>NZ_JBMGRB010000001.1:0-1084058 GCF_049060505.1 Achromobacter marplatensis
CCCATCCCGAACAGGACAGTGAAACGCCTTCGCGCCGATGATAGTGGACGGACGTCTGTGAAAGTAGGTCATCGTCAAGCTCTTACCCCTCAAAGCCCCGCCGGCATCCGGCGGGGCTTTGTCTTTGGGCGATGACTGACTGATATCACCCGTAAATTGGGCCTTGATCCGGCTCGTCATGGGGCCCGTAATCGGACCTTTGCATGGCAGTCAATCAGCCTGCAAGCCGCGCCAATGCTGAATGTGCCCAAATAACAACGCCCGTGGGCGGGGGGGCTTTGTGCGGTAAGATTGACCGAGTCAATTCGTTGGAGCGTTATCGTGAGTGATACCCAGACCCCCGTGCCCGGTACGAAATTAGATCTGCGCACGTTGACCCACGTGGCTTACGGCCTGTTCGCCTTGGGCTTTTTGACGAGTGGAATTCTGGGCATCGCGACCTTGGCTGCCGTGGTGCTGATGTATTTGAAGCGCTCGGAGGCTGCGGGCACGGTATACGCCGCCCACTTCGACTGGATGCTGCGCACGTTCTGGTGGGCGATGCTGTGGCTGGCCATCAGCGGTATTGCCGTGTACATCTTTATTGGCTGGATCGGCCTGATCGCCACGGTTGTGTGGGTGCTGTATCGTTTGATCAAAGGCTGGCTGGCATTGCTGGAAGGTGCCGCGCCCACTACCTACACCTGATGTGATACCCCCAGGGCAAGAACGAAAGGCCGGCGAGTTCGCCGGCCTTTTTCATGCGTCGTTGCCGGGAACGCTAGGACAGGACGACATAGGCGGCGACGATAAGCATCGATACGCCGAAGACCGCGGCCTGGATGCGCGCTGCCCTGGGCGAAGTGAACCGTCCCAGGATAACCTGGCCGCCGTAGATCCACGGGAAATGGCAGAACAGGCCCAGGAACACGAAGGCGGCGCTTAGTTGCGCGACCTGCGCCGAGAGGCTCGCGCCCGGTGCAAGGAACTGCGCGAACATGACGACGATCATCGAGTGGATTTTTGGGTTTAACGCCACGCAAATGAAACCGTCCCAGAACCCCATCTTCTGCTGCGACCACACCGGCTTGTCCGGCGCCCTGGAGGCGCGAAAGAACCCCCACGCCAGATAGAGCAGATAGACAGCGCCGGCCCATTTGAGGAAGTCGTGTAGCTGTGGATGCTCATGGAGCGTGCCGCCTAGTCCCAAACCATAGAGCGCGCAGAGCGCGAGATTGGCAGTCTCGAAACCCATCCAGAATGGCATCGTGCCCCTGATGCCGTACCGGCCGCCAGCCGCCGCCAAAAGGGTATTTCCTGGCCCCGGGCTGACGATCATGGGGACCGCATAGCCCAGGAATATCACCCAACTCTCCCAGCCGGTCATTACTGTTCCTTTGATTGTGGTTGCCGCTGGTCTCTACGGTGGTCCCGAATGCGGCCGAAGCCGTCAGTAGATAGCGCTTCCGGCACCCGACAAAGCGATCTATTCTCATCCCTTCGATAAGCAGCACTAATTGAGAAAATGCGACGGTTACCACCACTGGGCGCACTGCGGGCTTTTGAGGCCGCAGCGCGACATATGAGTTTCACGCAGGCCGCGGCGGAGCTCTGCGTCACGCAGGCGGCGATCAGCCATCAGGTGCGGGAACTGGAACGCTGGCTCGGCCAGCCCATGTTCACGCGCAGGGGCCATGCGTTGAGCCTGACCCAAAAAGGCGCCGCCTATCTGGCGGAACTGTCGCAGGTTTTCGATCGGATGGCGGCGGCGACGGAGCGCGTGCGAGAGAGACGCGAGCGGCCTTTACGGATCTCGGTGCTGCCGTCATTTGCATCACGTTGGCTGCTGGCGCGCTTGCCGACGTTTCGAGCCAGATATCCTGAGGTGGATTTGCGGGTGACGAGTTCGTTGCAACTCTGGAGCGGCGATGACACGTTCGACATCGGGATTCGATCGGGCTTGGGGCGCTGGCCAGGCGTCAAGGCAGACCTGATTGCGCGGGAGTTCCTAAGCCCGGTCTGCAGCCCTGCGTTGGCGTCGGGGCCTCCCGTATTGAAACGGCCTGAAGACCTTAAACAGGTACCGCTATTGCACGACCAACCGCGCCTGGGATGGCAGCAGTGGTGCCAGCATGTGGATGTGGCGCTGGACCTGTCGCAGGGCGTGGTTTTCAATGATGCGGCACTGGTGCTGCAGGCAGCAGTCGACGGGCAGGGGGTTGCGTTGGGGCGCTTGATGCTGGCGGCGAACGATTTGCAGACCGGACGTTTGGTGCGGCTTTTCGAGCACGCATTACCTAACGATTACAGCTATTGGGTCGTGTATCCGCGATCGTCCGCACAGCGTCCGGAGGTTGCTGCATTTCGAAGCTGGTTGCTCGGAGAGGCGCGCCAATCCTAGCGATCAGCCAGATGGAATCGAACGGGACTATCAAGGGGAAAGGCCATGCCCACGGGATATGGAGCAGGCTGCCGCGCGTGAGATGGAGCGTGCGCGAGAGGGAGAGTGTGCTAGCCCGGCGGTGAGCCAGGGCGTCGCGACAATCGAAGAGGCAGGGACGTACGGGGTACGCCCTTTGCCTGCTTACTTCAGATGTGCGTTGACCAGTTTGGTCAGTTCGAACATCGTGACCTGATCTTTGCCAAAGATCGGACGCAGCTTGGCATCGGCGTTGATGTTGCGCTTGTTGCTGGCATCTTGCAGGTTGTGCTTCTTGATGTATTCCCAGATCTTCTTGGTGACCTCGGTACGCGGCACGGCTTCCGAGCCGATGACAGCGGCCAATTCGGCGCTGGGGGTCAGGGGCTTCATGAATGCAGCGTTCGGCTTGCGCGCGGTCGCGGGTTTGGAGGTTGTGGCCATAATGCGGCGCTCCTTCTCTGGCTGTTGGAAAAATTGTCCTGCGGCCGGAGCATAACGTGTCTCTCTCGTAAAGACAAAGGCATTTATCCTCTGTAGCAACTAAAATGCATAGACTGTCCCCCCTACCCCGTCATTCTGTAACCTCCTATGTACGCACGATCTCCTTTGGAATCAATTCGCCTATTTCACGACGAATTGACGGCGCTGCGGCGCGATTTGCATGCACATCCCGAGTTAGGCTTCGAGGAAGTCCGCACCTCTGGGATCGTGGCCGGTGCGCTTGAGGCGCTGGGCATCGAGGTGCATCGCGGCATCGGCAAGACCGGCGTGGTGGGCGTGATCCGGGGCAAGCGCTGCGACAGCGGGCGCATGATCGGCCTGCGCGCGGACATGGACGCCCTGCCCATGACGGAGGACAACGAGTTCGGCCACAAGTCCACCAAACCGGGCCTGATGCACGGCTGCGGCCATGACGGTCACACCGCGGTGTTGATCGGTGCGGCCAAATACCTGGCGCAGACGCGGAATTTCGACGGCACGGCGGTGCTGATTTTCCAGCCGGCGGAAGAGGGGCGCGGTGGCGCCCGCGCCATGCTTGAAGATGGCTTGTTTGACACGTTCCCGTGCGACGCGATCTACGCCTTGCATAACTGGCCTGGCCTGCGGCCCGGCACGATCGGCATCAACCCGGGGCCGATGATGGCCGCGGCCGACCGCTTCGAGATCCAGATCACGGGCCGCGGCGGGCACGGCGCGCACCCCTATCAGACGATTGATCCCGTGACGATCGCGGGGCAGATCATCACGGCCTTGCAGACTATCGTGTCGCGCAATGTGAACCCCTTGGATTCGGCGGTGGTGTCGATCGGGTCCATGCAGGCCGGGCACCCGGGCGCAATGAGCGTGATCCCGCGCGAAGCCAAGTTGGTAGGGACCGTGCGGACGTTTCGCAAGTCGGTCCAGGAAATGGTCGAGACCCGCATGCGCGAGCTGGTTACGGCGATCGCCGGGGCGTTCGGGGGTTCCGCCGAGTTGATTTACGAGCGCATCTATCCCGCGACCTTGAACACGCCGCAGCACGCGAATCTGGTGGCCGACATCGCGACCGAGATGATCGGCAAGGAGAACGTGGTGCGTGATCTGGTACCGTCGATGGGTTCCGAAGATTTTTCGTTCATGTTGCAAAGCAAGCCCGGCGCGTATTTCCGGCTGGGCCAAGGCGGCGCCGAGTCGGGCTGCGTGCTGCATAACTCGCATTTTGATTTCAACGATGCCGTCATTCCCCTGGGCAGCGCGATGTTCTGCGCGCTGGCAGAACGGGGCATGCCGCTGGCAGATTAAGAAGCTTCCATGTCTACTCCCAACACGAATCAACTCACCATTACCCGCCCCGACGATTGGCACCTGCACTTGCGCGATGGCGCGGCGCTGGAAGCCGTGGTGGCGGATACCGCGCGCCAGTTCGCGCGCGCCATCATCATGCCGAACCTGCGGCCGCCGGTAACGACGACCGAGCAGGCACTGGCCTATCGCGGCCGGATCCTGGAAGCGCTGCGTAAAGCCGGCGGCAACCCGGCAGCCTTCACGCCGCTGATGACGCTTTATCTGACCGACAACACCTCGGCGGAAGAGATTTTCCGCGCGCACGAGTCGGGCCAGGTCTATGCGGTGAAGCTGTATCCGGCGGGCGCGACGACCAATTCCGACGCGGGTGTCACCGATTTGCTCGGCAAATGCGCAAAAGCGCTGGAAGCCCTGGAAAAGTGCGGCATGCCGCTGCTGGTGCATGGCGAAGTGACCGACCCCGCGATTGACGTGTTCGATCGCGAGGCGGTTTTCGTGGAGCGGGTCATGAAGCCGCTGCGCCGCGCGTTTCCGGCTTTGAAGGTGGTGTTCGAACACATCACGACGAAGGAAGGCGCGGAGTACGTGCGCGACGCCGAAGGGCCGATCGCCGCGACGATCACGCCGCAGCACATGCTGTACAACCGCAACGCGATCTTCCAGGGCGGCGTGCGTCCGCATTTTTATTGCCTGCCGATCTTGAAGCGCGAGACGCATCGCTTGGCGCTGGTCGAGGCGGCCACCAGTGGCAGCCCGCGTTTCTTCCTGGGCACCGACAGTGCGCCGCATGCGCGTGGTTTGAAGGAGCACGCGTGCGGTTGCGCCGGTTGCTACACGGCGCTGCACGCGATGGAGCTGTACGCGACGGCGTTTGAAGCGGTGGGCAAGCTGGACAAGCTGGAGGGTTTTGCCAGCTTCCACGGACCGGATTTCTACGGCCTGCCGCGAAATACCGGCACGTTGACCTTGCTGCGCGAAACGTACCAGGTGCCGGACGAGCTGGAATTCGGCAACACGACGCTGGTGCCGCTGGCGGCCGGCGAAGCACTGGCCTGGCGCGCCAAGGTCTGAGCGGCGGGAGTGCGCCCGAAACGGCGCGCCTTGGCGAATAAGAAGCGGGGGAGCGGCTGTGCGCCGGTCCCCCGTTTTTTTTACCGTGTGATGAATGCGCGATATCTATATATATAGAGCGTGAGGTCGGCGCATGGCGTTAGAGCGTGCCGTCGCGGCGCGCTTCCAGCAATTCCCAACGGGCGAATCGTTCTTCGAGTTCGCTTTCCAATTTGGCAAGCTCGGTGTTGATGCGATCGACTTCGGCAGGGGCATCGCGGTAAAGGCTGCCGTCTGCCAGCTTCCCGGCCAGTTCAGCCTGTTGCGCCTCGAGAGCGGCGATGGCGTCGGGCAAGCCTTCGAGTTCGCGCAGGTCCCATGCGTTCATCTTGGTCGCCTTGGCCGGTTTGGGCTTGGCGACCTTCGCGCGGGCGGCGCTTTCGTCGACGGGCTTGACGTCGCCGTCTGCATCGGCGGCAGCGGCGGGGCGGGCGGCGGGACGCTGGGCGACCCATTCGTCGTAGCCACCGACGTAGTCGCGCCACCGGCCGTCGCCCTCGTAGGCGATGGTCTGCGTGACGACGTTGTTCAGGAACGCGCGGTCATGGCTGACGAGCAGCACGGTGCCGGCGTACTCCTGGAGCAACTCTTCCAGCAGTTCCAGCGTTTCGATGTCCAGGTCGTTGGTGGGTTCGTCCAGCACCAGCACGTTGGCGGGGCGGGCGAACAGGCGCGCCAGCAACAGACGGGCACGTTCGCCGCCGGACAAGCTGCGCACTGGAGAGCCGGCGCGGGCGGGCGAAAACAGGAAGTCACCCAGGTAGGTCATGACGTGCTTGCGGGTGCCGCCGATTTCGACCCATTCGCTGCCCGGGCTGATGATGTCGACGAGCGAGGCGTTTTCATCCAGTTGCGCGCGCATCTGGTCGAAGTAGGCGACGGCCACGTTCGTGCCCAGCCGCGTGGTGCCGGTGTCGGGCTGCATTTCGCCCAGGATGAGCTTTAGCAGGGTGGTCTTGCCGGCGCCATTGGGGCCGATGATGCCGATGCGGTCACCGCGCAGGATCGTGGTGGAGTAGTCGTCCACCACGATCTTGTCGCCGAAGGTCTTGCCGACATGTTCGAGTTCGGCGACGAGCTTGCCCGAGCGCTGGCCTTCCGCCAGCGCCAGCGAGACGTCACCGATGCGCTCACGGCGCTCGGCGCGCTGGACGCGCAGGCTTTCCAGGCGACGTACCCGACCTTCATTGCGGGTGCGGCGGGCTTCGACGCCTTTGCGGATCCAGACTTCTTCTTGCGCCAGGAGCTTGTCGAAACGGGCCTGTTCCAGGCGTTCGGATTCCAGCCACTGGGCCTTGCGCTCTTGCCACTGGGAGAAGTTGCCCGGGAAGCTGAGCAGGCGGCCGCGGTCGAGTTCGACGATGCGGGTGGTGACAGCGTCAAGGAAGCGGCGATCGTGGGTAATGATGACCGCGGCGCCGCGCCAGCTGCGCAGCATCTCTTCCAGCCACGCGATGCCGTCGAAGTCGAGGTGGTTGGTGGGTTCGTCCAGCAGCAGAAGATCGGGCTCTTCGACGAGGGCGCGCGCCAACGCGACGCGCTTGCGGGTGCCTCCGGACAGGCCGGCGATCTGCGCGTCGGCGGGCAGGCCCAGTTTTTCCAGCATGGCGCGCACGCGCGAGGGGCGTTGCCAGTCTTCGTGGTCGCCTTCTACGTTGCAGACGACGTCGAACACCGTGGCGTTTTCGTCCAGCTCCGGTTCTTGTTCGACCGTGGCGACGCGTAGGCCCGAATTGCGGGCGATGTCGCCGTCGTCCGGCAGCGTCCTGCCGTCCAGCAACCTCAGCAGCGACGACTTGCCCGCGCCGTTGCGGCCAATGAGGCCGATGCGCTCGCCGGCCTGGATGGCGAAGTCGGCGTGGTCCAGCAGCGGGTGGTGGCCATAGGCCAACTGGATGTCGGTAAGAGTGATGAGAGTAGCGAGGGCCATGTATCGAGCCGTTTTTGCGGCGTCTAAGCGGATCAACGCGTATTGTCGCAGGAACCCCGTAAGCTCGTTTGCGGCAAGTTGGCGCGCCCCCCTTGGCGCTAGCGTGGGGGACGGAGCGGCAACCTGTAATAGAATACGGACCGCAGGGCGGGTCGGGCGATCGCGGTGGATGCGAATCCATCGAGGAAGGTCCGGACTCCATAGGGCAGGGTAACGGCTAACGGCCGTCCGGCCGCGTCTTCGGGCGCGGTTGAGGAATAGGGCCACAGAGACGAGACTGCGGAGCGGGCGTGCTTGCACGCACAGATACGGCCATCTCCGTATCGCGCCATTCGGCAACGAAAGGCGGCGTCGCAGGGTGAAACGCGGCAACCTCTACCCGGAGCAACATCAAATAGGCATGCGTGCGGCCCTCGGGCCGCGAAGGGCGGCTCCGTCCAAGCATGCGGGTAGGTGGCTAGAGCGGCTCAGCAATGATCCGCGCAGAGGAATGATCGTCCGCCAGGGAAACCTGGTGTACAGAATCCGGCCTATAGACCCGTCTTGCATCGAATCCCCACCCGAGAGTCGGCCAGGCTTGAAGCCTGGCCGCGCTGGCCTGCGCCCGGCAGTGGCGGCCGCGGCATTTTTTTGACGGCCACGGGCGGTGCGTCGGGCGGGAAGCCTCGCCAGAACGGGCGATCCGGCCCTTCGTAAAACAATGCAAAGTCATCCTTAGGCGCTACTTCTGAAGAAGGACTTGTAGTGTGCGTCGCAACCTCCTGATTTATTAGGAGGTTTTTCTTTTTGCGGTTTTACATATTGGTCTAAGTCCTTGTTGTGATTGAAAAAATTGCAACCACGCGCTTGACCGCCCCTGTGCCATACCGTAGAGTGGGAAATAGTAGGAAATTGTGCAATTAAGTGGGGTAAAAGTGGTGTTTCAGGGAAGCAGCGCACTCACGCTGGATGCCAAGGGACGGATCTCGATTCCGACCCGGCATCGTGACGCGCTGATGTCGCAGGCAGATGGCCGGCTGACCCTGACCCGCCACCCCGACGGCTGCTTGCTGGTGTACCCGCGGCCGGAGTGGGAAAAGAAGCGCGAACAGATCGCCGCCTTTCCCATGACGGCTCGTGCGTTGCAGCGGCTGTTGCTCGGCAACGCTCAGGACGTGGAACTGGACGGCTCCGGCCGGGTCCTGATCGCGCCTGAACTGCGCAACGCTTCCGGTATGACGCGCGATGTGATGCTGCTCGGTCTGGGCGCGCACTTCGAGCTGTGGGACGCCGCTACCCTGGCCAGCCGCGAGGCTGAAGACTTGGCCAAGGGTATGCCGGATGTGTTGAATCAGTTTTCGTTCTGAAAAATCTATGGAATTCGAACATCGGCCCGTTCTGCTGGAGCCGACGGTGGACGCACTACTGCTGCCCGACTTTGGCGGCAAGGGTGCGACACGGTCGCTCACGCAGACCGAGCCGGATACGGCTACGCGGGCGGAACGCGGCGTGTTTGTCGACGGCACTTTTGGCCGGGGCGGGCACAGCCGCGAGCTGCTCGGGCGCTTGGGCAAGGAAGCGCGGCTGGTGGTGTTCGACAAGGACCCCGAGGCGATCGCTGTAGCCCGCGCGTTGGCGGCGGCGGACCCCCGGGTCACGGTTATCCATGGCGGCTTTGCCACCATGGCTGAAGAATTGGAGCAGCTCGGCATCGGCAAGGTCGATGGCGTGATGCTGGATCTGGGCGTGTCGTCGCCTCAGATCGATGATGCCGAGCGTGGTTTCTCGTTCATGCGAGACGGCCCGCTCGATATGCGGATGGACACCACTCGTGGTCCCACGGTGGCGGATTGGCTGGCGCAAGCCAGTGTGGATGAGATGCGGGAGGTCATAGCGGATTATGGCGAAGAACGGTTTGCTTTTCAGGTTGCAAAGGCGATTGCTGCTCGCCGCGCAACAAGGCCGCTGCGCACCACGCTCGAGCTTGCCGAGTGCGTCGCCAGCGCCGTCCGCACGCGCGAAAAGGGGCAGCATCCGGCCACACGCACCTTTCAAGCTTTACGGATTTACATCAATCGGGAACTCGAAGAGCTCGCGCGCACCCTCGCGGCAGCTCTAGACCTGCTTGCTCCGGGGGGGAGGTTGGCGGTGATCAGCTTTCATTCGCTTGAAGACCGCATGGTCAAGCAGTGCATCGTGGCGGCCGCTCGGCCGGCCGCCGCGCATGCACGCCTGCCGCTGCGTGAAAGCGAAATGCCCCAGCCGATCCTGCGTTCCCTTGGCCGTGTCCAGGCCGAAGACGACGAGGTCTCGGGCAATGCCCGCGCCCGCTCCGCCGTCCTGCGCGTTGCCGAACGCACCGAAACGCCGCTGCCCCCCGAGGGCGGTTTCGCGTTCGTGAAGATCGGCTCGCTGCCCGGCAGCGACCTGGCTCCGCCGCCTCGCCGCGGCGGCAAGGGAGGGCGGCGCTAATGGGTCGTGTCAACCTGATCATTGCGGCTTTACTGATGCTGTCGGCCATTTCCCTGGTCACCAGCCGGTATCAGTCGCGTCAGCTCTTTGTGGAGCTGGGACGTGATCAGGCCCAGGAACGCGACCTGGAAACCCACTGGCGCCGGTTGCAGCTTGACCGCGCCGAACTCGCCCGCAACGCGCGGGTCGATGTGATTGCGCGCGACGGCCTGAAGATGATTCCCATCGTTCCGGACCGCACGCTGTATCTGAATCAAGCGCCCGTCTCCACCGCTGGGGGCGCGCAATGAAACGCGTCCCCTTCTTCGACAACCCCGTGCTGCGTGGGCAACTGCCCACCTGGCGCGCGCGCCTGGTGCTGATTCTGCTGTTTGGCGGATTCACGGTGCTGGCTGGCCGCGCGCTCTTCCTGCAGGGGCTGTCGACGGAGTTCCTGCAGCAGCAGGGCGAACGCCGCTATGAACGCACCCTGACGCTTGCCGCCACGCGCGGCAAGATCATGGACCGCAACGGCGCAGTGCTGGCTTCCAGCGTGCCGGCGCGCGCCATTTGGGCGATTCCGGAAGACGCCAAGCAGGGTACGCCTGCGCAGATGGATGCGCTGGCCAAGCTGCTGGATATGCCGGTGGCCGATTTGCGTCACCGTCTGGTCGATGAAGACAAGAACTTCGTCTACCTGAAGCGCCAGGTCCCGATGGACGTGGCCGACAAGATCAAACAGTTGGGCATGGCTGGCGTGCACCAGCAACCCGAGACCCGCCGCTACTACCCGGACGGCGACGTGATGGCCCACGTGGTGGGCTTCAACAGCGTCGAAGATCAGGGCCAGGAAGGCGTCGAACTGACGTTCAACCAGCAGTTGTCTGGCCGCCCCGGCAGCCGCCGCGTCATCAAGGACCGGCTGGGCCGGGTCATTGAAGACGTGCAGGCCGTGACGTTGCCGGTAGACGGCCGCGACTTGCGCCTTTCCATCGATACGCGTTTGCAGTACCTGGTGTTCAAGGAACTGAAGGACGCCATGGACAAGCACCAGGCCAAGGGTGCTACCGCCGTGGTTGTGGACGTGCATACGGGCGAAATCCTGGCGCTGGCCAACGTGCCGACTTTCGATCCGAACAAGCGCGAGTCGTTCCACGGGTCCAAGCTGCGCAACCAGGCCATTACCGATACTTTCGAGCCGGGCTCGATCATGAAGCCGTTCACTGCCGCGCTGGCGCTGGACCTGGGCCGGATCACGACCTCGACGTTGTTCGAAACCGGCAATGGCCGCTTCAGCTATCAGGGCAGCACGATCAGCGACGTGAGCCGCAACGGCACGTTGGACGTGGCCGGCGTGCTGCGCAAGTCCAGCAACATCGGCATGACCATGATCTCCGAGAAGTTGGAATCCCGCGAAATGTGGGACCGCTTCACGGAATTGGGCCTGGGCCAGGCGCCTCAAGTGGGATTTCCCGGTGCGGCGCCCGGCCGCTTGCGCCCCTGGGACCGCTGGCGCCTGATCGAAAAAGCGACGATGGCTTATGGCTACGGCCTGTCCGTGTCGCTGCTGCAGGTGGCGCGCGCCTACACCGTCTTCGCCCGCAACGGCGACATGGTGTCGCTGACGCTGGTCAAGCGCGACAGCGACCCCACCAGCGTCAAGATCTATACGCCCAAGACGACCGCCATGGTGCGCGCGATGCTTGAAGCGGCCGCCGGCCCCGAGGGCACGAAGGCCGCGCAAGTGCAGGGTTACCGCGTGGCGGGCAAGAGCGGCACCGCCCGCAAGATCGTCGACGGCAAGTACAGCATGCAGCGTTATCGGAGCTCGTATGTGGGCTTCGCTCCGGTGTCGGACCCGAAGATCGTGGTGGCCGTGTCCATCGACGAGCCGACGGTTGGCGGTTATTACGGCGGCGCGATCGCCGCGCCCGTGTTCTCCCATATCGTGGGGGGGAGCCTGAGGCTGATGGGGGTGCGGCCGGACGCGCCATTTGAATCCACGATTGTTGCTGGTCTCAAGGAGCCAGGCAGATGAGCGCCAAAGGCTTCCTCTCCCACCCTGTCGCCACGGTTGCCGAAACCGTGGCGTGGTTGCATGCGCGCGTCTCGTTGACGGCGCACCTCAAGCTGGACTCGCGCGATATCGAGCCGGGCGACGTGTTCGTCGCCTGCCCGGGCCTGTCCAGCGACGGACGTCTCTATATAGATAAGGCATTGGCGCTGGGCGCCAGTGCAGTGTTGTTCGAAGCCCCGGCCAGCGAGGCCATCCAGGCCGCCGGCGTCGACGTGCCGATGTTGCCGGTGACCGGCCTGCGCGCCTTGCTGGGCGAGTTGGCCGACACGTGGTACGGCCGTCCGTCCGCCGCGCTGGCAGTGGTGGCGGTGACGGGCACCAATGGCAAGACCTCGTCGGTCCAATGGATCGCGCATGCGCTGAGCCGTAACGACAAGCCTTGCGGCACCATCGGCACCCTGGGTGCCGTGCTGCCCGACGGCCGCACGCTGGGCGGCGACTTGACGACGCCCGACGTCCTGACCGTGCACCGCACGCTGGCCGCAATGCGCGACGCCGGCGCGAAGGCGGTGGCCATGGAAGCGTCGTCGATCGGTATCGAGCAGGGGCGTCTGGACGGCGTGCGCATTGCGCTGGCCGCCTTCACGAACCTGACGCGCGACCACCTTGATTACCACGGCACGATGGAACACTACGAGGCCGCCAAGGCCCGCCTGTTCCGTTGGCCGGGCCTGACGGCCGCCATTGTGAATGCCGATGACGCGGCCGGACGCCGGCTGATCGCAAGCCTGCCCGCCGGTACCGGCGCGATGGGCTACAGCCTGAGCGACGCGCCCGAAATCCCGGCCGCGATGCGTGCGCGAGACCTTCAAGCGACGTCCCAAGGTCAGATCTTCACGCTGGTGTCGCCTCATGGCGAAGCCCAGATCGTGACGCGCCTGCTGGGGGCGCACAACGTGTCGAACCTGCTGCTGGTGGCGGGCGTGCTGTACAAGCTGGGCCTGCCGTTTGCGCAGATCGCGCGGGAATTGGCCGCGACGGACCCGGTCGACGGTCGGCTGCAGACCGTGGAAACGTTGCCGGTCACGACTCAAGCCCATGCGGGCCGCGGCCCGCTGGTGGTGGTCGACTACGCGCACACGCCGGATGCGTTGTCGCGCGCCTTGACGGCATTGCGCGCGGTGGCAGTTGCCCGCTCTGGCCGCCTGATCTGCCTGTTCGGCTGCGGCGGCGAGCGCGATCCGGGCAAGCGTCCGGAAATGGGCCGCATCGCGGCGGAACTGGCCGATCACGTAGTGGTGTCCAGCGACAATCCGCGCACGGAATCGCCGGAAGCGATCGTTGAACAGATTCTGGCCGGCATCCCGAAAGCGGCGCGGGCCGATGTGCAAGTCGACCGCGCACGCGCCATCATGCAGACGATCTGGGCGGCATTGCCCGAAGATGTGGTGCTCTTGGCGGGCAAGGGGCACGAAACCTATCAGGACATCGGGGGCGAAAAGCTGCCTTTCGATGACCGCGAATGGGCGCGTCTGGCATTGCTTCTGCCGCAGGTCAAAGGCGTGTCCACGGATACCCGCCGCATCGGCACGGGCGAATTGTTCGTGGCGCTGGTCGGCGAGAATTTCGACGCGCACAACTATCTGGATCAGGCCGAAGGCCGAGGCGCCTGCGCGGCTGTCGTGGCGCATGCCGTCGGCGACGCGAAACTGCCCCAATTGGTGCTGGGCGACACCCGCCTGGCGCTGATGCGGATTGGCGCGGCATGGCGTTCGCAGTTCTCGCTGCCGGTGGTGGCGGTGACGGGCAGCAACGGCAAGACGACCACCAAGGAAATGATCTCTGCCATGCTGGCCGAATGGCGGGGCGAGACAGGCCGGTTGGCCACCGCCGGTAATCTGAACAACGATATCGGCGTGCCGCTGACGCTGCTGCGCTTGCGTCCGGAGCATCGGGCAGCCGTTTTCGAACTGGGCATGAACCATCCGGGTGAAATCGCGCAACTGGCTGCGATAGCGGCGCCGACGGTGACGCTGGTGACGAACGCCCAACGCGAACACCAAGAGTTCATGCACACCGTTGAAGCGGTGGCGCACGAGAACGGCGCCGCGATCACGGCGCTGCCGGACGACGGCATTGCCGTGTACCCGGGAGACGAACCGTATTGCGCAATCTGGGACGCGCTGGCTGAACCGCGCCGCGTGCTGCGCTTTGGCCTGCAACCGGGCCTGGATGTGTACGCGGAAAACATTCTTGCCGACGTAAGCGCCACCCGCTGCCGCGTCGTGACGCCTGTCGGCACGGCGGATCTGTCCCTGCCGGTGCCCGGCTTGCATAACCTGCGCAATGCACTGGCCGCGATCGCCAGCGCCATCGCGGCGGGTGTGCCGCTGGACAGCGCCGTGCGCGCGCTGGCGGGTTTTGTCCCCGTCGCTGGCCGCATGCAGCACAAGCAAATGAGTGACGGAACGTTGCTTATTGATGACACCTACAATGCCAACCCCGATTCGGTTCGTGTCGCCATCGACGTGCTGGGCCGCATGGCCGGCAAGCGCGTCCTGGTGTTGGGCGACATGGGTGAAATCGGAGACGACGGTCCCGCCTTGCATGCAGAGGCGGGCGTCTACGCGCGCGAGCATGGGCTTGACGCGCTGGTCACGCTGGGCGAAGCCAGCCGGGCGGCCGCGGCCGCATTCGGCGCTGGGGCGCACGCCTGCGCATCGGTAGACGAAGTGGTTGCCGCCTTGCGCGGTTTGCGCGCGTCCTGCGTATTGGTAAAGGGATCGCGCTTTATGCGCATGGAGCGGGTAGTGAAGGCTTTTTCTTTGAATGACGGACAGGCGGCCAAGGGGCAGGGAGAACACCATGCTGCTTGAGATCGCCCGTCTGCTTTCCGATGATGTGCGCGCGCTGGGCGTGTTCGAATACATCACATTGCGCGCCGTGCTGGCGTGCGCGACGGCGTTGCTGATCGGCCTTGTTGCCGGTCCGCGCGTGATCCGCAAGCTGACCGAGATGAAGATCGGCCAGGCCGTGCGTTCGTACGGCCCGGAGACGCATCTGGTCAAGACTGGCACCCCCACGATGGGCGGTGTGCTGATCCTGATTTCCATCGCCATCAGCACGTTGTTGTGGGCGGACTGGACCAACCGCTTCGTGTGGGTGGTGCTGCTGGTGACGTTCGGCTTTGGCTGGATCGGTTGGCGCGACGATTACCGCAAGGTCGTCTATCGCGATCCCGAGGGCATGCCCGCTCGTCAGAAATTCTTCTGGCAAGCCACCATTGGCATGGTTGCCGCGGTGTACCTGGCATTCGCCGTATCGGCTCCCGCCAATACCGAACTGTGGCCGCTGTTCAAGGCCTGGGTCGGAAGCGGCTTCACGATGGCCTTGCCGACGCGCGCCGACTTGATCGTGCCGTTCTTCAAGTCGGTGAGCTATCCACTGGGCGTACTGGGCTTCGTGGCGCTGACGTGGGCCGTGATCGTGGGCACCAGCAATGCCGTCAACCTGACCGACGGCCTGGATGGCCTGGCGATCATGCCGACCGTGATGGTGGGCAGCGCGCTGGGCATCTTCGCCTACGTGGTCGGCCGTGTGGATTATTCCAAGTACCTGTTGTTCCCGTATATTCCCGGCGCCTCTGAATTGATGGTGCTGTGCGCGGCGATCGGGGGCGCGGGGCTGGCATTTTTATGGTTCAACGCGTATCCGGCGCAGGTGTTCATGGGTGACGTCGGCGCGCTGGCGCTGGGCGGCGCGTTGGGCACCATTGCTGTCATTGTGCGCCAGGAAATCGTGCTGTTCATCATGGGCGGCGTGTTCGTGGTGGAGACGCTGTCGGTAATGATCCAGGTGACCTGGTTCAAGTACACGAAGCGACGTTATGGAACAGGTAGACGCATATTCCGCATGGCGCCGTTGCATCATCACTTTGAAGTGGGCGGCTGGAAAGAAACCCAGGTGGTCGTGCGTTTCTGGATCATCAGCATGATGCTGGTGCTGATTGGCCTCTCTACCCTGAAGTTGCGATGAATACGATGGAAACCTCTCGCGCTGACGCGCCGCTTGTCCTGATCCTCGGATTGGGCGAGACGGGTGTCGCCGCCGCACGCTGGTGCGCCCGCTTGGGCGCCCGCTTGCGTGTGGCCGACACGCGCGTCGAGCCGGGCGGACTGGCCGCGCTGCGCGACGCGCTGGCGCAGAGCGATGTCGAATACCGGTTGGGTTGCGACGCGTCTTTTGATACCGCGCTGCTGGACGGCGTGGATCAGGTCGTGCTTAGCCCCGGCCTGGCGCCGGCCCAGGCGCCCGCTGCCGACCTGCTGCGCGAAGCCGAGGCCCGCGGCATTGAAGTCGTCGGCGAAATCGAATTGTTCGCACGCGCGCTGGCCGACTTGGCCGAAACGCGCGAATACCGTCCTCGCTTGCTGGCCGTGACAGGCACCAACGGCAAGACCACCGTGACCGCGCTGACGCGCGACCTGATCGACGCCAGCGGCCTGTCGGTTGTGGCGGCCGGCAATATCAGCCCCGCGGCATTGACGGCGTTGATCGACGCGCTGGACAACGACGCGCTGCCGCAGGTGTGGGTGCTGGAGCTGTCCAGCTTCCAATTGGAAACGACTCGTTCACTGATGGCCGATGCGGCCGTCGTGCTGAATGTCACGCAGGACCATCTGGACTGGCACGGCGGCATGGACGCGTATGCGGCCGCCAAGGCGCGCCTGCTGCAGATGGCGCGCATTGCCATCGTCAACCGCGATGACGCGCTGACCGTGCGCATGGTGCGCACCGTGAACGCGCTGAACGTGCGCACGTTCGGCCGCGACATGCCGGAACTGGTGGGCGACATGGGCCTGGAACTCGGGCAGGGCGTGTCCTGGCTGGTTGCGGCCGAACCCAGCGATTTCGACGAACCCGCGCCGCCCGTGCGCAAGAAGAAGGACGCGCCCGAACCGGTGCGCGCCAACGGCCGCATGAGCCGGCTGATGCCGGTGGACGCCTTGCGCATCCGCGGCATCCACAACGCCCTGAATGCGCTGGCCGCGTTGCAACTGGCGCGCTGTCTGGACCTGGGCTGGGGCGCGATGTTGCGCACGCTGCGTGAATACGCCGGCGAGCCGCACCGCGCGGCCTTCGTGCGCCAGATCGGCGGCGTCGACTATATCAACGACAGCAAGGGCACCAACGTGGGCGCTACCGTCGCCGCGCTGGAAGGCCTGGGGCAACCCGTGGTGCTGATCGCAGGCGGTCAGGGCAAAGGGCAGGATTTTTCCCCGCTGATCCCGGTGGTGTCGCGCCATGCGCGCGCCGTGATGCTGATCGGCGTGGACGGGCCCGAGATTGGCCGCGTGCTGGCCCCGACCGGCGTCAACTGCGTCACCGTCGATTCGCTGCATGACGCCGTGCGCGGCGCGGCCGAACTGGCGCAGCCTGGCGACGCCGTGCTGTTGTCGCCGGCCTGCGCCAGCCTGGATATGTTCCGCAACTATCCGCATCGCGGGCAGGTGTTCGTGGAAGAGGTCGAAGACCTGGCCCGCGACCGTGGAGAGGTGGCATGAGCCTGATCGCCGACCTCACCGCCAGCGTCAATGCCGTACGGCCTGGCCGTACCAAAATGCGCAACTTCGATCTGCCGCTGGTCATCGCGGCGTCGACGTTGCTGCTGCTTGGCTTGCTGATGGTGTATTCGGCGTCGATCGCGCTGGCCGACGGCCCGCGCTACGCATCCTACGGACGCTATTACTTCGTGATCCGCCATGGCCTGTTCGTCACCGCTGGGCTGCTGGCCGGCGCCGTGGTGCTGGCCATCCCGATCCGCGTGTGGCAACGCATGGCGGTGCCGCTGTTCGTGGTGGCGATAATCCTGCTGGTCGCGGTGCTGATTCCCGGCATCGGCCGCGAGGTCAACGGCGCCCACCGCTGGATTCCGCTGGGTCCGCTGAACTTCCAGCCGTCCGAATTGATGAAGCTGGCCGCGTTGCTCTATGCGGCCGACTACACCGTGCGCAAGCAGGAACACATGCAGGCGTTCGCGCGGGGCTTCCTGCCAATGGCTTTCGCGTTGGCCGGCGTGGGCATGCTGCTGCTGCTTGAGCCTGACTTGGGCGCCTTCATGGTGATCGTGGCCATCGCCATCGGCATCCTGTTTCTGGGCGGCATCAACGGCAAGTACTTCAGCAGCCTGTTGGGCGTGCTGGTCAGTACCTTCTTGATGCTGATCTGGCTGTCGCCGTGGCGCCGCGCGCGCCTGTTCGCCTACCTGGACCCCTGGAACGAAGACAACGCTTACGGCAGCGCCTATCAGCTGTCGCATTCGCTGATCGCGCTGGGCCGTGGCGAATGGCTGGGCGTCGGGCTGGGCGCCAGCGTGGAAAAACTGCATTACCTGCCTGAAGCGCACACCGACTTCCTGATGGCGGTCGTGGGCGAAGAGCTGGGGTTTGCCGGTGTCATGCTGGTGATCACGCTGTTCGCCCTCATCATCTACCGTGGTTTCGACATCGGCCGTCAGGCCATCGCCATGGAACGCACATTTGCGGGCCTGGTCGCGCATGGCGTGGCCATGTGGTTCGGCGTGCAGTCCTTCATCAACATGGGCGTGTGCCTGGGGCTGCTGCCCACCAAGGGCCTGACGCTGCCGCTGATGAGCTACGGCGGTTCGGGCGTGGTGATGAATCTTTGCGCGTTGGCCATGCTTATCCGGGTGGACGTCGAAAACCGGATCATGATGCGTGGGGGGCGGGTATGACCGCGGCCCGCACGATCCTGATCATGGCTGGCGGCACCGGCGGGCACATCATGCCCGGTCTGGCCGTGGCCGATGTGCTGCGCGAACGCGGCTGGCGCGTGCTGTGGCTGGGCAACCCTGACAAGATGGAAGGCAAGCTTGTGCCGCCGCGCGGTATCGAACTGGTGCCGCTGCGCTTTCAAGGCGTGCGCGGCAAGGGCGCATCGGCGCTGTTGAAGTTGCCGTTCCTGCTGTTGCGTGCCTTTGCGCAGGCCTGGTCGCGTTTGTCCGAAGTGCGGCCGGACGTGGTGCTGGGCATGGGCGGCTATGTCGCCTTCCCGGGGGGCGTGATCGCGGCGCTGCGTGGCACGCCGCTAGTCGTGCACGAACAGAATGCCGTGGCCGGCACCGCGAACAAGTGCCTGGCCAAGATGTCGCGCCGCGTGCTGAGCGGATTCCCCGGCGTGCTGCCCAAGGGCGAAGCCATGGGCAACCCCGTGCGCGCGGACTTGTGCGCGCTGCCGGACCCGGCCGTGCGCTATGCCGGCCGCACGGGCCCGCTGCGCGTTCTGATCGTGGGCGGCAGCCTGGGCGCGCAGGCGCTCAATACGACGGTGCCGCAGGCGCTGGCGCGCTTGTCGCAAGACCGCCGGCCGCAGGTCATCCACCAGGCCGGTGAGCAACATTTGCCTGCGCTGCAGCAAGCCTACGCCCAGGCGGGCGTGCAGGCTGACTGCCGCGCCTTCATCGATGATATGGCCGGCGCCATGGGCGACGCGGACCTGCTGATTTGCCGCGCGGGCGCCATGACGGTGTCCGAGGTGGCGGCGGCGGGTGTCGCGGCACTGTTCGTGCCGTTCCCGCATGCCATCGATGACCATCAGACCGCCAATGCGCGCTTTTTAAGCGATGCGAAGGCCGCTTGGCTGCAGCCGCAGACCGCCTTGACGCCCGAGTGGCTGGCGGACTGGCTTGCCCAGCGTTCCCGACAAGAACTGGAAGCCGTTGCCGTCCGGGCCCGCGCGCATGCGCGCCCGGAAGCGGCGGCTCATATCGCCGACGTCTGTGAACAAGCAGCGGGGCGTTCATCATGAAACACAGAATTCAACATATTCATTTCGTAGGCATCGGCGGCTCGGGCATGAGCGGTATCGCCGAAGTGCTGCTCAATCTGGGCTACACGATCAGCGGCTCCGACCTGAACGAGTCGGCCGTGACGCGCCGCCTGGCGGGTCTGGGCGTGAAGATCGCCATTGGCCATGTGGCCAGCAATGTCACGGGCGCAGGCGCCATCGTGACCTCCACCGCGGTGGCAGGCGACAACCCCGAAGTGATCGCGGCCCGTGCGTCGCGCATCCCGGTGGTGCCGCGCGCCATCATGCTGGCCGAACTGATGCGCCTGAAGCGCGGCATCGCCGTGGCCGGCACGCACGGCAAGACCACGACGACCAGCCTGGTGGCCAGCGTGCTTGCCGCCGGCGACCTGGACCCCACCTTCGTGATCGGCGGACGCCTGAATTCGGCCGGCGCCAATGCGCGGCTGGGGCAGGGCGACTACATCGTGGTCGAGGCCGACGAATCCGACGCGTCGTTCCTGAATCTGTTGCCGGTGATGGCCATCGTGACCAACATCGACGCCGACCACATGGACACCTACGGGCACGATGTGGCGCGCTTGAAAAGCGCGTTCATCGAATTTACGCAACGCCTGCCGTTCTACGGCAGCGCCGTGCTGTGCTCGGACGACGCCAACGTGCGCGAGATCATGCCTTTCGTGTCGCGTCCCATCACGACTTACGGTTTGAACGAAGAGGCGCAGGTGCGCGCTTATGAAGTGCAGCCCGAAGGCACGCGCATGCGTTTCAACGTGCAGCGCACGCACCTTGGGACATTGTTGCCGCCGTTGCAGGTCGTACTGAACCTGCCCGGTCTGCACAACGTGCGCAACGCGCTGGCGGCCATCGCCGTGGCGACCGAGCTGGGCGTGGCCGACGAGGCGATCTGCGACGCGCTGGCCGCGTTCAAGGGCGTGGGCCGCCGCTTTACGCAGACGGGCGAATTCTCCGTGCCGGCCAGTCATGGCGGCGGCACGTTCACGGTGATCGACGACTACGGCCATCACCCTGTTGAAATGGCGGCGACGCTGGCGGCGGCGCGCGGCGCGTGGCCGGACCGCCGCATCGTGCTGGCGTTCCAGCCGCATCGCTACACGCGGACGCGGGATTGCTTTGAAGATTTCGTGCGAGTGCTGGGCACGGCGGACGCCGTGCTTTTGACCGAAGTCTACGCCGCTGGCGAACCGCCCTTGGTGGCGGCGGATGGACGCGCCCTGTCGCGTGCTTTGCGCGTGGCTGGCAAGGTGGAGCCCGTTTTTGTCGAAGACGTGGCGGAACTGCCCCAGGCCGTGGTGGACTTCGTGCGCGACGGCGATGTGGTGATTGTGATGGGTGCGGGGTCGATCAGCAAAGTCCCCGCCCAAGTGGGAGAACTGGCATGAGCACGCAATTCGGCAAAGTGGGAGTCTTGTACGGCGGCCGATCCGCCGAACGCGACGTGTCGCTAATGTCCGGCAAGGGCGTGCAGCAGGCGTTGGCAAGCGCCGGCGTGGACGCGCACCTGTTCGACACGGGCGAGCGCAGCTTGGCCGAGCTGGCCGCCGAAGGGTTCGACCGTGTGTTCATCGCCCTGCACGGCCGCTATGGCGAGGACGGCACGATCCAGGGCGCGCTGGAACTGCTGGGCATTCCCTATACCGGCAGCGGCCCGATGGCCTCGGCGCTGGCCATGGACAAGACCATGACCAAGCGCGTGTGGTTGCAGCATGGCCTGCCCACGCCCGAATTCGAAGTGCTGGATGCCAACACGGAACTGCGCCTGGTGCCTGACCGCCTGAGCCTGCCGTTGATCCTTAAACCGCCGCACGAAGGCTCCACTGTCGGGATCACCAAGGTGGTGGGCTATTCGGACATGAAAGAGGCCTATGCCGCGGCCGCCCGCTACGACAGTGAAGTGCTGGCCGAGCAGTTCATCACCGGCCGCGAGCTGACCGTGGCGGTGGTGGGTTCCGGTAAGACCGCACGCGCGTTGCCTGTGATCGAGATCGCGGCGCCGGGCGGCAACTACGACTACGAACACAAATATTTCTCGGACGATACGCAGTACTTTTGCCCGGCCACCTTGCCGCCCGAAGTGGCCGAGGAAGTCTCTGCTATCGCCGTCAAAGCCTATCGCGCGCTGGGCTGCGAAGGTTGGGGCCGCGCCGACTTCATGCTGGACCGCGACAACCGCCCGTGGCTGCTTGAAATGAATACCTCGCCTGGCATGACCAGCCATTCTCTGGTGCCCATGGCCGCGAAGGCCGTTGGAATCAGCTACGCCGAATTGTGCGTGGCGATTTTGTCCGAGGCCTCGTGCAAAGTGCACAGCGCCTCCCGTAACGCTTGACCTGGATAATCCGTGTGGAACGACGCTCGCACTACCAACCTGATCGCCAACACGCTAGCCGTGCTGGCGGTTTGCGCCATGCTCCTGGCGGGCGTGGTGTGGGTAGCGCAGCGCCCGTTCTTCACGCTGTCGGCCATCGAACTGGAGTCCATGCCGGACACCGAGCTGCACTATGTGTCGCCGGGAGCCGTTCGGGCAGCGATCGCCGGTCGCTTCAAGGGCAACTTCTTCACGGTGGACCTGGACGACGCGCGCGAGATTTTCGAATCGGTGCCGTGGGTGCGCCATGCCACCGTGCGCCGGATCTGGCCCAATGTGCTGCGCGTCCGGATCGAAGAACAGCAGCCTTTGGCGCTGTGGAACGAGAACCAGATGATCAACACCTGGGGCGAAGCGTTCACGGCGAACACGGGCGAGGTGGACGACGAAACCGTGCTGCCGCAGTTCTCCGGGCCCGAGGGCACCGAGCCGCTGGTCGTGCAGCGCTACGCCGAATTGGCGCGCTGGTTCGCGCCGCTGGACATGCATGTGAAGCAGCTGGAACTGAGCCCGCGCTACGCGTGGCGAGTCGTGCTGTCCAACGGCATGTTGCTGGACCTGGGCCGCGATCCGGGCGCCGATGCGCCGGATCCGCACGGCTTGCCCGGGGCACTGCCGTTCGCGGCCCGTATTCAACGCTTTGTGCAGGCGTGGCCCGCCGTGTCGGGACGCCTGGAAGGGCGCACCATCACGCAAGCCGACCTGCGCTATCCGAATGGTTTCGCCCTGGCGCTGGCTCCGTTGCCCGCGTCGGAAACCAAATCCAAATCCACACCGAAACCTCCCAAGAAACGCTAACGCCATGACCCGTGACATCAAGGACCTTATCGTCGCCCTCGATATCGGCACCAGCAAGGTGGTGGCTGTGGTGGCTGAAATTTTGCCCGAAGGGCGATTCGAAGTGCTTGGCCTGGGCCAGCACGAATCGCGCGGCATGCGCAAGGGCGTGGTCGTCAATATCGAGACCACTGTGAATTCGATTCAGCGCGCGCTTGAAGAAGCCGAGCTGATGGCAGATTGCAAGATTCGCGACGTCTACACCGGCATTGCCGGCAGCCATATCCGCAGCTTCAACTCCAGCGGCATGGTCGCTGTGAAGGACAAGGAAGTCACCGCCACCGACGTTGCCCGCGTCATCGAGACCGCCAAGGCGGTGAACATCCCGACGGACCAGCAGGTGCTGCATGTGCTGACCCAGGAGTTCATCGTCGACGGCCAGGAAGACATTCGCGAGCCCATCGGCATGAGCGGCCTGCGGCTGGAAGTGCGCGTGCATATCGTGACGGGTGCGGTCAGCGCCGCGCAGAACATCGTCAAGTGCGTGCGCCGCTGCGGCCTGGAAGTGCAGGATCTGATCCTGCAACCGCTGGCCTCCAGCCTGGCCGTGCTGACCGCCGACGAAAAAGAGCTGGGTGTCGTTCTGGTCGACATCGGCGGCGGCACGACCGATGTCGCCATTTTCACCGGCGGCGCCATTCGCCACACCGCAGTCTTGCCGATCGCCGGCGACCAGATCACCAACGACATCGCGGCCATGTTGCGCACGCCGACACCGGACGCCGAAGAAATCAAGCTGCGCTACGGCGTGGCCAAACAGGTACTGGCCAGCCCGGACGAGTCCGTGGAAGTGCCGGGCCTGGGCGACCGCGGCCCGCGGCAGGTCAAGCGCCAGGCGCTGGGCGCCGTGATCGAGCCGCGCGTGGAAGAACTGTTCACGCTGGTGCAGCAGGTGGTGCGCGATTCCGGCTACGAAGATCTGCTGGCGTCGGGCGTGGTTCTGACCGGCGGGTCGGCGCAGTTGCCCGGCATGATCGAACTGGCCGAAGACGTGTTCCTGAAGCCGGTGCGCGTGGCGGTCCCCGAGTACGAAGGCAGCCTGGCCGACGTGATGCGCAATCCGCGCTTCTCGACGGTGATGGGCTTGCTGCAGGAAGCCCGCATGCAACGCGTGCGAGGCCGCAAGGTCGCGGCGCAGACCGGCAATTTCAAGAGCCTGCTGGCGCGCATGAAGGAATGGTTTATGAATTAAAGGGTGCAGGTTGGGGCCTGCTCCTTGGTGCGATCCGCGGCGGTATTGCGGGGAACACCAGAAAGAGGAGGCGTCTCAAACCCGTGGCGGACCTATGTAGTCGGCATCGGCTTTGAGGCGATTCACAAAAGATAGGCTGTTGGGGAATTTTTGTGATTTGCAAAATCGGACTTGTGAGGGAGTCATCATGATGAACTTTGAGATGCTTGAGAACAACACCAAAGGGACCGTAATCAAGGTCGTTGGTGTGGGCGGTGCGGGCGGCAATGCCGTCGCGCACATGATTCGCAACGGCGTGCACGGCGTGGATTTCATCTGCGCCAACACCGATGCGCAAGCGCTGGCGGCAACCAATGCCCCGGTGCAGATTCGTCTGGGCCGTACCGGCTTGGGCGCGGGCGCCAAGCCCGAGCAGGGACGTGCGTCGGCTGAAACCGCGCGCGAGGAGATCCGTGCCGCGCTGAACGGCGCGCACATGGTCTTCATCACCGCCGGCATGGGCGGTGGCACCGGCACCGGCGCAGGTCCGGTCGTGGCCGAAGTGGCAAAGGAACTGGGCATCCTGACCGTTGGTGTGGTCACCAAGCCTTTCACGTTTGAAGGCAACAAGCGCCTGAAGATGGCCGAGGACGGCATTGCCGAACTGGCCAAGCACGTGCATTCGCTCATCGTGGTGCTCAACGAGAACCTCTATGAACTGATGGACGAGGACGCGACGCAGGAAGACTGCTTCCGTTCGGCCGACGATATCCTGCACAACGCGTGCGCGGGCATCGCCGAAATCATCAACGTCGAAGGTAACGTCAACGTCGACTTCGAAGACGTCAAGACGATCATGGGCGAGCAAGGCCAAGCCATGATGGGCACGGCATCGGCTTCGGGCGCTGATCGCGCACGCGTCGCCGCCGAGCACGCCATTGCGTGCCCGCTGCTGGAAGGCGTGGACCTGAACGGCGCTCGCGGCGTGCTGGTCAACATCACCGCCAGCCGTTCGCTGAAGATGCGCGAAACGCGCGAAATCATGGAAACGATCCGCAGCTATGCTTCGGACGACGCGACCGTGATCTTCGGTACGGCCTACGACGAGACGATGGGTGAAAACCTGCGTGTGACCGTGGTGGCAACGGGCCTGGGCCGTGCGCAAGCGCGTCCGCAACTGGTTCAAAACACCGCTGAAGTGCTCCGCACCGGTACCGACAACATGCCCATGGGCACGATGCCGGCCGGCCAAGGTGGCGATTACCGCAATCTGGACATGCCGTCGGTCATGCGCAATCCGCGCAGCCAGGCATCCGCCCAGGTGCGCGCGTTGGAAAGCTCGGGCATGGATCATTTCGACATCCCGGCGTTCTTGCGTAAGCAGGCGGATTGAACCAAAGAGCCGACCACAGGCTCTAAACGCACTCCCTCATCTCCGGCTTGCCTGTCCCCGCGGGCAAGCCGGAGGCGGAGCGGTCCGTGTTTCCCTTGCACGGTTCTAATAAGGGACGGAGGTATCGGTCGATCCCGCGCGCCTGATGGCGTCAAGGGTCGGACAGCGTTACAATACGTCAGTTACGCCGGCAATCTGTTCTCTTCGTGCCGGCTTCCTGGCTCTAACATCCAAGTCTCATGTTCCGACAGCGCAGCATTCAGAATCTAGTCCGCACGACAGGCGTCGGCGTCCACTCCGGACGGCGGGTAGAACTCACCCTGCGCCCGGCGCAACCCAATACTGGCATCGTTTTCCACCGCGTTGACCTGCCGCAGGTCGTTGACCTGCCCGCGCAAGCCACCGGCGTGGGCGACACGCGCATGGCGTCCGTGCTGCAACAGGGCAATGTCCGCGTCTCGACGGTGGAACATCTCATGTCGGCGCTGGCCGGCCTGGGTATCGACAACCTGCATATCGACCTCACTGCCGAAGAAGTTCCCATCATGGACGGCAGTGCGGCAACGTTCGTTTATCTATTGCGCTCGGCCGGTATCGTCGAACAGAATGCGCCCAAGCAATTCATCCGCGTCAAAAAGACGGTGGAAGTGCGCGAAGGCGAAGGCCGCAGCGAAAAGTGGGCTCGCCTGGAACCCCACGAGGGCTACTCGCTGGCGTTCTCGATCGACTTCCGCCACCCCGCCATCGACTCCACGGCCAATTTCGCCGAGATCGATTTTGCGACGCACTCGTATGTGCGCGAGATCGCCCGCGCGCGCACCTTCGGGTTCGTGAACGAAGTGGAAGCCTTGCGTTCGATGGGCCTGGCCCGCGGCGGCAGCCTGGATAACGCCATCGTCATGGACGAGTACCGCGTGCTGAACAGCGACGGGCTGCGTTACGACGACGAATTCGTGAAGCACAAGATCCTGGACGCCATCGGCGATCTGTACCTGTTGGGCAAGCCTTTGGTGGCGCGCTATGTGGCGTGCAAATCGGGCCACGGCCTGAACAACCAATTGGCCCGCGCGCTGCTTGCTCAGCAAGACGCCTGGGAACTGGTCACCTATGAATCGCAGGCAGAGGCGCCCCAGGCGTTTCGCCACGAGTGGCAGCTGGCCTGACGCCAGGCCTCAATCGAACCTGAACACCGCGGCTTGCCCGCGATCCCGTTCAGATGCCTGCCAAAGGATGGTGGAGGTTGCCATCCTACGGAGCAAAAGTCGCCATCCGGTCACCAAGCTATCGGACTATCCATCCAAAAACTTGGTTTCGCTTCGTTTCCGGGTATCCCTGGCGCGGGACACATCAGATTGCTTCAGCTACTCTTGTGATGCCTCAAGAGCTTGGCGACCGCGTCGGCCAACGGGCCGGGGCTAAGGTTGTCGCGCAGTGTCTCGAAGGCGCCCAGGGCTTTGTCCCCCAACGGTTGCGCTTCTTTGGGAGGGCGTGGCTGGCGGGCGCCGGGCTTCGGTAACCCCGCTTGTACCTTGACGGCAATTTCGTTAAGGTTCCAGCCTTGGTCTGCCAAGGTACGCGCGATGCGCGGCGCCAATTGACGCATCTTGGCGGCATGGGCGGCACTGGGCACCACCAGATGCAGGCACTGGTTTTCCAGTTTGCCCACTTGGCAGACAGCACCCAGCGGGGCGGGCAGAACCGCCGCCACCGCATACTGAATTTGCAAGTGCTTGCGGGCAGTCGCCAATACCCCGGCGCCCCGCATGTCATGACCCAGCCATCCGAGCGCGGTATTTTCTTTCCGCCGGCTGGAACCGGAACGTTGACGGGTTGAAGCAGGTCTATTCATCCCGGCTCTAAAGAATTAGGAAGCAACCTTGAAAATCGTGATTATGCACGCCCGCGACGGGCGGGACGGGCATTTCACCCTGGGAGGCGCGCGACTGGCGTTGTTTCTCGGGGCCGCGCTCATGACGGCAGCCATCTTTGGCGCCGCGCTACAACGATACCTTACTCCGATACTGCCCACCGTACAGACCGTGGGTTGGCCCCTGGCGGGGCAACCGGGCCGAGACACCGACTTCCTGCGTGGAAACATGAACCTGCTGGCTGCCAAGGTGGGCGCGCTGCAGGCCAAGCTGGTCAGCATCGACGGGTTAGGGCAACGCGTGGCCAAGGTCGCCGGCGTGGCCTACACCGATCCGGAACTGGCCAAGCAGCTGGCTTCGGCGCAGCCCGAAGCGCTGACCCAGCCCGAAGCCACCCAGGTCATGGACGATCTGTTCACCGACCACCCGCCGCCCAGCGCGGCCTCGGCCGAAGCGCTGGGCCGCCAACTGGACGAAATCCAGGCGCGGCTGGCGCAGCAGTCCGACAACCTGAAACTGCTGGACGCGGCACTGACCAAGCGATCGGCGGATCAGGCGCGCATGCCCACTGCCATGCCGATCACCGACTATCCCTATCTGACTTCGTCTTATGGCTGGCGTCGCAACCCGGTGACGGGGCGCACGGCCATGCACGAAGGGCTGGATTTCGCGGCCCCGTCCGGCACGCCGATCCTGGCCGCCTCGGGCGGCGTCGTGCTGGAAGCCAAGTTCCAGCCGGGTTTCGGCAATATGGTCGAAATCGACCATGGCGACGGGCTGATCACCCGCTATGCGCATGCCTCGTCGCTGATGGTCAAGCAGGGGCAATTGGTTGACCGCGGCCAGCAAGTGGCGCGCGTGGGCAGTTCGGGCCGCTCTACCGGCCCGCACCTGCACTTTGAAGTCCGGCTCGCTGGCCAGCCGCTGGACCCGCGCCTGTTCCTGGGGGCGCAGCAGCATGCACCGCCCGCAGTGGCCCAGGCCGCCGCCACTGAACCCACGGCGCGCTGACCGGTCCAACAGGACAACAACAGCACCCTGGTCATAGATCCAGGCTATTACGCTCCAGGTGCGTTAAACTGGTTCGTTTCCCAGCGGACCCCCGCTCAACCAATAACATCAAAGTCACGGGTGACGCTGCCCTGGCCCTTTGCAGGCGCGGCGTGGCACGTGCGGCCGACATACGCATGGTTTCTCTGCTCAAAAAACTCATAGGTAGCCGCAACGACCGGCTGCTTAAGCAGTATCGCAAGCTGGTAACCCAGATCAATGGGCAGGAGCCCAAGATTTCCGCGCTTTCCGATGCGGAGCTGGCGGCCAAGACTGACGAATTCCGATCCCGATACGCCCAGGGCACTAGCCTGGACGACCTGCTGCCCGAAGCATTCGCCGTTGTGCGCGAAGCCGGCAAGCGGGTGTTCGGCATGCGCCACTTCGACTCCCAGTTGCTGGGCGGCATCGCGCTGCACAGCGGCAAGATCGCCGAAATGCGCACGGGGGAAGGCAAGACGCTGATGGCGACGTTGCCCGTCTACCTGAACGCGATCGCCGGCAAGGGCGTGCATGTCGTGACGGTGAACGACTACCTGGCCCGCCGCGATGCCGAATGGATGGGGCGTCTGTACCACTTCCTGGGCATGACCACCGGCGTGGTGGTGCCTCAGCAGCCCAACGATGAAAAGAAGGCCGCTTATGCTGCCGACATCACGTATGGCACCAACAACGAATTCGGCTTCGATTACCTGCGCGACAACATGGAATACCGTGTTGAGGACCGCCGCCAACGCGTGCTGTTCTACGCCATCGTCGACGAAGTGGACTCGATCCTGATCGATGAAGCCCGCACGCCGCTGATCATCTCCGGCCAGGCTGAAGACCACACCGAGCTCTACATCCGCATGAACGCGGTGCCGCCGTTGCTCAAGCGCATGGCCAGCGAGCCCAAGCCGCAGGAGCCGGAACCCGAAGGCGACTACTGGGTCGACGAGAAGAGCCAGCAGGTCTACCTGTCCGAAGCCGGGCACGAAAACGCCGAAGCCATCCTGGCCCGCCTGGGCATCCTGCCGGAAGGCGAGTCGCTATACGATCCCCGCCATATCGCGCTGATGCACCACCTGATGGTGGCCCTGCGCGCCAACAACCTGTTCTTCCGCGACCAGCAGTACGTCGTGCAGGACGGTGAAGTGGTGATCGTCGATGAATTCACCGGGCGCCTGATGGTGGGCCGCCGTTGGTCCGATGGCCTGCACCAGGCCGTCGAAGCCAAGGAAGGCGTGAAGATCCAGCACGAAAACCAGACGCTGGCTTCCATCACGTTCCAGAACTACTTCCGCATGTACGAAAAGCTGTCCGGCATGACCGGCACGGCCGATACGGAAGCATACGAATTCCAGGAAATCTACGGGCTTGAAACGGTCATCATCCCGACCAACAAGCCCATGATCCGCAAGGACCAGAACGATCAGGTCTTCAAGACCGATCCGGAAAAGTACAACGCGATCCTCGAAGACATCCGTGACTGCCACGAGCGTGGCCAGCCCGTGCTGGTGGGCACGACCAGCATCGAAAACTCCGAGCTGCTGTCGGGCCTCTTGAAAAAGGCCAAGCTGCCGCACGAAGTGCTGAACGCCAAGCAGCACGCCCGCGAGGCCGAAATCGTGGCCGAAGCCGGCAAGCCGGGTCACATCACCATCGCCACCAACATGGCGGGCCGCGGCACTGACATCGTGCTGGGTGGCAGCGTCGACAAGCAGGTCGACCTGATCCGCGCCGACGAATCGCTGTCGGAAGCTGAAAAGACCGCGCGCATCGAGAAGATCCGCGCCGAATGGAAGCCGCTGAACGAGCAGGTGAAGGCCGCCGGCGGCTTGCGCATCATTGGCACCGAGCGCCACGAATCGCGCCGTATCGACAACCAGCTGCGTGGCCGCGCCGGCCGCCAGGGTGATCCGGGCTCTTCCCGCTTCTACCTGTCGCTGGAAGATTCGCTGATGCGCATCTTCGCGGGCGACCGCGTGCGCGCCATCATGGAACGCCTGAAGCTGCCGGAAGGCGAGCCCATCGAGGCGGGCATGGTGACGCGTTCGATCGAAACCGCGCAACGCAAGGTGGAAGGCCGCAACTTCGACATCCGCAAGCAATTGCTGGAATACGATGACGTGGCCAACGACCAGCGCAAGGTGCTGTATTCGCAGCGTAACGACGTGCTGGAAGCCGCCAGCGTCAGCGCCACGGTGAACAACCTGCGCGACGCGGCCGTGGTTGAAATGTTCAACACGTATGTGCCGCCGGAATCGGTCGAAGACCAGTGGGATGTGCCGGGCCTGCAAAAAGCGCTGGAAGCCGATTGGCACCTGCACTTGCCGCTGACCGAAATGCTGGAGAAAGAACCCAACCTGAACGACGACGACCTGCGCGAACGGGTGGTGGCCGCGGCGCGCGATGCGTACCAGGCCAAGGTCGACCAGGTGGGCGTTGAGTCGTGGTCGCAGTTCGAGCGTTCGATCATGCTGCAATCCATCGACACGCACTGGCGCGAACACCTGTCGTCGCTGGATTACCTGCGTCAGGGCATCCATTTGCGCGGTTACGCGCAAAAGAACCCCAAGCAGGAATACAAGCGCGAAGCCTTCGAACTGTTCTCGGGCATGCTGGATCGCATTCGCGACGACGTCGTGCGCGTATTGATGACGGTGCGCGTGCAATCGTCCGAGCAGGTCGAACAGGCCGAAGCGGAAGCGGCGCAATCGCATGTGCAAAACGTGCAATACCACCACTCCGACTACGACGAAGCGCTTGCCCAGACGGAATCGGAAGACGGCGCGCAGCCCGTGCGCAACGCGCTGCCGAAGGTCGGCCGTAACGATCCGTGCCCGTGCGGCAGCGGCAAGAAGTACAAGCAATGCCACGGCAAGCTCGTCTGACCCGGGAATAACGCCATGCTGCATTCCGTCGGCCGTACCGAATTCGACCATGCCGTCGTCATGGTGCGTGACCGGCTGGATGCGCTGGCGCCGCATTTCGAACGCCAGGGTTTTCACCTGAGCGACAAGGCGGTGCATAACTTGGGGTCGTGCAATCGGCTGATCGTGCTGGAAGGCACGTATGTCGAGCTGCTGGGTTGGCCGCCGGGGGCGCCGCCCGCCCGCAAGGAAATCGCCGATTCGCCGTTTGGCCTGGAAGCGCTGGTGTTCCGCACCTATGACGCGGAAGCGACCTATGAACGGCTGAAGGCGGCGGGGTTTGCCGTGAACCCCGTGCAGGAACTGACGCGTCCGGCCATGCTGGACGGCCAGGAAGTGCAGGCCCGTTTCCATACCGTGCGTTTTGCCGAGCAGCCCTTGCCCGGCATCCGCATGTATTTTTGCCGCCATTTGACGCCCGAGTGCGTGTGGTCGCCCGATTTGATGGCGCACCCGAATGGCGCGCGCAGCCTGTTGCGTATCGGCGCCCGTTCGGCGGATGCGCGGGCGGTGGCTGAGCGCCTGGCGCTGGTGGCCGACGTCTCGGCCGAGGCCACGACCGGCGGCTGGGACGTGCCGTTGGCCAATCTGCGCATCCAGGTGCAGCAAGATGCCGTGGCCACGACGCCCACGCTGACCACGCTGACGCTGGAAAACCGTGACGGCGCGCACTACACGCTGGATACCGGTCTGTAGGATGGGTGGAGCGCGGAAGGCCGCGAAGCAGAACCAGGACCTTCAGCGCGCGTAACCCATCAAGCAGCGACGGATTCCCGGCGGCACCAGCCTCCAGGCAAATGCAGCGATCAATTCCCGGCGGCACCAGCCTCGACGCAAATGTAGCGATGGATTCTTGGCCATTGCAATCACAGTGCAACCGTTGCTTGATGGGTTGCGCGCGCTACGTAGCCGTGTCCTTACGCTAAATTCTCTCGCGCTTCACCCATCCTACGTGCTGTTGCGCTCAGGCTGATGCGCGCGCGATTGCCTGCGTGCGTCCGGGCAAACCCGGGTTGTCGGGTAAAGTGTATGCACTTTAGTATGCACTTTATCTTCCCTGGAAAACGCTCCGCGGCATGACGCAAACCTCTTCCGCTACCCGACCCGCCGCCCGCACCTCCGCTGGCCAGGCCGAGCTGTACGGCGCGGTCAAGGCGATGGCCGTGCGCTTTGAGTTCAAGCCGGGCGAACGCATCAATGAGGTCGAGCTGGCGCGGCGTCTGAATGTCAGCCGCACGCCGCTGCGAGAGGTGCTTAACCAGTTGATGGTGGAGGGATTCCTGACCCGGTCGGTCAACCGGGGTTTCATCGCCCGCCTGCTGGACGCCAAGCAGATCCATAGCCTGTACGAATACCGCGCCGTGCTGGAAACGGGCATTGTGCGCGCCGCTTGCGAGCGTGCAAGCGATGAGGAATTGGCCAGTCTGCGCCAATTTGTCGAACGGTCCCGCGATGTGCCCGAAGACAGCGACGCGACGCGTCTGCTGGAACTGGACGAAGCCTTCCACCTGCAGTTGGCCCGCTTGTCGCGCAACGAGGAGTTCGTGCGCGCGCTGGAAAGCGTCAACGCCCGCATCCATTTCGTGCGCTGGATCGACATGCAGCAGGGCCGGCGAAGCCACACCCAGGGCGAGCACCTGCGCCTGGTGCAGGCGCTGGAGCAGCGCGACATCGACGCTTTGCCCGGATTGATGGGCGCGCATATTGGCCGCCGGCTGGACCAGATCACCGACGTGATACGGACGGGTTTTTCAACGATTTACATGCGGGACCAGGCCGAACCCGCCACGGCAGCGCCGGCCAACACCATGACAACAGGGGAAAAACAATGACTCACACGATGAAGCGGGTACTGGCGGCGCTATGCGCGGCGGCGGCTGCGGGGGGCGCCATGAGCGCGGCGCCCGCTGCTGCCGAGGAACGGCCGTTGATCCTGGTGGTGCCGTATCCGCCCGGCGGCAGCACCGACATCCTGGCGCGCATTCTGCAGCCGCGCTTGTCCCAGCAATTGGGCGGCCGCGCGGTGGTGGTGGAAAACCGTCCCGGCGCGGCCAGCCAGATCGCGACGGCCTTCGTGGCCCGCGCCGAACCCGACGGCAATACGCTGCTGGTCAGCTTCGACAACCACGGCATCAATCCCGCCGTGAAACCCAAGCTGCCATACGACACGTTCAAGGACTTCGTGGCGATTTCGCAGACGGTGCGGTTTCCGTTGGTAATCGGCGCGAACCCCAGCGTGCCTGGGGATAACCTGAAGGCGTTCCTGGCGGCTGCCGCCAAAGAATCGCCGAACAAATTCAACTATGCGTCCACGGGCGTCGGTTCGCTGAATCACCTGGCGCCGGAAGAACTCAAGCGTCTGTCGAAAGTGGAGCTGCTGCACGTCCCGTATGGCGGCGGCGGGCCGGCCATCCAGGCCGTGGTGGGCGGGCAGGCCAACATGACGTGGCTAAGCTTCGCGGCGCTGCGCGGCCAGATCCAGGCCGGCAAGATCAAGCCGCTGGCGGTGGCGGGTGAAAAGCGCCTGCCGGAACTGCCCAATGTGCCGACGGTGGCCGAGTCCGGGTTTCCGGGTTTCGTCGCCTATTCCTGGAGCGGCATGTTCGCGCCGAAGGGCACGCCCGATGCAACGGTCAAGAAGCTGACCGCGGACTTCAAGGCCGTGCTGGCCGACCCCGAAATCAAGAAGAAGGTGACCGAGGCGGGCTTCGAAATCGTGGCGTCCGACGGCCCCGCACTGGATGCGTACGTGAAGTCGGAGTACGACCGCTGGAGCGCCTTCATCAAGAGCAGCAACATCAATCTGGATAACTGAGTGGCGGACGGCCGGGCGGTTCGCCACCCGGTCCCGTCCACGATACACGTGGAGATGATATGGAAAACTTGACCGGCGCCGAAGCCATGGTGCGGATGCTGCAGCACAACGGCGTCAAACATATTTTTGGCCTGTGCGGCGACACCAGCTTGCCGTTTTACGACGCGCTATACCGCCTGGACCACGGCATGCAGCACATTCTGACGCGCGACGAGCGCAGCGCGGGCTACATGGCTGATGCCTACGCCCGCGTGACCGGCAAGGTCGGCGTTTGCGAAGGCCCCAGTGGCGGCGGCGCCACCTATCTGCTGCCCGGCCTGGTCGAAGCCAACGAATCGTCGATTCCCGTGCTGGGCATCACGTCCGATGTGGCGGTGGGTTCGCGCGGCAAGTACCCCCTGACGGAGTTGGACCAGGAAGCGATGTACCGGCCCCTGACCAAGTGGAACCGCACGATCGACCGGGCCGATCAGATTCCGGGCATGGTGCGCGCGGCGTTCCGTGCCATGACCACCGGCAAGCCCGGCTCGGCGCACCTGTGCTTTCCGTATGACGTGATGAAACAGCAAGTGGACGCGTCGGATGTCTGGGCGCAGCCGGAGCACGGCCAGTTTCCGTCAATGCGATTCGCGCCCGACCCGGCGGATGTGGCCCGTGCCGCGCAGCGCCTGGTCGGCGCACGCGCGCCGGTCATCATCTGCGGCGGCGGCGTGGTCATTGCCGGTGCCAGCGGCGCCTTGCAGACCTTGGCGGAAACGCTGAAAGCGGCCGTTTGCGTGACGGTCAGCGGGCAGGGCAGCCTGGCGGACACGCACCCGCTGAATGCCGGCGTAGTGGGCTCCAACGGCGGCGTGATGGCCACGCGCGATGTGGTGGCCGCGGCCGACGTGGTGCTGTTCGTGGGTTGCCGCGCCGGCTCGACGTCAACCGAGCACTGGCGCTTCCCGAACCGCGACGTGCCCATTCTGCACATCGACATTGACCCGATGGTGATCGGCGCCAATTACCTGACCGAAGTGGGCCTGGTGGGCGACGCCAAGCTGGCGCTGGAAGCGCTGGGCGCCGAAGTGCAGGCCCGCCTTGCGCACCGGAACGCCGACGCGGTTGATGGCGCGGTGCTGGCCGGCCGCGCCAAAGCCGCGCGCCTGGCGCAGCTGGAGCCGCTGGCCAATAGCCTGGACGCGCCGATCCGTCCGGAACGTGTCGTGCAATCGCTTAACCGGCTGTTGCCTGACGACGCCATCGTGTGCGCGGATCCCGGCACGCCTTGCCCGTATTTCTCGGCCTATTACGACGTGTCGCGCCCTGGCCGCCATTTCATCACCAACCGCGCCCATGGCGCATTGGGTTTTTCGATGTCGGCCGCGCTTGGTGCGTGGGTCGGCCGGCCGCAATCCAAGTGCGTGTCGGTGATGGGCGATGGCAGCTTCGGCTTCACGGTGGGCGAACTGGAAACCATCGTCCGGCACAAGGCGCCGCTGTTGATGATCGTGTTTTCGAACTCGGTCTACGGCTGGATCAAAGCCAGCCAGAAGGCGGGCTACGACGAGCGCTACTACAGCGTGGACTTCAACCGCACCGACCATGCCCGCATCGCCGAAGCCTATGGCGTGAAGGCCTGGCGCGTGGAAGACCCGTCCAAGCTGGACGCCGCCATCAAGGCCGCCATGGAGCATGACGGCCCGGCGCTGATCGACGTGGTCGCGCAGCCCCTCCAGGATGCGGCGGCGCCGGTCAGCCAGTGGATGGGTTGATCGAAGACGCATGGCAAGGGGCCCTTCGGGGCCCTTTTTCATGGGGGTGGCGTGTTTCCGCCAGGACGACGTCTGCGCCATGGCGCCAGACGGGCGTGGCGGCGCCGAAGAATTCGATTCCGAAGGGCGGCTAGCGCTCCTATACTGGTGCGCTTCGGCGCAGCGGCGCATGCCGGCGGCGCGACACGCAACGGGAGCGATAGCATGGACCTGGGGATCAGCGGCAAAACGGCATTGGTCTTTGGCGGCAGCCGCGGCATGGGCCGGGCGTGCGCGTTGCAACTGGCGCGTGAAGGGGTGGCGGTCACGATCGCGGCCCGCAACCCGCAAACGCTGGAGCAGGCCGCCGCCGAAATCTCGCGGGAAACCGGAATCGGCGTGGGCTGGGTGTCCGCCGACCTGACCCTGGCGCAAGGCCGGGACGCGGCCATCGCCGCATGCCCCCACCCGGACATCTTGATCAACAACGCCGACGGCCCCTTGCCTGGGGACTTCCGGGATTGGACGCGAGAGGACTGGATCGCGTCGCTGGATGCCATGATGCTAGGGCCGATCGACATGATCCGGCGCGTGGTCGATGGCATGATCGAGCGCCGCTTCGGCCGCATCGTGAACATCGTGTCGCGCAGCGTGAAGGCGCCGCATGCCGAACTGGGCTTGTCCAACGGCGCGCGATCAGGCCTGATCGGCTTCGTGGGCGGATTGGCGCGTCAGACCGTGCGGCACAACGTCACCATCAACAACCTGCTGCCCGGCGCCTTTGCCACCGACGCGCAAGTCAGGCATATCCAGGGCATGGTGGAGCAGTCCGGCGGCAAGACGTTCGACCAACTGTGGGACGAGCGCGGGCGCGCGAATCCGGCGGGGCGCTACGGACAGCCCGAAGAGATCGGGGCCCTGTGCGCGTATCTCTGTTCCGCGCATTCCGGCTACATGACGGCGCAGAGCATCCTTATCGATGGCGGCGGTTACCCGGGCACGTACTAGACGGGGCTTGGCCGGCGACGGGGCGGCCCTCGGCTGGACGCCGGCAGGCGCAACAGGCAAGATTGCACCACTGCGTTGAGGACACCATGGACCAGACCGACATCAAGATATTGGCGCTGCTGCAGAAGGACGCCACCTGTTCGGTCGCTGAAATCGCCGAGCAGGTGAACCTGTCCGTGACGCCATGCTGGCGCCGCATCCAGAAGCTGAAGGATGACGGCGTCATCGCCCGCAACGCCATCCTGCTGGACCCCCGTGCGCTAGGTCTGAACCTGACGGTGTTCGTGTCCATCAAGACCAGCCAGCACAACGAGAAATGGACGCAGAGCCTGATCAACGCCGTCATGGCGCTGCCCAACGTCGTGGAATTCCACCGCATGGCAGGCGATATCGATTACCTGCTGAAAGTCGTGGTCGAGGATATGGCGGCTTATGACCGCTTCTATCGCCGGCTGATCGGCGCGGTGGACTTGCTGGACGTCAGTGCCAGCTTCTCGATGGAAGTCATCAAAAGCACCACGGAATTGCCGCTGGACGCGGTCTAGGCGCCAGCGCGCAAATTTTTTCCGCGCACGCGGGGTGTGGCGGATGCAAATTTCTTTCGGCGTGTTTCGAAGGCCCAATCGCGCAATTCTTTTGCGTGGCAGGCGGCGTAGGATATCGATCATTCCCGCTGGGGAATGAATCGGGATATCAGAGGACCCTATGTCGTTGGTTGTACCCGCCCGCTGTGCCGGTCTGGCAAAAACGCGGCAAGCGCTATCGGTGGACGACCTGCTGGCCGGATGGAACGGCGTGGACGATTTGTGGGTGTTCGCCTACGGATCCCTGATCTGGCATCCCGGGTTTTCTTGGCGCGAGCGCCGTCTGGCGACCGTGCGCGGTTATCACCGGTCGCTGTGCCTGTGGTCGCATGATCATCGCGGGTCGCCGGACAACCCGGGTTTGGTGTTCGGCCTGAACCGCGGCGGCTGCTGCCGTGGCGTGGCGTTCCTGATCGCGGCGTGCGACGTTCCGACGGTGTTCCAGGCGCTGTGGCGCCGCGAAATGGTGACCGGCGCCTATACCCCCCGTTGGCTGACCTGCCACACCGAGGCCGCGCCCGTGCAGGGACTGGTCTTCTTGCTGAACCGCACCTGCCAGGAGTACGCGGCCGACCTTAGCGACGACCGCCTGCTGGCGTCGGTGCGCAATGCCGTCGGCCAATCCGGCCCTTGCCTGGACTACGTGGTGGAAACCGAGCGCGCGTTGCGCGCGCATGGCATCGATGATTGGCGGCTGGGGGATCTGGTCCGCAAATTGGGCCAGGCGTTTTAGGCGCCGCCGCGCCCCTAGAACTGCCAGCGGCCGAAGACGAACAATACGTTGCCCGCGCCGGACGAGCCGGGGATGTAGGTCGCGTAGAGCATGGCATCCTTGTAGCCAGCGCCCACCAGGGGCAAGATCCCGGGGAACGGCACGTAGCTCATGATGTCGTGGCGCGCCGTCAGGAAGACGGTGTAGCCCGCGCCCAGGCGGAAATTCTGGCTGACCTGTCCGATCTTCAGGAAACCGTAGCCGGCGATGGGTTCGACCTTGCTGTGCGAATCCAGGAACGCCATGGCGTACAGGCCCTGCCAGTCCCCGTCTTCATCGTAGAGGCTGCGGCCGTAGCCGCCGCCCCAGGCAAGTTCGTTGAAGCTATCGATTTTCTCGCGGCTGTAGGTGGCGCGGTTATGCCACGCGTAGCCGGTCACGTAGAGGTCGTGGCCGCCTTCGCTCCAGATCTGGTCCAGGCGGTTGCAGGCCGAGTGGGCCCACGAGGGCAGGTCTTCACAAGCTTCGGCGGTGGCGGCGAAAGTCGAGAGCAGCACGAAAAAGAGTGCTGCCCGGAGTTTGGCGGTCATTGCGGGCACTAAGGAAAAGATGACAGTTCCATGACTTTACATGGAGTCAACGCATTTTCCCTGTCACTTGGCTGTCATGGGACAGTGTGAGCCCCGCCCGCCCACGAGACACGGCGGGCAGGCAAACAAGATAATGTGCGACTGTCGCGGCAAGGCTACAGCAGGAAGAACGTGGCCAGGCCCAGGAAGATGAAAAACCCCAGCGAGTCGGTGGCGAAGGTCAACAGCACCGATGAGCCCATCGCCGGATCCTTGCCGAAGCGGGCGCGCACCATCGGCACCAGCACGCCGACCGAAGCGCCGACCAGCATGTTGCAGACCATCGCCGCCATCATGACCAGCGCGATCGACATCGAATGGGAGATCACCCACGCGAACAGGGCAGCTACCAGGCTGCCGCACAACCCCACCAGCAAGGTCACGAAGAGTTCGCGCTTGACCAGTTGCCACAGGTTGCGCCCGGTGATCCGGCCCATGGCCAGCGCCCGGATAATGAGCGTCATGGTCTGGTTGCCCGAGTTGCCGCCGATGCCGGCGACGATGGACATCAGGAAGGCCAGGATCACGATCTGGCTGACGGTGCCTTCAAACTGGGATGCCACGAAAGAGGCCGTGGCGGCGGTACAGAGGTTAAGCAGCAGCCAGGGGGCGCGGTTGCGCAAGGCGGTGCTGACCGGCGCGAAGATGTCTTCTTCTTGCAGACCGGCGCGCGACAGCGCCTGTTCCTGCGAGTCTTCGCGCATCACGTCCACGACGTCCGCGATGGTGACGCGGCCGATCAGGCGGCCCTGGTCGTCCATCACGGGCGCGGACACCAGGTCGTAGCGTTCGAACGCGCCGGCGGCGTCGGCGTCGGAATCCAGCGGATTCAGCGCCAGGAAATCCGAATTCATGACGGCGCGCACTTCGGTTTCGGGTTCGCTGACCAGCAGGCGTGACAGCGGGAGGATGCCCTGCAGCTTGTCTTGGCGGTCTACGACGAAGATCTGGTCGGTGTGGTCGGGCAGTTCGTGCAGGCGACGCAAATAGCGCAGCACCACTTCCAGCGTGACGTCCTCGCGCACCCGGACCATTTCGAAGTCCATGATCGCGCCCACGCTGTCTTCCGGATAGCCCATGGCTTCCAGCAACTGCGCGCGTTCCTCTTCGGTCAGCCCTTTTTGAACTTCGGCCACCACGTCGGGCGGCAGGTCGGGCGCCAGGTCGGCCAGTTCGTCGGCGTCCATGTTGCCGGTGGCGGCGACCAGGTCCTGGCGGTCCATCGCTTCGATCAGCGATTCCCGCACCCAGTCTTCGACTTCCAGCAGCACGTCCGCGTCGTGTTCGGGGCTGACCAGCTTCCAGATGGCCTGGCGTTCGTCCTTGGGCAGCGATTCCAGGATGAAGGCGATGTCGGCCGGGTGCAGGCCGTCAAGCAGGGTCTTGAGTTCCGCCTCGTGCTGGCGGTGCACCAGGTCTTCGACCAGGGTGGCCTTGGCGTCGCCTTCTTCCTGGCGATGCACCAGATCGGCCACCAATTGCTGGCGGCGCAGGCGTTCCTGCACTTCGGCCAAGGCGGTCTGGGCGTCTTCCGGGTCCAGGCGGCGGGGCGTCGCGGGCGGTTTCTGCGCGGCGGCGGACTGCGTCATGCGTTACGGCTCAAAGAGTGGGAAGGGGGCGGCTGCGCCGCGCTTCGTCGGTGGCGACGTAGGTCAGCGTGGCCTCGGTGACCTTGACGACTTCGGCGTCCAGGCGCTGACGTTCGGCGTAGACCTCGACCGACACCGTGACCGACGTCGTGCCGGTCTTGGTGATGGATGCGTAGAAGCTGAGGAGGTCGCCCACGAACACGGGCTCTTTGAACTGGAAGGCATTGACCGCGACGGTGGCCACGCGGCCCGCGGCGCGGCGGGCGGCGGGTATCGACCCGGCGATGTCGACCTGGGCCATGATCCAGCCGCCAAAGACGTCCCCGTGGATGTTCGCATCCGCCGGCATCGGCATGACGCGCAATACCGGGTCGCGATGGGCGGGCAACGTCGTAAACGGGGTTTTGGTGCTGGAGGTCATGCGGCCGACTCCAAAGCAAGGGAACCAGCCGATTATGCAGGAAAAACGAGACAGCGGCGTGCGCGGCGGAGCCCGTCGCGGCGCATTGCCGCGACGGGCCGGCGATCAGGTCGCCAACTTCACGATACCGTAGCCGCCAACCAACAGCCAGGCGTACAGGATAAGGCCCAGGGCCATCACGCGGGGGCCGGCTTTCTTGATCTGGGCGAAGCGCGTTTCGATGCCCAGCGCCGTCATGGCCATGGTCAGGGCAAAGACGTCCAGGCGGCGGACGGCGGCGATGGCGTCGGGCGGGATGATGTTCAGCGAGTTGATGATGGCCAGCACCAGGAAGCCGACCGCGAACCACGGAATCGGCAGCTTGGCGCCCTTGGCCTGGCCGCCGGCCTGGCTGGCGGCGCTGCGCAGATACATGCCCAGAACCAGCAGGACCGGCACCAGCAACGCCACCCGGGTCATCTTGACGATGGTGGCCACTTCCGTGGTGGCCGGGTCGATGTTGCTGGCGGCGCCGACGACCTGCGCCACTTCATGGATCGTGCCGCCGATGTAGATGCCAAGCGCCTGGGTATCCAGATTGAGCCAGCCGGCATGGTAAAGAATGGGGTACAGGAACATGGACAGGGTGCCGAACAGCACCACGGTGGCGACCGCGACGGCGCTTTTGTGCGGGGCTGCCCGCAGCGTGGGTTCGAATGCCAGCACGGCGGCCGCGCCGCAGATCGCGCTACCCGCGGCGGTCAACATGGCGGTGTCGCGGTCCAGGCCCAGCATGCGCTGCCCCACGACGGTGCCAATCAGCAAGGTGCCCAGCACGACGGCCACCGACACGGCCAGCCCGGGCAGCCCGACGGCGGCGATCTGCTGGATGCTGATGTTCAATCCGTAGAACGCCACGGCGATGCGCAGCAGGCGGCGCGCGGTGAAATTCACGCCCGCGCCCCAATCGGCCGGCATCGTGCCGCGCAGGAAGTTGCCGTACAGCATCCCGCAGACGATGCCCACGACCAGCGGCGAAAATCCCAATTGGCGAATGGCGGGCAGGTCGGCCAGCTGCATCACCGCACCCGCCATCAGGCCGACGAATAGCACCCCGTTGAGTTTGTCACGCCAAGGCGTGGCCGAGGCTGATGGTGCGGCAGCCGGTGCTGCGGCAGCCCGTGCTGCGGCAGCTGGCCCTGTAGGGGCTACGGTGCTGACGGGGAGGGGGGCGGTGGTGCTGGAAGAGGTGCTCATGGCGGCCCTTTGGGCATATCTAAATAACTTCACGAAATATTAGATCTCGGCCTATTATTTGAAAAATCTTTATTTTCAATATGTACTATCAGAAAAACTGATACCTCCGTCATCATGACCCCAGACCAGCTACTAACCTTCGCCTGCGTGGCCGATACCGGCAACATCAGCCGTGCCGCGCAGGTGCTGCATTTGTCCCAACCCGCCGTATCGGGCCAGTTGCGCATGCTGCAGGAATGGTTCGGCGAACCGCTATACCGCCGCAGCGGCCACGGCATCGCGTTGACCGAGGCGGGAGAGCGCCTGGCGGAACAGGCGCGGCAACTGCGCCAGGTGTATCGCCAGGCGCAGGCGGTACGCGAAACCTGGCGCGGGCTGGAGACGGGTGCATTGCGCCTGGGCGCCAGCACCACGCCCGCTAGCTACCTGCTGCCACGCCTGGTGGCGGATTTCCGCCAGGGTTTCCCGTCCGTCAGCCTGCATCTGTCCGATGGCAATACTCGGGAAATCGTCGAACGGCTGCCTGCGCTGGACCTGGCTTTCATTGAAGGGGACGTACCCGCCGGGCTGCCCGCGGATACCGCCGTGCATGCCTGGCGGCAAGATGAAGTCGTGGCGATTGTGCGGGCGGACCACGCGCTGGCGGGCAAAGGGGCGGTGACTTTGCGGGATCTGGCCGCGTCCCCGCTGGTCATGCGCGAACCGGGATCAGGCGTGCGCAGGTTGGTCGAACGCGCCTTCGCGGATGCGGGGCTGGCGCCATCGGTGGGGCTGGAACTGGCGGGTGTCGAAGGCGTAAAGCAGGCGGTGCGCGCCGGCTTGGGGGTGGGGTTCGTGTCCGTCATGTCGATGCGGCACGAAGACGGGGCATTGGCGGCGTTGCGCCTATTGCCCAAACCGCTGACGCGCACGCTAAGCATCCTGGTGCCGCATGCGGACGCCGCCGCCCGCGCCACCGGCCGCTTTTTGGCGATGTGCCTGGCGGTCGGGGCGGGGGACGGCGGGTAGGGTCAGGCCTTGGCCAGGCGCTTGAGCGCCAACTGGACCCAGTAGGTGCCGCCCAGCGGCAGCAATTCGTCATTGAAGTCGTAGCTGCCGTTGTGCAGCATGCAAGGGCCCAGGCCGTGGCCGCTGTCGCGGTGGTCGCCCGTGCCGTTGCCGATCCAGACGTAGCAGCCGGGCAGCTCCTGCAGCATGAATGCAAAGTCTTCCGCGCCCATCGTGGGTTGCACGTGGTCGTTGACGTTGGCCTCGCCCACGATGTCGCGCAGCACGTCGGCACAGAACGCGGCTTCTTCGGCGTGGTTGATGGTGGGCGGATAGTTGCGCTGGAAGGTGAATTCCACTTCGCAATCCATGGCCGCGCAAGTGTGGCGCGTGATCTCTTCCATACGGCGTTCGATCAGGTCCAGCACGTCCAGCGTGAACGTGCGCACGGTGCCGCGCAATTCGGCATGGTTGGGCACGACGTTGTCCGCGCTACCGGCGTGGATTTGCGTGATGCTCAGCACGGCCGCGTCCAGCGGATTGCGGTTGCGCGTGATGATGGTCTGCAGCGACTGCGCCAGCTGCACGGCCGCCATCACCGGGTCGATGCCCAGGTTGGGCATGCCGGCGTGCGTGCCCTTGCCCTTGACCACGATGGAGAATTCGTTGCTGGACGCCATGATGGGGCCTGGCGTCAGGCCAAACTGGCCGGGCTTCATGCCGGGCCAGTTGTGCATGCCGAACACGGCTTCCATCGGAAAACGCTTGAACAGGCCGTCGTCGATCATGCGCTTGGCGCCGCCGCCGCCTTCTTCGGCGGGCTGGAAAATTACATAGACAATGCCGGCGTAATCGCGGTGCTGCGCCAGGTATTGCGCCGCGGCCAGCAGCATGGCGGTGTGGCCGTCATGGCCGCACGCGTGCATCTTGCCTTCGTTCTTGCTGGCGTGCGCAAAGGTGTTGACCTCTTGCATGGGCAGCGCGTCCATGTCGGCGCGCAGGCCCACGGCGCGGTCCCCGGGCTGGTTGCCGCGGATGATGCCGACGACGCCGGTGCCGCCCAGTCCGCGGTCGACTTCGATACCCCATTCTTCAAGCTTGGCCGCCACGACGTCAGCCGTGCGGAATTCCTGGAAGGCCAATTCGGGATGCGCGTGGATGTCGCGTCGGATCTTGGAGATATCGTGATGCCAGGCGACGATAGGTTCGAGCAGTTTCATGGGGGAAGTCAGGCGGAAAAAGGGAACGCAACAAGGTTATCATCAATCAAAAATCTATTTAATGGAGACAACTACCATGACACGTCCGTGGCTAGCCCATTACCCGCAGGGGGTGCCGGCAGAAATCTCCACTGAGGGTTATTCCTCACTGGCCGACTTGCTGGACCGGGCCTGCAAGCAATACGCCTCGCGCATCGCCTGCACCGCGATGGGCAGCGATATCACGTATGCCCAACTGGACCGGCATGCGCGCGCGTTTTCCGGCTGGCTGCAAAGCCTGGGGCTGCCCAAGGGCGCCCGGGTGGCGCTGATGATGCCGAACGTGCCCGCGTATCTGGTCGGCATGCTGGGCACGCTGCGTGCCGGGCTTGTCGTAGTGAACGTGAATCCGCTGTACACGGCCGACGAGCTTGGGCGCCAATTGCAAGACAGCGGCGCGTCCGTCATCCTGATCCTGGAAAACTTCGCGCACACGCTGCAGGCGGTGAAAAATCGCGGGCAGCTCAAGCATATCGTCGTGACCGGGCCGGGCGACCTGCTGGGCGGCCTGAAAGCCCCCATCGTCAACTTCGCCGCGCGGCACATCAAGAAGATCGTGCCGGCCTGGCGAATCGACGGCGCGCGCATGCTGCCTCGGGTGCTGGGCGAGGGCGCGGGCCTGCCATTCACGCCACCCGTGCTGACAATGGACGACGTGGCGGTGTTGCAATACACCGGCGGCACCACCGGCGTGCCCAAGGGCGCCATGCTGTCGCACCGCAACCTGACGGCCAACGTGCTGCAGACGGAAGCGGTGGCGCAGCCCGTCGTGCACGACCTTGCGGACAGCCAATTGACCATCATCAGCGCGCTGCCGCTCTACCACGTGTTCGCGATGACGGTGTGCGGCCTGTATGGTCTGCACGCAGGCATGCGCAACGTGCTCATCATCAATCCGCGCGACCAGCCTTCGCTGATCAATGCGTGGCGCAAGGTGCCGATCAATCTGTTCCCTGGTGTCAATACGCTGTTCAACGCGCTGGCGCACAACCCGGACTTCGCGAAGCTGGATTTCTCGGCCTTGCGGCTGACGCTGGGCGGCGGCATGGCCGTGCAGCAACCCGTGGCCGAACGATGGCTGAAGATCACCGGCCGGCCGCTGATCGAAGGCTACGGCTTGTCCGAGACCTCGCCCGTCGCCACGGTGAATCCCACCAACGCCACGGCGTATTCGGGTTCCATCGGCTTGCCGCTGCCGTCCACCGACGTGGCCATCCTGGACGACGCCGGCCGCGAAGTGCCGCTGGGCGAACGCGGCGAAGTGGGCATCCGCGGGCCGCAGGTCATGCTGGGGTATTGGCAGAAGCCCGAGGAAACGCAGCAGTCCATGACGGCCGACGGGTTCTTTCGCACGGGAGACATCGGCATCATGGATGAACAGGGCTACACGCGCATCGTCGATCGCAAAAAAGACATGATCGCGGTCTCCGGCTTCAAGGTCTATCCGAACGAGGTCGAAGCCGTGGTGGCGCAATTGCCGGGCGTGCTGGAATGCGCGGCCATCGGCGTGCCCGACGAGCACTCGGGCGAAGCCGTCAAAGTCTTCGTGGTGAAGAGCGATCCGTCGTTGACCGAGGCCCAGGTGCAAGACTGGTGCCGCGAAAAGCTGACGGGCTATAAGCGGCCGCGCTTCGTGGAGTTCCGCGAAGAACTGCCCAAGAGCAACGTGGGCAAGATCCTGCGCCGCGAACTCCGGCCCGATGCGCCGGCCGCCACCCCTGCGGGCAAAGCTGCCGCGTAAGCCGGGCTAAGCCGCACGTAAGCCCCGGCTTAGCCGGGATTGTCCAGATGCGGCGCGATCATCTCGTGCAGGGCGCGTTCGATGGTGGGATTGCCCGCCACGACGCGCCCGCCGATCGGCCACGGGTCCAGCTTGTGCATGTCCGAACACGCACCGCCCGCTTCGCGCAGGATCAGCGTGCCGGCCGCCACGTCCCAGGGCGCCAGGCCCATTTCCCAATAGCCGTCGTAACGTCCGCAGGCCGTCCACGCCAGATCCAGCGCGGCCGCGCCCATGCGGCGCACGCCGCGCGCGCGCTTGATGGCGTCGTTCAGCATGGGCATGTATTGGCCGGCGAAAGAAAAATCGCGGAACGGAAAGCCCGTTGCCAGCACGGCGTCTTCGATCGTCTGCGTGCGCGAGCATTTGATGCGGCGGCCGTTCAGCCAGGCGCCGATGCCATACACCGCGGTGAACAGCTCTTCGCGGTTGGGGTCGTACACCACGCCGATCACCGGCGTGTCTTCCGTCAGCGTTTCGGTAGCCGACACCGCGGTGCCCGCGTGAGCGATCAACGCGATAGACACGGCGTAGTGCGGAATGTCGTGCAGGAAATTAGTGGTGCCGTCCAACGGGTCGATATACCAGGTGGCGACGCCCTTGGGCTTACCCCCGGTCTCTTCGGCCACGATGCCGAACTTGGGCGTGCGGGCCTGCAGCTCCTGGATAATGACGGCCTCGGCTTCACGGTCCGCTTGGGACACGAGGTCGTTGCGCGCCTTGCGGTCGATCACGAGATCGGCGCGGTGATGCGCGTAGGATTGCAGAATGGCTGCACCGCCATGGGCCGCAGTGACGGCCGCATCGATTGCGGCGCACAGGTCTATGGGCGAAGCCTGCGAACGGGGCTGATCATAGGTATCCATGCAAACCAGTGTAAGCCCATGTATGCGTCAAATTTGAGGCAAAGGCCTGAAACCCGGGCGCCGCGTGGTGTCCATCCAACGTCTGCCGGGCAGACGCTCAATAATTCGCTTCTGTCTCAACCTTCAGGATTCCATGTCCGCGCCCTATGTTCCCTTGACGCCCGCAGAGGTCGGTTTCGACGCCGACGGCAAGCTGTACAGCCCCTTGTATGGCGACGTCTATCACTCGCCTGGGGGCGCGGCGGGGCAGGCGGAACATGTGTTCCTGCATGGCAACGGTCTGCCCGGCCGCTGGCGGGGCCGCAAGCGGTTCACCGTCTGCGAAACGGGCTTTGGCCTGGGCCTGAACTTCCTGGCCTTGTGGAAGGCGTGGCGCGACGACCCGCAACGGCCCGCCGCGCTGCACGTGGTGTCGATGGAAGCGCATCCCTTCACGCAAGGGGATCTGTCCGCTTTGCTGGCGCGCCACGCAGGGGCGACGCCGTTGGCGGAATTGGGACAGCGTCTTGCCGCGCAATGGCCCGCGCTATTGCCGGGGGTGCATCGCCTGGAATTTGAAAACGGCGCCGTGACGTTGACGCTGGGTTTCGGCGACGCGCAGGTGCTGGCCCCGCGTTTAAGCGCACAAGTCGACGCCTTTTTCCTGGATGGTTTCGCCCCTGATCGCAATCCCCGCATGTGGGCGCCGCAATTGTTGCGGGATCTGGCCGCGCTGGCTGCGCCCGGTGCGACGGTGGCCACCTGGGCCTGCACCGGCGAGTTGCGGCAGGCGTTGCAGGAAGCAGGTTTCGATGTGCGGCGCGAAGCCGGTTATGGCGGCAAATGGCATATGACGGTGGGCACGGCGGTAGGCACGGCGGTAGGCCCAGTCCGGGCCGAAGCGGGCGTGCCCGGCGTTTCCGGCATGGATGCCGCGCATGCCGTGGTGGTGGGCGCGGGGCTGGCGGGCGCCGGCATTGCGCAGGCGCTGGCGGGCCGAGGCTGGCGCGTCACGGTGCTGGACGCGGGCCGGGCGTTGGGCGCGCCTGCGCATGCGGGCCATCTGGCGGCGGCGCTGACGCCAGTAGTGGCGCGCGACGACAATGCCCGGGCACGCCTGTCGCGCGCGGGCAGCCAGCGCGCGCTGGCTCGCTGGCAAGGCTTGGCAGGCGACGCGGCGCCTCGGGTGTGCGGCACGGTCCAGGTCGAACGCGATGCGGGCAAGTCCGCTGCGCTGGCCAGCACCCTGGAAACCCTGGCGTTCCCCTCCAGTTGGGTGCGCCAGGTGGATCGCGACGAGGCCAGCGCCTTGGCCGGCCTGCCGCTGGCGCGCGGCGGCGTGTTTTTTTCCCAAGGCATGCTGGTGCAGCCCAACCGCCTGATCGATGCGCTGCTGGCGACCGCCGGCGTGACTTTGCTGCCGGGCAAGGCCGCGCGCGTCGAGCCGGCCGCGCAGGGGTGGCGTGTCGTGGATGGGCAGGGCATCGAACTGACGCAGGCCCAGGTAGTGATCCTGGCCAATGCGGCCGGCGCGCGCGCCGTGCTTGCCGACAGCGGCCTGCTGGATCCTCTGCCTCGGGTCGCGCAGATGCATGCGCTGACGGGCGAGGTGACGCTGGTGCCCGCGATGGCGCTGTCGGGCGGCCCCCGGTGCATCGTCGGCGGGGAAGGATATCTGCTGCCCGACGTGGGGGCGGGCTGCGTGGTGGGCAGCACCTACGTCCACGATGCCGCCGAGGCGCGTGTCAGCGCCGATGGGCAGCGCGTCACGCTGGCCAAGGCGGCGGGACTACTAAGCGGTCACTTCCCGGACTTCGATGCGCTGGTGCCGGGCAGCCTGCCGGGTTGGGCCGGTTGGCGCGCCGTCCTGCCGGGGCGCTTGCCGGCAGTGGGGGAATTGCCGCATGCTCGAGGTCTGTGGTTGGCCGTCGGTTACGCCTCGCGGGGGCTGTCCTGGTCGGCGCTGATGGGCGACCTGATCGCCGCCCGCCTGGCCGGCGAGCCTTCGCCGCTGGAAACCGATCTGGCCCAACTTATTTCACCAAGGTGAAAAAAAGTCAGGCCGGTGAGGGGGCTTGGGGTCAGGTGGCGTAGAATTGCAGTAATTGCCAGGATTTGGCGCCAAATAGGCCGCGTTGGGCCCGAAATTGGCGTTTCGGCGGCTCGTGGGCATCAAGACCAATGGGCGCTGGCCGAGGGCTTTATGCCCCTTTTTTGGATGAGATCGCCTTCCAAAAGAGGGACCGAGTTTATTTCAAAGCTCAAATCCGTCAAAATAGCGTCTTTTGATGGTTTTTGGCTTAAGCCGGGGGATGCTCTGTGCCGCCCAAGTTCGACTTTGCCCATACTACCCAGCTCGATAATATTGAGCTGCTGACGTCCCGCCCCAGTCGTTTCGATTTCGATGCGGGCGATGGGTTGCACCTGGTAGTCGAGGCGCATGCGCCTGGTGTTTTTCGCCTGCGCTGCGGCGAGGCGAACCACCTGAATGAAGATAAGCCCAGCGCGCGTGCGCGCGCCGTGGCGGAGATGCTGCTCGCGCGCCAAGAGGCCGTGGGCGAAGCCGCCATTGCCCCTCGCGAAGGCGGGGATGGCTGGCGCATTACCCAGGGCGACGTTGCCCTGGAACTCCAATCCAACCCCGTCCGCGTGGCGCTCTACCGCAACGATGAACGGGTGTTCGAGTCCGAGGTTTCCGCGCATACGCCCGCATTCGGGCACAACGCGCTGGACCAGGACGATGACGCGGTCTGGTCGGCGGGATTCACCCTGCAGGCCGACGATCGCGTCTTCGGCCTGGGCGAAACCCCGGGAGACCTGAACCGCCGCGAAGAATCGGTCGTTTCCGATGACCCCGAGCATCGCGCCCTGCCGTTGGCCTGGAGTCCGCGCGGCTGGGGCGTCTACGTCAACACGATGCGCCGCGTCGAACACGCCGTAGGCGTCGCGCCTGCGGATTCCGCCTACGTGCTGACCGTGGACGACGCCGTGCTGGACTTGTTCCTGTTCGCCGGCGAGCCTGCGGAAATACTGAACCAGTACACCGCGCTGACCGGCCGCGCCGGACAGCCCGTGCTGTGGGCGATGGGCGCCTGGCTGCAGCAGGCTACGGGCGAAATGCCGACGCAGACGGTGGCATTGGTTGCCCGCATGCGTGAAAACCAGATCCCGGTCGACGCCGTGACCTTGGCGCAGCCGGCGGCTTGGGGCTTTCAGTCCGACAAGGCTGTCTTCGAATGGGACGGCCAGCGTTTCCCGGACGCCAAGCAGATGCTGGCGCTCTTCCACAAGCACAATGTGCACGTTTCCGCCTCCGGTTTCCCCGGCGTGCTGAAGTCCAGCCCGTTGTTCGAAGAATTGGAAGATCGGGGCTGGCTGCTGACCAAGGACGACGGATCGGCCCAGGTATTCGACGGCAACGCCGCCACGTCGGGGCAACCGTACGGCCTGCTGGACCTGACCTATCGCGACATCTACAACCAGTGGGTCGAGCGCCATCGCCTATTGATCGAAGACGGTTTGGACGCGCCCGCGTGCAATGCCCAGATCGCCATTCCCGACGGCGTGAATGCCCGCAACGGCGAAACTGGCCCGGCGCTGCGCAGCATGTATCCGCTGCTGGTGCGCCGCGCGCTCTTTGACGCCGTTGCCGGCCTGAAGGTGCCGCCGGAAGGCGTGGTGCCCAGCACCGATCTGTTCCCCGCCGCGCAGCGCCTGCCGTGGCAGGTGGGGCCCCAGGTGGAAAACACCTGGGATGGCCTGCGCCATACCCTGCGCACCGCTTTGTCCATCGGCGCCAGCGGCGTGCCCGTGCAGGTACACGGCATCGGCTCGGCCTCGCGCGACCGCTCGGGCATGACCTCCGAGCTATATCTGCGCTGGCTGACCATCGGGGTGTTCTCGGCGAACTTCTCGTTCCAGGGCGTTGAAGGCCTGATGCCTTGGGACTTCGGCGAAGAAACACTGGCCCAGGCCAAGACCTGGATGCAGTGGCGTTACCGCCTGGTGCCTTACGTGCTGGGCGCCATCGAAGACTCGGCCCGCACCGGTTTGCCGGTGCAGCGTTCCATGGCCCTGTCGTTCCCGAACGACCCGCACGCGCACCAATGGGACTTGCAATACCTGTTGGGCCCGGCCCTGCTGGTGGCCCCCGTGACGGAACCCGGCAAGCAGGTGCGCGTGTACCTGCCCAAGGGCGAGGCGTGGTGGGACCTGAACACGGGGCACCGCTACGAAGGCGGCACCACCTGGACGATGGACTGCGAACTGGGCCAGTTCCCGGTTTTTGGCCGCGAAGGGCACATGCTCTGTCTGGGACCTGCCGCGCAGCATACGGGCGAGTTCAACTCGGCCCGCATCCTGGACGAGGTGTGGATGTTCGGCATGCCGGTGCATAACCCGGTCGTCATGCGCAACAAGATCCGCGTGATGCAGATGCAGGGCTCCAGCTATATCAAGGGGCTGGAAGGGCTGCGCATTTCGCCGTCCGAAGGCCTTGAGGTCAAGCGCCGGGGCGCGGAAGTTCGCATTTCCCGCGCACGTTGACGGTAGCGTGGCCGGCTGACCGGTCACCGCGACAAAAGGGCAGTCAGGAAGGCTTTCCTTCCTGACTGCCCTTTACGCCTTTTTCCCCGGCACCGATTGCAGCATGTCGAGATAGGCCCTGCCGGCCCGCCTTGCGGTAGCCACAGTGTTCTATATTACTTTTAGTTATAGAAAATGGAAAAAACGGTCGTTCTCTTCAGAAGAGAAAAGATACAAAATCGCTTGCCATGATTCACATCGAGAACCTATCCAAGACCTATGCCACGCCGCATGGAGAATTCCAGGCGCTGCGAGGCATCAACCTGCATATCGCGCAGGGCGAGGTCTTCGGCATCATCGGCCCCAGCGGGGCCGGTAAAAGCACGCTGGTCCAGTGCATCAACCTGCTGGAACGCCCCAACGAGGGCACGATCACCATCGGGGGGCAACCGCTCACCGGACTGAACGAAGCGCAGCTGCGCGGCCAGCGCCGCCGCATCGGCATGGTGTTCCAGGGCTTCAACCTGCTGTCGCGCCGCACCGTCTACGGCAACGTGGCGCTGCCGCTGGAGATCGCAGGCGTGGCCAAGGCCGAGATCCCGGCCCGCGTCGAACGTCTGCTGGCGCTGGTGGGTCTGGAGCATCTGCGCGACCGCTATCCCAGCCAGATCAGCGGCGGCCAGAAGCAGCGCGTAGGCATTGCACGCGCGCTGGCCAACAACCCCGACGTGCTGCTCAGCGATGAAGCCACGTCCGCGCTGGACCCGGAAACCACGCACAACATCCTGGCGTTGCTGCGCGACATCAATCGCAAGACCGGCGTGACCGTCGTGATGATCACGCACCAGATGGAAGTCGTGCGCGAAGTCTGCGATCGCGTTGCCGTGCTGTCGCAAGGCGAAGTGGTGGAAGTGGGCAGCACGCGCGAAGTGTTCGCGCAGCCGCGCCACGACGTCACGCGCGGCATGGTGTCGGCCGCTACCGCGTCCGACCTGACCGATGCCACGCTGGCCGCCGTCAAGGAACGTATTGCCGCACTGGCCGCCGCCAAGCCGGGCCAGGCCGTGCGCCTGCTGCGCCTGTCCTTGACGGGCACGGACGCGTCGGGATCGTTCCTGTCCGACCTGTCCAAGCAGTATTCGCTGGACGTGGGGCTGGTGCAGGCCCGCGTCGAAGACATCCAGGGCGTGGCCGTGGGCACGATGTTCGTGCTGGCCCAAGGCGCGCCCGCCGCGGTCAAGGACGCGATCGCCGCGTTGACCGCCCGTGACATCACCGTTGAAGAAATAGCTCATGAGTCCGCAACTGATCGATCTGCTTATTACGTCGCTGCTTGACACCCTGTTGATGGTGGGCGTGGCCAGCGCCATCGCGGTGGTGATCGGCATTCCGCTGGGCGTGACGCTGACGGTGACCGCGCGCGGCAACATGCTGGAGAACCAGCCCGTCAACCACGTGCTGGGCGCCGTCATCAACGCTACCCGCTCGGTGCCGTTCGTGATCCTGATGGTTGCCATCATCCCGTTCACGCGTTTGGTCGCGCAGACCTCCATCGGCACCGCGGCCGCCATCGTGCCGCTGTCGGTGGCTGCGATTCCCTTCATGGCCCGCATCGCGGAAAACGCCATGCGTGAAGTCGACCCGGGTCTGATCACCGCGGCGCGCGCCATGGGCGCGTCCCCGATGCAGATCATCCGGAAGGTGCTGCTGCCCGAGGCCTTGCCGGGCCTGATCGCCGCCACCATCGTCACGGTGGTCAGCCTGATTGGCTATTCGGCGATGGCCGGCGCCATCGGCGGCGGCGGCCTGGGCGACCTGGCCATCCGCTACGGGTATCAACGTTTCCAATCGGACGTCATGGCCGCGGTCGTGATCGTGCTGATCGTCCTGGTCCAGGCCATCCAAAGCCTTGGCGACCGTTTCGTGCGCCGCTTGTCGCATCGCTGAACGCAACGGCGCCGAACCATTCTTTTCTCTACATCCGTTATTCGGGATATCGCAACATGAGCATCAAGGTTTTGAAGTCGCTGGCCGCGTTCGCCCTGGGCGCCGCCGTTTTTGCCCAGCCCGCGCTGGCTCAGGACAAGCCGCTGAAGGTGGGCGTCACCGCCGGCCCGCACGCCCAGATCTTTGATGTGGTGAAGGCCGAAGCCGCCAAGCAGGGCCTGAACATCCAGATCATCGAATTCACCGACTACGTGCAACCCAACGTGGCGTTGGCGTCGGGCGACCTGGACGTCAACAGCTATCAGCACCAGCCCTACCTGGACAACGCCAACGCCGACCGCGGCTACAAGCTGGCCAGCATCGCCAAGACCGTGATTTTCCCGATCGGCATCTACAGCAAGAAGATCAAGTCCCTGGCTGAACTGAAGGACGGTGCGCGTATCGCGCTGCCGAACGATCCGACCAACGGCGGTCGCGCCCTGCTGCTGCTGCAAGCCAATGGCTTGATCAAGCTGCGTCCGGAAGCTGGCCTGAAGGCAACCCCGATCGATGTGGTCGAGAACAAGAAGAAGCTGCGCTTCATCGAACTCGACGCTGCCCAGTTGCCGCGTTCGCTGGACGATACCGATGCGTCGGCGATCAACACCAACTTTGCGCTGGAAGCCGGCCTGAATCCGACCAAGGACGCGATTGCGCAGGAATCGCCGGATTCCCCATACGCGAACGTGCTGGTCGTGCGTGAAAAGGACAAGGATCGCGCCGATTTCGCCAAGCTGGTCAGCATCTACCACAGCCCGGCTGTGAAGCAGTTCATCGAGACCAAGTACAAGGGTGCCGTGGTGGCTGCCTGGTAATTCCAGGATCCTCCGCACCCGGTAACGGCCGCCACGCGCGGCCGTTTTTCATGGGCGGCCGGCAGCAATGCCGGAAGGGCGCCAGCCGGGAAGTTAAGGGGATTTGCGTCAAACTTTTTGACAAGCTTAAAAAAATCCGCCATAATTTCTGGCTTCGGTCGGGCTGATAGCTCAGTCGGTAGAGCAGCGGACTTTTAATCCGTTGGTCGCGAGTTCGAGTCTCGCTCAGCCCACCACCAAACACCCGCAGTATCAAGAACTTACGCCGCTATCACTAGCGGCGTTTTTTCTTTCTGGCGGCGTTTTTTCTTTCTGTTCCGACTTTGACCAAAATTCGACCGTGTTCGAATGGTGGGCCAAGTGCGACGGGGCCAAATGGGCATAGCGTTGAACCATGTCCAGTGTCTCCCAACCCCCAGATCCTTTAGGACCATGAGTGGTGTTCCGGCCTGTACATGCCAACTGGCCCATGTATGGCGAAGGTCGGCCGCCCAACGGGCGGCCTTTTTTCTGAACTTCAGACAAGAAAATGGGCATCAAGCGGGGCTAGGACGGGGAAACAAAAGATGCCCTGCTGCCGAAGCTGGAACACTACGGCTGTCGCAGCCGGTAGCTCTGACGAGGATCCTCCGGCGAGGAACATCGGTTTTTATTATCACTCTGTGACGTTGATTTCGATGCGGGGCGGCCATACCCACCGGCTGCGCCGGCGGGGCCGTCCTGCGGACTTCGTGAGCGTCCCCCGGACGCTAACAGGTGCCCTTAAGGCCCCCCGCATCGACCGATGGCGGCGCACAACGATCAGTTGTTGAGTACGCCGGCAGGAAACGTCGGTGTGTACGGTGTTGTACGCCCCGCTGGGCATGTGGCTTACGAAAGCCCGGAAGCTCGCATCGAATTCAACCGCATATTTTTCATGCAAAGGCCCGCCATTTCTTGGTGGCCAAGCCGTCAGGCGTGGTCTGGCGCATTCGGAAATTTCCACAGATTCTTGAGGAATGTTCCCTCCCTCCGCGAACTTCCGAAAATCGATAATTTGTTTGCAGGCTTAGGGCTTCAAACAGAGAACTTCAAAAACGCTCTGCTACGTAACGACCCTGGCATTGCACCTAGTCGTTAAACGAGTTATCGCCACATCGCGTGGGAATTTGAGGAGTTAATAATGAAAAACGTACTGAGCGTAGCCCTTGTTGCCGCGGCCCTTATTTCGTCGTCCGCCTATGCAAGCGACGGCCAGATCACGATTAATGGTCAAGTCATTGATAACACCTGCGTCATCAATGGCGGAGCTTACGACAAGGTCGTTACCCTGCCTACGGTATCCACCTTGTCGTTGGGGACGGTGGGTATGACGGCCGGCGATACGGCCTTCACCATTCCGCTGACCTCGTGCTCCGCGTCGTCCGCTGTCGCGCTGATGCACTTCGAGGCTGGCGCGACGGTTAGTCAGACGTCGGGCAACTTGGTGAATCAGGCGGGAGTGGGGGCGTCGAACGTCGAAGTCCAACTGTTGGATGGCAATACGTTCAATGCGTTGAACCTGGCTGGCGGCGTGGGCGCGCAAAACTTGCAGCCGGTTGCTATCGTCGCGGGGGGCGCTGATATTAATCTGGTTGCACGTTACAAGGCACAGACTGGTCCCGCTGTCGCAGGCCCGGTATCGACCTACGTCACGTTCTCGATTGGCTATAACTGACGCGTCGTGCATGTTGCTCTGTGGAACGCCGCATAGTGGGAACTTGTAGCGTTCCATGCGGGATACTGCTAGCCTGAAAGCCGGCAATCCGCGATGTTTTGCCGGCTGTAGATCTAGTGGTGGTGAAATTCCTTAAAAGAGGTGTAGCCATGACGGGGATCAAGTTTATTAAGCTGGGTGCCTTTTTGCTGGCTTTGGCAATGACTTGCTTATTGCCCACACTGGCCTCCGCCAATGTGGTGATTATCGGTACCAGGGTGATTTACCCAGCCCAGGACAAAGAAGTCACCATCCAGCTGCAGAATGAAAGCGGCGTGCCGTCATTGGTACAGGCCTGGATCAGTGAAAAGAGCCTTTCGGCAGGGCCCGACGGAGAAAACGTGCCGTTTGCTCTGACGCCGCCCATGGCGCGCATCAGTCCGTCACGCGGGCAGGCGCTGCGACTGTCGTTCACGGGTGCAAATCTGCCACAAGATAGGGAATCGCTTTTTTGGTTCAACTTGCTTGATGTGCCAGGCGTGGCTCCCAGTAAGGAAGCGAAGAACCAGCTTCAGCTTGCGTTTCGATCTCAGTTGAAGCTCTTCTACCGCCCCGCGGGTCTTGGCGGGTCTCTGGATGAGGCGGTTCAAGGCCTGAAACTGATCGTGGAAGGCGGCAGGCTTACGGTGCGAAACGATAGCCCCTACCATATCAGTGTGGCACAAGCCTCCTTGAAGGATGGCGCGCGCGCGGTCCCGCTAAAGACGATGGACGGCACAATGATCGTACCGTTCGGGTCGCGCAGCATCGATGTGAAACCTGCCGAGGTTCGACAAGCCAAGGCACTGGAAATTGTCTGGGTGAACGATTACGGCGCTGCTCACAATATTGCCTTGCCGCTTCCGTCAACGCCCAAATAAGGCGGACTTTTCACCGATCCATTGGCTCGCATGCCTTGCGGTCCATCCCACAGGCGGCCGTCCGAGTACGGCGCGCGCCCTACTGAAAAGTCTGAAACCTCTATGCGATATATCCCCGGTCAAACGGGCTTCGCCAGGTGGCGCTTTGCGTGCAATCTTGGTGTGGCCGTCGGCATGTGCGCCATCGCAACGGTACACGCAAGCCCCGGCCCGGTTGCGTCGGACGACGCAATTGCCGTGCAGGCGTCCTCTTCTTCTCGATTGCCGCTTCGTAACGACGAAGATGACGCACCTTCCGCCGATGTTGCGAATCCTGATAAGCCGGCGAAAGATGAGACCAATGACGCTCACATTGATGCCGATGAACCGCAGACCGTTCAATTCAATCCTGCCTTCTTTCAGCGCGGCCAGGATGGGAAACCCATAGACGTTACGCGGTTCCATAGTGGGAACCCGGTCGTGCCGGGGAAATACTCGGTGGAAGTGCGCTTGAATCAAACCATCATCAGCCGGCAGGCGCTGATGATCAGTGTCAATCCCGCCAAGCCGACGATGCCAATTGTCTGCGTCACGTCGGCGCAGCTTATGGGCTGGGGTATTGATATAGACAGTTTTGACGCTGCACAGCGCGTGCAGCAGCAGCTAAGCGCGCCCGAAGAGTGTGTAAGTTTGGCAACGATTCTGCCTGAAACGGCCAAGGCTCGTGTCGACATGGGCGGCCCCTGGCTGGACCTGGAAATACCGCAACAGTATCTAAAAAAACTACCCCGAGGGTATGTCGACCCGGCAAGCTGGGAGCGCGGGATCAATGCAGGTATTTGGCGATACGCGGCCAACTTCAACCGTCAGGACGGTACGTTGGGAAGCAGCAATCAGCTGTATCTCAATAATGGGATGAGCCTGAATGTGGCGGGTTGGCGTTTGCAGCACAACGGGATATATCAAAATTACTCGATTCAGGGCGAGTCGAACTCCCACTACGAAGCGATCAATACGTATGCCCAGAGAGGGCTTGCGTCGATGAGTTCCCAAGTGACCCTGGGGCAATACTTCACGTCCGGTGACGTGTTCGATAGCTTTAACTACACCGGGGTTCAACTCTCCACCGATGACAGGATGTGGCCGGACTCGTTGCGGGGGTACGCGCCTACGATACGCGGGGTTGCGGAAACCAACGCGCGTGTGTCGGTCGTTCAGAATGGCGTCACGGTTTATCAAACGACAGTGCCGCCAGGCGCGTTTGAAATCAATGATCTCTATGCTACCGGTTATGCAGGCGATCTTACTGTTGCGGTGACGGAGAGCGACGGCCGCGTGCGAAGCTTCGTGGTGCCGTATTCATCGGTGCAAAGGCAGCTACGAGCGGGAATGAACCGGTATAACGTAACCGCCGGGCGCTACAAGAGCCAACCGGGTTCGTCCACTGATGAGCCGTCGTTCGGCATGGTCGCCTATCAACGAGGGCTCTCGGACACTTGGACCCTTTATGGCGGCGCGCTGGGGGCAGAAGACTACGCGGCTCTGCAACTGGGCGCCGCCGTGCGCACGCCATTGGGCAGTGTTTCCTTGGATGTGACCAGATCGAAAGCAAACAACCTGCCTTCGGCCGTGGGGTTTACGTCCGATTCGATGCAAGGCACCCAATATCGCGTGTCGTACAACCGCACCATTGAGGCAACGGGCACGTCGGTGAACGCGACGGTATCGCATGCAACGCGGGCAGGGTATTTGCGCTTCGAGGATGCCATTCAGGCGCGAGCAGCCCAAACGAACCAGATCGGGGATTACTACTACGCCGGAAGCCCGATGCGTAATCAAATTCAAGTCAACTTGTCGCAGCCCGTTGGCGACCGGGATCAGATGTATCTGACCGGTGCATCCACGTCGTATTGGGAGAATGGCGTCAGTTCGCAGACCACGTATCAGGCGGGGTACTCACATGCATTCAATTGGGGAAGCGTAAGCGTTTCGCTGGGACGTTCCCGCAGCGGCACTGGGGATATGGAGACGACGGGAACGGTATGGTTGACGGTTCCGCTGGGTAGAGGTGTCAACAGCCCCCAGTTGCGGACGTCGTATGCCAGGTCTGGCGACCGTAGTACCGCGACGGCCAGTATTCTTGGGACGGCCGGCGACCGACGGCAGGCGACATATAACGCCTACGCAAGCATGGACGAGCAAGACGGCGCGCGTAGCAACATTATCGGCGTGAGCGGCCAATATTCCGCTAGCGTGGCCGATTACGGCGTTGCGTATTCCTCGGGTGCCGGCAGCCGGCAACTGAATCTGACGACATCCGGCGCCGTTGTGGCTCACTCGGGCGGCTTGGCCTTCGGCCCCAATCATGGCGAAACGCTTGCCTTGATTCACGCAGAGGGCGCGCAAGGCGCTGCCGTAACGACGAACATTGGCACAACAGTGGGCGCCAGTGGATATGCGTTGGTCTCCGGTCTTCGGCCTTTCAAGCAAAACCAGATAGTGCTCGACCCGAAAGGCACGCCGACCGATGTCGAACTGCTGGATTCCATGCAGCAAGTGGCACCCTATGCGGGGTCGGTTGTGTTGCTTACCTATGCGACCCGACGGGGCGAACCGCTGCTTATCGAGCTGCGTAAGCCAGACGGCAAACACGTACCCATGGGGGCCGATGTCGTCGACGTCAACGATGTGAGCATCGGGATGGTTGGGCAGGGTGGACGGGCTTTCATTCGTACTGAAATCCGCACCGCGCGCATCACCGTTCGATGGGGGCAAGGTAGCGCGGAAAAATGCGACGCGCACTATGACCTTTCCGCCGTAAGTTCCGACAAAAGCAGCAACGCCATCCAGAAAGTCGAAGCTGTATGTCAACCCGTTTCTCCGTAAATGGCGCCTTGCGCTGGGGTTAGAAATGAACCACAAGAATTGCTCCTGGACTAAATTCCTGCTGTGGATCTTTGTCGTCTCTGCATGGGGCGGACTGACCGGTTCGGTCTATGCCGCCTGCGTCGTTCAAGGCGCTGCGGCGAATGCGACTGTCAATTTCGGCAATTTCCCCAACCCAAACCAAAGCTCGGCGACCGGTGAAGACGTCGGGGCGCCTGTTACGCTCAATTTCGTGGTCGCATGCCATCGGACAAGCGCGGGCCAGGCGAAATCGTTGCTGCATTTTGCTTCTGGAGCGGCTGCGGGCCGGCGCGCGGGCAGCTTCGCCACGGGCATCGACGGCCTGGATATGGACGTGACCCTTAACGTCGGACCGGTGCAGACGACGACCCAGGTTCGCTCACTGGATTATGTCTTGGACTATTCCAACGGAGACGACGTCAGCGTCAATGTCAGCTATACCTTTCAATTAAAGAAGAGCTTGGCCAAAGTCGCCGTCGGTATTCCGCTTTTAGTCTCGAATTTCGCCGAGGCCACGTATCAGGATGAAGGCACCGGAGGCAGTGCCGTGACGCTACTGACCGTGAACGTAAGGGGTAATCCGGTTCAAGCCGTCGGCTGTTCGGTGGCACCGGGCAGCAATCAAGTAACGGTCCAACTGCCCTCGATCAGTACCTTGTCTTTGTCGGGCACGGGCGCGACAGCGGGGCGCACGTCGTTCTCTCTGTTGTTGCAATGCGGCGATGCGCGTACCGATGTTTACATTGCGCTGACTGATGCCAATCAGCCTGCAAACACGTCTTCGGTTTTGACGCTGGACGCCTCGTCGTCAGCATTAAACGTTGGCGTCAATCTGTTGCGCGCAGATGGAGGGCGGGTAAAGTTGGGGCCGGAAACCGCCGGGCTCGGCTCCGCCAGTCAGTGGTTTGCGGGGTCTATGACTGGCGCGGGGGCGATCGAGTTAAGCGCGGAATACGTGGCCACCGGTCAACCCGTGGTAGCGGGAACGGTACGAGCATCAGCATTGTTCAACCTTATGTATCAGTAGCGTGCGTGGACGCGCCTGCCGTGCTGCAATCGAAAGTTCGATGGTCAGCGGATGGCGTGATAGCGCATTGAGCACAGGCCGTAGGCTGAGAGTCTCAGCTTGCGTAGCGCGCCAACCCAAAAAAAGCCCCCCCGCAGTCCAACTGCGGAGGGGCTTTCCCTTTGCCTGCAAGCGTCCTGGCCTAGAACCGCACGGCCAACTTGAGCAGACCCGATTGCTGACGGTTGCCGCCACCGAACTGCGCGTCGTAGGCGATGCCTGCCGTCGTGTTGCGCGTGATGGCCACTTCGGCGCCCAGGCCCAGCACCGCGGCGTCGCGCGCGATCGGCACGCCCGTCACCGAGAACGTGCTGCCGCCGCTGAACGCCAGGTCCTGTCTGGGCTTCACATCCCCCATCGCGTGGCGCCAGCCTAGCGTAGCGGTCAAGCGTCCCGGCGCCTGGTCGGAACCGAATTGCCATGCGCCGCGCAAGCCCAGCGTGGTGCTGGTGACGTCGTCGGTATTCCCCGATCCGTGCAGGGCCGCCGAGCCGCCCGATTCCTGGAAGTCGCGCGTGCGCACTTGGTTCCAGGCCAGGCCCGCGTAGGGCTCGATGGTGTAGGCATCGCCCACCGGCAGGTTGTAGCCCAGTTCGGTGAACACTTGCGTCGAAGAGGCGTGATAGGACGACTCTAGCCGCTGGTTCAGGCTTCCGGCGGCCACATCACGTTTCGTGTCGATGTCATGCCAGGTGTAGGCCGCACCAGCCATGAAGCGGAGATGGCCGGGGCCGGCGGGGAAGTTCCGTCCGCCGAACAACGTCGCGGTATAGCTGTCGACATTGGTGCGCGAGGACGCATCGGCAATGGAATTGTGGCTGCCGATGTAGCCCAGCGCGCCGCCCAACCTCCAGCCGCCGCCGACGGCGCCGTCACCGCCAACGAACAGCCCGCCGGCGGATTGGCTGACGCTTGATGCGTTGCCGTCGCCGCCGAACGTGCTCCAGTTGCCGAACGCCTGCGCCCAGACCGGCGAGGCGCCGCTTTGCGGCAGCGCGTTGGATGACGCGGCACCCAGTTGCGCCGTCGGGCGTCCGGCCAGCAGCGGCGCGTCGAGGTTGCCGCGCAGGTGGGACAGTGGCATGGTGCGCACCGTATCGCCCTGGCTTTGCAGCACACTGGCGGTGCTTGCGTAGGCTTCGCCCGAGAGCACCTTCAAGGCCGAGCGCGCTTGGTCCGGCGTCATGGAAAGGACGGCCGTCGCCACCTGGCCCGCGCCCGTGTTCTTGGGCGCAGCGTTGCCGCTTTCGACCACCGGCGATTCAGTTCCGGCGGTCGGCGTACCGTTGGCGTTCGGGGACGTTGTCGCGCCTGTCGACGTTGCGTCGCCCGTCGTGGACGATCCGCTGCCGGTCGATGAGGAGCCATTGCCTGCCGTGGACGATTCGCTGCCCGTCGACGATGACCCGTTACCGGTCGCCGGCGATCCATTGCCTGTCGACGGCGATCCGTTGCCAGCTGCCGGAGGCTGCTCCTGATCCAGTGCGCCGCCCACGCTGCTTTCATTGTCGGTGCCGCCGACACTGCCAATCGGCACGTCGTTGCGCGTCAGCGTCATGAACGCATTTTTTGTGTCGTAACTGAGCGTGGGGGTCAAAAACGCATACGCGCTTGACGCGCCGGTGAACTTGCCTTGTATGCCGCCGTCGGCGGTCAGGATGTTGTAGGTCGTGCGCGGCGCATAGTTGCCATCGGGGCCCACATGCGCCACGGTGCCATCCAGGTAGGCGACGCCCGTGACGTGGATGCGGTCGCTTGCGCTGCTGGCCGGATTGGCGTGCACGCGATAGATGGTGTTTTCACCGAAGGTGAGGTTGCCGTTGATGGTCAACGTGCCGATGGGCGAACCGTCATTGCCCGGAGACACGACAGCGGTCGGGTACAGGGTGGTGCTGCCCAACTGGCCTACGCCCGCCAGCACGACTTCGCGGCCGATATCGACCGGGCCGTTCAACTTGCCGTCGATCTCCAAGGCGCCGTCGGCGATCAGGATGGGGCCGGTCAGGCCGCTGCTGTCGGCGGTCAGGATCACGGATCCCGGGCCAGTTTTGACGAAGCCTTGGGTGCCCTGCAGAGGATTGTCGATGGTGTCGACGAATTGGCCGGAAGCATACGTCCCGTCGCCGACGACAATAGCCGGCGGGTTGCCACCGCTGCCGACCAGGGTGATGGGGGCGCCTTGCAGGCGATACCGATCGGTGGCGAACTGGATGCCCGACACGCGCACCGGACCGGCGCTGCCGTCCACGGTCACCGTGCCGGCCGCGCCGGTGAAAATGGCATAGCCGCCATCGGGCAGTGCCCCCGTGGCGTTGCTTGGGCTGTTCCAGTTAGTGCTGGCGGCGGTCCAGGTGCCGTTGCCGCCGCCCGAACGGGTTGCGGACGCCGCGCCGTTGCCGTTCCATAGATTGGTCGTGCTAGGACCCAGGATCAGGTTGATCTGCTTGTCGCCCGTCAGCGACTGGATGGTCGCCGCAGGCTGGGAGTCGCCGGTGACCGAACCCAACGACAGGCCGTTGCCGCTCAACGTGCCGCCGTAGGACAGGATCCGGTAGTAACCGGCGTTGGTTCCCAAGGTATTTACCGAGACGTTCAGCGTGGTGTTATTCAGTGCGGCGTTGCCGCCGACGGTGATGTTATCGCCGGTGCCCGGTTGGGTGATGGGCGAACCCGCATAGCCGGTCTCGAAGGTGAATTCGGCATTGTTCATCGACAAGTTGCCGTTGACGACAAGGTTGCCGTTGGACACGCCGGTCGGCGTCCCGACGGAATACCCCGGCGCGACGCGGGCATTGCCCGTCACGTTGAGATCGCCGTTGATCGATCCAAAGCCTGCGACAGTGCCGGCCGACGTCGCGTTGACGTTTCCGTCGATGGCAACGCCGGCTCCGCCACCGTTGCCGCCGATCACCAGCGTGCCGCCGTTAACGTCAATCCCGCCTGGGAAGCTGCCCGAGCCGTCGAACACTTGCGTATCGCCCGGCGCAACGGTCAAGTCCGCGGCCGTGACGCTACCGCAGTAGGTCGTACTGAGCGCTAGCGTCGCCGTCAGCCACTTATTCGTGCCATATCTCAAAACGTGGTTCCTTTATCTTTCGATTAATAGTTCGATGTCGAAACGTTGCTGACTTGCTGCAAAAGTAGCGCGGAGTAACAAGCTAATATGCGCGGGTGGAAATCAGCCGTCGAAAAAAAGGACGCAATGTAAACCAGTTTTTTTGCAATACCAAGTATTAATGCGGGGATACCATCCAAACTAATGACCCCCTTAAATTGGATACCATCCAGTAAGTTGTAGCCGCGCTGTTGGATACCATCCGTATTATTAAAATGGCGCGAATTGATACATTCGCTAATTATCGGAATGCGCAGGCAATAAAAAACGCCGCTAGGGTAAGCGGCGTCTTCTGTGAGCGGGCGATGGGTTGGGCATCGCCGGGTTAGGGGGGGGAAATCGTCAATACGGTAGATCCGGCAAAATCACCTGGCTTAACGATGCCTTTTGTGACCAGCGTCGATTTCAATGAGACGTTGGTAGGTAAGCCATCTTCAATCTTCACCAGTAAACCGTTCGCGGTCTTTTTGCCATCGATGGTCAGCTTCGAATACAAGCCTTCACGTTCTCTAAGCTTGACGCCTAGCGTGTCATCGGCCGTTGTTTTCACGGTGACGCTGGTGGCTCCGGTGCATACCAATTGCAGTTGCGTTTCTGCTTCGTTGCCGTCAATGGCATCACTGGAAATATCGTGATGGTTGATGGTGGTATCGCCTTTTATATCGCATTGCAGTGACGGTTCAATCGCCTTGCTACATGTGCCAATAGGGGTGATTGCGCCACCTTGGCCGCCATACCGATATCCGCTTACAAAGGAAATGCAGAAGTTCTTGGATGTTGGCCTGCCCTTTCGAACGAGTATGAACCCATGCCATGGAATCGAAAACCCGACTTTCTGCATTTCTTTCAACACGCCTTCCATCGTATCTTTTGGCGGTATTTCCCATGAACCGCTGGCGGCATTCATGTAGCTAGTGTTTCCCGGAGACTGCAGTCCGTTAATTTGAAGCGTACATGTCGTTGCGTTCATGTCGTCACAGAACTTGCCGTCGCCATTCAGCCAGTCAGCGACGGTGAAGTAGTATTTGATGCCTTCAGGAACATATTCGCTTTTTGTCGAGGTGATAATGACAGCATGTAAAGCGCTTGAAACCGAAAATAGAAAAATAAAAAAGGCGATCCTGCCTATATTTAAACGCTTGAACATCAATAGCTCCGCCCAAAAACGACAGAATATGCGGATCTTTGCCGTCGGGATGCAGGGCGTTACCGCAACGTTTGTAGGGAATTTCCGACAGAACGCTCACGGCTGCGCATCGCGGGGCGTCCTCTACCCCAGGCTCCCGTTCGGCGGCACCATTTTTTCAAGTTGCAGCGGCCCCGAGGCTAGGCGTCGAAGGCCGCAGATATCGGTAAGTAGACGTTCATGGGTGGGGCGGCTCGCCGCCAGGGTGGGTAAGGCGCCGAGCACGCGGACGACCCTGCTACGCCGCCCCGTTTGTATCCTGATACACCACGTGGGACGGAATGTGCGCTAGAGGAAGGTTCATCGGATTCAAGAGCTTGCCACCGCTCAAAAAAACGGGGTTCGGCATTTTAGGAAATCGCATCAGCTGATCCATGTCCAGCGCGAAATCTGAAGGAAAATGCAAGGATAGATGCTGAAGCTTCTGGTGGGCCTTGAGGTTGACCGTTAGTGCTTTGAAACAGTCGATCGCCTCTTGGCCTCTTAGTCGTGCAAAATGCGGCGCGTAGATGGACAGTTCAGGAAATAGTTGCTCAATGGCGTCGGTTGCCTGCCAGGTGACGTTGTTATCAATCAGTCTCAGAATGCTGAGCGAATACGGGGCTTGAGGTTTGTTATTTTTCAAGTTCACTAAATGCGAGTCCGTTATTCCGCACTCTTGCAGAGTCAATTCTGTCATGCCGGGGCGCGTTGCCAGTGACTGGAATGCCATAGTGCTGAACTGGGTGCGTAGCGCGGAAACGATCGTCAAAGCGGAGGATTCGAGTTCATCCGCGTCTACGCTTTGCAGATTGCCTTCTTTCAGCTTTAATGTTTGCACTGATGGCGGCAATTGGGGCAGATTGTCCATTTGCGACGCTTCAAAATTTATTTCCAGCGAAGCAAGTCCGGCATAATTTTCCGCATGACGCTGAACGTCATCGAAAAACTTGCGTACTTCCTGTCCTGCCAGCATTGCCAGCCCATTGGCAAAAATGGAGAGGCGTGGCATGACCCCGGCCAGGTCCTTCAGCGTCTCAAGCCTCATTTTGCCGTGCCCGATGATGTCAAGCCTTTGAAGACGAGATTGCTGCAGAGTTTCTGGCGTCAGATGGTGTACCTCGCGCAGGTGCCCATCCATCAAATTGCAATCCTTCAGCGAGATTTGCAAAAGCGAACTGCTCGTCAATAGCTTGACTACGCAACCCTCCGATACGTTCATGGACGTTGCGGTGAACTGTTGGAGGCCGTTCATCTGTGTCAGTGAAGCGAGTTGGACAGGATGTAGAGAGCCGCCGAAGAAGCCAAGCGAGCGAATATGAGTATTGCGTGCCAGCCAGTGGGTTACGAACGTCGTCTCGCAGTGGCCCAGCGTGAGGGAAGGGATCGTACTCTCGCTTAAAGCCCTTCCTAGAGTGGCCGAATCCAATCCAGCGACCGAAAAATGCAGATGACGAAGATTCCGCTTTTGGAAAAGATCGGATAGCTGGTCTCCGATCTCCAAGCCCTTACGTCCGGGGGCGGATGGAAGCGTGCTGACCAGCGTTAACTCTTCGATATTATCGAGTCGAAGGATATTCTGAAAATTATTCAATGCGCCCCGGCAATTAAGCAATTCCAGTTTGCGATGAGACGAGTTGATTGCTGCTATAAAATCAGTGTTCGCTTTGACGTTATTCAGTCCGAGCGTCAGCTGGGAAAACTGGCGCAGGTTTTCGGGGCTCACGTCGCGCAGTGCGCCGCCGATGATCGTTATATGTGTCAGTGTCTTGGGCAGTCGCGCCAACTGCTCTCCGGTTAGCTCACCGCCAATGTTCTCCAGAACAAGCGAATCCAGAGCAAGGAAGACACGAGTCCTGTTGTCTAGCGCTTCAAAGAAATCCAGAATTTCATCTGCGCGCACTATCAATGGCCCGCGCTCCATGGTTTCGCGCAGCCCGCTGAACGCCTTGCATGTAGATCCAAAATTCCTTGCCAGTTCGGAGCTTTTGCCCTCTTTTAGTATGTGAAACATGACTTCTAACGGAAGAGAACTGATGTGGGTGGTGTCCACGGGCTCAAAAGCCTGGGTCGTTCGATCGAGTCGGTTATGGTCAGTAATCACCCTTGGCGAAGACGCCTGCACGGCGGTCATGTTCGCGGTGTGGGCATCGTCGCCTGCTGCGTCGGTCTGACCCAGTGCAGTAGCGAGAGGTAGCGTGATATTGGACGACATAGGGGGGGCTCCTGGATTGATCTACCCGCTATGTGGCTCCGCCCGCTCATCTTGTTCCCGGCTGTCGCGCTTGGAACGGGCTTAGGATAGCGTGCGGTTTGGCGTGCCCGCCAGTTCATCCAGACTGAGGCCGCAAGTGCGGGCGCGCTCGGCCAGCGATTCGCTTTGCACCAGCGCGCGTTGGCTTGCTTCCAGCAGCACGTCCAACCTTTCCTGCAACGTGGCCGCCATGGCCCAGGCCCGTTCAGCGAACAGATCGGCGAACAGGTCCACGCATTTTTTGCAGATGGCTCCGCCGTTTTTCTCAAGTAGCGACGCGCCTTGCGCCAGCGTTGAGTGGCAGAAATTACAGGCGAGGGCGCGGTTCATGCGTTTGGCGGCTCAGTGTCTGGTTGCGGCGGATGGCGCCACATATGGCGACCCCTGCCATAGACAACGGCTTGGCGCGCCAAAGCTTAAGCTGATGGAAAGCCCTGCATCACGGGCCGTCCGCCACACGGACGAGCTTGGCCCTGCGATTTAATCCACGACGAAGCCTCCGGGGCCGCTATGGCCCAGCAGTTCGCGCGCGCATTGCATGGCTTCGTTCGGGGTGGCCACCGCCAGGAACGGCATGCCGAAGGCGCGAGCCATTTTTTCGCCTTGCTTGCGGATTTTGTCCAGCGCATCGGTGTCGCGTTCGACGGCGATGAACGCCCGGCAGCGCGCCTTCAGCCGAGGCATGTTGACGGTCTGCCATTCGATCATGGCCTTGCGATCGTCATGGCCGGCTTCGTGACGCATGTCGGGCACGACCATGACGAAGGTCTGGGGGTTATTCACCAGTAGTTCCATTTCGCGGATCCAGCTTGCCGAATAGCCCTTGGGCGCGCCGCCGTGCTTGGCGGTGACGATGGGGAAGTGGGATAGGTCGTGGAAGAAAAATTGATCGCGGTTCATTCGAATTCTCCGTGGGGATGAGCATGCGCGCCGGGCTTGCAGCCGCAGCCGCCGTAGAGCACCAGGCTGTAGGAATCCAGTGTGAAGCCGCTACGCTTGGCGATTTTCCTGACCAATTGGGCCATGGCGGGATCGCTGGATTCCAGGATCTGCCCGCAATGCGTGCAGACCAGGTGGTCGTGGTGCCCTTTGTCGTTGAGCTCGAACACGGTACTGTGCGCGTCGAGTTGAGTACGTTTGAGCAGTCCAGCGTCTTCAAGTTGCGTAATCACGCGATAAACCGTGGCCAGGCCGATACTGCTCCGGTCCGAGATGAGGCTACGGTAGACGTCTGCCGCGCTCATGTGCTGGTTGGCGTGCTGATAGAAAATGTCCAGGATCTTCAGACGGGGGAAAGTGGCTTTGATGCCGGCGTCGCGCAGCCGCGTGGTGTCCATGTGGTTTCTCCGTTCGGGGGGCTGATGCCCGACTGATGAGAATGATGTACATTTTCAACTGAACCCGCTAACGGGAACCCGTCAACCTGTAGCTCAAACCTGCCAACCATGCTTCATGTGGCTATCGCCGACCCGCTTCCCGACGTGCTGCTGACCCCGTTCCGCGTGCAAGGCCGCCGCGAAACGAAAGGCATTGCGGTACCTTCGCACGTCCATGACGAGGGCATGCTGGTGCTGGTGCACGAAGGGCTGGTGGTGGTGCAGGCCGCGGCCGAGGTCTGGACGGTGATGCCGGGCAGCCTGGGGTGGATCCCGCCGGACACACAGCACGGCGCCCGTTGGTTCGGCGAGGCGCGCGGATCATTCCTGTATGTGCGGCGCGACGTCTGCGACCGGTTGCCGCCGCACTGCCGTTCCTGGCCGTCGTCCAAGCTGATCGAAGCCCTGATCGACAGGTTCACCAACACGCAGGACGGCGCCGTTTCGGGCGCGTACCAACAGCAGTTGTTCGACGTGCTGTTGCAAGAGCTGGAGCACCGCGAACATGCGCCCCAGTTGTTGCCCATGCCCGCCGATCCGCGTTTGCAGGATCTGGCCAATACCCTGCTGGACACGCCGGACGATACCGCGGGCATCGACGAATGGGCGCAGCGCCTGAACATGTCGTCGCGGACCTTGATGCGCCGGTTCCGGCAAGAAACCGGGGTGACGCTGGGGCAGTGGCGACAGCAGGCGCGATTGCTGCGCGCCCTGGAGATGCTGAGCCGCGGCTGCTCGGTCACCGAGGCCGCGCTGTCGGTGGGCTATGAAAGCACCAGTGCGTTCATCGGCAGCTTCCGCAGCGCCTTCGGCATGACGCCGACCCGCTATCTGGCGGACCGCTAGCCGCGCGCGGTCGCGGCGGTAGCCATTGGCGCCGCAGTCGGCGTTGCGGCCATTACGGTCGCGGGCGCCGTGCGCGCCGTGCCTATGCCGCCTTTACGCATCTTCACGTTTCTCCGACATTTTTGCGGATCTTCATTTGCGCCCTGTCCCTAGTATGGCGGCACGGGGCGGGCAAGGATTTATTCGTCCGCCCGAGCTGTTCTTGGGGTGAGAAATGAATGACCTTTTGAGGCCGCGGCGCACCGGTGCGTTGCTTATCCATGGGTTGGGCGGCACGGAATTCGATATGGGTGCGTTGCACAAGGTGCTGGCGCGCGCAGGCGTTCAGACGCACGGCGTGACGTTGCCCGGCCACGCCGGCCAGCCTGAAGACCTGCTGGACGTGCGGGTGGAGGACTGGATGGAGGTGGTGACTCGGCGCTATCGCGAACTGTGTGGACAGTACGACGTGGTGCATGTGATCGGCATGTGCCTGGGCGCGTTGCTGGCCGTGGAGCTGTGCAAGCGCGAATCGCATACGCGCGGCGCGCTGGTGGCGCTGTCGGCGCCCGTGTTTCTGGATGGCTGGAGCACCCCGTGGTATCGGGGCCTGCGATATCTGCTGTATCACGTGCCGGGTGTACCGCGGCGGATCCGGGTTCGGGAAGAGGACCCTTACGGCGTGAAAAGCGAGCTGGTGCGCGCTTTCATCAAAGCGGGCTTCGCGCGCGGCGACGGCTTTCACTACCAGTGGGTGCCGTTGGCGTGCTTGCGGCAAGTGGACCGCTTGCGCGGCATGGTCCAGCAAGGGCTTGGGCGGTTGGATTGCCCGACGCTGATCATGCACGCCGAAGAGGATGAACTGACCAGTCCGAGGTCTGCCCGCTTTCTTGGGGCGCGCATTCCCGGCGCGACGGTGGTGATGCTGCAAGACAGCTATCACATGATCTGCGTCGACCATGAGCGTGACCGCGTCATGCGCGACGTGCTGGCCTTTCTAGGCAAGGACCCCGAGTTGGTGCGGGCGCGCAAGCGGCCAGCGGTGACTGGCGCGCCGGCTCAGGCTGCGGCCGGCTGGTCCGGAAGCAGCGGGCCTTGCGGATCGTTTTCCGCATCGGGGCGCGGCGGCACGGGCGGCAAGCCCAGTCCAATCCGCAGGCGCTGGCAATCAGGGTTGGGCGAGCCGTCCGGCATCCAGATGTCGAATTCCCGGCAGGGCGTGGGGCGGTTTTCGTAGATAGCGCAGTGGATGCCGGGCTGTCCGAGTTCGCCGCGCAGCGATATGCAGCGGCCGCCCCCTATCTCGGTGCCCTTCATACAGGCGCGCAAGGGGCTCATCTGGGTGACCAGTTCCACGGGGACGTGGCCGCCATTTTCGCCAGCGAGTTCCCCGCAATAGAACGACACCCTGAAGTGCGAGCAGCAAGCGCCGCAATCCAGGCAGGGGTTTGCGTCTGGGTGGTCGCCAGCCAGCACGGCGGGCGACACGAACGTCAGGACAGCGGTCTCGAGCAGGGACATGGGGGGAGAATTCGAAAGCCTGTCCAGGCCGCGGCCGGCGCGGGATCAGGGCGCAAATAGTAGCGGGATTCGGACTGCGGCCGCTACGACTTTTTTCGGGGACGTTGCTGGGGTAGCATCGGTGGCCTGACTGCCGCCTGGAGCAACGCCTTGAACGCAAAAACCGATTTTCCCGACGGCCTGGCCCGTTGCGGCTGGGTCGATACGTCCGCCGAATACATGGCTTATCACGACAAGGAATGGGGCCGTCCGCAAGGCGACGACCGCGCCTTGTTCGAACAGCTTTGCCTGGAAGGGTTCCAGTCGGGCCTTAGCTGGCGCACCATCCTGAACAAGCGTCAGGCTTTCCGGCGCGGTTTTGCCGACTTCGACCCGGCCAAGGTGGCGGCGTTCGGCGAACAACAAGTGCTGGCTTTGCTGGCCGACGCCGGCATCGTCCGGCATCGCGGCAAGATCGAAGCCGTCATCAACAACGCGGCGCGCGCCCTGGAGATGATTGAAAAAGAGGGCTCGCTGGCGGCGTTCTTCTGGCGCTTCGAAGCCCCGGCAGGCGCATCCTCTACGTTGGGCGCGTCAACATCCGAGCAGTCCGTCGCCTTGTCCAAGGCGCTGAAGAAACTGGGCTGGAAGTTCGTGGGACCCACCACCGTCTACGCGTTCATGCAGTCGGTGGGCATGGTGAACGATCACAACCCGGGGTGCCATTGCCACGCGCTTAGCGAAAACGCGCGGCGGGACTTCAAGCGGCCGGCGGACCGGCGGCCGGCGTAACAGTAGGCGCGCTGGCCTGCTCGGGCACAATGCCTGGCAAGCTGTAGCGGCCTTCGCGGTAGGCCCAGCTGGGCCACAGCGCGTGGGCCAGCGCTTCGGTTGCCAGCGCCGGGTCCAACGCCACGGGCGCGTAGTCTTCCGGAGCGGTGTAGCGGTACTGCAAGGGCGTCTTGTTGGGCGCCAGCACCAGCAGATCGTTTTCCTTCAGATAGCCGTAAGTGCTGTCGTACTGCATGATGGCGCGGCCGGGCGTGCTGCGCGTCAGGTCGTGGCCGATCATCGGGTGTTCGGTGTCCACGCCAATCAACGACAGCAGGGTCGGGGGCAGGTCGATTTGGCTGATCAGGCGGTCGTCGCGGCGCGCTTCGATGCCCGCGCCCAGGATCACGGCGGGAATGTGAAAGTGGCGCACGGGCACCAGGCTGGCGCCAAACACGCGGGAATCGTGGTCGGCGGCCACCAGGAAGACCGTATTTTCCCAATAGGGCGATGCTTTGGCGCGTTCGAAGAAGCGACCCAGGGCCCAGTCCGCGTAGCGCACGGTGTTTTCCACCGTGGCCGGGTTGCCTTCCGTCTGGATGCGGCCGGCGGGGTATTCCCAAGGCGAATGGTTCGATACGCTGAACGCCAGCGTGAAGGTGGGCTGGTCAGCGTCTTCGCGCAGCAACCGGTCCAGTTGGTTGAACATGTCTTCGTCCGACGCGCCCCAGGTGCCCACGAAGGCGGGGGCCACGAAGTCGGCGCGGTCAACGATCTGCTTGAAACCGTTGCCCAGGAAAAAGCCCTTCATGTTGTCGAAGTGCGATTCGCCGCCGTAGATGAAGCGCGAGTGGTAGCCGTGACGGCCCAGCAGGTCGGCCAGCGAGAAAAAACCGCGTTGCGAACGGGGCAGCTTCAGCACGGCTTGCGCCGGGGTGGGCAAGAACCCGGTGACCACTGCCTCTAGCCCGCGCACCGAGCGGGTGCCGGTGGCGTAGGCGCGCGTGAACGTCCAGGATTGCCGCGCCAATGCGTCCAGCTCCGGCGTCAGGTTGGCGCCGCCCAGGTCGGCGCTGTACTGCGCGCCCAGGCTTTCTTCCAGGATGATCACCAGGTTAAGCGGGCGCGGCGTCTTGCGCGTGGCGGGTTGGCGGTGCAGGCTGGGGTAGTCGGGATTAGCGGGCGGGTTGGGCAGCCCGGATTGCGCCAGCACCAGATCGTGCATCTTGGCGTCGTCCATGCCGCCGTACACGTCCGATGCCGACTTCTCGTTCTTCATGCTGTAGATGGCATAGAACACGTTGTAGAGCGAGTTCAGGGCCAGCGTGTTGAGCATGCCGTCCGAGCTGTAGGCGACCGAGGACGGATTGATGGGGCGGTGGCCCAGGGTGCCGCGGATGGCAAGGATAACGATGGCCAGGATGATCACGCTGGCAAGCGGCATTTGCCACCAGGTAAGTTGCACGTCGGGCTGGGCATGGCCGAACAGGCCATACGCGCCCCAGCCGATCAGCGCCACGCCGCCCAGGCCGCCCAGCAGCGCAAGCTTGTAGCCGCGCCAGAGCATGCCGGAGACTTCGCGCGGATGCTTCAGATATTCCACGAACAGCCGGTTGGGCCGCGTGTCGTATTCCACGATGAATGGGGGCGACGCTACCTCCAGGAAGGCCAGCAGAACGAAGGCTGCCAGATACCAATAGCCCGTGATCGTCGCGGCGATCGCGAAGTGCCCAAGCAAGGGCGATAGCACGGCGGGCAGGGCGGCCAACACGGCGATCTGATGCGCGTCGATGCGCAATCCGCCCAGCAGCAGCGGGAACAGGCCGCCGGCATTGCGCACGCGCGGCCATTGCCAGGCGGCCAGCGCCAGGCGGCTCAGCGTCAGCAGCGCAAACGCCGCGACCACGAAAATCAAAGTTGAATGCCGCATCAGGCCTCCAGGTTGTTCTGCTATCCGACCCGGTGGGGCGGAATCAATCGTCCGCGCATTGGAGCAGGGGGCGCGTTGAAAATTCAGTGAGTTACCGCATTCCGGTCACTTTCCGGGGGGCATAGCCATTTCTTTTTGTAACTGTCGCGCGTCGAGGCCGGGAACACGACGTGCTGCGCAAACCCGCAGGCGGCGACGGGGCGCCGCGCGGCCTGGGCCGCCCAGGCGTTTCGTGCGCGGAAAGATCCGCACACATTATGGGGCCGGTTGGCTTAACCCTTGCAGTAGGCCGCGATACCCTTGCAGGTAACAGAGGGCCGGCGGCCGTAGGCTGGCCACAACGCCAAGGATAATAACCATGACGCGCACAAGAAAAATAGCGATCGGGATTGTAGGGGGTCTGGCCCTCGTCGTGCTGGTGCTGGGAGTGGTGATCGCCACTTTCGACTGGAACCGGGCCAAACCCATGATCAACGAGCGCGCCAGCGCTGCCATTGGACGTCCCTTCGCCATCAATGGCGACCTGAGCGTCAACTGGGAGCGCCAGCCCGATGAAGATGGATGGCGGCGCTGGGTGCCATGGCCGCGCGTCATCGCCAACGACATCTCGGTAGGCAACGCGCCCTGGGCCAAAGCCCCGCATTTCGCCACGCTCAAGCGCGGCGAGTTCAGCTTGGCGCCGCTGCCGCTTTTGAGCCAGCGGGTGGTCATCCGCCGCATCCAGCTGACCGAACCCGCCGCCGACCTGGAACGGTTGGCCGACGGCCGCGCCAATTGGGTGTTCACCATGCCGGATACCGGCGAGCCCTCGCCCTGGGTGCTGGACATCAACGAAATCGGATTCGACAAGGGGCGGGTCGGGCTGGTCGACGAAATCCTCAAGGCCGACCTGACCGTGCTGGTGGACCCGCTGGGCAAACCGGTGCCGTTCGCGGATGTGGCGGGCGCCGCGTTCGTGCCGGAAGACGGCGCGGCGCCCGTGCCCCGTGATTACGTGTTTGGCTGGAAAGTAGACGGCAAGTTCAAGGGGCTGGCCACCAAGGGTGAAGGCAAGGTGGGCGGAATGCTTGCGTTGCAGGATGCCAAGCAGCCATTCCCGGTGCAGGCGGATGTCGCGATCGGAGGCACCAAGGCGGCAGTGACGGGGACGTTGACGGATCCGGCCAATCTGGGCGCGCTGGATTTGCGGCTGAAGCTGTCGGGCGCGTCGATGGCGCAGCTGTATCCGTTGACGGGCGTGACCTTGCCGGACACGCCGCCTTATTCCACCGACGGGCATCTGGTCGCCAAGCTGCAGAACCCGGGCGGCGCGGTGTTTGACTACAAGAATTTCAACGGCAAGGTCGGCAACAGCGACCTGCATGGCGACATCACCTTTGCACTAGGCGAGCCGCGCCCGAAGCTGACCGGCAAGCTGTCGTCCAAGCAACTGCGTATGGTCGACCTGGGACCGCTGATCGGCGTACCCGCAGGCGGCACGGCGGCGGCGCCCGCCGACCGCGCCAAGGACGCACCCGCCAAGCCCAAGGGCGGCAAGGTGCTGCCCACGCAAGCTTTTCGTACCGACCGCTGGCGCGACATGGACGCCGACGTCTCCCTGGATGCGGGGCGCATCGTGCATGACAGCAAGCTGCCGTTGTCGGACCTGTCCGCGCACGTGGTGCTGCAAGACGGAAAGCTGACGCTGGACCCGTTCCGGTTCGGCATCGCCGGCGGCAACATCAACGGCACCATCAAGCTGGATGGCGCCAGCGAAGCGCTGACGGGGCGCGTTGACCTGCACGCTCGCCGCATGCGCCTGAAGCAATTGTTCCCGGCGACGCAGGCCATGCAGAAGACACTGGGCGAACTGAACGGCGACTTGGCGATCAGCGGCACCGGCAATTCAGTGGCCGCATTGTTGGGCTCGGCGACGGGCGACGTGAAGATGCTGGTCAATGATGGCGTCATCAGCCGCAGCCTGATGGAGATCGCAGGGCTGAATGTGGGCAACTACGTGGTGTCCAAGCTGTTCGGCGATGATGAAGTGAAGATCAATTGCGGGGCGGCCGATCTGGCTATGAAGAACGGCGTGATGACGCCGCGCGTGTTCGTGTTCGATACCGAAAACGCGTTGATCAGCATCACCGGCACCGCCGACTTCAAAAACGAAACGATGGATATGGACATTACGCCGGATAGCAAGGGATTCCGCATCTTTTCGCTGCGTTCGCCGTTGTATGTGCGCGGCACCTTCGGTTCGCCGGACGTGGGCGTGCATGTGCTGCCGCTGGCGGCGCGCGGGGCGGGCATGGTGGCATTGGGCGTGTTGCTGACGCCGGCGGCCGGATTGCTGGCGTTGATCGCGCCCAGCACGACCGACGAAAACGCCTGCGCCCCATTGCTGGAGCAGATGCGCAAGCCGCCCAAGGCGCCAGCGCCTGCCGCGCCCAAGGGCAAGTAAGGCAAGCCGGCGCCAGCGAGGACGCCGGCGAAGCGTTCCTGAAGCGTTGGCGGCTCAGCCCGGCGACACGTGGCGCGCGCCGTCACGCACGTCGTCGTCGGCCACGCATACGGCGTTGCGGCCATGGTGTTTCGCGTGGTAGAGCGCCTGGTCGGCGCGTTGGACGACGGCATTCAGCGTGGCGCCGTGGTCGGGGTAGCGCGCCACGCCCACCGATACCGTGATGGTCGAACCGACGGCGCCGGGGGCCGGCTGCGCAGCCAGCCGCTGGCGCAGCCGCTCCGCAGCGGAGATGGCCGCGGTGAGCGATACGCCGGGCATCAGGATGACGAATTCTTCTCCGCCGGACCGCGCCAGTGTGTCGCCGCTGCGCGAGCCTTCACTCATCAGCGTGGCCAGCGCCTGTAGCGCCTGGTCGCCGGCGGTGTGGCCGTAGCGGTCATTGATGCGCTTGAAGTGGTCGATGTCGATGACCATCAGCGCCACGGGCGACTCGTCGGCCTGCAGCATCGCCAAGGCTTCGTCCAGGCCGCGACGGTTGAGCAGACCCGTCAAGGTATCCGTCGTGGTTTCGCGGCGCAGATCGCGGATCTTGTGATGGATCGACGCCAACCCCGTCAGCAGCGCGCGTTTGAGTTGCGCGGCTTCGAAGTACCAGGAGCGAACGCTGCGGATGCGCGCGGCTGAATCCGGGTCCTGCATGTGGCGCGCGATGCTGGCCAATTCGCCCAGCGGCCGCGCGATCCAGCGCGACAGCAGCCAGATCAACACCACCGACAGCAACAGTAGCGGCAGCGCGTTTTCAGCGGTGGTCATGACCAGGTCGCTCAAGGGTTGCAGCGTACTGGCCACCGGACGTTCCGCGATCAGGCTCCAGCCGGTGCTGGGCACCGGCGCATAGCCCGCCAGCATGTCGCGGCCTTGGCTGTCCGTGAACCGCTGTTCTCCGGTTTCGCCTCGGCGGGCGGCCGCGAAGACCTCGTCGTCCGGCGCTTTGTGTCCCAGCTGGCTGCGGTCGGGGTGATAGATCAGCGTGCCGTTGCGGTCCATCACGTACAGGAAGGAGTCATCGCGATAGAAATGGTGGCCCAGCAGGCGGTCCAGCGCATTGTCCTCATGCAGGTACAGCGTGCCGGCGATGTAGCCAAGATAACGATAGTCGCGCGAGAAGATGGGGTACGAATACAGGATCAGCCAACGGCCGGTGGCGGTCCGGTAGGGCTCGCTGATAAGCGGTTGCTTGGTGCGGATAGCGCTTTCGGATGCGTCGCTGGTCAACTGCTGGCCAAGCAATTCCGGATAGGCGGACGACACCGCGATCACTTTGCCCGCCGGCGACACGACGACGCTGGAATTGAAGTGGCCCAGTTGCCCTTGCTGGCGCCGGGTCTCTTCAGCCATCAGCTCGGGGCGGGATTCCATGTCGGCAAGCACATCGGCGCTGTACGCAAGATACCGCCGCACATCGCTAAGAAACGTATCGGTGGTGGACGCCAGTTTGGAGGCATAGGCCCGGTTGACCTCTAGCGCGTTGCGCAGGAGCAGGTCACGCTGGACCAGATAGCTGGCGTGCAGGCCCCCGGCCAAGACCAGGACGACCGACAGCAGGCTGATCCACAGGATGAGGCGCCGAAGGTCAAGGCGGAACATGGCAGTCGCCGTCAGCTGCGGGTGCTGCCCGGCGGAAGGCCGGAAAGCGGCTGGCCGCCGGTCAGGGCGTCCCATGCGCACATGGCTTGGCGAGCCACGCCCTGGAGCGTCTTGCGGCTGGCGCCATCGCGGGCCTGGATGGACATGCCGTGCAGGACAGTCGTGTAGAACGCCGCAAGGCTTTTCGTATCGGTCCCGGCGGGCAATTCGCCTTGGCTGACGCCCGCGTTCAGGCGGGCCAGGATGCGGCCTTGCATGTCGCGCCGGTTATCGCACAGGAAGCCGCCGACGCTGGCGTGGTTGACGCTGCCCGACGGCGCGCCCAGCACGATCATGCAGCCGGGAGGCTGGCCGGGGGCGGTGAAGCGTTCGGCGGCGGCCATCAACATGGACTGGATGCCGCCGCGCGCGGTGGGCGCGTCTTGCAGCGCGCGCCGGGACGAGCCGCCTTCGGTTTCGCGGTAGAGCTCGACGGCTTCGCGAAATAGTCCTTCTTTTGAGCCGAACGCGCCGTAAAGGCTGGGCGAGTTGATGCCCATCGCCTCCGTCAGATCGGTTAGCGATGCTCCTTCATATCCCTTCGACCAGAAAACTTCCATGGCCTTTTGCAAGGCCTGGGCCCGGTCGAAGCTCCGGGGGCGCCCACGTTCTGCCATCCGGCGATTTTACCTGCCACATTATTTTTGTGTTGATCGATAAAAAAATGATTGACGCGCGGTTCCTGGTGCAGCGATGATATTTGTATTGATCACTACAAATTAAGGATGGGCCATGAGCAATTTGACTGGAAAAGTGGCATTCGTGACGGGCGGCAGCCGGGGCATCGGCGCGGCTATCGTGCGGCGGCTGGCGGCCGATGGCGCCGATGTGGCGTTCACCTATGTCAGCGCGTCGTCCGCCGACGCCGCGCAGACGCTCGCCAAGGAACTGGCCGCGGCGGGGCGCCGCGCGCTTGCGATTCAGGCCGATTCCGAAGATGCGCTGGCGGTACGACAGGCGGTGGAAGCAGCGATCAAGGAATTGGGCCCGGTGGATGTGCTGGTCAACAACGCCGGGATTTTCGTCGCGGGCCTGATTGGCGACACCAGCGTCGACGACTACGAGCGCACGATGGACATTAACGTCCGCGCCCCTTTCGTCGCGATCCGCACGGCGCAGGCGTCGATGCCGGACGGCGGCCGCATCATCAATATCGGCAGCTGCCTGGCCGGCCGCGCGGGCCGCGCCGGCGTGGCGCTGTATGCCGCCAGCAAGTCTGCGCTGGTCGGGTTGACCCAAGGCCTGGCGCGTGACCTGGGTACGCGCGGCATTACCGTCAACGTGGTGCATCCTGGCCCGATCAACACGGACATGAATCCGGCCGACGGTGAACGCGCTGGCGACTTGGTGGCTGTGCTGTCCTTGCCGCACTATGGCGAAACCCGCGATATCGCCGGGATGGTGGCCTTCCTGGCGGGACCCGAAGGGCGCTACATCACGGGCGCGAGCCTGGCGGTGGACGGCGGCTACGCGGCGTAACGCGGCGGGTGTGAATAGTTTTTTTGGCGCATGACTTGCACAAACCAAAAAACCTACATATAATCTTGCTTCTTCGCACTACACACATAACGAAACGCAGCCAACAGCACGGCGCCGGCAACGGTAAAGCGCGGTTGAAAACGAATCGGAAATGAGTGGATTGCAGGGCTGTTAGCTCAGTTGGTAGAGCAGCGGACTCTTAATCCGTAGGTCGAGTGTTCGAGCCACTCACAGCCCACCAGAATTCGTATTGAAATGAACGCCCTAGTCGCTAAGCGACTAGGGCGTTTTTTCATTGCGCATCTGAGTTTGCCCAAAACTTGACGTCGCGGCGTGGACAGCGATATGGCTGGGTGAGCTTGTCTTGCAGGCGACATTCGCGGCCTTCCCAGCAGGTAGCAAGCCACTGACCACACACCGCCTGAACGGCTCTACGGAAGTGGCTTGCGAGTCCGTTCAGACGAGGGGAGCTTGTTCAATTCCTCTTATGTTCAGTAGCGCCAACGTATATTGACCGAGCCCGCGTTCTCACGGTTGCCCCCGCCATATTGGCCACTGTAATTTAGGCCCACTGTCGCATTGCGCGAGATCGCCAGGTCTGCACCCAACTCCGTCAATACCGCGTTGCGTGCAATCGGCGCGCCAGCCACCGTGAATACCTGGCCACCATTAAAGGCCATCGTGGATTCTGGCGTGATCGCTCCAAACGCGTGCCGCCAGCCGACACTAGTCCGCAGCATGCCAGTAGTTCGCCCCAACGCATATGGTGTCGCGCCACGCAGTCCCAAGGTTGCGCTGGTTTGATTGTTGCTCTGGCTTTGGCTACTCAACGCTGCCGATCCACCCGACTCCGAGAACCCGCGAGTCCGCGTATCGCTCCATGCAATACCCGAAAACGGTTCAATGGTGGCCGCGCCTAGCGGTATGGCATAGCCGAATTCCGTAAAGAGCTGGCTGGTGCTCGCGCCATAGTCAGCCTTGAGGGTCTGATTCAGCCCGGCCGTATTCACGTTGCGCGTGGTGCTCAGGTCATGCCAGGTGTAGGCCCCGCCCATCAATAGATTGATCTTGCCTGGCCCTGCGTCAAATGCTCTTCCACCATAGATCGTCGCGCTATAGCTGCTCGCATCGGCCTTGGAGGCGCGTGCATCGGTACGGATCGTGCTGTCGGTGTAGCCCAATGCGGCGCCCAGCCTCCAGCCGTTGCCAACGCTATGATCGGTGCCAACGAACAAGCCGCCCATTTGCTGCGTTGTCTTCGCAGCATTGCCGTTGCCGTTAAGCGTCTGCCAATGACCCACCACTTCAGCCCAGGCCGGCTGCGCGGCAGAACTCGGCAGCACGCGAGTCGCGATGGGCGCGTCGCTCACCCCGGCATCCGCCGTGGGTGCGCCCGCAACCCGCCCTGCGGACAGGCTGTTTCGCAAATGCTTGAACGGCGCAGCGCGTACGCCTTCGGCACTACTTTGGAGCGCTGAGGTGACGCTGGCGTGAACCTCGCCAGACAGATTGTTGAACGTGGCAGGCGGGGCACCTTCAGCCAGGGTCAGAATGCGTTGATATAGCTCATTCGATTCGGGTAGGCTTTGCAGGCCATTGGCCACGGCGCGTTGATTGCCCGTATCGGCCAAGTCCGCAAACCGGATATCTCGCATCGGCGGGGAGGGCGTTGGCGTGACAGGGTCTGTTGGCGTAATAGGATCTGTAGGCGTGACAGGATCTGTAGGCGTGACAGGATCTGTAGGAGCCACCGGCACCTGGCGCTTGTCCAACGCAAGCGTCACCGCCGTGGCGGTGTAATCCAGTTTCGGGATCAAGTATGCATAGTTGGAGGTTGCCTGGGCGAAGACCCCATTTATCCCGGCGCCCGCGGTCAGGATGGTGTAGCTCAAGCCTGGCGTGTATGTGCCATCCGCCCCCACATGAACCACGGAACCGCCAAGCAAGTTTGCCACCCCTGTCACGGCCACCCGGGTGCTGTCAGTGCTCGTCGGGTTGGCCTCGACTTGATAGATCGAACCCGCGCTCATGGTCAAGTCGCCGTTGACCGTCAAGGTGCCAATAGAGTTGCCGGGCGCCAGCGTGCCACCTGCAGCAACGCTTGTGCTGCCCACCGCGCCGTGACCCGCCAGCGTGGCGCCATTGGCGACCGACACACGACCCACGATCGCGGCGGCTGATCCCGAGACGCTGCCCACGATCAACTTGCCGCCCTGCACCTGGGTATCGCCGGTGTAGGTGTTGGCGCCGGACAGGGTCAGCGTGCCGCTGCCTGCTTTGTTCAATCCGAGCGTGCCCGCGCTACTGCCATTGGCGATGAGCCCTGAAAAAACGGAATCTCCCAACAGGGTCCCGTCGACCGTCAGGACGGCGTCGGCGGCACCATTGTTGACAATGGTGCCGCTGCCAACAGACACGCTCATTACTCGGCCAGCGACTGTGCTGTAACCGTTAAGGGCAAGAATGCCGCCCGTGCCGCCGCCAATATTGTCGAACGACAGGTCTGTCTTTTGGGTCAAGGCGTTGGTGGCCCCGACATTCAGGGTGCTGCCCTTATAGAAAGTTTGTGTCCCACCGTTGACGGCATTGGCGACCGAAGCGGCCAGCGTGCTGGTACCGTTGAAAGTCTGCGTCCCGCCGTTCACGGCATTGGTGGCAGAGGCGGCCAGCGTGCTGGTGTTATTGAAAGTCTGCGTCCCGTCGCTCACGGCATTGGCGACCGAGGCAGCCAGCATGCTGCGGCCGGTGAAAGTCTGTATCCCCCCGCTGACGGCATTGGCGGCCGAGGCGGCCAGCGTGCTAGTTGCGGTGAAAAGTTGACTTCCGCCGCTCACGGCATGGGTGACCGAGGCAGCCAGCGTGCTGGTACCGTTGAAAATCTGCCTCCCGCCGCTCACGGCATTGGCGGCCGAGGCGGCCAGCGTGCTGGTGTCATAGAAATATTGCCTCCCGTCGCTCACGGCATTGGCGGCTGAGGCGGCCAGCGTGCTGCTGACGTTGAAACTCTGCTCCCCGCCGCTGACGGCATTGGCGGCCGAGGCGGCCAGCGTGCTGGTGTTATAGAAAATCTGCCTCCCGCCACTGACGGCATTGGCGGCCGAGGCAGCCAGCGTGCTGGTGTTATTGAAAATCTGCGTCCCGCCGCTGACGGCATTGGCGGCCGAGGCGGCCAGCGTGCTGGTACCGGAGAAATCCCGCATCCCACCGCTGACGGCATTGGCGGCCGAGGCAGCCAGCGTGCTGGAGTCAAAGAAAAACTGCGTTCCGCCGCTCACGGCATTGGCGACTGAGGCGGCCAGCTTGCTGGTACCGTAAAAAGTCTGCGTCCCGCCGTTTACGGCATTGGCGGCCGAGGCGGCCAGCGTGCTGGTGTCATAGAAAAACTGCGGTCCGCCGCTCACGGCATTGGCGACTGAGGCGGCCAGCTTGCTGCTGTCGTAGAAAGTCCAGTCCGAGGTCATTGCCCCGGGGATATCCGCCTCGAAGACCTGAATGCCAACGCATGGTGATGCGGCACATGTCTGGGCCCGACTTGGAGACATTATTCCGAATGCAAGTGGGCCAAAAATCAATGTCAGGCCTAACCCTCGGGGGATACCTGCCGAAAATCGGACACCACCTGTTAACAGGTCGCTCACACGCATTTCTCGGCCCCGTTTCGTTGTTCGCGCGGAGCGTCCAGACGTTTTCCCCTGGCCTTTTGCATTCTCACTGGCGACCGTCCAAACCCCGCGTTGACGATCAAAGATAATTCGGAAAATGTGATTCATGATTCTATTGTTCTTTGAAGATCCGTACGCCGCCGTTGTGGGCCGATCGCGAATACGGGCGAATAAGCTGAGCAAGCACGTCCTGGCGCGCGCCAAGGACAAAGTGCCCACTAAAACAGGCTTCGCGTGCCGCTTTCAACTGCCATAGCCAAAGGTGAGCGGAACATGACTCCAGATGCTGGGGGAGACTGCTTTCGTCAACGAGATTTGGCGACTAATGCGCGATCACGTCTTATTTCGGAGCCGTCGAATATCCCTGAAGTTGGATGGGGCGGAGTTCTTTGGCCGACTATTCATCATTGATTGCTGGCGCATTGCTATGCAGCAGTGCGTCAGCAATCAATGATGAATAGTGGATGTTTGGGCGAAAAGCCCAATAGACCTGACAGGCGATTGGAACAGACATCCGAACATACAACATCAGACTAAAGTCGTAGACGTCTTCGTATTGAAATGAACGCCTTTCAGCGTTTCCTGCATGGCGGGGTGATCAGGCGGCATGTGTCCGTTGCAGGAATGCCCTTATCAGCGCGACCACCTCATCCAGATGCGTTTCCAACAGCCAATGGCCGCCGCTCAGCAGGTGGAGTTCCGCATTCGGCAGGTCGCGCAGATAAGCCCGGGCGGAAGCTTCAGGCATGTAGTGGTCCTGCGGCCCCCAGACAATCAACGTGGGCGGTTGGTGGTCGGCCAAGTATTGCCGATGCCGTGGGAACCACAATCGGTTTTGTTTCAGGCCGGCAATCAAGTCGATGGCGACCTCTTTGCGGCGGGGCGTCATCAGCGACCAATGCAGTTTCCATAAGTCCGGGGCAATCCGGCCGGCGATGTCCGGCCCGACATGGTTCAGGAATTCTTCCTGAAAACTCGCTTCAGTGATGTTGTTTCCGATGGCGCGGCGCATGTCGGCTGGCGGCAATGCCCAGGTCGCTTCGATGTCTGCGTATTTGGGGCCCAACGCGTCTTCATAGGGCACGTCGCCATTCTGAATGATCAGCGCGGTTACCCGATGGGGCGCCCGGATGGCAAGCCGCGCCCCGATGGGCGAGCCGAAGTCGTGCAGGTAAAGCGCAAAGCGGTGCAGGCCAAGCACTTGGACGAAACGATCCAGGAAGGCGGCATAGCCATCGAAGCTGTAATCGAAATCATCGGGCGTGGCACTGTAGCCCGCTCCGGGGTAATCCGGCGCGATCAGGCGCCAGCGGTCCGCCAGGCAAGGTATGAAGTTGCGGAATTCATAGGAAGAACAGGGGTATCCGTGCGGCAGCAGGATCGCCGGCGCGTCCGGCGGGCCCGCTGTGCGATAGAAGGTGTCGATGTTGTCGACGCGGATGCGGCGATGTTGGACAGGCACTGTCATATGAGCCTCTGGGTTTCCGGGAAGCCGGGCGCTACCAGGGCACGACGGATAGCGCGACGGACAGAATGACCACAAGCACGATAAGCATCAGGATGTGATGAGTTCGCATATTTCCTTTTGGAGTATCGTGAATCGTTTCCAGCCCGCGGGGTAGTGCCCTGCGGGAACCTGAACGCCTCGTCAGCAAGCGCTGTGCCCGGAGAGCCCCATGCGCGATGTCGTGCAATTGCGTCCCGAAGGCCTGTACTGTCCGGCAGGCCAGTTCTACATCGACCCATGGCGGCCGGTGGCGACCGCCGTGCTGACGCATGGCCATGGCGATCACGCCCGGGTAGGGATGGGCTCCTACCACACCAGCGCCGAAGGTCTGCCGATTCTGCAATGGCGTTTGGGCGATCAAGACTATCGCGTGCATGAGTACGGCCAGCCGTTCACCCTGGGCGATGCCCGCGTATCGCTGCATCCGGCTGGCCATGTGCTGGGTTCCGCCCAGGTGCGCATCGAAGCCGATGGCCAGATCTGGGTCGTGTCCGGCGACTATAAGCGGCAGCCGGACCCCACGTGCAGCCCGTTTGAAGTCGTTCCTTGCGACACGTTCATCACCGAAGCCACTTTCGGCTTGCCCATCTATCGTTGGCCCGACACGGCGGACGTCGCGCGGGACATCGTGCAATGGCGCGATCACTGCGCGGCGCGCGGCGAGGCCGCTATTCTTTATTGCTACGCGTTGGGCAAGGCGCAGCGCGTGTTGGCTGAGCTTAAGCCGTGCATCGGCCGGCCAGTCTATGTGCATGGCGCTATCGCGGCCGGCGTGGATGTGTACCGGCGGGTGGGCATCGACATGGCCGACACGCTGGGGGTGATCGACGCCGACGGCGAGTCGTCGGCCCCAAGGGCCGGCTTTGCAGGAGAACTGATCATTGCGCCGCCATCGGCCGCTGGCAGTGCGTGGCTGCGGCGTTTCCGCAAAGCCCAGCAGGGTTTCGCCTCGGGTTGGATGCGGCTGCGCGGCAACCGGCGCCGCCGCAACATGGACCGCGGCTTTGTCGTGTCAGACCATGCGGACTGGCCGGATTTGCTGCGCACCATTCACGACACCGGCGCGCGCCGCGTCATCGCCACGCATGGCGACACCGACGCGCTGGTGCGCACCCTGAACGAAGCCGGCGTGGCGGCCGAAACGCTGGCTACCCAGTATGGTGAAGACGACTAGACCTAGGAGGCGCGCCCTGGCATGAAGCGATTCGCAGCGCTGTATCAAGAGCTGGACCGCAGCACCGCCACGCTGGACAAGCGTGGCGCGCTGGCCGCCTATTTCCGGGACGCGCCGCCACGCGATGCCGCCTGGGCGCTTTATTTGCTTGCTGGCGGGAAAATCACCAGCGCGCGGCGCAAGGTCGCAGGCGTGGCCGAATTGCGCGCCTGGGCAGCCGCCGCGTCGGGCACCGCGCCCTGGCTCGTTGACGCCAGTTATGACCAGGTCGGCGACCTGGCCGAAACGCTGGCCCTGCTGATGCCCGACCCCACTCACCCCGCGCCGGAGCGCGGCTTGGCGGACTGGATCGAAGAGCGGTTGCTGCCTGTCGCCAATCGTGACGAGACCGAGCGGCGCGACGTCGTCGTATCGGCGTGGCTGGGGCTGCCGTTCGATGAGCGCCTGGTATTCAACAAGCTGCTGACGGGCGCGCTGCGTGTCGGCGTATCGCAACGCATGGTGCAGCAGGCGTTAGCCGAGATGTCGGGTGTGCCGATCGCGCGGATCGCGCAGCGGATGCTGGGCGCCTGGGAACCCAGCCCGGCTTTTTTGCGCGACTTGCTCAGTGCCGAGGACTTGCCCGGCGACCGCCAGCAGCCATACCCGTTCTTTCTGGCGTCGCCGCTGGAAAGTCCGCCGTCGGCGCTCGGCCCCATTGATGACTGGCTGCTGGAATGGAAGTGGGATGGCATTCGTGCCCAACTGATCCGGCGCCATGGCGAGGTGGCGTTGTGGTCGCGCGGTGAAGAACGCCTGGACGGCCGCTTTCCCGAAGTGGAAGCCGCCGCGGCGGCGCTGGACGTGGATTGCGTGCTGGATGGCGAGCTGCTTGCATGGCAAGAGGACGCGGCGCAGCCCATGCCGTTTTCGGCGTTGCAAACGCGGATTCAACGGTTGAAACCCGGCCCCAAGTGGTTGGCCGACGCGCCCGTTCGCATGCTGGCCTACGACCTGCTGGAACGGGACGGCGCCGATTTGCGCGAACTGCCCCAGGCCGAACGCCGCCAGCAGCTGGAAGCGTTGCTGCGCCGCCAGCCCGATGCGCGTCTTGGCCTTTCGCCGATCGTGGCGCCAGACAGCTGGGACGCGGCCGCTGCGCTGCGCGAGGAAGCGCGCGAACGCGGCGTCGAAGGGTTCATGTTGAAGCGCCGCGGCGCAGGCTATCAGAGCGGACGGCGGCGCGGCGATTGGTGGAAGTGGAAGATCGATCCGTTGACGATCGATGCCGTGCTGCTGTACGCGCAGGCCGGCCATGGCCGCCGCAGCACGCTCTACACCGACTACACCTTTGGTTTGTGGCAGGGAGACACGCTGGTGCCTATCGCCAAGGCCTATTCGGGCCTGGACGATAAAGAAATTCTGGCCCTGGACCGCTGGCTGCGGGCCCACACGCGGGAACGGTTCGGTCCTGTCCGGTCGGTCGAACCGGTGCAGGTCTTCGAACTGGGTTTCGAAGGCGTCAACCTGTCCAAGCGGCACAAGTCCGGTGTGGCCGTGCGCTTTCCCCGCATCCTGCGCTGGCGGCACGACAAGCCCGCCGCTGAAGCCGATCAGCTGGACACCCTGAAGGCGCTGGCGCGATGACGGTATTGCCGCGTGGTTGGGATGCGCCGCTGTCGGCCTGGTTCCAGGCGCGTGGCTGGAAGCCGGCGGTGTTCCAGCGCGAGACCTGGCGCCGCTATCTGGCGGGTCAGTCCGGCCTGCTGCATACGCCGACCGGCAGCGGCAAGACGCTGGCTGCGTTTGGCGGACCGCTGCTTGAAGCTTTGGCCGATCCTTCCCTGGCCCGTCCCGTGACGGGGGCGGGGCCGCGCGTGCTGTGGGTAACGCCACTGCGTGCGCTGGCGGCCGATACCACACGGGCGCTGGCGCAAACGGCCGATGAACTGGGGGTTGATTGGACGGTTGCGCTGCGGACGGGCGACGCCAGTGCGCGCGACAAGCGCCTGGCTCGCCAAGGCAAGGCGGACGTGCTGGTGATCACGCCGGAGTCGCTGGCGCTGCTGCTGTCTTACGCCGATGCGTCGCTGCGTTTTCGCGCCCTGCGTTGCGTCGTGGTCGACGAATGGCATGAACTGCTGGGCAACAAGCGCGGCGTGCTGCTGCAACTGTGCCTGGCGCGATTGCGCCGCTTGTCGCCGGCGTTGCGCACATGGGGGCTGTCGGCCACGCTGGGCAACCTGGAGGAGGCCCGCGCGGTGCTGTTGCCGCATGCGCCGGATAGCCCCCTGGTCGCGGGCGTCGCGCCCCGCAAGGTCGTCATATCGACCTTGCTGCCCGAGCGCAGCGGCGCGTTGCCGTGGGCGGGGCACCTGGGGCTGTCCCAGTTGCCGCGCGTGTTCAAGCGCCTGTTCGATGTCCGGACCAGTCTGTTGTTCACCAACACCCGCGCGCAGGCCGAGCTATGGCATCGCGCACTGGAATCCATCTGGCCCGAAGCGGCGTCCACGCTGGCGCTGCATCACGGCTCACTGGATCCCAAACTGCGCGCGCAGGCCGAACAGGGGCTGCGGGAAGGCGCCATGCGCTGCGTGGTGGCGACGTCTAGCCTGGATTTGGGCGTCGACTTTCCCGCCGTGGACCAGGTGCTGCAGATCGGCAGCCCCAAAGGCGTCGCCCGATTGTTGCAGCGGGCCGGCCGAGCCAGACATCGCCCCGGGGAGTCCGGCCATGTGATCTGCGTGCCGGCACAGGCGCTGGAGCTGATCGAGTACGCCGCCGCCCGTCAGGCGATCGCGCGCGGCGCCATCGAGTCGCGGCCGCCGCCGCGCGGCAGCCTGGATGTGCTGGCGCAACACGCCGTCACCCTGGCGTTGGGCGGCGGCTTCGATGCCGCCGAGCTGTATGACGAAGTCCGGGGCACGCACGCCTACGCCGCCCTGGACGCCGCTACCTGGCAGGCCGTGCTGGACTTCATCGTCCAAGGCGGCCGCGCACTGGAAAACTATCCCGAGTTCCGGCGGGTGCAACGGGACGATGATGGCTGCTACCGCGTGCATGACCGCCGCGTCGCATTGCGCCATCGGCTGTCGATCGGCACCATCACCGCCGACGGCGCCGTCTCGGTGAAGTACCTGCGGGGCGGGGGGCTGGGATCGGTGGAAGAGGGGTTCCTGGCGCGCCTGCGTCCGGGTGATCACTTCCAGTTCGCCGGCCGGACGCTGGAACTGGTGCGGCTGGAAGGCATGACCGCCTATGTGCGCCGCGCCAAGGGCGGCAATGGACCCGTGGCGACCTGGCAAGGCGGCCGCATGCCGTTGTCCACGCAGCTGGCGAACGAGGTCGAAAGCCTGTTTGGCCATCCGGGCAGCCACGCCGAGATGCGCGCCGTGGCCCCGTTGCTGCGAATCCAGCGCTCGGCCAGTGGGCTGCCGGGCCCGGGCTGTCTCCTGGCCGAGCGCATCATCACGCGCCGCGGCATGCATCTGTTTTTGTTCCCTTTCGCGGGGCGTGCCGTCCATGAAGGCATGGCGGCCGTGATCGCGCTGCGGTGGGGCCGCCGGCAAGCCAACACGTTTTCCTATACGGTCAACGACTACGGTCTGATGCTGACGTTGGCCGAGCCCGCGGAGCTGGACGATGCGCGGCTGCGTGAGTGGCTTAGCCCCGAACAGGCTGACGCCGACCTGCGCGACGGCGTCAACCTGGGAGAGCTGGCGCGCCGCCAGTTCCGCGAAATCGCGCGCGTGGCCGGCCTGTTGACCCCTTCGCTGCCGGGGCGCGCGGCACGCTCGCTGCGTCAGGTGCAGGCGTCCAGCGGACTGTTGTTCGACGTGCTGCGCCGCTACGATCCCGACCATCTGCTGTTGGCTCAAGCGGAAAGGGAAGTCCTTGAAATCCAGCTGGAAGCCCCGCGCTTGCTGGCGGCCTTGCATGATTGCGCGAGTCGGTCGTTGGATCTGCGCACGCCGCGCGCGTTGACGCCGCTGTCCTTTCCGCTATGGACGGAAAGCCTGCGTGGCCAGCTCAGCACGGAAACCTGGCAGGCTCGCGTGAGGCGAGCCGCCGCGCAACTGGAGAAGCGCTATGCCCGAATCGCGGGATGACGGGCTGTCCATCAACTTGGCGAACGAGCCGATGGTGCTGCTGGGCGATCGCGCCATGTACTGGCCGGCGCGGTCGCGCCTGATCATCGCGGACCTGCATCTGGGCAAGAGCCATGTGTTTCGCCAGGCCGGCATTGCCGTTCCGCAAGGCGCGACCCGGGCCGACCTGATGCGCCTTGACCGGCTGCTTGAATCCACCACCGCGAAGGCGCTATGGATCGTGGGCGATGTGCTGCATGGGCCGATGGCCCAGGCGGGCTGGCGCGACGCCTGGACGCAGTGGCGCAAGCGGCACGCCGCGCTGGACGTGGCGGCGCTGACGGGCAACCATGACCGCTTGCTGGATGGCGCTGCGCTGAGCATCAGGCAATTGGGCGAATCGACGGCCGACGGGCCGTTTCTGTTCCGGCATCTGCCGCACGCCGATCCGCACGGCCGGCACGTCATTGCCGGGCACGTGCATCCCAAGACCCGCGTGCCTGGGGTGCCCCGCACTTGGCCCGCATTCTGGCTACGCGATAGCATGACCGTGTTGCCCGCGTTTTCCGACTTCACGGGCGGCCAGACCGTCGGCGCGGGCGACGGCGGCGGGCTCGTCGCATGCGTGGAAGGCAGCGCCTTGGCGATCGGCCGCCCGTCGTAAACGGGATGGCGCCCGTCAATAACAACCTAAGCGAATGGAGAAAAAAATGCGCACAAAAGGGATCGCCGCGTCAAAGGGCCACGACGGCATCCAGGCGGCGGTCTATACCCGCTGGCATCAGCTTTCGGTGCCGCTGGCGTTTGCGTTGGCGGCCGGCGGCTTCATGCTTGTGGTGTTCAATCGCGGGCCCGTTCTGTGGGCGGTTATCGTCGCGCTGGCCGGGCTATTGACGCCTCCGCTCGTCGCCTTCAAGGGGTTTCCCACCCGGAACCGGATCACGGTGACGCCCGATGGGCTGGTGTTCTCGCGGCGCGCGCCGGTTGCTTTTGCCGACTTGACCCGCTGGGGGACCGACGATTTCCTGAAACTGGTGCGGCCGGGGTATCCCACGCTGCTCGTAAGCCCTGTCGACGCACCGAACCGCGAACGTTTGCTGCGCGAATTCCAGGCTGCGCTTCAGGCGTGGCAGAAGCGGCAGCCGGCCGGCACCGAGGCGGCGCGTCGGACGAATTTCTACGGTTCGACGGGCGCCCGCTTGGTGGGCGCCGTGATCACGGCCTTGGGCGCGGGCGCGGCCTTGATGGCGCTGAACCTGCGCGAACCGTCGGTGCCGCTGGCGATCGTCGGCGGGTTGGGGGCGTTGTTCGGGTTGGCGATGCTGATGGGCAGGCGAGTCTGAGTTAAGCGCTGGCTTAACGATGGGTAAAGATGCGATGAACCACAGCGGGCCTGCGGCTCTTTATAGTGGCCGCATTGCCATCCCAGGAGCGCCCGCATGTCACCAACCCAAGGTTCCGCTGATTTCCCGGATACCGACGTCCCGTCCGGCCACCCGCGCGCGGTGCTGTTCGACCTGCTGACCGCCTTGCTGGATTCGTGGACGATCTGGAATCGGGCGGCGGGCACCGAGGCGCTGGGCCGCGCCTGGCGCGCCGACTATTTGCGCCGTACCTATGGTTGCGGCGCTTATCAGCCCTATGAACAGCTGGTGCAGGACGCCGCTGCCGCGGTCGGCCTGCCAGCCAGCGCCCCGGAGGCGTTGGAAGCGCATTGGGCCGAATTGCCCGCATGGGACGGCGCACGGGAATTGTTGCAGGCGTTGCGCCCGCATTGCCGCCTGGGCGTGGTTACCAACTGTTCCGACCGCCTGGGCCGCCAGGCCGCGAGCCTGCTGGAGGTCGATTGGGACGTGGTGGTGACGTCCGAAGAGGCCGGTTTCTACAAGCCCGACCCCCGGCCGTATGCCCTGGCGTTGGCGCGTTTGCAGGTGCGTCCGGAGGATGCCGCGTTCGTCGCCGGCTCGGGCTATGACCTGTTTGGCACCAGCAAGGTCGGGCTGCGCACGTATTGGCACAACCGGGTGGGGTTGCCGTTGCCGCAAGGCGCGCCGGCGCCGGAACGGGAGTCGCCCCGGCTGGACGCGGCGTTGCCGTGGCTGGCCCGGTTCCGCCACGGTTGAGCGGCTTCGGGGCGCGGCGGCCCCTGGGTGCCGGCCATTTGCGTAGTACAAAATGTTGCCGGTGCCCCGGTCCGCGCTTGCTAGCATGGCTTACGCCGGAATAATCCGGCGCACCACGGGATAGTGGAGGTTGCCATGAACTCAAGAACAACGTTCAACCGGATCGCGGTGGTTGCGGCGGCGGGGGCGCTACTGGCGGGCTGTGCCACGCAACAGCAGACGAACACCGCCGTGGGCACGGGGGCGGGGGCGGCGGTCGGTGCCGGTATTGGCGCCCTGATCGGGCACGGCAAGGGGGCGGCGATCGGCGCCGGCATCGGCGCGGTGGCCGGCGGCCTGGTGGGCTACAACTGGAAGGTCGTCAAAGAAGATGTGCAGCAATCCGGCGCGTCGTCCCTGGGGATCGATGTCGTGGAAATGCCCGATGGCAGCCTGAAGGTCAATATTCCCAGCGGCGTGTCGTTCGACACGGACAAGACGCAGTTGAAGCCCGCCTTGCTACCGGTGCTGGACAGCGTGGCGCGTTCGCTTAACCAGCATCCGGAGCTGCGCACCAAGGTGGTTGGCCATACGGACAGCACGGGGGCGTTGGCACATAACCAGACCTTGTCGGTCAACCGCGCCAAGAGCGTGACGGACTACCTGGCCAAGCAAGGCGTGGCGGCCGGCCGCATGGCGGCGGAAGGCCGTGGTCCGAACGATCCCATCGGTGATAATGCGACCGCCGAAGGGCGCGCGCTGAATCGGCGCGTGGAAATCTACCTGTACGCCGTCAAGCAATAAGGTCTGTCATGAGCATGTTCCCTCCCGCCCGTATTGGCTCCGATATCGCCGTGGCCGCGTTGTCCGGCTGGCAGGCCGCGGCCACGCGCGACGCCATCGAAAAGCGCTTCCGCTTTCCGAACTTCAATGCGGCGTTCGGATTCATGGCGCGGGTGGCCATGTTCGCGGAAAAGCTGAACCACCACCCGGAGTGGACGAACGTCTACAACCGGGTGGACGTGACGCTGACCACCCATGACGCCGGCGGCGTGACCGAATTGGACGTGCGCATGGCGCAATTCATGGACGAGGCCGCCGCGCAGATGGGGGCCACCGCGCCCGCGTCCGGCGCTTAGCCGTCTTCGCCGTCCGTGCCGTCTTCACGCGCTTGCAGATGGTCGATCAGGCGATCCAGCATGTCGCCCAGGGCGCGCTGTTCGCCCGCATCCAGGCAAGCGAAAATCTCATCGTTGCGCTGCGCGATCAGCGCGATGATGCGCTGGTACTGCGCCTGGCCGGCGGCGGTGGGCGTCAGCACCACGCCGCGCCCGTCGGACGCGGACAGCGTCTTTTCGACTAACCCGCGTTCGACCAGCGCCTGCGCCGAACGGCTGGCCTGGCCCTTGTTCAGGTTGGCGGACCGGGCCAGGTCGTTGACGGACAGCGGCGCATAGCGGCCAATCGCCGCCAGGCAGCGCGCTTCGCCCAAGGGAATACCGCAGTCCGACAAATAAGCGCGATTCGTGTCCCGGTCCGTAATCTTGTTGAGCACGTGCAGGCGATAGGTCAGGAATCGTTCCAGGGCGGGCGGTTTCACGTGGGGCGGGCAGGAGTGGGGGCGGGATAGTTTGCCACAGCGTCTTCACCCAGGCAGGCGCTTTCTGCCTGCGCCAGCAGCGCCAGCGCTGAGGCGGCGTCGGGCTGCCGGCTCAGCAACGATAAGCCAAGTATCGACAGAAATAGCGGCGCGCGCGGTTCGCCCACGCGCGTCAGCGCTTGCGCCATGCCGGTGTACACCTGGTCCAGTTCTTCGGGGTTCATGCTTGGCCTTCCTTGTGCGCGGACACGGTGATCGAGGGGTAGTAGGGGGCGAGGGCGGCGCGCAGGCTGGCGACGTCCGGCGTGTTCCAGCGGCCCAGCACATAACCGTCCGGACGCAACAGGTAGACGAGGCCGTCCGCGGCGCCGTAGCGTTGCTGCAACTGGCCATGCGCATCGTCCCAGCCGCCGGCGCCCACGCGCACGATGCGTAGCGGATGCGGCGCATCGTGCGTGCTTGCCGCCAGCGCATCCAGATCGGCCGCCAGCGCGCCGGACGGAGAAACCGCCAACGCCACGAAGCCGTTGCCGAAGCACTCGCTCAGATAGCGCGGCGCGTCGCCGTCCTGCAGCCGTGCGTCCGGCGCGGGCTGGCCGGGCGCGGCGGCCGGGCCGGCCTGCGGGGCGCCGTCGGACAGATTCAGCGGCGAGGTGTCGTAGGAAATAGGCGCGGATTGGCGCGGGTTGATTAATGACCGCACGGTGTCGTCCGCAAGCGCCAGGCGCAGCGCGGCCTCGCGCATCAAGCGGAAGCCGAAATCCGGCGGCGCCATGAATTCGGTGCTCTTGGCGCCGTAGGCCAGATTCTGCCGGGTGGCATGTACGCGTTCGCTACTGTAGCTGTCCAGCAGGCTGGCGGGCGCCTGGCCCTTCAGCACCCAGGCCAGCTTCCAGGCCAGGTTACCGGCGTCGTCCAGCCCGGAATTCAGGCCGCGCACGCCGAAAATCGGCACCAGGTGGCCGGCGTCCCCGGCGAACAGCACGCGGCCATGGCGGTACTGGTCCAGCGTCAGGCACTTGGCGTTGTAGATGGAAATCCACAGCGGCTTCCAGGGTGCGGTCTCGCCGATCATGTCCAGATGGCTTTGCACGCGCGGCAGCACGTTCTCAGGCTTGACGGCCTCGTCGGCGTCTTCGTCGTCGCGGATCTGGTAGTCCACACGCCATACGTTGCCCGGCTGCCGATGCATCAGCAGCGTCGAACCGGGGTTGGACGGCGGGTCGAACCAGGCCAGGCGTTCGACGGGGCGGCTGGACGCCTGCTCGATATCGACAATGACGTAGCGGCCTTCATATTGCATGCCTTCCAGCTTCAGCCCCATCGCTTCGCGCACGGTGCTGCGTCCGCCGTCGCAGGCGATCAGCCAGTCGGCGCGCACCGTCTGGCGTTGCCCGTCCGCATCCACCTCGACCGTCACGCCGTCGGCGTCCGCGCGTAGCCCGGCCACGCGGGCCGACCATTGCAGCGCAGCCCGTTCGGGATGGCGCTGCATGGCCTGATGGGCGTATTCCTCGATTGAGTACTGCTGGATGTTGACCATCGGCGCATAGCGTTGCAGCGGGTCGTGCGGCATTTCAAAGTGCAGGACTTCGCGGTCGCGGTAGTAACTGCGCCCGCCGGTCCAGGGCAGGCCGGTCGCCGCCAGGGGCTGGTCGGCGCCGGCCCAGCCCAGGATTTCCTGGGACCGGCGCGAGATGCAGATCGCGCGGCTGCCGGTGCAGTAATCATCGTCGGCCTCCACCGTCAGCGAGGCGATGCCGTATTCGGCCAGCAGGGCGGCAAGCGTCAGGCCGACGGGGCCTCCGCCGGCAATCAAGACGGGAACGTGCGAGGGGAGCGGCATCTTGTCTCCGGGATGTAGTTGTGTACGCAACTATATTCTTCAAAGGTTGCGCGCGCAACCAAATTTTCCAGCCAAAAAAAACCCGCCTGATCAGGGCGGGGTTTCGCAGCGATGCCGAAGGCGTCAGTTGCGGACGTAATAGATGCGCATTGCCTGTTGCTTCTGGGCGCCGTCCATCACGCGCAGCACCACCACCTTGGGGGTGAAGCCGTCTGGCAGCTTCAACTGGCCCAACGCGTAGTCGTAGCGGTCGACGGTCAGTGCCGGACCTTCCGGCGTGACGGTGGCCGCGCGGCCGTTGGGGTAGCTGCCGTCGATGGAGAACGTGAGCGTGCCCTTGAACGGCGCGCCGGTGCGCTCTTCGCGCATGACCAGCACTTGGTAGTCCAGCTGGCCGGGAGCGCGCTTGAACGTGGCCGAGCGGATGCCCAGGTTGCCGCCGCGCGGATCGGGCGGCATGGCGTCCTGGAACAGGACCAGTTCCTTGTTCATCGTCTCGATCTTGCTGCGCGCTTCAGCCAGGTCGGCGGTCAGCTTTTCATGGCCGGACTTGTTGGCGTCGCGCTGCTGGGTGGCTTCGTCCAGTTGGGTCTGCAGGCGTTGGCGTTCCAGGTTGGAAGCGCTGAGCTCGCTATGCAGGGACTCGGACTGCTCTACGGTCAGCCGTTGCGGACCGTAGTTGGTTTGCAGGAAGAGCACGCCGCCCGCACCCAGGGCAATCCCCACAAGAAGCAGGACGAGCCAGCGCGGCAGGCGCCGCGTGCGTTGACCGGGTTGGTATACGGAGGGCTTGAATACGGCCCGTTGCGATCTTCCAAACATCCCCATTCCTAGAAAACTTCCTGTGTGTTGCCCGTTCGCGCGAAGCCCGCGCGAGCCAAAGCGTCAGAGAATACCCCGTTACCCGGGGGCGTTGGGTGCGCGGAAAATCCTGGTTGCGCACCTTGATATTGTGAAATATGTGGGCATCAACGCGCCGCCGCGTGGAGCTCGGCGTCCAGGTCGGCAAGCCGTTGAGGAGTGCCGACGTCGGTCCATCGGCCGGTATGGTGCGCGCCGCGAGCCAGTCCTTTGGCCATCGCCTGCCGAAAAAGGGGCAGCATGGGCATCGCCGCGCCGCGCGGGATATCCGCAAACAACGAGGGATGGTAGACGGCGATGCCCGCATAGGTCAAACGAGGCTCCCCCTCGGCGTGCAGGCTGCCGTCGGGGGCCAGCCGGAAATCGCCATTGGGATGCTGGACCGGGTTGTCCACCATCAGCAGCCACGCTCCGCCGCCGGGCAACCCGGCAGCCAGCCCGGGGGCGGCCGCGGGATCCCAATCGCACCAGACGTCCCCGTTCATCACCAGAAAGGGGGCGTCTCCCAGCAGCGGCAGCGCTTGGGCGATGCCACCGGCCGTTTCCAGCGCGGTGCCTTCCGCCGAATAGCGGATCCGCATGCCGAAGGCCGCGCCGTCGCCCAGCGCGCGCTCGATTTCGTGGCCCAGCCAGGCGTGGTTGATGACGACGTCGTGGATGCCGGCCGCGGCCAGGCGCTCAAGGTGCCAGACGATCAGCGGTTTGCCGCCGACGGCCAGCAGGGGCTTGGGGCACCGGTCGGTCAAGGGGCGCATGCGTTCGCCGCGTCCCGCGGCAAGAATCATGGCCTGCATCAGAAGGTGTACCCGACGCGGACCTGGCGGTCGTCCAGCTTGTCCAGCAGACGCAGCAGAGGGGTGAAGACGCCGTAGCGCTGCGCCACCTGGCGCACGTAGCCGTTCATGCGCGGTATGTGGGCCAGGTAGTGCGCCTTGCCGTCGCGGTGGTTCAGGCGGGCGAACACGCCCAGAATCCGCAGGTTGCGCTGCAGCCCCATCCACTCGTAGGCGCGGTGGAACTCGGCGAAATCGGACGCGACCGGTAGCCCGGCGGCGCGTGCCATTTCCCAGTAGCGGATGGCCCAGTCCAGTTGCTGCGGTTCTTCCCAGGTGGTGCGGGCATCGGTCACCAGCGACGCCAGGTCATAGGTGATGGGGCCGGCCAGCGCGTCTTGAAAGTCGATGATGCCGGGATTGGGGCCGTACTGCGGCTGGTCGCAGACCATGAGATTGGGCGAATGGAAATCGCGGTGCACCAGGACTTGCGCCTGCCCGCCATTGCTGGCCGACAGCAGCGCGAAGATCTTTTCCAGCGCGTTGGCCGTCTTGTCGTCCAGTGTCTCGCCGTGGTGCTTTTGCACGTACCACTCGGGGAACAGCTTCAGCTCGTCGGCCAGCCGGGTGCTGTCGTAAGTCGCCAGCCCGGCGGTGGAGGCCTTTTGCAGTTGCACCAGCGCGGCCAGCGCCTCGCGATACAACGTCTGGAGTTCGCTGTCGGGCATCCCGGCCTGGATGCGTTGGTAGTAGGTCTGTTCCCCCAGGTCGGACAGGAGCAGCAGGCCCAGCCCGAGGTCCTGCGCCAGCACCTTGGGTACGTTCAAGCCGGCGTCGGCCAGCAGTTGCCCCACATGCAGGAAGGGGCGGCAGTCTTCATGGGCAGGGGGCGCGTCCATGACAATCAGGGTGCGCTCGCCGGCGTCCAGCCTGAAATACCGGCGGAAACTGGCGTCGGCGGAGGCGGGGCGCAGCGTGTCCACGGCCAGATCCAGGTCGGCGGGCAGGCTATCCAGCCAGTTGCGGATCTGCGCCAGGCGGGGGTCGTGATCGTTTTTCAAGGAAGATCCGTGTCAGAAAGGCAATATTGCTGAAATTTGCGTTCGGCGCACATAAGGCTGGGCGTATGGCGCGGCTTCTCTATAATACCGGCTCGTTTCCGTTCGCATTGGCCCTTCCGCGGTGCCGGTGCCAGGTTTTCCCATCGTCAAAAAAGGGCTGTTTTCACTCGTGCGCAAGGTTCGGTGGTTGATCCTCTCTGCTGTCAGCGTCGCCGCCGGGGCCGTTCAGGCCCAAGGCAGCCAGGATCCGGCTCCCGCCGCATCATCCGCTAGCGTGTCGCCCGCGGCCCCGGTGCTGCGCACCTCCCCGGGTTTGCGGATACATCGCCTGCCCGACGACAGCATCCCCGCCTATATGGAAGCGGACAGCATCGAGGGCGATCCCGAGTCCGACCTGACCCTGACCGGCAGCGCGCAAGTGCGCCGCATCGACGGCATCATCAAGGGCGACCGGATCAACTACCGCAAGGACACCGGCGAAGTCGACGTGCAGGGCAACGCGCGCATGATGCGCGACGGCACGCTGGTGACCGGCCCCAACGCCAAGTTCAACGTAGACAAGTACTCCGGCGAAGTCGAAAAGCCCAATTTCTGGATGGGGGCGGCCGGCGGGTTCGCCGTCGCCGAACACGCTGACATTTTCAGCAAGTCGCAGATGCGGCTGCACACCGTCACGTACAGCGGCTGCGCGTGCGAGACGCCGTCCTGGTACATCAAGGCCAACACCGTCGACATCGACTTCGACGAAAACGAAGGCGTGGCGCGCAATGGCGTGCTGTATTTCAAGGATGTGCCGATCCTGGCGTCGCCCTACATGACCTTCCCGGTCAAGAAGGAGCGCAAGTCAGGCTTCCTGATGCCGACCTACGGAACGACCAGCCAGGGCGGCTTCGATCTTTCGCTGCCGTACTACCTGAACCTGGCGCCGAACTACGACGCGACGATCCAGCCACGCTATTTCTCCAAGCGCGGCATGCAGTTGGGCGGCGAATTCCGCTACCTGGGTTCCAGCTATGTTGGTACCGTCGATGGCGCCTATCTGCCCAACGATAACGTCACCAGCGAAGACCGCTGGATGTACTGGTGGCGTCACCAGCAGACGTTCTCGCACGGCTTTTACGCAGACTGGGATATCGCGAAAGTCTCGGATGACAATTACTACCGCGATATTTCCCAATTGGGCCTGAACCAGGCGTCGACCACCTATCTGCCGCAGCGCGGCCGTGTGGGCTGGGCTTCCAACTACTGGAGCGCCTACGCGCAGGTCTACAAGTACCAGACCCTGCAGGATCCGGACGCGCCCCTGGTGCCCCCTTACGACAAGGAGCCCGAGCTGTATCTGCGCGGTGCGCGCTATGACTGGGGCGGCTTCGATGTGGACTGGACCTCGACTGCGGTGCGTTTCCGCCGACCGGATTTCGGTTCGACCGTGCGCTATCCGGAAGGCGACCGCCTGCAGACATACCCGACGGTGTCCTATCCGATCGTGCGTCCGGGCTGGTTCATCATTCCGAAGGCCGGCGTCAATTACACCCAATACCAGACCAAGTGGTATGGCGTGGATGCGCTGGGCTTGAACGGTGGAACGGCGGATGGGTTGCCGCGCTCGCAGTCGCGCACGGTACCGATCATGTCGCTGGATGCGGGCCTTATCTTCGAACGCGATACCTCGCTGTTCGGCAAGGCGTCCACCCAGACCCTGGAGCCGCGCCTGTACTACCTGCGCGTGCCGTACCGTGACCAGTCCAAAATGCCCGTTTACGACACGTCGTTGGCGGACTTCAGCTTCTCGCAGGCCTTTGAAGAGAACATCTACACCGGCGGCTGGGACCGTATTTCCAACGCCAACCAGCTGACCGCGGCGTTGACGACGCGCTGGCTGGACGCCAATACCGGTTTCGAGCGCATGTCGCTGGCCGTGGCGCAGCGCCTGTATTTCGCGGACCAGCAAGTTACGTTGCCGGGCGAAACGCCGCGTGAAAACGTGCGCTCCGACTTCCTGGTGGGCGCCAGCGCCGCGCTGACCGACACGCTAAGCACCGACGTGGCCGCTCAGTACAACCCCTACGACAACAAGTGGTCGCGCGGGCTCGTCAGCGCCCGCTGGTCGCCGCAACGCCTGACGACGGTGGCGCTGTCGTATCGTTATCAACGCGATCCTCCCACCGGAGTCTCGTACCAGCCGCAAGGCCAGAACCAGGTTAGCCTGGCGTTGCAGTGGCCCTTCACCAAGCGCTGGTATGGCGTTGGCCGGGTGGATTATTCGTTGCGCTCCGGGCCGTCGAGCACCGTGGCCAACACGATGGAGTCCCCCCGCGTGACCCAGGCCATTGCCGGCCTGGAGTACAAAGGCGATTGCTGCTGGGTGGGCCGGGTGGTCTACCAGCGCTATGCCGTATCGGCTACGGACGCCAACTCCGCAGTGTTCTTCCAGCTTGAGCTGACCGGCCTGGGTTCCTTGGGAACCGATCCGATGAACCTGCTGAACAGAAGTATCCCCGGCTACACCAGCATTACACCGCCCGTGCCGGCTGGGACCACATTTGAAAGGTATGAATGATGCGTAGGTTGCACTCTTTGCGTCGCCTGTCCGGCAGCGCGCTGCTGCTGGCTCTTTGCGCCGGCTTGCCCGCCGCGCATGCGGCTGAGCAGACCGGCCGGGCCGCCAACAATGGCGCCAAGGCCGCGCCGCAGGCCGCGGCGCCCGCAGCGAAGGGCGAACAGTTCGTCGACGGCATCGCCGCCGTGGTCGACAAGGATGTGATCACGTTGCGCGAATTGCGCGATGCGTCGCTCCGCATTGCCGGCGAACTGAAGTCTCGCGGCATCCAGGTGCCCGACGACCAGACCTTGCAGCATCAGGTGTTGCAGCGCCTGATCATGGAGCGCGTGCAACGCCACGAAGCCGACCGCCTGGGCATCCGCGTGGATGACGCCCAGGTCGACCAGGCGATCCAGACCATCGCCGGGCGCAACAAGATCAGCGTGGCGCAGCTGCGCGCCGAAATCGAAAAATCGGGCACGACGTGGGACGCCTACCGCAAATCGCTGCGTGACGAGATCCGCACGGATCGCCTGCGCCAGCGCGCGGTGGACTCCACCATCATCATTTCCGATACCGAGGTCGACGCGTTCCTGAAGGACCAGCGTCGTAATCCGGCGTTCGGCGCATCGCCGCAAGCGGCGCCGCAGCCACAGGCCCGGCCGGAAGCCCCGCCCGAGCAGGCCGCCGTGCCCGCCGGCCCCATGCTCTACGCGCTGGCGCAGATTCTGGTGCGCGTGCCGGAAGGCTCGTCTTCCGAACAGCTTGCCCTGTTGCGCAAGAAGGCAGAAGGCATTCTGGCGCGAGCCAAGCGCGGCGACGATTTCGCCAGCCTGGCGGCGGCGTCCTCGGATGGCCCCGAAGCCCTGCAAGGTGGCGTCATGGGCGTGCGTCCGCTGGACGGCTGGCCCGATCTGTTCGTCAAGGCCATCAGCAATCTGCAGAAGGGCGAAGTGACGAACCTGATCCAGAGCGGCAACGGTTTCCACATCATCAAGGTGATGGACCGCGGCACCGCGCAACCGGCACCCGGGCGCACCGCACGGGCCTCGGCGCCTGCGCAGGCGCCGCAGCAACAGCAGCCGGCCGCTCGCCCGCAAGCCGCGGCCGCGCCGCAAGGCCCCACTGAGGTCATGCAGACCCGCGCGCGCCACATCCTGATCAAGACGTCCACCGTCATGAGCGACGAGACCGCGCGCCAACGCCTGGAACAGGTGCGCCAGCGCCTGGTGGCCGGCGATGCGAAGTTCGAAGACATGGCGCGGCAGTACTCGCAGGACTCGACCGCGCCGCAAGGCGGCGAGCTGGGGTGGCTGAATCCGGGTGAAACCGTGCCGCCGTTCGAAGCCGCCATGAATGCCTTGAAACCGGGCGAAATCAGCCCTCCGGTCCAGTCGCCTTTCGGTTGGCACTTGATCCAGGTTGAAGAACGCCGTCAGCATGACGTCACGGACGAATTGGCCCGCATGAAGGCGCGCCAGACCCTGTTCGAACGCCGTGCCCAGCCTGCTTTCGAAGATTGGCTCGACCAGTTGCGCGCACAAGCGTATGTCGATAACCGTCTTGAAAAGCAGCAGAAGATCCAGCAGAACAACCGCTAAACGCATTACGGGCTTTTCATGTCTCAACACCAGGCGCGCAAGCGCTTTGGCCAGAACTTCCTGACCGACGAAAGCGTCGTCGAGTCCATCGTCCGGGCGGTTGCCCCCGCTCGTGACGATGCCGTGGTCGAGATTGGCCCGGGTTTGTCTGCGCTTACGCGGCCGCTGCTTGAGCGGCTGGATCACCTGACCGCGGTCGAGATCGACCGGGATCTGGCCGCCCGGCTGCGCAAGCAGTTCGACGCAAGCCGCCTGACCGTTGTCGAAGCCGACGCGTTGACGGTGGATTTTTCGCAATTCGGCAGCGCGCTGCGTGTCGTGGGCAACTTGCCTTACAACATCTCCAGCCCGCTGCTGTTCCATCTGATGGCATGGGCCGACCACATCCGCGACCAGCATTTCATGCTGCAGCGCGAAGTGATCGACCGCATGGTGGCGCAACCCGGCTCGGGCGATTTCAGCCGCCTTTCCGTGATGTTGCAATCGCGCTACCGCATGCACAAGCTGTTCGATGTGCCGCCCGAGGCCTTCGACCCGCCGCCCAAGGTCGTGTCGGCCATCGTCCGCATGGTGCCGCTGCCGGCAGACCGCCTGCGTCCGGTCAGCACGCGGGCGTTCGAAACCGTGGTGGCGCGCGCGTTCTCGCAGCGCCGCAAGATGCTGCGCCGCGTGTTGGCCGACTGGGCGCCGCAGGTGCCGTGGGAAGCCCTGGACATCGCCCCGACGGCACGGGCCGAAGACATCTCGGTGGACCGCTACATCCGCTTGTCGGATGCGCTGGTGGAAGCGGGCATTCTGCAATCCACTTGAAGCGCGATTCCAAATGAGAAAGCCCGCTGATGCGGGCTTTTTCATTGATGCGCAATGTGGGCGCTATGGCCGTAGGATGGGTGAAGCGCGAAGATTTCATCCAAAGAACACTGACGCCGAACGCGCGCAACCCATCAAGCAGCATGTGCGGTATGGCCGATCCGGAAAAAAACTGGTGCGCCGTCCGATGGGTTGCGCGCGTTCGGCATTCGCGCAACTACGCAGGCCTGCTCGCGCTCCACCCATCCTACAGATCAAGGCATCGGCATCACCCAAGGATCAAGGCGTAGGCGCCGCCCAAGGATCAAGGCATCGGCGCCGCCCAAGGATCAAGGCATCGGCGCCGCCCAAGGATCAAGGCATCGGCGCCGCCCAACGATCAAAGCGCCGATTCAACGGCGGCGCTCAAAGGCCAAATGGCCCGTTTCAACAGCGTCGTCCAAAGACCAAAGCCTCCATTTCAACGACGTCGTACAAAGATCCATGCCCTTATTTCAACGGTGTGGTCCGCCGATTTCAACGGTGCGGTCCGCCGATCAAAGCATGCGCTTCTGCGCCGCCATCCACAGCTGCATGACGTCGCGGGCGCGATCCGTGAGCAGCTTCTCGGCGTCCGTCAGCGCTTGTTGCAGCGTGATCGGGCCGGGGGCCAGGCTGAACGCCGCACTGATGCCGCAGGCGTGCAGCGCTTCGTAGCCGTCGCCCAGCGATCCCGCCAACGCGACGACCGGCACGCCGGCCTGCTGCGCGATGCGGGCCACGCCGGCGGGCGTTTTGCCGCGCAGTGTCTGCGCGTCCATGCGGCCTTCGCCGGTGAACACCAGCGTGGCGCCTTCGATAGCCTTGGCCAGGCCGCCTAGTTCGGCCACGATGTCGACGCCGGGCCGGAAGTGGGCCTGCAGGAAGGCGTGGGCCGCGAAGCCCAGGCCGCCGGCGGCGCCCGCGCCGGGTTTGTCGCGATGGTCGGCGCCCAAGTGCCGCGCGCAGACGTCGGCGAAATTCGTCAGCATCTGGTCCAGCGCCAGCACCTGTTCCGGCGTGGCGCCTTTCTGCGGCCCGAAAACATGCGAGGCGCCGTGCGGGCCGCACAGCGGGTTGTCGACGTCCGAGGCGATGTCGATGCGGATGCCGGCCAGGCGCGGGTCCAGCCCGTGTGTGTCAAGGCTGGCCAGCTTGCCCAACGCGCCGCCGCCGGGGGGCAGGCTATGGCCCTCGGCGTCCAGCAGGCGCACGCCCAACGCCGTCAGCATGCCGGCGCCTGCGTCGTTGGTGGCCGAGCCGCCCAACCCCAGGATGATGCGCTTGGCGCCCGCGTTGATGGCGGCCAGCATCAGTTCGCCCACGCCGTGGCTGCTGGCGCGCATCGGGTCGCGCTTGGATGGGGCAATCAGTTCCAGGCCCGCCGCCGCGGCCATTTCGATGACGGCGGTGCCGTCTTCCAGCAAGCCCCAGACGGCATCGACTTTGTAGCCCAGCGCATCGTTCACGGTCAGCTGCCGTTCCTTGCCGCCGGTGGCGGCCAGCACGGCTTCCACCGTGCCTTCGCCGCCGTCCGCCATCGGCACGCATATCGTGTGGGCGCCGGGGCAGGCGGCCTTGACACCGCGCGCGATGGCCGCCGCCGCGTCGGGTGCGGAAACGCTTTCTTTGAAAGAGTCGGGAGCAATGACGATTTTCACGGGTTTGGCTGGGCTCGTTGTAGGTCGGGTGACGACCATGATACCCGTGCCGACGCAGGCGGCGTACCATAGCGCTTTCGTTGTTTTTGCGAGAGTGGACCGTCATGCCTGTATTGCGCCGCACAAAAATTGTCGCCACCTTGGGCCCTTCGACTTCGTCGCCCGAACGCATTGATGCGCTGATCCGCGCAGGCCTGGACGTGGCCCGTTTGAACTTCTCGCACGGCAGTGCGGACGACCACCGCGAGCGCGCCCGCCTGGTGCGCGAGATCGCCGCCAAGCAGGGCCGTTTCGTCGCCATCATGGGCGATCTGCAGGGGCCCAAGATCCGCATCGCGCGCTTCACGGACAAGCTGGTGCAATTGCAAGTCGGCCAGCCGTTCACACTGTCGCGCGTGCATCCCAAGGAAGCCGGCAACGCCAGCATCGTGGGGATCGATTACCCCGAACTGGTGACCGACTGCCGCGTGGGCGACGAGCTCCTGCTGGATGATGGCCGCGTGGTGCTGGTGGTGGACCGCGTCGAAGGCGACGAGGTCCACACGACCGTCACGGTGGGCGGGCCGCTGTCGAACAACAAGGGCATCAACCGCCGCGGCGGCGGCCTGTCCGCGCCCAGCCTGACCGACAAGGACCGCGTCGACATCAAGCTGGCCGCCGAAATGGAACTTGATTATGTGGCCGTGTCGTTCCCGCGCTATGGCAGCGATATCGACGAGGCCCGCACCCTGTTGGCCGCGGCCGGCAGCCAGGCATGGATCATCGCGAAGATCGAGCGCGCCGAAGCGGTGGCCGACGACGAAGCGCTGGACTCGCTGATCCGAGCCAGCGACGGCGTGATGGTGGCGCGCGGCGATTTGGGCGTGGAGGTGGGCGACGCCGAACTGGTGGGCATCCAGAAACGCATCATCCAACACGCGCGCACGCTGAACAAGGTCGTGATCACGGCGACGCAGATGATGGAGTCCATGATCTCCAGCCCCATGCCCACGCGCGCCGAAGTGTCGGACGTGGCCAATGCGGTGCTGGACTACACGGACGCGGTCATGCTGTCGGCGGAAAGCGCGTCGGGCCAGTATCCGGTGGAAGCGGTGCAGGCAATGGCGCGCGTGTGCCTGGGGGCGGAAAAGCACCCGACCACGACCAAATCGCATCACCGCGTGGGCGAGACCTTCACGCGTTGCGACGAGACCATCGCGCTGGCCGCCATGTATTCGGCCAACCACTTTCCCGGCGTCAAGGCCGTCATCGCGTTGACGGAAAGCGGGCACACGCCGTTGATCATGTCGCGCATCCGTTCCGGCGTGCCGATCTACTGCTACAGCCCGCACAGCCTGACGCAGAACCGCGTGGCGATGTTCCGTGGCGTTTATACGGTGCCCTTTGCTCCGTCGGACTACGAACCGGCGGATCTGAGCAACGCCGCCATCGACGAATTGCGCAAGCGAAACCTGGTGCAGTCGGGCGATTGGGTGATCTTGACCAAGGGCGATTTCTATCGCGACAGCGGCGGCACCAACGGCATGAAGATCCTGCTGGTGGATTAGGGCCAGCAAGGGCGGGGCGCAAGCCCCGCCGTGCCGTGCTTAACCGAAGAACCAGTAGCACACGCCGATCGCGGCCAGCACGCCGGCCAGGTCGGCGATCAGCGCGCAGCCCACCGCGTGGCGGGCGCGCAAAATCCCCACCGACCCGAAGTACACCGCCAGCACGTAGAAGGTGGTCTCCGTGCTGCCTTGCATGACCGCGGCCAGCAGGGCGGGGAAACTGTCCACGCCATGGTGCGTCATGGTCTCGAGCATCATGGCGCGTGCTGCGCTACCCGAAAACGGCTTGACCAGCGCAGTAGGCAAGGCGTCGACGAAACGCGTGTCCCAGCCGGCGTACTGCGCCAGCCAGCGGATGCCGTCAAGCAGGAAATCCAACGCGCCCGACGCCCGCAGCACGCCTACGGCGCACAGCATCGCCACCAGATAGGGCAGCAGGCTCTTGGCGATGTCGAAGCCTTCCTTGGCCCCCTCGATGAAGGCCTCGTAGACGGGGACCTTTTTCCAGGCGCCCACGACCAGGAATGCCAGGAGGATGCCGAACAGCGCCAGGTTGCCCAGCAGCGACGACAGCGACGCGATGGCGGCGGCCGACATGCTGGCCAGCAGCGCCATGAAGCCGCCCATGATCAGCGCCGCGCCGCCCAGCCATAACATCACGACGGGATCCGTCAGGCGCAGCCGCTGGCAGGCCGCCACCGCCAGGAAACCCGCCAAGGTTGAAGCGCTGGTGGCCAGCAGGATCGGCAGGAACACCAGCGTGGGGTCGGCTGCGCCTTGCTGCGCGCGGAACATGAATAGCGTGACGGGCAGCAACGTCAGCGACGATGCGTTCAGCACCAGGAAGAGAATCTGGGCGTTGCTGGCGGTTTCAGGCGTGGGGTTCAGCGATTGCAGCTCGCGCATGGCGCGCAGGCCGATCGGCGTGGCCGCGTTGTCCAGTCCCAGGCCGTTGGCGGCAAAGTTCAGCGTGATCAGGCCGATGGCGGGATGGTTGCGCGGCACGCCAGGCATCAGGCGCGCGAACAGCGGCCCCAGCAGGCGGGCCAGTTTTTCCACCAGGCCGGCGCCTTCCGCGATGCGCAGGAACCCCAGCCACAGCGTCAGCGTGCCAAACAGCAGCACCATGACTTCCACCGATACGCGCGCCATGTCGAACAGGCTGGCCACCATCAGCCGGAAGACGTCGGGGTCGCCGACGGCCAGCCAGCGGTATAGGGCGGCGGCTGCGGCGGTCAGGAAAAAGCCCAGCCAGAGTTTGTTCAGCATGCGAAATGTGCCCGGATAACGGTTGATTGCGCACCAGCGCGGCGACGCCCATTGTCGCAGAGTCAGCACGCTCGGGCTTGGCCGCGCCCCGCCAATTCTGGTACTTTGGCCTGATACGCCCTAGGGCCATTACAGTGGGGGACACGCATGGATTTCAATGCCTGGCGCCGGCGCCGCATCTCGGAACCCGCGTATCGCTGGGCGCGCAACGCGTTGCCGGCCATGTCGGCCACCGAGCGCGAGGCCATCGAGGCCGGAGACACCTGGTGGGATGCCGACCTGTTTACGGGCAACCCCGATTGGCGCAAGCTGCTGGACGTGCCCGCCGCCACGCTGACCCGCGACGAGCAGGCTTTCATCGATGGTCCGGTGGCGCAGTTGTGCGCCATGCTGGACGAGTGGGACATCACCTGGAACCGGCGCGACCTGCCGCCGCAAGTCTGGGCCTTCCTGAAGGCGCAACGCTTCTTCGGCATGATCATCCCGCGCCGTTACGGCGGCCTGGGATTTTCGCCTTATGCGCATTCCGAAGTCGTCAGGCGGATTTCGGCGTATTCCATTACGGCCGGCGTGACGGTCATGGTGCCGAATTCGCTGGGGCCGGGCGAATTGCTGATGCAGTTCGGTACGCCCGCGCAGCGCGACTACTGGCTGCCGCGCCTGGCCGATGGCCGAGAGGTGCCGTGCTTTGGCCTGACAAGCCCCGAGGCCGGCTCGGATGCCGCTTCCATGGTGGACACGGGCATTGTCTGCCGTCAGGTCGTCGACGGCCGTGAACTGATCGGCATCCGCCTGAACTGGCATAAGCGCTACATCACGCTGGGACCCGTCGCGACGGTGCTGGGGCTGGCATTCAAGATGTCCGATCCCGACGGCATCCTGGGCGGCCAAAAGGACATCGGCATTTCGGTGGCGCTGGTGCCCACTGAAGCGCCGGGCGTGGAGATCGGCCGGCGCCATCTGCCCGCGATGCAGGTGTTCCAGAACGGTCCCAACACGGGCCGCGACGTGTTCGTGCCGCTGGATGCCCTGATCGGCGGCGAGGCCCGCGCGGGGCAGGGCTGGAAGATGCTGATGAGCGCATTGGCCGCGGGGCGCGGCATTTCGCTGCCGTCGCTGTCGGCCGCCGCCGCCGTGATGTGCGCGCACACCACGGGCATGTATGCGCGGGTGCGCGAGCAGTTCGGCATCCCGGTCGGCAAGTTCGAAGGCGTGCAAGAGCAGCTGGCCAATCTGGCTGGCAATGCCTACATGGTGGAAGCAGCGCGGCGGCTGACCTGCGCCGCGCTGAACCAGGACGTCAAGCCGGCCGTCGTGTCGGGCATCATGAAATACCATGCAACCGAGCGGATGCGCGGCTCGGTGAACGCGGCGATGGACGTGCATGCCGGGCGGGCCGTCATGGACGGCCCCGGCAATTATCTGGGCGGGCTATACCGCGCCGTGCCGATTGCCATCACGGTCGAAGGCGCCAACATCCTGACGCGCAACCTCATCATCTTCGGTCAGGGCGCTATCCGGGCCCATCCGTACCTGATGCCGGAAATGCTGGCGCTGGCCAATCCGGACGAAGAGCGCGGCCTCGAGGTCTTCCACGACGTGTTCTGGCGGCACTTGCGCCATGCCGGAAAAAACACGCTGCGCGCGATCGGCCGCGCGTGGACGGGCGCTGTGCTGGCGCCTTCGCCCGTGTCGGGACCGACGGCCGGCCACTACCGGCGGTTGGGGCGCTATGCGTCCGGCTTCGCGTTGCTGGCGGATGCCACGTTGGCGCAATTGGGCGGTAGCTTGAAGCGGCGCGAAATGATCTCGGCGCGGCTGGGCGACATTCTGTCCGAGCTCTATCTGCTTTCGGCGGTGCTTAAGCGTTGGGAAGATGAAGGGCGCAAGCACGATGACCTGCCGCTAGTGCATTGGTGCATGGAGCAGGGCTATGCCACGATCGAAAAGAGCCTGGACCAGGTCTTGCGCAATTTGCCAGGGCGCATGCTGGCCTGGGGCTTGCGCGCGGCCATCCTGCCGCTGCGCCTGGCCAGGGGGCCGAATGACGCCTTGACGCGCGAGTGCGCCGAACTGCTGCTGAAGCCGTCACCCACGCATGTGCGGTTGGCGGCCGACCTGCATCGCGAGCCGGTCAGTGCCCCGTCCGCCGGCGTGCTGTTGGGGGCGGGCCGCGCGGGCCGTGACCCGTTGGCCGATCTGGCCCGTGCGTTCGCACTGGTGGATGCCGTGCAGCCGATTCGCGACCGTCTGCGCCAATCGGGCGTGCGCGATTGGCGCGAGGCGCATCAGCGCGGCGCGATCACCGACTCGCAGGCCGCGCAACTGGAAGCGGCGGAGGCCATGGTGTCGCAGGTCTTGCAGGTGGATGATTTCGCGCCAGCGGACTTGTCGCCGCAGGATCCAGGCCCAAATCCGAACTCAGGCGCCTAGTCGTCGGCGTTCGGGTCCATTCCCGGGAACAGGATTTCAGTGAAGCCGAACTTCGAGAAATCCTGGATGCGCGACGGATAGAGGCGGCCAATCAGGTGGTCGCACTCGTGCTGCACCACGCGGGCGTGGAAGCCTTCGGCTTCTCGCTCGATCAACTGGCCATAGGGGTCGCGCCCGCTGTAGCGGATGTGGCGGTAGCGCGGCACCTGGCCGCGCAGGCCCGGCACCGACAGGCAGCCTTCCCAGCCGTCTTCCATCTGGTCTGACAGCGGCGTGATGACGGGATTGCACAGGATGGTTTGCGGCACGGGCGGCGCGTCGGGGTAGCGCTCGTTGCGGTCGAAGCCGAAGATCACCAGTTGCAAGTCCACGCCGATCTGCGGCGCGGCCAAACCCACGCCTTGTGCAGCCGCCATGGTTTCGAACATGTCGTCGATCAGGGCGTGCAGCTCGGGCGTGTCGAAGCGGTCAACAGGCGCCGCCACCCGCAACAGGCGCGGGTCGCCCATTTTCAGAATGGGATGAATCATGATTTCAGTCTTGTCGGTCTTTCTTCTGGATGAACTCGATCTTGTAGCCGTCGGGATCTTCCACGAACGCGATGACCGTCTTGCCGTGCTTCATCGGGCCGGCTTCGCGGGTGACTTTGCCGCCGCGTTCCTTGACCTTGTCACAGGCTTCGTAGGCGTTGTCGACTTCCAGGGCGATGTGGCCGTAGCCGTTGCCCAGGTCGTACTTCTCGGTGTCCCAGTTGTGGGTCAGTTCGATGACCGCGCCTTCGGACTCGTCTTGATAACCCACGAACGCCAGCGTGAACTTGCCTTCCGGGTAGTCGTTGCGGCGCAGGACGCGCATGCCGAGCACATTGGTGTAGAAATCGATGGACTTATCAAGATTGCCGACTCGCAGCATGGTGTGGAGCATACGCATGGAGATCTTCCTTAGGCGATGAGGGGTTGGGGCATGAACCCGGGGTTACCGGCGTTTTGCCGCGTGATGCCGATGTCGCGCAGTGCGCCGCCCATGGCGTCGACCGCAAGCCGCATCTGTTCGGCGCCGAAAGCGCCGATGCAGCCGACCCGGAACGTGGGTTGTTCGGTGTTGCTGAAATTGCTGAGCACGTAGCCGCGTGCCTTGAGGGCATCCACGAACAGCTGCAGGTTCCAGGTCGGGGCGTCTGGCGCGCAGACGTTGACGACGATGGGGCCCTGCAGGTCGCGCGGCAGGTGGGGCGACAAGCCTAGCTCGATCACGCCATCATATAGCGTGCGCATGTTGGCTGTGTAGCGGGCCAGGCGGGCCTCTCGGCCTTCCTGTTCAAAGAGGTCCAGCGCCACGGCCAGCGCCGCCAGGGTGGGCGCGGGCGGCGTGAACCGGGGGCCGGCGTTGGGGGCCAGCGTGTGTTGATGGATGTCGGCCAGGTCCAGCGACCAGCTGCCCGCGTTGCCGCGGGCGGCTTCCAGACGGTCCACGGGGGCCACCACAAAGGCGGCGCCCGGCAGCCCTTCCAGGCACTTGTTGGCGGTCAGCACCACGGCGTCCACCGCCGGCAGGACGGAAAGGTCCAATGGCAGCGCGCCGAAGGCGGATACCGCGTCGATGATGACGCGGCGGCCCATCGCGTGGGCGACGCGAGCCAGCTCGGGCACGTCATGGCAGATGCCGCTGCCGGTTTCGCTGTAGACCAGGGCCAGATGCGTCAGCGTGGGGTCGCGTTCCAGGGCCGCCGCGACGGCGACCGGGTCCACGCGCGCTGTCGCACCGACGGGCAAGGGCACGGCAATCCGTCCCGCGTCTGCGGCCAGCTTTTGCAGGCGCGACGCGTAGGCGCCCGTGGATGGCGCCAGCAGACGGCCGCCGGGCGGCACAAAGGTCCGGATCGCGGCTTCCACCGCGAAATGGCCGCAGCCGGGCAGCGCCAGCGCGGCGTGCGTGTCGGACGACGCCTGCGCCACGCGCAGCACGCCCGCGCACACCTGCCGGTAGGTCTCGCGGAAATCGTTGTCCCACGGCGCGTAGTCCTGTGCCATGGCGGCCTTCACCCGCGCGTCGGTCGTGACCGGGCCGGGAATGAGCAGAAGCATCTTGTCTCTCCAGAGGGGCTTCTAGAACTGCGGAAGGGAAGCGGGGTCGTGGCGCCGCAGGATGTTCTTGGCGTCTTCGAAGTCAGGCAGGATCTGCCCCACTTCGCGCCAGAAATCCTGGCTGTGGTTCATCTCGCGCAAATGCGCGAGTTCGTGTGCGATGACGTAATCGATGATCGCAGGCGCGAAATGGATCAGCCGCCAGTTCAGCATGATGTTGCCGTCGCTGGTGCAGGAACCCCAGCGCGTGGCGGCGGACGACAGCCGCCAGCGGCGGATCTTCAGGCCGCTGATCTGCAGGAAGTACGCCAGCCGGGCGCCGAACCAGGCGCCGGCGCGTTGTTGCAGCCAGGCTTGCGCCGAATCGCGGATGCGGCTTTGCTCGGCCGTGGACGGAAGGGCCAGCCAGAGGGTGTCGCCGTCCTGCGGCGCGTCCGCGTCGCCGGACAGGCGGGCCTGGCGGCTATCGCCGCCCACGCCAATCAGGATGCGCTTGCCCAGATAGGGCAGTTCGCCACCCGGCTGCCACCGCGTATGCGCCATGGCCAATTGCTGTTTGCGGGCATGCCATTCACGCAGCTTGGCAAGAATCCAGCGCGCCTTTTCAAGCACCGCGTCGTCGATCTGCGCCAGCGTGACCCAGCTGGGCGCGGTGACGCGCAGGCCGTCATCGGTGATCACGAAACCGATGCTGCGACGGCGCGAACGCAGCAGCACGAAGCCGATGGGCTGATGTTCCGTGGGCACTTCGCGCCAGCGCGCGCCGGGGGGCAGCGGATCGGGGCAGGGCGTGGGGACGCGGGACGACGCATTGGGCGACAACGTCAGCAGCGGTTCGCCCGCGGGGGCGGGACCCGTCTGCGCATCAGGGAACAATGTCTTTGGGGCGTGCGGCTGAGGGGCCGCAGGCTGCGGAGAGGCAGCAGGCGGAGGCACGCTGCGCGGCGCGGCGGGCCGAGGTGCGTCTTGCGGCTTCGGCGTGGCGATCAGCGGCGACGCGCCCGGGGGCGCGTCGTCTTGTTGCACGTCGAACAGGAGTTCGAGCTGATCAGTGCTAGACATACCTTTCAGGATTGAGACGCCGCATTTCCCCTTCGATCCAGCCCTGTACCTTTTGGTTCAGTTCATCGGGGGAGAGTCCCTTGGATTCTATCGCGGGACCGATCGATAGGGTGATCAGGCCGGGATATTTGACGAAAGCGTTGCGCCGCCAGCACTCCCCGGCGTTATGCGCCACGGGAATGACAACCGCGCCGGTGCGCGAGGCAAGCAGCGCGCCGCCCATCTTGAAACGCGCCGTCTTGCCCGGCGCTACGCGCGTGCCTTCGGGAAACAGCAGGGGCCAGCGGCCTTCGTCCATGCGGGTCTGGCCTTGCTTGACCACTTGGTCGAACGCATCGCGGCCCTTTGCGCGGTCGATGGCGATCATGCGCAGCAGCGCCAGGCCCCAGCCGAAGAACGGCACCATGTGCAGTTCTTTCTTGTAGACGAAACAAACTTCGCGCGGCATGTGCGCCGGGAAGAACAGCGTTTCCCAGGCCGATTGGTGCTTGGAGAGAATCACGGCCGGGCCGTCGGGCAGGTTTTCCCAGCCCTTGACCTGCCAGCGGATGCCGCAGAAAACCTTGGCGCCCCAGATTGCCAGGCGCGGCCAGCCCACCGTCAGCTTGTAGCGCCAGTGCAGGGGCAGCGGCGCCCAGAGGATGCAGAGGAAGGCGTAGGGGATGACCGTGATGGCCAGGAACAGGAAATACAGTAGCGAACGTAGCCGGGCCATCGAATCAATTGTCCTGCAGCAGGGCGTCGGCCACGGCCGACAGGTCTTCGCACACACGCGTGTTGTCGGGCAGGCCGCCCTTGGCCAGCGTCTTTTTGCCATTGCCCGTCTGCACTAGCCAGGGCGAGCAGCCGACGGACGACGAGGCCTGTAAATCACGCAGCGAATCGCCCACGGCCGGTACGCCGGCCAGATCGATGTCATAGCGGTGGCCGATCTGCTCGAACATGCCGGGGCGCGGCTTGCGGCAGCTGCAATTGTCATCGGGACCATGCGGGCACAGGAACACGGCGTCGATGCTGCCGCCCACGGCGGCCAACTCGCGCCGCATCTTGGTGTGGATGGCGGTCAGCGTGTCCATGTCGAACAGGCCGCGCGCCAAGCCCGACTGGTTGGTGGCGACCACCACCTTCCAGCCGGCTTGCGTCAGCCGGGCGATGGCTTGCAGGCTGCCGGGCAGGGCGATCCATTCGTCGGGGTTCTTGACGAACGCATCGCTGTCCTGGTTGATGACGCCGTCGCGGTCAAGGATGATCAGTTTCACTGTGCCAGCCTGGAAATGTCTGCCACCTGGTTCATCAGGCCATGCAACTGGCCCAGCAGGGCCAGCCGGTTGGCGCGCACGGCCGGGTCTTCGGCCATGACCATGACGTCGGCAAAGAACGCGTCCACCGGTTCGCGCGCCTGCGCCAGCGTGGAGAGGCTGCCGGCGAAGTCGCCGGCGGCAAGCTGGGCCTCGGCCTGCGGGCGCAAGGCGGCGACCGCGGCGGCCAGGGCCTTCTCGGCAGGCTCCACCAGCGCGGCGGCGTTCACCGCGCCGATCTCGCCTTCGGCTTTCTTCAGCAGGTTGCCAATGCGCTTGTTGGCGGCGGCCAGGCTGGCGGCTTCAGGCAGTTGCGCGAAGGCGGCGGCGGCGCGCACGCGTTCGGCCACTTGATGCAGCGGCGGCGTCAACGCGATGACGGCTTCCACCGCATTGCGGTCGAAGTCGTTAATCAGCTGGTTGCGGTAGCGTTCATAGATGAAGGTGCGGACTTCGGTCAGCGTGTCGGACGGGACTTTGCCGGCCGGGAACGTGCCCGCGGCCAGCTCCAGCAGGCCGTCCAGGGACAGCGGGCCGTCTTCGCTGATCTTCAGCCAGCCGCCTGCGGCCAGTTGTTCGAAGGCGCTGATCAGGCCCAACGCGGCGCGGCGCAGACCGAAGGGGTCGCGTTCGCCCGTGGGCGCCAGGCCGATGGCCCAGATGCCGACCAGCGTTTCCACGCGTTCAGCGATGAAGAGCGTGGCCGCGGTCAGGGTGTCTTGCGTGACGGGCGAGTCGTAGCGGTTGCGGTACTGGCCGCGCAGCGCCTGAACGACACTGTCGGGCTCGCCGTCGCCAGCGGCGTAGTAGGCGCCCATGATGCCTTGCAGCTCGGGGAATTCGCCCACCATGTTCGAGCCCAGGTCGGCCTTGGCCAACATGGCGGCCCGGTCGGCGGCCGTGACGTCGCCGCCCAGTTGGCCCGCCACGCCGCGCGCGATGGCGCGCACGCGTTCCACGCGCTCAAGCTGGGTGCCCAGCTTGTTGTGATAAACGATGGAACCCAGTTGCTCGACGCGCGCGGCCAGCGGCGTCTTGCGGTCGGTTTCGAAGAAGAATTGCGCATCGGCCAGACGCGGGCGCACCACGCGCTGGTTGCCTTCGACGATGTTCACCGGGTTGTCCGTGTGCATGTTGCTCACGATCAGGAAACGGTGCGTCAGGCGGCCGGTGGCCGGGTCGAACAGCGGGAAATACTTCTGGTTCAACCGCATGGTCAGGATCAGGCATTCCTGCGGCACTTGCAGGAACTGCTCTTCAAACTGGCCCACGTACACGGTGGGGTGTTCGACCAGCGCAGTCACTTCGTCCAGCAGCGCAGCGACTTCGGGGTCGTCGCCCAGCGTGGCCGACAGACGGCCGGCGTGGTCCAGCAATTGGCGCTGGATTTCGTCGCGGCGGCCTTCGAAGGACGCCACGACGCGGCCCTTCTCGGCCAGGGTGGCGGCGTAGGAATCGGCATCGGCGAACGACACCGGGCCGTTGCTCATGAAGCGGTGGCCCAGGGTGTCGCGGCCAGCGGTGAGGCCCAGCGCGGACACCGGCACGACGTCGGCGCCGAACAGCGCGACCAAGCCGTGCGCAGGGCGCACGAACTTGACGGTGGTGACGCCGTCGGCCAATTGATAGCGCATGACCTTCGGGATCGGCAGGCTGTTTAGCGCCGTGTCGATGCCTTCCTGCAAGCCTGCGGCCAACTGGGCGCCGGCAGCGGTGCCGCGGGCGACCAGATAGTCTTGCTTGCCGTCGGATTCGCGGTCCAGCGTGGCCGGGTCAATGTTCTCGAGACCCTTGGCGGCCAGCTTTTTCTGCAGCGCTGGGGTGACCTGGCCGTCTGCCGTCAAGCCGATCTTCACGGGCATCAGCTTTTCGGCATAAGGCTGGTCGGGCGCCTGGGCCAGCACGGCCGACAGGTGCACGGCCAGGCGGCGCGGCGTGGAATACGCGGTCACGGCGCAGCCGTCGGCCAACAAGCCGTGGCGCTCGAGCGTGGCGCGCACGCCTTCAGCGTAGGCCTGCCCCAACTTCTGCAGGGCCTTGGGCGGGAGTTCTTCGGTCAGCAGTTCGACCAGCAGCGGGCGGATGTTCGTTGTCATTTATGCAGCCTCCCCGGCCTGGTTGCGGCGCAGCATGGGAAAGCCCAGTCGTTCGCGGGAATCGAAATAAGCCTGCGCGACGGCGCGCGACAGATTGCGGATGCGGCCGATGTAGGCGGCGCGCTCGGTAACGCTGATCGCGCCCCGCGCGTCCAGCATGTTGAAGGTGTGGGCGGCTTTCAGCGCGGCCTCGTAGGCCGGCAGCGCCAGGGGCACGTCCATCAGGCGTTTGGCTTCGGCTTCGTAATCGTTGAAGTGGGCGAACAGCATGTCGGCCGACGAGTGCTCGAAGTTGTAGGTGGACTGCTCGACCTCGTTCTGGTGGAACACGTCGCGGTACAGCACGCGATTGCCGTTGGCGCCTTCCGTCCAGACCAGGTCGTACACGCTTTGCACGTCTTGCAGGTACATGGCCAGACGCTCCAGGCCGTAGGTGATTTCACCCGTGGTCGGCGTGCAGTCCAGGCCGCCCACTTGCTGGAAGTAGGTGAACTGCGTGACTTCCATGCCGTTCAACCAGACTTCCCAGCCCAGCCCCCAGGCGCCCAGCGTGGGATTTTCCCAGTCGTCTTCGACGAAACGGATGTCGTGCTGTGTCGGGTCGATGCCCAGCGCTTTCAGCGAACCGATGTACAGGTCCAGGATTTCCGGGGGCGCCGGCTTCAGCACGACCTGGTACTGGTAATAGTGCTGCAGGCGGTTGGGGTTTTCGCCATAGCGGCCATCCTTGGGGCGACGCGACGGCTGCACATAGGCGGCGCGCCACGGCTCCGGGCCGATCGCGCGCAGGAATGTGGCCGTGTGCGAGGTGCCGGCGCCGACTTCCATGTCGTAGGGTTGCAGCAGGGCGCAACCCTGCTTGTCCCAGTATTCCTGGAGCGTAAGGATGATTTGCTGAAAGGTGAGCATAGGATTCTTGGAATTCGGTCGCCTGAGCAAGGCTTGCCCTGGGCGTGGGAAACCCGGCATTTTAACTGGCCCGGGGCGGTCCTGTTTTCGAATGGGCGGCGTACAGTTACATCTATGCGTTTCGGGCACCGCCCGAGTGACGCCGGCGTGCCTGGAGTGGACACCCCGGGGCGCGGCGGCTGCGTCTAAAAACCAATGGTCGTATGATTCCAGGTTGAGTCCCAAGTCTTATATAAAACCCGGAACCCGATTAATACCCGCAATTCCGAGAATTCACGGAAGGAGCAGCCCCATGTCAGACCTGATCACGGTGGAAGTCACCGACGGCATCCAGATCATCACGATCAACCGCCCCGAAGCCAAGAACGCCATCAACCTGGAAACCGCCCAAGCCATGGCTGCCGCGCTGGACCAGTTGGATAGCCGCGATGACATCCGCATCGGCATCCTGACAGGGGGCGGCGGCACGTTCTCGTCGGGCATGGATCTGAAGGCGTTCGCCAAATCGGGGCAGCGCCCATACGTGGATGGCCGTGGTTTCGCCGGGCTGAACGAAAAGCCGCCCAAGAAGCCGCTGATCGCGGCCGTTGAAGGCTACGCCCTGGCTGGGGGGTGCGAAATGGCTCTGGCTTCGGACCTGATCGTGGCCGCCAACAATGCCAAATTCGGTTTGCCTGAAGTCAAGCGCGGCCTGGTGGCAGGCGCCGGCGGCATGTTGCGTTTGCCGCGCCGCCTGCCGTACCACATCGCGATGGAAGTGATTCTGACGGGCGAAATGCTGACCGCCGAACGCGCGTACTCGTTCGGCCTGGTCAACCGCCTGACCGAACCAGGCGGGGCATTGGCCGGCGCACTGGAACTGGCGCGCGCCATCGTTGAAAACGGCCCCCTGGCGGTGCAGACCGCCAAGAGCATCGTGTCGCAGGCCGTTGATTGGGAACAGGAAGGCATGTTCGATCGCCAGCGTCCCTTGATCGCCCACATCTTTTCGTCGGCCGACGCGAAGGAAGGCGCCACGGCTTTCGCCGAGAAGCGCAAGCCGGTCTGGCAAGGCAAGTAATGAGTATTCCCGGCCGCCGTTCAACGCGGCCGGGCAGCAACACCGATCTGTTCTCCCATGTGGTTGGTTGCACCCACCAGCCGCGTTTTCATGTTTTCCATCTTGACCCGCAAATCGCCATGTCCGTCATCATTAAAGAAGAAGACCTTATCCAGTCGATAGCCGATGGCATCCAGTTCATCAGCTATTACCACCCCGTGGATTACATCCGCCATCTGGCGCGCGCATACGAGCGTGAGGAAAGCCCCGCCGCGCGCGACGCGATGGCGCAGATCCTGACCAATTCCCGCATGTGCGCCGAAGGCAAGCGTCCGTTGTGCCAGGACACCGGCATCGTCAACGTCTTCCTGAAGATCGGCATGAGCGTGCGCTTCGACACCAAGCGCACCCTGCAAGAACTCTGTGACGAAGGCGTGCGCCGCGGCTACCTGAACCCGGACAATCCGCTACGCGCCTCGGTGCTGGACGATCCGCTGTTCGCGCGCAAGAACACCCGCGACAACACGCCCTGTATCTTGCACGTCGAACTTGTCCAGGGCGACAAGGTCGACGTGCAAATCGCTTCCAAGGGCGGCGGTTCGGAAAACAAGACCAAGTTCGCCATGCTGAATCCCAGCGATTCGCTGGTGGACTGGGTGCTGAAGACGGTCCCCACGATGGGCGCCGGCTGGTGCCCGCCGGGCATGCTCGGCATTGGCGTCGGCGGTACCGCTGAAAAGGCCATGCTGATGGCCAAGCAGTCGTTGATGGAAGACATCGACATGTACGAACTGCTGGCCCGCGGCCCGCAGAACAAGCTGGAAGAGTTGCGCATCGAGCTGTACGAAAAGGTCAACGCGCTGGGTATCGGCGCACAGGGCCTGGGCGGCCTGACGACCGTTTTGGACGTCAAGATCAGCACCTTCCCGACGCACGCCGCCTCCAAGCCGGTCGCGATGATCCCGAACTGCGCCGCCACGCGCCACGCGCACTTTGAATTGGACGGCTCGGGCCCCGCGCGCCTGGATCCGCCGTCGCTCTCGGAATGGCCGGAAGTGCACTGGGCGCCCGACTACAACAAATCCAGGCAAGTCGACCTGAATACGCTGACGAAGGAAGAAGTGGCCAGCTGGAAGCCGGGCCAGACCTTGCTGCTGTCGGGCAAGATGCTGACCGGCCGCGACGCCGCGCACAAGCGCATTCAGGACATGCTGGCCAAGGGCGAGCCGCTGCCCGTGGACTTCACCAACCGCGTGATCTATTACGTGGGCCCGGTGGATCCGGTGCGCGACGAAGTGGTCGGCCCCGCCGGCCCCACGACCGCCACCCGCATGGACAAGTTCACCGACATGATGCTGGAGAAGACCGGCCTGATCTCGATGATCGGCAAGTCGGAGCGCGGCCCGGTCGCCATCGAATCGATCAAGAAGCACGGATCGGCCTACCTGATGGCCGTGGGCGGCGCGGCCTATCTGGTGTCCAAAGCCATCCGTGGCGCCAAGGTGCTGGGTTTCGCCGATCTGGGCATGGAAGCCATCTATGAGTTCGACGTGAAGGACATGCCGGTGACCGTGGCGGTGGACGCCCAGGGCACCTCGGTCCACACGACCGGCCCCAAGGAATGGCAGGCCAAGATCGGCAAGATCCCGGTCGCCGTGGCGTAAGCACGCGCGGCACGAAGACGGCCGTTGAATCCTGAACCGGCCCCCGAAGGCATGGATCTACATCCTGCTTTCGGGGGCAGTTCAATACGCGGCTGAATGCTTGGGAATGCCGGGGCCTGCCCTGCGCGCGACACCCCTCCCTTACCGTATCAATCTTCTGCGTGCAGCATCGGGTAATCGGTGTAGCCTTTCGCGCCCGCTGTGTAGAACGTTGCTTTGTCGGGGGAATTAAGCGCTGCTCCCTTCAAGAGCCGCTCCGGCAAATCGGGATTGGCCAGGAATGCGCTGCCGAAGACCGTGGCGTCTGCCTTGCCGGCGGTGATCAGCTCCTTTGCCTTGGTTTGATCAAGCCCGCCGCCGATCAGGTACGAACCGTCAAAACGCGGACGCAATAGCGCGTGATAATCGACCGTCGTGTTGAACAGCGCAACGTGCAGGTAGGCCAGACCGAGGCCGCGCAGTTGGTCGACCAGATAAGTGTAGGTTTCCTGAGGGGCTTCGTCAGTGATGTCGTTGAAGTTCATCTCGGGAGAAATCTTGAGCCCGACGCGATCGCTACCCGCTTCGTCCGTCATTGCCTCCAGCACCTCCAACACGAATCGGGCGCGGTTGGCGACTGAGCCTCCATAGCCGTCTTGGCGACGGTTGGTTCCGGTGGAAAGGAACTGTTCGGGCAGATAGCCCGAGGCCCCATGCAGTTCCACGCCGTCAAAACCAGCCGAAATGGCGCGTCGGGTGGCTTCTCGATAGTGCTCCACGACGCCCGCGATCTCGGCGGTGCTCAGTTCACGCGGTGTCACGAAGTCCTGCAAACCTGCGTCCGTCCAGCTCTGACCTGCTGGTTTGATGGCCGACGGCGCCAGCGGCGCGACGCCACCGGGCAGCATCGAAGGATGCGAAATCCGCCCCGTATGCATTAGCTGAAGAAAGATCCTTCCGCCGTTGGCATGGACAGCGTCAGCGACCTTTGCCCACGCCGCCTCCTGCGCGTCATTGTGAATCCCGGGCATGCGCACGTAACCCTTGCCCATGGGGGCAGGAGAAACCCCCTCGGTGATGATGAGCCCAGCGCCCGCGCGCTGCTTGTAGTAAGTGATCGCCAGATCATGTTGGACCCCGTCGTCGTCGGCCCTTGAGCGGGTCATAGGAGCCATGATCAGGCGATTGGGGAGCGTATTGCGGCCGATCGAAACCGGTGTGAAGAGAGGGTTCATGACGAGACTCGTGGAAGTGATTGGGATGTTGCCTCCCATGCTATTCAATTCCATCATCTGCATAAATAGACTAAATTTGGAAGAACAATTCCATTTATGGAGCAATCTTCATGGTGCCGCTGAACGATATGGCTCGTTTCGTTGAGGTGGTAAAGGCTAAGAGCTTTCGGCGTGCGGCCGAAGCGATGGGCATGCCGAATTCGACCCTGTCCCGCCGGATACGCCTTCTGGAACAAGCAATTGGTCTGCGTCTGTTGCATCGCACCACGCGGAAATTCGAGCTGACGGAGGCCGGGCAGCTTTACTTCGAAAGGTGCAAGCGAATCGTCGAGGAAGCGCAGCTTGCCCATGAACAGCTTGGCGATATGTCGGTCATGCCGCAGGGCGTCCTGCGGGCATCGTTTCCCGTGGATTTCGCCACGGTTTTCCTGACGCCGTTGATCATCGAGTTTTCGCAGGCCTATCCTGAAATCACCTTCGAATTCGATCTCACGCCACGCCGCGTGGACCTGGTCAGCGAACCATACGACGTTGCGATCCGAATGGGTGAATCATCGGACTCCAACTTGGTCGCGCGGTTGATCGGCAAGTTCAAGCACAGTCTCTATGCGTCGCCCGCGTACCTGGAGCGAAGAGGTGAACCGAACAAACCGGAAGACCTGATCCAGCATGATTGCTTGCGCTTCTCTCCAACCAAGTCCGACATGTGGTCGCTACATCATCGCGAAGAGGTCGTCCACGTTGCCGTTGACGGCAGGTTTCGCCTGAATAGCATGGGCATGATTCAAAAAATGATCACGCAGGGGCTTGGCATTGGGGTGCTTGCAGACGAGATCGCGGCGCCCGAGGTGGCCGAAGGCAGGTTAAAGCGCGTCTTGCCTGCCTGGAGTTCCGCCACCATTCCGGTCTATGCCATGACGGAGACGCGGCTCCTTCCCGCCAAAACACAGCGCTTTATAGAGTTCCTGCGAGAGCGGCTGGACCATACGCGGTGATCGCATCAATCTAGCAAAGCCCGGATCCGGCGCCGCGCCGAACCCTGGCCTTCGGCTTATGGCTTCTGGCCATGGACGCGTTCGTGCCGCTGGCCGAATTGAGCCGGCGCGCACGTAATGGCATCCGTAGCGCGCCGGCCGCCCTACGGCGTCTTCGCGGTGGCCGCCTTGAACGCCGCGATGGCCCGGTCCGATTTACCCAACACGTCGCGCAGCACTTCCTCGGTGTGTTCGCCCAGCAAAGGCGGCGCGCGGCGATAGACGACGGGCGACGCCGAAAACCGCAACGGGCTGGCGGTGACGGGCGCCATCCCGCCGGCGGGATGCGGCAGGTCACGGCGCAACTGCCTTGCCTGAGCCTGCGGATGCGCGAACGCCTGCGCGATGTCGTTGATGGGGCCGCACGGCACGCCCACCGCTTCCAGCTTGGCGATCCAATCGTCGCGACGTCCTTTCAGCATGATCTCCGTCAAGATGCCGATCAGCACTTCGCGATTCGTGACGCGCAGGCGGTTGGTGGCGAAGCGCGGGTCGTCGCCCAGTTCGGGCACGCCGATGGCGCGGCAATAGGCGCGGTATTGCGATTCATTGCCGGTGGCCACGATCAAGTGGCCGTCGCTGGCGGCAAACACCTGATATGGCACCACGTTCTGGTGCGCGTTGCCGGCGCGCTTGGGCGCCACGCCGGAATTGAAGTAGTTGGAGTTCTGGTTGGCCAGCAGCGCCACGTGGCTGTCCAGCAGCGCGATATCCAGGTGCTGCCCCAGCCCGCTGCGATGGCGTTCCTGCAGGGCCGCCAGGATCGCGACGGTGGCGTACATGCCCGTCACGATGTCCGTCACCGCCACGCCGGCCTTTTGCGGTCCGCCGCCGGGCAGGTCGTCGCGCTCGCCGGTGATGCTCATCAGCCCGCCCATGCCCTGGATCATGAAGTCGTAGCCGGGCCGTTGTGCGAAGGGGCCGTCCTGGCCGAAGCCGGTGACCGAGCAATAGATCAGGCGCGGGTTGATGGCTTTCAGGCTGTCGTAGTCCAGGCCGTATTTGGCCAGGCCACCCACCTTGAAGTTCTCGACCAGGATGTCGCTTGCCGCCGCCAATTCACGAATCAGCGCCGCACCTTCGGGCGTGGCCATGTCGGCTTCGACCGACCGCTTGTTGCGGTTGGTGCTGAGATAGTAGGCGGACTCGTTGGTGTCGTGGCCGTTGCCGTCCTTCAAGTATGGCGGCCCCCAGGCGCGCGTGTCGTCGCCGACGCGGGGGCGTTCGATCTTGATGACGTCGGCGCCCAAATCGGCCAGGTTCTGCGTGCACCAGGGGCCGGCCAGGATACGCGACAGGTCAAGCACGCGGATGCCGTCAAGCGCGGGCGGGCGCGTCATGGTTGCACCGTCGCGGTGCCGTGGCTCATGACGACAAGATCGCGTTCGCGCGCGCGCACCTGAAAGCGGATCTGTCCGTCCGGCAGGCGCCAGATGTCGCATTGCAGGGTTTCGCCGGGATACACGGGCGCCGAGAAGCGGGTGTTCAGGCTGGTCAGGCGCGACGCGTCGTAGCCGCAGCAGCTTTTGACGATGGCATGCGCCGCCACGCCATACGAGCACAAGCCGTGAAGGATGGGCCGTGGATAACCCGCTTGGTGCGCAACCTCGGGGTCTGCGTGCAACGGGTTGCGATCGGCGTTCAGGCGGTAGAGCAAGGCGGCGCTGGGCGGCACGCGCAATTCGCACCGCAAATCAGGCTTGCCGCCCGGCACGGCGGGCAGGGCGTCGGGGCTGGCGTCGCCCTGGCCGAAGCCGCCGTCACCGCGGCAGAAAGTGCTTTGCCGCAGGGTGGCCAGGCAGGCGCCGCTTTCATCGTGCAACGTGCGCTCGGTGATGACGATGGCGCCCTTGTCCGCGCCCTTGTCGATCACATGCGTGTTGCGGCTCTTGCCGATGACCACGCCCGATGTCGGCAACGGCGCATGCACCGTCAGTCGCTGCTCGCCATGCACCACCTTCACCCAATCGATGCCGGCGCGCGGGTCCTGCACCCAGAAGCCGGGATAACCCAGCACCACGCTCATCGTGGGGAAGGCCTGTAAGTCCTTTTCGTACACGTAGCGCAATTGGCCAGCGTCTTCGGGGTCCTGGCCCAGGCCGATGCCCAGGGCATACAGCATGGTGTCTTTCTGCTCGTAGCGCTGACGTACATCGTCAAAGCGCCAGTTTTTCACGGTCGCGTAATCCAGGGGCATGGCGGTCTCAGATAGGGTCCCAGTCGATGACGTCGGGCGAGCGCTCCAGGGCGTAGAAGTGTTTACGCATGGCCGGCACGGCGATCTCGGCGATGCGCTCCGGCGTCCAGCCTTCGCTGTTGTGCACCGTGCGCAGCGGCCGCGGCTGGCTCATCAGCATGATCTCGTTGGCGCGCACCGCGAAGATCTGTGCGGTGATTTCGCTGGCCGCATCGCTGGCCAGGTAGACGGCCATTGGCGCGACCTTGCCGGCTTCCATCTTCTTCAGCTTTTCAACGCGGGCTTTTTCATCGTCGGTTTCCGCCGGGATGGAACTCGTCATGCGGCTCCAGGCGAACGGCGCGATGCAGTTGGACCGCACGTGGTAGCGCGCCATGTCCAGTGCAATGGACTTGGACAGGGCCACGATGCCGAGCTTGGCGGCCGCGTAGTTGGCCTGCCCGAAGTTGCCGATCAGGCCGGACGTGGACGTCATGTGCACGAAGGCGCCCGACTCCTGTTCGCGGAAATAAGGCGCTGCCGCGCGGCTCATGAAGAACGAGCCATTCAGGTGCACGTCGATCACCTGGCGCCATTCTTCTTCGCTCATCTTGTGGAAAACGCGGTCGCGCAGATTGCCCGCGTTGTTGATCACCGCATCAATGCGGCCGAACGCGTCGATCGCGGTCTGCACCACGCGGCTTGCGCTGTCGTAAGCGGCGACGCTGTCCGTGTTGGCGACCGCCTGGCCGCCGGCCGAGATAATCTCTTTCACGACTGCCTGCGCCGGTCCTTCCGCGCCGCCTTCGCCCGTCAGCGACACGCCGATGTCGTTCACCACGACCTTGGCGCCCGCCTGCGCCATCGCCAGCGCAATGCTGCGCCCGATGCCGCCGCCCGCGCCCGTGACGACCACTACCTTTCCGGAAACCATGCCGCTCATAGCCTGTGACTCCTGTGCTGCGGCGCATGCACCGCCTGTGGAAAACAGCCCCGCATCAACCGATATGGTTCGCAGGACCACGGCCTGCTAGTGTTAACAGGCCATGGTGCATGGTAGATTCGACACGGCATTCGAAGAATTCAAAATTAGAAATGCCCCCCTTCTGCGTGGTGGAACATGAGACATGATTTGACTGACCTGCGTCTGTTTGTGAACGTAGGGGAAACACTCAATTTGACCCGGGCCGCGGAACGCACGTTCCTGTCGTTGCCGGCGGCAAGCGCGCGGGTCAAGCACATGGAAGAAGCCTTCAAGGCGCGCCTGCTGGTGCGCCTGGCGACCGGCGTCGCGCTGACGCCGGCGGGCGAGGTGCTGCTGAAGCACGCTAACGCCGTCTTCCGGCAACTGGAATGCCTGAACGCCGACCTGCAGCCCTATGCCAGCGGATTAAAGGGACGTTTGAGGTTGCTGGCCAACACAACCGCCACGAACTCGTTTCTGGCGGATGCGCTCTCCACGTTCCTTGCGGAAAACCCTGACGTGGACGTCGAACTCGAAGAGAAGATATCCGGGGACATCGTCATCGCGATCCGCGCGGGCGCCGGCGATCTTGGCCTGGTTGCCGGCAACATCGATGTGGAAGGGCTGGACGTCACGCCGCTGTTCCGCGACGAACTCACCGTGGTGACGTCGTTGGACCATCCGCTGGCAGCCTCCAAGTCGGCCCATTTCGCGGACTTGGTCGACGCCTATCAATTCGTCGGTATTCACCCCGACAGCGCCATCCAGACCTTCCTGGAAGACATCGCCAGCGGCCTGGGCAAGCGCATTTGCCAGCGCGTGCACGTGGGCAGCTTCGAAGCGGTGTGCCGCATGGTGGAAGCGGGGGCGGGCATTGCCGTGGTGCCGCGTGCCTGCGCGGCGCGCTACAGCCGCCCCGATTCGCTGCACGTATTGAAACTGGATGACCCCTGGGCGCTGCGCGACCGTCTGCTGTGCCGTCAACGTGGCCGCGATCTGCCCAGCTTCGCCGAGTGCTTCATCGAACACGTGCAGCGCGCGGCGCGCGGGCAATGACCGAAGCGGCGCGTGGCCATGCCGGCGCCTGCTACGTTTTCCCTAGGCCATGTGTCGCATCCACGCATCGTCGCGATGCAGATCGTGTCCGCTGATCGAACTTTGCTTCCGTGCGAAAGAGGGGCTTTTGAAAATGTGTAGCGGTGATTCCGCGTGGCCGGAAAATAATAATTAAGCGCGGCGGGCAGCAGTTCTTGAAGCTTGACCGTGAATAACACCAAGATTCAGGAGACTGCAGTGATCGATCTTCAACGCCGCCGCGTCGTCGCGGGGCTGGGCGCCGCATGCGCCGCCGCCGTCGCACCCTTGTTTCCCGCCACCGCCCGCGCCGCTACCTGGCCGGGCCACGCCGTGACCTTCATCGTGCCCTTTCCCCCGGGCGGCCCGGTGGACACCACCGCGCGCTTTACCACGCAACCCCTGGGCCAGCTGTGGTCGGTGCCGACGGTGGTCGACAACAAATCGGGCGCGGGCGGCATCGTTGGCGCACAATTCGCGGCCAAGGCCGAACCCGATGGCTACAACTTCTTTTTTGCGTCCATTCACCACGCGGTGCTGCCCAGCTTGCGTGACAACCTCAGCTACGACATCAGTCGCGACTTCGTGCCGGTCGGCATGGCGGCCGTGTTTCCCATCGTGTTGGTCGTGAACGCGTCGCTGCCCGTGAATACGGTCAACGAACTGATTGCCTACGCCAAGGACAACCCCGGCAAGCTCTCGTTCAGCTCGTCGGGCACGGGCGGCGGCACACACCTGGCGGGCGAACTTTTCAACGCGATGGCCGGCGTGCGGATCCAGCACATCCCGTATCGCGGCAGCGCGCCCGCCATGCAGGACCTGCTGGGCGGCCAGGTGCAGGTGATGTTCGCGGACGGCCCGTCGGCCGTGCCGCATCTGAAGGGCGGCAAGGTGCGCGCGCTGGGCGTGGGCAACCCCACGCGTTCCAGCATGCTGCCGGACGTGCCGACCATCGCCGAAGCGGGATTGCCGGGCTACGAGGCGTATTCGTGGAGCGGCGTGATGGCGCCCAAGGGCACGCCGCCGGACATCGTGAAGCGCATGAATGCCGATATGGTCAAAGTGTTGTCGGACCCCGCCACGGCCAAGGGCATGATCGCCGCCGGCGCCGAGCCCAAGCCCGGCACGCCGGAGCAATTCGGCGAGTTCGTGCAGCACGAGATCGTCAAGTGGCGCGACCTGATCAAGACCGCGAACATCAAGCTGGAATAGGGCGGCGGCGCGTTGTGCGGGAAAGCGCAATCCGAACAACGCAAGCCGAACAACGCAAGCCGAACAACGCAATCCGAACAACGCGGGCGGGCCCGTAGACAAGCCCGCCCGTGTTTGCTTACGCCGCCATCAAGGCGTTGCGGGCGCTGCGGTATTCCGCTTCCAGTTGATCCACCAGCGTTGCGATAGGCAGGATTTCCTGCGCGGCGCCCACGCCTTGGCCGGCGCTCCAGACATCTTTCCAGGCTTTGGGGCGCGTGTTCTTGTCCATGTTGGCGGGCGGCGCCTCGCCGTGTTTGGCCAGCATTAAGGGGTCCAGCCCTGCCGCCTGGATGCTGGCGGAAAGGTAGTTGGCCGGCACGCCCGAGAAATACGGGGTGTAGGTCACGTCGGCCGCTTGGGCCTGCAGCACCATTTCGCGATACGCCTCGCCCGCCAGGGACTCTTGCGTGGCGATGAAGCGCGTGCCCATATAGGCGAAATCGCAGCCCAGGATTTGCGCCGCAAGAATATCCTTGCCGTGGCTGATGCAGCCCGACAGCGCCAGCGGGCCGTCGTAGAACGCGCGGATCTCGTTGACTAGCGCGATGGGGTTGATTTGTCCCGCATGGCCGCCGGCGCCGGCGGCCACCAGGATCAGGCCGTCGACGCCGGCTTCCAGCGCGCGCTTGGCGTGGCGCACGTTGGTGACATCGTGATAAACCAGCCCGCCGTAAGGATGCACGGCCTTTACCACGGCTTCCGGCGCATGCAGCGATGTGATGATGAGCGGCACGCGCCGTTCGGCGCAGATGGCCAGGTCGCCCTGCCAGCGCGGATTACTGGGATGGATGATCAGGTTCACGCCATACGGCGCGACACGGGCGGCGGGGTCGGCCTGGCGCTTGGCGGCCAGGCCTTCCTCGATCCGGGTGATCCAGTCGTGCAGCTGTTCCTGTGGCCGTGCATTCAAAGAAGGGAACGTACCGATGATCCCCGCCGCGCATTGCGCCACCACCAGTTCCGGCCCGGAAACCAGGAACATGGGAGCGCCGATGATCGGCAAGCGGGTCTGGGCGTGTAGCGCAAGCGGAGGATGCATCGTGGAGCTCCGGTGGGGTCAGTTGGCCTGGATGTTGGCGCTTTGGATAACGTCCGACCACAAGGCGTACTCGCGGTCGATACGGGACTGCAACGCCTTCGAGTCGCCGGCGTTGATGGTGTAGCCGCCTTCGGTCATGGCTTTGCGGAAGGCGGGATCCTTCGAGACCTCATCCAGCGCGCGCGTCAGGCGGGCTGAGACCGCGTCGGGCAGCTTTTTGGGGCCGACCAGCGCGTACCAGCCCACCACTTCGTAGTCTTTCATGCCGGCTTCCATCATCGTCGGCACGTCGGGCAGTTCCGGATTGCGGGTCTTGGACGTGACGGCCAGCGCGCGTGCCTTGCCGCTTTTGATGAAGGGGATGGCGGTGCTGGTGATGTCGAACATGAAGGTCACCTTGCCGCTGATCACGTCCATCATTGCCGGCGAATTTCCGCGGTACGGCACGTGCAGCATCGAGGCATCGGCTTGTTTCTTCAGCAGTTCAGCCGACAGGTGGTTGGACGCGCCGATGCCGGCGGATCCGAACGACACCGCGTCCGGATGCGCACGGGCATAGCCGACAAGTTCACCGACATTCTTGGCAGGTATCTGCGGGCCGATCAGCAGCACGTTGGCGTAATCGACCACCAGCCCGATCAGCGAGAAGTCGCGGCGCGGATCGAACAGCGTGCTGCGCTGGACCAGCGGCGACATGGTCAGCGTGGGGCTGGCGGCAAAGCCCAGCAGATAACCGTCGGGCGTGGCCTTGGCGGTGGCGTCGGACGCGATCATGCCGCTGGCGCCGGCGCGGTTCTCCACCACGACGGGCTGGCCCAGCTTGTCGCCCAGGTATTTGGCGAAAACGCGGGCCGTGGTGTCGACGGGGCCGCCAGGGGCGTAGCCCACCAGCAGGCGGATGGGGCGTTCGGGGTAGGCGTCCGCGCGGGCGGAAGCCGCCGTGGCAAGCGCCGCCACGGCGATGGCCGCGGCGAACAGGGTCTTGATGTTCACGCTGTTGTCTCCTTGTGTCATAGCAGCGGGTCGTGGAGCGGAACAGCGAGTCCGCGCCTACGCCAGCCTTTCTTTCAGCGGCTGCTTCAGGATTTTTCCGCTGACGGTCGTGGGAATGGTCTCGATGGGGATGATTCTTGCGGGCCGCTTGTAGGGCGCCAGTTGCGCGCGCAGGTGCAGCATCAGCAAGTTGGTGTCGATCGTGGCGCCGGGCAGGGGTTCGACGAAGGCGATGACCTCTTCGTTCTGGTCGGCCGTGTCGCGGCCCACCACGGCGGATAGCCGCACGCCGGGGAACGCGTTGATCACCGACTCGACTTCGATGGGGTACACGTTGAATCCGGACCGGATGATCAGGTCTTTGGAGCGGCCGGCGATGAACAACGCGCCGCTGTGGTCGACATAACCGATATCGCCCGTGTTGAGCCAGCCGCCGGGCAAGAGCGCCTGCGCGGTTTGTTCAGGGCTGCGGTAGTAGCCCAACATGACGCCAGGGCCGCGGATCAGGATGTCGCCGCGCTCGCCGGGCGCAGGCGTCCCGCCGTCGGGGCTGCCAATGCGCATTTCCACGCCGTCCACCGCGTAGCCGGCCGAGCAGTCTTCGCGCGGCGCGTCGATGCGCGTGATGAACATCGATCCCGCGTATTCCGTGATGCCGTAGCCATGGTGCATCGCCACGCCGAAGTAGCGTTCGGCATCACGCTTGAGCGTCGGGTCCAGCGCGGCCCCGCCGGTGTACAGGTAACGCAACGCCGGGGCGCGCAGGTCCGCGCGCGGCGGCGCCACGGCCATCATCCGGCTGAACATGGTGGGCACGCCCTGCAGGATGCTGACGCCAGGATGGGCCAACGCCTTGAACGCGTCTTCCGCATCGAAGCGGCTGCGCAGCACCAGGCTGGCGCCGGCGTGCACGGTGGCCATCAATACCGTGGCGATGCCGAAAATGTGCGACATGGGCAGCGCCGCATAGCCGATATCGTGCGGTGTCAGGCGGCGCGATGCCGCCGACACCCGCGCGAAGTGCAGCAGCCCGCGATGGGGCACCATCACGCCCTTGGGCGCGCCGGTAGTGCCGGACGTATAGATCACGGTGGCGACTTCCGCGGCCAGTTCGCCGGTCTCGGCCTGCGTGGGAACGGCCGCCCGCAAGGCCTGCACGCCCGGCCCCCAGATGGCCGGGTCCGCGTCCGTGGCGCTGGCGGCCACGGCATGCGCAGCCGCCGCGGACGAGATGCCCGTGGTGTAGAGCATCAGTTCGGGCTGCGCATGCTGTCGGATGTTGTCGACCTCGCGGGCGGACAAGCGGGCGTTCACCCCAACCGGCCAGGCGCCGGCCAGGCCGCATCCGAACAGCGCCGCGATCATCGCCGCGCAGTTTTCGCCCACCATCAGCACCCGGTGGCCGGGTTGCACGCCCTGCTCGCGCAACCAGCCCGCGACGGCCTGCACGCGTTGCCACAGTTGGGCGTAGGTCAGCGTGCCGCCACCTTCTTCGTGCAGGCAGACGGCGTCGGGCCGCTGGCGCGCTTGCAGGGCCAGGACTTCGTGGATGCGGGTGATGGGTTCTGCTTGGGACATCGGTGTTGCCGTGAAGGTCAAAGGGTGGCCTGGGTGCCCAGGATTGCGGTGGATTGGCTGGACAGCGTGCCGCCATTGCCATGCACCAGTGCCAGTTGCGCGTCGGCAACCTGGCGCGCGCCGCATTCGCCGCGCAACTGCCGGACGGCTTCGATCATGATGAAGACGCCATACATGCCGGGATGCACGCAGCACAAGCCGCCGCCATTGGTGTTGACCGGCAGCCTGCCGCCTGGCGCGATGGCGCCGTCCGCGATGAAGTCCTTGCTTTCGCCCTTGGCGCAGAAGCCCAGGTCTTCCAGGAAGAGCAAGGTGTTGATGGTGAAGGCGTCGTAGAGCTCGACCACGTCGACGTCTTTCGGCGTGACGCCGGCCATGGCGAAGGCGCGCTTGCCGGATTCGGCCGCGGCCGTCACGGTCAGGTCTTCCATGGACGAGATTTGCCGGTTCCACACTGCCGTGGCGTTGCCCAGCACGTAGACGGGCGGACGCGCCAGGTCGCGCGCCCGGTCAGCCCGCACCAGCACGTAGGCGCCCGCGCCGTCCGTGACCAGGCAGCAGTCGCGCACGCTTAAGGGGTCGGACACCATGCGGGCCGACAAGATCTGGTCCAGCGTGGCGGGCTCGCGCAGTTGCGCCTCGGGGTTCAGCTGCGCCCATTGGTTGGCCGCCAGCGCCACTTGCGCCAGGTGTTCGCGGCGCGTGCCGTACTGGTGCATATGGCGCGCCGCCGCCAGCGCATACGACGACAACGGGCTCAATGGCTCGTATGGGGTTTCATAGGGCTGCGGGTCGAATTGCTTGCGGACCCGGCCGATTTCAGCCCGGCTCAGGGTGGACGTGCGCTGCGTGCTGCCGTAGCAAACCAGCACTGCGTTGCATTGGCCAGAGGCCAGTGCATGCAAGGCCGGCATCAGGTGCGCCACGAAGCTGGAGCCGCCCAGCATGGTGCTGTCGATGAAGGTGGGGCGGATGCCCAGGTGTTCGATCACCGGCATGGCCCACATCGGCGCCGCGACGCTGGCCGTGCAGATGCCGTCGATGTCTCGCATGGTCAAGCCGGCGTCTGCCACGGCGCGTTGCGCCGCCTGCACCAGGATTTCCATTTCGGTATAGCCCGCGGCCTGTCCCAGCCCCGCATGGCCTACGCCCGCCACCGCGACGGCGCCGCGCAAATCGTTCAGCGTCATGGCGCCTCCTTGTTGGGTACGAAAACCACAAGCCCGTGGCCGTCCTGTTGTGCGACGCGGGCGCGCACTGCCATGCCGATATGCACATCGGCGGGGGGGACGCCTTCCACGCGGCTCATCAGCCTGACGCCTTCCTGCAGGTCGATCAACGCCACGTTGTAGTCGCCGCCCGCCTCGGGCTTGCGCCGCACCACGGTGGACGAATAAACGGTGCCGCGCCCGTCGGGCTCGGCCCAGGCCAGCTTGTCCGCGCCGCAATGCGGACAGATCATTCGGGGGTAGAACACCGCGCGGTCGCAGCCGTCGCAATGCTGGATAAGAAAGCGGCCCTGGTCGAGCGCCTGGCGGTACTGCGCCTCGACGCCCTGCGACACGCCTTCCTTGTGATCGGGAACAGTCATGGTGCGATGGGACTCCGGTAGATGACGGCTGCTAGTGTCCGCACTGGCGTCGGGTTCGGCCATTCTTCATTGCTGAAGCAGGCCTTTTGCGGGCCTGTAGAGGGGGCTCGCCCTACATCCTGCGCGAAGCCGGTCTTCGGAATAGGCAGATTGCCGGTCCGTCCGGCCCGTGGCTAGATACCGGGCAAAGGAGGTAGACCATGAACCTGACCTGGACGCCGCAAGAGCGCCAATTCCGCGACGAGGTGCGCACGTTCGCCGCGGCCAACCTGCCGGCCGATATCCGCGACAAGGTACTGCGGCATCAGCGGCTGGAACGCGAGGACTACGTGCGCTGGCACAACATCCTGGCCGATCACGGCTGGGGCGCGCCCAATTGGCCCGTCGAACACGGCGGCACCGGCTGGAACGCCTTGCAGCGCCTGATCTTCGAGGTGGAATGCTTCAAGGCGGGCGCCCCGCGGCTGCTGCCTTTCGGCTTGTCCATGATTGGTCCCGTGCTGATGAAGTACGGCAGCGCCGAGCAGCAGGCGCGCCTCTTGCCGCGCATGCTGCGCGTGGAGGATTGGTGGTGCCAGGGCTATTCCGAACCGGGTTCCGGTTCCGACCTGGCCTCGCTCAAGACCCGCGCCGTGCGCGATGGCGACGAATACGTCGTCAACGGCCAGAAAACCTGGACCACGCTGGCCCAGTACGCCGACTGGATGTTCTGCCTGGTGCGGACGGACCCCGACGCGCGTGCGCAGCGCGGCATCTCGATGCTGTTGCTGGACATGCGCACCCCGGGCGTGACGGTGCGCCCGATCCGCACGCTGGACGGCGGCCACGACGTGAACGAAGTCTGGCTGGAAAACGTGCGGGTGCCGGTAGCCAACCTGGTGGGCGAAGAGAATCAGGGGTGGACCTACGCCAAGTATCTGCTGGGGCACGAGCGCACCGGCATCGCCGGGCTGGGCCACTGCCATCGCGAGCTGGGTATCTTGAAGCAGATGGCCGCGCGCGCGCAGTCGCACGGCAAGCCGCTGCTGGCCGACAGCCGCTTCCGTGACCGCATTTCGCGGATAGAAGTCGACATCATGGCGCTGGAAATGCTGCTGCTGCGGGTGGCTTCCAGCAACGACGGCACGCCGGGCCCCGAGGCGTCCGTGCTGAAGATCCGCGGGTCCGAGATCCAGCAGGACCTCGCCATGCTGCAGATGGAAGTGGCGGGGCCGGATGCCTGGCCCTACGACCCCGACTGGCTACAGGCCGGCGCCGATTTCCATGGTCCGGGCCCCGAGATGGCTGCCGCCTCCGGCGCGGGCTACGCCGATATGCGCAAGACCTCCATCTACGGCGGCACCACCGAAGTGCAGAAGGGCATCATCGCCCGGCTGGTGCTGGGCCTGTAGGCCGGCCCCACGCAATCCGACAGGAAGACACGCATGGATTTCATCTACACCGAAGAACAGCGCATGTTGGCCGACAGCCTGCGCCGCCTGGTCGACCAGGCATGGACGTATCCCCAGCGCCGCGCCCGCCAGGCAAGCGGCACGCTGGACCCCAAGGCCTGGAGCGCGCTGGCCGAACTGGGCGTCTTGGGCCTGACGATTTCACAGGACTTTGGCGGATTCGGCGAAGTGCCGGCCAGCCTGCTGCCGGTGCATGTGGAACTGGGCCGCGGGCTGGTGTCCGAACCGGTCATTCCCAGCGCGGTCATGGGCGCGGCGCTGCTGGACGCCTGCGGCGATGCCACGCGCGGCCACTGGCTGCCTGCCATCGCATCGGGCGAGGCCATCGTCAGCGTGGCCTACCAGGAACCTGGCCGCCGCTACGACACCGTTCCGCAGAACTGCCGCGCCGTCAAGACCGCCGAAGGCTGGCGGCTGGATGGCGTCAAGCACCTGGTATGGCATGGCGCCGCAGCGACGGCATGGCTGGTCAGCGCACAAGGCGCCGACGGGCAGACCGTGCTGCTGGCGGTGCCGTCCGATTCGGCCGGTGTGCGGGTGACCGATACGCCCACGTTGGACGGCGCGCGCTGCGCCCGCCTGGACCTGGACGCGGTGGGCTTGCCCGCCGATGCCTTGCTGGCCGAAGGGCCGGCCGCGGACGCAGCGCTGGCGCAAGCCTTGCAATGGGGCACGGCAGCGCTGTGCGCGCATGCGGCGGGCGCCATGGAACGCCTGCTGGAGATCACGGTCGACTATCTGAAGACGCGCAAGCAGTTCGGGCAGCCGCTGGCGTCGTTCCAGGCCTTGCAGCATCGGCTGGCCGAGATGCTGGTGGCCAAGGAACTGGCCTTGTCGATGGCCTATGTGGCGGTTGCCGCCTTGACCGAGCCGGATGCCGCGCAGCGCCGCCGCATGATCGCGTCGGCCAAGCTGGAAGCCGCGCGCGCCGGGCGTCAGGTGGCGCAGATGGCCGTGCAATTGCACGGCGGCATGGGCATGACCGACGAACTGGATGTAGGCGACTATTTCAAACGGCTGACGGTGGTGGACCAACTGCTGGGCGACACGGCCGAGCAACTGGCCGTTCTGGAGGAACTGGCATGAGCGCAACCGCATCCCATCCGCCCCAAGGGGGCGAATACACCCAGATCCGCTTTACGCTGGACCGCGGCGTGGGCGTTATCACGCTTGACCGCCCCGACCGGTTGAACAGCTTCACCGAAGTCATGCACGCCGAGCTGGCGCGCGCGCTGGACGCCATGGAGGCTGATCCGGGCCTGCGCGGCCTGGTCATCACGGGGGCGGGCCGCGGTTTTTGCGCCGGGCAGGATCTAAGCGAGCGCAAGCCCGCTGAGGACGGTTCACGTCGTGACCTGAGCCAGATGCTCGAGAAATGCTACCGGCCGCTGATCACGCGCCTGCGCGCGTTGCCCGTGCCGGTGGTGTGCGTGATGAACGGCGTGGCGGCCGGCGCGGGTGCCAGCCTGGTGCTGGCCTGCGACGTGGTGTTCGCCGTGGAATCGGCGCGCTTCATTCAGGCCTTCAGCAAGATCGGCTTGCTGCCTGACGCCGGCGGCACGTGGTTCCTGCCTCGGCTGGTGGGGTCGGCCCGCGCGATGGGGGCGGCGCTGTTCGGCGAAGCGGTCAGCGCCCGGCAGGCGGAATCCTGGGGCTTGATCTGGCGCGTGGTGCCCGACGACGCGCTGGCCGCCACGGTGTCGGACGTGACGGCGACCTTGGCGGCAGGACCCACGCGGGCCTATGCCGCGACCAAGGCGGCGCTGCATGCGTCCAGCGGCAACACGCTGGCGCAGCAGTTCGATCTGGAATGCCGTTTCCAGCGCGAACTCGGCTACACCGACGACTACCTGGAAGGGATGCGAGCCTTCGCTGAAAAGCGGCCGCCCGCGTTCACCGGCACGTGACGCCGCAGGCGGGTGCTGCGGGCGTCAGGGCGCCCGTGGCACCTGGATCTGTTCGATCAGTTCGCGCGCGCAGCCGGGCAGGGCGTCGATGTCGCGCACCAACAGCTTGCGTTCCCGCACCACCCACGGTTCGTCCAGTTCGACGACGCGCAGCTTGGTGTCGGCGCCGTAGCGGCGGGCGGCGGAGTCGGGGATGACGCCGATGCCGACGCCGGCCTGCACCATGCGGCAGATCGAATCGAAGCTATAGAGCTGGATGCGTTGCGGCAGGCGCTGCCCGCCGCGTTCCAGTTGGTCGCGCAGGAAGGCGACCAGCGTGGAGCCTTCGTGCATGGTGATGAACGGATAACGCACGGCGTCCACGAGCTTGACCTTTTCCTGGTCTTGCAAAGGGTGGCCGTTGGGCACCACCAGAACCAGCCGGTCGGTACTGAAGTGGATCGTCTGCAATTCGGGGGCGTCAACCGGCCCGGCCACGATGCCCAGGTCCGTGGTGCCGTCCAGCACGCCCCGCACGATGTCGCGCGTCAGGCGTTCTTGCAAGTCCACCGTGACCCCCGGATGGCCCGCCAGGAACTGCGCCAGGATGTCCGGCATGAACTCGGTGACCGCCGTGGTGTTGGCGAAGATCCGGATATGGCCGGCGTCGCCGTCGGACTGCTCCTGGAAATCGTGTTTCAGGTGGTCCACCTGGCGCATGATGACGCGGGCATGCTGTAGCAGCTTCTGGCCGGCGGGCGTGATTTCCACGCCACGGCTGTCGCGGTACAGCAATCGGGTATTGAGCTGGTTCTCCAGCGCTTTGATCCGCACGCTGACCGCGGCCAGGGACAAGTGCGCCCGTTTGGCCGCCTGGGTCAGGCTGGGGGATTCCGCGATGTGGATGAACAGGCGTAGGTCGGCAAGGTCGAAGTGCATGGGGCATATATTACGGCGCGCGGCGCCGGGGCTGGGCATGGGCCGTCGATTCAGGCGCCGCAAACCCCGCCTTGAGGAAAAACGAATTCACAACGGGGACGGCTTGCGGGCATGCTTGCAGCTGAGAAAACCCCACCAAAGGATATCGGCATGACTTCTACAGATCCGGCAGGCTGGATCGGCAGCGGCGAACGCAAGGCGGACGCAATGGACCCCGGCCATGCCGCGCGCATCGCGGCCACGCTGGGCGGCGCGGCGCCGGCCCCGGGCGAGTCCCTGCCGCCCCTGTGGCAATGGGCGTTTTTCATCAGCACGGTGGGGATGGAAGGGTTGGGGACAGATGGGCACCCCTCGCGCGGCGGTTTCCTGCCGCCGGCCCAGGACCGCAACCGCATGTGGGCCGGCGGCCGGGTGGAATTCCGCCAGCCGTTGAAGGTGGGCGTCCCGGCCGAACGCGTGTCGACCGTCGCCGACGTCAAAGAGAAAACGGGCCGCACCGGCGCGCTGTTGTTCGTGACCGTGCGCCACGAATACCACCAGGCGGGCCAGATCGTCATCCAGGAAGAGCAAGACATCGTCTACCGGCAGCCGTCGCCGCCGAAGCTTGTAGGCAGCGAGCCCGCGCCCGAGGCGCAATGGCGCGACACGGTCAACCCGTCTTCCGTGCTGCTGTTCCGCTATTCGGCGGTGACCTTCAATGGCCACCGCATCCATTACGACCATCCCTACGTGACGGGCACCGAGGGCTATCCCGGCCTGGTGGTGCACGGCCCGCTGATCGCCACCGAGATGGTGGCCGCTTTTACGCGCGCCCATCCCAAGGCCCGGCTTACGCACTTGTCGTACCGCGGCCTGCGTCCGTTGATTTCGCCCACGCCCTTCCAGGTGGCCGGCCGCTTGACCGAGCCGGGCGTGGCCCAGCTGTGGGCCGAGCAGGACGGCACGCTGGCCCACCAAGCTGAACTGAGGTTTACCGAATGAGCACGCAGGCCACCCGCCCCTTGGACGGCATCAACGTCGTCAGCCTTGAACACGCCATCGCCGCGCCATTCTGCACCCGCCAACTGGCGGACATGGGCGCGCGCGTCATCAAGATCGAACGCCCGGGCAGCGGCGACTTCGCCCGGGGCTACGACGAACGCGTGCGCGGCCTGTCCTCGCATTTCGTCTGGACCAACCGTTCCAAAGAGAGCCTGACGCTGGACCTTAAACGCGACGAAGCGGGCGGCATCATGGACCGCCTGCTGGAATCTGCCGATGTGCTGGTGCAGAATCTGGCGCCCGGTGCGGCCGCGCGGCTGGGGCTGTCGTTCGACGCCCTGCACAAGAAGTATCCACGCCTGATCGTGTGCGATATCTCGGGCTATGGCGAAGGCGGTCCCTACCAGGACAAGAAGGCCTATGACCTGCTGATCCAGAGCGAAAGCGGTTTCCTGTCCGTCACGGGCACCAAAGACGATCCCGTCAAGGCAGGATGCTCGATCGCCGACATCGCGGCGGGCATGTACGCCTATTCGGCCATCCTGAACGCCTTGCTGCTGCGCCAGAGAACCGGGTTGGGCAGCCGCCTGGACGTGTCCATGCTGGAAAGCATGGTCGAATGGATGGGCTTTCCCATGTATTACGCGTTCGAAGGCGCCGCGCCGCCCGTGCGTGCCGGTGCCGCCCATGCCTCTATCTACCCCTATGGGCCGTTCCCGGTGGGCGACGGCTCCACCATCATGCTGGGCCTGCAGAACGAGCGCGAATGGCGTGTTTTCTGCGCCCAGGTGCTGCGCCAGGCCGATCTGGCCGAAGACCCACGCTTCCTGTCGAATTCGCAGCGCACCGCCAACCGCGACGCGTTGCGTGACCTGATCGTGGCCGCCTTCGCCGACCTGTCCGTCGCGCAGGTCACGCAGCGGCTGGAAGACGCCCAGATCGCCAACGCGCGGGTGAACGACATGGCGGGCGTCTGGGCGCATCCGCAATTGCAGGCGCGTGCCCGCTGGAGCCAGGTCGACAGCCCCGCCGGCACGCTGCCGGCGCTGCTGCCGCCAGCCAGCAGCAACGCTTTCGCGCCGCGCATGGCCGCCGTGCCCGCGGTGGGCCAAAACACGGATGCGGTGCTAGCATCATTGGGATACGCGCCGGATCAGGTGGCGCAATTCCATGCCTCGGAGGTCGTGTGACGCATCCCGTCGTTCGTAGCGCCCTGTTCGTGCCGGCTTCGCGCGCCGAGCGCATCCCCAAAGCGCTGGCCGCCGGCGCGGACGCCGTCATCGTCGACCTGGAAGACGCCGTCGAGCATCTGGCCAAGGCGTCTGCCCGCGAAGCCCTGTGTGACTTCCTGGGGACGCATCGCCAGGCGCGCCTGTGGGTGCGCATCAACGACGCGTCCACGTCCTGGCACGACGACGACCTGAAAGCCTGCCGGGGTCACCCCGGCGTGGCCGGGATCCTGCTGCCCAAGGCCGAAAGCCTGGCGCAGGTTCGGCACGTGGCGCAGACGGGCCTGCCCGTCATCCCCATCCTTGAAACCGCCCGCGGCTTGCTGAACGCGGCCGAGGTCGCGGCCACCCCCGGTGTGGCGCGGCTGGCCTTCGGCAGCCTGGACTACGGGTTGGACATGGGCCTTACCCCCGACACGCCCGGCGCGGAAACCGTGCTGGACCACGCGCGGGTGCAGGTGTTGCTGCATACCCGGTCGGCCGGGCTCGCGCCCGCCCTTGATGGCGTGTTTCCCGGTGTACAGGATCAGGCCGGGCTGGCGCACGCGGCGGGCCGCGCGCAGCAGATGGGGTTCGGCGGCATGCTGTGCATCCATCCCACGCAGGTGCCGGTGATCCACGCGGCGTTCGTGCCGGCGCAAGAAGAGCTGGAGTGGGCGCGCCGCGTTGTCGCCGCCCATCGCGAGACGTCGGCGGGCACTTTCATGCTGGACGGCAAGATGGTCGACGCGCCGGTCATCGCCCGCGCGCGGCTGGTGCTGGCGCAAGCCGGGGAACACGGCGCGTAGCCCGAAAGATCGCCTATCCTCGGGGTTTCCTCTTTTCCACAGGCAGCAGCATGAGCGATGCGCTCTTCATCGGACACACCTATATCGACGTCACCGTGCTGGCCGACGAATGGCCCACGGGCGACGAAAAAAGCGTGGCGCGGGACTACGCGGTGTCCTTCGGCGGCAACGCCGTCACGGCGGCGTTCGCTTGCGCGCGGCTGGGCTCGCCACCCGACCTGGTCTGCTCGCTGGCGCCCGACTGGCTGGGACACATGTACACGGACATGGCCGCGGCCCACGGCGTGACGCTGCACGCGCGCCATGTGCGCCGTTCGTCCTTGTCCTTCATCATGCCCAACCACGGCAAGCGCGCCATCGTGCGCGCACGCGACGTGGACTACCTGAACGATTTCCCCCGCCTGGATATCAGCGGCTATCGCGCGCTGCATCTGGATGGGCATCAGCCCGACGCCGCGCTGCACTATGCGCGGGCGTGCCGGCAGGCAGGCGTGCTGACGTCGCTGGATGGCGGCGGCGTGCGCGAGAACACCGACGAGCTCTTGCGCTACATCGACATCGCCGTCTGCGCAGAGCGCATGTGCGAACAGCTGGGCCTGACGCCGGAGGGTCTGCTGGATCTGCTAAAGGCGCGCGGTTGCCGTATTGGCGCCGTGACCCTGGGCGAACGAGGCATGCTCTGGTACGACGAGACAGGCCATGTCGACGTATTGCCGTCGCTGGACGTGCCGGGCAATCGCATCGTTGACACTTCGGGGGCGGGCGACGTGTTCCACGGCGCCTATGTGTGGTCGTACCTGAACCGTCCGGATCAACCCTGGGCAGAGCACTTCACGTTCGCGCGGGCGGCGTCCGCGCACAAGATCCAGCACCTGGGCAATGAAGCCGGGCTGCCCAAAGTGGAAGACGTGGAGCGGGCCATGATGGCGTTCGCGGCCAAGGCGGGGTAATGGCGTTCGCAGCCAAGGCGGGTAATGGTGTTCGCGGCGACGGTTGGATGTTGGGTTGCGCGCGCTTTCGGCCAACGTCTTTGGCCTGATTTTCTCGCACTCCACCCATCCTGCAAAACTGTGCCTACACACCCGTAGGATGGGTGGAGCGCGAGAAAATCAAGATCGGGAAATGGGCGCCAATCGCGCGCAACCCATCATCGCCCCTTGCTATTCAACGACCCGTTCAATCGCCTGATCGTGGATTGCGTCGATCCATTCGCCGATCGGCTTGCCCTGCACCGCCATGTCCGGCGCCAGATCACGCAGCGGCAGCAATACGAAGGCGCGCAAGTGCATGCGGGGGTGGGGCAGGATCAGTCGTTCGTGATCCAGCTGCGTGTTGTCATATGCCAGCAAGTCCAGGTCCAGCGTGCGCGGGGCGTTCTTGTAGGGACGCAGGCGGCCGTGGCTGTTTTCCAGCGCTTGCAGCACATCCAGCAAGGCCAGCGGCGGCAGGCGTGTGTCCAATGCCGCCACGGCGTTCACGAAATCAGGGCCGGTGGCGTCCACCGGCGCGCTGCGGTAGAACGGCGACGCTGTCACTGCGGTGATGCCGTCGGTCGCCTGCAGTTCGGCCAGCACGCGGCGCAGGGTGGCCGCGCTGTCGCCAAGGTTGGCGCCCAGGCCGATATAGGCGCGGACGATGGCGGGCGGCATCGTGTTATTCGGCGCTGGCGGGGCCGCGTGGCGCCGAGCGGCGCGGACGGCGACGTTTGCGCGGGGACGACGAAGCAGGCGGAGCACCGAAGCCGCCGCCGCCACCGCCGTCGCCGGGTTCGCGCGGCAGGCGCGAGACTTCTTCGATCATGTCGGCGCGCAAGACGTCGTCGGCGTTGGCCAGGTCCATCCACCACTGCGCCAGCACGCTGTCGAACTCGCCGGCGGCGGCGCGCAGCTGCAGGAAATCGCACGCGGCGCGGAAGCGCGGCTGTTCGATCATGCGGAAGATGGTCTTGCCCATGCGGCGTTCAAAACGCGGTTGCATGAACCAGATCTCGCGCATGTCGGACGAGAAGCGGCGCTGGATGGCCAGCTTCTCGGTCTGCTCGTCCAGCACGGAATCCGCCGCTTGCGACAACGCGGGAATGGTGTGTTCGCCTTGGGCGCGCAACTGCTTCCAGCGCACATCGACCTGCTGCCACAGCAACGCGGCAAACAGGAAGCTGGGGCTGATCGTCTTGCCGGCCCGCACGCGCGCGTCGGTGCGTTCCAGCGCCAGTTCCACGAAGTGCTCGCCACCGGGCTGCTCCAGCACCACGTCCAGTAGCGGCAACAGGCCGTTATGCAGCCCGTCGGCGCGCAGTTGGCGCAGGCAGTCCATCGCGTGGCCGCAGGTCAGCAGCTTGAGCATTTCGTCGAACAGGCGGGACGCCGGCACGTTTTCGATGAGCTCGGCCATGGTGCTGATCGGCTGGCGCGTCGCCGGGTCGATCGTGCCGTTGAGCTTGGCGGCGAAGCGCACCGCGCGCAGCATGCGCACCGGATCTTCGCGGTAGCGCTTGACCGGGTCGCCGATGATGCGGACCTGGCGCTTCTTCAAGTCGGCCACGCCATTGTGGTAGTCAATGACTTCCTCGTTGTGCGGGTCGTAGTACAGCGCGTTCATCGTGAAGTCGCGCCGCTTGGCGTCTTCTTCCTGCGAACCGAACACGTTGTCGCGCAGGATGCGGCCGTGCTCGTCGGTCTCTTGCTCTTCCGAAGCGGGAGCGCGGAACGTCGAGGTTTCGATGATCTCCTGGCCGAACACCACGTGCACGAGCTGGAAACGGCGGCCGATGATGCGGGCGCGGCGGAACAGCGGGCGGATCTGTTCGGGCGTGGCATTGGTGGCCACGTCGAAGTCCTTGGGCTCCAGGCCCACGATCAGGTCGCGCACGGCGCCGCCGACGATATAGCCTTCATAGCCGTGCTGGCGCAAGACTTCGCAGACCTTGATGGCGTGGCGCGAAACGTTACGGCGGTCAATGCCGTGTTTGTCGCGCGTGATGCGCAACGGCCCCCGGGCTGCCGGCGCGAACAAGCGGCCGACGAATTTTTTTATGGTTTCAGTGATCATTTAGGACTTCGAATCTTCCATGTGGTCGAATAAGTCGATCACTTGCCAGCCGCGTTCCTGGGCGATATTGCGCAGGGTCGGGCTGGGGTTGGCGGCGATCGGACGGGTCACCTTTTCGAGCAGCGGTACATCATTGACGGAATCGCTATAGAAAAACGATTCGGGGAAATCCGCAAGCCCTAGCCCCATATTGGACAGCCAATCGTTCACGCGCACCACTTTGCCTTCCTTGAAGCTGGGCGTGCCCAGAATGCGGCCGGTGTAGCGGCCGCGCAGGTATTCGGCATCGGTGGCAACCAGGTGCGGCACGCCGAAGGCGCGCGCGATGGGAGCGGTGACGAAGCTGTTGGTGGCGGTGACGATGGCGCACAGGTCGCCGGCGTCCAGGTGGGCTTGCACCAGACCGCGTGCGTCGGCGGTGATGGACGGGCGGATCACTTCACGCATGAAATCCTCATGCCAGTCCGCCAGGTCGTAGGGGGAATGCGCCGCCAGCAGGCCAAGCATGAATTCGGCGGCCTGCTCGGCAGTGAGTTCGCCGCGGTTGTAGCGGTCCATCAGGTCGTCGTTCTGACGGCGGGCGATGTCGGGGTCTCCCGCGCGGCCCGTGCGTGCCAGATAGTCGGCCCATTGATAGTCGCTATCCAGCGGCAGCAGGGTGTGATCCAGGTCGAACAGGGCGAGACGTCGGGTGGTCATGTGCGTTGCGAATCAGGGTCTGCGAGCATGGCCCGCAGCAAGGGCAGGGTGATGGGACGGCCGGTGGCCAGGGAATAGCGGTCCAGCGCGTCGATCAGCGCGGCCAGTTTGCGGATGTCGCGCTCGTGGTGGATCAACATCCAGTTGATGATTTCGGGTGCCAGGTGCATGCCGCGCTCGGACGCCTGGGCGGACAGCGCGGCCAGCTTGTCGGCGTCCGACAGCGGGTCCAGGCGGAACACGAGGTCCCAGCCCAGACGGGTGCGCAGGTCTTCGCGCAGCGGCATCGACAGCGGAGCGCGGTCGCCGGCCAGGGCCAGCGCAAACGCGCGGCCCGTGGCTGCGGATTCGCGCCAGCGGTTATACAGCGCAAACAGGGCGGCCTGGCGGCTGTCGTCCATGCGGTGCACGTCGTCCACCGCCACGAACTTCGGCATGGGCGATTTGGAATCGGCTTCGGCCAGTCGGCGCAGCATCATCTCGCCTTTGGCGGGATCGACGAAGACGGCATCGGGGCGGGCCGTCAGCGCGCGCAGCAGATGGGTCCGGCCGCAGCCCGCGGCGCCCCAGATATACAGGGCGCGGCCCGGATTGAGCGCGCGCACGGCTGCCAGCGCTTCCCCGTTGGGGCCGGCGATATAGTTGTTCAGCGATGGCGCTGGCGCGGGAAGAACGTCGAGCAGCAGCTGGCGGTTCATGAGAGTTATCGATCAGGCTTGCAGCGTCGCGAGGACATGCCGGTGTTGCCGGAAAAGCCAAAAAACGGTGATACAACGGGCCGGCGCAAGATTAACCCGCCAGAAACTGGCAAAATCCATACCGGCCAACCCAACACTTTAAACCACCTGGGTAGATAGTGTCGCGCCAAGCGCTTTGCCTGGCTTGGGTTTGCGCCATTTTTGCCCGTCAGCCGGCCCGGCCGGCTTCCGCCGCGATCGCCGCGCCCGGCCAGCATGAACCCTGCGCAGGCCCGCAACATCGTAAAATGCAGGGCGTTCCACCAAATTCCCAGCAATTGTTACATACCCCACGGCATTTCTCATGACGAATCAACCTAAAGCCCCCTTGACCTACCGCGATGCCGGTGTCGACATCGACGCGGGCGACGCCCTGGTCGACCGTATCAAACCCCTCGCCGCGCGCACCATGCGCCCCGGGGTGCTGGCCGGTATCGGCGGCTTTGGCGCCCTGTTCGAAGTGCCGAAGAAGTACAACGAGCCCGTGCTGGTGTCGGGCACCGATGGCGTGGGCACCAAGCTGCGCCTGGCGTTCGAGTGGAACCGCCACGACACCGTGGGTATCGACCTGGTCGCGATGAGCGTCAACGACATCCTGGTCCAGGGCGCCGAACCCCTGTTCTTCCTGGATTACTTCGCCTGCGGCAAGCTTTCGGTGGACACGGCGGCGTCGGTGGTGGGCGGCATTGCCAAGGGCTGCGAATTGTCGGGCTGCGCGCTGATCGGCGGCGAAACCGCTGAAATGCCGGGCATGTATCCGGACGGCGAATACGACCTGGCCGGTTTCGCGGTGGGCGCGGTGGAAAAGTCCGCGATCATCGACGGCAAATCCATCAAGCCGGGCGACGTGGTGCTGGGCCTGGCCTCCAGCGGCGTGCACTCGAACGGTTTTTCGCTGGTGCGCAAGATCATCGAACGCGCCGACGCCAAGCCCACCGACGACTTCCACGGTCAGCCGCTGGTTGACGTCGTCATGGCGCCCACGCGCATCTACGTCAAGCAAGTGCTGGCCGCGTTGGCCAAACACGGCACCAGCATCAAGGGCCTGGCCCACATCACCGGCGGCGGCCTGCTGGACAACGTGCCGCGCATCTTGCAGCCCGGCCTGTCGGCCAAGCTGCACCGCGATGGCTGGGAAATGCCCAAGCTGTTCCAGTGGCTACAAGAGCAGGGCGGCGTTGAAGACACCGAAATGCACCGCGTTTTCAACTGCGGCATCGGCATGGTGCTGGTGGTGGACGCGGCCCAGGCCGACGCCATCGCCGCGACCCTGCGCGAGCAAGGCGAAACCGTCAACAAGATCGGCGAAATCGTCGAACAGACGGAAGGCATGGCGCAGACCTTCGTGGTGTAAGCGTCTGCGGCCTAAGGCTTTTTGGCTAGCGCCATGGCCACCGCGTCGATCGTCTGCGGGACGGCGTCGGCGGCCAGGCAATCCACGATGACGCGTTCGGGTTGGGCCCGCAGCCATGTGATCTGGCGTTTCGCCAACTGGCGCGTGGCCGCGATGCCTTGTTCGCGGGCGGTGTCCAAGTCGATTTCGCCGTCCAGGTGCGCCCACATCTGCCGGTAGCCCACGCAGCGCACCGACGGCAGTCCGGGATGCAGATCGGGCCGCGCGCGCAAGCCACGAACCTCGTCCAGCAAGCCTCGGGCCAGCATCGCGTCAAAGCGTTGTTCGATGCGCGCATGCAGGGCGGCGCGGTCCGAGGGTTCCAGGCTGATGGTCAGGTACTGGTTGGCGTCGTCGTCCGGTTTGCGCTGCCCGCGTTGCAGCAGCGCCGACATGGGTTGGCCCGACAATTGGCAGATTTCCAGCGCGCGCTGGATGCGCTGGCTGTCGTTGGGCGCCAAGCGGGCGGCGGTGACCGGGTCCAGCACTGCAAGTTCGGCGTGCAGCGCGGGCCAGCCAAGCCGGGCCGCGCGGGCTTCGAGCTCGGCGCGCAAGGCGGGGTCGGCCTGCGGCAGGTCGTCCAGGCCGTCGCGCAGGGCCTTGTAATACATCATGGTGCCGCCGGCCAGCAGCGGGATGCGCCCGCGCGCGCGGATCTCGCCGATCAGGCGCAGCGCGTCGGCGCGGAATTCGGCGGCCGAGTACGACTGCGCCGGGTCCAGAATATCCAGCAAGTGCTGCGGCACGCGGGCCTGTTCATCGGGCGACGGCTTGGCCGTGCCGATGTCCATGCCGCGGTAGATCGTGGCGGAATCGACGTTGACGATTTCCATCGGCCAGCGTTCGGCCAGCGCCAGCGTGGACGCGCTTTTGCCGGCCGCGGTGGGGCCGGCCAGGCAGATGACCGGCGTCGTATCGGGGATGGGGGAAGACGACAAGCTTATTGTCCGCGCAGAAAGAGCTTGTCCAGGTCAGACACCGACCACTGCACCCAGGTCGGGCGTCCGTGGTTGCACTGGTCGGCCCGTTCAGTGGATTCCATCTGGCGCAGCAGGCCGTTCATTTCTTCGATGGTCAGCTTGCGGTTGGCGCGCACGGAGCCATGGCAGGCCATGGTGGACAGCAGTTCGTTGCGCTGTTCGGTCAGCAGGCGCGACACACCCACGGCGCCCAGGTCGCGCAGCACGGCGCGGGCCAGCGTCTCGATGTCGCCGCGCGCCAGGATGGCGGGCACGGAGCGCACGGCAATCGACGTGGGGCCCGACGGGCGCATCTCGAAGCCCAGGTCGGCCAGTTGCGCCTCGAATTCCTCGACGATGGCCACGTCTTTCTCTTGCGCGTGGAACACCACCGGCACCAGCAGGTCCTGGCGGGGCAGGCTGCGCGCGTCCAGCGCCTGCTTCAGTTGTTCGTACACCACGCGCTCGTGGGCGGCGTGCATGTCCACCAGCACCATGCCGCGGCGGTTTTGCGCCAGGATGTAGATGCCGTGCAATTGCGCCAGCGCCATGCCCAATGGATGTTCTTCATCGGCGGGCAGGCTGGATGCCGGGCTGGGTTCCCGCACGGGCGTGACCTTGGCGGCCGTGTCGTCGGACAGCGGGCGGTACAGCGACTGCCAGTCGGCGGCGGGGATGCCGGCGGGTTCGGCGTGCAGGCGGAAGGGCACCTGGGTGTGTGCGCGTTGCGGGGCCGGCGACGGGCGCAGGCCATAGGCGGCGGCGCCGCCCGGGTTGGCGCTGGAATGGCCGCCCGAATATCCCGGCCGGGGACCATCCGCCAAGCGCGTGGCTTCCCCGGCGGGGGCGCTTGGCGGGGCAGGGGCCGTGGCGAGTCCGGCGGCGGACGAGGCAGAGTAAGGGGCGGCGGTTTGGGCGACGGTCTCGAAACCGCCGTCATCCGCTTCGTTTTGCGGCGCGGGCGAGACCGCCGACGAGCCGCCCGTTTGCGCCAGGGTCTGGCCGACCGCGTGCGACACGAAGCGGTGCACGGCGCCGCTGTCGCGGAACCGGACTTCATGTTTGGCCGGATGGACGTTCACGTCCACGGCGGCGGGGTCGATGTCCAGGAACAGCACATAGGCGGGCTGGCGGTCGCCATGCAGCACGTCGGCATAGGCGGCGCGCAGCGCATGGCTGACGGTGCGGTCGCGTACATAGCGGCCGTTCACGTACAGGTACTGCCGGTCAGCGCGGGCGCGCGCCGCCGTGGGACGCGTGATCATGCCGGCCAGGCTGACCGTGCCGACCGAGTGCGACAGCAGCAGCCCGTGCTCGGCGAATTCGGCGCCCAGCACATCGCGGATGCGCTGGGGCGGTTCGGCGGGCAGCCATTGGCGTTGCGCGCGGTCGTGGTGGAACAGGCGGAACGCGATCTGCGGGTGCGCCAGGGCGATGCGTTCCATCGCATCGACGCAGTGGCCGAATTCCGTGGCTTCGGACCGCAGGAATTTTCGGCGGGCCGGTACCGCGTCGAACAACTGGCGCACGTCGACGGTGGTGCCCGGCGGGCCCGAGGCGGGGTTGACCTGCATGCTGCCCGCGTCGATCTGCCAGGCGTGCTCGCCGTCGCGGGTACGGGAAATGATGCTGACCTGGGCGACTGACGCAATTGAGGCCAGCGCTTCGCCGCGAAATCCCATCGACGCGACGGACTCCAGTTCGTTCAGCGACCGGATCTTGCTGGTGGCGTGGCGCGCCAGGGCCAATGGCAATTCGTCCGGGGGAATGCCGCCGCCGTCGTCCGTAACCGCGATTCGGCGGATGCCGCCGCCTTCCAGGCGCACTTCGATGGCGCGGCCGCCCGCGTCGATCGCGTTCTCGAGGATTTCCTTGAGGACGGAGGCGGGGCGCTCGATCACTTCGCCGGCGGCGATCTGGCTGATGAGCAGGTCGGGAAGCGCAAGGATGGAACGGCGTTCGGTCATTAGGCTAAAGGTCTGGTGGGGCGGTGTGGATGATTTTAGCCCCATGGCCCGGTGGGCTATAGTCGCTGGGGTCTAACCTCTTATGACTTCCGGGCTGCTGAATGCTTGAATTCTTCAATATGGTGCTCCACATCGACAAGACGCTGGGCGTCTGGGTCGCGCAATACGGCGTGTGGGTGTACCTGGTGCTGTTCTTGATCGTCTTCGCGGAGACGGGGCTGGTCGTCCTGCCCTTCCTGCCGGGCGATTCGCTGTTGTTCATCGCCGGCGCGTTCGGCGCCACCGGACATATCGACCCCGTCATGATGGCGGTGCTGCTGATCGTCGCGGCCATTTCCGGCAACACGCTGAACTACATGATAGGCCGGTACATCGGGCCGCGCGTGTTCTCGATGAACCTGCGATTCCTGGACCGGGGCGCGCTGATGCGCACGCACGCGTTCTATGAAAAGCACGGCGGCAAGACGATCGTCATGTCGCGCTTCATTCCCGTCGTGCGAACGTTCGCGCCCTTCGTGGCGGGCGTGGCCGACATGTCGATGTCGCGCTTCCAGTTGTTCAACATCCTGGGCGCGCTGCTGTGGGTCGTCAGCCTGGTCGCCGCCGGCTATTTCTTCGGCAACATCCCGCTGGTGCGCGAACACCTGAACACCATCGTGCTGCTGGGCCTGGCAGCCGCAATCGTGCCAGTCGTCGGCGCGGGCGTATTCAAACTGATCAAGTCGCGCCGCGCGTAGGATGGGTGAAGCGCGAGAGTGCGTAAGCAAGAGCATTGCCGCCCAGCGCGCGTAACCCATCAGGCAGCGGTCGTGCTGTGGCTGAATCGGACAAGGATAGCGGCGCTGTTTGATGGGCTGCGCGCGCTTCAGGCCTGAGTTCTGCCCGGGATGTCTCGCGCGCCCCCCATCCTGCCGGGGGGCGGCGGCTCGGGTGGCGGGGAACAAAAAAGGCGATGCGTTTTACGACGCATCGCCTTTTTTTACGCCAGTACGTTCAGCTGACGTCGCCCAGCCGCGCCAGCGGCGGGTTGGCGGTGAAGTAGCGCTGGATGCCGGTCATCATGGCTTGCGCCAGCTTGTCCTGATGCGCATTGCTGCGCAGCAGCGCCTCTTCCTGGGGGTTGCTGATGAAGGCGGTTTCCACCAGCACGGACGGGATGTCCGGCGCCTTCAAGACGGCGAAGCCGGCCTGTTCGACGCTGTTCTTGTGTAGGCGGTTGATCTTCTTGATCTCGTCGAGAAAGGCGTTGCCGACCTTCAGCGAATCATTGATCTGCGCGGTGGTGGACAGGTCCAGCAGCACCTTGGCCACCTGGCGGTCGTGGCTGCCCAGGTTGACGCCGCCGATCAGGTCGGCCGCGTTTTCCTTATCGGCCATCCAGCGCGCCTGCGCGCTGGTGGCGCCGCGCTGCGACAACGCGAACACCGACGAGCCGTTGGCCGAGGGCTTGACCCAGGCGTCCGCGTGGATCGAGATGAACAGGTCCGCGTGGACGCGGCGTGCCTTCTGCACGCGCACGTGCAGCGGCACGAAGTAGTCGTCGTCGCGCGTCAGGTAAGCGCGCATATAGGGCTGGCTATCGATCAGCGCCTTTAAACGCCGGGCGATGCGCAGCACCACGTCTTTTTCACGCAGGCCGCTGCTGCCGATGGCGCCCGGATCTTCGCCGCCGTGGCCGGGATCCAGCGCGATGGTCACCATGCGCTGCTTGCCGCGGCTGGCGGTCGCGGGGGGCGACTTGGGTGCCGTGGGCAGCGGCGGGGCGGGCTGCTGGCCCTTCACGCGGGGCGGTTCGGGTGGATCGGCCCGCGTCGCCGGATTGCGCTGGATGTCTTCCAGGATGCGCGCCAGCGGATCGTCCGCGTCGGCGCCGCTTTTGTTCAGGATCGCCACCAGCGGGTCTTGGGCGACCTTCGGATACAAGTCCAGCACCAAGCGGTATTGGTAGTCGGCCACGGGCTTGAGCGTGAACACCTGGGGCGCCACGGGCTGCTTCAGGTCGAACACCAGCCGCACGACGTTCGGGCGGTTCTGCGCCACGCGCAGGCTCTGGATATAGGGGTCGTCGGGCCGGACCTTGGACACCAGGTCGTTCAGTGCCGCGCTGATGGTCAGTCCCTCGATATCCACCACCAGGCGGTGGGGGTTTTCAAGGGTGAACTGTTCGGCCTTGAGCTCGCTGTCGAGTTCGAGCGTGACCCGGGTGTATTCGTCGGCCGGCCAGGTACGCACGGCCAGGATCGTCGCGGCCTGCGCCAGACGCGGCAAGACCGGCAGGACGAGCAGCGTGGCCGCGACGCTGATCAGGCGGCGCCGGGTGGCGCCTGCCGAGCAAAGGGCGCCGTCTTGGGCGGGGGGACAATCGCGTTCAACCATGTTTGTCCTCGAGCGGTGTTCGCGGTCAGGGTGGCGTCACGTCCCTCGCCGGCATAAGCCAGGGAAATCAGCAGGTCGGGCGGGGGCAAAAGACCCTCGGCCCGCTCCGGCCATTCGATCAAAACGACCGCATCGTCACGCAGTAAATCCCGGAATCCTGCGTCCAACCATTCGCGCGAATCACTAAATCTATAAAAATCAAGATGATAGAAGTATAAGTTAGAAACTTTATAGGATTCAAGCAGCGCGTAGCTAGGACTTTTGATTCGGCCTGTGATGCCGCATTCCCGCAACAATGCCCGGGTGAAGGCCGTTTTTCCTGCCCCAAGGTCTCCTTGAAGGTGGATACAAGCGCCCGCCGGGCCGGTTTTGCCTCCGGAAACCAGGGGCGCGAGCTGCCGCGCCAGCGATTCCGTGGCGGCTTCGTCGGGCAGGTGCAAGGTCAGGCTGCAAAGGGGGGCGGACATGGCGCTGGGCGAGTGGTAAAAAACGATGGAGGGAACACGGGTTTCGGCAATTATAGGAATGCGGGTTTCTGCTAATCTATTAACTGATTGCTATTCTCAATATGTCGTGCCTGGCGACTGCCGCCGGACGCGACTGACGCCGCCACGGAGTTGTACGCGCCATGAAGACCCGCATCGAAAAAGACACGTTTGGACCCATTGAAGTCCCCCAGGATCACCTGTGGGGCGCCCAAACGCAACGTTCGCTGCATTTTTTCGCGATTTCCACCGAGAAGATGCCTGTTCCCCTGGTCAACGCGATGGCGCGCCTGAAGCGCTCGGCGGCCAAGGTCAACGCCGAACTGGGTGAACTGGATCCGACGATCGCCGATGGCATCATCCGCGCGGCCGACGAAGTCATTGCCGGCAAATGGCCCAACGAGTTTCCTTTGTCGGTCTGGCAGACGGGCTCGGGCACGCAAAGCAACATGAACATGAACGAGGTGCTGGCGAACCGCGCTTCGGAATTGTTGGGTGGGGAGCGCGGCGAGGCGCGCAAGGTGCACCCGAACGACCACGTCAACCGCGGCCAGTCGTCCAACGACACCTTCCCGACCGCCATGCACGTGGCCGCCGCCGTCGAGGTCGAGCACCACCTGCTGCCGTCCCTGAAGGCGCTGCGTGCGACCTTCGCGGCCAAGAGCGCCGAGTTCTACGACATCGTGAAGATCGGCCGCACGCACCTGCAGGACGCGACGCCGCTGACGCTGGGCCAGGAACTCTCGGGCTATGTCGCGCAACTGGACCTGGCCGAACAGCAGATCCGCGCCACGCTTGCCGGGCTGCACCAATTGGCCATTGGCGGCACCGCCGTCGGCACCGGGCTGAACGCGCACCCGCAGTTCAGCGCCAAGGTGTCCGCGGACCTGGCGCATGCCACCGGCACGGCCTTCGTGTCGGCCCCCAACAAGTTCCAGGCCTTGGCGTCCCACGAAGCGCTGTTGTTCGCGCACGGCGCATTGAAGGCGCTGGCCGCCGGCCTGATGAAGATCGCCAACGATGTGCGCTGGCTGTCCAGCGGCCCGCGCTCGGGCCTGGGCGAGATCAGCATTCCCGAAAACGAACCGGGCAGCTCGATCATGCCGGGCAAGGTCAACCCGACGCAGTGCGAAGCCATCACGATGCTGGCCGCGCAGGTGCTGGGCAATGACGTGGCCATCAACATCGGCGGGGCCAGCGGCAACTTCGAACTGAACGTGTTCAAGCCGCTGGTGATCCACAACTTCCTGCAGTCCGTGCGCCTGCTGACGGACGGCATGGCCAGCTTCAATGAGCACTGCGCCGCCGGCATCGAACCCAATCACGCGCGCATCGCCGAACTCGTCGACCGGTCGCTGATGCTGGTGACGGCGCTGAATCCGCATATCGGCTACGACAAGGCCGCGCAGATTGCGAAGAAGGCGCACAAGGAAGGGCTGTCGCTGAAGGAATCGGCGTTGGCGCTGGGGTATGTGACCGAGGCGCAGTTTGCCGAATGGGTGGTGCCGGGCTCGATGACCAACGCGCACAAGCCGTCGTAAGGGGGCGCGCCGCAATGGCAATGGCCGCCGATGGGCGGCCATTTTTTTATCAATGCGAAGCCCGGCGCGAGGCTCCGCGCTACACGAATTCCGCCCGGTCAGGCGTGTCCGGTAAACAGCAGCCACATCGGGATCGTGGCCGCCGAAAATAGCGTGCCCAGCGAGATCAGCACCGCCACCATCCGGCCGTCACCGCCCATGCGCATCGCCAGCACATAGGCGGCGGATGCGGTGGGCAGGGCGGCAAACAGCAGCAGCATCCGCGATTCCAGGGGCGGCAGGCCCAACAGATGCGCGACCAGCAGCGCCACGGCCGGTAGCGCTACGAGCTTGACGCCCAGCATCCACGCGATCAGCAAGCCATAACCCTTGCCGCCTTCCCAGGCCAGGCTGGCGCCCACGCAAAGGATGCCCAACGCGATAGCCGCCGCGCCCAACCGCGCCAGTACGGTATCCACGGGGCCGGGCAGGTGCAGCCCCGCCAGGTTGCAGGCCAGGCCCAACAGCGTGGACACGACGAGTGGATTGCGCGCCAGTTCGCGCAGCAGGTTGCCGCCGCTGTGGCGCGCCAGCCCGTAGACCGCCGCGACGTTGGCCATGGGCACGGCAAAGCCGATGATCAGCGCCATCACCGTCTGGCCCTGCGAGCCGGCCAGGCTGGCCGACAGCGCCAGGCCAATGTACGTGTTGAACCGGTAGCCGCATTGCGCGGACGAGGCCAGCCCCAGCGACGACGGCCGCAGCACCAGGCCCGCCAGCCAGGCCAGCGCCACGCCCGCGGCGACGACGGCCACGGTGGCCTGCAGCAGCAGGGCCGCATTGCCCGCCGTGATGGGCGTGCGCAAAATGGACTGAAACAGCAGCGCGGGGAACAGCACGAAGTAAACGAGGCGTTCGGTGCCCGCGAAAAACTCGCGTGAGAATCCCAGTTTGTGACGTAGCGCCCAACCGAGCGCGACCAGTAAAAAATCAGGGAAAACCAGAAGGGCGACCGACATGGATTAAGGCGTTATTTCAGGGCGTTGGCCGGGGGTCGGCTCGCTATGCGGGTGTAAGCATTTGCTGCTATTCTCCGTCATTCTGGCGGGCGTGTGTGCCACAAGCAATCCCTAAAAGCAGCGCGAAACACGCAGCACACGAGCAATGCGCCCCCACCGTTAACTGCTGGTCCGCCTACAGGCGGGCACAACACACAACGGGCCGTTTACATACGGGCTCGCAATCTTGGAGGAAACACACCTATGAATAAAGTTCGCTCCCTGGCCGTGGCTATCGCCTTGGCAACCGGCGCCGCCGGCACGCTTGGCGTCTCTGTCGCGCACGCCGCCGACAAGTATCCCAGCAAGCCCATCCGCGTGATCGTTCCGTTCGCGCCTGGCGGCTCGACCGACATCATCGCGCGTCTGGTGACCCAGCGCATGAGCCAGGAACTTGGCCAACCGATGGTTGTGGAAAACAAGGGCGGCGCAGGCGGCGCCATCGGCGCGTCGGAAGCCGCGCGCGCCGATGCCGATGGCTACACCCTGTCCATCGCCACCGTCTCGACGATGGCCGTGAACCCGGCGTGCCGTCCGAAGGACCTGCCGTATGATCCGATCAAGGACTTCCAGCCGGTCACCAACTTCGCCAACACGGCCAACGTGGTCGCGGTGAATCCGAAGTTCCCGGCCAAGGACTTCAAGGGCTTCGTCGAAGAGCTGAAGAAGAATCCGGGCAAGTACTCCTACGGCAGCTCGGGCACGTGCGGTGTGCTGCACTTGATGGGCGAATCGTTCAAGATGGCCACGGGCACCGACATCGTGCACGTGCCGTACAAGGGTTCGGGCCCGGCCGTGGCGGATGCCGTCGGCGGCCAGATCGAAATCCTGTTCGACAACCTGCCGTCGTCGATGCCGCAGATCCAGGCGGGCAAGCTGCGCGCCATGGCCATCGCATGGCCCGATGAAATCGCTGCCGTGAAGGGCGTGCCGACGTTCAAGCAAGCCGGTTTCCCGGTCTTGAACCAGCCGGTCTGGTACGGTCTGCTGGCCCCCAAGGGCACGCCGATGGAAGTCGTGAACAAGCTGCGTGACGCCGCTGTCGTGGCCCTGAAGGACCCGAAGGTCATCAAGGCGCTGGACGATCAAGGCTCGGCGCCGTCGGGCAACACGCCGGAAGAGTTCGCGAAAGAAATCAAAGAGCAGTTCGACTGGGCTCAAGACGTCGTGAAGAAGCAGAACATCAAGCTGGACTGATGTTGCGCGGGGGCGGCCCAGGCCTGCCCCCGGCTTGCACGGCAAAACGGACGCCTCGGGCGTCCGTTTTCTTTTGGCGCAGCGCCCGCTCAGGCGGTCGCGTCCAGCGTGGCGATGCGTTCCGCGCAGGCCGCGCGCAGGCGTTCGATCAGGTCGCGGTGCAGGGACGATAAGGGGTCCTGGTTGCGCACCATGATGCTGATCGGCACGCGCAACGCCGGTTCCAGGCGGCGCAGGTGCATGCCGGGCCGCAGCATCGCCTGCGCGGTAATGGCGTCGACGATGGCGTCGCCGCAACCGGCATCGACCAGCGCGCAGGCCACGTAATGCGTCTGCACCTGGATAGCGACTTGCGGGTCCAGGCCCTGCGCGTCCAGCGCCATCTGAAGCAGCGCGCCGGAGGCGTCGCTGGCGTCAAGCACGATCAATGTGCCGCCCGACGGCGTCGCCAATTCCGGCAAGCGCATCGGGCCGGAAGCGGGCGTGCGGCTCAGGTGCACCAGTTCGGTATGGCCCAGGCCCATACGCGTAAGGCCGGGATAGTCATTGGTGTCGAAAGTGACGGCAAGGTCCAGCTCGCGCGTCAACAGGCCCTGCACCAGTTCGGCGCTGTGGTGGGTGTGGATATCGAAGGTGATGCCAGGCTGCGCGTCGCGGCTGTCGCGCACGACGCGGGGCAACAGCCCCAGGCCCAGCGCGGGCGCGCAGCCCAGGCGCAAGTGGCCGTTGGGCCGGTCCCGCAGGCTGGCGGCCAACCGGCGCACGCTGTTCAAGTCTTGATTCAGCCGTGCGACTTCAGGCGTCAGGATGTCGGCTTCGCGCGTGGCGACCAGCCGGCCCTTCACGCGTTCGAACAGCTTGAAGCCCAGTTGGGCTTCGGCGTGCGCCAGCAGTTTGCTGGCGGCGGGTTGCGAGATATGCAGCGCGGCGGCGGCCTCGGTCAGGGACCCGGTACGACGGATCGCTTCGAAAATCTCGATATGGCGCAGGCGCATGGCACGATGGGGATAAGGGACCGGAACCGCGATTCTATGTCGGAAGGCGCAAGCGAGGCATCCCGAGAGGCGGGCGCGACAGCGGCGGATGCCTTGACTATGATGGACGCCTGCCGGCATGCCGGCGCTATCCTGGAGCCCGATCATGCGCGCCTGCCGCTACGCCGCCGCCTTCCTGCTTGCCGCTGCCATGGGGGCGTCTTTGCCCGGCATGCCCGCCGCCTGGGCGCGCACGCCACCGGCGGCTGAAGATCGGAACCCCGAAGCCGCCAGCGGCGCGCGCGCGCGCGAACTGGTGCGCGCGCCGCGCTACATGATGGTCTCGGCCAATCCGCTGGCGACGCAAGCCGGTGAAGAGATGCTGCGCCGGGGCGGCACCGTGGTGGACGCCGCCATTGCGACGCAACTGGTGCTGAATCTGGTGGAACCGCAGTCTTCCGGTATCGGCGGCGGGGCATTCCTGGTGTTGTATTCGGCCAAGACGGGCCGCATCCAGACCGTCGACAGCCGCGAGACGGCGCCGGCGGCCGCGCGCCCGGATCGCTTCCTGGATGCCGAGGGCAAACCACTGCCCTTCGCGCAGGCCGTCAACAGCGGCATGTCGGTTGGCGTGCCGGGCTTGCTGCGCGGCCTGGAGCTAGCGCACAAGGACGCGGGCGTGCTGCCCTGGGCCGACTTGTTCCAGCCCGCGATCCGGCTGGCTGAAACGGGGTTCGCCGTATCGCCGCGCCTGCATGCGCTGCTGGCGGGCAACAAGGCCTTACCCCAGCAAACCGCCGCCGCTGCCTATTTCTACGCCCCTGACGGCACGCCCTGGCCGGTGGGCCATGTGTTGAAGAATCCCCAGTTTGCCGCCACGCTGCGCGCCGTGGCCGGGCGGGGCGCCGACGCGTTCTATCAGGGCGACATCGCCCGCGATATCGTGGCTGCGGTGCGTGGCCACGCCACGCCCGGCGACCTGAGCCTGGCCGATCTGGCGAACTACCGCGCCAAGACGCGCGACCCGGTGTGCGGCGCGTATCGGGGCTACCAGCTGTGCGGCATGGCGCCGCCCAGCAGCGGCCCCATTGCCGTGCTGCAGATGCTGGGCGAACTAGAGCAGTTTCCGATGGCAAGTTACGCGCCGGGCTCGGTCGAGGCCGTGCATTACTTTTCGGAGGCCGGCCGCCTGGCATTCGCCGACCGCGACTTCTATGTGGCAGATCCGGATTTCGCACGCGTGCCGGTGCGCGCGCTGCTGGACCCCGCTTATCTGCGCGCGCGTGGCGCGTTGATTCAGCCGGACCGCAGCATGAAGGTAGCGTTGCCGGGCGATCCGGAAGGAAAACTGCTGTCGCTAGGCCGGGACAACGCGCTGGAGCTGCCGTCCACCAGCCACTTGGTGGCGGTGGACGCGCAGGGCAATGCGTTGTCCATGACGACCACGATCGAAAGCGAGTTCGGCAGCAAGATCTTCGTGCGCGGCTTCTTGCTGAACAACGAAATGACGGACTTCTCGTCGTCGTTCCAGGATCCCGAAGGCCGTCTGGTCGCCAACCGCATCGAGCCGGGTAAACGCCCGCGCAGCTCGATGGCGCCGATCATCGTGCTGCGCGACGGCAAGCCCGTCATGTTGGTGGGATCGCCTGGCGGCAGCGCCATCATCAATTACGTGGCCAAGACGATCGTGGGCGTGCTGGATTGGGGGCTGGATATCCAGGCGGCCATCGCCTTGCCCAACATGGGCAGCCGCAACAAGGAAACCGAGCTGGAAAAAGGCACCCCGCTGGAAGCGCTGGCGCCCGCCCTGGAGCGCATGGGGCACCCGGTGCGCATCACGGAATTTCCCAGCGGCATTCACGGTATCGTCATCGACGCGGGCGGCTTGCAAGGCGGGGCGGACCCGCGGCGGGAAGGGCTGGCCGCGGGGGGCTGAGGCACGAAGCTGCCTGCCGCCTTTACCGGCTACTCCAGCTTGGACGGGTCGAGTTCCATGCGCGCTTCCCTGCGGTGCGCCAGGTACGTTACGCCCCACATCACCACGCCCAGCAGCAGCAGCCAGCCCGCCACCTGATACTGGATGACGTCGCGCCCCGTTAGCGGTGTGACCAGGAACAGGCAGGCTGCCGCACCCAGCCACGGGACGATCCGGTTAATGCGGAAGTGTTCGTGCTTGACGGTGTCTCGGCGCAGCACCAGCACCGCGACGTTGACGAACGCGAACACGCCCAGCAGCAGCAATGCGGTGGTGCCGCCCAGCGCGCGGATGGCCTGGGAATCCGCCAGCGCCACCAGCACGATCAGCGCCAGGGCCAGTACCGTCGTGAATAAAATAGCGGTCCATGGCGTCTGGTTTTTGCGATGCACGTGCGCCAGGAAGGCCGGCAGCACGCCTTGGCGCGACATGCCGTAGAGCAGGCGGCTAGCCATCATCATGTTGATCAGCGCAGAGTTCGCCACGGCGAACATCGAGATGACGGGCATGATGTATTCCACCGGCAAGCCGGGGGCGGCGCGCTTGACCACCAACACCAGCGGCGTCGAACTCTTGGCCAGTTCACCCACGGGCACCAGCGCCACGGCGCAAATGGACACCAACACGTAGATCACGGCGGTGATGCCCAGGCCGGTCAGCATCACCTTGGGGAAGATGCGGCTGGGTTCGTGGGTTTCTTCGGCCATGTTGACGGAGTCTTCGAAACCGACCATCGCGAAGAAGGCCAGCGCCGTTGCGGAGGTCACCGCCAGGAAGACGCTTTTGTCTTCCGGCGTGTCGAACGCGATCACGCGCGAGAAGTCGGCCTGGCCGCCGGCGATGGCGTAAAAGCCCAGCAGGATCACCATCAGCAGGCCTGACAGTTCGATCAATGTCAGCACCACGTTGGCCTTGACGCTTTCGGCCGCGCCGCGCAGGTTCACCAGCATCACCAACAGCATGAAGCCCAGCGCGCCGGACGTGATCCAGGCCTTGTCCGCCTTGATGCCGAAGGCGGCGAACAGATTGGCGGCGAAGGCCTGCGACGCCGTGGCGGCCGACGTCAGGCCCGAACACATGACGGTGAAGCACACGATGAAGGTCAGGAAGTGCACGCCGAACGCCTTGTGCACATACAGCGCCGCGCCGGCGGCCTTGGGATATTTGGTGACGAGTTCCAGATAGGACAGCGCGGTCAGCAACGCCACCGCGAACGCCACCAGGAAAGGCAGCCAGGCCGCGCCGCCGACTTCGGCGGCCACCTGTCCGGTCAGTGCATAGACGCCTGTGCCCAGGATGTCGCCGACGATGAACAGCAACAACAGTTTGGGGCCCATCACCCGTTTAAGCGGGGCGTGGTCGTTCGTTTCATTCGTTTCTTTCGTGGCCATGGTCCTTCTCCTCTTTCTTGGAATTTGGGGGAGGCGCTGCCCGGCAACGCGAGGCGACCTGAAAAGTCTACGGCCCGATGCGACCCTTCAATGCAACATCGTTGCAACGAAATGTCTTAGTTGTTGGCATTCGTTGAAAACCGCGTTCGTAGGATGGGTGAAGCGCGAGAGCATCTTCCTACGGGGGGATACGCCAAGCGCGCAACCCATCAAGCAGCATTGCAAGCAATGGCTGAATCAGCCACGGCATCAACGCTGCGTGATGGGTTGCGCGCGCTTGGGGCTGGTGAGCCTGCGGGCGTTTTCTCGCGCTCCACCCATCCTACGATGACCGCCGCCAACGGCACCCATTCATGGGTATCGATCCCGGTGAAAGGCATCCGTTCACGGGTATCGATCCGGGCCAACGGCATCCGTTCAAGGATCCGTGGGAATGGTGCGGAAGGCCGTTTCTTATTGGGTGTCGGTCTGCGGCGTGAGCGCGGGCGGCAGCTTGCGCAGGGTGGCGGGCGTGCGTGACAGTTTGATCGGAGAGCCCACGCCCCGGTAGTCTCCCTGTTCCAACACCATGCCCCGATGGCGCGTGTGCGGATGCGCCAGCGCCTGGTCCACGGTTTGCACGGCTGCGGCCGGCACGCCCGCGCGCAGCAGGCGGTCGGCCAGCGCGGCCGCATCCTGTTCCGCCAGCAACGCGGACAGTTCATCACGCAGGGCCTGGCGATGCCGCAGGCGGTCGGCGTTGGTGGCGTAGCGTGGGTCTGCCGTCAGGCCCGGCGCGTTCAATACTTGCGCCAGCAGCGCGAATTGCCGGTTGTTGCCCACGGCCAGGAAGATCGGGCCGCTGGCGGTGGGCAGCGTTTCGTAGGGGGCGATGTTCGGGTGCGCGTTGCCGCTGCGCGTTGGCACCTTGCCGCTGTAGAAGTAATTGGCTGCATGCGGATGCAGCAGCGACAGCGCGCAGTCGTACAGCGTGATGTCCAGGAACTGGCCCAGGCCGCTGCGGCCCCGTTCATTCAGCGCCAGCAGAATGGCCACCGCGGCGTTCAGGCCCGTCACCATGTCCACCACCGGCAGGCCGACGCGGGTAGCGTCGCCGTCCGCCTCGCCGTTCACGCTCATCAGGCCGCACATGGCCTGCGCGCAGGCGTCGTAGCCGGGCAACCCGCCTAACGGGCCATCCGATCCAAAGCCGCTGACTCGGCAATGGATCAGCTTGGGGAACGCCTGGCTAAGGGACTCGAAACCCAGGCCCCATTTTTCCAGCGTGCCGGGCTTGAAGTTCTCGACCAGCACGTCGGCGTCGGCCAGCAGGTGGCGCAGCAGTTCCTGGCCAGCCGCTTGCGACAGGTCCAGCGTCATGCCTTCCTTGTTGCGGTTGACGCCGATGAAGTACGACGCCGTGTCGCCCAGGAAGGGCGGGCCCCAGCCCCGGGTTTCATCGCCGCCAGGCGGTTCGATCTTCAGCACGTCGGCGCCGTGGTCGGCCAGGATCTGCGTGCAATAGGGACCGCCCAGCACGCGGGACAGGTCGATCACCTTGCATCCGGCAAGCGCGCCGGCATTGGGTAGGGTGGGGGCCATGGGGAGTCAGCTTCAGTCGATGGAAACGTTGGCGCTGGTGATGAGCTCGCGCCACTTGGGGACTTCGGTGGTGATGAAGGCGGCCAGGCCTTGCGGCGTCTGATCCTGCGCCTCGACGATGCCTTGCGAATGCAGGGTCTGCTTGATGCCGGGATCGGACAGCGCGGTCTTGAACGCCTGGTTCAATGTGTTCACCACGTCTGCCGGCGTGTCCTTGGGGGCGACGATGCCGAAGAAGACGCTGACGTCATAGCCCTGGAGCCCTTGTTCGGACAAGGTGGGCAGGTCCGGCAGGGCCTCGGAGCGCTGGGCGCTGGCCAGGCCGATGGCGCGCAGCTTGCCGGCCTTGATGTAGGGCAACGCCGTCAGGATGTCGGTGAACGACATCGACACCTGCCCGCCCAGCAGGTCGTTCAGCGCCGGGCCCGTGCCCTTGTACGGGATGTGCATGATCTGGGTGCCGGCCATCTTGTTGAACAGAATGCCGGCCAGATGCGACGACGCGCCATTGCCGGACGACGCGTAGCTGAGCTTGTCCGGGTTCTTCTTGGCGTAGGCGATGAGTTCTTGCGCGTTGGCGGCGGGCACCGACGGGTTCACGACCAGGATGTTGGGCAGGTGGCCCAGGCGGATGATGGGCGCGAAGCTGGTTTCGGGGTTGTAGCCCTGCTTCTTGTACAGGCTGACATTGATGGCCAGCGGGCCGGACGTGCCAAACAAGAGGGTGTAGCCGTCGGGCTTGGCCGAGGCCACGTATTCAGATCCGATATTGCCGCCGGCGCCGCTGCGGTTTTCGACGATGACGTTCTGCTTCAGGGGTTGGCGCAGTTTTTCAGCCAGCCGGCGCGCCATGGCGTCGGTGGGGCCGCCGGGCGGGAAAGGCACGATCAGCGTGATGGGGCGGGCCGAGGGGAAGGCGTCCGCGGCCAAGGCGGGCGTCGACGGGGCCGCGGCGGCGGCCGCCAGCATCAAGGGGGCAAGAAAGCGTTTCATGGTGGTGTCTCCTGGGGGAACGCGCCAGCTGTGCCGCCGGCGTCGGTTTACAGCGCGTATTGCAGAATGGTCTGGCAGGCCGCGCTTTCGTTGGGGGGAATGGCGTAGGGATCATGCGGCGCCAGGCGATGCAACAGCACCTGGTCGGCCAGTTGCGCGCGGCTTTCCAGGCCGGCGCCCGTGGCTTCCCAGCGCAGCGCGGCCATCGATACCGCGTGATACAGCAGCGATGCGGCCTGGCGGGCGAGTTCGGCATGGTCGCCTTGCGCGGCGTGTTCGGCCAACGCGAAGGTCTTGTCCAGCGCCTGGGCCTGCCGATCGGCCTGCGCGGGCGGGCAGGGCGCGCCGTCCGCCAGCAGGCGCTCGACATGGGCGCGCAGCGCGGGCAGGGAATGCTCTTTCTTGATGGCGCGCAGCACGTCCAGCGCGACGATGTTGCTGGTGCCTTCCCAGATGGATCCCAAGTGCGCGTCGCGCACCAGGCGCGGCTCGGTCCATTCTTCGATGTAGCCGCAGCCGCCGCGCACTTCCATCGCGTCGCCGGTGACCTTGCGCGCGTCGCGGCACGCGCGGAACTTGATCAGCGGCGTCAGGATGCGGGCCAGCGCAGGATCAGCCGCGCCCTGGTCCGCGTCGGCCAGCGCCCGGGCCGTCTGGAACATGACGCTGCGGGCCTGTTCGGCCCATACGGTCATCTTGACCAGTTGGCGTTGCATCAGCGGCATGTCGATCAGGCGCTTGCCGAAGGCGCGGCGGTGTTGCGACACGTAGATGGCCTCGGTCACCGCGCGGCGCATCAGGCCGGCGGCGCGCATGCCGTTGGACAGGCGCGAGTTGTTGATCATGTCGGCCATGTGCTTGAAGCCGCGGCCGCGTTCGCCCACCAGCCAGGCCACGGCCCCTTCCAGGCGGATTTCGCCGCTGGCCATCGAGCGGGTTCCCAGCTTGTCCTTCAAGCGCAGGATGCGGTAGTGGTTGTGGCTGCCGTCGGCCAGGTCGCGTGGCAGCAGGAACAGCGACACGCCCTTCAAGCCCGGCTGCGGTTCGCTGCGGGCCAGCACCATCGCGAATCCCGCGTCGGGGTTGGAGCAAAACCATTTGTCGCCGTGGATACGCCAGGTACCGTCGTCTTGCGCCTCGGCCGTGACCTCGGTGGCGCTGACGTCCGAACCCGCGCCCTGTTCGGTCATGAACATGGCGCCTTGGCGCAACGTGTCGAAATCCTGGGACGTGACCTGTGGCAGTACGCGCTCGACCAGCGCCGGGTCGCCGAACTTGCGCAGCGTGCGCGCCAGCGAGTCCGTCATGCTGACGGGGCAGCACAGGCCGAATTCCGCCTGCACGAACAGGTGGCTTAGCGCGTATTTGGCGGCGGCCGGCATGGGTTCCGGCCAGCCCAGCACGCCGCCGCGGTGCGAAAGCGCCGCCAGGCCGAATTCACTGTAGGCCAGGCGTTCCAGCTCGACATAGGCGGGGTGCTTGTCGACGCGGGACTCGTCGGTGCCGGCGCGGCTGCGCACGGACAGAGTGGGCGGATGCTTGTCCGCCGTGGAGGCCAACTCGTCCATGACGCCGCCGGCCAGTCCGCCCAGCCGTTGCAGGTGAGGCAGCAGGTGCGCGTGCAGCGCAGGCGGCAGGTAACGCTGGCTGAGGGCGGCCGCATAGGGATCGGCGTTGAATAGATTCAGGCCGCGGGAGTCCGGAACGGGCGTGACGGCAGCGGCGGTCGGGGCGGTTTTTGGAGCATCCATGGCGGCATCCTGCGGAAAACGGGGAAGATGGCCGATGTTGCGCGGGTCGATTAATCTATGCAAATACCGTTTTTGTGTAGAACAATCCATAAAAAATATAGATCGGAAGACGCCGTGGATCTGGACCCTCGCCTGTTGCGCTATTTCATCGCGGTCGCCGAAGAGCGCCATTTCAGCCGCGCCGCCGCGCGTCTGCATATTTCGCAGCCGCCGCTGAGCTACGCCATTCGCCAGCTTGAAGACAACGTGGGCGCGCGCCTGCTGGCCCGCACCAGCCGCCACGTGGAACTGACCGATGCCGGGCAGGTGCTTTACCGCGAAGCGCTGACGCTGCTGCGCCAGGCCGAGGAAGTGCGCACGCTGGTGCAGCGAGTGGACGCGGGCCTGCGGGGCCGGCTGCGCATCGGCTTCGTGGGGTCGATGCTGTATCGCGGCCTGCCCGCGCTGCTTAGCGCCATGCGGGCCGAGCTTCCCGATGTGGAGCACGTGCTGACCGAACTGAACTCCCACGACCAGATTGAAGCCGTTCGGCGCGGCGAGCAGGACCTGGGTTTCATCCACGCCAACCCGGTGCCCGACGAGGTTCATGCGCGCGATCTGGTAGCCGAGCCGTTTGTCGTCTGCCTGCCGGATTCGCACCCGTTGGCGAGCCGGGCGTCGCTGCGACTGGCCGACCTGGCGGGCGATGATTTCGTGTTTTTCGCGCGCGCGGCGTCGCCCAGCTATTACGAAACGGTGCTGTCGATGTGCGTGGCGTCGGGATTCATGCCGGTGATCCGGCACGAGGTACGCCACTGGCTAAGCGTGGCGTCGCTGGTGTCGCAGGGCCTGGGGGTGTCGATCGTGCCGGCCTGCCTGTCGCGTAGCGGCCTGGCGGGCACGCGCTTTATCGCCTTCGCGCACGAGGCGCGTTCCATCAGCCAGGTGATCTGGCCAGCGCAGGCGCGCTCACCGCTGCAGCAGAAGGCAATGGCGCTGGTGGCGCGCCAGTACCCGTCCGCGGCAACCGGCTGAGCATCAGCGGAACACGACGGTCTTGTTGCGGTTCAGCAGGATGCGGTGTTCGACGTGGCTGCGCACGGCGCGCGACAGCACCAGGGATTCGATGTCGCTGCCGACCTGGGTCAGGTCCTGGGCGGTCATCGTGTGGTCGACGCGTTCGATATCCTGGTCGATGATCGGGCCTTCGTCCAGGTCGGACGTCACGTAGTGGGCGGTGGCGCCGATGATCTTCACGCCGCGCGCATGCGCCTGGTGATAGGGGCGGGCGCCCTTGAAACTGGGCAGGAAGCTGTGGTGGATGTTGATGGCGCGGCCGTTCAACGCGCGGCACATGTCCGCCGACAGGATCTGCATGTAGCGGGCCAGCACGACCAGATCGGCATTCGACTGTTCGACGATTTCCAGCACCTGCTTTTCCTGTTCCGCCTTGGTGTCCGGCGTGACCGGCAGGTGATGGAACGGGATGCCATAGGAGGCCGCCAGGCTGGCGTAATCGTTGTGGTTCGACACGATCGCGGCCACTTCTGCGTGCAAATGCCCGCTATGCACGCGGAACAGCAGGTCGTTCAGGCAGTGGCCCTGCTTGCTGACCATGATCAGCAGGCGCTCTTTGCGGCGCGCATCGTGCAGCTTGAGGTCCATGCCGTATTCGCCGGACATCGCGTCCAGGCGGGCGCGCAGGTCATCGGCGGCCACGACGGCGGGCAGATCGAAGTGCACGCGCAGGAAGAACTGGCCCGTTTCCTCGTCGCCGAACTGCTGCGAATCCAGGATGTTGCAACCCAATTCGAACAACAGGCCGCTGACGCGGTAGACGATGCCGGTGCGGTCGGGGCAGGACAGGGTCAGGATGTAGTCGTTGTGCTGCATGGTGCGGAAATAGGCCAGGAAAGGAAGGGGAGAGGGCGGAGTCAGGCGGCCAGGCGCGCCAGGGTTTCTTCCGCCAGGGCCAGGCTGGAGGTCAGCCCGGGGGATTCGATGCCGAACAGGTTGACCAGGCCGGGCACGCCATGCACGGCGGGACCAGCGATGACGAAGTCGGCGGCGGGTTCGTGCGGGCCGGAGATCTTGGGCCGGATGCCGGTGTAGCCGGGCGCCAGCGCGTCGTCGGGCAAAGCGGGCCAGTAGCTGCGCACCGCTTCGTAGAACACCTCGGCGCGGGCCGGGTCCAGTGTGTAGTCTTCGGTGCCGACCCATTCCGTGTCGGGGCCGAACTTGGCTTGGCCGCCCATGTCCAGCGTCAGGTGCACGCCCAGGCCGGCGTGTTGCGGCACGGGGTAGATCAAGCGCGAGAACGGGGCGCGGCCGGACAGCGTGAAATAGCTGCCCTTGCACAGGTAATCGGTGGGGATGCTGGCGGGCGGCACGCCGTCGATGCGGCGGGCCAGCGCCGGCGCCTGCAAGCCCGCCGAATTGATCAGCACGTTGCAGGTCAGGGTCATGGCTTCATCGCCGCCGAATTGCAGGGCGAACCCGCCCTCGGGGCGGACGCGGCCGGACACCAGGGGCGTATGGAACACGCATTGGGCGCCGGCGTTTTCGGCGTCGCCCTGGAACGACAGCATCAGCGCATGGCTGTCGACAATGCCGGTCGACGGCGATACCAGCGCGGCCGTGCATTGCAGCGCGGGCTCCAGGCGCATGGCGTCTTCGCCGGAAATGTATTGCAGGTCGTCGACGCCGTTGGCGCGGGCGCGCTGCGCGATGCCTTCCAGCTGCGCGGCCTGTTCGCGGTCGGTGGCCACGATCAACTTGCCCAGCCGCTTATGCGGGATGGCGCGTTCGGCGCAGTAGGCGTACAGCAGGTGTTTGCCGCGCACGCAAAGGCGCGCCTTCAGGCTGCCGGCGGGGTAATAGATGCCGGCATGGATGACTTCGGAATTGCGCGAGCTGGTGCCGGTGCCGATGGCTTCCGTGGCTTCCGCCACCAACACTTCACGGCCAGACTGGGCCAGCGCGCGCGCGATCGCCAGGCCCACCACGCCCGCGCCGATGACGACGCAATCGACATCCACGCTCATGACGCCTTCCTTTCAGACCGAGATCCGGCCGGCGTCAGGTCGAAACCGCCTGCGTGGAACACCAGCGGCGGTTCGCTGCTGTGGCCGCAGCGTTCGACCTCGCCCACCATGATGATGTGGTCGCCTTCTTCGTAGCGGCTGCGGTTGCGGCATTCGAACCAGGCGGCGCAATGGCCGTCCAGCATCGGCGTGCCGCCGGGCGCGTGGTGCACGGTCAGGCCAGCGTAGCGGTCCGGCGTCTTGCCGGTGGCGAAACGCCGCGCCAGCGCGATCTGTTCGGCGCTAAGCACGTTGACCACATAGCGTTCGCACTGTTCGAACGCCGCCAGCGAAGAAGAACCGCGCGACAGGCTCCAGAGGATCAGCGGCGGGTTCAGCGACACTGAATTGAAGGAGCTGACCGTCAGCCCGATGGGCGCGCCGTCGAGGCCGGAGGCGGTGACGACCGTTACGCCGGTGGCATAGCGGCCCAGCGCGGTACGGAAGAATGAGGCGTCAAAGTCAGGGGAGGAGGCGGGCATGCAATCGTTAAGTCGGGCGGGCGCGCAAGGCGCCCGGCATCAAGGCGACAGGCGTTCGATATTCCAGGCCGTGCCGTCGGCGACATAGCGCAGGCGGTCGTGCAAGCGCGACGGCCTGCCTTGCCAGAATTCGAAAGCGGTGGGCTTCAGGCGGTAACCGCCCCAGTGCGGCGGACGCGGCGGCTGTTCGCCGAACCGTTCGCGGAATTCCTGTTCGCGCGCTTCCAGCGCTTCACGGGTGATGGGCTGGCTTTGGCGCGAGGCCCAAGCGCCGATGCGCGAACCGGCGGGGCGGCTGTGGTAGTACGCGTCCGATTCTTCGGCAGCAACTTTTTCCACCACGCCTTCGATCCGTACCTGGCGTTCCAGCGGCTGCCAGAAGAACAGCAGGCAAGCGCGCGGTTCGGCCGCCAGGTCCTGGCCCTTGCGGGATTCATAGTTGGTGAAGAACGTGAAGCCGTGCTCGTCAAAGCCCTTGATTAGGACGATGCGGGCGCTGGGCTGCCCGGAGGCGTCCACCGTGGCCAGGGTCATGGCGTTGGGTTCCGGCACCTTGGCGGCCAGCGCTTCGTCGAACCAGCGGGCAAACTGCTGGAACGGGGAGGCGGCGGCCTGGCTTTCCAGCAGGACGTTCTTTTCGTAGCTTTGACGCAGATCGGAGACGGACATGAGGCGTGGGATTCAGCGTTGATAACAGGGAGTTTATACCGCTTGGGGCATCGCTCCCTTATTGACCCCGCGCAGGTCTCAGGCATGTTTCCCGCTGGGACGCGGGCGGGGCCGGTCAGGCGCCTTCGGGCAGCGGCCGTCCATCAAGTTCCAGCCGGCGGGCAATGGCGTCCAGGCGGGCGTCATGGATGCCGGCGGCGCGCAGCGCCTGGGCCGTCTGGACCACGTAGTCGGTGCACGGCCCGTAGCGGCCGGCGGCCCGCCGCACGATGGCCAGCAGCTCGGCGTCGGGCAGGGCGCGGATGTAGGCCGGATTGTCGCGGTTCATGATGAAGACCAGCGCACGGACAGGGCCGGCGTCGGTCGCGCAGTTGATCCAGCGCGGCAGGTAGGCGCCGGTGGACATTTCACGTTCCCAGAGCGCGGGGAAATAGGTGGGGACCTGGTCCCCCGCCAGGCGATAGACCACGCCCCGGCAGGAGCCGCCGCGGTCCAGGCCGAACACCAGCCCGGGGCATTCCGGGGTGCCGCGGTTTACGCGCGACCACAGGCACAGCGCCCGGTGGTGCCCGCGCAAAGTCGCCAGGCGGCGTTCCATGAAGTCGAAGTCGGGGCGCCAGATGAGTGACCCGTACCCATATACCCAGACGTCATCGCCCGCCTGCCAATGCCGCAGGGCATCATCCAGCGAAGCCCGCCTTTCCTCGGGCGTCCACAAGCGGAAGGGCAGGCTGGCGCCGGCGATGGCGGAAGGAGGGGACGGCGTGTTCACGACTACGGGTTCCGGTCAGATTCGAGCGGGGGGTTGCGGTTGGCCCAGCCGCCGGCCATCAAGGCCAGCGAATAGGCCCAGAACAAGGGGGCGACACCAATTACCGCGCCCAGCGCGCCGAAGGTCAATGGCAGGGACACTTGGGATCCGTTGATCAGCGCCATTCGCAAACCAACGGCTTCGGCGGCGCGGCCAGGTGGCGAATGCTGGTGCAGCAGGGATAGCATACTCGGTTGGCAGCACCCCAAGGCAAGGCCCAGGATGAACGACAGCACGATCAGGACGGTAACGTCGGTGAACAGCGGGTAAAGCATGAAATCGATCGCCGCCGTTGCCATGGCCACCCGGACCAGCGTCCAGGATCGGACCCGGCGCATGATCAGCGGCAATATCAGGCGGATGACGAACGTTGCCGCCGCGAAGGACGCAAGAATGACGCCGATCGTGGTGGCCGACAGCCCGATCGCGACCCCGAAGATGGGAACGACAAACAAATGGGTGTCCCAGGCGCCGGACAGGATGGTGTTGACCATCAAAATCCGGCGCAGCGCCGGAACGGCCAGCAATTCGGTCACCCGGCGGCGCTGGGCCGCTTTGGCGCCGGTCAGTTGCGAATCCACGGCCTTCAATTGGTGACGCAAGGCATACAGGCCGATGCCCGACAAGATGGGGCCCAGGGCCAGCAGGCCGAAGGCGGTGCGCGTACCCAGATGGTCGATCGCCAGTCCAGCGATCAACGGCCCGGAAAATCCCGACCCGGCCAGCGCCAGCGACATGAACGAAAAATTGCGCAGACGCTGCGCGGGTTCCGCATGGCCCAGCAAGTCTTGCGTGGCGACCTGATGCAGCATGAACCCGATGCCGATGCAGCAGGACGCGATCAGCAGGGCGGTCTGTGTCTGCGAGATAAAAGGCAAAGCGGTGCCGATCGCTACCAAAGCCGTCCCGATGACGAGCGGGCGAACGATGCCCACCCGGTCGACCCAGCGGCCGGCGCGCACCGAGAACAACATCGGCAGCACGGCGAACACCGCGACCAAGGTGCCCACCTTGAAGGTGGACAGGCCCATCTGCAGCGCCGTCAATGAAACGGTGATCCGTCCCCCGGTCAGCGCCACGTGGTTCATCATTGCCAGCAGGCACAGCAGCACCGCCCCGGAAAATTCCGGGGAACTTGAAGGCGAAGAGGGGGATCTGTGAGAGGTAGACACGGCGTAACTGCATTCATTCTGTGCGGATCGTCGGCCTATGTCGAGGCGCGGCGTTTTTGCAGTGCGGCAAACGGTTTCAAGCCGTGGCGGCAAGATAGGCGCCATCTACTGTGCAAGTCACGGAGTTACGGGGCAAGATGCCGGCATGTTCGGCGCATGTGCAAAATATGCGGTTCCGCGCATGCGCCGCTGTCGTTGTATCGTTCTCGCAACGGAACAATCACATGAACGCTGGACGCACCAGTACCGCTTTACTGTTTTTCACCGTTTTGGCACAGAGTCGCCATCGTTTGGACAGGCCGCCCGTTTAGGATGGGCGCCTGTGCTTCGCAATACCGGCGTGGGTCCCCAGCCCTCGTCTCCTATCACCAGGTTCAATGAAAAAGCCCCGCAGCAAGTTCAAGCGTTATGCGTTGATCGCCGTCGTCGTCCTACTGGTGGCGTTCGCTTTGCGCGCCGTCTTTTTTTCAGCGCCGCCGCCGCCCACCTTTGCGGTGGGCGAGGTCAGCCGGGCGAACCTTGAGGACAGTGTCTTGGCCAGCGGCACCATCGACGCTATCGAACGCGTCAGTGTGGGCGCCCAGGCCACCGGCCAGCTGAAGTCCCTTAAAGTGCAACTGGGCGACCGCGTCAAGAAAGGCCAATTGGTCGCCGAGATCGACGACCTGACCCAGCAGAACGAACTGCGCAACGCGGAGGCGGCCCTGCAAACGCGGCGCGCCGAACGCGCGGCCAAGGTTGCCACGCTGAAGCAGGCGGAACTGGCCTTCAAGCGCCAGCGCCAGATGTTGGCGGCCGACGCCAGTTCCCGTGAGGCCTACGAGACGGCCGAGGCCACGCTGGCCGTGACGCGTGCCGAGATCGCGTCGCTGGACGCGCAGATCGCGCAGGCTGAAATCCAGGTGGACACCGCCCGCGTCAACCTGGGCTACACGCGCATCGTCTCGCCCATCGACGGCATGGTGGTGGCGGTGGTAACGAAGGAAGGCCAGACCGTCAACTCCATCCAGAGCGCGCCCACCATCATCAAGGTGGCCCAGGTGGACACGATGACGATCAAGGCCCAGATCTCGGAAGCCGACGTCACCCGCGTGAAGGCCGGCCTGCCCGTGTACTTCACGATCCTGGGTGAACCCGATCAGCGCTATCAGGCCAAGCTGCGCGCGGTGGAGCCCGCGCCGGACGCCATCCAGAAGGAAGACGCCACGTCGTCGCTCACGTCTTCCAGCGGCAGTTCCACCACCGCCGCGGTCTATTACAACGGCTTGTTCGATGTGCCCAACCCCGATGAAAAGCTGCGCATTTCGATGACCGCCCAAGTCTTCATCGTGCTGGGTGAGGCCAAGGACGCCGTCGTGGTGCCGGCGTCGGCGCTGGGCAAGCGCGGCAAAGACGGCCGCTATACCGTGCGCGTGGTCTTGAAAGACAACAAGACCGAGGAGCGCCAGGTCAAGATCGGCATGAACAACAACGTGCAGGCGCAGGTGCTCGAAGGGCTGGAGGTGGGAGAGCGGGTCGTGACGGCGGATTCCGCGCCTGCGGCCGCCGCAGCGCGGGGAGGCTGACATGGGCGGACCGCTGATCTCGCTTTCCGGGGTGCGCCGCGAGTTCCCCGCGGGCGAGCAGACCATTGCCGTCTTGAAAGACATCGACCTGACCATCGAGGCCGGCGAAATGGTCGCCATCGTGGGGGCGTCCGGATCGGGCAAGTCTACGTTGATGAACATTCTGGGCTGCCTGGACCGCCCGACCCGTGGCGATTACCGGGTCAGCGGCCGCAGCACGGGCGAGCTGGACCCCGACGAACTGGCCGAACTGCGGCGCGAGCACTTCGGCTTTATCTTCCAGCGTTATCACCTGTTATCGGACTTGACCGCGCAGGGCAATGTGGAAATGCCGGCCGTGTACGCCGGCAAGCGGCGCGAGGCCCGGGTGGCGCGCGCCGAGGAACTGCTGAAGCGGTTGGGGCTGGGCGACCGGTCGGAACACCGTCCGGGCCAGTTGTCGGGCGGCCAGCAGCAGCGGGTGAGCATCGCACGCGCGCTGATGAATGGCGGCGACATCATCCTGGCCGACGAGCCCACCGGCGCGCTGGACACGCACACCGGGCAGGAAGTGCTGCGCATCCTGGAAGAGCTGAACGCGGCCGGCCACACCATCATTATCGTCACGCACGATATGAATGTGGCGCGCCACGCGCAGCGCATCATCGAGATCAGCGACGGCGAGATCGTCGCGGACAAGCGCAATCCCGACGCGCCGCGCGTGGACGCCGAGCGCGACGCGCCGCCGGAACTGCCCAAGCGTCCCGCTTGGCAGTCGTACCTGGACCGTGGCGGCGAAGCGCTGCGGATGGCGCTGCTGTCCATGAACGCGCACCGGTTGCGTACGTCGCTGACCATGCTGGGCATCATCATCGGCATCGCGGCCGTGGTCTCGGTGGTGGCGCTGGGCGAAGGGTCGCGGCGCAAGATCCTGGACGATATCAGCGCCATCGGCACCAATACGGTCGAGGTGTTCCCCGGCAAGGACTTCGGTGATGAAAAAGCCGTCACTATCCGCACGCTGGTCGCGGCCGATGCCGACGCGCTGGCCCGCGAGCCCTATGTGGACAGCGTCACGCCCGAAGTCACCACCAGCAACACGCTGCGCTACCGCAACGTGTCCGTGAACGGGTCGATCCAGGGCGTGGGCGAACAGTACTTCCGCGTGCGGGCCATCAAACTGGCGCAGGGCAAGTTCTTCGACGAGACCAGCGTGGTGCGTCGGGCGCAGGAAGTGGTGATCGACGAAGGCACGCGGCGGACCTTGTTCGGTTCGCACACGGAACCGATCGGCCAGGTGGTGTTCCTGGGCTCGATGCCCGCGCGCGTGATCGGCGTGACCGAGAAAAAAGAATCCGTGTTTGGCAATAACGAATCGCTGAACGTCTGGATCCCCTACACCACGGCGCTGTCGCGCGTGCTGGGCCAGCAGCACTTGAAGAGCATCACGGTGCGCGTCAATGACGCCACGCCGCCGGCGGCGGCCGAACGCGCCATCGAGCGCGTGCTGATCCGGCGCCACGTGGTGAAGGATTTCTTTGTGTTCAACACGGACGCGATCCGCAAGACCATCGAGCGCACGACGGCCACCATGACGTTGCTGGTGTCTTTGATCGCGCTGATTTCGCTGATGGTGGGGGGGATCGGGGTGATGAACATCATGCTGGTGTCCGTGACCGAGCGCACCCGCGAGATCGGCGTGCGCATGGCGGTGGGCGCGCGCCGCAGCGACATCATGCAGCAGTTCCTGATCGAAGCGGTGCTGGTCTGCCTGATCGGGGGGGCGCTGGGCATCATCCTGTCGCTGGCGCTGGGCGTGCTGGTGTCCAAGGCCACGGGCGGTTCGTTCCAGATGATTTATTCCACGGCATCGATGGTGGCGGCATTCACGTGCTCGACGCTGATCGGTGTGCTTTTTGGCTATTTGCCGGCGCGCAATGCGGCGCGCCTGGATCCCGTCGAGGCGTTGGCCCGGGAATGAGGACGATGAAAGCGGTTTCCCTGATTCGCACACCCGCCGCCCTGGCGCTGCTTCTGGCGCTGGGCGGTTGCGGCAGCCTGTTGCGCACTGATTACGAACCGCCGCTGACCGAGGCGCCGGCTGCCTGGACGCATGCCGCGCCCGGCGCCGCGCAAGCGCCGTTGGCCGACGGCGGCGCCTGGTGGCGCAATTTCAACGACCCGGTCTTGAACGGGCTGGTCGACGCCGTGCTGGCGCGCAACAACGACCTGGCTGCCGCGGCGATCCGGGTGCGCCGCGCGCAGTACCAGGCTGGCTTGACCGAGGACCAATTGACGCCGCAATTGGGCGGCAGCGCCAACGTGGCCCGCAACCGCAATTTGTACGGCGACCGCGCGATCACACGCACCAACGCCGCTGAACTGACCGTCGGCTACGAGGTGGACCTGTGGGGCAAGCTGTCGCGCCAGCGCGACGCGGCCCAATGGGAAGCGCTAGCCACCGAAGAGGACCGGGCGGCCGCAGCCTTGTCGCTGGTGGGCACCACGGCCACGCTGTACTGGCAGACCGCTTTCATCAATCAGCGCATCGCCAGCAGCGAAGAGAGCATCGCCTATGCGCGCCGCACGCAGGACCTGGTACGCGCGCAATACGCGGCGGGCGGTGCATCAGCGCTGGAACTGGCGGAAGCCGAGCAGACGGTGGCCAGCCAGCAGGCAGCCCACACCTTGCTGGTTCAACAGCGCGTGGAATACACGAATGCGCTGACGATTCTGTTTGATGGGCCGCCGGACCGCAGCATGGCCGACCCGGCCCGCTTGGCGCAGTATCCCTTGCCCGAAGCGCGCGCCGGCGTCCCCGCCGATCTGTTGGGCCGTCGCCCGGACCTGCGTGCGGCCGAGCTGCGTTTGCGCGAAGCCTTGGCAACGGTGGACGCCACCCGCGCGAGTTTCTATCCGCCGGTGACGCTGACGGGCGCGGTGGGCACCGCCAGCCCGACGCTATCGAACATCCTGCAAAACCCCGTCGCGTCGCTGGGCGTGGGCTTGACGCTGCCGTTCCTGCAATGGACGCAGATGCAGCTGAACATCAAGATTTCCAAGGCGGACTACGAAGAGCGTGTCGTCAACTTCCGGCAGTCGTTGTATCAGGCGATGGCGGACGTGGAGAACGCGCTGTCGAACCGGACGCAGCTGGCCTTGCAGGCGGAACAACTGGCGGTGTCGCTGCGGGCCGCGCGGGAGGCGGAGCGCTTGTACGAAGTGCGCTACCGGGCAGGGGCCGTGTCGTTGAAGGACTGGCTGGACGCGCAAGAAAAGCGCCGGACGGCCGAGATTGCGCGGGATGAGAACGGGTTGAACCGGCTGGTGAACCAGGTGGCGGTTTATCGGGCGCTGGGCGGGGATGATGTTGTGGCGCGTGATGTCGGGGGCGAGGCCGGGGTTGATGTCTCGGGTTCCTGAGACGCCCGGCGTGGCGGGGGCTCACGTGTGCAACAGCCAACAATGCCCTTGGCCTATAAAATACCCGCCATGAACTCGCCCGATCATCCGATTCCGCCCGCCGACCTGGATCGCCGCTTCGGCGGCCTGTCCCGTCTGTACGGCCCCCAAGCGCCCGCACGTTTGCAAACCGCCCATGTTGCGGTGGCAGGCCTGGGGGGCGTCGGTTCGTGGACCGTCGAGGCCTTGGCGCGTTGCGGGGTCGGCGCCCTGACCCTGATCGACCTGGACCACATCGCCGAATCCAACGTCAACCGGCAGATCCATGCGCTGTCGTCCACGCTCGGCCAATCCAAGGTGGATGCCATGGCCGAACGGGTGCTGGCGATCAATCCGGAATGCCGGCTGACGCGGGTGGATGACTTCGTGTCGCCCGGGAACGTCGCCGACGTGCTGCCCGGGCCCTACACCGTCATCATCGATTGCACCGACCAGGCCACGGCCAAAATCGCGATGATCCTGCACGCGCGTGCGCTGGGCATGCCGATGCTGCTGTGCGGGGGAGCGGGAGGCAAGACGGATCCGCTCGCCTTGCGGGCCGGCGATCTGTCGGCGGCGGTGAATGACGCCTTGCTGGCCAAGCTGCGCAACAAACTGCGTAAGGAACACGGCTTTCCACGCGCTTCCGACCAGAACGGCAAGGCGCTCAAGCGCGTGCCGAAGATGGGCATCCATGCCTTATGGTTTGACCAGCCCGCCATCCTGCCCGATGCCTGGACCCGCCCCGTCGAGGGCGAGGACGACCTGGGCGCGTCGGGCCTGAACCTTGCGCCGCAAGGGCTGTCGTGCGCGGGCTACGGTTCGGTCGTGACGGTGACGGCCGCCATGGGCATGGCGGCCGCGAACGAAGCGCTGCGGTTGGCGATCTGATCAACAGCCGGGTTTTGCACCCCCGGTCTCGGGCGCCATGAAGGTCGTCCGGCTGTCCGATCTTTGCGTCACAGCGCCACGAACACCATCCCGTCCTCGATCCTGACCGGATAGGTCGCCACGTTTTCCCGCACGGGGGAACACAGCGCCCGGCCGTCGCGCACGTCGAAGCGGCCCTGGTGCAAGGGGCACTCGATTTCGTGGCCCTCCAGGAACCCGTCGCACAGGCGGGCATTGCCATGCGTACAGAGGTTGGCGGTGGCGTAGACCTCGCCGTCGACGCCGTACAGCGCGATCTCGCGGCCGCCTGCCTGCACCGCGATGACGTCTTCGTCCGGCACATCGGCTCGGGCGATGGCCTTGATCCATTGCGTGCTCATAGTGCTTTCCTGTTCAGATGGGATAGATGAGCGAATTCGGGATCAGTTCGCTGTCGAAAATGCACAGCCGCGACTCGAATTTCAGGCCGTCGGGCGTCTGGCGCACCACGTCCAGGTAGCGGCCCACGTTGAATACGGTGGTCAGCTGGCTGGGCTTGGTGCGGAATACCGCGTAGCTGGCCTCGGATTCAATCCGGTCGCCATGCACCGACAGCACGCGCGGCGCGCCTACCACGTGGCGTTGGTAGTAGGGGTCATGGAAGATCGTGTCCGTGGCGCCGTAGATGCGGTCCTTCAGCATGCCGCGGCTTTCAAAAGCCATGGTGGCCAGCGGATAGCCGCGCTCGTGGTTTTCGCGCGGCAGCACCTTGTACGTGCAGGCCTCCAAAAAAAAGTCCGGCCATTTCTCCCATTCCTCGGCGTCCAGCGCGGCGGCGTAGTCGGCGTACAAACGGGTCAGTTGGTAATAGAGCGGAAAGTCCAGCATCGTCATGCCTCCATCACGCTGCGCCAATACGCGTACATGCCGCGGATCAGCGTTTCGGTCACCATGTGGCTGGTGTTCTCGGCGGTCTTGCCGCCCAGTTCCGCCACGCTGCGGTGCCAGGGTTTTTGTTGAAAACCCGCTTGCGAGAATTCGATGACCTCGCCGTCGTCGGCGGAGACGAAGCCGGCCGGCCCGAACAGATTGGCCTGGCGCAGGCGCCGGCGCGTCATCTCGGGCGTGTCCTCGGCAAAACCGAAGTGGGTCCAGACGAAGTCGAACGCGTCGTGGCCCACCGGCTGGATGTGGCGGGTTGATAGCGAATTCACCTGCTGCTGGATGATGACGCTGGGGAACAGCGTCATCAGCACGGCGGTCGGGCCGTTCCACCAGGGTTCCTGGACGATGTCGAGGAAGCGGTCGTCGTTCAGCGACATCTGTTCCTTGAAGCTGGATACGCCGCTGGTGACACTGCCTTTGCCGCCCTGGCCGCGCGTGGAAATCATGGCGGCGTGGCGGAAGTGCCTGTCCATTTTCAGTTCGGATCGGTTGTCCGCGCGCCACAAGCCAAAGGTGACAAACCAGGTGTGCAGCAGGCCGGGGTGATAAGGGTCCTTGATGTTCTCCTGCATCAGCTTCCAGTTACCGGGGATGCGCTGGCGGCTGTAGCCGTGGATCACCAGTTCGCGGCCGTCGAAGACGCGGTCGAAGTAGTGCAGGATGTCCGGGCCCAGGTAGTCTTCCAGCGGCTCGACGCCATGGTCGAACGAGGCGAACACCACGCCGTTGCGGCACGCCACGGCCAGTTTGGTCAGGTTGTGCGCTTCGGGCTTGAAGTCAGGCGGCATGCCGCCGTTCACCTTGCCGTCCTGCTTCACGCCGCGCCGGAACGGCACGCCGATCAGATTGCCTTGCAGGTCGTAGTTCCATTGGTGATAGGGACAGACGAATTCGCTGCGGTTGCCGGAGCGTTCGCGGCAGAACTGCACGCCACGGTGGGCGCACACGTTTTCCACCACGCGCACCTGGCCGTCGTTGTCGCGCAGCAGGATCACGGACCTTTCCCCCACTGCGGTGCGCTTGAAGTCGCCCGGCTTGGGGATTTCGGCCTCCAGGCCCACGTAGCTCCAGTGCGCGCGGTAGAAGAAGCGTTCCAGCTCGCGTTGGTGCAGTGCGGCGTCGGTGTAGACGCCAAAGGGGATGCGGTGAGAACCTTCGTCCGGCCAGGGCGGGACGAAAGCAAGCGGTTGTTCGGGGGCGTTCATGGGCGGCCTCGTGCGTGGCCGCCCGGGCGACAGGGCGCGGCAGGTTGCATGGTTTGTCTCCATTTTGGTCTGGGCCGCCAGCGGCGGGCAGGGCCGGCGCGGCATCGGCGCAGGCAGTTATCGCATCATCTTCGGGCAGGCGTTCAAATAAATAAATAGAATCTGCTTGATAAGCCTGATCACCAAAATCAATATTGGTGGAGACAAACGCATGAACCTGAAAGACGTGGACCTGAATTTGCTGGTCGTCTTCAATGAACTGCAGAAGCACCGCCGGGTGTCCGCCGTGGCGCAAAGCCTGGGGATTTCGCAACCCGGCGTCAGCAATGCGCTGGCGCGTTTGCGCAAGCTGCTGGGCGACGATTTATTCCTGCGCACGTCGCGCGGGATGGTGCCGACGCCCTACGCGGAATCGCTGGCCCAGCCTATCGCCGACGCGTTGGGCGCGTTGCACGTCACGTTGAGCGCGCGTGTGCGCTTCGATCCAGCGCGCAGCGAGCGGGCGTTCGTGATCGGCGTGAACGACGTGGGCGAAACCTATTTCCTGCCGCGCTTGATGCGGGCACTGGACGGCGCGGCGCCTGGCGTCACGATCCGAACGGTGCGCGCGACGTCGATCGACGTGAAAGACGAGATGGAACGCGGCCGCATCGACCTGGCCATGGGTTTCCTGCCGGGCCTGACAAGCGGCTTTTTCCAGCGGAAGTTGTTCAGCCAGCCTTATGTGTGCATCTTCCGGCGCGACCACCCGCTGGCGCGTACCGGGGTGTCGGCGCGGCAGTTCCGCGCGGCCGAGCACGTGGCCATCGCGTCCGAAGGCACGGGCCATGGCGTGGTGGACGAGGTAATCGAGCAAGCCGGCATCCGCCGCCGCCTGCGGCTGACGGTGCCGCATTTCATTGCCGTGGGGCCCGTGCTGGCCGCCACCGACATGATCGCGGTGGTGCCGCAGCGCTTTGCCGATTGCGCCTGTCTGCCTTTCGGGCTGGCCACGGCGCCGTGTCCGGTGAAGATCCCGGAGTCCGTCATTAATGTGTTCTGGCACGCGCGTAGCCATCGCGAACCTGCCAACCAGTGGCTGCGGCAGGTGGTGGTGGACGAGTTCGCGGATTAGGGCGTGGCCAGGATGCGCGTGGGCCGGCCGCGCGATGCGATGGACGGCAATGCGCGCCCGCCCGCGTATCGAGGGCTCAGGTTTCGCGCAGCGTGACCGTGAACCAACCGCGCAGGGCGTTGGACAGGCGGATCTCGTCGGCGGCGTGCAGGTCATCCAGGGTCAGCACGCGTTCCTGGACGTTGCCGGTGTCCAACAGCTCGCCGCGTTGCACGCCGGGCAGGCAGCCGCTGTCCACCGGCGGCGTGTACCAATGGCCGTTCATACGCAGATACACGTTGCTGCGGCTGCCTTCGCACAGTTCGCCGCGCTCGTTCAGATAGAGCAGGTCGAAGATGTGGGGATGCGCCGGCAGCCATTCGATTGTCTTGGTGTACCAGGGGCGGTGCGTGGTCTTGTAGCGCAGCAATGGCTCCGTAGAGCGCAGCGCCTCGGGCGCCAGCATGACTTCCTGGACGGCCGGCAGCGGCGGCAGGCGCGCGGTCTGGATGTGGCGGGAGCCGTCGCGGGCAACCAGCAGGCGCAGGCGATGCGGGCCGGGCGTGACCAGGCCCATCGCGGCGATCATGATGTCGCCTTCCACCGACCGGCCGCCCCAGGGGTAGCCCAGCGCCTTGCAGGACGCCTCCAGGCGCCGCAGGTGGCGGGCCAGCAGGGGCACGCGCTGTTCGGCATCGACCAGGATGGTCTCGATCAATTCGGGTTGCATGGGACTCTCCTGGGAAAGGGCGGGCAGCGCCGCGCTCTATGCTACTACCGCTGCTGCGGTCCGGGTAGGATGGGTGGAGCGCGAGAGTTCTTAAGCAAGAACATTGCCGCCCAGCGCGCGCAACCCATCGAGCAACCGTTGTGTTGTGGCTAAAGCCGTTAAGAAATCATCGCTGCTTGATGGGTTGCGCGCGCTGAATGCTTGGGTGCTTGCGCAAAAGCTCTCGCGCTCCACCCATCCTACGGTTTGCGCCGTCAGGCGCGCAAAATCCGGGCCTTCCAGTGGCATTCCTGCCATTCCTCGGCGGGATTCGAGTCGTGCACGATGCCGCCGCCGACGCTGTAGACGCCAGCGCCGTCCGCGTCCAGGACCAGGGTGCGGATCGCCACATTCAACGAAAAATCGCCGTTCGGCGCCAGCCAGCCCACGCTGCCGCAGTACAGGCCGCGCGGGGCGGTCTCCATCTGGCGAATGCGCCGCATGGCGGCCACCTTGGGGGCGCCGGTGATGGAGCCGCAGGGAAACAGGGCGTGCAGCACGTCTTGCAGCGTCGCATCCGGCGCCAACGCCGACACCGTGGACGTCATGGTCCAGACGGTGGGATAGCGCTCAAGAGAGAACAGGGCGTCGACCGTGACCGAACCGGGCTCGGCCAGCCGGCCCAGGTCGTTGCGCAGCAGGTCCACGATCATCAGGTTTTCGGCGCGGTTCTTTTCGCTGGCCAGCAATTCCCGGCCGAGCCGGGCATCCTCGACGGGATCGGGGTGGCGCGGCGCCGTGCCTTTCATCGGGCGGGTCGTCAGCCGCGGGCCCTCGCGCCGCACAAAGAGTTCGGGCGAAAAAGACAGTACCGTGCGGTCGCCATCCTGGATGAACGCGCCATGGGCCACCGGGTTGCGGGCGGCGATGCGGCGGTAGAGCGTGGCCGGATCGCCCTGGTATTCCAGATCAAGCGCCTGCGTGAAATTGACCTGATACAGCTCGCCGTCGCCGATCAGGCCGCGGATGGCGTCGATCTGGCGCACGTAGCCGGTTTCGGTCATGCGCGGCGCGGGCAGGCTGATGGAGGCGGGCGCGCTGTTGGCATCCGGTGCGTCCCAGGGGGCTTCGTCCACTTTGCGGTCGAACACCAGCGCGGTCAGGCGGGGGCGGCCGTCGTCGCGCGGGGCCGTCCAGGGACCGGCGGGCGCGGGCAGGGCCGCCTCGGGCAACAGCCATTCGCCCAGTTCGTAATCCAGCAGCAGGGCCACCCATTGCCCCCGCCGTCGCGCGGCCTCGATGGCCGCCAGCGCGGGAGCGACATCGGCCGACGCGCGCGCTTCGATGCGGGAGCAAAAGCCCTCGAACCGCAGCGCGCGGCCGGCCAGCCGGTCTTCAAAACGACATTCCATACGTGTTACTGCGGTTGTTGTTGCGCCAGGAATTCCGTCAGGACGCGTCCGGTATGGGAGTGGTCGGCCAGGGTCATCACATATTCCGGCGAGCCTTCGGCCACCAGCTTGCCGCCGCCCGTGCCGCCTTCGGGGCCCAGGTCCAGCAGCCAGTCGGCTTCGGCGATGACGTCCAGATTATGCTCAATCACGACGACCGTGTTGCCCGCTTCCACCAGACGATGCAGCACATGGATCAGCTTTTCCACGTCGGCCATGGACAGGCCCACGGTGGGTTCGTCCAGCACGTACAGCGTATGCGGGATGCGGGACGCGCGGCCGGTCTTGATCAGTCCGTCGGTCAGGCGGGCCTTGGAAAGCTCGGTCACCAGTTTGATGCGCTGCGCCTCACCGCCCGACAGGGTTGGCGACGGCTGGCCCAACGTCAGGTAGCCCAGCCCCACGTCCTGCATCAACTGCAGCGGGCGATGGATTTTCGGGTGCGCCGCGAAGTAGCCGATGGCGTCGTCCACTTCCATGGACAGCAGTTCGCCGGCGTTCTTGCCGCGCATCTGCACGCTGAGCGTGTCGCTATTGAAGCGCGCGCCGTTGCAGGCGTCGCACGGCACCTTCACGTCGGGCAGGAAGTTCATTTCAATGGTGCGCATGCCCTGGCCTTCGCAGATCGGGCAGCGGCCATCGCCGGTATTGAACGAGAAGCGCGCCGCCGTCCAGCCGCGCATGCGGGCTTCGCGGGTGTCGGCGAACTGCTTGCGCACGTCGTCCCAGAACCCCACATAGGTGGCGGGGCACGAACGCGGCGTCTTGCCGATAGGGGTCTGGTCCACTTCCAGCACGCGGTCGATGGCTTCCCAGCCCTTGATGCTTTCGCAACCCGCCCAGCCCGGCGACTTGCCTTGCGAGACGGCCTGGCTCAGGTTGTCCAGCAGCACTTCGCGCGCCAGTGTCGACTTGCCGGAACCCGACACGCCCGTCACGACGCTCAGGCGGCCCACCGGGATCTTGGCGTCCACGCTGCGCAGATTGTGCAGGCGCGCGCCGCGGATCTCGATCATCGGCGTGTCGGCCTCGACTGGCCGGCGGCCTTGCAACGGGTGTTGCAGCGGCGTCTTCAGATAACGTCCGGTGACGGATTCCGGCGCGTCCATCAAATCCTGCACCGAACCTTCGGCCACGACGCGCCCGCCGCGGATGCCCGCGCCCGGCCCGATGTCGATCACGTGCGAGGCGCGGCGGATCGTGTCTTCGTCGTGTTCGACCACCACCAGCGTGTTGCCGTTTTCTTCCAGGCGGGCCAGCGCATTCAGCAGAATGCGGTTGTCGCGCGGATGCAGGCCGATGGTGGGTTCATCCAGCACGTAGCAGACGCCTTGCAGGTTGGACCCCAGCTGCGCGGCCAATCGGATGCGCTGCGCTTCGCCGCCGGACAGCGTCGGGGCGGCGCGGTCCAGCGCCAGGTAGTTCAGGCCCACTTCCTGCATGAAGTTCAGGCGGCCGCGGATTTCGGTCAGGATATCGCGGGCGATCTCGCCTTCCCGGCCGCGCGCCACCAGTCCGGTAAAGAAAGTGTGCGCGTCCGACACCGGCAGCGAAGCCAGTTCGGCGATCGATTTGTCGCGCCAGCGCACGGCGCGCGCCACGCGATTCAGGCGTTGCCCGTCGCACTGCGTGCAGGCGCGGGCTTCGCCTTCGTACCAGGCGTTCCAGGCGGTTTCCTCGCCGGTCTGCTCTTCGTCGAACCCCTGCAATTGCAGGCCCGTGCCGAAGCACCCCGTGCACCAGCCGTGCTTGGAGTTGTACGAGAACAGGCGCGGATCGGGTTCCGGGAAGCTGGTGCCGCACGACGGGCACGCGCGCTTGACCGAAAAATGCTGCTGCTGCAATTCGCTGTTCAGCGCTTCGTGCAGCTTGTTCACCGGCCACACGACCGACATCACGCCCTGGCCGTTTTCCAGCGCGCTCTTGACGGCCGCGCGCAGGTCGGCCTCGTTGGCGGGGTCCACCACCACGTCCGCCACCGGCAGTTCGATGGTGTGTTCCTTATAGCGGTCCAGGCGCGGCCACGGGGCCACGGGGATGAACTCGCCGTCCACGCGCAGGTGCGTATGGCCCTTCGAACCGGCCCACTTGGCCAGATCCGTGTAATAGCCTTTGCGCGCGGTGACCAGCGGGGACAGCAGGCCGATGTGCACGCCCTTGTGGTCGCGCAGCAGGCGGGCCACGATCTGGTCGGTGTTCTGCGGCTCGACGGCCACGTTGCAATCCGGGCAGTACTGGGTGCCCAGCTTCACGTACAGCAGGCGCAGGAAATGGTGGATTTCCGTCATGGTGGCCACGGTGGACTTGCGGCCCCCGCGGCTGGTGCGCTGTTCGATGGCCACGGTGGGCGGAATGCCGAAGATGGCGTCCACGTCCGGCTTGCCGGCGGGCTGCACGATGGCGCGCGCGTAGGCGTTCAGCGATTCCAGGTAGCGGCGTTGGCCTTCGTTGAACAGGATGTCGAAGGCCAGCGTGGACTTGCCCGAGCCGGACACGCCGGTGATCACGGTGAACTTGTCGTGCGGAATTTCGACGCTGATGTTCTTCAGGTTGTGTTCGCGCGCGTTGCGGATTTCGATCGCCATGTTGCCCTGGCGGCGCGCCCGCATCACGGACTGCAACGGCGTGCCTTCGCCGGCGCCAGAGGCTTCGGTAGCCAGGTCGGTGCTGTGATACGCGACGGCGGGTTCGGCGATGCGGGCCGTCAGGCCGGCTTGCTCGACTTCCTGCGCGTCGATGTCGCTGGTGACCACCACGTCGGTCGGCAGGATGCTGACTTCGTAGTCGCGCAGCGCAGCGCCGGTGTGCGACTTGGGGTTGTCCATCAAGTCTTGCGGCGTGCCCACGCCCAGCACCAGGCCGCCGGCGTCGCCGCCTTCCGGGCCCAGGTCGATCAGCCAGTCGGCCGCGCGGATCACGTCAAGGTTGTGTTCGATGACCAGCAGCGTGTGGCCGGCGGCCAGCAGCTTGCGGAAGGCGCGCATCAGGCGGGCGACGTCGTCGAAGTGCAGGCCGGTGGTGGGTTCGTCGAACAGGAACAGGCTGCCCTTCTTGGCCACTTTGGCCGTGGAAATGCCGCTGCGTGCCGCTTCGGCCAAGTGGCCGGCCAGCTTCAGGCGCTGCGCTTCGCCGCCCGACAGCGTTGGCACGGGCTGGCCCAGCCGCACATATTCCAGCCCCACGTCGGCCAGCGGCGCCAGCCCCGTCTGCACGTCGCGCAGGCCCTTGAAGAAGTCCAGCGCTTCGCTGACCGTCATGGCCAGCACTTCGTCGATGGACGCGCTCTTGCCCAGGTGTTCGACGCGCACTTCCAGTACTTCGGGGCGGAAGCGCTTGCCGTCGCAATCCGGGCAGCGCAGGTACACGTCGGACAGGAACTGCATTTCCACGTGTTCGAAGCCGGTGCCGCCGCAGGTCGGGCAGCGGCCGTCGCCGCCGTTGAAGCTGAACGTGCCAGCCGTGTAGGCGCGTTCGCGCGCCAGCGGGGCCTGGGCGAACAGCTTGCGGACGGCGTCGAACGCGCCCACATAGCTGGCGGGATTGGAGCGCGCCGTCTTGCCGATGGGGGTCTGGTCCACCATGACCACGTCGGCGATCTGCTCGGCGCCCAGCAGGCGCTCGAACGCGCCCGGGGCTTCAGACGGCTTGCCCTTCTGCTTGAGCAGCGCGGGGTACAGCACGTCCTGCACCAGCGTGGACTTGCCGGACCCGGACACGCCGGTCACGCAGACCAGCCGGCCCAGCGGCAATTCCACCGAGACATTTTTCAGGTTGTGCGCGTTGACACCTTCCAGCAACAGGCGCGGCGTGTTCTTGGCGACCGGCATTGGCCGCGGTGCTTCCACGCGCTGGCGGCCGCCCAGGTAATTGCCCGTCAAGGTGTCGGCCGCGCGCAATTGCTTGGGCGAGCCATCGAAAACGATGTAGCCGCCACGTTCGCCGGGGCCGGGGCCGATGTCGATGATGCGGTCGGCGGCCACCATGACTTGCGGGTCGTGTTCCACCACGACCAGCGTGTTGCCGGCGTTGCGCAGCCGGTGCATGACTTCGACCACGCGGTGCATGTCGCGCGGGTGCAGCCCGATGGACGGCTCGTCCAGCACGAACAGCGTGTTCACCAGCGAGGTGCCCAGCGCGGTGGTCAGGTTGATCCGTTGCACTTCGCCGCCCGACAGCGTGCGGCTCTGGCGGTCCAGCGTCAGGTAGCCCAGGCCGACGTCGCACAGGAACTTCAGGCGCGCGCGCACTTCCGTCATGAGCAGGTCGGTGGCCGCGTCCAGCGCGCCCGAAAACGACAGCTTGTCGAAGAAGCGGCGTACCCGTTCGATGGGCAGCAGCATCACGTCATGGATCGACAGGCCGCCCAGGTTGTTCAACTGGTCACGCGACCAGTCGGCGCCGACCGGCATGAAGCGCCGATAGCGGCCGTCGTCCGGCGGCAGCACCGTGTCGGCTTCTTCCTTGGTGCCCAGGCGCCACAGTAATGCGTCGGGCTTCAGGCGCGCGCCGTTGCAGGTGGGGCAGGGCGTATAGCTGCGGTACTTTGACAGCAGCACGCGCACGTGCATCTTGTAGGCCTTGGTTTCCAGCCAGTCGAAGAAGCGCTGCACGCCGTACCACTGGTGTTTCCAGGCGTCGTTGCCGCCTTTCCAGTCAGGCGTGCCGTAAAGCACCCAGCGCTTGTGCTCTTCGCTCATCGACTTCCAGGGCACCCCCAGCGGCACGCCCGCGCGCGGCGCGTACTTTTGCAGTTCGTCCTGGCATTCCTTATAGGACGGCGTGGTCCACGGCTTGATCGCGCCTTCCAGCAGGGTTTTGTTTTCGTCCGGGATCACCAGGCCGAAATCGATGCCGATCACCCGGCCGAAGCCGCGGCAGGACTCGCACGCGCCCAGGGGCGAATTGAACGAGAAGCTGCTGGGCAGCGGGTCGGTGTATTCGATGTTGCAGTCGGCGCAATGCAGGCGGTCGCTGTATTTCCAGATGTCGGCGTTGCCGCCTTCGGCGTCCATGACATAGACGGCAAGGTGGCCGGCGCCCATGCGCAGCGCGGTGTCCAGCGCTTCCATCACGCGTTCGCGTTCGGTGCCCGCGAAGCGGAAGCGATCCTGGATGACGTGCAGGATGCGGCGGGCTTCGCCGGCGTCCTTGGACGCCTTGGTTTTCTTGGCGCCCTTTGCGGCCTTCGCGCCCTTGGCCGCGGCGGTGGCGCGCGGCACGGCGGTTTCCTCGGCATGCACGCGGGTGTAGCCCTGCTGCTCAAGAAAGCCGCGCACTTCGTCTTCGGTGAAGTTGGCGGGCACGGCGATGGGGAAGGTCACCACCAGGCGCGGGTCGCCCGCCACCGCGGCGCGTTCGGCAAGCGAATGGTAGATGGAGTCCGGCGTGTCGCGGCGCACTACCTTGCCGCAGCCGCGGCAGTACAGCCGGGCGCCGCGTGCGAACAGCAGCTTCAGGTGGTCGTTCAGTTCGGTCATTGTACCGACCGTGCTGCGCGAACTGCGCACCGGGTTGGTCTGGTCAATGGCGATAGCCGGCAGGATGCCTTCGATGCGGTCGACCTGCGGCTTGTCCATGCGGTCCAGGAACTGGCGCGCATACGGCGAGAACGTTTCCACGTAGCGCCGCTGACCTTCGGCGTACAGGGTGTCGAACGCCAGCGAACTCTTGCCAGAGCCCGAAACGCCCGTCACGACGACCAATTCGCCGGTGGCGATAGTCAGGTCCAGGTTCTTGAGATTGTTCTGGCGTGCGCCAACGATGCGGATTTGGGAGCTCATGGACGGTATCGTAGCCTGAGGAAGCCGCCTGCCCGAACGATGACCCTTCGCTGGTTTCGAGCGCGGCGATATGGAATAATTGCCTACATAGTGAGTCACGGGTCCATGATATGGACAATCGTGAACTGACTAGCTGTACAAATAAACAGTATCGCAGATTCGTCTGACATTCGCGCTGTTTGCCTTGCGAAATCTGTTTGTTCATAGTTAAAAGCCAGCTGCCATTATTTGGGGACGTTCTTGTCGGAAACCAAGGTGGCGGGCGCTGCGGCGTTCGCCAAATTCATGACGGTGCTGCAGGCGGTGGCCGATGCGCCGCAGCCGCCCACGGCGGCCTCGCTGGCGCGCAGCTGCGGCTACCCGCGCCCGACGGTCTATCGCATCGTGGCGGCGCTGGCCGAGCAGGGCATGGTGGCGGAGACCGGCGGCGTCTATCGCCTGGGCACGCGCTTGATGTCCCTGGCCAGCCGCGCCTGGTCGCAATTCGACCTGCGCGCCGCGCTGGCGCCCGACCTGCAGGCGCTGCGCGACGCTACCGGCGAAACCGTGCACCTGGCGGTGCCCGCCGGGCAGGAAATGATCTATATCGACAAACTGGAAAGTCCGGGGCCGGTGCGCATGGTGTCGCGCGTGGGGTCATCGGTGGCGCTGCATTCCAGCGCGGTCGGCAAGGCCTATCTGGCCGCGCTGGACGACGCTGCCCGCGAGCGCCTGTTGCACGACCTGCCGTTGCCGGCGCGCATGCCGGGCACCGTGACCAGCCTGCCGGCCCTGCGCGCCGTGCTGGACGTGGACCGCGCGCGTGGCTACGCCATGGACAACGAAGAAAATGAAGCGGGCATTGTCTGCTACGGCGTGGCGCTGTGTGACGCGGGCGGCCGTCCCGTCGCGGGCGTCAGCGTCAGCACCCTGTTGTTCCGGCGGCGCGACGACCCGCAAGCCGCTTATATCGATCCCTTGCTGCGGCTGCGGGACGCCGCCGCGGCCAAACTCGCCGTCCTGCCGGCATCGTCCGGCGGCGTCTGACCGCCCCAGAGGAATTCCATGACTGCCTCCGTTTCCATCGCCTCCAAGCTCTCCGCCCTGCTGGCCGCCCGGGTCGTGCCCGTGTTGCGCTACACGGACGCGGCCACCGCTGCCTATGCCGCCGAAGTCGCGGTGGCGGCCGGCTGCACCACGCTGGAACTGACCTGGACGATTCCCGGCGTGACCGACCTGGTGCGCGCGCTGCGCGACAAGCACGGCCCCAGCCTGCTGTTGGGCGTGGGCACCGTGCTGGACGAGGCCCAGGCCCGCGACGCGCTGGTGGCCGGCGCCGATTTCCTGGTGTCGCCCGCCTTGGCGGGCGAGATCGTCGACATGGCGCACGCGGCCGACGCCCTTTGCCTGCTGGGCGCGTTCACGCCTACCGAAGTGCTGGCGGCTCGCCGCGCCGGGGTGGACGTGGTGAAGGTGTTCCCGGCCGACACCGGCGGCCCCAAGCACCTGGCCGCGCTGAAGTCGGTCTATCCGGACACGATCTTCTGCCCGACGGGCGGCATCACGCAAGACAACATGGGCGCGTACTTCGCGGCCGGCGCCGGGCTGGTGGGCATCGGCAGCAACCTGTACGACAAGGCTGCGTTCGCCGCGCGCGACACGGCGGCTCTGGTCGCCCAGATCACCCGCACCCGCGAGGCCGCCCATGGCTGACTTCGACATCGTCGCGCTGGGCGAACCGCTGGTTGAACTGAACCAGACGCACAAGGGCCAGTTGCAATACTTGCAGGGGTTTGGCGGCGACACCTCCAACGCGGTCATCGCGGCGGCCCGCCAAGGCGCGCGCTGCGCCTACCTGACCCGCGTGGGCAATGACACTTTCGGCGCCCAGTTTCTGAACTTGTGGCAGTCCGAAGGCGTGGACACGGCGGGCGTCCAGACGGACGACGACGCGCACACCGGCCTGTATTTCGTGCAGCACGGCCCCGACGGCCACGCGTTCAGCTATCTGCGGCGCGGCTCGGCCGCCAGCCTGATGACGCCGGCGCTGCTGCAAAGCGGGCTGATCGAGCGCAGCCGTTTTCTGCACGTGTCGGGCATCAGCATGGCGATCAGCACCAGCGCCTGCGACACCGTCTTCGCCGCGATCGCCCGCGCGCATGCCGCGGGCGCGCAGGTCAGCCTGGATTCGAACCTGCGGCTGCGGCTGTGGCCGGTGGACCGCGCCCGCGCGATCCTGCGAGAAGCCATGCGTGAAGCCGACCTGTTCCTGCCCAGCATGGACGACATGCAGCACCTGACCGGTAACGACGATCCCGAACGCACGCTGGACTGGATCCGCGACGGCGGCGCGGCGGGCGTGGTGGTGCTGAAACTGGGCAAGGATGGGTCCATCATTGACGATGGCCATACCCGCACGCCGATCGCGGCCCTGCGGGTGGACGCCGTCGACGCCACCGGGGCCGGCGACTGTTTCGCGGGTAGTTTGCTTGCGCGCCGCTGCCAGGGCGATTCCTGGGAGGACGCCGTGCGTTACGCCAACGCGGCGGCCGCGTTGTCCACGTTGGGCTATGGCGCGGTCGATCCGCTGCCGCGCGCGGAACAGGTGCGGGAACGGCTGAAAACGCTGGAAGCCTAGAAGAAGAGGGTGGCGCTGAAGTATATGGGGGCAGATCACGGCGCGGGCCTTATGCCCTGTTTTCCACCCCCGTTGGCGCAGCCTGTGCATTTCAGGCTAAAATGCCAAGTTATCCGAATTTTTTCCGCCAGCCCTATTTCCGGTTGTGCGGGCCACTTTCCGCAAATTCAACAGGAGAATCAACATGGCTGAACGCAAACGCGTGCGTCGTAACACCCTGGAACGCCGTTGCTTGGGCAAGGCTTTCAAGCGCTTGTTCGTCAAGTCGCCCAAGGGTGTTTTCAAGATGCTGGAAAAGATCAAGCGCGTTTAATCGACGCCCTGATTTGAAAAATCCCCGCATGGCGCAAGCTGTGCGGGGGTTTTTCTTTGGGCGCGCCATGATGGGGGCGCGACATTAGGGCGCGGCATGACGGGGGCGCGGCATGATGGGGCACGGCGCGGGCACGGCGGGGCATGGCGGAGTGGCCTGCCCCCTCACTCTACGGTCGGCCCCAGTTTCGGTTTGATGAAGTCCATGAACGCCCGGGTTTTGGCCGGCTGGATGCTGGACGGATACACCACGTAGATCGAGATGGGGTCCACCGACCAGCCCGGCAACACCCGCCGCAGCGAGTTGCGCTTGATGATCGGGTCCAGCGCCTGGCAATGCGGCATGCGGGTGATGGCCAGGTCCAGGCCGGCCAGGGTGCCGGCGATGCTCATGTTGTTGGCCGCCAGATGGCCGCTGACCGGCACGCGCTCGGTCACCGTGCCGTTGTGCAGGGTCCAGTGTGAATGCGCGTCGTCGATCGTGGTGCGCAGGCATTGATGCTGTGTCAGGTCGGCAGGCGTCTTGGGTTCGCCATGACGCTCCAGATACCGGTCGGAGGCATACAGGTAGTTGTCCAGCGACACCAGTTCCTGCACCACCGCGCCGTCGCTGCGCGCGACGGCCGTGCCGTTGCCGTTGCCCGTGTCGACGGGGGCCAGCGGGTAGTCGGTATTGCGGCCAAAGCGCAGCACCACGTCGAACGGCGTGCCTTGGGCGTCGGACGCCGTCATCATGCTCAGGTCGAACTCGCACTCCACTTCCGGATAGCGGTCGGTGAAGTCGTTGATGGTTTCCGGCAGCAGCCAGATCGCCAGGCTGTACGGCATGGATACCCGCAGGTTGCCCGATGGGCCGCCCGACAGCGACAGCAGTTGCTCGTGCGCCAGGCGGGCTTCGTCGATCAGGCCCTGGCAGCGGCGCATGTAGGCGGCGCCGGCTTCTGTCAGATCCAGCCTGCGGGTGTTCCGGTTGATCAGCCGCAGGCCGATCGCGCGCTCCAGTTCATTGATTCGGCGCGACAGCGTCGACGTTGGCATGTCCAGCGCGCGCGCCGCCAGGCTGAAGCTCTTGCGCTTGGCAACCTCTACGAACAAGGCGATGTCATTGAGCTGGACGGTCGAAGCTTCCATAGGCATTCCGGATTTTGGCCGCCCGAGTTTACGCCACTCCCGAGCGCCGCCCAACGCATAATGCTCCGGATTAGCCGCCAAAAAATACGCGGGTTGACAGATTTGATTGCAAATTCGAATGCGCCGCCATCAGTTCGCGCGGGCATATCCCCTACACTTCAGGCGAAAACAGTTAGACCAAGACCGCAGCGGTGGCATGGGGATCGCAAAGGGGCATAGCAGGCATGACCGATACACCAACGTTTTTCACCGTTCTGACGCCCACTTACAACCGGGCGGGTACGCTGCACCGGGTGTATGAATCGCTTTCCCGGCAAACATTCAGGGACTTCGAATGGGTGGTGGTGGACGATGGTTCCACCGACAACACCCACGATTCCATCCTGGATTGGCAGAAGCGCGCCGATTTTCCGATCCGCTACATCTGGCAGAATAACCAGCACAAGAAAACCGCATTCAATCGCGGCGTGCGCGAGGCGCGTGGCCAAATGGTCGTCGGCCTGGACAGCGACGACGAAATGCCGCCAGACGCGCTGGCCACCTTCAAGGACGCCTGGGATAGCATCCCCCCGGCGCGGCGCGACTCCTACGTGGCCGTGACCGGGCTGTGCGCCCGGCCCGACGGCAGCATCGTCGGCGACCGCTATCCTCAGGACGTATTCGACAGCACGGCGGTGGACGTGTATTTCCGCTATCGCATCAAGGGCGAGAAATTCGGCTGTATGCGCACCGACATCCTCCGGAAGTACCCCTTTCCCGAAGATGTGGCGGGCTTTGTGCCGGAAAGCCTGGTGTGGTGGGCGGTGGCGCGCGCGGGCTATCTCAGCCGCTTCATCAACCGAGTGGTGCGCACTTACCACGACACGCCGGGCGGCCTGAGCCAGGGCGCCGTGTCGGTGGCCAACAATGCGCAGGGCTTGTACCTGCTGGCCTGGGACATGCTGCAGCACCACCTGGAATTCTTCCGCTTTCGGCCGCGCGAATTCATCATGGCGGCCGCGCGCTACACGCGCTTCCGCCTGCACCTGAAGCATTCCGGCGTGCCCACGGCGGTGCAGGCCTACCGGCTGACGAACCCGGCCGCGACCTTCATGGTGGCGGCAATGTGGCCGGTCGGCTACGCGCTATACCGCCGCGACCGCCGGCGCGGCGTCGCCTGAAGTCAGGCGGGCGCCGCCGCCGGCGCGCCGTGGCCCAACCCCAGATACACCTCGACCACGCGCGGGTCCACCGCGACTTCCGCCGCCGGGCCTTCCAGCGTGACCGTTCCGGTTTCCAGCACATAGGCGTAATCGGCCACTTGCAGCGCGGCGCGCGCGTTCTGTTCGATCAGCAGAATGGACACGCCCATCTCGCGCAGCCGCGCGACGATCTTGAACACTTCGCGCACGATGCGCGGCGCCAGCCCCAGGCTGGGCTCGTCCAGCATCAAGAGGCGCGGCTTGGCCATCAGCGCCCGGCCCACCGCCAGCATCTGGCGTTCGCCGCCGGATAGCGTGCCGGCCAACTGCGCGTGGCGTTCCTTCAGGCGCGGAAACAGCTCGTAGACCTCGGACAGCGTCTTGTCCTGGTCGCGCTGGCCGCAGCGGAATCGGTGAAACCCGCCCAGCATCAGGTTGTCCTCCACCGTCATTTCGGCGAAGAGTTCGCGCTTTTCAGGCACCAGGTTCATGCCGGCCGCCACCATTTCCTCGATCTCGGCGTGCGCCTGGGCCTTGCCGCCGAACACGATCTGGCCGGTGGACGGCAGCACGCCCATGATGGCCGACAGCAAGGTGGTCTTGCCCGCGCCGTTGGGGCCGATCACGGTCACGATCTGGCCTTCGCCCACTGTCAGGCTGATGCCCGACACCGCTTCGACCTTGTCATACGCCACACGCAGATCGCGCACTTCCAGCAGATTCGCGCTCATCATTCCACTCCGCCCAGATAGGCTTCAAGCACCGCGGGGTTGTGCTGGATTTCGGCGGGCAGGCCCTCGGCGATCTTCTCGCCGAAGTCCATGACCACCACGCGGTCCACCAATCCCATCACGAAGTCCATGTCGTGTTCGACCAGCAAAATGGCCATGCCTTCCGACCGCAGCTTTTTCAGCAATTCGGCCAGTTCACACTTTTCCTGATAGCGCAGCCCGGCCGCCGGTTCGTCCAGCAGCAGAATGCAAGGGTCCGAAGCCAAGGCTCGCGCAATCTCAAGGATGCGCTGCTGCCCCAAGGCCAGCGAACCGGCTTCGTCATGCAGGTGCTTGCCCAGGCCCACGCGTTCGACCTGCCGCGCGGCTTCGGCCAACAGCCGCGCTTCCTCGGCCCGGTCCAGGCGCCACGCGGCCGGCAGCACGCCGCGATGGCCGCGCAAATGCGCGCCGATGGCCACGTTTTCCAGCACGCTCATGCGGCCCAGCAGGCGCACATGCTGAAATGTGCGCGACAAACCCAGGTGAGCGATCTTGCGCGCGCCAGCGCCCGCCACCGGCTGACCCCGCAACGTGACCTGCCCCGATGTGGGCGTGTCCACGCCCGAAATCTGGTTGAACATGGTGCTCTTGCCGGCGCCGTTTGGGCCGATCAGCGCCAGGATCTCGCCGGCGCGGATTTCCAGGTTCATGGCGTTGTTGGCGACCAGGCCGCCGAACTTGCGCGTCACGTCCACGGCCTTCAGCACGACCTCGCCGCGCGGCGGCATGGGGTTGCGGGGCAGCGGTTCCGCGGCCATGTCCAGGCGGCGCACGGGTTTCTTCACCCGGATCCAGCGCGTCAGCACGGGCCACAGGCCGCTGCGCGCGCGGTGCAGCAGCAGCACCATCCCGAAGCCGAAGACGATGACTTCGAAGTTGCCCGTCTGGCCCAGCAGCTTGGGCATCCAGTCTTGCAACCATTGCTTGAGAACCGTGAACACGCCGGCGCCGACCAGCGCGCCCCAAACCTGCCCCGCGCCGCCGATGACGGTCATGAACAGGTATTCAATGCCCATCTGCAGGCCGAACGGGTTGGGGTTCACGAAGCGCTGCATATGCGCATACAACCAGCCCGAGGCGCAAGCCTGCAACGCCGCGATGATGAAGATCACCATGCGCGACCGTGCCGTGTTCACGCCCATGGATTCCGCCATCACGCGGCCGCCCTTGAGCGCGCGGATGGCGCGGCCTTCGCGTGAATCCAGCAGGTTCTGCGTGGACCAGACGGCCACCATCAGGAACGCCCAGATCAGGTAGTAGATGCTGCCGCCCTGGTTCAGCGACCAGCCGAACAGGTTGATGGCGGGAATGTCCGGAATGCCCGTGTGGCCGCCCAGGCCCTCGACGGAACCGAAGGCGAAGTACAAGGACAGCCCCCAGGCGATGGTGCCCAACGGTAGGAAGTGGCCAGACAATTTCAGCGTGATCGCGCCCAGCAGGTAGGCGATCACCAGCGTCAGCAACAAGCCGGCCAGCAGCGTCAACCAGGGCGACGCGCCCAGCCAGGCCAGCCACGACGGCAGCGTATCGGCGCGGGTGGTCAATAGCGCCGTGGTATAGGCGCCAACGCCCACGAAGGCGGCTTGGCCGAAGCTGGTCAAACCGCCCACGCCGGTCAGCAGCACCAGGCCCAGCGCCACCAGCGCGTACAGGCCGATGTAGTTCAGCAGCGTGACATAGAACGGCGGCAGGGCCAGCGGCCCCAGCGCCAGCAGCGCCAGGAACACGAAGAGGATGATGCGGGGGTTCATTCGTCTTCTTCCTCGACGTGATGGCTTTTCAACGAGCGCCAGAGCAGCACGGGGATGATCAGCGTGAACACGATGATCTCCTTGTACGCGCTGGCCCAGAACGACGAGAAGGCTTCGATCAGCCCGACCAGCACCGCGCCGGCCGCCGCCAAGGGGTAGCTGACCAACCCACCGATGATGGCGCCCACGAAGCCCTTCAGGCTGACCATGAAGCCGGAATCGAAGTACATGGTGGTGATGGGGGCAATGAGAATGCCCGACACCGTGCCGATCAGCGCGGCAAGAAAGAACGTGGCGCGGCCGGCGAAGATGGGCGAAATGCCCATCAGCCGCGCACCCAGCCGGTTGAACGCGGCGGCGCGCAGCGCTTTGCCGTACATCGAGCGTTCAAAGAACTGATACAGCACGATGATCAGCACCGCCGACACCGCCACCACCCAAAGTGCCTGGCTGTTGATGTTGATGGGGCCCAATGCCAGGCTGGCGTCGGAAAACGGCGCGGTGCGCGCGCCCTCGGCGCCGAACGCCAGCAGGCCCAGGCCCACCAGCGCCAGGTGCACGGCAATGGACACGATCAGCAGCACCAGCGTGGACGCCGAGGCGATCGGCTGATAGAACAGCCGATACAGCTGCGGCCCCATCGGCACCACCAGCAGCAGCGTCAACAACGCTTGCACGGCCATTGGCAGCTGCGCCAGGGGGAGTTGGTAAAACAGCCCCGCCAGGATCAGCGGGTAGATCGCCTTGGCCGCGATGCGCCAAAGCCCGGCCGACCGACCCGGGCGCTTGGCCCGCGCCATCAGGTCGGCCACGGCTTCGGCCAACGCGAACGCCAGCAGCAGCCACACCAGCAGCACGGGCTTGCCGGCCTGGATGGCCGCCATGGTCAGCGCGCCAAAGGCGACGAACTCGCCCTGGGGGATGAACAGCACGCGGGTAACGGTAAAGACCAGCAGGATCGACAACGCCAACAACGCATAGATCGCGCCGTTGGTGATGCCGTCCTGCCCGAGTATCAAGGCGATCTGAGCATTCATGCGAAAAGGTCCAAGCCGTTACTTGACGAGCGTCCAGTTGCCGTCTTTCACGGTGATGAGTTCGCGGCCGCGTTCATCGAAGCCGCTATGGTCCGCGGCGCTCATGTTGTAGACGCCCTGCGTGCCCACCAGCTCCTTGGTCTGTTCCAGTGCGTCGCGCAAGGCGCTGCGGAACTCCTTGGTGCCCGGCTTGCCGGCCTTCTCCGCGATCGGCACGGCCTTTTCCAGCAGCAGGCCGGCGTCGTAGACGTTGGCGCCGAAGGTGGCGGGCTTGGAACCGTTGAGCTTTTCGTAGGCCGCGATGTAGTCGGTGGCGACTTTCTTGGACGGGTTGCTGTCGGGCATTTCCGGCAGCACCAGCATCAGGCTGGCGGCCAGCACCGTGCCTTCGACCTTCTTGCCGCCCAGTTTCAGGAAGTCGGGCAGCGCTGCGCCGTGGGTTTGATAGAACTTGCCCTTGTAGCCCTGATCGAACAGCGTCGTCTGCGGCAGCACGCTGGCGGCGCCCGGGGCGGCCACCAGCACGGCGTCCGGCTTGGCGGCCAGGATTTTCAGCGCCTGGCCCGTGACCGAGCTGTCAAAGCGCAGATAGCGTTCGTTGGCGGTGATCTTGATGCCCTTCTCGGTGGCCAGGCCGGAGAAGACCTTGTACCAATTCTCGCCATACGGATCGTTCAGGCCGATGAAGCCCACCGTCTTGATGCCGGTCTTGGCCATGTGGTCGACCAGCGCGCGGGCGATGATGTCGTCGTTTTGCGTGGTCTTGAACACCCACTTCTTCTGCTCGTTCATCGGCAGCACCACGGCCGCCGTGCCCACCGGCGCCAGCATCGGCACGCCGGCTTCGGCGGCGAACTGGATCACGCCCATGGCGTTGGGCGAACCCGACGGGCCGATCAGCGCGTCCACGTTCTGTTCCGAAATCAGCTTCTTGAACGCCGTGACCGAATTGGTGGAATCGCTGGCGTCGTCCAGCGAGACGTATTCCACCGTCAGGCCGCCGATTTTCTTGGGCAACAGCGGCACGGTGTTCTTCTGCGGAATGCCGACCAGCGCGGTCGGACCGGTGGAAGAGGTGACGACGCCGACCTTCATTTGCGCCAACGCGGGCAGGGCGAACAGGGCGGCGACGGCGGCGGCCGCGGCCAGGGGGAGTTTCTTCGACAGCATGGCAAAACCTCCGGATAGGGAGCAGAGTGGGGGTGCAGCTGAAAAGCGGAGAAAACAGGAACTGCCGGAATTACTTGTTGCTTAAAATTTCTAACCTGCAAGGATGAGCACTGTAGACGGGCTCTTCGTGCTTACCTATCCGTCAAAACCCGAAGCTTGCATCGCGGAACGCCCGCTAGATAGTGATGGAACTGACGCTGGCGCCGCCGCAGACGAATAGCGTCTGCCCGGTGACAAAGCTATTGGCGGGGTCGGCGAAGAACATCACGGCCCGCGCCACGTCATCCGAGCGGCCCAGGCGCTTGACCGGGATGCCGTTGGCCAACTGCTTTTCGCGTTCGCTGCCGGGTTCAATCACCTCGTAGAACATATCCGTCTGGATAGGGCCCGGCGCCACCACGTTGACCGTGATGCCGTAGGGCGCCAGTTCCAGCGACCACGTGCGCGCCATGCCGACCATGCCGGCCTTGGTGGCTGAATACGCGGTGCGGGTGGGCAGGCCCAACGCGCCGCGCGACGACATCATCACGATGCGGCCAAACTGGCGTTCCTGCATGCCGGGCAGCGCTGCCTGCACCAGGCTGATCGCCGCGCCCAGGTGGATCTGCGTCAGGCCATGCAGTTCTTCTTGCGTGACCTGTGGCAGCAGGTTGGGCCAGATGACGCCCGCGTTGTGGATAACGTGGGTGATGGGGAATTTCGCGGCGGCTTCACGGCCGGCCTGCGCCGTGGCTTCCGCGTCTAGCAGGTCCACCTGCATGTTGTGCAGGCGGGGGTGGGTGAAGTCGGCCGCGCGGCGTGCCATCGAAATCACTTCATAGCCCGCGTCCAGCATGCTGCGGCAGATTTCCGCGCCGATGCCGGCGCTGCCGCCGGTGACCAGGGCTACATTCGCTTGTGTCATGGATTCCCTTTGTTAGGTGATGGTCGCGCGGGTTCAGGCCTTGGGCGCCAGCGCCAGCACGCGCAGGGGGCTGCCCGAGCCGCTGCGGATCTTGAGCGGCGCCGAGAAAATCACCGCGCCGGTGGGCGGCAGCTGATCCAGGTTGGTCAGGCACTGCAAGCCGTAGCGGTTGTTGCCGTGCATGTAGTAGTGGCAGGGGTAGGGCGGGTTCAGGTGATGGGCCTGGCCCGCATCGGTGCCGACGGATTCGGTGCCGAAACCGTGCACGTCGCGTTCCTTGATCAGCCAGGGCACCACGTCCGCGTCGGGGCCGGGCGAGTGTGCGCCGTCGGCCTGCATGTTCAGGTAGTCGGCGGGCTTGGCGCGCTTGGACCAGTCGGTCCGCATCAGCACCCAGGAACGTGCCGGGATGCGGCCGTGCTGTGCTTCCCAGGCCTTCACGAAGTCGATGGTCAGCAGGAAGTCCGGGTTGTCGCGAGCTTCGGCGGAACAGTCGATGACGCAGGCGCTAGCAATGAAGGACTCGATCGGGATCGTGTCCACCGTGTTGTCGGGCTGGTCCTTGCCCGTGACCCAATGAGCGGGGGCGTCGAAGTGCGTGCCCGTATGCTCCGAACACGAGAAGTTGTTCCAGTACCAGGCCGGACCCCGCTCGTCGTAGCGCGAGATCTCCTCCATGCGGAAGGGCCACGCCTGGCCGAACTCCGGCGGCAGCACGATGGTGGGGAATTCCGGCGTCAGGGTTTCGGTCAGGTCCACCAGGCCGATGCGGCCCGACACCAGTTCCGACATGAATTGGGCAAGAATGTTCTGGCTCATGCTGCTGCTCCTCTTGGTTCGTGCGTTACCGGAAGCCGGGCCGTCAGGCGCCCAGTTCCCGTTCCAGTCCCTTGGGGTTCTCGGCCAGCCGGGCGCGGAATTCCTGCGCGACGTCGCCGACGTACACGTCTTCGATGCCGTCCTTCAGCGCGCGCACGATGGCGGCGGCGATTGCGGCGGGCGCCACGCGCGGCGGGGGCGTGCGTTGTTCCCATTCGTGGTCCACCGGTCCCGGGAACACGTTGATCACCCGTACCCCCGCGCCGCGCATTTCGGCGCGCAGGCATTGGGCCAGCGACAGGGCGGCGGCCTTCGACGCCGACCACATGCCGCGGGACGGCAGATTCATGTGCGCGTAGATGGACAACACGTTGACCCAGGCCGTCGCGCTGTTCACGCCGTCGGCGGCGCGGCCGCACAGCGCCGGTCCGAAGCACTGCGCCAGCCGCATCAGGCCCAGCACGTTCACGTCCATGGCATCGCGCGCCGTGTTGACGTCCTTGCGGCCAAGCAGCCCGCCTTCGCGTTCCAGATCGGCCGTGTTCACCAGGATCTCGACCTTGCCGCCGATCGAGGCGGCCACGCGTTCGACGGAATCGGTGTCGGTGACATCCAGCGTGACGGTCTGCACACGCGGGTCGGCGGCCAGGGCGTCGAAGGCGTCGTCTCGTTTCCAGGCCTGCGGATCGCCCAGGAACACGGTGGGGCAGTCGGCATCCAGCAGGGCGCGCGCCACCGCCAGGCCAACGGCGGACTTGCCGTCCGTGACCAGCGCGCGGCGGAACTTGGGATCGCACGAGGTCTCGCGCAGGGTCTTGTCGTCTTCCATGTTCGGGGTATTCCTTTCTGGCAGGGCGATCATCACGGCCTGGCCGCCGCGGTCCAGTTTCAGCGTCAGCCGCACGCGCGCGCCGTCGGCGCAGTCCTGGTGCACATGCGCCACGACGGACGGGCCGGCATCCATGCGCACCGTGCCCACGCGCCACGGCAGGCGTTCGCGGAAGTACAGGTCGTTGCTATGGTGCAGGACAGTGCTGACCAGCAGCACGCCGTTGGGATCGGCCGGGCGCCACGGCAGGTGTTCGGACAGGCAATGGCCGCAGACCTCGCGGGGCGGATACTGCACCGCGCCGCAGTCGGCGCAGGTTTGCAGGTCGAAGCGGCCCTCGGCAGCAGCGGCCGTCAGGCCCAGCGCGCTGCGGCTGCGCCAGCCGGGCGGCAGCGTGGGCTGGCGGGTGCGCGCAACCGGGTTCTTCCGGGGCGGCTTGGCTAGCGGCTCGGTCATGCGTCGCTCCTTGCCAGGATGGCCGCGGCGGTGCAAAGCCCGCGGTCGTAATTGATCATGCCGAAACCGCTAACGAGACCGATACGGGCGTTTGCCACTTGCGTGCCGCTCGCCATGCCGGTCAGTTGGCGCAAGGCTTCGATCAGGCCCAGGTAGCCGCCGGCCGCGCCCGCCTGGCCCACCGACAGCTGGCCGCCATTGGTGTTGAAGGGAAAGCTGCCGTCCACGGTGAAGGTGTTGGCGCGCACGAATTCTGGTGCGGCGCCTTTTTCGCAGAAACCCAGGTCTTCGATCTGCATCAGATTGATGACGGGGTAGTCGTCATAGGCTTGCAGGAAGTCCATGTCGGCGGGCGCTGCGCCGGCCTGGCCATAGAGTTCGTCCACGTCCATGGTCCAGCCGCCGCGAGTCTGGATCGGGTCGTCGATCCAGGCGTTGTGCCGTTCGATGGTGGACAGGATGCGGGCAAAGGGCAGGTTCAAGGCGCGGGCCTGGTCTTCACGCATGACCAGGAAGGCGTCCGCGCCCGCGCAGGGCATCACGCAGTCGAACAGGTGGATCGGGTCGGTGATGACGCGCGCGTCCAGGTATTGCTGCAAGCTCAGCGGTTTTTTCATCAGCGCGTGGGGATAGCGCAGCGCGTTGTCGCGCTGGGCCACGCACAGCTTGCCGAAGTCTTCGCGGGTGGCGCCCGTGGCGCGCATATAGTTCGCGGTCAGCAACGCAAAGCTGGCGTTGGGGCCGCCCGCCCCGTAGGGATACACGGCGTCCTGCGCAAAGCGCGAGAACTGGCTGACCGTGTTGCGAAACGAGTCCACATGGTTGGTGTCGCCCGCGATGCACGCCACGATGTTCGCGTCTCCGGCCTGCACGGCGCGGGCCGCGCGACGCAGGGCCGCGACGCCGCTGGCGCCGCCCATCGGGATGTGGTCCAGCCAGCGCGGGCTCATGCCCAGATGCTGGACGAGACCCACGGCCGTGTCGGGCGCCAGCGTGAAGCTGGACACGCACAGGCCGTCGACATCTTGCTTGGCCACGCCCGCCTGCCGGATCAGCGCGCCCAGCGCGCGGCCTAGCCACCAGTGGGCGGCGTGGGTGGAATAGCGTTCATACGGAATAGTGACGGGCAGGGCCGCCACAATGCCGTCATAGCCCAGGCGGCTCATCGGGCGGGCTCCTGGCGCTTCTTCAGGCTTGTGGTGTCGACGCAGCGCGCGGTGCCGGGCAAGGTGGGCGCCAGCGACTTCATCTCGCCACGCTGGATTTTGTTGGTGGTGGTCAGCGGCAGGCTGTCCACAAAGGCCACATAGCCGGGCGCCTTGTAATAGGCCAGCTGTTGCAGGCACCACTGCACGATATCGCGCGCGGCATCGGCCATGGCGGCGTCATCGGCCGGCAGGGTGTCGGCCACGACGCAGGCCAGCACTTCGTCGCCACGGACCGGGTCGGGCACGGCGGCCACGGCCACCGCCTTGACCAGTGGATGCTGCATCAGCACGCTTTCCACTTCCACGGCCGAGATGTTCTCGCCGCTGCGGCGGATTACGTTCTTCTTGCGGTCCACGAAGCGCAGCGCGCCATCGGCTTCGCGGCGCACGATGTCGCCGGTATGGAACCAGCCGTCCTGCCAGGCCTCGTTGGTGGCGGCTTCGTCTTTCAGGTAGCCGGCGAAAAAGCCGTAGCGCGGGTCATCGCCGGCGTGCCGCACCAGCAACTCACCATGTTCGCCCACGGCGGCCGGCTGGCCGGCGTCGGTCACGATGCGCACCTGCACGTCGTCTTCCTCGCGGCCAAAGCTGCTGGTGCCGATGTGGCGCGGTTCCTTATTGGCGATGATGACGGCGCCGGCGCCGGTTTCGGTCATGGCCCAGGCTTCCAGCAACGGGAAGCCGAAACGCGCTTCAAACGGGGCGTGCAGCTTGCGGTCCACCCCCGCGCCGAAGCCGAAGCGGACGGTGGGCTGCAAGTCGTCGTCGGACGGCGTCGCCTTCATCAGGATGGCGGGCATCACGCCCAGGTAATGCAGCACCGTGGCGCCGGAGGCGCGCACGCTATCCCACCACGTCTTGGGATGGAAGCGGTCAAGCGGGATCAGGCAGCCGCCCGTCAGCACCATGGCCATGGCCGAATACGCCATCGCGTTCATGTGGACCAGCGGCAGCGGGGTCAGCATGCGTTCCTGGCCGGGGCGTAGCGCGGCCAGCCCGCCGATGCGCGCATACCAGCCGCCCGCGTGCAGGAAATAGCGGTTTGGCAGGATGCACCCTTTGGGCCGCCCGGTGGTGCCTGACGTATACAGCAGCGCGCATTCGGTCAGCTCGTTCGGCGCGGCGTCGCCCAGCGGCGCGGCGAAGGGCGCGGGCGGCGGTGTATCGTCGGAACCCATCACGCGCAAGGGCCGGCCCGCGCGGTCGGCGGCGGCCAGCAGGTCGGCGTGGCGGTCGGGCAGCGCGACGACCAAAGCGATCTCGGAATGGCCGGTCAGGTATTCCAGTTCAGCGGCGCGCAGGTCCGGGTTGATCGGGACGACCGACACGCCCAACGCGTTCAACGCAAACCAATGCTGGAAGAAGGCGGGGCGGTTCTCCAACAGCAGTCCCACGCGGTGGCCATGGCCGTAGCCGGCTGCGGCATAGGCGGCGCGCAGGGTTTCAATGGCATCGGCCGCGCGGCCATATGACAGGTCGCCGGCGTCTATGCCATAGGCGCTGGCCGTTTCCGGCAGGATGCACAGGAAGGGCTGGGCGCCGTAGCGCGACGCGGTGTCGCAAAATGCCTGGTAGACGGTGGTGCTCACAAGCCGCTCCTACATGAACAATTGGATGTTGCCGAAGGCGGCGTCGCAGTTGACGAGGTCAACGCGCTTCAAACGGATGCGCAGTGCGCCGTCCTGTTCCACCAGATGATGCGTGGCCCAGCCGGCGAAGAGCGTCTGCGTGTCCTGGCGCGTTTCAACATAGTGAAAGGCGGTGCGCACCACATGGCGGCCTTGTTCGGGCGCGGCATCGGGGTGGCCGTGCTCGACGGTGGGTGCTTGCAGCAGGTGATGGCAGCGGCTTTTGGGCTGCTGCGAAAACGTGCGCTGCCCCGCCAGCCGTTCCACGCGCACGCGCAGCAGCAGCTTGTCTTCGTACATCAGGGACGCGTGCAGCTTCGGGTCCGTCTGGCCATGCGCCAGCGGCATCCAGTAATAGCCGTCTTCGGTGTACAGGTTCAGCCAATCTTCAAAGCGCAGCTCGTCCAGCAGGCGCGCTTCGGCGTAGACAAAATCGATCAACTCGCGGTCGCTTGCGCTCATACCGACTCCGATCCGGTCATGTAGCGGCCCCATGCGCGGTATTGGTTGCGCATCTGCCATTCGTTGGTGCCGTTGGTGGTGACGTTCTTCTGGGTAACTTCGTCGGGCGTATACAGCCGACCCACGTTGACCCAATCGCGGGCGCGGGAATTCAGGCCGTCTTGCGCGCGTTCGTACATTTCCAGGTCGTCGTGGCCGACGACGGACGTGGGTGCGTTGATCAGCCGGTTGTACATCAGCGTGCGCTCCAGCAGCAGGTCGGGCGCGCCGACCAGGCGGAACGTCCACGATTCCACCAGCGTGCGGTCCGCTGCGATAGGCTTGAAGATGCGCAGTGTCTGGATCGGGCCCTTCACCATGATGTTGGGGAAGTACACGGTGTTGTGGCGCACGTCGCCCAGGATCTGCTTGGCGCGTTCCTCGCCGTAGGCGGCAACCATGGATTCCCAGTAGCCCGGCACGCCGGAGTACGACGCGTGGATCGAGTCCGACACGCCGGTATGGCCATGGCCGTTTTCCCAGACGCGGATGCCCATGTTCTCGAAGAACTCGTAGGGCGAAATGAAGGGCGCGAACAGTTCCACCGCCATCGGCTTGGGCGTGCCTTCGGGCGCCTGCTCCCAGACTTTCACGGCCGTGCCGGCCGACGATTCGTGCGCGACCATCGGGTGGCAGGTGTCGGTCTGGTTATCAACCAGCATCTTCCAGTTGCAGCGGTGCATGTAGCGCAGCACGCCGCCGGCCACTTCCAGCCGGCCCTCGGGTGCACGGTCGACCATGTTGTCCAGCGTGGACAGCGATTCGCCGAAGAAATCCTCGAACGACTGGCCTTCCGGATTCAGGCGGCAGAAGACAAAGCCGCGATGGTTCTTTACGTCCTTGACGGCGGCCATGCCCTGGCTGGCTTCGCAGTTTTCCAGGCCGGTGTTCTCGTAGCCTTTCTTCAGCGGAATCGACAGCAGGCTGCCGTCGGTCTTGAACGTCCAGGCGTGATAGGGACAGCGAAAGAACTTGCCGGTGTTGCCGCAGGCGTCGCCGGCCACCATCGTGCCCTTGTGCGGGCAGCGGTTGTGCAGTACGCGCACGGTCTTGTCGCTGTGGCGCACCATCACCACGGGCTGGTTGCCGACGGTGGTGGTGATGTAGTCGCCATTGTTCGGCACCTGGCTGTCGTGGCCGACGTAGACCCAGGTGTTGGCGTACAGGCGTTCCATTTCCAGGTCGAACAGTTCCTGGTCGATGAACAGGTCCTTGTGCACTTCCGTGTCGCGCACCAGGGCGCGGATGGCGTCGGGATTGTCGCGGTATTTAGCCATGATCGCTTCCTTGTCTTCGGGGCCGCGGCGTTACAGGTCCAGCACCAGGCGGGCGGATTTCGCGCGCGAGATGCAGATCTGGATAATCTTGCCGCTGGCCTTCTCGGTGTCCGAGAGGTAGTAGTCGCGATGGTCGGGCTCGCCTTCCAGCACGGTCGCCTGGCACACGCCGCACTCGCCGCGCTTGCAGTCGTACATCGGGTCGCAGCCTTCTTCTTCCATGACGTCGACGATGGTCTTGTCGGCGGGAATGGTCAGCGTGCGGCCGGACTGGCGCAGTTCGACTTCGAAGGGTTGGTCGCCGGCTTGCGCGGCGGCGGTGACGAAGAGTTCGAAGTGGATGTGGGCATCCGGCCAATGGCGGGCCTTGGCGCCTGCGATGACGGCATCGATCAGGCCCTTCGGGCCGCACACGTACACGTGCTGGCGTGGGTTGGAGGCGGCCAGCAGCGCTTGCAGGTCGAAGCGGCAGGACGGGTCGTCATCCGCGTGCATGGTCAGGTTGCCGCCCGCCAGCGCTTCAAGTTCGCCCAGGAAGGCCAGTTGATCCTTGCTGCGGCCACAGTAGTGCAGGTGGAAGGCGCGGCCGGCGGCTTTCAACGCGGCGGCCATGGAGGCCACCGGCGTGATGCCGATGCCGCCCGCGATCAGCACCACGGGTTCGTCGCCCGCTGGCGATTCATGCAGCGGGAAGTCGTTCTTCGGGCCTTCGACGGTTAGCATGTCGCCTTCGGCCAGCGCGTGCATGTGGCGCGATCCGCCCTGGCTCGATTCCTCAAGTCGCACGCCCAAACGATATTCCGTTGGCTGGGCGAATTGCCCGGCATCAGGAGCCAACTGCACCAACGAATAGCAGCGCGGATCGCGCAGCCCGGGCACCGTGACTTTCAGGTGTGCGCCGGGGCCGAAGGCGGGTAGCGGGCCGGCATCCTCGCGCGCCAGGCGGAAGGATCGGATCAGTGGCGACTCTTGCCGGACTTCCCGGACGATCAGTTTGAGTGTCTGCACGGCGTTGTCTCTTTCTGTGTGCTTGTCAGGCGGCCAGCTTTTCGGCCAGCTGGCGTTCCATGGGGCCGCATTTCTCGTCGGCCAGCGCGGTGTCGCGCAGGGCGCGCAGGGTGTCGGCGGCATCGGGGCGGCCCACCAGTTGTTCGGCCGCGGCGATCAGTTGGCGATACTTGCCGCCGCCGCGCACGTGCGTGTCGCTATAGCCCTTGACCAGACGGCGGCAGTTGACGGTTTCGACGGCCAGCGCGTAATCCTGCGGTGTCAGGCGCGCAATCAGGTCCAACCATTGCTCCAGGCCGGCGGATTCAATCTGATGGCGCAGCGTGCTGCGCCGGAAACGGCGCATGCCGGCCAACGAATACAGCATCAGGAAACCGCCAAGCGTGCTGCTTTGCATCAACCGCCCCTTGCCCAGGCGGCGTTCGATGAAGCCGCCGAACGCCTTGGAGCCTTCCAGCCAGCGGCCTAGCCGCGTGGGCAGGGTGCCGCAGATTTCTTCCAGCCGCGGGTGCATGTAATCGGTCGTCATGACCAGCTGTTCGGGGCGCGCGCCCACTTCACGGCGGACACGTTCGAAGCGGGTGCCGCGCGTTTTCAGGTCGGCCACGCGGATCACGTCGTCGTAGGCCATGGCCGTGGCCACGTAACGCGCAGCGGCACAGGTCAGCGCCCAGCCGTGGGCGTCGCCGCCGTGCTGGGCGTCCAGGTCACGCAGCGCTTTCATGCGGCGCAGGTAGTCGGCGGCGTAGGCGGCGTCCTGGAATTCCAGCTGGCGGCGCACGCCGGCCGTCAGCATCGGCTGCGCACAGGCGGGAAAGTCGCGCTTGATGGTGTCCAGCAGCGCCTGGGCCTTGGGACTGGCGGCGCGCTCGGGTACCGCAGGGACTGGGCGGGCCAAATCGATGGCGGCGGGTTGGACGGGTGCGGCATGGGCCGCGTCGAAGCCCAGCGCGAAGGCGCGCAGGCTGGCCTCCACGCCCAGGCCCGCGCGGCGCACGGTGGCCTCGTAGTCGTCGCGCGTGAAGGGCAGGGCGCCGCTGCCGGCCACCGCGCCGAACAGGCTGGCGCTGATGACGCTGCCGGCGCGGTCGGCCAGGTCTTGCAGGTCGAAGCACAGGAAGCGCTTGGCGGCGGCGCGGCCGGCTTCCAGCACTTTGTTGGGGTCGGCGATGCCGTTGCCAGGCGCGGATTTCTCGCTGACGGCGTAACTGCGGTGCGACGAAGACAGCAGCACCGTGCGTTCGGGCGTAACCAGGCCACGCTGGATGGCGCGGCCGCCTTCCATCAGTTCGGCGGCCACGACCAGGTCCACGTCGCCGGGGGTGGGCATCAAGGCCAGGGCGGGCGGGCGTCCGGCCCGCGCCACGTCCGCCTCGGGCAGCAATTCCAGGTAGTAGATCGTGGCGCCGGTGCGCTGGGCCACGCCTGGCACCGACGTTGTTTGCGCCCACCAGCCGGCGTGCTCGGCCATGTCGACGATCCAGTCGGCCAATACGCCGCCGCCCTGGCCGCCCATGGCCAGGATGGCGATCTTGATGGGGTTGCCTTGCTGCATTGCCGGCGGGTTCATGAAAGGCTTGTCCTTACAGGGCGTATTGAGCCAGCCGCGCGGCGCGGCGGCGTTGCAGGAAACCGATGACCGCACCGCGCACGCGGGCCAGGAAGCGGTCGGTGCCGGTGGGGTTGTGCACGATGTCGGCGCGGTAGAAAGACGGGCACAGCACGGCGGCATGCGCCACTTCGCCGCAGTTGCCGCAGCCCACGCAGCTGCTTTCCACGTGCGCCACCGGGTCTTCCTTCAAGGGGTCGCCGCTGTCCTTGATGGACAGCGACGGGCAGCCCGACAGCCGGATACAGGCGTGGTCGCCGGTGCACACGTCGGGGTCCACGCCGAAGCGCTCTTTCACCATTCGGCGGCCTTCCTTGACCGCTTTGTTGAACAGCGGCTTGATGCGGCGCTGCTTGTTCAACATGCATTCCGACTGCGCGATGATGACTTTCGGACCCTTGATGTCGGTGGTCAGCGCCTCTTCGATCGTGGCGCGCACCTTGGCCACGTCGTAGGTGCGGTCCAGCGTGCGCACCCACTTCACGCCCACGCCGCGCACGGCGTGATCGATGGGGTTGTTGGTGGACCGGTCGGGGTTGTCGGCGCGCGACGACAGAATGTCCTGCCCGCCGGTGGCCGACGCGTAGAAGTTGTCGACGATGACGATGACGCCGTCGTACTTGTTGAACACCGCGTTGCCGATGCCGGACGACAAACCGTTATGCCAGAAGCCGCCGTCGCCCATGATCGAAATGGGGCGCTTGGCGGCGGGCACGTTGAACGCCGCCGCGCTGGACGCGCCCAGCCCGTAGCCCATGGTCGTGGCGCCAAGATTGAAGGGCGGCAGGATGGAAAACAGGTGGCAGCCGATATCACAGGAGATATGGTGCTGGCCCAGTTTTTCCTGCGCCAGCGTCAGCGCGGAAAAGATGGGACGTTCGGGGCAGCCCGTACAGAAGCCGGCGGGCCGTGGGGGCACCACCGACGCCAGGCCCTCGACCTGCTTGTGGAAGGTGATGGGTTGTTCGACGGGCTTGGCGGGCTTGGGACGCGAGACTTCGGTGATTTCCAGCTGGCGCGCGCCGGCTTCGGCGTCTGCCGCCACGGCAGGGTGCGTCTGCAACGATTCGGGGCGATGGCGCTTCAGGAATTCGCGCACGCCGTCGCGCATCACCTGCGTGGTGTATTCCCCCGCCATCGGCAGCACGTCCTTGCCGGACAGATGGGTGTCGATACCCGCCTTGCGCAGCACGGCATGCAGGTTTTGTTCGATGTAGTCCGGCTGGCCTTCTTCCAGCAGCAGCACGGCGCGCTTGTCGCGGCAGAAATCGATGACCTCGTCTTCGATGACGGGATAGGTCACGTTCATGACGTACAGCGGAATGCGGCTGTTGCCGAAGTTGTCCGCCAGGCCCAGCAGCTGCAGCGAGCGGATGACGCCGTTGTACAGGCCGCCTTGCAGAATCAGGCCGATGTCTTTCTGGTCGCCGTCGAAGTGCTCGTTGAGCTTATGTTCCTTGATGTAGCGGATGGCGGCGGGCCAGCGGTCCTTGATCTTCTCTTGTTCGTGCAGGAACGACGCGGGCGGCAGCACGATGCGGCTGGTGTCGCGCGCGGGGCTTTCCAATGCTTCGGCCAGCGAAAAGGCGGGCCGCTTGTTTTCCTTGGCGATGAAGCGGCCATGCACGTGGCAGCCCCGGATGCGCAGTTGCAGCATCACGGGCGTCTTGCTGGCTTCGGACAATTCGAAGCCGTCTTCCACTGCCTTGACCATGCTTTCCAGGTTAGGGCGCGGGTCCAGCAGCCAGATCTGCGACTTCATGGCGAACGCGTGCGAACGTTCCTGCATGATGGACGAGCCTTCGCCGTAGTCTTCGCCCACGATGACCAGCGCGCCGCCCGTGACGCCGCCGGAGGCCAGGTTGGCCAGGGCGTCGGACGCGACGTTGGTGCCCACGGTGGATTTCCAGGTGACCGCGCCGCGGATCGGGTACATGACCGAGGCGGCCAAGGTGGCGGCGGCGGTGGCTTCGGAAGCGCTGGCCTCGAAGTGCACGCCCAGCTCTTGCAGGATGTCGTTGGCGTCGGCCAGCACGTCCATCAAGTGCGAAATCGGCGATCCCTGGTAGCCCGCCACATAGCCCACGCCCGATTGCAGCAACGCTTTGGTGACGGCAAGAATGCCCTCGCCGCGAAACTCTTCGCCGGCGCCGATGCGCAACTGCTGGACTTCTTTCTTGAAAGACCTTTCAGCCATCTCGAACTCCTGGTTGGGCCGGATGACCGGTCCTCAAGCCTTGCTGCCGTGCAGCATCGTCATGTCACGAAATCTTCACCTGAAAAATACTTTAGGAGTCAACGTTTTAGCTGTCAACAAAAAAGATGAAATTTCATGGAAATCAAAAAATATCACGCTAAAACAAGGGTGTATATACTGGTTGTTCTCTAGCTCCATGGCGGTATTTCAGCGCCGTCTTGGTGCAAAAACGGGTTGCGATTCCGGGTATACCCTGTGCTGCGCAACAGCATTGCGGCACATCATGGCGCGTGGTTGCGCCGTCGTGGTGCAATGCGCTTTTCGGCCGTCGGCCAAACATGAATTCCGGTGCGTGGGAGCAAAGCAACATGCGGTTGGACAAGCAGCGGGAAACGCTTCTGACAGGTCGGGGCGCGGCGGGGCCGCGTTTCGTCGATGGCTACCTGGCCTATCTGCTGGCGCAGGCCAGCCAGCGCATTTCGGCCGAATTCCATTTGCAGGTAAAAGCCGCCGGCTTGTCCGTGACCGAGTGGCGCGTGTTGGCCAGCTTGGAAGGCAGCCCCGGCGAAACCATCGGCACGCTGGCGGTGCTGGCCATCACCAAACAGCCCACCTTGAGCAAGGTGGTGCAGCGCATGGAGGCCGAAGGGTTGGTGGCGCGCACCGGCGTGCGGGCGGACCGCCGCCAGACGCGGGTCTGCATCACGGCCAAAGGCACCCACCTGATCGCCAGCTTGTGCGAACAGGCGTTGCAGCACCAGAAAGCGGTGCTGGCGCCCTTCGGCGAAGAGCGCGCGGCGCTGCTGATCGAGATGCTGGGCGTGCTGATGACGGAACACGTGCCGCTTGAACTGCCCATCGATGCGGACGAGTAAGTCCGTTGCGTGCGCGCACTCGAACACTGTTCGTTTCAATTATTTTGTTACAAGCATATGCGTCCCTACTTATTGTCTCTCTATAAAAACCGTCTCCGGTACGCATAAACCCTGAATTGACAGGGGTCTGGCGCGTAGGCACACTCGCGCCGGTATTCAGACTAATGTCAGGAGTTAACCCCTATGCGCCGCACCTTGATTGCTATCGCGATCGCCGCCGCCGTGGCTGTGCCCTCGATCGGGCAAGCCAAGTCCTTCCGTTGGGCTGCCCAGGGCGACATCCTTACTTTCGATCCGCATTCGCAGAACGAAGGCATGACGATCGCCGCCAACAGTTATATCTACGAACCGCTGGTGGACTACGACAAGACGTTCAAGGTGGTGCCGCGCCTGGCGACGGAATGGGAACAGCTGTCGCCCACCCTGTATCGCTTCAAGCTGCGCCCGGGCGTGAAGTTCCATGACGGCGCTGCCTTCACGGCGGATGACGCGGTCTTCTCGATCCACCGCGCCATGGCGCCCACGTCGAACTACAAGGCCTACACGACGGGCATCAAAGAAGCGCGCAAGGTCGACGACCTGACGATCGAGATCGAAACGTCGGCGCCCAACCCCGTGCTGCTGCGCCAGCTGACCAACGTGTTCATCATGAACAAGGCGTGGGCTGAAAAGAACAACATCGCCAAGCCGCAGGACTACGTCAATAAAGAAGAGACCTACGGCGCGCGCAACACCAACGGCACCGGCCCCTACAAGCTGAAGTCGCGCGAAGTCGACGTGCGCACGGTTTTCGAAGAAAACAAGGACTGGTGGAACAAGGCGGGCAAGGTCGGCAACGTGACCGAAGTGGTGTTCACGCCGATCAAGCAGAACGCCACGCGCACGGCCGCGCTGCTGTCCGGCGAGATCGACTTCGTGCTGGACCCCGCAGCCCAGGACCTGGAACGTATCCGCCAGGCGCAAAAAGTGGTGGAAGGCAACGAATACCGCACCATCTATCTGGGCCTGGACCAGAAGCGCCCGGAACTCCAGTACTCGAACATCAAGGGCAAGAACCCGTTCCAGGACATCCGCGTGCGTGAAGCGCTGTACCGCGCGATCGACGTGGACGCCATCAAGCGCGCCGTCATGCGCGGCCTGTCCGCGCCGACCGGCACGATGATCGCGCCGCAGGTGCATGGCTGGGCCGAATCCGTGCACAAGCGCGTGCCTTACGATCCCGAAAAGTCGCGCGCGCTGCTGAAGGAAGCCGGTTATGACGGCACCTTGAACTTCACGCTGGACTGCCCGAACAACCGCTACATCAACGACGAAGCCATCTGCCAGGCCGTGGTCGGCATGTGGGCCAAGGTCGGCGTGAAGGCCACGATGAACGCCATGCCGCGTTCCACGTACTTCCCCAAGGTGCAGTCGTTCGACACCAGCGCCTTCCTGTTCGGCTGGGGCGTGCCCACGTTCGACGCCATGTATTCCCTGCAGAACCTGATCCGCACCAAGGGCGAAGGCGCGGACGGCATGTACAACCTGGGCGGTTACAGCAACAAGGAACTTGACGTGATCATCGATCGCATCAAGACCGAAACCGACCCCGCCAAGCGCGACGCCGACATCATCACCGTGCTGCAAGGGCACGCCAAGGACTTCGGCCACATCCCGCTGCATGACCAGGTCATCCCCTGGGCGATGCGCAAGAACGTCACGGTTATCCACCGTGCCGACAATCGCCTTGTTGCCGATTGGGTCAAGGTTGACTGACCCCGGCTAACCAGACGGCGCGGAGCCCACCCGGCTCCCGCCGTTTTGTTTTGGTTGTTCCCCTATGTTTGCTTTCATACTGCGTCGCCTGTTGCAGGCCGTAGCGGTGATGCTCACCGTCGCGCTACTGGCCTTTGTGCTGTTTCAATACGTCGGCGACCCTGTCACCATCATGCTGGGGCAGGACGCCACCGATGCCGAGCGCATCGAGTTGCGCGAACGCCTGGGGCTGAACGAGCCCGCCATCGTTCAATTCGGTCATTTCGTGGTCAACGCCGCGCAGGGAAACTTCGGCATCTCCCTGCGCCAAAGCGAACCCGTGTCCACCTTGTTGAAGTCCCGCCTGCCGGCCACGCTGGAACTGTCCATGGTGGCGGCGTTGCTGGCGCTGGTGGTCGGCGTGCCGCTGGGCGTGTACACGGCGCTCAAGCGCAATAGCCTGGTATCCCAGATGCTGCTGGCGGGCTCCTTGCTGGGCGTGTCGCTGCCCACCTTCCTGATTGGGATCTTGTTGATCCTGGTGTTTTCGGTGCAGTTGGGCTGGCTGCCCAGTTATGGGCGCGGCGACACCGTCAGCGTGGGCTGGTGGACATCCGGCCTTTTCACGGCCACGGGCTGGAAGCACCTGATCCTGCCGTCCATCACCTTGTCGCTCTTTCAGATGACGCTGGTGCTGCGTCTGGTGCGATCCGAGATGCTGGAGGTGCTGCGTTCGGACTACATCAAGTTCGCGCGCGCACGCGGGTTGAAGCGCCGCGCCATCCACTTTGGCCATGCGCTGAAGAACACGATGGTGCCGGTCATCACGATCACCGGGTTGCAGCTGGGCGGCATCATTGCCTTCGCCATCGTCACCGAGACCGTGTTCCAGTGGCCGGGCATGGGCCTGCTGTTCATCCAGGCGGTCCAATTCGCCGACGTGCCGGTGATGGCCGCGTACCTGTGCCTGATCGCGCTGGTGTTCGTGGTGATCAACCTGGTGGTCGATCTTCTGTATTTCGTCGTGGACCCGCGCTTGCGTTCGGGGCTGACCCGCGGCGGGGGGGCTCACTGATGCGCGCCGTACTCAAACGCTGGTGGGACAGCGATCTTGCCTGGGCCTGGCGCCGGGCGCCCGTGGCCATCGTGGCGACCGTGATGCTGGCGCTGCTGCTGATCGGCTCGTTCGGGGCCGGCTGGGTCGCGCCGCACAACCCGTTCGATCTGACGACGGTGGAATTGCTGGACGCCTTGTTGCCGCCCGCCTGGGAGGCCAACGGCCAGCAGACCTATCTGCTGGGCACCGACAGCCAGGGCCGGGACCTGTATTCGGCCATTCTGTACGGCACCCGCGTGTCGCTGTTGATCGGCCTGGCGTCGGTGCTGCTGTCCATGTTGATCGGCATCGTGCTGGGGCTGATTTCCGGTTACGCAGGGGGGCGCATCGATGCTTTCATCATGCGGATCGCGGATGTGCAGCTGTCGTTTCCCGCCATCCTGATCGCGTTGCTGATCGACGGGGTGGCGCGCGCCGCCGTTCCGCGCGAGATGCACGAGTTGATCGCATTCCCGGTGCTGATCGGCGCTATCGCGCTGGCCGGCTGGCCGCAGTATGCGCGCACGGTGCGCGGATCGACGCTGGTGGAGAAGAACCGCGAATACGTGCAGGCCGCCCGCGTGATCGGCGTGGCGTCTCCCGTGATCATGTTCCGCCATGTGTTGCCGAACGTGCTGGGGCCGGTGCTGGTGCTGGCCACGGTGCATCTGGCCACCGCGATCATTACCGAGGCGACGCTGTCGTTCCTGGGGGTGGGGGTGCCGCCGACGGCGCCGTCGCTGGGCACGCTGATCCGCATCGGCAACGATTTCCTGTTTTCCGGCGAATGGTGGATCACCATTTTCCCGGGCGCGGCGCTGGTGCTGCTGGTGCTGTCGGTCAACCTACTGGGTGACTGGCTGCGCGATGCGCTTAACCCGCGGCTGAATTGAGGCAACCATGAGCGCACTTCTAGAAGTCCGCAATCTGCGCGTGGAGTTTCCCACGCGCCGCGGCACGCTACGCGCCCTGGACGATGTGTCCTTTTCCATCCAGGCGGGCGAAGTCCTGGGCGTGGTGGGGGAATCGGGCGCAGGGAAATCGCTGACCGGCGCGTCCATCATCGGCTTGCTGGAACCGCCCGGGCGCATTGCCGCGGGCGAGATCCTGCTGGCTGGCCGCCGCATCGATAATCTGCCGGACGAGCAGATGCGCCGCGTGCGCGGCCGCGAGATCGGCGCGGTGTTCCAAGACCCGCTGACCTCTTTGAATCCGTTGTACACGGTGGGCCGGCAGTTGGCGGAAACCATCGTCACGCATCTGGACATGACGTGGTCGCAGGCGCGCAACCGCGCCGTTGAGTTGCTGGCGTCTACCGGTATTCCGGCGGCGCGCGAACGCATCGACCATTATCCGCACCAGTTCTCGGGCGGCATGCGGCAACGCGTGGTGATCGCGCTGGCGCTGGCGGCCGAACCCAAGCTGGTGGTGGCCGATGAGCCGACCACCGCGCTGGATGTGTCCATTCAGGCGCAGATCATCGAACTGCTTAAACGCCTGTGCCGCGAGCACGGCACGGCGGTGATGCTGATTACGCACGATATGGGCGTGATCGCCGAAACCGCGGACCGGGTGGCGGTGATGTACGCGGGCCGGGTGGCCGAGATCGGTCCGGTGGCGGACGTGATCCACAAGCCGCGCCATCCCTATACGTCCGGGCTGATGGGATCCATCCCGTCGCTAGAGGGACATCGGGACCGGCTGGTGCAGATCGATGGCAGCATGCCTCGCCTGAACGCGATTCCGCCGGGCTGTGCGTTCAATCCGCGTTGCGGGCAGCGTTTGCCGCGTTGCGCGACCGAGCGGCCCGAGTTGCTGCCGGCGGGCACGTCGCGGGCGGCCTGTTGGTTGCATGACGATAAAACGATGGTGGCCGCATGAGCACGCCCTTGGTGGAAGTTAAAGACGCGGCGCGCTGGTTCGATGTGTCGCCGCCCTGGCTGGAACGCAAGCTGGCCGGCAAGCCGCGCGTGATGCTGCGCGCGGTGGACGGCGTGTCGTTTGACATCGCGCGCGGTGAAACGCTGGCGCTGGTGGGCGAATCGGGCTGTGGAAAATCCACAGTCGCGCGCATGCTGGTAGGCCTGTACGGGCTGACGCGCGGCGATATCCGTTTCGATGGCCAGCCGCTGTCGCGGATGTCTGAGAAAGGCGGGCGCAACTTGCGCAAGCGCTTGCAGATGATCTTCCAGGATCCTTATGCCAGCTTGAATCCGCGCTGGCGCGTGGGCCGCATCATTGCGGAGCCGATGCTGACGCATACGCAGATGACGCCGGACGAGCGCGTGGCGCGGGTCAGCGAATTGCTCAAGCAGGTGGGCCTGGATCCGGCGGATCAGGGGCGCTATCCGCATCAGTTTTCGGGGGGGCAGCGTCAACGCATTTCGATTGCGCGGGCGTTGGCGGTGAATCCGGAATTCCTGGTGTGCGATGAGCCGACGTCGGCGTTGGACGTGTCGGTGCAGGCGCAGGTGCTGAACCTGATGAAGGATTTGCAGCGCAAGCTGGGGCTGACGTATTTGTTCATTTCCCACAATCTGGCGGTGGTGCATCACGTGGCCGATCGGGTGGGGGTGATGTATTTGGGGCGGATGGTGGAAGTGGCGCCCAGGGACGAGCTGTTCGCGCGGCCGCGGCACCCCTATACGCGGATGCTGCTGGAGGCAATTCCGGATATCAACGGGGCGGGCAAGCCGCGCACCGCGGTGGCCGGGGAAGTGCCGAATCCGTTGAACCCGCCTTCAGGGTGTACGTTCCATCCTCGGTGCCCGCATGCCAACGACCGATGCCGGGCGGAGGCGCCCGTGGCCCGGTTGGCGGGGGTGTCGGTCGTGGCTTGCCATGCCGTGGAGGAGGGGCGGATCACGGTTTGATCTGCTTTTGCCGTGGAGGCGGTTCTTTAGGCGTCAGAGGCGGCCAGTCCCCCCACCGCCTCTGACTCGCGTTGTGCTCGACTTGACGGGCGTCGGGGCGGGCTAAGTGCTTGGCATTCTTGCCGCGAGAAGGGCAGGGCGGGAAGATCTTGCGGGGCCGCCAAAAAGCCGGCCGCGCGGGCGGCCTTTTTTGGCATTTGGTGAATTGAATTCGTGGCGCCGCGCCGTCGTAGGAGGGGTGGAGCGCGCGGATGTCGTGGCTGTGGCGCTGGCGTTTATCGCGCGAAACCCATCACCCGGCGAACGCCGGGGCGGTATTCAAATCAATGGCGCGGCTCGTCCACGCGCTCATACGGCGTGTCGTCGTCTTCGTCGTCTTCGTCTTCCCCTTCCTCGTCGTCCTCGGTCGGCTCCGGTTGCGGTTCTTCCGTCAAGGCGAAAGGCAGGACGTCTTCCAGGCTGTCGGACCAGGCGGATTCTTCGCCGTCGTGGTCCAGCTTGATGAAGCGTTCGCCTTCATTCATGGAAATCTGGACGGCCCAGAGGTACAGGCAATCATACGTGTCGTCGTCGGCGTGGGGCAGGCCGCCGCGGTTGCCCAGGATGCGGGCGCCGGGGCCGCCGAGCTGGACGTGGGTCTGGTCTTCTTCGACGTTGGCGTTCTCGTCCATCGGGACACCGTAGGTGACCCATTCGGTGCCTTCATCGCCCAGGATCACTTCGGCCAGCACGGGCTTGCCCAGATAGGCGCTAAGCGCGTCGGCGGTCTTGGCCAGCATGTCCAGCTCGGATGCGCTGAAGTGAGTCACGGAGGGGGGTGGGGTAGCAGAGGCGGACATAAAGGAGATTCCTGGGCGCGATGAAGCCGCGACGGCACGGCAAGATACATAAGGTCAGGCGTTATTGTCGCGCGATCGGCGTTGCAGTGCATCGGACGCTTGGATGACGACACGGGCAGCGCGGTCAGACGGGGGCAGGGGCGCTGCGCTTGCGGGCGCTGTCGGGGGATTCGCCGGTCAGGCGCTGGAACATCGCGATGAAGGCGGACGGCGTGCTGTAGCCCAATTCTCGCGCCACGGTTTGCACGGGGCGGCCCGCGTCCAGCAAGCCTAGCGCTGCGACCACGCGCAAGCGCTGGCGCCATTCGTTGAACGACATGCCCAGGTGCTGCTGGCAATGGCGTAGCAGCGTGCGCTCGGTGATGCCGGCGCTGGCGGCCCAGTGCGCGGCGCCTCGCTTGTCGCCCGGACTGCGCTGCAGGGCAGAGAGAATGGGGGCCAGCACCGGATGGGTGCTTGATGGCAGGTAGCTGGCGTAGGCGCGAGCCTGGCGCAGTTGATCGATGACCACTTGCGCCAGGCGCCGGTCTTCCGGTGTAGCCGGATAGCGGACGCCGCGCCGTTCGAAGTCGCCCAATACCGCGCGCGTGACAGCGCTGATTTCCAAGGTGCAGGGCGTGTCGGGCAGGCCGGCGCAGGCTTCGGCCGGGATGTCGATGCAGGCGTAATGCACTTCGCCTTCGTTCTGGCAGCAGTGCTCGACGTGCGGCGGTATCCAGATGGCGTACTGCGGGGGCGACAGGTAGGTGACGCCGTTAATGCTGATTTCCATGATGCCGGACAGCGCGAAATTCAGTTCCGCCCACGGTGAACGATGGCGCTGCATGCTGGAATGCGGCGTGAAGTGCAAGATGCGGCACGCCAGCGGATACGGCAGGTGGCCGGCCAGGATGGGGGCGGTATCGGCAAGTTCCATGTCGGAAGTTCATGCGGATTTGTCTGATATTCATTATATACGTCGTCTCGGACAGGGCCTACACTTGCCGCCTGTTCTTAGCCTGCAAGACTCGTCCATGACGCGCGACACTCCCCACATTCCCGCCCGCTACCTGCTGTTCCCGTTGCTGGCGGCCTTGATCTGGTCGGTCAATATGATCGTGACCAAGATGGCCGCCGGCGTGATCTCGCCCGCCGTCATCGGCTTCTACCGCTGGGCGATCGCCGGCGCGGTGCTGACGCCTTTTGCCTTGCCGGGCGTGTGGGCGCAGCGCCGCCTGATCGTGCCGTACCTGCCCAAGTTCGCGGTGTTGGGCGGGCTGGGAATGGCGCTGTACCAGGGGCTGGCCTATGTGGCGGCGTCCAGCACCACGGCGACCAACATGGGCATCATCACGGCCATGATTCCGCTGCTGACCATCGCGGTTGGGACAGTGGTGCTGCGTCAGCGCCCCACGTTGATGGCGATGGTGGGCGGCCTGGTGTCGCTGGCGGGGCTGGCGCTGCTGATTGGCGAAGGCGACCCGGCCCGTTTGCTCTCGGTGGGCGCGAATCCGGGCGACCTGCTGATGGGACTGGCTGCGCTGGCCTATGCGCTGTACGGCGTCCTGCTGCGCCGTTGGGGCCTGCCGGTGGGGCCGTGGCAGTCGCTGTATGTGCAGGTGGCGTTCGGCGTGCTGTTCCAGTTGCCGGCCTTCTTGATGGCCGCGCCGTCGCCGCTGAATGCCGAAAACGTGCCGCTGGTGCTGTATGCCGCGATCTTCCCGTCCCTGTTTGCGCCGTTCCTGTGGATGCAGGGCGTGAAACATCTGGGCCCCAACCGGGCCAGCATTTTCCTGAACCTGATGCCGGTGGGCACGGTCGCGATCGCCTCGGTATTCCTGGACGAGAAGCCTCACGTCTTCCATATCGTGGGCGGCGCGATGGCGTTGGCCGGCGTGATGCTGGCGCAAATGCGTACCCCGCGCCTGGGGCTGCGCCCGGGCAAAGCGGCGGGTTGAGGGTTGCGTGGCCGCCTGACGCACGCCTGTCAGGGTTCCGGCCTACAATCGACGGTTCATCAGCTTTCTTTCCCTATACGAGCCCATGGCCCAATACGTCTACACCATGAACCGCGTCGGCAAGATCGTGCCGCCCAAGCGGCAGATCCTGCGTGACATCTCGCTTTCGTTTTTTCCTGGCGCCAAGATCGGCGTGCTGGGCCTGAACGGCTCGGGCAAGTCGACGCTGCTGAAGATCATGGCGGGCGTCGATAAAGAGATCGAAGGCGAAGCCATTCCCATGCCGGGCCTGAACATCGGCTACCTGCCGCAGGAACCGCAACTGAATCCCGAGCACACGGTGCGCCAGTCGGTGGAAGAAGGCCTGGGCGCCGTCGTCACCGCCAAGAAGCGCCTGGACGAGGTCTACGCCGCGTATGCGGAACCGGACGCGGACTTCGACGCGCTGGCGGCCGAGCAGGCCGAACTTGAAGCCATCATCGCTGCCGCTGCCTCCAGCGGTTCGGACGATATCGAACACCAGATGGAAATCGCCGCCGACGCGCTGCGCCTGCCGCCCTGGGACGCCATCGTCGGCAACCTGTCCGGCGGTGAAAAGCGTCGCGTGGCGCTGTGCCGCCTGCTGCTGTCCAAGCCCGACATGCTGCTGCTGGACGAGCCCACCAACCACTTGGACGCCGAAAGCGTGGAGTGGCTTGAGCAGTTCCTGCACAAGTTCCCCGGCACGGTCGTCGCCGTGACCCACGATCGCTACTTCCTGGACAACGCCGCCGAATGGATCCTGGAACTGGACCGCGGCTATGGCATCCCCTGGAAGGGCAACTACAGCTCGTGGCTGGAACAGAAGGAAGACCGCCTGAAGCAGGAAGAGTCCTCGGAGTCCGCCCGCCAGAAGACCATCAAGAAGGAACTGGAGTGGGTGCGCCAGAACCCGAAGGGCCGTCAGGCCAAGGCCAAGGCGCGCCTGGCCCGCTTCGAAGAGCTGTCGTCCTACGAATACCAGAAGCGCAACGAAACCCAGGAAATCTTCATTCCCGTGGGTGAGCGCCTGGGCAACGAGGCCATTGAATTCAACAATGTCAGCAAGGCTTACGGCGATCGCCTGCTGATCGATAACCTCAGCTTCAAGGTGCCGCCGGGCGCCATCGTCGGCATCATCGGCCCCAACGGCGCCGGTAAGTCCACGCTGTTCCGCATGATCGCGGGCCGCGAGCAGCCGGATTCGGGCGAAGTCAACATCGGCCAGACCGTTAAGCTGGCCTACGTTGACCAGTCGCGCGATGCGCTGGAAGACAAGAAGACGGTGTTCGATGCGGTGGCCGACGGCGCCGATATCCTCACGGTGGGCAAGTTCGAAATGTCGTCGCGTGCCTATCTGGGCCGCTTCAACTTCAAGGGTGGCGATCAGAACAAGGTCGTGGGCCAGTTGTCCGGCGGCGAACGCGGCCGCCTGCACATGGCCAAGACGCTGATCGCTGGCGGCAACGTGCTGCTGCTTGACGAACCGTCCAACGACCTCGACGTGGAAACCCTGCGCGCGCTGGAAGATGCCCTGCTGGAGTTTCCCGGCAGCGTCATGGTCATCAGCCACGATCGCTGGTTCCTGGATCGCATCGCGACCCACATCCTGGCATTCGAAGGCGATTCGCAAGCGGTGTTCTTCGACGGCAACTACCAAGAGTACGAAGCCGACAAGAAGCGCCGTCTGGGTGAAGAGGGCGCCAAGCCCAAGCGCCTGCGCTACAAGGCGTTGAAGTAAGCCTTGGTCCGCCAAGCAGCCTGAGAAAAAATCCCGGCCGATGCGTCGGGATTTTTTTGAGCAGCGATCGTAGGATGGGTGAAGCGCGAGAACGACCTCACAACAACGCAATCGCCAAGCGCGCGCAACCCATCAAGCAGCGGCTGCGTAATAGCCGAAGCCGATTAGCTCTCCTGTGCCGCTTGGTGGGTTGCGCGCATTCGGCATTTGTTCATCGATGTGAAGGGCCTCGCGCTCTACCCATCCTACGCCCCCTCTCCCAACATCGAGAATCTTCGAACGGGGTATCCTAAGCACTCAACTGGAGCCCACGACCATGCTGCTGCAAGCTTCCGATTCCACCTTGCTTATCGTCGACATGCAGGGCCGGCTGATGCCGGTCATCCACGACGGCGATGCCGTGCTGCACTCAGCGCACAAGCTTGCGCAGGCCGCGCGCCTGCTGGACGTGCCGGTGATCGCCACCGAGCATCACAGCAAGATGCTGGGCGTCACGGTGGACCCGCTGCGCGAGATCGTGCAGGCTACGTTTCAGAAGATGCACTTTTCTTCGGCGCGCGAGCCAGGTTTCGAAGCGTGGCTGCCGGCGGCGCGCAAGACGATCCTGGTGGCGGGCTGCGAGGCGCATATCTGCGTGCTGCAAACCGTGATCGGTCTGGCTGACATGGGCTATAGGGCCGTGCTGGTGTCGGATGCGGCGGGGTCGCGCAAGCCTGCCGACCATCACGCGGCGCTGCGCCGCGCACGCGCGCATGGCGCCGATATTGTCACGTCAGAAATGGCGATTTTTGAGTGGATGGAGACGTGCGAGCATCCGCGCTTTCGCGACGTGTTACGTCTGGTCAAATAGCCGGCGCGGCCTGCAACACTGTCCCTGGGGCATGCAAAGATTCACTCGCCGTTTGACACAATTCCTGGGCAAACCTCACACCGCCAGGCCCTTTATTTTGAGATCCTGAAACTTCTAAACCCATAAGGGGACCGCGCGCTCGCGTCAGGTTCATGGCGCGGCCCCGGGTACAAGAATAGGAGTCTCATCATGAAAATCGCATCTCTTTCCAAAATCTGTGTCGCACTGGCGCTCACTGCCACCATGGCGGGCTGCTCGTCCTGGGACAGCATGAGCCATCGTCAAAAGAGCACGGTCGGCGGCGCCGCGTTGGGCGGTGTCGCAGGCGCCGTGATCACCAATGGCGGCGTCCTGGGGACGGTGGGCGGAGCGGCGATCGGTGGCGTGATCGGCGACCAGGTCGGCAAACACTAAGCCCCTGCGCCCAAAGCAAAACGCCTGGCATCGCCAGGCGTTTTTTTTACCGCGAAGCATGCGCGCCGGATGGTCGGCGCACGCCGTGCCATCAGGGGGCTTCGTTTTGCGGCATCTCGATCTTCACTTCCAACACTTCCAGCGTGTCCTGGCGTTCCAGGTGAACCTTGATGTCTTCGGGGTTGATCTTCACGTATTTTGAGATGACGGCGATAAGTTCCTGCTGCAACTGCGGCAGGTAATCGGGCGAGTCGCCGCGGCCCCGCTCGTGGGCCAGGATGATCTGCAACCGTTCCTTGGCGACGGAAGCGGAAGATTTCTTTTGACCGAGCAGAAACGACAGGAAGGACATTGCTTACTTGCCTCCGAACAGGCGTTTCAGAAGACCGGGCTTTTCGTAGTCGGTAAAGCGCAGCGCCTTGTCTTCGCCAAGGTAACGGGCCACGACGTCTTTGTAGGCCTCGGAGACGTCGGTCTCTTTCAGGTGAATGGCCGGCAGGCCTTGGTTCGACGCTTGCAGCACCGCTTCTGATTCGGGGATGACGCCGATCAGCTTGATGCGCAGGATGTCTTCGATGTCGCCCAGCGACAGCATTTCACCGTCGACCACGCGCTTCGGGTTGTAGCGCGTGAGCAGCAGGAATTCCTTGACCGGCTCGCCGCCATCCACGGCCCGCTTGGACTTGGCCGCCAGGATGCCCAGGATACGATCGGAGTCTCGCACCGACGAGACTTCCGGGTTGGTCACGACCAGCGCGTCGTCGGCGAAGTAGGCGGCCATCAGCGCGCCCGTCTCGATGCCGGCGGGCGAGTCGCAGACGATGTACTCGAAGCCCATTTCCTTCAGGTCATTGATGACCTTTTCCACGCCTTCCTGCGTCAGCGCGTCTTTGTCGCGCGTTTGCGAGGCGGGCAGGATGAACAGGTTTTCAAGCTGCTTGTCCTTGATCAGCGCTTGGTTAAGGGTGGCTTCGCCCTGGATCACATTGACGAAGTCGTACACCACGCGACGCTCGCAGCCCATGATGAGGTCGAGATTGCGCAGGCCGACATCGAAGTCGATGACAGCGGTCTTGTGGCCCCGCATCGCGAGGCCCGCGGAAAAACTGGCGCTCGTCGTGGTTTTACCCACGCCGCCTTTGCCGGAAGTCACCACAACAATGCGTGTCATGACGATCAAACCCTTATGTTCGAATAAATCGCGTTATCGTAAAGCAAAAAGCCGATGTAAGGCTTCTTACAGAATGTGTTGAGACGTTCGCTTCGCGGCGCAAAAACCATTCAGGCTTTCAGCGCTTCGATGCGTAACGTATCGCCGTCCAGGCGGATCAACGCCGGTTGGTTTTGCAGCGTCCGGTCCAGCTTGTCTTCCACCACGCGGTACACGCCGGCCACGGCAAGCAGCTCTGCGTCCAGATGCGTCGTGAAGATGCGCGCCGACGTGTCGCCGCGGGCGCCGGCCATGGCTTTGCCGCGCAAGGGGCCGTAGACGTGAACGTTGCCATCGGCGATGACTTCCGCGCCCTGGCTGACCATGCCGATCACGACCAGGTCGGTGTGCCGTGCATAGACGCGTTGGCCCGAGCGCAACGGCTTGGTAATGACCAGGGCCGACGACGAATGTGGCGCGGCTTGCGTGGGGGCGGGCGCTGACGTGGTGCTGCTGGCTTCGCGCGCCGGCATGGGCTCGGCGGCGGCGGACGCGGCGGGTTTGTCCGTGGCGTCGGCCGCTTCCGCAGCGGGGGCATCGGCGGCCGACGTGTCCGTCGGCGCGGGCGCGGTCTCGACGGCGGCGGCCGGCACCGAGGGCACGGGCGTGGACACGTCGTTCGGCGGCGCGGTGTCCACCACGGGGGCGGGGCGGGCGGCGGGGGTGGACAGTTCCACCGGCGTCAGGCCGGCCTCGCGCGCGGCTTTCAGGTTGGCGCCTTCGGCCACGACGCCGATCGGGGGCAGGTTATGGCTGCGCAGCGCGGCCACCAGGGCCTTCCAATCGATCTTCTCTTCGACGCGGCTGGCGTCGATCACGACGGGCTCGTTCTCGAAGAAGCTGCCGGCGTCGGCCATGCGCTTGGCCAGCGCGGCAACGAGGCGTTCGGGGTCTGCGCTGTGCAGAACCACCCGGATGGCATACAGGGTGGCGCTTTTGAAGTCCAGGGCTAGGGATTCAGTATTCATCTTGATGGTGGCTGGCGGTCCGGGCGCCAGGAAACGGCGCGCACGACCGGCTGCGGGATGTCGGGGATGATAACCCGCCGGGCGGCGGGGTGCGCAGTCGGGAAAGCGAAAGAAAAAGGCGCCCGAAGGCGCCTTTTCCCGTGATATGCGCGCGGGCGGGTCAGCCTTGCGCCCACGAATCGCGCAGCGTCACGATGCGGTTGAGCACCGGCGCGGCTTCGGAGGAGTCCTTCAGGTCGGCGGTGAAGTAGCCCAGGCGTTCGAACTGCCAGGTAGCGCCCGGCGTCGCAACGGTGCCGGGTTCCAGCCAGGCCGTGACGGTCTGCTTGGAGTTCGGGTTCAGGCAGGCCAGGAAGTCCTTGTCGCCGCCATCGGGGCGGGCGTCGGCGAACAGGCGGTCGTACAGGTGGATCTGCGCGGACACCGCGTGGGCCGCGCTGACCCAAGTGATGTTGCCCTTGACCTTGACGCTGTCGGCGCCCGGCGTGCCGCTACGGGTCTCGGGCAGGTACTCGGCCTGCACTTCAACGACGTCGCCGGCTTCGTTCTTGGTGAAGCCGGTGCAACGCACGACGTAACCGTACTTCAGGCGCACGGTGTTGCCCGGGAACAGGCGGAAGTACTTCTTCGGCGCTTCTTCGCGGAAGTCGTCGCGTTCAATCCAGAGCTCGCGCGACAGCGGGAACTCGCGCATGCCGGCTTCCGGATCATGCGGGTTGCGGGGCGCGGTGCAGATTTCGGTCTGGCCTTCCGGGTAGTTCGTGATGACCAGCTTGATCGGGTCCAGCACGGCCACCGAGCGCGCGGCGATGGGGTCGAGGTCGTCGCGCACGGCTTGCTCCAGCAGGCTGTAGTCGATGCGCGAATCGGACTTCGAGACCGCCGTGCGGTCGCAGAACAGGCGGATCGAGGCCGGCGTGTAGCCGCGCCGGCGCAGGCCGAAGAGGGTCGGCATGCGGGGGTCGTCCCAGCCGTCCACGTGGCCTTCGCGCACCAGCTGCAGCAGCTTGCGCTTGCTGGTGACGACGTAGCTCAGGTTCAGGCGGGCGAATTCATACTGGTGCGGCAACGGCTGGGCCAGCTTGCCCAGTTCGGCCAGGCGCGCCAGGATCCAGTCGTAAAACGGGCGCTGGTCTTCGAATTCCAGCGTGCAGACGCTGTGCGTGATGCCTTCCAGCGCGTCTTCCACCGGGTGGGCCCAGCTGTACATCGGGTAGATGCACCATTGGTTGCCCGTGCGGTGGTGCGTGGCATGGCGCACGCGGTACATCACCGGGTCGCGCAGGTTGATGTTGGGCGACGCCATGTTGATCTTGGCGCGCAGCACCAGGCTGCCGTCCGGATGCTTGCCGTCGCGCATCTCGCGCAGCAGCGTGATCGACTCGGCGGCCGGGCGGTTGCGCCAGGGCGAGTCGATGCCGGGTTCGGTCAGCGTGCCGCGGTTGGCGCGGATGGCCTCGGGGCTTTGCTCGTCGACGTAGGCGTGGCCGGCTTCGACCAGCGCTTCGGCGAATTCGTACATGTAGCCGAAGTAGTCGCTGGCGAAGTACAGGTTTTCCTGGCCGTTGTCGGCCTTCCAGTCAAAGCCCAGCCAGCGAACGGCTTCGATGATGGCGTCGACGTATTCCTGGTCTTCTTTTTCGGGATTGGTGTCGTCGAAGCGCAGATGGCAGACGCCGCCGAAATCGCGCGCCAGGCCGAAGTTCACGCAGATGCTCTTGGCGTGGCCGATGTGCAGGTAGCCATTCGGCTCCGGCGGGAAGCGCGTGCGGATGCGGGCCGGATCCGGGGCCCCCTGTTGCTGCACGGCGGCCGGGCCAGGCTTGCCCGCCCAACGTTTGCCCTGGAAGCGATTGGCTTCAAGGTCGTCCTGGACGATGTTGAGCAGGAAATTGGATGCAGCTGGGGTCGGCGTCGTGGCGGAGGTCATTCTTGAAAGAATAGGAAAAAGCGGCGACAAAGCGTCAATTTTGCCACGTTCCGCGCGAGGGGCCTTTTTGAACCCTGTGCAACCGGTTTCAAACTGTCCCCACAGTCATGTAACTGGCTCTACACTACGGGCCATCATGGATATATCCACCCTTTCCCTGGCCCGTGCGCAGTTCGTGGCCAGCCTGAGCTTTCTGGCGCTATTCCTGGCGATTTCGCTGGCGCTTGCCTGGGTCTTGCTGTTTTTCAAGGTGCGCGCCCGCTGGTCCGGCCGGGGCGGCTGGACCGCCGCCTACCGCTTCTGGGTGCGCATCTTCGCACTGGCCTTCGTGCTGACCCTTGCCGCCAGCGTGCCGGTGCTGATCCAGATCGGCGGCCTGTGGGCCGGCCTGATGGACAAGATCGGCAACGTGGCCGGCCCCCTGCTGGGCTACGGCATTTTGTCCGTCTTCATATTGAAGTCGTGCTTCCTGGGCGTCATGCTGTTCGGCCAGCGCCGCGTGTCCGACGGCGCGCATACGCTGGCGGTGCTGATGGTGGCCGTGGGCCAATTGGTGGCGGTGTTCTGGGTGCTTGCCTTGCAGTCCTGGATGCAGACGCCGGACGGCGCCATCCTTGTCGATGGCCGCTACCAAGTCTATGACTGGGCCGCCGTGGTGCTGAATCCCTCTGTCGGCTGGCGCATGGCGGTCGTGGTCGTGGGCGCGGCGTTGGCCGCCTCGTTCCTGATGATGGGCGTTTCCGCCTTGCAGGCGCTGCGCCGGCCGCTGGGCGATGGTGAACGCAATACGTTCAAGACCGGGCTGGTGATCGCAGTGGTCGCGGCCTTCCTGCAGGTGCCGGTAGCCACGGGAGCCGGTCAAATGGTGGCCAAGCTGCAGCCCGCCAAGGCGGCCGCCGCCGCCGGCTTCTGGGAAAGCGGCGCCGAGCCCCAGCTGGTGATTTTCGGATGGCCGGACGCGCGCACGCACGCCAATCTGTCGGACCTGACCATCCGCAATGCCGGCGGCATGTGGCTGCACCGCAATGCGGACGGCACCTACCAGGGGCTGGACAAGTACTCCGGCATGCTGCCGCCGGTGGCGCTGACCTTCTGGTCGCTGCGCGTCGCCGTGGGCTTGGGCCTGCTGATGCTCGCCGTGGCCTGTGTGACGTTCCTGTGGACGTTCCGGCGCGGGCTGGATCCGTCCACGTTGCCGGTCTGGTGGCAGCGAGTGCTGTGCGGCATGATGTTCTCGGGCGGCATCGCGGTGGTGGCCGGCTGGTGGGTGTCCATCATTGGCATGCAGCCCTTTGCCGTCAACGGCACCATCACGCAATCCGAAGTGCTGGGCCAGACGGCCTCCAGCACGGTCCTCTATGGGCTGGTCGGCTATGGCCTGCTCTATGCCTTGCTGCTGGCCGCGTTCGCCGCCATGCTGTTCCACGCGGCGCGCTACGGCGTGGTGCCCGTGCGCAAACTCGGCGGAGGCTCGCCATGATCGCCATGCTGGCCGCTTCGCAGGGCCTCAGCCCTGAAGATCCCTCCTTCTGGATGCCGCTTGCCTTCATGGGGCTGCTGTTCGTGGTGATCGCCGCGGGCATGGTCCTGGACGGCTTCGATCTGGGCGTGGGCATCCTGCTGCAATTGGCGCCCGAACACGAGCGCGGACGCATGATGTCGCTCTTGAGCCCCTGGCGCGACGCCAACGAATTCTGGCTGCTGCTGGGCATGGGCTTGTTCGCGTCGGCATTCCCGTTCGCATGGGGGGCGGTGCTGGGCAAGCTCTATGGCCCGCTTACCTGCATGGTGCTGGGCGTGATGCTGCGCAGCGTGTCGTTCGAATTCCGCATCCGCGCGCGCAACGAGATGAAGCCGCGCTGGATCTTCGGCTTCTGGGCGGGCTCGATCATCACCGCTTTTGGCCAGGGCATGCTGTTGGGCCGCATCGCCACGGGCTATCAGTCCGACGCCGGCTACGGCTGGTTCGCGATGTTCGTGGGCCTGTGCGCCGTGGCGGCTTACGTGCTGCTGGGCGCCTCTTGGCTGGTCATGCGGGTAGATGGCGACCTGCAGCGCCGCGCCGCCGGTTGGGCGCGCCACGCCATTCGCTGGACGGCCGTGGGCATGGTCGCCATCGCGGTGACGCTGGGGTTGGCCAACGCGGGCATCTTCTATAAATGGAGCAACATCGCGCACCTGAGCCTGGCCGCCACGGTGTGGGTGTTGATGCTGGCGGCATACGTGGCGGCCGAGATGCTGCTGGCTCGTCTGCCCGGCCGCGCCGATCGTTTCAGCTGGTTGCCGTTCGTGCTGTGCGTGGCGTTGTTCCTGCTGATGCTGAGCGGGTTGGCGTACAGCCTGTTCCCCTACCTGATCCTGGACGACATGACCTTGTGGGACGGCGCGGGCGCGCTGGGGTCGATGCGCCTGGTCATGGCCGGCGCGGTCGTGGGGATACCGGTAGTGTTGGTGTTCAACATCCTGGCGTACCGGTCGGTTTTCGGGAAAGAGCGGGCGCCGGTGCCGCTCTTGCCACCGCCGTCGGCCTGACGGCGGCGGCGGGGCGGGCGTTACAGCACCGGCTTGGCCACGCGTTGCAGGATCTCTTCGCCGTAGGCTTCCAGCTTGCGCGCGCCCACGCCGCTGATGTGGCTAAGCGCATCCATGGAGTCGGGTTGCGCCAGGGCAATTTCACGCAGCGTGGCGTCGTGGAAGATGACATAAGCCGGCACGCCGTGGCTTTTCGCCACTTCGCCGCGCCAGGCGCGCAGCGCCTCGAAAACGGGTTGCAGTTCGGCCGGCAGGTCGATCGCGGCGGCCTTGGCACGGCCGCTGCTGGTTTTGCCCGACCGGGTCTTCTTTTCGGATTCACGGCGCAGCATCAATTGGCGTTCGCCCTTGAGCACCGCGCGGCTGCCTTCGGTCAGGGCCAGCGTACCGAACCCTTCGTTGTCCACTGTCAGCAGGCCTTGCGCCAGCAACTGGCGCAGCACGCCTCGCCACGCGGTATCGCTCAGGTCTTCGCCCACGCCGAACACGCTTAGCGTTTCATGGCCGTGCTGCTTGGTGCGGTCGGTGACCTTGCCGCGCAGGATGTCGATGATGTGGCCCGCGCCATAGCGCTGGCCCCGTTCCTTCCACAGGCGATAGACAGCCGACAGCACTTTCTGCGCCGCGACCGTGCCGTCCCAGGCTTGCGGCGGCTCCAGGCACACGTCGCAGTTGCCGCAGGCCGTGATCTGCTGGCCGAAGTACGCCAGCAGCCGCACGCGCCGGCATTCCACGGTTTCGCACAGCCCCAGCATCGCGTCCAGCTGCTGACCCAGGCGGCGGCGGTAAGACTCGTCGCCGGGGGATTCGTCGATCATGCGGCGCTGCTGCACCACGTCTTGCAGGCCGTAGGCCAGCCAGGCGGTGGCGGGCAGGCCGTCGCGGCCGGCACGGCCCGTTTCCTGGTAGTAGCCTTCGACGGATTTGGGCAGGTCGATGTGGGCCACGAAGCGCACATCCGGCTTGTCGATACCCATGCCGAAGGCGATGGTGGCCACCATGACAACGCCGTCTTCCCGCAGGAACCGGGACTGGTTGGCGGCGCGCACCTGCGGGCTGAGCCCGGCGTGGTACGGCATGGCGTCGATGCCCTGGTTGCACAGGAATTCAGCGGTTTCCTCAACGCGTGCTCGTGACAGGCCATACACCACGCCGGATTCGCCGTCGTGTTCGGTGCGGATCATCTCCAGCAGCTGCTTGCGCACCTCGTTCTTTTCGACGATGCGGTAGCGGATGTTGGGTCGGTCGAAGCTGGAAACGAAGTGGCGGGCGTCGTCCAGCGACAAGCGCTGAGCGATTTCGGTGCGCGTATCGGCCGTGGCCGTGGCCGTCAGCGCGATGCGCGGCACGTCCGGCCAGCGTTCATGCAGCATCGACAGGCCCAGGTATTCCGGCCGGAAGTCGTGGCCCCACTGGGATACGCAATGCGCTTCGTCGATGGCGAACAGCGCGATGCGGCCGCGCTCGAGCAATTGCAGGCAGCGGTCGGTCAGCAGGCGTTCGGGGGCAACGTACAGCAAGTCCAGTTCGCCAGCCAGGAACGCCTGCTCGACGTCGCGGGCCACGCGCCATTCCTGCGTGGAGTTCAGGAAGGCCGCGCGCACGCCCAGTTCGGTCAGGGCGTCGACCTGATCCTGCATCAGCGCGATCAGCGGCGACACGACGATGCCGGTGCCTTCACGGACCAGCGAGGGAATCTGGTAACAGAGCGATTTCCCGCCGCCGGTGGGCATGAGGACCAGCGCGTCGCCGCCGTCGATCACTTGTTCGACAATGGCTTGCTGGTCGCCGCGGAAGGATTCGTAACCGAAAACGCGCTGCAATACGCCAAGGGCGCGCGCGTCAGACATGGGGGTAGGCCGGGAGCATCATGGCAGGGATTTTAAGCCGCAATTCCGGACAGCCTCCTTTAAGCGGATATTTCCGTCCGTGCTGCGTGCCGGCTACCAACTGAACCAGGTGCCGCGCATGAAAGTATCCACCGGCATGCTCAGGTTCGCCCGCCATTCATAGTTGCCGGAAATGATGTCGCGGTCGGCGCCCACGGCCAGCTTCACTTTGGGGGCGACGAACATGCTATGCGTCAGCCCCACGCGTTGTTCGGCCAGCGTCGACCCTTCGTGCAACCCGGAATACGTGCCGCTAAGCGTGCCCCAGCCCGTGATGGGCACGCCCGCCGTGAAGGTATTGCGCGACTGCGGGACCGACGCCACGCCGCCGGAGTAAGTGGACAGGTCGCCGAAGCCGGCCCCGATTTGTTCGTTCGTGTAGCCCAGGTTGACGGCATCGGCCACGTCCACGCTGTAGCCGAAGCGATAGCGCCAGGCGTTGGCGGCGTCGAACGAGCTTTGCGTGGCGCCGGCCTGGAATGTGCCGTATTCGCCTGCGGCGTAGGTGGTGCCCATGCCCCGGGTCGTCAGCGACGGCGCGCTCTGCATCTGGCCTTCCAGCGTCAGCGTGGGCGTCAGCCCATAGCGCACGCTGCCGCTGCCGACGGACGCGCCATAGTCCACGGCGCCCGAACTGGCCGCGGGATCCATGCGGTTCAGTTTGCCCAGCGACGAGGAATAGCCAAAGCTGCCTTCGGGCACGGTCGCGGAAGCGCCGGCCCAGTTTGCGATCTGCAAACCGCCGACCGGCGCGCTGCTGCCCCAGGCGGGCGCGTTGGCATTGATATTGCCCACGGTGACGGATGGCCCGGCCGTGTTGCGGTACACCCAATTGCGGTCGCCGCCGTAACGCAGGCCGTCCTGGCCGCTGACCGAGGCGAACCACGGACGGCTGGGGCGTGAAACGCCCGAGATCACCACGACCGGCACACGGGGCAGATCCCCGTCTTCCAGCGCGAAGGCGTAGTCGGGCGTGGCTTCTTCGGCCGGGGCGGCAGCCTGTTCGCAGCCCAGGGGCGACGCGTTGGCCGCGCCCGACAGCGAGGCGCCGATGCCGGGAATCAGTTCGTCATCGCTGCCGCCTCCGCCCTGCACGCTGGTGTCCATGGCCGGCTCCGCCACTTGCAGGTCGCAAGGGGACGGATCGAGCGGCACCGCCCGGGCTTCCATCGACGGCGCGGGCCGCACGGGAATGGGCTGAACCGGGGACAGAACTCCGATGCCGCGCGCCATGCGTACCGGCGCGCCCTGGGAGGGCGGCGAGGCAAAATCAGGGGACGCAATGGGGGTGTCGCCAAACGCGGACGCCAACGGGCAGGATAAACCTGCGGCCAGCGCCGCGTGCAACAGCCGTCTGCGCCAGAGTGAAGGGGCAACCATACGGACCAGTGTAGAGAGGGGATGCCGCCGTAGCTGTAAACGTTTTTTAGGAAACCGGACGAGCAGCAAGGCCAGGACGTTTATTTTAGGGCCACTCCATGACGCCACACGGTTTTCCGGCAACGCGCCGGCAAACCCGGCGTACATCGTGCAACAGGTGTATTTCAGTTGATTTCTTCCCTCTTGCGGCCAGACGCGGCGCGCCTCACTATGGCATCCATGGACAATCCTCACACCAAGCTGCTGGTCGTCGACGACGATCCCGCGTTACGGCAACTGCTGGCCGACTACCTGAATCGCCACGGCTACGACACCTTGCTGGCGCCGGACGCCACCGATCTGTCGTCCCGCATCACCCGCTACGCGCCCGATCTGCTCGTGCTGGACCGCATGTTGCCCGGCGGCGATGGCGCCGACGCTTGCCGCCGCCTGCGCGAACAAGGCGAGGACATCCCCGTCATCCTCCTGACCGCGCGCGACGAAGCCGTGGACCGCATCATCGGCCTGGAAGCCGGCGCCGACGACTACGTCGGCAAACCATTCGACCCGCGCGAACTGCTGGCCCGCATCGAGGCCGTGCTGCGCCGCAAGCGCGGCCCGTCCGCGCTGACCAAGGACGCGCCGGTCACGTTCGGCCCGTTCCTGTTCGATCCGTCCTCACGCCAGCTGTCGCGCGAAGGCACCGTGGTGAAGCTGACCGGGGGCGAAATCAACCTGCTTGAAGCCCTGGTGCGCAACGCCGGCAAGCCGCTGTCGCGCGAGCGCCTTCTGGCGCTGGCCCGCGACGACGACGCCGGCGAACGCAACGACCGCGCCATCGACATCGCCATCCTGCGCCTGCGCCGCGTTATCGAAGATGATCCCAAGCAGCCGCGCTGGATCCAGACCGTCTGGGGCATTGGCTACCGGTTTTCGCCCTGATGCGCTTGTCCCTCGGTTTCCTGGTACCGCGTTCGCTGCGGGCGCGCCTGATCCTGCTGATCCTGGGTTCCGTGCTGCTGACCCAGGCGGCCACGCTGGTGACGGTGTCGTACTTCCGGCACAAGTTCATGGAAGACGTGGCGATCGGCTACATCGTCACCACGATCCGTACCCTGCGCGCCGCCGTGTCCGAGGTTCCCGCCGAAGACCGCGCCGAATTCGTGCGCACGGCGTCGCAGAACCAATGGCGGCTGTGGTCGCGCGTCTTGCCGGCTGAAGCCAAGCTGCAGCGGTTCAACGGCCGCCGCCCGCCGCCGCGCGCCGCGCCCCGTCCGCCCCCACCGCCGCCGCCCGTCTCCCAGCCCGGGGACGTTCCGCAGCCGCCGCCGCCCGACGTCGGGGGCGACGATCATGACGCAACCGGTGGCAACCATGGCGACGAACGCCGGGCCGAAGCGCGCGATGCCGACCGCGAGCGTGCCCGCGAAGAGCACATGCGCCGTTACAAGCCCGAGCCCGACGATATCCGCCGTGATCTGCGCGTGCTGGTGCAGTTGCTGAACGAACGCCTGAACGACGGCACCCGCGTCGCGTTGTCGCATGGACCGGCGCCGGAAATCTTCATTTCACTGGCGCCCAACTCCGCCAGCGAAGACGCGCCGCGCCTGCGCGAATGGCTGGTCATCCCGCTGGACCGCCTGGACCCGCCGGTCGCCACGCCCTTCATCGCGGCCTGGCTCGGCGGCCTGGGTCTGTTGCTGTTGCTGGCGGTGGGCTTCTCGTGGCACATCACGCGGCCCATCACCCGGCTGGCCGACGCCGCCGACCGCCTGGCCGCGGGGCAGCCGCAACGCGTGGAGCCCTCGGGGCCGCATGAAACCCGCGCGTTGGGTGTGCGTTTCAACGCCATGCTGGACGCGCTGGCCGAATCCGATTCGGTGCGCCGGACGCTGTTGTCCGGTTTGCCGCACGACCTGAAAGGACCTCTGTCGCGGATGTGGCTGCGGATCGAAATGGCGGACGATTCCAAGTTGAAGGAAGGCTTGCGCACCGATTTGCAAGACATGCAGCACATGGTCGACCAGTTCATCGGTTTCGTGCGCGGCACCGATCCCGCCGCGTACCGCTATGCGCCCATCGTGCTGTCAGACTGGCTGACCGAACGCGTTGGCGCCTGGCATGGCGCGGGCACGGACATCCACCTGAAGGCCGACGACGACGATGCGCCGCTGGTGGTGCAGGCGGACGCCGTGGCGTTGGGCCGGCTGCTGGACAATCTGATCGGCAATGCGTTGAACCATGGCGCGCCGCCGGTGGAGGTGACTCTGCGCCGGGAAGACCGCCACGCGGTGCTGGATGTGGCCGACCATGGCACCGGAATCGTGCCCGAACGCCGCCAGGAGGCGCTGCGCCCCTTCAGCCGCCTGGACGACGCGCGCACGCGTACCGGCAGCGTGGGCCTGGGCTTGGCGCTGGCCGAGGCCATCGCCCGCGCCCACGGCGGCTCGCTGGAATTGCGCCAGGCGGAATCCGGCGGCCTGTGCGTGCGGGTGAAGCTGCCGCTGTCCGAAACCGCATAGGGCGGCGGGGCCCTCCGGGGCCCCGCATACGGTACGATGCATCCTGCTTCGTCCCTTGTCGTATCCGTACCATGGCCATTCAGTCCGATTCCCTTTCTTCCCGTCCCGACGCCCCCCGTATCGTGGCGCCGCAGCCGGTGTCGCCCAACGAGGAATCGATCGAACGCGCCTTGCGGCCCAAGGCGCTGCAGGAATACGTTGGCCAGCAGCGCGCCCGCGAACAGCTCGAGATCTTCATCGCCGCCGCCCGCAAGCGTGGCGAGGCGCTGGATCACGTCTTGCTTTTTGGTCCGCCCGGGCTGGGCAAGACTACGCTGGCCCACATCATTGCGCACGAAATGGGCGTGCAGCTGCGCCAGACTTCCGGCCCCGTGCTGGAGCGTCCGGGCGATCTGGCCGCGCTGCTGACCAACCTGGAAAAGAACGATGTCCTGTTCATCGACGAAATCCACCGCCTGTCGCCCGTGGTCGAGGAAATCCTCTATCCGGCGCTGGAAGATTTCCAGATCGACATCCTGATCGGCGAAGGCCCCGCCGCCCGCAGCGTCAAGCTGGACTTGCAGCCGTTCACGCTGGTGGGCGCCACCACGCGGGCGGGCATGTTGACCAACCCGCTGCGCGACCGCTTCGGCATCGTTTCGCGGCTGGAGTTCTACAACGCGGCCGACCTGGGCCACATCGTGATGCGCAGCGCGGGTCTGCTCAACGCCGGCATCACGCCGGATGGCGCGGCGGAAGTGGCGCGCCGCGCCCGCGGCACGCCCCGGATCGCCAACCGCCTGCTGCGCCGCGTGCGTGACTACGCCGAGGTCAAAGCCAGCGGCACGATCGACGCCGACGTCGCCGGCCGCGCGCTGGCCATGCTGGAAGTGGACCCCCAGGGCCTGGACCTGATGGACCGCAAGCTCTTGGAGGCCATCATCCACAAGTTCGACGGCGGACCCGTGGGCGTGGACAGCCTGGCAGCCGCCATCGGCGAAGAGCGTGACACCATCGAAGACGTGATCGAGCCCTACCTGATCCAGCACGGCTATCTGCAACGTACCCCGCGGGGGCGTACCGCCACGCTGACCACCTGGCGCCACCTGGGCTTGACGCCGCCCACCGGCGTCGCCAGCGGCGGCGATCTGTTCGGCAAGTAGGCGCGGGCCGCGCAAACCGCGCGGCGGGTTTATGATCCTGGGGTTTCGACATTCCTGCGATCAAAGGACCGGATTCCCATGCAGCCCGAATTGCCTACCTATGATGATGTCGTCCGTGCCAGCGAGCGCCTGGCCGGCAACGCACACCGCACGCCCGTCTTGACCTCGGCGACCGCCGACGCCATCAGCGGCGCATCGGTCTTCTTCAAGTGCGAGAACTTCCAGCGCATGGGCGCGTTCAAGTTCCGCGGCGGCTACAACGCCATCGCGCGCCTGAAGCCGGAACAGCGCGCCGCCGGCGTGGTGACCTTCTCGTCCGGCAATCATGCGCAGGCCATCGCGCTGGCGTCCAAATTGCAGGGCGTGTCCGCCACGATCATCATGCCGCTGGACGCCCCGGCGGCCAAGCGCGCGGCCACCGAAGGCTATGGCGGCAAGATCGTCACCTACGACCGCTACACCGAAGACCGCGAACAAATCGCTTTGCGCATCCAGGCGGAAACCGGCGCCACGCTGATTCCGCCCTACGACCACGAAGACGTGATCGCGGGGCAGGGCACCGCCGCCAAGGAACTGTTCGAGGAAGTCGGCGAACTGGATTACCTGTTCGTCTGCCTGGGCGGGGGGGGCCTGCTGTCGGGATCGGCGCTGTCCGCGTTCGCGCTAAGCCCGGGCTGCCTGGTCTACGGCGTCGAGCCGGAAGCCGGCAACGATGGCCAGCAGTCCTTGCGCAAGGGTGAAATCGTCCGCATTCCCGCCCCCAAGACCGTGGCCGACGGCGCCGCCACGACCCATCTGGGCAACCTGACCTTCCCGCTCATCCAGAAGCACGTGCGCGACATCGTCACGGTGACGGATGCGCAGTTGGTCACCACCATGAAATTCTTCGCGGAACGCATGAAGATGGTGGTGGAACCCACGGGTTGCCTGGGCGCGGCCGCGGTCATGCAAAACGTCGTGCCGGTGCGCGGCGCGCGGGTCGGCGTCATCATCAGCGGCGGCAATGTCGACCTTCCGGCCTACGCCCGGTTGCTGGCTTCCTGACCTTCGCGGGCGGTCCGGGCGCCGGACCGCCGATGCGTGCTTGCGGTTGCAGCCTGCGCAGGGCAGAATCGGGGCTCGATCCTGACGAACAGGAGGCTGCGGCATGCGTATCCTTGTCATCGGCGGCACCGGTTTCATCGGCCGTCACCTGATTGCCCGGCTGTCAGGCAGCCTGCATCAGATGATTGTGCCCACGCGTCTGCTGGCGCGGGGCAGCGAACTGCAAGTCTTTCCCACCGTCACGCTGGTCCAGACCGACATACACGATGACGCCTCGCTGGACCGCCTGGTGCGCGGTTGCGATGCCGTCGTGAATCTGGTGGGCATCCTGCACGGCAATTCCGGCAAGCCCTACGGGTCCGATTTCGCGCGGGCCCACGTTTTGTTGCCGCAGCGTATTGCGCAGGCTTGCCGGCGCCAGGGCGTCCATCGCCTATTGCACGTCAGCGCGCTGGGTGCCGATTCCCAGGGCGACAGCATGTATCAGCGCTCCAAGGGCGACGGCGAAGCCGCCATCAAGCACGAATTCCAGGCTGCGTCGGAAGGCGGCTGGACTATTTTCCGTCCGTCGGTCCTGTTCGGCCCGGACGACCAGTTCACCAATATGTTCGCCCGGCTGGCGCGCTGGCTGCCCGTGCTGCCGCTGGCGGGTGCGCATGTGCGCATGCAGCCGGTTTACGTGGGCGATGTGGTCGAAGCGATGGTGTCCGCCTTGGGCGATACGCACACCTGTGGCAAGACGTATGAATTGGGTGGGCCGCAAATCTATACATTGGGCGAAATCGCGCGGCTGTGCGCTGCCTGGAGCGGCCATCCTCGGCCCGTGATCAGCATGCCGATGGGAGTGGGCCGCCTTCAGGCCCGGCTATTCGAATGCCTGCCGGGCAAGCCGTTGATGTCGCGCGACAACCTTGATTCCTTGCGCCGCGACAACATCTGCGCGGGCCCCATCGCGCCGGAACTGCACGTCGTGCCGACCGGCCTGGAGGCCGTCGCGCCCCGCTATCTGTGATCAGCGGGCCAACGCCTTCAAGGCCTGCTTGATCCCGTCCGACACGCCGACCCCTTCGGGCAGCGTTTTCAATGCCGATAGCGATTCCTTTTCCGAATATCCCAGCGCCAGCAGCGCGTTGAGGATGTCCGACTGGTTGTCGGGCGTGGCATGCGAAGTCGCCCCGATGTCCGCGCCCAGCTTGCCGCGCATTTCCAGCAGCAGGCGTTCGGCCGTTTTCTTGCCGATGCCGGGCACGCGCGTCAGGCGCCCCGATTCCTGCAATGTGATGGCCTGGGCCAGATCCGCCACCGACATGCCCGACAGCACCGACAGTGCGGTGCGCGCGCCGATGCCGCTGACCTTGATGAGTTCGCGGAACGCGCTGCGTTCGCTGGCCGTGCCGAAGCCGTACAGGATGTGCGCGTCTTCGCGCACCGTCAGGTGCGTGTACAGCGTGACGCGCGCCCCGGTCTCGGGCAGCGCGTACAGCGTGCTCATGGACACGTCGATGTCATAGCCCAGTCCGCCTACGTCCACGCAGATGGTGGGGGGCAGCTTTTCGATCAGGGTTCCGGTGATGCGTCCGATCATGGTGGTGATGGCCTGGTAAGGAAAGGGCAGGAAAGGCGCGCGGAATGCGCGGCGAATGCGGGCATTCTATACGCGCCAAGGCGCGTTCAGCCGATCAGTCGGCCGTTGCGGATGCGTGTCTTGCCGCTCATGCGCAGCGACGTGCCCAGGCGTTCCAGTTTGTCCTGCAGCGGGCCGACGTGGGCGTGGCAGATGGCGCAGGCCAGCGCGTCGGCGGAGTCGGGCGCGGGCGTACCGTCCAGTGCCAGCAGGTGCTGCACCATCATCTGCACCTGCTCCTTGGCGGCGCGTCCGGTGCCCACCACGGCTTTCTTGATCTGCAGCGCGGTGTACTCGTGCACGACCAGCGAACTGTCGGCCAGCGCGCACAGCGCGGCGCCCCGGGCCTGGCCCAGCAGCAGGGTGGACGCCGGATTGGTGTTCATGAAGACGATTTCAAGCGCGGCCACATCGGGTTGCGTGTCGCGCGCCACCTGGCGCAGATTGTCCAGGATGACTTTCAGGCGCTCGGACAGCGTCAGCGCCGGCGGGACCACGATGGTCCCGCTGGCTACGTAGCGCAGCCGCGAACCTTCGGCATCGATCACACCGAAACCGGTACGGCGCAAGCCGGGATCGATGCCGAGGACGCGCATCAGTGGCGGAAGTGACGGGTGCCGGTCAGCACCATGGCGATACCATGTTCGTCGGCCGCGGCGATGACTTCGTCATCGCGCATGCTGCCGCCGGGCTGGATCACGCAGGTCGCGCCTGCCGCCACCACCACATCCAGGCCGTCGCGGAACGGGAAGAACGCGTCCGACGCCACGGCCGAGCCCTTCAGGGTCAGGCCGGCGTTTTCCGCCTTGATCGACGCGATGCGGGCCGAATCGATGCGGCTCATCTGGCCGGCGCCTACGCCAAGGGTCATGCCGCCGCCCACGAATACGATGGCGTTGGACTTGACGTACTTGGCAACCTTCCAGGCGAAGGCCAGGTCGTTCATTTCCTGTTCGGTCGGCTGGCGCTTGCTGACCACCTTGAGCGCATCGCGCGGCACGTTGTAGGCGTCCGGGCTTTGCACCAGCCAGCCGCCGCCCACGCGCTTGATGTCCATGGCGTTCTGGCCCACGCCCATCGGCACTTCCAGCACGCGCACGTTCTTCTTGGCGGCCAGGATAGCCAACGCGGCGCCGTCATACGCCGGGGCCAGCAGCACTTCCAGGAACTGGGCGCTGACGGCTTCGGCCGTGGCGGCGTCCACCGGGCGGTTGAAGGCGATGATGCCGCCGAAAGCGGAGGTCGGGTCGGTCTTGAATGCCTGTTGGTACGCGCCCAGGGTATCGGCCGCCACGGCGACGCCGCAGGGATTGGCATGCTTGACGATGACGCAGGCGGGCACGTCGAAGCTGCGCGCGCATTCCCACGCGGCGTCCGCGTCGGCGATGTTGTTGTAGGACAGTTCCTTGCCCTGCAGCTGGCGATAGTTGCCCAGCAGGCCGGCCGGACGCTGCGCGTCCACATAGAAGGCGGCGGTCTGGTGGGGGTTTTCGCCGTAGCGCAGTGCCTGTTCCTGCTTGACCTGCAAGGTCAGCGTGCCGGGCCATTCGCTGCGGGCCGGAACCGCTTCCTGGGCCGGTTCGGCTTCGGTCAAGCTGGTCAGGTAGGCGGCGATGGCGCCATCGTAGGCGGCGGTGTGGGCGTAGACCTTCGATGCCAGCGCCAGGCGCAGGCCGTAAGAGGTGCTGCCGTTCTTGTCCATTTCGGACAGCACGCGCGAATAGTCGACCGGGTCGATCACGACCGTCACGCCGCCGGCTTCCGTGCCGTGGTTCTTGGCGGCGGCGCGCAGCATGGCCGGGCCCCCGATATCGATGTTCTCGACCGCGTCGGCGAACGTGCAGTCCGGCTTGGCGACGGTTTCACGGAACGGATACAGGTTGACCACCAGCATGTCGATGCGATCGATGCCCGCCGCCTTAATGGTGTCCATGTGCTCGGCGCTGTCGCGGCGGGCCAGCAGGCCGCCGTGGATCTTGGGGTGCAGCGTCTTGACGCGACCATCCAGGATTTCCGGCGATCCGGTGTGGGCGGCCACTTCGGTGACGGTCAGGCCGGCGTCGGCCAGCAACTTGGCAGTGCCGCCGGTCGACAACAGGCGCACGCCACGCGCGGCCAGGGCGCGGGCAAATTCAACGATGCCGGTCTTGTCGGACACCGAAAGCAGGGCGGTTTCGATTTTCATGGTGGGGGACGGGAGTCGGGCGGGGCGCCTTTCTCGTTCAGGTCAGGATGGGAAATCTGCGAAGGGGAGGACGGCGCCCGACAGGGGCCGTCCACGCGGAAAAGCTATACCTGGATATTGTGCGCCAGCAGCTTCTTGCGCAAGGTGTTGCGGGTGATGCCCAGCATTTCGGATGCCCGCGACTGGTTGCCGCCCGAACGCTCCAGCGCCACTTCAAGCACCGGGCGCTCCACGCAGCGCATCACCATGTCCCACATATCGTGGGGCTCGGATTCACCCAAGTCTTCGAAATAGCGCTCAAGGCTGGCGCGCACGCATTCTTCCAGGACATCTTTCTTGCTCATTTGAGTACAGATATTTTTATGTTGGTGTTGAGGCGGTTATGCCGCCAGCAGGGCTTCTGCGACCGGCGCCGGGTGGGGCTCGCCGTCGCGCGAGATGATGTCGAACCAATCAGACACCGCCCGCCACTGGTCGCGGGTGTTGTCGATCAGGTTCATGCGGGCACAGAACGAATCCGCGCCCGGCAGGCCGTCCAGATACCAGCCGATATGCTTGCGCGCCGTGCGTACGCCGGTGTGCTCGCCATAAAACCGGTAATGGTCGTCGAGATGTTCGAGCAGCAGCTCGCGCATTTCCCCATAGGAGGGAGGGGCCAGTGTTTCGCCCGTGCGCAGGTAGTGGTCGATTTCGCGGAAAATCCAGGGGCGGCCCTGGGCCGCCCGGCCAATCATGACCGCGTCGGCGCCAGTGTAATCCAGGACGCGCCTGGCTTTTTCAGGCGAGTCGATATCCCCGTTTGCGATCACGGGAATGGTCAGCTCGGCCTTGACGGCGCGGATAGTGTCATATTCCGCCTCGCCCGTATAGAGGTCGGCGCGCGTGCGGCCGTGCAGCGTCAAGGCGGCGATGCCGGCATTTTCAGCCAATTTGGCCACGCGCAAGGCGTTGCGGCTGCCGCGGTCCCAGCCGGTGCGGGTCTTCAGCGTGACGGGCACGCCCAGTGGCGCGCAAGCGGACACAACGGCGTCCAGGATGCGGGCGATCAGGTCTTCATGGCGCAGCAGCGCCGATCCCGACGCCACGTTGCAGACCTTTTTCACCGGGCATCCCATGTTGATGTCGATGATCCGCGCGCCCTTGCCGGCGTTGAACACCGCCGCTTCGGCCATCATGGCCGGGTCGGCGCCGGCGATCTGCACGGAAATGGGGGCGATCTCGCCGTCGTGGTTCAGACGGCGGGACGTTTTGACGCTATCCCATAACTTGGGGTTGCTGGCGGCCATTTCCGACACGGCATAGCCCGCGCCCAACTTCTTGCAAAGTTGCCGGAAAGGGCGGTCCGTCACGCCCGCCATGGGCGCGACAAGAACATTGTTGGGAAGGGTCCATTGGCCTATGCGCATGCTCACATTTTAACCGGCTCGATCGGACCCCCGTTTTCGGCTGGCAACAGCTTGGTAACAAACGGGGGCGAAAACGGACGATTCCGTCCCTCTGACGGGGACGGAACGCCGCGAAATCAGGCGCGGAAACCTTGCAGCAGGTGTTGGGCTAGCGGCGCGCGCAGCGGCGAGGCCAGGTCCATCCCCAGCAAGGCCAGGCCACAGGCGTGCTCGACCGGCGCCAGGCCGGTGGCGAACACCCGGGGCATCAAATCGGTCAGGCCGGCGGTGATGACGCGGTCGACTTGGCGTGCCCGTGCGAATTCCGTCAGCAAGGCGGTGGGGCTGGCCTCGGGGCGAGCGAGCCAGCCGGCTAGCGCCTGGGCCAGCCGGGCGGCGTCGCGCAGCCCCAGATTCAAGCCCTGGCCAGCGACGGGGTGCAGGGTCTGCGCGGCGTTACCGATGGCGGCCACGCGGCCTTGCACTTGCGCCCGCCGGGCGGCCAGCGCCAGGGGGAAGACATGGCGCGGGGCTTGGCTGGACAGCCGGCCCAGGCGGTCGCCGAATGCGGCCGACAGCGCCTTCGAGAAGGCCGCATTGTCCAGCGCGGCTAGCTCGGCGGCGCGGTCCGGGGCGCTGCACCACACGACCGAGTAGGCGTCCGGCGTCTGGGGGTGGGGCAGCAAAGCCAGCGGCCCTTCGGCGGTGAAGCGTTCCCAGGCCCAGCCGCGGCGCGGCAGGGCGGCGTGCGCGGTGGTCAGCACGGCGTGTTGGCCGTAGTCGCGGCGCAGGTCGGTCGCGCCCGCGCCGTCGGACTGCACGGCGACCTGGCATCGCAGCGTTTGGCCGCCTTGCAGGATGCGCACGCCGTCCGCGTCCTGGCTGTCGACCTGCGCGGGGCCGGTCAGCACGGTGACGCCACAGGCGGCCACGCACTCGTCCAGCTTGGCATGCAGCCCGGAATAGGCGACCACGCTGCCCAGCTGCGGCACGCCGAAGTCGGTGTTCTGGATCACGGTGCGGCCCAGCCGCCCGCGCTGCGAGACATGGATGTTGCGGATGTCGGCCGACCGCTCGGGCCACGCATGCAGCGATTCCAGCAGCACGCGGCTGCCATGGTTCATGGCCAGCACGCGCGGGTCGGCGGCGGGCACGGCCGCGGCGGGCGTGACTGGCGCGGGCGCGGCGCCCGCAAGCAGGGCGATGCGCGCCGGGTCCGGCGCCACACGCGCGAGCATCAGGGCCAGCACGCGGCCCACGGGGCCGGCGCCAAGAATCGCTATGTCGAAGGCAGATGCAGTCATGTCCCGATTTTAACCGTCCACTACAATCCGGGACAGCCGACGCGGCGGGTCGCGCGGCCCACCCTCCCGGTTGATCGATATGACGCAGGTTCAGGTTTCCCCTCCGCTGTCCGCCGTATCCGCCCGCCGCCCGCGCGGCAAAGTCGCCGTCGGGCTGCTGGCTTGCCTGTTCGGGGGGCTGGGCGCCCATTGGTGGTATCTGGGCCGGCGCCACGCCTGGCTGGTCACGACGCTGTCGCTGGCCTGCCTGTTCTGCGCGTTCCGCTTTTATCCCGTCTGGTACGACAACCCCGCGTTCTTCCTGGTCTTCATCCCGATGATTGACGGGTTTATTGAAAGCGCGGTGTTCTCGCTGATGCCGGATGAAAAATTCGACCGCCTCTACAACCCCGGGCTGGGCCGGCCCTCGTCAACCGGGTGGGGACCGGTGCTGGTCGCCATCCTGGCGTGCCTGGTGGGCGCCATCGTCTCGATGTTCGCCATCGCCATGGTCGTGGTCTACGTCTGGGTGGCGATGGGCTGGCTGGACGGGCTGGTCCTGTAGGGCCGGCTATTCGCGCATCAACGCTTCGATCTCGCTGGCCTGCACCGGTACGCCACGCGTGATCAGTTCACAGCCCTCGTCCGTGACCAGCGCATCGTCTTCGGTTCGGATGCCGATGTTCCAGTAACTTTCCGGCACGTCGTCGGCGGGCCGCACGTAGATGCCCGGTTCGATGGTCAGCATCATGCCGCGCTCGAGTTTGCGCCAGGGCCGGTCGGCGCCTTGCGCGGGGCCCGGTTGGCGGTAGTCACCCACGTCATGGACGTCCAGGCCCAGCCAGTGGCCGGTGCGGTGCATGTAGAAGCGGCGGTAGTCGCCGGATTCCAACACGCCATCCAGCGAACCCTTCAACAGCTTAAGGTCTAGCATGCCTTGCGCCAGCACGCGCAGCGCGGCTTCGTGGCCGTCGTTGAAGGTGCGCCCGGGGGCGGTGGCCTGGGCCGCGGCTTCCTGCGCCGCCACGGTCAGGTCGTACAGCGCGCGCTGCGGGCCGCTATAGCGGCCGTTCACGGGGAAAGTCCGGGTGATGTCGCTGGCGTAGCTGTCGACCTCGCAGCCGGCGTCGATCAGCACCAGGTCGCCGTCGCGCAGTACGGCTTCGCCCGCCGGGTAGTGCAGCACGCAGGCGTTGGCGCCCGTGGCGACGATGCTGTTATAGGCCACGGCCTGCGCGCCGTGGCGGCGGAATTCATACAGCAGTTCGGCTTCCAGCTCGTATTCGTGCATGCCGGCGCGGGCGGCCCGCATGGCTCGCGCATGGGCGCCGGCCGAGATCTTGGCCGCGCGCCGCATCGCGGCGATTTCGGCAGGGTCCTTGATCAACCGCATGTCGGCCAGCAGCGGGCGGATGTCTTGCTGGCGCGAAGGCGGCGCATGGCCGGCGCGGCTGGCCTCGCGGGCCGCGGCCAGCCAGCGGTGCAGGCGCCCGTCGCCGCGCTTGTCGCCGGCCAGCGGCGCGTAAAGGGTGGGATGGTCCAGCATCAGCTTGGGCACCAGTTCGTCCAGTGCGTCGAGCTCGTGGGCGTCATCGAAGCCGAAATGGGCCGCGGCGGCTTCGGGACCAAAGCGCTTGCCTTCCCAGATCTCGTGTTCGACATGGCGCGGGCGGCAGAACAGCACGGCGCGGTCGGTGGCCCCCGCGATCAGCACCAGCCAGGCGCCGGGTTCGGTGAACCCGGTGAGGTAGAAGAAGTCGCTGTCGTGGCGATAGGGGTATTCGGCGTCCCGGTTGCGGATCGCCTCGGGCGCGGTCGCCAGGATGGCGATGCCGCCGCCGTCGGCGCGCATCCGCTCCATCAGGCGTTGGCGGCGAGCGGCGAAGGGGGCGATGTCGGCGGGAGGCAGGCTCATGGCGGGCAGGGGCGCGAACCCCGCGAAAGATGTGGATGCGGCTTACTTTACCCCGCTATCGCGCGGAAACAACAGCGCATGCGGTTCCCGCGGCGTCCGCGCGGGATTCACTGGCCCGTCAGGAACACGCTGCTACAATCGCCGCTCTGTCATTGGGGAGTAGCCATCCTTTGCCCCCAAAGGAGTTAGCGTCAACAGACTTGGTGGTTCAGGGCCGCGTAGCGGTTGCTAGAACCCCATGGCGCTAACGGTTTCCATGCAAGCGGCCCGCCCGCCGCATGGATCAGCCAGGCGAGACCTTTGGCCGCGTTGCGTTCACCCTAGCCGGGCGAGCCGCTGCGTCGCGCCATTGGTTTCTGCTCGTCCGGCTGCGTTCATATGTTGCTCACCCTGTTTCTGTTTTTCCTGTCCGCAGCAGTGATTTACTTCGCCTGCGAATTCTTCGTCAACGGCGTCGAATGGGTCGGACATCGCTTCCATTTGGGCGCCACCGCTACCGGCACCGTGCTGGCCGCGTTCGGCACGGCGCTGCCGGAAAGCGCCGTCACCTTCATGGCCGTGGTATTCGGCGACACCCCGGAGCAGAAAGACATCGGCGTCGGCGCCGCCATGGGCGGCCCGCTGGTGCTGGCGACGCTGGCATACGCCGTCGTGGGCATTGCCCTGTGGCGCGCGCGCCGGGGCCAGCCCACGCAAGCCAACTGTATCAACGCGGACCAGCGCCGGCTGGCCCGCGACCAAGCCTGGTTCATGGGCATCTTTATCTTCAAGGTGGGGCTGGGCCTGCTGGCCTTCGCATGGAAGCCCTGGCTGGGCATCCTGTTCCTGGCGACTTACGGCCTGTACATCAAGCGCGAACTGAGCCACGACGAAGAACGCACCGACAGCGAAGATCTGGAACCGCTCACGCTGCGCCCCCGCGACGAAGACCCCACCATGTTCTGGGCGGCGTCGCAGACGATCTTGGCCCTGGTGGTCATCGCGGGCGCTTCGCACGTGTTCGTGAACCAGATCGAAGTGCTGGGCGTGTTCATGGGCGCGTCGCCCCATGTGGCCGCCTTGCTGCTGGCCCCGGTGGCTACCGAACTGCCTGAAATCATGAACGCGCTGATCTGGGTGCGCCAGGGCAAGGAACGGCTGGCGCTGGCCAATATTTCGGGCGCGATGATGATCCAGGCCACCATTCCCAGCGCGTTGGGCATCTTCATGACGCCGTGGTTGCTGGACGCCCCCTTGTTGGCCGCTGGCCTATTCACAATGCTGTCGATCGGGCTGCTATGGCTGCGTTTCCGCCGCTCGATGATGAGCGTGCCGGCGCTGTCGGCGGTGGGGGGCTTCTATGCCCTGTTCGCGGCGTATCTGGGGTGGCACTTCTACGCCTGATCCCGGGGGGATGGCGATCGCGGCGCAGGCTTTGCGAAGCTTGCGCCGCTTTTGCATTTTTTTGCCCGCTATCAGCGCCTTTTCCCCGCATAAACCTTGTCCATCAGTGGAAACCCGCGTAAACTTCCGCTGTTATCCATCCCAGGAGCAGTCTTCGTGAATACCGATTCCGGCGAAAGTAGTCGATCTTGCATCGACCTCGCTGTCTGACAGGAAACACGCAGAACTCCATCTGCCGCATCCTGTCATGCAGGTTGCGGCGTATCCCAAGCCTCGGGTTCCCACCCAGGCAATAGCGCAGGCCTTCGGCTTGCCGGGAATCTCCCCAACGTAAACCGCCAGAACCGCCGCTTGTCGCAGCGCCCGCGTTCGTGCACGTCTTGTGCCCGCACGTCATGCGCCGCGCGGGTGTGCACGCGTACTCGCGATCACGCTCCCCATTCTTGCAATGGAGGTCGTTATGCGTTTCTTCGACTTGTTCCTACGCCGCGCCGGCGTGGACCGCGCCACCGCCCTGGGCCGCCGCCGCGGCACGTCGCGCTTGACGGTCATCTGTCCGCGCGACGAACTGGGCGCCTTGCGCAAGCAGATCTGCCTGGACTTCAGCGCCGCCGGCCTGGATGTCTCGCAAGTGCAGGTCGATCAAGGCCAGGACCCGAGCATGGCGTCGGCTTGCATCACGGTTAATTGCCCCCCCGAACTGCGGGCGGAATTGATGTCGCAAGCCCGCCGCCTGAGCGCCAACCCCGCCGTGCGTCACGTGCATTTCGGCGCGCAAGTCGCGTCGATGGCCTGACGCCCGCGTCATTCCCAGGAGAGATCATGCCTAGTGCCTTAGACCCAGAACCTCGATCGCGCCATGTGCATGGCGCCGGCATGCCTGTCTGACCTGTCTCCTCTCTGCGAGCCGACCGGCCGGACAGTCATTCCGGTTCCCACGGACTCCGCAGCAAAGAATCCCCGGCCTGGCCTTCAAACGCCCACGGCGCCGGCCTCGATTCCCTAGCTAGCCCCCTTTCCGTTTTCCGCACCCGGCGCGACTTCGACGCGATCCGGACACCGGCAACATTGCCCCGGTGCCTGCGCACGCCCATACGCGGCGGATTGACGGCTTTCCAGTGAAAGCCGCGGCCCGCTGCTGCCCGCGCGCAGCCCGAAGGGCAGGTTTGCCCGTGTCTCCGATAACAACACCAAAAACCGGAGCACTCCGATGTTTACCTTCCTGAAATCTTTTTTTTCGTCCGCCGCGGGCCGGCGGCGCGCAGGCCGCCACTTCCGGCGCTCGCCCATGCTTGAACAAGGCATTGATGCCGCCGCAGCATCGGCCGCTTCCGACTCGTCGCGACGCGCCAACCGCCGCATGCTTGATATGTCCCGCATGGGCATGGATGCCTTGTTCCTGCTGCTGGGCAGCGGCCGCGGCGGTCTATCCGAAGCCCAGGCGCAGACGGCGCGCGAGCGCCACGGCGCCAATGAGGTGGACCACGAGAAGCCCTTGTCCTGGCCCGCGCATTTGTGGCTGTCGTACCGCAACCCGTTCAATCTGCTGTTGACCGCGCTTGCTGCCCTGTCGGGGCTGACTGATGTCTGGATGGCCGAACCGGACGAGCAGTCGTGGACGGCTGTCGTGATTATCGGCTCCATGGTCGTCATTTCGACGCTGCTGCGCTTTGCGCAGGAACTGCGTTCGAACCGAGCGGCAGAGGCGTTGAAGGCCATGGTGCAGAACACCGCCACGGTGCTGCGCAGCGGCGCGGCGGCGCCCGGCGCGGACAACGTCGAGCGCCGCGCATACGCGGCGCCCTTGCATGAATCCGGCTCGCGCCAGCGGGAAGTGCCCTTGGCGGAATTGGTGCCGGGCGACGTGGTGCTGCTGTCCGCGGGCGACATGATTCCTGCCGACTGCCGCATCCTGAACGCCAAGGACCTCTTCATTGCGCAGGCCGCGCTGACCGGCGAGTCGCTGCCGGTTGAAAAGCACGCCGTCCAGCGCGTCGAGACCGGCAATTCGCTGGAACTCGAGAACATGGCCTTCATGGGGACGAATGTGGTCAGCGGCGCGGGCCGTGCCATGGTCGTCGCCACGGGGAGCAACACCTATTTCGGCCAGTTGGCGGGGCGCGTCACGCAGGCCGCTCGCGTGCCCACACAGTTCCAGCAAGGCATCAATAGGGTCAGTTGGGTGCTGATTCGGTTCATGCTGGTGATGGCGCCGATCGTCATGCTGATCAACGGGTTCACCAAGGGCGACTGGCTCGAAGCGCTGCTGTTCGCATTGGCCATCGCGGTGGGGCTGACCCCCGAAATGCTGCCGATGATCGTCACCGCCACGCTGGCCAAAGGCGCCTTGCGCATGTCGCGGCGCAAAGTCGTCGTGAAGCGGCTGGACGCCATCCAGAACCTGGGCGCGATGAATGTGCTGTGCACCGACAAGACCGGCACGCTGACGCAGGACCGCATCGTGCTGGAGCGCCACACCGACGTCTACGGCACCAGCAGCGACGACGTACTGGCCTATGCCTACTTGAACAGCTACTACCAGACCGGCTTGAAGAACCTGCTGGACGTGGCCGTGTTGCAGCATGCCGAAGTGCAGCGCCGGTTGAATCTTGCGTCGCGCTATCGCAAGGTCGACGAGATCCCCTTTGACTTCTCGCGCCGCCGGATGTCGGTGGTGGTCAACGAGACCGAGAACGGCCGCGACCACCATGAACTGATCTGCAAGGGTGCGCTGGAGGAAATGCTGTCGGCCTGCACGCGGTTGCGCGTGGGCAGCGAGGTGCAACTGCTGACCGAGCCGCGCCGGGCGGACATTCGCCGGGTCACGGCGGAACTGAACCGCGACGGTCTGCGGGTGATCGCGGTGGGCGTCAAGGAAATGCCGCCGACGCAGCAGACTTATGGCGTGGCCGATGAATCGGATCTGGTGCTGGTGGGCTACATCGCCTTCCTGGACCCTCCCAAGGAATCGACCGGTCCCGCTCTGGCGGCGCTGAAAGCCTCGGGCATCGAAGTGAAAGTACTGACGGGCGATGTCGAACTCGTGACGCAGAAGGTCTGCCGCGAAGTGGACTTCGAGGTGCGCCGCGTCTACCTGGGCGCCGAGATCGAGGCCATGGACGATGCCCAGCTGGCGACGGCGGTGCGCGAGGCCAATGTGTTCGCCCGGCTTACGCCTGCGCACAAGGAACGCATCGTGCGCAGCCTGCGCGCGCAGGGCAACACGGTTGGGTTCATGGGCGACGGAATCAACGACGCGCCTGCCTTGCGTGCCGCCGACGTGGGTATTTCGGTGGATTCGGCGGTGGATATCTCAAAGGAGGCCGCGGACATCATCCTGCTGGAAAAAAGCCTGATGGTGCTGGAAGACGGGGTGATCGAAGGCCGCAAGACCTTCTGCAACATGCTCAAGTACCTGAAGATGACGGCCAGCTCGAATTTCGGCAATGTGTTTTCGGTATTGGTGGCCAGTGCCTTCCTGCCTTTCCTGCCGATGCTGCCCATTCATCTCTTGCTGCAGAATTTGATGTACGACATTTCTCAAACGGCGATTCCTTTCGACAATGTCGATGAGGAACTCCTGAAGCAGCCGCAGCAATGGGATCCCGACGGCCTGGGCCGCTTCATGGTGTTCTTCGGTCCGATCAGTTCTCTCTTCGACATCGCCACTTATGCGCTCATGTGGTACGTGTTCCAGGCCAACGCGCCCGAGCACCAGACGCTGTTCCAGTCGGGTTGGTTCGTCGAAGGCTTGCTGTCGCAGACCCTGATCGTCCACATGATCCGCACGCGCCGGATTCCCTTCCTGCAAAGCCGGGCCGCGTGGCCGCTGATGGCGATGACGATGATGGTGGTGGCCATGGGCCTGATTTTGCCGTTCTCGCCGCTGGCCGAGTACTTTCAGCTGCAGGCCCTGCCTTGGAGCTACTTCCCGTGGTTGGTAGGCATCTTGTTGGGCTACTGCGTGTTGACGCAACTGCTCAAGGGCATCTGGGTCCGCCGCTACGGCTGGCAGTAAGTCTGGGGATGGCGGCGGGCGATACGCCCGCCGCCACCGGGAGAACACAATGAGATTCGCATTCTGTGCCGTGGCGGTGGCGGGCGGCCTGGGCGTGCCGCCGGCGGCGCTGGCCGCCGAAGAAGGCGCGGGCGTGTACATGTACGGCATCGTGGACGCCGGCTTGGCCGTGACAAGCGTGTCGGGCCACGGCAGCCAAAGCGGCGTGCTCAATGGCGGCCTGACGGATTCCCTATGGGGATTGCAGGGCGCCGAGAACCTGGGAGGCGGCTGGCGCAGCCGCTTCCAGCTGGAAAGCGGGTTTGACCCTTCCAGCGGCAACGCCACGGACGACGGCCGTCCGTTCAACTACGCGGCGTGGGTCGGTATTGGCCACGACAGCCTGGGTGAACTGCGGCTGGGGCGCCAGCACACGATCGGCCAGGTCTACGGCAACGCGTTGGAAATCGCTTCATGGAAGGACATGGGCATGGGCGCCACCTTCAAGGCGTCCGACAATTTCCAGTTGAACAACATGGTCAACGTCACGTCGCCTGTCTGGAACGGCCTGCAGGCGGGTGTCGGGTATTCATTCGATGCCGGCGGCCAGGGCCCATTCCGCACCGACCAGAACCCCCGCGCGCTCAGCCTGGGCGTGAAGGTCGAAAATGGCCCCTTGCTGGCCGTGGCCACGTGGGACCAGCTGCGGCTGGCTCATGCCCCTGCCGGCAGCACCGGCAGGCCCCAGGCGGTGCAGTTGGGCGCCTCTTACGATTTCGAGGCGGTCAAGCTGTCATTGGCGTGGTCACGCCAGAAAAACGGTTATGCGGGGTTGGACGGAGGCGATCCCGACGGTCTGGGCCTGGGCCTGGGCCCGGCGCCTTTCGCGCGGGGCGGCACGGTCAACGCCTGGCTCGCCGGCGCCAGCGTGCCCGTCGGCCCGGGCGCCGTCCTGGTGCAATGGTCGCTGGCGCGGCCGGACTGGCATTGGGACAACGGCATGACGGCGCGCAAGGCGCAGCTGGTGACGTTGGGTTATACCTACGCGTTGTCTACGCGCACGACGCTGTACGGCTTCGCCGGTTACGCCTCGAACTACACGCTGGACAACCAGTTCGACCCGGCCAATTCCCACACTACGCGTGTCGGGGCAGGCGTCTCGCACCATTTCTGATCCCCACGGGGCACCGGAGCAAGGGCGGGCGGGGTCTACTACAATCGGCAGGGATGGCGCATGGCGCCGGCCCCGTCTTCCCCGATGTCTTCCGGATGGCCCGCATGGATAGTCTTGAATGGCTCATACCCTGGGAGTTCTCTCCCACGCTGGTCGCCTCCTTCGTGGTGGCGATCGTGCTGTTCGTGCGCGGCCAGCGGGTCCACTCGGTGACGGGCGCGCGCCGCGTCTTCTTCTGGGCGGGCCTGGTGCTGCTGTACCTGTCGATGCATACGCGGGTGGACTATTACGCCGAGCGCATGTTCTTCATCCACCGCATCCAGCATCTGGTGCTGCATCACCTGGGGCCGCTGCTCGTCATGGCCGCTTTCCCGGGGCAGGTCATGCGGGCCGGGCTGCCGATGACCTGGCGCGTCCGCCTGCGCGATTTCCTGCGCACGGGCATGGGCCGGGCCACGGTTGCGGTGCTGACCAACAAGATCTTCGTGCCGACGTTGTTCGTCTTCCTGGTGCTGGTCTGGCTGATCCCGTCGGTGCAGTTCTATTCCATGCTGGATTGGCGCCTGTATCGGCTGATGAACTGGTCGGTCGTGATCAGCGGTTTCATGTACTGGAACCTGATCCTGGACCGCCGCCCCGCGCCGCCCGCGGCCATGACGCCGGGCGGCCGGGTCATTTCACCGGTGCTGACGATGCTGCCGCAGATGGTGGCGGGCGCCGTCATCGCTTTCACGGAAAGCGATATCTATCCGTTGTTCGAGCTGTGCGGCCGCGCCATCGCGATGTCCGCCCAGACGGACCAGACCATCGGCGGCCTGACCATGTGGATACCGGCGGCGCTGGTCGAGGTCATTGGCCTGATGGTGGCGCTGGGAACCTTGATGCGCTTGTCCGCCAAAGGCCGCTTGCGCAAAGTCGATCGGGATGCCCGTGCGCGCGCCAAGGCGCGCGCGGCAGCGTCCGCCTAGCGCGGACCCGTCCCAGGGTTATTCCGGCAGCAGGCCGTGGTACTTCCTGCCCAGCGCCACGGTGGCCTGGAACATGCCCGCCTTGTTGCCGCAGTCGTAGCGCACGCCGTCGAAACGGTGCGCGAACACCGCGCGCTCGCGCATCATCGACGCAATGCCGTCGGTCAGCTGGATTTCATTGCCGGCGCCCATCTTGGTTGAACGCAGGTGATCGAAGATGGCGGCTTCCAGCACGTAGCGGCCCACCACCGCCAGCGTGGATGGCGCGGCGTCGGGTTCCGGCTTTTCAACAATATGCGTGACGCGCTCGGTGCGGGCGTCCAGCCGCGTGTCGCCTTCGCGGGTGGCCACGATGCCGTACTTGCGCGTGTCGGCGCGAGGCACATTCTGCACGCCCAGCACGCTGGCGTTCTGCGCGACGGCGATGTCCACCAACTGTTTCATGGCAGGCGTGTCGGCATCGATCAGGTCGTCCGCCAGCAGCACGGCGAAAGGCTCGTCGCCCACGGCTGGCGCGGCCGACAGCACGGCGTGGCCCAGGCCCAGCGGCGCCGATTGGCGGATGTAGAGGCAATTCACGTGCGCGGGTAGAATGCCCCGCACCATTGCCAGCAGCTCGTGCTTACCTTTGCTTTCAAGGTCGGATTCAAGCTCCGGCGCGGAGTCGAAGTGGTCTTCGATGGCGCGCTTGTTGCGGCCAGTCACAAAAATAAGGTCGGTGATGCCAGCGGCCACGGCCTCTTCAACGGCATATTGAATCAACGGCTTGTCGACCACGGGCAGCATTTCCTTGGGCATCGCCTTGGTGGCGGGCAGGAAGCGGGTGCCCATGCCGGCGACAGGGAAAACGGCTTTACGGACGGGACGCATTGAGACCTCGTTTGGGGTATCGGTGAAACATTTTAAGCTCATCGCTATCATAGGCTTATGAACCGCAGGAAAATGCCATCCATTTGCTCTATTGCGAAACGGGGCGCGATTGCCGGACTATGCGCCGCCTTGCTCGCTCCCTCCATCCCCGTCGCCGCCTGGGCGCAGCCGGTAGGCCTGCCTACGATGGGCGCCGCGTCGGCGGCCGATCTTTCGCCCATGCTGGAACGCAGCCTGGGCGAAGCCATCATGTCGCAAGGCCGTCGCGATCCGACCTATGTCGACGACCCCGAACTCAGCCAATACCTCACCACCATGGGCCGCAAGCTGGCGGCTTTTGCGCCCGGCGCGGTGCCGGAAGTGGAAATGTTCGGCGTGCGCGACCCTGAAATCAACGCGTTCGCCATGCCCGGCGGCTTTATCGGCATCAATACCGGCCTGATCGTGTCGTCGGCCAGTGAATCCGAGCTGGCCGCGGTGGTGGCGCACGAAATCGGCCACGTCGTGCAGCGCCACATCGCGCGCGGCATGACGCAGCAAAGCCAGAACGGCATGCTGATGCTGGCCAGCCTGGCCGGCGCGCTGCTGGCCGCCTTGGCGGGCGGGGGCGGCAACCTCGCGATGGGCGTGGCGGCTTTCGGCCAGGCCGCGGCGATCAATCGCCAACTGGGTTTTTCCCGTGATGCGGAACGCGAAGCCGACCGTGCCGGCTTCCAGATGCTGACCAAGGCCGGGTACGACGCTGAAGGCATGTCGCAAATGTTCTCGCGCTTGATGAACGCGTCGCGCCTGAACGAAGGGGCGGGCGGCGGTTCGTGGGCCAGCACCCACCCGTTGTCCATCGAGCGCATGTCCGATGTGCAAAACCGCGTGCGCTCGACATCGCCGTCGCGCCATGTGGACTCTGACGACTTCTGGTACGTGCGCGCCAAGATGCGCGTGGTGCAGGGGCGTGATGCCGTCAGCCTGCGCTCGGCCGGCCAGCAGTTGCAGGACGAGGCCCAGGCGCTGTCCGGCGTGCGCCAGTCTGCTGCGTATTACGGGCTGGCCTTGCAGGCATTCCAGCGCAATAACCTGACTGAAGCCGACCGCTTGTGGAATCTGGCCACGGCGGGAGGGCGCAATTCCGCGCAATTGGCCAAACTAAGCGTGGATATCGCCCTGGCGCGCAAGGAATATCCGCGGGCGCTTGAACTGGCGCAGGCGGGCACCAAACGCTGGCCCGACCAGCGGGCGCTGGGCATCGCCTACGCTCAGGCGCTGCAAAGCAACGGCCGCCATGCCGACGCGCAGGACTATCTGCGCGCCAAGATCAAGCAGTGGGGCAGCGACGAGCCCAGCCTCTACCAGATGCTGGCGCAAAGCGAGGAACGCAACGGCAAGCCGGTGCAGGCGCGGCGCGACCTGGCGCGCTTCTACCTCATGACCGGCGCCTTCGCGGCGGCGGAATCGCAGCTGCAGCAGGCGCGCGGGCTGTCCACCGACTTCTACGAGCAGTCGCAGATCGACGTGCAGATCAAGGAAGTGAAGGACAAGCTTGCCGAAGAGCGGCAATTGCTGGAGCGCTTCAAGTCGGGCTGAGTCGGCGGATGCGGCGTCTCGGGGCAGTTTCCCCGAGGGCGTCCTACAAGCCGGTTTCGAAAAATCGGCCCAGGCGCTGCGGCAGCCAGTTCAGGTGTGCCGGGAAGGCGCCGGTGGGAAAGCCGGCATGCCCGCCGTCGCTGGGCTGGTGCAGCAAGATGACGGGCGCGCACTCTTCCGGCTTGGGTAGCGACGCCGCCGGGATGAACGGGTCGTTGCGCGCGTTGAGCACTAGCGTCGGCACCGAGATCTTCGGCAGCCAGGGCTTGCTGGACGCGCGTGTCCAATAATCCAGGGCATTGCGGAAGCCATGCATCGGCGCGGTATAGGTGTCGTCGAATTCGCGCAGGTCGTGCGCGTGCGCGATGCGCATCACGTCGATGGCGCCAGGAAAGCGATGGGCTTTCTCCAGCACCTTGTGCTTGAGCGTTTTCAGGAAATGGGCCGAGTAGACGCGCCGGTTGAACACCCCGGTGGATAGCGTCTTGCCGCAGGCGACCAGATCCAACGGCACGGAAACGCCCGCTGCGGCTGTCAGCCAGCCGGTGTCTTCCTGGTGTTCGCCCAGATACTTGAGCAGCGCGTTACCCCCCAGCGATACGCCGACGGCGTGCCAGCGCGCATGCGGGATGCGGCTGCGCACCGTTTCCAGCAGGAAGCCGACTTCAGCGGAGTCGCCCGAATAATAGGCGCGCGCCAGGCGATTCGGCACGCCCGAGCAACCGCGGAAGTGCGCGATCACGACGATCCAGCCGCGCGCGCGGAAATAGTGCGCCACGGATTGGGCGTAGCGGCTGTTGCTGCCACCCTCCAGCCCGTGGAACAGGATCAGCGCGGGCGTCTCGGGCGTTTGCGGCAGCGATTTCCAATCCGCGTCCGTCATCCACCGCGCCGCGGCGGTCTTGCCATTGGCGACCGGGCCTTGGCCGCTGACAGGCGCACCGTCGGCGGCTTTGTGCGGGAACAGGCCCGGGCCGGTCCAATCGAAGTCGACGAAATCGGTGTCCGGCGTTTCCACCCGGTCGCGCACGAACGCGATCCGGTGGTATTGCGCGAATACCGACGCGTAAACGGTCTGGGCATCGCCTCCGGGCAACCAGGAGGGAACGGGGCAGGGGGACGTATCTAGACGAGCAGCGGCCAACTAAAAATCCACCCGATTCAATGCAGCATGTCGGGTACGTCGTGCAAATCGAGCACCCCGGCTTCCGTGGGCGCCGACGACGAATGATGCATGACCATGCGCCAGCCGGTGGGACCCTTGTGGTAGATGTTCGTGGCGTAGCAGTTTGCGAACTGCATGCCTTCCCGCGTGCGCACCGCCACCTGTTCCACCAGCACGTGCACCGCGCACATCATGCTCAGCATGACCAGCGGGCGCAGCGGGCGGACGTGCAGGGGGCCGTTGGCCAACACCTGCTGCCAGGACTCATGTACTGCCGAGTGGCCGACGATGCGCAGCCCGCCCGGGTGGATGCAGACGACTTCCTCGTCGTCGGCCCACACCTGCATCAGGCGGACGGCGTCCCCCTGTTCCAGGGCTTCGTAGAACGCGTGTTCGGCTTCTTCAGGTGTGGCAAACATGGTTGCGTGTGACGGGTGGCGTTGTGCGGCGGGCTTAGTGGTGGCCGTGCAGCACGGTACCGGCTTTCAGGCGGTATTCGGCGCCGCAGTAGGCGCACTTGGCGGAACCGGAACGGGCCACGTCCAGGAACACGCGGGGATGCATGCTCCAGAGCGGCGCCTTCGGGCCGGGACAGAACACGGGCAGGTCTTCAGCGCCGACCTCAATGACTTCGTGAGCGTGGGGGACGGCGGCCGGGGCAGCAGCGGTCATGGATATTCCTGAAAAAAAACCGATAAACGGCAGGTTGGGGCAATGATGCGGCCAGGTCGGGGACACGGCCGCGTGAATCAGACTTTACTTAGCCAGTGATGGTACTTCGGGATGCGGCCATTCACCATGTCAAAAAATGCTTTCTGCAATTTCTCGGTAACCGGGCCGCGGTTGCCGCCGCCGATCTGGCGGTTGTCGACCTCGCGGATCGGCGTGACTTCCGCCGCGGTGCCGGTAAAGAAAGCCTCGTCGGCAATGTAGACGTCGTCCCGCGTGAGCCGCTTGGTGACCACGCGCAGGCCGAAGTCGGCCGCCAGCGCATGGATCGTCGACCGCGTGATGCCGGTCAGCGCGGACGCGATTTCGGGTTCGCAGAGCACACCGTCCTTGACGATGAACAGGTTTTCACCGGAACCCTCGGCCACGAACCCTTCGGTGTCCAGCAGCAGGGCCTCGTCGTAGCCGTCTTGCAAGGCTTCGGTGTTGGCCAGGATGGAATTGGCATAGGTGGTGGCGACCTTGGCGCGTGGCATCGTGACGTTCACGTGCTGGCGGGCAAACGACGACACCTTGACCCGGATGCCGCGGGACAGGGCCTCTTCGCCCAGGTAGGCGCCCCACGGCCAGGCGGCAATGGCTACATGCACGCGGGCGCCCTTGGGCGACACGCCCATTTTTTCCGGGCCGTAGAACACCAATGGCCGCAGGTAGCCGGATTCCAGCTGGTTTTCACGCACGACCATCCGCTGCGCTTCGTTGATCGTGTCGCGATCGAACGGCATGGGGATCTGGTAGATGTGCGCCGAGTTGAAAAGACGGTTGGTGTGGTCTTCCAGGCGGAAAATGGCGGTGCCGATCTCGGACTTGTAGGCGCGCACGCCTTCGAAGACGGACAGGCCGTAGTGCAGGGAATGCGTCAAGACGTGCGTCGTCGCGTCTCGCCAGGGGACGAGCTTGCCGTCATACCAGATGAAACCGTCGCGGTCAGCCATCGACATGGTTTTCTCCACACAGGGCGCCAGGCCTGGCGCCGTGCGTCAGGCCCCAAGCGGTCAAGAAACTCGGGGCGCCTATTGTATCAAGCGGCGAGGTTACAATACCGGCCTGTCCGCGCACCGGCGTGGTGCCATTCGGCCCGCGCAACCCGTTAGAGTTCCCATGTCGTCCTGTCTGAATCGCCAGGGGTCAGCCGTTGTCCTCTGAATCCGCGCTTCCCGAAATCCGCCAGGAACGCCTGGCCGCATTCCGCGCCGGCATCCATGCCATCGTCCCGGCTCTCATCGCCACGGCGACCTGGGGCCTGGTGACCGGGGTGGCCATGGTCAAGTCCGGCCTGACCGAGACCATGGCGCTGGCCATGACCCTGCTGCTTTACGCGGGGTCCGCCCAATTGACGTCGCTGCCGCTGATCGCCACGGGCGCGCCGCTGTGGCTGATTTTCGCCGCCGGCTGTGTCGTGAACCTGCGTTTCATCATCTTTGGCGCCGCGCTCCATCCCTACTTCCGGCACCTGTCCTGGCCCAAGCGGCTGGGGCTGGGCTACTTCACGACCGACATGGGTTTCGTGCTGTTCATGCCGCGTTTTGGCGATTCGGCCGAGCGCGGCACCCGCGAACAGCTATGGTTCTTCCTGGGCACGATCGTGCCGGGCTGGCTGGTCTGGCAGTCGTCCTCGATCATCGGCATCTATCTGGGGGCGATGGTGCCCACGAACTGGTCGCTGGATTTCGCCGCGGTGTTGGCCCTGCTGGCGATCACGGTGCCGCTGGCCAGTTCCAAGCCGATGCTCGTGTCCATGCTGGCGGCCGGCGTGGTCGCCTGGGTCGGCCAGGTGCTGCCGCTGCGGCTGGGCCTGGCGGCGGCCGTCATTGCCGGCGTGGCGGCGGGCATGTGGGCGGAACGTTTCTTCAAGGCGCGACCATGACCCTCTGGCCCTCCGAGCTCTATGTCTATTCCGCCATCCTGCTGTTGGCCTTGTGCAGCGTGCTCACGCGTGCCGGCTTCATGCTGTTTGGCGACTACATCCCGCTGCCCGACGGCGTGCGCCGCGCGCTGCGCTACGCGCCCGCCGCGGCGCTGACGGCCATCGTGGTGCCGGACCTGCTGCCCTGGAAGGCGGGATTGGGGCCGGTGTTCGACTACAAACTGGTGGCTGGCGTGGTGGCCATCCTGGTGTTCCTGCGCACGCGCAGCGCGGTGATGGTGATCGTCGTCGGCATGGCCGTCTTGTGGGGCCTGCGCTGGCTGGCGGGCTAAGGCCTTGATTTTGGTCACAAATAGTCCATCTGGTGGACATACACGCTGTTTGAGCGTGTGGTAAGGCGGCTGCGCTAAAATTAAGTTATCCACAGCAATCCGGGCCTGGTACTGCCCTCATAAGTATCGACTCCAGAATGCGCCGACTGGCCTGCAAGGCAGGGTGCCGATTGCCCGTGAAGCCGAAAGCGCTTTGCGGCCATCTGCGTGCCGTCGCGTTGCGGCCACGCGTATTCGGATTGCCCCGATGCATATGTAGTGCAGTGCATGTAGCACTCTCGTTTTGTTCTTTTTCACTGGTCCCGGTATCTGCCAAACCCTGATGACTGAATCCACTCAATCCGTAGCACCTCCCGTTGACGCGCCCGCGCCGACGTTCGCCGATTTCGGGCTGCATCCCCTGTTGCTGCAGTCCATCGCCGAAACCGGCTACACCATTCCCACGCCCATCCAGGCCCAAGCCATCCCCGTCGTGGTGGACGGGCGCGATGTCATGGGCGCTGCCCAGACAGGCACCGGCAAGACGGCCGCGTTCACGCTGCCCATCCTGCACCGGCTGATGCCGCTGGCCAACACCAGCGCGTCGCCCGCGCGCCATCCGGTGCGTGCGCTGATCCTCACGCCCACGCGTGAACTGGCCGACCAGGTGTACGAAAGCGTCAAGCGCTACAGCAAGCAAACCCCCTTGCGGTCGGCCGTGGTGTTCGGTGGCGTGGATATCGGTCCGCAAAAGGAAGCGCTGCGCCGTGGTTGCGAAGTGCTGGTGGCAACCCCCGGCCGCCTGTTGGACCACGTTGAACAAAAGAACGTGAACCTGAGCCAGGTCGGCATCCTGGTGCTGGACGAAGCGGACCGCATGCTGGACATGGGCTTTTTGCCCGACCTGGAACGCATCATCCGACTGCTGCCCACACAGCGTCAGGGCCTGCTGTTTTCGGCCACCTTCAGCAACGAAATCCGCAAGCTCGGCCGTTCGTATCTGAATCACCCCATTGAAATCGAAGTCGCGGCGCGCAATGCCACGGCCACGACGATCACGCAGATCGCCTACAAGATGACGAGCGACGCGAAACGCGCCGCCGTCGTGCACTTGGTGAAGTCGCGCGGTTTGAAGCAGGTCATCGTGTTCTCGAACACCAAGATCGGCACCGCGCGCCTCGCCCGCGAACTGGAACGCGACGGGGTCAAAGCCGAATCGATCCACGGCGACAAGACGCAGGCCGACCGCATGAAGGCGTTGGAAGCCTTCAAGGCGGGTGAACTTGAAGTGCTGGTGGCCACCGACGTGGCCGCCCGTGGCCTGGATGTGGCCGGCGTGCCTTGTGTCATCAACTACGACCTGCCCTACAACGCCGAAGACTACGTGCACCGCATTGGCCGTACCGGCCGCGCCGGCGCGTCGGGCGAAGCCATCGCGTTGTTCACGGCCGACGAAGAGCGTTTCCTGCTCGACATCGAAAAGCTCATCAAGCGCGAAGTGCCGCGCGGTACCCTCGATCTGCCCGCCGACGCCGTGGCGCGCAGCCATCGCCGCAGCGAAGAGCGCACCGGTTCCTCGCGCGAAGGCCGCGATGCCGGCCGCGGCGATCGTGGTGATCGCAGCCGTTCCTCGGACCGCCGTTCGGGTTATACCTCTGGCGGTTCGCGCCAGCCGGTCGACGATTTCTTCCTGAAGCCCTACGAGCCCTCGTCGACCGCCTCGGCGGCAGAAGAGCCTGCGCCCAACACCAATGGCAATACGTCTGCGGCGCCCAAGCGCCAGGTGGCGGTGCTGCTGGGCGGTTCGCGCAAGAACTGACGCCTTCAAGCATCAAGACGCCCCCGCGCCGCGGGCGATAAGAAACCCGCAACGCCGACAGGCCTTGCGGGTTTTTTTCATGACAGGATACGGCGGCTCAGGCCGCCAGCAATTTCGGCAGGTCCGGAAGTTCCGTCGCGACGGCCGGGCTGTTTTCATCCACGCTTTCCAGCAGCCGCTCCAGATGCCCGATGTGCGGCAGCATGGGGCCGTAGAACACCACGCGGGCGCCAATCTGCACCAGCAGGGTAGGGAAGTTCTCGACGTCTTCATCGCCCAGCAGTTCTGCGTGGTCTTCGATATCGATCCAGGCGAAAACGTGCTGCGGCAACGTGGCGGCCAGCGCCTCTAATTTGGGCTTGTATTGCTCGCAGGTGTCGCACCAGGCCGCGCAGAAGCAGGCCACCAGCCAGGTGTCGGGGGTTGCGCCAAGCCGCGCGCGCAGGGCGGCAAGGTCGGTGCCGGGTACGAGTAGAGACATGTCAGCAGATGAAGGCGTGTTTGACTATCATACCCGGGATGTCCACCGCCTTTTTCCGCTCCCATGACCGCATTGCGCACTGATTCCACCCCGCCCGGCAATGGCCGCCTAACCGCCGCCGGGGCCGGCGCCGTCAGCGTGGGCCAGGCCTTCAAGCGCGCGCTCGTATCGCAATGCCATCCCAGCATGCTGTTCGCGGTGCTGCTGCCGTTCCTGATCGCGCTAGTCGGCGCCTTCCTGCTGCTGTACCTCTTCTGGACGCCGCTTAACGAGTGGCTGGCCGCCGAGGCCGCGCGCTGGGATTTCGTCAATCGCGCAGAGGACTGGATGCTGGCGATGGGGCTGTTTTCGCTCAAGATCTATCTGATACCCATCATCGCGGTGGCCATCTTGTTGCCGGTGTCCGGCATCCTTGGCCTGGCGATCGCGGCCGTCTTCGTGATGCCGCTCGTATTGCGCCACGTCGGGCAGCGCGAATACGCCAGCGTCACGCGGCAGGGTAAAAACGCCACCGCGGTCAGCGTCTGGAACGCGGTGTGGGTGTCCGCGGCGTTTGCCGCCGGCTGGCTGTTGACGCTGCCGTTGTGGCTGGTGCCGCCGATGGCCATCGTGTTGTCCATCTTCTGGTGGGCGTTCGCTTTCTCGCGCATGATGCGCGTGGACGCCATCGTCGAGCACGCCAGCCCTGAGGAACTCAAGCTGATCCTGGAACGCAATAACGGCGGCTTCTGGAGCATCGGCCTGATCTGCTCCCTCTTGAACCTGTTGCCGCCCGCCTGGATTATCCTGCCGGTGTTCTCGGCGCTGGTCTACGCGCACTACGGACTGGAAGCGCTGAAGCGCTTGCGCGAGGACCGCGTTATCGACGCCTGACCGGCGTCTTCCCTCTATCTATTGGAACCGGACATGGCCGCAGAATCCGCCGCCCGCCGTATTGGCCTCATCATCGTCGGGGATGAAATCCTCTCCGGCCGCCGCCAGGACAAGCATTTTTCCAAGGTCGTCGAACTTCTCAGCGCGCGCGGCATGCAATTGAGTTGGGCGGAAGTGCTGCCCGACGACCGCGATACGCTGGCTGCCGCCTATCGGCGCAGCTTCGCCACCGGCGACGTCGTGCTTTCTTGCGGCGGCATCGGCGGCACGCCCGACGACCACACCCGCCAGGCGGCTGCCGCAGCACTGGGCCTGCCGCTGGCCTTGCACCCCGAGGCCGAAGAGGCGATTGCATTGCGCACCGCCGAAATGGCGGCCAAGGGGCAGGGCACCGCCGACATGAGCGCGCCCGAGAACCAGCAGCGCCTGCAGATGGGCATGTTCCCGGCGGGCTGCGAGATCGTCCCGAACCCTTACAACCGCATCCCGGGCTTCTTCATCCAGGACCATACCTTCGTGCCGGGTTTTCCGGTCATGGCGTGGCCGATGCTGGAATGGACTCTCGATACCCGCTATCGTGCACTGCAGCATGTGCGCGCCCATGTTGAGCATTCCTTCCTGGTGTTCAGCATGCCTGAGTCGCGCATCACGCCTGCCATGGTCAGTGTCGAAACCCGTTGGCCGGACGTGCGCGCCTTCAGTCTGCCGAGCGTGGGCGAAGCCGGCGGCACGCCCCACATCGAGCTGGGCGTCAAGGGTGAACCCGCGGCTTCCGCAGAGGCGTTGGAGTTTTTGCGGGCCGAAGTGCTGCGGCTGGGCGGAAAGCTGGCGCCACCGCCCGCCAACTCAGCCGGATAGGCAATAAACGGGTGCGGACCCGTTTATTGCTGAAAAATCCATTGCCAAACGGCGCGGTAAATTTCACAATACGGGAAAGAACTGTTTGCTGCGTTGCCGCAAGGCCGGTCTTTTTCGGCGGCGCGGCGCAAGCCCCAACCTGCCCCTATGCCCCGTCTTTCGCCCCCCCGCAATCCCCTGGACGCCGAAACCGAAGGCGCTTCCGCCCACCCCATCGCCATCCAGGTGATCGAGCGTGCCATGCGCCTGCTGGACGCGCTTGCCGCGCAGCAAGATCCGGTGACGCTCAAGGAATTGTCCGCCACCACCGGCCTGCATGCGTCGACCGCGCACCGTATCCTGAACGACTTGGTCGTGGGCCGCTACGTCGAACGCGTCGATAACGGCCTGTACCAACTGGGCATGCGCCTGCTGGAACTGGGTTCGCTGGTGAAAGGGCGCCTGAACGTGCGCGAAGCGGCCATTTCGGCCATGCGCTCGTTGCACAAGCTGACCGGGCAGACCATCAATCTGTCGGTCCAGCAAGGCGACGAAATCGTCTACATCGATCGCGCCTGGAGCGAACGCTCGGGCATGCAGGTGGTGCGCGCCATCGGCGGCCGCGCGCCCTTGCACCTGACCTCCACCGGTAAGCTCTTTTTGTCCACCGGAGACACGCGGCAGGTCCGGGCCTATGCGTTGCGCACCGGCCTGGCTGGCCATACGCGCAATAGCCTGACCGACCTGGACCGCCTGGAACGCGAGTTGGCCCTGGTACGCCGCCACGGCTACGCCCGCGACAACGAAGAACTGGAATTGGGCGTGCGGTGCATCGCCGCGGGCATTTTCGACGACACCGGCAAGCTGGTGGCGGGCTTATCCATCTCGGCCCCGGCCGAGCGCCTGCAAGACGACTGGATCAAAGCCCTGGTCGACACGGCGGCCAGTATTTCGGAAGCGCTGGGTTACGAGCCGTCGGTATCCACGGGTTTCAACGGACTTGGGATGGCGGCGGAAGCCCTGCGCCCGTAGGGCGGGGTAGGCCGGGCAGCGGTGGTCATGCTCGGGCACTCCCGCTTATCCGGCGCGCCCAGGCAGGATGGCGCCGCGGAATGAAGAAAAGCCCCTTGCGGGGCTTTTCTTCATTTTGCGGCGGTTACTGCTGTTCGACGCCGGCCTTCTTGAACAGTTCGGCCCACTGAGGCACTTGCTGTTTGACCTTGGCTTCGAGCCCTTGCGGGTTCGCTTCGGACGTCAGGACCGTAGCGCCCAATTGCTTCATGCGCTCTTGGAACTTCGGGTCGGCCAAACCGGCCTGCAAGCTCTTGATCAGCTTATCGACCACCGGCTTGGGCGTGCCCTTCGGCACCCACATCCCGTGCCAGATACCCACTTCGAAGCCCTTGTAACCGGACTCGTCCATGGTCGGCAGCTTGGACAGCGTGGGAACGCGCTGCAGGCTGGTCACGGCGTAGGCCTTGACCTTGCCGCTCTCGATCTGCTGGGTGGTGTTGGTGGTCTGGTCGCACATCAGGTCCACCTGCTTGCCCAGCAGGTCGTTCATGGCCGGGGCGGTACCCTTGTAGGGAATCGTCAGCAGTTGGACGCCCAGCGCTTCCACCAGCATGGTGCCGCACAGGTGGCTGGCGGCGCCGATGCCGGCGTTGGCCAGCGAGACCTTGTCCTTGTTCTGTTTGACGTACTCGGCCAATTCCTTGATGTTGTTGGGCGGGAAGTCCGAACGGGCGATGATGGTCATGGGCACATCGACGACCAGGCCGATAGGCTCGAAGCTCTTGTACGGGTCGTAACCCGGGTTCTTGTACAGCGACGGCGCCGTGGAGAAGCCGGCGTGCATCAGCAGGATGGAATAGCCGTCCGGTTGGGCGCGGGCTACCTGCGTCGTGCCGATGGTGCCGCCGGCACCGCCTTTGTTTTCCACTACAACCGTCTGGCCCAGACTAGGCCGCATGGCTTCCGCCAGCGAACGGGCGACGTTGTCGGTCGGGCCGCCTGCTGCGAACGGCACCACCATATTGATGGGGCGCTCCGGATATTCCGCGTGGGCGGCGCCGGCCGCGAGCATGGCGCTGGCCGCGAGCAGGGCCGAAAGCGTGCGGGGAATGAGGGTCATGAAGTCTCCAATTGCAGGGGTTTTGCTTGCTGCGATGTAGTTATTGACCGCTGACTTTTGATTTGTATTTGTCTGTCATCAGCGTGAAGTCAGTTTAGAAAAGAATTGATACGCCGTCATGTCCGGTATTTCCCGAATCATGGGAAATTCTTGTGCAAGATCAAAGGCGTGCCGAAGCATGCACCGTAGAAGTGCAAATACTTGTTGCGTTGCACAAAAACTGCTTGACAAGGAATTCTGCCAGTCTAGAATGTGAATTGTGCAGTGCATCAAACGGGCCGGCGGTAGCTTGTAGTACCAGTTTCCGCGCACGTTTTATTTTCGTCGCAGACAACCATCCTGACTTGCCGGAAGCGTCCGGCTACCCATAAAGGAGCATTCTATGAGCGCAATTCCGCAACAAGTTCTGGACCGCCAGAAGGCCAGCATCAACACTTTCGTGGCCGCCCAATCCGCTGTTTTCGCCGGCTTTGAAAAGCTGGTCGAACTGAACCTCAAGGTCGTGCGCGCCACCCTGGACGAAGTCGCCCAGCGTTCGCAACAAGCCGCCGAAGTGAAGGACCCGCAAGAAGCCGCGGCGTTCGCCTCCGGTCTGCTGCAGCCGGGCGCCGAAAAGGCCATGGCTTACACCAAGCACGTGTATGACATCGTCGCTGGCGTGCAGGGCAGCCTGGTCAAACTGACCGAAGAACAGATCGCCGAAGGCCAGCAACAGCTGAGCGAAGCCGTCGACCAGTTCTCGAAGAACGCCCCCGCCGGCTCCGAAAGCGCCGTTGCCCTGTTCAAGTCCTCGCTGGCCACCGCGACCAGCGCCTACGATTCCGTCACGAAGGCCGCCAAGCAGGCTGCCGAAGTCGCCGAATCGAACCTGAATGCCGCCGCCAACGCGACCTTCAAGGCTGCTACGGATGCCGCCGATGCCGCCACCAAGGTCGCCAGCCGTAGCCGTCGCACCGCCTAAGTCTCTGGCGCGCGATGCTGCGCAAATCGCAGTAATGTAGTACTGTTGAGTGACAGAGCAGAGCTGGAATTAGGGCCACCCACCGGGTGGCCCCTTTTTTTTGCCCTGCCTGGGGGTTGGTAGCAAGGGCGGGCAGCAAGGGTGGGCAGCAAGGGCGCGCAGCGTGCGCGGCGTGGGGCGCTATTTTTTTGAGACAGCGTGCACGCATTCGCCGACCAAAGCCGGGCCCCGATAGATCAAGCCTGTGTACAACTGCACGGCAACTGCGCCAGCGGCCATTTTTTCGCGGGCCTGCTGGCCCGACAGCACGCCGCCCACACCGATGATCGCCAGGCTGTCGCCCAGTTGTTCCTTCAGGCGGCGGATCACTTTCAATGACAGTTCATGCACCGGCGCGCCGGACAGGCCGCCGGCTTCGTCGGCGTGCGCCTGGCCTGCGACCGATTCGCGCGACAGGGTGGTGTTGGTGGCGATGACGCCGTCGATACCGTGACGCGGCAGGATATCGGCGATCGCATCGATCTGCTCTTGCGTCAGGTCGGGGGCAATCTTCACCGCCATCGGCACGCGGCGCTGGTGTTGGTCTTCCAACGCGCGGCGCTTGTCCGCCAATTGCCCCAGCAACGCCGACAGCTCATCGCCGCTTTGCAGCGCGCGCAGGTTTTTGGTGTTTGGCGACGAGATATTCACCGTCACGTAGTCGGCATGGGGATACACGCCTTGCAGCCCGATCAGGTAATCGTCGGCCGCGCGCTCGATCGGCGTATCGGCGTTCTTGCCAATGTTCAAGCCCAGAATGCCGCCTTGCCGACGCCATTGGCTGCGCTGGACATTGGCCAGGAACGCGTCCAGGCCCAGGTTGTTGAATCCCAGCCGGTTGATCAGCGCATTGGCGCGCGGCAGGCGGAACATGCGCGGCTTCGGGTTGCCGGGTTGCGCGCGCGGGGTGACCGTGCCGACTTCAATGAAGCCGAACCCCAGATTGCCCAGCGCGTCGATATAGGCGCCGTTCTTGTCCAGCCCCGCCGCCAGCCCGATCGGGTTGGCCAACTGCATGCCCATCAGCGTGGTGGGCGCCGTGGGCCGCGCATGCATCAGCTTGCGCGTGGCGCCGCACTCGTAGGCGCGTTGCAGGCCCGATAACGTGACTTCGTGGGCGGTTTCCGCGTCCATGGCGAACAGCGCCGGGCGGGCCAGGGGATAGGCGTGGAAGAGGATAGACATGGGGCGGAATTGTAGAGCGAATTTCGCCGGCCTTGCGGCAGGACCGGGGGCGCATGACCCCATGGCGGGAGAAATCAGGGGGACGGAACAACCTGGTCGCGCCATTCGCCGTCGGCCAGGAATTGCGCGGGGTGGAAGCTGGACTTATAGGACATTTTTCGGCTGTCTTTGATCCAATAACCCAGGTACAGCCACGGCAGATTGAGATTACGGCATTGCTCGATCTGCCACAGAATGCTGTAGGTGCCCAGGCTGCCTTCGACATCGGGGTCGTAGAACGTGTAGACCGACGACAGCCCGTCGTCCAGCACGTCGATGATCGAGACCATCATCAACACCCCTTCTGGATTGCGGAATTCCACCAGACGCGTGTTGACTCGGCTGGTCAGCAGGAACTGCGCATACTGGGTGCGGCTGTCTTCGTCCATGCCGCCGCCCGGGTGCCGCCCTTGTTGATAACGCGTATACAGCCGGTAATGCTCGGGCGACCACGCCAGTTCGGCGACGAAAGATTGCAGGTCCTGGTGATCTCGCCAAGCGCGGCGCTGGCTGCGGTTGGGGGCGAATCCGGCAGTGTCCACGCGCACGGGCACACAGGCCTGGCAGTTGTCGCAATGGGGACGATACGTGAACAGGCCGCTGCGACGGAAACCTTGCTCGACCAGTTGGGAATAGGTGCCGGCGTTGATCAGATGACCAGGCGCGGCAACCTGCGACCGAGCCTGGCGACCCGGCAAGTAGCTGCAAGGGTAGGGAGCGGTTGCGTAGAACTGCAGCGTGGAGAAGGGAAGTTCTTTGAGCTGGCTCATGGGGATTACGCATCGCGACGGCAAGTCCGCGACGGGATGGCTACATATTAACGCCTAAGTCAGCGTCGGTTGCGTCGTCGGGCGTGAGGCGCCCGCTGCTGTCCAGGATACCCCGCGCCCAGGGAATGGGCGTTTGCGCCGTCGCTTGGCGCACATGCTGCAGAAATTGCGTCCGGGAGATCGGCCGCGCGCCCAGGCTGGCCAAGTGCCGCGTCTGCTGCTGACAATCGATGCATGCGACCCCGTGGCGGCTCAGGTAGCGCACGAGGTAGGCCAGCGCGATCTTCGACGCATTGGGCGCGCGTGTGAACATGGATTCGCCGAAAAACATACGTCCCAGGCTGATGCCGTACAGGCCGCCCGCCAGTTCGCCATCAATCCAGGTCTCGATACTGTGCACGTACCCGGCCTGGTGCCAGCCGGCGTAGGCTTGCTGCATGGCGCCGGTGATCCAGGTGCCCGGTTGACCGTCGCGCGGCGCGGCGCAGTGTGCCATCACCTGCGGGAAAACGGTGTCCACGCGCACCTGAATCCGTGGCGACGCATCGTGTTCATGGCTGGCAATCTGACGCAGCAGCTTGCGCAGCGAATGCGACGGCGAAAAGTCGGCAAGCGCCAGCACCATGCGGGGATCCGGGCTCCACCACAGCACGGGCTCGCCTTCCGAATACCAGGGGAAAATGCCGTTGGAGTAGGCCTGGATCAGCCGTTCCTGGGACAGGTCTGCGCCCGCCGCCAGCAGGCCGTCAGGCTCCGTCAGCGCAAATTCCGCTGGTGGAAACGGCGTGTCGACGGCAAGCCAGGGCAGCTTCAACGGTGCGATTCTAGGGTGTAGTGATGGGGAACGAAGACGCCTTGCTTGCGGTCTTCGAAGTAGTGCCGCAGCGTCGTGGTGACGGTGCGGAAAGCCAGATCGTCCCAGGGAATCTCGGCTTCATCGTACCAGCGCGCTTCCAGGCTTTCGGGGCCGGGATCCAGTTCGGGGCCCAGCGCCTGGGCCAGGTAGAACACATGCACCTGGTCGATCTGAGGCAGGTCGATCAGGGTGTAGAGCTCTCCCAGCTTGATGCGCGCGCCGGATTCCTCCAGCGTCTCGCGGGCGGCGCCTTGCGCGGTGCTTTCGCTTAGCTCCATGAAGCCTGCGGGCAGTGTCCAGGTGTTGTAGCGCGGTTCAATCGCGCGCCGGCAAAGCAGGACGCGGTTTTCCCAGACCGGGACCGTGCCGACCACCAGACGCGGATTCTGGTAGTGGATCGCGCCGCAGTGATCGCAGATGTCGCGTTCACGGTTGTCGCCTTCCGGCACCCGGCGATTGACGGGCGTGCCGCACTGGCTGCAGAAAAGCGAACGGCGGGGGGCGGGGAAGTATTCGATGGACGGTTTGGCGGTCATGGGTAGGATTCTAACGGCTGCGGCGGGGACTGGCTCGCCGTCCTGGGGCGGCAGGATCGGGTTGGCCGAATCGCGCTTCCAGGTGTTCGATGAAGGACCGTACCTTGGGCGACAGGAAGCGCCGGTGGGGATAGATGGCGTACATGGAGATCGGCGAGTGCTCGTAGTCGGCAAGCAGCGTCACCAGCCGCCCGGCACGGATATCGTCCCCCACCAGGAATTCGGGCTGCAGGATGACGCCGTGGCCCGCCAGCGAAGCGGTACGCAGTACGTCGCCGTTGTTGGCGCGCAGGGCCGCGTTCACGCGGACAAGATGCGTGACGCCGTCTTTCTCGAAATGCCATTCGTTGCCGGTGCTGGCGTAGGCGTAGTGCAGGCAGCGGTGCTGCTTCAGGTCTTCAGGCGTTTTGGGCGTGCCGTGGCGCGCCAGATAGGCGGGCGCCGCGCATACCCGCAATTGCTGTGGCGCCAGCGGGCGCGCCACCAGCGACGAATCCAAAAGCGGGCCGATGCGTACCGCCACGTCGAATCCGTCCTCCACCAGATCCACCACCCGGTCGCTAAGGTCCAGGTCGATGGTGACGTCGGGGAAGCGCAGCAAATATTCGGCGATTGCGGGGCCCAGATGCAGGATGCCGAACGACACCGGCGCGCTGACCCGCAGACGTCCGCTGGGGCGCTGGCCTTCGGCTTGCAGCGACAGCTCCAGGTCGGCCACTTCGGCCAGGATCGGGCGGACGCGGTCGTAGAACGCGCGGCCCGCGTCGGTCATGCTGAGCTTGCGCGTGGTGCGGTTCAAGAGGCGCACGCCGTACTTCTGTTCCAGGTAGGCGATCTGCCGAGTCACGACGGACCGGGCCTGTCCCATCTTGTCGGCCGCTGCCGCGAATGAGCCCAGTTCCACGACCTTGGCGAAGGTCTGCATGGCGGTGTGGGTGTCCAAGATTGTTTCCTAACGAGGAACAATAATTTGCAATTCTGCATGTTTATCTTTGTTTTTGGAATCGCAAGAATAGCGGCCAAGATGAATCGCCCCGATTTGGATGATTCCCGAACCGCTCAAGGAGAGCGCAATGATTGATACCCGTACCGCGCCCTACGCCGCGCTGCTGCTGCGTGTCGCCCTCGGCGTCATGTTTCTTGCCCACGGCCTGACCAAGCTGTTGGTATTCACGCTGCCCGGCACCGCGCAGTTCTTCGCCAAGATCGGCTTTGCCGGCTGGCTGGCTTACCCGGTTACGTTCTTTGAAGTCGCCGCAGGGGCGCTGTTGATCCTGGGCGTGGTGCCGCGCTGGGTCGCCGCGATCGCGGTGGTGCAATTGTTCGTTGCCTCGACCGTCCATTTCGGCAATGGCTGGGGTTTCGGCAATGCGGGCGGCGGTTGGGAATATCCGATCTTCCTGACCGTTGCGGCCGCCGTGCTGGCGCTGCTGGGCGACGGCAAGTTCGCGTTGGTCAAAAGCGGCCGCGGCTGATCGCTGCGCGCACCAGACTGTCTATCGACACGGTCATGGCCGACAGGGCGGCTGGCTCATAGAATGAGCCGGCCGCTTTTTTTATTCAGGAGTCCCGATGATTGTTCCGATGCGACTGATCCGACGCGCCATGGGCGCGTTGTTGTGTGCCGCCGCCTTGTCGCCCGCCGTTCAGGCAAGCCCCGAACAAGAGGCCGCCAACAAGGCCGCGGTGCTGGCGTTCTACGAGAAGGGGTTGAATCAGAAGGATGCGGACGCCGCGCTGAAATATGTGGCCGACCGCTATGTGCAGCACAATCCCAACGCGGCCGACGGCCCGGAGGGCTTTCGCAAGTTCGTCGCCTTCCTGCGCGATAAATTCCCGGCCTCGCACAGCGAGATCAAGCGCGTCTTTACGGATGGCGATTATGTGATCCTGCACGTGCACGCGGTGCGCGAACCGGGCTCGCGCGGCAACGCCATCATCGATATCTTTCGCTTGGAGCAGGGCAAGATCGTCGAGCATTGGGATGCGGTGCAGCCCATTCCCGAGCAGTCCGCCAATGCCAACGGCATGTTTTGACCGTTGACGCCGGTTCGGCCGGATCAGTCTTGCGTCGTGCGGGGGTTGGGATCGAATCCCAGTGTTTGCGCGACGTTCTGTCTGGCGATCGCCCGCAGCGGCGCGGCCGGGTAGACGTCTGGCCACGAGGCAAGACCCGCCTGGCCCGGCGCCAGGTCGGCCAAGGCGTCAAGCAAGGGCGCACCGTGGCCCGATACCAGCTTTTCCAGCAACGCGGGCAGATCCCGGTCCAGCACGATGCCTCCACCCGCCTGCGTCATCGCATACAGTTGGCCCGCATCGTCCAGCCACCATCCGGTGATGGATTCAACGGGCGCATTCGTATGGGTGACCAACCGGCGATTGTCGTCGCTTAACCGCAGCACGAACGGGGCGGCGTCCAGGCGCAAGAAGACGCGTTGCGGTCCATTCTGAAAAAACCATCGACCGGCACCGTCATGCGCGTAGTTGCGGTTGATGAAGTCCAGAATCTGGGTATTGGTGATGGATTCGCCTTCGCCGCCTTGCGTGGCTTGGCCTTGCGGGTGCAGGCGCCAACGGCCGCGGCCGTCCAGCGACAACCAACCGAATACCGCGGGCACGTCGGGCCATCGGGCGATGGCGTCCTTCACCGATTGATCCATGTTCAGGGCCGGATGATGATGGGGGGAGGAGTGATGACGATCGCGGGGGAGGCCATGGGCATGATGACCTGTGGCGGCGCCATGTACCCCTGATGATAATCGTCACGGCATTTGCGCTTTTCCTGGTACTCGCCGTTGCGCTTCCATTTGCGCTCGACCCGGCAGTTGCCTTCCCAGTACTTCTCTTTGTATTCGCGACCGTGGCGGTGCTCGTGGCGGTCGGAATCAGCTTCGGCCGCCAGCGGCGCAAGCGACAGCAGCGCGGCGGTCGACAAGGCCAGCAAAGGGGAAGACGCGCGGGAATACTTGCGGGAACGCCCGCGGAAAGTCAGGATGCGGTGCATGGGTTCGACGTCAAATGAAAACGGCGTCACCATAGCAATCATTCGATTGACGGCGCGTAGGGATGCGTAACGAAATGCAGGGGGGAAGGGAGAAAAGATGCTGGAGGCGCAAGCCGGAATCGAACCGACGTACACGGATTTGCAATCCGCTGCATGACCACTCTGCCATTGCGCCAGCACTTGCAAGAAAAAAGGAAGCGCGGTGTTGGCCGTTGCTTCCTTTTTGTATTTGGAGCGGGAGACGAGTCTCGAACTCGCGACCTCAACCTTGGCAAGGTTGCGCTCTACCAACTGAGCTACTCCCGCTTTGTACTGCTGTATTGCTTGGTACCTATTTCAGTACCACATGCATTGGTACTACATGCATCACTACTACATACATCGCTGCATGTTTGGTGAAGGTCCGCAGAAGCTTTTTGCTTGTTCTCTGCTTGTTGGTTGTTTGAAGTTATCTCCGAACCCGTCTCCACCAAAGACAGCAATTATACACGAAAATTTTGGCTTGTGTGGAAAAGGGGCGGGGCGGAATTAGCGTTCATCGCCACGCTGCCATTGCTGATAGGCGTGGCGGGTTGCCGCAGATACCGATTCCAGCACTTTTTGATGGTTAACCTGATGCCGCAGCATCAACCGCGCATCGGCCACTGCACGAGATTTGCAGAACCAATGGCAGCTGTGCTGCAGCAGATATAGCTCTGCCGAGAGTTGGAACGCGCGGGCTTTCGCGTCCAGGTGATCTTCGTTGTCCACGACGTGACGCAGGCCGGCTGCGTGGATGTGCAGCAGTTCACGAAAATCCCGGGTTACCGCAGGAACAAAGCGTTCGATGTACGGCACGCAAAGCGAGAGCATGGATACGCGGGAGGCCTGCGGGCTTTCCTTTTGCATCGCGTTGGCCAGCGAGTTTGCCTGTGATGCCATGGCGCGTTCGGTCTGGGCAAAAGTTTCCAGCACCTGCAGCTGGCGCGATTCGGTTTCTTCGCGAATGGCGCGGGAGTAGCCTTGCGTCAGCGTTTCCATGTGACGCTCAAGCTGCAAGCTGCCCAAATGCCGCCCCAGCAAGGCGATGCGCGCGCGCTGGTAGCGCACGCGCAACACTTGCCATGCCAAGGCCACCATCAGCAGGATTAATACGCTGTCCATCGCCTATGTCCTCTTTGCAAAATCCGCCGTTGCTAAACCCGCCATGGCTAAACCCGCATACAAAGCAAAAGGCCCAAACCGAAGTCTGGGCCTTTTTGAATGTGGAGCGGGAGACGAGTCTCGAACTCGCGACCTCAACCTTGGCAAGGTTGCGCTCTACCAACTGAGCTACTCCCGCATTTCCCCGCGCTGAAAACATCTGGATTTGTGCAACCCGAAACGTTGTTCTTTGCAAGAGAGGCGGAAGTATACAGAAATTTAAAAATTTTGCACGCGGCAAGGGAGCTTGCGGCATGCATGCGTATCGAGCGGGCATGAAAAAAGGGCCCGCAGGCCCTTTTTAATGATTTGCAGAATTTTCAAAAAACACTGCAAATCTGAATTTGGAGCGGGAGACGAGTCTCGAACTCGCGACCTCAACCTTGGCAAGGTTGCGCTCTACCAACTGAGCTACTCCCGCGTGGATTCTGAAAAAGCGATCCAGAACCTTTTTCTTATTCACTCTGATCAACTTGGTTATCGATCAGAAGGCGCGCATCTTACATGATTTTTTTGAGTTTGTCATGAGCATGGCGTTGCGTGAACATCAGGCCCAAACACTCAATCAAGTAATATGAGCGAAGACAGAAACTATAGCATAGCCAGTAGCACCCATGTCAAATCCTGCCCCCTCCAACGCCGCGCCTGTTGCGTTGATTCCCACTGCCCAAGACCTGACCCGGCTCAATACGTTGGGCCTGGTTTCACAGTCCGGCGCGTTCGTCACGTTGAGCGAACCCGCGCAATTGCCCGCGTTGTCGGCGCTTGCGCGGCAGGCCGAATCGCTGCTTGTGCTGGGGGGCGGCAGCAATGTGGTGCTGCCGCGGCGAGTGCCGGGCCTGGTGGCCCAGGTGGCGTTCAAGGGCGTGCGCTTGCTTGAGGCGCGACCCGATGCGTGGCTGGTCGAGGCCGCGGGCGGCGAGAACTGGCATCGCTTCGTGGAAACCTGCGTGGACAACGGCTGGGACGGCCTGGAAAATCTGGCGCTGATCCCCGGCACGGTGGGGGCTGCGCCCGTGCAGAACATCGGCGCCTATGGGGTGGAGTTCGATGCGCGCTTCCATAGCCTGACGGCGTGGGACGTGCCGGCGGGGCGGCTCGTTGAAATGCAGGCGGACGATTGCCGCTTCGCCTATCGCGACAGTGCGTTCAAACACGACGCGCCCGGCCGCTGGATCATCGTCAGCGTGCGCTTCGCATTGCCCCGGCCATGGCAGCCCGTGCTGGGGTACCCGGACCTGCAACGCCATGCGCGACTGGCACAAGGGTCGCCGGCCGCGCGCGACATTTTCAACGCCGTGTGCGAGATCCGTCGCGCTAAATTGCCCGACCCTGCCGTGACCGGCAATGCGGGCAGTTTCTTCAAGAATCCCATCGTCGCGGCGGACGTGCGCGATGGCCTGGCAGAGCAGTTTCCCGGGTTGGTGTCCTATGCCCAGCCGGACGGGCGCTACAAGTTGGCCGCGGGCTGGCTGATTGATCAGTGTGGCTGGAAGGGACGGGCGTTGGGCGCGGCCGGCGTGCATGACCGGCAGGCGCTCGTGCTGGTGAACCGGGGCGGGGCCACCGCGACAGACATCATGGGGTTGGCGCAAGCGATTCAGCAGGCCGTCGCCGACCGCTATGGGGTCAGGCTGGAGCCAGAGCCGGTCGTCGTCTGAGCGACAGCCGCTTCCGACGCTTCCAGCATCCGATGCTTTCAGCATCCGATGCTTTCAGCATCTGCCCATCCTGGCCCGCCTTTTCCCGGGCGAAAAAAAAGGATCCCGAGGGATCCTTTTTCGTTTGGGCCCGACCTTAGAGGCCCAGCACGGATTGCATGTCGTACAGGCCGTTGTGCTTGTCTTCCAGGAAGCGCGCGGCGCGTAGCGCGCCCTCGGCGTAGGTGGCGCGGCTGGCCGAGCGGTGAGTGATCTCGATGCGTTCGCCGGTGCCGCAGAACGACACCGTGTGATCGCCCACGATATCGCCGCCGCGCAAGACCGAAAAGCCGATGGTGCCGGGCTTGCGCACGCCGGTGTCGCCGTGGCGGCTCCAGGTGGCCACGTCGGGCAGGGCGACATCCCAGGCCGATGCGATGGTTTCGCCCATCTTCAAGGCGGTACCCGACGGCGCGTCGACCTTGTTGCGGTGGTGCGCTTCGAACACTTCGACGTCGTAGCCGGAATTCAGGATGCGGGCAGCCATGTCCAGCAGCTTGAGCGTGGCGTTGACCCCGACGCTCATGTTGGGTGCGAACACGATGGCAATCTTCTGCGCGGCGACTTCGATCGCGGCGCGGCCGTTGTCGTCGAAGCCCGTCGTGCCGATCACGGCCCGCGTGCCGTGTTTAACGCAGGCCTGCAAGTGCTCAAGCGTGCCTTCGGGACGGGTGAAGTCGATCAGGCAGTCGGCTTGGGCCAGGGCGTCGAGGTTATCGGTGATGAGCACGCCGGTTTGTTGGCCCAGCGGGGCGCCGGCATCCTGGCCCAAGGCGGACGAACCCTGGCGGTCCAGCGCAACCGTCAGTTGCAGGCCGGAGGACTTGAGGACGGCATCGATCAGCATCTGGCCCATACGGCCGCTGGCGCCGGCAATTGCAATACGCATGTAGAAGAATCCTTGGAGTTAGCGGAGCGGCTCGGGCGCGTTGCCCGGCTGGCCGGGGTATTGGTTCAGCGGGCTGACCGGGGCGGCCGAATCACGTTTCTGCTGTTCCGCTTCTTCCTTCAGGCGGGCCTCGTCCTGGTCCAGGCGCTTGTCGGCCTTCTCGTCGGACGTGGCGCTGGGCGTATTCAGCTGGTAGGGCTGCAGGTCGGGCTGCTTGTCGCCTTCCCAGCGGGTCAGCCGGTCGTTCTCGAACCAGACGGTGAACTTGCGTTCACGGGCTTCGCCATAACCGGGCTTGTAGTAGTAGGGATAGTCCCAACGATTGGCGTGCAGCACGCTGGTCAGCGTGGGGCTGCCCAGCGCAAAGCGCACCTGTTCGCGCGTCATGCCGGGTTGCAGCAGGGCGACTTGTTCCTGGGTGATCCAGTTGCCTTGCTGGACGCCGGCCTTGTAGGGGAAGCCCCACTTGTCGCCAGAGCAGCCGGCAAGGGCGACGGCCAGGGCGGCAACGGCCAATCCGGTCTTCAGCGAGCGGGAGGGAATTCGTGCAATCATGGACACTACGCGCCCCTATTATTTGGAAGCAGACAAAACCGTTATCATAAAGGTTTCATAAGGATAGTTCCGCGGGGCGGCATGAATTCAGGGGAGCCGGCTCGCGGCGCACCCCACATCCTTGCCCATGCCAACGCGGACGGAGAGCGATTACACCATGAGCGACCAAAGCGAACTGAAGAACATGGGTTTGAAGGCGACGTTTCCTCGCCTGAAGATTCTTGATATTTTCCGTAAATCCGACCAGCGTCACCTTAGCGCCGAAGACGTCTATCGCGCCCTGATCGGCGAAAACGTCGAAATCGGCCTGGCGACTGTCTATCGCGTGCTGACGCAATTCGAGCAGGCGGGCATTCTTGCCCGCAGCCAGTTCGATAGCGGCAAGGCCGTGTTCGAGCTCAATGATGGCGATCACCACGATCACCTCATCTGCACGAATTGCGGCAAGGTTGTCGAGTTTTCGGATCCGGACATCGAAAAACGCCAGCAAAAGATCGCGAAGGACAACGGTTTTGCGCTGGAAAGCCATGCGATGGTGCTTTACGGCATCTGCGGCAGCTGCTTGAAAGGCCGCTAAGCCGCCTGCTTCCGTCCCACCGCCTGCGGCCGCGCTCGTCGTAGGCGAGTGAGAACAAAAGCCCCTTCCGTTGGAAGGGGCTTTTTCATGGGCGCGGCAATAAAACCCCAAGGCACGGTGATGGCGTCAGATTGACCGCAACAGGCTCGGCATGGGCGGCAGTCAGGCGGCCGGTTGGCCGAAACCTTCCAGCATTTCGCGGGCGTGTTCGCGGGTCGTGGCGGTGAGCTTGATTCCGCCCAGCATCCGGGCAATCTCTTCGACCCGGGCGGGGGCGTCCAGCTCTTTGATGCTGGAGCGGGTGGTGCCGCGCAATTCGGTCTTGCTGACCAGGAATTGGTTGTTGCCGCAGGCGGCGACCTGCGGCAAATGGGTCACGCACAGCACCTGATGGCGTTCGCCCAGTTCGCGCAGCAGTTTGCCGACGGCTTCGGCCACCGCGCCGCCGACGCCGCTGTCGACCTCGTCGAAGATCAAGGTGGGAACGCGGGCCGCACGGCTGGCGATGACGGAAAGCGCCAATGAGATGCGCGACAGTTCGCCGCCCGAGGCCACTTTGGCCAGCGGGCGGGGCGTGGTGCCGGCATGGCCGGACACCAGGAATTCAACCTGTTCGTTACCGTGCGCGGACGGCGCGGCCGCAGTGAGCGTGGGCTCGAATTTGCCGCCTTGCATGGCCAGCGTTTGCATGGCCAGCGTCACTTGCTTGCCCAGGTCTTTCGCCACCTTGCGGCGGGCGGTGCTGAGCTTGGCAGCCATTGCATCGTATTGCGCCTGGGCGGCGGCGGACTGGGCGCGCAAGGCGTCGATGTCGCCCGCGGCCTGCAAAGCGGCCAATTCGGCGTGCAGCGAGTCGCGCAGTTCGCATAGCGCATTGGGTTCGACCCGGAATTTGCGCGCGGTTTCAAACACCAGGCCCAGCCGCGCTTCCACGTCGGCGAGGCGCTTGGGATCCAGATCGACGCGGCTGACGTAGTTGTTCAGGTCCGACACGGCTTCGCTGATGGCGATGCGGGCGGACTCCAGCTCGTCGTGGACGCCTTGCAGGCCGGGGTCGTGCCGCAGCATCTGCTGAATCCGGTGGTTGGCGGCCGTGATGCGGTGGTGCGCGGAATCGCCTTCGCCGTCCAGCGCTTCCAGAATCTGCGACGCCCCGTCCAACAGCGATTGGGAGTGTGACAGGCGGGTGTGCTCGGATTGCAGCGCGTCCCATTCGTCGGGGCCCAAGGCCAACTGGTCCAGTTCGTCGGCCTGCCATTGCAGCCGGTCGCGCTCGGTGGCCAGGCTGGCCGCGTCTTTTTCGGCGGCCTCGAGTTGGCGGGCCACCGCGCGCCATTGCTTCCAGGCCTGGCCGACGGCCTGGCGCAGGTCGCCATGGCCGCCGTGGGCATCCAGCAGGTCGCGCTGGGCATCGGGGCGCATCAGGCTTTGATGGGCGTGCTGACCGTGGATGTCGACCAGGCTGTCGCCCAGCTCGCGGAGCTGGGCCACGGTGGCGGGCGTGCCGTTGATGTAGGCGCGGCTTCGGCCTTGCGCGTCGATCACGCGGCGTAGCGACAGTTCGTCGTCGGCGTCGATCTGGCGCTCGGCCAGCCAGGCGTGCAGCGATTTGGGCGTGTCGAACACCGCCGTGATGTCGGCGCGCGGGGCGCCTTCGCGCAGCATGCTGGCGTCGCCACGTTCGCCGAGCGTCAGCGCCAGCGCGTCCACCAGGATGGATTTGCCCGCGCCGGTCTCGCCGGAAAAGACGGTGAAGCCGGGGCCAAAATGAATTTCGGTCTGTTCGACGATGACGAAGTCGCGGATATGCAGGGTGCGCAGCATGTCGGGGCGCTTACTACTCTACGTTGTCGGTGGCTTGGGGCATCAGGTTCCAGTGCAGCTTGCGGCGCAGGGTGGAAAAGAAGCTGTACCCTTCGGGATGCACGAAGCGGATGGTATAGGGCGCGCGCTGCACGACGATGCGGTCGCCGGGTTGCAGATCCGACCATGTCTGCATGTCGAAATGCACGCTGGCGCCGACTTCCACGCGGCCCATGGCCGTCAGTGTCATGTTCAGCACGCCGGTGTCGGGGATCACGATGGGGCGGTTCGACAGCGTTTGCGGCGCCACGGGCACCAACACCATGGCGTTCATGCCGGGATGCAGGATGGGGCCGTTCGCGGACAGCGCATAGGCGGTGGACCCCGTGGGGGTGGCGATGATCAGGCCGTCGGCGCGTTGCGTGTACATGAAGGCGCCGTCCAGCTCGACGCGCACCTCGATCATGCCGCCGCGACCGGCGCGGTTCAGCACGACGTCGTTCAAGGCAGACGCGGAGTACATTTTTTGGTCGCCGCGCCACACGCTGCCTTCCAGCAGCATGCGCTCTTCGATCTGGAAGCTGCCTTCGAGCACACGCGCCAGCGCGCCATGCGCGTCCTGCAGCGGAATGTCGGTGATGAAGCCGAGCCGGCCGTGGTTGATGCCGACCAGCGGGACGCCGAAAGGCGCCAGGTGGCGGCCCGCGCCCAGCACGGTGCCATCGCCGCCCATCACGACGGCGAGCGACGCGCGATGGCCGATTTCTTCAAGCGTCGCGACGGGGTATTCGGTCAGGCCGGTGTTGCGCGCGGTGTCGGCATCGATGAGCACGTGCCGGCCCGCTTGCGTCAGCGCGTGCGCAAGGGCTCTCAGCGGAGTGTCCAGGCCGGTGTCCTGGTATCTGCCGATCAGGGCGACGGTAGGAAAGTGCATGGATGCGTGCTTATCGAAAAAGGGCAAAGCCAGGATGCCGGAACCCGCCTGAGGCGGGCTGATTTGCCGATTATATGGGGCCGCATATCGGCGTGCAGGACAAAAATCGCCTTAATCGGAAAAGATTCCCTAAAATACCTGTTATGGATGACCGCGCACGCGCACTACTGAAAGCGTTGATAGAACGCTACATCGCCGATGGGCAGCCCGTCGGCTCGCGGACGCTATCGAAAGTCTTCGACTTGTCCCCAGCCACAATCCGCAATGTCATGGCGGACCTGGAAGAGCTGGGGCTGATCCATAGCCCGCATACGTCCGCCGGCCGTGTCCCCACGCCGCGGGGTTACCGCATGTTCGTCGATTCCCTGCTGGCCGTGCAGTCCTACCAGCTACAGCCGCACAATATGGGCGAAATGCTGTCGGCGGCCGAACCCACCCGCGCCGTCAATGCGGCCGCTGCGCTGCTGTCGAACCTGACGCAGTTCGCGGGGGTGGTGCTGACCCCCAAGCGCGCCCAGGTGTTCCGCCAGATCGAATTTATCCGTCTGTCCGACAAGCGGGTGCTGCTGATCATCGTCACGCCTGATGGCGACGTCCAGAACCGCATCTTGTTCGTGCAGCGCGATTATGTCGAAGCCGAATTGCTGGAAGCCGGCAATTTCTTCAATATGCATTTCGCCGGCAAGTCCTTCAATGCGGTGCGGCAGACCCTGTCCACCGAACTCGCCCAGTTGCGCGAAGACATCTCGCGCCTGATGCAGGCGGCGGTGGAGGCCAGCGCCGAGGCGGCCGAAGACGGCGACGCCATGATCATTTCCGGCGAACGCAAGCTGTTGGACGTGACGGACATCGCGTCCGATATGGACCGGCTGCGCAAGATGTTCTCGTTGTTCGAAAAAAAGACCGATCTGCTGCAATTGCTGGATGTGTCCAGCCGCGCGCAGGGCGTGCAGATCTACATTGGCGGCGACTCGCAGCTTGTGCCGATGGAAGAAGTTTCGGTCATTACCGCGCCGTACGGCGTGGACGGCAAGGTGGTGGGCACGCTGGGCGTGATCGGCCCCACCCGTATGGCTTACGAGCGCGTCATTCCCATCGTGGATATCACGGCGCGCCTGTTGTCCAACGCCCTCAGCCACAACCAGTAGTTCCATTCCAAGCTACATCCTCCTTACGGAGGAAGGGGAGTCTTCGTGTTTCTTCGCCTGTTCAAGTACCTGTGGCCTGAACGCTATCTGCCGGAAACCGAGCAGGACGACCCTTTCAACGAAGACCCTCCGCCACGCGGCCCGGGCAAGGTTGGCGTGCTGCTGGTGAACCTTGGCACCCCCGATACCCCGGATAAGGCGGGCATCAAGAAATACCTGGGCGAATTCCTGTCAGACCCGCGCGTTATCGAAATTCCCCGCTATCTGTGGAAGCCCATCCTGCATGGGCTGGTGCTGACGATGCGTCCCAAGAAGCTGGCGCCGCGCTACGCGGGCGTGTGGCTGAAAGAGGGCTCGCCCCTGATGGTCTATAGCCAGCGCCAGGCCGATGGCGTGCGCGCGGCGTTGCAGACGGCGGGCATTGATGCCGTGGTGGAATTGGGCATGCGCTATGGCAATCCGTCGATTCCCGATGCGATCACGCGTCTGCGCGCCGCGGGCTGCGAACGCATCCTGACCGTGCCGTTGTATCCGCAATACGCCGCCAGCACGACGGCCACGGTGGTCGACGCGGTGACCCGGCACGCCGGGCGCCTGCGCGACCAGCCCGAACTGCGCTTCACCAAGCGTTTTCACGAAGACCCGGCGTGGCTGGACCCGTTGGCCGCGCGCATCGAATCCTTCTGGCGTGAACACGGCAAACCGCAAAAGCTGGTGATGAGCTTTCACGGCCTGCCGCGCTATTCGATCGAACTGGGCGACCCCTATTACCGCGATTGCATGGAATCCGCGCGGCTGTTGTCGCAACGCCTTTCCTTGCCGCGCGAACAGATCGAAGTGACTTTCCAGAGCCGCTTCGGCACCGCCCGCTGGCTGGAGCCCTACACCGAGCCCACGCTCAAGGCGCTGGCGGCCTCGGGGGTGACCGAGGTGGATGTGGTGTGCCCGGGATTTGTGGCAGACTGTCTGGAAACCCTGGAAGAGATCAGCCTGGAATGCCGCGACGCGTTTGTCGAGGCAGGCGGCAAGCAATTCCGCTACATCCCCGCTTTGAACGACGATCCCGCCTGGATCGCCGGCTTGGCCGGCATCGTGGAACGAAACTTGCAGGGCTGGCCGCTGGCACCCCAGGCCACCACGGACTTGAAGGAGAAGGCGCATGCACCATGATCCCAAGAGCGACAAGGTCGTAAAAAAGGGGACGGTTAGTACCCCGGTTGACGAGGATCAGGTCGAGCACGACCTGGACGAAGCGCTGGCCGAGACCTTTCCCGCCAGCGATCCCATCGCGGTCCGGCCGGAGCCGGACGAAGACGACGCCCGGGTTGACCGCGCATTGAAAGAGAGTTTCCCCGCCAGCGACCCGGTCGCGCCGGCCCAACCCCACAAGAAGTAAGCGGGTGCTCCGCCCGGGCGTCCGGGCGGGCGCCGTCAGGGAATATTTCGCTATCCCGGGCTTGAAATAGGGGTATTGGCCCCCATTCATGTCTGCGAAAGCCATTCTTTTTGGAGGATTCCCCATGACGGCACCCCACGAGCCTGTTGATCAGACGCCCGAAGTCGGCCAGAACGCCGACGCGGCCCCCGCCGCCCAGGACGCCGCGCAGGCCGAGCTGGACGAGTTGCGCGCCCAGCTGGATGCGGCCCAGGCGACCGTCAATGAACAGCACGACCAGCTTCTGCGCGTGCAGGCCGAAGCCGAAAACGTGCGTCGCCGCGCCCAGGAAGAAGTGTCCAAGGCGCGCAAGTTCGGCATTGAGTCGTTCGCTGAAAGCCTGGTTCCGGTCAAGGACAGCCTGGAAGCCGCCTTGGCCCAGCCCGACCAGACCGTCGAAACGCTGCGTGAAGGCGTCGAAGTCACCCTGAAGCAACTGGCCGCGGCCTTTGAGCGCAATCTGCTCAAGGAAATCGCGCCGGCGCAGGGCGACAAGTTCGACCCGCACCTGCATCAAGCCATTTCGTCGATCCCCAACGCACAGCCCGCCAACACCGTGCTGCAGCTGCTGCAAAAAGGCTACGCCATCGCCGACCGTACCCTGCGCCCGGCGCTGGTGGTGGTGTCCGCGGGCCAAGGCTGATTGCAGCCCTGCGCGCCATGACCGACCCTCGTTTCGATCCGGCTCAGGTCTTCCAGGTGTTCGGCATGCGTCATGTCGACTCTGGCGGATTCGATGCGGCCGTGGTCCTGGCGCCGGGGTCGGACCTGCGTTGCGTGTTCCTGTGGGGCCAGGATTGCTATAACTGCAATCTTTTCAAGCAGGCGGCGTTGCTGCACCAGGAAACGTTGCTAGGCCTGGGCTTGACCTGGTTCGAGGCCGACGTCTATGCAGACGAGCCCTTGGGCCGCCGCTTTTCCTTGCATGGTGTCCCCACTTTTGTATTGTTCCGGGCCGGAAAACGGCTTGGACGCATCACCGGCTGGCCCGGATTGCCCCAATTCACGGCGGCCATCCAGCGGTTGCAGGACCCGGGCGCGGAAAATTCCGGCCAGGTGTCTTGAAAAACCCTGCGAGTAGCCCCAGTTATGTGGGGACAAGAAGTTTTCCTCTATTTTCATAGATTTAATTCAAGGTACCCACCATGAGCAAGATTATTGGCATTGACCTGGGCACGACCAACAGCTGCGTGGCTGTCATGGACGGCGGGCAGGTCAAAATCATTGAAAACGCGGAAGGTGCTCGCACCACCCCCTCGATCGTCGCCTACATGGACGACGGCGAGACCCTGGTCGGCGCTCCCGCCAAGCGTCAGGCCGTGACCAACCCGCGCAACACCCTGTACGCGGTGAAGCGCCTGATCGGTCGCAAGTTTGAAGAAAAAGCGGTGCAAAAGGACATCAACCTGATGCCCTACACCATTGCCCGTGCCGACAACGGCGACGCCTGGGTGGAAGTGCGCGGCAAGAAGATGGCGCCTCCCCAAGTGTCGGCCGACGTGCTGCGCAAGATGAAGAAGACCGCCGAGGACTACCTGGGCGAAGAAGTGACCGAGGCCGTCATCACCGTGCCCGCCTACTTCAACGACAGCCAGCGCCAGGCCACCAAGGACGCCGGCCGTATCGCCGGCCTGGAAGTCAAGCGCATCATCAACGAGCCCACCGCGGCCGCGTTGGCGTTCGGCCTGGACAAGACCGAAAAGGGCGACCGCAAGATTGCCGTCTATGACTTGGGCGGCGGCACGTTCGACGTGTCCATCATTGAAATCGCCGATGTTGACGGTGAAAAGCAGTTCGAAGTGCTGTCGACCAACGGCGACACCTTCCTGGGCGGCGAAGACTTCGACCAGCGCATCATCGACTACATCATCGCCGAGTTCAAGAAAGAGCAAGGCGTCGATCTGTCCAAGGACGTGCTGGCGCTGCAACGCCTGAAGGAAGCCGCTGAAAAGGCCAAGATCGAACTGTCGTCCGCTCAGCAGACCGAAATCAACCTGCCGTACATCACGGCGGACGCTTCGGGTCCGAAGCACTTGAACCTGAAGATCACGCGCGCCAAGCTGGAAGCGCTGGTCGAAGAACTGATCGAACGCACGATCGAACCCTGCCGCGTGGCCATCAAGGACGCCGGCGTGAAGGTTTCCGACATCGATGACGTGATCCTGGTCGGCGGCATGACCCGCATGCCCAAGGTTCAGGAAAAGGTGAAGGAATTCTTCGGCAAGGATCCGCGCAAGGACGTGAACCCCGATGAAGCCGTCGCCGCTGGCGCCGCCATCCAAGGTTCCGTGCTGTCGGGCGACCGCAAGGACGTGCTGCTGCTGGACGTGACGCCGCTGTCGCTGGGTATCGAAACCCTGGGCGGCGTGATGACGAAGATGATCCAGAAGAACACGACGATCCCGACCCGGTTCTCGCAGACCTTCTCGACCGCCGACGACAACCAGCCGGCCGTGACGATCAAGGTATTCCAGGGCGAGCGCGAAATTGCCGCGGGCAACAAGGCCTTGGGCGAGTTCAACCTTGAAGGGATCCCGCCGTCGCCGCGCGGCATGCCGCAGATCGAAGTCACGTTTGACATCGACGCCAACGGCATCCTGCACGTGTCCGCGAAAGACAAGGGCACCGGCAAGGAAAACAAGATCACCATCAAGGCCAATTCGGGTCTGTCGGAAGACGAGATCCAACGCATGGTCAAGGATGCCGAGGCCAACGCCGAGGAAGATCACCGCGTTGCCGAGCTGGCGCAGGCGCGCAACCAGGCCGACGCGCTGGTGCACGCCACCCGCAAGTCGTTGACCGAGTATGGCGACAAGCTCGAAGCGGCCGAGAAGGAAAGCATCGAAGCCGCCATCAAGGACCTGGAAGACACCTTGAAGGACGGTGACAAGGCCGCGATCGACGCCAAGGCGGAAGCCCTGTCGACCGCCTCGCAGAAGCTGGGCGAGAAGATGTACGCCGACATGCAGGCGCAACAAGCCGCCGGCCAGCAGCAAGCGGCCGACAACGCGAAGCCGGTGGACGACAATGTCGTCGACGCCGACTTCAAGGAAGTCAAGCGCGACCAATAATGGCCGGGCACTGACCAGCCTCTGCCGCCCGGTAGCCGGAGAAATCCGCCTACCGGGCGTACTCATTCTGTAGCACTGAAAAGATGGCTCGTTTTTGAGCCCACGGATCATGGCAAAACGCGACTATTACGAAGTCCTGGGCGTAGCGAAAAACGCCGCGGACGACGAACTCAAGAAGGCCTATCGAAAGCTGGCCATGAAGTACCACCCGGACCGCAATCCGGACAGCAAAGAAGCCGAAGAGAAGTTCAAGGAAGCCAAGGAAGCCTACGAGGTCCTGGGTGATGAACAGAAGCGCGCCGCGTATGACCGCTATGGCCATGCGGGCGTCGACCCCAACTCCGCCGGTATGGGTGGGGCGGGCATGGGCGGCGGCTTTGCCGACGCCTTCGGCGATATCTTCGGCGAAATCTTCGGCGGCGCCGGCGGCGGTGGCCGTCGGGGCGGCGGCCCGCAGGTGTACCGCGGCGCCGACCTGAAGTACGCGCTGGAAATCACGCTGGAACAAGCCGCAGCCGGTTTCGATACCGAAATCCGCGTGCCCAGCTGGGAAAACTGCGACACCTGCCACGGCTCTGGCGCCAAGGCCGGCACGTCGCCCAAGACTTGCCGCACGTGCGGCGGCTCGGGCGCCGTGCGCATGCAGCAAGGTTTTTTCAGCGTGCAGCAGACTTGCCCCACTTGCCACGGCAACGGCAAGGAAATCACGGATCCGTGCCCGTCCTGCGACGGCGTGGGCCGCATCCGCCGCAACAAGACCTTGCAGGTCAAGATTCCGGCCGGCATCGACGACGGCATGCGCATCCGCTCCAGCGGCAATGGCGAGCCGGGCATCAATGGCGGCCCTCCGGGCGACTTGTATGTGGAAATCCACATCAAGCAGCACAAGATCTTCCAGCGCGACGGCGACGACCTGCACTGCGAACTGACGATCCCGTTCACCACGGCGGCATTGGGCGGCGAGCTTCAGGTGCCCACGCTGGGCGGCAAGGCCGAGATCTCGATTCCAGAAGGCACGCAGTCCGGCAAGACCTTCCGCTTGCGCGGCAAGGGCATCCGCGGCGTGCGGGGCAGTTATCCGGGCGACCTGTACTGCCACGTCGTCGTGGAAACGCCGGTTCGCCTGAGCGAAGACCAGAAGAGCATCCTGCGCCAGTTTGAGACGTCGCTGAACGACGGGGGCGATCGCCACTCGCCGCAAAGCAAGTCCTGGACGGACCGCGTGAAGGAATTCTTCAGCTAAATCGCACCCCAGGCGGCCTCGGCCGCCATCGGTGATTCATGCACCCCGCAGGCCGGAACCGCTATCCGGCCTGCGGGGTGTTTTCATTGGGCGCCGATGCGCTGGGAAAGCGCCATCGACAGGGCGGCCGCGCAATGAAAAAGGCCGCGGCATCCGCCGCGGCCCTACTGCTACTGCTTTACTGCTACTGCAACTTCTCTACTGCTACTGCAACTTCTCTACTGCTACTGCAACTTCTATTGCAACTGCGACTTCTACATCGACTTCAGTCTTCGTAGGATGGGTGCAGCGCGCGGACCGCCTCAATAGAAGCGCAATCGTCCAACGCGCGAAACCCATCAAGCAGCACCCCAATTCTTGCGAGGCGCAGCTACAGCACAGCTTCCGCTTGATGGGTTACGCGCGCTTGATAATCGAGTTCTTGCTTAAGGACTCTCGCGCTGCACCCATCCTACCGGCCGCTGTATCCGAAAAAACCGGCCCCAAGCCATGATGCCGCCTGAGGCCGGCCGGGCTACAGCAAGCAGCTCACCGGGTGATCGGCGGATATTCCAGTTCGCCGAACGTGTATTGGCCGCTGGCCTTGGCTTGGGCCAGTTCCTGCTGGACTTCGGCGCGCGTCTTGACGGCCGCGGGCGCGGCGGTGACGGGCGGGTATTGCAGTTCGCCGAACGTGTACTGGCCGCTGACCTTGGCTTGTTGCAGTTGGGCTTGCACTTCTTGCGAGCTCAGGCTGGCAGCTTGCGGCAGGGCGGGCGGGTAGTCCAGTTCGCCGAAGGTGTATTGGCCGGTGGCCTTGGCTTGCTGCAGCTCGGTCGCGACTTGGTCGCGGGTCTTGCTTTGTTCAACGCCGGCGGCTTGGGCGCCGACGCCAGCCAGGGCCAGGGATAGCAGCAGGGTAGTGGTTAGGGTTTTCATGGTAGACCTCCAGTCGTTTCAAGTGGGGACCGAATCCGGCGGCCCTCCGTCGTGGTTCGTTTCGTTTCCCGATGACTGAATTCTGCGCGTTATCCCACCTGGGATAAACCCGTATTCCTTGAAAACATCTTTCCAAATAACCGAGTAATCGATCGGTTATGAAAAAAATTCGCCGTCAGTGGCATGGTTTTGACGATTCGAAGGCGGGGGCGCGAAAGCGGCAGCGTGTCGTCATGCAAAAAAAAAGCCCCTGCCGAGGCAGGGGCCGTTTTGGGCAAAGCAGGCGTCAGGGCGTGGCTTTCTTCTTGAAGTCGCCGGCGACTGCCGTGCTGAAGCCGTCCGCGCGCAGATACTTGCGCAGGGCTGCATTGACCGCGTCGGGGGTCAGCGCCGAGATCTTTTTGTCCATCTCGGCCGACCATTCGAACGTGCGGCCACGCTGCAGGTAGTCCAGCCACGTGCCGGCCAGGATGTCGTCTTGCGCGCGGGCCAGGTTGCGGTAGTTCAGCAGCGCGTTGATGCCGTCGGAGATTTCCTTTTCAGAAAAACCGTCCTTCAACACGCGGGCAAGTTCCTCGTTGATGGCTTTCTCCAGGCGTTCGCGGTTCTGCGGCGCATAGATGGCGTACATGGTCCAGCTGGCGCTGGGCTCGAACGAGGACACCGACAACGAGCTGCGGACGTTATAGGAGAGGCCTTCGGTTTCGCGCACGCGGTTCCACAAGCGCGAAGTTTCGGATGCGCCGAACAAGTAGTTGGCCAGGTACAGGGAGGCGTAATCGGCATCCGTGTCTTGCAGCTTCAGCGGCATGCGCGAGATGTAGAAGGCGTTGGCCTTGTCGGGCGTGTCGATGTCGAATTGCTTGGCGGGGATGTCGCGGTACGGATTGGCGACCCGGGTATAGGCGGGCGCCTTCTTCCAGCCGGCCAGGCCGGTCTTGATGGCCTTTTCCACGGCTTCGGGCTCGAAATCGCCGACAGCCGAATACTCGATCTTGCCCGCGCCGTAGAACTTGGCGTGGAACTTAACCAGGGCGTCGCGGTTCAGGCCACGCACGCTGGCAAGCGATTCTTCGAACGTGGGCACATAGCGCAGGTCGTTGGCAGGCCACGGATTATCCTGGCGGGCCAAGGCGCGGCCTGCCAGCGCCGAAGGCTCGGTCATGGCGTTCTGGATCGAGGTTTCAAGCTGGCGCTGGTATTCGTCCAGCTGCTCTTTCGGGAAGTTCGCGTTGCGCACGATTTCAAGCGCCAGCGCGGTCAATTCGGGCAGGTTCTCGCCCTTGGTCGACATGGCGACCTTGAGCGTGGTGCCGCCGCCGCTGAAGCCGAGTTCGGCCTGCAAATTGTCCAGGCGGTCCTGGATAGCTTGGCGCGACAGCTTGGGCGTGCCCCGGGTCAGCAGGTCAGCCACGGCGCTGGCGTTCACGCGCTGGCCAAGCAGGTCTTTTTCGTTGCCGAACTGGATCAGCATCTGGGCCTGCACGCGGTTGCCGCGGGTGGCCTTGGGCAGCAGGGCCAACTGGACAGGGCCGTTGGGCAGGTCCAGCTTTTTGCGCTGGGTCAGCTTGTCGATGTTGGCCGGGGTGGGATCGAACGCGGAAGCGGCCTTGAAGTCCGGATCGCCCTTGTAGTCCTTGAATACGGCGGTCAGGTCCTCGCGCTGCAACTGCGGAGCGCGCAGCGGCTTCTCCGTGGGGATATAGCGGCCTTCGATGCGGTTGCTTTGCACCAGGTAGGTCACGGCGGCTTGCTGCACTTCGGCCAACGAGGCTTTGCGGGCGCGATCGCGCTGCAGGAAGAACAGGCGCCAGTCACCGGCGGCGATGGCTTCGGACAGGGCCACGCCGACTTGTTCCGGATCGCTATACGTCTGTTCCCATGCCGTCAGCCATTTGCTGCGCGCGCGGTCCAGTTCCTGCTGCGTGAACGGCTTTTTGGCCAGGGTTTCCAAAGTGCTGGTCAGGGCGTTAACCGTGGTGTCCAGATTCTTGCCCGGCGGCAATTGCGCCCCGAACATCGCCAGGCCCGGATCGCGGTTTTCCATGGTGAAGCCGAACACGCCGGAGGCCAGCTTGGTGGCGACCAGCGCGTGGTACAGGCGGCCCGACGGCGTGTCGGACAGGATGACGGTGGCCAGGTCCAGCGGGACGAAATCGGGGCTGCCGGCGGCGGGGATGTGGTACATCGCGGCTACCAGCGGGGTGCCGCCGGTGCGGCGCAACGTCACCGAGCGTTCGCCATCCTGCACCGGTTCGACGGTGTATTCGGGCGGCAGCTTGCGGTCGGGCTTGGGCAGCTTGCCCAGCGTGGCCTCGATGTCCGCCAGCGTGGTTTGCGGGTCGAACTTGCCGGCCACGATCAGCACGGCGTTATCAGGCTGGTAATACTCGTGGTAGAAGGCGCGCAACTGGCCGATGTCTACGTTTTCCACGTCGGAGCGGGCGCCGATGGTGTTCTTGCCGTAGCTGTGCCACTGGTACGCGGCGGCCTGCATCTTCTGCATGAGGATGCGGGACGGGCTGTTTTCGCCGCTTTCCATTTCATTGCGGACCACGGTCATTTCCGAATCCAGGTCTTCCCGGGCGATCAGGGAATTGACCATGGCGTCGGCTTGCCAGCCCAGATACCACTTGAGGGTGTCCGGATTGGCGGCAAAGCTGGCGAAATAGTTGGTGCGGTCGCTGGAGGTCGAGCCATTGGCTTGCAGGCCGCGGCGCGAGAACTCGCCCATGGCGTTGCGGGTGGTGGACGTGCCTTTGAACAGCATGTGTTCAAGCAGGTGCGCCATGCCGGTCTGGCCGTAGTTTTCGTTGCGCGAGCCCACCAGGTAGGTCATGTTGACCGTGGTCGAAGGCTTGGACTCATCGGGAACCAACAGCACTCTCAGGCCATTGGCCAATCGGTATTCGGTGATGCCTTCAATCGAGGCGGCCTCCGAGACGCCGGCCGGAAGGCTGGCGGCGCCGGCCTGGAAGGCCAGGAAGGAGGAAAACAGCAGCACACCCAGCGGGCGCGGCAGCTTCGATAGGGACAGGCGCATGGCAGACAATTCCTTTGGCATGGCAGAATCCGTTGGAGTGTATACGTTGGCAATGGTTCAAGGGCCGCTTGTGCAGCGCCCGCCGCCGTGCGGCAAGGAAATCAGACATGTCTTTATCGCTGGAAGTAGAAACTCCGCGCCTGGTGCTGCGGCAATGGCGCGCCGACGACCGCAAGCCGTTCGCCGAGATGAACGCGGACCCGCGCGTCATGGAATTCCTGCTGCCGCTTACCGCGCCGGAAAGCGATGCGCTGGCCAACCGGCTGGCGGCCGGCATCGACGAGCATGGTTGGGGTTTTTGGGCGGTGGAGGCGCCTGGCGTGGCGCCTTTCGTGGGGTTCGTGGGCATCAAGTCGATGCCGCCGGTGTTGCCGTTCGCGCCGGGTGTCGAGATCGGCTGGCGTTTGGCCTGGCCGTTTTGGGGGCGCGGTTACGCCAGCGAGGCCGCCCTGGCCGCGCTGCGCGTGGGATTCGAGCAAGTGGGGTTGGCCGAGATCGTCGCGTTTACCGCCGTGGGCAATGAACGGTCGCGAGCCGTGATGGCCCGCCTGGGCATGCGGCAGGACCCCGATCCTTTCGATCATCCCGCCGTTCCGGAGGGCCATCCGCTACGTCGACACGTGCTCTACCGCATGGGTCGGGAACACTGGCGGGCCCCGGAAAACGGTGACGTAGACCATGGCGGCATGCCGGTTGCCGCCGCATAAGCGCCCGAAAGCCGCATCCGTATAGGGTGCTGCAACGCAACATCGTTAGTGCGCAAGGCAAATTTGGGGTAGGCGAAGCGCGGGTGTAAGCTTTGAAGCACGTAGTAGCTGTTGCCGACGGGATGCGCGACAGCCGTCTACCGGCTTCCCGTCCAACGCCAGACGCCGCCGCAAGCGCGGTGCCGGTGCTTGTCGTTCGCGCCTTCGCTGCCGGCATCCTGCCGGCGCATTTTTCGGAGGAACGACCCATGCTGACCGAGATCGTCACGCGTGCCTTGTCCCAATTGACCGGCAACGCCTTGAGCGGCGACGGGATCAAAGGACAATTCCAGTACGCCTATGCCAGTGATGACGGCCAATTCGTGGCCATATTGACGCATGACATGACCACCTATGTGGTGGACCTGAGCACTCAACGGTATTTCGCGGAGTGTGGTGGTTCGCCCCGCGGGTTTGCCGGACATGTGCTGGAAATGGAAGGTGCCGCGGCGCGCAACCATCCCTGGCCGGCCGCCAACGACCTGTTTGACCTGGACATGGACGCCGACGAACTGTCGTGGCGTCAGTGTCCCGGCTTACGTCGCGCGTCCGCCGCCCACCGATCTGTGGAGAGCCGCGCCGCCTGAGAGTGGCCAGAAGCGGCAGCAACTCACTGAACCGGCGAATTCGCCGGTTTTTTTTGGCAGCCCCCGTCCCCAAGGAAAAACAGCCCCCTTGGGGCCAGCGGACCCAAAATACAGCCCGACGGGGGCAAAAAATCCACGGGTTGGTGAAGCGTGGAGGCGTACAATTTCCGGCCATGAACGCGACCGCTGACTCCCTAGCGCCGGATGGCGCCATCCTTGTCGACTGCACCCATGAACGCCATGCGGAACAGATCCTCGCCATCTTCAATGACGCCATCGTGACGTCCACCGCGCTGTACGACTACAAGCCGCGTCCGCGCGAAGCAATGCTAGGCTGGTTCCAGGCCAAGCAGCAGGGTGGTTTTCCGGTGGTCGGGTTCGAGAACGCGGCAGGCGAATTGATGGCGTTCGCCAGCTATGGCACGTTCCGCGCCTGGCCCGCGTTCAAATACTCGGTCGAACATTCCGTCTATGTCGACGGGCGGTTCCGGGGGATGGGCTTGGGCGAGGCCATGATGCGCGTGCTGATCGAACGGGCGCGCGTCAACCAGGTGCACGTGCTGGTCGGCGGCATCGATGCCTCGAACGAGGGCAGCATCCGCCTGCACGAGAAGCTGGGCTTCAAGCACTCGGGCACCATCAAGGAAGCCGGCTTCAAGTTCGGACGCTGGCTGGATCTGGCGTTTTATCAGCTGACGCTGGATACGCCCGAGCAACCGGTGGATGGCTGACGGCCGCGCGATGGGTTGCGCGCGTTGAAGCGTCGCCGTCTTTGCGGAGTTTCTACTGGCGCTTCACCCATCCTACTTGGATAGGACGCGCATGGCCTGTTCAAGCCCGGCGACGGTGACCGGGTACATGCGGTCTTGCATGATGTCGCGCATCAGCGCGATGGACTGCCGGTATTGCCAGGAGGCCGTGGGTTCGGGGTTCAGCCAGACCGATTTGGGCCAGGCGTCCAGCAGCCGCCGCATCCATTGCGCGCCGGGTTCCTTGTTGTAGTGTTCGACCGATCCGCCGGGTTGCAGGATCTCGTAGGGGCTCATGGTGGCGTCGCCGACGATGATCAGGCGCCAGTCCGGGTTGTACTTGCGCAGCACATCCCAGGTGTCGAAACGCTCGTTCTGGCGCCGGCGGTTGCTTTGCCACAGGCTTTCGTAGGGGCAGTTGTGGAAGTAATAGACTTCCAGATTGCGGAATTCGCTGCGCGCCGCTGAAAACAGTTCTTCCACGCGGCCGATGTGATCATCCATGCTGCCGCCCACGTCCAGCAACATCAGCACCTTCACGGTGTTGTGGCGTTCGGGGACCATGCGCAGGTCCAGATGGCCGGCATTGCGCGCGGTGCTGGCGATGGTGTCGTCCAGGTCCAGCTCCAGCTCGGCCCCTTGGCGCGCGAATCGGCGCAGCCTGCGTAGCGCCACCTTGAAGTTGCGCGTGCCCAGTTCGACCTGATCGTCGTAGTCCTTGAATTGGCGCATGTCCCAGACTTTGACCGCCGAGCGGTTGCCGGCCGAGGCGCCGCCCACGCGGATGCCTTCGGGGTGATAGCCGCCGTTGCCGAATGGCGAGGTGCCGCCGGTGCCGATCCATTTGCTGCCGCCCGCATGGCGCTCTTTCTGTTCTTCCATGCGCTCTTTGAAGAGCTCCATCAGCTTGTCCCAGCCGTGCTTTTCGATCGCGGCCTTTTCTTCAGGCGACAGGCTTTTCTCGAACTGCTTGATCAGCCAGTCCAGCGGAATCTCTTTGCCGGCAGGCAAGGCGGCTTCGATGCCCTTGTAGTAGGCGCCGAAGGCCTTGTCGAAGCGGTCGTAGAGCGACTCGTCCTTGACCAGCGTGGCGCGCGCCAGGAAGTAGAACTCGTCCAGCGTGGGGGCCATCAGGTCCTGGCGCAACGCGTCCACCAGGGTCAGGTATTCCTTGACCGAGACGGGCAGCTTGTGCGCCCGGAGGTGATAGAAGAAATCGATCAGCATGTGCAAGCCGCCCGTAGCTGCAAGATCAACGACGCTGCCCGCCGCGCGTCATGGCCGCAAGGCGTTCCAGCAGGTGCACGTCTTGCTCGTTTTTCAATAGCGCGCCGGCCATCAGCGGCACGGCCGTGGCGGTGTGGGCGTCGATCTCGGCGGCGGTGGCGTCTTCGGCCAGCAGCAGGCGCAGCCAATCCAGCAATTCGGATGTGGATGGCTTTTTCTTCAGGCCCGGCGCGTCACGCAGCGCGAAGAACGTGTCCAGCGCGGCACGCAGCACATCCTGCTTCAGGTGCGGGTAATGCACGGCCACGATGTCGCGCATGGTTTCGCGGTCGGGGAAGCGGATGTAGTGGAAGAAGCAGCGGCGCAGGAAGGCGTCCGGCAGGTCTTTCTCGTTGTTGGACGTGATGATGACGAGCGGGCGGTGGCGCGCGGCGATGGTCTCGCGCGTTTCGTACACATGGAATTCCATGCGGTCCAATTCGCGCAGCAGGTCATTGGGAAACTCGATGTCGGCTTTATCGATCTCGTCGATCAGCAGTACCACGGGCTCGTCGGCCTGGAAGGCCTGCCACAGGGTACCCTGGACGATGTAGTTGCGGATGTCGCGGACTTTTTCGTCGCCTAGCTGCGAGTCGCGCAGGCGCGACACCGCATCGTATTCGTACAGGCCCTGATGCGCCTTGGTCGTAGACTTGATATGCCATTGCAGCAACGGCCGTCCCAGCGCCCGCGCCACTTCTTCGGCCAGCATGGTCTTGCCCGTGCCGGGTTCCCCCTTGATCAGCAGCGGCCGCTGAAGGGTCAGGGCGGCGTTGACGGCCAGCTTCAGGTCATCGGTGGCGACGTAGCTGTCGGTTCCGTTGAAGCGGGCGGGCGAGGTCGAAGAGGCGGATTGGGCTGCGGACATTGTCTGATGGCTTCCGAGGATTGACGGTGATCAATACCATCGTAAGGTATTAATCCTGAGCAATTATCGTACAATCAGGCGGTTTTGCAGTTGGGTTCGACCCGCAACGTGTTTGCAGGGGGCCTTTTCGTGTGATGCAGGCCCTAGTCCTTAAGCCATACCAAGAAGAGCCATTCCAATGAAGTTGCGAACCTCTCTGAAGTGCACGGTTTCCGTGTTGGCCGCGATGGCATCCTGTGCGATCGCCGGCCAGGCTGTTGCTGCTGACGCAGCGCCTGTCGGCAACATCCAGAACGCCCGCGACAAAGTTTCCATGTGCATCGGTTGCCACGGCATCGAAGGCTACAAGGCGACCTTTCCCGAGCTTTATCACGTGCCGATGATTGCTGGCCAGAACGCCAAGTACATCGAGACCGCCCTTAACGAGTACAAGAAAGGCGCGCGCAGCCATCCCACGATGGATGCCATTGCCGGCAGCCTGTCCGACCAGGACATCGCCGATCTGGCCGCGTACTACTCGAATCTCAAATAAGGGGCAAAACCATGAACCGCACCATGCTTGCCCTTGCGGGCGCGACCCTGGCCATCGCGGGCACCGCCGCCCAGGCGCAGGATCTGGCGGCCGGGAAGGCCGTTTTCGACAAATTCAATTGCGCGTCCTGCCATGGCGCAGACGCCAAGACGGCGGTGGACCCGGCCTACCCGACGCTGGCCGGCCAGCACGCCGACTACCTGGCCCACGCCCTGAAGGCCTATAAGCGCGGCGCCTCCGGCAGCGCGGCCACGGCCAACGTGCGCAAGAACCCCATCATGGGCGCTTTCGCCACCCAACTGTCGGACCAGGACATCTCCAACGTGTCAGCCTGGCTGGCGTCCCTGCCCAGCGATCTGGGCGTGCGCAAGTAGGCCTGGCGCGACTCGGCCAATAAAAACCCTCGGTTCAGGCCGAGGGTTTTTTTATCGCTGGGCCGTTCCGGGATAAGTCAGAGGCTGGCGCGGCGGCGGATCAGGTCGATGTAGGTGTCGCTGTCCATGGGCGTGCCCAGGCGCTGCGCTTCCCAGACCACCTGTCCCAGGCATTCCATGATCTCGTGCGCGGCGTGGTGCGCGTCGGAGCGCGCGGTCAGCTGCTGGTAAGCGCGGCGGATGCCCGGCGGATGGTCGATGGACAGTTGTTCGGCGATCGCCAGGTGCATGGACAGGTGCAGGAAGGGATTCGTGCGGCCCTTCTCCACGGCGTACTCCATGGTCATGGCATCCGGGCTTTCGAGGTCGCCGTGGTATTCGGGATGCTCGATGATCCAGTCCAGCGCGATGGCCTCAAGCGGCGTCAGCACGTCGTTGGCGCGGTGCTTGCGCCAGGTATCGATAAAGAATTCGCGGACTTGGTCGCGGGAGGGATTGAACATCTGCGGGGCGGAATACGGGGGGGAAGACCGCTATTTTACTGCTCGGCCGCCCGCAGGCAAAAAGCGCGCCTTCGGGGGGCTTTTTTGCACTGCTCGGGGAGGGGTGGGGCCCGGCGGGCCCTTTGCGATATAGAATTGATCGGTATCCGCCATCCTGTGTGCGGTTCGCGAGGTCGGTCTCCCCGCGGAATCGGACGCTTTCCGATGCGGCGCGTGCAGAAAAACCACCCGGAGCAAATGGAGCATTCATGTCCTACCAACATATCAAGGTTCCCGCTGGCGGCCAGAAGATCACGGTCAACGCTGATTTCTCGCTGAATGTGCCTGAACAGCCCATCGTTCCCTTCATTGAAGGCGACGGCACGGGCGCCGATATCACCCCCGTCATGATCAAGGTCGTGGACGCGGCGGTGCAGAAAGCCTACGGCGGCAAGCGCAAGATCCACTGGATGGAAGTCTATGCCGGCGAAAAGGCCACCAAGGTCTACGGCCCGGACGTCTGGCTTCCCGATGAAACCCTGGAAGTCGTCAAAGACTACGTGGTGTCCATCAAAGGCCCGCTGACGACCCCGGTGGGCGGCGGCATCCGTTCGCTGAACGTGGCGTTGCGCCAGCAATTGGACCTGTACGTCTGCCTGCGTCCGGTGGCGTACTTCAAGGGCGTGCCGTCTCCGGTGCGTGAACCCGAGAAAACCAACATGGTGATCTTCCGCGAGAACTCGGAAGACATCTATGCCGGCATCGAGTACATGGCCGAAAGCGAGCAGGCCAAGGAACTGATCCAGTTCCTGCAGACCAAGCTCGGCGTGAAGAAGATCCGTTTCCCGAACACGTCCTCCATCGGCATCAAGCCGGTGTCGCGTGAAGGCACCGAACGCCTGGTGCGCAAGGCCGCCCAGTACGTCATCGACAACGACCGCACGTCGCTGACGCTGGTGCACAAGGGCAACATCATGAAATTCACGGAAGGGGGTTTCCGTGATTGGGGCTATGAATTGCTGCAAAAGGAATTCGGCGCCCAACTGATCGACGGCGGCCCGTGGTGCAAGTTCAAGAACCCGAGGACGGGCCGCGAGATCATCGTCAAGGACGTGATCGCCGACGCCTTCCTGCAGCAGATCCTGCTGCGCCCGGCCGAATACGACGTGATCGCGACGCTGAACCTGAACGGCGACTACATTTCCGACGCGCTGGCCGCGCAAGTGGGCGGCATCGGCATCGCGCCGGGCGCCAACCTGTCGGATTCGGTTGCCATGTTCGAAGCCACCCACGGTACGGCGCCCAAGTACGCCGGCAAGGATTACGTGAACCCGGGTTCCGAAATCCTGTCGGCGGAAATGATGCTGCGCCACATGGGCTGGACCGAAGCGGCCGACCTGATCATCGCCAGCATGGAGAAGTCCATCCTGTCCAAGAAGGTCACATACGACTTCGCCCGCTTGCTGGAAGGCGCGACCCAGGTGTCGTGCTCGGGCTTTGGCCAGGTCATGATCGAAAACATGTAAATTCCGTCCGGACTCGGCAAGTCCCGCTGAACCCGCCCGCCGTCATGGCGGGCGGGTTTTGTCCGCCTGACCCGCAAGATGTTCGTCGTGTTCCCGCTTTTACTACTAGGCTGATCGCTGTGCCCCGATTGTATGTATCTCTGGCCACCTGGCTTGTGTTGCTGGTTCCCGCGCTGGCATTGACCAGTCCCGTGGGGGGCCCCGCCATTGTCTACCTGGCCGGGGGCCTTGCCCTGATCGCGCTGGCCGTCAATGCCGTAAAACACTACGAACCGATGGACTTCAGAGCCTTATGGCCGGTGGCGCTGGCGCTATTGTTGCCGTTGGTCTGTCTGATCTTCACATCCCTCATCCGAGGGGTGTGGAGCAATTCCGAGCTGGAGAAACTGCTGCGGTTCGCGCTGGCGATACCTGTGCTATGGCTTCTATTGAGAGCCCCCCAACAGAGGCTGAAACTCCTGCAATGGAGTATTTTGTTGGGCGCGTTCGCCGGTTCAGTGCTACTGATCGTGACGGTGCATACGCTGGACCGGAATGCGATGATCGACGTCGGCGGGCGCTACAACGCGGTAGCGTTCGCGAACATTACCCTGCTTTTCGGCGCGATGACGCTGCTGTCTATGGGGTGGGGGCCGAGCACGCGTTGGGCGCGCCTCGAAACCGGTGTGAAGCTGACGGTGGTCGCCCTGACTATCGTGGCCACATGGGTGTCCGAAACGCGCAGCAGCTGGATGTTGCTGCCGATTCTAGGGCTGGTCTTCCTGCTGGGCTTGCGCAATTGGAAGCGCCGCCACAAGGTGTATTGCGCATTGGCTGTCTGTGCGGCGCTGGCTGCCAGCGCTGCGGCAATCTGGACGTTCAGCAGCCGGATGCAAGAGATTTCGCATGATGTCCAGGGCTTCGCGACCTCGGCCAACCGCGATACCTCGTTTGGTATCCGGCTTCAACTTTGGCATGCCTCGCTCCTCATGTTCCAGAAAAGCCCCATCGTCGGCATCGGCCCCAGCAAGTTCCGCGACGAGCTACTGCAGCTGCAAAGCCAGGGCGTGGTGACCAAAGAAGTGGTGGAGGGGTTCGGCGAACCCCATAACGATATGCTGGCTGCCTTGTCCGGTTACGGGCTGCTGGGATTGATCAGCATTCTGACGCTGTATCTGCTGCCGGCGGCCATCTTTTTCCGACGGCTGGCCAGCGACGACCGGGTGATCCGCGTGGGTGCGCAACTGGGGTTGCTGTTTTGCCTGGGCTATTGCGCGTTCAGCCTGACCGAGATGATGTTCCGCAACATGCGCAGCGTGCCCAATTATTCGCTCATCGTCGTGGCCTTGATCGCGCTGACGACGCCTCGTCCGCCGCGTGGGGTCGGGGCTAACTAGGCCCCGGTTTCGCACCCGGGGCAAGCGGTCTGGTTAAGCGGTCTGCAGCCGGCTAGCCGACCCCTGGACGGCACTCATGGCGCGCTGCAGCCGTGAGGTGAGTTCACGGCTGGCCGGCATCATGGGCATGCGCAGCTCGTCGGCGATCAGCCCCTGCAGCGACAACGCGCGCTTGAGCGGCGCGGGGTTGGGCTCGGCGAATAGCAGTCGGATCAGGCCGCGCAAGGGTTCGAACAGTTCGCGCGCGGCCTCGGCGTGCCCGTCGCGCGCCAGCTGCATGACTTCGACGTAGCGCTCGGGGTACAGGTGCGCGGCAGCCGGAATGGCGCCGCGTCCGCCCGCCAGCCAGTGGTCCAGCAGCGCCAGGTCTTCGCCGCAAAGCGCGTGCAGCTTTCCGCGCGCGTTCAAGGTGGCCAGCACCGACGGGTTGCATTCCTTGACAGCTGTGAAGTTGGGCAAGAGCGCCAGCGTCTCCATGGTTTCGACGGTCATGGTGACGCCGGTCCGCTTGGGGATGTTGTACAGGATGATGGGGCGTTCGGTGGCCCAGGCGATCTGCCGGTAGTGCCACAGAATGCCCGGTTGCGACGGGCCCAGGTAATACGGCGGCGGCACCAGGTAGCCGGCGGGCGCGTACTTGTCCAGTCGGCGGATGGCGGTGGCCACGCCGCGCGTATCGACGCCGCCCGCGCCGAACACCAGCGGCAGCGCATGCGGGTCGCTTGAGATGGCCTCGATCATGTCGGCCTTCTCCGACAGGCTCAGCAGATTCCCCTCGCCGGTGGAGCCGAACAGGACCAGGCCCGCGATACCGGCGTTGCGGTAGTAGCGGGCCAGCGCCTGCGCGGCATCCAGGTCCACGTAGCCGCCACGCAGCGGCGTGACCATCGGCAACCAGATGCCGTCGAAAACGGTTTTGGCTGGCATGTCCATGGCTTATTGCACCGTAATAGCGGACGCCGGGCGCACCGGGCCGAATTCGGCTTGGGGCAGGCCGCGCATGATGGCGTGCATCAAAGCATCGAGTTCGCACCGGGCGCATTGCAGTTGCAGGACGCTTTGGGCATGGGCGTGGTCGACCGACAGCAGGTACACGCCAATACGATCGCCCAATTCTCGATGCAGCGCCAGGCGGACCTTCAAGGCATCCAGCGTATCGATCCTGACCGTCAGCGCCACTTTGTCGGATTGCGGCAAAGGCGCCAAGGGCAGGGAAGCGGCCGGGGAACGGTCGGGGGAAACGGGGCTGCGGCGGTCCAGTCGGGGAATCATGGCGGTCGGGCGGGGCGGTGCGCGGCTAGGCGCGATCCGCGGTTCCGGTTGGTTGATGACGATTCCACTATAGGAATCGCGCCGTAAATCCTGCCGATAAAAGCGGGCGCGGCGCGTAAAAAACGCGTCAACGCTCCGAGGGTCAGAAGGTCTTGGTCAGCGACAACAGGCCAGTCGCGCGGCCCATGTCGCGCCCGCGCGTGTTGGTGTAGACAGCGCGGTCCGCGTTGGTGTCCAGGTAGGCGAGCGAGACCGACAGCCCCTCGCCAAAGTCCTTGGTCAGGCCCAGCTTCCAATCGGTGTAGGACCCGTTGTCGACGTTGCGCACGACTTGGCGGCCCACGTGTGCGTTGACCGTCAGGCCCCATACGCCGGTCTCGATATTGCCGGACAGGTCGAAATACTGGCTGTACTTGCTGTCGGCGAACCCGAACAGGTTGGTCAGGGCGATGGAGTACTTGAACATCATTGGGCCATAGCCGATGCCGGCGTACAGCTCGGTGGTGTCGGGGCTGGTGTAGCCGGACGGGTAATCGCCCGGATAGTAGTACTGCAAGACGCCCAGGTCGACAGGCACATTTTCGGTCAGGTTGCCCTTGTAGCCGCCGTAGAAGTCCATTTCCACGGGCGCGGAGACCGCGCTGTCAGTGTCGCCAAGCCAGCTGATACTGGAATTCCAGTTGCCCAGGTAGAAGCCGCTGGCATGCGCCAGGTCGAAGCCGCCCTGGATCGCAGGCTTGTTGTTCGACTGCATCAGACCGCGGTAGCGGTATTGGCTGGCCAGCGTGACGTTGGCGCTCAGGCTGAAGTCAGAGGCGGCGGGGCCGTCGGCGGCCGGCGCGTCGCCGGCATGCGCGGTGGCGCCAAGGGTCAATAAAAGCAGCAGCGCGGCCAGGGGATTGCGGGACATGGGATGCTCCGGTTGTTGAACGGGATCGCAACAATAGGAGGATCGGCATAAAGCGCGAGACAAGACTCGCGCCCCCCGCGTAAAAGAAGCGCAAAGGCGGCCTCAACGCGGGACGAATGGCGCGGATTTCAGCCCGCGAAGCGGTAGCCCACGCCGATTTCGGTCAATAGGTAGACGGGCTGGGCGGGATCGGCTTCCAGCTTCTGGCGCAGATGGCCCATGTAGATCCGCAGGTAGTGGTTGCTTTCCACGTGGGACGGGCCCCAGACCTCGCGCAGTAGTTCGCGATGCGTCATGACCTTGCCCCGGTGCGCCAAGAGCGCGGCAAGCAGACGGTATTCCATGGCGGTCAGATGCACGTGCTGGCCGGCGCGTTCGACGACGCGCTTGGAGAAGTCGACGCGCACGTCGCCAAAGGCGATCTCGGCCGCGTTGCCCGCGCCGCCTCGCGCATGCCGGCGCAGCAGCACGCGCAGCCGGGCCAGCAGTTCGCTGACGCCGAACGGCTTGGTCAGGTAATCGTCGGCGCCGGCATCCAGCGCGGCCACCTTGTCGGCTTCGGCGCTGCGGGCGGATAGCACCAGCACCGGCACTTCGGTCCAGCCGCGCAGTTCCCGGATCAGGGTCATGCCGTCTTCGTCGGGCAGGCCCAGGTCCAGCACGATGGCATCGGGTTGGCGGGTGCCGGCTTCAATCAGGCCGCGCTTGACGGTGTCGGCCTCGTGCACGGCGCACCCCTCGCTTTCCAACGCCTGGCGGACGAAGCGCCGGATGTTGGCGTCGTCTTCAATGATCAGGACGGTAGGCTGGTAGTCGAACATGCGGATGGCCGGTCAAAGGGTTTCGGGTTGGATCGCGGGCGGCGTGCCCAGCGGCAGGCTGAAGACGAATTGCGCGCCGGAAGCCAGCCCCGGCGTATGTTCGACCCAGATGCGGCCATGGTGCGCCGAGATGATGGCTTCGCAAACGGCCAGGCCCAGCCCGACGCCGGGGGTGGCCGATTCACGTTCGCCGCGCGTGAATTTCTCGAAGATGCGGCGTTCGGCGCCTGTGGCGACGCCGGGTCCATTGTCGCTGACGGCCACGCGCAGTTCGTCTTCGTGCACGGTGGCGTGGATGCGCAGCGTGCTGCCCGGCGGTGTGTACTTGGCGGCGTTCTCAAGCAGGTTGCACAGCACGCGTTCGATCAGCACGCCGTCGCATTCCACCAGCGGCAACTGCGACAGGCTGTCCACGGCGACGTGGTGGCCCGCCAGGGGCTCGCGCATGGCGGCCAACGACGCGCCCACCAGTTCTTCGATGGATTGCCATTCCAGGCGCAAGGGTGTGTCGCGGCTTTGCAGCCGGGCCATGTCGAGCAGGTTGACGACCAGCGCGTGCATGCGCTGCGCCTGGTCGCGCATGGCGCGCACGGTGTCCTGCACATCAAGGGGCAACGCCGCCTGCTGGCGGGTCAAGGTGTCGGTCATGCCGATCAGGCTGGTCAGCGGCGTGCGCAGGTCGTGCGAAACGGCCGCCAGCAGCGAGTTGCGCAGCCGCTCTGATTCCATGCTGACCAGCGCTTGCTGAGCGACTTCCACGTAATGCAGCCGTTCCAGTGCAATGGCGATCAGCGTCGCGTAAGCCTCGATCTGCCGCCGGGAATCCGGATGGGTGAACAGGCTGCGGCGCGGCGCGGCCAACGCCAGCACGCCGCGCGTTCGCATCGGCGCCTTCAGCGGCAGGTACAGCAGGTCGCTGTTGGACAGCGTAGGGGTGCCGGCGCCGGCCGGCTGGCCATGGTCGTAGACCCATTGGGCCAGCGCCGATTCCAGGGGCGGCATGTCGTCGGCGGCGGGCGAGGCCAGCTTCAGCCGGTCGTCCAGGCCCAGGATGTACAGCGCGCACCGCGAGCCGAAGGTGGCGTGGACGAACGCGCCGGCCGACGCCACGATCTGCTCGGGCAGCAAGGCGGACGACAATTCCCGTGCGAACTCGTACAGGCTGCGCGCGTCGGCCTCGCGCTTGACCGACACCTGCGCCTGCAGGCGCAGCCCGGCCGTCAGTTGCCCGATCAGCAGGCCCACCGTTAGTAGCACGGCGAAGGTCAGCAGGTATTGCACGTCGGAAACGGCGAACGAGGCCAGCGGCTGCACGAAGAAAAAATCGAACAGTCCCACGCTGACGACGGACGCCAGCGCGGCGGGGCCGCGTCCGTGACGCAGCGCCACGCCCATGACCGCCAGCAGGAACAGCATGACGATGTTGGTCTGGTGCAGCGCGGGAAACGCCAGCATCGACAAGCCGGTGGCGGCCGCGCAATAGCACAGCGCCCAGGCGTAGCCGGCAAGCGGGCGGCCGTTGCGTTCATCGGCGCCCTGGCCGGCGCGGCGCCCCAGTGTAAGCGGGTCGCGGCCGGGGGCCGCGCTGGCGGGAAGCGGCGGGGCGCCCAGCCGGATGATGTCGATTTCGGGGCAGCCGGCGGCCAGCATGTCGGCGAAACTGTGCCGGCGCCACAGCCAGCCCGGCGTGATGGCCGCGGTCAGCAGGGCCGACACCGACAGGCGCAGGCGTTGCAGGCCGGTAGCGCGCGTGCGGCCGACGATGGCCTTGGTGATGTTGTGCCGGCGCACGTAGCGCACCACGGCATCGACCATGTCGCCGCCTGCCAGGGTTTCGGTGCGCGCGCCCAGTGAATCCGCCAAGGCCAGGCTGCGCTGCATGCGGTCTTGCTCGGCCTGTGGCGTGGGCGCCGCGCGCGGGGTATCGATGGTGACGACATGCAGGTCGCATTCCAGCTGCTGGCTAAGCCGGTGCGCGCTGCGAATGACGTATTCGGCGTCGATGTCCGGGCCGACGCAGGCGACGACGGCCTCGCGGGTGCGCCAGACGGGTTCGATGGCGCGGTCGCGGCGGTAGGCCTGGACGTCATCGTCGACGTGGTCGGCGGTGCGGCGCAGCGCCAGTTCGCGCAGGGCGATCAGGTTGCCCTTGCGGAGGAAATTCCGGGTGGCGTGCCGGGCCTGTTCGGGCAGGTAGACCTTGCCTTCCTTCAGCCGCCGCAGCAGTTCGTCGGCCGACAGATCCACCAGGATGACCTCGTCGGCGGCGTCGAAAACTTCGTCGGGCACCGTTTCCCAGACACGCACGCCGGTGATGCTGCTCACGGCCTCGTTCAGGCTGTCCAGATGCTGCACGTTCAGCGTGGTCCAGACATCGATGCCCGCCGACAATAATTCCTGGATGTCTTGCCAGCGCTTGGCGTGGCGCGAGCCAGGCGCATTCGAGTGCGCCAGCTCGTCCACCAGGACCAGCCCGGGCCGCGCCGCCAGCGCGCCGTCCAGGTCGAATTCCTTCAGGACGTGGCCGCGGTATGCGACTTCTTTCAATGGCAGGACCGTCAGGCCGTCCAGCAGGCTGGCGGTTTCGCGGCGGCCATGGGTTTCGACGATGCCGGCCAGCACGCTGACGCCTTGCGCAGCCTGTGCCCGCGCCGCGACCAACATGGCGTAGGTCTTGCCCACGCCGGCCGACGACCCGAAGTACACGCGCAGCTTGCCGCGCACCGCCTGGTGCGCGGCGTCGTCCAAGCTCTTCAAGAGCGCGTCGGGGTCGGGACGCTCGCCAGCAATGTCAGCCATGAACGCGCAAGGGTGGGGTGGGGAAGGCTGGCAATACTATACGCTGCGTCATCAACGCGCCGTGCCGAGTTGGTCCAGCGCCAGGTTCAGCATCAGCACATTGACGACCGGGTCGCCCAGCACGCCCAGCCAGGGCTTTTCGGTATTGGCCTGGATCAGGGCGTCGACCTGTTCGCGCGGCAGGTGCCGGGCGCGGGCCACGCGGGCTGCCTGGTAGCTTGCCGCGGCCGGGCTGATGTGCGGGTCCAGCCCGCTGCCGGACGCGGTGACCAGGTCCACCGGCACCGGCGTGGGGTTTTCCGGATCGGCCGCCTTCAGGGCCGCGATGCGGGCCTGGATGGCTTCGGCCAGCGCGGGATTGCGCGGGCCCAGGTTCGACCCGCCCGAAGCCGCCGCGTTATACGGCATGGGCGCGGTGGCCGACGGGCGGCCCCAGAAGTACTGCGGCGATGTGAAGGACTGGCCGATCAGTTCCGAACCGACGACCTTGTTGCCTTGCTTGATCAGCGAACCCGCTGCTTCGTGCGGGAACACGGCGGCGGCCACGCCGCGCGTCAGGAAGGGATAGGCCAGCCCCGTCACCAAGGTCAAGGCGGCGAAGACGACCAGCGCCGGCCGCAGGATGCCGCCCGCGCGGGGCAGGGCGGGAGCGGATTGCGTAGCGTGTTTCATGATGGATTCCTATTTTCAGATTGGGGCGGCGGTCAGGCATAGGGTCGGGCTTGCGCCCGGCCCTATGCCCAGCCCAGCGCGGCCAGCACCATGTCGACCAGCTTGATGCCCACGAATGGCACCAGCAGGCCGCCCAGGCCGTAGACGAGCAGGTTGCGGCGCAACAGCACGGAAGCGCCCAGCGGCCGGTAGCGCACGCCCTTGAGCGCCAGCGGGATCAGCACGACGATGATCAGTGCGTTGAAGATCACGGCCGACAGGATGGCCGAGGCCGGCGTGGCCAGGTCCATGACGTTCAGCACGTTAAGCTGCGGGTAGACCGTTGCGAACGCGGCGGGGATGATGGCGAAGTACTTGGCGACGTCGTTGGCCACGCTGAAGGTGGTCAGCGCGCCGCGGGTCATCAGCATCTGCTTGCCGATTTCGACGATCTCGATCAGCTTGGTGGGGTTGGAATCCAGGTCCACCATGTTGCCGGCCTCTTTCGCGGCCTGGGTGCCCGAATTCATCGCGACTGCTACATCGGCCTGCGCCAGCGCTGGGGCGTCGTTGGTGCCGTCGCCGGTCATCGCCACCAGCCGGCCTTCGGCCTGATAGGCGCGGATCAGCTTCAGCTTGGCCTCGGGCGTGGCTTCCGCCAGGAAGTCGTCCACGCCGGCTTCGGCGGCGATGGAGGCCGCCGTCAACTTGTTGTCGCCCGTGATCATCACGGTCTTGATGCCCATGCGGCGCAACTCGGCGAAGCGCGACTGAATGCCGGGCTTGACGATGTCTTTCAGTTCCACCACGCCCAGCGCCCGATTGCCGTCGCTGACCATCAGCGGCGTGCTGCCGCGGCGGGCCACGTCTTCGGCCAGGCGCAGGACTTGCTCGGGCACGGTGGCCGCTTGGGCGGCCAGCCAGGCCTGGATGGCGTCGACCGCGCCCTTGCGGATCATGCGGTCGCCCAGGTTCACGCCGCTCATGCGGGACTGCGCCGTGAAGGGCACGAATTCCGCGTCGGCCATGGCGGGTGCCGGCGCATGGAGGGTCTTGTCGGCCAACGCCACGATGCTGCGGCCTTCCGGCGTTTCGTCGGCCAGCGAGGCCAGGCGGGCGGCGTCGGCCAGTTCGCGCGGCGACACGCCCGGCGCGGGCAGGAAGGTAGAGGCCTGGCGGTTGCCGAACGTGATGGTGCCGGTCTTGTCCAGCAGCAGCACGTCGACGTCGCCCGCGGCTTCCACCGCGCGGCCAGACGTGGCGATGACGTTGGCGCTCATCATGCGGCTCATGCCCGCCACGCCGATGGCCGAGAGCAGGCCGCCGATGGTGGTCGGGATCAGGCACACCAGCAGCGCCACCAGCACGGTCACCGTGACCGCCGAACCGCCGCCAGCTGCGTTGACCGCGTAGATCGAGAACGGCATCAGGGTCACGACCACCAGCAGGAACACAACGGTCAGGCCGACCAGCAAGATGGTCAGCGCCAGTTCGTTCGGCGTCTTCTGGCGCTTGGCGCCTTCGACCATGGCGATCATGCGGTCCAGGAAGCTCTCGCCGGGATCGGCCGCGATGCGCACGAAGATCCAGTCGGACAGGACGCGCGTGCCGCCCGTGACCGAAGAGAAGTCGCCGCCGGATTCGCGGATGACGGGCGCCGATTCACCGGTGATGGCGCTTTCGTCCACCGAAGCGACGCCTGCGATTACCTGGCCGTCGCCCGGGATGGTCTCGCCCGCTTCGACCAGCACCACGTCGTCGCGGCGCAGCAGGCCCGAGGGCTGGCTGACGGCTTGATCGCGCCATTGCCCAGGCTGCGCGTCGCGGATGTCCGCCTCGCCGAAGTGCTTCAGCAGGCGGGCGTTGATGGTGGTGCGCAGGCCGCGCAACGTCGCCGCCTGCTGCTTGCCGCGGCCTTCCGCCAAGGCTTCGGCGAAGTTGGCGAACAGCACCGTGAACCACAGCCATACGGAGATGGCCAGGATGAAGCCCGCAGGGGCTTCGGCCTGGCCGCGCAAGGCCATGACCCACAGCAGCGTCGTCAGGATGCTGCCCACGTAGACCACGAACATCACGGGGTTCTTCAACTGCGCGGCGGGCGAGAGCTTGCGCAGGCTGTCCAGCACGGCGGGCCCGACCAGCGAGCGCGACCACATGCCGAAAGGACGGTCTTGCGAGGCCGCGTCGGGCGCACGGGCGGCACCGCCGCCGGCGCTGGTTGTTGGCATTTCAATCTTGGCCATTTTCTTTCCTAGCCTGTTGTGTTGCATTCAAGGTTGCAGGTGTTCGGCGACGGGGCCCAGGGCCAGCGCGGGCACATAGGTCAACGCGCCCACCAGCAGCACGGCGCCGATCAGCAGCACCACGAAGAGGGGGCCGGTCGTGGGCATGCTGCCGGGGCCGGCGGGCAGCCGGCGTTTGGCCGCCAGCGACCCGGCCATCGCCATCACGGCGACGATCACGGCGAACCGGCCGAACCACATGGCGATGCCCAGCAATACGTTGTAGAAGGGCGTGTTGGCGGACAGCCCGGCGAACGCACTGCCGTTATTGTTGGCGGCCGAGGACAGCGCGTAGAGGATTTCCGAGAAGCCGTGGATGCCGGGGTTCAGCACGCCGGCCTGGCCGGCCGACACGGAGACGGCCAGCGCGGTGCCGCCCAGCACCAGCAGCGGCGTGGCCAGGATGACGATGGACACCATCTTCATGTCGTATGCCTCGATCTTCTTGCCCAGGTATTCCGGGGTGCGGCCGATCATCAGGCCGGCAATGAAGACGGCGAGGATGGCGAAGGCCAGCATGCCGTACAGGCCGGACCCCACGCCGCCGTAGACGACTTCGCCCAGCTGCATCTGCAGCATCGGCGATAGTCCGCCCATGGCGGTCAGGGAATCATGCATGCCGTTGACCGCGCCGCAGGACGCGGCCGTGGTGATGACGGCAAAGAGCGACGTGGCGGCGATACCGAAGCGCGTTTCCTTGCCTTCCATGTTGCCGCCCGGCGAGAACGCGGTCATGGCGCTGTCGGCACCGGCCTGCGCCGCCATGGGATTGGGCTGCTGTTCAAAGTAGGCGGTGCCCAGCGCGAAGGCCGCGAACAGCACGGTCATCGCCGCCAGGATCGCGATGCCCTGGCGCCGGCTGCCCACCATCTCGCCGAAGGCGAAGCACAGCGCGGCGGGAATCATCAGGATGGCCAGCATCTCCAGGAAGTTCGCCAGCGGCGTCGCGTTCTCGAACGGATGCGCCGAGTTGGCGTTGAAGAAGCCGCCGCCATTGGTGCCCAGCAGCTTGATGGCTTCTTGCGAGGCCACCGGGCCCATCGCCAGCGTTTGCGTCGACGTGACGGCGGGGGCGGTCACGGGCTGGCCCTTGGCATCCAGCACCGGCTGGCCCTGGCCGTCCACGCGCGGCTGGTCATAGTGCAGGGCTTCAACAGTCTGCACGTCTTGGTACGGGCTGAAGTTCTGAATCACGCCCTGGCTGACCAGCGCCAGCGCCAGCACGAAGGACAGCGGCAGCAGCACATACAGCGTGCAGCGGACGATGTCGGTCCAGAAATTGCCGACGGTGGCGGAACAGTGACGCGCCAAGCCGCGGATCAGCGCGAACAGCACGGCGATGCCGGTGGCGGCCGAAAAGAAGTTTTGTACCGTCAGCGCCAGCATCTGCGTCAGGTAGCTCATCGTGGCTTCGCCGCCGTAGCCTTGCCAGTTTGTATTGCTGACAAAGCTGATGGCGGTGTTCAGGGCAGAGTCCGGCGTTACGGCGCCCATCCCAGCCGGGTTCAGCGGCAGCATGCCCTGGACTCGCTGCAGGCCGTAAACCACCACGATCCCGATGATGTTGAAGGCCAGCACGGCCACGGTGTAGCGCTTCCAGCCCATCTCGGCTTGCGGGTCGATGCCCGCCAGCCGGTAGATGCCGCGCTCGAACGGGCGGCCCCAGGCGGTCAGCCGGGATTGCCCGTTTTCCATGGCGATGCGGATGTAGCGCCCGAGCAGGGGCGCGATCGCAAGCAGGACCGCCAGGTACAGGACCAGCAATCCGACGAATTCGGCGGTCATCAGAATTTCTCCGGTTTGAACAGGGCGACCAGCAGATACACAAACAGCAGCGCGGCGGTCAGGCCGCTGATCCAATAGAGCCAGTTCATGACGGCTCTCCCGTAGACAGGGCTTCGCAGAACCGCAGCAGGGCGGCAATCAGCCCGGCCATGACGGCGAAGACGGCGATATAGATGGCATCCACGTTTTTCCTCCCGGGAGCGCGGCTCCCTTCGAACGACGGGCCTGCGCGGCAAAAGCGGATGCGCGCCGGGCAGGCCAGGTGACCAATCAGGACACCGGCAGGTTACGGAGCAGGGGGTAAAAACGGGATATAGGTTGGGAGGGGGGGTGTAAACAAAAAATAAAGAGCCCCCACGCTGCGCTCGCTTTGCGAGCTTGCTGCCCCCCGAGGGGGCTGCGCCGCCTTGGGGCGGCCCGGCGGCGGCGCTGCTATTTTTCTGGGGTCTGGGGGCGTTCTTCTTGAGGCTGCGGGTGCTTTTGAAGGCTGGCTTATGGTTTCGCAGGCGCCTTTCCTTTCTTCTTATACGCAGGTTTGCATCTGGGGCGCGAAGGGCCGGCCCGATTTTGGGCCGCGCCCGATTCCGGGCATGGTGCGGTGGCGGTCGTCATATTTTGGGATGGGACGGATTTCTGAATTTGGCTCAATTCGGGCTTTTTGGCCAAAAAATCCCAATATTTAGAACTTTGCCGTCAAATTGCACTGCTGTGGTGCACGGAATATGTAAATGAATGCTCCGTCTTAGGGCATTCCCCTAGTGTGGCATTCCCGCACTTGGTGCAGAATCTCTTCCCATGCAGGTGAGGAGACAAAGCCCTGCATGGGCAAATACCGGCGGCACCGGTACATAAAAAAAGTAAAGCAGTACTCAAAAAAAGCAAAACGCACAACGGCTGGCACCAGGCAGTGCCAGCCGTTGTCGCATAAAAAGCCTGGATTTCATCCGCAAGGGCTTTTCAGACGCAGCGTTTCGCGCTATCCAGGTAGGGTCTCTACATCCTAGCTATGCCCGAACCCCGCGCTCTTACCTCCAAGCCCGTTTCCATTCCCTATTGGCGCCGCAACTTGCGGCTGATCCTGTTGCTGCTTGCCGTTTGGGCAGCGCTGACGTTTGTTCCCGCCTTTTTCGCCCGCGGCCTGACCTTCGATTTCATCGGGTGGCCGTTCGCCTTCTGGATGGCAGCCTACGGCGCGCCGCTGGCCTACCTGATCATCATCGGCGTATATGCTCGCGTCATGAACCGGGCCGACGAGCGGGCCGAGGCAGACGCCGCAGGCGGAGATCGCTGATGCCGTTTTTCACGGGAGACACTCCCCAGCAATTCCGGATCCGCCTGCGCCGCATCTACGTGCTGTACACCGCCGGCTTCGCGCTGATGATCCTCTTGATGGCGCTGGCCGAGATCCTGGGGATGCCGCGCAACTGGATCGGCTATGTCTTTCTGCTGGTCACGGTCAGCCTGTACGCCGGCATCGGCATCGTATGCCGGACCTCGGACCAGGTCGAATACTACGTGGCCGGACGGCGCGTGCCCGCCATCTACAACGGCATGGCCACCGCCGCCGACTGGATGTCGGTGGCGTCCTTCATCGGCGTCGCGGGCACGCTGTACCTGACCGGTTACGGCGGGCTGGCCTACATCATGGGCTGGACAGGCGGTTACGTGCTGGTGGCGATGCTGCTGGCCCCATACCTGCGGCGCTTCGGGCAGTACACCATCCCCGACTTCATGGGCGCGCGCTATGGCGGCAACATGCCCAGGCTGGCGGGCGTGGCCTGCGCCATCCTGTGCTCATTCACTTATCTGGTGGCCCAGATTTACGGCGTGGGCATCATCACTACGCGCATGACCGGCATTTCGTTTGAGCTCGGCATCTTCGTGGCGCTGGGCGGCATGCTGGTCTGTTCGTTCCTGGGGGGCATGCGCGCCGTGACCTGGACGCAGGTCGGCCAGTACATCATCCTGGTCATCGCTTATCTGGTGCCGGTGGTGTGGCTGTCCATCAAGCACACCAATATGCCGGTGCCGCAGTTGTCGGCTGGCGTGGTGCTGCAGCAGGTGACCGAGAAAGAGATCTACCTGCAGAACGACCCTTCCGAAATCGAAGTGCGCCGGCTCTGGCAGCAGCACGCCGACCAGATGGCGCAGCGCGTGCAGGCCCTGCCGGAATCCTGGACGCTGGAGAAGGACAAGCTGCGCAGCCGCCTGGCCCAATTGAACGCCGGCGACGCGCCCATGGTCGAGATCCGTTCGGCCGAGCGGGAACTGGCGGCCTATCCGGCCAGCGTCGAGGATGCGCGCGTGGTCTGGTCGCAAGCCCGCGCGACGTTCGAGGCGCGGGCGGCCCCGCCCACGCCGCACGCCGAGCCATTCCCCGCCAAAGATCCGGAAGAGCGGCGCAACATGCGCATCAATTTCCTGGCGCTGGTGCTTTGCCTGATGCTGGGGACGGCGGGGATGCCGCATATCCTGATGCGCTCATACACCACGCCCTCGGTGATCGAGGCGCGCAAATCGGTGTGCTGGTCGCTGCTGTTCATCCTGCTGCTGTATTTCATGGCGCCTGCGCTGGCCTTGCTGGTCAAGTACGAGGTCTATACGCAGGTGGTCGGCTCGAATTTCCTGAGCCTGCCCAACTGGGTGCATGCCTGGAGCGCGGTGGACGCCAATCTGCTTGACGTCACCGATATCAACCGCGACGGGGTTGTGCAGTTAAGCGAGATCAGCATGGGCGCCGATGTGGTTGTGCTTGCCATGCCCGAGATCGGCGGGCTGCCCTATGTGATTTCAGGGCTGGTCGCGGCGGGGGGGCTGGCGGCCGCGCTGTCCACTGCCGACGGCCTGCTGCTGACCTTGTCCAATTCGCTGTCGCACGACATGTGGTACCGGATGGTGTCGCCGCGCATGTCGGCCGCGCGCCGGGTGATGGTGTCGAAAATCCTGCTGTTGGTGGTGGCGTTCGGCGCGGCCTGGGTGGCCGCGCGCAAGCCCGCGGACATCCTTTTCATGGTGTCCGCCGCGTTCTCGTTCGCCGCCTCGTCCTTCTTTCCTGCGCTGGTGATGGGGGTGTTCTGGCGGCGCGCCAACAAATGGGGTGCCACCCTGGGCATGGCCGCGGGCCTTGCGGCGACCTTCGCTTACATGACGCACACGCATCCGTGGCTACGCGAATGGGTACTGGGCATTTCGCGCACGCAGCCGGTAGACCTGTGGTGGGGGATCCAGCCGATCGCGGCCGGCATATTCGGGGCGCCCGTCGCCTTCCTGACCATCATCGTGGTGTCGTTGCTGACGCCGCCGCCCGACCGGGCGACGCTGGCGCTGGTGGATTATCTGCGCCACCCGGCGGCTCCCCGGCCGCCAGCCGAAAACGCCTAAGGCGTTCCGCAGGCGTTGGCCGTGCGGTTTGCGGGGTCGGTGCAGGCCGCCCACGCCGCGCGCGGCAGGGCTTGCAGCAAGGTAAAGATCTGGCCGGGTGCCCATAGCCACTGCACGCCACCCGGCGTCTGGCCGGCGGCGTCCCAGATGCGCTGCTTCTGCGCAGCCGTCAAGGCGAATTGGCTGCCGTTGCCGTTGTTGCCGCTGTTGCCGTTGTTGCCTTTAGCCAGCACCTGAGCGGGATCGCGCTTGGCGGCATAGACGTCGTGATCGCCGTTGTCGGACCGGGGCCGCACGATGGCCCAGTCATAGTGGTAGGAATCCAGCGCGGGCGGTTGCCACGCGGGGCCGGGCAACACCAGCACGGCGTATTCGCTTGGGACCTCGCGATAGGGCAGCCCCAAGGTTTGCACACCGTCTGCCCAGCCCATTTTTTGACGGGCATAGCGCTGCGCCCGGCGGCCCTGGCCATCATACGTGTCGACCTGGGACGCCTCGCGGGAGGCGTCCTGATAGGTGATGACGCGCTGCAGCCGGCCAGCCGCGTCATGCACATAGCGCGTGATTGGCTGGGAAGGCGCTGCGCAATCGTTGGCGCCCAGCTCGGCCAGCCAGCCGTGTTCGTCATAGCGCAGGCAGTAGCGTGCCGGCGGGTTTGGACGGCCGTCGGCGGCGCGGGCGCGCTCTTCATAACCCGTCAGCCGGCCGTCCTTGCCATAGTAGTAGCGGGTTTCGGTATCTGGGCGCGGCAGGTCGGCTTTGCCGGCTTCCCGTGCCGCATCCACGGCGCTGGCGCTGTAGCGTGCGATGCCACACAGATGCCGGCGGCCGTTGGCGCCGGTCTCGAACCGCAGCATCGCGACGCCGATGCGTGCATCCGGCGCGGCCGCATACACCGACCAGTCGACGCGTTCGGCCCAGACGACAGGCGTGGCCCGCGCGCCGGTTTCCACGGTGACGGCGGCTTGCCAGGAAGGAATGCGCGAACCGTCCAGCGCCAGCAAGGTATTGGTGCTGTCCAGCGAGATGTCCGCCACCAGGGTCTGGCGCTGCGCCGATGCCGCCAGCGGTTCGCACAGGGCGTTGGCCAGCCCGGGCGCTATCGACAGGGCCGTCAGCGCAAGCAGGCGCAGGGCGGATTCAGCGTGCGGCATTGTGCAGGTAGACAATCAGGCCCCACAGTTCGCTGCTGACGCCGCCCAGGCGCAGCGCGCCGTCGCGGGTATCCATCAGCAGGAACGGGTAGGCGTTGCGTTCCAGCTTACCTGGGGGCGGCAGCCGGTACGGGGTGAAGTGTTTGTCCGACAGCAGGTAGGTATTGGTCATGTCGCCTACGTCCACATGCAGGTACCAGACGGTCAGATCCGCCACCTTCAGCGCCGGGTCGGATTCCGGATACAGGCCGCCCTGGCCGGCGGGGATGCCGCTGTCCAGCACGCCCAGGAACACGGTGCGCGGGCCGGTCTGCGGCAAATAGGCGCCGTCGCTGCCGCGCTGGGCGAAGCTTTGGCGGATGAACGCGGCCCCGCGTGAACCGGGCACCACGGTGCGGGCGAACATCGCGTCCAGCTCGGCGCCGGACAGCGCGCGTGGCGACGCGGAAAAGCGGTCCAGGTCCTGTTTGAAATCCGTCAGCCAGGCGCGGTAGCGCACAAGTTCCGCGGCGCGGTCGAACCCGTCCGCCCAGGCATTGCCGGCCGGCAGCAAGCCCAGGCCGCCCACACCCAGCCAGGCCACGCAAACCCAGACCGCGCACCACCTAGCCGCGCACCACCTGGCCGCCAGCCAGCGGCAGACCCAAGACACGGCCGGCGGTTGGGCGCGGCGGTTCAATGCGAAACGGATTTGGAGAACACGTTCATCACCACCACGCCGGCGATGATGAGGCCAATGCCGATCAGCGCGGGCGTGTCCAGATGTTGCTTGAACAGCACGGTGCCCACGATCGATATCAGCACGATGCCCACACCGGACCAGATGGCGTAGGCGATGCCCACCGGGATCTCGCGCAGCGTCAGCGACAGGAAATAGAACGAGATCAGGTAGCCCGTCACCGTGATCAGCGACGGCACCAGGCGGGTGAAGCCTTCAGAACCCTTGAGGGCGCTGGTGGCGAAGATCTCGGCGATGATCGCCACGCCCAGGTAGAGCCATTTCATTTGCGCATTCCTTCAGACTGCCGCAACAGCACCAGCAGCGCGCCCGCGCCGCCTTCGCGCTCGGGCGCTTCTGAAAACGCCAGGACTTCATTCTTTTGCACCAGCCAGGTGCGCGCCTTGTCTTTCAGCACCGGCTCCAGCCCTTGCGAACCATAGCCCTTGCCATGCACGACGCGAACGCAGCGGATGCCGTGTTCCTGGCATTCGTCCAGGAAAGACAGCAACGCGTGGCGGGCCTGCTCGACGCGCAGCCCATGCAGATCCAGTTCCGCGCCCGCGCGCCATTGGCCGCGCCGCAGGTTGCGGGCCGTGTCGGGCGCGGCGTCGCTGCGCACGAAGGCGGTGCCGCCCTCGGACAACAGGTGCGTGATTTCGCCGCCGTCGGACACGCCGGCGTCCGCGCGGGACGGGGCTTCGCCCAGCGCGTTGGCGCGGCGCAGCGCCGGGGCGGGTTCCGCCACGGGCTTGTGCTCGACCCGGGCGTCCGCCTTGATCGGCGTGACGGACTTCATCGTGCGCCGGAAAGCGGCCATGTCATCCATGGGGGGGCTTTCCGGCTTCTTCAGCACCGCGACCCGCTTGGCCAGCGCATCGCGTTCGCGCTCGGCCTGCAAGTCTTTCTTCAGGCGTTTCAGGTCGGCCAGGCCGACCTTACTGCCCCGCATTCTCCAACCACCGTTGAGCGTCCAGGGCGGCCATGCAGCCCGTGCCGGCGCTGGTGATGGCTTGGCGATAGACGTGGTCCTGTACGTCGCCCGCGGCGAACACGCCCGGGACGGAAGTCATCGTGGCCATGCCGGACAGGCCGCTCTTGGTGACGATGTAGCCGTCCTTCATTTCCAGCTGGCCCTGGAAGATTTCCGTGTTCGGCTGGTGGCCGATGGCGATGAAGGCGCCGGTGACGGCCATGTCTTCGGTGACACCAGTGTCCACGTGGCGAACGCGCACACCGGTTACACCGCTGTCGTCGCCCAGCACTTCTTCAAGCGTGTGGAACGTCTTCAGCGCCATGTTGCCGTTCTCGACCTTGGCCATCATCTTGTCGACCAGGATCGGTTCGGCGCGGAATTTGTCGCGGCGGTGGATCAGGGTGACCTTGCGGCAGATGTTCGACAGGTACAGGGCTTCTTCGACGGCGGTGTTGCCGCCACCGACCACGACCACGTCCTGGTTGCGGTAGAAGAAGCCGTCGCACGTGGCGCAGCCGGACACGCCGCGGCCCATGAACGACTGCTCGGACGGCAGGCCCAGGTACTTGGCGGAAGCACCGGTGGCGATGATAAGGGCGTCGCAGGTGTAGATCTTGCCGGTGTCGCCCGTCAGCGTGAACGGCCGCTTGGACAAGTCGACCTTTGCGATGTGGTCGAACAGCATCTCGGTGTTGAAGCGTTCGGCGTGCTTCTGGAAGCGCTGCATCAGGTCCGGACCCTGCACGCCATCCGCGTCGGCCGGCCAATTGTCGACATCCGTGGTGGTCATGAGCTGGCCGCCTTGGGCCAGACCTGTAACAAGAACAGGGCTCAGATTGGCGCGTGCCGCATAGACGGCCGCCGTGTAACCGGCAGGGCCGGAACCGAGTATCAAAACTTTAGCGTGCGTGGGCGTGGACATGGGCGGGTATCTTTAGGTTAACGCCCAATTATAATGAGCCGCATGCCGCGTATCTCGACTGCTTCTCCGCGCGCCTCGCGCAACACCCGCAACGGGCCCTCGCCGCTACAAACGCGTATTTCCGCGTTGCTGCGCGAGGCCCGCTGGATCCTATTTGCCGCCCTGGCGGCCTGGCTCACCCTGGTGCTGGCCACCTGGAGCGCGTCCGACCCTGGCTGGTCGCACTCCGTGCCCGGCGACGTCGTGCGCAACCACGGGGGACGGCTGGGCGCCTATCTGGCGGACATCCTGCTCTATCTCTTCGGCTTTTCGGCTTGGTGGTGGGTCGTCTTGCTGCTGCACCGGGTGCGGGCGGGCTATCGCCGTCTGGCCAGTCAGCTTAAAGTAACTAATAGTAAACAGCCGGAAGTGCTGCCCCGTGTCCACTGGGAAGAGGGCATCGGCTTCTTTCTGCTGCTGCTGGGCTCATTGGGAATGGAAGCCCTGCGCCTGGCCAGCCGCGGCACCCATCTGCCTGGCGCGTCCGAGAATGCCAGCGGCGCCGGTGGCGTCATCGGCCACACGCTGGCCGACCTGATCAGCCGCAGCATCGGCTTCACCGGCAGCACGCTGGCCTTCCTGGTCATGCTGGCCATCGGCCTGAGCCTGTTTTTCTCGTTCTCGTGGCTGGCCGTGGCGGAACGCGTGGGGTCCTGGATAGAAGGCCTTGTGCGCCGCATTCGCAATTCCTACGCCGCCCGCGAAGACCGCAAGGTCGGCCAGGTGGCCAAGGCCGTGCGCACCGAGCAAGTCGAGGCCAAGCAGGAAAAGCTGGTGCACGACCAGCCGGTACGCATCGAACCCGCGATTACCGTCGTGCCCAAGTCCGAACGCGTTGAAAAGGAAAAGCAGCAATCGCTGTTCTTCGCGCCCTCGGGCGGCACCGAAGGCGACCTGCCGGCCATCAGCCTGTTGGATCCGCCGCTGGCGAACCAGGAAACGGTCTCGGCCGAGACCATCGAATTCACCTCCCGCCTGATCGAAAAGAAGCTGGCCGACTTCGGCGTGTCCGTCACCGTGGTGGCGGCGCAGGCCGGCCCGGTCATCACGCGCTATGAAATCGAGCCGGCCACGGGTGTGAAGGGCAGCCAGATCGTGAACCTGGCCAAGGACCTGGCGCGCGCCCTCAGCCTGGTCAGCATCCGGGTGGTGGAAACGATCCCGGGCAAGAACCTGATGGGCCTCGAACTGCCCAACCCGCGCCGCCAGATGGTGCGCCTGTCTGAAATCCTGGGCTCGCAGACCTATCACGCCAGCCATTCGGTGGTGACGATGGCGCTGGGCAAGGACATCGCCGGCAACCCGGTCGTGGCCGATCTGGCCAAGATGCCCCACCTGCTGGTGGCGGGCACCACCGGTTCGGGCAAGTCGGTGGGGATCAACGCCATGATCCTGTCCTTGCTGTACAAGGCTGACGCGTCCCATACCCGCCTGATCCTGATCGACCCGAAGATGCTGGAAATGAGCGTCTACGAGGGCATCCCGCACTTGCTGGCCCCGGTCGTCACCGACATGCGCCACGCGGCCAACGCGCTGAACTGGTGCGTGGGCGAAATGGAAAAACGCTACCGCCTGATGAGCAAGATGGGGGTGCGCAACCTGGCGGGCTACAACACCAAGATCCGCGACGCGATCAAGCGCGAAGAACCTATTCCAAACCCGTTCTCGCTGACGCCCGATGCGCCCGAGCCGCTGTCGCCGCTGCCCACCATCGTGGTGGTCATCGACGAATTGGCCGACTTGATGATGGTGGTGGGCAAGAAGATCGAAGAACTGATCGCCCGCCTGGCGCAGAAGGCGCGTGCCGCCGGTATTCACCTGATCCTGGCCACGCAGCGGCCCAGCGTGGACGTCATCACGGGCCTGATCAAGGCCAACATCCCGACGCGTATCGCGTTCCAGGTGTCTTCCAAGATCGACTCGCGCACCATCCTTGACCAGATGGGCGCCGAAACCCTGCTGGGTCAGGGCGACATGCTCTACATGCCGCCGGGCACCGGCCTGCCGGTGCGCGTGCACGGCGCGTTCTGCAGCGACGATGAAGTGCACCGCGTGGTGGAAAGCCTGAAAGCGCAGGGCGAACCCAACTATATCGAAGGCCTGCTGGAAGGCGGGCTTGAAGGCGACAACGGCGAAGGCGCCAGCAGCGTCACGGGCATCGGCGGCGACGCCGAGTCCGACCCGATGTACGACCAGGCATGCGAAGTGGTGCTGAAGCACCGCCGCGCCTCGATCTCGCTGGTGCAGCGCCATCTGCGCATTGGTTACAACCGCGCGGCCCGGTTACTCGAGCAAATGGAGCAATCGGGTATGGTGTCGGCGATGCAATCCAACGGCAACCGGGAGATCCTGGTCCCCGCCGCTGCTGCCGCCCGAGAGGAAGCATGATGAAGACGTTTCGCCGCCTGGCCATCGCCACCGCCCTGAGCCTGGCGCCCGTCCTGGCGTTTGCCGCCAGCGCGCAAGAGCAGCTGAAGGCCTTTGTCTCGACCGTCACGGCGGCCACCGGTTCGTTCTCGCAATACACGGTGAACAATCAGGGCCGCACGCAGCCCGCGCAGACCGGGGTGTTTTCGTTCCAGCGCCCAGGCAAGTTCAAGTGGGCGGTGCAAAAGCCGTATGAGCAGCTCGTCATTTCCGATGGCCGCACGGTGTTCCAGTTCGATCCCGACCTGGCCCAGGTCACCGAGCGCAAAGTGGACGCCGCCATCGGCACGTCGCCCGCCGCCATCCTGTTCGGTTCCGGTTCGCTCGAGCAATCGTTCGACGTGTCGGCACTACCGTCCAAGGACGGCGTGGAGTGGCTGCGCGCCAAGCCGCGCACGGCCGACGCCGGCTTTTCGCGCGTGGATATCGGCATGAAAGACAATCTGCCGGTGCGCGTGGAATTGCTGGATTCGTTCGGCCAGACGACCCGCGTCGATTTGTCGGCGATCGCGCCCAACCCCAAGTTGGCGGACAAGGAATTCCAGTTCACGGCGCCCAAGGGCGTGGATGTGGTGAAGATGTAAAAAATGGCCCGGTGATCACCGGGCCATTTTCTTGGCAAGCCCCCATCAAGGACGCTTGTACGCCACGCAATCGATCTCGACCTTGGCGTCCACCATCAGGCTGGATTGCACGCAGGCGCGGGCGGGCGGATTTTCGCCGAAGTATTCCTTGAACACCTTGTTGAACGACGGGAAGTCGCGGGCGTCGTCCAGCCACACGCCGCAGCGCACCACGTGTTCCGGGCCATAACCGGCTTCCTTCAGGATGGCCAGCAGTTGCTGGATGGCCTTGTGGCATTGTGCGACGGTGCCGCCTTCGATCACTTCGCCATTTTCCATTGGCACCTGGCCGGACACGTGCAGCCAGCCGTCGGCGGCGACGGCGCGCGCGAACGGCATGTGCGAACCGCCCTGGCCTGTGCCGCCGGCGACGCCGTAGCGGGTGATGCCGTTCTTGTCGGGGGTGGGGGCATTGCTCATGGATGGCTCCTTATTGGGATGGGGGTGATGCCGGAGAAAGGGAAGACGCCGCCGCGAAGCTCGCGCGCAGGTCGCCGTTGCGCGGCAGCCAGCGTCCGGCGCGGTCGCCAGTAGGCTGCCCCTGGTGGTAAGACAAGGCGCCGTTCACCCAGACGGCTTCGATGCCGGCCGCGGTCTGCACCGGCGCGGCGAAGGTGGCGCGGTCGATGACGGTGTCCGGATTGAACAGCACCAGATCGGCGTGATAGCCCTCGCGCACCAGACCGCGGTCGGCCAGGCCGAAACGGGCGGCGGACAGGCCGGTCATCTTGTGTACCGCCTGAATCAACGGGAACAGCCCCACATCGCGGCTGTAGTGGCCCAGCACGCGTGGGAACGCACCCCACAGTCGCGGGTGCGGCATCGGGTCGTTGGGCAGGCCGTCCGAACCCACCATCGTCAGCGGGTGCGACAGCACGCGGCGCACGTCGTCCTCGTGCATGTTGTGATACACGGCGCCGGCCGGTTGCAGGCGGCGCGCGGCCGCAAGCAGCGTCACGCCCCAGTCGGCGGCGATGGCCGCCAGCTTGCGGCGCGCCTGCTCAGGGTGGGGCACGGACCAGGTGATGTCGATGTCGAATTCGTCGGTGACCTGCTTCAAATCCAGCGTGGACGAGCTGGCCGAATACGGATAGCAATCGCAGCCCACATGCTGCAGGCGACCCGCGTTCTCAAGGCTGAACAGCACTTCCTTCGTGCGGCCCCAGTTGCCGGCGCCCGCGCATTTCAGGTGCGACACCACCACCGGCACGCGGGCGTGCAGGGCGATGTCGAACGCTTCCTGCATGGCTTCCAGGATGGCCGCGAACTCCGAACGCAGGTGCGTCGTGTACAGCGCGCCGAATTCATCCAGCGCTTCGGCCAGCAATTTGACTTCGGCCGTGTCGGCCTCGATGGCGGATGCGTAGGCCAGGCCCGTGCTCAGTCCGATCGCGCCATGCGCCAGCGCATCGCGCAACTGGTCGCGCATGGCCAGCACTTCGGCGCGCGTGGCGGCGCGGTCCAGGCGGTCCATGTGGTTGCTGCGCAAGGCGGTGTGGCCGACCAGCGCGGCGACGTTGACCGCTGGCCGCGCGGCTTCGATGGCGCGGGTGTAGTCGGCGAAGGTGGGATAGTTGAAGTCTTCGCGGCCGCCCAGCAGGTTCATGGGGTCGGGCGGGTCGGCCCGCAGCGACACTGGCGATGCGCTGATGCCGCAATTGCCCACCACCACGGTCGTCACGCCCTGGGACAGCTTGGGCAGCATGCCGGGCGTGCGGATAACGTTGGTGTCGTCATGCGTATGCACGTCGATGAAGCCGGGGGCCAGCGCCAGGTCCGTGCCGTCCACAATGTGGCGGGCCCGCGCGCCGGGCAGCGCGCCAATGGCGGCAATGCGGCCATCGGCCAGGGCCACGCTGGCGCGGTATTCGGCGCCGCCGGTGCCGTCCAGGACACGGACGTTGCCAATGAGGGTGTCGTACATCTTGGGTTCCAGGTTCAATCGCCCAGCGGCAGACGGTTCGGGCCGCCGCGGTGCTCGTCCAGCGCCAGCTTGATCCGGCGCAGGCGTTCGCGGTTTTCCTCTTGATTCAGCATGGCCAGTTCGGTCGACAACAGGTCGATGGCCAGCATCATCGCGTAGCGCGATGCCGAGGGTTTGTAGATGAAATCGGTTTCGTCCGTGCGAATCGGCAGCACCACGTCGGCCAATTGGGCCAGTTCTGACGTGGCGTCCGTGATGGCGACGATGCGCGCGCGGTATTGCTTGACGATGCGGGCAGCGCCGACGATTTCGGGGGTAAGGCCGGAGGCCGACAGGATCAGCACGGCATCGCGCTCGTCCAGTGTGGCGGCCACCATGCGCAGCAGCACGGCATCGCTGTAGACGGCGATGGGGTAGCCCAGGCGCACCAGGCGCGACTGCACTTCCTGCGCCAGCACGGCGGACGCGCCGCCCATGCCGAACACGTAGATCATCCGCGCGCCGTCGACGATGGCCGATGCCTGTTCGAACAACTGTTCCGTGAAGGTGGGCAAGTGCGCGCGCAGCGTGCTTTCGATGTCGGCGTAGATGCGGGCGTAGAACGTGCTTTCCTCGGCGGGCGCGCTGGGGTCCAGGAAGCGGCTGCCCACCGTGCTGGCCTGCGCCAGCTTCATCTTCAGGTCGCGGGTGTCTTCGCAGCCCACCGTGCGCGCAAAGCGCGAGATCGTGGCGATGCTGACGCCGGCTTTCGTCGCCAGCTGGTCGACCGTGGCGCTCGCGCCCCACATGATGTCGTCCAGGATGGCGTCCGCGACCTTGCGTTCAGTCACGCTCAATGCGTCCCGCCGACTGCGTATCTGGAAGACGATGTCGCGGATGATGTTCATGTGGGGTTCCTGGATCAGGTCTGGACGGGGCTAAGGTTAGCCTTTAGGCCAGCTCGGGGGCGCCGATGCGCGAACAGGCCACGAAGTGGCCCGGGCCCACGCTGACGGCTTGCGCGTCGATCGTCGCGCAGGTATCGATGGCGTGCGGGCAGCGTGTGCGGAACACGCAGCCGGACGGCGGATTGACCGGGCTGGGAATATCGCCTTTAAGCAGAATACGCGAACGCGGGGCGCGCGGGTCCGGTACTGGCGCGGCGGATAGCAGCGCGCGGGTATAGGGGTGACGCGGCCGGGCGTAGACCTCGCTGGTCGGCCCGCGTTCCATGACGCGGCCCAGATACATCACGACGACTTCGTCGCAAAGGTAGTCCACCACCGCCAGGTCGTGGGCCACGAACAGCATGGTCAGGCCCAGGTCGCGCTGCAGGTCTTGCAGCAGGTTCAGCACCTGCGCCTGCACCGACACGTCCAGGGCGGAAACGGGTTCGTCCGCCACGATGAAATCGGGCTCGACCGCCAATGCGCGGGCGATGCCGATGCGTTGGCGCTGGCCGCCCGAGAACTCGTGCGGATAGCGGCGGCTGTGATCGGCGTTCAGGCCCACGCGCTCCAGCAGTTCGCCGATACGGGCCGAACGGCGGTGCTGCGCCAGCCGATGCGTGTCCAGCGCTTCGCCCAGGATCTCGGCCACGGTCATGCGGGGATTGAGGCTGGCGTAAGGGTCCTGGAACACAATCTGCATGCGGCGGCGCCACGGCAGCATCTGTTTTTCGTTCAGTTTGGTGATGTCGTGGCCGTCGAACAGGATGCGGCCCGCCGTGGGCGCGAACAGCCGCAGCAACGCGCGGCCGGTAGTGGTTTTGCCCGATCCCGATTCCCCAACCAGGCCCACGATGGTGTTCTTCGGCACATCGAAGCTGACACCGTCCACGGCCCGCACCACGGGCGCGTTACGTGCTTGCGAGGTCGGAAAGTGGACTTTCAGGTCTTCGATGCGGACCAGCGGATCTTCGGCGCGCACGGTCACTTGGGGGCTCGTCATATCGGGTTCACCTTGATGCAGCGCGCGTGATGTTCAGGCCGCACGGCGATCAGTTCGGGCACGGCGGCGCGGCAGTCGTCGGCGGCCAGTTCGCAGCGCGGCGCGAATGTACAGCCAGCCGGCAGCGACAGCACGCTGGGTACGTTGCCCGGGATGGCGCGCAGGCGTTCGCCCGAGGCCAGCAGGGCGGCCGTGGGCAGGCAGGACAACAGGCCGCGGGTGTACGGGTGCGTGGGTTTTTCGAACAGGTCGTAGACGCCCGCATCTTCCACCACGCGCCCGGCGTACATGACAGCCACGCGATGCGCGATTTCCGCCACCACGCCCAGGTTGTGCGTGATGAACAGGATGCTCATGTTCATCTCTGCCTGCAGCCGGCGCAGCAGGTCCAGGATCTGCGCCTGCACGGTCACGTCCAGCGCGGTGGTGGGTTCGTCCGCGATCAGCACTGCCGGATTGCAGGCCAGCGCCAGCGCGATCATCACGCGTTGGCGCATGCCGCCGGACATCTGGTGCGGGTATTCGTTGACGCGGCGGTCGGCGGCGGGAATTTCCACGCGTTCCAGCATTTCGCGGGCGCGCCGGATCGCCGCGGCATAGGACCCGCCTTCGTGCTGCAGCACGGCTTCGGCGATCTGGTCGCCCACCGTGTACAGCGGATTCAGGCTGGTCATCGGCTCCTGGAAAATCATGGCGATTTCGGCGCCGCGGATCTTCTGCAGGGTGGCGGGCGTGGCGCGGGCCAGATCGTGCTGCGCGCCTTGGCGGTCGCGGTACAGGATCTTGCCATCTTCAATGCGGCCGGCCGGCTTGGGCAACAGGCCCATGATGGACAGGCTGGTCACGGATTTTCCGGAGCCGGATTCACCCACGATGGCCAGCGTTTCGCCGCGGGCCAGGTCGAAGGTGACGCCGTCCACGGATTTGGCGATGCCGTCGCGGCTGTGGAACCAGGTCTTCAGCCCTTCCACGGATAGCACGACGTCTCGGGTGCTTGCCGTCATGATTACAGCTCCTTGCGCAGACGCGGATCGAGTACGTCGCGCAGTCCGTCGCCCACCAATTGCAGCGACAACACGGACAGCACGATGGCAATGCCGGGAAAGATCATGATCCAGTCGGCCGAGCCCATGTACTGCTGGCCGGCGTTGATCATGGTGCCCCAGGTGGGGATGTCTGGCGACACGCCCACGCCCAGGAACGACAGCCCGGCTTCCGCCAAGATCGCGTAGGCGAAAATGAACGTGCCTTGCACCAGAATGGGCGACACCAGGTTGCGCAGCACGTGCACGGTGACGATGCGCCAGGTGGGTACGCCCAGCGCGCGGGCGGCTTCCACGAAGGGCAGCTCGCGGATCACCAGCGTCGAGGCGCGCACGATGCGGGCCAGGCGCGGCGTGTATACGATGCCCAGCGCGATCACCACGTTGATCAGCGACGGCCCCAGCGCGGCCACCAGCGAGATCGCCAGCAGAATGTCGGGGAACGCCATCATGGCGTCGATCAGGCGCGACACGAATTTGTCGGCCGACCGGAAGAAGCCAGCAACCAGCCCCAGCGCGATGCCCAGCACGCTGGACACGATCACGACGGAAAAGCCCACCATCAGTGACAGCCGGCCGCCGTGGATGACGCGGCTGAACACGTCGCGCCCGAAGTCGTCGGTGCCGAACCAGTGCGCGGCGCCCGGCGCCTTCAGCCGGTTCATGATGGACAGCTTGAATGGGTCGTAGGGGCTGACCCATGGCGCCAGCAGCGCGGCGGCCACCAGCACGACGATCACGATCAGGCTGACAAGAACCGTCTTGCGGGACACCAGCAGGCGCAGTACCTGCCAGCGGTCGGTTCCGGAATTCACAGTAGATCCGGTTGTCATTTCAGTTGCTCCACTTGCGGTGCATCGGATCGGGGCCGCGCGGAGCCGGCTTTGCCAGGCCGCAGGCGGCGCCCCCTTGAGGGGGAAGCGCCGCTGGCGCTTCGGGGGTGGGGCGCATCATTAGTAACGGACCCGAGGATCGACCACCAGGTACAGCAGGTCGATGAGTAGATTGATCAGGACGTAGATGGCCGCGATGACCAGCAACGCGCCCTGGATGACGGGATAGTCGCGGCGCAATACCGCCGACACCACCAGGCTGCCGACACCGGGCAGGCCGAACACGGTCTCGGTTACGACGGCGCCGCTGATCAGCAGGGCGGTCGTCAAGCCCAGCACCGTCAGGATGGGGATCAGCGCGTTGCGCACCGCGTGCTTCAAGATGACTTTGCTTTCCGGCAGGCCTTTGGCCCGCGCGGTGCGCACGTAGTCGTCGCGCAACACGTCCAGCATGCTGGCGCGGATGAAACGGGTGATCAGCGCGGAGTTCACCAGGCCCAGCACCACGGCGGGCAGGATCAGGTGCGACAGGCGCGTGGCCAGCGATGCGTCGGGGCCGCCATAACCGGATACCGGCAGCCAGCCCAGCTTCACCGAGAAGATCTGCATCAGCAGCAGGCCCAGCCAGAAGCTGGGCACGCTGGAGGTGAACATCGAAAACGACAGCACCGACTGGTCCAGCGTGGTGCCGCGCTTGACCGCGGAGAGGATCCCCACGGGCAGCGCGATCGCGCTGGCGATCAACAGCGACATCAGCGTCAGCAGGATCGTGGGCTCGGCGCGGTCCGCCAGGGCCGACAGCACCGGCTTGTTCATGAAGATGGATTGGCCCAGGTCTCCCTGCGCCAGCTTGCCCAGCCACGACAGGTACTGCATCGCCATCGGCTGGTCCAGCCCCAACTGCGTGCGCAGCGCGGCGATGTCTTGCTGGCTGGCCTGCGGGCCCAGCATCACGGCCGCCGGATCGCCGGGCGTGACGCGGATGATGACGAACACGATGGTCGCGACGATGAACATCACGGCCACCAGCCCGACCAGCCGGTTTAAAAGATAACGCAACACGATGATGTCCTAAAAAACGTCGTTCGGTGCAGGGAGACGGTTCGTTGGCGGATGAGCCGTAGGATGGGTGGAGCGCGAGAGTTTTTAATGAAGAACTCGACTGCCCAGCGCGCGCAACCCATCAAGCGGCGGTGATTGCTTCGCAACTTCAGCCACAACGCAACCGCCGCTTGATGGGTTGCGCGCGCTGGACGGCAATGTTCTTGCTTTGAAACCCTCGCGCTTCACCCATCCTACGTACCGCGTGCTGTTACTTGGGCGCCTTCCAGGCGTTCCAGAAGAACGGCCACGGAGCGGGCTTGGTGCCTTGCAGCGACGGGGAACGCGCAGCCTGGGCATTGAAGTCGCCGACCTTGACGAAGGGAATCTCGTCATACACGGCCTGCTGCACGTCGGCCCAGCGCTTGATGCGCTCTTCCTGCGTGCGCGCCTGGTTGAAGGCATCCATCACCTGCGCGCGGCGCGGCGTGTCCCACCAGCCCGGCGCATCCTTGGAGGGGAAGTCGATCAACGCGGGTTCCGGCAGGAAAACGCTGTGCGTAATGAAGATGTCCCACACGGCAGGGTCTTGGCGGCGTTGCGTCAAGGTGGCCCAATCCACCACCTGCATGTCCACCGTGAAGCCGGCGGCCTTCAGGTATTCCGCCGCCACCAGCGCCATCTTGTAATGGAACTCGTACTGCTGGCTGGTCAGGATGCGGATCTTCTTGTCGGCCACGTTGGCGCCGTCCAAGAGCTTCTTGGCGGCGGCGGAGTCGGCCTTGTTGTAGACCTTGCCGCCCAGCGACGTGGCCCACGGGTAGCCTTCCGGATACAGGTCGCCATTCAGCTTGTAGAAGTCCTTATTGCCGAAGGCGGCAAACAGCATGTCTTCTTCGTTCAGCGCCAACTGCACCGCCTGGCGCACGGCCAGGTTGGACATGATGCCTTGCTTGGTATTGAGCACCAGGCGCGGCCAGCCGAAAGGCTTCAGCATCACCGGGTCTGAACGGCCGCCCTTGAGCTTGTCCAGCGCTTCCACCGGCAGCGAGTCGACATAGTCGAACTGGCCGGCGGCAGCGGCTTCCGAGCGGGTGTTGGCGTTGCTGACCGGCACGAAGCGGATTTCGTCCAGGTACTGCTTGCGCGCGCCGCCATAGCCGTCGGGCTCGCCTTCGCGCTGCTTGTAGCCTTCGAAGCGCACCAGCTGGATGTACTGGTCCGGCACGCGGGCCTTCAATTGGTAGGGGCCCGTGCCGACGATTTCGGTCAGCACCGGCGCGATCTTGCCTTTGGGCATGATGACGGCCGCGGCGTTGTTCATGGCCAGCAGCGCGGTCAGCGGCGCATAGGGCTGCTTGAGCGTGATGCGGATGGTGTTGGCGTCGGGCGCTTCGATGCTGCTGATCACCTTGGCGGCGCCCTTGCCGCGCGTGGCGGTCTCGGTCCAGCGCTTAAGCGACGCCAGCACGTCCGACGAGTCCATTTTGGAACCATCGTGGAACGTGATGCCCTGGCGCAGCGGGATGGTGTAGACCAGGCCGTCGGGGGTAACGTCCGGCATCTTGTCGGCCAGCAGCGGAGTCAGGTTCCACTTGGCGTCGAAGGTGTAGAGCGTTTCAAAGAAATGCTGCGTCAGGATGCCCACCAGATCGGCGGTGCTGGTCATCGGATCCAGCGTCGGCGGCTCACCGATGGTGGCGACGGATATCGTGCCTCCCTTGACGGGCGCGGCACAGAGGGCGGGGGACGACAAAGCGGTCAAGCCAATTGCGCCGGCCGCGAGCAGGCTGGTCAGCCTACCGCCTCGCCGGGAGGGTCGGAAGTTCATGATTCTCTCTCCAGAGGGTCAAAAACAGGTTGTCGCGTGGTATCGGTCAAGCGCCTGAATCCCGGGTCTTACCGCCCCCTCGGGTGTGGCGCGGTGCGGCGGGCGGGGGCGTTCAGAAGAAGGTTTCGGCCACGTCGGTGACGCGGTACTGCTCGTCCACCAGCAGCACCTGACGCCACTTGTCGAACGTCAGGCAGGGGTGGGAAATATCGAAAGCGATCATGTCGCCCACCTGGATGTCGTCGCCTTCGCCGATCTGCATAAAGGCGTGCTGGTCCATCATGGCGGTCAGCTTCCACGTCCCGGGCGCATCGGCGGGCGCGTTCTGGCCGGGGCGGAATCGCAAGGCGGGCGTGGGCAGGCCGGCGTCGAAAGCCGCGTCGCGCTTGCCCATTGCGATGATGGCGCGGCCGGGTTCGGGCAGCGATTGCACGTAAGCCCAGACCTGCAAGGCGGGCAGCAGGCCCGGTTCCATCTTCCGTGCCACGGGGTTGTGCGCGTTGATGCGTTCTGCCGCCGAACGATAGACGCCCACGTCGTGCGACAGATAGCAGCCGGGGCGCAGCACCACTTCCAGCGGGGCGCCGATGTCCAACTGCGAAAACTCTTCAGCCACCACGTCGAACCAGGCCGAGCCCGCGCCGGAAATGACCGCAGAGCCGTTCTTGCGCAGGCGGCCGGCGGTGGCCAGGGCGCGCAGGGTGTCGGTGGCGCGGCGCAGGAAGGCGCGGATGGCGCCTTCTTCTTGCAGCACGCCTTCATAAACTTCGATGCCGGCCAGCGCCAGGCCGGGCCAGCGGCCGATTTCCTCGACCACGGCCTGCAGCTGCGCATCGTCGCGCACGCCCGTGCGCCCGCCCGTGGGACCCAGTTCGATCAGCACCGGCAGGGTCAGGCCCTGCTCGCCGAAGAACTGGCCCAGCTGGGCAGCATTGGTGGCGGAATCCACAATGCAGAAATAGGTAAAGGCGGGATCTTGCAGCAGGCGGGCGATGATGGCCATGTTGGCGCGGCCCACCAACTGGTTGGCCATCAGCACGCGGCGGATGCCGTGCTGGTATGCGGCCAGCACCTGCGGCGCCGTCGCCAGCGTGATGCCCCAGGCGCCGTTGTCGATCTGGCGCTTGAACAGGGCGGGGCTCATCGTGGTCTTGCCGTGGGGTGCCAGCTTGACGTGGTAGGCCTCCATGAACTGCTGCATCCACTGCAGGTTGTGGCGGACGCGGGCCTCGTACAGCACCGCCACCGGCAGGCTGACGTCTTCGTCCAGCAGGTTCCAGTTCAGGGCCGCCACGTCGGCGGTGGTACAGGACTCGGGAAACGCGCCCAGGCCTTTGCCGTTCACGTCCAACAGGGCTGCGGGGGAGGAGGAGTTCGTCATGGCGGGCGTCGGTTATGGAAAATATTTACGTCAAATTCGGTTTTTTTCATTATCGTGAAAGAAATTTACAAGCGGGAGCTAGGAGTTACCCGTAGTCGGCACGCCGGGCCAGTTGGCGCGACAATAGGAAATCCCGGGAAAAGCCGGAAAAAACCCACTCGCATAAGGAAAAGCCATGCTGAAAGTCGCTTTGGGCCAGTTCGCCGTCAGCCGCGTCTGGGAAGAGAACGCCCAAGTCTGTGTCGACCTGATGGAGCGCGCCCGCGCGGGCGAAGCCGATCTGCTGGTGCTGCCCGAAGGCGTCCTGGCCCGCGACATCACCGATCCGCAAATCGTGCTGAAGGCCGCGCAACCGCTCGATGGTCCGTTCATGACCCGTCTGCTTGCGGCCAGCCGCGGCTCGTCCCTGTCGACCATGATGTGCGTGCACGTTCCCACGGGCGAAGGCCGGGTCTGGAACACGCTGGTCACGCTACGCGACGGCGAAATCGTGTCGCAGTACCGCAAGCTTCACCTGTACGACGCCTTCAACATGAAGGAGTCCACCAACGTCACCCCCGGCACTGACATCCCGCCCTTGCTGGAAATTGCCGGCCTGCGCGTGGGCCTGATGACCTGCTACGACGTGCGCTTTCCCGAAATGGCGCGCCGCCTGGCGCTGGACGGCGCGGACCTGCTGGTGCTGCCGGCCGCCTGGGTGCGCGGCCCGCTGAAGGAAATGCACTGGGAAGTCCTCGTCACGGCACGTGCGCTGGAGAACACCTGCTATGTGGCGGCCACTGGCGAATGCGGCGAACGCAATATCGGTTGCAGCATGGTGGTGGATCCGTTGGGCGTCGTGACGGCGCGCGCGGGCGAGGCGCCGGCGCTGGTGTTCGCGGACATCGACCCCGAGCGCCTGGCGCATGCCCGCCGCGTGCTGCCGGTGCTGGCCAACCGCCGCTTCGCGCCGCCGGAATTGTCCTGAACGGCCGCGGGCCGCGGGGCCGGGCCCGCGGCGGCGGTCATGGTGTAATACCCACTTGAACTTCTTGCTGTCTTCCCTCATCTGCTGCCAATGAGCAACGATCTCTTCGCGGCCGATCCCGCCCATCGGCCTTACGTGCCCCTGGCCGAGCGCCTGCGCCCGCGCACGCTGTCCGACGTCGTCGGGCAATCGCACCTGCTGGGCCCCGACAAGCCCCTGCGCGTCGCTTTCGAATCCGGCCGTCCGCATTCCATGATCTTCTGGGGGCCGCCGGGCGTGGGCAAGACCACGCTGGCGCGCCTGATGGCCGACGGTTTCGACGCGCAGTTCATCGCCATTTCGGCCGTGCTGGGCGGCGTCAAGGACATCCGCGAGGCCGTCACGGTGGCGCAGGTGGCGCAAGGCCAGGGCCGCCGCACCATCCTTTTCGTCGACGAGGTGCACCGCTTCAACAAGGCGCAGCAGGATGCCTTTTTGCCCTACGTGGAAAGCGGGCTGTTCACTTTTATCGGCGCCACCACCGAGAACCCCTCGTTCGAGGTCAATTCGGCTTTGCTGTCGCGGGCGCGGGTGTACGTGCTGCAATCGCTTTCGCCCGAAGAGCTGCAGCAGCTAGTTGACCGTGCGGTCGCCGCGTTGAACGATGGGCTGGAAGAGGGCGAGGCCATCCGTGTGGAGGCCGACGCGCGCGAACAGCTGGCGGCCTGGGCCGACGGCGACGCCCGTCGTCTTATCAGCGCGGTGGAAGTCGTGGCCGAATCGGCGCAGTCGGCGGGCCGCGACTCGGTGGATGCCGCCTGGCTGGAGATCTCGCTGTCGCAGAACCTGCGGCGCTTCGACAAAGGCGGCGACGCCTTCTACGACCAGATCAGCGCGCTGCATAAATCGGTGCGCGGGTCCAACCCCGACGCCGCGCTCTACTGGTTCTGCCGCATGATCGACGGCGGCGCCGATCCCAAATACCTGTCGCGCCGGCTGGTGCGCATGGCCGTCGAAGACATCGGTCTGGCCGATCCGCGCGCCACCGACCTGGCGGTCAACGGCGCCGACATCTACGAACGCCTGGGGTCGCCCGAGGGCGAACTGGCGCTGGCGCAAGCCGTGGTCTACATGGCTTGCGCGGCCAAATCCAACGCCGTCTACAACGCCTACAATCAAGCACGCCAGTTCGCGGCCGAGCACGGCAGCGCGCCGGTGCCCATCCATCTGCGCAATGCGCCCACCAAGCTGATGAAGCAACTGGGCCACGGCAAGGCCTACCGTTATGCCCACGACGAGCCGCATGGCTACGCTGCGGGCGAACAATATTTCCCTGATGGACTGAAGCCTTCCTTCTATCGGCCGACTGATCGCGGCCTGGAGGCTAAAATCCAGCAAAAGTTGGCATTTCTGCGCGAGCTGGACGCGCAGGAACGCGCCAAGAACCGGTGATGGGCCACGCCCGTCGCTTTCCGCAACCTCACTGACATCACCATGCTAGACCCGATACTGCTGCGTAAAGACCTGCAAACCGTCGTAGACCGCCTCAAGAGCCGTGGCGTGTCCTTCGACACGGAACGGTTCAACGATCTGGAGTCTCGCCGCAAGGCCGTCCAGACCGAAACCGAGTCCCTGCAAGCCCGCCGCAACGCGCTGGCCAAGCAGATCGGTCAGTTGAAGGCGAAGGGCGAAGACGCCAGCGCCGTCATGGCCGAATCCCAGGCCGTGCCGGTCCGCCTGAAGCAGCTGGAAGAAGAGCTGGCCGCCTTGCAGGCACCGCTCAATGATCTGCTGATGTCGGTGCCGAACCTGCCGCATCCCAGCGTGCCGCTGGGCGAATCCGCCGACGACAACGTCGAGGTCCGCCGCTGGCTGCCGGGCGCCGCTGGCGCCGATGGCAACCCGCCGGCCCTGGCGTTCGACGCGCGCGACCACGTCGCCATTGGCGAACCGCTGGGCCTGGATTTCGACATGGCGGCCAAGCTGTCGGGCGCGCGCTTTTCGTTCATGCGCGGCCCGATCGCCCGCCTGCACCGCGCGCTGTCCCAGTTCATGCTGGACCTGCAAACGGGCACGCACGGCTATACCGAGTGCTACACGCCTTATATCGTCAACGCCTCGACGCTGTACGGAACCGGGCAGTTGCCGAAATTCAAGGACGACATGTTTGCCGTCTCCAAGGGCGGCGGCGATGACGATCCCAAGGTAGACGCGGCGGGCAACCCGTACGTGCGTGAAGACCAGTACCTGATCTCCACGTCGGAAATCACGCTGACCAGCGTGGCGCGCGACACCATCCAGTCTGCCGCCGACCTGCCGCTCAAGCTTACCGCCCACACGCCTTGCTTCCGTTCCGAAGCGGGCAGCGGCGGCCGCGATACCCGCGGCATGATCCGTCAGCACCAGTTCGACAAGGTCGAAATGGTGCAGATCACGCAACCGGACCAGTCTTACGAGGCACTGGAAGACATGGTCGGCCACGCCGAGCGCGTGCTGCAATTGCTGGGCCTGCCGTATCGCGTGATGCTGTTGTGCACGGGCGACATGGGCTTTGGCTCCGCCAAGACCTACGACCTGGAAGTCTGGTTGCCGGCGCAAAACACCTGGCGCGAGATTTCGTCGGTGTCCAACTGCGAAACATTCCAGGCCCGCCGCATGCAAGCGCGTTTCCGCAATGCCCAAGGCAAACCGGAATTCGTGCATACCTTGAATGGTTCCGGCCTGGCGGTCGGCCGCGCATTGGTGGCCGTGCTGGAAAACCATCAGCAAGCCGACGGCAGCGTGCATGTTCCGGAAGCCCTGCAGCCCTATATGGGCGGCGTGACGGTACTGAAACCCTGACGCTTTATCGCGCGCATCCTCCATTTGGAGGATAAAAAGACGGAGCCTCCGGGCTCCGTTTTTTTTTATCATGCGACATATTCCTGTCGCTTTTTCTGATTATGCTCACTCGCGTGTGTGCTTGATTTTGATGTGAGCAATTGTGTATTTTTAATATAAGGGCCGGATAGTTGCGGCACAATACACCCGCGTTCTACACGCTTCATTCACATATAAAACAAGGAGTTGTCCATGACTTCAAGAATGATTGGAGATTTTCGTGTGAGATGCTCTGTCGCTCATGAAGAAGAGCAGGGCTACCGCGTGCAGATATGGACACGCCGAGTCGGCGGTACCGCACCGGAAAAATGTTGGACGGTGCCGGGACAGGCGCCGTTCTCGGACTTGCACGAAGCAGAACAGGAAAGCCGCCAACTGTTCCAAGAAATCAATGGCGTGCGTTTCAACGGTGAACCGGAGTTTGCTCATGCGTCCGCATAATGGCTGGTGGCGGGCGTCGAGCGCGCCCCGCAGATGGATCGATCTTGTTCAGGAATCGTCGCAAGAGGCCAACAAGGCCAACGCGGCATTGCAGAAGCCGGCCGCCCTGGTCGGCAAACCGGTACAGGCTCCCGCAGCCTGACAGCGTTCCAGCGGGGCACCGGACAATGCCCTGACGGAACGGCATCATGGCCCAGGCCGCACAGGCTTCGGGTGTTTGCTCGCTCAAGGGCGTGCCTGGAACGTTGAGGCAGCCGGGCGATAAAAAGGCCACTCATTTGAGTGGCCTTTGTATTTATCAACGGCGCCAATCGCCGCGATCGTGCCCATGTCCGTGTCCACGGTAATGGCCGTTGCCGCCGTAGTAACGTTGCGGCGGGCCGCCGCGCCAGTAGGGGCCGCCGCGGTAATAGACCGGAGCGGGGTAGACCACCGGCGGGGCCACATAGACGGGGGCCGGGCGGTAGTAGACGGGCGGTGGCGGCGCCACATAGACCGGCGCGGGCGCGACATACACCGGCGCCGGATAGACCACACCCGGGATACCGATGGAAATGCCCACATCCACACGGGCCAGAGCGACGCTGGAGATCAGCAGACCTGCGGCACCGGCACTTGCGATAAGCCATTTTTTCATGTTGCACCTGCCTGCTGCATGACACAGCAAAGTTGAGTATTCGACGGCCCTATTTTCGGGCTTTCCGGCTCGCTTTTCGTAAGCGGGACGCCCTCAATAGCGACAATCCGCAACCGCTACCGGGTTTGGATCCAGCGGGGTGCTGCACTGCGGCGTGGTGCGTCCGCTCTGGTAAACACGCACTTGAAATCGATTGAAATCATGTGGAATGCGGTGAAGCGTGGATCGGCCGTTACACGCAGTCACCAAGCCGGCATGGTCCCCGGGGGGCTGCGGAGGCGCGCCGCGCTTATTCAGCCTGTTGGCGGCGGAATTCCACGACCCAGACCCACGGATTCGCGGCCCAGGCATGCGAACCGTAGCGTTCGCACCACGTTAGCGCGAACGCTGTTTGAAGCGGCACGCCCGGCAGTAACGCCGACGATTCATACAGTGCTTGCGTGCCCTCGGCGCGCGCGTCGGCTTCGGTCAGGTTTTGCAAACGCTGTATGCGCACGCCCACGATCACTGCGTTGGCGAACGGCTGACCGGCTTCATCGGTCAATATGATGCTCTCGCCGGATTTCCCATAGGGACAACGCACCCAGGTGGACGTCTTGCGCAGCTCGGCAGGATTATCGCGGTTGGGACCCATGGCCACCCACCGACCGGAGTCTTCGGCATCGGCATACCAGACAGTGGTGGGTTTAGTGGGCTGTGGCTTCAAAATGCGGCGGCTCTGCACTTTGGAGCCGTTCAACACGGCCTGTTTAAGCGGTTCGCTGAATTGAAGTGGCTGCCTTTTCATGCGCTCGCTATTCTCCTATCGATTAACCCCTGACCGTTTTTGGCAATGCGTCCAATCGATGTGTGACTCGTGCACCAGCTATTTTTATCTAGGTGCGGGGAAGTATGACCTGTCGTCTTCGCGATGTCAGGCACGGTTTGTATGAGTGTTGTCTTTTTGTACCGCCGTCGTTATTTGTATACTCAAGGCATGAATACAGACCTGCATGACCTCAAGCCTGGCTACTACTGGTACACCATGGCGAACGATCCGCTGGCCGTCATCCACATCCACGAAGACGGCGGCGCTTCCCTCATGGGCACCGACTACCGTATTGGCGCGGAAGGCGTGGCCGATATGGTTCGCCAGGGCGAACGCTTCTTCTGGATCGAACCCCCGCAAGTCTGATGCCCGAGGGGGTGTCGTAGCCGGCCGTCCTGGCCGGCTGCTTGCGCTTGTGCGGAACATGCCATGACCAACCTGCTATTGAAGAATGTCCGCGTCTTGCGCGAAGCTGCGGTGGACGTGCTGGTGCGCGCCGGCCGCATTGTCCGGATCGGCCCGGGCATCGATGTCGCGGCGGCCGATGTCGCGGCGGCCGATGCCGCGGCGGCCGATGCCGCGGCCGATACCCTGGTGGAAGACTGCGGCGGCGCGTTGTTGCTGCCCGGCTTGATCGAAGGGCATACCCACCTGGACAAGACGAACTGGGAATCGCCCTGGTACGTAAACGAGGTGGGATCCGCGCTGACGGACCGCATCGACAACGAGCGCGCCTGGCGGGCCAGCACCGGCCACGACGCGGGTAGCCACGCGCGCGCGCTGGCGCTGGCCTTCCTGCGTGAAGGCACCACCCGCATCCGCAGCCACGTCGACGTAGACACCGACGCCGGCTTGCGCCATCTGGACGGTGTGCACGCCACCCGCGAGGAACTGGCCGGCCGCGTTGAAATTCAAACCGTGGCTTTCCCGCAGTCGGGCTTGCTGGTTCGGCCGGGCACCGCCGAATTGCTGGATCAGGCGTTGGCGCGAGGCGCCGATGTGCTGGGCGGGTTGGACCCTTCCGCCATTGACCGAGATCCCGCGAAATCGCTCGATGTGTTGTTCGGTCTGGCGGACAAGCATGGCAAGCCCGTGGACATCCATCTGCACGAACCCGGCGAGTTGGGCGCGTTCACCCTGGACCTGATCCTGGACCGGGTGGCCGCGTTGGGCATGCAAGGCAAAGTGGTCATCAGCCACGCTTTCTGTCTGGGCGGGGTCGATGCCAAGCGGCTGGACGGCTTGCTCCGGCGCCTGGCCACGTCGGACACGGCCGTGCTGACCACCGCGCCGCCATCCCGGCCCGTGCCGGCCGTGCGTGCCTGTCGCGAGGCCGGCGTGACGATCTTTGGGGGCAATGATGGTATCCGCGATACCTGGACGCCGTATGGCAGCCCCGACATGCTGGCGCGCGCCATGATGATCGGCCTGCGCAACGACCTGCGGCGCGACGACGAGGTCGAATGGGCGTTCGATTGCGTCTCAGGCGCCGCTGCCCGCGCCTGTGGGTTCGCCGATTACGGCCTGACGCCGGGCGCGCGCGCCGACCTGGTTCTGGTGGACGCCAGCTGCGTGGCCGAAGCCGTGGTGACCCGCAAGCCGCGCCGCCTGGTCGTGGCGGGCGGCACGATCGTGGCGCGCGACGGCCAGGATGCCATCGCCTGAACATTTGAGCGCCTGAGTGCTGAGCGTTTGAGGCGCCAGGGTGCCAGGGTGCTAGGGCTGGGACAGGCCCAGCTCCGACTCGGTGAGTTCCACGAATGCCCGCATCAATTCCGACCGCACGCCGGCGCGCAGCCAGATCGCGCCCACCGTGCGCACCGGGCACGGCGCGGGCAACGGCCAGCGTTTGACTCGCGCCGGCGGCGTGCCGGCGGCGGCCCAGTCAGGTAGCAACGCCACGCCCAATCCCTCGGAAACCAGCTTGGCGATGGAATCGATTCCATCAAGCTCGAAACGCACGTGCGGCCGCAAGTTGCGCGTGCGCAGATAGTCGTCCGCCATCTTTCCCCCGACCACGCTGCGGTCGTAGCAGATGTAAGGTTCCCGCGCGATCACCGCCAGCGGGTCGCGCACCTTCATGTCGGCAGGGGTGACCAGCACCAGGGGTTCGTGCCGAAGATCGCGCCACGCGCAGGTCTTGGGCAGCGTAAACAGCGGATGCACCAGCAGCGCGCCGTCCAGTTCGCCCGACAGCACCTTGCCATACAGCAGGGTGGTGGGGGCGGGTTCGATATAGATTTCGATATGCGGGTGGCGGGCGACCCAGGTCCGCAGCACGGGCGGCATGATGCCGGTCAGCGCGGTGGGCGTGGCGCCCAGCCGCAAGGGGCCGGCGGGCAGTTCGGTGTCGCTGGCGGCCGAGCGCAGGTCCCGCACGTCGCGCAGGATCTGGCGCGCGCGGTCCAGGATGCGAAGGCCGGCCGGCGTGGGTTTGACGGTGCGTCCGGAACGGGCAATCAGCGCGCTGCCCACGTCGGCTTCCAGCGCCCGCAGCCGCTGCTGCACCGTGGCGGGCGTCAGGCCCTGGTGCCGCGCGGCCTGAGCGATAGAGCCCAGTTCCACCACATGCACATAGGTTTGCAGGAAGCGCGAATCCACGGCGGCAAGTCTCTTGGGAAGATGGAATATCCATATTCTAAAGATGCGTGACGATAATTGTTGTTTTCTTTGGCGAAGGGAAGAATACGTCCAGAGCATTCAGCCCGCGCAAGACCGCGTTGGCGCCGTCTGTCGGAATTTCCCGTTATCAAGGAGCCTGCCGTGCCCATTATTGAATCCATCGACGTATGCGCCGCCGCGGTGCCGTTGGACAAAGTCACCTCGTTCTCGAACCGCAGCGTCTCGACGCGGCACTATGGGCTGGTCAAGGTGCGTTCCACCGATGGCGTGGAAGGCATCGGCTTTTGCTATGTGGGCAGCGCCGGCGGCGCCATCTTCGAGGCGGCGGTGCAAAGCCTGCTGGGTCCCGTGCTGCTGGGCAAGGATTCGCATGCCGTTGAAGGCCTGTGGCAGTCCATGTACCAGGAGGCGCTGCTGCAAGGCCGCCAGGGCACCGTGATGCGCGCATTGAGCGCGCTGGACATCGCGTTGTGGGATTTGAACGCCAAGACCGCCGGCCTGCCGCTGCACAAGTTCCTGGGCGCGGTCGAACTCGAAACGGTGCCTGCTTACGCCAGCGGCGGCTACTACCTGGACGGGAAGACGCCACAGCATCTGGGCGAAGAAATGGCCAGCTATGTGGATAAGGGCTTTCGCGCCGTGAAGATGAAGACCGGCCGCCTGTCGCCGCGCGAGGAAGAAGCGCGGCTGAAGGCGGCGCGCGAGGCCGTGGGCCCGGACGTCGAACTGATGATGGACTGCAATAACGCCTGGCAGGACGTGACCCAGGCCATGCAGTACATCCGCCGCTTTGAGCAGTACGAACCCTATTTCATCGAAGAACCGTTCAGCCCGGACGACACCGATAGCCATGCCAAGCTGGCGCGTCTGACACATTTACCGATCGCGACCGCCGAAATCGGCTATGGCCGCTGGTACCACAAGGAATTGCTGGACAAGGGTGCGGCCGGCATTCTGCAGACGGACGCGGCCGTGTGCGGCGGCATCACCGAATGGAAGCGCATCGCGGCCACCGCCGCCAGCTATGGCGTGGTCGTCTGCCCGCACTGGTTCCACGACGTGCATGCGCCGCTGGTCGCGGCTACGCCCAACGCGCGCTACGTCGAATTCTTCTGGGACGACCAGGTACTGAACTTCCGCAAACTGGTTGATCGTCAGTTGACGCACAAGCAAGGGCGCGTGGTGTTGCACCAGGAGCCCGGCCTGGGCTTCGGGTTCGACGAGCGCATGGTAGAACGGTTCGGGAAGTGGGTCCGGGTCGGCCGTTAAGGCCGCACCGCAAGCAGGCAGTGCTTTGCTAAAACCAGCCGCCGGCCTACGGGACCGGCGCGAGGAGACAAGAATGCAACGCAGGCAATTCATGACCGGCGCCGCGGCGCTGGGGGTGGGCCTAGTCCTGCCCGCCGCGGCCCGGGCGCAACAGCCGGATTTGCCGTCCGGCCCCGTGAAGATCGTGGTGGGCTTTCCGGCGGGCGGCGGCACCGATGTGCTGGCCCGCTTGTTGGGGCAGAAGCTGGGCGTGTTGTGGAACATCCCCGTCATCGTGGAAAACCGCGCGGGCGCGGCCGGCATCATCGCCGCCGAGCAGGTGGCGCGGCAACCCAACGATGGCAACACGCTGTTGATGGCCCACGTGAATAGCCACGGCATCGCGCCCGGGCTGCAGCCGAAACTGGCTTATTCCGTGGACCGCGATTTTTCGCCCATTGCACTGGTGGGTAAAACGCCCACCATCCTGATTGGCGGCGCGTCGCAGCCCGCCAAGACACTGCCCGATCTGGTCAAACTGTGCCGCGCGCAGCCGGGCAAGATTGTGTTCGGCTCGGCCGGCGCGGGGTCTGCCCAGCACCTGGCGTTGGAGATATTCAAGGCGCGCGCCGGCATCGATGTGCTGCATGTGCCCTACAAGGGATCCGCGCCGCTGATGAACGACCTGATGGGCGGCCATGTGCAGTATTGCTTTGAAGGCATGACGACCGCGACGCCGTTGCTGCAGTCGGGCAAGGTGATTGCGCTGGCGCAGACCTTGCAGCAGCGTTCCAAGAGCCAGCCGGACGTGCCGACGGTGGCCGAGCAGGGCTACCCGGGGTTCGAAGCCAGTATCTGGTTCGGCATGGTGGGGCCGGGAAAGATGCCCGACGCCATGGTCCAGCGCATGAACCGCGACATCGACCGCGTACTGGCCATGCCAGAGGTGCAGGAAAAACTGGCGCAGGTGGGCGCGGAAGACGGCGGCGGCAGCGTGCAGCGCTTTGCCGATTTCATGACGCGGGAACAACAGAAATACGCGAAGACGATCAAAGACGCGAAGATCGTCGTCGAAAGCTGAAGCGGCGCACCGCTCGCGACGCGGCTTAGCGCGCGTCCGGGTCCACCCAGCCCGCCATTGCCGAGATCGAACGCGCTTTCTCGCGCAGCAGACGCGCAGTGCCGGATTCCAGTTCATCATCGATGGCGCCCACCGGCCCCATCAGGGTGATGGCGGCGGTCATTTCGCCCAGCATGTCGAAGATGGGCGCCGACAGGGACGTGAAGTGGGGCAGCAACGCGTGGCGGCAACGGCTGATGTGATGCTTCCGGACCTCGTCGCGGATCGTTTGCACGTCTTTGGCCGTATAGGAATTGCCTGGCGCGCCGCCATGGCTTTCCGGCACCGCCGAGGCCAACTCTTGCTCTAGCAGGTCTCGGGTCAGGGCATCCGGCAGATGAGCCAGGAAGTTGCGGCCCAGGGCGGACGACAGCAAGGGCATCACGCTGCCCACGCGTAGCTCCAGCAACGGGCGGCTGCGGCTGCCTTCCACCCGGTAGACGATCGTGGGGCCCTTGTTGCCCCATACCCCCAGGAACACGGTGTGCCCGGTGACGGCCGCCACCTCGGCCATGATGGGCCGCGCCGTGGTGAACACGTCGAACTGCTCCAGGGCCGCCAGGCCCAGCCGCAAGGCATAGGGCCCGAGACCATAGTGGCCGGTGTCCGCATGCTGCTGCACCACGCCCACTTTCTGGAAACTGACCAAGTAATAGTGCACGTTCGGCACGGTCAGTTCACAGGCGTCGGCGATTTCCTTCAAGGGCATCGGGCGGCCGGTCTTGCGGATTACGTCCAGGATCCGGAACCCCACTTCGATCGACTGGATGCCTCGGCGCGCCGCGATCGGCGCCTGTTCCGCGTTCTTTTCAACTTTGCCGGCGGGCCTTGCCATCACTGTCTCCACGGTGTCTTTGGCGGCAGTGTAGCAGCGGCCGCGCGGCGTTCCGGCCGATGGCGGGGACGGGTTTTCCGGGTTTCCCCCAGCTATGTTGCACTGCGGTTCAAGTTTGATAATAGTTAATGAATACAGCAGTATCAATTAAAAACGACCGGGGAATGCAAGCATGGAAGCTAACGTCGCAATGCAGCGGATAGACGCCGGGCCGGCGCTCAGCAGGAAAGAGGAACGCCAGGTGGTGGTGGCCTCGACGCTGGGAACGTTGTTCGAGTGGTATGACTTTTTCATCTACGGGACCTTGGCCGTCTTCATGAGCCAGGTGCTGTTTCCGCAGGACAACCCCACGGTGGCGCTGCTTGCCGCACTGGGCGCGCTGGCGGTGGGCTTCATCATCCGTCCGCTGGGCGCGGTGATGTTCGGCTATCTGGGCGACAAGTGGGGCCGCAAGTACACCTTCTTGATCACCGTCGTGATGATGGGCGGCGCCACCGTGCTGATAGGCTGCCTGCCCACCTACGAATCGGCGGGCCACCTGTCGTGGATTCTGCTGCTGACGCTGCGCGTCATCCAGGGCTTGGCCGTGGGTGGCGAATACGGCGGCGCCGTGATCTACGTGGCCGAGCATTGCGAGCCCAAGCGCCGCGGCCTCTTGACCGGCTGGATCCAGATCACCTCGTCGGCCGGCCTGATCCTGTCGCTGGTCGTCATTTTGTGCACGCAGGCGGCCATGAGCGCCGAGGATTTCCGGCAATGGGGCTGGCGCCTGCCGTTCATCCTGTCGATCGTGATGCTGGCCATTTCGATCTATGTGCGTGCCAAGCTGCATGAATCGCCCGTCTTCACGCGCATGAAGCAGCAAAACCGCCTGTCGAAGAACCCGATCAAGGAAACGTTCGGCCAATGGTCCAGCCTGCGGCTGGTGCTGCTGGCGCTGATCGGCGTGACCGCCGGCCAGGGCGCAACCTACTTCACGGGGCAGTTCTACGTGATGATCTTCCTGCAGCAGGCGGTGCAGATCGACCAGACCAGCGTCTACACGCTGATCCTGATCGGCTTCATCATCGGCGCCCCGACCTTCGTGTTGTTCGGCTGGCTGTCCGATCGGATCGGCCGCAAGTGGATCATGATGGCGGGCCTGTTCATTGCCGCCATCGGCTACCACTCCATGTTCGATGTGCTGCTGAAGGCCGGCAACCCGGCCCTGGCCCAAGCCATGCAGAGCACGCCGGTTCGCGTGCACGCCGACACGAGCGGCGGCGCCTGCGACTTCGGCTTGCAGGCCGCGATGATCGGCAGCCATGCCGACCATAAGAAAGTATGCGTGCAGGCCAAGAAATTCCTGGTCGGTAAGGGCATCAACTTCGAATACGCGGCCCCGCTGCTTGGCCAGGACATCGCCATGAGCGTGGGCGGCGTCACCGTCAACGGCTTCGACCGCGCCGGCTATGCCCGCGCGCTGACGGCCGCCGGCTACCCGGACCGCGCCGACCCCGCTCGCGTCGACCGCGCCACCATCATCCTGATCCTGGTGCTGATGACGGCCGTCGTCGCGATGGTCTACGGACCGGTCGCGTCCTATCTGGTCGAACTGTTCCCGGCCCGCATCCGCTATACCGCGCTATCCTTCCCGTACCACATCGGCGCCGGCATCTTCGGCGGGATCGTGCCGTTCACCGCGACGTATCTGGCGCAGGCCAGCGGCAATATCTTTGGCGGCCTGATGTATCCGGTGACCGTGATGGTCGTGGTGGGCGTGATCGGCAGCCTGTTCCTGCCGAACACCCGCGCCCAGGCCATCGACGAAGATCCCAACCATTAAAAGAGCGAGGAGAAACATGTCCGTGCAATCGAGCTTCAAGGCTGCCGTCATCCAGGCGGCATCCATCCCGACCGACAGCCTGGCTTGCGCCCACAAAGCGGCCTCCCTGATTCGCCAGGCGGCGGAGCAGGGCGCCCGGGTGTTGGTGTTCCCTGAAGCCTTCCTGGGTGGCTACCCCAAGGGCAATTCCTTCGGCGCGCCCATCGGCATGCGCAAGGCCGAAGGCCGCGACGCCTTTGCCACCTATCACCGGCAAGCCATCCGGCTGGACGGCGAAGAAGTGGCGGTCGTGGCCCAGGCCGCCGCCGACACCGACAGTTTCGTCGTGATGGGCTGCATCGAGGCCGACGGCGGCACGCTGTACTGCACCGTCCTGTATTTCAATGGGCAGGAAGGGCTTGCCGGCAAGCACCGCAAACTGATGCCGACCGCGGGCGAGCGGCTGATCTGGGGCTTTGGCGATGGCTCGACGATGCCTGTCTTCGACACCCCCTACGGCAAGATCGGCGCCGTCATCTGCTGGGAAAACTACATGCCCATGCTGCGCATGTACATGTACAGCCAGGGCGTCGCGCTGTATTGCGCGCCCACCGCGGATGACCGCGACAGCTGGATCCCCAGCATGCGCCATATCGCGCTGGAAGGCCGCTGCTATGTGCTGACGGCCTGCCAGCACCTGCGCCGCGACGCCTACCCGGAAGACTTCGAATGCGCGCTGGGCGACAGCCCGGACACCGTGCTGATGCGCGGCGGCAGCGCCATCATCGACCCCTTGGGCGAAGTGCTGGCCGGCCCCGACTTTTCCGCAGAGACGATTCTGTACGCCGACATCAACCCCAATCAGATCCTGCGCGGCAAGTACGACTTCGACGTGTCCGGCCATTACGCGCGGCCGGACGTGTTCCAGTTGCACGTCGACACCCGCGAAAAGCGGGCGGTATCCGCCCAGGGCGCGATCGGCCACCAGGAGCCCTGAGTCATGCACTTTGATTTCAGCGCCTTGCCCTCGCAGACGGTCTATAAGTTGCTGACCTCGACCGTCACGCCTCGCCCGATCGCGTGGGTCACCACGATATCGGCCGACGGCAGCGTGAACGCGGCGCCGTTCAGCTTCTTCAACGTCATGGGGCACCAGCCGCCTACGGTCGCCATCGGCCTGATGCGCCGCGCCAATGGCGAACTTAAGGACACCAGCGCCAACATCATCGAAAACGGCGAGTTCGTGGTGAACCTGGTGCCGGAGTCGATGATGCAGCAGATGAACCAGACCTGCGCCGATTATCCGCCCGGCGTGGATGAGTTGGCCAAGGCCGGGCTGACGGCCTTGCCGGCCGCGCATGTGCGGCCGCCCCTGATCCAGGGCAGTCCGGTGTCGCTGGAATGCGTTAGCCAGGCAACGATCGTGACCGGACCGCATCAAGTCGTGGTCATCGGCCGGGTGCTGGGCGCGCATGTGGACGACGCCTTTGTGCAGGATGCCGAGCGTGGCTACGTGAAGACGGCCGAGATGGGCTTGGTTGCCCGTATGCACGGCAGCGGATGGTACGCCCGCAGCACGGACCTCTTCCAGCTGGCGCGACCCACCGTCGCGGATTGACGATCCAAGGCGGCCGCTCAGGCCGCTTTTTTTTGGCTTGCGGCGGCGGCTCCCGAGCTGTCCGTCCTTGGCTGCTTTGCGACGGTTACGCAAACGCGGGAGCTTCTGTCAAAAAGGTCTCCAGTTCGCTCGATGCGGGTCAAATTCCGGCTGCTAGCATGTGTTGGACCGTCGCGAGAATCCTCGATTCCGACTTCTCCGGCGGCATTTTCTTGACACATCGAACACCAATATTTTGGGGGCGGATCATCCAGGGGCTTGCGGGCGTCTGGCTTGCAGGGGAGGAGGCCTTCGGCCGGTGCCCGGCAACTGCCGAAACCCGCATTCAAGCGCCTGGCTGGATGCTGGAGGCAGTATGAAAAATATGAAGCTTGGAACCCGCCTTGCGGGCGGCTTTTCCGTGTTGCTGGCCCTGATCATCGTCATGTGCATCGTGGGGTTGGTCAGCTTGGGCAACATCAACGAATCGGTCGAGACGGTCACCCAGCGATCCCTGATCAAAGAGCGCCTGATCAGCGACTGGGCCCGCAACATCCAGACCGGGGTCACGCGTACTACTGCCATCGCCAAAAGCGCTGACGCCAGCCTGGCGGGCTTCTTCACCGAAGAGGCCGCCGCGTCCAGCCGCAATTCTTCGGCGCTGCAGCAGCAGATCGAGCCGTTGATCGAAACCAGCGAAGAAAAGCAGTTATGGGACGGCATCCGGAAATCCCGGGCGGAATACCTGCGCACGCGCGACGCGATCTTCAAAGCCAAGCAGGAAGGCGACCTGGCCTCGGCCGACAAGGTATTCACCCAGGAATTCCTGCCGGCCACGCGCCAGTTCATCGACCAGATCACCAAGCTGTCGACCCTGCAGCGCGCCGACATCGACGCGCGCGCGACGGAGATCCAGGGCGCCTACACCACCGCGAATTTCTGGATGATTGCGATCGGTTCGCTGGCGGTCGTCAGCGGGTTGCTGTTGGCCGTGCTCCTGACGCGGGGCATCACGCGTCCCTTGTCCGACGCGGTGCGCGTGGCGCGCACGGTCGCCGCCAACGACTTGACCAGCACGGTCACCGTGAAATCGCGCGACGAAATCGGGCAACTGATGCAGGCGCTGCAATCCATGAACGCCAACCTGGCAGGCACCATCGCCCGCATCCGAACCGGCGTGGACAGCATGGCGTCCGCCTCGGGCGAGATCGCGGCGGGCAACACCGACCTGTCTTCCCGCACCGAGCAGCAGGCCGCGTCGCTGGAAGAGACAGCCGCCTCCATGGAGCAGTTGTCGTCAACCGTGAAGCAGAACGCCGACAGCGCGCGCCAGGCGAACCAACTTGCCGCCGCAGCGTCCGACACCGCGTCCCGCGGCGGCGCCACCGTGTCCGAAGTCGTCAGCACGATGAGCGCGATCTCGTCCAGCTCCGTCAAGATCGCCGACATCGTGTCGGTTATCGACGGCATTGCGTTCCAGACCAACATCCTGGCGCTGAACGCCGCGGTCGAAGCGGCGCGGGCGGGCGAGCAGGGCAAGGGCTTCGCGGTCGTCGCCGCCGAGGTCCGCACGCTGGCGCAGCGCAGCGCGCAGGCCGCCAAGGAGATCAAGACGCTGATCGAAGACACGGTGCAGAAGATCAGCCAGGGCTCGGTCAGCGCCGAACGCGCGGGCTCGACGATGCAGGAGATCGTCAGCTCGGTGCAGCGCGTGACGGACATCATGGGCGAAATCGCCGCGGCGTCCGCCGAGCAGGCCGACGGCATCGAACAGGTCAATCGGGCCGTGTCGCAAATGGATGAAGTTACGCAGCAGAACGCCGCGCTGGTGGAAGAGGCCGCGGCCGCCGCGGGCTCCATGCAGGATCAGGCCGCCGACCTGATGCGGGCGGTCAGCGCGTTCAAGCTGCCGGGGGCGGGGCATACGGTCGGGCCACGCACGCAAGACGCACGATTGGCCGCGCCCGTGAAGCAGATCGCGGCATATTGATGCGGTCGAAGTGGCGCCTGCTGGCAGGCGCCACTTCAGCGTTGCGTTGGGGGATCAGTGCCCGCTGCCGCTGCCCGCTACCGCTACCCGCTACCGCTACTCGCGAAAAGAAAAAAGCCCCTGATTTCTCAGGGGCTTCGTTCTTGAATACTGGCGGAGAGGGTGGGATTCGAACCCACGGTACGGGGATACCGTACGCCTGATTTCGAGTCAGGTACATTCGACCACTCTGCCACCTCTCCGTTGCTGGGTTCCGTAACGGTGAAATTCCTGCCTTCGCTCTTGCCGTTTAACTAGACGACTTAAAGCAGTAGGGCGGGTTTCTCACTCCAAGATCCCTGGTCGGAAGGATCTTCGTTGTCGGAGCAGCGAAGCCCGCAATTCTACAGGATTTTTTTCTTGTGTGTAAAGGGGGTGGAAAAAAATCTCTACGGGGGCTTACTCCGGGCTTCCGGTGCCAGCGATCTTTGCCCAGAATTCCCCCAACGCGGGCATCTCGATCCTTGGCCCGCACCCACCAGGCAACCGCTTCCCTACATGGATCTGATCCTTATCCTCTTGCTTGCCGCCGTCCTGTGCGTGCCGATCACCCAGCGGCTTGGGTTGGGCGCCATCCCCGGCTACCTGATCGCGGGCGTGCTGATCGGGCCGTCCTGCCTGAAGCTGGTGACCAATGTAGACACCATGATCAACGTGTCTCAATGGGGCGTGGTGATGATGCTGTTCATCATCGGGTTGGAGCTGTCGCCCAAGCGGCTTTGGGCGATGCGCAACGAAGTCTTCGTGCTGGGATCCTTGCAGATGCTGGCGTGCGGCCTGCTGCTGGGGCTGGTGTTCGGGGCGGGGCTACGGCATCTGGCAGGCATGGAATGGCAGGCGGCGGTGCTGTGCGGGCTGTCGTTGGCGTTGTCGTCGACGGCGGTGGCGCTGCGGCTGCTGGACGAACGCGCGTTGACGCGCACGCCGCTGGGCCGGTCAGCGCTGGGCGTCCTGCTGTTCCAGGACATGGCGGCCATCCCGATGCTGGTTGCGGCCGGCCTGCTGGGCGCCGACGGCACGTCGGCCCCGTCGTTCAAGGAAGCGCTGGTTGCGGTGGCGGTGGTGGCCGTGGCCTATCGGCTGCGGCTGCTGGGCTGGGCCGCCAAAGCGGAGCTGAACGAACTGTTCACGGCGGCGGCGCTGCTGATGGTGGTGGGGGCGGCGCAGCTGTTCGACTACGCGGGGCTGTCCGCCGGCCTGGGCGGTTTCCTGGTGGGGGTGCTAATGGCGGAATCGCGTTACCGCCACGACCTGGAAAAGGCTATCGATCCGTTCAAGGGCCTGCTGCTGGGGCTGTTCTTCCTGGCGATCGGCATGTCCATCAATCTGGCGGTGGTGGCGGTCCACTGGAAGCTCATCATCGCCGGCGTCGCGGCCTTGCTGGCGATCAAGGCGCTGGTGTTGTACGGCTTTGCGCGTTTTCTGGGGCTGCCGCGCTATCACCGCCTGCTGTTCGCCATGGTGTTGGCCCAGGGCGGGGAATTCAGCTTCGCCATTTTCAACGAGGCCTGGGACAACCATCTGATGAACCTGGAGCAGCGCGACGTGCTGGCGGTGGTGGTGGCGGTGTCGATGGGCGTGGTGCCGGTGCTGATCAAGCTGCTGGAGCGCGTGCCGGAAAGCCGGGGCGGCATGGCCGACCTGCCCACCGCCGAGCCGGTCGCCAGTGGCGGGCCAGCGCCCGCCGATCCCCGCGACCCGCCTCCCGCTGCTTGACCCCGCAGGGTGTGGGGGCATGGCATGATTGCCGTCATCCCGGGCAGCTACACTTGAACCCCGTTTTTGCACCCCGTTCTACGCCAGATCACAGGAGAATGTCATGCTCAAAGGAAAAGTCGCCCTTGTCACCGGTTCCACCAGCGGCATCGGCCTGGGTATCGCCACGGCCTTCGCCCAGCAAGGGGCCGATATCGTCCTGAATGGTTTCGGCGACGCCGCCGAAATCGAAAAGGTGCGCGCCGGCTTGGCCGACAAGCATGGCGTGAAGGTGATCTACGACGGCGCCGACCTGTCCAAGGGCGATGCGGTGCGGGGGCTGGTCGAAAACACCGTGCGCCAGCTGGGCCGCATCGACATCCTGGTCAATAACGCAGGTATCCAGCACACCGCGCTGATCGAGGATTTTCCCGCGGAAAAGTGGGATGCCATTCTGGCGCTGAACCTGTCGGCCGTGTTCCATGGCACCGCGGCCGCCTTGCCGCACATGAAGAAGCAGGGCTTCGGCCGCATCATCAACATCGCCTCGGCGCACGGCCTGGTGGCCTCCGCCAACAAGTCGGCCTATGTGGCCGCCAAGCACGGCGTGGTTGGTTTCACCAAGGTGACGGCGCTGGAAACCGCTGGCCAGGGCATCACCGCCAATTCCATCTGCCCGGGTTGGGTCCGCACCCCGCTGGTGGAAAAGCAGATCACCGCGCTGGCTGAAAAGAGCGGCGTGGATCAGGAAACCGCTGCCCGCGAACTGCTCAGCGAAAAGCAGCCTTCGCTGCAATTCGTCACGCCGGAACAACTGGGCGGCACCGCCGTGTTCCTGGCGTCGGAGGCCGCGGCGCAAATCACTGGAACGTCCGTCTCCGTCGATGGCGGCTGGACGGCGCGTTAATAAAGGAATTCCGAATGCTGTTTCTGCTTTCCCCCGCCAAGAAGCTGGACTACGACTCGCCGCTGCATATCGAGACGCACACCCAGCCGCTGTTCGTGGACCAGGCCGCCGGCCTCATCAAGGTGCTGAAGACCAAGTCCGCGGACGATATTGCCGAACTGATGAGCCTGAGCCCGGCCCTGTCCGAGCTGAACGCGCAGCGCTACGCCCACTGGAAGCGCACCTTCACGCAGACCAATTCGCGTCAGGCCGTGCTGGCCTTCAATGGCGACGTGTACGAAGGACTGGACGCGTCGACCCTGTCGGCCAAGCAGCTGGACTGGGCGCAAGAGCACGTGGCCATCCTGAGCGGTCTGTACGGCGTGTTGCGTCCGCTGGACCTGATGCAGCCGTACCGCCTGGAAATGGGCACGCGGCTGCAGACGCCCAAGGGCAAGAACCTGTACGAGTACTGGGGGTCGACCATTGCCGACTACCTGAACGAGCGCCAGGAAGGCAAGAAAGCGCCGGTGATCGTCAACCTGGCGTCCGAAGAGTATTTCAAGTCGGTCGATCTGAAGACGCTGAAGGCGCGCGTGGTGCAGTGCGTGTTCCAGGACTGGAAGAACGGCGCCTGGAAGATCATCAGCTTTCACGCCAAGCGCGCGCGTGGCCTGATGGCGCGCTACGCCATCCAGCACAAGGTCACCAAGCCCGAAGGCCTGCACGGCTTCGACCTGGAAGGCTACGCCTATGACGCGTCGGCGTCGTCGGAAGACAAACTGGTGTTCCGGCGCAAGCTGGCCTGACCCGGGGCGGATCGCCGCGCGAAGCAAAAACCGGCCTGTTTTCAGGCCGGTTTTTTTTATCGCGTGATAACGGTCTCGATCAAGACGCCATGGTCGCCACCGGCGGCGTGTGCGCGGGGTCGGCCAGCGCCTGCAGTTCTTGCCGGATCATGTGGGACGCCTTCAGCATTTGCTTGACGGGGTAGGCCAGCGCGGCCTGTTCGCCTTCGGTGTCGAACTGCGTCGGCAGGGGCGCCGCGATCTCGGGGCGGCGTTCGTCCAGCAGGTCGACCATGCCGTTCATCGCCAACTGCACCGCCTCGGGGGTTTTGGGCAACGCGGCCAGGATGGGGATCGCCGCAGTGATCTGCGAGGCCAGCACGTGGTTCTGGATCAGCAGGTTGTTCAGCTCGGGCACGCTGACCTGGTGCGATTTCGGTTCGCTCATCATGCGGTAGAAGGCTTCGGCGAAATTGCTGAACGCGATGTGCACGTTCTTGCGCGCCAGGCGCCAGGCCAGGTCGGCGTCGATGACCGCCGGCGTTTCAGCGGCGGCGCCACCTGCGGGGGCGCCGTGCGCCTGCATGGCGTCGGCATAGCGCAGCCCGGCCAGCAGGTACTCGCGGTTGGCGCGCGTGGCGGCGGCGGCCAGCGGCCTCAAGTAGCGCGCTTCCCACCACGGGAGGATATAGCTGCACACCAGCGCCAGCGTGCAACCCAGCAGCGTGTCGATGGCGCGTTCGCCAATCACGGACATCGACACCGTGCCCGGCGATACGAAGTGGAAGACCAGCACCACGAAGAGCGTGTTGAAGATGGCGCTGGCCATGTAGTTCAGCTGCACCAGGCTGTTGCCCATGATGCAGGCGCCCAGCAGCACGGCGAACAGGATTTCTGGCTGGTCGGTCACGTTGAACAGCAGCAGCGCGCAGATGCAGCCGATCAGGGTACCCATCAGCCGCCAGCCGTTGCGCTGCCGCGTCAGCGCGAAACCGGGCTTCATGATGATGACGATGGTCAGCATGATCCAGTAGTTGTGCGCCGAGAACGCCGGCGACAGCCAGCGGCTGGCCAGCGTCATCGCGATGGCGGCGGCTGCCGTCACCCGAAGCGCATAGCGGAAATGCGGCGAATCCAGGCGCAGGTTGCTGGTCAGCAGCCCAAAACGGAATTCCTGTCGCGAGATGAATCGGGTCAACGATTTGTTGATGCGCAGCACGTCGGTCGGCTTGGCATCCGGCGACGCCGCCGTGTGGTCCGCCAGCCGGTCCACGATCCGCGCCGAATTGCGCAGGCGGCGCAGCACCTGGATGATCAGCGCCAGCATTTCGGGTTCGCGTTCGCCCAGACCCTGCTGCTTAAGCTGTTCGATCTCGTATTCGATGGCGCGAAGTTCGGCGCGGGCGCTGCTGCGGTACTGCACCTGGCGGCCGCGCGACACGTCCAGCGCAATGCGGTTGAGTTCCAGCGACATCTTCACCAGCGCGTCGCGCATGAACATCAGGCAATCATTGCCGGCCAGTGTGCGTCGCAGCGCGGCGTAGTCGGTGTGCGTGGCGACCAGCGTGTCCAGCAACTGAAGCATGTCGACGAACATGTTCCAGATCATCACGCGCTGGCGGTCGCCCACGCCTTTGCCGCGCGGCAGGGCGCGCAGCACCATGTCGCGCGCGGCCTGGTGCTTTTCGGTCATGACGGACTGACGCTGGATCAGCGTGCGGTAGGCCTCGTCCAGATCAGCCGTCGTGTCGTAGAAGGCCGCGCGGGCAGCGACGTAGTCGCCCGTGGCGAACAGCGCCACCGACATCGCCTGCTGTTCCTCGCGCAGCCAGAACAGGCGTGAAAAGCCCAGGCTGAACACCACATAGAACAGGGCGCCGCCCAGGGTGGCGGCGGCGTGCGCCAGCACTTCGTGGGGTTCCAGCGGCGAGTGCATCGTCAAGGTCATCAGCAGCAGGCCGGCAAAGCCGATCAGCCCGCCGCGCTTGCCGAACACGGTGAACATCGAATAGACGAAGCACTGCGCGATGACGGCCAGCCAGATCATTACCGGGTGCGTCGATGCCAGTCCGGTGATGATGACGGTCAGCGTGCCCAGCGCGGCGCCGCCCAGCATCTCGTTGGTGCGGTGGCGTTGCGGCCCGCCGGGTTGATCGATGATCGCCAGGCACTGGGCGCCGAAGGTCGCCACCAGCCCCGTGGTGTAGTTGCCGAAGATGCCGCCCAGCACCAGCACAGGCAACAACATGCCGATCCCCTGGCGCACGCCTCCGAAGAAGTAGTGGCTGTAGAGAAAGCGGCGAATGCTGGCAATGCGCAAATCCATGGGGCGGCGGCTGGGTTCTAGGCAACGGAACAAGTATAGAGACGCTGTTGGATTTTTTGGGGCCGGATGGGCACCGGACTTTCCCTGCATCGCGCGTGCAACGGTCCCGAAACATCGATTTGCTACCTTTGACGCAACGCGGTAAATTCCATCTCTTGCGCCGGTCTGCCTATCCGATACCGGCGCGTTGAGGCGGATGGTCAGGGTCACCTCCCAGCCATCCTGCCGCAGTGATACTTGCTGTTGGCCGCGCCACAAGCGTGTGTTGCCGAAGCTTCCATTTCGACCTCCAGCGTCCCCCAGGGGCGTTTGCACTGCGTTCTGTCGAGCGTGTGCCGGGTCGGCAGGGTGTCCGGGTGGCGTGGCTCCGTGAGCCGCTAAGCGCCGGATCATGTTGTCGTAGCCGGTATGGGTTCCGTTGCCGCCGTATCCGGGCGAGCAGCAGTCAGGGTTGCAGGGCCGGTACTGAAAGGAAATACAACATGGAAATGAATGGCGCCGATATCGTCGTGCGCTGCCTGGCCGATGAGGGCGTGGAACACGTTTTCGGCTATCCCGGCGGCGCAGTGCTGTACATCTACGACGCGATCTTCAAGCAAGACAAATTTCAGCATATCCTGGTTCGTCACGAGCAAGCTGCCGTGCACGCCGCCGATGCCTATTCGCGCTCGTCGCAAAAGGTTGGCGTCTGCCTGGTGACCAGCGGCCCGGGCGTGACCAATGCCGTCACCGGCATTGCCACTGCCTACATGGACTCCATCCCCATGGTCATCATCAGCGGGCAAGTGCCCACTGCGGCCATCGGCGAAGATGCGTTCCAGGAATGCGACACCGTCGGCATCACGCGTCCCTGCGTCAAGCACAACTTCCTTGTGCGCGACGTCAAGGACCTGGCCGAAACCATGCGCCGCGCGTTCTACATCGCGCGCACGGGCCGTCCCGGCCCGGTGCTGGTGGATATCCCCAAGGACATCACCGTCGCGCAGTGCAAGTACACGCCGCCCAAGGGCGAGATCTCGATGCGTTCCTACGCGCCCGTCAACAAGGGCCACCAGGGGCAAATCAAGAAAGCCGTGCAGATGCTGCTGGCCGCCGAGCGGCCGATGATCTACACGGGCGGCGGGGTCATCCTGTCGAACGCCGCGCCCGAGCTCAACAAGCTGGTGTCGCAGCTGGGCGCACCGTGCACCAGCACCCTGATGGGTCTGGGCGGCTACCCGGCCAGCAGCGGCCAGTTCGTGGGCATGCCCGGCATGCACGGCACCTACGAAGCCAATATGGCGATGCAGCACTGCGACGTCCTGCTGGCCATCGGGGCCCGTTTCGATGACCGCGTGATCGGCAATCCCAAGCACTTCGCGCAGAACGCCCGCAAAATCATCCATATCGATATCGATCCGTCGTCGATCTCCAAGCGCGTGCGCGTGGACGTCCCGATCGTCGGTAACGTCAAGGACGTGCTGGCCGACCTCAGCGCCCAATACGAAATCGCCTCCGCCGAACACAAGCCGGCCCCCATCGCCAAGTGGTGGGACCAGGTCGAGACCTGGCGCGGCAAGGAATGCCTGAAGTTCGCCAACTCGGACGAAGTCATCAAGCCGCAATACGTGGTGGAAAAGCTCTGGGAAGTGACGGGCGGCGACGCCTTCGTCACGTCCGACGTGGGCCAGCACCAGATGTGGGCGGCGCAGTATTACAAGTTCGACAAGCCGCGCCGCTGGATCAACTCCGGCGGCCTGGGCACCATGGGTGTGGGGCTGCCCTACGCGATGGGCGTGCAGATGGCCAACCCTGGGCACGACGTCGCCGTCATCACCGGCGAAGCGTCGATCCAGATGAACATCCAGGAACTGTCGACCTGCCATCAATACCGCCTGACGCCCAAGATCGTCTGCCTGAACAACCGTTTCTTAGGCATGGTCCGGCAATGGCAGCAGATCGATTACGGCTCGCGCTATTCCGAGTCCTACATGGATTCGCTGCCCGACTTCGTCAAGGTGGCCGAGGCCTATGGCCACGTGGGTCTGCGTATCGAGCGTCCGGCGGATGTCGAACCCGCGCTGCGCGAAGCCTTCGGCAAGCACAAGGAACGCCTGGTCTTTCTGGACTTCATCACCGACCGCACCGAAAACGTGTGGCCGATGGTCAAGGCCGGTCGTGGGCTGACCGAAATGCTGCTTGGCTCTGAAGACCTGTAAGGAGGCCACCATGAAGCACGTGATTTCCGTCCTCCTCGAAAACGAACCCGGCGCGCTGTCGCGCGTGGTGGGGCTGTTTTCCGCGCGGGGCTACAACATCGAGACCCTGACCGTGGCACCCACCGAGGACGCCACGCTGTCGCGCATGACCATCGTGACCACTGGTTCCGACGAGGTTATCGAACAGATCACCAAGCACCTGAACCGCCTGGTCGATGTCGTCAAAGTGGTGGATTTGACCGAGGGCGCCCACATCGAGCGCGAGCTGATGCTCGTGAAGGTGCGCGCCGTCGGCAAGGAACGCGAAGAGATGAAGCGCATGGCGGACATCTTCCGCGGCCGCATCATCGACGTGACCGACAAGTCCTACACCATCGAATTGACCGGGGTGCAGGAAAAAGTACAGGCCTTCCTGGAAGCCCTGGACCGCAGTGCCATCCTTGAAACCGTACGCACCGGCGTGTCCGGCATCGGACGCGGTGAACGGATTTTGAAGATTTGACCGGCCTTCCAGGCCACGCCACACCCTACATCTGAATTAATCGAATATCCAAAATACTGGAATCTGGAGCACAACCATGAAAGTTTTCTACGACAAAGACTGCGATCTGTCCCTCATCAAAGGCAAGACCGTTGCCATCATCGGCTACGGTTCGCAAGGTCATGCGCACGCGCAGAACCTGCATGAGTCGGGCGTGAAGGTCATCGTCGGCCTGCGCAAGGACGGCGCTTCGTGGAACAAGGCCGCCAACGCCGGCCTGGAAGTCAAGGAAGTGGCTGATGCCGTGAAGGCCGCCGACATCGTCATGATGTTGCTGCCCGACGAGAACATCGCCTCGGTCTACAACAAGGAAGTGCACGGCAACATCAAGGCCGGCGCCGCCCTGGCTTTCGCCCACGGCTTCAACGTCCACTACGGCCAGGTCGTGCCGCGTGAAGACATCGACGTCATCATGATCGCGCCGAAGGCCCCGGGCCACACGGTGCGCAACACGTACAAGCAAGGTGGCGGCGTGCCCCACCTGGTGGCCGTGTACCAAGACAAGTCGGGCGCCGCGCGTGACGTAGCCCTGTCGTATGCCAGCGCCAACGGCGGCGGCCGTGCCGGCATCATCGAAACCAACTTCCGCGAAGAAACCGAAACCGACCTGTTCGGCGAACAAGCCGTGCTGTGCGGCGGCACCGTCGAACTGATCAAGGCCGGTTTCGACACGCTGGTGGAAGCCGGCTACGCGCCCGAAATGGCGTACTTCGAATGCCTGCACGAACTGAAGCTGATCGTCGACCTGATCTATGAAGGCGGCATCGCCAACATGAACTACTCGATTTCGAACAACGCCGAATTCGGCGAGTACGAAACGGGCCCGAAGATCGTCACCGACGAAACCCGCAAGGCCATGCGCCAGTGCCTGACGGACATCCAGACCGGCGAATACGCCAAGAAGTTCATCCTGGAAAACACCGCCGGCGCTCCGACCCTGACCTCGCGCCGCCGCATCAACGCGGAATCGCAGATCGAGCAGGTCGGCGGCAAGCTGCGCGCCATGATGCCCTGGATCGCCGCCAACAAGCTGGTGGACAAGTCCAAGAACTGATCGATGCCCAAGCGCGGGTTTTCCCCGCGTGGAAGCGTTCAAAGCGGCATGCCTGCGAAGGCATGCCGCTTTTTCTTGGCTTATTGCTCAGGCACGCGGCTTGCTGTAGCCCGCAAGCGGGGCCAGATGGGTTAACCTTTCACCGTCCGTTGTAAGTTATTGAGACCATGCCAAATTTTTCCATGCGCGATTCCGAGAACCGCCACCGAAGCATCTACCTGCTGCCCAACGCATTCACCACCGCGGCGTTGTTCGCGGGGTTCTATGCCGTGGTGCAGGCCATGAACGATCGCTTCGAAGTCGCCGCCATCGCCATTTTCGTGGCCATGGTGCTGGACGGCATGGATGGCCGCGTCGCCCGGCTGACCAATACGCAGTCCGCCTTCGGCGAACAATACGACTCGCTGTCGGACATGACGTCGTTCGGCGTGGCGCCCGCGCTGGTCATGTACGAGTGGATTTTGAATGACCTGGGCCGTTGGGGCTGGCTTGCCGCTTTCGTCTATGTGGCGGGGGCCGCGCTGCGCCTGGCGCGCTTCAATACCAATATCGCCGTCGTCGACAAACGCTATTTCCAGGGCTTGCCCAGCCCGGCCGCGGCCGCGCTGGTGGCGGGTTTCGTCTGGCTGGCCGTGGATAACAAGCTGCCCATCCATGACAGCCTGATGGCCTGGGTGGCGTTCACGCTGACCATGTACGCCGGCATCACGATGGTGTCCAACGCGCCGTTTTTCAGCGGCAAGAGCTTCGCCCTGGGCCGCAGCGTGCCGTTCTGGGGCATCCTGCTGGTAGTGGCCGTGTTCGTGTTCGTGTCCAGCGATCCCCCGGTGGTGCTGTTTGGCTTGTTCGTGCTGTATGGTCTGTCGGGATGGGTCATGTGGGGCTGGCGCTGGAACAAAGCGCGCCGCCTGACACAAGAGCGCCGCAGCCAGTCTTCCTGATGGCGTCGCCATTCAAGACAAAAAACCCGCCGGATCGGCGGGTTTTTTGTCTTTGGAAGGGAGTCAGCGCCACATGAATTTATCATCGTCGTACATGGGGTCGGGTCCGGGGTGGAAGTGCGTCAGTTTGCTGCCGTCGCGGCTCATGTACACGTACATCAACGAATTCCACACGCCGTTTTCCTTGTAGCGGTACGACCACACGACTTCGCGTTTTTCGCCCAGGCCGGCTTCCTCGATGCGGGCGGGCGGGCCGAATTCGCAGCGCACGCGGTCGGGGCCCCATTCGCCGGTTTCCAGCACCTTGAAGTGGGCGTCGGTCAGCAGGGGCAGCACCTGGCCCACGCGGCCGTCGGTGCCGACATTGGTGCCCCAGGCGTACTGGCCCATCGGTTGTTGCGTCCAGATCACGCGGCGCCCGCCGCCCGCTTGCGGGCATTCGAAGTTAGGCTGGCCGAACTGAGTCAACACCTCGGCGTAGGGCGTGCCGGGGGGCACTTGGGCCAAGTTGGCGCACGCGGCAAGCCCGGCCAACGCCAGCGAGGCGAGGGCGATACGGGTCGATCTGTAATATTTAGACATGAATTTGCTCCTCAGGGCGCCGCGCAGCCGGTCGCCGGCCTCTGCCGACGGGACCGAAACCGTCTCTGGGGTAATTCTAGCGAATCAGCTATAATCATCGAGCTTTATCAAGTGTATTGATTTTGCAAGATGCTTTGCGCCGGCAGTCCGGCTGCAGGGTGGCTCCAAAAAGCGGGCCCGGGTTCCAGGCGAATCCGTGTGCTGTAGGGGGCACTTCGCAGCTATTGAAGCAGCAGTGAGAAAGCAAAAACGCTTATCGCCGGGATTTACGCAAATTTTTTCCAAACCACGTCAGGGCACCTCGGCCCTGTCGCATGTCCGAAGAGGTCATCAATGTCTGTAGCTGACATCAAGAAATCCGATATCGTTGCGCAGTTCCAACGCGCTCAAGGCGATACCGGCTCCCCCGAAGTTCAGGTGGCTCTGCTCACCGCCCGTATCAACGAACTGACTGGTCACTTCAAAGAACACATGAAGGACCATCACTCGCGCCGCGGTCTGCTGCGTATGGTCAGCCGTCGCCGCAAGCTGCTCGACTATCTCAAGGGCCGCAATCCCGATTCGTACCGCGCTCTGATCGAAAAACTCGGTCTGCGTAAGTGATCGACGGGGCTGGCTCCCCATGACGCAATAACCGTGGTCGGTGCGACGTATTGTCGCGACGGCCACGGTTTTTCATTTGTAAGGAATAATCGTCATGTTCAACAAAGTGACAAAATCGTTCCAATACGGCCAGCATACGGTCGTTCTGGAAACTGGCGAAATTGCTCGCCAGGCCTCCGGCGCCGTTGTGGTGTCGATCGAGGACACCGTCGTCCTGGCCACTGTCGTGGCTTCCAAGAAGGCCAAGCCGGGTCAAACGTTTTTCCCGCTGACCGTCGACTACATCGAGAAGACCTACGCTGCCGGCCGTATTCCGGGTGGGTTCTTCAAGCGTGAAGGCAAGCCGTCCGAAAAGGAAACGCTGACCTCGCGCCTGATCGACCGTCCGCTGCGTCCGCTGTTCCCCGAAGACTTCTACAACGAAGTCCAAGTGGTCATCCACACGCTGTCGGTCAATCCCGAGATCGATCCCGACATCGCCGCCATGATCGGCGCGTCGGCCGCGCTTGCCATTTCGGGCATCCCGTTCAACGGCCCGATCGGCGCCGCGCGCGTGGGCTACATCGATGGCCAGTACGCCCTGAACCCGACCGCTTCGCAACTGAAGTCGTCGAAGCTGGACCTGGTGGTTGCCGGTACCGAAAACGCCGTGCTGATGGTGGAATCGGAAGCCCAACAGCTTTCCGAAGAAATCATGCTGGGCGGCGTGGTCTTCGGCCACGAGCAAATGCAGGCTGTCATCAACGCCATTCACGAACTGGTGAAGGACGCTGGCAAGCCCGACTGGGACTGGCAAGCGCCCGCCAAGGACGAAGCCCTGATCGCCGCCGTGACCTCGGCGGCCCAGGAAGGCCTGAACGCTGCCTACCAGATCCGCGAAAAGCAGGCCCGCACCGCCAAGCTGCGCGAAGTGTCGGCCGAGGTGTCGGCCAAGCTGGCTGCCGCCGCGGCTGAAAAGGGCGAGTCCGTGCCCGACGCCGTGACCGTCGACAACATCATGTTCTCGCTGGAATCGGCCATCGTCCGCGGCCAGATCCTGAACGGCGAACCGCGTATCGACGGCCGCGACACCCGTACCGTGCGCCCCATCAGCGTGCGTCTGGGCGTGCTGCCCCGCGCACACGGCAGCGCGCTGTTCACCCGTGGTGAAACGCAAGCGCTGGTCGTGGCCACGCTGGGCACCAAGCAAGACGAACAGATCATCGACGCGCTCATGGGTGAATACCGCGACCGCTTCATGATGCACTACAACATGCCTCCGTTCGCCACCGGCGAAACGGGCCGCATTGGTGTGCCCAAGCGCCGCGAAATCGGCCACGGCCGTCTGGCCAAGCGTTCGCTGATCCCGCTGCTGCCGGCCCCGGAAGACTTCCAGTACACGATCCGTATCGTGTCGGAAATCACCGAGTCCAATGGCTCGTCGTCGATGGCTTCGGTCTGCGGCGGCTCGCTGGCCATGATGGACGCCGGCGTGCCGGTCAAGGATCACGTGGCCGGTGTGGCCATGGGCCTGATCCTGGACGGCGGCAAGTTCGCCGTGCTGACCGACATTCTGGGTGACGAAGATCACCTGGGCGACATGGACTTCAAGGTCGCGGGCACCGAAAACGGCGTCACCGCACTGCAGATGGACATCAAGATCCAGGGCATCACCAAGGAAATCATGCAAGTGGCGCTGGCGCAAGCCCGCGAAGGCCGCCTGCACATCCTGACCAAGATGAAAGAAGCACTGGACGGTTCGCGCGGTGAGCTCTCGGCTTTTGCCCCGCGCATGCTGACCATCAAGATCAACCCCGAGAAGATCCGTGACGTGATCGGCAAGGGCGGCGCCACCATCCGCGCGCTGACCGAAGAAACCGGTACGCAGATCGACATCTCCGACGACGGCACGATCGTGATCGCCAGCGTCGACGAAGGGCAGGCCAAAGAAGCCCAGCGCCGCATCGTCGAACTGACGGCTGACGTCGAAGTGGGCCAGATCTACGAAGGCTCGGTCCTGCGCCTGCTGGACTTCGGCGCCATCGTGCAAGTGCTGCCGGGCCGTGATGGCCTGCTGCACATCTCGGAAATTGCCAACTACCGCATCGCGAACATCAACGATGTGCTGAAGGTCGGCCAGCAAGTCCGTGTCAAGGTCATCGAGGCCGACGACAAGGGCCGCCTGCGCCTGTCCATCAAGGCAATCGGTGGTATCGAAGCGCAGCAGCCCGCTGCCGCGCCGGAAGCCGCCCCTCAGTCGGAACCGCAAGCTGAATAAGCTGGCAGGCTGATTGAACGAAGAACGGCGCCGCAAGGCGCCGTTTTTTTATTGCACCACACAAAAATCCGATTCCGGCGCTGATTCATCTTCTTGCGACTTCAACCCGCCGACGTCTCCCAACTTCGCCGACCTTGCTGTAAAGTCTTGCGCGAGAAAGGGGGAATCGGATGAGCCGAGTATGACGGGAGGGCCGGGGGGCGCCACCGCCGCGGTGCTGCTTACCGTGCTGCTGGCCGGCTGCATGAGCAGCCCGGGGCCGGGCCAGCGCGGACCCAATAGCGAAGGCATGTCCGCCGATCAATTCGGCCAGACCGACTTCAACCGTACCGTCACACTGGAAGTGCGCGACAACCTGTCCAGCCTGTATTCGCTGCTGGACAAGCTCTACCGCCGCAATCCCCGCGAATGGCGCAAAACCGGCGTGGCGGACCAGAAAGAGGCCGTCAACCGGGTCAAGCACGCGATTGAAGTCCGGATTCCGCCCGGCGATCTTGCCGGCCTGCGCGACATCCAGATCCTGGCCGTATCCCTCGACCCCAACTACACCGGCGACCGCGTCGGCGCCTTCATCTACGGCATGGCCGACACCATCATCGCGGCCCACAACGGCAAGACCCGGCTGTACGCCACCGACGCGCTGGACGGCCAGCGGGTCTACAATGCGGCACGGAATGTCGAGGCCGCCGCGTGGTTGCTGGCATCGCGCCGCAACAATCAAGGCGAGCCGCTATTGCTGGCCAATGAAATGTCCCCCAACGCCACGAACCTGAGCTTCGAGCGCGAGTTCGGCGCCATCATCGGTCGGCTGGACTTGATCGCCAATCTGCTGGGCGAGAATTCGCGGCGTATCGGGATCAACTATGCGCAGGGCCTGCTGCTGTTCAATTTTCTGCCTGTGCGCTAACAGGATCTACCCATCGTGATCGATATTGCCTCTATCCAGACCGCCCGCGAAAACTTGCGCGGCCAGGTGCTGAAGACCCCGTTTACCTTGTCGCGCACGCTGTCCGACATCTTCGGCGCCGAGATCTGGCTGAAGTTCGAGAACCTGCAATTCACGGCCTCGTTCAAGGAGCGCGGCGCGTTGAACCGCATGCTGACCTTGTCGGATGACGAGCGAGCCAAGGGAGTGATCGCCGTGTCGGCCGGCAACCATGCCCAGGGCGTGGCCTACCATGCGCAGCGCATGGGCGTGCCGGCGGTGATCGTGATGCCGCGCTTCACGCCTACGGTCAAAGTGGCCAATACGCGGCGCTTTGGCGCCGAGGTCGTGCTGGCGGGCGATACTTTCGACGATGCCAAGGCCCATGGCTACGAGCTGGCGCAAGCGCGCGGCCTGATCATGATCCACCCCTACGACGACGAAGCCGTCATTGCGGGGCAGGGCACCGTCGCCCTGGAAATGCTGGAAGACCAGCCGCAATTGGAGACGCTGGTCATCGCCATCGGCGGTGGCGGCCTGATTTCGGGCATCGCCACGGCCGCCAAGGCCTTGAAGCCCGGCATCGAGATCGTGGGCGTGCAGACGGAGCGTTTTCCGTCGATGTACGCGGCGGTCAAGGGCGTATCCATGCCGCAGGGGCTGTACACCATTGCCGAAGGCATCGCCGTGAAGTCGCCGGGCGCGCTGACCCAGCCGATCGTCAGCCGGTTGGTCGATCAGATCGAACTGGTCAGCGAAAGCGATATCGAGCACGCCATCGTCGTGCTGCTGGAAATCGAGAAGACCGTGGTGGAAGGCGCGGGCGCCGCGGGCTTGGCCGCGCTGCTGCGCGCGCAGGAAGCGGGCAGCGACCGCTTCAAGGGCAAGCGCATCGGCCTGGTGCTGACGGGCGGCAATATCGACCCGCTGATGCTGGGCGAACTGATCGAACGCGGCATGGTGCGCGCCGGGCGCCTGGCCCGCATCCGCGTGGACTTGCGCGACCTGCCCGGCGCGTTGGCCCACGCCACCAAGCTGATCGCCGATGCGCAGGCCAACATCACCGAAGTGCATCACCAGCGTGCCTTCACGTCATTGCCGGTGCGCAACGTCGAGGTGGATTTTGTCTTGCAGACGCGCGGGCCGGAGCACATCCTGGAAGTGATCGACATCCTCAACGCTGCGGGTTTTGCGGCCAGCAATCACGATCACTAAGCGTGGGCGATAAGAGCGATCATTAAGAGCGATCACCAAGGACGGGCGCCTGGCGCGGCGTCCAGGCCGGGGGATCAGGCGGCGTCGTGTTGGGCGGCGTCGCGCGCCACCAGACTTTTCAGGCCGTACAGGCGTTCGCGATGCAAGGTCGTGGACAGGGGCTCGGGCTCGCGGCCCAGCGCGACGTAGTCGGCGGGGATCTGGGCGATGGCCTCGCGCATGCGCTCGGCGTTGCCTTGCCACCATTGCGCCAGCATGCGGTCCGGGTTGTAGACATCCAGCCCCTGGCGGCGCAACTCCGAGCGATTGAAATCCTTCAGGTTCCAGGTGGCGATCTGCACGACGGGCGGCTGCTGCAGCCCGCAGCGGGCGCGCCGCGCCAGGCCGGCGGCGATCACATGGAAGTCCTTCGGGTCGCTATAGCGCAGCGACGCTTCATAGACCTGCGTGTCCGCCTCGTTGGCGTCGGGAAAGCGCGCGTTCATGTCGGCCCAGAACTCGGCCAGCACTTCCGGCGGAATATCCCAGATGCGCGAGGCGTTGCGGCGCCACTCTTCGCCGATGCGTTCCGTCCAGACCGGGATGAACACGCCGGCCTCGGCCAGACGCAGCAGCAGCCGGCGCAAGATGCCGGACATCAGCACGCAGGCGTCCAGGACGATGAAGGGGGGAAAGGGGGGAGAGGTAGTCAAGATCGTGTTCGGTGCCCAAGCCAGTGAGAGGCTTGCTTTGCAAGGGGACGCATGTCGAAGTGCGGCTCAGATGGGGAGATAAAAGGCGACGCGAAAGAATAGCGGTTTTCCTTGCCAAGGCTTAGCCCGTACGAGAAATACTCCAGCCTAACGTGTGCGGATTGGCTTCGGACGCGGCGGGCATCGCGAGCACCACCCCAAATTCCGATGAATTGGATCTGCCGCACTAAATATTCATCTGAGTGTGCCGTAGGGATAGTAGTTGGGAGTTTCTCGTGAGGTCACTATCTCGGAGATTCTTCGAGACTCGTCTACAGGTGTCTGAACGGAGTGGCAATGGAATCGTGGAAAGAATGGATAAGCATAGTTGTGTCTTTGATCGCACTGTTTGTTGCGCGGCGGGCCAACTCCATCGCGCAAGAATCCGCGGAAGCTGCCAAAGCAAGCCAAGAGCGGTTGGAAATATATAACCACTATCCAATCTTGGCCGTTACCGCATCTCTGGATCTCGATACAGCACGGTTTCACATTGAAATTCGCAATGATAGTGCCATCAATGCTTCATCCCCAATTCGCGTGGAATGGTTAGTGATGGCTCATGCTGGTAATGTCCATCGGGTTGAGCAAAAGGGGACTACTGAATTTCCCCCTCGGCTGCCTGCTAGTCGGGGGGATTATGAAATCAGCGACCTAAATACCTACGCCAAATGGGCACTCGAGTTTATGAAAACTCCTCCACCGGGAGCGAACAGTTTTGTTATTAGATTGGTGTTCAAATACCAAGCGGTGTTACCGACATCCAAGTCACTGTGTAAGGAATTTTTCTGTAGGTACGAGCACAAAGATGGTGCTTTGGTCCTAGTAGAGACAGGGCAATAATGTTTGCGTCAAATTGCGCAAAATCTTGCCGTGCTTTCCATTTGGCGCCCCAGGGCAGGCAAGCCCGCCGTGAACAATGTTGGGTATCGTCATGCACTGAGTTCGGTTGGTGCCCGAGACCGGAATCGAACCGGTACGGCCTTGCGGCCGAGGGATTTTCTTACCACTTCGGCTTTCGCCGCCAGCGCGAAAACGCTGTTCGTGGTCTGGAGCACGCCTTCACCATAGCCTTGCGGCCTTAGGTGCCCGCCGTCTGCTCTCTACACCTTCCCCGGTTTTTCAACCGGGGCTTGGCTCGGCGTTGGCTCGGAACAGGTCCAGGGCGTTCGCCGAATTTGACGGGCTACACCTTTGGAGTTTCCTCCAAAGGGCTCAAATTAGTTTAAGTCCCTTGTGTCTACCAATTTCACCACTCGGGCGTTGCACGGCCCATGCAGGGTCGGCAGCGGGCGTGACTATACCATCTTGGGCGCAGGGGCATTGGCGCGCCCTGGTGGAATCAGGGTAAGCACGAACCCGGTCAACCCCTATTTTCGGCCGAACAGACGGCCCAGGAAACCGCGCGGCGCGGCAGCGGCGTCTTCGGCAGCCTGGGCTCGGCGTAGCGACAGGTCCTGGTAATCGGCTTTGCCGTTCTGCTGGTAAGAGGCCGCGGCCTGGCGGAAGGCCATGGCCGATTCGGCATGGCGTTTCAGGTGGCCGTAGATCTCGCCCCGCGAAAATAGGGCCCAGCTACGGAAGTCGGGATCCAGCCCGATCAGGCGGTCGCACGCGGCCAGGGCTTCTTCATGCTGCTTGGCCGCATTCAACGCGTTGATGCGCTCGGCGTGCAGCGGGCCGCTGTCCGGCCACCTCACAAGAGCGCGATCGGCATCGGCCACGGCTTCGGCGCCGCGGCCCAGGTTTGTCAGGGCGTCGATGCGGACCCGGCGCCATTTCAGCCAGTCGGGGTCCAGGGAAATCGCCACTTCCGACAGAGGCAGGGCTTCGTCGTAGCGTTCCAGGCGGGTCAGCATGTCGGCGGCGTTGCCGGGCAGGAAATCGTTGTCGGGCGCGATCTCGTAGCCGCGCAGGTAATAGGCCAACGCTTGCTCCCAGTTGCGCTGGTCACGCTGGGCGTTACCCGCCACGAACAGCAATTGGGCGTCGCCGCTTTCCATCGGATCCAACCCTTGCAGGGCCTGTTCGGCCAGTTCGGGGTCGCCGCTGCGCACGAATTCGCGGGCCTGTTCCTTGCGGCCTTCCCAACCCGTGTCCGACAGCGCGTCCAGATGCCGCCACAACGGGGCGGCTTCATCCGCGCGGCCCAGACGGTGCAGGGACCGCGCCTTGCCTTCCAGCGGCCAATCCCAATCGGGCTCGCGGCGCAGCAGGCTGGTCCATTCCTCTACCGCGTCTTCATGGCGTTCCAGCGCTTGCAGGCAGGAGGCCCGGTTGTGCTGGATGGCGTTTCCCTCGCCCAGGATCGCGCGGGCGCGGTCGAACATCGCGATGGCGTTCTTCAGGTCGCCCAGGCGGCGGTAGTTGTTGCCCGCGTCGTACAGGAAGCCGCCATTGTTGGGCGCCAGCGCGACGGCGCGCTGATGGTAGGGCAGCGCGTCCTGGTAGCGGCCAGCGTTATGCAGATTGGAACCGATATAGCAATGCGGCGCCGCGGCGGACGGCCGTAGTTGCGAGGCGCGGGTCCAGCATTCGATGGCGGGTTCCAGCCGGCGGTCGTTGATCAGCAGATAGGCTTCGGACATCATCAAACCGTAATGCGAGGGCGCGCGCTGGCGTGCCTCGCGCAAGATGCGCCAGGCTTCCTGCTGTTCGCCTGCGTCATAGCGCGCGGTGACCTGCACGCGCAGCGCGTCGCTGCACTGCGGGTCCAATGCTAGCGACCGGGCCAGGTCGGCTTCGCGCTGGGCGTGGGCGCCGCGTTTGTCGTGATAGCGGGCGCGCAGGGCCCACATCACGGCCGAACCGGGCTCTTCGCGCACGCCTCTTTCGCACAAGGCAAGCATTTGCGCGTGGTCGTGGCCGTCATCGGCGCGGTGGATGGCTTCTATCAGGCTGGACATGCGGAGCGTTCCGTATTCAAAGGGCGGGCTAGCGCACAAAGGCGCCGGTGTCGTGGCGGCAGCTGTAGGGACGGTCGGCGCGGGCGATGTCGTCGCTGCCGCATTGCCAGCGGCGGATGCCGCCGCCTTTCTTTTCCGCGCGCAGTTCCGGCAGGTACATCAAGTGTTTGCCGGCCAGCGTGGGAAAGCCATCAGTGCGAGGCTCACCAGCGATCGTCAGCCGCATCACGCCGTTGACGGGATTGAGTTCCAGCTTGGAGAATCCGCTGTTCTGCAGTGATTCCTGGGTCATGCCGATGTCCGCCATCGTGGCGGGGAAGGCTTTTTTACTGCGGTAGTGGTTTTCAACCAGCATGCGGATGGGGTCCGACACCAAGTCAAAACGGCGGACGTCCGCGTGCAGGGGATTGTCGCCATCGTCCTGGCTCATGACGCCCACGCCGATCACCACGCCACCCAGCACCAGCGCCAGCACGCCGAATACGAAGAACAGGAATTTGCCTGTGCCGGTGACCGCGGGCGTCTTGGCGACGGCCGCCTGCATCGCGCGTGGATGCGCCCGGCTGGCGACCACATGCGTGCCGGCCAGGGCGTTGTGCATCGACCGTTCGCCGAAGATGGCTTGCTGGATGTGGTGGAACAGGCCCGGCAGTGCAAGGTTAAGCGTGTACTTCAGCGTGTGCCGCCATATCGACCGCAGCAGGCCGGGCACCTGCCCTTTGCGATTCACGACGCGCTGCTTCAGCAGGCGCTTGCCTGGGGACCCGTTTGCCCAGGCGTCCATGAAGGCGGGCAACAGCCAGCCAATCAGCCCCGCCAACACCAGCAGCAGCACGGGCCGGGGCTCGCCGGTCAGGCTTTCATAGGTCAGCGAGGCCGCCCAGATCAGCGTGAAGATCGCCGCCACCATGAACAGGCCGTCGATGACGGTGGCGCCAAGCCGGGCCCAGATGCTGGGGAATACGGGCGCATTCGGCGCCGGGGCGGCCTGCTTGGCGCGCGTGGGCGCAGCCGCAGCCGCAGCCGTTTTAACCGGCAATGGCGCTTGGCAACTGAAGCAAAGGGTATTGGAGGCCGGGTTCTGCCAGTTACAGCGTGGGCATTGCATGAAAGCGTGATCCGCGAAACGAAGGCCGCGCAGAGCGGCCGGACTGCGGATCATACCCAGGTCCTGCCTGCGGGAAAACCCCGATCCCTGCGGCAGCAGGCAAAGCAGGACACTTCGTGCCATGAAGCCCGCCCTGCCTGCATCTCCCGCCGCCCGCGACATCGACCCCGTTTCGCTCCGATTGTTCTTGTCGGCGCTGGAGGAGGGTAGTCTGGCGCGCGCCGCCGCCCGCGAGAACATCGTGCCGTCCGCCGTCAGCAAGCGCATGTCGGAAATGGAAGACGCCTTTGGCGTGCCGCTGCTGGAGCGAGGCGTCAAGGGCGTGCAACCCACGCCAGCGGGCAATGCGTTGGCGACCCATGCGCGCCGGCTGCTGCAGGACATGGACCGCATGCATCGCGAGATGGCGGGCTTTGCGACCGGCGTGCGCGGGCACATCCGGCTGGCCGTCAGCGTGGCCGCCTTGTCGGGCGACCTGCCTGCGCAGATCCAGTCGTTTCGCCGGGCGTATCCGCAAATCGACATCTCGCTGGAAGAAGACACGACGCAAGCGGCGTTCCGCGCCGTGCTGGACGGACATGCCGACGTGGCGGCGGGATCGGACTTCGGTCATGACGGCTTGCAGGTATTCGCCTGCGGTCATTGCGAGCTGGCCGCCGTGGTGCCGGGCCAGCACCTGCTGGCGGACCGTGACGCATTGGATTACGCGCAACTGCTGCCTTTCGAACAGATCGAGCTGAACCGCGACAACGGCATCAGCAGCGTCTTCGAGCAGGCGGCCAAGGACGCGGGCCTGACGCGTCGCATCAGTGCGCGCGTCAGTTCGCACGAAACCATCTGCATGCTGGTTGCGCGCGGCATGGGCGTGGCGGTGGTGCCCCAGTACCTGAAGGCGCGCCTGTCACACCTGGACATCCGGTTCGTGCCGTTGACCGGCCCGTGGTCCAGCACGCCAATCTGTATTGCAGTGCGGGATCCGGATGTCTTGTCGCCCGCCGCACGGGCCTTGCTGGCCCACTTGGGCGTGCTGCCGGCGGGCGAGAGCTAGGGGCAAACCCGGACGTTCCGAAACGAGAATGCCCCCATGCTGAAAGACCGCTACCCGCTCTGCCCGCTGGCCCGCGATGATGGGCGCATCCGCGGGGCGGCAAGGCGGTTTTCCGACGTTGCCGACCTGCATCCGACCATCCGGCAGGCGAGAGGAAACGTTGATGAGCGCAGCACCGGCTTCACCCTTCATGGAGAGTTCCGAATTGCCCTTGCGGGGCATCAAGGTCCTGGAGCTGTCCCACATGATCATGGGGCCGGCAGCCGGCCTGTCGCTGGCGGATCTGGGGGCCGACGTGATCAAGGTGGAACCCATCGACGGCGACCGAACGCGCCGTCTGAAAGGGTCGGGCAGCGGTTATTTCCCCGTGTTCAATCGCAACAAGCAAAGCCTGGCGATCGACCTGAAGTCGCCCGAAGGGCAGGACGTGGTGCGCCAGCTGGCCCTGCGGAGCGACATGGTGGTGGAGAACTTTCGCGACGGCAGCCTGGCCCAGTACGGGCTGGACTATGAATCCTTGTCTGCCGACAACCCAGGGTTGATCTATGTGTCGCTGAAGGGGTTTCTGTCAGGCCCGTACAAGCACCGCACGGCGCTGGATGAAGTTGTACAGATGATGGGCGGACTGGCCTACATCAATGGCGGCGCCGACACGCCGCAGCGCGTGGCGGCATCGGTCAACGACATCCTGGGCGGCACCTTCGGCGTGGTGGGCGCGCTGGCCGCGCTGCACGACCGCCATGCCACGGGCCGCGGCCGTCATGTGCGGTCGGGCCTGTTCGAGAACAACCTGCTGCTGGTGGCGCAGTTCATCGCGCAATACCAATTGACCGGCACGGCGCCCAAGCCCATGGGCGCGGAGCGCAAACCGCCATGGGGCGTGTACGACGTATTCGAAACGGCGGACGGCCGCGTGTTCGTCGCGGTGGTGGGCGACGCGCAGTGGCGAAATTTCGCGCAGAAATTCCTGCCACCGGAATGGGCCGCCGACCCGCGTCTGGCCACCGCCGTCGACCGCGAGGCCGCAAGGTCCTGGCTGGTGCCCGGCGTGGCCGAAATCCTGAAAACCTGGAAGACCGATGCGCTGTGCCAGGCGCTGGAGGACGCCAACCTTTCTTATGGACCGATCCGCCAGCCGCACGATCTGCTGGACGACGCGCACCTGAACGCCGGGGGCGCGCTGCTCAAGACCCTGCTGCCCGACGGCAGCGAAATATCCACGGCCGCGCTACCCATCGAGTTCGACGGGCGCAAGGCCGGCAAGCGTTGCGATCCGCCGGTGCAAGGCGGCCAGACCCGCGCCATTCTGCAAGGCCTGGGCCTGGATGCGGCGCGCATCGATGCGCTGCGCGCGGCGGGAGTCATCGCATGACCCGGCCGTAGCGCCAACGCCCTGTCGAGGCGGCGTCAGACCGCCAAGACATTCATCAAAGAGGAGACCCCATGATTCGAAAACTGATTGCGATGGCCGCGTTGGCCGCCGCCTGCACGGTGCACGCGCAGGATTATCCCAACAAGCCCATCCGCATCATCATCCCGTCCACCCCGGGCGGGGGCACCGACTACATCGGCCGGCTGATGAGCAGCAAGCTGCATGAGCTGAACGGCTGGGCGGTGGTGCCAGAGAACAAGCCTGGCGCCGGCACGGCGCTGGGCCTGGCCGAAGCAGCGCGCGCACCTGCGCAGGGGTATGACCTGGTGATCGGCCAATCCGACAACGTCACGTTGATTCCGCTGCTGATGAAGGTGGCCTACGACCCCGTCAAGGACCTGGTGCCCGTGGCGCTGGTGGCCACCACGCCGATGGTGCTGCTGGTGACCGAGAGCTCGCCCTACAAGACCCTTCCCGAAGTGATCGAGGCCGCCAAGAAGGAACCGAACAAGATTTCCTACGGCACGTCGGGCACCGGCGGCGGCGTGCACATCGCCATGGAAATGCTGCAACACGAGGCCGGTTTCAAGATGCAGCACGTGCCGTACAAGGGTTCGGCTCCCGCCCTGGCCGACCTGATGGGTGGGCATCTGCAGTTTGCCGGGTCGTCGATCTCTTCAGCGGCGTCGCTCATCAAGGCGGGCAAGGTGCGTGCGCTTGCCGTGACCTCGCCCAAGCGCAATCCCGCCTTGCCGGATGTGCCGACGGTGGCGGAGCTTGGCTACGCGGATTTCAGCGTGGTGACCTACTACGGCGTGCTGGCGCCGGCAAAGACCCCGGCCGACATCGTGACGCGCCTGAACACCGATTTCAACAAGCTGCTGGCGCGCAAGGACGTGCAGGAAGCGCTGGCGTCGCAGGGGCTGGAAACAGACCCGGTCTCCAGCGCCCAGTTCGCCGCGCTGATCCAGTCGGACATCGGCAAGGCACAGCAGACCATCAAGAGCGCAGGCATTGTGGTGCAGCAATAGTCCGGGACACAGGCCGGCGTACACGACAGGAGGGCATATGGATCAGGAAGTCAGGCTTTGCGAGGTGGGCCCGCGCGACGGGCTGCAAATGGCCAAGGGCAGGATGCGGGCGGCCGACAAGCTGCGCTGGATCCGCCAACTGGCGCTGGCGGGCTTGCGCGAGATTGAGGTGGGCAGCTTTGTATCGCCGCGGCTGGTGCCGCAGATGGCGGATACGGGCGCCATCCTGCCCGACGTCCTGCAGATAGACGGCCTGACGGTGTGTGCGCTGGCCTGCAATCTGAAAGGCGCCATTGCCGCCTACGAGGCGGGCGCGCACGTGCTGTCGTTTCCGATTTCGGTCAGCGACACGCACAGCCACGCCAACGTGGGCAAGGGCACCGACGCGCAAGTGGAGATGATGGCGTCCATTGTGGACTGGGTGCGGTCGCAGCCGCGCCCCATGCGCATCGATGCGGCGGTCGCCACGGCGTTCGGCTGTTCGATGGAAGGCGATGTCGCCGTGCGGCGCGTGGCGTTGGTGGCCGCGGCGGTGGCGCGCACTGGCGTCGATGAGATCGCGCTGGCCGACACGGTGGGCTATGCGCACCCCGCGCAGGTGAGCGATGTGGTGCGCGCTACGCAGGACGCCGTGGGCAGCCTGCTGACCAAGCTGCACTTGCACGACACCATGGGCCTGGGCCTGGCGAACGCGCTGGCTGGCCTGAACGAAGGCATCCGCAGCTTTGATTCCTGCCTGGGCGGTCTGGGAGGCTGCCCGTTTGCCCCGGGCGCCTCGGGCAACATCGTCACCGAAGACCTGGTGTTCATGCTGGAAAGCATGGGCTACCGGACCGGCGTGGACCTTGCCCGGTTGTTGGCCGCGCGTGCCTTGCTGGCCGACGCCTTGCCGCAAGAGACCTTGCGCAGCGGCGTGGCCGCGGCAGGCATCCCCAGGACCTTCCACGCGGCGGCCGTGGCGTAGCGCCGCGCCCCGCGTTAGCGATACACCAGCACCGGCACCGTGGAGTGCGCCAGCACCTTTTGTGTCTGGCTGCCCAGCAGCAGCGCGGCCATGCCGCTGCGGCCGTGCGAAGTCATCGCGATCAGATCGCAGCCTTGCGTCAAGGCGATGTCGATGATGACCTGATACGGCGTGTCGCTTTCGCGCATTTCGGTCGTGCACGGCACACCCATGGCCTTGGCGCGGGCGGCGGCTTCCGCCAGGTACGAGGCGGCCAGCTCCTGGGCTTGATGTTCATACGTTTTGCGCACGCCTTCCAGCTGCACGGTTTCCATCGAAGGCATATGGAAGCTGCCATAGGCCGTCACCACGGTGACACTGGCCCCTAGCGCGCGGGCCAGGCCCAACCCTTGTTCCAGGCCGGTGTTGGCCAGGCTGGATCCGTCGATGGGGATGAGAATGTGCTTGTACATGGCAACCTCCTGGGATGGAGAGGGCGGCGCGGTCATGGCCGCCACGCGGGCGAAAACAACAGCCTCATACTACGCCCGCCCCGCACGGCCCGGAAGGCGCGCGCGGGACGGCGTCTGACGCTGATCAAGCGCTGGCCCCGGAACCCGGGCCGGCGCCCCGCCGGGTCTTTACCAGCGGTACGTCGCCGTGCCCACGACGGTACGCTGGTCGCCGTAGTAGCAGTTGCCATAGCCGCAGTTGGCGATGTAGGTCTTGTTGGTCAGGTTGCGGGCGTTCAGCGCCAGGGTCCAGTTCTTGATCTGGTAGCCGATCATTGCGTCGAACAGCAGGAACGACGGCACCTTGACCGGCGCGGCTTCGCCATCGCCGAAATTCGACCCGGTGTAGCGGGCGCCGATGCCGACCTTGACGGCGGATTCGAACCGGTAGTCCAGCCAGAGCGATGCGCGATGCTTGGGCACGGCGGTGGCCTGCTTGCCGACCTCTGCGGGGTTGCTGCTTTCGACCACATCGGCCTTCGGCGTCCAGGTGTAGGCCGCGACGACATTGAAACGCGGTAGCGGCTGGAAGGTGGCCTCAAGCTCCAACCCACGCACCAGCACTTCGCCCTTCTGGCTGGGCATCGATTGGCTGTCGTAGGTGATGTAGTTCTTGCGGCGCAGCTCGAAGATCGCGGCGCTGTAGCTGTCCGAGCGTCCGACCGGCTGATAGCGCACGCCGGCTTCGTATTGCTTGCCGGTTTCCGGCTTGAAGGGTGTGCCGCTGACTGGATCGATGGTGACGGTGGGAGAGAACGATTCCGAATAGCTCAGGTACGGCGCCCAGCCCGCCGGATCCACGTAGACCAGGCCGGCGCGGCCGGTGAACTGATGGTCGGGAAAGCGCGTGGTGGTGCCGTCCTGGCGGTTGCGCATCTTGCCTGAGACATCGTCGTACCGGCCGCCCAAGGTCAGCACCCACCGGTCCTTCCACTTGATCTGGTCTTGCAGGTACACACCGGTTTGCGCCACGGTGATGTCGGCATCCATCCAGGGCCGGGGCCGTTCGATGCCGCCGCGGCCATAGACGGGATCGTAGATCGACAGCGGCGGCGCGTAGCCGCCATTGAAACTGACCTGATCGATGGCCGTGCGCTGGTAATCCACGCCCAGTAGCAGCCGATGCTGCCAATCACCGAAGCGCAAATCCGTCTGCGCCTGGTTGTCGATGGTGAAGCTGGAAATGTTCTCTTTGCTGCCGGATACGCTGCGGCGCAAGGTCTGGTAATTGGCCGGATCCGACGGGTTTTCGTTGACGGGCAGATACCCCAGCGACTGCACTGCCGCGTAGTCGACCCGCAGCTTGCCGTAGCGCGCGTTCTGGCGCAGGGTCACGGCGTCATTGACGCGATGTTCGAACAGGTAGCCCACCATCCATTGTGTCTGGTCAAACGAGTCGTAGTCGGGTTCGCCCACGAAAAGATCGCTGGGGATATGCGTGCCGGCAGGCGTGCGCACCAAAGAGCCTGCCGCGGGGCGCGCCCGCGTGTACGTGCCGCCGTCCTTGCGGCCATACTGTGAAAGCAGCGTCAATGACGTATCCGCCGACGGCCGCCATGTCAGCGACGGCGCGATGTACAGGCGGTCGTTCGAGATGCCGTGTTCCGGCATCTCGGAATCCAGCCCCATCGCGGTGATGCGGTAGAGCCATTTGCCGTCTTCATCCACCGGGCCGGAGAAGTCGCCTGCCAGCTGGCGCCGCGAATGGTCGCCCAACTGTGCCTGCAATTCATGCAGGGGCTCCTCGGTCGGCCGCTTGCTGACGACGTTGACCAGGCCGCCGGGGCCGGTCTGTCCGTACAGCACGGAAGAGGGCCCGCGCAGGATCTCGATCCGTTCGGCGCCGTAGTTCTCGGTCTGCCAGATTCCCCAATTGCCGTTGTTGCGCAGCGGCATGCCATCCAGGTAGAAGCCTGGCGAGTAAGCGTCAAAGCCACGGATCGCGATCCAGTCGTACCGAGAGTCGGCGCCGTATGTCGTGATCGCCACGCCAGGCGTATAGCCCAGGGCATCCCTTAGCGTGGTGGCGCCTATGGCGCTGATGCGGTCGGCGGTGACCACGGAAATCGACTGCGGCGTTTCCAGGATCGCCGTGTCGGTCTTGGTGCCCGTGGCGCTGCGCTTGGCCACGTAGCCGGACACGGGACTCCACGCGGTTTCCGCGTTGGCGGTGACGTTGATCGGCGCCAGTGTCGCCACGGCCGACTGGGGCGCGCGGCGCACGGTCAGCGCGCCGCCGGGCAGGGTAACGGCCTCCAGGCCAGATCCCGCCGTGACGCGGCCCAGCGCGTCGTTCAACGTGTAGCTGCCGCTAAGCGCCGGCGCGTTGATATTGCGGACCATGGCCGGGTCCACCGACAGCACGCGGTTGTTCTGCGCCGCGATGCGGTTCAGGGCGACCGCCAGCGGCCCGGCGGGAATCTCGTATTGCTGGCTGGTGGGCGCCGATTGCGCGAGCGCGGCAGGGGAAACCACGGCGACGGCGACCGCTAGGCCGGCCCGATACAAAGGATGCATGACGTACAACTCCGGGTTGCTGATTTCTCGAATTCCTACCCAGAGGTGTATCGGCGCCCGAAAACCGGACAACAAAATTGTAAAAGCCGGGCCGCACGGGCCTCAGGCCCGGTCTACCCATGTCAGCAAGCCGCCGTAATGGTCGATGCGCAATGGCAAGGTCGCCGCCAGCGCGGCCCAGGCTTCATCGGGTCGATCCAGAGAGAACACGCCCTGTACCCGCAGCTGGCCAGCCGCTTTGGACACGTGCAGCGTGGCCCGCATGTAGGGGCGCAAGGCCGCGGCGACTTCGTCCAGCGACGCGTCCAGCACGTCGATCCGGCCCGCCTCCCAGGCCGCCAGCGCGTCGGCAGAGGTGCCTTCCAGCCGGTGGATGCCAGCGGCGCCATAGGCCGCCGCCTGCCCCTGTGCCAGTTGCTCCGTCGCGCCGTTGCGCGTGCGTACCCGCACCGTATGCTCAAGCACGGCCGCCACGCTATGGTCGCTTTCCTTGCGCACCATGTAGCGGGTGCCCAGCGCCCACGCCGTGCCGTCGTCCGTGCTGACCCCGAACGGGCGCGCTTCATCCGGCGCCACCGCGGCGATCAACGCGCCGTGCAGTAATCGAACCCGCCGCACCGCGCTGGTGAATTCCAGCCGGATCCGGCTGTCCGCATTCAGCTGCAACTGGCTGCCGTCGTCCAGCGCAAGCGTGCGGCGTTCGCCGGTGCCGGTGACCAGGTCGCCGCGTTGTTGCCATTGCTGCGCACCCAACCAGCTAGCGCCCACGGCAGCGCCCGTCAACGCCAGGGTCTTGCCCAGGAACAGGCGCCGTGACGGGCCCCGCACCAGCATGCCGCGCAACGCCGCGCCGGCGGAATCCTGAGTTTGGGCCGCGCCCAGCGCGCGCAGCGCTTGAAGCGGCCCCGCCACGCTTTCCTGCAGGGTGGTCCAGGCTTGGGCATGCGCGGGGTCCGCCTGCCGCCATTGCTGGAACCGAAGCTGTTCGGCCGCATCGGCGTCCCCGGCGGTCAGGCGCAGCATCCATTGCACGGCCTGGCGATCGATCTCGGGCGTCATGCGTGCCCCTCGCGGCGCACTCGCAGGCAACGTTCAAGCGCCATCGCCATGTGCCGCTGCACCGTTCGCGCCGACAAGCCCATGCGCCGGCCGATTTCGTCGTAGCTCAATCCGTCCAATTGGCTATAGAGAAACACGGCGCGCGCCGCGGGCGGCAGGCCATGCAGCACCGCATCCACCCGCATCAGCATTTCCACGCCCAGCGCGACGGCTTCGGGCGACGGCGCCATGTCGTCGGCATGCAGGGCCAGCCATTGCAGATACGCCTGTTCCAGTTCGCGGCGGCGCCAAAAATGGAACAGCAGCCGGCGGGCGATGGTGGAGAGGTACGCCTTGGGTTCGACAATCGAGGCCACGGGCTCGCGGCTGACGGCGGCCTGCAGAAACGTGTCGGACGCCAGATCTTCAGCGTCCGCCTGGTTGCGCAGCCGAAACCGCAGGCGATCCACCAGCCAAGGGCGATAGTTCACGTATAGGGAAGCCAGGGCGGAATGGGCGGAGTGCTTTCCCATGAACTGAAGATCTTAAAAAATAGGAATAAGTATCATTCAGTATATAGAAAAAGGCGGCCGGCAAATAGCAGGGAACACCCTCGGCCTGGCCGGCGGGGGCGCAGGGGCGTTGGGGGCGAGACAGGGGCGTAGTGGGAAGGAAAAGAAGCGAAAGGGCGCATCAATGCGCCCACGGTGTCCCAGGTAAGTGCCTGGTGCGGCCGGCGGCCTTGCGAATGCCAAGGGTATTTGGCGGAAGCGGTGAGATTCGAACTCACGAACGGTTGCCCGTTGCCGGTTTTCAAGACCGGTGCAATCGACCACTCTGCCACGCTTCCGGGGTCTGCTGATGTGTCCTGCGGGCGTGTCTGGTGGACCTGCGCGCGCAGTACGGCGATTCGGCCGTCAGGCAAACATTCTGCCCGAACAGCAACGCGATATGCCGTAAAGGGCGCAATAATAATCCATTTGCTGCAAAGGAGGCACGCGATGCACGCTGTAGAAATCTCCCGCCCCGGCGGCCCCGAGGTCCTGGTCCCCGTAGAACGCCCCACGCCCGAAGCCGGCGTGGGTGAAGTTTTGATCAAAGTCAGCGCTGCGGGCATCAACCGCCCCGACGTATTCCAGCGCAAGGGCAACTACGCCCCTCCGCGTGGCGCCTCCGACCTGCCGGGTCTGGAAGTGGCCGGTGAAATCGTGGGTGGCGACCTGGCTGGCAGCGGCTTTGCCGTGGGCGACAAGGTCTGCGCCCTGGTGGCGGGCGGCGGTTACGCCGAATACTGCGTCGCGCCCGTGGCGCAATGCTTGCCCATCCCCAAGGGCCTGTCCGACATCGAAGCGGCCGGCTTGCCGGAAACGTATTTCACCGTCTGGAGCAATGTGTTCGACCGCGGCCGCTTGTCCGACGGTGAAATCCTGCTGGTGCATGGTGGCGCCAGCGGCATCGGCACCACGGCTATCCAGTTGGCCCGCGCGATGGGCAACAAGGTCTATGCGACGGTCGGCAGCGATGACCGCGCCCGTGCCGTCGAAGCGCTGGGCGCCGAAAAGGGCATTAACTACAAGACGCAGGACTTCGTGAAGGAAGTCATGGACGCCACTGATGGGCGCGGCGTGGACGTCATCCTGGACATGGTGGCGGGTGACTATATCGCCCGCGACATGCAATGCCTGGCGGATGACGGCCGCATCGTGATCATCGCCCAGCTGGGCGGTGCGCGCGCCGATGTGGATACGTCCCAGGTCATGCGCCGCCGCCTGACCATCACGGGGTCCACGCTGCGCCCCCGGTCGGTCGATTTCAAGGGCGCCATCGCGCGCGCCCTGCGTGAACACGCATGGCCCTTGCTGGAAAATGGGGCCATCAAGCCGATCGTGCACGCCACGTTCCCCTTGGCCGAGGCCTCCAAGGCGCACGCCATGATGGAAGGCGGCGAAAATATCGGCAAAATCATCCTGACAATGTAAGAAACGCGCGGCGTTCGGCGTATCGCCGCGCAACAGGATACAATCTCGGGTTTCGCCTGGAATTTTTTCCAGGCAGGCCCGTGGGCGGTCGTGTCATGCCCCGGGACTCACCCTCTCTGACAATTGCGCCATGACTTCAGTCGAAAACCGCGCCCGCCTCGTGCTGGGCAACTGGAAGATGCACGGCAACCTGGCCGAGAACGCCGCGTTGCTGACCGAGCTGCGCGCCGCGGATGCCGCGAGCCACTGCGACATCGGCATCTGTGTTCCGTTTCCTTACCTGGCGCAAGCCGGTTCGGCCCTGACCGGAAGCAACGTGTCCTGGGGCGCGCAAGATGTCAGCGCGCACGAAAAGGGTGCCTATACCGGTGAAGTCTCCGGTGCGATGCTGAAAGAATTCGGCTGCCGCTGGGCGTTGGCCGGCCACTCCGAGCGCCGCGTGCTGCACGGTGAAACCGATGAAATCGTGGCCGCCAAGGCGCAAGCCGCGCTGGCCGCCGGCCTGACCCCCGTGGTCTGCGTGGGCGAGTCGCTGGCCGACCGCGAAGCCGGCAACACCCTGGCCGTCATCGAACGCCAGTTGAAGCCCGTGCTGGCGTTGGGCGCCGAGGCTGTGTCGCGCATGGTCTTGGCCTACGAGCCCGTCTGGGCCATCGGCACCGGCCGCACCGCCAGCCCCGAGCAGGCGCAAGAAGTCCACGCCGCCATCCGCGCCGCCTTGCGCGCGCTGGGCGCGGCGCAGGTGCAAGTTTTGTACGGCGGCAGCGTTAAAGCTGCCAACGCCGCCAGTTTGTTCGCCATGACTGATATCGACGGAGCCCTGGTCGGCGGCGCGTCGCTAGTGGCTGAAGAATTTTTGCGTATTGCCGCCATCTAAGTTTCCGTTCCGGAGTCTGTAATGCCCTTGATGCTTAAACTTCTGCTGGCCGTCCAAGTCTTTTCGGCGCTGGCTATCATCGTTCTGGTTCTGCTGCAGCAGGGCAAGGGCGCCGACATGGGTTCCGCTTTCGGTAGTGGCTCGTCCGGCAGCCTGTTCGGTGCCACCGGCGCCGCCAACTTCCTGTCGCGCGCAACCAAGTGGGCCGCCGTCGTCTTCTTCGCGTCCACCGCCGGCCTGGCTTACGTCAGCCACAAGGGCACCAGCGGCCCGGCTGTGGACTCCGGCGTGATGCAAAGCTTCCCGTCCGACCGCTCCGTGCCCCAAGTGCCGGGCGCCGCGCCCGCCGCGGGTGGTTCGTCGGTTCCGGGTGCCGCCTCGCCCGCGCCGGGTTCGGTGCCGGCAGCGCCTGCCGCCCCGGCCAAGCCGGATGCGTCGGTGCCGTCGGTTCCGGCTACGCCTGCCACGCCGGCGCCGGCTGCGGGCCAGAAGCCGGCCGAAACGCCTGCCAAGTAAGTTCGGGCAGGTCCAGAGGAAGGCCGGCGGATGCCGGCCTTTTTCTTTGGGGCGGCGGTATGGAGAGGAAGGACGCGGCGGCGGTTGGAGTATTTGGGGCCGCTTCCGTCATTCGTTCAATTCGTGCTAGAATGCTCGACTTTCTGGCAATGCCTATGGCGGCGTCAGGAAATTGGTGAATGCCGACGTGGTGAAATTGGTAGACACGCTATCTTGAGGGGGTAGTGGCGAAAGCTGTGCGAGTTCGAGTCTCGCCGTCGGCACCAAGAATTCCTCGTAAAAAGCCCGCTGAAACGTAACGTTTCAGCGGGCTTTTTGCTTTGTGCTTTTTGGACGGGGCGGTGCCGCATCCACATATCGCGCCCATGACGGAACGCCGCGCTACTTCGGCCCCTTGTTGTTTCCCTGCGCGTACTTGCGCCAGTAGGCGAACTCGTCTTCGCGCACCTCGAGGTCCAGTTCAGATACGCGCAGTTGCAGCCGCTCCTGCACGTCGGCGACCGCTCGGTTATATATCGTCGGGCCGATTTCCTCCAGGAAAAAACCAAGCAGCGCTCCCGCCGCGATATTGCCGATAGGCGCTTCCATGTGCTCGTCGAAATACCGCTGAATCGACGCGATGGCAGTGGCTCGAGTTTGTTTTTCCAATTCAATCGTCATAAGGGTCTTGCGCCTTCTGGGAGGTTCCAATGGTGGACCATACCGCGATACCGCCAAAGGCTATCAGAGTCCGGCTAGGACGCTTTCGAACTCCCGCATTTCGATTGTGGTGAGGCCGACCACGTCGTTGCGTCCTGGCCGATCTGCCGGGCCAACGCAGCAATCAAGCGCTGCTGCGCTTGCACAAGCGAGGGATATCCGTCGCTGGCGGCTTCTTCGAATCGTCCGTGGCACACCAACCTGGCATTCCCGGGCTGGCGTGCGTCCCCCAGGGTCCAACCGGCCTCAAGCTGCACGCGTTTTCCGGGCCATGCGTCCAACCGGCGAATCTGCAATTTCACCTTGATCACCTGCGCATCGCCCGGCCATGACAATCCGGCGACATCCTGGGTGCCCAGGTCATCGACCAACTGCGCCGACAGGGCGTTGCGTATCTCTTCGTCCAACGGCCCCAGCCACCGTTCGTCATCCAGGACGGCGAGCGTGCCGCTGTCGTCTTGCCTCACAACGAGTTGGGGCTGATTCAGATATTCCGGCACACTCACCGGCAGCACTTCGACGACGAAGCGCGCCGGGGCGGCCGGAGGTTGGATGCCCCCCTGGGGGGTTAGCAGCGTGTAGTGACGAACAGGCGCGGAAGCGGTGCAGGCCGCAAGCCCCAGTGTCATGGCGAGCAGGCAGAAGCGAATAGGTCGGATCATCGTTGGGGCGTCTCTATCGTGCTGGCGGGCGGTTCTCTGGGGGCCTCGAATGTGGCGTGCTTCGGGCGGCCTCGCACCACCGCCTCGGGATACCGGCTTAACAGGTCGGTCAGGGTGCGGACCGAACGGGCGGCGCGTTGAATCTCCTGAAGGGTCTGGCCCACGCTTTGCCGCAACGTCGCGTCTTCGGTAAGCATTCCGTGCGCGGCGCCAATGGTTTGTTGCGCCTGGCGAAGGGTCTGCGTGGCCTGAGGTAGAACCTGGCCATTCACCTGCGACAGTGCTTTATTCAGGCTGGCGAAGGACGCGTCAAGATTGCGTGCGATGTTGTCCAAGGGCATCTTGTCGATCTTGCCCACGATGCTGGCGACCCGCTCCTGCAATTGATCGAAGCTGCCGCTGACGGTCGGCAGCGTTATGGGACGATGTTGAGGATCAAAGGCGACCTTGGGCGTGTTGGGTATGAAGTCCAGCGCGATGAACAGTTGGCCGGTCAGCAGGTTTCCCGTCCTGGCCTGAGCCCTCAGACCGTGCGCCACCATTTCTTGCAGCATGCGTACCAGCCGGTCTTCGTCGGTTCCGTCGAGCGCCGGCATTTTCTCCAGGATTTCGCTCAGCCGCTGCGGATACACCACAATGCCGACCCGGGATTGAAAGCGACGCTTCACCGGATCGTAATCCGGCTTGATGGAAACGACCTTACCCAGGTCCATGCCATCAAACTGCACGGGCGCGCCGATAGCCAGGCCCCGCAAGGATTGCTCAAACACCAGATAGGCGGTTTGCGAGGGCCCGTCGGGCGGGGCCAGCGCTGCCTGCTGATCCTTGGCCAATTCGTATGCGGCGTCCTCGGCCGCTGGCTCGCCGGATACGCCCGAAGACGTGCCGAAGGAAACCCCTCCGGCCAGAATGGTGGCGATCGACTGGGTTTGCAGCTTGAACCCGTCCGCGCCCAGCGAGACATCCACACCGCTGGCATTCCAGAAGCGCGTTTCCGTCGTGACAAAACGGTCGTAGGGCGCATTGACGAAGACTCGCAACGCGACTGCTTTGCCATCCTCGCCCAACTGATAGGACGCAACACGGCCGACTTGAATGCGTCGGTAATAGACGGGCGATCCGACGTCCAACGAGCCAAGATCTTCGGTATGCAGAACGAAAGACCGGCCGGGCGTGTCGCCGATGACCGTGGGAGGGCTTTCCAGGCCGGTGTACTCCTTGCCGGGCTCCATCGATTGCCCCCGATCGACACCGATATAGGCGCCCGACAGCAGCGTGTCCACCCCGGAAACGCCGTCGATGCCGATGCGCGGACGCACCACCCAAAACCGGGAATCCTCGCGCGCCAGGCTTGCCGCATCTTTATCCAGCGCCACCGTTGCGACCACACGGGAACCGTCTTCGTTGAGGCCGATCGTCGTCACCGTGCCTACGTTTACGTCCTTGTATTTCACCAGGGTCTTGCCTTCTTCCAGACCGGCGGCGGTGCGAAACGTGATATTGATCACCGGGCCTTCCGTCATCCAGGTTTGCACCAGCATGGAAAGCCCTACCAGCACGGCGATGAGAGGCACCAGCCAGACGAGCGAGATCCGCCATTTTCTGCGCGGTATCACCGCAGGAGCGCCAGGCTCGGAAAGCGCCCTGGAAGAATCATTCATGCATCACCACCATTGATTTCACCATCCCAAATATGTCTGGGGTCGAACGACATGGCTGCAAGCATGGTGAAAATCACGACCATGCCGAAGAAAAGGATGCCGATCCGAGGCGAGATATCGGTAAGGCCGTGAAACTGCACCAGTGCGGCTACGACGGCCACCACCAGCACATCCAGCATCGACCAATACCCGACAAACTCCACCATGCGGTACAACTTGGCGCGCTCTCGCGTTGCCCATCGGCTACGCCTTTGGGAGGTCGCGAGCAACAGCGCAAGAATCAGGAATTTGGCGCAAGGGACCGCCACGCTCGCGATGAAGATCACCAGTGCGATGCCATAGGAGCCCGACGTCCAGAACTCCACCGCCCCTTCCATGATCGTGCTGCTGCTGCCTCTGCCCAACAGGCTGGTATGCATGACCGGCAACACATTGGCGGGGATGTAGCAGATAACGGCAGTCAGAAGCAGCGCCCAGGCGCGTGCAATACCGTTCGGCCGCCGATGGTGGAGGGGCGAGCCACAGCGCGGACAGGGAACGGATCGCCCGGGCGTGTCCTGGTGTTCGCAAACCAGGCCGCATGCGTGGCAGCCGACGACTGATAAGTCGCTTGCGAATGGCGGCTTGTTCATACCGCGCGTCCGCTTTGCACTTTCGGATCATGTTCGGTCTGTTCCCACAGCGAAGAGAGGTCTTGGTGGGTAATCACAGTAAGCAATACCATCAGGGCGGCAGTCGCCCAGACGCCCGCGCCTAGAGTGACTTCCACAAGGCTCACCAGCTTGATGATCGCCACAAGAATGCCGAGGATGCCGACTTCCACCATGCTCCAGGGCCGCAACCGCGCCAGCATCCGCAGGGCCGGGGCAAAGCCTGGCGCCCGTTGGCCCGCACGCGCGAAGATCAGCACCCACGACAGCAACGTGATCTGCGCAAGCGGCACCAAGATCATCACCAGCGCAGCAACGATCGCAAGAGGCGCAACGCTTCCTTGGGCCAGGGCCCATGCAAATTCCCACAACGTTGCTTCGCGGTGCGTTCCATTCAGGCTGATGCGCACGACCGGACATGCGTTCGCGATCAGAAACACCACCGCCGTTGCGAGGGTCAACGCCAACCACCGATTCACGTCCAGCGGATTGGCGCGCAGGATCACGGCTTCACATCGGCTGCATCGCGCGACCTCGCCTGCCGCCAATGCGCAACGTTGGTAAACGCTGTCGCAATGTTCACAGGCCACCAAGTGCGGGTAAACGTTCATGTGTTTGGCTGGATAACCGTGCGGTTGCATTGCGAAGGCCGCCCATGGAAACCGACCGCTGCTGATGGGTGCCCTTTGACGCAGCCTGCGAGGCTACCGAAAATGCCGCGCCGGGGCTTGCCATTCGATGCCAAAGTGCCTCGGTGCAGCGGGCGCGAACGCTGACGAGGGCCGGGGATTGAGAGTAAGGTATGAAGTTAAGGCCTTGATCACCCGGCACGTCGGCCTGTGCCCCAGCGGGAAGCAGAGCATGATGAAGATTCTTTATTTAGTAGCGCGGCCCGTCCTTGTCGCGGCCGCCTGCGCGTCGATTGCCGCGTGCGCGGACAATCCGCCCCGGCAAACCGACATGGACTATCGGAGCCGGCCATCTTCGACCACGCAGGGGGCGACAGGCGCTCCTGGCTCGTCGGGGCAACGGTTGACCATACAGTCCGGCGAGGGCGAAAGATTGAATCTGCCCTGGTTCATCGACGACACCAAGGATTGGATCAATAGCAACTAAAAAAAATCCCGCCGACGCGTGACGTCTTAGCGGGATTTTTAATGGGGCACTGCCGCCGGCCATGCCGGCCATTCAGCAATACGAATTACGCGCCAGCCAACATATACCGTACCGACACAGCAAGAATTCGCTGCGCCGACTCATTCAGCATCTTGGCTTCACGATGGGCTTTCACTGAATACACGGCGTCATAGCGGCGACCGCTGCGCGGGCCGGCAAGCAGTGCCGGGCGGCGGGTCAAAATGGGGGAGATCAAGCGTTGCATGTCGGAGCATTCCTGCGGGCACCGGGCCCAGTAGATGCCAGGCATCGTAAGCCGGCTTTCCGCCCGGGCCAACGAATTACCATTCATATGAATATCCAGGGCTGGCCCGGTCCAGACCGGGTTCCCCCCAAGCATCTCGTCGACGAGTATGCCCGGCGTATATGACAGTCATATGCCAGCCGCGGCTCCAATTGCCTCAGGCCCCCTTCAACCTGGAAGGCACATCTTCCGTATCGCTGCACACGGCCAGTACTTCGGCCGGTTTGCGGCTTAGCGACAGGTACACGTGCCCGATACTGCTATCGAAGTAGGCCGATTCCAGCTTGCCCAGCACCACGCTATCGCCATTCTCGAATTGGATCCTGACCTTTCCCGATAGCACCACCACGAATTCCTGGCCGGGGTGGCGGATGTAGTCCTCGAACTCCACGACCTTGCGCGAGTCGATCAGCGCAACCATCGGCAGCATTTTCTTGCCGGGGTATTCGCCCATCAGCAGGCGGTAGTGGTAGTTCTCGGTGATGTAGTCGCGGGCGTCGCTGAGCTTGTTTTTGACGTAGGTGGGGGCAACGGCGGCTTGGGAGGCGTCCCGCAGCATGAACATGCGGGTCATGTCGATGTCCAGCGCGCGGGCCAGGGCGGCAAACTTTTCGTAGCTGAGGGCGATCTGGCCGAGTTCGGCCTTTGACAGGGTGGATACCGCGATGCCGCTGGCCCGCGACAGCGCCTGCAAGGTCATTTTTCTGGCTTTGCGCTCGGCGCGCAGGCGGGCGCCCATCTCTTCCTTGCCCACGATCTCGGGCGGGGACGTATTGCCGGGTAGGGCCATGTAGCGGTCTGGCATCAAGGGGTTGAGGGCTGGGGCAGGGCCCGCAAGCCCTGCCGCGTGTACGCCGGATTGTAAAGGGTGGGCGGGTTCAGGCGGCAGTCCGGTTCAGGACGCGGCCGGCATGCTGGCCGGTGAAGGCCTGATCTTCCCAGACGGGGGCGCCGTTGACATAGACCGAATGGATGCCGGCGGCGCGTTCGGTGGGGCGTTCGAAGGTGGCGGCGTCGGCGACGGTGGCGGGATCGAAGACCACCAGGTCGGCGAAGTACCCGGGCTGCACCTGGCCGCGCTCGGCCAGGCCGAACTTGGCGGCGGTCAGGCCGGTCATTTTCCAGACGGCGGTCTCCAGCGGGAACAGGCCCAGGTCGCGCGAGTAGTGGCCCAGCACGCGGGGGAAGGTGCCCCACAGCCGGGGGTGCGGGCGTTCGTCGTGGGGCAGGCCGTCCGAGCCGATCATGGTGGGGCCGAATTTCAGGATGCGTTGGACGTCTGGCTCGTCCATCATGAAGTAGATGGCGCCCGCGGGTTGCAGGTCTGGCACGACGTCGTACTTGGATTTACCGCGTTCGGCGGCCACTTCCTCCAGATCGCGCCCGCTCAGTTCGGGGAACGGCTTGCACCAGGTGATGATGGTGCGGCCGGCCAAGAGCACCCGGTCTTGCTTGAGCATGGTGGATCCTGCCACATAGGGGTAGGCGTCCAGCGAGACGTCTTGCCTGGCCATGGCGGCTTCGATCAGGGGCAAAGTTTCCTGGGAACGGCCGAAATTGGGCTGGCCCATGACCTTGTGGTGCGAGATCACGACGGGCACGTCGAGTTCGCGGCCGATGCGGAATGTCTCTTCCAGCGCTTCGACGATGTGTTCGCCTTCGTCGCGCATGTGGGTGGCGTAGATGCCGCCGTGGGTGTTCAGCGGCCGGCAGACTTCGATGATCTCTTCGGTGGTGGCGCGGGCGGCGGGCGGGTAGAACGTGCCGGTCGAGATGCCGATGGCGCCGCTGGCCAGGGCGTCGTCGGCCAGCGTCCGCATGGCCTGTACTTCGTCGGGGGTGGCTTCGCGTTGCAGGTCGGGCATGACGGCGGCGCGCAGCGTGGAGTGGCCAACCATGCAGGCGGCGTTGACGGCGGCGGGCGTGGCGCGCAACGCGTCCAGGTAGTCGGAGAAGCGGGCGAAACGGTACGAGCCGCCTTCGTCCAGCAAGTCCAGCGGGGCGGGCGGGCTGGCGTGGGCCAGCGGCGCCAGGCTGATGCCGCAGTTGCCGGTGACGACGGTGGTGACGCCCTGCGAGATCTTGGGCGTCATGTCGCGGTGCTTGAGCAGGTAGTTGTCGTCGTGCGTGTGCGAGTCAATGAAGCCGGGCGCGACCACTTTGCCGCTGACGTCGATCCGGCGGCGGGCGGCGCTGGCGGACAGGTCGCCTACCGCGGCGATGCGGTCGCCGCGGACCCCGACGTCGGCGCGTTGGCCGGGGGTGTTGGCGCCGTCGATGACGGTGCCGCCGGCAAGGATGTAGTCAAACGGGGTGGCGTCAGGCTGGGACATGCGGATCTCCGGCTAAAAGGGTCAGGCAAAGTGGCAGGCGACCTGCTGTTCGGGGGCGACCTGGCGAGGTTGCGGGGTCTCTTCGGCGCAGCGCGGTTGCGCCATCGGGCAACGGGTGCGGAACGCACAGCCCGATGGGGGCGACAGCGGGCTGGGGATTTCACCTTTCAAGACTTCGACGGGCGTGCGCTGGCCCTGGCGCGCCGACGGCACGGCGGCCAGCAGGGCGCGGGTGTACGGGTGGGCGGGGCGGTCGAAAATGGCGTCGCGGGTGCCGATCTCTACGATCTTGCCCAGGTACATGACCGCCACGCGGTGGCTGATGTGGCGCACCACGCTCAGGTCATGCGAGATGAACACGTAAGTCAGGCCCAGGTCGCGCTGCAGGTCCATCAGCAGGTTGATGACCTGCGCCTGGACCGAGACATCCAGCGCCGACACGGGTTCGTCGCAGACGATCAGGCCCGGATCCAGCGCCAGGGCGCGGGCGATGACGATACGCTGGCGTTGTCCGCCCGAGAACTCGTGGGGGTAGCGGTCGGCGGCGTCGGGGCGCAGGCTGACGCGGGCCAGCAACTGCGCAACGCGTTCGCGGATGGCGGCACGGCCGTGGCCGAAGTTACGCAGCGGTTCGCCGATGATGTCGCGCACGCGCATGCGCGGGTTCATGGACGAAAAGGGATCCTGGAAGATGAACTGCATGCGCTGGCGCATGGCGCGCAATTGGCCGCTGTTCATCTTCGCCAGGTCTTCGCCTTCAAGCAGGATGCGGCCTTCGGTGGGGTCGGTCAGGCGGATCAGGCATTTGCCGGTGGTGGACTTGCCACAACCGGATTCGCCGACCAGGCTCAGGGTCTGGCCGCGCGGAACGGATAGCGAGATGCCATCCACCGCACGCAGCACCTTGGCGCCGCGCCCGCTGTCCACGGGAAAGTGCTTCTTCAGGCCGATGACTTCCAGCATGGGGACGGCGGCAGGCGCAGTGCGGGGGGGCGCGGCGGACGAGAGAGGGATGTCGTGCAGGTTCATGGCGGACCTCAGGCGGTGACGGCGGCGGGCGCCGGTTCGGACTGACGGGCCCAGCACCAGACGCGGTGGCGGCTGCCGGCATCGATGGCGGGCGGCGCGTCTTCGGTGCAGCGCGCCAGCGCCTGCGGGCAGCGGGCGGCGAAGGCGCAGCCGCGCGACGCGGGGGTCATTACCGGCACGATGCCGGGCAGTTCGGCCAGCCGCGCCGTGTGGTCCTGGCCGTCTACAAAGTCAGGCAGCGAACGAATCAGCGCCTGCGTGTAGGGATGCTGCGGACGGTCCAGCACGTCGTCCACGCTGCCTTCTTCCACCTTGCGGCCGGCGTACATCACGATGACGCGCTGGCACATTTGCGCCACCACGCCCAGGTCGTGCGTGATCAGCACGATGGCCGTGCCCAGCCGGGCCTGGATGTCGCGCAGCAAGTGCAGGATCTGCGCCTGGATGGTGACGTCCAGCGCCGTGGTGGGCTCGTCGGCGATCAGGACCTTGGGCTGGCATGCCAGCGCCATGGCGATCATGGCGCGCTGGCGCATGCCGCCGGACAGTTGATACGGATACTCGCGCACGCGGCGGGCCGGGTCCGATATCTGCACCAGTTCCAGCAGCTTCTCGGCCTGCGCCAGCGCATCGCGGCGCGACAGGCCCTGGTGCAGCATGAGCGATTCGCTGATCTGCTTGCCCACCGTGATCACGGGGTTCAACGAGGTCATGGGCTCTTGGAAGATCATCGAGATCTGATTGCCGCGGATGGCGCGCATGGATTTTTCGGGCAGGGCCAGAAGGTCGCGCCCGTCGAACTCGATGCTGCCGCCCGCGACGCGCCCGGGGGCGCGCAGCAGCCGCATGATGGACAGCGACGTGACACTTTTGCCGCAGCCGGATTCGCCGACCAGGCCCAGCGTTTCGCCGGGCAGCAGCTCGAACGACAGTTTGTCGACGGCCACGACGGTGGTGTCGTCGCCGTCGAAACAGGTGGTGAGGTCGTGCACGCGCAAGACAGGGGTGGGTTGCATGGGCGCTCCTACAGCTTTTTGGCCAGACGGGGATCGAGCATGTCGCGCAGCCCGTCGCCCACCAGATTGACGGCAAGCACCGCCACGCCCAGGAACAGCCCCGGGTACAGGATGATGTGGAACGCCACGGCCACGAAGTTGCGGCCTTCGGCCATGATGTTGCCCCAGCTGGGGATCTGGGGAGGAATGCCCACGCCCAGGAAACTCAGCACGGCTTCGGTCAGGATGGCGGAGGCGGCGATGAAGGTGGCTTGCACCATCAACGGGGCGAACAGATTGGGCAGGATATGGCGCAGCAGAATCGACGGCACGCGGGTGCCCACCGAGACGGCGGCTTCAATGTAGGGCTGCTCGCGGATGGTCAGTACCAGCGCCCGCACCAGGCGGACGACGCGCGGCACTTCGGGGACGACGATGGCGATGATCACGGTGCCCAGGCCGCCTTTCAGGGTGGCCATCAGGGCAATCGCCAGCAGCACGCCAGGGATGGCCATCAGCCCGTCCATGATGCGCATGATGAACGCATCGACCCGGCGGAAGTAGCCGGCCAGCATGCCAAGCATCACGCCGGCCACGGTGGACACCACCGCCACGACGATGCCGACCAGCAGCGATACGCGGGCGCCCCAGACCGTGCGCGAATAGACGTCGCGGCCCAGCGCGTCGGTGCCGAAGAAGTGTTCGGACGACGGCGGCTTCATGCGCGCCATCGGGTTGATGTCTTGCGGGTCGACGGTAGCCAGCCACGGGGCGGCCAGCGCAATCGCCGCCAGCACCAGCAGGATGGCGCCGCCCACATACAGCATGGGATGGCGCCGCAGCGAGCGGACGGCGCGGCGCAGGCGCGGCCGCGGGACGGGAAGCGGCAGGGTGGTCGTGTTCATGCGTTGCCCTTCTCAGTAGCGGATGCGGGGATCGAAGAGCCGGTAGCTCAGGTCGACCAACAGATTGATCAGCACGTAGATGCCCGAGGCCACCAGCAGCACACCCTGGATCACCGGGTAGTCGTGGCGCAGTACGGCGTCGATCGTCAGCCGGCCCAGGCCGGGAATCGCGAACACGGTTTCAGTGACCACGACCCCGCCGATCAGCAGGGCCACGCCCACGCCGATGGTGGTGACGATGGGGTTGGCGGCGTTCTTCAGCGCATGCCACACGATGGGGCCCGCCGACAAACCCTTGGCGCGCGCGGTGCGGATGTAGTCCTCGGACAAGGCTTCCAGCATGGTGGCGCGCGTCATGCGGGTCAGCAGCGCCATGTACACCAGGCCCAGCGACAAACAGGGCAGCACCAGGTGGCGCAGGTAGGGCACAAGGCCGTCCGCCAGGGGTTTGTAGCCCTGCACCGGCAGCCACCCCAGCTTGATGGAAAAGCCGTAGACAAGGCAATAGCCGATCAGGAATACCGGCACCGAGAACGCGCACACCGCGCCGATCATCACCAGCCGGTCCAGCCAGCGGCCGGCGTTCCACGCGGCCAGCACGCCCAGGGGCACGGCCGCCAGCACGGCGAACAGCATCGTGAACAGGGCGATGGACAACGTCGGTCCCATGCGCTGGGCGATCAGCTGCGACACCGGCATCTGGGACGACATCGAGGTGCCCAGGTCGCCCATCGCGATGTGGCTCACCCAGATGGCGAACTGCTGTGGCAGCGGCTTGTCCAGCCCCATGTTTTGCCGGATCTTCTCGACGTCGTCGGCGGTGGCGTTGTCGCCCGCCATCACGGCCGCCGGATCGCCCGGCGACAGGTGTATCAGCAGGAACACCACGACCGCGACGACGGCCATGACTGGAATGACGGCCGCGATGCGGCGCAGGATGTATTTCACGCTGGATTCCCCCTGGCTTGCGGCCGGGCGCGTGATGCGCCCGGCGTCTGCCTTACGGTTTCTCGATGTTCCACATCACCGGGATGCCGTTCTTGATCAGCTCGGTGTGCTTGAGGCCGCGCACGGCGAAGACGGGCTTGAATTCCCCCCACATGACGTAGGGCACGGTCTGATAGGCGCGCGCCTGCATTTGCGCGGCGATCTCCTTGCGCTTGGCGGCATCGGTCTCGCGGATCCAGCTGGTGCGCAGCGTGTCCAGTTCCTTGTCGCACGGCCACCCCGGCAGGCTGTTGCCGCAGGCCGCGGACAGCCACGGGTTGGTCACCGGCGTGCTGGCGTCGTAGTAGCCGCCCCAGGTCAGAAAAATGTTCCAGCCGCCTTGTTCGGGTGGATCTTTTTTCAAGCGGCGGCCGGCCAGCGATGCCCAGTCCATCGACTGCACGTCTACCTTGATGCCGGCCTTCTTCATGTTCTGCGCCAGCACCATCACGGCGGGCGCGCTGAGGTGGTCGGTCGGGTACAGCAGCACCACTTTCTCGCCCTTGTAGCCGGCTTCCTGCAGCAATTGCTTGGCGCGCGCCGGATCGGGTTTGGCATAGGGCGCGGCGCCCGCGTCGGTCGCCAGCGGTGAACCGCAGATGTACAGCGTGGCGCAGTAGTCGACGCGGTACTTCTCCGGATAGCCCATGGCCGACAGCATTTCCTTCTGGCTTATCAGGTGATAGAGCGCCTGGCGGGCCAGCGGGTTGTTGAACGGCGGGTGCAGCGCGTTGACGATGACCATGCCCTGGGACGCGACCGAGGTGCTAAGGGTGATGTCCGGATTGCTTTCCACGACCGGCAGGAAGTCGGGGGTGATCTGTTCGATCATGTCGACCTCGCCGTTCATCAGCGCGGCCGTCGCCGTGTTGCCGTCGGGGATGTACAGCCACTCGACGCGGTCCACCTTCACGTTCTTGCCGCCCGCCAGGCCGTCGGCCGGCTCGGCCCGAGGCACGTAGGCCGGATTCTTCACGTAGACGACCTTGTTGCCGGGCACCCATTCATCGCGCTTGAACAGGAACGGGCCCGATCCGACCATCTCGGTCACCTGCGTGTTCGGGTCCGTCATGGCCAGGCGCTTGGGCATGATGAACGGCGGCATGCCCGAGGGCTTGGACAGCGCGTCCAGCACCAGACCGAAGGGCTCTTTCAATGTCAGCGTGAAGCTGTTGTCGCCGGTGGCGGCAAATTCGGCGCCGGCCGCCATCAAGGCCTGGCCAAGGGTGTCCTTCTTTGCCCAGCGCTGCAGCGACGCAATGCAGTCCTCGGCCTTCACAGGCGTGCCGTCGTTGAACTTCAGGCTCGGGCGCAGGGTGAAGGTCCAGGTCTTGCCGTCTTCAGACGTGGTCCACGTGTCCACCATCTGCGGCTTGACCTGCCCCTTGCTGTCTTGCGAGAACAACGTGTCGAACACCATGTAGCCATGGTTGCGCGTGATGTAGGCCGTGTTGAACAGCGGGTCCAGCGTCTTCAGGTCCGCGTGCGGCACCATGCGCAGGGTCTTGGTCTGGGCGAGCGCGCCCGTGGCGGCGCTCATCGCCAGGAGCGCCGCGGCCCCCAGCAAGCTGAAACGTCTGATCATTGTGTTTCCCTTATTCATTCTGGATGCCCGGTTGGGCGGCAATGGATGGCGTCTTAGGCCTTGAACGGCCATTTGGGCAATTTGCGCTTGGTGAAGGGAAGCGCGTTGACGTCCTGCGTGATGGCGCCCGGCGTTTCGACGTAGATGACCTGGCGGCCCACCTTCGAGTACGAGGCATAGAAATGCTGCGACGACTTCACGATGATGAGTTTCATCGCCTGGAGGTCCACGCCGAATTGGGTGAAAAGGTCCGTGCCCATGGCCTGGGTGCGCGAGGTGTTCATGACGATCGTCACGCCCCGGGTGCGCACGACGGCGACGTCGCCCAGCAGCGCGGGCGTGCCCGCCAGCCCCGTCATGACGGCGTCGCGCTTGAGCGCAAGGATTTCGCAGCCCAGGTCCAGCGGCTGGCCCGAGACGGGGGCGACCTTGCCGCCCACGCGCAGCATGATCCGCGCGCCTTCGCCGGCTTCGAAACAAAGCTGCACGGCGACGGGGTCCCAGAAGGGGCCGGTGGCAACGTCGGTGATGCCGCGCGCCAGCACGCGTTCCAGAATGAAGGTGGCGTCGCTGGGCGCGCCGCCGCCCGCGTTGTCGGCGGAGTCCGCCAGCACCACGGGGAATTCCTTCGCGGCCAAAGCCTGGTCCAGCGCCTCGTCGGCGCCGGGGTAGGGCGGGGCAAGCTGGTCCCGAAAGCCGATGATCTCTTCGCCCAGCGCGCGCGCCAAGGCGTCGGCCTGGCCTTGGTCGCCGTCGGTATAAACCAGGACTTTGGAGCCCATGTCGGGCGTGTCGCCCCAAGGGAAGCCGTGAGCGATGGATACCGACAGCACGCCTTCCTTACCTTCCATGGCCATCAGGCGGTCCACGAAGCTGCGCATGGGTTCGCGGCTGGTGTGCATGATCGAGATCATCTGGCAGTCATAGACCGCGCGCGTGGGCGTGTTCCGGCCTTCGGCGCGGGCCACGCACAGGTCTACCAGGTCGTAGGCACGGTCCAGGATGTCGGTGTGCGGGTATTCCTTGAAACAGACCAGGAAGTCGGCGCTGTCCACCATGGCGTCCGTCAGATGGCAATGCGGATCCAGTTCGGCGCCGATGACGGTGTCGGGGCCGACGATTTCACGGGCGCGGCGAAGCAGGTCGCCTTCGCAATCGTCATAGCCGTCGGCCACCATGGCGCCATGCAGGCCGAACAGGGCGATATCCACCTGGCCGGCGCGGCGCAGGTCTTCAAGCAGCTCGTCGCGCAGGGTTTCGTAGGCGTGGCGGGTGGTGATGCCCGCCGGCGTGGCGCCAGCCGTCATGCCTTCGATCAGCGTCCAGTCCTTGCCCACCGCGCGTTGACGCGCCGCCCACAGCGGCCCCGAAAACATCTGCATGCGGTCGGGATGCTGGCCGGCGGGGTAATAGCCGCGGGCACGGTAGGCGGACAAGCCCGTCGGGATGGGGGAAAAGGTGTTTGTTTCGGTCGCCAGGGACCCGGAAAAGATCTTCATGGATGACGCTCCGCGCAAAAAGGGGTTAAGGCCTGCATGCAGGCCCTAGGGGCGCGGGCATCGTGGCGCGCGCAGTGGGTGACGCCTTGCCAGGCGGCGGGCCTGGCGTTGTCTTGCCAGCAAACGGATACGGCTCAGGCCGCCTGCGCGGGCGATTGCGCCCCGCCCAGCCAGGCCTGCACTTCAATCTCTACGTCCACGTCCATCGCCAGCCTGGCCTCGACGGTCGACCGCGAAGGGAAGTCCGATGCGAAATGGCTGCGATAGGCCTCGTTGAACTGCGCGAACAGCGTCAGGTCCGACAGCCACACCGTTACGCGCACCACGTCTTTCAGGGTGGCGTCCGACAGCGCCAGCGTTTCCTTGATGCGTTCGATGGCGGCATGGGTCTGGGCGGCGATGTCGCCGCGCACGACCTGTCCGCTGGCATCCATCGGGATCTGGCCCGACAGGAAAAGGAAGTCGCCTGCCTGGGTGGCGCGCGAAAACGGCAGGGGCAGGGTGCTGGGATAACGAATGATGGCGGTCATGGCGGGTTGTCGTTCCAGGGAAAGGTCAGCGCAAGCGCTCGGGACGCACGGCATTGGCATCGACGCCATGCGCGTGCAGGTGGGCAGGCACCGGCTGGCGGGTCAGTAGCGCAGCGGCCAGTTCGGACGTGGCGGCGGCGGTCTGGATGCCGTAGCCGCCTTGCGCCGCCAGCCAGAAGAAGGCGGGCGCGCCGGCGTCCCAGCCCACCACGAAGTCGCCGTCGCGCACGAATGAGCGCAAGCCGGCCCAGGTGTGCTTGGGGCGGCGGATGGTAAGCGACGTGGCGGTTTCAATACGGTAGATGCCGGTTGCCACGTCAAGCTCTTCGGGCACGACGTCATGCGCGGCCACGGGGTCGGCGTTGGCGGGCGACCCCAGCAATTGGCCGGCATCGGGTTTGAAGTAATAACTTTCATCCACGCCGACCACGGCCGGCCAGTGGGAAAAATCGGTGTCTTGCGGGCCGGAGAAGGTGAAGGCCGTGCGGCGGCAGGGCTGCAGGCCAATGGGGGCGGCGCCGCACAGGGCTGCGGCGTGATCCGCCCAGGCGCCGGCGGCGTTGACCAGCACCCGCGCCCGGATGGCGCGTCCGTCCGCCAGCGTCAGCGTCCAGGTCTCGTCCGCGTAGACAGCGGACACCAGTTCCGCGTTGTTGTGCAGCACCGCGCCTTGCCGGCTCATGCCGCGCAGGAAGCCCTGGTGCAGCGCATGGACGTCGATGTCGCGCGCATCGGGTTCTTCGATTGCGCCGCAGAGCTGGTCGCCGCGCAGGCACGGTACGCGCGCCACGGCCTGTTCGGCGTCGATCAGCGTCACGTTGGGCGATTGGCGGTGGAAGTCTTCGAACACCTCTTGCAGCAGGTCCTTCTGTTCCGGCGTGGCGATGTACAGCACGCCGCGCGGGCTAAGCAGCGGGTGTTCGCTGAAACCTTGCGGCGGCTGCTCGTAGAAGGCGCGGCTGGCGCGGGTCAGCGCCTTGATCTGCGTCGTGCCGTAGGTCTCCATGAACATGGCCGCGGAACGGCCGGTGGAGTGGTAGCCGGGTTGGGATTCACGCTCCAGCACCGCCACGGATGCCGTGGCGCTCAGGCGGTAGGCCACGGATGCGCCAGCGATGCCAGCGCCGACCACGGCAAAATCGTATAGGGGTTCTGCGGTCATATTTGTCGGAAGCGAGAATTCTCTTATTTGATAATTCTCGAATACGATAGTTTTTTGCCGGCAGACGGGTAATAGGGGAATGCCCTGATGGCAGGGCTACGTTACGTGATGGCCGAAGGCGACCATGGCGGCGACGAAGGTGGCCGCGCCGATGGCGGCCAGCCAATAGCCGCGCTTCGCCGCATGGGCGTTGCTACGGCTCAGCGCGATCAACAGCGCAACCAGCGACCACAAGCCGGTGAATGCCAGCAGGCTCAGCGAGTAGACCCAATTCGACAAGTCATAGCCGCCGCCGCCGATGGACGGGTGGCCCGATGTTTTCGGCCACAGCAAGGCGATCAACGGGCCGGCGACCAATGCGAACACGGCAAGCCAGATCAGGAATCCGCGGTCTTTCAACATGATTTCGATCCTTGGATGATTGGCGTTGTTTCCGGCGGCGATCGGGGAATTGATTCCCGGCTGGGGCCTCAGTTTTCCAGATAGTGCTCACGCAAGGCGTCCACATCCACGCGCAGCACGTCGCGCAGATAGCGGTCCATGCCGCCGAACGCCTGATCGATCGCCTGCACTGACGCTTCCAGGTAAGCGGGCGTGACTTCCAGCAGCGGCATCATTACCTCGTCGCGCACGCCGCGTTCCGCGGATTTGGCCAGGATTTCCTGGAAGAACCGCGCGTTCCAATGGTTCGATTCGAGGTAATTCGCCACGATGTCGTCCTGCGAGACGCCCAGCGCCGACAGCAACAGCAAGGAGGCGAAGCCGGTGCGGTCCTTGCCGGCGGTGCAGTGAAACAGCAGCGTCTTGCCGCTGGCGGCCGTTTGCAGAAAGCTCCCGAAAGGCGCCTGATAACGGGCGGGGAAGTCGCGGTAAATGTCCACCATCATCGTGTTGACGGCCGCTTGCGTGCTGTCACGCAGCTTGGGCAACAGCACGGCCATCGCCATGTTCCCGTCCAGCACCGGCGACGCGATCCAGGTAAAGCGCTTGCCGAAGTGCGCTTCATCCTGCGCTTTTTCCGTGTCGGCGCGGAAATCGATGACGGCTTCCAGGCCGAGTCCGCTCAGAAATTCGATATCCGCAGTGCTGGCGCGCGCCGGGTTGCCGCTGCGAAACAGCTTGCCTTCGCGCAGACGCCGGCCATTCGCACCCGTCAGGCCGCCCAGGTCGCGGGCATTGTGCACGCTATCCAGCGCCAAGCGGCGTCGGCCGTTGGCAGGCGGCGTGTCGGCAAGATTCGAACGGGACATGGGGCGGTTCCTTGGTCTGGGGGCGTGCCGATGATCGTATCATCGCGGCCCGCCCCGCCTCTTCCCCGCGCGGCGCGCTACCCGAGCTTGCCCAGCAGGCCGATCAACTGGCGCTTTCCCGCCGCGCTCAATTGGGTGCTGATACGCGCGTCGTGGGCTTTGACGGCCTGGGTGATCTCGGCCAGCACTTTTTCGCCCGTGCGCGTCATCGCCAGCGCATACGCGCGCTTGTCGTGCAGGGCCTCTTGCCGTTCGACATAGCCCAATTCCTGCAATTGGTTGACGATCTGCACGGCGCCCGACCGCGCAATGCCCAGAATCCGCGCCAGATCGGTCAGTTTCAGGTTGGCGTTGGCCGCGATCAGCGTCAGCGACGAAAAACGCTGCGGCGTGATGTCCCACGGGGCCAGCGCATTCAGGAAGTCTTCGTAGATCACGATCTGGGCGCGCCGGATGGCGTAGCCGACCAGATCGTCCAACGCGCCGTACCGGATGCCGGGCACATGCGGATCGAAATGCTCGCCACGGGCGGCGGGGCGCCGGGGGCGTTGGGATGCGGCTCTGGACATGGGGTGGGATCGCGGTTCCTGGGCTATCGCGTAAGAAGGCCTCAACACTAATGCACCCGTTGCCGGCGCGCCAGCGCATTACGGGAAATCCCCGGGTGCGGAAAGCGGGGCGATTTTGTTATGTTGCATAACAAATAAAACCAGGAGCAGACATGCAAATCGTCATCGCCGGCGCCGGCATCGGCGGGCTGACGCTCGCCTTGATGCTGCATCGGCGCGGCATCGATTGCCGCGTCTATGAAAGCGCGCAGGAACTCAAGGCCCTGGGCGTGGGCATCAACCTGCTGCCGCACGCGGTCAGCGAACTTGAACCGTTGGGCCTGATGCCCGGTCTGGCCGAGCGCGCCATCGAGACCTCGCAACTGCACTACTACAACAAGTTCGGCCAGCCGATCTGGCGCGAGCCGCGCGGGCTGGAAGCGGGGTACCCGCTGCCCCAGTATTCAGTGCATCGGGGGGAATTCCAGATGCTGTTGGCGCAAGCGGTGCGCGAACGGCTGGGCGACGACGCCATCGTCACGGGCAGCGTGCTGGAGTCCGCGGAGCAAGATGCCTTCGGCGTGGTGGCGAACTTTCGGCGCCGGCAGGACGGGGCGACGCAGAGCGTGCGCGCGGACATCCTGGTGGGCGCGGACGGCATCCATTCGGCGCTGCGCCGCCAATTGCATCCTGCCGGCGACGAGCCGCGCTTTTCCGGCCGCATGCTGTGGCGCGCCGTGACCGAAGCGCCGCCGTATCTGGATGGCCGCAGCATGTTCATGGCGGGACACCAAGACCAGAAATTCGTCTGTTATCCGATTTCAGAGCCGCTGCGCCGCCAGGGGCGGTCGCTGATCAATTGGATCGCCGAGCTCTCCGTGCCCGGCGCCGAGCTGCCCGCCACCGACTGGAACCGGCAGGTGGACAAATCGGTGTTCGCCGACCGCTTCGCCGATTGGCGCTGGGACTGGATCGATATCCCCGCGGTGATTGACGGGGCACGGGCCATCTATGAGTTCCCGCTGGTGGACCGCGACCCTTTGCCGCGCTGGACGCAGGGGCGAGTGACCCTGTTGGGCGATGCCGCGCACCCGATGTACCCGATTGGGTCGAACGGCTCGGCGCAGGCCATCCTGGATGCGCGCTGCCTGTCGGATTGGTTGGCGCAAGCCGCAAGCGGCGCGGTGCGCTCACCCCAGACCGCCTTGCTGGAGTACGAGGCCGAGCGCCTGCCCCGCACGGCGGGCATTGTCTTGCGCAACCGCTTGAATGGGCCCGAGCAAGTCATGCAGATGGCCGAAGAGCGCGCGCCGCACGGGTTTGCCGACATCAGCGACGTGATCGCGCCGCAGGAGCTGGCGGCGGTATCGTTGCGCTACAAACAACTCGCGGGATTCGATCCCGCCACCGTCCGCAAGAGCAGGGGGGAAGCACCATGACCGACAATACCGGCGCCTTGGCGCAACCCTTGACCGACCCCTTGGCGCCGCGCCTTGAGCACGTGGCGACCGTGGTGGTGGAAGTGGGCGCGCCGCAAGAGGTCGGCGATACGCCGCAAGGCTGTCGCCGCGTCATCCCGATCACGGGCGGCACCGTGGAGGGCCCGCGTCTTCGCGGCAAAGTCCTGCCGGGCGGCGCCGATTTCCAGGTGATCCGTTCGGCGACCTACACCGACATCCACGCCCGCTACGTTATCGAAACCCTTGATGGCGAACGCATCTATGTCGAGAACACCGGCATCCGCACGGGCCACGCCGACGACATCGCCCGGTTGGCGCGCGGCGAAGCCGTGGACCCCGCGCGCATCTATTTCCGCACCTATCCGCGCTTTGAAACTGCGTCGCCGGCCTTGGGCTGGATGAACGAAAGCCTGTTCGTGGGCACGGGCGCGCGCTACCCCGACCGCGTGGAATTGCGCTTCTACCGCATCTGCTGAACCCGTGGCGTCCGCCACGACACAAATACTAAAACCGCTCGGAGACAACCATGACATCGACGCTGCGCCGCCTGCTGGGCGGTTTCCTGCTGTGCCTGCCGATCGCGGCGATGGCGCAGTTCCCTAACGGCCCCGTGCGCCTGAACGTGGGCTTTCCGCCTGGAACGGGGCCCGACATCGTGGCGCGCACGCTGTCGCAGCACATGGGGCCGTTGCTAGGTGAAAGCGTGGTGGTGGAAAACAAGGTGGGCGCGGGTGGGCAGATCGCCGCGCAGACCGTGGCGCGCAGTCCGGCGGACGGTCAGACCCTGTTGTTGGGCGAGGTCGGTTCCATCAGCATTTCGCCGGCCACCTACCGCAACCTGAATTACGATCCGCCACGCGATTTCGCACCGATCTCCGAAGTGGTGCGAGCCGATTTCGTGCTGGTGGTGCCGGCCGGTTCGCCGTACCAGGATCTGGCCGCGTTCATCAACGGCGCCAAGACGGCGGCGGACCGTCTGAATTTCGCGACGTTCGGCGCCGGCACGCCGGGACATTTCGGGGCCGAACTGTTCGCCCGCGAAGCCGGCATGAAGATCGAGGCCATCCACTACCGTTCCACGGGCGATGCGGTATCGGGCCTGGTGTCCGGCGCGGTCCAGGCCGCGTTCGTGACGACGGCGCTGGCGGTGCCGCAGGTGCAGGGCGGCAAACTGCGCGCGCTGGCGATCACCGGCCCGCAGCGGTCGCCCGCCTTGGCGGCTGTGCCGACCTTTGCCGAAAGCGGCTTGCCTGCAGTCAACTTCGGCGCGTGGTTTGCGCTATTCGCGCCGGCCGGCACGCCGGATGCGGTGCTGAACCGCTTGCAGAAGGACAGCGCGCAGGCCTTGCGCCAACCCGCCGCGGTGCGCAGCCTGGCCGATGCGGGCTTCGTGGTGGTCGGGTCGGATCGGCCGACGCTGCAAGCCTTGCTGGCGTCGGAAGCCAAGCGCTGGGCCGAGGTCGTCAAGGCAACGGGATTCCGGGCGGATTGAGGCGTGGCCAGGGGGAACACTAGCGCCGTCAATCGCGCTATCCGACCGATTGGGTTCATGAATGGAACAGTTTGTTCCGGCCAAAAAACCCGGTTTTTGGTCTTGGAAGGGTGTTCCCGTCAGGGGTGGGCCGGTAGAATCGCCTCGCATACCACCCCTCTATCTACTGGTCGAAAGGTTATATTCTTATGAGCAACGCATATCTCGACGCCCTCAAGAAGCGCCGCACCCAATATTCACTGGGCCGCAACCTGTCGGCCTCTAAAGAGCAACTGGCCACGCTGATCCAAGACGCGATCAAGCACAGCCCCTCGTCGTTCAATTCGCAAAGCTCGCGCGCAGTGATCCTGTTCGGCGCTGAAAGCGTCAAGCTGTGGGACCTGACCATTGAAGCCGTGCGCAAGGTCGCGCCCGCCGAAGGCTTCGACAAGACCGAAGCCAAGCTCAAGAGCTTTGCCGCCGGCGTAGGCACGGTGCTGTTCTTCGAAGACCAGGACGTCGTTCGCAGCCTGCAGGAAAAGTTCGCCCTGTACGCCGACAACTTCCCGGTGTGGTCGGAGCAGGCGGGCGGTATGGCCCAACTGTCGGTCTGGAGCGCGTTGGCCAATGCCGACGTCGGCGCCAGCCTGCAGCACTACAACCCGTTGATCGACGGCGTCGTGGCAAGCGAATGGAAGATCCCGGCGTCGTGGAAGCTGCGTGCGCAAATGCCGTTCGGTTCGAACGAGAACGGCTTCGGCGACAAGGGCTTCATGGACGACGCCGAGCGCTTCCGCGTCATCGGCTGATCGGATCATTCGGACGCTTGCCGGCGTTCGGATAAGCGCAGGGTTCAAACCCGCATTTCCCCATAGGGGAATGCGGGTTTTCAACTTTTTACGGGATGCGACCAAGCGCCCGCGACGGCGAATCCCTCGATAAGCGCGGTGCATAATGGCGGTTGACCGGCTGATGTCCGTTCCGGAGCTGGGCCACACTCGCCGCACAAGAATAAAAAGCGCGCGATTCGAGGAGATTGCAGTTGGACCCGATACTCGCCGAACTGTCGAATTCCCTGCCGCAAGCCAGATCGGTCGAGCAATTGACCCGGCCGCTGCTTGATATGCTGGGCAGCGTGACGGGACTGGAATCCACGTACCTGACGTCCATCGACCTGAAAGCCGACCTGCAGCACGTGCGCTTTGCCCGCAACGCGGGCGAACTGCAGATTCCCGAAGGCTTGTCGGTTCCATGGTCGGACACCTTGTGCAAGCGCGCGCTGGAAGAAGGCCGCATGTGCACCAGCGATGTCTCCCGTTCCTGGCCCGATTCAGAGGCCGCCCGCCAACTGGGCATCCAGACCTATGTCAGCGCGCCGGTGCGCACGGATGACGGCATACTGCTGGGCACGCTGTGCGCGGCCAGTGCCAAGCCGCATCCGATCACCCCGCAGGCAGAGTCCGTCTTGAAGTTGTTTTCCAACGTAATCGCCAACTTCCTGCAGCGCGAATTACTGATGGAGCAACTGCATGCCGCGAACGTCCGCCTGATGTCTTACGCGTTGACCGATCCGCTGACCGGCTTGCCCAACCGCCGGGCGCTGTACGAAGAACTGGAGCGCCTGGAAAGGCGCGCGTTGCGCGAAGGCGGCAGCGTGCTGGTCGGGCTGATCGACCTGGACGGGTTCAAGGGCATCAACGATACCTACGGGCATCAGCAGGGCGACGTGTTCCTGCAAGAGATCTCGCGGCGGCTGGCCAGCACATTGCGCACATCAGACATGTTGGGGCGTATCGGCGGCGATGAGTTCGTGCTGGTCGGCCCCGGCCCCGCCATCGAACGCGGCAATACCGGCGCCGGAGGCGAAGCGCTGCGCGGCGAGGCGGAAGACGCTGCCCGCGCGCTGGAGGAACGTGCAACGGCGGCCACGATAGGCCGCTATCAGCTGGGCGATACCGTGGTGCCTTACGAGGGCGCGAGCGTCGGCGTGGTGGCGGTGGACCCGCGCGGATTGGACGCCGAAGCGGCGGTCCGCCTTGCCGATGCGCGCATGTACGAGATCAAGCGGGCGCGCAAAGCGGCGCGCACGATCCACTGAAGGCGGCGCTGGGCGCCGCTACGTTCAAAGCGATATTCACTTACCGGAGCGTTCCATGCAAACCAATGAAATCCACCGCGGCCGCCTGATCGATCATATCCAGTTGGTTGTCCGCGATCTTTCCGCCAGCCAGGCGTTCTACCAAGCGGTGTTCGATGCCCTGAAGGTGCCGATGGGCGGCACGGGCGAGGGGTACTTCTGGGCCGATGAACTATTTGTTTCGACCGCCGACAGCCCGGCGGCGCTGGGTCAGCTGACTGGCCGCCACCACTTGGCGTTTCAGGCGGAAGACCAGGCAATGGTCGACGCCTTCTATCGGGCGGCGCTGGCCCACGGCGGCAAGGACAATGGCGCGCCAGGCTTTCGCGACTATCACCCGGGATACTACGGGGCATTCGTGCTGGATCCGGACGGCAATAACATCGAAGCCGTCTTTCACGGCGAGGCCAAGCGCAGCGCGCCATCGGTAAAAGTGACGTTCTGACATCACACTATTTCGCGCGACAAGCGCTTGAAGCACAAAGACTGATAAATTTGCGCTTCCACAGGCGCGCGGGGGCATTTTTTCCCTTCCGGCGCCCCCGGCCGGGAAATGCGGTGTGCATTTCTCTACTCGCGATAGATCAGAACCGATGCTGAAAAGAAAACTAACGGCTTTTGGAATGTGCGTGGCGCTGCCCCTGGGCGGCATCGCGGCCACCCCGGCGCAGGCTCAAGCCCCCGCGCAACAGCAGGCTTCCGTGCAGCCCAGTCCGCCGGCGGAAGCGGCGGAGCGCTACGGGCCGTTCGTCTACTTCCCCAGCGCGCCCAGCTTGCTGATCTATCACACGGGGGTGGGCGCCAACGACATGCTGAACCTGAAGAAGGCGCTGCGTGAGCATCCCTCCATCGCCACCCTGATCCTGCAAAATAATGGCGGTGGCCTGGTGCATATCGGGCTGGTCGTGGCCGAAGAGGTCTACGAGCGCGGGCTCAATACCTACATTCCCAAAGACAGCTACTGCGCGTCGGCGTGCGCGTTCGTGTATTTTGCCGGCCGCCAGCGCCTGGCTGACGGGCGTTTGGGCGTGCATCAGATCTCCGCGCCGGAAATGACGGGCGAGCAAGCCCAGTTTGGCGTGTCGGATATCGTCGCCACGCTGCCGAAGTATGGGGTGTCGGCGGACGTGCTGGGCATCATGTTCAGCACGCCCTCCAAGGACATGTACTTCTTTTCGCCGCAGGAAATTGCTAAGTTCGGCATCAACCGGACCGGTCAGACACAGGTGGCGCAGAACAGTCCGCCGCCGCGCGGTCCGGCAAGCGGCACGGCGAATGCGCCCGTGGCCACCCCTGCCTCTGCGTCGTCGCAGCAGGGGCAGCCGCCCGCGCCCGCGCCGGTTCAAACCGCGCATGCCGGCGCCGCGCCCGTGGCCAACCCGTATATGAAAAAGGAAACCGCGCCTGCGGCCATTTCCGACGAGCAGAAGGCCGTTAACGCCGCTGCATTGATGATCCAGGCGGGCAGCGGCACGAACGAGGAATCGATGAACTTCACGCGCGAGTTCTACGCGGATACGGTCGATTACTTCAAGAAGACGCGGCCCAAGTCCGAGATCCTGGCGGATAAGGAAGCCTATTTTGCCCGCTGGCCCATCCGCCGTTTCGTGGTCGACCAGAGCACGCTGAAGGCGCAATGCAAGGACCAGATGTGCAAGGTCGTCGGCATCTACGACTACAAGGTGTCCAGCCCGGCACGCGGCAAGACGGCCACCGGCACGTCCAACTTTACTTATGTGCTGGATCTGCGCAACCGCTACCGCATCGTGATGGAAGACAGTGAAGTCATCAGCCGCTAGGCCGGCACCTGGAACAGAGCAGAACGTGATGAAATCCGAATTTCCCGCAGCGAGGCTGTGGCTTCTTGCCGGTCTGGCCATGGCGTCGGCGCCGGCGTTGGCGATCAACTGCGCCAAGGCCGCCACGCCGGCCGAAAAGTTGATCTGCTCGGACAAGAAAACCATTGCAGCCGATGCTGAGCTGAATCGCGCCTATCAGGCGATTCTGAAGCAGGCGCCTGACAGCGATATTCGCGCCATGCTGGTGCACAGCCAAAAGCGGTGGGTCGAGGCGCGCGACAGGGAGCTGGACCGGTTGGTCACCGACCCCGATGTGCTGCCCGATGACAAGACGGCGGGCGGAATCGCTCGGGATCTGATTGTCGATCGCACGGCGCAGTTCAAGGAAGCCGGAAAGGGCTCCTCGACGCCCGACCTGTTTCGCCGCGCGGTTCAGCAGCAACAGTTTCAGGCGCAGTTCACGGGCGGCAAGTACGCGGGCTACTGGACGTCTTGCGACGTGCTGCCCGGGGAATCCGCGTATTACGGCTGCTTCGCAATCCGCCACTACCAGAACAACGACCGCATTTGTTCGGTGGACGAATCCTGGGCGTCCGGCGCGGTCTACACCAAGCGGTATGTGGCCAATGTGGTGGGCGGCAAGCCGCAGGTCATTGCGTCCTGCTCGTTCAGTAGTTCGGACGAAGCCTGCGCCAGCATCGGCGACACCCCGGCCAGATGGAACCCGAAGCCGGAACAGCCGGAATATGTCTACGCGTCGGAGCCGTTGCCGAAAATCGACGGCGAGATCGACGCGTCGGACGACTTCGACTGGGTAAAGGCCTGCCTGACCGAGCCTGCGTACCCGGCCGCCCGGTAAACCCGGGCGGTAGGGCCACGGGCGTTCCGTGCGGGCCTTCAGTCCGTCTTCCAGCCCCATTTCTTGAAGATGGCTTTGCCATCGGCCGACGCCAGATAATCCACAAAGGCCTGCGCCTGCGGATTGTTCTTGCCTTGTTTGGTCACCACCGCGCCGGCATCGCGATAGATGCGGTACGGTTCTTCGATATCCACCACGCTGGCCAGCGTGGGGTTCGACACCTGCCAGATGTTCCAGATCAGCCAGGCGTCGATGCTGTTGTCTTCGGTCCACTGGGTACGGGCCATCGCGCTGTTGGCGGCTTCCGGCAACACCAGGTTGGCGCGGAAGGCACGGACGGTCTCGATATCGCCCAGGCGGCCGGCAACATCTTCCCACAGGCCCGTCTGCCCCGCGCCGGATACGGCCATCACCTTGATGCCGGGTTTGAGCAGGTCCTTGAAGCCGCTGATGCCCTTGGGGTTACCCGGGCGCACCAGGATCGCCGACGGACGCAGGTACAGCGTGCGGGCCTCGCGCAGGTCGAATACCCCGGGCAGGGCGCTGGCGAAGCCGCTCATCATGTTCTCTGCGCCGCTAAACAGCACGTCGGCATCCTGTTTGGCCTTGTCGGCCCAGGCAGGCGTGGGCCCGGCCGTGACGTTGACGGTGATGCCATGTGCCTTGCCGAACGCGGCGGCGGCTTCTTTCATGGCGGGCGCCGGGCCGCCGGGGCCGTACACATTCAAGTCCGGCGCGGCCCATGCGGGAGCGGTGGCCAGGCAGGCCAAGGCGAACATACCGCTGGCAATCGTTTTGAAAGGCTTCATATCCTTCACCTCATTCAAGTGTCTTCCATCGCCGCCGATACGCGGCGTGCCAATGGGATAGACGCCAGCGCGCACGGGAATATTCCGCGTGTAAAGACGGTTACTCGAGGCCGCCACCCGATGCGGGCTTTAGAATTCGACCTTGCAGATTAGAAATGGGGCCCACGCCCCGTATTCGCAGAGAGATATCGATGGATAAGCGACAAGACCTGGAACCGCCGGCGATCCAGGAAGGCGCGGCGCACGCCGCAGGGCCCAACATGCCCGACGCCATCGCCATCACGATCGAAGCAGACCCGACACTGGGTTACGCGTCCATTCAGAATGCCGTTCCCATCGTGCGCTCTCTGCTATTGGCCAACCGCACGCAGCGGGAGTTCGAGAACGTCGACGTCCAACTCCGCTGCAACCCGCCTTTCGCGCAGCCGGTCAAGCTGCGTTTCGACAAGCTGGCCGCGGGTGAGATCCGCCGCGTGTCGCCGCTGGATCTGGCGCCGGACCATGCCTATGTGGCCGACCTGCAAGAGGCGGTGCGGGCCAGCATCGATGTTGCCGTTCAGGCCGGGGCGCAGGAACTGGGCCTGGCCTCGCAACCGATTACCGTGCTGGCCTATGACCAGTGGGCCGGCACGAAGGCCTTGCCCGAACTGCTGGCCGCGTTTTCGATGCCCAATAATCCGGCGGTGGACGTGCTGATCGGCAAGGCCTCGAAGCTGCTGCGCGCGCAGCATGCCGATCTGCAGATGAACGGCTACCAGTCCAAAAGCCGCGACGTGGTTTGGAAACAGGTGTCGGCCATTTACAGTACCTTGGCCGCCGAGTCGCTGCACTATGCCGAGCCGCCTGCGTCTTTCGGCGTGGACGGGCAGAAGATCCGTACCCCGGACCGCATCATGGAGGCCCGCGTGGCCACCTGCCTGGACCTGGCGATGCTGTTCTCCTCCTGCCTGGAACAGGCAGGGCTGCGCCCCGTCATCCTGATGAAGGACGGCCACGCGTGGGTGGGCGTCTGGCTGCATCAAGCCTGCTTTGCCGACCCGTTGACCGATGATGTGCAGGCGGTCCGCAAACGCGTGGACAGCGGCGAGTTCCTGGTCTTTGAAACCACCGGCATCGCCCAGCATCCGAATTTCCGCCCCTCGTTGTGGCTGGCGCTGGAGCAGGGCGCCGCCCATCTGCGCGAAGAGGACACCTTTCGCTACGCGATCGACGTGCATCGCGCACGCGAGTTGCAGATCAAGCCGCTGCCGTCCCGTGTCGTGTCGGTGACGCCGGACGACACCCCCGACGGGGAGCGTCCCGCTGCCATCGAGCCCACGCCCGATCTGCCGCCGCTGGACCCGGAATTCGTCATCAGCCTGGAACCCGCCGACGACACGCCGGAAGGCCGGCTGGCGAAATGGAAGTCGCGGTTACTGGACCTGACGCTGCGCAACCGTCTGCTGAATTTCAAGCCGACCAAGTCCACGCTGCCGCTGGTCGTGCCTGACCTGGCCAAGCTTGAAGACGCCATCGTCGATGGCAGCGAATTCCGCATCCGGCCGTTGCCCGCCGCGCTGATGGAGGGCAGCGACCCGCGCATGGCCGACGTGCACGTCAGCCGGGGCGGCCGCGCGCCGCTGGACGACATGGCGCTGGAGGCGTTGGGCAACAAGGAATTGATCGCCCGCGTTGCGCAGGAAGCGCTGGACGCCAACCTGCTTGCCATCTTCGGCGCGGCGCGCATCGGGCTGGAAGAGGGCGGCGCCAACACGCTGTATCTGGCGATGGGCATGCTGCGCTGGACGGAAAGCCCGGGTGCGGAAAGCGCCCATCTGGCCCCGCTGATCCTGGTGCCGGTGTCGTTGCAGCGCCAGTCCGTGCGCAGCGGCTTCCGCCTGGTCCGCCATGACGACGAGACCATCATCAATCCCACGTTGTTGCAGATGCTGCGCAACAACTATGAGCTGCGTATTCCGGGCCTGGATATCCTGCCCGCGGACGACAAGGGCGTGGACGTGGCACGCGTGCTGCAGGCCTTCCGGCTGGCCGTTCGCGAGATTGCCGGCTGGGAAGTGCTGGAACAGGCGCATCTGGGCATCTTTTCGTTCACCAAGTACCTGATGTGGAAGGACTTGCAGGACCGCACCGAGCAGCTGAAAGCCAACCGCGTGGTCAAGCATTTGATCGACCATCCGGGGCAGGCGTTTGCCAAAGCGCCCTTGGACGAGCGCTTCGATCGCCTGGACGAAAGCTATAAGCCGGAGGACCTGCTGACCCCGCTGTTGTCCGACTCGTCGCAGTTGAAAGCCATCTGCGCCGTCGACGCCGGCCGCGACCTGGTGCTGGAGGGGCCGCCGGGCACCGGCAAGAGCCAGACCATCACCAACCTGATCGCCCACCTGCTGGCGCGTGGCAAGACCGTGCTGTTCGTGTCCGAGAAAATGGCTGCGCTGGAGGTCGTGCATCGCCGGCTGGCCAACATCGGGCTGGGACCATTCTGCCTGGAATTGCATTCGTCCAAGGCGCGCAAGGCCGAAGTGCTGCAACAGCTGGGCAAGGCGCTGGACCACAGCGGCCAGCGCACCAGCGACGACTGGGCGCGCGAAGCCGAGCGGCTGGCCGTGCTCCGCCAGGACCTGAACGGGCTGGTCGACGCGCTGCATCACGAACATCCCAATGGTCTGACGGTGTTTGACGCCATCGGCACGTGCATTCAGAACGCGGGGCGCGACCCTTCGCCGATGTCGTGGCCGGATGGGCAGGCGCACGAACGCAAGGACCTGGCGCAACTGCGGGAAACCGCAAGGCGCATGGCGACCCTGTCCGGCGAGCTGGGCACGCTGCATGGCCACCCGCTGGCGCACATCGGCATGGCCCAATGGAGCCCCAGTTGGCAAGACGCGCTGCTGGCGGCGGGGCAGGCGCTGGATCAGGCGGTTGCCGGGTTCCAGCAGCAGGTGGTCGCGGCAGGCGACGGCCTGGGCGTGCCGGCGGCCGGCCTGAGCCTGGACGCCTACGCCAGGCTGGACACCTTGATCGATGTGCTGCTGGCCGCGCCGCAAGTGCCGGCGGGACTTGCCGCGCAGGCGCACGATCCGGCCGCCCGCTTCCAGGTGCAGGCGCTGGCACGCCACGGACTGGCGCGCAACGCCCATTGGGCGCAAGTGGGCCCGCTGTGGAACGCGCAGTTGGCGGAGCAGGATGCGAATGTGCTGAAGGCCGAATGGCTGGCGGCGTGCTCGGCATGGTGGCCGAAATCCATCTTCGCCAAAGGCGGTATCCGCAAGCGCCTGGCTGCCTACCGCGTGGATGCCCAGCGGCCGGACGATGCGGCGATCAGCGCGGTGCTTGCGCCGCTGGCCTCGGTCAACGCCGAAGACCGCGAACTGGCTGTCTTGAAGGACGATGCCCAGCGTCTGCTGCAGGACGCCTACACGGGGCTAAGCACCGACTGGGAACATATCCAGCGCCACGAACAGTGGGCGCAGCGCTTTGCCGAGGCCGTCACGCTGGTCGCGGGCGACCCTGCCGCGGCGGCCGATCTGCGCATACGGCTGCAACCGTTGGTGAGTGAAAACCGCGCACTCTTGCAACCCGGGGCGGCGGTGGGCAAACGCCTGCTGGATACCCGCGACACATGGCGCGCCTTGCAGGACAGGCTGGCCGAGGTCAATGCGCTGGCCAAGCCCACCGAGGCATTGGCGGGCGCGGCGGATGCCAACGGTGCGCTGGAACGTATTCAGTCCGTTCTTGCCGGCTGGCGCCACAACAAGCAGTTCCTGATGCCGTGGTGCGTGTGGCGCGACGCCCGCGAACAGGCGATTGGCGCGCAACTGCAAGGGCTGGTTGCGTCGTTGGAGCAAGGCCGCGTACCGCTCGCGCAGGTGGAAGCCCACTTTGAATTCAGCTATCGCCTGTGGTGGGTGAAGAAGGTCATCGACCATTCGCCTGTGTTGCGGTCGTTTTCCAGCGCCGACCACGAACGCAAGATCCGCGAATTCCGCGAGGCCGACGACCGCTTCCAGAAACTGACATCGGCCTATATCGCCGCCGTGCTGGCCGGTAAGGTGCCCGCCGGCAACGGCATCCTGGTCAGTCCCGACAGCGAACTGGGCCTGCTGCGCCGCGAATTGCAGAAGAAGGCCCGCCACGTCCCCGTGCGGCAGCTGATGCAGCGCCTGCCGTCGTTGCTGCCGAAATTGAAGCCCTGCCTGTTGATGTCGCCCTTGTCCGTGGCGCAATACCTGGACGCCGGCCATTCGCAGTTCGACGTTGTCGTCTTCGACGAGGCGTCGCAGATTCCGGTGTGGGATTCCGTCGGCGCAATCGCGCGCGGCCAGCAATTGGTGGTGGTAGGCGACACGAAGCAACTGCCGCCCACCAGTTTCTTCAGCAAATCCGCGCCCGAAGAAGATGGCGCAGGCGATGATGGCCAGGTCGAAGACCTGGAGAGCATCCTGGACGAATGCCTGGGCGCCGATATGAACCGGCTGCGCTTGCAATGGCACTACCGCAGCAAGCATGAAAGCCTGATCACTTTCAGCAACGTCACCTACTACGATTCGCAGCTGATCACGTTTCCGTCGCCCGTCACTGACGATGTGGCCGTGCGCCTGGAGAAGGTCGCCGGCGTGTACGACCGGGGCGGCAGCCGCACCAACCGCCGCGAGGCCGAAGCCATCGTGCAGGGCATCGAACAGCATTATCTGGACAAGTCCCGCCGCCGCCAGACGCTGGGCGTGGTCACATTCAACCAGCCTCAGCAATCGCTGATCGAAACCCTGCTGGATGCCCGCCGCCGCGCGAATGCCGACCTGGACAAGGCGATTTCGGCCCAGTCGCGCGAGCCCCTGTTCATCAAGAACCTGGAAAACGTGCAGGGCGACGAACGCGATGTTATCTATTTCTCGATTACCTTCGGCCCGGATGCGGCCGGCAAGATGACGATGAACTTCGGGCCGCTGAACGGTGAAGGCGGGCATCGCCGCCTGAACGTTGCGATTTCCCGGGCGCGCGAGGGCGTGGTGATCTACAGCACGCTGATGCCCGAGCAGATCGACCTGTCGCGCGTGCGCGCCACCGGCGTGCGGGACTTGAAGCACTATCTGGAATTTGCCCTGAAGGGCCCGCGCGCCCTGGTCGCGCAGTCGCTGCCCACCGGGCGCGAACCCGACAGCCCCTTCGAAACCCAGGTCATCAAGGTGTTGCGCAACCACGGCTGGACCGTGCACCCGCAGGTGGGGTGTTCGGGATACCGGATCGATATGGGCGTGGTGGATCCGCGCGCGCCGGGCCGGTATCTGTTGGGCATCGAATGCGACGGCCGGGCGTATCACTCCGGCGCCACGGCGCGCGACCGGGATCGCCTGCGGCAGGTGGTGCTGGAAGGCCTGGGATGGCGCTTGCATCGGGTCTGGTCGACCGATTGGTGGATCAATCCCGAGCGCGAAGCCGAGAAGATCCTGGCCCGATTGAACGCGGAACTGGAACGCCAGGTCGACGACGCGCCGGCGTCGGAACCGGAAGAGGACGCCAAAGCGCAGGCCGATGCGCAGGCCAAGGCGGAAACGTCGCAGGACGCGGTGCCGGCCAGCGCGTCGGGTGCGGGCGCCGGCCGCGGCGTGCCGTTCGAGATCACGACGGAAGAGGGCGCCTGGGCGGCCGGAAACGGCGCCCCGGCCTCCTCGGGCCTGTCAGGCAGCCTGCCTGCGTACACGTTAGCGTGCCTGGAAGGCGGCGATGCCGAGGCGTTCTATAGCCGCGCCAATAACAGCCAGGTGACCGAGCAGCTGCGTGCCGTGATCGAAACCGAAGGTCCAGTCGCCGAAACCGTGCTGCACCGCAGGGTGGCGCGGGCGTGGGGGCTGGAACGGACGGGCGTCCGGATCGTCGAGCGGCTGCGCACGTTGACGCCGATGGACGTCGGGCAGACCGAGGAAGGGGACGCCACCTTCTATTGGCCCGGGGGCGTGACGCCAGAAGCATGGAAGGGGTTTCGCGCGGCGGGCGACGACGACGCCACACGCCGCCGGATTGACGATGTGTGCATCCAGGAGCTGGCCAACGGTGTCTTGCACGTGCTGGCCATGGCCGGCAACGCGCCCAAGGCAGACGTGATCAAGTCCGTGTGCCGGATGCTGGGAATGGCGCGGACGTTGGCGGATGCGGAAGCCCGGGTCGGGATGGCGGTGTCCCGCCTGGTGCATCAAGGCGTGGTGCGGGAAGAGATGGGAATGCTGCGCACGGCATAGAGGACGGGGGATGGTGTCAGACTGTAAACGTCCGCTGTCGCCCAGCAGCCTGTCCGCCAGAGCCGCGGTTGTCGCCTTGGCAGGAGGGCATCGGCGTTTTCGGCTGGCGCCGCCGTCGCCTTTTCCCGGCATCGCGTCTGGCAAGGTTTTGAAACGGTCTGGGAGCCCGTCATCCCATTTCGTCCATAGCGTGAACGTAGAATGCCGCTTGTCATCAGTGCCATCCGGCTTACAGGAACGAACCATGAAAAAAATAATCTTTCTTGCGTCCGCATGCGCCGCGCTGCTTCAGGCTTGCGCCCCGGTTACCCCTCCCAGCGAAGGATCCTCTTCCATGCCCACGTCTGCCGCCACGTCGCCCGCCAGCGCATTGACCTTGCCCGCGTACTACTGGCGTCTGGCGTCCGCCAGCGACGCGTCGGGTAAGCCGATCGCCGCGCTGCAGAAAGGAATCGAGCATCAGTTGCGCCTGACCTTCTCGAATGACGCCTTGAACATCCGTGGCGGTTGCAACGCGCAATTTGGCGGGTACACCTACAAGAACGGCGTGCTGCATGTGAATAACCTGGCATCAACGATGAAGGCTTGCGAACAGAGCCTGATGCAGCTGGATGCGGAGATCAATCAACGGGTGAAGGGCGACCTGCGCGCGACGCTGTCTGGCGACACCGCCGAGCCTGCGCTGGAGCTGGTTGCACAGGACGGCAGCGTCCTGAAGTTCGTCGGCGAGCCGACGCCCGAGACACTGTACGGTAGCGCCGGCGAAACCCTGTTCCTGGAAGTGGCCGCGAAAAAGGCGGAGTGCAGCCACCCGATGATTCCGAATTACCAGTGCCTGATGGTGCGCGAACGCCGCTATAACGACGCGGGCGTGCAGCAGCCAGCGCAGGAAAAGTGGCATCCGCTGTATCAGTCGATCGAAGGCTTCGAACACAAGGACGGCGTGCGTACCGTGCTGCGCGTGAAGCGCTACGACTGGAAAAATCCGCCCGCCGATGCGCCGTCGAAGGTGTACGTGCTGGACATGGTGGTGGAGCAGGACGCTTCGGGAAAGTAACGATGGGCGGCGCGGGATGCGCGCGGCCGTTTCCGTCCTGCAGCCATGCCCGGATCAAGACCGGGCAGGCGGCCGCCGTGTGCGGGCGCGAAGATCCTCGCGCACGGCAACATAACGGCGATAGCGGGCAAAGTCTTTGTGGGCGAACGCTAGATACAAGCCCGTCGCCACCATGAAACCGCCGAAAACGAACACGTACAACAGGCGTCCAGGGGCGTCTTGCAGCAGCCCGAGCCCCAGGTACAGGTTGAGGGCGCCGAACCCCAACAGCAGCGCCATCAAGATCCAGCGCGCCCACGGGCTACCGTGGTAAAGCCACGCCAGCAAAAGCCCGGGCAGCAGCAGCTTCTTCAACACCGAGAATTCGCCTTGCAGCAGGGACACGATTTCGTAGCCGAGGGCGGCCAGTGTCCCGGCCAGGACGATGAACCAGAAACGCCGTTCGCTGGGCTGTCGGCGGTCGGAGGTTCGGGAGTCGGTAAGGGCTCTTTGGGACATGCATTCTCCTGAATGGATGAAAAAAAAGGGCTGCGACGCCGTCCTTGAATCGCAGCCCGTTAGGGGTTAAGGGTTAGTTTGTCCGCCGCCTCAATTTCCCGATGGCCGCAGCGTCAGCGTATCCGCGCGTTCGCTATCCACCTTGGCCCGGCTGAATGCCATGGGGAAGTACTTGCCGGTGGCCCAGTCCTTAAGCAGATCCTGGTAATGCGGGCTGCGGGGATCCGCGGATTGCCCCGGCACGTTCTGAACGCGCGAGTTGTCCCAGTCGGCCACATCAATCACCTGGCGGTACGACGACCCGCTGATCTGGCGGAAATCGCTCTTGCGGAACGTGGCGCGATGCACCGTGTCGTTGTCGCCGCCCACCGGATAGCGCGGCGTGCCGTAGGCCTTAGCGGTGTCCGGGGGCAGCAGGCTTGCCAGGCTGTGCTCGAACTGGATGTGGTGCAGCTTGCCCCATTGCCACTGGGTTGAATCCGTGCCCAGCTTGGCGCGCAGTTTCTGTACCCCATCGGCCAGCGCTTGCAGCAGCAGCGCGTCCCGGCCCTGTTCCGGCCGGGGGCCGAAGGCGGCGTCGGGCGTTGCGAGTTTTTCCAGCGTCTTGCGGGTAGAAAGTTCGCCGAAGGCCGTGCGCCCGTTCGCCGGCACGTAGAGGTCCGTCACACGCTTGACCACTTCGGGCAGCCAGAACGCGTAGACCGAGGCCGCGCGGGACTCGGTGTCCATGCGCGAATCCCAGTCCTTCAGCAGGCCCAAGGCGTCGTTCAAGGCCGGGTCGGCGGCGTTCAGCGACTTAGCGTAGCCCGTCAACGTCCGCGCGGGGATCGAAAGATTGTCGTATTGCAGATCTTGCGATTGCTGCACCGTCAGCCCTTTGCCTTCGGCCAGCACTTCGCGGATGCGCTGCACGCGGTAGGGTTCGGCCCAAGTGCGCGCCGACATGTCCTTGTGGGTGAAGTCGGCCGGCAAGTTGTACTCGTTGGCCGTTGCCACGTAGCCTTCCGGCGGGTTGTAGACACGCGGCAGCGCGCTACCCGGCAGAATGCCGCGCCACTCGAAATCACCATTGCCGGGCACCGGCAACATGCCCGACCAATCACCGCGCGGACGGATCGGCGCGATGCTGCCGCCGAACCAGCCGATGTTGCCGTCCACGTCGGCGTACACCATGTTCTCGCTGGGCGTGTAGTGCTTTTCCATGCCGGCGACGAACTCGTTCCAGTTCTGCGCCTGGTTCAGGCGCAAGCTGGCCAGGTAGGCCGCCGTGCCGGGATATTCCAGGTAGGCGGCACGCAAGGCGTAGGCCTTGCGGCGCACCCGGTCTTCGTGGATGACCGGACCATGACGCGTGAACTTCAGGTTGCGGACGGCGGGCGCCGCGCCGCGCACGGGGATGGACTCGTCGACCTGGCGCATTTTTTCCCAGCGGCCCTGGTAGCGGTATTCGTCGGGGTTGGCCGGGTTGGTGTCATAGACGTAGAGATCCTCTTCGTCGCCGAAGGCGAAGATGGTCAGCCCGAACGCGATGCGGTCGTTGTGCCCCATGGAGACGCCCGGCAACGCGGGTTCCCCCGCGCCGATCACGTTCCAGCCCGGCGCGTTCAGATGCACCATGTAGCGCAGCGACGGCATGGTGATGGAGCGGTGCGGGTCGCCCGCCAGGATGGGTTTGCCGGTGGCGGTGCGTTGGCCGCCAAGCGTCCAGTTGTTGCTTTCATAGCGGGTCGCCATCGGATCGAAATCCGGGTCCAGCGATGCCAGCCGGCCTTCGGACAATGCGCTGGCGAGCGTTGCGCGTTGCTCGGCGGCAAGCGGACTGCGCGGGAAGTCCGCGGCGACGAACTTCTGGCCATCACGCGCCAGGGCGTAATTGGCCAGGATGGTCTTGTCGATCTGACGCACGTCCAGCCCCGCCGGCACCTGCAAGGCCAAAGGCGGCTCGAACGTGCTCAACCCCTGCACGTTGTTCACTCCCAAGGCGGCGACCTTCTGCGCCATCCTTACCTCTTCATTAAGGTTGCGCGTCAGCGCGTAGATGCGAATCAGCGAGGTCTCGGGGCTCCAGTAACCGGGCTCGGTGCCGGTCAGTTTGAATTCGGGAGGCAACTGCTCGGGGTTGGCCTTGACCCAATTCACATAGGCATTGATGCCATTGGCGAACGCGGTCAGGATGGCGCGGCCTTCGGGGTGGTAACTGGCGAATTCCGCCTGCATGTCGCCCCGGAAGAGGAACAGCCTTGCGGCGCGGTCCTGTTCGATGAAGCGCGGGCCGAATTGTTCGGCCATCTTGCCTTCGCCCTGGCGGCGCCACAGGTCCAGTTGCCATAAGCGGTCGCGCGCGGCGCTAAAGCCCTGGGCGAAGAACAGGTCGTTCTGGTTCTGCGCATAAATGTGGGAGACACCGTGCTTGTCCCGGACAATCTCCACGGGCTGGGTCAGGCCCGCCATATCGATCGTGTCTTTCTTGCCGCCGGGCGCGGCACACCCCGCCAAGACGACGATCAGCCCGCTCGCCAGCAATGCGGCGATCCTGCGATTAAGAATACGCATGGCTCCTCCTCCGGTTTATTGCTTTTGTATAGGCTCGCAGGCCCCGGAGCGTCGTGCCGCCGGTAGGTCCCGCAAGCAAGCAATACAACTAAATCAGGAGACGCGGAAAAGGTGTTTCATTTAATGAAATATAAGTGGGCTTGTAACGCGGGCGGCTTGGCGCGGCCGCCTTGCGGGACGACGTTGGCCGCGCTTCGGGGCGGCTTGCGCACCACCCAGGCGGTGGCTGGATCGGGTTATCGACCTTGCAGTCTGATACGTTTATCAAAAGGCGAGCAAGCCAAAGGCTAACGGTTATGTGGCCGCGCAGGGCAGCAAGGCCAAGGCGTCGGCCAGCGAAAGCACCGTCGTGCGCGACTCGAATGCCGTTGCAAAAAGGTGTTCGTGCACCACCGGATCAGGGTCGTAGCAGCAATCCTTGACGGTCATCAGTCGGAAGTCGGCGTCGCTGGCATACGCCACCGATGACAGTACGACGCCGGTCGAGGCAATGCCCGCCATCATTAGCGTATCAATGCCCTGCGCCGACAGCCGGACCTGCAGGTCGGTGCCGTAGAACACGCTGGCGCGATGCGCGATGATGAGCGGTTCGCTGGCCTGTCGGTCAAGCGCGGGCGACAGATCGTCGTCGACAAAAAGCCCCATCTGCTTGATCCCTTGTCCGTTCTTGTTCAATGGGCTGACCTCGGGATAGCCAGGGTTGAACCGGATGTTGGCGAAATAGACGCTGACGCCGTTTTTCCGGGCCGCATCGCACAGGCGGCGCGTGTTGGACACCAGGGCAGGGGCGACCGACGGGAAAAGTTCCAGGATGTCGGTCTGGTAATGCATGACCAGCAGCGCGGTCCGCGCGGGGATGATTGCCGGCTGCCGGTGGCTGGGGTATTGCGTCGTGGCAATATTTCCCGAGGCAGGCTGCGGCGGCTTCGGATCAGCTTTTCCGGGTTCCATGGAGGGCGGCATGGGAGGCTTGGCGATGAGATCGACGAATGAATCTACCACGGCCTTCGTGGCGCAGACCATCGGGCCCCATTCAGTCGAGTTCCGCGCACCGCACGCTGGCCTGGCCCGATTTGGCGGGGTATCCTCCCGCGATATTCCCAAGATGTTCTCGACTTGCACCGTGCGTGCCACTGGTTCCCATGCCCCTTGACGACCTTGCCGCTGCGCTTTCCGCCCCGATTTTGACGCCGGACGATCTGGATTCCCTGGAGCAGTTCTTCAACCGCCCTGAAGTCCGTGCGGTCTACGCGCTTGCGCAAGACCCGGCGCACACTGCTGCCTGCCTCCAGGTTTGTGCCGATCTGCTTGCCCGGCTTCATCCCAACCGCGCGTCGGCTTTGGCGCTGATGTGCGGTTCGCTGGTTGAAGACGATGCGGATCCCGCCATCCTGTTCCCGACCCTTCAATCGTTACTGCGGCAATGGCTGCAAACCCTGCGGCCCTATTGCGCGCAGGAAGTGGAAGATGACGACGACGAAGTCGTAGCGGCCGACCGTCAGGCCTGGACGCAGGCGCAAGCGGCATTGGCGGGCATGCCCGAAGACCAGCGATGGGAGATGGAAGCCCTGCACCAGGCCGTCGACGTGCTCGTCTTGCCCATGATGACGATGTTGATGCGGGACCAAGGCAACCATCAGGCATTCGTCTCCGACACGGCGTTGATGGCCGTGCTGCACCCGATGGCCACAAACAACGACAGCTTGCCGTTCGAGCAACTGCATTATTTATGGATGGCGGCGCAGGTCAGCTACGAAGAGGAGCTGATCGTGGTGCTGCCGGCGTCCGGATCGGGTTTCGTGGCGCGGGCCCACGCCGTCAACAACACGTTCCACGCCTTTACGCTGTTGCAGATCATCATTGGCGAACATGCGGACGAATTGGGCGTCAAGCGGCAGATCCCGCCGCGTCAGCCCGAGATGGAGCGGGATACCGCCGACTTCCAATGGCTGCAGATCGGCGCCTATGCCGGCGGCGAACTGGTTCAACCGATGTTGTGGGCCTGGGGCGAAGCGGCGTTACGCCACAACATGGCCAAGCATGGCAAGCGGGTGTTGGTGGCGCTTGAAACGGAAGCGGGCACCCAGCGCAATTGGTCCGGGTTCAACGGCATCATCCACGATGCACAGCAGCCGTCGATGACCTTCACGCGCTATCTGACGGCCGACGAGGTAGCGTCGTACCTGGCGTGACGGGCGGTGTCAGGGCGCCTGGATGGCTGCCCGCCAGACGTCCAGGAAATGCCGCTTTTTCAACGGGTCCAGATACACCAGCAATCCCACGCCCAGCGCCATGGGGCGCACGCCGGCCGCCGGGACGACCGAGACATTGACCGGCCGCATGCCGGACTGCTTGGCCAGCATCTCCTGGCCCCGGGGCGACAGCAGATAGTCCAGCAGCCGCGCGCCCAGGTCGCCGCGAGGCGCTTGTTTCGGGATGATCGCCGAGCGCGACAGCATCAGCGTGTAGTCCTGCGGATAGATGATCGCCAGCGGCGCGCCTTGGTCGATACGGTGCCGCGTATAGGACTCCAGCAGGTTATAGGCCAGCGTGATGTCACCGCGCTCTAGTTTGTCTAGCGCGTCCTCGGTGGATTCGTGGACCGACACGCCGTTGCGGCCCAAGGCCGCCAGCAAGGCGCCGGCCATGCTGTCCAGCCGCGTGTCCTGCGTGGCGGCCAGGTAGCCGATGCCGCTGCCTTGCACGTCGTAGGTCGAAATGCGGTCAGCCAGCGGCCGGTCGGGCGCTTGCAGCAGCGACAGTAGTTCGCGGCGGGTGTGCGGCACGCGCTCGGCAGCAAGCCGGCGCGTGTTGTAGACCATGACGATAGGGTCGGTGCCGATGCTGAACACCTCGTCGCGCCAGTTGGCCCAGGCGGGCAGCGCGCGGGTCTCGGGCGACACGTGCGTCTGCGCATAGCCGTCGTTGACCAGCTTGGTCTGCAAGTCCATGGCGCTGCTGATGACCAGATCGGGGCCGCTCTTGACGGCAGGCTGCGCGGCGCGTTCGACCGTGTCGCGATAGAGCTGTTGCGTGGACAGTTCGGTGTATTCCAGCCGGATGCCGGGGTTCAGCGCGCTGAAGTCTTCCAGCACGCCGCGAAAGACCTGCACGCTGTTGGAGGCGTGCAAGATCAGCACGTTCTTGCTGTCGGCCGGGCCCAGCGTCAAGCCCCCGCCGCTGACTTCGGCAGCGTGTGCCGTCGTGGCAAACAGCAAGGCAAGCAGCACGGCGGCCATCGCGCTGGCGGCACGGGCCACGGACAGGGCGCTACGCATCATGGGAGATGGCCTTCAATGTGATGACCGCGTCCAGCCCGCCGCCCACACGGTTGCTCAGCCTGAGCCTGCCCTGGTGGACATCGACGACGCGCTTGATGATGGACAGCCCCAGGCCGGCGCCGGGCGTGCGCGGGTTAGGGCCGCGCGCGAAGCGCTCAAACGCGGTGTTGGCCAACGCGGGCGGAATGCCCGGGCCCTGGTCCGATACCGTGATGCGCCAATGGCCGTCGTCGGCGTCCAGCCGGATGTCGATGTGCCCGAGTTCATTGGCGCCATGGCGCAGCGCGTTGTCGATCAGGTTCTTGAAGGCTTCGCGCAGCATCAGGCTATCGCCTTGCACGAGAGGCGGCGTGGCGCCGGCAGAATCGGGCAAGCGCAGCCGGACGTCCGGCTGCGGGTCGGCTTGCGGCACGGTGTCATAGACGGCCTGGCGAAGCAGATCGGCCACGTTCACGGGCTGGAACTGCTTGACGTTGCTGCGATGGATGACGCTGGCGTCGCTAAGCAGCTGATTGACCAGGCGCGACAGTTTTTCGGCATTGCGCAGCACGGCCACCAGGCTGCGGCGCTGTTCCGCCGGATCGTCTTCGTCCAGCGCCACTTCCATCTGCGCGTGCAATGCGGCAAGCGGCGTGCGTAACTGATGCGCGGCTTCGGCGATAAAAAGGCGTAGCGTGTCCAGGTTGTCCGCCAGACGCGCCATGAAACCGTCCAGCGAATGCACCAGCGTGTCCAGCTCTTCAGGCACCGGGGCGGTGATGGGATGCAGGTCGGAGGCGTTGCGGGCGGCCAGTTCGCGTTCAATGCGCTGAATGGGAAACAGCGATCGTTGCAGGCCCCAGTACGCCAGGGCCAGCGCCGCGGCGGTAAAGCCGATCAGGGCTAGCGTGCCCTGCCAGAGGATGTTCTGGGCCAACGCGTTGCGGGCTTCACGTGTTTGCGCCACCTGGATGACGGCCGATTCGGCGCTGAGGGGGCCTGCGACCTTGCGTTCCATCCAGGCGATGCGCACGGGCTCGCCCTGATAGGCCGCGGTGTAGAGCTGGCGCGTATCGTCGGGCGGAGGCGGCAGGTCGGCATAGCCGGAGATCAGCGCGCCGCCGCCGGTGGCCACGCGGTAGAACACGCGGTCCCGTGGCGCCTGTTCCAGCAGCGCCAGGGCGGCGTAGGGCATGTCCATCTGCCATTTGCCCTGCACCAGTTGCAGGCTGTCGGCCATGGAAAGCACCGAGGCGCGCAGCAACTGGTCATAGGTGGTGTCGGCGGTTTGATGCGCATAGCCGCGCACCAGCAGGTACAGCGCGCCCAGGCCGACGGCGAACAGCGCCATCAGCATGGTCAGCAGGCGACGGCGGACGGAGATGCGGCCGTGCTGCACGGTCAAGCCCGCGGCGGGGGCGGCGCGACGCCGTCCGCGTCGTCGGTGGTGGTCAGCAGATAGCCGGTACCGCGCTGCGTTTCGATGCGCAGCGGGGACCCTTCCAGCTTGCGACGCAGGCGGGCGATGTAGACCTCGATGGCGTTGGGGGCGGCGTCGTCGTCGAAGGCGAACAACTTGTTGGCAATTTCCGTTTTACTGACGGCGCGGTTCATGCCGGCCAGCAAAATTTCCAGCAGGCTGTATTCGCGTTTGGGCAGGTCGATGCGTTGGCCTGCCAGGGTGACCTGGCGGGCGGCGCTGTCGATCGTCAATTCGCCGAAGCGCTGCACGCCGGCCGCCTGCGCGATTGGCCGGCGCAGCAGGGCGCGGCAGCGGGCTTCCAGCTCGCGGAAGTCGAATGGCTTGGCCAGGTAGTCGTCGGCCCCGGTATCCAGGGCATGGACGCGGTCTTCGATGTCGATGCGGGCGGTCAAGGCCAGCACGGGCGTCTTGCTGCCCCGGTCGCGCAGCCGATGCAGGATGTCGAACCCGGACATGCGGGGCAGCCCGATGTCCAGGATGACCAGGTCGAAGGTCTCGTATTGCAGCACGCCGTCGGCGCTGAGTCCGTCTTTCTGCAAATCCACGGCATGGCCGAGACGGCGCAGCCGGCGGACGATGGCGTCGGCCAGATCCTCGTCGTCTTCGATTACCAGGATGCGCATCGGCCGATTGTAAAGCCCCGTGCGTGCCCGGGCCTTCGCGGGCGCGCTTGCAAGAAAACGACAGGTTCCAGACAGCTTTTCTTCCTAGTCTTGCGCACCTGCTTCCCCCGCCGGAGGCCGTCACACATAACAACGACTAGTCGGAGATACCCCTCATGCTTCTGACCCTGCTTGGCTTCGGCATGGTGATCACGTTCATGACGCTGATCATGACCAAGCGCCTGTCGCCGTTGGTCGCCCTTATCCTTGTCCCCATTATTTTTGCGTTGCTGGGCGGGTTCGGCGCCGGTATCGACAAGATGATGCTGGACGGCATCCGCAAGATCGCGCCCACCGGCGTGATGCTGATGTTCGCCATTCTGTATTTCGGGGTGATGATCGACGCGGGCTTGTTCGACCCCATCGTGGGCCGCATCCTGCGCGCGGTGAAGGGCGATCCGCTGAAAATCGTGGTCGGCACCACCGTGCTGGCGCTGGTGATCTCGCTGGACGGCGACGGTTCCACGACCTATATGATCGTGGTGGCCTCGATGTTGCCGCTGTACCGCCGCTTGAAAATGAATGCGCTGTCCATGACGTGTCTGGCGATGCTGGCCAGCGGCGTCATGAACCTGACGCCGTGGGGCGGGCCGACGGCGCGCGCCGCCAGCGCCTTGCATGTGGATGCGGGCGATATCTTCGTGCCGCTGGTGCCGGTGATGGGCGTTGCCATCGTTTCGATCCTGGTCCTGGCGTTCTTCCTGGGCCTGCGCGAGCGCCGCCGCCTGGGCGTGCTGTCGCTGCCGGATGGCGCGTCGCTGCATGCCGGTTACGACGAAGACGGCCCCAAGAACCTGCCCGAGATCGAAGTCGACCATGACCTGCGCCGCCCCAAGCTGCTGTGGGTGAACGCCGGGCTGACACTGGCGCTGATGGTCAGCCTGGTGATGGGCATTCTGCCGCTGCCGGTGCTGTTCATGATCGCGTTCGCGGTTGCGCTGATCATCAACTATCCGAACCTGGCCGAACAGCGCCGCCGCGTCGCACAGCACGCGGGTAACGTGCTGTCGGTGGTGTCGCTGATTTTCGCCGCGGGCATCTTCACGGGCATCCTGTCAGGCACGGGCATGGTTGAAGCCATGTCGCGCAGCCTGCTCGCCGTGATTCCGGACGCGATGGGCCCGTACCTGGCGGGCATCACCGCCCTGGTCAGCCTGCCGTTCACGTTCTTCATGTCCAACGACGCGTTCTACTTCGGGGTGTTGCCCATCCTGAGCGAAGCCGCGCAGGGCTACGGCATTTCGCCCGTCGAGATGGCGCGCGCGTCGCTCATTGGCCAGCCGGTGCATTTGCTGAGCCCCCTGGTGCCCTCGACGTACTTGCTGGTTGGCCTGGCCGGCGTGGAATTCGGCGACCACCAGCGCTATGCGCTGAAGTGGGCCACGATGGTGTGCATGGTGATGCTGGCGGCCGCGCTGGCGTTCGGCCTGTTCCCGCTGGTCGGGGTGGTCGGTTGATTCGCGGCGCCTGCCGCACTTTCATAAAGGAACGTTCATGGCTTTGCGTATTGCTTATGTCACCAGCGGAATGGGCCACACGGGCACCGCGATCTGCCAGGCGCTACACCAGGCCGGGCACCGCGTGGTGGCCGGTTGCGGCCCGCGTTCGTCGCGCCGCGACGCATGGTTGAAGGAACAGCAATCCCTGGGCTACGACTTCATCGCGTCGGAAGGGGACGCCACCGACTGGGCGTCCACCGAGGCCGCGTTCGCGAAGGTCCGCCGTGAAGTCGGCGAGATCGATGTGCTGGTCAATAATGCCGGATCGATGCTGGACATGCGCTTTCGCCAGATGGCATATGCAGACTGGTCAGCCGTGTTGCGCAGCAATCTGGACACCTTGTTCAACAGCACCAAGCAGGTGGTCGATAGCATGGCCGACCGTGGCTGGGGCCGCATCATCAATATTGGATCGGTCGCGGCGGAAAAAGGCCAGATCGGCCAGATCAACTACGCCACGGCCAAGGGCGCGGTGATCGGCTTCACGCGGTCATTGGCGCAGGAAGTGGCGGCGCGCGGCGTGACGGTGAACCTGGTGTCGCCCGGCTTCATCGCGGACGATACCGTCAAGGCTTTCCCGCCCGCGCTGCTGGACCGCATCATCGAAAGCGTGCCGGTGGGGCGGCTAGGCACGGCCCGCGACCTGGCCGGGTTGTGCGCCTGGCTGGCGTCCGATGAAGCGGCGTTCGTGACGGGCGCCAACTACGCCATCAACGGCGGCGTGTACATGAGCTGACGGGCCGGCGGTTAGCGCGCGCGGCTTTTCAGGAAATCCGGGATGGACGTGGCGGTGCGCTTGCATTCCGCCAGCCACTCGACGCGCCATTCGGTGATGCGCTCGGTGGTGTAGTGCTCGAAGACGCCCGGCGTCGGTTCGTTGATGGACTCGAACTGCCGGACCAGCACCAGCGGCCGCTCCGCGCCCGGCGTCTCGTTCGAGCATTCCGCCGCGTCCTCGAACGTGGCGAACGCGTAGTAATAGTCGTCGCCATCGTGCAGGTCCTCGCCGCCCGCGTGCGGGTGCACCCATACGCGGTACTCCAACACGTCATCGTAGAAATAGCCGCCGCCGGATTTGGTCAGCGCGGGGTATTCGCCGACCAGGTCGGGGTTGATGGCGATGGGGTAGGGGGAAGTGGTGGAAGTCGTCATCGAATTTTCAATGCGGTGATTGGATAGGGGGATTGGCGAAGCCGACGCGGGAGTGATCGGCCCTATACGTCAATCTGGTCAAACTGCACGCCAAGCGCATTCGCAATGCGTTCCCGAGTGACCTTCTTCGTCCTGGCGCCAGGCGCCTCCATCGTGGCATAGCTGGGTTGGCGTATGCCAAGGCGTGATGCCATCTGTACTTGAGTGAGGCCGAGATACTCGCGCCATGACCGCAAGATGCTCCAGCCATTGTTGGCCATCAAAGATACGACCTCGTGCGGGATCGTGCCGTCGGCAGGAATGCGGGGATGGGGAATGGCCTGTTGGTCGCCGGTCAGTGCGAGATATTCGGCATAGGGCAGAACGACGAAGGTCGGCTTTCCGTCGGCTTCCAGGATAGTGGGATGGAGCCTGCGGCGGCCACGCGCATTGGATTCAATAGGTGTTGTCATCGCGCTTTCTCACTTCCTGAATGTCTATGATCCGAATTTCAGTTCGGACGTCGAATAAGACCCGATACTGGCCGACGCGGAGCCGATATCCAAACTCGTGATTCGAAAGCGCCTTGATATTCGAAAGGGCGGGGAACAACTCCAGTCTGGTGATCTCGGCAGTTATCCTGATTCGATCGGCTGTGGGAAATTTCAGCCATTGCTTGACGGCTTTCCTGGCCCAGTTGATGGAGAACGTGTTCGGCGGAGCTGTCATTGTTATAGCCTAAGCTATATAGGTTAGCAAGTCCGTCGTCAGGCACCGATGGCTGGCGCCCTGCTTGGGATGGGACGGTTCCGACGAGTTCTACCGTGGGGTCGGGTCGGCATCAACCGAGTTGCTCGAATCTAGGACGGTTTCCCTATCGCATCGATTGATGCATGCCCTGCGCGAATACCTGCTCGTCATTGCGTACAGGACGGACCGCAGACGAAAAATCAGTCGCCTACGTGCATTGCCACAGTTGCCCGCTGACGTGGCAGCCGGCGCACCAGAAGGTGTAGTTGCAGCCGCCGCTGCCCCACAACCATTCGCCGCCGTCGGCCTGCGGCAATCCGGAATCCAGTTGCATGACGAAGGCCATGTCCTGTTGGCAGTCGGGGCAGGCCGGGTAGTCGGGGGATTGCACCCAGCTGGGTGCGCCGCCGACGCGGCTGAGGTTCTGGCGGCCGTTTGATTCCCCCCAATCCTGCCAGGCCCAGCGGGTGGGAGCGGTAAAGAGTTGGACTTCGGCGTCTTGCAAAGCGTCGGCGACGACCTCGGGGCGCACGGGGTCGTCGCGCTGCTGGACCGGATGCGCGCTGGCGACGCCGTCGGCGTCGTGCCGATAGAACATCGGGCCGTCGCTCTCCCAACCTTGGCAGGACAGGCAGGTGGCGAATTCGATCGGGCCGCTGCCGTCGATGCCCGCGAGGGCGGGCTCCTGCACGGACAGCAATCGATGCAACGGGGCATGGCATAGTCCGCAGGTGCTGGCCAGCACGCCGCCCATGCGCGCTTGCGTGACGGGCGGCGTGCCGGGGTTCCAGGTGGGATGGACCTTCTGGATGTCGCGTCGCCAGGCGGGTTGGCTCGCCAGCATGGGCTTGCGCTGCGCGGCGCTGAATCCGATATGCAAGGGGGATTCCGTATGCAGTGAACGCAAGCCGTTCGCATGCCTGGCATAGCCGGCAAGCATCAGCCAGGAGCGGGCAGCGGGATCCGATGCATCGGGAAACAAGCGCGCCCAGGCATGCAGCACGGCGTTCGGCCGTCGAGAGCGAAGCAGGGCGATGGCGCGCGCGCGGCCCAGCGTTCCTTCGCGGGTGTCCGGTTCCAGCCCGGCGCGCCATGCGTCGATCGTCGCGTCGTCCAGTGCGCGCCAGGCTTGGCCAGCAAGGTACTCCGGGCCGCCTTTGCCGGTGTGCACGGCGGTAAGCAGGCGTTCCCAGTGGCCGGCAAAAGCATCGGGGTGTTGCAGGGCAGCGGAATCCAGCACCGCGGACAAGATGTTCGAACGGACGCCTTGCATCGCGCGCTGCCAGGCCAGGGTGACCGTCGCCGAGTAGGCGTCGTCGTCCATGATATCGAGCGCGGCATCGATGAACGTGGCGTTGTCGAGCGCGCGGTCCAGCGCTTGCGCGACCAGTTCGCCCAGCGCCTTCGGGTCTTCAAGGCGCAACCGCAGCATCTGCGCCATCGGGTCGTTGTTCTTCCAACCCAGGCGTTCGAACGCATCCAGGATTGCGGCGGGATCTTGCATTGGGCGGGCCCTGAAAATTCTCAGGGGGACAGTATCCCATGCAGGTGAAGCGGGCGGTTTACCGCCCCAGCTTCATCGACACATCCGTATGCGTGCCGCGGTCCAGGTCTGCGCCAAGAGGCTGATCCCAATCGGGCAGGTTCAGCAGTTCCTTGCCGATTTCGCCGGCTTCGATGCGGCGGGCGATGTCGTCCAGCAGCAAGGTACGCGTGGCGAAACCCTTGCCTTGAAGGTCACGCGCGAAAAGCCGGTATGCCAGGTCGGGCTCGGCGCCTTTCATGACGCCCAGATCCAGGATACGGCCCTGTTCGTTGCGCATCAGCAGATGCCCGGGGCGGGCATAGATGCGGTAGATGCGCCACGGCGAGGAGATGGCGGCGTGTTCGCGCTGGGCGGTGCGCTTGGGTTCTTCGCCGCCGCCGCGCGGCGACTGCGATGCGGGTGGCAGCAGCTTCACGCAGGCGTTTGCGAGTTTGGCGATCGACCTTCTGAAAGCGCTCACGCGTGTTCCGCAGTCAGCGCGCGCGCCATTGGCGCCATTGTCGTGAAACGCAAGGTTCGGCGCGTGCGCGGGTGGGTATTGCGGGGGGTGTGCATGACCATACTCCTGTATGGCGATACGGCGAGGCAACGCGCGTTCAAGCACCATCGCTTCAGGATACGCGCTTTATTACGCGCGCGTATGCAAATGCGGTACCCGTTACGCAATAAGTAAATCCCCGGTGCATATGCAGCCCGGGATGGGCGCATTTACGGTGAATCAACCGTCAAAAGCCACCAGAACAACTATTTGGTGGTAATCGGAAACGCCGATTGACTTTAACTACCCCTGCGCCCATAGTGGACTTGAAGCTTTTCGAGCATCGTGATTTTCGTCCGGTCTTGCACCCTCCGAGGGCGCTTCATTGTTCGCAGTCCTTTCCTTGACAGGCTCATTTCGCGGGCGGTGCTCGCATTTAAAGGAAAGAGATTATGGAAACCGGAATCGTCAAATGGTTCAACGATGCCAAGGGCTTCGGCTTCATCATGCCCGAGAACGGCGGCAAGGATTTGTTTGCGCATTTCTCCGAAATCGTGAGCGAAGGGCATAAAGTGCTGCTGGAAAACCAGCGAGTCAGCTATGTCACCGCGCAGGGCGCCAAAGGCCCGCACGCCACGCAAATCCGCGCTTTGTGAATGAAGGCCCTCTGGGCCTTTTGATCAAATAGGGGGTTTCATGTTTCACAACAATATGGTCTACAAGGGCTATCGCCTTACCGCCAATGTTTCCCGCGTTTCCGTCGGGGGCAGCGGCCGGCCCGCCTTCACCGCAACCGTTGCGGTGGAACTGGCGGCAGATCAAGACAAACTCAACGAACATCACACCGTGCCGTTGTTCGCCTCGGGCGGATTTGTATCCAGCCCCGGCATGGCGGTGGACGCCGCGATCAATCACGGCCGGCTCGTGGTGGATGCGCACGCCAGGCCAGCTTGATGCCGTGCAGTACGCCCAGGAGATTCGCATGGCGAATTCAACCGGCAGGGCAGGCAGGGCGGAATCGGACGATCAAGGCCACGGGCGGTTCGCCGCACTGGCCACGTCATTCGCGCTTGAGCAACTGGACGCCGCCGAACAGCGTATCTTGGCTTTACTTGGCGCCTCCGTCCTGAACCACTGGAGCGCGCTGCCTCACGGCACGAGGCAACGCCTCATGAGCCATGCGGCCGGGCAAACCGAATTCAATTCTCCGCAGGTGAAGGCGCAGATCGCGCGCTTCATGGCGGACGGCGTCAGCTTCCGCCTTGGGGACGCGCCGCCGGTCAGTATGCGGCCGGGCATCACGCGCGGGGTGCGCGACGACGATGACTTCGTCGACCGCGCCAAGACGGCCTACAAGCAGGACGGCGGGGCCGCGGAACCCGCGCACTACAGCCACATCAACGAATTTGACGGCAAGCGTGTCGTTGTCTTGCGCAACAAGCGCGGTGTGCTTGCCGTATACGAAGACGTGGAGGGCCAGGTAACGCGCCTGGCTCACTGGCCCGTAGCCTGGGTGTGAGGCGGCCCGCCGGGTGCTTCATCGGCGAGCCGGCCATTGCCCCAAGGCGCATCCTGCCCTACAGCCCGAACGCCTGCTTCTCTTCTCCCGTCAGTTTTGCCGACTGCGCTGCCGTCAGCGCGCCGTCACCCACGACCTGCACCATATTGTTGGGCCGGTAGGCCGGGATATCCGCGGCCTGGCCGTCTTTGGGCGCCACCGTCGACGTACCTGAAGCCGATTCCTCGCCGAATCCCAGGATCTGCACGTTGATGATCGACGGCAGGTTCTGGCGCGCCTGGTTCTGCGCGCGCTGCGCCGAGTCCTGGGCGGCGTTGGCGGCAGAGGTGGCGGCGCTGCTGGCCGAGGTCAGCGCACCGGTATTGACGCTGGGGGCGGCCGGGATGCCGGCGCTTTCGCCTTGCGTCTTGATGTTGGCGGCATTCAGCACGGATTGCGCGCCAATGTAGACGTTGCCCGACACGCGGATGCCGGCTTCGCCCGCGTCGATGGTTCCCAGCGGTGCGTAAAGATCGACGTCGCCGGCAAGCACTTCCGCCAGCGGCGCCAGTGTCGCGATGCCGGCGCCGCTGGCGGGCGCAGCGGGTGACAGGGTGATGTTGCCGACCGCGTCGTAGACCCGGCGCGGCGGGGTGTAGACCACCGTGGTCTTGGATCCGCGGCCGGCGTTGATGTCACCCTGCGCCGACCACGCCAGGATGTTGCCGCCGAATGTCGTCATGACGCGGCTCTGGCCCAGCAGGATGCTGTCTGCCGCGTACAGCTGGATGTCGCCACGGCCTTGCGTCAGGACGCCGGCGGTGGCGGGAGGCGCGGTGCCTTCCACACCGTAGATTTGCGCGCCGCCCGGCGTCAACACCTGGATACCGCCGCCACTGCGGGTCTGCAGGCCCGCGCCGCCGTACATCGTGACGCTGCCGCCACCGGCTTGCGCCGCGCCCGCAGCGGGCTGTCCCGGGAACAGCGCGGCGATGGCTTGCCGGCCGCGCAGATAGCTGCCTTCGCGCGGACCGGCCTTGTCGCCATACTCGCGGCCGCCGGCGCGCAATTCGGCAAAATAGACCTGGCGTGCGAAGACCCGTTGCTGCTCGGACGGCAGCGCATTGAAGAAGGCGCGGGCGTCGTCGGTGCTGCCGGCGAAGCCGTAGGCCTGGGTCAGCCACAGCAGCAGTTCGGCCTCATAGGTCCTGAACGGCTTGCCCTGGTCCGTTAGCGGCAGACCAGGATCGGCGACGTCGGCGCCCAGATAGTGGCGCAGGAAGCCGGCATAGTCGGCACCTTGAGCGCCCAGCCCGCTTTGCAGCACGATGCTGGCACCGGGGCGCGTGTCGCCGCGGACGACTGGCCCCAGGCTGACGACGGCGGCTTTGTCTTCCATCAGGATATTGCGGCCCGCGCTAAGCTCCAGCGTGCCGGGACCGGCCACGGTGAAGCTGCCGTAAAGGATGTCGCGGCCGGCCTGCACGACCGACACGTCGTTCGCATCGCCATGCACGAAAAGGTTGTCGGTGTACTGATATGGGATGGGCGTGGACAACGCATCGGCGGGCCCCAACGGGCTGCCGCTGCCGACGATGTCCCGGCCGGCGATCATGCGTACCGGACCGCCCGCGGCGTACCAGTCGGTGCCGGTCACGACATTGCCGTTGTCCGTCAGCTGGATCAGCCGGCCGCTGCTGACGCCGACGAGATCACCGTCCTTCGCATAGAAGCGCGACGGCGCCACGACGCCTGACGTGGCGGCCGACAACGACCCGAAGGCGAACAACACGTTGTCGCGATAGGCACCGTCCCTGGACAGGTTGGTGGGGCCCCAGATGATGTTGCTGCTTTCGGCCGCCTTCACCTTTCCGGCAAAAGCCGGGCGGTAGATCGATGCCAACGCGCCGGGATCGGCGCTGGTGCGGCCAAAGGAGGTGTTGCCGCCATAGAGCGAGTGGCCGGCCAGCAAGTCCAGGCGGGACAGGGCACCGGGCGCCAGGGCGATCGTATTGTTGTACTGGATATCTCCCTGAGCGGCCACCGACGAGAACTGCGACGGGTAGATGACGATGCCGTCATTGTCGTTGCCGGCCCTGTGTACCGGCGCCAGGTTGCCGCCCGCGCTGAACAGGTCGATGGCGGTATTGGGCGTCCACAGCGAAAACCAGCTGTCGGAACCGTAGACGCCCAGTGTGCCGTCCGCCTGGGTATATGGCATGGACACGGGCAGGAGCACGCGGCCGGGGTCCCTGGCCGCCTGGATAACGAGGTCTCCCAGGCTCTGCAGCTGGAATGCACTGTCTCCCGGCGTCAGCGTCAACGCCCCCGCAGGCTCGTAGGTGCTGGCCTGGAAGCGGTCCAGCGCGCGCGTGTCGCGTGCCGCACGAATGTTGTAGATGGGGTACATCCGCCCCATCGAGGCGGCTTGCAGCAGTGTCTGGCCGCGCAAGTTGGTGACCGCGCCTGAGGCTTCATAGGGGCTGGGCAGCGCAGGATTCAAGCTGCCGCCGACCCGCAGGATGATGTCGCCGCCCCCTGTCAGCGCCAACGTGCCGTCGGCCATCACGCGGCCCGTGCTGGCCACGGCCAGCGTCAAGGCCTGGCTGCGCGGGTTGATCTGGCGTTCCTGGAAACTGATGGGGTGCGAGGTGATGATGCCCGCGTCGCCGCGCACGTCGATGTCCAGGTTGCCGCCGCCGAGCGTGCCGAAGCCGGTGAAGCCACGCAATTCATCCGCCTGGTCTGACGCGCTGGAGGTATAGGTGCCGAAGTTCAGCCACCATGCAGTGGGCTGTGCCTGGCCTATCGCTGCGTCGCCGCTGCCCTGGCGCCACAGCCAGTTTCCGACCAGGTCGGAGGAGTAGCCGGTCGAGCGGGTCAATGGCCGCCCGTACGAAGCCACGGATGCCGTCATCAGATCGCCGGTCAGGCTGGCGCCGGCACGCAGCGTCACGTTGCCGCCGCCATCCGGATACCAGGCCCGGTAGACGCTTTGCGGCCCGCCATCCACAAAGGCTTCAAAGCCCTTGCTCGGGTCGCGCAGCACCGTGCCGTCGGGATTGATCAGGCGCGGCTGGTTATAGGGGTCGCCCGCGTAGGTGCCCGTGGATGACGTGCCCGCGGTGTAGACGCCGTACAGCGACTGCATGCGCAAGCTGCCGCCCGCCAGCAGATCCAGGTCGCCGGTGCCGGTACGCAGCACGCTGAAGCGCGGGGTGGCAGGCGCGGGGATGTAGTTGTTCGCGCCGCTTGCGGCGCAGTACTCGGGGAGTTCGGCGCACAGGGCGCCGGCATTCGGATAGCCGAACGTGTCGCGGACGAAAGCATCATCGATGACCTGGCCGACCAGTTCCGGCATGCCGACGTCGTCGGCGACCAGTTGCGTCCAGACGAAGTTGCCGGGGCCATCAAAGCCATACATGCCGTAGTGGCTGTCGGCCAGCACCAGGTCCCCCCGCTTGGCGCCTTCCTTCGTCGTGAACTGCGTGGTCCGCGTATCGGCCGCGCCCAGGTCGGCGCCGCTGGCCAGCCGCATTGACCAGGATTGCGAACCTTCGGGCAGCATGGGCGCTACCGCCCACACCTGGCCCTGGGCGCCGTCGACGCGCGGGCGCAGATCGACATATTCCACGCCCGGTTCCAGTTTCACGTTGGTGCCCGATGGGATCAGTGCGCCGCGCGGCAGGGCGACGGCAGCCGCCAGATTCGCGTTGCGGGGCAGAGGAACCCCCGCAGGCCAGGTGACGGCGCCAAGGAAGGCAGTGCTTGTCAAACGCGTGCCGGCGCCGAGCGCCATCCCCGCAGGCAGCGTCAGCGTTTGGCGCAGCACGGTGCCGGCTGCGTGCGCCACCGTGCCGTCGGGGTTGAGGATGGGCGCCGATAGCACGGTGCCGGCGGGAAGCGTCAGCGCCTGGGCCAAGGGGGCGGTAACGGGCAGGACGGAATTTTCGAGAAGCGTGGCGCCTTGCAGCGTCAAGTCGTAATTCAGCGTGACACCGACCGGGAACGCCGTACCGGCGGCCAGCACCACGCCGGCGTGGGGCGTGATCATGTCACCGCCGGTGAAGTCCCGGCCTGGCAGCAGGCGCCAGCCGTTCACGTCCTGCTTGACCTCTGGAGGCGGCGCGAAGCCGTCGTTGATGCTGCCGTGGATCTGCAGGTCCCCACCGGCACGGATGACCAGAGTGCCCACTTCCCCCGAGCCGTAGACGCCCGGCCGCAGCGGCGTATGCGGGTTCAGGCTGGCGTAGCGGAAACCGGACAGGTCAAGGTCGCCTTGCACCACCAGATTGCCGTCTGCGGTGGCGCTGCGGATCTCAACGCCGGGGCGCAGGTGCAGGGCGTCGCCATAGACGAGCAAGCCGGCCAGCCTGCCGTTGATCAGATTGCCGTTGGACCGGGCCCGGTTGATGAAGGCGACGCTGTCGCCATGCAGGCGGGTCAGGTAGGCCTGGTCGATGATCTGGTAGGGCTTGCCGTCCGCCGTCGTTTCGGTCCCTGGCGCTGCGTCCGTGTAGACCCAGACGCCATTGACCGCGATGCTGCGCGCGCCGCGGATGTCCAGGGGCCCGCGCGCGTCGATGTCGATGTCGCCGCCAGTCGCCCCACCCAGACGCGGCGCATTCAGCGCCAGCGTGCCTCGCGGGAGGCCGTCATGGCGGGGCGCACCCGTGCCGGCGCGCACATCGATGACCGCGCCTGCGTCCATCCGCAACTGGCCATTGCCCGAATTCAGTTCCACGATGGCGCGGTTGGGCGCGTCAATGATCTTGCCGTAGCTGTCCACGCGCAGCGCCGTGCCGTGCGCATCCAGCACTGCGGTGGACGCCAGGCGCAGTCCATCGCGCGCGGCCAGGCGGATGCTGCCCACGCCATCGCCACTGGCGTCAATGCGGCCGGTCACGGTCAGGCTGCCGGCATCGACCGAAATATTCACATTGCGGGCACGTACCTCGTCGCCGATGGCAAGGTTGCCGCGCTTGAGCTGGAAGCTGCGGCCGCCGAAGACTTGGCCTTCGTTCAGGCGCTGGTTCAGCGCCGTAAAGTCCACTTGCTGCGCTCGGATATCCGCTTCGCCAAAGGCGTAGGGGACCAGGGTGCCGCCCGCGTCATACCTGCCCGAAGCCATGCCCAGAGTGCGGCCTTGCAGGTCCACGCGGCCAGCGTCCTCAGCCAGCGCCACGGCGGTCAGGCGGCCGGCGCGGTTGTGTTGGGCCGAGACGTCGATGGTGCTGCCCGCCGCTTGCGTGATGTCGCCTTGGCGGCTGTGGAGGCTGACGTCGCCGCCCCAGCTGTATTTTGTGATGTCGTCGAATGGTACAGGCCGGCCAGCTACGTCCAGATGCGCGCCAGGGCCGAGGATCAAGGCGTTGTCCGCGCTTGCGCTTAGCTTGCCGGTGGGCAGCGCGATGCGGCCGTTGATATTCAGCGTGCCGGCGTCCAGCGCCAGTTCCGCACCCAGTCCGCGCGCGTCGGGGGCCGAGGCGCTTGCCGGCGGGCTGTCGAGGTTGATCGCGGCGCCCGCCTTGATCCGATTGATGGAGCCGGACTCGCCCGTCAGCAGGGGCGTCGACAGATTCAGGGTGCCGCCGCTGTAGCGCCAGCCGGACGCGGCATCGAAAGCCCCGCGCGACTGGTACACGGCCAGGCTGCCTTGATGATTGGCGGTGATGCGGTCGCTGGCGGTCAGGTTGATGTTGGCAAAACCCAAGGCCAGACGGGCATTGTCCAGTTCGCCCAACGGCTGGGTATAGGGCCCATACCCGAACTCGATGCGCTCGGCCTGGATATTGAGCGTGCCGCTGCCGGAGCCCGCCCCGTTATCGATCACGCCGACGGGCGGCGCGATCGATCCGTTCCAGATCAGGTTGCCCGCGCGCAGCGTGGCCACGTCGCCCGCCTGGCCATACCCGTAGATGGCCGGCGCCGTCAGCGCCAGGGTTTGCAGGCGCGACTTGCCGGTGGCGGGATCGGTCGTGTCCAGCGTGACGGTTTCGAAGAAGTTGAATGAGTCGCTGACGGCCAGGGTCAGCATCTCGAGCGCCGGCGCGCCGAAGCGCTGGTCGCCCGCCATCAGACGATTCAGCAGCGTCTGGTCCAGGCTAAGCCCTGCGCCAAGCGCGCCGCGGGTGGCTGCGGCCGCCAGGGCCTGTTCGCTGCCGGCGTTGACGGCGCCCACGGCCAGCGTGAGGTAGCGTGCGCCGTAGCCGGCAGCACTACCCAGCTCGAAGGTCTTGTTGGTGACGGCCGCCAGCGTGCCTTCGGTATACAACAGGGCTTCCCCGACGCAGGTAGCGCCGCAGACGCCAATGCGGATGGGACCGGCGCCTTTGGGTTCCTGGTCGGCGGTGGGAGGAAGCATGTTGATCCAACCGTTGGACAAGGCCAGGAGGCTGCTGGAGGATGCCCCATAGGTGTAGCCGGCAGTGGAATCAAAAGGCGCTTTGCCGCGGCCGATGGTGTTGATCGAGGCCCCGCGTTCGAGGGTGATGCCGGTGGCCAGGCCGCTGGTCACCAGGAAGACTTCGGCCGCCGAGAGCGACGCGCCCTCGCGCAGGACCACGGAGTTGAAGTGGGTGCGGGCGTAACCGAAGTCGACGGTATTGCTGTTGTTGGCATAGTCCACATTGGGGACGGCGCCCAGCACGAGGCGGGGCGCGCCCAGCGCGCTGAGCTGGGCGGAATCCAGCGATAAGCCCTCGAAGCCCGCACTGCGCCCCGCGCCCGGAGCGGTGACCTCTAGATGCCCTGCTTTGTCATTGCTGGACGAGACGGCGAACGTGCCGCCGTAGCCGGCTGCCGCGGCGGAAAAGTCGACCTGGCCCGCGAATGAAAAGGCCTGGCCTTCGGCGCCGCTCGCCAGATACGCCCGCAACGTGCGTGCGTCCGCGGGCAACATGGCGCGCGGAATGCCGCGGCGCGCGCCGTCGGCCTGCACGAAGGCGGCGTAGTCCATCTCGTTGTATTGCGAGTACTGGCGCAGGACGTCGCCGGATGTGATCAACAGCTGCTTGGGCGTCGCCGTGGCGAGGTTCGTGCCGGCGGTACCGACGTTGCCCGCGATGGACCAGGAGCCGTTGCGCAGCGGTATCGCACCCGAAGCGGCGGCGCTCGAAGCCAGCCCGTTGACTTCCACGCGGAATGCGCCTGGCATCAGGGCATAGGTCGAGGGCATCAGCGTATAGGTGCCGGCGGGCAGGCCGGGCACCCCGTTTCCGATCGTGACTTGCTGCCCGATCTGCGGCTTCTGGCTTCCGTCGGGCGTGGTGGGCGCCACGGGCGCCTGCACGCCGGGCACCAGCGCGTAGACGGGATTGGTGGCCAGGCCCGGCAGGGTGAAGCCCGCACCCTTGGCATTGATCTGCACCAGCGGGTTGAATCGCGCGTCGGTGGAGCCGCCCCGGCCCGTCACGAAGCCGGCGCCCAACAAGCGGCCGCCGCCGGACAGGTCCAGCATGGCGTTGCCGTCCACCCGAACCTCTTCGCCGGCCAGCTGAATGCCGCTGCTCAAGTCGCCGCCGAGCGTGGCGGCGCCTGCGCCGATCAACACGATGTTCTGCCCGGCGTATTGATAGGTCACGCCGTCGACGGTGCCGCCATAGGGCATGACCAGCCCCTGGCCGCTGACGGACGTGACGCTGCCCGGCAAGAGATTGACGCGGGAGGTTGTGCCGGTGGTATCCGCCACCCCCATTTCCACCAGTCCGAGCGGCGCCCGCACCACGCCGCCCTGGTCGATGATGTCGGCGGCCAGCCGCAGCTTGCCGAACGCGCTGTACGGAAGGGGGGGAAGGGCGTCGTTATTGCGGCGGATGGTAAGCGTGCGGCCGGCTTCGTAGCCGCTGACGCCGTCGCGAGAGCCGTTCGGACCGACCACGATTCGCGTCACCGCTCCCGTGTCCGGATAGATCTGCGCGGCGGTCAGGTTGAGATTGCCCGGGGCAGCAAGCTGCGTGGTGTAGGGCTGGTTGGCCAGCGCAACCTGCGTGCCCCGGCCGCCCAGCACCCGTATGTCGCTCTGGCTGCGCAGGTCGGTCTGGATGAAGCCGGTGCCGACGTAGCTGGCATCGCCATTCGGCGCCCGCTGCGTGGTCAGCGCGCCCAGCTGTACCAGGTCGCGGATATCGACGAAGCCGGCATCCGCCGTGAAGGTGGATTCGCTGATGCGCGTGGACGGAGCAAGCGAGGATGACGGGCGGGTGTACAAGTCGGGCGCGCCATTGTCGGTGGCGCCTGCCAGCATCACATAGGGGGCGGCCAGCCGCACCCGGGCGGCGGTGGGCGCGGCTTCCGTCATGTTGAGCGACGTGCTGAACAGGCGCAGGCTTTGGCCCATGCGCAGGTCGACGTCGCCCGCGAAACTGATGGCGCCGTTGCTCAGCAGGTTCAGGCTGCCGAACCCCCCGTCTTCCACCTGCGCAACGCTTAGGCCGCCGTGCCCATAGACAAGCGCGTCCGCCGCGGCCTGCGCGTCGGCAAAGCCGGCCAAGTCGTCGGGCAGGGCCTGTTGCGACAGGCGCAGATCGCGTCCTTTGTTCACTCGGGCGGTCATCGCCGCCGTACGGTAGACCGGCGCATCCAGGCCGATGGACAGGGTGCCGCCGGGCGCGCCGCTGCCGCCTGCAAGGGCGGTCATGCGGCCATCCAGGTACAGACCGTTGCCGGAGCTGACGGCGATGTTGCCGCCAGCGCCCGCCAACATCGTCGGCACGCCATTGATCAGTACCGTGGCAGTGCTGCCTGAGGCGTCCAGGCGGCTGCCTGGGCGCGACACGATGAACAGGTCGGGAGACGGCGAGACGCCCAGCGATACGTCCACCTGGCTGCCCAGCACGATGCTGCCGCCGTCCTGCACGCGGCCATATGCCTGGCCTTGATGGTTGAAGGCGGTGGCGGCGCGGCCCGCGGCGTCCAGTACGGCCGTTTCGCCCAGCCAGATGGAACGGCCGTGCCCGGCCGCGATGGCGTCGTCCGTCGACCCGGGGCGTATGCCCCGGACCGCGATGGCGCCGCCCCACGCGTTGAGTGTGCCCTCCAGGGTGATCTGCCCGACGCCGCTCAGATCGATCTTCTGCCCCGGGTCGACCTCGACGACGGCGCCGCTGCCCACGCGCAACATCGTGGTTTCCAAATCGTCAGCGGTCGACAGCGGAGATCCGGCCTGCAGGACCAGGCTGGCCCCTTTGCGTTGCGTCAGCACGCTTTTGACGGGATTTTCCTGGTAAAGCTCGGGCGTCAAGGTCTGCAAGGCTTGCGACTTGTCCAGGATGGCGCGGATGCCGGAGGCATGGCGCTGGACCGGCATCGTCACCCGCACTTGCGCGCCGTCGGCAACCTCCAGTCCGTGCAGGCCAATCACCTCATATTGCGAAAAGCCCATGTTGAAGGCGTCGTCGGACAGGACGGAGACCTTGGTCCCCGCCGCTTCCGCGAATGCCGCGTTGACCTGACTTGCCGCGACGATGCGCACCTTGTCTGCTTGTAATGACAGCTTTCCGCCGCCGTCCACGCCCTGCGCCGCTATCGTTCCTTCCTGGCTGAGGGCGGCATCAAGCCCCGCCATCAGCGTGACGTCGCCGCCTTTGCCGCCCAGGGTCTTGCCATTGGCCAGCACTGCGCCGCCGCCAGACACGTCCACGGCGCTGCCCGCAGCCAGCGTTACACCGTGGGTACTGCGCAGCGATACGCTGCCGCCCTGCCGATAGGCCAGTTCACCGGACGTGGCGGGCTTGGCAAGCAGATTGCTCCACAGGCCGCCGGTGTCCAACACCGCGCCCGCGGCGACCGTCACGCCCGTCGTTCCCCCGGCGGGGGCAAGGACCGGGGTGTCTTCGTTGCGGCCGTTGGCGTTCCATTGCTTGACGATATTGCCGGCCACGATTCGCCCGCCCGCCGTACTGACGCTGGCGTTGATATCGACCTGGGGCGCATACAGCACCACGCTTGCGCCCGGCGCGGCGTGCACGGCCTGATCCACCGCGATCCCTTCGGACCCGGCCAGTCGGATGGCGCCCAGATTGGCGGCATTAAGCCAGGCGGCATCCAACCGGATCAGGCCGTCGCCGGCTGTGCCTGTGCCTGCCGTCACCTGGTTGGCGACACCGCCCAGCGTCCAGGCCAGCATGTTGGTGCCGGCATCGAAAATCGGCGTATAGCTTCCCACGGTCAACTGCGCGCGGCGCGCGACGGCCGTCTGCGATTGGTAGTAGCCGTCCATGTCCCATTGCGGTGCGTCGATCTGGCGCGCGCCCTGGTATACCTCGCCCGTCAATGTGCCCGCCAGTTGGGCGGCATGGGTGGATACGATCAACTGGCCGGCATCGCGGCCCACGGTGTAGCCGTTTTCAAAGCGCGTTTTTGGGGCGATCAGCGGGTTGTAGAACGTGCGCGTGGCCTTGTCTCCCCAACGGGCGTGGGTGTCTTCATACCCCTTGTACAGGCCGGCGTAAAGCAGGTCGCCGGGCGCTCGCGAGACCTCGTACAGGCGGCCGTCGGTGCCGCGCAGCCAGCTTTGGCGGATATCGCCGGCCTGCACGTCCAGCGTGCCGCCCGACAGGTTGATGTCGGAGCCGGCCTGCGTGACCAGTTCGCCGCCGGTGAAAGTGGCCGTGCCGCCTTGCGCCAGCCATTGGCCGGCGCCGTGTTCCGTGGTGGCCAGGTAACCGCCCACTTCCAGCAGGCCGCCGCTGGTGTACCAGCGGTCGCCGATGTAGCCATGGGTGCCGCTGGCAACCTTCACCAGCGTGCGGCGGTCCACCCACACGTCGCTGTTGTTCAGCAGCTTGCTGTCGCGGTTGACCGGCGCGTCGCGCTGCTCGTTGCCCTGCACGTTGATTTGCAGGTTGTTCGATTCCATCGACACGCTGACACCGATGGCGCCCGCCACATCCAGTTCGGCGCCGTTTTCCAACACGGTCTGCCGCTTGGCCGAAACGGCGATCTGCCCGCCGGTGGCCAAGGTGACCGAGCCTCCCTGGAAGGACGCCAGATCACCTGTGACCACCTCGATGCGCGACAGGTCCATGCGGTCGGCGACCGTGCTCAGATGATCGAAGGCGCCGGTGGCCTTGTTGGTGGCGGAGCCGTCCAGCGTCTTGATGGCGGCTTGGCGCTGACCGTCCAGGCCGGTCACGGCCGAGGCTTCCAGCAGCACGGCCGTGACGCTGTCCGCGCCCAGCGTCACGCTGCCTGCCGTGTCGCTGGCTCGGTTCAGCAGATGAATGGCGCCGCGCGCGCCGATGTCGGTCGTGGCGATCAGTACGCCATCCTGGCGCACGGCGTGGCCCATCATCGTGATGTCGCCGACGGGGGCGCTGATCAACCCGGTGTTGCGCACCTGTCCTGCCTGGCTGCCGGTGTTGAGTGTGGTGCCGACTTCCAGGCCCTGCGTCGTGGACTTGGGATTGCCGTCGGTGCCGTAGCCGCGGCGGATGATGAAATCGTCGCCCGCGGCCAGCATGGCCTGGCCGCGCGGCGTGATGAGCGTGCCAGCGTTGTGGACGTTGCTGCCCAGCAGCAGCACGTAGCCGCCGCCCTTGGTCGCGGTCGTGGGCACGGCCGTGTCGATGCGCGCGCCGGCCTGCACTTGCACGTCGCCCAGCGCGTCCTTGAACGTGGGCAGCGTGCCGTCCTTATCCACGAACAAGCCTCGTTCGCGGAACTGTTCGTCGCTGATGGTGGCCGCCGCGGCCACCAGATTGCGGGCGTTGACCTGGCTGGTGCCGCTGAAGATCACGCCGTTCTGGTTCACGACCAGCACCGTGCCGTCGGCTTTGATCGCGCCTTGAATCTGGCTGGGCCTGGCACTGGCGCCGACCACGCGGTTCAGGACTGCATCGCTGGCGGCCTGCTTGAATTGCACCGTGGTATTGCGGCCGACGTTGAAGGTGTCCCAGTTCAGGATCGCGCGCGGCTGCGTCTGCTCGATCGTGACCGTATGCTTGCCGCTGCTTGACGATGACGTGGCAGCCTTGGCGCCTTCCCACCGGGCCAGCTCGCCCTGGGCTTCCCATAATCCGCCTTCGGTCCGGCCGTCGGGCACCTCGGCGCCATTGGCCGCCGCAGCCGCGCGCGCGGCCGCTTGCGCGGCCTGCTGGGCGGCAACCGCTGCCGCGGCGCGATTCAGATTGTCCAGGGACTTCTGCAATTGCTGGCGAGATTGCGCCTGCTGTTTGGCGCCGTTGCCGATGCCCGCCATGCTGCCGTCGGGCATGCGGCCCGTGCGTTGAGCCGTCGACTGGACGGTGTTCTTGTCCGCGAACCAGCCGGGGCTGAACGCGCGCGTCTGCGCTTGCGCCGCACTGCTGGCGCTGCCCGCGATCGCCAGGGCCGTCATGGCCTGCGACAGCGGGCTAAGCCGCCATGCGGGCCGCAGGCCGGCGCGGCGGTCGCGGGACGAGCCGCGCCGGCCAAGGGGCGCCAGGGCGGGGGAGGGGACGAGGGGCGTAGCGGACGTAGACGAGGACATGGCGTGATTCAAGGATGTCGATGAAGGGCGGCAGTGACTAGGCCACCGTGCCCGCTTACTCATCTAGTCGAACGACGCCTTGGGACTCGGTACAGGAATCCGCGTGAATTTTTTATGACAAGCGCGTTTATCAACTCAGGAATACGACATCGCCCACCCGCCGCACGGACGCGCCATACAGCTGCCGGATCTGCGCGATGGCCTGATCCAGGTTCTTCACTTCATAGCGCGCGCTCAAGCGGTGGCGGGCCAGCGCATCGTTCATCAGCACCACGCGGCCCGGCCGGTAGCGGTTGATCTCTTCCACGGCCAGGTTGAGGGGCAGGTCATGGAAGCTGACGATGCCCGCGCGCCAGTCCGAGCTGATTTGCGCAATGGCGGCAGGCGCGCCCAGCATGGCGTCGTCATAACCCAGTTGCTGACCCGCTGGCAGCAGCAGCGTGGCATTGGCATGCGCCAGTTCCACCTGGCCGCTGTTGCAGCGCACGTGGACGCGGTCGCCGTGCAGCCGCCGCACTTCGATGTCGCCAGACGCCAGCCGCAGACGGGCGGCGCCGGCCCGCACCTCGCATGGCCGGCTTCCGGTGGACTGGATGGCCGCTTCGCCCGAGACCAGCTCGATGCGGGTTTGCATGCCCTCGCTTGAAACGTTGACGCTGGTTTGCGTGTTCAGCGCCAGCGTCACGTGCTGGCCATCAAGGGCGATGCGGCGTTGCTCGCCGGTCAAGGTGCGATAGTCCGCGCGGGCTTCGGCCAACGACGGCCAGAGGCCGAAGGGGGGGCGCAATAGCCCGACGGTGGCCAGGCTGGCGAAGGCCCCGGCGCCGCCTGCCAGGAACCACCGTCTGCCGGAGACGGCGGGCGCTGGCCGCTTGGGCGTCGGCGCGGGCCGGCTCGCGGCGTAGGCTTGCGTGATCTGCCCCAACTCCCGCCACGCGCGCGCCGCCTGCACCCAGGCGCGTTCATGAGCCGCGCTCTGCGCGCGCCAGGCCTTGAAGGCCCGGCCATCTTGCGTGGTAGGGGAGCCCGTCGCCAAGACGCGGACCCAGGCATGGGCCTCGCGCTCAAGGGCGGAATCGGAACGGGGGCCGGAGGGGCTGTCGGAATTCATGGGGACGTTTGCTTGCGCGGCCTTATCTGCCGTGCTGATACTTAGACGTTTTCAAACAGCAGGAACGGAACCCCGACGGCCGGAAATAAACACTTTCTTTCAATTATTCCTCCGTCGGCGTCATCGCACGGACGCAGTGCTCGTGCGCGGTCTGTAGTTCGCGCCCCACCAGCCGCACCGAGATACCCCAGCGTTTGGCCAGGTCCGACCGCGACAGCCCTTCGACGCGCGCGGCAAGCAGGATGTCCCGCTGGCGCGGCGTCAGCGCATCCAGCACCTGGAACATCCGGGTCAGGTCCGAGCGCGACTGCACCACCTCGGCCGGCCCGGGGCTGGCATCCGCCACGTCGAAGAATTCGCTGACTTCGCTTTCGCTCAGCAGCCGCACGTCTTGCCGGATGCGGTCGATGGCCACGTGCACGGCGGTATTGACCAGATAGGATTGCGGATGGCGCACGGCATCCAGGTCGTCCCGCACGGACAAGCGCAGGTAGGCGTCATGCAGCGCGTCGCCCGCCAGATCGGACGCGCCGCCTAGCCGGCGGGCCACCTGATGCTTGATGGCGTCGTAGCGGTCGACGATAAGACGCCGCAGCGCGGCCAGGCCGTTTCCGCTCATGGCGCGCAGCCGCCGTAGCGGCGCGCGGCCTCGGGCGTGATCAACAGGGTGGCGGGAAGCCCGAAGCCGGCCGGCGGGGCGCCGATGGGCACGCCGCTTAGCGCGTCCCGGATCGCCGGTTCCATGTCAGGGTGGCCGGTGGCGTGCACCTTCACGTCGGACAGCGCGTGGGCCGGGTCCAGGCTTACGCGCAACGCCACCCGGTAGTCGCCGGTGCGCAGGGCGGGCCGGGCGCACAGGGCGGCCAGCACCCGGCTCTGCAGGCGGCCATAGTATTGCTGGCGATCCGCGCGCGAGGCGGGCGGCGGGGGGGCGGCCGGCGTGCGCAATCGGGGCATCAGCATCAATGCCCGGGGCGCCGTGTAATGCGCCTGAAGGTCCGTTCCGGCCAGTAGCCGCGTCAGCGCTTCGCGAGCGGTGTAGCGGCCGGTCAGCGCGGGGGCGGTCTTGCCGGCCGCCTGCCCCGTGTCGTAAAGGACGGAATCGCCCGTCAGTTCGCCATACTGCTGCAAGGCGTCGTGCAACGGCTGGCGCGGCCAGTCGAAGACATACTCCGGAGTGGCCGCCTGCGGGGCGGCGTTCACGGGGAGTGACGCGGCAACGGCGGCGCCGACGGCCAGGGTGGCGACCATGTTGCGCAAGTGCCTCAGAAGAAAATCCAACGCAGACCGCCGTGAGGCAGCGAAAGAGCGGCCATGGTAATCGTCGAAGATTAAACTTTTGTTGCGCCGGGATGTCCTTTCAATGAAGCTCGGACACGCTGGTGTAAAGTCGTTTTCCTGGGGTTTCTCCTAAAGGACACGATGGTGCATGACTCCCACGAAACGTCGATCCTGCTTTTCTCTTATGGAACGCTGCAGGACAAAACGGTGCAACTGGCCACTTTCGGCCGCGAATTGACTGGGCGGCCCGATGCGATGACGGGTTATGTCCAGCACTGGGTGGACATTACCGACCCCGAGGTCTTGAAGACCAGCGGCAAGGCGCAGCACCCGATCGTGTATGCCAGCTACGACCCTAAAGACGAAGTCCCGGGCACGGTGTTCGAAATCACCCAGGACGAACTGCGCGCGGCCGACAGCTATGAAGTCGCCGACTACAAGCGCGTGTCGGTGCTGCTGAAATCCGGCGTGCACGCCTGGGTGTACATCAAGGCTTGATCCCCATTCCCGCTGCGGGATGCCGCTTTCAGGGGCCGCCCCGCGGCCTTTCTGTTTAGATCACCGGGCGCTAGGGCTTCAGGCCCAGGCGCCGCGCCAGCTTATGCAGGTTGCTGGGGTCGACGTCCAGCGCGCGCGCGGCGTGGGCCCAACTGCCCTGGTGCGTGTGCAGCGCCCGGCGGATCGCCTGGCGTTGGCAGGCGTCCACCGTGTCGCGCAATGACGGGATGCCGGCGGCAGGCCCATCGTCGGGCCCAAGGTCCGGGGCGGGCATGGGCGCGTCGTGGTCGGACACGTCCAGCAGCCCGGTTTCCAGCGTCACGATGTCGTTGCGGTCGGCGCCGTGACTGACCGCCTTGATGGCGGCACGGCTGATGACGTGTTCCAGTTCGCGCACGTTGCCTGGCCAGGAATAGCGGCGCAGCATTTCTTCGGCCTCTTCGGACAGCCGCAAGCTGCGCAGGCCTAGCCGCGCCCGGTTCAGTTCCAGGTAGCGGCCGGCCAGCAGCAGGATGTCGTTGCCGCGCTCGCGCAGCGGCGGGATCGGCACCGGGTAGACGGACAGGCGGTGATAGAGGTCGGCGCGGAAATCCCCGGCTTGCACCCGATCTCGCAAACTGCGGTTGGTGGCGGCGACGATGCGCACGTCCACGGTGCGGGGGCGGTCGTCGCCCAGGCGCTGGATTTCGCCGTTCTGCAAGGCGCGCAGCAGCTTGGCCTGCACCAACAACGGCAGTTCGCCGACCTCGTCCAGGAACAGGGTGCCGCCGTTGGCCGCTTCGAAGCGGCCGGGCCGGTCGGTGACCGCGCCGGAGAACGCGCCTTTGGCGTGGCCGAACAATTCACTTTCGGCCAGGGATTCCGGCAGGGCGGCGCAGTTCACATGCACTAGCGGCTTGCCGCCGCGACGCGACAGACGATGCACGCGGTGCGCGAACAACTCCTTGCCGACGCCGGTTTCGCCCAGCAGCAGGATTGGCAGATCGGAATCCGCCACCACGTCGATTTCATGCAGCAGGCGGACAAGGGGGGCGCTGTTTCCCAGGATTTCGTAGCGGTCCGTGGCCACGTTGTCGACGGGGGCGGGGCCGCGGGCGTCGCGCAGGGCGCGGATCTCGGTTTCCAGCCGGGTGGTGCGCAGCGCGGCCTCGACCAGCACGATGGCGTCACGCAGTTCCGACTGGGCTTCGGCGTCGAAGGTGCCGACTTCCAGCGCATCCAGCGTCAGTACGCCCCAGGGCTGGCCTTCAACATGCAGGCTGGTGCCCATGCAGTCGTGTACGGGCAGCGGTTCGCCGGCCATGCCGTTGATCAGGCCGTCATAGGGATCGGGCAGGGTGCTGTCATGATGGAAGCAGGTGACGCCGCGGCGAGCCAGGATGGCGGCCAGGCGCGGGTGCTGGTGCACGGCGAAACGCCGGCCCAGCGCGTCCCGGGTCAGGCCGTCGACCGCGATGGGGCGCAGGTGATCCTCTTCCTGCTGAAGCAAGGCGACGGCACCGCACCGGAAATGCGCGCGCAGGCTGGAGACCAACCGTTGCAGGCGGATGGCGGGCGGCAGGTCGGCTACCAGGTCGGCAAGCAGGAGGTTTTGCATGGGGTTGATTTTACCGTCGCGGGGTGATTAAAACCCCAGGTTGCGACGGTGTTATCTACCCTAAGTTTTGCAAGTCTTTGATTTAACGCAACGTTTTCCTGGCATGGTTTTCGCTCTTACTCCGGTACCGTCAAGATCACTGGAGAGACGCGATGAGCATGGTTGAGCAATCCCTGGGTCAATTGGCCCGCAGCATTCCGGGCGCCACGCAGGTGTTCCACGAATACGAACTGGATTTTTGCTGTGGCGGCAAGAAAAGCCTGGGCGAAGCGGCGGCGCAGCGGTCGCTGGACCCGGCGCAGATCGAAGCGCGCCTGATCGCGCTGTCGCGCAACCCGCCCCAGGAGAAGGATTGGGGCCTGGCATCGGCCGCCGAACTGATCGACCACATCCTGGCGCGCTATCACGACGTGCACCGCCAGCAGTTGCCCGAGCTGATCCGGCTGGCATTGAAGGTGGAACAAGTGCACGCCGACAGCCCGGATTGTCCGACCGGCCTGGCCGACCACCTGCGCACGATGCACCAGGAACTGGAAAGCCATATGCAGAAGGAAGAGCAGGTGCTGTTTCCGATGCTGGCGCGCGGCCACGGAGCGATGGCGACCATGCCCATCATGGTGATGCGCATGGAACACGACGACCATGGCGTGGCCTTGGAACGCCTGCTGGCGCTGACGAACGACCTTACCTTGCCGCGCGCCGCATGCAATACCTGGCGCGCGTTGTATCTGGGCATCCGCACGTTCAAGGAAGACCTGATGGCGCATATCCATCTGGAAAACAACATCCTGTTCGACGACGCCGGGGGGCGGGTACCGCCCAGCCCGATCCCGACACAAAAGGAATGAAAACGGCCAACCGTGTTGCAGCCGAACGGGCCGTGCCGCCTGTAAACTCGGGTCACCTTAAGGCTCAGGGGATGCTTGATGGCCGGCAGCAGTTTTTTCGCATTGTTCGACGACATCGCCACGATTCTGGATGATGTCTCCGTCATGACCAAAGTCGCGGCCAAGAAAACGGCCGGCGTGCTGGGCGACGACCTGGCGCTGAACGCGCAGCAGGTGGCCGGCGTGCCGGTCAACCGGGAACTGCCCGTCGTGTGGGCGGTGGCCCGGGGTTCCTTCATCAACAAGCTGATCTTGGTGCCGGCGGCGCTCTTGATCAGCACCTTCCTGCCATGGGCGGTGACGCCGCTGCTGATGCTGGGCGGCGCCTTTCTGTGCTTCGAAGGCGTGGAGAAGCTGGCCCATAAGTTCCTGCCGCATGGCGAGTCGGTCGAAGGCAATCACGCCGCGCGCGCCGAAGCGCTGCAGAACGCGTCCGTCGACATGGTCGCGTTCGAACGCGACAAGATCAAAGGCGCGGTGCGGACCGACTTCATCCTGTCCGCCGAGATCATCGTCATCAGCCTGGACGCGGTGGCGACCGCCGACTTCACGCGCCAGGTGATGGTGCTGTCGGTCATCGCCGTCGCCATGACGGTAGGCGTCTATGGCCTGGTGGCCGGCATCGTCAAACTGGATGACCTGGGCCTGTACCTGAGCCAGAAGCGGTCGCAGGCCATGGCCTGGCTGGGCAAGCGCATCGTGGGCGCGGCACCCTATCTGATGAAGACGCTGTCGGTGGTGGGCACCGCGGCCATGTTCATGGTGGGCGGCGCGATCCTGACCCATGGCATTGCGCCGGTGCACGCCGCCGTGGAGCACGCCGCCGCCGCGGTGGGCGGGGGCGCCGTGGTGCACGCGTTGACGTCCACCTTGCTTAACGCCCTGTTCGGCATCGTGGCCGGGGCCGTGGTGCTGGGCGTGGTCAGCGTGGTCAAGCGGCTGTTCAAGAAAGGCTGACGCGGCAGGGCGTCGCATCCGCGCGGCGCCCCAATACTTCCCCCAGATTGAAACAACGGCCGGCCTATCCGGCCTGGGCTTGTTGGCCCTAGGGAATCCCCTGCCTTGTTGGGCGGAAACACCTACGCCTAAAATTGGCGCCAATTTATGTGATCATTATTTTGCCCACCGGATAGACCATGTGCCCGCCCGCGGCCATGGAAACGAGGAAATCATGCAGTCCAACGCAGCTCCCGCCATCCAGCCCGACGCCGCCCGCGCGCGGGCCATATACGACCTGGGCCACAGCACGGTCTTCGCAGCCCGCACCGACCCGCGCTTTTCCTACTGCATGTATGTGCCGCCGCACATCGACACCGCCAAACATCCGATGGAACTGGTGGTGATCATGCACGGCACCGGCCGCGCTTTCGTGGAATACCGCGACGCGTTCGCCGAGTTCGCGCGCTGGAACGACTGCATCGTGCTGTGCCCGCTGTTCCCCGTGGGTCCGCTGGGCGACGGCAACCGCGACGGCTTCAAGCAACTGCGCGAGGGCGATATCCGGTACGACCAGATCCTGCTGGACATGGTGGCGGAAGTCGGCGAGAAATTCGGCCGCGATTTCAAAAAGTTCGGCCTGTTCGGCTATTCGGGCGGCGGCCAGTTCGTCAACCGTTTCGCCTACCTGCATCCGGAAAGCTTGTGGGCCGTGTCGATCGGCGCGCCGGGCTCGGTCACGCTGCTGGACCCCAGCCAGGACTGGTGGGTGGGCGTGCGCGACGTCGAGGCCCGTTTCGGCAAGGGCGTCGACATCGAGGCGCTTAAGCAGGTCGCCGTTCACATGATCGTGGGCAAGGCCGACCTGGAAACGTGGGAAATCACTCACCGCGAAGGCGGCAAGTTCTTTATGCCGGGCGCCAACGACGCCGGCAAGACACGCCCCGAGCGCCTGGAGGCGTTGCGGCGTTCTTTTGAAGCCCAGGGCGTGAAAGCGGAACTGGACCTGGTGGAGAACGTGCCGCACGACGGGCTGAAGTGCGTGGGCCAGGTGCAGGACTTCCTGGCGCGCGCGCTGCGCAAGTTGCGACATGTTGATCATTGATATCGCCGGACGCGGACGCGTCGCGCAGCCGCGCGGCGTTCAGGACTAGGAGAGGGCCATGCTGCGTTTTGCGCTATCCCGAATTGTCATGGCGGTGCCGACCCTGCTGATCGTGGCGGTGGCGGTGTTCGTGATGATCCGGTTGATTCCGGGTGATCCCGCCCAACTGCTGTTGGGCGATCTGGCCACGCCGGCCGCGCTGGCGGATCTGCGTGCGCGCCTGGGGCTGGACCAGACCTGGCTGACCCAGTTCGGCATCTGGTTCGGCAACATGCTGCACGGCGATCTGGGATCGTCCATCAACACCGGGCAGCCTGTGCTGCCGCTGGTGTGGGACCGCTTCCTGATCAGCGGGCGCGTGGTGCTGGTGGCGGTGCTGTTTGCCGCGCTGGTGGCCGTGCCCGCCGGCATGATCGCGGCCTGGAAGCAGAACAAATGGCCCGACCTGTTCCTGGTCGGTTCGGCGACCCTGCTGGTGTCCATCCCGACCTTCTGGCTGGGCTTGCTGCTGCTGATCTTCTTCGGCCTGAAGCTGCAATGGCTGCCGGTGGTGGGCTACGTGTCCATCGGTGAAGACTGGAAGGCGGGCCTGCTGTACCTGGCCATGCCCATCCTGACGCTGTTCCTGCACGAAATCGGGGTGTTGATGCGCATGGCGCGCGCCAGCACGCTGGAAGTGCTGCGGCTGGACTACATCACCCATGCGCGGGCCAAGGGCCTGTCCGAGTCGGCCGTGCTGATGCGCCACGCGTTCCGCAACGCCTTCGGCCCCACCTGGACACTGATCGGCCTGGTGCTGGGTAATCTGCTGGGCGGCATCGCGGTGGTGGAAACGGTGTTCACCATTCCCGGACTGGGCCGCCTGCTGGTGGACTCGATTTTCGCGCGCGACTACCCGGTGATTCAGGGCTGCCTGCTGTTCGTGGGCGTCGTCTACGTGATCGTGAATCTGCTGATCGACCTTTGCTATCCCATCTTCGACCCGAGAGTGACCGCCGAATGAAAAAGCGAATCGCAGCTAACGCGCTCCTGGGCGGCGTGATCGTCGGGGCGATGATCGTCGCGGCGGTCATGGGCGCTTTCTGGACGCCGCATGACCCGCTCAAGATCAACTTCGTCGCGCGGCTCAAGCCGCCGGGCGGCGACTTCCTGCTGGGCACCGACGAATTCGGCCGCGATGAACTGTCGCGCTTGTTGGCCGGGGCCGCAAGCAGCGTCTGGATCAGCCTGCTGACCGTCACGTTCGCCATCGTGGCGGGCACCGCCATCGGCACTTTGACCGGTTTCGTGCGCGGTTGGACCGACCGCATCATCATGGCCTTCAACAATGCGCTGCTGGCCTTCCCGGGCCTGTTGCTGGCGCTGGGGCTGCTGGCCGTGGTGGGCGCCAACAAGTACGGCATCATCCTGGCGTTGGGCCTGGCCTACACGCCGTCGGTGACGCGCATCGTGCGGGGCACGGTGCTGTCGTTGCGCGAAAAAGAGTTCATCGAATCGTCCCGGGTGCTGGGCAATTCAGAGCTCTACACCATGTTCCGGCATGTGCTGCCCAACTGCGTCGCGCCGTTGACCGTGCTGGCCACGTCCATGTTCGGCTGGGTGATCCTGGCGGAAAGCGCGCTGTCCTTCCTGGGCTTGGGCGTGCCGCCGCCCGCGCCGACCTGGGGCAACATGCTGGCCGCCGCGCGTCCGTTCATGGCGCAGGCGTCCTACCTTTCCATTCTTCCCGGCCTGGCCATTGCGCTGGCGCTGCTGGGGATCAACCTGCTGGGCGACGCGGTGCGAGACCGCCTTGACCCCCGCATGAGGGGCGTGCAATGAGCGCACTGGTAGCGGTATCGAACCTGACCCTGACCGTGGGCGCCGGCGGCCGCGAGATCGTCAGCGGCGTGTCTTTCGAGGTCGCGCCGGGCGAAATGGTCGGCATCGTCGGCGAATCCGGCAGCGGCAAGACCCAGGCGGCGCGCGCCATCATGGGCCTGACGCCGGCGCCGCTGGTGGTCGCGGGCGGGGCCATTGTGTTCGAGGGCGTCGACGTGACGAAGGCCGAGCCGGCCGTGCTGCGCAAGCTGCGCGGGGCGCGCATCGGCATGGTCTTCCAGGAGCCGATGACGTCGCTGAACCCGTCCATGCCGATCGGCCGCCAACTGGACGAAGGCCTGAAACTGCACCGCAAGTCCTTGTCCACGGCGCAGCGCCGCGAACGCATCCTTGAAATGCTGCGCCGCGTGGGCATCCGCGACCCCAAGGGGGCGATGGACGCCTGGCCGCACGAGTTCTCGGGCGGCATGCGTCAACGCATGATGCTGGCCTCGGTGATGCTGCTGGAGCCGGCGCTGCTGATCGCCGACGAGCCCACCACCGCCCTGGACGCGGTGGTGCAGCGCGACGTGCTGGAACTGATGGTGGACCTGACGCGCGAACACCACACGGCGGTGCTGATGATCAGCCATGACCTGCCGATGGTGGCGCGCTACACCGAGCGCATGGTGGTGATGCAGCACGGCAAGGTGCTGGAAACCGGCACGACCGCCGGCATCCTCGCGCGGCCGCAGCATCCCTACACGCGCAAGCTGCTGGACGCGATGCCCCGCCGGCTGCCGGCCCGCAAGCTGGCGCCGGAGGCGCCCATCGTCGAGGTCAAGAACCTGGTGGTGGATTACGCCGGCCATCAGCGGCTGTTTTCCCGCACGGGCGCCAAGCGCGCCTTGAACGGCATCGACCTGCACGTTCAGCCGCGAGAGGTCGTGGCGGTCGTGGGCGGATCGGGTTCGGGCAAGACGACGCTGGGCCGGGCGATCGCGGGTCTGCTGGCGCCCACGTCCGGCCAGATCCTGTTCCGCAACCAGCCGGTGAACCGGCGCTCGGCGGCCTGGCGCGACTACCGCTTGAATTGCCAGATGGTGTTCCAGGACCCGTATTCGTCGCTGGACCCCCGCATGACCATCGGCCAACTGGTAGGCGAAGGCCTGCGCATGCTGGACAACATGTCTTCGGCGGACAAGCGCCGTCGGGTCGACGAGGTGTTGGCGGAGGTGGGCCTGGGGTCGGAGTACGCCACGCGCTTTCCGCACGAAATGTCGGGCGGCCAACGCCAGCGCGTGGCCATCGCCCGCGCCATCGTGCGCCGGCCAGCGTTCGTGATCGCCGATGAACCCGTTTCCGCCCTGGACGTGACCGTGCGGGCGCAGGTGCTGGATCTGTTCGCCGATCTGCAGGAACGGCACGGCTTTTCGTGTTTGTTCATCAGCCACGACCTGGGCGTGGTCGAGCAGGTGGCGGACCGGGTAGTGGTGATGCGCGACGGCGGCATTGTCGAACAGGGCTCGCGCGACGCGGTGTTCGACCAGCCTCGGGAAGACTACACGCGCAGCCTGCTGTCGGCGATCCCGGCGCTGGAATCCACCGACACCGGCGGCGTGCGCCTGCGCTGGCGGTTGGACGGGCAAGAGCCCGTGCGGGCGATTGCGTGAGGGCAGGGGGAACTCCCTGCTATCGCCGCAGGAAGTTATGCCTAAAATACGCGTTTTGGAATTGATTGACGGGAGTGGTCCATGCCGAAAGCGGCGGCGGCACAACCCGGCCTGGTTGACCGTATTGCCCATGATATTCAGTCGGGTGTGTATGGTCCCGGCGCCTGGTTGAAACAGATCGACCTGCAAGAACGCTACGACGCCAAGCGTCTGGACGTCCGGCGGGCGTTAGACCAATTGGCCGCCAAGCGGCTGATTGCGCACATTCCGAACCGGGGCTATCACGTCTATGCGATGGACCCGGACCAGCATCTGCAGATCCGCGACATCCGCATCTTGCTGGAAACCGGGGCGGCGGCCGACTTGATGCCCAACGTCACGGCGGCCAAGGTGCGTGCGCTGCGCACCTTGGCCGAACGTTTCGCCAAGCTGCTGCATGACGGCACCCTGTTGGAGCAATACGAGGTCAATCTGGCGTTTCACGCAGGCATGTACGACCTGTGCAGCAATCGCGAACTGGCGGCGTTGATCCAGGAAACCCGCGCGCGGGGACCCGCCGCGCCCGCCAAGGAATGGGTCACCCGTTCACGCATCGAGATCTCGGCGCGAGAGCATTTCGACATGGTCGACGCGCTGGAGGCGCGCGACGTGAAGCGGCTGCAGAAGATCATCGCCCAGCACGTGGGCCAAGATATTTCCTGACGCGGCGCCGCTTGCCCGATTGCGCTTCGCCCATGCGGCGGCCCGCCTGAAAAGGGGGCTGCCGCAGTGTTTCTGGCGGGCGTTTCAGGGATACCCCCGATGGCGCACCAACGCCGACTCTCCATAATTAGCAGATTATTTTGGCGCCAATATATGCGTGAATTTTGCGCCACACGCCGGGGAGTCTTTTCCATGCACCACCACTTTGTTCCCAGGGCGCTTGCGCTCTCCGTGGCGCTTGCCGCCGTCCCCGTCCACGCCGCCGTGCTGACCGTGGCGCAACCGGCGGACATCCGGTCGACCAACCCTGGCGTGAACCGCGATAACACCACCGACGGCGTGGTGCTCAACATCGTCGAAGGCCTGGTCGGCTACCGCGAGGACGGAACGGTCGGCCCGCTGCTGGCCAAGTCGGTGGAGCTGTCGCCGGATGGCCTCGCCTATACCTTCACGCTGCGCGACGGCGTCAAGTTCCACAACGGCGCCACGCTCACGTCGGCCGACGTGATCTGGAGCTGGCAGCGCTACATGGATCCGAAGACGGATTGGCGCTGCCGCAGCGATTTCGACGGCCGCAATGGCCTGAAAGTCACCGACGTGTCCGCGCCCGACGCGAAGACCGTGGTGATGAAGGTGGACCGCAAGTCGGCGGTGTTCCTGGATTCGCTGGCCCGCACCGATTGCGGCATGACCGCCATTATTTCGAAAGATTCGGTCGCCGCCGACGGCTCGTGGATCAAGCCCGTGGGCACGGGCCCCTACATGTTCAAGGACTGGAAGCGCGGCGAATACACCTTGCTGTCCGCATTCAAGGACTACACGTCGCCCGACGGCGATAAGCCAGACGGCTACGTCGGTTCCAAACGCCCGCTGGTGGACGAGGTGAAGTTCCTGGTGGTGCCGGATCCGTCTACGTCCAAGGCCGGCCTGATGTCCGGCGCCATCGACGCCAGCCAGATCACCAACACCGATGTAGGCGAACTGAAAAGCGCCAAGAACCTGACGGTTTTCAGCCCGCACGATGCCGTCAAGCATGTGCTGTTGTTTCAGACCCAGGACCCGGTGCTGAAGAATGTGAAGGTGCGCCAGGCGATCGCCGCCGCGCTGGATATCCCGCAAGTGGTCGCCGCCGCGTCTGAGGGGCTGGGCCGGTTGAACAACTCGGCGGTCTACGCGGGATCGGCCTACTACAAGGACGCCGAAAAGCGCAGCTACCAGTACGACCCGGCGCGCGCGCAGCAACTGCTGAAGGAAGCGGGCTACAAGGGCGAACCCATTGTTATTTATGCCAACAAGCGCGCCCACGTACCCAGCTATCAGGTGGCCGTGATCGCCCAGGCCATGATGCAGTCGGTCGGCATCAACGCCAAGATCGAAGTGCTGGAGTGGGCCACGCAGCTGGACCGCTACAACACCGGCAAGTATCAGGTCAGCTCGTTCTCGTTTTCGTCCCGGCTGGACCCGTCGCTCAGTTTCGAGCAGTTTGCCGGCGACAAGGCCAAGCAGCCGCGCAAGGTCTGGGACGACCCCGCCGCGCAAAAGCTGATCGACGAGAGCTTCCTGGAATCCGACCCGGCCAAGCGCCAGGCACTCTTCGATCAGTTGCACGCGCTGATGCTGGAACAGACGCCGATGCTGATGCTGTACAACGGCGCGGACGCTTGGGCCGTCGGCAAGCGCGTCCAGGGCTTCTCGGTCTGGGAAGGCAAGCCCCGCGTGTGGGAAACCAAAGTGGTAGAAGGAAAATAGGCCGGCGTGCGAAGCAAGCATCGCCACGACGCCCCGAACCATGTATGCCGATTGTGGCCGCCCGCGCGGCCGCAATTCGGCGGCCTACTTAATACAGCGCGCGCTCACTGAGCAACCCGCTCCACTTCCCATGCACGCGGCTTTTTCACCGCCCAAGGTTGATACCCCTTGATGCTGCTCCGGTAAGCCCCGATATCCAGCCCGTTATAAAGCGGAATGCTAGGCACATCCTCCAAGAACAACCGATGCAGTTGATCGAACGCCGCCTGCCGTTTGGCATGGTCCGTATCGACGGACGCCGCCGCCACCAGCTTCGCGGCCTCCGGGTTATCCCAGATCTTGCGCGGTTGCTTGGCCTTGTCGCCCGTCACCATCTCGTAGTTCAGCGCCGCGTCCAGGCGCGCTGAATACGGGAACGTCATCATCTGGTAAGTACCCGCGTTATAGCGGTCCAGCTGCGTCGCCCACTCCACCACCGACAATTGCGCGTTGATGCCCACCGACTGCAGCATCGCCTGCACGATCACGGCCGAGTTATACGACTGCGGGTAGCGTTTGGTGGTCAGGATCGATAGCGCCTGGCCCTTGTAGCCCGCTTCCTTCAACAGCTTCTGCGCCTGCGCCGGATCGTAATTCCAGCCTTGCTTCTGGACCGCATCATGGTAGGGCGACACCAGCGGCACAATGGAATTGTTGGGCTGGGCCAGGCCTTCGGTCACGGCCGCGGCCAATTGCTTGTAGTCGATGGCGTGGGCCAAGGCCTGGCGCATCTTGGGGCTGGACAGCACCGGGTCCTTGGTCTGCAGCAGCAGTGCCGTCATGCTCATCACCGGCGCATAGGCCACCTTCACATTCGGCGTGCCTTGCAGCACGGGAACGTCGTTGTTGGACACGTCTTCAATGATGTCGATGTTGCCGCGCTGCAAAGCGGCCTTGGCGGTGGAATCGTCCGGTACGATCATGAAGCGGGCTTCGTCCACCAGCGGGCGCTTCGACCCGGTATAGCCGTCGCGCTTGCCATCCAGGTTCGAATAGCCGGCGAACTTGGTCAGGCGGATATACTCGCCGCGCTTCCATTCAGCCAATTCGAACGGGCCGGTGCCAATGGGCTTGATCCAGGCGCCGTCCGCGCCGACCGAATCCCTGGACAGGATGCCGGTGCCGCCGCAATCGGTGCGGGCCAGCGACGCCAGAAACAGGCTGGTAGGCTTTTCCAGGTGATACACCACCGTCTGCGCATCGGGCGCTTCCACGCCGGTGACCTTCACCGTGCCGCGGCCGTCGAATTCGCTGGCGCAGCGCCAGCCGGAATTGGCGGCGGTGTAGTGCTGCCAGGTCCACAGCACGTCGGCCGATGTCATCGGTTTGCCGTTGTGAAACTTGATGCCGTCGCGCAGCTTGAACGTATAAGTCTTGCCATCGGGACTGATGTCGACCGATTTGGCCAGCAGTGGGCGCACTTCGGCGTCCTCGCCGTAGGCCACCAGGCCTTCAACGATGTGCAGCACGACCGCGTCGCTGTTGCTGTCGCGGTTGACGCCGGGCTCGGTGGAGCGGATGTCGGCCGTCAGCGAAATACGCAGCGGCGGCGCCGATTGCGCGACCGCCGTGCCGGCCAGGCCGGCAAGCGCCAGCGCAACCGCGGCGCGCAGACAATGAATCTTCATTGATATTTCCTCGGGTTGCGCGGACGCGTTGCCGGTCAGGCGGCGGCCAGCAGTTCAGGTTCTGCGGTCAGGCTGTAGCGGGTGAACGTGCGGTTAAGCGCCGGCAGCGGTGCCACTTCCATCAGGCCGGCGGCGGGTTCCATCACGACCATGGCGACCGTGGCCGACAAATTGTCGTGGCTGCCGGGGCGCGGCGGGCGGCAAACGGAGTAGGGCGAACCGAAGTCGTCGAACAGCGCGCGCTTCAAGTCGTCGCGCGTCAGTTCCGTCTTTTCGTTCAGCAGGCGGCGCACGCGCCAGTCGCGGTAGGCGCTTTCCGGTGTGCTGGCACGGCCGGTGTCGCGCAGCTTGCCAAGCGCCACTTCGCTGACCCAGTGGTTGGCGTGCACGATCAGGTCGTCGGCGCCCGGGTAGATCGGGAAGGCTTCATCCGTGGTGCATTCGTAGTCGACGCCAAAGCCGGCAGCCATGCCGATCATGATGTTGTTGGAGCACGACTTGGGCGTGGTGGCGACGGCCTTGATGGCCAGCGCGAAATGCTGCTGTTCCAGCACCTTGCGGCGGATCAGCGACAGCGGCACGCCCAGCTGGCGGAAGTCGCGGTCGGATTCCAGATAGTTCGCGGTGATGGACACGCCTGCGCTGTTCAGGCCGCTGCGCGCCAGGCCGCCGGCTTCCACGAACGTCAGGATGTCGGGGCCGTTGTCGTTGCGCACGCGCAGCACGACGGCGGTTTCGGCGCATTCGGCGCGCCAGTCCCAATTCTGGCCGTGGATCAGGTTGCCGTTGGCCGAGCGGGTGGGCAGGATCAACGCGCCGGTGCAGCCGTCGCCGGGTTCCAGTTCAGCCGCTTTTTTCTTTTCGGCGCGCGCCTTGGCGACGACTTCGGTGCGGGCGTTCACCATGACGATGTCTTCGAACGACACGTCGGCGCCTGCGGCGATGCCGCGCATTTCTTCGAGGTAGTGCGGGGCGAAGTCCTCGATCTCACGCGCGAAATGGGCGATGAGTTCGGTACGCGCCATGGCGTCGTAGCCCAGGTCGACCAGGGTCTGGCCGTACATGGCCGCGCTTTTGCGCACACGGTTGGCGGCTTGCTGGCCATAAGCGCGGCCACGGGCTTCGGGCGTGCCGGAAACCGATACGAAGGGGAATTGGGTGATCTGGGTCATGGACGGGTAAGCGGCGACGCGCGCCGTGGGGTCGGAAGGGGATTCAAATCTGCAAAAATGTTAGCTTATTTTGGCGCCAATATTGCTCAGGGTTTACCCAGTAGCGCGCTGACCGTCACCTTCCTGGCGACCCGGCTGAACACGATTGCGCAGGACAAGACGACGGCGCTGCTGCAGTCCGCCGCCCGCCGCATCGAATCGTTGGCCCTGGCCGCGCGCATGAAAGAACAGGCCCCCGCGCCGTAGGCGGCAGGGGCCTGTCTAAAGTCAAACGCAGCGGGTCGCGTCAGGGTTGCCTGGCGGCGGTCTCAGGTGCCCGCGTGGGTGATCCCATGGCCTGGAACAGCGCCGCGGTTTCGGTCAGGCGCGCATTCGCGTATTCCAGTTCGCGCAGCCGCGCAGCCACGTAGTGCTGTTCGGCCGCGTATTCCGTATACGGCGCCAGCGCGCCCAGCCGCACCCGGCTTGCCGTATTGCGATAGGACTGCTCGGCCGCGCGCCGCGATGCCTCGGCTGACGCCAGCGCCTGGCCGTCGGCGTCCAGGCGCGACAGCGTATCGGCCACATCCTGGAATGCGGTCAGCACGGTCTGCTTGTATTGCAGCACGGCGGCTTGATAGCGTTCCTGGGCGGCGCGGCGTTCGGCCAGCAGCGCGCCACCATGGAAGATGGGCTGCGTCAGCGATGCCCCGATGGCCCAGATCGGCCCGGCGCCCGACAGCGCCGACGGCCAACTGAAGCCGCCTTTGCCCATGGACGCCGATAGCGACAGGCTGGGAAACAGCTGCGCGGTGGCCACGCCTACGTCGGCCGCGGCGGCTTGCACCACGGCATCGGCCACCAGGATATCCGGCCGCGACGCCAGCAGTTCCGACGGCACCACCACCGGCACCTGCGGCGGCACCGCCAGCGTGCCGAATGCCAGATCGTCCGGGGCCTGATCGGGGCTGCGGCCCAGCAGCACGGCCAGCGCGTGCCGGGTGGCGTGCCATTGCGCGCGCAGGCCGGGCAGCGAGGCTTCCAGCGTGGCGGCATCCTGGTCGGCGTCCAGCGCATCGTTCTGCGATGCCGATCCCAGTTCGTAGCGGCGCTGCGTATCGCGCGCCACCTGGCGCAGCAGCACCACCTGCTTTTCCGTCAGCGCCACACGCTCGGCCAGCGAGGCGGACGTGATGGCGCCGGTGACGATATTGCCTGCCAGGGACCGGCGCGCGGATTCCAGCTGGAACGCCTGCTGTTCGACTTGCGCCGCCAGCGAGGCGTTGGCGAAGCGCGCGGCGCCGAACAAATCCAGGTCGTAGGTGGCCTGGATCTGTCCGGTGAAGACGTTGTACAGCGCCGTGGGCTCGGGCAGGTTCGGCATCGTCAGCGCGCGATTGCGCGTGGCGCTTACGCCGGCATCCACCGATGGCAGCAAGGACGAATTGACTTGCGCGCGCAGTTGCTCGCGCGCGCCGGCCAGGTTGCGTTCAGCGGCGGCCAGGTTGGGGCTGTTGGCCAGGCCTTCTTCCACCAGCGCGTCCAGCGCGGGGGAACCATAGCGTTTCCACCACTCTGGCACCGGGCGCGCACCTTGTTCGAAACGTTGCGCCACGCCCTGGGCGGTGGCGCCGGCAGCGGGCGTGGCTTCCACGCCGTACTGCGCGGGCGGCGTCACCGCGGGCGGCTTGCTGTCGGGGGCAAAGGCGCAGGCGCTCAGCACCAGAATCAGCGGCAGCGCCAGCGGCAGTCTGGCCGAACGGAGGCGAAGGTTCATCATCATCAGGTTCCTCGTTGCAGCGTGTCGGCGGCGTTGGCGCCGGGCGGCACGCCTTCCGGTTCGTCGCGTTCGTCGTGGCGCACGCGGAACCAGGCCGCATACAACGCGGGCAGGAAGAACAGCGTCAGCACGGTGGCGCTGGTGATGCCGCCCATCAACGCCGTCGCCATGGGGCCGAAGAAGTTGCTGCGCAGCAGCGGGATCAGGGCCAGCACCGCCGCGGCGGCCGTCAGCACAATGGGGCGGAAGCGCCGCACCGTGGCGCCGACGATCGCGTCCACACGCTTGTGTCCGTTCAGGATGTCTTGCTCGATCTGGTCGACCAGGATCACCGAGTTGCGCATGATGATGCCAAACATGGCGATCACGCCCAGCATGGCGACGAAACCGAAGGGCTTGCCGAACAGCAGCAGCGCGGCGACCACGCCGATCAGGCCCAGGGGCGCGGTCAGCACCACCATCAGCACCCGCGCGAAACTCTGCAGTTGCACCATCAGCAGGGTCAGTACGGCCACTGCCATCAGCGGCATCTGCGCATTGATGGACGACTGGCCCTTGGCGCTTTCCTCGACCGGGCCGCCGACTTCAATGCGGTACCCGACGGGCAGCTCGGCCCGGATCGCGTCCAGCTTCTTGTCGATGGCGTGCGTGACGTCGATGCCTTGCGATCCGCTGGCCACGTCGGCCTGCACCGTGATGGTGGGTTGGCGGTCGCGTTCCCAGATCACACCGTATTCCAGGTCATAGCGCACCTGTCCCAGGCTGCCCAGCGGCACGGGGCCGTTGGGTGTGGGCATGGCCAGCGTAGCCAGGCGGGCGGGGTCGACGCGTTCGTCGCGCGGTGCCCGCAGGCTGACGTTGATCAGCTTGTCGCGTTCGCGGTATTGCGTCACGTTGTAGCCCGACAGGGTCATGGCCAGGAAGTCGGAAATGTCGCTTGAACTGATGCCCAGCTCGCGCGCCTTCTGCTGGTCGATCTCGAAGCGCACGGAACGTTCCGACGGCTCGTCCCAATCGAACTGCACGTTCACGGAGCTGCTGTCCGCGCGAACTTCGGCGGCAACCTTTTCGGCCACGGCGCGCACGTCGGAGATCTTGTCGCCGCTGACTCGGAACTGCACCGGGTAGCCCACGGGCGGCCCGTTTTCCAGGCGCGACAGCCGGGTGCGGATGGCGGGGAATTCCTGGCGCAACATCGGCGTCAGCCATTGCGCCAGTTTTTCCCGGTCTTCCACGGAATGGGCGGTGATGACCAACTGGGCGAAGTTGGGCGTGGCCAGTTGCTGGTCAAGCGGCAGGTAGAAGCGCGGTGCGCCCGTGCCGACGAAACTGACCGAATGGTCGATTTCGGGCCGGCCATCCAGGGCCTTTTCCAGCCGTTCCACCTGGCGCAGGGTGGCGGCAAACGACGCGCCTTCCTGCAAGCGCACGTCCACCAGCAATTCGGTGCGGTCCGAACTGGGAAAGAACTGTTGCGGTACCAGCTTGAAGCCCGCCATCGACACGACGAAGATCAGCACGGTCGCCGCCAGCACCCAATAGCGCCGGTCCACGCACCACGCCACCCAGCCGCGCAGGCGCTGGTAGAAGCGGGTGTTGTAGATGTCGTGTTCGTGATCGTGCGGCAAGTGGGATTCGCGTTTGCGTTCGGGCAGCAGGCGATACCCCAGCAGCGGGATCAGCACCACGGCGGCGAACCAAGAGGTGATCAGCGCAATGGCGGACACCTGGAAGATCGACCGCGTGTATTCGCCGGTGCTGGACTTGGCCAGCGCGATCGGCAAAAAGCCCGCCACCGTGACCAGCGTGCCGGTCAGCATGGGGAAGGCTGTGCTGGTGTAGGCATAGGCCGCCGCGCGGGCGCGGCTCCAGCCTTGTTCCAGTTTCACCGACATCATTTCCACGGCGATGATGGCGTCGTCCACCAGCAGGCCCAGCGCCAGCACCAGTGTGCCCAGCGACACTTTGTGCAGCCCAATGCCGAATACATCCATGAACAGGGCCGTGACCGCCAGCACCACCGGAATCGAAATCACCACGACCATGCCCGTGCGCAAGCCCAGCGATACCAGGCTGACGATCAGAACGATGGCGACGGCTTCCGCCACCGATCGCAAGAAGTCGTCGACGGAATGCGACACCGCCTGGGGCATGCTGGACACCTCGGTCAGCGTCAAGCCGGCCGGCAGCTGGGCCTTCAACTTTTCGAACGTCGCGTCCAGCGATTTGCCTAGCCGCACCACGTCCTGCCCGGGCTGCATGGTGATGCCGATCCCCAGCACGGGGTTGCCGCCCGCGCGCATCTGTTCGATGGGCGGGTCGTCGTAGCCGCGATGGATCGTGGCGATGTCGCCCAGCCGGATCGACTTGCCGTTCACGCGGATCAGCGTATCCGCCAGCGCGCGGCTGTTCTCGAACTGGCCGGTGGGGCGCACGAAGATGCGGTCGTCGGCGGTCGTCAGCGTGCCGGCGCTGGCCACCGCGTTCTGCGTGTTGATCGCCTGGGCGATCTGTTGCGGCGATACGCCCAGCCGCGTCAGCTGCGTGTTCGAGATTTCGATGTAGACGTGTTCGGCCTGGTCGGCAAAGTAGTCGACCTTGGCAACCCCCGGCACGCGCAGCAGCACGGTGCGCAGCGTGTCCGCATAGTCATGCAGTTGCGCGGGCGGGAAGCCGTCGCCGTGCAGGGTATAGATATTGGTGTAGACGTCGCCGAACTCGTCGTTGAAGAACGGACCCTGCACGCCCTGGGGCAAAGTGGCCTGGATGTCGCCGACTTTCTTGCGCACCTGATACCACTGATCGGCCACCATGCTGGCCGGCGCCGAATCCTTCATGGTGTAGAAGATCAGCGATTCGCCGGGGCGCGAGTAGCTGCGCAGGAAGTCCGTGTTGGCGGTCTCTTGAAGCTTCTTGCCAATGCGGTCGGTGACCTGTTCCTGCACTTGTTGCGCCGTCGCGCCCGGCCATAGGGTCTTGATGACCATGACGCGGAAGGTGAAAGGCGGGTCTTCGGATTGCGCCAGCTTGGAATACGACAGCACGCCGAACAGCGTCACCAGCGTAATGATGAAGATCACCAGCGGCTGGTGGCGCAGCGCCCAGGCCGACAGGTTGAACTTGCCTTCTTCGTGGCTGTGGCCAGCCTCGCGGTCCGGCGCGCTCATGACGCAAAATCCTCGGGATGCAGCGGCGGCACCGCGCGGACGCGCTCGCCCGCCGAAACGGTGTGCACGCCCTGCCAGACCAGGCGCTCGCCTACCTTGACGCCGCCAGACAGCGTGACCGAACGCGCGTCGTAACGCAGCACTTGCACGCGGCGCAGTTCCAGCGTGTCTTCTTGTGGCTTGACCACCCACACCGCGGGTTGCTTGCCATCATGGAATAGCGCGGTGGCCGGCACGGTATAGGTCGTCTGGTTGTCCACGCCGCGGTTGTCGAAGCTGATGTTGGCGGTCATGCCCAAACGGACGTCGGGCGATGGGGAATCCAGCGTGAGCTTGACTCGGTAGGTGCGGCTTTGCGGATCGGCTGCGGGGGCGATCTCGCGCAAGGTGGCGGTAAAGGTCTTGCCGGGCAGCGGGCCCAGCGTGACATTGGCGCGCTGGCCAACCGCCAGCGCGGCCAGCACGCTTTCGGGCACGTCGCAGATGGCGTCGATGTCGCCAGACCAAGCCAATTGGTAGACGGGCGTACCCGCGGCCACGTTCTGGCCGGTGTCTGCCTGTTCCGCGGTAATGACGCCCGCGTGGTCGGCTTGCAGGGACGTGTATTTCAGCTGATCGGCCGATAGCGCCGCCTGCTGTGCGGCCTGGTCCCGCTGCGCCAGCGCCGAGGCGTATGCGTTGCGGGTCTGTTCCAGCTGGGTCGCGGCAATCAGGTTTTCACGCGACTGGGCGCGGTCCCGGTCCAATTGCTGGCGCGCATAGTCCAGTTGATGCTGGGCGGCCGACAATTGGGCCTTCGCGGCCGCCGCGTTCTTGGCGGCATCGGCCGGGTCCAGCTTGGCCACGATTTGGCCGGGCGTAACGGTGTCGCCCAACCTGACATGGCGTTCGATGATCTTGCCGGCCACGCGGAACGACAACGGCGTGCTGTAGCGGGCCTGCACTTCGCCCGGAAGCGTCCAGGCCGGCAGGCGCTCATCGGCCTGCACCGGCATGGCGACCACGGGGCGCGGCGTGGGAGGAGGCGCTTCGTTGCGGCCGCAGCCCGACAGCGCCGCGGCCAGCGCCAGGACGGCCGGCAAGGTCAGTCGGCGCGTCCGGCGGCGCGAAGGGGAAGAGGGCAATGCCGGGGCGGTGGCAAGGTCGTGCGCGGCAGGCATCGCGCAAGGGTCAGGACAATTCACGAAACACCTCGCGGCGCGGAAACGGGGCAAAAGAGGGCGAGTCAAACTCGATACGGCCTGGATTCTAATGCAACTATGAATTCGGATACAAGACTGTATTTGAATGGGCGGCCAGTGCTAAACTCGCGCCATGTCAAAAATCCGCCTTACCCGTGAGCAAAGCCGAGACCAGACGCGCCAGCGCCTGTTCGACGCGGCGCAATCGGTCTTTCTCAGCAAGGGCTTCGTGGCCGCCAGCGTCGAGGATATCGCCGAATTGGCGGGGTACACGCGCGGGGCCTTTTATTCCAATTTCGGCAGCAAGTCCGAACTTTTCCTGCAGTTGCTCAGGCGCGACCACGAAAAAGTGATGGCCGACATGCGCGCCATCTTCGAAGACGGCGAATCGCGCCCGCAAATGGAAGCTCGCGTGCTTGAGTACTACAGTACGCACCACCGTGAAAACGACTGTTTCCTGCTCTGGATGGAAGGCAAGCTGCAGGCGGCGCGCGACCCGGAGTTCCGGGTCGGTTTCACGGATTGCCTGCGCGAACTGCGCGCCGCCACCACGGAATACGTCCGCCAGTTTTCCGCGCACGTGGGCACGCCGCTGCCGATGCCGGCCGAACAGTTGGCCGTGGGGCTGTTGGCCCTGTCGGACGGCATGCAGTTCAGCTACGCCTTCGATCCGCAGGGCGTCACGCTGGAAATGACCGAAGCCGTGCTGGCGGGATTCTTCCGTCGCGTGGTCTTTGGCGACACGCAATCCATTTAGCCCTGTAACTCTGATATTTCGATCAAATTCAGGTCCGGATCGCGCAGATACACCGAACGGATCTTGCCGGTGGCGCCAGTGCGTGGCACCGGGCCTTCGATGATCGTGGCGCCGGCCTGGTTCAACCGGGCGATCACCTCGTCCAGCGGCCGATCGGCGATAAAACACAAGTCCAGCGCGCCCGGCACGGGCAAGTGCGCCTTGGGTTCGAACTCGTGGCCGCGCACGTGCAGGTTGATTTTCTGGTTGCCGAAGCGCAGCGCCTGGCGGCCCGCCCCGAAAGTCTCCAGGCGCATGCCCAGGATCCGGGTGTAAAAATCCACGGTGGCGTCGGGGTCGGTGCAGGTCAGGACCAGATGGTCCAGATGATCGATCATGCGCTTCTCCGTTATTTCAGATTGTCAGCTTTACGCTGGCCGTGATAGTAATACCAGCGGCGTGCAGCCAGACTGAGGGGGCCTGCGCCGGTTTTTCCAACCCTCGGGCGAAAGGAGCGGCAGCATGACTTCAGAAACCCGACCATCCACGATCAATCGGCCCGTGTTTTTTCCGGCGGCCATCTTCACGCTGCTGCTGGTCGGATTCGCGATCCTTGCGCCCAAGTCCGCGCAAAGCCTCTTTGAATCCGTGCAAAGCTGGATCCTGGGCAACGCCAGCTGGTTCTACATCCTGGTCGTGGCCATCATCCTGCTTGCCGTGGTGTTCCTGGCGGTCAGCCGATACGGCGACATCAAGCTGGGCCCGGACCACAGCGAACCGGACTACCGCAATTTCACCTGGTTCGCGATGCTGTTTTCCGCAGGCATGGGCATCGGGCTGATGTTCTTCGGGGTGGCGGAACCGGTGATGCACTTCATGTCGCCGCCGGTTGGCGAGGGCGCGACCGCCATCGCCGCGCGCGAAGCCATGAAGATCACGTTCTTCCATTGGGGCCTGCACGCCTGGGCCATCTACGCGGTGGTGGCGCTGATCCTGGCGTTCTTCAGCTATCGCCACGGGCTGCCGCTGACGCTGCGCTCGGCGTTGTATCCGCTGATCGGCAACCGCATCCACGGCCCCATCGGCCACGCCGTCGACATCTTCGCCATCATCGGCACCGTGCTGGGCGTGGCCACCTCGCTGGGGCTGGGCGTGGCCCAGATCAACAGCGGGCTGAACCACCTGTTCGGCATTCCCGTGGGCGTGACCACGCAGATCATCCTGATCATCATTACTTGCGGCTTGGCCACCATCTCTGTCGCCAGCGGCCTGGACAAAGGTATCCGCATCCTGTCCGAGACCAACCTGGTGCTGGCGGCGGTGCTGCTGCTGTTCGTGCTGATCGTCGGCCCCACCGTGTTCCTGCTCCAGACTTTTGTGCAGAACACGGGCGCGTACCTTTCCGACATCGTCAACAAGACCTTCAACCTATACGCCTATGAACCCACCGACTGGATCGGCGGCTGGACGCTGTTCTATTGGGGCTGGTGGATTGCGTGGTCGCCGTTCGTGGGCCTTTTCATCGCACGCATCTCGCGCGGCCGCACCATCCGCGAATTCGTGACCGGCGTCTTGCTGGTGCCCGCCGGCTTCACCCTGTTCTGGATGACGGTGTTTGGCGATACGGCCATCCATATGATTCTGGTCGACAAGGTGCAGGGCTTCGCGGAAGTGGTAGAGGCCGACTCATCGCTGGCCCTGTTCGCCTTCCTGGAACACCTGCCCTGGAGTGGCGTGCTGTCCATCGTCGCGATTGTGATGGTGGCGGTGTTCTTCGTCACGTCGGCCGACTCGGGGGCGCTGGTGGTGGACTTGCTGGCCTCTGGCGGGTCGGACCGCACGCCGGTATGGCAGCGCATCTTCTGGTCGCTGCTGATGGGGGCGGTGGCTATCGCGCTGCTGCTGGCTGATGGCCTGACCGCATTGCAGACGGCCACGATCGCCAGCGCGTTGCCGTTCTCCATCATCTTGCTGCTGGCGGTGTGGGGGTTGTTCAAGGCGCTGAAGCTGGACGCCACCAAGCGTGGCATCCGGTATCAGTCGTTGACCTTGTCGCGTCCGGCACGCGGCGGGCAGTCCTGGGAACGCCGCCTGCGCAACATGGTGATGATGCCGCGGCGCGCCCACGTGCAGCGCTTCATCAGCGACGTCGTGCGCCCGGCGCTGGATGACGTGGCCGACGAACTGCGCAAGCAGGGCTATGCCGTCGAGGTCCGGGAAAACGACAGCGACGGCAGCGCCGTCCTGGAGGTGTCCCATGGCGAACACCTGGATTTCTCGTATGCCGTGCAGCCCGAGGCCTTCGTGCGCCCCAGCCTGACGCCGGAAGAGGCCGCCGACGAGGATGAACGCAAGTACTTCCGCGCGGAAGTCCACCTGCGTGAAGGCGGGCAGGATTACGACATCATGGGTTGGAGCCGGGACGCCGTCATCGGCGACATCCTGGATCAATACGAGCGCCATCGTCACTATCTGCACATGGTTCGGACCTAGCGCACTGCGCGTTGCCCTTTCAAAAACCGCCGGACTCCGGCGGTTTTTTTCGTCCATAGGGGGCCGCTATGCCGGGGATTGGTTTAGCCGCTTTGACGGATTCGCAGGAATCATGGATTATCCAAGCATAATCTTGTTTAAATAGAGGGCGAATCATGAAGGCGAAAACAGGGGCATGGGCGGCGGGTGTCGTCGTGCTGGCGGTCGTGGCAGGGGGCGGGCTGCTCTGGAAGCTTGGCGGCCCGTCGCAAAAGGGCGGGTGGGCGATGCCGCCGGCCAAGGTGGCGGTAGCCCCCGCGGTACGGGCGGACCTTCCTGCGGCATTGACCGGCATCGGGTCTTTGGAGGCGACGCGCCAGGTGCAGGTTCCGGCGGAAGTGGACGGCCGCGTCACCCAGATTCTGTTCACGGCAGGGCAACGCGTGCAGGCCGGCCAAGTGCTGGTGCAGATGAACGACGCGCCCGAACAAGGTGAGCTGGCGCGCCTGCAGGCCCAGGCGCGCAATGCGCGGACCCTGCTGGAACGCACGCGCCGCCTGTTGCCGCAGCAGGCCGCCACGCGCGAACAGCTGGACCAGGCGCAGGCCGACTATGACCAGGCCGCCGCCGACATCAAGCGGGTGCAGGCGCTGATCGAGCAAAAGCGTGTCAAGGCGCCGTTCGACGGCGTGCTGGGCGTGCGCCGCGTCAATCTGGGGCAGTTTGCCAAGGCCGGCGACGCGCTGGTGTCTTTGACTGATGCGACCACGCTGTACGCCAATATCACGCTGCCCGAGCAGGCGCTGGGCGCCTTGCGCGCTGGCCAGCCCGTCACCGTGACCGTGGACGCCCACGCCGGGCGCGAGTTCACCGGACAGGTGACCACGGTGGAACCCCAGGTGGACCCGGGGTCTCGCACCGTGCGGGTGCAGGCCACGCTACCCAACGCCGACGGCGCGCTGGCCGCCGGCATGTTCGCGTATGGCCGCATCGGCCTGCCCGATCGTCCTGGCGTGATCACCGTGCCGGAGACTGCGGTCAGCTATAGCGCCTATGGCGATTCCGTCTACGTCCTGACGCCGCCTGCGGCCGACCCGCAGGGCGCGGCCCCCACCGTGCGGCAAGCCTACGTGAAGACCGCCGAGCGCGTGCGCGGCCGGGTCGTCGTGACCGAAGGGCTGGATGCCGGCGACCAGGTCGTGACGTCCGGCCAGCTGCGCCTGCATAACGGCGCGGCGGTCGACGTCATCGCCTCCGATACCGTGGCGCTGGACGGCGCGCGGCAATCCCTGGCGCAAGCCAGGTAATGGGGCGAGGGCAATCATGAGATTCACCGACCTTTTCGTCCGCCGCCCCGTGCTGGCCCTGGTGGTCAGCACGCTGATCCTGCTGCTCGGTATCAAGGCGCTTAGCGGGCTGCCTGTGCGGCAATACCCGCTGACCGAAAGCACCACCATCACCATCACCACCCAGTATCCTGGCGCCTCTCCCGATCTGATGCAGGGTTTCGTCACGCAACCCATCGCGCAATCGGTAGCCACCGTGGAAGGCATCGATTACCTGTCGTCCTCGTCCACGCAGGGCCGTAGCGTCATCACGGTCCGGATGAAGTTGAACGCCGATTCGAACAAGGCCATGACCGAGGTCATGGCCAAGGTCAACGAGGTCAAGTACCGGCTGCCCCAGGACGTGTACGACCCCGTGCTGGTCAAATCCGCCGGCGAAGCGACGGCCGTGGCCTATGTCGGCTTCTCCAGCAGCACGCTGTCGTTGGCGGCGCTGACGGATTATCTGTCGCGGGTGGTCCAGCCGCAGCTGTCTTCCATCGACGGCGTGGCCAGCGTCGAGCTCTATGGCGGCCAGAAGCTGGCCATGCGGGTCTGGCTGGATCCCAACCGGATGGCCGCGCGCGGCATTTCCGCGGGCGAACTGGCCCAGGCACTGCGCGACAACAACGTGCAGGCCGCGCCGGGCCAAGCCAAAGGGTTGTATGTCGTGTCCAACATCCAGGTCAACACCGACCTGGTTAACGTGGCGGAATTCCGTGATCTGGTCGTCAAACGCGACGGCGACGCGATCGTGCGGCTGGGCGATGTGGCGACCGTGGAACTGGGCGCGGCGTCCACGGATTCCAGCGGCCTGATGGACGGCGAGCCCGCTGTGTATTTCGGCCTGAACGCCACCCCGGTCGGCAACCCGCTGGTCATCGTCAAGCGGCTGAACGAGCTGCTGCCCAACATCAAGCAGAACCTGCCTCCGGGCACCAGCGTGCAGGTGCCGTTCGAGCTGGCCCGTTTCATCAGCGCCTCCATCGACGGCGTGATACATACGCTGCTGGAAGCCGTGGCTATCGTGGTCGTCGTGATTTTCCTGTGCCTGGGGTCGCTGCGCGCCGTGCTGATCCCCGTCGTAACCATCCCGCTGTCCATGTTGGGCGGGGCGGCCATCATGGCGCTCTTCGGCTTCAGCGTAAACCTGCTGACCTTGCTGGCGATGGTGCTGGCTATCGGCCTGGTGGTGGACGACGCCATCGTGGTGGTGGAAAACGTGCACCGCCACATCGAAGAAGGTAAATCGCCCGTGCGGGCCGCCCTGATCGGCGCGCGAGAAGTGGCGGGGCCGGTGATCGCCATGACGATTACGCTGGCGGCCGTCTATGCGCCGATCGGGCTGATGGGCGGTCTGACGGGTTCGCTCTTCAAAGAGTTCGCCTTCACGCTGGCAGGGGCGGTAGTCGTGTCGGGCGTCATCGCGTTGACGCTGTCGCCGGTGATGAGTTCTTTCCTGCTGAACAGCCGGGTGTCGGAAGGCTGGATGGCGCGGCGTGCCGAGCGTTTTTTCGGACGGCTGGGCGATGCCTATGGCCGGTTGCTGGACGTGTCTTTGCATCACCGCTGGGTGACCGGGCTGGTCGCGGTGGGCGTGCTGGTCAGCCTGCCGTTCCTGTACAACGCGGCGCAGCGCGAATTGGCGCCGGTCGAAGACCAGTCCACCGTGCTGACGGCGATCAAGTCGCCGCAGCAGGCCAACATCGACTATGTGGAAAAGTTCGGCAAAAAGTGGGACGACGTCATGAAGACGCTGCCGGAACAGCGGGGGCGCTGGCTGATCAATGGATCGGACGGCGTGTCCAACAGCATTGGCGGCGTCGATTTCGTGGATTGGGACGCGCGCACACGCTCGGCCGACGAACTCCAGGCCGACATGCAGGCGATGGCCAACCAGGTCGAAGGCAGCAATATCTTTGCCTTCCAGTTGCCATCGCTGCCGGGTTCCACGGGCGGCTTGCCCGTGCAGATGGTGCTGATGAGCGCGGCCGATTACCCGGTGGTCTACGAGTCCATGGAAATCCTGAAGAAGGCGGCGCGCGAAAGCGGATTGTTCATGGTGGTCGACAGCGACCTGGACTACAACAACCCGGTAGTGCAGCTGAAGGTGGACCGCGCCAAGGCCAACAGCCTGGGCGTCACCATGAAAGCCATTGGCGACACGTTGGCGGTGTTGGTGGGCGAGAACTACGTCAATCGCTTCGGCATGGACGGCAGGTCCTATGACGTGATTCCGCAGAGCCTGCGTGAACAGCGCATCTCGCCAGCGTCGCTGGCGCAGTTCCATGTCAAGAGCGCCAGCGGCGCGCAGGTGCCGCTGTCCAACCTGGTGACCGTGACCATGGGGGTAGAGCCCAATTCGCTGACGCAGTTCAACCAGCTGAACGCCGCCACCTTCCAGGCCATCCCGATGCCCGGCGTCACGATGGGTGACGCGGTGCTGTTCCTGACACGGCAGGCACAGCAACTGCCGGCGGGCTTCAGCTACGACTGGCAGTCTGATGCGCGCCAGTTCAGCCAGGAAGGCTCGGCGCTGATGATCACTTTCATCTTCGCGATCATCGTCATCTACCTGGTGCTGGCCGCGCAGTACGAAAGCCTGCGCGACCCGTTCATCATCCTGGTCAGCGTGCCCATGTCGATTTGCGGCGCGCTGATCCCGTTGGCGCTGGGCATGGCCACCGTGAACATCTACACCCAGATCGGCCTGGTGACGCTGATCGGCCTGATCAGCAAGCACGGCATCTTGATGGTGGAGTTCGCCAACGAGATGCAGGTCAGCCACGGGCTGGACCGGCGTGCCGCGATGGAACAGGCCGCCCGCATCCGCCTGCGCCCGATCCTGATGACGACGGCGGCGATGGTGATGGGGCTGATCCCGCTGCTGTTCGCCGCAGGCGCCGGCGCACACAGCCGTTACAGCCTGGGCCTCGTCATCGTGGTCGGCCTGCTGGTCGGCACGCTGTTCACGTTGTTCGTGCTGCCCACCGTCTACACCGTCTTCGCCCGCGACCACCGCGCGGCACACGACACGCCGCGCGCACGCGAACTGGCGGCGGCGCAGGCCGCTGATGCTGGCGCCGCCGCGCACTAAGGAACCGATCATGAATCATCACCTTCATTTCCAGCGCCTGCGCCGCGGCGTTGCCGTGCTGCTGACGGCCCTGGCCACCGCAGGCTGCGCGGTGGGGCCCGATTATCAAAAGCCGCAGGCCGCGCCCGTGGCGCTGGCCAGCCCCGAGCAGGCGCTGTTCTCCACCGACCAGGTGCAGCAGGACTGGTGGCGGCAATTGCAGGATCCGCAGCTGGACCGCTTGATCGGCCTGGCGCTGTCCCGCAATCACGACATCCGCATTGCCCAGGCCCGGTTGGCCGAATCCCGCGCCGTACTGGACGAAAAAGAGCTGGACCAGTTGCCCGCGGTGACCCTGGATGGCGGCTACGAGCGCAGCTTGTCCCAAGCCAATGCGGGTGCGGCGGGTCAGCGCAATCTGGCCCAAAGCTATCGAGCCGGGTTCGACGCGACATGGGAGCTGGACCTGTTCGGCCGCCTGCGTCGGACGGCCGAGAGCGCGGCGGCGCGCAGCGAATCCCAAGCGGCGGACCTGGCCCAGGCCCGCATCGTGGTCGCGGCGGAGGTGGCGCGCAATTATTTCGAGTTGCGCGGCGCCGAACAGCGACTGGCGGTGGCGCGCGCCAACCTGGATAGCCAGCAAGACAGCCTGCGCGTGACCCAGGCGATGGTCTCGGCCGGCCGCGGCGATGAGGGCGACCTGGCCAGCGCGCGGGCCGAACTGGAAACCGTAGAGGCCAGCGTGCCGGTGCAGGAAACGGCAAGACGGCTGGCGCGGTACCGCATCGCGGTGCTGGCCGGTCTGCGGCCGGTGGAACTGGGTGAGCTGGACGCCGGCAAGCCGCTCACGCCATTGGCCGCGCGCCTGCCGATCGGCGACGTGGGCGCCTTGCTGTCGCGCCGTCCCGACATCGTGGCGGCCGAACGCAATATGGCCGCCGCCAATGCAGACGTGGGCGTGGCGACCGCCGAGCTCTATCCCCGCATCGACCTGGGCGGATTCCTGGGCTTTATCGCGCTGCGCGGGGCGGACTTCGGGTCGTTGTCCAGCCGCGCGTTCAGCGTGGAGTCGGGCGTGAGCTGGCCGGCGTTCCACTTGCCCACCGCGCTGGCGAGAAAGCGCGGGGCCGTGGCCCGGTCCCAGGGGGAAGTGGCGCGCTACGAGCAGACGGTGCTGCAGGCGGTGGAAGAGCTGGAGGCGGCGTTGACCGAATTTGGCCAGACGCAGCAACGGCTTGGCAATCTGGCGCGGGCCGCCGAGCACAGCCGCCGGGCGGCCAGCCTGGCGCAATTGCGCTATCGGGAAGGCAGCACCCCGTATTTGACCGTATTGGACGCGCAGCGTGCGCTTTTGCGCGCCCAGGACGCCGTGGCCGTGGCCGAAACCCAGTCCTACACCCGCCTGATCGCGCTCTACAAGGCGCTGGGCGGCGGCTGGCAGGCGGGGGCGGAAACGGCGGATAGCGGGGAAACGACAACCGCGGCGCCAATGGCAACAACGGTCACAACGGCGCCAACCGCACAAACCGCACCGGGAAGGGGGGTGGCCGATGGGCCCACGGCCGCCGACGGATCCGCGGCATCGCTTGTCGCCGGCTGACCTTCGCCCCGGTTCGTGGCACCATAGGAAAAAACTGGAATTCCGTTATCGCCATGTCTGAGAGCCTGTCCCAACCCGTTACCTGGATGCCGCATCAACCTGCGGACCGCGTGCTCATGACCTTGAAGACGCGTGGCCCGCAATCCGTCGCGGTCATCGCAAAGGCGATGGACCTTACGGCTGAAGCGGTGCGCCAACAGATGACGCGGCTGCATGCGGACGGCCTGGTCGACTCCGAAAGTCATAGCGCCGGGCGCGGCCGGCCCACGCAGATCTGGTACTTGACGGAAGCCGGCCATGGCCGTTTTCCGGATACGCACGCCGAAATGACGGTGCAGATGATCGGGGCGGTGCGCCAGGTGTTCGGCGACGAAGGCGTGGAAAAGCTGATCCAGGTGCGCGAAACCGCCATGCTGAACAGCTACCACCAAGCGATGCTGGGCGCCAAGGACCTGGCCGAACGGCTGGAACGCCTAGTGCAAGTGCGTGCTTCCGAAGGCTACATGGCCGAACTGCGCAAGGACGGCTTGGATTATCTTTTCATTGAAAACCACTGCCCCATCTGCTCCGCGGCCAAAGCCTGTATGGGCTTTTGCCGCAGCGAATTGGACCTGTTCCGCAATGTGCTGGGCGAGGGCGTGAAAGTCGACCGCGAAGAACACATCCTTGCCGGCGCAAGGCGGTGCGCATACCGCGTCAGCGCAAGGGCCTAACGGGCCGCGACCTGCCGCCGTCGCCGTGCAGTCGCGCCCGCCCTCGCGTGCCGTCGCCGCAGATGCGCATTGCCACTCATGCGCCGTTGCCGCTCGTGCGCCGTTTCCACTCGTGCACCGTTTCCACTCGTGCACCGTTTCCGCTCGTGCGCCGTTTTGGGCCTCGCCGCTCGTAGGATGGGTGAAGCGCGAGAGTCTCGATATCCGAACGCAGGCTTTCCGCGCGCGTAACCCATCAAGCAGCCCCGCGATTCTAATCAGACCTTGCCATGGACCGACCGCTGCTTGATGGGTTACGCGCGTTGGAGATCCGCGTTCTTGCTTAAGGAATCTCGCGCTTCTCCCATCCTACGATTCATCGGCGGCGGGCGTTTCCCACCCGCCCAGCGCCTTGTACAGCGCCACCGCGTTGATTAATCGGCGTTGCTGCAGCCGGATGTAGTCTTGCTCGGATTCGAACAGGCTGCGCTGGGCTTCCAGCATTTCCAGATAGCCGGCCACGCCGCGCTCATAGCGCCGCTCGGCCAACCGCTGGCGGTCGCGGTCGGCGTCGCGCACCCTGCGCTGGGCGTCGATCTGCGCGCGCAGGGTATCGCGCGCGGACAGCGCATCGGCTACCTCGCGGAAGGCCAGCTGGATGCTGCCCTCATACTGGGCCACCGCGATGTCCTTGCGCGTTTCGGCCAACGACAGGTTGGCGCGGTTGCGGCCGGCATTGAAGATGGGCAGCGTCAAGGTGGGCGCGAAGACCCAGTTGCCCGTGCCTGATCCGAACAGATCCGAGAAGCTGCTGGCGGTGGTGCCGATGTCTGTCGTCAACTGAACCGACGGGAAGAACGCCGCCCGTGCCGCGCCAATATCGGCATTGGCGGCCCGTAGCATGTTCTCGGCTTGACGCAGGTCTGGCCGGCGCGTCAGCAGCGTCGACGGCAAGCCGGCCGCCAGTGGTGTCAGGCTTTGGTTTTCCAGCGAGATGGCATCGGTCCCGGCGGGCAGCGAGAAGTCGCCCGCCAACAGGCCCAGCGCGTGGACGGCTTGGCGGTACTCGCGGCTAAGTTCGGCATGCGTGGCGCGGGACGATTCCACCAGCATCTGGGCGGTGCGCAGGCCGATCGCGGTTTCCAACCCCGCGTCGTAGCGGCGCTGGGTGATCTTCAACGTCGCTTCACGTAGCGCCAGCGTGCGGTCGGTCAGGCGTAGTTGCTCGGCCAGCGAACGCTGGTTGAACACCGCCGTCGCGGTCTCGGCCACCAGCGACAAGGTGGCCGCCCGATGCGCCTCTTCGGTCGCCAGGTAGCGTTCCAACGCAGCGTCGCTCAAGCTCTTCACACGGCCGAAAAAGTCCAATTCAAACGCCGTGATGCCGACGGCGGCGCGATAGCGGTTCGCCACTGGCATCGGGCCCTGGCCGGGTTCCACGCTGCGGCCCCGACTGAACTCGCCGCGGCCGTCCACGGCCGGCAGTCGGTCGGCCTGCTGCACGCCGTATAGCGCGCGGGCCTCCTGGATGCGCAAGGCCGCGACCCGCAGATTGCGGTTGTTGCGCAACGCCGCATCGATCCAGGCTTGCAGCGCGGGATCAGCGAAGTAAGCGCGCCAGTCCTGTGGCATGGCGGTTTGCCCATCTTGGGCGCGCGTGTCGTAGGACGCGGGGATGGGCGCGGCGGGGCGCTCGTGGACGGGCGCCAACGAGCAGCCCGCCAGCGCCGCCGCCAATAGGCTCATGGCCATGGCTTTCATGGCGTGGTCTCCACAGTGTCGCGGCCGGTTTGGGCAGCGGGGCAGGCGCGCCCGCCGAACAGGCGGCCCACGATCAGAAAAAACAGCGGCACCAGGAAAATCGCCAGCACCGTCGCGGTGATGATGCCGCCCAGCACGCCCGTGCCGATCGCCGCCTGCGCGCCCGAGGCTGCGCCGGTGGCCAACGCCAGCGGCAACACACCCACGCCGAAGGCCAGCGACGTCATCACGATCGGCCGCAGCCGCAACCGCGCGGCCTCCAACGTGGCCGACACCAGGCCCTGGCCGTCGCGCACCAGGTCCTTGGCCACCTCCACGATCAAGATGGCGTTCTTGGCCGACAAACCGATGGTGGCAATCAGGCCCACCTTGAAGTAGATGTCGTTGGGCATGCCGCGCAAGGTCACGCCCAGCACGGCGCCGATCACGCCTAGCGGCACCACCAGGATCACGGCCAGCGGGATGGTCCAGCTTTCATACAGCGCGGCCAGCGCCAGGAATACGATCAGCACCGACAAGGCGAACAGCGCGGCCGCCTGGTTGCCTGACAGCCGTTCCTCATAAGACTGGCCCGACCAGTCAAAGCCGATACCGCGCGGCAAGTCGGCGGCCAGTTCCTCGATAGCGCGCATGGCCTCGCCGCTGCTGTGCCCCTTGGCCGCCGACCCGTTGATCGTGAACGCGGGAAAGCCGTTGTAGCGGCTGAGCTGCGGCGGGCCCATCGTCCATGCCAACGTGGTGAACGCGGAAAGCGGCACCATCTGGCCTTGCACGTTGCGCACATGCAGGCGCGACACGTCGTCCACGTCGACGCGGCTTTTGCCGTCGGCCTGCACCGTTACCCGCCGCACCTGACCGTTGTGCATGAAGTCGCCGATATAGTCCGATCCATACATCACCGCCAGTGCCGTATTGATTTCGTCCACGGTCACGCCCATGGCTTGCGCCTTGTCACGGTCAATGTCCAGCCGCAATTGCGGCGCTTCTTCCTGGCCCGCGAACACCACTTCGGTCAGCGCCGGGTGCTTGGCGGCTGCGGTCAGCAACTGCTGGCGGGCCTGGACCAGGGCCTGATAGCCCAGGCCCGCCCGGTCCTGCAGCCGGAAATCGAAGCCCGAGGTCGAGCCCAGGTCCGGCAGGGGCGGCGAATTCAGCGCCAGCACCGTCGCGTTCTTGCGTTTGGCAAAGGCCCCGTTGATGCGTTCCACCACGGCGTCCACATGCTTGCTGGCGTCACGCCGTGCGCTCCAGTCCTTCAGCGTGACGAAGAACATCGCCGAATTCGGCCCGCTGCCGTACAGGCTGAAGCCATTGACCGAATACACGAATTCGACCGGTTCGTTGTCCAGCATGTAGTGTTCGACTTCCTTTACCAGCGCCATCGTGTCGCTTTGCGGCGTGCCTTGCGGCAAGATGACCATGGCCATGAAACTGCCCTGGTCTTCGTCGGGCAAAAACGAAGCGGGCAGCCGGATGAACAGGAACGCCACGGCGGCGATGACGGCCAGATAAGCCAGCCCGAAGCGCACTGGCCGGGCCAGAACGGCCGCCACGCGGGCCGTGTAGCGGTCGGTCAAGCGGGCGAAGGCGCGGTTGAACCAGCCGAAGAAGCCGCGCTTTTCGTGATGCCCCGCTGGAACGGGCTTCAGCAGCGTCGCGCACAGCGCCGGCGTCAGCGACAGGGCCAGAAACGCCGAAAACGCGATCGACACGGCCAGCGTTACCGCGAACTGCCGGTAAATGTTGCCGACCGCGCCGTCGAAGAACGCCATCGGCACGAACACCGACACCAACACGACGGTGATGCCCATGATGGCGCCGCTGATCTGGCCCATGGCGCGCACGGTGGCGTCGTGGGCCGACAGCCCTTCCTCGGCCATGATGCGTTCCACGTTCTCGACCACCACGATCGCGTCGTCCACCAGGATGCCGATGGCCAGCACCATGCCGAACATGGTCAGCACGTTGATGGAAAACCCCAGCCACAGCATCACGCCCAGCGTGCCCAGAAGCGCCACCGGCACCACCAGCGTGGGGATGAGCGTGGCGCGGGCGTTTTGCATGAACAGGTACATCACGCAGAACACCAGGGCCACGGCTTCCAGCAGCGTCATCAACACCTTTTGGATCGAGACCTCGACAAAGGACGAGGTTTCGTAGGGCAGGTCGTAGGTGACGCCGGGCGGAAAGTACTGCGCCAGCTCGTCCATGGTGGCGCGGATGCGGCGCGTGGTGTCCACGGCATTCGAACCCGGCGCCAGCTTGATGCCCAGCCCGGTGGCGGTCATGCCGTTCACGCGCGACAGGTACATGTAGTCGGTGCCGCCCAGTTCCACGCGCGCCACGTCCTTCAGTCGCAGCGTGGCGCCGCCCGGCTGGGTGCGTAGCGGGATGTTGGCGAACTGTTCAGGCGTGTGCAGCGATTCCCCCGCCACGATGCTGGCGTTCAATGGCGCGTCCTTGGGCACGGCCTGGTTGCCCAGTTCGCCGATGGTGACGCGCGCGTTGTGGTCGCGCAGGGCGCGCGCGATATCGCCCGGCGTCAGCGACATGGCCGTCAGCTTGGCGGGATCGGGCCAGATGCGCATCGCCGCTTCCGCCCCAAACGACTGCACTTTTCCCACGCCTTCCACGCGGCGCAACGCTTGCAGCACATTGGAGGCCGCCAGTTCACCCAGCTGGATGTCGTCCAGGCGCCCGTCGGACTTCAAGGACACCACCAGCTGGATGTTGTCGGCCGCTTTTTCCACGCGGACGCCGTCGCGCCGCACGGATTCGGGCAGGCGCGGCTCGACCGCCTTCAAGCGGTTCTGCACCTCCACGGCGGCGATGTCCGGGTTCGTGTCTTGCTTGAAGGTCAGGTTGATGCTGGCCCAACCGGTGGAGTCGCTGGTGGACGAGGTGTACATCAGGCCGGGCGCGCCGTTCATCTCGCGCTCGATGATGGCGGTGACCGCCTCTTCGACCACCTGGGCGGACGCGCCGGGGTAGCTCGCGCCGATGTTGACCACGGGCGGCGCGATGTCCGGGTATTGCGCCACCGGCAGCGCGCGGATCGACAGGACGCCGGTCAGCATGATCAGCAGCGAGATCACCCACGCGAAAACGGGGCGATCGATAAAGAAACGCGCCATGGTTTATCCCTTCTGGCCCTCGGTGGCGGCTTGCGCGCCCGGTGCCGGTTTTTCAATAGGCTTGATCTTCTGGCCAACGGCCAACTGGGCGGCGTTTTCCACGACGATGCGTTCGCCGCCTGTCAGGCCTTGCGTGATGACCCAGTTCGGACCTTGCAGCCGATGCGCGGCGACGGGAATGCGACGAAGCTCGCCGGCCTGGTCCGCCACCAGCAAGTGCGCGCCGTCGGCAGTGCGCACCAGCGCGTCGCGCGGCACCAGATAGGCGTCGCGGTTAATCGCCTGTTCCAGCCGCACGCGCACGTACATGCCCGGCAGCAGGTCACGGCCCGGGTTGTCGAACAGCGCTCGCATCGTCACGTTGTCGGTGCCGGGGTCCACCGCCAGGTCCGCGAACGACAGCGTCCCGCTGCGCGCGTGCTCGGACCCGTCGGGCAGTACCAGGCGCACTCGCACCTGGTCCGGCGCGACGCCTTGCAGCGCGCCTGCACGGATCTGCTTCTGCAGTTGCATCACCTCGGCGGCGGGTTGGGCGAAGTTCACATAGATGGGGTCGATCTGCTGCACGACCGTCAGTGGCGTGGCCTGGCCTTCGCCCACCAGCGCGCCCTCTGTGACCAGCGCGCGCCGGGCGCGGCCGTCGATGGGTGACGTGACGCGCGCATACCCCAGGCGCAGCTTGGCGCTTTGCAGCTTGGCGCGCGCCAGGGCGACTTGCGCGCGCGCCTGGCGTTCATCGGCCACGCTTTCGGCATGGTCGCGTTCGCTGATGGCGCGGTCGCCGACCAAGTCCGCGTATCGGCGCAGCTTGTCGGCGGCCGCCGACAGGTTGGCTTGGGCGCTAGCCAGGTTGGCGGCTTCGGAGTCGTATGCGGCCTGCAAAGGCGCCGGGTCGATCTGGAACAGAGCCGCGCCGCGGCTGACGTCCTGGCCTTCCTCATACAGGCGTTCCGTGACGATGCCGGCCACGCGCGCGCGCACTTCGGCTTCGCGGTAAGGCTCCAGGCGGCCAGGCAGGTCGGTGGTGACGGCGGTGGGCGTGGCCCGGGCCACGATGACGCCAATCTCGGCGGGCGCCTTGGCCTGTTCTTCCGGCGCCGGCTTCGAGCAGGCAGTAATAAGAACCAGTACGGATAAAAAAGCGAACTTTTCGTAGGGGACTCGTTGCTTCATTTTTGATTGTTGTTGTGGTGTGCCCGTGGGACGGGCTGGGGTGATGCCAAGCCGGAAATGCGCGGGTTTTCCCGGTGGGGGGCGAGTCTATCATTTAATCCGTCATGATTGATTGATTATCTTGTTGGAAAGTATGCTCATGGCTGCACACTTCTTAACAGTGTGGAAATGGCGGCTCCCGTCCCGGTAAGCCGCCGTTTGTTTTTGCCGCGCTTCCCTCAACCCTTTTCACGGAGATTTCCTGCATGGCCCGCAAGACGAAAGAAGAGTCCCAACGCACCCGCGACCGTATCCTGGATGCGGCAGAGCACGTGTTCCTGTCCAAAGGGGTGGCCAGCACCACCATGAGCGACATCGCGGACCACGCGGGGGTATCCCGGGGCGCCGTCTACGGCCACTACAAGAACAAGATCGACGTCTGTATCGCCATGTGCGACCGGGCCTTGGGCGAAGCGGCCTCGTTGACCGAGGTGTCGACCGAGGGCGAGGCCCTGGAATCCCTGTATGTCTCCATGCGTCAGTTCATCCGGATCTACTCGGAAGAGGGCTCGATGCAGCGCGTGCTGGAGATCCTTTACCTGAAGTGCGAACGCAGCGACGAAAATGCGCCGCTGCTGCGCCGCCGCGATCTCTGGGAACGCTACGCGCAGCGCACATCCGAAAAGCTGCTGCGGGCCGCGGTTGAACGCAAGGACCTGCCGCAGGCGCTGGATGTGCGGCTGTCCAATATCTACCTGCATTCGCTGGTGGACGGCGTATTCGACAGCATTTGCTGGTCCGACCGGCTGAAGGGGGATATCTGGCCCAGCGTCGAACGCATGCTGCGCGCCGGCATCGACACCCTGCGGCTGTCGCCCCACCTGCTGATGCCCCGGCTGGCATAAGGGCGCCTGGAACGATCCAGGGCCACCGGACGCGGGCGCATCCTCCTACAATCGCCGCATGACCCTCAAGCAACTTGAAGCCTTCTATTGGGCCGCTACCTGCGCCAGCTTCGCCGTGGCCGCTGATCGCCTGCATCTGTCGGTGTCGTCGCTGTCCAAGCGCATCACCGAGCTTGAGGAAGCGCTGGGCCAGGCGCTGTTCGACCGCAGCGGCCACAAGGCCGCATTGACCGACGCGGGCCAGCGCTTGGTGCCGCAGGCCCAGGAACTCCTGGCCGCCGCGGACCGGGTGCGCGCGTCCATGAACGACACCCCGAGTCTGCGTGGCCGTTGCCGCTTCGGCGTGGGCGAGTTGACGGCACTGACCTGGCTGCCGCGCCTGATCGCTGGCGTGCGGGCGGCGTATCCCGACCTGGTGCTGGAACCCTACGTGGACATCGGGCAGGTGCTCGAGCAGCGCGTGGCCGACGGCGAACTGGACTTCGCCGTCATCGCCGGGCGGTCGTCGCGCGCGAACATCGCGTCGACGCCGATCGGCCAGGCGCGCTTTGCCTGGGTCGCGTCGCCGGCCGCGTTGGACGGCGAAACCCGCATGACCCCGGCGTTGCTGGCGCGCCTGCCGTTAGTGACTCTGCCTGCGGGCGCGGGCACGACGCGCATCATCGATGACTGGCTGGCTGGACGCAGTGCCGGAGGCGTGCGCCTTTGCTGCAATAACTGGGGCGCCATTGCCGGTTTGCTGATCGAAGGGACGGGCGTCGGGCTGCTGCCCAGCCATTGGGCCGACGCGCTTGCGGCCGAAGGCAGCCTGCGCGTCCTGCAGGGCGAGCCCGAGCTGGCGGCATTGCCCTACGCGTTCCAGTATCGGCGCGACGATACGCGGGCGCTGGTCGCCCGGCTGCGCGACGCAGTCGCTGCCGCGGTGGACTTCTCGGCGCCTTGCCGGCTGCCCTGAACGACGCGCGCGGCCGCTCGGGCTGCGTCCGCGAGGCGGCCGCCTCCGATCCCATTTAGCTATCCGACAGCCGGCGCTCTATACAATCGCCGCGCGCCTGGCGCAGAATCCAACAAGATGAATCAAGGGAGAACATCCATGCGTAAAATTTGCGCCGTCATGGCCATGGCGGGAATGCTGGCGGGCGGACTGGCGCACGCCCAGTCCACGTTGCGGATCGGTCTGCAAGACGACCCGGACGTGCTGGATCCGGCGCGCGCGCGCACCTTCGTGGGCCGTATCGTCTTTGCCTCGCTGTGCGACAAGCTCGTCGACATCACGCCCGACCTGAAGATCGTGCCCCAGCTGGCGCAATCCTGGACGATCAGTCCGGACAACAAGTCGCTGACATTCAAACTGCGCACGGATGCGGTGTTCCATGACGGCACGCCGGTCAATGCCGCCGCCGTCAAAGCGAACCTGGACCGCGCCCGCACGCTGCCCGACAGCAACCGCAAGAGCGAACTGGCCACCGTCGCCAGCGTCGATGCGCCCGATGCCAGCACCGTCGTGCTGAACCTGTCGGAGCCGGACGCCTCGCTGCTGTCGCAACTGTCCGACCGCGCCGGCATGATGATGTCGCCCGCGGCCTTCGACAAGGATCCTGGCGGCAAGCCCGTGTGCTCGGGGCCGTACCAGTTCAAAGAGCGCGTGCAGAATGACCGCATCGTGCTCGAGAAATTTCCCAAGTATTGGGATGCCGCCAACTACCACTTCGACCGCCTGGTCTTCACGCCGATTCCGGACAACACGGTGCGCCTGAACAACCTGCGCGCGGGCGACCTGGACATCATCGAGCGCGTGGCGCCCAGCGATGCCAAGGCGGTGAAAGACGATAGCAACCTGCGCCTGGCACCGGTAACCGGCCTGGGCTTCCAGTCTATTTCGATCAACCTGGGCAATGGCGCGCGCGCCAATAACCCGTTCGCGAAAGACAAGCGCGTGCGTCAGGCGCTTGACCTCGCCATTGACCGCGACGTGCTGAACCAGGTGATTGGCGAAGGCATGTTCCAGCCCGCCTACCAGCCGTTCCCGCCCGCCAGTTTTGCCTACAACACCGCCTTCGAACACAAGGGCCGCGACCCGAAGAAGGCGCAGGCGCTCTTGAAGGAAGCCGGTTTCGACCGCGTGAAATTCGAGATCACCTTCGGCAACAACACGACCATGCAACAGGTCTTCGAACTGGTGCAGGCGATGGGCGCCGAAGCGGGCTTCGACATCACCTTGCGTCCGGTGGAGTTCGCGTCGCTGCAATCGTCGCTGGCGCGCGGCGACTTCGAAGTGGGCCAGAGCGGCTGGTCGGGGCGCGTCGATCCCAGCGGCAACATCCATCAGTACCTCAGCTGCAAGGGCAACCTGAACGACGGCAAGTTCTGCGACGCGGGCGTGGACAAGTTGCTGAACGACGCGCGCGCCGAAGCCGACACGGCCAAGCGCCGCGCGCTGTACGACCAGGTGCTGACCAGCATGCAGGACCAGCGCCCCATCGTTTACCTGTTCTACCTGCCGTGGACCTTCGGCGTGCAAAAGAAGGTTGAAGGCTTTGTGCCTTACCCCGACGGCCTCATCCGCCTGAAGGGCGTGACCGTCGCCAAGAAGTAAGCCGGGCGGCCAACGACGGGATCCGGAATCGGGTCCCGTTTTTCTTACTTGCGGGCGGCGTGCGCCGCCGCTACAGGAAGCATCATGTTTACGACTCGCCCCGAAATTCTTGGCACCTTCGGTGTCGTGACCTCTACCCATTGGCTGGCCAGCGCGACCGGCATGTCGCTGCTGGAACGCGGCGGCAACGCGTTCGACGCCTGCGCGGCGTCGGCGTTCGTGCTGCAAGTGGTTGAGCCGCATCTGGTCGGCCCCGCCGGCGAAGTGCCGGCCATTTTCTATTCGGCGCGCACGGGCAAGCTGGAAGTGCTGTGCGGGCAGGGCACGACGCCGGCCGCGGCCACGCTTGAGCGCTACCGCGCCGAAGGGCTGAAACTGATCCCGGGTAACGGCCTGTTGGCCACCGTGATCCCCGGCGCATTCGACGCCTGGATGCTGCTGCTGCGCGACCACGGCACGATGCGCGTGCGCGATGTGCTGGAACCGGCCATCTATTACGCCCAGCACGGCCACGCGCTGATGCCGCGCATCTCCAATACCATTGCCGGCCTGAAGGACTTCTTCGAAACGCATTGGCCGACGACCGCACAGGTCTACGTGCCCGGCGGCAAGGTGCCCGAAGCGCGCAAGTTGTTTCGCAATCCCGCCCTGGCGCGCACGTGGACGCGTGTGCTGAAAGAGGCGGAAAGCGTGGGCGCTGATCGCGAACGCCAGATCGAGGCGGCGCGGGACGCCTTCTACCGGGGCTTCATCGCCGAGGAAATCGACCGCTTTGCCCGCAATACCGACGTCATGGACGAAAGCGGCACGACCCACCGCGGCGTCATCACGGCGGACGACCTGGCCGGCTGGTCGGCCAGCTACGACACCCCGCTGACCTACGACTATCACGGCTATACGGTCGCCAAGGCCGGCGCGTGGAGCCAGGGGCCGGTCTTCCTGCAGACGCTGGCGCTGCTGAAAGGCATGGACCTGACTGGCGTCGGACCGAACAGCGTGGAGTTCATCCACCGCGTCACCGAAGCTATGAAGCTGGCTTTCGCCGACCGCGAAGCCTATTACGGCGACCCGGCTTTCATCGACGTGCCGCTGGCGCACCTGCTGTCGGACGCCTACAACGACGAGCGCCGCGCGTTGATCGGCGAGACGGCCTCGCACGACCTCTTGCCCGGCCAGGTGCCAGGCTTCGAGGCCCAGGTGGCGCGCGTGATGGACACGCTGGAACGCCTGTCTCCGGTGTCCGCGCACGGCAGCGCCACCAACGAGCCCACGCTGGCCGACATGCGCGCCTCCGCCAAGCGCGGCGACACCACGCATGTGGACGTCATCGACCGCTGGGGCAACATGATCTCGGCCACGCCCTCCGGCGGCTGGTTCCAGTCTTCACCTGTCATCCCGGAACTGGGTTTTGGGCTGAACACCCGCGCCCAAATGTTCTGGCTGGAAGAGGGGCTGCCCGGCACGCTGGCGCCAGGCAAGCGCCCGCGCACCACGCTGACGCCCTCGCTGGCGCTGCGCGACGGCAAGCCCTATCTGGCGTTCGGCACGCCGGGCGGCGACCAGCAGGAGCAGTGGCAACTGCTGTTCTTCCTGCGTCACGTGCATCACGGGCTGAATTTGCAGGAAGCCATCGACCTGCCGATGTCCCACACCATGCATTTCCCCACGTCCTTTTACCCGCGCGACCGCAAGCCCGGTCATCTGGCGGTCGAAGCCAGCTTCGGCGCCGAGGTCATCGAAGGTCTGCGCCAGCGCGGGCACCAGATCGAGGAAGTGCCTGAGTGGTCCGTGGGCCGCTTGACCGCGGCTTCGCGCGATGACGACGGGCTGCTGCACGCGGCGGCCACGCCGCGGCTGATGCAGGCCTACGCCATCGGCCGCTAGGCGTCCTGACGGGTGAGTCGCCCCGCCGCCTTGCGGCGCTTTACCGGCATGGGCTATCTTTCTCCCATGACGTCATCCCAGCAGCGCCCGGCAACCGGGGCGCAATCCCTGACGGGACAAGAACCGCTTTTCATCGTCCTCAACACCGGCTCGGGGCGCGGCGACGCGCAGGTCCTGCAGGACACCATCCGCGGCATCCTCGACGAGGCAGGCAGGCGCTACACGCTGATGCCCGTCGATGATCCGTCCCGGCTGACCGAAACGGCGCATGCCGCCGTCAAGCGCGCGCAAGACGAGCAGGGCGTCGTCATCGCCGCAGGGGGGGATGGCACGCTCAACGCCGTGGCCAGCACGGTGCTGGGCCGGGGCGTGCCCTTTGGCATCCTGCCCCAGGGCACCTTCAATTACTTCGGGCGCAGCTATGGCATCTCTCAGGACACCGAGGTCGCGTTGCGCGGTTTCCTGCAAGGTCATCTACAGCCCGTGCAAGTCGGACACCTGAACGGCAGGCTGTTCCTGGTGAACGCCAGCCTGGGCCTGTACCCCACGCTGCTAGAAGATCGCGAGGCCTATAAGCAGCGCTTCGGCCGCAGCCGCCTCGTGGCGCTGTGGTCGGGCATCGTCACGTTGCTGCGGGCGCCGCGCCAGCTGCGGCTGCAACTGGAATACGAAGGCCGAGTGCGCGATCTGCGCTCGCCCACGCTGGTGGTCGGCAACAACAAGCTGCAACTCGAACACATCGGCATCGAATCCCAGGAGCTGGACCGCGGCCGCCTGATGGCAATGGCGGCGCGCCCGGTCGGCACCCTGGCGCTATATGGCTTGCTGGTGCGCGGGCTGTTCAGCCGGTTGGGCGACGCCGAACACGTGATCAGCTTCGCCTTCGATCGGCTGACCGTGCATATCCGGGGGCGCAGCCGCGTCAAGGTGGCGATGGACGGCGAAATATCCTGGATGAACACGCCGCTGGAATTCAAGGTGGCCGATGAAAAGCTGCCGCTGGTGGTGCCGGCGGACTCGGCGTACCTGGACCGCTCATGACGCGCATCCTGCAATTATCCGACACGCATTTCGGCACCGAGCGCAAGCCGGTCGTTGAAGCGGCCCTGGACCTCGCCCGTTCGCTGAACCCCGATCTGGTCGTGCTTAGCGGAGACATCACCCAGCGTGCGCGGCGCGGCCAGTTCGCCGCCGCCCGCAAATTCATCGAACGCCTGTCGTTGCCCGTGCTTGCCGTGCCGGGCAACCACGACATCCCGCTGTTCAATCTGTTCGCGCGCGCGCTCAATCCGTATGGCAACTACAAGCGTGCGCTGGGCGCGGTGCTGGAACCGGTGTTCGAAACCCCGGGGCTGCTGGCTATCGGTGTGAACACCACGCGCCCGCGTCGCCGCAAGGATGGCGAAATCTCCGATACGCAGATCGCCCGCGTGGCGCAGCGCCTGCGCCAGGCCCGGCCAGGCCAGTTGCGGGTGGTCGTGGCGCATCACCCTGTGCGGGCCAAGGTGGAATCCGACCTGTCCAATCTGCTCATCGGCCGCGAGCGCGCGCTGGCCGCCTGGGCGCAGGCGGGGGTGGACCTGATCCTGGGCGGGCACATTCACCTTCCCTACGTGCTGCCCTTGACCGCAGCTGGCCAGCCGGCAGGCTGGATCGTCCAGGCGGGTACCGCCTGCTCCCATCGCGTCCGGGGCAGCGTGCCCAACTCCGTGAACGTAATCACGCGCGACGGTGAAGGCGGCACGCAGGCTTGTCATGTCGAGCGTTGGGACTACGCGGCGGGCATGCACGCGTTCGCGCCGGTCGACAGGACGCTGGTGACGCTGTCATGACCGATGCGTATGCGGCATGGGCGGCCTCGCATGCCCTGGAATTATTTATCGCGCTGCCGCTGCTTGCGGGCGCGGGGGCGTTCTTCGCCGCGCGTGCCTACGTCAACTGCCCGGCACGGTGCCGCAACGCGGTCTACGCGTCGGGGCTGGCCGTCTTGCTCTTGTTGTTCCTGGGGCTGGCGATGGCGGTACGGCATCAGGGCGGCATCGTCTCGTTCGACGGCGCGCTGGCCGGCGCCTTGAGCATGACGATGGACACGTCGCTGCTGTGGCTGCTGTCCTGGTTCACCTATCTGGGCGACCGCGACCTTCTCACGGTGCTGAGCGTGCTGATGACGCTTTATCTGCTTTGGACGGGCTGGTGGCGGCTGGCGGCATTCTGCGCCATCGCCACCGGCGTGGGCGGGGCGATCAACACGCTGCTCAAGCACACCTTTGAACGCGTGCGGCCAGAGCACGACCACGGTTACGCCATGGTGGCCGGGTGGAGTTTCCCCAGCGGCCATGCCTCGGCCGCGATGGTGGTGTACGGCACGGCCTGCTATCTGGTGTGGCGTCTGGCGCCAGCCGCCTGGCGGTGGCCCTGCGTGGCCCTTTCCGCCGCGCTGATCATGGCGATCGGACTTAGCCGCATCCTGTTGCAGGTCCATTTCGCCAGCGACGTCGTGGCGGGTTTCACGTTCGGCCTGGCCTGGCTGTCGGTTTGCGTCGCAGTGGCCGAACGCTACTGCACGTCACGCCGGGCAGTGCAGGGCGCGCAATAGGCGAGTGCTGACGTCTTCCGCCGCCAGCCCGGGCATGCTGGTGTAGCGGCCCCCCGCGCTTGCGATCGCCAGCCCCAGTCGGCGCGCCCGTTCACCGGGGGGAGGGGCCAGGTCGATGATTTGCTTGCCGGCGACGGGCGCCGTGACTTCGCCATCGCTGAAACGCTCCAGCGTGCGGTCGATCTCGCGCTCCCGTGGCAGGGCCAGCACGATGGTGTCCGATTCCGCCAGGGCTTCCCGGGCCGAGGTGGCCAGGGTGGCCGAGCCCCGGAAGTCCTCGCAGCGTTCCGGATCAATGTCGTAGACGGTCAGCGCGACGTCCGGCGCGGCCTCGAGCAGCCGCCGCGCGGCCGCCGTGCCGGTGCCGCCCATGCCCAAGATGCTGATGCGCTGGCTCATGGCTTCGGCACGGACCACGTGCTCACGATGTGGGCAAGCGGCTCGTCCGAGCCTTCGCCGGCCAGGACGACTTCGCCGGCGGACAAGCGTCCCACCTTCAGCAGGCGGGCGTCGGCGTAAATTGCGCCGGCGGGGCTTTTGCGCAGGAAGTTGATGGTCAGGCTGGCCGTGACGGCGTGCGTCTGGCCGGTGGCGCCCACCACGGCGGCATACATGGCCAGGTCCGCCAGGCCCATCAGCATGGGTCCCGCGACGATACCGCCCAGGCGTTGATGGGCGTCGCGGGCCGGGAGTACCGCGCGCGCCGTGCCACGGCCGATGCGCAAGATGTCGATGCCCAGCAGCAAAGAAAACGGGTGCTGGTCGGCCAGCAGGATATGGAAGTCGGCCAGGCTGATCAGCGGGGCCTCGGCGTCGGCGGCCAGGACGGTTGCGGTCATCGTTGCTCCAGGGCGAGGCAGTGGTTGTCCAGCAGCGCGTCGGCGTGCTGGCCCAGGGATTTCAGGCGATGGGTGTGCAGCAGCAGCAATAGCCCCATCAGATACGTGAAGAGATTCATCTGTTCGACGGCCACCGCGGCAGCGTCCCAGCCTTTCGTGCGGGCCAGGGCAGCGCCCAGCAGGTCCACGCATTGCCGCAGGCGGGCGTTGAGCTTTTCGTCCATTTCCCGGCCCAGACCGCGCGGCCCCAGTCCCTGGAACAGATACATGCCCAGTGAAAAGTCGGTCTGCCGCTCGGCGTAATAGGCAAAAAAGGCGCGGATGGCGCGGCGCGCGGCGCCCGGCGCATCGCCGGTGGCGGCCGCGTCGGCCAAATGTGCATGCAGCCGCTGCAGCGATTCGTCCAGCAGTGCGCCGTAGATGGTTTCCTTGCCCGCAAACCAGGGGTAGATGGCGCCCGTCGTGCATCCGGCTTCCTTGGCAATCGCCCGGATCGTGGTTTTTTCCAACCCGTCCCGTTCGAATACGCGCTGGGCGGCATCCAGAATCAACTGGCGGCGCAGTGCGTGAAGGCGTTCATTACGATCGGCACGGGCGGTGGGGCTGGGCATGAGGGACGAAGGCAGCGACGGTATCAGGTGGATAATATCGACGATTTTTATTAATAACAATGTTATTTGTTGGTTGTTCCATCTGGCCCGCGCCTGCCCGACACCCCCCGCGCCGGAATCGCCTTTAAGATGGAAAGCGCGTCGAGCGCGGCAGGAAAGGCGATTGAAAGCGGCAGCTAAAACCGTCCAAAATAATTGGGGGCAGGGCTGAAAGTCGCATGGATACGGGCTTGCCCGTTTAGCTAAGGGTAAGCCCTAGCATCTTTGGCGCCATGTTCGCGTGATGTTGCAAGATCCCAACAGGGGTGTCGCAAACCTGCACTTTTCTGATGCCGACCATAGCCAGCCCCCCCGATTTTTGATGCAATAGCGTCAACTTCCCTTCGCGGAGTTAGGGGGGCGGCAGGCTGGTTTGCTGGATTGCTGCTCTTGTCACTCAAATCAACGGAGATTTCTTAAATGAAAAAGACTCTGCTCGCTGCCGCCCTGCTCGCCGGTTTCGCCGGTGTCGCCCAGGCAGAAACGTCTGTCACCCTGTACGGCATCATCGATACGGGTATCGGCTACAACAAGATCAGCGGTGGTCCCGATGCCATGAACGGCAGCCGTTTCGGCATGATCAACGGCGTCCAGAACGGTTCGCGCTGGGGTCTGCGTGGTTCGGAAGACCTGGGTGACGGCCTGCGCGCTGTTTTCCAACTGGAATCCGGCTTTGATTCGGGCAATGGCAAGTCGGCTCAAAACGGCCGCCTGTTCGGTCGCCAAGCCACCGTCGGTCTGGCCAGCGACAGCTGGGGTCAACTGGACTTCGGTCGCCAAACCAACATCGCGTCGAAGTACTTCGGCTCGATCGATCCGTTCGGCGCTGGCTTCGGTCAAGCTAACATCGGCGTCTCGATGAGCGCTGCCAACACGAACCGCTACGACAACATGGTCATGTATCAGACCCCGTCGTTCAGCGGCTTCCAGTTCGGCGTTGGCTACTCGTTCAATGCTGATGACCAGAACGCGGACCAAACCGGCTGGAAGACTGCCGACAACACCCGCGCCATCACGACCGGTATTCGTTACGTTAACGGCCCGTTGAACGTCGCTCTGACGTACGACCAGCTGAACCGTTCGAACAAGGCCATCCTGGGCGACGAAGATGCTACCCCGCGTATGTACGCCATCGGTGCGTCGTATGACTTCGAAGTCGTGAAGCTGGCTTTGGCCTATGGCCGCACGACCGACGGCTGGTTCGCTGGTCAAGGCACGAACAGCGGCACCGGTTCGCTGAGCATCGGCACCAACATCTTCGCCGACGGCTTCAAGGCCAATTCGTACATGGTCGGCCTGTCCGCCCCGATCGGCGGCGCAAGCAACCTGTTCGGTTCGTGGCAGATGGTTGACCCCAGCAACGACCGTATCAACGGTGCTGAGACGATGAACGTCTTCTCGCTGGGCTACACCTACGACCTGTCCAAGCGCACCAACCTGTACGCTTACGGTTCGTACGCCAAGAACTACGCCTTCCTGGAAGACGTCAAGTCGACCGCTGTCGGCGTCGGTATCCGCCACCGCTTCTAATCCAACGCAGGGCGCAAGCCCTGTCTGGATTCAAAGCGCAAGCGAACGAACGGGCTTCGGCCCGTTCGTATAAAGCCACCTTTCGGGGTGGCTTTTTTTCGTCCGACCCGGCGGTTTTTTAGCGTTCCGCAGGTGCTTGTCAGGTGAGTCCTGTATCCTTCGGGTTCTCTGTCCAAGACTGCGATTGTTCCATCTGAGGAATGCAGTCTTTCACCCGTTATTCAAGCTACAGAGTTCAGCCGGAAGTAACCACGCGAATGCTACAATCCTAAGGTTTGCGCATTTGACGGACGCCTGAATGAACCTGCAACAGTATTTTCCCGTCCTGCTGTTTATCGTAGTGGCCACCCTTATCGGGTTCGCGCTTCTAACGGCCGGCTCCCTCCTTGGCCCGCGGCGTCCTTACGCTGAGAAGCTGTCGCCCTATGAGTGCGGCTTCGAAGCGTTTGAAGACGCCCGCATGAAGTTTGACGTGCGCTACTACCTGGTGGCGATTCTGTTCATTCTTTTCGACCTGGAAATCGCGTTCCTGTTCCCGTGGGCCATCGCCCAAGGCACAGTCGGGCTCGTCGGTTTCTGGACGGTCATGGTTTTCCTAGCCGTGTTGACCGTCGGCTTCATCTACGAATGGAAAAAGGGCGCGCTGGACTGGGAATGACCCCTCCGGGTTTTTTCACAGCACGCTATCAGAGACGAATATGGCTATAGACGGCATTCTCAAGCAAGGGTTCATCACAACCAGCGCCGACAAGTTCCTTAATTGGGCGAAGACCGGCTCCATGTGGCCCATGACCTTCGGTCTGGCCTGTTGCGCGGTTGAGATGATGCACGCGGGCGCGGCCCGCTACGACCTGGACCAGTTCGGCATCATCTTCCGGCCCAGCCCGCGTCAGTCCGATCTGATGATCGTCGCTGGCACGCTGTGCAACAAGATGGCGCCGGCGCTGCGCAAGGTTTACGACCAGATGCCTGAGCCGCGTTGGGTGGTTTCCATGGGCTCCTGTGCCAATGGCGGCGGCTACTACCACTACTCGTATTCGGTGGTTCGTGGCTGCGATCGGATCGTACCGGTAGACGTCTACGTGCCGGGCTGCCCGCCCACGGCCGAGGCGCTGGTCTACGGCTTGCTGCAAATGCAGAACAAGATCCGTCTGACCAACACGATTGCGCGCTGAGCCTTCGCCCCGCCTGCGGCAATCGTTGCCGCAGGCCTTGCGAATCCAGCGTATCGGTTCACCTAAGCGTACAAGATGATGACCAGGCTCGAAACCCTGAAAAACAATTTGCAGACCACCCTCGGCGCGGATATCGCGCTGACCGAGGCGTTGGGCGAGCTGACGCTCGAAGTGCCCGCGCCGCAGTGGTTTGCCGTCTGCAACAAGCTGCGCACCGAAGCCGGCTTGCGCTTTGAAACCTGTATCGACCTCTGTGGCGTCGACTACCTGACGTGGGGCAACGGCACCCGCCAGCTGCCCGAGGAAACCAGCACCAAGATCCACCGCGCGCGCTTCGCCGTGGTGATCCACCTGCTGTCGATCGAGAACAACTGGCGCCTGCGTGTCCGCACCTGGGCCACCGACGACGAGTTCCCGATCATCGCGTCGCTGATGGAATGCTGGCCGACCGTGGGTTGGTTCGAACGCGAAGCCTTCGACCTGTACGGCATCGTCTTCGAAGGCCACCCGGACCTGCGCCGCATCCTGACCGACTACGGCTTCATCGGCCATCCGTTCCGCAAGGACTTCCCCTTGTCCGGCACCGTCGAAATGCGTTACGACCCCGAACAACGGCGCGTCATCTACCAGCCGGTCACGATCGATCCGCGCGAGATCACCCCGCGCGTGGTCCGCGAAGACTCCTACGGCTTGGGGCGTTAAATCATGGCAGAAATCAAGAACTACACGCTCAACTTCGGCCCTCAGCATCCGGCCGCGCACGGTGTGTTGCGCCTGGTGCTGGAACTGGACGGCGAAGTCATCCAGCGCGCCGACCCGCACATCGGGCTGTTGCACCGTGCCACCGAAAAGCTGGCCGAACACAAGACATACATCCAGGCGCTGCCCTACATGGACCGCCTGGACTACGTGTCCATGATGTGCAACGAGCACGCTTACGTCATGGCCATCGAAAAGCTGCTGGGCGTCGAAGCCCCGTTGCGCGCCCAGTACATCCGGGTCATGTTCGACGAGATCACGCGTCTGTTGAACCACTTGATGTCGCTGGGTTCGCATGCGCTGGACGTTGGCGCCATGGCCGTGTTCCTGTACGCCTTCCGTGAACGCGAAGACCTGATGGACTGCTACGAAGCCGTCTCAGGCGCGCGCATGCACGCGGCCTACTACCGTCCGGGCGGCGTCTACCGCGACCTGCCGGACACGATGCCGCAGTACGGCGACTCCAGCAAATACCGCGGCGACAAAGAAATGCGCTTGATGAACGACGCGCGTTCGGGTTCGCTGCTGGACTTCATCGAAGACTTCACCAACCGCTTCCCGGCCTGCGTCGACGAGTACGAAACGCTGCTGACCGACAACCGCATCTGGAAGCAGCGCCTGGTGGGCATCGGCGTGGTCGATCCCGAACGCGCCAAGGCACTGGGCTTTACCGGCCCGATGCTGCGCGGCTCGGGCGTCGCCTGGGACTTGCGCAAGACGCAGCCCTACGAAGTCTATGACTTGCTCGATTTCGACATCCCCGTAGGTGTCAACGGCGACTGCTACGACCGCTATCTGGTCCGCATCGCCGAAATGCGTGAAAGCAATCGCATCATCCGCCAGTGCGTGGAATGGCTGCGCAACAACCCGGGTCCGGTCATGATCGAGAATCACAAGATCGCCCCGCCATCGCGCACCGCCATGAAGACCAACATGGAAGAGCTGATTCATCACTTCAAGCTCTTCACCGAAGGTTTCCACGTGCCTCCGGGCGAGGCGTTTGCCTCGGTGGAGCACCCGAAGGGCGAATTCGGCATCTATCTGGTGTCGGATGGCGCCAACAAGCCTTACCGCCTGAAGATTCGGGCCCCCGGCTTTGTCCACCTGCAAGCGCTGGACGAAATGTCGCGCGGTCACATGATCGCCGACGCCGTCACCATCATTGGTACGCAGGACATCGTTTTCGGCGAGATCGATCGCTGATCCGCCCAGACAGTCACGAGCACGCCCGCATAACCCGGATTCAAACTATGCTGCTTTCCGAACAGGCCTACCAGAAAATCGACCGAGAACTCGCGAAGTTCCCGGCCGACCAGCGGCAGTCCGCCATCATGGCCTCGCTTGCCATCGCGCAAGAAGAGAAGGGCTGGTTGGCTACCGAAACTATTGAAGATGTGGCCAATTACATTGGCGTCCCGCCCATCGCGGTGCAGGAAGTCGCCACGTTCTACAACATGTTCGACGTCAAGCCCGTCGGCAAGAACAAGATCGCCGTCTGCACGAACTTGCCCTGTGCCTTGCGCGATGGCGATCGTGCCGGCGAATACCTCAAGCGCAAGCTGGGTGTCGACTACCGTCAAACCACCGCCGACGGCCAGTTCACGCTGGTTGAAGGCGAATGCATGGGCGCTTGCGGCGATTCCCCCGTGCTGATCGTGAACAACAAGCATATGTGCGTGCGCATGACCGACGAGAAGCTGGACGCGCTGGTCGCGGCCCTCAAGGTGCAAGGAGAGTCGGCATGAACGCGCCCGACCTGTACAAGCAGTTCGCGCAAGGGCTGGATCCCAATCCGCTGAACGACGTGTCCAATTCGATGTGCCTGCATGGCCGGCACATCCAGCCGCAGATCATGGCTGACGTCGACGGCGCCAACTGGCGCCTGGCCGACTACGTCAAGCGCGGCGGCTACGAAGCCCTGAAGAAGATCCTCACCACCGGCATGAAGCCGGAAGACGTGATCGCTGAAGTCAAGGCGTCGGGTCTGCGCGGCCGTGGCGGCGCGGGCTTCCCGACCGGCCTGAAGTGGAGCTTCATGCCGCGCGCCTTCCCGGGCCAGAAATACCTTGTCTGCAACTCGGACGAAGGCGAGCCGGGCACGTTCAAAGACCGCGACATCCTGCGCTTCAATCCGCACATCGTGATTGAAGGCATGGCCATCGCGGCCTACGCCATGGGCATCAGCGTCGGCTACAACTACATCCACGGCGAAATCTTCGAAGTGTATGAACGCTTCGAAGAAGCGCTGGAAGAGGCGCGCGCCGCCGGCTTCCTGGGCGACAAGATCCTGGGTTCCGACTACAGCTTCCAGCTGCACGCGTTCCACGGTTACGGCGCCTACATCTGTGGCGAAGAAACCGCGCTGCTGGAATCGCTGGAAGGCAAGAAGGGCCAACCGCGCTTCAAGCCGCCGTTCCCGGCCAGCTTCGGCCTGTACGGCAAGCCCACCACGATCAACAACACCGAAACGTTCGCGGCGGTGCCGTGGATCATCCGCAATAGCGGCCAGGCCTACCTGGAAGTCGGCAAGCCGAACAACGGCGGCACCAAGCTGTTCTCGATCACCGGCGACGTCGAACGCCCCGGCAACTACGAGATTCCGCTGGGCACCCCGTTCTCGACCCTGCTGGAACTGGCGGGCGGCATGCGCGGCGGCAAGAAACTGAAGGCCGTGATCCCTGGCGGGTCCAGCGCCCCGGTGCTGCCGGCCGACATCATCATGGAATGCACGATGGACTATGACTCCATCGCCAAGGCCGGCTCGATGCTGGGCTCTGGCGCTGTGATCGTCATGGACGAAACGCGCTGCATGGTGAAGTCGCTGCTGCGCCTGTCGTACTTCTATTTCGAGGAAAGCTGCGGCCAGTGCACGCCGTGCCGCGAAGGCACCGGCTGGCTCTACCGCATGGTGCACCGCATCGAAAATGGTCACGGCCGTCCGGAAGATCTGGACTTGCTGGACAACGTGGCAGGCAACATCATGGGCCGCACCATTTGCGCCCTGGGTGACGCCGCCGCCATGCCCGTCCGTGGCTTTCTCAAGCATTTTCGCGACGAATTCGCGCACCACATCGAGCATAAGTCTTGTGTGGTCCCGCAATATCTGTAGGTCTCAGGAACAGCAATGGTTGAACTAACCGTCGACGGCAATCAGGTCGAAGTGCCCGAAGGCAGCATGGTCATGCATGCCGCTCAGAAAGTCGGGCTTTACGTGCCGCATTTCTGCTACCACAAGAAACTGTCCATCGCGGCCAACTGCCGGATGTGCCTGGTTGAAGTGGAAAAAGCGCCCAAGGCGCTGCCCGCCTGCGCCACGCCCGTGACCAACGGCATGGTCGTCCACACCTGCTCTGAAAAGGCTCGCGCCGCTCAGAAGTCGGTGATGGAATTCTTGCTCATCAATCACCCCCTCGACTGCCCGATCTGCGATCAGGGCGGCGAATGCCAGCTGCAGGACCTGGCCGTGGGCTACGGTGGCTCTTCCTCGCGTTACCAAGAGGAAAAGCGCGTCGTCTTCCACAAAGACCTGGGTCCGCTGGTTTCCGCCGAGGAAATGAGCCGCTGCATCCACTGCACCCGCTGCGTGCGCTTTGGCCAGGAAATCGCCGGCGTCATGGAGCTCGGCATGCTGGGCCGTGGCGAACACTCCGAGATCACGACGTTCGTCGGCCGCTCGATCGAGTCCGAACTGTCGGGCAACATGATCGACATCTGTCCGGTGGGCGCGCTGACCTCCAAGCCCTTCCGCTATAGCGCGCGTACCTGGGAACTGGCCCGCCGCCGTTCGGTCAGCCCGCACGACAGCCTGGGCGCCAACCTGGTGGTCCAGGTCAAGGGCGACCGCGTCATGCGCGTGGTGCCGTTCGAAGACGAAGCCATCAACGAATGCTGGATCAGCGACCGCGACCGCTTCTCGTATGAAGGCCTGAACAGCGACGACCGTCTGTCCGCCCCGATGATCAAGGGCACCGATGGCAAGTGGCAGGAAGCTTCCTGGGCCGATGCGCTGCAAGCCGTCGCCCAGGGCCTGTCGCGCGTGCGCGACAGCTTCGGCGCTGGCCAGATCGGCGCGCTGGCGTCCGAATACGCCACCACCGAAGAATATGCGCTGCTGGGCCGTCTGGTCCGCGCGCTGGGCTCCGAGAACATCGACTTCCGCCTGCGCCAGACCGACCCGGCCTTTGACGCCGCGTTGACCGGTGCGCCGTGGTTGGGCATGCCCATCGCCGAACTCGACAACCTGGACCGCGTCCTGGTCGTCGGCTCGTTCCTGCGCAAGGACCATCCGCTGATGGCGCAGCGCCTGCGCCAGGCGGCCAAGCGCGGCACGCAGATCCTGATGGTCGACAGCGCCGCTGACGATCCCCTGATGCCCGTCGCCGCCCGCATTACCGTGGCGCCGTCCGAGCTGCCGCGCGCGCTGGCCGAAGTGGCCGTTGCCCTGGCGCAAGCCAAGGATCAGGCCGTCCCGGCCGAATTCGCCTCGGTCACCCCGGGCGAAAATGCCAAGATCATCGCCGCCAGCCTGGCTTCCGGCGCCAACACCGCCGTGCTGATGGGCAACCTGGCCGTGGCCAGCGCGCAGGCATCGACGCTGGCCGCCAACGGCCGCGCCGTGGCCGATCTGGCCGGCGGCAAGTTCGGCTTCCTGACTTCCGGCGGCAACACCGTCGGCGGTTACCTGGCTGGCGCCATTCCGGGCAAGGGCGGCAAGACTGCCGCCGAGATGCTGGCGGAACCGCTGAAGGCCTACATCGTGCTGCACGCCGAGCCGCTGCTGGATGCCGACAACGGCCAGCAAGCGATCGCCGCGCTGCGCGGCGCGCAATTCGCCGTCGCCTTGACGCCGTACCGCTCGGCTGCCGCCGAATGGGCCGACGTCATGCTGCCGGTGTCGCCGTTCACCGAAACCTCGGGCACGTTCGTCAACGCGCAAGGCTTGGCCCAGAGCTTCAAGGGCACGGTCACGCCGTTGGGCCAGACGCGTCCGGGCTGGAAAGTCCTGCGCGTGCTGGGCAACGTCCTGCACCTGGCCGGCTTTGACGACGAGACCTCGGAATCCGTGCGCGACGCCGCACTGGCCGGCGGCATCGAAGGCCGCTTGTCCAACGACGTCAAGGCGCCGCTGGGCTTGGGCCAGGCTGCAAGCGGCCTGGAACGCGTGGCCGACGTGCCGATCTACCGCACCGACGCCATGGTCCGCCGTTCTGAACCGCTGCAAGCGTCCCCGGCCTCGAAGAAGCCGGCCGCCGCCATGAACGGCCGCACGCTGACCAGCCTGGGCCTGACGGCCGGGGTCAAGGTTCGCGTCGCGGGCGCCCAAGGCGCCGTCGAACTCGAAACCGTGCAGGATGATGCCGTGGCCGATCGCGCCGTGCGCATTTCCGCAGCCTTTGAAAACACCGCAGCCCTGGGTGGCGCATTCGGTCAACTCAGCGTGGAGCGTGCCTGATGGAATGGCTTAATGTTCTTGAGAGCCACGGGCAGGCGTTGCTGGGCCCGACGGTCTGGATGGTCCTCTGGACCCTCATCAAGATTGTGATCATCGCCGTGCCGATCATTCTGTGCGTCGCGTACCTGACGTACTGGGAACGCAAGATGATCGGCGCCATGCACGTGCGCGTGGGCCCCAACCGCGTGGGCTTCAAGGGGTTGCTGCAACCGTTTGCCGACGTGTTCAAGCTGTTGACGAAGGAAGTCGTCGTCCCCAGCCAGGCCAATAAGGTGTTGTTCGTCGTGGCCCCCGTGGTCACGCTGATGCCTGCGCTGGCTGCCTGGGCCGTGGTGCCCTTCGGCCCTGAAGTGGTGTTGGCCAACGTCAACGCCGGCCTGCTGTACATCATGGCCATCACCTCGATCGGCGTCTATGGCGTGATCGTGGCGGGCTGGGCGTCGAACTCCAAGTACGCGTTCCTGGGCGCCTTGCGCGCCTCGGCACAGATGCTGTCGTACGAACTGGCCATCGGCTTCGTGCTGGTGACGGTGCTGCTGGTGTCCGGCAGCCTGAACATGTCCGAGATCGTGAACGTCCAGAACCGCGGCTGGTTCGCCGACAAGGGCCTGACGTTCATGTCGTGGAACTGGCTGCCGCTGTTGCCGCTGTTCGTGATCTACGTGGTCGCGATCGTCGCCGAAACCAACCGTCACCCGTTTGACGTGGTGGAAGGCGAATCGGAAATCGTGGCCGGCCACATGGTCGAGTACTCGGGTATGGCCTTCGCCCTGTTCTTCCTGGGTGAATACGCCAACATGATCCTGCTGTCCTGCATGGCGTCGATCATGTTCCTGGGCGGCTGGGCTTCCCCGATCGATATCGCGCCGCTGACCTGGATCCCGGGTTGGATCTGGCTGGGTCTGAAAACGTTCGTCGTGGTCTCGTTGTTCGTGTGGTTCCGCGCATCGTTCCCGCGCTACCGCTATGACCAGATCATGCGTTTGGGTTGGAAAATCTTCATCCCGCTGACCGGCGTTTGGCTGGTCGTGGTGGCGATCTGGATGCAGACGCCCTGGAACATTTGGCGCTAAGCCGCCAAGCAGAGGCAGGATATGGAAGCGATCAAAGATTTCTTCGGCAGTCTGATGCTGACCGAGTTGCTCAAGGGCATGCGCCTGACGGGCAAGTACTTTTTCAAGCGCAAGGTCACCTTGCGCTATCCGCAGGAAAAAACGCCTACGTCGGCGCGTTTCCGCGGCCTGCACGCCTTGCGCCGCTACCCCAACGGGGAAGAGCGCTGCATCGCGTGCAAGCTGTGCGAAGCCGTGTGTCCGGCCTTGGCGATCACCATCGAATCGGACCAGCGCGATGACGGCACCCGCCGCACCACGCGTTACGACATCGATCTGACCAAGTGCATTTTCTGCGGCTTCTGTGAGGAAAGCTGCCCCGTGGACTCGATCGTGGAAACCCATATCCACGAATACCACGGTGAAAAGCGCGGCGACCTGTATTTCACCAAAGACATGCTGCTCGCCGTGGGCGACCGCTACGAAGCCGACATCGCCCGCCGCCGGGCCGACGACGCTCCTTACCGTTGAAGCCCAGGGTCTGATCCATGACTTTTACCACTGTCCTTTTCTACATACTGGCCGCCGTGCTGGTGATCGCGGCGTTCCGCGTGATCACCGCGCGCAGCCCCGTCACCGCGGTCCTGCACCTGATCCTGGCGTTCTCGAACGCCGCCATGCTCTGGATGCTGCTGGGCGCCGAATTCCTGGCGTTGCTGCTGGTGCTGGTGTACGTGGGCGCCGTGATGGTGCTCTTCCTCTTCGTCGTGATGATGCTGGACATCCGCATGGACACCATGCGCCAGGGCATGAAGACCTACCTGCCTTTGGGCCTGGTGATCGGTCTGGTGCTGGTGCTGGAAATGTCCTTCGTGCTGGGTACCACCTGGTACGGCTCGGGTCCGCAAGCGCCGGTTGCCGGCGATTACAACAACGCCCGCGCGCTGGGCGAAGTCATGTACACCCAGTACGTCTACGCCATTGAAGTCGGCGCCGCCTTGCTGCTGGTCGGCATGGTCGCCGCGATTGCGCTGACCCTGCGCCGCCGCCGCGACGTGAAGTACAACGACCCGGTGGCCGCCGTGCGCGTTCGTTCGAAGGATCGTTTCCGCATGGTGAACATGCCCGCCCAGAGCGACCGGGCCCAGGCCAAGCGCGACGCCGCCAACGGCGTTGCCGCTGCGCCCCAAGGAGAAAAAGAATGACGCTGACGCTGGCCCACTATCTGATCCTTGGGGCGATCCTGTTCGCCATCGGGATCTTCGGCATCTTCCTGAACCGCCGCAGCCTGATCATTCTCTTGATGTCCATCGAGCTCGTGCTCCTGGCCGTCAACATGAACTTCGTGGCGTTCTCCAGCTGGTTCGGCGACACCGCCGGCCAGGTGTTCGTGTTCTTCATCCTGACCGTGGCCGCCGCTGAAGCGGCGATCGGCCTGGCCATCCTGGTGCTGCTGTTCCGCAACCTGAACACGATCAACGTTGACGAACTCGATCGCCTGAAGGGCTGACGGGGTATTGGAAGAAAATGTCTAGCTCACCCAATCTCTACTTGCTCATCGCGCTGGCACCGCTGGCCGGAGCAATTCTCGCGGGCCTTTTCGGCACCGGCTTCCTGGGCCGTCCCATCGGCCGCCGCGCGTCCCACGTCATCACCATCCTGGGCGTGCTCATCTCCGCCATCGGTTCGGTGGTGGTGCTGGCCGACGTGCTGAACGGCCTGCGCTTCGACGGCGCGGTCTACACCTGGAGCCTGATCGGCAAGACCAAGCTGGAAATCGGCTTCCTGATCGATCCGCTGTCGGCCATGATGATGGTCGTGGTGACCTCCGTGTCGCTGATGGTGCACATCTACACCATCGGCTACATGGCGGATGATCCCGGCTACCAGCGCTTCTTCTCGTACATCTCGCTGTTCACGTTCTCCATGCTGATGCTGGTGATGTCGAACAACATGGTGCAGCTGTTCTTCGGCTGGGAAGCGGTGGGCCTGGTGTCATACCTGCTGATCGGCTTCTGGTACACCCGCCCCACGGCGATCTTCGCCAACATGAAGGCGTTCCTGATCAACCGCGTCGGCGACTTCGGCTTCGTGCTGGGCATCGGCCTGTTGTTCGCTTATGCCGGCACGATGCACTACGGCGAAGTATTCGCCCAAGCCGACAAGCTGGCCGCGATGACCCTGCCGGGCTCGGACTGGATGCTGCTGACGGTGGCGTGTATTTGCCTCTTCATCGGCGCCATGGGCAAATCGGCCCAGGTTCCGCTGCACGCCTGGCTGCCTGACTCGATGGAAGGCCCGACCCCGATCTCGGCGCTGATCCACGCCGCCACCATGGTGACGGCCGGCATCTTCATGGTCGCGCGCTTCTCGCCGCTGTTCGAACTGTCGGACGTGGCGCTGTCGTTCATCATCGTGATCGGCGCCATCGGCGCGCTGTTCCTGGGCATCCTGGGCATCATCCAGACCGACATCAAGCGCGTCGTCGCGTACTCCACGCTGTCGCAGCTGGGCTACATGACGGTGGCGCTGGGCGCGTCGGCCTACTCGGTGGCAATCTTCCACCTGATGACCCACGCGTTCTTCAAGGCGCTGCTGTTCCTGGGCGCGGGTTCGGTCATCATCGGCATGCACCACGATCAGGACATCCGCAACATGGGCGGCCTGCGCAAGTACATGCCCATCACCTGGATCACGTTCCTGCTCGGCACGCTGGCCCTGGTCGGCACGCCGTTCTTCTCGGGCTTCTACTCGAAAGAGAACATCATCGAAGCCGCCGGCCACGCTAACGTCTGGGGCGCAAGCTTCGCGTACTACGCCGTGCTGATCGGCGTGTTCGTGACGTCGCTGTACTCGTTCCGCGTCTACTTCCTGGTCTTCCATGGCAAGGAACGCTTCGACACCACCGACCACGGTCACGGTCATGGTCACGACGACCATGCCCATGACGACCACGGTCACGACGACCATGGCCACGGCCATCATGGCGGCAAGCCGCATGAATCGCCCTGGGTGGTCACGCTGCCGCTGATCCTGCTGGCGATCCCGTCGGTGCTGGTCGGCGCATGGGCAGTGGACCCGATGCTGTTCGGCAAGTTCTTCAACGGCGTCATCACGGTGCTGCCGCAGCATCCGGCGATGCACGAACTGAACGAAGAATGGCACGGCTGGGTCGCCTATGGCCTGCATGCCTTCCAGACCCTGCCGTTCTGGCTGGTCGTGGCGGGTTTCGTCATCGCCTGGTACTGCTACCTGATCAACCCCAAGGTTCCGGCCGCGATCAAGTCCAACTTGTCTGGCGTGAACAAAGTGCTTGAGAACAAGTACTACGTGGATTGGGTCAACGAGCAGATCATCGCTCGTGGCCTGCGCGCGCTGGGCCGTGGCCTGTGGAATACCGGCGACCGCGGCATCATCGACGGCCTTCTGGTCAACGGTAGCGCCCGCGTGGTGGGCTGGGTGGCAGCGGTCAGCCGTCACCTGCAGTCCGGCTTCATCTATCACTACGCGTTCGCGATGATCATCGGCATCATGGCGCTGGTGACTTTCTTTGTGCTGATTCCCCAATGATGGCAAGCGAGATGGCATCCAACACTTTCCCCTGGCTCACGCTTGCGATCTTTGTCCCGATCGTATTCGGCCTGCTGGTGCTGGCGGTGGGCCGTGACGACCGTCCCGGTCTGACGCGCGGCCTGTCGCTGGCTGGCGCCTTGGCCGGTTTCCTCGTCACGATCCCGCTCTACACCGGTTTCGACTCCACCACGGCTGCCATGCAGTTCGTGGAGAAGGCCTCCTGGATCGAGGCTTTCAACGTCAATTACCATCTGGGCATCGACGGCATTTCGCTGTGGTTCGTTCTCTTGACCGCCTTCATCACCATCATCGTGGTGCTGGCGGGCTGGGAAGTCATCACCAGCCGCGTGGCGCAGTACATGGCCGCCTTCCTGATCCTGTCGGGTCTGATGGTGGGCGTGTTCGCGGCGCTGGACGGCATGCTGTTCTACGTGTTCTTCGAAGCCACGCTGATCCCGATGTACATCATCATCGGTGCGTGGGGCGGCGATAACCGCATCTACGCGGCATTCAAGTTCTTCCTGTACACGCTGATGGGTTCCCTGTTGACCCTGGTCGCGTTCATCTACCTGTGGCACGCCTCGGGTGGTTCGTTCGACATCCTGACCTGGCACAAGGTCAAGCTGGGCCAGACCGAGCAGATCCTGATCTTCGTGGCGCTGCTGGCGGCATTCGCGGTGAAGGTGCCGATGTGGCCCGTCCACACGTGGTTGCCGGACGTTCACGTTGAAGCGCCCACGGGCGGCTCCATCGTGCTGGCCGCGATCATGCTGAAGCTGGGCGCCTACGGTTTCCTGCGCTTCTCGCTGCCGATCACGCCGGATGCCTCGCACAGCCTGGCCGGCCTGATGATTACGCTGTCCTTGATCGCGGTGATCTACATCGGCCTGGTGGCGATCATCCAGGAAGACATGAAGAAACTGGTGGCCTACTCGTCCGTGGCCCACATGGGTTTCGTGACCCTGGGCTTCTTCATCTTCAACACGGCCGGCATCGAAGGCGCCATCGTGCAGATGATTTCCCACGGTTTCGTGTCGGGCGCCATGTTCATGTGTATCGGCGTGCTCTATGACCGCATGCACTCGCGCCGCATCGCCGATTACGGCGGTGTGGTCAACGTGATGCCGCGTTTCGCCACGTTCTTCATCCTGTTCTCGATGGCCAACAGCGGCTTGCCGGCCACCAGCGGTTTCGTGGGCGAGTTCATGGTGATCATGGGCGCGGTCGAGCACAACTTCTGGATCGGCTTGTTGGCGGCTACCGCCCTGATCCTGGGTGCTGCGTATTCGCTGTGGATGGTCAAGCGCGTGGTCCTGGGCGACGTCGCCAATGACCATGTGCGCGAACTGACCGATATCAACCGCCGCGAATTTGTGATTCTTGGCGTGATGGCGATCGCCGTGTTGTACATGGGGATCTATCCCAAGCCCTTCACCGACGTGATGCACGTGTCGGTCGAGGCCCTGCTGCAACACGTTGCCGTCTCGAAACTGTAAGACAAGACAATGATGCAATCCCAAATCGATTTCGCCCTGGCGACACCGGAAATCCTCCTGCTGGTTTTCGGCCTGGCTATCCTGCTCGTCGACGCGGTCAGCAATCACCCTGAGCGCAAGCCCACGTTCTTGCTGACCCTGCTGGCATTGGGCGTGCTGACCGTCGTGTCGGCCTTCCAATGGAAAAACGGCGTTTCGGGCGCGACGTTCCACGGGCTGTACGTCACCGACGAACTGTCGCACCTGTTGAAAATCGCGTCCTATATCGCGGTGGGCGCCACGCTGGTCTACGGCCGCGTCTATGCGCAGGTCCGCGACATGCTCAAGGGCGGCGAACTCTACGTGCTGACGCTGTTCGCGCTGCTGGGCCAGATGGTCATGATCTCCTCCGGGAACCTGATCTCGATCTACCTGGGCCTGGAGCTGATGTCGCTGGCGCTGTATGCGCTGATCGCGCTGCGCCGCGACGACGTCGTGGCCACCGAAGCCGCCATGAAGTACTTCGTGCTGGGCGCGTTGGCCTCGGGCTTCCTGCTGTATGGCATGTCGATGGTCTATGGCTCCACGGGCCACCTGGACCTGGCCGAGATCTCCAAGGTCATCGCCGCCGGCAAAGCCGAGAAGATGGCGCTGGTGTTCGGCATTGTGTTCCTGGTGTCGGGCCTGGCGTTCAAGCTGGGCGCGGTGCCGTTCCACATGTGGGTGCCGGACGTCTACCAGGGTTCGCCGACCGCGGTCACGCTGATCCTGGGCGGCGCGCCCAAGCTGGCAGCCTTCGCCATCACGCTGCGCCTGCTGGTGGACGGTCTGCATGGCCTGGCCGCCGACTGGCAGCCGATGCTGATGATCCTGGCCGTGCTGTCGCTGGCCATCGGTAACCTGACCGCCATCGCGCAGACCAACTTCAAGCGCATGCTGGCCTATTCGACCATCTCGCACATGGGCTTCGTGCTGCTGGGCCTGATGTCGGGCTCGGTCGCGGGCAAGCCGGAACTGTCATCCGCCGCCTATGGCGCGTCGCTGTTCTACATGCTGACCTACGTGCTGACCACGTTGGCCAGCTTCGGCATTGTGCTGCTGCTGTCGCGCCAGGGCTTCGAATGCGAGCAGATCGACGACCTGAAGGGCCTGAATCGCCGTAGCCCGTGGCATGCCGCCATCGTGCTGCTGCTGATGTTCTCCTTGGCCGGGATTCCGCCGCTGGTGGGCTTCTACGCCAAGCTGGCCGTGTTGCAAGCGCTGATCAGCGCCGGCCACGTCACGCTGGCCGTGATTGCCGTGCTGTTCTCGCTGATTGGCGCGTTCTACTACCTGCGCGTCGTCAAGGTTGTGTACTTCGACGAACCGGCGGCCGACGCCGCACCGATCGCCGCCACCTGCGGTCAACGCGGGCTGTTGTCGATCAACGGCGCCATGATGCTGGTGCTGGGCTTGCTGCCGGGCGGCCTGATGGCGCTGTGCGTCCAGGCCATCCGGTCGTCGCTGTCCCTGTAATCGGAAACCCGCCATGAACCAGACGCTGGCGGTATGGCTGTTGATCGCGCTGGCGCTCGTCAGCGCCAACCTCCCGTTCCTGACGGAACGGGTGTTCGCCGTCCTGCCCTGGAAGCAGGCCGGCGAGGCCGCGGTCAAACCGTTCTGGCTGCGCCTGGTTGAAGTGCTGGTGTTCTACGCCATCGTCGGCGCGCTGGGTTTTGCGTTCGAGTCCACGCTGGGCAACCGATTTGCCCAGACCTGGGAGTTCTACGCGATCACCCTGAGCTTGTACCTGGTGCTGGCCTATCCGGGCTTCGTCTACCGCTACTTGTTTAAACGGCACCCCCGTCTGCGCGCCTGATGGCCCGCCAAGGCACCAAACGCCCCGTCAGGGGCGTTTTTCTTTTGGGTCCGTGAAATGTGCCGCACGCAAGAGCGCGCAGCAGGGCGGCCACCCCAGGCGCGTGCAATGGCATCGCGGACTAGCCGTGGACGCTGGCAGGGGCATCGCCGCGCCATTGCGCTATAAGCTGTTATTTATAGCGATCTTGCAGGCATAAGTGTTGTTTTTTTCATCTTTAACGTAAGCGCAGGGCCTTCATTCAGGTTTCATTCAGCGCTCCAGATCAAAATCGCAACCGGTAAAAAAATAAGAATCGTTGCTATTTATATTTTGGAGAAGCTGGTTTGAAGCCCCAAGACTCGTATTCGCTGAATACGCTTACTACCTCGTTGGCCGCCGCCATCGCCGCGCCTGCCCTGTTCATCAGCCCTTACGCCGCCGCGCAGTCCGCGGACTCGGGCGTGACGCAGCTTGCTCCGGTACGGGTGGAGGGCGAAGGGTCTTCGTACCAGACGACGACGGTGCCGTCGCCAAAAATGACCGCGCCCTTGCTGGACACGCCCCGCACGGTGCAGGTCGTGCCGAAGCAGGTGATCCAGGATCAGGCGGCGTCCACGCTGCAAGACGTGCTGCGCAATTCGCCGGGTATTACGTTCGGCGCGGGCGAGGGCGGCCGTCCGGGCGGCGACTTGCCGATCATTCGTGGCCAGAACGCCGCGGGCAGCCTGTTCCTGGACGGCATCCGCGATTCCAGCACGCAGGTGCGCGATACGTTCAACTTGGAACAGGTGGAAGTGATCAAGGGGCCGGACTCGGTGTATTCCGGGCGGGGCGGCGCGGGCGGCAGCATCAACATGGTCAGCAAGTCGCCCAAGGCGACGGACTTTACCGAAGCCACCGCTCAGATCGGCACGGACAACAACTATCGCGCCACGATCGACAGCAACTGGCGCCTGGCCGACAAGGCGGCGTTCCGCCTGAATGTGATGGGCAACAAGGGCGACGTGGCGGGCCGCGACGACGCCGTGGATTTCGAGCGCTGGGGCGTAGCGCCGTCGCTGATGCTGGGAGTCGGCACGCCGACCCGCATCACGCTCAGCTACTACCACTATCAAGACGACAGCATGCCGGACTACTCCATTCCGTATGACCCGAAGACGGGTCAGCCGGTGACGGAGACGATGGGCGTGAGCCGCAAGACGTTCTACGGCCTGAAGGGCCGGGACTTCATGAGCACGCGGGATGATGTCGCGACCGTCGATTTTCAGCATGACTTTTCGGACAAGCTGCAATTGCGCAACGTGACCCGGTACGGCCGCGGCACGACCGATTTCGCCGCCACCAACCCGGACGACAGCAAGGGCAACGTGCCCAACGGCTTGGTTTACCGCGCATTGAAGTCGGGCTACTACGTCACCAAGAGCTTCGCCAACCAGACGGATCTGACCGGCGAGTTCGATACGGGCAGCCTGAAGCACTCGTTCGACCTGGGTTTCGAATACAGCAACATCAAGCAAGACAAGGACAGCTACACGCAGACCATCGCCAAGGGGCCGATGGCGTGCAAGGTCGGCGCTGCCGACCTGTCGAATCCGGCGCTGTGCGCCTCACTGTGGGATCCGGATCCCGGCACCGATTACACGGGGCACCTGACTCGCAATAACAACCCGGCCCGCTACAACACGGATACCCTGGCGCTGTACGGCTTCGATACGATCAAGTTCAACGATCAATGGCAGGCCAGCCTGGGCGCGCGCTGGGATAACTACCGCACCAGCGGCAGCAACATTGCGAAGGGCCGCAACGATCCGGCCGGCACGCCGGCGTTCTACAGCACCCGTCGCGAAGACAATCTGTTCAACTATCAGTTGGGCCTGGCCTACAAGCCGCTGCCCAATGGCACGATCTACGCCACCTATGGCACCTCGTCCACGCCGTCGGCCATCGCGGCCGGCGCGATCAGCGATGCCGCGTCGGTCACGAGCGCATCGCTCGAGCCCGAAAAGAGCCGCACCGTGGAACTCGGCACGAAGTGGCAGGTGTTCGATGACCGCCTGACCTTGTCGGCGGCCGCCTTCCACGATATTCGCAAGAACACGAGCGTTGCCGTGTCCGCCACGGAAGTGTCGCAAGTGGGCGAGGCCAGGGTGCGGGGCATCGAACTGGGCTTCTCGGGCAACATCACGCCCCGATGGAACGTGTTCGGCGGCTATACCTTCATGGACAGCGAAGTGACCAAGGGCGCCTATAACAGCGGCGCCGTGGGCCAGGATCTGCCCAATACGCCGCGTAATGCCTTCAGCCTGTGGACCACCTACAAGGTCCTGCCCAAGCTGACGATCGGCGGCGGCGCCTACTACGTCGACAAGCAATTCGGCAATGCCGACGCATCGAATAACCCGGACGGTACGCCCAAGGCGCGCTGGGTGCCTTCGTACTGGCGCTTCGACGCGATGGCGGGCTACGAGTTCAACGAGCACTTCTCGGCGCAGTTGAACGTGCTGAACCTGTTCGACGAAACGTACTACACCAAGGCTTACGCGGCGCACTACGCCGCGCTGGGTTCGGGCCGCGCGGCATTGCTGTCGCTGAAGGTCCGGTACTGATGGCGCCGTAGCGACGGGCCGCTCTTGATGGGCCGGTACGGTTCCGAAGCTGCAAGGAAAAAACCACCGCAAGGTGGTTTTTTTTGAGGGCAGGCGGTTGGTTGTTGTTTCGGACGGCTGCGAAGCCGCCGCCGATCAGCTTTCGAACCAGTTCAGCACGCCGTCCAGGCCCGTCACGTTCAATGCGAAACGAGTCTGCTCGCGCACCAGCGGCTTGGCGTGATAGGCCACCGGGAAGCCGGCTGCGCCCAACATCAGCAGGTCGTTGGCGCCGTCGCCCATCGCGATGATCTGGTCTTTCGTGGCGCCGTGCGCCCGGGCGAATTCACGCAGGTAGACCGCCTTGGCCGAGGCATCCAGGATGTCGCCCACGACGTGGCCGGTCAATAGGCCGTTGTCGATCTCCAGCGTGTTTGCATGGGCGCTGTCCAGGTTCAGCCGTTCGCGCAGGCGATCGGTGAAGAACGTGAAGCCGCCCGACACCAGCAATACCTTGATGCCTGCGGCCTGCGCCGTGCTGATCAGGCGTTCCGCGCCCGGGTTCAGCCGCAGCTTTTCAACATAGACCTGCTCCAGCGCGTCGGCTGGCACGCCCTTGAGCAATGCGACGCGGCGGCGCAGGCTTTCGGCGAAGTCCTTGATCTCGCCGCGCATGGCGGCTTCGGTGATCTCGGACACCTTGTCTTTCACGCCCGCCACGCCGGCGATCTCGTCAATGCACTCGATGTTGATCAGCGTGGAGTCCATGTCCATTGCAAGGACCTTGCATTGCGACAGTTTCAGGCCGGCCGGCAAGAAGGCCACGTCCACGCCGTTGCGGTCGGCCCAGGCCACGACTTCGGCACGGGTCAGGGCGTCGTGCTGCACGTCCAGCAGACGGGCGGCGGTGTTGCTGATGCGCGCCACGCCCTGGGCCTGAACCAGCGCGGCCAGTTGTTCCGCGTGTTCGACGGTCAGGCCGGGAGATTGGACGACAAGGTGATGGGTAGTCATAAAGTTGCGAAGGTTGGCGGGATTATTTCAAGGCGCGCAGCACAACGCGTATGGCGTCGGCGCGGGCAGCGATCTGCGCGGCCTTGATCTCAATCCGCAATTTATCCTGTCCTGCCAGTTTGATGTTGCGCTGGCGTTGCACAAGTTCAATGATCCGGCCGGGATCGACCGTGGTCTTGGGGCCGAATTGCATCAGGGCCTGAGCTTCGCTGGCGTCGATCTTGACGATGCCCAGCGGTTGCGCGGCCAGGCGTAAACGATGCGTGGTCAGTAGCGTTTGCGCGGCTTCGGGCAATTTGCCGAAGCGGTCGATCAGTTCTTCCTGGATGAGGATCAGATCGTCTTCGTTGGCGGCGTGGGCCAGGCGCTTATAGATGCCCAGGCGCGCGTGCACATCGGCGCAGTAGTCGGAAGGCAGCAGCGCGGGCGCGTGCAGATTGACTTCGCAGGCCAGGTTGAAGGGCGCGTCCAGGTCGGGTTCTTCGCCCGCGCGCAAGGCACGGACGGCCTCGTTCAGCATCTCGTTGTACATCGAGAAGCCGACTTCCTGAATATTGCCCGACTGCGAGTCTCCCAGCACTTCGCCCGTGCCCCGGATTTCCAGGTCGTGCATGGCCAGGTAAAAGCCGGAACCGAGTTCCTCCATGGCCTGGATCGCCTCCAGGCGCTTTTTGGCGTTGGTCGTGATGGCGTCCTCGCCCGGCGTCAGCAGATAGGCGTAGGCCTGGTGGTGCGAACGTCCCACGCGGCCGCGCAACTGGTGCAACTGCGCCAGTCCGAAGCGGTCGGCGCGGTGGATCACGATGGTGTTGGCGCTGGGCACGTCGATGCCGGTTTCAATGATGGTCGTGCACAGCAGCACGTTGTAGCGCTGCTGATAGAAGCCCTTCATCACCTGTTCAAGTTCGCGCTCGGGCATCTGGCCGTGGGCCACGGCGATGCGGGCTTCGGGCACCAGCTCTTCCAGGCGCGCGCGGCGATTGTGGATGGTTTCGACCTCGTTGTGCAGGAAATAGCACTGGCCGCCGCGCTTGAGCTCGCGCAGCAGGGCCTCGCGCAGCGTACTGCCGTCTTCGCGGCGCACGAAGGTCTTGATCGCCAGGCGCTTCTGCGGCGCGGTGGCGATGACCGAGAAGTCGCGGATGCCCTCCAGCGACATGCCGAGTGTGCGCGGAATGGGCGTGGCGGTTAGCGTCAGCACGTCGACTTCGGCGCGCAACGCTTTCAGCGCTTCTTTCTGGCGCACGCCAAAGCGGTGCTCTTCATCGATGATGACCAGTCCCAGACGTTTGAACTGCACGTCCTTGGACAGGATCTTGTGCGTGCCGATGACGATGTCGACGCGGCCGTCGTTGATACCTTCGACGGCGGCCGCCACTTCCTTGGCCGATCGGAAGCGCGACAGCTCGACGACGCGCACCGGCCAGTCGGCAAAACGGTCGGAGAAGGTCTGGGCGTGCTGTTCGGCCAGCAAAGTGGTGGGGCAAAGCAGGGCAACCTGCTTGCCGTTGGCCACCGCCAGGAAGGCCGCGCGCAACGCCACTTCGGTCTTGCCAAAACCCACGTCGCCGCAGACCAGCCGGTCCATGGGGCGGCCGGAGGTCATGTCCGCCAGCACGGCTTCGATGGCGGCGGCCTGGTCGGCGGTTTCTTCGAAGCCGAAGCCTTCGGCGAAGGCCTGATAGTCGTTCAGCGGCAGATTGAAGGCGAAGCCTTCGCGGGCGGCGCGCTGCGCATACAGCGCCAACAGCTCGGCCGCGGTGTCGCGCACCTGGCGGGCGGCCTTGCGGCGCGCTTTGTCCCATTGGCCGGAGCCCAATTGGTGCAACGGCGCGGCTTCCGGGTCGGCGCCGCTGTAGCGGGCGATCACGTGCAGTTGCGACACCGGCACGTACAAGGTGCTGCCGTTGGCGTATTCAAGATGGAGGAATTCCATCTCGCCTTCGCCCATATCCATGTTGACAAGGCCATGGTAGCGGCCGATGCCGTGCTGCGCGTGGACGACGGGGTCGCCGGCGCGCAGTTCGGACAGGTCGCGCACCATCGCTTCGACGTTGCTGGCGCGTTCCTGCGAGCGCTTGCCGCGCCGGCCGGTCGAAGCCAGGCCCGGGTACAGGTCGTTTTCGGTCAGGAAGGCCAGATTGGCCTGCGGCAGGCCGAAGCCGGTGGCAAGCGGCGCGGCCACGATGCCGAAGTTTGCGTCGGACGCCAGAAAGGCTTCGATGGTGTCCGGCTGCGCATCGGGCGTGACGCCAAACTCGTTCAGCATCTGCACCAGGGTTTCGCGGCGGCCGGCCGAATCCGCGCATAGCAGCACGCGGGTCTGGCGTGTCTGCACCAGCGCACGCAGCTTGGCGATCGGGTCGTCGGAACGGCGCGCCACGCTGACGTCGGGCACGGCTTTGAAGTCGGGGTGCGGCTCGCCGGCGGTGAGCGACAGGCGACGGAACGCCTTCAGGCTTGCGTAGAGCGTTTCGTTGTCCAGGAATAACGAGGCCGGCGGCAGCACGGGGCGCTCGCGGTCGCTTTTCAAGAACCCGTAGCGGCTGGACGTGTCGTGGTTGAAACGCTGGATCGCGTCGTCGATATCGCCAATCGTGACGGTGACGGTCCCTGCCGTCAGGTAATCGAACAGCGTCGCCGTTTCCTCGAAGAAAAGCGGCAGGTAGTACTCGACGCCGGCAAACGGGATGCCGTTGCCGATGTCCTTGTAGGGCAGGGCGCGGGATGGATCGCCTTCAAAAATCTCTCGGAAGCGTGCGCGGAAACGGGTCCGCGAATCTTCGTCCATCGGAAATTCGCGGCCAGGCAGCAACTGGACCTCGCGCACGGGGTACAGGCTGCGCTGCGTGTCGACGTCGAAGCTGCGGATGGTCTCGATTTCGTCGTCGAACAGGTCCAGCCGGTAGGGCACGGCCGAGCCCATGGGGAACAGATCGATCAGCCCGCCGCGCAGGCAGAACTCGCCGGGCGCGGTCACCTGGGTGACGTGGTTGTAGTTGGCCAGCGTCAGTTGGGCGCGCAGGGCGGCTTCGTTCAGCTTGTCCTTTTGCTTGAACGAGAACGTGTAGGCGGCCAGGAACGAGGGCGGCGCCAGCCGGTACAGCGCGGTCGTGATCGGCACCGTCAGCACGTCCACCGTCTTCATCATCAGCGAGTGCAGCGTGTGCAGGCGCTGGGAGATCAAGTCCTGGTGCGGCGAAAACGCGTCGTAGGGCAACGTTTCCCAGTCGGGCAACTGCCGCACGCGCAAATCCGGGGCAAAAAGCTGGATCTCTTCCGCCAGGCGCTGGGCCTCCAGCGGCTCGGCCGTCAGGATGACCAGCGGCGCGCCCGCTTGGCGTGCCAGGTCCGCCAGCAGCCAGGCGTCGCCGGACCCTGGCGGACGGGGTTGCGCATAGCGGGCGCCGGCTTTCAGCGCGGACAGGGTAGGGGCGGTCGCCGGGACGGGCGGGGCGGCGGTGGCGGAGGAATTGGGGGTGGGCATCAGGCTGGAAGCAGGCATCAAGCGGAAGATTATAAAATCACCGCACCATGTCTGACTCAATCATTGCGATCGTACCCGCCGCGGGTGTCGGCGCCCGGGCCAACCCGTCCGGTGCGCAGCCCGTGCCCAAACAGTATCGTCCATTGGCCGGACAGCCCATGCTGCGCCATGCGGTGCACGCCTTGTTGGCCGATGCGCGCGTGTCCCAGGTGCGCGTGGCCGTGACCCCGGGCGACGGCTGGGTGGACGCGGCGCTGGCCGGCCTGCCGCGGACGGTATGGCGGGCCTGCGGCGGCGCGACTCGGGCCGACACCGTTGCCGGCGCGCTGGCCGACAGCGGCGTGGCGGACGATGCCTGGGTGCTGGTCCATGACGCCGCCCGTCCCGGCTTGCCCGAAGCCGCGTTGCGCCGCCTGATCGATGCCTGCCTGGCCGATCCCGTCGGCGGTTTGCTGGCGTTGCCGGTTGCCGATACGGTCAAGGGGGGGCACGAGCGGGTGGAGCGCACGCTGGACCGCAATGGCTTGTGGCTGGCGCAGACGCCGCAGATGTTTCGGGCCGGCGTGCTGCGCGATGCGCTGACGGCGGCCTCCGTGAATGGCGTGATCGTCACCGACGAGGCTTCGGCCCTGGAAGCGGCGGGGTATGCGCCGTTATTGGTTCCGGGCGCCTTACGCAATTTCAAGGTGACGTGGCCAGATGATTTCGAACTGATGGAAAAATGGCTATGAGCATTCCTTTTCGCGTCGGGCAGGGCTTTGACGTGCACGCGCTGGTCGAAGGCCGCCCGCTGATTATCGGCGGGGTCACGATCCCGCACACGCATGGCCTGCTGGGGCATTCCGATGCGGACGTGTTGCTGCACGCCATAACCGACGCGCTGCTGGGCGCGGCGGGCCTGGGCGACATCGGCCGGCACTTTCCGGATACCGATCCGGCTTTCAAGGGTGCGGACAGCCGCGTGCTCTTGCGCGAGGCGATGGCGCGGGTGCGCCGGGCCGGCTGGGCGCCGGTGAACATTGACGCCACCCTGCACGCGCAAGCGCCCAAGATCGGCCCGCATGCGCCGGCCATGGTGAAGAACATCGCGGCCGACACCGGCCTGGCCGAGACCGAGGTCAATATCAAGGCCAAGACCAACGAGGGCCTGGGCTATCTGGGCCGCAAGGAAGGCATCGCCGCCACGGTGGTGGCCTTGCTGGCGCGCGCCTGAAAGGCCAGGCCGCTGGCGCGCGAAGAACACGAATTACCCGCTTATTTACTTTGGAATACATCTTTAACAAATAAATAAGCGGGTCGAATTGATCTGGCATATTCTCCGCTACTTCAATTTCGACCACAGAGACATTCGGATGCACTTACGCGGCGTCGCCCTGATTTTCGTTCTAGGTGCATTCGGTTCGCCTGCACACGCCGAGTTTGAACAACAGCTTGGCCCGCTGGCCGGCACGGTCAGGCAGCAACTGCTGCAAGGCTGGACCGCCGGCGTGCAAGACGGCTGGTTCAGCTTGCGCAATACAGGGACGCCCGGCAGCGAACAGACGCTGTATCTCAACGTGGGGCCGGCGCCTGAAACGGGCCGCGTGACCGACGTGAATGTGGTCGTCAATTCGCAGAATCCGAAAGCCTCTATCGGCGTCGTGCTGAATAACCGCGCCGCCAAGAGTTTGTGCCTGCTTGAGATCACGGCCGACAAGAATACGTTGCTGTTTTGCCTTGAAGGCCAGAAGCGACGCGATATCGCGTCGGTGCCCAACCTGGCGAAACTGGACGGTTCCGACCGCATGAAAGTGGTCGAGCTTCCGGGCGCTGCCCGGTTCGTCGTGAATGGCCAGATAATCGGCGACGTTACCGATTCGCCCGCGGTGGGTTCCGAAATCGGCATCATGGCGTATGACGTCGGCACGTTCGGCATCGCGGATTTCACCATCGAGTCGAATGTGGGTTCGAAGCCGTCCGGCGCGGCGGCGCCCGCCGGCGGACTGCCCCCGCGCCCCGGCAGCGGCAGCGGCGGCGCGGGTGCGCCGCAAACCGCCCCGCAAGGCGGCAATCCGCAAAGAACGCCAGCACCCGCCCAGACGCCGGCCGCCGGTAACGGCGGCTCGGGATTGCCGGGCGCGGGCCCCTATCCGCGCTTCGGTGGCGACACCCTGCGCATCGTTTCGGTGTACATCGGGATCATGCGCAGCATTTTCATGCACGAGTTCGGCCATGCGCTGATCGGCGAATTGGAATTGCCGTCGACCGGCGCGGAAGAAGACGCGGTCGACATCTATGCGGCGTTGCAGATTGTTGAACCGACGATGTACCCGTCGAACGACAAGGACGTGAACACCATGGCCCGCGACGCGGCGACCTATGCCGCGCTGCAGTGGTACTACAGCGGCAAAGTGGCTGAAAGCAATGGCGCGTCGGCCTCTTCGGCTTGGCAAGACGAGCACACGGGCGACTTGAAGCGTTTCCGCAACATGCTTTGCATCATGTATGGCGGCAATCCCAGCGTCTTCGAACCGGTGGCCAAGCACGTGGGGCTTGAAGACCGGACCAAGGCGCGTTGCTCGGACGAATTCAACAAGCAGAACCGCGCCTGGCGCAAGATCCTGGCGCCGTATACCCGCGTCGGCACCTGGACGCCGGACGGCCTGCAGCCTGCCAATGCGCCCGGCGCGCCGGTGAAGGTGGTCTTCGAACCGTCTTCGCGCAAGATCGGCAACCTGTTCGCTAACAACCTTTCCGAAGCGATCACGAACAACATCAAGTTGCTCGGGCAGACCTATGTGCTGCCGCGTCCGGTAAACGTGGTGTTCAAGGACTGCGGCAAGCTCAACGCCTGGTACAGCCCGCGTGAAGGCTCGATCACGATGTGCTATGAGCTCATCGAGAGCATCGCGGTGATGATTTCCGATATCGAAATGGGTACGGTCAATGGCGAAGTCGTGGCCAACAAGGGCGGCGGCCCGGCCACTGCGCCGCGCCCGCAGCCGCAATCGGCACCCGGCCAAGGCATGCCCCCCAGCGCCATCGACGAACTGAAAGACATGGGCGTGCCGCCCACGACCATGCTGTTCGCCGCGCCCTACAAAGGGCCGACGCCAAACCAGATCTACCGCGCCCAGGTCATTACCACCGCGGATCTGGTGTCGATGGTCAAGAACGACAAGAACATCTTGATCGTCGATACCAGCGGCCTGCGCGACACGGTGCCGATCGCTTTCCCGCTGGCCGACGCCGGTTCGGACGGCAGCGTCACTGATCAGCTGCAAGCCTCGCTGGACGCCTGGTTGCTGAAGAAAAGCGGCGGCAAGCGGGATGTGCCGGTCGTGTTCCTGGGCGGCAGCATGAACGACCGTTCGTCCTATAACGCGGCGTTGCGCGCGGGGACGTTGGGCTGGCCGGCCTACTGGTACCGCGGCGGCGTCGAGGCATGGGTCGCCAACGGCTTGCCGACCACCTCGGACATGGCGAAGAAGTAGCCATCGCTCGCCGCATGAAAAAACCGCCTGTGCGAACAGGCGGTTTTTTTGTGCCCATCAAGGAGCAGAGCAGCAAGCACGCGCAGCGTGTGCGGCGTGGGGGCCATTTTTGCCGCCGGGCCGCCCCAAGGCAAAAAGCGCCCCCTTGGGGGGCAGCAAGCACGCGCAGCGTGTGCGGCGTGGGGGCTCGTTTACTTGCCTTGCGCGGTCAACGCCAGTGCGGCGGCGTTGACGACCGATGCGATACGGCCGGCGTCGCGCAGCTGTTCGGTCGACAAGCCGTCGTTCTTCAGGTTTTCATAGTGCGAGGCCACGCAGAAGTGGCACTTGCCGATGATCGAGGCCACCAGCGCGAACAATTCAAAGCGCTTCTTTTCCACGCCGCCGTGGGTGGCGTAGGCATTCATGCGCAACTGCGCCGGCAGGCTCTTCAATTGGGCGTCGCCTGTCATTTCCACGTAGGGATACCAGGTGTTGTTCATGCCCATAAGCGCCGAAGCGGTCAGCGCGGCGTTGGCGTCGCCTTCCGACAAACCGCTCTTGAAGGCTTCCACCAGCACCGGGCTGCGCGCGGCGTAGGCGGCGGACAGGGCGGCGCCCACGGCATCTTCAGGGGCGAGCGTCGAACGGGCAATCACGGCGTCCAGATTCAGGCGGATGTCCTTGGCCCAATCCGGCAGCTGTTCCTTAATGGTAGTAAGAAATTCCATAGCTTTTACCTATAATCTAGCGCAATTAAAGCCCAGCTCGGGGCCTGCAAGCAGGCCCGTTGCCGGGCTGGAAATTACAGCGTGGCGCCGCCAACCGTACGGTTGCACGGGCACAGCTCGTCGGTTTGCAGACCGTCAAGCAGACGCAGAACTTCTTCCGGGTTACGGCCGACGTTCAGGTTGTTCACCGAAACGTGCTGGATCGTGTTGTCCGGATCAACGATGAACGTGGCGCGCAGGGCAACGCCAGCACCCTTTTCACGGACGCCCAGTTGGTCGATCAGGGCACCGGTGGTGTCGCCGAATTGGTAGTGGCCCAGCTTGTTCAGGTCCGGGTGCTCACGGCGCCATGCCAGCTTGACGAATTCGTTGTCGGTCGAGCCGCCCAGCAGGACGGCGTCGCGGTCTTCGAAATCCTTGGCCAGCTTGTTGAAGCCGACGATTTCGGTCGGGCACACGAACGTGAAGTCTTTCGGGTAGAAGTAGATCACCTTCCACTTGCCGGGGAACGAGCTTTCGGTGATGTCTTCAAACGCCGACACGCCATTTTCTTCGTGCTGGTTGAAGCCGGGCTTGACGCCGGTGACCTTGAAGGGCTCGAGTTTGTCGCCAACAGTTTTCATGTGTACTCCCAGTAGTTGTTGGTGGAAATAAGGCTGTGCCTTAAAGCATAAATTCTACGCTATGGATTATCGTTGTCTAATTGATAATTCCTAAACTTAGCTTTGGGCAACTCTATGCGTGCGGTCAGGCCGCCGCCCTCGCGGGGAAGCATTCGCAGCGTGCCGCCCACGTGCTTGAGCAGGCGTTCCACGATGGCCAGACCCAGGCCCGCGCCACTGACGCCGGTACGCGCCGCCTCGCCACGCGAGAAAGGCCGCAGCAGCCGGTCGACATCTTCAGGAGCGATGCCGGGTCCGCGGTCGCACACTTCGATCACGATCATGCCGCCTTCGGCTTGCAGCGTCATGACAAGGTGCGCCATGCCGTCGCTGGACCGGCCATAGCGTCGCGCGTTTTCGATCAGGTTGCTGACCACGCGCTTCAGATCCAGCGCCGTGATCCGGGCGCGCAGCCCCGGTTCCAGCGAGGCGTCGAGCTCTCCACCCAGCGACGCCGTATGGCTGCGTTCGCGTTCGTAGAGTTCGGCCAGCACCGCCGAGATGTCCGTCGCCAGCTGCGGCAGCGTGCCGGCCGGACGTGCGTATTCCATCAACTGGCCGATGCTGTGGTCGATCTGGCCCAGGTCTTCGTCGATGGCCTGGCGGGCGTCTTCCGACACGCCGCTCAGTTCGATCTCAAGCCGCATGCGGGCAAGCGGCGTGCGCAGGTCGTGCGAAATCCCCGCCAGCATCAGTTCCCGGTCGGCCTCGGCCTGCCGCAAGTCTTTGGCCATGCGGTTGAACGAGGCATTCAGGTCGCGGATTTCCAGCGGGCCCTGCTCGGGCAGGGCCGCCGGTGTCTCGCCGCGCGACAGCACTTGCGCCGCCCGGGCCAGCCGCGACAAAGGCCGGTTCACGAAGCCCACCGAGACCGCCGCCCCGACAAGGGAAAGCAGCAACGCCGTGGCGCCCCAGCCCAACCATTCGATCCCGCCCGTCAACCCGATCTGCTCTCGCTCGAACACCAGCCAGTACAGGTCTTTCTCTATCTGGAAGCTGACCCAAAAGCCCGGCACCTGGTTCACGCCCCAGGCGATCTGCGTTTCCGGACCAAAGCGCGTGCGGATATGCTGGGCAACGCGTTGCCAGTAGTCGTCGTCGGGGAGGGCTTCGGCAAAGTCAGTGACTTCGCGCGGATAGACCTGGATGCCTTCGTTGGTGGCCAGGTCCAGCAGGAGCTTGCTGCGTTCGCCGTTGTGCGAGTAGATCAGCGCCGTGCGTGTGATATTGACGGCCGTGATCACCCGCTGCGCCATTTGATTGGCGCGCGGTCCCAGCTCCATGCTGAAGAAGACTTGTAGCCACGCGCCCAGGCTGACCAACATCAGCGCGGCAAGCAGCAGGAACGTGCGGCCGAACAAGCCGAGCCGCAGACGTGAAGTCAGGTTCCTGAAGGTTCTGCGCAAGCGGGGCACGAGGCTGCGCTCCTGCCCGGGGCGGGCGAGCCGATCAGCTACCACCGTCCGGCACAAACACGTATCCAAGACCCCAAACGGTCTGGATGAACACGGGCTTGGACGGATTGGGTTCGATCAGTTTGCGCAGGCGCGAGATCTGGACGTCAAGGCTGCGATCGAAGGCTTCGTATTCGCGGCCGCGCGCCAGCTCCATGAGCTTGTCGCGGGACAGGGGGATCTTCGGATGGCGCGCAAACACCTTGAGCACCGAGAATTCACCCGTGGTGATCGGCACCTGTTCGCCGTTGCGCGTGAGCGTGCGGGTGGACAGGTTGAGCACGTAGGGGCCGAAGGCGATGGATTCGTTTTCCTGGCTGGGGGCGCCGGGATGTTCCTCGGTGCCGCGGCGGCGCAGGATCGCGTTGATCCGTGCCAGCAGTTCCCGGGGGTTGAACGGTTTGGACAGGTAGTCGTCCGCGCCCATTTCAAGGCCTACGATGCGGTCGATTTCTTCCGCCTTGGCCGTGAGCATGATGATGGGCGTATTGTCGTGGCCACCGCGCAGCCGGCGACAGATGGACAGGCCATCTTCGCCGGGCAGCATCAGATCCAGCACGAGCAGGTCGAAATGCTCGCGTTGCCAGAGTTTGCCCATCTCTTTGGCGTCTTCGGCAACGAAAACGTTGAATCCCTGCTCGGACAAATACCGGCGCAGCAAATCGCGCAAGCGCGGATCATCGTCGACGACGAGGATTTTTCGGGTGGGGGTGGTGTTTTGCGTATTCATGGCCGGAAATGTAACAGTGACGAGAACCAGCGGCTAGTGGGCGTTCACAAGATATTACACATTGCGAACCATGGTTGAAATCCCCCTTACAACCGGGGGCAAAGCCGCCGTATTTCGTACAATCTGCATCTATGGAACTAAACCTGCTGGCTTTGGAAACGTCTTCGTCCCGTTGTGGGGTGGCCCTTTTGCGGGCGGTCGATGGCCGTCTGGAGGTCAGCACCCGGGAACACGAGGGGTCCCAAGAGCACGCCGAACGGCTTTTGCCGATGGCCAACGAGCTTCTGGCGGCCTCGGGCCTGGCGCCTTCTGCCCTCCACGCGGTGGCCTTTGGTCAAGGCCCGGGAGGCTTTACCGGGCTGCGCGTGGCCTGCGGCGTGGCCCAGGGCATGGGGCTGGGCCTGGGCATACCCGTGCTGCCGGTTGTGTCGCACCAGGCGGTTGCCGCCCAGGTCGCGGACGCAACCCCGTCCGATGCCATCGTCGTGGCCCTGGACGCGCGCATGAATGAAGTCTATCTGGCGGTCTACCGCCCGGCGGCCGCGCCGGAAGGCGAGGGCGGCTGGGAAACCGTGCAGCCGCCGCTGCTGATCGCGGCGGCCGAAGTCGTGCCCTGGACCGCGCACCACCTGCCCGGGTGGTCGGCGCAGGCGGGCCAGGCCCTGAAACTGGTGCTGGCAGGTGATGCCTGGGACGCCTATGCAGCCGACATGACGCATCCGCCTGTCTGGCGCCGTGCCGCCGACGCGCAACGGCCCGAAGCCGCCAGCGTGGCGCGGCTGGCGCGCCAGGGATGGCTGCGCGGCGAGGCCCTGCCGCCCGAACAGGCCGCGCCGCTGTACGTGCGCGACAAGGTGGCCTTCACCACCGCCGAACGCATGCGCGGCGAAGGCGGCAACCCCAAGGCCCAGCCGTCGCTGGCGCCGCAAGCGCCCCTGATCCCGCAGCCCCTCACCGAAGCCGACCTGGACGACGTGGTGGCGCTGGAAGCCCATGTGCAGGCGTTTCCCTGGACCCGAGGCAATTTCGCCGATGCGCTGGCCGCCGGGTACGGCGCCTGGGTGTTGCGCCGCGAGGGCAAGGTGGCGGGCTTTTGCATTCTGATGTTCGCGCCCGACGTGGCCCACCTGCTGGTGATCGCCGTGGCCAAGCCCCTGCATCGCCAGGGCCTGGGCGGCGTCCTGCTTGACTGGTGCGAGCAGCAGGCCCGCCAGCGCGGACTGGAAGGCGTGCTGCTGGAAGTGCGCCCGTCGAATGAGTCCGCCGTCAGCTTCTATCAACATCACGGCTATTTGCAGATCGGCGTGCGGCGGGGGTATTACCCGGCTGCCAAGGGGGCCCGCGAAGATGCGCTGGTCATGCAGAAGCGGTTTGCGGCTGCGGCGGAGGAAGCAGCATGAGCCTGCCGACCGTCGCCGCCAAGCCGGCCGCTCCTCGCATCAATCCTTTGCAAAGGATCTGGCTGCGGGAAATCGGCATGGAACGCCTGTGGATGCGTCCGGCGCCCGCCGCCGCGCGTCCCGTCGTGGTGCCGCAAGCGCCTGTTTCCAAACCGGTTTCCGTTCCCGACGCGATGCCGGCCGTCGTTGTACAAGACACCGCGCCGCTGCCCGTGGCACCTGCGCCGGCGCCTGCCGCGCCGCCTACCGTTGCCGGCGCCGTGCCTGTGGCCGAGACCGCCGTCGCGTCCAGGCGGGCGAATGGCCGTCCGGGCATTCCGGCGTCAATCCTGAATCGCACGGGCCCGCCTCCGCGTCCGGAGCCCAAGGCGGCCGAGGACGACGTCGTCGAGGCGCCGCGCATCCCGGTGGCCGAAGCCGTCAAGAACGCCAATCTGGACGAATTGCGTGAACAGGTCGTGGCCTGCACCGCCTGCGGCCTGTGCGACGGGCGGCGCCACGCCGTGTTCGGCCAAGGCGCCACCCCGACCCGCTGGCTGGTCGTGGGCGAAGCCCCGGGCGAGCAAGAAGACCGGCAGGGTCATCCCTTCGTGGGCCGGTCCGGCCAACTGCTGGACGCGATGTTGGCCGCCGTGGGCATGAGCCGCGAAACCGATGTTTTCATCACGAACGTGATCAAGTGCCGTCCGCCGGGCAACCGCAACCCCAAGCCCGAGGAAATCGCGGCCTGCAGCCCGTACCTGATGCGGCAGATTGCCTTGCTCAAACCCGAGCGCATCCTGGTGCTGGGCCGCTTCGCGGCGCAGACGCTGCTGGGCACGGACGCCACGATCGGCAGCCTGCGGGGCCGGGTTCATTCGTTGAAGACGGACGAAGGCGCCGAGATTCCGGTCATCGTCAGCTACCACCCCGCGTACCTGCTGCGCAGCCCGTCCGAGAAGGCGCGCGCCTGGCAAGACCTGAAGCTGGCGTCCCGCATGGTCTGACAGCGGCTTTCAGTCGCAAAAGAAAAACCGGGCCTTGGCCCGGTTTTTCTTTGGGATATCAATCGCTTGGCGGTGATTTCCTAGTGTGTGGAGTCCAGTGCGCGGCCATGGCCTTCCTGGCCGATCTGGTCGTGCAGATCGGGATTGGCCAGCATGTTGCGCTTGCTCCAGCGCATGAACACGACCATCAGCACGGCGACGACGGTGCCGAAGATGATGATGATGATGTTGATGGGCAGTTGCAGCCACAGCAGCAGGGTGTACATCGCCACCATCAGCAGGATGTTGAGCTGTTCGTTGAAGTTCTGCACGGCGATGGAATGGCCGGCCGACAGCAAAACGTGGCCGCGGTGTTGCAGCAGGGCGTTCATGGGCACCACGAAGAACCCGGCCAGGCCGCCGGTGATCAGCAGCAGCAGGTACACGCTCCAGGGCGAGTAGACCAGCGGCATCAGCAGCACGACCAGCCCCATGGCGGCGCCCACCGGCAGCACGGCCAGCGCGCGGCGCAGCGGGATGCGGCCGGCAAGGATCGAACCCACCACCGTGCCCAGCGCGGCCACGCCCATCAGCATCGACGCCTTGTCCAGTTGATAGCCCAGGTGGCTGCGGCCCCATTCGATGACGATCAGTTGGAGGGTCGCGCCAGCGCCCCAGAACAACGTGGTGACGGCCAGCGAGATCTGCCCCAGCTTGTCGCGCCAAAGCACGCAGACATAGCCCCAGAACGTGCGAATCAGCCGTACCGGGTTCTTTTGCTGCGGCGGATAGCGCACGTGGGTGTGCGGAATCATCAGATTGCACAGCGCCGCCAGCAGGTACACGAAAGCGATCACGAGGATGGCGGCTTCGGCCGGCGTATGCACCAGGCTGCCGATGAACGAGTGGCTGAGCAGCGCGGTGGAGACCGAGGACGAGATCAGCAGGCCGCCCAGCACCGTGCCAAGGATGATGGAGAAGACCGTAAGGCCCTCGATCCAGCTGTTGCCCTTGACCAGCATGTGCGGCGGCAGCATTTCGGTGACGATGCCGTACTTGGCGGGCGAATACGCGGCGGCGCCGATGCCTACGACGGCGTAGGCAGCGCACACCAGATACGTCTGATATTCCGGGGCGACGCCGATGCTGGCATACGAGAACATCAGCAGGCAGCCGGCCACTTTCAGGGCGTTGGTGGAAAACATCACCCGCCCCTTGGGGAAGGAGTCCGCCAGGGCGCCGACAAAGGCCGCCAGCACCACGTAGGCCAGCGCGAACGACCATTTCATCATGGGCGCCAGCCAGTCGGGGCCATGCAGTTCCTGTATCAAGGCGATCGCTGCGATGAACAGCGCATTGTCCGCCAATGACGAGAAGGCCTGCGCGGCCATGACCAGATAGAAACCACGTTTCAAGAATGTCCCCGTTCTTTGGCCTGAGCCCGGCCGGTCCGCGTGAAAATTATGTGTCGTGCCAAAAAGTGTCAGGGAGTATAGCCGGAGCGTGGACGCGCGCTATTGAGCGTTTGCCCGTGGGTTGACCGTTGCTAACGTTTGGGGACAGACTGCCTGCGGTATCATACGAGCCATATGTGAGCCGGCCCTTGACGGGCCGGTTTGCAATCTGTGCGGCAGGTCCGTTAACGCCTTTCGTTCAACCCACCCCGTCGTCATCGTACTGTGCGTCTCACTCAGCTAAAACTCGCCGGCTTCAAGTCCTTCGTTGATCCCACCGTGATCCCCGTGCCCAGCCAACTGGTCGGCGTGGTGGGTCCAAACGGCTGCGGAAAATCGAACATCATTGACGCAGTACGCTGGGTGCTGGGCGAGGCCAAGGCCTCCGAGCTGCGCGGCGAGTCCATGCAGGACGTCATTTTCAACGGCTCCGGCCACCGCAAGCCGGCCGCCCGGGCGTCGGTGGAAATGGTGTTCGACAACAGCGAAGGGCGCGCCGCCGGCCAATGGAGCACCTACGCCGAAATCGCCGTGCGCCGCGTCCTCACCCGGGACGGCACCAGCAGCTATTTCGTCAATAACCAGCAGGTGCGCCGCCGCGACATCCACGACATCTTCCTGGGCACCGGCCTGGGCGCGCGGGGCTACGCCATCATCGGCCAGGGCATGATCAACCGCCTGATCGAGGCGCGCCCTGAAGAACTGCGGGTATTCCTTGAAGAAGCGGCCGGCGTGTCGCGCTACAAGGAACGTCGCCGCGAGACCGAAAACCGCCTGTCCGACACCCGCGAGAACCTGACCCGCGTCGAAGACATCCTGCGTGAGCTGAACAGCCAGCTGGAAAAACTGGAAGCACAGGCCGAAGTGGCCACGCGCTACCGCGAACTCCAGGCCGACGGTGAAAAGAAGCAGCATGCGCTGTGGTTCCTGAAGGAAACCGGGGCGCGCGAAGAGCGCGCCAAGAAAGTCCAGGAAATGGCGCAGGCCCAGAACGAGCTGGAAGCCGCCATCGCCGGCCTGCGGGCGGGCGAAGCCGCGCTGGAGTCCCGGCGCCAGGCCCATTACGCCGCCAGCGACGCGGTCCATGCCGCCCAAGGCGCGCTGTACGAGGCCAATGCCCAGGTCAGCCGCCTTGAGGCCGAGATCCGCCACGTGGTGGACTCCCGCAATCGCCTGCAGTCGCGCCGCGATCAACTGCAGCAGCAGATCGCGGAATGGACCAGCCAGCGCGAACATTGCACGGAACAGATCGCCCAGGCCGAAGACGATCTGGCCACCGCCGCCGCCCGCACCGAAGAGGCGCGCGCCACGGCTGAAGATGCCCAGGCGGGCCTGCCTTCGGTCGAGCAGCGCGTGCGCGAGGCCGCCTCCGGCCGCGACGAAATGCGTGCCGCGCTGGCCCGCGTTGAACAGAACCTGGCGCTGGTCGCCCAGACCCAGCGCGATGCCGACCGCCAGATGCAGGTCCTGGAACAGCGGCGCGAGCGCCTGCAACAGGAACTGCGCGAACTGCACGCCCCGGATCCGGTGCGTCTGGAACAACTGGCCGGCGACCGCCTGGCGGGCGAAGACCAACTGCAAGAAGCCCAGGAAGAACTGGCTACGCTGGAAGGCCGCGTGCCGGAGGCGGATGCCGAGCGCAGTCGCGCCCAGGCCGCCGCCCAGACCGACGCGCAGAACCTGGCGCGCCTGGAAGCCCGCCTGTCGGCGCTGGTGAAATTGCAGGAAGACGTGCAAAAGCAGGGGGCGCTTGAGCCCTGGCTGGCCAAGCACGAGCTCGCTGGCCTGTCGCGCCTGTGGCAAAAGCTGCATGTGGAGCCGGGCTGGGAAACGGCTCTTGAAGCGGCGCTGCGCGAACGCATGGCGTCGATGGAAGTGCGCAACCTGGACTGGGCCCGCGCCTTTGCCGAAGATGCGCCGCCGGCCCGCCTGGCGTTCTACCAGCTGCCCGTCGCCGCGCCCGCGCCGGCGGCTCCCGCCGGCCTGACGCCGCTGGCCAGCCTGCTGCGCATCACAGACCCGGACCTGCGCACGCTCCTGAACGAGTGGCTGGCCGGGATCTACACCGCGACCGACGTGGCGCAGGCCCTGTCCATGCGGGCTTCCCTGCCTGCCGGCGGCGCTTGCGTGGTCAAGGCCGGCCATCTGGTCGACGCGCACAGCGTGCGCTTCTACGCGCCGGACTCCGAACAGGCTGGCCTCCTGGCCCGCCAGCAGGAAATCGAAAACCTGCAGCGCGAAATCAAAGCCCAGCAACTGATCGCCGACCAGGCGCGCGCCGCGGTCGCCCGTGCCGAAGCGGCCTGGCAGCAGGTGTCCCAGGCCATCGCGCCGGCGCGCACCCGCGTGGCGGAAGTCACGCGCCGGGTGCATGACATCCAGCTGGAACACTCGCGGTTGCAGCAGCAGGCCGAGCAATCCGGGGAACGCGCGTCGCGCTTGCGGCAGGACCTTGAAGAAATCAAGGTGCAGGAAGAAGACCTGCTTGCCACCCGCGAAGAGGCCGAAGCCCGCTTCGAGACCCTGGACGAAGAGCTGGCCGAACACCAATCCCGTTTCGCCGATGCCGAGATCGACGGCGAAACGCTGGCCGCCCAAGCCGAGGCGGCCCGCACGCGCCTGCGCGAACTGGAACGCGCCGCCCAGGAAGCCGAATTCGCCGAGCGCGGCATCCAGGTCCGCATCACCGACTTGCAGCGCAACCAGCAATTGGCGGCCGACCAAAGCCAGCGCGGCGCAGTCGAACTGGAACAACTGATGGGCGATCTGGCCGAACTGGACGCCTCCGCGTCCCAGGCCGGTTTGCAGGATGCCCTGGAAGCGCGTGCCGAACGCGAGGAAGCGCTGTCCCGCGCCCGCCAGGAAATGGAAAACCTGTCGGCGTTGTTGCGCGGCGCCGACGAAGACCGGCAGCAGCAAGAGCAAACGCTGGAACCGCGCCGGGCGCGCATCATGGAATTGCAGTTGCAGGAACAGGCGGCCCGCCTGGCCGAGGAGCAGTTCACCGAGCAGTTGAACGCCCGCGAAGTCGACCGCGAAGCGCTGGCCCAGGACTTGGCCAACGCGCCCGACGAATGGCGCCGCGCCAGTTGGCTGCAACAGGAAGTGGGGCGCATTTCGCGCCAGATCGAGTCGTTGGGCTCTGTCAACCTGGCGGCGCTGGACGAACTGAACACGTCGCGCGAACGCAAGGGCTTCCTGGATTCGCAACACCAGGACTTGATGACCGCCATCGAGACCCTCGAAGACGCCATCCGCAAGATCGACCGCGAGACCCGCGAGCTGCTGCAAGAGACGTTCAACGTCGTGAACGGCCACTTTGGCGAGCTCTTCCCCAAGCTGTTCGGCGGGGGCGAGGCCAAGCTCAGCATGACCGGCGAGGAAATCCTGGACGCCGGCGTGCAGGTGATGGCGCAGCCGCCGGGCAAGCGCAACAGCACGATCCACCTGCTGTCGGGCGGCGAAAAAGCCCTGACCGCGACCGCGCTGGTGTTCGCCCTGTTCAAGCTGAACCCGGCGCCGTTCTGCCTGCTGGACGAGGTGGACGCGCCGCTGGACGACGCCAACACGGAACGTTATGCGAATCTTGTCGCCAGCATGAGCGAGCAAACGCAGTTCCTGTTCATCTCGCACAACAAGATCGCCATGCAGATGGCCAAGCAACTGATCGGGGTAACCATGCAAGAGCAAGGGGTTTCGCGTATCGTTGCGGTAGATATAGATTCGGCCGTGCAAATGATGGCCTCCGAAGCGGCATAAACCCAATATTTAGAAAGGCGCCGCCCTGTTGGCGCGGGATTTACACATGAGTGATTTGCAGATCGGGCTGATTGCCCTGGGCGTCTTGCTGATACTGCTGGTGCTGGGGTTCAACTGGTGGCAGGACCGGCGCGTCCGGCGCAAGATGCAGAGCCATTTCCCCACCTCCGAGCAGGATCCCCTGCTGGGGGGTGCGGCTGCGTCCGCTGCCGGCACCGCGGCCGCGGCTTCCGGCGCGGTATCCCGCCGCGAGCCCGGCATGGGCGGCGACGCGCCGCGCAAGGAAGGCCAGCCGGCACCGGTGGACCCGGGCAGCGATGCCGACGATACCGAGGAACCCGATCCCGCCTGCGAAGTGGTCATCGAGATCAACTTCGCGGAACCGGTTCGCGGCGCCGACCTGCTGCCGTACATGCAAAGCCTGCGCCATGTCGGCCGCAAGCCCATGCGCGTGTTCGCCGAAACCGACCAGCGCCGTCATCGCGCGCGGGTGCACGCCGGCGAAACCTATGCGTCGATGCAATTGGCCGTGCTGCTGGCCAACCGCAGCGGCCCGCTGACCGCCATCGAGTGGTCGCAAGCGTGGGCCCGTGCGCAAGACATGGCTGAACGCTTCGACGCCACGATCGAAGGTCCCGATCAGCAAGCCGTGCTGGAGCAGGGCGCTCGCCTGGACGATACCTGCGCCGCCCTGGATACCCAGGTCGGCCTGACCCTGATGCTGGGCACCGCGCAGCCGGCCGCCGAAGTCCTGTCCGTCGCCCGCGATACGGGTTTCGTGGCGGAAGGCAATCGCCTGGCCTGGCCTGCCGAGAACGGCGCGACCCGTTTCACGCTGTCGCGTGCCGACGGCGCGGCTTTTGACGCCGGGATGGGCGGTATTGAGCGCCTGTACTTGCTGCTGGACGTGCCCTGCGCCCCGGCGGACAGCCGCGCCTTCGGGCGCATGGTGGATGTGGGCCGCGACCTGGCCGCGCGCTTGCGTGCTGAACTGGTCGATGACCAGGGCAAGCCGCTTGCCGAGGGGTCCGAGACGGTCATCGACGAACGGCTGCAAGTGCTGTTCGAACAGCTCGAACAAGCGGGCTTGCCCGCCGGAAGCGAGCGCGCTCAACGGGTGTTCGCTTAATGAGCAGCGCGTCCGGCGGGGAAGACGCGGCCAAGGCCGCGGCGCGCTTGCGCGCAGAGCTTGAACAGCACAACGTTCGTTATTACGTCTACGACGAGCCCACGGTCTCGGATGCCGAATACGACGGCTTGATGCGCCAGCTTGAAGCCCTGGAGGCCGAGCACCCCGAGCTTGTCACGCCGGAGTCGCCCACGCAGCGCGTGGGTGCCGCGCCGGTTTCGGCGTTCGGCGCGGTGCGCCACGCCGTGCCCATGCTGTCGCTGAACAACGCCTTCGACGAGGAAGAAGTCACGGCTTTCGATCGCCGCGTGACGGACACCTTGCGGGGCGCGGGCTTGTTGGGCCCCGCGCAGCAAGCCGATTATTTCTGTGAGTTGAAGCTGGACGGCCTGGCGATCAGCCTGCGCTACGAAGACGGCCGCCTGGTGCAGGCCGCTACGCGCGGAGACGGCCAGACAGGCGAGGACGTCACGTCCAACATCCGCACGATCAAGGCGATTCCGCTGCAACTGAAGGACGGCGCGCCGAAAGTGCTGGAAGTGCGCGGCGAAGTGCTGATGAATCGCGCCGACTTCGAAAAACTGAACGCGGCCCAGGCCAAGCGCGACGAGAAAGTGTTCGTCAATCCGCGCAACGCGGCGGCCGGCAGCTTGCGCCAGTTGGATCCGCGCATCACGGCTAAGCGGCCACTGCGCTTTTTTGCTTACGGCTGGGGCGAGGTCCAAGGCCTGCCCGGCGCGCAGAGCGGGCTGTTCGACGAAGCGTCGGCTGGCGCCGGGCAAGCGTCGCTGCTACCTGAAAAATCGCACGGCGCGATGTTGGCGTGGCTGCACGAGCTGGGCCTGCCAGTCAATCTGATGCATAACCATCGAGCCACGGGCGCCGAAGGGCTGATGGCCTTCTATGCCAAGGTGGGCGCGATGCGGGCGACGCTGCCCTACGACATCGACGGCGTGGTCTACAAAGTGGATTCGCTGCCCGCCCAGAAGGTGCTGGGCTTTGTGGCGCGCGCGCCGCGTTTCGCGCTGGCGCACAAGTTCGCCGCCGAAGAGGCCACGACGACGTTGCTGGATATCGAGGTGCAGGTCGGCCGCACCGGTGCGATCACCCCGGTGGCGCGCCTGAAGCCCGTGTTCGTGGGCGGCGTCACCGTCACCAACGCCACGCTGCACAACGAAGACGAGATCCGCCGCAAGGACGTGCGGATCGGCGATACGGTCATCGTGCGCCGCGCCGGCGACGTGATTCCCGAGGTGCTGGGGCCCGTGCTGGAAAAACGGCCGGATGATGCCCGCGAATTCGTCATGCCGACAGCCTGCCCCGTCTGCGGATCGGCCATCGAAAGGCTGGAAGACGAAACCATTGCGCGCTGCACCGGCGGCCTGTTCTGTGGGGCGCAGCGCAAACAAACCCTGTGGCATGCGGCCAGCCGCAAGGCGCTGGATATCGAAGGCTTGGGCGAAAAGCTCGTGGACCAGTTGGTCGACAGTGGTCGCGTCAAGACGCTGGCTGACCTGTATAGCCTGCGGCCGCTGGAACTGGTGGGACTGGATCGCATGGGCCAGAAGTCCGCCGATAACCTGGTGGCCGCCATCGAAAAGGCGCGCGAGCCGGGCTTGGGCCGTTTACTGTTCGCGTTGGGTATCCGCCACGTGGGCGAAACGACCGCCCGTGATGTCGCCCGGCATTTCGGCAGCATCGACGCGATCATGGATGCGGACGAAGACGCCCTGTCTGCGGTGCCCGACGTGGGCCCGGTGGTGGCGGCGTCCATTCGCCGCTTCTTCGCCGAGCAGCACAACCGCGACGTGATCGAACAACTGAAAGCGCAGGGCGTGAACCCGGTAGCCGAAGCGGTGCCGCAGGGCACCACGCTGGCCGGCAAGACGTTCGTGCTGACGGGCACGCTGCCTAACTGGACGCGTGAAGAGGCCTCGATGCACATCCAGGCTGCCGGCGGCAAGGTCAGCGGCTCGGTCTCGAAAAAGACCGCGTATCTGGTGGCCGGTGAAGAGGCCGGCAGCAAGCTGACCAAGGCGCAGGAGCTGGGCGTGACGGTGCTGGACGAAGACGCGCTGAAGGCCCTGCTGGGCATGTCCTAAGGTGCCCCGGGCCGGTCTGGCCCGAGGAAAAAAAAACTGCACGCCTGGGGCGTGCAGTTTTTTTTTGCGCTTGAAAAAAACTGCCCGCAAGGGCGGGCAGTTTTGTGTCTGGCGCAGGCTTACTGAATCTTGGCCTTGTCGCGCAGTTGCTTCTGGTAGTCGGCCAGCGTTTGCTGGCGCAGCATTTCTTCCAGTTGCGGACGCACTTGATCCAGCGGCGGGAATTCCACCGGGCGGGTGTCGTCAACCATGATGATGTGCCAGCCGAACTGGGTTTGCACCGGCTTGTCGACCAATTGGCCCTTCTTCAGCTGCGTCACGGCTTGCGCGAACGGCTGGACGTAGTTGGTCGGGGGAGCCCAACCCAGATCGCCACCCTTTTCGGCGCTGCCGGGGTCCTTCGAGTTTTTCTTGGCCAGATCGTCGAACTTGCCCTTGTTGCCCTTGATCTGGGCCAGCAGGTCATTGGCCGTCTTCTCGTCTTCGACGAGGATGTGACGGACCTTGTATTCCATCTTGCCGGCTTGTTCTTTCTTGATCTTGTCGTATTCCGCCGTGACCTTGGCGTCCGACACGGGATTCTTGGCCAGGTAATCAGCCATCAGAGCGCGGACCAGGATGCCTTGGCGGGCCAGTTCGACTTCCGTCTGAACGTCGGCCTGCTTGGCAATGCCGCTGGATTCGGCGGCTTGCACGAAGATCTGGCGGTTGATCATTTCTTGCTTGACCTGTTCGCGCAGTTGCGGCGAATCGGTCGCGCCCTGGCTGACCAGCAGCTTGACGAATTGATCCAGGTTCTTCTGCGGAATGGCCTTACCGTTGACGGTTGCCACGTTTTGCGCGAAAGCAGGCACGGCGATGACGCAGGCCGCAGCCAGCATGACGATGCGTTTCATGAATATCCTTTGACTTTCTATTTGGGAGCCTGGGCATCTAGCGCAAGCGCATGAATCGGATAGGGGATCAAATCTTGCAAATGATGATACACCAGCCTATGTCGCGCCACGGCGGAGAGCCCTGCAAAGCAAGACGCAACGATGTGCACGCGATAGTGGCCGGCGCCGTTTTTACTGCCTTCGTGGCCGGCATGCAAATGCGAGTCGTCCAGAATGTCCAAAGTGAGGGGGTCCAGGGCGGCTAGGCGCTCCCGGATCAGGGCGATGCGATCAGTGTTGTCTGACATGGCGGCAGTGGGTAAGTTCCAGCGCACCGCCCAAGGGCGGGCACGCCGATGATAGGGCCGTCTGGCGGATCAGGGCTTGCCCGGCGGGGTGCCGGAGCTGGCGTTTTCGTCGGTCTGGATGTGTTTGCCCAACCATACCGATTGGCCGATCACGAACACGACCATCAGGCCCATCAGGCCAAAGGCCTTGAAGCTGACCCATTGCGATTCGGTGAAATGGCCGGAGAACGCCACATACAGGTTCAGGGCGCCCGCGATGAGGAAGAACCCGGCCCAGACCAGGTTCAGCTTGTCCCAGGCGGTATCGGGCAACTGGATCTGCTTTTCCATCAGGCGGCGGATCAGGTTGCGGCCGAACAGCAGGCGGGCGAACAGCAGCGCGCCGCCAAAGAGCCAATACAGCACCGTGGGCTTCCACTTGATGAAGACATCGCTGTGCAACCAGATCGTGGCGCCGCCGAACACCAGGATGACCGTCAGGTTGATCCAGTGCATGGCCTCGGTGGGGCGGCCCGTGGCTTTCAGCCAGATGATCTGCAGCACGGCCGCCGCCATCGCGACACCCGTGGCGATGAAGATGTCCGTGTACCGGTAGGCGATGAAGAACAGGAACAGCGGGAACAGGTCGAACAGAAACTTCTTCATTCAGTTTTCTATGGGTTCAAACGTCATCGACAGGGAATTGATGCAATAGCGCAGCCCGGTAGGCGGGGGGCCGTCGGGGAAAACGTGGCCCAGGTGCGAATCGCAGACGTTGCACAGCACTTCGGTGCGGACCATGCCGTGGGTCGTGTCGCGCTCTTCGCGGACCAGTTCCGGGTCGAGCGGCTGGAAGTAGCTGGGCCACCCACAGCCGGCGTCGAATTTGGTGTCGGAGGCAAAGAGGGCGGTGCCACAGCCCACGCAGCGGTAGATGCCCGGCGTGGTGGTATTCCAGTAACGCCCCGTGAATGCGCGTTCGGTACCCTTTTCGCGGGTGACCACGTATTCTTCGGGGGAAAGCTGTGCGCGCCATTCGGCGTCGGTTTTGCGTACTTTTTCCATATGAGCTCTTGGAGTCCCGATGCCCGAAATGGTTCGGGCATAATCCCGCCCCATGTTAATCGAGTTTGACCAGGCGGTAGTGTCTACGCCCCAGGCGGAAGTGCTGCGCGGGGTGAGCGTCACCCTGGCCGAACGCCGCATCGGTATCGTCGGCCCCAACGGGGCGGGCAAAAGCACGCTGGCGCGACTGGTCAACGGCCTGGTGCTGCCGTCCGCCGGCTGCGTCCGCGTTGACGGGCTGGATACCCGGAAAGACCTGAAGGCCGTGCGCCAGCGGGTCGGTTTTGTGTTCCAGAACCCTGAAAACCAGATCGTTTTTCCCATTGTGAGGGAAGACCTGGCGTTCGGGCTGAAGCGCCTGGAGCCCGACAAGGCGCTGCGCGAAAGCCGCATCGAGTCCCAATTGGGGGCGCTGGGCGTGGGCCATCTGGCAGACCGCACGAGCCATACGCTGTCGGGCGGAGAACGCCAGTTGGTGGCCCTGGCGGCGGTGCTGGTGATGGAGCCGGCGCTGATTGTCTTCGACGAGCCCACCACCCAGCTGGACCTGCGCAACCGCAACCGGGTGCGCGACGCCATCGCCGCGTTGCCCCATGACGCCATTGTCGTCAGCCACGATCTGGAATTGCTGGAAGCGTTCGACCGCGTATTGGTCGTGCGTGACGGCGGCATCGCGGCGGACGACACGCCTGCCGCCGCCCTGCGCTGGTACCGGGAGCACTGCGCATGATGGAGCCCCTATATGTCGCCGGCCAGACGCCGTTGCACCGGCTGCCGGCCTGGCTGAAGCTGGCGGTGCTGGTCGCGGCCGGGGCCGGGTTGTTCATGCTGCGCGACCCCCGCTGGCTGGCGCTGACGTTTGCCGTCGCCGTGGGGCTGACCGGGTCGACGGGCGTGACCGCCGCCGCCGTCTGGCGGCAGACGCGCGGGCTGCTCTGGGTGCTGCTGGCCGTGGCGCTGTTCACCGGGTGGTTCCAGGGCTGGCTTGAAGCGCTGGCCGTGGTGCTGCGCGTGGGGGCGATGGTGGGGTTGGCGCTGGCGGTGACGCTGTCCACCCGGACCTCCGACCTGATTGCCGTCTGCGAACGAGCGCTGACGCCGTTCGAGCGCATCGGTCTGGTGGATGCTGGCAAGGTCGCGCTGGCGCTGGCGCTGGCCCTGCGTTTCGTGCCCGAGATCTGGCGCAATTTCCAGGAAATCCGCGAAGCGCAAGCGGCGCGCGGGCTGGGGGCCCATCCCGTGGCGCTGATCGTGCCCTTGATCGTCCTGACCTTGAAGCGCGCCCAGGAAGTGGCCGAAGCCATCGACGCACGCAGCCCATGAGGGCGGCGCGTACTGCCTTGATTCCGTAGAGGGGAAACCATGAAATCCAATAACACCGTGCTGATCGCGCTGTTCGCGGCGCTGATTGTCGTGCTGAGCTTGATGCCGCCGATCCCGCTGCCCGGCATTCCGGTGCCCATTACGCTGCAGACGCTTGGCGCCATGCTGGCTGGCGCGATGCTGGGGCCGGTGCGTGGCGCGCTGGCCTGCCTGCTGTATCTGGCGCTGGCGGCCATCGGCCTGCCCGTTCTGCCTGGTGGCCGCGGCGGACTGGGCGCCTTCTTCGGCCCCACGGGCGGGTTTCTGGTCGGGCTTGTGGCGGGCGCTTTCGTCACGGGCTGGCTGGCGCGCCGCCTGGCGGGCCGCGCCACGGGAACCTGGACGGGGCTGGCGGGTTATGTGGCCGCTTGCGTCGTGGGCGGCATCGCCGTGGTGTATGCCTTCGGCGTGCCGTGGCTGGCGTCCGTGACCAAGATGGGCCTGCCCAAAGCGGCGATGGCGGTGGCGGTGTTCCTGCCCGGCGATCTGGTCAAGGCGGTCGTGGCCGCGTGGGTCGCCTCGCGGGTGGAACGCGTGTGGCCGATGCTGGGACGGTAAGGCGGCCGGCACAGGGAATCCCCCAACTGACGCGCCGAAAGCTTTTCTAGTACAAGTTCGCCATTAACAAATGCGTTCGCTAAAACAAGGATTCCGTAGCACATCAGGGATTTACCGTAGTTGCGGGAAGTCATTTGATACTGTTTTAACCCTATAATATTTTTTTCTGTATAACTTTAACTAGGCTCGCTTCGCCTCAATCGAGGCACATAAGAGCCACCACAGGAGACAAAAATATGCGCAAGCACTTCGGCTTGTCCGCGGCGGCTGCCGCCGTAGCCCTGACTCTGCCGCTCCTGGCGAGCGCGCAGGTCAAGGTGGGCGTGACGGTATCCAGCACCGGCCCCGCCGCGTCGCTGGGCATCCCCGAGCGCAACACCGTGGCACTGCTGCCCAAGGAAGTGGCCGGCCAGAAGATCGAATGGATCGTCCTGGACGACGCCACCGACACGACGCAAGCCGTCAAGAACTCGCGCAAGCTGGCTTCCGACGACAAGGTCGACGTGCTGATCGGCACGTCCGTGACGCCGGGTTCGCTGGCCATGGTGGACGTGGCCGCCGAAGCCAAGGTGCCGATGATCAGCGTGGCCGCCAGCGCCAAGATCGTCGAACCCGTGGACGACAAGCGCCGCTGGGTCTTCAAGACCCCGCAGAACGATGCCTTGATGGCCGGCGCCCTGGCTGACGCCATGGCCAAGTCCAAGGTCAAGACGCTGGGCTTCATCGGTTTCGCCGACGCCTATGGCGACGGCTGGCTGGACGTGATGCAAAAGGCCGCGAAGGCCAAGGGCATCGAGATCGTCGCCATCGAAAAGTACAGCCGCACCGATACCAGCGTAACGGGCCAGGTCTTGAAGCTGGTCGGCGCAAAGCCCGACGCCATCCTGATCGCTGGCGCCGGCACCCCGTCGGCCCTGCCGCAAAAGGAACTGAAGGCCCGCAACTACGGCGGCACCATCTATCAAACCCACGGCGCCGCCAACAACGACGTGCTGCGCGTCTGCGGCAAGGATTGCGACGGTATGCTCCTGCCGGCCGGTCCGCTGCTGGTGGCGGCCCAATTGCCCGATTCCAACCCGGTCAAGAAGTCGGCCCTGGCCTACGTCGAAACCTACGAGAAGGCCAACGGCGCCGGCTCGACCAACACGTTCGGCGGCCACATGTGGGACGCCGGCCAACTGGTTGTGGCGGCCTTGCCCGTGGCGCTGAAGTCGGGCGCCAAGCCTGGCACGCCGGAATTCCGCGCCGCCATGCGCGACGCGCTGGAAGGCGTGAAGGACCTGGCTGCGTCGCAAGGCGTGTTCAACATGTCGCCCACCGACCACGCCGGCTTTGACGAGCGTTCGCGCGTTATCGTCAAGGTCGAAGGCGGCAAGTGGGTCTATCAGCCCGGCCTGTAATTTCCCAGGATTGCCCGATCCACGGGTGCGCCACGCGGGGTAAATGCCAGTGACCGGCGTTTGCCTTGCGGCACCCGAGCAATGCTTCGCACCGGCCTTTCCGGCCGGTGTGTCGTATCAGTGTCCCGGGTGGGGCCGGGACACCAAGAATCAATAAGGTTGTTAGATGGATTCCTCAATTGCGCTGATCCTGCTGCAAGACGGTGTCGTCAACGGCGCTATCTATGCCCTTCTGGGCATGGCTCTGGTGCTGGTTTTCGCCGTTACGCGCGTCATTTTCATTCCCCAGGGCGAGTTCGTGGCGTTTGGCGCCTTGACCCTGGCCATGCTGGTGGACGGCAAGGTGCCCGGCACCGCTTATCTGCTGCCGCTGCTGGGCGCCGTGTGCCTGGCGCTTGAACTGCTGCGCGCCGTGCGCACCCGCAGTTTCGCCGGCCTGCCCAAATCCCTGGTCACCTGCGTGGTTCTGCCGCTGGCCCTGCTGTGGCTCACCAAGAGCTACACCGGACCCGAGAACTCGTTGTGGCTGAACATGCTGCTGACGCTGTTGCTGGTGATCCCGATGGGCCCGATGGTCTATCGCATCGTCTATCAACCCCTGGCTGAAGCCACCGTGCTGGTCCTGCTGATCGTTTCGGTCGCGGTCCACTTCGCGCTGACCGGCCTGGCGCTGGTCTTCTTCGGCGCGGAAGGCTGGCGCACGCCGGCATTCGTCAGCGGACAAGTCGACCTGGGCTTCATGACCTGGTCCGCGCAAAGCCTGTTCGTGGTTGCGACCTGCGCGTTGCTGATCATTGCCTTGTGGCTGTTCTTCGGCAAGACGCTGTATGGCCGCGCGCTGCGCGCCACCGCCGTCAACCGCCGCGGCGCGCGCCTGGTCGGCATCAGCACCACCATGTCGGGCAGCCTGACGTTCACGCTGGCCACCGCGATCGGCGCCATGTCCGGCATGCTGATCGCGCCGATCACCACGGTGTACTACGACACCGGTTTCCTGATCGGCCTGAAGGGTTTCGTGGGCGCCATCATCGGCGGCCTGGCCAGCTATCCCGTGGCGGCCGCCGGCTCGCTGCTGGTGGGCGTGCTGGAATCCTTCTCGTCCTTCTGGGCCAGCGCCTACAAGGAAGTGATCGTCTTCACCTTGATTATCCCGGTTCTGGTCTGGCGTTCGTTCAGCACCCATCACGTGGACGAAGAGGAGTAAACCGCCATGAACCGCATTCTGCTTGTCGTATTCCTCGTCGTCCTGGCTGGCCTGCCGCTGGTGCCGGTCACGCCCGAATTCTGGGTCACGCAACTTAATTACATCGGGCTGGCCAGCTTGGTGGTGCTGGGCCTGGTGCTGCTGACCGGCGTGGGCGGCCTGACCTCGTTCGGCCAGGCCGCGTTCGTGGGCCTGGGCGCGTACACCACCGCTTTCCTGACCACGCAATATGACGTGTCGCCGTGGCTGGCGCTGCCTGCCGGCCTGGTGTTGACCGCCGTGGTGGCCTATCTGCTTGGCGCGATCACCTTGCGCCTGTCCGGCCACTACCTGCCGCTGGGCACCATCGCCTGGGGCCTGTCGCTGTATTTCCTCTTCGGCAACATCGACTGGCTGGGCAAGCACGACGGCATCGCCGGGATCGAACCCATCAGCATCTTCGGCATGTCGCTGGCCAATGGCCGCCACATCTATTACCTGATCTGGGTTTTCGTGCTGCTGGCGCTGTGGGCCACGCGCAACCTGCTGAATTCGCGGCCTGGCCGCGCCATCCGCGCCCTGAAAAGCGGCGCGGGCATGGCCGAGTCCATGGGCGTGAACACCGCCGCGTACAAGGTTGTGATCTTCGTCTGGGCGGCATTGTTGGCCTGCATTTCGGGCTGGCTCTACGCGCACATGCAACGTGCCGTCAGCCCCAGCCCCTTCGGCGTGAACTACGGTATCGAATACCTGTTCATGGCGGTGGTGGGCGGCGCGGGCTACGTCTGGGGCGCATTGCTGGGTTCCAGCGTCATCCTGGTGCTGAAGGACCAGTTGCAGAACTGGCTGCCCAAGCTGCTGGACACCAACGCCAACTTCGAAATGATCGTCTTCGGCGTGCTGCTGATCCTGATGCTGCAATACGCCCGCAACGGCCTGTGGCCGATCCTGGCGGGCTGGTGGGGCAGCCTGACCGGCGCGGACGGCTCGCGCCGCAACCTGGCGCCGCCGGCGCCCGCGCCCGCCTTGCCCACGCGTGAGCGTCCGCAGGCGGGGCAGGTGGTGCTGGAAGTGGACGCCATCCGCAAGGAATTCGGCGGTCTCGTCGCGGTCAATGACATCACCTTCAAGGTCAGTTCGGGCGAGATCATGGGCCTGATCGGCCCCAACGGCGCTGGCAAGAGCACGACGTTCAACCTGATCAGCGGCGTGCTGCCGGTGACGCGCGGCAAGGTCACGTTCATGGGCCAGCGCATCGACAACCGCTCGGCGCGCGAAATCGCCAAGCTGGGCGTCGGACGCACCTTCCAGCACGTGCAATTGCTGCCCGGCATGACCGTGCTGGAAAACGTGGCGCTGGGCGCGCACTTGCGCTCGGACGTCGGCGTGCTGGCGGGGGCGTTGCATTCGGACCGTGCCCGCGAGGCGCAGTTGCTGCACGAGGCCGCCCAGCAGATCAAGCGGGTCGGCCTGGGCGAATACTTGTATGAGCAGGCGGGCAATCTGGCGCTGGGCCAGCAACGCATCCTGGAAATCGCGCGCGCCCTGGCGTCCGATCCCGTGCTGCTGCTGCTGGACGAACCCGCCGCCGGCCTGCGCTACAAGGAAAAGCAGGACCTGGCGCGCGTGCTGGAACAACTGCGCGCGGAAGGCATGAGCATTCTGCTTGTCGAACACGATATGGATTTTGTGATGCGCCTGACCAACCACCTGGTGGTGATGGATTTCGGCACCAAGCTGGCCGAAGGCGTGCCGGCCGATGTGCAAAAGAACCCGGCGGTGCTGGAAGCCTATCTGGGCGGCATCGACGACGATCTGCCTGAAGCCGATCAGGCCAAACCCGTGTCGGCCGGAGGTGTGCAATGAGCGCCACGCAACCTCCCGTTCTGGAAGTCAGCAACTTGTCCGCCCGCTACGGCAAGGTGGGCGCGCTGGTGGGCGCCACCCTGACCGTGCCCGCCGGCAGCATCGTGACCGTGATCGGCGCCAACGGCGCCGGCAAATCCACGATGCTGAATGCCGTGATGGGTTCGCTGCCGCAGACCGGCCATTCGGCCGGCACCGTGCAGTACGCGGGCACCGACGTGTCCGCCTGGCAGGTGGAACGCCGCGTGGCGGCGGGCATGTCGCTGGTGCCCGAGCGCCGCGAACTGTTCGGCACCATGTCCGTGGAAGACAACCTGCTGCTGGGCGGTTTCCGCCGCTACCGGGCGCGCGAGGCCGGCTGGCGCGACACGTTGAACGAAGTGTTCGACCTGTTCCCGCGCCTGCGTGAACGCCGTGCGCAGCAAGCGGGCACCTTGTCCGGCGGCGAACGCCAGATGCTGGCGGTGGGCCGCGCGCTGATGGCCAAGCCCACGCTATTGATGCTGGACGAGCCCAGCCTGGGGCTTGCGCCGCGTATCGTGCGCGAGATCTTCCACATCATCGCGCGGTTGCGCGAAACCGGCGTGGCGATCCTGCTGGTCGAGCAAAACGCCCGAGCCGCCCTGCAAGTGGCCGACTACGGCTATGTGCTGGAAACCGGCGAGGTGATCCTGCACGGTCCGGCGCGGGAGCTGGCTGGCGACCCGAAGGTCATCGAAAGCTATCTGGGCCTGGGCAAGGGCGCGGAAAAAGACTGAGCGTAGCTAGAAGCCGATCTTGAAAGAGCCGACACCGACAGGTGCCGGCTTTTTTTATTTGTCGAACACCTCGACCATGCGGAAGCGTTCGCAAACCAGCATCATGTCCGGCGAATAGCCGCCATTGCGCTCGAAGTAGGCGACGTGCGATTCCCGCCAGGCGTCGTAGGGCCCTTCGCCCTCGGCCACCGCGAATGCTTCGTCCACCTGATCAAAGCGTTGGATCAGCACGCTGGTGGTTTCAATGACGCAGGCGGGTCGCCCGAGGCCGTCCAACACCACGTCGCGCCGCCCGACCGCGGGCACGGGTTCCTTGTCGTTGAAGTGATGCAGCGCGCCGCAGGTCGCCGTCTTGGTGCCGGCCAGCACCAGGGCCAGCAGTTCGTCGGCCAGTTCGGGCGTATCGCCAAACTGGAACGTCACGGCGTTTTCGTAAGGGGCGGGAGGTTTCATGCCAGGGGCGTCCATTGCAGAATCAGCGTTTGTTCCATTTCGGGATCGGACGTGGAGGGGGCGCCGGTCTCGATGCGTCCGGCCAGCCGACGCGTGCAGGCGGGGTCGTCGGGAACCCGCACGGTGACGTCGTACCAGCCGCCCGTGCGAGTCATGTCCCAGGACAGCTCCACGGCTTCGCCTGGGGCCAGCGCGGCGTGAGTCTGCCGCGGATGGCCGTAGGCGTTGGCTTCGACGCGGAACGCGCGCGGCTGCGAGCCGGGATTGTGCACCAACAGCCGCAGGGACGCGCCCGGCGCCGTATAGGCGGCGGTGACCGCCAGCGGCGGCATCGCGCCCGCTGCGGTTCGCCCCGTGCAATGCCGATGGAAGCCGTTCGGCCCCAGCACCCACAGGTCGTAGCGGCCATCGTCGCCCGTCGTCAGCCATTCGCCCTCCAGCCGCTTGCCGGCTTCCACGGTATAGCGGCGCGGGCCGCGGTCCAGGTGTAGACGGTCATAGACATGCAGCACCGCGCCGGCCGTTCCGGCGTTTTCAAACGCCAGCGTGACGCGGTCGCCGTCTACTCGGGCGTGGGCCTGCAGCGCGTAAGGAAGCGCGCGGGAAGGGCGCGTGCCGGGTTGTTGGCGCGCCAGCGCCGGTTGCGTCGGCGCGGGGGGCGTCACGGTGCCGGGCAGCGCGGATGCCTGCGCCGCCCGTTCGGCCGTTGGCGGAAAGCCGCGCGGCAGGTCGGCTTCGTTCGGGTTGGCAAAATCGAAGACCGATGTCAGGTCGCCGCAGACCGCCCGGCGCCAGGGCGAGATGTTCGGTTCGGCCACCCCGAAGCGCTGTTCGACAAAGCGCAGCACCGACGTGTGGTCGAACACTTGCGAATTGACCCAGCCGCCCTTGGTCCAGGGCGACAGCACATACATGGGCACGCGCGGGCCCAGCCCGTAGACGCCATGCAGATGCGCCGGTGTGTCGTCCTTTTCCACGCCGGTGATGCGTTCGTGGTATTCGCCCCGGGTGTCCACGGTGGATGCGCCGGCCAGTGCGCCGGTGGCATCGCGCGAAGGCGGGGCGGGCGGCGGCATGTGATCGAAGAAGCCGTCGTTTTCGTCGAACATCAGCAGCAGGACGGTTTTGCTCCAGACCTCGGGATTGGCGGTCAGCGCGTCCAGCACGCGGGCCGTGTAGTCCGCGCCCTGGGCGGGGCTGGACGGGCTGGGATGCTCGGAGCCGGCCTTGGTGGCGCAGATCCACGACACTTGCGGCAAGGTGCCGTCCAGTACGTCCTGGCGCAGCAGGTCCAGGCCGCGCGTGGTCAACGCCTTGTCCTTCAGCGCGGCAAGCGCGCCCGGCACGCCATGGTACGCATCGCGATAGGCCTTGAACCCCGCGGTGGGGTTCAGCGAATAGTTGTCCGCCATGTCCTGGTAGATGTGCCAGCTGATGCCCGCGGCTTCCAACCGTTCCGGATAGGTGGTCCAGGTATAGGCGCGGGCAGGATCGCCGCCCTTGAGTTTGTTATAGACGTTGCCCAGCGCGGGGCCATTGCCGCGCCCGGCGCCGTCGTTCGTGCCGCTCCATACGAAGAGCCGGTTGGTGTTGGTGCCGCCGGTGAACGAACAGTGATAGGCATCGCAGACCGTGAAAGCGCGCGCCATGGCGTACTGGAAAGGCATGTCGGCCTCGGTGTAGTACGCCATCGAATGGTTCTTCTTGGCGGCCGGCCAGCGGCCCATGCGGCCCGCTTCCCAGGCGTCCTGCGCGTTGGACCAGGTATGCGGCGTACTGGCGACGCGCAAGGTCTCGAACGCTTCGCGCGTGTCCAGGTGATAGGGCAGCACGGTACGCGGCGCGCCTTCATCAGGTTTGTCGTTGTATTGCGCCCACACGGTGCGGTAGCGGGCGTCGGGGCAGTCCGGCACGGGGATGGGGAAGCGGTCGCCAAAACCGCGCACGCCCGCCAGCCCACCGAAATAATGGTCGAACGAGCGGTTCTCCTGCATGAAGATCACGATGTGCTCGACATCGCGGATGGTGCCGGTGCGGCGGTGGGCGGGAATGGCCAGCGCGCGGCGGATGGACGCCGGCAACAGTGCCAGCGCGCTGCCGGCGCCGGCAAGAGTCGCGCTGTTGCGCAGGAAGTCGCGTCGGGTTTGCATGGGTCGGCATCCTGGAATGCGACGCTGCCCGCGATATGGCGGGCAGCGTCGGGAAAGCGGCAGGGCGGCGTCGGTTTAGCGGCTGCCGGTGCTTTCGGCGTAATCCATGTACAGCTTGTGGGCGCGGCGCGCCAGCGGGCCGTATTCCAGCGCGCGGTCTTCCACGCGGTTCACATGGACCACCTTGCCGTAGTTCCCGGATGAAAACACCTCATCGGCTTCTTCAACATCGGCGCGCGTCAGGCTGCGCTCTTGCACGTCGACGCCGTCTGCCTTCAGCAGCGCCAGGACCCGGCGGCGGGTGATGCCGTTCAGGAAGGTGCCGTTGTCCACGGGGGTGGACACGACGCCGTTCTTGGCGATCCACAGGTTGCTGGTGGCGAATTCGGCAATGTTGCCCGCGCCGTCCAGCATGATGGCGTTGTCGAAACCCTTTTCCGCGGCCTCGCGGATGGCGCGCTGGCCGTTGGGGTACAGGCACGACGCCTTGGCGTCGGTGGGCGCCATGTTGGGCCAGGAACGCGCAAAGCTGGAGAAGCAGGCCGAGAAGCCTTGCTCGCCCGGCATCGGCACCTTGAACACGTGCAGCACGAACTGGGTCTTGTCGGCATCGGGCAGCAGGAAACCGTCGGCGCAATAGAACATCGGCTTGATGTAGAGCTCGGTGCCGGCCGGGAACTTGGCCACGGCTTCCAGGCACAGCTTCTGGATCGCTTCCCAGCCGATCTGCGGCTTCATCAGCATCTTTTCAGCCGAACGCACGACGCGCTGGCAGTGCAGGTCCAGGTCGGGCGTCAGGCCGCGGAACGCGCGCGCGCCGTCGAAAACCATGCTGGCCATCCAGAACGCGTGATCGGCGGGGCCGAGCAGTTTGGGGTTGTCGGTGGTCCAGTGGCCGTCGTACCAATACAGGGCATCCATGTTCATCTTCCTTTGCTTCAATCGGGTGGGCGCTTGTTCGGCGCCGAAACGCCAGGATACATGAGGCGGCGGCGGTGTCCGGTCAGTCCTCGCGTGCCAGCGCTGCCTGCACGCGGTCGGCGGCATCCGCCGGCATCCATTGCCGCCAGACGGGCCCGTACTGCTTCAGGAAATAGCGCGCCGCATCCTCGGGTTCCTTGCCTTCGTTTTCGAGCCAGCCCAACGTGGCGTTGATGGCGTCGTCGGGCACGGCCAGCTTGCTCAGGAAGTCGGTGATCTTGGGCGCCTCTTTGGCGAACGCCGCATTCACACCCGTGACCACGGGGTTCGGCTTGAACTCGGTGGCGACCGGTGCGGCGCACTTGGGATCGGTCATGCAGGTGTAGGCGGTTTGGTCGAAGGCGGGCAGTTCCAGCTTCACCAGGTCCAGCGCGCCGACCAGCGACGTGGGTGTCCAGTAGTAGAAGACGATGTCTCGCTTGCGCTTGTAGGCCGACACGATGGCTGCCTTCTGCGCGGCGCCCGAGCCGGGTGCGAACAGCGAATAGTCCTTGTCCAGTTTCAACGCGCGCAGCAGGTTGTCGTTCAAGGTGCCGCAAGCCCAGCCGGCGGGGCAGCCGTAGATGCGGCCGCGGCCAGGGTCTTCCGGGTCGGCGAATACCTGCTTGAAGCGCGCCAGGTCTGACGCGGCCTTCAGCTCGGGATGGCGTTCGACGGTGTAGCGCGGCACGTACCAGCCTTCTCCGGCGTCGTACACGTGCCCCACGCCCAGCACTTTGCCGCTGGCCAGCGCCTTTTTCCACGCGCCTTCGATCTGTCCGGGCCACACTTCAGGCGTCACGTCGACGTCGCCGCGTTGCAGCGCCGCCAGCATGGGCAGGGTTTCGCCGATTTCCACGCTGGTCTTGCAGCCATAGCCGTGTTCCAGCACGTAGCGTTCAATGCCCGCCAGCACCAGGTTGGATTCCCAGTTCAGGCCGCTGAAGCGGACAGGGCGGTCGACTTCGCAGGTAGCGGTGGGGGAGGCGGCTTGGGCGGGCGGGGCCAGGAGGGCTGTGGCCAGCGCCAGGGCGCCGCAGACGGGGGCGAGCAGATGCGGGTTGCGCATGGTCAGGCACCTGTTTGATGGGGTGCGTTTTATTGTACGGGGCCTCGCGTCTCTGCAAAAGCAAACGGGGCCGCATGATGCGGCCCCGTCCGGGTGGCTAGCGTTGGCGGGTCAGGCGCGGGCGGCGCGCCGGCGGTCGATGAACGCGCCGACTTCGCCCACGATGCCGCGGCGGAAGGCCAGCACGCAGATCACGAAGATCAAGCCGATCACGATGGTGACGGATTCCCCAAGGCGCAGGAACCACTCCACGCCGGTCAGGTTGGCCATCATCTGGCCGAAGTCGCCCACCTTGTTTTCCAGCAGCACCACGATGAAGGCGCCCAGGATCGGGCCCGTCAAGGTGCCAAGCCCGCCGATCAGCGTCATCAGGATGACCAGCCCGGACATCTGCCAGGTGGCGTCCGACAGGGTGGCCGACACGAACACCAGGGTCTTGGTGGCGCCCGCCAGCCCGGCCAGCGCGGCCGACAGCACGAAGGCCAGCAGCTTGAACCGGTCCACGTCGTAGCCCAGCGAAACGGCGCGCGGCTCGTTTTCACGCAGCGCCTGCAACACTTGCCCGAAGGGCGAGTTCACCGTGCGCCAGATGATGAAGTAGCCGATGATGAAGATCGCCATCACCACGTAGTACAGGTTGATGTCCTTGGACAGGTCGACCAGCCCCAGTAAGGTGCCGCGCGGCACGCTTTGCAGACCGTCTTCGCCGCCCGTGAACTTGGCCTGCAGGAAGAAGAAGAACACCATCTGCGCCAGCGCCAGCGTGATCATCGCGAAGTAGATGCCGCTGCGCCGGATGGCGATGGCGCCCATCGCCAAGCCCAGCAAAGCCGCCACGCCCACGCCGAACAGCAGGCCGATTTCGGTGGGAAAGCCCCAGACCTTCATCGCATGGCCGGCGGCGTAGGCCGCGCTGCCAAGGAAGGCGGCATGCCCAAAGGACAGCAGCCCCGTAAAGCCCAGCAGCAAGTTGAATGCGCAAGCGAAAAGCGCATAGCACATGATCTTCATGGCGAAGATCGGATACACCCCGAGAAAGGGTAGAGCGGCCACCACGACGGCCAGGACCGCATAGCCCAGGAATTGACGATTCATTTTTCTTTTCCGAACAGCCCGGCCGGGCGGATCAACAGAACGATGGCCATGATGATGAACACGACGGTGCTGGAGGCTTCGGGCCAGAACACCTTCGTCAGTCCTTCAATCACGCCCAGGCCCAGACCGGTCACGATGGCGCCCATGATGGACCCCATGCCCCCGATCACGACCACGGCGAACACGACGATGATGAGGTTGGACCCCATCAGCGGGGAAATCTGCAGCACGGGCGCGGCCAGCACGCCGGCAAAGCCCGCCAGCGCCACGCCAAAGCCGTAGGTCAACGTGATCATGCGGGGCACGTTCACGCCGAAGGCCTCTACCAGGCGCGGGTTTTCGGTGCCCGCGCGCAGCAGGGCGCCCAGGCGGGTGCGTTCGATCACGAACCAGGTGGCCAGGCACACGACCACCGACGCCGCCACGACCCAGCCGCGGTAGTTCGGCAGGATCATGAAGCCCAGGTTGGTCGCGCCGCGCAAGGCGTCGGGCGTGGGATAGGGTTGGCCCGACACGCCATAGAAGCTGCGGAACAGCCCCTCGATCAGCAGCGTCAGCCCGAAGGTCAGCAGCAGGCCATATAAGTGGTCAAGCTTGTACAGGTGCTTGAGCAGCAGCTTCTCGATGAGGATGCCGAACAGCCCGACGACCAACGGCGCCACGACCAGCATGACCCAGTAGTTCAACCCCAGGTACGACAGCCCCATCCAGGCGATGAACGCGCCCAGCATGTAAAGCGCGCCGTGCGCGAAGTTGATGACGTTAAGCAGCCCGAAGATAACGGCAAGCCCGAGCGACAACATGGCATAGAAGGAACCGTTGACCAGGCCCAGTAATAGCTGGCCGAACAAGGCCTGTATAGGGATGCCGAAAAGGTCAGTCATCTTGTGAAAATCCTGCGCGTACGGATGGAAGCGAGCAAATTCAAGGTGCGGCCGCGGCGGCTTGCGCCTGACCGCACCTCGGGGGTCACATAAGCCGGTGGATTATTTCTTGACCAGCTTGCAAGTGGACTCGGACAACTTGGTGTAGACCTCGTCGCCGGGCAGCGTCGCCACGACCTTGTAGTAGTCCCACGGGGCCTTGGATTCGGCCGGGGTCTTGACCTGCATCAGGTACATGTCGTGGATCATGCGGCCGTCTTCGCGGACGTAGCCGCCCTGGGCGAAGAAGTCGTTGACCTTGTTGGACTTCATCCACTTCATCACGGCATCGCCGTCGTCCGTGCCGGTGGCCTTGACCGCGTTCAGATAGAAGCTAAGGGCGGAATAGTCGCCCGCCTGCAGCATGGACGGCTTGCGGCCGACTTTGGCTTCGAACTTCTTGGACCAGGCGCGCGAAGCGTCGGATTGATCCCAGTACCAGCCGTCGGTCAAGTACATGCCCTGCGTGGCCTGCAGGCCCAGCGCGTGCACATCGTTGATGAAGACCAGCAGACCGGCCATCTTCATGGTCTTGGTCACGCCGAATTCATTGGCGGCCTTGATCGCGTTGATGGTGTCGCCGCCTGCGTTGGCCAGACCCAGGATCTGCGCCTTGGAGGCTTGCGCTTGCAGCAGGAAGGACGAGAAGTCCGAGGCGCCCAGCGGTGCGCGCACCTGGCCTCTCACGTCGCCGCCCGCGGCCTTGACGACCGCCATGGTGTCACGCTCCAGCGCATGGCCGAAGGCGTAGTCGGCGGTCAGGAAGAACCAGCTCTTGCCGCCGTCCTTCACGACGGCGGAACCGGTGCCGCGCGCCAGGGCCACGGTGTCGTAGGCGTAGTGCACGGTGTAGGGCGAACATTGCGCGTTGGTCAGGTCCGACGCGCCCGCGCCGATAGCCATGAACGGCTTCTTCTTGGCCGCGGCCACGCCGGCCATGGCCAGGCTGGTCGACGAGTTCGTGCCGGCGATAATGACGTCCACTTTCTGTTCGTCGAACCATTCGCGCACGCGGGCCGACGCGACGTCGGCCTTGTTCTGGTGGTCGGCCGAGACCACTTCGATCTTCTTGCCGTTGATCGAACCGCCGGCGTCTTCGATCGCCATGCGGATCGCGTCCAGACCGGCCTTGCCGTCGATGTCGGAATACACGCCCGACATGTCGGTGATGAAGCCGATGCGGATGACATCGTCGGAGATACCTTGCGCGTGGGCGGTTACCCCCGCAAATCCCAGGCCCGCCATGGCCAGTGCAGCAGTGATGGTGTGCAGCTTCATGGGATGACTCCTCTTCCCTACGGTGTAGTGTTGCCGGGGTTCCGGCGGATGACAGGTTGTTTTAGACGCCCAGCAATTCGTTGAGCGTGTCCTGTTTTTCTGAAAGTTCAGCCGCTTCGAAATGCTCGACGATCTGGCCATGCTCCATCACATAGAAGCGGTCGGCCAGCGGAGCTGCGAAGCGGAAGTTCTGCTCTACCATGACGATGGTGTAGCCGCGCTGCTTCAGCGTCGTGATCATGCGGGCAAGCGCCTGCACGATGACCGGCGCCAGGCCTTCGGAGATTTCGTCCAGCAGCAGCAGGTTGGCGCCGGTGCGCAAGATGCGCGCCACCGCCAGCATCTGTTGTTCGCCGCCCGACAAGCGCGTGCCCGGCGAATTCCGGCGCTCTTGCAGGTTGGGAAACATGTCATAGATTTCAGCCAGCGACATCCCCCCGCCCAGCGAGCCCACGACGGGCGGCAGCAACAGGTTTTCTTCACAAGACAGGCTGGCGAAGATGCCGCGCTCTTCGGGGCAATAGCCCACGCCCAGGTGGGCAATCTTGTAAGTGGGCAGGTCGATGGCCTCGGTGCCGTGTATGCGTACCGAGCCCTTGCGCGATCCCGTCAGGCCCAGAATGGCCCGCAGCGTGGTCGTGCGGCCGGCGCCGTTGCGGCCCAGCAGCGTGACGACCTCGCCTTGCCCCACGCGCATATCGACGCCGTGCAGGATATGCGATTCCCCGTACCAGGCTTGCAAGCCCGAGATTTCCAATGCCGGGGTGCTCATGCGTGCGCTCCTTGAAGTTCGCCGTCGGTGGTGCCCATGTAGGCTTGCATCACGGCGGGATGGCGCGAGACCTCGGCGTAAGTTCCTTCGGCCAGCACCGAACCGCGTGCCAGCACCGTGATGGTGTTGGCGATGGAGGACACGACGTTCATGTTGTGTTCGACCATCAGGATCGTGCGCCCGGCGCTGACGCGCTTGATCAACTGCGTGACGCGGTCCACGTCTTCGTGGCCCATGCCCTGCGTGGGCTCGTCCAGCAGCATCAGTTCGGGTTCCATCGCCAGCGTCGTCGCGATCTCCAGCGCGCGCTTGCGGCCGTAAGGCAAGTTCACCGTGGTCTCGTCCGCGAAGGCGCCCAGGTCCACCTGTTCAAGCAGCGCGCGGGCGGGCTCGTTCAGCGATGCCAGGCGCTTGTCGCTTTGCCAGAAATGGAACGACAGGCCGGTCTTGCGCTGCAAGCCGATCCGCACGTTTTCAAGCACGGTCAGGTGGGGAAACACCGCCGAAATCTGGAACGAGCGGATCACGCCACGCCGCGCGATTTGCGCGGGGCGATCGCCAGTGATGTCGATGCCGTTGAACTTGATCGTCCCCGAAGTGGGCGATAAGAACTTGGTAAGCAGGTTGAAGCAAGTGGTCTTGCCCGCGCCGTTAGGCCCGATCAAGGCATGAATCTCGCCCCGCTTGATACGCAAATCGACCCCATTGACCGCGACGAATCCGCGGAACTCCTTGGTGAGGCCTTTTGTCTCCAGGATTGTGTCATCCATGTCCGCTGCACCGGCGTTGATTTTTATGGTCTCAACCTGCCGTCATTGCGCCAGGCCCCCGCAGGGTCGTGAAATTCAGCGATTGTTCGCTGATTTCCGATGAGTTGCCGGCGAGTATGCGGACCTCTTTATCAAAATTCCATGAGGGTTTTACATAGGTTTTGCAGTGCGGCATGACGAATTGTCGGCAGGCCGACAATACCGGGCCGGCAAGGCGGGAAAACCCTTTTCCCTATCCAATGCGTTGCAGCAAATCCGCGTTGATCGTTATCAACGCGTTGTGCAATTCCGGGCAGGGAAAACCCGGTTTTTCATGCAATGAAATAATAAGGAAATAGCCGGCGCGACGGAATTTACGCGGGCGTCTTCTGTTTGAATTCGCATAGGTCGGAAATGCCGCATTGGGGGCATTTCGGTTTACGCGCCACGCAGATGTAGCGGCCCAGCAGGATCAGCCAGTGATGCGCATCCTGCATGTATTCGCGCGGCACGAACTTCACCAATTTGTCTTCGACTTCCAGCACATTCTTGCCGGGAGCGATGCCGGTGCGGTTAGAAACGCGGAAGATGTGCGTGTCGACCGCCATGGTGGGTTGGCCAAACGCAGTGTTCAGCACCACATTGGCCGTTTTGCGGCCCACGCCTGGCAACGATTCCAGCGCCTCGCGGGTTTGCGGCACTTCGCCGCCGTGGTGCTCGATCAAGATCCGGCAGGTTGCGATCGTGTTCTTGGCTTTGGTGCGGTACAGGCCGATCGTCTTGATGTAGTCGGACAGGCCTTCCTCGCCTAGCGCAAGCAGGGCCTGGGGCGTGCCGTACTCCGGGAAGAACTTACGCGTCGCGATGTTGACCGATTTGTCGGTCGCTTGCGCCGACAGCAACACCGCGATCAGCAATTGGAACGGGGTGTCGTATTCCAGTTCGGTGGTGGGGTGCGGGTTGGCCGCCTGCAAGCGGGCGAATATCTCTTTGCGTTTGGCTGCGTTCATGGCTGCGTTGGATTGCGGCGGGCCCGGGCGCGGGCCAATGCGGATTCAATGGCGGAGCGCTTGCGGTCTTCGCTGTGCGCGTCGTCGGCGGCGGCCGCCGCCTGAGGAAGCGCCGCCTGAGCGGGGGCCTCCGGCGCCATCAGGCGCGTGTTGTCGGCCGCCAGGCGTTCCACGCGGGCCTGGTGATTGCGGTGGCGTTGTCGGCTGACCGCGGCGTCCTCGGCGCTCCACGCGCGCCCCGCAGGCACCATCTGGATGCAGTCGACCGGACAGGGCGCCACGCACAGGTCGCAGCCGGTGCACCAGTCGGCCAGCACGGTGTGCATGTGCTTGTTGGCCCCAACGATCGCATCGACGGGACAGGCCTGGATGCACAGCGTACAGCCGATGCAATGGGATTCGTCGATGCGCGCGACGAGCAGCGGGCCGGGTTCGCCGCGTTCCAGGTCCAGCGGCAAGGCGGGGGTCTGCAGCAGGGCGGCCAGCGCGGCGATGCCGTCGTCGCCGCCGGGCGGGCAACGATTGATCGGGGCCGCGCCCTCGGCAATGGCGTCGGCATAGGGCCGGCAACCGTCATAGCCGCATTTGGTGCATTGCGTCTGGGGCAGCAAGGCGTCGATGCGGTCGGCAAGTGAGCGACAGGACATGGTTTGGAACAGAGAACGGTAGGAGGGGGGAAGCGCGAGAGTCCCTTGGCAAGGACTCAACAGCGCAACGCGCGCAACCCATCAAGCTGCGGTGGCGGCATGGCTGCTTGTGCCATGCAACCAAAGCCGCTTGATGGGTTGCGTGCGCTTAACGTCCGGGTTCTAGTTCAGGCTTGCTCGCGCTGCACCCATCCTACGCCGATTGCCGGATGAATTCGGCAATTTTAGGACAGATCATTTCGCGCCAGCGGCGGCCCGAGAAAATGCCGTAATGGCCGCAGTTGGGAGCGGTGTAGTGCGACTTGCGCTCGGCCGGAATGTTCTTGCACAACGTGATGGCGGCTCGCGTCTGGCCTTGGCCCGAAATATCGTCAAGCTCGCCTTCGATGGTGAAGAGGGCAACCTTTTTGATGTCGGCGGGGCGCACGGTCTGGCCGTCCACTTCCCATGTGCCGCCGGGCAAGGCAAAGTCCTGGAACACCATCTTGATCGTGTCCAGGTAGAACTCGGCCGGCATGTCGAGCACGGCGTTGTATTCGTCGTAGAACCGGCGATGCGCTTCGGCGTCGCTGTCATCCCCGCGCAGCAGATCCAGGTAGAACTCGTAGTGCGACTTCATGTGGCGGTCCGGGTTCATGGCCATGAACCCGGCGTGCTGCAGGAAACCCGGATAGACCTTGCGGCCGGCGCCCGGATAGCGCGGCGGCACCGGATGGATGACCTGGCTTTCAAACCAGGAATAAGGTTTGGTCGTGGCCAGCCGGTTCACCTGGGTGGGCGACTGGCGCGGATCGATGGGGCCGCCCATCATGACCATGCTGCGCGGTTGGCAGGGATCGTTGGCGGTGGCCATCAGCGACACGGCGGCCAACACCGGCACGGTGGGCTGGCAGACCGAGATCACATGCACGTCCGGGCCCAGGTGCCGGATGAAATCCTGCACATAGCGCACGTAGTCGTTCAGATGGAAGGGGCCGGCCGCCAGGGGCACCATGCGGGCGTCGACCCAATCCGTGACGTAGACGTCATGGTGGGGCAGCAGGGCGCGCACGGTGTCGCGCAGCAGCGTGGCGTGGTGGCCCGACAGCGGCGCCACCAGCAATACCTTGGGGTCATCGCGGCCGGCCGCGCGCACGTCGCGGTGGAAGTGCACCAGGCGGCAGAAGGGCTTATCCAGCGCCAAGGATTCGGTGACGCGGACGGGCTTGCCGTTGATCTGCGTCTCGGGAAGATTCCAGGCGGGCTTCTGGTATTCCTTGCCGATACGCGTCATCAACTCGTACCCGGCAGCCATCTGACGGGAAATCGGGGTGTAGGCGAGGGGGCTGTATGGGCTGGAGAACAGCTGGGAACCGGCATCCGTGAATGCAGCGAACGGAGTCAGGAAGGCGCGCTGCATTTCGTGCAATTGGTACAGCATTTGGGGGAAGTCCTTCTGGGTCGTGCGTGTGCCCCGATTATTGCGCCGGGGACTAAAGATATATCCAATCAGCCTAAAGAAACTGCGGCAGAAACCGGGATTCTGTTGCAAAAAAGAGACCCGTCATCCCATTAAGCACCAGTTTAGGGCGTTTTTTTGCCCTGCCCAGAGACCAAACGGGGGATATGTGCACTACGCCGAGCCATGCGGCATCACCAATAATTCTCAACCGCCAGGTTGCCGGGGATGCCTCGGCGGCCCGGTTTGAAACCGCGTTCGCCCAGCAGCTTGCGGGCGTCCGCCAGCATCTCGGGGTTGCCGCAAAGCATGATCTTGGCGTGTTCGGGATCCAGTGGCAGCCCGGCCAATTGCTCCAGCCGGCCGTCCGCGATCAGCGTGGTCAGGCGCGCTTGCGGCATGCCGGGCAGGGGCTCGCGGGTGGCGATCGGCAGGTAGACCAGTTTTCGCGGGTCGGCCGCGTACAGGTCGGCCAGCTCGGGACGCTGGCCCCAGGATTCGATTTCTTCGCGGTAGGCCAGCTCCGCCGCGGTGCGCACACCATGCACCAGGATGATGCGGCGATAGGCGCGCCAAGTGGCAGGGTCGCGCAGGATGGACAGGTAGGCCGACAGACCGGTGCCGGAGGCCAGCAGCCAGAGGTCGCCGCCAGGGGCGAAGCGTTCCAGCGTCAGGAAGCCGTAGGGTGTCTTTTCCACGTACAGGGCGTCGCCCGGGCGCAGTTGCGCCATGCGCGGGCTGAACAGGCCGTCGGGGACGACGATGGAATAGAACTCCAGTCCGGATTCTTGCGGGGCCGACACCATGGAATAGGCGCGCCACAGGGTGGGCGGGCCGTCGGGGGCGTCGGCTCCCGGTAGACCGACCCGGGCGAACTGGCCCGGCAGGAACGTATACGCGTCGTCGCGCGTCACGCGCACGGAGAACAGCTTGTCGGGCACCCAGGTATGGATCTGGGTTACGGTTTGGCGCGTGTATTTGGAATCGTCGGTCATCGGGGCATCGCACGATGCCGGCCGCCAGGCGGCAGCCAGCGGCCGCGGATTATTTTTCCAGGTATTGCAGCTTGTCCTGCTTGCCGTTCCAGTCGTCGGCGTCCGGCAGGGGCTTCTTGGCGCGGCTGATGCTGGCGAACTCGGGGGACAGTTCGGCGTTCAGCGCGATGAAATTCAGTTGGTCCTGCGGCACGTCTTCTTCGGCGTAGATCGCATTGGCCGGGCATTCCGGGATGCAGACGGCACAGTCGATACATTCGTCCGGATCAATCACGAGGAAGTTCGGACCCTCACGAAAACAGTCCACCGGGCACACATCAACGCAATCGGTGTACTTGCACTTAATACAGTTTTCGGTGACAACGTGGGTCATTCAGGAACTCCGGGATCGGCGGCTTTTGTGTCTTGTTGGCCGGATTTTACCCAATGCGGGCGGGATGTGCCGGTAATACCCGTATTGACATCGTGGCCCATCGCCCTGAACCCCCGGCCCTCTATGCTATGGTGTCGCGAAACGATACGCGCAATCATGATAATCACTTCGCTGCTCGACACCGATCTGTACAAATTCAGCATGATGCAAGTGGTGCTGCATCAATTCCCCGCTGCACAGGTCGAGTACCGTTACAAGTGCCGCACCGTGGGGGCCGACCTGCGCCCCTATCTGGACGAAATCCGCGAGGAAGTGCACCAATTGTGCCAGTTGCGCTTCACCCAGGACGAACTGGATTACCTGGGCGGCTTGCGTTTCATCAAAAGCGACTTCGTTGATTTTCTTGGGCTGTTCCATATGCCCGAGCGCTGCATCCACATCGGCGAAGGCGACGCGCCCGGCGAGATCTCGATCGAGGTCAAGGGCCCGTGGCTGCACACGATCTTGTTCGAGATCCCGGTGCTGGCCATCGTCAACGAGGTCTATTTCCGCAACACGCGCAAGAATCCCGACTGGGAAGAAGGCCGCCAGCGCTTGCAGTCCAAGATGCACCTGGTGCTGGACGACCCTGCGCTGGCCGATTTCCGCGTGGCCGAATACGGCACGCGCCGCCGCTTCTCGAAGGTCTGGCACCAGGAAGTGGTCTCCACCATGAAGGCGCAGATGGGGCCGCACTTCGCGGGCACCAGCAATGTCCTGCTGGCCAAGCAGCACGAAGTGCTGCCGCTGGGCACGATGGGCCACGAATACTTGCAGGCCTGCCAGGCGCTGGGGCCGCGCTTGCGCGATTCGCAGGTGTACGCGCTGGAAGTCTGGGCCAAGGAGTATCGCGGCGACCTCGGCATTGCGTTGTCGGACGTCTATGGCATGGATGCCTTCCTGCGCGACTTCGACATGTATTTCTGCAAGCTCTTCGACGGCGCGCGCCACGATTCCGGCGACCCCTTCGTCTGGGGTGAGCGTCTGCTTGAACACTATCGCAAGAACCGCGTGGACCCCCGCGCCAAGACCCTGGTGTTCTCGGATTCTCTGACGTTCCCGCGCGCCATCGAACTGGCCCGCCAGTTCGCCGGGCGCTGCAAGGTATCGTTCGGCATCGGCACCAACCTCACCAACGACCTGGGCCACGAACCGCTGCAGATCGTCATGAAAATGGTCCGCTGCAATGGCCAGCCCGTGGCCAAGGTGTCCGATGCGCCCGAAAAGACCATGTGCGACGATCCCGCCTACCTGGCGTATCTGCGCCAGGTGTTCCAGTTGCCCCCCGCCTGAGGGCGGCTCGGGGTAAATTGCGGGTTTCCTTGTTTTGATTCACCCAACCCACTCGACTCTAGGGGAATATTCATGAGCAGCATCAAGCGCTTCCACGTCGCCAAGCGCCTGTCGGACATGGCCGTGTACAACGGCGTCGCGTACCTGGCGGGCCAAGTGCCTGACGATGCCAAGCTGGACATCACCGGCCAGACCGAGCAAGTGCTGGCAACGATTGATCGCCTGCTGGCCGAAGCCGGCACCGACAAGACCAAGATCCTGATGGCCCAGATCTACGTGGCCAACATGAAAGAATTCGACGGCATGAACAAGGCCTGGGACGCTTGGGTCGCCGACGGCAATTCGCCTCCGCGCGCCACGGTCGAAGCCCGCCTGGCCAACCCCGACTTCAAGGTCGAGATCGTCGTGACGGCCGCCGTCTAAGCGATATCCGCCGGCAAGTGAAAAGCCCTTCGGCATGCCGAAGGGCTTTTTCTTTGGGCGTGGGCCTTTGGGCGCAACCATCATCCCCCCATCAGCACGACCCCTGCCAACAGTCCGCCCAATTCCTCGCACCTGGCCAGATCCTGGGCGGGCACCGTCTTCTCTGCCCAGATCTGTTCCGCGGTCTGCGCGCCCAGGTTCACGATCAAAGGCGGCGCCACGGGTTTCAGCCGCCAGCCGGTGCAAATCCGTTCAACCTGCCGCGCCGCGCCCGAGCCGTCGCTGCCGGCACTGATGGCGCAACCGTAGGGCAAGCCCTGGATGCGGTCCAGCACCGCGTAGTAATTGCGGTCAAAGCACTCTTTCATCTCGCCGCTGAGGCTCGCCAGATTCTCGGGCGCGCAGAATAAAAAACCCTGGCTGGCCAGCAAATCGTCGGCCGCGGCGTCCGCCGCGCGCCGCAGGATGATGTGCAATTCGTCCGCCTGTTCGAGTTGCGCGGCAGCCGCGGTCGCGCCGCGGGCCGCGGCCTCGGCCATCTGCCGGGCCGCGCCCGTGCGCGAATGCCAGATGATCAGCAACTGCTTCATGCGTAGCGTTCCAGAGGGTCTTGCCGGTAATACGCCCGCAGCAAGCCATACCATTCGGGTAGCGCCTGCTGCATGGGGGCAGGGTCCACGAAGAAGTGTTCAGAGCTGACGGCGAAGAACTCCGCTTCGTCCGTGGCCGCATACGGGTCCATCGGCAACTGGCCGTACCAGGCGTCGGCGTCCTCGCTTTCGGGGTCCACGTCGGGCGGGATGGCCGCCTCGACCGCGTCCAGCGCGACGATGAAGCGGTCCAGGCTGTCGTCCAGCACTTGCCGCCAGACCTTCGGTTTCAGATCCCGATGCGCCGCCAGCGACGGCATGCCGTCCGCGAACCCCGAGCGCAGGTCCAGCTTGTGGGCGAATTCATGGATGACCACGTTGAAACCGCCTTCCGACAATTGCGTGTCTTCCCAGGAAAGCACCAGCGGGCCGCCTTCCCAGGCTTCGCCAGCGGCGTCCTCGATGTACTCGTGAACCACGCCGTCGTCGTCCTGGCGCGACCGGGGAATGCGGAAGCTGGCGGGGTAGACGATGATCTCGTCCCAGCCTTCATAGAGTTCGGGCGCCAGGTTCAAGATAGGCAGGCTGGCCTGCGCCGCGATGGACAGGCGCATGAAGTCCGAGACCTCCAGGCCGCGCGCGCCGTTGATGGTTTTGCTGGCCAGCAGCCAGGCCGACCGCGCCAGCAGTTGGGCGGTTTCGCCGTCATTCAACGCCGAGAGGAAGGGGTGGGCATCCAGCACCTGCCGCCACAGTTCGGGCGAGATGCGGGCCTGCATCTCGGCCACCTGGGCGGGGCGGGCGCCCCGGCCCTTGAGCCAGCGCAACATAAGCTTGGGTTCCTTCGATATAACGGGATAAGGCGGGGGATTCAGGGGTTGCAAGCCCTAGTGTAGAGTGTCGGGAATCTCAACCCGATCCCGCTCGACAACCGTCATGTCCGCCCCGCCTGTTCCCGACGCGCCTTCGCCTTTCGACGCATCCTGGCGGCAGGAGGTAGGGGCGGGCCTGGACGCCCATGGCATGGCGCTGATAGACCAGGCCGTGACCTGGGCCGTCCCCCGGTTTGAAGGGCAGCAGGCGCTGACGGGCGAGCCCTTGGCCAGTCACGGCGCGGGCGTGGTCCGCATCCTGGCGGCCCTGCACACCGACGCCGCTACGCGCGCCGCGGCGCTGCTGGCCGCCCTGCCGACCGACTTGATGGCGCCCGCGCCGGCCTTGCGCAACGATCCCGTGGCCGTCGCGTTCGGCGCCGAGGTCGCGCGGCTGGTCCAGGGCACGCGCGCGCTGCTGCGGCTGGGCGTCGTGGCCCGCCAGGCCAGCGACGCCGAGGCCGAAAGCGGCTCGCAAAAGGAAATGCAGCGCAAGATGCTGCTGGCCATGGCGGCCGACCTGCGCATTGTGCTGATGCGGTTGGCCTCGCGCCTGCGTACCTTGCGCTGGCACGCCGAAAGCAAGGCGCCGTGCTCGACCGCCTTCGCGCGCGAAACGCTGGACCTGTACGCGCCGCTGGCGAATCGGCTGGGCATCTGGCAGATCAAATGGGAAATGGAAGACCTGGCCTTCCGCTTCCTGGAACCCGACCGCTACAAGCAGATCGCCCGCCTGCTGGAAGAAAAGCGCGTCGAGCGCGAAGCCTTCATCGCAGGCGCGATCGACCGCCTGCAGACCGCCTTGTCCAAGGCCGGTATCGAGGCCGAAGTCAGCGGCCGGCCCAAGCACATCTACAGCATCTGGAACAAGATGCGGGTCAAGCGCCTGGACTTCGCCCAGATGTACGACTTGCGCGCCTTGCGCATCATCGTCGAGGATGTGCGCGCCTGCTATACGGCCTTGGGCCTGGTGCACGAAATGTGGACGCCGCTGTCCGACGAATTCGACGATTACATCTCGCGGCCCAAACCCAACGGGTACCGTTCGCTGCATACGGTGGTGACGGACGACGACGGCAGGCCATTCGAAGTGCAGATCCGCACGCGCGAGATGCATCAGTTCGCCGAGTACGGCATGGCCGCGCACTGGCGCTACAAGGAGGCCGGCGCCAAGGGCGGCCAGGTGGCGGCCTCCAGCGAATACGACCGCCAATTGGCCTGGATGCGCCAACTGCTGGCTTGGAACAGCGATGTCGAAGGCGGGGCCGAGCCGGGCGTGGACCCCGCCAAGCCGGACGCCGCCAAGGCGGGTCCGGCCAAGTCGGGCCCGGGCAAGAACCGCAATGTGGTCACGGCGCCCGCGCACACCGACGAACGCATCTACGTGCTGACGCCGCAGGCGCGGGTGATCGAACTGCCCGCTGGCGCCACGCCGGTGGATTTCGCCTATCACTTGCACACTGACCTGGGCCACCGCTGCCGCGGCGCCCGGGTCGACGGGCAGATGGTGCCGTTGCAGACGCGGCTGTCCACCGGCCAGACCGTCGAGATCATTTCCGCCAAGTCCGGCGGCCCGTCGCGCGACTGGCTCAACCCGCAACTGGGGTTCCTGGCCAGCCCGCGCGCGCGCGCCAAGGTGCGCATGTGGTTCAACGCCATCGAGCTGCAGCAGCGCATCACCCAAGGGCAGGCGCTGGTCGAAAAGGAATTGCAGCGGCTGGGCAAGACGGCGGTCAACCTGGAGCAACTGGCGCAGAACCTGGGCTTTGCCCGCGCCGACGACCTGTACGTGGCGGCCGCCAAGGAAGAGTTCAGCCTGCGCCAGATCGACAGCGTGTTCCAGCAGCCGGGGCCGGCCGTCGAACCGCAACCGGCCGCGCTACGCCATGCCAGCGCGGGCAGCGCCGAGAAAAGCGGCAAAAGCGGCGTGCTGGTGGTGGGCGTGGGCTCGCTGTTGACGCAGTTGGCCCGTTGCTGCCGCCCGGCGCCGCCGGACGCCATCGCGGGCTTTGTCACGCGGGGGCGCGGTGTGTCCATTCACCGCAGCGATTGCCATAGCTACCTGGCGCTGGCCGCCCGCGAACCCGAACGCGTGATCGAAGTGGCCTGGGGCGAGACCTCCGACACCTTCTATCCGGTAGACATCAGCGTGCGCGCACACGACCGGCCCGGTCTGCTGCGTGACCTGTCCGAAGTCTTCGCGCGGTTGCGCCTGAACGTGGTGGGCGTGAATACGCAAAGCAAGCAGTCGCTGGCCCACATGGTGTTCACGGTGGAAGTGCGCGGGGGCGAATCGCTCACCCGCGCGCTGGACGCCTTGGCCGAAGTGGCTGGCGTGTCCTCGGCGTCGCGCCGGTAGGACAGCCCCGGGCCACGTGGCCCGGGGAATCCGGCTTCAGTGGTCCAGGTTCTCGTGCGCGCGTTCGCGCATGAAGAACGAGGCGATCAGGCCCAGCGCCACGCCGAACATCACGTAGTAGGCCGGCGCCATCGGCGAACCGGTGGTCTTGATCAGCCACGTCACGATGAACTGCGCAAAGCCGCCGAAGATCATCACGGCCACGTTATAGGCCAGGGACAGGCCCACGGAACGCACGCGTGCCGGGAACAATTCCGCCATCACTGTGCTGAACACGCCAAAGAAGGCCGACACGAAGAAACACACCACGATCTGCACCGTCAGCAGGCGGCCAATCGACGGCGCGTCCGACAGCCAGTAATACAGCGGGTACAGCACGATCAGGTAGCCGATCAGCGACCCGATCACCAGCGGACGGCGGCCGATGCGGTCCGACCAGGCGCCCATGAACGGGGTCATCAGCACCATCAGCGCCGCGCCGGCCATCTGCACCATGAAGGTGTCCTTCATCGGCAGCTTCAGGATCTGCGTGGAATACGTCACCAGATACGTGAAGGTGATGTAGATGGACACGGTGGCCGTCACGACCAGGCCCACGCCGATCATCGTTTCACGGGTGTGGGTCTTGACCATCTGAACCAGGCTCAGGCGCTGCACTTCACCGCGCGCGGCGGCCTGGCGGTCTTCTTCCTGCATCTTCTTGAAGACGTCGGTTTCGTCGATGTTCTTGCGGATATAGATCGCAATCGGAACAATCACCAGGCCGAAGGCGAACGGAATGCGCCATGCCCAGGCGGCGATTTGCTCTTGCGTGAAGAACTCGGTGATCAACGTGCCGCAGGCCGCGCCGATCAGCAGCGCCAGCATCTGGCCGGCCATTTGCCACGACCCGTAGAAGCCGCGTTTGCCGTTGGGGGCCATTTCGATCAACAGCGCCGTCGATGTGCCGAACTCGCCGCCCGCCGAGAAGCCTTGCAGCAGGCGCGCGATCAGGATGAAGATCGGGGCCAGGATACCGGCGGCGTGGTAAGTCGGGGCCACCGTGATCAGCGCGATGGACACCGCCATCAGCGACGTCACCATGACCATCGCGGCCTTACGGCCCTTCTTGTCGCCGTACATGCCCAGGATGATGCCGCCGACCGGGCGCATGAAAAAGCCGACGCCGAAGATCGCCGTCGTCATCAGGATGGCGTTCAGTTCGCTGCCGGGCAGGTTGGGATCGGTAGGGAAGAACAACTTGGCGATGATCGGCGTCATGAACGCGAACACCAGGAAGTCATACCATTCGAGGGCGTTGCCTATGACTGCGGCCACGATGTTGCGTGTGGGGACTGCTTTGTGCTGCACGGTTTCTCCTTGGGGGTATTTCTGAATCCGGGCGCCATTCTAGGCGCTTAACCGGTGAACGGTCCGCCCCGCCGTCCAAGACGCGGGCGCTTCCTGGCTTTACACTTGTCGCTTTTCCCCCCAAAGAGAAGTGACATGAACGCGCGCACCTGGCTGGAAACGCTGGTGGGTTTCGATACCACCAGCCGCAATTCCAATCTTGCCCTGATCGAAACCGTCCGTGATTGGCTCAAGGGCCAGGGCGTGGACGCATGGCTGGCGCACAACCCCGAGCGCACCAAGGCCAACCTGTTCGCCACCTTGCCGGCGCAAGACGGCAACCAGCAAGGCGGTATCGTCCTGTCCGGCCATACGGACGTGGTGCCGGTGGACGGCCAGGACTGGAGCGCGGACCCGTTCAAACTCGTTGAAAAAGACGGGCTGCTCTTTGGGCGCGGCAGTTGCGACATGAAGGGCTTCATCGCCGGATCGCTGGCCCTGGTGCCGGAATTCCTGGCCATGCCGCGCAAGAAGCCGATCCACCTGGCGTTCTCCTATGACGAGGAAGTCGGCTGCGCAGGCGCCCCGTACATGCTGGCCGACCTGCTTGAACGCGGTATCCGCCCCGAAGGTTGCGTGGTGGGCGAACCCACCGGCATGCAGGTAGTCGTGGCCCACAAAGGCATCAACCTTTTCCGCTGCAAGGTGCACGGCAAGGCCGCGCACTCGTCCCTGACCCCGCGCGGCTGCAACGCCATCGAATACGCCGCTCGCCTGATCTGCCGCATCCGCGACCTGGCCGACGGCTTCAAGGCCAACGGCCCTTACGACCAGTTCTACGACGTGCCGTTCTCAACGATGACCACCAACCAGATCCGGGGCGGCATCGCGGTCAACACCATTCCCGAATTGTGCGAATTCACCTACGAATTCCGCAACCTGCCGGGCATGCAGCCCGACGAGATCCAGGCCGAAGTCGAAAAATACGTGCGCGATGAGCTCCTGCCGCGCATGAAAGCCGAATTCGACGGCGCCAGCATCGAAATCGAGACGGGGGCTGCCGCGCCCGCGCTGGAAGCCTCGGAAGAGGCCGCCATCACCCAGCTGGTGCGCGCGTTGACCGAAGACCGGACTACCCGCAAGGTGGCCTATGGCACTGAAGCCGGCCTGTTCCAGGGCATCGGCATCCCCACCGTCGTCTGCGGCCCCGGCCATATCGAACAGGCCCACAAGCCCGACGAATATGTCGCCCTGGACCAGATGGCCTCGTGCGAGACCTTCCTGCGCCGCCTGGGCCAATCGCTCTAGACGCCGTGCGGGCGCGGCCGGGGCAGGGGACTTCCCGCCCCGGCCGCGCCCGGGTCAGGTAAAATGACGGGTTGCAAACCGGATTTGCGGCCGGCAGTGGCCTGCCGCGATACCGGGGGAGATGCTTGGTGAAACCTTACGACTTTCCGGATGCCAAGGGCCATTTCGGCCCTTATGGCGGTGTTTTCGTGGCAGAAACGCTGATGCACGCGCTCGACGAGCTGCGTGCCGCCTATGACCATTACCGTGTCGACCCGGCCTTCCTGGAAGAGTTCAACTACGAACTCAAGCATTTCGTGGGCCGGCCCAGCCCGGTCTACCATGCCCGCCGCTGGTCTGAAATGCTGGGCGGCGCCCAGATCTGGTTCAAGCGCGAAGACCTGAACCACACCGGCGCGCACAAGGTCAACAACTGCATCGGTCAGGCCTTGCTGGCCAAGCGCATGGGCAAGCCGCGTGTCATCGCCGAAACCGGCGCCGGCCAGCACGGCGTAGCCACCGCCACGGTGGCCGCCCGCTACGGCATGGAATGCGTGGTCTACATGGGCAGTGAAGACATTCGCCGCCAGGCGTCGAACGTCTATCGCATGAAACTGCTGGGTGCCACGGTGGTCCCGGTCACGTCCGGTTCGCGCACCCTGAAAGACGCGCTGAACGAAGCCATGCGCGACTGGGTCACCAACATCGAAAACACGTTCTACATCATTGGCACGGTGGCGGGTCCCGACCCCTATCCCCGCATGGTGCGCGACTTCCAGACCGTCATCGGCAACGAATGCCTGACGCAGATGCCTGAAGCCATCGGCCGCCAGCCCGACTACGTCGTGGCGGCAGTGGGCGGCGGCTCCAACGCCATGGGTATCTTCCATCCCTATATCCCCTACGAAAACGTGCGCCTTATCGGCGTTGAAGCGGCGGGCGAGGGCATGGATAGCGGCAAGCACGCCGCATCGCTGGCCGCCGGCCAGGTGGGCGTGCTGCACGGCAACCGTACCTATGTCATGCAGAACGCCGATGGCCAGGTCCAGGAAACGCATTCCGTATCCGCCGGCCTGGATTACCCCGGCGTCGGCCCGGAGCATGCCTGGCTGAAAGACACCGGCCGCGCGGAATACGCGGGGATCACCGACGATGAGGCCCTGAAGGCGTTCCACGACTGCTGCCGCATCGAAGGCATCATGCCGGCGCTGGAATCCTCGCACGCCATCGCGCAAGCCGCGAAAATGGCCGCCACACTGCCGCGCGACAAGGTCATCCTGGTCAATTTGTCGGGCCGTGGCGACAAAGACATGCATACCGTCGCCGAACATGCCGGTATCGAACTCTAAAACATGACAACTCGCACCGATCGCATCGCTGCCGCCTTTGCGCGCACCGCCGAATCCGGCCGTGCCGCGGCGCTGATTCCTTACATCGCGGCAGGCGATCCTTCACCCGCCGCCACCGTTCCCCTGATGCACGCATTGGTCGAGGCCGGTGCCGACGTCCTCGAACTGGGCGTGCCGTTCTCGGATCCGATGGCGGACGGTCCGGTGATCCAGCGCGCCGCCGACCGCGCCATCGCGCAGGGCGTGGGCCTGGCCCGCGTGCTGGAATTGGTGGCTGAATTCCGCCAGCGCGACACTTCCACCCCCGTGGTGCTGATGGGTTACGCCAACCCGATTGAACGCATGGGCCAGACCGCGTTCGCCGTGAATGCCGAAAAGGCCGGCGTGGACGGCGTGCTGGTGGTGGACTATCCGCCTGAAGAAGTCATCGAGTTCGCCGCGACCTTGGGCGAACACGGCATTGCCCCCATTTTCCTGCTGGCCCCTACCTCCACCGAGGCGCGCATCCAGGCCGTGGCGCAGGTCGCGCGTGGCTATGTGTATTACGTGTCGCTCAAGGGCGTCACCGGCGCGGGCTCGCTGAATACCGACGACGTGGCCGAGCGCGTGGCGGTCATCCGCCGTCATGTACGCGATATCCCGGTGGGCGTCGGATTCGGTATCCGCGATGCCGAAAGCGCCCAACGCGTGGCCCGAGTGGCGGATGCGGTCGTCATTGGCAGCAAACTGATTGAAACGATGGAGCAGGCGGTGGCTGACGCCCCGGCTGCCCAGAAAACCGACGCTGCAGTCACCGCCGCCAGCGGTTGGCTGCGCACCATCCGGCAAGCGCTGGATCAAGTAAAACGAGAAGACGCGTCGGCCTGAACGGCGGGCGTGACCTCATACGGGATGAAACATCAATGAGCTGGATCGAAAAACTCCTGCCTCCTCGCATCAATAAAACCAGCGACAGCGGCGCGCGCCGCGTTCCCGAAGGCCTTTGGGTGAAATGCCCGTCGTGCGAATCGGTGCTGTATAGCGAAGACTTGGCGGCCAATCTGCACGTGTGTCCGAAGTGTGATCACCACATGCGCATCGGCGCCCGCGCCCGCATCGATTCGTTGCTGGACATGGAAGGCCGCGTCGAAATCGGCCAGACCACGCGTTCCGTGGACACGCTGAAGTTCAAGGACACCCGCAAGTACCCCGAGCGCCTGCAAGAGGCCGTCAAGCAAACCGGTGAAACCGATGCAATGGTGGTCATGAGCGGCTCGATCCGTGGCGTGCCGGCAACCCTGGCGTGCTTTGAATTCGAATTCATGGGCGGATCGATGGGGTCCGTGGTGGGCGAGCGCTTTGCGCGCGGCGCCCAGGCGGCCCTGGACAACAAGACCGCGTTCATCTGCGTGGCTGCCTCTGGTGGCGCGCGCATGCAGGAAAGCCTGCTGTCGTTGATGCAGATGGCCAAGACCAACGCCATGCTCACGCGCCTTTCGGCGGCGGGCCTGCCGTTCATCAGCGTCCTGACCGACCCCACCATGGGCGGCGTGTCGGCCAGTTTCGCCTTCATGGGCGATGTGGTGATCGCTGAGCCCAAGGCGCTGATCGGCTTTGCCGGCCCGCGCGTGATCGAACAGACCGTTCGCGAAAAACTGCCCGAAGGCTTCCAGCGCGCCGAGTTCCTGTTGCAGAAGGGCGCGATCGATATGGTTATCGACCGCCGTCAGCTGCGCGAGGAAATCGCCCGCCTGTTGGCGTTGCTGACCAACCAGCCAGCGGACGTCGTTACCGCCTGATCGTCGGGTTTTGGACGCGTTTCGGCGCGTCTTCCGAACCCCCGAAGAATGCCGCCGTGGACCCTCGTCTTCGACGGCATTTTCATTGGTTTGTCAGCAAGATCCGTACCGCCCTGGCGCTCGGGCTGTATCGAATGCGAGTGTCGATTTCGGAACAGTGTTTTCCACTGGGAATTGTTGCCATATTGCGACAATCGTCAAGCCATGCGGCCCGGATTTTGCTATGTTCCCGGTTAGACCAGAAATCCTTGGAGTTACCTATGCTGTCCACTAAGAAGAAACTGCTTACCTGCCTTGTCGGTGTGGCTCTTGCGGGCGCGGCTCCCTTAGCCAGCGCGCAATCCTCCGAGGGCACGCAAGGCGGCGTCAGCATGCATTACGGCATTGGCGACCACTATCAGCGCATCACCCTGAACTACGAAACCCCGTCCGTCTGGACGTATCAGTTCGGTGGCAATTGGGGCCGTCTGGACCTGACGCCTGAAATCGGCGCGTCCTACTGGTGGGCAGACGGTTCGCGTTCACCGGGCCATGTCTGGCAATTGAACGCCATCCCGATGTTCCGCTGGTGGACAGGCGAACGTTTCTACCTTGAAGCAGGTATCGGCGCCACGGTGTTCTCCAGCACGCGCTTCGCCAACGAGAACATCAGCACGGCCTTCCAATTCGGCGACCACATCGGCATGGGTTTCCTGCTGACCCCGAACAACCGTATCGGCGTGCGCTATTCGCACTTTTCCAACGCCAGCATCAAGCGTCCGAATCCGGGCCTGGACGTGGTCCAGCTGACGTACACGTACCAGTTCTGACGGCAAGCGCTCCAGAATCTAAAAGCCCTCGATGCCGAGGGCTTTTTTTATCCTGATCGTGGTGCCGACAAGTCAGCCCTTGACGCAGGCACGCAAAAAAAAGCCCCCATCAAGATGGGGGCTTTTTGTCGCACGGGCAGCTTAGGAGCGCGTTTCGACTTGAACCAGCGGTTCGTTCGAGACAGCCGCAACCGGCTTGCGTTCGCGGCCCAGGCGGGTCGGCGTATGTGCGGCGGCAATGCGCAACTGGGTCTGGGCGTGGCGGTCCGGATCGGTTTCCACCCACTTCAGGCCCGCGGCATTGACCACGTCGTGCAAGGCTTGCGCCTTGGCCGTGGGCGCCGTTGCCGGCACCACGATCGGCTGCTGCGAGGTCGTCGGAGCGGCGGCCGGCGCGGGAGCGGCAGGGGCCGCTTCAACGACCGGCGCAGGTGCCGTCACGACGGGTTCCACGACCGCGGCTTCCACAGGCTCTTCCACCGGGGCGGCGGGCGCAGACACTTGGCTGGCCGGCTCTACCGCGATGGGCGGCGTCACCTGCGTGGCGGCCGTTTGCACGGGTTGGGCGACGGCGGGTTCGGCAGCCTGCACCGGTTCGACCTTCGAGGGTTCGATCGGCTGGGCTTCAACCTGAGCGGCCGGTTGGGCAACTACGTCAGCAGCCGCTTCGGTTGCTTCCTGGACCCGTGCCGGCGTGGCTTCGATCACCTGGGCTTCCGTCACCTTGGTCTGGACGGCTTGCGCCGGGACCGGGGTGGCTTCTGCGGCGGTGGGCTGGGCTGCTTCAGCGGCCTGGGCCGGCGTGGTGTCAGCAGCTTGGGCTGCGGCAACCGGAGCCGCCGGAGCAGCTTGCGGCGCTACGCCTTCGGCTGGTTCGCCAGCGTCGTCGTCCGAACCATCTTCCATTTGCTCGTCGCTGCCGGCCAGACCTGCTTCGTCCTGGCTGCGGCGGCCACGGCGGCTGCGGCGGCGGCGGCGCTTGCGTTCCGGATCGGCGGCGCCTTCGGCGCCTTCCGCGGTCGGCATGCCATCAGCGGTCTGTTCGGCGGCGTCGTTGGCTTCCAGTGCCGCTTCAGCAGCCGGCTTGGTGTCGGGCAGAGCGGTTGCAACGGTCTGCGCCAGAGCCGCCACCATGCTTTCCTGTTCGCTCATCGGCGCGTCGGACTGGCCCTCTTCGCGGCGATTGCGGCCACGGCCACGGCGGCGATTGCGGCCAGCGCCGGTGTCGTCGCCATTGGCCTGGTCAGCCTGGTCGGGGCGGTTGGTGGCCAGGGCTGCTTGCGCGACCTGCTCGCCACGCGGCTCGTTGCGGTTGCCGCGATCGCCACGTTCCTGGCGCTCGCCGCGTTCGCCTTCAGGGCGACGGTTGCCACGGACGTGATGGCGGCCGCCTTCGCTGCCTTCAGCGCCTTCGCCACGCGATTCGCCACGGCGGTTGCGGTTGCGGTCCGAACCGTGGCGTTCGCCACGGCGTTCCTGGCCGTCATGGCCGCTGCGGCCCTTGCCGCCACGTCCGGACGCAGCGCGCTTGGCGCTGTCTTCCTGGGCCGTGGGAGCGGGTTTGGCGGAGTCGGCATTGCCGGTCAGCCAGCCAACCAGGCGCTTGAACAGGCCGCCCAGGCCACCGGCGGCGGCGGGGGCCGCAGGCGCGGCAACCGACGCGGCAGGCGTCGACACGGGCGCGGGCTGCGAGGGCGTGATGCCCTTGACCAGCGCTTCCGGACGGGCCTTGATCTCGCTTTCGCGCGGCTGCCAGGGGGCGTCCGTGGCCGGGGCTTCAACCAGTTCGAAGCTGGTCTTCAGTTCTTCCAGGCGCGGATCGTCGTGACGCAGGCGCTCGATGTGGTGGTGCGGCGTTTCCAGATGCTTGTTCGGGATCAGCATCAGGTTGACCTTCAGGCGGGCTTCCATCTTGGTGATGTCGGCGCGCTTTTCATTCAGAAGGTAGGTGGCCACATCGACCGGCACCTGGGCGTGGACCGCCGCGGTGTTTTCCTTCATCGCCTCTTCTTGCAGCAGGCGCAGAACGTGCAGGGCGCTGGATTCGGCGTCGCGGATCACGCCGGTGCCATTGCAGCGCGGGCAAGTGATGTGCGAGCCTTCGTTCAGGGCCGGACGCAGGCGCTGGCGCGACAGTTCCATCAGGCCGAAGCGCGAGATCTTGCCCATTTGCACGCGGGCGCGGTCGAAATGGAGGGCGTCACGCAGGCGCTGTTCAACGGCGCGCTGGTTCTTGCTGTCTTCCATGTCGATGAAGTCGATGACGATCAGACCGCCCAAGTCGCGCAAGCGCAATTGGCGGGCCACTTCGTCGGCCGCTTCGGAGTTCGTGCGCAGCGCGGTTTCTTCGATGTCGGCGCCGCGCGTGGAGCGGGCCGAGTTCACGTCGACGGAAACTAGTGCTTCGGTGTGGTCGATCACGATGGCGCCGCCCGAAGGCAGCGTCACGGTGCGCGAATACGCCGTTTCGATCTGGTGTTCGATCTGGAACCGCGAGAACAGCGGGATGTCGTCGCGGTAGCGCTTGACGCGCTGGACGTTGTCCGGCATCACCACGCTCATGAACGCGGTGGCCTGGTCGGCGATCTCGTCGGTATCGATCAGGATCTCGCCGATTTCGGGCGAGAAGTAATCGCGGATGGCCCGGATGACCAGGCTGGATTCGAGGTAGATCAGGATGGGCGCGGAGTTGTCGCGGGCGGCGCCATCGATGGCGGTCCACAGCTGCAACAGGTAGGACAAGTCCCACTGGAGCTCTTCGACATTGCGGCCGATACCGGCCGTGCGGGCGATGATGCTCATGCCCTGGGGCAGCTCAAGCTGCTCCATCGTGTCGCGCAGTTCCTGGCGGTCTTCGCCCTCGACACGGCGCGAAACACCGCCGCCACGGGGGTTGTTGGGCATCAGGACCAGGTAGCGGCCAGCCAGCGAGATGAACGTGGTCAGGGCGGCGCCCTTGTTGCCGCGCTCTTCCTTTTCAACCTGAACGATCAGTTCCTGGCCTTCGCGCAACGCGTCCTGGATGCGGGCGCTACGGACATCTACACCTTCCTTGAAGAAGCTGCGGGCAACTTCCTTGAAAGGCAGAAAGCCGTGACGGTCTTCACCGTAGTTGACGAAGCAAGCTTCCAGGCCGGGTTCGATCCGGGTAATGACACCTTTGTAGATGTTGCCTTTGCGTTGTTCGCGGCCGGCAGTCTCGATGTCGAGGTCGATGAGTTTTTGCCCATCAACGATTGCGACGCGTAATTCTTCCTGATGCGTCGCATTGAACAGCATGCGCTTCATGAGAGGGTTTCTCCGTTGTCATGACGCGCCGATATCGGCGCGTGACCTCGGGTCACTCGGGCTGCGGCTGAAGCGGGCAAGAAATGCGGACCGTACCTGGGCGGCGCCCAGGCGTATCCGCCGCGGGTCAGGCGGGCACGTCGTGCCGTGGGGCACGGGGTTCTGTCAGCAGGAGGGTCAGCTTCACTGAATGTGGTTTGACGGAAAAATTGCTGTGAACGGCAGTTGCGGTCGGATTGGTTGCCTACACGCAGCTGGTGCTTTAAATATGCGACGATTCTTGCAGTGCTTCAGAGCCGCTTGCGGCATGCAACGGACCTGCTGGGACAGCGGGCAAAGTGAATGCCACACCACTATCCGGCAGGGCGCGGTTGCGCCGGCGACCAAGAGACCCAGGGGTTGAATAAGCAGGCAGTACAATGGCGGCCCGCGCGCTCGACGGAGTTGCGTATTTAAATTGCATCTCTACGCCAGGCGGCTAGTTCAGCCCCTTAAGGCTGTCCCGATTATATGTCGCTTTCCGCAATGCGCAAAGAAACTTCCTCCCCCATATCCCCCTCTAAAGCCCCCCCCGCCGTCCGAATGGTGGAGGTCGATGCCGAGCATGCCGGCCAGCGTCTGGATAACTACCTGATGCGCCTTTGCAAGGGCGTCCCCAAAACCCATATCTACAAAGCCATCCGTGGCGGCGAAGTACGTGTGAATAAGGGACGTATTTCTGTCGACTATCGTATCGTCGAAGGCGATATCGTGCGCATTCCGCCCCTGCGGTTGCCGGATCCGGGCAAGCCCCGGCCGGTGCCTGGCGCCGAATTCCCGATCGTGTTCGAAGACGATGCGCTACTGGTCGTGGACAAGCCCGCCGGCGTGGCGGTACACGGCGGCAGCGGCGTGTCGTTCGGCGTGATCGAACAACTGCGCGCCGCGCGCCCCGACGCAAAGTTCCTGGAACTGGTGCACCGGCTGGACCGCGAGACCTCGGGTCTGCTCATGGTGGCCAAGAAGCGCAGCGCGTTGCTGGCCCTGCATGCCATGCTGCGGGAGGGCAAGGGCGACAAGCACTATCTGGCCCTGGTGGAAGGCGATTGGGTGAACGACCGCCAGCACATCAAGCTGGGTTTGTCCAAATGGACCACGCAGTCCGGCGAGCGCCGGGTCAAAGTGGACCCGGACGGGCAGACCGCGCACACCATCATTACGCTCAAGCAGCGTTTCGGCGGTTACAGCCTGGTCGATGCCGAGTTGCGCACGGGACGCACCCACCAGATCCGGGTGCACCTGGCCGCCAGTGGCTTCCCCATCGTAGGCGACGACAAATACGGTCATGATGACGTTCGGGCGGAATTCGCCCGTAAGGGCTTTGGCCGGATGTTTCTGCACGCGCACCAGCTCACCTTGGCGCATCCGACCACGGGCGAGCCCATGACCCTTACCGCCGAGCTGCCTCCCGCCTGCCGGCAACTACTGAAACAACTGGAGTCGGTCTGATTATGTCGTCGTATTCGCTGGTCGTTTTTGACTGGGATGGCACTTTGATGGATTCCACGCACAGCATCGTGGCGGCCATCCAGGGGGCTTGCCGCGACCTGGAACTGGCGGTGCCGTCGGCATCCGAAGCCAGTTGGGTCATTGGTCTGTCCCTGGAAAGCGCCTTGCGCCGCGCCGTGCCGGAACTGACGCAGGCAATGATGCCGCGCTTCCTGGAACGCTACCGTACCCACTACCTGCTGCGGGACCCCGAGCTGCGGCTTTTCGACGGTATCCCCGAATTGCTGACGGAACTTGCAGGGCAGAACGTGCGCCTGGCTGTCGCGACGGGCAAGAGCCGGGTCGGCCTGACCCGAGCGCTGGCCGCGACGGGCCTGGGGCCGTTGTTCGACGCCACCCGCACCGCCGATGAAACCTTCAGCAAGCCGCACCCGGCGATGCTGCAGGAGCTGATGCAGGAACTGGACGTCGATCCCGGGCGGGTCGTGATGATCGGCGACACCTCGCATGACCTGCAGATGGCGGCGAATGCCGGTGTCCACGGACTGGGTGTCACCTATGGCGCGCATACCCTGAAGGAACTGCAGGGTTGCGCGCCGCAAGCGGTGCTGGACAGCGTACCCCGGGTGCGTGACTGGCTTCTGCCGCGGGTGTCCGCAAGCCTCTGATCCAGCGGGGTGGAGCGGGAACGTTCGGCGCCGCGGCGAGTCAATCTGGGAATTCCCATCCGCGGCGCTGCCGTCGCGGAATATCATGGGATCGCGCAACGTCTATGGCTTGCGCAGGGCGCGTCCGTCATGGGCGGGGCGCCACACCGGAGACCAAGATGCTGATACGCAAGCCCGCCGATATTCTTCCGTCTGAAATCACCGACGAGGCCGTTTGGCGCTCGCGGCGCGAGCTGATGCTGCGCGCCGGGCTGACGGCCGCCGCCGTCGGTTTGCCGGGTTGGGCGGCGCGCAGCGCCTTCGCTCAGGGCGCCGGCACCCTGACAGGCAAGCCGAATGCGTCGTTGAGCGTCATGGACAAGCAGACTTCGCTGTCCGATGTCACGTCCTACAACAACTACTACGAGTTTGGCGTGGATAAGGGCGATCCCGCGGCGAATGCCGGCAAGTTGCAGACGCGCCCGTGGACGGTCAGTGTTGAAGGCGAGGTCGCCAAGCCGCGCACCTTCACCATCGAGGAATTGCTCAAACTGGCGCCGATGGAAGAGCGCGTCTATCGACTGCGCTGCGTCGAGGGCTGGTCCATGGTGATTCCGTGGGTGGGCTACTCGGTATCCGAACTGCTGAAACAGGTTGAACCCACGGGCAACGCCAAGTATGTGGAATTCGTGACGGCGGTGCAGCGCGAGAACATGCCAGGCGTGCGCGCCGCGATCCTCGAGTGGCCCTATGTCGAAGGCTTGCGGATCGACGAGGCCATGAACCCGCTGGCGATGTTGGTGTTCGGCGTGTACGGCAAGGTCTTGCCCAACCAGAACGGCGCCCCGCTGCGCCTGGCGGTGCCGTGGAAGTACGGCTTCAAGTCGGCGAAGTCGCTGGTCAAGATCCGGCTGGTGGAAAAGCTGCCGGTATCGTCCTGGATCAAAGCGGCGCCGCAGGAATACGGCTTCTACGCCAATGTGAATCCCAACGTCCCGCATCCGCGCTGGAGCCAGGCGACCGAGCGCCGCATTGGCGAGGACGGCTTGTTCACCCCCAAGCGCAAGACCTTGATGTTCAACGGATATGGCGAGCAAGTGGCGTCGCTCTACCAGGGCATGGACCTGAAAGCGAACTACTGAGGCGCACCCATGCCCGAAGGCACTTCACCGCCCGCCGCGACCGCTTCGCCGCGCAAGCCCCCGCTGTCCGCCCGCGAGGTGGGGCGGATCAAGCCTGTCCTGTTTCTGCTGGGCCTGGCGCCGTTCCTGCGCTGGATCTGGCTGGGCTTCAACAACGGGCTGACCGCCAATCCGGTCGAATTCCTGACGCGTTCGTCCGGCACATGGACGTTAGTCTGCCTGCTGGTGACACTGGCGATCACGCCGTTGCGCAGGTTGACCGGGCAGCCTGCGCTGGTCCGTGTGCGCCGGATGTGCGGGCTGTTCGCGTTTTTCTACGGGGCCATGCACTTCATGGCCTGGGTCTGGTGGGACCGCGGGCTGGATCCGGTGGCGATGCTGCAGGATATCGGTGAACGTCCCTTCATCACGGTGGGATTCGCCGCGTTCGTGCTGATGACGGCGCTGGCCGCTACCTCCACGCAGTGGGCCATGCGCCGGCTGGGCAAGCGCTGGCAGCAATTGCACCGCGCCGTCTATGCGATCGGCCTGCTGGCGGTGCTGCACTACTGGTGGCACAAAGCCGGCAAGAACGATCTGGCGCAACCGCTCCTGTATGGCTCCGTGCTGGCTTTGCTGCTTGGCTGGCGGATCGTGGCGTGGTGGCGACGCCGGGCGTGACGCTGGCGGGCGCTGGGCGGCGTCAAAGGCCTGGGCCGGGGCTGAGGCCGCTTAACGTGGGCCCGTTCAAGGCATCGCCAGCATGATGGCGGCGGTTTCCGCGTCCGGTTGGCCATCGTGCAGGGCAGGCCGGTAGTGCATCTGAAATGCCGCCAGCGTATTGATCGTGGCGCGGTCCAGGGTGCCGTCCTGCGGACAGGCGTAGCCCAGCCGCTGCAATTGTTTCTGGAACCAGGCAACGTCGGGCACGCCTTCGGTCTGCAGGCGCGCCAGGTGCGCGGCGGCGCCGGTCTCGTCGAACCAGCGGCCGATGCCCGCCGCAGCCAGCGCTTTCCATGGGAATAGCGGGCCGGGATCGACTTTGCGCTGTGGAGCGATGTCGCTGTGGCCCACCACGTTCTCGGGCGCGATGCCGTGGCGCTGGATGATGTCTCGCAGCAGCACGGTCAGTGCGCGCACCTGACGGTCGTTGTAGGCGTGCCACAGCGGCTTGCCGTCCGCGCCCTCGGTCCAGCCGGGGTTGACCACCTCGACTCCGATCGAGGTGCTGTTCATGGCGATGTTGCCGTACCAGGAGCTGGCGCCGGCATGCCAGGCGGCGCGGGTTTCGTCGACCAGGCGGTAGGCGCGGCCGTCCTCGTTGATCAAGTAGTGTGCGCTGACCTTGCCCTTGGACAGCAGTTTCATCGAGGTCGCATCGTCGACGGTCGTGTAGTGCAGGACGACGCTGCGGACGCGGCTGGCCTGGCTGACGGCGGTGATGGACGTGTCAAGGTCCAACCCGGCGGGGCCGCGCGCGGCGCAGCCGGCCAGGACCGCCGTGGCCAGCAGTGGGGTAATCAAGCGGCGCATACGGGTCAGCGGGCCAGGTACAGGAACAGCGTTGGCAGCTTGTCCAGCTGGGGCGCTGGCCGTTTTTTCCACTCCGCCACCGTGTGCGTCGCGATCCATTCGTCGGCGGTCGTGACCGAACGGGCCACGCACAGCTTGGTGTCACCCTTCAGGCTGGCCAGCAGGGTGGTGAACATGGCGGCGTTGCGATACGGCGTTTCGATCAACAACTGGGTCTGGTTGTGCTTGGCCGACTGCTGTTCCCAGGCTCGCAGCTGCTTGGCGCGCTCGGCGGGGTCCACGGGCGCATAGCCGTGGAAGGCGAAGCGCTGCCCATCCAGGCCGCTGGCCATCAGGCCCAGCAGGATGGAAGACGGGCCGACCCAGGGCTTGACCGCCAATCCCAGGCGGTGGGCCGCGTCTACGACCTTGGCGCCCGGATCGGCTACGGCGGGGCAGCCGGCTTCGGAAACCAGTCCGATTTCGGCGCCTTTTTTAATCGGGTCCAGCCATGCCTTGATCTGACCGTCGTCGATTTTGTCGGTCAGGGTGTGGATGGTGATTTCCTGCAGCGGCAGGGTGGTGCCGATAAGCTTCAGGAAGGCGCGCGCCGTCTTGGCGTTCTCGGCGATGTAGGTGTCCAGCCGCCCGGCCAGCGCGCGGACATCGGCAGGCAGCCAACGCTCGGGCGGTGCCTCGCCCAGGCCAACGGGGATGAGGTGCAGCGCGCCGCTCATGCGGGTGCTCCGGGGGCGTCCAGCGGGTCCAGTCCGAAGCGCGTCAGCATGCGCGTCAGCTCGATCAACGGCAGGCCGATAATCGCGGTCGGGTCGTCGCTCTGGATGCTCTCCATCAAAGCGATGCCCAGGCTTTCCGCCTTGGCGCTGCCTGCGGTATCGTAGGGCTCCTCGGCGTGCAGGTAGGCTTCGATGGCGTGGTCCGACAGTTGGCGGAAACGGCATCGCGTGATGATGTCGGCTTTTTCCACTCGTAGGCCATCCGTCACCGCCAAAGCGCTGTGGAATTCCACGATTTGCCCAGACAGGGCGCGCAATTGGGCTTGGGCGCGCGGAAAATCCCCCGGCTTGCCGATCGGCTGCCCGTCGATCGTGGCAACCTGGTCCGATCCGATCACGAGGCTGCCGGGGTGCTTGTCCGCCACGGCCATGGCCTTGGCAACCGACAGGCGCAGGGCCAGCGCCGCAGGCGTTTCACCCGGGTGTGGCGTTTCGTCTACATCGGGGGAAATGGCCGTAAAGGGCAGGCGCAGGCGCGACAGCAGTTCTTTGCGGTAACGCGAGCTGGACGCGAGGATCAGGCTAGGCTTGGAAGGCATGCGATATTTGACGTTAAGGCGTAAGTCGCAGTATTATCTAACGTTTTGCGGGATTTTTGCAGCGAACGCGGTGGCACGAAGCATGCGTGAGTGATCGGCATGAGTAATCGGCATGAGTGATCGGCATGAGCAAACGGTCTGAGTAATCAGCGTAAGCAATCAGCCTGGTTAATCGTTATCAGCGTGAGCAATCGCAAAGACCCGTGAATGCAAAGGATTGATCATTAAGCGCATCGATGCATTCGCATTTGCCCATAGCGGCAAGGAAGCGCATGGCACCATACCTCTTGTGCGGTTTTCGCGCGCGGTTGAAGGGTTACCCGAACAACCGCTGGGCGATGCCGGGCTTGTGACGTGGTCCGTGCGCGGTGAGGTGGGCAAGTCTGGTCTGTTGCTTGGCCGGCCCCTCTTGCACGTTCACGTGCAGGCGAACCCGGTGCTGGTGTGCCAGCGGTGCAATGCGCCGTTCGTGTATCCGGTCGATAGCGAAGTCCTTTTGCAGCTGGTCAAGTCAGAAGCCGATCTCGATGATGGCAATACCAACGGCGATTACTCCGATGGTCGTGCCGACGAGGACGATGAAGACGAAGAAGGAAATGGTTTTGTGTCCAACCAGCCTGAAAAGGTGGTCGGTTCGCATCATTTCGATCTGCTGGCCCAGATCGAAGATGAGCTCATTCTGAGCGTTCCGTATGTGCCCAAGCATGATGTATGCCCGGGCGCGCAGGCCAAAGTCAGCGAAGTTCTTGATGAGCCCGCTGTCAAGCGTCCGTCGCCGTTTGCGGTGCTGGAACAACTGAAGCACAAAGATTGAGATCAACATCGGGCCGCATCGCGTACAATGCGCCCCGTTTCTAGGAGTCATCATGGCCGTTCAACAAAACAAGAAGTCCCCCTCCAAGCGCGGTATGCACCGTTCGCACGATTTTCTGGTTGCCCCGTCGACCGCCATCGAGCCGAACACCGGCGAAACGCACCTGCGTCACCACATCAGCCCCAACGGCTTTTACCGTGGCCGCAAGGTCCTGAAGACCAAGGCCGACGAATAAGGCCCCCGGGCCGAACTCGTACTCGGACCAATTCGGCTGCGCGCTGATACCTGGCACCCGTGATACGCATCGCCATAGACTGTATGGGCGGAGACTTCGGTCTGCCCGTCACGATTCCGGCTGCGATCGAGTTCGCCCGGCAATTTCCGGATACCCGGCTATTGCTGGTCGGGCTTCCCGACGCTATCGAAGCGGCGCTCTCAGAGCACCGCGGCGTAGCGCGCGATCGCATGGAAATCGTGGCGGCATCCGAGGTCGTCACCATGGACGACCCGGTCGAGGTCGCCTTGCGCCGCAAAAAAGACTCCTCCATGCGCCTGGCCGCCCAGTCCGTCAAGGACGGGCGCGCTGACGCCTGCGTTTCCGCGGGCAACACCGGCGCATGGATGGCCATTTCACGCTACGTGCTCAAGACGCTGGACGGCATTGACCGCCCCGCGATCGCCACATCCATTCCAAACCAGACGGGCCGCGCCACCACGGTGCTGGACCTGGGTGCGAACGTGGATTGCTCGGCCGAGCACCTATTGCAATTCGCCATCATGGGCGCCGCGCTGTCGCAGGCGGTCGACCATCGTGAGAACCCCTCCGTGGGCTTGCTCAACATCGGCGAAGAAGTCATCAAGGGCAACGAAGTCGTCAAGGAAGCTGCAGAGCTCCTGCGCGGCAGCCCATTGAATTTCTACGGCAACGTGGAAGGCAATGACATCTTCAAGGGTACGGTCGACGTTGTCGTGTGCGACGGTTTCGTCGGCAACGTCGTGCTCAAGTCCGTCGAGGGGCTGGCGAAGATGCTGTCCAGCATCATTCGCGAAGAGTTCAAACGCAACATCGTCACCCTGCTGGCCGGCGCCATCGCCAGGCCAGTGCTCAATCGTCTGCGCAACCGCGTCGACAACCGGCGCTATAACGGCGCCGCGTTGCTGGGCTTGCGCGGCGTGGTCATCAAGAGCCATGGTTCCGCGGATGTCTATGCCTTCGGTTTTGCGTTGCAACGAGCTCGCGAAGCCGTAGTGAGTAAACTGCTGGAGCGCACCGCTCAGACGGTCGCGCAGATTACCAAGCGCGTTCAATCGGGCGAGGGCGTCGCAACGCCTTCGCGGAACGTGGCTGGGGACACCGCTTGATGGATACCGCAATGAAATATTCCGCAATCGCGGGCACCGGCAGCTTCTTGCCGGAACGCGTGGTTTCGAATGACGAATTGGCAGCGGAACTGGCGACGCGCGACATCGCCACGTCCGATGAATGGATCGTTGAGCGCACGGGCATCCGTCAGCGCCATCTCGCCGAACGCGGCGTCACGACCAGCCAACTTGCCACCGAGGCTTCGCGCCGCGCGCTGGCGGATGCCGGCGTCGACGCATCCGAGATTGATTTGATCATCGTGGCCACGTCCACGCCCGATTTCGTGTTCCCCAGCACGGCATGCCTGGTGCAGGCCAATCTGGGCACCAAGGGATCGGCGGCGTTCGACGTGCAGGCGGTGTGCAGCGGCTTCGTCTATGCCCTGACCACTGCCGACAGCTTCATCCGCGCGGGCCGTGCCCGCTGCGCGCTGGTGATCGGCGCGGAAGTGTTTTCGCGCATCCTGGACTGGAACGACCGCAGCACCTGCGTGCTGTTCGGCGACGGCGCTGGCGCCGTGGTGCTGAAGGGGTCTGACGAGCCGGGCATCCTGGCCGCGCAGTTGCATGCCGATGGCAGCCAGATGAAGATCCTGAGCGCCGCGGGCAACGTGGCCTATGGCGACGTGACGGGCGATCCGTTCCTGCGCATGGACGGCCAGGCTGTGTTCAAGCAGGCCGTGACCGTGCTGGACCGCTCGGCGCGCGACACCTGCGCGGAAGCCGGCATTGAACTCGCCGACGTCGATTGGTTGATCCCGCATCAGGCGAACGTCCGCATCCTGAATTTCCTGGCGCGCAAGCTTGCCGTGCCGGTCGAAAAAGTCGTCATTACCGTTGATAGCCACGCCAATACCTCCGCGGCAAGCGTGCCGCTGGCACTGGACGCCGCGCGCCGAGATGGCCGCGTCAAGCCGGGCCAGCTCATTCTGATGCAAGGCGTGGGCGGCGGATTCACCTGGGGCTCGGTACTCGCCCGCATGTAAGCGCGTGCTTGGGCAGGGCGGCGCATGCGCCCCTGCCCGGAGCGCGCCTGACATCCCACACAGACACTGAATCAATCCAACCGGTCAATCATGAAAATCGCATTTGTCTTCCCTGGCCAAGGTTCGCAAGCTGTCGGCATGCTGGATGCCTGGTCGGACGTTGCCGCGGTCACGGACACCGTGGCGCAGGCTTCGCAAGCCTTGGGCCAGGATCTGGGCGCGCTGATCGCCCAAGGCCCGGTGGAACAGCTCAACCTCACCACCAACACCCAGCCGGCGATGTTGACGGCCGGCGTGGCGTTCTACGCCGCCTGGTGCGCCGCCGGTGGCCGCAAGCCCGACGTCGTGGCGGGTCATAGCCTTGGCGAATACGCCGCGCTGACCGCCGCCGGTTCGCTATCGCTGGAAGATGCCGTGCGTTTGGTGCGCGTGCGCGCCGATGCGATGCAGGCCGCCGTGCCGGTCGGCACGGGCGGGATGGCCGCCATCCTCGGCCTGGACGACGATGCCGTGCGCGCCGCTTGCGCGCAGGCCGCCCAAGGCGAAATCGTCGAAGCCGTGAATTTCAATGCGCCTGCGCAGGTCGTGATCGCAGGGCACAAGGCCGCCGTCGAGCGTGCCTGCGAACTGGCCAAGGCCGCAGGCGCCAAGCGCGCGCTGCTGCTGCCGGTCTCGGCCCCGTTCCATTCCAGCCTGCTCAAGCCCGCCGCCGACGTGCTGGCCGGCGCGCTGGCTGGGGTTACGGTCTTGGCGCCGCAAATCCCTGTCATCAACAACGTCGATGTCGCCTCGCCCACTGAGGCCGGGGCAATCCGGGATGCGCTGGTGCGTCAGGCATGGCATCCTGTGCGCTGGGTGGAAACCCTGCGCGCGATGAAGGCGCAAGGCGTCACCCACGTCATCGAGTGCGGCCCCGGCAAAGTGCTGGCCGGCCTGACCAAGCGCATCGACCCCGAACTTACCGGCCTGGCCATTACCGATCCCGCTTCGCTTGAAGCCGCGTTGGCCGCCGTTAACGGAAATTAAACACATGGACAACTCGATCGAACTGCAGGGCAAAATCGCCCTCGTGACGGGCGCCACGCGCGGCATCGGCCGCGCCATCGCCCAAGAGCTGGCAGCGCGCGGCGCAACCGTCGTGGGTACGGCTACGTCCGAATCGGGCGCGGCCGCCATCACCGAAGCCCTGGCGCCGTCCGGCGGCCGTGGCGTGGTGCTGAACGTGACCGATGCCGAAGCCTGCGACGCACTGATTGACGCGTTGGGCAAGGAAGGCGGCGGTCCGCACATCCTCGTCAACAACGCCGGCATCACCCGCGATACGCTGGCGATGCGCATGAAGGACGACGATTGGTCGGCCGTCCTGGACACGAACCTCACGTCCGTGTTCCGTCTATCGCGCGCCGTGTTGCGCAGCATGATGAAGGCCCGTTGGGGACGCATCATCAACGTTACGTCCGTGGTGGGTTCCAGCGGCAACGCCGGTCAGGCCAACTATGCCGCCGCCAAGGCGGGCGTGTCGGGTATGTCGCGTGCGCTGGCCCGTGAGTTGGGTAGCCGCAACATCACCGTGAACTGCGTCGCGCCCGGCTTCATCGACACCGATATGACGCGTGCGCTGGCTGAAAGCCAGACCACGGCGCTGTTGCAGCAGATTCCGCTGGGCCGTTTGGGCTCGCCCGAGGACATCGCCCATGCGGTGGCCTTTTTGTCCGGGCCGCAAGCGGGTTACATTACCGGCACCACCCTGCACGTAAACGGCGGGATGTACATGCAATAAATCACGAATTGCGCGCGGGCGGCCCAGGCCGCCTTGCCGCCGCCGGGCAACCAGCGAGGCCGCGCGCAGTTCATCCGGAAACGCCGCATACCGGTATTCCTGCGTCCTTCTGGGCGACAGAACAAGTGCGCGGTGTTATTTTTGTCACGGCCAGGCGTTGCTTTCCTCTACGCTTGGCTATAATTCGCGGGATTTTTCCCAATTGGAGATCTGCATGGAAAGCATCGAACAGCGCGTCAAGAAGATCGTCGCTGAACAACTTGGCGTGAACGAAGCCGAGATCAAGAACGAATCCTCCTTCCTTGACGACCTCGGTGCCGATTCGCTCGACATGGTCGAACTGGTCATGGCGCTCGAAGACGAATTCGAGACCGAGATCCCCGACGAAGAGGCCGAAAAGATCACGACCGTGCAACAAGCGATTGACTACATCAATTCGCACGGTAAGCAGTAAGCTCAGCCTATATCCTTCCGGTTGCCCGACTGTCGGGTCTGACCGGGAAACGGGGCGGTTTCAGGAATTTGCCGTGTGGTCCACATGCGGGAAGGGCGTAATCATGCCCGACCCGCTTTCGCGTGGGCCACACGTGCAGCGCATCCCGAAAGCCGCCTTTCTTTTGTCTGTTTGAGGAGTCATCCGTGAAGCGACGTGTCGTCATCACCGGCCTTGGTATCGTTTCCCCTGTTGGGAACGACCTGACCACCGCTTGGGACAATATCGTCAACGGACGTTCTGGCATCAGCCGCATCACCCGTTTCGATCCCTCGGCCATCACCACGCACATTGCTGGCGAAGTCAAAGACTTCGATATCAGCACCTATGTCTCGTCCAAAGAAGCCCGCCAGATGGATACATTCATCCATTACGGCCTGGCAGCCGGGATGCAGGCATGGCGCGATTGCGGCCTGGAAGTCACCGAAGCCAATGCCGAGCGCATCGGCGTGATCGTGGGCTCCGGTATCGGCGGTTTGCCGCGCATCGAAGAAACCCAGGTCGAATACCTGGCCAAGGGTCCGCGACGGATCTCGCCGTTCTTCGTGCCGGGTTCGCTGATCAACCTGATCTCCGGTCATTTGTCCATTGCCTACGGCATGAAGGGTCCGAGCTACGCCGTCGTCTCGGCCTGCACCACCGGCCTGCATTGCATCGGCGACGCAGCGCGCCTGATCGAATACGGCGATGCGGACGTCATGGTGGCAGGCGGCGCCGAATCGACCGTGTCCCCGCTGGGCATTGGCGGTTTCGCCGCGATGCGCGCGCTGTCGACCCGTAACGATGACCCTCAGGCGGCCTCGCGCCCCTGGGACCGCGACCGCGACGGCTTCGTGCTGGGCGAGGGCGCCGGCGTCCTCGTGCTGGAAGAATACGAGCATGCCAAGAAGCGTGGCGCGCGCATCTATGGTGAGCTCGCAGGCTACGGCATGAGCTCCGACGCGCACCACATCACGGCCCCCGACAAAGACGGCCCGCGCCGCGGCGTGCTCAACGCGCTGCGCAACGGCGGCCTGAATGCGGATGACATCCAGTATGTCAACGCCCATGGCACGTCCACGCCGCTTGGCGACAAGAATGAAACCGACGCGCTGAAGCTGGCGTTCGGCGATCACGCCAAGAAGCTGGTGGTCAACTCGACCAAGTCCATGACCGGGCACTTGCTTGGCGCGGCGGGTGGCATCGAGGCCGTGTTCACCACGCTGGCCGTGTACAACCAGGTGTCGCCTCCCACGATCAACATCTTCAATCAAGATCCGGAATGCGATCTGGATTACTGCGCGAACGAAGCGCGGCAGATGAAGATCGAGGTGGGCCTGTCCAATTCGTTCGGCTTCGGCGGCACCAACGGCTCCATGGCCGTTCGCCGGGTCTGATTTGGAAGGCTCGGACGCAGGGCGCTGGTCGTTTCAGGTGCCTGCCGGGCAGCCGCCCGGCGTCCGTGCGCTTGGCGGCCTGGCAATCGCCGTGGCTGCGGCCTGCGCGCTGACGGCGGCTTCCTGGGGCGGCATGGCATGGGCGGCAAGCGCGCTGATTGCGCTGCTGCTTGTGCCGGCCGGACTGTTACACTCGCGACGAAGCAGCCTGTCCCCGGTATCGGCAATACGCACGGCGACCGGGACCGGGCGCTGGCAGGTGCGCCAGCCGCAAGGCTGGCAAGACGCGGAGCTGCTGAATCAGCAGCGCGGCCCCCGCTGGCTCACGCTCACTCTACAGCCCTTGCCCACCGGGAGTACGGCCTTTACAAATAGCACAATCACCCTCACCGTCTGGCAACGGACGCTGCGACCCGAGTCCTGGCGGCGCCTTTGCCTGCTGACGGGCACGGCGCGGCGCCTGCAGCCGGCGGCACGCCCGCAGGAGGCGTCATGAGCGAGCGCGAAGTCGACGCCGAGCTTGTCGCGCGCGTTCAACGGGGCGACAAGAAGGCCTTCGATCTGCTGGTGCTGAAGTACCAGCGCAAGATCTTGCGCCTGCTGGCCCGGATGATCCGCGACCCCTCCGAAATCGAGGACGTGGCCCAGGAAGCCTTCATCAAGGCCTATCGGGCCCTGCCCCAGTTCCGGGGCGACAGCGCCTTCTATACCTGGTTGTATCGTATCGCCATCAATACGGCACGCAATTGGCTGGCCTCGCAGGGCCGGCGGCCCAGCGCGCCAAATGCGATAGAAACGGAAGACGGTGAAACTTTTAACGAAACCGACAACCTAACCGATATAAGCACGCCGGAGTCCATGGTTGCCAGCCGCGAAATCGCCGAGACGGTGAACGCGGCCATCGAGGAATTGCCCGAAGAGTTGCGCACCGCAATTGTCCTGCGTGAAATCGAAGGTATGAGTTACGAAGACATCGCCAAGAGCATGGATTGCCCGATCGGTACGGTGCGCTCCCGCATTTTTCGTGCGCGCGAGGCCATCGCGACCAAATTGCGTCCATTGCTTGGCACCGATGCCGAGCGTCGCTGGTAAGGAGTGGCAGTCATGCAAACCGCAGCCAAGTCCGTTGAAATCGCCGAATCCTCCTGGGAGGAATCGGTCTCCGCCTGGATGGACGGAGAAGATTCCGACGATATTTTTCCCGGCCTGTTGTCCAAGGAAGGACGTCAGGCCTGGGACACCTATCATTTGATCGGTGATTCCCTCCGTAATTCCGATCTGGCATTGACGCCCAGCGCCGCGTTCCAGTCCCGGCTGGCACGGGCGTTGGACGCCGAATTGCCGATCGTCGCGGCGCCCCGGCGCCGTTCGCCCTTGCGCTATGGCTTGTCCGGCTTGGCGGTGGCCGCCGCCGTGGCGACTGTCGCCTGGGTGGCCCAGCCTTATCTGACGGGCACGCCGGCAACCGAAGTGCGCGTGCTGGCCGACGCCAGCGGCACGCCTGCCTCCGCGGATGACGCGGGCCTGCGCGACTACCTGGAGGCCCATCGTCAGATGGCGGGTCCCAGCGCGGTGCGGCAAGTCTCGTTCGACGTCGGGGCGGGACGTTGATGGCGCTGGTGTTACCGACACGTTGGCCGCGCGCAGCCTCCTGGCACGCGCACCGCGCTGGCTGGTTCGCCGCCACGCTTCTGACCGCGTTCCTGGCCGCGCATGAACCCGCGCGCGCCGGCGATGCCGCACCGGCGACCGACGACGTTGTCCAGTTGCTGTCGCGCATTCAGCAGGCCGCGCGCAAGCAGGACTACGCTGGCGTCTTCATGTATCAGCAGGGCGAAATGATCCAGTCTTCGCGCCTGGTACACGTGCTGGATGGCACTGGCGAACGGGAACGCCTGGAAATCCTGGATGGGCAGCCGCGCGAATACCTGCGGCACAACGAAAACGTGCAGTGCCTGATCCCCGAGCGCAAGACCGTGCTGGTCGAGCGCCGCCGCGGCGACCGTTTCCCCGGCCTGTTGCTGGGCGATCCCGCCAATCTGGCCGAGCACTACAAAATCAGCACCGAATCCAAGTTGCATCGGGTGGCGGGCCGCGAATGCCGGCTGATCACGATCGAGCCGCTGGACAAGCTGCGTTACGGCTACCGCCTGTGCGCTGATGTCGAAACCAATCTGCTGCTGAAGGCCCAGACCTTGAACGCCGCGCGCGGCGTGGTCGAGCAGGTCTCGTTCACGTCATTGCGCCTGGGGTCGGAAGTCGACCCCCAATTGTTGACGTCGCGCTGGAGCACCCGCGACTGGAAAGTGCTTGAGCCATCGATGGCACCCGTGGACCTGTCGGCCCAGGGGTGGCGCATCCCGGCGCCCAAGGGCTTCAAGGTGATCATGCAGGTGGCGCGCTCGATGGGGCGCGGGGCAACCGTCAGCCAGATGGTCCTGTCGGATGGCCTGGCGGCCATATCGGTCTTCATCGAACCCTATGACAGCCAGCGCGGCCATAACCCCCCCCATGGCGCTGCGCAGCGCGGGTCGATTACCGTCTACGGAACGCGCATTGCGGACTTCTGGCTGACGGCCGTGGGTGAAGTACCCGTGGCCACGCTGGAACAATTGGCGGAAGCGACAGAGTATGTGCCCGCCGCCCCTGCGGCGGCAGCGCCGACAACCGGGACAGCCGGGTCCAAGTGATCCGGGCCCCGGCGCGGCTAGCAGCAATTTCGGAGTAACTTATGAAAGCAATGACGGTGTCGAACGCTTTTTTCCGGCGCTTTCTGGCGGTTGTGGCGGCAAGTGTGGCGATGTCCGCCGCGTATGTTCCCGCTTCGGTGGCGCAGACGCCCACCGTGGCGTTGCCCGACTTCACGGGCATTGTTGAAAAGGCCGACCCCGCGGTCGTGAACATCCGCACCACGGCCACCGTGCCGGTGCGCGGGCCCGGCCCCGGCGGCGGTGGCGACCCCTACGAATTGTTCCGCTGGTTCTTCGGCCCCGAATTCCAGCCTCCGGGCCCGGGTGGGCAGGCGCCGACGCCGCGTCAGCGGCCGCAGCCTCCGCAACCTGAAGAGCGGACCGTGCCGCGCGGCGTGGGCTCGGGCTTCTTCATTTCCGAAGACGGCTACATCCTGACCAACAACCACGTGGTGGTCGACGCGACGGACATCTACGTCACGCTCACCGACGGCCGCGAATTCAAAGCCAAGGTCATCGGCACTGACGAGCGCACCGACGTTGCGCTGATCAAGATCGAAACCAAGGACATGGTCCCGCTGGTCATCGGCGATCCCAAGAAGCTGAAGAAGGGGCAGTGGGTGTTGGCTATCGGTTCGCCGTTTGGCCTGGATTCCACCGTGACGTCCGGCATCGTCAGCGCGATTGGCCGTGATACCGGCGAATATCTGCCGTTCATCCAGACCGACGTGGCCGTGAACCCCGGCAACTCGGGCGGCCCGCTGATCAACCTGGACGGCGAAGTCGTCGGCATCAATTCCCAGATCATTTCGCGCAGCGGCGGTTTCATGGGCATCTCGCTGGCCATCCCGATCGACGAAGCGATGCGAGTGGTGGATCAGTTGCGCGCTACCGGCAAGGTCACCCGCGGCCGGGTCGGCGTGCAGATCGGCGAAGTCGGCAAGGATGTTGCCGAAGCCATCGGGTTGCCGAAGGCCGAAGGCGCGCTGGTCAGCAGCGTAGAAGCCGAGGGCCCCGCCGAAGAAGCGGGCGTGCAGCCGGGTGACGTGATCCTGAAGTTCAACAACGAGCCGATCAAGCGTTGGTCGGATCTGCCGCGCATCGTGGGCGAAACCAAGCCGGGCACGCGCGCCGACATGGAAGTGTGGCGCAAGGGCAAGAGCATGACGCTGTCGGTCAAGGTGGGCGAAATCCCGACCGAAAAAGCCGCGGCGGCGGGCAAGAAGCCGGCGCCGGCCCCCGAGGTCACGAACGCGCTGGGCCTGGGTGTCGTGGACGTGCCCGCCGATCTGCAGAAGAAGCTGCGCATCAAGGGAGGCGTCCAGGTGAAGGTCGCCGAAGGTGCGGCCGCCAAGGCTGGGCTGCAGGAAGGCGACATTGTGTTGGCCTTGAACGACACTGACGTCACCGGCGCCAAGCAATTTGCCACGCTCGTGAGCAAGCTGGACAAGTCCCGCGCCGCAGGTTTGCTGGTGCGCCGGGGCGATCAGACGCAATGGGTGGCGGTTCCGGCCTCGAAGTAAGGGCCGACGCGCGTCGCTTTTTGCCCCGGGGCGGCCCGGCGGCAGAAAAAAAACTCCAAGACCAGCTAAAATGGCTGGTTGCCGCAAGAGGGGGCGCTTGGCGCCCCCTCGTTTTTGCCCGGGTATTGCCTACCAGCGGCCCGCCAGCGCCCCTCACGTCAGCCGTGCGTACTCCGGCGGCGGTGTCTTCCGGCCATGTGCCGAGTGTTCCGTCCCTTATAATTTCAAGCATGCAGCATATTCGCAACTTCTCCATCATTGCCCACATCGATCACGGTAAATCGACCCTGGCCGATCGCCTGATCCAGCGCTGCGGCGGATTGGCGGATCGCGAAATGTCGGCGCAGGTGCTCGATTCCATGGAAATCGAACGCGAGCGCGGCATCACCATCAAAGCGCAGACCGCCGCCTTGCATTACAAGGCGAAGGACGGCAAGACCTACAACCTGAACCTGATCGACACCCCGGGGCACGTGGACTTCTCGTATGAGGTCAGCCGTTCGCTGTCCGCATGCGAAGGCGCGCTGCTGGTGGTCGATGCGTCCCAGGGCGTGGAAGCCCAGACGGTCGCCAACTGCTACACCGCCATCGAGCTGGGCGTGGAGGTGGTGCCGGTCTTGAACAAGATGGATCTGCCGCAGGCCGATCCCGAAGGCGCGCGCCAGGAAGTCGAAGACGTGATCGGCATCGACGCCTCGGAAGCCGTGCTGGCCAGTGCCAAGACGGGCATGGGCATCGACGAGATTCTGGAAACCATCGTGGCGCGGGTGCCGGCGCCCAAAGGCGATCCCGACGCGCCGCTGCAAGCGCTGGTCATCGACTCCTGGTTCGACAACTACGTGGGCGTCGTGATGCTGGTGCGCATCATCAATGGTGTGCTCAAGCCCAAGGACAAGATTCTGCTGATGGCCTCCGGCGCCACTCACTTGTGCGAGCAGACCGGCGTATTCACGCCGAAGTCGCAGCAGCGTCCGCACCTGTCGGCAGGCGAAGTGGGCTTCATCATCGCTGGCATCAAGCAGCTGGAAGATGCCAAGGTGGGCGATACCGTCACGCTGGCCAACAAGCCCGCCGCCAGCGCGCTGCCGGGCTTCAAGGAAGTCAAGCCGCAGGTGTTCGCCGGCCTGTACCCGGTGGAAAGTTCCGAATACGACCAACTGCGCGATTCGCTCGATAAGCTGAAGCTGAACGACGCCGCGCTGATGTTCGAACCGGAAGTCTCGCAGGCGCTGGGCTTCGGTTTCCGCTGCGGCTTCCTGGGCCTTTTGCACATGGAAATCGTGCAAGAGCGCCTGGAGCGCGAGTTCGACATGGACATCATCACCACCGCGCCGTCGGTGGTGTACGAAGTCGAGCAGCGCGATGGCTCGGTGATCACTGTGGAAAGCCCATCCCGCATGCCGGAAGTGGGCAAGATCCAGGACATCCGCGAGCCCATCGTGAAGGTCACGCTGTTCATGCCGCAGGACTACGTCGGCCCGGTCATGACGCTGTGCAATAACAAGCGCGGTTCGCAGGTCAACATGAGCTATCACGGCCGCCAGGTCCATCTGGTGTACGAGATCCCGCTGGCCGAGATCGTGCTGGACTTCTTCGACAAGCTGAAGTCGGTATCTCGCGGCTATGCCTCGATGGACTACGAATTCCTGGAATACCGCTCGGCCGACGTGGTGCGCGTGGACCTGCTGATCAACAACGACCGCGTGGATGCGCTGGCCGTGATCGTCCACCGCAGCAACGCGCGCCATCGCGCCCGCGACGTCGTGACCCGCATGCGGGGCCTGATCCCGCGCCAGATGTTCGACGTGGTTATCCAGGCCGCCATTGGCGCGGAAATCATCGCGCGTGAAAACGTGAAGGCGCTGCGCAAGAACGTGCTGGCCAAGTGCTACGGCGGCGATATCTCGCGCAAGAAGAAGCTGCTGGAAAAGCAGAAGGCCGGTAAGAAGCGCATGAAGCAGGTGGGTAGCGTGGAAATTCCGCAGGAGGCGTTCTTGGCCATCCTGCAAGTGGAAGACAAGTAGAACCAAAAGAAGGCGGTTAGCTGATGAGTTGGAACTTTGCCCTGATCCTGTTTGTTCTGCTGGTCTTGACCGGCATTATCTGGGTGCTTGATCTTGCGGTGCTGCGACGTGGTCGCGAAGCCCGCGCCCAAGCGGCAATGGCGCAGTACGACGCGGCCCTGATCGGTGACGCTCAGGAAGCCGAGCGCCTGCGCCGCGAGGCCGGCGATGCCGCGCGGCGCGTGCCGTGGTGGATCGAGTACGCGGTCAGCTTTTTTCCCGTCATCCTGTTCGTCTTCATGCTGCGTTCGTTCGTGGTGGAGCCGTTCCGGATCCCGTCGGGTTCGATGCTGCCCACGCTACAGTCCGGCGACCTGATCCTGGTGAACAAGTTCAGCTATGGCTTGCGCCTGCCCGTGATCGACAAGAAGGTCGTGGAGATCGGCAAGCCCAAGCGCGGCGATGTATTCGTGTTCCGCTACCCGGTGGATCCGGATGTGGACTACATCAAGCGCGTGGTCGGGCTGCCAGGCGACGAGATCGCCTATCTGGACAAAAAACTGTACATAAACGGCGAATTGGTGCCGCATGTGCGTGACGGCGACTATTTTGAGCCGGATCGTGTCTCGTATATCGCACAATATAAAGAGAAGTTGGGCGACGTTGAGCACAAAATCCTGCTGGATGAGAACAAGCCGCAAGATTATTCGCCGATGTGGCAATTTCCCAACCGCGGAAACTGCCAATACAGCCGCAATGGGGTACGCTGCAAAGTACCTGAAGGCAGTTATTTCGCCATGGGCGATAATCGGGACAACAGCGCGGACAGCCGCTATTGGGGCTTTGTACCTGAAGCCAATATCGTCGGACGCGCGTTCTTCATCTGGATGAATTTCAGCGATCTCAGCCGCATCGGCCGGTTCAACTGATTATGTCGCTAGCCACGCTAGAAAATCGCCTGGATCATCACTTCGGTGATGCAGGCTTGTTGGAACAGGCACTGACGCATCGCAGTCACGGTGCGCGCCACAACGAGCGCTTGGAATTCCTTGGGGATTCGGTGTTGAATTTCGTTGTTGCGGCCATGCTGTTCGAGCGGTTTTCCAAAATCGACGAAGGCGATCTGTCGCGGCTGCGGGCGAACCTGGTCAAACAGGCGTCGCTGGCGGATATCGCGCAGCGTCTGGAACTGTCGCAATACCTGCGCCTGGGCGAAGGTGAATTGAAGAGCGGCGGGTTCCGCCGGCCATCCATTCTTGCGGATACCGTCGAGGCGCTGTTCGGCGCCGTCTTCCTGGACGCGGGCTTTGACGCCGCGCGCCGCGTGATCGTGCGCCAGTACCAGCCGGTGCTGGCGTCGGTCGACCCTAAAACGCTGGGCAAGGACGCCAAGACCTTGCTGCAGGAATTCCTGCAAGGCCGCAAGCTGGCGCTGCCGTTGTATACGGTGGTGGCCACCCATGGCGCGGCCCACAGCCAGCAGTTCGAAGTCGAGTGCGCCATCCCGGCGCTCGAGATCAAGGTTATGGCGCCCGGCGCCAGCCGCCGCGCCGCCGAGCAATCGGCGGCCAAGCTGGCGTTGGAGGCCGCGCTGGCCATCAGCCCGGCAACCAAGGCTGCCCGCAAGTCGGGCAAGGCGCGCAAAACCGCGCAATTGTCGCTGCCCGTGGCAGTGGCTCAAGAGACTAAATGAGCGATACCCCTTTTCGTACTGGCTTCGTTGCCATCGTTGGCCGTCCCAATGTGGGCAAGTCCACGCTGACGAACGCCCTGATCGGTTCCAAGATCTCCATCGTGTCGCGCAAGGCGCAGACCACGCGCCACCGCATCCATGGCGTGCTGACGCGCGAACACGAGCAGTTCGTGTTTGTCGACACCCCGGGATTCCAGACGCGCCACGGCGGTGCCATGAACCGCATGATGAACCGCGTCGTGACGCAGGCGTTGGCCGACGTCGACGTGGTGGTGCATGTGGTGGAGGCCGGCAAATGGTCGGAAGGCGACGCCAAGCTGTTGCCGCTGTTGCCCAACCCCGAGCGCACGATCCTGGTGGTGTCCAAGATCGACGCGCTGAAGAACCGCGACGACCTGTTCGCCTTCGTCGCCAAGATCATGGCGCTGCATCCGTTCGGCGCCGTGGTGCCTGTCAGCGCCACGAAGAACCACCAGCTGGACCAACTGTTGCAAGAGATCGCGACGCGCCTGCCGGAAGGCGAGGCGATGTTCGAAGAAGATACCCTGACCGACCGCCCCATGCGCTTCATCGCCGCCGAACTGGTGCGCGAGAAGATCTTCCGCCTGGTGGGCGACGAACTGCCCTATGGCTGTACCGTCGTCATCGAGCAATGGGAAGAGACCAGCAAGGGCGCCAGCATCAACGCCTGCGTCGTCGTCGAACGCGACAGCCACAAGCCCATCTTGTTGGGCACGGGCGGCATGCACATGAAGCGTATTGCCACGGAGGCGCGGCAGGACATCGCCAAGCTGCTGGACAAGCCGGTTCACCTTGAGGTGTATATCAAGGTGCGCAAGGGCTGGTCCGACCGCGAGAGTGCGCTCCGCGATTTGGGCTATGAGTAGACGGGCGCCTCGCGTCCAGGATCGCCCGGGGTTCATGTTGCATGCCACCGCGTGGCGTGAAACTTCCCTTATTGTTCAGACGTTCTCCCGCGATCATGGCTGCGTAGCCATGGTCGCCAAGGGCGCCAAGCGCCCTTATTCCGTCCTGCGTCCCGTGTTGTCGGCCTTTCAGCCCTTGCTGCTGTCCTGGACCGGCAACGGCGAAGTCAAGACCCTGACCCGCGCCGAGATCGCCGGCATCCGTCCGCTGACGGGCACGGCCCTGATGTCCGCCTGGTACATGAACGAACTGCTCTTGCGCCTGTTGCCGCGCGAGGACGCCCACCCCTTGCTGTTCGACGCCTATGACATGGCGCTGCAGCAACTGTCCAACGGCACCCGAGCCGCCGGCGCGCTGCGCCGCTTCGAATGGACCTTGCTGCGCGAAACCGGCTACGGCGTGGATGAAGACGCCCCGGACTTCGAAGACCCTGTGATCGAACCGGCGCTGCGCCGCGACCTGCGTGAACGCCTGGCCGAGATTCTGGCTGGCCGTCCGCTGTCCACCCGGCGCGTGCTGATGGACCTGCAACGCATCTAAGCGCGTCGCGCGCCGCCCATGACCTTCACGCTCAAACAGGTCGAAACCTTTCGCACCGTCTACGAGACGGAAAGCGTGACCGCGGCCGCTCGGCGGCTGGACGTGTCGCCCGCAACGGTTAGCGCGACCCTGGCCGCGCTGGAAGCCAGTATCGAATTGCGGTTGTTCGAGCGCGTGCGCCAGCGCATGCAGCGCACGCCCGAGGCCACGTTGCTGTATGAAGAAATCCGCCGTTTGAATGTCGGACTGGATAGCCTGGGCCGCAAGATCCGCGCGATTCGTGGCGCGGCGCAACCGCGTCTGCGCATCGGGTGCATTCATGCGTACAGCGGAGCCGTGGTCAGCGACGCGATTTCGCGTTTCCGCACGCGCTATCCGGACACGCCTCTGTATCTGCAGATCCGCGATTCCAATACCTTGCGCGACATGGTGGTATCTGGCGAACTGGACCTGGCCGTGGTGGCCGACGAGTCAGAGCTGGAAGGGCTGCGCGGCCATCGGCTGGCCAGCTTACGGGCGGTGGCGGTCTTTCCGACGGGGCACGCGCTGGCACGATTGGGTACCGTTGATTTTTCGCACTTGGCTGGTCTGGACGTGATCGCCCTGAATGCCGAGGACGGCTCCCGCAAGCGGCTGGATTCGCTGCTGAGCCAGGCGCAGCAGACCTTGAGGGTGGCGATCGAAACGCCGTATTCCAGCACCGTATGCCAATTGGCGCTGGCCGGGCATGGCGTCGGTATCGCCAACCCCGCGACGGCCGTCGGCATGGAGGCAGCGGGCCTGTGCTATCGCCCGCTGACGGCATCCGTGCATTTCGAATGCCACATGATCCTTCACGGAAGCCGGCCGCTGTCCGAAGCCGGCAAGTTCTGGGCGACGTGCCTGCGCGGCGCATTGGCCCCGCTGGTGGACCGCTTCGGCGTCTAGGGCGCCGAAGCGGCGCGCGGAGATCAGCCTCGGCGTCCGTCGGACGTTACGATCAGCACCACCGAGGATTCGGCATCCAGCACGCCGGAACGCCTGAGCCGGGACACGGCCGCCAGGGCTGCGGCGGAAGACAGTTCAGTGCTGATTCCCCTGCGTTCGAGCCGCTGCTGCGCTTGGGCCGCGGCAGCATCGGAAACCTCCACAGGCGTTCCGCCCGAGCGCGACAAGGCTTCCAGCGATTGCAGCGTGCAGGTGCCCCCCGCGATGGAGTACTGGTCCGTGACGCCCTCCCACAAGCCGCGCGCGTCGCCCGCCGCACGGGCCTGTGACAAGCGGGGATACGGCTCGACCGCGTGCAGGCGGGGCAGACGCGTGATGCGTCCGCGCTGCAGCAAGTGTTGCCAGCCCAGGAATATGCCCCACAGCAGGTCGCCCCGCGCCGTCGGCACGATGATGTCGGTGGGCGTGCCGCAGGCATCCAGGATTTCCTGGGCGATGGGTTTGTAGCCTTCCACGCCATAGGGATGCGTGCCGACCGGAGGATTCAGGTAGTTGGTGCCGGCGAATGCGCCATGGTTGCGGCACAGGTCCGACACGTAGGGCCAGCGGGCCAGGCTATCTTCGAAGGCGCTGAGCTTGGCGCCGAACCGTTGCATGGCCTCGCGCTGCAGCGGGGGGCAATTGCGGGTGATGGCGATATCGGCCTGCAGGCCGGCGGCCGCGCAGTAGGCGGCAAGCGAGACGCCGGCATTGCCGCTGGAGGCCGCCGCCACGCGGGTCGCGCCCGCCAGTCGGGCGCGCGACACCAACTGCGCCGCCATGCGGTCCTTGTGGCTGCCGGTGGGGTTGGCGCTTTCGTACTTGAGCCAAAGCTGGCCGATGCCTTCGGCGCGCGCCAGATCCGTGGCTTCCAGATGGGGCGTGGCCCCTTCGCCCAGTGTGATGGGGGCCAACACCGGCAAGGGAATGGTGCTGTCCGCGTCGCAGGCGTCGTAGCCGCATTCCAGGGTGGCGGGGTGTCCCGCCGCCAGGCAACTTGGGCAGCCTTCGGGGTAGTCGTCGGGCTGCCACAGGCTCGCGCAGCGGATGCAGCGCAGGCCGGACAATCTGGGGTTCATTTGCATGGGTCAATACTTCGAGGCAAGGGAGTCCAGGGGAAGGGCGGGGGCGACTTGCAGCAAGCAGTCGCCATCGTCGCTGCGGGCAATGGCGCGCAGGCAGACGACCGTGCCTGCTTGGGGGCTCTGCAGGTTCCGCAGGGGCGTGTCGGGGCGGGCCGGTTCGATCAGGCGGCCGATGAAATGGCCGGCCGTGATTGATTGTCCCAATTCAACGGCAGGCACGAATACACCGGCTTCGCGCGTGCGCAACGTGGCGGCAGGTGCGTCCAGATCATAGAGGCGAACTTCCGGGTCACGGGGCACCGGCAGGTCGGATAGCAGCCCAAGTTCCGCCAGGCATCCCAGCAAGCCGTCACGACACCGATCGGCAAGGCGGCCGCTGGTTTCCCTGCCGCCGCCGATCTCGGCGCTCAGGCGTAGCACGCCATGGCGGCTGGCTGCGGCGGGCAGGGAGCCCGCTTCGGTGCCCCGGAAGAACACGCAATGCGGCAGGCCGAAGGCACGCGCCAGGGCGGGAAGCCGCTCGTCGTAGGCATCGTCGCCGTAGCGGGTGATCACCGATGAGGGCAGGTAGCGCAGTGACGCACCGCCGCTATGCACATCGACCATGGCTTGTATGCGGGGCAGCAGCCGTGCCTCCAGCGCGGCCGCCACGCTTTCGGTGTAGCCGCGCGCCGGCGCGCCCAGGAAGGCGCGGTTCAAGTTGCCGCCGTCCGCCGGTGACAGACGCGTGCCGGCCAGCGAGGCTTCGGCGTTCACGGCGGGTAGCAGATAGACGGTGCCGCGTTCCAGAATGGCCGGCAGGTGGTGCCATAAATCGAGGATGGCCGCCTGGCCTTCCCATTCGTCGCCATGCACGCCGGCGATCAGGGCAACGGCAGGGCCGGGCCCCGCATCGATCCGCAGCACGGGGACGGTGATACGGCGGTAAGCGGATTCATTGGTTGCGGCGGCAACGGAGAAATCCTCGCGGGTTACGCGGACCATGCGGCGGCTCCGGTCTGGGCGGGCGCGCGCTTCAATCCAGCGTGGCGGCCTTGATGATGCTCTCCCATTTGGGCAGCTCCTTGCGAATCTGGGTTTGAACGTCCTGGGGCGTGCCGCCCAGGGGTTCCTGGGAACGGCTGCGCAGTTCCTTCTCGACATTCGGTGAACGCAGCGCCTGATTCAGCGCGGTGTTCAGGCGGGCGACGGCCGCAGGCGGCGTGCCCGCGGGCGCGATCAGCGCGCTCCAGGCCGACTGTTCGTAATCGGGATAGCCTTGTTCGGCCACCGTGGGCACATCGGGATTGGAGGCGGCGCGGGACTTGGTCGTGACGGCGAGCGCGCGCAGGCGCCCGTCTTTCAGGTTGCCGATCAAGGGCGGCAGATTTTCCATCATGGCGTCGACATGGCCGCCAAGCAGATCGGACAGCTGCGCGGCCGTCGCCTTATAGGGAATCTGGCGCACGGCGGCGCCGGTCTGGGCAATGAACAGCTTCACGCCGACTTCGCTGGTGGTGCCGGGGTCCGCCGACGTCATGGTCAGGCGATCAGGTTGGGCGCGGCTGGCGTCGATGAAGCTCTTCAGGTCCTGGTAGGGCGAGGCGGTGTTGACGACGATGACGTTCGGAGTTTCCGCTACCAGGCCGATGGGCGTCACGTCTCGGTCCAGGTCATAAAGCTGCTGCTTGAACAGGAACCGGTGCAGCACCAGCGTGCCAACATGGGCATAGCCGATGGTGTAGCCATCGGCCAGGGCGCGCACTACGGCTTGTGTGCCGATGCGGCCGCCCGCGCCGACACGGTTCTCGATCACCACGGGCTGGCCGAGCTGGCGGCTCATTTCCTGCCCGATCAGGCGCGCGGTGATATCCGCATTGCCGCCCGCGGCGGCCGGCACGATCAACGTGATGGCGCGCGCCGGATAGTCGGCGTGCGCGGATGCCGCGGCAAGGCAAAGCGACAGGGCGGCAAGGCAGGCAGTGCGTTTCATGGCGATTCCCAAGGCGGTGAGAGCTGCGCCATTGTGCGGCGGCAGTACCGGGAATCCGTTTGCCTTGATCAGATGGGTATTCGGAAAAACCTAACGGTCTTCGGTCTTGCGGGCGTCGGCCTGTTTCCCCAGGGCGTGGCCTACGGCCGCCGCGCCCAACGCGACCGCCGCGCCCAGCAGCGCGATCAGCGAGGCGCCATGCCCAAGCATGTCGACGCCCGCCTTGACCCAGCCGCTGGCCGCGTCGCCGCCGCGGTACACCACGGTGTCGATGACGCTCTTGGTCTTGTATTTGTCTTCGGGCGGGACCGCCGTGAACAGCATCTCGCGCCCCGGCCGGATCAGCGCATATTCGCCGGCCCGCCGCAGGATCATCGCGGCGGCCAGCACGCCGAAGACGGGAAACGCGGCCAGCGCCAGGAACGACACGCCCACGGCCAACGGCACCGCCGTCAACAGGAAGCGCAGGCCCAGGCGCGCGGCGACCCGGCCGGTGATGAAAACCTGGGACAACAGCGCCAGCGTCTGGACGGTGAAGTCCAGGGCGCTGAAGACGCGGATGCGCTGGGCGGTGTCGGGAAACGTATCGGCCACCAGGCGAGCCTGCTCCATGTACAGAAAGGTGTTCAACGTGGCCAGGAGGACGACCAGGAGCGAAATGCCCAGCAGGAACCGCGAGCGGAAGATGCGCGAGATGCCGGCCAGGACGGATCCCGCGATGGGACGCTGCATGTCTTCCGGGCCGGTGTCCGCCCGCGTGGCCGCGCGCCACCGCAGCAGCCACTGTTTAAGCGGCAGCGTCGCCGTCAGCATCAGGGCGGACAGCAGAAGCAGCCCGGCCGGACCCAGCGCGCCCGCCAGCAGGGCGCCTAGCAGCGGGCCGCAGAGTCCCCCCGCGCTGGCTCCGGCAGCGATCAGCGCAAACAGGCGCTTGGCTGACTCCATGCGGAACACGTCGGCCATCAGGCTCCAGGCGATGGAAACCACGAACAGATTGAACACCGACAGCCATACGTAAAACGCACGGGCGGCCCAGACGCTGTCGGGCCGTAAGTAGAGCAGGGTGGCGAACCCCACCATGGTCAGCGCGAACAGGCTGTAGACCCAGGTGAGCAGGGTGGCGCGCGGCACGCGGGCCGATAGCCAGCCGAACAGCGGCACCACGGCCAGCGTAGCGACGAAGGTGGCCGTGAACAGCCATTGCAGCTGATTCACGCCCGCCTGGATGCCCAGGGTTTCGCGGATCGGGCGCAGCATGAAATAGCCGCAGAACAGAAAGAAGAAAAAGGCGAAGCCGCAAGCGGCGGGCGCGATTTCCTCTTCGTGTATGCCCAGCGCCCGTGCCGCGCGTGCGCGCAGAGAGGTAGGGGCGGCGGCCATGGCGCTATGCCAGCAAGGCGGCAATGCGTTCGCGCAAGGCGGCATCCGGTTGCCGACCGAACCCGGCCAGCGCATTGTCGGCCATGTTGGCGGGTTTGGACGTGGCCGGGATGACGGCGGTGACGGCCGGATGACCGATGATGAACTTCAGGAAAATCTGTGCCCAGCTGGTGCAGCCGATGTCGGCGGCAAGTCCGGGCAGGGCACGGCCCTTCACCTGGCGGAACAGGGCGCCGTCCTGGAACGGACGGTTGATCAGCACGGCGACGCCGTTGGCCTGGCAGGCGGGTAGCAGTCGTTTTTCGGCATTGCGGGCGCCAACAGACAGATTGACCTGAAGGAAGTCGGGCTTTTCGCGTTCAACCAGTTCGGTCAATTCGTCGTGTGCATGGTCGGTGTAATGCGTGATGCCGATGTAGCGCGTGACGCCTTGCTGTTTCAGTTCGCGCAGTAACGCCAATTGGTTGCGGGTGTCGATCAGGTTATGCACCTGGATCAGGTCCAGCTTGTCGCTGCCCAGCTGCTTTTGCGATTGCCGCACCTGGTTCATGGCGGATTCGCGGCCTTGCGCGCCGATCTTGGTCGCCAGGAAGTACCGGTTACGCATGCCGTCTTGACGCGCCAGCAGCGTGCCGACAACGGCTTCCGCCTGGCCGTAGCTGGGGGCGGTATCGATCAGGAAACCGCCTTCTTTACTGAAGATCTCCAGCACCTGCGCCAGCGGCTCCATGGCGGCAGTGTCGCCAGGCGAGACGTTGAAGGTGTCCGCAGTGCCCAGGCCAATGACGGGAATCGGGTCGCCCGAAGCGGGGATGGCGCGGCTTAGCATGGCTTGTTTGACGCTGAGCGCACGCGCCGTCCCGGCGGATCCCAGCAATGCGGCGCAGGCGGCGGTCTGAAGAAAACGGCGGCGATCGTGCATGGCGAAGGGGCGCTCCAAAGAAAAAAGGCCTACACGCGAATGCAGGCCTTTTGCAGGGGTCTTTCGACCAGTGTTTACTCGCGGTTGCCGCCGAAGATGCCCAGCAGCATCAGCAGGTTCGAGAAGACGTTATAGACGTCCAGGTAGATGGCCAGCGTGGCGGACACGTAGTTGGTTTCGCCGCCGTTGACCACGCGTTGCAAGTCAACCAGCATGAAGGCCGAGAAGATCAGGATGGCCATGACCGAGATGGTCAGCATCAGCGCGGGCATCTGCAGGAAGATGTTGGCCAGGGCCGCCACCAGGATCACCACGGCGCCGATGAACAGGAACTTCTGCATCCCGGACAAATCGCGCTTGATGGTCGTGGCCAGCGTGGCCATCGTGCCGAACACGATCGCCGTGCCGCCGAAGGCGGTCATGACCAGCTGCGAGCCGTTGCTGAAGCCCATGACGAAGCCGAGCAGGCGCGACAGCATCACGCCCATGAAGAACGTGAAGGCCAGCAGCAGCACGACGCCCAGCGAGTTGTTCTTGTTCTTCTCGATGGCGAACATCAGGCCGAACGCGCCCACCAGGAACACGATGGCGGACAGGCCGGGGCTGGCGCCCATGACGCGGTTGATGCCGGTGTAGAGGCCGACGGCGGCGCCCAGGACCGTGGGGATCAGCGACAGCGCCAACAGCCAATAAGTGTTGCGCAGGACCTGGTTGCGAGCGACCTCGCCCGGCGCGCCGGCAACTGCGCCGGAACGGTTAAAAGGGGACGGACGATATTCGTTCATGGAGAACTCCTGTGTACGGCAAAAATAATGATTGCCTAGAAGGCTTAGATGGGAAGGATACCTTACAGTTCCCTGAAGAATCCAGTTTTTGGAAGATTTAGACCGGTCGCCGGATACCCGCCAGCGGCCGGTTCAACCCGGCCGAACATCCCTGAGCACACGGGTAACGATACCCGGTAATTCGGCGTCCATGCGGGTTTGGATGTGCGCAATCGCCTCGGCCAGCGCCTGGCGCATCAATTGCTCGACCTCGGCCTGCAGGCGGGCCGTCAGCACCGTGGCGTCGGGCAAGGCGGCGTGGGTGGCTTCGGCTTGCGCTTGCGCGTCGGCTTCGGCCTCCTGCGCGTGGGCGACCTCGGTCAGCAACGGAAATCCGTCGTCGGCAAATGCCGGCCCGGCGCCGTCGCCGTCGCCATCGGCGCGCTCCGTCAACAGGGGCGCATCCGCCTCGTCGGCGGCCGGCGGGTAGAGCGTGGGCTCGGCCCGCTGGGTCAGGGTAGGGATGCCGGGGTCGTTGGGGCGAGTAGGCATGGGGGCTTCCGAATATCGATGGGCGGGCGGCAAAGGCCCGCCGGGGCGGGTAGGGCGGTCAGTCGCCAGACGGCTGGCGGCTCAGGTCGTGGCTGACCGGCGTATGGCCGGCATTCTGGTAGACGCGCCAGCGTTGGCGCGCGGCCTGCTTGTCGTCGGGGTCTTCCGACACGATTTCAAGCAGGCGCTCGAAGGTGTCGAAGCCCGGCGGGCAGTCAGTGTCCAGATTCAGCAGCCACAGCGGTGGGGCGTCGCCGCCCGCCGCCGGCTGGGCCGCCTGCGCGGCTTGCTGCGGGTCGCCGGCCGTCAGCACCACCGGCGTCTCGGACGCCAGCGGGTCATTGGCCAGCACATGCGGCACGAATGACGTGTCGTCGAATGCCCATAGCATGCGGTCGAACGCCGCCAGGCGGGAGCCATCCCTACAGTACACCACCAGTCGTTGGCCTGCCAGGAAGCGCTTGCGCACCACCTGGCAAGCCATGCGCAGGCGGTCGGGCGCGCCGAAGGCGAAGTCGATCCGCGTCATGCCCGGTTCCGTTGCAGTCGTTTCAAGCCTGGTCCAGCAGGTACTGCATCAGCAGGGGGACGGGGCGGCCGGTGGCGCCCTTGTCCTTGCCGCCGCGCCAGGCGGTGCCGGCGATGTCCAGGTGGGCCCAGGGGTAGGCTTTGGCGAACCGCGACAGGAAGCAGGCCGCGGTAACGGCGCCAGCCGGGGGGCCGCCGATGTTGGCCAGGTCGGCGAAGTTGGACTTCAGCTGTTCCTGGTAGGCGTCGTCCATCGGCATGCGCCATGCGGTGTCCAGCGACTGGCGGCCGGCGGCGGCCAGCGCCTCGGCCAGGGCGTCATCCTTGGAGAACAGGCCGCTGTTGACGTTGCCCAGCGCCACGACGCAAGCGCCGGTCAGCGTGGCGATGTCGATGACGGCGGACGGCTTGAAGCGTTCAGCGTAGGTCAGGGCGTCGCACAGGACCAGGCGGCCCTCGGCGTCGGTGTTCAAGATCTCGATGGTCAGGCCGGCCATGCTGGTGACGACGTCGCCCGGCTTGTTGGCCGTGCCGCTAGGCAGGTTCTCGCAAGCCGGGATCAGGCCGACGACATCCAGCGGCAGTTCGAGTTCGGCCAGGGCGCGGAACGAACCCAGCACACTGGCGGCGCCGCACATGTCGTACTTCATTTCGTCCATGGTGGCGGCGGGCTTGAGCGAGATGCCGCCGGCGTCGAACGTGATGCCCTTGCCGACCAGCACGATCGGGCCCTGGGCGGACTTGGCGCCCTTCTTGGCCGAAGCCTTGGCGCCTGCGTGGCGCAGCACGATGAATCGCAGAGGTTCCGCGGAACCGCGGGCCACCGACAGGAACGAACCCATGCCCAGGGCCTCGACCTGCTTCTTGTCCAGCACTTCAACCTTTAGCGACTTGAATTCGCGGGCCAGGCGCTTGGCCGTGTCGGCCAGGTAGGTAGGGGTGCAAATATTGCCGGGCAGGTTGCCCAGCGTGCGGGTCAAGTCCATGCCGTTGGCAATGGCGCTGCCTTCGCGCAAGCCCTTCTGGGCCTGGGCCGCATCGGCGCGCTCGACGATCTGGACGATTTTCTTCAATTTGGGGCGGGCGTCGCGGTCGGGCTTGCCGAAGCTGGCGTCGTAGTGATACGTGGCGTTGCCGGCCGCGATGGCGGCGCTGCGGGCGCGGGCGATGACGGCCACGTCCGCGAGCGGGTTGGCGACCAGCGTGGACACGCCTTCGGCCAGTTGGGCGGCGACGCAGACCGACGCGAATGCCTGTTCGGCCGACGCGTGGGCGCGGGCCGAGTATTCGTCCTGTTTGCCCAGACCCACCAGCACCACGCGCTGCGCGGTCACGCCAGGCAGCGCGCGCAACGTCAGCGTGGAACCGGCGCGTCCGCGGAACTCGGTCTTGACCACCGCGCGCACGGCGCCATTGGAGGCGCGGTCGATGATGTCGGCGGCGGGGCTCAACACGCCATCCGCGTAGACGCCGACAGCCAGGGCGGCGGTTTTGACTTGGTGCAGGGAAGCAGTGGTCTGTGTGCTAAATTCCATGAGGGTTTCCCGTGTGCGTCTGTGTATGATGCGGTCGATTATCCCGCATATTCTCCCATGTCTCTATTTAAACGCTCTGTCGTCAGCGAGATCACCAGTCACGCTGGCGTTGTCTTTTCCACGTTGCTCGTCGTGTGGCTCAGCGTGCTTCTCGTGCGCCTGCTCGGTGAAGCGGCGGGCGGCAACATCGGAGCGGACGTCGTGCTGGTGCTGGCCGCACTGTCGACCATCACCGCCCTGCCGACCATTCTTGCCGTCTCCGTGTTCATCGCGGTCTTGACGACGGTGACGCGCAACTACCGCGAATCCGAAATGGTGGTGTGGTTTGCCAGCGGCCTGTCGCTGGCCGACTGGCTTCGGCCCGTGCTGCGGGTGGCCATCCCCATCGCCTTGGCGGTCGCGGGTCTGACGCTGGTTGCCGCGCCCTGGGCGTACCGCCAGATCGGCGAATACCACGAACGCTTCGAGCAGCGCTCGGACCTGTCCAAGGTCACGGCCGGACAGTTCGCGGAATCGTCCGGCGGCAACCGCGTGTTCTTTTCCGAAGACCCCGCCACGCCCTCCGACGAGCTTGGCAATGTGTTCGCGCGCGAAATCGGGCCTGAATGGCTGAGCGTGCTGACCGCCAGCAGCGCGCACAGCGAAACGCTGCCCAATGGCGACCGCTTCCTGGTGCTGGGCGAAGGCCATCGCTATGACCTGAAGCCGGGCACGCCCGAGATCCGGCTGGTGCACTTCGACAAGTACGGCCTGCGCCTGGAAAGCAAGGCCGGCGAAGACCCCATGGGCGAAGCGCGGGCCGCCGCCGAGCGTTCGGCCAAGGCCCGCACCACGATGCAATTGATGGCGGACAACACCGACAGCAGCTGGTCGCAGGTGATGTGGCGGGTGTCGCTGCCGCTGGCCGCGCTGAACCTGGCGCTGCTTGCCATTCCGCTGGGGGCGGTGAACCCGCGCCTGGGGCGTTCCGGCGACCTGCTGATCGCGGGCTTGGTCGGGCTGTTGTATATGAACCTGATCAACCTGTCGCGCGCCTGGATTTCCAACGGCAAGCTCAGCTTCGGGGTAGGGGTGTGGGCGATCCACGGGGCGGTGGCCCTGCTGACCGTGTTCCTGCTCATGCGGCGCCTTAAGGTGAAGGCGCCCAAGAACACCGCCCCGGCGTAACGCCAGGAGGGCCTTAGTGGCCCTCCGTTCAATTTGGGCCGTCAGGGCAGGTATTTCATCGTGCCGCGCTTGCCGGCCAACAGGTCGGCGTTTTTCAGCACCGACTTGCGGATGAACTCCCACAGCACCGTCACGCGCTTGAGCTTGCGCAGGTCTTCGTGGCAATACATCCAGAACGAACGCGTGATCTCCACCTCGTTCTCCAGCACCGGTTTCAATCGCGGATCCTGCGCGGCGATAAAGCAAGGCAGGATCGCCAGCGACTGGCCCTGCAGGGCCGCGTGATACTGCGCGACCACGCTGGTGCTGCGCAGCACCACCTTGCTGGCCGGCAACAGGTCCTCCAGATAGCGCAAGCGTTCGCTGAACAGCAGTTCGTCCACATAGCCGATGAAGGTATGGTCGGCCAAGTCGGCGCGGCTGGCGATGGGCGGGTGCCGGGCCAGATAGCCGGGGGTGCCGTACAGCCGCAGGGTGTAGTCGCACAGCTTGCTGCAGACGTATGGCCCGCGCTGGGGGCGTTCAATGGTGATGGCCAGGTCGGCCTCGCGCTTGGACAGGCTGACAAAGCGCGGCACCGGCAGGATGTCCAGCGTGATGTGCGGATAGCGGCGCTGGAAGTCGGCTGCCAGCGGCGTCAGCACGTAGCTGCCGAAACCCTCCGTGGCGCCGATGCGCAGGTGGCCCGACAAGGCCTGACCGATGCCGGACAGATTCTCGCGGGCGGTGTGCACCGTGCTTTCCATCTGCTCGGCATGGACGAACAGGCGCTGGCCGTCGTCGGTCAGCATGAAGCCCGCGCTGCGCGATTTTTCAAACAATAGCGTGTCCAGCTCGGTTTCCAGCGCGCGGATGCGGCGCGACACCGTGGTGTGTTCTACCCCGAGCTTCCGCGCCGCCGCGCTGACCCGCTGGGTCCGGGCCACTTCCAGAAAATATCGCAGGCTGTCCCAATCAAGCACTTTCGGCGCTCCCGGCCCCCGGGCGTCGGGACGCAGGGGGCAAAATCTCATTGTGCATCAATGCACAAGGAATGTGCATTTCTAGTGTTGCTTGTTGATTTTCACACATCTACACTGGGCTGGCAGGCCTTGGGGCATTGCCCTGGGAGCCGCAAGCCGCAAAGACGGCGCATAACGCTAAAAATCAGCGCATAACACTCAGGAGACAAATCCATGAAAGTGCACGCACGCGGGCTGGCCGCAGGCTTGTGTCTGGGCGCATTGTTGGTGAGCCAAGCGCAAGCGGCGGATAAGCCGCCAGTGAAAATCGGCATTCTGACGGACATGTCCGGCACCTATGCCGGCATGGGGGGCGCGGGGTCGGTGGCGGCGGCGCAGTTGGCCATTGACGACTGCCTGGCTGCGGAATGCAAGGGCATGAAGATCGAACTGGTGTCGGCCGACAACCAAAACAAGGCGGATGTGGGCGCGGCGAAAGCGCGCGAATGGTTCGACCGCGACGGCGTGACGGCGATTGCCGATCTGACCAACTCGGCCGTGGCGCTGGCCGTGCAAGGCATTGCGCGTGAAAAGAACAAGGTCGTGATGTTTTCCGGCCCGGCCACGACGGCGCTGACCAATAAGGAATGCTCGCCCGTCGGTTTCCACTGGATGTTCGATACCTATTCGCAGTCCGCCGGCGGCGCCAAGGCCACCGTGCGTGCGGGCGGCAAGTCCTGGTACTTCATTACCGTGGATTATGCCTTCGGGCACTCGTTGGAAGCGGATACGGTCAAGGCGGTGAAGGCGTTGGGCGGAACCGTGGCCGGCAATGTGCGCCATCCCCTGAACGCGCCCGATTTCGCGTCCTATCTGTTGCAGGCGCAAAGCTCCAAGGCGCAGGTCGTGGCGTTGGCCAACGGCGGGCAGGACACCGTCAACGCGGTCAAGCAGGCCCGCGAGTTCGGCATCGTGGCGGGCGGCCAGCGCCTGGTGTCGCTGTTGATCTTCCTGTCGGACCTGCGTGCCCTGGGGCTGGAAAGCGCCCAAGGCCTGTCGTATGTAGACGGTTTCTACTGGGATTACGACGATGCGTCGCGCCAATGGTCGTCGCGCTTCGAGAAGGCCTTCCGCGGCCTGAAGCCCACGATGACGCAGGCCGGCGTGTATTCCAGCGTGCTGCATTACTTGCGGTCGGCGGCGGCGGCCGGCAGCACCGACGGCAAGGTGGTGGCGGACAAGATGCGCGAGCTGCCCATCAAGGACCCGATCATGCGCAACGCATCGATCCGCCCGGATGGCCGTGTGATCCACGACATGTACCTGTATGAAGTGAAGAAGCCCGCGGAGTCCAAGGGCGGCTGGGACTATTCCAAGCTGGTGGCCACCATCCCGGCCGCCGAAGCGTTCCAGCCCCTGGCCGATTCGACCTGCTCGCTGGTGAAGAAATAACCCCTGGCGCGCCGGCCGGACCTTTGCCCGGCCGGCGCGCGGCAAGATCCATGAACGCGGATTCCATCCGCATCGACTACGCAGTGTGAGGAGCATCAAATGAGTGAAGTCCCCCGCGTTCCGCTATTGATCGGCGGCAAGCTTGTGCAGTCCAAAACCACCGAATGGCGAGACGTGATCAACCCCGCCACCCAGGAGGTCGTGGCCAAGGTGCCCTTCGCGACGCGTGAAGAACTGGACCTGGCCGTCTCCAACGCCAAAGAGGCCTTCAAGACCTGGCGCAACAGCGGGCAGGGCGCGCGCATGCGCGTCATGCTGAAGTTCCAGGAACTGCTGCGCGCCAACACCGGCAAGCTGGCCGAGATGATCACCCGCGAACACGGCAAGACCCTGCCGGACGCCGAGGGCGAAATCGGGCGCGGGCTGGAAGTAGTCGAGCATGCGTGCTCGATCGCCAACCTGCAACTGGGCGAGTACGCCGAGAATGCCGCCTCCGGCATCGACGTCTACACGCTGATCCAGCCGCTGGGCGTGTGCGCGGGCATCACCGCGTTCAATTTCCCGGTGATGCTGCCTTGCTTCATGTTCCCGATTGCCGTGGCCTGCGGCAACAGCTTCGTGCTCAAGCCGTCCGAGCAGGATCCGACCTCGTCGTTGTTCCTGGCCCAGCTGGCGCTGGAAGCCGGCCTGCCGCCGGGCGTGCTGAACGTCGTGCATGGCGGCCCGGATACCGCCAACGGCCTGTGCGAACACCCGGATATCAAAGCGGTGTCGTTCATTGGTTCGACTCGCGTGGGCACCGAGATCTACAACCGCGCATCGGCGGCCGGCAAGCGCTGCCAGTCGATGATGGGCGCCAAGAACCACTGCGTGATCCTGCCGGACGCCGATCCGGAAGTCGCGCTGAACCAACTGGTTGGCGCCGCCTTCGGGGCGGCAGGCCAGCGCTGCATGGCGTCGTCGGTGGCCGTGCTGGTGGGCGACGCCCGTAACTGGCTGCCCGACTTCGTCGAGCGCTCGAAGAAGCTGAAGGTCAATTCCGGCACCGACCGCGAGGCCGACCTGGGTCCGCTGGTGTCGCCCAACGCCAAGAAGCGCGTGGAAAGCCTGATCCAGAAAGGCGTGGACGAAGGCGCCAAGCTGCTGCTGGACGGCCGCAACCTGAAGGTGTCCGGCTTCGAGCAAGGCAATTTCGTGGGCCCGACGATTTTCGACGGCGTGAACGAAAACATGACCATCTACACCGAAGAGATTTTCGGACCGGTCCTGTGCTGCGTCGGCGTGGAAACGCTGGAGGACGCGGTAGCGTTCATCAACCGCAACCCCAACGGCAACGGCGTGGCGCTGTTCACCCAGGACGGCGGCGCGGCGCGCTACTTCCAGAACAACATCGACGTCGGCCAGGTAGGCATCAACGTGCCGATCCCCGTGCCGGTGGCGTGGTTCAGCTTCACGGGTTCGCGCGGCTCCAAGCTGGGCGATCTGGGTCCGAATGGCAAGCAGGCGGTCCAGTTCTGGACGCAGACCAAGACGGTCACTGCCCGCTGGTCGGCCCACGCCAAGACCGTGAACACCACGATCTCGATGCGCTGAAACAGGGACGCCTCGCGCCTAAGCTTATATAAATAAGTTATATAACAAGGCGTCCTTATTACTTATAATTGGCCCATCTATCAGGGGCCAATTGAATGAACCTCCAGCAATTTCGTTTCGTGCGTGAAACCATCCGGCGCGACTTCAATCTGACCGAAGCCGCCCGGATGCTCTATACCTCGCAGCCTGGAGTCTCCAAGGCCATCATCGAGTTCGAAGACGAACTTGGCATCAAGATCTTCGAACGCCACGGCAAGCGCATCAAGGGGTTGACCAAGCCCGGTCTGGCCGTGTCGCAGGTGATCGACCGCATCATGCGCGAAGTCGACAATCTGAAGAAAGTCAGCGATGAGTTCGCGCGTCGCGATGAAGGCGGCCTGGTGATCGCGTGCACGCACACGCAGGCCCGGTACCTGCTGCCGCGGGTGATCCCCGCGTTCCGCAAGCAATTCCCCAAAGTGCATTTGTCGCTGGCCGAAGGCAGCCCCGCGCAGTTGGCTGAAATGGTGCTGCACGAGCAGGCCGATCTGGCGCTGGCGACGGAATCGCTGGCGCTGACGCCGGGCTTGGCCACCTTGCCGGTATATGCCTGGGAGCACACCGTCGTGGTGCGCCCCGACCACCCGCTGGCGGAACTGACGTCCAGCGCCGCCAAGCGCCTGTCATTGCAGCAGTTGGCCGAATACCCCATCGTGACCTATGACCGCGCGTTCACGGGCCGCAGCACGATCGACGAAGTCTTTGCCAACCAGGGTATCCATCCGGACATCGTGCTGGAAGCCATCGACGCGGACGTGATCAAAACCTATGTGGATGTGGGCCTGGGTATCGGCATCATCGCCGGCGTTGCCTATGACCCGCGGCGCGATTCCAATCTGGTCGGCTTGCCCGTTGGCCACTTGTTCGGCACGCACACGACCCGCGTCGGCGTGAAGTCGGGCGTGTTCCTGCGCGACTACGTCTACACGTTCCTGGAAATGCTGGCCCCGTCGCTGACCCGCGCGGTGGTGACCGAAGCGGTGCAGGGCGCGCCAAAGTAGTCGGTCGGATCGGCCTTTGGCCACCCGCAAAAAAAGCGCGGCGTCTTCGGACGGCGCGCTTTTTTCTTGGGCGCCCCGACGACAACGACCCGCCGGAAAGCCGCGAGTTCCTTGGCTGATAGCAAATCTCGCTATCCCTTTCGGCAAGCTCATTAATATTATTAAATAAGAACCGATCTCATTTAAGTTGACTAAAAAATAGGAATCATTATCATTACATCCAGGCTCAACGACCAGTGAGGTTCATCATGACGGCAGGACTCAGTGCAGTAGTGGTTGGCGCAGATCGACTGGGCAATATCCCGGATCTGCTGAAAGGACACAATATTTCGATCACGCACCACATCAGTGGCCGCGATCCCTCACATCAGAAGAAAACGCTTCAACTCCCGTCGGGCACGCAGCTGGTCATCCTGCTGACGGATTTCCTGGGGCACAACGTCATGAAGACCTTCCGTAACGCCGCGCAGCGCGGCGGCATCCGGGTCGTGGCTTGTCGCCGTTCAGTCTGCAGCATGCAGCAGGCCCTGCAGCAATGCGGCCTGTGCCCGCGCGCAGGCACCGTGCACTGATTTTCCGCTTGCCGATGGAACACAAGAACTGGGGAGGCCGGAAACGGCCTGCGGCATGGGGCTTGAGTCCCTGAACCGCGAAGAGCAATGAAAAACGCCGTCAGACGATAGTCTGGCGGCGTTTTGCTTTTTGGGGGATGGTGTCCGGCAGCCGACTTATGCGAGGATGCCGGTAGCGAGGCTCAGTTCGCGGCGATCAATTCGCGGCGCGGGCGGATGCCATCAGGCTGTTGTCGAGGCGGCGGGCGCCGTTGTAGCGCTTGGACCAGTAGGCCATGGTCATGCTTTCGACGCGGACCACGCCGCCAGCGCTGGGGGAGTGCACGAAGCGGTCGTCGCCCAGATAGATGCCGACGTGGGAGTAGCGGCGGCCCATGGTGTTGAAGAAAACCAGGTCGCCGGCCTTGAGTTCGTTCTTGGCGACGGAGACGCCCTGTTGGGCCATTTCCGCGGCATTGCGGGGCAGCTTCAGGCCCAGCGAACGCTCGGCCGAGTAAGTGACCAGGCCGCTGCAATCGAATCCGGTATCGGGGGAACTGCCGCCGAAGCGGTAGCGGATACCCAGGTAGTTCAGGGCTTCGCTGACCATGGCGTTGTCGCTGCCCACGGCCGCGCTGGTGCGGTTCTGCTGGCGGTCGCGTTTGAATTTGTGGCTGACTAGCGTACCGATGGGATCATCGGAGGTGGCAACCCACTCCATTTCGTACGGATCAATCTCGGACGTTTGGGCGGTTGACTTCTGGCCAGTGCCAGCACAACCTGCCAAACCCGCCACACATGCCATCAACGCGAGCGTACGCAGACCCCGGTACGTTTGGCCAGTGGATGAATTGAATCGCGCGAGTATGGAGTGTCGATGCATTCGCCTGGGGATGACTTGCTGGATGACAGCGAAAACCACGGGATTAGCCGTGGATCGGGCCGAAATGTCAGCAAAATCAACAATTATCTACAACTTCGCGGGGATTCTACCAAACTTTCAAGACCGGTCGGTGACAGATCGGCTATTTATCCATGACGCTTGGATATTTGGTGGAATATTTTGACTTGTGGCAAGCCTCGTGCAAGGTTCGCCTACCAAAATGACCGAATGATTCGCAAGAAATCAATCCGCCTTAAGGCGTACGAACGATAACAGGAGACATAAATGCAAAAAACCCGGGATTTCCATTACAGATCATTGCATGACCGAGATGGCTTCTGGCGCGAAGAGGCGGGTCGCATCCACTGGGAGACGCCGTTTGAGTCTGTCCTGGATTTCTCGCGGCCGCCATTCGCCAAGTGGTTCGTAGGCGGGCAGACCAATCTTTGCTACAACGCCGTCGACCGGTGGTTGCCGACGCAGGCTGACAAGCCGGCGCTGATCTGGGTGTCCACCGAAGTGGAGCGCGAGCGCGTCTATACCCGCCAGGACGTCTATGAAGAGGTCAACGCGGCGGCCGCCATGCTGAAAGCGTTGGGGGTGGGGCGCGGCGACCGCGTGCTGTTGTACATGCCGATGGTGCCGGAAGCGGTGTTCACGATGCTGGCCTGCGCCCGGATCGGCGCGGTGCACTCGGTGGTGTTCGGCGGGTTTGCGTCGGTCAACCTGGCCCAACGCATCGACGACGCGGCGCCGAAAGTGGTGGTCTGCACCGACGGTGGTTCGCGCGGCGGCAAGATCGTGCCGTATAAGCCGCTGCTGGACCGGGCGCTGAGCCTGGCCAAGACGCCGCCGGCCTCGGTGGTGGTGTTCGACCGTGGATTGGCGCCGTTCGAACCCGTGGCCGGGCGCGACCTGGACTACGCGACGCTGCGCGAGCGCCATCGCGGCGAGCGCGTGCCGGTGCAATGGCTGGAATCGTCCGAACCCAGCTACATCCTTTATACCTCCGGCACCACCGGCAAGCCCAAGGGCGTGCAGCGCGATACCGGCGGCTATGCCGTGGCGCTTGCGTCATCAATGGAATACCTGTTTAACGGGCGCGCGGGCGACACATTTTTCTGCACCAGCGACATCGGCTGGGTCGTGGGGCATTCCTACATCATCTACGGCCCCCTGATTGGCGGGCAGGCGACGGTGCTGTACGAGGGCACGCCCGTGCGTCCCGATGGCGCGATCCTGTGGAAGCTGGTCGAGCAGTTCGGTGTGAACACCTTGTTTTCCGCGCCGACGGCGGTGCGCGTCCTGAAGCGCCAGGACCCGGCGCTCTTGAAGCGCCACGATCTTTCCAGCCTGCGGGCCGTCTACCTGGCGGGCGAGCCGTTGGACGAACCCACCGCCCAATGGATATCGGAAGGCCTGGGCAAGCCCATCATCGACAACTATTGGCAGACCGAATCCGGCTGGCCCATTCTGTCCGCCCAGCCTGGCGTGGAGCGCGTGCCGACTCGTTTCGGCAGCCCGTCCTTTCCGGTGTATGGGTTCGATGCGCGCATCGTCAGCGAATCCACGGGCGAAGACTTGGGGCCGGACGAAAAAGGGGTGGTGGCCATTGTGCCGCCGCTGCCGCCGGGCGCCATGTCCACCATCTGGGGGGACGACGCGCGGTTCGTCCAGACCTATTTCACCTCGATTCCCGGCCGCCAGGTGTATTCCACCTTTGATTGGGGGCGGGTGGACGCCGACGGCTACTGGTTCATCCTGGGCCGTACCGACGACGTGATCAATGTGGCGGGCCACCGCCTGGGCACGCGCGAGATCGAGGAATCGGTCAACAGCCACAGCGGCATCGCGGAATGCGCGGTGGTCGGCGTGGCCGATGCGCTGAAGGGGCAAGTGGCGATGGCCTTCGCGGTATTGAAGAATCCCGCCAGCGCCGATACGCCGGAAGGGGCAAAGCAGCTGGAAGGCGATATCATGCGGCTGGTGGAAGATCAGCTGGGAGCGGTGGCCAGGCCCGCCCGGATCCGGTTTGTGGGCGCTTTGCCCAAGACCCGGTCCGGCAAGGTGCTGCGCCGTGCGATCGTCGCGGTTTGCGAAGGACGCGACCCCGGAGACCTGACGACCATTGAAGATCCCAACGCCCTGGAACAGATCAAGGAGTCGCTGCAATGAATACCAAACCCGTGCTGAGCGCCGAAGACGTCAAGAAGATCCTCGCCGCGGCCGAAGCACACGCCGTGCAGAACAAATGGGCCGTGACCATTTCCGTGGTCGATGATGGTGGCCATCTGCTTGGCATGCTGCGCCTGGACGGCGCGGCCCCGATTTCGGCACACATCTCGCCCTCGAAGGCCAAGACCGCCGCGCTGGGCCGCCGCGAATCGCGCATCTACGAAGAGATGATCAACACCGGCCGCGTGTCGTTCCTGTCGGCGCCGCTGATCGACGGCATGCTGGAAGGCGGCGTGCCGATCACCGTCGACGGCCACGTGGTGGGCGCGGTTGGCGTGTCGGGCGTGAAGTCGACCGAAGACGTGCTGATCGCGCAAGCGGGCATCGCCGCGCTGGGCCTGTGAGCCAACCGCAGCAACCGGGACCGTCCGCCGACGGTCCCATGCCGAACGCCGGGGCAGGGGACGCAAGCCCGCTGAATCCCGGCGTGGCCAAACGCGAAGTCTGGGCCTGGGCCATGTACGACTTCGCGAATTCCGGCTACACCACCGTGATCCTCACGGCGGTGTTCAGCACCTATTTCGTCGGCGTGGTCGGCGGGCGCGCCCCGTGGGCCACGCTGGCCTGGACGGCGGCGCTGTCGCTGTCCTATCTGCTTATCATGCTGACCATGCCCACGCTGGGCGCCCGTGCGGACGCCAGCGGCAGCAAGCGCCGCCTGCTCTACACCAGCACCATCGGCTGCGTGGCCGCGACGCTGGTGCTGACGCAGGCCGGGCCGGGCGACGTCTGGCTGGCGCTGGCCGCCATCGTCGTGTCCAACTACTGCTACTGCGTGGGCGAGTCCATGGTGGCGGCGTTTCTGCCGGAACTGGCCAAGCCGGCTGCGCTGGGCCGCGTGTCGGGCTGGGGCTGGAGCTTCGGCTATTGCGGCGGCATGCTCACGCTGGGCCTGTCGCTGGTGGTCGTGACGCTGGCCGAAGGGCGCGGCATGACCGCCGAACACTTCGTGCCGTGGGTCATCGTCGTCACCGCCGCGGTGTTCGCGCTGGCGGCGCTGCCGTCCTTCTTTTTGCTGAAAGAGCGCACTCGCCCGCAGCAGGACAAGCCGCAGGCGCTGCATATGCTTAAGCGCCTGGCCTATGCCTGGCGCGAGACCGGCCTGCACTTTCCCGAATTCCGCCGGCTGCTGATGTGCATCGCTTGCTATCAGGCGGGCATTTCGGTGGTGATCACGCTGGCGGCCGTGTACGCGTCCGAAGTCATGGGCTTCACCACGCCCCAGATCATGCTGCTGGTCTTCACGGTGAACATCGGCGCGGCGCTGGGCGCGTTTTCGTTCGGCTATGTACAGGACCGCATCGGCCACAAGCCGGCGCTGGCCATCACGCTGTGCGGCTGGATCGTGATGGTGCTGGTTGCGTATGCGGCGACGACGGCGCCGGTGTTCTGGGTGGCGGCCACGCTGGCCGGCCTGTGCATGGGCACGACCCAAAGCGCCGGCCGTGCCATGACGGGGGCGCTGGCGCCCGCCGGCCGATTAGCCGAGTTCTTCTCGCTGTGGACCTTCGCCGTGCAACTGGCGGCGGTGATCGGGCCGCTGACCTACGGTCTGGTGACCTGGGTCACGCACGGCGACCACCGCCTGGCCATCCTGGTGACCGGCCTGTTTTTCGTGGGCGGCCTGGCCCTGTTGTCGCGCGTGGACATGAAACGCGGCCTTGCCCGCCGTCCCGCCGTCTGACCTTGCGCGGGCCCGCGCGGGTCTGCCGCGGCCGCCGCCCCGGCCAGGCTGCTATCCTTATGAACTGCCTTTGATGCGTCGCGCTCTGCGCGAGGCATCAAGCGGATTGCTTTGCACCGCTATGCAGGTGCGTTGTCAGCTTGTGCGTGCCGCTGGGGGCGACGCCGTTCCGGTGTTTCCCGCCCTGAGCCGGCGCTGTCAGGTCTCTGCGTTTACCTACGCATGCGGGCTCCGGCCCGCATTTTGCGTAAGGTGCCCGTAAGAGCGCGGCGATACGGTGGCGGGTGGGTCATAAAACAGCAGCACAAACAAACAGAATCACCGATTGGAGACAAGATCATGTCGAATGCCATTGAGTCCGTACTGGTAGAAACCCGCGTCTTTCCGCCGCCCGAGCGTGCGACCGAGGGCGCGGCGATTCCCAGCATGGACGCCTACAACGCGTTGTGCGCCCAGGTCGAAAACGATTTCGACGGCTTCTGGGCCGGCCAGGCCCGCGACAACCTGACGTGGACCAAGCCGTTCACGCAGGTGCTGGATGAGTCGGACGCCCCGTTCTACCGCTGGTTCGGCGACGGCGAACTCAACGTCTCGGCCAATTGCCTGGACGTGCATCTGACCAACGGCAACGCCGACAAGACCGCCATCATCTTCGAAGGCGACGACGGCACGGTAAACAAGGTCAGCTACCGCGAACTGCTGGCGCGCGTGTGCCGCTTCGCCAACGGCCTGACCGCACTGGGCTACAAGAAGGGCGACCGCGCCATCATCTACATGCCCATGTCGATCGAAGCCGTGGTGGCCATGCAGGCCTGCGCCCGCTTGGGCGTGACGCATTCGGTGGTGTTTGGCGGCTTCTCTGCCAAGAGCCTGCAAGAGCGCATCGTGGACGTGGGCGCATCGCTGGTCATCACCGCGGACGAGCAAGTGCGCGGCGGCAAGACCATTCCGCTGAAGCCGGCGGTGGAAGACGCCATCGCGATGGGCGGTTGCGAAGCCATTTCCAAGGTCATCGTGTACCGCCGCACGGGCGGCAAGGTGCAATGGGCCGAAGGCCGCGACCTGTGGATGCACGACGTCGAGGCCGGCCAGCCCGACACCTGCGAACCCGTGCCGGTCAACGCCGAGCATCCGCTTTTCATCCTGTACACGTCGGGTTCCACGGGCAAGCCCAAGGGCGTGCAGCACTCGTCGGCGGGCTACCTGCTGTGGGCGCTGCTGACCGTGAAGTGGACGTTCGACGCCCGCAAGGATGACGTCTATTGGTGCACGGCCGACGTGGGCTGGGTCACGGGTCATACCTACATCACCTACGGCCCGCTGGCCGCCGGCCTGACGCAAGTCGTGTTCGAAGGCGTGCCGACCTATCCGAATGCCGGCCGCTTCTGGGACATGATCGCGCGCCACAAGGTGACGACGTTCTACACGGCGCCCACCGCCATCCGTTCGTTGATCAAGGCGTCCGAGGCGACGCCCGAGGCGCATCCGAAAAACTACGATCTGGACAGCCTGCGCATCATCGGCACGGTGGGCGAGCCCATCAACCCCGAAGCCTGGATCTGGTATCACAAGAACATCGGCCGCGAACGTTGCCCGATCGTGGATACGTGGTGGCAGACCGAAACCGGCGGCCACATGATCACGCCGCTGCCGGGCGCCACGCCGACCAAGCCGGGTTCATGCACGCTGCCGCTGCCGGGCATCGCCGCGGCCATCGTGGATGAAACCGGCGGCGACGTCGAAAAGGGCAACGGCGGCTTCCTGGTCATCAAGCGCCCGTGGCCCGCGATGATCCGCAACATCTGGGGCGATCCGGAACGCTTCAAGAAAAGCTACTTCCCGTCGGAACTGCGCGGCTACTACCTGGCGGGAGACGGCGCGCAGCGGGACGCGGACGGCTACTTCTGGATCATGGGCCGGATCGACGATGTGCTCAACGTGTCGGGCCACCGCCTGGGCACGATGGAAGTCGAGTCGGCGCTGGTGGCGCACGAGCTGGTGGCGGAAGCCGCCGTGGTGGGCCGCCCGGACGATACGACGGGTGAAGCCGTGGTGGCGTTCGTGGTGCTGAAGCAGGCGCGTCCGGAAGGCGCCGAGGCGCAGGCCATCGCCAAACTGTTGCGCGACTGGGTGGCCAAGGAGATCGGTCCCATCGCCAAGCCCAAGGACATTCGCTTCGGCGACAACCTGCCCAAGACGCGTTCGGGCAAGATCATGCGCCGTCTGCTGCGCGTGGTGGCCAAGGGCGAGGAAGTCACGCAAGACGTTTCCACGCTGGAAAACCCGGCCATTCTTGAACAGTTGGCCAAGCCCCTGTAAGCCCCCCGGCCGCAAGCGGCGGCAAGCTTGCGGGAGGACGGGAGCATAATGTCAGACGCCCGCACCGGTAATCGCCGGTCCGGGCGTCTTTTCTTTGTCGACACCCGCTTTCCCACCCCTTACCTACACGGAGCCACGGACGTGAGCCGCAGCAGTTTCGATCGCGCAGGGCTAGCCCTGATGCTCAGCACCATTGTGGTGTGGGCGGGCAGTTGGATCGCGATGAAACTGATCGTGCCTTACATCGGCCCGTTCGACTTCGTGGCGCTGCGCTATGTGACGGGCAGCCTGGTGCTGTTCGCGTTGGCGATTGCCACGCGGCGGCCGCTGGCCATGCCGCCATGGAAGCTGACCTTGCTGATCGGGTTGACGCAGACGGCCGGGTTCCAGGGTTTCGTGCAAACGGCGCTGGTGTCGGGCGGCGTGGGCAAGGTCTCGTTGATGGCCTACACGATGCCGTTCTGGGTGGTGTTGTTCGCCTGGTGGTTGCTGGGCGAGCGCCCGTCGATCCGGCACGGGCTGGGTATTGGCCTGGCGGCGGTGGGCCTGGTCTGTTTCGTGGAGCCGTGGAACGGCCTGGGCGACATCCGCCCCGTGCTGCTGGGGTTGGGCAGCGGCCTGTGTTGGGGCGTGGGCACGGTGCTGTCCAAGCGGATGTTTGAACGCCATGCGCCCGATGTCATGACTTTTACCGCGTGGCAGATGCTGTTCGGCGGACTGGTCATGGTGCCGGTGGCCTATCTGGTGCCGCAGATGACCGCGCAGTGGGATTGGCCGCTATGGACCGGCATGGCCTACATCGTGCTGATCGCCACGGCGGCCGGCTGGTTGCTGTGGCTGCAGGTGGTGCGCCGCGTGCCCGCCTCGATCGCAGGATTGTCGAGCCTGGGCGTGCCCGTGGTGGCGATGCTGCTGGCGTGGGCAATCCTGTCCGAACGCCCCTCGCTGGGCGAAGTGGGCGGCATGGTCTTGATCCTGGCCGGCATCTTCATCGTCAGCCGTGCGGCGCCGACGTCGCGCGCGTCGTGATCCGCGCTTGCGCATGCCTTCCTGATTTCCGTTCTGGTTTCACTTTCTTTCCAAGGACTTCCCATGATCGATCTGCGTAGCGACACTGTCACCCGGCCTTCGGCTGGCATGTTGCAAGCGATGGTTTCCGCCCCGTTAGGCGATGACGTGATGGGCGACGATCCGACCGTGATCCAGCTGCAGGCGGCCGTGGCCGAGCGCGCGGGCAAGGCGGCGGGCCTGTTCTTCCCGTCCGGCACGCAAAGCAATCTGGCGGGGTTGATGGCGCATTGCGACCGGGGCGACGAATATCTGGTGGGGCAACTGGCCCACACCTACAAGTACGAAGGCGGCGGCGCGGCGGTGCTGGGCAGCATCCAGCCGCAACCCATCGAACATGCGGAAGACGGTTCGCTGCCGCTGGAAAAACTGGCGGCGGCGGTAAAGCCGCTGGGTGATCCGCACTTTGCGCGCACCCGCTTGCTGGCGTTGGAAAATACCTTTCATGGCAAGCTGATCCCGGCCGCCTACATCCAGGCCGCGACGGACTGGGCGCGCGGACAGGGCCTGGGCACGCACCTGGATGGCGCGCGCGTGTTCAACGCCGCCGTGGCCAGTGGCAAGCCCGTGGCCGACCTGTGCCGGCCGTTCGATTCGGTGTCCATCTGCTTTTCAAAGGGCCTGGGCGCGCCGGTAGGGTCTGTGTTGGTGGGCAGCCAGGAACTGATCGCCCGCGCGCGCCGTTGGCGCAAGATGCTGGGCGGCGGCTTGCGCCAGGCTGGCGTGCTGGCGGCCGCGTGCCTTTACGCGTTGGAGCACAACGTCGATCGGTTGGCGGACGATCACGAAAACGCCCGCGCGCTGGCGGAGGGTTTGCGCGCCATTCCCGGCGTCAAGGTCTTGAGCCAGGACACCAATATGCTGTTCGTGGAATTCGAGCCGTCGCGCTGCGATGCGCTGACCGCTGCGCTGGCCAAGGAAGAGATCCAGATGCGCGCCGTCTATGGCGGCCCGACGCGCCTGGTGACGCACCTGGACGTGTCCGCGGAGGATGTGCGGCGAGTTGTCCAGGCCGTGGCACGCCATCTGGCCTGAAGCGGCGCGGGCAGGGGTCAGGCGCTGGCGCGCAGCACGTCCGCCAGCACCGTGAACAGCTCGTCGATCTGGGCGCGCTCGATGATGAGAGGGGGCGACAGCAACATCGTGTCGCCCGCCGAACGGATCAGGCATCCGCGTTCCAGGCACGCGTTGTGCACCGCATAGGCGCGCTGGCCCGGCTGGCCCTCAAGCGGCGCCAGTTCAATCGCGGCCAACAGGCCGATATTGCGGATGTCGATCACATGCGGCAGCCCCTTCAAACTGTGCGCCGCGTCTTCCCAATAGCGGGCCAATTCCTGACTGCGTTGGAAAAGGCCTTCACGGCGGCAGATGTCCAGCGTGGCCAAGCCGGCCGCGCAGGCAACCGGATGGCCTGAATACGTGTAGCCGTGCGCCAGTTCGATGGCGTTTTCGGGCCCCTGCATGAATGCGTCGTACACGTGCCGCTGCACCAGCGTCGCGCCCATGGGTATCGCGCCGTTGGTCAGCCCCTTGGCGCTGGTGATGATGTCTGGCTTGACGCCGAAGTAGGACGACGCGAAGGCGCCGTCAATGCGCCCGAAGGCGCAGATCACCTCGTCGAATATCAAAAGGATGCCGTGTGCATCGCAGATCTCGCGCAGCCGCTGCAGATAACCCCGGGGCGGCACGATCACGCCGGTGGAGCCGGCCACCGGTTCGACGATGACGGCGGCGATGGTCGACGCGTCGTGCAGCGCGACGATGCGCTCGAGCGTGTCGGCCAGATGAGCGCCCCAATCCGGCTGACCGCGCGTATAGGCCATGTGCTGGCGGTCATAGGTATGCGGCAGGTGGTCCACGAAAGGAAGCAGATTGCCGAATGGCTTGCGATGGCCGCCGATGCCCGATACCGATAGGCCGCCGAAACCCACGCCGTGGTAGGAACGTTCACGCCCGATCAGCCGCACGCGCTGGCCCTGGCCGCGTGCCCGGTGATAGCCCAGGGCGATCTTCAAGGCTGTGTCGACCGCCTCGGATCCCGAGTTCGAAAAAAACACATTAGAGAAGCCTGCGGGCGCTTCGGCGCACAACGCATCGGCCAACTCGAACGCCAGGGGGTGCCCCATCTGAAACGAAGGCGCGTAGTCCAGTTCGTAAGCGGTGCGTGCGATGGCCTCTACGATTTCCGGACGGCGGTGGCCGGCGTTCACGCACCACAGGCCTGCGATGCCGTCCAGCACGCGGCGGCCGTCGGGGCGGATGTAGTGCATGCCTTCGGCGGCGCTGAACAGCACCGGATCCCGCTTGACGCGCCGGTTAGCGGTAAAGGGCATCCAATAGGCGTCGGGATTGGGAGCGGAAGAGGGGAGCGACGGCATGGGCGATCCTGCTGTGGGTAAGTTCAGGTTCGCTTATTTTGTATTAATTAAATCAAAAATACAATGTGAGCCTAAGGCCATGCAGCACGTCATGTCACACGCCGAGCCACGCTTATGCCAGGCCCCAAGCCCTGCGCCAGGTCACGCGCGGGGCGCCCTGGCGCGTGCCGCGCAACGCCAGGCCGGGCGCGTCAGGACGCTTGCAGCGAGGCTTTCAGGTGGCGGCGCATCAGTTGCGCCGCCCATTCCTGGTCGCCCGATTCCAGGGCTTCGATGATCTGCAGATGTTCGCTGCTGGAGTTGACGAAGCGCGCGTCTCGATAGAAGGCGGCGTGCTCTTCCAGCCGGCGCAACTGGTTCTGTTGCTGCACCGCTTGCAGGATGTAGCGGTTGCCCGAGAAGCGGGCCAGCAATTCATGGAAGGACGCGTTCAGCGCGAAGAAATCGGTGGCCGATATATCGGCATCGTTGCGGTGGATCAGCGCTTCGTGCGCGGCGCGCATGCGCGCCAGCGCGGGTCTGTCGAGGCGGAACGTGGGTTCCAGCAACCCGGCGCATTCGATGGTCATGCGGAAGCGGTAGCTTTCGCTGAGCGCTTCGGCGCTTTCAAGCGAGGGGGCGAATTGCCAGCCGTGCCCTTTGCGCTTTTCGATCAGCCCGTCGGCGGATAGCTGTAGAAGCGTCTTGGCCAACACGCTGCGTGGTGCGCCATAGCGCTGAAGCAGTTCGCGCTCCGTGAATGTTTCGGGCAGGCCGCGCGAGGCGCGGTCATCGATCAGCCGGCGGTAGAGTTCGTTTTGCGTGGGCCCTGCGCTTTCGATCAGGAGCGTGCCCGCCGCTGCGTTGTCGGCGACGGTGTAGCCGCTGTTGGGGCGATGCGTGATCAAGCCCTGGGCGGCCAGCAGGCGCAACGCGCCGCGCACCGGCGTGCGAGACACCTTGTAGGCCGCGGCCAGGGTTTCTTCAGACAGGTGGTCGCCCGGCAGGTAGCGCCGCGCCACGATGTCTTCCGCGACATGGCGCGCCAGATCGACTTGCAGCGGCGTGGGGCGAGCGGGGGCGGCGGTGGGCATGGCGCGTCGGCGTGGCGGAAAAAGGCGGCAAAGGGGGAATGGTACCGGAGAGCCGCCGGCCGTTGCAGAAGCGCATCGGCGCCATGGCATGGATTTTATGAAAAATTAATACAACCTTCGAGAGGCGGTTTTTCAGCCATGCCGGCTGCGGCTATCGGACGGCGCCTCGTCGCGTTCGGCCATGCCGTAGTCCCGCAGCACCTGCGCCACCCGCAGACGGTAGTTCTGAAACACGCCGCCGCGTCCGGCTTCCTGTGCGCGGCGGTGCGATTCCAGCGCACGCCACCGCTTTACCGCGTCTTCATCGCGCCAGAACGATAGCGACAGCAGCTTGCCGGGCTGGGTCAGGCTTTGGAAGCGTTCGACGGAAATGAACCCGTCAATGGCCTTGAGCTCATCAATCAAGCCGGCGGCGATTTGCAGGTAGGGGTCGGGATTGCCATTGGCGGGTTCGACTTCGAATATCACGGCGATCATGGGGTGGGTTCCTTTGAAAACGTAAACTGCGGCACACGCGCATTGGGCAGCGGCCGATAACGGAAACGGGATGCCAGGGCTGGTGCGTCGGCGCCGGCCCGCAGCACATGGGATAGCGCGTGGGCCGCGTGGCGGCGCGCCGGGCCTTGGCCGGGGCATGCGTGGCCGTGCGCCCCTGTGCCGGGCGCGCCGAATGTCCAGCCGGCGTCGGGCTGAATCGTCGCGGCGGCCGCCAGCACCAGCAACACGGTCTGGCCGGCCTCGATCCGCTGGCCGTTGATCGTGACCGTGTCCGCCAAAAAACGGCGCGTGTTGTGCAGCGGCGGATCGTGGCGAATGACATGCTCGATGATCGCGTCGGCGCGGGCGCAGGCGGCATCGGCGGACAAGCCCAGCCTGCCGGCATGGATCAGGGCGTTGCCCAGCAGCCCGGCGCCAGCCTCGCAAGACTGGAACAGCAGGCCCGCAAGGTTTGCCGCCAGTACGGCCACGGGGATCTCCGCGCGGGCCGCGCTTTCTCGCAGCTTGCGCAGCGCCGGGGCGGCGTCGCGTGCAAGTAGTAGCGCTTCCAGGCGAGTCTGTAACGTGTCGGCTGCCGCGTGCCCGGCGGCCACCTGGTTCGCATCCGCCGTGGCGGGCAAGGCAGAGAGAAACGCCGCGATCTGCGTTGCGCTATCGGCATGCAGCGCAGGGGCCAGCCCGAGGAAGGCCGCTTGCGCATGCACCGGCGCGGCGTTCAGATAGCGGTCCATGGCAACGGCGTCCACGACCGGCAGTGCGGGCCACTGCGGGATACAGGGCTGCGTGCCTTGTTCCTGGATGAATGCGGCCAGCAAGCCCTTCAGGCGCGTGTGCATGGCGCTGTCGTTCATGCGCACGAAGCGGCCGAACAGCTGGCCCGCAGGGCCGGGGCACAGACCGCGCGGCACGGGTTCCGACGGCGGGCGGACGCGCGCGGCGGGGTCGCGCATCACGGCCAGGATGGTGTCTGGATGGCTGGCGACCCATAGGTCCAGGGCATCGTCCCGGTACAGCGGTTTCTCGCGCGCCAGCGTCGCGTAATAGGGATAAGGGTCGGCGTGCGTGACGGCAAGCAGGGGATGGGCGGGAGGCATGGCGTGGCGGGTGGTGAATACGGCTGCCAGTATCCGCCGCCCGGCCGCGCAACGATTCGATGCCGGCCGAACTATGCCTGCGTCGCGCCGGGCGCCGAGGCGCCAGCATCCGCCAGCAGCGCGGCGTACCCAAGCCGGGAATCCGGCCATTGCAGCGTGAATCCGCTTGCGCGCAACCTGGCATTGCTGAGCTTCTTGCTGCCCACATTCGCCGGGGCGGGCGCGATGCGTGGCGCGGGGGCGTCGACCATCGCCGCCAGGTCGGCGTACAGCGCATGCAGCGGCAACGGCGTGTCGTCGCAACCGATGTAGACCGGGTCCACGCGGGGCAGCAGCGCCAGATGCACGACTGCCGCGGCGGCATCGTCGATATGGATGCGGTTGGCCCAATGTTCGGGTTGCACGGGGGCGCCTGCCGCGCCGCTGCGCAGACGTTCGATCAGTTGCAGGCGGCCCGGCCCGTACAGGCCTGCCAGCCGCAGCGACGTGGACGACAGGCCGCGCGCGGCCAGCGCGGCTTCGGCCTCCAGCAGCACTTGGCCGTTGAATCCTTGCGGCGCGGGCGGCGTGTCTTCGTTCACCCAGCCGCCCTGGTGTTCGCCGTAGACGGCGCTGGACGACACGAACACCACGCGCTGGAGCCGCGAGGCGTCCAGCGCGTCCAGCACTGCCTGCAGGCCATCGATGAAAACGCCCCGGTAAACCGACGCGTCGCGCGAACCGGGAGCGGGCAGGTGGATCAGCCGGGTAACGCCGGCGGGCAGCGAGGGCAGGCTGGCGGGCTGCGTGATGTCGCCTTGCACCCATCGGATGCCGCTGCCGTCGTCCGCAGGCGGATGGCGGCGAAGCGCATGGACTTCGTCGCCCCGCGCCAGGAAGCGCCGGGCGACACGCTGGCCCAGATCGCCACAGCCAATGAGAAGTATGCGTTCGGTCATGCAGGTCACCTGAAAAAAGAAAAAGCGCCCCAAGGGGCGCCTTGTGGCGGGACGGGGCCCGGCCGGATCACATGCCGCTGTACACCGGTCCTTCGCCGCCTTGAGGCGCCACCCAGACGATGTTCTGGGTCGGGTCCTTGATGTCGCACGTCTTGCAGTGCACGCAGTTCTGCGCGTTGATCTGCAAGCGGTCGTCGCCGTGGTCGTCCTTGATGAACTCGTACACGCCCGCGGGGCAGTAGCGCGATTCCGGGCCGCCGTATTTGGCCAGGTTGACGCTGACCGGCACCGACGGATCTTTCAAGGTCAGGTGGATGGGCTCGTTTTCTTCATGATTGGTGTTCGAGATGAACACCGAGCTGAGCTTGTCGAACGTGAGCTTGCCGTCGGGCTTGGGGTAGTCGATGCGGGCGCATTCCGATGCCGGTTGCAGACAGGCGTGGTCGGGCTTGCTGTGGCGCAGGGTCCACGGCATCTTGCCTTTGAGCAGCAACTGTTCGACACCGGTCATTACCGTGGCGATGGTGCGGCCCTTCTTGAACCACTGCTTGAAATTGCGCGCCTTGTTCAGTTCGGCGTGCAGCCAGGAGGCCTCGAACGCCTTCGGGTAGGCGGTCAGTTCGTCTTGGCGGCGATCGGCCACGAGCGCGTCGAACGCGGCTTCGGCGGCCAGCTTGCCGGACTTGATGGCGGCATGGCTGCCCTTGATGCGGGACGCGTTCAGGAAGCCGGCTTCGCAGCCGACCAGCGCGCCACCCGGGAAGGTCAGCTTGGGCAGCGACAGCAGGCCGCCCGCCGTGATGGCGCGAGCGCCGTAGGCGATGCGTTTGCCGCCTTCGAACGTGCCGCGAATGGCGGGGTGCGTCTTGTAGCGCTGGAATTCGTCGAATGGCGACAGCCAGGGGTTGGCGTAGTCCAGGCCGACGATCATGCCCACGGCCACCAGGTTGTTGTCCAGGTGATACAGGAACGAGCCGCCGTAGGTATCGGAATCCAGCGGCCAGCCGGCGGTGTGGATCACCAGGCCCGGCTTGGATTGCGCCGGGTCGACTTCCCACATTTCCTTGATGCCGATGCCATAGGCTTGCGGGTCGCGGCCGTCGTCGAGCTTGAAGCGTTCGATCAGTTGGCGGCCCAGTTGGCCGCGCGCGCCTTCGCCGAACACCGTATAGCGGGCATGCAGTTCCATGCCGGGCTGGTAGTGGTCGGTGTGCGAGCCGTCGCGGGCCACGCCCATATCGCCGGTGGCCACGCCGCGCACGGCGCCGTTTTCGTCGTACAGCACTTCAACGGCGGCAAAGCCGGGGAAAATGTCCACGCCCAGCGCTTCGGCCTGTTCGCCCATCCATTTGACGACGTCGCCCAGGCGGACGATGTAGTTGCCTTCGTTGTGGAAACAGGGCGGCAGCAGCCAGTTCGGCGTGGCGCGCGCGCCGGTCTGGGACAGGAACAAGAACTTGTCCTGCGTGACCGGCACGTTCAGCGGCGCGCCTTTTTCTTTCCAGTCGGGGATGAGCTCGGTCAGTGCCAGCGGGTCCATGACGGCGCCGGACAGGATGTGCGCACCCAGTTCCGCCCCTTTCTCAAGGACGCAGACGCCGATCTCTTGATTCTTTTCAGCGGCCAGCTGCTTTAGACGGATTGCGGTGGCCAAGCCGGCGGGTCCACCGCCAACCACGACCACGTCATATTCCATCGACTCGCGTTCAGACATTTGCAAAGCTCCCCGTATGTATTCCATATTTGGCTGGAAGTATTATCGGCGATTGTATTGCAGGCGGAGGCCATGTATGCCTTCGTATTTCTTTTAGCCTTCAGGAGTAATTGGTGAACCCGGACAATCTGTCTGCGCGGATTCTGGCGGTGGGCGATACCCATCAGGTGGAATTGCCTTTGCGGTGGGGCGACTCAGACGCCTTGAATCATCTGAACAACACGCTGTATTTCCGCCTGATGGAAGAGGCCCGGATGCAGATCCTGTACGACGCGGGCTTCGAGCTGCCCGCCGACAACGGTGCGATCCTGGCCCATGCCTCGTGCGATTTCCTGCGTCCGCTGACCTATCCGGCCACCGTCCGCGTCACGCACAAAGTGACCCGCATCGGCCGTTCCAGCGCGGAATTCGAGCTGCTGCTCGAGAAAACGGGCGACGACGCGGGCCCCTATGCCCGCGGACGCAACGTGCTAGTCTGGATGGACTACGTGGCCAATACGTCCGCGCCGTGGCCGCAGGAAGTGCTGGCGCAGATGGCCACGCAATTCAAGCCGGCCGCCTGAGGGCGGGCAATCCCGCAGGGGCTATCCACCGAAAGCCTGCGCGGAATTGACCGTCATGCCGTTAAAATCAAGCGCAAAATCAAAACAGAAATAAAGGGGCGCGCCACCCTCGGCGCCGCGACCCAGGGACATCGGGCAATGTCGCGATGCCGCCTGGGGCCGACGCCGGCAGCCGCGCTCCACGGAAAGACAGGGCCCTCCCCGAATTTCTTGACCCCCTCGCGGGATGGCCGCGCAAGCGGCGGGGCGGGCGCTCTTCAGTTCGACCTTAACTAGGAGTTGGAGCGATGGACAAGGTTTTTGCAAGCGCCCAGGAGGCGCTGGCAGGCATCGTCAAGGACGGTCAGATGATCGCCGTGGGCGGTTTCGGCCTGTGCGGTATTCCCGAGGCCCTGATCGCCGCGCTGCGCGATTCGGGCGTGAAAGACCTGACTTGCATCAGCAACAATGCGGGCGTCGACGGTTTCGGCTTGGGCCAGTTGCTCAATACGCGCCAAGTCCGCAAGATGATCGCGTCTTACGTGGGCGAGAACAAGGAATTCGAACGCCAGTTCCTGTCGGGCGAACTCGAGCTTGAATTCACCCCGCAGGGCACGTTGGCCGAGAAGCTGCGCGCCGGCGGCGCGGGCATCCCCGCCTTCTTCACGCGCACCGGCGTGGGCACCATCGTGGCCGATGGCAAGGAAATCCGCGAGTTCGATGGCCAGCAATACGTGATGGAGCGTTCGCTGGTGCCCGACGTGTCGCTGGTCAAGGCGCACATCGCCGACCGCAGCGGCAACCTGGTGTTCCGCAAGACGGCCCGCAACTTCAATCCGAACGTCGCGATGGCCGGCAAGTTCACGGTGGTCGAAGTCGAAGAGATCGTTGACACCGGCAGCCTGGATCCCGACCAGATCCACCTGCCCGGCATCTATGTGCAACGGATCGTGCTGAACACGACGCCGGAAAAGCGCATCGAACAACGCACCACTCGCCCGGCCTAAGGAGAAGACGACATGGCATGGTCCCGCGATGAAATGGCGGCTCGCGCCGCGCGCGAACTGCAAGATGGTTTTTATGTGAACCTGGGCATCGGCTTGCCGACCCTGGTGGCCAACCACGTGCCCAAGGGCGTGGAAGTGTGGCTGCAATCCGAAAACGGCCTGTTGGGTATCGGCCCGTTCCCCACCGACGATGAAGTCGACGCCGACTTGATCAATGCCGGCAAGCAGACGGTGACGACGTTGCCGGGCTCGTCGATCTTCTCGTCCGCCGACTCGTTTGCGATGATCCGCGGCGGCAAGATCAACCTGGCCATCCTGGGCGCGATGCAGGTGTCCGAAAAGGGCGACCTGGCCAACTGGATGATTCCGGGCAAGATGGTCAAGGGCATGGGCGGCGCGATGGACCTGGTGGCCGGCGTTGGCCGCGTCGTGGTCCTGATGGAACACGTGGCCAAGAAGAAAGACGGCACGGAAGACATCAAGCTGCTGCCGGAATGCAATCTGCCGCTGACTGGCGTGGGCGTGGTCGACCTGATCATCACCGACCTGGGCGTGATGGAAGTCACCGAAAACGGCTTGAAGCTGCTGGAAACGGCGCCGGGCGTGACGGTGGACGAAATCCAGTCCAAGACGCTGGCCAAGCTGGACGTGTCGTCGGTCAAATAAACCGGCTGCCGTCCCGCTTACGAAAACGCCCCGCAAGGGGCGTTTTTTTTTGGGGCGGAGGAAAGGGCGGCCCCGGGGGCGCTATGCCGCTTCGTCCAAGCGCATGCCCACGTGCGGGATGCCGTCTTCGATGTATTCCTCGGTGACCTGAACAAAGCCGTGTCCACCGTAGTAGTTGCGCAGGCGGGCCTGGGCGCCCAGGTACATGGCGCGGCCTGGCCAGCGCTGGCGCACTTCCTGCATGGCGTGGCGGATCAATTCGTGGCCCAGGCCCTGGCCGCGCGTCCAGGGTGCGGAGATCACGCGCCCGATCTCGATCTGGCCGTCTTTCAGCGACGGGTCCAGGATGCGGCAGTAGGCGGCAAGCTGGCCGTCTTGCCATCCCATCAGGTGCGTCGTCTGGCCGCTCAGGTCCTTGCCATCCATGTCCTGGAAGATGCACTGCTGTTCGATGACGAAGACTTCCGAGCGCAAGCGGAGGATCGCGTAGATCTCCGGCACGGTCAGGTCTTGGTGGGGTTTACAGATCCAATCGGGCATTGCGTCAATCCAAGGCAATAGGTCAAAAGCGGGCTGGAAAACAGGCGCGGATAGCGTACCTCAAACCGGCCCCGTTTCTTTTGATGCACTGTTACATAAATTCACGGGTATACCCTTACTATGAAAATGAATTTTCTTATCTAAAATTTGTGTGTAAACAGATTTACACGATCTCCCGCTAAGACCCTTCCCCGAATCGATGAACAAGGCCGCACTTACGATCGCTGATCGGATCGCCCGGGCCCAGCCCTCGCTGAGCCGGACGCAGCACAAGATGGCCGAATACGTGTTGGCGCACCAGTTCCGCGCCGCCACGATGACCATCGACGAGTTCGCGGCGGCGGTGGGGGTCTCGGTTGCCACGGCGAATCGCTTCGCGCGCGCCCTGGACCTGCCCGGCTACCCGCAATTTCGCGCCGAACTGGCGCGGGGGTTCGAAGCCGCGCTGGAACCGGTGGAAAAGCTGCGCACCGAACTGGCGCATTCCGCCAGCGCCGTGCAGATCTTCGCCGCCACGCTGGAAGAAGACATTCGCAACGCGCAGCGCAACCTGCAATCGCTGGATTCGGCTGCCTGTGAACAGGCGGTGGAAGCCATTCTGGCCGCCGACCGCGTGTTCATCATCGGTTTTGGCGCCAGCGGCTTCCTGGCCGGGCTGCTGCAACGCGGCCTGTGCATGCACCTGCATTCGGTCGAATCGCTGGCGGGCCCCGGCGGCGTGTCGCACGCCGCGCGCCAGATGTCGCGCATGACCGCCAAGGACCTGGTGATCGCAATCGGCTTTCCGCGCTACCTGGCCGACACCGTGACGCTGGCCGCCGCCGCCAAGCAGGCCGGCGTGCCGGTGCTGGTGCTGACCGACAAACCCACGTCTCCGCTGGCGCCGACGGCGTCCGTCGTGCTTTACGCGTTTTCCGCGCGCCAGCTGATTCCCAATTCCGAAACCGCCGCGCTGGGCCTGATCGAAGCGCTTTCCGCCGCGGTGGCCTATCGGGCCAAAAATTCCGTCGCGGCCGCGGCTGGGGTGACCCAGTCCGTGATGCCGTGGCTTATCCATGGAGTAGGTAAACGATGATCCAACCCGTGATCGCCATTCACGGTGGCGCCGGCGCGATGTCCCGCGCGGCCATGTCGCCCGAGAAAGAACAGGAATACCTGGCCGCCCTGGAGTCCATCCTGACCGCCGGCCAAGCCGTGCTGGCCCGCGGCGGCAGCGCCCTGGACGCCGTGACCGAAGCCGTCCGACTGCTGGAAGACTGCCCGCTGTTCAACGCCGGCCACGGCGCGGTGTTCACCAGCGCCGGCACCCACGAGCTGGACGCCGCCATCATGGACGGCGCCACGCTGCGTTCGGGCGCGATCGCCAATGTGAATTGCGTGCGCAATCCGATCTTCGCCGCGCGCCGCGTCATGGAAACCAGCAAGCACGTCTTTTTCGTGGGCGAGGGCGCCGAGACCTTTGCCCGCGATGCGGGCCTGGAAATCGTCGACCCGTCGTATTTCTCGACCGAGGCCCGCCGCGAGCAACTGCTGCGCGTGCAGCGCGAAACGCCTGACGCCGCCGTGCTGGACCACGACGGCCAGGCCATGGTTGCACGCGGCCAGCCCGCGCCGGCTGATCCGCTGGACGCCGACAAGAAGTTCGGCACGGTGGGCGCGGTGGCTGTCGACGCGCAAGGCAACGTGGCCGCGGCCACGTCCACCGGCGGCATCACCAACAAGCAGGTCGGCCGCGTGGGCGACGCGCCGTTGATCGGCGCCGGCACCTATGCCAGCAACAAGACCTGCGCCGTCTCCACGACCGGCACCGGCGAGATGTTCATCCGCATGGTCTCGGCCTATGACGTGGCGGCGCAGATGGAATATTGCGGTGCGTCGCTGCAAGCAGCGGCGGATCGCGTCGTGATGGAGAAACTGCCCACCATCGGCGGCAAGGGCGGCCTGGTGGCCGTCGACGCCCAGGGCAATGTGGCTTTGCCGTTCAACACGGAAGGCATGTATCGGGGTTACGCCCGCGTAGGCGAAAAGCCGGTCACCGCTATCTACCGATAAGCGTGACGGGTTCTGTTTTGATTTTGGGGATTAATAAAGATGGTTGATCGCGCAAACAGCCTGGCGCTGCCGGAAAACCGCGTGGTCCAGGTCGACGACCTGACGGTGCGCTTCGTGGGTTCCGAGCGCACGGTCGAAGCCGTGCGCAACCTGTCGTTCCATGTGGACCGGGGTGAAACCCTGGCCATCGTGGGCGAATCGGGTTCGGGCAAGTCGGTGACGTCCCTGGCGCTCATGCGTCTGGTGGAACATGGCGGCGGCCGCATCGCCCAGGGCAGCATGGCCCTGCGCCGGCGCAACGGTTCCGTGATCGATTTGGTCGGTTCCAGCCAACGCGTCATGCGCAATGTGCGCGGCGCCGACATGGCCATGATCTTCCAGGAGCCGATGACCTCCTTGAACCCAGTGTTCACGGCCGGCGACCAGATCGCCGAATCGATCCGCCAGCACCAGGGCAAAGACGCCGCGGCCGCACGCGCCGAGGCCCTGCGCATGCTGGAGCAGGTGCGCATTCCGGAAGCCAAGTCGGTGCTGGACCGTTACCCGCATCAGTTGTCGGGCGGCATGCGCCAGCGCGTGATGATCGCGATGGCGCTGGCCTGCAAGCCGGCGCTGCTGATCGCCGACGAACCCACCACCGCGCTGGACGTCACCATCCAGGCGCAGATCCTGCAACTGATCCGTCAGCTGCAGGACGAGATGCACATGGGCGTGGTGTTCATCACCCACGACATGGGCGTGGTGGCGGAAGTGGCCGACCGCGTGCTGGTCATGTATCGCGGCGACAAGGTTGAAGAAGGCCCGTCGGACCAGGTGTTCGCGGCGCCCAAGCACACCTACACCAAGGCGCTGCTGTCGGCGGTGCCGAAGCTGGGCGCCATGGAAGGCACCGACCTGCCCGCGCGCTTCCCGCTGCTGCAGGTGGAAGGCCAGGCGCAACCCGTGGCCGAGCCCGCCATCGCCAGCACGCAGGTCGTGCCCGGCCAGAAGCGCGAACCCATCCTGAGCGTGCGTAACCTGGTCACCCGCTTTGACCTGCGTGGCGGCATCCTCAGCCGCGTGCAGCGCCGCGTGCATGCCGTGGAACAGGTCAGCTTCGACCTGTACCCGGGCGAGACGCTGTCGCTGGTGGGCGAATCGGGTTGCGGTAAATCCACGACGGGCCGGTCGCTGCTGCGCCTGGTGGACAGCCAGGGCGGCGAGATCAAGTTTGGCGGCCGCGACATCGTCCGGCTGAAGAACAACGAACTGCAATCCTTGCGCCGCGACATCCAGTTTGTGTTCCAGGATCCGTTCGCCTCGCTGGATCCGCGCGTCACCGTCGGCTTTTCCATCATGGAGCCGCTGTTGGTGCACGGGGTGGCGAAGGGCCGCGACGCCGAGCGCCGCGTGGCCGATCTGCTGGAACGCGTGGGCCTGCCGCCGGAAATGGCGCAGCGCTACCCGCATGAATTTTCGGGCGGCCAGCGCCAGCGCATCTGCATCGCGCGCGCGCTTGCCCTGAACCCCAAGGTCGTGATCGCGGACGAATCGGTGTCGGCGCTGGACGTGTCGATCCAGGCCCAGATCGTGAACCTGCTGATCGACCTGCAGCGCGACATGGGCATTTCATTCCTGTTCATTTCGCACGACATGGCCGTTGTCGAACGCGTCAGCCATCGGGTTGCCGTGATGTACCTGGGCCAGATCGTCGAGATCGGCCCGCGCCGCGCCATTTTCGAGAACCCGCAGCACCCGTACACCAAGAAGCTGATGTCGGCGGTGCCGATCGCCGATCCGGCGCGCCGCCATCTGAAGCGCACCTTGTTGTCCGATGAAATTCCCAGCCCGATCCGCAAGCTCGGCGACGAGCCGGTGGTGCAGCCGCTGGTGCAGGTTGGAACCGATCACTTCGTTGCCCGCCATCCGGTCGGCGGCGCGTATTGATTCCGTTGTCGTACTTGTTTTTCTTCCAACAAACCCCCTAATTCCGTTTTGGAACCAGGAGTTGCAATGATGAAAGTTCTGCGCCCCACCAAGCTGATGGCCGCCGCCGCGGTGGCCTTCGGTGTGCTCACTTCGCCGTTGGCGTTTGCCGCCAAGGACGTGACGTTTGCCGTCTCCATCGCACTGGAAACGCTTGACCCGTACAACACCAACAGCACCCTGAACCAGGCGGCCGGCAAGGCCTACTACGAAGGCCTGTTCGAATTCGACAAGGACCTGAAGGTCCAGAAGGTCCTGGCGACCGACTACACCGTCAGCGAAGACGGCCTGGTCTACACGTTCAAGCTGCGTCCCGGTGTGAAGTTCCACGACGGCACCGACTTCAACGCCGAAGCGGTCAAGATCAACTTCGATCGTCCGGCCAACCCGGACAACCGCCTGTCGCGCTACATCCAGTTCAGCGTCATCGACAAGACCGAAGTGGTTGACCCGATGACCATCAAGATCACGCTGAAGAAGCCGTTCTCGGCCTTCATCAACGCGCTGGCCCACCCGGCCGCCATGATGATCTCGCCCGCCGCCCTGGCCAAGTACGGCAAGGAAATCGGCTTCCACCCGGTGGGCACCGGCCCGTTCGAATTCGTCGAATGGAAGCCGGCTGAATACCTCAAGGTCAAGAAGTTTGACGGCTACTGGAAGAAGGGCTATCCGAAGGTCGACACGCTGACCTTCCGTACCGTGACCGACAACAACACCCGCGCCGCCGTGGTGCAGACGGGCGAAGCCCAGTTCGCCTTCCCGGTGCCGTTCGAACAAGCCGCCGTGCTGAAGAAGAACGACAAGCTGGACGTGGTCGATCACCAGAACTCGATCATGGCCCGCTACCTGTCGATGAACACGCAGCAAAAGCCGTTCGACAACCCCAAGGTGCGCGAAGCCATCAACTACGCCATCAACAAGGAAGCGCTGGCCAAGGTCGCCTTCTCGGGTTACGCCACCATTGTGGACGGCGTCGTGCCCAAGGGCGTGGACTTTGCCCACAAGACCGGCCCGTGGCCCTACGACATCAAGAAGGCCAAGGCCCTGCTGGCCGAAGCCGGCTACCCCAACGGCTTTGAAAGCCAGCTGTGGTCCGCCTATAACGACGGTACCTCGGTGAAGGTGGTTCAGTTCCTGCAACAGCAGCTGGCGCAAGTCGGCATCAAGGTGCAGGTTGAAGTGCTGGAATCGGGTCAGCGCGTGCAGCGCGTTCAACAGGTGCAGAAGCCTGAAGACGCCAAGGTCCGCATGTACTACGCCGGCTGGTCGTCCTCGACCGGTGAAGCCGACTGGGGTCTGCGTCCGTTGCTGAGCACCGCCGCGTTCCCGCCGGTGCTGAACAACGTGTCGTACTACTCGAACAAGTCGGTCGATGACGGCATCCAGCTGGCGCTGGCCACCACCGATCGCGCCAAGAAGACGGAAATCTACAAGAATGTTCAGGAAACCATCTGGAAGGACGCCCCGTGGGCCTTCCTGGTGACCCAGAACAACCTGTACGTGAAGTCGAAGAACCTGTCGGGCGTGTACGTGGAACCGGACACCTCGTTCTGGTTCGGCGACATCGAACTGAAGCAGTAAACCTAGCAGTCACTCTCAGGGCCTTCGGGCCCTTGTAAGGCCACATACGGCGGGGGCGCGGTGTCCCCGCCGATGTTGCAGGAATTTCAATGCTGACCTACATCGTCAAACGTCTTTTGGGCATGATCCCCACGCTGCTGCTGGTAGCCGTGGTCGTGTTCCTGTTTGTGCACATGCTTCCGGGCGACCCGGCGCGACTGGCCGCGGGCCAGGAGGCCGACCAGCAAACGGTCGAGCTCGTGCGCAAGGAACTCGGGCTGGATCTGCCCCTGCCGCAGCAGTTCGTGCGCTATTTCAGCAATATGCTGCAAGGCGACCTGGGTACCTCGCTGCGTACCAAGCGCCCCGTCTCGACCGAGATTTCCGACCGCTTCATGCCCACCTTGTGGCTGACGATGGCCAGTATGGTGTGGTCAGTGACCTTCGGCATGATCATCGGGATCGTGTCGGCCGTCTGGCGCAACCGCTGGCCCGACCGCCTTGGCATGACGCTGGCGGTGTCGGGTATCTCGTTCCCAGCGTTCGCGCTGGGCATGATGCTGATGCAGGTGTTCTCCGTGAACCTGGGCTGGCTGCCAACCGTCGGCGCCTCCAGCTGGAAGCACTACATTCTTCCGTCAATTACGCTAGGCGCCGCGGTGGCCGCCGTGATGGCGCGCTTCACCCGTGCGTCTTTCGTGGAAGTCATCCAGGAAGACTTCGTGCGGACCGCCCGCGCCAAGGGCCTGACCGAACGCCGCGTCGTGATCAAACACGCGCTGCGCAACGCGCTGATTCCCGTCGTGACCATGATGGGCTTGCAGTTCGGCTTCCTGCTGGGCGGCTCGATCGTCGTCGAGACCGTGTTCAACTGGCCCGGCCTTGGCCGTCTGCTGGTGGACGCCGTGACCCAGCGCGACTATCCGGTGATTCAGGGCCTGGTGCTGCTGTTCTCGCTGGAATTCATCCTGATCAACCTGATTGTCGACGTGCTCTATGGCGTCATCAATCCCAGCATCCGTTACAAGTGAGGCGGCCATGAGCAATACGACACCCGCCACGACCATCGCCGCCGCTTCCAAGAACGACGTGCGCACGCCCGCCACCGAGTTCTGGCGCAAATTCAAGAAGCAGAAGCTGGGCGTGGGCGCCGGCATCTTCGTCCTGCTGCTTGTCGTGATCGCGGTCTTCGCGCCGTGGATCGTGCCGTTCGACGCCGAGAACTTCTTCGACTACGACGCGCTTAACGCCGGCCCGTCGCTGACCCACTGGCTGGGCGTGGATTCGCTGGGCCGCGACATCTTCAGCCGCATCGTCATGGGCGCGCGGATCTCGCTGGCCGCGGGCTTTCTGTCCGTGGCCATGGGCGCCATCGTCGGAACCTTCATGGGCTTGATGGCCGGTTACTACGAAGGCTGGTGGGAACGCATCACGATGCGGATCTCGGACGTGCTGCTGGCGTTTCCGGGCATGCTGCTGGCCATCGGCGTGGTGGCCATTCTGGGTTCCAGCATGGTCAACGTGATCGTGGCCGTGGCCGTGTTCAGCGTCCCGGCGTTCGCCCGCCTGGTGCGCGGCAACACACTGTCGATCAAGCAGATGACCTATGTCGAAGCGGTCAAGAGCGTGGGCGCGTCCGACTGGACCATCATCATGCGCCACATCCTGCCCGGCACGATCTCGCCGATCGTGGTGTACGGCACGATGCGCATCGGCACGTCGATCATCACCGCCGCCAGCCTGTCGTTCCTGGGCATGGGCGCATCGCCTCCGACGCCGGAGTGGGGCGCCATGCTGAACGAGGCGCGCGCCGACATGGTCATCGCCCCGCACGTGGCCATTTTCCCGGCCCTGGCGATCTTCCTGACGGTGCTGGCGTTCAACCTGCTGGGCGACGGCCTGCGCGACGCGCTCGATCCCAAGATCGATCGCAAGTAACGCGTCGCTTTTTCTCGCCGCCGCCCTCGTTCCACGCGCCTATCGAATCGGTTGCGCGTGAGTCGAACGAAGGGCGGCGGCGTTTTGCATTTAGGACCTTGGCGAAAACCATGTACAAACAAGCGCTGGACCTGCCTCGCATCGGCGTGCTGCCGTCGGGGCCCCTGGATTCGATTTGCGACGTGGGCGATGTGACGGTTGGGCACTGCACGCTGGCGGACGGCCCGCTGCAGACCGGCGTCACCGTCGTGCGCCCACATGCCGGCGACCCTTTTCTGGACAAGGTTCCCGCCGCGGCGACCGTGCTGAACGGCTTCGGCAAAAGCACCGGCCTGGTTCAGGTGCAAGAGCTAGGCGTGCTGGAAACCCCCATCGCGCTGACCAACACCTTTGGCGTGGGCACCGTCGCCAACGCGCAGATCCGCCAGGCCATCACGGCCAACCCCGAGATCGGGCGGCGCATGGCCACCGTGAACCCGCTGGTGTTCGAATGCAATGATGGGTATCTGAACGACATCCAGGCGCTGGCCGTAGAAGAAGCGCATTACGCGAACGCGTTCGCCAGCGCAGGCAAGCCGTTTGCGCAAGGTGCGGTAGGCGCCGGGCGCGGCATGTCTTGCTTTTCGTTCAAGGGCGGAATCGGCTCGGCGTCCCGCGTGGCGTCCATCCAGCCGGGCGTGCGCTACACCGTCGGTGCGCTGGTGCTGGCCAACTTCGGCCGCTTGCCCAACCTGACCGTGGCAGGCCGCCCGTTTGGCCGCCGGCTGGCGGACCAACTGGACCGGGGCCTGGCGCAGCAAGGCGAGAACGCCGTGATCGTGCCCGAAAAGGGTTCCATCATCCTGTTGCTGGCGACCGACGCACCGCTGGATTCCCGCCAGTTGCGGCGGCTGTCTCTGCGGGCCGGCGCGGGCCTGGCGCGCACCGGCTCGGTGTTCGGCCACGGCAGCGGCGACATCGCGCTGGCTTTTTCCACCGCCTACACTGTCCCGCAACTGGCCGAGCAGCCGATGCCCTCGATCGCGATGCTGCATGAAACGCGTATCGACCCCTTGTTCGAAGCCGCCGCCGAGGCCTGCGAACAAGCCATCATTTCCGCGCTCTGGCACGCCGACGGCGTGACCGGGCGCGACGGCCATCACCGTGCCGCGATCCGCGACGCGGCGCCGCAGTGGCGTCAATGGCTGTCCGACACCGCATTCTGAATTCCTTGAAGGCTGACCCCATGAAGATCCTGATTTCCACCGATATCGAAGGCGTCGCCGGCGTCTTCCACGCCGAACAAGTCCGCGCCGGCAATGGCGAATACGAGCGCGCGCGCGCCTGGATGACTGCCGAGGCCAACGCGGCCGTGCAAGGCGCGATTGCGGGCGGCGCCGAAGACATCCTGGTCAACGATTCGCACGGCGGCTTTCGCAACCTGCTGCCTGACGGCCTGGACGAGCGCGCCCGCCTAGTGCTGGGCAAGCCGCGCTACCTGGGCATGATGGGTGGGCTGGAAGAGGGCTGCGACGCCGTTTTCATGATCGGCTACCACTCGCGCTCGCAAGGGCGCGGCGTCCTGGCCCACACGATCAACAGCTTCGCGTTTTCGCGCGTGTTCATCAACGGCATGGAGCTGGGCGAAGCGGGCCTGTACGGCGCGCTGGCCGGTGAAATGGGCGTGCCCGTCATCCTGGCGACGGGCGACGACGTATTTATCACGGAAACCCGCGACACCTTCCCAGGCGCCGAGTGGGTGCAGACGAAGGTAGCCCATGGCCAGGGCAGCGGTATCACGCTGTCGCCGGCCGCATCGCGCCGCGCGATCGCCGCCGCAGCCGAAACCGCCGTGCGCAACCTCAAGAAGCAGGCTCCGGTTCCTTTCCGCATTCCCGCCCCTATAGAATGCCGGTTGCAGACGCAGAGCGCGGCGCTGGCCGACCTGTTCTGCATGTGGCCCACGCTGGAACGCGTGGACGGCGTCACCTTGCGATTCACCACGGATAGCATGCAGGCCGCTGTCCGCACGTTGAACAGCCTGGCCGCCATGTCTTTCATGTTGCGCTAAGGATCCCATCCCCCATGTCTAGCACCGACGCCCGTATTGCCCAATTGCGGCAGGCCATGAGCCGCCGCGGCCTTTCCGCCTATATCGTTCCGTCCTCGGACCCGCACCTGTCCGAGTATCTGCCGGCGCGCTGGCAAGGACGGCGCTGGCTGTCGGGCTTCACGGGGTCGGTGGGAACCCTTGTGGTCACGGCGGATTTCGCCGGCCTGTGGGTGGATAGCCGCTATTGGGTGCAGGCCGAGGCGCAACTGGCGGGCACCGGCGTGCAGCTGATGAAGATCGCGCTGGCGTCCACGCCCGGTCATGTCGACTGGCTGGCTGCCAACATGCGGGCGGGCGACGTCATCGGCGTGGACGGTCAGGTGCTGGGCCTGGGCGCCTTCCGCGCCTTGTCGGTGGCTGCGGCCAGCGCCGGCGCCACGCTTGAGATCCGGGCGGACCTGCTGGACGAGGTCTGGACCGACCGCGCCGGGCTGCCCGACGCAAAGATCTATGAGCACGTCGCGCCCGAGGCCTGCGTGGCCCGTGCCGACAAGCTGGCGCAGGTGCGCGACGCCATGCGCACGCACGGCGCCGATGTGCATTTCATCTGTACGGTGGACGATATCGCGTGGTTGCTGAACCTGCGCGGCGCCGACGTGGACTACAACCCGGTGTTCGTTGGCTACGCGCTGATCGGCCTGGACCACGCCACGCTGTTCGTGGCCGACGGCAAAATCGATGAGGCGCTGCGCGCCACGCTGGGCGCCGATGGCTTCGAGGTGGCGGACTACGCCCAAGCCGCCGATGCCTTGGCCTCGCTTGAACAGGACCAGAAGCTGCTGATTGATCCGGCGCGCGTGACCTGCGGCGTGTTCCACGCCATGGATCCGGCCGTGCCGCGCATCGAGGCGATCAACCCATCCACGTTGCTGAAGTCCCGCAAGACCGATGCCGAGCTGGCCCATGTGCGCCAGGCGATGGCACAGGACGGCGCGGCGCTCTGCGAATTCTTCGCGTGGTTCGAAGGCGCGCTGGGCAAGGAAACCATCACCGAGCTGACGATCGACGAGCAGATCACCGCCGCCCGCGCGCGCCGGCCGGCCTATGTCTGCCCCAGCTTCGCCACTATCGCCGGCTTCAACGCCAACGGCGCCATGCCGCATTACCGCGCCACGCCGGAATCGCACGCCACGATTGAAGGCGACGGCCTGTTGCTGATCGATTCGGGCGGCCAGTATCTGGGCGGCACCACCGACATCACGCGCGTGGTCGCGGTGGGCACGCCCAGCGCCGACCAGAAAGTGGATTTCACGCTGGTGCTCAAGGGCATGATCGCACTGTCGCGCGCGTCGTTCCCGCGCGGCACGCCGTCACCCATGCTGGACGCCATTGCCCGCGCGCCCATCTGGGAAGGCGGTGCGGAATACGGTCACGGCACCGGCCACGGCGTGGGGTATTTCCTGAACGTGCACGAAGGCCCGCAGGTGATCTCGTACCGCGCCATGCCGGGCCCGCACACGGCGATGGAGCCGGGCATGATCACGTCGAATGAACCGGGCATTTACCGTCCGGGCCGTTGGGGCGTGCGCATTGAAAACCTGGTGGCCAACCGCAGCTGGCTGACGTCCGAACTGGGCGAATTCCTGTGCTTCGAGACGCTGACCCTGTGCCCCATCGACACCCGTTGCATTGAACCGTCGCTGATGCGCGCCGACGAAACTGCTTGGCTCAACGACTATCACAAGACGGTATTCGAACGTCTGTCGCCGCTGGTCGAAGGCGAGGCGCTGGCCTGGCTTGAGCGCCGTACCGCGGCGATCTGACCGGTATCCGGGCCTGCCTTCGGGAGTCCGGTCGTAATCCGGGCCGGCCTTCGGGAGCCGGTCGTAGGATGGGTGGAGCGCGCGTGCTCTTAAGCAAGAACCCGGTTCTCGAACGCGCGAAACCCATCAGGCAGCGGTTGCATTGTGGCTGAGCCTGCCAGGAATCCGACGCCGCCTGATGGGTTTCGCGCGCTTGGCAGTCGCGTTCTGGCGCCCACTTTCCCGCGCTCCACCCATCCTACGGGCGATAGAGCGCGCGCCTGCCGATCAGGCAGCCCAAGGCCAAGAGCGCGCCGTAGGCCAGCAGCATTGCCACCGCCGTCCAAGACGATTGGGCGGCGCGGATGAGTTGCTCCCAGGTCATTGCCCGGATGGCCAGGTACCCCAGCCCGACGCCCAGCGCCTGGGCCAGCCAGAATGCCAGCGTGCCATGCGCCACCGCCCGCCCCAGCCGCGCCGTGCCGATTGTGCCGGGCAACAGGTTCAGGCAGAGCAGCACGCACATCGCCAACAGAATCGCGGGCAGGGCCAAATAGCCCAACATGAATGCTGTCCAGCCCGCATCGCGGGCTTGCATCAGCAGGAAACCGCCCAACGTGATCGAGACCCCCAGTTGCCAGATCAGCACGGTCAGCCCGGTGATCCAGGCCGCATGCCGACGGCCGTAGGGCGGGCTGCCGGCGGGGCCGGTGGGCTGCACGGTCCAGGCGGCAATGCGCACGACGAGGCAGATGCCGATGATCTCCAGCAAGATGGTCAGGACGCGGACAGCGATGCCCAACGTCAGGAATTGGCCGATCGTGCCAACGCCGGACCACGCCTCCAGCATGTCGCGGTGGGTCATGACGAACTGCATCAGCAGGTTATGCAGGAAGGCCATGCCGGCGGCCACGGCCAGCGTGTAGACCAGCTGCAGCGCGATGAAAGTGCCGAACAGCTTGCGGGGTTCGTCCACCGCCATGGTGTCGTGGCGCGCGAGCCAGCGGCGCATGGCGCCCCAGGTCGCCAAGCCGGCGATGACCGTCGCCATGACGATATGGGCCAGCAAGGGGGCCAGATACTCGGGCTGCGTGTGCAGCTCTCGCATTTGCTGGGTGTCGGGCAAGCCGATCAGCATGTAGCCCTGGACCAGGGCGTAGTAGGCCAGGCGCACGAAAACGGCGGTAAGCGCCAGCCGCCAGGCGAGCGAAGAGGGGGACCGGACGGAATCGATCATCGGCAAAGGCGAGAAATGTTGAGAAAAAACAGCAGTCGAAAAATTAGGGATCGAACATAGCACGATGCCACGCCGCGGCCTGCGGCGCGCTTGCCGTCAACGCGTTTCGAGTGCTGCCAAATGTTACGCGTCATCGCTAGGGGAAAACCCAAATAACCGTCGCCGCCCGGCTATAATCCAAATTTCCCGCACGCGCCCGCTCGTCCCGGGTGCTCATTACGATGACCAAATACGTATTTGTCACCGGCGGAGTGGTGTCTTCCCTGGGCAAGGGCATCGCCGCTGCGTCGCTTGCCGCCATTCTCGAGTCGCGTGGTTTGCAGGTCACCATGCTGAAGCTCGATCCGTACATCAACGTCGATCCGGGCACGATGAGCCCCTTCCAGCACGGTGAAGTGTTCGTCACGGAAGACGGCGCCGAAACCGATCTGGACCTGGGCCACTACGAGCGCTTCATCTCCGCCCGCATGCACAAGGTGAATAACTTCACCACGGGCCAGATCTACGAATCGGTGCTGCGCAAAGAGCGTCGTGGCGACTACCTGGGCAAGACTGTCCAGGTGATTCCGCACATCACCAACGAAATCCAGGACTTCATCGCCCGTGGCGCCGAGGCCGGCTGGAACGGCAACACGGACGTCGCCATCGTCGAGATCGGCGGCACCGTGGGCGACATCGAGTCCCTGCCTTTCCTGGAAGCCGCGCGCCAGATGAGCCTGCGCATGGGCCGCAACAACGCGGCCTTCGTGCACCTGACCCTGGTGCCCTTCATCGCCTCCGCCGGCGAACTGAAGACCAAGCCCACCCAGCACTCGGTGCAGAAGCTGCGCGAAATCGGCATCTACCCGAACGCGCTGCTGTGCCGCGCCGACCGTCCCATCCCGGACGACGAGCGCGCCAAGATCTCGATGTTCTCGAACGTGCCGCTGGATGCCGTCATTTCCGTCTGGGATGCCGATTCCATCTACAAGATCCCGGCCATGCTGCACAAGCAAGGCGTGGACAACATCGTCTGCGAAGCGCTGGGCCTGACCCCGCCGCCGGCCGATCTGTCCATGTGGGACAACCTGGTCGAAGCGCTTGAGCATCCCCAGCACCAGCTGACGATCGGCATGGTCGGCAAGTACGTCGACCTGACCGAATCGTACAAGTCGCTGACGGAAGCGCTGGTCCATGCCGGCATCCACACGCGTTCGAAGATCAACATCGAGTACATCGACTCGGAAGACATCGAGACCCGTGGCACCGACCAACTGAAGCACCTGGACGCCATTCTGGTGCCGGGCGGCTTCGGCAAGCGCGGCACCGAGGGCAAGATCGCCGCCATCCGCTACGCCCGTGAAAACGGCGTGCCGTATCTGGGCATCTGCCTGGGCATGCAGCTGGCCGTCATCGAGTTCGCGCGCCACGTCGCCGGCCTGGGCGGCGCCAACAGCACGGAATTCGATCCGTCCGCCCCGCACCCGGTGGTGGCCCTGATCACCGAATGGATGGACCGCGAAGGCAAGGTCGAAAAGCGCGACAACACGTCCGATCTGGGCGGCACCATGCGCAAGGGCGCGCAGCGCGTGCCGATCAAGGCCGGCACCCGCGCGCAGACCATCTACGGCGACGAAGTGAACGAGCGTCACCGTCACCGCTACGAGGTCAACAACGTCTACGTGCCGCGCCTGGAAGAGGCCGGCATGGTGATCAGCGCCCGCACGCCGACCGAGAACCTGCCGGAAATGATGGAATTGCCCGACCACCCGTGGTTCGTGGGCGTCCAGTTCCACCCGGAGTTCACGTCGACGCCGCGTGACGGCCACCCGTTGTTCTCCAGCTATATCCGCGCCGCCATCGAGCAAAAGGCTCGCCGCGGCCAGGGGGCGTAATGCGCGCCTGCGGTCTCGAGTTCCGTAAGCGGATCCTCGGGGCCGCGGGCCCGTCCCCCAGCGCCGCGCTATACGGCGGCGCTGCTTTCGGATACAACCAATTAGCATCGGATATGCGTCGCCAGGCCGGCTTGGGCCACACTGGCGGCGTTGTCGTATCCAAAATCAGATACCAACCCACGCAACTGCCCTGAAGGAACCCCATGAGTGCTTACCTCATCGCCGACGTCACGGTGACCAAGCCCGCGCAATACGAGGACTACAAGCGTCTGTCCACGCTCGCCATGCGCGCGTACGATGCCAAGATCCTGGTGCGAGGCGGAGAGTCCAAGCACCTTGAGGGCCGTGAGCCGGGCCGCACCGTCGTCATGGAGTTTCCCTCCATGGCGGCCGCCCAGGCCTTCTACGACTCCTGGCAGTACCGCCGTGCCCGCAACGCCCGCGAGGGCGCGGCTGTCATGAATATGTTTATCGTTCAGGGAATGTAAAGTCATGAGTGCAATCGTCGATATCATCGGCCGCGAAATTCTGGATTCGCGCGGCAACCCCACCGTGGAATGTGATGTGCTGCTGGAGTCCGGCGCCATGGGCCGCGCGGCCGTGCCGTCCGGCGCTTCCACGGGCGCCCGCGAAGCCATCGAGCTGCGCGACGGCGACAAAAGCCGTTATCTGGGCAAGGGCGTGCTGCGCGCCGTTGAAAACCTGAACACGGAAATCTCCGAAGCCCTGATGGGCCTGGACGCCCAGGAACAGACCTTCGTCGATCGCACGCTGATCGAGCTGGATGGCACCGAGTCCAAGGAACGCCTGGGCGCCAATGCGATCCTGGCCGCCAGCATGGCCGTGGCCCGCGCCGCCGCCGACGAGTCCGGCCTGTCGCTGTACCGCTATTTCGGCGGCAGCGGCCCCATGAGCATGCCCGTGCCGATGATGAACGTCATCAACGGCGGCGCGCACGCCAACAACACGCTCGACCTGCAAGAACTGATGATCCTGCCGGTCGGCGCAGGCAGCTTCCGCGAAGCCCTGCGTTGGGGCGCTGAAGTCTTCCACATGCTGAAGAAGCTGATCCACGGCCAGGGCATGTCCACGGCCGTCGGCGACGAAGGCGGCTTTGCCCCCAACGTGCCCAGCCACGAAGCGGCTATCCAGCTCATCCTGAAAGCCATCACCGAAGCCGGCTACGAGCCGGGCACGCAGATCGCCCTGGGCCTGGATTGCGCCAGCTCGGAGTTCTACCGCGACGGCAAGTACACGCTGGCCGGCGAAGGCGGCATCTCGCTGTCCTCGCAGGAATTCACCAACCTGCTGGCCACGTGGTGCGACAAGTACCCGATCATCTCCATCGAAGACGGCATGGCCGAAAACGATTGGGACGGCTGGAAGCTCTTGACCGACCAGTTGGGCAAGAAGGTGCAATTGGTAGGCGACGACCTGTTCGTCACCAACACCAAGATCCTGCGCGAAGGCATCCAGAAGGGCGTCGCCAACTCGATCCTGATCAAGATCAACCAGATCGGCACGCTGACCGAAACCTTTGCCGCCATCGAAATGGCCAAGCGCGCCGGCTACACCGCCGTCGTGTCGCATCGTTCGGGCGAAACCGAAGATTCGACCATTGCCGACATCGCCGTGGCGACCAACGCGATGCAGATCAAGACGGGTTCGCTGTCCCGTTCGGATCGCATGGCCAAGTACAACCAGCTCCTGCGCATTGAAGAAGAGCTGGCCGAAGTGGCGTCGTATCCTGGCCTGGAAGCTTTCTACAACCTGCGTTGATGGGAAGCGCGGTGGCGGCGCCTGGCGCCGCCACCGCATCCGCGCCACGACTGCTCTGAGGGTTCTCGCGTATGCGCCTGTTGTTCCTGGTGCTGTTCGTGCTGGTAGGCTTGATCCAATACCCGCTGTGGCTGGGTAAGGGCGGCTGGTTCAAGGTCTGGGATCTGCAACGCCAAGTGGCTGAGCAGCGCGAGACCAACGAAGGCCTGCGCGCGCGCAATGCCGCGCTGGAAGCTGAAGTGCGGGATCTTGAAGGCGGCTCTGGCGCCATCGAGGAGCGCGCCCGTGGCGAACTCGGCATGATGCGCGAGGGCGAAGTCTTTGTGCACATCCTGCCGCAAAACACGCAACCTCCCGCTGCCGGCGCCGCACTGACGGCCGACCCCGCAGCCAAGCCGGCCACGGCCACGCGCGCCAGCGCGCCGGCAGCCGCCAAACCGCCCGCCAACCGGGCGGCCGCTCCTGCCGCGCCCAAACCCGCCAATTCCGCGAATAGCGCCACGACCCGGCACTGAGGCATTCCTCAGCGGCAACGGGTGTCGTGGCACGCACCCACCACCATTCCCACCGGCCAGGGCGTCTTGTTCGTCCAATCGACCGGGTGCGAGTGCATTTCGATTTCCAGTTCTACCTTGATCGGCAGCAAACCGTGCGCGCGGGCCACGCCCGCGTAGCTGGCATCGTCGCGCCCCATGACGCCGAGCAGCGCGCGCACGGGCGGCAGCCAGGGGCGATGCAGGTAGGTCAAGCGCAGCTTCAGCGTGTTCGCCTCGAAGATGCTCATGCCGCCCGGCTGCGCAGGCCTGCGGGCATGTTGAAGGTCTTGGTAGTCGTTGTCGATCGCACGCATGCCCGGGGCCGCCGTCACCACCAGGCCGGCGCGGCCGTGTTCGCGGAACGCGCGGGCGTCGGGCTGCAGGATTTCAATGCGCCAAGGGGTCAGGCCGGACAGCGCCGCGATGCTGGCCTGGGCACGTTCCTGCCGGCGCCACGCCCTGGTCTTGCGGGCGTCGTCGTCCGCGCCGGCATGCAACGGCAGCAACGCGTGTTGAAACGCTAGGCGCATGCGGGCGGGGTCGCCGTGGGTGGTCGAGCCGGCGCGGGCGGCTTCAATCAGCGCCAGGTGCGCCATTTGCCGCACCGCTTGCCACCGGGCAACGTCGATGGCCAGCAGGCCCAGCAACAGCACGACCGTGCCGGCCACGGTGAATTCGATGGCGGCAGCGCCCCGCTGACGAGGGCTGGTAAAGAAAAAGGCGGTCATGGCTGCGCAGTGTGGCGCGGGCATGACCGCCTGTCGATACGGACAATCCGAAGGGATGAAACGGGCCCTGGTGGCGGGCCGGCCGGGAATCAATGCACGGTCGGGGGCGCGTCGTCGGCCGGCGGCTGGTTGGGCGCGAACAAGGTGGCGCAGTCGACGGCATCGAACTTGTAAGGCTTGCCGCAGAAGTCGCAGGACACGTCCACTTGGCCGCGTTCGGCCAGGACACTGTTGACTTCGTCTTCGCCCAGCGAACGCAGCATGCTTGCCACGCGTTCGCGGGTGCAGGGGCAGTGCCAGCGCACCGTCACGGGATCGAAGGCCAGCAGGGTGTCTTCCCAGAACAGGCGATGGATCAGTGTGTCGATCTCGGCTTCCAGCACCTCGTCGCGCTTGAGGGTGCTGGCCAGCGCGTTGGTGCGGTCCCAGGTTTCCGCGGCGGCCTGTTCGGTCAGCAGCGGCGCATCCGAGCCGCCGTGGTAAGGCAGACGCTGGATCAGCATGCCGGCGGCATGGTCGGCGTCGGCCGCCAGCCACAGGCGGGTGTCCAGTTGCTCGGAGGCCTTCATGTAGTGTTGCAGGGCTTCGGCCACGGTCTCGCCTTCCAGCGGCACGATGCCCTGGTAAGCCTGTTGGCCCGGCAGCTTGCGCTGCGGGTCCAGTACCACGATGAAGCGGCCATTGCCGCCCGGGTTCAGCAGAGTTTGCATCGTGCCGTCGGCGGGAACCTCGTGGCCTTCGCGCACTTTGACGGTGGCGCGCAGGCTCAGGTCGGAACGGCATTCCACCACGAGCAGCGCGATGGGGCCGTCGCCCTGAATTTGAAGCACCAGCGAGCCTTCGAACTTGATGTTGGCGGCAAGCAGGGTGGACGCCGCTACCAGTTCGCCCAGCAGATGGGTGATGGCGGGCGGGTAGTCGTGATTGGTTTGAACGGCCTTCCAGGTCGCGTCCAGGCGCACGGCCTGGATACGGACGCTGCGGTCTTCGGTAAGGTATTTTTTAAGCTGATCGGTCATAGCGGAATGTTAGCCGATCAGGGGCCAGATTCCCCCTGCTGGCAGCAGGGGGTTGGGCGGCTTCCCGGAGGAGTCAGGCCAGCCGTTTCAGCGCGGTCTTGTAGTGTTGGCCCCGCGCCACGTAATGGGCGGTATTTTTGTGCAGATTGGCGATTTCGTCTTCGGAAAGCTCGCGCACGATCTTGCCAATGCCGATCACCAGGGAATTGTCGGGAATGACCCGGTCTTCGGGGATGATCGCGCCTGCGCCGATCAGGCAATTGCGCCCGATGACCGCATTGTTCAGGACGATCGCCTGCATGCCCACCAGGGCGCCTTCGTGGATGGTGCATCCGTGCAGCATGGCCTGATGGCCCACCGTCACGTTGGGGCCGATCGTCATGGGACAGCCGCTGTCCACGTGCAGGACGCTGGATTCCTGGATATTGGTGCCGTGACGGATCAGGATGGCGTCGTTGTCGCCACGGATCGACACGTTCGACCAGATGCTGACGCCCGCCTCCAGCGTGACATTGCCGATGATGTCGGCACTATCGGCCACGTAGGCGCCGGGGTCGATGCGGGGAATCAGGTCGTCAAGCTGGTAAATCGGCATGGCTTCAGGTCTCGGGTTGCTTCTCGGGGGCGCCATGGGCCGCGTCGGCGTCAACGGCGGTTGCCGCCGGGGGCGTGGCGGCGGGGACCGGGGCGGCGGCCCGGGCGCGCTCTTCTTCGCGCAAGCGCAGGATGCGGCGCTGGATTTTTCCCGTCGTCGTCATGGGCAGTTCATCGACGAATTCGATCTCTTTCGGATACTCGTAGGGCGCCAGGCGTTCGCGCACGTGTTCCTGAAGGTTTTCGGTGATGTCGGCGCGGTCGCGGTGGGCGAATTCGGGCGTCAGCACGACGTATGCCTTGACCAGGGCGCCGCGCTCGGCGTCCGGCTTGGGCACCACGGCGGCGTTGGCCACCGCGGGATGCCCGATCAGGCAGCTTTCGATTTCGCCCGGGCCGATCCGGTAGCCCGACGACTTGAACACGTCGTCAGCGCGGCCGGCGTACCAGAGGTAGCCGTCGGCATCCAGGGTGGCAAGATCGCCGGTCAGGCACCAGTCGCCCTTGTATTTGGCCTGGGTGGCGGCTTCGTTGCGCCAATAGCCCAGGAACATCACCGGATCGGGATAGCCGTGGATGTCCAGGCGGTTGACGGCGATTTCACCGGTTTCCCCAGCGGCGACGGGCTTGCCGTCATCGTCCAGCACCGCGACCTGGTGCCCGGGGTAGGGCCGGCCCATGCTGCCTGGCCGGGCGGGCCAACGTTTCTGGCTGTTGCCCACCACATAGTTCATTTCAGTCTGGCCGAACATCTCGTTGGGCGTCACGCCCAGCGCCGACTGGCACCATTCAAAGACGGTTTCACCCACGCTTTCGCCCGCGCTCATGATGGAACGCAAGGCCAACTGGTAGTGATTGCGGGGTTCCGGCACCGCCTTCATCATCATCTTCAACGCAGTGGGGAAGAGGAAGGTGTTGGTGACCTGATAGCGTTCCATGAGCTCGAACGCGCGTTCAGCGGAAAACCGGCCGCGCGTGCCCACGATGGGATGTCCGAAGTACAGCGTGGGCAGCAGCGCATCCATCATGCCGCCCGTCCAGGCCCAGTCGGCCGGCGACCAGAACACGTCGGCGGGCTTGGGGAACCAGTCCTGCGAGGCCACGAAGCCCGGCAGGTTGCCGATCAGCACGCTGTGCGGCAGCAGGGCGCCCTTTGGCGCGCCGGTGGTGCCTGACGTGTAGAGCAGGATGGCGGGGTCGGACGACCGCGTCGGGATGGCCTTGAATTCGCTGGGCTGGCGGGCCAGCAGGCTGCGCCAAGGCAGCACGCGCTCGTCGGCGAAGCCGATGCCGATGATTTGCTGCAGGTTGGGGCAGTTGTCGCTGACGGCAAGCAGATTGGCGCTGGAAGCGTGGTCCACGATGGCGACCCGGGTTTCGGAGTCGCGCAGGCGGCTTTCCAGGGCTTCGGGGCCGAACAAGGCCGACAGGGGCAGCACGACGCCGCCAACCGTGTAGATGGCCATGTGGGCGACGACGGTTTCGGGGCGTTGCCCCAAAACGACACCGACCCGATCGCCGCGGCCCACGCCCATTTTCACCAGGCCATTGGCCAGTTGATTGACGGCCTCGGCCAGTCGAGCGTAGGTCCAGACCTCGCGGTTGCCGGACTCATCTTCGTAGTAGATGGCAATGCGCCGCGCATCCGGACTACTGGATGCCCAGCGGTGGCAGCACGCATCCGCAATGTTGAACTGGGTCGGTACCAGCCAGCGGAATGATTGGTAGAGCGCCTGATATTGGTCGTTCATGGCCCTATGTTGTAAGCATGTTGCAGCTGCGTGAACGGGCCAACTCGCCCGTTGCCTCAGATGCAAGCATGACCTAGAGGGCCGTGAACTGCAATATCCCCGTTGCGTAATGGGGACGCATACGGGTTATCACGGGTGTTTGCTTTGGCGGCGCAGTGCGGAGGGCAGGGCGGGCAGGGAGAGCGAACGCGGGGGGCGCACGGCCGGTTCCGCCTGCCTTTCCGCCTGGATGGCGGCCCAGTCCAGCAGTTGAAGCTGGCCGTCATGCGTTTCCGCCAACGCGGACAGGCTTTCCACCCAATCCCCATCGTTGCAGTACAGGATGCCGCCCACGTCCCGCAGTTCGGCCTTGTGGATGTGACCGCAGACCACGCCGTCCAAGCCGCGCCGGCGCGCCTCGCCTGCCAGCGCTTCCTCGAAATCCGTAATGAAAGAGACGGCGTTCTTGACCTTGTGCTTCAAATATTGCGACAGTGACCAGTAATGCAGGCCCAGGCGGTGGCGCAGCCGGTTGAAATGGTGGTTGATCCACAGCGCCAACTGGTAGAGGCCGTCGCCCAGGTGGGCCAGCCAGCGGCTGTGCTGGATCACGCCGTCGAACTGGTCGCCGTGCAGCACCAGCAGGCGCAGGCCCTTGGCCGTGACGTGCACGTCTTCGTCCAGGATTTCGATATCGCCGAACGCATAGCCGGCGAATTCGCGTGCGAATTCGTCATGGTTGCCGGGAATGAACACCACCCGCGTGCCGTTGCGCGCTTTGCGCAGGATGCGCTGGATCACGTCGTTGTGCGCCCGGGGCCAGTGCCAATGCTTGCGCAGTTGCCAGCCGTCCACGATATCGCCCACCAGATACAGCGTGTCCGAATCGTTGTGATCCAGGAAATCGAGCAGGAATTCCGCCTTGCACCCGGCAGTGCCCAGGTGAATATCGGAAATCCACAGAGCACGCCAGTGCGCGGGTCGGATTTCGTTCACGGTCGCTTCCATGTGGGCTGTCGTCATGCCTCAGGATCAGATCATCCGGCGATGACGGGCGTGTGAAGAATCCGTGACGCTGTTGTGACGGCGGGGTGGTCTTGCGTGGCGCCGCCGTCACGAGAGAATGCTCAAGGCTGCTGGGCGTCGGCCTTTTTGCCTCGCAGGCGCTTCCACAGCCCGCCGCCCAGCGCGGCGGCCGCCAGGATGCCGACCTTGGCGAACTTGGCCAGGAACGCGGCGATGACGGCGAAAAGCCCCAGCTTCTTCGCGGCCACGCCGGCCACCAGCGCGGCCAGCCCGTATTCGGCGACCTTGTCGGTCGAGGAATCAAAATCGGTGTAGCGCTTGCCGTCCACGTAGGTCAGGTTGTCCAGCAACGCCAGCACGGCGGTCTTGTCCTTGGGCACCAGGCTTTGCTGGGTGATCAGGTCCAGCGTGATGTAGCCGTCGCGGCCCAACGCATAGGTGTTGTAGTTCACCGTCGGGTCTTCGCCGGCGTCAGCGCCCTTGTGCTTGGCGGCCACCGACCAGACCAGCCGCTGCGTGTTGCCGTCGTACTTGGGGGCCTCGACCCAGCCGTCCACGGTCAGCTCGGGGAAGCCGCGTTTCTTGCGCTTTTCATTGGACTGCTCGGTCCCTTCGCGCAGGCTGTCCAGCAATTCGCCGACGTTCCAGTTCCGCGCGTCGTCGTCTTTGATGTAGCCTGCCTTGTCGAAATTGACGGTGACGACCCAGTCGTCCTCGTCGCTCTTGGGCATCACGACCCCCAACAGCGAGGGGTCCTTGCCGTTGCCGTAGGCCTGCATCAGGCGTTCGGCCTGCAAGCGCGGGACGAAGAACATGTTCTGAGGCAAGCGCACGACCGCCTGATCGCCCAGTTTCACGTCGGCCGGCCCTTGCTGGGCGGCGGCGAAAGCGGCTTTCGTGGCCGATTCGATCTCTTGCTGGGCCGACGCGTTTTGCGCCATGGCGCCAGCGGGCAGAAAGCACAGCGCGCTGGCGGCGGCCAGCGACAGTCGGGAAAGGAAAGCGCGCATGAGAGGTCCGGAAAGGCGTCTGTTTAACGGGGCCTCATTGTCTTTGCGGGCGACTTTCAATTTTCTGAAAGCATGCGATGAATTCGCCGCATGCTTTTGCTGTTTGTAATATTTTGTGTGCGCTGAAGGGCCGAACTGCTGAAGTGCTGACGTCTCGAAGCGCTGTTATCGCGATTTCTGGCGCTGCGGCGCGTTGCGCAGGCGTGTGCCCAGGATGCGGTCATGCAAGAACTGCCCGTCGGGATCGAACCAGGACCAGATGAAGATCGTGAAGGGCGCGGCCACGATAAACATGTCCATCGACGCCCAGCCGGTCAGGCTGGCGGCGCCCCACACCACGGCAGCCCCGGCCAGCACCAGCGGCCAGACCAACACGTAGCGCAGGATCAGCCGGAATGTCGGCGGCGTGTTGCCGTCGCGGTCGACCAGCCGGATGTTCCAGGTCTTCATCGGCAGGGTCTGGCCCCGCCGGCGCCAGCACAGCACGAAGTAGGCCCCTATCGCAACGAACAGCCAGGCTTGCCGGGCTGCCCGCAGCTCCAGTGCATTTTTGCTCTGGGTGAGCGTGTCCAGCAGGTAACCCGCCAGGAACACCACGCCAAACAGCAGCACGGCTTCATACATCATGCAGGCAAACCGGCGCAGCCGATTCGGGGTCTGGTCAAGGGCGTCTGTCGTCATGGGTGGGCATTATCCGATAAAGATGGCCCCCACGCTTCACACACTTCGTGTGTTCTCTGCCCCCCGAGGGGGCTTCCCCCCTTGGGGCGGCCCGGCGGGGGGAAGGGCCCCCACGCTTCACGCACTACGTGTGTTCTCTGCCCCCCAAGGAGGGAAGGCCCGACGAAAAAAAACCCGCCGGTAAGGGCGGGTCTATAAAAGGGGCTATGCAGCCCCCAAGGGGAAAATCTTTCGGGCCTTAGCGCTTAAGGCCCAGCCTGTCTTTAGGCAGCGGAGTGCGCGTTCTTGGCGCTCGTCTTGCCAGCCAGGGCCTTCACGCCGTGGGCCAGCTTACGCAGGCCGGCGGCCAACGCCCGCATCGGATGCGGACGGAATTGTTCTTCAATAGCCTGGAGCATCAGTTGGCGCTCGAGTTCGTCGGTCAGGCGGATGGTGTTGTTCGGGTTGATCACAATAGCCTCCACGGGCTTGCACAGTTGTTTGCTACTAGGGATAACCCGAATTATAGGGTTTACCCTGAAACTGTGCAAGGGGAAGGTGCAAGCAGGTGCAACTTGGCAACACCCTGGTGCTGATAATGCCCCAAAACCGCGCGGCGGGGCACCATAAGCAAAGATACGCGCACCATGTTGCGGCGCTTTTACAACGTGCCTTCGGTGCGGAAATGGGCTTGGCGGCCAGGGCGGTAAAGCCGCCTTGGCCGCCGCGCGATCAGGCGTCGCGGTAGCCTGCAGCGACCAGTTCGAAACCGAACAGGCGGCAGTCCAATGCGCCGTTATACAGCGGCACGCGGCGCTTGGGTTTTAAGCGCATCTGGTTGGGCAGCGTCATGTCGCTGGTGATGACATGCAATTGCCAGCCGGCGAAATTGCGCTTCAGGCAACTGGCCCAATCGCGCCACAGGTCGGCGTCCTGCTCGGTCAGCATGCGCTCGCCATAGGGCGGGTTGGTGACGATCCAGCCGTGGTCGGCGGGCGCCGCGATCTCGCGGGCGTCACCGACTTCGAAACGGATGGAATCGGCCGTCAGCCAGGCGCGTTCGGCATTGTTTTGGGCGAATTCAATGGCTTGCGGGTCCAGGTCGTAACCGACCAGGGGCGCGTCCAACTGCGGCAGGATGCGCGAGCGCGCATCGTCCTTCAGGTCGCGCCAGCGATAGGCGTCATGGTCGCGCAGGCGTTCGAAGCCGAACGGGCGTGAAATGCCCGGAGGCACGCCCAACGCGATCCAGGCGGCTTCGATCAGGATGGTGCCCGACCCGCAGAACGGGTCCAGCAGCGGCGCCGCCGGGTCCCACCCCGCCAGGGCCAGCATGCCGGCCGCCAGATTCTCGCGCAGCGGGGCTTCGCCCTTGTCCAGGCGCCAGCCGCGCTTGAACAGCGATTCGCCCGAGGTGTCCAGGTACAGGGTGGCGGTGTGGCCCGTCAGGAACAGGTGCACGCGTGCGTCCGGCCGCACCGTGTCGATACTGGGGCGTTCGCCTTCCAGTTCGCGCAGGCGGTCGCAGATGCCGTCCTTGGCGCGCAGATTGCAGTACTGCAGGCTTTGCACCGGGCTCTTGATGGCCGAAGTATCCACGCGCAGCGTCTGCTCGGCGCCGAACCAGCGTTCCCAGGGGGTGTCGCGGGCCAGGTCCAGGATATCGTCTTCGTGCGAGATCTCGGCGTGCGCGACCTGCACCAGGATGCGGGTCGCCAGGCGTGAATACAGGTTGGCGCGCTGCACGCCGGCCCAATCGGCCGTGAACGAGCAGCCGGCGCGGCCCGCCTTGGCGTCGTCGTAGCCCAGCGCCTGCATTTCCGCCGTCAGCGCCTCTTCAAGGCCTTGAGGGCAGGGGGCGAATACCGTGAACACTTCCGCCTGCCGAGGTTCGCGCGGGCGGCGGCTGCGAGTTTCGACAGTGGGGGCGCGGTCACGGAAATCGTCGCGCGCGTCGGTGAATTCCGGCTGGGCGTCCTGGCCTTGATCCGGCACGTGGCCGTGATCGGCCTCGGCGGCAAACTCAGGCGCGGGGCCGTCGTCTTCGAACGGATCGTAGAAGCGTCCCGCCGGCGTGGCGGGGGCGATGTATTGATCGTCGCGCAGGCGCGGCGCGCGCTGCTGCGGACGCGGCGGGCGCGAACTGGCGCTTGCGCCCGCGTCGCGGCGCGTGTCGTCGGAACGGCTGCGCGCGGCGGGTGCGCGGCCAGACGACGCTCGATCGGACGGCGCGCGATCAGACGAACCGCGGCTGGAGGCGCCTCGATCAGACGGGCTTCGGCCTGGGCCGCCGCGATCAGACGAACTCCGGCTGGGGCCGCTGCGTTCCGACGTACCTCGGGTGGGCGCGCCGCGATCATATTGACCGCGATCGGACTGGCCACCGCGCGGCGCCTGCCCGCGGGGAGCGGCGCCGCGGCCGCCCGCGGCCGGTTTGCGGGCGTAGCGGGCCTCTTCTTCCTGGCGGCGCTGATAGCCTTCGGGGTCTTTCTGGCGCTCGACGTTTTCGCGGGTGCGCTCGATCTGGGCAACCAGCCGGGCGCGGGCGCCCGTGCGGGTGCGCTTGGGCGCTTCTTCGGCGTGGGCGTCGCGCGCCGTTTTCTTGATCGTCAGCGTCTTGCGCGGACGGTCGTGTTCATCAGAGGACATACGAATCCTGGCGAATGTGCAAAGGTAGGGGGAATCAGAAGGGTTTGACGACGACCAGCGCCACCACCACCAAGAGCAGCAAGACGGGAACTTCGTTGAACCAGCGATAGAACTTGTGCGAACGGGTATTTTTGCCCTGTTCGAATTTACGTAGCATCAAGCCACAGGCGTGATGGTAGCCGATGACGAGCAGGACGAAAAAGAGTTTGGCGTGCATCCAGCCGTTGCCGGGGCCTACGCCAATGCGGTAGCCCAGGTACAGCCACATGCCGAACACGATGGCGACCACGGCAAGGATGGTCGTGAAGCGGTACAGCCGGCGGGCCATGCCCAGCAGCGTGGCCTGGACGGAGGCGTCCGTCTGCTGCGCCAGGTTCACGAAAATGCGCGGCAGGTAGAACAATCCGGCAAACCAGGAAGCGATAAAGACAATATGGAAGGTCTTGACCCAGAGCATGGCCATGGCGCGATCCGATCGAGGAAAGCCGCATTGTAAGGCCGGCGCCGCAGCGACCTTCCCGTGGGCCGGCGCGTGCACTCAGATGACGTACAGGTCCACGTATTCGTGCACTGGCATGGCCTCCAGCGCCTGCTGGTTCAACGAGACGTCCAGGATGCGGCGCTGCTGCCGGGCCGGGAACATGCGCGCCAGGTTGGTCCGGAACTTGGCTTCCAGGAGCGGAATGCCGTCTTGCCGGCGGCGCTTGTGGCCGATGGGGTACTCGCAGACGATCTCTTCAAACCGGGAGCCGTCGGTGAACTCGACTGTCAACGCGTTGGCGATCGAGCGCTTGTCGGGATCGTGGTAGTCGCGGGTATAGGCCGGGTCTTCCACGCAGACGATTTTGTCGCGCAAGGCGTCGATGCGCGGATCGCGGGCGACCTCGTCTTCGTAGTCGGCGGCCGTCAGGCGGCCGAACAGCACGGGCACGGCCACCATGTACTGGATGCAATGGTCGCGGTCGGCGGGATTGTTCAGCGGGCCCTTCTTGTCGATGATGCGGATGCAGGCCTCGTGCGTGCGGATCGTGATGGCCTTGATGTCTTCCGCGCGCTTGCCTTCGGCGCGCAGGCGATCGTGGATCTGCATGGCGCATTCCACCGCGGTCTGCGAATGGAACTCGGCGGGGAACGAGATCTTGAACAGCACGTTCTCCATCACGTAGCTGCCATAGGGCCGTTGGAACCTGAACGGCTGGCCCTTGAAGAGCACATCGTAAAAGCCCCAGGTCTTGGCCGTCAGCACGGACGGATAGCCCATTTCGCCGGTCTTGGCGATCAGCGCCAGGCGCACGGCGCGGCTGGTGGCGTCGCCGGCGGCCCAGCTTTTGCGGCTGCCGGTATTGGGCGCGTGGCGGTAGGTGCGCAGGCTTTGGCCGTCGACCCACGCCAGCGACACGGCATTGATCACTTCATCGCGGTCCAGTCCCAGCATCTGCGCCACGACGGCGGTTGACGCCACCTTGACCAGCACGACGTGGTCCAGCCCGACCTTGTTGAAGGCGTTTTCCAGCGCGATGCATCCCTGGATCTCGTGCGCCTTGATCATGCCGGTCAGGACGTCGCGCATGGTCAAGGGCGGTTTGCCGGCGGCGACCGCAGTGCGGGACAGCCAGTCGGCGGTGGCCAGGATGCCGCCCAGGTTATCTGACGGGTGGCCCCATTCGGCGGCCAGCCAGGTGTCGTTGAAATCCAGCCAGCGGATGATCGTGCCGATGTTGAACGCGGCCTGCACCGGGTCCAGCTGGAACGACGTGCCGGGCACTTTGGCGCCGTTGGGCACCACCGTGCCCGGCACGATCGGGCCCAGCAACTTCTTGCACGCGGGGTACTCCAGCGCTTCCAGGCCGCAGCCCAGCGTGTCGATCAGGCAATTGCGGGCGGTTTCATACGCCAGGCCGCTCTTGATGTCGTAGTTCAGAACGTAGTCCGCGATATCGACCAGTACCTGGTCGGGCTCGGGACGCACGTTGGAGATCGGGGCAGACATAGCGGTACCTCTCCATGGAATGAATACAGGTAGCCATGCTGCGCCCTTGCTCTCGTCTGGCTTGCGCCGGGCCTACTTGCGCTTGTCCAGCGGCACGAACTTCTGATCTTCCGGGCCCACGTAGTTGGCGGTGGGACGGATGATCTTGTTGTCGATGCGCTGCTCGATGATGTGAGCCGACCAGCCTGCGGTGCGCGCGATGACGAACAGCGGGGTGAACATGGCGGTGGGCACGCCCATCATGTGATAGCTGACGGCCGAGAACCAGTCCAGGTTGGGGAACATCTTCTTGATGTCCCACATGACCGTCTCAAGGCGTTCGGCGATGTCGAACATCTTGGTGCTGCCGGCTTTCTTGGACAGTTTCTTGGCCACGTCCTTGATGACCTTGTTGCGCGGGTCGGACACGGTGTAGACGGGGTGACCAAAGCCGATGATAACTTCCTTGGCCTCGACGCGGCGGCGGATGTCGGCTTCGGCCTCGTCCGGCGTTTCATAGCGCTTCTGCACGTCGAACGCGACTTCGTTGGCGCCGCCATGCTTCGGGCCGCGCAGCGCGCCGATGGCGCCGGCGATGGACGAGAACATGTCCGAACCGGTGCCGGCGATGACGCGCGCGGTGAACGTGGACGCGTTGAATTCGTGTTCGGCGTACAGGTTCAAGGAGATGTGCATCGCCTTGACCCATTCGTCGCTGGGCTTTTCGCCGTGCAGCAGGTGCAGGAAGTGGCCGCCGATGCTGTCGTCGTCCGTCTGCACGTCGATCATGTGGCCGTTGTGGCTGTAGTGATACCAGTACAGCAGGGCCGAACCCAGGTTGGCCATCAGGCGGTCGGCGATGTCGCGCGCGCCCGGGGTGTTGTGGTCGTCTTTCTCGGGCAGCACGCAGCCCAGCACGGACACGGCGGTGCGCATCACGTCCATCGGGTGGCTGGATGCGGGCAACGCTTCCAGCGCCACTTGCAGTTGCGCCGGCAGGCCGCGCAGGCTCTTCAGCTTTTGCTTGTACGCGGCCAGTTCGGCCTTGTTGGGCAGCTTGCCGTGGACCAGCAGGTGGGCGATTTCCTCGAATTCGCTGGTGTGCGCGATGTCCAGGATGTCATAGCCACGGTAGTGCAGGTCGTTGCCGCTGCGGCCCACGGTGCACAGCGCGGTATTGCCCGCGACCACGCCCGACAGGGCGACGGACTTCTTGGGTTTGAAACCGGCTTTCTCTTCCGGCTTGGCATCCGGTTTGGATTCTTGCTTCTTGGGAGCCGTGCTCATGTCTCTACTCCTTTCCTTTCGCGATTGACGATATGGGGGAAAAGCGTGGCGCCCCGGGATGGCCGTGGCGCCGGATACAAAAGGCGTTGCGGACTTACGCTTTGCCCTTTTGGAAGAGCGCATCCAGTCTGGATTCGAATTCGTGGTAGCCGATGCGGTCGTACAGCTCTTCGCGCGTTTGCATCAGGTCCACCACGTTTTTCTGGTGGCCGTCGCGGCGGATGGCGGTGTAGACGGCTTCGGCGGCCTTGTTCATGGCGCGGAAGGCGGACAGCGGATAGAGCACCATGCCCACGCCCACGCTTTTCAGTTCTTCGACGGTGAACAGCGGCGTCTTGCCGAATTCGGTGATGTTGGCCAGGACCGGCACCTTGACGGCTTTGACGAAGCGGTCGTAGGTGGGCAGGTCGTAGGCGGCTTCGGCGAAGATCGCGTCGGCGCCGGCTTCCACGCAGGCCAGCGCGCGTTCGATCGCGGCGTCCACGCCATGCGACGCGATGGCGTCGGTGCGGGCGATCAGGTAGAAGTCGCTGTCGGTGCGGGCGTCGGCGGCCGCCTTGACGCGATCGGCCATTTCTTCGGTGGTGACGATTTCCTTGCCCGGACGGTGGCCGCAGCGCTTGGCGCCGACCTGGTCTTCGATGTGGCATGCGGCCGCGCCGAACTTGATCAGGCTCTTGACGGTGCGGGCGATGTTGAACGCCGACGGACCGAAGCCGGTGTCGATATCCACCACCAGCGGCACGTCGCACACGTCGGTGATGCGGCGCACGTCGGTCAGCACGTCATCCATGGTGTTGATGCCCAGGTCGGGCAAGCCCAGCGACCCGGCGGCCACGCCGCCGCCGGACAGGTAGATGGCGCGGTACCCGGCGCGCTTGGCCAGCAGCGCGTGGTTTGCGTTGATGGCGCCAATGATCTGCAGCGGGCTTTCTTCGGCGAGGGCGCGGCGGAAGAGGGCGCCGGGCGATTCGGGTCTGGACATGGAGGTCTCCGTTCTTTCTTATGGCTAGCCCACGACCTTATCGCGGGTCCGGAATATAAATCTGTCCCCTCCGCGACAATCGCAGGCAGCGGGGCGAAGGGACAGGTTTATGCGCCGGTCTGGTGTTCCGGTCCTGCTTAGGAATTGGGCCCGCATCAACGGGCCCAATTCTTCATTCAAACGCTGCTTACTTCAGCAGGTCCTTGACGCCGTCGCGCTCTTCCAGGAGCTCTTTCAGCGTGAAGTCCAGGCGCTCGCGCGAGAAGGCGTCGATTTCCAGGCCTTCGACGCGCTTGTATTCGCCATTTTCGGTCGTGACCGGCACGCCGTAGATGATGCCTTCCGGGATGCCGTAGGAGCCGTCCGACGGGATGCCCATCGTGACCCACTTGCCGTTGCTGCCCAGGACCCAGTCGCGGACGTGGTCGATGGCGGCGTTGGCGGCCGAAGCGGCCGAGGACAGGCCACGGGCTTCGATGATGGCGGCGCCGCGCTTGCCGACGGTCGGGATGAACGTGTCGCGGTTCCAGGCGTCATCGTTGATGAGCTTGGTCAGCGACTCGCCGCCGACGGTGGCGAAACGGAAGTCGGGATACATCGTGGGCGAGTGGTTGCCCCAGACGATCAGGTTTTCGATATCGGCAACTGGCTTGCCCGACTTGGCCGACAACTGCGACAGCGCGCGGTTGTGGTCCAGGCGCAGCATGGCGGTGAAGTTCTTGGCCGGCAGGTCCGGGGCAGACTTCATGGCGATATAGGCGTTGGTGTTGGCGGGGTTGCCGACGACCAGGACCTTGACGTTGCGGCTGGCCACGTCGTTCAGGGCCTTGCCCTGCGCCGTGAAGATCTGGGCGTTGACGGACAGCAGGTCCTTGCGCTCCATGCCGGGGCCGCGCGGACGGGCGCCGACCAGCAGGGCCACGTCGGCGTCCTTGAAGGCGGTGCGCGGGTCGCTGTGGGCGGTCACTTCCTGCAGCAGCGGGAAGGCGCAGTCATCCAATTCCATGATGACGCCCTTCAGGGCCTTTTGCGCTTTCTCGTCGGGGATTTCCAGCAGTTGCAGGATGACGGGTTGATCTTTACCCAGCATTTCGCCGGAGGCGATGCGGAATAGCAGTGCGTAACCGATTTGGCCGGCGGCGCCGGTGACGGCGACACGCAAGGCAGGCTTGGACATGGACGTTCTCCGTAATGGTTTGGCGAGAAAAATCTCACCAATCAGTGTAATCGTTGAGGGGGCCAAAACAGCGCGTGCGGGCAAGCCGGCGCGGGCCCCTGACAGCCGTGAATCCTAGATCGATTTTACGGGTGCGTCAAACGCTCTTCTATCTTATATAAGACATAAGACGTTGGACAGCTTCCCGCCCGATATGCCACAATAGAGCGTTTATTCGAATGCGTTGCAGCACGGTCCGCTGTGCCCTTGCCGGCGCATTTTGGATATGGGTCTGCACCCTGTTTTTGAGCTGCCTTCCCATCATCCGGATGAACATGACACTTTCAAGAAGATCCATGGCAGAGCCTCGGCCCGAAACCTCCTTACGCACTCGCGCCGCCCGTTCAACGGGCGAGGGGGCCGCTTTCAGTCCGCTCTACCGCCAGATCAAGGATCTGCTCGTTCAAAGCCTTGAACGCGGCGAATGGAAGCCCGGTGAACTCATCCCCAGCGAAATCGATCTGGCCGCCCGTTTCCAGGTGAGCCAGGGCACGGTGCGCAAGGCGGTCGATGAGCTGGCGGCCGAGCACATGCTGCTGCGTCGCCAGGGCAAGGGCACCTTTGTCGCCACCCACCACGAAGCCCGCGTCCGTTACCGTTTCCTGCGCCTGGCCGCCGACGAAGAAGGAGAGCCCGGCCGCGCCGAAAGCCGCATCCTGGAATGCCGGCGCCTGAGAGCGCCCGCCGAGATCGCGCGCGCCCTGGACCTTCGGGCGGGCGAAACCGTCGTCATGATCCGCCGCCTGCTGTCCATGGGGCAGACGCCGACCGTCGTGGACGACATCTGGCTGCCTGGCACCATTTTCCGCGGACTGACCCTGGAACTGCTGACCGCCAACAAGGCGCCGCTCTATGGTTTGTTCGAATCCGAGTTCGGCGTGAGCATGGTGCGCGCGGACGAAAAGCTGCGCGCGGTGATCGCGCCGGCCGAAGTCTGTCCGCTGCTTAATGTTCCCGCCGGCACGCCGTTGTTGCAGGTGGATCGGGTGTCGTACACCTATGGTGACCGCCCCATGGAAATTCGCAGGGGGTTGTACTTGACCGATCGATACCACTACCGCAATAGTCTGAATTGATGAGCTTTTACACTACGATTTGATACCAACCCTATCTCTGGGCGAAAATACCGTGTTTGCCCGCAAGGGCCACGGCATTTCCGCCGTCACGATTCCCTAGTTCCGAAACACCGAGGCCGTCATGTCCGACACCGCTGCCAAGCCACGTCCGCAGTTTCGCAATATTGGGCTTGCCCAAGTTGCGTTCTCCTATCGCCTGCCCCTGGCCGGCAAGCTGTCCATCCTGCACCGCATCAGCGGCATTTTGCTGTTCCTCTGTTTGCCCTTGGTCATCGTGCCGCTGTTCGCAGCAAGCGTGGCCGCACCGCAGTCGTTCGCCTGGATCGCCTCCATCGCGGCCAACCCGATCGTCAAGCTTGTGTTCCTGGTCCTGATCTGGGGCTACCTGCACCACTTCTGTGCCGGCATCCGCTACCTGCTGCTGGACCTGCACATCGGTATCGACAAGCTGTCGGCCAAGAAAAGCGCCGGCGTGGTCTTCGGTGTCAGCCTGGCGCTGACGCTGGTGTTCGGTCTCAAACTGTTCGGAGTGCTGTAAATGGCCGCCGCTAAAAACTACGGACCCAAGCGCCTGGTCGTCGGCGCCCACTATGGGGTCATGGATTTCATCATCCAGCGCATCACCGCCGTCATCATGGCCGTGTACACGCTGGTGCTGCTTGTCGGCATCCTGACGATGCCCGCCTTCACGTATGAACATTGGGTCAAGCTGTTCAATTTCTACGTGGGCTTCATTCCGGTAGGCCAGATCCTGGCCTCCCTTGCATTCATTGCGTTGGCCTGGCATGCCTGGATTGGCGTGCGCGACATCTGGATGGATTACGTCAAGCCTGTGGGCCTGCGCCTGCTGCTGCAAGTGCTGACGATCCTCTGGTTGATCGGTACGGTCGTTTACTTCGCGCAAATCCTCTGGAGCATTTAAGCCGTGGTCTCTGTCATGAAATCCTTGCCGCGCCGCCAGTTTGATGTGGTGGTCGTTGGCGCCGGTGGAGCCGGCATGCGTTGTTCGCTGCAACTGTCCCAAGCGGGCCTGTCGGTTGCCGTGCTGTCCAAAGTGTTCCCCACGCGTTCGCACACCGTTGCCGCGCAAGGCGGCGTGAGCGCCTCGCTGGGCAACATGAGCGAAGACAACTGGTACTGGCACATGTACGACACCGTCAAGGGGTCGGATTGGCTGGGAGACCAGGACGCCATCGAATTCATGTGCCGTGAAGCGCCGAACGCCGTGTACGAGCTTGAACACTTCGGCATGCCGTTCGACCGCAACCCCGACGGCACGATCTACCAGCGTCCGTTCGGCGGCCACACCGCCAACTTCGGTGAAAAGCCGGTGCAGCGCGCCTGTGCCGCCGCCGACCGCACCGGCCACGCGCTGCTGCACACCCTCTACCAGCGCAACGTTGCCGCGCGCACCCAGTTCTTCGTCGAATGGATGGCGCTGGACCTGCTGCGCAACGAAGCCGGTGACGTCGTGGGCGTGACCGCCCTGGAAATGGAAACGGGCGAGATCTACATCCTGGAAGCCAAGACCACGGTGCTGGCCACCGGCGGCGCTGGCCGTATCTGGGCCGCGTCCACCAACGCCTTCATCAACACCGGTGACGGCCTGGGCATGGCGGCGCGCGCGGGCATCCCGCTGCAAGACATGGAATTCTGGCAGTTCCACCCGACCGGCGTCGCCGGCGCCGGCGTGCTGATCACGGAAGGCGTGCGCGGCGAAGGCGGCATCCTCTTGAACAAGGATGGCGAGCGCTTCATGGAGCGCTATGCGCCCACGCTGAAGGATCTGGCCCCGCGCGACTTCGTGTCCCGCTCGATGGACCAGGAAATCAAGGAAGGCCGCGGTTGCGGTCCGGACGGCAGCTACGTCGTCCTGAAGCTTGACCACCTGGGCGCCGACGTCATCAACAAGCGTCTGCCCTCGATCCGCGAAATCGCCATCAAGTTCGGCAACGTCGACCCGATCAAGGAACCGATCCCCGTCGTTCCGACCATCCACTACCAGATGGGCGGCATTCCGGCCAACTACCACGGCCAGGTGCTGTCGCGCGAAAACGGCGAGAACAAGGTCGTCAACGGCCTGTACGCCATCGGCGAATGCGCCGCGGTGTCGGTGCACGGCGCCAACCGCCTGGGCACCAACTCGCTGCTGGACCTGATCGTGTTCGGCCGCGCCACCGGCAACCACATTGTGAATTCGCACCCGGAGCGCCAGCGCGCGCACCAGGATCTGCCGAAGGAAGCCGTGGATTTCTCGCTGGACCGCGTGAACAAGCTGGAATCGCGCACGTCGGGCGAAAAGACGCAAGACATCGGCAACGCCATCCGCTTCTCGATGCAGCGCCACTGCGGCGTGTTCCGCACGCTGGAACTGCTGAACGAAGGCGTGACGCAGATCGAAGATCTGGCCAAGCAAGCCGACAGCATCTACTTCAAGGACAAGTCCAAGGTGTTCAACACCGCGCGCGTCGAAGCGCTGGAACTGGCCAACATGACCGAAGTGGCCCGCGCCACGATCAAGTCGGCCGCTGCCCGCACCGAAAGCCGCGGCGCGCACGCGCTGGACGACCACCCGACGCGCGACGACGAGAACTGGCTCAAGCACACGCTGTGGTATTCCGAAGGCAGCCGCCTGGATTACAAGCCCGTGCAGATGAAGCCTTTGACGGTTGAGTCCTTCCCGCCCAAGGCGCGTACCTTCTAAGTCCGGATAGAGCCCATTATGAGCACCAAGAGAATCGTCAAGTTCGAAATCTACCGCTACGATCCGGACAAGGACGAGCGCCCGTACATGCAAAAGCTGGACGTTGAACTCCAGCCGACCGACAAGATGCTGCTTGATGCGCTGGTGCGCATCAAGAACGACGTCGATGACAGCCTGGCCCTGCGCCGCTCGTGCCGTGAAGGCGTGTGCGGTTCGGACGCCATGAATATCAACGGCAAGAACGGCCTGGCCTGCACGACGAACCTTCGCGAACTGAAGGAACCCATCGTCCTGCGCCCGCTGCCGGGCCTGCCTGTCATCCGCGACCTGATCGTGGACATGACGCACTTCTTCAATCAGTACCACTCCGTTCGTCCGTACCTCATCAACGACGCGCCGCCGCCCGAAAAAGAGCGCCTGCAGTCGCCCGAGGCGCGCGAAGAGCTGGATGGACTGTACGAGTGCATCCTGTGCGCGTGCTGTTCCACTTCCTGCCCGTCGTTCTGGTGGAATCCGGACAAGTTCGTCGGCCCGGCCGGCCTGCTGCAAGCCTACCGCTTCATCGCCGACAGCCGCGACGAAGCCACGGGCGAGCGTCTGGACAACCTGGAAGATCCGTACCGCCTGTTCCGTTGCCACACCATCATGAATTGCGTCGACGTCTGTCCCAAGGGACTGAACCCGACCAAGGCGATCGGCAAGATCAAGGAACTGATGGTCCGCCGCACGGTCTAGTTTCTAGTGTGAAGACTTTTGTACTTATGGTGTAACGATGAGCAGGCTAACTGAACTGGAGCGGGCGCGTCTGCGTTGGCGGGCGCGCCGCGGCCTGCTCGAAAACGACTTGATCATCACTCGGTATCTTGACGCTTACGAGGCCGAACTTACCGATGATGATGTGGCCGCATTGACCCAGCTGTTCGAGATGGGAGACAACGATCTTCTCGACCTGCTGCTGGCCCGCAAGGAACTCGAAGGTGAACTGGATACTCCCAGGCTTCGGGGCATTATTGGCCAGATGCGCGCACTCTGATTAATGTGAGAGGAATAAACATGAACCTGTCTGACAAAAAAGCCACTCTATCCTTCTCGGATGGCAGCGCACCCATTGAGTTCCCTGTCTACAAGGGCACGGTCGGTCCGGATGTGATCGACATCCGCAAGCTGTATGGCCAGACGGGCATGTTTACGTTTGACCCGGGCTTCATGTCCACCGCGGCTTGCGAATCGGGCATTACGTACATCGACGGCGACAAGGGTGAACTGCTGTACCGCGGCTTCCCCATCGAGCAATTGGCCGTCAATTGCGACTTCATGGACATCTGCTACCTGATCCTGAACGGCGAACTGCCCAACCAGGAACAGAAGGCCGACTTCGACTCGCAAGTGACCCATCACACGATGGTGAACGAGCAGTTGCACTTCTTCCTGCGTGGCTTCCGCCGCGATGCGCACCCGATGGCCGTGTTGACGGGTCTGGTTGGCGCGTTGTCCGCGTTCTACCACGACTCCACCGACATCACGAACCCGCAGCATCGCCACATCTCGGCGATCCGCCTGATCGCCAAGATGCCGACGCTGGTCGCGATGGCGTACAAGTACTCGCAAGGCCAACCGTTCATCTATCCGCAGAACGACCTGTCCTACACGGGCAACTTCCTGCGCATGATGTTCGCCACGCCGTGCGAAGACTACAAGGTGAATGAAGTCGTCGAGCGCGCGCTGGACCGCATCTTCATCCTGCACGCCGATCACGAGCAAAACGCGTCGACGTCCACCGTCCGCCTGTGCGGTTCGTCGGGCACCAACCCGTTCGCCGCGATCTCGGCTGGCGTGGCTTGCCTGTGGGGCCCGGCTCACGGCGGCGCCAACGAAGCTTGCCTGCAAATGCTGGAAGAGCTGCAAGCCAATGGCGGCATCGCCAAGGTTGGCGAGTTCATGGAGAAGGTCAAGGACAAGAACTCGGGCGTTCGTCTGATGGGCTTTGGCCACCGCGTCTACAAGAACTACGATCCGCGCGCCAAGCTGATGCAAGAAACGTGCAAGGAAGTGCTCTCGGCCCTGGGCCTGGAAAACGACCCGCTGTTCAAGCTGGCCATGGAACTGGAACGCATCGCCCTGTCGGATCCGTACTTCGTGCAGCGCAAGCTGTACCCGAACGTGGACTTCTACTCGGGTATCGTCCAGCGCGCCATCGGCATCCCGACCTCGCTGTTCACGGCCATCTTCGCGCTGGCCCGCACGGTGGGCTGGATCGCCCAGTGGAACGAAATGCTGTCGGATCCCGACTACAAGATCGGCCGTCCGCGCCAGCTGTTCACGGGTTCGGTCACCCGCGACGTGCCCCCGATGGACAAGCGTTAATCTGCTTTTCCGCTTCGGCAAGAAACCGCCTTCGGGCGGTTTTTTTTGTGCCGAAGAAGCGGATATCATGCTTGCCATGATTCCCGTCGCGCTCCCCTCTGCCAACTTCTTGCTGCTGCTTTCCCTTGGCTTTCTTGCCGGCATCGTGCTTGTCGGCTGGGCCGCGATGTTCGCGGCAAGCGCGACGCACCGCCGGTTCGTCCGCAGGCATTGGAAGCTGTCGGCCGCGTTGTTCGTGGTGCTGGCGGTGCCGTTTGCGTTCTATGCGTGGGTCCAGGTCGTTATCTGGCAGATCGAGCGGGAAGGCGACCGCCGGGAAGCCGCGCGCCATGTCACGCTGGAACAAGCGGCAACGGTGGGCGGCACGCCCATGCCGGCCGGCACGCGGCTGACCCTGCAGGACGAAGGGCAGCTGGACACCTACCTGGAAGCCGACTTTCCACAGCCGGTGACGATGTTCGGCGTGCAGGCGATGCGCGTGCGGCGCTTTCTTGACAGCGACTACGACAAAGACACGTATGCGCTGACTGGCCGGTATCCGCGAACCGTCATCCTTAGCGGCCGGGGCGATCAGGCGGTGCTGGGTTGGCGGTGCGACGCGACCCGCGATATCGAATTCGACGTCACGCCCGACGGCGGCATGAAGGCGCTGAACCAGTGCCAACTGGGCAGCGGAAACCGGGTGGGGGAGTTGACCCTTGCGCCGGGCTCGACCCTGTACGGGTCGAGCGGCACCGTGTATACGGACGGCTCATCCGACCCGGACCGCTGGCGTGTGGATGTCAAGGACCCTATGGCGGTCAAGGTGTTCGGGCTGATGCTGAGCGATCCTCGCATCTACCTGGACGCCGACCGGCGCCTCTTGCGGGTCAGCGACACCGAACTGGCGTGCCAGCTGGACCTGGGCGGGTTCCACTATGAGCCTGGCACCAGGGTCAAGACCATCCGCCGGGCCCAGGGCGACGGGCGCGAACCGTTTCCGGGCGTTTTTGCCTTCAGCCCCGCGAATGGGCAAGCGGCCAAGCGCGATGGTCACGACGACGTGCCGGCAGGCATGGCGGTGATCCAGGCGTTCGACGGAACGTTGGCAGGCATCGAGAAGAACGAAGCGGTCGGCGTTTTTGAATTCGCAACCTTTGTCGTCGGCGATGACGCGCCGGCGCCAGCGGGGCGAGCGGCCTGCCCGTAGCCGCTGCCGGGCACCGTTGCCCGGAGGAGCCGCGTTAAGAAATTCTTAAAAGTCTCGTCCGACAATGCGGCTTGCCGGTGGCGTTTCACGCCGGCCGAACCGTAAGGGAGTGATTTCGGATGAGACCTCGGTGAAGCGCCTGCACAGCATGGAGCTGTTTGCAGAAGTGGCCAAAGCGCGCAGTTTCAGCCGCGCCGCTGTCGTGCTGGGGCTGCCGAAGTCGACGCTGTCGCGTCGCGTGGCGGAACTGGAACGTTCGGTCGGCCTGAGCCTGCTCAATCGCAGCACGCGCAAAGTCGAGCTGACAGGAGCGGGAGAGCTCTACCTGGAGCGCTGCCTGCGTATTGTCGAAGAAGCCCAGGTTGCGCACGAGGAATTGCAGGCCTTGACCGCGACGCCGTCCGGCTTGCTGCGCGTCAATATGCCAGCCACGTTCGCCACCGATGTGATGGCCGAGATCTTCCTGGGCTTTTCGCGTCGGCATCCAGATGTGGCCTTCCACATGAATCTGGCCAGTCTGGAACATGCGGACCGCGTGGCCGAGCCCTGCGACCTGACGATCAAGATCGGGGAGATGCCGGATTCCACGCGCATCGCACGATGCCTGGGGGCCGTGAACGTCCATCTGTACGCGTCGGAAAGCTATCTGGCTGCCCACGGGGCGCCCGTGCATCCGTCTGAGCTTGCCGCGCACGAGTGCATCGGTTTCCGGGCGGATGCGCATGGCGCGCCGACGCGGTGGCCGTTGATGCGGGGACAAGAGCAGATCAGCGTCATGCCGGGCAGCCGGTTTTCGGTAAACGAGGCGGGCATGGCCCGACGGCTGGCGGTGTTGGGCGCGGGCATTGCCCCGCTGGGCGGGGACCAAAGCGAGCTTGAGCGCTCAGGCGGCCTGCGCCGCGTCTTGCCGGGCTGGAGCCTGGGGCCGTTTCCCGTCCATGTCGTGACCGAAACGCGGCTGCTGCCGGCCCGGGCCAGGGCGTTCGTCGACTATCTGATGGCCTGCCTGGCCCAGGGTTGGCCAGCCCCCACGCCTACACGCTGATGTGCCGCGCCATCAGGACAGCGAACAAGGGCAGGAAGATGAAGAGGTGCGATTCGATCATCACCCAGCGCCGTACCCGCTTGATCTCGGGCAAGGCCGGCACGAAGCCCGGTTGCTGGCGGGATTGCCTGGCCCAGCGCAGCATGGCCAGCGTGGGCGGGATCGAACAGAGCGCGATGATGACAAAGAGCGTGATCTTGGCGTGGAACCAGGGCGTGCTCATGTAGAACGCGGCGCCCTTCGCGCCCAAGGTCAACCGCAGCACGCCGGTTGCCAATACCAGAATGGCGCTGACCCCATAGAGGCGATCGTAGATGATCAGGCGCTTCACTCCGTTGGCGGTGAGATCGGGGCGCAACAACACGGCTTCGGCGGTCAGGACCACCACCATTACGAAAATCGCCAGGTAATGGAACCAGGCGTACAGGGCATCGGCCAGCATGTCGTCTCCAAGGAAAAGGGCAAGCTTGGGTTGTACCATCCGGCCAATCATGCGGACTAGCGTGGCGGCCGGCGCCGCTTGTCGCGGCGCAAATAAAAACGGGTGCCCCGCAGGGCACCCGTTCCGTTACCGCAGGTTGGCGATCAACGACGCTTTCTGGCGGCCTCGGCGGCTTCCTGCTGCGCATCCACCACGGCCAGGGCCGTCATGTTGACGATGCGGCGCACGGTGGCGCTGGTCGTCAGGATGTGCACCGGGCGCGCGGCGCCCAGCAGGATCGGACCCATGGCGACGCCATTGCTGCCCGTCATCTTCAGCATGTTGTACGTGATGTTGCCGGTGTCCAGGTTCGGCATCACCAGCAGATTGGCGCGGCCCTTGAGCGTGCTGTCCGGATAGGCCAGCACACGGATCTTCTCGGACAGGGCGGCGTCAGCGTGCATTTCGCCATCCACTTCAAGGTCGGGTGCGCGTTCTTGCACCAGCTTGCTGGCGGCGGCCATCTTCTTCGACGATTCCGTCACGCGGCTGCCGAAGTTCGAGTGCGACAGCAGCGCAATCTTCGGCACCACGCCAAAGCGCAGCATTTCGTCGGCGGCCTGGATGGTGATGTTGGCCACTTCTTCCGACGTCGGGTTTTCGTTGACGTGGGTGTCGGTGACGAACAGCGTCTGGTCGGGCAGCATCAGGACGTTCAGGGCGGCGTATGTCTGGCCTTCCTTCTTGCCGATGATTTCGTCGATGTACTTGAGCTGGTTGTCGTACTTGCTGGCCACGCCGCAGAGCAGGGCGTCGGCGTCGCCGCGACGCAGCAGCATCGCGCCGATCAGCGTGTTGTGCTTGCGGATCATCGCCTTGGCGATGGCCGGCGTCACGCCTTCACGGCCCTTCAACTGGTAGTACGCGTTCCAGGTTTCGTTGAAGCGGTTGTCGTCTTCCGGATCCACGATCTCGAAGTGCTGGCCGGCGATCAGGCGCAGGCCGGCCTTCTGGATGCGCATTTCGATGACGGCCGGACGGCCGACCAGGATCGGGAACGCCAGCTTTTCGTCGGCCACGGTCTGCACGGCGCGCAGGACGCGTTCGTCTTCGCCGTCAGCGTAGATGACGCGCTTGGGCGCCTTCTTGGCCTGGGCGAACAACGGGCGCATCAGTTGGCCCGAGTGGTACACGAAGCCCATCAGCTTTTGGCGGTAGGCCTCGATGTCTTCGATGGGGCGGGCGGCCACGCCGGAGTCGGCGGCCGCCTGGGCCACGGCGGGCGCGATCTGGACGATCAGGCGCGGGTCGAACGGCTTCGGGATAATGTAGTCGGGGCCGAACGACAGTTCCTGGCCGGCGTAGGCGCGGGCCACTTCATCGTTTTGTTCGGCTTGCGCCAGTTCGGCGATGGCCTTCACGCAGGCCAGCTTCATTTCTTCGGTGATGCGCGACGCGCCAGCATCCATCGCACCGCGGAAGATGAAGGGGAAGCACAGCACGTTGTTGACCTGGTTCGGGTAGTCCGAACGGCCGGTGGCGATGATGCAATCCGGGCGGGCGGCCTTGGCGACTTCCGGGCGGATTTCCGGTTCCGGATTGGCCAGCGCCAGGATCAGCGGGCGGTCGGCCATGGTCTTGACCATGTCGCCCGTCAGCACGCCAGCGGTGGAGCAGCCCAGGAACACGTCGGCGCCGTTGACCACGTCGGCCAGCGTGCGCGCGTCGGTCTTCTGCGCGTAGCGCTTCTTGTTGGCTTCCATGTTTTCATCGCGGCCATCCCAGATCACGCCGCGGGAGTCCACCACGAAGATGTTCTCGCGCTTGACGCCCAGGTGGACCAGCAGGTCCAGGCAGGCGATGGCGGCGGCGCCGGCGCCCGAGCAGGCCAGCTTGACCGAGCCGATGTCCTTGTTCACGACCTTCAGGCCGTTCAGGATGGCAGCCGACGAGATGATCGCGGTGCCGTGCTGGTCGTCATGGAAGACGGGGATCTTCATGCGCTCGCGCAGCTTCTTTTCGATGTAGAAGCACTCGGGCGCCTTGATGTCTTCCAGGTTGACGCCGCCCAGCGTGGGCTCCAGCGCCGCGATGATGTCGACCAGTTTGTCAGGATCGTTTTCGGCCAGTTCGATGTCGAACACGTCGATGCCGGCGAATTTCTTGAACAGGCAGCCTTTGCCTTCCATGACCGGCTTGGCGGCCAGCGGGCCGATGTTGCCCAGACCCAGCACGGCGGTGCCGTTGGTGATCACGCCCACCAGGTTGCCGCGCGAGGTGTACTTCGAGGCGGCGTCATCGCCTTGGTCGAAGATGGCCATGCAAGCGGCGGCCACGCCGGGGGAGTAGGCCAGGGACAGGTCGTCCTGGTTGGCCAACGTCTTGGTCGGGACGACCGAGATTTTGCCGGGGGTGGGATAGGCGTGGTAATCCAACGCCATTTTGGTAAGAGTTTCGTCCATGGGATCGGGGCCTCGGAGGCACTAACTGAAAAGGAAAACGGGATGACAAACGGCGGGCTCGCGGCCCGCCGGTTTCTTCGCGAAATGCTTAGGGAACACCCGTATTTCACCAGAAAGCGCGGGCGCTTGGTTGTTGCAGTGCAGCGAGCGAACCGTTTTGATCAAAAAGCGGCGGGATATTTCGCCGCTTGCTACGGCAAGCATGAGCGGCGCGCAGACGCCCGGGTCGACGGGCGCGCTATGACTACAGTTCCCATGGCGGGGTTTGCCGCGCACGGGCGTTCAAGGTCTGGCGCAGCGTGTCCGCGTCCGCCTGCCGGCCCAGGCTGTCCAGCGCGTACAGCACGATCCAGTCGGCGCTGACTTCGAAGAAGTCGCGCAATTGTGCGCGGGTGTCGCTGCGGCCAAAACCGTCCGTGCCCAAGGTCCGGTACGGGGCGGGCACCCACGCGCGGATCTGTTCAGGCACGGCGCGCACGTAGTCGGTGGCGGCGATGACCGGCGCGTCGCTTGCGCCCAGGCAGGTGCGGACCCAGTCCGCGCCGTCCGCCGCGTCCAGCCCCAACACGCGGCCGCGCTCCGATTCGCGGCCGTCGCGGGCCAACTCGGAAAAGCTGGTGACGCTCCAGACCTCGGCGTCCACGCCGTGGCGCGCGCGCAGGCGTTCCGCCGCCATTTCGGCTTCGCGCAGCATCGGGCCCGCGCCCAAGAGTCGCACCTGGGCTTGCCCTTGGGCGGGGCGCAGCAGATACATCCCGCGCAGGATGCCGTCGCGCACGCCGGCGCCTGCGGGCATGTCGGGCTGCGCCAGGTTTTCGTTCGTGACCGTTAGATAGAAGAACTCGTCGCGTTGCTCGTCCAGCATGCGGCGCATGCCGTGTTCGACGATGATGGCGACTTCGAAGGCGTAGGCCGGATCGTATGCGCGGCAGTTGGGCACGGCGGCGGCCATGATGTGGCTGGAGCCGTCCTGGTGCTGCAGGCCTTCGCCGCCCAGTGTGGTGCGGCCGGACGTTGCGCCGATCAGGAAGCCCCGCGTGCGTTGGTCGGCGGCGGCCCAGATCAGGTCGCCGATGCGCTGGAAGCCGAACATCGAGTAATAGATATAGAAGGGCAGCATCGGCAGGCCGTTGACCGAATAGCTGGTGCCGGCCGCGGTCCAGGACGAGATCGCGCCGGCCTCAGTGATGCCTTCTTCCAGGATCTGGCCATCGCGCGCTTCGCGGTAGTACAGCACCGAGCCGATGTCTTCGGGCTCGTACAACTGGCCTTGCGCCGAATAAATACCGATCTGGCGGAACAGATTGGCCATGCCGAATGTGCGGGCCTCGTCCGCCACGATGGGCACGATGCGCGCGCCCACGGTGACGTCTTTCAGCAAGGCGGTCAGCATGCGCACGATGGCCATGGTCGACGACATTTCCTTGCCGTCGGCGGCCAGGGCGAAGCGTGCCCATTGCTCGGCATCGGGCGGTGTCAGCCGCGGGGCTTGCGTGCGGCGGCGGGGAATGTGGCCGCCCAGCGCCGCCCGGCGCGCTTGCAGGTGGCGCAATTCGGCGCTGTCTTCGGCGGGGCGGTAGAACTTGAGCGCCAGGCAGTCCGCGTCCGAGATCGGCAGCGCGAAGCGGTCGCGGAAGGCCAGCAGGGCCTCGTCGTCCAGCTTCTTTTGCTGGTGCGTCGTCATCTTGCCCTGGCCGGCCGACCCCATGCCGAAGCCCTTCTTGGTCTGCGCGAGGATTACGGTGGGCTGGCCGCGGTGCCGGGCCGCGCGGTGGTAGGCGGCATGGATTTTCACCATGTCGTGGCCGCCGCGATGCAGGCGATCGATGGCCTCGTCGGTCCAGTCGGCCACCAGCGCCGCCAGTTCGGGATTCTGATTGAAGAAATGAGCGCGGTTGAAGGCGCCGTCGTTGGCGGCGAAGGTCTGGAACTGACCATCTACCGTATTGGCGAAGGCGCGGGCCAGCGCGCCGCTGGTATCGCGCCGCAGCAGGGCGTCCCAGTCGCTGCCCCAGACCAGCTTGATCACGTTCCAGCCGGCGCCCGCGTATAACGTTTCCAGCTCGTCGATAATGCGGCCGTTGCCGCGCACCGGGCCATCCAGCCGCTGCAGATTACAGTTGACGACGAACACCAGGTTGTCCAGCTTTTCGCGGGCGGCCAGCGTCAGCGCCGCGATGGATTCCGGTTCGTCCATTTCGCCGTCGCCGAAAATGCCCCAGACCTTGCGGTCGCCGCCCGGCACCAGAGAGCGGTGTTCCAGGTAGCGCATGAAACGCGCCTGGTAGATGGCGTTGATGGGGCCGATGCCCATGGAACCCGTGGGGAACTGCCAGAAATCCGGCATCAGCCAAGGGTGGGGGTAGGACGACAGCCCACGCAGCCCGCGCGCGGTGGCGGTTATCTCTTGGCGGAAGTGGGCCAGATCGTCTTCGCCCAGGAAACCTTCCAAGTAGGCGCGGGCATAGACGCCGGGCGCTGAGTGGGGCTGCATGTAGACGAGATCGCCCGGGCCGTCGGCGGATTGCGCACGGAAGAAATGGTTAAAGCCCACTTCGAACAGGTCGGCGGCGGAGGCGTAGCTGGCGATGTGGCCGCCCAGTTCGCCGTGCGCCTGATTGGCGCGCACGACCATGGCCAGCGCGTTCCAGCGGTTGATGCGGGCGATGCGTTCTTCAACCGCCAAGTTGCCGGGGAAGGGCGGTTCCTGGTCGGCGGGTATCGTGTTCAGATAGGCGGTGCGGGTCTGGCTGTTGGCGCGCAACCCCAGCGACGCCGCGTGCCCCAGCAGGTTGTCCAGCACGTAGCCGGCGCGGCCGGCCCCGCCACTGTCGACCAGTGACTGCAGGGCGTCACGCCATTCGGCGGTTTCCGAGGGATCGGCGTCGTGCCGGTCGTCTTGCCCGGCAATGGGGTAGCTGGCGTCGCGCATGGTCGTGATGTCTCCTGTTATCGCTCAATGCTAGCCCTGTGTCGAAGGCATGAGTGATCAAATTCCAGGGTGAAAAGGCCCGCTTTCAGCATAATCTTTTGCAGACATTTCCAAAGCCGGCAGCATCTGCCGCCCAGCGGCGTTTACGCGTGGTGACCACTGGGTGGACGCCGAAGCGCTAGAATGCGCGGTTTAGCAAAATCCACAACGGGAGACTTCAATGACTCAACCCGTCAGCGTCCCGGCAAACGTCACCCTTCCGGAACTGACGTTCCGCGGCGTCTTGCTGGGTGCTTTGATCACCGTGATCTTCACTGCCTCCAATGTCTTCCTGGGGCTGAAGGTCGGCCTGACGTTTTCATCCGCCATTCCCGCGGCGGTGATCTCGATGTCGGTGTTGCGTCTGTTCAAGGACGCGAACATTCTTGAAAACAACATGGTGCAGACGCAGGCGTCGGCGGCTGGCACGCTGTCGTCGATCATCTTTATCCTGCCCGCGTTGGTCATGATGGGGCACTGGCAGGGCTTTCCGTTCTGGCAGACGCTGGGCATCTGCGCGGCCGGCGGCATGCTGGGCGTGATGTTCACCATCCCGCTGCGCCATGTGATGGTGGTCCAAAGCGATCTGCCCTATCCGGAAGGCGTGGCAGCCGCCGAGATTTTGCGGGTCGGTAGCGCCGAACGGGCGCAGGATGCGGCCGACGACGCCGGCCAGGCCAGCGGCCGGCCCGGCGCCAAGCCTGCCGCGACCGGGATGGGCGACATCGTGACGGGCGGCGTGGTGGCGGCCGTGGTCAGCTTTGCCGCCAGCGGCCTGCGCGTGCTGGGCGACAGCGTCAGCGGCTGGTTTGCCCTGGGCGGCGCGGTGTTCCGCCTGCCGATGGGCTTTTCCCTGGCGTTGCTGGGCGCGGGTTACCTGATCGGCATCGTCGCGGGCTTGGCCATGCTGACGGGCCTGATCATTTCCTGGGGCATTGCGGTGCCCGTCCTGACCGCCATGGGCGACATTCCCGCCGGGCAGACCTTGGCGAAATACGCGACCGGGCTGTGGTCGTCGCAGGTGCGCTTCATCGGCGCCGGCGTGATCGGCGTGGGCGCCATCTGGACGCTGGCGACTCTGTTCATGCCGATGGCGCGCGGGGTGAAGGCGTCGTTCTCGGCGCTGACCCAGGCGGGCGCGGCCCGGGCAGGGCAGGCGCCGCGCACCGAGCGCGACCTGTCCGCAGGCTGGATTTCCATCGTCACGCTGATCTTGGTGGCGATTCTGGTAATTACCTTCCAGGTGTTCCTGTCGGGCGCGCCGTTGTCGGCCGGCGCCATCTGGAAGCTGGTGGCCTACGCCGTGCTGTTCGCCTTTGTGTTCGGCTTCCTGGTGGCGGCGGCTTGCGGTTACATGGCGGGTCTGGTGGGGTCGTCGACCAGCCCGATTTCCGGCGTCGGCATCGTGGCCATCGTGTTGGTGTCGCTGCTGATGCTGGCCCTGGGCGGCGAATTGCTTGGCGTGCAGAACGGCGTGCAGATGGCGATCGCGTTGTCCATCTTCAGTACGTCGGCCGTGGTGGCCGTGGCGTCGATTTCGAACGACAACCTGCAAGACCTGAAGACGGGCTGGCTGGTGGGCGCCACGCCGTGGCGCCAGCAGGTGGCGCTGCTGATCGGCTGCGTGGTGGGCGCCGCGGTGATTTCGCCAGTGCTGGAGCTGCTGTACAACGCTTACGGTTTCGCCGATGCGATGCCGCGCGAAGGCATGGATCCGGCGCAGGCGCTGTCTGCCCCGCAGGCCACGCTGATGCTGGCGATCGCGCGCGGCATCTTCACCCACCAGTTGAACTGGACCATGATCCTGATCGGCATGGCCGTGGGCGTGGCGCTGATCGTGGTGGACGAGATCCTGAAGCGCACGTGCCGCGTGGCCCGCATCCCGGTGCTGGCGGTCGGGATCGGCATCTATCTGCCGCCGACGGTGGCCGCGCCCATCGTGGCCGGCGCGGTGCTGGCGTGGCTGCTGGAACGCGCCTTGCGGCGTCGCGCCTCGGCCGCCGGCAAGCCCTACGAACAGTACGCGGATGCGGCGAACCGCCGCGGCGTGCTGATCGCTTCCGGCCTGATCGTGGGTGAAAGCTTGGTGGGCGTGCTGATGGCGGCCATCATCGGCGCGGCGGGCACGGACGCACCGCTGGCCATCGCGGGCGAAGGCTTTGCGCCCATCGCGTCTTATCTGGGACTGGCGGTTTTCGTGATGGTCGCGGTGCTGTTCTGGCGCCGCGTGATGCGGCTGGGATAGCGGCAGGGGCGCTGGCCGCGACGCCGTGGCCGGGTCCGCGCCTGCCGCGGTCCGGCCACCGCGCCACGCTTAGTGTTCGTCGGCTTGCAGCGCCGCCGAGATGATGGCGCGCTTGTCATGCGTGGCGCCGTTCAGGAACAGGTTAAGCAGCACCGCCGACAGCGAGGCCAATAGAATTCCCGACTCGACCAGCGTGTGCAGCGAGTGCGGCATCCACTGCTTGAAGTTGGGCGCGATCAGCGGCACCATGCCGACCCCGATCGAAACGGCCACGATCATCGCGTTGTGGCGGTTGCCCTTGAAGTCCACGCCGGACAGGATGCGGATCCCCGTGGCGGTGACCATGCCGAACATGACGATGCCCGCGCCGCCCAGCACCACGGTGGGCAGCGATTCCACCAGGGCGGCCATCTTGGGCAGCAAGCCCAACACCAGCAGGACCAGGCCTCCCGCCACACAGACGTAGCGGCTTTTGACGCCTGTCACCGCGACCAGCCCGACGTTCTGCGAAAAGCTGGTGTACGGGAAGGTATTGAAGATGCCGCCCAGCAAGGTGCCCAGGCCGTCGGTGCGCAGACCGCGCGCCAGGTCTTCCTGCCGGACGTCCCGGCCGGTCATTTCGCCCAGCGCCAGGAACATGCCGGTGGATTCGATCATCACCACCACCATGATCAGCGACATGCTCAGGATCAGGATGGGGTCGAACTTCGGCATGCCGAAGTGGAACGGCAGCACGATGTCGAACCAGGCGGCCTGGCCGATCTTCTCGAAAGTCATGATGCCGGTCGCGGACGCGGCGACGGCGCCGATCACGATGCCCAGCAGCACCGAGATGTTGGCGACAAAGCCGCGCGTGTACTTGACGATCAACAGGATGGAGACGAGGACCAGCGCGGCGATGCCCAGGCCGGTCAGGTCGGCGTACCGGGGATTCGGCATCGACGGCATGATGGCGAACCCTTGCGGCACGGGCGGAATGGCGCTGCCCGGCGAGGTGACGTCGGCCAGCCACTTGGCGTAGAGCGGGTCCACGATGACGGGCGCGGTGGGGCCGAACGGATTGCCGAATATCCAGTTGATGCCCACGCGCATCAGCGTGATGCCGATGACGGCGATGATGGTGCCCGTCACGACGGGCGGAAAGAAGCGCAGCATCCGGCTGATCATCGGGGCGATCAGGATGGACACCGCGCCCGCGCCGATGATGGTGCCGAACAGCAATTGGGCTCCCGCCGTGCCGGGGTTGGCGTTCGCGATCGCCACCATGGGCGCGACCGACGCGAAGGTAACGCCCATCATCACCGGCAGCTTGATGCCGAACCACTGCGTCGCGCCCAGGGTCTGGATCAGCGTGACGATGCCGCAGCAGAACAGGTCCGCCGAAATCAGCATGGCGACTTCGTCCGGCGACAGGTTCAGGGCGCGGCCCACGATCAGCGGCACGGCCACCGCGCCGGCGTACATCACCAGCACGTGTTGCAGGCCCAACGCCGCGAGCTTGCCGGTGGGCAGGCGCTGGTCGACGGGGTGGAGGTCTTGCGGCGCGCGGGAGGGCGCGGACGATGCAGCCTGCATGGCGAAAGTCTCCTGGCGGAGTGGGATGTCGGTGGGAAAAGTCCTGAAAAAGCGTTCTTGTGTACGAGGAATGTATACAGACGACCCGGGTATTCGGAATAGAGGAAAACCCGAGTTAATTTGATATATTTAGTTACCTAATGAAGGATTTACCGCTGTTGGGCATGGCGTGCCGCTGTTGGGGCATGACGCGCGCCGACCGGCGCGCATCATGCCCTGGCGCGCTCAGGCGGGCTGCAGCAAATCGGCCAGCGTGCGGGCGATGACCTTGGTGGCGCGGCGCAGGTCTTCAAGCACGACCCGTTCGTCGCTGCGCTTGGCATGCGACTCCAGCACCGTGCGCGGGCCTGCGCCGTAGATCACGCCGGGAATGCCCGCTTCGCCGTACAGGCGCACGTCGGTGTAAAGCGGGGTGCCCATGGCGGGGATGGGTTCGCCAAAGATCTCCTCGCCGTGCTTCTGGATGGCGCTGACCAGCGGCTGGTTGCCGGGCAGGGGGCGCATCGAATTGGCCAGCAGCAGGCGCTTGATGTCGATGGTGATGCCGGGCGTGGCCGCCGCGGCCTCTTGGAGAACGCGACGGATATCGGCTTCGACTTCCGCGGCGTTTTCCTCCGGGATCATGCGGCGGTCCAGCTTGAAGCTGACCGTGCCCGGCACGACGTTGGTGTTGGTGCCGCCTTCGATGCGGCCGACATTCAGGTACGGGTGCGTAATGCCCGCGACGCCGGACGTCACCTGCTGGTAGCGCGCGTTCTGCGCATACAGCGCGTTCAGGATCTTGACCGCGCCTTGCAGCGCGTCGACGCCGGTAGAGGGAATGGCCGCGTGCGCCATCTTGCCGTGCACGGTCACTTCCATTTGCAGGCAGCCGTTGTGGGCCGTCACGACCTCATAGCTGAAGCCGGCGGCGATCATCAGGTCGGGCTTGGTCAGGCCCTGCGACAGCAGCCAGCCGGGTCCGAGCAGGCCGCCGAACTCTTCGTCGTAGGTGAAGTGCAGTTCAACGGCGCCGTGCGTGGGGCGGGCCACGGCTTCCAGCGCGCGCACGGCGAAGGTGAAGCTGGCGAAATCGCTCTTGCTGACCGCGGCGGCACGGCCGTACAGGCTGCCGTTGTCGATCTCGGCGCCGTAGGGGTCGTGCTGCCAGCCATCGCCGGGGGGGACAACGTCGCCGTGGGCGTTAAGCGCCACGCGGCGGCCTGGGCCGTATTCGCGCCGGACGATCAGGTTGGTGATGGACTCCAGGCCGTAATCCTTGACCTGCTGCGCGGGCACGGCATGGGCTTCGGCCTCGAAGCCGAAGTCCTGCAACAGTTCGGCGGTGCGGACGGCGTGGGGGGCGTTGTTGCCGGGGGGCGTATCCGTGGGCACGCGCACCAGTGCCTGCAGGAAGCGGACTTCCTCGTCAAAGTGGGCGTCTACCCAGGCGTCGAGTCGGGCGTAATCAGTCATGGTGTCAGCGGGTGATGTCGTTGGCAAGGTCGTCCAACAGGCGCTGCATGGCAAGCGCCGCAAGCTGGATGTCGTTGCTGGTGGTGGATTCGCGGGGGTTGTGGCTGATGCCGTAGTTCTGGCCGCGCACGAACAGCATGGCCTGGGGCATGACCTCGTGCAGCTTCATGGCGTCGTGGCCGGCGCCGCTGGGCATGCGGTGCACGGGCACGCCCAGCGCATCGACGGCGCGTTCCCAGCGTTGCTGCCAGGCGGGATCGCTGGGCGCGGCGGCGGCGCGCATGGTTTCCTCAAGGGCGTAACGCAGGCCGCGCCGCTGGCAGATGGCGGCCAGTTCGGCCAGCACGTCGTTCACCAGCGCGTCGCGCTGCGGGTCGCTGGGGGCGCGCAAGTCCAGGCTGAAGCGGCATTCGCCGGGCACCACGTTGATGGATCCGCTGGGCACTTCCAGCATGCCGATCGTGCCGACCGAATCGCCGTCGCGCGCCGCGCGCTGCTCCAGGTACAGGGCCAGTTCCGCCGTGGCGGTGGCGGCGTCGCGGCGCCGGTTCATCGGCGTGGTGCCGGCGTGGCATGCCATGCCGAAGATCTGTGCCTGGTATCGCACGCTGCCGTTGATCGACGTGACGATGCCCAGCGGCAGGCCCATTTCGAACAGCACGGGGCCTTGTTCGATATGTACTTCCACAAAACCCAGATAGCGGGCGGGATCGCGGCGCAGCTTGGGAATGTCGTCGATGCACAGCCCGGCGTGCAGCATGGCGTCGCGCATCGTGACGCCCTGGGCGTCTTTCTGGTCCAGCCATTCGGGCTTGAAGTCGCCGATCAACGCGCCGGACCCGAGGAACGTGGCGCGGTAGCGCTGGCCTTCTTCTTCGGCGAAGCCGATCACTTCCACGTGATAGGGCAGGCGCCGGCCTTGGCGATGCAGTTCGCGCACGCAGGCCATCGGCACGAAGATGCCCAGGCGGCCGTCGTACTTGCCGCCGTTGCGCACCGTGTCGTAATGGCTGCCCGTCATCAGCGTGGGGGCATCGGCGCGGTCGGCGCGGTAGCGGCCGACCACGTTGCCCACTGCGTCGATCTCGACCTCGTCGAAGCCGCAGTCGCGCATCCAGTGCGAGATACGTTGCGCGCAGGCCCGGTGGGCCTCGGTCAGATAGGTGACGGTCAACTGCCCCTTTTCGGCATAGCCGGGGTCGCTGTGGATGCTAAGGCGTTCCTGCCAGTCCCAGATGTCGTTGCCCAGCGCCAGGTCGGCGCCAAACTTGTCGGCCAGGCGGATTTCGGCGATGCGATGGATGTTGCGCACGGCCTCCTGGAGTTCGACGTCCGGCGGGTTGTCCAGCCGCCGCGCGAATTCGTCGATGATCTGCTGGCGGTTCAATCCCGTGCCGCGTGCGCCGCGCACGGCCAGGATGAAGGGGAAGCCGAAGCGCGCGCCGTAATCGGCGTTCAGTTGCTGCAGGCGCGACAGTTCTTCGGGCGAGCAATGGGTAAGGCCCGCCCGGTCCTGCTCGTTCGTGGATTCGGCGGTCAGGCCGTTCTGCTGCATGGCGCGGCCGGCCAGTTCCGGGTGGGCGCGGATCAGCGCCAGCCGGGCTTCGATATCGGCCGCATCCAGCGTGCGCCGCATCTGGTCCTGCAAATGCGCCAGCGACCGGAACGGCCGCGCGGCCAGCGCCTGCCGGGCGATCCAGGGCGAGTGCTCGTACAAGCCGTCGAGCATGGCCACGGCCTCGTCGGGCGTGGCGGCATTGAGTTGTTCCAGGGTGTAGGCCATGGTCGTCGCGCTTACCGGTTGGGAAGATAGGGATGGGTGGCTTTCCAGTGCCGGGCGATATCCAGCCGGCGGCACACCCAGACGCGGTCGTGGCTGGCGATGTGGTCCAGAAAGCGTTGCAGCGCAGTGATGCGCCCGGGGCGGCCCAGCAGCCGGCAATGCATGCCGATGCTGAGCATCTTGGGCGCGTCGTCGCCTTCGGCGTGGAGCACGTCGAAACTGTCTTTCAGGTACTGGAAGAACGGATCGGCGTGCGAATAGCCCTGGGGCAGGGCGAAGCGCATGTCGTTGCAGTCCAGCGTATAGGGCACGATCAGTTGCGGCACGACGGAGCCGTCGCTTTTCTGCACCTGCATCCAGAACGGCAGGTCGTCGCCGTAGTAGTCGCTGTCGTATTCAAAGCCGCCGTAGTCCGCCACCAGCCGGCGCGTGCGCGGGCTGTCGCGGCCGGTGTACCAACCCAGCGGCCGCGTGCCGGTCAGCTGTGTGATGGCGTCCATGCCCAGGCGCATGTGTTCGCGTTCGGTCGCTTCGTCCACGTTCTGGTAGTGCACCCAGCGCCAGCCGTGGCAGGCAATCTCGTGGCCCAGTTCGGTCAGTGCCGCCGTCAGGTCGGGATGACGCTGCAAGGCCATGCCTACGCCGAACACCGTCAGCGGCAACTGCCGCTTTTCGAATTCGCGCAGAATGCGCCAGACGCCCACGCGCGAGCCGTACTCATAAATGCCTTCCATGCTGAGATGGCGATCCGGGTAGCTGGCCGGATTGAACATCTCGGACAGGAACTGTTCGGATCCCGCGTCGCCGTGCAGCACGGAGTTTTCACCGCCTTCTTCGTAATTCAGCACGAATTGCACGGCGATGCGGGCGCGGTTCGGCCATTGCGCGTGGGGCGGATTGCGGCCATAGCCGATCAGGTCGCGGGGGTACGGAAGCGTGGAGTCGTAGGTGTTCATGAATGGGCGGGCGGGCACGGGTTGGCGGACGGTTTCATGATGGGCTAAACGATAGCTGGAAAGCAATAAGCTGTATACAATTTATGTACATCATTAAGGATAACCATGATAGCGCCCGGCCACCTGCGGGCATGAGGAGAGACGATTGGGCCTGACCACGCACGTACTGGATACCATGCACGGCTGCCCCGCGGCCGGCATGGACGTTGCGCTTTATGCCACCGGCGATGGCGGCGCCACGTTGCTGAACCAATTCACGCTCAACGCCGACGGCCGCAGTGCCAAACCGCTGTTCACCGACCAGGACCTGCGCACGGGCACGTATCGGCTGGTGTTCGATGTGGCGGGGTACTTCAAGGCGCGCGGCGTGGCCCTGCCCGAACCCAATTTCCTGAATCGGGTCAGCCTGGATTTCGGCGTGGCGCACCCAAACGAGCATTACCACGTGCCGCTGCTCGTCAGCCCCTGGAGTTACTCGACCTACCGCGGGTCCTGATGCTTGGTCGGGGGGCATCAGGGTATTCCTGATGCCGCGCGCGGCCACCGCCGATAGCCTTGTAGACAAAACGTGCATACAATTTTCTGCACTTGATCGCAGCGGTGCGGGGCCTGACGGCCTTGTGCGCGATCCGACTTCTGCCTACAGCGCCCGCGGTGGTAGGCAGTGCGGCGGAGCCTATGACAGGCCCGTCCACTGCGGGAGCGTGCATGGAAAGTTACTACCTGGATTGGGTCAATCTGCTGCTGCGCTGGGCCCATATCATCACCGGCATTGCGTGGATCGGCACGTCGTTCTACTTCGTGATGCTGGACAACAGCCTGGAAAAGCCCCGCGACGCGGAATCGGTTGCTAAAGGCGTGGGCGGCGAGCAATGGGCGGTGCACGGCGGCGGCTTCTACAACATGCAGAAGTACGCGGTGCAGCCCAAGACGCTGCCCGACCATCTGCACTGGTCGTTCTGGGAAAGCTACAGCACCTGGCTGACCGGTTTCGCGTTGTTCACCGTGTCTTACCTGTGGAATGCCAGCACCTATCTGATCGATCGGACGAAGATGGACTGGCAGCCCGGCACCGCGGTGGCGGTGGCGCTGGCGTTCTTCGTGGCGTTCTGGCTTGTCTACGACGGCATCTGCCGCTGGTTCGGCCGCGGCAAGCATGGCGACACCGTCGTCGGCGTGTTGTTGGCGGTGTTCATCGCGCTGGCCTCGTGGCTGGCCTGCCACTGGTTCGCGGGCCGGGCGGCCTTCCTGCTGGTGGGCGCCATGATGGCCACCACCATGAGCGCCAACGTGTTTTTCTGGATCATCCCGGGACAGCGCAAGAACGTGGCGGCGATGCGGGCCGGCAAACCGGTGGACCCGGCCAACGGCCAGCGCGGCAAGCAGCGCAGCGTGCACAACACGTACTTCACGCTGCCGGTGTTGTTCGCCATGATGAGCAACCACTACAGCTTCACCTACACGCATCCGTACAACTGGATCGTGCTGCTCTTGATCATGCTGGGCGGCGCGGCCATTCGGCAGTTCTTCGTGGTGCGTCACCGCTTCAAGCTGGGCAATGCACGCAATCCGCTGCCGTATGCGCTGCTGGGCGTGGCGGTGCTGGGCCTGTCCATCATTGGGATGCGGCCCGCGCCGGTGGCGGCGCCGGCCGTGGCCGCCGTGCCAGCCGTGCCCGAACCGGTGGCGTTCGCACAGGTGCGGCAGGTGTTCGACCAGCGCTGCCTGTCGTGCCATGGCGCGCAGGTGCAGATGAAAAACGTGCGGCTGGATTCCGCCGAGCAGATCGCCACCCACGCCCAGGCCGTCTACCAGCAGGTGGTGGTCGCGAAGATCATGCCGATGGCCAATTCCACCGGCATGACCGACGATGAGCGCGCGTTGATCAGCGCCTGGTTCCAGGCGGGCGCCAAGACGAAGTAGGCCGAAGTAGAGCGGCGGCCGGTTCAGCGCAGGTCGCCAGCCGGCCATCCCATCGATCCGAACCCGGCCGCGCCGAAGCCTTCGTTAGCCGTTGCGGTACAGAAAGCTGTAGGCGTTGATCGCCGGCACCCCTCCCAGGTGCGCATACAGGACTTTCGAGCCGGCGGGGATGTCGCCGCGGCGAATAAGATCCATCATGCCCTGCATGGATTTCCCTTCGTAGACCGGGTCGGTCATCATGCCTTCCAGGCGCGCGCAGGTGCGGATGGCGTCATTGGTTTCGGCCGACGGCAGGCCGTAGGCCGGATACGCGTAGCGCGTGTCCAGCACCACATCGCTGTCGGCGATGCCGGTCTCAAGCCCCACCAGGTCTGCCGTGCGTCGCGCGATCCGAAGAATCTGCGCACGGGTCTGTTCCGGCGTGGCCGACGCATCGATGCCGATGACGCGGTCGGCGCGCCCGTCGGCGGCAAAGCCCACCACCATTCCCGCCTGGGTGCTGCCGGTGACGGCGCACACGACGATGTAGTCGAACTTGAATCCCAGGTCGGCTTCCTGCCGGCGCACCTCTTCGGCGAACCCCACGTAGCCCAGCCCGCCCAATTCGTGGTCGGACGCGCCGGCGGGAATGGCATACGGCTTGCCGCCGCGTTTTTTCACGTCTTCCAGCGCCTCTTCCCAGCTGCGCCGGAAGCCGATGTCGAAGCCCTGGTCCACCAGCCGCACGTCGGCGCCCATCAGGCGGCTCATCATGATGTTGCCGACGCGGTCGTAGACCGCGTCCGAATAGTCCACCCAGTTTTCCTGGACCAGCACGCAGGCCAGGCCCAGCTTGGCGGCGACGGCGGCCACCATGCGGGTGTGGTTCGATTGGATGCCGCCGATCGTCACCAGCGTGTCGCAACCTTGTTCCAGCGCTTGCGGGATCAGGTATTCCAGTTTGCGTAGTTTATTGCCGCCGAAGGCCAGGCCGCTGTTGCAGTCTTCGCGTTTGGCGTAGATCTCGACCTTGCCGCCAAGGTGCGCGGACAGGCGGTCAAGCTTTTCGATAGGGGTGTCGCCGAAGGTCAGGCGATGGCGGGGGAATCGTTGCAGATCCATGCGGGCTCCTGAAGGAAAAGTCCGGGCCGGCCGGTTGGCGCGGATACGAAATCATAGGAATCGCCGGGATTTGCGGTCAATTGCGTTATTTATCCATTTTCCGTGCTTAAAGTTATTAATTGGCGTTGCTGGGAATTGGATATTTCGAATATAAAAGCATTAACGAAATTAAATTTTCAGGGGCGCATCAAATGACCGCCACGCCGGGCCTGGACCGCATCGACCGCCACATCCTGCGCGTGCTGCAGGACGACGCGCAGATCACGAACCTGGACCTGAGCGCGCGCGTCCACCTTAGCCCGGCCGCCTGCCTGCGACGGGTGGAAAAGCTGAAGGCGGAAGGCGTCATCAAGAAGACGGTCGCGCTACTGGAGCCGGGCGAGGTCGACATGGCCACGCTGGTCATCGTGGGCGTGGTGCTGGACCGTTCCACGCCCGAGTCCTTCACGGATTTCGAAGAAGCGGCGCGCGGTATCAGCGGCTGCCTGGAGTGCCATCTGGTGGCTGGCGAATTCGACTACTTCCTGATGCTGCGCATCCGCGATCTGGAACGCTTCAACAAGCTGCATGCGGGCGAGATCATCAAGCTGCCCGGCGTCCGTCAGATCCGCACCTTTTTTGTGTTGAAAGAGATCCTGTCCACGACCTCGCTGCCGGTATGACGCGGCTATTGCGCAACACTCTTGTTTGGAGTGCCTGAAAATGACGCGCTGCGGCATTTTCGATTGACGGAATTTGATGGCGCGTAGACGGCTGGATTGCAGGCGTTCGACGGACATTCCAAAGCCGCATGCAGGTATTCCGCACGGGCTTTTGCGTCACGCAAATGCCGCAAGACGCCCATAAACTCAAAGGGTTATACTTTCAAACATACGGCTATCAAGGCTTGTACGCGCCTTCTGCCCCTGCGATCCGCTTAACGGGAAGCCCGTGCTGCGGAAGGTTTTCCTGCATCGTGTCGAGTGAAGCACTCGTAAAGGTGAAGCGATATGTCTTCGGAAATAGAATCTCTATCCACGTCTTATCTCTTTGGGGGTAACGCCCCATATGTTGAGGAGCTTTACGAAGCCTACCTCGACAACCCCGGTTCGGTTCCTGACAATTGGCGTGAATATTTCGACCAGTTGCAGCACGCTCCCGCTACCGATGGCCAGGAATCCACCCGCGACCAGGCCCACGCTCCCATCGTCGAATCGTTTGCCCAGCGCGCCAAGGCCAATGCCTTCGTGCAACGCTCGGCCGAACCCGACCTGAGCGTCGCCAGCAAGCAAGTGTCGGTGCAGTCGCTGATTGCCGCCTACCGCTCGCTGGGCTCGCGCTGGGCCGACCTGGACCCGCTCAAGCGCCAGGAACGTCCCCCGATCCCGGAACTCGATCCCGCCTTCTACGGCCTGACCGAAGCCGATCTGGATCAGACCTACTCGGCCACCAACACCTACTTCACGACCGCCAGCACGATGACGCTGCGCGACATCCTGAAGGCGCTGCGCGACACGTATTGCCGCAGCATCGGTGCTGAATTCACGCACATCTCCGACCCCGCCGCCAAGCGCTGGATCCAGGAACGCCTGGAAACCACCTTGGGCGCACCCGCGTACTCGGTCGAAGAAAAGCGCCACATCCTGCAGCAACTGACCGAGTCCGAAGGGCTCGAGCGCTTCCTGCACACCAAGTACGTCGGCCAGAAGCGTTTCTCGCTGGAAGGCGGCGAAAGCTTCATCGCCTCGATGGACGAAGTGGTGAACCACGCCGGTGAAAACGGCGTTCAGGAAATCGTGGTCGGCATGGCCCACCGCGGCCGCCTGAACCTGCTCGTGAACATCATGGGCAAGATGCCCGGCGACTTGTTCGCCGAGTTCGAAGGCAAGCACGCCGAAGGCCTGACCGACGGCGACGTGAAATACCACAACGGCTTCTCTTCCGACCTGTCCACCCGTGGCGGCCCGGTCCACCTGTCGTTGGCGTTCAACCCGTCCCACCTTGAAATCGTCAACCCCGTGGTCGAAGGCAGCGTGCGCGCTCGCCAGGAACGCCGCGGCGACGCCGAAGGCAAGCAAGTGCTGCCGGTGCTGGTGCACGGCGACGCGGCTTTCGCCGGCCAGGGCGTGGTCATGGAAACGCTGAACCTGGCGCAAACCCGCGGCTACGGCACGGGCGGCACGCTGCACATCGTCATCAACAACCAGATCGGCTTCACGACGTCCGACCCGCGCGATTCGCGTTCGACGCTGTATTGCACCGACGTCGTCAAGATGATCGAAGCCCCGGTGTTCCACGTCAACGGCGACGACCCCGAAGCCGTGGTGTTCGTCACCAAGCTGGCGCTGGACTACCGCCTGCAGTTCCGTCACGACATCGTCGTGGACATCGTCTGCTTCCGCAAGCTGGGCCACAACGAGCAAGACACCCCGTCGCTGACGCAGCCCCTGATGTACAAGCGCATCGGCCATCACCCCGGCACGCGCAAGCTGTACGCCGACAAGCTGACCACGCAAGGCGTGCTGGCTGAAGGCGAAGCCGATCAACTGGTCAAGGACTACCGTCAGCTGATGGAAGACGGCCAGCGCACCATCGAACCGGTGCTGACCGACTACAAGAGCAAGTACGCCATCGACTGGTCGCCGTTCCTGGGCGCCAAGTGGACCGACCAGGCCGACACGGCCGTGCCGCTGGCTGAACTCAAGCGCATCGGCGAACGCATCACGACGGTTCCGGAAGGCTTCACGGTCCATCCGCTGGTGGCCAAGCTGCTGAACGATCGCCGCACGATGGCCAAGGGCGAAATGAACCTGGACTGGGGCATGGGCGAACACCTCGCCTTCGCAACCCTGGTGTCTTCGGGCTACGCCATCCGCATCACCGGCCAGGATTCGGGCCGTGGCACGTTCACGCACCGCCACGCCGTGCTGCACGACCAAAACCGCGAACGCTGGAACGACGGCACCTACATTCCGCTGCAGAACGTGTCGGAAGGCCAGGCCCCGTTCACCGTCATCGACTCCGTGCTGTCCGAAGAGGCGGTGCTGGGCTTTGAATACGGCTACTCCAGCGCCGAGCCGAACACGCTGACCATCTGGGAAGGCCAGTTTGGCGACTTCGTCAACGGCGCCCAGGTCGTGATCGACCAGTTCATCAGCTCCGGCGAAGCCAAGTGGGGCCGCCAGTCGGGCCTGACGCTGATGCTGCCGCACGGCTACGAAGGCCAGGGCCCCGAGCACTCCTCGGGCCGCATCGAGCGCTTCCTGCAACTGTGCGCCGACAACAACATGCAAGTGATCCAGCCGACCTCGGCTTCGCAGATCTTCCATGTGCTGCGTCGCCAGATGATCCGCCCGTTCCGCAAGCCGCTGGTGTTGTTCACGCCGAAGTCGCTGCTGCGCAACAAGGACGCAGGTTCGCCCCTGACCGATCTGGCCGGCGGCAGCTTCCGCCCGGTCATCGGCGAAGTGGACGACACGATCGACGCCGGCAAGGTCAAGCGCGTGCTGGCATGCTCGGGCAAGGTGTATTACGACCTGGTCAACGCCCGCCGCGAGCGTGGCGCCGACAATGTCGCGATCATCCGTGTCGAGCAGCTGTACCCGTTCGCCCACAAGGCGTTCGAAACCGAACTGCGCAAGTACCCGAAGGCAACCGAAGTGATCTGGGTTCAGGACGAACCGCAGAACCAAGGCGCCTGGTTCTACGTTCAGCATCACGTGTACGAGAACATGGTCGAAGGCCAGAAGCTGGGCTACGCTGGTCGTGCCGCGTCGGCATCGCCGGCCGTGGGCTACCTGGCCAAGCACCAAGAGCAGCAGAAGGCCCTGATCGAAACGGCTTTCGCGCCCAAGTTCAAGGTCATGTTGACGAAGTAACCCTGACTTGATGCACGCGCCGCGGGCGGCAAGCGTTTTGGAACCCCGTTTCGAACCTTGCCGCGCCGCGTGACCAGAACTCAACTTTACGGAATAAACAAAATGGCTATCACCGACGTCGTCGTTCCCCAACTTTCTGAATCCGTCTCCGAAGCGACGCTGCTGACCTGGAAGAAGCAGCCGGGCGCTGCCGTTGAAGCGGATGAAATCCTGATCGAAGTCGAAACCGACAAGGTCGTGCTGGAAGTGCCCGCACCCGCCTCGGGCGTGCTGGCTGAAATCGTCAAGGGCGATGGCAGCACCGTGACCTCGGGCGAAGTGCTGGCCCGCATCGACACCGCCGCCAAGGCCGCCGCCGCCGCGACCGCTCCGGCCGCTGCTGCCCCCGCCGCCGCCCAAGCCGCCGCCGCACCGGCACCCGCCGCCCCGGCTTCGTCGGCTGCTGCCGGCGTGGCATCGCCCGCCGCCGCCAAGATCCTGGCCGAGAAGGGCGTTGACGCCGCTTCCGTGGCCGGCACCGGCCGCGATGGCCGCGTGACCAAGGGCGACGCCCTGGCTGCCGGCGCTCCCGCCGCCAAGGCTGCTCCGGCCAAGGCCCCGGCCCCGGCCCCGACCACGCTGTCGCTGGACGGCCGTCCGGAACAGCGCGTGCCGATGAGCCGCCTGCGCGCCCGCATCGCCGAGCGCCTGCTGCAGTCGCAACAAGAAAACGCAATCCTGACCACGTTCAACGAAGTGAACATGCAAGCGGTCATCGATCTGCGCAGCAAGTACAAGGACAAGTTCGAAAAGGAACACGGCATCAAGCTGGGCTTCATGTCGTTCTTCGTCAAGGCCGCCGTGGCCGCGCTGAAGAAGTACCCGCTGATCAACGCCTCGATCGACGGCAAGGACATCATCTATCACGGCTACTTCGACATCGGTATCGCTGTCGGCAGCCCGCGTGGCCTGGTGGTGCCGATCCTGCGCAACGCCGACCAGCTGTCCATCGCTGAAATCGAAAAGACCATCGCCGACTTCGGCCGCCGCGCCGCTGACGGCAAGCTGGGCATTGAAGAAATGACCGGCGGTACGTTCTCGATCTCCAACGGCGGCGTGTTCGGTTCGATGCTGTCGACCCCGATCATCAACCCGCCGCAATCGGCCATCCTGGGCGTTCACGCCACCAAGGATCGCGCCGTTGTCGAAAACGGCCAGATCGTTATCCGCCCGATGAACTACCTGGCGCTGTCCTACGACCACCGCATCATCGACGGCCGCGAAGCCGTGCTGGGCCTGGTCGCCATGAAGGACGCCCTGGAAGATCCGCAGCGTCTGTTGCTGGACCTGTAATCTCGACGCTCCGCGCGCGGCGCCGCACCGGGCCTTCGGGCCTGCGGCGCCCCGGCCGGCCCTCCGCCGGCCTCCGGCGCCACCGCGTCGGGCGGGGCGAGTTCCACCCCACATCTCACACGCGAGAACACTATGTCCAAACAATTTGACGTCGTCGTGATTGGCGCTGGCCCTGGCGGCTACATCGCCGCCATCCGCGCCGCGCAACTCGGCATGTCGGTCGCTTGCATCGACGCCTGGCAGAACGGCCAAGGCGGCCCGGCGCCCGGCGGCACGTGCACCAACGTTGGCTGCATCCCGTCGAAGGCGCTGCTGCAATCGTCCGAGCACTTCGAACAAGCCAACCACCACTTCGCCGAGCACGGCATCGAAGTCAAGGGCGTGAGCCTGAAGCTCGACACGCTGATCGGCCGCAAGAACACGGTGGTCAAGCAGAACAACGACGGCATCCTGTACCTGTTCAAGAAGAACAAGGTCACGTTCTTCCACGGCATGGGCGCGTTCAGCGGCCAAGTGGAAGGCGGCTGGGCCATCAAGGTTACCGGCACCACCGAAGAAGACCTGGTTGCCAAGCACGTCGTGGTCGCGACCGGTTCGTCGGCGCGTGAACTGCCCGGCCTGCCGTTTGACGAAAAGGTCGTGCTGTCCAACGACGGCGCCCTGAACATCGGCGCCGTGCCGAAGACGCTGGGCGTGATTGGCGCTGGCGTGATCGGCCTGGAAATGGGCAGCGTCTGGCGCCGCCTGGGTTCCGAAGTCACCATCCTGGAAGCGATGCCGGAGTTCTTGGCCGCCGCTGACGGCCAAGTGGCCAAGGAAGCGCTGAAGGCCTTCACCAAGCAAGGCCTGAACATCCAGATGGGCGTGAAGATCGGCGAGATCAAGGCCACCGCCAAGTCGGTGACCGTGCCCTACGTCGACGCCAAGGGCGCCGAACAGAAGCTGGTGGTGGACAAGCTGATCGTCTCGATCGGCCGCGTGCCCTACACCGGTGGCCTGAACGCCGACGCCGTGGGCTTGAAGCTGGACGAACGCGGCTTCGTGGCCGTGGACGCCGACTGCAAGACGAACCTGCCGAACGTCTGGGCGGTGGGTGACGTCGTGCGCGGCCCGATGCTGGCGCACAAGGCCGAGGAAGAGGGCGTGGCAGTTGCCGAACGCATCTCCGGCCAGCATGGCCACGTCAACTTCGACACCGTGCCGTGGGTGATCTACACGTCGCCGGAAATTGCCTGGGTGGGCAAGACCGAACAGCAGCTCAAGGCCGAAGGCCGCGAGTACAAGGCTGGCAGCTTCCCGTTCCTGGCCAACGGCCGCGCTCGCGCGCTGGGCGACACGACGGGCTTCGCCAAGGTGATCGCCGACGCCAAGACCGACGAAGTCCTGGGCGTGCACATTGTGGGCCCGATGGCCTCGGAACTGATCTCGGAAGCCGTGACCATCATGGAATTCCGCGGCGCCGCCGAAGACATCGCCCGCATCTGCCACGCGCACCCGACGCTGTCGGAAGCCGTGAAAGAAGCCGCTCTGGCCGTGGACAAGCGCGCGCTGAACTTCTAAGCGACGCTTGACCTGAGCAAGACAGGGGGCGGGTTCCAGAACCCGCCCTTTTTTTTATCGCCGGGCCGCCCCAAGATAAAAACGCCCCTCGGGGCAGGCAGCATGCGACGCATGCGCATCGTGGGGCATCGTCAAGGTTATCTGATCCACATGAACGTCCGCGAATACTACGAACACGCCCTGGCCGAACGCGGCTACGAGCCCGATGCCGCCCAGAAGCTGGCGATCGACCGCCTGCAGCGCTATTACGATGAATGGCTGAAGTTCAAGTCGATGCGCTCGAACGCGTTGAAGAAGCTGCTGAACCGGCCCGACGTGCCGCGTGGCGTGTATCTGTGGGGCGGAGTGGGCCGTGGCAAGAGCTTCCTGATGGACGCGTTCTACGCCACGGTGCCCGTGGTGCGCAAGACGCGCCTGCACTTCCACGAGTTCATGCGTGGCGTGCACCGCGAGCTGGAAGAAGTGAAGGGCATGCAGGATCCGCTGGACGAAGTGGCCAAGCGGGTGGCCAAGCGCTACCGCCTGATCTGCTTTGACGAATTCCATGTGTCGGATGTGGCCGACGCAATGATCCTGCACCGCCTGCTGCTCAAGTTATTCGAATACGGCACGTCGTTCGTGATGACGTCCAACTATGAACCCTCGACGCTGTACACCGACGGCTTGCACCGCGACCGCGTGCTGCCCGCCATCGCGCTGATCCAGTCACGCATGGACGTGCTGAACGTGGACGCCGGCATCGATTACCGCCGCCGTTCGCTGGAACAGGTGCAGTGCTATCACACGCCGCTGGACGACCACGCCCAAGCTGCGCTGCAGAAGGCGTTCGACAGCCTGGCCGACACGCCGCCGCAGGAACCGCTGCTGCACATCGAGCACCGCGAGATCCGCGCGTTGGCGCTGGCGGGCTCGGTGGTGTGGTTTGATTTCGCCACGCTCTGCGGCGGCCCCCGGTCGCAGAACGACTATCTGGAACTGGCCAACCGCTTCCATGCCGTGATCCTGTCCGGCGTGCCGAAGATGGGGCCGCGCCAGGCGTCCGAGGCGCGCCGTTTCACATGGCTGATCGATGTGTTCTATGACCATCGCGTCAAGCTCATCATGTCGGCCGAATGCGAGCCCGAAGAGATCTACACGGAAGGTGCGCTGGCCAACGAATTCCACCGCACGGTGTCACGCATTCTTGAAATGCAGTCGCGCGAATACCTGGAATCCGAGCGCCGATTGACGGTGACGTTGTAGTTATGCCGCATCCGGCCTCTATAGCAGGGGCCGAACCGATATAGGATTGGTAACGCTAGTCATTATCAATTAAGATTTTGAGACTTCTGGTCCCGCGCCGCCGTCTCAATCGTGTCCTCCCCATATCTTCCCGCATCGATCCCGTGCGCCGACACCGCTGTCGCGCCCATCGATGGCCTGTACCGCGACCATCGCCCCTGGCTGTTCGGCTGGTTGCGCCGCAAGCTGGGTTGCGAGCACCGCGCGGAGGACCTGGCGCAGGATGTCTTCGTCCGGGTGATCCAGGGCCGCAAGACGGTGCGCGTGAACGAGGCGCGCGCCCTGCTGACCACGATCGCCAAAGGGCTGGTGGTGGACCATCAGCGCCATGCCGCGCTGGAGTATTCCTATCTGGCTTATCTGGCCACGCTGCCCGAGGCCTATGCGCCGTCTCCCGAGACGCAGGCCGAGCAACTGCAATCGCTGATGCAACTGGACCGCCTGCTGGACGGGTTGCCGCCCAAGGCGCGTTCGGCCTTCCTGCTGTCGCAGCTGGACGGGTTGACCTATCCCGAAATCGCCCAGCGCCTGGGCGTGTCGCTCAGTTCCGTCCAACAGTACATGGTGCGCGCGATGTCCGCCTGCTATGCGGCCTTCTATGAGTGACGCCGTGCGCGGCATGCCGCCGGACCCGGTCGTGCGCCAAGCCATCGCCTGGTGGGCCAAGTTGCAGTCCGGCCTGGCCAGCGCGCACGACCGGGAGTCCTGTGCCGCGTGGCTTCAGGCGGACGCCTCGCACCAACAGGCCTGGGATCGCTTGCAGGTCATTGGCCGCGATGCGCGCCGGGTGCCCGCGGGGTTGGCGCACGCCGCGCTGAATGCGCCGCCGTCGCAAGGGCGTCGCGCGATGCTGCGCGGCCTGTTGGCGTTCACCGGCGTGGCCGCCACGGGATGGGCCGGCTACCAGCATGCGCCGTGGCAACGCCTGGCCGCCGACCTGAGCACGGGGGTGGGCGAGCGCCGCACGGCGGCGTTGGCTGATGGCTTGCACATCACGCTGAACAGCGACAGCGCGGTCCGCCTTCGCTTGAGCGGCAATGTGCGGGGCATCGATTTGCTGCGCGGCGAAATGCTGGTTAGCACGGACTCGCGCCCCGGCATCGACGCTTTGCGCGTGGACACCGGCTATGGAGAAATTCGCGCCGAACGTGCCCGGTTCGATGTGCGGCGCACGGGCGAGGGGTCGCGTCTGGGCGTATATGAAGGCAGCGTGGCGCTATGGCGCGACGGTGTGTGGACGCATGCCGCCGCGGGCGAACGCCTGGCCTTCGCGAACCGCGGCCTGATCGACCGCGATGCCGCGGACGCGGACCGTCTGGCCTGGGTGGACGGCCTCGTGGTGGCGAAGGACTGGCGCCTGGATTATTTCGCCCAGTACCTGGCGCGTCAGCGTGTGGGGGTGATCCGGGTGGATCCGGCGGTGGCGGCCCTGCGGTTGTCCGGTGTCTTCCCGCTGGACGATGCAGAACGCGCGCTCAAGGCGCTGGAACCTGCCTTGCCTATCGCGGTGACGCGGCACACGCAATATTGGCTGCGGGTTGGCCCGCGCCAAGCCTGATCGTTACATCTTTTTTTTCTGACGGCTTGCAGGTTTTTGATTCCCATACGGAAAGGCAGGGATAGACCACCGTACAGGGAGAGTTTCTGTGTCTGCTTCATCACACGCGCGCTTGCGCTCCACGCTGACCGCCGGCCGCATGGCCGTGCTGGCCGCGACTTGCGCGGGTGCGCTTGCCGCCGGCATGCCCGTGGCTTGGGCGCAATCCACCCCCGCCGCCGCCAATGCGCAGCGCAGCTACCAGATCCCCGCCGGCCAGTTGGCCGATGCGCTGACGCAATTCGCGCGCAGCGCGGGCGTGATCCTGTCGTTCGACCCCGCGCTGGTGCGCGGCCGCCAGTCGGACGGGCTGAACGGCGCGTATTCGGTGGGCGCGGGCTTTGCCCGCCTGTTGTCGGGTAGCGGTTTGCAGGCACGCGCGCAATCCGGCAACACCTGGACGGTGGCGCCCGCACCGGCCTCGTCCTCGGGCGATGCGCTCGTGCTGGCGCCGGTGACCGTGTCCGGCATGGCCGACAGCGCGTTGGCGCCCACGGTCGGGTATGTGGCCCGCGCCAGCGTCAGCGCGACGAAGACCGACACGCCGCTGATCGAGACGCCGCAATCGGTGTCCGTGGTGACGCGTGAACAGATTACGGAACAAGGCGCGCAGACGTTGAACCAGGTGCTGCGCTATACGGCAGGCGTGGCCACCGAATCGCGCGGGGCCACGGCCACGCGTCTGGACCAGTTCACGGTGCGCGGCTTTTCAGCATCGACCTATCTTGACGGCCTGCGGGTGTTCGGCGGACGCGACGCCTTGCCCCAAGTCGACGCCTACCGCCTTGAGCGCGTGGATGTCTTGAAAGGGCCGGCGTCGGTCATGTATGGCCAAGGCGGCCCGGGCGGCGTGGTGAACCAGGTCAGCAAGCGCCCATTGGAAGAGACCCTACGCGAAGTGGAAGTGCAAGTCGGCAACTATGACTACCGCCGCGCCAACTTCGATTTCGGCGGCCCCATCGACGAAGAGGGCAAGTACCTTTATCGCCTGGTCGGGTCGGGTTACCTGTCCGACGGCCAGGTCAAGGACACCAAGGAACGCCGCTATTTCGTGGCGCCGGCCTTCACCTGGAAGCCCAACGGCGACACCTCGCTGACCGTGCTGACGAATTTCCAGCGTGATCCCGATATGGGATCGTATGGCAGTTTGTCGTCGATGCGCACGCTGCAACGCGCGCCGGATGGCATCCGCTTGCCCGCGGACTACTACGACGGCGACGCCAATTTCGAAAAGAGCGACCGCAAGAGCTATTCGCTGGGTTACGTGCTGGACCACCGCTTCAACGACACGTTCAAGGCGACCCAGAGCCTGCGCTGGACGCGTTCCGAGGCCAAGTACCGCAGCGTCTATGGCGCATCCAATTCCAATTTCGGCTACCTGGATCGCAACTACCTGTATCAGCAGCGTGCCTCGATCGCGACCGATGTGGATGTTGGCGCCCTGACCATCGACAACAACATGCAAGCGCGCTTTAACACCGGCGCGTTCGGGCATACCGTACTGTTGGGTTTCGATTACCAGCACGTCAAGACGGACACCTTATCCGGCTTTGGCAGCGCGCCGCCCTTGTATGTGCTGAATCCGGATAACCATCAAAATATCCCGGTGCCGGCCTTTTCGACCGACGCGACGTCTACGCAGTATCAGACGGGCTTGTACTTCCAGGACCAGATCAAGATCGACCGATTGTCGGTATTGCTGGGTGGACGCTATGACTGGTCGCGCACGGTGGGCGAAACCACCACGATCGCGTCGGGCCGCGTCGCGCCGTCGTCACTGAACGCCGAGGCGTTCACGGGCCGGCTGGGCGTAATCTACAACTTCGACAATGGCGTGGCGCCATACTTCAGCTATTCCGAATCGTTCGAACCGCAATCGGGCACGGGTTGGCAGAACGTGCCCTTCAAACCCATTGAAGGCAATCAGTACGAAGTCGGCATCAAGTACCAGCCGCCGGGCAGCGCCACGATGCTGTCGTTCGCGGCCTTCGACATCCGCCGCGAAAACATGACGACGACCGATCCCGATCCGACGCATGTCTGCGGCACGGTGGGCGGCCGGTGCTCGATCCAGGCGGGCGAACTGCGCACGCAGGGGATCGAGCTGGAAGCCAAGACGGAACCGTTGCGCGGGCTGACCCTGGTGGCGGCGTATTCGTTGATGGACAACGAATACGCCAAAGCGAATCCCAGCGTGACCGGCCTGGATCTGAAAGGCAAGACGCCGGTGGGTGTGCCGTCGCAACAGGCGTCGGCGTGGGCGCGCTACCAATTGCAAGGCGGGCCGCTGGCGGGCATGGGCGTGGGGGGCGGGGTGCGTTACATCGGCTCTTCGTACGTCAACGACACCAACACGATGAAGGTACCGTCCGTTACTTTGTTCGATCTGATGCTGGATTACGACCTGGGTCGCGTGTCGCCGTCGTTGAAGGGCATGCAGGTGGCGCTGAATGTGCAGAACCTCTTCGACAAGGAATACATCGCCTCTTGCTCGGGCGATTCCTGGTGCTGGTACGGCTACCAGCGGTCGGTGAAGGCCAGCTTGCGGTATCGCTGGTAAGCCAAAGGGAAAGCGGTCTTCGGGCCGCTTTTTTTTGTCGACGCGCAGGCGGAGACTGACGCAGGGCGTGTCAGGCGGCGCGCGCGGCTGCCACGTGCGCCCGCCACCGGCGCAGGAAGGCATCGCGGCCGGCGGCGGCCTCGGCTTCGTTCACGGGCACGATTCGGATGTCCGCAAGCGGCGGCATGCCCAGATGCTTGCTGACGTCGATGTCGTTGCGGCTGGGCCGCCGGTAGGCGTTTTGCAACAGCGCCAACTGCATATCGCGTGATAGCAGCAGGTCATACATGCGGCGCGCTGTCGTCGGGTTTGGCCCGTTTTTTACCAGGGCCATGTTGTCGGTGACGGTGAAGGTGCCGTCTTCGGGGTACATGATGCCGATCTCTTTCTGGCCGCCGGCCACATAGGGGTAGGCCGTGGATTCGAAGGTGATGCCGATGGCGTATTCGCCCTGGCCGACACTGCGCACGACATGCGAGGCCGAGGTCGAGACGCTGACGTTGCGCGCCAGCGCCTTCAAGCCCACGTCTCCCAGGATGCGCTCGATGCCCCACAACGCGGTGTATGCGGTTGAGCTGTTGCCCGGGTCGCCAATGATGATCTTGCCTTTGAAGCGGGGGGCGGTCAGGTCGGCCCAGCTGGCCGGCGCGGCGCCAGGAAGCTGGCGCGTGTTGACCATCGCCACCACGATATGGATGTTGGCGGCCGTCCAGAGATTGTCGGGGCCATGCAGCGGGTCGGGGATCGCCGCGGCTTCCGGAGACCGATAGGGTTCGAACAGCGCCCGATAGTCGTTCATGATGTTGGCACTGGACGTCCAGAACAAATCGCTCTTGGGTTTGGCCGCTTCGGCCTCGATCCGCTTAAGCAACTGGCTGCTGCCGCCGACCACCGCGCTGGGCCGGACGCCGGGCATTTTTTCCCGGGCCATGTCGTTGGCCGTTTCCACCGATTGCGAATTCAGCGTGGTGTACAGCACGACCTGCTCGGCGCGTTCGGCCTGCGCGCGGCCGGGCAGGACGGCAGCGCCGCCGCTGGCGGCCAGTAGCTTGAGCACTTGGCGGCGGCTAAGCGAGGGAAGGTGAATCATGATGAGGCCTCTTGCGCTAGGGGTGAAAGCAGCCGGCTCAGGCGAAGAGCCGCAGCTTGAATATCCGGGTCGCCAGCAGCACGGGCGCCAGGATCACGGCGATCAGGACCAGGCCGTAGGCGGACGCCTGGGCCATGAGGCCGCTGTCGATCAGCCGGAAAATCTGAATGGGCAGGGTTTCGTGGCCGGGTGAATACACGATGACCGACGCGCTCAATTCCGACACGGTGGTGGTCCAGGTCAGCACGGCCGCGGCCGCGATGGCCGGCGCCATCAGCGGCAGCACGACTTTCAAGAATGACGCCAAGGGCGGCACGCCAAGACTGACGGAGGCCTCTTCGATGGAGTCAGGCAGGTTGAAGAGCGTGGACGAGGCATTGCGCACGCCGAACGGCAGGCGCCGCACGATGTAGGCCAGCACGATCAGCGCGGCGGTGCCTGAAAGATCGAATGCGCCGTGGCCGAAAGTCATCAGCAGGCCGATGCCGATGACGGTGCCGGACAGCGCCAGCGGAATCGAGCTGAGGTAATCCAGCCATGGTGTCAGCAGGTTGCGCTTTTTGACGATCAAATAGCTGGCCAGTGTGCTGAAGCCGATGGCGATCAGCGTGGCCACGCCTGCGTAGACGATGGAATTCAGGACGGGCGCCGGCGCGCTGATCAGCACGCGCTCAAGGTGGGCGGCCGTCCATTCGCCCCAACGCATCACAGGGCCGTTCGCGCGGGTGAAGGCGCCTGCTGCCAAGGTTCCCAGCGGCAGCATGGATAGGGCCATGACGCCCAGCGCGGCGCCCGCCATCGCCAGCGCACGCGGGCCGCGTAACGGCGTGGCAGGCGCGCCGCGCCCTTGCGTGATCTCGTATCGTCCGCGCGAGACGATCCAGCGTTGAAGAAAGAGCGCCAACATCACCAACGATATCGACGTGGTCGCCAATGTGCTTTGCATGACCGGGTCGCTGCCGGTCTCTGATACCGACGCCTGGTAGGTCAGCACGGACAGCAGTTCGACCTCGTGCCCCAGGATCATCGAGGTGGCGAAGTTGCCCACCACCATGGTGAACACCAGCAGGGCGCTGGCCAGGATGGCGGGCATCACGACTGGTGCCATGACCTTCAGCCGCGACACGGATGGCGATGTACCCAGGCTTTGCGCGGCCTCTTCCAATTGGGAATCGAAACCCCGGATCGCCGCCAGCGTGCCGATGTAGATGTAGGCGTAGTAGGTGAAGGTCATGACGATCAGCAGGCCGGGCCAGCCGTAGAACGAAGGAATGTCCAACCCTAGCCCGTCGCGCAGGGTGCGCGTCAGCACGCCGTTGTTGCCCAGGATCATCAACCAGGTCTGCGCGCCGATCACTTCGGGAATGACCAACGTGATCAGGGGCAGGATCGACACCAGCACTTTCCCGGGATAGCGGTGACGCGCGGTCAGGTAGGCCAGCGGCACGCCGATGCCGGCGGCCAGTACCGTCACGCCCACCCCGAGCATCAGGGTGTTGCCGATGGCGCGCAGGTAGCGCGGGTCGGACATCAGCAGGCGCCAGCCCGAATGGCCATCTTCGTTGCGAGCCAGCATGCTGGCCGACAAGATGTTCAGCACCGGCCACACCAGGAAGACGGCCAGCACGGCCAGCACCGCCAGCGACAGCCAGGTCCAGGGCGACCGCAATGAGGAGAGCAGCCGTTTCATGATGCCAGCACCAGGGTCTTGTTGGGATCGAACGCCAGGCTGACCGCCATGCCGCAGGCCAGCGGCGTTGCTTGGCCGCCATGCACATCCACATTCATGAGACGGCCACCGGGCAACTGAACGCGGTAGTTCATCTTGATGCCCAGGTACTGTTCCGCCAGGATGCACGCGGGCACGCCCGGCCCCGGGGACGCCGACAGTCGGATATCTTCGGGCCGCGCGACCAGCACGGCCGCGCCGTTCAAGGGCGCAGGCGCGTGCGCGGCGATAGCGTACCCGTCCAGGTCCAGTCGCACGGAGCCCGAAGCGGGGGTCACGCATTGCACGGGCAGCAAGTTCGCGGCGCCGATGAAGTCCGCGACATAGCCGCTGGCGGGATGCGCATAGACATCGCGCGGCGCCCCCAATTGCGCCACGCGGCCCTTTTGCATGACCGCGATCTGGTCAGACAGCGCTAGCGCCTCTTCCTGGTCATGGGTGACGAAGACGGTGGTGATGCCGGCCTCCCGTTGCAGGTCGAAGATGGTCTGCCGGACCTGGATGCGCAGCTTGGCGTCGAGGTTCGACAGGGGTTCATCCATCAGCAGCACCTGAGGCTGGATGACCAGCGCTCGGGCCAGCGCCACGCGCTGACGCTGTCCGCCGGAAAGTTCGGCGGGCAGCCGCTTACCGTATTCCGCCAGGCCCACGCGTTCCAGTGCGGCCGCGACTTTCTGCTTGATCAGGGCCGGCGCGACTTTTCGGGCGCGCAGGCCATACGCCGCATTGTCGAAGACGCTTCGATTGGGAAAGAGCGCGTAGTCCTGGAACACCATGCCGATATCGCGCTGGTGCGCGGGCAGGCGGGTGACGTCCTTGCCGCCGAACAGCAGGCGGCCCGATTCAACGGGAATAAAGCCCGCCAGCGTGCGCAGCAAGGTGGTCTTGCCGCAACCGCTGGGCCCGAGCAGCGTGAAGAAGCTGCCCGGCGCGATGTCTAGATTCAGCCCGTCGATGACGCGTTGCTGGTTGTACGAGATGCAAAGATTTTCAATGCGAATATCCATGGCAGGAGGCTCCTGGCCCAAGAGGGAACATGTCGGTGCGGGGAAACAGCCGGCGGTTGCGGCTAGCGGCAGAGTCAGGCCATGGCGTGGCGCACCAGGTCCAGCGCTTCGCGGTGGCGCCCGGGATCCCCTGCGGCAAGAATGCGCGGGCTGGGGTTGTCCAGGCTTAGGGCGTGGCCGTCCCAGTCGGTGATGACGCCGCCAGCGCCTTGGATGACCGGAATGAACGGCGCGTAGTCGTATAACGCCAGCCTGGCGTCGATGGCGACGTCCGTGCGGCCCGACGCCAACACGCCGTAGGCCAGGCAACAACCGCCATAGATGCGCCAGCGCGTGCGTTCGCGCAGGGCCTGGAAGGCGGGAAGCTCTTGCGGCGTATAGAAATCGGGGTTGCTGGTGGTGAGCATGGCGTCGCCCAGTTGGTCGCAAGCCCGTGTGCGGCAAGGTTGGCCCCGGTGCCGGGTAGGGCGGCCGGCTGCGCCGACCCAGCGGTCGCGGGTGGCGGGAAAATCCATCAGGCCCATGACGGGCACGCCGCGCCGCAGCAGCGCGATCAGCGTGCCGAACACGGGGATCCCGGCGATGAACGGGGCGGTACCGTCGATGGGGTCCAGTACCCAGACGTACTCGGCGTCCAGCCGGATGGTGCCGCCTTCTTCGCCATAAATGCCATGGCCGGGGAACGCGCTTTCAATGCGCAAGCGCAAATGCGCCTCGATGGCGTGGTCCAGCGCGGTGACGAGGCTGCGGTCCGGCTTGATGTCGGTGCGCGGCGCGGTGCTCAGGTAAGGCGCGTATAACTCGCGGGCCTCATCGGCCAGGCGCTCGGCGAAGGCGATGCTGTCGTCCAGGGTAGTCGTCATGGGGTCTCCTTATTGGGGGGATCCGCCGCGTGAGCGCAGCGTGTTGTCGTTGGGGGCATGGGCGTGGCCATCAAGGTGGCCAAAGCCGGCAAGGGTGTCGATGCGGGTGGGCGTCAGCAAATGCCGGGAAGGCATGGGCTGCCAGCCATACAACGCTTGCGTGGCGGCACCGCATACGCGGCCCTGGCAGGCGCCCATTCCGCAGCGAGTGTGTAGCTTGGCGTCGATCCAGCTGTCGCAGGTAGCCAAGGCGGATTGCGGCACGTCCTCGCAGCGGCAGACCAGCGTGTCGGGGCGGGCCAGCGCCAGCACCGCGGGGGCCAATGAAAAATGACGGCGCAGGGTGTTGGCGAAAGCCTGCCATCGCGCCAAGCCAGGCGCCAGGCGCGTGGCCCGTGCCAATTCGCCGATCGCCGCGTATCCGGCGATCGCGCCCTGGATGCCCGCCCGTTCGCTGCCTCCGACACCGGTGCATTCTCCGGCCGCATAGACGCCGGGCACGCCGGTCTGAAGCAGGTCGTCGACTTGCAGGCCACCGTGGGCGTTTAGCGCGCAACCCAGCATCTGGCCCAACTGCGTGTTGGGCACCAGGCCAAATCCGCAGGCCAGCCGGTGGCAGGCGAGTTGTTCTTCTTGGCGCCCGCGGCGCAGCCTGACGTGTTGCAGCCGGCCGTCGCCGCGGGCTTCAAGCACATGGCTGGCGCCGCGGTATTGGGGGTGCAACAGGGCGGCGGCTTGCAGGGCCTTGCCGGGCCAGCGGGCCAGGCCGCCGGAAAAGCGCAATAGCGCCGGCCACGCGGCTTGTTCCGCGATACGGACCACGGTCGCGCCGGCGTGGCGCGCGCTTCGTGCAGCCGCCAGCAGCAGCGGGCCGGAACCTGCGATCACGATGCGTTGGCCGCGCACCGGAACACCGCCTTTGATCAGCGCTTGCAGGCCCCCCGCGCCCGTCACGCCGGGCAACGTCCAGCCGGGAAACGGCAACAGCAGTTCCCGCGCGCCCGTACAGAGGATCAGTGAACCATAGTGCTGGACCCACCCCTGCCGTGCGTTTTCCAAAAGCAGCGCGGATGATCCGGGCTTCCCGGCCAGCCCCGCCACGCGCGTGCCGCAGAGCATCCGGATGTTGGTGTAGCGCGCCAGTTGGTCGCGTTGATGCCTGGCGGAGGCGGGCAGCGTTACCGCAGGGCCGTCGCGCCAAATCTGTCCGCCAGGGGCCGGGTTGTCGTCCACGACGACGATGGCTCGCCCGCTGGGAGCGGCCGCCAGCGCCGCGGCCATTCCGGCGGGACCCGCGCCGATGATGAGCAGGTCGCAGGTGTTGTCGTGACCTGCAAGCAAAGCCGCGGCGGGAGCGGCGCGCGTGCCGGCGTCCAGCACCGTTTCGATGTGCATGCCTTGTTGACAAGGCGTCTGGCAGGCCAGGCGTAATTGCCCATCGATCAGAACGCGGCATTCGTGGCAGACGCCCATGCCGCAGACGGCGGCCCGATTTTCTCCGGTGATCGAAATGCGCGAGTTGCCGGGTGCGCGGGCGGCCAGGGCGGCGGCGACGCTGCTGCCGGCGGCAACGTTCACGGGCCGGCCATCCAGCTGGATGCGCACGCGTGCAAGTGGGGCGGGCGTCATGTCGCGGCCTTGTAAATGGGGAAACGGATGGCCGAAAACGGCGCGGGGTTTAGCGGCGGCGGCGCGCCCGTAATTAAAGCGGTCAGCAGTTGCGCGGTGGCCGGGGCGGTCGTGACGCCCAGGCCTTCGTGGCCCACCGCTAACCACAGCCCCTTGCGCGCGGGATGCGAACCGATGATGGGCAGGCCGTCGGGGGTGGCGGCGCGCACGCCCGTCCAGGTGCGGATGATGTTGTGGCCGGACAGCGATGGGAGGTAGTCGATCGCAAGCTTGAGCATGCGCGACAGCACGGCGGGTTCAATGGCGGGGTCGGCTTCGCCCACTTGGCGTGATGATCCGATCAGCAGTTGGCCCGTGGGGCGCGGCTGCACGTTGAACGCGACGGCAGCGCCTTCGCGCTGCTGCGTGCTGGCCATGTAGCCCAGCTCGACCAGTTGGTGATGGATTGTGAAGGGGTAGCGGTCCGTGATGGCCAAGTGGCCTTTCTTGGGATGTAGGGGAAGGTCCGTGCATAGGCGGGCGGCCGGCATGCCGGCCGCCAAGACCACCGCGCTAGCGTTCCGCCGAGTGCCGTCGCTGATTACCGCGCCTTGCGCGTCGATCTCTTGGACCTCGACGGCCTCGAACGATAGCGTGGGGGGCGAATGCGCCAACAGCCAACGCGCGGCGTCGGGGGCGTAGACCAGGCCGTCGCCTGGCACTTGCAGCGCGCCGGCCAGGCCGGCGCGCAAGGCAGGTTCGGCCGCGGCGAGTTGACGCGCGTTCAATAGCGTGGCGGCAATGCCGCATGCACGCAGGCGTGCCTGCTTGCGTTCGGCCTCGGCCATTTCCTCGTCGCCGGTGGCGATCCACATTGTGCCGCAGCGGGTGTAGGCGCAGCCCGGCGCAGTGGCGTTCATGCGGGGCCCCCATTCCTTCCAGATTTCCAGCGACGCGCTGCTTAGCGCAAGTTCGGCCGCGTTGTCGTCCATGGCGACAAGGTGGCCCATGCCAGCCTGCGTGGCGCCGCCCACGCGGGCGTCGACGACATGCACTGAAAGGCCGGCCCGCGCCAGATCGTGGGCGCAGGCGGCGCCGACGATGCCGGCGCCGATCACCAGAACGTCCGTATGAGGGTGTGACATGAGAGGGCTTCTTTGGGGACTACAGACGGATGCCCCAGCCGAAAGGATCGTCCGGGTGGATCAGCAGGGTGGCGTCGGCGCAGACATGGGCACGCCCGCGGATGGTGGGCTGGATATGGTCCCCGACCTGCACATAGCTTGCTTCGAACATGCTTCCAATCACGCTGGCCTGACGCCAGACCTGGCCGGGGGCCAACTTGCCGTCAGCCGCCAGGCAGGCCAATTTGGCGCTGGTTCCGGTGCCGCAAGGTGAGCGGTCATAGGCTTTGCCGGGACATAGAACAAAATTTCGGCTGTCGGCGTCGGGATCAGGCGCGAACAGTTCGATATGGTCGACTTCCGCACCGTCGGCGCCCGTGATGCCTGCGCGTTGCAAGGCCTGGCGGACGGCCCAGGCATAGGCGGTCAGGGCGTCGAGGTTGTCGGGCGCGATGCGCTGGTCGTGGTTAGCCGCCAGGAAAAACCAGTTGCCGCCCCATGCCACGTCGCCGGTCACGTCGCCGTGGCCTGGCACATTCACGCGTACAGCGTGATGCAGTCGGTAGGCGGGCACGTTGCGCACGCTGACCGAACCGTCGTCGTGCAGGGTGGCCCGGACGGAGCCGACGGGCGTCTCGATGCCGTGTTCGCCGGGGGCAAGCTGGTTCAGATAGGCTAATGTGGCGACCACGCCGATGGTGCCGTGCCCGCACATGCCCAGATAGCCGGCGTTGTTGAAGAAGATCACGCCGGCGGCGTTGGCCGGGTCGGTGGGGGCGCACAGCAATGCGCCCACCATGACATCGCTGCCCCGGGGTTCCAGCACCGTGGCGGCGCGCCACGCGTCATGTTGATCGGCAAGCCGTCGTTGCCGCTCGGCCATGGTGCCGGCGCCCAGATCGGGAAAGCCCGAGATGACCAGCCGGGTGGGTTCGCCACCCGTGTGGGAATCGATGACACGGATCTGCTTCATGGAGCCGCCTTTGGTTCAACAGGGTTGGCCCTCAGCGCGAGGGAAGGGTGGTGCAGCCTTAGTCTAGGCAGGGATCGGGGTGATGTCGTGCTGTGGTCGACCGCAGCATCACCCCGCTGCGGAGACCGAAAACCCAGCGGGATAACCTTGGGTTATCTATGGGCGATCGCCGCCGGGTGCCGTCCCGTACTGCCGCGTGCCGGCGATCAGGGTACGGACTGGTATTTCGCCGGGCGCGTGGCCAGCGCCTTTGCCACCACGCGTTCGATCAGCGCACGCTCTTCGCCGATGACGGGCAGCCGCGGGCGGCGCACGTGTTCGGTGCCCACGCCGACCAGCACGTCAATCAGCTTCAGGTTCTGCACCAGCTTGGCCGAGACGTCCAGATGCAGCAGCGGCGTCATCCACTGGTAGAGCGCCAGGGCTTCGGCATGCTGGCCGGCTTTCATCAGCTCGTAGAGGGCAACGGTTTCGCGCGGGAAGGCGCACCCCACACCGGCGAGCAGGCCGTCGCAACCCAATGCCAGGCCTTCGTAGGCCAGGTCGTCCACGCCCAGGAAGATCTGGTAGCGGTCGCCCACGGCATTACGCAGGTCCGTGACGCGGCGCGTATCGCCCGAGCTGTCTTTCACGGCCGCGATCCATTTGCAATCTGCCAGTTCGGCCATGTGTTCCGGCTTCAAGTCGACGCGATAGGCCAGCGGATTGTTGTAGACCATGACGGGCTGCTGCGCGGCGTCAGCCATGGTGCGCACGTTCAGCATGGCTTCGCGCGCATCCGCCACGTAGATCAGGGATGGCATGAGCATGAACCCGGCCACGCCCAGTTTGTTGGCGCCTTCGATATAGCGCAGCGCTTCACGGGTGCTGGTTTCCGACACGTTCGCCAAAACGGGTACGCGGCCGTCAGCGGCGTCCAGGGCGATCTTGGCGACCTCCAGTTTTTCTTCCAGCGTCAGGGTGCTGGCCTCGCCCAGCGAGCCGCAGGTGACCATGCCATGGACGCCGTTGCGGATCTGGAAGTCGATGTGTTTGGCGGTGCCTTCGGCATCGATCCGTTCGTCGGCGTGGAACTTGGTGGTGATGGCGGGAAAAATGCCAGTCCAGCAGGGATGGGTCATGAGGACCTCCGGGTTGAAGAGCGGTTGAAGAGCGTTGATATGTGCTTAATATATTTAATCCAGGATTTAAAAGAATAGGGGTTAACCAGCGTGTCTTATCCATCCCTAGTTTTTTCACCCGAGTCGTAGTGAGAATGGTTATAATTTAGGCCCTGCCAAACAGGCATCGGCCGCGGGGCTTGCCTGATTGGGGTGTTGGACCGTTTTTCGGACTAAAGGAAAAAATCAAAATGAAATTCGCTAGGACTTTGGCCGCTATTGCCCTGCTGGGCAGCGCGGGCGCCGCGCAGGCGCACTTTGTTTGGCTGGAACGCAGCGCCGAAGGTCCGGCCAAGGCGTACTTCGGCGAATGGGCTGACGACGTGCGCGAAAAGCGCGACGGCCTGCTGGGCAAGGTTCTGGTGGCGCCGGTCGTGACCGGCGCGGACGGCAAGGCGCTGAAGGCGTCGGCCGAAGGCGCGGATTTCATTGCGTTTGGCGCGGCAGGCAAGGGCGATGTCCGTCTGGCCCAGCCGATCCAGTTCAAGGAAACGCTCGTCAAGTACAACGCCAAGGCTGGCCGGGCCGATACGCAAGGCAAGCTGGACCTGGAACTTGTGCCGACCGCCGCCGGCGCGAATACGTTTGTCCTGCAGTTCCAGGGCAAGCCGCTGGCCAAAACCGAAGTCACCGTGTTCGGCCCGCCCAAGTGGGAAAAGCGCTTCCATAGCGACGAAAACGGCCGCATCGAAATCACGACGCCGTGGCCGGGCCAGTATGTGCTGGAAGCCGCGCACGTCGAAGAGAAGGCGGGCGAGGCCGACGGCAAGTCCTACACCAAGGTCCGCTACGTATCCACCCTGACTTTCAACGTGTCCAAGTGAAAGCTCCCGCAGCCGGCGCAGGCATGATGCGCTACCGAATGGCCGTATTTTCCAGAATGGCTGCGGCCATCCTGGGCGGCTATGTCCTTGCCTCGGCGGCTGCGGCGTGCCTGGCCGTCTGGCTGCCGATGGGGCGGGCAGACGCCGTCACCACGGCGCAGATGCTGTCCTTCGTGTTCTATACCTGTGCCGTGATCTGGGTATTCGCCACGCGCAACGCCTGGCGCGCCTGGGCCGGCGTCCTGCTGCCGGCGGCCGTGCTGGGCGGGCTGTTCCTGGCCGGGCGAATGATGGGGGCGGCATGAAGGCAGCCAAAGTCAAAGCGCAGGGCGAAGAAGGCCTGCGCCAGTCCATGTCCTGGCTGCACACCTGGGCCGGGCTGATCTTCGGCTGGGTGCTCTTCGCGATGTTCCTGACGGGGTCGCTGGCGTTCTTCCGGCCCGAAATCACGCAGTGGATGCAACCCGAGATCGAGGCGAAGCCGGTACCCGCCGTGCAGGCGGTCGAAATCGGACAACGTTACCTGAGCGAACATGCGCCGGATGCCAAACGCTGGTTCATCACACCGCCTTCGGACCGTGAACCGCTGATCCAGATGCTGTATCAGGTGCCCAAGCCCAAACCGGGCGAACGCGGATTCGTGCGCGTGAAGCTGGATCCGGCGACCGGGCAGGCCGTGACTGGCCGCGAGACACGCGGCGGAGAGTTCTTCTACCGGTTCCACTTCGAGCTTGAAACCGCGTTCCCGTGGGGGCGCTGGCTGGCCAGCATTGCGGGCATGTTCATGCTGGTGGCCATCATCAGCGGCATCATCACGCATAAGAAAATATTCACCGACTTCTTTACCTTCCGTCCTGGAAAGGGCGGACAACGCGCCTGGATGGACGGGCACAACGTATTGTCCGTGTTGGGGCTGCCGTTCCACCTGATGATCACGTTCAGCGGCCTGGTGCTGTTCATGGTGATGCTGATGCCCGCGGGCATCCATGCCGTCTATGAAAGCCCGCGCCAATACACGGACGACGTCTTCAAACAGTTCAAGGTCACGCCGCCGCTGAACCAGCCCGCGCCGCTCGTCCAGATCGCGCCGCTGGTGGAACAAGCCCAGCAGCACTGGCAGGGCCGGGTCGGCCGCGTTACCGTCAACAACCCCGGGGATGCCGGCGCCACCGTCACGCTGGTGCGTGATGCCGCCGACGGCGTGTCGTATGGGCGCTTGGCGCCCTATATGCGCTTTAACGGCGTGACGGGCGAACTCCAGGAAAGCGAGGACGACCTGAGCGCCACGGTGAAAACCGCTGGCGTGATCACGGGCCTGCACCTGGGCTTGTTCGCGGAACCGCTGCTGCGCTGGTTCTATTTCCTCGTCAGCCTGGCGGGCACTGGCATGGTCGGCACCGGCCTGGTGCTGTGGATTGCCAAACGCCGTCAAAAGGCGCGGCCGGGCGACGCCCGTGAAGCGTTTTCCCTGCGACTGGTCGATGGCCTGAACGCCGGCACCATCGCGGGCGTGGTCTTTGGCGTAGCGGCCTTTTTCCTGGTCAACCGCCTGCTCCCTGCAGACATGCCGGGGCGCCAGGTCTGGGAAGTGCGTGCCTTCTTTTCGGCGTGGGCGCTGTCGCTGGTCTATGCCTTTTTGTTCCAGCGCCGCAAATGGCAAGACCTGTTGGCCGTGGCCGCTGCATCGTTGGCCCTGGTGCCGGTGGTCAACGCGTTCACCACGTCGCGCCATCTGGGCGTGTCCCTGCCGCAAGGCGATTGGGTCATGGCCGGATTCGACCTGACGTGCCTGGCCAGCGCGTTGCTGTTCGCGTGGATGGCCCGCAAGGCGGCGCGGGTACGCAAAGCCCCGGTGAAGGTCCGCGCGAAGGCCGTGGCCCAACCCCGCGCCGGCCAGCCTGCCGTTCAAACGGTTTCCGCCCAAGCCGCTGAGCCCGAGGCGCCGCGCGCCCCGAACCCCGTCGTCTATGAACCGCGAGGCGATACGCCATGACGCTTGCCGCATTTTGCCTGGCTTACGCCGGCTTTTCCGCCCTTTGCCTGGGCATGGACCGCCACTACGAAAACCTGTTCGACCGCGCCATGCCGCGGCGCCACCGCGTGCCGCTGCGGGCGTTCGGCTGGGGCGCACTGGCGTTGTCGCTGTGCGCCTCCGCGGCGGTCTGGGGCTGGAGCTACGGCACGGTCGAATGGATCGGCATCCTCAGCATCGCAGGCCTGCTGCTGATCTGGTTCCTGACGTTCCGCCCGCGCGCCGCGTTGACCACGGGTGGGATTTGCGCCTTGGCGGCGCCGCTGCTGGCCGTTTTGTAGCGCGGCGTTTCCGCCTTGGCCGGGGCGCCGTTCGGCGGTTCCGTGCCGCCGGCACGTTACACTGCTTGTTTCCCCTAGCAAACGCCTCTTCGCCCCATGAATACCCGCGTCCTTACCGGCATCACCACGACTGGAACCCCTCACCTTGGCAATTACGCAGGCGCGATCCGTCCCGCGGTCCAGGCCAGCACCCAGCCCGGCGTGGACGCATTCTTTTTCCTGGCGGATTACCACGCGCTGATCAAGTGTGATGATCCTGCCCGCGTCGCGCGATCCCGCCTGGAAATCGCGGCCACCTGGCTTGCGGTAGGGCTGGACCACGAACGCGTGACGTTCTACCGCCAATCCGACATTCCTGAAATCCCGGAACTCAGCTGGCTGTTGACCTGCGTCACGGCCAAGGGCCTGATGAATCGCGCGCACGCCTACAAGGCGTCGGTGGACCAGAACGTGGCTAAAAACGTGGACCCCGACGACGGGGTCACGATGGGGCTGTTCTCGTACCCGGTCCTGATGGCCGCCGACATCCTCATGTTCAACGCGAACAAGGTGCCGGTGGGCCGCGACCAGATTCAGCATCTGGAAATGGCGCGCGATATCGCCCAACGCTTCAACCACTTGTATGGCCGCGACTACTTCACGCTGCCGGAAGTGACGATCGAGGAAGACGTGGCGACGCTGCCCGGCCTGGACGGCCGCAAGATGTCCAAGAGCTACAACAACACGATCCCATTGTTCGAAGGCGGCGCGAATGCGCTGCGCGCGTCGGTGATGCGCATCGTGACGGATTCGCGCGCGCCGGGCGAAGCCAAGGACGCCGAAAGCTCGCACCTGTACACCCTGTACCGCGCGTTCGCGACGCAGGCCGAATCGGCCGTATTCCGCAAGCAGCTGGAAGAAGGGATGGGCTGGGGCGACGCCAAGCAGGCGCTGTACGAACACCTGGAAGCGCTGCTGGCGCCGATGCGTGAAAAGTACGTTGACCTGATTGCTAACCCCGGCCGCATCGAAGACATTCTGCAAGCCGGTGCCGCCCGCGCCCGCAAACTGGCCGTGCCGATGATGCAGGAGCTGCGCGAGGCCGTGGGCCTGCGCAACCTGGGCGCCGGCGTGGCGGCGGGCAAGGTGCAGGGCAAGAAGGAAAAGGGCAAGGGCGCCCGTTTTGTCAGCTTCCGCGACGAAGATGGCGGCTTCCGTTTCCGCCTGTTGGCGGCCGATGGCGAAGAGTTGCTGCTGTCGCAGCGCTTTGCGGATCCGAAAGAGGCCGGCGCCTTGATGCGCCGATTGCAGTCCGAACCGGCAGCCAGCGTGCTGCAGGCCAGCGCCGAGGGCTATGCGGCCGTGATCGATGGCGTGGCGGTCGCTGTGGCGCCGTCGGGCGCGCAGGCGGGGGCCGACGCTCAATTGGCGCGTGCGCGCGATGCCTTGGCGTCGTTGGCGCAGGAATAAGGTTTCAGCCGGCGGCGCATCGCGCCGCCGGCGGACCCCACCGCAATATCAGGAACGTTCCGGGCGTGGCCCGGAAACCCGTGCCGTCAGGCCAGACGGGCGCTGGCCACGATGCGGCCGTCGCGCACCTGGAAGCGCTGGGCATTGCCCTGGCCCGCGATTTCAAGCATGTCGCCTTCCGAATAGCCCGTGACGTTCGGGCAGTCCAGCCACTCCGGGTTGATGAAAGGGAAGTACTTCAGCGTGCCGCTGCCTTGGCTGGCAAAGTCGAAGGTGGTATTGGCGACGACTTCCGGATCCCATTGGCTGGCGTCGAAGACCAGCGCGCAGCCCACGCCGATGCGATAGACGATGCTGGCCCCCATGCTGGCGAAACCCAGCGCACCCACATGCAGCTGGGCGCCGTTGCGCAGTTCGATGATGCGGGTGCCCAGGCGTTCCAGCGTGATGTGCTTGAAGGTCACTTCAGCGCCATCAACGATCAGATGCGCGTACTGGCCCAGCGTCACTTCGTTGTAAGAGCCGCTATGGCCGGCTTCTTTTTCAGTAATGGTTGCCGCTTCATTGGCGGCAAGCGTAATGGTATTGCGCATGACGGATGGCTCTCCGGGGATCTCAGGGATAGGGCGCTGTTGTTGTTGTGCTTCGTGCCTGATAGACGGGTCGCGCCGCTGTTCGCCTGATCATGGAATTTGTGCCTGCCGGGTTCCCCTACGCCACCGGCTTTTATTATTTGGACACAATTAGATATTTTCACTCATTTTTGTAGTTTGATGATTGAGGGAGCGCAAGGAATAAGCCCATTTAAGGGAAAGTCCTAAGCTGAATAAAAAAAGCCCGGCGCGCAATGCACCGGGCTTTTGTCGTCTGACCGGGGAAGATCAGCGCTTGAGCTTGGCGAAGGCATCCGCCATCGCACTGTTGGCCGCGCCGCCGCCGGCATTGCCGCGCCCGCCATCGCCTTGGGGGCGGCGGGGCCGGTCGCCGCCCTTGGGCGCGTCGCCACTGCGGCGTGCCGGGGCCGCGGTATCGTTCAGGCGCATGGTCAGGGCGACGCGCTTGCGCGCGGCGTCCACTTCCAGCACCTTCACGCTGACTGTCTGGCCCACGCGCACCACATCGCGGGGATCCTTGACGAACTTCTCGGCCAGGGCCGAGATATGGACCAGGCCGTCCTGATGCACGCCGATATCGACAAACGCGCCGAAGTTGGCGACGTTGGTCACGACGCCTTCAAGCACCATGCCGGGATACAGGTCGTTCAGCGTTTCCACGCCTTCCTTGAACTGCGCCGTCTTGAACTCCGGGCGCGGGTCGCGGCCGGGTTTTTCCAGTTCGGCGAAGATGTCGCGTACCGTTGGCAGCCCAAAGCGCTCGTCGGTGAAGTCCGACGGCGATACGCCCTTCAAGGCATCGCGCTGGCCGATGATCTGCTTCACTTCGGCCTTGATCTTGGCGACGATACGCTCGACCACCGGATACGCTTCGGGGTGGACCGACGAGGCGTCCAGCGGGTTGTCACCGTTGGGGATGCGCAAAAAGCCCGCGGCTTGCTCGAAGGCCTTATCGCCGAAACGCGGCACCTTGCGCAGGATGTCGCGGGTGGGGAACGCGCCGTTCTCGTCGCGCCACGCCACGATGTTCTTGGCCAGCAGCGAATTCAAGCCCGATACGCGGGCCAGCAACGCGGCCGATGCGGTATTTACGTCCACGCCGACGGCGTTCACGCAATCCTCGACCACGGCGTCCAGCGAACGCGCGAGCTCGCGCTGGTTCACGTCGTGCTGGTATTGGCCCACGCCGATCGCCTTGGGATCGATCTTGACCAATTCGGCCAAGGGATCCTGCAGACGGCGCGCGATGGACACGGCGCCGCGCAGGGTTACGTCCAGGTCGGGGAATTCCAGCGCTGCGGTTTCCGATGCGGAATACACGGACGCACCGGCCTCGGAGACCACCACGCGGGTGACCTTCAGATCGGGGAAGCGTTCCATCATGTCGCCCACCAGCTTTTCGCTTTCGCGGGAAGCGGTGCCGTTGCCGATGGCGATCAGGTCGACTTTGTGGCGCGCGACCAGCGCGGCCAGCGTGTTGATCGTGCCTTCGCGGTCGCGACGCGGTTCGAACGGGTAGACGGTAGTGGTGTCGACGACCTTGCCGGTCTGGTCGATCACGGCGATCTTGCAACCCGTGCGGATGCCGGGGTCCAGGCCCAGCACGGCCTTGGGGCCGGCCGGCGCCGCCAGCAGCAGGTCCTTCAGGTTGGCGGCGAACACGCGGATGGCTTCGGCTTCGCCGCTTTCGCGCAGGCGGCCGATCAGTTCGCTTTCAAACGCGGTCAGCAGCTTCACGCGCCAAGTCCAGCGGCAGACTTCGCCCAGCCAGCGCGCGCGCGGCGTGGCGTCCAGCGCGAACAGGCCGTTGCCCAGCTTCAAGAAGTTGGCGATGCGCGCGACGCACGGATGCGGCAGTTGCGCTTCCAGCTCGGCTTCCAGGCCCAGGCGCAGTTCCAGCACGCCCTGCTGGCGCCCGCGTAGCAGCGCCAGAATGCGGTGCGAGGGCAGCGTGCGCAGCGGTTCGTTGAAATCGAACCAGTCGCGGAAGTTCGCGCCTTCGGTTTCCTTGCCGTCGACCACCTTGGAATAGATCAGGCCGGTGGACCACAGGTGCTCGCGCATGTCGGCCAGCAGGTCCGCGTTTTCGGCATAGCGCTCGGCCAGGATGTCCCGCGCGCCGTCCAGGGCGGCCTTGGCGTCGTTGATGGACGCCTCCGGGTTCAGGTATTGCGCGGCCAGCGCGGCGGGGTCGCAGGCCGGATCGGCCAGGATGGCGTCCGCCAGCGGTTCCAGGCCCGCTTCGCGGGCGATCTGGGCGCGGGTGCGGCGCTTGGGTTTGTACGGCGCGTACAAATCTTCCAGGCGCTGCTTGGTGTCGGCCGTTGCGATTTCCTGCTGCAGCTCGGGCGTGAGCTTGCCCTGTTGCGAGATGGATTCAAGGATGGAGCCGCGGCGCTCTTCGAGTTCGCGCAGATAGCCCAGGCGCACTTCCAGATTGCGCAGCACGGTATCGTCCAGGCCGCCGGTGGCTTCCTTGCGATAACGCGAGATGAAGGGCACGGTGGCGCCGTCATCCAGCAATTCCACCGCCGAGGCGATCTGGGAGGGGCGAGCGCCAAGCTCGGTGGCAAGCTGCGCGACGATGCGGGCGTTGTCGACGCCGGCGGCGACGTTCGTGATAGCGGAAGTTTCAGACATCTCTATACGACGACAAAAAGGAAAAACAAGGGGCGGATTGTGCCATAAGCCACTGTTACAGAACGTGCCAACCTGGACCGATCCGTCCCTGCGACGGCGCGAGACGGGCGCGGCAACGGGTATCATTTGGTCCTTTCCCACATCAGTGTCTGGCGGCCGAACCGTAACCGGTACCGGTTCACCATAGACTCCGACCGACACTAGGCTGCCGTAATGCTGGACCTGGATATTTCCGAATTTTTTGACGAGGACGGGCCCCTGGCTACGGCCATGCCCGGCTACAAGCCGCGCCCTTCGCAGGTGGAGCTGTCAAAGGCCATCGGCGACGCCATCCAGGACCGCGCCACGCTGGTGGCCGAAGCGGGCACCGGCATCGGCAAGACCTGGGCCTATCTTGTACCCGCCTTCATCCAGGGCGGCAAGGTGCTGATCTCTACCGGCACCCGCACGCTACAAGACCAGTTGTTCGCGCGCGATCTGCCGCGCGTGCGCGCCGCGCTGGCTGCGCCCGTGACCGCCGCGCTGCTCAAGGGCCGCGGCAATTACGTCTGCCATTATCACCTTGAGCGCCTGCAGGGCGACGAGCGCGCGCTGAAGTCGCGCACCGAGATCCAGCAACTGCGCCAAATCCAGGTCTTCGCGGGTATCACCAAGACGGGCGACCGCAGCGATCTTGCCCAGGTGCCCGAAGACGCCGACATCTGGCAACGCGTAACGTCCACGCGTGAGAACTGCCTGGGCCAGGAATGCCCGCGCATCCGCGACTGTTTCGTCGTCAAGGCGCGCCGCCAGGCCCAGGAGGCCGACGTGGTGGTGGTCAACCACGCGCTTTTCATGGCCGACCTGGTGCTGCGCGAAGAGGGTGTGACCGACCTGTTGCCCGAAGCCGATACGGTCATCTTCGACGAAGCCCATCAGTTGCCCGATACCGCTACCCGCTTCCTGGGCAGCAGCGTGTCCACGCACCAGTTGATGGACTTTGGCCGCGCGCTGGAAGTCGCGGGTCTGGCTTACGCGCGCGAAGCCGCCAAATGGAGCGACGTCAGCCGTCATCTGGAAACCGCCGCGCGCGAATTGCGGCTGGCCTGTGCGCCGCTGGATCGGATGCCTGGCCGCAAAGCCACGTTCGACGCGATCCCCAACCCGGAAGAATTCGACGAGGCGCTGGCCGCCCTGCGCGAGGCCGTGGACACGGCCACCAAAGCCTTGGGCGCGGTGGCTGAGAAACACCCCGACCTGATGGCCGCTGCGCGCAGCGGCGCCGAAATCTCCGTGCGTCTCAAACGCTGGGCCACGCCGGGCCGCGCCGATGCCGGCATGGCGGACGAAGGCTGGGGGCGCGACGATCAATCGCCCGACGCGTCCGACGCCGCTACCGACTTGGGCGACGGCCCCTCCACGCCGGCCTCCATCCTGGAAGGCGTGGCCGCGGCAGCCGTTCAATGGACGGGGCCCGCGGTGCGTTGGGTCGAACACGGTCAGCACCACGTGCGCCTGCACTCCGCGCCGCTGTCGGTGGCGCAGGCGTTCTCCAAATACCGCAAGCCGGGCCAAGCCTGGATCATGACGTCGGCCACGCTGTCGGTGAACGGCGAATTCACCCACTTCACGAGCCAGCTGGGGCTATCCAGTGCCCGCACGGGCAAGTGGGAATCGCCGTTCAACTATCCCGAACAGGCACTGCTTTTCGTGCCTCGCGGCATGCCTGAACCCCAATCGCCCCAGTTCCTGGATCGCTTCGTGCAAACGCTGTTGCCGCTGCTTGAAGCCAGCCCCGGTGGCACGCTGGTGCTGTGTACGACGCTGCGCGCGGTCGATAAGGTTGCGACCTTGCTCGCCGACGCCTTCGACGATGCCGGACACGACTGGCCGCTGCTTAAACAGGGCGAGGGCACGCGCCGCGATCTGTTGGACCGCTTTTGCAAGCTCAAGCATCCGGTGCTGGTGGGCAGCGCCAGCTTCTGGGAAGGGATTGACCTGCCCGGCGACGTGCTGACACTGGTTGCCATCGACAAACTGCCGTTCGCGCCGCCCGATGACCCCGTCATCGAAGCGCGCCTGCGGGCCTGCCGGGCCCAGGGCGGCAATCCGTTTTCGGAATACCAGTTGCCCGAGGCCGCAATCTCGCTCAAGCAGGGCGCGGGCCGCTTGATCCGAACCGAGTCGGACTGGGGCGTGTTGATGGTGGGGGATGCGCGCCTGGTCGAAAAGCCTTATGGCAAGCGCCTTTGGCGCGGCCTGCCGCCTTTCGCCCGGACGCGTGAACTGGAAGAGGTGCTGGCGTTCTATCGGCGCAAGCAAGAAGGCGCGGACGCGTAGCGCTGTAGGAATCGCGGTCGCAGCGGTTCCGGCGGACAAAAAGAAAGCCCCTCGAGGGGCTTTCTTTTTTTTCCCATGCGGTGACATTCCGCAGGCTGGCCAATCAAACGCGGGCTGGCCAGCCAGACGCGGGTCTATCAATCAAACGGGTTCCACCAGCTGCGGTCGGCTGTCAGGCCCTTGGTCTTGAAGTCGCTGTTGGGGAAGTTCTTGTCGTAGACGCGTTGCGCGTCGTTCTTCAGTTCCGTCATGCCCAGCTTGTCGTAGGACTCGACCATCAGGTAGAGCGCCTCTTCGGTGGCGGGGGCGCCTTCGAAGTCGGTGATCACGGTCTGCGCGCGGTTAGCCGCCGCCACGTAGGCGCCACGTTCGTAGTAGTAGCGGGCGACGTGGACTTCGTTCATGGCGATGGTGTTGACCAGCCATGCCACGCGCTTTTCGGCGTCCACCGTGTACTTGCTTTCCGGGTAGCGCTTGATCAGTTCATTGAACGCGTCATAGGACGCGCGTAGCCCCTTGGGATCGCGCTCGGCAGGGTCCTGGCCGGTGATATTGCTCATGAAGGCGCTGGCCGGCGTGAAGTTGATCAGGCCCTTCAGGTACAGGGCGTAGTCGGTGCCGGGGTGGTTGGGATACAGCTGCTGGAAGCGGTCGATCGCGGCCAGGGCTTGTTCGTTTTCGCCGTCTTTCCAGTTGACGTAGGCCAGTTCAAGCAGGGCTTGCTGGGCATAGACGCCGAAGGGGTAGCGGCTTTCGATGGCGGTCAGGCGTTCGCGTGCTTCCTTCCAGCCTCCGGAGGACATTTCGGCTTTGGCGTCGGCGTAGAGCTGTTCGGCGCTCCAGTTGGTGGTCTTGTCGTATTTGCTGTTGGTCGAGCCGCAACCGGCGATGACGATGACGGCAAATAGCGCGATAACCACGCGCAAAACCGGCCCGCTTCGGGATGCGGGGTTCGAGGGAGCTGCGGAGTGGTGAATCACGAGAATCGTATCCTTGGTGTTAGCATGGCAGGCTGATTATATGATTTGTCTCCATGTCTGATACAGCCGCCGGCACAGATCTCGTTTCCGACGATGAACTTCTGGGCCTTTCCGACGAAACCGGCGATGAAAACGCCGACGAAAACCCCAGTGGAAACCGGGGTGAATCGCAACTTGTAACCGTGCCTTCCACCGTGAAGGCCGACCGGCTGGACAAGGTGCTGGCCGGCTTGTTGCCCGACCATTCGCGCAGCCGCCTGCAAGGCTGGATCGAAGCCGGCAACGTACATGTCAATGGCGCGCCCGGCAAAATCCGTCAGACGGTCGGTCCGGGCGACGAGTTGCAAGTCTGGGCCCAGCCGGCGCCCGATGCGCGCGCCTTCACCCCTGAACCCGTTGAATTCGTCGTCGTGGCCGAAAGCCCCGAATGGATCGTGGTGAACAAGCCCGCTGGCCTGGTCACGCATCCCGGCGCGGGCAACTGGAGCGGCACGCTGCTTAACGGCTTGCTGTACCGCTTTCCGGAATTGGCGTCCGTGGCGCGTGCCGGCATCGTTCACAGACTGGACAAGGACACCTCCGGCCTGATGGTGGTCGCCCGCAACGAGCGCGCCCAGACGCATCTGGTGCGCCAGTTGCAGGCGCGCAGCATGGGCCGGGAATACGTGGCGCTGGCGCATGGCTGGGTCGCCGGCGCCGGCCGTGTCGAACGCGCCATTGGCCGCGATGCCCGCGTGCCGATCCGCATGAGCGTCGAGCGCCCGGTGGCCCCCAAGCCCGCCATTACCAATTACGCGCCCGCCCGCCGCGGGCAGGTGGATCCCGGCGGTCGTGTCACCGAAGTGGTGTGCCGCCTGGAAACCGGCCGCACCCACCAGATCCGCGTCCACATGGCCAGCCTGGGCCACCCGTTGCTGGCCGACACGATCTACGGCGGCAAGAATATCGCAGGCGCGCAGCGCCAGATGCTGCACGCCCGCGCGCTGCATTTCGACGACCCGGGCGGTAGCGGCGAGGTCCAGTTCGCCGCCGCGGTGCCCGAGGACATGACACAGGTCCAGGAAAACATCGCATGGAACGCGTGATCGCCAGCCTGCCTGTCGTCACGGGCCCGGAATGGGCTGGCGTGAGCTATTTCTGCACCACGCGCGCCGGTGGCGTGGGCGTGGCGCCGCACGACACCCTGAACCTGGGGCGCCGCGCGGGCGACGATCCCGACACCGTGGCCGAGAACCGGCGCCGGGTGCGCGCCGCCGTGCCGGCCGATCCGCTGTGGTTGCGCCAGGTGCATGGCAGCGACGTCGTGGACGCCGATGCCAACGCCGTGCCGGATGAACCCGCGGCAGACGCCAGCGTCACGTCGCAACCGGGCCGCGTGTTGGCCGTCATGGTGGCGGACTGCCTGCCGGTCGTCATCGCCGACGCCGACGGCAAGGTGCTGGGCGCGGCGCATGCCGGCTGGCGCGGTTTGTCAGGTGGCGTGCTTGAGCATACGTTGGCGGCCATGCGCGCCAAGGCGCCGGCGGCCACCGGCTGGCGCGCCTGGGTCGGCCCCGGCATCGGTCCGCAGGTTTTCGAAGTGGGGCAAGACGTGCTTGACGCCTTTACCCACGACGATCCCGCGACCGCCCGCTATTTCACGCCGCGCGCGGGCCTATCGGGAAAATGGCTGGCCGACCTCGCCGGATTGGCTGATTTCCGCTTGCGCCGCGCCGGCGTACAAGAGGTGTCCTTGAGCGGAATGTGCTCCGTGACCGAATCGGAACGCTTCTTTTCGTACCGGCGCGATGGTGAAACCGGACGCATGGCACTGCTGGCCTGGCTCCGCCCGGATTGATCTTGCGCAAGGGCTGTGCGCGGGCTTGCCGCCCGTCCCGATGGCCTCCTTGTATACCCGCATTGACAGTCCAGGACCCGGAATGCAACATCAATCGAGAAGTCTCGATAACAAGGTGTCGAAGTGAACGCCAATCTCTCCGCCGCAGGGCCCATACCGGTGAGCGTGGCACCGGAAATCCTGGCCGACATTCAGGCCGAATTCTCTCGCGAGTGGCAGCGCCTTTGTGACGACGCCCGACGCGGCGCGCTTGCGCCCTTGGACGACCGCCGTTTCGCCGGCGATGCCTGGGCCGCCAACGGTTCGCATCTGCTGCTGGCGCACACCTATTTGCTGTCGGCCCGCGCCATGCAACGCATGGTCGACGCGGCCCAGGTCAGCGAGCCCATGCGCGAGCGCCTGCGTTTCTCCATCATGCAATGGGTTGACGCGCTGTCGCCGTCGAACTTCCTGGCGCTGAACCCGGACGCCCAGCAGTCCATCGTGGAAAGCGCCGGACGCGCCTTGAACGAAGGGCTGGCCAACCTGCTGGGCGACGTCAAGAAAGGCCGCATCACCCAGACTGACGAATCGCAGTTCGAGATCGGCCGCAACGTGGCGGTGACGCCCGGCGAAGTGGTGTTCGAGAACACGCTGTTCCAACTGATCCAGTACGCGCCGTCGACTGCCACCGTGCACGAATTGCCTCTGGTGATCGTGCCGCCGAATATCAACAAGTTCTACATCCTGGATTTGCAGCCCGAGAATTCCTTCGTGCGCCATGCGGTCGAGCAGGGCTACACGGTATTCCTGGTTTCGTGGCGCAATCCCGTTGCCAGCGATACCGATGGCGTGGACCGCGCCACCTGGTCCGACTACCTGGACGACGCGGTGTTGCAGGCGCTGCGCGTGGCCAGCGACATCACCAAGCAGCCCAAGGTCAATGCCCTGGGCTTCTGCGTGGGCGGCACGATGCTGGCGTCCGCGCTGGCGTTGGCCGAGGCTCGCGGCGAACAGCCCGTGGCGTCGCTGACGCTGCTGACCTCGCTGCTGGATTTCCACGAAACCGGCATTTTGAAAGTCTTCGTCGACGAAGCGCATGCGCTGCTGCGCGACCACCAATTGGGTAACGGCGGGCTGATGCCCGGGCGCGACCTGGCCACCACGTTCTCGTTCCTGCGGCCCAACGAGCTGGTCTGGAACTATGTGGTGGGCAACTACCTGAAGGGCCAGAAGCCGCCAGCGTTCGATCTGCTCTTCTGGAATGGCGACAGCACCAATCTGCCCGGGCCGTTCTTCTCGTGGTACTTCCGCAATACCTACCTTGAGAACAATCTGAAAGTGCCGGGCCGCGCGCAAGCCGCCGGCCTGCCGCTGGACCTGACGCGCCTGACGATGCCGGCGTATATATTCGGTTCACGCGAAGACCACATCGTGCCTTGGGTGTCGGCCTATGCGTCCACGCAGTTGCTGCGCGGTCCGCAACGCTTTGTGCTTGGGGCCTCGGGCCACATCGCCGGCGTGGTGAACCCGCCCGCCAAGAAGCGCCGCAGCTACTGGGTGGCGGACACGCTGGGGCACACGGGACACGACATGCCCGGCGACCCTAACGCCTGGTTCGCGCAGGCCACTGAAAACGCGGGCAGCTGGTGGCCCGACTGGACGCAATGGCTGTCGGGACACGCGGGCAAGCAGGTCAAGGCGCGTACAAAATTAGGCAATGCCAAGTACCGGCCGATCGAGCCGGCGCCTGGCAGGTATGTAAAGGTCCGGGCTGCCTGAAGCCGCCATGCGCGGTTCACCCAGGCCAATAAGAAAGTTAATCAACGAGGCGTCCGTCGCACACAGGAGGAAGTCCAATGAGCGGAAAACTGGCTTACGTAACAGGCGGGATGGGCGGTATCGGCACCTCTATTTGCCAGCGCTTGGCCAAGGATGGCTTTCGCGTGGTGGCAGGTTGCGGCCCAAGCCGCAATTACCAGCAATGGCTGGATGAGCAGGCAGCGCAGGGCTACACGTTCTATGCCTCGGTGGGCAACGTGTCCGACTGGGAATCAACGGTAGCGGCCTTTGAGCGGGTCACGGCCGACATGGGGCCGGTCGATGTGCTGGTCAATAATGCGGGCATCACGCGCGACGGTCTGTTCCGCAAAATGACCGCGGACGATTGGCGCGCGGTCATCGATACCAACTTGAACAGTCTGTTCAATGTGACCAAACAGGTCATCGAAGGCATGGTCGAGCGTCAGTGGGGCCGCATCATCAACATCAGCTCGGTGAATGGGCAGAAGGGCCAGTTCGGCCAAACGAACTATTCCACGGCGAAGGCGGGCATTCACGGCTTCACCATGGCGTTGGCTCAGGAAGTCGCCAGCAAGGGCGTCACGGTCAACACGATTTCGCCGGGCTACATCGGCACGGACATGGTTCGCGCCATCCGCCCCGAAGTGCTCGAAAAAATCGTGGCCACCATTCCGGTTCGCCGCCTGGGCACGCCCGAGGAAATCGCGTCCATGACCTCGTGGCTGGCCTCGGACGAATCGGGCTTTTCGACCGGCGCGGATTTCTCGCTCAACGGCGGCCTCCACATGGGCTAATGTTGGGCAGCGGGCCGCCACCGGCGGCTCCAGGCGTCGGAAGGCCTCGGGGACAGGGCCTTCCGGCATTACACTCCACCTTATCCGAAGTCTTAGAGATCGCCCGATCCGGGGACACACATGACGCAAGCACAAACCGGCGCCAGCCTGCGCCTGATTAAAAAATACCCCAACCGTCGCCTATACGACACCCGGACCAGCACCTACATCACTCTGGCAGATGTCAAGCAACTGGTCCTGGCCAACGAAGAATTCCAGGTGGTCGACGCCAAGAGCGGCGAAGACCTGACGCGCAGCATCCTTCTGCAAATCATCCTGGAAGAGGAAAGCGGCGGCATGCCGATGTTCTCGTCGAACATGCTGTCGCAGATCATCCGTTTCTACGGCCACGCCATGCAGGGCATCATGGGTTCTTACCTTGAGAAGAACATCCAGGCCTTCATGGAAATCCAGACGCGCATGGCCGAGCAATCCAAAGGCCTGTACGGCAGTCAATTCGGGCCCGAAGCCTGGACCCAGTTCATGAACGTGCAGACGCCCATGCTGCAGAACATGATGAATAACTACATCGACCAGAGCAAGAACCTGTTCGTGCAGATGCAGGACCAAATGCAGGACCAGACGCGCGCGATGTTCTCGACATTCCCGTTCACGCCCGGCAGCACGCCGCCGGGTTCGGGCCGCAAGTAATCGCCGCAAGCGGGCGGGCCGAGGCCCTTACCCGTTGATCCAGAAGCCGGTAGGGCGTTAGCCTGACCGGCTTTTTTGTTGCCTGGGCTGGTCCTGGCGCCCTTTGACTGAACGCAATAATCCGCGCTTTTTCTGCCCCTGAGGTTCAGGGATATGTCAGTTTTTTTGGTTACATTAATGAAAACGGTTCTTGTTTAGTTTTATCGGAACCGCCATTCATTTGTGTCTCAAGGATTATGCACATGATCAAGAAAGCCTTGGCGCTGGCCATCGTCGCTCTGAGCGTGTCCGCCGCGCAAGCGGCCGAATACCCCATCGGCAAGCCGGTTGAGAAGGGCGGCATGGAAATCGGCGCGGTCTATCTGCAGCCGATCGAAATGGACCCGCCCGGGATGATGCGTCCCGCCAAGGATTCCGACGTGCACCTCGAGGCCGATATCCATGCCACCGCCGGCAACAAGACGGGCTTCCCCGAAGGCGAATGGGTGCCCTACCTGGTCGTGAATTTCGAGATCCAGAAGGTCGGCAGCCAGAACGTGCAGAAGGGCACCTTCATGCCCATGGTCGCTAACGACGGTCCCCACTATGGCGACAACGTCAAGCTGGAAGGGCCGGGCAAGTACAAGCTGAAGTACTCGATCCTGCCGCCGTCTGAAAACGAGATGGCCCACTTCGGCCGCCACGTCGACAAGGAAACCGGCGTGGGCCCGTGGTTCGAACCGTTCGAGCTGGAGTACGAATTCGTCTACGCCGGCACCGGCAAGAAAGGCGGATATTGATCGTGCGCCGCCTGCATCGCGTTGCTGCCGCCGTGCTGATCGGCCTGGCCGCATTTGCCGGCATGGCGCCCGCGCAGGCGGACGAACTGCCGACGTTCACGCTGCGGTTCAAGCCGGACGGCACCTTCGAGCCGGCGACGCTTGAAGTGCCCGCCGGCCGTTTCAAGATCGAGCTCATCAACGAGAGCAACGAGCCGGTGGAATTCGAGAGCATTCCGCTGCGCAAGGAAAAAGTGTTGGGCCCGGGGGTGAAATCCTTCGTGGTAATCACCATTTCCCGTCCCGGCGAGTATCCCTTCTTTGATGACTTTCACCAGAGCGTGAAAGGCACCCTGGTCGTCAAGCCCAAGGAATAAGCGGTAGCAAACCATGGAACAGGTCCTTTTTATCGTCTGGCGTGAAAGCGTCGAAGCCATGCTGGTGGTGGGCATTTTGTACACCTGGCTGCGCTCAACGCCCGAAGGCAAGCGTGGGCTGAACTATCTGTGGGGCGGCGTCGCGGCCGGCCTGGGGCTGGCCGTCGCGCTGGCGCTGGTGCTGCTGGGCGTGTCGTCCTGGCTTAGCGACGAGGGCCAGGAATGGTTCCAGGCCATCATGTCGCTGGCGGCCTGCGCGCTGGTCGTGCAGATGGTGGTGTGGATGAAGAAACATGGCCGCACGCTGAAAGGCGAATTGGAAAGCGGGGCGCGCAGTTCCGTCGCCAACGACAACTGGTGGGGGCTGTTCGTGCTGGTGGCCATCGCCGTGGCGCGTGAAGGCAGCGAAACCGTGGTGTTCCTGTACGGCACCGTGTCGGCGGGCGAAGGCGGCAGCGACATGCTGATGCTGGCGCTGGCTGGCGTCGCGGGCTTCGCGGTGGCCTTGCTGACGTTCTGGCTGCTGCAACTGGGCGGCAAGTTGATTACCTGGCGCCGCTTTTTCCGCGTCACCGAAATCCTGCTGCTGCTGTTGGCGGGTTCGCTGCTGGTCGGCGGCCTGGACCACTTGATTTCGCTGGATGTGCTGCCGACCATCGTCGACCCGGTCTGGGACAGCTCGTGGCTCTTGAGCGACAGCACCGGTTTTGGCAAGGTCCTGGCCGACTTCGCCGGCTACCGCGCGCTGCCGGCACTGATCTCGGTCTTGCTGTGGGTGGCTTACTGGATCGTGGTCTGGGCGCTGCTGCGCTGGGTGGGCAACAAGTCCGCTCGCGCCCCGGTGGCCGCCCCGCGCGCATCCTGATTCCGACGTGATGCCGGACTGAACAATGAAGGTGTGAACATGGCTGCTGTACTCGGGAGGGTGACCTCCCGGATCGCCGATTTTCTCCGTGACCATGCCCCGCTGTTGCGCAAGCTGCAGTGGGGCATTGTCGCGTTATACGCGTTTCTTCTGATCGTGCCCGCGATCCTGCCTTTGCCGGACAATACGGCATCGGTCTTCAACAACCTGACGATCGTCGCGCAGTTTGCCTTCTGGGGCGTCTGGTGGCCGTTCGTGCTGATCTCGATGCCTATCCTGGGCCGCGCCTGGTGTGGTTGGCTCTGCCCCGAAGGCATGCTGACCGAATGGGCCAGCGAACGCGGGCAGGGCCGCGCGATTCCCAAATGGATGCGCTGGGGCGGCTGGCCGTTCGTGGCCTTTGCCCTGACGACGGTCTACGGCCAGTTGGTCAGCGTGTACCAATATCCGCTGGCGGTGCTGGCCGTGCTGGGCGGGTCCACCGTCGCCGCCATGATCGTCGGCTGGCGCTATGGCCGCAGCAAGCGGGTGTGGTGCAAGTACCTGTGCCCCGTCAACGGCGTGTTCAACCTGCTGGCCAAGTTGGCGCCGTGGCACTTCAAGGTCGATGAAGAGAAGTGGCGCCATCCGGTCATCCGGATCGAACCCATCAACTGCGCGCCGCTGGTGCCGCTGCGCCATATGAAGGGCGCGGGCGATTGCCATGTTTGCGGACGCTGCAGCGGCTATCGCGGCGCGATCGCATTGACCCCGCGTTCGCCCGAAGAAGAAATCGTGCACGTCGCGGACGGCGACGCGTGGCAGACCGCGTTGTTGTGTTTCGGGTTGATGGGCATCGCGATCGGCGCGTTCCTCTGGAGCGCCAGCCCCTGGTACGTGACCGCCAAGCAATGGGCTGCCACCTGGCTGGTGGAACACGACATCATGTGGCCGCTGATGGACAACGCGCCCTGGTTCATCCTGACGCATTATCCGGACGTGAACGACAGCTTCTCGTGGCTGGATGGCGCGGGCATCTTGCTGTTCGTCGTCGGCGCCACGGTCATCGTCGGCGGCGCAAGTTTCCTGTCGCTCTGGATCGCCGACCGCCTGGCGCCCGCCGCGCAACAACCGGGGGCGCCCATCACGCGCTGGATCCGTCCCGGCGTGCACAAATTGGCGCAGGGCCTGATTCCGGCGGCTGGCATCGGCGTGTTCCTGGGGCTGTCCGCCACCACGGTCAACCTGCTCAAGCACGAAGGCGTGCAGGCTGCCTGGGCCGGTCCGGTGCGCTTTACGTTGCTGACCCTGGCGGTGTTGTGGACCTTGCGGCTGTTCGCGCGGTTGCTGACGCAGCGTCAGTCCCAAGGATGGCGCAAGGCCGCCGCGTGGCTCGTACTGGCGGCAGGCCTGGCGCCGTTCTGCATGGCGTGGGTGTTTTTCTTTGCGATCTGGTAAGAACGGCTTGATGGCCTGACGCGGGGCGCTGCGATACATTGGAAGCCCCGCCGGACCGGCCGGCAGCCTTCTTCCAGACGTTTTTCATGACTTCCTACGCGTTTCGCCTGCTTAACGTTTTCGCATCCACCACTTTCAGCGGCAACCCGCTTTGCGTGTTCGAAGACGCGCGCGGCATGGACGACGCCACCATGCTGAACCTGGCCGCGCAGTTCAATCTTTCCGAAACCACCTTCATTTTGCCGTCGGACCGCGCGGATGCGCGCGTGCGCATTTTCACGCCCGGCTACGAAATGAAGTTCGCCGGGCACCCTACCATCGGCACCTCGCAAGTGGTGCGCGACCTGCGTAACACCGGCGACGCGCTGACGCTTGAGTTCAAAGCCGGCGTCGTGCCGGTGCAAGCTCGCGGCGACGCCTGGACCTTCACCGCGCCATGCCCCGATGGCGTGCGCACGGCGCCGCCGGAACTGGACCGCGCCGAGATCGCCGGCCTGGTTGGCCTGGATGCCGATGACCTGCTGGGCGATCCGATCTGGGTAGATACCGGCGCGGACCAATTGCTGGTGCCGCTGGCTAGCGTCGAGGCCGTGCGCCGCGCGGCGCCCGACGCCTCGAAACTACACCGCTGGCAGACCAGCAGCCTGGGCCGCAAGACGCTGTATGTGTTCGCCTTCGACGAAGGCCGCGTGCAGGACGAGCGTCAGGTGGTGGTGGCCCGCTACTTCTTCGCCAAGGCGGGGGGCGGCGTGGACGAGGATGCGGGCACGGGGTCGGCTTGCGCCAACCTGGGCGGCTGGCTGGTCCACCAAAAACGCGCGCTGCCTGCCAGCATCCTGGTCGAGCAGGGCGACCAGATGGGCCGGCCGTGCCGATTGATGCTGGACGTGCTGGCCGATGGCCGCATCCAGGTCGGCGGCCGCGCGCTCGAGATCGGCCGGGGTTCGATCACCCTCTAAGGCTTGCGTGCCGAACACATGCGTGCCGAACTGGAGCCGGCGCGCCGATCCGGCATTCCGAACCGGACGACCCGTACAAAAACGCACGCCAAAACAAAAGCGGCGCCTGTGTCGTACACAGGCGCCGCAGGCTCTCTAGGTCTCAGTCGGAAACGATGTCGGCCTTACCGCTTGTTCTTGGCGGGGTCGACCTTGATGTTGTTCATGACCTGCTTGACGCCTTCCACTCCGCGCGTCACGGTGGCGGCATGGTCGGCCTCGGCGGACGTGCCTACCGTGCCGGTCAGCGTGGCGACGCCGTTATTGGTCTCCACCGCGATGTCCAGCGCGCTCAGTTGCTTGTCGGCGACGAAGGCGGCCTTGATCTTCGTGGTCACGGTGGCATCGGAAGCGTATTCGCCCACGGATTGCTTGGGCTTGCCATCGTCGGCCGCAAAAGCCATGGAAGTAAAGACAGCGCCTGTTCCCAGTGCGGCGGCGGCGATCAGCTTACGAATTTCCATAGTTGTGCTCCTTAAAACTGGGTGTTCGGCGCGTCGCCCCGGGGACGACGCGGCATTGCAGAACTCTTTCGGGTACGCGTTCTATCTATCAACGTGCCCTATTTTTTTCGCAGGGCGCCGCTCAGGATGGACAAGAGCGCCAGCACCAGGAAGACGAAGAACAGGACCTTGGCGATACCCGCGGCGCCAGCGGCAATGCCGCCGAAGCCGAGAACCGCCGCGATGATCGCGATGACGAAGAAAACAACGGCGTAGTGCAACATGTCAGCTTCTCCAGTAGTTTCGACCGATCAAGGCGGTGAGCGAATTCAGGGATTACGGTCGAAGAAATCCCGGACTTCCTTTTGCGCTTCTTCCTTGGTCTTGCCGTAACGTTCCTGGATCAGGCCAGCCAGGCGTTCGGCATTGCCTTCGGTACGGGTCAACTCGTCGTCGGTGAGTTCACCCCAGGCCGCTTTGGCCTTGCCGGTCAGTTGCTTCCACTTGCCGGCGATGATGTCGTTATTCATGGTGACCTCTCTTTATCTGCGTGCGACACAAGGCTTATGGCCTATAAGTCCTGCAATCGCGGTTGAGTTGGACACTGATCAGCTAGCCTTTACCCTACGAGTCCCGCCTTGGGGCTGTCAAACCCGGCTGTGGACAAATGTAACGGGGCAAGCCGCGAGATCCGGGCCATTCTCCGACGGGCAGAGAGCGCAGGCGCACTAGATGGGGTAGTTACATTTCCGCAATGTCTTGTCCCCTTTTGATCGGGGCTGGTAACGGGAGGTGCGGCCTGGCTCGGCGCGGCTGCGCTGGCTGTCGTGGACGTGCCCCGGTATAGTCGTGGCGGAACCCGCCGAGCGGTTCATCAACAGGAAAGGGAGAGGGGCACGCATGACGCAACGACTTTGCAGCGCTATCTTGCTGACGCTGGCCGCCATGGCAGCCGTGGGGTGCACCCACGTGACGGACAGGTACCAGGCGACGGCGCCTGTCGAGGCGTCCCGCGGCTGACGCGGCGGGGCTTGGCAAGGGCGGTCGGGCGGTCGCGCGGCGGGCACGACGGTCGCGCGAAGACGGCCAACCGCCGGGCAAGAAAACGGGGCGCCAGGGCGCCCCGTTTGTATGGCCGCAGGCATGGCCGCAATGGCCATGGATGCGGGGGCGATCAGCCCTCGGCGATGCGACGGGCGATGTGGTCCAGCGCCGCTTCCACTTGGTCGACCAGGATCAGGCACAGATCGCCGGCCGCCAAGCGTCCCAGCGCTGTATCAATCGCCAGGAACTCGCCGTGTATCTCTTCGATGTGCGTCGTGCGCGGCGCGCCGACCAGGCCTTCCTGCAGCAACGCCAGCACTTCCCCGTCGGCGCGGCCGCGTTGGCATTGGTCTTGATACAGCAGCACGTCGTCGAATGCGGCCCCCAGGATCTCGGTTTGCATACGGATGTCTTCATCGCGGCGGTCGCCCGCCCCGCTGATGACGACCGAGCGGCGCTTGGCGGGCATGGCGTCCACCGCGCGCACCAGCGCGAGGATCGCGTCGGGATTATGGCCATAGTCCGCGATCACCGTGGCGCCGCGGTGGTCGAACACATTGAAGCGTCCAGGCGCGGTCTGGGCATCGTTTACAAAGGTGGCCAGGCCGCGGCGGATGATGTCCCAGTCCAGATTCAGCGCCCAGGCGGCGGCAATCGACGCCATCGCGTTTTCAACCTGGAACGTGATCGTGCCGTTGCGCGTGAGGGGGATGTCGCATAGCGGCAGGCGGACCTCGTCGGCGCCGTGCGCCGCGACGATCGCATCGCCGTCGCGGTAGACCGCGCGCAGGCCCTGCGCACGGTGGGTGGCCAACACGGGGTGATTGCGGTCTTCGGCGAAATAGGTGATTGAACCCGGGCAGCTCGCGGCCATGTCGGCCACGATGGGGTCGGCGGCGTTCAGCACCGCCGTGCCCGATGGGTGCACGTGTTGCACGATCACGCGCTTGACCACGGCCAGGTCTTCCACCGTGCTGATGTAGCCCAGGCCCAGGTGATCGCCCATGCCGATGTTGGTGACGATGGCCACGTTGCAGCGGTCGAAAGCCAGGCCTTCGCGCAGAATGCCGCCCCGCGCCGTTTCGAACACGGCGGCGTCCACGTCGGGGTGCATGAGCACGCTGCGGGCGCTGCGCGGGCCGCTGCAGTCGCCAGTGTCGATGCGCAGGTTGTCCACGTAGACGCCGTCGGAATTGGTCATGCCGACGCGGTTGCCGGCCGCGCCCAGCAGGTGGGCGGTCAGGCGCACCGTGGTCGTCTTGCCGTTGGTGCCGGCAACGGCCACCACCGGGATGCGGCCGTCGTCGCCATCGGCGTACATGTTCGCGATGATGGCTTCGCCCACCGCACGGCCCTTGCCGAACGACGGGTTCAAGTGCATGCGCAGCCCGGGGGCGGCGTTCACTTCCACCACGCCGCCATGTTGTTCTTCCAAGGGGTACTGCACGCTCTCGGCCACGACGTCCACGCCGCAGATGTCCAGGCCGATCATGCGGGCCGCGGACACCGCGCGCGCCGCCATTTCGGGATGCACTTCATCGGTCACGTCGGTGGCCGATCCGCCGGTACTGAGGTTGGCGTTGTTGCGCAGGAAGATCAGCGTGCCCGGAGGCGGCACGGAATCGGCGTCGAACCCTTGCTTCTTCAGCGTTGCCAGCGCGATGTCGTCAAACCGGATCTTGGTCAGCGACGTGGCGTGGCCATCGCCGCGCAAGGGGTCGGCATTGACCTGTTCCACCAGTTCGCGGATGGTGTGCTGGCCGTCGCCCGTCACTTGGGGCGGATCGCGGCGCGATGCCGCGACCAGCGCGCCGCCCACCACCAGCAGGCGGAAATCGTGGCCGGGGATGTAGCGTTCGACAATTACTTCCGAGCTGATCTCTTCGGCCACTTCGAATGCCTGGATCACGCGCTCGCGCGTTTCGATGTTCACGGCCACGCCGCGCCCCTGGCTGCCGTCGCGCGGTTTGACGACCACGGGGCCGTCAAGCTCTTGTGCGGCGGCCCAGGCTTCTTCGGCGGATGTCACGGAACGGCCCATCGGCACCGGCACGCCGGCGGCGTCCAGCAGCATCTTGGTCAGGTCCTTGTCCTGCGCGATCGATTCGGAGATGGCGCTGGTCCGATCGGTTTCGGCGGCCTGGATGCGGCGTTGCTTGCTGCCCCAGCCGAACTGCACCATGCTGCCTTGGGTCAGGCGGCGGTAGGGAATGTTGCGGGCAACGGCGGCGTTCACGATGGAACCCGTGCTGGGTCCCAGGCGCACGTCTTCGTCCAGATCCCGCAGGCGCTTGAGCGCATCGGCGAAGTCGAACGGGGTGTCGTCCAGCGCGGCGCGGACCAGCGCTTGCGCCAGCTCCATTGCCAGCTTGCCGACTTCCTCTTCGCTGTATTCGACCACTACCTGGAACACGCCGGGTTCGATCGTGGAGGAGGTGCGGCCGAAGGTGACGGGGCAGCCGGCGTGCGCCTGCATCGTCAGTGCGACGATCTGCAAGACGTGGGCGATCGACACGGCATCTTGATGGCCCTCCGGGCGCATCAGGCCGGTCTGCGGCAGCCGCGCGCGCAGGCGGGCTTCGAACTCGGGCAGGTTGTCGATGGAGCACTCGGCGTCGGCGCAGGAAACGATGGCCTCGATCGCGGTGTTCTTGCTCCACAGATTGGGGCCGCGCAGAGCTCGGATACGGGAAACTTCCATGGCAGGTATTCCTGTCAGTATTGTTGAATCCAGCGGCGGACCAGATCGATGGTGGGGCCGGAGAATGCTTCGTCGGACTGCAGCAGGGCGAAGTCGCCAGCCGCAATGCCGTTCAGCACGCTCTCGATGGCCTTGCCATGGTCGGGCTCGTCCTGGATGTCTTTCACGCGGCTGCCTTGCGACAGGCCCTGGCGCAGCAGCGCGCGCGCCTGGCCCTCTGGGCGCTTGCTATTGACCGTCTTGTCGTCGTAGAGCACGACGCGGTCGAACGCGTCGCCCAGCAGGCGGCCCTGTTCGATCAGGTCTGCGTCGCGCCGGTCGGCGCCGGCGGAATAGACCACGGCGCGGGTCGCCGACGGGAACTGGTCGATGGCCTGGATCAGGGGGCGCAGCGCCGAGGCGTTGTGCACGTCGTCCACCACCACGGTGCCGCCGTTGCGTTCGAACAGCGTGAATTGCCACGGCGCGTCGGCCTGGTCGATGTCGAAGGTTTCGATGCCGGCGCGGATGAGTTCCACGGGGATGTCCAGCGCCCAGGCGGCGCCCACCGCGGCCAGCACGTTTTCAACCTGGAAGGCAACGCGGCCGCCATGCGTCAACGGGATCGCGGCCACGTCGGCCAGCCGTTCTTCGCGGGCGCCCAGGGCCAGGACGATGCTGCCGTCGCGGACGAACACCGCGCGGCCGTCCTGTTGCAAATGGGCGGCGATGGCGGGCAGGGCGGGGTCGATGCCGAAGAAGATCACGGCGCCGTCGCAGAGCTCGGCCATTTCCACCACGCGCGGGTCGCGTGCATTGAGCACCGCGGCGCCGGTGGGCAGTACCACGTCGACCTGCGTGCGGAACACATTGAACATGCGCTCCGTTTCATTGATGTCGAAGTCGCCCAGATGGTCGGCGTCGTCGATGTTGGTAACCACGCCGACCTGGCAGCGGTCATAGGCCAGGCCTTGGCCCAGGATGACGCCGCTGTCGTTTTCGATGACCGCGGCATCCACGTTGCGGTTCATCAGCAATCGGGTGCCCGACGTGAAGTCGGCGCGGTCGCCCTTTTGCACCAGACGGCGGTCCAGGTAGAGTCCTTCGCTGCAGGCCAGACCCGTGCGCTTGCCCGACAGGTGCAACAGGCGGGCCACCAGGCGCGCCACCACGGTCTTGCCGTTGGTGCCGGTGACGCCCACGATGGGGATGCGCCCGGCGTCGCCTTCGGGGAACAGGTGATCGACGATGGCGCGGCCCACCGGGCGCGGCGTGCCGTCGGCGGGTTTCAGGTGCATCAGCAAGCCCGGGCCGGCGTTGACTTCCACGATGGCGCCGCGCTGTTCCGCAAGCGGCCGGGAGATGTCTTCGGCCACCAGGTCGACGCCGGCGATGTCCAGGCCCACCACGCGGGCGGCCAGGGTCACGGTGGCGGCGATGCTGGGATGCACGCGGTCGGTCACGTCGAAGGCGACGTTGCCGCTGCGCTGCACCAGCACGCGCTGGCCCGCTTCGGGAACGCTGTCCTCGGACAAGCCCTGACGGGCAATTTCAAGGCGGGCGGCGGAATCCAGGCGCACCGGATTCAGGGGATGGTTTTCCGTGCGGCCGCGGCGGGGATCGGTGTTGATCTGGCTGTCGATCAGTTCGGTGATGGTGGACTTGCCGTCGCCCGTCACCCAGGCCAGTTCGCCAGCGGCGGCGGCCACCATGCGGTTGCCCACCACCAGCAGGCGGTGTTCGTTGCCCAGCACGAAGCGCTCTACGATGACGCCACTGCCTTCGTCCACCGCGACACGGTAGGCGGACACGACTTCGTCGCGGGTCGTCAGGTTGGTGAATACGCCGCGGCCATGGTTGCCGTCATAGGGCTTGACCACGACGGGCAGGCCGATGTCTTCGGCGGCTTCCCAGGCGTCGTCCTCGCTGCGTACCAGGCGGCCTTCCGGCACCGGCACGCCGCAGGTCGACAGCAGCTCTTTGGTCAGGTCCTTGTCGCGCGAGATCCCTTCGGCGATGGCGCTGGTGCGGTCGGTTTCGGCGGTCCAGATCCGGCGCTGGGCCGAACCGTAGCCGAACTGTACGAGGTTGCCCTCGAACAAGCGGATATAAGGGATGTCGCGGTCATCGGCGGCATCCACGATGCAGGCCGTACTGGGGCCCAGGCAATGCTTGTCCACCAGGCTGCGCAGGCGGGCAACGGTAGCGGGCACGTCGAACGGGCGGTCTTCGATGGCCGCCATGACCAGGTCGCGCGCCTCGTTCAGGGCGGTGCGGGTGACCTGCTCCTGCCAGGCGCGCACGACGACCTTGTAGACGCCGCGGGTCGAGGTTTCCCGGGCTTTGCCGAAACCGCCGCGCAATCCGGCCAGGTTTTGCAATTCCAGGGTGACATGTTCAAGAATGTGGCCGGGCCAGGTGCCTTCTTTCAGGCGGGCCAGGAAACCGCCGCGGACGCCGGGGCTGCAACGGTGCTCGATCAGGGTCGGCAGCCAGTTGGAGAGGCGCTCGTAAAACCCGGGAATGGTGTTGGACGGAAAGTCCTCCAGTTCACCAATATCCACCCATGCTTCCAGGACCGGGCGATACGTCCAAATGTTCGGGCCGCGCAAAGCCACGACATCGAGAAATTCAATGTCTTTCTTTTTCATGTTTTAATTTACTTGAGAAGCAGGTTGGCACGCGCGGACGCCCCTATGTAAGACCGCGAATTTATTGCGAATTTTTGGGGTTGCGCTGTAAGAATAATGCCAACGAGTGGGGGATCCCAGATATTCCTAATTAGAAAAATCGGCTGCTACTATACGACGCCTTCAAGGCGTGAACTCGTTGTGTTGTAAGGAAGGGACACGTTTGCCGCCGTGGGCGGTAAACCGGTTGCCGCCTAGTAGGGCAGAGTCCTGGCCCGGTATGCGTTCCAATGAAAAAACCACACCTGCTTTCCGGCCTTGCCGATGCCTTTCCTGCCCGCTGGCGGGACGAAATCCGCGCTGAACTGGCGGACGGCGAAAGCCTGCTGGCCTGGGTTGAAATAGACCTGGATCAGCGGCTGAAGTTCCAGCCTGGGTTGATCGCGGCCACCGACCGCCGCCTGTTGGCGCGCAATTCCGACGACAACGGCTGGGAATCGTGGGTCTATGGCCCCCAATTAACGCTAAATCTGTCCGATCACGCCGGCGCCGCCGTGCTGGAGTTGCACGACGATAGCGCCCGCCTGGCCGTCTGGCGGTTCACGCTGGCCCGCAATCCGGCCGCGTTGCGCCTGTTGGCCCAGTTCGAATCGCAGCAGGCGATCCGGCTTTCCGGCCTTCCCGAACAGGAACGGGCGGAACGGACCTGCACCAACTGTAATAACGTCATTCCCGCGGACGAGGAAGAATGCCCCGCCTGCCACCAGTCGCAGGCGGCGCCGTCCACCACCTGGGCGCTCCTGCGCCTGTGGCGTTTCGCCCGCCCGTACCGCGGCCCGTTGCTGGCCGGTTTCATCCTGACGCTGCTGGGCACGGCCGCCACCCTGGTGCCGCCGTACCTGACCATGCCGCTGATGGACGATGTGCTGATTCCGTTCCAGAACGGCGCGCCGATCGACTACAGCAAGGTCCGCCTGTATCTCAGCGGGCTGCTGGCGTCCGCCTTCCTGGCCTGGGGGCTGGGCTGGGCCCGAACCTACATCCTGGCCTGGGTCAGCGAACGCATCGGCGCCGACCTGCGCACAACCACCTATGAGCATTTGCAGCAGCTGTCGCTGGAGTATTTCGGCGGCAAGCGCACGGGCGACCTGATCTCGCGCATCGGCAGCGAAACCGATCGCATCTGCGTTTTCCTGTCGTTGCACCTGCTGGACTTCGCCAACGACATCCTGATGATCGTCATGACGGCGGTGATCCTGGTGTCGATCAACCCGTGGCTGGCGCTGGTCACGCTGGTGCCGCTGCCGTTCATCATCTGGATGATCCACGCGGTGCGCGACCGCCTGCGCCATGGCTTTGAAAAGGTCGATCGCATCTGGTCCGAGATCACCAACGTGCTGGCCGACACCATTCCGGGCATTCGCGTGGTGAAGGCCTTCGCCCAGGAAAAACGCGAAGTCGCGCGTTTCCGCGAAGCCAACAACCGCAACCTGGAAGTCAACGACCGCGTGAACACGACCTGGTCGCTGTTTTCGCCCACCGTCACGCTGCTGACCGAGGTCGGCCTGCTGGTCGTATGGATCTTCGGCATCTGGCAGGTCTCGCAAAAGCAGATCACCGTCGGCGTCCTGGCGGCGTTCCTGGCGTATATCGGGCGCTTCTACATGCGCCTGGATTCGATGAGCCGCATTGTCTCGGTCACGCAGAAAGCGGCGGCCGGCGCCAAGCGCATCTTCGATATCCTGGATCACGTGTCCAGCGTGCCGGAACCGCAGAATCCGGCCAAGCTGCCGCAGATCAACGGCCGCATCGAATTGCGCGACGTGGGTTTCCGCTACGGCAATCGCCAGGTCATCCGCGGGCTGGACCTGACCATCGCCCCGGGCGAAATGATTGGCCTGGTGGGTCACAGCGGTTCGGGCAAAAGCACGCTGATCAACCTGATCTGCCGCTTCTACGACGTGTCCGAAGGCGCCGTGCTGGTGGACGGCGCCGACATCCGCTCGGTGCGCGTGGCGGACTACCGCCGCAACATCGGGCTGGTGCTGCAAGAGCCGTTCCTGTTCTTTGGCACCATCGCCGAGAACATCGCCTACGGCAAACCCGACGCGACGCGCGACGAAATCGTGGCCGCGGCCCGCGCCGCCCATGCGCACGAGTTCATCCTGCGCTTGCCGCATGGGTACGACTCACTGGTGGGCGAACGCGGACAGGCCCTGTCCGGCGGCGAACGCCAACGCATCTCGATTGCCCGCGCGTTGCTGATCGACCCGCGCATCCTGATCCTGGACGAAGCGACGTCGTCGGTGGACACCACGACCGAGAAGGAAATCCAGAAGGCGCTGGACAATCTGGTGCGTGGCCGCACCACCATTGCCATCGCCCACCGCCTGAGCACGTTGCGCAAGGCCGACCGCTTGGTCGTGCTGGACCGTGGCCAGATCGTGGAGCAGGGGCCGCACGAAGAACTGATGGCCCGCGAGGGCGCCTACTATCGCCTCTACCAGGCGCAGGCGCGCCAGGCGGAAGCCGACGCGCAGGCGTCGGGCAGCGAAGACATGGCCGCCGTGGCCTGACGCGGAAACGGGATTATCGTCATGACGTTGCCGACCTTTCAGCTGCGCCGCAACGCCTTCGGGCGTCTGGAATATCAATCCGCCGACGGCGAAATGCACGAAGGCGTCATCCCTGTGCGCGCATTTCCGATCAGCGAAGCGGGCCGTGGCCTGTCGCTGGTCACCAGCGATGGCCACGAGCTGGTCTGGATCGAACACTTGTCCGATGTGCCCGACGGGCCGCGCGCGTTGATCGAAGAAGAACTGGCCGGCCGGGAGTTCATGCCCGAGATCCGCAAGTTGGCCAGCGTGTCCACGTATGCCACGCCCAGCACCTGGAAGGTGGAAACGGACCGCGGCCCCACCTCATTCATCTTGCGCGGCGAAGAAGACATCCGCCGGCTCAGCCCGCAGACGCTGCTGATCGCCGACAGCCACGGCATCTTCTATCTGGTGCGCGACATCCTGTCGTTGGACAAGCACAGCCGCAAGATGCTGGACCGCTTCCTCTGAAGCCGTAGCTGGGCCTTTCCCGGCAACAGCCCGGGGCCCCGGGTCGGCGCGGGCTATTCGCTGCGCTTGAACGGCGTGTGCCCTTCCAGTTCACCCAGGTAATCCGTTACGGCCGAGGTCTCTTCGTCCAGAAAGTTCTGGATCGCCTCGGCAAAACCGGGATGGGCGACCCAATGCGCCGACCACGTCGGCGTAGGCAGCAGCCCGCGCGCCATCTTGTGTTCACCCTGCGCACCGCCTTCGAAACGGGCGATGCCATGCGCGATGCAGTACGCGATCGACTGCATATAGCAGGTCTCGAAGTGCAGCCCCGGCACATATTCCGTCGCCCCCCAGTAGCGGCCGTAGAGCGCATCGCCCCCCGCCAGGTTCAGCGCCGCCGCGACCGGCTGGCCGCTGCGCTCGGCCAGGATCAACACGAAGGCGTCGGGCTGTTCACGGTGCGCACGCACGAAGAAATCGCGGTTCAGATAGGGCGGGTTGCCGTGCTGGAAGTAGGTACGGCAATAGCAGTCATAGAAAAAACCAAGTTCGGCGTCGCCGATTTCGCCGCCGCGCAGCCAGCGGTACGACAGACCGGCCGCCGCGACTTTCTTCCGGTCTTGCCGGATCTTCTTGCGCTTGTCGTGGCTCATCAGCGCCAGGAACGCGTCGAAATCCGCATAGCCGGCGTTGGTCCAATGGAATTGCACGCTTTCGCGGATCATGAAGCCGGCGTCGCGCAGCGCGCGCATGTCGGTGTCCGATGGGAACAGCACATGCAGCGACGACACCTTGACCTCTTCGGCAAAGGCGATCAGACCGCGCACGAGCGTGGCGCGGTCTTCGTCATTGGACGCCAGCAGGCGCGGCCCCGTCACCGGGGTGTAGGGGATGGCGGACAACAGCTTGGGGTAGTAGCGCATGCCGTGGCGCTGGAACGCGTCGGCCCAGGCATAGTCGAACACGTACTCGCCGCGCGAATGCGATTTCAGGTAGAGCGGCGTGGCCGCGGCCAGCGCATCGTCGCGCCACAGCGCCAGGTAGTGTGGCGCCCAGCCCGTGCCGGGGGACGCGCAGCCGGTCTCGTGCATGGCGCGCAGAAAGGCGTGCTGCAGAAAGGGCTGGTCGCCGGCCAGCGCGTCCCATTGCGGGGCGTCGATGCGGGACAGGTCGGTTTCGATGGTCAGGCGCAGGGAATCCATCCGTGAATGATAAAGTCATCGTCAACGCGCGGTACTGAAACCGTGGGTTTTGTCAGGGTTTGAAGCGGCGCCGCGCCGCGTGGGGTTTGCAATCATCATGGACAGCAACACGATGCCTTCCGGGCGGGAAGGGCCGCTACCCGCCTGCCTGCGCGGGCAGGCGCTGGCGGCCTTGGCCGCGTTGGAATGGCCCGAGAAAATGGCGGCGGTGCGCGCCATCGCCGACACCGCGACACTGGACCGCCAACGGGAATTCGCGGCGCCCGCCGGCTTGCCCGGCCGTCCGGCGCGGCCCCAACTGGTCGCGCCCGCGCAGGTCAAGCATCGCTCCATGGCCACGCAGGAAGGGCGCGCGGCACTGTTGCACGCGCTGGCCCACATCGAATTCAACGCGGTCAACCTGGCGCTGGATATCCTGTGGCGCTTCGCCGGCATGCCAGACGCCTTCTACCGGGATTGGCTGCGTGTTGCTCGCGAAGAGGCCTATCACTTCGACCTGCTGCGCCAGCGCCTGGCCGCGCTGGGTTTCGCCTATGGCGATTTCCCGGCGCACAACGGCCTGTGGGACATGGCCGAACGGACGCGCGGCGATCTGCTGGCCCGCCTGGCGCTGGTGCCGCGCACGCTGGAGGCGCGCGGCCTGGACGCGTCGCCCATGATCCGCAACAAACTGGCCGGGGCAGGCGACGCGGAAAGCGCGGCCATCGTCGACGTCATTTTGCGCGACGAAATCGGCCACGTCGCCATCGGCAACTACTGGTTCAAGTTGCTGTGCGCCGAAGCCGGGCAGGAACCCGTGGCGTGCTATGCCGAGTTGGCGCGGCGTTACGATGCGCCCCGGCTGCGCGGCCCGTTCAACCTGGAGGCGCGTCGCGCCGCGGGTTTCGACGACGATGAACTTGCCGCGTTGCAAGCCGGCTGACCGGTCTGGCGCAGCCGCTGGCCCACGCCGTCCATTCCAAGGAAAACCGAACATGAAATCCGTATTGACCGCCGCGCTTGCCGGCGCCGCTTTGAGCTTGCTGACGGGCGCCGCACAGGCGGCGGAGCCCTTTGCCGCGTGCCTGTCGCAGCTGCGCGGCCCCGCGCTCAAGGCGGGCGTGTCCGGCGCCACCTTCGATACGCACACGGCGGGCTTGACGCCCGACATGGCCGTGATCGGCCTGCTGGACGCCCAACCTGAGTTCAAGACACCGATCTGGGACTACATGGCCGGGCTGGTCGATGACGAACGCGTGTCGGACGGGCTGGCGGGCATGGCGCGCTGGCAGCCTGAGCTGGCGCGCGCGGCGTCGCGCTACGGCGTCGACCCGGCCACCATCGCGGCGGTATGGGGCGTGGAGAGCAATTTCGGCCGCACGCTTGGCGGCCGCCCGCTGCTGACGTCGCTGTCCACGCTGTCGTGCTTCGGCCGCCGCCAGGCGTATTTTCGCGGCGAGTTCTTCGCCACCCTGAAGATCATCCAGGACGAGCACATCGCGCCCGATCGGCTGGTCGGGTCCTGGGCCGGCGCGTTCGGGCAGACCCAGTTCATGCCGTCCACCTATCTGCGGCTGGCCGTGGATTTCGACGGCGATGGCCGCCGAGACCTGGTCGACAGCGTGCCGGACGCGCTGGCTTCGACCGCCAATTTCCTGAAGCGCGCGGGGTGGAATTCGTCGTTGCCCTGGGGTTACGAGGTCAGGCTGCCGGCCGGCACGGACACGGCGGGCGCGGGCCGCAAGAACAAGCGTCCGATGTCGTCATGGGCCAGGCAGGGCGTGACGCGGGCGGACGGGCAGCCCTTGCCCGGCGGCGACACGCCTGTCGGCCTGCTGTTGCCGGCGGGCCGCAATGGCCCCGCCTTCCTGGTGACGCGCAATTTCGACGCCCTGTATTCCTACAACGCGGCCGAGAGCTACGCGTTGGCCATCGCCCATTTGTCTGACCGGTTGCGCGGCGGCGGTCCGCTGGTGCAGGCTTGGCCGACGGATGACCCTGGTCTTTCGCGAGCGGAACGGCGCGAACTGCAACGGCTGCTTATTGCCAAAGGCTATGACGTCGGCGAGCCCGACGGCATGATCGGCGCCCGCACGCGCCAGGCCCTGCAGGCGGCGCAGCGGGAACTGGGTCTGCCGGCGGACGGCCGCGCCGGGCAGAAGGCACTCAAAGCGCTGAAAGCGTCGGCGACCGCCAAGGCGCCCGGCTGACCGCCCCGCGATTTACAAGTTTTGCAAAGATCCGGATTCAGGTAACGGGGCTGACATGCGTTGTGCGCGCGCCGGCCCTATACTGGTTTTCCGATTTTCCAGGAGCATGGCGATGAGTCTGTTGGATACTTTGGCCTCGATGGCCGGCGGCGGTCAGCAAGGAGGCTCGGCATCGCTGTTGCCCGCGCTGATCGAGCAATTGAACAAATACCCGGGCGGCCTGAGCGGCTTGATCGCCAGCTTCCAGCAGGGCGGCTTGAGCGAAATCGTCGCGTCCTGGGTGGGCACCGGGCACAACCTGCCCGTCAGTCCCGACCAGCTTGGTTCCGTGCTGGATCCTGGCGTCGTCAATGACCTAGCTGCCAAGACCGGCCAGGACACGGATTCCTTGCTGGGTTCCTTGTCTTCGCTGCTGCCGCAGTTGGTGGACAAGGCCACGCCGGAAGGCGCGGTGCAGCCGGGCCAGCCATTCAACCCGACCGACCTGCTGGCATCGCTGTCCGGCCTGTTCGGCAACCGCGGCTAAAGGCGGCACAGGATATTCTGCTGACACGCCGTCTGCCTGCATCCCCGTCCCGGCGGCGCCTGCTTCAGGCGCTGGCGGTGGGCGCCTTGGCGCCGCTGGCTGCCTGTACGCCGCCGCTGGCGCTGAACGCCACGTTCCTGCAATTGTGGCGCAGCCACCTGGACCTGAGCCCCGACGATTGGCGCGTGCGGCTGTCGGCTTATCGCCGACTGGGCTGCCGCGAGATCTTCCTGCAATGGGTGGGGCTGGAGGGCGGGCGTCCGGATGACTGGATGGCGCCCGATGCCGTGCTGGGCCGCATTTTCGACGAAGCCGAATATCAGGGGCTCGGCGTGCATGTCGGCCTGCCTTACGATCAGCGCTGGTGGGATGTGCTGGCGGGCAAGGACAAGGCGGCATTCACGGGCTTTCTGAACCAGACGCGCACGCGTGGGGTGGCCTATATGGAATCCGCCCCGTGGTCCAAGCGCCGCGCGTTCCGCGGCTGGTATCTGCCGTATGAACTGGAGCAATACAACTGGGCGTCCGCCGAGCGCCAGGCGCAGCTGATCCCCTGGCTGGACGCGTTCTCGCGCACGGCGCAGGCCACCAGCCGCGGCATTCCCTGCATGTCGACGTATCACAGCCGCCTGCCGGGTGACGGGTCGCTGATGATGCTGTGGCGCGGCATCCTCGACCAGGTGCGTATCCACCCGATGATCCAGGACGGCGTGGGCGTGGCCGGCTTGGCGAACTATCAGGCGCTGGATCCCTTGCACGACATGCTGCTTGCGCGCCAGGCCTCTTTCGACCTGGTCATGGAACTGTTCGAGGAACTGCCGTCGGGCAGTACCGACGGGTCCACCTTCAAAGCGCGTTCGGCGGATTTCAGCCGCGTCAAAGCGCAATGGGAAGTGGCGCGCGGCTACGGGGCAAAACGCGTCGTGGCGTTTGCGATAGACCCTTGGGTCATCGACGACACGCCGGAAGCGCGCGCGCTGATGCGCGCATGGCTGGCGGCGCGCGTCTAAGCGCGCGTCAGTTGAAACTGCGGCCGATGATCTCCAGCATGACTTCGCTGGTGCCGCCGAATATCCGCAATGCGCGTGCGTCGACCCAGGCGCGGCCGATGCCGTATTCCGCCATGTAGCCGTAGCCGCCATACATCTGCAGCAGGTCGTCCAGCACGCGGCCCTGGATTTCGGTGGCGTTCAGCTTGGCGATGGCGGCCGTCGTGGCGTCCAGCTCGCCCGCCATCTGGCGCGCCAGGCAGTCGTCCAGGAATACGCGCAGCATCGTGGTCTGCGCGCGCGCGTTGGCCAGCTTGAATCGCGTGTTCTGATAGTCGATCACGCGGCGGCTGAAGACCTTACGATCGCGGGTGTACTGCGCCGCTTCATCCAGCATGCCTTCGACCGAAGCGGCCGCACGCAAGGCGATCGCCAGCCGTTCGCGCGCCAGTTCGCGGGTCATATATTCGAAGGCGGCGTTTTCCTGGCCCAGCAGGCAATCCGCCGGCACCCGGACGTCGTCGAAGTAGAGTTCGCAGGTGTCCTGGCTGTGCTGGCCGATCTTGTCCAGCGCCGCGCCCTTGGTGTAGCCGGGCAGGTTTTCCTCGACGCAGAACAACGACAGGCCGCGCGCGCCCTGGTCCGGGTTGGTGCTGGCCAGCACGATGGCCAGGCCGGCATTGACGCCGTTGGTGATGAAAGTCTTTTGCCCGTTGAGTACATAGCTGTCGCCGTCGCGGCGCGCCCGCGTGCGGATGGCCTTGAGGTCGCTGCCGGCGCCAGGTTCGGTCAGGGCGATGGCGCCGATCACCTCGCCGCGCGTCATCGGGGGTAGCCAGCGTTCCTTCTGCGCATCGGTGCCGAAGTTCAATAGATAGGGCGCCACCATGTCGGAGTGGATAGAAAATCCGATGCCCAGGAAGTTGGCGTGAGCCAACGCTTCGATCACGACCGTGGCGTGGCCGAAGTCGCCGCCCAGGCCGTATGGGTCGGGCAGGGCGCAGTTGAGCAGACCTTCTTCGCCCGCGCGCCGCCAGAGCGAACGCGGCGTGACGCCGGCCTTTTCCCATTCGGCATAGTGGGGCGCGATTTCGTTGGCGACAAAGCGCCTTACCTGATCGCGGAACAGTTCGTGGTCATCCCGGAAAACGCGGCGCATGATGTCTCCTTAGCGACGGTAGGGATCCGTGGCGCTGACCTGGCCGCGCAGTATTGGCGCGGCCGCGGTCCCGGTCAGGAACAGGCTGTAGTGGTCGCCGGGCTGTAGCGCTGGCAGCGACATCGTGGGGGAGGCTGCCGCGCCGCAGCCTGCGGCCAGCGTGGCACTGACCGGGTTGATGGCGCGTGCCGCGGCCGCGCCCGGTTTCACGTCCTGGAACAGCACGGGTCCGGACGGGCTGACGCCCAACTGGCCGGCGGGGCAGTCGGCCGCCAGGTTGTAGAAGCGTAGCTCCGCCTTCAGCGCGTCCTGCGCGCCATTGCTGTCGTCGACAATGGCGAACGTCAGTTTGCCGTCCGCGCGCCGTGGAATCAGCGTGCTGAAGGTGTCGGGGGCCACTTGCAGGCTGGCCGCGGCCTTGCCGTCCACCCGCACGGTGAAGGCCTGGTTGCCTTTCACGATGGCGTAGGTGGTGGCGGGCTTGGCCGCGCCGGCCTCCTGCGCCGGCCCGTCGGCGATCTGCACGCGCAGCGGCGTGGCGTCCGGGTTCACGATGCGCACGAACGAGGATCCGGCCGGTGGCCGGGCGGCGTAGAGCTGCGCGAACGCGCCTTCGGCCGCCGCATGGCCGGCCATGGCGGCCAACGCGAAAGCAAGCGCTGCTTGGCGAAAAAGGGTGGACATGATTCAGGGCTCCGGTTTTTTGCTGAGACGGGCGTCCAGGTAAAGCTGCTGCAGCTGCTTGCGGTCCGCCTTGTCCGTGCTGGTCGTGGGAAAGCGATGGCAGGCAAGCAGCTCGGACGGGATCATGTAGGGCGGCAGACGGCGTGCCAGCACGGACTTCCAGTCATGCAGTTCAGGCGGCAGCGGCTGCAAGCCGTCGGGGCCGGCCACTGCGGGTTCGACAAAGCCGATCAGCCGGACGATGGCGCCGTCAGGGCGGCGCAGGGCGACGGCGGCGCCCGCGCGGGCGCCGGGCAGCGTGGCGATGGCCGCATCGATCTCGGCCAGTTCGATGCGGTAGCCGTGCAGTTTGATCTGGTCGTCGGCGCGGCCACGGAAGGTCACGAGGCCTTGCGCGTCGATCTCGCCCAGGTCGCCGCTGCGGTACCCACGCTTGCCGTTGCGCACGAACATGCGCGACGCGTTCAGTTCGGGGCGGTTCAGGTAGCCGCGCATGACGTGGTCGCCCGCGATGCTGATTTCACCGTTTTCGATGAAAACGTCCGCATACGGTTTGGCGCGGCCGATGGGAAACGGATTGGGCGCGGCCGCGCGCAGGTCCGCGTCGATCTCGACCCAGGTCGTCGAGCAGGTGGCTTCCGTCGGCCCGTAGGAATTGATGATGCGGACCTGCGGAAACCGCTGCCACAGGGCGTCAGTCAGGGAGGGCGTCAGGGATTCCGCGCCGAACACGAAGACGCGCAGGTCCGGCAGATGCGCGTGATCAAAGTCGGGGTTGAACAACTGTTGCCGCACGAACGACGGCGTCGAGGCCCAGACATTGATGCGCGAGTCGGCCAGATACCGTAGAAACGTGTCGCGTTCGGCGATGGTTTCGCGCGGGCACAGCACGCAGGTGCCGCCCAGTTCCAGCGCGCCGACCCAGTTGAACAACGAAAAGTCGAAACTGAACAGCATCTGGTCCATGAACGCCGGCGCGGGGCCCAGGCCCAGGCAATCGCGGATCCAGCCAGCGAAGAGCGTGACGCTTTCGCGGCCGATCTGCACGCCTTTGGGGTCGCCCGTGCTGCCCGACGTGAACATGATGTAGGCCAGCCCCGCTTCTGCCAATGGCGCCGGCGCGGCGCAGCCGGGCACGAAGACGCGGGCTTGGGCGTCATAGCGCAGGCCCGCCCGCACCAGTTCGCCAATGCGCGCGATGCGCTCGGGCGGATTGATGACGTCCACCGGCACGAAAGGCACGCCCAGCCGCAGGCATCCCAGTATGGCTACCAAGAAGGCGGTTTCCTTGTGGCCCGAGATCGCAAGCGGCACGCCCGCCGTGGCACCGGCCTGGCGGGCGGCCTGTTCCCACGCGTCGGTGGCGGCCTTCAACTCGCCCCATGTCGTGGCGCCTTGCGCGTCAACGACCGCCACGGCCGTGGCGCCGGCCGTGGCGTCGGCAAAATCATAGGTGTTGAAATCGAAACGCATGATGCCGTCCTCCAGGCTGCCGGCGTGCGCCTCAAGCGCGGGCGTTCTCCGCGATGAATGCGGCAAGCGTATGCACCGATTCCAGGTGCACGTCGATCTCGGTCGGGGGGATCTTGCAGCCGAACTCGCGTTCCACGGCCAACGCCAGATCCACGGCGGCCAGCGAATCCACCAGGCCGGAGTCGATCAGCAGCGTGTCGGGGTCGACCTTGGTCAGGATGATGTTCTCGATGATGTCCGAAACCTTGGTCTCGATCGCCTTGATGTCCATAGGATGCTCCAGGACCGCGACGCGGTCAGAATTGGAAATAGAGGAACCGGGTTTCCTTGTGCAGGTTTACCAGGCAAAGAAAGAGCAACACCAGCATCGCGGCCAGCCAGGCCGTGTTGGGGCGCCACCGCATGAAGGCGCTAGGCGCTTCCTGTGTCTTGAAGAGCGCGGGCGAATAGCGGCCCAGGATCTGGTGCGCATTGGGCGTGAACCACGCGATGCCCAGCAGCACGATCGCGTAGACCAGCTGCAGGTGATGGCCCACGATGACGCGCCAGGCGTCGCCCCACGCCAGGCCGGCCACATGCGTGGACAGGTCCAGCGATTCCATGCCGCGCATGCCAACCATGCCCTGCATCAGCAGCATCGCGTCGCCTACGCCATGGGCGCGGAAGAACGCCTGCGCCACCAGCACCGCCACGAAGGTCAGCAGAATGCAAAGGCCGCGCTTGACGCCGCCTGCCTGGCGGGCGGCGGCCGGCTTGCGGCCCACGACGAAAATGCGCCACGCATGGTTTACCGACAGGTACATGGCGTGCAGCAGCCCGAAGACGATGAACTGCAAACCCGCGCCGTGCCACACGCCCGCCAGTGTCATTGTGAATAGCGTCGGGAACACGATGCTGCTGACGAATCCGCCTGGTGTGCGGATGCCCGCGGAGCCCACCGGCAGGTTGCGGTCGGTGCGCCATTTCGACACCGCCATCGCTACGGGGTAGTACAGGTAGGCGGTGATGTAGCGGGTCAGCGTCATGTGCCAGCGCGCCCAGAAGTCGATGATGCTGCTGGCCTTGTAGGGCGAATTGAAGTTCAACGGGAAGCGGATGCCGAACATCTTGGCCAGGCCCAACGCCATGTCCGAATAGCCCGAAAAGTCGAAATACAGTTGTAGCGCGTAGCAGACGCTGGCGCCCCACGAGCCCCAGAACAGCAGTTCGCCCGGCGCGGCGAAACCCGCATCCGCATAGGGCGCGATGCCATCGGCCAGCAGCACCTTCTTGGCCAGTCCAATCACGAACAGCATGGCGCCGACAGACAGGTTTTCAGCTTTGAAGCGATAGTTTTCGGGTTGTGCGAACTGCGGCATCATTTCTTTGTGATGCAGGATGGGGCCGGCGATCAAGTGCGGAAAGAACGTGACGAACAGCACATAGCTCAGCAGACTGCGCTCTTTCACCACGCCCGCCTTGCAATCCAGCAGGTAGCCGATCTGCGTGAACGTGAAGAACGAAATACCCAGCGGCAGGATGATGTCGTCCATCGTCGTTTGGGTCACTCCCAGGTCGGTCAGGAAGTTCAGCAGCGTGGCGAAGTACTTGTAATGGAACAGCAGCACCAGGTCGGCGCCCACGCCCAGTCCCACGATCAGCCCCTGCAGCCGGGGCCGTCCCGCGTTGTGCAGGATCCACTGGCTGACCACGTAGTTGAAGGCGATGGAGCCAGCCAGAAGCGCCACGAACTGCGGGTTCCACCAGCCGTAGAAGACCAGCGACGTCAGGCATAACCACAATGCCGCCAGGCGCACGTTCAGCGGCCCCAGCGCGTAATAGACGGCCAGCGTGACCGGCAGGAAGATCAGCAGGAACAGGTAAGAGTTAAATAGCATCTTGGTTCGCTACGGCAGGCGGGCCAGCACGGCCTGTTCGTCCGGGGTCAGCGGCAGGGACAAGGCGTTTTCCGAGAATTCCCAGATCAGTACCTTCAGGCTCTTGGGCCATTGATCGCGCTGGTTCAGCGCGATCTGCAACGCTCCCGAAAACTGCCCGCCGTCCAGGCTCATGTTCCAGATTTCACGGCCCAGGCCGATGCCCAGCCGTTCCGCGAACTGGCTGCGGCGGCCATTGGACGTGCCCGCCAGCAACACTTCCACGGGCGGCGCTTCGTCCAGCAGTCCGCCAGCGCGCACCGGTTCGATTTTCTGTTCCGATACCATTTCCAGCTTCGGGCGCCAGCCCGGCCGCGCGTGCTCCAGCCCTGCCAGCACGATCAGGTCGCCCATCCGCGTCGCGGCGGGTGTGGGCGCATCGGTCTTGAACGCTTGCGTGCCGGGCCCTTGCAGCAGGGGCAAGGCCGCCTCGGCCACGCGCTGCGCGGCCGCTTCCGCGCCCTGCGCGTTCATGTGCACGTCGGTGCGGAAGAAGCGGGGGGCGGGCGCGGCGCGCAACGCGTCGCGCAGGTCCACGAAAGGCACACCCTGCGCGCGCAGGGCATCCTGCCACGCGTCCAGCGTCTGGCGCATTGGCAGCGACACCGGCAGGCCGCAGAGCCGGTCAGCTTCGATGCGGGATTTATCGGGCACGGCGACGACCAGCACCTGCACCTGCTTCTTGCGCAGTTCATCCACCCAGTGCCGCATCAGGCGCACGCGTTCGTTGAAGACGTGGACGCCAGGCTGCGGGCGCAAGCCGTCGCGGTAGAACAGCCATTGCGGGCAGCCCATCGCGACCTGATCGCCCAGGTCGCCCAGCACGCGGTAGCGCACCGAGGCATTCCAGGTGTCCACATCCGCCTGCCAGGGCATATGCATGGCCTTGTTCAGCACGCCGCCCGCCGATCCGTCGGCCCAGGCCGATGGCGACACCTGCTCGGGGCCGATCTTGGCGTCGAACAGGCACCAGGCGCCCCAGCCCAGGCCCATCGCCAGCAGCAGGGCAACCACGCAGGCGCTTAACCGGTGGCTGGGCGCGGCGGATGTGTCAGCGGGCTCCACGGCGCTACTTGGCAAGGGCGGCCTTCATGCGGCTGCGCCAGGCGTCGACGCCCAGGATGGACGCGTTGTCCCATAAGCCCTTGGCGTCCGGCCCTTGCGCATAGGTCGGCTCGAACATCTGCCACACCAGCACCTGCGGCTTGTTCTGCTTGAACGCGGGCGACTCCAGGTACTCCAGCAGCATGATCCACTGGCCGACGTTGCCGGGCTTCCAATTGACGGAGACCGGGCGGTCCAGCACGTTGGACAGCTTCTGCGGAAAACCGAAATACGGCTGCACCATGCTGTGGCCGGTCACGTGCACGGGGGCGGGCGCGTCGTCCAGCAGGCTCTGGTTTTCGGCCTGGCGGCGCACGGTGTAGGTCTCGCGGCCGGCCTGCTTGCGCTGGTCCGGCGTCAGGAACAGTTCGGCCAGATCGCCATAGCGGCGCTCGTTGACCACGCTGCCCAGCGGCATGCCGGTGCCGGGCTTGCCGGCCAGCGTCTTCACGTCTTGCTTGATCTGCTGCGCCAGCGCTTCGGCGGTGGCGTCGGCCGCGGCCTGCGTCCAGTGCTGGTCGGTGCGGTAGAAGACGTCCTTGCCGCTGTCCTGCACGCGCTTCAGTACGGCTTCGTCGTCGAAGGTCGACACGCCGGCCTGCTTCAGCTTGTCCTGGATGGTCTGATAGCGCTTCTTCACGTCGGCGCTCAGCGATTTCCCGTCGGGCAGCTTGTCCTGATAGAACAGTGTCTTGTCCGGCAGCACCAGCACTTCCAGCTGGATGCCCTTGGCGGCCAAGGCGTCGCGGGTTTCGCGTACCAGCTGGGTCGAGGCGTCGATGCCGCGCATGTCCACCCGCGTCAGGCTGCCCCAACCGGGGAACAGCCAGTTGTCCTTGCCCTGGATCACGAGGGACGAGCCTTCCTGCGCATGCGCGGCAACGGCCACTAGCGCGGCGGACAAGCCAATCGCCAGGCGGCGGGAAAAGGGAGAAGGGGTTTTCATGAAGACGGACTCCTTGTTCGATGCGGGTCGTCAGTACGACAGGGTCAGGTTGATGAACAGGCCGCGGGCCCGGTCGGCCGCTCCGCCGCCGATGTTGAAACGGTATTGCGTCGTCCAGTCCAGGTAGGATCGGGGCGCGTTGTAATGGTCTTCGCGGAACCAGTAGCGGACATTGAAGCCGGGGCCGGCGCCCAAGGACCAGGACGAGCCGTTGCCCACCAGGTTGTAGGAATCGGTGCCGTTGATGTCCAGGCCGGATACACGATTCCGGTTCGACAACCAGTCCGCGCCGATCACGGCATACGGAAAAAACACCAGACGGTCGCTGATGGCGTCCATGCGGTAGCTGCGCCCCACGCGCAATTCACCCGCGCCAAAGGCCTGGTCGCGCTTCAGCCTGCCCGATGATTTCTCGCCATCGACGCCGGTCGCGTTGTTGCGCAGCCAGAATTTCGCGGGCATGTCCTGCCACGAATAGCCCGCCTGCACGTAACCTTCCATCGTGAACCAGTCGGGCCGGTCGATGCGCAGCGTCGTGCCTTCATACAGCCCGTAAGTCACATAGGCCAGCCAGCCGCCGCTACCGGCATTGGTTTCATAGTGCGCGGTCTCGTTGTCTCGGTTGAGCTGGCAGCGCAACGCCGACGGATCCGGGCTGAACGTGCCGCGCCGGGTCGCGGTGCCCAGGTTGAACTGGCGTTCCAGGCCAAACGTCAGCCCCACCTCGGTGGACGGCGTGAAGCGCAACCCCAACGAGCCCACCGTCGTGGGAATGCCGGCAAGCCCCTGGTTGCTGGTCTCGTTGACGTCGATGCTGCCGCCGCACGGGTCGGACACGGTCTGGCTCGTGGTCTTGCCGCCTTTGTCGTACAGCGTGTTGGATAGGCGGCCGTAAAGTTCGAAGACCTGCGTGGACGAATTCAGAAAGTCGGACGGACGCCAGAAGATCTCGGCGGTGCTGAATACGGCGTCGCCTGGCACGGTCACCGCCGCGCCGCCCAGGCCAGCCGAGGCGGGCCGCGCGCCCCGGTAGCCGGCGGAAAAATAGCCGCCCCATTCGCGGTCCAGCCCCGCAATGCCATTGCGGGTGTCGAAGCGCTGCTGCGGCGTCAGTTCCAGCCTGCCGGCATCGGCTTCGTCGATGGCTTCCTTCAGTTTGTCGACCGCGCCGCGTTTGTCGCCCACTCCGGACAGCGCATAGCCCTCGTCCAGGATGACGGTGGGGGGCGCTTTGCCGGTGGCGCGCGCCGCCTGGAAATCCTGGAGCGCCAGCTTCGGCTGTTTCAGGCGCTGGTGCAGGTAGCCGCGCTGCATCAGCAGCGTGGGATCGTCGGGTTGGGCCGCCAGCGCCTCGCTCATGCGCTGGTTCGCTTCCGTCAATTGCGCGCGATTACCGGCGGCCAGCGTGGTCGTTAGCAGGCGCTGGAACTCTTTGTTGGCGGGGTCTTGCGCAACCGCCTGGCGGGCTTGGGCAATGGCTTCCTGATAATCCTCGCGCGCATAGGCCGCGTAAGCCAGCGAGGCGGGGCCGCCGCTGCCGGCGGCGTCCGAAGGCAGCAGTTCACACGAGGTGCCGTAGGGCGTGTCGCGGCAATCCTGCACCGGGGCCGGGTAGTTGGCCAACGTCAAGGTCGCAGGCACTGCCGGCCGCGAGCGCGCGCGTTTGATGCGGGCCTCTGCCGCGTCGTCCTTGGCGCCAAGCGGTTGCAGCAAGGCCAGCGCGCGCGCATTTTCGCCGGCGGCCAGCGACGCGTCCGCAGCAATCAACCGGATATTCCGGCGCTGGTCGTCGTCCAGCCAATCCTGCTTCAGGGCGGCGTCGAAGTCCGCATCCGCCAGTTCGGTCTTGCCCTGACGTTGACGCAGATACGCCCGCATGACCAGCGCCACGGTGTTCTCGTCATCCTGCTTCATCGCGTCCGTCGCCGCGTCTTCGGCTGCCTGCAACTGGTTATCCAGCATCAGCGCGCTGATGAGCAGCAGGCGATGGCTGGCGGTATCGGGCGCCAGCGCGACGGCCTGACGCGCCAGCGGCACGGCGTCGCCCGGCCGGTTGGCGATCAGGGCCTGGTAGCCCGCCTCGGCCGGCTTGATCGCCATGCGCCGCTTCATCGTCTGCTGGCGGGCGGTCAGATCGTTCTTGTTCGGCGCGCCCAGCGCAATGGCCCGGGCGGCGGCGTCGTCGGCATCTTCATACTTGCCCTGGGCTTCCAGCGCGTCCAACCACAGCATGGCCCAGGCGCCTTGCTTTGGATCGATGCGGAACGCCTGTTCGGCCCCGCGCGCCGCGGCCGGGTAGTCGGCGCGGTTGTAGTCGGCGTAGGCGCGCGTGGCGATGGGAAAGCCGCGGCGGTAGGCGGAAGTCGTGGCCGGGCCCCCCGAGGCCCGGGCGGTCGTGCCGCCTGCCGGGCGCGGCGTGGCCTGCGGCTTGAGGTTGGCGCGGGCCTGCCGCAAGGCCGGCGTGTCCAGGCCGTTCTTGATGGCGTCGGCAGCGGCCTGGTCGGCCTCCTTCAGCTTGCCTTGCTTTTGCAGCGAATAGATCAGCAGCAAGCGCAGCCGTTCCACGTCCGGACGCAGGGCGATGGCGGATTCCGCCTGCTGCTGGGCAAGCTCATACTTGCCCGCGTCGTAGTTCTTGTAGCCTTCATCGGCAAACTGCCAAGCGGCGCCTTCCAGCGGCGCTTCCGTCTTGGCTGGCGTCTGGCTGGAGGTTTGCCCCGAGGTCTGGCCAGAGGTCTCGGCGGCGGCAGGCGTGGCCGCCCACACGCAAGCCAGCGCGGCGGACAAGATGAGCGAACGGGGCGGCAGGGTCATGTCGTCGCGGGTTTGTCTTGGGCGTGCGGAGGCGGCGGCGCCTCCTGTCCCGCTTGTTGGAAATCGATGGCCTCGTTGAGCGTGCGCTCATCCAGCCAGCCTTGCTCCATCAGAATCTTGCCCAATGGTTTCTTCTCGCGCGCCTGGATCTCAAGCGCGCGCGACAGCGTGTCCTGGTCGATGGCCTGCCAGGACAGCAGCAGTTCACCCAGCCGTTTGCGCTGCTGCGACAGTTGGTCGGTGCTTGGGAAGTCGTGCATGGTCTTGTCCCATGCCAGGCGCTTGCCGGTGATCAGGTGCATGATGAACAACCGCCAGGCCCGCGCGGCCGCCATCGCATTGATGAAGTTGCCGACGATCATCCGGGGGATCGACAGCATGGCGTGCTCCCAGCCATACATGTGGCCCACGAAGTATGCCCGCTGCACCACGCGCAGCAACAGCGCCACCGCGTTGATCCACATCAGCGTCACCAGCCACCCGCCGGGCCGGAAATACGACGGGTAATACACCGTCCACCAGCCAAACTTGTCCGCCAGGAAAAACACGAAAAAGTTGGCCAGCAGCACATACGCCAGAATCGCAATGAACGACGTGACCAGCCCCTTGCGGTCGCGAAACAGCAGGTATCGGGTGGCCAGCGATCCCGTCCAACCCACTTGCTGCCAGCCTTGCAGGCCAATTCCCAGGGTCCAGCGCGCCTTCTGCCGGTAAGCCGTGCGAAAGGTGTTGGGAAAATACTCGCGCACGCCCAGCGGCATCTTGATGGTCGATATCTTCTCAGGACCAAGCCCGAACCACGACCGCCGCCGCGTCACGTATTCCACGCGGAATTTGCCGAAGATCTGCTTCATGCCGCGCTGGGCCAGCCGCGCGCCGATGTCATAGTCTTCGGTGAGCGTGTCGGTGTTGAAGGGCTGGTTATTGGTTTCGGCGGCTAGCTCCACCAGCGCATGCCGCGAAAAGCAGGTGCCCACGCCGGCGGACGGCACCATCTTGGACAGGCTTTCGCGCACCACCAGGTCCTTGGTGTGCCACTCCGCGAATTCGTCCATGTAGGTGCCCGCGACCAATTCATACCAATGGCGCTCCAGCGACGTCACCGGCAGCTGGATGAAATCGATGCGCGGCAGCAAGTAGTTGTAGTACTTGAGCTCCAGCGGATGCAGCACATCCTCGCTGTCGTGCAGAATGACGCCAGCAAATGGCACCGGCTGCTTCTCGTCCTGCGCGAAGATGGCTTGCACGATCCAGTTCAGGCAATCGGCCTTGCAGGTGGGGCCGTCGTGGGGCACCTCCACGCGGATCAGTTGCCGATAACGCCGGCGCATGCGCTCGACTTCGTCGATCGTCCGCTGGTCGTTCTGATACGTGCCGGCGAAGATCATGTAGTTCTTATATTCCAGCGTCGCCACCATCGTCTCAAGCATCGACGAGATCACGTCATACTCGAGCCACGCAGGCACCATGATCGCCAGCGGCTGTTCCTCCTTGGCGCGCAGCTGTTCGGCCGAAAGCGGGGTGTAGCGGCGCTTGACCGTCAGCGAACGCTTCAGCTCGCGCAGCCAGAACCAGGCGTCGATGAACAGGTCGTCCAGGCTCGAAAGAAGGATGACCACGCCCACGATCGCGGTCACGACTTCCAGCCCGCGGTAGTAATCCGCGATGAGGTAGGGCCAGTAAAGCGAGGACATGGCGCTTCCGGTTTACTTGTTTTCCTTGTGCTTCCTGCGGCTCACGCGTAGCGCGACGATCAGGATAAGGATCAATATCAGCATGCTGATACTGATGGCGGGCACGCTCCACGAGATATAGCGGCGCCATTCGAAGAAAGCGCTTTCGCCCGCGCCTGGCGGATGGCTGGCGTCGGGGTTGCCGCTATCGATCCAGGCCACCGGGCCCGTTGCGCCGATGATGACGACGTTGCCGCGGTTCAGCACGAACGGCGCATCCAGCATGCCCGGACGCTCGCCCAAGGTGTGCCAGAGCAAACCGTCCTGGCCGCCGCCGCTGACGACTTCCGCGGTGCTTATGTGGTCCAGGCCCGAAATGTCCAGCCACGTCGCGTTCTTGCCGTCCACCTTCAATTGCTTGCGGTCGGTCACCTGGACCATGGGCTTGGCCCCGTCCACCGTGACTTCCATCGCCAGGAACGGCCGGGCGGGCTTGACCGCCTGGCCTGCGGGCGCCACCGTCAGTTCCGCGCGCGTTGCAGACATGCCGCTGGCGGAGGCGATACCGATGACGCGCTTGATGTTGTCGGGCGCATCCGCCAGATAGCTGTCTGGAATGATCAGTTGCGGGCTGCCGGCCAGTAGCGGCAGCAGTCCCACGAAGGTCCCGTCGGGTTGCGCCTTGCCCGGTTTCACGTAGCTCGTCGGCAGCACGTTCACGGGATAGCCTTGCGGGATTTCGTTGCAGTCCACCGATACCGGCTGACGCTGGAAAGAGACGCGCACCGCATTGGTGACGCCCAGCGCATAGCCGGGCACGCGGGCGATCAAGCGTTCGGGCCGCCCATCGGCGTCCAACTGCTTGGCAGCCAGCAAAATGCCATTCCAGAAGACCGAGGCCACCGGGCGTGTCGTCGACGCGCCGGGCGCCGCGGCCAGGTCCACGACCAGTTCGTCCGGCATCCGGCCATCCGCGGACACCGATGCCAACGGAAAGGTCGCATTCCAGTCGCCGCGCGCCACCACGTCGAAACTGTCCGGCGAACCGCCCAGGGTGGTCAGGCGCAGGCCCCCGTCCGCGAAAGTCTGGGGCGGCGTCGCAGTCTTCACATTGACCTGGCGGGTTGCCAGGATGCGCCGCCATGCCGCATCGAAGGCGCCGGCGCCCTGAGCGCCGGCATCGGCGGCCACGGCGATCACGGCTTGGCGCCCCAACGACAGCAGCCGGATATTCTTGGCGGGCAGGTCCGCGCTGGCAAGCGGCATGCGTTGCTGGCGCCAGGCCTTGAACGCGTCGGCGGCGTCGGCGTCGGAAGCCAGCTGTGCCTGCAAAGCGTCCAGCGCAGTGTTATAGCGGGCCCGCAGCGAAGCATCGACGATGACCACGTCGCCGCTGACGGCGGGGGCGCCCAAGACCAGCAAGGCGCCGATCTCCGCGGGGCTGGCCAACTTGTGCTTGGCATTGTCCGCCACGGCGGCGAACGCCGGGATCTGCTCCAGGCCGGCGGGCGTCTGCAGGCCGCGCGTGTCGACCTCGTCGCCCACCGATGGGAACGCCTTGACCGCCACGCGCTTACCCGCGCGCTCCATCGCCACGCCAATGCGCCAGGCACTGTCGAAAATCTGCGGATCCACTTTGGCGCCAGGCACCATCAATACGGGTTTGCCGGGCAAGGTGCCCCAAGCGTCGTCAAGGTTGCCGATGGCGGACGCGTCGTAGCGGTAGCTCAGGGAGGTCTGTGGCGAGATCCTCAGCGCATTGGCCGTCGCGCGATTGCTCTCGCAATGGCGCGGCGCAATTTCCGACTGCCAGTCGATGCCCAGCCGCAGGAATCCGGTCTCGCGGCTGCGGTGTTCCACGGATAGTTTGCGGGTCAAGGACCCGTCGCCGTCGGCGATCCGCTGCGCGGTCTGCGGCACACCATCCACCCATAGCACCATGCTCGTGCGCCCCGGTTCACCCTTGGTGTATTTCGCGTCGAAGTTCAGCGTTGCCTCGGAAATCGGCACGCCGCGCGGCACTGGCAGATAGAAGTCGTGGCGCGCGTCGCTGTTGCTCAGGACGACCGGCTCCGTGATGCCCAAATCTTGCAGCGTGGTGTTCCGCGTGACCCAGTCATCGCTCTGCAAGCGCCGCAAGGCGTCGCCGGCGGGGCTGGCCATCGCGGCCAGGGGAAATAGCAGGCCGGCTGCCATCAGGGCGCGGCAAAGCGTTCGGATAGCGGGGGTGGTCAGGGCAGGGGAAGGCATGGGGGCTCCGGGCAGGGAACACGTCGCGAGGGCGTCAGGCGCCAGCCGCGGCCGCAGTTCCGTAGGGGTCGAATTCCGATACGGCGCGGCCGCACAAGGCGTCCACGATGCGTTGGCTGGCTTGACTGTCTCCATAGGGGTTGATGCGCCGCGAGAAAGACGCATGCAGACCGGGGTCGTCCAGCAGCCGGGTCACTTCGGCCACGATGCGCCGCGTGTCGGTGCCCACCAGCGCCACCGTTCCCGCCTGCACGGCCTCGGGGCGCTCGGTCACGTCGCGCATCACCAGCACCGGTTTCCCCAGGTAAGGGGCTTCTTCCTGAACGCCGCCGGAATCGGTCAGAATCAGATACGACCGTTGCATGAACCAGACGAAGTCGAGGTAGTCCAGGGGATCGATCAGATGCACATGCGACAGCCCCGCCAATTCCGTCATCACCACATTGCGGACTTGCGGGTTCAGATGCACGGGATAAACGATCTGCAGGTCGTCGCGCCGGGCCAATTCGGCTAGCGCCGCGCAGATATTCTTGAAACCACCCCCGAAGCTCTCGCGCCGATGGCCGGTCACCAGCAGCAGCCGGCGGGACGGATCCAGCCAGTCGTAGCGGGCCTCCAATTCACGCGTCAACGGGTGTTGCGGATCAAGCTTTGCGCAAGTCATCGCCAGCGCGTCGATCACCGTGTTGCCGGTGACGGTAATGTGGCCTGCCAGATTCTCGCGCAGCAGATTGCCGCGCGACTCGGCCGTCGGTGCGAATAGCCAATCGCCGACCGCATCGACGACGCGGCGGTTCATTTCTTCGGGAAAGGGCATCGCCAGATTGCCCGTGCGCAATCCGGCCTCGACATGGCCAATACGGACACGGCGGTGGAACGACGCCAATGCGCAGGCCGAGGCGGTGCTGGTGTCGCCATGCACCAGGACGCAATCGGGCTGCTCCGCCTCCAGCACGCTATCCACCCGGCTGATCAACCGCGCATAGAGTCCGTTCAGGGTCTGGTTGGGGACCATGATATCCAGGTCGTGCTGGGCGCGCAGGTCGAACAGCGCCAAGACCTGATCCAGCATTTCCCGGTGCTGGCCTGTCACGCAAACCACGCTCTGGATCCGCGGCTCCCGCTGCAGCGCGGTGACAAGCGGGGCCATCTTGATGGCCTCGGGACGCGTGCCGAATATGGAAAGGACTTTCATCGCAAGAATGACCTCACAGACGTGGTGGCATTTCCTTGCGTTTATTATGTCTTGAAAGTATTGGTAATATGTGACGGATTATTTCCACCCCAGCCAATGTTGGGGACATATTTGGTAAAAGTGTGGCGCGTTGGCCTGCCGCCACGCTACCGCAGTCGTGCTGGCGCGCGTGTGGGCCATATCCGGGATACAGAAGGGCGCGCGGCAGATACCGGCCCGTGCGTGTGGGCGGTCTGCATACGCCAAAAAAAAAGGCCAACTTTAAGGGTTGGCCTTTTCTAAGTGCTTGATAGCACTGGAGTGTTTGGTGGAGCCGGGGGGAATTGAACCCCCGTCCGCAAGCCCTCTGCAATCAGTTCTACATGCGTAGTCGATTTATTTAGTTTTAACTCTGGACTTAGCCAACCGACAGGCCGGACCAAAGCGATTCACGTAATTTAAATCTGAGCCGTGTGACCCCAGCGCAGACCGATTCCTTGTGAATGTCGCTGCTGTGGTTCGAGGGTTACCCCCCTAGGAAGTTGCCTTCCTCCACCTGACCCAAGGACAGATCAGTGCAGCGGCTCACCGCTTAAGCGGCGAGAGCGAAACGCTCGTCGTTGGCGTTTGTAGTGTTTCCAGTGGTTTAACGAGCGAACTGGTGCTCGGCATGCCCTGAGTTGTTTCGCGACCCACGTCGAATCCGGATCGGCCCCAAGAACTTCTATTGTACTGGTAAACGCAATAGCCTGCTGCATTCTCCGTGCCCGCACACACAGGCGTGGCGCGGGGGATACAAGTGCAGGTTCAGGCGGCGTTGGCGCACTCGGGTTTGGCCTGCCGCGGCCGCGATGCGGCCATCAGCGCCAAGGCCAGGGCGACGGAAACCGCCACGATGACCGATGCCGCCCAGCCCAGCGACGCCAGGCCGTAGTGGTCGATGACATGGCCGCCCACCACCGCGCCCAGGCCGATGCCGATGTTGGCGCCCGAGATGTTCAGCGACGCCGCGAAGGCGGGCGCTTCGGGGGCGGCTTTCATCAGGCGCACGTGGCAAACGATGAACAGCGCGGCCTGCGCAATGCCCCAGATGCCCAGGGCCACGGCCAGCAGGCCGTGCGATTGGATCACGGGCGCCACGAACGCCAGTCCTGCCGCCATCATTGAGGAAAACAGGGCGGTCGCGCCCAGCGGGCTGCGGTCCACCATCCGGCCGCCCAGCGTGTTGCCGATCAGCCCTACGCCGCCGAAGGCCATCATGGTCCAGCCGACGATTTGCCCGTTGAATCCGGCCAGCCGCTCCAGCATGTCGGCCAGGTAGGTGTAGGCGGTGAACATGCCCGTGAATACCAGCAGCGACAGCATCACGTGGCCCAGCACGATCGGATTGCGCAAGATGCGCAACTGCGTGACCAGTTTGACGCTGTCGGCGCGGATGCGGGTGCTGGGGAATGCCAGCAACAGCAGCAGCGCCTTGGCGAAGGCGACGCCCGACAAGACCCAGAAGGCCGCGCGCCAGCCAAATGCGTCCGAGATCAGCACGCCAATCGGGATGCCGAACACGGTGGCTGCCACGATGCCGAAGGCCACCATCGAGATGGCGCGGCCGGCGCGCGCCGGTCCGACCAGTTCCACGGCGGTGGCGCTGGCCAGCGACCAGAACACAGGCAGGGCCAGCGCAGGCACGAAGCGCGCCACGGCCATGACCCAGATGTTCGGGGCCACCGCCGCCACGGCGTTGGACACGCCGAACAGCAGCAGCACGCCGATGAACAGGCGCTTGCGTTCGACGTTGGCCATCAGCGCGGTCAGCAGGGGGCCGGTGGCCGCCACCGTGAAGGCGAACAGCGAAACCAGCAAACCGGCTTGCGACACCGTGACGTTCAGGTCGCGGGCCAGTCCGGGCAGCAGGCCGACGATCAGGAATTCGGTGGTCAGGATCGTGAAACCGGCGGCGGAAAGTAACAGGATAGGCAAAAGCATAGGCATTCCTCTGGCGCGATGCCGTCAGGCGGCGCGCGGGGCAGGGCGTTATCGGTATACGAAAAGGTCTAAGGGGCGCGGCGGCAAAGGGCCGGGCGCTGCGCGGTGGCAGAAAGCCGTCGGCGCGTAGGGCTGTGATTGCGGAGGGGAACGGCCGCAATCCCGGCGTCAGCCGGAATGGCAATCGGGAGGCACCCGAATGCCTTGCATGAGTGACACTTTAAGGGACTTTGGAATCCGGATAAAGTGCCACGCTTCGGATAAATTGTTCGATCAAGTCAACTAATGCGCGCGAACAGCGCGAGGGAATCCGTCGAGGGCGAGCCGGCTGAAGCCGGCCCCCGGCGCTGGACGCGTTGCCGTAAGCCGTCGGGCACTGGCGCCCTGCGCCTGGATGCACCCAGTGCAGCCGCGGGGCGGCAGGGCCAAGCGTGTCAGCGCAGGTCGCGGGGCAACAGCGGTTGGATGGCGGACCAGAGTTCCGCCGGGGTATTCGCGCAGGTTTCGGCTTCCCAGGTGCTGATGTTGTCTTCTTCGCCCACATAGCCGTAAGCGGCCGCCACGGCGGGCATGCCCGCCGCGTGCGCAGCCTGGATGTCGCGCAGGTCGTCGCCGACATAGACGCAGCGGTCGACGGCAAAGCCGGCTTCGCGCGCGGCGTGTTGCAGCGGCAGCGGATGCGGTTTGGCGTGTGCGGTCGTGTCGCCGCAGACCAACACCGCGCTGTCGCGCGTCAGGTCCAGGAATTCGACGATCGGCAGGGTCAGGTAGGTCACCTTGTTGGTGACGATGCCCCATGACAGGCCGCGGCGGCGGATGTCGGCCAGCATCGCTTCGATGCCGGGGAACAGTTTGCTGTGCACGGTCGAACTGGCCGCGTAATCCTCCAGGAACTGCAAACGCGTCGGTTCGTAGTCGGGGTCGCCAGCCTTCAAGTCCAGCGCCACGCGCAACAGACCGCGCGCGCCTTGGGACGCCACGGGGCGCAGGGCTTCGTAGGGCAGGGGTGCAAGCCCGCGGCGGGTACGTTGCCGGTTGGCGGCAGCGGCCAGGTCAGGGGCTGTGTCGGCCAGGGTGCCGTCGAAGTCGAACAGGATCAGGGCGCTCATTTGCGGGTAGCCATCAGGTAGTTGACCGAAGTGTCGGCCGACAGCGAGTAGATCTGGGTGATCGGGTTGTATTCCATGCCGCGCATGCTGACCGGCTCCAGGCTGGCGGCGCGGGCTGCCGCCGACAGTTCGCTGGGTTTGATGAACTGGTCATAGCTATGGGTGCCGCGCGGCAGCAGGCGCAAGACATATTCGGCGCCGACGATAGCAAACAGGAACGCCTTGGCGTTGCGGTTCAGCGTGGAAAAGAATACCCAGCCGCTTGGTTTGACGAGCGTCGAGCAGGCACGCACGATGGATGCCGGGTCCGGCACGTGTTCCAGCATCTCCATGCAGGTGACCACGTCGTACTGCCCGGGCTGTTCCGCCGCCAGTTCTTCCACCGGCACTTTGCGGTATTCGACCTTCACGCCCGACTCCAGGCCGTGCAGCCGGGCGACCTTCAGCGACTTGTCGGCCAGGTCGATGCCGGTGACGTCCGCGCCACCCCGGGCCATCGCTTCCGACAGGATGCCGCCGCCGCAACCCACATCCAGCACTTTCTTGCCGGCCAGGCTGCCGGCGCACTCCTGAATCCATTCCAAACGCAGCGGATTGATGGCGTGCAGGGGCTTGAACTCGCTTTCGGGATCCCACCAGCGGCTGGCCAGGGCGCTGAACTTGTCCAGTTCGGCCTGGTCGGCGTTAACGGCGGGGCGGGCGGAGTCGTGAATTTGCGTGGTCATGGGCGGTCCAGCGAAAAGCGACGCTATATATAGAGGGGTCCGTCGCGCGAAGGCGGGAGGGAAACACGCCATTGCACCACATTGGTGCAAGACGGACGAAAAAAAGGGCCTCGCTATGCGAGGCCCTTTATTGTAGCTAGTCCGGCAATTACTTGCGGCTACCCACGATTTCGATTTCAACGCGACGGTTTTGGGCACGGCCCTCTTTCGTCTTGTTGGAAGCGATCGGGTTCGACTCGCCCTTGCCTTCCGTGTAGATACGGTTGGGGTCGATACCCTTGCTGACCAGGTACGTCTTGACCGAAGCGGCGCGGCGCTCGGACAACTTCTGGTTGTAGGCGTCAGTACCGATGGAATCGGTGTGGCCAACAGCAATGATGGTTTCCAGCTCGATACCGCGAGCTTGCTGGGCGACTTGATCCAGCAGCTGACGGCCTTCGGGCTTCAGGGTCGACTTGTCGAAGTCGAAGAACGTGTCAGCATTGAACACGACCTTTGCCGCCATCGGGGCCGGCTTCGCCTTCTGTTGTGCAACCGGGACACCGTCGCAACCGGGGATACCGGTGGCAGGGGTCCAGAAAGCATCGCGCCAGCACAGTTCGTTCGTACCGTTTTTCCAAACGTTACCGAACGGGTTGCGCCAGTTGTCCACGGTTTGCGCGGAAGCTACACCAGAGGCCGTGACGGCGGCGAAGGCGAGCGCCAGAGCGAATTTGGAGGGTTTGTTCATGTTTCTCCTCGTTGAGCTTGAAGCTGGATAAGTGACTCGCAGCGAACCCCCGCCGCATATCAGGAAAACGGGGCCAGTATAGCAACGCCAAGAGCTGGTTCAAAGGATTAGCTACTGGGTTTCCTGCGTGCTGGAAACAATCTTAAGGCATTTGGGGGCCTTTGGCTTCCCTGGACAGGCGCATTAACGCTGGATACGGCGTTTTCGGCGCTCCATCGGTTTTCCATGTTGGTTTTTGACAACAGGGGCCATCGGACGCAGCCCGGCAGCGGGCCGCGCCATCCCCATTGTATCGGGAGGGTTATCCGCGAAGGCCGCTCATTGGCCACTTCCCGCAGCCCTGCCCGACGGGATCGGAATCGAATGATAGAATTTCCTGTTTACCCGGCCCGGGTTCCTCCTTACACGATTCTGTCGTTATATATATGGATTCCTTTGCCAAGGAGACGCTTCCGGTTTCGCTGGAAGAAGAGATGCGCCGCAGTTACCTCGATTACGCGATGAGCGTGATCGTTGGGCGGGCGCTACCGGATGTGCGGGACGGGCTGAAACCCGTCCACCGGCGCGTGCTCTACGCGATGCATGAGCTGAACAACGATTGGAATCGCGCCTACAAGAAGTCGGCGCGTATCGTCGGGGACGTCATCGGTAAGTACCACCCCCACGGCGACCAATCCGTCTACGACACCATCGTCCGCATGGCGCAGGATTTCTCCATGCGCTACATGCTGGTCGACGGCCAGGGCAACTTCGGCTCGATCGACGGCGATAACGCCGCGGCGATGCGCTACACCGAAATTCGCCTGGCCAAGATTGCCCACGAACTGCTGGCCGATATCGACCAGGAAACCGTGGACTTCGGCCCCAACTACGACGGCAGCGAGCAAGAGCCGCTGCTGTTGCCGTCGCGCCTGCCCAACCTGCTGGTCAACGGCAGCTCGGGCATCGCGGTGGGCATGGCCACCAACATTCCGCCACACAACCTCCAGGAAGTGGTGGACGGGTGCCTGTACTGCCTGCGCAATCCGGCCTGCACGGTCGATGAGCTCATCGAGCTCATCCCGGCGCCTGATTTCCCCACGGGCGGCATCATCTACGGCATGTCCGGCGTGCGAGAAGGCTATCGCACCGGTCGCGGCCGCGTCATCATGCGCGCCAAGACCCACTTTGAAGACATGGAGAAGGGCAATCGCCAAGCGATCGTGATCGACGCGATTCCCTACCAGGTCAACAAGAAGACGTTGCAGGAACGCATCGCCGAACTCGTCAACGACAAGAAGATCGAAGGCATCTCCGATATTCGCGACGAGTCCGACAAGGACGGCATGCGCCTGGTCATCGAGCTCAAGCGCGGCGAGGTTCCCGAGGTTGTCCTGAACAACCTGTACAAGAACACGCAGCTGCAAGACACCTTCGGGATGAACCTGGTGGCGCTGGTCGACGGCCAGCCTCGCCTGCTCAACCTGAAGCAGATGATCGACTACTTCCTGCAGCACCGCCGCGAAGTGGTCACGCGCCGCACGGTGTTCCAACTGCGCAAGGCCCGCGAACGCGGCCATGTGCTGGAAGGCCTGGCCGTCGCACTGGCCAACATTGACGATTTCATCACGATCATCAAGGCGGCGCCGACGCCTCCCGTCGCCCGCCAGGAATTGATGGCCAAGTCGTGGGATTCGTCGCTGGTGCGCGAAATGCTGTCGCGCGCCGACGGCGATACGCCGGGAGGCCGTTCGGCCTTCCGTCCGGACGACCTGGACGCCGAATTCGGCCTTCAGGGCGACGGCATGTACCGCCTGAGCGATACGCAGGCTCAGGAAATCCTGAACATGCGCCTGCAACGCCTGACCGGGCTGGAGCAGGACAAGATCGTCGGCGAATACAAGGACATCATGTCCACCATCGCCGATTTGCTCGACATCCTGGCCCGCCCCGAGCGCATTACGACGATCATCTCCGACGAACTGCAAGCCATCAAGGCCGAGTTCTCGACCGGCGTGAAGGACACGCGCCGTTCGGAAATCGAGATGAACGCGACCGAGCTCGACACCGAAGACCTGATCACGCCCACCGACATGGTCGTGACCCTGTCGCACGGCGGCTACATCAAGAGCCAGCCTTTGTCCGAATACCGCGCGCAAAAGCGCGGCGGACGCGGCAAGCAGGCGACGGCGATGAAGGAAAACGACTGGATCGACCAGTTGTTCATCGCCAACACGCACGACTTCCTGTTGTGCTTCTCGAACCGCGGCCGCGTGTATTGGCTGAAGGTCTGGGAAGTGCCCCAAGGCACGCGCAACTCGCGCGGAAAGCCCATCGTCAACATGTTCCCGCTGGCTGACGGCGAGAAGGTCACGGTGGTCCTGCCGGTCAAGGAATTCAGCGAAGACCACTACGTCTTCATGGCGACCTCGCGCGGCACGGTCAAGAAGACGCCGCTGTCCGACTTCTCCAACCCGCGCAAGGCCGGCATCATCGCCGTCGACCTTGACGATGGCGACTACCTGATTGGCGCCGACCTGACCGACGGCAAGCATGACGTCATGCTGTTCTCGGATTCGGGCAAGGCGGTCCGCTTCGACGAGAACGACGTGCGTCCGATGGGCCGCAACGCCCGCGGCGTGCGCGGCATGATGCTCGAGGAAACGCAGACCGTCATCGCGCTGCTGGTGGCTGGCGACGAAACGCAGACCGTGCTGACCGCCACCGAAAACGGCTATGGCAAGCGCACCCCGATCGGCGAATACACGCGCCACGGCCGTGGCACCAAGGGCATGATCGCGATCCAGACCAGTTCGCGCAACGGCAAGGTCGTGGGCGCGGTGCTGGTCAATCCGACCGACGAAATCATGCTGATCACCACCGGTGGCGTGCTGGTGCGCACCCGTGTCGCGGAAATCCGCGAAATGGGCCGCGCGACGCAAGGCGTCACGCTGATCAACGTTGACGACGGCAGCACGCTGTCCGGCGTGCGCCGTGTCGTGGAAAGCGATGCGGACGACGACGGCGACCTGGGCGAAGAGAGCCAGGACGAAGGCGGCGACGACAGCAACGGTGACGCGCAAGCGACGGATTCGACGGAACCTACGGAGCAATAATGGCCCGCCCCTGGAACTTCTCGGCAGGCCCCTCGGCCTTGCCCGAGGTGGTATTGCAGCAAGCAGCAGCTGAGATGCTGGATTGGCACGGAAGCGGCATGTCCGTGATGGAAATGAGCCATCGCGGCAAGCATTTCGTGCAGATCTGCGACGAAGCAGAATCGGATCTGCGTGATCTGCTGGGCTTGCCGGCCGACTACGCCGTCATGTTCATGCAAGGCGGTGGTTCCGGGGAAAACGCCATCGTTCCCATGAATCTCATGGGGCGTCGCGGCACGCCGGCCGCCGACTTCGTCGTGACGGGTCATTGGTCCAAGCGTTCGTACAAGGAAGCGGCCCGCTATGGCAGCACCCATGTTGCGGCAAGCAGCGAGCAGTCCATCCAGTTGGATGGCCGCGAGCAGGCGCCGCTGACCTGGGTGCCGCCGGTCGATACCTGGAAGGTGCGTCCGGAGTCGGCCTACCTGCACTTGTGCAGCAACGAAACCATCGGCGGCGTCGAGTTCATGGACTGGCCCGACACCGCCGCGCTGGGTGCGCCCGATGTGCCGCTGGTCGTCGACGCATCGTCGCATTTCCTGTCGCGTCCCATGGACGTGACGCGCTGCGGCATGATGTATGCCGGCGCGCAGAAAAACGCGGGACCGGCAGGCGTGACCATGGCCATCGTCCGTCGCGACCTGATCGGTCATGCCTTGCCGATCTGCCCGTCGGCCTTCGACTACGCTAACGTGGCGGCGGAGCATTCCCGCTACAACACGCCGCCGACGTTCGCGATCTACGTTGCCGGGCTGGTGTTCAAGTGGGTCAAGGCCAACGGCGGCGTGGCGGGCATGGAAGCCGCCAACAAAGCCAAGGCCGATCTGCTGTACGGCTACCTGGACAGCAGCGAGTTCTACCGCAACCCCATCCATGCACCCGTGCGTTCGCGCATGAACGTGCCCTTCGTGCTGCGCGATGAATCGCTCAACGACGCCTTCCTGCAAGGCGCGGATGCGGCTGGCTTGACGCAGTTGAAGGGCCACAAGAGCGTGGGCGGCATGCGCGCCTCCATCTACAACGCCGTGCCCCTTGCTGGGGTGGCGGCGTTGGTCGAGTACCTGAAGGAATTCGAGCGCCGCTATGGATGAAGACCTGCAGCGCAAGCTGCGTCCCTTGCGCGAACGCATTGATGCGTTGGACGCGCAGATACTCGACCTGCTGTCACAGCGCGCGCGCGCTGCGCTGGAAGTGGGCGAGGCCAAGCACGCCGCGCAAGCCGACGGCCCGGTATTGCGCCCCGAGCGCGAAGCCGAAGTCATCCGCCGCTTGCAGCAGCTCAACCCTGGCCCGTTCCCGAACGCGGGCGTGGCGTCGGTCTGGACCGAGATCATCTCGGCCTGCCGTGGCCTGGAGCGCGGCATGACCGTGGCGTACCTGGGACCGCAGGGGTCGTTCTCGGAGCAGGCCGCGCTTGAGCATTTCGGCCACGCCGTGCAGAAGTTGCCGTGCGTCTCCTTCGACGAAGTCTTCCGCGCGGTCGAAGGCGGTCAGGCGGACGTGGGCATGGTGCCGGTGGAGAACTCCACGGAAGGCGCCGTCAACCGCAGCCTGGACCTGCTGCTGAACACGCCGCTGACGATCCTGGGCGAACGGTCGCTGGTGATCCGTCATTGTCTGATGACGCAATCGGGCGGCATGGACGGTATCAAGACCATTTCCGCGCATCCGCAGGCGCTGGCCCAGTGCCAGGGCTGGCTGACGCGCAACTATCCCGACCTTGAGCGCGTGGCCGCCTCCAGCAATTCCGAGGCCGCGCGGGCTGCGGCTGGCGATCCGGCCATCGCGGCGATCGCAGGCGAAGTGGCCGCGCCCGCCTGGAACCTGCAGGTCGTCGCGGCCGGCATCCAGGACGATCCGCACAACCGTACCCGTTTCCTGGCCATCGGAAACATCCAGCCGCTGGTCAGCGGCAAGGACAAGACCAGCCTGATTTTGGCGGTGCCGAACCGCGCGGGCGCCGTTTATGAAATGCTGGCTCCGCTGGCAGCCAACGGCGTGTCGATGACGCGCTTCGAGTCGCGCCCCGCGCGCACCGGGCAATGGGAATACTATTTCTACGTTGACGTTCTGGGGCACCGCAATGACCCGAACGTCGAACGCGCGCTTGCCGCCTTGCAGGCGCAGGTCGCCTACCTGAAGGTGCTGGGTTCCTACCCGGCGCCGTGAGCCTCCACACCATGACCACCGCATCCAAGCCCCTCGTTGCACCCGCGCACGTCAGCGCCATCGCGCCTTACCAGGCGGGTAAGCCCATTGAAGAACTGGCCCGCGAGTTCGGGCTGGATCCGGCCGGCATCGTCAAGCTGGCGTCAAACGAAAACCCGTTGGGCATGCCCAAGTCGGCGCGCGCGGCCATGCTGGCGGCGGCCGAGTCGCTGGCCCGCTATCCCGATCCCAACGGTTTCGACCTGAAAGCGGCGCTGGCGGAACGCTACGGCGTGCCGATGAGCTGGATCACGCTGGGTAACGGCTCGAACGACATTCTGGAAATCGCCGCGCTGGCCTTGCTGGAACCGGGTGCCTCGGCAGTGTATGCGCAGCATTCGTTCGCGGTGTATCGCCTTGCCACGCAAGCGCGCGGCGCGCGCCACATCGTGGTGCCGGCGCAAGACTACGGCCATGATCTGGACGCGATGTTCGACGCAATCGCTGACGACACGCGCCTGCTGTTCATCGCCAACCCCAACAATCCCACGGGCACCTTCGTGCCGGGCGACAAGGTCGCCTCGTTCCTGGAACGCGTGCAGGCCGCGCACGGCGACCGCGTCACCGTGGTGCTGGACGAGGCCTACAACGAGTACCTGGACCCGGAACACCGTTTCGACAGCACTGCGCTGGCCCGCCGGTTCCCGAACCTGATCATCTCGCGCACCTTCTCCAAGGCCTATGGCCTGGCGGGCCTGCGCGTGGGTTTCTCGGTGGCGCAGCCGCCGTTGACCGACCTGCTGAATCGCGTGCGCCAGCCGTTCAACGTGAACACACTGGCTCAGGCCGCGGCGATTGCCGCGCTGGGCGACGCGGCTTACCTGGAAGAGGCATATGCCTCGAACAAGTCGGGCAAAGCGCAATTGTGCGAGGCGTTCGACCGACTGAAGCTGCGCTACGTGCCCAGCTACGGGAATTTTGTGCTGGTGCATGTGGGTGATGCGCCGCGCATCAACCTGGAATTGCTCAAGCGGGGCGTGATCGTGCGCCCGGTGGCCGGCGATGGCCTGCCTGAATGGCTGCGCGTGTCTATCGGTTTGCCGCAAGAGAACGCCCGCTTCATCGATGCCCTGACCGCCATCCTGTCCGCATGAACGACGCGTTACCTTCTACCGATCAGGGGGCCGCGGGCCCCCTTATTCCTGTATTGGCAGTCGTGGGCGTGGGCTTGATCGGCGGATCTTTCGCCGGGGCGTTGCGCCGGGCAGGGCAGGTGGGCCGGGTGCTGGGCGTGGGGCGCAGCGCGTCTTCGCTGGCGCGCGCGGTCGAACTGGGCTTGATCGATGAGGCCGTCAGCGCGGAAGACGCGGCGGCCCGTGCCGACCTGATTCTGCTGTCCACGCCTGTTGGCGGCTTGAAGAACGTGCTGTCGCGGATGCTGCCGCATCTGGGCGCCACGACGGTGTTGACCGATGCGGGCAGCACCAAGGCCGAAGTCGTTGAGGCCGCGCGCGAAGCGCTTGGCGGCAGCGTCGGGCGCTTTGTGCCCGGGCATCCCATCGCGGGCGCTGAACGTACCGGGCCGGACGCCGCCGATCCCACGCTGTACCGTGATCGCACCGTTATCCTGACGCCGCTTGCCGAAAATAGCGCGGCGTCGGCCGATCTGGTGCGCCGAGCCTGGCAGGCCTGCGGCGCCAGCGTGATCGACATGGACGCGGGCGCGCACGATCGTCTGCTGGCGTCGGTCAGCCATCTGCCGCATCTGCTGTCGGCGGTCTACATGGAACAGGTGGCCACGGCCGCCGATGCCGGTACGCGCCTGGATCTGGCAGGCAGCGGTTTTCGTGATTTCACGCGCATCGCGGCGGGCTCGCCGGAGATGTGGCGCGATATCTTTCTATCTAATCGCGATGCGATGCTGGCCGAGCTTGCCGACGTGCGCGCCGTCCTGGATCGCGCCGAGCGCGCGATTCAGAACGGCGACGACGCGGCGCTGCTGGCGCTGCTGGAAACCGCGGCCCAGGCGCGCCGCAATTGGCGCAAGGAGTAGCTGACATGGGCGCTTTGCCTTATCTGGACCTGCCGCGCGTGCGGCAAGCGCAGGGCGTCATCGCCTTGCCGGGTTCCAAGAGTATTTCCAACCGTGTGCTGCTGCTGTCGGCGATCGCCGAGGGCACGACGGTCATCACCGGCTTGCTGGATTCCGACGATACGCGCGTCATGCTGGCCGCGCTGCGCCAGTTGGGCGTGCTGGTGTCGGACCTTGAAGCGGGCTGCGTCACCGTTGAAGGCGTGCGCCGGTTTCCGGTGGAAAGCGCGGATCTCTTCATGGGCAACGCGGGCACCGCGATTCGCCCCTTGACGGCCGCGCTGGCCCTTATGGGCGGCGACTACCGCTTGTCCGGCGTGCCGCGCATGCACGAGCGGCCCATCGGCGACCTGGCGGACGCCTTGAACGCGCTGGGTGCGCGCGTGGATTATCTGGGTCAGGCCGGCTATCCGCCGTTGCATATCGGCCGCGGCGAAATCGCCGCCGATGCCGTGACCCGCGTGCAGGGTTCCGTGTCCAGCCAATTCCTGACAGCCTTGCTGCTGGCCGCGCCCCTGCAGGCCGGCCGCAGCGGCAAGCCCGTCACGATCGAAGTGGTGGGCGAGCTGATCTCCAAGCCCTATATTGAAATCACGCTGAACCTGATGGCGCGATTTGGGGTACAGGTGCGGCGCGATGGCTGGAGCCGCTTCGTGATCGACGGTGGCGCGGGTTATCGCAGTCCGGACCGGATCGCGGTGGAAGGCGATGCCTCCACGGCATCTTATTTTCTAGCGTTAGGCGCGATCGGCGGCGGCCCCTTGCGCGTGACCGGCGTGGGCGCGGACAGCATCCAGGGCGATGTCGCTTTCGCCGACACGCTGGCGCACATGGGCGCCAAGGTGGCCTACGGGCCGGATTGGATTGAGGTGACCGGGGTTCGGGTGGCCGATGGCGCGCGCCTGAAGGCATTCGACACCGATTTCAATCTGATTCCCGACGCGGCCATGACGGCGGCGGCACTGGCCCTGTATGCCGACGGGCCCTGCCGCCTGCGTAACATCGGCAGTTGGCGCGTAAAAGAAACCGACCGGATCCACGCCATGCAGACCGAGCTGGAAAAACTGGGTGCCCAAGTGGAATCGGGGCCGGATTGGTTGCGTGTCATCCCGCCGGCGCAGGACGCGTGGCGCGACGCGCACATCGGTACCTGGGACGACCACCGCATGGCCATGTGCTTTTCGTTGGCGGCCTTTGGCCCGGCCGCGGTCCGAATCCTGGATCCAGGTTGCGTCAGCAAGACGTTCCCGGGTTACTTTGATGTTTACGCGGGCCTGGTATCGGCCTAGCGCGAAAAAGCACATGACTTTGACTTCTACGACTGCTTCCCCTCTGGCCGACGTCATCACGATCGACGGCCCCACCGCTTCGGGTAAGGGCACCGTGGCGCATCGCGTCGCCAAGGCGTTGGGCTGGGACGTCCTGGATAGCGGCGCGCTGTACCGGCTGACCGCCCTGGCCGCCATCAAGCAAGGCGTGGCCGCCGACGACGAACCGGGCGTGGCCCGCGTGGCCGAAACCCTGGATGTGCGCTTCGACGGCCCCCATGTGTATCTGGAAGGCGCCGACGTCGGCCATGACATCCGCCGCGAGGAAGTGGGTAATTTCGCCTCCCGCGTGGCGGCCTTCCCGGGTGTGCGCCGGGCGTTGCTCGAGCGCCAGCGCGCGTTCCGCGTGCCGCCTGGCCTGGTGGCGGACGGCCGCGACATGGGCACTGTCGTGTTCCCGGATGCGTCCCTGAAGGTCTTCCTGGTCGCCGACGTGGTCGCCCGGGCGGAGAGGCGCCGTAAGCAGTTGATCGAAAAGGGAATTTCTGCTAATCTAGATGACCTTCTGCGAGACATGCGCGAACGGGACGCCCGCGATACCGAACGGGCGACTGCGCCGTTGGCTCCTGCAGCAGACGCACACGTGCTGGATTCGTCTGATTTGACGATTGCAGAGACGGTGCAGGCAATACTGGATTTTTGGCAGCAAGCACAAGCCAAGCACGGATAAGGGCCGCAAGCCCCAATCTGATGCGATGTGCCAGGCCTGCGATGAGCCAAGCCAATCCACTTTGATTTTTTGATTAGGCCCTGTCCTAGCCAGGCGCAACCCCCACGGGACACCCCGCAGGGCAAACCGGCAGGCAGGTATTTTGACTCCACTGTGGCGGGCAATCCGCTGCGGTGTGTTCTTAACGGCCATTTTGGCCCAATGGATTTCAACCCCATGTCTTCCGTTTCCACTACCGCCACCGGCGGCGAAAGTTTCGCCGACCTTTTCGCACAAAGCCTCAAGAGCCAGGACATGAAGTCCGGCGAGGTCATCAGCGCCGAAGTCGTGCGCGTCGACCATAATTTCGTCGTCGTCAACGCCGGCCTGAAGTCCGAAGCGCTGATCCCCCTGGAAGAGTTCCTGAACGACCAGGGCGAGCTCGAAGTGCAACCCGGCGATTTCGTCTCGGTGGCCATCGATTCCCTGGAAAACGGCTACGGCGACACCATCCTGTCGCGTGACCGCGCCAAGCGCCTGTCGGCCTGGCTGCAACTGGAAAAGGCCCTGGAAAACGGCGAGCTGGTTACCGGCACCATCACCGGCAAGGTGAAGGGCGGCCTGACCGTCATGACCAACGGCATCCGCGCGTTCCTGCCGGGTTCGCTGGTGGATCTGCGTCCGGTCAAGGACACCACCCCGTACGAAGGCAAGACCCTCGAATTCAAGGTCATCAAGCTCGACCGCAAGCGCAACAACGTTGTGCTGTCGCGTCGCCAAGTGCTGGAAGCCAGCATGGGCGAAGAGCGTCAAAAGCTGCTCGAAACCCTGCACGAAGGTGCTGTGGTCAAGGGCGTGGTCAAGAACATCACCGACTACGGCGCGTTCGTTGACCTGGGCGGCATCGACGGCCTGCTGCACATCACCGACATGGCATGGCGTCGTGTGCGTCACCCGTCCGAAGTCCTGCAAGTGGGTCAAGAAGTCGAAGCCAAGGTCCTCAAGTTCGACCAGGAAAAGAGCCGCGTCTCGCTGGGCGTCAAGCAGCTGGGCGAAGATCCGTGGGTGGGCCTGGCTCGCCGCTACCCGCAAGGCACCCGCCTGTTCGGTAAGGTCACGAACCTGACCGACTACGGCGCGTTCGTCGAAGTCGAAGCCGGCATCGAAGGCCTGGTTCACGTCTCCGAAATGGACTGGACCAACAAGAACGTCGACCCGCGCAAGGTTGTTACCCTGGGCGAAGAAGTCGAAGTCATGGTCCTGGAAATCGACGAAGACCGTCGTCGTATCTCGCTGGGCATGAAGCAGTGCCGTCAGAACCCGTGGGAAGAGTTCGCCACGAACTTCAAGCGCGGCGACAAGGTCCGCGGCGCCATCAAGTCGATCACCGACTTCGGCGTGTTCGTCGGTCTGCCTGGCGGCATCGATGGCCTGGTTCACCTGTCCGACCTGTCCTGGACGGAAACGGGCGAAGAAGCCGTGCGCAACTTCAAGAAGGGCGACGAGATCGAAGCCGTGGTTCTGGGCATCGATACCGACAAGGAACGCATCTCGCTGGGCATCAAGCAGCTGGAAGGCGACCCCTTCAACAACTTCGTCGCCACGTTTGACAAGGGCGCCGTTGTTCCGGGCACCATCAAGTCCGTCGAAGCCAAGGGCGCTGTTGTGACGCTGTCCGTGGACGTTGAAGGCTACCTGCGCGCTTCCGAGATCTCCTCGGGCCGCGTTGAAGATGCCACCACCGTTCTGAACGCCGGCGAAAACATCGAAGCCATGATCGTCAACATCGACCGCAAGACGCGTTCGATCCAACTGTCGATCAAGGCCCGCGACAACGCCGAGACCGCCGACACGATCCAGCGCATGTCCGACGCCAGCGCTTCTTCCGGCACCACCAACCTCGGCGCGCTGCTGAAGGCCAAGCTGGACCAACAGCGCAACGACGGTTAATTCGTGACCAAGTCGGAGCTGATCGCCGCCTTGGCGGCCCGCTATCCTCAGCTGGCCGCCCGCGACACCGATTACGCGGTCAAGACCGTGCTGGATGCAATGACCCAGGCCCTGGCCTCGGGTCAGCGCATCGAGATCCGCGGTTTTGGCAGCTTCTCGTTGTCGCAGCGGTCTCCCCGAATCGGTCGCAATCCGAAATCCGGCGAACAAGTGCTGGTGCCTGGTAAACAGGTGCCGCACTTCAAGGCGGGCAAGGAGCTGCGCGAGCGGGTAGACCTGGTCGGCGGCAATGACGAGGACGCTCAATCCTCTGGATCGAGTGAACCGATGCCGTCCATGGCAAGCTTGCACGCCATGCATTGACGGCTCGGCGTAAAGGCTGCCTACGGGCAGATCGGACCGAGAACAGGCCCCTTGAGAAATCAAGGGGCTTTGTTTTTTCCGACCGCAATGCGCCGGTCGGGCGCCGCGCGGGATTTTTTTTCTTGCTGCTTTGCGGCGTCGCTTACAATTGACAGTCTTGAATTCTCTGGAGCATGCGTCATGCGCTATCTCGTCTGGGCCCTGCGATTGCTCGTGTTTATTGCGGTATTGATGTTCGCCTTGAAGAACACCGATCCGGTCGCCGTGAAGTTCTACGCCGACTACGTCGTGCAAGATGTGCCGTTGATCGTCGTGATGCTGGTTGTATTCGTTGCCGGTGCGTTGTTCGGCCTGTTGCTGACCGTGCCCGCCGCCATGCGCCGCCGCCGCGAAGCCATGCGCTTGCGCCGCGAACTGGACCGCGTCCAGGCCGCCGTCAATGGCACCACCCCTGTCGTGCCGCCGGAAGCCGTGGCGCCGATGTCGCCGCTGTGACGGCGCGCCGTCCGTCGCACGTTCCCCTTTTCGCACTGAATTACCGCAAGAGCCCGAATAGTGGATTTTGAACCTTGGTGGTTGATTTTCGTGCCGGTACTGTTTGCGCTAGGCTGGCTGGCCGCGCGCTTCGATATCCGGCAGATGCTTCGGGAAACCCGCAGCCTGCCCGACTCGTATTTTCGGGGGCTGAACTTCCTGCTGAACGAACAGCCGGACCGCGCGATCGACGCGTTCGTCGAAGTCGCCAAACTGGACCCCGAAACGACCGAGCTCCACTTCGCGCTGGGCAGCCTTTTTCGCCGCCGCGGCGAAATGGAGCGCGCCATCCGCGTGCATCAAAGTCTGCTGAGCCGGTCCGACCTGCCGGCCGCCGAGCGCGAACACGCGCAGCACGAGCTGGCGCAGGACTTCCTCAAGGCGGGCATGCTGGACCGCGCCGAAAGCGGATTCGAACAGCTGAAAGACACCCGCTATGCGCTGCCGGCGCTGCGTTCGCTGATTCGCATCTTTGAATCCGAACACGATTGGCCGCGTGCTATCGAAGCCGTCAAGACGCTGCAAGGCCTGGTTGACGAGCCGGTGCCGCAGATCGTGCATTACTACTGCGAGCAGGCGCAAACGGCCCTGACCGCCAAGCCTGCCGACGTGGATGCCGCGCACAAGGCGCTTGACGCCGCCGATCACGCCCTTTCGATGACCGACGCGTCGCTGAGCAAGGGCGCGATGGTGCGCACGGCCATGCTGCGCGCCCGCCTGGCCCTGATGGAACAGGATCCCAAGCGCGAACGGCTGTATCTGGAGTCGGTCATGACCGACGCGCCGGAGTACGCTGGCTTGGTGGCCGAACAGTTGCTGGCGAATTATCGCGCGGCCGGTCAGGTCGAAGCTGGGCTGGAATTCCTGCAAAAGCAATATCAGCGCCACGCGTCGCTGGACCTGTTCAATGTGGTGTTCCGCGAACTGCGCGTCCAGCAGGGCTCGGCCGTCGCCTGGACGTTCGCGCGTGGCGCGTTGCGCAGCCATCCGTCCCTGTTGGGCCTGGATCGCCTGCTGGAAGCCGAATTGGCCAGCCCGGAAACCGGCGTCACCGAACAGGGGCCGGTGCCCGGCGCCGACCTGACGCTGCTGCGCAGCCTTATCCACAAGCATACGCAACGGCTGGACCGCTATGCGTGCCGCAGTTGCGGTTTTCAAGCGCGTCGCTTTTACTGGCAATGTCCCGGCTGCAATGCCTGGGAAACCTATGCGCCGCGCCGTTTGGAAGAACTTGAATGAAGCCTTTCCCCGCCGAAGCTATTTCGCGTAGCCGCGTTCTTGTGGTTGGCGACGTGATGCTGGACCGTTATTGGTTCGGTGAAGTCGAACGTATTTCACCGGAAGCGCCGGTGCCGGTAGTGCGCGTCGCGCGCCGCGAAGACCGCTTGGGCGGTGCCGCCAACGTGGCCCGCAACGTCGCGGCGCTGGGCGGCCAGGTGACGCTGGTCGGCGTGCTGGGCGAAGACGAGGCGGGCGACAGCATCCGCCGCCTGTCGGCCGAGGCCGGCATTCATGCCGACTTGATCGCTGACCCGTCGCTGCACACCACGCTGAAAATGCGGGTGCTGGGCCGCCAGCAGCAACTGCTGCGCGTGGATTTCGAACAGCACCCGGAGCAGGCCGCGCTGGACCGCGTGGACGCCGCGTTGGCCCGCCATCTGGCCAACCACGACATCGTGGTGCTGTCGGACTATGCCAAAGGCGTGCTGACCCGCGTAGAGTCGCTATTGGGCATGGCGCGCCATGCCGGCATACCGGTGCTGGTGGATCCCAAAGGCGACGACTATGCACGCTATCGTGGCGCAACGCTGGTCACGCCGAACCGCGCGGAAATGCAGCAGGCCGTGGGCCGCTGGAATTCCGAAGCCGAACTGACCGATCGGGCGCAACGCTTGCGTGCCGACCTGGACCTGGAAGCCTTGCTTGTGACGCGTTCCGAGCAGGGTATGACGTTGTTTACCGACACGGGACGAGACCATATCGATGCGCAAGCGCACGAAGTGTTCGACGTGTCCGGCGCGGGCGACACCGTGCTGGCGACGTTGGCGGTTTCGCGCGCCATCGGCTTGCCGTGGGCCGAGGCGATGGGCTGGGCCAACAAGGCCGGCGGCATCGCCGTGGGCAAGCTTGGCACGTCCGTCGTCACCGCAGCCGAATTGGCAGGAGAACCCTCATGATCGTCGTAACCGGAGCCGCAGGCTTCATTGGCAGCAACCTGGTGCGCGGGCTGAACCGCCGCGGCATCCAGGACATCATCGCGGTGGATGATCTGACCGAAGGCGACAAGTTCGTCAACCTGGTCGATTGCCAGATCGCCGATTACCTGGACAAGGACGATTTCCGCCGCCGGGTGGCCGACGGCAGCCTGCCCGAGGTGCGCGCCGTGCTGCATCAGGGCGCGTGCTCGGACACGACCGAGCGCAACGGCCGCTACATGATGGACAACAACTACCGCGTCACGCTGGAGTTGTTTGAGTTCTGCCAGGCGCGGCGCATTCCGTTCCTGTATGCCTCGTCGGCGGCCGTGTACGGCGGCTCTTCCATCTACGTCGAGCATCCCGATAACGAAGGCCCCTTGAATGTCTACGGGTATTCCAAGCTGCTGTTCGACCAGGTGTTGCGCAAGCGCATGGACAGCCTGACGGCCCAGGTCGTGGGGCTGCGCTATTTCAACGTCTATGGGCCGCACGAGCAGCACAAGGGGCGTATGGCCTCGGTGGCGTTCCACAACATGAACCAGTTCCTGGAGCATGGCCATGTGCGCCTGTTCGCGGGCTGGGACGGCTATGTGGACGGCGGGCAAAGCCGCGACTTCATCTCGGTTGAAGACGTGGTGGCAGTCAACCTGCACTTCCTGGATCACCCGGAACAGTCGGGCATTTTCAATTGCGGTACAGGGCGAGCCCAGCCGTTCAACGACGTGGCGGCGGCGGTGGTGAATACCCTGCGCGCCGAGCGCGGCGAAGCGGAGCTGACGCTGGCTCAGTTGGTGGAACTGGATCTTATCCGCTATATCCCGTTCCCCGATGACCTCAAAGGCCGCTACCAGAGCTACACGCAGGCGGATGTGACGCAGCTGCGCGCGGCCGGTTTCTCCGCGCCGATGCGCGACGTGCAGACCGGCGTGGCGGAATACGTGCGCTATTGGCGCGCGCGCGGCTAAGAACGGGCATTGCGCGGCGCGCGGGTGCGCCGTATCCCATCCCCCATTGAAAAACCACCGTCCCGGTGGTTTTTTTTGTTCTCCGTATTTGCCGGGGTGGATCTTTCCGTTCACCGAGCCCCCAGGCCCGGGGCGGGGTCGCCATGATTCAAGGGTGGCGCGACAGTCGTTGCGTCCGTCCCATCAGGAGACCCATATGAATCCACTGTATCCGTCCACGCCCGCGGCGAATGGCGCCTGCCCGGCACGGCGCCTGCCTTGCCGGCCATTGCGGTCCGCGTTTCCTCGTCGCGTCCCGCGCGGGCTGCGCCGGACGTTGGGCGCGCTGCTGGTGACGATTGGGCTTGGCGTGGCCGCCGCGCCCGCCCACGCGCTGGATGTCAACCAAGCCAGTGCGCAACAACTTGAAGGCATTCGGGGCATCGGCCCTCGCACCGCCGAGATCATCGTGGGCGAACGGGACCGCGGCGGCAAGTTCGATTCGTTTGAAGACTTGGCGGAGCGCGTGCGGGGCATCGGGCTGAAAAAGGCGCAGGCGCTGGAGTCGGCCGGCTTGCAGATTGGACCCGGCGGCCCGGACGGGGCGGCAGCGCCATCCGCCAAGCCGGGAGCCAAGCCGTTGGCGGTGCCAGCCAATAGAGCAGGCGCTGCATCGGCTGCCGCGACGGCCGCCGCTTCCGGCGCTAAACCGGCAGCCAAGCCCGCATCCGGCGCGGCCGCCTTGAAGGCGAAGGCGGCGCCCCGGCCCTGAACGGCCGTAGTCTGGCGGGGAACCCCTGGCGGAGGAACCCCTGGCGGGAGCGCGGCTTTTGGCCGCGTCCGCCGCCGGGCGGAGTTATTATCGTCCGCATGACTACTACCTACCCCACTATCGAGCAGACCGTCGGCAATACGCCGCTGGTGCGTTTGCAGCGCATTCCCGGTGCTGCGGGCGACGCGCGTGGCAACGTCATCCTGGCCAAGCTGGAAGGCAATAATCCCGCTGGTTCCGTGAAGGACCGTCCGGCCTTGGCGATGATCAAGCATGCGGAAGCGCGCGGCGACATCAAACCGGGCGATACCCTGATTGAAGCCACCAGCGGCAATACCGGCATCGCGCTGGCCATGGCCGCCGCGATGAAGGGCTACCGCATGATCCTGATCATGCCGGACAACCTGTCGGTGGAGCGCCGGGCGGCCATGGCCGCCTATGGCGCCGAATTGATCCTGACGCCCGCCGACAAGGGCGGCATGGAATACGCCCGCGACCTCGCCACCGAGATGCAGGCGGATGGCAGAGGCGTGGTGCTGGACCAGTTCGCCAACCCCGACAACCCCCGCGCGCACGTCGAAACCACGGGTCCCGAACTCTGGGACCAGACCGATGGCCGCATCACGCACTTCGTCAGCGCGATGGGCACGACGGGCACCATCATGGGCGTGTCGACGTATCTCAAGTCGCGCAACCCGGCCGTGCAGGTGGTGGGTGCGCAGCCAGCCGAAGGCTCGCAGATTCCCGGCATCCGGAAGTGGCCCGAAGCCTATCTGCCGAAGATCTTTGACCGCAGCCGCGTGGACGCTTACGAGTCCATCGAGCAGTCGGAAGCCGAAGTCATGGCGCGCCGCCTGGCGGCGGAAGAGGGCATCTTTGGCGGCATTTCGTCCGCCGGCGCCCTGGTTGCCGCCTTGCGCGTGGCCGAGCGCGTCAACGACGCCACCATCGTTTTCATCGTGTGCGACCGCGGCGACCGCTACTTGTCCACTGGCGTGTTTAACTGATATCTGGTTTTTTCGGCGTCTGACGGGCTGCCGAAGCAAACAGCCCGGCCCAGGAAAGGCTATTCCTGGGCCGGGCTGTTTCTATTGCGGGACTGCCATGCGGCCGCAAGCGGCGCGTGGTGGCCCGGCGTTATTCAGGCTGAATATTGGCGTCTTTCATGACCTTGATCCAGCGTACGCTTTCCGCAAGATTGAAGGCTTCGGCTTCCTGGTAGCCCATCGTGCTGGGCAGCGTACCCTGCGCTTTCAAGGCTTCGACGACCTTCGATGATTTCGATGCCTCGACCATGGCCTTGTTGAGTTTGGCGATGATGGGCTCGGGCGTATCCTTGGGCACCCACATGCCGTACCACGTAACGATATCGAAGTCAGGCAGCACGGTTTCGGCGATGGTGGGCACGTTGGGAAGATCGGCCAGCCGCGTTTTGGTGGTGACGGCGAGCGGGACGACCTTGCCGCTCTGGATCAGCGGAAGCGCAGGCGCCAGCGGGGCGTACATCAGATCGACATGGCCGCCTGCGACATCGGTCAGGGCCGGGCTGCTGCCGCGGTATCCAACGTGCGAGATGGAGACCTTGGTGGACGTATTGATCAGTTCTCCGGCCAGGTGCGGCAGCGTGGCGACCCCAGGGGAGGCGAAGGTCAGTGTGCCCGGCTGCGCGCGGGCTTGCTGGATCAGGTCGGCAAAGGTCTTGAACTTGGAGGTAGGCGGGACGACGGCCACCATCGGCACCGTGCCCAACACGCCTACCATCCTGAAGTCCTTGATCGGGTCAAAACTCAGGTTCTTGAACTGGGCGGGGTAGATGCCCTGAACGGACGGATTCATCAACAGCGTGTAGCCGTCGGCCGGGGCCCGGGCGACCTGTGCCGCGCCGATCGTGCCACTGGCGCCCGCGCGGGTTTCAATGACTAGCGGCTGGCCCAGGATTTCCCCCATCTGCACGGCGACCACACGGCCCACCACATCGGTCGGACCGCCCGCCGCCCACGGCATGATGACGCGTATCGGTTTGTCCGGATAGGCGCCTTGCGCTTGCGCGCCGGCCAGTGGGAGCCCGGCGGCGGTAATCATCGTGCAAGCGGCGGCAAGAAAGCTGCGTTTGTTCATCTACTGTCTTCTCCAACAAAGGTGAGGTTGGCGGAGGGCAGGGCCGCATGTAGCAGCGCCTTGACCTCTTCCAGTTGTTTTCCAGTGGTGGCTTCGTTTTTGAGCATGCGGCCCAGGGGGCCGGCCACCACAATGGCAAAGGGTTGTTCATAGGCCCGGAACCCGAGCGATACGGACATCACGTCTTCGACGTTCTCGCCGACCGAACGCTGCCAGCCCCGCTCGACCCCTGCTTGCAGGTCGCGATCAAAGGCATCGCGGGCGGTGATAGTGCTGTCCGTGAACGCGGTGAATCCGCTATAGGCGTTGAACCATTTTTGGCGTTCTTCCGGCGGCAGTACGGACAACAGCGCCTTGCCCGAACTGGTGGCGTGGACCGCTTTGAATCCGCCGGGCTGGTGGGAGAAGCGGATCGTCTGCTTGGATTCAGCCACGATCAGGTAGACGACCTTGTCGTCCGCCAGCTTGGCCAGCAGGGCGGTTTCCCCAGTCAGGTCGCGGACGCGTTCCAGCACGGGTTCGATGACCGCATTCAAGGGGTCGCTGCGGCAAATCAGCGTGGCGACGTGGATCAGCTTTTGGGTCGGGTAATAACCGTGCTTCTTGCCGATTTCATAGAGATAGCCGCGGGCCACCATGGTCTTGAGCAAGCCATGGCAGCTGGACAGCGGGATCTGCATCTGGGTGGCGATTTCGCTGTACAGCAATGGCTTCTGCTCCTCGGCAAAGAGGTTCAGTACATCCAGAACTCGGGCAGCTGTTTTCACATCCATGATGTTAGTATCCTATACGTGATAAATTTATGTCAATCCGCTTTCAACGCCAAGGAGTTGCGACGCATGAGATGGAAGAACCGTCCCGAAGGATCGAACTGGGGAGACTTCGGGCCTGACGATCAGCGAGGTTGCCTGAATTACATCACTCCCGAGAACGTGATGATGGGCATAGGCGAAGTTCGCATGGGCCTGAGTTTCTGCCTGTCGCTGCCGCTGGACTATCCCGGCGGCAATGGCGTGAATGTCAGGCGTCTTCCGCCCAAGCTGCGTCCAACGGAACGAGACGGTGACCAGTACATGAATTTCCCGCTGGGGCGCCTGCGTCCGGGCTGTGTAGACGTGCTGAGCGACGATATCGTTGAAATGAGCCTGCAGTATTCGACGCAGTGGGATTCCCTGGCGCACGTAGGCGCGTTGTTCGATGCGAATGGCGATGGCCTGCCTGAACGCGTCTACTACAACGGCTACCGGCCCAACGATCACGTGGTCGGCCCGGTGGACTACGACGTAGACAACGGTTTTGCCAAGACCGATCTGGGGCAGGGCGTGGCGTCAAACGCCAAGAAGCTGGACATCACGCAGTTGGCTGAATCCTGCTTGCAAAGCCGCGGGGTGATGGTCGACTTGGCCAAGCATTACGGCCGGGCGCAGAAATCCGTCGGCTATGACGATCTGATGCGTATTCTGGAAAGCGACCGGATCGAGATCGAGCGGGGCGATATCGTCCTGTTCCACACCGAGTTCGGCGACGCCTTGCTTGAGAAGAACCGCCAGCCGGATGCGCATACGCTGCACGAGATCTGCGCGGGCCTGGATGGCAGCGATGAGAAGCTGCTGCAATGGATTTCGGATTCGAAAGTGGCGGCGATGGCATCCGACAATCATGCGCTGGAGATCTACCCCACGCAAAAGCCCAACCTCTGCTGTGCCGCGTTGCCGCTGCATCATCATTGCATCTTCAAGCTGGGCATGCCGATTGGCGAGATGTGGTATTTAGGCCCGCTTGCGCGCTGGTTGAACGCCAATGGCCGCAGCCGCTTTTTGCTGACAGCGCCGCCTCTGAATCTGCCGGGCGCGGTGGGCTCGCCCGTCACGCCGGTGGCCACCGTGTGAGGCCGTTGGCCAACATCAGCGGGGCTTGAGGCGTTCGGTGGTGTTCATAAACAAGCGGCGCCCGGACGTCAGTCACGTCCGGGCGCCGCTTGGTTATGACAAGAAGATCAGCGGTTCACGCGGGCTTCGATCTCGTTGGCAAGATCCGCGACGGACGTGGCGTAGAAGTAGCTGCGGTTGTACTTGGTCAGGGCGAAGAAATTGGGCGTGCCGACGCGGTACTGGGCGGTGCCCCGGGCTTCTTCCACCAGATCGACCACGCCCAGGGGCTGGCTGCCCCAGCCGGTGGCGGACGCGCCGGGCTGCAGGCGCGCCCCGGCGGCGCTTAGCGTGCTCCAGCTTTGCTTGGGTTCCAGGCCGCCATCAACAAGCGCCGTCGGATCGGCCGGCAGCACCACCGGCGCGAATACGGGCAGGCCGCGTTGCCAGCCGTGCTGCGCCAGGAAGCTGCCCACGGACATGATGGCGTCCTGGGTGTTGTTGGTCAGGTCGATGTGGCCGTTGTCGTCGCCGTCCACCGCGTAATGCATGACGCTGGTGGGCATGAATTGCGGCATGCCGATGGCGCCCGCATACGAGCCGCGCGTTTCCAGGTCAAGCTTGTCTTTCATGACCAGCGTCAGGAAATCCGCCAACTGGCCTCGGAACATCGTGGCGCGTTCGGGCTTGTTGGGGTCGGGATAATCGAAGGCCAGCGTCGCCAGTGCATCCAGAACCCGGAAATTGCCCATGTTGCGGCCATACAGCGTTTCGACGCCGATAATCGACGCGATGATGGGCGCCGGCACCCCGAAGCGCTGCGCGGCCTGATTAAGCAGATCGCGGTTCTCGTTGTAGAAGTCCACGCCCCAACCAATGCGCTTGGGTTCGACAAAGCGCGACCGATACGTCAGCCAACTGCGCCAGATCTTCTTGCCGGGAGGCGCGGGCGCGATCAGGCGCGACACGGTGGCGTTGTAGCGCGACCCTTCCAGTGCTTTGACCATCGGATTCAGCGGCAGTTGGCGTTCCGCGGCCAGTGCTTCCACAAAACTGCGCACTTCCGGACGCAGCGCGCCAGTGGCGGTCAGCGTGGCGGGCGCATCGTCGGGAAGTTCGGAACCCGGTGTCGGCGTACTGGGTCCGATGCGGATCGGGGTATTGCCGGTAGCGGCCGCAGGTTGGGCGGCAAGTGTGTTTGGAGCGGTGGGAGCGGTGGTGGAGCAGCCCGCAAGCAGGGCGGAAAGTACTCCGAGTTGCAGTAATCGCCGACAGATGAACATAATCTTCCTTATGGAGACCATGTATCTTACCCACCCGGCATGCCGCTTGCATGAAATGGGCAGTTGGCATCCCGAAAGCCCGCAGAGGCTGGACGCCATTTCCGACCAGTTGCTGGCAAGCGGATTGATGTCTTATCTGGATGACAGGCAAGCGCCTCAAGCCTCGCGCCATGACCTGTTGCGGGTCCACACTGTCCAGTACCTGGACAGTTTGCGCGAACACACGCCGGACCAAGGGTATTACCCGATAGATCCCGACACGCTGATGAATCCCCACACCTACGAGGCCGCGCTGTATGCGGCTGGCGCGGGCGTGGCGGCGGTGGATGCGGTGATGGGCGGCGAGGCCCGCACGGCCTTCTGCGCCGTGCGTCCGCCGGGGCACCATGCCTGCCGTTCGCAAGCGATGGGATTCTGCTTTCTGAACAACGTGGCGATCGCGGCGCGCCATGCGCTGGATTTCCACGGGTTGTCCCGCGTAGCCATCGTGGACTTCGACGTGCATCACGGCAATGGCACCGAAGACGTGTTCGCGGGCGATGAACGCGTGCTGATGTGCAGCTTTTTCCAGCACCCTTTCTTTCCGAACAGCGGCACGGAACACCCGGCCGCCAACATGTTGAACGTGCCGGTGGCCGCGTACACGACGGGCGCCGCGGTCAAGGCGATCGTGACGGACACGTGGTTGCCCCGGCTGGAGGCGCATCGTCCGGAACTGATCCTGGTGTCGGCCGGGTTCGACGCGCACCGGGAAGACGATATGGGCCAGATGGGACTGGTCGAGGCGGACTACGCCTGGATGACCGAGCGGCTTGTGGACGTGGCGGAACGCCACTGCCAGGGACGGATCGTCAGCACGCTTGAGGGCGGTTACAACTTGTCGGCCTTGGGCCGCAGCGTGGTTGCGCATATACGAGCGCTGGCGAAGCTGTAGAATCAGGAAAAAATTGTGCAATGCGATCCCGGCGCATCGCCGGGTCATTATTTCCATTTGGAGGCAGCGGGATGAAGGTGTTGGTACCTGTCAAGCGCGTCGTTGACTACAACGTCAAGGTGCGAGTCAAGTCGGATCAGACTGGCGTGGATATCGCCAATGTGAAGATGTCCATGAACCCCTTTGACGAAATCGCCGTCGAAGAAGCGACCCGCCTGAAGGAAAAGGGTGCCGTCGCTGAAGTCGTGGCGGTTTCTTGCGGCGTTGCGCAATGCCAGGAGACGCTGCGCACCGCCATGGCCATTGGCGCCGACCGCGGCGTGCTGGTCCAGACCGACGCCGAGCTGCAGCCCCTGGCCGTCGCCAAGCTGCTGAAGGCGCTGGTCGACAAGGAACAGCCGCAACTGGTGATCCTGGGCAAGCAAGCCATCGACGACGACGCCAACCAGACCGGCCAGATGTTGGCTGCGCTGCTGGACTGGCCGCAAGCCACGTTCGCCAGCAAGGTCGAACTGGCCGACGGCAAGGTTACGGTCACGCGCGAAGTGGACGGCGGCCTGGAAACGCTGACGCTGAAGCTGCCGGCCATCGTCACCACCGACTTGCGCCTGAACGAGCCGCGCTACGTCACGCTGCCGAACATCATGAAGGCCAAGAAAAAGCAGTTGGACACCGTCACGCCCGAAGAATTGGGCGTTGATGCCGCGCCGCGCCTGAAGACGCTGAAAGTCAGCGAACCGCCCGCCCGCAAGGCTGGCATCAAGGTGGCGGACGTTGCAGCCCTGGTGGACAAACTCAAGAACGAAGCGAAGGTGGTCTGAACATGACGACGCTGGTTATTGCCGAACACGATAACGCCCAGTTGAAGGGCGCAACCCTGAACGCCGTCGCCGCCGCCGCCAAGATCGGAGGCGACGTGCACGTGCTGGTCGCTGGCGCCAATGCGCGCGCCGTGGCCGACCAAGCCGCCGCCGCCGCAGGCGTGGCCAAGGTCTTGCTGGCCGACGCGCCGCAACTGGCCGACGGTCTGGCGGAAAACGTCGCGGCGCAGGTCCTGGCCGTGGCTTCCAACTACAGCCATATCCTGTTCCCCGCTACCGCCTCGGGCAAGAACGTGGCGCCGCGCGTCGCCGCCAAGCTCGACGTGGCGCAGATATCGGACATCATCGGCGTGGAATCCGCCGATACGTTCCAGCGCCCGATCTACGCGGGCAACGCCATTGCCACCGTGCAATCGGCCGACGCCGTGAAGGTCATCACCGTGCGCACGACGGGCTTTGATGCCGTGGCGGCGCAAGGTGGCTCGGCCGCCGTGGAAGCCATCGACGCCGTGGCCGATTCGGGCCTGTCGACGTTCGTGGGCCGCGAAGTCGCCAAGAGCGATCGCCCCGAACTGGCTGGCGCTCGCGTGGTGGTGTCGGGCGGCCGTGGGTTGGGCAGCGCCGAGAACTTCAAGATCCTGGATCCGCTGGCCGACAAGCTGGGCGCGGCATTGGGTGCGTCGCGTGCCGCCGTCGATGCCGGTTATGCCCCGAACGACTGGCAGGTTGGCCAGACGGGCAAGATTGTTGCGCCGCAGCTTTACGTGGCGGTTGGTATCTCGGGCGCCATCCAGCACTTGGCCGGCATGAAGGATTCCAAGGTTATCGTCGCTATCAATAAAGACGCCGAAGCGCCTATTTTTGGCGTGGCGGATTATGGCCTGGTGGGCGATTTGTTCCAGGTCGTGCCTGAATTGACCAGCGCGCTGTAAACCAGCCGGTCATGCAGTATCAAAAGCCGCAGGCATCCGCCTGCGGTTTTTTTTATCCCGGATAGTCTGCATCCCTTTGTCAGCATCCTAGTATTTCTTTTGATTTTCTGAAAGATTCTGATAATGTGTTCCGCGCGCAGCAGGATTGTTTGCGCACGTGCTCGACCCTGTACAGAACGAAGGAGATTCGGGATGGAATGGTTCTTTGACACATTGCGGAAGTACCCAGAATTAGCGGTCTTCCTGACCCTGGGGTTGGGTTATTGGATCGGCGCCAAGAAAATCTTCGGTTTTAATTTAGGCGCGGTAACGGGTACTTTGCTGGTGGGCGTGCTGGTCGGCCAACTCGACATCACCATTGCCCCAATTCTCAAGCAGGTGTTCTTCCTGCTCTTTCTCTTCGGTCTAGGCTACGGCGTCGGACCACAATTCTTCCGCGGCATGAAAAGCGATGGCCTTCCTCAGGTCATATTCGCCGTCGTCATTTGCGTAATCTGCCTGCTGGTTACTTGGGCGACCGCAGTGGGCTTCGGCTTTGATGCCGGCACCGGCGCAGGCCTTCTGTCGGGCGCGCAGACGATTTCGGCGGTGATGGGCGTGGCCACGGACACGATCAATGGCCTGAGCGTGGATGCGGCGACCAAGAAGCAATGGATCGACAGCATCCCGGTCGCCTATGCCGTCTGCTACATCTTCGGCACGGTGGGCAGCGCGTGGCTGCTGGCCTCGCTGGGCCCGAAGCTGATGGGCGTGGACATCGTCAAAGAGTGCAAGGAATACGAAGCCAAGATGTCCGGGGCGTCGGATTCCATGGAATTGTCCGGCTACCGCAAGTTCACGGCCCGCGCCTATCGCCTGGACCATACCGAGCATGTCGGCAAGACAGTCGGCGACCTGGAATCGAAGTTCGTCGAAGCCCGCGTCTTCATCGAGCGCATCCGCCGCGGCGACCAGATACTGGACAACGAATCGACCACCGTGCTGGAAGCGGGCGACGTGTTGTGCGTGACTGGCAGGCACGATGCGCTGGTGTTGCAGGCGTCCGGCATTATCGGCACCGAAGTCGAAGATCGCGATCTGCTCAGCCTGCCCGCCGAGATCGTCGAAGTGGTGCTGACGAATAAGAACGTGGCTGGCAAGACGCTTAAGGAACTGGCCGAAAACGAGACCGTGCGCCAATTGGGCCGTGGCGTGTTCTTGCGCAAAGTCGTGCGTGGCGGCCACGAGATGCCTGTCAATTGGGGCCTGAAGCTGGATCGGGGCGACCGTCTTTTCGTGCTGGGCGCCAAGCGCGACGTCGAACGGGTGGTGGACAAGCTGGGTTACGTCGACCGCGCCACCAATCAGACCGACATGGTGTTCGTGGGCTTCGGCATCTTGCTGGGCGGGTTGTTTGGCACCCTGGTGCTGACGGTCAGCGGGATTCCCATTACGCTGTCGACTTCGGGCGGGGCGCTGATCTCCGGCCTGATCTTCGGCTATCTGCGATCGGTGCATCCCACGTTCGGCCGCGTGCCGGAGCCTGTGCACTGGTTCCTGACATCCGTCGGGCTGACCGCCTTCGTCGCGGTGGTGGGCATCACGTCGGGGCCAGGCTTCGTGCAGGGGTTCCAGCAGCTTGGGGCCAAACTGTTCGTGGCCGGCATCATCGCAACCAGCGTGCCGATGATCCTGGGCGTGTATATCGCCCGCTACGTATTCAAGTTCCATCCTGCCATCGTGCTGGGCGTCTGCGCAGGCGCCCGCACCACGACGGCCGCGATCGGCCAAATCACCGAAACGGCGAAAAGCCAGGTGCCCGCCCTGGGCTACACGGTGCCTTATGCGATTGGCAATACCCTGCTCATCATCTGGGGGATTGTCATTGTCTTGCTCATGACCTAGTGGGACGCCCCGCAAGCCGCATGGCTTGCGGGCAGCACATCGGGGCAACGGGCGTGCCCGCCCGCGCCACCCCGGCAAGCGCTTGTCAAAACGCAAATCAGGAGTACTGAATAATGGCTTCCACCACGCCCCTTACCGTCAGCCTGGCCTCGGCCCTGAAAACGACGCGATCGCGCCAGCGCGATCTGGAACAGCTGTCGCCCTTCGAATTGAAGGATTATCTGATCACGCTGGCTAAGGAAAACCAGCAGACCGCCGCGCTGACCATGTTGAACGCCGGCCGGGGCAACCCCAACTGGATTGCCACTGAACCGCGCGACGCCTTCTTCCTGTTGGGCCAATTCGCCATGAAGGAAGCGCGCCGCGTGCGCGACGACGCCATTCTGGCGGGCATGCCGGCCAAGAAGGGCTGCGCCGACCGCCTGCGCAAATTCCTGTCCAAGCACAAGGGCGAGGAAGGCTACGACTTCCTGGTCGGCGTGCTTGAGTACGGTGTGAAGATCAAGAGTTTCGATCCCGATGAGTGGATCCACGAATTGACCGACAGCATCATCGGCGACAACTATCCCGTGCCGCCGCGCGCGCTGGTCCACATCGAACAGATCGTGCACGACTACCTGATCAAGGAAATGTGCGACGGCCGGCCGCCCAAGGGCAAGTTCGATTTGTTCCCGGTCGAGGGTGGCACGGCCGCCATGTGCTACATCTTTGACTCGCTGATGCAGAACGGCCTGCTCAAGCAGGGCGATACCATTGCGTTGTTCCTGCCGACCTTCACGCCTTATATCGAGATCGCGCACCTGGAGCGCTTCCAGTTCAAGATCGTCGCCATCAACGCCAGCAGCTTGCGCGCCGACGGCACGCATGACTGGCACTATCCGGCGTCCGAAATCGCCAAGCTGGAGAACCCGAAGATCAAGCTGGCGGTTACGGTGAACCCCAGTAATCCGCCCTCCGTCGCGTTCAGCCCGGTCGAGATGAAGCAGATCGTGCGTTTGATCCGCAAGAATCCGGACCTGGTGCTGGTGACCGATGACGTCTACGGCACCTTCGTGCCGAATTTCCGGTCGCTAATGGCCGAGGTGCCGCACAACACCATCTGCGTGTATTCCTTCTCGAAGAACTTCGGTTGCACGGGCTGGCGCCTGGGCGTGATCGCCACGCATGAGAAGAATACGATGGACCGCCGCATCGCCGAACTGCCGGCATCGTGGAAGCAGCGCCTGAACAAGCGCTACGGGGCGATGACGATGGAGCCCGAAAAGCTGAAGTTCATCGACCGCATGGTGGCCGACAGCCGCAATGTGGCGCTGAACCACACGGCGGGCTTGTCCTTGCCGCAGCAAGTGCAGATGGGCTTCTTTGCGTTGTCGCACCTGTTGGACCTGAAAGACGCCTACAAGCATCTGACCATGGAGATCGTGCGGGGGCGGCGCGATTCGCTCTGGAGCGGGCTGGGTATTCCGCTGCCGCCGGAAGATCCGATGCGCGGTTGGTACTACGTGGAACTGGACTTCATGGTCTGGGCCAAGATCATGTATGGCGACGCCTTCTGCAAGTACATGACCAGTAACTACGAGCCGGTGGACTTCCTGTTCCGCCTGGCCGAGAAGTCCGGCGTCGTGCTGATGGACGGCGGCGGATTCGGCGGGCCGCCGTGGTCTATCCGCATTTCGCTGGCCAACCTGGACGACGGCGATTACGCCAAGATCGGCAAGTACATGGTCGAGTGCGCGACCGAATACGTCGAAGCGTGGAAGGCGTCCGAGCTGGTGCGCTCCGGTCCGATGGCTGGCAAGGGCCAAACGGTGAAGGCTGGCGCGGCCAAGCGCGTGGCCAAGACGGCCGCGAAGAAGGGGGCCAAGACGGCGGTCAAGAAGGCAGTGAAACAAGCGGACTCGGCCGCCAAGTCGGCCAAGAAGTCTACGAAGTAGGCAAACCACAGGGCGACATGACCTTATGACATGCTCAGTCGGGTTTTTCAACAGCGTCCCCATCGCGGTCTTGTTCGTCACGGTGGGCTTGGGATACCTGATCGGCAAACTCAAGGTCGGGCCGATCCAGCTGGGCGGGGTGTGCGGAACGCTCATCGTCGCCCTGCTGATCGGCCAGACAGGTTGCCAGATGCGCGGCGACCTGAAAGAGGTTGCGTTCGCCCTGTTCATTTTTGCCATGGGCTACTCCGGTGGCCCGCAGTTCTTCGCCAACCTCAACCGGTCCAGCCTGCGCTATATCGTGCTGCCGATCATCGAGGCTCTGCTGGTGTTGACCATCGTGCTGGCGGCCGTGCCGTTGTTCGGCCTGGACGCGGGCACGGCGGCTGGCCTGGCGGCGGGAGCGGCCACGGAATCAGCGGTGGTGGGCACGGCAGCCGAGGCGCTTAAGCACCTGGGTCTGCCGGACGCCGAGGTGCAGCGCATGGAGGCCAACATCGCCACGGCCTACACGCTGACCTATCTGGTGGGACTGATCAGCATCGTCTTCTTCACCAGCCAGGTCGCGCCAGCGCTGTTGCGCATCAATCTGCGCGAGGCGTCCAAGGCTTTGGAAGAGAAGCTGGGCGTGGCATCGGGCGATGAGGAAGACGTCAATCTGCCCACGTTGCCGCGGCTGGTGGGGCGTGCCCATGTGGTGAAGGACGCCGACGGCATGAACGTGGCCGACGTCGAGGCGCAATTGGGTGGGCGCACGGTGATCAGCCGCATCCTGCGCAATGGTGAGGCGGTCGACGCCACGCCGGAAGACACCCTGGCCACGGGCGACATCGTCGTGGTGCTGGGCCTGCGCCGCTTCGCGTTGCGCGCCGGTTCAGTGGTTGGCCCTGAAATCCAGTTGCCCGAAGCGCACGCGGAGGACCTGCAACTGAGCGAGCTGGCCATCATCGTCAGCAAGAAAGCGATCAACGGGCACACCTTGGCCGAATTGGGCAAACGGCCCGGCGCCCGGCGCGCGCGCGGCGTGTTCGTTCAATCCATCGTGCGGTCCGGCCATGTGCTGCCCCTGACGCCGGCCACCGTCGTCCAGTACGGCGATCTGGTGACCTTGGTGGGCACCGAACCAGAGCTGTCACAAGCCGGCGCCGCATTGGGCAACGAATTGCGCCGCAGCGGCGTGACCGATCTGGTGTTTCTGGCGTTCGGCATCCTGGTCGGCCTGATGATCGGCGCCCTGAGCGCGCGCTTGTGGGGCATTCCGGTGTCCTTGGGCAGCGGGGGCGGCGCGCTGGTCAGCGGCCTGGTCTGCGGCTGGATCAACGCCAAGCGGCCCGCCATCGGCCATATGCCTGAACACGCGGTGCAATTGCTGAAAGACCTGGGCCTGGCGGTGTTCGTGGCGTGCGTGGGCTTGTCCGCGGGGCCCGAGGCGATATCGCTGATCCGCGAACACGGCGCCGTGCTTCCCCTGATCGGGCTGCTGGTGTCGTTGGGACCCGCCTGCCTGTCGCTGTGGGTGGGCCACAAGATCCTGAAGATAGAGGGGCCGTTGCTGGTGGGCGCCATCGCCGGGCAGCACGTCAGCACGCCCGCGATCAGCGCCATTCTGGGGTCCAGCGGCAGCTCCGTGCCGCTATTGGGTTACACCGTGACCTACGCCATCGCCAATGTGCTGCTGCCGGTGCTGGGGCCGATCATTGTGTCATTGGCGTACCATCTGAGTTAGCGCCCGTCCGGCTATCCGCCGGATGACGCGGCGCTTGACGCATCCCGACGCGCGCAACCAGACGCGCGTATCAAGAAACGCATCCGACCCCGAGGCGCTCCGCGCCTTGGGGTCCGTTGCACACGGAGACACCATGCCTTACGTAACCCCGCTGCAGGACTTCCGATTCGCCCTGAAAGAACTGGCCGGACTGGACGATATCCTGAAACTGCCCGAATTCGGCGACGTCACCTCCGACCTGGTGGACGCCATCCTCGAAGAGAACGGACGCTTCGTCGAGCAGGCGGTGGCCCCTTTGAACGTGCCGGGCGACACGCAACCGCCGGTCTGGAAGGATGGGCGGGTGACGACCACGCCGGGCTACGCCCAGGGGTTCAAAGACTATGCGGCGGGGGGCTGGCAGGGCTTGCAGCATCCGCAGGCATGGGGCGGGCAGGGCCTGCCCAAACTGGTCGCGGCGGCGCCCGGAGAGAACATCCAGGCGGCCAGCCTGGCGTTCTCTTTATGTCCGATGCTGACCGACGGCGTGATCGAAGCGGTGCTGACCGTGGGGTCGGAGGCGCAGCGCAAGCAATACGTCCCCAACCTGATCAGCGGCAAGTGGACCGGCACCATGAACCTGACCGAGCCGCAGGCCGGTTCGGACCTGGCCCAAGTTGCGACGCGCGCCGTCCGCCAGGACGACGGCAGCTTCCGCCTGTCGGGCCAGAAGATTTTCATTACCTATGGCGAACACGACCTGGCCGAGAACATCATTCATCTGGTCCTGGCCCGCACCCCGGACGCGCCAGCGGGGGTGAAAGGAATTTCGCTGTTCATCGTGCCCAAGTTCCTGATCGAGGACGACGGCGGCCTGGGCAAGCGTAATGACGTCTGGTGCGCCTCGCTAGAGCACAAATTGGGCATCCACGGCAGCCCCACGGCGGTGCTGCTGTACGGCGCCGGCAAAGGCGAAGTGGGCGAGGGCGCCGTGGGCTATCTGGTCGGCGAATTGAACCGCGGCCTGGAATACATGTTCATCATGATGAACGCCGCGCGCTATGCCGTGGGGCAGCAGGGCATCGGCGTGTCCGAACGCGCCTACCAGCATGCGCTGGCCTATGCGCGCGAACGCGTGCAGGGACGCGCGGTGGAAGGGTCGGCAGGGCCGGTGGCGATTGTGCGGCATCCCGATGTGCAGCGCATGCTGCTCACCATGAAATCGCTGACAGAGGCCGCCCGCGCCGTGTCCTACGTGACGGCGGCGGCGCACGACAAGGGCACGCACCATCCTGATCCTGAACAGCGTTCGCGCAACCGCGCGTTCTACGAATACATGGTGCCCATCGTCAAGGGCTTCTCGACTGAAACCGCGGTAGAGGTCGCGTCACTGGGCATCCAGGTGCATGGCGGCATGGGTTTCATCGAGGAAACCGGGGCGGCGCAGTTCTACCGCGACGCCCGCATCTTGCCGATCTATGAAGGCACCACCGCGATCCAGGCCAACGATCTGGTCAGCCGCAAGACGCAGCGCGACGGCGGCGCTACCGCCTATGCCGCTATCGCGGCCATGCGCGAAACGCTGCGCGCCGTGGAAGCGGAGTCCACGCGCGCCGCCGCAGCGGAACGCGATGCGCTGCGGCTGCTGCGCGACAATCTGGACGGTGCCATCCAGGCCTACGAGGCGGGTGTGGGTTTCATCCTGGAGCAGTCGGCCGCCAACATCCGGGCGGTCTACTCCAGCAGCGTTCCGTATCTGATGCTGGCCGGCGTGGTGCATGGCGGCTGGCAGATGGCGCGCGCGGTGCTGGTGTGCCGCAAGCATCTGGCTGCGGGGTCCACGGACCCGTTCCACAAATCGAAAATCGCGACCGGATTGTTCTACGCCGCGCACATCCTGCCACGCGCGTTGTCGCTGTCCGCGGCGGTGCGCGCCGGGGTGGTCGCGGAGGCGTGCGGGGCCGCTGCAGATATTGCATAAGGTTATATGGCTTGCGTATTTCCCCAGCCAAAGGTTTGATGGAAGAATCGTTTTACCCGCGGTAATCTCCGCATGGAACGACCTTCCCGGTGGCAGCGGTCACGCGCCGCCGGTCCCCCACTGAATCCGCATACAGGAGACACCATGAGTCATCTACGTCTGGGCGATACCGCCCCTGATTTCGAACAGGAATCCTCGGCTGGCCCTATCCGCTTCCACGAGTATCTGGGCAACAGCTGGGGGGTGCTCTTTTCGCATCCGGCCGACTTCACGCCCGTGTGCACGACCGAACTCGGCTACACCGCCAAGCTGGCGGACGAATTCGCCAAGCGCAACGTGAAGGTGCTGGCATTGTCGGTGGACGGCGCCGATTCCCACTCCAAGTGGATCGAGGACATCAACGACACGCAATCGACCAAGGTCAACTTCCCGATCCTGGCCGACAAGGACCGCAAGGTTTCCGAGCTGTACGACATGATCCACCCGAACGCCAACGCCACGCTGACGGTGCGTTCGGTGTTCATCGTCGATCCCAACAAAAAGGTGCGCCTGATCATCACGTATCCGGCCAGCACCGGCCGCAACTTCAATGAGATTCTGCGCGTTATTGACTCGCTGCAGTTGACCGACAGCCACAGCGTGGCCACCCCGGTCAACTGGGAAGACGGCGACGATGTGATCATCGTGCCGTCCTTGCAAGACGAGGCCGTGATCAAGCAGAAATTCCCGAAGGGCTACAAGGCCGTGCGTCCGTACCTGCGCATTACGCCTCAGCCGAATAAGTAAATTCGAATTCCGGGGGGTAGCCTCCGCATTCCGCAGGCGTTCTGCCGCCGCCCGAACCGCCGCCTTTCCATAGGGAAACGCGGCGGTTTTTCATTGTTGGGACACGGATCCTATATGTCTGGGAGCGATGAGCAATCAAAAAATGATTCGTTCCGTTCAGAATGCACAGCCAGCACACTTGCTTCCAGATTGCCAAATACAGGGAGCAAGGGATGTCTTTCGGGAAAGCCGGTTGGTTGGCCGCTTTGGCGGCGGTGACAGTTTCGCTGGCGGCGGTGGCGCCGGCGCAGGCTCAGCAAAAGCAGACGCTGCTGAACGTCTCGTATGACCCGACGCGCGAGCTGTACCGCGCCATCGATGACGCCTTCATCAAGCAATACAAGGACAAAGCCAACGTCGACCTGACGATCCGCCAATCGCACGGCGGATCCGGCCGCCAGGCGCGCTCGGTCATCGACGGCCTGGAAGCCGACGTAGTGACCCTGGCGCTGGCGTATGACATCGACGCCATCGCCGATCGCGGCCTGCTGCCCGCGAACTGGCAGAGCCGCCTGCCGCAAAACAGCTCGCCCTATACGTCCACCATCGTCTTCCTGGTGCGCAAGGGCAACCCCAAGGCCATCAAGGACTGGGACGACCTGGTGAAGGACGGCGTCCAAGTCATTACCCCGAACCCGAAGACGTCGGGCGGCGCGCGCTGGAACTACCTGGCCGCCTGGGCCTATGCGCTGGAAAAAAACGGCGGCAGTGAAGAGAAGGCTCGCGCGTTCGTCGGCGATCTGCTCAAGCACGTGCCGGTGCTGGACACGGGCGCCCGCGGCGCCACCACCACCTTCGTCGAGCGTGGCGTTGGCGATGTGCTGCTGGCCTGGGAGAACGAAGCGTTCCTGGCGCTTGAAGAACTGGGGCCGGACAAGTTCGACATCGTGGTGCCGTCGCTGTCCATCCTGGCCGAGCCGCCGATCGCGATCGTGGACAAGATCGTGGACAAGAAGGGAACCCGCGCCGCGGCGCAGGCCTACCTGGAATTTCTGTACACCCCCGCCGCGCAAGAGATCATCGCGAAGAACTACTACCGCCCCATCGACAAGGCGGTGGCCGCCAAGTACGAAAACAAGTTTCCCAAGGTCAAGCTCGTCACCATCGACGACAAAATATTCGGCGGCTGGCGCAAGGCGCAGAAGGACCACTTCAGCGACGGCGGCACGTTCGATCAGATCTACCTGCCGCAGAAGAAATAAACGGACAACGATCGGACGATGGCCATGACCACTGCCTCGAACCCGGCGGCAAACGGCGCACAAGCGCCTTTTGCCGTTCGGCGCAACAGCCCGGGCGTGCTGCCCGGATTCGGCATTTCCATGGGATACGCGGTGCTGTACCTGAGCGTACTCGTGTTGATCCCCCTTGCCGCGCTGCCTCTGAAAAGCGCCGAGCTGGGGTGGCAGGGCTTCTGGGACACGGTGACGGCGCCTCGGGTGCTGGCGTCGTATCAGCTGACCTTCGGCGCGTCATTCCTTGCCGCGCTGGTGAACCTGGTGTTCGGCACCGTGGTGGCGTGGGTGCTGGTGCGGTACCGCTTCCCCGGCAAGAAGATCCTGGACGCGCTGGTCGACCTGCCGTTCGCCCTGCCGACGGCGGTGGCCGGCATTGCGCTGACCGCGCTGTATTCCGAAAAGGGCTGGCTGGGCGCGCCGTTGTCCAAATGGTTCGACTTGAAAGTGGCGTTCACGCCGCTGGGCATCGTGATCGCGCTTATCTTCATTGGCGTGCCGTTCGTGGTGCGCACCGTGCAGCCTGTGCTGGAAGACGTCGAGCGCGAGATCGAAGAGGCCGCCGCCAGTTTGGGCGCCAGCCGCTGGCAAACCATCCGCCGCGTGCTGCTGCCGACTCTCCTGCCTGCCCTGATGACCGGCTTCGCCTTGGCGTTCGCCCGCGCGGTGGGCGAATACGGATCGGTGGTTTTCATCGCGGGCAACATGCCCATGGTGTCCGAGATCACGCCGCTGCTGATCATTTCCAAACTCGAGCAGTTCGACTACGCCGGCGCCGCGGCCATCGCGACGGTGATGCTCGTGCTGTCGTTCGCGTTGCTGTTCATTATCAATCTGCTGCAAGGCTGGCAGGCCCGCCGCAACCAGGGGAGGCTCGCATGAGCGCATCGGACCGTCCGCCGCATCTGACCGAACCGCGCTGGGTGCGCGGCGTGTTGCTGTTTATCGCGCTGGCATTCCTGACGCTGTTTCTGCTGGTGCCGCTGGCGGCGGTGTTCGCCGAGGCGTTCAAGAAAGGCTGGGAGTTGTACCTGGCGGCCATCGTCGAACCCGATGCGCTGTCGGCCATCTGGCTGACCTTGCTGGTGGCGGCGATCGCGCTGCCGGTGAACCTGGTGTTCGGGGTAGCCGCTGCCTGGGCCATCACGAAGTTCCAGTTCCGGGGCAAGCAGTTCCTGATCACGTTGATCGATCTGCCGTTTTCGGTGTCGCCTGTCGTGGCCGGCCTGGTGTTCATCCTGCTGTTTGGCACGCAGGGCTGGCTGGGCGGCTGGCTACAAGACCACGACGTCAAGATCGTATACGCCGTGCCCGGCATCATCCTGGCCACGCTCTTCGTGACCTTTCCGTTCGTGGCGCGCGAACTGATCCCGCTGATGCAGGCGCAAGGCAGCGAGGAAGAGCAGGCCGCGCTGACGCTTGGCGCCAATGGCTGGCAGATCTTCTGGCGTGTCACGCTGCCCAACATCAAGTGGGGCCTGCTGTACGGCGCCATCCTGTGCAACGCGCGGGCCATGGGCGAATTCGGGGCGGTGTCGGTGGTGTCCGGGCAGATACGGGGCCTGACCAACACGATGACCCTGCATGTAGAAATTCTCTACAACGAATACCAGTATTCCGCGGCATTCGCGGTGGCCTCGCTGCTGGCGCTGCTGGCGCTGGTGACGCTGGTGGCCAAGAACGTGGTCGAGTGGCGCAACGCGCGCTTCCTGCGCGCGGCCGAGCTGCCCGCCGAGTACCCCGGTCCGGCGGCGGCAACCCTCAAACCGGCCGTCGCCTGACGCGGCCGGTTCAGACGGAGACAAGCATGAGTATCGAAGTTCGCAATCTATCCAAGCAGTTCGGCCAGTTCCGCGCGTTGAACGACGTGTCGCTGCACATCGAAACCGGTGAGCTGGTGGCGCTGCTGGGGCCGTCCGGCTGCGGCAAAACCACGCTGCTGCGCATCATCGCCGGGCTGGAAGCGCCGGATTCCGGCAGTGTGCTGTTCGCCGGAGAAGACGCCACCTCGGTCGACGTGCGCCAGCGCCAGGTCGGGTTCGTGTTCCAGCACTACGCGCTGTTCAAGCACATGACGGTGTTCGAGAACGTAGCCTTCGGCTTGCGCGTCAAGCATCGGTCGCAACGCCCCGCCGAAGACCAGATCCAGCGCAAAGTGCACGAGCTCTTGACGCTGGTTCAACTGGACTGGCTGGCGGATCGTTACCCCGCGCAATTGTCGGGTGGCCAACGGCAACGCATTGCGCTGGCGCGCGCGCTGGCCGTCGAACCGCGCGTGCTGCTGCTGGACGAACCCTTCGGCGCGTTGGATGCCAAGGTGCGCAAGGAACTGCGGCGTTGGCTGCGCCGGCTGCACGACGAACTGAACGTGGCCAGCGTGTTCGTCACGCACGATCAGGAAGAAGCGCTGGAGGTGGCCGACCGCGTCGTGCTGATGAACGCCGGCCGCATCGAACAAGTGGGCACGCCGCGCGAAGTCTGGGAACAGCCGGCCACGCCGTTCGTCTATGGCTTCCTGGGCGATGTGAACCAGTTGCAGGGCGTGGCGGCGCGCGAGGTCTGGGAGGGCGCCGGCCTGTCGCTGCCCGCGCCCGGCCTGGCGCAAGCCGAAGCCCGGCGGGCAACCGCCTATGTGCGGCCGCACGAGTTCGATATCGAGCGTTACCGCGCGGGCGGCGAGGGCATCGCGGTGCGCCTGTCGCACGCGTATCTGGCCGGACCCAGTGCCTATCTGGAACTGGCCCGGGAGGATTCCGACACCATCATCGAAGCGGAGGTGCCCGAATACCTGTACCGGGAGCTGGACCTGCGCGACGGCGAGGTTCTGTTGGCGCGGCCCCGCCGCGCGCGCATTTTCGCGGTGCAATCATGACGGCGCATGCTGCGGTTTCTTCCCCCCTTTCTGCGGCCCTGCCGGCCGGTCTGGATGCGGGGTTGGCGCGCCGCTGGCGCGAGCTGCTTGACCGGTTGGCGCAAGTACAGCGCCGCTACCCGGACGCGGCGCTGGCGTCTTCGCTGGCGGCCGAGGACATGGTCCTGACGCACGCCATCTACGGTTCGGGCCTGGGCCTGGAAGTATTCACACTGGATACCGGCCGGCTGCATGCCGAAACCCTGGGCGTGCTGGACGCCGTGGATGCGCGCTATGGCCGCCGCGTCACGGTGTACCGGCCCGACACGGCTGCGGTCGACGCGCACGTGGCCGCGCATGGCGCCTATGCCTTTTACGAAAGCGTGGACCTGCGCAAAGCCTGTTGCCAGATCCGCAAAGTCGAACCGCTCAAGCGCGCGCTGGCCGGCCGCGGCGCGTGGATCACCGGCCAGCGCCGCCAGCAATCCACGACGCGCGGCGAGCTGCCGCTGGAAGAACACGACACGACCTTCGGCCTCTACAAATTCAATCCGCTGGCCGAGTGGAGCGAAGAAGAAATCTGGGCCGTGATCCGCGCCCTGGGTATTCCGTACAACCCATTGCACGACCAGGGCTACCCGTCGATCGGGTGCGAACCCTGTACGCGCGCGATCCGCCCGGGCGAAGACCTGCGGGCAGGGCGCTGGTGGTGGGAGTCGTCGGACTCCAAGGAATGCGGCCTGCATGCGGGCAACCGGGTCATCAGTGTCGTGGCGCGCGGCGACTGACGCCGATCACGAATTCGAAATCTGTTTTAGGGGAATACCTATGTCTGCTGTGATCCAACGCAGCCACCTGGATTGGCTGGAATCGGAAGCAATATTCATCTTGCGCGAGGTCGCCGCCGAAAGCGAAAACCCCGTGCTGCTGTTCTCGGGCGGCAAGGACTCGGTGGTGCTGCTGCGCCTGGCCGAAAAGGCCTTCCGCCCAGGGCGCTTTCCGTTTCCGCTCATGCATATCGATACGGGGCACAACTTCGATGAAGTGATCGCCTTCCGCGACAAGCGCGCCGCCGAACTGGGCGAGACGCTGATCGTGCGCAGCGTGGAAGATTCGATCAAGCGCGGCAGCGTGGTGCTGCGGCGCGAAACCGACTCCCGCAACGCAGCCCAGGCCGTGACCTTGCTGGAAGCGATCGAGGAGTTCGGGTTCGATGCCTGCATCGGCGGCGCGCGGCGCGACGAGGAGAAAGCGCGCGCCAAAGAACGCATCTTCTCGTTTCGCGACGAATTCGGCCAATGGGATCCCAAGGCCCAGCGTCCGGAACTGTGGAACCTGTTCAACACCCGCGTGCATCGGGGCGAGAATATGCGCGTCTTCCCGATCTCGAACTGGACCGAGCTGGACGTCTGGCAATACATCCAGCGCGAACAGCTGGCGCTGCCGTCCATCTATTTCACCCATGAGCGCGAGGTGGTCCGCCGCAAAGGCCTCTTGGTGCCAGTCACGCGCCTGACGCCGCCGCAAGACGGTGAGCAAGTCGAACGCCTGTCCGTGCGCTTTCGCACGGTGGGCGATATTTCGTGCACCTGCCCGGTGGCGTCCGACGCCGCCGACACCATCGCCATCATCGCCGAGACGGCAGTGACCGACATCACCGAGCGCGGCGCCACGCGCATGGACGACCAGACTTCCGAGGCCTCGATGGAGCGCCGCAAGAAGGAAGGCTATTTCTGAACGCAGGATACGCCGGCTCTGGCCGGCGGCAGGGGACGCACATGAACGCACTGAACGATTCTTTCCTTTCCGGCGCCGGCGACGGCGTGCTGCGCCTGATCACGGCGGGTTCCGTCGACGACGGCAAATCCACGCTGATCGGCCGCCTGCTGTATGACAGCAAGGGCGTGTTCGCCGACCAGCTGGACGCGATCTCGCGTGCCAAGCACAAGCGCGTGGCCGGCGACGGGATCGACTTCTCACTGCTGACCGACGGGCTGGAAGCCGAGCGGGAGCAGGGCATCACCATCGACGTGGCCTACCGCTACTTCTCCACGCCGGCGCGCAAATTCATCATCGCCGACGCGCCGGGGCACGAACAGTACACGCGCAACATGGTCACGGGCGCATCCACGGCGGACGTCGCCGTCATCCTGATCGACGCCACGCGCGCCGCCGACGGCAAGTTGCTGGCGCAAACCAAGCGCCACAGCACCATCGCCCGCCTGCTGGGCATTCGCCACATCGTGGTGGCGGTGAACAAGATGGACCTGGTGGACTGGGACCGCGCCGTGTTCGAGCGCATCCGCCAGGCCTACGCCGACCTGGCGGGCAAGCTGGGTATTGCGCACTTCGATGCGCTGCCGCTGTCGGCGCTCAATGGCGACAACGTCGTCACGCTATCGCCCAAAACGCCGTGGTACGAAGGGCAGCCGCTGCTGGCGCTGCTGGAGTCGCTGGACCTGGCCAGCGATGGCCGCGCGTTGCCGCTGCGCTTCCCCGTGCAATGGGTGGCGCGCCACGATGGCGACCGCAAGGAAGACTTCCGTGGCTATGCGGGCCGGGTGGCCAGCGGCGTGCTGCGCGCGGGTGATGCGGTCACCGTGCAACCCTCGGGCGTCACGGCGGTGGTGCGTGAAGTGCGCGTCTTCGACCGCGTGCAGGATGAAGCGGTGGCAGGCGATTCGGTCACGCTGGTGCTGGACCGCGATGTGGACGTGTCGCGCGGCGACGTGATCGTGCATTCGTCCGCGCCCGCGCAAGTGACGCGTGAGTTCGAAGCCGAGCTCTGCTGGCTGGATGCGCAGGCGTTGAATCCGGCGCGTAAATATCTGCTGAAGTCGGGCACGCGCCTGACATCGGCGAAGATCCGCGCCGTGCTCTCGCATCGCGACATCCACGAGTTGCAGGAAGTCGAAAATACCGAAGGCACTTTGCGCATGAACGACATCGGACGCGTGACGTTCACGACGCGCGAAGCGCTGGCGGTCGATCGTTATGCCGACGTACCGGCGACCGGCGCCTTCATCCTGATCGACGAGGCCACGCATCAGACCGCCGCGGCGGGCATGCTGCGCTGAGCCCGCGGGGCGGGCTGGAAAACAACGGCGTTTGTGGTCGTATTTTGCTGTTGTTTTTATTCCAAACCCAATGCTGGAGCGGCTCTCCGGCCCATATCGCCTGATGAAATCGATTTGTTCAGACGGGGCTCTCGTCTTGCGGTAAAGTGGGGTTGTCTTACGAAAAGGCTTTTGGTGCTTGTCAAAACCACTGTGTTTTTGTACAGTAGTTTTATGGCACGCACCGATCATTCTTTTCCCGCCGGTTCTGGGTCCCCGGCTGCCGCCCCCGCCGCCTTGCGCGGTCGGGGTGCGGTTACTAATGTTCGGCATCGCTTTCAGCGTGATGACCGTGTGCAGGTCGATGACGGCTGGTCCGCTTCCGGCCTGCCGGCCGACTACGTAGATTCCGTCCCCGAATTTGCTTCGGAATTTGCTTCCGAATTTCCTTCCGAACTCCCCGCTGATACACCCTCCCGCGAGCGGGTCATCCCGATCCTGCCTGATTCGCGCGTGGCGCCTGCCGCACCCAAGACCACCGTCACGGCCGAAGAAGCGCGCAAGATGCTGTCGCGCAACGACTCGCCCGACATTCCCTTCGATGTGGCCGTCAACCCGTACCGGGGCTGCGAACATGGCTGCGTCTACTGCTACGCCCGGCCCACGCATTCCTATTTGGGGCTGTCCCCCGGACTGGACTTCGAAACCCGGCTGGTGGCCAAGGCGAATGCCGTGCAGGCGCTGCGAGCCGAACTCAGCCGTCCCGGCTACAAGCCGTCTCCCATCAACATCGGCTCCGCCACGGACGCCTATCAGCCCATCGAACGCGACTGGCGGCTGACCCGTGGCCTGCTGGAGCTCATGCTGGAAACCCGGCATCCGGTCACGATCGTCACGAAAAACGCGCTGGTCGCGCGCGATGTAGACCTGTTGGCGGCGCTGGCCGAGCAGAAGCTCGTGGTGGTCTACATGAGCATCACCACGCTGGATGCCGGCATGGCCCGCACGCTGGAACCCCGGGCCGCCGCCCCTTGGCGCCGGCTGGAAACGGTCCGCACCCTGACGGAAGCGGGCGTGCCGGTGGGCGTGTTGGTGGCGCCGGTCATCCCGTTCATCAACGACGAATCCATGGAACATATCCTCCAGGAATCCAAGGCGGCCGGCGCCCATTACGCCAGCTACACCGTCTTGCGCCTGCCCTGGGAGGTCAAGACCTTGTTCGAGGACTGGCTCAACGCCCATTTCCCCGACCGCGCCCAGCGCGTGCTGCACCGCATTGAAGACCTGCGCAATGGCCGCCGCAACGATCCCAATTTCGGGTCGCGCATGCGTGGCACCGGCATCTGGGCAGATCTGCTGCGTCAACGTTTCGCCGTCGCCACCCGCAAGCTGGGGCTGAACCGCCATCGCCTTGCGCTGGACTGCGACCGTTTCCAGCCACCGCTGGCCTTGAACGCGACGCCGTCGCTGTTCGCCGCGGCCGAGGCTGGCGCGTCCGTCGCGTCCTCTTCCGCCGCGTCTTCTTCCGCCGCGTCTTCTTCCGATTTCCTATCCCCGGTTGGCGCGCAAGCGTCTTCAGGGGTCCCCTTTTCTGATGGATTGCCCGCAGTCAGCGGCGCAGTGGGCCGCGGTGCGCGCCAACTGCGCGCAATGGCGGCAGGCCAGTTGTCATTGTTCGACTGATTGCCGGTCGACGCCCCGGCGTCCGCCGCGGCATGGAATCGATTCTCCAAGGAGTTCCTATGAACACCGCTGATATTTCTGTTTTGTCGGACGAGCTTGCCGTCACGCTCAACCCGTTGCGCCGCAGCGCGCATCGCGCCCGGGCGGTATGCGCCAAGCTGGCGGGCCTGGCAATGCCGTGGCCCCCCTCATCGGCCGACGCCCAGCCGCGTCATCGTGCGCGCCCCGGCTCCATGCCCGCCCGTTGGCCCTTCCCGCCGGCGCCGGTGGAAGACGACGCCGCAGGCCGCGGGATGGTCCCCGCCCAGGCGCCGGTGGCAACGGTTGACCCCGTGGCGCCGGTTGCCGCCAGTACGCCCACGGCGTCCGTCGCGCGCGAACGCAGCCTGGGCAACGCCACGGTTGAACCCGTCACGTCTCAGGTCACCATGAAGGCCATGGTGATCGATGTGGTCATGGTGTTGGCTTGGGGCGCGATCATCCCCGGACTGATGTGGCTGGGCGCGGCCGCCGGTTTCTAGGCGGCCGGATGTTCAGCTGGAACCCAGCAGGATGACGCCCGCCAGAATGGACAGGCAACCGGCCAGACGCCCGGGCCCGACCTTCTCGCGCAGCAGGAACATGCCCGCCAAGGTGCCCAGCATCATGGACATTTCGCGCGCGGGGGCCACCAGGCTCAGCGGCGCGCCATTGCGCAAAGCGTAGAGCACCAGGATGTACCCCAGCGGAGACAGCAGGCCCACGGCCAGCGCCAGGTGCCAATGCCCACGCATCGATTCCCAGGCCTGAGCGCGGCGCCCCAGCATGTGCGGAGTCATCATCGCCGTGCGGGTCACGCAAGTGAACCAGTCGAATAGCACGGGGCTGATCAGCAAGACCTTGACGCCGTAGGCGTCCACCACGGTGTAGGCGGCGATGAACAGGCCGATCACCACGCCCCAGCGCACCCCCACCCAGGCCTGCGCCTGCTTGAAGATGGTCAGCCGGCCCTGGGTCGCGATCAGCAGCACGCCGATGACCACGCACAGCATGCCGATGATGCCGGTGCTGGTGGCGGGTTCCCCCAGCAGCAGGAAGGCGCCCGTGGTCGAAAGCAGGGGGCCGGTGCCCCGGGCGATGGGGTACACCACGGACAGGTCGGCCACCTGATAGCCACGCTGCAGGCACAGGCTGTAGCCCAGATGCAACAGGCTTGAAGTCAGGATGGCGGCCACGACAGGCCAGGTCCACGTCATGCCGTCGTGCAGCAGCACCCAGATCACCCAAGGCGCATACAGCACCGAGGCGCACAGGCCGTAAGCAAAGACGAAGGGGGCGCCCACCATGGCCGCCCGCTTGGCAAGCAGGTTCCACGTAGCGTGGGCCATTGCCGCCAGGACAACCAATAACAGGGACGTATACGACATGAGGGAACAGCGTCAGATGACGTGTTTGTTACAGAAGTGGCAAGGGTACAGCAAAGCCACCAGAAGGTCGCCATTCTACCCGACGCCCACCGAAATTTTGGTGTAGAATCATTGGTTTGCCAAATCTCATCCTCTGCTTGCGGTACGAGCATTGCGGGAAAATCATGAGCGGCCCCGTGTAGAACTTCGAGTAAACGTCGGAGTAACCCCCTGGGCACACCCATTGATTGCCAGCCGTGCACACGCGAAGCCCGCCATCTGATGGCGACGCTTTTACGTGAACAACATCGAACGGCAAAAGTTTTAGTCCGCAAAGACATGATGACTTAGGAGTTCTAATGAACCTTATCGCTATCCTGGAACAGGAAGAAATTGCCCGTCTGACCGGCGGCCAAGCCAAGCCTGAATTTGCTCCTGGTGACACCGTCATCGTGAGCGTGAACGTCGTTGAAGGCACCCGCAAGCGCGTGCAGGCTTTCGAAGGCGTTGTCATTGCCAAGCGCAATCGCGGCCTGAACTCCGCGTTCACCGTGCGCAAGATTTCGTCGGGTGAAGCCGTGGAACGTACGTTCCAGCTGTACTCGCCGCAAATCGCTGGCATCGAAGTCAAGCGCCGCGGCGACGTGCGCCGCGCCAAGCTGTACTACCTGCGCAACCGCTCGGGCAAGTCGGCGCGTATCAAGGAAAAGCTGGTCAGCAAGCAAGCCCCGGCGGCTTGATCGCTTATCGGCACACGGCCCTACCAGTGTCGGACGTCCGCGCCATTCAGCGTTTCCGTCCGGCACAGGTTTCCGGGTTAAAAAGGCACCTGCGAGGGTGCCTTTTTCTTATTACAAAGCCGTATGTCTGATTCCTCGTATTCCGCGCGGCCTCGACGGCCGCTCGCGCGCCCCGGCTTCGATCCCGCGACGCAACCGTGGGTGGTGGCCAACGAGTCCTTGCCGGCCGTGCCTGCCAGCCTGCTGACCCCGGACTCCCTGCGGGGCACGCTCAGCCAGCCGTCCACCTGGACGCTGGAGCTTTCCCGCGACAACGACCTGCGCTATCCAGGCCGCGAAGGCACGCCCGTGCCCGCCGCAGTGCTGATTCCGCTGGTCACGCGCGACAACGGCGTGCACATCATGCTGACCCAGCGTGCCGCGCACTTGCACGACCATGCCGGCCAAATCAGCTTTCCGGGCGGACGCATCGAAACCAGCGACTCCACCCCGGTGGCCGCCGCCCTGCGCGAGGCGCACGAAGAAACGGGGCTGCCCTCCAACCATGTGGAAGTGCTGGGCAGCATGCCGCCGTACCTGACGGCGACGGGCTTTTCCATCATTCCCGTGGTGTCGCTGGTGCGCCCCGGTTTCGATCTGGCGCCCGACGCATTCGAGGTGGCCGAAGTGTTCGAGGTACCGCTGTCTTTCCTGATGGATCCCTCCAACCACCGCCTGTACGAAGCGCGGCTGGACGACGGGCGGGTACGCAACTATTACGGCATGCCTTACGGCGACCATTTCATCTGGGGCGCCACCGCTGGCATGCTGCGCAATCTCTACCACCTGCTGCGCAACGGATTCCAGCCGCGCTGACGGCGCCAGTCCGCCATGCGTCCCATGAAAATTGGCCCCTCTCGGGGCCATTTTTCATGGTGGGTCGCACCTGGGCGGGTCGGGCTTATGACAGCGCTTATGACAGGGTCGCGCCTTGTCGGGCCACGACTTGCGCCGGCCCTTTCATTCAATACCGTTGCTGGCCGGCCAGGTTTTCTTCCAGTATGCGTTCGTACAACGCATAGCGCAGCGGATTGATCTCGCCTGCCTGCAGGGCCGCGAGCACGCCGCACCCCGGTTCTTGCCGATGCGTGCAGTTGTAGAAACGGCATGCTTCGATGGGCTTCGTGAATTCCGGAAAGCCGCGGATGATGTCGTCGCGGGTCAGGTGCTGCAAACCGAAGGCCTGGAACCCGGGCGAGTCGATCAGGTCGCCGCCCGGATCGGGCAGGTGATAGAGCCGCGTGCTGGTCGTGGTGTGCTTGCCCATGTCCAGCGCCGTCGAGTGTTCGCGCGTGGCGGCGCCGGCGGTGGGAATCAAAGCGTTGAGCAGCGTGGATTTGCCCATGCCGCTCTGGCCCAGCAACAGATTGGTGCGGCCCGCCAGGTGCGGCGCCAGCAGCGCATGGACCTTTTCGGGTTCCAGCGCACTGAGTTCGATGACCGGCACACCCAGCGCCGCGATCGGCGCCAGGCGTGCGCGGGCGGCGGGCAATTCATCGGTCAGATCGGTTTTGTTCAGGATGATGAGCGGCGAGATACCCGCGCTCCAGGCCCCGGCAAGCGCGCGGCCGGTCAGGTCGTCCGAGAAGGTCGGCCGCACGGCGATCACGATCAGAAGCTGGTCCACGTTGGACGCGAACTGCTTGGAGCGCATGTCGTCCGAGCGGTACAGCAGGTTGCTGCGGGGCAGGATGGTGTCGATGGCGCCTTCATCGTTGCCCTGGGGCGTGATCTGGACGCGGTCGCCCACGGCGGCGCCCGCCTTCTTGCCGCGCGGGAAGCACTTGCGCACCGAGCCATCGGCCAGCTCCACCGTGTAATGCCGCCCATGCGCCGCGATGATGCGGCCTTCAAGCCCGGCTTGCGCGGCGGGGGCGCCCGCCGGCGCCGTATTGGGAGGTTTCCTGCTGCTGTTGTTGCGGGCGTTCATGCGGCGGTCGCCATCAGGTGGCGGATGCGCTCGGCGGCGGGGGGATGGCTGTCGTAGAAGGCGGAGTGCACGGGATCGGGGGTGAGCGTAGAGGCGTTGTCGTCGTAGAGTTTGACCAGCGCGGAAACCAGGCGTTCCGGCGAAGCTTGTTCGGCCGCATAGCGGTCCGCTTCAAACTCGTTCCGGCGCGAGAACCGGCTGATCAAGGGCGTGAGCATGAAAGTGAAGACGGGCAGGACAAGGACGAACAGCAAAAGCGCCATGGCGTCATTGCTACCGCCCAGTTGCGGTAAAACGCCCAGGCCCACGTAGAACCAGGGCTGCTGCGCGACCCAACCCAGAATGGCGAAGAACACCAGCGTCACCGCAAACCCGATGACGATCTGCTTGGTGATGTGCCGTTTGGCGAAGTGGCCCAGCTCGTGCGCCAGCACGGCTTCGATCTCGTCGCCGTTCAGCCGGGACAGCAGGGTGTCGAAGAACACGATGCGGCGCGAGCGGCCGAATCCGGTGAAATAAGCGTTGCCATGGCCCGAGCGGCGCGATCCGTCCATCACGAACAAGCCGTTGAGGGCAAAGCCGCAGCGCTTGGCCAAGCCTTGGATGCGGTCGGCCAGCGCCGGGTCGGTCAGCGGCGTGAACTTGTTGTAGAAGGGCGCGACGAACCGGGGGTAGATGACCTGCATGGCCACGCTGAAGGCCGACCACAGCGCCCAGGCCCAGATCCACCAGTAAGCGCCTGCGCTGCCCATAAGCCACAGCACGGCGGCGATCAGGGGCAGCCCGAGCAGGAACGCGAAGAACGCATTCTTCGCGCAGTCGCTGATGAACAGTTCGGGCGTCATGCGGTTGAAACCGAAGCGGGCTTCCAATTTGAACTGCCGCCATACCGCAAATGGCAGCCCCAACAAGCCCAGCAGCACGCCCATCACCGTCAGCAGCAGCAACTGCCGCAGGAAGTCATTGCTGGTAAGCTGGGCTACCGTCTGGTCGATGAATTGCAGGCCGCCCAGCAGCGTCAGGCAAACCAGCACGATCGCGTCGAACGTATGTTCAAGCATGCTCAGCTTGACCCGCGCCACCGTGTAATCCGCCGCGCGCTGATGGCTGTGCAACCCGATCCGATGGGAAAATTCGGCGGGCACCTGGTCGCGGTGGCGTACCACGTGGCGAATCTGGCGTGTCGCCAGCCACATGCGCACGGCAATATCGGTCAGCAGGAAAGCAACGAACAGCAATGTGAACATGGGCGAAGCGGTCGGCTCAAGTTGGGATGTGCGAAAATCGCGCGTTTTATAGGCAAATTATATGGCTGTGAACGAAAATCGCCTGGTTTGGCTCGACATGGAAATGACGGGGCTGGAACCTGAGAAAGAACGCATCATCGAAGTGGCCGTCGTGGTGACGGAGCCTGACCTCACGGTCGTCGCCGAAGGCCCCGTGCTGGTGATCCACCAGCCCGACAGCCTGCTTGACGCGATGGACAACTGGAATAAGTCCACCCATGGCAAGAGTGGCCTGATCGACAAGGTCAAGGCATCGACGGTGTCCGAGGCGCAGGCAGAGGATACGCTGTTGGCGTTTCTTGCGCAGCATGTGCCGGCCGGTAAATCGCCGTTGTGCGGCAACACCATCAGCCAGGACCGCCGCTTCATGTTTGCTTACATGCCGCGCCTGGAACAGTTCTTCCATTACCGCAACCTTGACGTCAGCACGCTGAAGGAATTGGCGCGCCGTTGGGCGCCGGCCGTGTACAAGGGATTCGAAAAGAAAAGCCGCCACGAAGCGTTGGCGGACATCTACGAATCCATCGACGAGCTCAAGTACTACCGCGAGCACTTCCTGAAGGTGTGAGCGGCGGCCAGGACCCCGGCGTAAACTGGGTAAGACCGACCCGCTGGCGGGATCTATCCTCTGGGTGGAATCCGTCGTTCGGGTGAGGCTCAATCCGTTGGGTAAAGCCCGTTGCCGCGTCTTCGCCATGCCGTCCTACTCCGTCGCTCAGATACGCCGCGCCGAACAGCTTGCCCTGGCTTCGGGCCGGGCGCTGATGCCGTTGGCCGGCCGGGCGGCCGCCGAATTCATCGCGGCCCGTTTCTCTCCTGACCACACCCTGCTGGCCCTGGCCGGTCCCGGCAATAACGGGGGCGACGCCCTGGAAGCCGCGACGCGACTGCTCGCGCTGGGATATTCGGTGCGGGTATTGCTGCCGTCCGGCCCCGCCCGCTTGCCACCAGACGCGGCCCGCGCCTGGGCCGGCTGGCATGCCACCGGCGGCGAGACGCAGACGTCGCTTGGGTCCGGAGACGTCCCCGATATCGTCATTGACGGCTTGTTCGGCATCGGTTTGAACCGCACGCTGGACGCGGACTGGCAAGCGCTGGTCGATACGGTCAACAGCTGGAACGTGCCGGTCCTGGCGCTGGATGTGCCCAGCGGCATCGACGCCGATACCGGCGCGGCGCTGGGACGGCCCATCCAGGCGCACTGGACGCTTTCCTTCATCGCCGCCACGGTCGGGCTATCGCGTCCCGGCCCCGGCCAGATCGCCGCCGGCGAACGTCATGTCGATACGCTGGGCGTGACCTTGTGTCCGCCCGCTTGAGGCAGGGCGTTCAGGCCGGCCGTCCGCCAAACCGCGATTCGATGTCGCCCGACAGCGGGAAATAGCGCTCGTTGTCTTGCCCGGCCAACGCGTTCAGATGCGTCTCCGACGCATCGAACACTTTCCAGTAGATCCGCCCGCACAGTTCGCGCGCCGGGTGTCCCGGCCAGTTTTCCGGCAGCATCGGGCTGGGAAGCTGGGGGTCGTGCAGCACGATCCGGCGCCAATTGTGCAGCAGCATGACGCGAACGACGAAGGCCTCCGAGGGGGCGGGCGTATCCTCAAGCAGCTTTTCCAGCGGGCCGAAGTTCCGCGAGAACTGACGGTATTGCTCGGCCACGTCTTCCAGGTTCCAGCATTGCGACGCCAGGCTGGCGATCGGCAGGCCGCCCGCGCCGGCCAGATCCCGGGCCGACAGCACCAGCGCCCGGTCCGGGATGCCCAGCTTGTCCAGGATGTCGTGCGCCGCCCGCGCCTCGGTGTGCGGATGGGCGAACAAACCCGGTGCGATCATGCCGAAGCCTTCCCAGACCAGTTCGCGCCGCAGCTCCGCGCGTTCGGCCAGGCCGTTGCCCGTGCGCGGCAACGCCACCAACGTCCATTCCCCATTCCAGTCTTGCGCCGCGCCCTCGTAGATGCGCTGCGACGCATGCGCCGTATGGCGCAGGCCGTGTTCGGAAATCAAATAAAGGCTGCGACGGCCATGGCGTTCGGATTGCAGCCAGTTCTGGGCGACCAGCCGGAACACGCTGGTGCGTAGCAGCCGTTCATTGATGCCCAACGGCGCCAGCAGCGCGATCAGGTCGCCGAGCCAAATGGCGCCGCCGTGGGGCGCGAGCGCGTCGCCCAGCAAGCTGACGCACAGGGATTTGGCGCGGGGCGGATCGCTTTTCAATAAGCGGGACAGAAAGCGGTCCAGGGGCGACTGAGGGTTTGCCATAAGAGGGGCCGCAAGCGGCCGATATCGGGATCCGCAATATGATACATAAATCCAATGTGATACAGATTTGAGTTTGACAATGATTTTTTTGTATTAAATAATCCGCCTATGACATGACGGCACTGCGGAACGTTTGCTTTGCGTTTTCGCAAACCGTCTCTAGGAGACAAAACATGTACGCTCAACTCGTCGAAACCGGCGTCAAGCAGGTCAAGACCGCCGACCAGCTTGAAGGCCGCGACCAGACGTTCCAGCGCCGCATTGACGACGGCGTGCGCATCGAGGCCAAGGACTGGATGCCGGACGCCTACCGCAAGACGCTGGTTCGCCAGATCTCGCAGCACGCGCATTCGGAAATCGTGGGGATGCTGCCGGAAGGCAACTGGATCACCCGCGCGCCGTCCCTCAAGCGCAAGGCGATCCTGCTGGCCAAGGTGCAGGACGAAGCCGGCCACGGGCTGTACCTGTACAGCGCCGCCGAAACGCTGGGCGTGTCGCGCGACGAGCTGATCGACGACCTGCATGCCGGCCGCGCCAAGTACTCCAGCATCTTCAACTACCCCACGCTCAGCTGGGCTGACATCGGCATGATCGGCTGGCTGGTCGACGGCTCGGCCATCATCAACCAGATCCCGCTGTGCCGCTGTTCATACGGCCCATACGCGCGGGCCATGGTGCGTGTCTGTAAGGAAGAGTCCTTCCACCAGCGCCAGGGCTACGACCTGTTGATGCAGATGTGCCTGCATGGCACGCCCGAACAGAAAGCGATGGTGCAGGATTCCCTGAACCGCTGGTGGTGGCCCGCACTGATGATGTTCGGCCCGTCCGATGCCGACTCGCCCAACAGCGCCCAGTCCATGGCGTGGAAGATCAAGCTGTTCTCCAACGACGAACTGCGCCAGAAGATGGTCGACCAGACCGTGCCCCAGGCCGAATACCTGGGCCTGACCGTGCCGGATCCGGATCTGAAATGGAACGCCGAGCGCGGCCACTACGATTTCGGCGAGATCGACTGGAGCGAGTTCTACGCGGTGCTCAAGGGCAACGGCCCCTGCAACCGGGAACGCCTGGCTGCGCGCGTCAAGGCGCACGAGGACGGCGCCTGGGTGCGCGACGCCCTGGTGGCCTACGCCGACAAGCAGGCCCAGCGCAAAGCCGCCTGAGCCGCACCCGGCCGCATTCTCCATCCCATCATCATCGTAGACCGGTGCGCGCGGCGCGCGCCCGGCATTCCAAGGATATCCATCATGAGCAAAGACTGGCCCTTGTGGGAAGTGTTCATCCGCAGCCAGCACGGCCTGGCGCATAAGCACGTCGGCAGCCTGCACGCGTCCGATGCTGAAATGGCGATCAACCACGCCCGCGACGTCTATACCCGCCGCAACGAAGGCCTGAGCATCTGGGTCGTGCGCGCCTCCGACATCTCGGCCAGCAGCCCCGGCGACAAAGAACCCCTGTTCGAACCGGCCAACAGCAAGGTCTACCGGCATCCCACGTTTTTCCCGATGCCCGAAGAAATCAAGCACATGTGAGGCGGCGGGCAGACATGGACAAGACTCTGTTTGAATACCTGTTGCGGCTGGGCGATACGTCGCTGATCCTGTCGCAGCGCCTGGGCGCCTGGACGGGCCACGGCCCCATCCTGGAAGAAGACCTGGCCCTGACCAACACCGCGCTGGACCTGCTGGGCCAGGCCCGCATGTGGCTGACGCTGGCCGGTGAAGTCGAAGGCGCAGGCCGCGACGAAGACGCGCTGGCCTACCACCGCGACGCGCACCAGTTCCACAACGCGCTGCTGGTGGAACGCGCCAACGGTAACTACGCCGACACCATGGCGCGCCAGTTCCTGTTCGATGTGTGGCATTACTTCCTGCTGCAGCGGCTGGAGCAATCCTCGGACGAGCGCGTGGCCGCCATCGCCGCCAAATCGATCAAGGAAGTGACTTACCACGTGCGCCGCTCGTCGGACATGGTGGTCCGCCTGGGCGACGGCACGGCGGAAAGCCACGCCAAGATGCAGGCGGCCATCGACGACGCCTGGCGCTTCACCGGCGAATTGTTCGCCGACGACGCCGTGGACCAGAATCTGGCCGCCCGTGGCATCGGTTGCGAGCTGGCCGCCTTGCGCCAGCCGTGGCTGGCCCATGTGCGCGAAGTGCTGGAAGAAGCCACGCTGACCGTGCCGGACGAAACCGCCGCCAACCACCTGGCCTACCGTGGCGGACGCCAGGGCAGGCACACCGAAGAACTGGGCTACGTGCTGGCGGAAATGCAGTACCTGCCGCGCGCTTATCCGGGAGCCACGTGGTGAACGCGCTGGCGCCCATTTCCGCCGACCAGGTCTACGCCTGGCTGCAGGAGGTCCCCGATCCGGAGATCCCCGTGCTGTCCGTGGTGGACCTGGGCGTGGTGCGGGACGTGTCCTGGGACGGCGATGCCTGTGTCGTCGTCATCACGCCCACGTACTCCGGCTGCCCGGCCATGCGCGAGATCACGCAGGACATCCAGCAGACGCTGGCCCGCCACGGCATCGACGAGGTCCGTGTCGAAACCCGTCTGGCGCCTGCCTGGACGACCGACTGGATGAGCGAGAAAGGGCGCGAAGCGCTCAAGGGCTACGGTATCGCCGCGCCCGCTGAACGCGCGATCGACATCTCGGGTATCAGCCGCCGCACCGCCGCCCCAGCCATCGCCTGCCCGCGCTGCGGTTCACGCGACACGCGGATGGTCAGCAACTTCGGGTCCACGTCATGCAAGGCGCTGTACCGTTGCGTCGCTTGCCGCGAACCCTTCGATTATTTCAAGACTCACTGAGAGCGGTTTCGAGATGAGCCAGAATCAATTTCATTCGTTGACGGTGGCTTCGGTGGCGCGCAATACGCGCGATGCCGTCGTCGTGACCTTCGATCTGCCCGACACGCTGACCGAGGAATTCGCGTTCCTGCCTGGCCAGTACCTGACGCTGCGCACGCAATTGAACGGCGAAGAGCTGCGCCGTTCGTACTCGATCTGTTCCGCGCCGCACGACAAGCTGCTGCGCGTGGCGATCAAGAAGGTGGACGAAGGCACGTTCTCCAGCTGGGCCAACCAAGAGCTGCAACCCGGCCAGACGCTGGAAGTCATGGCGCCGGCGGGCAACTTCACGGTCGATTTTTCTCCCGAAAACAAGCGTCACTACGTGGCCTTCGCCGTGGGCAGCGGCATCACGCCGGTGTTCTCGCTGGTCAAGACGGCGCTGTCCACCGAACCAGGCAGCAAGTTCACGCTGTTTTTCGGCAACCGCGCGTCGTCGGCGGTGCTTTTCCGCGAAGAAATCGAAGACCTGAAGAATCTGTACATGGACCGCTTTTCGCTGGTCTACGTCATGAGCCGCGAGTCCCAGGACATTGAGCTGTTCAACGGCCGTCTGGACGGCGACAAGGTCGACCAGCTGATGTCGGCCTGGATGAGCCCCGAGGATATCGATTACGCTTTTGTCTGTGGTCCGCAGACCATGACGGAAAGCGTGGTCGAGCGGTTGCAGGCCCGCGGCATTCCGAAGTCGAACATCAAGTTCGAGCTGTTCGGCGCGCCCAAGGGGCCGCGTGCGCTACGCACCGGCCACGACGCCCGCCAGGCGCCCGGCAAGGGCCAGTGCGAAGTCACCGTGGTGCAGGACGGCCATAGCCGCAAGTTCGTCATTGAAAAGAATAAAGACAGCGTGCTGGACTCGGCGCTGGCGCAAGGGATCGAGTTGCCGTATTCGTGCAAGGGCGGGGTGTGTTCCACCTGCCGTTGCAAAGTGGTCGAAGGCGAGGTGGACATGGATGCCAACTTCGCCCTGGAAGACTACGAAGTGGCGCGCGGTTTTGTCCTGAGCTGCCAGAGCTTTCCGGTCAGCGACCGCCTGGTCATCGACTTCGACCAGGAAACCTGATCCGACGCGCGCCAGACAGACATCCCTAATTCATTGGAGAGACACAGTGTCCCAGAAATTCTTCGAACGCCATCAGCCCCTGCTGGAACAATCCGTGGCCGCCGCCGCGCTGCGCGGCTACTGGAGCCCGTTTGCCGAATCGCCCAGCCCCCGCAACTATGGCGAAACGGCCAATGACGACGGCCGCGCGGCTTTCGAAGCGCTGCAGGGCAAGCCGTTTCCGTTGAACCTGCATGATGCCGACGGCACCGTGGGCGGCGAGAAATCGCCCTACGGTTTCGACCTGGGCATCACGTATCCGCACGTGCCCGTGGACAAGCTGATCGCCGCCTCCAAGCGCGCCCTGGAAGACTGGCGTCGCGCCGGCCCGCAGGCATGGACGGGCGTGTCGCTTGAAATCCTGGCCCGGCTGAACAAGCTCAGCTTCGAGATCGCCTACGCGGTCCAGCACACCACCGGCCAGGGCTTCATGATGGCCTTCCAGGCCGGCGGCCCGCACGCGCAGGACCGCGGCTTCGAGGCCGTGACCTACGCCTGGCAGGAAATGTCGCGTATCCCGGGCGTGTCGATCTGGGAAAAGCCGCAGGGCAAGAACGACCCGATCCGCATGGAAAAGCAGTTCACCGTGGTGCCGCGTGGCGTCGCGCTGGTGATCGGCTGCTCGACCTTCCCGACCTGGAACGGCTACCCCGGCATGTTCGCCAGCCTGGCCACCGGCAACACCGTCATCGTGAAGCCGCATCCGGGCGCGATCCTGCCGCTGGCCATCACGGTCAAGGTGGCGCGCGAAGTGCTGCAGGAAGCGGGCTTCGATCCCGACGTCGTGTTGCTGGCCGCGCACGAAGCCGGCGACGACACCGCGCAGAAGCTGGCGCTGGACCCGGCGGTCAAGATCGTCGACTTCACGGGCAGCACCGCCAATGGCGACTGGCTGGAAAACAACGCCCGCCAGGCGCTGGTCTATACCGAGAAGGCCGGCGTCAACCAGGTCATCATCGATTCCACGGACGACCTGAAGGGCGTGGCGCGCAATCTGGCGTTCTCGCTGGCTCTGTATTCGGGCCAGATGTGCACGGCGCCGCAGAACATCTACGTGCCGCGCGACGGTATCAATACGCCGGAAGGCCGCGTCGGCTTCGACGATGTCGCCGCGGCACTGGGCGTGGCCTTGGAGAAGGTCAGCGCGGACGCCGCGCGCGCGGTCGAACTGACGGGCGCGATCCAGAACGAAGGCATCGTCGAACGCATCGAACGCGCCCGCGCCCTGGGCCTGCCGGTCGTGGCCGACAGCAAGACGCTGACGCATCCGCAGTTCGAAAACGCCCGCGTGCGCACGCCGCTGCTGCTGCGCACGGAAGCGGGCAATGCCGCCATCAGCCAGGAATGGTTCGGCCCCATCGCTTTCGTGGTGGCCACCGATTCCACGGCGCACAGCATCCAGCTGGCGCGCGACAGTGTCGTCCAGCACGGCGCCTTGTCGCTGTCCGCCTACACGACGGACGCGCAGGTGGCTGACCAGGTGCAGGACGCGGCGGAAGTGTCCGGCGTGTCGCTGTCGCTGAACTTGACGGGCGCGGTGTTCGTGAACCAGACCGCGGCCTTCAGCGACTTCCACGGTACGGGCGCCAACCCGGCCGCCAATGCGGCGCTGTCCGACACGGCGTTCGTGTCGAACCGCTTCCGCGTGGTGCAAACCCGCCGTCATATCTAGCCCCCCGAAGCGCTACGCGCTTCCCCCTCGAGGGGCGCCGCTGCGGCCCGGCAAAGCCGGCTCCGCGCGGCCCGGATAGGGGGTTACCGATTACCTTTAATGCCAGTAGCGTGCCCGCAATGGATAACTGACATGAGCTACCAAGACATCCAATTCGATCTGTCCAACGGTATCGCGCGCCTGACGCTGAACCGCCCGGACAAGCTGAACAGCTTTACCGCCAACATGCATGGCGAAGTGGCCGACGCGTTGACGCGCGTTGAAACCGAAGGCGCGCGCGTGCTGGTCCTGACCGGTGCGGGGCGCGGCTTTTGCGCGGGGCAGGATTTAAGCGAGCGCAAGCCCGCGGAAGACGGCACGCCGCCCGATCTGGGCGAGACGGTCGACAAGTTCTACGGTCCGCTGGTGCGCCGCCTGAACGCCTTGCCCCTGCCCGTCGTGGTAGGGGTGAACGGCGTGGCGGCGGGCGCCGGCGCCAACCTGGCGTTCGCGGGCGATATCGTCATCGCCCGCGCGTCGGCCAACTTCATCCAGTCGTTCTGCCGCCTGGGGCTGATTCCCGACACCGGCGGCACCTTCGTGCTGCCGCGCCTGGTCGGCCGGGCGCGCGCCATGGGCTTGGCGATGTTGGGCGACAAGCTCAGCGCCAGGCAGGCGGAAGCATGGGGCCTGATCTGGCAATGCGTGGAGGACGACGAGTTCGACGCCACGCTGGACCGCCTGGCCAAGCATTTCTCCACCGCGCCCACGAAGGGCTTGGCGTTCACCAAGCGGGCCATGCAGGCCAGCCTGGGCAACGACCTGTCCACGCAGTTGGACCTGGAGCGCGACATGATGCGTGAACTGGGCCGCAGCGCCGATTACGCCGAAGGCGTTGCCGCGTTCCTGGGCAAGCGCGAACCGCAATTCAAGGGGCAATGATGAACGTGCACGTTCCCGCAGTTGAAGTCCCGGCGGATCCCCAGGAGTTGGCGCAGGCCGTCGGCACCGTGATGTACGCAGGCGATGCGGCCTCGCAAGGCCTGGACATGAAGGTCGAAGAAATGGCGCCAGGTTATGCGCGCCTGACCATGCGCGTGCGCGCCGACATGCTGAATGGGCACAAGACCTGCCACGGCGGTTTCATCTTCGCCCTGGCCGATAGCGCCTTCGCGTTTTCCTGCAATTCACGCAACGTCAGCACGGTGGCGTCCGGCTGCACCATTGATTACCTGGCGCCCGGTTTCGAGGGCGACGTGCTGACCGCCGTGGCCCAGGAGCGGTCGCTGGCGGGGCGCACGGGCGTCTACGACGTGACCGTGACCAATCAAGAAGGCCGCAACGTCGCGCTGTTCCGCGGGCGTTCGTATCGCATCAAAGGCCAGATCGTCGGTGTTCCCGCCGACGCGTAACGCAATCCGCCAAAGATAAGGCCGCCCGAGCCGGCGCAGAGAGAATTTCAGGAGAGAGATAACCATGTCCAACACCATGAGCAAGCCGGGGCTGGACCCCATCGAGCATGCCAGCGAGGATGAGCTTCGCGCGTTGCAGCTGGAACGTCTTAAGTGGACGCTGAAGCACGCCTACGAAAATGTCCCGCACTACAAGAAGGCGTTCAACGAAGCAGGGGTGCATCCGGACGATTTGAAGCAGCTGTCCGACATTGCGAAGTTTCCGTTCACGACCAAGAAAGAACTGCGCGAGAACTATCCCTTCGGTATGTTCGCCGTGCCGCGTGAGCGGATCTCGCGTATTCACGCGTCCAGCGGCACGACGGGCAAGCCAACGGTGGTGGGCTACACCAAGGGCGACCTGGACAACTGGGCAAACCTGGTGGCGCGTTCCATCCGCGCGGCCGGCGGCAAGCCGGGCGACACGGTGCATGTGGCCTACGGCTACGGCTTGTTCACGGGCGGCCTGGGTGCGCATTACGGTGCCGAACGCCTGGGGTGCACGGTCATCCCGATGTCGGGCGGGCAGACCGAAAAGCAGGTGCAGCTGATCAGCGATTTCCGTCCGGACATCATCATGGTCACGCCCTCCTATTTCTGCAATATTCTGGAAGAGCAGCGTCGCCAGGGCATTGATCCGCGTCAAAGTTCGCTGCGCATCGGCATCTTCGGCGCCGAGCCCTGGACCGGCCAGATGCGTGCCGATATCGAGACCGAAGCCGGCATCGACGCGGTGGACATCTATGGCTTGTCCGAAGTGATGGGGCCGGGCGTGGCCAGCGAATGCGTCGAGACCAAAGACGGCCCCGTGGTCTGGGAAGACCACTTCTACGCCGAGATCATCAATCCGGATACGGGCGAACCCGTGGCCGACGGCGAGCCCGGCGAACTGGTGTTCACGTCGTTGACCAAGGAAGCGATGCCCATCATCCGCTACCGTACGCGCGACCTGACCCGGCTGTTGCCGCCCACCGCGCGCAGCATGCGCCGCATCGGCAAGATCACCGGCCGCAGCGACGATATGCTGATCGTGCGGGGCGTGAACATGTTCCCGACGCAGGTCGAGGAACTGGTGCTGAAGATCGCCCAGTTGGCGCCGCACTATCAGTTGGTGCTGTCGCGCAGCGGCAATATGGACGAGCTGGAAATCCTGACCGAGGTTCGGGCCGAGTTTTCAAACCTGTCGGACGCCGAGCGCAACGACCTGGGCAAGCAACTGCAGCATGCCGTGAAAACGCACATCGGCGTCAGCGCGCGCATCCAGGTGTCGGATGCCGGACATGTGGAACGCACCTTGACGGGTAAAGCGCGCCGCGTGATCGATAAAAGGCCCAAAGGGTAAGCCCCGGCCGAAAAAAATGGCAGCCTTCGGGCTGCCATTTTTTCATTCGGCCGCTGCGTTGACTGCTAGGCCAGCGTCCGCACGATCCGGCGATACCAGAAGTGCAGCAGGGCGGCGGACAGGGCCAGGCCGACCATGGCCATCAGCCACATGCTGCCCGCCCCAACGGGCGAACCCGGCACCAGGACGTTGCGGATAGGGTCCAGTCCGCCTTTGCCCGGGCCAAAGCCGAACCACCAGCCGCCCACCAGGCCAACGCCTGCCAGCGCCACCACCTGCAACAGCAGCGGCACCACCGCGACCTTGTAGGCGCGCAACAGGTAGGAGTTAATGCACTGCATCGAATCGAACAGATGGAACAGCGGCAGCACCGCCAACAGGGTTGTCGCGACCGCTGCCACGCCGGCGTCGTCGGTATAGGCGGCCAGGATAAGCGGCCGGCCGGCCAGTAGCACCGCCGACGTCAGCAGTGCCCCGATCAGTCCCAGCGCCAGCCCGGCCATGCCGGTGCGGTGCGCATGGGCCAGGTTGCCCGCGCCGATCGCCTGGGCCGTCAACGCGGCGGTGGCCACGCCCAGCGCCATCGGCATCATGTAGCACAGCGCAGCCAGGTTCGACATGATCTGGTGCCCGCCTGTCACGTAGGTGCCTTCGCGCGCGACCAGCAAAGCCATGAACGTGAAGGCCGACACTTCCACCAGGTACGAGCCGCCCATCGGGATGCCCAGCCGCAACAGTTCCTTCAGCGTCTTCCAGTCGGGCTTGCCAACCCGCAGCTGGAAGCGGCGGTAGAAGCGGTCATGGGTAATCACCCACAGGCCCAACCCCAGGCTCATCCACGACACCAAGGCGGTCGCCAGGCCGGCGCCGGTGGCGCCCATGGCCGGCAGGCCCAGCTTGCCGTAAATGAATATCCAATTGAATAACGCCTTGAAGCCGATGGCCGACAAGTTGATGGCCATGACGAGCTTGGGGCGCGACACCGAGGTGCCCAGCGCATAGATCGTGCGGAACACCAGCGCGGCGGGCAGCGCAAGCACCAACGCCTGCAGATAGGATCCGATCCGTTCGCGTACCGCGGGAGCCACCTCGCCGGACATCGACAGCCAGACGTCCGGGAACAGCATCAGGATTGCGCCCACCGCCGACAGGCCCAACGCCAGCCAGACGCCCTGGCCCCAGCTGCGGCCGACTTCCAGGTTGTTGCCGGCGCCGTAGTGTTGGGCCAGGATGGGGATCAGGGCGTGGACCACGCCCATCAAGCCGACGAAAACGGTGATGTAGATCGAGGCGGACAGCGCCATCGCGGCCAGATCGCTGGCGCTGGAATGGCCCGTCATGGCGGTGTCCAGCACGCCGAACGAGATCCCGGCCCATTGGCTGATCAGCACGGGCCAGGCCTGCTTGGCGATGCCGCGCAGGGTGGCGCCGAACGATATCGGCGCCGCGTTCACCGAACTCATCGGTTGGCGCCGACCCGAAGCAGGCGGAACACTTCCTGCCGATCGGCCCGGCGGCCGCCCTGCCACAACACGTCGGCGCCATCGCTATAGGCGGCGGTGTTGTCGCGCAGGCTTTGGTTGCTGGTCTGTTGCAGGATCAGCGTGCACTTCGCGTCGAACGTGAAAGTCAGGTTGTTGAAGATCAGGAACGATGCGCGCTGGCCGCTGCCCAGGCTCAGGCCACGGACGCATTCGCCCGGCCGCACGTTCTGCTCCAGCGCCTGGGCCAGTTGCCCCGAGACGGTGCGGTAGCTGCGGGCGTAGTCGACGGCGGGCTGCCACAGCAGCACCAGCAAGATCCACGTCACGGTCAAGCCGCCGGCCGACAGCACGGTGCCGCGCCACAAGGCCTGCGGACGCACGCGCAGTCGCCAGACGACCAGCGCAATCCAGGCCACGGTGAAGATGACCGCCAGCGTAAACGCGGTCCAGGAAATGACGGGTTCATAGCCCGTGGTCTGGCGGGCGATGTTGCGCGATATCTGGGCCGGCCATTTGAAGTGCAGCGCCACCCAGCCCAACCAGGCGGTGGCGGCCGTCAGCGAAAAGCACATGACGGCAAACCAGTCCAGCGTGTTGACGACGCCGCGGCGCAAGGTGGGCAGCGAGAACGCGCCCAGCACGGCGCAAGGCACCACCAGCATCACATATTCGGAATCGGTGGCTTCATCCAGGCCGAACAAGACCAGGGCGGAGCACGCCAGCAGCATCAGCGGCAGCCAGATGTGGGGCGCATAGATCCAGGCGCGCCACCGCCACACCGCCAGCAGCGCCAGCGGCCAGGTCGGCCACAAGTACCACGGCAGGTCGCGCAGCGTGCGGCCCATGTCGTGCCAGGACGGCCATGCGAACGAGGCCAGGTTCCAGGTCTTCCAGTTGCGGATCCAGTATTCGCTGCGTTCACTGGCCGGGATCCACCAGGCCAGAATCAGTGCAACGGTCACCAGCACTGCCCAAGGCAGCCACCGCTTGCACTTCCAGAGTTGGCTGCGCGGGTAGAACGCCAGCAGCGCGCCGATCATGATGGGCAAGGCGCCGACCCAGCCGCGGGTCAGGAAGCTGGCCGCCAGGGCAATCCCCAGCGTGGTCGTGCCGGTCACGGGGCGATCGACGCTACGGGCCAGCGAATAGAACGCCAGCGCCTGGCACGCCATGATGGCGGGCACGACAGTGGTTTCGTGGGTGCGTTGCAGGATGCCCACCGTGGCCAACAGCAGCAGCAGGGCCGCGTCCGCCAGCATGCGTCCGTAGTCGCGGGGGGCGGGCTCGCCGCCGAAGGGCAGCGCCAGCGGCTGGGCTTCAGTGCGGCGGCCCAGCAGATAGGTGCCGTACCAGACGCTGGCCGCGGTGATGGTGAACCACAGCAGGTTGGGCAGGCGTCCGGCCGTGATATCGCCCACGAAAGGGCCGAACAGCCAAATGCTGGCGGCGCCCACCCAGGTGATCAGCGGGCCTTCCTCGGCATGCGCCAAAAGCCCCACTTGCGGCAGCAGCCAGGTGATGCCGCCTTCGCGGATCGCCGTGATCATGGTCGCCAATCCGACGGCATCGTCCGTTTTCCAAGGGTCGCGCATGAACAGGCCGGCCACGATATAGGCCAGCGATAAGCCCAGCAGAATCAGTCTGGGGAGCTTTGCGGTCGCCACGGACGTAAGCCGGGCCGGAGTGGAAAGAGAAAGTGGGGACACGGGCGTTAATGTAACCGAGTGGTCGGGTTGCGCCAGCCCCCAGCGCGTAACAAGCTGGCTAGGGGGGAAAAAAAAGCAGCCCGGAGGCTGCCTTTTTGCTGCGGCTCCCGCAGGAGCGGCAGGATCAGGAAGCGGACTTGACCGTGCCAGCCGTACGGGCGAAGCGGGCGCGGAACTTCTCCACACGGCCGGTTTCGACGATACGCGTTTGGGCGCCCGTATAGAACGGGTGCGATTCGGAGGTCACGTCGCACTTGAAGAGCGGGTACGTCTTGCCGTCGATTTCGACGGTTTCGCGCGTGTGGACGGTCGAACGGGTGATGAACTTGTTGCCCGTTTGCAGGTCGGCGAAAACGACGTCGCGGTATTCGGGGTGAATGCCTTCTTTCATGGTGCTTTCCTAGGACTCGTGAAGAGTCTTTCTCAAAGTGTTAGGGTCGCCAGCCAGGACGCGAAAAACAATTCACAGGAAACGAGTTCGTAAAGAACGGGTTCACAAGGAACGTTGACGCAAGAACGCTAGCCACGTATCCGAAAAGTAACCCCAAATTCTAGCATGGGAAAATCCCGGCGCGCCAGCGAAGGAAGGCGGGCGCGGCCCGCGCCGCCTTCTTTTCATTAATTGGGGACGGATTTCAGAGTTCCGTGCGCAGCTTCCAGATCTCGGGAAACAGCACCACATCCAGCATGCGCCGCAGGTAATCAACACCGGATGTGCCGCCGGTGCCGCGTTTGAAGCCGATGACCCGCTCAACGGTCGTGACGTGGCGGAATCGCCACAGGCGGAACGCATCTTCCAGGTCCGTCAGCTTTTCTCCCAGTTGGTACAGGTCCCAATAACGGTCGGTATCGCGGTAGACAGTCAGCCAGGCCGCTTCGACGCCGGCCGAGGATTCATAGGGCTGGGTCCAGTCGCGCTCCAGGCGGTCGGCTGGCACGGCCACCCCGTGGCGGGCCAGCAGGCGCAGCGCCTCGTCATACAGCGACGGCGCCTCGTAGGCGGTGCGAACCTGGGCCAGCAGGTCTTCGCGGTGCGCATGCGGCTTGAGCATCGCCGCGTTCTTGTTGCCCAACAGGAATTCCACCTGGCGGTATTGATAGCTCTGGAAACCGCTGGAGCGGGCCAGGTACGGGCGCAGCGCCGAATATTCGGGGGGCGTCATGGTGGCCAGTACGTCCCACGCATGGACCAACTGCTCCATGATCTTGCTGACGCGCGCCAGCATCTTGAAGGCGGGCTGCAGCCGGTCGGCGGCGACGTTGGCGATGGCGGCGCGCAATTCGTGCAGCATCAGCTTCATCCAGAGTTCACTGGTCTGGTGCTGGACGATGAACAGCATCTCGTTGTGCTCGGGCGACAGCGGGTGCTGCGCCCCCAGCAATTCGTCCAGATGCAGGTAGTCGCCGTAGGTCATGTCGCGCGTGAAATCCAGCTGCGCCTTTTCCTCGCGGACGATATCTTCAGGGCGGTGCGGGCAGCTCATGCTTGGCCTCCGTGGCAGGGCGGCGCCGCACGGCGGGCGGATGCGGGCAACGCGCGCCAATGGGGCGCGCAGGGGGAAACGGGTTTCATGGTGGTGCCTAGTCGAAAATGGCCGGCCGGCGGGGCCGGCCGGCCCATGGCCAGCGGACCAGCCTACAGTTCGCGCAAGACGGCGCGTACCGGGCTGGCATCAGCCTGGGCCAGCGCCAACGGCAGGGCGATCAACTCGTAATCGCCTTCCGGCACGTCATCAAGCACCAGGTTCTCTAGTACTCGCATGTCATGCCGCAGTATCGTGTGGTGGCTGTCCAGGGTCTTGCTGGACGCGGGGTCGATGCTGGCGGTATCCAGCCCGATCAGCATGACGCCGCGTTCAGCCAGCCATTCGATGGTCTGGGGAGCGTAGGCGGAGAAATCGTCTGTCCACCAGTCTTGCGCCGCATGCTTGGCGGTGCGCACCAGCACGCGGGGCGGCAGGTTCAGGGCGGCATGGGCCAGATGATCGGTTGTGATCAGCGGCCCGCAATCGATGGCGTGGATGACGCGGCAGGGGCCCAGGAAGGGCTCCAGCGAAACCGCGCCGATGGCGGCGGCGCCATTCTGGTAGTGCAGCGGGGCATCCGCGTGCGCGCCGATGTGCGGCGACAGCGTGATTTCACTGACATTGACGGGACAGCCGGGCGTAAGCGACCACTTCCATTGCTGGCGGTACGGCGTATCGCCGGGAAAGACAGGCGATGCCGTGGAGACGGGAGGGGAAATATCCCACAGGCGTTTCATGGTGGCGGGAGGGCGGTCGGATGAGGCCGGAACAGGTTAAAGCCTAAAGCAATTCAGGGCGGTAGTCTAACGAATTCCGGCATGCCGCGCTGTGGCTACAGGTCGCCCAGTTCAGCCATGGAGACGACCGTCGAGCCCGCGACGATCAGGTGGTCCAGCAGTTTGATGTCCACCAGCGCCAGGGCTTGTTTCAGTTGCGACGTGAAGCCGCGGTCGGCGGCGCTGGCTTCGGCCAGGCCCGAAGGGTGGTTATGGGCCACGATCAGGGCCGCTGCATGGTGGCGCAGGGCTTCCCGGACAACCTCGCGCGGGTAGACCGAGGCCTGGGAGAGCGTGCCGCGCGCCAGTTCGCCGGTGGCGATGACGCGTAACTGGTTGTCCAGGTACAGGGCTATACAGTGTTCGACCCGCCGATGCCCTAGCGCGGTCATGCAATATTGTTTCACTTGGCCGGGGTGGCGCAGGGTGTCGTTGCGGGTCAGGTCTTCCTCGATCGTCCGGCGCGCCAGCTCCAGCAGGGCGGCAAGCGTGCAGGATTTGGCGGCGCCCAGGCCGGCTACGGTCATTAATTCCTCTGGTGTGGCGCCCAACAGGCCCCGCAGGCCCGAAAAGCGCTCCAGCAGGCGGTAGGACAAGTCCATCACGTTCAGCCCGGGAATGCCGGTGCGCAAGGCGATGGCAAGCAGTTCCGCATCCTGGAGCGCGCTGGCTCCGTGGCGCAGCAGCCGCTCTCGGGGACGCTCGTGTTTTGACAGCCGCACAGACAATTTCATAAGAGGCTCTAAAATCAAGGTTTATCCAATATCTATACGGTGGCAGATCTTGAGCATCGCCTCTAACGAAGTGAACGTTTTTGTCCGTCAGGATTCCTACCTAACGCTGCACTACCGGATCACGCTGGCTTCCGGCCCGGGCAAGGACTCGGTGTTCGCCGATACCTTCGACGGCCGTCCCGGCACGCTGCAAATGGGCGGCGGCCAGTGGGCGCCCGGCCTGGAGGCCGCGCTGATCGGCCATGCGGAAGGTGAGCGGTTCAGCGTCACGCTGGAGCCGGCCGATGCCTATGGCGACCGCAATCCGGAACTGATCCAGCGCGTCACGCGCACGATGCTGGCCGAACACGCGGGCGCGGATGCCGGTTTCGAGCCGGGCGACCTGGTGGAATTCACCGCGCCCAACGGCGGCCGCTATTCGGGCGTCCTGAAAGAAATCAACGATGAGTCGGCCCTGTTCGACTTCAACCACCCGCTTGCGGGCATCAGCTTGCGCGTGGACGTGGCGCTGCTGGGAGTCCTCTGACATGAGCAAGGCCGTTACCGCCGTGGGCGCTGAAGTCCTGCTGGCGCAGCCGCGCGGCTTCTGTGCCGGCGTGGACCGCGCCATCGACATCGTCGAACGCGCGATCGAACTGCATGGCGCGCCGATCTACGTGCGCCACGAGATCGTCCACAACCGTTATGTGGTGGAAGACCTGCGCGCCAAGGGCGCGATCTTCATCGACGAACTTGACGATGCGCCCGCCGGCTCGATCGTCGTGTTTTCGGCGCATGGCGTGTCCAAGGCGGTGCGCGCGGAAGCGGAGTCCCGCGGCTTGCAAGTGTTCGACGCCACCTGCCCGCTGGTCACCAAGGTCCATATTGAAGTGGCCCGCATGCGCGCCGCCGGCCGCGAGATCATCATGATCGGCCACAAGGGCCATCCCGAGGTCGAGGGCACGCTCGGCCAGGCGCAAGGCGGTATGTACTTGGTCGAGACCGTGGAGGACGTTGCCGGGCTCGACGTAGTCAACCCGGAAAATCTGGCCTACGTCACGCAGACGACCTTGTCGGTGGATGATGCAGCGGCGGTGTCCAAGGCGCTGAAGGCGCGCTTCCCCTCGATCATCGAACCCAAGAAAAGCGATATTTGCTATGCCACCCAGAACCGCCAGGACGCGGTCAAGGTGATGGCGCCCGACTGCGATCTGGTGTTGGTCGTGGGCAGCCCCAATAGCTCGAATTCCAACCGGTTGCGCGAAGTGGCCGAGCGCAAGGGCGTGGCGTCCTACCTGATCGATGGCGCGGACTCCATTGACCCGGCGTGGCTGGTTGATCGCAAGCGTATCGGCGTGACCGCGGGCGCTTCCGCCCCCGAAGTGCTGGTGCAGCAGGTGATCGACCGGGTCAAGGAGTTGGGCGCGGTATCCGTGCGCACGATGCCGGGCCTGGAAGAGAACGTGGCGTTCCCGCTTCCCAAGGGCTTGTCGCGCAAGGCCGCGCAGACGGAGTCGCTGGAATAGCGCGAGATTGCGCTCTCTGAAAATACAGGCGCCCGCAGCGCTGGAAGAACACCAAGGAGACCTCATGCAGTTGTATAGCTATTTCCGCAGCTCGGCCGCATACCGCGTGCGCATCGCCCTGAACCTGAAGGGCTTGTCTTACGAATACCTGCCGGTGCATCTGCTGAAGGATGGCGGGCAGCAACTGTCGGAGGGGTATCGCAAGACGAACCCGACGGCGTTGGTGCCCACGCTGATCGATGGCGACGCTGTCATCGGGCAATCGCTCGCCATCATCGAGTACCTGGAAGAAACGCACCCCCAACCGCCGCTGCTGCCGGCCGACGCCATTGGCCGGGCCCGCGTGCGCGATCTGGCGCTTGGCATCGCCTGCGACACGCATCCGCTGAACAACCTGCGCGTGCTGAAATACCTGAAGCACACGCTGGGCGTGGACGAAGCCGCCAAGAACGCCTGGTACAAGCATTGGGTGCATCAGGGGCTGGAAGCCCTGGAGGCGCAATTGGCTCGGTCGGGCGCCACGGGCCGCTTCTGCCACGGCGACACGCCGACCATGGCCGACCTGTGCCTGGTGCCGCAAGTGGCCAACGCGCAGCGCTTCGAGTGTGACCTGTCCGCGATGCCCAATGTGGTGCGGATCGATGCCGCATGCCGCGAACTGCCGGCCTTCGCGGACGCCGCGCCGGGCAAGCAGCCCGACGCGGAGTAACGCCGGCGGATCGGCTTAGCCGATTTGCACTGGCACGAAGATCTTGTCTTCGCCGCGCTGGACCAGCAGGGCGACGGTCTTGCCCGCTTTGGACAGCGCTTCCTTCACTTGCCCGATGTTGTGCACGGGCATGCCATTCAAAGAAAGCAGCACGTCGCCCGGTTCGATGCCCGCCTTGGCGGCCGGGCCAGCGGCGCGTTCGATCAGCAAGCCTTCAGTGCCGGACGCTTGCTGTTCCTGCGGGCTCAGCGGCCGCAGGGCAAGACCCAATTGACCGCGCTGCAGGTCCTGATCGCCTGCCGACGCTTGCGTCTTGTCTTTGGGGATGCCCCCAAGAGTGGCTACCAGTTCCTTGGGCGCGCCGGCGCGCCACACGTCCATCTTGATCTTTTCGCCCGGCGAGGCGAGTGTGATCAGGGAGGCCAGGTCGCCCGAGGACACGATGGTCTTGTCGTCGATCTTTCGCACCACGTCGCCGGGCTGCAGGCCGGCCTTGTCGGCCGCGCTGCCTTTTTCGACGCTGGACACCAGCGCGCCCGACGGGGACGCCAGCTTGAAGGAGTTGGCCAGGTCCTGATTCACTTCCTGCACCGTCACGCCCAGGCGGGCGTGCTGCACCTTGCCGTGCTCCAGGATCTGGTCCTTGATCTTGTAGGCCACATCGATGGGGATGGAAAACGACAGCCCCTGGAACCCGCCGGTGCGGCTATAGATCTGGGAATTGATGCCCACGACTTCGCCGCGGTCATTAAACAGCGGGCCGCCCGAATTGCCCGGGTTGACCGCCACGTCTGTCTGGATGAAAGGGACCGACGTGTCGTCGGGCAGCGACCGGCCCTTGGCGCTGACGATGCCCGCAGTCGCGGTGTTTTCAAGGCCGTAGGGCGAACCAATAGCCAGCACCCATTCACCCACTTGCAACTGGTTCACGTCGCCCACCTTCACAACCGGCAGGTTTTTGGCGTCGATCTTGAGCACGGCCACGTCCGTTTGCCGGTCCGCGCCCAGTACCTTGGCCTTGTACTCGCGGCGGTCAGTCAGCTTTACCGTGACTTCCTTGGCGTCCTGCACAACGTGCGCGTTGGTCAGGATGATGCCATCGTTACTGATGATGAAGCCGGAGCCTTCCCCGCGCATCGGGACTTCGCGCGAAGGCATGCGGCCTCGGGATCCGGGGATCTGGCCGAAGAACTGGGCAAAGGGGTCATCGTCGTCGGCGGACACTTTGCGGGTGCCGCTGACGCTGATATTGACGACGGCAGGCCCGAAGTCGCGGGTGATCTGCGCGAAATTGGGCGGGCTGGAGGGGTTGATCGTCTGCGGCGCGGTGGCGGCGGTCGGCGCATTGGCCGCCATCGACACGCTGCCGGTGAAGGCGGTGGCGCCGGCGCCGCCAATGGCGCCAGCGGCCAGCAGCGCCAGCACCAGGCGCGAATGGGTCAATTGCGAGGTTTTCATGTCGGCTCCTGCGTTCATGTTTGAGGGCATGGCGCAATCATCGGGCCTGACACTTAGGGGAATCTTAAATCGCGGGCCTCATTGGGGGGCGGGGGAATTCCACCCGCGCGCGCAGTCCCGAGCCGCCGGGCACGTCTTCCAGCAAGATGCGCGCACCGTGTCGCTCGGCAATGGCGCGGGCGATCGATAGCCCCAGTCCGCTGCCGTGCTGCGTGTTGCCTTCGGCGCGGTAGAAGCGGTCGAACACGCGTTCGCGCTCCGCTGGCGGGATGCCCGGCCCTTCGTCGTCGATCATGAATCGGGTATTGTCCGCGGTCTGTTCCAGGCGCAGCCGGATGTGCTTGCCCTCGGGCGTATGCTTGACCGCGTTGTCGAGCAAGTTGCGCGCCAATAGCACCAACGCATCGCGATGCCCCTGCAACGGGGCTTGCGCCGCCCCTTCCATGTTGATGTTGATCGACTTGGCGTTGGCTTGCGGCAGCGTTTCGGATATTGCCTGGCGCAAGACGTCGGCCAGATCTACGGGGCCGGCGGGCGAGGGCGCCGCCGCGCTTTCGTGGCGGGCCATGGACAGCAATTGCTCGACCAGGCGAGTGGCGCGGTCGATGCCGGCCGCCAGGCGCTGTTCGGCCAGTTGGCGGCTGTCGGCGTCGCCGGCGCGTTGCAAGGCCTGCAACTGCAGACGCAGCGCGGCCAGCGGCGAACGCAGCTCATGCGCCGCGTCGCCCACGAACTGCTTCTGTTGGGCGAAGGCGCCGCGCATGCGTTCCAGCAGCAGGTTAAGTTCCTGGATCAGGGGCTGGATCTCGTCAGGCAAGCCGTGAACATTGACCGGCGACAGGTCTTCGGGCTGGCGTGCCGCCACCTGGGCGCGGGCACGCTTGACTGGCCGCAGCGACCAACTGACCACGCACCAGATAATCAGCATCAGCAATGGCGCGGCGGCGGCAATGGGCGCGATGGTGCGCAGTGCAAGCGCGCGCGCCATGTCCTTGCGGACGTCCATATCCTGCGCCACCTGGATTACCTGGAACGGCGTGGCTAGCGAATACACGCGATAGGTAATGCCTTCCATCCGGGCGTCGGAAAAGCCCAGCACGATTTGATCGGGCAAGGGCCGGCGCGACCGCGAATTGAACACGCGCAGGCCGTCGGGCGTCCATATCTGGATGATCAGGTCGTCGGCGACGGGCGAGCCCGCGCCGCGCGCATGGGTGGGGCCGGTCCTGAGCAACCCATCCCCGGTACCCAGCGACAGGGCGGTTCGTTGCAGCAGGGAATCAAAGATATCGTCGGCCTGCGCCAGCGTGCTGCGGTAGGCGATTGCACCTTGCACCAGCGCGCCGACCGCAATGGCGGCCAGAAGGAAGAAAAGCAGGCGGGCTCTCAGCGAGTAGCTAAGCCGCATGCTCATGTTTTGGGAATGACATAGCCGACGCCTCTGACGTTCTGAATCAGGTCCTGACCCAGTTTTTTGCGCAGGCCATGAATATAAACCTCAACGGCGTTGCTGCTGACGCTGTCTTTCCAGCTGTAGAGCTTCTCTTCCAGCTGCGCACGCGAAAAGATCATGCCGGGCCGGGCGATCAGGGGCTCCAGCACCGCCCATTCGCGGGCGGTCAGGGCAACCGGGGTGCCGTCCACCATGGCCGCGTGCGATTGCGGATCGATGGTGATGCCGTCGTGTTCGAACACCGGCTCGGCGCGGCCGGCGCTGCGGCGAATCAGGGCGCGCATGCGGGCCAGGAGTTCATCCACGTCATAAGGTTTGACAATGTAGTCGTCCGCGCCTGCATCCAATCCGGCGATGCGGTCGCTGACGGCGTCGCGGGCGGTGGCGATCAGCACCGGGGTGCGGTCCTTGCGGGTGCGCAGATCGCGCAGCAAGGTCAGGCCATCGCGTTTGGGCAAGCCCAGGTCCAGCAGGATCAGGTCATAGGTGTCGGTGCGCAGGGCAAGTTCCGCAGCGTTGCCGTCCTTGACCCAGTCGACGGCGTAATGCTCCGCGCGCAGGCAGTCCAATACGCTTTCACCGATCATGATGTCGTCTTCGACGAGTAGGATGCGCATGGTGGTCTTCGCTTGGTGGGGAAGGAAATCCAGCAAGTTGGACGCGCGGCAGGCGGATTGAGTTCCCGTGATCGGGCCCGCAAGAGGGATGGCGGAGCGGAAATGAAAAAAGCAGCCCGAGAGGGCTGCTTTTTGAATTTGGTGCCGGCAATAGGAGTCGAACCTACGACCTTCGCATTACGAATGCGCTGCTCTACCAACTGAGCTATGCCGGCAAGACCATTTGCTTCGATTCTTGCGTGCCGGTGTTGAATTCGGCGATGCTGAACTTCAGGCAAAACATCTTTGTTCTTCCCAGTTCGCTGCCCTGTTTATGGGGCCTGATCTGGAAAGACCGAAATCATATCAGAGTTTTTTCGTGATGGGAAACAAACGGCTTAAAAAGAACTAAAAAATTCGCGATTTGCATGGGAAAAAAATTTAGGTCATAATTACGTTCTTGGCAGATCCCCGATAGCTCAGTCGGTAGAGCGACGGACTGTTAATCCGCAGGTCGCTGGTTCGAGCCCAGCTCGGGGAGCCAAAAGAATTCAGTACCGACAAGTTCCGCGCCAAACTGGCGCCGAACACGAAAGGGTCACCCACGAAAGTGAGTGGCCCTTTTTGTTTTGCGCTTCCATGCCTTTCCGCGTGTTTCTCACGCCTAGGCCGCCTTGGCCCTTTTTTGCCTTCGCCGATATCCGATTACCTGAATCAATGCGCGATTCGTCCGAATGCGGGTAGTGGTTTTCGCCATTAGTGTTATGTAATAACATTCTATTTTTGGAGTGAAGCCATGACGTTGATGAATGAGACGGATCCGTTGCGTGATGGGCGCTTGCCGGTAACGGTGCTGTCCGGGTTCTTGGGGGCGGGCAAGACGACGTTGCTGAATCATGTGTTGAACAACCGCGAAGGGCGGCGGGTGGCGGTTATCGTCAATGACATGTCCGAAGTCAATATCGATGCGCGCCTGGTGCGCGAGGGCGGGGCGGCGCTATCGCGCGCCGACGAAAAGCTGGTCGAAATGAGCAATGGCTGCATCTGCTGTACGCTCCGTGAAGATCTGCTGGTGGAGATCCGCCGCTTGGCCGCCGAGGGGCGTTTTGATTACTTGTTGATCGAATCGACAGGCATCTCCGAGCCCTTGCCGGTGGCCGAGACGTTCACGTTCCGCGACGATGACGGTGTCAGCCTGGGCGATGTTGCCCGGCTGGACACGATGGTCACGGTAGTGGATGCTTTCAACTTCTTGCGGGACTACGCCAGTCAAGACAGTTTGGCGGAGCGCGGCGAGACCCTTGGCAACGAGGATGCGCGCACCGTCGTGGACCTGCTGATCGAGCAAGTGGAATTTTGCGACGTCATTGTCTTGAACAAGACCGATCTGGTGGAGCCTGACGAACTGGCTCGCCTGGAAGCGATGTTGGGCCAACTGAACCCGCGTGCGCATATCATCCGCAGCGAATTCGGCCGGGTTCCAATGGCAAGCGTGCTGGATACGGGGCGGTTTGATTTCGAAGCCGCCGCGCAGGCGCCGGGCTGGCTGAAGACGTTGCGTGGCGAGCACGTTCCAGAGAGCCAGGAGTACGGCATTGGCAGTTTCGTGTTTCGTGCCAAGCGCCCGTTCCACCCGCGGCGTTTCTGGGATTGCGTCCATCAGGAGTGGCCTGGCGTCGTAAGGTCGAAGGGCTATTTCTGGCTGGTGACGCGGCCGGCGTTCGCGGCGTCGTGGTCCCAGGCGGGGGCAATCGTGCGCCATGGCGCGGCAGGTTACTGGTGGGCGGCGCTGCCGCGCGAGCAATGGCCCGAAGATGTGGAATCGCGGAAAGCGATTCTGTCGGACTGGGATCCGGTCTATGGCGACCGGCGCCAGGAATTGGTGCTGATCGGCATCGGCATGGACGAGGCGGCGCTGCGGGCGCGCTTGCAGGCGTGTTTGATGACGCAGGAAGAAATGACGCGGCCCGCCAGTGAGCTGGCTGCGCTGGCGGATCCGTTTCCGGTGTGGGGGCGGCCGCAAAATCCGGGGTAGCTCCCGTTGGACGAATGGGTATGGACGGGGACAAGCGCATTGGCGTGACGGTGATTTCAGGGTTTCTGGGCAGTGGCAAGACCACGCTGCTGAACCGGTTGCTGCACGAGCCGGCATACGCCGACGCGTTGGTCATCGTCAATGAATATGGCGATGTCGGCGTCGATCATCATCTAGTGCGCCTGGCGCCAGCGAATGTCGTGTTGATCGAGGGCGGTTGCCTCTGTTGTGTTGTCAGTGGCGCCGTAGTGGACACGCTGCGCGACCTTTTCATGCTGGCGCTCAGTCGCCGGATCAAGCCGTTTCGCCGCGTGCTGATTGAAACGAGCGGGTTGGCGGATCCCGCGTCGATCCTGTTCATGCTCAAACACGATCGGTTCTTGTCCGAGCGTTACGCGTATCGCGGCGCGATCGTGGTCGTGGACGTGCGGCACGGCGAGGAGCAATTGGCGTCGCAGCCCGAAGCGGCGCGGCAATTGGCGCTAGCCGATGCCGTCGTGCTCGGTAAATCAGAGTTGGCGGACGCAGCGCAATTGCGGCGGGTAGAACAGGCGGTCATCGCTATCAACCCCGGCGCGCAGCGTTGCGTCCAGCGGCAGGATGCGCCCTTGGCAGGAGTGCTGCGCGACGGCCCCGATGCGCTTGCGCGCCGGGATGGCGTCGCGCTGGCGAACTGGCTGCAGGCCTTCGCGCGTCCGGTCGCCGACCGCCATGCGCAAGTTGCCAGTTTTTCGTTGACCTTGTCCGCGCCGCTGGGTCGAGCCGCCTTTCTGGCCGGCGTGTCGCGCATCCAGGAGCGCTTTGGCCAGGGGGTGCTTCGGATGAAGGGGTTGGTGTGTTTCGAAGGCGAGGCGCTGCCATGCGAGGTGCACGGCGTCCATGGCGAACTGTATCCGCTAAGCACGCTGTCGCAATGGCCCAGTGATGACCGCGCGTCGCATCTTGTCTACATCCTGCGCGGGCTGGATGCGGACAACGTGCGCGCCGAGGTCTTGCAGGCGCTGGGGCAATTGCCTGCTTGAGGGGGCGCCTGTCCAGCCTTTGTCGCGCGGCAGGCTGAATTCTCGTGTCGCGATTTCTGCACGGATGTTGCATGGAAATACGGTATAACCGGTACGGTCTGATGCAAGAACCGAGACAATCATGGATCGTCTGAAAGCCATGCAGGTGTTCGTCGAAGTCGCCGATCGGGGGAGCCTATCGGCGGCGGCAGTCCATTTGGACATGTCGCGTGCGATGGTGTCGCGGTATCTGGCCGAAATGGAACAGTGGGTGGGCGTGCGTTTGCTGCATCGCACCACGCGCCGGCTCAGCCTCACGCCTGCGGGGGCGGAAACCTTGCCGCGGTGCCGGCAGATGCTCGACATGGTGGGCGATCTGCGTAGCGCGGTATCCACCCCGGAAGACACGCCGCGCGGCTTGCTGCGCATTACGACCAGCATGTCCTTCGGTTCAAGGCATTTGGCCAGCGTGGTTACCGATTACGTCAAGCAGCACCCCGGCACCTCCGTGGATTTGATGCTGGTCGAGCGCGCTGTCAATCTGGTCGAAGAGCGGGTAGACCTGGCGGTCCGGATCACGAATGACCTGGACCCCAACCTGATCGCGCGTAAATTGGCCGTCTGCCGCTCGGTGGTGTGCGCATCGCCCGACTACCTGGCGCGCGAAGGCGTGCCGGCGCGCATCGAAGATCTGTCCTTGCGCAATTGCCTGACGCATTCCTATTTTGGCAAAAGCCTGTGGCGATTCGAACGCGATGGCCAGCCAGTGGATGTGCCGGTCAGCGGCAATATCAGCGCGAATGAGGTCTCGGTACTGTCGAGCGCCGCGCTGGAGGGCGCGGGCATCGCCATGCTGCCGACTTACTACGCGGCCGAGTATCTGGCGGCGGGGCGCTTGAAAGCTATTCTGCCGCAGTGCAAGCCGCAGGAACTGGGCATTTACGGCGTTTATGCCTCGCGCCGCCAGATGCCGTTGATCTTGCGTTCGATGCTGGATTTTCTGGTGGAGCGTCTGGGTTCCGCGCCGTGGGATAAGCCCGTCTCGGTGTCTGCGGTGCCCCCGGGGGCGCCGTCTTGAGGCGAAGGCTTCGAGGGCGGTCGGGGTTGAGGGCCAGAGTTATGGCGGTATAATTTGGGTATTGTCATGGCGGGCCGGGCATATTTTGTCCGGGCATACGCCAGCAAGCCATATTGCGGCGGGCCAATGTCCGCTAGCATGTAGTCGTCGAAAATAGCTAAGAATCGTAAGTCCGGCCTGGAATTGGTCATCGCATCACGAAGTGGGTCTTCGTATGCGCGAGGGGGCGCATGGGGTTCAGGGTGGCGGCCAGCCACAATGCCGAATCCGATGCCTGACGATCCAGGTCTTGATACTGATCGCCGCAGGAAATAGGCGCTGGGTTACCAGCGTGTCCCGCAGGCTTGTGTTGGCGTGTAATGCCAGCTTTTCCAGAATTTGCTTAAGGCGTCTGCCGTGATGGAAATCAGGCAGGCATATCGCCCTATCTTGATTGGCGCGGCCGTTTCGGCGCATGCCAACGCGCGGTTCGCCGCGCAGCCCGTCATGCATGACAGTCAACCCAGGAATGTTGTGAACACTACGCAAGCCCATGCCGTCTGTCGCGAGCCCGCTTTTGCTGGGGCCTTGCTGGCGGGTGCGGGCGCGGCGTTCATTGTGACGCCTGCTTTGATTGCACGTGTTGCCGCTAGCGATTTGGCGCGGGCCCCATCGGCGCAAGATACGCGAGTCGCGGCGCAACAGGTGTTGGGTTTGCCGACGCAAATGAAGTTCGCGGGCAAGAATATTGTGGGCACATTGTGGGCACAAATGAAAAAGGCCCGGCGCATTCGCCAGGCCTTCGTCAATTTGGTTGCGGGGGCAGGATTTGAACCTACGACCTTCGGGTTATGAGCCCGACGAGCTGCCAGACTGCTCCACCCCGCGTCTGAGAAAAGAATATTAACCTTATTTTCAACCTAGCGCAAGTTAGCCCTTTTTGAATCTGAATGTCGATGAATGATAGCGAGGCAATACTCGTGCTGGAAACCGCGCTGTTATGCGCGGTGCAGCCGATGCAACTGTCCGATATGCGCAAGCTATTCGGGGACGATGAACAATTCGACAACAGCAAGCTGCGCGGGCTGTTGGAGACGCTGCAAAGCAATTGGGCCGATGGCGGCCTCGAATTAGTGCAGCTGGCAAGCGGATGGCGTTTCCAGAGCCGCCCGCACATGCAGCGCTACCTTGAGCGGCTTAGCCCGGAAAAGCCGCCCAAGTATTCGCGCGCAGTCATGGAGACGCTGGCCATCGTGGCCTGGCGCCAGCCGGTCACGCGCGGCGACATCGAGGACATCCGAGGCGTCACCGTGTCTTCGCAAATCGTGAAGGCGCTCGAGGACCGGGGGTGGATCGAGGTCATCGGGCATCGCGATGCGCCGGGTCGTCCCGCCCTGTTCGGCACGACGCGCCAATTCCTGGACGATCTCGGCCTGCGGGCGCTGGATGAGCTTCCGCCGTTGGAATCGGCCCAAGCCGCTGCGGCGCTGGCTGGCCTGGATCTGGGCGAAGTGCAGCAACTTACAGGCGAGGGCGCCGCGCCCGTCGACGACGCCAAGCCCGACGACGCCGCCGCCGATGGCGAAAATGACGGTGAAACCGCTGCCGAGGTCGACGGGCTGCAGGGCGAAATTGCCATCGATGAGCCGGCGGCCGTGAAAGAAAATGACGATATCCCAGTTGCGGAATTGTCTGTTTCGGAACACGATGCACCCATAGCCCCTGGCGATAGCGTAGAATCCGTCGTTTCGCGCACAGAAGAAAGCGCGGATCCCGCAGACGAACCCACCGTCCGGGAGCAAGCCGAAGGCTTGTCCAATACGCCAACCCCGTCCGGTTTTCCCGACGAAGGGGCGGGCAACGACCTTTCCGATATGGCCGCCGACGTCACAGAAGCCGGTGCTGCAAAGGAAAGTGTCGAGAACGCAAAACACGCGGAACCGACCGAACCGATTGACGAGACCGATCACGCAGCGCCTGGCGCCGCCGGGCATGAGCCCGCCATCGGCCTTGACGAACGTGTTCGGCCCGACCCTGATGTCGTTCCCACGGCGTCGGGCGAGGCAGAGCCGGAGCGGCCTCGCGCCGTCCGTGAGTCGGCGTCCCCTGATGATGACGAGCCTGCCCCTGGCAGGCCTACCCAAGTTTGAAATTCGGAGCTGTCCCAGTGACAACGAATACAGCAATGCAGGACGACAATCCCCGTTCGGATGACACCGTTTCCAACGGTCAACCGGAAGCATCCGCCGCGCGTGAGCCGGCAGCCGAAGGTGAGGCCGGTGCCCGTGGGCGCGGGCGCAAGCTGAGGACGCCGTTCCGTCGCCGTCGCGGCGATGCAACGGCCGAACAGGCGCCGGCAGCCGAGGGCCAGCAGCCTGCGGCGGCCGTTGCTCCGGTTGAGTCGCCCGACTCCCGTGGCGGCGAGCAGGAGGCCGAGCAGGCCCTGTCGTACCTGGACTCGGCGGACCGCATGGAGCAGCGCCTGGGCAAGTACCTGAACAGCGATTCGGTCATGCCCAAGCTGCACAAGGTGCTGGCTGACGCCGGTATCGGTTCGCGCCGCGAAATGGAAGAGTTGATTGTCGCGGGCCGCGTGTCGGTCAACGGCGAGCCCGCCCATATCGGCCAGCGCGTGGCGCCGAATGACCAGGTCCGCGTCAACGGCAAGCCCATCATGCGCGTGAATACGAAGAAGCCGCCGCGCGTGATCCTGTATCACAAGCCGGCAGGCGAGATCGTCAGCCACGACGATCCGGGTGGCCGCGCCAGCGTCTTTGCGCGCCTGCCCAAGCTGCGCACCGGCAAGTGGTTGTCGGTTGGGCGCCTGGACTTGAATACCGAAGGTCTGCTGATTTTCACGACCTCGGGCGACATGGCCAACCGCATCATGCACCCCCGTTACGGCACCGAGCGCGAATACGCGGTCCGCGTGTTGGGCGAAATGGACGAGGCCCAGCGCCAGTCGCTGGTCGATGGCATTGAGCTGGAAGACGGCCTGGCCGCTTTCGGCGCGCTGGAATACCTGGGTGGCGATGGCAGCAACCGCTGGTATCGCGTGACCTTGCAGGAAGGCCGCAACCGCGAAGTCCGCCGCATGTTCGAAGCCGTCGGCGTCACGGTCAGCCGTCTGATCCGCACCCGTTTCGGCGACGTGGTCTTGCCGCGCACGCTGCGGCGCGGCCGGTGGGAAGAGTTGGATGGTTCGCTTGTGACGGCGCTGATGGTCCAGCTGGGACTGTTGCGTGAAGACGACGAATCCGGTGGCAATCGCCGCCGTTCGAAGCAACCTCAATCGCATGACAGCGCCTTGCCCCCGGGCTTTGGCACCATGGATCGCAATGGCATGAACGGCGCCCGCATCGGTCGCCGCGGCAAGTTGCAAGGGGGGCGTCTGGGCAGCGCGGGCCAAACGGCGGCATGTCCCTCCGATCCGTTCGGCACCGGTTTGATGATTGCTGGCGGTTATGCCAATGGTCATCCGTTGGCCGCGGAAGGCGCGGGCGGCAACCGCAAGGGCGGTAAGCCCGGCGGCCGTTCGGCAGCGCCTGCGGGCGGGGGGCGGCCGGGTGGCAAGCCGGGCGGAAAGCCCGGTGGCAAACCGGGCGGCAAGCCTCGCGGTCCCCGTTCGGTGGCGGCCAACGGCCCGTCGGGTCCGATGGCTTCCGCGGATGCTGTCGGCAACGTGGCGGAAGCGCCCTTGGGCGGTGGCGGCCGCAAGCCTGCCGGCCGTAAGCCGGGTGGTGGCAAGCCGGCGGGTGCGGGCGGCGGCAACAGCCGCGGCGGCAAGCCGGCAGGCGCGGGCCGTGGCGGCAACAAGGCCGAAGGCTCGTCGCGCGCGGCCGGAAGCGGCGCCGGCAACAACAAGGGACCGGGTGCGGGCGGCAAGCCGCGCGCCCCGCGCAATGCGTCGTCGTCTTCCTCGCCGCGTGGCGATGATTGGCAGCCGCGTGGCGCTTCGGCCCACGAATCGCGCCTTGGCGTGATGGGCGGGCGTGGCCGGCAGGGCCGCTAAGTGCGGTCAGGCGGCGCGCAGGGCGCGCCGCCGGGGCCGATGTGTCCCATATAAACGTAAGCCCGTGACGAATCAGGCGATTTTCCGGTTTATCTGGTAAAATCAATGGTTTTCATGGCTTCGCGTCATTGCCTTTCGCCCGACAGCGGTCTTCAGTGTGCTCGATAGCGCGTGTCTGGCAGCATGTCCGGCAGCGGCACTGAGTAGCAGCGGCACTGATAAGCGGCACTGAATAGCAATGGCTCTGAGTGGCAGCGGCGCTGAAATAGCAGCGGCGCCATGAAGATAGTGCGTGAAGATAGTGCGCCAGGGGGCGGTTCCCGAAGTGGGTGCCACCTTATGAGTGGCGATGGCGCGGCAAGAAGGCATCAAGCGTGTTGGCCTGTAGGCAACGCGCGGTAGGCAAGAGCAGTTGGCATCGGAGTTGCGCCAAGTGCCGCCGGGCCCGGATAGACGGGTTGGGGCGGGGCTGTATGGGGGAATCCCGTGGCGCAAACCACAAATTAGGTCGCAATATAGGGCGCTGCCCAGCATTGCTCCTTACGTGCAGTAGGGAAGCGGCTGGGCTCTGCGCAATATCGGTGGGCTGGGCGTACAGCCCATTTTTTTTGAGTATATGGCTGATTTATTCGCATTGACCGAAGAGGCTTTGGCCGGCATGGACCTCGAACTCGTAGACGTCGAGCGTGCCGCCCTGGGCCTTTTGCGCGTGACGATCGATCGGGTCGGCGGTGTGCGCATCGAAGACTGCGAGCAGGTGTCTCGCCAATTGTCGCGGGTGTTTGAAGTCGAGAACATCGACTATAAGCGGCTGGAAGTCGGTTCGCCGGGCATTGACCGCCCGCTGCGCAACGAGAACGAATTCCGCCGTTTCGCAGGCGAGCGCATCGAAATCAAGCTGCGCGAGGCATTAGACGGACGTAAGGTTTTCTCCGGCACGCTGACCGTGCCCGAAGACGCCGCCGCCTCGGACGCCGCTGCTGGCATGCACAAGACCGTGTTCGGTCTCGAATTTGAGGCAAAAAAGAACGATGTCCAGGTTTTGAATTTCACGGTCGATGACATCGAACGTGCAAAACTGGATCCCGTTCTGGATTTCAAGGGCAAAAAGCGATGAGTCGCGAAATTCTTCTGTTGGTCGATGCCTTGGCGCGTGAAAAGAACGTCACGCGCGACGTCGTGTTCGGTGCGCTGGAAAGTGCGCTGGCCTCGGCCATGAAAAAGCGCTTCAAGGATGATGCGGACATTCGTGTCGCCATCGATAGGGAAACTGGCGATCACGAGGGCTTCCGCCGTTGGCTGGTCGTGCCTGATGAAGCCGGGCTGCAAGAACCCGATAAGCAGGAAATGCTGTCGGACGCGGTGGAAATCGTCCCCGGTATCCAGGAAGGCGAGTACATCGAAGAGCCCCTCGAGCCCATCGAATTCGGCCGTATCGGCGCGCAGGCGGCCAAGCAGGCCATTCTGCAGAAAATTCGTGACGCCGAACGCGAACAGGTGCTGAACGACTTCCTGGACCGTGGCGAAACCATCGTGTCTGGCACGATCAAGCGCATGGACAAGGGCGACGCCATTGTCGAAACCGGCAAGATCGAAGCGCGCCTGCCGCGTTCCGAAATGATCCCGAAGGAAAACCTCCGGGTGGCCGACCGCGTCCGCGCCTTCGTGTTGCGTGTTGACCACGCCGCGCGTGGCCAGCAAGTGATCTTGTCGCGCACCTCGCCCGAGTTCATCCGCCAGCTGTTCGAGAACGAAGTTCCCGAGATCGAGCAGGGCCTGCTGGAGATCAAGGCCGCCGCCCGCGATGCCGGCGTGCGTGCGAAGATCGCCGTGGTGGCTTACGATAAGCGTATCGACCCGATCGGCACGTGTGTGGGCATGCGCGGTTCGCGTGTTACCGCGGTTCGCAACGAGCTGGGCGGCGAGCAGGTCGATATCGTGCTGTGGTCGGAAGACCCCGCGCAGTTTGTCATTGGCGCCCTGGCGCCGGCCAACGTCGAATCGATCGTCGTTGATGAAGACAAGCATGCGATGGACGTTGTCGTCGACGAAGAAAACCTGCCCAAGGCCATCGGCGCCAAGGGTCAGAACGTGCGCCTGGCGTCCGAACTGACGGGCTGGCAGATCAATATCATGACGCCGGAAGAAAGCCTGAACCGCCAGGAAGTCGAGCGGTCGGGTCTGCGCGCCACGTTCATGAGCAAGCTGGACGTTGATGAGGAAGTCGCCGACATCCTGATCGACGAAGGTTTTACCGGTATCGAGGAAATCGCTTACGTGCCCATGCAGGAACTGCTGGAAATCGAAGCGTTTGACGAAGACACCATCAATGAATTGCGCGCCCGTGCCCGCAATGCGTTGCTGACTGAGGCGATTGCCCAGGAAGAGCGCCTTGAGACCGCACAGGATTTGCTTGAACTCGAAGGCATGACGCAAGAATTGGCCAGCAAGCTGGCCGAGCGTCAAGTGCATACGCGTGATGATCTGGCCGAACTGGCAACGGACGAACTGGCGGAAATCGCCGGCTTGACCGAGCAGGAAGCCAGCGACCTCATCATGCGTGCCCGTGCCCATTGGTTCGACGAAGAATAACCAAAAGGACACGGGTCTGCGGTGGGTAGTGCAGGTTTTATCCACCGCAAGTTCACGTTGTTTGTAATAGCTGCATATAGGGAAGAGAGAGCCTAATGTCGAGTAACACCGTCGCCCAGTTCGCTACCGAGCTGAAAATGCCTGCCAATGTGCTGCTGGATCAGTTGCGCTCGGCTGGCGTTGATCTCAAATCGGTTGACGATTCCGTCACCGACAGCGACAAGGCGAAATTGCTCGAATCGCTGCGTCGCGCCCATGGCGCGACCGAAGGCAAGAAGATCACCCTGACGCGTCGCCAAACGTCCGAAATCCGGCAGGCTGACGCCACCGGCCGTTCGCGCACGATTCAGGTCGAAGTGCGCAAGAAGCGCGTGTTCGTCAAGCGTGATCCCTCCGAAATCGCCCTGGAGCAGGCCGCGTCCGCGCGCGCCGAAGATGAAGCGTCCGTCGAAGACGAGCAGCAGGTGTCCGCGCCGGCTGCGCCCGAGGCTCCTGCTGTGGTCGAGCCCCGCGAGGCCACTCCCGTCCAGGCAGAGGCTCCGGCCCCCGTCCAGGCGGAAGAGCCCGTTGCTGTAGAAGCGCCCGCGCCGGTTGAAGCGCCCGCGCCTGTTGAATCCGTCGCGGCCGAAGTGCCCGCCCCCGTCGAGGCGAAAGCCCCCGAAGTCCAGGCCCAGCCTGAACCCGAATCGACGTCGGCGCCTGCTCCTGCCGAGCCCGTGGCCGACGAGGCCAAGCCCGAAGTTAAGACTGAATCCACCGAGCCCCTGGCTGAAGAAGCCAAGCCGGAACCCGTTGTGCTAGCTAATAAGTCAGAAACATCTTCCTCCCAGGCCAACGCGCCTGTCGCCCAGGCTCAGCCTGCTGCGAAGTCCGAACCCGTCAAATCCGCCGCGCCCGCCGCGTCTACGCCTGCCGCGCCTGCCGCCAGGGTAGGCAACCGTGCCGACAACCGCCGTGCCGGCCCGCCGCTCGCCGCCTCCGCTACGTCGGGCGGCCGCGATGAGGCCCGCCGTGCCGCCGAGGCCGAAGCCGCCGCGCTGCGTGAGATGCTGAACCGTCCCCGCAAGGTGCTGCGCGCGCCCGAACCGGAGGCGCCTGCCGCCCCCGCCGCGGCGCCCATTTCGGGCACGCTGCACAAGCCGGCCGGCAAGCCGGGCGCCACGCCTGGCGCCAAGAAAGACGCCAAGCCCGCAGCGCCGGGTGCGAAGAAGACCATCAAGACCGCTGAAGTCGCGTCGACCTGGTCGGATGACGCATCGCGCAAGAAGCCCGCCGACAAGCCGGCAGCCCCGGCCAGCCGTGACGGCTGGCGCGCAGGCGGCAAGGGTGGTGGCAAGGGCGGCGGCCGTGGTGGCCGCAACCAGCAGAACGACCGCCGCAACGAGCCGGCGCCGCAAGAATTCATCGCACGTGAAGTCCACGTGCCCGAAACCATCAGCGTGGCCGACCTGGCTCACAAGATGTCCGTCAAGGCCGCCGAAGTCATCAAGCAATTGATGAAGCTGGGCCAGATGGTCACCATCAACCAGGTGCTGGACCAGGAAACGGCCATGATCGTGGTCGAGGAACTGGGCCACGTGGCGATCGCCGCCAAGCTGGATGACCCGGAAGCCTTCCTGGACGAAACCGCCACGGTTTCCGAAGCCGAGCAGCTGCCGCGCGCACCGGTCGTGACCGTCATGGGCCACGTCGACCACGGCAAGACCTCGCTGCTGGACTACATCCGCCGCGCCAAGGTCGCTGCGGGCGAAGCGGGCGGCATTACGCAACACATTGGCGCCTACCACGTTCAAACCGAGCGCGGCATGGTGACCTTCCTTGACACCCCGGGCCACGAGGCGTTCACCGCCATGCGTGCCCGCGGCGCCAAGGCTACCGACATCGTGATTCTGGTGGTTGCCGCCGACGACGGCGTGATGCCGCAAACGCGTGAAGCCATCCACCACGCCAAGGCCGCGGGCGTGCCCATGGTCGTGGCCGTGACCAAGATCGACAAGCCGTCGGCCAACCCGGAACGCGTCAAGCAGGAATTGGTTGCCGAACAGGTCGTGCCGGAAGAATACGGTGGTGACGTGCCCTTCGTGGGCGTGTCGGCCAAGACCGGCGAAGGCATCGACGATCTGCTGGAAAACCTGCTGCTGCAAGCCGAAGTGCTGGAATTGAAGGCACCGGTCGAGGCAGCCGCCAAGGGCCTGGTCATCGAAGCCCGTCTGGACAAGGGCCGCGGCCCGGTCGCGACGATTCTGGTGCAGAGCGGCACGCTCAAGCGCGGCGACGTGGTGCTGGCCGGCGCAAGCTTCGGCCGTGTTCGCGCCATGCTGGACGAAAACGGCAAGCCGATTCAATCGGCCGGCCCGTCGATCCCGGTGGAAATCCAGGGCCTGACCGAAGTGCCCGCCGCTGGTGACGAGCTGATGGCGCTGTCCGACGAGCGCAAGGCGCGCGAAATTGCGCTGTTCCGCCAAGGCAAGTTCCGCGACGTCAAGCTGGCTCGCCAACAGGCCGCCAAGCTGGAATCGATGTTCGACAACCTGGGCGAGGGCACGCAGACCCTCACGCTTATCGTCAAGACCGACGTGCAGGGTTCGCAAGAAGCGCTGGTCCAGTCGCTGGTCAAGCTGTCGACCGACGAAGTCCGTGTGCAAGTGGTGCACGCGGCTGTCGGTGGCATCTCGGAAACCGACATCAACTTGGCCATCGCCTCGAACGCTGTCGTGATCGGCTTCAATGTGCGTGCGGAAGCAAGCGCCAAGAAGCTGGCCGAGAACAACGGCATCGACGTGCGCTACTACAACATCATTTACGACGCCGTGGATGAAGTTAAGGCGGCCATGTCGGGCATGTTGGCGCCCGAGAAGAAAGAAGAAATCATCGGCCTGGTCGAGATCCGTGAGGTCTACAGCATCTCGCGCCTTGGCAACATCGCCGGTTGTATGGTGCTTGACGGCATCGTCCGCCGCGATTCCCAGGTACGCCTGCTGCGCAACAACGTGGTTCACTGGACGGGGCATCTTGAATCGCTGCGCCGCTTCAAGGACGACGTCAAGGAAGTCAAGTCGGGCTTCGATTGCGGTCTTACGCTGCGCGGCAACAATGACATCCAGGTGGGCGACCAACTGGAAGTCTTTGAAATCAAGGAAATCGCGCGTACGCTGTAAAGCGTCGCGAGGCATTATTGCTAATGAGCCGTCACAAGTCCAAAGCCATCCCCGGCCGCAATCTGCGGCTGGCCGACCAGATCCAAAAAGATCTGGCCGAGATCATCCAGCGCGAAATCGATATGTCTCGCGCTGGCCTGATCACGCTCTCCGGTGTGGAATTGTCGACCGACTACGCGCATGCCAAGGTGTGGTTCACGGTTTTGGGCGCCGAGCCCGAAGCCGCGACCGCCTTGCTGAACGAGAAAGCCGGTTGGCTGCACTCGCAGCTCTATAAGCTGCTGCACATTCACACTGTCCCCACTTTGCGTTTCTTCCACGACGAGCAAATTGCCCGTGGTATCGAAATGTCGATCCTTATCGACCGCGCAAACCGGCCCGGCCCCCATTCGGGCGTGCCCGACGAACCTGAAGACCAGTCCTGATCGGGCTGTCGTCACTGCTCTAAACACGGATTCCGACGATGGCTAAACGACGCGGGCTTTTGCTCGACGGTGTGCTGTTGCTCGACAAACCCGTAGGTTTGTCGAGCAACCACGCCTTACAACGCGCCAAACGTGCCATGGATGCGGCGAAAGCCGGTCACACGGGCACGTTGGATCCCTTCGCCACCGGCTTGCTGGTGTGCTGCATGGGACGCGCGACCAAGATTTCCGGCGCGATGCTTAACGCTGACAAGGCGTATCGCGCTACGCTGCAATTTGGCAGCGAAACCGATTCTGGCGACCTGACCGGCAATGTCGTGTCCACCGCCGAACCGGGCTTTACCGTTGACGAACAGGCGCTGCGCGACGCGCTGTCACGTTTCTCGGGCACGATCGAGCAGATTCCGCCGATGTACTCCGCGCTCAAGCGCGATGGAAAACCGTTGTACGAGTACGCGCGCGCCGGCATCGAGCTGGAACGGGCCCCGCGCCAGATCACGATTCACCGCATCGAGCTGTTGTCCCTTTCGGGAACGCAGGCAGAGATCGATGTGGCTTGCAGTAAAGGCACATACATCCGAACACTGGCCCAGGACATCGGGCGCGTGCTGGGCTGTTTCGCCCACCTGACGGCGCTGCGGCGCACGCATGTCGGGCCATTTTCTCTGGAACGCGCCGTTGAGCTGGAAGCCTTGCAGGCCATGCCAGACCCCAAGCAGGCATTGCTTGCACTGAACGAATTGCCGGAGGGCTTGCTGCCTTCCACCCTGACCTTAAAGGACTCGCTATGACTCGCGCCTTGCGCAACGTCGCCATCATCGCCCACGTGGACCACGGTAAAACAACCCTGGTCGACCAGCTGCTGCGCCAATCCGGCACCTTCCGCGAAAACCAGGCGCTGACCGAACGGGTCATGGACTCGAACGATCTGGAAAAAGAACGCGGCATCACGATTCTGGCCAAGAACTGTGCCGTTGAATACGAAGGCACGCACATCAACATCGTCGACACCCCGGGTCACGCTGACTTCGGTGGTGAAGTCGAACGCGTGCTGTCCATGGTCGACGGCGTGCTGCTGCTGGTTGACGCCGTTGAAGGCCCGATGCCGCAGACCATTTTCGTGACCCGCAAGGCGCTGGCCCTGGGCCTGAAGCCGATCGTCGTGGTCAACAAGGTCGACCGCCCGGGCGCTCGCACCGACTTCGTCATCAACGCCACGTTCGACCTGTTCGACAAGCTGGGCGCGACGGAAGAGCAGCTGGACTTCCCGGTGGTCTACGCCTCGGGCCTGTCGGGCTACGCTGGCCTGACGCCGGACGTGCGCGAAGGCAATATGCGTCCGCTGTTCGAAGCCATCCTGCAGCACGTGCCGCAGCGCGACGACGATCCCAACGGTCCGTTGCAGATGCAGATCATCTCGCTGGACTACAACAGCTACGTCGGCAAGATCGGCGTGGGTCGCATCAATCGTGGCCGTATGCGCCCCGGTATGGAAGTGGCTTACAAGTTCGGTCCTGACGGCCAGGGCGGCCGCGGCCGCATCAACCAGGTGCTGAAGTTCCACGGCCTGGAACGCGTCGTGGTGGATGAAGCCGAAGCTGGCGACATCGTGCTGATCAACGGTATTGAAGAACTGGGCATTGGCTGCACCGTCACCGACGTGACGACGCAGGAAGCCCTGCCGATGCTGCGCATCGACGAGCCGACGCTGACCATGAACTTCATGGTGAACACGTCGCCGCTGGCCGGCCGCGAAGGCAAGTTCGTGACCAGCCGCCAAGTGCGCGACCGCCTGGACCGCGAACTGAAGTCCAACGTGGCGCTGCGTGTGCGCGATACGGGCGACGACACGGTATTCGAAGTGTCGGGCCGCGGCGAACTGCACCTGACGATTCTGCTGGAAACGATGCGCCGCGAAGGCTACGAGCTGGCCGTGTCGCGCCCGCGCGTGGTGTTCAAGGACATCGACGGCGTGAAGTGCGAGCCGTTTGAATCGCTGACGGTCGACGTCGAAGACGCCCACCAGGGCGGCGTGATGGAAGAGCTGGGCCGCCGCAAGGGCGACCTGCAGGACATGCAGCCGGACGGCCGTGGCCGCACCCGCCTGGAATACCTGATTCCGGCTCGTGGCCTGATCGGCTTCCAGAACGAGTTCCTGACGCTGACGCGCGGCACGGGCTTGATGAGCCACATTTTCCATGAGTACGCCCCGGTCAAGGAAGGTTCGATCGGCGAGCGCCGCAACGGCGTGCTGATCAGCCAGGATCACGGCGACGCCGTGGCCTACGCCCTGTGGAAGCTGCAGGACCGCGGCCGCATGTTCGTGAGCCCGGGCGATGCGCTGTACGAAGGCATGATCATCGGCATTCACAGCCGCGACAACGACCTGGTCGTGAACCCGATCAAGGGCAAGCAGCTGACCAACGTGCGCGCCTCGGGCACCGACGAAGCCGTGCGCCTGGTTCCGCCGATCCAGATGTCGCTGGAATATGCCGTGGAATTCATCGACGACGACGAACTCGTGGAAATCACGCCGAAGTCGATCCGTCTGCGCAAGCGCCACCTGCTGGAAAACGAACGCAAGCGCGCTGCGCGCGACGCCGCCGTTTAAGCGGGACGGGGGCAACGCCCCCGCGTTTTGCCTGTATGCGAAAAAGCCGCGCACCTTCGGGTGCGCGGCTTTTTTTTCGTCCGTGGCGCTGGCGTGCTACACGCCGTTTTGTTGGTGCCGGTATTCCTGCGTGGCGCCGCCGTAGCCATAGGCGGCTGCCCGCGCGTCGATCACGTGGACATATGAGCACTCATGCAGCTCACCCAGGATTTCCTGGAATGACGCGTAGATCTCTTTGATGAAGCGCGCCTTTTCACCCTTGGTGTTGGTCTCGTCGGTGACGCTGATGTCCAGGTGGAAGGCATTCTTGCCCAGTTCCGACAGCGGACGGCCGCCGATGAACCAGAGGTCATGCGGGATGTGTTGCAGCGTGATGGCGATGACCGGCAACTGTTTGCCCAGTACTGATCGGGTCACGCCGGCCACGGCGTCGACGACGCGGCGGTTGATGGCGGCATCGGAGGCGCCGGAGAGGTGAACGACGATGTGAGGCATGAGAGGCTCCTGATGGGGTAGGGGTGAAGCCAGTTTAGGATCCCTGTTGACATCGGAAAAGCGGGAAATTACGATTCCATCCATCGTTTAATCCGTTGGATAAGCCATGTCTGGATTTGACCTGGACCAGCTACGCACGCTGGTTGCCGTGCTGGAATCCGGCAGCCTGACCGCGGCGGCGCCAAAGGTGTTCCTGTCGCAATCGTCCGTCAGCGAACAGATGCGCAAACTGGAAGAGCGCGCGGGGCAGCCATTGCTGGTGCGCGGCAAAGCCGGCGTGACGGCAACGCCTGCGGGCGAGCGTCTGTTGGCGCATGCCCGCGCCATCCTGGCGTTGAGCGACGAGGCGTACCGCGACCTGCGGGGGGTGTCGTTGCGAGGCGAGCTTCGGTTGTGCATCACGGACTATTTCCGCCCCGGCGACGTGGCGCGCATGCTGCGGCGCTTGAACGAGCAGTATCCGCAGGTGCGCATGCATGTGACGATCATGAAGAGCGGGGCCATCGAGGCCGCCTACGAACGTGGCGAGATCGACGTGGGCATATCGATGTCGATCCAGGAGCGCGGCGCGCCGCGAGCGCGCGCGCAGGGAGAATTGCTGCGCCGCGAACCTTTGCTATGGATGGCCGCGGAGGGCGCGGGCGCGCCGGCGGGTGAGCCTTTGGCGTTGCTGGTGTTGCCGGAAACATGCGCCTTGCGGCAGTACGTCGAACGGCTGCTGTCGCGCCGCGGCGTGCCGTACTCGGTGGCGCACGTGGCCTCGGGCGTGGCGGGATTGCAGTTGGCCATTTCGGCGGGATTGGGCGTGGCCTGCCTGAACGAATCGGCGTTGGCACCGGGCGTCGCGCGGCTGCACGCGCCGGGTTTGCCGGCGTTGCCGATGGTGGAATTCCGCTTGCTGCCTGCCCGGGCCGGCGAAAGCGAATTCATGGGGTTGGCGCGCGAGGCCATCGTCCGCGCCATGCGCTGACGAGTGCCTCAGCCGCGCAACCATTCCAGGAAATCGTGGCCTGGCCCTTGCCCGCGAACCACGGCGTTGCTTCACGCAGCCGGACGGGGGCGCGCCGGAGGCGTTTGCGCGACGCATTTCGCAGACGCTGGCCGCCAATCGCAAAATCATTGAAACTGCCGAGATCAAGCTCGACGAATGACCGGCTTTTTTTCAACGGGACAGGATCAACCTTTCACTGGAGAAGCAATGGGTGCCATCGACAAACTTGCGCCGTTCATTGACGCGCGCAGCGATCGTTACGCGGATCTGAGCGACCGCATCTGGAGCCTGGCAGAATTGCGCTACGACGAGCACAAATCGGCCGAGCTGCATATCGAGATGTTGGAAGTAGCGGGTTTCCGCATCACGCGGGACGCTGCGGGCATCCCGACGGCCTTCGTGGCCGAAGCCGGCCAAGGCGGCCCCGTCATCGGCATCTTGGGCGAATACGACGCCCTGTCGGGCCTGAGCCAGGAGAGCGGCGCGTTCGCTTGCCAGCCATCGCCCGAAACGCCGAATGGGAATGGCCACGGATGCGGGCACCATCTGCTGGGCACGGCCGCGCATTTCGCCGCCGTCGCAGTCAAAGAGTTCCTGGAAGCCAACCAGTTGCCGGGCACGATCCGCTTCTATGGCTGCCCGGCGGAAGAGGGCGGTTCGGGCAAGACATTCATGGCGCGCGCCGGCCTGTTCGACGATCTGGACGCGGCCCTGACCTGGCATCCGGCATCGCACACGGGGATCTTCTACCAATCGTCGCTGGCGAATATCCAGGCCTATTTCCGCTTCCGCGGGATTGCCGCGCACGCCGCGAATTCGCCGCATCTTGGCCGTAGCGCGCTGGACGCGGTGGAACTGATGAACGTGGGCGTGAACTACCTGCGTGAACACATGGTGCCGGACGCGCGCGTGCATTACGCCGTGACCCATAGCGGCGGCATTTCGCCCAACGTGGTGCAGGCCCGCGCCGAGGTCCTGTACCTGGTGCGCGCCCCGGTCAATTCGCAGGCGTCGGAACTTTACGAGCGCGTGAAAAACGTGGCGCGGGGCGCGGCATTGATGACGGACTGCCAACTGGAAATCGTGTTTGACAAGGCTTGCTCGAACTACATGCCGAACCGCGTGCTGAACGAAGTGATGTACGCCAACATGCAGGCGCTGCAAGGGCCCGCCTACACCCCGGGCGAAGAGCAGGCCGCGCGCCGCATGTGGGATTCGATCACGGAAGACGATATCGACAACGCTGGCAAGAACCTGGGCGCGGTACTGCGCAATCCCACGCCGCTGTTCTCCGGCGTGGCGCCCTTCGATCCGGCCAAGACCGAGATCAGCTACGGGTCCACCGATGTTGGCGACGTCAGTTGGGTGACGCCCACCGCGCAATGCTGGGGGGCATGCTACGCCTACGGCACGCCGTTCCATTCATGGCAGATGGTGGCGCAGGGCAAGATGTCCATGGCTCACAAGGGCATGGTGCATGCGGCCAAGATCATCGCGGCGACCGCCGCCGATCTTTACACGAAGCCGGAGGCGCTGGCCCGGGCCAAGGAAGAATTGCGGGAGGCGCGACGGGGCCAGCCCTACGTGTGCCCGATCCCGGCCGAAGTGGTGCCGTCGTTCATGCGGAAGTGAAAAATGCCCCCGCGGGGGCATTTTTCATGGGGCCGGCGAAACGTCAGGCCGGAAGCGAAGGCGCGTATTGCGCGTCCGAGTGGACCTTTTCGTGGAACTCCACCACGCGGCGCACCACCTTGACGGGATCGTCTTCGATGATGAAGAGGTCCAGGTCGTGCGCGCCGATCATGCCGTTGCCCAGCACCTGGCCGCCCAGCCAATCCACCAGGCCGGACCAGTATTCGCTGCCCACCAGCACGATGGGCGCGGGCGGGACCTTGCCCGTCTGGATCAGCGTCAACGCTTCGAAGAGCTCGTCCAGGGTGCCGAAGCCGCCCGGCATCGCCACGTAGGCGAAGCTGTGCATGAAGAACGTGGCCTTGCGCGAAAAGAAATATTCGAACGACAGGCTGATGGTCTGGTATTCGTTGTTGTGCGCTTCGTGCGGCAGGCTGATGTTCAACCCGATGCTGGTGCCGCCCGCTTCGAATGCGCCTTTATTGGCTGCCTCCATGATGCCGGGGCCGCCCCCGGCGATGACCGCGAAACCGGCGCCAGCAAGGGCGGCCGATATGGCGATGGTGGTTTCATAGTGGGGGGAATTGCGACTGACTCGTGCACTGCCGAAGACGCTGACTGCGGGCCCGATGTTCGCGAGCTTGTCTGCCGCCGTCCGTATCTCTGACATAATCAGCGGAATTTGTTTGTTGGCGGGTGTTTCCGCAGTTATTGCCATATCTGCCTTTGTAACCATGAAAAAAACCTTATTACTGGTCGACGGTTCAAGTTACTTGTACCGCGCTTTCCACGCTATGCCTGATTTGCGCAATGCGCAAGGCGAACCTACGGGTGCGCTCTATGGCGTGGTGAACATGTTGCGCAAGCTTGTATCTGACCACAAGGCAGAGTATGCCGCATGTATTTTCGACGCCCGCGGCAAGACCTTTCGGGACGATTTGTATCCCGAGTACAAGTCGCACCGGCCCCCCATGCCGGAGGACCTGGCTGCGCAGATCGAACCTATCCACCGCGCTGTGCGCGCGCTGGGCTGGCCGGTGCTGGCCATCGAGGGCGTTGAAGCGGACGACGTGATCGGCACATTGGCCAAGCGCGCGGCCGAGCACGACGTGCACACCATTGTTTCCACCGGCGACAAAGATCTGGCGCAACTGGTCAACAGCCACGTCACCCTGGTCAACACCATGACTGGCGAAGTGCTTGACGAACCCGGCGTGGTCAACAAATTCGGCGTGCCGCCCGACCGCATCGTCGACTATCTGATGCTGGTGGGCGACACGGTGGACAACGTCCCGGGCGTGACTAAGGTCGGCCCGAAGACGGCGGTGAAGTGGCTGACGGAATTCGGCTCTATCGACAAACTGGTGGAAGGCGCCGATGGCATCAAGGGCGTGGCCGGCAGCAACCTGCGCGAGGCCATCCCGAACTTCCCGCTGACGCGCCAGTTGCTGACGGTGAAGTACGACTGCGACCTGACCGGCCACGTCGAAAGCGTGGACGACCTGACGCCGCGGGAACGCGACGACGCCACGCTGACCGAACTGTACGAACGCTACGGGTTCCGCACGTGGCTGCGCGATCTGACCGGTGACGCCGAGCGCGTGCCGACTGGCGATGCCCGCATTGCGGCTGACGTGCCCGCGGCTCCCGCCGAACTGGATTACCGCATTATTTCCGACTGGGCGGAATTCGACGCGTGGGTGGAAAAGCTGCAGGGCGCATCCCTGGTGGCGCTGGACACCGAAACTACGTCGCTGGACCAGATGCAGGCCAAGCTTGTTGGCCTGTCGCTGGCGGTGGAGCCGGGTGTGGCCTGCTACATCCCCGTGGCGCATCGCGGCCCCGACGGCGCGACCCAATTGCCCAAGGCCGAGGTGCTGGCGCGCCTGAAGCCGTGGCTTGAGGACGCCTCGCGCGCCAAGCTGCTGCATCACGCCAAGTACGATGCCCATGTGTTTGCCAATGAAGGCATCCGGCTGGCTGGCATTGCCGAAGACACGATGCTTGAAGCGTATGTGCTGGAATCCCATCGCGGCGTGGGCCTGAACGATCTGGCCCAACGCTACCTGGGCCGCAGCGGCGTGTCCTACGAAGACCTGTGCGGCAAGGGCGCCAAGCAGATCGGCTTTGACGAAGTGGCGGTCGACAAGGCGGGGCACTACGCCGCCGAGGACGCTGATTTCACCTTGCAACTGCATCAGGTGCTGCGCCCGATGGTGGCGGCCGACGAAGGGCTGAATCGCGTCTACCAGCTTGAGATCAAGGTGTCGGCGGTGCTGACCACGATCGAGCGCAACGGTGTAAAGGTGGATGCCGCCGAGCTTGGCCGCCAAAGCCACAAACTGGGCCAGGAAATGTTGCGCCTGGAGCAAAAGGCCTACGAGCTGGCGGGCCAGCCCTTCAACCTGAATTCCCCCAAGCAACTGGGCGAGATCCTGTTCGACCGCATGCAGTTGCCCGTGGTCCGCAAGACTGCGGGCGGCGCGCCGTCCACGGACGAAGACGTGCTGACCAAGCTGGCGCTGGACTACCCGTTGCCGCAGGTGCTGCTGGAGTACCGGGGCCTGTCCAAGTTGAAGTCGACCTACACGGACAAGCTGCCGCGCATGATCAACCCGGACACGGGGCGGGTTCACACGCGCTACGCGCAGGCGGCGGTGATCACGGGCCGCCTGGCCTCGTCCGATCCCAATTTGCAGAACATCCCGGTTCGCACCGAGGCTGGCCGCCGCGTGCGCGAGGCCTTCATCGCCGAACAGGGCTTGCTGCTGTCGGCCGACTATTCCCAGATCGAGCTGCGCATCATGGCGCACGTCTCCGACGACGCCAATCTGCAGCGCGCCTTCGCCGCCGGCGAGGACATCCACCGGGCCACCGCGTCCGAGGTGTTCGGCGTGCCGCTGGCCGACGTGTCGACCGATCAGCGCCGTGCCGCCAAGGCCATCAACTTCGGCCTGATCTACGGCATGGGCGTGTTTGGCTTGGCGTCCAACCTGGGCATCACGCGCGACGCGGCGCAGGCGTATATCGACCGCTATTTCGCCCGCTATCCCGGCGTGGCGATGTACATGGAGAACACCCGTCGGCTGGCGCGCGAGCAAGGCTACGTGGAAACGGTATTCGGGCGCCGCCTGCAATTGCCGGAAATCCGTGGCGCGTCTGGTCCGCGCCGGCAGGGCGCCGAGCGGGCGGCTATCAATGCGCCCATGCAGGGCACGGCCGCCGACCTCATCAAGATGGCCATGGTGGCCGTGCAAGAGTGGTTGGAAGCCGAACAACTGCAGACCCGCATGATCATGCAAGTGCACGACGAACTGGTGCTGGAAGCGCCGGACGCCGAGATCGAGCGGGTCAAGGAAGCGCTGCCGCGCCTGATGTGCAATGTTGCCGAGCTGCGCGTGCCGCTGGTGGCCGAGGTCGGCATGGGCAAGAACTGGGAACAGGCGCACTAAGTCCTGCGCGGGTCTTCGGACATGGGTGGGCCGCCTTCGGGCGGCCCATTTCCGATTTTGGGATTGCAACAATATAATGTTGCGCTTCCCCGCCCTATATTGCGTCCCCAAAATGTTGCTGCTCTGGGTCCTGCTTGCCACCGTTACCGGTGGCCTTATCGCCGTCCTTGTCGCCAGCTGGCTGGCCTACAAGGTGTTTGCCCAATACCTGCATCACATGGTGAGCCTGTCGGTGGGGGTGCTGCTGTCGGTGGCGCTGCTGCACCTGCTGCCCGAGGCCTTCGAAGGCGGGGTAAGCGACGCCCATACGCTGTTCGGGCTGATGCTGGCGTCGCTGATCGGTTTTTTCGTGCTGGAGAAGATCGCGCTGTTGCGCCATAGCCATCACCACGAGGGCGACGGCCACCATCATCACAAGGGCCACGACCACCACGAAGCGGGGCGGGGTGGGGTGTTGATCCTGATCGGCAGTTCGCTGCACAACTTGTGCGATGGCGTGCTGGTGGCGGCGGCGTTCCTGACCGATCCGCTGCTGGGCGTGCTGACGGCTGCCTCGATCATCGTGCACGAAGTGCCGCACAAGCTAAGCGATTTCGTCGTCCTGCTTAACGCGGGGCTGGCGCGCCGCCGGGCCTTTCTACTGATCCTGTTCACCAGCTTGTGTTCAGCCGTGGGCGGCATAATAGGGTACTTCGTGCTTCAGCAAGCACAGGGCTGGGTGCCCTATGTGCTGGTGATTGCCGCCAGCAGCTTCCTTTACATCTCGGTGGCCGACCTGATGCCGCAGATGCACGAACGGGTATCCCTTTCGGATGCCGTCCCGCAATTGCTGCTGGTGGGCGTGGGCGTGGCGCTGATCTATAGCGTGACGACCCTGATGCACCATGGGCACGAGCATGTGGCCGATCCCGGCCACGGCGCGCCCCATGCGGAGCACGCCCACCCGGCTCATTAGGGCGCGCGCGGAACGGGAGGCCCGGTGTCGTTGATCCCTACACAGGAGTACTCCATGAGTTTTTCCGCCGCCGCCGGCAACATCGCGCCCACCGTCATTCATACCGACACGCAGGGCCTCGTCCACGGGGATTTCAAGCTGCCCGTGGCCGATGGCGCCATCGCCGCTTATTACGCCGCGCCTGAAGGCCGCCGCGACCTGCCTATCGTGCTGGTCGTGCAAGAAATCTTCGGCGTGCACGAGCACATCAAGGACATCTGCCGTCGCGTCGCCAAGGCCGGCTACCTGGCCGTGGCCGCCAACCTGTACGAGCGACAGGGCGACGCGTCGGTCTATACCGATATCCCGAAGCTTATCGCCGAGCTGGTCAGCAAGGTGCCTGACGAGCAGGTGTTCTCCGACCTGGACGCCAGCGTGGCCTGGGCCGCGCAGAATGGCGGCGACGCCCGCCGCGTGGCGGTCACGGGGTTTTGCTGGGGCGGACGCCTGACATGGATGTACGCCGCGCATAACCCGAACGTGCGCGCCGCCGTGGCGTGGTACGGCAAGCTCAGCGCGGGCCACGGCCCGCTGATCAAACGTGTCGCCTACGACGTCGTCAACGAGCTGCATGGCCCGGTGCTGGGGCTGTACGGCGCCAAAGACGCCAGCATCCCGGTAGCCGACATCGAGACGATGAAGACCAAACTGGCCAACGGCAATGCTGCGGCCAAACAATCGGAATTCGTGGTGTACCCGGACGCCGACCACGCCTTCATGGCGGATTACCGCGCCAGCTACAAGCCCGAGGCCGCCAAGGATGGCTGGAAACGGATGGTGGAGTGGTTCCAGCGGTATCTGTAGGCGTGCGACCGTAGGATGGGTGTAGCGCGAGAATTCTTAAGCAAGAACGCGACTATCCAGCGCGCGCAACCCATCAAGCAACGGTGAATTCTTCGCCATGTCAGCTACAACGCATACGCTGCCTGATGGGTTGCGCGCGCTTGGCGGCTGAGTTTTTGGCTGCGGTCAGCCGCGCTCCACCCATCCTACGGCCCACGGCCCCACGGCCCCATGGCCCCATGGCCCCACGGCCCCACGGCCCCACGGCCCCACGGCCCCACGGCCCCACGGCCCCACGGCCCCACGGCCCCACGGCCCCACGGTCCACGGTCCACGGTCTGAAGGCCCGCCGCCCTGTTGTCAGTTCCCTGCTTCCCGCAGGCGGCTGGGGAGCAGTTCGCCGTGGCGGGCCAGCAGCGGATAGGCCGCCGCGCCCACGAGGTGGGAGTTGATCCCCTTCATGTCGCGCAGGATGTCCAGGTACAGGGCGCCGACTTCGGCGGCGTCGACTTGGCCCGCCTTGATCTTCTGCAGGTGCGTGTCCGACGCCTGGGTTTCGATCGTGCGGAAGCGGGCTTTTTCACCTGCTAGCGCTCGGGCCTGGCGCAAATCGTCGTTGACGAAAAGCGCGGCCGCCTGGCGTTCGTTGGCGATCAACTGGCCCAGCGTGTCGTCCAGGCTGGCGCGCTGCTCGGGCGAGAACGTCCAGCCCTGCTTGCGCAGCTTGGCGACGTGGCTTAGCAGGCCGTGATGGGCGATGTCGCCCGCGTGGCCGATGTTGCTGGTGAAGGCCAGGATGTCGTCCATGCGCTGGACGTCGTCGCGCGTCATGTTTTCTTGGTCCAGCGTGGCCAGATAGGTCGTGATCGCGTTTTCAAGCTTGTCCAGCGCCGCGTCCAGCTGGCGCGCCTGCACCATGCGGTGCCGGTTGTCTCGCTTGAATCCGGCGCGGGCGTACAACAGCAGCGTCTGCACCATGTCGGCCATGCGCAGGGCCTCGCGGGCCGCATTGCCCAGCGCCACGGCGGGCACGTCGTGCGCCCATTCGTCCAGGTATTGGGGACGGGACGGGTCGTTCGGGTCGGCGCGCTTGGGCAGCCAGCGGGTAAGCAGGGCGGCGTAAGGGGTCAAGAGCGGCAGGAACACCAGGGCGATCACCGCATTGAACAACGTGTGGAAATTGGCGACGGCGCGGGCCGGGTCGCTGGCCATTGAGCTCATCAGCGGCTGCAGCACCGGCAGCAGCAGCAAGCCGGCCAGCACGCCCAGCACCCGGGTCAGCAAGTTGCCCAGCGGCAGCCGGCGCGCGGCGGGGTCGTCACCGGTTACGCCTTCGATCATCGGATTGATAGCTGTGCCCAGGTTGGCGCCCAGCACCAGCGCGAAGGCCACGTGCGGCGCAACCATATGATGGCTGGCCAGCGACATCACCAGCACCACCACGGCCACGCTGGAGTGCGCCGCCCAGGTGAAGGCGGCCGACAGCAGCACCGCGGCCACCGGCTGGGTGGCCAGGGCATCCAGGATCATGCCCAGCATGGGGGCGGTCTGGAAGGGCTCGAACAGTTCGACCAACTGGTGCAAAGAGAGCAGCAGCAGCCCCAGGCCGATAAACACCCGGCCCAGGTCGCGCGTGCGGCCGGGCGGATAGCGGCGGAACATCCAGACGCCTGCCAGGATCAGGATCGGGGCGAGCGAGGTCAGGTCGAAGGACAGCAGCTGGACGATCAGCGTGGTGCCGACATTGGCGCCCAGCATGGCGGCCAGGGCTGGCACCAGGCCCACGACGCCCCCGGCGGCGAAGCCGGTGATCATCAGGCCGGTGGCCGTGCTGCTTTGCAGGGCAGCGGTAATGCCCAGGCCGGCGGCGAAGGCCCGCAGGCGCGTGCCCAGTGCCTTGCCCAGCGCCGCGCCCAGGGCGGCGCCGAATGCGCGCTGGACGCCGGTTTGGACCATGTGCACGCCCCAAAGCAGCAGTGCGACATAGCCGGCGAAGTCAAGCAGGGTAATAAGTCCAGACATCCAGGGGTGTTCCCTTCTTTTTATGACATGAAATAATTCTGTAATGATCGCATGCCTGACCTGTCGGGGAAACCCGGGGGCCTGATACAGCATACGCCCGGCGGGGCTTTACTGCGCATGGCGGTGGCTACGCGTATCATTGCCTGACTATTCTTTGATGTACTGGAGTTTTGCGTGGCCGTTTCCGTATTCGATCTGTTCAAGATAGGCATTGGCCCGTCTAGCTCCCATACGGTGGGGCCGATGCGGGCCGCCTTGCTTTTCGCGCAAGGCCTGGAACGCGACGGGCTGATGCCGCGCGTGGCCCACGTCCGCGCCGAGCTCTACGGATCACTGGGCGCCACCGGCAAGGGGCACGGCACCGACAAGGGCGTGCTGCTGGGCCTGATGGGCGAAGCCCCCGATACGGTCGACCCTGCCGCGATTGTGGGCATGGTCGCCTCGGTGCGCGCCAGCCGCCAATTGCCGCTGCTGGGCCGCTACCCGGTTCCTTTCATCGAAAAGGAACACATGGTGTTCTACCGCCGCGAGGCAATGGCCGAACACCCCAACGGCATGAAATTCCACGCCTACGACGCCAACGGCGAGTCGTTGCGCGAATCGCGCTACCTGTCCGTGGGGGGCGGTTTCGTGGTGACGGCGGGCGCCTCGAACAGCCAGGTCATCGCCGCGCATAACCAGCTGCCGTACCCGTTCCGTTCGGGGCGCGAACTGTTGACGATGTGCCGTGAAAGTGGGCTGTCGGTGGCGCAGTTGATGATGCAGAACGAACTGACGTGGCGCGACGCCGCTGAAACCAGCAGCGGCCTGGACCGCATCTGGCAGGTCATGCAGGACTGCGTGTCGCGCGGCTGTGGCATCAATTATCCGGAAGCCGACGGCGAATTGCCCGGTCCGCTGCGCGTGCGCCGTCGCGCGCCCGAGCTGTACCGTAATCTGACGCAGCGCGCCGAGCGCACGCTGTCGGACCCCTTGTCCGTGATGGACTGGGTGAACCTTTACGCCATGGCGGTCAACGAAGAGAATGCCGCGGGCGGCCGCGTCGTCACGGCGCCCACCAACGGCGCGGCGGGCATCATCCCGGCCGTCTTGCACTATTACGACCGCTTCGTGCCGGGTTCCAACCGCGAGGGCGTGCGGGAGTTCCTGCTGACGGCGGCCGCAATCGGGCTGCTGTACAAGTACAACGCCTCGCTGTCGGGCGCCGAAGTCGGCTGTCAGGGCGAGGTGGGCGTGGCGTGTTCGATGGCGGCTGGCGGTCTGGCCGCCGCCTTGGGCGGCACGGTCGAGCAGGTCGAGAACGCCGCCGAGATCGGCATGGAACACAATCTGGGCCTGACGTGCGATCCGGTGGGCGGCCTGGTGCAAATTCCCTGTATCGAACGCAACGCCATGGCCTCCATCAAGGCGGTGAACGCGGCCCGGATGGCGCTGCGCGGCGACGGACAGCACTACGTGTCACTAGACTCGGTGATCAAGACCATGCGCGAAACCGGCGCCGACATGAAAACCAAGTACAAGGAAACCGCGCGCGGCGGCCTGGCCGTCAATATCGTCGAGTGCTGAAGCATGGTGATCGGCAAAAGTTCTGTCACGGTCGACGATGTGGCGGCCCATGCGGGCGTGTCGATCAAGACTGTGTCGCGCGTGTTGAATAACGAGCCGAACACCACCGAGAAGACGCGCGCCAAGGTCATGGCGGCAATTGAGCAGTTGAAGTACCAGCCAAACCCGTCGGCTCGGCGCTTGGCAAGCAAGCGCTCAGACCTGATCATGCTGGCCTACGACAACCCCAGCGACAATTACCTGATCAATGTTCAGCAGGGGGCTCTGGACGCATGCAAACGTTATTTCTATAGCCTGTTGCTGCAGCCCTGCGACTATCGTTCCTCTGACCTTGCCGAGCAGATCGAGCAGGCGGCTCGGCAGCGTACCTGCGCCGGGGTGATATTGACGCCGCCGCTATCCGATGTGCCTGCGTTGATTGAAGCGCTGGACCGGGGGGATATGCCGTATGTCCGGTTGGCGCCCAGTTTTCCGAGTGCGAAGGGGTTGGAAGTCAGTACCGACGACCGTTGCGCCGCTCGTGATATGACCCGGTATCTACTAAGTCTGGGGCATCGCCGCATTGGGTTCGTGGCCGGCCATCCGGATCATGGCGCTGCCCACGAGCGGCTACGCGGCTACCTTGATGCACTGGCCGAAGCCCGCCTGGATGCGGACGACGGTCTGGTAGAGCAGGGGCTGCACTCCTTCGACTCGGGCGTAACATGTGGCGAACGTCTGCTTAGCTTGGCTGATCGCCCGACCGCGATTTTCGCCGGGAATGATGATATGGCGGCGGGTGTGCTCTACGCGGCGCACGCCAGAGGCATCCCGGTGCCCAAGGCGCTTTCGGTGGCGGGCTACGACGACACGCCGTTGTCGCGCCAGACCTGGCCCAAGCTCACGACCCTGCGTCAGCCCATCCAGGAAATGGCCTATGCCGCGGTAGAGCAATTGGCCTCACGCGAGCCGCAGGCCCGCGTGCGTACTCTTGGCTACGAGATCCTCGTTCGAGACTCGACCCAGAAGCTGGGCTGATACCGCCCGCTTTCATCCTCGTCCGCTACGGGGCTGCGCTTTGCCGCAGTTGTTCCTGCACGTCGTCCTGTGGGCTATAACCGATGCTGGTCCGGCCGCCAGACACGTCCCAGGCGCTGTCGCGATTGGCGGACACACCGTTGACGATGACGCTGGCGTCGGGCCAACTCGACGCGTCGGCCGTTAGCGTCGCCAAAAGCAGGCGCTCCAAATCGTTATTGGACAACCACATGCCGCGGAACCAGGTCAGGGCGCGGCGGCTAGACTCATTGAGCTCGCCCGTATCGGGCGCTATGGACCCCGCCACGCCGGAATATGTAATGTCGCGCGGGTCATTCTCGCCTGGCAGTACCCATCCGATTCGCACCGCTACGGTCGACAGCCGGCCCTGCGTGACAACGGAAAACGCGCGGCACAACCGCTCACCCATGACTTTCGATGTGCCGTAGGCTAAGGAATGCACGTGGCGTTGGCCGTCGAACCATTGCGTGCCGGGAGCTGGCGCGGTGTTCGCCGTCAGTTTGCCCGGCCCCATCTCGGCAGCCAAGGGCAAGTCTTTGTAGCCGCCCATGGCGTGATTTGACGAGGAAAAGACGAATCGCCGCACACCGTGCTCAGCCGCGGCGGTCAGCACGTTTAGTGTCATGTCATAGGAACCCAGTGCTTCTTCCCAGCTGGCATCGGGCGTTGAATTGCGCGCAGCCAGATGGAGTACGGCGTCGACGTTTTTGAAGTGGCTGATCCACGCGGGATCGGGGCGCTGCAGGTCCGCCGCCACCAAAGTCAATCGATCGAGCAACTCGGGGCCAAATAGGGTGTCGTCCGTGTGCAGGTCAATACCGGTCAGGTGCTCGCACCAAGGCTGGCGCGCGAGGATGGCAAGGGCCTTTCGACCGATTTGGCCGGTGGCGCCGGTGACGACGATACGCGCGGGAGGCAGGGTAAAAGTCACGATAAGGGCTTCCGTATCAAGGCAGAATGCACAGGCAGGCGGGAGAACGGAGGGCATGCGGCGCCCCCGTCGCTTCCGGCATGCCCGTGGCTGGGGCGATGCGCAGGGCGCGGATGAAGTGATCGTCCTGGGAGGCAATCAGGAGGAAAGAACCATCCGGCGTAACGGCGATGTCGCGGGGCGCGCGACCGCCGACGGAAATCCAACCGATCGGCTCCAGCCGTGAGGCGCGATCGCGTAGCCGATAGGCGGCGATGCTGTCATGACCACGATTGCTGACATACAGCCATTCGCCGTTCGGGTGCAGGCGGATGGCCGAGGCGGCGTTGGCGCCGTGCCAACCAAGGGGCAGTGTGCTGGCGCGATCCAGCACACAGGGCGCGGAGCCGTCCAGCTTCAGCAAGGCGACGGTGTTGGACAGCTCTTCCACAACGGCGGCAAGGGAACCATCCGCCGAGAGCGCAAGGTGTCGGGGGCCCGACCCTGGAGGGGAGCGCATCTCCCAGGCTGGCGCAGGCGCAAGACCGGTACGCAAAACGCGGTGGCATCCCACGGTATCGGTGCCGAGGTCGCACAGGTACACCCGTGAACCATCGGCGCTGGGTGCGGCATAGTGCAGATGCGGGCCAGCCTGACGAACGACTTGGGGCCCCGCACCGCGGCGCGCGACCGATTGCGGAAAACCCCGAGGCAGGCCGCTTCTGTCCAAGGCGTAGCACAGCAGTTCGCCAGAACTGTAATTAGAGACATACAGCTGGCGTGCGGCCAGATTCACGCTGACATGGCAGGGGTCGGCGCCAGGGACCAGGGCGCATCCGATTGGGCGCAGGCCGCTCGCTTCGATCGCATACACGTTCAGGGTCGATGCGCAGCCGTGCTCGCTGATGCCGTAGAGCCGGCCGGGGGCCGCGCAAAGATAGGACGGATTGGCCGGGCCGGGCAGGGCCTGCCCTTCGCGGAACGACGCGGTCGAGGTATCGAACTCCAACAGATGGATTCCTTGGCCGCGGCCATGCACGTGCGGCATGGGGTCCGTGTAGGTGCCGACGGCCAGCAGGTGGCAGCCGCGCGCGGGCGAAAGGAGGGGAAGCGCGTTATGCACGTTCGGCCCTTGTCGCCACGTCGATCCAGACCGCCAACACTAGCACGGCTCCTTTGACGATCATTTGCCAAGAAGTGTCCACGTTCATCTGCTGCATGCCATTGTCCAGGCTTGCCATGACCAGCGCGCCGATCAGTGCGCCGTATACCGTGCCTGAACCGCCACGCATGGAGGCGCCACCGATAAAGCAAGCGGCGATTGCGTCGAGTTCCCCGCCCACGCCGGCCGATGGCGAACCGGCTGCGGAGCGGGCAGTGGTAATGATGCCGGCGCAGGCGCACATGAGCCCCATCAGCATGAACACCATCAGCTTCACGCGTTTGACGTTAATGCCCGATAGCCGGCTGGCTTCAACGTTGCCTCCCACCGCGTAGATGTGGCGGCCGAACACCGTTTGGCTGGTGATCCAGAAAAACACAACCAGCAGGCCCAGCAAGATAAGCACGGGAAGCGGCACGCCATGAGCCTGATTCAGCACCAACACGAAGCCCGCAGCTGCCGCACCGATGGTGCCCACCTTGATCACGTCTGCCCAGCGAGGGGCGGGAGTCAAGCCCAGCCGGCGGTGCTGCCGGCGGCGCGCCCATGTCAGGCCGCAGGCCAGCGCAACGATCAACGCGACGATCAACCAGGATAGCGTGCGGGGAACGAAGGCCTGCGCGATCGCCCCAAGCGCTTCCGGTACCGGCGCGATGGTCACGCTATCCGTGCCTAGTTGCACCAGGCCACGGTAGGCCAGCATGCCGCCCAGGCCTACGATGAATGATGGAACCCGTAGATGCGTGGTCACCCAGCCATTGACCAGGCCAAGCGCTGCGCCCGTGACGAGCACGGCGGCGACGGATAGCCAGACGTTCCACCCAAGATTTACCGTCAGGATGGCGACCAGGCCGCCTAATAGTCCAAGCAACGAGCCCACCGACAGGTCGATTTCTCCTGCGATGATTATCAGCACCATGCCGCAGGCCAACATACCGGTGACCGACATTTGCAGGAACAGGTTCGAAATGCTGTTGGGGCGTAAGAAACTGCCGTTGGTCTGATGCCAGAAGAAGACCCAGATCAGGCCCAAGGCCAGGATCATGGCCAGCAATTTGTGTCGAGCAAACAGCTGAAGCAGGGGGCGGCGGCCGGTATGAAACCGGGGAGCGGAGACGGGTGTGGCGAGGGGCGATGTCATAGCGGTCAGGCTGCGTGCGCAAGGGAGTCGGAGTTGAGGGCGGCGGCCAGGATGCGTTCCTGAGTCAGGCCTTGAATCGGAAAATCGCCGCCCACTCGGCCAGCATTCATGACTAGCACACGGTCGCTCATGCCGAGTATTTCGGGCAATTCCGAAGAGACCATGACGATCGCGACGCCGCGGTCAGCCAGGTCGAAAATCATCTTATAGATGTCGTATTTGGCGCCAACGTCCACGCCACGTGTCGGTTCGTCGAGGATGAGCACCTTGGGGTTTTTGAGTGCCATCTTGGCAAGCACGACTTTCTGTTGGTTGCCGCCCGAAAGGCTGGTGATGGGCAGCCCGGGGCTAGAGGCCTTGATGCGTAGCCGGCCAAACTCCCGTTCCACCGTAGCAAGTTCTGAACTTGCGTTCAGCCGTGTGGCCCTGACGTGGTCGGCGAGGCTGGCCAGCGTGATGTTTTCCGCCACGCTCATCTGCGGCACGATGCCATGGCGCTTTCGGTCCTCAGGCACCAGACAGATCCCGAGCGCGATGGCGTCTTCAGGCGACCGGACTCGGACGGGCACCCCTTCGATAAGGACCTGTCCGTTGCTGCGGCCCGCATAGGCGCCGTAGATCATAGACACGAGTTCGGTACGGCCGGCGCCTACCAGGCCGGCGATGCCCAGGATTTCGCCCGCGCGCACGGTCAGGCCCGCCCCGTCCACCCGCTTGCGGCAAGGGTTGGTAACGTCCCAACACGTTACGTCGCGCGCTTCCAGCATCACGCTGCCAAGTTGGCGCTCGGTACGCGGGAAGCGCGATCGCAACTCGCGCCCCACCATCAGGCCGATGATGCCGTCTTCATCCAACGCGGCGGCTGGCCGCGTGGCAATATGCTGGCCGTCGCGGATGACGGTGATGGTGTCGCAGATCTGCTTGACCTCGTCAAGCTTGTGCGAGATGTAGATACATGCCACGCCTTCGCGCTTCAGGTCTTCGATTATCGCCAGCAGCACGCTGATTTCCTTGGCGCTGAGCGAGGACGTTGGTTCGTCGAAAATCAGCAGACGGGCCTGCTTCGCAAGGGCTCTGGCGATTTCAAATAGCTGCTGATAGCCGCTGCCATAGTTCATCACTGGCGCGGCCACGTTGACGTCGGTCAGCTTCAGCCGCGCCAGCAATTCGGTTGCGCGCCGATGCATGGACGGAAAGTCCATGCGTCCGGCGGATAGCCGCAACTCGTTGCCCAAGAATATGTTCTCGGTCACGCTCAGTTGTTGCACCAGCATCAACTCCTGGTGCAGGATGACAATGCCGGCGCGTTCGCTATCGCGGGTGGAGCGGGGGCGCAAGTCGCGGCCTTCCCACAAGATCTGGCCGTCGTAGCTTCCGTGGGGATAGACGCCGGACAGGATCTTCATTAGCGTTGATTTGCCTGCGCCGTTTTCGCCGCATAGCCCCAGGCATTCGCCGGGGCGCACCGCCAGGCTGACTTCCGACAGCGCCCGCACGCCCGAGAATTCCTTGACGATGCCGCGCATCTCGAATAAGGGTTGCGTATCTTTCATTGATGGTCTCCCGGCTATTGCCCGGCGATCTGTTCGGCCGTATAGAACCCATCCTTGACCAAGAGGTCCAGATTGTCGCGGGTCAGTAGCACGGGTTCGATCAAGATCGTGGGTACCTTTCCCTTGCCGTTGTCGAGTTCCGCGTTGAAGGCGGGCGGCTTTGCTTGAATCAGATCGATCGCCGCCTTCGCAGCAGCAGCAGCGATCGACTTGAGCGGTTTGTAGATGGTCATCGTCTGCGTGCCGGCCGCAACGCGGCGCACGCCGGCCAAGTCGGCGTCTTGGCCCGAAACCGCGACCTTTCCGGCCAGCTGCTGGCTGGCCAGGGCTTGGATCGCGCCGCCAGCGGTGCCGTCATTGGATGCGACGATGGCCTGGATATCGTTGCCATTGGCATTGAGCGCATTTTCGATGATGGCCTGGGCCTTGGAAGGTTCCCATTCAGGTGTCCATTGCTTGCCCACAATGGTGATGTTCCCTTTGTCTGCCAACGGCTGCAGCACGTTCATTTGACCTTCGCGAAACAGGCGCGCGTTGTTGTCCGTGGATGCGCCGCCCAGCAAGTAGTAGCGCCCCTTGGGCACGACGTTGACCAGGCCCTGGGCCTGCATCTCGCCGACTCTGACGTTGTCAAAGGACACGTAGCCGTCCACGGGGGCGCCCAGAATCAGGCGGTCATAGGCGATCACCTTAATGCCGTTGTCACGCGCCTTGGCGATCACGCTGCCCAGCACTTTCGAGTTGAACGGAACAATCACCAGTGCGTCGACGCCCTCGGCGATCAGGTTCTCGATCTGCGCGATCTGCCGCGCCTCATTGGCATTGGCCGATTGCACGTGGACCTTGGCGCCCAGCGCGTTGGCGGCTTGCACGAAGTAATCGCGGTCACGGGTCCAGCGCTCGACGCGCAAGTCGTCGATCGAGAAGCCGATTACGGGCGCCTCCTTGCTGGCATGCGCGGTCGGGATGGCGAGCAAGGCGGCGGACAGCGCCAGGGTGCAAGCCAGCAGGTTGCGTAGGTAGGGGGTCATGTTTGTCTCCTTGTGGCGCGATGCGCTCAGAAAGTGATGCCGGTTTTCAGGCCGACAATGAACGCGTCGTGGTTGCTGGACGTGCCGCCCGGGTGCTTGATGAACTGCAGATTGGGCCGCAGGTAAACGGAGGGCAGCGGCGACCAGCTGTAGTAGGCCTCGGTCACGTATTCGTAGCCGTCGCCTACCGTGCTATGTGTACCCAGGCGCTGATTTTGTTGCTCGACATAGCGGGCATGGCGGCCGTTGTTATGGGTCGCGCCCACCGCCACGCCGACTACGTCGGAAGCCCGCTCAAACGGGCCTTTGTATTGCATTCCCAGCGCCAGCTGGTGATCCTGCGCCGCAGTGGCACGGTCCGCTTGCGAGAAGTTCAAGAACAACGAGGACCCACGACCGCCCGCCGTGCCGCTGACCTGTTGTTCGAAATTGATGTAGAAGCCGTACTGGCCATTGCGCTCACGCGGGGCAAGGCCGGTTTCGCCGCGGGGAGCATGGTTGACATCTTGGTAGAGGTCCTTGCCGTCTGAAGTGTTGTACCAAGCGCCGAACTTGTAGGACCCGGGCAGGCTATTCCACGCTGGCAACCAGCCGAATTCGACCGGGATCAATGCGCCCGTGGTGCCGCTGGGGTTGTCCAGCGTCCATCCTTTGCTGCGTGCGTACCGATCGTCCACGTAGTTTGGGTTGACCTGATAGATACCCAACTGCGCATAAGTGTGGTCGGACGTGCTTACCTTCAGGCGGCTTGCCCATTGGCTGGTCGGCCAGTTGACCCAGTAGCTGCCGACCAGGTTGCCGGGTTGAGAACCGCAGAAGGTCAGGTTCTGGAAGTCGCACGAAAAACTGGCGAAATCTTCGCCCACGGTAAGACGGCCGACTTTCCATTGCACCCGGTTCTCGGCGAAGGACTGGTTCAGCCAGAACTGAGTCAAGTGCCACGTTTGCCCGCGCCCGTACACCTCCTGGATCAGCATGTTGTTGCCGATTTCGGCATCGGCGCCCAAATTCCGGCCGTTGCGATCGGTGATGGTCATCTGGAAGGTAGCGCCATGCCAACCCAGCAGCTTGTCCAGGTCCATCGTGGCGCCCATTACCCACTGGTCTGTGTAGCGAGTCAGTTTGTCCGTGCCGCCGCTGAAGTTGTGCGCCGCTTCGCTGGTGTAGCCAAGGTTCAGGGTAATGCCCTGCGCGGCAAGTTCGGTGCGCATTCCTCCCCAGTCGCCGAACAGGTAGGGAGTCGTGGTCAAGTTGTCGGCATGGGCGAGGCCTGCGCCGGACAACATTCCGATTGCAAGCAGGGGGCGCAGAATCGGGCGATGCCAAAGGCGCGTGCGAGCGCCCTCCGCTGCCCTGGGGCAGGGATGTGTTGCCATGACTTTGTCTCCAGTCGCCGCGCGCGGCCCGATGGGTCGAGCGGCTTGTTTTTCGTGGCCGGCAGATACCGGCAGCGCTAGTGTCGGTAGAAATGACAGCGCTGTCAATTGTAGGGACAGCTAGGGATTATCCCTAGGGACGGGTAGGTTTAAGGGTGGGGCCGGCCTTACTGGTGCCCGTAAAGTAAAAGCCCCCGAAGGCGGGACCGAGGTCCGGCCTTTCGGGGGCTTTCCGGCAGAGCAGGGGCTAACCGGCCAGCGACGCCGGTCGGGCCAGGGCCGGCAGTTTAGACAACACGCGCGTTTTGCAGCGCGGCGATGCGGGACGGGATCGGCGGGTGCGAGGCGAACATGGCCGCCAGACCGCCACGGCCGGTGATGCCCGAGGCTTCGAACGACTTGGGCAGGTCGCCCGGTTCCAGGCCGCCCAAACGGGCCAGGGCGCGAATCATGGGTTCGCGTGCGCCCATCAACTGAGCCGAACCGGCGTCGGCGCGGTATTCGCGCTGGCGCGAAAACCAGGCCACGATGATCGAGGCCAGGACGCCGAAAATGATCTCACAGACGAGCACGGTGATGTAGTAGCCCGGGCCGATGCCGCGTTCATTTTTGAACACGACGCGGTCGATGAAGTAGCCGACCACGCGGGCCAGGAACACGACGAACGTGTTCACCACGCCCTGGATGAGCGTCAGCGTGACCATGTCGCCGTTGGCGATGTGGGCCACTTCATGCGCCAGCACGGCGGCGACTTCTTCTTCGCTCATGCTTTCCAGCAGGCCCGTCGACACGGCGACCAGCGAGTCATTCTTGAATGCGCCGGTGGCGAACGCGTTGGGGGCGCCGTCATAGATAGCGACTTCCGGGCGGCCGATGCCGGCGCGGTCAGCCAACTGGTGCACAGTGTCGAGCAGCCAGGCTTCGCGCTGGTTGCGGGGGGCGTTGGGATCCAGCACTTGTGCGCCGGTGCTCCATTTGGCCATGGGCTTGCTGATCAGGAGCGAGATGATCGCGCCCGTGAAGCCCACGACAACCGAGAAGATCAACAGGGCGTTGAGGTTCAGGCCGTTGGCGGTGATGTAGCGGTCTACGCCCAGAATGCGCAGCGTGGCCGACAGCACGAGCATGACGGCCAGGTTGGTGATGACGAACAAGACAATGCGTTTCATGTTTTTTGTGTTCCTCTGCGAGCGGGAAATACCCGGGTTCGACATCGCGGCGGCCCGCCAGTTCCCCGACTCGCCGGCGCCGCTCCCGGTGACGGAGAGTATAGTATCGCTTTCCCCTATTCCTCCCCCACTTTTCCCTTAGCGCAGACCCCCAATGCAGGCTCTCTGGATGTTGCTGGCGTCCGCCATGTTCGCCATCATGGGGTCGTTCGTGAAGCTCGGTACCGAGCACGGCGCCTCCCTCCCGCAGATCGTGCTGTTCCGCGGGCTGCCTTCGGTGATCCTTTTGCTGCTGTGGGCGCGCGCCGGCCGGCAATCCATCATTCCGACCAGCTGGAAACTGCATCTGTGGCGCAACCTGTCCGGCGTCACGTCGATGTGGCTGGGCTTTTTCGCCATTTCGCACTTGCCGCTGGCCACGGCCACCAGCCTGAACTACACCGCACCGCTTTTCATCGCCTGCTGGATGCTGGGCTGGGGCGGCGCGCAGCGCGACCCGGTGCGCATCGTGGCGGTGGCGCTGGGCTTCCTGGGCGTGATCGCCGTGCTGCGGCCCAGCATCAACGACGACCAGTGGGTGGCCGCGCTGATGGGAATGGGCGCCGGCGCCATGTCGGCGATCGCCATGATGCAGATCCGCCAACTGGGCCGGATCGGCGAACCCGAATGGCGCACCGTGTTGTTCTTTTCCGTGGCGGTCTGCGTGTCCAGCCTCGCCGGGCTGTGGTTCGAAGGCTGGGGCCAGGCCGACTGGCAGGGCTACGCATCGCTGTTCGGCGTGGGCGTGGCCGGCATGTTCGGCCAACTGGCCATGACGCGGGCGTTCGGCATGGGGTCCGCGCTGCTGACCGCGGCGCTGCAATACAGCACCATTATCTTCGCGGCCTTGCTGGGCATGGGCTTCTGGGGCGACCACCTGGACGGTGTCGCCTGGGCCGGCATGGGCTTGATCATTTCCGCAGGGTTGCTGTCGGTGTGGCGCACGATGCGCGACCCCAAGCCGGCCTGACCCAAGTTCCTCTCCACCCGGAGCACACGAATGACGATGACACTGATTTCCGCCGCCGACCTGGCCGCGCGTCTGGATACGCCCGACGTGCGCGTGTTCGACGTGCGGCACGACCTGACCAACCATGCAGCTGGCCGCCAGGCCTATGACGCCGGCCATATTCCTGGCGCCCGCTACCTGGACCACGAGACCGAACTGGCTGCGCCGCGCACCGGCAAGAACGGCCGCCATCCCTTGCCCGCGCGCGCCGAGTTCGGCGCGTTGATGGCCGCGCACGGCGTGACGCCGCAGACGCTGGTCGTGGCTTATGACGGCAGCGGCGGCATGTACGCCGCGCACCTGTGGTGGATGCTGCGCTGGTTGGGCCACGACCGCGTGGCCGTGCTGGACGGGGGCTGGCAGGCCTGGGTGGCCGCCGGACTCCCAGCCACGACCGAAGCCGCAGCACCGGTGCAGGCCGGAAAACCCGTGGAGCCGGGCCCGTCAAGGGCGGGTGCCGTGGACGCCAGCGCGGTGCTGGCCAACATTGCCCAGCCGTCCTTTACCGTGATCGACGCGCGCGCCGCCAATCGCTACCGCGGCGAAGTCGAGCCCATGGATCCCGTGGCCGGGCACATTCCGGGCGCGTTGAACCGCCCCAACGGCGAAAACCTGCAAGCCGACGGCCACTTCAAAAGCGCCGACCAACTGCGCGCCGAATTCTCGCGCCTGCTCGATGGCCGCGACCCGGCCGCCATCGTGCACCAGTGCGGCTCCGGCATTACGGCCTGCCACAACCTGCTGTCGATGGAGATCGCGGGCCTGGCGGGATCGCGGTTGTATCCCGGATCGTGGAGCGAGTGGTGCAGCGACCCGTCGCGTCCGGTCGCCAAAGGCGCTTGAGGCGCCTGAGGCGGCTGGCGATCATAAGCCAGGGCGGTTGCCCTGGCTTTTTTTCGCCGGCGTTTTTCTTCTGGCCGCTACCAGATCGCGGCCAGCTTCACCCGTCCCGAGACGCTTTCCGCGATCTCCAGGAAGTGGTCCAGGGGCGGCGTGGCCAGCCCCGGCACCTTGGCCATATCGTCCCAGCGCCTTAGGCGAATCGCATCCGGCGCGCCGGGCATGCTGGCGAAATCCACCGCCTGGCCCGCGTCGAAACTGCCCCCCTGCAACGCCAGGCTGCGCTTTGAATCCTCGGAGAGCGACGCTTCATATTGCGGCTCCACATAGCAGAGGTAGCGCTTGGCTTCCACGTGGAGCCTGATCGGGTCCAGCACGGCCGAACTGAACAGGCCGCGCAGAAACGGCAGCACGAAATACTGGTGCTTGTCATCGATACCGCGCAGCGTGGGCGTACCCGGCCGGTCGGCGATCAGATGGCCCAGGTCGTGCAGCAGGCACGCGGTGATCAGTTGCGCATTGGCGCCATGGCGTTCGGCCAGCGCCGCCGTCTGCAGCGCATGCCGCAAATGGCTGACGGATTCGCCGTGATAGGAACGGTGTCCGCGTTCCAGGAAAATCTGCTCGATATCTTGCAAGGTCAAGGCCATGGTTTGTCTCCTGAGTGGCCGCAAGGGGGGAGAGGCGGGCAGTGACCCTGGCGGGTCAGCCGGCTGCCGGCGCCATCTCCAGAAAGCGCGCGATCAGTTGCACCGGTTGGCGCTCGCGCAGGCAGTACAGGTATTCGTTCATCACGATGTCCGCGCCCTGGATATCCAGGGCCGCCAGATCGGGGTGCGACGGGATTTCACGCGACGGGATCAGGCTGATGCCCAAATCGCACAGAATGGCTTGGCGAATTGACTCCCGGCTGCCGATCTCCAAGGTGCGCCGCACGGTGACCCCCGCCGCCGCCAGGGCGTCCTCGGTCAGTTGCCGCGTCATGGAGCCAGGCTCGCGCAGCAGTACCGCGTGGTCGGCCAGATCGGCCAGGCGGACCTGGCTGCGGCGCGCCAACGGATGGCCGCGGTGGGTCACCACGCGGATCGGGTCGGCCGCGATCATGCGGCGGTACAGGTGCTTGTCATCCATCAGAAAGGAAGACGTGGCAATCTCGATACGGTAGTCATGCAGTGCTTGCAGCATCGATTGCGAGTTGCCGATCGTGACCGTCAGGTCGATGCCCGGATAACGCTGGTTGTACCGGCGTACCGTGTCCATGATGTAGAAGGGGCCGGTGGCGCCGATGCGCAGGTTGCCTTCGCGCAGGTCGCTGGCGTCGCGCAGCCGGAAATCGATCTCGGTTTCCTGCTGGACCAGCTTTTCCACCATGGGCATCAGGTTGTGGCCCGCGTCCGACAGGCGCATGCCTCGGCCTTGCCGGTGGAACAGTTCGATGCCGTAACGCGATTCCAGCTGGCGCAATTGCCCTGTCACCGTGGGCTGGCTGACGCCCAATTGGGCGGCGGCTTTGGTGACGGTGCCGCAGCGGGCCACGGCGTAGAAGGATTTCAGTTCGGCGACAAGCACGATTTTTGGGGGCGGGAAAGGGACGCAATGCGCAAGACCGCCAGTACACCAAAATAATTTGATGTTTTTATTACTGCATTTGCGCGAAGTGTCATAAACACTCAATACGCGCCTTCCATACTGCCTTCGTTCCCAGACCGGAGGCACCATGCCCCAACCGAATAACGCCTTCCTCTCCGTTCGAAATCTTGTGAAACGGTTCGGCAGCCATACAGCGCTGGCCGATGTTTCGCTGGATATCCGCGCCGGGGAGCTGGTGTGCCTGCTGGGACCCTCCGGTTGCGGCAAGACGACCTTGCTGCGGGCCATCGCCGGCCTGGAGCGCCAGGACAGCGGCGCCATCGTGTTGTCCGGCCGGGATATCTCGCACGCCGAGCCGCAAGAGCGCGACTACGGCATCCTGTTCCAGTCCTATGCGCTGTTTCCCAATCTGACCGTGGCACAGAACGTGGCCTACGGCCTGAGCGGCAAGCGCGCCCACCGCAAGCACGTCGCCAGCCGGGTCGAGGAAATGCTGGCCCTGGTGGGTCTTTCGGGCGCGGCGGAAAAATATCCGGGACAGATCTCTGGCGGCCAGCAGCAGCGCGTGGCCCTGGCACGCGCGCTGGCGCCGTCGCCGTCGCTGCTGCTGCTGGACGAGCCCATGTCCGCCCTGGACGCCCGGGTGCGCGAACACTTGCGCATCGAACTGCGCGCCTTGCAGAAACGCCTGTCCATCACGACCCTGATGGTGACGCACGATCAAGAAGAGGCCATGGTGATGGCTGACCGCATCGCCGTGATGAACGGCGGCGTGATCGAACAGTACGGCACGCCGCGCGAGCTCTACCGCCAGCCGGGTTCGGCCTTCATTGCCGATTTCGTGGGCGAGGCGAACTGGCTGCCGTTCGAGCGCGTCGATGCCCACCGCGCCCGCGTGGGCCGCCAGGAACTGGCTGTGGACGAGGCGCTGGACGGCGTGTCGGGCAAGCTGTTCGTGCGTCCGGAAGCCGTGCGCGTCAGCATGGCGCGCCCGGAAGAACCCAACTCCATGCTGGCCGATGTGCTGGACGGCGTGTTCCTGGGCCGCGGTTATCGCCTGGCGCTGCGGCTGGAAGGCGTGCCCGGGTCCACCGTGCATTCCATCGTGTCCCCTGAAATCGGAGATGCCCTATTGGGCCCTCACGCTGCCAGCCGTTGCTGGGTGGAGCTGCCGCGCCATGCGATTCGCGCCTACGCTTGATGACGCCGTGACAGGACCTTCCGCCGCCGAACCGGCCGCCGCCGTGACGGCCATGCCTGCCCCCCCGGCCGCTCAGACCGCCGCCGCGGCCGTCTTGGGCCGCCGTCCGTTGCCCGGCTGGATCGGCGCGCTGGGATTGACGGCGGGGCAGGGCGCGCTTGTCCTGTTCCTGGTGCTGTTCCTGGCGTTGCCGCTGGCGGCGATCCTGGCGAAGTCCGTCACCGACAACGATGGTGCGTGGGCCGGCCTGTCGGTCGTGACCGGGATCATCGGCGCGGATGGCTTCCTGGCCATGGTCGGGCGCAGCCTGACCGTCGGCATCGTCACGATGCTGCTGGTGGTGCCTTGCGCCTACGGTTTCGCGTATGGCTTGACCCGCACGCGCCTGCCCGGCAAGGGCCTGCTGCGCACCATCGCCTTGCTGCCGCTGTTGGCGCCGTCGCTTCTGCCGGGCATCGCGCTGGTCTATCTGCTGGGCAATCAGGGGCTGCTCAAGGGCCTGACGGGCGGCGCCACCATTTATGGCTTCTGGGGCATTGTCGTGGGAGAGGCCTTCTACACCTTCCCGCATGCCTTGATGATTTTGTTGACCGGCCTGGCCTTGGCCGACGGCCGTCTGTATGACGCGGCGCGCGCCATGGGCGCCGGCTCGTGGCGCACCTTCCTTACCGTGACCCTGCCCGGCACGCGCTATGCCGTGTTTTCGGCTTGCTGCGTTGTGTTCACCTTGACGGTGACTGATTTCGGCGTGCCCAAGGTGGTGGGCGGCGACTACAACGTGCTGGCCATGGAGGCCTACAAGGCGGTGGTCGGCCAGCAGAATTTCCCCAAGGGCGCGGCCATCGGCATCTTGCTGCTGCTGCCCGCCTTGCTGACGTTCGTGCTGGACCGCCGGCTGCGCGCCCGTCAAGGCGCCCAGATGAGCGGCCGGGCGCAGCCCTACGTGTCGGGCGTGAACGTCCGGCGCGATGCGGCCTTCCTGACGCTGGCTGGCGCGATGGCAGCCTTCCTGCTGCTGATTATCGGCGTGGCTGTCTGGGCATCGTTCGTGAAGATGTGGCCATACAACCTGTCGCTGTCGTTGCGATCCTATGATTTCGACAACATGGATGGCGGCGGCTGGCTGGCCTGGCGCAACAGCTTGCAGTTGGCGTTCTGCACGGCTTTGATTGGCACGGTGGTGGTGTTTGTCGGCGCCTGGATGATGGAAAAGGTGCCCGCGCGCGGCGGGGTAGCGCGCGGCCTGCGCGGGGTGGTGAGCATGCTGGCGCTGATGCCGATGGCCGTTCCCGGCCTGGTGCTGGGCCTGGGCTACATCTTTTTCTTCAATAGCCTGATGAACCCGTTGAATGTGTTGTACGGGACGATGCCGTTGCTGATCCTGTGCACGGTCGTCCACTTCTACACCAGCGCGCATTTGACGGCGGCCACGGCGCTTAATGCCCTGGACCCGGAGTTTGAAGCCGCCTCGGCGTCGCTGAAGGTGCCGCGCATGACAACCTTCTTGCGCGTGACCTTGCCGATGTGCCTGCCCGCGGCGCTGGATGTCGCGCGCTACCTGTTCGTTTCCGCCATGACGACCGTGTCGGCCGTGGTGTTTCTGTACAGCCCGTCGACGGTGCTGGCCGCCGTTGCCGTGCTGAACATGGACGATGCCGGCTTCATCGGCCCGGCCGCCGCCATGTGCACCGTGATCATGGCCAGTTCCGCCGTCGCGGCGCTTGCGTTGCACCTGGCCAGCCGCGCGCTGGTGGCGCGCAGCCAGGCCTGGCGCCGACCCGCGGCCCTCTGAACGCTTATTTCTAGGATGACCCTCATGAAAGTTTCCCCTTTGCCCGTCCAACTGGAAGCCGTGATCTTCGATTGGGCCGGCACGCTGGTGGACTTCGGTTCGTTCGCGCCCACCAAGGTGTTCGTGGATGCGTTTTCGCAGTTCGGCATGGATGTGTCGTTGAAAGAAGCCCGCGGCCCGATGGGCATGGGCAAGTGGGACCACATCCGCGCCCTGTGCGATCAGCCCGCCATCGCCAGCCAGTACCAGGCCCAGTTCGGCCGCCTGCCGACCGATGAGGACGTGACCGCCATCTATGAACGCTTCCTGCCGATGCAGCTGGAAAAGGTCGCGCAGTATTCGGCGGCCATTCCCGGCGCGGCTGAGCTGTTGCGCGCGTTGCGCCAGCGCGGCCTGAAGATCGGATCCTGCTCGGGCTATCCCGCCAGCGTCATGCGCCGCGTCGTTGAACGCGCGGCCTCCGAAGGCCTGGAGCCCGACTGCATCGTGGCCAGCGACGACGTGCCGCGCGCGCGTCCGGCGCCGGCGATGGCGCTGAAGAACGTCGTGGAACTGGGCCTGACCGACGTCGCAGGCTGCATCAAGGTCGACGACACCTCGCCCGGCATCGAGGAAGGCCGCCGCGCCGGCATGTGGACGGTAGGCCTGCTGCTGTCGGGCAACGCCGCCGGCCTGACGCTGGACGAATACCTGAGCCTGGACGAAGCCGGGCGCGACAAGGCGCGCGCCGAGGCCACCCGCGAACTGTCGGCCGCCGCGCCGCATTACCTGATCGATACCGTGGCGGACCTGCCGGCCGTCGTGACCGATATCGACGCCCGTCTGGCGCGAGGCGAACGGCCCTGAACTAGATCTTCACTGGCCGGCGCCGCTGGCCACATTCCTCTTTCACCCCGCATACCGCAGCCGCAATCGCCGGCCGTGGCGGCGGCTCTCACCCTTTTTTCCGCTCATCCACGGAGTTCCTCATGAATCGCTACAAGCTGCTTGCACTGGCCGCCGCCCTGACGGGCGTGATGGGCGCCGCCTCCGCCGAAACCACGCTGACGGTCTACACCGCGCTGGAAGCCGACCAGATCAAGGTCTACCAGGCCGCCTTCGAACGTGCCAACCCCGACATCAAGATCCAATGGGTGCGCGACTCCACCGGCATCATCGCCGCCAAACTGCTGGCTGAAAAAAGCAACCCGAAGGCCGACGTGATCTGGGGCCTGGCCGGTACGGCGCTGGGCTTGATGGACAAGGAAGGCATGCTGCAACCCTACGCCCCCAAGGGCCTGGACCAGATCGCCGCCAACATGCGCGACGCCAAGGCCGAGCCGTCGTGGGTCGGCATGGACGGCTACGCCGCCGCCATCTGCTTCAACACCATCGAAGCCGAAAAGCAGAAGCTGCCCAAGCCCACGTCGTGGCAAGACCTGACCAAGCCGGTCTACGCCGGCAAGATCGTCATGCCGAACCCCGCTTCGTCGGGCACGGGCTTCCTGGACGTCAGCGCGTGGCTGCAGATCTTCGGTGAAGAAAAGGGCTGGGCCTACATGGACGCCCTGCACAAGAACATCGGTTCGTACACGCACTCGGGTTCGAAGCCTTGCAACATGGCCGCGGCGGGCGAATTCCCGATCGGCGTGTCGTTCGACTACCGCGCCGCCAAGCTGAAGGCCGACGGCGCGCCGGTCGAAGCCGTATTCCCGTCGGAAGGCCTGGGCTGGGAAGTGGAAGCCACCGCCATCATGAAGGGCACGAAGAACCTGGAAGCCGCCCGCAAGCTGGCCGACTTCTCGGCCAGCCGCGAAGCCAACGAGCTGTACAAGGCCAACTTCGCGGTGCTGGCGATCCCGTCGATCGCCACGGTCAACCCGAACCTGCCGGCCGACCTGACCAAGCGCATGATCAAGAACGACTTCGTGTGGGCCGCCACGAACCGCGAACGCATCATCGCCGAATGGACCAAGCGCTACGACGGCAAGTCCGAGCCGAAGAAGAAGTAAGCGTCCGCCCATGCGGCGGCGCGGCGCTTGCCGTGTTGCCGCTTACCGGGACCGCCGCCGCGCGGCGGCTTTCCCCGCCATTCCTCTAGCAATGTTCCTGAGATGAAAACTTACGACGTAATCGTGGTGGGCGCGGGCATGCTTGGCATCGCGCACGCCTGGGCGGCCGCCAAGCGCGGCCTGTCGGTGGCCGTGATCGAACGCAGCCGCCAGGCGCACGGCGCCACGATCCGCAACTTCGGCCAGGTCATCGTGACCGGCCAGGCGCCTGGCATGATGCTGTCGCATGCGCAGCAGGCCCGCGAACTGTGGCTGGATCTGGCCGACAAGGCCGGGTTCCATGTGCGCGCCAATGGCGCTCTAGTGCTGGCGCGCAATGCCGACGAGGCTGCCGTGCTGCAAGAGTTCGCGGACACGCGGCTGGTGCAGGAGGGCTACCGCGCCGACCTGCTGTCCGCCCGCGACGTGGCGGGTCTGTACGACGGGCAGTTGGCGCACCACTGCATGGGCCTGCGCGGCCATGACGATCTGCAGATCTATTCCCGCGAAGCGTTACCCGCCATCACGCACTATCTGGCGCAATCCCTGGGCGTGACGTTCATCACCGGCACGTTGGCGAGCGCCGTGGAAAACGGCCTGGTCGGCACCACCGCCGGCGACTTCCAGGGCAAGCACGTGTTCGTTTGCCCGGGCCACGACTACCTGACCTTGCTACCCGAACGCTTCGCGCCATTGAACCTGGAAATCACCCGCTTGCAGATGTTGCGCGCGGCTTTCGAGACGAACCCCATCGCGCTGGACCGGCCCGTGCTGACGGGCTTGTCGTGCGTACATTACGGCGCCTTTTCGGACCTGCCGTCGGCGCAAATACTGCGCGACGTGATCCAGGCACGCAGCCCGATGCTGCTTGAAAACGGCATCCACCTGCTGATCAGCCCCACGCCTTATGGCGAACTGATCATCGGGGATTCGCACCGCTATGGGCAGGACGCGTTCCCGTTCAACGACGAGGCCGTCGACAACGCCATGCTGGACCTGGCGTCGCAGGCGCTGGGCGCGAGATTGCGCGTGTTGGAGCGTTGGCAGGGTGTCTACGGCGCCCACGGCCCGGCGCCGTTCTCGGTGATGCCGGTGGACGCGGCGACGACCGTCGCCGTGATGCACTCGGGCGTCGGCATGACGGTGGGGCTGGCGATCGGCGAGCGAACGGTCGCGGGCGCGATCGGACAATGACGCGCTAGCGCCTTTTACGCAAGAAAAAGGGCCTTGCACGAATGCGAGGCCCTTGCTTCGATTGCGGTACACCCTGCGCAGGCAGGGGTGCGATTAGATGTCGTGCATGATGCGGCGATACCACTCGTGGAAGTGCTGCATGCCGTCTTCCATCGGCGACTGGTACGGGCCAGCTTCGTTCACGCCGCGCAGCATCAGGGCCTTGCGGCCCGCATCCATGCGTTCGGCGATCTCGTCGTCTTCGATGGCCGTTTCCATGTAGGCCGCGCGTTGCGCCTCGACGAATTCGCGTTCGAACGCCGAGATTTCCTCGGGGTAGTAGAACTCGACCACGTTGATCGTTTCCTGCGGGCTCTTCGGATACAACGTCGACAGCACCAGCACGTGCGGGTAAAGCTCGATCATGTGGGTCGGGAAATACGTGACCCACACCGCGCCGAAGTCCGGGGCGTCGCCGTCGCGGAACGACAGCAGGCGGTCGTGCCACTGCTTGTACACGTCGGAACCCGGCTGCGCCAAGGCGCTGTGCACGCCGACCTTCTGCAGGCTGTACCAGTCGTTGAATTCCCAGGTCAGGTCGTCGCAGGTGACGAAGCGGCCCAAGCCGGGATGGAACGGACCGACGTGGTAATCCTCAAGGTAGACCTCGATGAAGGTCTTCCAGTTGTAGTTGCACTGGTGCACTTCGACATGGTCGAGCACGTAGTCGCCGAAGTTGAACTCGGGGCGCGAGAACAGCGGGGCCATGTCCGAGGCCGGATCGCGCGGGCCTTCGAACAGCAGGCCGTGGCAATCGCGCAGGCGGAACTTCTGCAAGTTCATGCAGGGCGTGGTCTCGAATTGGGGCGCGCCCAACAATTCGCCTTGATTGTTGTACGTCCAGCGGTGCAGCGGGCAAACGATGTTGCCGCCGGTGGCTTTCAGATTGCCTTGGGAATTGCAGTTGCCGGCCACATTGCCGGCCTCGCCGCCCAGCATCAACGCCTGGCGGTGACGGCAGACATTTGAGATGAGTTCAACGCCCTGCTGGTTGCGAACCAGCACGCGTCCTGCGTTTTCCTGAACCAACGTACGCCAATCCCCGATTTCGGGCACCAATTTCTGGTGGCCGACATATTGCGAGGATTGCTTGAAAATGAGTTCTTGCTCGCGGGCAAAGAGGGCTTCGTCAAAGTAAGCACTGACGGGTAGCTGGGTGCGAGCTGGCACGACATGTGCCATCCGACCGATGTCGGTCATGATTCCCTCCGCTCGGATAAAAAAGCCAGGACGGTTTGAACTCTGCCAAGCGCTTTTGTTCAAGCCCAGCGATTTTGCGAACTGCTTTTGCAAACGCTTGAGCTCAACAGTCGAGCTTGGCTAAATCCATGCTGGCGCGAAGAAAAATCGGTGTCTGGCCGATCAAATAAGCCGTGAATTGTACCCCAAGGGATTCCCCCACGCCCGTGAAGATCCGTGAAGCTTGGTGAAGTTGAACTGGGGGATGTCCGGCGAGGCGTAAAACCCTATTAACCCTTCGCGGCGTAGGTCTTTCAGACGAGCCGGCGGGTGGCCGGATGGCGTCGCAGCAGCCAACTGCTGGCGGCCGACAGGGCGAACACGGCCAGGGTCAGCAAGGGCACGGTCCAGGCATCGCGATCCCCACCGGTGAATGCGCCCGCGCGCCGCGCCACGTCCAGGAATACCGGGTGAATCAGATAGACGCCGAAGGTCAGCGGCGCCAGCGAGGCCAGCCGCGGCAGGCGTGGCGACGAGACGATCCATTGGAACGCGGCCAGTGACATGAACGGCACCGTCAGGCTGAAATAGTCATAGAAATAGGTGTCCAGGGCATGGCCGTTGGACATGACGCTTACGCCCAGCGCGGTGGCGGCCACGCTGGCCGCCAGCATCAGGCCGGGCCGGGGAATGCGCATGTCGCCGTCAAAAATCAGGCGGCCGGCCACGAAGTACCCCAGATATGGCAGAAACCAGGTCAGGAAGAAGCCGTGCGGGGCACCCAGTGCGCGCCGGTACAGCGCATCCAGGATCGCCACGCCCAAAATGCCCACGACCCAGAGCGCGCGTCCGCGCGGCGTGCTGCGCGCATACAGCAGGCGGGCCAGCGGGGCGAAGAGGTACAGCCCCACGATCATGTACAGGTACCACAGGTGGTAATACGGTTCGCCCTGCACGACCTTGCGCGGCCAGAACGAAAAGTCGACACGCCCGTCGTCCCACCAGTCCAGGCCCGTGCGCCAGGCCAGATAGAACAAGGTCCAGAAGACCAGCGGCGCGCAGATGCGCGCCATCCGGCGGCTGTAGAACGTGAGGGCGTCGTGGGGCTTGCCCGGGTCCAGCAGCAGCGCGCCGCTGACCATGACGAAGACGGGCACGCACCAACGCGCCGCCGAGTCGTACAAATTGGCGGCCAGCCAGGCGCCGCGGCCATAGGCGGCCGGGTCGCTGACGATCAGCGCCGCGCTATGCAGCAGCACGACCGCCACGGCCGCCAGCCAGCGGGCGGCGTCCAGGCGGGCGTATCGGTCTTCGGTATCAGGCAATCCGGGCTCCCGCTGGTGAATCCTCTTTCACCTTAGCAGCGGCATGCGCCCGGCTTCTGTATCCAGCGGTTAGGCAAGGCGTAAAAAACCGACAGGACCCGAGTGGGCGCTGTCGGTGGAAAGGGCGGCGGACGGAGAGGCCCGCCACCGTTTCGCGGGCCGGCAAGACCGCGAACGATTTGTCACTAAACCGTTGGCGGCAATCGTGCGCGCTTATTGCAGGACGATGTTGGCCTGTTTGATCAGTTGCGACACGATCGGTTGTTCGGTCTTGATCTGCTTGTCCAATTCGGCCGCCGTGCCCGAGCGCGGGTCGATGCCCATGTCCAGCATGCGCTTCTTCACGGCTTCGTCCTGCAGAGTCGCGGTCAGCGCGGCCTGCAGTTTTTCCAGCACCGGCGCCGGCGTGCCCTTGGGCGCCACGAAGCTGAACCAGGCCGTCATGTCGAAGGCAGGGTAGCCCTCTTCGGCCAGCGTCTGCAGCTTGGGCAGCGTTGCCAGCCGAGACGGGCTGGTGATGGCGAAGACCTTGACCTTGCCGGCGTCCGCTTGCGGCATGCCGGTGGCCACCATATCGAAGAACAGGTCCACGTCGCCGCTGATCAACGCGGGCAGGGCCTGGGTCGCGCCCTTGAAGGGGACGTGCAGGATATCGATGCCGGCGCGTTCCTTGAACAGTTCGCCAGCCAGGTGCGACGACGTGCCGGGGCCGAAGGTCGCGAACGTCAGTTTGCCCGGGTTCTGCTTGGCGTAGGCCACCACGTCCTGCGTGCTGTTGAACGGCCGCTTGGGGCTGGACAGCAGCACCAGCGGGCCGACGCCCACCATGCCGATGCGGGCAAAACCGTCCGGGTCGTAGGGCAGTTCCTTATACAGATAGCGGTTGGTCACGAGCGTGGAGTTCGTGGCCATCAAGATGGTGTAGCCGTCCGGTTGCTCTCGCGACACGAACGCCGCCCCGATGGACGTGCCCGCGCCCGCTTTGTTCTCCACGATCATGGGCTGGCCCAGGGTCTTGGCCATACGTTCGGCCAGCATGCGGGTCAGCACATCCGTGGCGCCGCCCGCCGGGAAGGGCGAGACGACCTTGATGGGCCGCGCCGGATACGTATCGGCTTGCGCGCCCAGCGCGGCGGCGCTGAACAATACGGTGGCCAGCAGTTTGATACTCGTGCGAATCATGTTTTCCCCTTGAAATCGCGTGCGTGAGTGGAGGGCGGGCTTGGCTTGGCCCGATCGCGCCGCCAGGGGCGCCGCAGTGGCTTGCCAAGTCTCCTTGGATCATTTAAATTCCGTTATATGGAATTTAGTTTTGTTATTCGAAATAAACTATAAAAACGAAGCGAATAGAAATGCAATCTTTTTCTGATGCCAAGCGGGTTATCCATACGGCCACCAAGCCCGACGAAAGGCTGGAACTCAGTCAGCCAGCGCGCCGCAAGCGCACCGCCGGCGTGGGCGAGGGCGCGAATTCCCCCGACTTCATCACCGCGCTGGCGCGGGGCCTGGACGTGTTGCGCTGCTTTCGCCATGGCGTGACGGCGCTGGGCAACCTGGACCTGGCGCGCCTGACGGGGCTGCCCAAGCCCACCATCAGCCGCATCACGTACACGCTTACCGAGCTGGGCTACCTGCGCTATCACCCCGATACCGGCAAGTACTCGCCCGGCTATGGCGTGCTGGCGCTGGGCTTCGGCCTGCTGGCCGGGCTCGAGGTGCGCGAACTGGCCAAGGCCTCGATGACCGAATTGGCCCGCGACACCGGCGGCGCGGTCGCGCTCGGCGCGTTCGACGGCGACGCCATGACCTATGTCGAAGCGATCCACGGATCTTCCGCGCTGTACCTGCGCCTGCCCGTCGGCTATCGCGCCAGCCTGGACAGCGCAATGGGCCGGGCCTATCTGGCCAGCCTGCCGGCGGGCGCGTGCGACGAGACGATGGCGCGCTTGGGGCCTGCCGCCCCTCCCGTTGAGGCCATTGCCCGCGCGCGCCAGGAATTGCACGAATCGGGCGGCTGCTTCGCCATCGGCGAGTGGCAGTCCGGCATTAACGCCGTCGCGGTGCCGTTCACGTCCATCACCGGCGAAGGCGTTTTCGTGATGAGCTGCGGCGGTCCCGCCAGCCTGTTACCGGAACCCGACCTGCGCACGCGCGTGACGCCCGCGTTGCGGGCGGCGATCGCGGGTCTTGCGGGGGCATCCGCATGATCGCGCGGGCGTAGCCGGCTATGGCGTGGCGATCTCGTACAATTCGGAGATTGATCCACCCCTAGCGCCCTCGGAGACCCGTTTGGCCAAACCCACACAAGCCGATCCGCAGATCGACGACCGTCCCTTGCCCCAGGATTTCGAAACGGCCCTGGCCGAATTGGAGTCATTGGTTGCGGCCATGGAAGACGGATCGTTGCCGCTTGAGCAATCGCTGGCCGCCTACCGGCGCGGCGTTGCGCTCACCCGGGTCTGCCAAGACCGCTTGGCGCAGGCCGAACAGCAGGTGAAGGTCCTGGAGGGCGACTTGCTGCGCCCACTGGACCCCGCGGCGCTGGATGACGAATAAGAACCCGATGAAGCAAACTCAACTCGCTTTCCCGGAGTGGCTGCAGGGGCGCGTGCGGCACGTCGAAGACGTCCTGGACGACCTGATGCCCCCCGCGGATGTGCTGCCGGTCCGCCTGCATGAAGCCATGCGCTATGCCGTCCTGGGCGGCGGCAAGCGGGTACGCGCCGCGATGGTCTATGCCGCCGGCCAAGCCTGCCCCGTCAGCGGCAGCGTGCTGGCCATCGAAGCCTCGCTGGATCGCGCCGCTGCGGCGGTGGAACTGATCCACGCGTATTCGCTGGTGCACGACGACTTGCCTTGCATGGACAACGATACGCTGCGGCGCGGACAGCCCACGACGCACGTCAAGTTCGACGAAGCCACCGCCATGCTGGCGGGCGATGCCTTGCAGCCGCTGGCCTTCGACCTGCTGGCCTCGATGCCGATCGCGCCCGCCCTGGTGGTGCAAGCCACCCAGTCGTTGGCGCGCGCCGCCGGCAGTCAGGGCATGGCGGGCGGCCAGGCCATCGACCTGCTCAGCGTTGGCCGTTCCCTGTCGCGCGATGACCTGCAAACCATGCACAGCATGAAGACCGGCGCCATGCTGGCCTGCAGTGTTGCGCTGGGCGGCATTGTCGCGGGTGCCAGCTCGGCCTCGCGTCAGGCGCTGGACGCCTATGCGCAAGCGATGGGCCTGGCCTTCCAGGTCGTGGACGATATTCTTGATGTGACCGCCGATACCGCCAGCCTGGGCAAGACCCCCGGCAAGGACGCAGCGGAGAATAAGCCGACCTACGTGTCGCTCCTGGGCTTGTCCGAGGCGCGGGCGTTCGCCGACGAATTGCGTGAAGCGGCGCTGGCGGCGTTGGCGCCTTTGGGCGATGCTGGCGGGCGCCTGGCGCAATTGGCCGACTTCATCGTCCTTCGAGACCGCTGATCCGTGACCAGCCCGGCCTGAATCCACGCCGGGTCAACGAACCCCATAAAAGCATGACGACTGATTTATTGGACCGCATTCAATCCCCGGCAGACCTCAAGCGCCTGGATCGTCGCGAGCTGAAAAAGCTAGCGGACGAACTGCGCGGCTTCGTGCTGGAGTCGGTATCCAAAACGGGCGGGCACCTGTCGTCCAACTTGGGCACGGTCGAGCTCACGCTGGCGCTGCATCAGGTGTTCGACACGCCGCATGACCGCATCGTCTGGGACGTGGGCCACCAGTCCTACCCGCACAAGATCCTGACCGGACGCCGCGCCGGCATGGCGCAACTGCGTCAGGCGGGCGGAATCTCGGGGTTTCCGAAGCGCAGCGAATCCGAATATGACGCTTTCGGCACCGCGCATTCATCGACGTCCATCTCGGCCGCGCTGGGCATGGCGGTGGCCTCGCGCAACGCCGGCGTGCAACGCCAGCACATCGCCGTCATCGGCGACGGCGCCATGTCCGCCGGCATGGCGTTCGAGGCCATGAACAACGCGGGCGTCACGCCCAACATCAACCTGCTGGTGATCCTGAACGACAACGACATGTCGATCTCGCCGCCGGTGGGGGCGCTGAACCGCTATCTGGCGCGCCTGATGTCGGGCCGCTTCTACGCCACGGCCAAGAACGTCGGCCGCGCCGTGCTGCAGCATGTGCCGCCGGTGCTTGAGCTGGCGCGCCGGTTCGAAGAGCATGCCAAGGGCATGGTCACGCCGGCCACGCTGTTCGAAGAGTTCGGCTTCAATTACGTCGGCCCCATCGACGGCCACGACCTGGACGCCCTGGTGCCCACCTTGCAGAACCTGAAGGCCTTGCAAGGCTTGCAGTTCCTGCACGTGGTCACGAAGAAGGGGCAGGGCTACAAGCTGGCCGAGGCCGATCCGGTGCTGTACCACGGGCCGGGCAAGTTCGACCCCGCCGTCGGCATCCAGCAATCCAAGGCCCCGGGCAAGCGCACGTTCACCCAGGTGTTCGGCAGCTGGTTGTGCGACATGGCCGAGCAGGATTCGCGCCTGGTCGCCGTCACGCCCGCCATGCGCGAAGGCAGCGGCCTGGTGGAATTTGAAAAACGGTTCCCGCTGCGTTATTTCGATGTGGGCATTGCCGAGCAGCACGCCGTGACGTTTGCCGCCGGCATCGCTTGCGAAGGGCAGAAACCTGTGGTCGCGATCTACTCGACCTTCCTGCAGCGCGGCTACGATCAGTTCATCCACGACGTGGCCCTACAGAATCTGGACGTGACCTTCGCGCTGGACCGTGCGGGCATCGTGGGCGCCGACGGCGCCACCCATGCCGGCAACTACGACACCGCGTTCCTGCGCTGCGTACCGAACATGGTGATCGCCACGCCGTCGGACGAAAGCGAAACGCGTCTGTTGCTGTCCACCTGTTATCAGCACCCGGGTCCGGCATCCGTGCGCTATCCGCGCGGCGCGGGCTGCGGCGCCCCGGAAGGCGCCGCGCTCGACACGGTCGAATTGGGCCGCGGCGTGGTGCGCCGCGAAGGCAAGAAGATCGCCATCCTGGGGTTCGGCACCCTGGTGCCGGCCGCGTTGGCCGCCGCCGGCAAGCTGGACGCCACGGTGGCCGACATGCGCTTCGTCAAACCCATTGACCGCGAACTGATCCTTGACCTGGCGGCCCGTCACGATGCGCTGGTTACGCTGGAAGACGCGTCGATCATGGGCGGGGCGGGCAGCGCCGTGCTCGAGACCCTGAGCGCCGCCGGCGTGCAGATCCCCGTGTTGCAGCTGGGATTGCCGGACGCCTTCATCGACCATGGCGAGCAATCCGCCCTGTTGGCGGGCATCGGCCTGGATGCCGCAGGCATCGAACAGTCGATCCGTGCCCGTTACGCCGATCTGCTGGCTTGATGGATATAGATGGCCGGGCAAAGGCGCCGCTTTTGTCCGGCATATGAAACACACTGTTCCGGCCCCGCCAACCTACGGATAGAAGGGTTTTCCCTGGCGGTTGTCGGGGTTTGGGCGATAATGGCCGTCTCTCAAAGTTTCCTAGGCCGTGCGCGAGCGACTGATCGCCTAGACAGGTAAGCTGACATGAATTCTCCGATCGACCCCGCCATCGTGATGCCCGACGTCCAAAGCTCGGCGGATACCCGGCACATCCCGATTCAACGCGTGGGCATTCGTGGCGTGCGCCACCCCATGCTGATTGAAAGCGGCGACGGCTCGGCCCAAGGCACTGTCGCCAACTGGACCCTGACGGTGGCGCTGCCGCCCGAAGAAAAGGGGACGCACATGTCCCGCTTCGTCGCGCTGCTGGAAAAGTACCGCAGCACCCCCATGACGCCGACCCTGTTCCGCGCCATGGCGGCCGACATGCTGCCGCTGCTGCACGCCGACCGTGGCGACATCACGGCGTCGTTCCCGTACTTCATCAACAAGTCGGCGCCGATCTCCGGCGTGCAAAGCCTGCTGGACTACGAAGTCCAGTGGATCGCCCGCGCCCAAGGCGACGGCGTCGAATTCGAACTGATCGTGCAGGTGCCGGTCACCAGCCTCTGCCCGTGTTCCAAGGCCATCTCGGAATACGGCGCGCACAACCAGCGCTCGCATGTCACGGTCTCGGCCATCCTGAGCGACGACATCAGCATGGATGGCGTCATTCGCCTGATCGAAGAAGAAGGTTCGTGCGAACTCTGGGGCCTGCTCAAGCGCCCTGACGAAAAGTACGTGACCGAACGCGCCTACGACAACCCCAAGTTCGTCGAAGACCTGGTGCGCGACGTGGCCGCCCGCCTGAACGCGCACCCGGGTATCGCCCGCTATCGCGTCGAGGCCGAAAACTTCGAATCGATCCACAACCACTCGGCCTACGCCGTCGTGGAAGGCTGAGCGTTCCGTGAACCATCCGGCGGCCAGGGACTGGCCGCTTATCGCGGGGCTGCAAGAGTGGGAATCGCGGCTGGCCAGCAATTTGGCCGGCCGCGGCCGTTTTGGCGTCGCGTTCTACGAGTTCTTCCGCTTTGGTGCAAAGCAGGCCTGGGCTTGTTTGTTCGGGGGTCTGATGTGCGCGCTGCTGCTGGGCACGCACTGGTGGTATCCCAAGGACGCGCTGCTGGCCCGCTATGATTTCCTGACTCTTGCCGCGCTGGGTATCCAGGCCCTGCTGCTGGCGCTGCGCATGGAAACCTGGACCGAAGCCCGCGTGATCCTCATGTTCCATGTGGTGGGCACCGGCATGGAACTCTTCAAGACGGCGGCGGGGTCCTGGATCTACCCCGAGGCCAGTGTGCTCCGGATCGGCGGCGTGCCGCTGTTCACGGGTTTCATGTATGCGGCGGTGGGCAGCTACCTGGCCCGGGTGTGGCGCCTGTTCGATTTCCGTTTTCGCGCCCATCCGCCGATGGCCGCCACGGTGGCGCTGTCGGTGCTGATCTATGTGAATTTCTTTGCGCACCACTTCATCATGGATTTCCGCTGGGCGCTGTTCGGCTTGACGGCGGCGCTGTTCGCGCGCACCTGGGTGTATTTCCGGATCTGGCGAGTCTACCGGCGCATGCCGTTGCTGCTGGGTTTCGTGCTGGTCGCCCTGTTCATCTGGTTCGCCGAGAACATCGGCACCTTCGCCAACGCCTGGCGCTACCCCAATCAGTCGCATGCTTGGGAATGGGTGTCGGTGGCCAAGCTGGGTTCATGGTTCTTGCTCATGATCATCAGTTATGTGATGGTCAGCGTGGTCAACCGGCCGCAGGAAATCGGTGTTGCCGATTTGCCTCGGCCGGTCGGCCAGGGTGACGGAAATAGCCCGTCCCTTATTTCTTGAGCCCCTTGCGGCTTGCACCACGCCGCTCGATCGGTGATAATCGAGGGCTTTCTTGCTCGACCGCCCATGGTTTTTGGGTAGCGGGCTGCCCCTTGCGGGCCGACGTCTTAGCGTGCTGAAACCACAAAGTGGGCAGCGCGACACCCATGATGGAAAGCGCGGGTGCAGGATGTTGGCCAGCGAGACATCCTCAAGGAGTTTTACTCATGCGTCACTACGAAGTAGTGTTTATCGTTCACCCCGACCAAAGCGAGCAAGTGCCCGCCATGGTCGAACGTTACCAAGCGCTGGTCACGGGCCAAGGCGGCTCGGTTCATCGCCTGGAAGACTGGGGTCGCCGTCAACTGGCCTACCCGATCCAGAAGCTGGTCAAGGCTCACTACGTTTGCCTGAACATCGAGTGCGGCCAAGCCACGCTGGATGAGCTGGAGCACTCGTTCCGCTACAACGACGCCGTTCTGCGCCACCTGGTCATCAAGACCAAGAAGGCCCAGGCCACGCCCTCGATCATGATGAAGTCGGTTGAGCGCGAAGAAGCCCGTAAGGCTTCGGCTGAAGCAGCGCCGGCTCAGGCCGAGTAAGCAGGGCTCACGCAGAGCTCATCCCGTGAAGTCCCCTTGGTGCACGGCAGGATGAACAAGCTGGAACTCAGCGCCCGCGTTCTTGAATGCGAGCCTTTGCGCCACACTCCCGCCGGACTGCCAGCGCTGGAAATGCTGCTGGCACACGAATCGGAAGTCATTGAAGCCGGCCACCCGCGCCGTGTCGAATTGACGATTACCGCCGTGGCACTAGGCGATCTGGCGTTGCTGTTGAAGAACACCGCGTTAGGGTCTGAATTGCTGGTGCAGGGGTTTTTGGCTCCCGCCCGCAAAGACTCGGTGAAGATCAAGCTGCATTTGCAGCAAGCACGCAAGGTCAGCGGCAGCGCAGGGCGCGATCCGCAGGTGGCTTGAAGGGAATGGGCAAAAGGTGCGAGAGCGCCTTCTGAATACGGATAGGTTATGGGAGTTTGGCCCGGTTATTGATAACCACCAGATCCCTCAAACATAGAGGCACATATCATGGCTTTCTTCGGAAAACGCAAAGAAAAACGCAAATTCACGCAGCAGAACCCGCTCTTCAAGCGTCGTAAGTTCTGCCGCTTCACCGCAGCCGGCGTCGAAGAGATCGACTACAAGGATCTGGACACCCTGCGCGACTTCGTGCAAGAAAACGGCAAGATCATCCCGGCTCGTCTGACCGGCACCAAGGCAATCTACCAGCGCCAGCTGGACACCGCCATCAAGCGCGCGCGCTTCCTGGCCCTGTTGCCTTACACCGACAACCACAACTAATCCGGGGCACTGAAAATGCAAATTATTCTGCTCGAAAAAGTCGTCAACCTGGGCAACCTGGGTGAAGTCGTTCGCGTGCGTGATGGTTACGCCCGCAACTTCCTGATTCCCCAGCGCAAGGCTCGTCGTGCAACCGACGCCGCGCTGAAGGAATTCGAAGCTCGCCGCGCCGAGCTGGAAAAGGTCCAGGCTGAAAAGCTGGCCGCCGCCCAAGCTCTGGGCGAGCGCGTCTCCGGCTTCCAGCTGAAGATCGCACAGAAGGCCGGTGTTGACGGCCGCCTGTTCGGCTCGGTCACCAATGCCGACATCGCCGAAGCGCTGAAAAAGGCCGGTTTCGAAGGCATTGAAAAGGCGCAAGTGCGTCTGCCCAATGGCCAGCTGAAGTCGATCGGCGAGTTCCCGATCCAGGTCGCCCTGCACGCCGACGTTCTCGTCGACGTCACGGTTCTGGTTGAAGGCGAACTGTCCTAAGCCGGTACCCGCAGTACAAAGAAGCCGGCCCGCGCGCCGGCTTTTTTTCTTTTTGCCCGGCCTCCATTGCGTGTAGCCTTTCGGGCATCGCGCATGAAGCGCGCCACTGTTTCGCACCGAGGACCCTTTGACTCAGCCGCCCGTCCATCACAACGCGCCGCCTGGCTTGCGCGCCTGGCTTGACAGCGTTGATGCCTCGCGCGAACCCTCCGTGCGGGACGTGACGATCGATGGCGTGCGCTGCATCATCAAACGCCGCCGCCCAAGCTTCGGCCGCGGCGTGGCGTATGCGCTGCGCTATGTCCGGGCCGTCTTGCTGGGCGTGGGCTGCAAGCTGTTCCTGGGTGAATTCCCGCGTCCCGGCGTGCTGTTGCAAAACGGCCTGGCACATGAAGCCCAACGCCTGTCGACGCTGTTGCAGGCCGGTTGCCGCGTGCCCGAAGTATGGTGGCAAGAGCAGGGCCTGCTGGTGCTGGAATACGTGGGCGAAGACCTGGCCGACCTGATCCGCAACGAGGATTCCACCTCGCAGTTGTGGCTGGCTCGCGCGGCCGCCAACGACATGGCGGCGTTCCACGCCCGCGGCATGTGGCACGGCGGCGCGCAAATCCGCAATATCACGCTGCGCGACGGCGAGCTGTGGCGCATCGATTTCGAAGAGAACATCGGTTCCACGTTGTCACGTCCGCTGGCCCAGGCGTACGATTTGTTCCAGATGCTGGCGTCCCTCGTGTCTTTGCGTAAACTGCCGGATGACGTAGCCGTGACGCTGGGTGAACTGGCGCTGCGCGTCTACCTCGAGAGCAACCCCGACCCCGAGGTCAAAGCCCGCCTGACGCGCCTGGCGCGCGTCCTGTGCGGCGTCGCGACACCCTTGCGGCCCCTGTTGCGCCGCTTGCCCTCGCGCGACGTCCAAGGCTTTTTCCGCGCTGCCGACATCTTGCAGCCGTTACTATTGAAGTTATGAACACACCTGCCGATCCCCAGCTCGAATACCTGCGCGTTCCTCCCCATTCGATCGAGGCGGAGCAGTCGGTTCTGGGCGGCCTGCTGCTGGACAATACCGCGTGGGACCGCATCGCCGACGTGCTGGTCGAAGAAGACTTCTACCGCCACGACCACCGCCTGATCTGGCACCACATTGCCCGCCTGATCGGGCTGGCGCGTCCCGCCGATGTCATCACCGTCAATGAATCGCTGATCAGCGCCGGCAAGGCCGAAGATTCGGGCGGGCTGGCTTATCTGAACGCGCTGGCGCACAACACGCCGTCGGCGGCCAACATTCGCCGCTACGCCGAAATCGTGCGAGAGCGCGCCATGTTGCGCAAGCTGGTGTCGATTGCCGACGAAATCTCGTCGGCGGCATTGAACCCTCAGGGCAAGGAAGCGCGGCAACTGCTGGATGAAGCCGAATCCAAGGTGTTCAAGATCGCCCAGGAAGGTTCGCGCGGCGCCGCGGGCTTCCAGGAAATCCAGCCGCTGCTGACCCAGGTGGTCGAGCGCATTGACGAGCTCTACCACCGGGAAGGCAGTTCGGACGTCACCGGCGTGCCGACGGGCTTCACCGACCTGGACAAGATGACTTCCGGCATGCAGGGCGGCGACCTGATCATCGTGGCGGGGCGTCCGTCGATGGGCAAGACGTCGTTCTCGATGAACATCGGCGAACACGTGGCCATCGAACAAGGCCTGCCCGTGGCCGTGTTTTCCATGGAAATGGGCGCGGTGCAGCTGGCGATGCGTATGCTGGGTTCGGTCGGCTTGCTGGACCAGCACCGCATGCGTACCGGCAAGCTCATCGCCGATGACTGGCCCCGCGTGACCCACGCAGTGCAGCTCATGCAGGATGCGCAGGTCTACATCGACGAGACGCCCGCATTGAGCCCGATGGAAGTGCGTGCGCGCACGCGCCGCCTGGCCCGCCAGTGCGGCCAATTGGGCCTGATCATCATCGACTACCTGCAACTGATGTCGGGTAACGGCTCCGGCGAAAACCGGGCAACCGAAGTGTCGGAAATCAGCCGTTCGCTCAAGGGCTTGGCCAAAGAGCTGAACTGCCCGCTGATCGCGCTGTCGCAGTTGAACCGAAGCCTGGAACAGCGTCCGAACAAGCGCCCCGTGATGAGCGATTTGCGCGAATCCGGCGCTATCGAACAGGACGCCGACGTGATCCTGTTCATTTATCGCGACGAGGTCTACAACCCCGATTCGCCGGACAAGGGCACTGCCGAGATCATCATCGGCAAGCAGCGTAACGGGCCGATCGGCACGGTGCGCCTCACCTTCCAGGGCTCCAGCACGCGCTTCCTGAACTTCTCGGGTGCGCAGCCCCGCGACATGTACTGACGCCTGGCGATACCCACCCCCACAAAAAAACCGCGCCGTGGCGCGGTTTTTTTGCGGCCAGGGTAGGCTCAGCCTTCGATTTCGGGACGCTTGCCGTAGCGCGCGGCCAGGACGCCGCACACCATCAGCTGGATCTGGTGGAACAGCATCAGGGGCAGCACGATGGCGCCGACCGCGTGGCCGGCGAACAGCACCTGCGCCATCGGGATGCCGCTGGCCAGGCTCTTTTTCGAGCCGCAGAAGAGCAGGGTGATGCGGTCTTCGACATTGAACCCCAACAGCTTGCCGGCCAGCGCGGACAGGCCCAGCGCCAGGGCCAGGATCACGGCGCAGCAGACCACCAGACCCACCAGCGCGGGGATCGGCGTGGTGCTCCACAAGCCTTCATTGATGGCTTCCGAGAACGCGGTGTAGACCACCAGCAGGATCGAACCCTGATCGACGAACTTCAGCATTGCCTTGTGCTTGTGCACCCACGCGCCGATCCAGCGGCGGGCGAATTGGCCCAGCACGAAGGGCAGCAGCAGTTGCAGCATGATTTTCCCGACCGCGTCGAACGAGATCGGGGCGCTGCCGGCGTTGGCCACCACCGTGCCCACCAGCAGCGGTGTCAGGAAAATGCCCAGCAGGCTGGATGCCGACGCGCTGCACACGGCGGCGGGCACGTTGCCGCGCGCCATGGACGTGAACGCGATGGCCGACTGCACCGTGGCGGGCAGGCAGCACAGGAACAGGATGCCCAGGTAAAGCTCGGGGGTCACCAGCGGTTCCAGCACCGGCTTGAGGGCCAGGCCCAGCAAGGGAAACATCAGGAACGTGGCGGAGAAGATGGTCAGGTGCAGCTTCCAGTGCGTCAGGCCCGCGATGATGGCCTCGCGGGACAGGCGCGCCCCGTGCAGGAAGAACAACAGGCCGACGGCGATGTTGGTGATCCAGCCGAATATCACGACGCCTTGTCCGTGCGCGGGCACGATGCTGGCGATGATGACGGTGCAGATCAGGTAAAGGGTGAAGCGGTCGGGTAGAAGGCGAACAAGGCGTGACATGGAGGGATAAAGGGCAAGTCGGGAAAGCGGCGGCGCGCCAGGGCGCCGGAAACGGGGCGTATTGTAGTCCGGTGCCCACCCAAGGCCCAAGGCGCCCTAGGGCCTGCGCCGCTCAGCCTGGGGCCTGCGCCGCCCGCAACCCTTTGCCTGCATCTGTCAGGCCCTAGGGCGTCATGGCCAGCGCCAGATCGAAGGCGGCGACCAGCGAGGCTTGGTCGGCGACGCCGCGGCCCGCAATGTCGAAAGCGGTGCCGTGGTCGACGCTGGTGCGCACGAAAGGCAGCCCCACCGTGACGTTCACGCCGTGGTCCAGCCCCAGGTACTTGACGGGGATGAGGCCTTGATCGTGGTACTGGGCCACGACGATGTCGAACTCGCCGCGGCGCGCCCGCATGAAGATCGTGTCGCCGGGCCACGGGCCGCTGGCATCGATGCCTTCGTCGCGGGCGCGGGCGATGGCCGGCTCGATGATGTCGATGTCTTCGCGGCCGAACTTGCCGCCTTCGCCCGCATGCGGGTTCAGTCCGGCCACTGCCACGCGGGGCGCGGCAATGCCCATTTGCCGGCACGCGCGGTCGGCCAGCCGCATCGCGGTCAATTCGGCTTCGGGGGTGATGCGGGCGATGACGTCCGCCAGCGCGACATGGATGGTGACCAGCAGGACGCGCAGTTCGTCGTTGGCCAGCATCATGGCAAAGTCCTGCGTCGCGGAACGCTCTGCCAGGATCTCGGTGTGGCCGGGATAATCAATACCGGCCTCGTGCATGGACTTCTTGTTCAGCGGGGCGGTGACGATCGCGCGGATGCGGCCGGCCTGCGCGTCGTCGATAGCGGCGCAGACGTAGTCGTAGGCGCCGCGTCCCGCTTCCGCGCTGATCTGGCCAGCGGGCAGGTCGGCGGGCAGGGCAGGGCTGCACGCAATGACGCTGATGCGCCCCGCATCCGGCTGGGCGTGCTCCACGCCCGCGATTTCAACGATATCCAGGCGCGCGCCGAGCTGGGCCGCGGCACGGCGCAGCGCGCCGGCGTCGCCATACACCACGCAGGGCGCGTTCAAACCTTGCGCATACGCTTTGACGACGATCTCGGGGCCGATGCCGGCGGCATCGCCCATGGTGATTCCCACGGGCAGGGAAGATTTCACGATGCTTTGTCTTTAGGAGGATCGATGGCGCCGCATTCGAATGTCACGGTGGCGCGCTTGGAGCCCAGGCCCGTCGCATGGTTCGACGTCACCTTCGGCTTTTGCAGCTTGCGGCCAAGGGACTGGCAGTATTGATCGGCGCGTTGCAAGGTCTGATTCTTGAGTTCGACCCAGGTCAGCAGTTGCGTGCCCGAACTGTACGTGACGCTGTACGTGTTCTTATCGACGGACGTGACCTCGCTCATGCTGGAACAGGCGGCAAGCAGGGTCAAGAGGGCGGCGGAGGCAAGGCGTGCAAGCATGGATCGTCCAGAAATCTCGTTATCCGCCATTACAACACCATGTCGGGCCGCGAGAAAAGGCGGACGACACGGGGCCGGTGGATCAGGGCGCGGCGACGGCGCTGCGGCGGTCCACCTTGCGGCTCAGCACGATCGACGTTTGCGTCTGCTTGACGCCGTCGATCAGGCCGATGCGGTCCAGCAATTCGTCCAGTTGTTCATGGGTTTCGCAGCGCAGGAAGATCAGATAGTCGTAGGGGCCGCTCACGGAAGACACCTCTTCCACTTCAGGCATCCGCTCCAGTTCGCGGATCACGGCAGCCGGCGTCTTGGGCAACACGCTAATGAAGCAGTAGGCGCGCACGGCGGCTTCTTCCAACAGCCGCCCCAGGCGCACGCCATAGCCCGAGACGATGTGCTCGCGTTCCAGCCGGGCGATGCGCGCCACCACCGTGGTGCGGGCCAGCCCCAGCTTGCGTGCCAGGATGGCGGCGGGTTCGCGCGCGTTGGCGGAAAGCAGGCTGAGTAGTTGCCGGTCAATGGCGTCGAGTCGTTCGTTCATGCGGAGGGTGAGGGGCGGGGACAGGAGTGCCGACGGTACAGGCCGGGGCATGTCGTCGTCAATGCGCAGGCAGGCACGCGCAAGGATGACTGCCGATGCGTGAACGCCGCCGGACATGGGACTGGGGCGGCCAGTCAGCAGGCTAACCGTCGGATTCCGGCGGGATGCCGCCATGGTAGATGCGGCCGTCGAACTCGAAGCGCGTGATGGTCTTGTGCGCGGCGTCGAAGATGCGGTCGCGGCTGGCGTCGTCCAGTCCGTCGTGGTCGGCGAAGCGGAAGCGGCACAGGTCGATGTCGCTGTCGTAGAACACGGAATGCACGAAACGGCTGACGTCGGATTCATGGGCAAAATGGGCGAACTCGCGCAACTGCTCCATTTCGTGAAAGGCGCCGTTGCGGCTGACAAGCAGCATGCCGAATTTGCGTTCTTCGTCCGCCTCGAGTTCGGGCGCGGGCGGCGCTTCGGCGGCCAGCGGGTCTTCGTAGTCGAAGCGCGCGCCAGCGTCGCGCATGGCGGCCAGCACCTTCTGCCATTCCCGTTCATCCAATGTCAGGCGGGCCATCATATAGAACAGACGCTGGCGACCCAACAGGCGGGGCTCGGGGCCGCCGGCGTAGCTGGGCCAGGGCGTGGCCGCATCCAATCCCGCCAGTTCCGCCATGCGTGCGTCGCTGTAGCCCAGGCGGTCTTGCAAGCGCTGCAGGGACTGGGCGTCCGGGGGGGCGTAATTCTGGATCGTCTTCATAAGCGCGCTCCGGTGGCCCGAGGCGCCGTGGATGGCGCCGGGGGCGTGCGCCGCGGTGCCCTTGCGGCTACGCTTCATGCTAGCGCGGCGCGTGGCGCTTGCCTAGCGCCGGCGAGCCCGCAGGCGCCATGCTAGGATTTGCGCCGACTCACAATGCCAGGAGGCTTACACATGGACATCCAGGAACAAATCGCCGTCATCGTGCATACCATTTCGCACCAGGGCGGCCGCATCGACGCGCTGAATTCGACCTTGCTGTCGATGCTGCATCTGGTCAAGGCGTCGCCCGGTTTGCGCGAAGCGATCGAGGCCCAACTGGAGCAGAACTACTCCAGCCTGCTGGCCCGTTCCGAAAATCCGCAATACGTGGCGGGTTTCGAAAGCGTGCGCGACATGATCGCGACCGCGCTGAAGTAGCCGGTTCCCCACCGAAGTTACCCACAGCTTCTGTGGACAAGCCTTGGGATAGTCCGGGCATAGATCCGCAAATCCCTTTGTTTACAAGGGCTTGGGAAGGGCGGTCAAAGGTGGCTCCTTTTGCGCTTTTTAAGTCCCTGTTTCAATGTCCTACACGGGACGCCCAAGCCGGGTAATATGCGGCCCCATGCGGAATCAGTATCGATTGGAACACCGGGGCGGAGCCATGTTGGCCCGCGTCTCGGAAGCGGCAAAGCTGGCGGCGTTCGACCCCGGCAAACTCACTCCCGAAGCGCGCCAGAGCTGGGAGCGCATGGGGCATGGCTTCAAGGCCTGGCACGACTTCGACCAGCGTCATCCCATCCTGCGCCGCCTGGCATTGCTGCCGCTGATCGGCGGCTGGTACCGCAAGGCACGGCGGCGCCACGTGCTGTACGCCAGCGGCCGCGTCGTCTGTTGACGTCCGGTCAGCGCCTGCGTCGCGTGACGAAGTGGTACGCCAGCCAGATCGCCACGCCGATCACGGCGGCCACCGCCAGTTTGGTTTGCGCGCCGTGCAGACGCCCCAGCAGCGACTCGATGGTCTGCCCGAAGGCGTAGCCTAGCAGGCTGAATCCCGCGGCCCAGATGGCGGCGGCGATCGCATTGAGCACCAGGAAGCGCAGCGCCGGCACGCGTGAGATGCCTAGCGCCACCGGGCCGACGGTGCGCAGCCCATACAGGAAACGCAGGCTCAGGATGAAGCCGTGCGGATAACGATCGACCAACGCCAAGGCGCGTTCGAAGGCGGGTTTTTCACGGATGCGCCGCACCAGACGGTGGTCGCGATAGCGCCGGCCCAGGAAGAACAGCAACTGGTCGGCCGCGAAAGAACCGGCGAAGGCGCACAGCATCACCTCGGGCAGGCGCAGCAGATGCTGATGCGCCAGGAAGCCGGCGAACACCACCACGCTTTCGCCTTCTAGAAAGGTGCCGCCCAGCACGGCCCACAAGCCGTAGTCGGCGATGAACTGGTGCAGCGCCGAATTCATCCCTGGCGCTCGCCGACGATGCGCGCCAAGGTCAGTAAGGCTCGGGAGATCTCGGGCGTGGTGCGCTGGCCGCAGCTGATGCGCAGGAAGTGGTCATAGCGGGTGCCATTCGAAAACATCGCGCCCGGCGCGACGCGGATGCCTTGTTCAAGCGCGGCCTCGAAAACCTCCATGCCCGACCGGCCGCCTGGCATTTCCACCCACAGCAGCATGCCGCCTTGCGGCACGCTCAGGCGAGTGCCGCGCGGAAAGTGCGCGGCGATGGCTTCGGCCGTCTGGTCGCGCTGGATTTTCAACAGCCTGCGCAAGCGCGCCAGATGCCGGTCATAGGCACGCGATCCCAGGAACTCGGCAACGGCAATCTGCGCCAGGGGCTCGTTGGGCCGGCTTTGCGCGAACTTCAGCATGGCGATGCGGGCCTTCCAGCGGCCGCCCAACAGCCAGCCCAGGCGCATGCCCGGCGCCAGGGTTTTGTGCATGGACGAGCAATAGATGACGTTGCCGGTCGCGTCCCAGGACTTGGCCGCAGCGAGCGGAGTGTCGTCGTCGGTCAGCGCGCCATAGGTGTCGTCTTCGATCAACGGCACCTGCTGACGTTCGCACAGCGCCACCAGCCGGGCCTTTTCCGCGTCGGGCATCACGCAGCCCAGCGGGTTCTGAAAATTGGGTACCACGACGACCGCGCGGATATTGCCGTGCGTCTGGAAAGCCAGGTCCAGCGCCTCGATCGACAAGCCGTTCTGCGGGCTGGTGGGAATCTCCAGCGCGCGCATCCCGAGGCTTTCCAGGATCTGCAGCAGGCCGAAATAAGTGGGCGATTCGACGGCAATGGTGTCGCCGGGCCGGGCCACCGCGCGCAGCGCCAGGTTCAACGCTTCGATGCAGCCATGCGTGACGATCACGTCGTCGGGCGTGGCGTTGATGCCGTTGGCCAGCGAGCGGCGAGCCAGCACCGTGCGCAGCTCCGGGTGGCCTTGCGGCGGAACAGGGCTGACCAGCACCTGTGGCGACATGCGCAGGGCGCGCGTCATCGCCTGCTTCAGCGCTTCCATCGGATAAGCCTCGGGCACCGCCGCAGCCAGCGCGAAGTTGGCGCTGACGGGATGCGCCTCGCACTTGGCGATGAAATCCGAGACCCGGTCATGAATGCCCACGTACTGTGCGGCGCCCAGTGTCTGGCGGATGTCGGGTTCGTTGACCGGCGGGATGCTGTTGCGGCGTGGCTGCAAGACGAAATAGCCCGAGCGGGGCCGGGCTTCGATCAACCCATCGTCTTCCAATTGGCGGCAGGCCTGCAATGCGGTGGACAGGCTGACGTGATGGGTACGCACCAGTGTGCGGACTGAAGGCATGCGCTGGGCGGGCGCCAGGACGCCCGTCTGGATGGCGCGCCGATAGTGGTTTGCCAGGCGAAGGTACAGCGGTTGTGGGTCCATGCGCCGATCATGCTCCCCGAGGTTGGAATGAGGGTAGGCACAGATTGATGCAAAGTACACCATAACAGCATCAAAATCGAGCATCTGCATCGGTACAGAAACGTCTGGGGTGTGGCTGTTGCGCAAAGCAGGCGCCGCGTAGCCTGTAAGGGTCCGACTGGAGATCACCATGAATGCCGAACCCAACGCCGAATTCACCCAACCCGCGGCCCGCCGCCTGGAAATCGCCAGCGGCGCATGCCTTTTTTTGACGCTGCGTGCCGGCGCAACGCTGGTGTGCGTGGCGGGCAGCGTGCGCGTCGACGAGCCGTCCGCGGGCGTCGAAGCCGCGAATGGCCTGGTTATACCGGTGTCCATCCCGCTCCATGCGGGCGAAGCGCACGGGGTCGGCTACGGTGGGGCAGTGCGCGTAACGGCGATCGCCCGCGCGGAAGTGATTTGCCTGGACGTTCCAAGTCCTCTGGGCCGGTTTTTACGGCTGGCGACAACTTTTTTTGGCATAAACGGGCCGAAAAACACGAATAACCCCGTGGTTGCGCTGCACAAGATTTCAAAATGATGTATAGTTCACACATCAGACGCGGGGTGGAGCAGTCTGGCAGCTCGTCGGGCTCATAACCCGAAGGTCGTAGGTTCAAATCCTGCCCCCGCAACCAGTTTCAGAGAAAAAGCCGCGATTTCAATCGCGGCTTTTTTTCGTCCTTTTTTTGTCTCTGACTTGCCTTGGGTCAATCCTTTGTTCCAGCCCGGAGTTTCCCGGGTATTGCAGGCCGCACAGCGCCGCAGCCCTGAGCTACCATGGGTCACGCGCGCTAGTTCGCCGCACTCGAGGAGGGTCCATGGGTACCGCAAAATACGATCATCCCGGCTATGTCGCCGACGCCGGCGCCGAAGGTAAGTATCACGTCGGCATCTGGTGCCCGCACGGTTACCCGGCGCATATCCATATCGGCCGGCCTGCGGAACGCGGTGATCCCCAGGCGCTGCTGCGCCTGCGTATCCCCGATGGCGTCTTCCAATCATTGCCCGACGATCCCGAAACCCTGTGCCGCCGCGCGTTGGGCCAAGCCATGGATGCCGGCCTGCTGCGTTCAGTGGGCGTGGATGGCGAATACCAGGAGTTGCGTTTCCAACTGGATGCGGAGCCCTGGTCCGGCCCGATGCAGGCGGCGGGCAACGCCTGACGCCGGAACACGCCTGACGGAGGAAGTTACCCACAGCGACTGTGGACAAGCCTTGGGATAGCCTTTGCGCATGTCCAAATTGTCCTGTCATAACAAAGGCTTGGCGCCTGCGGTCAATAAATGGCCGGCGCCAGGCCTTTTTTCTCGTCTCAGCAGGCTTGCGCACCACCGGGCCAAGGGAAATGCGCCCCCGTAGGAGGGCAGCAAGCATGCGAAGCATGCGCGGCGTGGGGCTTCTTGCCTTTTTAGTCATCGTGCGACAATCCTTCCCTTCGCGGCGCGCACCGCGTATCGCTCGTCCAGCCAACTTCGATTTTCCCCATGCCGTGTCCTTTGTCCCTGCACGCCCCCGCCTTGATGGCGCCGGCGCCATGACCATGAACGCTTCCCAACGCGTCGCCGTCATCGGTGGCGGGCCGGCGGGCCTGATGGCGGCGGAAGCGCTGGCTGCCCAAGGTTTGCAGGTAGACGTGTTCGACGCGATGCCCTCGGTCGGCCGCAAGTTCCTGATGGCGGGGCGCGGGGGGCTGAACCTGACGCATAGCGAGGCTGCCGCCCCGTTTCTGGCGCGCTACGGCGAACGTGCGGCGCAGGTGGCGCCGTGGCTTGCAGCGATGGACGCCGCCGCGTTGCGGGAATGGGCGCATCAACTGGGCGTCCAGACCTTCGTGGGGTCGTCAGGGCGTGTCTTTCCCCAGGAAATGAAGGCGGCGCCGTTGTTGCGGGCCTGGCTGGCCCGGTTGCGCGCAAGCGGCGTGCGCTTTCATATGCGCCATCGCTGGCTGGGATGGCCGCAAGGCGATGCGCCGTCCGCGCAAGTTCTGCGGTTCGACACCCCGGAAGGCATGCGCACCGTGGCGGCAGACGCCGTGGTGCTGGCCTTGGGAGGCGGGAGCTGGGCAAAACTGGGATCGGATGGGGCCTGGGTCGCAGGATTGCAGGCGCATGGGGTTGCCGTGGCGCCGCTACGCCCCGCCAACTGCGGCTTCGACGTGGCGTGGTCCGAGCACTTCCGGCAGCGGTACGCGGGCCAGCCGGTCAAATCCGTTGCGATGTCGTGCTTGCTGCCCGCCGGCGGCCGGGTGGCCCGGCAGGGCGAATTCGTGGTGTCGGAGACGGGTATCGAGGGCAGTCTGGTCTATGCGCTGTCCGCGCCCTTGCGCGATCAGATAGACGAACAAGGACAGGCCGTCGCCATGCTGGATCTGGCGCCTGACTGGTCACAGGAAAAAGTCATGGCTGCGGTTACGCATCCACGTGGAGCGCGTTCCATGTCCAGCCATTTGCAAAGCCGCCTGGGGTTGACGGGCGTGAAAGCCGGACTATTGCGTGAATGCGCATCCGCCCAGGATTTCAAGGACCCGGAACGGTTGGGGTTGCGGATCAAGGCCTTGCCGCTGACGCTTGCGCGCGCGCGGCCCATGGATGAAGCCATCAGCACCGCGGGCGGCGTGTCGTTCGATGCCGTGGATGCCGGTCTGATGCTGCGTCGGGCACCGGGCGTGTTCGCCGCGGGTGAAATGTTGGATTGGGAAGCGCCTACCGGGGGCTACCTGCTGACGGCCTGCATGGCCAGCGGACGCGTGGCCGCGTCGGGCGTGACGCGCTATCTGGCGGGCAAGCCCTAGGGTTGCCGTGCGGGTCGATCAGGAGCCGGTGGGGTAGGGCGCCATGCCCAGCGGCGTGCGCGGCGCCAAGTCGCCCACGACGTGGCCGACAACGGGCGGGCCGCCGTCCGGCTGCGTGATGATGCCGATGACGCGCGTGATCGCGCTGGCGGGAATGTCGGTGCCGTGGGCGGGGTCCTGTACCAGTTGCCAAATGGTGGCGGCAGGGTCCGCATCCCCCTGCGTTTCCGTCGAGGCATCCAGGCAACTGCGCGCAAAGAAGGACCAGTCCGAAGCGCTGCAGGGCAGGCCATGCGCGGTTGCCAAGCGGGCTAGCGCCAGCGGCGCATCCGGTTGGCCGGCAGCGTGCTGGGCGGCAGCGCCCAGCGAGACATCCAGCGACAGCAGGCGGAGAAACTCTACGACATTGTCCGAATTCATTGTGGGGGTCTCCTGTAGCTGTTCTGGTTCAGTGCCGGCCGCCGCTGCCAGGCCGGAAATAAGGGGCGTTTCAGCCGGGGCCTTGTCCCAGCATCGACACCAGCGATTTCTTCAGACGGGCTGAAAAAATCGGTACCGTATGAGAAACGCCATTCCGGTCGACGCCTTCCTTTAGTTCGACCGATTGTCCCAGGAAAATTTCCGGAGCGGCATTGATTTCGTTATAGCGGGCCAGCAGTTCGTCAACGTGCGCTTGCGCGTCGGCCAACGTGCTGCTGTCCGCGAGCTTGCCAGCGGCATGGGCTTGCAGGATTCGGTGCAGATCGTCGATGAACAGCGCCAATGCCGCTTGTCCACGGCATTGCGGCTGTTCCCAGCCCCAGCCCTGCGGGGCTGCGCCAGCGTTCTGCGGTACAGGTTTTTTGCTCATTTTCGAATCCTAATCCATTGCCGGCAAATACGCGACAGCCGCGGCCGGGCCGCATTGTAGGTCGGACCGATCTACCAGCGAACGGGAGCGGGAGCCACGTCATCATGCGAGGGAAAGTGGGGCAGGACTTCTTCGGCCAGTTCCTGGATCACTTCGGCAGGCGGGCGTTCCGAAAATTGGATGCCCAGCGCCGCATGGTTGACGCCGGCCGCTTGCCAACGCGCCAGCAGGTCCAGCAAGCCCCGGCGCCCCGTGCGCAGCACGTAGCCGCCTTGCATTGGCGTGCGCGGATGGTCCGGATCGGCGCTCAAGTCCAGCCATTCATTGGTGGCGTGCGGCCTGAACCCGGCATCCGGGATCAACGCGCGCCAGGATCGGATCTTTTGCGCCAGCCGTTCGGGGCCGGCGTCGTCGTGTGTGCTGTCGGGGTACGTCAGCCAGCCGTCCGCGTGTTCACCGACCCATTGCGGTGTCTGGCGGCAAGAACCGGTGATCAGCAACGGCACGCGCCCACCGGACGGCTTGGGCAGCAACTGCGGCCCCGCCAGTCGGCCCAGGGGAGAATTGATGGCGCCGTGGGGAGCTTGCAACAGCTGTCGGAAGTAAGAGACGGTTTGGGCGAACCGATCCCCGCGCTGCGCGGCGTCCAGCCCATATGCGGGAAATTCGACGGGGCGATCGCCCGAGGCGATCCCCATGACCAGCCTGCCGCCAGACAACCGGTCCAGTGTGGCGGCGGCCTTGGCGAGATCGATGGGGTGCCGCAACGGGAAGACCGCGCTGCCCGTGGCGAGCGCGACGCGTTCGGTGCGGGCCGCCAGATATCCAAGATAGGAAAAGGGGTCGAATACCTGCCCGGCGTCGCCGAAGCCGGGATCGAAAAGAGGGACATCCCGGACCCATACGGCGGCAAAGCCCCGGCGGTCGATGTCGGCGACCAGGTCGGCCTGGCCTTGCAACACGGCCATATCGCCTTGATAGAACCGCAAGGGAAGAAAGACGCCCACCGTCAGCCGGTCCGGGGCGAACATGCGCCGGTAGCCGGGGTGCATGGCAAAGGCGGGGGCGGACGCGCCGGCGGGCGTTGAGGGGGTGGACGCGGAATGGGGCATGGGATCAGGCGTGGGCTCAGGCATGGATAAGGTCGTGGGGACATTAAGGAAAGCTGGACGCGCGAGCATCAGGGGCCGGTGGCCGGCTGGGGCAGGGCGATACCGCGTTGCACGGCCGGGCGCTGGCTGGCACGCAGGTGCCAGGCGCTCAGGTGCACATGCCGGCTGAAATCGAATTCGACGATCCGCGCAATGTGCATCCAACCGAAAGTCGCGATATCAGCGATGGAAAAGTCGTCGCCCGCCAGCCACTCGCGCACCGCCAGGCGCGCGTCGAGCACGGCGAAGGTGTCTTCGCTTAAGCGTCGATAGCGCTGGATCGAGGCTTCGTGGCGGTCTTCGGCAAAGCATTCGGCATGCACGCGCTGGCCTAGCAGCGGCCCCATGCTGGCGCTGTGGAACATCAGCCAGGTGATGGCCTCCCAGCGCGCCGCGGGATCGGCGGGCAGCAGGCGGCCGGTCTTGTCGGCCAGGTACAGCAGGATCGCCGCCGACTCGAACAGGGTGATGCCGGTGTCGGCGTCATGCAGCACCGGGATCCGGCCATGGGGGTTCAGCGCCAGGAAATCGGGATGGCGATGCTCTCCCAAGTCAATGCGCACAGGGTGAAGCAGGTAGGGCACCGCCAATTCTTCAAGCGCGATGGTGATCTTGAAGCCATTGGGCGAACTGTCCGTATAAAGGTGCAAAGCGGGGGAGGTCATGGGCAATGAAGACAGTAGGGCTATTTCCTGGAATACAGGGTTAGGACCGATTCTGGATTCAATGCCACTGGTAGTAAAACGATCATTCCTGGTAAGTGAGGATAGATTTTCTAAAGCGGCCGGCGGCGCGGCCGGGGTCCAGCGGGGACGTTCATTGGGCCCCTTGACTGCGGCGGCCCGGCAGCGGAATCGGGAGGATGCGCAAATCGGGGCCTTTGGGGTATGCTGGCTTCGGTTTCTACGCCCAGACAGGAGAGGTTTATGAAGAACAGAGTCGTTCTCGTCATGCTGCTTTCGATCGCCGCCCTTACGGCTGGCTGCAACACTGTTGCGGGCGCTGGCAAGGACATCCAGCGAGGCGGTGAGAAAATCGAGGGCGCCGCGAACAAGTAGGCCGTCCTCCCGTTGCCGCCTAGCCGGCTCAAGGCCACGCCAGAAATGTCCAGGCATTTCCCGCGTGGCCTTTTTGCAGCCGCTGGCATAATCGCGGGAGTCCGAATTTCAATGCGGGAAGAATCATGCGCAAGTCAGTATGGGTGGGTGTGGCGTTGGCGGCTCTGTTGGCCGGATGCGCAAGCAAGGGCGTCTACGAGGCCGATACCGTAAGGAAAGAGACCTTCAGCGTCGACACCAACTACCAGGCCGCATTCCGCCGTGGCGGCGAATATGTCCGCGCCTGCCATGTGAATGTGCAGCATGCCTACGGCGTCGCTTACGCATGGCGCCACTCGCTGGGCGAAAAAGGCGCTCCCGACGAAATCCAGCTGTACAAGGTGGGCGAGCCCGCCACGGTGCTGGAGCTGATTTCGGCCGAGGCCGACGGCCCGGCCAAGTCCAAGGTGACGGTGACCGTGCTGGGCGAAGGGCGTTGGGATGCGGCTGAAATCGCCGCTGCCCGGGCCTCGATCCAGAGCGCGACACCGGTCTGCCGCACGGCCAACGGCGGCTAGCGCATGGATTCCCGCGTGCAGCTTCGATCCTCTGGCGCGCCGTTCTCGCTGCTGGCGGGGGCGTTCCGTTTCCTGGGGTGGCTGAACGGGGGCGCGGCCTTGGTCCTGGTGGCTTTTTCGCTGGGAATCGTGGGCGGCGACATCGCGGCGCCAGACCTTCAGTTGCCGCTGGCGCTGTTCCTGGCCGGACTGCTGACGTCATGCCTGGGAGTGCTTTTCGCCTATCTGGCGCAGGTCAGCCTGTTGCGCCAGGGCGACAGAGGGCATCCGACGCGCGGCCATTGGCCTGCCCAGTTGCTGGCGATGGCCTGCTACCTGCTCAGCGCCCTGGCGTTTTGCGGTGCTTGCTGGTTCTCGCTGGGGCAGGCCACCACGGATCCCCAGCAGATGACGTCCTACGCCAGTCGCTAAGGTTTCAAGGGTAAACCCTTGTACGCAAAAATGTTGGACTTGCTCTTGTGTTGAGAATAATATGCGCGGTGCGTATATAAATCCTCTTTCTCGGGGTCCGTCATGACCATCTCCCAGCAAGCCTTCCTGCGCGACGCCATGCGCCGCCTGAACCTCACGCGCGACGTGTTCGCCACTCGGATCGGCGTGAAGCGCCGGGCATTGGATACCTGGCTACTGCCAGAAGGCTCGCAGGAATTCCGCGCGATGCCGGAAGTGGTCCAGCGTTTTGTCAGCGAAATCGTGCAAAACGGGGTGCTGCTGGAAAAATATACGCAAAGCGTACAAGACGGGCCGTTGCGCGAGCGCATTGCCGTCGAAGGCAAGAATCAGCTGTTGTCGGTGGACCAGTTCACGCGCGAGTCGGTCGAAGACCTGTTCCGCGTGGCGGACATGATGCAGCCCATCGCACGCCGCCAGAAAGTGTCGCGGGTGCTGGAGGGCGCCGTGCTGGGCAACCTGTTTTTTGAAGCCAGCACGCGTACCCGCGTCAGCTTCGGTTCGGCGTTCTGCCGGTTGGGCGGCTCGGTTTGCGACACGACGGGCTTCACGTTTTCGTCGATGGCCAAGGGCGAATCCATCTATGACACCAGCCGCGTCATGAGCGGGTACGTGGACGCCATGGTGATCCGTCATCCGGACCAGGGGTCGGTCGCGGAATTCGCGCGCGCCACCAACATCCCGGTGGTCAACGGCGGCGACGGTCCCGGCGAACACCCCAGCCAGGCCCTGTTGGATCTGTACACGATCCTGACCGAGTTCTCGCGCTTGGGCAAATTGCTGGACGGCGCACACATCGCCATGGTCGGCGACCTGAAGTACGGCCGCACGGTGCATTCGCTGATCAAGCTGATGGCGCTGTACAAGAACGTGAAGTTTTCGCTGGTGTCGCCGAAGGGCCTTGAAATGCCCAGCTACATCATTGAGCAGGCCAGTCGCAATGGCAACGTGATTGAACAGAAGACGTCACTGGCCGAAGGCCTTTCGGGCGCCGATGTGATCTATGCGACGCGCGTGCAGAAAGAGCGCTTCGCCAACGAAGAGAACGAAGGCTACACGCCCGACTTCCAGATCAACCGCGCCATCATCGACGCCTATTGCAGCTCCGAGACCATCGTGATGCACCCGCTGCCGCGCGACAGCCGCCCGGGCGCCAACGATCTGAGCGTGGACCTGAACCATGATCCGCGCCTGGCTATCTTCCGTCAGACCGATAACGGCATTCCGATCCGCATGGCGATCTTCGCGGTGTTGTTGGGCGTGGAAGGGTTGGTGCAGCACTCGCTGCGCGACGTGACCTGGCAACACCCGTCGCATGTCGGTCCCGACGACTCCGTGTTTCACGGTCTGGAATAAGCCCGCCCGCCCACCGCCCCGCCTGCAATTGCACCAAGGTGGGGCGGTGTTTGATATTTGAAGGATAATCCGCGCTGTTTTTCCATCGCGTGTCGTTCCAAGACACGCGCGGAGTTTTTGGGGCGGATGATCTTATGTCTTCGAGCAATGGCGCGGTTCCGGCGTGGACGGGCGGCGCGGGCCAAGCGTGCTACCTGAGCGCGTCGAACGCGCAAGCCTGGGAAGCGGTCTATCAATCGGTCGATGCCTATACGCGCGGCCAGGTCGCGGCCGTGGTGGGCGATAGCGCCAGGGAGCTGGTGGACGCTTTTTATTCCACCTTGCTGGCCGATGCCGAGGCCGGCCCGCGCCTGTCCCATGAGATCGTCTCGACGCGGCTGCACAGCGGCATGAAGAACTGGCTGAAAGGCCTGTTCTGCGTGCGCGATCAGGGCGACATTGCCGCGCTGATGGCGACGCAGAAGAAGGTGGGCGAAGTGCATGCCCGCGTCCATATCCCCATCCATCTGGTGATGGCGGGCGCTCGTATCCTGAAGAACGAGATTGCCGAACGGCTGCGCGCAAGCGATCTGGACGGCACGGCCGCGTCCATCGCCACGCAGTATGTCTGCAATCTGTTCGACCTGGCGATCGAGCAGATGAGCCGCGCCTTCATGCGCGACATCAACCGTGGCGCGCGCAACGACGAGGCGTATCGGCTCTTTGCGCTGGGCCAGAACATTTCGACCGAACGCGAGCGCCAGCGCGCCGCGCTGCTGGAATGGAGTCAGGCCGTGCTGATCGGTCTGCACTACCGCGCGCCGGAGCAGGCGCTGCCGCGTCTGGCGGCATCGGAGTTCGGGCTGTGGTTGCAGCACAAGGGCGGTGTGCTGTTCGAAAGTGCGCCCGCGCTCAGGCAGATTACCGAGGCCGTCACGCGGCTGGATGATGTGGTGCTGCCGCAGTTGATGCTGGCGGATGCGCAGCAGCAGGTACCGATGCCCGACCAGGTCCGCGAACTGCAAGAACTGGTGGCGCGCATCAAGCATCTGCTCAATGGTCTGTTCGACATGGTGGCCGAGATCGAGAGCGGTAGCGATCCCTTGACCAATGTGTTGAACCGGCGCTTCCTGCCGTCGGTGGTGGGACGCGAAATCGCTATTTCCCGGCGCCAGGGCAGCCACTTTTCGGTGCTGCTGCTGGACATCGATCATTTCAAGGCGATCAACGACGCGCATGGGCATGCCGGCGGCGACCAGGTGCTGCGGCAGTTCGCGGAAGTCGTGCATCAGGCCTGCCGTTCCAGCGACTTTGTGTTCCGCTACGGCGGCGAAGAGTTTCTGGTGGTGCTGGTGGACTCGGGACAAGACGCGGCGCTGGCTGCTGCCGAGAAACTGAATGCCGAAATCCGGCGCCACGCATTCTCGATTCCAGAGGCGGGTGCTTTGCGCATCACGGCAAGCATCGGCGTGGCGACGTTCGACGGCCATCCGGACTATGCCTATTTGATCGACCGCGCCGACAAGGCCTTGTACCGCGCCAAGCAGGCCGGCCGGGACCGCAGCGTCGCGGCCTGAGTGTGGCGGCGGCGCGGGTGGCCAAGCCCGGTGCGTATCGACGAGGTCCGGTGCGTGACGCCAGTGGAAATGAAAAGGCCGCCCTGAAATTAACTGCCCCCCGAAGGTTGGACGTAGATCCAACCTTCGGGGGGCAGTTCAAAACAGGACGGCCTTTGGCTTCGAGCCAGTGCTGACGCGGCTTAAATTTTCTTTTCGCCGCCCAGCGCTTCGACCAGCTCGGTCATCATCTTGGCAAGTTCGCCCGTCATCAGCATCATGTCGGAATCGAATTTCTCGTCATCGTTGGCGGCCACGCCTTCGTTGCCTTCCTTCAGCACGTCCAGCGGCGAAACCCGCTTGACGTCCAGGCCTTCGGTCAGGACGAACGAGATGCGGTCGGCCCACGTCATGGCCAGGCGCGTGCACTGCTTGCCCGACTGGATGTGGCGGCGCACGTCGTCGGCGTCGATCGAGTGCTTCACGTAGCGGATGGCTGCCCCGCTTTCACCCGACGAACGCAGTTCGGTGTCCTGGTCGATGGTGAAGTTGGAGGGGGCCTCGTCTTCGGCCAGCCAGCCCGTCATGGCGGACGCGGGCGATTGCGCCACGTACAGGTTTTCGAGCGGGAACGGGTCTACGCATTTGGCCAGCAGGCCAATGACTTCGTCGGCCTTCGCCGAGGCGGCTGCGTCGATGACCAGCCAGTGGTTCTGCGGGTCGATCCAGACACGGGTGTCGCGGTAGACGCTGAAGGCGCGCGGCAGGAGTTCGTCCGTGACGCGTTCCTTGATTTCCTTCATCTGTTTGCGACCCGGCTTGTAGCCTTGCTGCTCTTCGATTTCCTGGGCGCGCGCCTTGGCGACCTGGTTCACCACGGTGCCGGGCAGAAGCTTCTTTTCTGCGCGCAGGGACAGCAGGATCTGGCCGTTGACGACGTGGGCAAGCCCGCCGTTTTCGCGCGGCGGGACCCAGCCCAGGCTTTGCATTTCGAGGTTGTTGCCCGCTTGGTAGGCGTGGCGCGCAAGCGTTTCTTCAAGCTGCTCGCCAACGAGCGTCCACGGCGAGGAGAGGCGGTAAATCTTGAGGTTTTTGAACCACATGAGCGTCGGCCAAAAGGGTAGATTCTATACGACGCGGGCAGTTTGCCGAAGTGCTGCAATAGGGGGGGCGACAGGCGACACGTTCTGTCACTGACACACGCGGTTCTATGCGTTAACTTCCGCGCACCGACATGGAATCGGAGAGGAACACATGAAAATCATTGGCGCCATCCTGATCGTCCTGGGCATCGCGGCCCTGGCCTACAAGGGCTTCAACTACAAGTCCGAAGAAACCGTCTTGCAGATCGGTTCGGTGAAGGCCACGGCCGAAACCGAAAAGTCGGTGCCCATCCCCGCCTGGGCCGGCATCGCTGCCATCGTGGCCGGCGTGTTGGCGATTGGCGTCGGCATGCGCCGTTGACAGGGCGGCCGGTCCGACCGGCCTGAACCCGACCATGGCGGCCGCCTTGCGGCCGCCATTCTTTTGTCCGCGCGCAAAAAAAAGCGGCCCGGCGCAATAAAGGCCGGGCCGGTACGGGAGCACACAATACCGCGTCATAAAAGGCTCGCGGGGAACGCGGTATCGGTGTCAGAACACTAGCCCTGCAATCGTCTGACAGGGGGATCAATCGTCAGCCGATCTGGCGCAAGGCCGCAATCTGAAGCGCCAGTCTAAGCGCGAGGGTCTGACATCGTCCTGAAAGTGACCAAGAGATTAGTCAAAAAAAAAGCTCCATAAGGAGCTTTTAAAGGCCGGGCAGGCGCAGCAGTCCCACCCGGCGGGGGATGGTCGTTTAGGCGTTGATGTCGTTGTCCTTGGATTCGCGCACGAACAGCGTGCCGATGACCAGGGTCATGACTGCGATGATGATCGGATACCACAAGCCGTCGTAGATGTTGCCCGTGGCAGCCACCACCGCGAAGGCGACCGGGGGCAGGAAGCCGCCGAACCAGCCGTTGCCGATGTGGTACGGCAAGCTCATCGAGGTGTACCGGATGCGCGTCGGGAACATTTCCACCAGCATGGCGGCGATGGGGCCGTAGACCATGGTCACGTACAGGACCAGGATCGCCAGCAGCACCACGACCATGACGTTGTTGCTTTGCGCCGGATCTGCCTTGGCCGGGTAGCCGTGGCTGCGGATCGCGGTGGTCAGCGCCTTGTCGAGTTCAGCGGCCTTGGCCTTGAAGTCGGCGGGGGCCATGGCCTTGCCGTCGAACGAGACGAACTCGTCGTTGCCGATCTTGACCTTGGCTACCGAGCCTGCCGGCGCCGCTTCGTTCTTGTAGTTCACCGAGTTGCGGGCCATGAAGGACTTCACGACGTCGCAAGAGCTGGTGAACGCGGACGTGCCCACCGGGTTGAACTGGAACGAGCAGGTGCCCGGGTCAGCGATGACCGTGACGGGAGCGGTGGCCTGGGCCTTTTCCAGCGCCGGGTTGGCGAAGTGGGTAATGCCCTGGAAGATCGGGAAGTAGGTCGCCGCGGCGATCAGGCAGCCCGCCATGATGATGGGCTTGCGGCCGATCTTGTCCGACAGCGCGCCGAAGACCACGAAGAACGGGGTGCCGATCAGGAGCGCGATCGCGATCATGATGTTGGCGGTGTTGGCGTCGACCTTCAGCGTCTGCGTCAGGAAGAACAGTGCGTAGAACTGGCCCGTGTACCAGACCACGGCCTGGCCGGCGGTCAGGCCCAGCAGCGCCAGGATCACGACCTTCAAGTTCTTCCATTGGCCGAACGATTCAGCGATCGGGGCCTTCGAACCCTTGCCTTCTTCCTTCATGCGCTTGAAGGTGGGCGATTCGCTCAGTTGCAGGCGGATCCACACCGAGATGCCCAGCAGCACGACCGAGATCAGGAACGGAATGCGCCAGCCCCAGGCTTTGAAGTCGTCTTCGCCCATCACCGTGCGGATGCCCAGGATGACCAACAGCGACAGGAACAGGCCCAGCGTCGCGGTGGTCTGGATCCACGAGGTGTAGAAGCCACGACGGCCGTGCGGGGCGTGTTCGGCGACGTAGGTCGCCGCGCCGCCGTACTCGCCGCCCAGCGCCAGGCCTTGCAGCAGGCGCAGCACGATCAGGATGGCCGGAGCGGCCAGGCCGATGCTGGCGTAGCTGGGCAGCACGCCGACCAGGAATGTCGACAAGCCCATGATCACGATGGTGACCAGGAACGTGTATTTGCGGCCGACCAGATCACCCAGGCGTCCGAACACCAGTGCGCCGAACGGCCGCACGGCGAAGCCTGCGGCGAATGCCAGCAGGGCGAAAATGAAGCCCGCGGTGGGGTTCACGCCAGAGAAGAAGTGCTGCGCAATGATGGCTGCGAGCGAGCCATATAGGTAGAAGTCGTACCACTCGAAAACCGTGCCGAGTGATGACGCGAAGATGACGCGGCGTTCATCCTTGGTCATCGGGCGCGGTTCCGCGGAAGGACCGCGGCCTGCCATGGTTGTTGTGCTCATGATGTCTCCTCGTTTTTTGGCCGGCGGTTTTCCGCCGTGCTTGGCCCTTTGCCGGCGAGCCGACATCGAGCTATACGCAACATTGAGGCGCGAGGCTGACGAGGTTCTGACGTAACCCTTACCCGAATCTTAAAATTGAAACTAGACGTAACTGTTGCGCGCGGGACTAGGGATAGTCCTAGGCGGCGATGCTGCGGTGGCGCTCAACTTTCAAGCAGGCTTGGGCGGTCGTCGTAACCCGGGAACACCACGCGGATGCGGGTGCCGGGCAGGTCGGAATGCGCGTTGGGATGATCACTGATCAAAACGGTGGCCTGATGCTTCTGGGCGATTTCGCGCACGATCGCCAGGCCCAGCCCGCTGCCGTCCGATCCCGTGCCCAGCACGCGGTAAAAACGGTCAAACACGCGTTCGCGCTCTTCGGGCGGGATGCCGGGGCCGGAATCCTCGACTTCCAGCACGGCTTCGTCGCCCACGCGCTGCACGCGGACGGTGATGTGGCCGCCACGCGGCGTATAGCGCAACGCGTTGTCCACCAGGTTGTTCAGCAGCTCGGCCAGCAGCAACGGGTTGCCGCTGATTTCGACGGGCTCGTCCGAGCCCTCGAAGCCCAGGTCGGTGCTAAGCGACAGCGCCTGCGGCACCCAGTGCATGGCCTGTTCATAGGCGATGGCGTTGATATCCGTGCGCGTCAGGCCGATGGCGCTGGGGTTTTCGGCGCGCGCCAGCAACAGCAGCTGATTGACCAGCCGCGTCGCGCGTTCGGATCCGGTCACCAGTTGGCGCAGGCTGGACTGCATCTCTTCGGGGCTGGCGTCGCGCAACGCCAGTTCGGCCTGTGTGCGCAGGCCCGCCAGCGGCGTCTTCAACTGATGCGCGGCATCCGCCACGAAGCGGCGCTGCGCCTGGACGTTGGCCGACAAGCGGTCCAGCAGGTCATTCATCGCCGCGACCAGCGGCGCGATCTCGGACGGCGCCGCGCGTTCGTCGATGGGGGAAAGGTCGTCGGGACGCCGGGCCCGCAGGCGTTGCTGCAGGGCGTTCAGGGGCGCGACGCCGCGCGACAGCCCGAACCACACCAGCAGCACGGCGATCGGCAGCACCACAAACTGCGGAATGATCACGCCCTTGATGATGTCGTTGGCCAATTGCGTGCGCTTTTCCACCGTTTCGGCCACGATCAGCAGCGCCGGCTGGGTGTCGGGCAGATTCAGATCGACCCAGGTGAAGGCCAACCGGATGCCGAAGCCGCGCATGGTGTCGTCTTCGTACTGGACTTCGCCGGGACGCGGCTGGCCTACGGAGGCCGGCAGCGGCAGGGCGCGGTCCCCGCCCAGGTATTCGCCGCGGCTGCCCAGCGCCAGCCAGAACACGCTGTCGGTTTCGTCGGCCCGCAGCACGTCGCGCGCGGGATCGGTCATCTTCAGGACGGCGCGGCCGTCCTGGGCGTGGACCTGGCGGGTCAGCACATGGAGATTGTTGGCCAGCGCCCGGTCGTAGGGCACGTTGGCGATATTCTGCGCGACCACATAGGTGATCGCGACGCTCATGGGCCACAGCAGGAACAGCGGCGCCAGCATCCAGTCCAGGATTTCGCCCAGCAGCGAACGCTGGGGCGGTGCGAAGCTGGGGCCTTTGGAGCCGGCTTGCAAGATATCCAGTGCTTCTTGATTCAGCGGCTCGGGCCTTGCGGATTCAGCTGGCGAGGTACGCGGCACCCTGGTCCCGCTCCAGACAGTAGCCCAGTCCGCGCACGGTCACGATCTTCACGCCGCTGGGCTCGAGCTTCTTGCGCAGGCGGTGCACATAGACCTCGATGGCGTTGGTGCTGACTTCCTCACCCCATTCGCAAAGGTGGTCCACCAGTTGCGTCTTGCTGACCATGCGCCCGCTACGGGTCAGCAGGATCTCAAGCAGGCTGACCTCACGCGCGGACAGGTCCAACGTCTGGTCGTCCACGATGGCGACGCGGCCGGTCTGGTCGAACAGCAGCCGGCCATGCTTGAGCATCGTGGCGCCGCCGCCCGCGCCGCGCCGGGTCAGCGCCCGCACGCGCGCTTCCAGCTCGGACAGCGCGAAGGGTTTGGCCATATAGTCGTCGGCGCCCAGGTCCAGCCCCTTGACGCGTTGCTCGATGCTGTCGGCGGCGGTCAGGATCAGGACGGGCAGGGCGGAATTGCGGGCGCGCAGGCGGCGCAACACTTCCAGGCCGGCCAATTGCGGCAGGCCGAGATCCAGGATGAGCAGGTCGAACGCCTGGGCAGCCAGCGCCGAATCGGCGGCCAGCCCGTCACGCACGGCGTCGACGGCATAGCCGTTGTGGCGCAAGGACCGGGACAGGCCGTCGGCCAGAATGCTGTCGTCTTCGGCGATCAGGATACGCATGGGCTGCTAGTGAAGAGGTCCCTGTGCGGCCCGCGCTTTGCGCGCTTGGCCTGCCCCGCCATAGGGAGCTGTCCGCCTTGTTAATCCGCTTGATGGGCGGGCCCGGCGGCGGAAAAGGGACGAAACGCCGGGTTCGCTTTGGATTCTGTCATATGGCGCGGGGCTTGCCCACTCAGGGTATACGTGCAAAACTCTGGCACACTGGTTTTTTGTACAGTACAATCCGATGCCATAATCTGCACTTGGATCAAAAGCGCAGCGCAAATCTGAACCCCAGGCAAGCTATCCAGCAAGACTGCAGGGCAAGACCGCAGCGCAAACCTGCACAGCCTGACCGGCGACTTCTCCGGCACCCTTCGACACCAGATACGTTACAGACAGGACTCTACATGGACGACAAAACCACCAAGGCCGCCGCTTCGGAAAAGGCCAAGGCGCTTGCCGCCGCGCTCTCGCAGATCGAAAAGCAGTTCGGCAAGGGCTCGATCATGCGCTACGGCGACAACGAGGTCTCGCACGATATCCAGGTCGTTTCCACGGGTTCCCTGGGGCTGGACATCGCACTGGGCGTCGGCGGCCTGCCGCGCGGCCGCGTGGTCGAAATCTACGGCCCGGAATCGTCGGGCAAGACGACGCTTACGTTGCAGGTCATCGCTGAAATGCAGAAGATCGGCGGCACCTGCGCCTTCGTCGACGCGGAACACGCGCTGGACGTGCAATATGCCAACAAGCTGGGCGTCAACCTGACCGACCTGCTGATCTCGCAGCCGGATACGGGCGAGCAAGCGCTGGAAATCACCGACGCGCTGGTGCGGTCGGGTTCGGTCGACCTGATCGTCATCGACTCGGTGGCCGCGCTGGTGCCCAAGGCTGAAATCGAAGGCGAAATGGGCGATTCGTTGCCCGGCCTGCAAGCCCGCCTGATGAGCCAGGCGCTGCGCAAGTTGACCGCCACGATCAAACGCACCAATTGCATGGTCATCTTCATCAACCAGATCCGCATGAAGATCGGCGTGATGTTCGGCAACCCCGAAACCACGACCGGCGGCAACGCGTTGAAGTTCTACGCCTCCGTGCGCCTGGATATCCGCCGCATCGGCTCCATCAAGAAGGGCGACGAAGTCGTCGGCAACGAAACCCGCGTCAAGGTCGTGAAGAACAAGGTCGCGCCCCCGTTCAAGCAGGCTGAATTCGACATCATGTACGGCGCCGGCATCTCGCGCGAAGGCGAAATCATCGATCTGGGCGTGGCTGCCAGCGTGGTGGACAAGTCCGGCGCGTGGTACAGCTACAACGGCAACCGCATTGGCCAGGGCAAGGACAACGTCCGTGAATACCTGAAAGAGCACAAGGAAATCGCCATCGAGATCGAGAACCGCGTTCGTGAGAACCAGGGCATCGTCAGCCGTGCCGCCGAATTCGTGCCGACGGCGGAAGACGCCGCCGAATAAGCCATCTTGCGGCTGCCCGCGGATCTCCGCAGGCAGCCCGCACATTGCGCGCCATGCCTTCGGGCCGGCGACATGCGGCAGGCGCCATGACGGGCCTGCCGTTTTTGCATAGCAAGCAGGAAAGCGCATGAGCTGGAAACCGACCCCCGCGTCAGCCGACCGTCTTCGCGCCAAGTTGGATGACGAGTTTGAAACCGTCGCCAAGCCTCAGGGTTTGCGGCGCACGTCCGATGCGCGCCGTGAACAGGAAGCCGCGGCCCCCGCCGCGGATCCGGACGAATGGCACCGCAGTTCCGAGCAGCGCTCATCCGCCCGTGGCCGGCGCGGCGCCAACGTCGAAGGCCAAGCAGACACGGAAGACGGCAAGCCTGAACGTAAAGGGCCTTCGCTGAAGATGCGCGCCGTGGGGTATTTGTCGCGGCGCGAACACGCGCGCGAAGAGCTGGCGCGCAAGCTTTCCGCCTACGCCGACGATGCCGCCGAGGTCGAAGCCGTGTTGGATACGCTGGAAAAAGAGGGCTGGCTATCCACCGAACGGTTCGCGCAAAGCTTGGTGCACCGGCGCGCGTCGCGGCAGGGTGCGGCGCGCATCGTGCAGGAATTGCGCCAGCATGGCGTTGACGACGCGCAGGTGGCCGAGTTGCGCGACCAGTTGCGCGCCACCGAGTACGACCGCGCGTTGGAAGTCTGGAAAAAGCGCTTCGATGCCAAGCCCGCCGACCGCGCGGCCTACGCCAAGCAAGCCCGCTTCCTGGCCAGCCGCGGCTTCGCGCACGACGTCATCCGCCGGATCCTCGGCGACAACGACGAAGACTGATGCGCAGCGTGGGGGCGCTTTTTACCGCCGGGCCGCCCCCAAGGTAAAAAAGCCCCCTCGGGGGGCAGCAAGCGTGCGCAGCACGCGCAGCGTGGGGGCAAACATCATCTAGCGGATTTAATCCCTGACAGCGTCTTGAAGCAGACGTCGCGGGTAATGTTCAGGAACTCATCGATGTATGACGCGTCCGTGTCTTCCCTGCGCACCGTCGCGTATAGGGTGCGCCACACGCCTTGCGGCCCCAGGCGGCATTGCCGCAGCCAGCCCTGATTCATGTATTCGGTCAACGCCCAGTTCGGCAGCGCGGCCACGCCGCGGTTGCTGGCCACCAGTTGCGCGATGATGGGGGTGAGTTCCGCCTTGCGGATGGCGGCGGGCTCCACATCGGCCGGGTCCAGGAAGGCAGTGAAGATGTCCAGTCGCTGCTTGTCCACCGGATAGGTAATGAGCGTCTGGTCGGCCAACTGGTCGGGCATGACGAATTTGCTGCCGGCCAGCGGGTTGGACTCCGACACCGCCAACACCAGTTCGTACTTGAACAACGGCAGGTACTCGACCGCTTCCAGCGGCTGCGGGTCCGACGTGATGACTAGATCCAGGTCCCCGCGCACCAGCGCGGGCAACGGCGCAAACGAAAAGGCGGCCGACAGGTCTAGCGCCACGTCGGGCCATTGCACCCGAAACGCGTCCAGTGCCGGCATCAACCATTGAAAGCACGAGTGGCAATCGATGGCCAGATGCAGGCGACCCGTGCGGCCCGCAGCCAGGCGCTGCAATTCGCGTTCGGTGGCGCGGATGCGGGGCAGCACTTCGTCCGCCAGCGCCAGCACGCGCAATCCGGCGGTTGTCAGGCGGGCCGGCCGGGTGCGCCGGTTGAGCAAGGGCGTGCCCAACCGGGTTTCCAGGTCACGCAGTTGGTGCGACAGCGCGGATTGGGTCAGGTGCAGGCGTTCAGCGGCTTCTTGCAGGCTGCCGCCTTCGCGGATGGCGGTCAGCGTTTCAAGATGGCGGATTTCGAGCATCGGCGTGGGTGTGGGGGGGCGGCGCCCTGGCGGTCGTCCGCGGCAGGCTCCGACCCCTTCAGGGTGGAATGAACTTATATTGTATGAGATTTCTTCATCTTATAAATGTAGACATTGATTTTGTCTCATCTAATTTTGCCTGCACAATGGTCGTCACTTGAACAAATCTTGTCTAATGGCGGTGTTCTCATGACTACTATTCATAATCTGGGGTTCCCTCGCATTGGCGCCCAGCGCGAACTGAAGCGCGCTGTGGAGGCATATTGGGCCGGCAAGCAAACTGTCGAAGCGCTGGAGGAAACCGGCCGCGAACTGCGCGCCAAGCACTGGCGGCTGCAAGCCGCTGCCGGCCTGAAGTTCGTACCCGTGGGCGACTTCGCCTGGTACGACCAGATCCTGGAGTGGAGCACGCTGCTGGGGGCCGTGCCGGCACGTTTCGGGCAGAACGACAAAGAACCCGTAACGCTGGACACGCTGTTTCGCATGGGCCGCGGCCGTGCGCCGACGGGCAAGCCCGCCGCCGCCTGCGAAATGACCAAGTGGTTCGACACCAACTACCACTACATCGTGCCTGAACTGGTTCCCGGCCAGGTTTTCCGCGTGGCGCGGGAATCGCTGTTCGAGCAGATCCACGAGGCGCAAGCGCTGGGCCACGCCGTCAAGCCGGTGATCCCGGGTCCGTTGACCTGGCTGTACCAGGGCAAGGGCGACGCTTTCGCGGCCGGCGCCGCCGACGAAGGCAAGCTGCAACTGCTGGCCGCGCTGCTGCCCGTGTACGAAGAGGTGCTGGGCCGCTTTGCCAAACTGGGTGTGGAATGGGTGCAGATCGACGAACCCATCCTGGCGCTGGACCTGCCGCAAGCTTGGCGCGATGCCTTCAAGCAGGTGTATGCCGCGTTGGCCTCCAGCCCGGTCAAGCTGCTGATCGCCACGTACTTCGACGGCCTGAAGGACAATCTGGCCACTGCCCAAGCCTTGCCCGTGGCTGGCCTGCATGTGGATCTGGTCCGCGCGCCAGAGCAACTGGCCGACGTCGTGGCCGGCCTGCGCGCCGATCAAGTGCTGTCCGCCGGCATCATCAATGGCCGCAACATTTGGCGCACCGATCTGGATGCCGCCATCGCCGTGTTGGCGCCGGTCAAGCGGCAACTGGGTGACCGCCTGTGGCTGGCCCCGTCGTGCTCGCTGCTGCACGTGCCGGTGGATTTGGCCAACGAAACCGAACTGGACGCCGAACTGAAAAGCTGGCTGTCGTTCGCTGCGCAGAAGCTGGAAGAATTGAGCCTGCTGGGCCGCGCGCTGGATAGCGCCACGGAACCCACGGTGCAGGCCGGTCTGGTTGAGCAACGCGCCGCTTTGGGCGCGCGCCGCTCGTCGGCCCGCATCCATAATCCGGTGGTGGGGCAGCGGATGTCTGGCGCCGCGGCCGTGTCGCGCGACCGCGCGCCGTTCGCCGGTCGCATCGCCCGCCAGCAAGCGCAGCTGGGCCTGCCCGCGTACCCGACGACCACGATCGGGTCGTTCCCGCAGACCGCCGAAATCCGCGCGCTGCGCCGCGACTGGAAGGCCGGCGCGTTGACGGACTCGGGCTACGAGACCGCGATCCGCAAAGAAATCGAGGAAGTCATTCGCTTCCAGGAAAAGGTGGGCCTGGATGTGCTGGTGCACGGCGAACCCGAACGCAACGACATGGTGGAGTACTTTGGCGAGCTACTGGCCGGCTTCGCGTTCACCAAGAACGGCTGGGTGCAAAGCTACGGGTCGCGCTGCGTGAAGCCGCCAATCATTTTCGGCGACGTGGCTCGCCCCGCGCCGATGACGGTGGGTTGGTCGTCCTATGCGCAGTCGCTCACGGACAAGCCGGTCAAGGGCATGCTGACCGGTCCCGTCACCATTCTGCAATGGTCGTTCGTGCGCGACGACCAGCCGCGTGAACAGACCTGCCGGCAATTGGCCCTGGCGCTGCGCGACGAAGTGTTGGATCTGGAAGCCGCCGGCATCAGCGTCATCCAGATCGACGAGCCCGCCATCCGCGAAGGCTTGCCGCTGCGCCGCGCCGACTGGAAGGCGTACCTGGACTGGGCCGTGGATTGCTTCCGCCTGTCGACCGCCGGCGTGCGCGATGAAACGCAGATTCACACCCACATGTGCTACTCGGAGTTCAACGACATCATCGAATCGATCGCTGCGATGGATGCGGACGTCATCACGATCGAAACGTCGCGCTCCAACATGGATCTGCTCAAGGCGTTCGAAGACTTCGACTACCCGAACGATATCGGCCCCGGCGTGTACGACATCCATTCGCCCAACGTGCCGGAAGTGGACTGGATGGTCGGCCTGATGGAAAAGGCGGCGGCCCGCCTGCCGAAGGAACGCCTGTGGGTGAATCCTGACTGCGGCCTGAAGACCCGCGCTTGGCCCGAAACCGAGGCCGCGTTGATCGGCATGGTGCAGGCGGCCCGCACGCTGCGCCAATCGGCCTGACGGGCGGCTGTCCGACTGCCCGCGCCCAGTGCGGGCTTCGGAAGATAGCCCCTGGTTCGCGCGTTGTGCGCGCGAACCAGGGGCTTTTTCATTGATGCTCTGAACCATCAGGCCGCGGCGCGCCTGGCCGGCCAAGTCCGCCATGAGGGTCTCGGGGCCTCCGCCGCGCTCTGTCCCCCAGCAAACGACCAGCGCTTAGGCGGTTGATTGCCGGCTGCCTGCGCTATACTTTCAAGGTTTTGTTGCCGCGCACCATGCGCAGGCCATCTTCGCCCCGCAGGCCCCCAGCATGCCCTTGCCACCGCCGGATTACCCTCGCCAACCGCTACACACGCGTTCCATACGCGTGCAGTCGTATGCGCGCGAAGACGGCAACTGGGATCTGGAAGCCGAGCTGATCGACGTGAAGGCGTACGATTTTCCCAAGAGCGACGGCAAGATGTTCAAGGCCGGGCAGCCCATCCACCATATGCACCTGCGCATCACCATCGACGAGAATTTCTCGATCCTGGCGGCGCAGGCGGTCTACGACGCCGCCCCTTACGGCGGTCATTGCATGGCCATCGAGCCGGCTTACACTGACCTGATCGGCATGAATCTGCTTAAGGGATTCCGCCGCCAGGTCAAAGAGCGGTTCGGGCACGTGGAAGGCTGTACGCACATGACCGAGCTGTCGCAGGTGCTTCCCACCGCGGCGGTCCAGACCATGGCCAACCGCCGGCGGCAGGAAACCAACCCGAACCGGCGTCCATTTCAATTGGATGGCTGTCATGCGCTCAGCACTGGCGGCCCGGTGGTGGCTGAGCACTATCCCAAGTGGTACACCGGGGGTAGCGCTGAGGCATCGGCCGATTCGTCCTCCGATTCACCTTCTCTTTCTCATACGTCCTGACAGGTAACACATGAAAATCCACGAGTATCAAGGCAAGGAACTGCTGAAGCAATTTGGCATCCCGGTGCCGCGCGGGATCCCCGCTCTTTCCGTCGACGAGGCCGTGGCAGCCGCTGAAAAGCTGGGTGGACCGGTTTGGGTCGTCAAGGCACAAATCCACGCGGGCGGCCGCGGCAAGGGCGGCGGCGTGAAGCTGGCGCGCTCGCTGGACGACGTCCGCAAGCTGGCCTCGGAAATCCTGGGCATGCAGCTGGTCACGCACCAGACCGGCCCGGAAGGCCAGAAGGTTCGCCGCCTGTACATCGAAGACGGCGCCGACATCCAGAAGGAATACTACGTGTCGCTGGTCACTGACCGCGCCACGCAGAAGGTTGCCTTCATCGCTTCCAGCGAAGGCGGCATGGACATCGAGGAAGTGGCTCACTCCACGCCCGAAAAGATCATCACCGAATACATCGACCCGCTGACCGGCCTGTCCGCCGAGCAAGCCACCAAGATCGCCAACGCGATCGGCCTGCCCGCCGACTCCACCGCCCAAGCCGTGGACGTGTTCCAGAAGCTCTACAAGTGCTACATGGACACCGATGCGTCGCTGGTCGAAATCAACCCGTTGAACCGCGACGGCAAGGGCAACATCATCGCCCTGGACGCCAAGTTCAACTTCGATCCGAACGCCCTGTTCCGCCACCCGGAAATCGTCGCCTACCGCGACCTGGACGAAGAAGACCCCGCTGAAATCGAAGCCAGCAAGTTCGACCTGGCCTACATCCAGCTCGACGGCAACATCGGCTGCCTGGTGAACGGCGCCGGTCTGGCCATGGCCACGATGGACACCATCAAGCTGTTCGGCGGCGAGCCGGCCAACTTCCTGGACGTCGGCGGCGGCGCTACGGCCGAGAAGGTCACCGAAGCGTTCAAGATCATGCTCGCGAACAAGAGCGTGAAGGCCATTCTGGTCAACATCTTTGGCGGCATCATGCGCTGCGACGTCATCGCCGAAGGCGTGATCGCTGCTTGCAAGGCCGTCAACCTGAACGTGCCGCTGGTCGTCCGCATGAAGGGCACCAACGAAGAACTCGGCAAGAAGATGCTGGCCGACTCGGGTCTGCCGATCATCAGCGCCGACACGATGGCCGAAGCCGCCACCCGCGTCGTAGCCGCCGTCAAGTAAAAAATTCCCAAGGATTCACAAATGTCGATTCTGATCAACAAGGACACCAAAGTCATCACCCAGGGCATCACGGGCAAGACGGGCCAGTTCCACACCCGCATGTGCCGTGAGTACGCCAATGGTAAAGCTGCCTTCGTGGCCGGCGTGAACCCCAAAAAGGCGGGTGAAGACTTTGAAGGCGTGCCGATTTTCGCTACGGTGAAAGACGCCAAGGCCGACACCGGCGCGACCGTGTCCGTCATTTACGTGCCGCCGGCCGGCGCCGCCGCTGCCATCTGGGAAGCTGTCGAAGCCGAACTGGATCTGGTGATCTGCATTACCGAAGGCATCCCGGTCCGCGACATGCTGGAAGTCAAGAACCGCATGAAGGCCAAGGGCAGCAAGACGCTGCTGCTGGGCCCGAACTGCCCGGGTCTGATCACGCCGGACGAAATCAAGATCGGCATCATGCCGGGTCACATCCATCGCAAGGGCCGCATCGGCATCGTCAGCCGTTCGGGCACCCTGACGTATGAAGCCGTGGCGCAAGTCACCGAGCTGGGCCTGGGTCAATCCAGCGCCGTCGGCATCGGTGGTGACCCCATCAACGGCCTGAAGCACGTCGACGTCCTGAAGATGTTCAATGACGATCCCGACACCGACGCCGTCATCATGATCGGCGAAATCGGCGGCCCGGACGAAGTCAACGCTGCCGAGTGGGCGAAGGACAACATGAAGAAGCCGGTCGTCGGCTTCATCGCTGGTGTCACCGCTCCTCCTGGAAAGCGCATGGGCCACGCTGGCGCCCTGATCTCTGGCGGCGCCGACACGGCCGACGCCAAGCTGGAAGTCATGGAAGCTTGCGGCATCCGCACCACGCGCAATCCCTCCGAAATGGGCAAGCTGCTCAAGTCGGTGCTGTAAGTCTTTCAGCATTGCGCCAAAAAGCCCGCTTCGGCGGGCTTTTTTTCGTCCGTGCGCAGGGGTAAAAGCGTGAAATTACCGGGCTGACCTAGGGAAATCCCGTGTCCATATCGCGGTCGTCCAATCATACGGAAAGCTGAACGAAACTATAATGAAAGAAATTTCGCACGTACCCAGCAAGAATGCCGTCGGGCTCGCGCCAAGACGGTCAGTACGGCTTTCGTTTTTTTCATCCATTAATTTGGTTTGTCCTAGGGGGATCACACCTAGGAAAGAGAGGCATGGAACTCAGTTCAGCGGCATTCTGGATAGCGCTGCTCCAGATCATTTGGGTCAACATCCTGCTATCAGGCGACAACGCCGTGGTGATTGCGCTGGCGGCGCGTTCGTTGCCCCCGGCCCAACAGAAGAAAGCGATCACGATCGGTTCGGCCGCCGCGATCATCATGCGTATCGTGCTGACCCTGGTGGCAGCCAAATTGCTGCTGCTGCCGTGGCTCAAGTTGATCGGCGCGTTGCTTCTGGTCTACATCGGCGTGACGCTGCTGATGCCGGAAGGCGACGAAGACGGCGCGGGCAAGACGCAAGGCAATCTGCTGACCGCAATTCGCACTATCATGATTGCCGACTTGGTCATGAGCCTGGACAACGTGGTGGCGGTTGCCGCCGCCGCGATGGGCGACACGACCTTGCTGGTTTTGGGCTTGGCCATCAGCATCCCTTTGGTCATCTTCGGCAGCACGCTGCTTCTGAAGGTCATCGAACGTTTCCCGCTCATTGTCTGGGTCGGGGCGGCGTTGCTGGGCTTCATCGCAGGCGAATTGCTGGTGGGCGATCCCGCCCTGCAGGAACCGGTGGCGCGCATTGACGCGGCATTGGGCGTTACGCATCACAGCTTCGAGCTGATGACGGGCGCGCTGGGTGCGGTGCTGGTGCTGGCAATTGGTAAAGTTTTGCTGATGCGCCAGAAAGCTGACTGAAAGCTGAATTACAATAATCAGTTGTTTTGAATGATCCTGCCGTGCATGGCACGGCGGGATGGCCGGCTCGGGACCGGCCTTTCTTTTCATATAAATGCCTTCGGGGGTTCTATAGTGCTTGAGTTTTTCCAGACGCTGAGTTGGGCAGCGGTATTCCAGATCATCCTCATCGACATCCTGCTGGGCGGCGACAACGCCGTCGTGATCGCGCTGGCTTGCCGTAATCTGGCTCCCAAACAGCGCATGCAGGGCATCCTGTGGGGTACCGCGGGCGCCATCATCCTGCGTGTCGTGCTGATCGCTTTCGCACTGACGCTGCTGTCGATCCCGTTCCTGAAAGTCGTTGGCGGCCTGCTGCTCGTCTGGATCGGCGTCAAGCTCCTTGTCCCTGAAGACGATGCGCATGGCAACGTGAAGGGTGGGACATCCATCGCCGCGGCCATCAAGACCATCATCATCGCCGACTTCGTGATGAGCCTGGACAACGTGATCGCCATCGCTGGCGCAGCCCAGAACGCCCATGCCGACCATCAAATCGGCCTGGTCGCCTTCGGCCTGATCGTCAGCGTGCCGATCATCATCTGGGGCAGCACGCTGGTCCTCAAGCTGATCGACAAGTACCCGTTGGTGGTGACGTTTGGCGCCGCCTTGCTGGGCTGGATCGCTGGTGGCATGCTGATTACCGACGTTATTGTCGAACGTCAATTCGGTGTTCAGCCCACTACGGTTAAAATCGCCGCTGAAATTATCGGCGCCTTGCTCGTTGTTGTCCTTGGACGGTGGCTGGCAAGCCGCAAAATCGCTTCCAAGGAATCCCATGAGTCTGCGTAGATCCGTTGATCCCCAGCAATCCGAATCGGGCCTGAGCCTCCTTCAGGGCCTTTTCGTGCTGGCCATCCTCGGGGTAGTCGCGACGGTCATCGTCTCTAATTTCGTTTGATGACGTCACGTGTCTCTTCCGCAACGCCTGGTCATCGCGACCCGCGCCAGCCGGCTTGCCCTGTGGCAAGCCGAGCATGTGCGCGACCGGCTGCGCACGCTGTACCCGGCGTGCGCGGTTGAGCTTCTTACCCTGACGACCCGGGGCGACCAGATCCTCGACCGCACCCTGTCCAAGGTGGGCGGCAAAGGACTGTTCGTCAAGGAACTCGAAAACGCGCTGCTCGACGGGCGCGCCGATCTCGCCGTGCACTCCTTGAAGGACGTGCCGGTGGATCTGCAAGCCCCGTTCGAGCTTTGCGCCGTCCTTGATCGCGCGGATCCGCGCGATGCCTTCGTGTCCAACCGCTATGCGACGCTGGCAGACCTGCCAGCGGGCGCGGTGGTGGGCACGTCCAGCCTGCGCCGCGAATCGCAGATCCGCGCGCGCTACCCGGCCTTGGTGGTCAAGCCGCTGCGCGGCAACCTGGACACGCGTCTGGGCAAGCTGGATAAGGGCGAATACGACGCCATCGTGCTTGCGGCCGCCGGGCTGGAACGCTTGGGATTGGGCGGGCGCATCAGCAGCCTGCTGGACCCGGCCGACAGCCTGCCGGCAGCCGGGCAGGGCGCGCTGGGCATCGAAATCCGCGATGACCGCGATGACATGCGCGCGTGGCTGGCGCCGTTGATCAGCGCCGCCACCACCTCCTGCGTGCTGGCCGAGCGGGCGGTGTCCCGCAAGCTGGGCGGTTCCTGCCAGGTGCCGTTGGCGGCTTTCGCCGAGATCTCGGACGACACGCTGTCACTGCGCGCACTGGTGGCTTCGCCCGATGGCACGCGCATGGTCCACACGGCCCGTAGCGGTCCGGTGGCCGACGCCGAAGCCCTGGGTGTCGCAGCCGCGCAAGCGCTGCTGGATGCCGGCGCAGCCGCCATCCTCCAGGAACTGCTGCAAGCCGACGCCCGGCCGGACTGATGTCCACGCCGCCGCGAGTCGCTGTCCTGACACGGCCCGCGGGCCGAAACGAAGCGCTGGCCGGCCGTCTGAACGACGCCGGCTGGTCCGCCTGCATTCTTCCTGCCCTTGAAATCCAGCCGTTGGACGTTGCCGCCGCGGACCTACCGCGGCCGGTCGACTTCGACATGGTCGTGTTCGTCAGCGGCAATGCAGGCAAGCAGTACCTGGACCAGCTGCGCCGTGCGGACGGGCCGTCCGTCTGGCCAGCCGGCACGGTGGCCGCCACCGTCGGGCCCGCCAGCGCCCAGGGGCTGCGCGAGTCGCCCGGCTTTGGCATGAATACAACAGTCCTGCATCCCGGCGAGGATGCGCCCAGCCATGATTCCGAAGCCTTGTGGCAGGTGCTTTGCGGCTTGCCGCAGCTACCGGCCCGCGTGCTGCTGGTGCGCGGCACCCAGGGCCGGGACTGGCTGGGAGACCGGCTTGAGGCGCATGGCGCGGCGGTCACGCGCCACGCGGCCTATCTGCGCCGTCCCGCCAACTGGGGCGCGGCGCAGTTGGCGGCGCTGCGGCACTGGGCGGATGCCGGCGTCAGCGCCACATGGCTCATCACCAGCGGCGAAGGCGCGGACGTCGTGCGCGCCGGCCTGGACGCCGCGGGCCTGGCTTCCTGGTGGGCGGGATGCCGCTTCGTGCTGACGCACCCCTCGCTGGCGCGTCGCGTGCCCGTAGGCGGTCATGGCGATACGCCATCGGCAATGGTAAAAATCTGCTTACCCAACGACGAGTCGATTTTCCAGGCTTTTGTTGCTGCTTGATTCGTTGCATCGGACAGACACCGAATACAATCGCGTCATGACAGACAAGACTCCCGCTACCGATCCGGTCGTTCCTACGGCCGCCCCGGGCGCAAGCACGCCCGCATCGGCCCCGGCCGATCCCGTCAAGGCCCGTCCGGCCAAGCGCGGCAGTGGCCCATTGGTCACCGCCCTGATAATCGTCATCCTGCTGGCCGCTGGCCTGGGGTATGCGCTGTGGAAGCAGCGCACGCAGTTCGTGTCCGCCGGGCGCGAGGTTGCGTCGCGCATCGACACGCTGACGGCTGATGTGGCGCAAGCCCGCAAGGACACGCGCGAGGCCTTGGCGCTGGCGCAGGCCCAGGCCGGCCGCGTGGGTGAACTCGAAGACACCGTGCGCGAAACCCAAAGCCAATACAACGCGCTGCAACTGGCCTGGCAGAACTTCAACGACGGCGCCAGCGATGAACTCCTGGCCAACGACATCGAACGCCTGCTGACCATCGCGAATCAGCAATTGCGCCTGGCCGGCAACGTGTCCAACGCGATCGTCGCGCTGGAAACCGCGCAATCGCGCCTGGCCCGTGCCGACCGTCCCCGCTTCTCCAGCCTGCAACAGGCCATCAACGGCGACCTGGACCGCTTGCGCGCCGTCTCTACCGTCGATATCCCGGCCCAATCGGCCCGCATCGAGCGTCTGGTTTCGCTGGTTGGCAAGGCCCCCTTGCTGGTGCCGGATACGGTCGCTCCCGGTGTGGCTGCCGCTGGCGAAAGCAGCCCGGCCGTGGCGCCCGCGCCGGTGGTCGATCCCCAGGCAGGCCTGCCGGCCGATGCCCCGTGGTGGCAGCGTTGGCGCGCCGAAGTGGTGTCGTGGCCGGGCCGCGCGGGTTCCGCGCTGGCGCAAGAGTTGGGCGGCCTGATCACCATTCAGCGTGTGGACGAACCCGCCGCCTTGCTGCTGTCACCCGAACAGGCCGACCAGGTGCGCGGCACGCTGCGCCAGCGCCTGCTGACCGTGCAACTGGCCATGCTGATGCGCCAGCCCGCCGTCTGGAAGAGCGAACTCGACAATGTCGGCGTCACGCTGGCCAAGTACTTCGACAACCGTTCCCCCGACACCGTTGCCGCCCTGACGCTGGCGCGCGAGCTGGCGCAGACCGACATCGCCGTGCGCATGCCGGACGTGGCCGACAGCCTGAACGCCGTGGCAGCTTTGCGCGCCGCGGGTTTCAAGACTAGCGGGCAGGACTGAGCCTTATGCGTACCTGGTTCTGGACTCTGCTGCTTGCCGTCATCGCCGTCGCCCTGGCGGTGGTGTTGCGATCGCATTCCGGCAACGTGCTGTTGCTGGTCTGGCCGTGGCGCATCGGGATGTCGCTGACGTTGGCTGTCCTGCTGATCGTCGCGGCGTTCATCGTGCTGCACATCGGTCTGCGCCTGCTGGCGTGGCTGCTGGCCATCCCCGACCGCCTTCGCGTCTGGCGTGGCAAACGCGCTCAGGCGCGCGACCACGAGTTGCTGGAGCGCGGCTGGATCGGCTTGCTGGAAGGCCGCTACACCCATGCTGAAAAGGACTTGACCAAACTGCTTGAGCAGACCAAGGTCAAGACCCGTCGCGTGCTGGCGGCCCTGTCCGCCGCGCGTGCTGCGCATGGCCTGGGTGAATTCGACCGCCGCGACCGCCTGCTGGCCACCGCGCAAGAACATGCCGGTACCGAACCCGGCCTGGTGGAAGCCACGGCCACGGTTTCGGCCGACATGTTGCTGGATCAAGGCCGCGCCGAGCGCGCATTGGCGGTGCTGGCGCCGCTGGCCGACGGCGGCGCCCGCCACCTGCACACCATGCGCCTGCTGTTGCGCGCGCACACCGCGCTGCAACACAACGAGCAGGTCTTCACGCTGGCGCGCGGCCTGGTACGCCGCAATGCCTTGGCGCGCAGCGAAGCCGACCAACTGATCGACGCTTCCGGCGCGGCGCGTTTGCGCGCGACGGCCAATAGCGATGCCTGGCGCGCCATCTGGAAAGACCTGAAGGCCGAAGAACGCCTGCTGCCCGATATCGCGTTGGCCGGTGCGGCCGCTTTCGACGCGGCGGGCGAAGCCAACGAAGCCGCTCGCGTGCTGGAAGCCGCCGTGGCCGTGAAGTTCAATCCGACGCTGGTGGCGGCCTATGCCCGCTGCGAAGCCGAGCAGGTATCGCGCCGCCTGGCCCGCGCTGAAACCTGGCTGCAGCAGCGCCCGACCGATCCCGACCTGCTGACCGCGTTGGGCATGCTCTGCCTGAACGGCCAATTGTGGGGGCAGGCCGAACGCTACCTGTTGCGCAGTCTCAGCCGCCGCAGCGATGCGCAGACGCATGCGCTGCTGGGCAGCCTGTATGACCGCCTGGAACGTCCCGCGGATGCGGTGCGCCACTGGCGCCTGGCCACGGCGGCCAGCATGGCGCTGCCGGTGCTGGCGGCGGATGCCGCGCTGCCTGCCGCGGACACGGGATCCGACCCTTACCGGGTGGACGCCGAAGGCGGCTACGCGGTGGGTCTGTCGGACACTGACGGCGATGCCGAGATTGGTGGCGACTATCCGGCGCTGCCGCCTTCGGTGGCGGCATCGGCCTCCGACTACGTGCTGGATCCGGATGCGCGCGTCAACAAATACCAGCGCGACCGCGCGCTGGCGCCGGAAGACGCGCCGCTGGCTGGCGGCACGTCCGACATCGACGAGTACTTCGACAGCGCCCCGATTCCGGCCGCGGCTTTCGATGAGCCCGTGCCGACGTACTCGCCGGCCCCTCCGGCCAGCCCGAAGCCTGCGCCCGCCACCGCGCCGGCGCCGGTGCCGGCCACCAAGCCGCCGTTCAAGGACGACGGCTCGCTTTGAACATTTCTTCAGACACTCAACAAGGTTGAATCATGAGTCTTGATCGCGTCTCCCCTGGCAAGAAGCTGCCGGAAGACTTCAACGTCATCATCGAAATCCCCATGAACGCCGACCCGGTCAAGTACGAGGTCGACAAAGAGACGGGTGCGATTTTCGTTGACCGCTTCATGCTGACGGCCATGCACTATCCGTGCAACTACGGCTATATCCCCCAGACCTTGTCCGACGACGGCGACCCCGCCGACGTGCTGGTGCTGACCCCGTTCCCGATCCAGATCGGCGCCGTCGTGCGCTGCCGCGCCATTGGCGTGCTGGAAATGGACGACGAATCGGGCGGCGATGCCAAGCTGCTGGCTGTGCCGATCGAAAAGCTGTACCCCCCGTACCGCAACATCAAGTCCTACGAAGATCTGCCGACCGAAGACGTCGCGCGCATCCAGCACTTCTTCGAGCACTACAAAGATCTCGAGAAGGGCAAGTGGGTCAAGGTTAAGGGCTGGAAGGGCGTCGACGCCGCTCACGAGGAAATCGTGAACAGCGTGGAACGCTACAACAAGGCCTGATCAGGCTTTAGGCCGTGCCGGTGCTGAACCGGCCGGCGCTTTGATGCGGCGCGGCCGCGACGGCATGATGCCGATCGCCGCCGCGCCGTTGCTTTGCGGGGCCTGCAAGTTCCGGGACACCTCGGCGGCGGCGACCTGGATGCGCGCCTGCAGGAGGTCCAGGCGTTCGGGCGGGGTGTGCGCTTGCGATGCGATGAACACCAGGCTGCCCACGACCTTTTGTTCCGCGCTGAATATTGCCGCGCCGATCCCCATCAGGCCGCGGTCGACCTCGCCGTGCGAGACGCACACGCCGGCCGTGCGCAGCCGCTTCAGGTTTGCCCTGAAGGCGTCCCAGTCGTCCCCCAGCCCGGCCTCGCGGATTTCGGCCGCATGCCACAGCATCAGGTTGCGCAGCTGATAGGGCGGCAGGTTGGCCAGGATGGGTTTGGCGGTGGCGCCGCGAAACATCGGGAAAGGCCGGCCGCGCGCATAGCTGGATTCGATGGAGTTGTCCGTCCAATAGCGGTCCACGCACAAGACCTTGTCGCCGTAGTAGCTGCACAGCATTAAATTGGCGTGAAGTTCATCCCCCGTGGCGCGCATGACGTCGCGCGCGGCGCGCATCAGCGGATCATGCTGGCGCAGGTGCCGGTCCAGTTCGATGATGCGCGATCCCAGCACATAGGCGCCGCCCGCGGTGGGCGCGAGCAGACCGCTTTCGGTCAGTGATTTCAAGTATCGGTAGGCGGTTGCGCGCGAACATTCCAGATGCGCCATGACGTCTTCCTGGAACGCTGCGGTGGTGCCGTCGCGAAAGAGGTCGAGGATGGACAGCATGCGGTCGGGAGTGCTCATTGCTTCTGGAAATGCCTAGTGAATGTGGAAGCCGCCGTTGACGTCGACCACGATGCCGGTTGAGTAGGAGGACAGGTCCGAAGCCAGGAAAAGAATGGCCTGCGCGACGTCGGCGGGTAGGCCAAAGCGTTGCAGCGGAATGCCCTGTTTGAGTTCTTGTTCCCAATTTTCGCCGAATTTTCCCTGCGTCATGTCGGTTTCGATAATGCCCGGGGCCACGCAATTGGCGCGCACGCCACGCGGGCCAAGCTCGCGCGCCAGCGCCTTGGTGAAACTGATGACCCCGCCCTTGGAGGCTGCGTAGTGTGACCCGCCCAGCAGGCCGCCGCCGCGCAGCGCGGCGGTGGACCCCAGGTTCACGATGGCCGGCCGCCGGGTGCTTTCCAGCAAGGCCGGCAAGGCTGCGTGCGTGACGTTGTACGTGCCGGTCAGGTTCACGTCGATCATGCGGCGGAATTCGTCCTCGGCCAGGTCCCAGATGCGGGTCGCGGCGACGATGCCCGCGTTGTTGACCAGCACATCGACGCCGCCCAGCGCTTGCGTGGCTTGCGCCAGGGCCGCTTCGCACGATGCGGCCCGCGACACGTCGCAATGCACGTCCACGCGGCCATCGGCCAGCCCGGCGCCTGCGCGTTCGGGATAGGCCTGGTCCAGCACCGCCACGGTCGCGCCCTGGGCCAGGAACAGGTCGACGACGGCCGCGCCGATGCCACGGGGGTTGGCGCCCCCCGTGACCACGGCGCGCTTGCCGGCCAAGAGGCCAAGCGCGCCGTCCATCACGACTTCACCAGCGAGCAGCCGCCGTCCTTCAGCGGTCGGAACGCCTGCTCGGCCGGGATCTTGCGCACCAGGTTGTAGTAGTCCCAGTCGCGCTTGGACTCCGACGGTTTCTTCACCTGGAACAGGTACAGGTCGCGCATTACCCGACCGTCTTCGCGGATGCGGCCGTTTTCGGTCATGAAGTCATTGATGGGCGTGTCGTGCATTTTCTTCAGCACGGCGTCGGACTCATCAGTGCCCGCGGCTTTGACGGCGTTCAGATAATGCATGGTGGCGCTGTAGTTGCTGGCCTGCACCATCGAAGGCATGCGGCCAGTGCGCTTGAAGTAGCGCTCGGACCATTGCCGCGCCTTATCGTCCTGATCCCAATAGAACGGTTCAACCAGATTCAGGCCCTGTGCGTATTCCAACCCCACGCTGCGGACGTCCACGATACTCATGAAGAGCGCGGCGACACGCTGCTTGCTGCCCATGATGCCGAATTCGAACGCCTGCTTGATGCTGTTGATGGTGTCGCCGCTGCCATTGGCCAGGCCGATCACCTGCGCCTTGGAGGCCTGCGCTTGCAGCAGGAACGACGAGAAGTCCGAACTGGCGATGGGGTGGCGCACGCTGCCGATCACCTGGCCGCCGTTGGCCTTCACCACCGCCATCGCGTCGCGTTCCAGCGAATGGCCGAAGGCGTAGTCGGACGTGATGAAGTACCAGCTCTTGCCGCCGTCCTGCATTACCCCGTTGGCCACGCCGGTGGCATAGGCGTAGGTGTCATACGTCCAGTGCATGCCGTTGGGCGAGCAGGCCTTGCCCGTCAGGTCCGCCGACCCCGCGCTGGTGAAGATCACGATGCGCTTCTTTTGCCGGGTCAGGTCTTGCACCGCCAGCGCGATGGCCGAGTTCGGCACGTCCAGGATCAAGTCCACTTTGTCGTTCTCGTACCAGCGTCGGGCGACCGATACGCCGATATCCACCTTGTTCTGGTGGTCGGCCGAAATCACTTCGATGGGCTTGCCCAGCACGTTGCCGCCGAAATCCTCGACGGCCATCTTCACGGCTTCCACGCCGAACTTGCCGGACAGGTCGGCCATCATGCCGGACTGGTCGCCCAGCACGCCGATCTTCACGACATCGTCCGACACCTGCGCCTGGGCGGACAGGGAAAGGGTGCCCAGCACGCAGGCGGCAAGGCTGTTCTTGATTCGGGTCTTCATGGGGTGTCTCCTCGGGGGCTTGGTTCTTTGCGCGCCACCCTGTGCCGGGCGGTCGCGCGGGGTCATGCGGGACGTTCCGGTCTACTCCAGCGTCTGGCCGGCGTAGGCGTCGATAAACAAGTTGGGTTTCAGGAAAAAGCTCAGCACCAGCGCGCCGTTGGGCGCGCGCGCCACGTGCTGGTTACCGCGCGGACGCCAGACGTAGTCGCCCGCGCACACTTCGCCTTCGGCATCCACGATGGACCCCTCCAGCACGTAGGTCTGCTCGACCTCCACATGTTCATGCAGCGGCAGTTCGGTGCCGGGCTGCCAGCGGAAGAGGGCGGTGAGCAGGCCGGACTCTTTGTCCTGCATCAGCACCTTCATCTCGATGCCTTCCACCTGGGTGGGTTTCCAAGGCAGGTCGGCGACTTTCAGGAAGCGCGAGGCCAGCGGCGGCAGCGCATTGGCCGCAGGGCAGCCGGGGGTTTCGAGGGCCATGGTTTGTCTCCTAGCCGTGACTCGTTATTGAAGATAAAGTAAAAATCTTGTTATTGAGTGTTTAAAAATAGTCGCGTATATTGAGATTGATGTCAACTTTGTTTTTGCATCCAGAAAGCAAAGCGACACAGGCCGGACCCAGAGATCCGGTGCATATAAGACAAGGAGACAAGCTTGAAACACGACTATCTGGACCAGACGTTCGGTCTGGCAGGGCGCGTCGCGCTGGTGACGGGAGCCGCCAGGGGATTGGGCTTCGCCATCGCGCGGGGCCTGGGAATGGCCGGCGCGGAGGTCGTGGTCAACGACCTGTCGACCGAGGCCTGCGATGCCGCCTGCGCCCAGCTGGCGATGGATGGCATCAAGGCCCGCGGCGCCGCCTTCGACGTGGCCGACGGGGCGGCGGTGGCCGCCGCTGTCGCGCAATTGGAGGCCGCTGGAATCGCCATCGACGTGCTGGTCAGCAACGCCGGCAACCAGAATCGCAAACCGGTGGTCGAGATGAGCCCCGCCGAGTGGCAGGCGCTGCAGAACGTGCATGTCAACGGCGCCTTCCATTGCGCCCGCGCCGTCCTGCCTGGGATGGGCCGGCGCGGCTTTGGCCGCATCATCCTGATGTCGTCCGTGGCGGGGCAGGCGACCATGCCGAACATCGCCGCCTACGCGACGGCCAAGGGCGCCATCGCCGCGTTCGCGCGGGCGTTGGCCGTGGAATACGGCGCCAGCGGCGTGACGTGCAACGCGCTTGCGCCGGGGTTTGTCCGCACGGATTTCACGCAAGGGCTGCAGGACAATCCGCAGTTCCAGTCGTTCCTGTCCACCGCCGTGCCGACCGGGCGCTGGGCCGCGCCCGACGACATTGCGCCCGCGGTGGTCTACCTGGCCTCGCCGGGCGCGTCGTTCGTCAACGGGCATGTCCTGGCGATCGACGGCGGCCTGTTGGCCCGCATGTAGGAGCGCCGCCATGAGCACCCAAGCGGTTCTGTCCGCGCAGGGGCTGGTCAAGCGGTTCGGCGGCTTCAATGCCGTGGACGGCGTGACCCTCGCCCTGCAAGAAGGCTCCATCCACGCACTGATTGGCCCCAACGGCGCCGGCAAGACCACCTGCTTCAACCTGCTGACCAAATTCCTGGCGCCGGACGCCGGCGTCATCCACTACCGCGGCCGCGACATCACGTCGCTGGCGCCGGAACAGATCGCGCGGCTGGGCATCGTCCGTTCATTCCAGATTTCCGCCGTCTTCCTGGGGTTGACCGTATTGCAGAACATGCGCGTGGCCCTGATGCGCCAGCACGGCGACGGGCTGCGCTTCTGGCGCAGCCGCCGAAGCGTCGATCGCCTGAACGGCCGCGCCATGGAGTTGCTGGACGCGGTCGGTCTGGCGCCGCTGGCGGACACCACCGCCGCGTTGCTGCCCTATGGCCGCAAGCGCGCGTTGGAAATCGCCATGACGCTGGCGCTGGAACCCGAGGTCATGCTGCTGGACGAGCCCATGGCGGGGCTGGGCCAGGAAGACGTCGCGCGCATCGCCGCCCTGATCCGGCGGGTATCGGTGAACCGAAGCATCCTCATGGTCGAGCACAACCTGTCGGTGGTGGCCGACCTGTCCGACACCATCACCGTGCTCGCGCGCGGCGCGGTGCTGGCGCAGGGCGACTACGCGGCAGTCTCGCAAGACGAAAGGGTCATCACGGCCTACATGGGCTCCGACGAGGAGGCGCACTGAGATGCTGGCAATCAAAGACCTCAACGCCTGGTATGGCGAGTCCCATGTGCTGCATGGCGTGGACATCGATGTAAACCGGGGCGAACTCGTTACCATCCTGGGCCGCAACGGGGCAGGCAAGACGACGACGTTGCGCGCCATCATGGGCATCCTGGACAAGCGGCGCGGATCCATCCGGCTGAACGGGCAAGAAACGGTAGGCATGGCGCCGCACCGCATTCCGCGGCTGGGCGTGGTGTATTGCCCCGAGGAACGCGCGGTGTTCCGCAGCCTGAGCGTCACCGAAAACCTGATGCTGCCGCCGCGGCTGGCCGCCGGCGGCATGTCGCTGGACGAGATCTACACATTGTTTCCGAACCTGCGCGAACGCAGCGCCAGTTCGGGCGGCAACCTGTCCGGCGGCGAACAGCAGATGCTGGCGATTGCGCGCATCCTGCGCACGGGCGCCCAACTGATCCTGCTGGATGAACCCACCGAAGGGCTGGCACCCGTCATCGTCCAACAGATCGGGCAGGCCATCCGCACCTTGAAAGAGCGGGGTTTCACCATCGTGCTGGTCGAGCAGAACTTCCGCTTCGCCACCAAGGTGGCGGACCGCCATTACGTCATGGAACACGGCTGCGTGGTCGACCAGCTGTCGGCGGATGAGGCGCGCCGCGATCCCGCCCGGATCGCGCGCCGCCTGGGCGTCTGAAAGGAGAATGCCTGTGTTCGAAATTTTCGGTGTGCCGTCCACGGCGCTGTTCGGCCAGCTATTGCTTGGCCTGATCAACGGGTCTTTCTACGCCTTGCTGTCGATCGGCCTGGCGGTCATTTTCGGCCTCTTGAACATCATCAACTTCGCCCATGGCGCGCAGTACACGGCGGGCGCGTTCCTGGCCTGGATGCTGCTGAACTACCTGGGCGTGAACTACTGGGCAGCGCTGGTGCTGGTGCCCCTGATCATGGCGGTGTTCGCCATCGTGACGGAGCGCTTGCTGATTTCTCGCACCTACCGCATGGACCATCTGTACGGGTTGCTGCTGACCTTCGGCATCGCCCTGCTGATCGAAGGCGGCCTGCGGCAGGCCTACGGCGTGTCGGGCCTGCCCTACACCATCCCCAAGGCGCTGACGGGCGGTATCAATCTGGGTTTCATGTTCTTGCCCTGGTATCGCGGCTGGGCCGTGGCGGTGTCGCTGGTGTTGTGCCTGGCCGTCTGGGTGCTGATTGAAAAGACGCGCGTGGGGGCGATGCTGCGCGCCGCCACCGAGAACCCGACCATCGTCCGTTCGTTCGGCATCAACGTGCCGCTGCTGATCACGCTGACCTATGCGTTGGGCGTGGCGCTGGCATCGGTGGCGGGCGTGATCGCGGCGCCCATCTACCAGGTCAGCCCGATGATGGGATCGAACCTGGTGGTGGTCGTGTTCGCGGTGGTGGTCATTGGCGGCATGGGCTCCATCATGGGCGCCATCGTCAGCGGCTTCGGGCTGGGCATCATCGAAGGCCTGACCAAGGTGTTCTACCCCGAGGCCGCCAACCTGGCGATTTTCATCATCATGGTGCTGGTGCTGTTGTGCAAGCCGGCGGGGCTGTTCGGCAAGCCCTTGCAAGTGCAGAACGTGCTGGCCGCGGAAGCGACGCGCCAGCCCGTGCAGTTGAGCCGGCGCGCGATGCGGGTGTCGATGGCGGCACTGGCGGTGGTGGCACTGATCGCGCCCTGGTTCATCTACCCGACGTTCCTCATGAAGGTGCTGTGCTTCGCCTTGTTCGCGGCGGCTTTCAACCTGCTGGTGGGCTATGTGGGCCTGCTGTCGTTCGGCCATGCGGCGTTCTTCGGCGCGGCGGCCTACGCGACCGGCATCGTCATGAAGCTGTTCGGCGCCACGCCGGAACTCGGCTTGCTGGCCGGCGTGGTGACGGGCGGGCTGCTGGGCCTGCTGTTCGGGGCCATTGCCATCCGCCGTCAGGGCATCTATTTCGCGATGATCACGCTGGCGCTGTCGCAACTGGTTTATTTCATTGCGGTGCAGGCCGGGTTCACGGGGGGCGAGGACGGCCTGCAAAGCGTGCCGCGCGGCAAGCTGTTCGGCATATTCGACCTGGAAAACGTGATGCCGATGTACTACTTCACGTTGGCCGTGTTCGCGCTGGGCTACGCGTTTGTGCTGCGCGTGTTGAACTCACCATTCGGCGAAGTGATCCGATCGGTCCGCGACAACGAGCAGCGCGCCCGATCGCTGGGTTACTCCACGTCGCGCTACAAGCTGATCGCGTTCACGCTGTCGGCGTCCGTGGCCGGGCTGGCGGGCGGGCTGAAAGTGCTGGTGTTCGGCGTGGCCTCGCTGACCGACGTGCACTGGCATGCGAACGGCGAGGTCGTGCTGATGGCGCTGCTGGGCGGCATCGGCACGGTGTTCGGGCCGCTTGCCGGCGCGCTGACCTTCGTATCGCTGCAGAACTACCTGGCGCCGCTGGGGTCCTGGGTGCTGATTGTCCAGGGTGCGATTTTTGTCTTGTGCGTGCTGCTGTTGCGAGACGGCATCATGGGGTTGGTGTCGCGCGCCTGGCGGGCCGCGACCCGCGTGAAAAAGGAGTCCTGATGTTCCTGCATGTGGTGATGTTGCAACTGTCGGCCGCGGCCAACGCCGATTTCCACGGGCGGGTCCAGGGGTATTGCGACCGGATCCTGGCGGAATGCGAAGGCGTGTCGGGGTATGCGTTCCGCCCCAACCAGGCGAGCCGCGCAGACGGGTTGACCCATGCGGTCGTCGCCGCTTTCGCGGACAGCGCGGCGCACGACCGCTACCAGGTGTCCGCCGCGCACCAGGAGATGAAGGCGTACATGGCGGCTTTCATCGAACGCCTGGTGGTGTTCGATGGGGATATCCCTACGTTTTCCTGAACGTGCATGGGGCGCGCCTTGCGCCCGGGAAAGCGATAAACTCGCGGATGATTTTTTGATATCCGGTATCTGGGCCGGCCCAGGATAAGCCCGTCCGCCTCACGTATTTGTCATAGGTTGATCGCTCATGGACTACGTACTACCCCCCCAGCCGCCCGTCGCGGTCCCCGTCGCCGGCAGCGCCGCGCTGTTTCCGGTCCGCCGCGTATATTGCGTTGGCCGCAATTACGCCGAACACGCCAAGGAAATGGGTTTCACCGGCCGTGAAGACCCGTTCTTCTTCTGCAAGCCGGCCGATGCCGTGCTGAGCGTGGCCGACGGCGAAACCGGCAAAATGGCCTACCCGCCCAAGACCTCCAACCTGCACTACGAGATGGAGCTGGTTGTGGTGCTGGGCAAGGGCGGCCGCAACATCCCGGTCGAAGAAGCCAACGAATGCGTGTGGGGCTATGCGCTGGGCCTGGACATGACCCGCCGCGACCTGCAAGGCGAAATGAAGAAGCAGGGCCGCCCCTGGGAAATCGGCAAGGCATTCGACGAATCCGCCCCGATGGGCCCGATCCACCCGCGCAGCGTCGTGGGCACGCTGGACAAGGGCGCGATCTGGCTGGACGTGAACGGCCAGCGCAAGCAGTCCAGCGACATTTCGCAGATGCTGTGGAACATCCCTGAAAGCATCTCGTACCTGTCGGGCCTGTTCGAATTGCAGCCGGGCGACATCATCTTCACCGGCACCCCCGAAGGCGTGGGCGCTGTCGTGCAGGGCGATGTGATCACCGGCGGCGTGGAAGGCCTGGGCGAACTGCGCGTGCAGATCGCCTGATCCGGCACCCTTTTCTTTTTTTGTTCAGGAGTTCCAGCATGCGCGGCAAGATCGTGGTGACCGCCTTCGTCGTGTTCGGGTTCGTGCTCGCCGGTTGCAATACCGTCGCGGGCATGGGCAAGGATATGTCCCGGGCCGGCAACGCCATTACCAACGCGGCCGACAAGTAACCGTCCCCGCCGTTGCGTAGGATGGGTGTAGCGCGAAGTTTTCTGAAACAGAACCCGGAAATCAAGCGCGCGTAACCCATCGTCTATAAGAAAAAAAGCGCCTGGCTTATAGCAAGCCAGGCGCTTTTTTTCTTTCTGGACATGATGGGTTACGCGCGTTGTGCGTTCCTGTTTCCAGGGAGAACGTCTCGCGCTGCACCCATCCTACAGCACATCCCCCGCGTAGTCGGCCAGGCGGGAACGCTCGCCGCGTTGCAGCGTGACGTGCCCCGAGTGCGGCCACCCCTTGAAGCGGTCGACGACGAACGTCAGGCCCGAGCTGCCTTCGGTCAGGTACGGCGTATCGATCTGGGCGACGTTGCCCAGGCAAATCACCTTGGTGCCAGGGCCCGCGCGGGTCACCAGCGTCTTCATCTGCTTGGGCGTCAGGTTCTGCGCTTCGTCGATGATCAGATACTTGTTCAAGAACGTGCGGCCGCGCATGAAGTTCAGCGACTTCACCTTGATGCGCGAACGGATCAGGTCCATGGTGGCGGCGCGCCCCCAGTCCCCGTTGCCTTCGCCGTCGCCCATGTTGAGCACGTCCAGGTTGTCTTCCAGCGCGCCCATCCACGGCAGCATTTTCTCTTCTTCCGTGCCAGGCAGGAAGCCGATGTCTTCACCGACGGGCACCGTGACGCGCGTCATGATGATTTCGGTGTAGCGCTTGGTCTCCAGCACCTGCGTGATGCCCGCGGCCAGCGCCAGCAGCGTCTTGCCCGTGCCGGCCTGGCCCAGCAGCGACACGAAGTCGCACTCCGGGTTCATCAGCAGGTTCATGGCGAAATTCTGCTCGCGGTTGCGCGCCGTGATGCCCCAGACGTTGTTCTTGCCGTGGGTGTAATCGCGCAAGGTCGCCAGCACCGCCATTTTGCCGCTGACTTCGCGCACCTGCGCGTACAGCGGCATCTGGCCTTCAAAGTAGACGAACTGGTTGACGACGAACTGCGAGCACAGGGGGCCATGGATGCGGTAGAAGGTGGTGCCGCCTTGCTGCCAGGACTCTACGTCCTTGCCGTGCTTGTTCCAGAAGTCTTCGGGCAGCTGCATCACGCCCGAATACATCAGGTCCGAGTCTTCCAGGACGTGGTCGTTGAAGTAGTCTTCGGCGGCCATGCCCAGCGCGCGCGCCTTCAGGCGCATGTTGATGTCTTTCGACACCAGCACGACCTCGCGCTGCGGGTACTTTTCCTGCAAGGCCCGGACGACGCCCAGAATCTGGTTATCGGCCTTGCCCATCGGCAGGTCGGAGGGCAGGGTGCTATGGATGGCCGTCGTCTGGAACATCAGGCGCCCGGTGGCGTCCTTGTTGCCCAGCTTGGCCAGTTCCAGCCCCTCGTCCAGCTGCGTGGCATCCTGCACCAGCGCATCCAGCGAACGGCTGACCTGGCGCGCGTTGCGCGCCACTTCCGACATGCCCTTCTTCTGGTGGTCCAGCTCTTCCAGCGTCATCATCGGCAGGAAGATGTCGTGCTCTTCGAAGCGGAACAGCGAGCTGGGATCATGCAGCAGCACGTTGGTGTCCAGCACGAACAGCTTGCGCGGCGCGTTCTGGGCGCGGGCCTTGCCGCGCTTGGAAGAAGCGGTCTTGGCCACGGCCGCGCGCGCTGGCGTGGGGGCGGGGACGGCGGCAGGAGGGGGGGGCGGTACTTGGCGGGCGGGCGCGGGGATCTGCGCCTTGCGTGCCGGGGACGTCATGCCGTCGAGTTCGGGCTGGACGAGCATGTCGTCCTCGTCGTCGTCGGCAAGGACGGCTTGGGTGTTGGACCGCGCAGCGGCGGTCTTGGTTGTGCGGGCCTGCGCCCGGGCGGATTCGCCCGAGGGGAAGGTCAGGATGGCTGCGGGGCGGGTGGGCAACTTCGGAAGCGGCATATGCGTCACTCTCCAGGGTGGGCCGGCTATAGCGCCTGACGGGTATTCCTGTACGGCTAACCGATGCTTTTCGCGGCCTGCAGGACTTCCTTGGCGTGGCCCGGGACCTTCACCCCGCGCCACTCCTGCACCAGCACGCCATACGCATCGATCAAAAAGGTGCTGCGCTCGATGCCGCGCACCTGCTTGCCATACATATTCTTCTGCTTGATGACACCGAACAGATTGCACACGGTTTCGTCGGTGTCGGCGATGAGAGGGAAAGGAAGTTCGTACTTGGCCTTGAAATTCTCGTGCGATTTCAACGAATCGCGCGAGATGCCGATGACCACCGCGCTGGCCGCCAGGAACTCGGCGTTCAGGTCGCGGAAATCCTGGCTTTCGGTCGTGCAGCCAGGCGTGTTGTCCTTGGGGTAGAAATACAGGATGACGGCGCGGCCCTGGCATTGTTCAAGGCTGATCGGACCAATGGTGCTTTCAGCGGTGAATTGCGGGGCGGGCTTGCCGATACTGGGCGTCATTTCTGGGAATCTCCGTTGGGAGGGATGAGGGCGACCACAACGCGGCGGCCCTCCGCCATCAGGATGTTGTAGGTGCGCGAGGCGGCGTGCGTGTCCATGATCTCGACGCCAATGCCCATGGCCAACAGGGGACGCAACACTTCGGGGCGCAAGAACTGTTGCCGGGCGCCCGTGCCGACCAGCAGCACTTCGGGCGCATTGGCCGGGCGGCTGGGCGTGGCTTCCGGTTCATCCAGGAATGCCATGGGATCGCGGACGGGCTCGGTCAAACCGGCCGCCTGATGCAACAGGGGGGAGGTAATGTCGGCCGGCGACTCAACGGGCCATTCGGTCACTTCGCCTTCGGGGCCAAAGGCGACCGAGGAGGAAAAACGTACCTGGTTGACCTCGATATAACCCTCACCGTATGCGGTGACAGTGTTCAGAGCGGCCGTCGCAGGATCGGTATGCAGCTTCAATAAAAACTCCGGCTTTGTGGCTTGATAATAGCGCATCAGGATGTACAGATGTTGCACTGTATCCACTCGGGAAATGGGGGTTTTTCCCCTCCATTTGCCGCCTAGGCGTCCTTGCGCTAGATTACAGGGTTTTGCTGCACTGCAATCGTGTGCTGGCGTGGCTTTTAGCCCCTTTCCCCTTCGCGCGACCGCGCCCGGTTTTTGCCCCTTTCGCCCCTAAGGATTCCCGTCATGAGGAAGTTCTCTCGCATCGAGCGTTTGCCGCCGTACGTTTTCAACATTACCGGCGAGCTCAAGATGGCGGCCCGCCGGCGGGGCGAGGACATCATCGATATGTCGATGGGCAATCCGGACGGCCCCACGCCCAAGCACATCGTCGACAAGATGGTCGAGGCCACCACGCGCCCGACCACCCACGGTTACTCGGTGTCCAAGGGCATCCCGCGCTTGCGCAAGGCGATCTGCGATTGGTATCAGCGCCGCTACGCGGTTGAATTCGATCCAGACTCCGAAGCCATCGTCACCATCGGCTCCAAAGAAGGCCTGGCCCACTTGATGCTGGCCACGCTGGACCGCGGCGATACGGTGCTGGTGCCCAACCCCAGCTATCCGATCCACATCTACGGCGCCGTCATCGCCGGCGCCAACATCCGTTCGGTGCGCATGACGCCGGGCGTGGATTTTTTCGAGGAACTGGAACGCGCCGTGCGCGAGTCCATCCCGAAGCCTAAAATGATGGTGCTGGGCTTCCCCAGCAACCCGACCGCCCAATGCGTGGACCTGTCGTTCTTCGAACGCGTGGTGGCGCTGGCCAAGGAACACGACATCCTCGTCGTGCACGACCTGGCCTACGCCGACATCACCTTCGACGGCTACGTGGCGCCTTCCATCATGCAAGTGCCCGGCGCGCGCGATGTCGCCGTCGAGTTCTTCACCATGAGCAAAAGCTACAACATGGCGGGCTGGCGCATCGGCTACATGGTCGGCAACCGCGACCTCGTCAACGCGCTGGCGCGTATCAAGAGCTATCACGACTACGGTACGTTCACGCCGATCCAGGTGGCGTCCATCGCTGCCCTGGACGGTCCGCAGGATTGCGTGAACGAGATCGTGGCGCAGTATCAAAGCCGCCGCGATGTGCTTGCGCGCGGTCTGCACGAAGCAGGTTGGAATGTGGAAATTCCGAAGGCGTCCATGTATATCTGGGCGCAGATCCCCGAGCCCTACCGGGCGATGGGCTCTTTGGAATTTGCCAAGCGTGTCCTGTCGGATGCGAAGGTGGCCGTGTCCCCCGGGATCGGCTTCGGCGAGTATGGCGACGATTACGTACGCTTCGCTCTTATCGAAAACGAGCAGCGCACCCGCCAGGCGGTGCGCGGCATCAAAGATATGTTCCGCAAGGACGGATTGCTGAAATAGGGCCCCCCGTAGCGCTGCGCGCTGCCCCCCAGGGGGCATGCTGGCGGACCGGCGGAGCCGGATCCGCGGCATCCCGATAAGGGGCCGCACTTGTTTCTTGCGTGAGCAATTTGGAGAACTGAAATGAATTCCCCTCAACGCCCGCCCGCAGAAGGCGGCGCGATGAAACCCATGAAAGTGGGCCTGCTTGGTCTTGGCGTGGTTGGCGGCGGCACGTGGACCGTGCTGTCGCGCAACGCCGAGGAAATCGCGCGCCGCGCCGGCCGCCGCATTGAAGTCACCCGCGCCGCCGTGCGCGACGTAGCCAAGGCGCGCAGCCGCGTCGGCGACTCGATTCTCGTCGACACCGACGTGCACGCGCTGGTGCGCGACCCCGAAATCGATATCGTCGTCGAACTGATCGGCGGCGACACGCTGGCACTGGAACTCGTGATGGAAGCCATCGCGAACGGCAAGCATGTCGTCACCGCGAACAAGGCCCTGCTGGCCAAGCATGGCAACGAGATCTTCGCCGCCGCCTACGAACGCGGCGTGATGGTCACGTTCGAAGCGGCGGTCGCCGGCGGCATCCCCATCATCAAGGCGATCCGCGAAGGCCTGACGGCCAACCGCATCCAGTGGGTAGCCGGCATCATCAACGGCACCACCAATTTCATCCTCTCCGAAATGCGTTCGCGCGGCCTGCCGTTCGCGGACGTGCTGGCCGAAGCCCAGCGCCTGGGCTACGCCGAAGCCGATCCCACGTTCGATGTGGAAGGCGTGGATGCCGCGCACAAGCTGACCTTGCTGGCCTCGCTGGCCTTTGGCGTGCCGGTGCAGTTCGACCGGGCCTACATTGAAGGCATTTCGCAGCTGGCCGCCGAAGACATCGAGCACGCCGAACGCCTGGGCTACCGCATCAAACTGCTGGGCATCACCAAGCGCCGTCCCGATGGCATCGAAATGCGCGTGCATCCGGCGCTGGTGCCGTCCGAGCGCCTGCTGGCCAACGTTGAAGGCGCGATGAACGCGGTGCTGGTCAAGGGCGACGCCGTCGGCCCCACGCTGTACTACGGGCAGGGCGCGGGCGAAGAACCCACCGCGTCGGCCGTCGTCGCCGACCTGGTCGACGTCACCCGGCTGCATACCGCCGACCCGGGCAACCGCGTCCCGCATTTGGCGTTCCAGCCGGATGCCATGTCCGATACGCCGATCCTGCCGATCGAGTTGGTCAGCACGTCGTACTATCTTCGCTTGCGCGTCGATGATCAGCCCGGCGTGCTGGCGGATATTGCGCGCATCCTCGCGGACCGCTCGATCTCGATCGGATCGATGATCCAGCAGCCTTCACACATCGGCGGCGCCGACATCATTTTCCTGACGCACGAGGCCGTGGAAGGCAACGTCAACCAGGCCATTGAGCGCATCGAGTCCTTGCCGTTCGTCCGGTCCAAGGTCACCCGATTGCGCGTGGAGCACCTGACATGAAATACATCTCTACCCGTGGCGGCATGAATGCCCTGGGGTTCTCCGACATCCTGCTGGAAGGCCTGGCGCCCGACGGCGGTCTGGCCATGCCGGAGCAACTGCCGCAAGTGTCCGAGCAGACGCTGGAATCCTGGCGCGGCCTGTCCTACGCGGACCTGGCGTTCGAAGTGCTGTCGCGGTTTGCCACCGACATCCCGGCGGACGACCTGCGCCGCCTGACGCGCGCCGCCTACACACAAGAGATCTTCAATAGCGAAGACATCGTCCCGCTGCGTCCGCTGGGCGCCGGCCTGTCGCTGCTGGGATTGTCCGAAGGGCCGACGCTGGCCTTCAAGGACATGGCCATGCAGTTCCTGGGGCAGGCCTTCGAATACGTGTTGGCCAAGCGCGGCACCACGCTGAACATCGTGGGCGCCACCTCGGGCGACACGGGGTCGGCAGCCGAATACGCCCTGCGCGGCAAGCAGGGCGTGGCGGTCTTCATGCTGTCGCCGCATGGCCGCATGAGCGCGTTTCAGCGCGCGCAGATGTACTCGTTGCAAGACGAGAACATCCACAACATCGCGGTGCGCGGCGTGTTCGACGAAGCCCAGGACATCGTCAAGGCGCTGGCCGGCGACCTGGAATTCAAGACGAAGTACCGTCTGGGCGCCGTGAACTCCATCAACTGGGCGCGCATCGCCGCCCAGGTGGTGTACTACTTCCACGGCTGGCTGCGCGCCACCGACAAGCCGGGCCAGCAAGTGTCTTTCGCCGTGCCGTCGGGCAACTTCGGCAACATCCTGTCGGGCCACATCGCGCGCGGCATGGGCTTGCCCGTGCGCCGGCTGGTGTTGGCCACGAACGAGAACAACGTGCTGGAAGAGTTCTTCCGCACCGGCATCTATCGTCCGCGCCCCGCCGAACAGACCTACGCCACGTCCAGCCCCTCGATGGATATTTCGCGTGCCTCCAACTTCGAACGCTTCGTGTTCGAACTGGTGGGCCGCGACGCCGCTCGCGTCAAGGCCTTGTGGGCCGCGCTGGCCAAGGATGGTTCGTTCGATCTGTCCGATCTCAAGCCGCAGTTCGAATCGCGCTATGGCTTCGTGTCGGGCGCAAGCTCGCACGAAGACCGCTTGGCGACCATCCGTTCCGTCTACGACGAGACGGGCGTGCTGGTGGACCCGCACACGGCCGATGGCGTGAAGGTCGCGCGCGAATTCATCGAACCGGGCGTGCCTATGCTGGTGCTGGAAACCGCCTTGCCGGCCAAGTTCTCGGAAACCATCGAAGAAGCGCTGGGTCGTCCGGCCACGCCGCCGGGCAACCTCGCCAACCTGGAATCCCTGCCGCAGCGTGTGGAAATCATGGATTGCAGCGAAGCCGCCGTGCGTCGTTTCATTGAGGCGAACGCCAAAGTGTGATGGTGTAACCGCTTGCGCATTCTGTAAGCGAGAAGAACCCCTCCCGGGTATGCCTGCGAGGGGTTTTTTTACGATGTGGGACGCTGGAATTACGTTCTCATGCATTTTGACCACAACCCGACACGGGTTCGGGGCCGGATTGCCGATACAGTGAATTCACCATTCACACTTGGAGAACACGCCCATGAACCTGAAGACCATGACGTTGGCCCTGGTGGTGACCGGAGTTGGGGTGCTGGCCGGATGCTCGTCGCCCTCGGTCATTCAGAATCGGGACGGAAGCTCGACCGTGACGCCCGACACGCCGTCTTACGACAAGAAGTCCGGCATGTATGAATACGACAAGGACGGCAAGAAGGTCCAAATCAACAAGGACGACGTGAAGTCCATCGAAGAGGTCAAATGACCGTTCGCGCGCCTTGCGCGCGATAAAAAAAAGCCCCTTGAGCGAAACTCAAGGGGCTTTTTCAATTCCGACGGGAGATCACTTCGCCGCTTCTTCCGCGTGATAGCGGCCTACGCGGTCGACTTCGTTCTTCGAGCCCAGGATCACGCTGACGCGCTGGTGCAGCTTGTCGGGCTGGATTTCCATAATGCGCTGCTCGCCGTTGATCGATGCGCCGCCTGCCTGTTCGACCAGGAAGCTCATCGGATTGGCTTCATACATCAAGCGCAGTTTGCCGGCCTTGCCGGGCTCGCGAGCGTCCCAGGGGTACATGAAGATGCCGCCACGGGTCAGGATGCGATGCACGTCCGCCACCATCGAGGCGATCCAGCGCATGTTGAAGTCCTTGCCCAACGGACCGGTCGTGCCGGCCAGGCAGTCGTCGACGTAGCGCTTCACCGGGGGAGCCCAGTGACGCATGTTCGACATGTTGATCGCGAATTCCTTGGTGTCTTCCGGCACCCGGATGTTCTCGTGCGTCAACACCCACGATCCCATTTCGCGGTCCAGCGTGAAGCCCACGACGCCATTGCCGATCGTCAGCACCAGCATGGTCTGCGGACCGTAGACGGCATAGCCGGCCACGACCTGTTTGTCGCCCGGTTGCAGGAAGTCCTGTTCGCAGACGGGCGCGCCCGACACGTTGTGCGGGGCATGCAGCACCGAGAAAATCGTGCCGATGGAGACGTTGACGTCGATGTTCGACGAGCCGTCCAGGGGATCGAACAGCAGCAGGTATTCGCCCTTGGGGTAGCGGTTCGGAATCAGGTGGATGGTTTCCATCTCTTCCGAGGCCATGGCCGCCAGGTGGCCGCCCCATTCGTTGGCTTCCAACAGAATTTCGTTGGACAGCACGTCCAGCTTCTTCTGCACTTCGCCCTGGACGTTTTCGCTTTCCAGGCTGCCCAGGACGCCGCCCAAGGCGCCCTTGCTGACGGCATGGCTGATGGCCTTGCAGGCGCGCGCGACCACTTCAATGAGCAGTCGCACTTCCGGTGCAAGGGCTTGGGCGGAACGCTGTTGCTCCACCAGGTATTGAGTCAGTGTTTTACGTTTCAAAAAGGTCTCCCTATGCTGCAAATTCTAAAGCTTTGGATACGATTTCCTGCACATTGCGCGACAGGCCCTCGTGGGCGCGCACGCGTTGCAGGGCGGCCTGCATGGGCGTTCTCAGGGCCGGCACGAAGCGCGACCAATTGTCCAGTGCGCGGGCCAGGCGCGCCGCGATTTCCGGATTCAACGCGTCAAGCGCCAACACCTGCTCGGCCCAGAACGCGTAGCCGGTGCCATCCGGGTGGTGCATGCCGCGCGCGTTGTTCAGGCAGAACTGGAAAATCAAGGCGCGCGCCCGGTTCGGGGTGCGCAGCGTGAATGCCGGATGCGTCATCAGTTCGCGCGCGGTCTGCACCGTGGTCGAACGGGCGGCAGCCTGCAGGGCGAACCACTTGTCGACCACCAGCGGATTGTCGCGCCACTTGTCGTAGAACGCAGCCAGCGCTTCCTGCGGGAAGTCGCCCTGGCCGTAATTGATCAGGGCAGACAGCGCGGCCATGCTGTCGGTCATATTGCCTGCGCGTTCGTATTGGTGCTCGGCCAGGCGCTGGGCGTCGTGTTCGCCCGCCGCCAGCAAATGGCTCAGTGCCAGGTTTTTCAGTGCGCGCATGCCGGCGGGCACCGGGGCCGGGCTGTACTCGCCCGGCGTCTGGTTCTGTTCAAACGCCAGGCGGAATTCCGGGGCAAGCTGGCGGCCAAGTTCCGCGCGCAGGAAGTCGCGGGCCACGGCCAGCGCTGGCGGATCCACGGCATGCATGCGTTCGGCCAAGGTTTTTTCGGACGGTAGCGCCAGCGCGCGGGCGCGGTAGGCGGCGTCGATAGCCGGGTCCGTGAGCAGCGCACGCCATGCGTCGATAAAGGCGGCGTCGGCGTGCAGCGTGCGGCCCGCCTGGCGCGCCTCGGCCAGCGCCAGGATTTGGCGCGTGGCCAATTCCTGGCCGGCTTCCCAGCGCGCGAACGGATTGCCGTCGTGCGCGGACAGCAGGGCCAGTTCTTCGTCGGCCCAGTCATAGTCCACGATGACGGGGGCCGAGAAATCACGCAGCAGCGAGGGCACGGGGCGTTCGGCGATGTCATCGAACACCCATTGCTGGCTTTGCGTCGTCAGTTCCAGCAGGGCCGTGTCATGGACGGCGCCGTCAAGCCGCAAGGGCAGGGCGCGGCCGTCGCGGGCCAGCAAGCCGATGGCGAAGGGGATATGGTACGGCGCCTTGACGTAGTCGGCGCCGGCCTTTTTCTCGACGCCCACCGGCTGGCAGTCTTGCGTCAGCGTGACCGTGCAGCGGCGCGTAGCCGCATCGTGTTCCAGTTTGACGGCGACGCGCGGCGTGCCGGCCTGGCGATACCAGCGGCGGAACACGGACAAGTCGCGGCCGGGGTGTTGGCCGACATACACCGATTCCATGGCGGCGACAAAATCGTCGCAGGTCACGGCCTGGCCGTCGTGGCGGCGGAAATACTCGTCCATGCCGGCGCGGAAACCTTCTTCGCCCAGCAGGGTGTGCTGCATGCGGATGACTTCGGCGCCTTTCTCGTACACGGTGGCCGTGTAGAAGTTGCCGATTTCCTGGTAGCTCTCGGGGCGGATGGGGTGAGCCATGGGGCCCGCGTCTTCCGGGAACTGAGCGGCGCGCAACGCCACCACGTCGTCGATGCGCTTGACCGCGCGCGCGCTGGCCGCCGCCGTCGCGTCCATGCCGTGCGCCATCATGTCCGCGCTGAATTCCTGGTCGCGGAAGACCGTCAGGCCCTCTTTCAGGCTTAACTGAAACCAGTCGCGGCACGTGACGCGGTTGCCGGTCCAGTTGTGAAAGTACTCGTGTCCGATGACGGACTCGATGCCTTCGTAATTGGCGTCCGTGGCCGTGTCGGCATCAGCCAGCACGTAGGCGGCGTTGAAGATGTTCAGGCCCTTGTTCTCCATGGCGCCCATGTTGAAGTCATGGACGGCCACGATCATGAAGCGGTCCAGGTCCAGCTCCAGGCCGAAGCGGGTTTCGTCCCAACGCAGGGCGCGCACCAGCGAATCCAGCGCCCATTCCGTCTTGGTTTCCGAACCCGGGTCGCTATAGACCTGCAGCAGCACATCGCGGCCGCTGGCCGTTTTGACCTGGGTCTCGCGGTGCGTCAGGTTGCCGGCCACCAGCGCGAACAAGTAGCAGGGCTTGGGGAACGGGTCTTCCCATTCGACCTCGTTGCGGCCGTCGGGCAACTGGCGCGACGCGATCAGGTTACCGTTGGACAGCAGCACCGGATAGTCGGGGGCCGCACGCAACGTCACGCGGTAGCGCGACATGACATCGGGCCGGTCGGCGAACCAGGTGATGCGGCGAAAGCCTTCTGCTTCGCACTGCGTGAAGAAGTTGCCGCCCGAGACATACAGGCCCATCAGCGTGGAATTGGCGGACGGTTTGCAGCGGCTGACGATCTCGACCGTGGCCTCGGCCGGCAAGCCATAGATCGCCAGGCTGTGATCCGACAGGTGATAGCCGTCGGCGGCCAGCGCCGCCCCGTTGACGCCTACCGAGACCAGTTCCAGGTCTTCTCCATCCAGGATCAGGGCTGCATCGGCGCTAGCGCCGGGTTTGCGTTGCACGCGCATGGTGCAGCGTACCTCGGTGGCGTCGGGCGCCAGATCGAAGGCCAGCGCAACTTCTGGAATGTCGTAAGGGTAGGGCTGGTAATCCTTGCGAAAAACGGTAATAGGCGTGTCGGTGCGCATGGAATGGCAGTCCTGATTGAACGAGGGTTCTATTGTAGTAGTGGCTGCGGCGGCCCGCTTGAAGCTTGCGGGCTACGGCAAACTTTTTGCCGTGAGCCGTGTCAAAGCTCAGTATGATGGCGCCGTCGCGCGCTAGAGGAGTCGCAAAATGTCCAGATTGTCGATGTTCAGTGTAGGCCGTTGGGCCGGTTTATTGGCCGTTGCGGGAGTCCTGGCATTGGCCGGATGCGCGGCGCCTTCGGTATCGGCCCGGGTTACCTCGTTCCAGCAATGGCCCACTGGCGTCGAAGGCCAAACTTATCAGTTTGTCGCGTCCGATCCCAATCAGGTCAATAATCTGGAATACCAGTCTTATCAGGACATGGTGCGCGCCGGCATTGGCGCAACGGGCCTGGTCGAGGCCGCGCCGGGGTCCAAGGGCCGCTTCGATGTCTCGTTCACCTACGGTACCAGCCAGACCCAGATCATGGTGCGGCGCCCTTATGACCCGTACTTTTATGGCGGTTACGGCTATGGCGGCTATTACGGCCCGCGCCCCTGGGGGGGCGGTTATGGCTACTGGGGCCCGGACTGGGTCGATGTGCCCATGGCTGTCCAGCGCAATACGCTCAGCCTGAAGATCCGCGATACCCAGCGCAATGGGGCCGAGGTATATCGTTCCACCGCCTTCATACTGAGCCAAGGCGATGATTTCATGCGCACGATGCCCTATCTGGTCCGGGCAATATTTGACAATTTCCCCGGCAATAATGGGGCGGAACGCGAAATCGAATTCCCACTTCGCTGAAGTCCGACGGTCTTTCCGGCAGGAGCCTTAAATAAAATCGGCGCACCAATTTGGTGCGCCGATTTATTTGTTACTGCCGGATAGGTTTTATTCTTTGATAAGGAAACTGTCGCGTGTCGCGCCGGCAGCTTCTTCAGCGGCGAGCCAGCGCGGGGCTTTGCCGCGGCCGCTCCAGGTTTCACCGGTTTGGGGGTGGCGATACTTCGGCGCAACGGCGCGCTTGGCAGCGGTAGCGGGGCGCCCGGCCGCGCCAGCCTTGCGTCGGCCGCCAGCGGCAGCGCGCACCGGCTTGCCGGCGCCATAGGCCGCGATGATCTCTTCCGGCGTGATGTCATATTCGCGCATGGAAGTGATGATGGACGTGATCACGGGCTTACGGCGCTTCGTTTGAAGGACTTCGGCCTTCTTCTGGAGCTTGTTGATTTCCTTTTCAATCTTTGCTTGGAGTGCTGCGTACGTTTCTCGGGCCATGGTTTATTCCTGATTATGGAACTGCTTTAATCGCCGGCGAAGTTATGTTTAATTGTTGTGCTTCGCATAATACAGAAGTTACGGCTTGACTTCTCTATTTTCGGACTAATTACTTTGTATCAAAAGGGCCGGAGAACCTTTGGGCTCACGGCTGTCCGGCATGAACAAGTGTTGGGAAGAATATTCCCAAATTTAGGATAACTTGAAACAGATGCCACTTTGGTTCACAAGGCGGACGAATCGGGCGAGATAAGTGTGTCTCGACGTATTTTTGTTTCATATCGCGCACAAATCGCCCCGGTTCGGTCTGATGCCGGGATCGCTTTAATGGCGTTCCAGCATTTTAAGGCCGGCATTTGCGCCCGATCTTTCATTGCCTCGATCTGATGACAAAAACCTCCCTGATCGGTGGTTTCGGCTCCACGCCATGCATTTTGGCTTTCCCGGTCTTTGAGAATGATATGGGGGTGAAACCACCCGAGCGGGCGCTCGGGTGGCATTTTTTTCTGGCTTGTATGACGAGTTCGATGCATTTGCAGCCCTTGTACGCCAAGGCTGTCGTTCATGCCGGCTCGTCGCGCCGGACCCTGACAAAACTGTTATGTGGCTGAACAATATTTGGTCGCAATTGCTTAACTTGATACTCAATATTGCGTCCCCATCTGTTCAGCTGTGCATAATGTCCCGCCATTTTCGCTGCGGCGTCGGCGTGGCCGGCCCGCCTCCTCTTTTGGTGCGGGGTGGGACGCCGGCCCCCGGTCGGCGTTACGATACGGTCTTGAGCGTCAACGCAAGCGCGCGCGACCGTGCCGCGCCGGCGCCCCATGAATAGAGCCTATGAAAATCACTGATCCCGCTATCGCATCCCTTGCCACCGCCAAATCCCTGCTGCTGGACCCCTGGGGCCTGACTGAAGCGGATATGGCGCGCGCACTGGGTGAAATCTTCACCCACAAGGTCGATTACGCCGACCTGTACTTCCAGTACACGCGCAGCGAGGGGTGGAGCCTGGAAGAGGGCATCGTCAAGACCGGCAGTTTTTCGATCAGCCAGGGCGTGGGCGTGCGCGCCGTCAGTGGCGAGAAGACTGCTTTCGCTTATTCCGATTCCTTGTCGGCGGATGCGCTGCTGTCGTCGGCGCATGCCGTCCGGGGCATCGCGCGCCGTGGCGCGGGCAAGGTCAAGGTGGCGGCGCATGTCGAAGCCGAGATGGGCCGCAGCCTGTACGCCGACATCGACCCCGTGGCGACGCTGAGCGCGCCGGAAAAGGTCGCGTTGCTTGAACGCATCGAACGCATGGCGCGGGCGCGCGACCCCCACGTCATCCAGGTGATGGCGGGGTTGGGCGCCGAGTACGACGTGGTGCTGGTCGCAGGTAGCGACGGCCGCCTGGCCGCCGACGTGCGTCCGCTGGTGCGTCTGTCGCTGACCGTGATCGCCGAACGCAATGGCCGCCGCGAAATGGGCCATGCCGGGGGCGGCGGACGCCTGGGCCTGGCGTATTTCACCGACGAAATGCTGCAAGGCTACGTCGAGCGCGCCGTGCACGAAGCCATGGTCAACCTGGATGCGCGACCCGCGCCGGCCGGCGAAATGACCGTGGTGTTGGGGTCGGGTTGGCCCGGCATTCTGCTGCATGAAGCCGTGGGCCATGGATTGGAAGGCGACTTCAACCGCAAGGGGTCCAGCGTGTTTTCGGGCCGCATCGGCGAACGCGTCGCGTCCAAGGGCGTGACCGTGGTGGATGATGGCACGCTGCCGGACCGCCGCGGCTCGCTCAACATCGATGACGAAGGCAACGCCACCCAGCGCAACGTGCTGATCGAAGACGGCATCCTGCGCGGCTACATGCAAGACACGCTGAACGCCCGCCTGATGAAGACCGCTGCCACCGGCAACGGCCGCCGCGAATCCTTTGCGCATCTGCCGATGCCGCGCATGACCAACACGTACATGCTGGCGGGCGACAAGCCTGCCGAAGAAATTGTGTCGTCCGTGAAGCGTGGGCTGTATGCCGTGAACTTCGGCGGCGGCCAGGTCGATATCACCAGCGGCAAGTTCGTGTTCTCGGCCTCCGAGGCCTACATGATCGAGGACGGCAAGGTGACCTACCCGGTCAAGGGCGCCACCCTGATCGGCAATGGTCCCGACGCCATGACCCGCGTCACGATGATCGGCAACGACCTGCAGCTGGATTCGGGCGTCGGCACGTGCGGCAAGGACGGCCAGAGCGTGCCGGTGGGCGTGGGCATGCCGACCGTGCGCATGGAAGGCCTGACCGTCGGCGGCACGGCCTAGGCCTGAAGTTCGGGCCGCCGCGTCCGCTAAAAACGATGTGACGGCCCGAAAAAACTGTGCTAGAGTCAATCCCCATGAAATTCTCGTCCCCCGCCTTTTATTTTTATTTTTATGGTTTTCTGAAGCCGCTGGCGGAGGAAGGGACGCGCTCAATCTGAAGTTTGGAAAGAATCCCCCCAAAAAAGCCGCCAGCGAACTGGCGGCTTTTTTTGTGCCGCCAGGATCGGGATAGACCGATCGGGATAGACCCCGTTGGCGGGCAACCCAGGAGCAGTACCGTGTCACACAATACCGACGACCTTCGTATCCGAGAAATCAAGGAATTGAACCCGCCTGCGCACGTGATGCGCGAGTTCGCGTGCACGAAGGGGGCGTCCGATACCGTATTTGCCGCCCGCCAGGGCATGCACCGCATTCTTCACGGCATGGACGACCGCATGATCGTCGTGATCGGGCCGTGTTCGATTCATGACACGCGTGCCGCCATCGAATATGCAAAGCGCCTGAAGCCGGTGCGTGACCGCCTGAGCGCCGACCTGGAAATCGTGATGCGCGTGTACTTCGAAAAGCCGCGCACCACGGTGGGCTGGAAGGGCCTGATCAACGATCCGGACCTGGACGGCAGCTTCGACATCAACAAGGGCGTGCGGGTGGCGCGCCAACTGCTGCTGGACATCAACAGCCTGGGCTTGCCGGCGGGTTGCGAGTTCCTGGACATGATTACGCCGCAATACATCGCGGATCTGGTCTCCTGGGGGGCGATCGGGGCACGGACGACGGAAAGCCAGGTGCATCGCGAGCTGGCTTCGGGCCTGTCGTGTCCGGTGGGATTCAAGAACGGCACGGACGGCAACGTGAAGATCGCCGTCGACGCCATCAAGGCCGCGTCGCAGCCGCACCACTTCCTGTCGGTGACCAAGGGCGGGCATTCGGCGATTGTGTCGACGGCCGGCAACGAAGACTGCCACGTCATCCTGCGCGGCGGCAAAACGCCGAACTACGACGCGGCCAGCGTCGACGCTGCCTGCAACGACGTGTCCAAGGCCGGACTGGCCCAGCGCATCATGGTGGACGCCAGCCACGCCAACAGCAGCAAGGATCCCGAGAACCAGCCGCGGGTGATCGAGGACGTGGCGCGCCAGATGGAAGCCGGCGACGCGCGCCTGGTCGGCGTCATGGTGGAAAGCCACTTGCTGGGCGGACGCCAGGACATGGTGCCGGGCAAGCCGCTGGTCTACGGCCAGAGCATCACCGACGGCTGCATCGACTGGGACGCGTCGGTAGCCGTGCTTGACCGCCTGGCGCATGCCGTGCGCGAGCGCCGCCGGGTTGCGCTGACCTCTGGCAAATAAAGCCCGCGCGCGCGCCGCCTGCCGCCTGCCTGGGGCGGTGTGCGGCGCAGCACGCGCGGCGGCGTAGAATATTCGGTTACCGAACCCCGAGAACACGCTGATCATGAATGCTCCCTTGCACGCTGAAACGTTGCGCCGCCCGGTGCCGGCCGCCTGTCTGGATGCCCTGCGCGCGCGCTTTGGCGACCGCCTGTCCGAGTCCTCCGCCGTGCGCGAACATCATGGGCGCGACGAGTCGCCGTACCCGCCCATGCTGCCCGACGCCGTCGTCTTCGCGCACACCACCGAAGAAGTGGCCGAGATCGCCAAGCTGTGCAATACGCATCATGTTCCGCTGATACCTTACGGCGCGGGCTCTTCGCTGGAAGGCCACGTGCTGGCGATCCAGGGCGGCATCAGCCTGGACCTGTCGCAAATGAACAAGGTGCTGGCGATCAACGCCGAAGACCTGACGGCCACCGTGCAGGCGGGCGTGCTGCGCAAGCAACTGAACGAAGAAATCCGCAACACCGGCCTGTTCTTCCCAATCGATCCGGGCGCCGACGCCAGCCTGGGCGGCATGGCCGCCACGCGCGCATCGGGCACCAATGCCGTGCGCTACGGCACCATGCGCGAAAACGTCATGTCGCTGACAGTGGTGACCGCCGACGGCCGCATCATCCGCACGGCGGGCCGCGCGCGTAAATCGTCGGCGGGCTACGATCTGACGCGTATCTTCATCGGTAGCGAAGGCACGCTGGGCATCATCACGGAAGTGACGGTGCGCCTGTATCCGCAACCCGAGGCGGTGTCCGCGGCGGTCTGCAATTTCCCCACGCTGGACGATGCGGTCCAAAGCGTGATCGAAATCATCCAGATGGGCGTGCCGATCGCGCGCGTCGAGTTCATGGATGCCGCCAGCGTGCGTTCGGTCAACCAGTACAGCAAGCTGACCTTGCGTGAAACGCCGCTGTTGGTGTTTGAGTTCCACGGCAGCCCTGCCGGCGTGCAAGAGCAGGCCGAAACCGTGCAGGCGATCACGGCCGAGCATGGCGGGATGGATTTCGAATGGGCCGAGCGCCCCGAAGACCGTAGCCGCCTCTGGACCGCGCGCCACAACGCCTACTTTGCCGGCCTGCAATTGCGGCCCGGCTGCCGCGCCAGCACCACCGACGTTTGCGTGCCGATCTCGCGGCTGGCGGATTGCGTGCGCGATACCGTCGAGGAACTGGACCGCGCAAGCTTCCCGTACACCATCGTCGGCCACGTCGGCGACGGCAATTTCCATGTGCTGATGCTGTTGGACGCCGACAATCCGAAGGAATGGGAAGAGTCCGAAACGATCAACCATAACTTGGTTCGCCGCGCGATCGCCGCGGATGGCACCTGCACGGGCGAACACGGCGTGGGCTTGCACAAGATGCAGTTCATGGCCGAAGAGCACGGCGAGGACGCGCTGGATCTGATGCGCAGCCTGAAGCATGCGTTTGATCCGAACAACATCCTGAACCCGGGCAAGATCGTGTCTTGGTAAGCCCCGCGCGGCGACTGCCGCGCTTGCACTGCCCCAAAGCCGACGGCATCGACCGTCGGCTTTTTTTGGCTCGCGCGGCACGAGCGCATATCGATTTCCAGTGACACCCGTCGGTAAATCCTTTACGCTTATTTTTCGTAGACAAATGTCCACATTGTGGATATTAACGAAAAGGTGTCTGCGAAAAGCCAAAAAATGGGCGATGCCTCGACAGAAGGCACGGCCTGAACCAAGGAGACAAGGATGTCGATGAGACAAGGTTTGATGGCGGCCGGCCTGCTTGTGGCCGGCCTGACGGCGACGCTGCCTGCGCACGCGCAGGCGGATAGTTATCCGAACCAGCCGGTCACGCTGGTGGTGCCGTTCCAGCCGGGGGGCGGCACGGACGCCGTGGCGCGCACGTTCGCCAAGGTCTCGGCACAGTACTTCCCCAAAGGGATGGTGGTGCTGAACAAGGCCGGCGCCGGCGGCGCGGTGGGCTGGAAGTACGTGCTGAACAGCAAGAACGACGGCCACACCTTGACCGTGGTGACAGCGGAGTTCGTGATACTGCCGCTGCTGGGCCTGTTCGACCATACCTACAAGGATTACACGCCGCTGGTGCAACTGAACGCCGACCCCGCCGCGATCGTGGTGCCGGCCAATTCTCCCTACAAGACCCTTGACGAGTTCATGGCGGCCGCCAGGAAATCGCCGGCCACGCTGAACGTGGGCACCTCGGGCACCGGCTCCATCTACGACGTCGCGCTGAGCGCCTTCGAGGTCAAGTCGGATACGCGCTTCACGCACATTCCGTTTCCGGGTTCCGGGCCGGCCCTGCTGAACCTGCTGGGCGGCCAGCTGGATGCGGTGGCGACCAGTCCCGCCGAGGCATCCGAGTACGTGCGTGCCGGCAAGTTGCGCCTGCTGGTGCTGATGAGCGACAAGCGCGTGCCGGAATTCCCCGATGTGCCGACGGCCAAGGAGAAGGGCTTGGATGTGGCGTATGGCACCTGGCGCGGCATTGCCGGCCCGAAAGGCATGCCGCCCGCCACCGTGGCCAAGTTGAAGGAAGTGTTCGAGAAAGTGGCGCAAGACCCGCAGCTGATCTCCGCGATCAAGGCCCAGAACCTGGGCTACGTCTATGCCGACGGCGATGCCTTCGAAAAGAAAATGGCCGCCGAGACCGCCGACTACGCGCAGGTCCTGAAAACCTTGAGCATCAAGTGAGCGATAAGTCATGAGCCAAACGACCGCAGTGCCTACCCCCTACCGTTACCCCAACCCCAAGGAAGCGCTGCCCGACATCGTCGTGCCGCAAGCGATTCCGGATGACGAACGCGTCTGGGTGCCGCAAGCCGAGCAAGTCTGGTTCCGGCCGCTTTGCCTGAACGTGTCGCAAGGGTATTGGATGAACCTGCTGCGCGTGCGCAGGTCGGGCGTGCTGAGCTGCCATCGCCATCCGCAGGCGGTGCACGGCTATGTCATCAAAGGGTCTTGGCGTTATCTGGAGCACGACTGGATTGCCCGCGAAGGCAGCTACGTGTTCGAACCGCCAGGTGAAACGCATACCCTGTATGTGCCGGAAGACGTGGAGGAAATGATCACGATGTTCCAGGTCAACGGCGTGATGTACTACTGTGACAGCGAAGGCCGGCACACGGGCTATGAAGACGTGTTTACCAAGCTGGACATGTGCCGCAAGCACTACGAAAGCGTGGGGCTGGGTTCGGACTATGTCGACCAGTTCATCCGCTGAGGACGCCGCCATGAGTTTTCAGGCAGGGCTGTTTCACAACAAGACCGCCGTGGTCACGGGCGGCACCCAAGGGCTGGGCCGCGGCGTGGCCGAGGCGCTGGCGCGTCTGGGCGCACGCGTGATCGCGGTGGGTTTGCCCTCCTCGGAAGCGCCGCCCGCGGGCGTGGAGGTGGCCACGCTGGACGTCACGCAGGCGGATGAGGTCGCGCGCTTCGCCGCCACGCTTGCGCACGTAGACATCCTGGTTAACTGCGCCGGCGTGATTTTCCGGCAAGAAGAGTTCAAGCTGCCGGTGTTCGAGCGCGTGCTGGACATCAACCTGACGGGCACCATGCGCGTGTGCGAAGCGCTGCGGCCGCAACTGGCGCGCGCCAAGGGGTGCATCGTGAACACCGCGTCGATGCTTAGCTTCTTCGGGGGCGGCCTGGTGCCGGCTTATAGCGCCAGCAAGGGCGGGGTGGCGCAATTGACCAAGTCGCTTGCTATCGCCTATGCGGATGCGGACATCCGGGTCAACGCGGTGGCGCCGGGGTGGATCGCCACGCCGTTGACCGAAGCCTTGCAGAAAGATCCGGCACGCGCCTCGCGCATTCTGGAACGCACGCCGCTCAAGCGCTGGGGAACGCCGCATGACGTGGCGCAGGCGGTCATGTTCTTGTGCTCGCCAGCGTCGGCTTTCATGACGGGCGTGGTGATGCCGGTGGATGGCGGCTACATGGTAACCTGACCCGCGCGCCGGCTTGCCGGCGCGCTTTGTCACGGAAACCGCCCATGAAAGCCCCCCGCGTGAAGCCTCACCGCGCCGCCCGCGCAGACGCCGCGCCGACCTCGTCGGCCGCGGCATCCGCGGCACCGCCCGCGCTTGCGGTAGCCCCCGTTGCCGGCACCGCTTCGTTCTCCAAGTTCATGCGCGTGCTGGATGCCATCGCATCGGGTGACGATATCGCCTGGACGGTGAACGCCTTGAGCGCCAGGCTGGGTTATCCGCGTCCGACAATCTATCGCATCGTCGAGGCGCTGATCGCCGAACAGTTGCTGGTGCCCAAGCGCAATGGGCAGTCCTTCGGGTTGGGACCGCGGCTGGTCAGCCTGGCCAGCCGTGCGCTGGAAAGCTCCGATATCCGGCAGCTATGCAAAGACCACCTGTTCGACCTCAGGGCGTTGACACAGGAGACGGTGCATCTGGCCGTGCCCGACCGGTCCGAAATGACCTATATCGACAAGCTGGAAAGCCCCAAGGCCGTGCGCATGAATTCGCGGCTGGGCAGCCGCGTGACGCTGTACTCCAGTTCGGTGGGCAAGGCTTATCTAGCCCAACTGCCTGCGGACGCGCGCGACGCGTTGATCCTGGGACTGGATTTCAAGGTGTTCACCGACGCGACGTTGCGCACGCCGCAAGCGCTGCGCAAAGAGCTGGAACAGGTGCGCCAGCAGGGCTACGCGGAAGACCGCGAGGAAAACGAAAAAGACATTTTCTGCTTCGGCTGCGCCATCACCGACAAGCAGGGCGCGCCGGTGGCGTGCGTCAGTTTGAGCATTCCCGCGTTCCGCATGAGCACCGACCGGACCGCCAGTTATATCCGTCCGTTGGTCGAGACGTGCGCGGCTATCTCCAGAAAGCTGGCGTTGCTGGATTTCTCGGGCTGAACGGCTGCGGCTTTTCAACGACAATCGCCGTCTGGAATTACGGCTGGTTACGTGTGTGTAGCAGGGATCGTCGACTGGATGCGGGTAAATCCCGGCCTGTTTTAAGGGACTGGTCGCGCTATTGTTGCGCTCATGAATTCACTGGTCGAAACCGGCCTGGCACAAGTGCAGGCGCCTTATTCGTTGCAGCAGCTCATCGAGGCGTTGTCGGCCGCGTTGCCCGCGCACTGCGTATTATTCCGCGAAGAAGACACGCGCCCCTACGAGTGCGACGGCTTGTCGCTGTATCGGGCGCTGCCTGCCGTGGTGGCATTGCCCGAAACCGAAGAGCAGGTGCAGGCGGTCATGCGCATCTGCAAGCGCTTGAATGCCCCCATCGTCGCGCGCGGCGCCGGCACCGGCCTGTCGGGCGGCGCCATGCCGCACAGCCAGGGCGTGCTGCTGGGCCTGTCTAAATTCAACCGCATCAAGCATATCGATCTGGCCAGCGCCACGGCGGTCGTGCAGCCCGGCGTGCGCAATCTGGCCATCTCCGAGGCCGCTTCGCCTTACGGGCTGTACTACGCGCCTGACCCCTCGAGCCAGATCGCCTGTTCGATTGGCGGCAACGTCGCCGAGAATTCCGGCGGCGTACATTGCCTGAAGTACGGGCTGACCGTGCACAACGTGCTGCGCGTGCGCGTGGTCACGATCGACGGCGATGTCGTCGAACTGGGGTCCGAAGCGCCGGATGCGCCCGGCCTGGACCTGCTGTCCGTGTTCATCGGCTCGGAAGGCATGTTGGGCGTGGTCACCGAAGTCACGGTCAAATTGATTCCCAAGCCGGCTTGCGCGCAGGTCGTGATGGCTAGTTTTTCCAGCGTCGAGGCAGCCGGCAACGCGGTCACGCAAGTGATTGCCGCGGGCATGATTCCGGCGGGGTTGGAAATGATGGATCGCCGCGCCACGCACATGGTCGAACCGTTCGTGCGCGCCGGTTACGACATGGACGCGCAAGCGATACTGCTATGCGAATCCGACGGCACGCCCGAAGAAGTGGCGCACGAGATCGCCCGGATGGAAGCGGTGTTCCGCGCCGCCGGCGCCACGCGCTGCCAGGTGTCCGCGTCCGAGGCCGAACGCCTGAAATTCTGGGCCGGACGCAAGAACGCATTTCCGGCCGCGGGCCGCGTGTCGCCCGATTATTACTGCATGGACGGCACGATTCCGCGACGCCATCTGGCGCGCGTGCTGGGCGCCATTGAACAGATGGAAGATGAATTCGGCTTGCGCTGCGCCAACGTGTTCCACGCGGGCGATGGCAATCTGCATCCGCTTATCCTGTTTGATTCGAACAAGCCGGACGAGGTGGAGCGGGCAGAGAAGTTCGGGGCCGCTATTCTCGAGCTATGCGTGCAGGTAGGAGGGACCGTGACCGGAGAACACGGTGTGGGTATGGAGAAAATAAATCAAATGTGCGTGCAATTCTCTCGCGAAGAACTCGACGCGTTCCTGGCGGTCAAGCGGGCGTTCGACCCCCCGTGCCTGCTGAATCCTGAAAAAGTCATTCCCACGCTGGCCCGCTGTGCCGAATACGGCAAGATGCACGTCCATGCGGGTGAGCTGCGCTTCCCCGATCTCGCCCGTTTCTAGGACGCATTCCTTATGGATTTTGTCCTGTCGGAATTGTGCGACCAGGTCATGACGGCCCGTGCCGGTCACAAGCCGCTGTTTGTGATGGGCGGAGGAAGCAAGGCGTTCTACGGTAATTACCGCCCGGTAACCCCGCAAGACGGTCACTGCCTGTTGGACATGACGTCGTATCGCGGCATCGTCAGCTACCACCCGTCCGAGTTGGTCGTGACCGTTCGCGCGGGCACGCCGCTGGCCGAGCTGGAGGCGGCGCTGGCCGAGAACGGCCAGATGCTGGCATTCGAGCCGCCGCATTTCGGGGCCGCCGCGACGGTAGGCGGTTGCGTGGCGGCGGGGTTGTCCGGCCCGCGCCGCATGAACGCGGGCGCTTTGCGCGACTTCGTGCTGGGGACGCGCCTGCTGGATTCCGAAGGGCGCATCCTGGCGTTTGGCGGAGAAGTCATGAAGAACGTGGCCGGCTACGACGTGTCGCGCCTGCTGGCCGGTTCGCACGGCATTTTCGGTGCGCTGCTGGATGTCTCGATGAAGGTCGTGCCACGGCCGATGGAAGAGCTGACGCTGGTCTTGCCCGCTACCCAGGCGCAGGCGCTGGCCAGCTTCGCGCTATGGCGCGGCAAGCCGCTGCCGATTTCGGCCACCAGTTGGACGGGCGCGGACGAACACGCCGAGGGCGCGATGCACGTGCGCTTGTCGGGTGCGCCGCCTGCCATCGCCAGTGCGCGCCAGGTGATTGGCGGAGATCCCTTGGATCCCGACACCGCGGCGGTCTGGTGGCGCGCGTTGCGCGAACAGACGCACGCCTTCTTCGTACCTGGCCAGCCGCTATGGCGCCTGGCCTTGCCGCCCACGGCCGCCGTGTTGGGCATGGGTCCGACACTGATCGAGTGGGGCGGCGGGCAACGCTGGCTGTCCGGCGTGCGCGACGCTACCGAGCTGCGAGACGCCGCCGCGCGGCTGGGCGGGCATGCCACCCTGTTTCGCGTGGGCAACGGCAAGCCGCCGGCGGACGGCGTATTCCATCCGCTGGCGCCCGGCATCGCGTCGATCACACGCCGCCTCAAGCAAGAGCTTGATCCGGCTGGCCTGTTCAACCCCGGCCGCCTGGTCCTGGAGCTATAGCGCATCATGCAAACCAACCTGGCATCCTGGGCGCGCGACACCGAACTGGGCAAAGAAGCCGACGCTATCCTGCGGCGTTGCGTGCATTGCGGGTTTTGCACGGCCACCTGTCCGACCTATCAAGTACTGGGCGACGAGCTGGATAGCCCGCGCGGTCGTATCTACCTGATCAAGCAAGTGCTGGAGGGCGCGGAGCCCACGCAGTCCACGCAGCAGCACCTGGACCGCTGCCTGACCTGCCGCAATTGCGAAACCACATGCCCGTCCGGCGTCGAATATGGACATTTGATCGATATCGGCCGCAAGATCGTGGACGAGCGCGTGCCGCGTTCCTGGACTGAAAAGGCCAAGCGCAATTTCCTGCGGCACGCCATGTTGTCGCCGATGTTCGCGCCGGCGATGCGGATGGGGCAAGCCGTGCGCGGCTTCCTGCCCGAAGCGCTCAAGCGCAAGGTGCCCGAACGCCGCGACGCGGGGCCGCTGCCCGCGGTGGCGGGTCATGCTCGGCAAGTGTTGATGCTGGCGGGCTGCGTGCAACCCGCCATGATGCCCACCATCGACGCGGCCACCATCCGCGTGCTGGACGCCGTCGGCATTGGCGCGCGCATCGCGCCCGGCGCCGGTTGCTGTGGCGCGGTGAGCTTCCATCTGGATGCGCAGGAGGCGGCGCTGGCGCAGATGCGCGCCAACGTCGACGCCTGGTGGCCGCTGATCCAGGATGGCGGGGTCGAGGCCATTGTCATGAACGCGTCGGGGTGCGGCGCGATGGTGAAGGAATACGCGCATCACCTGAAGCACGATCCGGCCTACGCCCAGAAGGCTGCGGATATCGTCGCGCTGGTCAAGGACGTGGCCGAGATCGTGGCGCCGCATGCCGACCAATTGCGCGCGCGCTTGCCCGCCGGCACGCGCGCCGCGTTCCATCCGCCCTGCACGTTGCAGCACTGGCAAGGGCTGCGGCCGTTGTCGGAGCGGCTTCTGGTGGATTTGGGGTTCGAATTGCTGCCGTTCGCCGACAAGCATTTGTGCTGCGGTTCGGCGGGCGCCTATTCGGTGCTGAACCCGGAGATCGCGCTGGAACTGCGCGACCGCAAGCTGGGCGCCATCGCGGCGGGCGGGCCGGATGTGATCTTGTCGGCCAACATCGGCTGCATCGGCCATCTGCAAAGCGGCACCGACACGCCGGTGCGGCATTGGGTGGAAGTCGTCGACGAGCAGTTGCGAAAGGCGGTTGCCGCATAGCGGCACGGAGGCCCGCGAACGCCCCGAACGGGGCATGCGCGGGCCATCCGCAGGCCGGCGGCTACTCCACCGCCTTGACCATGTCTTCCAGCACTTTCTTGGCGTCGCCGAACACCATCATCGTGCGGTCCATGTAGAAGAGCTCGTTGTCCAGGCCCGCATAGCCCGAGGCCATCGAGCGCTTGTTCACGATCACGGTGCGCGCCTTATAGGCTTCCAGGATGGGCATGCCGGCAATCGGGGACTTGGGATCGTTCTTGGCGGCCGGATTGACCACGTCGTTCGCCCCCAGCACCAGCACCACGTCGGTTTGGGCGAACTCGCTGTTGATGTCTTCCATTTCGAAGACCTGGTCGTAGGGCACTTCGGCCTCGGCCAGCAGCACGTTCATGTGGCCGGGCATGCGGCCGGCAACCGGATGGATGGCGTACTTGACCGTCACGCCGCGTTCAGTGAGTTTGGTCGCCAGCTCTTTCAGCGCGTGCTGCGCGCGCGCCACCGCCAGGCCGTAGCCGGGCACGATGGTCACGCTTTCGGCGTTGGTCATCAGGAACGCGGCATCGTCCGCGCTGCCTGATTTGACGCTGCGCTGCTGGCCCGCGCCGGCATCCGAGCCACCGCCTGCCTGGCCGCCGAAGCCGCCCAGGATCACGTTGAAGAACGACCGGTTCATCGCCTTGCACATGATGTAGGACAGGATGGCGCCTGAAGAGCCCACCAGCGAACCGGCGATGATCAGCATCGGGTTGTTCAGCGAAAAGCCGATGCCGGCCGCCGCCCAGCCCGAGTAGCTGTTCAGCATGGACACCACCACCGGCATGTCCGCGCCGCCGATCGGGATGATGATCAGCACGCCCAGCACGAAGGCAACCAGCGTCATGATGACGAAGGGCGTCCAGTCCTGGGTCAGCATGAACCATACGCCGCAGCCCAGCATCACGAGCGCCAGCGCAAGGTTCAGCATGTGCTGGCCGGGGAATACGACCGGAGCGCCCTGGAACAGCCGGAACTTGTACTTGCCCGACAGCTTGCCGAAGGCGATGACCGAACCCGAGAACGTGATGGCGCCCACGAAGGTGCCGATGAACAGCTCGAAGCGGTTGCCGGTGGGGATCATCGCCCCGGCCGCGACGATACCGAAGGCGTGCGGCTCGGCCACCACCGCGACAGCGATGGCCACGGCCGCCAGGCCAATCATGCTGTGCATGAAGGCGACCAGTTCCGGCATCTTCGTCATTTCGACGCGGCGGGCCATCAGCGTGCCGACGGTGCCGCCTACCAGCAGGCCCAGCAGCACCCAGCCCAGGCCGATCGTGGCGGTGCCCGTGCGCGCCAGGCCGACGATCAGCGCCGCCGTGGTCAGCACGGCGATCGCCATGCCGGCCATGCCGAAGGCGTTGCCCAGCCGCGACGTGGTGGGATGCGACAGGCCCTTTAGCGCCTGGATGAAGCAGACCGAAGCGATCAGGTACAGCAGGGTAACGAGGTTGAGCGAGATCATTTCGCGTCCTCCTTGCCCGGCTTGCGATCCTTTTTCTTGAACATTTCAAGCATGCGCCGGGTGACCAGGAAGCCGCCAAACACGTTCACCGCGGCAAGCGCCACCGCGAACACGCCCATGCCGCGGGCCAGTCCGCCTTCGGTCAGGGCCGCCGCCAGCATGGCGCCCACGATGATGATGGCCGAGATGGCGTTGGTGACGGCCATCAGCGGCGTGTGCAGGGCGGGGGTGACGTTCCACACGACGTGGTAGCCGACATAGATGGCCAACACGAAGATGATGAGGTTCATCAGGGTGGGGTTGATCGCTTCCATGTTCAGGTCCTCCGCGTCACATTGCCGCCTTCGCACACCAGGCAGGCCGCCACGATTTCATCGTCGCGCTGGATCGCCAGCGCGCCGTCCGCATTGATGATGAGCTTCAGGAAGTCCTGGATGTTCCGCGCGTACAACGCGGACGCATCCGTGGCCACCAGGCCGGGCAGGTTGGTCAGCCCGATAATCGTCACGCCGTGTTTTTCCACGACCTGGCCTTTTTCGGACAAGGGGCAATTGCCGCCGCGTTCGACCGCCAGGTCGACCAGCACCGAGCCGGGCTTCATGGCCGCGACGGTTTCCGCGGATACCAGCGTCGGGGCGGGGCGGCCGGGAATCAGGGCTGTAGTGATGACGAGGTCGGCCTGCTTGCAGCGCTCGGACACCAACGCCGCCTGCCGCGCCATCCAGCCGGGCGGCATGGCGCGCGCGTAGCCGCCCGTGCCTTGGGCGATCTCGCGCTCTTCGTCGGTTTCGAACGGCACGTCGATGAACTTGGCGCCCAGCGACTCCACTTGTTCGCGCGCGGCGGGGCGCACATCGGAGGCCTCGACCACCGCGCCCAGCCGCTTGGCCGTGGCGATGGCTTGCAGACCCGCCACGCCGGTGCCCAGCACCACGGCGCGCGCGGCTTTCAGGGTGCCGGCGGCGGTCATCATCATCGGAATCAGGCGGCCGTAGTGATGCGCGGCCAACAGCACGGCCTTGTAGCCGGCCAGGTTGGCCTGCGAAGACAGCACGTCCAGGCTTTGGGCGCGCGTGATGCGGGGCGCGGCTTCAAGCGCGAACCCGACCAGCCCCGCGCCCGCCATCTGTGTCAGGCCTTCGGCGTCGAAGGGGTCCAGCATGCCGATCACGACCGTACCGGGTTTCATGTGGGGCAATTCAGCAGCGGAGGGGGCGCGAACCTTCATCACCAGTTCCGCGCCCAGGGCATCCTGGGCAGAACCTAGCGTGGCGCCCGCGGCCTCATAGGCGTCGTCCAGATAACGGGCGGCAGTGCCTGCGCCACGCTCCACGACAACGGTGTGTTTGCCGCCTACGTACTTCTTGACGGTTTCTGGTGTTGCTGCGACACGGGTTTCCCCGTCTCGGGTTTCTTTTGGTATCCCGATGTGCATCGACGCCTCTCCTGGAAGGTTCGCCGTAGTTATACACGGGAATGGCACCTATACGCTGCCCATACTTTGGGCGTCTGCTGCCGCCGGACCCGGTATGCGCCACGCGTCCGGCTCGCACGCTTTGCGACGTAGGATGGGTGGAGCGCGAGCGTTCTTGCGCAAAGGCGCCGGTCTTCAGCGCGCGCAACCCATCAGGCAGTCGTCGCGTTGTGGCTGACGCTGTCAGGAATTCACCGCTGCTTGATGGGTTGCGCGCGCTGGGCGCCAATATTCTTGCTTGAGAAGTCTCGCGCTCCACCCATCCTACGGCCTGCGCGAATTCAAAAAAAAAGCCCCATGGCGAACCATGGGGCTAGGGTCTTTCAACCCACTTGCTCCGGCCAGTCTTACCACGCCGCTGGCCGGTTACCTGCGTGCAAACGTCCGGCGTCAGGCCGTTTGCGCGCGAGTCCAGTTGATCAGCGCGGCGGTGAGGTCGCGCAGATCGGCCTTCAGGCGGCCGTAGTTTTCCGTGGGGCGCAGCGTCGTTTCATCCATATACAGCTTGCGGTTGATTTCAATCTGCAGGCTGTGACGGCCTTCTTCGGGGCGGCCAAAGGCGCGCACCAATTCGACGCCCTTGTAGGGATCATTCACCGTGACGTCGTAGCCACGTTCGCGCAGCCACGCCGCGATGAATTCGCGGAAGGCGGGGTCGCTGGTGCTGCCGTCGCGATCGCCCAGCACGAAGTCGGGATGGACCAGGCCGGGGCGGTCGGTGGCGAAGGCGCCGGCGACGCTGGGCATCGAGTGGCAGTTGATGTGCCAGACCTTGCCGAACTTCTTGTGGGCGGCGTCCAGCACCTGGCCCAGCGCGGCGTGATAGGGCTTCCAGCAGGCGTCGATGCGGTGGCGGACTTCTTCGACCGTCAGCTTGCGGTTATACAGCGGGGTGCCGTCATCCAGCATGCGCCAGATCAGGCCTTTGCCCAGCTTGACCTTCGGCGAGGCGTTGATGGCGTCGGGCCAGGCCGCATCCAGCAGCAGTTCGTCGATCTCGTCGGGCGCGCGGTTGGCGTCGATGTAGGCGCGCGGAAAACCCGCGGCAATCATCGGCACGCCCATTTCCATGGCGTCGCCCCACAGATCGTCAACCCAGGTGTCTTCCGCAGTGCGCAGTGCGCCAAAGTCCACCGCGGCCGCGAAATCGGGAGGGTAGGCGGTGCCGCTGTGCGGAGAATCCAGCACAAGCGGGGCCGAGGTTTCCGAATCCGGATAGTGCTGCGGAAGGTCGAGCCGGTAAGACAGGGGTTGGGTAATTCGCATATTGGGGTCGTGCGTTCGTGAATCGGAGGCCCCCGCTGCGCAAGCTTGCGCGGCGGGGGCCGAAGATCGCTTAGTCGATCTTCACGTTGGCTTCTTTGGCGATGCGCTTGTTCTTGGCGATTTCCGCCGCGATCTGCTTGCCAAAGTCGGCCGAGCTGTTGGCGGCGGGCTGGGCGCCCAGCGCTTCCAGGCGCGCCTTGACGTCGGCTTCGGCGCTGACCTTCTGCACCGCTGCGTTCAGCTTGGCCAGGATGGGCTCCGGCAACTTGGCCGGGGCGACCAGGCCGAACCAGGACGCGTCGTTCACGGCCGGCAGGCCGGCTTCGGCGAACGTGGGCACGTCGGGCAGGCTGGCGACGCGCTTGGGCGAGGCGACGGCCATGGCGATCAGGCGGCCGGACTGCACGTGCGGCAGCGTGGAAGGCAGGTTGTCATACATGACGTCGACCTGGCCGGCCAGCGCATCGTTCAGCGCCGGGCCCACGCCGCGGTAAGGCACGTGCATCAGGTCGGTGCCCGAGGCCATCTTGAACAGTTCGCCCATCATGTGCGAGACCGAACCGTTGCCGGCGGACGCATACGTCAGCTTGCCCGGCTGGCTCTTGGCCAGCTTGATGAAGTCGGCGATGTTCTTGGCCGGCACCTTCGGGTTGATCGTCATGATGTTAGGCACGGCAGCCAGGTTCGAGATGGGCGTGAAGTCGCGCTCGCCATCGAACGGCAGGTTCGGGTAGATGGCCGGGTTGATGCCGTGCGTGCTGACGGTGGCGATGCCCAGGACATAGCCGTCCGGCGCGCTGCTGGCGACGAAGGCGCTGCCGATCGAGCCACCGGCGCCGCCGCGGTTTTCCACCACGACGGTCTGGCCCAGTTCCTTGCCCAGCTTGTCGGCGAACAGGCGGCCGACGATGTCGGTGGTGCCACCGGGCGGGAAGGGGACGATCAGGCGGATGGGCTTGCTCGGATACGCGTCTTCAGCGTGCGCGATACCCGAGGTCAGCGGCATGGCCAGGGTCGCGGCGGCGACACACAGGCCCAGTACTACGTTACGGCGTTGCATGGATTCCCCTAATAAATGGAAAGCGGATGCGCAAAGGCAGACGCAAACGCAACGATTCTTTCCTGGCGAGGCGGTTTGCGCAAACGAAAGTTTCTCCGTAAGCTATGACTTTTTTTCATGCCTCTCTGTGGCCTGCATCGTTGGGACGTTACTTCTATGTAACTTTTGCGTTGCTTTTCGCCTGGCCCGAGGCAACGGGAAATTCCCGATCAAGCCCCGCTGGGGCGGGAGCCCCACGCTTCGTGGGGGCGACACATGCGACGTTTCTGTCCCTCATTAACGGATTTACAGGCATTCGAGGTCGCGGCGCGCCATAGCAGCTTCACGCGCGCGGCCCAGGAATTGTGCGTGACCCAGGGCGCCGTCAGTAAACAGGTGAAACATCTGGAAGAGTTCGTCGGCGTCGAACTATTCCTGCGGATCAGGCAAGGCCTGGTCCTGACCGAAGCCGGCCGCAGCTATTTGACCAAGATCCAGGCAGGCCTGGGCCAGATCGAAGCCGCCACCGTCGAGCTGATTGCGCACCAGGGGCAGGGCGGCACGCTGAACCTGACCTGTATGCCGACCTTCGGCGCGCGCTGGCTTATTCCGCGCCTGACCGCCTTCATGCGGTTGCGCCCGGATATCCATGTGGAGTTCCTGCCGCACCGCCAGGGCTACGATTTTTCGACGCCTGAACTTGACGCCGCCGTGCGGTTCGGCGAAGGCTTGTGGCCCGGTAGCGGCGCGGACTACATCGTAGGCCGCGAAATCGTGCCGGTCTGCAGCCCGCGGCTGATCCCGGGCGGCTGTCCGTCGCCGGAGGCCTTGCTGGCGTATCCGTTGCTGCACCACACGTCCGCGCTGGAAGGCTGGCGCGACTGGTTCGAGCAAGCCGGGTGCGACACGCGGCGCAGCCTGGAAGGCGCTCGTTTCGACCAATACGCGCTGTTGTCCCAGGCGGCCGCAGCCGGGTTCGGCGTGGCGCTGATCCCGCGTTGCCTGATCGAAGACGAGCTACGCGACGGTAAGCTCGCCGTCGCCATCCAGCTGCCCATCCGCGCGCGCATGGGTTATTACCTGTGCTATCCCGAGCAGAAAGCCAACCTGCCCACGCTGCAGGCCTTTCGAGCCTGGCTGATGGAAGTGTCCCGGGCGGCGGAGCCCCAGCCGCGGGAAGGCGCGTTGTCCGAACTAAAATAGTCGCATCATGAGTCAAATACCTACCAAAAAAGGCCGCGTTGTCGTCGGGATGTCCGGCGGGGTCGATTCGTCTGTTACTGCCTGGCTGCTGAAGCAGCAGGGCTATGACGTCGTTGGCCTGTTCATGAAGAACTGGGAAGACGACGACGATTCCGAATACTGCTCTACGCGCCAGGACCTGCTGGACGCGGCCAGCGTGGCCGATCTGGTCGGGGTGGACTTCGAATTCGTCAACTTCGCCGCCGAATACAAGGACCGCGTGTTCGCGGACTTCCTGCGCGAGTATTCCGCGGGCCGCACGCCCAATCCCGACGTGCTGTGCAATGCCGAGATTAAATTCAAGGCCTTCCTGGACCACGCGATGGCGCTGGGCGCTGAACATATCGCCACCGGCCACTACGCGCGGGTGCGAGAGGTGCCAGCCGATGGCGGCGGCACGCAGTTCCAGTTGCTCAAGGCACTGGACGCCTCCAAGGACCAAAGCTATTTCCTGCACCGGCTGAACCAGGCGCAGCTGTCGCGTACCCTGTTCCCGCTGGGCGAAATCCACAAGACCGAGGTGCGGCGCATTGCGCACGAGATCGGGCTGCACAACGCCGCCAAAAAGGATTCCACCGGGATCTGCTTCATCGGCGAGCGTCCGTTTCGTGAATTCCTGAACCGCTACCTGCCCACCGAGCCCGGCCCGATCCTGACGCCGGAAGGGCAGAACGTGGGGCGCCACGAAGGCTTGTCCTTTTACACGCTGGGCCAGCGCAAAGGCTTGGGCGTGGGCGGCGTGAAGGGGCGCCAGCGCGAGGACGGCACGGCCGAAGCGTGGTACGTGGCGCGCAAGGACCTGGAGCGCAACATCCTGTATGTGGTGCAGGGGCACGATCATCCCTGGCTGCTGTCCGGCCGGTTGCAGGCGCAGGACGCCAGCTGGGTGGCCGGGCGTCCGCCGGCCATCGCGGGCTACGGCGCCAAAACACGCTATCGCCAAGCCGATGCCGCCTGCCGCCTGGAACAGGCTGACGGCGACACCTTCGCGCTGGATTTCGCCGAGCCGCAATGGGCCGTCACGCCCGGCCAGTCGGCCGTGCTATACGATGGCGAGGTTTGCCTGGGCGGCGGGATCATCCTGTAACGCACGCGGGTCCGGCAAAAACGGATCTGGACACAAGGCCCCGTGGGCGTGATGCCGGCGGGGCCTTCGCTCATGACAAGCAAGAAACCGAACAATAAAGAGGAGACGGTTGTGGATGTGACGATGGTGGTTTGCCTGCTGGCGTTGGGCGCGGTGGTGGGTTTTGCGGCGGGTCTGTTGGGAATTGGCGGCGGGATGCTGCTGGTGCCTTTCCTGACCATGCTGTTCGCCTGGCAGGGCATGCCGCCCGAACTGGTCGTGCACGCCGCGATCGCGACGTCGATGACGTCGATCCTGTTCACCTCGGTGTCCAGCGTCAGGGCGCACCAGCAGAAGGGCACGATCAAATGGCCGATCGTGTGGGCGATGGCGCCGGGCATCATCCTGGGCGGGCTGCTGTCGGGCGGGGCGGTCTTCGCGGCGCTCAGCACGCTGTGGCTGTCGCTGTTCTTCGCGCTGTTCGTGGGCTATTCAGGCTGGAGCATGCTGCGCAACAAGAAACCGAAACCGGCACGCCAGATGCCTGGCGTGGTGGGCACCAGCGCGGCGGGGGCGGGTATTGGCTTCCTGTCCGGGCTGGTCGGCGCGGGCGGCGGATTCCTGTCGGTGCCTTTCATGGTCTGGTGCAACGTGGCGTTGCACAACGCGGTGTCGACCTCGGCGGCGCTGGGCTTTCCCATCGCGCTGGCCAATAGCGTCGGCTATGTGGTGTCCGGCCTGAACGAAGGAACGTCGCGCCCGGGCATGCTCGGCTACATCTATTGGCCCGCGCTGGTGGCGCTGGTATGCACTAGCGTGTTGACGGCGCCGCTGGGCGCGCGCATGGCGCACCGCCTGCCGGTGCAGACGTTGAAACGGGTTTTCGCCTGCCTGCTGTTCGCGCTGGCTGCCTATATGCTGTTCAAGGCCTGGCAGACGTTCGCCGCCCAATAGGACGGAATTTTCGGACGCCGAAATGCAAACCGGCCGCATTGCGCGGCCGGTATTCAGGCGCCCCGTTGGAATGGGGCCTGCGTGACGGCCCGTAGGGACGGGCTGTCCGGGACCGCCCTCAGGCAGTCTTGGGGATCGTGTCGATGAACGATTGACGCTGCGACAGCTTGTCGTGCAGACGGGCAAGGTTCAGGTGGTTGGCGCGCCAATCGAGCGAGGCGAAGCGCAGGTCCAGGTAACCCAGCGCACAGCCCACGGCGATATCCGCCAGGCTGTAGTTGATGCCCATGCAGTGGGCGTTGTCACCCAGGCTCTTGTTCATGGCATCCAGGCTTGCGTGGATCTTGCTGTACTGGCGTTGGATCCACTCGGGGCTGCGCTGGGCCTCGGGGCGCTGGTTTTCCTTCACGATGGTGACGCAGGCGTCCAGGAGGCCATCAGCGATGGCTTCCCAGCATTTGACGGCGGCACGATCGCGGCCCGGCTGTGGAATCAGGCGGGCGACAGGGGACAAGGTGTCCAGGTATTCGACGATGACGCGCGAATCAAACAGCGCGCCGCCGTCTTCCATGACCAGGCAGGGCACCTTGCCCAGCGGGTTATACGTTTGGATCTGCGTGTCGGCGGACCAGACGTTTTCGAGTTCAAGCCGGTAGTCCAGCTTTTTCTCGGCCATGACAATACGCACCTTGCGTACGTATGGACTGGTAAGCGAGCCGATCAGTTTCATGGAGTCACAAGCGGAGTCGAAAAGCGGCCGAAGTATAGCAGGCCGGATGGACGCCCAACCGTCCGCTGGCCGGAATCTTCGCCAGTTTGCCACAATGTTGCACTTCCCCGGATGATAAAATCGTCGGGTTTTCCCATCCGTAGCCATTTCTTCTTCAGACCATGCAAATCGCCGATCAATTGAGCCAACTTAATGCCCTTTCGCCATTGGATGGCCGTTACGCTTCCCGGGGCGACGCGCTGCGCGGTCTGCTCTCCGAGGCCGGCTTCATGGCGCACCGCGTCGAAGTCGAAGTGGCATGGCTGGTGGCCCTGTCCGACGCGGGCCTGCCCGAGCTGCCCGCTTTTTCCGCGGCGGCCCGCCAGCGCCTGCAGCAGCTGGTGCAGGATTTCTCGGAGTCCGACGCCGCCCGCATCAAGGACATCGAGCGCGTCACCAACCATGACGTGAAGGCCGTCGAGTACTGGCTGAAGGAAAAAGTGGCCGATGACGCCGAGTTGGCCGCGGCCGCCGAGTTCATCCACTTTGCCTGCACGTCCGAAGACATCAACAACACCTCGCACGCGCTGATGCTGTCGCGCGCCCGCGACCAGGTCGTGGTGCCGCGCCTGCGTGAACTGGCCGCCAAACTGAACGACATGGCCCTGGCCCAGGCCGACCAGCCGATGTTGTCGCGTACCCACGGCCAGCCGGCCAGCCCGACGACGCTCGGCAAGGAATTCGCCAATGTGGCCGCGCGCCTGAACCGCGCTATCGCCGCCGTCGAGGCCGTTGAGCCCCTGGCCAAGTTGAATGGCGCCACCGGCAACTACAACGCTCACCTGTCGGCCTATCCGGAAATCGATTGGCCGGCCTTCAGCCAGCGCGTGCTGGCCGGCCTGGGCCTGACCCAGAACCGCCACACCATCCAGATCGAACCACACGACTGGATGTCCGCTCTGTTCGACGCCATCACGCGCGCCAACATCATCGTGCTGGACCTGGATCGCGACGTCTGGGGCTACGTGGCGCTGGGCTATTTCAAGCAGCGTCTGAAAGACGGCGAGGTCGGCTCGTCGACCATGCCGCACAAGGTCAACCCGATCGACTTCGAAAACTCCGAAGGCAACCTGGGCCTGGCGAATGCCGTGCTGCGCCACCTGGCCGACAAGCTGCCGATCTCCCGCTGGCAGCGCGACCTGACCGACTCCACCGTCTTGCGCAACCTGGGCGTGGGCCTGGGCTACTGCCTGGTGGCATGGGACGCATGTATGCGCGGCCTGGGCAAGCTGGAAGTCAACACGGCCGCCATCGATGCCGATATCGATGCGTGCTGGGAAGTGCTGGCCGAACCCGTGCAGACCGTCATGCGCCGCTATGGCCTGCCGCAGCCTTACGAACAGCTCAAAGCCTTGACGCGCGGCAAGGGCATTACCGAGGAAGCGCTGCGAGAATTCATCCAGGGCCTGGCGCTGCCGGATGAGCCCAAGGCCCGTTTGCTGGCGATGACCCCGCGTTCGTACATCGGACTGGCTGCGAAGCTGGCTCGGGCGGTATAGTCGCCGTGCCGCGCGCGCGATGCGCGCGGCATTGTTGTTGTCCTTACGGGAGATTGCAATGAAGAAGTTGTCCACGCTTGTCGCGTTGGCCTGTATGACGGTGGGGCCGCTGTTGGCGACCACCGCCTCGGCGCAGTTCGCCAAGCCGGAAGATGCCGTCAAGTACCGCCAGTCGGCATTGACGCTGATGGCTTCGCACTTCGGCCGCATGACGCCGGTAGTCAAGGGTCAGGCGCCATACGACGCCGCGCAGATCAAGGCCAACGTCGAAGTATTGAAGACGCTGTCCGGGTTGCCGTGGGCGGCTTTCGGTCCGGGAACGGAAGGCGGCGATGCCCGTCCTGAAATCTGGAGCGACGCGGCCGGCTTCAAGCAAAAGCAGCAAGCTTTCCAGGACAATGTCGTGAAGCTGTCGGCCGCGGCCGACGCAGGCGATCTGGATAAGCTGCGCGCCGCGTTCGGTGACGTGGGCGCAAGCTGCAAGGCTTGCCACGATTCCTACCGCAAGAAGAAGTAAGGCCCGGGGCGTCTCTGGATGCCCGTCGTGCTGAAGGAAAAAGCCCCTCGGATTACGAGGGGCTTTTTTTGTGGGCCTGCGGCGAGATCAAGAGAAGGACATGTCGGCGGCTATTTCCAGCGACCGGATCCACAGCACAAGGCCCGTCACGCAGGCGCCCAGCAGCAGCGCGCGCAGCCAGACGGCAAGGCCGTCCTGGGCCGGCGGCGTGCCGGCTGGCAGGTCCTTGGCATCGACATCGCCGGTGATGATGGCGCGGACCAGGCGCTTGCGGCGCACCACGGCATACCACGCGACGGCCAGCAGGTGCAGCGCGATCACGCCGATGATGACCCACTCGTTGAGCTTGTGCCATGACGTCATGAGGGCGGCCGTGGCTTCGCTTACATGACCGAATAGCGGCCCTTGCGTCATGATGTCGTCAGTGGTGAACAGGCCGCTTGTGGCCTGGAAACCGATGACCAGCAGCAGCGCCAGCACCGACAGTGCGCCCAGCGGGTTATGGCCGGCGGGAGCGGCGGCGCCCTTCAGGTAGCGGGCCACGGCGCCGGGGCCGCGCACGAACTGGCTGAAGCGGGCGTACCGCGGCCCGACGATGCCCCAAAGCAGCCGGAAGATGATCAGGCCCAGCGCCGTACAGCCAAAGCGCACGTGCCAGTCCATGTACAAGCCGCCCAGCTTCACGCTGACGAACGCGCCCACGATGCAGACGACGAGCGCCCAGTGAAAGAGGCGGGTGGGAAGATCCCAGATGCGGATCGCTTGCCGGTTGTTCTGCATGGTTGAGCTGCCTGGACGGAATGCCTGCGAATTTATCACGCGCAAAATGCAATCGCCGCGCATGAAGCGCGGCGATTTGGGCCTGGATCAGTGCGTGGTGCGACGCACGGGTTCGATGCGGTGGACGTGCTCGTGGCGGAAGCGGATGCGCTGGCCGGGCACCTTCTGCGTGGAAGAGCCGCAAGGCACGACTTCAGTCGTGTAGGTGGTCGTGCCGTCGATCGGCGCGTTGAAGATGACCGTCGCGCGGATGGCGGGGCCGTTGGTCGGCTGCAGGTAGACGATGTCGCCGATATGGATCGGCGTGTTGTCCAGCGTCGTGTGAGCGGGACGTCGGATCAGGTCCGAGGTAGTGAAATGAGTATTCATGGTGTTTGTTCTCTAAGGTTCTAGTTATTAGAAAGCTGCGGTATTCGTGCCGAGCAGGATGTGGACGTAACAAAAGCGCCTCGCATCGTGGTCGTTTGCCATGTCCGGCCGGGTTGATTCGGACAGGCATGCATGACACTACCGCATAAGTGTTGCCGTCCCTTTGCGCATTCTCATATTTTTGCGTGCGCGGGTAACGGTTCAATGCCGCTGTTTGATGCCGTCCGTCAGTCCAAGACGGCATCGGTTCGGGCCAGGTGGCGTGCATGTTCGGTGCATGCGCTCTTTAGGCCTGAGGGGCCGCGCAGAGAGTGGGTTGGGACTCTGGCGGTTGCTGTGCGGCTGTCGTCGTTGGGTCGACGGGCGCCGCAGCGTAAAATTCTGGTGCTTCTGGCCAAGCCGGACTGGCGGTTTGGCGAAGGTGCTATGGGCGGTTTCGAGGCTGCTTGCGTCGGATCCCGCCAATCAGGTTCAGTGCCTGGGCGTTGATCGATTCAGCACGCTGGCCGCAATGGCCATCGCTGCATTCGGAACTGCTTTGATTTGTGGAAGTTGCGCCGATATTGCGCGACTTTCGGGGCGGAGCCGGGATTTGCGTTTTGGCGTTGTGGGTTTTCGCAAATCTGGTCGGAATCCGTGCTTAATCAGCGGTCAATGACGTTGAGTCATTAGCGTTTGGCCATTAGTGTTTGGCCATTAGCGCTGGATTAAGCCTGGCACTCCTGATACTGCGTAAAGCTTGGAATCGAAATTCAATCCCTCGAAGTTTCCCTGCGCTGCAGAAAGACCTCAACCATCGATATTATCGCAGGCCGGTGGGTTTTGCAAGCTTTTTTGGAAAGGGCGGGCGTAGCCGTGGCCGTCAGTGTGCGGCGGGGCGGGCTTGGCGCTGGGCTTCGATAATGAGGCCCTCCAGGCGCGGAGACATCCGCAGCGCCACTTGCGCGCCCATCGTGCCGTCCGGCTGGCGCTCGGTTTCCAGCGCCAGGCCGATGCGTTCGTCGTTGAATGCTTCCGGGGCAGCCTCGATTTCAACATAGCGTTGCAGCAGCGCATCGACGGCTTTCTGGGCATCCGCCAGCGCCTCATCCGACAACTGCCCCTGTCCCAGGTATTGGTTCACGACGCGCGCCAGATCGTTCATGAAGAACAGGAGGGCGGCCGCGCCGCGGCAATCGGGCTGGGTGAACCCCCAGGAGGCGGAAGTAGCGTGTTGAGTCATTGTCAGGGCAAAGCCAGTGTTGCGGGTGGCCGATAGCGTGGCCGGATGGCGCATTTTAAGGGATCGGGGCAGGAGGCGCCTGGGGGCGCATGGTGCATACTTCTACCCCTCATGATTCGACTCGCCCGACCTTCCGACCTGGCCTGCCTGGCCGATATCGAGCGCTCCGCCGCGGCGCGATTCCGCGGGACGGCCGTGGCCTGGGCCGCCGACGGCGATCCGGTGCCCCTGGACGAACTGGCCGTGGCGCAGGCGGCATGCCTTTTATGGGTCGCGCAGCCCGACGCCGAGGTGCGCGGATTTGCGCTGGCAGAGCCCATGGGGGGTGATTTATTCCTAACCGAGATGTCGGTGGCGTTGCCCTGGCAGGGGCAGGGTATTGGCCGCGCCCTGTTGCGGGCGGTGCTGGCGCACGCACGGGCCGCGGGCGGATACGGGGCCGTGCTGCTGACGACCGATCGCGAACTGCCCTGGAATGCCCCGTTCTACCGGCGGCTGGGCTTCGTTGAACTCACGCCGCCGTTTCCCCCGGTCCTGCAAGCGCGGCTGCAAGCAGAGTCGGATGCGGGCTTCGACGCCGCGCGGCGGTGCGCGATGACGTACCCGCTGCAGCCTGCATGACCGCCGCAACGTGTCCACGCCCGGCTTGCCCTGTGTCAACTCGCTTCGATCGCAACAAAATCCGCCCGCGGGTAGTGGCCGGACGACGCTTCGGGATAATCTGCCCACGTGCGCCGGCCACCGCCAAGCCGGCCACGTCAATCCGGGGTCTTCAATCCCGCAACATCAATCCCTGGTAGCAAGGAGGACACGCATGTCACCATGGCGAGCCTGCCTGATGGGCCTGGCGATGGCTTCGATGCTGGTCACGACGGCCTGCGTGAATAAAGAGCCTCAGGAGCGCGCGGCGTTCATCCAACTGCTGCAAGCGCGGGTAAGCAGCGATACGCTGTTGCCGATCGGCGCGCTCGGCAAGTCCGAAAAAGAAGCGATCGGCGATTACGCCGACGCATACGAGGTCCTCGCCGGCTTTCAGAAAGAAATGGCCGAGGCCGCCGCGCCATTGCGCGAGGTACTGGCCGTCGAGACGATCCGCTCGGTGGGCGAGATCGTCGACCGCAAGGCCGCGTTCGAGGCGGCTCGCAAGACCCTTGCCGACAGCGCCAGCAAGCTCCACGATGCGCGCGCCAAGGCTGACCGGGCGCGGGCCGCGATGACCTTGCCGCCCGACCTGGCGCCGGTCTATGGTGGCGTCTATGACGAAACCGTGACGGCGCCCGCTGCGGAACTGATGCAGGCCGCGACCCGCATGGACTCCGTGGCGCGAGATGCCGTGGCCGTGGCGGACTTCGTGGCCGCTAACGCCGCCGATATCCAGCTGGTGGACGGCCAGGCGCGCGTGGCGACGCTTACGTTGCAGCAAGCGCTGAACCTGCGCTTGCAGGGACTGAATGCGCAGTCGGACGGTCTGGCGCAGGCGCGTCAAACCGTGCTGCTGGCCGTGGGACTCGGAGCCTGAACCCGCCGCGAGGCGGGCGCTTTGTACAATGCGGGTCTCGCGGCGTTCGCCGTGCCCGGAATGGAATATGAGCCAATCATCCAGCTTGCACTACAGAACCTTTCTGCTCCTGCTCGTGGTGGTCACCATCGCGTTCGGCTGGCTGCTGTGGCCTTTTTACGGCGCGGTCTTCTGGGGCGCCATTCTTGCCATCATCTTCGCGCCCTTGCAGCGCCGGCTGGTCGCGCGCATCGGCGGGCGGCGCAATCTTGGGGCGCTGATCACCTTGCTGCTGGTCCTGCTGCTTGTCATCCTGCCGCTCGTCGCTATCAGCGGCTCGCTGGTGAACGAAGGCGCAAACCTGTATCAGAGCATCAAATCGGGCGAGCTGAACTTTGGCGCCTACTTCCAGCAAGCGATGGCCGCGTTGCCGCCGTCGGTGCATGACCTGCTGGCGCGCTTCGATCTGGCTGATATTCCTGGCCTGCAGCAAAAGCTCAGCGCGGGTGCGATGCAAGCCAGCCAGTTCCTGGCGACCCAGGCGCTGAACATCGGGCAGGATACGTTCCAGTTCGTGATCAGCTTCGGCATCATGCTCTACCTGCTGTTTTTCCTGTTGCGCGACGGGCCGCAACTGACCGCGCGCCTGAAGCGCGCCATGCCGCTGAGCAACGCGCATAAGCAACATCTGTTCCGCAAGTTCACCACCGTCGTGCGCGCCACCGTCAAGGGCAACATCGCGGTGGCGGCGGCGCAGGGGGCGTTGGGCGGAATCATCTTTTCGATCCTCTCGATCCAGGGCGCGCTGCTGTGGGGCGTGATCATGGGCTTTCTGTCGCTGCTGCCCGCGATTGGCGCCGGGCTGATCTGGGCGCCGGTCGCGATCTACTTCCTCTTGACGGGCGCCGTGGTCAAGGGGGCGGTGCTGATCGCGTTCGGGGTTCTGGTCATCGGCATGGTCGACAATGTGCTGCGTCCGATCCTGGTGGGCAAAGACACCAAGATGCCCGACTATGTCGTGCTGATCTCCACGTTGGGCGGCATGGCCCTATTCGGTCTGAATGGCTTTGTGATCGGCCCGCTGATCGCCGCGTTGTTCATGGCTTGCTGGGACCTTTTTTCTCCCGCATCCGACGAACTGCTGGGCAAGACGCCAGAGGAACCGCCAGCCGCCGAATAAGGCGCGCCGGGGCGCGTGCAGGGGGCGGCAAGCCATCCGCGCGCGCCGCGCCGGGTGTATGGTGTAGCAACGCCGGAATTTCTGGCCGGCCGTTCGTGTCGCCCTCGCCAATCAGGAGCGTGTTGCATATGGAATGGAAACTGCATCGATCGGGCTGGATCGAAGAGCGCAATTTCGATATCGAGTTCGCTGAAACCCCCGAAGGCTTTCATGTCCGGGTCCGCATCTTCGGATTCCCGGTGCTGGAAGATACCAAGCATGTATTCCCCAACGAGGCGTTGGCGGAAAAGGGGGCGCTGACGCTGCTGAAGAGCCAGTTCTCGGGCACCCCCGACCTGGAAGCGCGGTAGCTCAGCGCAGCCGCAACAGGTTGTCGCCGATCATCAGGTCGCGTTCTGGCCGGGGGCGCGTGCGCACCAGGCCTTGCTCCAGCGCTTGCCGGATATCCACGACACCCGTCACGTCCGCCATCGGTTGCTCAAAACTCTCTGCCCGCAGCCGGCCCAACCGGCTCCATGCTTCCCCGTTCGAGGCGTAGGCGATCAGCCGTTCTTCCGCGCCCGATTCTGCGCCTTGCGGGGCGATGTACAAGATGATCTCGTCCTGGCCGTCACCGGTCAGATCGGCGAAGACCAACCGGCACGGCAGGCCGGCCGCGGCGTCCGGCGTGGCGGGCGCGGCCGGAGTCGCGCACGTCCGGGCCTGGTCGGGGGACGTCTCTCGCATCGCGGTCCACCACGATTCCGGGATCGCGCGTCCGGACGGTAGGGTGGCGAAAGCGGGCACGGCGACTGGCGGGGGCTTGGCCGCCGACGGTTGGCCTGCCGCCCGCTCGACATCATTCCAGCCGAAATAGCTTCCCTTCAAGGCTTCCGCGGCGGCAAGGGCGATGCGCGGATCCCGTCCATTGGCGGCGCCCTCCGCCAACTGTTGCAACGCATCGCGGCCCCAGCGGCCGTATTCCCGCCCCATGGCGTAAAAGCTGAATCGCTCCGGGTCCAGTCGCCCGTCTATCATGCGCCGCAGTTGGCTTTCCGCGGTCAGGCGCAGCGGGTTGGCGATTGGCGTATTGACCGCCAGCAGCAATCCCAGGGTGGCAACGGCGGCGATCAGGTTGGTGACGCCCAGCGCGGGGTGGTCGCGCCTGGGGCGCAGCGCGGCCCAGGCGTAGCCTGCGCCATACAGCACCAGCACCATGCTGCAGGCGACGCCCCAGACCCGCAGGACCGTCCAGCCATATTGCTCCACGCGCACAACTGCGCCGTACAGGGCTACAACAGCCAGCGGCAGCAGGCACGCCATCGCCGCGCGCAGCAGTATCCGCAGGCGGGGACCGAAAGGGGCGGCCTCTTGGCCGTCTTGCCAGGCGGCATTGATGAACTTGATCCACACCAGGCAGAACCCGATGAGCGCGCCCGCCGACAGCTGGACGGCCTGCAGGCCAAACGCCATTCGGGCCGCCAGCGCCAACGTGAACGCCACGCCCACCAGTGTGATCAGCGGCAGCAGCCACGCATTCAGCGTCAACCAGGAGCGCTGCAGCGTATCCGTCAATTGCGGGCGACGCCTTACGCCCACCAGGCAGGCGGCCAGGATCATCGGCCAGGCGGCAAGCCGGAAGTACGTGGCGTCGACGGTAGCGCGAATGGCCTTGATGCCGATCATGGCGAACATGGCGCCTGCCGCGGTCAACAGCAGGCACACCGCCGAGGCCAGGCAAACGGCCAGCGCCAGGTGAACCGCATTGCGCCACGTGGCGCGGAAGACGTCGGGGTAGCCCCATTGGCGCTTGCCGGCATCCAGCGCCTGGATCAGCGGCAGCAGGACGAAGCCTGCGACGCCGGTCAGCAATAACGCCAACGCCAGGTCATTGCCTTGCGGCCATCCGCCCGCTTCGTAGGGCAGGGGGCCGTTCGCGGCCGTCAGGCCGTATGCCGTCATGGCGGGCAAGACCAGCCCATACGCCGCCAGCGCCGCCAGCCAGCGACGGCCGCTGCACATGCCTGCCAGCATGGCGCCGGCCAGCGGCGCCAGCGCTACCCATTGCAGCCAGAAGGCCAGGGCAAACGGATGCCCCCATGGCCAGGCGCGGGCCGTCATCATGGCGTGGAGAGTCAGACCGGACACGGCGGCGAGGGCGCCGTAGACCAGCACGGTTTTGTCGGACGCTGCCAGCGCGCTGGCAGCAAGGGATTTGGGGGACGGTTTACGCATGGCGGCGATAGTAGCAATCTGTCGCTAACTCGGATGACCAGGCGTATCTATCTGTCAGGAAATCATCGCCTGACAAAAAATTTCGGAGTAAATTGGGGACGCGGAATAAGTCGCCTGAAGGCGCGGCAGCGCCATGGAAGACCTATCGGAGGGGCGCATGAGACCAAGGGGGGAGGCGGTGGCTGAAGCCGAAAGCCCGGCTGGCGCAAAGGCTCGCCCACAGCACCGGTATTCCATGCGGACCGGCTTGCTTGCTCTCGTCTTCACCTGTATTTCGCCGGCGCTTGTAGTGGCGTCGGTGGCCGTTTATGAGAGCTTTGTCATAGAAAGAGAACGCATCTTTCGCGACACGATCTTCCTGGCGCGAAATCTGACTGCCATCCTGGACCGCGAGTTGACCGGCGTCGAAGCGGGCGTGCAGATGCTCGCGTCTTCCCCCGATCTGGTCACCGGCGACCTGGCTAGTTTTCACCAGCGTGCGCGGGAATCGGTGCGATTCCAGATCGTGGACAGCTATGTCCTGACCGACCGCGAGGGCAGCCAGATCATCAATACGCTGGTGCCGTATGGCACGCCCTTGCCGCGTAGCGCTGCGTCGCAGGACTTGAGCCGCGTGTTCGAGACGCGCTCGCCAGTGTTAAGCCGCCTGTTCACGGGCAGCGTCAGCCAAAAGCCGACCATCGCGCTGGGCGTGCCGGTGATGCGCGGCGATACCGTCGTCTACAGCCTGAATGTGGGCCTGTCGCCTGGCCGCATCGGCAACGCCTTGGGCCGCCGGGCGCTTCCGGAGGGCTGGGTGGCGGCCGTGCTGGACAGCTCGGGCACCATCGTCGCCCGCACGCGTGACGCCGCGAAGTTCGTTGGACAAAAGGCCGTTCCGAAGCTGGTGCAAGCGGTGATGCAGGAGAGCGAAGGCGCGCTTGAAACGACGACCAAGGAAGGCACGCCTGTCTACACCGCGTTCAGCCGGTCGTCGCTGTCGGGCTGGACCGTCGCGGCCGGCGCGCCCATGGCCCTGCTGACGACGGACCTGTACCGTTCCATCGCCTGGCTTGCGCTGGGCACCTTGTTCGCGTTCGGACTGGGGTTGTGGCTGGCTTTGCGCCTGGCCAGCCGGCTGACCTCGGCGGTGCAGGGGCTGGTCGGGCCGGCGCTGGCATTGGGCGAAGGCCGCACCGTCGAGTTGCCGGCCACCCGCGTGAAAGAGGCGCAGGAGGTCGGCACAGCGCTGTTGCAGGCGTCGCGGATGCTGGCGCACGCCCAGCATCTTGCCCACTACGATCCCCTGACGGGGCTGTGCAACCGGGTGCTGTTCGGCGAGCTGGTCTTGCGCGAATTGGCGGTGGCCCAGCGCAGCGGAGAATCCTTCGCCATCCTCGCGATCGACCTGGACGGCTTCAAGGCCGTCAATGATCTGCATGGCCACGCCGCCGGCGACACCGTGCTGAAGGAAGCCGCGGACCGCATGGCGCGCGCGATCCGGGTGTCCGACGTGGCGGCCCGCTTGGGCGGCGACGAATTCGCGGTGCTGCTGATGGGCGTGGGTAAGGACAATGCCCAGATCGTGGCCGAGGCGCTGGTCGAGAGCCTGTCCTTGCCCTATCCGGGTATCCGCGTCTCGGTGTCGGCCAGCGTGGGCATCGCCGTCTATCCGCAGTCCGGCATTACGATGCTGCAATTGCTGGAACGGGCCGATGTGGCGCTGTACAAGGCCAAGGGACAAGGAAAACGGCGGGTCGAATCCGATCTGTGAGGCGGGCGCGGCGCGGAGGCCGCCAAGCCCGTTCAGGCCGGGGGAGGCGCCTGCTGCGGCGTCAAGGCCGTCAGCACTTCCCCTGATTTCAGGCGATACCGCTTATCGCCCAGGGCGATGACGCGTTCCCCTTCCGATGTCCTGAGAATGTAGCGCGTGGACGGAGGCGGCGGGTTCATGGGGCCCGAGTTATCCGCTTGCAAGAAAACTTCAATCCGATAAAGCCTGCCCGACTCCGTGCTGGCAAGCACATCGCTCAATCTACGTATGGAAATGGCCATGCGGATGCTACTCCCTCTTGTTGATTGTTTAAGTGGGTATATGTCGCTTGTTGGCACGGATATTCCCCGTGCCGGCCGATCACTACGTTAACGCCTGGTATTCGCTACACTTGCCCGCCTGGCGCCGCGCCTGGCCCTCGGGCAAGCGGCGCGTGGCAAAGAGCAAGCGGAACGGTAATGCAAATTTCTCCTGGCCGGAATACGGCCACTATCCTGGGTTTGCTGGCGATCCTGCTGTGGGGCACGGTTGTCGGCCTGATTCGCAGCGTCAGCGAAAGCTTCGGCGCCATCGGCGGCGCCGCGCTTATTTATACGGTGGGTTCGGCGTTCCTGGTGTGCCTGCTGGGTTTCCCGAAATTGCGCAGTTTCCCCCGGCGTTATCTGGTCGTGGGCAGCCTGCTGTTCGTCGCCTACGAGATCTGCCTGTCGTTGTCTTTGGGTTTTGCGCTGGACCGCGGGCAGGCCATCGAGCTTGGCATCGTCAACTATCTTTGGCCCAGCCTGACGGTGGTGTTGGCGATTCTCATCAACGGCCAGCGGGCCAACGCATGGGTCGTGCCGGGGATTCTGCTGTCGGTGTGCGGCATCGTCTGGGTCGTGGGCGGATCCGGCGGACTCTCATGGGAACGCACCTTGAGCAACGTATCGAGCAACCCCCTGAGTTATGGATTGGCATTCGGTGGCGCCATTATCTGGGCCGTTTATTGCAACGTGACAAAGCGGTTTGCCGACGGCAAGAATGGCGTCGCGCTGTTTTTCATGCTGACTGCGGCGGTGTTGTGGATCAAGTATGGCTTCAGCGCCGAGCCGGCGCTGGCATTCACCCGATCCGCCACATTCGAACTATGCGTGACCGGCGGCGCGATGGCGGCCGGCTATGCACTGTGGAACGTGGGAATACTGAACGGCAACCTGACCTTGCTGGCCACGGCGTCCTACTTTACACCCGTGCTGTCCACCTTTTTCGCAGCCGTGTGGCTGTCCACCCGCCTGACCGCGCCATTCTGGCAGGGGGTGGCGATGGTCACCGCCGGCTCATTGTTGTGCTGGGCAGCAACACGAGGCAAACCGGCCCGGGGCGGATAGCCCAGGGCGGGTCGCGGCGAAAGCGGTAGCGTCAGTCGATCAGCATGGTCTGGGCTACGGCGTAGCCCAACGGGATCAACAAGAGTGAAGCAAACGTTGAACTGACAATCGCCGCCGAAATCTTCAGCCAGGGCTCGGGCCCTGCGCTTTGAATCGTTTGAACCACCAACGCGACGATACCCATAACCATCAAACAGCTGATAACCACTGCTACGTAAGTCATGTTGTCTCCGTCCTCGCCTGATTAAAGGGGTGCGGCTCCGCTTTTGCGGTCTATATGTTTGTACTGATTGTGCGCCTGTATTGGCGCCATGGACCCTAGGGTTTTCCTGGCGGAAACGGGGTAATGTGGCGTTTTTGCCGCGCAGTGCGCAGCATGGAATCATGTGCGCACGCAGCATTTCGAACGGCGTTCGGCGCGCCGCCGACGACCGGCGGCTTTGCGCTACGATGGGGGCATTCCGTTACTGAAAAGGCTGCCAGATGCCGCACAGATTGCGTCCCGGCACGCGCGCCACGCTACAGGTCAGGCAACTGATGCCCGGCGAGTTCGCGTGGATCATCACTTTGCTCGATCCCGAATCCGGCAATGTGCATAGCACCAATTATTCCGAAAGGCGTTATGGAAGCCAGGACGAAGCTTCCGCCGCCGGCAAGGCGGCCGTGATGGCATTTCTGGGCAGCGATGGCAGTAATGGCCTCGATATGCCTAAGGACGACAAGGCCAAGCCTTGATCCTGCATTGCTGAACCACGTAAAAAAGCCCTCGCATGAGGGCATTTTTACGTCCGTCGGAACGGCAGCCCGCCAACGGGCACGCGAATTGCTGTCAGGCGGGCGGCGCGATTAGCGCCGGAGGAGCCAACCATGACCCAATTCCCGCATCGCGAGCCCGGCCTGCCTGACGACCTGCCGCCGGACGATCCCTCGCTACCCGGCAACCTTCCGCCCGACGATCCGTTGCCGGATCCCAACCAGCCGCCCGACGACCCGCCGATCCACGATCCGACGCCGCCCGCGCCCGATCCGCGTTTGCCGGGCGCCATCGACCTGGCTTGAGCGGCCATCGCCGCACTGCAATGACAACCATGAGGAGTCCGATATGCGTTCCATCCTGCTGTGGCTGCTAGGCGTGCCCATTCCCATCATCATCCTGCTGGCGCTTTTCTGGCATTGACGGGGCTGTGGTTTCCCGCAACGGAAACGGTCCGGGTATGACCTGCGGCCGCCGAGACAAGACAATCAACAAGGAATCAACATGGAAAACGCATCTTCATTGAGCCAACCCTACGGCGGGGCCGCGCTTGCCCAGGAGTCCGCCGTCTCGGCGGTGTCCTGGGCCGCCGTGTTCGCGGGCGCGGTGATCGCCGCCGCGCTTTCGCTGGCGCTGTTCGCCGGCGGGACCGGGCTGGGGTTCCTGTCGGTATCGCCGTGGGCCGACGAGGGAATGTCGGCGCCGGCGGTCGGTATCGGCATCATCGGGTGGATGCTGTTCACGCAGATCGTGTCCTACGGCATCGGCGGTTATGTGGCCGGACGCCTGCGCACGAAATGGGTAGACGTGCATTCGGACGAGATCTATTTCAGGGACACGGCGCACGGCTTTTTGGTGTGGGCGCTAAGTGCGGTGGTCAGCGCCGCGCTGCTGGGTTCGGCGATCGCCACGGTGGTGTCCGGCGCGGCCAAGACGGGCGCGACGGTGGCGGCCGGCGCGGGCGCGGCAGCCACGGCCACGGCTGCGGCCGGCGCAAGCGGCGGTGGCATGGGCCAGGCGACCGAGTACTTTACCGACACGCTGTTGCGTTCGGACCGCCCCGAGGCCAGCGGCGACCGCAACGCCGCCCGTGCGGAAGTGGGCCGCATCGTAGCGATGAGCTTGAGCCGCGGCGACATGACGCCCGAAGATCGTGACTACGTCGTGAAGGTGGTGGCCACGCAAACGGGCACGGAGCCCGCCGTCGCCCAGCGCCGCGTCGAACAAGCGATCGCTAACGCCAAGAAGACGGCGGAAGACGCCAAGCAGAAGGCCAAGGAAGCCGCCGACAAGGCCCGCAAGGCCGCGGCCGCCTTCGCGCTGTGGGGCTTCGCGTCAATGCTGATCGGTGCCTTTATCGCCAGCCTGTCGGCGACCTGGGGCGGCAAGCGCCGCGACACGCTGCGCCGGGTGTAGTTGGGTTGGTGCAGTTCCGTCGGGTGCAGGTGAACGCCTGCCCTTGCTGAACTCGATCCCCGCAAAGCAAAAGGCCCTCACCGGAGTGAGGGCCTTTCTGAATTCTTGGTGGCGCATCCCTGATTCGAACAGGGGACCTGCGGATTATGATTCCGTCGCTCTAACCGGCTGAGCTAATGCGCCATTCCTTGTCTTGCTTTTTGCCTTGCTGCTTTTGCTTTTTGCCTTGCTTTCCCGTTTTTCAGTGCTTGTTTAGTAGCGCTGAGCAACGAAGAACGAAATTCTAGCACGAAACTTTTTTGCCATGCAAGCGGGGGGCGGGCAAAAAATTGAACCGTAGGTCAGGCGTCCCGCGCCAGTCGGATGCCAGAGAATTGCCAGCGGGCTTCAGGTGGGAAAAAATTGCGGTAGCTGGCGCGAACATGGTCGCGCGGCGTGGCGCAAGAGCCGCCGCGCAGCACGTACTGGTTGCACATGAACTTGCCGTTGTATTCGCCGACGGCGCCGGCGTCGGGCTTGAAGCCGGGATACGCGTCGTAAGCGCTTGCGGTCCATTCCCAGGCGTCGCCGAACAGTTGCACGGGGCCGCCCGACCCGTTGCGGGCAGGGGCGGGGCGCGGGTCCAGGTGTCCGTTCTCCAGCATGTTGGCGCGGCCGGGGAAGACCGGGTCGGCGAGTTGGCGGGCGGCGTGTTCCCATTCCGCTTCGCGCGGCAAGCGCACCCGGGCCCAGCGGGCATACGCGTCCGCCTCGAAGTAGCTGACATGGGTAACGGGCGCCTGCAATTCCAGTTCCTGCATGCCGCGCAGCGTGAACACGCGCCAATCGTCGCGCTGCCCTTCCCAGTACAGGGGCGCCCGCCAGCCTTCCGCGCAAACGCGGTCCCAGCCGGCTGATAGCCAGAGTTCGGGCCGCTTGTATCCGCCGTCTCGGATGAAGGCCAGGAATTCGTGCTGTGTGACCAAGCGGTCGGCCAGGTGGAATGGCGCCAGCAGCACCTCGTGGGCGGGGCCTTCGTTGTCGAAGCCGAAACCGCGGCCATCGTGGCCGATGCGGGTAATGCCGCCGCCGTAGCGCGTCCAGCCCGCCGGTGTGCCGGGGGGCAGGGCGGGAGAGCCGCCGACCACGTAGGCGGGTTTCATCGGGTTGGCCGACAGCATGTGCTTGACGTCGGTCAAGATCAGTTCCTGATGCTGCTGCTCGTGGTTCAGTCCCAGTTCCAGCAAGGCGTCGAAGTCCGGGTCGTTGCCGCCCAGGCGTGAAATCAGGTCGTGCATGGCGCTGTCCACGTGCTGGCGATAATGCAGCACGTCGGCAAGCGACGGGCGTGATAACAGGCCGCGCTGCGGGCGCGGATGCTTGGCGCCGATCGCGTTGTAATAGGAGTTGAACAGCACCCGGTACTGCGGGTGGAACATCGTATAGGGCGGATGGAATTGCGTCAGCAAGAAGGTCTCGAAAAACCAGGTGGTGTGCGCAAGGTGCCATTTGACGGGACTGCAATCCGGCATCGATTGCACCTGGCAATCTTCGGGGCTCAGCGGCGCCGCCAGCGCCGTGCTGGTGGTTCGCACGGCGTCATAGCGGTCGTGCTGGCCGGCCTGCCCGCTGGCATACGGTCCGGTGGCGGGGTGAGTCAGCAGGCAGGCAGGTTCCATGGCGATCCTCCAGTGGCGTTGATGGGTCGTCCGCGTCAGGCGCGGGCGCTGAATACCGAAAACCAGCCGCGCGAATCCGACCAGTGCGCAACGTCGCGATATCCCGCGCTTTGCAGCAGGTCGGAAAAGGCTTGGGGCGTGAACTTGTAGGAATTCTCGGTGTGGATGCGTTCGCCGGGGCTGAACTCGCGTTCGCCGCCAGGCCAGGCCACGCGCAGCGCGCGCTGCGCTTCCAGGTGCATCTCGATGCGGGAACAGGCGGCGTTGAACAGCGCCACGTGGCGCCAGTCGTCCACATTGAAGTCGGCGTCCAGCACGTGGTTGACGTGGCGCAGCAGGTTCAGGTTGAACGCGGCGGTCAGGTGCAGCGCGTCGTCATAAGCCGGTTCCAGCACGTGGCTGGGCTTGACGCGGTCCACGCCCACCAGCAGGCCGCCGCCATGGCATTGCGCGTGGATGCGCTGCAGCATCGCATGCGCAGCGTCGGGGCTGAGGTTGCCGATGCTGGAGCCCGGATAGAAGAACAGCCGCTGTTCGGCGGGGATTCCCGAGGGCAGCGCCAGCGCTTGGGAGAAGTCCTGGCCGATCGCGGTCACGCGCAGGTCAGGATAGGACAGCTGCAAGCGCCGCACGGCCGTCTGCAGGTAGTCGGCGGAGATATCGATCGGGACATAATGCTTCGGACGCAGGCTGGCGAAGAGACGCTCGGCCTTGACGCAATCGCCCGCGCCCAGATCGATCATGGATTGCACCGGGCCGATATGCCGCGCGATGTCTTGGCCATGGCGTTGGAAGATCTCGGCTTCGCAGCGCGTGGGGTAGTACTCGGGCAGTTGGGTGATGGCCGTGAAAAGCGACGAACCCAGCGCGTCGTACAGGAACTTGGGATCGATATGCGCGGGATGGTCCAGCAGGCCGTCGCGCAACTCGACCTGTTCGGCGCTGAGGGCCGGGGAGGGGCGCGCCTGATATTCCTGCGCGGTGTGAGCAAGCACTGCTGAGGGGGAAACCATGCGTTCACTTCCTTTTTTTGAGGCGATTGAAGCGCATTGCAAAGGGCTATTGTTGCGGTGGGGTGGGTTCCGCTGTCAAGCGCTAAGCCGCTGAATGCAATGGACTTTTACGAAATCGGGAGCGCCGGGTTCATTTAGCGGGGCGGCGCTTCCCGGCAATCGTTCAGCAAGTTTCGGTCCGCTGAAATATCGGATTACGGCTGGTTGCGAAAGCTCGGGCGGCGGGGACGAATGATCGGCACAATGAAGACATGGTCGACCGCGTGGCGCTGCATGGCGCAACTGCGTCAGGACACCGGCACGCCGGAAGGCCCAATACCTTCAAAAGGAGCGACTATGAATCGAAAGCACCAACGCGCCGAGATGGCTTTGCACCGCGATCGGGTCAACGACAGCTTCCATGAGCTGCTTGCCGGGACGGAAGACCTCTTGCGTTCGACGGCTTCCTATACCGGCTCCGAAATCGAATCGGCCCGCGCTCGTCTGAAGCAGCAGTTGGCGGATGCCCGCGATCATGCAGGCGATTGGGAAGGCGCCGCGCGTGAACGGGCTCGCCGCGCCACGGCCTATGCCGACGAATACGTGCACGAAAACGCCTGGAAGTCCGTTGGCGTGGCTGCATTGGTCGGTGCGCTGCTGGGCTGCCTGGTGGCGGGCGGCAGGCGTTAAGCCGTTTTTGCCATGAAGCCGCCAGAGCCGCTTCCGGCGCCCGTCTGGGGCGCTAGCGGATCGGGACCAGGGCGGGCTTTATGGTGGCCCTGCGCCCGCCGCTGGGCGCAGGCGCTGTTACTGGCCTGCGCCACCGCCATGGTCGCGGCGTGCGCCAGCGTGCCCGATGCGCAAGAACGGCGGGCGCGAGAAGCACAAGCGGGCTTGTCGGCTGACGCGGCCCGCGACAGCTATCTCCGCGGACAAGGCATCGCGGCGGATCCCAAAACCCCGAAAGACGATTTCCTGGCGCGGCATCTGGCCGTCGAGCAGGCCGTCAGTGGCGCGCCGCTGGTGGCGGGCAACCGTGTCCGTTTGTTGGCCGACGGCCCCAGCACCTACCAAGCCATGTTGCAGACGATCGGGCAGGCGCGCCGCTACGTGCACATGGAAACCTATATTTTTGACGATGACGCCGAAGGCGCGCGGTTCGCCGACGCCCTGATCGCGGCGCGCAACCGAGGGGCGGACGTGGCGTTGATGGTCGATGCCGTGGGCACGATCAAGACACCCGATGCGCTGTTCCAACGGCTACGCGATGCGGGTGTGCAGGTGGCGGTGTTCAATCCCGTCAATCCGGCCAATGCACGCGCGGGGTGGTCGCCAAACCAGCGCAACCACCGCAAGGTGCTGGTGGTGGACGGCAAGGTCGGCTATCTGGGGGGCATCAACGTTAGCAGCGTGTACGAATCTTCACCGGGGTCTGGGTCTGGATCGGGCCCAACCTCAGCGTCAGGGTCAAGCCCCGCGGCGGTAAAAAATACCGGGAATGCCGACGGCAACGCGGCGGGCGACGCAAAGGCGGCGCCATGGCGCGACACGCACCTGCGCATCGAAGGGCCTGCGGTGGCGCAGTTGGAGCAGATCATTCAGGCGGCCTGGGCGTCGCAGGCCGAGGAGCCGCTGGCGGGCGGCGGCGAGCCTATCGCGCCGGCGGCAGGCGCGACTCAGGTGCGCATCCTGGCCAATCAGCCTGACCGCAGCGACGGCTATACGGTTTATTTGACGCTGATGTCCGCGTTTGAAAGCGCGCAGAAATCCATCCACATCACGATGGCGTATTTCGTGCCCGATCCGGCGTTCATCGACGTGCTTTGTGATGCCGCGCGGCGCGGGGTGGATGTGGTGCTGGTGTTGCCGGGCTTCAGCGATTCATCGCTGGTGTTCAACGCGGGGCGATCCCACTACACGGACCTGCTGCGCGCCGGCGTGAAGCTCTACGAACGGCGCGACGCGTTGCTGCACGCCAAGACCGCGGTTGTCGACGGCGTCTGGTCCACGGTGGGTTCCAGCAATATGGACTGGCGCAGTTTCGCGCTGAACTACGAAATCAACGCGGTGGTGCTGGGACCGGAATTCGCCGGTGAAATGGAGGCTCTGTTCCAGCGCGATGTCGCCGATTCGGTGCAGATCACGCCGGCAGATTGGAGCAGCCGCGGCGTCGACGACCGCTTCATGGAGTTTTTCTCGCGGATGTTCGAACGCTGGTTGTAGCGTCCGCGGCCCCGCGTCGGCATTCGCTTGGGCCAGGCTAGACGTGTTGCTCGGCCAGCGCGGTGGTGATGTCGCGCGTGGGCTGGAACGACTGCGCTTGCGCCATGGCCCAGCCCACCCGGAATACCTGATGGCGGAATTCGCCGCGCAGTAGTTCGCCGGGCGCCAATTCGGGGAACAGCGCCGAGAGCAGCCGGATTTCGCTGGAAGAGATGCGGCGCGCGATATGGTGGGGGCGCAGTTGGTTGGGATGCGTCAGCCCGGCGGCGGCCAGCAGTTCGGCCAACGCGTGCAGCGTGTTGCTGTGGAAGTACGTCACGCGCTGCGCCTTGTCCGGCACGACCAGCGCACGTTGGCGCATGGGGTCTTGCGTCGTGACGCCAGTGGGGCATTTGCCCGTATGGCAGGCCTGCGCCTGAATGCACCCGATGGCGAACATAAAGCCGCGCGCGGCGTTGCACCAGTCGGCGCCCATCGCCATGACGCGCGCCATGTCGAACGCGGTGATGATCTTGCCCGACGCGCCCAGCTTGATGCGGTCACGCAAGTTCACGCCGATCAACGTGTTATGCACCAGGCGCAGGGCTTCGCGCAACGGCGTGCCGACATGGTCGACGAACTCGACCGGTGCGGCGCCGGTGCCGCCTTCGGCGCCGTCCACCACGATGAAGTCTGGCGTGATGCCGGTTTCCAGCATGGCCTTCACGATGGCGAACCACTCCCACGGGTGGCCCACGCAGAACTTGAACCCCACCGGCTTGCCGCCGGACAGTTCACGCAATCGGGCCACGAACTTCATCAGCCCGATAGGCGAGTCGAAGGCCGAGTGGCTAGCGGGTGAATTGCAATCCTGCCAGGCGGCCACGCCACGCGCTTCGGCGATCTCGGGCGTGACCTTGCCTGCCGGCAGGATGCCGCCGTGCCCCGGCTTGGCACCTTGGGACAGCTTGATTTCGATCATCTTCACCTGCGGCGTACAGGCGTTCTTGACGAAGGCTTCCTCCGAGAACGCGCCGTGCTCGTCGCGGCAGCCGAAGTACCCCGAACCGATGTTCCAGACCAGGCTGCCGCCCGGTTGGCGGTGATAGCGGCTGATGCCGCCTTCGCCCGTGTCGTGCGCGAAGTCGCCCTGGCGCGCGCCCTCGTTCAGGGCCAGGATGGCGTTGGCCGACAAGGCGCCAAAGCTCATGGCCGACACGTTGAACGCCGACATGGAATAGGGCTGCTTGCAGTCGGGGCCGCCCACGGTGACGCGGAAATCCGTGTCGTTGATGTGCGAGGGCGACATGGAATGGTTGATCCATTCGTAGCGGTCGCCGTAGACGTCTTCCTGCGTGCCGAAGGGGCGCTTGTCGATTTCGCGCTTGGCGCGCTGGTACACGATGGAGCGCTGCGCGCGCGAGAACGGCGCGGCCTGCGTGTCATCTTCCAGAAAGTACTGGCGGATCTCGGGGCGAATGAACTCGAACAGGAAGCGCAGGTTGCCCAGGACGGGGTAGTTGCGCCGGATGGCATGGCGGGTCTGGATCAGGTCATAGACGCCCAGGGCGCCCAGCATCGCAAGCGGGACGGCAGCCCATAGCCACCAGAACGAGCTGGTGAACGCCAGGACAGCGGTAACCGCCGCGCCCGCCAGGGTCAAAATAAAGGCCGTATAGCGGCCGACAATCCAGCTCATAGTCCTCTCCGTATTGCGGAATGGAGCAACCATACACCAGCTGAACCGCCAGAAAAAAAGAAAGCCCCCTAAATCGGGGGCCATTCCTGGAACACTGTTTTCCGGTAGTCGATGTCAGCAGCTGGAGGGCGGCGGCGTCTTCTCGACCGCCAGCCCGAAGGCGGGACGCAGCCGGACTCCCAATGCGCTGCCGGCGAAGGCCGCTGGCAGCCATATCCACGCGTGCAGGCTGCCCGACAGGATGCCGCTGAAGTACGCGCCGATGTTGCAGCCGAAGGCCAGGCGGGCGCCGTAGCCCAACAGCAGGCCGCCGATGACCGCGCCGGCCAGCGAACGCGCCGGCACCTTCCAGATGGGCGCGAACTTGCCGGCGGCGCTGGCGGCGGCAAGCGCGCCCAGCATCAGGCCGATGTCCATGACCGTCGTGACGTCCTGGCGCAGCGGGGCGGCCAGCGCCGGCTGCTTGCTCCAGTAGGTCCAGGTGGCCACGTCGCCGGCGACCGAGTTCCATGCCTTGGCGCCCCACAGCGCGAAGGCCGACGTGATTCCCCACGGGCGGCCGGCCAGGGCCAGCGTCGCGAAGTTCAATACCACCAGCGCCACGCCGCCCCAGATCAGCGGCCACGGACCTTGCAGCAGCGAGACGGGCCGCGCGGTGCGCGACGCAAACGAGATCACATGGCCGTGGCGCCGCTTCTCAAGCGCGGTGGCGCCCCAGGCAATCAGCGCGAACACCGCCAGGTTGGCGATCAGCGCGGGCGCCAGGCCCCAGGTCTTGATCAGCGATGTCGGCGCCAGCGCGGGCAGGCTGGACCACCAGCCGAAATTGGCGGTGGCGATCACGGATCCGATGATGAAGAACAGCAGCGTGACCAGCATGCGGGTGTTGCCGCCACCCACCGCGAACAGCGTGCCGGATGCGCAGCCGCCGCCCAGTTGCATGCCGATGCCGAACAGGAAGGCGCCCAGCACGACCGACACGCCGGGGGGCGACACCAATCCCGTGACGGGTTGGCCGAAGAGCGACCCCGACGCCAGGAACGGGAAGAACAGCAACACGCCGACACCCAGCATGAACATCTGCGCACGCAGGCCCGCGCCCCGGCGGTCGGACACGAACACGCGCCAGGCTTGCGTGAAGCCGAACGAGGCGTGATAGAGCGTCACGCCCAGCAGCGCGCCGACTACCCACAGGGCGCCCTGGCGCCAGCTGACGGTCTGGTTCAAATACAGCGCGCCGGCCAGCAACAGCAGCAGCGCGGCCCAGAGCGGCGCGCGGTTGATGCGGATGGGCGGCAGGGCCGAGGGCAGGGGCAGGGTAGAGGCGTTGGAGCTCATGGGAGGTGTCCCGGTGGGATCTGAATCGTCAATGCAAACGGGCGCATAAGCGGCGCCCGTCGGAATATTGCCAGTGTAAGGCCGGGCCTTAACGCCTTCAAACCATCAATTAGTGCTTGATTAATAACTAATGGTTATATAAAGGCGAGAAGCCAGCCCGTCGTGCGGGCTTATTGCAGCCGCCAGACAAGGGCAGCCAGCGTCAGCAGCAGCACCGGCAGCGTCAAGACAATACCTACTTTGAAGTAGTATCCCCACGTGATGCGCAAGCCTTTGCGCGCCAGCACGTGCAGCCAGAGTAGCGTGGCCAGGCTGCCGATTGGTGTGATCTTGGGCCCCAGGTCGCTGCCGATGATGTTGGCGTAGATCATCGCGTCCCTTACCGGGCCCGTGGCGCTGGTGTCGGCGATCGACAACGCGCCGATCAGCACGGTCGGCAGATTGTTCATGATGGACGACAGGAATGCCGTGATCAGGCCGGTGCCCATCGCGGCGCCCCACAAGCCGTACTCGGCGCAGCGGTCCAGCACCTGTGCCAGATGCGCCGTCAGGCCGGCGTTGCGCAAGCCATACACGACCAGGTACATGCCCAGCGAGAAGATCACGATGTGCCAGGGGGCCTCGCGCATGATCTTGCGCGTGCCCACGACATGCTGCCGTCCGGCAATCACCAGCAGGCCTACCGCGCCGGCGGCGGCGATCGCGCTGACGGGGATGCCCATGGGTTCCAGCACGAAGAAGCCGGTCAACAGCAGCGCCAGGACGATCCAGCCCGCGCGGAACGTGATCGGGTCGCGGATGGCGGAGGCGGGCGCCGGCAGTTGGCTCACGTCGTAGCGGGGCGGGATGCTCTTGTGGAAGAACAGCAGCAGGACGGCCAGCGTGGACGCGACGGCCATCAGGTTGACCGGCAGCATCACGGACGCGTATTCACCGAAGCCGATGCCGAAGAAATCCGCCGATACGATGTTCACCAGGTTCGACACGATCAGCGCGATGCTGCCCGTATCGGCAATGAACCCCGCGGCCATCACGAAGGCCAGCGAGGCGCCCGGGCCGAAGCCCAGCGCCAATAGCATTTCCATGACGATGGGCGTCAGGATCAGCGCGGCGCCGTCGTTGGCGAACAGCGCCGACACCGCGGCGCCCAGCAGCACGATCAGCACGAACAGCAGGCGTCCGCGCCCGCCTCCCCAGCGGGCGACATGCAGCGCCGACCACTCAAAGAAGCCCGCCTCGTCCAGGATCAGGCTGGTGACGATAATGGCGATGAAGGTGGCGGTGGCGTTCCAGACGATGTGCCACACATCGGCGATGTCGGCCACGTGGACCACGCCCGTCGCAAGGGCCAGGCCCGCGCCGATCACGGCGCTCCAGCCGATCGACAGCCCTCTGGGCTGCCAGATCACGAGCGTGATGGTCAGGATGAAAATCGAGGCGGCTAGCAGCATGGAAAGCGATCAGGTAAGGGGATGGGCATTGATCCAGGCGACCAGCAGGCTGACCGTCAGCACCGACGCCACGGTGGATACAAGAATGGCGCGCGAGGTCACGCGGGCGTCGCGGCCATACATCTTAGCCAGCATGAAGGGGCCGGTGCCGATCGGCAGCGCGCTCATCAGCACGGCGGTCCAGGCCCATAGCGGGGGCATGGAAAAAACGGTAAAGGCCAGCACCGCCGTGACGGCCGGCTGCAGCAGCAGCTTGCCGGTCACCAGGCGCAGCACGCCGGGGCCCGCGGTGGACGTTTCCGTCTGCGCCAGGAACAGCCCGATCGTGACCAGCGCACAGGGGCTGGCCGATGCGCCCAGCAGCGCGACGTAGCGGTCCACGCCTTCCGGCAGCGCCACGCCGGTCGACGCCCACGCCAACCCTAGCATGGGGGCGGCCAGCAAGGGGTTGCGCAACAGCGCACGGCCAACCTTAAGCAGGGTGGCCGCCACGTTGGGCGTTTGCTGGCGGTCGAATTCGATTATCGCGATGGCGACGCCGAACAGCACGCTGGCCGTCAGAAGGGTGGTGAAAGCGGCAGGCGCCAGGCTTTCGGCGCCGAACAGCGCCAGGCAGAGGGGAATGCCCATGTACCCGGCATTGGCATAGGAAGCAGCCAGGCCTTCAATGCTGCGGTCGGTCAGCGCGCGCCGGCCGCCTCGTCCCGGCAGGAACGACACCAGGAAGGTGACCGCGATGCCGCCTGCGAACGCACCGACGAAACCCCAGTGCGCCATATGTGCCAGGTCTACTTGCGTCATGGCGCGAAACAGCAAGGCGGGCAGGGACAGGTAGACCACATAGCGATTCAGCGCGTCGGTCGCGCCGGGGCCCAGCAGATTGCGGCGGGCGGCCAGCCAGCCGGTCAGGATCAGCGCAAAGACTGGCAGGGCGGCAGTAACGACGGCATTCATGGGCGACGATGCGAGCAGGCCAGAGGCGCGGGAAGGCGCTATTCTACTTGCGGCGTCCGCGCGCTGCGGGTGACAAGCAGAATGCCGATAGCCGCCAGCGCCATGCCGAGCCAGGCCAGCACCGGAATGGACTCGCCCAGGGCGATCAGCGCAGTGATGGCCGTGCAGGGCGGCACCAGGAAGAACAGCGCTGACACCCGCGACGCTTCGCCATGCCGGATCATGGTCAGCAACAGGGTGATGGCGACCAGCGAATTGCCCACCACCAGATAGGCCAGCGATGCCAGCAGCGGGCCCGTCCATTCGATGCGCATCGGTTCCAGCCAGAAAGCCAGCGGCGCCGACACGGCCAGCCCGACCGCGTACTGCACCAGATTGGACGTGACCGGGTGCGTTTGCGCGCCATAGCGTTTTTCATAAAGGGTGCCGCCCGTGATGCACAGCAGCGCCGCCACGGCGAACAGCAATCCCAGCGGCGCCAGCACATCGATGGACGCCTTGGCGACGATGACGAGTCCGGCGCCCGCCACCCCCGGGCCCAGGCCGGCCCACCGCCGGGCATCGACGCGTTCGTGTGCGATCAGCGGCGCCAGCAGTCCGATCAAAATGGGCTGCAGCGAGGCGATCAACGCCATGCCGCCCGCCGACATCCCCTGCTTTAGCGACAGATAGGTGAAGCAGAAGTAGCCCGCCTGCAACAGCAGCCCGACCATCGCCAGGTGGCCCCATGCGCGGGCGCCGCGCGGCAGGGGCGGGCGCAGGACAAGCACGAAGGGCAGCAGAATAAGCACGACGCAGGCGTACCGGACCGCCAGAAAGGTCATCGGATCGGCGTAGGCCAGTCCGATCTTGAGCACGACGAATCCACTGGACCACAACAAGAGGAAAAGCGCGGGTGCGGCTTTCAGCCAAGCCGGTGGGGCAGAGGGCGTCATGTCGTGCCTGGGCAACGTGGGCAAGCCGCGATCGTACCCCTTTTCGCGCGGCTGTCATCCCTGAGAGAATGCGGCGTAGGATATTTGTTATTGATCTGCTGCACGCGAGGGAACGGAGATGTCGACCAACAAGCAATCTACGGTGCGTATCGCTTTGGGTACGTGGGACCGGCTGCGCGAAGACGCGTATTCCGTCCGCTACGAGGTATTCGTCGTTGAACAGCGAGTGCCGCCCGAGATCGAGCTGGACGACGACGACGCCGTGTCGGTGCATGCCGTGGCTTACGGGCCGGACGGCACGCCGATGGGCACGGGCCGGCTGCTGCCCGACGGCCACATTGGCCGCATGGCCGTGCATAAGAAAGCGCGCGGCATGGGCGTGGGCGGGCAGTTGCTGGACGCGTTGATCGGGCAAGGCCACGGTGACGGGCACCGCATGCTGGTGCTGCACGCCCAAACCCACGCCGCCGGATTCTACGAGGCGCACGGCTTTACCGTGGAAGGCGAGGAATTCGTCGAAGCCGGGATCCCGCACGTGGTGATGACGCGGGTGCTGAAGTAGCGCGGCGCCTCGGGTGTAGCCGGGGCCGGAAAAGAAAAAACCCCGGTCGTTTTCACGATCGGGGTTCTTCTTGGCGCATCACGACAGGTACCTCGTGATGTAATAATTGGTGCCCAGGAGAGGACTCGAACCTCCACACCTTGCGGCACACGGACCTGAACCGTGCGCGTCTACCAATTCCGCCACCTGGGCGCTGGTGCTTCACTTGTTGCGTCGCTTTCGCTTCGTTTCTTGTTCAGCAGCAGAGGAACGAGATTATGCATACTTTTTTTCCGGCGTGCAAGTAATGGCGGATATTTTTGCTTTTTCAGCGTTTTTCTTAGTGGACCAGTTTCGTGGGCCAGTTTCGATATAGTGTCGCCCCATGTCCCGTTTCCTTTGCACGCGTTGCCTGCGTCCCGAGTCGCACTGCCTGTGCGCGCTAATTCCCTCCTTGTCGTGCCGCACTCGCGTGGTGGTCTTGCAGCATCCCAGCGAATCGCGCCATGCGCTGAATACGGCCCGGTTGGCCGTGTTGGGGCTGACGGGCGCGCGGCGCGTGGTAGGTGAACATTTTTCGTCCGCGGATTGGGCCCAACCCGGCTACGCGCCGCGCCTGTTGTTCCCCGGTCCCGCCGCCGAGACCTTGACTCCGGGGTACGGCCAGAATCTTGACGAGCCGATCCTGTTGATCGTGCCAGACGGAACATGGGGGCATGCGCGCAAACTGCTGCATATCAATCCCGAGCTCGCGGCGTTGCCGCGCGTGATGCTGCCCCAGGGGCTGAAAACGCGCTATCGCGTGCGTCACGCGGATATCCCCGGCGCGTTGTCCACGATCGAGGCCGTGACGCACGCGTTGAATGCGATCGAGGCGCCGATGCGGGCGGACGCCTTGCTTCGGCCTTTCGAGGCATTGATTGATGGCCAGATCGAAGGGATGGGCGAAGACCTTTATGCGCGTCACCATTTGCAGCGCAAAGTGCCGTGGCGTTAAGGCGCTCGGCAGGATGGGCCAGGCTGGTATTAATAATGCCGAACGGTAAACGAGGGGGAAGGGCGCGAACCCTCGGGACGCACAAAGCAAAAGCCCCGAACATCTTTCGATTTTCGGGGCTTTCAGCCTTGCTATCAAACCAGCCTGATGCTGATCCGATTTATATGCGGGTGGTGCCCAGGAGAGGACTCGAACCTCCACACCTTGCGGCACACGGACCTGAACCGTGCGCGTCTACCAATTCCGCCACCTGGGCACTGGGAAGTACTTTCGTACTTCGCGTCTTTCACTATTTTTACTAATCTACCTATCGGGCCCGCCCGAAAGCGCGTCCAATTTAAATTCCGTGGTGCCCAGGAGAGGACTCGAACCTCCACACCTTGCGGCACACGGACCTGAACCGTGCGCGTCTACCAATTCCGCCACCTGGGCACTGAAAGATAATGTCAGAACTATGTGATACGCTGCCGCTCTAGTTGCTTTGTTTTATTAAGGGCCATACGTTGTTTCCAGCGTACTGACTTAACTAAAACATGCGTCCCGAGCGCAGTTGGTTTTACAATGGGTCTTTCGACCCCTCTGACCATTTCTGCTTCAGTGTTCAGCCTTGGGCGAACCACAGAAGCTGCGCATTATATACGGAAATTTCAGCTTTGGCAAAACGATCGAATAACGAATCGAAAAACAACAGATCAACACCCTTGCCCGAAGCGCCGCCGGACTTCGATCCCGATGTCCCGTCCCGTGAAGCCATTTTGACCGCGCTCCGAGCCGCGGGTTCGCCGTTGTCTCCGGTGGAATTGGCAGAACGCATGGGCGTCGAGCGTGCCGCGACGATGGTCGGGTTCGAGCGCCGTTTGGGCGCCATGGAACGCGACGGGCAATTGATGCCCAACCGCAAGGGCGTGTTGCTGCTGGCCACCAAATTGGACTTTGTCGCCGGCAAGGTGCTGGGTCACCGCGACGGTTTCGGCTTCCTGCTGCGTGACGACGGCGGCCCGGACCTGTTCCTGTCGCCGCGCGAAATGCTCAAGGTGCTGCATGGCGACCGCGTGCTGGTCAAGCCGTCGGGCGAATACCGGGGCAAGCCGGAAGGCACCATCGTCGAGGTCATCGAACGCCGCACCAACAAACTGGTGGGCCGTTTCCTGCACGAGCATGGCTTGTCCATCGTGGTGCCCGAAGACCAGCGCATCAAGCACGACATCCTGATTCCGCCCAGCGATACCAACGGCGCCCAGCACGGGCAGGTGGTCGCGGTCGAGATCATGGAGCAGCCCACCCGCCATACGCAGCCGCTAGGCCGCGTGGCCGAGGTGCTGGGCGAAATCGATGATCCCGGCATGGAAATCGAGATCGCGGTGCGCAAGTTCGATGTGCCCGTTGAATTCTCGGAAGCCGCCCGCAAGCAAGCCGCGCGCCTGCCGGACGTGGTGCGCAAGAGCGACCTGAAAGACCGCGTGGACTTGCGCGATGTGCCGTTGATCACGATCGACGGCGAAGACGCACGCGACTTCGACGACGCCGTCTATTGCGAGCCCGTCGAACTGGGCACGGGCCAGCGCAAGCGCCCGGGCTGGCGCCTGCTGGTGGCCATCGCCGACGTCAGCCACTATGTGCGCCCGGGTGATGCGCTGGACGACGACGCGATCGAACGCGGCACCAGCGTCTATTTCCCGCGCCGCGTCATTCCGATGCTGCCCGAGACGCTGTCCAATGGCTTGTGTTCGCTGAACCCCGACGTGGACCGCCTGGTGCTGGTCTGCGATATGGTGATTCCCGCTACCGGCGCCAAGGCCGGCACGGTCACGGCCTACCAGTTCTATAACGCGGTGATGCACTCGCATGCCCGCACCACCTATACGAACATCTGGGCGGCGCTGCAGCAGCCTGGCGGTCCGGCCGCCGCGGCGATGCGCGCCGTCATGCCGCAGGTGCAGCATCTGTATGAGCTCTTCCAGCTGCTGGTGCAGGGCCGCAAGAAGCGCGGCGCCATCGATTTCGACACGGTCGAAACCAAGATCGTCTGCAATGAGCTGGGCCGCATCGAACAGATCGTGCCTTCGGTGCGCAACGATGCCCACAAGCTGATCGAAGAATGCATGCTGGCCGCGAACACGTGCGCGGCCGACTTCATGACGCGCAGCAAGCACCCCGGCCTGTATCGCATCCACGAAGGCCCCACGCCAGAGCGCCTGCAATCGTTGCGTGAATTCCTGCGCACCATGGGGTTGTCATTGGGCGGCGGTGAAACGCCCACCGCCAAGGACTACGGCGATTTCCTGGACACCGTGCGCGGCCGTCCCGATTACCAGCTGCTGCAGACCATGTGCCTGCGGTCCATGCAGCAGGCCGTCTACAGCCCGGACAACATGGGCCACTTCGGCCTGTCATATCCCGGCTATAGCCACTTCACGTCGCCCATTCGCCGTTATCCCGACCTGCTGACGCACCGGGTGATCAAGGCCTTGCTGGCGGGACAGCGCTATGTGCCCAGCCTGGACGACCAGGCGGTGGTCATCGGCCGCACACAAAAAGAACATGAGCACGCCATCTGGGAAAAGATGGGCCTGGTGCTGTCGGCCAGCGAACGCCGCGCCGACGAAGCCTCGCGCGATGTCGAGGCCTGGCTCAAGTGCTGGTTCGTCAAGGAACGCGTGGGCGAAGACTTCAGCGGCACCGTTACCGGCGTGGCCAGCTTCGGTATTTTCGTCACGCTGGACACGCTGCACGTCGAAGGGCTGGTGCACGTCTCCGAGCTGGGCGGCGAGTACTTCCAATTCAACGACGCCCTGCACGAATTGCGCGGCGAGCGCACGGGCATGCGGTATCGCTTGACCGACAAGGTGCAGGTGCAGGTGGCGCGCGTCGACCTCGAAGCGCGGCGTATCGAATTCCGCCTGGTGCAGGGCACCAGTTTCGACGCGCTGCGCAAGGCCGCGGCCCGTGGGCCGGAAGAGCCGATGCGCCGCGTGAAGAAGGCGGCGGCGCCCAAGCCTGCCGCGCTAAAGGGACAGACCGCCAAGGAACGGCGCGCCGACGCCAAGAAGGCGGGTAAGCCGCCCAGGGCATCCAAGCACGCCGCGCCAGCCAAGAAAGCGACGCACAAGCGGCACTGATCCGGCTGATTGGGCCTCGTTATGGCCGGCGCGTCTTAGGGCGCCTGGGCCATAAGGGGTAACATTGCATTGATGGCCGGCTTGCTCCGGTGGCCCGCCCCCTTTGGGGCGGGTATTCGTTTATCTAAAGGTATTGCATTTATGGCGTCGACCCAAGTTCTGGCCGGGTTTCACGCGGTTGTCGCGCGGCTGCGCCACGCGCCCGAGTCGATCAAGGAAATCTATGTAGAGGCGTCGCGTCGCGACAAGCGGATGCAGACGCTCATCGAGCAGGCCGAGAAGGCGGGTTGCCGCCTGCATCCCGTGCCGGCCGAGCGTCTGGATGGCCTGTCGCGCGGCACTCGCCATCAAGGCGTGGTGGCCCTGGCCGACGAACGCCAGTTGGCGGTGGATGTGGACGAGGTGCTTGACGTGATCGAGGGTCCGCCGCTGCTGCTGATCCTGGATGGCGTGACCGATCCCCACAATCTGGGCGCCTGCCTGCGAACGGCGGACGCCGCTGGCGTGCATGCGGTAATCGCGCCGCGCGACCGTGCCGTGGGCTTGAACGCCACGGTGCAGCGCGTGGCCTGCGGCGCGGCCGATACCGTGCCGTATGTGATGGTCACCAATCTGGCGCGCACGATGCGCGGCCTGAAGGACCGCGGCGTCTGGTTGGTCGGCACCGACGACCAGGCGACCGACAGCATGCACAAGATCGATGCGCGCCAGCCAATGGCGTGGGTCATGGGGGCGGAAGGCGAAGGCATGCGCCGCCTTACGCGCGAGACCTGCGACCAACTCGTCAATATCCCGATGCTGGGTTCGGTGGAAAGCCTGAACGTCAGCGTGGCCAGCGCCGTCTGCCTGTACGAGACCGTGCGCCAGCGCCAATCCTGATCCCGCCCGACCCGCCTTATTCGTCGTTTTTCCTTTACGCCTCAGCCCATCATGCACCAGAACGGCTTCACCACCACGATCCTCCATTCCGACCGCCAACAATCCGTCGAGCACGGAGCGGTGCACAAGCCGATGCATCCGTCGTCGGAATTCGCCTACGACGACGCGCGCGAGCTGGCGGCGGTGTTCCAGGGCAAGGCGGGCTTCACGTATGCGCGCCAGGGCACGCCCACGACCACCGCGCTGGAAGCGAAGGTCAATCACATGGAGGGCGGCAAAGGCACGGTCAGCTTCGCCACGGGAATGGCGGCGCTGTCGGCCATTTTCACGACGTTGCTGCGCCGGGGCGATCATCTGGTGTCCAGCCAGTTTGTGTTCGGCAACACCAACAGCCTGCTGGGCACGCTGCTGGAGCTGGGCGTGGAGATCACGTTCGTGGACGCGACGGACGCGGCGCAAGTGCGCGCCGCGATCCGCCCCAATACGCGCATGGTCTTCACCGAGACGATCGCCAACCCGGGCACGCAGGTCGCCGATTTGGCCGTGATCGGCGAGATCTGCCGCGAAAAGAATCTGGTCTATGTCGTGGACAATACGCTGACGTCGCCGTGGATGTTCCGTCCTTCGGTGGTGGGCGCGTCGCTGGTGATGAATTCGCTGTCCAAGTACATCGGCGGCCATGGCAACGCATTGGGTGGCGCCGTGACCGACACGGGCCTGTACGACTGGTCCGGCTATGCCAACATCTATGAGGCCTACCGCAAAGGCCCGTCCACTGGCTGGGGGCTTACCCAGATCAAGAAGAAGGGTTTGCGCGACATGGGCGGCACGCTGGCTGCCGAGCCCGCCCACCGCATTGCCGTGGGCGCCGAGACGCTGGCGCTGCGCATGGCCAAGCACTGCGCCAACGCGCTGGCGCTGGCACGTTTCCTGGAGCCGCACCCCGGCGTGGCCAAAGTTCACTACCCAGGCTTGGCGGGCCATCCGCAACATGCCCGCGCCGCGGCGCTGTTCGGCACGCGATTCGGCGGGTTGCTGGGGGTAGAGCTGGCCGACGGCGTGGACTGCTTCGATTTCCTGAACCGTCTGCGGATCGTGCTGATGGCGACCCACCTGGGCGATACGCGCAGCCTGGCGCTGCCTGCCGCGCACACCATCTATTACGAGATGGGCGCCGAGCGTCGCAAGCAGATGGGCATTGCGGACAGCCTCATCCGGGTGTCGGTGGGCATCGAAGACGAGGCCGACCTGCTGTTTGATTTCGATCAGGCGCTGACCGGTTGCCTGAAGGGATAATGCGGCAAGCGCAAGCCGGACGCGAGGACGCGCCGGCTTTGCAATCGGGACGACTCACATGCTTATACAGATCGCAGAGGTCTTCACGCCCGACGAGGCGGCGGAAATCCGGCGCCAGCTGGATGCCGCCGATTGGGTGGACGGCAAGGTCACAGCCGGCTACCAATCGGCCGAGGTCAAGCGCAACCGCCAGTTGCCCGAACAGCATCCGCTTGCGGCAGAGCTTGGCAACCTGATCCTGCAGCGCCTGGCCGCGAACAACCTCTTCATGTCGGCCGCATTGCCGCGCAAGATCTTCCCGCCGCTGTTCAACCGCTACGAAGGCGGCGAGGCTTTCGGGTATCACGTGGACAACGCGGTGCGCGGCATCTCAGGCACGTCCGAGCGCGTGCGCACCGACTTGTCCGCCACGCTGTTCTTCTCCGAGCCCGATACCTATGATGGCGGCGAACTCGTCATTGACGACACCTACGGGCCGCGCGCCGTAAAGTTGCCGGCAGGGCACATGGTGCTGTACCCCGGCACGAGCCTGCACAAAGTGAATCCCGTCACGCGCGGCGCGCGCGTGAGTTCGTTCTTCTGGATGCAGAGCCTGGTGCGCGAAGATAGCCAGCGCGCGTTGCTGCTGGATATGGACGTGGCCATACAACGTCTGAATCAGGATGCCGCGGGGCATCCCTCCATCGTGCAGTTAACGGGCATTTATCACAATTTGCTGCGTCGTTGGGCCGATGTTTGATTCAAGCTTGAAGTGATGCCCGGACGGTGTCGCGCAAACACAAAAATGCGCGTTTTTGTATATTGCGAAAGCAGCTAAAAGCTAGTATTGGCGCGGGTTGTAGTGAGGTTTTTGCTTGACAGCCGCGCCACGCCAAGGCCTAATACACGTCTGCGTCGCTGAGGGTTTGAAGGCATCAAAGCCATCAAATCTTAAGCGGCGCAGCAGTTTAAAAGTTGTGCTTTGCAGCGCAAGAAAAAAGTTTATCCACTGTCTGTTCGTCGTTTGTCGGGCCATGCGTTGGTTAGTGGCGTCCCATCATGACAGCCATGAACCGCACGGCCTCGCCAGACTCAATACCTTGTGAGGGGTACACCTGAATGAACAAAACCGAACTCATCGATCACATCGCCAGCAAGGCCGATATCTCCAAGGCTGCCGCCGGTCGTTCGCTCGACGCCTTGATCGGTGCCGTCAAGACCACCCTGAAGAAGGGCGGTACGGTCACGCTGGTTGGCTTTGGCACGTTTGCCGTGTCGGCTCGCGCTGCTCGCACCGGCCGCAACCCGCGCACCGGTGAAACCATCAAGATCAAGAAGGCCAAGGTGCCGAAGTTCCGTCCGGGCAAGGCCCTGAAGGACGCCGTCAACTAAAGGCGGCATGGCGGTCGCCGGGCATTGGCCCCCGCGATTTGCCGACAATTACGCGGTCCGGTATACTCCGGCCCGCGTATTGCTTTTGAGTACCCCGAGTTGGCAGTTGCTTCGCAAGAATCGTCACATTGACGGCCGTTGCGATGCTGCGGCAAGTCGTCAAGATCGGGTGCTTAGCTCAGTTGGTAGAGCGGCGCCCTTACAAGGCGTAGGTCACAGGTTCGACCCCTGTAGCACCCACCAGAAGCCCACGCAGGCGGTTCGGATCCCTAAGGGTTCGCTCCACGCCGCACACAGAACCCGCACACGTCACCGTGGCGGGTTTTTTGTTTTTCCAGCCTGGTTGGCGATCCGCCGTGGTCCCCTGGGTCTCATGGCTGCTTGCCAGAGGGGCGCGGCGTAGAAGTGCGACCTAGAAGCACGGCTTTTTCGTAAACGTTTTATGCAGCCGGATGTGATGTACATCAAGGGTGCTACGCTAGCCCAGACGAAATAGAACGTGCGAATCATTCGCATTTGAGATATTATATTCGGCTTGTACCGGCCAGCCGGCGGCACTTTTTGTGCGCGTCATTTCCTGGCTGGCCGGATAAGTCAATGCACCCTGGCTGATTCATGCCTAGTTTTCAACGCGGTTGGAATTCTTCTTCGCCGTCTTCATTTGGTATACGTGCAGGCGCTGGCCTGGCGGTTGTCGCCCTTCACGCGGCAGTAATCGGCGCCATTTTCATGGCTCCTGCGAATCCTCCTGAGCTGGAGGAGCCCGAAGCCGTCATGGTGAGCCTGGTGGACGCGCCCGTCCCGCAAATTGCGAAGGCCGAACCCACGCCGGAAGTGCCGCAACCGGTGGTTGAGCCGCCGCCCGAGCCGCAGCCCGAAATCGAGCCGGAGCCGGAGCCCGAACCCGAACCCGAATTGAAGCCGGAACCAGAACCGGAACCCGAACCGGTGGTCGAGAAGCCGCCGGTGCCGGCGCCCAAGCCCAAGCCCAAACCGAAGCCTAAGCCCAAGCCCCAGCCGAAGCAGGAAGTCAAACCCGAGCCCAAGCCGGACACGCCGCCTCCGCAGACGCCGCCCGCGGGCGCGACGGATGGCGCGAAGGCCTCGCAGAGCCCGCAGCAGGGGCCTCCGCCGGACCAGCCGATCCTGGTGTCGAGTATTGAGTTCCAGGGCGCGCGCCCCATGCCCGTTTACCCGCAGGCCTCGCGCCGCATGCGGGAAGAGGGACGGGTGCTGGTGCTGGTGGAAATCAATACGCAGGGCCTGGTGGACCGCGCATCGATCGACACGTCATCGGGTTTTTCCAGACTGGACGAATCGGCGCTGACCGCCGCCCGCAAGGCCAAGTTCAAGCCCTATACCCGTAACGGCGTGGCCTATCCCGCCAAAGCCAAAATTCCGTTCGATTTCGTAATGAGGAACTGAGATGTCCAACGCACTGCATAGCGCCACTCTGGTGGCGCAGGCGACCACCAGCCCGGCAGCGCCGGCTGCTGCCGGCACTGCCGCGCCCGCCGCCGCCGCGGCTGCGCCCGCGGCCCAACAAGCCGCGACGACCGCTGGCGGCGTCGTCCAGCAATCGGCGGACGCGCTGCACAGCGCCGCCGCTGCGCTGCCGTCGTTGCCGCCGGCCCCTGCCGCCGCGCCCGACATGGGCTTCTTGCACTTTGTCGCCCAGAGCGACTTCGTGGGCAAGAGCCTGTTCATCATCCTGATCTTGATGTCGCTGGTGACCTGGTACCTGATCCTGGTCAAGGCCGCCAGCAATGTCAGCATGCGCAAGCGCTCGTCCGACTTCCTGAACAAGTTCTGGAACGCCAGCTCGCTGGAGCAGGTCGAGCACGAGATCAGCACGCACGGTGCGCGCGACCCGTTCTCGCATCTGGCCAGCCACGCGATGCACGCCCAGGCGCACCACAACAAGTTCGGCGCGACCAAGCTGGAAGAGTCGGGCAGCAATTCCGATTTCGTGACCCGCACCATGCGCAAGGTCATCGACGAAGAAACCGCCAAGCTGGAAAACGGCCTGACGGTGCTGGCGTCGGTGGGGTCGACGGCCCCGTTCGTTGGCCTGTTCGGCACGGTCTGGGGCGTGTACCACGCCTTGGTCGGCATCGGTCTGTCGGATGGCGTGACCATCAACCGCATCGCCGGTCCGGTGGGCGAAGCCCTGATCATGACGGGTCTGGGCCTGGCCGTGGCGATTCCGGCGGTGCTGGCGTACAACACCTTCGTGCGCAACAACCGCGTGTTCCTGTCGCGTCTTGATGCGTTTGCGCATGACTTGTTCGCGTTCCTGACCACTGGCCAGCAAGTGTCGCTGTCCGATGGCAAGGTGCGCGCCCTGCGCCGCCAGAACGGCAACGGCGCCGCGGCTCAACGCGGGAGCGAATAATGGCCTTTGGCAGCTTCGAGGGTAAAGGATCTGGAAGCCATACGGTTTCCGAGATCAACATGGTGCCCCTGATCGACGTCATGCTGGTGCTGCTGGTGATCTTCATCATCACGGCGCCGCTGCTGGCGCATTCGATCAAGATCAACATGCCCCAGGTGGCCGCGGAGCAGATCGAGGAAGAGCCCAAGACCGTGGACCTGGCGATCGACGCCAGCGGCGCGTTGTTCTGGGACGAAAAGCCGGTCAATATCGACGACCTGCCTAACCGCTTCAAGTCGATCGCCGGCACCAAGCCGCAACCGGAAATCCGCATCCGCGCCGACCAGAACACCCGCTACGAAACGCTGGCCAAGGTCATGGCCTCGGCTCGCCGCTCGGGGATGTCGCGTATCGGATTCGTCACGACGCCGCCTTCGGGCGGGGCCGCCGCCGCAGGTGCGCCGGCCGCGGGCGGACCCGCCCCGGCTCCGGCTGGGGCACCGTCCGGCCGGTGAACGGATCCCAAGGGAAGGGGCGCATTTCGCGCCCCTTTTTTTTCGGATCGCGCTAGAATCGCGGCATGCGAGTACTGGTAATCGAAGACGACACTACCCTGGGCCACGCGCTCCAGGAGTTCCTGGCCGACCAGGGTTATGCGGTCGACTGGCTGACCGAAGGCGACCGAGTCCTGGGCGCTTTGGCGGGCCAGCCGTATGACCTGATGCTGCTCGACCTTAATCTGCCTGGCATGAGCGGGCTTGATGTGCTGCGGCAGCTGCGCCAGGACGGCAATCAGGTTCCGGTGCTGATCCTTACCGCCCGCGACGGCATCGAAGACCGCGTTGCGGGCCTGGATGCCGGGGCCGACGACTACGTCACCAAACCTTTCGAACTGCCCGAGCTGGCGGCGCGCGTGCGCGCCTTCGGCCGGCGCCGTGCCGGTCAGGCGCAGCCGCTGATTGAAGTGGGCCCGCTGGTGTTCGATACGGTTGGCCGCGAAGTCCGTGCCAACGGCCAGCGCCTGTCGCTGTCCGTGCGTGAGCTCTCCGTGCTGGAGATGCTGATGGCCCGCGTGGGCCGCGTCGTGACCAAGCGCCAGATCGTCAACTCGCTGTCCGCCTGGGACGCCGATTTCAGCGAAAACGCGGTCGAAGTGTATGTGTACCGTCTGCGTAAGCGCCTGGAAGGCACGGGCGCCAGCATCCAGACGGTGCGCGGCTTCGGCTACATGCTGGATGTGGAAGCGGCCTGACGGCCCGGTCGCGGCCGGCATGCTCCGGCTGCGCGCTTCCATCCGCTCAAGCGAGGGTATCGCGTCATGACGCAGGAACGCACTCCTTCCGCTCTTCCGAAAGCACGCCCCTTGCTCCCTTCCCGTTCCCTGGCGCGGCACCTGGTGATCCGCCTGATGCCGCCTATTCTGCTGCTGGTCCTGCTGGACTTGGCGGCCACCTGGGTCATCACCCACAAAATCGACATGTCGCTCTGGATGCTGGAAGATTTCTTCTGGCTGATGGTAGTGGGGCAGGTCGCGCTGATCGCGTTGTTCACCTGGGTGGTGGTGCAGGGCGTGCGCTCGGGGCTGCGCTCCGTGAACCATCTGTCCGAAGAGATCCGCCAGCGTTCCATCGATGACATGCAGCCGCTGGAAGTGGCGGGCGTGCCGGTGGAAATCGAACCGCTGGTGACCCATACCAATGACTTGCTGCTGCGCCTGGACGCGTCGCTGGCGGCGCAGCGACGCTTTATCGGCCATGCGGCGCACCAGCTGCGAACCCCCTTGTCCGGCCTGCGGCTGGAGTCCGAACTGATGTTGGCCCGGCCCTTGCCCGACGACGTGCGCGCCCGCGCCGAACGCATCAAGGCCGTCAGCGACCGCATGATCCGGCTGGGCCAGCAGTTGCTGGTGCTGGCGCGCGCCGATCCCAATGCCCGCCCGCAGGACAGCTTTGTGCGCATTGATCTGTGCGAGTGGGTAAGGGTGCATGGCGCCGAGTGGTTCCCGCGGGTGCGCGAGGCCCGTTACGAGCTGGATCTGGTGGCGCCCGACGCGCCCATCTGGATCGACGCCGACCCCTTGCTGCTGGCCGAACTGCTGGGTAACCTGATCGACAATTCGCTGCGTTATGGCAATGAGACCGGCCGTATCACGCTGATCGTAGGCGCCAATCCGCCGTCGCTGACGGTCGAGGACGACGGGCCCGGAATCCCCCCTGACGAGCGCGACCGCGTGTTCGAGGCGTTCTACCGGTCGCCCACCGCCACGGCGGGCGGCTCGGGCCTGGGCCTGGCGATCGTGCGCGAGATCGCGCACGCCCACGGCGCGTGGTGGAAGCTGACCAGCCGCCCCCAATTCTCCGGCACACGGTTGTCCGTCGTGTTTCCCGGCCCCCGCAAAGGGGCCCAACTTACCCGTCAAGATCCCACATCATGAGCCAAGCCACGGCTGGTGTTTCTTCATCGTCCGGCGCGAATCCGGGAGGCGCGCACGCGCCTTCGTCGCGTGCGGCGCTCATCATGGGCGCACTGGGCGTGGTGTACGGCGACATCGGCACCAGTCCGCTGTATACCTTGCGTGCCTGCCTGACGGGCTTAAGCGTGCATACCGACCTGGAACCCGCGCATTTGCTAGGGGTGCTTTCCATCCTGTTCTGGATGCTGATGGTGGTGGTGTCGCTGAAGTACGTGACGTTGGTGCTGCGCGCCGACAACCGCGGCGAAGGCGGCACGCTGGCGTTGCTGGAACTGGCGGTGCGCAATCGTGACGGCAAGATGCGCTGGGTGCTGATCGTGCTGGGTATTTTTGGCGCGGCGCTGTTCTACGGCGACAGCATGATCACGCCGGCCATCTCGGTGCTGTCCGCGCTGGAAGGCATCGGGATCGTGTCGCACACGCTGGATGCGTGGGTGGTGCCAATCGCCTTGGTGGTGCTGGTGGCGCTGTTTGCGATCCAGTCGCACGGAACGGGCGTCATGGGCAAGCTGTTCGGCCCGGTGATGTTGGTGTGGTTCGGTACGCTGGCCGCCTTGGGCGCCTGGCAGATCTGGCAGACGCCGGAGGTGCTGTCGGCGCTGAACCCAATGTGGGGCCTGCGCTTCATCGTCGAATTCCCCTTGATCAGCTTCGTGCTGTTGGGCGCGGTGGTGCTGGCGCTGACGGGCGCCGAGGCGCTGTACGCCGATATGGGCCACTTTGGCCGGCCGGCGATCCGCAGCGCCTGGTTCAGCATGGTGCTGCCGGCGCTGACGCTGTGCTATTTCGGCCAGGGCGCGTTGCTGTTGCGCGATCCCACGGCGATCCGCAACCCGTTTTTCATGATGGCGCCCGATTGGGGCCTGGCGCCCCTGGTGGCGCTGGCCACCATCGCGACGATCGTGGCGTCCCAGGCGGTGATATCCGGCGCCTATTCCGTGACACGCCAGGCGGTGCAGTTGGGCTTCTGGCCGCGCATGCAGATCCTGCATACGTCGGCGGTCGAGAAGGGCCAGATCTATCTGCCGCAGGTCAATGCGCTGTTGTTGTGCGCGGTGCTGGTCCTGGTGCTGCTGTTCCGTAATTCGGACAACTTGGCCGCGGCCTACGGGTTTGCGGTGACGGGCACGATGCTGACGACGTCGGTGCTGGCATTCGCGGTGCTGCCGCGTGGCACCACGGGCGTCAAGCGCATGCTGTGGTTTACGGTGCTGGGCCTGTTGCTGCTGTTCGACGTGCTGCTGTTTTCGGCCAACGTGTTCAAGATCCACGAGGGCGGATGGCTGCCGCTGGTGGTGGCGATCGTGGTGTTCACGCTGATGATGACGTGGCGCCGCGGCCGGCATCTGCTGTCTGACATGCAGCATCGCGACCGGCAGCCGCTGAAGGAATTCATGGAACAGCTAGAGGCGTATCCGCCGTCGCGGGTGTCGGGCACGGCGATCTTCATGACGATGAATTCGGGCAATGTGCCGCCGGCGCTGCTGCACAACCTGAAGCACAACAAGGTGCTGCACGATCATGTGCTGTTCCTGACGATCTTGGTGGCGGATGTGCCGTATATCTCGCCGGAAGAGCGTTTCGTCGTGAGCAAGCTGAGCGCGTCCAGCTGGACGGCGACGATCAACTACGGATTCAAAGAAGATCCTGATGTGCCGGACGCGTTGCGGCTGGTGGCCGAGGCGTATCCGGAATTGGACCTGGAGCCCATGCGGACGTCGTACTTCCTGTCGCGGCAGACGGTGGTGGCGGCAAGGAAGCCGGCGTTGTTGCGGTGGAGAAGGGCCGTGTTCTCGTTCATGGCGCGGAATTCGACGCGAAGCACGAAGTTCTTCAAGATTCCGGCGAATCGGGTCGTGGAGATGGGGATGCAGGTCGAGTTGTAGGCTTGTTTTTGGCGGGGCGTTGCCTTGCGTCGTGAGGTTGCGCTTGTGACCTATCCGTCAGATCTGCGATGAATGTCGCGGGCATGAAAAAGCCCCTCGGTTTTTGCCGAGGGGCTTTTTTTGGGGCAAGAATTACTGTGGCGGAAGAATTACTTCTTCTTGCCGTCGTCCTTCAGCTGCGGCAGCGACGTGCCGCTGGAGGCCAACAAGCCGGTCTTGACGTAGGTGAACAGCTTTTCGCGGGTGTCGACGATGTCGAGGTTGCGCATGGTGAGCTGGCCAATGCGGTCTGCCGGGGTGAAGGGGGCGTTTTCCACCTTTTCCATGGACAGGCGCTCGGGCGCATACGTCAGGTTGGCCGATTCGGTGTTCAACAGCGAATAGTCGTTGCCGCGGCGCAGTTCGATGGTGACTTCGCCGGTGATGGCGCGCGCCACCCAGCGCTGGGCGGCTTCGCGCAGCATGATGGCTTGGGGGTCGAACCAGCGGCCTTGGTACAGCAGGCGGCCCAGCTTGCGGCCGTTTTCGCGGTACTGCTCGATCGTGTCTTCGTTGTGGATGCCGGTGACCAGGCGTTCGTAGGCGATGAACAGCAAGGCAAGGCCCGGGGCTTCGTAGATGCCGCGGCTCTTGGCTTCGATGATGCGGTTTTCGATCTGGTCGCTCATGCCGAGGCCGTGGCGGCCGCCGATGCGGTTGGCTTCCAGCAGCAGTTCGACCGGGTCGCTGAATTCCACGCCGTTCAGGGCGACCGGTTGGCCTTCCTCGAAGCGGACGGTGACTTCTTCAGCTTTGACGGCCACGTCGTCGCGCCAGAATGCCACGCCCATGATGGGCTTGACGATGCGGATGCCGGAGTTCAGTTGTTCCAGGTCCTTGGCTTCGTGGGTGGCGCCCAGCAGATTGGAGTCGGTCGAGTAGGCTTTTTCGGCCGACATCTTATAGTCGAAGCCGGCTTGGCGCATGTATTCGGACATTTCCGAACGGCCGCCCAGTTCGTCGATGAAGCGCTGGTCGAGCCAGGGCTTGTAGATCTTCAGGTCCGGGTTGGTTAACAGGCCGTAGCGGTAGAAACGCTCGATGTCGTTGCCCTTGAACGTGCTGCCGTCGCCCCAGATGTTGACGTCGTCTTCCTTCATGGCGGCCACCAGCATCGTGCCGGTGACTGCGCGGCCGATCGGGGTCGTGTTGAAGTAGGTGATGCCGGCGGTCGAGATGTGGAACGCGCCCGCTTGCAGGGCGGCGATGCCTTCAGCCACCAACTGCGCGCGGCAGTCGATCAGGCGGGCGTTTTCCGCGCCGTAGGCCAGGGCCTTGCGGGGAATCTCGTCGTAGTCGGACTCGTCGGGCTGGCCCAGGTTCGCGGTGTAGGCGTATGGAATCGCGCCGTTATTGCGCATCCACAGGAGCGCGGCGCTGGTGTCGAGGCCGCCGGAAAAGGCGATGCCGACCTTCTGGCCGGTGGGAAGGTTCGGGAGGATAGTGGTCATTGTTTGAGGTGAGACGCCAACAGGACTTTGACAGCAACGAGCCGCCAAACAAGAAAGGTGACCGCATTTTAACTCTTTTGACCGGGGCGGGCGGCGCGGGGCGGAAGGGCATCCGCGCCGATGCGGACGACTGCTGCTCAATTGTCCTTCGCGCCACGGCCGTGGCGGCGCGCGCCGGTGCACCGTTGGCCCGACCCTAGGCCGCCGGCGCGAACAGACGGGCCAGTTCCAGCTGACGGATCAGCGTGCCGGTGGCCGTGGCCAGGCGCGTGGCGGGACGATGCCGGGCGCTGGCCAACACCAGGTTGTTGGTGATCTTGGGCGAAACGATGTCGCAGAGCGACAACGCGTGTTCGGCGGCGGGACCCCGGGCGGCCGAGCGCGGAAGGATGGCATAGGCGTCGCCTTGCGCCGCCAGTTCCACAATCGTCTGCACCGCGTCCACTTCGGCCGCGACCTTCAGGCGGACGCCCTGGGTGCGGCAGACGCTTTCCACCAGCGTGCGGATGGCGTTGGGCAGGCTGGGCAGCACCAGGGGATAGTCGCCCAACTGCGCCACGGCCACGCGGGCGGGCAGCGGCGGTTCGTGCCCGGCGGCGGCGGCCAGCACCAGGTCTTCCCGGAATAGCGATTCATAGGCCAACTGGGGCGAGGGCGCGGGGTCGTACAGCAGCGCCAGGTCTACCCGGCCGGCCAGTAGCCATTCGCGGACCTGGGCGCTCAGGCCTTCGGCGACGGCAATCGAGGCGTCGGGAAAACTGCGGCGGAACGCCTGCACCAGCGGCGGGGTCAGCACGCGGGCGATGCGAGGCGGAAGCCCGACCACGACTTTACCGGCCGGGGTTTCGCGTAAGGACTGCAGGTCTTCCTTGGCGCGGTCGGCCAGGGTCAGCAGGGCGCGGGCGTGTTCCAGGAAGCGCAGGCCGGCTTCGGTGGGTTCGGCGCCGCGGCCGTTGCGATACAGCAGATGCTGGCCCAGTTCCAGTTCCAGCAGGCGAACCTGCCGGCTGAGGGTGGGTTGCGCCACGTCCAGCATTTCGGCGGCGCGCGAGAAACTGCGCCGCTCCGCGACCCGGACGAAATACTCGATCTGTTTCAGGTCCATCGGATATTTAATTTAGACATATCTGAAATCAAAGATATAGCATTGTTTGCCGGCCTGCAATCCGTGACGATGTCGTTTTTCCCGCAGGAAACCGCCGTGTCCGATTGCCGTCCTCCGCTTGCGTCGCCCTCCCATCCGCGTCATGCGCTGCCGCCGGGCGCCTGCGACACGCATTGCCACGTTTTCGGACCCGCCGACGTGTTCCCGTATGCCGAAGGCCGCTCGTATACGCCGCCCGATGCCTCCTACGCGAAGATGGCGGCGTTGCACGCGCATCTGGGCGTCGAGCGCGCGGTGGTGGTGCAGGCCAATTGCCACGGTTCGGACCACCGCGCCTTGCTGGATGCTCTGGCGCGTAGCGGCGGCCGCTATCGCGGCGTGGCGCTATTGGGCGCGGACGCCACGGCGGCCAGCGTCAAGTCGCTGCATGTCGGCGGCGTGCGTGCCGCGCGGTTCAATTTCGTGCCTCACCTGGGCGGCGCGCCGGATCCGGCAGTGTTCGACCATGTCGTGTCCCTGATCGCGCCGCTGGGCTGGCACCTGTGCCTGCATCTGGACGGCGCGATGCTGCCTGGCCTGTTGCCGCGTCTTCGGGCGCTGCCGCTGCCATTTGTCGTGGACCACATGGGTCGGCTGAAGGCGAGCGATGGGCTGGAGTCGCCCGCGATGCGCGCCTTGCTGAGCCTGGCCGACGTCCCGCAAGCCTGGGTGAAGGTGTCGGGCATCGACCGCATCGCATCGGGCCGGCGTCCGTTCGCGGAAGGCATCCCGTTTGTCCGCGCGCTGGTCGAGGCCCTGCCGGACAGGACGCTGTGGGGCACCGATTGGCCGCACCCGAATGTGGCGGGCGACATGCCCGACGATGGCGAATTGGTGGACACGTTTTTCGACGCGTGTCCCGACGCCGCGCTGCGCCAGCGCGTGTTGGTGGAGAACCCGGCGCGGCTGTACGGATTCATCTAAGCGGCAGGCCCATCGCTTGTCGGCGGGTGGGCGCAAAAGAACATTTCATTCATCGAGGAGACACCATGTTCAATAAGATTCTCTCGGCCACCGTGCTGAGTCTGGCCGCCTTCGGCGCGGCGCATGCCGACGGCCCCGTACGCCTGATCATCGCGTTCCCGCCTGGCGGTCCGGTGGACCTGGTGGGGCGCGTGCTGGCCGAGCAATTGGGCAAAGAGCTCAAGCAGCAGGTCATCGTCGAGAACAAGGCGGGCGCCAACGGCAATATTGCCGCGGCATACGTCGCCAAGGCGCCGGGCGATGGATCGGTGCTGTTTCTGACCAGCGTCGGCGCGGTCGCCATCAGCCCGGCGCTGTACAAGGACTTGCCGTACGATCCGGTGCGCGATTTCGCACCGGTGTCCAAAGTCGTGAACAACGCGACGGTGTTCGTGGTGAACCCGTCCAATCCGGCGACGGATGCCGCCGATTTCGTGAAGGCCTCGCAGGCTGCCAAGCAATCCGTAGCAATCGGTTCGTCGGGGATCGGCAGCATTCCGCATCTGACGATGGAGATGTTCGCCGATGCCAGCAAAGCCAACGTGCTGCACGTGCCATACAAAGGCGCGGCCCCTGTCATTAACGACGTAATGGGCAACCAGGTGGCCGGTTTCTTCGGCGACGTACCAGGCTTGATCGGCCATATCCAGGGCGGCAAACTCAAGCCGTTGGGCATCGCCGCGCCCACGCGCCACCCGCTGCTGCCGGATGTGAAGACGCTGGCCGAACAGGGCATCGCAGGCGTGGAATCCAACAACTGGTACGGCATCGTGGCGCCGTCGTCCACGCCGGCGGCGACTGTCGACAAGCTGAACCAGGCGGTGCGCGCCGCGTTGGGCAACGAGGCCGTGCGGGCCAAGCTGGAGAAGTTCGGCGCCCAGGCCGCGCCCAGCTCGCCGCAGGAGCTGACCGCGTTGATCGCCTCGGATCGCGACAAGTGGACCGCGCTGATCCAGCGCAAGAACATCCGTCCGGAGTAAGCATGAGCGCAAGCCGAGTCACCCCCGTGGTTCCGGGCACCCGCCAGGAACTGGCTGCGATCGAGGCGCGCATCAGCGCCACGCGCGGCCGGATTTCGCCGTTGTACCAGGTGCTGTTGAACAGCCCGGCCGTGGTCGAGGGCTGGGAGGCCATGCTGACGGCCATCCGGCAGAAGACGTCACTGGCGCCACGCCTGCGCGAGCTCATCATCCTGCGCGTGGCGACGCTTAACAACGCGCCATACGAGTTCGACGCCCACGTGCCGCACGCGTTGGCGGGCGGCATGCCGCAGGCCGTGATCGATGCGTTGCGTGGCAATCCCGCGCCGGACGCCGTTCCGGGGCTGGCGCCCGGCGAAGCCGAGGTGCTGGCGCTGACCGATGCGATGACGCGCGATATCGAGGTGCCGGACGCCGTGTTCGCCCCATTGCGCGCCCGCTACGACGACACGCAATTGGTGGAATTGACGGCGACGGTAGGGGCGTACAACATGGTGTCGCGCTTCCTGGTGGCGTTGCGCGTCGGCCATTGAAAGGAGAAGACCATGCAGGAAATCGTATTGCTGGTGTCGCTCGGCGAACGCTTTGACGAAGGGCGCGCGGCGGACATGGCTCAACGCTTGACCGAGGGGCTGGCGGGGGTCGTGGTCAGCGCTTTTGCCGCGGTGGAGGAAGAGGACACCTACGTGTATCTGCGCGGTGCGCCGGACGCGCTGCCCGAGATCCAGGCGCGGCTGGCCGAGGGCTTTCCTGGCGCCCGGGCGCGGGTGTTGCATCAGACCTTGGACCTGCCGGGCGCGTCGGCAGGGCAGGATGCCCCGTGGCATTACATCGTTGAAACCGATGTGTTGCCCGACGCCGAGGCGGACCTGAACGCCTGGTACGACCAGGAGCATCTGCCGGGCCTGGCGTCGGTGCCGGGCACCGTGCGCGCGTTGCGCTACGAATGCCGCGACGAGGGGCCGCGCTATCTGGCCTGCTACGACCTGCACACCCGCGAGACCTTTGGCAGCCCGGCGTGGCTGGCGGTGCGGGCGACCGACTGGAGCAGCCGCGTGCGGCCGTCGTTCCGCAATACGCGCCGGACGATGTTCAAGAAGATCCTGTAATCCGACCGGGGTCCGGGCGCAGGCGTCCATCCTGGCCGCCATTGCGGCCAGGGAACGCGCGTTGTGCCGACTGTCATCCGCGCATGGAAAAGGGCCTGGATACCTTGCGGTATCCAGGCCCCGTTTTCGTGCCGGACCGGTTTACTTGATTTGGCCCAGCAGCAGGAATTCCATCAGCGCCTTTTGCACGTGCAGGCGGTTTTCAGCTTCGTCCCAGACCACGCTTTGCGGGCCGTCGATGACTTCGCCGGTGACTTCCTCGCCGCGGTGCGCAGGCAGGCAGTGCATGAAGACGGCTTCGGCGTCGGCCGCGGCCATCATTTCGGCATCCACGCACCAGTCAGCGAATGCGGCGCGGCGTTCGTCGTTTTCGGCTTCGTAGCCCATGCTGGTCCAGACGTCGGTCGTGACCAGGTGCGCGCCCTGGCAGGCCTCCATCGGGTCCTTGAATTGGCGCAGGACGTTGGACGGCGGCGTGCCGATGCGCGCGGCTTCAAGTTCGTAGCCGGCGGGCGTGGACACGTGCAGCGTGAAGCCCAGCATTTCGGCGGCGTGCAGCCACGTGTAGGCCATGTTGTTGGCGTCGCCCACCCAGGCCACCGTCTTGCCGGCGATGGGGCCGCGGTGCTCGATGTAGGTGAAGATGTCCGCCAGGATCTGGCAGGGGTGGAACTCGTTGGTCAGGCCGTTGATGACCGGCACGCGCGAGTGCGACGCGAAGCGTTCGATGCGGGTCTGCTCGAACGTGCGGATCATGACGATGTCGACCATGCGCGAAATGACGCGCGCGGTGTCCTCGATGGGCTCGGAACGGCCCAGTTGGGAATCGTTCGACGTCAGGTTGATGACCGAGCCGCCCATCTGGTACATGCCGGCTTCGAACGACACGCGAGTGCGGGTGCTGGCTTTTTCGAACACCATCGCCAGCGTGCGGTCGTGCAGCGGCATGTGGGGTTCATAGCGCTTGAATTTTTCTTTGATCAGACGTGCGCGGTCCAGCACATAAGCGATCTCGGCGGACGAAAAGTCCTTGAACTGAAGAAAATGCCGCAACGGGCCGTTTTGAGTCGTGGGAGGAGTCATGGTGATGTCGCAGGTCATTGGACCCGGCCGGGCTCGTGGCCCGGGCGGGAATGGGATGTTTCGGCCAGGAATTGTTGGATGAGCGGGACCAGTGTGCTGACGATCTGGTCTGCCTCTTGCTTGTTCAGGATCAAAGGCGGCAGCAGGCGGATGACGCGGTCGCGCGTGACGTTGATGAGCAGGCCGGCCGCCAGCGCGCGCGCCGCCAGCACGCCGCAGGGGCGCGCCAGCTCGATGCCCAGCATCAGGCCTCGGCCGCGCACCTCGGTGACGCCGTCGGTGTCCGCCAAAGCGTGGCGCAGCGCGTTTTTCAGGTAGGCGCCCACGGTATGGGCGTTATCCAACAGGTGTTCGGATTCCAGGGCGTCCAGCACGGCCAGCCCGGCCGCGCATACCAGCGGGCCGCCGCCGAACGTGGTGCCGTGGCTGCCGGGCGTGAGGACGCCCGCGGCGGGGCCCGCGGCCAGCATTGCGCCAATCGGCACGCCGCCCGCCAGGCCCTTGGCCAGCGTCATGACGTCGGGTGTGATGTCCGCCCATTGATGGGCGAACCATTTGCCCGTGCGGCCGATGCCGGACTGCACTTCGTCGATCATCAGCAGCCAGCCGCGCTCGGTGCACAGGCGGCGCACTTCCTGCAGATAGGCGATGTCGGACGGGCGGATGCCGCCTTCGCCTTGCAACACTTCCAGCAGCACCGCCGCGGTACGCGGTTCGGCATCGCCGGCGGCGCGCACGGCATCGATGTTGTTGTAGGCAACCTGGATGAAGCCGGTGGGCAGCGGTTCGAAGCCCTTGCGCGCCTTGTCGCTGCCGGTGGCCGCCAGCGTGGCCAGCGTGCGGCCATGCCATGACGAATCCATGGTGATGATGTGGGCGTGCTTGTTGCCGCGCTGGTAAGCGTAGTAGCGCGCCAGCTTGATCGCGGCCTCGTTGGCTTCCGAGCCGCTGTTGTTGAAGGCGACTTCGCGCATCCCGGACAACGCCGTCAGGCGCGCGGCAAGCGCCGCCTGTTGTGGCACTTCATAGATGTTTGAGGTATGGATGACGCGCGCGGCCTGCTCGCTGATGGCGGCGACGAGCTTCGGATGGGCATGGCCCAGGCACGACACGCCGATGCCGGCCAGCGCATCCAGATACTTGCGGCCGTCGGCATCCCACAACCAGACCCCCTGGCCGTGCGTGAACGCAACCGGCAGGCGGGAATAGATATTGGCCAGAGGCGAGGTCATTGCGGATCCTCCTGGGGGATTACCAAAAATGCCGGCCCTTTTTCGGGGTGTTTCGTGTCAGAAACGCCATTTGGAAGAGGGCAAAGGATCAATCATATACAATTCGCGGCGCAGGGCGCATGTTTGATCACGCCGAAGATCCGGCTTTCGTGAAAGGCGCGCTGTAGTGAAAGAACTCATGGCAACTCGCGTCAGACAATTCGTAATTCATGGCGTTACCGAAAGCGGTAGCCGATTCCGCCCCAGCGATTGGGCGGAGCGGCTCGCCGGCGTAATGGCACAGTTCCGGCCCGCCGGCTGTGCCGGTAACCACCTCACTTATTCGCCCTATGTGCTGCCCGTCGTCATCGATGGCGTGCGCGGAATCGTGGTCGACCTGCGTTTGCGCGACCTGGAACCGCTGGCGTACAAGTTCGTGGTGGATTTCGCTCGCGACAACAACCTCAAGACGGAAGAACGCGAAATCTAGGCCCCAGAACCGAAAAGCGCCCCGACCGGGCGCTTTTCTCATTCTTGGGGGCCACTCTGCTCGCCCATCGGGCGGGCACGCCCCTAGGCGCCGCCTCCGCGCACAAGGCCCGATCAGGCTCAGGCCCCAATCAGGCTCAGGTCCCGTAGCGGTCGAGGATCTTGCGGATGTCGCGCACACCCGAACCGTCGGGGCTCAGCAGCGCCCGTGCGGTGACGGACTCCAGGTGATGCTCCAGCAGATGCAGCACGTGTTTTTCATCGCGTGCGCGCAGGCCTTCGACGATCTCCATGTGCTCGCTGACCGCGCACTCGCTGGAATGGGGGCGGCCGTATAACGCCAGGATCAGTGAACAGCGCGAGACGATTTCGTTCACGTAGCGGGCATACACCGCATTGCCCGACAGCTCTGCCATCAAGATGTGGAATTCGCCCGATAGCCGAATGGATTCGTTCGTGCTGTTGCGCTTGCGGGCCTCTTCCTCTTGCGCCACGTGCTGCGCCAGGCGGGTCAGCCCGGCTTCGGTGATGTGCTGCAGCAGCCGGCGCGCGACATCGCGTTCCAGGCAGCGGCGCGCCTCGAAGATGTCGTGCGCTTCTTCCAGGCTGGGGCGGGCCACGGCGGCGCCCCGGTTGGGCCGAAGATCCACCAGGCCCTCGCTGAACAGGCGCGTCAACACTCCTCGAACGATTGTCCGGCTGACGCCGAAGCGCTCGCCGATGACGTCTTCCGGCAGCTTGTCGCCGGGCAGCAGGGCTTGTTCGATGATGGCGCGGCGTAAATTAATGTATACGATTTCGCTGCGATTTATGTCTTTCTTGGCGGGCTCGTTAGCCGGCGGCGCGAGAGGTTTCATCTTCTTCTTAGGCTCCTGTGCATGCGCGTTTTCGTTGTATTGGAAAGGTGTCCGGCACCCGCTGCCGGCGCGCACGGCGGGGTGCAGGCAAGCATACTACACCGGGCGATAAGGGTTAGCGATAGCTTGAAGGCAGGGCTGAAGCGCGTACATTGTCGGCATAAATCGTATACAAACATTTATACAAAATCGAACAGAACTGGTTGGTTGGTTTGGATTTTTTGTATACAAAATGACCGAGGTTTATTCCATGTCCGCCACGCCTGACCCCGTCGCCTTTGACCGGCCTGCTTTCACGCCTTACCGGTTGCTGGTGGTCAACGGCAACACCACGGCTGACCTGACCGTCAGCCTGGCCGAGCAGGCCCGCGCTTTCTTGGGGGGCGCCGCTCACGTGCATGCCGTCACGGCCGTGTTCGGGCCAGCCTATATCGCCAGCCGTGTCGAGGCGGCGGTGGCCGCCCATGCCGTACTGGAAACCGTCGAACGTGAAATCGCGCAGGCCCAGGCCCCGTTCGACGCCTGCCTGTTGGCCTGTTTCGGCGAACCCGGCATTGGCGCCGTGCGCGAATGCCTGCCGGTGCCGGTCGTCGGCATGGCCGAGGCCTCGATCATGGCCGCCATGCAGCGGGGCGACCGCTACGCCATCGTGACCGTGGGCCAGCGCTGGCCCGGCATGCTGCGCGAGCAGATCCGCCAATTGGGGCTGGAATCCCGTTGCGCCGGCATCATCGCCTTGCCCGGCAACGCGCTGGACTACGTATCGCGTTCGCCCGAGTCGGCCGCCGAAGTCAGCCGCGCGCTGGATGCCGCGGTGGCGCAGGGCGCCGACGTGGTGATCGTGGCGGGCGCGGCACTGGCGGGCTACCTGCCCGCGCTGCCGCGCCGGCCAGCCGTACCCATCATCGATTCCTACCGCGCGGCGCTGGCCCAAGTGTTGGCGCTGGCCTCCCTGGACCGCGCGCAGCGCCTGACCGCCCCGGCCTGACCCGCCGCCCCGATCGCTTCACACATCGCGCCGGGCTCGATCCCGGCGATAGCAAACCGGTATTTCAGACCGATACACAAGGGAGAGTTGCAGCCATGAAGACGTTGCTTAGATGGACCGCCGGGGCCGTGATCGCGCTGTCCGCCATCACCGGGGCCTCTGCCGCCAACACGCTGAAGTGGGGCGCCGCGCGCGACCTGGATTCGCTGGATCCGTATTCCTACGGCAGCACCTTCAATCTGGCGTTCCTGAACCATGTGTACGAAGCGCTGATCCGCTACGACGACAAGTTCAACATTACGCCAGCGCTGGCCGAGTCCTGGGAGAGCACGTCGCCCACCGTGCTGCGCTTCAAGCTGCGCCAGGGCGTGAAGTTCCACAACGGCGCGCCGTTTACCGCCGACGACGTCGTAGCCTCGATGACCCGGGTGTCGGACGAGGCCTCGCCGCTGAAGGGCAACCTGCCCGCCTTCAAGGCCGTGCGCAAGGTTGACGACTTCACGGTCGACATCGAGATGACGCATCCGTACCCGCTGATGCTCAACGACCTGACCAACATCTTCATCTTCAACCGCCAATGGCTGGTGGACAACAACAGCACCAAGCCGACGGACGCCGCGAAGAAGATCGAAGGCTATGCCACGCACAACGCGAACGGCACCGGCCCGTTCAAGGTGGAGTCCTACCGCCCCGACACGCGAACCGTGCTGGTCGTGAACAAAGACTGGTGGGACACGCCGCGCCACAACCTGGACCGCATCGAATTCACGCCTATCGCTTCGGCGCCGACGCGGGTCGCTGCGCTGTTGTCGGGTGACATCAATTTCACGGAAAACGCGCCGCTGCAAGACCTGGACCGCCTGCGCGCCGCGCCGAACGTGAAGGTGCTGGCGGCCACCGAACTGCGCACCCTGTACTTCGGGTTCAATCTGAGCGACAAGCTGGTCGGCTCCAACGTCACCGACAAGAATCCGCTGAAGGATGTGCGCGTGCGCCAGGCGCTGTACATGGCGCTATCGCCGGATCTGCTGCAAAAGCGCGTGATGCGCGGCCTGTCGCGCACGACGGGCGCATTGGTGGCGCCTTCCATTCCGGGCTACGAGGCCAAGCAGGAGGAGCGCCTGCCGTTCGACGCCGCCCGCGCCAAGAAGCTGCTGGCCGACGCAGGCTATCCCGACGGTTTCACGCTGTCGCTGCTGTGTTCGAACGACATGTTCGTAAACGAGGAAGAGCTGTGCCAGGCCGCGGCGTCGATGTGGGCAAGGATTGGCGTGAAGGCGGCGTTGGCCAGCGGCCCGCGTTCGCTGCAAAACCCCAAGCGCTCGCGCGGCGAGTTCGATATCACCATCCATGGCTGGGCCAACGAGCCGCAGATCGACGCGTTGTCGATTCTGCTGCAAGTGATGCACAGCCGAACGGGGCCTGCCGGTGTCTTTAACTGGGGGCAATGGGGAGACGCCGCGCTGGACGCGAAGATCGACGCGGCCGCCGCCGAGATGGACCGTCCGAAACGCATCCAGATGATGGCCGAAGTGCTGCAGACCTTGCATGACGACGTGCGCTTCCTGCCCTTGCACCAGCAGCCCATGGCCTGGGCCGTGGGCGCCAAGGTGGGCGACGTGCTGCAGATGCCGGACAACAAGGCCCGGCTGTGGAATGTGCGCATGCAGTGATGCGTGCCTGAGCGGGCTGCCGCGCGCCGATCGGCGCACGGCGGCCGGAAGTCTATATCAGGTCTGAAGGGAGCCGCACATGCTGGCATTCATTGTTAGACGGGTCGTAAACGCGGTTGGCGTGATGCTGGCGGTGGCGTTGCTGGCCTTCGTGATTTTCCGTTTTGTCGGCGACCCCGTCGACATGATGCTCAACGAGCAGGCCTCGCAAACGCAGCGCGATGAACTGCGCGAGCGGCTGGGGCTGAACGCATCCGTGGGCATGCAGTTCGTCCACTTCGTGACCAATGCGGCGCAAGGCGAGTTCGGCATTTCGTACCGCAACCAGCAAGACGTGTTCGCGCTGGTGGCCGAACGCTTTCCCGCCACGTTCGAACTGGTGATGATGGCGACGCTGCTGTCGCTGGTCGTCGGCGTGCCGCTTGGCGTGTTGACGGCCATCTATCGCAAGTCGCGCGTGGCGCAGGCCTTGCAGTTTGTCTCCATTCTGGGCATCTCGCTGCCCAGCTTCGTGGTGGGCATCATGCTGATCCTGATCTTCTCCGTCCAGCTGGGCTGGCTGCCCGGCTTCGGCCGTGGCGACACGGTGAAGATCGGTGGATGGTCCACGGGCCTGTTGACGCCATCGGGCCGCGCGGCGCTGGTGCTGCCGTCCATCACGCTGGCGCTATTCCAGATCACGCTGATCATGCGGCTGGTGCGGGCCGAGATGCTGGAAACGCTGCGCACTGAATTTATCAAGTTCGCGCGGGCCCGCGGCCTGCCGGACAGGGTGGTGCATTTTCGGCTGGCGCTGCGCAACTGTCTGATGCCCGTCATCACCGTGACGGGCATGCAGATCGGCAACCTGATTGCGTTCGCGCTGATCACGGAAACGGTCTTCCAGTGGCCGGGCATGGGCCTGCTGTTCATCCAATCGGTCATGTTCGTGGACATTCCCGTGATGGCCGCCTATCTGGTGATCGTGTCCTTCATCTTCGTGACGCTGAATACGCTGGTGGACATGATGTATGGCGTGGTCGATCCGCGCTTGCGCAGCCAACACGTCAAAGGAGCCGCCAATGCTCACTAAACCTTTCTCGGGCGGCGCGCAAAGCCGGCTGTCCCGCTTCCTGCAAAGCGATTTGTGGTGGAGCCTGCGGCACGACTACGTGGCGATGGGCGCGGGCATCGTGCTGCTGGGCGTGGTCCTGCTGGCCCTGTTCGCGCCGTGGATCGCGCCGCAGAACCCGTATGACCTGGCGCAGCTGGACCTGCTGAACGCCGAACTGCCGCCCTTCTGGGTGGAGGGCGCCGACCCGCAATTCCTGCTGGGCACGGACACGCAGGGCCGCGATGTGTGGTCGGCCATCCTGTATGGGTCTCGCATGTCGCTGGTGATCGGCCTGGCGACGGTGGTGCTGTCGCTGGCGATCGGCCTGCTGGTGGGGCTGGCGGCGGGCTACTTCGGCGGCTGGATCGACAACGCGCTGATGCGGCTGGGCGACACGCTGCTGAGCATCCCGACGATTCTCGTGGCCATCCTGGTGACGGCCGTGTTCCGGCAGCTGTTGCCGCCGGGCCTGCGCGAAACGCTGTCGTCCGTGATCCTGATCCTGGCGATCTCCATGACCAATTGGGTGCAGTACGCCCGCACGGTCCGGGCCTCGGCGCTGGTGGAACGCGGCAAGGAATACGTGCAGGCGGCGCGGCTGATCCGCGTCAGCTCGTTGCGCATCATGCTGACCCACATCCTGCCCAATACGCTGACGCCGGTCATGGTGACCGCCACGCTGAACCTGGGCCTGGCCATCCTGATCGAGGCCACGCTGAGTTTCCTGGGCGTGGGCATGCCGCCCACCGAACCGTCGCTGGGCACGCTGATCCGCCTGGGCAACCAGTTCCTGTTTTCGGGGCAATGGTGGGTCGTGGTTTTCCCCGCGCTGTATCTGAGCCTGATCGTGCTGGTGGTGAACCTGCTGGGCGATTGGCTGCGCGACGCCCTGAATCCCCGTTTGCGCTGACGCGCATCGTTCAATAGAGGATAAGCATGGAAAATGCAACGCTGTATACCCACGTGCGTCCGGCGGGCGGCGAACCGACGTCGGTGCTGGTGCGCGACGGGCGCATCCACGCATGGGGGGGCGCGGCCCCCGCCGATGTGCCGGTGGTGGACGGCGGCGGCGCCTTGTTGCTGCCGGGGCTGATAGACGCCCACGCGCACCTGGACAAGACGATGTACGGCATGCCCTGGTACCGCAACGAAGTCGGGCCGCGGCTGATCGACAAGATCGAGAACGAGCGCGCCGAGAAGAAGCGCCTGGGTATCGACCCGTACCGCCAGTCGGCGAGGCAGATCGTGATGTCGATCGCGGATGGCACCAGCCATATCCGCAGCCATGTGGATGTGGATACTGACATTGGCCTGGCCGCGATCGAGGGCGTGATGCGCGCCCGCGAGCAGTACCGCGACCAGATCGACGTGGAACTGGTGGCCTTCCCGCAAAGCGGGCTGTTGATCCGCCCGGGTACGCTGGAGCTGATGGACGAGGCCCTGCGCATGGGCGCGGAAGTCGTGGGCGGCCTGGACCCGGCCGGCATGGACCGCGACCCCAAGGGGCATCTGGACGCCATCTTCGGGCTGGCCGATAAACACGGCAAGCCGATCGACATCCATCTGCACGAAGCGGGCGAACTGGGCGCGTTTTCGATGCAGATGACCATCGACCGCGTGTTGGCGCTGGGCATGCAGGGCAAAGTCACCCTGTCGCACTCGTTCTGCCTGGGCATGACCGACACGCAGGCGGTGCAGGGGCTGACCGATGGGTTGCTGGAAGCGGGCATCCACATCATGACGACGGGCTCCGCGTCGCGGCCGGTGCCCAATGTGGCGCGCCTGCGCCAGGCGGGCGTGACGGTCTGTACCGGCAACGACGGCATGCGCGATACCTGGGGCCCCTACGGCAAGCCCGATATGCTGGAGCGCACGATGCTGGTGGGCTTGCGCAACAACTTCCGCCGCGATGATGAACTGGCGCTGGCGTTGGACGTGGCCACCTACGGCAATGCGCGCGTCATGAATCTGGCGGACTACGGATTGGAGCCCGGCTGCCACGCCGACTTCGTGCTGGTCGATGCTGAAACGGTTGCGGAGGCGATCGTATCGCGGCCGGTCCGCAAGCTGGTGGTCAAGCGCGGCCGCGTGGTCGCGCGCGATGGCCGCGCGCTGGCGGAAGCGCCGTGATGCGCGCCGCCGAAGGCCCCGTCTTGCTGACCGCGCGCTGGGTGGTCGGCCACGAAAACGGGCGTCACTGCCTGTACGAGAACGGCGAAGTCGTCTTCGACGGCAATCGCATCGTGTATGTCGGCCACCATTATCCGGGGCGGGTCGCGCGCCGCCACGACTACGGCCGCGCGGTGATCGGCCCGGGCTTCGTGGACCTGGATGCGCTGTCCGACCTGGACACGACCATCCTGGGTTTCGACAATTCGCCCGCTTGGCGCAAGGGCCGCATCTGGCCGGACACCTATATGAAGCGGGGGCCATACGAGATGTACACGCCCGCCGAATTGGCTTTCCAGAAGCGCTACGCCTTCGCGCAGTTGATTCGCAACGGGATCACCACGGCACTGCCCATCGCATCGCTGTTCTACCGCGTCTGGGGCGAAACGCGCGACGAGTTCCTGTCGGCGGCCGACGCGGCCGGCGAACTGGGGCTGCGGGTGTATCTGGGCCCGGCTTACCGTAGCGGCCATACGTATGTGGATGGCGAGGGCAAGATCCGCTGCCACTACGATGAGGCGCGTGGCATGGCGGGCCTGGCCGACGCGGTCGCATTCTGCGACGAGGTCGAAGGGCGCCACGAGGGCCGCGTGCGCGCCATGCTGTCGCCCGATCGCATCGAGACGTGCACGCCTGGGTTATTGCGCGCGTCGGCCGCCGCCGCGCGCGAGCGCAGCATCCCGATCCGGCTGCATTGCTGCCAGTCGCGCCTGGAATACGATCTGGTGCTGGAGCAGCATGGCATGAGCCCGCCGGAATGGCTGCAAAGCCTGGTCTTCCTGTCCGAACGCGCCTTGCTGCCGCATGGCACCTACGTGTCCGGCTCGCGCCATATCGACCGGCCCGGGCACGACATTGACATCATCCGCGACGCGGGTGCCAGCATCGTGCATTGCCCGCTGGTGTCGGGGCGCCACGGCGCCACGCTGGAATCGTTCGCGCGCTACCGAGATATGGGCGTGAATATCGGCATGGGCACCGATACGTGGCCGCCCGACATGGTGTTGAACATGCAGGTCGGGATGATGCTGTGCCGCGTGGCCGAAGGCGCTGCCGACGCCGTGCGCTCGGAGGACTATTACGACGCCGCCACCGTCGGCGGGGCGGATGCCCTGGGGCGGCCAGACCTTGGCCGGCTGGCGGTCGGCGCCAAGGCCGACATCGTGGTGTTCGATTTTTCGCACGACCGCAATGGCCAGATGATCGATCCGATCCAGACGCTGATGATCAGCGGCAGCGGGCGCGATGTGTCGCAGGTGATCATCGACGGCCGTTTTGTGATGGTGGACGGCCATATCCCCGGTTTTGATGCGCGCCTGGCGCAAGCGCAGGCGCAATCGCAGTTCGACGGCCTGGTCGCACGCTACCCCGACCGCACGTGGGGCCATCCCCCGATCGACCAGATTTTTTCTTCCAGCTATCCGCGTCCCGCAAGGAGCCCGTCATGATGGCAATCCTGTCCCGCCCGGCAGCGCCCGAGTCCCGCCCCACGTCCACCGGCACGCCGACCTTGTCCGTGCGCGGCCTGTCCGTGGAGTTCCCAACGCGGCACGGCGTCCTGGTGGCCACGCGCGACATCAGTTTCGATATTCAGCCGGGCGAGATCCTGGGCATGGTGGGCGAGTCCGGCGCGGGAAAATCGCTGACCGGCATGGCGGTGATCGGCCTGCTGGAGCCGCCCGGCCGGCTGGGCGGCGGCGAGATCCACCTGGCGGGTAAGCGCATCGACAACCTGCCGCCGAAGGCGCGCCAGCGGCTGCGAGGCAAGGAGATCGGCGCGATCTTTCAAGACCCGCTGACCAGTCTGCATCCCCTGTTTACCGTCGGCGATCAACTGGTGGAGACCCTCCGTCACCACGACAAGTCCTCCGCGGCCGCCGCACGCGCCCGTGCGCTGGAACTGCTGGTGGCCGTGGGCATCCCGGCGGCCGACAAGCGCATCGACCACTATCCGCACCAATTCTCGGGCGGCATGCGCCAGCGCGTGGTCATTGCATTAGCCTTGGCGGCGCGGCCCGCGCTGATCATCGCCGACGAGCCCACGACGGCGCTGGACGTGTCCGTGCAGGCGCAGATCACCGCGTTGCTGCGCCGGCTGTGCCGGGAGCAAGGCACCTCGGTGCTGCTGGTGACCCACGACATGGGCGTGATCGCCGAGACCGCCGACCGCGTGGCCGTGATGTACGCGGGCCGCATCGTCGAGATCGGCCCGGTGCTGGACGTGCTGCGTCGTCCCGGTCATCCCTATACCCAGGGCCTGATGAATGCCATCCCCGGTCTGCGCCAGCGCGCCGAGCGGTTGAACCAGATCGACGGCGCTATGCCGCGGTTGCACGCGATGCCGGAGGGCTGCGCGTTCCATCCCCGCTGCGCCCTGGCAGGGCCGCGTTGCGCGCAAACCCGCCCGCCGCTGGCCGCGTCACCGGCGGGCGCCACCGTCAGCGCCTGCTGGCTGCATCAAGGAGGCGTCGCTCATGCCGCGTAACGATGATCTGCTGTTGCGGGCCGACGACCTGGCCTGCTGGTTCGATGTGTCGCCGCCCTGGCTCGAGCGCACGCTGTCGCGCCAGCCCGAGCAAACGCTGAAGGCGGTGGATGGGGTGTCCCTGGCGGTGCCGCGAGGCACCACGCTAAGCATCGTCGGGGAATCCGGCTGCGGCAAGTCCACGCTGGCGAAACTGCTGGTGGGCCTGGTTGCGCCGACGCGCGGCAAGCTGCAATACGGCCGCAACCGCAGCGGCGGCGTGCTGCACCCGCAGATGATTTTCCAGGACCCCTACGCGAGCCTGAATCCGCGCTGGCGCGTGGGCAATATCGTGGCCGAACCCATCATCACGCTGGGCTTGCGGGCCACACCCGCCGACACGCGCCGCCGCGTCGACGAGCTGCTGGAATTGGTGGGCCTGTCCGCCAGCGACGCAAGCCGCTTTCCCCACGAGTTCTCGGGCGGCCAGCGGCAACGCATCTCCATCGCCCGCGCGTTGGCGACGGAAGCCGAGTTCCTGGTCTGCGACGAACCGACTTCCGCCTTGGACGTGTCGGTGCAGGCGCAGATCCTGAACCTGATGGGCGACCTGCAAAAGGAGTTCGGCCTGACCTACGTCTTCATCAGCCACAACCTGTCGGTCGTGCGCCATGTGTCGGACAGTGTGGCGGTGATGTATCTGGGCAGAATCGTGGAACAGGCTGCCGCCGACCCGTTGTTCGATTCGCCCCAGCATCCGTATACGCGGATGCTGCTGGACACGATTCCGGACCTGGAAGATCCCAGACGGGACCGGGAGCCGATGGGCGGCGAAGTCCCGAACCCGATCCAGCCGCCGACGGGGTGCACGTTCCATCCCCGGTGTCCGGATGCGCGCGACGAATGCCGGATCGATGTGCCGGAGGTGAGCAGCGTGGGCGGGCGGCAGGTACGGTGTCATGCGGTGAGGTGGGAGAAGACGGCGGTGGCGGCTTAGGGGGGATGTTGTTGATCGTGTGCGTGATGCCGCCGACCGTGTGCGTGATCCCGTCGACCGTGCCCGTAGGATGGGTGGAGTGCGTCCCGGCCGATATGAGCACATGGACGCGTGCCGCACGCAACCCATCATCGATGCATGCCGCCACGATGGGTTGCGCGCGATGGGTATTCCGATCCTTCTGCGAAGTCTGCCGCGCTTCACCCATCCTACGAATGGGGTTGGTCCGTTCGATGAGCGAGAGCCTGTCCGTATTTTTGTGGGCGAGGCGTTTTAAAAGTTGTTATCCCCGCGCCGCAGTAAACCGTTCGCCGAACAGGATAGCAAACTGGTTCATGGCGACTTTCCAGTCGAAGGTCGCCCTCACGGACTTGGCCAGCACGTTGCGTAGCGCCAGCCATAGGAGCTTGATGGCGGCCTCATCAGTGGGGAAGTGACCGCGCGTCTTGATGATCTTGCGCAATTGCATGTTCAAGTTCTCGATGGCGTTGGTCGTATAGATCACGCGCCTGATGTCCGGCGGGAAGACGAAGAACGGCGTGACGTTCTCCCAGGCCCGCTGCCAGGCCGCGACGATCGTGGGGTACTTGATCCCCCAGGGCCCATCGGCGAACGTTTGCAGCGCCTGCTCGGCCGCTTGTGCGCTGGCGGCGGCGTAGATCGGGCGCAGGGCGGCGGCTACGGCCTTGCGATCCTTCCAACCCGCGTAATCCAGGCTGTTGCGGATCAGATGCACGATGCAGGTCTGCACCGTCGTGCGCGGGAAGGCCGTGCCGATGGCGTCGGCCAGGCCCTTCAGGCCATCGACCACGGCGATCAGGATGTCCTGGCACCCTCGGGTTTTGAGTTCATTGAAGACCTTGAGCCAGAACTTGGCCCCCTCGGTCTGCTCGACCCACAGGCCCAGCACGTCGCGCTGGCCGTCGGCCTGCACACCCAGCGCCAGGTAGACCGCCTTGTTGCTGACCCCGCCGTCGTCGCGGATCTTGACCCGCAGCGCGTCGAAGAACACCACCGGGTACATCGCTTCCAGCGGCCGGTTCTGCCAGGCAATCGTCTCGGCCATGACCTCGTCGGTGACCGAGCTGATGAAGTCCGGCGATACCTCGGTGCCATAGCTCTCGGCCAAGAACGCCTGGATCTCGCGCACGCTCATGCCCCGGGCGTACATGGAGATGATCCGGTCATCGAACCCGGTGAAGCGCCGCTCATGCTTGGGGATCAGGATCGGGGCGAAGGAGCCGTCCCGGTCGCGGGGAAGCTCCACGCGCACCGGGCCATGCTCGGTCAGCACCGTCTTGCCGCTGGCGCCGTTGCGCTCGTTGGCCTGGCCTTCGGGCTTGTCTTGGCCTGGCCGATATCCCAGATGCAGGTTCATCTCCGCGGCCATCGTCCGCTCGATCACCGCCTTCTGGAACGACAGGAACAAGTCTTGAACCTCGCTGGGCGTCATCGGTCCCTTGACCAGATGATCCAGCAACTCGGGTGGCACTTCAGGCAGCGGCCCACGGGCCGCCGCCTGAGCTGCTGCTGTGCGTCTCTTCTTCATCGGCATATCCATGATCTTTAGTCCTCATGATATGCCCCGCACACAAAATCACGGATAGGCCCATGAGCGATGGCCTTTCTATTGGACGCGAAGTCCCCCACATCACTTCCCGTAAACCAAATCCCTTAACCCCAAGGACAGGCCCGGCCAATAGGTGATCACCATCAAGCAGACGATCACCACCCCGACAAACGGAATCAGCGGCCTGACTATCCGCTCCAGCGGCAACTTGGCCACCGCGCAAGCGGCGAAGAGGTTCACGCCGAACGGCGGCGTGATCATGCCCAACGCCAGGTTCACCACCATGATGATCCCGAAGTGCACCGGCTCCACCCCGAACTTCATCGCCACCGGCAGCAGCAATGGTGCCAGTACCACGATCGACGCCGACGTCTCGATGAACATCCCGATTACGAACAGTGCCGCGTTCACGCCCATCAGGAACGAGAACTTGGTATCGAAGATCTGCGACAGCCACACGCCCAGCGCATCCGGGATGCCCGCGCGGTTCAGCAGGAAACTGAAAACCCCCGCGTTGGCGATCACGAACATGATCACGGCGGTGGACACCACGGACTTGTGCAGCGTCACGGACAACTGCTTGAAGCTGAGGCGGCGGTAGATGAACTTGCCCACCACCACCGCATACATCACCGCCACCACCGACGCCTCCGTCGGCGTGAAAATGCCGCCGTAGATGCCGCCCAGGATGATGACGGGCATCATCAACGCGAGCCAGGCGCTCTTGAACGCCGGCCACAGCGGCAGGCGACCTTCGCCGTCGCGCTTGCCCAGGTTGTTACGCTTGGCGTAGAACCATACGTAGAACATCAGCGCCACGCCGATCAAAATGCCGGGCATCACGCCGGCAATGAAAAGCTCGCCGGTGGACGTGTCGGTGGACACGGCGTACAGAATCATCGGGATCGACGGCGGAATGATCACGCCCAATTCGGCCGCGCTGGCCTGTAGCGACGCGGCGAAGGGCGCCGGGTAACCGTGGCGGATCATTGCCGGGATCAGGATCGCGCCCACGGCGAACGTGGTCGCCACGCTGGAGCCGGCTACCGCCGCGAAGATCATGCAGGTCAGCACGCAGGTGCAGGCCAAGCCGCCCTGGATGCCGCCGACCACGCTCTTGGCGAATTCGACCATGCGTTCGGAAATGCCGCCGGCCTCCATCAGGTTGCCGGCCAAAATGAAGAAGGGGATGGCGACCAACGGGTACTTGTCCAGCGCGGCGTACAACTGCTGGGCAACCACCACCCAGGGCAGGCCGGCGGTGCCGACGCCCGCCAGGCTGGCCAGGCCAATCGACACGGCGACCGGCACGGACAGCCCGAAGAAGATCAGCATCGAGACAATCATTATTTGGGACATGGCGATATCTGCTGCTCAAGTTCGATAAGGGGCGGCTTAGCCTTGCGCGTCGTTGCGCACGGGCACGTCTTCTTCTTCGCCGGCGCACCAGCGGGCCAGCACGGCGATGGCGGCCAGCGTCGCCCCGACGGGGATCGCCAGGTAGATCCAGGAAATCGAGATATCCAGGCTCGGCACGGTCTGGAAGCGCACGCGATAGGTCATGTTGCCGCCAATCCAGGCCAGAAAGCCCAGGAAAGTGGCGCAGATCAGGCCGATCACCGTTTCCAGCACGCGGCGCTTGGCGCCACCGAGCAGGTTGCGCAGCAGTTCAACGCTGATCATCGCGCCGTGGCGGAAGGCCAAGGCCACGCCCAGCAGCACGGTCCAGATCAGGAGGGCGCGGGTCAGCACCTCGCTCCAGTCGGCGGGCGACTGCAGCACGAAGCGGGCAATGACCTGGTAGAAGGCGGCAGCCGCGGCGGCGACCAGCAGAAGTTGGGCAAGAACCGAGACCAGCTTGAACAGGCCGCGGTCGAAAGCGCAGAGCAAACGCATGATGAATCCCGATGGCGGTAAACGCACAGGGTGGAAAACGGCAGGCAAGCGGGACGACAATCCCGCCGCCTGAAGGCAAGGCGCCCGCGGGGCGCCAGCCGCTTACTTGGTGTCGCGGATCGAGTCGACCAGCTTCTTATCGAACTTCTTGTAGTACTCGGGGTAGGCGGGCTCGACGGCGGCGGCGAAGGCGGCGCGATCCACCTCGGACACCTGCATGCCTTCCTTCTTCAACTGTTCCACGCCGGTCTTCTCGATGTTGTCCACGTAGGCGCGCATGGCCAGCGCGGAGTCCTTGCCCGCCTTGTCGAAGTTGGCCTTGTCGGCGGCCGACAGGCCGTCATAGACGTTGGCCGACATCAGCACCAGGGCGGGGCCGTAGACGTGGCCGGTCAAGGACAGGTACTTCTGCATCTGCGACAGCTTGGCCGACGTGATCACCGACAGCGGATTTTCCTGGCCGTCGATGGTGCCTTGCTGCAGGGCGGTGGCGACTTCAGGCCAGGCCATGGGCGTGGGCAGAATGCCGATCTGGCGGAAAGCCGTGATGTGGATCGGGTTTTCCGTGGTGCGGATCTTCAGGCCCTTGGCGTCCGCCGGGGTCTTGACCGGGCGCACATTGTTGGTCAGGTGGCGAAAGCCCTGTTCGCCCCACGCCAGGGCAATGATGCCGCGGCTGGGGAATTTGGCCAACATGTCCTGCCCGATCTTGCTGTCCAGCACCGTGCGGGCGTGTTGCAGGTCGCGCAGCAGGAAGGGGATATCGAAAACCCCAGTCTCGGGAACAAAATTGAGGGTAGCCCCTGTCGAAACGATGGCCAGGTCGATGGTGCCGATCTGCAGGCCCTCGATGACTTCGCGTTCGCCGCCCAGCGCGCTGTTGGCGAATTGCTGTACCTTGTACTTGCCGTTGGTCGAGGCCTCGATGGACTTGGCCATGGCGTCGGCGCCCGCGCCGTAGTGCGACGAAGTCGACAGGGCGTAAGCCATTTTCAGGGTGGTCTGGGCTGCCGAGGGCAGCGAGGTAGCGGCCGCGCAGGCGGCCAGAATCGTGGCCGCAAGCCAGGATTTACGCATTGTCTTCTCCGGTATTAGGTATCTTTATGGGCGGCTTTGCCTCCCGCCCCGGGATGATATCGGGATTCGGACGCCTTATAGGCGGTTAGTTAACATTGATGAATGATGGATTTCCCTGATATGTCACAGGCCAAGCGCCCCGGTTTCTGGTCCACCCTGCGCCTGGGCGCCAGGATGATGATGCGCGACGCCCGGGCGGGCGAACTGCGCTTATTGGTGCTGGCGCTGGTCGTGGCGGTGGCTGCCGTCACCAGCGTTGGCTTCCTGGCCGACCGGGTTGGCCGGGCGCTGGAACGCGACGCCGGGCAGATGCTGGGCGCGGATCTGGTGCTGGACGCCGATGAACCGGTGCCTGCCGCGTTCCTGGACCAGGCGCGCCAGCGCGGCCTGGCGCTTTCCAGCACCTGGCAGTTCCCGTCGATGGTCGGGGCCGGCGACGGTGCGCAGCTGGCGGCGCTGAAGGCCGTCGAGCCGGGCTATCCGCTGCGCGGGGCCCTGCGCGTGGCCGAAGCCCCTTTCTCGCCCGACGCGCCGACACGCGACATTCCCGCCGAAGGGGCGGTCTGGGTGGACGCCCAACTGCTGTCGCTGCTGAATCTGAAGGTGGGCGACACCCTGAATGTGGGCGACGCCCATCTGCGCATCGACCGCGTGATCACCTACGAGCCGGACCGCGGCATGCAGTTCGTCAATGTGGCGCCGCGCGTGTTGCTGCGGGCAAGCGATCTGCCGGCCACCGGCCTGATCGCACCGGGTAGCCGCATCGGCTACGCCATGCTGGTGGCCGGCCAGCCCGACGCCGTGGCGGGCTATTCGGCCTGGCTCAACCAGAACCTCAAGCGCGGCCAGAAGGTCGCCACGCTGGAGTCCGGCCGGCCGGAGGTGCGCCGCGCCCTGGACCGCGCGCAGCGCTTCCTTTCCCTGGTGGCGCTGCTGGCCGTGCTGATTTCCGCGGTGGCCGTGGCGCTGGCCGCCGGACGCTACATGACCCGGCACCGCGACGGCATCGCCGTCATGCGTTGCCTGGGCGCCGTGCAGTCGCAGGTGTCGCGGATGCTGACGCTGGAGTTCACGCTCGTCGGCCTGTTCTCGTCCGCCGCGGGCTGCATGCTGGGGTACGCGGTGCACCAGGTGCTGGTCATGCTGCTGGGGTCGCTGATCGACACCCAATTGCCCGCGCCGTCCGCCATTCCCGCCTTGCAGGGCGTGTTGACCGGCCTGTTGCTGCTGCTGGGCTTCGCCTTGCCCGCGCTGGCGCAGCTGCGCCATGTGCCGCCGGCCCGGGTGCTGCGCCGCGACGCAGATACGATCAGCGCCCGTAGCGCCTTTGGCTACGCGCTGGGCGCCACGGGCTTTGCCCTGCTGATCTGGTGGTTCGCGGGCGACGCCAAGCTGGGGGGCGTGGTGGCAGGGGGCTTTTTGGGCGCGTTTGCCGTGTTCGCGCTGGTGGCATGGCTGTGCATCCTGGGCCTGGCGCGCGTGCGCGGCCTGGCCTCGGGGCTGCCGGCGCTGCGTTTCGCGCTGGCCGGGGTGGTGCGGCGGCGGGCCGCCACGATCACGCAGGTCTGCGCCCTGGCGGTGGGCCTGATGGCGCTGCTGCTGCTAACCATGACGCGCACCGACCTGATCGACGGCTGGCAGCGCACGATGCCGCCGGATGCGCCCAACCGCTTCCTGATCAATGTGCAGCCCGACCAGCGCCAGGCCGTGACCGCTGCGCTGACCCGCGAGGGCCTGGGCCGCATCGCGTTGTCGCCGATGGTGCGCGGGCGGCTGATCGCCATCAACGGCAAGCCGGTCGGCCCGGACGATTACGAAGAACCGCGCGCCAAGCGGCTGGTGGACCGCGAGTTCAACCTGTCTTACAGCGACGAGATGCCCTCGTCCAACAAGATCGAACAGGGCCGCTGGCTGGCGCCCGGCTCGTCCGAGGTGTCGTTGGAGTCGGGGTTGGCCAAGACGCTGGGCCTGAAGCTGGGCGACAAGATGACCTTCGATGTGGCCGGCCAGCAGGTCGAGGCGGCCGTGTCCAGCACCCGGCGCGTGGATTGGGATACGATGCGCGTCAATTTTTTCGCCATCCTGACCCCGGCCGCGCTTGCCGACATGCCCCAAAGCTGGATCACTTCCTTTTACCTGCCGCCTGAAAAGGCGGCGGTGCTGCCCGCGCTGGTGCGCGAGTTCCCGAACCTGACCGTGTTCGACGTGGGCGCCATCCTGCAGCAATTGCAGTCGGTTCTGAATGAAGTGGGCAAGGCCGTCCAGTTGCTGTTCCTGTTCACCCTGGCGGCTGGCGTGCTGGTGCTGTCGGCGGCGCTGACGGCCACCCGCGACGAACGCATGCGCGAAGCCGCCGTGCTGCGGGCGCTGGGCGCCACGCGCAGCCAGCTGGCGCGCTCCCAGCGCATCGAGCTCTGGGCCGTAGGCGGGCTGGCGGGCCTGCTGGCCGCCGCCGGCGCCACCGTGATCGCTTGGGTCTTATCAACCCAGGTGTTCGATTTCACGATTACCCTCAGCCTCTGGCCGTGGCTGGCCGGTATCGGCGCGGGTATGCTGGGCGCCTGGGCGGGCGGCGCCCTGGCCCTGCGCGGCGTGTTGCGCACGCCGCCCCTGGTCACCCTTCGAGAAACCTGATGACGTCCCGCGTCCATACCATTACTGAACCCGTGGAAAATACCCGCAGCGTTTTTGACCTTCTTGGCGGCGAGCCCGGCGTGCGTGCGCTGGTCGACCGCTTTTACGACTTGATGGACATGGAGCCCGACCTGAAGGCGCTTCGCGCGGCCCACGGGCCCAGCCTGGACCAGGCGCGCGACAAGCTGTTCTGGTTCCTGTGCGGGTACTTCGGCGGCCCCGACCACTATATTGAACGCTTCGGCCATCCCCGCTTGCGTGCGCGCCACTTGCCGTTCTCGATCGGCGAGGTCGAACGCGACCAGTGGGTGACTTGCATCGGGCGCGCCATGGAAGACCAGGGCATCGCCCCGCCGCTGGTGGAGCGGTTGCTGGAATCGTTCTACGGCGTAGCCGACTGGATGCGCAACCGTGAAGGCTGACGATCCGCGCGGCGCTCAGCGCCAGGCCTGGCCAGGGCCGCTTGGCGGCGCCATGCTCAGCGACGCGTCCCGCCTGGCCGGATCGGGCCCGGAAATCTTCAACCCCGCGCATTATGGCGACCGGGCCCGTCCCGTGGATGCCGGCGGCCGCCAGGCGGCGTGGTTCGTGCAGGGGCAGGGCTGGCAGGGCGTGCTGCGCCGCTACCGCCGCGGCGGCATGATCGCCCGCATCAGCCGCGACGCCTATCTCTGGAACGGCGAAGACCGCACGCGCAGCTTCCGCGAATATCGGCTGTTGGCTGCCATGCGCGCGCAAGGGCTGGCCGTGCCCGCGCCGCTGGCCGCTGCTTATTGGCGCCAGGGGCCCATCTACCGGGCGGCCATCGTGGTCGAACGGATCCCCGGCGTGCGGCCCCTGGCCCACGCGTTGGCCGAGCCGCTGTGGGGCGCGGTGGCGGACGCCATCGTCCGCATGCACCGCGCCGGCGTCTGGCATGCCGACCTGAACGCCTTCAACATCCTGATCGGAGGCGACGGCCAGGTCTGGCTGATCGATTTCGACCGCGGGACCCAAGGCGCGTTGTCGGACCGGCAGCGTCAAGGCAACCTGGACCGCCTGCGCCGGTCGCTGGTCAAAGTGGCCGGAGAAGAGGGCGACCGCTTCTGGATGAAGCTGCGCGACAGCTACTGGACGGCATGGGGCGTCGGCATCCAGCCCTGATACCGCATGGGGGCGCGCATTTGCCGTCATCGGGCCCTAATTGCGTCGACTCGCCCCCGAAGTTGGGCGGCCGACCGCCAAAAGGCTTTATGATTTCGCCTTTTGGTACTCCTGACATACACGGCATACGGCAAGGGGGCTTGTAATGGAACTAAGGGCGGGAATGCGCTGGGCGCTAGGCGCGGTGTTGGTCGCGGCAGCGGCATCGTCGGCGGTCGCGCAGAACAAGGTCGTCAACGTCTACAACTGGGCCGAATACACGGCGCCGGACACGATTCCGGGTTTCGAAAAGGAAACCGGCATCAAGGTCCGCTATGACGTCTACGACAGCAACGACACGCTGCAAGCCAAACTGCTGGCCGGCAAGTCGGGTTACGACGTCGTTGTCCCGTCCACCCATTACGCCTCGCGCCAGATCGAGGCCGGTTTGTTCCAGAAGCTGGACAAGTCCAAGATCCCGAACTGGAAGTACCTGGACCCGGAAGTGATGGCGCTGGTGGCGACCGTCGATCCCGGCAACGAGTACGCGATCCCCTGGGGCTACGGCACGAACGGCCTGGGCTACAACGTCACCAAGGTCAAGCAGATCATGGGCGACAACGTCGACCTGGCCAGCTGGGACATGATCTTCAAGCCCGAGAACGCCGCCAAGCTGAAAGAATGCGGCATCTCGATGCTGGACGAAGCCGCGCAGGTATTCCCGGCGGTGCTGAAGTACCTGGGCAAGGATCCCAACAGCACCAATCCGGACGACTACAAGGCCGCGCTGGATGTGCTGAAGCAGATCCGCCCGTATATCCGCCAATTCAGTTCGTCGGGCTACATCGACGAACTGGCCGTCGGCGACCTTTGCATGGTCTACGGCTTTTCGGGCGACGTCATGATCGCCAGGAAGCGCGCGCAGGAAGCCAAGAAGGCGTATGAAGTGAACTACTTCATCCCGAAGGGCGGCGCGCCCGCATGGTTCGACCTGATGGTCATCCCCAAGGATGCTCCGCATCCTGAAGAGGCCCTGGCGTTCATCAACTACATTGAAACGCCGAAGGTCCATGCAGCCATCACCAACACCATGTTCTACCCCAACGCCAACAAAGAGGCGCGGCAGTACGTGGTGAAGGACGTGGCCGACAACCCCATGATCTACCCGCCGGCCGAGGTTTCCAAGACCCTGTACGTGATCAAGGCGCTGCCCTTGAATGTGCAACGCCTGCAAAACCGGATGTGGTCCGAGCTGAAGTCTGGAAGATAAGTCATCATGAGCGATAGCCGTTACTCGGCGCCGCATACGGTCGACCCGGACGAGTTCGTCCGGGTTTCCGATGTGGTCAAGATTTTTGGCGATGTGGTCGCCGTGCGTTCCGTCAACCTGTCCGTCAAGCGCAACGAGATCTTCGCGCTGCTGGGAAGCTCCGGCAGCGGCAAATCCACCTTGCTGCGCATGCTGGCCGGTTTCGAGGAAGCGACGTCCGGGCAGATCCTGCTGGACGGCGAGGACATCACCAGCGTGCCGCCGTACCGGCGCCCCGTGAACATGATGTTCCAGTCGTATGCGCTGTTCCCGCACATGACGGTCGAAGCCAACGTGGCGTTTGGCCTGAAGCAGGAAGGCGTGGACCGCGCGGAAATCCATGACCGCGTGTTCGAAGCCCTGAACCTCGTCCAGATGGCGGGCTATTCGCGCCGCAAGCCGAACCAGCTGTCGGGCGGCCAGCAGCAGCGGGTGGCCTTGGCGCGAAGCCTGGTCAAACGGCCCAAGCTGCTGCTGCTGGACGAACCCATGTCGGCGCTGGACAAGCAGATCCGCCAAAAGACCCAGATCGAACTCGTGAAGATCCTGGAGCAGGTCGGCGTGACCTGCATCATGGTGACCCACGACCAGGAAGAGGCCATGACCATGGCGCACCGCCTGGCCGTCATGACCGAAGGGCAGATCGTTCAGTGCGGCACGCCGCAGGACGTCTACGCGTTTCCGAATTCGCGCTTCGTGGCCAGCTTCATCGGGTCGACCAACATGTTCACCGGCACCATCGTGGTCGATGAACCCGACCACGTGGCCATCGAATGCGCCGAGCTGACGCGGCCGCTGTTCGTGAACCATGGCGTCTCCGAACCGCTGGGCATGGAGGTGCACGTCTCCATCCGGCCCGAACGCCTGGTGGTGTCGCGCGAACAGCCCGAAGGCGAATATAACTGGGCCCACGGCATGGTCAGCCACATGGCCTGGATGGGCAGCTACGCGCTGTATCAGATCCGCCTGGATTCCGGCAAGACGGTCGAGGCCAGCGTGCCCAGCCTGCTGCTGGCCCAGATGGACGCCCCGGGCATCGACGAAGAGATCTTCGTCAGCTGGGACGCCGACAGCGCGACGGTGCTGGCGTCATGATCCGGTTTTCGCCCCGCGACTGGTTGCCGTCGGGCCGGGCGCTGGCGGTGGTGCCGCCGTTCGCCTGGCTGGTGCTGTTCCTGCTGTTGCCCTTCCTGCTGGTGCTGAAAATCAGCTTTGCCGAAGTCAAATTCGGCATTCCGCCGTATACGTCGCTGGCTGAATTCCAGGACGAAGCCGTGCAGTTCAGTCTGCATCTGCGCGGCTACATCCTGCTGTTCACCGACAGCCTGTATTTCAAGACCTACCTGAGCTCGGTGAAAATCGCCGGCATCACCACGCTGATCTGCGTGCTGGTCGGCTACCCCATCGCGTACTACATCGCGCGGTCGTCGCCGCGCGTGCGAAACCTGCTGCTGCTGGGCGTGATCCTGCCATTCTGGACGTCGCTGCTGCTGCGCGTGTATGCGTGGGTCGGCATCCTGCGCAACGACGGCTTGCTGAATAATCTGCTGCAAAGCCTGGGGCTGATTTCCAGTCCGCTGGAAATCTACCGTACCGACGTCGCGGTCTACATCGGCATGGTCTATGCGTACCTGCCGTTCTTTATCCTGCCGTTGTACGCGACCCTTGTGAAGACGGATTTGCGCCTGCTGGAAGCCGCGTATGACCTGGGCGCCAAGCCGTGGCAGGCGTTTTGGCAGATCACCGTGCCGCTGTCGCGCCAGGGCGTCATCGCCGGCGCCATGCTGGTGTTCATTCCGGCCGTGGGCGAATACGTGATCCCCGAAATGCTGGGGGGCGCCAATACCTTGATGATGGGCCGCGTCATGTGGAACGAGTTCTTCAATAACGCCGATTGGCCCATGGCGTCGGCGGTGACCTGCGTGATGGTGCTGTTGCTGCTCGTGCCGCTGGTCTACTTCCAGTACAACCAGGTCAAGCAGCAGGAACAAGGCAACGGAGGCCGCAAATGAAGGGGCCCAACAAGACGCTGCGCGCCGTGGTGCTGGGCCTGGGGTATTTCTTCCTGTATGTGCCCATCGTCAGCCTGATGGCGTTTTCGTTCAATGAGTCGCCCACCGTCACGTCTTGGGCGGGCTTTTCGTTCCGTTGGTATCACGCGCTGTTCAATGACGACGCGCTGCTGCGGTCGGCCTGGCTGTCGTTCCGCATTGCCGCGATGACGGCGACGGCGGCCGTCATTATCGGCACGTGGGCCGGGTATGTGCTGGGGCGCATGGGCCGCTTCCGCGGATTCTCGCTGTACGTCGGCATGCTGAGCGCGCCGCTGGTCATCCCCGAAGTCGTGCTGGGGATTTCCTTGCTGCTGATGTTCGTGGAACTGCGGGGCAGCCTGGGCTGGCCCGCCGAAAACGGCATCTTCACGATCTGGGTGGGGCACGTGACGTTGTGCATGGCATTCGTGGCCGTCGTCATCCAGACCCGCATCCGCGATCTGGATCGGTCGCTGGAAGAGGCCGCGCTGGACCTGGGCGCGACGCCCATTACGGTCTTCTTCAAGATCACGCTTCCGCTGATCGCGCCGGCGCTGGCCTCGGCCTGGCTGCTGTCGTTCACGCTGTCGCTGGATGACGTCGTCCTGGCGTCGTTCCTGTCTGGCCCCAGTTCCAGCACGCTGCCGATGGAAGTGTTCTCGCGGGTGCGGCTGGGCCTGAAACCCGAGATCAATGCGCTGGCCACCCTGTTCATTCTTGCGGTGGGCACGTGCGTGATCCTGGCCAACCGCCTGCAATGGCGCAAGGAGTCCGAATCCAAATGAAGCAACAAACCACCCTGTATGGCCTCACCAAGTGCAGCACCTGCATCAAGGCGCGCGACTGGTTGTCGGCGCATGGCGTCGAGCACGTTTTCGTGGATTATCGCGATCACCCGGTGCCGGCGGCCACGTTGAAGGCGTGGTCGGACAAGGTTGGCGGCTGGGAAAAGCTGGTCAACCGCACGTCGATGACGTGGCGCAACCTGCCCGAAGACCGCAAAACGGCGCACACCGACGCCCAATGGAGCGAACTGATCGCGGAATATCCCGCGCTGGTTCGCCGCCCCGTCACGGTGACGCCGGATGGCGAAGTCACCGTGGGCTTTAGCGAAAAGCGGTACGGCGAACGCTTCGCCTGACACGGCGCCTGCGGCGATGGCAGCCTCCATTCAGACATCGGGCAACGCCGGCGTGGCGTTGCCCGATGCTTTTTTCAATCGCGACGCCGCTGAACTGGCGCGCGAGCTACTGGGCAAGGTCATCCGCCATCGCCTGGATGGGCTGTGGCTGTCGGCCCGCATTATCGAAACCGAAGCCTACTACCTGGAAGAAAAGGGCAGCCATGCGTCGCTGGGTTACACCCACAAGCGCCGCGCCCTGTTCATGGATGGGGGCGTCATCTACATGTATTACGCGCGGGGCGGCGATTCGCTGAACTTCAGCGCCGCGGGCCCCGGCAACGCCGTGCTGATCAAATCCGCCCACCCTTGGACGGACGCGCGATCAGGCCCCGATGCCCTGGCCCGGATGCAGCAACTGAATCCGGATGCGCAGGGCCTGCCGCGTCCGCCGTCACGGTTGTGCGCGGGGCAGACGCTGCTGTGCCGGTCGTTGGGTTTGAAAGTGCCCGAGTGGGACGCGCGCCGTTTCGATCCAGACGCGCTGTATGTCGAAGACGTGGGCGATTCGCCTGAATCCCTGATCTGCACGACGCGATTGGGCATCCCGCCAGGGCGCGACGAACACCTGCATTACCGTTTTGTGGATCCGGCCTACGCCGCGGTCTGCACGCGCAATCCGCTGCGGCGGGGCCAGCGCGCCGGGCACGACTACGTGTGGGTGGACCGGCAGGGCGTCGTATTGCCCGAGGACCCTCGGCCGGGCATGCGCTAGGCGCTGTCCAGGCCTTGGATGCGCTTTTCCAGGGACTCGCGCATTTCTTTATATTTGCGTGCGATGCGCTTGCGGTTCAGCGACTTGCTCCACGCGTAAAGCGGCACCAGCGGCAGCACCCCGAACCCGTCGATCAGATACAGGCCCTGCTTGCCATCGGCGTTCAGGCCACAGGCGATATTGCTGGGCGACACGTCGTGCAGCACGACGTGGGCGTCGGCCAGGTCCTCGAAGAACTCGTCCAGCTGTCCGAAAAAGCGGTCGTCGACCTTGCCCTGCCGGGCCAGGTCGGCCACGGTAGGCGCAATATTGCCCGCCGGGTCCGTGATCTTCTCGACCAGCAGGCCAAGCCCCAGCGTGGTCTGCGCCACGCCCAGGATGCGCGCCATGGGCACTTGCCACACGCCGGAGGGGCGGGTGGTCGTGGTGACGTATTCCGATATTTCGTTCAGATAGACGCGGTAGGCGCTTTCACGCTGGTATTGCTTGTACCAGCGCTTGAACGGGCGCGCTTCCAGATAAACGGCGCGAGCCTGCATGTCCATCACTTTGACCAGCAGCGAAGGGGCATGGGGATGCTGAAAAATGTGGCGGTCGCCGCCCGTCGCAAGGGGACGCTCGGCGTTCAGATCCAGCGGACCGAAAACCGACTGGAACGGTATCCAGGGTCGGCAGGAGGGAAGATCAGCGGGATTCAAAGGAGGGCCAGGCGATCAGTTCGGAGTGGGGCAAGTTTAATCCCGTTGCGCGCCGACGACGCCCTGGGGTGGGCAAATCGATGTCGTTTGGTTACAACGCGGCGCTGATGCGTCCTACAATTCCTGCTTTGGAGAGACCTCTTTTGAACGACATTCTGCTTTGGGTGGCCGCGGGCGGCGCGGTGTTGGCGTGTGTGGCAGCCGTGCTGGCATGGCTGCGGCCCGTCGCTCGGGACGCACGGCTGGACGCTTTGCTGGAAGGTTTGGAACGCACCGAACGCGCCCTGCGCGCCGACATCACCGACGGCCAGCGCGGCTTGCGCAGCGAATTCGCGGAATCCACCCGCGCGCTGCGGCTGGAACTGTCGCAATCGCACGGCGATCTGCGTGCGGGCCTATCGCGGGACGCCCAAGCCGCGCGCGCCGAATCGGCCGAGTCCCTGGCGCGCTTTGCCGCGGGTTTCGGCGAGCAGCTGCAGGGGCTGATCCAGATCAACGAGCGTCGCCTCATGGAGGTGCGCGCCACGGTGGACCAGCGCCTGCAATCGTTACAGACCGACAACAGCGCCAAGCTCGACGAGATGCGCCGGACGGTCGACGAAAAGCTGCATGCCACGCTGGAGCAGCGGCTGGGCGAGTCCTTCAAACTGGTGTCCGACCGGCTTGAGGCGGTGCATAAAGGCCTGGGCGAAATGCAGGCCCTGGCCGCGGGAGTCGGCGACCTGAAACGCGTGTTGACCAACGTGAAGTCGCGCGGCACGTGGGGCGAAGTGCAATTGGCCCGGCTGATTGAAGACAACATGACGCCCGACCAGTACGCCAGCAATATCAAGCCGGTGCCGGGCAGCGAAGCCGTCGTCGAATTCGCCATCCGCTTGCCGGGGCGGGGCGAAGGCGGCGAGCCCGTTTGGCTGCCGATCGACGCGAAGTTTCCCAAGGAAGAATACGAGCGCCTGATGGACGCCCAAGAGGCCGCGGACGCGGAAGGCGTGAAAGCCGCCGGCGCCGCGCTGGGCCGGGCGGTCGAAGTGCAGGCCAGGCTGATCGCCAGCAAATACGTCGCGCCGCCGCACACGACCGACTTTGCCATCATGTTCCTGCCCACCGAAAGCCTGTATGCCGAAGTGTTGAGGCGCCCCGGCCTGCTGGATAAGCTGCATGACCTGCGCATCAACGTGGCCGGGCCCAGCAGTCTGGCCGCCTTGCTGAACAGCCTGCAGATGGGATTCCGCACGCTGGCGATCGAACAGCGGTCGTCCGAGGTATGGCAGGTGCTGCGCGCCGTCAAGACTGAATTCGGCAAGTTCGGCGAAGCGCTGGCCAGCGTCAAGAAAACGCTGGATACCGCCAGCAATAAGATCGGCCAGACCGAAGTGCGCACCCGCGCAATGCTCAGAAACCTGAAAAGCGTGGAAGCCTTGCCCGAGGCCGACGCCCTGCGGTTATTGGGGGCAGGGCCGGAAGCCGACGCCGACGGAGACAGCGATGCCGAGGGCGGCTTGAACGAAGAGGGCGACGGTGTGCCCGCGCCCGCCCGCGGCGGTATCTGATCCGTTCAGGAAGGCAGCGCAGTTTCAGAAAGGGCGCTGGCCGTTGCCCTGCCAGCTTGTTGCCCGCGCGGACTGTCGATATCCTGGCATGTACGGCATGTTGCCGTCGAACCCTGGAGCATCGCAAGCATGAGCCCCGCTGAACGCCATGATTCCTCTTCCCTCGACGCGACGGCGCTGGGCGCCGATATCGCCCAAGGGGTCACGACCGCGCTTGCTGCGATGCAGCAGGCGGTGGACAGGGTGGCGGCGCGCAATCCCACCATCAACGCCGCGTGCGGAATGCAGCCCGAAACCGGGTTGCGCCTGGCCCAGGCGCTGGATGCCGAACTGGCTGCCCTGACACCCGAACAGCGCATGGCGCAATTGCAAGACCGGCCCTTCCTGGGCGTGCCCACCTTGTTGAAGGACCTGGGCACGGCGGCGTTGGGCCTGCCCAGCGCGATGGGCTCGGTGCTGTATGGCCACGTGGAGTGGAACGTCGACGCTGAAATCGTGAAGCGCTACCGCCGCGCCGGCCTGATCCCGTTCGGCCGCACCACCAGCGCTGAACTGGGCTTGAGCCCCACCACCGAATCGCCGGCCTACGGGCCCCCGACGCAGAATCCCTGGAAATCCGGCCACAGCGCAGGCGGATCCAGCGGTGGCGCGGGGGCGGCGCTGGCCAGCGGCATGGTGCGAATCGCGCACGGCAGCGACGGCGGCGGTTCCATCCGCATCCCGGCCTCGTGCTGCGGCGTGCTGGGGCTAAAGCCCTCCCGCGGGCTGATGCCGCTGGGGCCGCTCAAGGGCGAAGGCTGGGGCGGCTTGGCGACGGAACACATGATGACCCTGTCGGTGCGCGATTGCGCCGCGTCGCTGGATATCAGCGCGGGCGCCGATGTGGGAGCGCCATACGCGGCGCCGGCGGTGCCGCGCGAGTCCTTCCGCGCCGTGGCGGCACGAGTGGCGGCCGATCCACACGCGGCCCCGCGCCGCCGCATCGCATTCATCAACACCACCTACGAGGGCGGCGCGATCCATCCGGAAGTGGCCGAAGCCGTGGACGAGGCCGCGCGTTTTTTTGCCGAGCTTGGCCATGAACTGGTGCTGGCCGCGCCGCCGGTCGGTTCCGAAGAAGTGCTGTCGCCGATGCTGCCGCTGATCGCCAGCGCCGCGGCCAACGCCATCGACAGTTTCGTGGCCGCGCGCGGCCGCCGGCTGGCCGCCGACGAATTGCAGCCCACCACGCTGGGCGCGCGCGAGTACGCCCGCGCGATTTCGGGCGCGCAGTACGTGGCCTGCGTGGACACCTGCCACGACATCACGCGCCGCGTTGGTCGCTTTTTGCACCGGGACGGCACGCAAGGCTATGACCTGTTTCTCAGCCCCGTCCTGGCGCAACTGCCAGCGCCCCTCGGCCGCTACGCCATGGACAACGCCGACTACCTGGCCTACCGTTTGGGCAAGAAGGGCGTGATCGGCTATTCGCCCTTCGCGCCCCTGGCGAACCTGACCGGCATGCCGGCGATCTCCATTCCGTTCGCGGTGTCGTCCGACGGGTTGCCGATCGGCATCCAGGTCATGGGCCCGCTGGGTAGCGAAGCGCTGCTGCTGGAGCTGGCGGCGCAGGTCGAAGCATTGCGGCCCTGGGCCCTGGTGGCGCCCATGGCCAGATAGCGGCATTCCACGGAGCAGCCATGTCATCGTTCGCGACGCATACCGTACAGAATCAGGTTCCCCCCCTGGAAGACTATTCGCTGTACGACACCGACCCCGCCTTGGTCGAGGCGGCGCGGCGCGAGGGGGCGGAAAACTGGGCGGGCGACCTGTCCGCGCATGGGGCCTGGCTGGGGCGCGCGCAGACGCTGGCGGCCGGTGCCGAGGCCAATCGCTGTCCGCCCAGGCTCGTCGCCTATGACCGCGGCGGCCACCGCATCGACCATGTCGAATTCCACCCCGCCTGGAACTTGCTGATGAGCGGCATCCTGGCCCGCGGCCTGCACAGCCGCGCCTGGGCGCAACCCGTGCCGGGCGCGCAGGTGGCGCGGGCGGCAGCCTACCTGATGCAGGGGCAGGTCGAAGCGGGCACGCTGTGCCCCACCACCATGACGTTCGCCGCCGTGCCGCTGCTGCAGCGCGAACCGTCCGGCGCCATCGACTTTGCGGGGCAATGGCTGCCCGCGCTGTATTCGCGCGAATTCGACGGCGGCGACGCCCCGTTGTCCGCCAAGCGCAGCGCCTTGATCGGCATGGGGCTGACGGAAAAGCAGGGCGGTTCCGATTTGCGCGCGGTCAGCACCCGCGCCGTGCCGCTGGGCACGCCGGGCCGGGGCAACGCCTATGAACTGGTGGGCCACAAATGGTTCTTTTCGGTGCCGCAGGCGGACGCGCATCTGGTGCTGGCGCAAACGGATGACGGCCTAAGTTGCTTCTTCGTGCCGCGCTGGATTCCGGACGGGCCGCGCAATGCCATTCGCGTGCGCCGTTTGAAAGACAAGTTGGGCAACCGCAGCAACGCCAGCGCCGAAGTCGAGTTCGAGGGCGCGTGGGGCGTCATGGTCGGCGAACCCGGGCGGGGCCTGGCCGTGTTGCTGGAAATGGCGGCCACCACCCGACTGGACTGCGTGCTGGGCAGCGCGGCGCTGCTTAGGCAGGCGCTGGTGCAATCCCTGCATCACGCGCGGCATCGCTCCGCGTTTGGCAAGCCACTGATCGAACAAGCGCTGATGCGCAACGTGCTGACCGACCTGGCGCTGGAAAGCGAGGCCGCCATGGCCCTGGCGCTGCGCCTGGCGCGGGCGGTGGACGCGCGCGCGGATGCCTCGTCGCGGGCCTTGGTGCGCGTGGGCACGCCCGCGGCCAAGCTCTGGATCTGCAAGCGCGCCGTTCATGCGGTCGCCGAGTGCATGGAGGTCTGGGGCGGCAACGGTTATGTGGAAGAAGGGCCGATGCCGCGCATCTACCGGGAAACACCGGTCAACTCTATATGGGAAGGCTCCGGCAACGTGATGGCGTTGGACGTGCTGCGCGCGTTGCAACGCGAACCCGAGGCCTTGCCCGCGCTGGAACAGGAATTCGCGCAGGCGGCCGGACGGCATCGTGCATTCGACGAGGCCGTGGCGCGCTGGCGGACCTTGCTGGCCGATACCGCGCAGGCGGAATTCCAGGCGCGCCGCATCGCCGGCGGGTTGGCGCGGCTATGGCAGGCCGCCTTGCTGATCCAGCATGCACCGGAACCGGTCGCGCAGGCCTTTGTGGCCAGCCGCCTGCAAGCGGACGGCGGTATTTTCGGAGAACTGGCGGCTGGCGCCGACACCCGCGCCATCCTGTCGCGGGCCTGGCCTGCCGCCGCATGCTAAATTTCCCGGCTTGACCAACCTATCCGCATTCTTCACCGCCATGCTCTCGCAACAAGAACTCAAGCAGCAAGCCGCCGACGCCGCCCTGGAATTCGTTGAACAGGTCGCCGGCCCGGATGCCATCATCGGCGTGGGCACCGGCTCCACGGCCGATCTGTTCATTGATGGCCTGGCGCGTTTCAAGGGTCGGATCGCCGGCACGGTGGCCAGTTCGGAACGCAGCGCGGCCCGTCTCGCCGGCCATGGCCTGAAGGTGCTGGACCTGAACGACGTATCCACCATGCCGATCTACGTGGACGGCGCCGACGAAATCGACGCCAACCTGCACATGATCAAGGGCGGCGGCGGCGCGCAGACGCGCGAGAAGATCGTGGCGTCGGTCGCCGAGCGCTTCATTTGCATCGTCGACGAATCCAAGCTGGTCCAGACCCTGGGCAAGTTCCCGCTGCCGCTGGAAGTCATCCCGATGGCGCGCGAAGCGGTGGCGCGCGCGCTGACGGCCCTGGGCGGCCAGCCGCGCCTGCGCGAAGGCTTCGTCACGGATAACGGCAATATCATCCTGGACGTGTCGGGCCTGTCCATCACCGACGCGCCGGCGTTTGAAGCCCGCGTGAACAACCTGCCGGGCGTCGTCACCTGCGGCCTGTTTGCGCTGGCCGGCGCCGATGTGGCATTGTTGGCTACGCAGAACGGCATTCGCCGCCTGGACCGCGCGGCGTAAACGTCCTGGCCCGTGCGGGGTCCGCGGTCGCTCCGTCTGCCTGCCTTGCGGGCGGCGGGGCGTCGATTCATAATCCTGTCACACTTGGGTCATAACCTTGCCGGTTGTGCAGGCCCATCTCGTAATTCTCTTATTTCGGGGCAATGCAATGAGATCAACCACGCAGGGAGCCCGGATGACGGAGCATACAAACAAGCAGTTCGACGCCGATCTGGAAAGCGTCCGTTCGCAATTCTTGCAAATGGGCGGCTTGGTGGAAGCCATGATCCAGGAAGCGATCGACGCGCTGGCCACGGGCGACCTGTCGCTGGTGGAGAAGGTCCGTGAGCGGGAAAAGGAAGTCAACCGCCACGAAGTCGAGATCGACGAAAGCATCAGCCGCATCCTGGCCCGGCACCAGCCTACCGCCATCGACCTGCGCATGCTGATGGCCGTGTCCAAGATGCTGACCGACATGGAGCGTTCCGGCGACGAGGCCGAGAAGGTCGCTACCGTCGCGCGCCGCATCCACGAAGCCGAACTGCGCCACATCCCGGTGATCGAACTGCGCCACATGGCCGCCAATGTGCGCACCATGCTGCATCAGGCGCTGGACGCGTTCGCCCGCCTTGACCCGATCCAGGCTGCCGCCGTCGTGCGTAGCGACAAGGAAGTGGACAAGGAATGGAAGGGCGCCTTGCGCCACCTGATCACCTACATGATCGAAGACCCGCGCACCATCTCGCGCGCCATCGACATGATCTTCATCGCACGCGCGCTGGAACGTATCGGCGACCATGCCAAGAACATGTCCGAACGCGTGATTTACATGGTCAAGGGCGCTGACGTGCGCCACACCGGCGTGAAGAACACCGAGCGCCTGGCGCGCGGTGAAGACGGCACCGAAGAAGACGAGCAGTAGCCGGGCGGGCAGCCGCGAGGGTTACAGCGGCAGCGCGGCGCCCTGGCATAGGCGTGGATCGGGCACGCCGGGTTTGCCGGCGTCGACGCGGCCGGCCAATCGGCGTCCAAAAGCGGGCAGGGCGGGGGCGCTGATTTCCAGGTCGTACCAGCCTTCGCTGCCGGCATATTTAAGTTCCAGCGCACCGCCGGCCTGCACATGCGCCATGGCGCGCCAGCCGTCGCCCATGTGGGACTCGACCTTCACGGGTTGCGGCGCATCGCTGTGATTGATCAGCCGCAGGCGCAGGCCCGAGGTCACGGGAACCAGTTGCGCCTCAAGCATGCCGGCATCCCGCGCATCCCCACGGAATTGCCGATGGAAACCGTCGGGCCCCAATAGCCACAGGTCGTAGGCGCCGTGGTCGTGCAGCCGCCAGCCGTCATCCAGCCGCGCGCCTTGGCCCACGGTGTAGCGCCGGGGCGCATGCGCCAGATCCAGGCGGTCGTACACATGCAGCACGGCGGCGGCGCTGCCCGGGTTGCGCAAGGTCAGCCGGTAGTGCTCGCCGTCGGCCGTCATGCGGCCCACGGCTTCCAGCGCATAGGGCAGCGGGCAGGCGTGGCGATTACTGTCCGGATGGAGCGGCCCCCAGTCGCCGGCGAAATCGAACGCCGACGTCAGGTCGCCCGCGACGGCGCGGCGCCAGGGGCTGATATTGGGTTCCGCCACGCCGAAGCGGGCTTCAAGAAAGCGGATCACCGAGGTGTGGTCGAACACTTGCGAGTTGACCCACGCGCCGCGGCTCCAGGGCGACACCACCAGCATCGGCACGCGCGGCCCCAAACCGAAGCCGCGGCCATGCAGGCTGGCGGGATCTTCGGGGGACGCGGCGCTTGGGCCGTGGCGGGCGTCGTGGTATTCGCCATCCAGTTCCACCGTGGACAGTCCGCCCGATTGGCAGTTGGCAGGGCGGGCAGGCGGCGCGGGCGGCGGCATGTGGTCGAAGAAGCAGTCGTTCTCATCGTAAGTGACGAGAAACACGCACCCGCTCCAGACGTCTGGATTGCGGGTCAGGATGTCCAGCACGCGTTCGGCGTAGGCCCCGCCCTGGCGCGGCGACGACACCTCGGGATGTTCGGAGTCGGCTGCGGGCGCGACGATCCAGGACACCTGTGGCAGCGTTCCCTCGTCCACATCACGCGCCAGGTCGTCCAGCGTGTGCGTGGACAGGCCACGGTCGCGCAAGGGGGCGTTTGCCGCGCCGCTGGCATGTTCGCGGCGGTACTGCCGGAAGCCGGCCAGCGGGTTGTCGTGGAAATTGTCGGCCATGTCCTGGTACACGCGCCAGTCCACCCCGGCCGCCTGCAGGCGTTCGGGGTACGTGGTCCAGGCGTAGCCTTCGTCGGGCGGGCCCAGGCGGTCGTAGGTGTTGACCAGGGCGGGGCCGCCGGCCTGTCCGAGCGGATCGTTGGTGCCGGTCCACAGGAACAGCCGGTTGGGATTGGTGCCGGCATGCACCGAGCAATGATAGGCGTCGCACACGGTGAAGGCGTTGGCCAGCGCCGTTTGGAAGGGCACGTCGTCGGCCGTGTAGGCGCCCAGCCCCAAGCGGCCCTTGGCGGGCAGCCATTGGTCCATGCGGCCGTCGTTCCAGGCGCGTTGCGCGTCGTCCCAGGTGTGCGGCGTGATGTAGCCCACTGGCGTGCCGCTGGCGTATTCCGCTTGCAGGGCATACGGGCGGCATTGCGTGTCACCGTCCAATTGCGTCAACACGTTTCCCGCAGCCGTGGGCGCCGGGTGCGGATCCGCGAAACCGCGCACGCCGGGCAGGGTGCCGAAATAGTGGTCGAACGACCGGTTTTCCTGCATCAGGATGACGACATGCCGCACATCCTGCAGTGTGCCGGTCTTGCGGTCCGGGGCAATCGCCAGCGCGCGCGCGATGGACGGCGGCGGATCGGCGGGAGGGGACAAGCGCGATTCTTCTTTCATGACAGCATTAATACGGCCAGCAATGTTCGAATCTTAAGCGCAGCGCAGCGCAGCGCGGGGCGGCGTCTTGGCGCCACGCGCGCGGTGGCCGCAAACACGAAGCCCCTCGCGGGCGAGGGGCTTCGAACGGGGACGCCGATGCGGTCTGGCACCGTCGGCGCAGCCGGAATCAGGCCGAGGGCGGGACGTAGCCGTGCGCTTCCACCGTGCCATCTTCGAACAGGAAGCGTTCCATCTGTTCTTTCAGGTACTTGCGTGCGCGGGCGTCGGCCAGGTTCAGGCGGTTTTCGTTGACCAGGCGGGTCTGGATAGCCTTCCATTCTTCCCAAGCTTCCTTGGAAATGCTCTGCCAGATCTTCGTGCCAAGTTCGCCGGGGTAGGGAGGAAAGTCCAGCCCTTCGGCTTCACGCTTCAATTTCACACAGTTGACGATACGGGACATGGTTCGCTGCCGGAAAGATAGATAACGGCGTATTTTAACGGGCTTGGCGTCCAGGGGGCGCCAAGCCCCTTCAAGCCCTGCGGTCAGGGCCTGATCGACGTGGCGGTTACAGCTTCTTGATGAAGACCATGCTGTTACGCGAACGGTTGTAGTTGTTCTGCTTTTCGCGGGGCAGGTCGGCCACGCCACCCTGCACGAATCCGCGCTTGATGAACCAGTGCGAGGTCCGGGTGGTCAGCACGAACAGGCGCTTGGCGCCGGTCGCCCGCGCGCGGGACTCCATGTGGCGCAGCAGGATTTCGCCTTCGCCGGAGCCTTGCCATTCGGGGTGCACGATCAGGCAGGCCATTTCGGCCATCTGCTCGTCGGCGAACGTGTGCAGGGCGGCGCAGCCGTAGATCACCCCGTCGTGCTCCAGCACCGTGAAGTTCTCCACGTCGCGTTCGATCACGCTGCGCGGGCGCGGCACCAGGGTGCCGTCGGCCTCCAGCGGTTCGATCAGGCTCAGGATGGCGCCCACGTCGTCGATCGTCGCGGCGCGCAGGTCGTCCAGCGTGTCTTCCACCACCATGGTCCCCACGCCGTCGTGGGTGAAGATCTCGAGCAGCACGCTGCCGTCCAGCGCGAACGGCAACAGGTGGGCGCGCGCCACGCCGCGCTTGACCGCCAGCGACGCATATTGCAGGAAGGCGTGCGTTTCTTCGTCCAGTTCGCCGCCGGCAAGCAGCGCGTCGGCATCCACGCGGGCCAGTTCGGTGTCCAGCGTGCCATCGTCGTTCAACACGCCTTGCGAGCTGGACAGGAAGATCAGCTTTTCGGCCCGCAGCGCCACGGCGACGCTGGTGGCCAGGTCTTCCATGGCCAGGTTGAAGGCGTCGCCCGTGGGCGAGAAGCCCAGCGGCGACAGCAGCACCACCGACGAGCCTTTCTCGATGGCGAACTTCAGCGCGTCGATGTCGATCTTGCGCACCTGGCCGGTGTGCTTGTAATCCACGCCGTCCAATACGCCGGTGGGCCGCGCCGTCACGAAATTGCCGGAAATGACGCGGATGTGCGCATGCGACATCGGCGTGTTGGGCAAGCCCTGGCTGAACGCGGCTTCGATGTCCAGCCGGATTTCGCCAGCGGCTTCCTTGGCGCATTCCAGCGCGGCGGCGTCGGTGGGCGCCAGGCCACGGTCGAATTGCTGCGTGTAACCCTTCAGGCGCAGCTGTTCATTGACCTGCGGGCGCGAGCCATGCACCAGCACCAGGCGGATGCCCAGCGACGACAGCAAGGACAAGTCCTGCACCAGCGCGTTCAGCGCGCCAGCCTGCACCAGTTCGCCACCGAACGCCACCACGAAAGTCTTGCCTCGGAATGCATGCACATAAGGGGCCACGTCTCGAAACCATCGGACGAACTGGGCGGGTGCGAATTCTGGGGCTTCAAGGGCGGAGACGGTGTCTGGTTCCAGGTCGGGCATGATGGGCGGAGGGATTCCTGAGAGTCGGTAAAAGCGCGGCGCTTTGCCGCGCCCTGGCGCCGTCCGGTGACGGCGTGGCGAAATTATATGACCGTCGGGGGCGGGCGCAGGCGGAAATCAGCGCTTATTTCATACCCGGTTTCAATGCCGCCAGACCGGCCTGCGGGCAGGAATGCCATAGAAATTTATAATGCCCGGCTAACCGGACTATCGTACATGCCTGAATCCTCCCGCCCGCGGGCGCCCAAGACGGCTTCCCCGGGGGCTCCCGCCGCCGCGGCCGGCGCCGCCCGCGTGGCCGACGCCCCCCGGGTGGCCAAAAAGACGCCGCGCCCCGAGCGTCCCGAGCGCCCCGAGCGCCCCATCCCTGCCGTGACCTACCCCGAAGACCTGCCCGTCAGCGCGCGGCGGCAGGAGATCGCACGCGCGATCGCCGGCCACCAGGTCGTGATCGTCAGCGGGGAAACCGGCTCGGGCAAGACCACCCAGCTGCCCAAGATCTGCCTGGAACTGGGCCGCGGCCGCCAGAAGATGATCGGCCATACCCAGCCGCGCCGCCTGGCGGCGACGTCGGTGGCCAAGCGCATCGCCGAAGAACTGAACACGCCAATGGGCGAAGTGGTGGGCTACCAGGTGCGGTTCAACGACCGCACCGGCCCCAACGCGTCCATCAAGCTGATGACGGATGGCATCCTGCTGGCCGAATCGCAGCGCGACCCGCTCTTGCGCCGCTACGACACGATCATCATCGACGAGGCGCACGAACGCAGCCTGAACATCGATTTCCTGCTGGGCTACCTGAAGCAGCTGCTGCCGCGGCGCCCGGACCTGAAGCTGATCATCACGTCGGCCACGATCGACGCCGAGCGCTTTGCCAAGCACTTTGCCGCGTCCGAAGACAAACCCGCACCCGTCATCGAGGTGTCCGGGCGGCTGTACCCGGTCGAAGTCCGCTACCGGCCTGTCCGCGAGGAATTGCCCGAAGACGCTGCCGCTCCGGCCGCCAAGCCCGGGCGCGAGCGCGAGCGCATGTCCGGCGACGAGGAGCGCGACCTGATCGACGCTATCGTGGACGCCGTGGACGAATGCGCCCGCCATGGCCCGGGCGACGTGCTGGTGTTCCTGCCCGGCGAACGCGAAATCCGCGAATCCGCCGAGGCCCTGCGCAAGCGTCATCCCGCTGGCACCGAGGTGCTTCCGCTGTATGCGCGCCTGTCGCAGGCCGAGCAGGAGCAGATCTTCCATCCGCGCACCAATGCGCGCCGCATCGTGCTGGCCACCAACGTGGCGGAAACCTCGCTGACCGTGCCCGGCATCCGCTTCGTGGTCGACAGCGGGCTGGCGCGCATCAAGCGCTATTCCTGGCGCAACAAGGTCGAGCAGCTGCGGATCGAGCCCATCAGCCGGGCCTCGGCCAACCAGCGCGCCGGCCGTTGCGGCCGGGTGGGGCCAGGCCTGTGCATCCGGCTCTACGATGAGCTGGACTTCAATAACCGCGCGGCCTTCACCGATCCAGAAGTGCTGCGTTCGTCGCTGGCGTCCGTCATCCTGCGGATGAAGTCGCTGAAGCTTGACGATATCGAGCAGTTTCCCTTCGTCGAGGCGCCGCCTGGGCGCGCGGTGGCCGATGGCTACCATCTGCTGCAGGAATTGGGCGCGATCGAGCTGGCCTCCGCATCGGACGACGACGCCGAGGCCACGCGGACCGGCGCATCCTTCGTATTGACCGAGACCGGGCACGAACTGGCCAAGTTGCCGGTGGACCCGCGCATCGGCCGCATGATCCTGGCGGCGCGCGAACACCAGTGCCTGGCCGAAATGCTGATCATCGCGTCGGCCCTGTCGGTGCAGGACGCGCGCGACCGCCCCATGCAGGAGCGCGAGGCGGCCGAGGCGGCGCACGCCAAGTTCGCCGACGAAAAATCGGAATTCATCTCCTTCCTGAAACTGTGGCGCTGGTATGGCGAGCAGGTGCAGCACAAGGCCTCCCAGCGCAAGCTGGTGAACCTGCTGCGCCAGAATTTCCTGTCGCCCATCCGGCTGCGCGAATGGCACGACGTCCATACGCAGCTGGCGGCGCTGGTGGGCGAACAAGGCTGGCGCGTCAACCAGGTGGAAGCCACCTACGAACAGCTGCATCTGGCGCTTTTGTCTGGCCTGTTGGGCAATATCGGCTTCAAGAGCGACGAAGGCGGCCACTACCAGGGCGCCCGCGAGATCCGTTTCCACATCCATCCGGGTTCGCGCCTGGTGAAAAAGGCCGGGCGCTGGATCATGGCGGCCGAACTGGTCGAGACCACGCGCTTGTACGCGCGCTGCGTGGCGCGCATCGATCCGGTGTGGCTGGAAAAGGTGGGCGCCCACCTGATTCGCAAGAACTGGTCGGACCCGCGCTGGGAAAAGAAGGCCGGGCAGGTCGTGGCCAACGAGCGCGCCACGCTGTATGGGCTGACCATTTACACGGGCCGCCGCATCCACTACGGCCGCGTGAACCCGACCCATGCCCGCGAACTATTCATCCGGCAGGCGCTGGTGCCGGGCGAAATCGATACGCGGTTGCCCTTCGTGGCGCACAACCGCAAGCTGATCGCCGGCATCGAAAAGCTGGAGCACCAGACGCGCCGCCCTGACATCCTGGTGGACGACGAGCTGATCTTCGCCTTCTACGACCGCCAGTTGCCGGCCGATATTTCGCAGACCGCGTCGCTTGAGAAATGGGTGTCCGGACTGGACAAGGCAGCGGCTGGCAAGCTGATGCTGACCCGCGACGAACTGATGCGGCACGAAGCCGCCGGCGTGACGACCGATGTCTTCCCCAAGAAGGTGGAATGGCAAGGCGTGTCGATGGCGCTGGACTACCACTTCGAACCCGGTTCGCCCCGGGACGGCGTGACGCTGTCGGTGCCGCTGTTCGCGCTGAATCAGATCGATCCGGAACGTTGCGAATGGCTGGTGCCGGGCATGTTGAAGGAAAAGGTGCATCTGCTGCTGAAGTCGCTGCCGCAAAAGCTGCGTCGCCATTGCGTGCCGCTGCCCGATTACGCCGCCGGCTTCTACGAGCGCTGGTTCGATCGGCAGGCGGATCCGCGGCAGGGCCTGGTGGATGCCATCATCGCCGACATGTGGGACCAGGTGCAGGTGCGTCCGGCCGTGGGCGACTTCAAGCTTGAAACCTTGCCGCCGCACCTGTTCATGAATTTCCGCGTGGTCGACGAGCATGGCCGCATGTTGGCCTCGGGGCGGAATCTGGCGCAGTTGCGCGCGGAATTCGGCAAGCAGGCGCAGGCCACCTTCCAGCAATTGGCGGCCAGCGACACGCAGGTGGCTCAGGCGCTGGCGCACGAGAACCTGACGACCTGGTCGTTTGGGCCTTTGCCGGAAATCATGGAAATCAAGCGGCGCGGCCAGTCGGTCATTGGCTATCCGGCGCTGGTGGACCGGGGCGCGCATTGCGACCTGGACGTGTTCGACGACCCGGACGAGGCGCGCAAGCACCACCGCGCGGGCCTGTTGAAGCTGTTCCGCCTTGGGCTGCGCGAGCAGGTCAAGTTCCTGGAAAAGAACCTGGCCGACCTGACCAAGATCAGCATGCTGTACATGACGCTGGGCACGCAAGAAGAATTGCGCGACCAGATCATCGATTGCGCGCTGGGGCAGGCCTGCCTGGCCGAACCTTGGCCGGTGAATGAGCAGCAGTTCGATGCGCGCCGCACGGAAGGCAAAGGCCGGCTGGGCCTGCTGGCGCAGGAAGTGGCCAGGCTGGCGGGCGCGGTGCTGACGGAGTACGCGGCGCTGCAACGCAAACTGCCGCAAGCGAAACCGCATGCGGCGGCATACGCGGATTTGCAGCAGCAGCTAGGCGCCCTGATGCCGAAGATGTTCATCCGCGACACGCCTTACTCGCAACTTTCGCACTATCCGCGCTACCTGAAGGCCGCCGTGGCCCGTATCGACAAGTTGCGGGCGGACCCGGGGCGCGATGCGAAGCTGGTGGCGGAAATGGCGCCGCTGGTCACGCAGTATCAGCGCGCCAGAGCGGCATTGAAGGGCGCGCCGGACCCTCGCCTGGATGAATTCCGCTGGTTATTGGAAGAGCTGCGGGTCGCGTTGTTCGCGCAGGAACTTCGGACGCCTATGCCGGTTTCGGTCAAGCGGTTGATGAAGAGCTGGGAGTCGTTGAAGCGTTGACGGCGTCCGGCGGAGATTCGCGATGTGCGGGCCGCCGCTCTCGGGCGGCCCGGCCGCATCCGCATTACAGGGCGAGAAAGCCCAGGATGACCAGCGCAATCAAGGCGTACTTGGTGGCCTTGTAGGCGGTCCGGTTCCAGGTCTTGAAGGCTTTGCGCTTCTGGTCGATGACCCAGTGCGCGTGCGTCAGCCGGTTGATGGCGCCGGTCTGGTCGCCGCCGTCGTTGGGCGAACTGGCGGCCGACATGACCACGCGGCCGAACCAGCGGTTGAACGCTTCAGCCCAGCCCCACTTCAGCGGGCGCTCGACGTCGCAGAACAGGATGATCCGGTTCTGGTCGGTGTGGTTGTACGCCTCGTGCACATAGGTCTCATCGAACACCACGCTTTCGCCATCGCGCCAGCTGTAGGGCTCGCCGTCGACGATGATGTGGCAGCGGTCGTCGTTCGGCGTTACCAGGCCCAGGTGATAGCGCAGGGAACCGGCGAAGGGATCTCGGTGCGGGTTCAACTGGCCGCCGGGGGGAAGCTCGGCGAACATCGCGGCCTTGACCTTGGGCAGGGTCTTCAGGATGGCGACGGTCTTGGGGCACAGTTCTTCGGCCGACGGGTGGCGGGCGTCATACCACTTCAGGTAGAAGCGCTTCCAGCCGTACTTGAAGAAAGAGTTGAAGCCGATGTCGTTATGGGCGTCGGCCGCCTTGATGCGCTGCAATTCGGCCATTTGCACGGCTTCTTCGCGAATAGTCTCCCAATGGTCGTCCAGCACCTTGAGTTCGGCGATTTCGCTCGTTGTCAGGTAGGGGGTGGACGGCACGCGAGAGGCCAGCACCATGAATGCGTTGATCGGGGCGAGGAGGACCGAGTGGTCCAACATCTGCCGGCCCAGCGGCAGTCGTACTCGGCCTCGGAAGTGCGCAAACAGGATGGCGGCCAGCCAGATCCCAGGTATTAACCATTTCATACGTAATCGTTGTCCTGCGACAGATAAGTCTTGTCTACCTAGTATTGTTACACAAGGTCCGTGGCGCCCCGTTCGCGGAATCACAGGCGCATCGGCTTGGACCGGGATCCCTAGGTACAATTCCCGCTATGTCCGAAGCCGTAACAACCCCGACCCCTTTTGTGCATCTCCGCGTCCACTCCGAGTTTTCGGTGGTGGACGGCATCGTGCGCATCCCCGACCTCATCAAACGCGTCGCCAAGCTGGGCCAGCCGGCCGTGGCGCTGACCGATCTGTCGAACCTTTTCGGTCTGATCAAATTCTATAAGGGCGCGCGCGGCGCAGGGGTCAAACCCATCGCCGGCTGCGATGTCTGGCTGAGCAACGACGACGATCCGGCCAAGCCGTTTCGCCTGTTGTTGCTCGTGCGCAACCATCAGGGCTACCTGAATCTGTGCGAACTGCTGTCCAAGGCCTTCCTGACGAACCAGGGCAAGGGCCGGGCGGAAATCCGACGCGAATGGCTGCAAGGCCAGCAGGGCCTGATCGCGCTGTCAGGGGGGCGCATGGGCGACGTCGGCCAGGCGCTGGACGCCGGCAACGCCGTGTCCGCGCTGGCCTTGGCGCGGCAATGGGCGCACTTGTTCCCCGGCAGCTATTACATTGAATTGCAGCGGGCTGGCATGGACGGCGACGAGGCCTATACGCAGGCGGCCATGCGGCTGGCAGGCGAGGCCGGTCTGCCGGTGGTGGCCACGCATCCGGTGCAATTCCTGGACGAATACGAGTTCCAGGCCCATGAGGCCCGCGTTTGCATCGCCGAAGGCGAAATCCTGGCGAACCCGCGCCGCGTGCGCCGTTTCACCAAAGAACAGTATCTGCTCAGTTCCGAGGAAATGGCCCGGCGTTTCGCCGATGTGCCTTCGGCCCTGGCCAACACGGTCGAAATCGCCAAACGCTGCAACCTGAGCCTGGTGCTGGGCAAGCCGCGCCTGCCCAATTTCCCCACGCCCGAGGGCGTGACGCTGGACGATTACCTGGTCCAGTTGTCGGAAGAAGGCCTGGAAAAACGCATGGCGTTCCTGTTTCCCAACGAGGCGGAACGCGAGTCCAAGCGCGAGCAATACTACGAACGCCTGCGCTGGGAATGCAAAACCATCATCCAGATGGGGTTCCCCGGTTACTTCCTGATCGTGCAGGACTTCATCAACTGGGGCAAGAACAACGGCGTGCCCGTCGGCCCCGGCCGCGGTTCGGGCGCGGGTTCGCTGGTGGCCTATGCGTTGGGCATTACCGACCTGGACCCGATCCGCTATGACTTGCTGTTCGAGCGCTTCCTGAATCCCGAGCGGGTCTCCATGCCCGACTTCGATATCGACTTCTGCCAGGACAACCGCGAACGGGTCATCGACTACGTCAAGGAAAAATACGGCCGCGCCGCCGTGAGCCAGATCGCCACGTTCGGCACGCTCGGCGCCAAGGCCGTGGTCCGCGACGCCGGCCGCGTGCTGGACATGCCCTACATGTTCTGCGATGGCCTGTCCAAGCTGATCCCGTTCAACCCGATGGATCCCTGGACGCTGGAACGCACCCTGAAGGACGAACCCGCCTTCAAGGACCGCTACGAGCAGGAAGAGGAAGTGCGCGCGCTGGTCGACTTGGCCAAGCCGCTGGAAGGCCTGACCCGCAACATCGGCATGCACGCCGGCGGCGTGCTCATCGCACCCGGCAAACTTACCGACTTCTGCCCGCTGTATTGCCAGCCCGGCCAGGAGAACAGCGCGGTCTCGCAGTTTGACAAGGACGACGTCGAAGCCGCCGGCCTGGTGAAGTTCGACTTCCTGGGCTTGCGCAACCTGACGATCCTGGACTGGGCCGTGCGCTACGTGCGCCAGTTCAACGAGGACAAGCGCGACTTCGATGTCATGGCGCTGGAACTGGACGATCCCGCCGCCTACAAGATCCTGTGCGACGGCAACACCACCGCCGTGTTCCAGCTGGAATCGCGCGGCATGAAGGAACTGCTGAAAAAGCTGCGCCCGAACACCTTCGAAGACATCATCGCCATGCTGGCCCTGTACCGGCCGGGGCCGCTGGAATCGGGCATGGTGGACGACTTCGTTAATCGCAAGCACGGCCGCGCCGCGGTGGACTACTTCCACAACGACCTGGAAGGCACCCTGAAAAGCACCTACGGGGTCATCGTCTACCAAGAACAGGTGATGCTGATCTCGCAGATCATCGGCGGCTACTCGCTGGGCGGCGCCGACCTGCTGCGCCGCGCCATGGGCAAGAAAAAGCCCGAGGAAATGGCCAAGCACCGCGAATTGTTCGAGCAAGGCGCCAAGGAAAAGGGCCACGACCCGGACTTGGCGGTCAAGCTGTTCGACCTGATGGAAAAGTTCGCGGGCTACGGCTTCAACAAGTCGCACTCGGCCGCCTACGCGCTGATTTCTTACCAGACCGCGTGGCTCAAGGCCTATCATCCGACCGAATTCCTGGCCGCCACCATGTCGTCCGATATGGACGACACGGACAAGGTCCAGATTTTCTGCCGCGACGCCCAGGACAACGGCGTTGAAGTGCTGCCGCCCGACGTGAACTTTTCGGGCTACCGCTTCGAACCGGTCAAGGACAAGTACACCGAAAAAGGCAAGCCGCCGCGCACCATGCGCTATGGCCTGGGCGCCGTCAAGGGCACCGGGCAGGGCGCCGTCGAAGACATCCTGCGCGCCCGCAAGGAAGGCGGCCCGTTCCTGAACCTGTTCGACTTCTGCCGCCGCGTCGGCAAACAGGCCGTCAACCGCCGCACCATCGAAGCCCTGATCAAGGCAGGCGCCTTCGACACCATCGAACCCAACCGCGCCGCGATGCTGGCGTCGGTGCCTACCGCGATGGAGGCCGCCGAACAGGCGGCGCGCAGCGCCAACCAGGCCTCGCTGTTCGGCGACGATAGCGGCGACGTGGTTGCGGGCGAACTGGCCAAGGTCGCGCCCTGGGATCTGCACAAGAAGCTGACGGAAGAAAAATCCGCGCTGGGCTACTACTACAGCGGCCACTTGTTCGACGCCTGGCGCGACGAAGTCCGCCGCATCGTGCCGATGCAGCTGGCGCGCGTGGAGCCGCAGCGGGACCTGCAATGGATGTGCGGCGTGCTGGCCAGCGTGCGCGTCATGATGACCCGCCGCGGCAAGATGGTGTTCGCCGTGCTGGATGACGGCACCGCGCAGGTGGAGATCTCGGTGTTCAACGAACTCTACGAGAAGCACCGCAACCGGTTGCGCGAAGATCAGTTGGTCATCGTCCAGGGCAAGGTCAGCAACGACGACTATTCCGGCGGCATGCGCATCGTTGCCGAACAGTTGTACGACCTGCAGTTGGCCCGCGAAGCGCGTGCCAAGTCATTGCGGGTCAAGCTTAACGGGTCGGCCGACGCGGCGCGCCTGCGCCAGATGCTGAACCCGTTTCGCGCCGAACCCGAAAACGGCATCCCCGGTGTGCCGATCGATATTGTCTACACCAAGAACAATTTCCTGTGCACGGTCCGGCTGGGCGAAGAGTGGCGGGTCCGCATGGCAGACACGCTGCTTGAAAACCTGAACGCCTGGACCAAGCCGGACGGAGTCGAGGTCACCTATTGATGCGAAATCTGCGTATCGTGCATTCGGAAGCCGCCACCAGTTTTGGGGGCCAGGAAGGGCGGATCTTCAAGGAAATGACGGCCATGCGCGCGCGCGGCCATCATCTTGAAGCCATCTGCCAGCCCAAGGCCTTGCTGGCTGAACGTCTTTCCGATGCCGGATTCACGGTGCACAAGATCGAGATGGACGGGCCGGTGAACTACCTGAAGGGGGTGGCGGCGGTTCGCGGCATCCTGAAGGAAGGGCGCTTTGACGTGCTCAACACCCATAGCCGGCGCGATACCGTCATCGCGGCGGTCGGCGCCAGATTGGCGGGCACCCCGCTGATCGTGCGGACCCGCCACCTGTCGAATAAGGTGGGCTCCCTATGGTCCTATACCTGTCTGCCGCACAGGGTCACGACGGTCAGTGATCATGTGCGCAAATACCTGATCGAACGCGGTGTGCCCGCCAACAAAGTGGCCACCGTTTACTCGCCCATCGTGCTGCCGCCGCCGGTCGAGCACTCGACGCTGCGCGACGAGCTCGGCCTGGCCGAAGACGATATCGTCGTGGGTTGCGTGGCCGTCATGCGCGCCACCAAGGGCCACAAGGACTTGATCGACGCGATCGCGCCGCTGATGGCAAGCCGGCCGACGCTGCACCTGGTGTTCGTCGGCGGCGGTTCGCCCGTCTTCGAGCAGACTCAGGACTACGTGGCCGAACTCGGCTTGCAAGACCGTATCCATCTGATGGGCATGCGCCGCGACGTGCCCAACCTGCTGGCCGGATTCGACCTGTTCGCGCTGGCCACGCAGCAGGAGGCGTCCGGCACCGTCTATGTTGAAGCGCAGGCCAGCGGCCTGCCCGTGATCGGCACCGACGTCGGCGGCGTGTCCGAGATGTTGCGCAATGGCGATACCGGCATCCTGGTGCCTCCCAAGGATCCCCAGGCGCTGACCGACGCGCTGCAGCGCCTGATCGATGACCCCGCCTTGCGTCGGCGCATGGGCGAAGCCGGCCGCAAAATGGTCTGGGAAGAAGCGGTGTTTTCACCCGCTCGTCTGGCCGAAACCACCGAAGCCGTCTACCTCAAGTGGCTGGCGGAGCGGGCGGGATGAACGCGCCCAACGTCCCCGTGCTGATGTACCACCATGTCACGCCTGCGGGGGGCATGATCGCGGCGACGCCGGACGTATTCGACGCCCAGATCTCGCGTCTGGCGCGGGCAGGATACCAATCGCTGTCCGCGAGCCAGTTCGCGGCGTATCTGGCGGGCGGCCCGGCGCCTGAACGGTCCGTGCTGATCACCTTCGACGACGGCTACCTGAACAACTGGGTGCACGCGCATCCCGTGCTGGCGCGTCACGGCATGCGTGCCGTGCTGTTCACCATCACGGGCTGGATCGGCGACGGTCCCGTGCGGCCGCATGCGGGGCAGGGCGGCCCGTTGCCGGCCACGCCCGACCACGACGCCTGCAAGCAGCTGGTGGCTGCCGGCCGCGCCGACGAGGCGATGCTGCGCTGGAGCGAAATCGAAGCCATGCAGGCGGCGGGCACCTTCGAATTCCATTCCCACACGCATACCCATACCCGCTGGGACAAGGTCTGTGGCGCCGACGTGGATGCCAAGCGCAGCCACATCGCACAAGAGCTGCACGATTCCCGCCAGACCCTCGTGCGCCGCCTGGGCGCCGTCAGCGACCATCTTTGCTGGCCGCAGGGCTATTTCGATGCGGATTATGTGGCCGCCGCCCGGCAGGCGGGCTTCGCGCACTTGTACACTACCGACCCTTTCGGGCAGAACACGCCGGGCGCCGACCCCGGACACATCTTTCGTTTCGCGGTGCGCAACCAGGGCGGAACCTGGCTGAACCGGCGCATCTGGCTGTCGCGCGACCCCTTCTGGGGGCCGCGCTACCACGCCTGGAAAGCCTGGAAAAAGCGTCTTAGGAATCGCGGATGAAGCTATCAGTCATCATCATCACCAAGAATGAAGCGGCAAACATCGCCGCCTGCCTCAAGTCCGTGGCTTTCGCCGACGAATTCATCGTGGTGGATTCGGGCAGCACCGACGGTACCGTCGAACTTGCGCAAGCGCTGGGCGCACGCGTTGAAATGACGTCGGATTGGCCCGGCTTCGGGCCACAGAAGAACCGGGCGCTGGACTTGGCGACGGGCGACTGGGTGCTGTCTATCGACGCCGATGAGCGCGTCACGCCCAAACTGGCCCGCGAAATCCAGGAGGTGCTGGCGAATCCGCGCGCCGACGCCTACGAGATCGCCAGGCTGTCGAATTTCTGCGGCAAAGACATCCGGCATAGCGGCTGGTGGCCCGATTACGTGCTGCGCCTGTTCAAGCGCGGCACGGCGCGTTTCACCGACGCGGCCGTGCACGAACGTCTCGTGCCGGCCAACGGCCAGCCGCTGAAACTGCAGGGCTACTTCAATCATTATCCGTATGACAACCTGGATGCGCTGATCAACAAGGTCAACCGTTATTCCTCGGATGCCGCGGCGATGATGTATGCCAAGGGACGCCGCACGTCGATCTTCGGCGCGTTGGGCCATGGTTTCTGGACCTTCGTGCGCATCTATCTGATCCGGCGCGGTTTCCTGGATGGCAAGCACGGCCTTGTGCTGGCGGTGACAGCGGCGGCAGGCAGCTTTTTCCGCTATTCCAAGCTGATGTTCCTGGCCGAGAAACAGAAGTGAAGATCCTGTACACGAACTTCCACGCCGGTAACGGCGGGGGGCACGTCACCTACATCATCAACCTGGCCAAGGCCCTGGCGCGCGACCACGAGATCACCGTGGCGGCGCCCGCCACCAGCCGGCTGCACCGCTACGCCCGCGCGATTCCCGGCGTGACCGCCGTGGTCGACATGCAGTACACGACGCGCCCGTCCTCGTGGTTCAAGGACCGCGCGCAACTGCGCCGCCTGATCAAGGCAGGGCGTTTCGACATCATCCATGTCAACGGTTCGGCCGACCACAAGCAGGTGATGCTGGCCACGCTGGGCATGGCGCGCCGCCCGCGCATTGTGTTCACCAAGCATAACGACCACCCGCTCACAAGCTTCGGTCACAAGCTGCGCGTCGCGTTGGCCACCGACCACGGCATCGCCGTCAGCGATTACGTGCATGGCCTGATGCAGCGTTCGCCCTACAGCAAGCGCCCCATCACGACTATCCGGCACGGCATCGACACCAATTTCTTCGCTCCGCCTCCGCCCGAAAGCCTGGACAAGTTGCGCGCGCTGATCTTCGGCCCCGAGTGGGAAGGCAAGCTGCTGTTGGGCAGCGCGGGGGGCACCGACTACGACAAGGGCTGGCTGGACCTGGTGGCGGCGGTGGCGGCACTGCCGCCGGCCGACAAGGCACGCGTGCTGCTGATGGTGGCGGGCGATCCGCCCTCCGAGGCCAAACTGGCCCGTGTGCGCGAACTGGGCATGATCGACCAGGTGCGGTTCCCCGGCCTGCTCGACGATGTGCGCGCGGCGCTGGCGTCCTGCCACGCGGGCTTCGTGCTGTCCTATCGCGAAGCGCTGTCCTTCGCCTGCCGCGAGATCATGGGCCTGGGCCTGCCCGCGCTGGTGACCGACGTGGGCGGGCTGCCCGAAAACGTGACCGATGGCGTGGACGGCTGGATCGTGCCGGTACGTGATGTGCCCGCGATGACGGCCAAGCTGGGCTTCATGCTGGCGCATCCGGACACGGTGCGCGCCATGGGCGTCCGTGCCCGCGAAACCAGCGTGCGCGACTTCAATATCGACCGTTTCGCCGCCGCCACAGTCGACGTCTACCAGCGTACGCGGGATGGACGCCGGGCCCTATAATCCGGTCCTATGTCTATCCCCATTCTCATGTATCACCAGATCGGCGAGCCCAACCCCAAGGGCACGCCGTTTCGTGGGCTGACCGTGCACCCCAACAGCTTTGCCCGCCAGATGCGCTGGATGCGCCGGCTGGGTTACCGCGGCCTGTCCATGCGCGACGTCATGCCCTATGTGCGTGGCGAGCGCCAGGGCAAGGTGTTCGGCATCACCTTCGACGACGGCTACCGCAATGTGCATCGCAATGCGATGCCCGTGCTCAGTGAACTGGGCTTTACCGCCACGAACTATTTCGTGGCGCATCAGTTCGATGGCGGCAATGTCTGGGACCATGAAAAAGGCATCCCGTTTTCGGCCCTGATGACCGTGCAGGAAATGCGCGAATGGGCCCAGGCGGGCAATGAGGTGGGTTCGCATACGCTGGACCACGTGCATCTGCCCCAAATGACGCCCGATGAAGCCAGGCGCCAGATCGTCGAATCCAAGGACGAACTGGAGCAGGCGCTGGGAGCGCCCGTCACGGCCTTCTGCTATCCCTATGGGGACCACGGGCAGGAACACCGCGCCATGGTGCGCGAGGCCGGTTACGACAACGCCACGCTGACGCAGCGCGGCCTGGCTGCGGCGTCCGACGATCCGTTCGGCTTGCCACGGGTGACGGTGGCGCGTTCCACCAACATCATCCGCTTCCTCCAGAAGTGCCTGACCCGGTATGAAGACACCCGCCGGCGCCGCTGAGCGGCGGCTTCGCATCGCGCTGCTGGTCGACCGCTTCGGCAATCGCTTCGGAGGCGCGGAGGCCTATGGCGTCGAACTGATGCGCGTCCTGGGCCAGCGCCACGAGATCTCCATCGTGGCGCGCGACTTCGACAGCGACCTGCCGTTCCGCTTCCTGCCGGTGCGCTTTCCCGGCTGGCTGCCCAGCTGGATGCGGGTGCTGTACTTCGCCTGGCGGGCCGACCGGCTCACCCGGGGCAAGTTCGATATCGTGCATTCACACATGAACGGGTGGGCCGGAGAGATCCAGGTCATGCACGTGACGCCGGTGCGCTACAACCGTGTCACCCGCGTCAGGCCGCTCGCCCGGGTGACCGCTTGGCTCAGTCCGCGCCTGGCTACCTACTTGCTGCTGGAAAAGCTGCGCGTCCGTGGCGCGCCCGCGCGGCGCGTGGTGGCCGTGTCCGGCCTGATCATGGATCAACTGCACCGCAGCTACGGCCAGCAACTGCCGGTGGACATCATCGCGCCTGGCGTTAAATTGCCGTCGGCCCAGGACGCCCTGGGCCGCGACGCCACGCGGGCCCGTCTGGGCTGGGACGCCGGCACCGTCGGCTGCCTGCTGGTGGCCCGCAATCCGCTGCGCAAGGGGTTGCCTGCCTTGCTGGATGCCCTGTCGCAGTTGCCGGCGCATTACAAATTGCTGGTTGTGGGGGCGGACGAGCCCACCCGCGAGCGGGTCCGCGCCGCCAGCGGCATCGCTCATCGCATCACGCTCGTCGATCCCACCCCGGAAGTGGCGCAGTATTTCAGCGCGGCCGATATCTATGCCCATCCCACGCTGAACGACAGCTACGGCATGGCGCCGCTGGAAGCCATGTCGCACGGGTTGCCGGTCGTGGTCAGTTCGCCGGCCTATTGCGGTTTCGCGCAGTACCTTTCCGCAGGCAAGGATGCCCTGATCCTGCAAGATCCGCGCGACGGCGCCCAGTTGGCGCAGGCACTGGAACGGCTGGGTTCCGAACCCGAATTGCGAGCGGCACTGACCGAACGCGGCCTGGAAATCGCGCGTGATCAAAGCTGGGAAACGGTCGCCTCAAGATATGAGGAGCTGTACGAGAAGGTGCTGGAAGCCCGCTGCTAAGCGGTGCTGGAGCCGGCTGCCCAGGGCGGTTTACCCGGTGCAGGCCCCCCGGGGCTGCATTATGCTCAGTGGCCGGGGGCGGTCGCTCGTTCCAGGTCCCCTAGCCACCGGACCGCATGTTCGCGGTCGGGGCCGCACATGTCGTGCTGGGGTTGCAGGCCACCGCAGAAGTCCGGCCTGGACGGCAGGCCAAAGATCGCGCAACGCATGTCGGGCAGCAGCTGGATACAGGGCACCCCCGCCGGCTTGCCATCCGGCATGCCCGGAATCGGCCGGGTGATCGATGGCGCGATGCAACAGGCGCCGCATCCCGCCCGGCAGTCCAGCGCCGGCGCGGCACGCCCGGTCAGGCTCATACCCATCCGCGCAGCCAATACACGAACAGGCCGGCGTATTCCTTGATGATGGAACGGCTGGCGTCAAAGGTGCGCTGGTCGGGCAGCCACAACGGCAACGAGCCATCCGCGGGCGCCACGATCTGGGGGGGCGCCGGGGCGGCAATGGCCTCCACGCCCTGCTTGGAAAAGGCCGCCATGGCGCGCGGCATGTGCAGCGCCGACGTCACCAGTAGCACCTTGCCGATGCCACGCGACTTCAGTGTGTCCTCGGTCAGGGCGGCATTTTCGTAAGTGGTGCGGCTGGCGTTTTCCAGGATCAGCGCGGTTTCAGGGACACCCTGTTGGCGAATCGCGTGCGCCATGCCGCGGGCCTCGCTGACATCGCCTTCCAACGCGCCGCCCGACAGCAACACCTTGGGGGCTCGGCCGGCCAGATAAAGGCGGGCCGCCGTGTCGATGCGCACGATCGCGGTGTCCTTGTCATAGGGTAGAAACCAATTGGCCCGGCCGTTGGCCGTGTTGCCGCCCAGTACCACGATGGCGTCGGCCGTCGGCGATTCCGCGGGAGGAAGATGGGGATAGCGGTTTTCCAGCGCGCCGCCCAACCACAGCGACGTCGCCGGAAGCGACCAAAACAGCGCCCAAAGCAAACCGGTGGCGATGATGGCGCCGCCGGTCTTGCGCAGCCGGAACCAGCCTAACGCGAGACCGACGATGACAAAGGTCACGCACAGGTTGTAAGGAATGATCAGATTCGTGAGGTAGCTGGAAAAGGTCATGTCAAAACTATCCTGATTACTTCGTCCTGCCCAGCAGAGTGAGGGCCTGCTGTTCAACTTCTTCGACGGACGGCCAAGCCTGATCCGATCCGACGCAGACCGCCTGGGGCGACCATGGGCCGGTCCGTCCCGGGCGGGTCACGCCAAACAGCGCAAGTTCCCGGGCGGAAGCGGCCGCGGCGACGTGCGATACGCCGGAATCGTTACAAATCACCAGCGCCGCCCGCGCCGTCAGCGCGGCAAAGGCGCCCAACGGCAAGGGAGGCAGTAACCGTGCGGTCGGCGCATTGCGCAGTGCCTCCTCGGTTTCGGCCGGAGGGGGGCACATTACCACGGTATGGCCGCGTGCCTGTAAGGCGCGGGTCAGTGTATCGAATCCCGGCCAGACCTTGATCTTGCCCTTGTGCAGGCCGGTGGCCGTCGGAGCGATCAGCACGAATTGGTGGGCGGTCAGCCCGGCGGCCGCCAGCGCTTGGTCGGCGGCGTGCTGGTGGGCGGGCGTCAGCGGCAGATCCAGGGTCGGGCCCGGCTGGGCGGGGCCGGACGGCAGGCCCCAGCGGGTCAGGGCCGCGCGCGTCAGGTAATGCCACGACTGGACGGCGTGCAGCGATTCGTCGGGCTTGGCGACCGGCCAGCGCAGCAGGAAGCTGCGGCCGTCGTCCCGATAGCCGGCCGATGGCAGGCCCGCCAACCGGAAGACCAGCGCGCTGGACAGCGAATCCGGCAGCAGCAGGCCGCGGGCACGCCGGCCCAGGGCGCCCAAGCCGCGCCGGTGGGCGCTGACAGCGGCCCGGTCGGGGCCGACCTTGCCTCGCATGGGGATGAAATCCTGCTTGGCCACGCCGTCCAGCAGGTCGCGGGCCCAGGGGCGGGCGCAGATCACCAGGGGCAAGCCGCTGCCCTGAAGGGCGCGCAGGCTGGGCAGGCTCATGCAGACATCGCCCACCCAATTGGGTAACCGGACGTACAAACAACTGATTTCGGACATGGGCGGGCTGGGGGAAAATGGGGCTGAAATGAGGGTGGGCGCTACAGCGCGGCGGCGCGTAGCCGGTACAATCCGGGGCACAATTGTATAAAAGCGAGTGTTCCCTTTGAATTCTGCCGCACGCAACGCACCCGCGGATTCCAACCCCGTCAAGTCTGAACTCTGGAGCCGGATCTACAGCCGCGTGGGTTCCTACTGGAAGGGCTTGCTGCTGGCTGTCCTGCTGATGGCGGGCGCGGCGGCCACGCAACCCGTTCTGGCCGTCATTATGAAGCCGTTGCTGGACGGCGGCTTTTCAGGGGCCAAACCCTATTATGTCTGGGCCTTGCCCCTGGCGGTCGTGGGCTTGATCCTGTTACGCGGGATCTGCAACTTCTTCAGTGACTATCTGCTGGCCTGGGTTGCCAACAATGTGCTGCTTGGCATGCGCCGCGACATGTTCGAACGCCTGCTCGGCCTGCCCGATTCCGATTTCAAGCGCGGCGACACCGGCCGGCTGCTCAACCGCTTCACCATCGACGCCGGCAACGTCACGGGCTACGCCACCGACGTCATCACGGTGCTGGTGCGCGAAACGCTGGTGGTGCTGGCCCTGATCGGCGTGCTGCTCTATATGTCGTGGGTGTTGACGCTGATCATCCTGATCATGCTGCCGGTGTCGGTGCTGATTTCGCGCTTCTTCATCAAGCGCCTGCGCCGCATCAACCGCGACACCGTCAACATGAACGCGGAACTGACCCGCGTGGTAGGCGAAGGCATCGATGGCCAGCGTGTCATCAAGTTGTTCGATGGCTATGAAGTCGAGCGAGGCCGTTTCGATTTCGTCAGCCGCCGCCTGCGCCGCTTCGCGATGCGCACCGCCACGGCGGATGCCGCGCTGACGCCGCTGACGCAGGTCTGCATCTCGGTTTCCGTCGGCGCGGTCATTGCCGTCGCGCTCAGCCAAGCCAACAGCGGGGCGCTCACCGTGGGCAGCTTCGCGTCTTTCATGGCGGCCTTGGCGCAGATTTTCGACCCCATCAAGCGCTTGACCAACGTCGCCGCGCGCATGCAGAAGATGCTGGTGTCGGCCGAAAGCGTGTTCGCGCTGATCGACCAGACGCCCGAAAACGACACGGGCACCAAAGAACTGCCTGAACCCGTGCGCGGCAAGGTGGAATTCCGCAACGTCAGGCACCGTTTCCCCGACGCCGACCGCGACACGGTCAACGATATTTCCTTCGTCGTGGAACCCGGCCAGACCGTGGCCCTGGTGGGCCGGTCGGGCAGCGGCAAGACGACGCTCGTCAATATGCTGCCGCGTTTCGTGCTGGCCGACGCCGGAACCATCTTGGTGGACGACACGCCAATCAACGACCTGACGTTGCGCAGCCTGCGATCACACCTGTCGCTGGTCAGCCAGGACGTGGTGCTGTTCGACGACACCATCGCCGCCAACGTCGGCTATGGCGCGTTGGGCAATTCCAGCGAACAGAAGGTGCGCGACGCCCTGGCGGCCGCCAACCTGCTGGAATTCGTGGAAGGGCTCCCGCAGGGCATCAACACGCCCGTGGGCGAAAATGCCGCCCGCCTGTCAGGGGGGCAGCGCCAGCGCCTGGCGATCGCCCGCGCGCTGATCAAGAACGCGCCCATCCTCATCCTCGACGAAGCCACCTCGGCGCTCGACAACGAGTCCGAACGCCAAGTCCAGGCCTCGCTGGAACGCCTGATGAAGGGCCGCACCACGCTGGTCATTGCACACCGCCTGTCCACGGTCCAGAACGCCGACCGCATCATCGTGCTGGACGCCGGCAAGATCGTCGAACACGGCCCCCACGCCGAGCTGCTGGCCGCCAATGGCCTGTACGCCTCGCTCTACAAGATGCAGTTCCGCGACGACTGACCGAACTCCCCCCCTTCGACCGCCGCCCATCGCGGCGGTTTTTTGTCGTAGGGCCGCCCCAAGACAAAAAAGCCCCCTCGGGGGGCAGCAAGCGCGCGAAGCGTGCGCAGCGTGGGGGCTTTTCCTCTCCAGCTTGCCGTACTCCCGGATTGCCAATCCCCCGGATTGCCGGAAAATGGGGCAAGCCCCCGCCGCATAACCTGGAGCGCCACATGGCTCTGCCTATCGAAGGCAATCAACTCGTCAATGTCGTCGTCTTGTTGGGCGCGGCCGTCATCGCTGTTCCGATCTTCAAGCGGCTAGGGCTGGGCTCCGTGCTGGGATACCTGGCGGCCGGCTTGGCCATCGGCCCATTCGGGATCGGCTTCTTTTCGGATCCAAAATCCATCCTGCACGTCGCTGAACTGGGCGTGGTGATGTTCCTGTTCATCATCGGGCTGGAAATGCAGCCCTCGCGCCTGTGGAAGCTAAGGGGCGAGATCTTTGGCCTGGGCGTGGCTCAGGTACTGACATGCGGCGGCCTCTTGACGGTCGTTGGCCTGTTGGCCGGCCTGTCGGGCCCCGCCGCCTTCATGGCAGCGATGGGTTTCGTGTTGTCCTCCACCGCCATCGTGATGCAGATCCTGGGCGAACGCGGCGACAGCGCCACTGCGCAAGGTCAACGCATCGTCTCCATCCTGCTGCTGGAAGACCTGGCCATCGTGCCCCTGCTGGCGCTGGTCGCATTGCTGGCCCCGGCAGGCGGCGCCCAGCAAAGCGATCCGTGGCTGCAGTCCGCTATCGCAATCGGGTGCATCCTGGCCCTCTTGGCGGCGGGCCGCTGGTTGTTGAATCCGCTGTTCCGCCTGCTGGCGGCTGCCCATGCCCGGGAAGTCATGACGGCGGCCGCCTTGCTGGTCGTGCTGGGGGCTGCGCTGCTGATGGAACTGGGTGGCCTTTCGATGGCGATGGGGGCTTTCCTGGCCGGCGTCTTATTGTCCGAGTCCACGTTCCGTCACCAATTGGAGGCCGAGGTCGAGCCTTTCCGCGGGATCTTGCTGGGTCTCTTCTTCCTGGGCGTCGGCATGTCGCTCGACCTGTCCGCGGTGGCGCGTGAATGGCCGCTGATCCTGGCGGCCGTGCTGGTGTTCATGCTGGTGAAGTCCGTGGGCGTCTACGTGGTGGCGCGGTTGCTACGCGCTTCCCACGCCGAAGCCATGACCCGCACCGCGCTGCTGGCCCAAGGCGGCGAGTTCGCCTTCGTGCTCTATGGGGCGGCGGCCGCGGCCGGCATTTTCGATGCCCATACCGGCGCCGTGCTCACGGCTGTCGTCATTATTTCGATGGCGTTAACGCCGCTGTGCGTGCTCGCGCTGCGCTGGCTGCTGCCCAAAACCACGCCGTCCATGGACGGCGTGGACGTTGCCAAGGACTTGGACGGCTGCGCCCTGATCGTCGGTTTCGGCCGCTTTGGGCAGATCGTCACGCAGGCGATGCTGGCCCGCGACCTGAAAGTGTCCATCCTCGACACGGACACCGACGCCATCCGGGCTGCGGCCAAATGGGGGGTCAAGGTCTATTACGGCGACGGCACCCGCATCGACATGCTGCGCACCGCCGGCGCCGAAAACGCGTGCGCGATCCTGATCTGTATCGACAATCCCCACGCCGTGAATCACATGGTCAAACTGATCAAGGCTGAATTCCCGCTGGTCCGGGTGGTCGTGCGCGCGTATGACCGGATTCATTCCCTGGCGCTGGCCAAGGAAGGCGTGGACTACCAAGTGCGCGAAACCTTGGAATCCGCGCTGGTATTCGGCGAAGCTGCCCTGCGCGCCATTGGCGTGCCGGCGGACGAAGCGTCTCAGGTCGTCGAAGATGTGCGCAGGCGCGACACCGAACGGTTCGACCTTGAAGTGGCGGGCGGGCTGTTTGCGGGCCGGTCGCTGCTGTACGGGAACATGGTGGGTCCGGCGGATGGCAAGAATGACAGGCCGGACCGCGAAACCGCCGAGGCGGCGGCTAACCCATTGGTATGACAGTCTTATTTCGGACGCTATATTTCCGCATCTTTGCATTACTTTACGTATCATTTCACGCGCAAAACTAAAAGACTGCGGTAGTCTCATTTGCACTGACTCTTCACTGATGAAGAGCATTTGCCAGGGGGCTGCCATGCTGCAATCGGATCGTAGTTTCACGACGCCGCACGCTGTGGGTGTTGAGCTTGCCCGGCGCCAGGCCTTGGCCTTGCAGTGCGGGTTTTCGGCCGGCGCGATGCGCCAGCTGATGTCGTCTTCCGGCGGGGCAGGGCCCGCCTGGGCGATCAACGCGCAACGCGAGACCGACAAGGTACGGGGCGTCCGCGCCTTCCCCTTCCGTATCGCCGCCACGGCGGTGTCGTAAGGGCAACTCCGGGCGCAAAGCGTCCGGAGTTCAGCCCTGAGTCCGCGCCGTCCGGCGATCGCCGGAGAATTTCGCCAGTAAAGCGCCCCGTCCGCAACACGCGTTCCGCCTGTTCCCGCTTCGGACAACAAGGCCGGCACCTGCCTGTGAACCGGTGGCGGGCCGTCTACCTCCCCGTCATATCGAACGGTAGCGAGCCGTCCTGGGGCGGCCCCGTCATTGGGGCTGGCATTGTCTTGATCGACAGAGACACATAGCCGGCGCGGGGCAATCCACGACCGCGCACGGCGATCTTGCGCGGGGCGCGGGCTAGCGGCATTATCTTCCCGGACAGGAGGCCAACGCGGCAGGCACCGCGTCCCGCTCTCCATTGCGAAGGAGCGCCGCATTGAAGTCCCGTGGATTTTTGCATCGCGCCCTGTACGCGCTGGCCGGGTTGGTCGCCATCGGCATTTGCGCCGCCGCCGTGGCGTTGCTGTGGATCGACAGGCGTCTGACGTGGGAAGCTGCCTATACGGCGGGGCACAACGTCACCGGCGTGCTGGCGGCAGACATCAGTCGTACCTTGCACCTCTACGGCTTGTCGCTGCAAGGCGTGGTCGAACGCCTGCGCGAACCCGGCATCGAACGCATCAAAGGCGAGGCGCTGCGCCGCTTCCTGTTCGATCGGTCGTCCTCGGCGGAATACCTGGGCGCCATCGGTGTGCTGGACGAAAACGGCAATCTGCGCTTTGCCTCCATGGACATCGACGAGGCGGACCGGAATTTCTCCGATTGGGACTACTTCCAGGTCCATCGCGATGCCGACGATGTCGGCATGTATGTCAGCCGTCCGTATCAGAGCCCCTTGCGCGGCGGAGACGAAAGTATCGCCATCAGCCGGCGGCTTTCCCACGCCGACGGAAGTTTCGCGGGCGTCGTCGTCGGGTCGCTGCGGCTGGCATACTTCCGCGACCGCTTTGCCACGCTATCGATCGGCGATCGCGACGCCATCACGGTTTTCCGCAATGACGGCGTGGTGTTGGTTCGCAATCCTTACTCGCTATCCGACATGGGCCGCGAATTCGATTTCCCCCGGGATTTCCAGCAATTCCTGGTTCGCCGCGAGGGCGCGTTCGTCGGCACGTTGTCGCCGGACGGCGTCAAGCGCCTATACACGTTCGAGAGCATAGAAAATACGCCGCTGGTGATTAACGTAGCGCTGGCCGTGGACGATATCCTCGAACCCTGGGTCAGGCGCGTCGCCTTGGTCGTACCGGTCACGCTGGCCTTGTTCCTGTCGGTCATGGCGCAGATCGTGTTGTTTAGGCGAGAGATGCGCCTAAGGCGCGCTTTCGAGGCACAACTCGAAATGCAGGCCCAGACGGATGGGCTGACCGGCATCCCCAACCGGCGCGCGTTCGACGAGGCGCTGGCGCGCGAGTGGCAGGCTGCCCGGCGCGACGGTCATCCACTGTCGTTGCTGTTCCTGGATGCGGACCGGTTCAAGCGCTATAACGATCGCTACGGTCATCAGGAAGGCGACGAATTGCTGAAGACGATGGCGGCGATTCTCAAGAAAAACGCTCGCCGTCCGCGCGATCTGGCGGCGCGCTATGGGGGCGAAGAGTTCGTGGTGCTGTTGCCCAACACCAGTCGTCAGCGTGCGATAGGAATTGCCGAAACCATCCGGCATGCCATTCTGGAATCAGGCGTCCCGCACCAGGATAACGACGGCGGCGTCGTCACGGTCAGCATCGGCGTCGCTACCGCGGTGCCCAAGGCGGGCGATGAATCGTCCGCCTTGGTCGAAGCCGCCGACGCGGCCGTCTACCAGGCCAAGCATTCCGGCCGCAACCGGGTCGTTGCCCTGTAGCAGCCGCGTGCCGGCGGGTATACCGTCAGCGGCCCAGCATCACCGCCTGCATGCGCGTATGCGCCTGTTGCAGGTTCTTCGCCTGGGTGTTCAGGTCTTGCAGCAGCTGGTTCAACTCGGCTTGCACCGCCGGATCCTGCACCTTGACCACGGGGCCCGAAATCTGGATCTGCGCCTTGTGGGCCTCGACGTAATCAGCAACCTTCAGGCTGCTGTCGAACGTGGCGTTCAACTGCGGCAACACATCGCGGAACGTATCGGCCGGCAGGCTCACGGTCTTGTCATAGGCCTTGTCGTACACGGCCTTCAGGTCATCGGGCTGCTTGAGCTGCGCGCGCGCGGCATCCGCCTTCGCTTTCTGTTCTTTCAATGCCACGCCCATGTCGTTCAGCGACGTTTGCACAGCCTTCAAGTCTTCACGACGCGCCACGATATCGCTCAACGAACGCGCGGCGCCTTTCTGCATGATGCTGGGCAGCGGCTTGACCGATGCGTCCATGCCGGAATTGAAATCGGTGATCACGGCGTAGTGCGCCGCGTAATCGCCAAAAGACTTCTTTTCTTCATCCGTCAAAGCGGGCACGCGCGCGCCGGGCTTGTCGACGATGCGGGTCTGCAGGTACTGCGTGAACGCGGCGCGCTGCTCGGGCTCCTTGTCGCCGCAGGCGGCCAGCACCAGCGGCAACGCTGCGACCAGCAACAGGAACGGACGGAATAGAGACTTCATTGTATTGACCTCCGAAAGCATAGGAAAAGGGCGCGAGGCCAGTAGACCCCGCAAAGCGCCCGCAGCTTATCGGCTGACTTCTATTGCCGCCATCGGTTTCAAACTTCATTTCAATCGAATTGTTAAGTCACACAATCTATACAGGTTTAGTTGAAAAGGACGCTGCAACCTGCTAGCGCGCGAAGGCCGGCGCGGCCTAGCCGACGAGCTGGTGCGCCGATATCCCTAAAACAAATCCGCCAAGAATGCAGCCGGCGGCAATGATCGTCAGGAATATCGCCGCCAACAGGACGAAAGCCGGCCGCGCCTTCGTGACTTGCAGGGAATAGTCCGCCGGCAGCGCCGACTTTCGGATGGGCAAAAGCGCGGAAAGCGCCAGCTCGATCTTGGACGCGCTCGCGCCTTCTCCGAAGGCGATTGTGTAATCGCCGGCGCAAGCGAAGAACCGGAACAGTTCCATTCGGCCCGTCATTCCGTTATTAACGGTGGGCCGCATCCAAGAACCACGCAATGTCAGGGGCTGTCCCGACGCGCTGGATCGTACTTCCGGGCGAAATTCGCCAATGGGCGTCTTCGCCAGCAACGGCGCCTTTTGCCAGATGGCGTAGGTGCCTGCTGTCGTAACCGAAAACGATGCTTCTTTTTGCGTATAGGGCAACTCGACGACGATCTTCGGCGCGAACGCGCCACGGATCAGCCTTATCGCAAACACCAGAAGCGCGATGCCTGCGAGGCTTAAGCCGAACAGCAGGGCTCGAATGAGCGTCAGATCCATGTCTTTAGCAAAAGGTGGCGCGCCTGCATGGAGAACTAAACCAGGATGATGTCGTACTTTTCCTGGGAATACGTGCTTTCCACTTCCAGCGATACGCGTTTGCCCACGAAGTCGCCCAGCATCGCCAGGTGCTGGCTTTCCTCTTCCAGGAACAGGTCCACCACGTCTTGCGAGGCCAGGATGCGAAACTCTTTGGGATTGAACTGGCGCGCTTCGCGCAGGATTTCCCGCAAGATCTCATAGCAGACCGTGCGCGGCGTGCGTACATTGCCGCGCGATTCGCACATGGGGCAGGGCTCGCACAGCTGATGCGCCAGCGAATCCCGCGTGCGCTTGCGCGTCATTTCCACCAGGCCTAATTGTGTAAAGCCATTGACCGTCATGCGCGTGCGGTCGCGCGATAGGGCCTTCTTTAGCTCGGCCAACACCGTATCGCGGTGTTCCTGTTCCTCCATGTCGATGAAGTCCAGAATGACGATGCCGCCCAGGTTGCGCAGCCGAAGCTGGCGGGCGATGGCCTGCGCCGCCTCCAGGTTTGTCTTGAAAATGGTGTCGTCGAAATTACGGCCGCCCACGAAACCGCCGGTGTTGACGTCCACGGTGGTCAGCGCTTCCGTCTGGTCGATGATCAGGTAGCCACCGGATTTCAAGTCCACCCGGCGCGATAGCGCACGCGCGATCTCGTCATCCACGTTGGCGGTATCGAACAGGGGGCGTTCGCCGCTGTAGTGCTGGATGCGGTCGACCACCGATGGCGTGTAAACACGCGCCCACTCCAGCATGGCCGCACTGGTCGTGCGCGAATCCACCAGAATGGTGCCCGTGTTCGGCCCCACCATATCGCGCAACACACGTTGGGCCAGCGTCAGGTCTTGATGAAGCAGAGCGGGGGCGGGCTTGGTGCGGGCCGCGGCCTGGACGCTGGCCCACAACTTGCGCAGATACTCCAAGTCGGCCGTCAGCTCCTCGTCGTTGGCGCCTTCCGCCTGGGTTCGGACAATGAAACCGCCTTTTTCCTCGGCTGGCATCAGGGCCTGCACGCGCTCGCGCAGCTGGATGCGTTCGGACTCCGAATCAATCTTCTGGGAAATGCCGATATGCGGATCATGCGGCAGGTAGACCAGCATCCGTCCGGCCATGCTGATCTGAGTCGACAGCCGCGCGCCTTTGGTGCCCAGCGGATCCTTGACCACCTGGACCATGATGGTCTGTCCCTCGAACAGCAGCTTCTCGATGGGCGTGGGTGTCAGGCCCTGGCTACGTTCCCCCCGGTTCTCGCGCAGGTCGGCGATATGGATGAAAGCGGCGCGTTCCAGTCCGATATCAATGAATGCGCTTTGCATGCCGGGCAGCACTCTGACCACTCGCCCCAGGTAAATATTGCCTACATGGCCCCGCTGGATGCTGCGTTCTACGTGCAGCTCCTGTACGGACCCCAATTCCACCAGCGCAACGCGGGTTTCAAAGGGAGTAACGTTGATCAGGATATCTTCGCGCAGGGCGATGGCTGGGGGCATAGCGTGTTCGTCTCCAATTAGGTACGGCGTACAGGCGAATAGTAAACGTACCCCAAGGGGAGGCAAGCCGGGCATCGCAACTATATATAGAGGAGGCAGAAAAAGCGCTGCTCTATATAGAGCTGGATATAGGCGATATATGGGAAGGCGGGAAGGCGGGAAGGCGCCTGGATCCGCGCACCGCGCGGAAATTTTTTCTTGCCTCTCGCGCATGGCAGCGTAAAAACCTGTGCTATAGTCTCGCTCCTTCGCAGTTCAGACAGTTTTTTGAACAGCGGGGCCAAGCAAGCACAACAGGCAAAGCAAGGGCATTCCGGGGCAACCCAGAGAAAACTCAGCCAAGCCTGCCGCGAAGGGTTCAGAAGTGAACGCCAAGCGGTTATTGCAAGGATTGCAGCAAATCAGGCAAAAGTCAGTTGCGCAATCTGCAAAAATCGTGCTATAGTCTTGGGCTTGGCTGGTGATGGCGGTTCAGGGTTTACCCGAATCTAATTGCTAGCCACCTGAAGTTGGTAACCAATCCCTGGATTCAGGGCTGCCGCGAAAGCGGCGGGTTGCAAGATAGGATGCAAGTCAGGCAAAAGCCGGTTGCATAATCTGCAAAAGTTGTGTTATAGTTTCAGGCTTGGCAGTTGCCGAAAACT
>NZ_JBMGRB010000002.1:0-737359 GCF_049060505.1 Achromobacter marplatensis
CAGTTCCGCGTAGCGCAGGCTGACACCGCCCATCGCCAACGCCGGCGCGTCGGGCGTGGCCGCCGCCTGCGCCGCCAGCTGCTCCGGCACGCTCGGCACCCTGCGCGCCGCGCCGCCGTCGCCTTGCGCCAGCAGTTCGCGTTCGTCTTCAGCTTCCAGCCACGGCAGTTCCGCTACGCGTGTCCCGGGCGCATCCAGCCAGCCGCTTAACACGCGCACGTAGCGCCGGGCAAGCCGCGCCATGCGCTCGACGCTGAACAAGTCGGCGGCGTAGATCACGCTGGCGGTCAGACCGCCGGCCGTGTCCTCACGCGTTTCCAACGTCAATTCGAACGGTGTGTCGTCCAAGGGCACGGCAAACGGCGTCAGGGTCAGGCCTGGCAACGCAGCCAGCGCGTCGTAGTCGTCGCGCAAATGGTTGGCCATGACCTGGAATAGCGGATTGCGCTGCGCGGATCGGGCCAGTTGCAGGGCGTCGACGATGCGGTCCAAGGGCAACTCGCCATGCGCTTGCGCCTGGATCATGGCGTCGCTGGCACGCGCCACGGCCTCGGCCAGCGTGTCGGCCCCGGACAGGACATTGCGCAACACCTGGGTGTTGACGAACAAGCCGACCAGGCCCGCCGTGTCTTGACGGCCGCGATTGGCGGTGGGCACGCCGACGCGAATGTCGTCCAGCCCGCTCTCGCGGTGCAACAGCACCTGAAACGCCCCGAGCAACACGCTAAACAGTGTGCAGCCTTCCCGCTGGCACGCGCGGCGCAGGCGCTCTGGCATGCCCGCCGGCAGCACGATCTGCTGCCGGCCCGCGCGAAAAACGTTGTCCGACCCGCGCATGCCGTCAACCGGCAATTGCAGCCAGGGTTCTTCGCCGCCCAGCTGCGCGCGCCAATACTCCAATTGGCGCGCCTCTTCACCGGCCGCCAGCCAACTGCGCTGCCAGGCGGCGTAATCGGCGTAGTCGACGAGCAAGGGGGCAAGCGCCACGGGCGCGTTCTCTAGCGCCGCGCGGTAGCAGGCGGCCAGTTCGTCCAGCAGCACCTGCATGGACCAGCCATCCGCCACGATATGATGCAGCACGCCGACCAGCACATGGTCGTCCTTCGCGGCGCGCAGCAGGGCAAAGCGCGCAAGCGGCCCCGAAAGCAAGTCGAAAGCACGGCCATTCAGCCCGCCGGCGGCCTGCGCGAACGCCGCCTCGCGATCGCCGCTGGCCGGCACGGCCAAGTCGATCCGCTCCAGCGGCAGCGCGCCGGCATCAAGGACGCGCTGCACGGGCGCCCCGTGCGCATCTAGTTCGAAACGGGTGCGCAGGGCCGCGTGCCGTTGCGCCAAGGCATCAAGCGCGGTTTGCAACGCGGCCACATCGAGGTCGCCGCGCAGACGCAGCCCGCCCGAGATATGGTAAGCGGTGGAGTCCGGCGCAAGCCGCCACAGGAACCATTGCCGCTGCTGCGCAGGCGACAGCCCGCCACGCTCGGCGGCGCTGGCCGGCACGATAGGGAATTGCCCTGGCGACAGCCCTTGCTCGCGCAGCCTGCCATAGACCGCCTGGCGTTCCGCCAGCCCCAGGGTTGCGAAGCGCGCGGCAATGCGCGCAAGCGAGGCGTTCGACATCAGTGGTTCTCCAACGTATCCATGAAGGCGTCCAGGGCGTCCAGCGCCTGCGTGTCCGCCGCGCCGCCTGCGTCCTGCAGATGCCCAGCGAACGCCGCCAGTGTCTGGTGCTCGAACAGGGCATTGATGGGCGCCTGCCGGCCCAGGCCTGCTTGTATCCGCGCCGTGACCTGCATGACCATCAGCGAATGGCCGCCCAGCTCGAAGAAGTTGTCCAGGCGCCCTACCCGCTGCACGCCCAGCACGTCCGACCAGATCAGCGCCAGCTGCGCCTCCAGGCCCTCGCGTGGCGGCACATACTCGCGGGCCGTTTCGTTCAAATCTGGCGCGGGCAGCGCCTTGCGATCAAGCTTGCCGTTGCGGTTGCGCGGCAAGGCGTCCAGCCGCACCCACACCCCGGGGATCATGTAGTCGGGCAGATCGCGGGCCAGGGCCGCGCGCAGCGCCTCGCGCCACGCCTGCGCGCCCTCGGCCGGTTGCCATCCGGCAGCCGGCGCGACATAGCCGACCAGACGAGCGCCATGGCCGTCGTGGATCGCCTGGACGGCGGCTTCGCCGACTTCCGGCAACGCCGCCAGGCGCGCTTCGATCTCGCCCAGTTCGACGCGATACCCGCGCACCTTGACCTGATGATCGGCCCGCCCGGCGTACTCCAACACGCCATCGGGCCGCATGCGCCCAAGGTCTCCGCTGCGATACATGCGCCCGCCCGCTTCTTCGCCATGCAGGTCGGGCAGGAAGCGTTCGGCGGTCAGGTCCGGCCGGCGCTTGTAGCCGCGCCCCACGCCCACGCCGGCGATATAGATTTCGCCGACGACGCCCGGCGGCACGGGGTTCAGTTCGCCATCCAGCACCATCAGCCGCGTATTGTCGGCGGCCGTGCCGATAGGCAACCCCGGACCGGGCTCCGCGTCGCCCGGTCGCAAGGTAAAGAAGGCGACGTCGTCGGCGCATTCGGCCGGGCCGTATGCATTGACCAGCGGTACGGCGGGATAGCGCCGCAGCCAGTCGCGCGCCAACGACAGCGGCGTGGCTTCGCCCGTGGGAAGCATCCAGCGCAGCGCCGGCAGCGCCACGGGTTCGGCGGCCAACATTCCCCGGATCAGGGTTGGCACGCTTTCCAGCACCGTGATGCCGCGCGCCTGTGCATGGCGCAACAGCGCGACGGGGTCGCGTGCCGTGTCGTCCGGCACCACCTCGACGGTGGCGCCGCACAGCAGGCCCGCCAACATCTGCCACACAGAAATATCGAAACTGGGAGCCGCCGTCTGTCCGATGACAGCGTGCTCGTCCAACCCCAGCGCGGGCACTTTGCTCAACTGGTTGTTCAGCATGCCCCGGTGCGTGACCACCACGCCCTTGGGTTCGCCCGTGGAGCCGGACGTGAAGATCAGGTAGGCGGCCTGGTCCGGGTGCGCATGGCGTCCGGGGTTGCCGGGTTCCTGTCCGCGCCCGCGCGCCGGGCCAGCCAGCGCTTCTTCCGCCCACAACACACGCGGGGCGTTCGGCACCAGCGCCAGCGCGGCATCCAGAAGCGGCGCCTCCGCCGTGCCGACCAGCACCACTTTCGCGCCGCTCTGGCCGAGGATGGACGCCACGCGCTGCGGCGGCAGGCGCACATCCAGCCCAAGGTAGGCCGCGCCCGCCTTGAACGCACCCACGGCCGAGGCGATAAAATTCACGCCCCGCTCGCAATACACGGCCACGACGTCATCGGCGCGCACGCCACGTTCGATCAAGGCCTGGCCGATGCGGTTGGCGCGCCGGTTCAGCTCGGGATAGCTGACGGCATCCTGGCCGCACCGCACCGCGATGCCGTTGCGGTGGGCGGCCTGGGCTTCGAACAAGCGCACATAGCCGGCGTCGAAGGAATAGTCCGCCAGGCGGCCCCGGCCCGCGGCAAGCAGGCGATCCCGTTGGGCAGGCGACGGCGCCATCAGGGACGCGACGGGCGCGTCGGGCGTCGCCATCAGGCCTTCGACATTGGCGCGGAAGGTGGCCAGCATGGCGGCCACGGCCTGCGCGTCCAGCCGGCGGGTGTCGTAGGTCAGTTGCAGCGCCAGGCGCGGCCCCGGCAGCAGGACCACCGTCAATGGGTAATTGGTGTGCGTGCGCATCCCCAGCGAACGCAGTCCCATGCGCTCGGCGCGGTCGAATACCGATCCGGCGATGGGCGCATTTTCGAACACCACCAGGCTGTCGAACAGCGGTTGGCCCGGCGCCACCTCGCTGAACCCTTGCACCTCGGCCAGCGACAAATGCTCGTGCGCCCGCATATCGGCATTCTGGTCCAGCAGTGCGCGCATCCATTGCGCTGCCGACATTGCCCCGCCCGCCGGCAAGCGCACGCGCATCGGAATCGTATTGATGAATATGCCGATCGTCTGCTGCGCCTGCGCCATCTCGGTCGGGCGCCCGGCCACGGTTACGCCATAAAGCACCTCGTCCTGGCCGGCATGGCGCGCCAACGTCAGCGCCCATGCCGCCTGGATCACGGTATTGGGCGTGACGCGGCATTGCTGCGCGACGCGCTGCAGTTGCGTGGTCTGCGCCTCGCTCAACGTGCTGGTCAGATCAACCATTGACGACACTTCGCCCGCCGTCGCGGCGCGCAGCCCCGGCAGCGGTGTCACTGCGCCGAAACCGGCCAACGCGTCGCTCCAATAGCGGCGGGCGGCGTCGATGTCGCGCGCCTGCAGCCAGTCGATAAAATCGCGATGCGGGCGGCTGGGCGGACGCACGGGCTCGTAGCCGGCGCGGCGCGCGTCGTAATTGTCAAAGAAATCCGTCAACAACAGCGACAGGCACCAGGCGTCCATCAACATGTGGTGAAAGCTCAGCGCCCACCGGTATTCCCGGTCGGCCACGCGGGCCACGCGCAGTCTCAGCAACGGGGCCTGCTCCAGCGGCAGTCCCGTCCGCAGTTCTTCGTGCAGCAGGGACTCGTACCGCGCCACCGCGGCCTCGTAGCCTGATTCGCGCAGATCCAGGCGTTGCACCGGCAGCATCACGGCGCGCCGGATCACCTGCACGGGTTCATGCGCCCATTGCCAATGGAAGGTCGCACGCAGCGCCGGATGGTTTTCCACCACGCGCCGCCACGCCCATTCGAAAGCATCCTCGTCCAGCTCGCCGTCGACGCGATACCGGTCCTGCATCACGTAGATGCCCGAATTCGGATTGCGCAATGTGTGCAGCAGCATGCCGTGCTGCATGGGACTCAGCGGATACGCGTCTTCGATGTCTTCCGCGGGAACCGGTAATTGAGCCAGACGCTCGCGCGCCAGACGCGTGGCGGCGGCGGGCGCCGCGGGCGCTGCGGCCACTGCCGCGTCGTCCAACGTCAACACGCCGGGCGCCAGGGCGGCCAGCGTCTGCTGTTGCAGCAATTGCTTGGGGCTCAGGACCAGCCCGGCTTGCCGCGCCAGCGCCACTACCTTCAGCGTCAGGATGGAATCCCCGCCCAGCTCGAAGAAATTGTCGTCGCGTCCGATGGTCTTCACGCCCAGCGCCTTGGCCCAAATGGCCGCCAGCGCGGTTTCCAGTCCCGGTTTGGGCGCGGTGAACGACGCGCTTTGCAGCGCGGGGGCTTCGGGCAACGCCAGGCGGTCGACCTTGCCCGCGGCGTTCAACGGCAGCGCTGGCAGCACCAGCACGCGCGCCGGCACCATGTAGTCGGGCAGCACGCGAGCAAGCGCTGACCTCAACGCGTCGGCATCCAAGGCGGCCCCAACGGCCGGCGCCACATAAGCCAGCAGGCGTCGGGCGGCACCGGCCTGGCCGCCGGTGGCCACGGCCACGGCCTGGCCCACGCCAGGCTGGGCCAGCAACTGTGTTTCGACTTCGCCCAGTTCGATCCGGTAGCCGCGGACCTTCACTTGGTGGTCCACGCGTCCCAGGTATTCGATCTGGCCGTGCACGCCCCAACGCGCCAAGTCGCCGCTGCGGTACATGCGCGCGCCGCCTCCCTGGAAGGGATCGGCCACGAAGCGTTCCGCGGTCAGCCCGGCGCGGTTCAGATAGCCGCGCGCCAAACCCTCGCCGCCCAGGTAGAGCTCGCCCGCCGCGCCCGGCGGCAGCAGGTTCAGATCGGCGTCCAGCACATAGGCGCGCCGGTCGCCCACCGGTTGGCCGATGGGCATGTAGGCCGCGTCATTGGGCGTGTCCGGATACGCCTTGGCAATCAGTGGCGTAATGACGGCTTCGGTCGGTCCGTAGCCGTTGATCACGCGCGGGGGCCGCAGCGTGTTTTGAATCAGCGCCAGCGTGGCGCGCGACGTGGCTTCGCCGCCGACGGTGTAGGAACGGATCGGCAGCGCGGCCGCCGCCTGGCCCTGGGACTCCGCCAACTGGTGCAGGTAGCTGGGCGTAAAGCACGCGATCGTGACGCCATGGCGGGCGATCTCGGCGCAACTGCGCTCAACGGACCAGAGTTCATCGTCGCGCGGGATCAAGACGCCGCCGAACGCCAGGGGCGTCAGCCAACGTTCGTGCGCACCGTCAAAGTTGATCGACGCGAATTGCAGTTCGCGATCTTCCGGCGTCATGCCGTACAGCGCCCCGATCGCCTGGATATGCATGGAAAGCGGACCATGCGACACCGCTACGCCTTTTGGCAACCCAGTGGAACCCGACGTATAGATCAGATACGCCAATTGTCCGGGATGGATGTCGCGGTCGGGATTGTGCGCCGGCGGGCGGTCAACACCGCCGCCGTCCAACGACAGGCAACGCACCCCCTGAGGCAGCGTCAGCCTGTCCCGCACGGATTCTTGCGACAGCACCCAGCGCAGCCCACTGTCCTGCACCATGTGCGCCAGACGCGCCGCCGGGTAGCCGGGGTCCAGCGGCACATAGACGCCACCCGCCTTCAGCACGGCCAACATGGCCACGATCATGGCCGCGCCACGGTCCAGCGCGATGCCCACCGCGACCTCCGCGCCCACGCCATTCGCGATCAGCAGATGCGCCAGCCGGTTCGCCCTTTCGTTCAATTGTGCGTAGGTAAGTGTTTCGGCGCCCGCGATCAACGCCGGCGAATGCGGCATCTGGGCGGCGTGGCCTTCGATCAGGCGATGCACGGGCGTAAAGGCGCGTGGCCTCCAGGCGCCGGTCCCGGCCGCCAGCAGCGCATCCCGAACGCCGTCGTCCAGCACGTCAAGCGCATCCAGCGCCACGTCCGGCGTATCCGCCAATTGGCCCAGCACCTTCACAAGCGCCTTGGAGAAGGCCCGCATGGTCTCGGCATCGAACAAGTCACGGGCGTAAATCAGGGTAGCCGCCAGCGCGCCATCCTGGCCTTCCCGGGTTTCCAGCGTCAATTCAAACTGCGCGGCGCTCTCCGGCAACGGCAGTGCGGTGGCTTGCACGCCAGGCAGTGTTAGCGGCGCACCCGCGTCCTCGCGCAGATGGTTCATCATGACCTGAAACAGCGGGCTTTGGCCCACGCCACGTTCAGGCGCGATCGCGTCCACCACGCCATCGAACGGATAGTCTTGGCGCGCTTGCGCGTCCAACACGGTTTCACGCGCTTGCGCGGCCACCTCGCGCAACGACATCCTGCCGTGCACGCAGCCACGCAGCACCTGGGTGTTCACAAAAAAGCCCACCGTGCGAGCCAGCGCCGGCAGAGGCCGGTTGGCTGCCGCCACGCCGACACGAACATCGGTCTGGCCGGTATAGCGATACAGCACGGCCTGAAACGCGGCAAGCCACTGCATGAAGGCCGAGCACCGCGCCTCGCGCGCGGCCATCTGTACCCGCGCCGACAGGTCCGGCGCAATCTCGACCTCGCAGCGGGCGGCCTGGTAACGGCCTTCCGCCGTGCGCGGCCGATCAGTCGCCAGTTCCAGGGTCGGTTGTTCACCGCCCAACAAACGGACCCAATCTTCACGCTGCGCGTCCCAGCGGCCGGCCTCCAGCTGCGCCCGTTGCCACGCGGCGTAATCGGCAAACTCCAGCGTCACGGGCGCAAGCGTCCGGCCTTCCATCAACGCGCCCAATTCCTCGAACAGCACACGCATCGACACCGCGTCGGCCACGATATGGTGCGCGACGAGGACCAGCATATGTTCGTCGTCGTCCACGCGCAGCAGCTCGGCGCGCAACGGTAGCGCGCGTTCCAGGTCGAATGGCGTGTTGAACGCCTGGCGGACGATGGCATCGGCCTGCGCGCGGGCGGCCGCCGGATCATCCTGGCGCAGGTCCCGCATGCGCACGACCGTGGACGGCGCAGGGTCGTCCCCAGGTGGCGCGTCCAAATCGATGGGCTGCTGCACCGGCGTGCCATCTTCCAGTATCCGGAAGCGCATACGCAGGGCCTCGTGCCGGCGGATCAACGTTTCCATTGCCTGAGCCAGGCCCGGGCCGTCCAAAGGACCGGATAGCCGCAACGCCCGGCCGACGTGATAGGCATTGCTGGCGCGATCCAGCTGCCACAGGAACCACTGGCGCAATTGCGCGGAAGACAGCGGCACCGCGCCTTCACCCCGGGCGACCGCGGCCACCGGTACCTGGCCCGTCGCGTTCGCGGCGTCGCCGGCCCGAGCGTTCCCGGCCAGTTCACGGATGCGTGCGGCGCAGCCGGAAAGCGCCGGATAATCAAATACCAATCGGGGAGACGCCGCGATGTTCCAGCGGCTGGAAATGGCCGCGGCCACCTGCACGGCGGCCAGCGAATTGCCGCCGCAAGAGAAAAAATTCGCTTGCGCGTCGGGCAGACTGCCGCCAAACGCATCGCGCCAGATCGCGGCCAGCGCCTGCGCGTCCGGATCTTCCAGGCCTGCCGGCGCGGGCGACGGGGTGCCAGCGGCATCGCGGCGCGTCCCGTGATCGAAGACCGCATAGGCGTCCAGCTCGCCCGTGCGCCAGCCGTCGCGGCAGGCCGAACGCTGCAGTTTCCCGCTTGAGGTCTTCGGAAGCCCGCCCGGATTCAGCAGAACGACGACGCTGGCCGGTTCGCCGCAAGCGGCGCCTACGGCCTGGCTGATCGCATCGCGAAGCGCCTCGGGCGGCACCAGCTTTTGCAGCCCCCGCGACACTTCGGCGGCCACGCCGATGCCCTCGCCTTGTGCGCCCTGTACCGAGAACGCGGCCACGCGGCCCTTGCGGACGGCCTCGACTTCGGCTTCCACCGCGCGCTCGACGTCCTGCGGATACAGGTTATGCCCGCGCACAATGATCAGGTCTTTGCGCCGGCCCGCGATATGCAGCTGGCCGGCGTGGAAGAAGCCCAGGTCGCCAGTCCGCAGCCAGCGCCGGCCGCGTTGTTCCACGAAGGTCTCGGCCGTGGCGTCGGGCCGGTTCCAATACCCCTGCGCCACGCTGGGCCCATGCACCCAGATTTCGCCGATGCGGCCATCGCCTGCATCGGCAAGCGAATCCGGGTCCACGATGCGCACGGTGTGATGGCGGGGCACCGTGCCGCACGCCACCAGCTTGCCGCCTTCTTGCGCCGGCGACACCTGGCCCGCAGCCAGCAGCGCGGGGTCGAAGCCGGTGGCCGTCATGCCCCCACCGCTGATCCCGCCCGTCACCAGCAGCGTGGCCTCGGCCAGTCCGTAGCAGGGATAGACCGCGCCGGTGGCCAGACCGGCCGGGGCGAAGGTCGCCAGGAAGTCGCGCAGCGTGTCGTGCCGAACGGGCTCGGCGCCCGAAAACGCCACGCGCCAACGCGACAGATCCAGCTGCGCCAGGCGTTCGGGCTTGGCGCGTTCCAGGCACAAGCGATAGGAAAAGTCGGGGCCGCCACTGTGCGTGCCACCATAGGCGGCGACCGCTTCCGGCCACCGCATCGGCCGTTCCAGGAAGTAACGCGGCGACATCAGCACGCAAGGAATCCCGCGATACAGCGGTTGCAGCAAACCGCCGATCAACCCCATGTCGTGGTAGAGCGGCAGCCACGATACCCATACGTCGCCGGGATTGGAGCCCAGACGTTCCGCAATGGCGGCCTCGTTCGCCATCAAGTTGGCATGGCTGACCATCACGCCCTTGGGCGCGGAGGTCGAGCCCGACGTGTATTGCAGGAAGGCAATCTGCTGACCGTCCGGTTCGAATTGCGCGCTGTTCGCGCCAGCCGCCTCCAACGGGCCGTCAATGGCCAACATGTCGGCGCCCGCCCAAAGGTCTTCGAACGGCGCAATGGCGTCACGCAGATCGGCCGTGGTCAACACGCAGCTGGCCGCGCAATCAGTGGCGATTGCCGCCACGCGGGCCAATTGCTGGCGCCGCACGGATTCCGGCGGGAACACCGGCACCGGAATCAGCCCCGCGTACATGCACGCGAAGAAGCCGGTCACGTAGTGTTCATTGTTGTCCATCAGCAAAAGCGCGCGGTCGTTGACGGCGTAGGCGCCGGCCAGCACGGCGGCCAGCGCGCGTGCACGCGCGTCCAGCGCCGCGTAGCTGTAACGGCGTTCGCCGGTGGCGTCGACTACCGTCAGCGCCGTATCGTCCGGCCGGCTGCGCGCCAGGTCGCGGACGCGCGCCACGATGGTGGCGGGAGGCGTCGTCGCGGAGATCTCGGAGGCTTGCATTGCATACACCTGTGGAAAGATCGCCGACATCAGAAGTCGGCGAAGTTGCTATGAGATTCGGCCATCGCGACCACGACCTTGCGCGGCCCCTGGAACGGCGTGCGCGCATGCGCCACCAGCATGTTGTCAAGCATCATTACGTCGCCCGATTGCCACGGGAACATGACGGTTTGCGCATCCAGCACGGCCCGCACCGCGTCGAACATCGCATCCGGGATGGCTTGGCCATCGGCGAAGTACACGTTGCGCGGCATGTTTTCGATGCCAAGCACCTCTTCCAGAGACTCCCGCACTTCGGGTTGCAGGTTCGACACATGGAACAAATGCGCCTGGTTGAACCACACCCTGTCCCGCGTCCAGGGATGGGTGGCCACGCCCTGGCACCGCTGCCGCGTGCGCAGGTCACCGTCCGGCTTCCATTCGCATTGGATGCGGGCACGCTGGCAGAACGCCTCCACGTCGTGGCGGTTGTCGGTGTTGAAGACCTTTTGCCACGGCACGTCGAATTCACCGTAGTTGCGTTCGTAGATCAGGCCGGCGGCGAAGCGTTCGCGGATGGGCGCCGGCATGTCCCGGTAGACGGCGCGGCTGTCGGCAATGGGCGTTTCGCCCCCGACGGGCGACGCCGTGACGCAGTGGAACCAGATCTTCATCGGCCATTCGCGCGTGTAGGCTTGCTCGTTATGCAGCGGAATATGCTGGTGCGCGGGGTATTCGGTGGAGGTGTAGACACCGGACTGCACGGCGCTGCGGGGCGTGGACGCGAACTCGTAGCTTAAGAGCGGATGCCCGAAGCCAGCCGCGAAGGCACGGAAGTCTTCCACCGATGGCACGGCGAAACCACGCAACAGCACGCCGCCCACGTCTCGCAACGAACGTGACAGGTCGTCCGCCAGGAGCGGCAGCGCCGACAGCAGCGGTTGTCCCGGCGTCGTCGGCGTATACAGCACCGGCAGCAGGTTGCCGTCGGGGGCCTTGCTCAGAAAAGTGTTCATGGTCGAATTCCTGGAGCGCGCGCGGGGCGCGGTGGCAAGATGACGCCGCCCGGATCGGCTTGATCACGGACGGCTGGCAACCAGGCCAGTGCGGCCACGTAACCGGCGGGCATCGCCAATTCGCAGGCTTCGCAAGTCGGCCAGTCGGCACAGGACGCCGCAACGGCGATCTGTCCGGCCTGCCCCCCCGGTTGCACCTGGACCTGCAGCAGATGCTGCGCGACGCCGACGCCCCAGGCTTTCAAGGCGGCCTCCTTGCCCGTCCAGCGGCGCAGGAACGCCGCGGCCGGCGGCAGCCCTCGCCAGCCCGTCCGCTCGGCCGGCAGCAAGGCATGGCCAGCCAGCGATTCCAGGTCGATCGTGCCTGGCTCGCATTCCACGTCCACCCCCACTTCCCGGCAGTCCGAAAGCGCCACCAGCGCGCAACCGCCCGCGTGGCTTACGTTGAAATAGCAGAAAGCGCCCGGCGCCAGAACCGGCTTGCCGTGTTTGCCGGCGCACAAGGGCACCTGGGCGGGCGCCAGCCCCAGGCGCATGGCCAGCAGACGGCGCAGGCCGGCTCGTGCACCCACATAACGGGCGCGGTCGGCATCATGATGGAACCGCCCCGCGCGTGCTTGTTCAGGCGGGGTCAATACCCGCCAGTCTTCGGCGGCGACGCGGCCCACCGTCAGCCGCCACACCGAGATATCAGCGGGCGCCGCCTCAGGCCGCGTCAAGGCTTGCATGACGGACTCCCTGGCTTGCCGCCGGCCGGTCCAGATGCGCCGCGATTGCGCCCAGCACGGCGGTTTCGCTGTCGCGGATGAAGAAGTGCCCGCCGTCGAAGTACTCCAGCGTGGCGGGTTCTTGCGTCACGTCCTGCCAGGCGCGCAACCGTTCCGGCGCGATGTCGTCGCGCCGGCCGCCCATCACGTGGACCGGCAGCGCCAGCTGCGCGGCGTCGTCATGGCGATAGTCGAGGCACAGCGCGTAGTCGGCTTCCAGCACCGCCAGCGTCAAGGCCAGCAATTCCGCGTCGTCGAACACGGCTTGGGGCGTGCCACCCTGGCGGCGCAGATCATCCAGAAGATCGGCCTGTCCGCGCATGCGTGCCAGCCGCGAGTTGTCGCGGGCCGACGGCGATGCGCTACCGGAGGCGATCAGCCGCTGAGGCGGCGGCAGGCCCAGCATGCAGAGGCGCCGGGCCGCGCCGTAAGCGAGCAACGCGCCCATGCTGTGGCCGTAAAGCGCATAGCGGCCGGACAGCCAGGGCCGCGCCCGCGCGCAGACATCGTCTACCGCCGCCTCGAAGCCCGCGCTGAACGGGTCGGCGATGCGGCTGCCGCGCCCCGCCAGTTCCAGGGGCTCGACACGGATCCAGGCGGGCAGCAGGCGGCGCCACCGCAGATACATGGTCGCGCTGGCCCCGGCGCACGGCAGGCACAGCAGGGTAATGGGCGCGACCATCGTCAAGCCTGGCCGGCGGTCTGGGCTTCCATGTGGCGACGCAACGAACGGGGACGCATGTCGGTCCAGACCGATTCGACATAGGCCAGGCAGGCCGCCTTGTCGCCCTGGGTGCCGGTATCGCGCCAGCCCGCGGGAATGGCCTTGTAGTCGGGCCAGATCGAATACTGTTCTTCTTCGTTGACCAGGACGCGGAATGTAGCGCCTTCGCGATCAAAACAACTCATGTCAGGGACCTCGCAGAGCACAACGGCGCTTGCGGCGCCAGGGGGCAGAATTCCCGTTTGCGGAAAATCTGCATCTATCCACCTGACGAACCAGCCCGGACTTTGTTTAGTGCGGACTGCCCTGCGCAGCACGTGCCCTGCCGCCCTGCCACCGGTTTGGCCCCGGGCGGCACCCCATTTCAATGCGCCATGCACAGCGACCGAGCGATCGCCACGCGATGCCGCCGCCCGGTGCTAGTCGATGCGCCCGATCTCGGCGCCTGCCGCGACCGCCTTGCCTGCGGCCGCCTGATGCTTGAGCACGCCATCGCGAGGCGCCAGCACCTGCATTTCCATCTTCATGGCTTCCATCGTGGCGATCAGGTCGCCTTGCTTGACGGTGGCGCCATCTTCGGCGTTCCACGCCTGGAGGGTGCCCGCGATGGGCGCCGCGACGCCGTGGGCGTTGGCCGGCGCCAGCGCGCCCGCCACGCCGGCGGTCTCCAAACCCGCTGCTGCCGCGCCTGCTGATTGCAGGCCGCGCAGCAATTCGGCGGGCAGACCCAGCGACACCCGTCGGCCATCGATCTCGACGGCGGTGCGGTGCAGGTTTACCCCACCCAACGGCGCCGGGCGCACGGCGGCTTCCAGGTCATTGGCGAAGTCGGTCTCGATCCAGCGGGTGTGTACGTTGAAGCCCTCGCCGTCACCAATGAAATCGGCATGATCCAGCACGGCCCGGTGGAAAGGCAGGACCGAGGCCACGCCCTCGATGCGGAATTCAGCCAGCGCACGGCGGGCCCGCGCGATCGCCTGGGCCCGCGTGGCGCCGGTAACGATCAGTTTGGCCAATAACGAATCGAACGTGCCCGGAATGGTGGAACCCGATTCCACGCCACTGTCCACGCGCACGCCCGGGCCGGACGGGGCGGCAAAGGCCGCGATGCGGCCGGGCGACGGCAGGAAGCCGCGGCCCACGTCTTCGGCGTTGATGCGGAACTCGATGGCATGGCCGCGCGGCGCGGGGGCCGCATCGATCGCCAGCGGCAAGCCGTCGGCGATGCGCAGTTGCTCGACCACGAGGTCCAGCCCGCAGGTTTCCTCGGTGACGGGGTGCTCGACTTGCAGGCGGGTGTTCACCTCCAGGAACGAGATGGCGCCCGACGCGCTAAGCAGGAATTCAACCGTGCCGGCGCCGACGTAGCCGGCGTGGGCGCAAATGTCGCGCGCCGACGCGTGGATGCGCTGGCGTTGTTCGTCGCTGAGGAACGGTGCGGGCGCCTCCTCCACAAGCTTCTGGTTGCGACGCTGCAACGAACAGTCGCGGGTGCCCAGCACGACGACCTTGCCGTGCTTGTCGGCCAGCACCTGCGCTTCGACATGGCGCGGATGGTCCAGGAACTGCTCCACATAGCATTCGCCGCGCCCGAAGGCCGTGACGGCTTCGCGCACGGCGGATTCGTACAGATCGGCCACGTCTTCCATGCGCCAGACGACCTTCAAGCCACGGCCACCGCCGCCGAACGCCGCCTTGATGGCGATGGGCAAACCGTGTTCGCGCGCAAACGCCAATACCTCATCGGCGCCATTGACCGGGCCAGGCGTGCCGGCCACCAGCGGCGCGCCGACGGCCAGCGCGATCTTACGGGCCTGGACCTTGTCGCCCAACCGTTCGATGGTGTCGGGCGACGGCCCAATCCAGCTCAGGCCGGCGTCGATGACGGCGCGCGCGAACCCCGCGCTTTCAGACAGGAAGCCGTAGCCGGGATGCACGGCATCGGCGCCGCTGCGGCGCGCCACGGCCAACAACTTTTCGATGTTGAGATAGGTGTCGGCCGGGCGGTCGCCTTCCAGGCCAAACGCTTCGTCGGCCAGGCGCGTGTGCAGCGCGTCGAAATCGGCGTCGGCGTAGACCGCCACGGATTTCACGCCGTAATCGGCGCAAGCGCGGATGATGCGCACCGCGATTTCGCCACGGTTGGCGATCAGGACTTTCTTCATGGCTGGCATAGTCAGGTTATGGCGTTGCGGCCGGCGCGGCGGGCACGTCGACCGGGACAAATTCAGAAATGGGATGGAAGCGCACGCGCGCGCCGATGGGGATTTGGGCCGCGCGGTCCAGGTGCCAAGGGGCCACCGATGCGATCACCGGGTAGCCGCCCGTCAACGGGTGGTCGGCCAGGAACAGCACGGGCTGGCCGCTGGCCGGCACCTGGATCGACCCTTTGCGCGTGCCCTCGCTGGGCAGTTCGGCGTGGTTGGCGCGTTGCAGCGGGCGTTCACCGTTCAAGCGGATGCCCACGCGGTTGGATTGCGGGGTGACGGTCCAGGCCTGATGGGACAGCAGCGCCACGGCATCGGCGTCGCACCAGTCGGTGCGCGGGCCCAATACGACGTCCAATACGACCTCGGTGTCTTGCGCGGGCAGGTCGGCCGCCGGTAGTTCCGGCGCGCCGACGATGGCGCCCTGCCCCACGGGCAGGATGCCGATGCGGTCGCCCGCGGCCAAGGCGTCGGGCCCGACGTGCGCAAGCGTATCGGTCGAGCAACTGCCCAGCACCGGCGCCACGTCGAAGCCGCCGCGCACGGCCAGGTAGTAGCGGATTCCCGCCACGGGCTGTCCCAAAGTCAGCGTGTCGCCATCGTTCAAGGCGATGGCCTGGTGACTGGCAACGGTCCAAGCGGCTGCCGTGGCGTCTTGCAGCGCAAGCTTGCCTTGCGCGCCGGTCACCGCCACCACGCAAGCGCCGTGGGCGCGGACCTGAAAGCCGCCGTACACGATTTCGATGCAGGCCTGCCCGGGCGCGTTGCCGACCAGCCGGTTGGCGGCGCGCAGCGCGCCCTGGTCCATCGCGCCCGAGGCCGCTACGCCCTGACGTGCCTGCCCGGGCCGGCCCAGATCCTGGAAGACGGCTTGCAAGCCAGGCGCCACCACTTCAAGCGACGCGCTGGCGTCGTTGATTGGCCGGGGCGCGGCTGGCGTGGCGCGCATGACGGCTAAAGGCGTAGCCGTCGAAGCAGCCGCGGGGCCGGCGTCGATGAAGCGGACGCGATAGCCGGGCTGTAGTAGCGCCGGCGTGTCGCGAGACAGGTCCCACATGGCCACCGGCGTAACGCCCAGGATCTGCCATCCGCCCGGGCTGGCTTGCGGATAGACGCCGCTGAACGTACCGGCCAGCGCCACCGCGCCGGCGGGAATGCGGGTGCGCGGCGTCTTGCGCCGGGGCACATCCAGGCTGGGGTCGCCGCCGCTCAGGTAAGCGAAACCCGGCGCGAACCCGGTGAAGGCGACGCGGTAGGTGCCGCCGGTGTGCCGGCGCACCACTTCCTGGCGCGTGATGCCGAGCAAGGCCGCGACTTCATCCAGGTCTTCGCCGTTGTAATGCACGGGAATTTCGATCAGTTTGCCTTCGCGCGCGACGCGGCTGGATGTATCGCGGCCGCCAATATCGGCGATCAGCGCCTCGCGCGTCACGGTGTCGGGCCGAAACACCACCAGCACGGTACGCGCGGCCGGCACCAGTTCGGTTACGCCGGCGATGGGCTGGGCCTGCAGCGCGGCAAACAGCGCCAGGGTCTGCTCCAGATCGTCCAGTTCAACGAGCAGGGCATCGGTATTCACGGGCAAAAAGCGCACGAGGCCTCCTAGGCGGCAAACGAGCGAATGGTAACGCCGGACTGCTCCAGGCGGCTGCGCACTTCGCGCGCCATGTCCACCGCGCCCGGACTGTCGCCATGCACGCAGATAGAGTCCGCCTCTACGCGCGTCAGCGAACCGTCGATGGCTTCAACCAGCCCGTCTTCCACCAGGCGCAGCATGCGCCGCGCCACCACGTCGGGGTCATGCAGCACGGCGCCTTTTTCGCGGCGGGAAACCAGCGTGCCTTGCGGCGTGTAGGCCCGGTCGGCGAACGCCTCGGCCACCACGCGCAGACCGCGTTCGCGCGCCAGCGTCAGCAGGGGCGAACCGGCCAGCCCAACCAGCGCCAACGACGGGTCCACCGCCAGCATCGCCGTGATGACGTCGTTGGCCTGGCGCGCATCGTGCGCAATGGTGTTGTAGAGCGCGCCATGCGGCTTGACGTAGCGGACCTGTGTGCCGGCCGCGGCGGCCAGGCCTTTCAACGCGCCGATTTGATAGATGACGTCGGCGATCAGGTCGGCGCTGGCGACGTCCATGTTGCGGCGTCCGAAACCGGTCAGGTCCGGGTAGGATACGTGCGCGCCGACCGCCACGCCATTGGCCGCCGCGCCCTTCAGCGTGGCAAGAATGCCGGCCGGGTCGCCGGCATGGAAGCCGCAGGCCACGTTCGCGCTGGACACCAGCCGCAGCATCGCGGCGTCGTCGCCCATGGTCCATGCGCCCAGGCTTTCGCCCAGGTCGCTGTTCAGATCTATGCTAACCATCGCGTGCTTCTCTATTGACCGTCAGAGCCGGATGCAGGGCTTCTGTTACAGGATTGTTCTACAATATCTGTAAATAGTAGATCAAACGACAGCCCATTGCCTATCAGTATTTCCACCCGGTCTGCACAAAACAGGCGGATGTGAGGGGCAATCTGCAAGGTGGTCAGATACACTCACACGGAAAGGCCCTCCCGCCTATGCAGATTTCCCGTCAATGACCGATTCCCACGCGCACCAGACCCTGACCGATAAAGTCACCGAACAGATCCGCCGCCGGTTGATCAACGGCGAATTCGCGCCCGGCCAGCGCCTGTCGGAAGCGACCCTGACGCAAAGCCTAGACGTATCGCGCAATACACTGCGCGAAGCGTTCCGCAACCTGACCAAGGAAGGCTTGCTGACCCATTCGCCCAACCGCGGCGTCGCGGTAGCGGTGCCCAACATGGCCTCCATCATCGATCTGTATCGCGTGCGGCGCATGATCGAATGCCAGGCGCTTGCGCAGGCGTACCCGCACCACCCGGCGCACCAGCGCATGCGCCAGGCGGTGGACGACGCCGGCGCCCGCCGGCTCAGCCAAGACTGGACGGGCGTGGGCACGGCCAACATGGCGTTTCATATGGCCATCGTGGAACTGGCCGACAGCGAACGGCTTAACGCCATGTTTTCGCTATTACTGGCCGAACTGCGGCTGGTGTTCGGCCTGCTGCAGGACCCCGAATTCCTGCATGCGCCCTACGCCGACATGAATGCCCGAATCCTGGAATGGGTCGAGGCCGGTGAATTCCAGAAGGCAGCCGATGCGCTGAAAGACTATCTGGCGCAGTCCGAACGCATCGTGCTGGCAAGCTATGCGCGGCGCGTCAGCGCCTTGGGCGGCTGAGCCCGCCACGACCGCAACACGTCCACCGCCAGGAACGCCAGCAGGCTTGCGCCCATCACCGGCAGGCACCACCCCAGCGCCAACGCCACGGCCGCGGCCGCGCACCGGCCTGGCCAGGACAGCTCACGCCACGCTTGCGTCAGCGTTTGACCGGATGCGCCCGACACCGGGCGACGCAGCCACCACATGCGGTAGCCCAGAACAATCATCGTGGTCAGCGCCAAGCCGATGGCCGCCATCAGCAATTGGTTGGGCCAGCCGAAGAGAATGCCCATGTGCATGTCCACGCCCCAGCGGATCAACTTGGCGATCAACGGGAAGGTGGCGAAATCAGCGCGGCTGGTGATGGCGTAAGTGGCGGGATCGATGGCGATGGTGTCGACCTGCGTGGGCCATGAACGGTCCACTTCCCGCACCGTCCAGGCCTCATCGGCTGCGCGCGGCGGACGAATCTCCAAGGCGTCGCTGTCGATGCCGCCCGCCCGAGCGGTCTGCCGGATGCGGTCGATATCGCCCACCACGGGGGACAAGGGCGTCATGGCCATGCCGGCCATTCCGGCCATTGCGCCATGATGATGTGCGTGCTCATCCTCGCCCCCGCCCTGCCCGACCGTCGCCCCGGCGCGGGGCAGCGCCAGCGACACCGACGGCGTGATCCAGCCGAGTTGCGCGCGCAGCTGGTCCACGCGGCCGCCCGCCCAATTCGACCAGGTCAGGCCTGTGGCCGACAAAAACAGCAAGCCGATCGCCAACCACAGCCCCAGCAGCACGTGCCAGCGTCGCGTGCGCAGGCGCGGGCTACGCGCCGCACCCGCTGGCGGGCGGCGGCGTCCCGCCCACCACATCGCCAGCCCGCCCAGCGTGGCAAGCCACATCCATGACGCGGCCAGTTCGCTATAGTTGCGGCCCAGTTCGCCCAGCATCAGATTGCGGTGCAGATAATCCAGCGCCGTGCGAAACGGCAGCGTGCCGCTGGTGCCGTAGACGATCAGGTCGCCCTTGATTTCCAGCGTGGCGGGGTCGACGAACAACGCGCGGCTTTCGGAATCGCCCAGGCCGGGCTGCGTGAACATGACGCGCGTGGTGTCGCCCGGGCCAGGCGCCGGGCGCACTGCGAACAGGCGCGGCCCTGCGCCGATGCGGGCTTGCGCCGCCTGCACCTGGCTGGCCAGGGATTGCGCCGGCCCTGTCGACGCGGTGCGTAGTTGGCCGGCATACAGCAGGTTTTCGATCTGGGGCGTCAGCACGAACAGCGTGCCAGTGACGGCCGCCACCAAAATGAAAGGGCCGACGAACAGCCCGATATAAAAATGCAGGCGGGTGATCAGCGCCATCAAGGCGCTGCGGCCCGTGGCCCGTTCGCGCTCGGGCGCGGGGCGGGAATCCAGGGTTTGCGTGGACATGGGGTCCTCCGAATACGAACGACGCCGCCCCATCCGGGCGGCCTTCATGCGCGCGATACGCGCACGTCGAGAACGGTCATTCGGGTATCGAAGGAGGCGCGCGCGATCCCAGCGGGGGGCCGGCGGCCGGCATCGCGGGACGCGGACTGTCGACCCGCAGAGGCGTCCGCGCCAGCCAACGCAACAGCACGGGCGCCACCGCCATCATCGGCGGCACATCCAGCACCTGATGCGCGCTCAGGCCAAACGGGCATTCCTGTCCGGCCGCGCCGTGGCCGTCGGGGCCGCCGTGGCCGGGATCCCCGTGGTTGCCGTGATGCGCGTCGGATTGCGCGTGGGATTGCGCGTGGGGTTGCGCGGCCGGCTGCGTGAGCGGCGCCCGCAGCCCTGGCCACACACCGCCGCCCATCACGCAAAACTCCAGCGCCAGCCGGCCCTGCCGCAGCGCATCGGCATCCGGCATATATCCCACCGGCACCCAGGCCCGCGCCACCAGCAACAGCAGCAGCAACAGCCGCCCGACATCGACGGCCAGGGCGGTACGGGGGGGTCGACGGGAAAGTCCGGTGCGCATGGGTCCAATCCAGGACGCCGGGGGATTCCGACGCCACGCAGGAATTTTACCCGCCGCGTTGGGGCGGCCGGCCAGCGCATTCTGCTTGCGGACGCCTTCTTTCGGGCATAAATTGAGCAGACCCGTTTTGGGTCCGGGCCGCCCGGCCCCCCGATGCGGCGTCGAAAGGTCGTTTTTTATCTTTTAAGCCCGCGAGGAGCGTTGCGATGAAAGTGAAACACCTGTTAGGCCCGGCAGCCCTTGCGCTGTCTTTGCTGTTCACCCCGCCAGGCATGGCCCAGACCGCCGATCCGGCGCCCATCATCACCGGCAAGCAATGGACGGAATCGGACGCCAGTCATAAGAAGGCGTACCTGCTGGGCATCGCCAATCTGTTGCAAGTCGAACGCGCCTACCAGGAACGGCGCAAACTTAACGACACCCAGACGCTGGTTCCAAGATTTACGGCCGGCCTGCAATCCCACACGCTGGATTCGGTGCGCGACGGCCTGGACCGTTGGTACGCCGCGAACCCCACCAAGCTGGACCGCCCCGTGATCGAGACCCTGTGGTTCGAGATCGTCGTGCCCGGCGCGAAGCGCAAGCCTTGAAGGAGCCGTCATGAAGCTAATTCGATCGATTGTCATCGGCGTCGCGATCGGGACGCTTGCTGCCTGCACGAACATGTCGCCGAAGCAGCAAGGCACCGTGTCCGGCGCGGCCATTGGCGCCGCGGCGGGCGCCGGCATTGCCGCCATCGCAGGCGGCAGCGCCTGGACGGGCGCCGCCATCGGCGGCGTGGCGGGCGGCGTCGCCGGCAATATCCGCGGCGGCAACTCCTACTGATTGGGCATTGCGCCCTGCTTGGCACGCCAGGCCTGGTAACGGGCCTGGTTTTCCTGATTCGGCGGATACAGCCCGGGCAACTTTTCCCCTGCCTCGACCTGCTGCATGATCCAGCCTTCCAGCCGTTCCTGCTCGATGGCGATTTCCACGACTTCGTCCAAGATGGCGGCCGGAATCAGCACCGCGCCGTCGCGGTCCAGCACGATCACATCGTTCGGAAAGACCGCGACGCCGCCGCACCCGACCGGTTCCTGCCAGCCCACGAAGGTCAGCCCCGCCACCGAAGGCGGCGCGGCCGCCCCGCTGCACCATACCGGCAGGCCGGTGCCCTCGACGCCTTCCAGGTCACGGACCACGCCGTCCGTCACCAGCGCGGCCACGCCGCGCTTCTGCATCCGCGCGCAGAGAATGTCGCCGAAGATGCCGGCATCCGTCACGCCCATCGCGTCGACCACGGCAATGCAGCCTTCGGGCATGTCTTCAATCGCCGCCCGCGTCGAAATGGGCGACGCCCACGAGGCCGGCGTGGCCAGATCCTCGCGGGCCGGCACGAAGCGCAGCGTGAACGCGCGCCCCACGATCCGCTTGGCACCCGGCGCCAGCGGCCGCGCCCCGCGCAGCCACACGTTGCGCAGCCCTTTCTTGAGCAGCACGGTGGTCAAGGTGGCGGTGGTGATGCCGGACAAGGCCTGAACGACGCGCGCGTCCAAAGGCTGAGGTGCAATCGTCATGATGCAGGTTCTCCTGGAATGGAATTCGATTGTGACCCCGCGCAAACCGCAATACAACCCGGCTTTTGCAGATTCAGAATCCGTTTTTTATACCTGCTTCCTGCGCCTTCGTGCTTGCGCCTTGCCGCGCGCGTCCGCCCGCCTTGCGTTTACCAGCGGTGCTGGTACGTCAACGTCAGCACCGTGCCGGCCGCCGGAAGACGGCTGGTGTTGGTGCCGCTGCGCATCAGTTGGCTGTACAGGGGGTAGTACTCGCGGTTGAACAGGTTTTCGATGCCGACCGTCACTGTGTCCTTCTTGGTGAACTGGTAGCGGCTCATGACGTCCACCGTGAAATAGCTGTTGACCTCGCGACGGCCAAAGCTGGCGACGCCATCCAGGCGGTAGTCCTTGCTGGCGTAGTAGTTGGCCTGCAGGCGGTTGCTCCAGCGCTCGTTCGGCCGGTATTGCACGTAGCCCGTCACCTTGACCGGCGGGATGCGATACCCCGTCATGTTGCGCCATTCACCGCCCTCGGGCTGCTCCTGCCCCTTCATCCAGGTGAACGTGCCGCCCGCGCCCCAGCGTTCGTCGTCGGTCAGGTAGTCGGCGGCCGCTTCCACGCCGTACACGCGTTCCTTCGTGCGGGTCAAGATCAGGCCGTTATTGAAACTCTGCACGTCGCCCAACTTCGACGTCGTGTAGAACAGCGCCAGCGACGCCGTGGTGTTGCCCAGGCCGCCGCGCCAGCCCAGCTCGTAGTTGTTGGTCTTGACGGGTTCCAGGTCCGACGAACCGATATCAAAACCCGGACGCGCGTTGCGCATCTGCACGCCGATATCGGGCAACTGGAAGCCCTGGCTGAACGACGTGTAGAACTCTTGCCCGCGCACCGGCTCGTAGCTCAGGCCTACGTTGAACAGCAAGGCGTCGTAGTTCACCGTGCCGCCCTGCACGGTCGCGGGCGACGGCACCCGCGACTGCGACAGGGGCACGAAATCATTGAAACGCGCCGACGAATATTCGTAGCGCACGCCGCCCTGCCCCGACCACTGGTCGTTGAAGCGGTGTTCCAGCTGGCCGAAGAGGCCCGTGCTGCGCGTGGTCAGTTCCGGCATGTAGGTCAGCGTGCCAGTCTTGCGGAATACGCGGCCGCCACTGCCGTCGAACGCGGCCGGATCGAAGATGTCGATCGGCATGTCGCTGCGTTCCTGGTTGAAGTCCGCGCCCCACAACAGACGGGTCTTGTCGGAATCGCCCAGCGGCGTGTCGATCGTCAGGCGGCTTCCCATCACCTTGGAGTTCTGCATGGCCTGGTCCACATTGCCGCCACGCGTAACCACGGCGCGGGCGTCGAACGGCGTGAAGCGCGTGTAGTAGTCGCGGTAATAGACCTGGGCCGACAGCTTGCTGCCCCACAGGTTCTGATGCTGGTATTCCAGGTTCACCAGCGTGTTGCGGATCTGGTTCTGGTCGGCCAGCACCAGGCCGTCCAGCGGCAAGGCGCGCGCCGTGCCCGGCGGCAGGCGGGCCACCGACGGGTCCGACCCGTAATCGCTGTCCTGGTCGGCGTTGTAATAGCTGGCCGACAGTTGCACGCGCTGATCGTCGTCGATGCGCAAGCCGAGCTTGCCGCCCAAACTGTAGATGTTGGAGTCGAACAGGTCGCCCTGGCTGGGCTCGGAGGCGATGCGGCGGCCCTGCGCGTCGTAAGACGCGCCGTTGTGGCGCGCGCCCAGGTCCAGCGCGTAATCGAGCTTGCCCTGGCTGCCCGCGAAATGCTGCTGCAGTTGGCCGCCCAGGCCATCGGCACGCAGGCGGCTCAGGGGGGACACGGCGGTCAGCGTGGTTTCCGACACCGGTTCGCCCCCAGCCGGCCGCGTGGTGATCGAGACGATGCCGCCGGTGGCGCCCGCGCCGTAGATCGAGCTGCTGCCGCGCAACACTTCGACGCGTTCGATGATGGCCGGGTCGATGTTGGCCAAGTTGCGCGACGAATCGCGGTTGGTGTTCAGCGGAATACCGTCCACCAGCACCAGGATGCCTCGGCCGCGTAGCGTCTGGCCATAGTCGGTCATCGTGCGGCTGGAATCGGCCATGCCCGGCACGACCTTCGACAGCACCGTGGCCAGGCTGTCGGACCCCGTCCGCAGTTCCTGGAGGTTGTCGCGTTCCAGCACGATGGTCTGTTGCACCGGGCTGACCAGGTTGCTGGCCATGCGCGAGGCGCTGACTTCGATCGGCGCCAGCACCGTCGGGGCGGCCGCGCCGGCAGCACCGGCGGGTTCAAGAATGATGGCGCTGCCTTCGTGGCGGGCACGCAGCGGCGTGCCGCGCAGCAAGGCGTCAAGCGCTTGGTCGGGCGTCATCGTGCCGGACACGGCCGGCGCCTGGATGCCCGCCACCGCCTGCGGGGTGTAGAAGATCTGCAGACCATGCTGCTGCGCCAGCGTTTTCAGCGCGCCGTCCAGCGGCTGGGCCGGCAGGTCCACCGCGATCGGCGGCGACGCGGCCCAGGCGGCAGGCGCCCCCATGGCGATCAGCACCGCCGCGCTGACGGCCCGGATCCGGCCGCTCATCGGCTGCGCGCGCTTGTTCTTATTGCGATCCACTTCATCCTCTCCTGAGTCGGGCGGTCTCCGGCCCCTTGCCGGATGTGCCCCGCGTTAAGAGAGAAGACGCGAAAGCGGAAAAAAACCTGAATGCCCGGCCAAAATATTTTTCGCAGGCGCGTGGATCCCCGGCTTAGCGGGCCACGACTTCAGCCCGCCCGTCGGGCAATGTGCGCACCGTCACCGGCAGGATGTGCGGCAATGCGGTCAGGAAGGCGTCGGTGTCGTCGATGCGGAACACGCTGGTCAGGCGCAGGCCGGCCAGCCCCTTGCCGCCGCCCAGTACCACCGGCTGCGCGCGGTAGCGCGACACCTCGCGCACCGCGCTGGCCAGGTCGGTGTCGCTGAAGACGATCTGCCCCGCTCGCCAGGCCAGCGCCGATGCGACGGGCGCCGTCCGCGGCGGCTCGACCTTGCCCGACGCCGGGACCCGGGTGCCCAACCCCGGCGTGACCGACACCGCGCTGGCGGCATCATCTTGCCGCCCGGCCACCCGGACCGAACCGGATTCGACCAGCACGCGCACCTCGTCCGCGTCGCGGCGCACATCGAAGCGGGTTCCCGTCACGGTGGCCGTGGCCAGGCCGGCATCCACCACGAAAGGACGCCGGGCGTCCTTGTCGACCGAGAACAGCGCCTCGCCTTCCAGCAGTTCAACCTGCCTTGCGCTGGCGCCGAACCGCAGCTTCACATGGGTACGGCTATTCAATTCGGCGCTGGAACCGTCCGGCAATGCCACCACTCGCCGTTCTCCCGACGCCGTGCGGTATTCGGCGGTCTGCACGGCAAGCGGCTGCTGCCGCTGCCAGAACAGCACGCCCGCGCCCACCGCCAGCGCCGTCATGCCAAGCGCCAGCACCTGGCGCCGGCCGGACGACCGCGCGCGCCGGCGCGGCTCGGCCAAGGCACGCAGGCGGTCCGCCGGCACCTCGGAGGCGGCTTGCCAGATGGATTCCAGCACGCGGAATTCATAGCCGTGGCGGGGATCGGCGGCCAGCCAGGCCTGCCACTCGGCTTGGCCCGCAGCGTCCAGTTCCCCGGATCGTGTCCGGGCGAACCATTTGGCGGCTTGGGCGCGCGCGGCATCGCTAGCTGGGCGCATAAGCCCCCAGCCGTTCGCGCAGATGCAAGGCGGTGCGGATCATGTACTTTTCGACCATGTTCTTGCTAAGGCCCATGCGCTGGGCGATCTCGGCCTGCGTCAGGCCTTCCAGCCGTTGCCAGATGAAGACCTGGCGGCACTTGAGCGGCAATTCGGCCAGCGCCGTTTCCAGCGCCTGCCCCAGTTGCTGCGTGCGCGCCTGCGCCACGGGGTCGCCCAGCGTGCTGGGATGGGCCGCTATGGTATCAAGCGGCACCCACTCCTGCCCGCCTTCGCGGCGAAAGCTGTCGATCGCCGTATTGCGCGCCGCCTGGTGCAGGTAGGCACGCGGCTGTTCGACATGGGCGGAACCGGCCTCCAGGCATTTCACGAAGGCGTCATGGGTCAAGTCCTGGGCGGCGTCGCGGCACCCCAGCTTACGGGTCCAGACGGCGAGCAGTTCTTCGTAATAGGCAAGAAAGCCGTGTGGACGAGACCGTGAAGAGGGCATGGGGCGAATTCTTAGCGAAGCGGCATGATAATGCTTTTTATTACCGATTGCCACGTTCGCGCCGGGGAACGGCAAATCAGTGTGGTGCGCGACCTGCACGCGTAAAGACCGGCCCGCCGACGGCCACAGTGTTGCAATTCGTAAGGCAGCGGAAATTTCTGCCGGGCGTACCGGCTTTTCCGCACCATTGCGTACAAAAGCGGCGTCGGCATGGGGCAGCCGCCTCGCGCCAGCGACGCTGGCGCACCCCAGGCACGCTAATTGCGCCTGACCTTGGGTTTTCCGCCTACGGAGGGTCCATGCCCGCCCCGACCGACGATTCCCGTCGGGTGTTAACGGTGCTTACCGTCAACACCCATAAGGGATTCACAAGTTTCAACCGGCGCTTCATGCTGCACGACCTGCGCGCGGCCTTGCGCGGCGCCGCGCCCGATGTGGTGTTCCTGCAAGAGGTGCTGGGCGAACATCAGGCACACGCCGAACGCCACCCGTCCGCGTGGCCGGCATTGTCGCAATACGAATTTTTGGCCGATACGCTGTGGTCCGACTTCGCCTACGGGCGCAACGCCGTCTATCCCGCCGGGCATCATGGCAACGCGATCCTGTCGCGCTACCCGATCGACCGATACGAGAACCATGACGTCAGCGTGGGCGGGCACGAAGGCCGAGGCCTGCTCCACTGCGTGCTGCGCGTGCCCGGCAGCGCGCCAGTGCACGCGATCTGCGTGCATCTGGGTCTGCGGGAACGGCATCGCGGGCAACAATTGAACCGGCTTTGCGAACTGGTCGGGCGCGACGTGCCGGCCGGCGAGCCGCTGCTGATTGCCGGCGATTTCAATGACTGGCGGCTTACCGCCGACCGCCAGATGGCCCGTTGCGGCACGCAGGAGGTCTTCACCACGCGTTTGGGCCGCCCGGCGCGCACCTTCCCCGCGCGATGGCCGTGGTTGCGGCTGGACAGGATTTACGTGCGCAATGTGCGCGACTGGCGGCCGATGCCGCTGGCGTCCCGAGTGTGGTCACGGCTGTCGGATCACGTGCCCATTTCCGCGGAGATCGCGCTATGACGACCGTTGACCTGGGGTGGCGCGAAGGCAACCGCTACACGCTGCTGGAGAACGGCGAAGCCTACTTTCCCGCCGTGCGCCGCGCCATCGATTCCGCCACGCGCGAAGTGTTGGTCGAAACGTTCATCCTGTTCGACGACAAGGTGGGCCAGGCGCTGCAGCAGACGCTGATCGCGGCCGCCCGCCGCGGCGTCAGCGTGGATCTGCTGGTGGACGGATACGGGTCCGACGAACTGACGGACGAGTTCATCGGCGCCATGACCGAAAGCGGCGTGCGCTTCCATATTTTCGACCCCCGCCCCCGGCTGCTGGGCATCCGCACCAACGTGTTCCGGCGCATGCACCGCAAGACCGTGGCCGTGGACAGCCGGTGCGCCCTGGTGGGGGGCATCAATTTTTCGGCCGATCACCTGCCCGACTTCGGCCCCCAGGCCAAGCAGGACTACGCGGTGCAGGTGGACGGGCCGCTGGCGGCGGATATCGCCGACTACGCCCGCGCGGCCTTGAAGCGGAACGGGCCGCGCCGTTGGCGCCGCCCCCCCGCGGCATCGGTGCCCGACGGCGACGGCGGCGGCCGGCTGGTCGTGCGCGACAACCAGGCCCATACCACCGACATCGAACGCTATTACCGCGCCGGCCTGCGTTCGGCCAAACACGACGTGCTGATCGCCAACGCCTATTTCTTCCCCGGCTATCGCCTGCTGCGCGACCTGGTCAGCGCCGCGCGCCGCGGCGTGCGGGTGCGGCTGCTGCTTCAGGGCGAACCCGACGTGCTGATGGCGCGGCTGGCCGCCTCGATGCTGTACGACTATCTGATGAGCGCGGGCGTCGAGATCTTCGAGTATTGCAAGCGGCCGCTGCACGGCAAGGTAGCCTGCGTGGACGACGATTGGTGCACCGTGGGGTCCAGCAATCTCGACCCGTTGAGCTTGGCGCTGAACCTGGAGGCGAACGTCGTGGCCCGCGACTCGTCGCTTAACCGCGCACTGCGCGATAGCCTGGACCACCTGATCGAGCAGGACTGCAAGCCGGTGCCGCTGAGCCCCAGGCCCACGCGGGTGCTGCGGCGCTTCTGGGTGGGCGTGGTGGTGTTTCACTTCCTGCGGCGCTTTCCGGCGTGGGCGGGCGCGCTGCCGGCCCACAAGCCCACGCTTCAAACCATCAAACCCGCCACGCCCGGCGAAGGCGAGGCGGCATGAGAGTCTTTCGGACAACCTTCATGCGGTCGCTGCGCCACCGCTGGCCGCGCATCAAGAAGGTACTGCCCTGGCTGATCCTGGCCGTGGTGGCGGGGCTGCTCTTCTATTTCGGGCGCTCGGTCGATTGGCCGCAAGTGTGGCAAGCCATGCGCCGCATTCCCCGCGATGCCTTGTTGCTGGGAGGCGGCCTGACGGTCCTGGGCTACCTGAGTTATGGCGCGTTGGACTTGCTGGGCCGCCGCTACACCGGGCACAAGCTGCCGATGCCCACCGTGCTGGGCGTGGCGATGGTGAGCTATGCCCTGAACCTGAGCCTGGGCGTGCTGGTGGGCGGCCTGGGCGCGCGCCTGCGCCTGTATGCCCGAATGGGATGCCGCAAGGCCGTCGCCACCCGCGTCGCCCTGTTCGCGGCGGCCTCCAACTGGATCGGCTACGCCTGGGTGGCCGGCGCGGTGTTCGTCAGCGGCGCCATGCCCGTGCCCGAGGGCTGGGACGTGGGTAGCGGCGTGCTTCGGCTCATCGGCGCCGCCATGCTGGCGGCGGGCGCCGCCTACGTGTGGGCCTGTGCCCGCGCGCGCCGGCGATCAGTCACCTGGATCGGGCAACACGTCACGTTGCCGCGGGCGCGCATGGCGGTGCTGCAATGCCTGTTCGCCGGCCTGTCATGGATGTTCATGGGCGCCGTGGCGTATGTGCTGCTGCAAGGCAAAGCGCCCTATCCCGTGGTGTTGGGCATTTTGCTCAGCGCCAGCTTCGCGGCGGTGCTGACGCGCGTGCCGGGCGGCCTGGGCACGACGGAGGCGATCTTCGTCGCGGTGCTGGCGCCCAAACTGCCGTACTCCGAGGTGCTGGGCGCCGCCTTGGCGTACCGGGCCTGCTATGCGCTGGCGCCCATGTGCCTGGCCTTGGCCGCGTTCCCCTTGATGGAGGCCCGCATCGCGTGGCGCAAGCGCCATGCGCATGCCAGCGTGCCAGGCCACGGGAAGCCTTCCCTTTAGCGCCCGGGAACGCCGCTTGCTGCTATCGCGGCCATGACAAAACACCCGTCCCCTTCCGAGTCCGACCTGGTGGTCGCCTATCCGCGCCGCGCCAACGCGTCGGAACATGAGATCGCGTCCCAGGAAGCCCTGGCCTCGCGCTTGGCCGCTTTGCTGGGGCGCCGCTTCGAGCCGGATTACCGGCCCAGCCGCCATCGGGATGCGCCCCCGCCCTACTATGTGCCCGACCGGACAATCATTGGCGCCGTCCGCGCCGCGCGCTTGGGGATTACGCGCGCCGCCGACTTGTATGGCGGCGTCGCCCCGCATTCCTTCGTCGCGGGCAAGTCCATCACCCATGGTTTGCCGGACCCTCGCGCAAAGGCGCCGAAGGCTTGGGTTGCCGACCTGGCGGACGCATTGCGCGACGTGGTGCTGACGGGCTACACCGCCTTCACGCCTCAAGACGCGGAGACCGCCGGCATGCGGCTGCTGAAACGCGGGCGGCTGCGCATCAAACCGCCGGACGCCACGGCGGGGCGCGGCCAGGTGGTCGTGCGCAACGCGGCCGACTTGCACGCCGCCCTGGCGAACCAGTCCGTCATGGCCATGCGCAGGCTGGGACTGGTGCTAGAGGAAGATCTGGAAGACGTCGCCACCTACAGCGTGGGGTGGTCGCGGGTGGGCAAGATGGAAATCTCGTATGTCGGAACCCAATCCCTGACGCCGGACAACGCCGGCGTATCGGTCTACGGCGGCTCGGAGCTGCGGCTGGCGCGGGGCGGCTTTGACGCCCTGCGCGCGCTGGACCTTGAACCCAGGGAGCGCCAGGCGGTGGACCTGGCCTGCCGCTACGACACCGCCGTCTCCACCGCCTACCCTGAACTGTTCGCGTCGCGCCGCAATTACGACATCGCGTTTGGACGCGACGCTTCCGGGCAAGCGCGCGCCGGCGTCCTGGAGCAATCCTGGCGAGCGGGCGGCGCCAGCCTGGCCGAACTGGCGGCGATGCAGGCATTCGCCTTGTCGCCCTCTCTGACCACGGTGCGCGCTGCCACCCGCGAACGATACGGCCGCAACGAACCGCCACCGATTCCGCAACACCTGGTCTTCCATGGCGAGGACTCCGCCGTCGGCCATATCAGCAAATCGGGCGGGGTATTGGAGGATGCCGATGGCGGCGCATAGCGATCCCATCGCGCTATCGGTCGACGGCCAACTGCTCGACGGCACGTTCCTGACGCCGGAGGATAAGGTGCCCGGCGTGCTGTTCATTCACGGTTGGGGCGGCAGCCAGGAATTCGATTTGTCACGCGCAAAGGGAATCGCGGCGTTGGGCTGCGTGTGCCTGACCTTTGACCTGCGCGGCCACGCCGCCACCCGCCAGCAACAGTTGCAAGTGACGCGCGAAGACAATTTGCGCGACGCGATGGCGGCCTACGACCGTCTGGCCGCGCACCCGTCACTGGACTCGGGTTCCGTCGCGGTGGTGGGCAGCAGTTATGGCGGCTATCTGGCCGCGCTGCTGAGCGGCCTGCGGCGCGTGCGCTGGCTGGCGCTGCATGTGCCCGCCCTGTATCGGGACGACGAATGGCTACTGCCCAAGAACCAGCTGAACCGCGACGTGTTGCGCGCCTACCGCAACAGTTACGTGGCGCCGGAGTCGAACCGCGCCTTGAAAGCCTGCGCCGAATTTTCTGGCGACGTGCTGATCGTGGAGGCAGAACACGACACCTTCATCCCGCACTCCACCATCATGAGCTACCGCTCGGCATTCCGGCGGTCGCATTCGCTGACCCACCGCATCATTGACGGCGCCGACCACGCCCTGACGGAAAAATCCTCGCAGCGGGCCTATACGTCGATTCTGGTCAACTGGGTGACGGAAATGGTGACCGGCGCGCGGATGGGAGATCCGCGGCCGGCGCCTTGAGGCAAACCCGGGCCCTGCGGCCCGGCGCCGCGGCTTACCAATAGATGTCTTGCTTGTAATAAGTATGCAGGCTGCGCGCCCACGTCTCGTCCGCCATGCTGGGCCAGTTGTCCTTATCGAAGCCCGGCGCGTTCTTCAGCGTTTCCTTGTCGACGTTCAACACGAAGCACTTGCGGTCCGTGTCCAGTGTCAACGCGCCCCAGGGGATGGCGAACAGCTTGTCGCCGATGCCCAGCACGCCGCCGCGCGACAGCACGGCATACGCGACGCGGCCACGCGGCACATCGATCATGATGTCCTTGATCGACCCCAACTCCTCGCCGGCGGAGTTGTACACATCATTACCTTCCAGCGTGTCCGCCGCCATGACCTGGGGCCCCGGGCCGCTCGGGTCGCTCTTGGGGCCGCCCACGATGTTGGTTTGAGTTTCCATGGTCTATCTCCTTTGCCGGGCTTGCGCCCGCGTTGTTGTGGCAGGAATCCATTCCTCCGCAAGTGCCGTGCCGCAACCGCCGGTCAGCTTGCCCACCACTGCTTGATCGTGGCGCGCAGCGCTGCAGCGCCCGTGGCGGCGCCCTCCTTGCGCAGCGCGGTCATGTAAGCGCCGACCTGTTTCAACGAGATATGCGGCGGCATCGGCGGCACTTCCGGGTCGGTAACCATTTCCAGCACCGCCGGCCGGCCGGCGGCGAGTGCCCGGTCCCATGCGGGGCCGACGTCGTCCGGCTCGGTCACCCGGATGCCCTCCAGGCCCAGCATGCGGCCGTACTCGGCATAGGAAAACGGCGGCAGCCATTGCGAGTCGGCAAAACGGGGGTCGCCGCCCATGACGCGCTGCTCCCACGTCACCAGGTTCAAATCGCCGTTATTCAGCACCAGCACCACCAACGTGGGGTTCGACCAGTCTTTCCAACGATGTGCAATCGTGATCAGTTCATTGATCCCCAGCATCTGCATCGCGCCATCGCCCACCAGCGCGACCACCGGCCGGCCGGGATGCGCCAGCTTGGCCGCCAGCGCGTAAGGCACCCCGCAACCCATGCTGGCCAGGCCGCCCGACACCGACCCCATCATGCCTTCGCGCAGTTGCACGTCGCGGGCATACCAGTTGGCGGCCGTTCCGGAATCGCAGGTGACGATGCTCTGCGCCGGCAGCCGCCGCGACAATTCCAGGAACGGACGCTGGGGATTAATACCATTGGCCTGCACCATGGCGCGCGCCGTCACCGTCTCGCGCCAGCGCGCCACGCGCTTTTCGATGCCCTTGCGCCAACGGTCCGAGCCCTTGGGTTCCAGCCGGGGCAACAACGCCTGCAAGGTCAGGCGCGCATCGCCGACCAGCCCGGCTTCGACCGGATAGCGCAGGCTGAGCTTGCGGCCATCGACGTCGATCTGGACCGCCCTGGCTTGCCCCTCTTTGGGCAGGAATTCCGCATAGGGAAACGAGGTCCCGACCATCAGCAACGTGTCGCATTCATTCATCATTTCCCAACTGGGCTGCGTGCCCAGCAGGCCGATGGCGCCCGTCACGTAAGGCAGTTCGTCCGGCACCACCGCCTTGCCCAGCAGGGCCTTGGCCACGCCTGCCCCCAACCGGTCGGCTACCGCCTGGACCGCTTCGCCGGCCTCTAGCGCGCCCGCGCCCACCAACATCGCCACGCGCTCGCCCCGGTTCAGGATCGCCGCGGCATTGTCCAGCGCCGCCTCTGGCGGCACGGCGGCGTGCGACGTCAGCCCGATGCCGGAATGCACCGTGCCATGCTCGCGGGGCGGCGCCTCCACGGCTTCCAGGTCCTGCACGTCGTTCGGAAAGATCAGGCAGGTCACGCCGCGCCGCTCCATCGCGATGCGCATGGCGCGGTCCACCATGTGGCGCACCTGCAGGGGCGACGTCACCATGTGCACGAAGTCGTGCGCCACGTCCTTGAACAAGTTCACCAAGTCCACTTCCTGCTGATAGTCGCCGCCTAGCGCGCTGCGCGCCTGTTGACCGACGATCGCCACCACGGGCTGATGGTCCAGCTTCGCGTCATATAAGCCGTTGAGCAAGTGGATGGCCCCGGGGCCCGACGTCGCCAGGCACACGCCGACCTGTCCCGTGAACTTGGCGTGGGCGCAAGCCATGAACGCCGCGCCTTCCTCGTGGCGTGTCTGGACGAACTCCAGTTCCTTGTTTTTCCCGAACGCGCCGATCAACCCGTTGATCCCGTCGCCGGGATAGCCGAACACGCGTTGCACGCCCCATTCGCCCAACCGGGCGAGCACAAAATCGGAAACGGTTTTCAAGTTGACGCTCCTTGCCATGGTTCTTCGGAACCCGAGGGCGCCGCAATCGCCATGCCCGGCGGCGGTGTTTCCGGGGGAAATGGTGCGCCGCTCCCAGTTTTACAAAAGTCAGCAACAACGACACCCGAGGCCCCCGCCCCGGGTGGCGCGCCATCGTGGCGTCGACGCGGGCACGCCTCTTGCGCATTGAAAGGCTTACGGAATCGGGCCCCCTTTTTCAGCGGCCCTCCGACTCTCCCCGGAGCAACAAGCATGGCGACGACGACAATACTCATAGTGGCTGCCGAAGCATTCCCCCTTGCCAAGACCGGCGGGCTTGGGGACGCCATTACCGGCATGGCGCGGGCGCTGTCCGAACGCGGCATCGCCGCGACCATCCTGCTGCCCGCCTACCGCGGCGTGACGCGCCGCCTGGCAGGCGCGCGTGAGGTGGCCCGGCTGGAAGACCTGCCCGGCGGCGACGCCCGGCTGCTGGCGGGCGTGTGCCCTGCCTCCGAGCTGTCCTTCCTGCTGCTGGAGAACGACGCGCTTTATGACCGCGCCGGCCTGTACATGAACGACGACGGCCAGGAGCACGCGGATAACGGCCTGCGGTACGCCGCGTTGTGCCATGCCGCGGTGCGGATCGCACAAGGCGTGCCCGGCTTGCCGCGCCCCACGGTGGTGCATGCGCATGACTGGCACGCGGCGCTCACGCCGCTGCTGTTGCGCGAAGCCGGCGTCCACGATGTGAAAAGCGTGCTGACGATCCACAACCTGGCGTTCCAAGGGCAGTTCCCGCTTGACGACGCCCCGGCCCTGGGCATTCCGCCCGCGTGCCGGAGCGAAGACGCGATGATCGCCTGGGACAAGCTGAACTTCATGAAGGCGGGCATCCGCAACGCCGACCGCCTGACGACCGTCAGCCGCACCTATGCCCGCGAAATCCTGACCCCGGCTTTCGGCTGCGGGCTGGATGGCCTGCTGCGCGAGCGCGCCGCGGACTTGCTGGCGATCCCCAACGGCATCGACACCGCCCTTTGGGATCCCGCGCGCGATCCGCAACTGGGGCCGTTGCGCTACCACGCCGGCGACCTGGCGAACAAGCGCCTGTGCAAGACAGTCCTGCAGCGCGAGTTCGACCTGCTGCCGGATGCCCAGGCCACGCTGGTGGTGCTGGGCAGCCGCTTGACCGAACAGAAAATGGCGGACGTCGCGGCTGAAGCCCTGCCCCGCGTGCTGGACGCCCATCCCGACATGCAGGTGGCCATCTTGGGCCAGGGCGATCGGCGCCTGGAAAATGCGCTGATGTCGCTGGCGGCGCGATACCCCAAGCGCTGCGCCACGCGCATCGGCTACAACGAGACGGGCGCGCACCGGCTGCATGCGGGCGGCGACATCCTGCTGCATGGCAGCCGCTTCGAGCCCTTCGGGCTCACCCCGCTTTACGCCATGCGGTACGGCACGGTGCCCGTCGGGTCGCGCGTCGGCGGCATGGCCGACACCATTGAAGACCCGGGCGCCGACGCGCCCCTTACCGCCATGGCGTTCGCCAACGGCCTGCTATTCGACGGCGACAGCCCGGACGCCATGGCCGGCGCGTTATCCCGCGCGATGCACCTGCGCCAACACCCGACCCTGTGGCGGGCGATGCAACGCAACGCCATGACCCGGGATTTCAGCTGGCAGCGCGCGGTCGGCCCGTATGAACAGCTTATCCACGCGCTGGCGGGAGATTCCACCGTCGAAGACGCCGTCGCAGCGTCCGCGCCGGCCCAGGCATCCCAAGCAGCCCAAGCATCCCAGGCAGGACATCGGCGGACACGGCAGGCGCGCGGTTCCATGCCGATGCCCCTATAAGCGAGGCCCATCCGCATGACTGCCAACGTCCCCCTTGCTCCGGCCCCGCCCACCCCGCTGCGCATCTGCCATGCGCCTCGCGGCTTTCCTAACGGCGCGCCGGTGGAAGGCGGCGCCGAGCGGGACACCCGGCTCTCGCGCATTCACGAGGCGGGCTTCGATGCCGTACTGATCCCGCCGCCCTGGCTGCGGCCCGCCAACGCCCCGTCGCTGGCGCCCATCGACGCCGACCTGAGCCTGGAGGCGAACCAGACAGCACCGATCACGGACACGCTGGCTGGGCTGGTGCAGGCCGCGGCGAAGCGCAAGCTGGCGTTGTGGGTCCGCGTGAGGTTCGACCGCGTATCGGTAGATGCCAGCGCTGGCACCGCGCCGCCGGGCTGGTACCGCGCCCATCCGGAAGAACCGGCGCGGGATCCCCGTCTGCCCGTCAGCGACTGGGGGCTGATGGCGCTGAACGACGGTCCCCCCGACGGCTTCGCGGCATCTTGGGGCGCGCGCCTTGCGCGTTGGGCCGACGCTGGCGTGTCAGGTTTCTTGTTCGAGGCGCCGCAGTGCTTGCCTGCCGCTGCGTGGCAGGCTCTGTTGGCGCCATTGCAGCGGCGCGACGCCCCTGTCGCTTGCCTGGCCTGGACGCCCGGCATGAGCCCGCCGCAAATAGAGGCGTTGCGCGGCGCGGGCTTCGACGGCGTGTTCTCGTCGTTAGCCTGGTGGGACTACAAGTCGGGTTGGCTGGCGGAAGAGGCCTCGCGGCTGGAAAAAGTGGCCCCGGTTCTGGCCAGCGTCTTGCCGTTGGACGACGTGGCTTTTACGGACCGACCGCCGGCCGACCACCGCCGGGCCTGGGCGGCCGCCTTCACCGCCAATGGCTGGCTGGCGGACGAAGCGGACATCGATCCGTCCGGCCCGGCGCGGCAGATCAACCATTGGCTGGGCGCACTGCCGTTGCAGACGGGCAGGCCCCATGTGCTAAGCGGCCGCGACGGCCGCGCGACACTGATCCTGCGCGAGGCAACGGAAGGCGCCACCGCGATCCTTGCCTTGAATCCCGCTGATTCGGCGTTGGCCCGGATCGATTGGGATGCCGTGGCCTCGTGCTTGCCGCCGGGCGATATCGTGCCGCATCCGGACGCCGCAACGCCGATGCCGGACGGCGATGCCCTTGCCCCCGCCAGCTGCGCGGTGATGGCGGTCACGCCGACGCCCCCTGTCCGCGAAGCCTCCCGGCACCCCGGCCCCCGCACCGAAGGGGGCGCCGGTTTGCGCATCGCCATCGAAAGCGTCTCGCCTGCCGTGGACGATGGCGCGCACCCGGTCAAATGCGTCGTGCACGAACGGGTGACCGTCCAGGCCGATCTGGTGATGGACGGTCACGACCGTATCGCCGCCGAATTGCGGTGGCGCGCGGCCGACGAACCGGACTGGCGCCGCGTGCCGCTGCAACTGATCGCCAACGACCGCTGGCAAGCCAGCTTTCGCCCGCGCCGCATCGGGCCGCATGAGTTCCAGGTCGCGGCGTGGTTCGACGCCTGGGAAACGTTCCGCCACGACCTCGAAGTCAAGCATCGGGCCGGCCGCGCATTGGGGCTGGAAATCGCCGAGGGCCTGCAACTGCTGCGCGAGGCCGACAGGCGCGCCAGCCGCCTCCCCACCGCAAGCGACGACGCAGCTGAGATCAAGCGCGCGCTGAAGGCCCTGCCGGACGTTCCCGCCGATGTCGCGCCCACCGACGAGCAGGTCGCCCTGTTGCTGGGCGCCGGGCTGGCGCACGCCATGCGCGAACTGGACGCGCATCCCTTTGAATCCGTGACGGCCACCCGCTATCCGGTCTGGGTCGACCGTGCGCAAGCGGCCCACGGCGCGTGGTATGAACTGTTCCCTCGTTCGCAAGCGCGTGAACCCGGCCGCCACGGCACCTTCGACGACGTGATCGCTCGGCTGCCCGACATTCGGGAAATGGGGTTCGACGTGCTGTACATGCCGCCCATCCATCCCATCGGGCGACGCAACCGGAAAGGCCGCAACAATAGCCTGACCGCAGGCCCGGACGATGTCGGCAGCCCCTACGCCATCGGCGCGGCCGAAGGCGGCCACGACGCCATCGACCCCAAGCTGGGCACGCTTTCGGACTTTCTGCGGTTGGTCCAGGCCGCGCATGGCCACGGCATGGAAGTGGCGCTGGATTTCGCCATCCAGTGTTCGCCCGATCACCCCTGGCTACAGGCGCACCCCGACTGGTTTTCATGGCGCCCGGATGGATCGCTGCGCTATGCCGAGAACCCGCCGAAGAAGTATGAAGACATCGTGAATGTCTCGTTCTACGGCGCGCCGCCGCGTCGCACCCGCAAGCTTGCGTTGTGGCGTGCGCTGCGCGACGTGGTGCTGTTCTGGGTCGACCATGGCGTGCGCATTTTCCGGGTGGACAACCCGCACACCAAGCCGCTGCCGTTCTGGCAATGGCTGATCGCCGAGGTGCACGGCCAGCATCCGGACGTGCTGTTTCTGTCTGAAGCGTTTACCCGTCCCAAGATGATGTATCGGCTGGCCAAAGTGGGGTTTACGCAGTCCTACACCTACTTCACGTGGCGCAACGACAAGGCCGAACTGCAGGCGTACCTGGAAGAGGTCTCGCGGCCGCCGCCGGCCGATTTCTTCCGTCCGCATTTCTTCGTCAACACACCCGACATCAACCCGCTGTTCCTGCAGACGTCGGGCCGCGCGGGCTTCTTGATCCGCGCGGCGCTGGCCGCGATGGGCGCCGGCCTGTGGGGCATCTATAGCGGATTCGAGTTGTGCGAGGCCGCCGCCGTGCCCGGCAAGGAGGAATACCTGGATTCCGAGAAATACGAGCTGCGTCCGCGCGACTGGCGCCAGGCCGGCAACATCCGCGCCGAGATCGCCCGCCTGAACCAGATCCGCCGCGCCAACCCTGCCTTACAGACCCACCGCGGACTGACCGCGGTTGCAAGCGGCAATGATCGCGTGCTGGCCTTCTTGAAGGCCACGCCCGGTTTGGGCAATGTCGTGCTGACGGTGGTCAGCCTGGATCCGTTCAATCCGCAGACCGCCTACGTGGAGCCGCCGTTATGGCGATTCGCGGAAATGGGCGTGGACGTCGGCGCGGCGCAGGCCGGCGCGGTGCAAACCGGCGCGGCGCAGTTGACGGCCGAAGACCTGCTGACGGACAGCCGCGACACCTGGCACGGCGCGACGCGTGCCGTGGCGCTGTCGCCCGACCAACCTTATCGCGTCTGGCGCTTGTCGCTGCATGGCTGACGCCGCCCGGAGCCCAACACCATGATCAGTGAAATCCAGCCCCTCAAGGACGACGGCCTTTGGTACAAGGACGCAGTCATCTACCAGTTGCATGTGAAGTCGTTCTTCGACTCGAATGACGACGGGGTAGGCGACGTGCCCGGCCTCATCATGAAGCTGGACTACATCGCCAGCCTGGGCGTGAACACGATCTGGCTGCTGCCGTTCTACCCATCGCCCCGGCGCGACGACGGCTACGACATCGCCGATTACCGGGGCGTGCATCCCGATTACGGCACCGTGGCCGATGTGCGCAAGCTGATCCGCGAGGCGCACGCCCGGGGCCTGCGCGTGATCACCGAACTGGTCGTGAACCATACCTCGGACCAGCATCGCTGGTTTCAGCGTGCCCGCACATCGCGTCCGGGTTCGGCGGCGCGCAACTTTTATGTCTGGTCGGACAACGACAAAGCCTACGCCGGCACCCGCATCATCTTCTGTGACACCGAAAAATCCAATTGGACCTGGGACCCCGAGGCCCAGGCGTATTTCTGGCACCGGTTCTATTCGCATCAACCCGACCTGAACTACGACAATCCGCAGGTCCTGAAGGAAGTGCTGTCCGTCATGCGCCACTGGCTGGACATGGGCGTGGACGGACTACGGCTGGATGCGGTGCCGTATCTGGTGGAACGCGAGGGCACCAACAACGAAAACCTGCCCGAGACGCACCAGGTGCTCAAGCAGATACGCGCCGTGATCGACGCCGAATACCCGGGCCGCCTGCTGCTGGCCGAGGCCAACCAATGGCCAGAGGACGCGCAGGAATATTTCGGCGCCGGCGACGAATGCCATATGTCGTTCCATTTCCCGCTGATGCCGCGTATGTACATGGCGATTGCGCAAGAAGACCGCTTCCCCATCACCGACATCATCCGCCAGACGCCCGACATCCCCGCCACCTGCCAATGGGCCATCTTCCTGCGCAACCACGACGAGTTGACTCTGGAAATGGTGACCAGCCGCGAACGCGACTACCTTTGGAGCGTGTACGCCGCCGACCCGCGCGCGCGCATCAATCTGGGCATCCGCCGCCGGCTGGCCCCCTTGCTGGAACGCGACCGCCGCCGGGTGGAACTGATGAACAGCCTGTTGCTGTCGATGCCCGGCACGCCAGTGCTGTACTACGGCGACGAACTGGGCATGGGCGACAACGTGCATCTGGGCGATCGCGACGGCGTGCGCACGCCGATGCAATGGTCGCCCGACCGCAACGGCGGCTTTTCCCGGGCCGATCCCGAACGCCTGCCGCTGCCGGTGCTGATGGGGCCGCTGTACGGCTACGAGGCCGTCAACGTGGAAGCGCAGCAGCGGGATCCGCATTCGCTGCTGAACTGGACGCGCCGCATGCTGGCGCAGCGCCGCCAGACGCACGCTTTCGGTCGGGGGACGCTGCGCTTCATCCTGGCCGGCAACCGCAAGATCCTGGCCTACCTGCGCCAGTGGAACGACACGATCATCCTGTGCGTGGCGAACCTGTCGAACGCCGCGCAACCGGTGGAATTGCCGTTGCAGGCCTTCAATGGCCGCGTGCCGGTGGAAATGCTGGGCGGCACGCCTTTCCCGGCCATCGGCGAACTGCCCTATCTACTGACGCTGCCGCCGTATGGCTTCTACTGGATGGACCTGAGCGCCGACGCCGCCCCGCCCGGCTGGCATGCCAGCGGCCCGGCGCAGATGCCTGAACTGACCACGCTGGTGCTGAAATCGCGCGGCGGCGCCGCGTTGACCGACGCCTCGCGCGCCACGCTGGAAAATGAAGTGCTGCCGGAATACCTGGCGCGCCAGCGCTGGTTTCCCGGCACGCACGCGCCAGCCCGCGTGCGGCTGGCCTATGCCACGCCCTTTAACGCGGCGGGCGGCGAGTACTACTGGGCCGAAGTGCAGCCTGAAGACGGCGTCGAAGGCTGGCGCGCCCAGGCTCCGTTCGTGCTGGTGTGGGACGAAACGGCGCAGGTGCAATACCCCATCGCGCGCGTGCGCCGGGGCGCCGAAGTCGGCACGCTTGCCGATGCCTTCCTGCAACCGGGCTTCGTGCTGGGCGTGATCGACGCCTTGCGCGCCGGGCGCGAGCTGGACGGCCGCGACGGCGGCAAGCCGGGCGACAAGCCCGGCGTCATCCGCTATCTGCCGGAACCGGGCCTGACCGCGCTGGACCTTGGCGACGACCCCGCGCTGCAATGGATCAGCGGCGAACAATCCAACAGTTCGGTCATCCTTGGGGGGCAGGCGATCCTGAAGCTGATCCGTAACGTGCAGCCTGGCGTGTCGGCCGAAGTGGAAATGACCCGTCATCTGACTCGCGCCGGCTACGCCAACATTCCCGCGCTGCTGGGCGAAGTGCAGCGCGTGGACGCCGACGGCGTGCCGCACACGCTGGCCGTGCTGCACGCCTTCGTTACCAACGAGGGCGACGCCTGGACCTGGACGCTGGACTACCTGAAGCGCACGCTGGGCGCCGCGCTGTTGGGCGGAGACAGCCCCGAGGAATTCGAAGCCAGCCTGGAAGGCTACGCCGTCATGGCGGCCACGATCGGACGCCGGCTGGCCGAACTGCACAACGCCTTGGCGCAACCGTCCGACGATGCCGCCTTCGCGCCGCGCACGGCCACCCCCGAAGACGCCGACGCGCACGCCGCGCGGGTTATCGCCCAGCTGGATCGCGCGGCCGAAGACCTGCGCGCGGTGCTGCACACCCTGGAAGCCCCTTCGCGCGCCTGCGCGCAATGGTTCTTCGAGCACCGCGCCCGCCTGACCCAACAGGTCAGCGCCATGGCGCAGGCGTTGACCGGCGCGCCGCTGACCCGCGTGCATGGCGACTTCCATCTGGGGCAAGTGCTGGTGGCCCAAACCGACGCCTACCTGATCGATTTTGAAGGCGAACCGATCCAGTCCCTGCAAGCGCGACGGCAGGCGGCCAGCCCCTACAAAGACGTGGCCGGCATGTTGCGTTCGTTCGATTACGCCGCCGCGTCCATCGCGCGCGGGGATCCCCTGGGCGGCGCGCCCACGGACGCCAATGCCGGCCCCGCCGATTCGGCCGCCGCGCCGGGCGCCCCGGTGGAACTGCGCGACACCTTGCTTGCGCGGTTCGGGTCGCGGGCCGCCGAGGCGTTCCTGCAGGGGTATGCCGAAGCCGCCAGCACGGCCGTGGCGCGGCCCGCCACGCAGGAAGAACCGTTGCTGAAGTTGGCGCTGCTGGAAAAAGCCGCTTACGAGGTCAGCTATGAGGCCGCCCATCGTCCCGACTGGATCTCGATCCCGCTGTGCGCCCTGACCGAGCTGGCCCGAGAGCAGTTGCAGGCCGCCGCGATCAGCACCGAGGAAAAATCCCAATGAACCGCCGCCCCACCGCCCCCCCGCCGCCCCGCGCCACGCCCGCCGGCCAGGTGGACGCCGACACGCTCGCCGCCCTGGCCGCAGGTCGGCATGCCGACCCGTTTGCGGTGCTGGGGCCCCACGACGGCATGGTCCGCGCGCTGCTGCCAGGCGCCCATGCCGTGTCGGTCATCGACCAAGACGGCCAGCGCACCGCTCTGCATGAACAGGCGCACGGCCTGTATACCGGCGCGGCGCCCGGCGCCCACCCGGGCCAACCCGGCTCGTACCGGCTGGCAATCCAATGGCCGGACGCCGAACAGATCACGCCCGACGCCTATGCCTTTGGCCCGGTACTGTCGCCGCAGGACCTGGAGGCGCTGGCGGCTGGCGATTGGCGCCCCGCGCTGGAATTGCTGGGGGCCCGGCTGACCGATATGGACGGCATCCACGGGCTGCGCTGCGCGGTGTGGGCGCCCAATGCGCGGCGGGTGGCCGTGGTGGGCGACTTCAACAGTTGGGACGGCCGGCGCCACCCCATGCGGCTGCGCCACGCGGCCGGTGTCTGGGAATTGTTCATCCCCGGGGTTGCGGCCGGCGACCGTTATAAGTTCGCGATCACCGGCGCCGATGGCGCCATCATCCAGAAAGCCGACCCCATGGCGCGCCGCGCCCAGGCGGCCCCCGCCACGGCCTCCGTCGTGGACAACCCTTCTCCCTACCCCTGGACGGACGACGCATGGATGCAATCCCGCGCCGGGCGCCAAGCGCGCCACGCCCCCATTTCCATCTACGAGGTCCACGCAGGCTCCTGGCTCGCGCCCGATGGCGACCGCTGCGTCTGGGACCAGCTTGCCGACAAGCTGCCCGCCTACGCGCACGCCTTGGGGTTCTCGCATGTCGAATTGATGCCGATCATGGAATACCCATTCGGCGGATCCTGGGGCTACCAGCCCCTTGGCCTGTTCGCCCCTTCCGCGCGCTTTGGTCCGCCCGACGCTTTCGCCCGCTTCATCGATCGATGCCACGCGGCCGGCATCGGCGTCATCCTGGATTGGGTACCCGCGCATTTTCCCGATGACGTCCATGGCCTGGCCCGTTTCGACGGCACGCCGCTGTATGAATACGCCGACCCGCGCGAAGGCTATCACCCCGACTGGAACACGCTGGTCTACAACCTGGGCCGCACGGAAGTCAAAGCGTTCATGATCGCCAGCGCCATCCATTGGCTACGGCACTTTCACATTGACGGCCTGCGCGTGGATGCCGTGGCGTCGATGCTTTACCGCGACTACAGCCGCCAACCCGGCGAATGGATCCCGAACCGGCACGGCGGCCGCGAGAACCTGGAGGCGGTCGAATTCCTGCGGGCGCTGAACGCCACCGTGCGCGAGCAGACGCCCGACGCCATCGTCGTGGCCGAGGAATCGACCGCCTGGCCCGGCGTGACGGCCCCGGTGGCCGAAGGGGGCCTGGGCTTCCACTACAAATGGAACATGGGCTGGATGCACGACACGCTGCGCTATATGCACGAAGACCCCGTGTACCGCAAATACCACCACCACGACATCACCTTCGGCATGGCTTATGCCTATTCCGAACGCTTCATCCTGCCCCTGTCGCATGACGAAGTCGTCCACGGCAAGGGTTCCCTGTTGAACAAAATGCCGGGCGACCGCGCGGCCAAACTGGCGAACCTGCGCGCCTATCTGGGTTTCATGTGGGCGCATCCGGGCAAGAAACTGCTGTTCATGGGGGGCGAGCTTGCCTGCCCGGCCGAATGGAATCATGACGCCACCCTGGAATGGACGTTGTTGGACGACGCCGGCCACAAGGGCGTGCAGCGCCTGGTGGCCGACCTGAACCGCCTCTATCGCGATACGCCCGCCCTGCACGAACTTGACGCCGAACCGGCAGGGTTCGCGTGGGTGGTGATGGACGACGCCGACAACAGCGTGGCCGCGTTCCTGCGCCATGGCCGCACATCACTGGTGTTGGCCGTGTCGAATTTCACGCCTGTCGCGCGGCATGGCTACCGGGTCGGCGTGCCCGTGGCGGGACGATGGATCGAAACACTGAACACCGACGCCGGCTGCTATGGCGGCTCGGGCCAGGGCAATCAGGGCGCGGCGTTCACGGTGGCCGAGCCCTCGCACGGCCACGCGCAATCCCTGCCTTTGACGCTGCCGCCCTTGGCGACCCTATTCTTCACGCTGGAAGGCTGACTCCATGGATCCCTCTCAACTGCCCCGCCTCACGACCGGCCAGCCGTATCCGCTGGGCGCGGTCAGCGACGGCCTGGGCGTGAACTTCGCCGTCTTTTCGGCCAACGCCACGCGCATCGAACTGTGCGTGTTCGATGCACGCGGCCGCAAGGAACTGCGGCGCTTCGATTTGCCCGAATGCACCGACGAAATCTGGCATGGCTACCTGCCCGATGCCCAGCCGGGGCTGGTGTACGGCTACCGCGCGCACGGCCCTTATGACCCGCGTAACGGGCACCGATTCAATCCGCACAAGCTGCTGCTGGACCCCTACGCGCGCCAACTGACCGGCTCGCCCAGCTGGAGCGACGCGCTGTTCGGCTACCGGCTGAATCACGCCCGCGCGGACTTGTCGATGGACCGCCGCGACAGCGCGCCCGCAATGCCCAAAGCCATCGTGACGGAAGACGTGCCGTTCAACTGGGGCAACAGCAAGGCGCCACACACCGCGTGGGCCGACACGACCATCTACGAAGTGCATTTGCGCGGCGTCTCGATGCAGCGCGAAGACCTGCGCCAGCCGCTGCGCGGCACCTGCGCCGCCCTGGCGGACCCGCGTTTCATTGAACACCTGCACCGCCTGGGCGTCACCGCCGTTGAATTGCTGCCGGTGCACGCCTTTCTGCAAGACCGGTTTTTGCTTGAACGCGGGTTGCGCAATTACTGGGGCTACAACACCCTGTCGTTCTTCGCGCCCGAACCCGCGTATCTGCAGCGCGGCCCGAACGACCTGCGCCAGGCGGTGCGCCGCTTGCACGCGGCCGGCCTGGAAGTGATTCTGGACGTGGTCTACAACCATACCTGCGAAGGCAGCGAACTCGGGCCCACGATGTCGTGGCGCGGACTCGACAACGCCAGCTATTACCGCCTGATGCCGGGCGAAGAGCGCTACTACATCAACGACACCGGTTGCGGCAACACGGTGAACCTGTCGCATCCGCGCGTGCTGCAGATGGTGATGGATTCGCTGCGCTATTGGACGCAGTCTTACGGGGTGGATGGGTTCCGTTTCGACCTGGGCGTGACGCTTGGGCGCGAAGGCACGGGCTTCGACCCGGGATCCGGCTTCTTCGATGCCCTGCTGCAGGATCCGGCGCTGGCCGGCGTGAAGCTGATCTCGGAACCGTGGGACATCGGCCCCGACGGCTATCAACTAGGTAACCACCCGCCCGGGCTGGCCGAATGGAACGACCGCTACCGCGACACCGTCCGCCGCTACTGGCGCGGCGATGAAGGCATGCGCGGCGACATGGCGGCCCGGCTGTGCGGCTCACGCGACGTCTTCGACCGGCGCCACCGCCGGCCCTGGGCCAGCGTGAACTTCGTGGCCTCGCACGATGGCTTCACCACCCAGGACCTGGTCAGCTACGACGCCAGCCACAACGAGGCCAACGGCGAGAACGGCAACGACGGCCACGCCGAAAACTACAGCCGCAACTGGGGCGAGGAAGGACCGACGCAGGACGATGCCATCCTGGAGCGGCGCGGCCAGGTGCAGCGGGCGCTGCTGGCGACGCTGTTCCTGTCCGACGGCACGCCGATGATGCTGGCCGGCGATGAATTCGGCAACAGCCAGGACGGCAACAACAACGCGTACTGCCAGGACGGCCCCTTGTCGTGGCTGGACTGGACCCTGGCCCAGAGCGACGCCGGACGCGCGCTGAGCCACTTCGTCGCGCGCGCCGTCGCGCTGCGGCGCGATCACCCCAGCCTGCGCGCCGCGCGCTTCGGCGACGCCGCCCAGGAAGTCTGCCCCGGCGTCGCCGCCATCAGTTGGTTCGACGCGGATGGCAGCCCGATCGGCCAGGCATCGTGGGACGATCCGCAGACCCTCGCCATGGCCCTGCGCCGCGCCGCGTTGCGCGATGACGGCAGCGCGGACATCACCCTGCTGCTGTTGAACCCGGGCGATGAACCCGTTGCGTTCACGCTGCCCCAGCCCGGCCTGCCCTGGATACGCGAACTGGACTCCGCCACACCGGTCCCGGCCGCGCCGGTCTCCGATACCGGCATCACGGTACAAGCCCACGGCCTGGTGCTGCTGTCGGCCGCCTGCATCCCCGGAGGCACATCATGACGGCGTGGCCCGAACCCTATACCCACGGCGCCCTGCCCCTGCCCGACGGCCGCACGCGTTTCCGCCTGTGGGCCCCCACCGCGCCCGCCGCGCTGGCGTTGGTCATTGACGGGCGCGACCCCATCGCGCTGCATCCGGGCCACGATGGCTATGCCCAGATCGAGGTGGATTGCCCGCCCGGCACCCGGTATCGCTACCGCATCGGGGATGGCCTGCTGGTGCCGGATCCGGCATCACGTCAGCAAGACGGCGACGTGCATGGCGCCAGCGTCGTCCCCGGACCCGACGCCTACCCTTGGCAGCACCCGTCCTGGCATGGCCGCCCCTGGTCGGAAGCCGTCATATACGAAGCGCACGCGGGCCTGGCGGGCGGCTTTGCAGGGCTGACCGCCAAGCTGCCCGAGCTGGCCGCGCTGGGCGTCACCGTGGTCGAGCTGATGCCCGTGGCCGACTTCCCCGGCCCGCGCAACTGGGGCTACGACGGCGTGCTGCCCTATGCGCCGGATGAAGCCTATGGCTCGCCGGACGCGCTCAAGCGCCTGATCGACACGGCGCACGGCTTGGGCATCAGCATGATGCTGGACGTGGTCTACAACCATTTCGGCCCCGACGGCAACTATCTGCCGCAATACGCTGCGCCATTCTTCCGGCACGACGTGTCAACGCCGTGGGGCCCTGCCATCGATTTCCGCCAGCCCGCCGTGCGCCGCTACTTCGAAGAAAACGCCTTGTACTGGCTGACGGAATTCCGCTTCGACGGCCTGCGGCTCGACGCCGTGCACGCCATCCCCGACCCGGAGTGGCTGGTGGAACTGGCGCAGTTCGTGCGTGGCCAGATTCCGGCGCAGCGCCATATCCACCTGGTCCTGGAAAACGACGACAACCGCGCCAGCCTGCTCAGCCAGGGTTATGACGCGCAATGGAACGACGACGCGCACCACGTGCTGCACCACCTGTTGACCGGCGAGTCCCACGGCTACTACGCCGACTATGCCGACCAACCCGCCCAGGCCCTGGCGCGTTGCCTGGCGCAGGGCTGGCTGTACCAGGGCCAGCCCTCGCGCGCGCGGCACGGCGCGCTGCGCGGCGAACCCAGCGGCCATCTTCCGCCCACCGCCTTCGTGCTGTTCCTGCAGAACCACGACCAGACCGGCAACCGCGCGGCGGGCGAGCGCTTGACCGTCCTGGTCGACAACCCGGAGCGCCTGCGCGCCGCGGTTGCGCTGCAACTGCTGGCGCCGCAGATTCCGTTGATCTTCATGGGCGAAGAAAGCGGCAGCCGCGCGCCGTTCCTCTATTTCACCAGCCACGCGGACGCGGCCCTGGCGCAGGCGGTGCGCGACGGACGGCGCCGGGAATTCTCGGCCTTTCCCGGTTTCAGCGCGGCCGATGCCGCCGCCTTGCCGGATCCGAACGCCGAAGCCACTTGGGCGCAAAGCGTGCCGTGGCCCCCCGCAAGCGCCGCGGATGAAGACGGGAACGACGACAGCGGCGATGCGCAGGTTTGGCGCACCCTGTACGGGGCGCTGCTGCACTTGCGCCAGCGCGCGATCGCGCCGCGGCTGCCCGGCACGCGCAGCGTCGAGGCGTGCGCCGTGGGGCCGGATGCGGTGCGCGCGCAATGGCTTCTGGGCGATCGCGCCCTGCTGACGCTTTACGCCAACCTGGGCCCGGACCGGCAAGCGCTGCCCCCCGGCCTGGCGCCGACCGGTCCGCTGTTTTCCTCGCTGCTGTTCGAATCCCGGCCGGGCGCGTTCGACGCGTTGGGCCTGGGTAGCCTGTGCGCCGACAGCACGGTCTGGCTGCTTGAGGACGCCGAATGAACGCGCCCGCCCAAAGCGCCTTGTCGGCCTTGGCCGCCGAGGCGGGGATCATCGAAGACTGGATAGGCGCCGACCACCGTCCGCGCCGTGTTTCGCCTGATACGCTGCGCGCCTTGCTGGGCGCGATGGATCTGCCGGCCGACTCAGACGAGGACATCCGCGACAGCCGTCACCGCCTGGCCGCCGCCTCGGCGCAAAGCCACCTGGCCCCGATGCTGATCGCGCTGCCCGGCGACGCGATCGAGCTCCCCGCGCATTGCGCCGGCATCTGCCAGATACAGGCCACATCGCATTCCCTGATGACCGCCCGCGCCATCAAGGCGGACAACGGCACGGCCACGCTACGCGCGCCCGCCGAACCCGGCTACTACACGTTGACCACGCCCGGCGGCGTCACGACACTGGCGATCGCGCCCCCGCGCGCGCCGGCCATCGACGAGCTACTTCGCGTCAAGGATGCCCGCGCGTGGGGATTGGCCGTCCAGCTCTACAGCCTGCGGCGGCCGTCCCCGGATCTCGCGGTGGCCACGCACGGCTTCGGCGATTTCGGCGCGCTGGGCGACCTGGCCGCCGCTGCGGGGGCCGCAGGCGCGGACGCGCTTGCAATCAGCCCGGTCCATGCCATGTTCGCCGCGGACCCGGCACAATGCAGCCCCTATTCCCCATCCAGCCGCCTGTTCTTGAATACCTTGTACGCAGACCCTGCCAGCGTGCTGGGCAAGGCAGTGGTGCATGACGCATTGGCCGGCATGGATCAGACGCGGTTACGCGCCCTGGACGCGCGGCCGCTGATCGACTGGCCGGCCGCTGCGGCGTCGCGTCTGGAATTGCTGCGGCGCCTGCACGCCCGCTTCCCCGCCACCGCCGCGCCGGCCCAGCGCAAGGCCTATGACGATTACCGCGACGCAGCGGGGCAAGACCTGCGTGACCACGCCTTGTTTGAAGCGTTGCATGCGGACCAGACGCGCGCGCAAGGCGCGCCGGTTCCCTGGACCGCATGGCCGGCCGACCTGCGCGACCCGCGTTCCGCTGCCGTGCAACGCTACGCCGATGCGCACGCGGCGGACGTCGACGCGCACATGTTCAGCCAGTGGCTGGCATCGGCCAGCCTGGCGCAAGCCCAGCAAACCGCGCGCCACGCCGGAATGCGCATCGGGTTGGTGGCGGATCTGGCCGTGGGCGGCAGCCCCGTGGGCAGCCACGCCTGGAGCCGTCAGGCCGACCTGATGACGCGCACCCACGTGGGCGCGCCGCCGGATCTGCACAATCCGCAGGGCCAGGGTTGGGGCCTGACTGCGCTGTCGCCCGCCGCGTTGCGGCAATCGGGATACACGGCGTTTCTGGCGATGCTGCGCGCCAGCCTGGCCCAAGCGGGCGGCGTGCGCATCGACCATATCCTGGGCATGGCGCGAATGTGGCTGATTCCGGATGGCGCCCCGCCTCAAGACGGCGCATATCTGCGCTACCCGCTGACGCCGTTGCTACGCCTGACGGCGCTGGAAGCCTGGCTGCGCCGCGCGCTGGTCATCGGCGAAAACCTGGGCACGGTGCCCGAAGGCTTCGACGACCGCCTGCAGGAACACGGCCTGCTTGGCATGAACGTGCTGTGGTTCATGCGCGCCCCCGATCCGGCGACGAACACGGCCCATCCGATGCCCGACCCATCAACGGCGGCGCCGGACGCACCGGCGATGGCGCCCGATCCGTCAGCGCCGGCGCCTGGCCCCAACGCGCCCCCCGCCGAACCGGCCGATTTCCTGGCGCCCGCCGACTGGCCGCCGCACGCCGTCGCCATGACCACCACGCACGATCTGCCCACGCTGGAGGGCTGGTGGCATGCGCAGGACATCCTGTGGCGCTCGCGGCTAGGGTTGTTGGGTCCGGAACAGGACGAGGCCACGCTGCGCGCCGGACGGCTTGCAGACCGAGCCGCCTTATGGCGCGCCGTGCAGACATCGTCGCCCACCGCATCCACGTTGCCGCTTCCCCGTGAACCGCCGGGCGCGGAATTGCTGGGCTTCGTCGCGGCAACGCCCTGCCCGTTGATGCTGGTGACGCTGGAAGACCTGACGGGCCAATTGGATCAGCCCAATCTGCCCGGCACCGTCGCCCATCACCCCAACTGGCGACAACGCGCCCCGCTGTCCGTCGCCGATTGCCTGAATGCGCCGGCCAGCATCGCGCGCCTGCAATCGGTACGCGCCATTCGAGGACGCCATGACTAGGAGCCCGCCATGAACGCGCCCCGCGCCACCGCGCGCCTGCAACTGCACGCGGGATTCACGCTGGACGACGCCCGTGCGCAGCTTCCGTACTATGCCGCGCTGGGCGTCAGCCACCTGTACCTGTCGCCCATCACCGAAGCCCGTAGCGGGTCGACCCATGGGTACGACGTGATCGATCACCAGCGCGTCAGCGAGGCGCTGGGCGGAGAGCCCGCGTTACGCCGCCTGGCCGCCGCGGCCCAACCGCTGGGCCTGGGGCTGATCGCCGACATCGTGCCTAACCACATGGCCGCGCATCCCGCCAACGCATGGTGGGCCGACGTGCTGCGCCTGGGGCAGCGCAGTCCGCACGCGGGCGCTTTCGATATCGATTGGCAGCCGCCCGACCCGGCCTTGCACGGCAAGATCTTGCTGCCGGTGCTGCCCGAACCTTATGGGCACTGCCTGAAAACGGGCGACATCAGGCTAATCCATGACGCCGATGATTACCGGGTGGCTGTCGGCGACCTGCACTTGCCCGTCGCACCCGGCTTCGCCGCCGACGCCCAGGAGGTCGCCGCCACTTGCGCCGCCTATGATCCCCATGCCGACGACGGGCGTGCACGCCTGCACGACTTGTTGGAACGCCAGCATTACCGGCTGACATGGTGGCGTACCGCGCCCGAGCAGATCAACTGGCGCCGTTTCTTCGAAATCAGCGAACTGGTCGGCGTGCGCGTCGAAGACGAGGCCATCTTCGACGCCGTGCATGGCATGGTGTTGCGGCTGTATCGGGAAGGTGTCCTGGACGGCTTACGCATCGACCACGTCGACGGCCTGGCGAGCCCCGGCGCGTATTTGCGCCGGCTGCGCCAGGCGCTGACGCAGGCCGGCGCGGAACGCGCAAGGGCCTACCTCGTCGTGGAGAAGATACTGGCCGACGGCGAAACCCTGGATTCCCGCTGGCCCGTCGACGGCACGACCGGCTACGACTTCATGGACCAGGTGGGCGCGTTGCTGCATGCGCCCGACGCCGAAGCGCCGCTGAAGGCGTTCTGGAACACGCTAAGCGGCGATCCCCGCGACGCGCCGGCCCAATTGCTGGATGCGCGCCAACGGATGCTGGCCCGGCACTTCCCGGCGGAACGCCTGGCGCTGGCGCATGCGCTGGTAAACGTCGCCCGCCTGGACCCGGCGACGCGCGACTGGACGTTCGCCGCCATTGATCGCGTGCTGACCGCATTGCTGGCCGCGTTTCCGGTGTATCGCACCTATGCGGAAGACGGGGGCCGCAGCCCCGCCGATGTCGATTGGATGGGCATCGCCCTGGACGCGGCTCGCGCGCGGTTGGGGCCGAACACGGCCGACGCACGGCTGCTTGCGCAAATAGGGCAATGGCTTGGCGGCGCTGCGCCGGAAAAAAGCCCGGCGGCACACAGCGGCGCCACTTCCGCCGGCCCTGCCCTGGCCGGCGCGTTGGCGCACGGCCTGCGGCGCTTTCAACAGCTGACGCCGCCGCTGGCGGCCAAAGCGCTGGAAGACACGCTGTTCTACCGGCGCGGGCCGCTGCTGTCGCGCAACGAGGTGGGATCAAGCCCCGAGCGATTTTCGCTGTCGCCCGACGCATTCCACGCGCTCTGCGCCCAGCGCGCCGCCCGCTACCCCCTCGCCATGCTCGCCACGGCCACCCACGACCACAAGCGGGGCGAAGACACGCGAGCCCGCCTGGCCGTGCTGAGTGAAGCGCCCCACGCATGGATCGGCCTTGCCCGAGGCTGGGTCCCGCGCCTGGCCCGGCTTGGCCCCATCGCGCCGGCCGATGCCTATCTGCTGCTGCAATGCCTGGTGGGCGCCTGGCCGCTTGACCTTGCCCCCGATTCTCCGGACGGGCCGTTGGCAAACTACCTGGACCGCATCGCGCAATGGCAGGAAAAGGCGCTGCGCGAGGCCAAGCTGCGCACCAGCTGGACGGATCCCGATCCGGCCTACGAACGCGCGGCGCGCCGTTGCGTCGACGCGCTCAAGGACACGGACGAGGGCCGCGTCCTGCTGCGTGAAATCGGCGAGCACGCGTTGCGCATCGCCCCTGCGGGCCTGGTGAACAGCCTTGCGCAAACCTTGCTACGGTGCACGCTGCCCGGCGTGCCGGATCTCTATCAGGGCACGGACCTATGGGACTTCAGCCTGGTCGATCCCGATAACCGCCGCCCGGTCGATTACGCGGCGCGGGCGGGCCTGCTGGCGTCGGACGATGCAGGCGAACCGATCGCCACGGGCGCACAGGCTTGGCAAACCGGCGCGATCAAGCAGGCCCTGATCCGCCGCGCGCTGCATCTGCGCGCCCGCGATCCCGAGCTGTTCAGCCACGGACGCCACGAACCGCTGACCGTGCACGGTCCGCAGGCTGCCCATGTGGTGGCCTACCTTCGGCGGCACGATGCCCGCAGCGTGCTGGTCGTCGTGCCGCGGTGTTGCGCGCTGGCGCTTAGCGCCTATGCGCAGGGCCAGGCGGCGGCGCAGGCGTACCGCGTCTGGACCGGCACCCGCATGCGGCTCCCAGCGCCAACACTTCCGGACGGCCTGCTGAACACGCTGACCGGACAGCGTCCGCGCATCGACGCCGCTGGCGACATAGACGTGGACGAACTCCTGCGCGATTGCCCGGTCGCGCTGTGCGTCGCCGACTGACACCGCCAGCCCCGCAGCGGCGCATTTGCACTGCCGCCGCTTTCTCTTTACGCTGCGGTTCTTCGCAGGCCGGCATCCGCCGGCCCCGGGTCCCCTTCCTATCCGAACACGATGATCCGTCCCATGCAGGCACCGCGCGCATGATCGCGTTGCTGCAGCCCTTCTTCCGCGAAGACTGGCGCCCCTTCGCCGAAACGGTGCAGCTTGCCGCGCCGCCCGCCGGCGCATGCAAGGCCGCTGCTTTGCTGGGCGATGAACCCCGACTGGCCGACGCGCTTGCCCGCCATCGCCGCCATTGGTCGGATGCCGATCCACGGGCCGTGGCGTCCGCGTGGGCCATGAGCTACCTGTGGACGCTGCTGCCGCCCGTGGCCACGGCCGCCAGCGGCGCGCGCCACGCGCTGCCCACGCGCAGCGACGCCATGTGGATCGAACTGGACGCCAACGCGGCGCCTGCCCGTTTCCAGATCCTGGAGCTGGGCGCCCCGGACCCCGACGGCGACGTGTGGCGCCGGTACGACGCGCTGGTCTGGCACCACCTGCTGCCTTTGGCCGACGCGTTGTTTCACGCCAGCCGGCTGCCGCGCAAAGTGGTGTGGGGCGGCACGGTGCGCTACCTGGAAGTGGTGCTTAAGGCGGTCGAGACGCAGACGCACGGTACGGCGGCAAGCGACGCGGTCCGCCAGGACAGGCTGGCGTTGCTGGAAAACCCCTGGTGGGGCGACCCGGCGCACGGACGCGCTAATCCCCTTTGCCTGCCGCCCCGGACATCACGCGGCCCGGGGCCCGCGGTGACGCTGCACCGCGAGTGCTGCCTCTACCACCTTTTGCCCACCGCGCAATACTGCGCGGCCTGCCCGCTGGCGCCGCAGCATCGGGCCCCCGCCAAGCGCGGTTAATACTGATAGCGCATCGTCATCATGGCGCTGCGCCCCGCGCCCCACGCGCCCTGGCTGTAGAAGCCCACCTGGCTGTAGTACTTGCGGTCGAACAGGTTGTTCACGTTCAGCTGCGCCGACAGATTTCGGTTGAACCGATAGCGCGCCATCAGGTTGGTGATGGCATAACTGCCTTGGCCCACGCGCTCGGCGCCATTGGGGCCGCTGGCGATGGTGTAGACGTGGCTCTGCCAGTTGACGCCGCCGCCCACCGTCAGCTTGTTCCAGTCGCCGGGCAGCTGATACGTCGTAAACACACGCACCAGGCTGCGCGGCTGGTCGGTCTGGATCGCCTTGCCCTCGCCATCGCTGGCGGTCCAATGGGACCAGCCCGCCGCCACGTTCCAGCCCGGCGTGACTTCGCCCGACACTTCCAGGTCGAAGCCTCGGCTGCGCGTGCCTTGCGCGGCCCGATAAGCCTGGTTGATCGTGCCCGGCACCAGGTATCCCGTATCGGCCTGCGCCACGTTGTCCTGATCGATCTGGAACACGGCGGCGCTGGCGTTCAGGCGCCCTTCCAGGAATTCGCCCTTGACGCCCGCCTCGTAGGACTTGCCTTCAAGCGGGTCGAGCCAACCGCCGGTGCGGTCCTGGTAGCTTTGCGGATTGAAAATCCCCGTGTAGCTCACATAGGCGGTGTAGGTGTCGTTGATGTCGTACAGCAGCCCGGCATACGGCGTGAAGGCGTTCTTATCGAAAGCGGTGTGATCGCCGCCGCCGAAGCCGACGGAGTCCGTCTTCCACGTGCTGTAACGGCCGCCGACGATCAGTTTCAGCGGATCGGCCAGATTCAGCCGCAACGCGCCGTACCAGCCGGTTTGCTTGGTCGTGTAGCGGCTGGCCGTGACCGATGTGCCGTTCCAGTCCGGCTCGGGATACGAGCCGTCCCAATCCAGGAAGTTGCCGACCGGCGCGGCGGATAAGGACGACCGGTAGTCGAAGTCCGCGTACTGGCGGTTGAAGCTTGCGCCCACGACGGCCTCGTGGCGGCGGCCGAACATCGTGAACGGGCCCGACGCCTTGACGTCGACGCTGTTCTGCTTGCGGTCGCCCAGATACCAGGACGGCGACGCGCCCATGCCCAGGCCGGTCTCGCGGTCGGGCCACCCGTACAGGTACAACAGCTTGCCGTCCATCTCGTGCTTGGAGTGCGATGCCACCGCCTGCACGCGCCAGTCATTGTCGAAGCGGTGCTCCAGGCTGGCGAACCCGCCTTGGGTTGTGCTTGCCCACGAACTCCAATCGGCCCCCGTGTTCAACGAACGCTTCCAGTCAGTCCGGCCGCCGTCCGCGTACCACAGCGGAAATCCGCCCCAACTGCTGCGCTGCGGGTCATTGTCCTGGTAGTTGAAGCCTGCGCTAAGGGTGGTGCGCGAGGTCAGGTCCGCGTCCACCACGCCGTAGAAAACCGTCTTCTTGTTCTGATAACCATCCAGGAAAGAATGGCTGTCCTGATACGCGGATACGATGCGGCCGCGCACGCTGCCGTCGGTGTTCAGCGGCGTCGACAGATCCAGCGTGCCGCGGTAGTTGTCCCACGTGCCGGCGCTGACGCTAAGGTCCGCCTTGAACTCGCGGCTGATGGCGTGTTTGCGCACCAGGTTGATGGACGCGGAGGGATTGCCGGCGCCGGTCAACAGGCCGGTGGCGCCCCGCACGACCTCCACGCGGTCATAGATGATGGGATCGACGGACGATTCACCGGCGGCGTAACCGGTGTCGAAACTCGTGGGGATGCCGTCATACATGTAGTTGCTGACGGCAAAGCCGCGCGAACTGAACGAGTACCGCTCGCTGTCGTAGTTCTGCACCGAGATGCCTGGCGTGCTGGCCATCACGTCGGCCAGCGACCGCATGTCTTCGTCGTCCATGCGTTGGCGCGTCACGACGGTGACCGATTGCGGCGTCTCGCGCAGCGTCAACGCCAACCCGGTGCCGGCGGCGGTGGCGCGCGGCGTGTATGAACCGGTGCCTTCCGTTGTAGTGGCATCGCCCTCGCCCACCACCTGCACGCTTGGCAGCGTGGATATTCCACCTTCCTGCGCCGCCGCGGCGACGGATGCCAGCGCCAGGAAAAGCCCCCATGCCACGCAAGCGCTGCGTGTGGGATGCCCTTCAAGGGCGCACGGCGTGGATCGGCGACGACGATTGGATGGACGGCCACCCGACCGGTGAACTTGCATGTTGACTCCCTCTCTCACAGCGGTCTGCTGAATCGGGAGGAAGTGTAATGCAACTGATTCGCATCTTCATTATCTGTTGTCGAATTACGACGGCCACGCCGGCAGGTCGCACGCCGGGTTGCGTCTCTGCCCTGCTGGCATCGGGCCCGCGTCTAGATATCCGCCGACCGCGTGATGTGCCGCCTGAGCAGCGCGGTTGCGTAATCGCGATCCCCCTCGGCCAGCGCCGCCAAGATCCCCAGGTGATCCGTACACGCCTGGTGGATATGGACCTCGGCCAAGTGCCCGAAATTGGCGTACTCCGTCATGCGCCGCAACGAGTTCTGGCGCCGCACGGCCTCGGTCAGGAAGCGGTTGTTGGACCATGCCGCCAAGGTCTCGTGAAAGGCCGCGTTGGCGTTGAACCAAGCGTCGCGTTGCAGTTGTCCGATGGGCATCTGCAGGATCTCGGTCTGTTCGCGCTGCAAGGCGGCCAACTGGTCGGGGCGCGGCGCATAGCCCGGTGTCATCAGCGCGTTGCATTCGACGATCAGCCGGAACTCGTAGCTCTCGTTCACCGCCTGCTCGTTGTCCAGGCTTTCCGCGAAGTGCCAGCCATGCCCCGGCAGGCGCTCCGCCAGCCCCTCGGTGGCAAAACGCATCAACGCGCGCCGCACCGCGCCGCGCGTCACCTGAAATTGTTCAACCAGTTGCGCCTCGGACACTTCAGCGCCCAGGCGGCCGACCGCGCGCGCGCTCATCAAATCGCCGTACAGGCTTTCCGATTCGGAATGCGGCATCAGTTCATCCAGGCTTTCGTCGCTGCCTGGTTCACGTTCCAGCCGGTAGCCTTTGCCCGGCGTATACGCCACCAGGCCCTGACGCGTCAGCAGATTCAACGCTTGCCGGATCGGGGACCGCGACACCTTGAGTTCCTGCGCCAGGCGCGCATCCGACAGCCGTTCGCCCACCTGCCAGCGGCCGCCGGAAATCAGCGCCGTGAGCTTGCGGGCGACTTCGATCTGTAGGGGACTTAGCTCCTGCATGGCATCGCGCTCCTGCGCTTCACGAGTGGTTCCTATGCTCAATGCCAATTCGCATCCTTGGCATTCACGTTTTCCCTAGATTTCATATACCGCGCCATAAAACAGATTGACAGCCAACATCCGGGCTATCTAGTGTATTACACAGCAACAAAATACAAAAGGACGGATAGATGGCGATCACTCCCTTTCCCTGCGTGACGTTGACGGGCGGCCCCGAAGAACGCGGCCGCCAGTACGGACAGGCGCTGGCCCCCCGCATCCGCCGCAGCGTGGCACTGTATGGCGGGGCCCTGGATGGATTCGGCATGAGCGCCGCGCAAAAGACCGCCCTGATCGCCGACTACGCGCGCCGCATCGGGGAATTCGACGAAAGCTATGTAGAGGAAATGCACGGCATCGCAGCCGGCGCCGGCGTGCCGTTCGAAGACATTGTGATGATCAACGCCCGTACCGAGGTCATGGCGTTGGCGCGGGCGCAAAGCGCCACGGCCAATCCCGACGACGAGGCCGACGACGGCTGCACCGGGGCGATCCTGCTGCCCGAACGCAGCGCCTCTGGCAATCTGATCCATGCGCAAAACTGGGACTGGCGCGCCGAATGCGCCGACACCGGCGTGGTGCTGCGGGTGCGCCAGGACCACGGCCCCGACTACCTGACCTTCGTCGAAGCGGGCGGGCTGGCGCGCAGCGGCTTGAACGCGGCTGGCGTATCCATCACCGCCAACTACCTGGAATGCGAACGCGACTACCGGTCCCTGGGCGTGCCGCTGGGGCTGATCCGCCGCAAGGTGCTGGAACAGGAACACTTTGCGCTGGCGGCAAAGGTCGTGGCGACCACGCCCAAATCGTGTTCGAACAACATCATGATCGCGTCGGCGGCGGGCTTCGGCATCGACTTCGAATGCGCGCCGGACGAAGCGTTTCCGCTGTACCCGGACGACGGCCTGATCGTGCACGCGAACCACTGGGTCGGCGCCATCGCGCTGTCCAAGCTGCGCGACACGGGCATTCCGCACGTGCCCGAGAGCTTCTACCGCGATTGGCGGGTGCGCCGGCTGCTACAGGCGCAAGGCCGCCTGCTTGACCGCGAAGGCGTCAAAGCCGCTCTGTTCGACGACTTCCTGGCGCCCTATTCCGTCTGCCGCCCCGCGCGCCACGGCGACGGCGGCAACCTGACTGCCACGGTGGCGATGATCGTGATGGAACCGGCACTGGGCATCATGGAAATCGCCCCCATGCCCGCGGCCAATCGGCGCTTCACCACCTACCGGCTGGATGGCGCCGAACCGGGCGACGCGGTCGACGTGCGCGAGTCCGAACTGGCGGCACGCTGACGCCATGCTCAGATTCGTCGCCTCGCGCATCGGCATGGCGCTGCCCACGCTGCTGATCGTCGCGCTTGCCGTGTTTATCCTGGTGCGGTTGATCCCGGGAGATCCGGCCGCGCTGATGTTGGGCGACTCGGCCGATGCGGCCAGTCTTGCCGCGTTGCGCGAACAACTGGGGCTGAACGCCAGTTGGCCGACGCAATTCGCCATCTGGGCCGGGCACGTGCTGCAAGGCGATCTGGGGCAATCCATCGCCAACCGGCAACCAGTGATGACGCTGATCCTGGACCGGTTCGCCGTCAGCGCGCAGATCGTGCTGCCCGCCGTGGTGCTGGCCACTCTGGTGGCCGTGCCCGCTGGCATGTTCGCCGCCTGGCGCCAAGGCCGCATGGCGGATCTGGCGCTGGTGGCCGGCGCCACGCTACTGCTGTCGTTGCCAGCGTTCTGGATGGGCCTGCTGCTGTTGCTGCTGTTTGCGCTGAAACTGGGCTGGTTCCCCGTCGTGGGCTTCGTGGCCTTTAGCGAAAACCCAGGTCGCGCGCTGCTCTACCTGGTGCTGCCGGTCGCCACGCTGCTGCTACACGAAATCGGCGTGATCTTGCGCATGACCCGGGCCTCGACGCTGGAAGTGCTGCACCTGGACTACATCACGCACGCACGCGCCAAGGGCCTGCCGGAAAGCAAGGTGATGTGGCGCCACGCCTTCAAAAATTCGTTCGGCCCCACCTGGACGCTGCTGGGCCTGATTCTGGGCAACCTGCTGGCGGGCATCGCGGTCATTGAAACCGTCTTCACCATCCCCGGGCTGGGGCGTTTGCTGGTGGACGCGATCTTCGCCCGGGACTATCCCGTCATCCAGGGCTGCCTGCTTTTCATCGCCACGGTCTACGTCCTGGTGAACTTGCTGGTGGACCTGCTTTATCCGATTTTCGATCCCAGGGTGGCCGCGAAATGAACCGTCGTTCCCTTACCGCCGTCCTCGGCGGCACCTTGGTCGCGGCCGTGGTGATCACGGCGTTGGTGGCCCTGTTCTGGACGCCCTACGACCCGCTCAAGCTTGATTTCAAGGCGCGCCTGGCCGCGCCCAGCCTGAGCCACCTGATGGGCACCGACGAACTGGGCCGCGACGTGTTCAGCCGGCTGATGCGCGGCACCACCGCCAGCCTGCGCGTCAGTCTGGTGACCGTGCTGCTGGCCACCGGCGCCGGCGTCCTGATCGGCGCCATCAGCGGTTATCTACGCGGCTGGCCTGACCGGGTGCTGATGGCGCTGAACGACGCGCTGCTGGCCTTTCCCGGCCTGCTGCTGGCGCTGGGCCTGCTGGCCGTTTTCGGCGCCAGCGAAACCGGCATCATCCTGGCGCTGGCGCTGGCCTACATGTCGTCGGTCGTGCGGGTGGTGCGCGGCACCGTGATGAGCCTGCGCGAACGCGAATTCGTCCGGGCGTCCCGCGTGATGGGCAATTCCGAGCTCTATACGCTGATGCGGCATCTGCTGCCCAACTGCCTGGCGCCGGTGATCGTCATGGCAACGTCGATGTGCGGCTGGATCATCCTGGCGGAAAGCTCGCTCAGTTTCCTGGGCCTGGGCGTGGCGCCGCCCGCGCCGACCTGGGGCAACATGCTGGCCGGCAGCCGTACCTACATTGGCCAGGCTGCCTGGCTGGCTATTTTTCCCGGCCTGGCGATCTCGCTGTCGCTACTGGGCATCAATTTGCTGGGCGACGCACTGCGCGACCGGCTGGACCCGCGCATGCGGAGGCGCGTATGACTTCCCCCGTCCTGCTCGATATCGACGGCTTGACGCTCACCGCCGGCCATGGCCACAACGTGGTTTCGCAAGCCAGCCTGCAGGTGGCGCGTGGCGAGATCGTCGGTGTGGTCGGCGAATCGGGCTCCGGCAAGACCATGCTGGGCCGCGCCATCATGCGGCTGACCCCGCAGGCCATTGACCGCGCGGGCGGCGACATCCGGCTGGACGGCACCTCCGTCTACGGGCTGCGGCCCGCGCAATTGCGCGCCCTGCCCGGCCCGAAGGTGGCGATGGTGTTCCAGGAACCCATGACGTCGCTGACCCCGTCGCTGACCGTGGGCCAACAATTGGTCGAGGGGCTGGAACAGCATGCGCCCGGCGAACGCGCCACGCATCGCGATCGCATCGAAGCCATGCTGCGCCGCGTGGGCCTGCCCGATGTGTCCCGCGTGCTGGATGCCTATCCGCACGAATTCTCGGGAGGCATGCGTCAACGCATCATGATCGCCTCGGCCATGCTGCTGCGCCCGGCGTTGCTGATCGCCGACGAACCCACCACGGCGCTGGACGCCCTGATCCAGCGGGAGGTGATGGAAATGCTGGTGGAGCTGACCCGCGAAAACGGCACGGCCGTGCTGCTGATCAGCCACGACCTGCCGATGGTGGCCCGCTATGCGCAGCGCATGGTGGTCATGCGGCGCGGCGATATCGTCGAAGCCGGCCCAACCGCGCAATTGCTGGCCGCGCCCGCGCATGACTACACGCGGCAACTGCTGGCGACGCTGCCGCAACGGCGCCCCCCGCGTCCGCTTGCCACGCAGGCGCCGTTGCTGTCGGCGCGCGGCCTTACGGTGGAATACGGCGCACGCCAGGGCTGGTTTACCCGGCAGGCCGGCAACCGCGTGCTGCACGGCATCGATCTGGACATCCATCCCGGCGAGGTCGTGGCCGTGGTGGGCGAATCCGGCTCCGGCAAGACCACGCTGGGGTCCGTGCTGACGGGGCTGGTCGCGCCGACGGGCGGCGTGCTGCGCTACAAGGGCCAGCCGCTGGCCGCGCGCGGCGCCGCCTTCAACGACTATCGCTACAACTGCCAGATGGTTTTCCAGGACCCGTATTCGTCCTTGGACCCGCGCATGACCGTATCGGCGCTGGTGGCCGAAGCGCTGCGGCTGGCGCCCGGGTTGAGCCCCGCGCAGAAAGACGAGCGCGTCGCCTCGACCTTGCAAGACGTGGGCCTGGGCGGCAGCTTCGGCTTGCGCTACCCGCACGAACTGTCCGGCGGCCAACGCCAGCGCGTGGCCATCGCCCGCGCGCTCGTGCGGCGGCCGGCGCTGCTGATCGCCGACGAAGCGGTATCGGCGCTGGACGTCACGGTCCGCGCCCAGGTGCTGGACCTGCTGGCGGACCTGCAACAGCGCTACGGTTTTTCCTGTCTGTTCATCAGCCATGACCTGGGCGTGGTGGAACAGATCGCCGACCGCGTCATCGTGATGCAGGCGGGCCGGATCGTCGAAGCCGGCACCCGCGACGCCATCTTTGACCGCCCCCGCGAACCCTATACACGTCAGTTGCTGGGCGCCATCCCCCTGCTTGAAGCCACCGCCGCAGGCGGCGTCCGCCTGAAGTGGCGCAACGACGCGCTTGCCATGGCGCAACCCGCCGAATCGTTTTCCTAGGAGATCCCGCCCATGTCCACGACACCCCCGCCCCGCCAGGGCCACGGCGTCAAACTCAGCTTCTACGACTTCGGCGCCACGCCGTTCTTCGCCAGCCAGTTCGACCAGCGCTTCAGCTACTGCCTCTATGTGCCGCCCGATTATGACGAGGCCGGCTCCAAGGCCTACGACCTGGCCGTCATCGTGCACGGCACCGGCCGCACGGCGGCGCAGTACCGCGACCGCTTCGCTGATTTCGCGCAACGCAATGACTGCATCGTGCTGGCCCCCCTGTTCCCGGTAGGCATTATCGAACCGGGCGACCTGGCCAATTACAAGCGCATCCAATTCCACGATATCCGCTACGACCACGTGCTGCTGTCCATGGTGGACGAGGCCATCGCCAAATACCGCATCAACGGCCGCCGCTTCCTGCTGTACGGCTATTCGGGCGGCGGGCAGTTCTGCCAGCGCTTTTTCATGCTGCACCCCGAACGCCTGCAGGCCGTCTCCATCGGCGCCCCTGGCGTGGTGACGCTGTTGAATCAGGACTACGACTGGTGGGTGGGCGTGCGCGACGTGCCGGCGCGCTTTGGCCGCGCGATCGATATCGACGCCATGCGCGACGTTGCCGTGCAGACGCTGGTGGGCACGGAAGACACCGCCACCTGGGAGATCACCATTCCGCGGGACAGCAAGCTGTGGATGCCGGGCGCCGAACTGCAAGGCGACAACCGCATCCAGCGGATCGAGGCACTGGCCGCAAGCTTCGAGGCCCATGGCGTGAAGGTGCGCCGCGACACCGTTCCGGGCGTAGCCCATGAACCGTTCAATGTCATTGAAGCGGTGGAAAATTTCTTCGAGGACTTTTTGAAGTCCCGGCGCTAAGCACTTAACAATAAAGGGGAAATCATGAACCGACACCTTGCTTTTCTCGCCCTGCTGTCTGGCGGCCTGCTGACCGCGAGCGCCCACGCCGCCGGCGACGCCCAGATGTTGCGCGTGGCGCTGCACGCCGACATCGCCAGCCTCAACCCCGGCGTCAACCGTGACGCCAACGCCGACATGGTCTTGGCGCACGTCGTCGAAGGCCTGGTGGCCTATGGCGAAGACCTGAAGATCAAACCCGTGCTGGCGCAAAGCTGGCAGGCAAGCGACGACGGCAAGGTCTACGAGTTCAAGTTACGCCCCCAGGTGCATTTCCAGAACGGCGCGGTGCTGACCGCCGACACCGTCGTCTGGAACTTCAAGCGCTATCTGGACCCCAAGACCAACTTCCAGTGCGTCAACCGCTACAACGGCAAGATCGGCCCCGCGTTGCAGGAGGTGCAAGCGGTGGACCCGCTGACCGTGCGCTTCACGTTCGCCGCGCCCGCGCCCAACTTCCCCATGACGATGGCTACCGTCCAGTGCACGCCGTGGATTCAGCACCCGGAATCCGTCAAGGCGGACGGCAGCTTCGACACCCCCATCGGCACCGGCCCCTACGCCTTCGGCGGCATGATGCAGGGCCGCCAATTGGACCTGAAGCGCTTCGCCGGCTACGACGCGCTGCCCGGGGCGCGCGATGGCTATGCCGGCAACAAGACGGCCACCATCCCCGTCCTGCGCTTCATGACCGTGCCGGACGCCAGCACCCGCAGCAACGGACTGCTCTCGGGCGACCTGGACGTGGTGGACGGCATTGAACCCACCACCCTGGCCACGCTGCGCGCCCAGGGCATCCCCGTACAGGTGCAGCAAACGCCCAGCTGGCTTGTGATGCAGGTGCAATCCAACGCGCCCGCCCTGCAAGACGTGCGCATGCGGCAGGCCATTGCCCAGGCGCTGAGCCTGCCGGATCTGGCCGAAGCCTCGGGCGAAGGGCTGTACACGGCCAACCCCTCGGTGTTGGTCCCGCAAAGCCCCTATTACGACGAACGCAGCAAGACGTGGCCGGCCTACGACCCCGCCGCGGCCCGCAAGCTGCTGGCGCAGGCCGGTTACAAGGGCCAGCCGATCACGCTGCTGGTGGCCAACCGCCAGGAACGCGTGCAGGCGGCCACCATCGTGCAGGCCATGCTGGCCGCCTCCGGCATCAATGTGGAACTGAAAGTGCGCGATTGGGCGTCGCAGCTGGACCTTTACGGACGCGGCCAGTATGAACTGGCCATCTTCGGCTATTCGGCGCGTCTGGACCCGTTGCTGATGTACGAATCGCTGATAGGCGACAAAAAGCTCGAACCCACCCGCCAATGGGACGACCCCAAGGCCGCCGCGCTGCTCAAGCAGGTGGCGATGGAGCCGGATCTGGCCAAGCGGCGCGACCTCTTCAACCAACTGCACGAACTCATGGCGCGCGACATCCCCATCATTGGCCTGTTCAACCTGCCCGTCGTGACGGCCTTGCGGCCCGTGGTGCAGGGCTACGCGGGCTGGCCTGCGGGCACGCACCGCTTCTGGGGCGTGACCAAAACCCAACCCTGACACGGCCGCCCAATATGTCCTACGCTGATATCGATTACCGTCACGCCGACGCCACCGCGCTGGCAGCCGCCATCCGCGGCGGCCAACTCAGCCCCGCCGAGGCCGTCGCGCAGGCGTTCGCCGCCATCGGCCGGGCCAATCCCCGCTTGAATGCCGTCATCCTGACCATGCGCGAAGCGGCCGAAGAGCAACTGCGTCACTTGCCCGCCAACGCGCCGCTGCGTGGCGTGCCAGTGCTGCTGAAAGACGACTGCCCGACCTACGCCGGCGTGCCGATGTCGTTCGGCTGCCGCGCCGCCCGCGGCTACGTGCCGGCGCACGACCACGAAATCGTGCGCCGCTACAAGGCCGCAGGCATGGTGATCGTAGGCAAGACGAACCTGCCGGAGTTCTCCGGCAACATCGCCACGTCGCCCACGCTACACGGCCCCACGCTGAACCCCTGGGACGCCAGCCGCAGCATCGGCGGCTCATCTGGCGGCGCGGCGGCGGCCGTGGCCGCTCGCATGGTGCCCTTGGCCTATGGGAACGACGGCGCGGGCTCGATCCGCATCCCGGCATCCTGCGGCGGTTTGTTCGGCCTGCGGGCGTCTCGCGGGCGCACGCCTTGCGGCCCGGTGTCCAGCGAAAACTGGGGCGGGCTGGTCAGCCACCACGCCCTGACCCGGTCCGTGCGCGACTCGGCCTTGCTGCTGGACCTGACCGACGCGCCGGAACCCGGCGCCCTCTACGCCGCGCCCGCCAAGTCGGGACCCTACGTCCAGGCGGCCGCGCGCGATCCTCGGCCGCTGCGCATCGGCGTCGTGGCCCGGCCAGGCATGGGCTTGCGCCTGGATGACGACATCGCCGCCGCGCTGGACGATGCCGCGGCCCTTTGCCGCCGCTTGGGGCACCGCGTCCAGGCCGCCGCCTTCAACTTCGACGAATCCGCCCTGGCCGACGCCTACCTGCGCATCATCGCCGCCTACACGGCGCTGGAAGTGGACGCGCTTGCCGCCGACACCGGCCGCCCGCCCGACGCGGACGGCTTCGAACCCGTCAATCTAGGCCTGGCCGAGTACGGCCGTGGCCTGTCCGCCCCCGCCTTGCTTGCCGCGCGCAACACGGCCAACAGCGTCGCCCGCAGCATGGGCCGCTTGTTCGCGGACGTCGACGTGCTGCTGACGCCCGTCCTGCCGACCCTGCCCGCGCCCATGACCGCCCTGGACGTGCGCGGCTCGGACTGGCGCGCCTTCGCGGACGAATTCATGCAGGGCACGGTGTTCACCCGCCCGGCCAACGCCGCCGGCATCCCCGCCATGAGCGTGCCGCTTTGCCAGACCGCGGCGGGCCTGCCCATCGGTATCCAGTTCATGGCGCCCTACGGCGACGAAACCACGCTGTTCGAACTGGCCGGCCAACTGGAACGCGCGCGTCCCTGGGCAGGCCGGCTGCCCCCGACCCATGCGTGACGCCTTCGCCCTGCTCGATCGCCAAGCCCGCGGCAAGCGATAAACCCCGGCAGGCAGCGCCCGCGCAGACGCGGGCTTGCGGCCGATGACAACCGCCGCAAGCCGTCGCTTTGCCCCTACGGACCGTCGGTTTACCCGACGCCGCCAGCGTCGGGTCGTGATAATGTCCGTCGCCTCCAACCTGGCGCCGGCCTCTTGACGCCAGCCCCTGTTCCCCGCCGCTTTCAGTAGGAATCCCCGCGTGTTTCATGTTTTCACCGGACTGATCAGTCTCTATGTCATCTGGCGTTTCGTTCTGCCGCTGTCCGTTTCCAAGCCTGCCAAAGCGCTGCTTTCCCTTCTGCTGGTGGCGGCGGCGGAACATCATCTGGTCACGCGCAATTTCTTTGGCAGCATGGCCTCGCCGGAAATTCCGGCCACCCTGTTGATGCTGCTGGGCTGGCTGTTCGGCAGCCTGCTTCTGCTGGCCATGCTGCTGCTCGCCCGCGACGTGGCGGGCCTGGCGGTCTACGCCGTCTCGCGCGAACGTGGCCGCCGGCTGTGGGCCGCGCCCCGCTGGCGCCAGGCCGCCGCCGGGCTGGCCATGGCCCTGGCGGCCATCGGCGTCTGGCAGGCGGTGCGCGTGCCGGACGTGAAGACGCTTGAAATCGTCTTGCCCAAGCTGCCGCCCGAGCTGGACGGTTTCCGCGTGGTGCAACTGACCGACCTGCACGCCAGCCGTCTGCTGGAAGCGCCCTGGATCGACGCCGTCGTCAAAAAGACCAACCACCTGAACCCGGACCTGCTGGTCATCACGGGCGATCTGGTCGACGGCACGACCGCCGCCCGCGTCGCCGACGTGCTGCCCCTGCAAGCGCTGCGCGCCCGCCACGGCGTCTACGCGATTCCCGGCAATCACGAGTACTACGCCGAATACCAGCGCTGGCTGCCGGCGTTCGACAAGCTGGGCCTGCGCCTGCTGTTGAACGACCACGTCACGCTTACGCCGAACGGCAAGCGCCTGGTGCTGGCCGGCGTCACCGACAGAATGGCGGCGGCCTACGACCAGCCCACGCCCGACGTGAAGCAGGCGCTGGCCGGTGTGCAGGCGGATGATCCCGTCATCCTTTTAAGCCACCGCCCCGCCGGCGCGGCGCTGAACGCAGAAGCCGGCGCAGGCCTGCAATTGTCCGGGCACACGCACGGCGGCCAAATCCTGGGCCCGCACCTGCTAACGCAACTGGCCAACGAAGGCTATGTTTCCGGGCGCTACCAAGTGGGCGGCATGAGCCTGTATGTCAGCAATGGCACCGGCCTGTGGCCCGGCTTCCCGATCCGGCTGGGCCGCCCCTCGGAAATCACGCAGATCGTGCTGCGTTCGCCCGCGGCGTCCGCACCGCAATAAACTCGCCGACATGACGTATCTTCTGTGGTCCCTGCCCGCCCTGACCGTGATCGCCGCCATCGCCAGCGGGCGGGTCAACACCACGATCGCCGCGGTGCTGGGGCTGCTTGCCGCCGTTCCCATCGCGCTCTACGCCGCGCCTGTGCCCTTTAGCGGCGCGCAGCTGGCCGTGACGCTTGAACGCGGCCTGTGGATCGGCTGGATCATCACCCCGTACATCCTGGGCGGGCTGCTGTTCTGGCAAATGGCCTCGCAAGGGAACACGCCGTTGGCGGCAGGCCAGGCCGGGCTGCACGACCCGCTGGCCCGCCGCCGGCGCCTGTTCTTTGCCTGTTTCCTGGTCGGGCCGTTCGCCGAGTCCGCCACGGGTTTCGGCGTAGGCATGCTGGGCACCGTGCTGCTGATTCGTCCATTGGGCCTGAAACCGCGCGACATCATGGTGTTCGCCTTGCTCAGCCAGACCCTGATCCCCTGGGGGGCAATGGGCAGCGGCACCTTGCTGGCGTCGGCGTATGCGCGCGTGCCGGCCCCGCAGCTGGCGTTGTACAGCATGGTGGCGGTGGCGCTGCTGATGGCCGTGTGGATGATCCTGTTCTGGCGGACGGCCCGCCGCGCCGGCCTGCGGGCGGACGCCGCCGAACACGGGCGGGAAGCCGCCTGGATGGCGGCCAGCCTGGGCCTGTTGACGGCGGCCACGGCCTGGCTAGGACCGGAAACGGCATTGCTGGCCGCCTACGGCCCGTTGATCGTGCTGCGCTTTCTGCTGGACCGCCGCCCCGACCGCCCGCAAGCGCTGGCCGCGGCGCGGCGCGCGTTACCGTACATCCTGGTCATCGCCTGTCTGGTGGCGACGCGCCTGATCCCTGCCGTCAACCACGCCTTGGGCGCGCTGGCCGACTTCCGCCCATTCGCCGATCTGCCGGCCTGGCTGCCGTTCCTGCATGCCGGCAGCTGGCTGATCGCGGGCGCGCTTGCCATGGCTGCCTGGCGCCGCCAACCCGGCACGCTGGCCGCCCAGGCGCGCGCATCCTGGCAAACGGGCCGCCATGCCGTCATGTCCGTGTTCCTTTTCGCCATGATGGCCGAAGTGCTGGCGGGCGCCGGCATCTCGCAGGCGTATGCGGACGGCTTGTTCGCCGCTTTTCAGGACTGGACCATCCTGGTGACCCCGGTGCTGGCCGGCGCGTTCGGCATATTGGCCAACAGCGGCAACGCGCCGAACAGCCTGTTCATGCCGTCCCAGCTATCATTGGCAGTTCAAGCGGGCCTGAACGTGCCGGCAGCGGCTGCGCTGTTACACGTATCGGGCACGGCGATGGGCATTTTTTCACCGGTAAGAATGTCGATCGCGGCCGGTTTGGCTCACGGCCAAGGGCAAGAACGCGGCGTGTATGTTCTACTACTGCCGTTCGCCTTGGCCGCGTTCGGCATTCTTTTGTCCCTGGCACTGCTTGTCGTGGTGTCGGGATAGCCGCCGGAGCGCTGATGCTCACGGCCTCAACCTTTTTTTTGTGTAGCACATGGGACTAGAACAGTTAGCCGCGATCCGGGCATTGATCACCAAGCAAGCGCCCGAAGAGCCGACCCCCAAGAAGGAATCGCGTCCGCAGGGCGGCGGCAAGGGCCCCCGTTCGCCGCAAGGCGCCGGCAAGGGCCCGCGTCCGCAAGGCAGCGATAAAGGCGCCCGCCCGCAAGGCGGCGACAAGGGCCAACGGCCGCAGCGCGCGGAACGCCGCGAGCGCGAAACGCCCGTGGACCCAGTCGTGGTCGCGATTTCGCGCCTGCAACGCCACTTCCCCAAGGCATTCCCCAAGAATCCCGCTCCCAAACTTCCGCTGAAGCTGGGCGTGCTGGCGGACCTGGTGCAACACGCACAGGCCCTGCAGCTGGACGAGGCGCAGATCAAGGAAGCCGTCAAGACCTGGTGTGATGGCCGCCGCTACTGGACCTGCATGGTGGAAGACGCGCCGCGCGTGGACCTGAACGGCGAGCCCTCGGGCGCCGTGACGGCCAACGAAGCCAAGCACGCCAAACGCATGGCTTCGCGCAGCGCTTCCAAGAACGCCGCCGCCCGCAACAAGGCCAAGAAGGCGGAAGCCGCTGCCGCGGCAGGCGCTCCTGCCGCCGGAACGCCGGCCGCCGGAACGCCGGCCGCCGACGAGGCTGTTGCCAAGGTCGCTGATGGAGCGGTTGCCGATACGACGGCTACTGATTCGCCGGCACCCGCCGCCGCCACGCCCGCTGCCACCGAAGCGCCCGCGGCTGACGCATCGGCCAATACCCCGGCTGATGCCCCCGCCGATGCCCCGGCATCCGGCAAGCCCGCGTCCGATACGCCTGCGTAATACCGCCGCCAGGCGGTACTGATGGCGACAAGCAACCCGGCCTGCGGCCTATGCCGCAGGCCGGGTTTGCCATTGCGCGGCCAACAACGCGTCAGCCAGCCAGCGCCTTTTCGATATGCGCCATCCCTGCCGGCGAATACGGCAGCGTCAACGCCCACTTATGGCCGGCCGCGTCCATCTTCAGCAGCGACTTCTTCAGGATATCGACGATCTTCTCGCCGTGGGCGGGATGAAAATCTTCGTACTGGTATTGCAGGAACACCAGACACAAGGCGTTTTCCATCGTCTGCACATCGGCATCCTGCTTAATGCCTTGCTTCATGACAATCGCCGTCACGCGGTCGATCACGTCTTGCGGGTAGCCGGTATCGCGCAGAATGCCTTCTGCGATGCCCGCATGATGGCGCGCCAACGCCTTGCGCCACGTCAGGTAGCCGATACGCCCTTCAGGGTAGGACTTTCTGGTGATCTCCCAGCGCCCGATATGCTGGCAACGAGAGGCCAGGATCAGCGGCTCGGACGCATCCGGCGCCAATTTCAGCACCCATTCATGCAGCTTTTGCGCCAGGAACAATTCTTGAGGACAGGTTTCGCCCTGCCACGAAAACAGATTGGGGTCGGCGCTGTTGTACTGGTCGAACCGAAGCAGCGCCTGTTGTAGACGGTCATCCATGCGTAGCGTATCCAAGAAGGCGCCGGTGGCCGGCGGAAGTCCGGGTGCGTCCGGAAAGGAAATCATCATAGCGCCCGGATGGCAGGCACATCGCGGCGAAGCGGGACCAATATGCCTCGCCCTTATTTGGCCGGGCGCCGCGAAGCGCGTCATACTGACGGGATGCGAGCACTGGAATTTATATGAGCAACGCCACCTTCACCCCTGCCCTGGCCGCCGACGTGCTGGCCGCGCAAGCACTGGCCAAGCAGCACGGCGTGGGTACGCCCAACGTGCTGACCACCCCGCTAGCCGAAACCCGCGAGCAAAGCCGCGCGTACCAACAATGGCTGAGCCAGCCCGCGCCGCCGGTCGGCCGCGTGGTCGAACACCGGCTGGATCATTTGCCAGTGCCCGCGACGTTGCGCCTGTACTACCCGGAAGGCGCCTCGGACGCCCCGCTGCCGCTGTATCTGCACCTGCACGGCGGCGGCTTCGCGCACGGCGACCTTGACACGCTAGACCGCTGGAAGCGGGAAATCGCAGCCGACGCCGGCATCGTCACCGCCGGCCTGTCTTACGCGCTGTCGCCTGAAGCCCGCTACCCCGTGGCGCTGGAACAGGTGTTGGGCGCGCTGCGTTGGCTGCGCGACCAGGCGCCATCCCTGGGCCTGGACGCGCGGCGCTTGTCGGTCGGCGGCGAATCGGCCGGCGGGAACCTGACGCTGGCCGCGTTGCAGCGGCTGCGCGACGAAGGCGACGCCTTCATCAAGACCGGCGTGGTGATCTACGGCATGCTGTCGGCCCGGCGCGATACGGCCTCGCACGAGTCATTTGGCGACGGGCGCTTCGGGCTGTCGACGGAAAAACTGGACTGGTTCTGGCGCCAGTACGTGACCGACGCCGCCCAACTGACCGATCCCGGCGTCGCGCCGCTGCATGCGGACGTGGCCGGCCTGCCTCCGCTGATTCTGCAAGCCGCCGCATTGGACCCCCTGCTGGACGACACGCTGGACTTGGCCAACAAGCTGTTCGCCGCTGGCGCCGCCCCGAACTTCATTGTGTATTCCGGCGTGCCGCACAGCTTCATCGGCATGACGCGCCTGCTGCCCCAGGCGCAAGAAGCCCGGGCCGACCTCGTTCAGGCGCTGAAACGCAATCTGGCGGCGTAGCAGAGCGCCCTGCGCCAAAGGCCCCACGAGACTCCGATCCGATGGGGCCTTTTTGCGTCGGGGGCAACGCCGGCCAACAGCCGCCGTCAGCTGCGCGCCGGCTTGTTGCCGTGCGACACGCTGGGCGTATCGCGGAACAGCGACATGTGTGTATGGGTGGCGACCCAGGGTTCGCCCACGGCCTCGCGCGCGAACGACACCGTAGCGCGGCCGACACGCTCGAACGGCTTGCCGTCCGGGTGATAACCGGTCGAATCCCACACCGCCATCCCCACGGCGAACAGGCGGTCGGGCGACACGAAATTCTGCACATCGTCCAGCCGCCACACGAAATCGTCGATCGTGAACCACACGTTGCGCCACTGCGTCTTTTCCGCATGGTCGCGGCCGGTGACGAAATTCGTATACGTGCCAAAGGCGACGAAATCGTCGGCGAACAGATGACGGGCGGCCGCGTAATCCACGGCTTGCACGTGGTCGGACAGTTCTTTGAACCAGGCGCGCACAGCGGCGGCGTCAGCGGGGTCCACGGGAACCAGGGCTTGCACGGACATGGGCATAACTCCTTTTGTTGCGGCGATAAAGCCAAAGCGGGCTAGCGACGGCGTGCGGGCGTCTTGCCGGGGGGGCCTCCCGACCCCGACCCTGGGCCCGGCCCGCCCAGCATGCGCAGACAGTCTTCCGCCACACGCTGCGCGAACGCCGAACAATCGTCCAACCGCGCCGCGATGGCATCGTCACTTACGCCGTGCACGCCCGAGTAGATCAGTAAGGCGGTGATCCTGGGCTGCGGCAACGGCCATGCGCCGGCCGCCTTTCCGCCCTGCAGGATCTGCAGCAATTGGTCCAGGATCGCGTTCTTTTCGGGGTTCTGGCGGTCGTGATGGTGGTGGTTGCCGTAGACGATGTCATGCGTGCGGTAGGTATCCACGTAGGTCTGGATGCTGGCGTGGATCCAGGCTTGCAGCTTGCCCGCCCAATCGTCGTCCTCGCAGGCGGCCACGGCGCGCTCCAGCGCGTCCAGGTACTGGCGCGTGTAGCGGGCGGCCAGTGCCGCCAGCATGTCGGTCTTGGCCGCGAAGTAATGGTAGAAGGTGCCCTTGGCGACCTGGGCCTCTTCCACGATGCTGCTGATCGTGGTGGCCTCCACACCGTTAGCCAGGAACAGCTTTTCGGCGGCGGCCATCAATTCCTCCAGGCGCACTTCGGCAGGCTTGGTCCGGGGCGGACGCGGCTGAGAGGTCGGCTGGGGCGCGTTGGCGCGGGGTGAAGTCATGAGCGAATCGGCGAACGGATAAAGACGCCAAGTGTAGGGGACGGCGGCCCCATCATGCCAAGCCGCCAACATCCTAGTGGTTTTCCCTGAAAACCATAGAAAACGGGCGATTCCCGATTCCCAAGCGGAATGTCGTCCGGTACATTTCGTCCAGTGGCCTGACCACTGGACCATCAGGCACCTGAACCCCATTTCCGCCCTCCTTCGATCCCGCGCAAGACACCGCCGCCCCGGACCTATTACGCTCTACCCCCCAAACACTCCTTCCTCCGCCACAATGACTTCCCTTCAGGCCGTAGCCTCGACCCGCCTCTACCGCATGATCGCCGACCAGATCGCCGCGCGCATCAAGGCGGGCGATTTCCCCGCCGGCGGCAGATTGCCCGCCGAACGAGAGTTGGCGGAACAGTTGCAAGTCAGCCGCGCGTCAGTGCGGGAAGCGCTGATCGCGCTGGAAATCGAGGGTTATGTGGACGTGCGCGTCGGCACCGGCGTGTTCGTCTGCCCGCCGCGCGAAGACGGCGGCTACCAGGACGCCCCCTTGCCCCCGCCGGCGGACAGCGTCGAAGCCACCGACATCGGCCCCTTCGACCTGCTGGAAACGCGCCTGCTGATCGAGCCGGAATGCGCCGCGCTGGCCGCGCAGAAGGCGTCGCCCGCGCAGATCGCGGCGATCCGCGTGGCGCACGAAGGCATGTCGTTGACCGAATCGCCCAGCGTGCATGACCGCGCCTTCCATAGCGCCATCGGCGCGGCCTGCGGCAATGCCGCGCTGGCGGCGGCCATCTCGCACATCTGGCACCTCAGCACGCTCAGCCCGGTCTTTCACCGGCTGGAAGAACACTTCGTGACCACCAAAGTGTGGAGCGAAGCGCAGAAAGAACATGAACGCATCCTCGCGGCCATCGTCGACCGCGATCCCATCCGCGCGCGCCATGCCATGCACGACCATCTGGTCGGCATCCTGGCGCGCTTGCGGGAAGACTTCGGCAACGCTGGGATCCGATGATTTGATGACCCGATAACCCGCCGCCTGGACGCCCCGGGCCTCTCTCCCTACCGACCGTGCATGCACCGCCGGCGCAAAGCGCGCCGCCTGCGGCAAGGGGAGCGGCTTGCCTGCGATTTTGCATGTCTGCGCTGTTCCTGCTGTACCTGCTGTTCCCGTAAGACCCCGTAAGACCTGTACGTCAAATACTTAAAACACATCAAGGTGAAAACATGCAGCTGACCCGTACCATGAAGCTAATAAGCGCGGCGCTATTGGCGCTAGGCGCCCATGCCGCCCAGGCCAACAAGGCCGACAACTCCCTCAACATCGCCTTCGACGCGGCGCCCGCCACGCTGGACGCGTACAAGGAATCGGACCGTCCCGGCCTAGCGCTGGCGCGCATGGTCTTCTCGGGGCTGCTGCAAAAAAACCAGGACACGGGTGAATTCGGCCCCGCCATCGCCACGGGCTACAAGTTCGTGGACGACACCACCATCGAACTGCCCATCCGCCGCGATGTGAAGTTCCACGACGGGTCGCTGCTGACCATCGACGACGTGCTGTACACGCTGAATCTGGTGTCGTCCGACGGCTACAAGGCGCGCTTCCAGAACCAGGTTGCCTGGATCGCCAAGGCCGAAAAGGCCGGCGACGACACCGTGCGCATCAAGATGAAGACGCCCTACCCGCTGGCGCTGGAGATGCTGTCCGAGAACCTGCCGATCTACCCGCGCAAGTACTACGAGGCCAACCAGTCCGACATGGGCGCCAAGCCGATCGGCACCGGTCCGTACCGCCTGACCGACAGCCAACCCGGCAGCCGCTACGTCTATGAGCGCTTCGACGACTACTTCGGCGCCAAGCCGGCCGTGAAAAAGCTGGTGGTGCGCGTACTGCCCGACGCCAACACCCAGTACGCCGAACTGCTGTCCGGCGGCCTGGACTGGATCTGGCGCGTACCGCCGGACGTGGCCCGCCGCATGGAGAAGACGCCGTCGGTCACGGTCAAGAGCAGCAGCATCATGCGCATCAGCTATATCTCGCTGAATCCGCGTTTCGACGACGGCAAGTCGCCGCTGGCCAAGCAGGAAGTGCGCCAAGCCATCAACTACGCGATTGACCGCGAAGCGATCCGCCGCGCGCTGGTGGGCGGCGCCTCGAAGGTCATCAACGCGGCATGCAACCCGGCCCAGTTCGGTTGCGCGGCCGACGTGCAGACCTACAAATTCGACCCGGCCCGCGCCAAGCAGTTGCTGGCGTCCGCCGGCTATCCCAACGGCATCACGCTGGACCTGGTGATCTCGGCCCCGCCGCGCAGCATCCTGGACGCGGCCGCCGCGCAAATGGCGCAGGCCGGCATCAAGCTGAACCTCGTTGAACAGCAGTACGGCACCGCCATGACCAACTGGCGCGACGGCAAAATCGCCATGCTGTCGTCCAACTGGGGCTCTTACGGCATCGCCGACGCGGCGCTGTCCACCAGCAATTTCTTCCGCGGCGGCCCGGACGACCAGGCCCGCAACCCCGAAGTCATCAAGTACCTGGAAGCGGCCGACACGTCGGTAGACCGCGACCTGCGCGCCAAGAACTACGCGGCGGCCCAGAAGATCGTGGCGGATCAGGCGTACTGGGTGCCGCTGTGGAATCACTCGCTGAATGCGGTGCAGGCCAAAGACCTGAACTTCTCGGTAGACGGCGACGAATTCCCGCGCTTCTACAAGGCCACCTGGAACTGATCCGGAGGGCCGCCGCGCCGGCGCGATGCTAGTCCGGCCGGGGCGCTTCGGCGTCCCGCCCGGCGGCGTGCCGGTGCATCGGTGCATCGGTGCGCCACGACAAAGGTTGACCCATGATTGCATTCCTGTTTCGCCGCTTGCTGGTTGCCGCCTTGCTGGTGGTGTTCGTATCGCTGATCAGCTTTTCGCTGGTGTTCGCCTCTGGCGATCCGGCCGCGCGCCTGGCCGGTGAAGGCAGCGCCGCCGACGCCGCCCGGCTGTCGCAGCAGCACGGCTTCAGCGACCCGATTTTGGTGCAGTATGGCCGTTGGCTTTCCGGCGTCGTGCGCGGTGATTTTGGCGACAGCCTGTACTTCAGCCGCCCCGTGGCCGAATTGCTGGGCCAGCACTTCCCCGCCACCGCCAAGCTGGGCCTGGCCGCGATGGCGTTCGCGCTGTTGCTGGCAATTCCGCTGGGCGTGCTGGCCGGACTGCGCAAGGGCTCGCTGATCGACCGCGCGACCATGCTGCTGTCGGCCTGCGCGCAGGCCATGCCGCCGTTCTGCCTGGCTTTCCTGCTGATCATCGTGTTCAGCGTGCGCAACCAATGGCTGCCTGCCTCGGGCTTCGATAGCTGGAAACACTACGTGATGCCCGTCATCGCGCTGGGGCTTTTCGCCATGCCGGCGATGCTGCGCCTGATGAAATCCGAAATGGAGACGGTGCTGGCCACCGACTACATCCGCACCGCCCGCGCCATGGGCCTGGGCGGCGCCAGTGTCGTGCTCAAGTACGCGCTGCGCAACGCCCTGCGCCCCCTGGTGTCGCTGGCGGCTGCCCAGATGGGCACGCTGCTGGCCGGTTCTGTCGTCATCGAAACCGTCTTCGCGATCAACGGCGCCGGGCTGCTGGCCTGGACGTCCATCCTGCGCGGCGACTTCCCCACGATGCAGGCGTTGATCCTGATCTTCGCGCTGATCTACATCGTCCTGACCCTGGCCGCCGATTTGATCAATGGTTGGCTGGATCCTCGCGTGCGAGCCGCCTCATGAGCACCCTCCTCTCTTCTTCCCTGCCCGCCGCGCCGCGCGGCGACCGCATGGCCCGCGCCGGACGCCGCATCGGCCTGGCCGTGCTGGCGCTGCTGGTGCTGGCCGGCCTGGTCGGCCCCTACCTGATTGCGCACGACCCGTATTCCCAAGACCTGCTGGCACGGCTGCAAGAACCCGTGTGGGCCGAAGGCGGAGACTGGAACCACATCCTGGGCACCGATCAACTCGGCCGCGACGTGCTGGCCCGCGCCCTGTACGGCGTGCGCGTATCGGCGCTGATCGGCCTGTCCGTCGCGCTGATGGGCGGCCTGATCGGCACGACGCTGGGCGTCGTCGCGGGCTACTTCGGCGGCACCGTCGACCGCGTCGTGTCGTTCCTGATCACCGCCCGCCTCGCGCTGCCCATCATCCTGGTGGCGCTGGCCGTGGTGTCGGTGGTGGGCGCCTCGTTGACCGTCGTGATGCTGGTGCTGGGCCTGCTGCTATGGGAACGCTATGCGCTGGTTGCGCGCACCATGGCGGCCGGTCTGCGCAACGCCGAGTTCGTCACCGCGTCGCGCCTGCAAGGCTGCACGCACTTGCAGATTATCTGGCGCGACATCCTGCCCAACCTGGTGGGCAACCTGCTCATCATCGGCACGGTGGACGCCGCCATGGCGATCACGCTGGAAGCGTCGCTGTCGTTCCTGGGCCTGGGCGTGCCGGCCCCGATGCCGTCGCTGGGCCTGATGATCGCCGAGGGCAAAGAGAACATGCTGTTCCAGCCGTCGCTCGTGGTCATTCCCAGCATCGTGCTGTTCGTGCTGGTCCTGTGCGTGAACCGCGCGGGCGAGACGCTGCGCGCCATCCAAATGAAAAAGGGCTGACGCCATGACCGCCACCGGCCACCCCCTTCTGCAGGTCCAGGGCCTGCACATCGACATCCACACCCCCACGCACGTCAAACACGTCGTGCGCGCGGTGGACTTCAGCCTGGAACGCGGCAAGACCCTGTGCATCGTCGGCGAATCGGGCTGCGGCAAATCGCTGACCGCGCTGGCGCTGCTGGATTTGCTGCCCGCCGCCGCGCGCCGCCGCGTGGCCAAGCTGGAATTTGCCGGCCAGGACCTGTCGGCCCTGACGCCTCGCCAACTGGCGGCGTTGCGCGGAGCGCGCATCGCCATGATTTTCCAGGATCCGATGACATCGCTGAATCCGGTGTTTCCGATCGGCACGCAGTTGATCGACGTGCTTCGGCGGCACCAGCCGGTCAGCCGCCGCCAGGCCGCCGAACGCGCCGAATACCTGCTGCGCCGCGTCGGCATCGCCAACCCGCAAGACCGCATGAAGCAGTACCCATTCGAGCTATCCGGCGGCCTGCGCCAGCGCGTGATGATCGCCATGGCGCTCATGTGCGGTCCGGAACTGCTGATCGCCGACGAGCCCACTACCGCGCTGGACGTGACCGTGCAGGCCGAGCTGCTGGACCTGCTGCGCGACATCCAGGCGGAATTCGGCTTGGGCATGGTGTTCATCTCGCACGATATGGGGCTGGTGGCGCGCATCGCCGACCACGTCATCGTCATGTACGCAGGCGACATCGTTGAAGCCGGCAGCGTCCAGGATGTGCTGGGACAACCCCGCCACCCCTACACCGCCATGCTGTTGAACTGCATTCCGCAGCCCGGCCGCACCGCGCCCCGCACCGATCTGCCGACCATCGCGGGCGCGGTGCCATCGCTGGACACGGCCATCCGCGGCTGCGCCTTCCAAGAACGCTGCCCGGTGGCGGAAGCGCGCTGCGCGCAGCCGATCGCCGCCCGCGTGCAGGGCGCGCACCGCTGTCTTTGCATCAAACCCGGCGCCATGCGCGCAGGAGCCCCGGCATGAATCCGACCTCCGCCAGCATCAGCCTGAATGGCCTGTGTTTCCAGTACGGCCGCGCCAGTCTGTTCTCGCGCCGCCCCGCGCCGCGCATCCTGCACGACATCGACCTGCACGTGCCGGCCGGCCAGACCATCGGCCTGGTAGGCGAATCCGGCAGCGGCAAATCCACTATCGCCAAACTGATGCTGGGCCTGTTGGCCCCAACGCAGGGCCAGGCGCTGCTGGACGGCCAACCGCTGGCCGCAATGCCGGCGCGCGCCCGCGCCCGCCGTATCCAGATGGTCTTCCAGGACCCGTACTCGTCGCTGAATCCGCGCCGCACCATCAACGAAATCCTGACCGCGCCGTTGCGCGTGCACGGGATGGGCGACGCCGCCAGCCAGGCGGCTTCAGTGCGCCGGATGATGGACGCCGTGGGGCTGGTTCCGGCTTTCGCGGCGCGCTATCCGCGGGAATTGTCCGGCGGCCAGCGCCAGCGCGTCGCCATCGCCCGCGCACTGATGCTGGAACCCCAACTGCTGATCTGCGACGAACCCACATCGGCGCTGGACGTATCGGTGCAGGCCCAGATCCTGAACCTGCTGATGGCATTGCAGCGCGAGCGCGGCCTGGGCTACCTGTTCATCAGTCACAACCTGGCCGTCGTGCAGCACATCGCGGACCAGATCGTCGTGCTGCAGGGCGGCCGGGTGGTCGAACGCGGCGACGCGGACCGTGTGTATTTTTCGCCCGTCCATCCCTATACGCGCCAACTGATCGGGGCGACGCTGGCCGTGCCGCAGCCCCAGGAGTTGGCGGCATGACATCGGCGCCCCACTTCCTGCTGGTCGGTAACGACGAGAAAGTCACCTGGGACGATGGCCAGATCCGTTTCCTGGCCCCCGGGCGCGACACCCTCAGCATCTTCGACGCCGCCGCCGATCCCGCCGCGCCCACGCTGGTGGCGACCTTGCCGCTGCCCAACTCGCTGTTCGGCCCGCCGGTCAATCTGGCCGTCACGCCGGACCAGCGGCTGGCGTTGGTCGCCGATTCCATGGCGTGGCCGGCACAAGACGACGGCGCGGGCTGGCAGCCGACGCCCGGCCGCGACCTGCACGTGATCGACTTGCGCGCAAACCCGCCCGTCTTGGTGCAAACACTGCGGATCGGCCTGCAGCCGTCCGGCTTGTCCATCAACCGCGCGGGAACGCTGGCCCTGGTCGCCAACAAAGCCGGCCGTTCCGTGTCGGTGTTGAAGATTGCCGATGGCCGCGTCGAGTCCTGCGGCGAAGTCGACGTGGGCACGCCCGTGGTCGCGGTCTCGTTTTCCGCCGATGGCCGCCGCGCCTTCGTCGTCAAGACCGACACGCATCGGCTGGGCGTCCTGCGCATCAACGAAGACGGCCCCGCGCCCCGCGTCACGCATGACCCTGCCGAAGACCTGACCACCGGCCTGGTGCCCTTCAACCTGGTCGTGTCGCCAGACGGCACGCTGGCGCTGGTGGTGGACATGGGCAGCCCCACGGCGTCCGATGGCCATGCGGACTCCGTCAGCGTGGTCGACCTGTCGGCCACGCCGCCCCGCGTCATTGACCGCCTGATGGTGGAAGACGGCCCGGAAGGCATCGCCATCAGCCCCGATGGCCGGCATGCCGCCGTGGCCATCGTGCAGGGGTCCAACAACCCGGCGTCGGCATGGTTCCACCATCCCCGCGGCCAGATCGTGCTGCTGCGCATCGACGGCCGGCGCGTCGCGCGGGTCAACGCCATCGACGTCGGCGCGCTACCGGAGGGCGTGGCCTTCAGCCCCGACAGCCGCTACCTGTATGTCGGCAATTTCCTGGATGCCACGCTGCAGGTGCTGGCCGTCGGAGACAACGGCCTGACCGATACCGGCACGCGCATTCCTTTGCCCGGCCACCCCGCATCCATGCGGGGGCAATCCTACTGAGCGGGGCCGCACCCTGCCTTCGATCTCCTATCCATCCATCCCCTTTCGCTTCTGGAATCCCACCATGATCCAAAAACTCAAGAAAACCAACGTCCTGCTGGCGGGCGCCGTCTTCGCCATGGCGGGCCTGGCGCCGTTGTCGGCCCACGCCCTGGACATCAAACTGGGCCACGTGCTGGCGCCCAGCCACAGCTGGAACAAGGCCGCCGAAGGCTTCGCCGCCGAGGTCAAGGAAAAGACCGCCGGCCGCGTCAACTTCATCCTGTTCCCGAGCGGCCAGCTGGGCAACGAAAAGACCATGCTGGAAGGCCTGCAGATCGGCAGCCAGGGCGCGGCCATCATTGGCTCGGGCTCGCTGCAGCCGATCGAACCCAAATTCGGCGTGGTGGAACTGCCCTACACGTGGTCCAGCTCGCAGCAGGCCTACAAAGCCTATGACGGCGAACTGGGCGAGGCGCTGGCCAAGCTGGCCGACAAGAAGAACCTGACCATCGTTTCGTGGTGGGAAAACGGCTTCCGCCACGTCACCAACAACCGTGGCCCGGTGGCCAAGCCCGCCGACCTGAACGGGCTGAAAACCCGCGTAACGCCCGACAAGATGCGCCTGGACACCTTCACCGCGCTGGGCGCCAACCCGGCCCCGCTGGCATTTGGCGAACTGTATTCGGCGTTGCAGCAGAAGGTATTCGATGCGCAGGAGAACCCGCTGTCCATCATCTACACCTCGTCGTTCTTCGAAGTGCAGAAATACCTGTCGCTGACCGGTCACGTCTGGGGCCCGGCCAACCTGATCGTTTCCAAGCCGGTATGGAACCGCATTTCGGCCGACGACAAGAAGATCGTGCAGGCCGCCGCCGATAAGTGGCGCGACGCCCAGCGCAAGATGATCACCGACGGCGACCAGCAGTTCGTGGCGCAGCTGAAAGAAAAAGGCATGCAGGTCAACGAGGTGGACAAGGCCGCCTTTGCCGCGGCCGTCCAGCCCGTGTGGAAAACCTATTCGGTCACCTACGGCCCCGAGCTGATGGCCATCGTGCAGAAGTACCGCGAGGCCCGGTAATGCTGAACCGACTGTCCGCCATCCTGTCGGGCATCAGCAAGGCCTTCGCCGCGTTGGCGGTGGCCTTGCTGGCGATCCTGATCACTTATGTGGTGTTTTCCCGCTTTGTTACCCACACCACGCCCCATTGGGCCGAAGAACTGCCGCGCCTGGTCCTGGTGTGGTCCGCCTTCATCGGCGGCGTCGCCTGCAGCTACGAACGGTCGCACCTGATGGCCGGATTGCTGCCCTTCGTCGTGCGCAGTCCGCGCGTGCTGAATGTGTTCGAACGCATCAACCAGGTGCTGGTTATCGCCGGACTGGCCGCGCTGGGCTACGCCGGCTGGCAGCTGGCCGAGCTGACGATGGACCAGACGCTGCCCGCGCTGGACGTGTCCGCCGGCACGGTCTACCTGGCGCTGCCGTTCGCCTGCGCCATCACCATCATGGTGCATTTGGCGCAACTGTTCTCGCCCGCTCCCGCCGCGGCAAAGGATTAACAAGATGTCTTCGGGTGCTCTCTTCCTGATGGGCGTGTTCACGATCACGGTGTTGATCGACATGCCCATCGCATTCGGCCTGGTGCTGTCCTGCCTGGTCTATCTGGCGGTGTACGATGCCGCGCCCATGATGGTGGCGGCGCAGCAGTATGTCGTGGGGCTGGACAGCTTCACCTTGCTGGCGATCCCGCTCTTCATTCTGGCCGCGCAACTCATGAACAGCGCGGGCCTGACCCAGCGCATCGTGCGCCTGTGCGCCGCCATCGTCGGCGACATCAAGGGCGGCCTGGCCGTCGTGGCCGTGCTGGCCTGCCTGATGTTCGGCGCGCTGTCGGGTTCCGGGGTGGCCGACGTGGTGGCCATCGGCAGCCTGTTGCTGCCCGCCATGGCGCGCAGCGGTTACGACAAGGGCTTTTCCTGCGCCCTGGTCGGCAGCGCCGGCGCCACGTCCACCATCATCCCGCCCAGCATCGTGCTGATCGTCTACGGCACCATCACCGACACGTCGGTGGGCAAGCTGTTCGTCGCGGGCATCATCCCGGGCATTCTGCTGGGCCTGTCGCTGATCGGCGTGGCCATCTGGCAGTCGCGCAAGCACAACTGGGCTGGCGGCCAACCCTTCTCGTGGGGCGAACTGCGCGCCGCCGCCATCGACGCCCTGCCCGCCCTGATGGTGCCCGTACTGATCATCGGCGGCATCCGCTTCGGCATCTTCACGGCCACCGAAGCCGCCTCCAGCGCCATCGTCTACGCGTTGCTGATCGGCTTTTTCTGGTACCGCACGCTAAGCGTGAAGTCGCTGTGGAACAACCTGAAGTCCACGGGCGAAAGCAGCGCCTCCATTCTGCTGATCATCGGCGCGTCCGGCTTGTTCGCCTGGGTGCTGGTGGCCGAACAAGTGCCGCAGGCGCTGTCCACCCTGCTGGTGGAATGGACTGACAGCAAGACGGCCGTGCTGCTGGTGCTGACGGTGGTGCTGTTGCTGCTGGGCACGTTCATGGAAGCCATCCCGGTCATCATCATCGTGGCGCCCGTCGTCATGCCCGTGCTGGCCCACTACAACATCGATCCGGTGCACTTCGGCATCCTGCTGTCCATCAACATGGCTATCGGCGCCAACACGCCGCCCGTGGGGGTCGACCTGATGGCCGCCTGCAAGATCGGCGGCATCAACATGATGCAGACGCTGCGCCCCCTGTCGTGGATGATGCTGGCAATGACCGCCGTCATGCTGCTGCTGACCTTTGTTCCTGAACTGGTACTGTTCCTGCCGAGGCACGTGCAATGACCCATTCCACCTATCTCCGCCGGCCCGCGGCGCTGCGCCGCAGCTGGATGTTCGTGCCGGGCCTGGACGCAGCCGCCCAGGCCACGGGCCTGGCCAGCGGCGCCGACGCCCTGGTTGCCGACCTGGAAGAATTCACCGCGCCGGCCGACCGCCCGGCGGCGCGTCCGCGCATTGCCGCGTTGTTCGCCCGCTGCCGCGCCCGGGGCGTGGTGGCCGCCGTGCGCATCAATAAGCTGGAAGACGACGGCCTGGCCGACTTGCGCGGCGTGATGCCCGGCGCGCCGGACGCGGTGTTTCTGCCGCATGCCGAAAGCGCCGCGCAGATCATCGCGCTGGACGAAGCCATCACCGCGCTGGAAACTACGCTGGGCTTGGCGCCGGGCAGCACCGAAATCGTGCCCACGCTGGAGTCGGCGCTGGGGCTGGTGCGCGCCCATGACATCCTGACCGCCAGCCCGCGCGTGTCCGCCTGCCTGCTGGCCGCCGAGGACTTGACCGCCAGCCTGGGCGCGGAACGCGGCAAGGACGGCATCGAACTGCACGCCGTGCGCGCCCGCTTCCTGGTGGACTGCACCGCCGCCGGCTGCATCCCGATCGACTGCCCGTTCAACTACCGCGACCTGCCCGCGCTAGAGACGGACCTGCGCTGGGCGCGCCGCCTGGGCCTGAAATCGAAATGCGCCACCGTGGCCGAACAGGTCCCGCTGATCCACGCGGTCTTCACGCCCAATACCGCCGACGTCGCCGCGGCCCGCGACTGCGTGGCCCGCTTCGAGGCCCAGCAGGCCGGCCGCCACGACGCCGAGCGTATCGATCCCCCGACTTACAACACCGCGCGCCGCCTGCTGGCGCGCCATGACCAATTCGAACGATGGGCCGCCGAGCGCCAGGCGCAGGCCGTCCCGCAACAAGGAGACTCCGCATGACGTCAGCCGCATTACCCGAACGCAATGGCGGTCAGATCTTGATGCAGCAATTGCGCATACACGGCGCGCGCCGCGTCTTCATGATTCCCGGCGAAAGCTATCTGCCCTGCATCGACGCGCTGAACGAGCACACCGATGCCATCGAACCGATCGTCTGCCGCCAGGAAAGCGGCGCGGCCTATATGGCCGAGGCCTACGGCAAGCTGACCGGCGAGCCCGGCATCTGCTTCGTGACGCGCGGTCCGGGCGCCACCAACGCCAGCATTGGCGTGCACACCGCCTACCAGGACTCCACGCCGATGATTCTGTTCGTCGGCCAGGTGGGCAACGACTTCATGGAGCGCGAAGCCTTCCAGGAAATCGACTACCGCCGCATGTTCGGTCAGATGGCCAAGTGGGTGGCGCAGATCGACCGCACCGACCGCATCCCCGAGTACATTTCCCGCGCGTTCGCCGTTGCCACCAGCGGCCGTCCCGGCCCGGTGGTGCTGGCCCTGCCCGAAGACACGCTGTGGGGCACCGCCCGGGTGGCCGACCTGCCGCGCTATCCGCGCGTGCACAGCCACCCCGGCGCCGCCGACCTGGCGCGCATGACGCAATTGCTGGATGCGGCCGAACGCCCCTTCCTGCTGCTGGGCGGCAACGGCTGGCAGCAGACCGCCATTGAACAGATCGCCGGTTTCGCCGAACGCTTCGAGCTGCCGGTAGGCACCGCGTGGCGTCGCCTGGAGTGCTTCGACCAGCGTCATCCCAACGCGGCCGGGCACGTCGGCTGGGCGATGACGCCCGCGCTGCGCCAACGGCTGCGCGACGCCGACCTGGTGCTGGCGGTGGGCACGCGCCTGGGCGAGGCCACCACCGAAGGCTATACCGTCATTGAAAGCCCGCTGCCGCGCCAGAAGCTGATCCACGTCTACCCCGACGCCGCCGAACTGGGCCGCGTGTTCTCGCCCACGCAAGCCATCGTGGCCGACGTGGCCAGCTTTGCCGCCAGCGTCGCCACGCTGGCCCCCGGCCACGTTACGCCGCGCGGCGACGCCGTGCGCGCCGCGCACCGGGAACTGGTGGACAGCCTGACGCCGCTGCCCTCGCCCGGCCCCATGAGCCTGGACGCAGCCGCCGCCTATGTCGACGCGCATGTGCCGCCCGATGCCTGCATCACCGTGGGCGCGGGCAACTACGCGCTGTACCCGCACCGCTACCGCCGCTACACCGGCCCCGGCACCAGCCTGACCCCGACGGTCGGCTCGATGGGCTACGGCCTGCCCGCCGCCATTTCGGCCAAGCTGGAAGACCGCCAACGCACCGTCGTCTGCTACGCCGGCGACGGCTGCTTCCAGATGAACATGCAGGAACTGGGCGTGGCCTTGCAGTACAAGCTGGGCGTGGTGGTGCTGGTGTTCAACAATGGCATCTGGGGCACCATCCGCGCGCACCAGGAACGCGAATTCCCGGCGCGCACGATCGCCCTGGGCTTCCAGAACCCCGACTTCACGCAGATCATCCGCGGTTACGGCGGCTATGGCGAAGCCGTCGAGCGGACCGAGGATTTCGGCCCGGCCTTCGAGCGCGCGCTGGCCTTCGCCCAGGAACACAGCATGCCCGCGCTGCTTGAGATCCGTTACGACGCCGACGGCATCGCACCGGGCGAAACGCTCATGGGCATCCGCGAAGCCGCGCAAGCGCGCATCGCGCGGGCCGGGCATTAATACGGGAACACGACACAGGAACATGACACAGGAACAATGACGATGACCACGATATCAATCAACGGGCAGCGGCTGTGGCAGTCGCTGATGGACCTGGCCAAAATCGGCGCCACGCCCAAGGGCGGCAACTGCCGGCTGGCGCTGACGGCGCTGGACGGCCAGGGGCGCGACCTGGTCACGGGGTGGATGCGCGACGCGGGCATGACGCTGCGCGTGGACCAGGTGGGCAATATCTTCGCGCGCCGCGCCGGCCGCGACAACAACCTGGCGCCCGTCATGACCGGCAGCCACATCGACACCCAGCCCACCGGCGGCAGGTTCGACGGCTGCTACGGCGTGCTGGCCGGGCTGGAAGTCATCCGTACCCTGAACGACCATGGCGTCGTCACCGAGGCGCCGCTGGAAGTGGCCATCTGGACCAACGAGGAAGGCTCGCGCTTCCTGCCCGTGATGATGGGTTCCGGCGTATTCGCGGGCAAGTTCCCGCTGGAAACCGCGCTGAACGCCCGCGACCATGACGGCAAGTCGGTCGCCGACGAGCTGGCCGCCATCGGCTACGCCGGCCCGGACCCGGTTGGCGGCCGCCCGCTGGGCGCCTACTTCGAGGCGCATATCGAACAAGGCCCGATCCTGGAACACGAAGACAAGGTGGTCGGCGTGGTGACGGGCTCGCTGGGGGTGCGCTGGTACGACGTGGTCGTGACCGGCATGGAAATGCACGCCGGCCCGACGCCCATGCCGATCCGCCGCGACGCGCTATACGCCACCACGTTCTTGCTGCAATCGGTCATCGGCATCGCCAACGACAATCAGCCCCATGGCCGCGGCACCGTCGGCGAGATCCACGCGCACCCCGGTTCGCGCAACGTCATCCCCGGCCAGGTGCGCTTCACCGTGGACCTGCGCCATGAAGACGAAGCCACGTTGACGCAGATGGACGCGCGCTGGCTGGCGGCCTGCACCGACGTGGCCGAGCGCCACGGCGTAACGGTGGACGTCAAGCAAGTGCAGTACTTCCCGCCCACGCCGTTCGACCCGGACCTGATCGGCAAAGTGCGCGACGGCGCGGTCCGCCGTGGCCTGCCCGCCATGGACATCGTGACGGGCGCCGGCCACGATGCGGTCTACATGGCCAGCGTCACGCCCACCGCCATGATCTTCGTGCCCTGCAAGGACGGCGTGAGCCACAACGAAATCGAAGACGCCAAGCCCTCGGACCTGGAAGCCGGCTGCAACGTGCTGCTGGACGCCATGGTCGCGCGCGCCAATTCCACGGGAGCCCCCGCATGAGCCACCACGACTCCGCCACCTGGCACGCCCGCGCCGCCGCCCTGCGCTTCAATGGCCGGGCCTACATCGACGGCGCCTATTGCGACGCCGCCGATGGCGCGACCTTCGCCGCGTCCAGCCCCATCGACGGCCGCAAGCTGACCGACGTGGCCGCCTGCGGCCAGGCCGATGTGGACCGCGCCGTGCAGGCCGCGCGCCGCGCCTTCGACGCCGGCGTCTGGAGCGGGCTTGCGCCGCGCCAACGCAAGGAACGCCTGCTGCGCCTGGCAGCCCTGATCAACCAGCACACCGAAGAACTTGCGCTGCTGGAAACACTGGACATGGGCAAGCCCATCCGCGATGCGCTGGCATTCGACGTGCCCGAGACGGCGCGCTGCTACGCCTGGTACGCCGAAGCCATCGACAAGATCTACGACGAGATCGCGCCGACCGGTCCCGATGCCCTGGCCACCATCACGCGCGAACCGCTGGGCGTGGTAGCCGCCGTGGTGCCGTGGAACTACCCGCTGATGATGGCCGCCTGGAAGGTCGCGCCCGCGCTGGCCGCCGGCAACAGCGTCATCCTGAAGCCGGCCGAACAGGCCTCGCTGTCGTCCATCCGGCTGGCGGCGCTGGCCGAGGAAGCCGGCATCCCCGCTGGCGTCTTCAGCGTCGTGCCCGGATTGGGCGCGGTGGCCGGCCAGGCGCTGGGCCTGCACCCGGACGTGGACTGCGTGGCCTTTACCGGATCCACCGCTACCGGCAAGCGGTTCATGACGTACTCCGGCGAATCGAACTTGAAGCGCGTGTGGCTGGAATGCGGCGGCAAGTCGCCCCACATCGTGTTCGACGACTGCCCTGACCTGGACCGCGCCGCGCAGGCCGCGGCCCTGGCCATCTTCTCGAACCAGGGCGAGGTCTGCATCGCCGGGTCCCGCCTGTATGTGCAGGACGGCATCTACGACGCGTTCATGGACAAAGTGGCCGCCTATGCCGCCACCCTGCAGCCCGGCGATCCGCTGGACCCCGCCACCGCCATGGGCGCGATGGTGGACGAACGCCAGATGCAAGGCGTGTTGGCCCGCATCGCGGCCGGCCAGGCCGATGGCGCCAGCCTGCGCATGGGTGGCAAGCAGGCCCGCACCGCGACGGGCGGCTACTACATCGAACCCACCATCTTCGATTGCGCGAACCAGGATTCCGCGCTGGTCCGCGAAGAGATCTTCGGGCCGGTGCTGGCGGCGCAGCGCTTCGCCACCGAAGACGATGCCGTCCGCCTGGCCAACGATTCGGTCTATGGACTGGGCGCCGGCCTGTGGACGTCGAACCTGTCGCGCGCGCACCGGCTGTCGCGCCGCCTGCGCGCCGGCCTCGTCTGGGTCAACTGCTACGCCGACGGCGATATCACGGTGCCTTTCGGCGGCGTCAAGCAGTCAGGCTTCGGCCGCGACAAGTCCCTGCATGCCCTGGACAAGTATTCAGACCTGAAGACCACCTGGATCAGCCTGACGGTGTAACGCCGCCCCGTCCGCGCAGGCGCGAGACTCGCCCGGGCCGAATGCGCCCGGCCAGCCTCGCCCATGCCGTTTCGCGCTATCTGCTTGGCCGCCCGGGGCATTGAACCGCCCCGCCCCTTGTGCCACCTTGGACGGCATCGGGGCAGGATGAGGAGCCCGCCCCGATGCGGGCCGGCGCCAGCGCGCTCCCGCCATGAAAAACATGACAGGAGACAACCATGCGCAATCCCCCCGCCCTTGCCTTTGCCCGGCGCCGCCGGCTAGCCGTCGCGTTGGCACTGGCTGCCCCACTGTGGGCAACCAGTGCCGCGGCACAGGCGCAGGACGCCCCATACCCCGCCAAACCCGTGACCATCCTGGTCGGCTTCCCGCCCGGCACCGCGACGGATACCGTTGCGCGCATGCTGAGCGAGCGGCTGGCCCAGCGCATGGGTCAGCAATTCATCGTCGAAAACAAGCCTGGCGCGGGCGGCTCGATCGCCGCGGGCCTGGGCGCCCGCGCCAAGCCCGACGGCTACACCCTGATGATCGGCGCCTCGGCCCCCCAGGCGATCAACCCGCACGTCTATCCCAACCTGAACTACGACGCCCGCAAGGACTTCGCGCCTATCGGCCTGATCACCTGGCTGCCGTACCTGTTCGTCGTCAGCCCCGACAACCCCGCCCGGGACTTGAAGGGGTTCCTGGCGGCGGCGAAGGCCAAGCCCGGTCAGCTGACCTACGCCACCACCGGCATGGGCACGACCAGCCATCTGGTCACGGCCGTGCTGTTGTCCAAGGCCGGCGCCACCATGGTCCACGTGCCCTACAAGGGCAGCAGCCAGGGCCAGACCGACATCGTCGGCGGCCGCACCACCGCGACTTTCGACACGATGGTGTCCTCGCTGGCCATGGTCAAGTCGGGCCGGCTGAAGGCGCTGGCGGTCAGCACGCCCGAACGCGTCGCCATGCTGCCGGACGTGCCAACCGTGGCCGAGCAAGGCTTCCCGGGGTTCGACATGGGCGCCTGGCTGGGCCTGATCGCACCCGCCGGCATCCCGCCCGCTATCCAGGAACGGCTGGCCCGCGAGATGAACGCCGTGCTGGCCGACACGGCGGTGCGCGACAAGCTGGGCGACCTGGGCGCCCAGGTGCGGACCACGCCCACGCCCGCCGCCTTCGGCGCCATGATGAAGTCCGAATACGACGCCTGGGGCGCCATCGTCAGCGAATTCAAGGTCAAAGCCACCGACTGAACAGGACACAACCATGCACGCCCACCCCGACATGAGCCCGCAGGAACACGACACACGCATCCAATTGGCCGCCTGCTACCGATTGGTGTCGCATTTCGGCATGAGCGACCTGATTTATAACCACATCACCGCACGCATTCCCGGCACGGACGATCACTTGCTGATCAACCCTTACGGCATGATGTATGACGAAATCACCGCGTCCAGCCTGGTCAAAATCGACCTGGCCGGCCGTATCCTGACCCCGTCGGCCACCGGCTACGGCATCAACGCCGCGGGCTATGTGATCCACAGCGCGGTGCATGGCGCCCGGCCGGACGTGGGATGCGTGATCCACACGCACACCCGCGCCGGCATGGCCGTATCGGCGCTGGAATGCGGCCTGCTGCCGCTGACGCAGACCGCCATGCGCTTTGCCAAGATTCCGTATCACGACTACGAAAGCGTCGCCATCGACCTGAGCGAACGCGAGCGGCTGGTGGCGGACCTGGGCGCGTCCGAGGCGATGATCCTGCGAAATCATGGTCTGCTGGCCGTGGGGCCCACCATCGCCCAGGCGTTCAATACCCTGTACTGGCTGGAGATGGCCTGCAAGGCGCAGGTGGACGCCCTGAGCGCCAACCAAGCGCTTTGCCTGCCCTCGCCCGACGTCATCGAAAAAACCTGGCACCTGTACCAGCCGACGACGCGCCGGCCCTTCGGCGAACTGGAATGGCCCGCCATGCTACGCCTGATGGACCGCAAGGATCCCGGCTACAAGGAATGACGGCCGCCGCCCCCGGCCCCTTTTCGCCGGCAGGCCGCCGGTTCATGCCCGTTCGTCTCGCGGCACCAGGTCCACGCCCGCGGCATGGCCGGCCCCGGCGGGCAGGATGACGGACAAGCTGGTGCGCACCTCAAGAAAATACGGGCGGGCGGACGCCAGGCCGCGCGCGATGGCGGCGTCCAGTTGGTCCACGCGCGTCAGATATTCGGCCTGCATGCCGAAGGCGCGCGCCATCATCGCGAAATCCGGGCTGGACAGGTCCGTGCCCACATGGCGGCCCGGATACGTGCGCGCCTGATGCAGGCGGATCGACCCGTAGCAATTGTTGTTCGACACGATGAATAGAATGGGCAAGCCTCGTTCGGCGGCGGCCGTCATCTCGTTGCCCGTCATCATGAATCCGCCGTCGCCCACCAGGCACACCACCTTGCGGTCGGGGTGCCGCAATTGCGTCGCCACCGCCGCGGGCGTGCCGTAGCCCATCGCGCCGGATTGCGACGCCATCAACCGCTGCGGATACACGAACGGAAAGTGCCGGTACACGGGCGCGGCGAAGGTACCCGCGTCCAGGCAGATCGCCACGTCGTTGGGCGCCTGCCGCGTCAGCGCCCGCACCACCGACACGAAGGGCACGCCGTCTTCCGCGTCGGCTTGCGGCCATGCAGCGGTGCGCTGCTGGATGGCCCGCAACGACGCCGCCCAGTCATCCCGCGCAAGACCCTGGCCCGTGGCGGGCAGATTGGCCAGCGCATGGGCGGTGGCAGCGGGGTCGGCCACCAGGCCGATATCCGCGGCAAAATGCTGGTTCACGATGTGCGGGTCGGGGTAGCAATGGACCAGCGCCTGCGCCGGCTTGGGATAGTCCGGAAAGGCGTAGCCCTGGGTCGTGATGTCGCCCAGCCGCGTGCCCAGGGCCAGGATCAGATCGCTGGAATTGAACGCCGCCACCTGCGCCGCGGGCGTCGCCAAATCCAGGTCGCCGGCGTACAGGGCGTGTGTGTTGGGAAAAATATCGTGTTGCCGGAACGACACCGCCACGGGAACCGTGTGCCGCTCGGCCAGCCGCCGCAGCGCCTCGCGCCCGTCGGGCCGATTGAAGGCGCCGCCCGCAATGATCAGAGGCCGGCGCGCCTGCGCCAACAATCCGTGGATGCGTTCCAACGTGCCGGGGGCTGGCTGCGCGGGGCTGTCCGGCGCCGCGACCCACGCGGGCTGCGGCACGGCAGCCTGCTGCACGTCTTCCGGCACCACCATCACCACCGGTCCCGGCGTGCCCGACACCGCCACGCGGATCGCCTTGAAGGCCGCCGCCGCCAGTTCTTCCGGCGTGGACACTTCGACCACCCATTTAGCCATCGACCCGAACATCTTCTGGTAGTCGATCTCTTGGAAGGCTTCCTTGCGCACATCCTTCTTCGGCACCTGGCCGATCAGCAGGATCATCGGCACGCCATCCTGCTGCGCGGCATGCACGCCGATGGACGCGTTGGTCGCGCCCGGTCCGCGCGACACCATCGCCACACCCGGCCGTCCGGTCAGCCGCGCATCCGCGCCCGCCATGAACGCCGCGCCGCTCTCGTGGCGGCACGTCACCACGTCGATCCGCGGAAAATCATACAGGGCGTCCAGCACGCCCAGATAGCTTTCGCCGGGCACCACGAAAATGCGGTCGATGCCATTGGCGGCGAAGACCTTCAGCAAAGCATGGGAAGACGTGTTCGAGTCGGCGGATACGGTCATGGGCGTCGTCTGGAGTCAGGGTGGGATCCTGGAAATTCTAGATTGGCAAGGCGGGACCGACTAGGCATACTCTGGCAATCAGATATACAAGAAACGCACACTAGAGACAGCGGCGCGCCCCCGCGCGCGGACCCGGGATGGACCTACGCAAGATCGAAAACCTGATCCACGTCGCCGATCAGGGCAGCTTTTCAAAAGCCGCTTCCGTGCTGGGCATCGCCCAGTCGGCACTGGGCCGGCAAGTGCGCAAGCTGGAAGATGAATGCGGCTGCGCGCTGCTATACCGCAATGGGCGCGGCGTGTCGCTGACGCCCGACGGCGAAAAGCTGTTGGACCGGCTGCGGCCGCTGTTGCGGCAGATGGACCACGTGGTCACCGAATTCCACAACGACCAGAAGTCACCGTCCGGCCAGGTCACGCTGGGCTTGACGCCAACGCTCTGCCACATGGTCGGCACGCGTTTAGTGGCCGAGGTCTGGAAGCGGCACCCGCGCATCCAGCTCAACATCATCACCGGATACAGCGGCTATGTGCATGAATGGCTGACCAATGCCCGCGTGGATATCGCCGTGCTGCACGACGCGCGGCGCTCGCAGCACATCGCGGTGGACCCGCTGGCCGAACTGGAATTGGCGCTGGTGTCGCCGCCGCAGAGCCTGTCGCCCGCCGCGCGCGCCATGACGTCCATCGACTTCGACCAATTGCGCAGCCTGCCGCTGGTTCTGCCCACGCGCAACCACGGCCTGCGCCGCACGCTCGAGCACGCCGCCACGCAGGCGGACATGCCGCTTACCGTGGCGTTTGAAATCGACGCGCTGGAACTGATGAAGGAAATCGTGGCCGAAGGCCTGGCCCATACCGTGCTGGGCCTGCCCGCCGTGATCAAGGAAGTGGCCGCCGGCCAGCTGATCGCCCGACGCATCACGCATCCGGGCCTGTCCACCCGCCTGATGCTGGCCACGGCCGCCAGCCGCCCCATGACGCAGGCCGTGAAGATCGTGCAGGGAATGCTGCGAGAGGTGCTGGCGCAGATGACGGCGGCGGAGCCTTATCGGGATGGGATGAGAATGGTGGACGCCCCCTTCACCACCTGATGCACGAACTGCAGCTTGCCAACCACCTGGGTCGGCAGCACGAAGGGATAGAAATCCCGTTGCCCCATGCTGCGCGACAGCTCGTTCAACACCCCGGTCAGCGCCACCCAGGCATTGAGCAGATCCAGGAAGGCCTGCCCGTCGGGATCTTGCGGGTCGTAGAGCGACGCGGTGGTGAACGGCTCGTAGGACTGCTCGACGGCCATCCGGGTGACGCCAAAGCTGATGGCCGTGTCCAGCGTATCCATCATGTGCAGGTAGTGCGCCCAGGTTTCGGCCCAGTCTTCCCACGGATGGCAGGACGCATACGTGCTGATGAAATGCAGGTCCCAGTCCGCCGGGGGGCCCTGTTCGTAGTTGCGTTGCAAGGCTTGCGCGTAATCGGTCCGTTCGTCGCCGAACACCTGGCGGAACGGTTCCAGCCACGAACTGCCCGCAATCAGCTGGTCCCAGTAGTAATGGCCGATCTCGTGGCGAAAGTGGCCCAGCAAGGTCCGGTACGGCTCACGCATGTCTTCGCGCACCTTCACGCGGTAGGCGTCGTCGGCCTCCAGCACGTTGATGGTGATGAGGCCCTGCGCATGCCCCGTCAACAGCGGCGCGCCATCGGCGCCGGGCGCCAGCAAATCAAAGGCCAGGCCGCCGTCATCGGGCTCCACCGATCGGCGGATTGGCAGGCCCAGCGTCATCAGTTGCGCGATCATCTGGCGCTTGGCCGCTTCCACCTTGAACCACAGCGGGCCGTTGTCCGGCACGGACATGTCGGGAATCGTGCGGTTCAGGCTGCACGCGGTACACAGCGCGTCGGGCGAATGCGCCGGCAGCAGCCAATTGCACAAAGCCGGCAGCGTGAAGTTGGCGCAGCGTTTGTAGGTTTTGCCTCGCGCCCGGCCTGCTTCCCGCCAGGTGCCGGGCGTGGCGCCTTCGTCCAGCGCCAGCACGTGGCCGCGCTTGGGGTCAAAACCAAGTTGCCGATGGCAGTTCAGGCATTCGGTGTTGGAAAAGAAGATGGGCTGCCCGCACACGCATTGGAACGCCTTCGCGCGGGCGTGCCGCACGCGCTGGCGTTTCGGGGCACGCAGCTGGCGGTTGATCGCGTCGAAAAAATAGCTCATGTATCCGTCCCGAGGGGAAACTCGTCGATAGGCGCGACCGTCACGCGCACATCCAATTCATGGCCGCCGCCCCGGATCACGCCGCGTAGCGGCGTGACGTCGCCGTAGTCCCGCCCATAGGCCAGGATGACGTGCGCGGCGCCCGGCACCACGTCATTGGTGGGGTCCATATCGACCCAGCCCGCGTTGGCCGGCACCCCGGCGCAATGCACCGAGACCCACGCGTGCGAAGCGTCCGCGCCGATCAGCCGCGGTTTGCCGGGCGGCGGCTGCGACATCAGGTAGCCGCTGACGTATCGCGCCGGCAGGCCGATCGCGCGCAGGCAGCCGATCATTACATGCGCGAAGTCCTGGCACACGCCTACCCTTTCCTGAAACGCCTGCAGGACGGGCGTGGACACCTGCGTATGCGCCGGCCGGTAACAGAAGTCGGCGTGAATGCGGTGCATCAGATCGATCGCGGCCTGGGCCACGGGCCGCCCGGCGGTGAACGACAGCAAGGCGTATTCCCGAAATTCCGCGTGCAACGGCACGTAGGTCGACGGAAACGTGAACTCGGCCTCGGGCGCGAACGGCACGGCGGGGTCATAGCGCAGGCGCTGCGCCGCGGCTTCCCAAGGCAACCCCGCCCCGGGGTCCAGGCCGTCGAAACGGGGGGTGACGGTGACGCGGCTGGTGGCTCGCACCGTCAACGATTCATGCGGCGCGGCCAACGCAAACGTGCAACGCGTATTGCCGAACCCGTCGACGGATTCACTGAAATCGGACGGCGCGGGCGTGACGGTCAGCGCGTAGTCTTCCACCACTTGGCAGGCGTCATTCAACGGGCGCAAATAGCCCAGATGGTGGGCCAATTCCACGGGCGCGTCGTAGCGGTAGGCGGTTTGATGATCCACCCCCAACGTCACACCCGCTTCGCCTGCGAAAACAGCGGGGGGCAAGAAGGTCGGCAAAGTCATGGCGGTGGCGGGCTGGAATGGCGGTCGGTTGGGGGGACGGGCGGGTTTTGTTGCCGGCGACTACGCCGACAGCGTCTGGCCGTAGCCGGCCGCGTGGCTGAAATAACGCCGGCTGATTTCGTTGGACAACGCACCGGCCGCGGCATCCAGTGTGTCGGACAGCGCCAGCACGCCGGCATACAGCCCCTGCGTCTGCTGACACAGCGCGGCCAATGTCGGCCCCGCGTCTTCCGACGGCAGCCACCCCAGCAGGTCCGTGGCGGGGCCCGCCACGGTGGCGGGCAATCGCGCCACCTCCGTGCGAAGCACGCTTAGTACGCAGGCGATGGATCGCGGGTTGGCGGGTTCGTGCACCAGCAGGTTCAGCAGCGCGGGCACTTCCTGGCGGCCCGGATAGTAGGCGCGATACGTAATCTTGCTGTCGAACAGGTCCAGCAGGATATTGAACCCGCTGTCGCCCAACACCGCGTTGCGGCGGAACAGCTCGCCCAGCAGGCCGGCCATGGCCGACAGCCGTTCAATCTGCCGTCCGATGGTCAGCAGCCGCCAGCCGTCGTCGCGCGTCATGCGGTCGGTTTGCGAACCCGTGATGGCCGACAGCTGCATGCCCAGGTTTTTCAGCGCGCGCAGCACATCCGGCGCGGTCGCCGGCGCATCGGCGTCGCGGTCCTTGGCGCCCGACGCCATGCGCCTGAAGAGCTCGTTCGCCGTTACCACCAGCCGCCAGTGGTCCGGCGACAGGCGGTCGCGGATCTGTCCGGCCGCAAAGGCCAGCGCGCCCAGATTGCGCGATACGCCGCCCTGGGCGTCCGCACCCGCCAGTTCCGCAACCAGCGTGGATTCGAACATGCGCACCGACAGGGTCGGCGCGGGCGGCACCAGGCCGCTGCGCCGGCATAGCGCGGCGACGGCGGCGAACAGCTCGCCCGCGTTGTCCTCGTCGCTGTTCAGCCAGGTCAGCGCCACGTTGGCCAGCCGCACGTCGTTTTCGGCGCGCTCGGTATAGCGGCCCATCCAGAACAGGTTCTCGGCCGCCCGGCTGGATACCGGGCGATGCGCGGGCACCAGGTCTTCGGGCCGCAACTGCGCGGGCAGCATCGAAAACGTGTCGACCGCGCCGCGGGTCGTGACCCAGGTGTCCATGCTGCTGCCGCCGCGCTGCATCGACACGATCTGCTGTTCGCGGCTGGCGATGCGGGTCAGCCCGCCAGGCAGCACGTTCCAACCGCCCTCGCCGTCGGCGATGACGAATACGCGCAGCATGGCGGCGCGCGGCACGATGCGGCCCGCGATCCAGCTGGGCGCCTGGGATAGCGGCAGGTATTCCTGGATGGTGTAGGCATCGGGATTGGCGGCGATGCGCGCCTGTAGCGCCTCGCGCTCGGAGGGCGGCACGGCGCCGCCGATCACCGGTTCGAACCCGCCACGCGCATTGCTGGGATAGGTGGACTTGACCACGGCGCCCGGCAAGTTGGCCAACACTTGTTCGCGCGCCGCGGCCTCGCCGCACCACCATGACGGCAGCGATGGCAGCAACAGGTCGGCGTCCAGCAGGCGGCGGCTGATGGCCGGCAAAAAGCCATTGATGGCGGGCGACTCGAGAAAGCTCGTGCCCAGCGAATTCGCCACCAGCACATTGCCCGCCCGCATCACCTGCAACAAGCCGGGCACGCCCAGCGTCGAATCCGAACGCAGCTCCAGCGGGTCGCAGAAATCGTCGTCCAGCCGGCGCAGCACCGCATGCACGCGTTCCAGTCCGTGCAGGGTCTTCAGGTACAGCAGCTTGTCGCGCACGACCAGGTCGCCGCCTTCCACCAGGGTCACCCCCAGGTAGCGCGCCAGATAGGTCTGTTCAAAGTAGGTCTCGTTGTAGGGGCCCGGCGTCAGCAGCACGATGCGCGGCGGCGTCTGCGCCGACCGTCCGCCGGGGCTGAGCTTGTACAGCATGTCCATCAGCCGCCGGTAGCTGGTGGCCAGATGCTGCACCCGCAGCTCCTGGAACGCCTCGGGGAACATGCCCGAGATGGTCAGGCGGTTTTCCAGCAGGTACCCCAGCCCGGACGGCGCCTGGGTGCGCTGCGACACGACCCACCAACCGCCGTCGCTGGCCCGCGCCAGATCGAAAGCGGCGATGTGCAAGAACGTGTCCCCCGGCGGCGCGTACCCGCGCAGCGGACGCAAATAACCCGGGTGGCCTAACACCAGCGCGGGCGGGATCAACCTGTCGGCCAGCAGCGACTGCGGCCCGTAGACGTCGCCCAGCAGCCGGTTCAGCAAGGCGGCCCGTTGGCGCACTCCCTGTTCGATGGCCGCCCAGTCGGTGTCGTTGATGACGAATGGCAGCAGGTCCAGCGACCAGGGCCGCGCCGACCCGTTGGCCTCGGCGTAGATGTTGTAAGTGATGCCGTTTTCGCGGATCCGGCGGGCCACTCCGTCGGCGCGCCGGTCCAGATCGGCAAAGCCGCCGGTGCCCAGGAGCTCGAAAAAACGGGGCCACGGTTCACGCAGGCGGGTGGCGCCCGATGCACCGGTGGTGTCGCGCAGCTCGTCGTAATGCCCGGGCCGTGCGGGCAATGCCGCATGAACCGCCAGGGATGCGACATCCTGCGACGGGTCCGTCTGAAAAAGAAATTGCGGCATAGCGGCTTTATCGCCGGCGGCTAGGCCGGGTTTCAACATGCGGTAAGGCTCAATCGTGCCTCAAATCCAACGAGAACGGAAATTCCCGGCCGGCCACGGCTGGCGCGACGTCCATGCGCCCCGGCGTATGACCGGTCTTTTCAAAGCGCGCCAGCCGGCGGCTTTCGGCCTCGTAGGAATTGACGGGGAACGATTCCGGGTTCAGCCCGCCCGGATGCGCGACATGGTATTTGCAGCCCCCCAGCGATCGCTGGTTCCAGGTATCGACAATATCCACGGTCAGCGGCACATGCACGGCAATGGTGGGATGCAGCGCCGACGGCGGCGCCCACGCCTTGTACCGGACGCCCGCCACGTATTCACCGACCCGGCCGGTGGGCTGCAACGGCAGCGCGCGGCCGTTCACCGTCACGACATAGCGGTTACCGTTCAGGCCCGACACCCGGATTTCCACCCGTTCCAGCGACGAATCCACATAGCGCACCGTCCCGGCGGACGAGCCCTCTTCGCCCATGACGTGCCAGGGTTCCAGCGCCCCACGCAACTCCAGATGGATGCCGCGTGCCGCGACGTCGCCGAACAGCGGGAAGCGGAATTCGAAATGGGGAGCAAACCAGGCGGGATCGAAGCCATAGCCGGCCTCGTTCAGATCGGCCAGCACATCCTCGAAATCCATCTTCACGAACGTGGGCAACAGGAACCGGTCATGCAGTTCGGTGCCCCAGCGCGTCAGCCGCGCCGTGTAAGGCGTCTTCCAGAAGCGCGCGATCAGGCCGCGCAACAACAATTGTTGCGCCAGGCTCATGCGCGCGTGCGGTGGCATTTCAAAGGCGCGCAGTTCCAGCAGCCCCAGCCGGCCCGTGGCGCTGTCGGGCGAATACAGCTTGTCGATGCAGAACTCCGAGCGATGAGTATTGCCGGTCACGTCGACCAGAATGTTGCGCAAGGCCCGGTCTACCATCCACGGCGGGACCGCCGCGCCCGGCTCCGCGCAGCGCCGGTGGATTTCCTGGAATGCCAGTTCCAGCTCGTAGACCTGATCGTTGCGGGCTTCGTCGATGCGCGGCGCCTGGCTGGTCGGTCCGATGAACAGGCCGGAAAACAGGTAGGACAGCGAGGGGTGGTTCACCCAATACGCGAGCAGGCTGGCCAGCACGTCGGGGCGGCGCAGGAACGGGCTGTCGGCCGGCGTGGCGCCGCCCAGCACGAAGTGGTTGCCGCCCCCCGTGCCGGTATGGCGGCCGTCCGCCATGAACTTTTCGGTGGACAGCCGGGTTTCAAATGCCGCTTCGTAAAGGAACTCGGTGTGGTCGACCAACTCTGCCCAGTTGCTGGCCGGGTGGATATTGACCTCGATGACGCCAGGGTCCGGCGTCACTTGCAGCACCTGCAATCGCGGATCGCGCGGCGGCGGATAGCCTTCCATCACGATCTTCACGTCCAGGTCGCGCGCCGTGGCCTCTATCTGGGCGACAAGCGCCAGGTAATCTTCCAGGCGCGGCAACGGCGGCATGAACACATACAGGACGCCGTTGCGCGTTTCGACACACATCGCGGTCCGCGTCAGCCCGGCGGCGGATTCAAACCGGGCGGGCGCGGGCGTTTCCGGCATGCCCGCCGCCCCGCCGTGGGATGCGCCCGGTGCATCGCACGCGGCGTGCGGATCGTGGCGCGTGGCGGCGCGCAGGTTCTGCGTCAACAGCTGCGCCGGGCCAGGCAGCGAACGCCGCGCATCAAACGGATCGCGTTCCACCGCCATGGGCGCGTCGGCCTCATCCGCCCACGGCAGCGAATCCAGCGGCAGGCGGTAGCCCATTGGGGAATCGCCGGGAAACAGGTACATGCGCTCGTCGCGCAAGAACCACGGGCCGGACACCCAGGGGCCGCCCTCGCCCGGCTGGATCGGCAAGGCGTAACCCACCACGCTGTCCAGCTTCTGTTCGAACACGCGGCGCAGGCGCGCCCGCTCCATCTCGTCGTCCAGCCGCGAATCGAACGGATCCACGTTGGCGGGCAGCCGGCGTTCACGCCACAAGTAATAGAACACGTCCTCGTAGCCGGGCACGACATGCTGCCCGCTAACGCCCAGCCGCTCGCACAGCCTTGCCATGAACCGCCGCGCGTCCGCCACCTTGTACGCGCTGCGCTGGCGCTCGTCGGCGAATAGCGCCGGGTCGTCCCAGCACGGCTGGCCGTCCGCGCGCCAATAGATCGACAACGCCCAGCGTGGCAGTTGCTCCCCCGGATACCACTTGCCCTGCCCGAAATGCAGGAAGCCATTACCGCCATAGCGCGTGCGCAGCCGGTTCAGCAGTTCCAGCGCATAGCCGCGCTTGGTCGGCCCCAGGGCGGCGGTATTCCACTCCGCGCCCTGCCGGTCCGATACGGACACGAACGTCGGTTCGCCGCCCATCGTCAAACGTACATCCATGTGGTCCAGGTGGTCGTCGATCTTGTCGCCCAGGTCGAGGATGGCGTGCCACTGCGCGTCCGTATAGGGCTTGGTCACGCGCGGGGACTCGAACACCCGCTTCACTTCCATCGTGTGCGTGAACACCACCTCGGCCTCGTCGACCGCGCCCGTGACCGGCGCGGCGCTGCCGGGTTCGGGCGTGGCCGCCAGCGGGATGTGGCCTTCACCGGCCAGCAAGCCCGACGTCGGATCCAGCCCGATCCACCCCGCTCCCGGCAAATAGACTTCGCACCACGCATGCAGGTCGGTGAAGTCCGATTGCGCGCCGCTGGGGCCGTCAAGCGCGCGCACGTCGGGCTTCAACTGGATCAGGTAGCCCGACACGAAGCGCGCCGCCAGTCCCAGATGGCGCAGCGCCTGCACCAGCAGCCACCCCGAATCGCGGCACGATCCGGCATTACGCGCCAGGGTTTCTTCAGGCGTCTGCACGCCGGGCTCCATGCGGATCAAGTAGTTGATCTCTTGATGGATCTGTTGGTTCAGGCCCACCAGGAAGTCCACGGTGCGCTGCGGGCGCACGTCCACGCGAGACAGGAACTCGGCAAAGCGCGGCGTGGCCTTGTCGCACACCAGGTACGGCGCCAGCTCACGCGCCAGGCCGTCGTCATAGGTGAAGGGAAACGTCTCGGCGTCCGGCTCCAGAAAGAAGTCGAACGGGTTGTAGACCGCCATCTCGGCAACCAGATCCACGGTGATCTTGAATTCGCGTGTCTTGCCGGGAAAGTTCAACCGCGCCAAGTAGTTGGCGAACGGATCCTGCTGCCAGTTGATGAAGTGGTCCGCCGGTTCGACGGTCAGTGAATACGACAGGATGGGGGTGCGGCTGTGCGGCGCGGGGCGCAACCGCAGCACTTGCGCCGACAGCCCCACAAGGCGGTCGTATTGGTATTGCGTAACGTGCTTGAGGGCTACGTGGATCGTCACTGCCATCTCCGGGTGTGGACTGGGGCGGCCGCAACACGGCCAATGCACTGCTACGGGATCACGCGGATGTTTCAGTGGCTGGTCTGCACCTGCACCGACACGTTCATGGTCAACGCGGCGGCCGCGCCGTGCAGCCATCGCACGGGCGAGGCCGATTCATAGTCGCGCGCCACCGCCAGCCGGCAATGGCCGTCGGACGCGAAGCACGCGTGGCTGACGTCCACGCTGACCCAGCCGTGCCGCGCCAGCCAGACATCCGCCCAGCCGTGGCTGGCGGCATCGTCGCCTGCCATGTGCCAATAGCCGCTGACGTAGCGGGCCGGCGTACCGAAAGCGCGCACGCAAGCCAGCAGAAGATGTGTGTGGTCCTGGCTGCCGCCGCGCCCTGCCGCCAGCACTTGCGCCGCCGTCATCGGCGCATCGTTCAGCCCCGGCGCATAGGCCACCCGTTCGCGGATGGCGGCGCTTAACCGCAGCACGTCCTCGGGCGCCTGCATGCCGCGCGGAACGACGTGGCGGCAGAATTCCCGGATGCTGTCATCGCACTGGGTCAACGCCGTCGGCACGCCGTAGATGTGGACGGGCAAGCGGTCGTCTTCGTCGCCCACATGGCCCTGGGCCAACGGATGGATGTCCACCTGGCCCACCGCATGGATTTCGATTTCGCTGTGGGTACGATGCAGGGTCAGCGTGTGGATGACGTTGCCGTAGGCGTCCACCTGCGGCTGGATCTCGCCGGGCGTCTGGATCTGCCATCGCAGCGCATGCTGGTGGTCGTCGCGCCGTGGCGTCAGCCGTAGCGTCTGGATGCTGTAGTTCACCGGGGCGGCATAACGGTAGCGAGTCACGTGCTTGATGAGATGCTTCATGAAGGTCTCCACACTGCAAAGTCACGCTGACAACGTCGGGGCCGTCCGCCCCCTGGCCCGGCGGGCATGACGACCGATAGTAGCAATAGTGCGTTGAAATAATTAAGCAACTTGCATGCCAAGCGCGGGCGCCGACCGTTGTCGACAACTTCCCCTGGGGAAACGGGCCGCGACGGCCCCGGCGTCAAGGCCGCGGCTCCCCGGGACGACGCGCTTGGCACCAATGCGGTGCATGCTTCGCCCGATTGCGGGTCGCGCCGTGCGCGCGGCCCAACGTGGCCACGGCACGGTCCAGAACCGGCTGCGCAATCACAATCTTCAAACCGGCGGACAAACGTTCAATACGCCAAGTGGGCGCGCTGGCACATTGCAGGGGTTTTCCCACCCAGGCATTCGCAGGAGTCATCCATGCCCATCACCGCTACCCCCACCCCCGGCGCCAAGCTGCTTTCCCCCAAGGACCACACGCTCATCATGATCGACTTCCAGTCGCAGATGGCGTTCGCCACGCATTCCATCGACGCGGTCACGCTGCGCAACAATGCCGCGCTGGTCGCCCACGCCGCCGCAGGCTTCGGCGCGTCCACGATCCTCACGACGGTTGCCGAAAAGAGTTTTTCGGGCCCGATGTTCGACGAAGTCGTCCAGCCCTTCCCCGGCAAGACCCTGCTGGACCGCACGTCCATGAATACGTGGGAAGATGCCGCAGTCATCAAGCAGGTCAATGAAATCGGCAAGAAGCGCATCGTGCTGGCCGGCCTGTGGACCAGCGTCTGCATCGTCGGCCCGGCCCTGTCCGCGATGGATCAGGGTTTTGAGGTGTACGTCATCACCGACGCGTGCGGCGACGTTTCGGTCGAAGCCCACAATCGCGCTATCGAGCGTATCGTGCAAGCGGGCGGCCAGCCGATCACGGCGCTGCAGTACCTGCTGGAAATGCAGCGCGACTGGGCACGCACGGATACCTACGACATGACCACCGGCATCGCCAAGCGGTTCGGCGGCGCCTATGGCTTGGGCATCATTTACGCCAAGACCATGTTCAACGCCCACGAAGGCTGATCGGAGTCTGCGAATGAAGGTCTACCTGGTTTCATTGGGGCTCGGCCTGCTGGTCGGGATTATCTATGCGCTGTTCAATGTGCGGTCTCCCGCGCCTCCCGTGATTGCCCTGGTAGGCCTGCTTGGCATCCTGGCGGGCGAACAGATTCCCCCGCTGGTCAAACGCCTGTTGTCCGACGAGGCCACCCGCACGTCCTGGCTTCATCAACAGGTTAAACCGCACATGTTCGGCGAACTGCCCAGTTGCCCCAAGCCCCCCGCCAACCCCGCCCAATCGACCCCGGATGCCTGTGGAGACAAGCGCAATGCCTGACACCCCCGAGACCGCGCGCCACGGCGCGCCCGACCTGATCCTGCATCAGGGCCGCTTCACGACGCTGGACCCCGCCAACCCCACGGCCGATGCCGTCGCCATCCGGGACGGCCGCTTCACCCGCGTGGGCACGGCCGCCGACATCCTGCCGCTGGCCGGCCCCCGCACGAAGGTCATCGGCCTGAACGGGCGCGGCGTGCTGCCTGGCCTGATCGACAACCACCTGCACATCATCCGCGGCGGGCTGAACTACAACATGGAGCTGCGCTGGGACGGCGTAACCAGCCTGGCCGACGCCATGTCCATGTTGCGCCGGCAAGTCGCCATCACCCCCGCCCCGCAGTGGGTGCGCGTGGTGGGCGGCTTCACCGAACATCAGTTCGCCGAAAAGCGCTTGCCGACCATTGAAGAATTGAATGCGGCGGCGCCCGACACGCCCGTGTTCATCTTGCATCTGTACGACCGCGCGTTGCTGAACGCCGCCGCCTTGCGCGCCGTGGGCTACGACAAGACCACGCCGGCGCCCCCGGGCGGCGAGATCGTGCGCGACGCGGCTGGCAACCCCACGGGGCTGCTGCTGGCCAAGCCCAATGCTTCGATCCTGTATGCCACCCTGGCCAAAGGCCCGAAGCTGCCGTTCGACTATCAGCTGAATTCCACGCGCCATTTCATGCGCGACCTGAACCGCTTGGGCGTCACCGGCGCGATCGACGCCGGCGGCGGCTTCCAGAACTACCCCGAGGACTATCAGGTCATCCAGCAACTTGCCGACGCCGGCCAGTTGACGATCCGCCTGGCCTACAACTTGTTCACGCAGAAGCCCAAGCAGGAAAAGGAAGACTTCCTGAACTGGACCGCCACGTCGCAATACAAACAAGGCACGGATTACTTCCGCCATAACGGCGCTGGCGAAATGCTGGTGTTTTCCGCAGCCGACTTCGAAGACTTCCGCCAGCCGCGGCCCGACATGGGCCCCGAAATGGAAGGCGAACTGGAAGAAGTCGTGCGCATCCTGGCGCAGAACCGCTGGCCGTGGCGCTTGCACGCAACCTACGACGAAACGATTTCGCGCGCGCTGGACGTGTTCGAACGCGTCAACCGGGACGTGCCGCTGGCGGGCCTGAACTGGTTCTTCGACCACGCCGAGACGATTTCGGAACGCTCCATCGACCGCATCGCGGCGTTGGGCGGCGGCGTGGCCGTGCAGCACCGCATGGCCTATCAGGGCGAGTACTTCGTCGAGCGCTATGGCGCGGGCGCGGCAGAAGCCACGCCGCCGGTCAAGCGCATGCTGGAGCAAGGCGTGAACGTGTCCGCCGGCACCGACGCCACGCGGGTGGCGTCCTACAACCCCTGGGTGTCGCTATCCTGGCTGATCACCGGCAAGACGGTCGGCGGCCTGCGGTTGACGCCGCAACGCAATTGCCTGGACCGCGACGCCGCGCTGCGCATGTGGACCGAAAACGTCACCTGGTTCTCGAACGAACAAGGCAAGAAGGGCCGCATCGCCGAGGGCCAGCTGGCCGACTTGATCGTGCCCGACCGCGACTTTTTCGCCTGCCCGGAAGCCGACATCGCCGACACGGCAAGCCTGCTCACGATGGTGGGCGGCAAGGTCGTGTGGGGCGCCGGCGAATTCGCCGCCCATGACGAGGCCGCACCGCCGCCCGCGATGCCGGATTGGTCGCCCACGCGGCTGTTCGGCGGTTACGGCGCTTGGGGCGACACGGAAGGCAAGCCCTTGCAAGCCGCCGTGCGCGAAGCCGCCTCGGGCTGCGCGTGCGCCAACGACTGCAATGTCCACGGTCATCAGCACGCGGGCGCCTGGGCCAGCCAACTGCCCGTCTCGGACCTGAAGGGTTTCTGGGGCGCGCTGGGTTGCGCATGCTGGGCTGTATGACGATGCACGCGGCATTCACCTCGCGCGCCGTCCATTGGCTTGCCCTGCTGGCGCTATGCGGCGCCTATCTTCAGGGCGGGCTGGTCAAGCTGCTGGACTTCGATGGCGCCCAGGCCGAAATGGCGCATTTCGGCCTGCATCCCGCCCCGCTCGCGGCCGCTGCCGTTATTCTGCTGGAATTGGGCGCAAGCGCGCTGGTCCTGACCGGCCGGCTGCGCTGGCTGGGCGCCCTGGCGCTGGCTGGCTTTACCGCCGTGGCCGCGCTGATGGCCAACCGGTACTGGGAAGCGCCCGCCAGCACGCGTTTCATGACCATGAACGCCTTCTACGAGCACTTCGGATTGGCCGGGGCATGGGTCCTGGTCGCATGGCATGACTTGACAGGGCGCTCTCATGACAAGCGTTAACCGCAACACCCCTCCGCCCGCCGCCGCTGTCGGCGGCATGGCCCCGCTCAAGCACACGCTGTTCGCCGTGCTATGGGGCGCGACCATCCTGGGCAATATCGGCAGCTTCATGCGCGACGTGGCCAGCGCCTGGCTCGTCACCGATCTATCCTCCAACCCTGCCGCCGTCGCGATGATGCAGACCGCCGCCACGCTGCCGGTCTTTCTGCTGGCGATCCCGGCCGGCGTGCTGTCCGACATCCTGGACCGGCGCCGGTTCCTGATCGTCATCCAGGTGCTGCTAGCCTGCGTCAGTTTCACTCTGCTGATGATGGCCAAGACCAACACGTTGACCGTGGAGTATCTGATCGCTTTGACCTTTCTGGGCGGCGTGGGCACCGCGCTGATGGGCCCCACCTGGCAGGCCATCGTGCCCGAACTGGTGCCCAAGGCCGAACTGAAAACGGCGGTCGGCCTGAACTCGCTGGGCATCAACATTGCGCGCGCCTTGGGCCCGGCGGTGGGCGGCCTGCTGCTGGCCGCGTTCGGCGCCGCCGCCGCGTATGGGGCCGACGTGCTCAGCTATGTATTCGTGATCGGCGCCCTGCTCTGGTGGAAGCGGCCCAAGAAGGTGGACGACGGGCTATCCGAACAGTTCTTCGGCGCATTCCGCGCTGGTGTGCGCTTCGCCCGCGCCAGCCGCGAGCTGCATGTGGTGCTGCTGCGCGCTGCGGTGTTCTTCATTTTTGCCAGTTCCGTCTGGGCGTTGCTGCCGTTGGTGGCGCGGCGAATGCTGGGCGGCAGCGCGGGCTTTTACGGCATCTTGCTGGGCGCCGTGGGCGTTGGCGCGATCCTGGGCGCCGTCATCCTGCCCAAGCTGCGCCAGCGCTTGAACACGGACGGCCTGGTGTTGGCTGCCGCCGCCATGACGGCCGTCGTGATGGCGGCCCTGTCCTTCGCGCCCCCGCAATGGGCGGCGGTGCTGCTTCTGTTGCTGCTGGGCATGGGCTGGATCGTCGCGCTGACCACCTTCAACGGCGTTGCGCAATCCATCCTGCCCAACTGGGTGCGCGGCCGGGGCCTGGCGATCTACCTGATGGTCTTTAACGGCGCGATGGCTGCCGGCAGCTTGGGCTGGGGCTTGCTGGCGCAAGAGATCGGCGTGCCGGCCACCCTGCTTGCCGGCGCTGCCGGCCTGTTCATCGCGGGACTCGTGCTGCACCGCATGCGCCTGCCGCAAGGCGAGGCCAATCTGGATCCCTCCAATCATTGGCCCGAACCGTTGCTGGACGCGCCGGTGGAACATGACCGGGGCCCCGTCATGGTGCAGATCGAATACCGCATCCGCGTCCAGGATCGCCCGGCTTTCCTGCAAGCGCTCAAGGCCGTGGCCGAAGAGCGTCGGCGCGACGGCGCTTACGCCTGGGGCATTGCCGAACATACCAGCGACCCGGAACGGGTGCAGGAATGGTTCCTGGTGGAGTCCTGGGCGGAACACCTGCGCCAGCATCAGCGGGTGTCGCAGGCCGACGCCGACTTGCAGGGCGAAGCCCAGCGCTTTCACATCGGTCCGGAAAAGCCCGTGGTGCATCATTTCCTGGCGTTGGACATCCGCCAGGCCAAGCCGGGGCCCGTGGCCTGACGGCGCGGCGGCCTCAGTGCGCCGAGGCGTCCAGGAAGCGGTGCACCACGCGCACCGCGGCCGCGCCTTCGGCGATGCTGGCCAATACGTGCTTGGCCGACCCCGCCCGCACCGCGCCCACCGCGAACACGCCGGGCTGCGAGCTCTCATAGGCCCTGGCCTGCATGGAGCCCGCCGCCGCGCGGCCGGTATGGATGTAGCCCCGGTCATCCATGTCCAGGCAACCGTCCAGCCACGCCGTGTTGGCCTCCGGCGCCGCCAGATGCGGGCCATCTCGCATGCCCGTCGCCACAATCAGGCTGCGGGTTTCGATGACCTGCCCGTCGTCCAGCGAAATCCGGTAGGGATAACAGTCGCTATCGAACGCATGCGCCGTGCGCAGCGGCAGCACATGCGATCCGAAGCGGCGGCTTTGTACCTCGGCCCGGCGCAGCAGGCCGCCGCCGCACAACCCCGAAATGGTGCCCGGAAAACCCGGCAGCACATCGGCGCGCGGAGAATTGGCGCGGCATAGGGAACTACCCACCAGCAGCGTGTGCAATCCTTCGGACGCGGCATAACTCGCGGCCGCCAGGCCCGCCGGCCCGCCGCCGATCACAGCCAGATCCAGCACGGAATCTTCCTGCTCCGGCTTCGTGGTCGAACGGAGGATCGCCCCGCCGTAGGGCCGTTGGCGCAAATAGCTGATCCGGCGCAGCATGAAGGCCCGCAACACCACATCGGCAAATTCGGGGTCGGCCAGGATCAATTGCGCCAGCGCCGCCCGGCTGACGCGCAGCAACCGGCTTGCGGATTCCGCGCGCACGGTCACGGCATTGGGGCGGTCGGTGAACAGATCAAGGCTGCCCGTGAACTCGCCGTCGCGATGGGTCAACAGGCGTTCCATCGTGCCGTCGGGCTCGCATTCCAGCACCTCGACATACCCTTCCAGGACGACATAGAACGCGCCCTCGCGCTCGCCGCAGTTCAACAGGACGCTGCCGCTGGCCGCCGAGATTTCTTCGCCATAGGACGCGGCCCGCATCATCAAGGCGGGCGGCAGCATCGGAAACGCCTGCGCATGCAACGCCGGCAAATCGGCCGGGCGGCAGGCAGAGGCGGCAGAAGCGCCAAGATGGTTGCTGAACTCAGTCACGGATCCTCCGGGAAAGCGGCACGATACCCCGAAAGGTAGCGCTCTGCTGCCGGCCGCGTCTTGCGCGCTTGCGCCCTGCTTTGTACGAAAGAGCAATGACGCGACGGCGGACTTATGACGCGTTCGCGCGGCGCCAGGCGCCCGGCGACACGCCCACCAGACTGGTGAACACCCGCGTCATATGCGCTTGGTCGGCAAAGCCGCAGAGCTGCGCGATATCGGTGATGGACCGTCCGGGCGCCCGCAACAGGTCCTGGGCTTTTTGCACGCGCTGCTCCAGCAGCCAGCGGTGCGGCGTCGTGCCCACCGTTTGCCGGAATGCCTTGATGAAGTAGCTACGCGACAGGCCGCAGGCTTCGGCGATGTCGGCAATGGAATTGTCGTCGCGCACGGTGGCCAGCAGCATGTCCTTGGCGCGCGCCTCCAGGTTGCGCGACAACACGCGGCCGCCGCCCGAGTCCGCCCAGCCCGAGGTGCCGCCCGCGCCATACCGCTCAAGCACGTGGGTGCCGATGGCCAGGCTCAGGTGATCGACGAACAAGCCGCTGCTTTCCGCAGGCTGCTCCATCACGCAGCCCACCACTTTCGACAGATGCGCCAATACGGGGTCGTGCGTGCCCGCGCGCGGCAACAGGCTGCTGATCCGCGGCCCGCCTCTTTCGTCGTTCACGCGTTCGATGAACGCACGCGACAATTCGATCAGCACGAAATCGAATCCGCCATTCAGGTCGGCGCGGTAGTCGTTGTTGAAGTCCCGGATGTAGATCGAACCGGTGTCGAAGTCATGGGTCGATGCGTGATGGCCTTCCAGGATGCGCCGGCGGTGTCCGCTCTGCATCGCCACGCCAACGAGAAACCCGCGGTCGGAGCCGGGCGTCGAGACATTGCCGAAGTGTTCCCGGGCGGTGCTCTTGCGATAGAAGGTCAGGCCGCCGCCTTCGAATTGCTGATTCACCAGCAACTTGCTGGCCGCGCAGCCCAGCGCGTCGGTGGACGGCGGCGGCATCGGGACGGGATCAAGGGACAGGCGTTGACGGGCAGGCATGGATAAGGTCCCCAGGGTGCGGCGAACGCGTAACGGGCAAGAAGATAGCAGGCTATGTTGCCACGCAACAAGCACCGTCATGAATTTTTTCAAGCTGGCCGCGCGCGCCTTCAGTTCGGTTTCCTAACGCGGCAATACGGGTCCTGGCGTCAACGGCCCGATGGGTTGCCCCGAGCGCGATGGCATCGGCGGAAGCCGGGGCTGGGCGGGCCCGCTCCAGGGGGCGGGGGCCGGACTTGCGCCCGGTTTCGCCCCCGGCACCGAAGAACCGGCACCCGAACAAGCCGTACCCAGGCATGGCGCTTGGCTTCGTCCGGGATCCACCGTCTTCGGGCACGAGGTTCCCAAACATGCGTCGGGCAACGTGCGCGCTGACGCCGGCGGTTGCGGCACGCTTGGCACGCCGTCCCGCGCCCAAGCGGGCGCGGCGGCCAGCGCCATCCATGCGGCAAGAATCAGGGCTTTCATGACGGCTCCGTGACAAGACGGCATGCCGGCCAGTGTGCGCCCATCCTTACCGCATCGCAAGACGCAGCGTCCGCGGCTCGGGGTCAATCCAAGCGGATATCCGCGCTTTGCACCACCTTGGCCCAACGGGCGCGCTCGCTGTTGAAGAACTGCGTCAGCTCGGCGGGATTGCGCGTCACGATCTCGGCGCCCTGCTCGTTCAACTGCGCCTTCACGTCTGGCTGGTTGACGATCTGCGCCATCAGCATCGCCAGCTTTTCCGCCACCGGATCCGTCGTCGTGACCGGCGCCATCACGCCTTGCCACGTGCCCGATTCAAATCCTTTGACGCCTTGTTCCGAAATGGTCGGGATGTCCGGCACCAATTGCATGCGTTCTCCCTTGGAAATCGCGATCGGCCGCAGCTTGCCCGCCTTGATGTGCGGCAACGTGGCCAGCAGTCCGTTCATGATGATCTGCGTCTGCCCGCCGATCGTATCCGTCACCGCCTGCGAACCGCCCTTGTAAGGAACGTATTCCCACTGGGCGCCGGTGGCCTGCTGCACGGCGACCGCGGCCAGGTGCGGCGCGCTGCCGATCGCCGTCACGGCGAAGTTCAGGCGTTGCTGCTTCGACAGCGCCACCAGTTCCTGCACGGTCTTGGCCGGCACATCGGGATGCACGGCCAGCACGTGCGGCGAATACGCCAGCATGCTGACGGCGCGCAGGTCTTTGGAGGGGTCGAACGACAACTTGGTGTAGACGGACGGGCTGATCGCCAACGCGCCCACATCGCACAACAGCACGGTATGGCCTTCCGCCGCCGACTGCACGACCAGGCCGGCGCCCAGGTTGCCGTTGGCGCCCGGCTTGTTCTCCACGACCACGGTCTGCTTAAGCGCGTCGGCCAGGCGTGGCGCCAGGATGCGCGCGATGATGTCCGACGATCCGCCGGGCGGATACGGCACGATGATGCGCACGGGGCGCGTCGGCCAGTTGGCGGCGGCGCCGGCCGTCGATGCGTTGGCCTGTCGCGCCCAGGCGGGCACCCACGGCGACAGGCAAAGCGCCGCGGCGCCGCCCAGGAATTGCCTCTTGCTTACGTTCATGCTGTCTCCACACGGTTTGATGTGTTGTCGGTCAATCGGGCGCAGGCGGCTGTCTCGCCGCCTTGCGCGAAAGTCAGGCGGCGCCCCGCGTTTCAACGTACAGGGCGTAAAGGGAATGGCTGCTGGCCATGAACAGGCGGTTGCGCTTGGCGCCGCCAAAACACAGGTTGGCGCAGCGCTCGGGCAGGCGGATGTGGCCGATGGGCTTGCCGGCGGGGTTGAACACCATCACGCCATCCAGCTCGTCGGATTTGGCATTGGGCGCGCCGTTGCTGCCCCAGCCGCACCACAAGTTGCCGTCTTCGTCGCACTTGATGCCGTCGATGGCGCCCGGGCCCTGCGCGTCCACCACCACCCGCTTGCCCGACAATGCGCCGTCCGCGCCCACGTCGTAGGCCCAGATCACGCGATTGGGCTGATGGCGCGACTCCACCACGTACAGCAACTTTTCGTCCGGTGAAAAGCACAGTCCGTTGGGGCCGGCCAGATCGTCCACCGCGCGCGTCACGCGGCCGTCCGACGGGTCGATGCGGTACACGCCATGCGGTAGTTCGGGCTTGGCCTTGTCGCCCTCCCAGTGGCCGCCGATGCCGAACGGCGGGTCCGTGAACCAGACGGCGCCATTGCGCTGGCAGACGATGTCATTGGGGGAATTGAAGCGTTTGCCGTCAAAGCGGTCGGCCAGCACGGTGATGGACCCGTCGTACTCCGTGCGCGTGACCCGCCGCGTCAGGTGTTCGCAGGCCAGCAATCGGCCTTGCCGGTCGCGAGCCAGCCCGTTGCTGAAGTTGGCGGGTTGACGGAATACGCTGATCGCGCCCGTGGTTTCGTCCCAACGCAAGATGCGGTCGTTGGGAATGTCGGACACCAGCAGATAGCGTCCGTCGCCCACCCAAACGGGCCCTTCCAGCCACCGAAAACCGCTGGCCAGTTGCTCGACGCTGCTGCTGTAGATGCGGTATTTGGAAAACTCCGGGTCCAGGATTCGCACGGACGGGTCCGGATAACGCTGCTGGGGCGTAAAGCTGAACGACTGCGCTTGTGCCAGTGCGGCCGGTCCCAGCGCCAACGCGGCGCCCAGCAGCCGGCGGCGGCCGGGCTGGGCCAAGGGGGCATGCTCCATCGGTGTCTCCTCTGTTATCGGTGTATTGCGATGGCAATGCGGCAAGGGCTGCGTGCGGCTCTCAGGTCACCGGGCCGGGATTGAACAGCGCCAGCGCGTTGTGCAGCTTGAGCTTTTCCGCACAGGTCTGCTGCCGGCCGCTGGCCACATCCAGCATCAGCCGGAACAGCTCCCAGCCCACGTCTTCGATCGTGGCCTGGCCCGTGGCGATGCGCCCCGCATTCACATCCATCAGGTCATGCCAACGGCGCGCCAGGCTGTCGCGCGTGGCCACCTTGATAACCGGCACCTGCGCCAGCCCATAGGGCGTGCCGCGTCCGGTGGTGAAAATATGCAGGTTCATGCCCGCGGCCAGCTGCAACGTGCCGCAGATGAAATCACTGGCGGGCGTGGCCGCGAATATCAGGCCTTTTTGCGTCAGGCGGTTGCCAGGCGACAGCACGCCATGAATCGGCGACGAGCCCGATTTCACGATCGACCCCATCGCCTTTTCGACGATGTTCGACAAGCCGCCCTTCTTGTTGCCCGGACTGGTATTGGCGCTGCGGTCGGCCATGCCGCGTTGCAGGTAGTCGTCGTACCAGGCCATCTCGCGCACCAGCGCCTCGGCCACCTCGGGTGTGGCGGCGCGCGCGGTCAGTTGATCGATGCCGTCGCGCACTTCGGTGTTCTCGGAAAACATCACCGTGCCGCCGGCCCGCACCAGCAGGTCCGTCGCGAAGCCCACGGCCGGGTTGGCGGTCACGCCGGAAAACGCGTCGCTGCCCCCGCATTGCACCCCGACGGTCAGGTCCGACACGGGGCAGGTTTCCCGCCGGCGCGCATTCAGTTTTTGCAGATGGCGTTCGGCCGTGCGCATGATCAGGTCGATCATGGATTGAAAGCCGATGTTCTCTTCGTCCTGCAATACGATGGTGTCCACGCCCTCGCCCTCGGCACCCATGCCCTCGCCCGCGCGGATCGGGATGGCGCCCGGCGCCAGCAGCCGTTCGGGCTGGAGCTTTTCGCATCCCAGGCTGACCACCATCGACGTGCCGCCGAAATTCGGGTTGCGCGCAATGTTGTGCAGGGTGCGGATGGGGATCGCGGCGCCGGGCGCATCAATGGCCACGCCGCAGCCATAGGTGTGTTCGATGCCCACCACGTCGTCCACGTTGGGATAGCGCGGCAGCATTTCCTGCCGTATCCGCGCCACGGCGTGCTCCACCACGCCCTGCACGCACTGCACGGTGGTGCTGATGGCCAGAATGTTGCGCGTACCCACGGTGCCGTCCGCGTTGCGAAAGCCTTCGAAGGTATAGCCTTCCAGCGGCGGCAACGGCGTAATGCGCGTGCCCACGGGCAGATCCTGCAACGTGCGCACCGCGGGCATGGTCGTGACGCGTTCATTGATCCAGCTGCCGCGCGGCAACGCTTTCGCGGCAAAGCCGACCACCACGTTGTAGCGCACGACGGCGTCGCCTTCGGCCAGATCGGTCAACGCAACCTTGTGCCCCTGCGGCACCGCGTCCACCAACCGCAGCCCGTCGGGCAGTTCGGTACCGGCGGGCAAGCCGCCCTCGTTGGCCACGATCGCCACATTGTCCTGGGGATGAATCTTGATAAGCACCGGCGCTTGGTCTGCCGCAACCTGCATGAAGAATCCTTTCACATGGGGATGCGCCTACATCGCATCCGATACGTTATCGTACAACTAAGAGAATATCCTCGAACAGTATCAGAAATAAATTTCGGGTTTCCCCTTGTCTACAAGTAGTCTCATAGGGAAACATCCCTTGAAACGAACAAAATCGTGTTGTACGATGACTTACCTTTTCAACCCCCGCCCACCGTTCCACGCCGCAACCGCCGGCCGCAACGGACCCACCGGACGATCGCGCTATGACCACCCCGCAGGAACTCAAGGAAATCGTGTCGGAAGGATTGCTCTCCTTCCCCGTGACGGACTTTGACCAGAACGGCGACTTCAACGCCAAGACCTACGCCGCCCGCCTTGAATGGCTGGCCCCGTATGGCGCCACCGCCCTCTTCGCCGCCGGCGGCACCGGCGAGTTCTTCTCCCTCGCCCCCCAGGAGTATTCGGACGTCATCCGCACCGCCGTCCAGACCTGCGCCGGCAAGGTGCCCATCCTGGCCGGCGCCGGCGGCCCCACCCGCACCGCCATCGCCTACGCCCAGGAAGCCGAGCGCCAAGGCGCCAAGGGCATCCTGCTGCTGCCCCACTACCTGACCGAAGCCTCGCAAGACGGCATCGCCGCTTACGTCGAACAGGTCTGCAAGTCGGTCAAGATCGGCGTTATCGTCTACAACCGCGCCCAATCCCGCCTGTCGGCCGACAGCCTGGCCCAACTGGCCGACCGCTGCCCCAACCTGGTCGGCTTCAAGGACGGCATCGGCGACATCGAAGCCATGGTCCGCATCCGCCGCAAGATGGGCGACCGCTTCTCGTACCTGGGCGGCCTGCCCACCGCCGAAGTCTATGCCGCCGCCTATCGCGCACTCGGCGTGCCCGTCTACTCGTCGGCCGTCTTCAACTTCGTGCCCAAGACGGCCATGGATTTCTACCGCGCCATCGCCGCCGGCGACACCGACACCACCAACCGTTTGCTGGACGATTTCTTCCTGCCTTACCTGGAAATCCGCAACCGCAAGGCCGGCTACGCCGTCAGCATCGTCAAGGCCGGCGCCAAGCTGGTCGGCCACGATGCCGGCCCCGTGCGTGCACCGCTGACCGACCTGACCGGCGAAGAGCTTGAAATGCTTAACGCCCTGATCAAGAAGCTCGGCCCGCAGTAAGCCGCTAGCCAGGCGCGCAACCCCGCCACGCATTCCTGCCCCCGCTTCGGGGGCGCTTTTTTTCGGAGAATCCTCATGACCTTGACCGGCCAAATGCTGATCGGCGCCACCGCCGTCCTGGGCTCGGGCGCCGCCCAACACGCCATCAACCCCGCCACCGGCGAACGCCTGGAACCCGGCTTCCCCGCCGGTTCGTCGGACGACGTTGCACGCGCGGCCGAGCTGGCCCGTGCCGCATTCGATCCCTACCGCGCAGCGCCGCTGGAAACGCGCGCGCAGTTCCTGGAGACCATCGCGGAAGGCATCTTGGCGCTGGGCGACGCGCTGATTGAACGCACCCACCAGGAAACCGGCTTGCCGATTGCCCGCCTGCAAGGCGAACGCGGCCGCACCGTCGGCCAACTGCGCCTGTTCGCCCGCGTGGTCCGCGACGGCTACTTCCTGGACGCCACCATCGACCCCGCCCAGCCCGACCGCCAGCCGTTGCCGCGCGCCGACCTGCGCCTGGCCAACGTGCCGCTTGGCCCCGTGGCCGTCTTCGGCGCCAGCAACTTCCCGTTGGCCTTCTCGGTGGCCGGCGGCGACACCGCGTCGGCACTGGCCGCGGGTTGCCCCGTCATCGTCAAGGCCCACAACGCCCACCCGGGCGCCTCTGAAATGGTCGGCCGCGTGATCCAGGCCGCCGTCGCGCACCACGGCCTGCCCGAAGGCACGTTCTCGCTACTGTTCGGCGCCGGCAGCGAAATCGGCACCGCGTTGGCGACGCACCCCGCCATCACCGCCGTCGGCTTCACGGGCTCTCGCCGCGGCGGCCTGGCGCTGGTCGCCGCCGCCAACGCCCGCACCGTGCCGATTCCCGTCTACGCCGAGATGTCCAGCATCAACCCGGTGTTCTTGATGCCGGCCGCACTTGAGGCCCGCGCCGAAACCATCGCCCGCGGCTTCGTGGATTCGCTAGCCATGGGCGTCGGCCAGTTCTGCACCAACCCCGGCCTGGTCATCGGCATCGAAGGCCCTGCGCTGGAACGCTTCCGCCAGGCCGCCGCGCAAGCGGTCCAGGCCAAGGGCGCGGCCACCATGCTGACCCCGGGCATCTTCGCGGCCTACCAGCAAGGCGCCGACGCGCTGGCCAAGCACGCCAGCGTCGCCACGCTGGGCCGTGGCGAAGCTTCGAAACCGGCCGCCAATGCGGCCGGCGCCGTCGTCTTCGGCACCCAGGCCGACCGCTTCCTGGCCTCGCACGAACTCGAAGCCGAAGTCTTTGGCCCGGCCTCGCTGGTCGTCGCTTGCCAGGACGTTGCACAGATGAAGGCCGTGGCCGAACACCTGGAAGGCCAACTCACCGCCACGATTTTCGTGGACGATGCGGATGTGACGCAGGCGCAAACGCTGCTGCCCGTGCTGGAACGCAAGGCCGGCCGCATCCTGGCCAACGGCTACCCGACCGGCGTCGAAGTCAGCCACGCCATGGTGCATGGCGGCCCCTTCCCCGCCACGTCGAATGCCGCCTCTACCTCGGTGGGCGCCACGGCAATCCGCCGCTTCCTGCGCCCGGTCTGCTACCAGGACCTGCCCGACGCGCTTTTGCCCGACGGCGTGAAGCGCGGCAACCCGCTGGATCTGATGCGCATGGTTGATGGCGTGATGACGGCAGGCTGACCGCCCACCCGGCACCTTGTAGAAGCGCCGCGCCCCAGGCATGCCCTTCGGCAGCCTGAGGCCGGCGCGCCACACTCGGCTTTTCCCAGGGTTGCCAAGGCGGTCCGCGGCACGCCATAATCTGCGCTCATTTATTAATTGATACGTGTTCGCATTAGCAATGGTGCGGCCCCTTATCGTGAGCGGGCAAGATCGTGAGCGCATCACAAGGTTTATCCCAGGACTTCGAGCACCTGTACGGCAATCATCATCACTGGTTGCTCGCCTGGGTGAACTGGCGTCTGGGCAATGCCGCCGATGCAGCAGACCTGGCGCATGACGCGTTCGTGCGCCTGCTGACACGGCCCTGCCATTTCGAGAACCCGCAGCAAGTCCGCGCTTACCTGCGCAAAATGGCCAATGGCATGTGTGTCGACCTTTGGCGCCGGCGCAGCCTGGAGCAAGCGTGGCTGGAAGCGTTGGCGGCACAGCCGGAACCCACGGCCGCTTCCGCGGAACAACAGGCCATGGTGCTTGAGGCCCTGGGTGAAATCGACGCCATGCTGCGGGAATTGCCGCCCAAGGTGGCGCACGCCTTCGTCATGGCCGTCGCGTGCGACATGACGGACAACGAAGTCGCCGCGACGCTCAACGTGTCATCACGCATGGTGCGCAAATATGTCGCGCAGGCCATGCTGTGCTGCATGAAGCTGGAAGCCCGCTTGACCGCCGGCCTGGCCGACGCCTCGCCGGCTGTGGCCGCTTCCTTGTCCACCGAGCCATGACCGTCACGGCCCCGCCCGAGCCCTCGCACCGCGCCATGGAAGAAGCCGCCGAGTGGTACGCCTTGCTGCGCACCGGAGACGCTTCGGCCGCCGACCAACAGAAATGGAAACAGTGGCTGGCCCGCGATGACGCGCATCAGCAGGCGTGGCGTTACGTCGAACGTGTCGGCCGCCGCTTCGCTCCGCTGCAAGCCAGCCCGGACCGCGACGCCGCTGTCGCGGCGTTTCACCAGACCGTCAGTGCTGCGCCACGCCGGCGGCGCCAGGTGTTGCTGGGTCTGGCCGGCGGCCTTGGGTTGTCCTGGCTGGGATGGACCGGCTGGCGCCAAACCCCCTTGTCCGCCCTGGCATCGCTGTGGGGCACGGACTATCGCGCAGGCGTGGGCGAGACGCCTCGGGTGGCCCTGCCCGACGGCACCACGGTCTGGATCAAGGCCCTGAGCGGATTCAATCTGGCCTACAGCGGCACCCAGCGCCGCCTGGATTTGGTGGCCGGGGAAATCCTGATCGATACCGGCAAAGATCCGCTGCGCCCCTTCGTCGTCGACACCACGGAAGGCCGATTGCAGGCCTTGGGAACGCGTTTCTCCGTCAGCCTGGGCAATGCCGGGATCCTGGTTGCCGTCTACGACGGCGCTGTCCGCGTGACCCCGGCCGGCGCGGGCGCAAGCGCGGTCGTGCCGGCAGGCCGCCAGGCCCGTTTCACCGCCGACACGCTGCAGCCGCTGATGCCGGCCGATCCCGCGCGGGAAAGCTGGCGCAACGGCCTGCTGCTGGCCGATGGCACGCCCCTGGCCGACGTTGTCGCCGAACTGCGGCGCTATCACGCCGGGCACTTGGGCCTGTCACCCCAGGTGGCGCAATTGCGCGTCTTCGGCAGCTACCCCCTTGACGACGCGGATCGCGCGTTAGACATGCTGGCCTCGGTGCTGCCGATCCGGCTGAGCCGCGTCTTGCCTTGGTGGGTAAGCATCGAACCGCGAATGAAGTCGGATTGACGTTGCAAAAATAAAAGCGCCTGGCGGTTCCGCATTTCGCCGCCTCGTTCGATTAAGGAAAGTGAGAGTCAGAGAGCCCAGCCGCCGCCGTGCCTCTCGCTTCCTTCCTATCCCTTGATCGAGCGCACAGATTCCGTCATGCCCCATCGTTTCCCGCCTGCCCTGGCTATTTCCGCCCCGCCGCCTGCCGTGCGGCCCACGGCCTTGCGCGGCCACTTACACGGAACCCGTCTGCCGTTGGCGCTTGCCATCGCCCTTTCGGCCCTTTGGACGCCGGCGCCGCACGCCCAACCCGCGCCCGCCGGGTCCGGTCAAGCGTCCGAGTCGCTGACGTTCGACATTCCCGCAGCCCCGTTGAACCAGGTCCTGACGCGCCTGGCCAACGAATCGGGCATCTTGCTGGCCGCGCCCCCGGAATTGCTGGCAGGACGCCAGAGCGGCGGCGTGCGCGGACGGTATTCCCGCCCGGAAGCCCTGGACTTGGCGTTGGCCGGCACGGGCTTGCGCGCCACGCGCGAGGCCCCCAACCAGTACCGCCTGGTCGCTGCTCCCGACAGCGGGACGGCGCTGCTGGACACGGTGACGGTGACCGCCAGCGCGCTGTCCAGCGGCTTGCCTCCCACGTATGCCGGCGGCCAAGTGGCAAGCGGCGGACGCGTGGGGCTGCTGGGCAATCTGGGCGACCTGGACACCCCGTTCAGCGCCACGCAATACACCGCCAAGCTGATTGAAGATCAACAGGCGCAGAACATCGGCGATGTGTTGGTCAACGACCCTTCCGTGCGCAATACCTATTCGCGCGGCGCCGGGCGCGACGAATTCAATATCCGCGGCTTCACCCTGTTCAACTACGACGTCGCATTCAATGGCTTGTATGGCGTTTCGCCACGCAATTCAAGCTCGCTGATCGGCGTTGAACGCGTGGAAGTCCTGCGGGGCCCGAACGCGCTGCTGAACGGCATGGCGCCCTACGGGTCCGTAGGCGGCGCCATCAATCTCGTGCCCAAGCGCGCCGGCCCCGACCCGCTCAACCGCTATACGCTAAGCTACATCGGCGACTCCCAGTTCGGCGTCCACGCGGACCTGGCGCGCCGCTATGGGGACGATCAGCAATGGGGCGTGCGCTTGAACGTGGCCGGCAGCGGCGGCGACCTGCCCCAGGACGGCTCCAAGGAAGACCTGGGCGCGGTCGCCCTGGGCCTGGACTATCAAAGCGAGCGGTTTCGCGTCGACGGCGACATCAACTACCAGAACCGGACCACCGACGCGCGCAGCGGCTTGCTGTTCCCGCCCGAGCCCGGGATGGACATCGGCGCCGCGCCCGATGCGCGCCGCAACTTCTTCCCATCCTGGACCTATTGGAAGACAAAGGAATGGTCGGGCGCCCTCAGGGCCGAGTTCGACGTGACGCCGGATTGGACGGTCTATGGCGCCGTGGGCGCCCGCAAGCACGATTTCGAAAGCCTGCAGACCAGTTGGCTGATGCTGGACAGCGCGGGCGATATCGGCGCGGTCCCCGCGCGCCTGAACGAGTCGCTGCTTAGCAAGACGGGAGAAATCGGGGTACGCGGCCGTTTCAACACCGGTCCGGTCAAGCACGAGCCGTCGCTTTCGGCCAGCGCGCTGGCGATCGACTATTCCTCTGCCCGCATTCGCTCAAGCACCGTCTTCTCCAACCTGTATCACCCCGCCGACTTGCCGAAACCGGACATCGCCCGGCCGGACGACCTGCCGAAGACCAGCGAATCCCGGCTCTACAGCATTGCGCTGGCCGACAAGATCTCGTTCGCCGACGACCGGGTCCAGGTCATCGCGGGCGTGCGGCACCAGCGGATCGAGTCCACCAACTTCGACGCCGCCACGGGGCGCACCGCTTCGGAGTACGAGAAATCCGCCGTCACGCCGGCGTTCGCGTTGACGGTCCGGCCCACGCAGCGGCTGTCGCTGTACGGCAACTACATCGAAGGCCTCAGCCAGGGCGGCACCGCGCCGGAAGGCGCCATCAATGCCGGGCAGATGTTCCCGCCGGAGATCTCCAAACAATTCGAAGTGGGAGGCAAATACGACTTCGGCGATTTCTTCACCACGCTCAGCGCCTTCCAGATCGAGAAGCCCAACAGCTACCTGGACCCCGTCAGCCGTCGCTATGTGTCCAATGGCCAGCAACGCAACCGCGGCTTGGAATTCCTGGTGCAAGGCGACGCCGCGCCCGGGGTCCGCCTGTTGGGCGGCGTGGCCTACACCGACGGACGCCTCACGCGCACGGAAGGCGGTGTCAACAACGGCAACGTCGCGCCCGCGGTGCCGCGCTTCCAATTCAATGCCGCGGCCGAATGGGACACGCCGTTTCTTCCAGGGCTGACATTGACGGCGCGGATGCTGCGAACCAGCCAACAGTATGTGGATGTCGGCAATACGCAGCAGATTCCGGGATGGACGCGTTTCGACGTGGGCGCGCGCTATGCGTTCAAGGCCAACGGCACGCCGATGGTGGTCCGCGCAACGGTCGAAAACGTGTTCAACAAGGACTACTGGCAATCCGCCGCGCGGGAAGGCCTGACCGTCGGCGCGCCGCTGACGGTGCTGTTGTCGGTGTCCGCCGAGTTCTGATCCGGCTGACACCCGCGCCGCGCGGCGGGCCTACGCGCCGTCGCGCGTGGCCTCACGCGGCAGGTCCACCCGGAAATGCGTCAGGCCGCCTTCCGAAGACGCACTGAGGCGGCCGCCGTGGCTCAAGACGATCTGCTGCGCGATGAACAGGCCCAGGCCCAACCCCTTGTGGCCATCGGAACGGTGCTCACCGCCCCGGAACGGGTTGAACAAGTGGGGCAGCAGCGCCGGGGAGATGCTGCCCCCGTTGCTGACCGTGACGGCCACGCGGTCAGTCGCCGTCCCGTCTGCCCGGATGCGCACAGGGATGTCGGGAGTGCCGTGGTGGAGCGCGTTGCCCACCAGGTTGCTGAATACCTGGGAGAGACGCGCGGCATCCCAAGCGCCCGCCAGATGCCCGCCGCACGCGCATTCGATCTGGCGCCCCGGGTAGCCCGTCTGCACTTCGTCAACGGTCCGTTGCAGCAAGGCGTCAAGGGACATCCATGCCGGCTCTAGCGTCAGGCCGCCCGCCTGCCGGATGCGCGTGACGTCCAGCAGGTCGTCGATCAGGCGCGCCATGCGCTCGCTGCTTTGGATCATGCGCTGCGCCACGCTGGCCACGCGCGCGTCGTCGTTCTGGCGCTGCAACAGCGCGGCGCCCATGACGATGGATTGCAGCGGCGTGCGCAGATCGTGGCTTAGCACGGCCATGAACATTTCGTTGATGCGCAGGGCCTCCGTGCGCTCGTCCAACTGCTTGGCCAACGCACGCTTGCGCTCATGCAGTTCAAAGAAGACGTTCGCCTTCATGCTCAGCATGTGCGGATCGATGGGCTTGTACAGGAAGTCGACCGCGCCGCTTTCGTAGCCGCGGAATTGCCAGTTGTGCTCGCGCGAGCCGGCGGTTATGAAAATCAGCGGAATGTGGCGCGTGCGTTCGCTGCCGCGGATCAGCTCGGCCAATTCGAAGCCGTTCATGTCGGGCATTTGCACATCCAGCAGCGCCAGCGCCACATCGCCATGATGCAGCAGCAATTCCAGGGCCTCCGGCCCGGATTGCGCTTTCAGCACTTCGACCCGGCCGCTTTCCAGCAGCGCTTCCAGCGCGACCAGGTTTTCCGGGACGTCATCGACCAGCAGGCACTTGATGCGTTCGTCTTGCGGTTTGGCGGAAGTCAGGAACATAGTGTCGGAACAGGTTGGGATTACGGCAGGCGCGAGGTGCGCAGTTGAGCGAACAGCATGGCGATTTCACCTGGAGTCAACGCGTCGTGCGCGGGCTGGCGCGTCAACGCCGCCCGGGGCATGACGGGCATGGCGGCGCTGGACGGCGCTTGCACGATGCTGCGGCCGCCTGCGGCATGGATCGCCGCCAGGCCAGCGGCGCCGTCGCCATTCGCCCCGGAAAGCAGCACCCCCAGCAACTTCTCGGCATAGCAGTCGGCGGCGGACTCGAACAGCACGTCAATCGATGGCCGGGAAAAATACACCGGCTCGCCGACGGACAGCGCCAGCCTGGGGCCCTGATCCACCAGCAAGTGGTAGTCGGGCGGCGCGAAGTAAAGATGGCCGGGGCGTATCGGAAGCTGGTCTTCGGCCTCTTGCACGGTCAAGGCGCAGCGCTCGCTGAAAATATCGACAAGCAAGCTGCGCCGGTCGCGCACCAGATGCAACACGACGATCACCGCGGCATCCAGGTCCGCCGGCAACGCAGGCAGCAGCGTATTCAACGCATCGATCGCGCCGGACGATCCGCCGATGACGATCGCCTCCCAGGGGCAGGCCGCCGCCGGCACACGCGAAACGGACGCGCCCGCGATCATAGGCCCGCCTTCTTGCGGTAGATGCGGTCGTCCAGCACGAAGTCATCGAAGTTGCCGGCTTGCGAGGAAAACCGCAGGGACTCCCGCGACCCCAGCCCCAGGAAACCGCGATGGACCAGCGCATCATGGAACAGGCCCAATGCCCGGCTCTGGAGATCGCGCTCGAAATAGATCAGGACATTGCGGCAGGAAATCAGATGGACCTCGGCAAACACGCTGTCCGTGGCCAGGCTGTGATCGGAAAAGACCATGTGTTCGCGCAAGCGCTTGTCGAACACCACCCGGCCGTACCGGGCGGTGTAATAGTCCGACAGCGAACTGCGTCCGCCAGACCGGGCATGGTTCGCGGAAAAGGCGGCCACGCGGTCCATATCAAAAATGCCTTGCTCGGCGGCGCGCAACGCATGCGGATTGATGTCGGTCGCGTAGATCATCGCGCGCTCAAGCAGGCCCTCTTCGGCCAACAGGATGGCAAGCGAATAGACTTCTTCGCCCGCGCTGCACCCCGCCACCCACACCTTGATCGACGGATAGGTGCGCAGAATCGGCAAGACTTCGTTGCGCAACGCCAAAAAATATTCCGGATCGCGGAACATGTCGCTGACCTGCACCGTCAGGAACTGCAGCAGCGCCGTGAACACCGGGGGGTCGTGCAGCACGCGGTCCTGCAATTGCGACAACGTCTTGCACCCAAACTGCGTCAGCGCGCTTTGCAGGCGCCGCTTCAGCGACGCCTGCGCATACTCGCGGAAGTCATAGTGGTAGCGGTGATAGATCGCATCGAGCAACAGCCGTTGCTCGATGTCTGCGATACGCGCTTTGGGAGTGGTTGGCATGGTGGTGATCAACAGAGCGTTGCGCCGGCGGACGTCTTAGCTGCGCATCCAGACACGCACAAGCGACAGCAAGCGTTCCACGTCCAAGGGCTTGGCGATGTAGTCGTTGGCGCCCGCGGCCAGGCATTTCTCTTGGTCGTCCTTCATGGCCTTGGCGGTCAGCGCAATGATGGGCAGGCGCCGCCACTCGGGCCGCTTGCGGATCTCGCGCATCGCTGTATAGCCATCCATTTCGGGCATCATGATGTCCATCAGCACCAGGTCGATGGCCGGCCCGCCGTCAGATCCGGCACGGCCCAGGGCGTCCAACGCCTCGCGGCCGTTGCGCGCGATCTCCACGCGCACGCCGGTGGGCTCAAGGATGCTGGACAGCGCGAACACGTTGCGCACGTCGTCTTCCACCACCAGCACGGTGCGGCCTTCCAGCGCGGAATCGCGGCTGCGCGCCAGCTCCAGCATCTGGCGCTGTTCGGGCGGCAATTCCGCTTCGACCTGGTGCAGGAACAGCGTGACTTCATCCAGCAGGCGTTCGGGCGAGCGCGCATCCTTGATGATGATGGACTTGGAGAAGCGCCGCAAATGCTGTTCTTCATCGCGCGACAGCGCGCGGCCCGTATAGACGATGACCGGCGGGAACGACACGCCCTCCTGCTCGGTCATCTGCTGCAGCAGCTCGTAGCCGCTCATGTCGGGCAAGTTCAAATCCATGACAACGCAGTCGAAGGTCGTCTGGCGCAGCAGCGCCAGCGCGTCCGCGGCCGTGGCGGCCGGCGCGATCTCGACGTCGTTGCGCGCCAACAGCTGGCGCACGCTTTCGCGCTGTCGATCATCGTCTTCCACCACCAGCACATGCCGCACATGACGGGTGAATTTGGCTTCCAGGCGCTGCAAGGCGTGAACCAGTTCCTCGCGTTTGACCGGCTTCAGCGCGTAGCCGGCCGCGCCACGGCCCATGGCTTCACGGGCATAGTCGGCCACCGACACCACATGAACCGGAATATGCCGGGTCTGCGGGTTGCGCTTGAGCTGGTCCAGGACGCCCAGGCCCGAGAAGTCAGGCAGATTGATGTCCAGCACGATGGCGTTGGGACGCTCTCGCGAGGCAAGAGCCAGGCCGTCCGTGGCGGTGTGGGCCACCAAACACCCAAAGCCCATCTCGCGCGACAGGTCTGCAAGAATGGCCGCAAAGCGCTCATCGTCCTCGATGACGAGGATCCTGCGTTCGTTGGCGCCCGAATGGCCGGCCGTCTCGGAAGCTGCCCTGGTGGCGGACGCATCGGGCGTTCTGCCGGCGGCAGGGGTGTCCGCCCGACGGGCCGGCTCGTCCGGCGCGTCGCCCGAAAGCGCCACCGGCGCCGCGTGCGGGAACGCGGACGAGAACGCGGACGGCACGGCAGACGCCGCCCCGCTGCGCGCGCCCGGCACGGCGCGCGCGCCTTCCAGCCGCACAGGCAGCTCCAGCGTGAACACGCTGCCTTGCCCCGGCGTGCTTGCCACGGAAATGCCGCCGCCCAGCAACGCCGCCAGATCGCGTGAAATCGACAGGCCCAGTCCCGTGCCGCCAAATTTGCGGTGCGTGCTGCCGTCGGCCTGGCGGAAGGCCTCGAAAATCAATTCCTGCTGGTCCGCCGGCACGCCGATGCCGGTGTCCTGCACCGCAAACGCCACCCTGTCACGCGAGGCCCGCGAGACCCGCAACGCGACCGTACCGCGCTGCGTGAACTTGAGGGCATTGGACAGCAGGTTTTTCAGCACCTGGCCCAGGCGCTGCGGATCGGTCTGCAAGGTGGCGGGCACCGCCGGATCGATGTCCAGTTCCAGCGCCAACCCCTTGTCCAGCGCCATTGGCCGCAGCGGCTCCAGCAAGCGCTGCAGCATCGGGGCCACCGCCACCTGCTCGACCTCCAGCGTGGCCTGTCCGGCTTCGATCTTGGACAGATCCAGGATGTCGTTGATCAGCGTCAGCAGATCGCTGCCGGCCGAATAAATGGTCTGCGCGTACTTGACCTGCTCGGCGCTAAGGTTGCCGGGCTTGTTGTCCGATAGCAGCTTGGCCAGAATCAACGTCGAATTCAAGGGCGTGCGCAGCTCGTGGCTCATGTTGGCCAGGAACTCGCTCTTGAACTGGCTGGCCTGCGACAATTCGCGGGCCTTCTCGGTTAGCGCGCCCTGCACCCGCAGCAGCTGCTGGGTCTGCGTTTCCAGGTTGGCATTGGTCTGCTCAAGTTCGGTCTGCTGCAGTTCCATGCGCGCCTGGGACTCTTGCAGGATGCGGCTTTGCTGCTCAAGCTCTTCATTGCTGACGCGCAATTCCTCTTGCTGGGTCTGCAATTCTTCCGCCTGTTGCTGGGTTTCTTCCAACAGCGCTTCCAGCCGTGACCGGTCCTGGCCCGAGCGAATCGCCGAGGCCAGCATTTCCGAGGCCCTTTCCAACAGGTTGCGCTCGCTCTCGCCGACCGGGCGGTTGAAGCCCAATTCGATCACGGCATATACGCGTCCGTTCTGGATGGCTGGCGTCAGGACGAGCTCGGCGGGATTCGAGCGGCCCGTGGCGGAGGCGACCTCAAGGTGCCCCGCCGGCACATTACGCACGTGCAACAGCCGCCGCGACGTGACGGCCTGCCCGGCCAGGCCTTCGGGCGGCTGGATTTTCTGCGCCAGGCGTTCGGGCGGCAACGCAAAGCCGCCGAAGAGCTCCAGTTCGCCGCTGCTGCGGTCAACCACGTATCCCGCGCCCACGTCGGCGTCCAGGTACTCGGCCAGATAATCCAAGGCGCGCTTGCCGATCTCGTCCAGGCGGTGATCCCCTTGCAGGCGCAGGCTCAAGCCCGACAGGCCGGCCGTTACCCAAGATTGGCGCGCCTTGGCCCGGTACTCCCGCATGGTCATCCCGGCCGACGCCAGGATCAGCACCAGCAGCAACGCCGATCCGCCCCACGAGTAATAGGTCGACGTGGCGGCCGCCGCGGCCCAGGCTTCCTTGCCTTCAGTCAGTTCATCCATCTGCCGCGCGTACAGGTCGCCCACCATATCGCGCAACCGGTCCATTGCCTCTTTGCCGGAATCGGTGCGCACCACGGCCATCGCGGCGTCCACATTGCCGGCCTTGCGCATCTCGACCGTGTCATGCAATTCAGCCAGTTTTTGCCGCGTGATGCCTTCAATGTCGCTGATGATGCGCCGTTGCGCCGGATCGTTGGCCACCGCCTCTTTCACCCGAGCCAGGCGTTGATCGATGAGCCCCAGCGAACGCAGATACGGCTGCAGGTAGGTCGCGTCGCCGGTCAGCAGATAACCCCGCTGGCCGATCTCGGCATCCTTGAGCGCCGAGTTGAACAGGCTGAGCTGGCGCAACGTCTCGGTGGTGCGGTCCACGGCCCTGACCGCCTGCTGGCGGGTGTCTGCCGAACGCACATTGACGAAGGCGATAACCAGCGTCGCCAACGCCGCCGTCACGAACCCCGCCAATAGCGTCCGGGGAAAGGCATAGCGGTTGGCAGGCTGCGACGACGGATTCGGCATGGTAGCGGGTGGCTTGTTCTATAGAGGGGGGCGCGGCCCAGCGGTGCAACGATGCGGACGCCTGATGGAACAAGACGCGGTCGCTGCAGTGGCCTAAGCGATGGACTATACCTGTTTTGGCGGCACGGAAAAGTGGCCCGCCGCCTCACGATTCAATAAAGCGCGCGGCCTCGAATCTGGGTAAAGTCGCTCTGACGCAACGGCTCGGCCCATCCGCCTGCGCACCCCACATTTCCAGACACCGCGCCCTCTTGAATCGATGACAAACCCGCCCCCCACTCCTATCGTCGTGGTCCTGGCCGCCGGCGCCGGACGCCGGTTCCGCGAGGCCGGCGGCGTCGGCAACAAACTTGACGCCGACCTGCTGGGCCGGCCGGTGCTGGAATGGACGCTGGCCGCGGTGCGCGACAGCGGCTTGCCCTGGATCTTGGTGGAACGGCACGACGACGCCCCCGAGGCCAGCGGCATGGGCGACTCCATCGCCCGCGGCGTGGCTCGCCACGCGGACGCGCCCGGCTGGTTGATATTGCCGGGCGACCTGCCCTTGATCCAACCCGCCAGTCTGGTCGGCGTCGCGCAGTCGCTACGCGAAGCCGCGCTTGGCGAGCCCTGGGCGGTGGTGCGCCCTCAAGTGGCCATCGCCGACGGAACCCACCCGCCAGGCCACCCCGTGGGATTCGGGCCAGCATGGCGCAGTGCGCTGTTGAACTTAAGCGGCGAGTCCGGCGCAATGCCGCTGGTACGCCGGGCCGCCCAGCTAGGCACGCTGCGTCCGCTGGCGTCGCAAGACGCCGGGTGCGTCCAGGATATCGATCATCCCGACGACATCATCCGGGCAGAACAAGCGCTGCAAAGCCGGCCAGGCTGACGGCATTCGCCGGGCGTTCACCTTTGCGCCGCGCGGATCCGCTCCGCGCGGCTGCACTATTTACTGCACTCTTTACTGCACCCGCAGTTTCCCGTCGGCGATGATCTTTGCCCACTTGGCTTGCTCACCGGTCTGGAATGCCGTGAACTCGGCCGGCGTGTTCGGCGTGTAGGCCAAGCCCAGGCCCTTCATCTTGGCGTTGACGTCCGGCTTGGCGATGATGGTGGCGATGGCTTTGTTCAGCCGGTCCACCACGGCCGGCGGCGTGTTGGCCGGCGCGTAGATGGCTTGCCAGCTGCTGACGTCAAAGCCTGCGACGCCGGCTTCCTGCATCGTCGGCACATCCGGCATCACGTCGGTGCGCTTGGCCGATGTAACCGCCAGCGCGCGCACCTTGCCGCTTTGCACGTAAGGCAGCGCGACCAGCGCCGTTTCGAACGAACTGGGTATCTGGCCGCCGATCAAATCCTGGATAGCGGGCGCGCTGCCCCGGTACGGCACATGGGTCAGATGGGCGCCGGTCAATTGCTTGAAGACTTCGCCCGACAGATGCTGCGACGTCCCCTGCCCGGCCGATCCGAAGGCGATGGTATCCGGGTTGGCTTTGCCCGCGGCCACCACGTCCTGCACCGTTTTGTACGGCTGGCTGGCGCCCACCAGCAACACGTTCGAAATGCTGCCCAGCAGGATGACCGGCGCAAAATCCTTGGCCGCGTTGTAGTTGATGCCCGGCAGCAGCGACGGGTTGATCGCGTGGGTAGCGATCGTGCCCAACAACAGGGTGTAGCCGTCGGGCTTGGCCCGCGCCACGGCGTCGGCCCCCAGCACGCCGCCGGCGCCGCCCTTGTTCTCGACCAGCACGGTCTGGCTCAAGCTGGCGCCCAATTCCTGCGCAATCATGCGGCCCAGGATGTCCGACGTGCCGCCAGCGGCAAACGGGACCACCAGCGTGATGGGCTTGGCCTTCGGCCAATCGTCCGCGGCGTGCGCGCTGGCGGCGGTCAAGGCGGTCAACGCCAACGCGGCGAACGTGTGCTGCAACAAGGGGAATGCCTTCAAGCTTGTCTCCTGAAAAGGGATAGTTTCTTATCTTGTACGTTGTCGTATAACTACGCGACAAGGAGAATACTGTTGGCCGGTTCGCCTTTCAATCTAGGGAAATTCCGGACGCGCGACGTGATGGATCCTCATTCCTGGCCAGTGATACACAGACGACGGCTCACCCCTTGCCGCGATAACTTGTATGTTGTACGATGACATACATCTACTTCCCCTTTAATGGATGACAGGCATGACGACTCCCCAGGAACTCAAGGCAATCGTGTCGGAAGGGTTGCTTTCCTTCCCCGTGACGGACTTTGACCAGAACGGCGATTTCAACGCCAAGACCTACGCCGCCCGCCTTGAATGGCTGGCCCCGTATGGCGCCACCGCCCTCTTCGCCGCCGGCGGCACCGGCGAGTTCTTCTCCCTCGCCCCCCAGGAGTATTCGGACGTCATCCGCACCGCCGTCCAGACCTGCGCCGGCAAGGTGCCCATCCTGGCCGGCGCCGGCGGCCCCACCCGCACCGCCATCGCCTACGCCCAGGAAGCCGAGCGCCAAGGCGCCAAGGGCATCCTGCTGCTGCCCCACTACCTGACCGAAGCCTCGCAAGACGGCATCGCCGCTTACGTCGAACAGGTCTGCAAGTCGGTCAAGATCGGCGTTATCGTCTACAACCGCGCCCAATCCCGCCTGTCGGCCGACAGCCTGGCCCAACTGGCCGACCGCTGCCCCAACCTGGTCGGCTTCAAGGACGGCATCGGCGACATCGAAGCCATGGTCCGCATCCGCCGCAAGATGGGCGACCGCTTCTCGTACCTGGGCGGCCTGCCCACCGCCGAAGTCTATGCCGCCGCCTATCGCGCACTCGGCGTGCCCGTCTACTCGTCGGCCGTCTTCAACTTCGTGCCCAAGACGGCCATGGATTTCTACCGCGCCATCGCCGCCGGCGACACCGACACCACCAACCGTTTGCTGGACGATTTCTTCCTGCCTTACCTGGAAATCCGCAACCGCAAGGCCGGCTACGCCGTCAGCATCGTCAAGGCCGGCGCCAAGCTGGTCGGCCACGATGCCGGCCCCGTGCGTGCACCGCTGACCGACCTGACCGGCGAAGAGCTTGAAATGCTTAACGCCCTGATCAAGAAGCTCGGCCCGCAGTAAGCCTGCGCCGCGGCACCGCAGACGCCCTCCCTCCGGAGGGCTTTTTTATTGCCGGGCGTGATGGCTTGGGCGTGGGATGGGCCGCGCCAACGTCAAACAGACATTGGCGAAATCGCCGCTGTATGTTGTCATATGGCCATTCTTTTTTGCAGTCTGCCGGCCTGTTGCCGGACGGCCGCCACCGGGCCGGACACCCGGGTGGCGGGTTTGAAAAGCGTACACTTGCGGCTCCGGCCGCTGGCTTACGGCCTGCCTTTCCGCCTTATCCATAAGAGAGACGATGCAAACTCCTGCCCGGCCCCGCCCGCGTTCGCGCCTGACCGATGTGGTGATCGAGGAACTGACCAAGCGCCTGGATTCGCGCCTGTACCGCGCGGGCGACAAACTGCCTTCCGAACACCAGCTTTGCGACGAGTTCGACGTCAGCCGCACCGTCATTCGTGAAGCGGTCGCGTCGATGCGCCTGAGCGGCCGCCTGGTCAGCAAGCCCGGCATTGGCGTGTTCGTCACGGAAGACCGTGAAAAACCCATCGACTTCGTCATTGAACCCGCCGCGGATCCGCGCTGGGCCCTGCACATCATGGAACTGCGCGCCGGCCTTGAAGTCGAGGCCTGTGGGCTTGCGGCAGAGCGCCGCACCGCCACCGACCTGAGCGGCATCGTCGAAGCTTTTGACGCCTTCAACCGCGCCACGCGCGACATGGAAGCGGCGGTGAAGGCCGACTACGAATTCCACTTGTCCATCGCCAAAGCCTCCAACAACCCGCACTTTCCGGCGCTGTTGAAAGCGGCGGTGCGCGACGTGATGCTGGACCTGAACATCAAGCACGGCGGCAAGACGCCCGAAGAGCTTGAAACCTACGAAACCCGCAACGTTCGCGAACACGAAGCCATCCTGACGGCCATCATGCGGCGCGACCCCGGCGCCGCGCGCGCCGCGATGGCGCGCCACCTGGGCGACAGCATCGCGCGCTACCGCAAACTACTGTCGCAAGCGCCGGCTCAATAGACCTTTGCGTATCGACGGGTGCCCCTCCAACGCCCACGGCGCATCAGGGAATTACGGGATTCCCCTTACTTGCCTACTTGTATGACGGCTGCCATCATACGTCTTATGACCTAGCGCCGCGCTGCCCGACGATGTGTCGGCCAGAACGCCCCGCTACCGTATGACCCACGTTGTACAAGTGCCGCCGATGAGCCCGATCCTTTCCCTTCGCACGACGTTCCACCGCTACGCCACGCGCATCCATCGGCATATCACCTGACCGGCCTCCGGTCGCTTGCGGCTTCGCCGCGAACCTTCCCCGTTTCCATCCCCGTCCGCTTACGCGGCGCCGCTTGCTCCGGGCTCCTTCCGGGGTGCGTCGGCGCGCACCTGGCGGACCCGATTTTCCCGCTTATCCCAAGCGCTTTCCGACCCCCAGGAGAATTCTCCATGCGTAAATTCCTAAGCACCGCCGTTGCGGCGACCTTGCTGTGCGCCGCGTCCGGCGCCCAAGCCGGCGTGACGTTCGACGCCGTCAAGAAGAAGGGCTTTCTGCAGTGCGGCTTTGCCGGCATCCCCGGCTTCTCGGTGCTGGACAGCAAGGGCGAATGGACCGGCCTGGACGTGGACATGTGCCGCGCCGTGGCCGCCGCCATGTTCGGCGATGCGTCCAAGGTGAAGGGCAATGTGCTGACGGCGCAGGCGAAGTTCACGGCGCTGCAATCGGGCGAAATCGACATGCTGTCGCGCAACACGACGCAGACGCTGACCCGCGACACCACGCTGGGCCTGATTGGCGTGGGTGTGAACTTCTATGACGCGCAAGGCCTGATCGTCAAGAAGTCCATGAACGTGAAAAGCGTGAAGGAGCTGGACGGCGCCACGATCTGCGTGCAGCCGGGCACCACCACCGAACTGAACCTGGCCGACTACTTCCGCAGCCGCGGAATGACCTTCAAGCCGGTTCTGGTCGAGAACTACGACGAGAACTTCCGCCTGCTGGAGTCGGGTCGCTGCGACGCCTACACCAACGACAAGTCGAACACCGCCGCCAATATGCGCACGCGGCTGGCCAAGCCGGACGACTGGGAAATCCTGGACGAGAACTTGTCCAAGGAGCCGTTGGGCCCGATGGTCCGCCAGGGTGACGAGCAGTGGTTCAACGTGGTCCGCTGGTCGTTGAATGCCATGCTGGAAGCCGAGGAATACGGCATCACGTCCAAGAACGTAGACGACATGCTAAAGAGCACCAACCCCAACGTGCAGCGCATCCTGGGCGTGACGCCGGGCATGGGCAAGAACCTGGGGCTGGATGACAAGTGGGCCTACAACATCATCAAGCAAGTGGGCAACTACGGTGAAAGCTATGACCGCGCCATGGGCAAGGACAGCCCGCTGAAGCTGGAACGCGGCTTGAACAAACAATGGACGCAAGGCGGCCTGATGTACGGCTGGCCGGTGCGCTAATCATGAACAGCATCGTCAACGCCCGTCTTAAACAAATCAAACCTTCGCCCAGCATGGCCGCCAAGATCGTGGTCGATGAGCTGCGCCGCCAAGGCCGTGAAATCGCCGACTTCACGCTTGGCGAACCCGACATGCCCACGCCCGCCCACATCGCGCGCGCCGGCCAGGAGGCCATTGCCGGCGGCGATATCCGCTACACCAGCCCCAACGGCACGGCAGGCCTGCGCCGCGCCATCGCCAACAGCCTGCAACTGGGCCTGGGCGTGTCCTACGGCATGGACCAGATCACCGTGGGCGCCGGCGCCAAGCAGATCATCGGCGCCGCGCTGACGGCCAGCCTGGAACCGGGCGACGAAGTGATTGTGTGCGCGCCGTACTGGGTGTCGTATCCCGACATGGTGCTGCTGAACGAAGGCAAGCCCGTGGTCGTGACCGGTCCGGAATCGCAAGGCTTCAAGCTGGACGCCGCCACGCTGGAAGCCGCCATCACGCCGCGGACCCGCTGGCTGATCCTGAATTCGCCCAGTAATCCCAGCGGCGCCGTGTACAGCGCCGCCGAGTTGCGCGCCCTGACCGACGTGCTGCTGCGCCACCCGCAGGTATGGGTTCTTAGCGACGAGATCTACGCGCCCTTCTGCTATAGCGGCCAGGCGCACGCGTCGCCCGTGCAGGTGGAACCGCAACTGATCCCGCGCACGCTGATCGTCAACGGCATGTCCAAGTCCTATGCCATGACTGGCTGGCGCATCGGCTACGGCGCCGGCCCCGCCGACCTGATCAAGGCGATGAGCACGGTCATGTCGCAAAGCACATCCTGCCCCAGCGCGATCTCGCAGGTGGCGGCACAGGCTGCGCTGGAAGGCGACCAATCCAGCGTCACGCAAATGGTCGACATCTTCAAGGCGCGCCGCGACCTGATCGTGCGCCGCCTGAACGCCATTCCCGGCATCTCGTGCGCCATGCCCGACGGCGCCTTCTACGTGTATGCCAACGTGCAGGGCCTGATCGGACGTACCGGCCCGGCCGGCGAACTGAAGACCGACCTGGACGTCAGCCTGTTCTTCCTGCGCGAGGCTGGCGTAGCGGTAATCGACGGCGGCTCTTACGGCTTGTCGCCCTACGTGCGCTTTTCGTTCGCAACGTCGACCGAGGTGATCGAACAAGGCATGGACCGCCTGGAAGCGGCCGTCAAAGCCTTGATGGCGGGATAAGCCGTGGCCAAGCACACCGCGCAATCCCCGGTGCCGCGGCCCGCGCACCGGGTTTCCTGGAACGATCCGGCCACCCGCGCGCTGGTCTACCAGGTGCTGGCCCTGACCCTGGTCGGGGCCAGCGTCTGGTTCCTGGTGCACAACACGCTGCACAACCTGTCGATGCGCAACATCGCCACGGGGTTCGGTTTTCTGGACCGCGAGGCGGGCTTTGCGATCGGCGAATCCGTGATTGCCTACGGCCCGGCGGACACCTATGGCCGCGCCATCTTCGTGGGCGTGCTGAACACGCTGCGCGTGGGATTGCTGGCGCTGGTCGCCGCGACGTTTCTGGGCATCTTGATCGGCATCGGCCGCCTGTCGAAGAACTGGCTCGTCAAGAAAATCACCTCGGTGTACGTCGAGGTGATGCGCAACGTGCCGCTCTTGCTGCAACTGTTCTTCTGGTATGCGCTGATCACCGAAAACATGCCCGGCCCGCGCCAGGCGCACACCCCCCTGCCGGGCGTGTTCATTTCCAACCGGGGCCTGAAAGTGCCCGGGCTGGAAGGCACGTCGCTGGACTGGGTGCTGGCCGGCCTGGCCCTGGCCGTCCTGGTAATCCTGGTGCTGGGCCATTGGGGCACCAAGCGCCAGGAAGCCACGGGGCGCGCGTTTCCGTTGGGCCGCGTGGCCATCGGCCTGTTGATCGGCCTGCCGTTCGCGGGGTGGCTGGCCGGCGGCGCATCGCTGACGCTGGACATGCCGGCATTGAAGGGCTTCAACTTCGTCGGCGGGCTGACCCTGTCGCCGGAATTTGTCGCCCTGTTCCTGGGCCTGACCGTCTACACCTCGGCGTTCATCGCCGAAGTGGTGCGCTCGGGCATCCAGGCGGTCAACAACGGCCAATGGGAAGCCGCCGGTTCGCTGGGCTTGCCACGCGCCAAGGTGCTGCGTCTGGTCGTGCTGCCGCAGGCCTTGCGCGTGATCATTCCGCCGATGACCAGCCAATACCTGAACCTGCTGAAGAACAGTTCGCTGGCGGTCGCCATCGGCTACCCCGATATCGTGTCGGTCGTGAACACCACGCTGAACCAGACGGGCCAAGCCATCGAGGGCATCCTCATCATCATGGGCGCCTACCTGACGGTCAGCCTGTCGATCTCGATATTCATGAACTGGTACAACAAGCGCATCGCGCTGGTGGAGCGTTGAGATGAGCAGCACTACGCATTCCTTCACCGACGCCCTGCCCCCGCCCAGCACACAGGTGGGCGCGTGGGCCTGGGTACGGTCCCGCCTGTTTTCGTCGCCGCTGAACATCCTGATCACGGTACTGCTGGCGTGGTTCCTGTTGATGTCGCTGCCGGCGCTGGTCGAATGGGCGTTCCTGAAGGCGAACTTCACCGCCACCAACGCAATGGAGTGCCGCGCTTCGGCGGGCGGCGCCTGCTGGGCGTTCATCATCGAAAAGCACAGGCTGATCCTGTTCGGCACCTATCCGTTCGACGAGCAATGGCGCCCTCTGATCGCGACGCTGATCCTGGTTGGCGTGATCGCGTGCAGCGGCATGCGCCGCTTCTGGAATGGAAAGCTGGCGGTTATCTGGACCGTCGGCCTGACGGCCGTGGCGCTGTTGATGTGGGGCGGCGTGTTCGGCCTGACCTACGTGGAAAATGCGCGCTGGGGCGGCCTGCCGCTGACGCTGATCCTGGCCACGTTCGGCATTGCCTTCGCGTTTCCCATCGGCGTGCTGCTGGCCCTGGGCCGGCGCTCGAAAATGCCGGCCATCAAGGCGTTGTGCGTCGTGTACATCGAGCTGATCCGGGGCGTGCCGCTGATCAGCCTGCTGTTCATGTCATCGGTGATGCTGCCGTTGTTCCTGCCGGAAGGGTTCACCATCGACAAGCTGCTGCGCGCGCAGATCGCCATCATCCTGTTCGCCGCCGCCTACATTGCGGAAACGGTGCGCGGCGGTTTGCAGGCGATTCCCAAGGGGCAGTACGAAGGCGCCGATTCGCTGGGCCTGAACTACTGGCAGCAGATGCGCAAGATCATCCTGCCGCAAGCGCTGAAGATCGTGATTCCGCCCCTGGTCGGCATTTTCATCAGCCTGTTCAAAGACACGTCGCTGGTCGTGATCATCGGCATTTTCGATTTGACGCTGGCGGCCAAGGCGGCCCTGTCCGATGCCGCATGGCGGGGTTTCGGGGTAGAGGCTTATCTCTTTATCTCGCTGATCTACTTCGCCTTCTGCTATTCCATGTCCAAATACAGCCAGGCGCTTGAAAAGCGGCTGGCCACCGGGCACGCGCGTTGAACGCGGCGCGTCAACCCGGTAACCCTTTACGGAGACCAAGCATGCCGGATTCCATTATCCGATTGCAGGGCGTGAACAAGTGGTACGGCCAGTTCCACGTGCTGCGCAACATCAACCTGGACGTCGCACCCGGTGAGCGCATCGTGGTGTGCGGCCCGTCGGGCTCGGGCAAGTCCACCATGATCCGCTGCATCAACCGGCTGGAAGAGCACCAGCAGGGGCAGATCATTGTCGACGGCACCGAGCTGACCAACGACCTGAAGCATATCGAGACCATCCGCCGCGAGGTCGGCATGGTGTTCCAGCACTTCAACCTGTTCCCTCACATGACCGTGCTGGAAAACCTGACGCTGGGCCCCATGTGGGTGCTGAAGCAGCCGCGCGCCGAAGCCGAGGCCACCGCGATGAAGTATCTGGAGCGCGTGCGCATCCCGGATCAAGCCAAGAAATTTCCCGGCCAGTTGTCGGGCGGCCAACAGCAGCGCGTGGCCATCGCACGCTCGCTTTGCATGAACCCCAAGGTCATGCTGTTCGACGAACCGACATCCGCGCTGGATCCAGAGATGGTCAAGGAAGTGCTGGACGTGATGGTGACGCTAGCCCAGGAAAGCGGCATGACGATGATCTGCGTGACCCATGAAATGGGCTTCGCGCGCAAAGTCGCCAACCGCGTGATCTTCATGGACCGCGGCGAGATCATCGAACAGAACAACCCGGACGCGTTCTTCGATAACCCGCAGAACGAGCGGACACAGCTGTTCCTGAGCCAGATCCTGCACTAAACCGGTGTGGCTTCATCCCCCCGCGCACCGATTCAATACCGGTGCCGGATTCCGATGGCGTATTGCGACTCGTGCCACGACGGGTCCGCCCATGCGCCACGCAAATAGCCATAGACGGCGTACAGGTTGGTGCGCTTGGACAGGTCGAAGGCGTAGCCCGCCGAATACGTCTGCTGCGTATGCGTGGCGCCCTGGCGAGCCAAACCGCCGCCGCCTGGCAAGCTGGCCTGCCATGACGCCATGATCGTGCCGGCGCCGATGCGCCACGTGGCGCCCGCCATCACCCCATGCACGGTGCTGCCGGGAAAATATACGCGTTGCCCTGGCGATGGCACGGAAGGAATCGTCGAACCATGGCGCATGACGGAACCGGCCGCATACAGCGTGAACGCGCCAAGGGTGGCGCGGCCCGCCAGTGTGTAGGCATCGGGCTGCTGCGCGCCGCCCGCCCGGGCCATGGCGGCCGACTGCGCCGTACCGTTGGCCCAGCGCGCGCCCTCGTAGGTAACCGTGACGGCGTAGGCAGGCTGTTCATAGATCAACGCCGCGCTGTACAGCTTGTTGGTGGACGCGGTTTGAAACCCGCCGCCCCCGTCATAGTCCAGGCTGACGCCGGCCGCCGCGCGCCACCCGCCCGCCGACGGGCTCCAGAACGCCATGGTGTTGTCCGCCCGATTGGCGTTGAACGGCAGCAGCGCGGTCTGTGCGCCCAGGTTCAGGTAGGACGCCAGGAACGCGTCGTAGTCCGCCAACGTGGCCGAGGAGACCGACGTCTGGCGGCCCAGCCGCAGGTCGCCCCACGCCCCGGAAACCCCCGCCCACGCGGCCCGGCCGAACAACCGTCCGCCCTGCGCGGATTTGCCGTTGTTTGCCGCAACACCGCTTTCCAGCTGGAAGTTGGCGCGCAGGCCATTGCCCAGGTCTTCGGTGCCGCGCAGGCCCCAGCGCGATCCCGACTGCACGCCGGACTGCATGCTGAGCGACGTGCCACGGTCCGGCGTCGACACGCCCGTCATGCTTAGGTCCACCACGCCATACAGCGTGACGGAGCGGGACTGGGGGCTGGACTGGGCCCCGGCCGCGCACGCCGCCGACAAGGCGGCCACGCCCACGCACCTGACACGCCACCGGCACCGACCCTTAGCCATCACAGGTATTTGAGCCAGAAGATGTCGCGGCGCGCCGCCTTCAGGCGGCCGAACCATCGCACGGGCCAATACAGCGCTACCGCCAGCAGCGCCGCGATCAGCCAGACCGCCCATAACTGATCCACGCCAAAGAACTTGCCGTGGTTCAAGCCCCAGACGCCCTCGCCCGCCAGGTACAGCGCCTTCAACACGTAAAGGTGCAGCAGGTAGAAGAACATCGGCGCGGCGCCGAACACACATAGCACGCCGACCCACGCGGCCGACTGTGCGCGTTCGATCAGCACCAGCAGGCACATGCCAAGGCCCAGCGTCAGCAGCAGGAACATCAGCGACGGCGGGTACTTGGTGATATTCAGGAAGCTCATCACGGTATGCAGCGCATCCGTCTGCACGGCCCACGCTTGTGCCTGCCCATAGCCGTTGATCGCGCGCAGCACGGCAAAGCCGGCCAGCGCCGCGAAGCCCGCCAGCCACAGGCGGCGTTGCCGCACGGCGGCCGGCATTCCCGCCTGGAACCACGGACCCACGGCAAAGCCCAGCGCGATCACGCCGATCCAGGGCAGCAAGGGATACGACGTCCGCAGACGCAAGGCGTCGCCCAGGTGTATCCAGCCCCTGTCGTGCAGCACCGCCCAGGGCACGTGCATGATTTCGCCTTCGGCGAAGTGCACGGCGTCCAGCGCGTTGTGCCCCGCCACCAACACCACGCCGATCACCACCAGCGCGGCGCGCGGCAGCCACAGCAAGGCGGCCAGCGCAAGCATGCTCAAGCCGATCACCCAGATCACTTGCAGGTAGACGACCGACGGCGGGAACTGGAACGTCCACGCGAAATTCACGACCAGCACTTCCAGCAGGACAAGGAACAGCCCGCGCTTGGCCAGGAATGCGGCTGCCGCGCCCCGGCTACCCGCCTTGGCGCCGTACAGCCAGGCGGACATACCCGTCAGAAAAACAAACACCGGTGCGCAAAGATGCGCCAGCAGACGTGAAAAGTACAGCGCGGGGTCCGTGGCCGACACATCCATCGGGTCGACGACCTGATGATGCAAAAAGAAGGTCTCGCGCACATGGTCGAGCAACATGATGACGATGACCAAGCCGCGCAAGGCGTCAATGGAACGCAGGCGCGCGCCCGGTGCGGCGGGTGAGGCGAAAGGCTGGGATGACATGGATGCGGCTGCGGCGAATGCAAATCGGCCGCGTCAGAATGGAGCAAACGGGCCGCAAGTGTAATGTAATAACATTCTTAATTTCAAGGCAGCGATTGTGGGAGCGGGATCCCGGGCGGTATATAGTCACCCCCGTGACGTTTCATCATGCACGCCATCCAGGGGAGCCCGCCGAATGACGAGAAGCCGCATCATGGCGTTTTTTCTAAGCTTGCTTGCCGCGCCTGCGGGCGCCTCGGTGGTCTACGACCACCACGGCCTCGTCGTCGAAATCACCACCAATGGCCGCCACGACTGGAATACCGGCCAGCGCCAAAACACCCGCAGCACCACCATTTCGTTCCAGGGCAACAAGCTCTGCGGCAAGGACGTGGGCAAGCTGTTGTACCCGGATGGGCGCAACATGGCCGCTGGCGCCTTCTTCTGTGCGGCCAATGCGCGCGCGCTGGAGACCGACGCCGTGCTGGCCTACTTCACCAGTTCCAGCGCCGACCCCGCGCTGGCGCACTTGCAAGTGGTCAACGGCGCGTTGCGCGTGAACCGGTTGGCGCTGTCCACGCAGCCCGGCCGCGACAAGCCCGGCGGCACCCGTTTTGAAGACGCGCGCCTGCCCGGCTGGACGCGCGTGGAAACCTCATGGGCCGAAACCGTGATGATCCGGCACGCGCCGCTCAAGGCCGCGAACCTGGGCGTGGGCAAGTTGCTGGACGTGGATGGCGACGTGGTCTATCTGGCCATTCCGCCCGGCCGCGACGCCGTGGTGGTGCAACCGGCAACGCGTATCAAGGACGCGCAGGGCGACATGCGGATCGTGCCGGAGGTGGTCAAGTTCGTGGACACGCCCCTGGCATTTCGTGCGGTGCGCCTGTCCACTGGCCAGGAACTGGCGCGCCTGGATGTCAAGGACACCTGCGTCGCCTTGCCCGCCATCGAATTCAATCGGCCGGATCCGCTATATCCGTCTTCGACCAAGCGCGACGTGCTGTTTGACGACGTGCCCGCCTGGCGCGCCGCCACGCTGCAATTGGCGCAGGAGGCGGGCCGCGCCACGTTGCAGTTCAAACCCGGCGTGACCTTGCCGTCCAAGCCGAATTGCAAACGGGGCTGAGCGGCAGACTCATCTACGTGGCGCTTAGATCAGAAACTGCCGATACGCCTCGTTGTCGGTTTCTTCGAAGTGCGCATAGCCCAATTGCAGCAGGAACGCGTCCAGCGCGGCGCTGTCGGCCAGCGGCGCCTGGATGCCCACCAGCGCCGAACTGAAGTCCGCACCCTGGTTGCGATAGTGGAACAGGCTGATGTTCCAGTTGGGCGCCATTTCCGACAGGAACTTCATCAGCGCGCCTGGCCGTTCGGGGAACTCGAAGCGGAACAGGCGTTCGCCGCCCGCCAAGGGCGAACGCCCGCCCACCATGTAGCGGATGTGCTGCTTGGACACCTCGTTGTTCGTCAGGTCGCTGACCGAAAATCCCTGTTCCTCCAGGGCGGCCATGATGTCGGCGGCCTCTCCGCGGCGCGCGATCTGCATGCTGACGAAAATATGCGCGGTACGCGCATCGGCGATGCGGTAGTTGAATTCGGTCACGCTGCGCGGCCCCAGCACGCGGCAAAAGCGGCGGAAGCTGCCGCGCTCTTCGGGCACCGTCACGGCAAACACGGCTTCACGCGCTTCGCCGACTTCTGCGCGATCGGCCACGAAGCGCATGCGGTCGAAGTTCATGTTGGCGCCAGACGTCACCGCCACCAGCGACAGCCCCTGCGCACCTTCGCGTTCCACGTATTTCTTCAGTCCCGCCACCGCCAGCGCGCCGGCCGGCTCCAGCACGCTGCGCGTGTCCAGGAACATATCCTTGATCGCCGCGCATACCGCGTCCGTGTCCACCAGGATCACTTCGTCCAGATACTCGCGGCACAGGCGGAACGTTTCCTCGCCCACCAGTTTGACCGCCGTCCCGTCCGAAAATAGCCCCACTTCCGGCAGATTCACGCGTTCGCCCGCCCGGATCGATTGCGCCATCGCGCAGGAATCCTCGGTCTGCACGCCAATGACCTTTACCTCTGGATTCACCGTCTTCACATACGCCGATACGCCTGCCGCCAGGCTGCCCCCGCCGATCGGCACGAAAATCGCATGCAAGGCGCCGCGGTGCTGGCGCAGGATTTCCATGCCGACGGTGCCCTGCCCCGCGATCACATACGGATCGTCGAAGGCGGGAATGAAGGTCAGATCCTGCTGTTGCGCCAGCGTTTGCGCATGCGCGTAGGCGTCGCTGTAGGAGTCTCCCTCCTGCACCACCGTGACGGTCGGGCCGCCATGCGCGCGCACCGCGTCCACCTTGACCTGCGGCGCCGTCTGCGGCACGACGATAATGGCCCGCACGCCCAGCTTCGCTGCTGAAATGGCCACGCCCTGCGCATGGTTGCCGGCCGACGCGGTGATCACGCCGCGGTCCAGCGCCGCTTGCGGCGTGTTGCGCATCTTGTTGTAGGCGCCGCGCACCTTGAACGAAAAAACGGGCTGATTGTCTTCCCGCTTCAGATGAACCGTGTTGTTCAGGCGGGCCGACAGGCCGCGCGCGGGGTCCAGCTCGGTCTCGCGGGCAATGTCATACACCCGGGCGGTCAGGATCTGGCGCAGGTATTCCATGGGCGAGGCATTGCCGTCCTGGAACGTGCGGGGGTTGTTCGGGGTGTCGTTCGGGGTGTCGTCTGGACTGTCGGCGGGGGTGTCGACAGGGACAGCGGCGGAGGAGCAAGCGGACATGGGGTTCTCTGCGGTGGGGTTTTGCCCTGCAGAGGCGGCCACAAAAAACCCGCCTCGTGGGGCGGGTGGCTGTGACTGACTGCGGTCGCGCGCTAACCCACCATTCCAGGAATGATGGTAATAATCAGCGAAATGCGGACGGCGCGGGAAGTCATGGACCAAAGCTTGCGCCCGGCGCGCCGCTTTGTCAAATACGGGCGCCATGCCCGGGCGGGGTCCGTTGCTGAAATTCGGCCATCCCGCCATATCGAGGCCGTATTGCTGCGATATCGAGCCCATAAGACAGACTTTGGCGGCTATTTCCATGCGCGTTGGCGGTATCGCGGTATTACAATGTTCGGTTCGTGGCAGTCGCACCTCTCGGAATGCGCCGGACAACCGGCCATCAAATAAAGGGCGGGCTCCTGCCGATTTGGGCCGATCCGGGTCATTGATCCGCGTCTGCCCATACGAACCCACTCTCGATAACATCTACCGGCGTATGCCGCTTAGCATGTTCGGGTTTGCGCCCAAAGCGCCTCAGCCGAACAGATTCAAGGATCATGTCTCTTACTCCGAAGATTATCTATACCCTCACCGATGAAGCTCCGGCGCTTGCAACCCGTTCGCTGCTTCCCATCGTCCAGGCTTTCGCCAAGCCCGCGGGCATCACGGTCGAGACGCGCGACATCTCCCTGGCCGGCCGCATCATCGCCCTCTTCCCGGATTATCTCGAAGACAGCCAGAAGCTCTCGGATGCACTGGCCGAGCTGGGCGCGCTGGCCGTCAAGCCGGAAGCCAACATCATCAAGCTGCCGAACATCAGCGCCTCGATGCCCCAACTGAAGGCGGCCATCAAGGAACTGCAGGAACAAGGCTACAAGCTGCCCGACTATCCGGACGCCCCTGCCAACGACACCGAACGCGACGTGAAAGCGCGCTACGACAAGGTCAAGGGCAGCGCCGTGAATCCGGTCCTGCGCGAAGGCAACTCCGACCGCCGCGCGCCGCTGTCGGTCAAGAACTACGCCCGCAAGCACCCGCACAAGATGGGCGCGTGGTCGGCCGATTCGAAGTCGCATGTGGCCCACATGTCCGAAGGCGATTTCTACGGCACCGAAAAATCGGCGCTGATCGCCGAAGCCGGCGACGTCAAGATCGAACTGACCGCCGCCGACGGCACCAAGACCGTGCTGAAGGAAAAGACCCCGGTCAAGGCCGGCGAAATCATCGACGCCGCCGTGCTGTCGACCGCCAAGCTGAAGTCCTTCCTGCAAGCCCAGATCGACGACGCCAAGGCCACCGGCGTGCTGTTCTCGGTACACCTGAAGGCCACGATGATGAAGGTCTCCGACCCCGTCATCTTCGGCCACGTCGTGTCCGTGTTCTACAAGGACGTGCTGGCCAAGCACGCCGCCGTGCTCAAGCAAGCCGGCTTCGACGCCAACAACGGTATTGGCGACCTGTACGCCAAGATCCAATCGCTGCCCGCTGACCAGCAAGCCGCGATCACCGCCGACATCGACGCCGCCTACAAGACGCTGCCGCAATTGGCCATGGTGAATTCCGACCGCGGCATCACCAATCTGCACGTGCCCAGCGACGTCATCGTCGACGCGTCCATGCCCGCCATGATCCGCGACTCGGGCAAGATGTGGAATGCCGAAGGCCACCTGCAAGACACCAAGGCCGTCATCCCCGACCGCAGCTACGCCGGCGTCTACCAGGCCGTCATCGACGACTGCAAGAAAAATGGCGCCTTCAATCCGGTCACGATGGGCAGCGTGCCCAACGTCGGCCTGATGGCGCAAGCCGCCGAAGAATACGGTTCGCACAACAAGACCTTCGTCGTCCCGGCATCGGGCACCGTGCGCGTCACCGATGCGTCGGGCAAGGTCCTGCTGGAACAAGCCGTGGAAGCCGGCGACCTCTGGCGCATGTGCCAGACCAAGGACGCCGCGATCCAGGATTGGGTCAAGCTGGCCGTCGCCCGCGCCCGGGCCAGCAAGACGCCCGCCGTCTTCTGGCTGGACGAAAAGCGCGCCCACGACGCCCAGGTCATCGCGAAGGTCAAGCAGTACCTGAACGACCACGACACCAGCGGCCTGGACCTGCGCATCCTGGATCCGGTTGAAGCCACCAAGTTCTCGGTCAAGCGCATCCGCGAAGGCCTGGACACGATCTCGGTCACCGGCAACGTGCTGCGCGACTACCTGACCGACTTGTTCCCCATCATGGAACTGGGCACCAGCGCCAAGATGCTGTCGATCGTTCCGCTGGTCGCCGGCGGCGGCCTGTTCGAAACGGGCGCGGGCGGTTCGGCGCCGAAGCACGTGCAGCAGTTCCTGGAAGAAGGCTTCCTGCGCTGGGATTCGCTGGGCGAATTCATGGCCTTGGCCGAATCCCTGGACCACCTGGGCCGCGCGTACAAGAACCCGACCGCCCAGATCCTGGCCAAGACGCTGGATCAGGCAACCGCCAAGTTCCTGGACGAGAACAAGTCGCCCGACCGCAAGGTCGGCGGCCTGGACAACCGCGGCAGCCACTTCTACCTGGCCATGTATTGGGCACAGGCCGTGGCCGCGCAAACCGACGACCGCGCACTGGCAGCCCAGTTCGCCGGCGCCGCTGGCGCGCTTGCCGAAAGCGAAGGCAAGATCGTTGAAGAACTGAAGGCGGCCCAAGGCAAGCCGGTCGACATCGGCGGCTACTACCAGCCGAACGAATCGAAGGCCAGCCAAGCCATGCGCCCCAGCGCCACGCTGAATCAGGTGCTGGCCTCCATCGGCTAAGCCCTTCATCGCCGGGCGGCTGCTCGCCGCCCGCGCGAAGAAAAAGCCGGCAGCCCTTCCAGGCTGCCGGCTTTTTTTCATGGCTCAGCGGTCAGCGCGGCGGCTGACCGTCAGCGGGCGGGCCCGCGCACATCCGCTGACGGAACGCCACATCGATATCAAGACGCCACACCGCGCGCGTTTCGCCGGCGATGCGCGCGGGAACGCCGGTGATGGCGGGGTAGCGTGAGGCATCGTCGTCCCGGCCCCATATCCAGAAGCGCGCGCCGTCGGCCGACGCGCACAGGCGGGCGGTCAAATCAGCGTTGTCGACCAGCACCCGCTTGCCCGCGACGGGATCGAACTGCGCCGCGTCGTACAACTCTTTGCGCCAGTTATCCCGGGTGGGAATCTCGGGGTCTTGCCAGTTGTCGACGATCCAGGCGGGCGCCAAGGCGTGGGTGTAGAAGCCCAGGTCGAACGGCAGCGCATGCAAGGCGACCTGCCCGTCTTGCGGCCGCATTTCGCCGCGCAATTCCTGCATGGCCGGGCCGGCGCTGCCGCGCGGGTTGGTCGATGCCACAATGACCGCGCCCACGCAAACGACAGCCGCCACGCCCACCGCGATGGCAACGCCCCGACGCCTGCCCGCCGCCCAGGCTGGCGCGATACGTTCGCTGAGCAGCAGCGCCAGCGGGGGAAATACCGGCAGCACATAGCCGATCAGCTTGGACTGCGGGATGGAGAAGAACACCACCACCACCGCGATCCAGATCGCCATCAATCGGCGCAAGCCCTGCGGATCGGCTTCGCGCCAGAATGCGGGCGCCAAGAGCGACACGCCCCAGACCGTCCACGGCAGCGCCAACCCAACCATGATCGGAACATAGAACCACACCGGCTGCGCATTATTGAAGCCGCTCTGCGCGAAACGTTCAAAGTGCTGATAGACAAAGAAATAGTGGAAAAAGCCCGGAAACTTTACCTGCATCAACCAGAACCACGGCACCGCCACGGCCGCGAACGCCAGCAAGGCCGGCACCCAAAGCAGCGCGCGCATGCCGCGCCAATCCCGCCGCAGCAGCAACCAGGCCAGCACGATGGCGCCGGGCAGCGCCAGGCCGATCAATCCCTTGGCCAGCACGGCCAGCGCCGCCAGGACGCCAGTGGCGACTGACATCGCACGAAACGGCCGCCCCTGCCCTCGCCGCAACGCCGTGTCGGCAGCGGCCAGCACGCATAACGTGATCATGCTGGCGACCAGCATGTCCATATTGGCGAATTGCGCCGCCCCGAAAAACAAAGGCGTCAGCCCCAGGATGGCCACGGCCCAGCGCGCCTGCGCCGCGTTCCGGTAGCGCGAGACAAAGGCATAGAGCCCCGCGCCGGCGCTCCAGGCGCCGATCAACGACGGGATGCGTGCGCTGAACTCGTTCACGCCGAACAACGCATAGCTGGCCTGCGCCAACCAGTAATACAGTGGCGGCTTGTGGAAATACGGCATCCCGTCCAACAGCGGCACCATGGGAGAGCGGCTACGCAGCATCTCCCAAGCCACGCCGGCATAGCGCCCTTCGTCGGGCAGCGTCAGCCAACGCGCCCACGCCAGAGCGGCCAGCCACAGGGCCAGGCACGACAGAACCCGCCAGGCGGAGACGGTTTTTTGCATGCTGGCGGGCCGCGCGGCGGCGAACGTCATGACGGCGCTCATGCACGGCGCTCCGGATTGCAGGACGCGGCGGCAAAACGGGCCAGCAGGGGCAAAAGGGGCAAGCAAGACTCAAATGGCATCTGATTGGGGGAAACGCATTCAAAAGAAAGGGAAGCTCGCGCCATTATGGAAAGCCCCGCGTCGATTTCTCATGAAATTTCGCGCCCCACGCTGCCTTTTTCAGTCATCCGGAGCCTGCGGGAATGGACAGGCGCCGGCGATAGGCGCCGCGCAGCCGCAGCACCCGGGCGGCGTCAGCCAGCCGCTCGGCTCTCGGCCGCCGCCAACATGGATTGCGCGGGCGCCGGTTGCGCCGCTTCGGCCTTCACCCAGTCGATGAACGCCTGCACTTCCGGCCGGGCCACGGCGTCCGGCCGGCTGACGATGTAGTACGCAAACCGCGCCGGCCAAGGCCGGTCCAGCGCCAGCGCCAGCCGGCCCGAATCGATGTCTTCCCGGGCATGGGTGTCCTGCACCAGCGCGATGCCCTGCCCCGTGCCGGCCGCGCGCAGCAACAGCAGGTCGTCTTCAAAACTGGGGCCGCGCTGCGCGTCGGCCCCGGCGTCCACCCCGTGCGCCTGCAGCCACAGCGCCCAATCGGCGCGGTCGGAATCCTGCAGCAACGGGTACTTCAGGCAATCTTCGGGCGATCGGATGGCCGGGCCTTGCGCCAGCAGGGCCGGACTAGCCACCGGCAGCAGCACGGGCGTCATCAGCCTGAACGTCGACAAGCCCGGGTAATGCCCCAAGCCATGGCGCAACGCCACGTCGATGCGGTCGCGCTTGAAGTCCACCAGCTTGGACGACGCCTCGACCCTGACTTCGATATCGGGATGCAACGCCGAGAACCGGCCGATGCGCGGCACCAGCCACGACGACGCGAACGACGGCACCGTGCTGACCGTCAGCGTGCGCTGGGCGCCGTAGGACTCCAGCAGCGACAACGATTTTTCAATCTGGTCGAAAGCACGCAGCAAGCCGGGATAGGCGCTGGCGCCGGCGGGCGTCAGGCGCACGCCGTGACGTTCGCGCACGAACAGCGCCAGGCCCAGCCGGTCTTCCAGCAAGCGGATCTGCTGGCTGACGGCGCCCGGCGTCACGCCCAGGGCCTCGGCGGCCGCTTTGAGGCTGCCCAGGCGCGCAGTCTCGGTAAAGGCTCGCAAGGCAAGCAAAGGCAGCACGGCACCCATGACGCATTCCTTTAGAAAAACTAATCTCTTATCCAGGCAAGAATATCACGGACTAGCGGCAACAATTACCATGATGTGGAGACTACCTGATCCCTCAAAAGATAGCTGAACTAAAAACAAAACAGCCCGCTGGAAGGCGGGCTGCTACGGGCGATGCCAGGCCGCAAGCGGCCACCGGATCAGAGCATATGCGCCAGGAACTCCCGGCTGCGCGCGTGCTGCGGGACACGGAAGAAGTCCGCGGATGGGGCTTCCTCGACGATGCGGCCCTCGTCCATGAAAATGACGCGGTGCGCCACTTCGCGGGCGAAGCCCATTTCGTGCGTGACGACCAGCATCGTCATGCGCTCGTCGGCCAACTGCTTCATCGTGCGCAGCACCTCGCCCGTCAGTTCGGGGTCCAGCGCGGACGTGGGTTCGTCGAACAGCATGATGTCGGGTTCCATCGCCAGCGCGCGGGCGATCGCCACGCGCTGCTTCTGGCCGCCAGACAGGCGCGTGGGATAGTTGTCGCGTTTGTTCAGCAGGCCGACCTTGCGCAGCAGCTCTTCCGCTTTCGGAATGATCTGGGCCTTGGACATGCCCTTCACCGTCAACGGCGCTTCGATGATGTTCTGCAGCACCGTCATGTGCGGAAACAGATTGAACGACTGGAACACCATGCCCATCTTGCGGCAGATGCGGCGCACGTCGGCGTCGCTGGCGTACTGGCTGCGGCCGCCAGCGACGGCGCGGGCCATGGTTTCGCCTTCGATGTCGATGCTGCCTTCGTCGATGGTCTCAAGATGGTTCAGGCACCGCAGGAACGTGCTCTTGCCCGACCCCGACGGGCCGATCACCGCCACGACCTCGCCCTGGCCCAGGGTCAGCGACACCTGGTCCAGTACGCGGTTGGCGCCGAACGACTTGATGATGCCGCGGGCCTGGATCATGACGGGACGCGCGGCCGCGTCGGCGCCGGGCGTCGGATCACTGATCATATTTGGCATAGCGCTTTTCCATGTGCTGGAAGAACCACGTCAACACCAGCGTCATGAGGAGATAGAAGGCGGCGGCGACCAGGAACGGCGTGGTCGTGAAGTCGCGCTGCACGATGCCGCGCGCCGTCCGCAGGATGTCGTTCAGCGCCAGCACGTAGATCAGCGACGTGTCCTTCACCAGCGTGATGGTCTCGTTGCTCATCGGCGGCAGCACGCGCTGCACCATCTGGGGCAACACGATGCGGCGCAGCGTCTGCAGGTAGGTCATGCCCAGCACCTTGCTGCCTTCGTACTGGCCGCGGTCCACCGACTGGATACCGGCGCGGAAGATCTCGGCGAAATACGCCGCGTAGTTCAGCGCGAACGCCACCACGGCGGCCGGAAAATCCGGCAGGCGCACGCCCACCACCGGCACGAACGGCAACGCGAAATAGATGAACAGCATCTGCAGCATCAGCGGCGTGCCGCGCATCAGCCAGATGTAGCCATTGACCAGGCTGCTTAGCAGCGGCCATTTCGAAATACGCGCCAGCGCCAGCACCAGCCCCAGGGGCACTGCCAGGGCCAAGGTGATGAAAAACAGCGTCAAGGTCACTTTCGCGCCTTCCGCCATGGGCCCCAACAGGGAGAGTACGTAGTCCATTCAGTGGATCGCGCCGCTCGCTTACTTGATGATGTTGGCGCCGAACCACTGGGTCGCGATGCGGCCGGCGGTGCCGTCCTGCTTCATCGAATCCAGCGTCTTGTCCAGCTTGCCCAACAGTTCGGTGTCGTCCTTGCGCACGCCCACACCGTAGTCTTCGGTGCCGAAGTTCTCTTCCAGCACGCGGTATTCGCCCGCGCGCTTGCTGATCAGGTAGCGGCCCACCACTTCGTCGACGACGATGGCGTCCAGGCGACCGGCGGCCAGGTCCATCAAGGCCGTGACGTTGTCGCCGAATTTCTTCACTTCCTTGATCTGGGCGGCAACCGGGTCCTTGGCGATGGCGTCGGTAGCGCTGCTGCCGTCCTGCGCGCCCACGGTCTTGCCCGCCAGATCGGCCTTCGCCTTCACGGGCGAGGCGTTGCCGACGATGATGATCTGGTGGTTGGCCATGTACGGCGCGGTGAAGCTGATGTTCTTCTTGCGCTCTTCGGTGATGGTCAGGCCGTTCCACAGGACGTCGACCCGCTTGCCGTTAAGTTCGGCTTCCTTGGCGCTCCAGTCGATCGGCTTGAATTCCACTTCCAGCCCCAGGCGCTTGCTGGCTTCCTTGGCCATGTCGATGTCGAAACCGACGATCTGGTTGCTCGTGTCACGAAAACCCATGGGCGGGAAATTGTCGTCCAGGCCCACCACGACCTTCTTGGCGGCAGCCGGCGCCTGCGCGCCAGCGGTGGGCGCGTTGTCGCTGGGGCCGCAAGCGGTCAGCATCGTGGTTGCGGACACGAGAAGAACAGCAGTCAGTTTTTTCATAGTTATGGGTGCGCGGGGCGCAAAAATGAAGAAGCCGGAGGGGCTGGGCATTCAGCCGAGAGCCGACATTTTAGCGTCACTACGGAACCTGCCCATGGAAGGCCAGCCTGCGTCCTGCCGCCGGCCGGCCAGGCGCGGTGAATCACCCGCGATGGGGCGTGATGGAACGCCTGCGGATCACGGCGCTGGTCAGCCTGATCGGCATCCCGCCGGGCATGCGGATCGGCGCCCTGGCCGCCCTTTTCGGCGCGGCATGATAGGCTTTCCCGTTAACTTGGGAAGGCAGCATGCAACTGAAGACCAATGACCGTGGCGCAACCTCCCGCTATCTGACCGGAGCGGGCGCATGATGCCCGCCCTGCGCCTTGGCCCGCTTGTCATCCCCACCGACTTCGCCCTCCTGATCGCGGCCGCCGCCGTGGGCCTGCTGGCGGCGCGCCTATTGAACCGCCAACGTGATCTGGCCACTGACCTGAGCACCGCCTTGTGGCGGGCGCTCTTGATCGGCCTGCTGGTGGCCCGGCTGAGTTTCGTCTGGCAGTACCGCGAACACTACCTGCCTGATCCGCTGAAGGTGCTGGACCTGCGCGACGGCGGCTGGCACGGATGGGCCGGCCTGGCCGCCGCCTGGGCCTACACCCTGTTCGCGGCCCTGCGGCGCCATGCCCCGCGTGCCGCGCTGGTGGGCGCCTTGGCGCTGGCAAGCGCCGTCTGGGTGGGCGGCGGACGCTGGCTGGCGCCCACGCCGCAAGCGCAGCCAGAACTGGCCGCGTTGGCCGTGCAGGGTGTCGACGGCGCGCCCGCCGCGCTGACCGCCTTCCACGGCAAACCCACGGTCATCAATCTGTGGGCCAGTTGGTGCCCGCCATGCCGCCGCGAAATGCCGGCTTTCGCCAAAGCGCAGGCCGCCAATCCCGACGTCAATTTCGTGTTCCTGAATCAGGCCGAGGCGCCGCCAGACGTGGCTAAGTTCCTGGAGCAGCATGCGCCCTCCCTGCGTAACGTGCTGCTGGATCCGACAGGCGCTGCCTCGCGCAAGTTCAGCAACCGCGGCTTGCCCGCCACGCTGTTCCTGGACGCGCAGGGTCGTTTGGTCGACTTGCGCGTGGGCGAGCTGTCCACGGCGTCGCTCGCGCAGCGCCTGGAAGCCATTCAGAAAGCGGACGGCGGCTGACCGGCGCCTCAGTGCGGCGTTGCGCTTGCCCAGGGCAACGCCAGCCCCTGCGTCATCCGCACAAAGAGATGCAGGCGCTGGCCGGCATGGGTGGGCGGCGCGTCCAGCCGCACCACCATCTGGGGGCCGTCAGGCAAGGCGCGCACGGTGGCAATAACGGCGGAAGCCGCGTCGCCCGGCTTGGCGGGCATCTCGGTCCACGCCAGCAATTCGGCAGCTTGCACGGCGATTTCTCGCGCCTGGTTCTGATCCTGTCCGCAGGCCGGGCACCACAAGCGCGCGGGATACACGCGATGACCGCATGCCTGGCATTCAAAGACGTTCGCGCTCATGCTTCCTCCGCTGCAAGCACCGCGGCATTGGCACACATGCCGTAGCGCAGCTGCACCATGCCGTAGCCGGTGACGACGCCATATCGCAACCCGCGCAATTGGCGCCCACCTGCCTGACCCAGCAACTGCCGCGAGACCTCGACCAACCCGTGCATGCCGCCCGCCGTGCCCGCCTGCCCCGCAGACAGCTGGCCCCCCGCCGTATTGACGGGCAAGGAACGCGTGGCAATGCGCCGGGCGATAAAACCCGGCAGATCGTTCGCATCGGCAAACCCCAGATCGCACAATTGCGCCAGCGCCATGGCGGGATAGTCGTCGTATACGCTGACGACGTCCATGTCTTCCGGCCCCACGCCCGCGCGGCGCCACAGCGCCGGCGCGAACTCGGCGATGCCGGTTTGCAGACCATCCCCTTCCTGCTGATCGGCGTTATAGCGCCCGTCGCTGGCGATCAACCGCACGCTGATGCCTTGCGGCCTCGCGCGCAGCACCAACGCGCTGGCCCCGCTGATGACGGGCACGCAATCCAGCCGGCCCAGCGGCGGCGCCACCAGCGGTGCGTCCAGGTATTGCGCCAGGGTCAGCGGCTGGCGATATGCGGCATTCGGGTTTTCGGCCGCCCACTGCCGTTGCGCCACGCACAGGGCGCCATAGTCTTCGCGGCGCAAACCCGTGCGCGCCATTTGCCGCTGCGTCAGCATGGCGAAAAGCGGGTTCGGCCCTTCGCAGCCCAGCGGGCTGAGATAATCTTGCGCGCTGCGGTTGTAGCCGCGCACCAGCCCCGCGAAATCCGCGCCGGTGAAATGGTCGCCCGACACCAGCACGATGGTGTCGGCCTGCCCGGCTTCCAACGCCAGCCACGCCTGGCGCAGCAGATTGATGGCGCTGGCGCCGCCCATTTCGTCCTGCATGCACCAGTTCAGCCGCAGCCCCAAGCGCCAGGCCAAATCGATAGCCCGGTCGGGGCGCAGCGTGAACGACGCCACGCCCAGCCCGTCCACATCCGCCGGGGCCAGGCCCGCGCTGCGCAGCGCTTCGCCAATGGCCTGCGCCATCAGTCCAGCGGTACTGCACGACGCGTCGGGGTGGCGCAGCGACGGCGTTTCGCCCACGCTGACGATGCCGGGACCACGGGCCACGCTCATTCCGAGTCCTCGCGGGGCGGCTCGCGCGTCAGCAGCAAGGTGACCACCGTGATGGCGGCCATGCCCACCAGGAACCACGCGACCGGCGTGGCCGATTCATACTTGCGCAGCAGCGCCATCGCGATCAACGGCGACAAGCCGCCCGCGAACACCGACGCCAGTTCATGCCCCAGCGCCAGGCCGGTATAGCGGACTTCGGCCGGGAACAGTTCCGCGAAGTACGCGGGCTGCGTGCCGATCATGGCGGCATGGCACACCGTGTTGCCCAGAAAGAAGGCCAGGAAGATCCAGACGGGTTCCTTGGTCTGCACCAGCCAGAAGAACGGAAACGCCACCAGCAACAGCCCGGCTGAACCGATCAGGTACACCGTGCGGCGCCCGATGCGGTCGGACAGATGGCCGAACCACACCAGCGACCCCAATTCGACGAACATGGATGCCAGCACACCGCCCAGCATGACGTCATTAGGGATGCCCAGGAATTTTCCGTAGGCCAGCGCAAACGCCAGGAAAATGTATGACCCGCCGTTCTCGGCCACGCGCAACCCCATCGCGGTCAGGACCTGGCGCGGATAGCGGCGGAAGACTTCCACGGCGGGCATGCCGCGCTTAGCCGTCTTCTTGGCCTGCACGAATTCTTCACTTTCGGGAATGTGCTTGCGGATGTACAGGCCCACGCCAAAGATCAGCACGCTAAGCAGGAACGGCAAGCGCCATCCCCAGCTCATGAACGACTCTTGCGGCAATTGCTGGGCCAGCATGAAGACGGCTGACGACAGCACGAAGCCGCCCGCCACGCCCAGCTGGCTGAACGACGAGAAATACCCGCGCCGCTTGCCGCCAACGGCCTCGCTGATCAGCAACACGCCGCCGCCCCATTCGCCGCCCGCGGCCGCGCCCTGCAAGATGCGCAGGACCACCATCGCCACCGGCGCCCAGAATCCAACCTGGTCGTAGGTCGGCAGCAGGCCAATGAGGAACGTCGCCGCGCCCATCAGTCCCAGCGTCCATTCCAGCGCCAGCTTGCGGCCATAGCGGTCGCCGATGTGGCCGAACACCACCCCACCCAGGGGTCGCGCCAAAAAGCCCACCGCGAAACCCGCGAACGCGCCCATCGTGCCCAGCAACGGGTCGGTCCCTTTGGGAAAGAAGAGTTCTCCGAACACCAGCGCCGCCGCCGTGCCGTAGATGAAGAAGTCGTACCACTCCATCGCGTTGCCCGCGACCGAGGCCATCACCACGCGCCGGGTTCGCTTTCTTTTCGCCTCGTCGCCAGCGGACAACGCCGCCCCCTCGTATGCCATCGTCATTGCCGCCCCTTGGATTTTTGAATGGATCAATGGCGCGAGATGCGCCGGTTAGCGCTATCGCGCCACGCGATAGCCGGCGGCGTCCCGGTCCCAGGTGTCGCCGGTGACGCCTTCTTCCCGCAAGCGGAACTTGCGGACCTTGCCGTTCTCGGTGCGCGGCAGATCGTCCAGCACGCGCAGATAGCGCGGCACGGCGAAATACGGCATGCGGGGCTGGCAGAAATCCAGCAGCGCCGCATGCGTCAACGATTGGCCGGGCTTGTAGACCACCGCCGCCATCACTTCGTCTTCGGCCAGCTCCGAGCGCACGGCATAAACCGCCACGACCGCCACGGCCGGATGCGCGAGCAGCACTTGTTCCACCTCGTAGGACGAAATGTTCTCGCCCCGGCGGCGGATGGCGTCCTTCGTGCGGTCCAGGAATCTGAAATAACCGTCGGCGTCGCGGACCACGCGGTCGCCCGTGTGGAACCACAGGTTGCGCCAGGCTTCGACCGTCTTGTCGTCCATGCCGAAGTAGCCCGTCGCCACCGCGAACGGCGGCCTGGCGCGCAACAGCAGTTCGCCCGGTTCGCCGTCCGGCACCGGCGCGTCGTCCTCGTTGGCCACCATCGCGTCGAATTCGGGCGCAACGCGGCCCATGGTGCCGGGTCGTTGTTCGGCCAGCGTCCCGCCCAGTGCGAAATTGGTTTCGGTGGACCCGTAGCCCTCCAGCAGCGCAATGCCGGTACGTTCGGTGAAGGCGCCATGGAAGCGCTCGGGCACGCCGGGCGCCAAGGCGATGCGCGTGCGGTGCCGGCGCTCCGCCGCCGTCGGTTCATGCGCGAGCAGCATCGGCACCATCGCCCCCAACAGATACGTCACGGTCGCGCCGGTGGCTTCCAGCCGATCGAAGTAGCGGCTGGCCGAGAAACGCTCGTCGCAAATGATGGAAGCGCCCGTCACCAGCGCCTGGAAACAGGCGTTCAACGCGTTGGTGTGAAACAGCGGCAGGCTGGTGTAGAGCACATCGGCGTCGCGGATCTCCAGGTTGCGCGCCGCGATCGTGCCCCACCAATAGAACTGCGCATGCGGGCAGCACACGCCCTTGGACAGGCCCGATGTGCCCGAGGTGTACAAGATTGCCAGCATGTCGCCAGGGCGGATGTCGGCGGCCGGCGGCAGCGGCGCATCCGGCGGCGACGGTGGTGGACTGGCCGGCGCGGGCAGGCCGGCGACCGGCGCGGCCGCGTCCAGCAGCCAGATGGCGCGCAGCGCCAAGCCGGCAACAGATTCCGTGTCGGCCAACGCCGACACGGCCGCGCAGGACGCCGCGTCCGCCACCAGCAGCACGCATCCGCTATTGGCCAACATGTGCCGAAGCTGCATGCCGCGCGACGCGGTGTTGATGGGCACCACCACCGCGCCCAGCCAGCCGCAACCCAGCACCACGGACAGGAACTCGTGCCGGTTGCCCGACATCAGGCCCACGCGGTCGCCCCGCCCCACGCCAACCGACGCCAGGCGCGCGGCCCAGCTTGCCGCGTGGTCCGGCGCATCGCCGAAGCGCAGGACGCCGCCCGGCGCCTGCACCCATACGCGCTCGCCCAGACGGGCGCCCTGCTCAACCAACAACGACGGCAATGTCAACGCATGCATGGCGACGATTTCCCCGGTGGCGCGGCCGCTGCCAAGGCGGCGCGGCTCTGAGAAATTAGTCTAAGAATCAACTATTTATGTGTCAAATTTATGGGTATTATTTATCTTATAAATCACATTGATATCAAGGGCATGCGTGGACTTCGACCTGAATCTCATGCGGGTTTTCCTGATCGTGCTGCATGAACGCAGCGTCACGCGTGCGGCGCAACGCCTGAACCTCACGCAGCCCGCCGTCAGCTATGCGCTGGCCCGGCTGCGCGAGCGCTTCGACGACCCGCTCTTCGTGCGCACGGCCACGGGAATGCAACCCACGCCAATCGCATTTGCGCTGGCGGGCCCCATCGAACGCGGCATGAACAGCTTTGCCGAAGCGGTCAATCTGCGCCAGCGGTTCGACCCGGCCACCAGCACCCGCCGTTTCCGGCTGTCGATGTCCGACATCGGTGAAATGGTCTTCCTGCCGGTACTGATGGAACGCGTCCATGCGCTGGCCCCGCGCTTACGAGTCGAAGTGGTCGAGATCGCGCTGGAACAGTTGCCGCAGGCGCTAAAGGACGGCGAGATCGACCTGGCCATCGGCAATCTGGCGGGACTGGGCCGCCACACCCGCCATGCCGACCTGTTCAGCGAGCGCTACGCCTGCATGGGCCGGCGCGGCCATCCGGTGTTGTCGGCCGGCCTGACGCGCGGCCAGTTCAAGCGCCTGGACCATATCCTGGTGGCGGCGCGCGGCAGTGCGCACCGCCTGTTGGACGACGTGCTGGGCGAAGCCGGCCTGCACCGTCAGCCCTATTTGACACTGCCGCACTTTTCCGCCGCCGCCGAGATCGTGCGCCGCACCGACCTGACCGTCACGCTGCCCTTTCGCGCAGCCCTCTGGTTCAACCGCGACAACGCCTTCCACATCCGCCCCCTGCCCATCGCGCTGCCGCCCTTGTGCGTTACGGTGCACTGGCATCCGCGCTTCGAAAACGATCCTGGCACGATGTGGCTGCGCAATCTGGTCGAAACCACCCTGGCTGACGAGAAGCCCGGTTGATATGAACGATATATGCAACAGACTCAGCCGAAAGCGCGGATAGATCCGAACGTTTCATGCAACTAGACTGGCTCCACTTTCACTCACTTCCGTCCGAGAGCCCGCCATGCCCCGCCTTTCTTCCCTGCGCCGCCTGCTGCAAACCGTCACGCTCGCCATGCTGGTCGCCCCGCTTCACGCCGCAGGAACCGACCTTGCGCTGACCCATTTCAATCCCGGCAACGACGCGATTTTCCAGGTGTCTTCGGTGCTGGTCAGCGGCCAGCATGAAGCCATCCTGATCGACGCCCAGTTCGGCAAATCACAAGCCGAGAAAGTCGTGCAGATGGTGCGCGCCAGCGGCAAGAAACTGACCACCATCTACATCAGCCACGGCGACCCCGACTTTTATTTCGGCCTGGACACGGTGCTGGCCGCCTTCCCCGACGCCCGCGTCGTGGCCACCGAACCGACCGTGCGGCACATCAAGGAAACCGTGGACGGCAAGCTCGCGTTCTGGGGCCCGAAGCTGGGCGCCGACGCGCCTTCCAAGGCCGTCATCCCGCAAGTGCTGCCCGGCCGCACACTGACGCTTGAAGGCAAGACGCTGCAAGTCACCGGGCTCGACGGCCCGCAACCGGACCGCAGTTTCGTATGGATCCCGTCGCTTAAGGCCGTGGTGGGTGGCGTGGTGGTGTTCGGCAATCTGCACGTCTGGATGGCCGACACGCAAACGCCGCAATCGCACCAGGACTGGCTGGCCACGCTGGCCCGCATTGAAAAGCTGGCCCCCGTTACCGTCATACCCGGCCACTATGCACCGGGCGCCCCGCTGAACCTGGAATCGGTCCGCTACACGCAAGGCTATATCCGCGCGTTCGACCAGCAAACCGCCAAGGCCGCCGACGGCACCGCGTTGATCGCCGCGATGAAGGCGCAATATCCCCAGTCTGGCGCGGCGGCATCGCTGGACATCAGCGCCAAGGTCGCCAAGGGCGAAATGAAATGGTGATACCTGCGGCGCGGTGACCCCTGCCGCAGGACAAGACTATGCGGCCAGCATCAGGTTCAGGTTCTGCACCGCCGCGCCCGACGCGCCCTTGCCCAGGTTGTCGAACACCGCGGTCAGCAGCACCTGGCCATGTGCCTCGTTACCGTAGACGGCCAGGCGCAAATCGTTGGTGCCATTAAGCGCCTGCGGATCCAGATGGGTGTGGCCCTGGGCTTCCAGGTTGTCCACCACCTGCACGTGCGCCGTGCCTGCGTAGTGCTGTTGCAGGCAATCATGCAGCCGCTGGCGCGTGACGCCCGCCGGCAACAGACGCAAATGCAGCGCAATCGTCAGCACGATGCCTTGGCGGAACGCGCCGTAGGCCGGCACGAACACGGGCCGTTGCGTCAGGCCGGCGTGCGCTTCGATCTCGGGCGTGTGTTTGTGCGCCAGGCTCAGCCCATACAGCTGGAAGGCCGGACCTTTCGCGCCATCCGGTCCTTCATAAGCCTCCACGCTGGCGCGGCCGCCGCCCGAATAGCCCGATACCGCGTGCACCACGGCCGGGTAGTCCGCCGGCACCAGTCCGGCGTGAATCAACGGGCGCAGCAAGGCAATGGCCCCGGTCGGATAGCAGCCCGGGTTGGTGACGCGCGTGGCACGGGCGATCTTCTCCGCCTGGGCCGCTTCCATCTCCGGAAAGCCGTACACCCAACCCGGCGTCGTGCGATGCGCCGAACTGGCGTCGATTACGCGCACCTTGGGGTTGACGACGGAGGCCGCCGCCTGGCGCGCCGCCTCGTCGGGCAGGCACAGGATGGCCACGTCGCTGGCATTGATCGCTTCGGCGCGGCGCTGCGGATCCTTGCGTTCGGCCTCGGGCAGCGTCAGCAGGCGCAGATCAGTCCGGCCGTGCAACCGTTCATGAATCTGCAGGCCCGTCGTGCCTTGGTCGCCGTCGATGAAAACAAGAGGATGGGTCATGGCGTGCTCCGTCCCGTTCGGGAGGTGAGAATGGTAGTGACAAGTCCGTATCATCGATCGGGTCTCAACATAAGAAAAGTCGAATATCATGACTGTCGAATTCACGTTTTCTGAACGATAAGCCGATGCGAGAAATCAGCCTGGACCGCTTGCGTACCCTGGTGGCCATTGCCGACCTGGGGTCGTTCGCGGACGCCGCCCGCGCGCTGCATCTGGCGCCCCCTACCGTCAGCCTGCACGTAGCCGACCTGGAAGCCCGCATCGGCGCCCCGCTGCTGACCCGCAAGCGGGGGCAGGTGCGGCCTACCTCGATCGGCGACACGCTGCTGGAACGCGCACGCCGCCTGCTGGCCGAGGCCGACCAGGCCCTGGACGACGTGCAGCGGCAGGTACAGGGCCTGTCCGGCCGCGTGCGGCTAGGCGCATCCACCGGCGCCATCGCCCATCTGCTGCCCCAGGCGCTGGAGTCGCTGGGCCGCCATCACCCCGGCATCGACGTGCAAGTCGCGGTGCTGACCTCTCAGGAAACGTTGCAGCGCCTGCATGACGGCACGCTGGACGTGGGGCTGGTGGCGCTGCCGCAACCGCCCCTGGACGGGCTGGTGCTCAAGCCCTGGCGGCGCGACCCGGTCATGGCATTCCTGCCCGCCAGTTGGGCAGCGCCGGCGCGCGTCACGCCGGCCTGGCTGGCGGATCGGCCGCTGATCCTGAACGACGCCACGACACGGCTATCGCGCCAGACCGGCGAATGGTTCGCCAACGCCGGCTTGAACCCACGCGCCCGTATCCAGCTGAACTACAACGACGCGATCAAAAGCCTGGTGGCGGCCGGCTACGGCGCCACGTTGCTGCCGCACGAAGCCACCGCGCCCCAACCGGATCCGCGCATCGTCATGCGCCCGCTGCGGCCCGCGTTATGGCGCCCGCTGGGCATCGCGCACCGGGCGGAAAAGGTGGAACAGGCCACCCGCCATGTGCTGGATGTGCTGTGGGAACTACGGGCGGCAAACGGCGGCGGATAACGCCAACACCGTCACGGGGCGCGGCGGAAGTACGCCATGCGTTCGCTTTCGTCGCGCAGCCGGCGCGCGCGCGAACGGAACAGGTCCTTGCGGCCCACGATGACCAGGCGGCCCGTCGCGCGATCCACGATGGGTACGCGTCCCGCCAGCGTGCGTCGATACGGAAATTCAAGAAAACAACACGAAGAAAGCGCCGGGGTTTGCGCCAGATCATTTATATCGTATCCCGACATATATTAGAATCGGCGGGTGAAAACCTCTCCGTCCCCCACTCCGCTGTCGCCCGCTGATTACGAACTGCTGGCCGACTTCCGCTACGCGTTGCGCATGTTCGCCGCCTTCAGTGAAGGCGCCGCCGCGGAACTGGCACTGACCCCGCAGCAGCACCAGACCTTGCTGGCCATCAAGGGCACCGGCAAAAGCCCGTCTGGCCGGCGCGGCCTGTATGTGGGCGAAATCGCCGACCGCCTGTTGATCCGCCCGCACACGGCGGCCGAACTGGTCGGCCGCCTGGCCCGGCTGGACCTGGTCAGCCGCGAGGCCGACCCCGAAGACGGCCGCCGCGTCGAAGTCGTGCTGACCCCTAAAGCCGAACGCGTGCTGGAAAGCCTGTCCGCCTCGCACCTGGAGGAACTGCGCGCCATGCGGCCCCTGCTGGCCCGCCTGCTGACTCGCATCGGCGACGACCCCGTCTGAATCCCCCGACCACGACTCGCGGTGCCCCACCGCCGCGTGATAAATTGTCGTCCCCCGACATATTTAAGGCATGCAAGGAGATCGTTTTGGGTGTGGCAATCAAGCGCTGGCTGAGCGCGTTCGCGCCGGCGCCTGTCGGCGTCAACCGGCGCGAGAAGCTGTATGGCGCCGTGGGCGCGCTTGTCGGGCTGTTCTGCACGGAATGGGTGGGGCACCACGCGCTGGGCAGCGCCAACCCGTGGTTCATCGCCCCGATGGGCGCATCCGCCGTGCTGCTGTTCGCCGCGCCCGCCAGCCCGCTGGCCCAACCCTGGTCCATCCTGGCAGGCAACCTGGTGTCCGCCCTGATCGGCGTGTTCTGCGCGCAAATGATCCCGATGCCAGGCGTGGCCGCCGCCGTCGCGGTGGCGCTGGCCATCGGCGCCATGTTCAGCCTGCGGTGCCTGCATCCGCCCAGTGGCGCCGTCGCGTTGACCGCGGTGTTGGGCGGACCTTCCGTCGCCAGCCTGGGCTACGGCTTCGCGCTGTGGCCGGTGGGATTGAATTCCCTGATCCTGCTGTGCATCGCCGTGGCATTCAATGGCGCGCTCAAGCGCAACTATCCCCGCCGCCACGCCGACCCGGCCCCGGGCCACCACACCCGCGACGCCGCGCCCAGCGCCCGGCTGGGCTTTAGCCGCGCGGATCTGGACGACGCCCTGTCCCAACGCGGCGAACTGCTGGACATCAGCAAAGAAGACCTGGAAGACATCGTGTTGGCCGCCGAGCTGCGCGCCAGCCTGCGCCGCTTCGGCGACGTGTCCTGCGCCGACATCATGTCGCGCGACGTCGTCACCGTGCAGGAGCAAGACCCGCTGGACGACGCGATCCGGCTGTTCGACAAGCACCGCCTGCAGGCGCTGCCGGTATTGGATTCGGCCGGCCGCTATGCCGGCATGCTGGCGCAGGGAGACGTGCTGGCGCGCAAGAGCCGGCTGGTGACCGCCACCGTCGACGGCGTTCCGACCTTCGACCTGCGGGTGGCCGACTGCATGCGCAGCGAAGTGCCTTTCGCCACGCCCGGCTTGCCCGTGATCGAACTGGCGCGCCCCATGTCCGACAGCCTGCACTGCGTGCCGGTGCTGGACGCGTCGCGCACCTTGCAAGGGCTGATCACCCAGTCCGATCTGGTGGCGGCGCTGTACCAGATGGCGGTATCCGCCAGCTCGCAGGCGGCTGCGGGCGCGGATCCGGGCAAGCGCGTCGCCTGAGTCCTCCGTAGCCCTACGGATTCCTGTCCGCGCTGGCCGCAAGGCATAATTTCAGGCGTGAACCTCTTATCGCGCACGCGCGCCCTCTTCTGCTGGCTGTTCCTGTTCTGCCTGGGCGCCGCCTGGATCGCCCGCCAGGAATACGTCGACCAGTACGACCGCTTCTTCCAAAGCACCAGCATTGCCCAGCGCATGCTGAGCCAAAAGACGGTGCAGCACGAAGCCGTGTTGGCCACGTTAACGGCGCTGTCGCATCCGCCCGCGCCCGAGCGCCTGTACCCCAGCCTGCAACCTGCCCTGCCGCAATTGTTGGGCCTGGGCTATTTGGCCGACGGCGCGTGGTCGGGCAGCACGGCCGCGCCCCCCGGCTGGGCCGCCGCGCGGGAACGCGCGCGCCAGATCGGGCGGCCCGTCGCCTTGCCGGTAGACACCGCGCAGTACTGGTTGATCGCGCCGTCCAGCTGGAGCCTGCTGCTGGATGCCCGCCAACTGGTGCCCGCCGCCGACTTCCCGCCGGGCTTGGCCAACCTGAGCCTGACGGTGGACCGCGTTCCTTTGCCGCTGCTGGACAAGCAGCCGGCTGACGCGTTGGGATTAACGATGAGCCTGCAGAAACCGCTGGGTGCAATCAGCCAGCCTTTCCAGATGCGCAGCACGCGCACGGCGACGCCCGGCTACTGGCCATGGCTGGCCTGGCTGGCGTGGGCCGTGGCCAGCGCGTTGCTCGTGGCCGGCGCGGCGGCGTGGCAGCGCTCGCGCGCCGACGCGCGCCGGCAGCAGGAACAGGTGCGGTTGGCGGCGATGGCCCGCTTGAGCACGCTGGGCGAAATGGCCGCGGGCATCGCACATGAACTGAACCAACCCCTGACCGCCATTCTGGCGCATACGCGCGCCGCCGACCGCCTGCTGGACGACGATGACGAACGGCCCGCCGTGCGCCATGCCCTGCTGGCCAGCTCTGAACAAGCCAAACGCGCCGCCGACATCATCAGCCGCCTGCGCGCCCTGGTGCAGCCCAGTTCGCCGGCGCAGCGCCAGGCCCTGGATCCGGACGCGCTGGTGGCGTCCTTGCGCTTTCTGCGCGAACCGGACCTGGCCCGGCAAGGCATCCGCCTCGGGTGGCACAACGCCAGCCCTGGCGCGCAGCCGCTGGGCGACCGCGTGGCGCTAGAGCAAATCCTGCACAATCTTGTTCAAAACGCCGCGGATGCGCTGGCGGGTGCCGATGGCCCGCGCCACATCCAGATCGAAGGCCGCGCCGAAGGCGACGACTACCTGTTCATCGTGACTGATACCGGGGCGGGCATTGCGGCCGACGCGCTGCCGCGCCTGTTCGCGCCGTTCTACACCACGCGACCGCAGGGCATGGGCCTGGGGCTGGCGCTGTGCGACACGCTGGCCGGCGCCATGGACGGCCGCATCGCTGCCCGCAACCTCCACCCTTGCGGCGCCTGCTTCACCGTCAGCCTGCCGCGTTCAGGAGCCTCCGCATGACCGCCACCGACGCGCGCACCCTGGCGCTTTCGCCCCAGGTTTATCTGGTCGACGACGACGACGCCGTGCGGGACGGGCTGGCGCTGCTGTTGCGCAGCGTCGGCCTGCGCAGTGCCGGTTTCGGCGATCCGTTGGCCTTTTTGGCGCAGTTGGTTCCCAGCGCCATCGGCTGCGTCGTGCTGGATATCCGCATGCCCGGCATCAGTGGGCTGGACGTGCTGAGCCGGCTGGCCGAACAATCCGACTTGCCCGTGGTCATGCTGACCGGGCACGCCAACGTCGACCTGTGCCGCCGCGCCTTCAAGGGCGGCGCCATGGAATTCCTGCAAAAGCCCGTGGATGACGACGTGTTCCTGGACGCCGTGCAGGCCGCCGTACGCACCCACATCGCCAGCCGCGAACGGTTGGCTGTGACGCAAGCCGCCGCCGAACGGCTGGCGCGGCTGTCGGGGCGCGAACACGAGGTGCTGGAACGCATCGTGCAAGGCCTGAGCAATAAAGAAATCGCGCGCGAGTTCGACCTGTCGCCTCGCACGGTGGAAACCTACCGCGCCAATGTCTTTGCCAAGTTGGAAGCCGATTCGCTGGCGCAGTTGATCCGCCAGTACGCCACGTTGCTGGATCGAGGTCCTCCGTAGCGCTACGGAGGCATCCGCGTATTCGGGCGTATACCGCCCGCGCGGGGTTTTGGCCACACTGACGGCTCCTACCGAATGTTCCCGAAAAGGACGCAGACCATGACCCGTTTCTCGCTTGCCACCTTGATGTCCACCCTGGCCTTCGCCGGCGCCGCCAACGCCGCCGTGCTGAACGAAAGCAACCTGTCCATGGCCGATGCGCAAAAGCTCGCTACCGCCACCGTGGCCGCGTGCCAGGCCAAGGGCTACAACGTCAGCGCCTCGGTCGTGGACCGCGCCGGCTTGCTCAAGGCCTTTGCCCGCGCCGACAACGCCGGCCCGCACACCATCGAAGCCAGCCGCGCCAAGGCCTTCACCGCCGTCTCGGCCAAGACCCCGACGCTGACCATGATGGAAAACGCGCAGAAGAACCCGGGCGCGGCCAACCTGAAAGACATCCCCGGTTTCCTGCTGCTGGGCGGCGGCGTGCCGGTCAAGGCCGGCGCCAACGTCATCGGCGCGATCGGCGTGGCCGGTGCCCCCGGCGGCAACCTGGATGCGCAATGCGCCGACGCCGTGCTGGAAGAAAACGCGGCGATGTTCAAGTAAGGCGGTTGGGAGGGTTGCGGTTGGAAGCGTTGCGGCGGGTCCTGGTGCCCTGATCGCGCAATCCGCATCACGTCAGCCGGGCCCGCTTCATGCGACACTGCTGGTCATTGCCTGACCGCTGATGCTTGCCAATGCCGCTGCCGCCCTCCCCACCGTTGCTGGACACGATTCTCCGCACCGTTGCGCGGCGCTACCGCGTGCCGCCCACGCCCGAAGCGGCAATGCACACGCCGAATGCCGGCCCGGCCGCCCACCTGGCCATGACCATCGAACATGCACGCCAGGCCCTGGCCCAGGGCTTGACGCCAGGAACGGCGACCCAGCAGGATTTTCTTCGCGCGCTGGCACAACTGATCCACGAGGCCATGCGCGCGAAAGAAGGCGACCCCGCCTTCCAGGCCATCGTGCTGCGGCATCGGGCGCCGCAGGTACGCGAATTCGCGTCGCTGTCCGCCGTCGCCGACCAAGACCGCCGCCAGATCCATGCCGCCGCCAACGCGATCGCGCATCCGGCCAAGCTGCAACGCATGGCGCCGGGCCCGGACCGTGACGCCCTGGCGCCGCTGCAAGCGGCAGTCTCCACCGCGTCCTGGACGGCGCTGCGTGACGCTGCGCGCCGACTCCGCGCCGTCTCGGATAAGGGGGGCGACCCCTCCGTCCAGCGAGCCCTGGCCCGCCTGCTGGACGATCAGGCGCTGGAGCGCCTGCAGCGCCTGGAGGCCTTGGCGCCGGATGCGCAGGTGCGGCAGTATCAATCGCTATGGGACCGCCACGGCCCGCGCTCCGGAAGCCCTGGCGCCGCCGCGCAAGGTTCAGCGGCCCAGCGCCGTGGCGCCGCTGTCGAAGCGTTGGCCACGCAAGCGCTGGAGGCCCTGGCGCAGCGCCTGAATAACGCCGAAGGCGACCCTGCGCGTTATCGCGTGGTGACGGCAATGTTGGTGCCATCGTCCATACCCGCCAGTTCGGAACGCGCCAAGAGCGAATGGGACGCCGTCCTGCTACGCCAGACCGGCACGGCCGCCGCCGCGCCGGTCTGGGACGTCTGCCTGCTGATTGAAGCCAAGGCGTCGGTGGACGCCGCCACCGCCGACCTGCCCCGCCTTCAGCGCGGCTTGCGCCTGCTTGCGCACGCCGAAGCCCACATGGTCTATCCCTTCCAGACCCGGCAAGGAATCGTGAACCTGCGCGGCGCATCGCTGCGGGCGCTGCCGACCGATTCGCCCGCGCTGAATGGCACGGTGCTCTATTGCTGCGATGCGCCGGCCGACGCCGCACCGCGCCTGCTCAGCGCCGCCAGCCGGATGCAACTGCTGTCGGCGCCGGCCAGCGTGGACTACGCGTGCAAGCTCGAGGCCGGGCAGCAGCCAGATCCGTCGGCGCTGGAACCTGTTTGGCGGCAATTGCTGGAGTCGCCTCAGTGGGTGCCGGTGCTGCACCAGTATCCGACGCTGCGCCAAGTTCGCGATTTGATGGTTCACGTCGACGATCTGCTGGCTGTGGTGTAGCCGTTCGGCGGCCGCAATGACCACGGTGCCGCTTGACCCAATTGGCGGGGCCGGCCGCGGCCGCCCAGGCTGCCGCGGACACGCATCAGCCGGCCGAGCGTCCAATCCCGTCCAAGGCCTGGATCTCCGCGGCCGGCAGCGTCAGGGTCGCCGCAGCCAGGTTCTCGCGCAGGTGGGCCACCGACGAGGTACCGGGGATGACCAGGATATTCGGCGCGCGCTGCAACAACCATGCAATCGCCACCTGCATGGGCGTCGCGCCCACCCGCTGCGCCACCTCGGTCAACGTGGCGGATTGCAACGGACTGAAGCCGCCCAACGGAAAGTACGGCACATAGGCAATGCCGTCCCGCGCCAGCGCGTCAATCAGCGCGTCGTCGTGGCGGTGCGCCAGGTTGTACTGATTTTGCACGCAGACGATGTCGCACAGCCCGCGGCCTTCCTGAACCTGCGCGGCGGTAACGTTGCTTAGGCCAATATGCCGCACCAGGCCGCGTTGCTGCAGCTTGATCAGCGCCGACAACGGCTCGGCGATCGACCCTTCCTCGGGCCCGTGCACGCCAAACATGATGCGCATATTCACCACGTCCAGGACGTCCAGCCCCAGATTGCGCAGATTGTCTTCGACCGCGCTTTCCAGGTCGGCCGCGCCATCCGCGCGTATCCAGGAGGCATCCTCGCCGCGCCTGGCCCCGATCTTGGTCACCAGCACCAGGTCATCCGGGTAAGGTGACAACGCCTCGCGAATAATCTGGTTGGTGACGTGCGGCCCGTAGAAGTCGCTGGTGTCGATGTGATTGACGCCGTTGGCCACGGCTTCGCGCAGCACGGCCAGCGCCGCGTCGCGGTCGCGCGGCGGGCCGAAGACGCCCGGGCCGGCCAATTGCATCGCGCCGTAACCCATGCGTCTGACCGATTTGGTCCCCAGCGTGTAGGTGTCTTGGCGATGACCTTCGTTGTGTAGCGTTGGCATGTCGGATCTCCTGGCGAAAAGGAAAGATTAGCCCTTTCCGCCGCCTTGGATAATCAGGCAAAAAACCCGGACGCGCTACCGCCCCGCGCGGGTTTGGCGGCCGGGCCGCCCGCCCGGGTGCCCTACCCCGCCGCAATCAGCCGGATGCCCCCGCTGCCCTCGCGTTCCAGCTGCGCGACCAACCCCAATTCCCAGTCCAGATACTCGCGGAACCCTTGGTCTCGGGCCGACAGGTCGTCGAACAGATACGGGCTGATGCTTTGATCGTCGTCGCCGGTCAGCACGCCTTCGCTTCCGGTCGCCAGCGTCAGGCCCTGCGCCTTCCAGGCGCGCGTGCCGCCCAGCAGATACTGAACCGGGCGTTTGCCGCGCCAAGCCAGTTCTGCCGCCACGACGGCCGCCAGCACGCCGTCGGACGACGTCAGCACGATGACCCGCGCGTCGTCGGGCGACAGGAACTCCGCCAGCCGATCCGGCGCCGCGAACCGCGCGCCCGGCACGTGGCCGCGCTCGTAGGCCACGCGCGATTCCACGTCGAACACGATGGCCTCGTCCGATTGCAACGCGCTATTCAGCGCGGCCGGGCGCACGCCCACGGCATGGGGGCGATGGCGCAGCACGCGGCGCGGTTCGGGGCCGCTTTGCACGGAGGCCAGCGCGGGCGGCTGGTACAGGTAGACCTCGACCGCGCCCAATTGCGCCAGCCAGGCGCCGGTCGTCAGCGCCCGCACGCCGTCCCAGTCGGCCAGTACGACGCGGGCGCGGCGGGTGGCCAGATATTCGTCAGTCGCCTGCACAAGCTGCCCGCCTGGCGCCCAGCGCCAGCCTTCCAGGTGCCCGGTCTCGTATTCCTCGCGGGTGCGCACGTCGAACTTGTAGAGCGTGCGCGTCGCCTGTTCCGCTTCAAACGCGGCCAGCGCGGCGTCATCGATGTACCCGATGCCGGCGCGCTGCGCCACGTCGCGGGCTTGTTCGCGCGCGGCGGCCAGCCCGGCGGCGCCCGGCTCCGGCAACGCGGCGTGACGGCCATAGGCCAATTCGCGGCCCGACAGCAGCCATTCCATCGTGCCGTTACGCAACGAGGCCACGCGGTTGGGGATGCCGGCATCGATCAGCGTCTGCGCGCCCACGATGCTGCGCGTGCGGCCGGCGCAGTTCACCACCACGAAGGTCTTGGGATCGGGCGCCAGCTCACGGATGCGGTAGACCAGTTCCGCGCCCGGCAAGCTATGCGAAAACGGCAGCGTAAAGTTGTGGAATTCTTCAGGCGTGCGGCTGTCGACCACGACGATGTCATCGCCCCGCGCCACGCGTGCGTGCAGCTCTTCCACGTCTATCCACGGCGTGTGTTTCTCGTGTTCGATCACTTCGCCGAACGCCTTGCTGGGCACGTTGGTGCCCGAAAACAGTTCCAGACCCGCCTGCTCCCAGCCGTCCGTTCCGCCGGCCAACACCAACACATCGGTCCAGCCCAGGCGCGTCAGCTTGGCGGCGGCCTGATGGGCCTGCGTCTCATCGTCGTCCACCAGCACGATGCGGGTGCTGCGGCGCGGCACCAGCCGGTCGGCCAACAGCTCCAGGCGCCACAACGGCGCAGGCACGGCGTAGAGCAGATGCCGGCGCGCATACCGCCCGGCCTCCCGCACATCCAGCACGGCGATCTCGGCCTCGCCGCGCAGCTCGTCTTGCAGCGCCTGGGGCGACAAGCGCGCGTGGTAGATCGCCGCAGGCGGAGAAAAGGTGCGGTACGTGCCGCCCGCCGTGCTCTCGAACACCACGCGGCCGGGCAGCCGGTCCAGCGCCAGGCCATAGAAATGCAGATGCGCGCCAGGCTGATCGCCGATCAGTTCAATCGTGTGCACGTCGCCTGGCCCCAGCACGATCGAAACGCCGGGACCGACATCCACGCGCCGCGCGTGGGTCAGGGTGTCGCGCGCGGGGTCCTGGGTCGAGGCGCGCGTGTAGACCTCGTTGCGCTCGTTGCCGTTCACGCCGGCGATCATGGCCCACGTCGTATGGTCGTGCGGCGGCTGCGCCTTGCCCGGTTCGCCCAACGACAGGTACAGCGCATAGCAGCCATCGATGTCCTCGGCCAAACGGTAGATGGCGGTCGGACGACCCGGCACCGCCGCGAATGCGTCGGCGCCGAACAGGTCGCGGCGTTGGCCCAGCGTTTCCAGAAGCGCGGCCACCTTGGCCAATTGCGCGGGCGTGGCGCGCGCCGCATCGGGCGCCAGTTGCCGGGCCTGTTCAATAAAGGCCTGCACGGCTTGCGCGCGTTCGGTGTGTTTGCTGAGGGCCGGCGCGGCCGCTTGGACAGAGGTGCTCATGGGGTAGCCTGGGCTTCGTGAAATGACAAGAAGCCCAGGCTACGTGCGCGCCTCGCGCGGGACAACGTAAAAATGCGTCTATGGATATGCGGCGGCCGGTACAACGCGTATCAAGCGCGACATGCCGCGCTTGATACGCGCCCCTCAGGCCTCGCCCTTCAATTCCCGGTCCACCACGTCGCGCGTCAGCGTCGGCACGAACATCTCGATGAAATGGAAGGCGTAGCCGCGCAGCCAGGCGCCGCGGCGAATGGCCAGCCGCGTCAGGTTGATCTCGAAGAGGTGGCGCGCGTCGATGGCCGTCAAGCGCGTGTCGCGCTCCGCGTCCCAGGCCACCGCCGCCACGATGCCCACGCCCAGCTCCAGTTCCACATAGGTCTTGATCACGTCCGCATCCATCGCGGTCATGACGATGTCGGGCGTGATGCCAGCACGCGCGAAGGCCTCGTCGATATGCGCCCGGCCGGTGTAGCCGTGCCCATACGTGATGAGCGGGTAGCGCGACAGCTGCGACAAACTAATGCCGTCATGTTCGCGTTCCAGCGGGTGGTCACGCGGCACGATGATGCTGTGGCTCCACCGGTAGCAAGGCAGGTTCACCAGCCCGGGATAGTCCGCCACCGCCTCGGTCGCCACGCCGATGTCCGCCTCGCCCTCAAGCAGCATTTCAGACACCTGTTTGGGCGATCCCTGGTGCAGATGCAGCACCACATCCGGGTAGCGCTGGCGGAATTCCTTGACGACGGGCGGCAACGCGTAGCGCGCCTGCGAATGCGTGGCGGCGATGGAGAGCACGCCCTTGCGGCTATCGGCGTACTCCGCGCCCGCGTGCCGGATGTTGTCGGCGCATTGCAGGATCTGTTCGACCAAGGGCAGGATCAGTGCCCCGGGCGGCGTCAAGCCGATCAGCCGCTTGCCAGAACGCACGAAGATGTCCACGCCCACCTCTTCTTCCAATTCGCGGATCTGGCGGCTGACGCCGGGCTGGGACGTGTGCAGGCTTTCGGAGACATCGGTCAGGTTGAAGTCCTGGCGCACGGCTTCGCGCACCGACCGGAGTTGCTGGAAGTTCATCGCGCGCCTTCAGCCTAGAAAGGCCAGTTGATTGCCGGACGGGTCTTTCACGTACATGACGCGCGGCTGCGCATCGGGCAGCGAACAGACGGGGTGGTGCCCGGCTTGGCGCAAACGCGCCAGCAAGTCGTCGTAGGCGGGCGTCTTGAAAGCCAGGTAATCAGGTTTGACGGCCCGGCTCACTTCCGCCACCGGCGACAACGACAACGTTGCCCCGCCCAGAGAAAAAAGCAGGCGCTGACCATCGGCGCCCGCCAGTTCTTCCAGGCCGATCACGCGGTGATAAAAATCCCGGACCGCTTCCGCCCGGCGCGACAAGAACGGAAGCTGTACCGATTCGATCGAAAGAAATGGAGTCATGCCCTGCTGCCAGCCATGGAACAAGGCAAATTCTAGTACCCGCGGGTACAACCGGACAAAGAGGTTGTAATTGCTTCTACATAGCCAGAAACCCTAAAGCGCGGGGCTTATTTGCATATGCGTCAGGCGCTGCGGCGCAAGGCATCGCGGGTGACGGCGAACGCGTGATCCAGGTCGCCGATCAGGTCCAGCGGGCTTTCCAGGCCGATGTGCAAGCGCACGACGGAGGGCTTGCCAGCGCCCTGCTGCCAGACACTATGCTCTGCCAAGCGCTCTGGCGCCGCCTCCAGCGCCAGGCTTTCATAGCCGCCCCAGGACGCGCCAATCGAGAAGTAGCGCAGCGCGTCGATGAAGCGCGACGCGGCCGCCGGATCCGGGTTGTCGAATGCGAACGAGACCAGCCCGCTCGCGCCGCTGAAGTCGCGCTGCCACCGCGCATGGCCGGGGTCTTGTGGCAACGGCGGGTAGTACACCCGCGCCACGTCCGCATGCCGCGCCAGGTATTCGGCCACGGCCAGCGCGTTTTCGTGATGGCGCGCCAATCGCACGTCCAACGTGCGCAGGCCCCGCAACGTCAGGTAGGCATCGTCCGCGCCCACCGACAAGCCCAGCGCGTCGTAGGCCACGCCGATCTTCTGCGCCAGCTCGGCGCTGTCCACGGTGACGACCCCCATCATCACGTCCGAATGGCCCGCCAGGTACTTGGTGGCCGCCTGGATAGACACGTTCGCGCCCAGCGCCAGCGGCTGGTAGTACAGGCCGCCGCTCCAGGTATTGTCGGCCGCGACCAGCACGCCGTGGCGTCGCGCCGTGGCGGCCAGGGCGGGCAGGTCCAGCACCTCGAACAACAACGAACTGGGGGACTCCAGGTACAGCAGCCGCGTATTGGGCCGGATGCGCGATTCCAGCGTGTCCTGCGCGGGCGAAAAATACTCTACCTCGATGCCGTAGCGTTGCAGCAGCGATTTATCCACCTTGCGCACGGGCGAATAGACGCTATCGGCCACCAGTGCGTGGTCGCCCGGCGCCAGCGTGGCCAGCAGCACCAATGCAATCGCCGACAGACCCGAGGGCGTCAGCAGCGCACGGTAGCCGCCTTCCAACGATGCCACCGCTTCCTCCAGCGCCTGGTGCGTATCCAGGCCATGCCGGCCATAGGTGGCCACGCGATCGCCTGCGGCGCGCTGCTTGTTCAACGCCGCATGGGTCGCGGTGTCGGCGAAACGCACGGTGCTGGTGCGCACGACGGGCACGTTCACGGGCCCGGAGCCGTTTTTCAGCGCCGGCGATCCCGCATGCACCAGCCGGGTCTGCACTTGCGCGTGACGCAGGTCGCCGCTCATGCGCGCACCTCTTGGCCGGGCTTCATCTGCGTGGCGTTGTAGTTCAGGATCTGGCCGGTGGCCAGGTCGATACCGATGCGGCCGGACAGCGTTTCCAGCGGCTGGCCATAAAGGTGGAAATGCAGCGTCGGCGTGTCCCCGGTAACGTGGATGCTATGGATATCGTCGGGCAGGAACGACACGGATTGTCCCGGCTGCACCACCACCTCGCGCACTTGCTCCAGCGTGGCGCGGCCTTCCTGCGAACCGTCGTCGCTGCGGCGGTAGACGCGATTCAGTTCCTGGCCCGACAGCGCCACGATGACCGCCCACGTCGTATGGTTGTGCGGCAAGGTCGTCTTGCCCGGGTTGATGGAATTCAAATACAGCGCCGGCGCACCCGCCGCATCGTCGGGGTTCAAGCGGTAGCGCGTCGATGCGCCCACGCCCTGTCCGGCCGTGGGCGGCGGGAAATCTGACACGGGAAACAGTTCACGGCGCTGGGCCAATTGCTCAAGGCGCGCGGTGACCGCGGCCAGCTGCTCGCGCGTCACGGAGCCGGTCGCGGGACCGGCACGCAACAAGGCTTGGATGTCGGACAGCGCCGCCTGAATGTGTTGGCGGCGTTCGATGGCGATTGCGGATTCAGTGCTCATGGTCAGGCTCCAATGGAAATCACACCGCCAGACGTAGCGGATCAAAGGTCAGATAGCTTGCGATGGGGTCGGGCGCAGCATGCCGGGCGGCCGGCGCGCCGGCCGACCGCTGCAGGAAGGCGCGCGTGCGCTCGCTCTGCGGCGAAACGAAGATGCGCGACGGCGGTCCGGACTCGACGATGCGCCCGGCCTCGGTGAAGTAAACGGTGTCGCTGACCTCTTCGGCAAAGCGCATTTCGTGCGTCACCAGCACGCAGGTCAAGCCGTCCTGCACCAGGTCGCGGATCACGGTCAACACTTCGCCTACCATCTCGGGGTCCAGCGCCGACGTCACTTCGTCGAACAGGATCAGTTCGGGTTGCAGCGTCAGCGCGCGGGCGATGGCCACCCGCTGCTGCTGGCCGCCCGACAATTCGCCGGGGTAGGCGCCTGCCTTGTGGTCCATCCGCACCTTGGCCAGCAATTCGCGCGCCCGGGCCTCGGCCTGCGCGCGCGGCTGCCCGCCCACTTTGATGGGCGATATCACCAGGTTTTCAAGCACGCTCAGGTGCGGAAACAGGTTGTATTGCTGGAACACGAACCCCACGCGCTTGCGCAGCGCGATGAAGTCGGATTCCGTCTTCAGCCCGTCCACGCGCACGTCGCCCACCTGGATCGCGCCGCGCTGCGGACGCAGCAACCCCGTGATGCAGCGCAGGATGGTCGATTTGCCCGAGCCGGACGGGCCGATGATGGACACGGCCTGCCCCTGCTTGACCTCAACGTCGATGCCCTTCAGCACCTCGGTATCGCCAAAAGCCAGGTGGACGTCGCGCAGGCTGACCAGCGGCGAAAAATCAATAATGTTCATGGCGTCGTTCCAGATACCGCGTCCAACGCGCGATGGGGTAGCAATAGGCGAAGAAAAGCGCCAATAGCGTGAAATAGACCAGGACGGTGAAGTCGCTGCGGGCCACGGTATTGCTGGCGACGGTGGCGGTGTCGACCAGATCGTGCACGCCCACCAGCGAGGCCAGCGATGTGCTCATGGTGATACTGGCCATCAGGTTCATCCACGACGGCAGCATGCGCCGCACGCACTGCGGCAGCACGATCATCCGGAAGATCTGCGACCGCCTGAACGCCAGGGACTGCGCGGCCTCCCATTGCGCGCTGGGAATCGACTGGATCGCCCCGCGGAAGATCTCGGCCACATTGGCGCTGGCGGGCAGCCCCAGTCCGATCACCACCTTGATCCAGTCCGGAAACGGCAAATACCACCCCGCCACATTGACTTCGAACGGGAAGACGTAGGTCGTGAAATACACCAGCACCAGAATGGGCGCGTTGCGGAACAACAGCACATAGGCGCGCGTCACGCGCCGCAGCAGCCGCGACGGCGACAAGGACAATGCGCCCACCACCAGCCCCACGACCGTGCCCAGCGCCATCGCCAGCACGCTGATCTGGATGTTCATGCCCAGCCCGCGCAGCAGTGCCGGCGACCAATGCCACAGCGCCAGCACGGCAGCGGGCGTGGTGCCGGTCACGGCCCAGCCGGCAGCCAGCGCCGCAAGCGCCAGCAACAGCCCAAACCACGGATCGCGCAGCAGCGCGGGCAGGAACCGTCCGGACGCCGGGGCGCGGCCGGGTTGCAATGCCAGGTCATTGGCCATAGCCGGGCATCCTCAAGCGATCTTCCAGCCAGCGCCCCGCCAGACTGACCAGCCAGGTCAGCAGGCCGAAGTAAAGCAGGATCAATAGCAGCAGTTCCAGCACGTTGTCGCGATGCGACCAGATCATGATGGACTCGTAGGTCACGTCGCCCACCGCGATGGCCGACGCGATCGCGGTCATCTTCACCAGGTCGACCAGGTTGTTGACCAGTGCCGGCAAGGCGAAGCGCACCGCCAGCGGCAGTTGCACCTGCGTAAGAATCTGCCGTCGCGAGAAGGCCAGCGATCGCGCCGCCTCCATCGTCACCTGCGGCACCGCCTCGATCCCCGCACGCAGCGCTTCGGCATGGAACACGCCCTTGTGCAGCGCCACCACGATCACCACCCAGGCAAATGGGGTAATGGGATTGCCGCCGCCCAGCTTTTGCGTGATCAACATGTTCAGTACCAGGAAGGCGCAGTACAGCTGCACCAGCGTGGGCGTATTGCGGGTAAGTTCCACAAAAGCCTGCAACGGCCCCGCCAGCCACGGCCGGCCGCTGGTCAGCGCCGCCGCGATCAGCACGCCAAACAGCAGGCTGACCGGGATGGTCCAGGCGCACAGCTGCAACGTGACCAGCAGGCCATGCCCGAACGCCGATAGCTCCCCTGCGTCTTGCACGAAGCTGTAGTTAAGACCCAGGGGCTTGAAGAACGCGACCCAGGCGTGCAACACCGTATCGATCATGCGGCGGCCTCCTGCGGCAGAGGCAGCGACAACGCCGCCACCGCCCGGCCGATACGTTCCAACGCCGCGTCGATATGCGCATCCGACGCGGCGAACGACAGCCGCAGGTACGGCGACAAACCATATGCCGCGCCGCGCACCACCGCCACGCCCTGGGACTCCAACAACCAATCCACGACGTCGCCATCGTCTTCGATGCGTCTGCCGTCGGGCCGCGTCGCGCCGATCAGCCCGCCCACGCCGATCCAGGCAAAGAATGATCCCTGCGGCGCGTGCACCTGCACACCGGGCACCCCGCCCAGGCCGTTCACGACCCGCTGCGCGCGACGCGCGTAGGCGGCACGGGCGGTATCGACAAAGCCATCCGCCGCGCCCTGCAAGGCCGCCAGCGCCGCCGCCTGGCCCACCGAGCTGGGGCCGGACGACACTTGCGACTGCACGGCCTCCAGCGCATGGATCAGGGCCCTCGGGCCCACGCCCCAGCCGATCCGCCACCCCGTCATGGCGTAGGCCTTGGATACGCCGTTCACCACCAGCGTGCGGCCGGCCAGGTCGGGCGCGGCGCGCAGCCAGTGCGCGGGCGCCTGGCTGAACCAGATTTCTTCGTACATTTCGTCCCACAGCACCAGCACGTTCGGCGCAGCGCGCAGCACGTCGGCCAGCGCCAGCAGTTCATCGGCCGTATAGACCGCGCCGGTCGGGTTGCTGGGCGAGTTCAGGATCAGCCACTTGGTGCGCGGCGTGATCGCGTCGCGCAGCGCCTGGGGCGTCAGCTTGAAACCGTCATCCGCTTGCGTGCCCACAACGACGGGCACGCCGCCGTTGATCCGCACCGCATCCGGGAACGTCGGCCAGTACGGCGCCGGCACGATGACTTCGTCGCCGTCGTCCAGGGTGGCGTTCAACGCAAGATAGATCACCTGCTTGCCGCCGTTGGAAATGATGACGTTGGACGTGTCGACGTCCAGTCCGTGGCGTTGGCGATAGCCGTCGGCCACGGCCCGGCGCAGCGCCGCCGTGCCTGCAGTGGGCGTGTACTTGGTCTGGCCGCGCTCCAGCGCCGCGCGGGCGGCATCCTTGATCGGGGCCGGCGTGTCGAAGTCCGGTTCGCCAGAGGTCAGCACAATGATCGAGCGGCCCTCGGCCGCCAGCCGCGCCGCGCGGGCGCCCGCGGCGGCAATAGGAGACAGCTGGGCGCTACGGGCGCGCCGCGACAACACGGCGGGGAACAGGGTTTCGTTCATCTTGGCTGTCATGGCTTGGCCTGCGCCTCGGGCGGCGCGCTATCGAACTCGCCGGTTTGCGCCTGCGCGGTCGCTTGCTTCAGATAGTCCGCCGGCACCCCAAAGCGGTCGGCTTGTTTCACCAACAAGCCGGTCTTCAGCCAATCCCGGATCACGCCGTCGACGAAGGCGCGCGTGTCGGTCTCGTTGCGGCGCGTCCAGATGACCGTGGGCGACGGAATCAACTGATCCGACGTGGCCAGTTCGAAGTCGTTCCACTCCTTGCCGTTCGGGCCATGCAGCGTTTCGTACAGCGCGGGCTGGATATGCACTGACGCGTCGCAACTGCCGCCTTTCAGCGCCAGCAACGATTCGGGAATGTTGCGCAAGCCCTTGACCACCGCGCCGTAGGTATCCTGCAAGGGTTTGGCGAAGTTGCTGCCCTGCGACACGCAAGCCACCTTGCCCTTCAGGTCTTCCCAGCGTTTGATGCCGCTTTGCTTGGACACCATCGCCGCACCGCCCACCAGGTTATAGGGCGTGGGCGCATAGCTCAGGATCTCGCTACGCTCCTGGGTCCACTGGATGTTGGCGATCAACACGTCGACTTTGCCCGCCTGCAGGAACTGCACGCGCGTGGACGCCGTGACCGGCACGGTTTCCAGTGTTACGCCCAGGCGGCGGGCGATGTCTTCGCCCAGTTCGGTCTGAAAGCCGCCGACTTTGCCGGTTGCCGGATCCAGGATGCCGAATGGCGGGCTGGCCCCGTCCACGCCGATCACGATCTTGCCGCGCTGCTTGATTTTGTCCAGGGTCGCGTCCGCCTGTGCGGCGCCCGAGGCCAATCCGGCCAGGACGGCCAAGGCCGCCGCCGCTTTCATTCCCGTCTTCATTACTGTTTCCTTCCCGATTGCTGCGCGCAGATAAGCGCCATGTCTTCTTTCCGTACCCGGCCCGGCTCAGCTGCCTTGCTTGAATTTCGCGTTGAGTTCCTGCAGCAGGGGCTGCGCCGGCTCGATCCCCAAGCGCTTTTCGGTGGCGATCAGCCAGCCCGTGCGGTGCCAGTCCTGCACCACCTTGTCGACGGCGGCGATGGTGTCGGCCTCGCCCTTGCGGGTCCACACAACGGAATTGGCTGGCAGCACCTCGGTCGCGATGGGCGCGTGATAATCGGCCCATTCGGGATTGCTGCGCAGCAACGGATGGATCAGCGTGGAATCGTGCACGGCCGCCACGCATTGGCCGCCCCGCAACGCCAGCAAGGAATCCGACGAACTTTTGTAGCCCTTGACCACCGCGCCGTAGTCGGCCGACAGCGGCCGGGCAAAGCTGCTGCCCTGCGATACGCACACCGGCTTGCCGCGCAGATCCTCCCACTTGGCGATGCCGCTTGTCTTCAGGGTGGCGGCCGCGCCGCCGACGCGAAAGAACGGCGTGGGGGCATAGCCGAGAATGTCCGCACGCTCCGGGTTCAGCTCCATCGACGCGATCAGCAGATCCACCTTGCCGGAAATCAGGAACTGCGTGCGGGTGGCGGTCTGCACCTGCACCAACTCGGCCTTCACGCCCAGGCCCCGGGCCAGCTCGCGCGCCAGCTCCGGGTTCCAGCCAACCAGTTGCTGCGTGGCGGGGTCCAGCGAACCGAACACGCCGCCGTTGGCCAGCACGCCAATCGTGACAGTGCCGCGCGCTTTGATCTTGTCCAGCGTGGCGTCGGCGTGGGCGGCGCCGGCGGCGCATGCCAGCGCCAGCGCGATTGCGATGCGGGCGTGGCCCGATGTCTTGCGGATTGCCATGTTGTCGTCTTGTCGTATGCATTGAACGGAGGTCCATGCTGCGTGCCGCGCGCCGGCAAGACAAAGAAGACTTTCAGATATCAATATGCGGCGCGTCGTTTCCCCGAGGGAAGACGCGCCCGCGCCTATAACGATATGACACGGAACCGCACTACTTAAGCTTCACTTCGGCAGAAGCGATCACCCGCCGGTACGTCGCGATGTCGTCCCGCACGGTCTGGTCGACGGCTTCGGGCGTGGTCGCCGCGATGGTGAAGCCCTGGTTCTCCAGCAGCGCCGCGGTCTCGGGTTCGCGCAGCACCGCCACCACGTCCCGGTTGATCCGGTCCACAATGGCGCGCGGCGTCGAAGCCGGCACCGAGAACCCTTGCCAGCTTTCGACCGCGTAGTCCGCGAGCCCCGCCTCCTGGATTGTCGGCACCTGTGGCAACGCCTTGGAGCGGTACGGCGTGGTGACGGCCAGCGCCACGAGCTTGCCGTTGCGGACGTTCTCGGTAGCCGCGGCCAGCGTGATCAGCATGGCGTCCACATGGCCGCCCAGCACGTCCAGCGTGGCCGGCCCGCCACCCGGATACGGGATTTGATTGGTTTTGGCTCCGATGCGCTCGTTCAGCAGTTCCACCGCCAGATGCTGCAAACTGCCGGTGCCGCCGGGCAACGCCAGCGATATCTCGCCCGGACGCCGCTTGACCAGCGCCACGAACTCCTGGAAGGTTTTTACGCCCAAGCCGGGCCGCACCACCAGCAGTTGCGGGTTCACCACCGCCTTGGTCACCCCTTGCAGGTCCTTCACCGGGTCATAGGGCAACTTGCCCGGCTGCAAGGCGTTCAGCGACAGGGCGTCGCCGCTTAGCAGCAAGGTGTAGCCATCGCCCCGCGCATGCGCGACCGCCGCATTGCCGATGGCGCTGCTGGCGCCGGGCTGATTCTCGACCACCACGCTTTGATGCCACTTTTCGCTGAGTTTCTGCGCCACCGTGCGCGCCAGCTTGTCGGCGCTGCCGCCTGCGGACACCGGCACGATGATCTTGACCGGACGGTTCGGATAGCGGTTGGCGTCTTCACCCGGCACCGGCGCCGAGCCAGCGAAATTGCTTAACAGCCCTGCCCCCAGCACCACGCCCGCCAGCAACCCCGCGCCCGCCCGCCATGCGGACGGGCGGAACCATCTGCGAATCACGCTCATGCCGCGGCTCCCGCGTCTGCCCGATAAATGAAATCGCCGCGCAGCGGCAGGATGTCCCGCCGCGTGTGTACCATCGTGCTCATATGCCGCCCCTGTCTGTTCGGTAAAAACAGAATAGGTGCGGCGCAGGGCCTCAACAAATACCGATAGGCAATGTGGAAATAGCCCGGGTTCCGTGCGATGACGACCGTTATGCGGGGGCTGTGTGGCCGGCCAGAACTTGGGCCTGCGACCCTTGCACCGGTCAAGGACCTGACGGGCTGATCCGGCGTCTTAGTCGACGCCGGAAAAGAAGGCGCACTGCCCCGGGTATCCGGGCCGCGCATCGCAGGCCTTCAGGCAGCCGGGTTTGCCGCCCGGAAAGCTGGCCGCAACCGACATCCCGAACCCATACGTCGGCGTCGTTACGTCAAAGCGGCTGTCGCACACCGATTTCGGGCTGTAGGCGAACGTCATGCCCTCGCGCCGGCCGTTGATGGCAAACGCAACCTGGAAGCTATTCATGCTGTTCCATCCCGGCCGCGGCAGCACCACGAAGCGATAGTGCGTCGGGTCCAGCCGTTCGCCGAAGATCTTCAATTGCGCGGCAGTTGTCCGAATGGCCGGCGACGGGTAGGGCAACGCCAGCAAAGCTCTCGGATCGCCCAGCACGCCCAGGTCGAAGCCCACGCCCTTCTGGTAGAACGGCACGTCCAGGCTGGGATAGCCGGAATATTCCACCCGCTTGGCCGTCGATCCGTATTCGTTCGTCTTCGGCTCGTAGTCGGGGGCCCGCGCGAACGTCACGTCAAGCGTCAACGCCACATCGGCCGGATCGGCGTCTTCCGCGCGGACGTGTTTCTGGTACACGTCGGGCGAGCTTGCGCACCCGGCAAGCACCGCGACACACGCCAGGACCAGGCCGCGCAGAACAGGGAACACAGGAATTCGCATCACGTCATCGCTCCTGCCGAGACGGGACCGGAAGCGCGACGGCCTTCAGGCCCTGCCCAACGAACTGCCAGCCGTCCTTGCTTTCCTGCCATCTGAAATTCCGGTTGATCCATTCCGCCTTCAGGTTGGCGTAGAGGCGGCGCTGGTCGATACGCTTGCCTTCATCCAGCGCTTTTTTGGCCAGCACGTAGCTCTGGTCCCATGCCGCCTTGAACGCGTTCTGCTGCATCGCCTTGGTGAACGGCACGCTGGCATAGGGGCCTTTGTCGAACATGCTCAGCCGGATCTCGTTATCCAGCAGCAACGCCCCATGGCGGTTGTCCGGCGACACCGACACGAGCAGCGGAAGGGAATGCACATATTCCTTGGGCAATGCGTGCTCGAACCACAGCACCTGTCCCGTGGACGTGACCAACGCGCGAGAGCCCGCCGTGAACAGCAACAAGTCCTGCCGCCCGGGTTGCGCCAGCCCCATGTCGGGGTCGCGCATATCGACGGTCGGGCTCAATACGCGCGCAAGCGGCGTGCCGTTCTGCACGGCGATCAGTATCGTGCCCACGCCCATGAAGTCGTTGGATACCGCCAGCAGCATCGGCTGGCCGCCCTGTGTCGGCCCCAGCGCCTTGACATAGATGAACTCATACGCGTTCAGAGGTCGGTAGACTTTGCCGCGATACTTGATTTGCCGCAGATTGGAATCGGGGTAGCCTTCCAGCTCGAAAGCGCCGCCCAGCGGCTCGGTGGCTTTCAGATGATTGGGCGCGGGCGCCGCTGCCTGCGCATGCGCGGCGGCGGGCATAAACAAGGCCGCCCCCAGCACGACACCGGCACACGCTTGCGTGCAGCGTCGACGGCTCAGAACGGTTCTACTCGGATAAAGCAAGGCATCCTTGGCGGACAGCGCCGCATGAAAGAGGTGCCCGCATTCTAGGGCAAGCCGCCGGGCGACGCTGGCCCGCTACGCGCCAGGCAGCCGCAACACACAATCCGCATCCAGCGCCTTCAGGTCCACCACGCCCATCAACCCCATGTTGCGGCGCACCTCTTCCACGATGAGGCCAATCGCATGCGCCACGCCGCGCTGCCCCGCCACCGTCGCCGCATAGTTGAAGGGCCGCCCCACGAAGACGCAGCGCGCGCCCAGCGCCATCGCCTTCAAGACGTCCGACCCGCGCCGCACACCGCTATCCAGCATCACATCCATGCCGCCCGCCGCGTCCACGATCGCCGGCAATGCCTGTAGCGGCGACAGGCTGCCGTCCAACTGCCTGCCCCCATGATTCGACACGATCACGCCGTCCATGCCGTGCGCGCGCGCCGTCCGCGCATCGTCGGGATGCAGGATGCCCTTGATCACCATCCGCCCCTGCCAGCGGCGCCGGATGGCCGCGACGTGCCGCCAGTTGAGGTGGCCCCGGTCCGAAAAATCTCGAAGCACATTGGCGGACAGAATGGGCGCGCCGCGCGTCGCGTAGTTGTTCTCGAAATGCGGCATGCCGTGGCGCCATAGCGTGCGCAGGAACGTGCCGAACAGCCAGCGCGGGTGGGTCAGCCCCTGCCAAGCCAGCGCGGCGCTGGGACGCAGCGGCGTCGAAAATCCCGCGCGCACATTGTTCTCGCGGTTGGCGGCGACCGGCGTGTCGACCGTCAGCACCAGCGTCGTGACGCCGGCCGCCGCCACGCGGTCGATCAACGCGGCGATCTGCGCGTCGTCGCCGGGCAGATAAGCCTGGAACCAGGTGCCGGGCGCCGCCTGCATCACTTCCTCCAGCCGGATCAGCGACGACCCGCTCATGATGCAGGGCACGTCCGCATCGGCGGCGGCGCGTGCCAGCACAATATCGCCGCGATAGCTGGACAGGGCCGAAATGCCCATGGGCGCCACGCCCACCGGCGCGGCGTACTCGCGGCCCAACACCGCGGCGCGCGTGCTGCGTTTGGACACATCCACCAGCACTTTGGGCCGAAAGCCGTACTGGGAAAACGCCTGCCGGTTAGCGCGTTCGGATTGGCCGTCTTCCACCGCCCCCGACACATAGGCGTAGATCGGCTTGGGCAAGCGCTTCTTCGCGACCGCCTCGAAATCGTGCAGGCTCAGCAGGTGGCGCAAGGGGTCGGGCATGGCATGGGCTCCGGGCGGGGATCGGCCGGCCATGGCTGGGGCCGCCGCGTTGGTCATGGGATGGCGGATGACTATAGGCGCGGCGCCACTTTGAATAAAGTGACTTTATCGATATTGGTTATTACACTTTTATTCGCCCTGGTCTCGCCTGCCTGTCTTTCCTGCCGTTCGCCATCTGAACCTCGCCCGGACACCCGACACCCGCCATGACGCTAAAGCAACTTGAAGCCTTCTACTGGGCCGCCACCTGCAAGAACTTCGCCATCGCCGCCAACCGGTTGAATATCTCGGTGTCGTCGCTATCCAAACGCATCGGGGAACTGGAAACCTCGATCGGCGCGGACCTGTTCAGCCGCAGCGCACGCAGCGCCACGCTAACTGCGTTGGGTGAGCAACTGGTGCCGCACGCCAAAGACCTGCTGCGCAACGCCGACCAGTTCATGCAGCAGGCCAGCAACAACCTTACGTATTCCGGGCGCTGCCGGTTTGGCGCGGGCGAACTCACGTCAATCACCTGGATGCCGCGCCTGATCGAGGAAATCCAGCGGGCGCATCCAAATCTGCTGGTGGAGCCCTACGTGGGTGTCGGCGAACTGGTGGAGCGCGGGCTGGAAGACGGCGACCTGGATTTCGCCGTGATCGCCGGCCCGTCGTCGCGCGCGTCCATCGCGTCGCACCTGATCGGCAGCGCGGACTTTGAATGGGTGGCGTCGTCCCGCGCCGTGCCCGATCCCGCCGCCGTCACGCCCGCCGACCTGCCCGGGCTGACCCTGATCACGCAGCCGCAAAGCTCCGGCGTGATCCGCATGCTGGACGACTGGTTGACCGAACAAGGCGTATCTCCCGGCCGCACCCAATGCTGCAACAGCTGGGGCGCGATCGCCGGCATGCTGCGCCAAGGCCTGGGGCTGGGTTTTTTGCCCACCGCCTGGGCGCGCATCCTGATTCAGCGCGGCGACTTGCACCGCTTGCCCGGCCTGGCACCGTTGCGCCCCCTGCCCTATACCTTCCAATGGCGGCGCGACGACACGCGCCCCATGCTGGAAAGCATGCGCATCATGGCCCAGGAAACGCTGGATTTCGATGCGCCGGCCGGGATGGTCTGACGCCGCTACTGTTTACTAAAATTCGCCCTTTCCTTAGAAAATTATTCGCTTTATCTCCGGTGTGCGCGGGCGTAGAGTCGCCTCGACAGCAACACCATGCCCCAGGAGACAACGCGCAATGCCGGATTTCGGTTCCCCCCCGCAAGACTTCCCCAAACGCCTGTGCCGGCTGGACCTGTGGCTGAACCCGGTGTTCGACCAGATCATCGGGGCGGCGTCCGACATCGGCTTGTCGGTGCTGCCGGCGCACGGCGACGATGCACGCACCCTGGCGGGCCTGAAGGCTGCGCATGCCTATCACGTGTCCGCCGCAAAAGATGAGCTGCCCCGCCAATGGTTCGTGAACGCCGCGCTGATCGCCCAGTGTCCCGACCTGGTGTGCGTGTCGTCCGGCGGCGCAGGCTACGACACGGTGGACGTGCCGGCCTGCACGGCGGCCGGCATCGCCGTGGTGAACCAGGCGGGCGGCAACGCCGCATCCGTCGCCGAACACACCTACGCGCTGCTGCTGGCCGTGCAGCGCCGCGTGGTCGAATCCCACCAGCGCCTGCGCCACGACACCGGCTTTTCCCGTGAAGACCTGATGGGCCACGAGATCCATGGCACGGTGATCGGCCTGGTGGGAATCGGCCAGATCGGGTCGCGGGTGGCGCGCATCGCGCAAGGCTTCGGCATGCGAGTAGTCGCGCACGATCCGCTGCTGGATGCCGACACCATCCGCCAGCGCGGCGCCGAGCCCGTGTCGCTGGCCGACCTGCTGGCGCAATCCGATGTCGTATCGCTGCATTGCCCGCTGGACGCGTCCACGCGCGGCCTGATCGATGCGCGCGCGTTCGCCGCCATGAAGCCGGACGCCGTATTCCTCTCGACCGCGCGCGGCGGCATCCATGACGAAGCAGCGCTGTACGACGCCTTGCGCGGCGGCCATCTGCGCGGCGCCGGCCTCGACGTCTGGCAGCAAGAGCCGCCCGCGCGCGACGCCCCGCTGCTGGGCTTGCCTAACGTGGTCGCTACGTTCCATACCGCGGGCGTTACCCACGAGGCCCGCCGCAATGTCGCGCAGTCGTCCGCCACGCAACTCATCGCGATGCTGCGCGGCGAACGGCCGCCGCAACTGGTCAACCCCGAAGTCTGGCCGATCGCGGCCGCACGCATCGCCGCACTGAAGCCGTAGCCGCACGAAACCGTCGTCCCGCCGAAGCCGTAGCCCCACTGAAATCGTGCAGTCCCCGCCGCGCCTTCCCCGCGTTGCGGCCCCTGATAAAACAGCGCGGCATCAAGCCGCCGACCCATCCCTTGAGGAGACAACATGCAACAACCCAACAAGCGCCGCACGCTGCGCGTCCTGGCGGCGTCCGCCGCCCTCCTGTCGGGCGCCGCGATCTTTGGCGGCACGGCCATCGCCGCCGGCTACCCGGAACGCCCCATCAACCTGATCGTGTCCTATGGGCCCGGCGGCGGCACGGACCTGGTGGCGCGCATGATGGCACCCTTCCTGCAGAAGTATCTGGGCAACGATGCCCGCATCGTGGTGTTGAATCGCCCCGGCGCCGGCGGCGCCATTGGCTTCACGGAGTTGGCCCGCGCGCAGCCTGACGGCTACACCATCGGCTTCATCAACACGCCCAACATGCTGACCATCCCCATCGAGCGCAAGTCCAATTTCACCTGGCAAAGCTACGACTTGCTGGGCAACCTGATCGACGATCCGGGCGCCTTCACCGTGCGCAGCGACAACGAGATGAAGACGCTGGCCGATCTGTCGGCCTATGCCAAGAAGAATCCGGGCAAAGTCACGGTGGGCACGACCGGCACGGGGTCGGACGACCATCTGGCCATGCTGCGTTTCGAGCGCGCCTCGGGCGTGAAGCTCAGCCACATCCCGTACAAGGGCGCCGGCGAAGTGCGCGGCGCCTTGGCGGGCGGAGAAATCACCATCGGCGCGATCAATGTCGGCGAGGCGCTGCAATATCAGAAAGGCGGTACCCCGCTGCGTTTCCTTGGCCAGATGGGCAAGGCGCGTTCGGCGGCGCTGCCCGATGTGCCCACCTTCAAGGAACAGGGGTACGACGTTGAACTGGCATCCCTGCGGGGCCTTGCCGCGCCCAAGGGTTTGCCGGCGGAAGTGCGGGGCAAGCTGGTGGACGCCGTGAAGCGCACGCTGGACGATCCGGAGTTCCAGACCAAGGCCCGGGACATGTTCGCGCCGCTGCGCTACCTGCCCCCGGCCGACTACGCCCGTGAACTTGCTGCGGGCGAAGCAGAATTCCAGACGTTGTGGAAGCAGACGCCCTGGCTGGACAAATAAGCGGGGCCGCAGGCCGGCGCAGAGGCCGGCTTGCCCCGCAAACCCTTATTGCGACTTGGCGTCCTGGCCCTTGTAGCCGTCCATATAGGCACGGCCCGAGCACCGCACCATCGCCACGCAAGCTGGCGCGCCGGTCTTGGCCGTGCAGGTCTCGCGGGACGCTTCGCGCGCCGAAACGGAGTCGGGGTTCAACGCGGTAAAGCGCGTGCCCCGGCCTTCGCTGCCCTTGATCCAGGCGATGCCCACGCAGGTGTCCTTATAGGTCAGGAGCTTGCGGCAGTCCTTGCAGTCTTCCCACTTCAGCAACGTATTGATCGCCTCGTCCTCGGAGGGATAACCATCCGAATAGACCGCCCCGCCATCAGCGTTTTCCGCCACGGCGCCCCAGTAGGCGCGGCTGTCCAGCTTGGCGGACAGCGCCTCAATGTCAGCGGGTTTGGCCCGCTTGGCGGCCGCCAGATCTTCGGCGCTATAGCCCGGGCCCGCGCACACCGGCAGGGAAGTCAACCGGCAGTTGCCGTCCGGGCTGCCCGCCGTGCAACGGCGCATGGCCTTCTTGGCCGCCATTTCGGGCGCCACGCTATTGCCCGGGAACAGATCCTGGCGCGAATTGCGCGCATAAACCATGCAGCTGTCCCAGAAGGTGGTCAGCGTCTTGCACCCTTTTCCCCCCGCGCGCTTGCACTCCGCGATGGCCGCCATTTCGGCCCATTGCTTGTTTTTTTCCGGCGCCACCGAGTAGACCTTGGTGTGGTCGCCGTCTGTCGCCATACCGCCATAGGCGTTTTGCGCCTGCGCCGAGGCAGAGGCCAGGCCTGCCACCAAAGCAAGAGCAGCGAATGCAGCGCGGATCACAGGAAAAAATCGAGCAGGCATCATCGTCGGTGTAACGGGTCGAGTGGAGAGCGGGGACGATCTTAGCAAGAAGCCCGTGGGGTCCGTCCCCGTGGGAATCTCCCAGCCGGCATATTACGTAACAAATTTCACACAGATCAAGGGCGATACTGGCCCCGATTTCCGGTAAAAATGTCGAACTTTTCGTAAGCGCGCCATCAGCGTCCGTCCCCTGCACTCCCGGGCGTCCCCCGCAGACGGGCCAGAAGCCTGTCACGAAAAGAAACAAAACGCGTTGAGCCACCTTGACCTGCCACGGAGCATCGACAGCACGCCATGAAGTCGTCCCAGCCCTCTCCAACCCGCCGCACGCCGCTCTGGCTGCCGGCCAGCCTGATTGCCGCTGCGGCCGCGCTCTCGGGATGCGCGCCGATGCCCACCGGCGGCAGTTCCTCGCTTCCTTCGCTAGGCAACGTGTTCAAGTCGGGCCTGTCGTTCTCGCCCAGCGTGAACGTGGCCAAGAACATGGAAGGCCGCTCGATCAATGACGCCATCGCCGCATTGGGCGAGCCGTCGAAGACGCGCGTCGTGGGCAACGAAGTAGAGCTGGAGTGGTCCGACTATCAGACCGCCCCCTACACGGAATGGGTCACCACCGGCTCCAGCCAGCAGGTGGTCGGCATGATTCCCGCCACCAACACCAGCGCCGCCACGCCCGTTTTCCAGACCAACACCACTGGCCACTACCAGAACCGTTCGCGGGTCTACGAATGCACCGTGCTAATGCGAATGCAGAACAGCGTCATCGTCAGTTCCAGCGTCGACGGCAACGTATGCCCCGAGTTCATCGCATCGCTGCGCAAATGGGCGGGCGAAAACGAGGCGAACAATTACGTGGTGAAGAAGTAAACGCGGCGGGTCAGCGCTACACCGGCTCCGGCAATTTCGCGATCACCTTGATCTCGAAGTCGAACCCGTACAGCCACGTCACGCCCACCGCGGTCAAGGCCGGATACGGCGCCTCGCCCCAGTATTCCGGCACCACTTGCCAAAGCGTTTCAAACTTGGACTGCGGGTCGACCATGAAGACCGTCACGTCCACGACATCGTCGAACGTGCAGCCTGCCGCCTGCAAGACGGCGTTCAGGTTTTCGAACGCCCGCCTCGCTTGCGTTTGAAGCTCGGGTTCCGGCGAGCCGTCTTCGCGGCTGCCCACCTGCCCCGACACGAACAGGAAGCCATTGGACCGGATTGCCGGCGAATAGCGGTTACGTTCATAAAGCGCCTGGCGGCCAGGCGGAAACACGACGTCGCGGGTTGCCATCGGTCATCTCCATCAATGGGCCGGAAGCGGCCCGTGGTTAACGATGGGTTCACTGTAGAGATCCGCCGGGCGCCGATAAACGGGCAATACTGTCCATCACTGTTTGTAGAATCCAAACAGTCCGCAACCCCGCGCCACCTCCTGGAGCCGCTATGGACCGATTCGATGCGATGCAGGCATTCGCCCGCGTGGTGGAAGCCGGCAGCTTCACCAAGGCGGCGCAAACGCTGCACATGAGCAAGACCAGCGTCACGCAATTGGTGCAGCAGCTGGAAGCCCGCCTGCGCGTCAAACTGCTGAACCGCACGACGCGTCGCGTCGCCGTCACCGCGGACGGCGCCGCGTATTACGAACGCGTCGTCAAATTGCTGGCCGACATGGATGATGCCGAAACGGGCCTGTCCGCCGCGTCGGCCGCGCCGCGGGGCCGCTTGCGCGTGGACGTGCCCAGTCCGCTGGCGCGCATGATCCTGATCCCCGCCCTGCCCGCGTTCCACGCGCGCTATCCCGACATCCAACTGGACATGGGCGTCAGCGACCGCATCGTGGATATCCTTGGCGAGAACGTGGATTGCGTGGTGCGCGGCGGCGAGATCACCGACCAGTCGCTGATGGCGCGCCGCGTTGCCGATCTGCGGCTGGGCGTCTACGCCGCCCCCGCCTATCTCGAGCGCGCCGGTCTGCCCGCGCATCCGCAAGAACTGGAAGACACGCACCACCGGATCGTCGGCTATCTATGGTCGCGTCTGGGCCGCGCCTTTCCCTACGCCATGCACCGCGGCGACGAAAGCGTGAACGTGCACGGCCGCTATGTGCTGGCGGTGGATGACGGCAACGCCTACCTGGCAGCCGGGCTGGCGGGATTGGGCGTGCTGTGGCTGCCGCATTACATGGCCGAGCCCTACCTGACGCGCAGCGCGCTGGTGCCGCTGTTCGAGGACTGGCGCCTGGACCCGATGCCGCTGACCATCGCGTTTCCACCGAACCGGCACGTCAGCGCCAAGCTGCGCCTGTTCATCGATTGGGTGACGGAATTGATGGGGCCTTATGCGCCCGCCCCGACCGACGCCGTGACGGCGCAAGCAACCGCAGCGCGATAACGCCGTCACGCCGGAACTGATCCCGACGACGCCGTCATGGCAGGCCTGCTAAGCCAGCCGTTCTAGCAAGCGGGGCACGCTGGAAGCCAGCAAGGCCAGGCCGGACGCCGTCAGCAAGCCCAGAACAATCTGCCGGAAACGCGCCTCGCTGATGCCGATGTAGAGCTTGGCACCCACCAGCGTCGGCACCAGCATCGCCGGTGCCACGATGGCGAACATCGGCAGCATGTCCCGCGTCACGATCCCCGTCGCCAGGTAGGTACCCATCGTCACCGCCAGCATGGACAGGTTGAAGTTCTGGATGACGGCACGCTGCTTGTCTTTGTCGAAACCGCGCAACGTGCACCACAGCGTGGGCAAGGTACCGGAAAACCCGCCGATGCCGCCCAGCACCCCGCCAGCGAACCCCACCGTGCCATCGGCCAACCTTCCGCCTGCCGAGATCCTGGGCAAGTTCCTGGCCACCAGCATGATCGGGCACCACACAATCAGCAAGGCGCCCAACAACGCCTTGAACCAATCCATGTCCAGATGGGGCAGCACCGCCACGCCCAGTGGAATACCGGCCAGGCCGCCCAACACGAAAGGCAGCAGCAATTTCAAGTTGAACCCGCGCCGGACCGTAACGGCCGCCAACACCTGACCCACCAACGCGCCGAACACCGCAAGCGTGGCCGCCAGGCGCGGCTCCAACGCCCACGCCCAGAACGACATGGCCACTAGCCCGAAGGCAAACCCCGACAATCCCTGGACGAAACCGGCGACCACCGCGCCCAGCGCCACCACCAGATACACCGATTCCATCATCGTCATCTTCTGTGCCCTGTGTCTCTTATGTTCTACTTTCTGGCCTCGCGCTTGTTGCTGGCGGGCGGTATGAATTGTGGTTCACAGCCATAACAGAACGATTCTATTTTTTGATGGACGAATAACGGATTGCTTATGAAGCGTCCAAGACCAAGCACCAAGGCCACCGATGGACACCCCCACGATCGCACTGCCCGACACCCTGCTGGCCACGCTACGGCCGCTTCGACCCCACGATGCCATTGCTTGGTCGGCGTATCTGAACAAGCCGGGCGTCATTGAACATACCAGCTGGGGCGATATCAGCCCGTCCGCGCTTGCGGTGCTGATCGAGAGTTATGCCGGCCACCGCGATGCGCTGCGCTGGGCCATCGTGGACGCAGGCGACGGGCTTTTGGGCACCGTCGGCTTGAACGAGATTTCCCCCGCGAATGGGCGCGCCGAATTGGCTTATGACCTTGACCCGCTGCATACCGGCCGTGGCCTGGCAACCCAGGCCGCCCGCGCCGTCACCGAGTGGGCGCAAGCGGCCTTGAAGCTCCAACGCGTCCAGGCCACCGTCCTGGACAGCAACGCGGCGTCCATCGCCGTTCTGGAACGCATGGGAATGCAACGCGAGGGCTTGCTGCGGCAGTACAGAAAAGTACGCGGGCAGTCGCGCGACTATTGGATGTACGCACGCTGTTTCTCGATGCCCGAATGATGGCCCGCCGATGACGGGTGAGTCGGGACGTTAAGCCTCTGATCGGGGGGGCTGCCCTCGTTTTAAAAATCTATAGCATCCCAGACGGCCATTTTAAAAATCAAAGGATGCCGGCCTTGAATCAACGCGGTTGGCTCCTATATCCGCATTGAAGCGATCGAGTGTGCGGGTCGCTATTGCGGTGACGTAGCTCGGTCTCGATCCTTCCGGACAATTCCTTGGAGGTAATTATGGCCAACTACCCTTTCAGCGATAACGGAGTCGACTCTCTCTTTGACGCGGTCCAGGAGCAGATGGACCGGATCTTTCGTAGCGCGGGCCTGCCGGCCACATTGCGGACGGTGCCACGCGGACGCTTCCCTGCCGTCAACATTGGGGTTTCCGACGACGCGGCCGTCGTCGTCGGCTTCATTCCCGGCATCGAACCCGAGACCTTGAAAGTGTCCATAGAGAAGGGGCTGCTCACCATCAGCGGCACGCGCAACATGCCGCCCTTGCCCGAAAACGGCCGCTACTACGCGCGGGAGCGCGCCGAAGGCGACTTCACCCGCGTTATCGAGTTGCCCGGGGACGTCGATCCCGACAACGTCGAGGCGAAATACATCGACGGCTGCCTCTTGATATCCATCAAGAAAAAAGAGTCGTCGAAACCGCGTCTTATCGCAATCCAGTGATGCAAGCGTCAAGCAAGACTCAGGAGAAACGATCATGAATGAGCGTAACGAACTCGTTGTTGAACCGGGCGGCCGTTCAAAAGAGCAACGCCCCGCCAACCTGCCGGTGGTCGACATTTTTGAAGACGCAACCGGTGTCACCGTGGTAGCCGACCTGCCTGGCGTCACGAAAGACACGTTGAACATTAAAGTGGAATCGGAGGTGCTTGTCATCGAAGGACAGGCGTCGGTGCCAGTTCCCGCCGATGTCCGGCTGATCCATTGCGAACTGCGCGAACCACTGTTTCGCCGCTCGTTCAGGTTGGGGCCGGAGTTCGACAAGGACGCCATCAGCGCCAGCCTGAAGCACGGTGTGCTAACCCTGCAAGTTCCGCGCATCCGCGAGGCGCAGCCGCGTCAGATTCCGGTGACGGTGATGTGACCGTACAGCCCGTGCCGCAGCGGCGTAGCGCCGCTGCGGCGTGTCGGAGCCCATCCATGAACGATCTCGTCCTTACCGAACACAAAGGCTTTCGCCTAGGGGTCCGGGCCGTGCCGTTGCGGTGCCTGGAGCAATTCGGCACGCTGCCCGAGGGGTTCCTGCCACTGGTTCAGGTCACATACTCAACGCTGGTGCTCCTGGATTGGTGCATTCCCTGCCCGCTGACGCCACGCGACACGCCCGCCCGCGCGATTTCCGAGGGCACGGCCTATTTGAAGCTGTTCATCGACTCGGGCAAGATCAATCAATACCTGCCCAGGTCGTAAGGCCGCCCTGGCAACGAAACGGCAGCGGGCCATTCCTCCCCGGAACAGCCCGCCCGATGAACGGCGCTACAATCCCCGCCGGTTTTCGCCCTTGGGCGGCGCCCGCCTCCCCCTCAGAAAAACCACCGCAGGCCCGCGACGGCGCCGGTTGTGATTTCCCCTGACTTTTTCATAGCAGTAATCCGGCCAGGCCGGATGGTTTTTCGCTTTTCGCGATCGAGGATGTCATGTCTCGGCAGTTGTTGGCCTTAGTCCTGGGGCCGCTTCTTGGCTTGTTCGTTGTCTGCATCGGCAACGCTTTTATTTCCTCCCTTACCACCTTGCGGCTGGACGCGGCCGGCGAGTCCGCCACGGTCATCGGCCTGATTTCGTCGTCGTATTTCATCGGCCTGACGCTGGGCGCCATCTTCAATGACCGGCTGATCGTGCGCATCGGCCATATCCGCGCCTATAGCAGTTTCGCCTCGCTGATCGCGGTCACGGTGTTGCTGCAAGGGCTGATCTTCGGCGCCGAGGCATGGTTCGTCCTGCGGCTGATCAACGGATGGGCAAGCGTTGGCGTGTTTTTGGTGGTGGAAAGCTGGCTGCTGCTGGCAGGCGACCCGAAGATGCGCGGACGCTTGCTGGCGTTCTATATGATTTCCCTGTACGGCTCCGGCATGCTGGGCCAGATTCAGCTGGGCGCTCTGGCGCAATTGGGCGACATGGCGCCTTTCATGGTGGCCGGGCTGCTGGCCTCGCTGTCAGTGATGCCGATGGTCATCATTCCGCGCATTTCACCGCTGGTCGAGCGCGTCGAACCGTTGATGCCACACCACCTGATCCGCATGACGCCCACCGGTGTCATGGGCTGCTTCGGTTCGGGAGTCGCTATCGCGGCGGTCTATACCCTGCTGCCGCTTTACCTGCAACGCATCGGGCTGGACGTAGCCGAAGTCGGCAAGATGATGGGCGCGGTGATCCTGGGCGCCATGGTGCTGCAGTATCCCGTTGGCCGCTGGTCGGACCTGCGCGACCGTCAGGTCGTGCTTATCGCGTTGGCCGTTTTCTGTACGGTGCTCAGCCTCTTGATCCTGCTGCTGCCCACCGGATCGCCGCTGCTGATCGTTCTGCTGTTCTTGCTGGGCGGCGGCGTGTTCGCCATCTATCCGGTCGCCGTGAGCCACGCCGCGGACCGTGCGCCCGCCGACGCCCTGGTGCGCATGATCCAAGGCCTGCTGCTGATCAATTCGCTGGGGTCGGCGTTGAGCCCGCTGGCAATCTCGCAGGTAATGGCCAAGTACGGCGCGGCCGGGCTGTTCTGGTGCTTTGCGGTGCTGAACGTCGGCCTGATGGCCTTCTTCATGTGGCGCCGCGGCGAACGCCCCGCCCCGTCGCCCGTCGCGCCATTTGCCGCGGCCGCCCAGATGTCGCCCGCTGGCGTGGAGCTACGCGTTACCGAAGACCTGGTCCAAGGTGCGTTGGACCATGAAATGACCGAAGACCTGACGAATGTCCTACCCGGCACGGACGCTGCGGAACCGGTGCTGTCGGCTGCGCAGGAAACGCCGCCCGTTTCGGGTGGCGGGTGAAACGCCGTCGGATGGAGTATATGTAACAGGTTAGCAATAACTGCAATATCGTGAAGCCTGGACGGCAAACAGGCCCCTTATACTCGCCTCCGCATCGAAAACCTGCCGGCGGTTAATGCGTTTCTGTGGCGACCCCGCGTCGGAAGATCGACCGTTCTATACCGACATCAACAATCAAAACGCTTTTATAGATATTCGACAGGACGTTCCCCAACTCATGAGAACCCTTATGAAGGCCAGCCCGAGTTTCAGCCGCCGGTGCGCGCGCACCGCCCTGGCGGGCCTGATTGCCGCCACTTTTGCCGTCCTGAGCCACCCGGCGCCCGTGCTCGCCGCCACGGACAACGCACCGGCAATTCAACGTTCCGTTGCCGCCGCCGTGACGCCTCCCGATGCCGCCACGGTGATGTATTTCATCTATCAAATCGACGGCAAAGGCGAAACGTCGTATGAAGTGGCAAACGGCAGCATCGCCACGTATTGGTTCGGCCATGCCTTCGAATCCGCAGGCCAGCATTACTACACCGGCTTTGTGTGGAAAACCGCGCAACGCTACGGCAAACCGGGCGAAGACCAGGTCGGACCCGAAACGCGGGTCAATATCGCTGAATCCACATTCGTGCTGAACGACCCGGCGTCCGAACGCCCCTGGAAATTCCTGGGCATGGAACCCTCCATCGGCGAATTCGGCGCCTACGAAAGAGCCCCGGACGTCGACACCCGCCGCAAGCCGGTCGAATACCGCACGCCCGCTGGCAAGCTGTTGCTGGCCGTGCCCGATACAAGCTTCGACAACGGCATCAATAGCGACGGCTATACCCTGCTGGTGTTCGATCCCCAACAGCTGAAACCCGACTCGGACAACAACGTCTGGACCTACGTCGGCAGCGTCCTGACCGGCGAAGACAATAGCGCCGCGTGCTCGGACGGCGAAGTCATGCCGTGCACCAGCAGCGCCGGCGAACTGGTGTTCACGGCGGCCGCCGGCAACGATATGCCGCGTGTGTCGGTCAAGCCCAGCGGCACGACGATCTCGGGGCCGAACAAGACCCGCCAGCTTGGCGCCGCCGACGTCACGCATTACACGTTCGACGCCAAGACCAAGCGGTACGTCAGCCAGTAACGTTTCGCCGCTACGCGGATAGCGGCATTCCATTCCTGCGCCATGACCCTGATCCTGCTCGTTCTTATCGCGCTGCTCGCGGCGGCAAGCGTCGCCCATCGGTGCCTGCGCCGGCAGCCTGGCGACACCGGCCGTTCCATCACGCGTAACGTCATTGCCGGCGCGTTGACCTACGGGTTGATCGGCCCGGCGATAGGCTTGCTGGTCGTGATGGGCACGATGACGCTTCCGGTCAGCCTGTACAGTTTCGACGGGTTGCGCGCCGCGTATCTATTCGGCGCGGCGCCGGCCGTGCTGTGCGGCGTGACGGCGGGTGCGCTCAAGCCCGCGCAATCGGCTTGGTCACGTCTGGCGTGGGTAGGCGCCGCCGGCACCGCATACGGATTCCTGTTCATGCTGGCCGTGTTCGGGACGGCGCGAATGGCGTATGTGATCGACGCCTTCAAAGCCGGCGCCCTGCCCAGCCTGGCCGCCGCCGTGGTCTGCACGCTGCTGTTTTACGGCGTGCCCGGCAAGCCGCGCGCAACACCTTCGCAACAACCCTGAAAGCCGCTTGAAATGTCGCTGAAACACGGCTGAAAACACAGCAAAACATCGTGAAATTCGTGGTGTTTCGGCCGCTGCTTAAAGCTGTTATTAAGCCCGCATGACTACAATTTTCGAATCGCATTCCCGGTTCGTCTGTCATGCCGTTTTCTCAGTTTTCACCGATAGATCCAGACCGGGGCGGCATCCTTATCGCACCGTCCGAGGCGCCTCAGGCGGCTCGCGCGCTGCCCGCCATCCAGCACTATCTGTCCGCGTTGGGCCTACGCGATATGGCGAACTGTTCCGGCGTTGCCGGCGCGGCGCCAGGTGCGCAGGCATGGCTTGACACCGCCTTCGCGGCAGCCCGCATGCCGAGCCACGACACCACCGGCGTCGCCCGCGCACTGAACCTGCGCACGGATACCTACGACATCGACCTGGACCGCGAGATCGTGCTGGCGATGCTGGCCAGCCCGGTCGCGTTCACGTTCCCCAGCATCGCGGAACTGGAATCGGCGGTGCGCATTCGCCGTTATATCGTCCAGGCCGCGCGCAAGACCGCGTTGGCGTTCGACACCGAACACGCCGAGCGGCCGTCGGACTACTGGACTTACGACGAAGCGCGGGGCTTTACCGTGCGGCCCGGGCGATCGCTGATCGAAGGCCTGCGCAAAGCCACGCAACCCGAGGCGTCGGGTCAGCTGTATGCGTTCTCGTGCTATCGGGCGACCGAGTATGTGACGGTTCTTGGCATTGCGCAGGAGCTGCAACACGTGAACCCGGAACTTGGACACCGCCTGCAGCGCCAATGGGAAACGCGCGCGGTCATGTCCGGCCGCTTCCACGAAACCTTCCTGCACGAATACGGTTCCCTTGCCGCCCCACTGCCCCACCACTTCTACGTGCCAGGCGACCGGCTGTGGTTCCGCAACCCGGACGCGGCCTCGTCCGACGTTGAAGGGTACGAGGGGTCGTGGGTGTTCTATCTGGGCAGCGGCCAGTTCAACAACTTCTGGGAACGCGGCAATCCATTCACGCTGACGACGAAGTGCGTGGAGATCTACCATTGGCGTCACGGCCTTCGGGTGGACGCCGCCGGTCAGCCCTTCATCGACGAACAGATCGTCAAGGAGCGCGTGCGGCAGACGCTCGCCAACCCCAAGGCTACCGCTGACGTCCTGGCGCGCATGTCGCGGATCCGGGATCCCCAGGGCATTTATGGCCAGGGCGGCTGCATCGACGCGACGCGCGAACGGGTACGCTGGGTGGGCTTGGGTCACTCGGATATCGCGCTACCCGACGTGCCGGAGGGGCCTCGGTGGTCGATCGCGGCCTGACCGCGCCCCATCCGTCCATTGGGGCGCTGGCGCCGCGTTACTTGGCCAGCCCTGCCGCCAACGCCAACGCCCGCGCCAGGAACGGCGACTGATCGTCTTTGCGGTAGCTCGCGATCACCGGCGACACGAACGCATCTGCCTCGATCCGCACATGGGCAATGTCCTGCCGCTGCAAGCGCTGTACCGAAGCCGGCACCACCGACACGCCCAGCCCCGCCGCCACCAGGCCGATCGCGGTCTGGAGCTCGTTGGCTTCCTGCACCACCTGCAACGCATGGCCCGCTGCGCGGAACAGCCCCAACACATGGTCCGCGAAATTGGGCCGCGGCCTGGCGGGATACAGCACGAAAGGCTCTTGCGCCAGGCGTTCGACCGACACGCTGCCCATCGCCGCCAGCGGATGTTGCAACGGGACGGCGGCCATCAGCGGTTCGGTCATCAACACCCGGCGTTCGATGGTGGGATCGTCCAGCAGGATCCGGCCAATTCCCAGGTCGATGCGCCCCGCCTTCAGGGCCTCGAGTTGGGGCAGCGTCGTCATTTCCGTCAGGCCGACTTCCACTTGCGGGTCCGCGCTGCGCAGTTGGCGGATCAGCTCGGGCACGAAGCCGTACAGGGTCGACGGCACGAATCCAATGCCGAACCAGCGCCGCTGCGTCTGCCCAAGACGGCGCGTGCCTTCCAGCACTTCGTCCAAACGCGCGGTCAACAGCCGTGATTGCTCCAACAGGAAGCGCCCGGCTTCGGTCAGCCGCAAGGCACGGGTGGTGCGTTCAAACAACTGCACGCCCAGCGCCTCCTCGAATTGGCGGATCTGGCGGCTTAGCGGCGGTTGGGCCATGTGCAATCGGGCAGCGGCACGAGTGAAGCTGCCTTCTTCCGCCACGGCCTGGAAATAGCGCAGCTGTCTGAGTTGCATCGCTTATTTAGACTATATAGGTATAAATCAGAACCCATATAGTCTTGGACTAGAAGGGAAAACGCAAGCCATACTGGCAACATCGAGACATTACTGGCAATAAAAGTATGAATCCGGCAAGCATTCTCTCCATCGAAACCATTCTGGTGGACCTGCCCACCATCCGCGCCCATCAACTGGCCATGGCGGTCATGCAGCGCCAGACGCTCGTGATGGTTCGCCTGGTTTGCAGCGACGGCATCGAAGGCATCGGCGAAGCCACCACCATTGGCGGGCTGTCCTATGGCGAAGAAAGCCCCGAAGGCATCAAACTGGCCATTGATACCTACCTGGCCCCGGCGTTGGCCGGCATGGACGCGACCAACATCCATGCGGCCATGCAGCGCCTGGAAAAGGTGGCGCGCGGCAACCGCTTTGCCAAGTCCGCGCTAGAGACGGCCTTGCTGGACGCCCAGGGCAAGCGCCTGAACGTACCGGTATCGACCTTGCTGGGTGGCGCGGTCCGCACGCGCATGCCGGTGCTGTGGACGCTGGCCAGCGGCGACACCGCGCGCGATATCGAAGAGGCCGAATCGCTGCTGCAAAGCCGCCGCCACAATACGTTCAAGCTGAAGGTGGGCCGCCGCGCGGTATTGGAAGATGTGGCGCACGTGGCGCGTATCAAGCAGGCGCTGGGCGACCGCGCCCGCGTAACGGTGGACGTGAACCAGGCCTGGAACGAGGCCGATGCCGCGGGCGCGATCGCGCGTCTGGAAGCGGCCGGCGTCGACCTGATCGAACAGCCCATCGCGCGCGCCAATCTGGCCGGCATGGCCCGGCTGGCGGCGCGTTTCGTGGTGCCCATCATGGCGGACGAAGCCGTGAACGGCCCCGAGGACGCGCTGGAGATCGCGCGCCAGGGCGCCGCCGACGTCCTGGCGTTGAAAATCGCCAAGTCAGGCGGCCTGTATGAAATGCTGCGCACCGCGGCCGTGGGCGATGCCGCCGGTATCTCGCTGTACGGCGGCACCATGCTGGAAGGCTCGGTCGGGTCGATTGCGTCGGCGCATGCGTTTGCATGCCTGCCGCGCCTGTCCTGGGGCACCGAACTGTTCGGCCCGCTGCTGCTCAAAGACGACATCGTCGCCAACCCGCCGCGCTACGCCGATTTTGAACTGGAATTGCCCGACGGCCCGGGCCTGGGCCTGACGCTGGACGAAGACAAACTGAATTTCTATCGCCGGGACCGCTGACGGGCAGGCACGCAAACAGCACCACGCGACTCGACACCCGGCCGCGCCCGCCTTGAAGGGCGCACCCACAATAATTCAAGCACCACGGAGACAACCATGCGCATGCGCCATGTACTCAAACCCTTTGCCCGCGCCGTCCTGGCGCTGTCGATGCTAAGCGGCGCGTCCGCCGCGCTGGCGGACAACTATCCCGACCGTCCGGTCAAATGGGTCGTGCCCTTCCCGCCGGGCGGCGCGATGGACAGCATCGCCCGCACGCTGGGCGAATCCATGGGCAGACAATTGAACACGTCCTTCATCGTGGAAAACCGTGCTGGCGCCGGCGGCAACATCGGCGCGGCCACGGTCGCGCGCGCCAAGCCCGACGGCTACACGATCTTGATCGTCGCCAATGGCATGGCCGTCAATCCGGCGCTGTACGCCGACCTGAACTACGACCCCATCAAGGACTTTGCGCCGATTTCGCTCTTGGCCGTCGTGCCCAATGTGCTGGTCACCAACCCCACGCGCACCGGCGCCACCAGCGTGCAGGACGTGATCGCCAAGGCAAAGGCCCAGCCCAACCATTACACCTATGCCTCGGCCGGCGTGGGCACGTCGATCCACCTGGCGGGCGAGCTTTTCGTGTCAATGACCGGCGTCGATATGCTGCACGTGCCTTATAAGGGCAGCGGCCCGGCCGTGGCCGATCTGCTGGGCGGCCAGGTCGATTACATGTTCGACAGCATCACGTCCGCCAAGCCGCACATTGCCACCGGCAAGCTGCGCGCGCTGGCGGTCACCACCGCCAAGCGCTCCGCCGCCCTGCCCGACGTCCCGACGCTGCAGGAAGCCGGCGTGCCCGGCTACGAACTGATGCCCTGGTTCGCGGCCTTCGCCCCCGCCGGCACCCCGCCGGAAGTGGTCGCCAAGCTGAACGAAGCCATGCGCACCGCGCTGGCCGAGCCGAAGGTGAAGGCGACCCTGGATTCGATCGGCGCGGAATCGATCGGAAGCAGCCCGGACGCACTGCGCGACCATCTGGGCAAAGAAACCGAACAGTGGAAGACCCTGGTCAAGGAACGCAACATCAAGATCCACTGATGCGTCGGGGCGGGCGCTGCCCGCCCCAACCTTACGCGGGCGAAAGGGTTGTCGAGGCATCCAGCAAATGGTCGACGATGGCCAGAATCTGTTCGGCAGCCAACCCGATGTGCCGTTCCAACGCCGCCTCGGCTTTCTCGGCCTGTCCCAGGCGGCTAAGCGCGATCAATTCCTTGTGCTCGTCATGGGCCTGCTGCCGGATCGGCGCATTGACGACCTGGAAGCGGAAATAGCGTTCGGATTTTTCATGCAGCGCACGCACCATGCCCAGCGCCGCCGGCCGTTGCGCGGATCGGTACAGCCACTCGTGAAGCTGCCAATTCAGCCGTCCCCACTGCTCGGGCGCCGCTGTATCCATCTGCGCCACCACCGCTTCGGCCCGGTCCAGATCGCCAGCGTCATGCTGCTGCACGGCAAGCCTGAACAGCCAGGGCTCCAACCGCATGCGGATATCGAAGAACTCTTGCACCTCGGTGCGCGACAGCATCGACACATAGGCGCCCCGGTGCGGGATCATGTCGATCAGGCCTTCGGCGCTTAGCTGGCGGATGGCCTCGCGCACCGGCAGACGGCTTACGCCCAACTCTTCCGCGAACAACTCCTGGCGTAGCGCCGAGCCTGGCGGGATCACACCGGAAAGAATGCGGTCCCGCAGTTCGTCCACCACCAGATCGACGGCGGTCTTGCGGACAAGCCGGCCGGCGGTTCCTGCCAAAGGACGGATCGGGGAAGCGGAAAGCGGCGAATTCTGGGACACGTGAGACCTGCCTGGTTGGGCCGCCCGGCAAACACCCGGCGGCATGGGAATGCCGGCGCCGGGAGCGGTGTGCCCAGGAAAACCCCGAGAGACAACCGGACCCCGAAGCCCGTTTAATGCGAGTATATTGGATCCATGATCCAGTTGGTACCGCCCGTCCCAGGATGCGGCGATCCGAGGCCAAGCGCCTCATTTTTTACACCGCTTATTTTTGGATCCAATATCCAATAACCAATATCCGTCTGCGGATCCCGCAGGCGGGCACGCATCAGGAGCCGCAGCATGAGCATTCAATGGCAAGGCGTTTTCCCCGCCGTGACCACCAAACTGAACCCCGATTTTTCGCTGGATCTGGACGCCTTGCGCCAGGGCCTGGAACGGCTGATCGTCAACGGCGTGGGCGGCGTCGTAATGATGGGCATGGTGGGCGAAAACGCTCAGCTATCGCCCGACGAAAAGCTGACGGTGCTGCGCACGGCCGTCGAAACCGTGCGCGGCCGCGTGCCGGTGATCTCCGGCGTGGCCGAAACCGGAACCGCCCGCGCCGCCGCGTTCGCGCAGGAAGCCGCCAAGATCGGCGTGAATGGCCTGATGGTGTTTCCCGGCCTGACCTACAAGTCGGACAATCGTGAAACGGTGGCGTTCTACCGGACGGTGGCGCAGGCCAGCCCCCTGCCCATCCTGCTTTACAACAACCCGCGCGGCTACGGCGTCGACCTGACGCCGGACGTGGTGGCCGAATTGCTGGAAGAACCGACCATCGTGGCCATCAAGGAAGAGTCTTACGACACCACCCGCGTAACCGACCTGATCACCCGTTTCGGTGACCGCCTGGCCGTGGTGTGCGGCGTGGACGACCTGATCCTGGAAAGCGCCGCGCTGGGCGTGACCGCCTGGGTATCGGGCATGGCCAACGCCGTTCCAAAAGCATCGGTCGACCTGCTGCGGCTGGCCGCCGAGGGCGATTTCGTGCGCGCGCGCAAGCTGTACGCGGCGCTGACACCGTTGTTCCACCTGGACACCGTGGTCAAGCTGGTGCAGCACATCAAGCTGGCCGAGCACCTGATCACCGGCAGCGCCGAAACCGTCAAGCCGCCGCGCCTGGACCTGGCCGGCGCCGAACGCGAACGCACCATCGCCATCACCAAACAGACGCTCGCGGACCTGTCCGCCCTGGGCTACTGATCACCGATTCCGGAACCGCCACCATGCGACTTATCCGCCTGCCCGCGCTGATCATCAGCGCCCTGATTGCCCAGTCCGCCGCGCATGCCGCGGACTACCCCACGCGCTCCATGGAACTGGTGGTCGCCTACCAGCCTGGCGGCGGCAGCGACAACACGGCGCGCGCCATCGCCGAAGCCGTGCGTCCGCCGCTGCTGGCGCAGCCCACCGTCGTGATCAACAAGCCCGGCGCAAGCGGTTCCATCGGTTGGTCGTATGTGGCCAATGCGCAGCCCGATGGCTACAAGCTCGTCCTGATGACCCCGGAAATGCTGGTGGTGCCGCTGATGGGCATCGGCAAGACGACGGTCAACGACTTCCAGCCGATCGCGCGCTTCACGGACGATCCGTCGTCGGTGACGGTGCGCGCCGATGCGCCATGGAAAACGGTGCAAGAGTTCCTGGAATACGCCAAGAAGAACCCGGAGCGGGTGGCAGTGTCCAACGCCGGCATCGGCACCGTACCGCACATGGCGGCCGCGGCGCTGGGCGAGCAAACCGGCGTGAAGTTCGTGCACGTGCCCTATCAAGGGTCGGCGCCGGCCATCATGGGCCTGCTGGCGGGCGACGTGCAAGCGACGACGGTCGCCTACGCCGAACTGCAGCAGCACGTTGAAACCGGCAAGCTGCGCACGCTTGCCGTGATGGCGCCCCAACGGCTGGAAAACCTGCCCGCGGTGCCCACCATGAAAGAGCTTGGCGCCGACCTGCAATTCAGCGTGTGGCGCGGCATCGGCCTGCCCAAGTCCGCCCCCGCGGATGCCGTGGCGAAATGGCGTGCCGCCGCCAGCCACGTCGCGCAATCCAAGGAATTCCAGAGCCTCATGCGCAAGCAGAACCTGACGCCCTCCTATGCCGACCAGCCCCAGTTCGCGGCTGACGTGGCCCGTCAGGAACAGGCCTTCAACATCCTGGTGCCCAAGCTGAACCTCAAACCGTAAGCCCAGCCGGGCGCCCAGCGCGTTATTCCACCGTTGCGCCGGACCGCTTCACCACTTCGGCCCAACGGGGAATCTCGGTGGCCATCAGCGCGCGCAGTTCGTCGGGCGTGCTGCCCACCAGTTCCATGCCCATGGTCTTGCCCAGCTTTTCCTGGACGTCGGGCTCTTTCAGGATGATCGCGATCTCCTGGGCCAGCTTGTCCAGGATCGGCTTGGGCGTGCCCTTGGGCGCATAGACGGCCTGCCATGAAGCCATCTGGAACCCCGCCACGCCAGCTTCCTGCATGGTCGGCACGTTAGGCGCCAGCGAGATGCGGTCCTTCGTGGTGACGGCCAGCAGCTTCAGCTTGCCCGTCTGCAACAGCGGCAAGGCCGCCGTCATCTGATCGAACATGAAGGTCACGGCGCCGGACGACACGTCCACCATCGCGGGCGGCGTGCCCTTGTACGGCACGTGCGTCAGCGGCACGCCGATCATGCTGGCAAACAGTTCGCCCGCCAGGTGCGTCGACGTGCCCGCGCCCGACGAGGCGAACGTGCGCTTGTTCGGATCGCGCTTAAGCAACGCAATCAGGTCGGCCACCGAATTCACGCCTAGATTGGGATCCACCAACAGCACGTTGGGCAGGTAGGCGATCAGCGATACCGGTTCAAAATCCTTGACCGGGTCGTACTTCAGGTTCTTGTACAGGCTGGCGTTGATGGCGTGCGTGCTGATGGTGCCGCCGAACAACGTGTAGCCGTCGGGCGGCGCCTTGGCCACATAGGTGGCGCCGATGCCGCCGGCCGCGCCGGGCTTGTTCTCGACGATGACGTTCTGGTGCAGGCGGTCGCCCAGCTTCTGGGCCAGCACCCGGCCCACCACGTCGGTCGAACCGCCGACGGTGAACGGCACCACGTAGGAAATCGGCTTCTGGGCGGGCCAGTCGGCCGCGCTGGCCGGCATGGCCGCAAGGCCAAGGGCGGCGCCGGCCAGCAGCGCGCCCAACGCACTGCGTCGTTGTGGGTTCATGTTGTCTCCTGCCTTGTTTTATGGGTATGGGTCGCCGGCCGGACGGCCGGCGGCAAGGCTCAGCGGCCCTGTTCTTTGCGCCAGGCGGCGAATTTGTCTTTAGTGCCCGGATCGGTGGGCGGATACAGACCCAGGATGGACGCGCCCTGCTGCACCTGGCTGGTCACGAAGTCTTCGAAGGCGGTCATTTCCACGGCTTCGACCGAGATCTCGTCGGCCAGATGCGCGGGAATTACCACGACGCCCTCGCGGTCGCCCACCACGATGTCGCCCGGCCACACAGCCACGTCGCCGCAACCGATGGGTGCATTGATGTCCAGCGCCTGATGCAGCGTCAGGTTGGTGGGCGCCGACGGCCGCTGGTGATACGCGGCAAAGCCCAGTTCGGCGATTTCGGGCGAATCGCGAAAGCCGCCATCGGTGACGACGCCGGCCACGCCGCGCTTCATCAGCCGCGTGACAAGGATGGAACCGGCCGACGCGGCGCGCGCGTCCTTGCGGCTGTCCATGACCAGCACCGCGCCTTCCGGGCAGGTCTCGACGGCGACGCGCTGCGGGTGCGAACGGTCTTCGAACACCTTGATGGTGTTCAGGTCTTCACGGGCGGGGATATAGCGCAGCGTGAAGGCCGGCCCGACCATATTGGGCAAATTGGCGTTCAGCGGGCGCACATCCTGGATGAACTGATTGCGCAGGCCGCGCTTGAACAGCGCCGTGCACAGCGTGGCCGTGCTGATGCCGGCCAGGCGGGCGCGGGTTTCGGGATTCATTTGGGACACGATGACTCCGGGGGTCGAAAGATGATGAAAAGCGGGCAAGCCGCCCGACGGGCCCTGCCCGCCTGGGCGCTTAGAAGATTTCGGGCTCCGGCACGGGCGCGCCGAATCCGGTTTCCAGGAAATCGAAATCGCAGCCGTCATTGGCTTGCAGGATGTGTTGGGAATACATCCAGCCATAGCCGCGCTCGTAGCGCTTGGGCGGCGGCGTCCAGGCGGCGCGGCGCGCGGCAAGTTCCTCGTCGCTGATGTTCAGGTGGATGCTGCGGGCCGGCACGTCCACCGTGATCATGTCGCCCGTCTTCACCAGCGCCAACGGACCGCCGATGTACGCTTCGGGCGCCGCGTGCAGAATGCAGGCGCCGTAGCTGGTGCCGCTCATGCGGGCATCCGACAGGCGCAACATATCGCGCACGCCCTGCTTGACCAGCTTGGTCGGAATGGGCAGCATGCCCCACTCCGGCATGCCGGGGCCGCCTTGCGGGCCGGCATTGCGCAAGATCATGATGTGCTCGGGCGTGACGTCCAGGTCCTCGTCGTCGACCGCGGCCTTCATGCTGGGATAGTCGTCGAACACCAGCGCCGGGCCGGTGTGTTGCAGGAACTGCGGCGCGCACGCGCTGGGCTTGATCACGCAACCATCGGGGGCGATATTGCCGCGCAGCACGGCCAGCGCGCCTTCGTCGTAGATGGCGGTGTCCAGCTTGCGGATCACGTCGTCGTTATAGACCTCGGCGCCCGCGATGTTCTCGCCCAGCGACTTGCCCGTGACGGTCATCGCCGTGGGATCCAGATGATCTTGCAAGCGCGACATCAGCGCGGGCAAGCCGCCCGCGTAATAGAAGTCTTCCATCAGGTAGGTGTCGCCGCTGGGCCGGATGTTGGCGATGACCGGCACCTTGCGGCTGGCGGCGTCGAAGTCGTCCAGGCCCACCGCATGGCCGGCACGGCGCGACATCGCAACCAGGTGCACGATGGCATTGGTGGAACAGCCCATCGCCATGGCGACGTTGATAGCGTTCTTGAACGACGCCAGGCTCAGGATGCGCTTGGGGGTCAAGTCTTCCCAGACCATCTCCACCACGCGGCGGCCGCACTCGGCGGACATGCGCATGTGGTTCACGTCCGCCGCCGGAATCGAGGACGCGCCCGGCAGCGTCATGCCAATGGCTTCCGCAATGGCCGTCATGGTGCTGGCCGTGCCCATCGTCATGCAGGTGCCGTAGCTGCGGGCGATGCCGCCTTCCACTTCGGTCCATTGTTCTTGCGTGATCTTGCCCGCGCGGCGCTCGTCCCACAACTTCCAGGCATCCGAGCCCGATCCCAGGATCTTGCCCTTCCAGTTGCCGCGCAGCATGGGGCCGGCGGGCACGTACACGCACGGCAACCCGGCGCTGATGGCGCCCATGAGCAAACCCGGCGTCGTCTTGTCGCAACCGCCCATCAACACGGCGCCGTCGACCGGATGGCTGCGCAGCAGCTCTTCCGTTTCCATCGCCAGGAAGTTGCGATACAGCATGGTCGTCGGCTTGACGAACGATTCCGACACCGAAATGGCCGGCAACTCCACCGGAAAACCGCCCGCCTGGAACACGCCGCGCTTCACGTCTTCGACGCGTTGCTTGAAATGGCTGTGACAGGGATTCAGGTCCGACCACGTGTTGATGATGGCGATGATGGGACGGCCGACCCAGTCGTCGGGGCCATAGCCCATTTGCATCATGCGGGAACGATGGCCGAACGAACGCAGGTCATCCTTGGCCATCCAGGCGGCGCTGCGCAGACTTTCGTAGGTACGTTTCATAGGGGAATAGGGAGTGAAGCGTGGTGGGGATGGGATCATTTAAACACTAATACATTAGTGCGTCAGCTAGGTAAAAACCCGCTACACTGCGGGCTTCGACCACCGTACTCCCGACACGCCTTCGGATGCAAAGCCCAAAGCTCAGACTGGACCGTTCGCGCCACGCGGCGCCCCAGGTCTTTGAACACTTACGCGAACAGATCGTATCGCTGGAGCTCGCCCCGGGTGCCGCCTTATCGCGCGTCACGCTGGCCGAAACCTACGGCCTGAGCCAGACGCCTATCCGCGACGCCCTGATGCGCCTGGCCGAAGAGGCGCTGGTCGAAATCTACCCGCAGCACACCACGGTCGTCAGCCGCATCGACATCCCTGCCGCCCGGCAGGCTCATTTCCTGCGCCAGTCGCTGGAACTGGAAATCGTGCATCAACTGGCGCAACGGCCCGACCCGATGCTGCACAAACGCCTGCAAGCCAGCATCGACCTGCAACGCGTGAGCCATGCCAATGGTGAATACCAGCAGTTCATCGACGCCGACCAGGCCTTCCATCGCGACATGCACGCCGCCGCAGGCGTGATCAGCCTGTGGCAACTGGAGCAACGCTATAGCGGCCACCTGGATCGCCTGCGTCGGCTGCATCTGCCGGAAGCCGGCAAGGCCGAACGCATCATGGACGACCATCAACGCCTGCTGGACGCCATCGTGGCGCAAGCGCCGGAGCGCGCGCAGCAGGTGCTGCGCGAGCACCTGTCCGGGACGCTCAGCCAGGTCGCCGAGATCTGCAAGCGCTACCCCGAGTACGTGCTGGCGGAGTAACGTCGCCCTGCCCGAAAATGTCCTCCTGCGCGGCCTTGTTAAGCGCGATGATGGCGGGATGCTGTAGCTGCCGGTCCGTGGTCAGCGCGTAAAGCTGCTCTTTAACGGCCGTGGTGCTGCCGATGGCGCGAACCCGATATTGCTTCACCAAATAGGCGGCCGTGGCCGTCGGCGCCACAAACAGGCCCACCCCCGTTTGGCCGAATGAATTCAACAAGGCGCTGTCGTCGAATTCGCCGACGATGCGGGGCCGGATATCGTGGTCGTCGAACCACTGCACCAGCCGCGCCCGGATCGCCGCGTCTTCGCCCGGCAGCAGGAATGGCGCCTGGTCCAGCATCTTGGGAAAACGGCCCGGTAATTGTTCAAGCAAGGCCGGCGCGCCAAAAAACGTCAGGCCGCTTTCGCCCAGCAGATGGCTGAAGCCACGGACATTCAAATGGCTGGGCATGGGACGATCGGCGATCACCATGTCATACCGGTGCACCGCCAGATCCGCCAGCAAGAAGGCAAGCCGGCCTTCGCGGCAAATCAGCCGCACGCGTTCTTCCAGGCGCAGCACCGGTTCGATCATCCGGTACACCAGCGATTTGGGCACGCCTTCGGCGATGCCGATCCGGAACTCCACGGCGGGCCGCGCGGGCCGGTTGCGAAGGTCGTCCAGCAATTCGTCGCCAAGGGTGAAGATGCGATCCGCATACTGCAACGCGCGGCGGCCGACATCCGTCAGTTCCAGGCCGCGCCCCACCCGCCGGAACAGTGGGGAATCCAGCGAGTCCTCCAGTTCCTGCAACTGGCCGCTGATCGATTGCGGCGTGCGCTGCAATTGCTGTGCCGCGCGGGCAATGCTGCCCGCCTTGGCGACCATCCAGAAATAGCGCAGATGTTTGTAGTTAAGAGAGACCATCGCGGATCCATCCAAAAAATCTGACTATCACTTCATGATATGCGAATTGTCCGACGAATAAGCCTGTTCTAGACTGGCCTTGTCCCTTGCAGGAGGCGGCAAATGGGTCAGATCGAGACTTTTGCCACAACGCCGATGTGGGTAGGGTTCATCGGCTTCGTGCTGGCGGTGCTGGCGCTTGATTTATATGCGCTGGGCGGCCGTCGCGCGCACCGGGTGTCGTCGCGGGAAGCGCTGGGCTGGGTGCTGGCCTGGGCCACGCTGGCCACGTTGTTCGGGCTGTCGATGTGGGCGTTTCTCGACGCCAGCGCCGGCCGCGCCGTGGCCAACCAGAAAACGCTGGAGTACTTCACCGGGTACCTCATCGAACTGTCGCTGTCCGCGGACAACATGTTCGTCTTCTCGCTGATATTCACGTACTTCGCGGTGCCTCCCGAACTACAGCGGCGGGTGTTGCTTTACGGCGTGCTGGGCGCCATCGTGATGCGCATCGGGATGATCCTTGCCGGGGTCTGGCTGTTGTCGAAATTCGTCTGGCTGTTCTACGTGCTTGGCGTCTTCCTCATCCTCAGCGGCGCCAGGATGCTGGCGACGGCCGGACGCCAGCCCGACATCGCCCAAAACCCGCTGGTCCGCTTCATGCGGGCACGAATGCGCATCACCCCGGACTACCACGGCCAGTCCTTCTTCGTCCGCATCGACGGGCTGCGCTACGCCACGCCGATGTTCGTCGTCCTGCTGATGATCGAAGCCACGGATGTGGTCTTTGCCGTCGATAGCATCCCGGCGATCTTCGCCGTCACGCGGGACCCCTTCCTGGTCTTCACCTCGAATATCTTCGCCATCATGGGCTTGCGGGCGCTGTACTTCCTGCTGGCGGACATGGTGGACCGCTTCCACTATTTGAAGTATGGACTGGCGATCGTGCTGATCGTCATCGGCGGCAAGATGCTGGCGGCGCAGTGGATCCATGTGCCGGTGCACTGGTCGCTTGGCGTGGTCGGGCTGGTATTGGCCGTCTCCATCGGCGCCAGCTTGCTGCTGCCCAGGCGGCGGGCGTCGGCCGGCCGCTATAACGTGAAGAAGTCACACTCCGAGGAACTGCCATGAACACGATCATTCTCGCTACCGACGGATCGACATACAGCGATGAAGCGGCCCGCTACCTGGTCGCGACGCCATTGCTGAACCGCGATTTCATCGTGCATGTGGTCCATTGCGAACCTCAGGTGTCGGGGGACGTCGAATCGTTCATCGGCAAGGCCGAGATCGACGCCTGGCACCACGAAGAAAGCGGCAAAGCGATGCGCTCGGTGGTGGACATCCTGCGCAGCGGAAACGTCAACTACGAATGCCACGAGCTGACCGGATTCACGCCCGAAAAAATCGTCAAGTACGCGGCAAGCGTCAACGCCGCGGCGATCGTGCTGGGATCGCATCACCGAAGTCCGGTGGTCAACGCCTTGATGGGGTCGGTCAGCGGAAGAATCTTGGCGCATGCGCCATGCCCGGTGCTGGTGGTTTAAGGTGGACGACCCGGTCGCACCATCCACCGACTGCTTGAATACCTTCCACTTAATCCAGGGGATACCGCCGGATCACCGTTTTTCCATCCCGTTCCGCCAGCGCTAACAAGGCTTCGCCCGAGGCATCCAGGCCCAGTAGCCCCGTCTCCACGTCCGGCGGCATTTGAAATGGGCGCCACGTTTTGCCCTGGTCGCGCGTGGCGAAATAGGTTTTGGTGTATTCGTTGAACGAAAACAGGTGGTCCGCGTAGGTCTTGATCACCCAGACTTTGCGGCCAAACCAGGCTTTGCCTATCCAGGTAGGTTCGCCACGCACGGCGGGCGACGCCGAACGCCGATGCCATGTCCGTTCGGCCTTGTCCAGTTCATAGATGGCATTGCCCGACGTTTCGAACACGGGTTCGTCGCGGGTATAGCGCGCGTCGGGCGCGGGGGTGGGGACGGGCGTCGCGTGCGGGGTAATGCGAAAAGCCGGCGATGCGCCATTCTGGAACTCCACTTCAAAACGCCGGGTTTCCAGCACTTCGTTCTTTTCCGCCGCGTTCAAGCTGATCCGCGTGCGCCAACTCCAGCCCACCGCCCGCCTGTCATCCAGCGGATATAGCGACCAGTCGTAGGCCAATTGGCTGCCGTCCTTGCCCGCTTTTTCCTGGAAAGCGCGGTCGAAGGCGCGGGCGTCGGGCCAAACCTGCTCATCAAGCAAGGTGGCCGACCAGTGCCGGGCGCCGTCTTCACTGACCAGCAGGCGTTGGCCGGCGTCATGCCGTTCCAGCGCGATCACGCGGTCTTGCGTCAGGAACACCGTGTATTGCAATGGCGGACCCAGGACGGCGTCCGGATCATACGTCCACGTCTTGCCCTGGTCGTCGGAGCGCAGCGTTTCCCAGGCAGCGGGCGGATCGCCGTTGCCGTTCTGGACGCCCGGGCTACGCGGCGTGCCCGTGATCAGGTACAGCGTGCGGCCTTCAGGGGAACCGATCAGCGTGACACCGGTATCGCCGCTGATGGACCCCAACAGCTCGAATACGCCTGTGCCCTGCCCGCCGTAGATCAGGTTGCGCGTGTCGGCCAGTTGCCATGGATTCTGCGGCCGCGTGTTCAGGGCAGGCACCAGCGCGTCAAGCAGCGGCGCTTTTTCAAGGCCGGCCATGTCTTTGCCCGTGACAAGACGTTGCCCGATCAGCAATTGGCGTTCGCCAAACCGTTGCAGCGACACCCGGGAAGACGAGGCCAACGGCGGGCCATTGAGCTCGCCGATGCGCTCGTGGCGGACGAGCGGCTGGCCCATCGGCGCGAGTTGATAGAGGCCATAGCCGATCACCCCCGCGACGACGATCGCGGCACCGCTGGCAAGCAGTCTAAGATTCATGGCTGCGGAGCATCCTGATGCGTGGGCGCCCGCCATCCGGCCGGCATCTTTTGGGGAATAGGCGAAACTATAGCGTGTTGCGCGACGTTCTCTATACTGGCGTGACATCCTCTCACGCCGCAACCGGCCTCACACGGAACCCCCACATGATCGCAAGGCATGCACGCTTCGCTCTGGCCCTGGCTTTGTCGGGGGTAGCCAGTTGGATGCCATCCGCCTTGGCCGCGCCGCCCGACGTCTGCCAGGCCGTGACCGTGCGCGAAGGCGATCCGATTCCACCGGATGCTTGCGCCGTGGATATCGTGCCTCGAGACCTGGACGTGTCGCGCATCGCGTTTGGCGACGGCCCGGCATGGACGCCGCTGGATCCCCGGGCCATGCCGGGCGTGTTCTACGACAGCTCGTCGATTGCCCCGGTATCCGAAAAGCCGGTGGTGATGGCAGTGACGGTCGCTTGGTTCTATGCGCAGCCCCGCGTGTCGGAGACGAACGGGCAACCTTATGGATCGGTATCGCAGCCCGTGCTGCTGAATTGCGGCGCCAACACCTATACGGTCACCGAGACCCGGCACTACGCCGGCAACGACGCGACCGGCGCGCTGGTGGAGTCGATTCCCGTGGCGGGCATCCACGATGCGCCGGTGGCGCGCGACCCCGTCCAGCGCAAGCTGCGCGCCATGGTATGCCCGCCCCCGGGAAAGACCGTGCGCAAGTAGGCGCGGCGCCCTACCCGCGCCAATAGCGGTACAGGGCCCGCGCCGCCGCGTCCAGCAAGAAGCCCAGCACGCCGATCATCAGCACCATGGCCATCAGTTCCGAATAGGCCAGCCGGTCACGCGTGTCCAGAATGAAATACCCCATTCCTGCCGACACGCCCAGCATTTCGCAAGGCACCAGGACAATCCACAGGATGCCTATCGCCAGCCGCACGCCGGTCAGGATGTGCCCAAGCACGCCGGGCAGGATGACGCTGCGCAGGGTCTCCCAGCGGGTGGCGGCCACGCTTTGCGCCAGTTGCAACCAGCGCGGGTCCAGCTGCTGCACGCCTGCCGCGGTATTCAGCACAATGGGCCAGACGGCCGCGAACGTCAGCAGGAAATAGACGGGATCATCCCCGACTCCGAACACCATGACGGCAATGGGCATCCAGGACAGCGGCGAGATCATCCGCAGGAACTGCATGGCGGGCGATACGGTGGCCTCCAGGCGCCGCCAGCTGCCAATCGCCAATCCCAGCGGCACGCCGATCAACAGTGCAAACCCCAGCCCCACGGCAATGCGCCGCAGGCTGACCAGGATGTGCATGGGCAGGTCGGATGCGGTCAGCAATTCCGCCAGGCTCACGAAGGTGGCGGCCGGCGAAAAACGCCGCGCCATGCCGCCAGCGGGCGACAAGACGTCGGTGCCCAGCCACCACAACGCCAGCAAGGCCGCCAACCCGCCCAGGCCCAACAGGCACCGGCGGCCCAGGCCCAAGCCACCGGCGCCCGGACGGCGTGACGGCTTGGCGGTTGATTCGGCCGGATCGGCGCTTCCGGCGGATCCGCCAGGCGCGGCCGCTGCGGGCGCTTGCGAACCGGCAAATGACTCGCGTGCCGTCACGCCTGCACCATTTCAGTCCGCGTGTAGGCATCCGGGAAGCCAAAGCGGTTCAGACCGCCCACGGATTCGATGGCGCGCTTGACGTAGCGGTCATCGACGAGTTCCCGGGCCGCGCGCGCCGGATCCAGGTCGGCCAGGAAGCCCCGATCGGCCTCGATCACCGTATCGCGCAAGCGGCGCACCAGCTCCTCGGTGTAGCTGGGAAACGGATAGGGCTGGAAGTCGATGCGGCGCTCGTCCCAGTCGGCATGGCGGATGGCGCCGCTGCCCAGGTAGCCTTCGCGGTCGGCGGCGGGCGGCGCCAGCACCTTGGTCAAGGCCGGCAAGCCGTGCGGCGTATAGCGGTTGATGCCTTCCTTGGACAACAGCTGCGCGGTTTCGGCCCGGTGGTCGCGTATCCATAATTGAGCCTGAACGATGGCATCGACCACCTTCTGCGACCACGCTGGGCGCTGTTCAAGGTCGCGTTCGTGCATGAACACGACGCAGCAGGCATGGTTGCGCCAGATGTCGCCGGTAAAGCGCAGCACCTTGCCCACGCCCAGCGTTTCGGCGACGGCATTGAAGGGCTCGGCCACGATGTAGCCGGCGATGCGGTTCTGCGCCAGGGCGGGCGGCATGTCCGAAGGCGCCATGACGATCAGGTTGACCTCGGTCGCACCGACCGAGCCGTCTTTGCGCGCCACAGGCGTCAAGCCGTTTTCGCGCAGCAGGTATTGCAGCATGACGTTGTGGATGGAATACCAGAACGGGATGGCTACCGTCTTGCCGCCCAGTTCCTTGACGCTGTTGATGGCCGGCGCGACGGTCAGGCCCGATCCGCCCACGTGGTTCCAGGCCACGACCTTGGCCGGCACCTTGCTGCCGAAGCGCGCCCATACCGTCATGGGAGACAGCAGGTGCACCACGTTCACCTGGCCGGAAATGAAGGCTTCGATTACCTGCGCCCAGCTGCGCAACAGCGTGGGCTTTTCCGCTTTGACGCCCGCCTTGTCGAACAAGCCGTTGTTGTGCGCCACCAGCAACGGCGCGGCGTCGGTGATAGGCAGGTAGCCGATCCGCACCGGCGCGTCCGGCTCGCTTTGCGCGCGGGCGTTGAACGCCGACAGCAACGTGCTTGCGCCGCCTGCCGTCAGCAGGGCCGAGAGTTTCAACCAGTCGCGACGCGACATGTGTTCCAGGCACATCTATGAGCTCCTTGGTGGACGAACGTCCGTTCAAACCAGCGCGGGATCGCCGCGCACGGCCCGCAGCGCGGCGCGCAGACGGGTCAGGATTTCCAGGCGCAGCACGCCCATTTCCGGCAGCAGGTCGGCGCGCGGCTGCGGCAGATCCACCTGCCATTCGCCCAGGATGCGTCCGGGCGCGCCGCCCAGCAGGACGATCCGGTCGGCCAGCACCAGCGCTTCGTCGATATCATGCGTGATCAGGACGGCGGCGGTCTGGAAATCGGCCACCACTTTACGCAGCAGCGTTTGCATGTCGCTGCGGGTGACTTCGTCCAGCGCGCCGAAGGGTTCGTCCAGCAGCAGCACCGACGGCTGACGCGCCAGGCAGCGTGCCAGCGCGGTGCGCTGCGCCATGCCGCCGGACAATTGCGACGGCCGCTGGTGCCGGGCATGCGACAGGCCGACTTCGTCAATGGCTTGGTCAATCCGCGTCCGGCGCTGGTCGTCCGTCAACACGGGTTGATGGGCGAAATCCAGACCGAACGCAACATTGCGTTCCAGCGACAGCCAAGGCAAGAGGCTGGGATCCTGGAAAGCAACGGCCACGCGGGGGTGCACGCCCGTCAACGGCGCGCCTTCCATCAACAGCGATCCGGCCGTGGCGGGCTGCAAGCCCGCCAGCACGCGCAGCAAGCTGGACTTGCCCGCCCCGCTGGCGCCCAGCACCGCCACCACTTCACCGCGCGCCAAATCCAGATCCACGCCATGGAAGACGGGGCTGGCCGCGCCGGCATAGCGCAGCGCCAGGCCGCGCGCCTGCAGAACCGGCGGTGTGCCGGCCGTCATGCGGCGACCTCGGCAGCCAGTCTGGCCTGCCGTTTGGCCAATTCGGTCTTCAATTGGACCAGGCTGGGCGTGACGATCGGCAGGAAGGCGGCTTCGCGCCAGCGCCGCGCAAAACCTGCCCCGGCGGGCTTCAGATACGCCGCGCCGCCGCTGGCCTGCAATTCCAGCTGCACCGCCTGATTGGCGGCTTCCGCCAGCGCGATGCGGATCTCGAACAAGGCCCAGGGTTCGGCCACGAAGCGTTCGCTGCGCACGCCGGCGATCAGGCTGGCGGCCAGCCCATCGACCTGCGCCCGCAGCGCTTGCAACGGTTCACCCAGGATGCCGCGCGACGCCTGGCCTTGGCCGGTTTGCGTTGCGGCTTGCAGCGCACGGCGGGCCAGCCCGATGGACAGGCCGCATTGCAGGCCGGCGAAGGCCGGACGCGCGCCGGGCAGGTACTGCCGGGCATCGGGATGGATCAGCCATTCCGGGCCGATGCGCACGCCCTGCACGGCCAACGCCGCGGTGTTGCTGGATTGCAGGGCCAGCAGGGACAGATCCGGGCTGCGGACCAGGCCCGCGATGTCGTGCGGCAGCGCCACCACGGCGGGCGTGCCGTCGGGCGCCGTAACGGCCGCCGCCACCAGAAACCCCTGCGGACGCAGGTTCGTCACCCACGGCATGCGGCCATCCAATACCCATTCGCCGCCAGCGTCGCTGGCGCCGATCTGCAGCGACTCGATACCCGACAAGAACTTCATGGCGTTCGATAGCGCGGTGGCGCCGGCCTGTTCGCCCGCCAACAGCCGCGCCATCCAGGCGTCGGCCAACGCCGTGTTCGGGCTGCGCAACAGGTATTCGATGAAGACGCGCTGGCTCCAGACCACGAAGGCGCTGGCGACCGAACGTTCCGCCACCTGCGATACCGCTTCGATCGCGTCGCCGATGTCGGTGCCGCGCAGGCCGCCCTGCTCTGCCGGCACGCCGATGCGGAACAGGCCGGCGCTAGCCAGCCGGGGCAGCACGGTGGCGGCGTCCAGGCTGCCGTCGTCCAGGGCGTCGGCGTGCTGATCCAGCCATGCCGCCAGATCCTGGGGCAAGGCCCAGCCCACGGCGCGCCCTGCGCCGAGCGGTTGCCCCGCCATCACGCGCCGCTCCAGGCGTAGTCGCGCAATTGATCGTTCAAGGGCGTCTGGGCCAGGTTGTTGCCAAAGTTGCAGATCGTGGCCAGCCCGACGCCCACGATGACTTCCAGCGCATTGCCATCCGAATAACCAGCGTCGCGCAGCGCCTGCAAGGCGTCGTCGCCCACACGGCCGCGCGTCTGGATGACGGCCTCGGTGAAGGCGGCCAGGGCCTGCAAACGTTCATCGGGCAGCACGCCCTGGGCGCGCAGCGCGTCCACGACTTCCGGCGATAGCCGCGCCTTGTTGCGCGCGATCGCCGTATGGCCGGCCACGCAGAACGTGCAGCCATGACGCGTTCCGGCCACCAACTGGACCACTTCGCGCTCTTGCAAGGTCAAGCCCGCGCGCGCATTGATCTGCGATAGCGTCTGATACGCTTCCAGCGCGACAGGCGCGTTAGCCAGCACTCCCAGCAGGTTGGACAGGTATCCCGACGCCTGTTCCGCCGCGGCCAATGCAGCGCGCGTGGGTTCGGGAGCGCTTTGCGCGGTATGGACGGGCAAACGAGCCATGAAGATCTCCTGGGGTATCGTAGAAAACCATATTGTGCGGGTGGCCGGCGGCAAGCGACAATGCATGAAGATCGCAACTTGATGCTAGATCTTATCGACTTTCAGCTATGCGCTTATAACCGGATTCAATCCGCGATCATCCTCCTGAACTGCACCGGCTTGCCGACCGGATCAGTTTCATGCCATCACCGCCTGCCTAACCACCTTGCCCTTGCATCCCGATCATACCGACCAGGCCGCCGTCGACGCGCTGCTGCTGTCCAGCCTGGAAGTTCAATCCAGCCTGTATCACCTGGGGCAGTACTGCGGCAATTGGTCCGCCAGCACCAGCGGGCGGGCGCGCGCCAGTTTCCATTTGATCTTGCACGGCCGCTGCCGGGTCGACCTGGGCGAAGACGAAGCGCCCTTGACCCTGGCCGCTGGCGACGGCATTTTTTTCCTGCGCGACATCCCGCATGCCTTGACGCCGCTGGACCCGCCCGCGCCCGGCGCCGCCCGGTGCGCCGCCATGGAACCGCTGCTGCCGCGGCAAGCCGACAGCACGGGCCTTGCTTGCGGTTTTTTCCAGTTTCGCCCCGGGCTGGCGGACCTGCTGGCCGATACCCTGCCCGACTATCTGGTGCTGCGCGCCGACGACGAACGCTTCCGCACGGCGCGGGGCGTGTTTGAATTGATATTGGGGGAAACCGCGCGCGAGCCCGGCGCGTCGCCCGTGGTGCTGGAACGGCTGACCGACCTGCTGATCTTCTTCATGCTGCGTCATCTGGCCATCCACGACCGGCAGGCCTACGGCCTGTTCGTGCTGGCGCGGGATCCGGCCATGGCGGGCCTGCTTCAAGCCATTCTGGAAGATCCCGCCGCCACCTGGAGCCTGCAGGACATGGCCGACCGCCTGCATATGTCCAAGGCGACGTTCCATCGGCGCTTCACGCTGCAAAGCGGCACAACCCCTGCGCAATTGCTGCAACGCCTGCGCATGCGCGTGGCGCGACGCCTCTTGAGCCAGGGCATGGGCATCCAGGACGCCGCCGAACGCGTGGGGTACCAATCCCAGGCCGCGTTCAGCCGCGTGTTCCAGCGGACAGAGGGCGTGGCCCCTTCGTCCTGGCGCAAACGGGGCGCTGCGCAAGGCTAGGCGCGCGGGCGCGCCCCGTCCTTCGGCACCGCCCCTTCAGGCGGCGTGCCATGAAGGAATCGATGTCAAGGCGTCACACCTGGGCCAGCGCCTGTTCCAGGTCGGCGATCAGGTCGTCGATGTGTTCGATGCCGATCGACAGGCGCACGGTCTCTTCGCGCACGCCGGCCTTTTGCAGCTCTTCCGGATTCAATTGACGGTGCGTGGTAGAGGCCGGATGCGTGGCCAGCGACTTCGAGTCGCCGATGTTGACCAGGCGCGTGAACAGCTGCAGGGCGTCCTGGAAGCGCGCGCCGGCATCGCGGCCGCCGTTCACGCCAAAGGTGAACAGGCCCGGGACCTTGCCGCCCAGGTATTTCTGCGCCAGCGCGTGGTCGGGGTGGTCCGGCAGGCCGGCGTAATTGACCCATTCCACCTTCGGGTGCTCGCGCAGGTAGCTGGCCACCTTGACGGCGTTCTCGACGATGCGGTCGACGCGCAGCGCCAGGGTTTCGATGCCTTGCAGGATCTGGAAGGAGTTGAACGGCGAAATCGCCGCGCCCGTATTGCGCAACGGCACCACCCGCGCGCGGCCGATGTACGCGGCCGCGCCGAAGGCTTCGGTATAGACCACGCCGTGATAGCTGACGTCGGGTTCGTTCAGGCGCTTGAAACGCGCTTTATGCTCGGCCCACGGGAACTTGCCGGAATCGATGATGGCGCCGCCCAGGCTGGTGCCGTGGCCGCCCAGGTACTTGGTCAACGACTGCACCACGATGTCGGCGCCGTGCTCGATCGGGCGCAGCAGGTACGGCGACGGCACGGTGTTGTCCACGATCAGCGGCAGGCCATGGCGGTGCGCCACGTCGGCCAGCGCAGCGATGTCGGTGATGTTGCCCAGCGGATTGCCCACCGATTCCGCGAAGATGGCCTTGGTGCGGTCGTCGATCAGCGCCTCGAAAGCCGCCACATCGCTGGGGTTGGCGAAGCGCGTCGTAATGCCGTACTGCGGCAACGTGTGCGCCAGCAAATTGTAGGTGCCGCCGTACAGCGTGCTGGACGACACGATGTTGTCGCCTGCTTCGGCGATGGTCAGGATGGAATAGGTGACCGCGGCCTGGCCCGAAGCCAGCGCCAGCGCGGCGATCCCGCCTTCCAATGCCGCCACGCGTTGCTCCAGCACGTCGGTCGTGGGGTTCATGATGCGGGTGTAGATGTTGCCCGGCACCTTCAAATCGAACAGGTCGGCGCCATGTTGCGTGTCGTCGAACGCATAGGCGACCGTTTGATAGATGGGCACGGCCACCGCGCGCGTCGTGGGGTCAGGCCGGTAGCCGCCATGCACGGCAATGGTTTCCAAGCGCCAATTGGGTTTCTTCGGTTCAGTCATGTGTCTCTCCTGGAAATACGTTATTGATGATTTTGGTCAGACGCCAAGCGCGCGCACCGCGCGCAAGATGCGTTCGACGTCTGCATGATTGTTATAGGCGCCGACGGACAAGCGCACGTAACCATACTCCACTACGCTGGCGATCACGCCCGCCTGGCGCAGATGCGCCAGGGCTGCGGCGGGATCGGGCACGCGCAATGCCGTGGTCGTGCTGCGCAACGCGGCGTCAGGCGGCGACACCACCTGCGCGCCCAACGCACGCAGGCCATCGCCAAGCGCCTGCGACAGTTCCAGCACCCAGGGTTCGATGCGCTCGGGTTCGGCGCCTTCGATCAAATCCAACGCCCCCGCCCAGCCGGCAATACCGGGATAGTTCAGGTTGCCGGATTCCAGCCGGCGGGCATCGCCCGCATCGGACACCCCCACCTGCCATTGCAGGCCGGACTTGTCCAGGGTGGTCACGCCTGACGGGCCGATATACAGCGGGTCCAACGCGTCCAGCAGCTTGGGGGACACATGCAAGAATCCCACGCCCAACGGGCCAAGCAGGCCTTTGTGCGCGCCGCAGGCGAACGCGTCCACGCGCCATTCGTCGACCTGGGCGCGTAGCAGGCCCGCGCCCTGGATGCCGTCGACAACCAGCCAGATGCCGCGCGCCGCGCAACGGCGGCCCAGCTCGGCGATGTCGGTGCGCAAGCCCGTTCCGTACTGCACCCAGGACACCGCGACCAGCCGGGTGCGGGCATCCACGTGGCGCCATAGATCATCCACTGTGTAGCGGTGCGCGTTGGCTTGCGCCACCCGCACCTGCACGCCGCGGCGGCGCAGATTCAGCCAGGGTAAGGCGTTTGTAGGGTGTTCCTGGTCGTCGACGATCAGGTTGTCGCCGTCTTGCCATGCCAAGCCCTGCGCGACGGTGTTCAAGCCTTCGGTGGTGTTCTTCGTGAAGGCCAGCCGGCGCGGGTCTCCGCCGATCAAACGGGCCACCCGCACGCGCAATGCGTCTGCATCGCGCAGCCATTGCGGCTTGTCGCTACGGGCATGCGTGATGCCGTCGAAGAAGGCGGCGACCGCGTCCGCCACCTTCGGCGACAACGGGCTGGTATAGGCGATGTTGGCGTAGGCCTTGTCACGCGTGATGGGAAACAACTGCCTGAATTCGTCCTGCCAGCTCATGCGCGACCTTCCCTGAGATTCCAACTTGGTATGCCGGAATTCTAGGTATATGACGCGGATCTGGATAAGGCTTAGTTCTTATATTGATATGACCATATAGTCGCTCGGAAACCCGGGGTGTCCGCCCATAATTCATGCCTTTCTTGCATACAAACGATACGGGAACGGCATGCGACTGACTCAACTACTCAACGTGGCGGGCGTGGCGGCGGCGCTGACGATCACCGGCGCGGCCCACGCCGGCACGGTGGACACCATCAAGAAACGCGGCGAACTGGTGTGCGGCGTGAGCCAGGGGTCGGCGGGCTTATCCATCGCCGACAAACAAGGCCGCTGGACCGGCCTGGACGCGGATCTGTGCCGCGCGCTGGCGGCCGCCGTGCTGGGCGACGCCGAGAAAACGCGCTTTGTCCCGCTCAGTTCGCAACAGCGGTTTCCGGCGTTGCAGTCCGGCGAGATCGACGTGCTGAACCGCAACACAACCATCACCTCCAGCCGCGACGCGGGCTTGGGGATCGTGTCCGCCGGCATCGTCTTCTATGACGGCCAGGGCTTCCTGGTGCCGCGCAAGCTGGGCGTCAAAAGCGCTACCGAACTGGACGGCGCGCAGGTCTGCGTGCAGCCTGGCACGGTCAACGAACAGAACCTGGTCGATTACTTCAAGAAGCACAAACTGACGTATCGCCCGGTGGTGATCGAAAACCTGGTGGAACTTGAACAGGCCTTCTATGCCGGCCGCTGCGACGTCTACCTGTCGGACGCCTCCACGCTGGCGGCCAGCCGCGCCGCGCGAGCCGGCAAGCCCGATGACTTCGTGATCTTGCCCGAACGCATCAACAAATCGCCCCTGGGTCCTTTCGTGCGGCAGGACGACGCCAACTGGGCGGCTATCGTGCGCTGGACCGTCAACGCCCTGATTGCCGCCGAAGAGCTCGGCATCACGGCCAAGAATGCCGACAGCCAGACGCAAAGCAGCGACGCGCAAGTCCGCCGCCTGCTGGGCGTGGATGCGGGCATCGGCAAGAGCTTCGGCCTGGACGAAAGTTGGGCGAAGAACGCCATCAAGGCCGTCGGCAACTATGGCGAAGTGTGGGACCGCAACCTGGGCGCCGCCACGCCGCTGAAATTGGACCGCGGCCTGAACGCGCAATGGAACCAGGGCGGTCTGCTGTACTCGCCGCCGTTCCAATGAATTTGACCTTCTGAGCGCGGCAGGCGGGCCCATGGCCCGCCTTTTGCATTGCTACTGGCCATGATGACCGTAACGACCCACCCCTTCCCTTCCCCCGGCCCGCTGCGCCGCTGGCTGCCATCCCTGGCCTGGATCATCGCGCTGGGCGCCATGGCGTCCGTGCTGCTGGGGCATATCGAATCCGTGCAGGCCTTGCGCGGCATCCAGGGCGGATTCGGATTCCTGCTTCAGCCTGCGGGCTTCCGGATTTCGGAAAGCCTGCTTGCCGTCACGCCGGACGACCCTTACTGGATGTCGATCGCGGCGGGCCTGGCCAATACGCTGACCGTTGCGGCCGTGGCGATTCCGCTTGCGACCGCGCTTGGCATCGCGTTGGGTCTCATGCGCTTGTCGGCCCATCCGCTGGCCGCGCGCTGCGCCGCCGCCCTCATCGCGCCGTTGCGCAACACGCCCGTGCTGCTGCAATTGTTCCTCTGGTACGGATTGCTGCTACGCCTGCCGGACGTGCGGCAGGCGTGGTCGCCCTTGCCGTCGGTGCTGTTGTCCAACCGCGGGCTGGCTTTGCCCGCCGTGCAAGGCGCGTTGCCTTATGCCGCCATCGCGCTGCTGGCCCTGGCGTTGGGTTGGCGGGCAAAACGCCGTTGGGGCAATAGCGCCGCCATCGCCACATTGGCCTTCGCCGCATTCGCCATCGCCATATTGGCGGGCACCCTGCTGCCCGCCATGCGGATTGACCTGCCGGTCAAACGCGGTTTGGGCCTGCAAGGCGGATGGCAACCCAGCATCGAGTTCGCGGCGCTGCTGATCGGCCTGGTCATCTTCCATGCCGCGTACATCGCCGACATCGTGCGGGCCTCGGTACGCGCCGTGCCGGTCGGGCTGGTCGAGGCGGGGCAGGCCATGGGCCTGACGCCTTGGGGCGTACTGCGCCGGGTGATCGCCCCCTACGCCACGCGCGTCGCCCTGCCCCCTTATGCAAACCAATGCCTGGCGCTGGTCAAGAACAGCACGCTGGCCATCGCCATTGGCTACCAGGAACTGATGGCCGTCATCAACACCGCCATCACGCAGACCGGCCTGGCGCTGGAGGGCATCGCTCTGGCGGTGGCGGTCTATCTGACGCTGGCGCTGGTGCTGGGCGGCGGCCTGTCGGCCTGGAACGCGCGCATTACCCGCCATGGCCCGGGCGACACGCACGGCGCAAGGCTGGGCGACCGCCCGTTGTGGCGCGCAGCCGGCAGCGACGCGCGCCCGTGGCGCCGCAAGGCGGTGTCGTTAGCCTTGACCGTGCTACTGGCCGCCGTCGCCTGGGCGCTGCTGGACTGGGCCGTGTTGCGGGCCGTCTGGCGGGGCGACCCCGCAGCGTGCGCCAGCGCGGCCGGCGCCTGCTGGGCCGCCGTGGGGGAAAACCTGCCGCTGCTGTTCTTCGGCACGATGGCACCGGCCGACCGCTATCCCGGCGCCATCGCCTGCGCGGCGCTGCTGGGCGGCATCGCGTTGACGCTGGGCGGGCAACGCGTGCCCGCCAGGACGCGCCTGGCCACGTTGGCCGCCCTGCTGCTGATCGTCGTCAGCGCACTGACGGGCTGGCCCTGGGAAGGCGCCTTGATCGGCCCGCAACGCTGGGGCGGGCTCTTGGTGACGCTGATACTCGCCATCGCCGCCTTGGCCGCCGCCGTGCCGCTGGCCTTTGCGCTGGCGCTACTGCGCCGGTCCGGCAGCCGCGTGGGCGCGCTGGCCGCCGCCGGCCTGATTGAAGCCGTGCGCGGCGTTCCACTGGTGACACAGTTGCTGTTCGCCTCTTTCGTGCTGCCGATGCTGCTGGGCGGCGGCGTGTCGAAATTCAACATGGCGCTGGCCGCGCTGACGCTGCATACCGCCTGCCTGCTTGCCGAAGTGCTGCGCGGTGCGCTACAGGCCATCCCGCCGGGACAATTGATGGCGGCGCGCGCATTGGGCATGCGCCCCGCCACGGCCTATGCCACGGTGATCTGGCCCCAGGCCCGCCGCATCGCCGCGCCGGCCGCCCTGGGCGTCTTCGTGGGCGCCGTCAAGGACACATCGCTGGTCAGCATCATTGGTGTATTTGACGTGCTGGGCGCGGCCAAGGCGGTGGTTGCCGGCACCGACTGGCGGCCCTACCACGTCGAGGTCTACCTGGCCGTGGCGTTGTTATATTTCGCGGCAAGCCTGGCGCTATCGCGCGTGGCCAAACGGATGGAAATCAACCCGCCCGCGACGCCAGCGGCGTGCGGCTTAAAAAGCGGTCGAAGGCATTCAGGTACGCCACTTCCACCGCGGTAAGCTTGCGCTGCTTGTGCCACGTCAGAAACACATCGATCTCGGCCACGGATTCGGCGGGCGGCAAGCGCCGCAGTTCGCCGTTGACAACATCCTGGCGAATCAGGTGTTCGGGCAAGAAGCTCAGCCCGATGCCGGCCACCACCATGCGCCGCACCTCTTCGATATTGGGCGACGTGCCGACGATCCGGCCCGTGAAGCCTTGCTGGTCACGGAAAATGGTCAGCGGTGACAGCGTGTCGCCGATCTGGTCGCTGGCAAAGCACACAAAGTTCTGGTCCATCAGGTCTTCGATGGTGACCCGTTGCTTCGAGAACAGCGGATGGTGGCGGCCGCAAACCACCGCGTACTGATGCCTAAGGAACAGGCGCCGCTCCAGGGCGTCGACCGGCTTGCGGCACAGGCAGATGCCTAAGGCTGGCACCCGCTTGGCCAGCGCCTCCAGGATGGCCGCGCTGGGCAGCACGTCCATGTGGAATTCGATCTTGGGATAGCGCCGATGGAATTGCGCCAGGAAGTCGTCGTAGGCCGGGCTTTGCACCTTGCTCATCACCAGCAGCCGCAGCGTGCCCGCGATTTCCGCCTTGTCCTGCGTGGCGGCATTCTCGATGCGCGCCATCGTGCCGTACATGTCGCGGGCAATCGCGTAGATCTCGTCGCCCAGGCCGGTCAAGCGGAATTCGCCGTTACGCCGGTGCAGCAGCAAGCCGCCCACCGCCTCTTCCAGCCGCTTGAGCGCCTGGCTGACGGCCGGCTGGCTCAGGTGCAGCGCCTGCGCCGCCCGGCCGACGCCGCGCTCTTGCACCACGAACATGAACGTGCGCAACAGGTTCCAGTCCATGCGTTCGGGCGCAAGTGTCAGCGCGGTGGGCGGCGAAGTGGGTTTTCGGGCAGGCGGCTGGGGCATGGCGTCGCGGAAGGGATCGAAAAAAAGGCTGTCGAACCCCGCTGGCCATGCCGGCGCCGCGCGCGTCAAACGCCGGACAGCCCCGCGAAAAACCGCGATGCGTTGGATTCCAACCCTTCGATATAGTAGCCGCCTTCCTGCACGATCACGGTCGGCAGCCGCAAGCTTCCGACTTCCCGGCCCAGACGTTCGAAGCCGTCTTCCGTCACACTGACCATGGCTTGCGGGTCTTTTTCAAAGATGTCGAAACCCAGCGACAGGACCAGCGCGTCCGGTTGGAACAGGTCGATCGCCCGACGCGCCTGGGCCAGCCGTTCGAAGAATACCGACTCGGGGGATCCATGCGGCATGGGCAGGTTGATGTTGTAGCCATAGCCCTCGCCGGCCCCGCGCTCGTCCTCGAAGCCCGCGACAACCGGGTAGAAATTTTCGGGGTCACCGTGGATGGACACGTACAGCACGTCGTTGCGCTCGTAGAAAATCTCCTGGATGCCCTGGCCGTGGTGCATGTCGGTGTCAAGAATCGCCACGCGGCCGAATGCCGACCGAAGACGCTGGGCCGCGATGGCGGCGTTGTTCAGATAGCAGAAACCGCCTGCCGCATCACGACGCGCATGGTGGCCGGGCGGGCGGCAGATGGCGTAGGCGTGGCGGTCGCCGGCCAACACGGCTTCGGCGCCGGCGACCGCGCACTGCGCCGCCCAATACGCCGACTGCCAGGTGTGCGGCCCCACCGGGCAACTGCCATCGGCCAAATAGCGGCCCGCCTTGGCCAACACGCCACGCAACGCATTGGGTTCGCGGACAAACACGTTGGAGACGACTTCGCCGCCCCAATCGCCCGGCAGTTTCATCCAGTCTTCATGGGCGCTTTGCAGGAATTGCAGATAGTCCAGGGAGTGCACGGCGGACAAGGCCCCTGCCCCGTGATCCGCCGGCGCCTGCACGTCGAACCCCAACTTGCGCGCCGCTTGCACCAGGCCATCCAGCCGCGCCGGCACCTCCTGCGGCGTGCGCATCTTGCCGCGCGAGAAATAGGTCTGCGGATGGTGCAGCTTTTGGTCGTCGTGGAAAAATGCCTTCATGCTTGCTGATCCTTCAGTTGGAAGTGCTGGGTGCGCTGGCCGGCATTGCCCAGCAGCAGGACGGAAACCAGGGAAAGCAACGATATCGCCGAAAACAGCAGCGCCAGCGGCCACCACTGGCCTTTGAAATTCTCGGCCAGCACGGTGCCCAGCAACGGCGTCAAGCCGCCGAAGATGGCGCCCGACAGCTGATAAGCCATGGAGATGCCGGTGTAGCGGATGCGGGTCGGAAAGCTGTCGCTGACGTACCCCGCGATCACCGCGTAGTAGGCGCCCATGAAGAATACCGCCACGCCGACGCCCAGCGTAATACTGGTTAGCGAGCCCTGGTCGACCAGGTTGAACATGACGTAGGGCGTGAACATCGAGACGAACGCCATGGCGCCCAGGAACCGCAGGTTGCCCACACGGCTGGCCACGTAAGCGGCCAGCGGCGTGATGAAGAACTGCATGATCGATACGACCAGCAGGCAGTCCAGGATCACGGCACGGTTCAGGCCCACGTACTGCGTGGTATAGGCGATCATGAACGTGTTGGTGAAGTAGAAGCCCGCGATGCCCAGCACATTGGCCCCAACCGCCAGCATCAACAGACGGGGCGCGCCGCGCAGCACCTGGGCAAGCGGCGCCTGCACGGGCGTGGCGGATGTGGTGCCCGAGGCGGACTTGGCGCGATCGGCCTGTGCCTGCTTCTCGGCCAGGAAATCGGGCGATTCATTGACGCTCAGGCGGATCACGAAACCCACGATCAGCAGCACGGCCGAAAACAGGAACGGCACGCGCCAGCCCCAGCTCAGGAACGCGTCGTCGTCCAGGCCCGTCACCAGCTTGAACATCAGCATCGACAAAATCAGGCCGGCGGGGCTGCCCAATTGCGCAAAAGACGCGAAGAAAGTGCGCTTGCTCTGGTCCGGCGAATGCTCGCCGGCCATCAGCACCGCCCCGCCCCATTCGCCGCCCACGGCGATGCCCTGCACGATGCGCAGCAGGATCAGCAGCACTGGCGCCCAGAAACCGATAGAGGCGTAGGTGGGCAACAGGCCGATCAATACGGTCACGCTGCCCATCATGACCAACGTGATCACCAGCGATTTCTTGCGCCCGATCTTGTCGCCAATATGGCCGAAGATCGCGCCGCCCAGCGGGCGTGCGAAAAAGCCCACCGCGAACGTGCCCAATGCGGCCAGGGTGCCGTAGAAGCCCGTGGCAGATGGGAAAAAGAGCTTGCCGAACACCAGCGCCGCGGCAGTGGCGTAGATGTAGAAGTCGTACCACTCGATCATGGTGCCGACGAAAGCGGCGGTCGACGCGCGCACCGGCTGGTGCCCTGTCGCAGGTTTTCCCCTCATGTTTGTCTCTCTTAAGGTGGTTGAGGTCTATCAGCCCGCTGTTATAGCCCTGGCCCCACCATAAGAAAAATTCTTATTTCTTATCCCCCGAATTACTTTGACTAATGAGTGAAAACCCTTATTTTTCCGCGCTATCGCGGGGCCGCCGTGGCGCTAAGCCGCCGCCCCGCGCAGCCGCTCCAGCCAAGCTGGCCGGGGCGCGGCATCCAGCCAGTTCTTCACGATCAGCCCAAGTTCCGTATCGCCCGAAATCCGCAGGCGGCGTTGGAAGAACAAGGTATCCGCGTCGGTTTCCGCCCGAACCAGGCTGACCAGGTCGGCCAGCTTGGCGCCCAGTTCCAGGTCACACACCGCACGGTCCCAAGCGGGCCGGAATGCGCCGTCACGCACCGAAAAAGCGCTGCGCAGGCCCAAGTCTTCAATGGTGATCGCGAAACTGCGGCCGTCCAGTTCGGCTGGCGGCTGCAACCAATTAAGCCGTCGCGACAGCTCCAGGCCCGCGACGAAGTGCAACGATACGATCGGCGTCGGCAGGCGCCGGCCCACGCGGGCAAGCCACGCCGGCGGACGCAGGTTCAAGGCGGAACTCATGCCGCGGCCTCCAGCAATTCGATGCCGGAGCGGCCGTGGTAATAGCCGTTGCATCGCCCCATGCCGGCCGGCGGCGCAACCGGCGCGGGCGTGCCGCCGCGACGGGTCGCGTCCAGCGCCGCCACGGCATCCAGCGTGCCGGCCGACTGCGGGCTGACGCGCAAGACATCCACGCCCATGCGGGCAAGGTCGGGCGCTTGCGCCAGCAAGTCCAGGCAGGCGGCGGACTGCACCTGAATGCCGTTGATGCCTAGGAATTCGCGCGACTCGCGGGTGCGCATGTCGAGCCCGTCGGGGTGTTCGATGCAACGGAAGCCGCAATCGTCCTTCTTTAGCCGGAAGTGCCGGGCGGTGAAGCAACGCGCCGAGAAGGCCAGCGCCATGCGGCCCCACACCATCACTTCGGCCGCCATGCCCTCAGGGCGCTCTTCCAACAGGCGCGCCAGGGTGGCGCCGTCCATTTCCAGCGGCGCCACGAAACGGACCGCGCCCTGGCTCGCCAGCCATTGCAGCGTGCCGCCGTGATAGGCGTTCACATGCGGGCCGGCTACGAAGGCGCGGCCTGCCAGATGCCGCATGGCGCCGAGTTCGCCGGCCTCGACCATGAAGTCGTCCTGGCCGCAGAGCTTTTTCAAGGCGTGCGCCTCTGCCCCGGTTTCGATCAGGGTGCGCCCCGACAGCACCACGGTCTTGCCGGCATCGCGGAGGTCTCGGGCCAGGTCCAGCCAGTCGTCCGCGCGCAGTTCGTGGCGGCGGCTACAGACGGTTTCGCCGATGTAGAGGATGTCGGCCGGGCTCTCGGCCAGGTCGGCGTAGAAGTCCAGCGTGCGCTGGCGCGGCCAGTAGTACAGCAACGGGCCAACGGATATCTGGAATGCGTTCGGGTTCATTTCCATGGACGTTCAAATGCGCCTTGGGTGACTTGGGATCCTTCCGCATGGCGCGCCAGCAAGGCGTTCCATTCGGGCCGCGGAGAAAAACGCGCGGCGTCGGCATGCACGCTGTCCAGCGCTGCGCGCAGCGTGGACACCACCTGCGTGACATAGGCCGGGCTGCGCTGGCGGCCTTCGATCTTGATGGCGGACACGCCCATTTCCGCCAAGCGCGGCAACAAGCCGATCGCGTTCAGGCTGGTGGGTTCTTCCAATGCGTGATCGGCCACGCCGTCGACGTCGAAACGCCCTTTGCACAGCGTGGGATAAGCGGCCGGCTCGCCGGGTTCGTAGCGGTCGATGAGAATGCCGGACAGGCGCGCGTCCATGCGGCCGTTCTCTTCCACCCAGCGCACGGCGTGCGCGGGCGAACAGACGCCTTTGTTGTTGGGCGAATTGCCCGTGGCGTAGGACGACAGCAGGCACCGGCCTTCCGCCATGACGCACAGACTGCCGAAGCCGAAGACTTCGACTTCCACGCTGACGTTCGCGCAGATGCGGGCGACTTCGGCCAGGGTCAGGACGCGTGGCAGCACCACACGGCGGATGCCGAACTGCGATTTCATCAGTTCAATGGCGTCGGCGTGCGTGGCGGAGCCCTGCACGGACAGGTGCAAGCGCAAGTCGGGATAGCGATCGCTGGCATAGGCCAAGAGGCCGGGATCGGCCATGATGACCGCATCCGCGCCCAGTCCGTGAGCGGCATCCACCGCGTCGCGCCACTCTTGCGCGCGACCCGCCTGCACGAATGTGTTGATGGCAAACAGCACCTGGCGCCCTTTTCGGTGCGCCAGTTCGACGCCGGCCCGGATGTCGTTTTCGGTGAAATTTAGCCCGGCGAAATTGCGGGCGTTGGTGGCGTTCTTGAGCCCGAGATAGACGGTGTCGGCGCCCGCCTCGATTGCGGCTTTCAAGGCAGCCAGGCTGCCGGCGGGGGCCACGAGCTCTATAGGAGAGGTTCGAGTTTGCATGCCGGCCAGTCTAGGGTCCGGCCGCCATCCGGGCCTTGTCGCAGATCAAACGCGGCCACGCCCGCGCGCTGAAAAACGCGGCGCTATTCTTCGGAATGCAGGCCGTGTTCCACGGCGTACACCGCGACCTGGACGCGGCTGGTCAGGTTCAGCTTCTTCAGCACATTCTGCACATGGATCTTGACGGTGCTTTCGCTGACGTCAAGCTCGCGCGCAATGACCTTGTTGCTGGCGCCGCGCGCCAGGCATTGGACGATCTGCGTTTCACGCGCGGTCAGCCGGTGGCGCTCCGCGTTGCCGGAAGCCTGCGCCGCCAGCGTGGCCTGCCCGCGGAATTGGTCGACCAGCTTGGCGGTCATGCTTTCAGCGATGACCGATTCGCCGGCCGCCGCCCGCCGGATGGCCGTGGTCAGCACTTCGGCGTCGATGTTCTTCACCAGATAGCCGCGCGCGCCGTCGCGCAGGGCCTGGCCCAGCTCGTCGGCCTCTTCCGAGACCGTCAGGATGATGACGGCACAAGACGGCAGGTCTTGGGTCAGCAGTTGCAGCGTTTCCAGGCCGGACAGGCCCGGCAGGTTCAAGTCCAGCAGCACCACATCGGGCTTCAGTTCCTTGGCGCGCTTGATGCCTTCGACGCCGTCCCCCGCCTCGGCCACCACTTCAAAATCGGGCTGGCGTTGCAACAGCAGGCGCACGCCGGAACGGAACAGCGTGTGGTCATCGACAAGGAGGATACGGATAGGCATGTTCGGAACGTGTCAGGCGGCCTGGCGTTCGCTGCCAGGCAAAGTCAGCGCGACGCGCGTGCCGGCGCCGGGCTGGGATTCGAGTTTTATCACGGCGCGCATTCGCGCGGCGCGCTCTTGCATGATGTGCAGGCCAACATGGGACTCGCCGCGCGCGGCCACTTCGTCCGCGTCGTAGCCTTGTCCGTTATCACGGACCGACAGCGAGAAGTCGCGCTCGTTGCTTACCGATATCTGCACCTGGCTGGCTTCGGAGTGCTTGCGCACATTGGATAGCGCCTCTTGCAGGATGAACAGCACCTGCAACTGCTGCTCGGGCGGCAGCGGACCGCCTTCGTCTCCACCGAACCGCAGCTCGGTGTCGATGCCGGTCTGGCGGCGGAAGCGATCCACGGTGGATTCGATGGCGGCCTGCAGATCCCCCTGCCCCAGCTTGCTGCGGAAGTTGGTCAACAGTTCGCGCACGTCCTGGTAGCTTTCATCCACGCCCGTGCGCAGCAACGGCAGGATCTCGGTGACTTCTTCCTGGTCGCCGCGCTTGACCGCGCCGTCCAGCATCTGCAATTGCAGGTTCAGGAAATTCAGGCCCTGCGCCAGGCTGTCGTGCAGGCCCTGCGCGACCAGCCCCCGTTCCTGCACCACCGCCAGTTGCCGCGCCTGCGCGCTTAAGCGCCGGTTGTCCAGCGCCACGCCCAGGTGCTGGCCCAGGGTCTCCAGCAACTGCGAATCGGACGGCGCCAAATGGCGTTGCTGGCGGAAATGCAGTGAATACGATCCCAGCACCTCGTCGCGGGTCACGATGCGGAACACCGCCACGCTGGCAAAGCCCTCGCGCTGGCAGTTCAGGTCCAGTTCGGGCGGCGCATGGCGGAAATCCTGGATGACGATGACGCCCGCCTGCCGGGTCGCCACGCCGCAATAGCAGTCGCCGACCTTCATGCAATGTTCGGATTCCACGAGTTCGTCGGACAAGCCCACCGACACCACGAGGTTCAGCTTTTCGTTGGTGGGATCCAGCGCGCGAATGCTGCCGCCTTCGGCGTCGAACTGCAGCATGACGCGGCGCAGGAAGCCGTCGCACATGGCCTCGATCTCGTTCGGCTGGTTCAAGAAAGCCGCCATGTCGTACAGCGCGCCGATGTCGCGGTTCTGCGCGGCCAACTGCGCGGTCTTTTGCTCTACCCGCTGTTCCAGGCCGGTGTAGAGGTCTTGCAGTTCGTCCGCCATGCGGTTGTAGCCACGGGCCAGCAGGCCGAATTCATCCTGGCTTTCCACTGGCAAACGCGTGCTGAATTCGCGTTCGGCCATGCGCTTCAAGCCGTCGCGCAACCGCAGCACCGGCGCGATAATCCATAAATACAGCAGATAGATCATCGCCAGCGTGCCGGCGCTGGCGATCGCGGCCAGAATGCCCTGCGACAACCGCAGCGACGTGGTCTTGCCCGCGTTGTCCTGCTCAATCATCCCCACCAGCGTATCGGCACGCGAGACGAACTCAGGCAGGGTCTGCAGATACGTCGCCGCGTCGGGCTGCCCCATGCTGCGCAGCGCGGCCGGCTTCATGACGTCTTGCCAGTAACTGGCCACGTCGTGCCATTGTGTGCGGATCTCGGCGTTGCTGGGCAGGAAGAGCGGACGGGCCGGGTTGCCCCGCGCCAGCCGCGCGATGGTTTCGTCCAGCACCGCGATTTGCTCTTGGGTGCGGGCTTCGCGGCCCGCCTGCGGGCGCATCAGTTCAACCGCCACGCGGTTGGCGCGCATGCGCAGGCTGCCCGTGTCGTTGATGGCCGCGCCCGCGCCTTCCAGTTGCCAGGACAGCCATAGCGTCCAACTGATCATCGACAACACCACCACCAGCGCCGCCAGTGAACTGGCGATGATGCGCGTGGACAGGCGATGCCGGGGCGAAGGCAGGCCATCAAGTCCGGCGATGGGTGAGGAAGACGTCATAACGATCGGTGCAGGCGGGGCGGTACGGCTGACAGTGTAGACGCCTTCATTCCAGGCCCAGCGCGCCGCACAGGAAATCCGCCACCCGCGCCGGCTCGTTCAACGGCAGGCAGGGCAATCCGGCGTCCAGCGGCGCGTCGGTCGCGACCGCCAGGAAACTGCTGTCTTGGGCGTGCAGCGGCGGTTTGCCCAGCGCGGGCCGGAAGACCTCGATCCGCGGGATCGCCGCCTGCTTGAACCCTTCGACCAGCACCAGATCGGCCGGCGACAGCCGGGCCAGCTGTTGCGCCAGCGACGGCTCCGGCGCATCCCGCAGCTCGTGCACGATGGCGTAGCGGTACGGCGACGCCACCATCACTTCCTGCGCGCCGGCCAACCGAAAGCGCGCGCTGTCCTTGCCCGGCGGTTCCATCTGGAAGTCGTGATGGCTGTGCTTGATGACATTCACGCGCAGGCCCCGCGCCGCCAGCAACGGCAACATCGCCTCGATCAGGGTGGTCTTGCCGCTGCCGGACCGGCCGGCAATACCGAAAACTGGGATCATGCATGCTCCGTAAACAAGGGACAGACCATGGGCAGAAACGCATCTGCCCGCGGCGAGTATGCCAGCAATGCCCCGGCTACCAGATCGAAGTACCAGCCGTGCAGCGTCAGATCGCCCGCCTGGACGGCACGGCGCACGAAAGGAAGGTCCTCGAGGTTGCGCAGCGAGATCAGGATGGACGCCTGTTCGCAGGCGCGGCGGCGCTCCGCGTCGGTGGCAGCCGGCATCTGCCGCAGCACGCGGTGGCGCGCCGGCTCGGCAATATCCATCCACCGTTCCAGATAATCGGTTTCGCCGTCGCTGCGGGTGCGCCGCTCCATCAGCGCCCGGATACCGCCGCAATGCGCGTGCCCCAGCACGATGACGCGGCTGACCCGCAACTGTTCCACCGCGAACTGTATCGCCGCCAGCACGCCCTGCAGGCCCCGATCCGCGCTGGCGGGCGGCACCAGATTGGCCACATTGCGCACCGCGAAGATGTCGCCGGGGTCGCAGCCCAGCATCATGGCGGGGTCTACGCGCGAATCGCAGCAGCCGATCAGCAGCGTGCTGGGGTGCTGGCCGTCGCGCAGGTTGCGGTACAGCGCGGGCGCCTGTTCGTAGTATTGCTGCTGAAACCGCTGGAAGCCGTCGATGAACCGTTCGATATCTCCCATGTCAGCCTCCCGTTTGCGCCATGAACCGCACGATACGTTCAGGGCGGCTTACGAAATCGTGGCGTTCCGGTTTGGCGGCGATGCCCGCCAGAATCGCCCGCGTCAGTTGGGCGTTGCTAGCCCCGCCGCGCAGCAGCCGGCCCAGCGGCAACTGGTCTTCCTGCCCCAGACACAGGTATAGCGTGCCGTCCACGCCCAGGCGCACCCGGTTGCACGCGGCGCAGAAATGGCGCGACATCGGGGTAATCACGCCCAGCACCGGCGCACCCTCGCCCGCTGTCCAGTACCGTGCCGGTCCGGTGCCCGCCCCGGCCAGCGACGGCACCAGCCCGGCGTCGGCCGCCAGCCGCGCGCCCAACGCGTTCAGGTCCGTATGCGTGAAGCCCCGGCCGCATTCGCCCATCGGCATCGGTTCGATCAGGCGCAGCACAAACCCTTGCGCCACGGCGTAGTCCAGTAAGCGCCGCACTTCGGCCTCGGGCGTGGCGGCGTGCACCACGCTGTTCAGCTTGATGGGGGAATAGCCCGCTTGCCGGGCCGCGGCCAAGCCGGCCAGCACCGAATCCAGGCAGTCCCGTCCGGTGATCTGGCTGAAGGCCGCGGCATCCAGGGTGTCCAGGCTGATGTTCAGCCGGTTCACGCCCGCGGCGCGCAGGGATTCGGCATGGCGGACCAGTTGCGTGCCGTTGGTCGAGACGGACAGGTCGGCCAGCCCCGGCATCGCGGCGATGTCTTGCGCCAGATCGGCCACGCCCCGGCGCAGCAGCGGTTCGCCGCCCGTCAGCCGGACCTTGCTGACGCCCAGGCCCACGAATAGACCGACCAGTCTGGCCATTTCGTCATGGCGCAGCCAATTGGCCGGCGTCTCGAACCCCTTGAAGTCCTTCGGCAGGCAGTAGCTGCAACGCAAATCGCAGCGGTCGGTAACGGAAACGCGCAGGTAATCGATCCGGCGCCCGAATCCGTCTGTCAGCGGTCCCGCAGCGGGCTCGTCCATCATGCGGCGCTCCCGCCGTAGACACGTTCGGGTTCGCCGCCAGCGGCAAGATCGATCCCCTGAACGTCGGCGCGCTCGACCAGCAGCTTGGTGTACTGCCGCCAGGCCGTGTCGCGGCTCATCGAGGTGAGCGCCATGGCAATCTGCTGCGCCACGTGCTCATACGGCAACAGCCGGCCTTCGATGCGGCGCGTCACCCGCACGATGTGCAGCCCGTGACGGGTTTGCAGCAACTGCGGCAGCAACCCGCCCGAGGGCAGCGCGAAGACGGCCCGTTCGAACTCCGGCACGGTGTCGCCGCGGCCCAACTGGCCCAAGTTGCCGCCCACCGTCGCCGATGGGCAGTTGGACTGCTCGCGCGCGACCTCGGCGAAGCGCGAAGGATCGGCCAGCAGCTCCTGCAGCACCACGTTGGCGTGGGCGCGCAGCATGTCCAGGTTCACGCTGGGCGTGACCTGGAACAGGATGTGGTCGGCTTCAACCAGCTCACCCACCATGAAACGTTGCGGGTGCATCTGATAAAAGCGGCGGCAGGCAGCGTCGTCGGCTTCGGGCGCCGGCGCCTGCGCGGCGAGCAAGGCGCCGAGGGCGGCCTCTTCGTCTTCGGCGGCCAGCCCAAGCCGTTCCGCTTCGTCCAGCAGCACCCGGCGCAAGACCAGCGCGGTGACCGCGTGGCGCATCGGATTGTCGGCATCCGCGTGCAGCGGCAGTTCACGTTCCAGATCTGCGTCGTTCAGTTCGACGCCATTGACGATGACAGGCATGTTCGGCTCCTGGGTGCGTGTCGATTCAGCGCGGGCGGACCAACTGCCACGCGCGGCCCAGATAGCCCAGCGAGGCAAAGCCGCTCCAGACGTGCACCAGGCGGGTGAACGGGAAGATGACAAACAGCGTCAGGCCCATGAACAGGTGCGCCTTGAACAGCAGGGGCACGTCGGCAATATGGCTGGCGGCGTCGCCCTGGAAGGTGACGATGTGCTGCGCCCAGGTCATCAGGCGCACCATCATTTCGCCGTCCATGTGGCCAGCCGACAGCACGATGGTCGACAGGCCCAGCAGCAAGGTGACAAGGATCCACAACAGCAGCAGCTTGTCGCCGGGGCGCGTCGTGCGGGCGATGCGCGGATCGGTCAGCCGGCGGTGGATCAGGATCAACAAGCCGATCAGGCAGATGCCGCCCATGATGCCGCCAGCCGCCATCGCGACCGTCTGCTTCAGCGTGTGCGAGACGCCCAGGATCTCCCACACCACGACCGGCGTGAGCAGGCCGGCCAGATGGCCGAAGAACAGGCCCAGGATGCCGACGTGGAACAGGATGTTCCCCAGCCGCAACTGGCCGCGGTGCAGCAGTTGCGAGCTATCTGTCTTCCAGGTGTATTGCTCGCGTTCGAAGCGCGCCAGGCTGCCCAGCAGGAAGACCGTCAGCGCAATATAGGGATAGATGCCGAAGAGAAACTGATTCAGGGAATTCATGATGCGTCGTCCTGAGCATTAATGGGCGGTCGGCGCCCGGGGGTAGAAGCGCAGGGTTTGCGCGCCATCGCCCGAGAACGGCCGCAGCAAGGGTTCCACGCCGTCCTGGCTGACGCCGAAGGTCTCCATGGCGTCATCCATGTCGCGCACGGGCGGCGCCGTCTGTTCGCGCGGAGTCACGGTGGACTGCGCGCGCAGCACCGCGAAGATGCCCGCGTAGGGGCTGCCGCCCTTGGCGAGCCGCGCGCCGATGGCGGCCAGCACATGGATCGCTTCGTCCAGCAGTTCCTGCGCTTCTCCGGGTTCGATCACCCCCAGAAACTCAAGGAACAACGGCACATGGTCGGGCAGCTCGGACACGATGGGTTCGAAGCCGTGGCCGCGGTAGGTCTCCAGCAGGTCGACCATGGCCTGGCCGCGGTCGCGGCTTTCGCCGTGCACGTGTTCAAACAGGTGCAGCGAATGCGAGCGGTTGCGGTCGAACGTGGCCACGTAGTTCTCTTGCACGGCGATCAAGCCGTTGGTGGCCAGGTAGGCGATAAGCGGCTGCAGGGATTCCTCGGCATCGGGGTCGGCGGCAAGCGCCGACTCCACGTCGCCCAAGGCGTCCAGCAGCTCGGGCTCGGGATAGCTGAGCAAAGCGGAAAGCAAACGGTACAGGTTCATGGAGTTCTCCTTTCCTAGCGCGCCACGGCGGCTTTCTTGCGGGATTTCGGCATCTCGATGAAGATCTCGCTGCCTTCGGGCTTGCGTCCGAACAAGGTGCCTTCGGACACGCCGCCCGAGCAGCCATTGCCGAATGTGAACCCGCAACTGCCCTTCTCGTTGAAGCTGTCTTCCACGACTTCCTTATGGCTGCTGGGCACGACGAAGCGGTCCTCGTAGTCGGCAATGGCCATGATCTTGTACATGTCCTGCACGGTGGCCTCGGTCAGGCCGACCTGTTCCAGCAAGGCTGTGTCGCGTTCGCCGTGCACGGTTTCCGACCGCTTGTAGGCGCGCATGGCCAGCATGCGCTCCAGGGCTTGCAACACCGGCGCTTCCTTGCCGGCCGTCAGCAGGTTGGCCAGGTAACGCACGGGAATGCGCAGGCTGGACACGTCCGGAATCATCGCGCTCTTGCCCACGGTGCGCTGAGGCATCTGGCCGGCTTCCGCGGCCGTCTGGATGGGCGACAGCGGCGGGATGTACCAAACCATCGGCAACGTGCGGTATTCCGGGTGCAGCGGGAAGGCAACGCGCCATTGCACCGCCATCTTGTAGACGGGCGATTGGCGCGCGGCTTCCAGCCACGATTCCGGAATGCCCTGTTCGCGGGCGGCGGTGATCACTTCCGGCGAATGCGGGTCCAGGAACAGATCCAGCTGCGATTCGTACAGGTCTTGCTCGTCGGCGGTGGCCGCCGCGCGCTCGATCTGGTCGGCGTCGTACAACATGACGCCCAGGTAGCGGATGCGGCCCACGCAGGTTTCCGAGCAGACGGTCGGCTGGCCGGCTTCGATGCGCGGGTAGCAGAACGTGCACTTTTCGGCCTTGCCGCTGCTCCAGTTGTAGTAGATCTTCTTGTACGGGCAGCCCGAGATGCACATGCGCCAGCCGCGGCACTTGTCCTGGTCCACCAGCACGATGCCGTCGTCTTCACGCTTGTAGATGGAACCGGACGGGCAGCTGGCGACACAGGCCGGGTTCAGGCAGTGTTCGCACAGGCGCGGCAGGTACATCATGAAGGTGTTCTCGAACGTCGAGTACATCTCTTTCTGCACGCCTTCGAAAAGCGCGTCCCGGCTGCGCGAACTGAATTCGCCGCCCAGGTCGTCCTCCCAGTTCGGGCCCCAGTGGATCTTGTCCATCTTCTTGCCCGTCAGCACCGAAATGGGGCGGGCGGTGGGCGGCGTCTGCAGCAAAGGCGCGTTCTGCAGATGCTCGTAGTCGAACGTGAAGGGTTCGTAGTAGTCGTCGATGGCCGGCAGGTTCGGGTTGGCGAACAGGTTGGCCAGGATACGCAGCTTGCCGCCCTGGCGCGGTTCCAGCTTGCCGGCGGCGGTGCGCTTCCAGCCGCCCTTCCACTTGTCCTGGTTCTCCCATTCCTTGGGATAACCGATGCCGGGCTTGGTCTCGACGTTGTTGAACCAGGCGTATTCGACACCGTCGCGGCTGGTCCAGACGTTCTTGCAGGTCACCGAGCAAGTGTGGCAGCCAATGCACTTGTCCAGGTTCAGCACCATGCCGATTTGGGCGCGTATCCTCATGATTGCTTCTCTTTTTGTTGCGTTGCTTCCATGGCGGGGTCCTCAACCAACGGGCCTTCCAGCCAGTCCACTTTCTTCATCTTGCGCAGCACCACGAATTCGTCGCGGTTGGCGCCGACCGTGCCGTAGTAGTTGAAACCGTAGGCCTGCTGCGCGTAGCCGCCGATCATGTGCGTGGGCTTGAGCACCGTGCGCGTGACCGAGTTGTGGATGCCGCCGCGCTTGCCGCTGGTTTCGGCGCCCGGCACGTTCACGATCTTTTCCTGCGCGTGATACATCAGGCACATGCCCACCGGCACGCGCTGGCTGACCACCACGCGCGCGGTCAAGGTGCCGTTCACGTTGAAGACTTCCACCCAATCGTTGTCGACCAGTCCGGCCTGCTTGGCTTCGGTTTCGGACACCCACACGTGGGGGCCGCCGCGGCTGAGGGTCAACATCCGGAGGTTGTCCGAGTACGTGCTGTGGATGCCCCATTTCTGGTGCGGCGTCAGCCAGTTCAGGACCAGTTCCTTTTCGCCGTTCGGGTAGCGGCCCAGCATGGGCGCCACCGTCTTGGTGTCGATGGCCGGCTTGTACACGCAGGAACCTTCACCAAAATCCAGCATCCAGCGGTGGTCCTGGTAGAACTGCTGGCGGCCGGTCAGCGTGCGCCACGGGATCAATTCGTGCACATTGGTATAGCCGGCGTTGTAGCTGACCTCTTCGCTTTCCAGGCCTGACCACGTCGGCGCGGAAATGATCTTGCGCGGCTGCGCCTGGACATCGCGAAAGCGGATCTTGTCGTGCTCGCGGCCGGCGGCCAGGTGCGTGTGTTCGCGTCCGGTGATCTTGCCCAGCGCTTCCCAGGCTTTGACCGACACGTGGCCGTTGGTCTCGGGCGCAAAGGTCAGGATCATTTCGGCGGCGTCGATGGCGGTATCCAGGCGCGGACGGCCCTGGCTGACGCCGGCCTCGGCCACGCTTTCATTGATGCCGGCCAACTCGCGCACTTCGTGCTCGGTGTTCCAGTTGATGCCCTTGCCGCCGTTGCCCAGCTTGTCCAGCAAGGGGCCGACGGACGTGAACTTGCGGTAGATGTCGTTGTAGTCGCGTTCGACGACGGTCATGGACGGCGCGGTCTTGCCCGGCACCAGGTCGCACTCGCCCAGTTTCCAGTCCTTCGGCTCGAAGGCCTGGCCCAGTTCTCCCGGCGTGTCGTGCATCAGCGGCGTCAGCACCAGGTCGCGGCGCTTGCCCAGGTAAGGACCGCCGATCTCGCTGAACTTCTTGGCCAGCAGTTTGTAGATCTCCCAGTCGGTCTTGCTTTCCCACAGCGGTTGCACCGCTTCGCTCAAGGGGTGGATGAACGGGTGCATGTCGGACGTGTTCAGGTCGTCCTTTTCATACCAGGTGGCCGTCGGCAGCACGATGTCGCCATACAGGCAGGTGGTGCTCATGCGGAAGTCCAGTACGGTCAGCAGGTCCAGCTTGCCTTCGGCCGCGTCGTCCTGGAACGTCACTTCCGTGGGCTTGATCGCGTCGCCTTCGTCGCCGAACACCGCGTTCTGCGTGCCCAGGAGGTACTTCAAAAAGTACTCGTGGCCCTTGCCGCTTGAACCCAGGATGTTGGAACGCCAGACGAACATGTTGCGCGGGAAGTTCGCCGGATCGTCCGGGTCTTCGCACGACATGCGCAGCGCCCCGGACTTCAGTTGCTCGACGGCATGCGCCACGGGGTCGACGCCGGCGGCTTCGGCCTGGGCCACCACGTCCAGCGGGTTGGTGCGCAGTTGCGGCGCCGACGGCAGCCAGCCCATGCGCTCGGCGCGGGCGTTCAGGTCGATCATGCTGAATTCGCCATACTTGGCGCGGTCGGCGGTCGGCCCCAGGATTTCCTGCACATTCAGCTTTTCATGACGCCACTGGCTGGTATGCGCATAGAAGAAGGACGTGCCGTTCATCTGGCGCGGCGGGCGCACCCAATCCGATCCGAACGCCAGCGGCGCCCAGCCAAACTGCGGACGCAGCTTTTCCTGGCCCACATAGTGCGCCCAGCCGCCCCCGCTCTTGCCGACGCAGCCGCACATCATCAGCATGTTGATGATGCCGCGGTAGATCATGTCCATGTGATACCAGTGATTCAGGCCAGCGCCCACGATCACCATCGACTTGCCTTCGGTATCGTGCGCGTTCTGCGCGAATTCGCGCGCCACCTGGATCACCTGCGCGCGCGGCACGCCGGTGTGCTTTTCCTGCCATGCGGGCGTATAGGGCACGTCGTCGTCGAAGGACGACGCGACGTTGCCGCCGCCCAGGCCGCGGTCCAGCCCGTAGTTGGCCATTTGCAGGTCATACACGGTGGCGACCAGCGCGTCCGTGCCGTCGGCCAGGCGGATGCGGCGGGCCGGCACGTTGCGCACCAGCAGTTCGTCGTGTTCGCTGCCGAAGTACGGAAAGCCCACGCCCACTACGTCGCCGTCGGCGCCGACCAGGCTCAAGGTCGGTTCGATCTCGCGGCCGTTGCCGCCGTCCTTGGATTCCAGGTTCCAGCGCCCGACCTTTTCGCCGCCGTTGACCGCGCCTTCGCCCCAGCGAAAGCCAATACTGCCGTTGGGCGCCACCAGGTCGCCGCTGCGCGCGTCCAGCACCAGCGTCTTCCAATCGGGGTTGTTCTGCTCACCCAGCGCGCCATCCAGGTGCGAGGCACGCAGGAAATGGTCGGGCGCATAGAAGCCGTCGCGTTCTTTCAGCAAGACCAGCATCGGCATGTCGGTATAGCGGCGCACGTAATCCTGGAAGTACGGCGACGGATTCGCCGACAGGTGGAATTCCTTCAGGATCACGTGCCCCATGGCCATCGCCAGCGCGGCATCGGTACCCTGTTTGGGCGCCAGCCAGATATCGCCGAACTTGACCATTTCGCCGAAATCGCTGGAAACAGCGACGGTCTTGGTGCCCTTGTAGCGGACCTCGGTGTAGAAGTGCGCGTCGGGCGTGCGGGTCTGGGGCACGTTCGAGCCCCACACCATCAAATAGGTGGAGTTGTACCAGTCGGCCGATTCCGGCACGTCGGTCTGTTCGCCCCAGACTTGCGGGCTGGCGGGCGGCAGATCGCAGTACCAGTCATAGAAGCTCAGGCAGGCGCCGCCCAGCAGGCTGAGGTAGCGCGCACCAGCGGCGTAGCTGACCATGGACATGGCCGGGATGGGCGAAAAGCCGATCACGCGGTCCGGGCCGTATTTCTTGATGGTCAGCGCGTTAGCGGCAGCGATGATTTCGGTGGCCGTATCCCAATCGGCGCGCACGAAGCCGCCCAGGCCGCGAATGGCCTTGTAGCGCTTGGCGCGAACGGGGTCCTGGCTGATCCATTCCCAGGCGGCGATGGGGTCCATGGTCTTGCGCGCTTCGCGCCACATTTCCATCAGGCGGCCCCGAATCATCGGGTACTTCACCCGCTGCGCCGAATACACGTACCAGCTGTAAGAAGCGCCACGGGGACAGCCGCGAGGTTCGTGGTTGGGCAGGTCGGGGCGCGTGCGCGGGTAGTCCGTCTGCTGCGTTTCCCAGGTGATCAGGCCGTTCTTGACGTAGACCTTCCACGAACACGACCCCGTGCAGTTCACGCCGTGGGTCGAACGCACGACCTTGTCGTGCTGCCAACGGGAGCGATAGGCGTTTTCCCACTTGCGGTCTTCGTTGACCGTTTCGCCGTGGCCGTTCGCGAAGGTGGACTTCACCCGCGACATGAACTTCAGCCGGTCCAGAAAATGACTCATTGTGTTTCTCCAAGAACGCCGGCCTGGCCGGCGCGTACTGCGATCAATGCCGTTGAAACCACTTTAGGCGCCGCTCCGTCCCCCGCCTATTCGCCAGTGGCACAGGCCGGGCGCGGCAAAGTGACTAGTCACCTGGCCGCGCGCGCGGCGCGCGCTCAGCAAGGCACCGGCGCGTTGCGGCGCGCGTAGAACCACCAGGTGATCAGCATGCAAGTGGCGTAGAAGCCGATGAAGCAATACAGCGCCGCCTGCACGCCGCCCGTCATTTCCAGCGACGTGCCGAAGCTGCGCGGGATGAAAAAGCCGCCGTAGGCGCCGATGGCGCCGGAAAAGCCCAGCACGGCGGCGGATTCCTTGGCCGCTTCGCTCATGGCCTGCTTCTGGCCCGCAGCGCCCTTGCCTTGCGCGGCCTGCGTGCGTTCGCGCAGGAAGATCACGGGGATCATGCGGAACGTGGACCCGTTGCCCAGGCCGGTCAGCGCGAACAGCACGATGAACATGGCCAGAAAGCCGTTGAAATCGCCGCCCTGCCCGCCCACGGGCAGGAACATCACCACGCCCAGCACCGCGGCGATCATGCCGGCGAAGGTGAACAGCGTGACGCGCGCGCCGCCCAGCTTGTCGGACACCCACCCGCCCACGGGACGCGTCAGCGAACCCACCAGCGGGCCGAGAAACGCGTAGGTCATGGGATTGACCTGCGGGAACAGCGTCTTGGTCAACATGGCGAAGCCTGCCGAAAACCCGATGAACGAACCGAACGTGCCGACGTACAGCCAGCACATCAGCCAGTTGTGCTTGCGTTTGAAGATCACGGCCTGATCGGCGAACGATGCGCGCGCGTCGGCGATGTCGTTCATGCCAAACCACGCGGCGATGGCCGCGATGGCGATGGGGATCACCCAGATGAAGCCCGCGTTCTGCAGCCACAGGTTCTGCTGCGCGCCGTTGACGGTGATTTCCTGCGGTGCGCCGCCCGCCACGCCGAAGACGCCCACCGAGATCACCACCGGCACCACGAACTGCACCAGCGATACGCCCAGGTTGCCGATGCCGGCGTTCAGGCCCGTGGCCAGGCCTTTCTTTTCTTTGGGAAAAAAGAAGCTGATGTTGGCCATGCTGGAACTGAAGTTGCCGCCGCCCAGGCCGCACAGCAGCGCCAGGATCAACAGCGTGGGAAACGAGGTGGTCGGGTCGCGCAGCGCAAAGCCCATGCCCAAGGCGGGGATCAGCAGCGAGGCCGTGGAGATGGCCGTCCATTTTCGGCCACCGAAAACGGGCACCAGGAAAGAATAGAAAATGCGCAACGTGGCGCCAGACAACGCGGGCAACGCGGTCAGCCAGAACAGCTGGTTCTTGGACAGCATGAAGCCGGCGCGGTCCAGGTTGACCACCACCACGCTCCACAGCATCCAGATACTGAAGGCCAGCATCAGCGCCGGAATGGAGATCCAGAGATTGCGGTTGGCGACGCGCGCGCCGGTCTGCTTCCAGAAACCGGGGTTATCCGGCTCCCAACGCGATAGCACTTGAGTGGACATGATGAAGGCTCTTTTTAGGTGAAGGGGTCGGACGCGGGATCAAGCGGTTTGCTTGCGAACGGCCGCCGAGGCGCTGGCCGCGCTTTCCGGCCGGAAACTGAAGTGCATGAAGACCAGCGATACGCAGACCGTGCCGTACAGCAGCATGAATGCGCTGGAGCGCACGCCGGTCAGGTCCAGCAGCACGCCGAACAGGATGGGCAGGACGAAACCGCCCAGGCCGCCCGCCAGGCCGACAATGCCGGACACGGCGCCGATGTTGTCGCCGAATTCATCCGAGATGAACTTGAAGACCGATGCCTTGCCGATTGCCATGGCGATGCCGACGATGAACAGCAGCACGGTGAACGAGACCGGCCCCAACGCGATGCCGAAGCTGCGCGGGCCATCGGCCGTCATGATGGTGAATTCGGTTTGCGGATAGCTCAGCAGGAAGAACGCCACCCAGCACACCCACATCACCCACCACGTGGTCTTGTAGGCGCCGTGGCGATCAGAAATCCAGCCGCCCAGCGCGCGCAGCACGCCGCCGGGCAACGAGAAGCAGGCGGCCAGCAACGCGGCCAGCTTCATGTCGAAGCCGTATTCGCCGATGTAGTACTTGGTCATCCACAGCGCCAGCGCGACGTACCCGCCGAACACCACCGAGTAGTACTGGCAGTAGCGCCAGACGCGCGGGTCTTTCAGCATGGCGAACTGCGCGGACAGCGTCGCGCCGCGCGTGACGCGGTGGGCGGGGTCCGACGCGGAAAACATCCAGAACAGCACGGCGGTGACCAGCAAGGCCACGGCATACACCTGGGGCACGATGACCCAGGCGCCGCCAGCGGCCGCGATCAGCGCCGGCGCCACGAACTTGGTAATGGCCGACCCGGAGTTGCCCGCGCCGAACACGCCCATCGCCAAGCCTTGCTTGCTGCGCGGGAACCAGCGCGCCACGTAGGGCGTGCCGACCGAGAACGAGCCGCCCGTCAGGCCGACGAACAAGGCCAGCACCAGGAACTGCCAGTACTCGGTGGCATAGGACAGCAGCCAGATCGGCACCACCGCCAGCAGCATCAGGATGAAGAACACCGGACGGCCGCCATAGCGGTCGGTCCAGATGCCCAGCGGCACCCGCACCAGCGACCCGGTCAGCACCGGCATGGCGGCCAACAGGCCGAACTGGGTTTCGGACAAGCCCAACTGGGCCTTGATGGGGATCCCCAACACCGCGAAGATCATCCAGACCGCGAAACAGATGGTGAAGGCGAACGTGCTGGAAATCAGGACCCGCATCGGCCTGCCGGACGGGGAAGTTGCTGCTGTCATGGTTACTCTCGCTTGGCTCACGGATACATGCGGCTAGCCTAGGGGCCAAGCGCCCCCGCCGCCATTCGCCGGCTGACCATCCGGCCCCTGCCAATGTGCCTAGTCACCGCAGCGTTCCCGGACCGGTTTGCGTTGCGTCAAACAACCGCGCTGGCGACTGCGCGGCCTCGGTATTAATATGTATTTTCAATACACCTTAAACACCGCAGACCGCCATGCCTCCGCTGATGACCATCGACGAACCCGCTCCGGCCGCCCGGCCGCCCCGCCCCCAATGGCGCGCCTTCACCGAAATGGGGTTCCGCCCGCTGTACCTGGCGGGCTGCTTCTGGGCGCTGGCGTCCGTGTGGCTGTGGGTACATGCCCCGGCGCGCATCACCGGCGTCATGGGCGGCATGTTCTGGCATGCCCACGAGATGCTGTGGGGCTTTGTCGCCACCATCGGCGTGGGGTTCCTGCTGACCGCCGGCGCCAACTGGACGGGCAAGAACCCGTTGCGCGGCAACGCGCTGGCCGGGCTGTGCCTGCTATGGATCGTGGCGCGCGCGGGCTACCTGATGCCGGGCCGGCCGGCGTTCCTGGTGGCCGCCGCCGCGGATATGGGCTTTTTCCTGTGGGGCGCCGCCGCCTTGGGCCGCGCCGTCTGGGTCACGCGCAATCAGCGCAACGCGGGCGTGCCTTTCCTGTTGTTGGGGCTGGCGGCCGCCAACGCGATGTACCTGTGGGCCGTCGTGCAGGGCGACTATCTGGCCTTGATGCGTTATTTCAATGCGGGGCTGCTGTGCATGGCGGTGCTGACGCTGCTGATCGCGCGCCGCGTCCTGCCCTTCTTCGCCAAGCGTGCGGTGGCCGGCCTGGACATCCCGCCGCATACGCGCAGCGGACATTGGCAACTGGCGCTGGGCGTGGTCGCCATCGCCTGCCTGGTTGCCGGCGCGCCGCGCGCGGCCTCGCTGGCGCTGGCCGCGACAGGACTGATCGCGCTGGCGCAATGGGTGTCGTGGAAGCCCTGGGCCGTGCGCCGCGTGCCGCTGCTATGGATTTTGTATGCCGGGTATCTGGGGGTGGGGATCGGCCTGCTGGTGGGCGCCGCGCACTTGGCCGGCTATGTCGTGCGCCCGGCCTGGCCCGCCCACGTGGTCGGGGTGGCCGGCTTTGCGGTGCTGATCCTGGGGATGGTCACCCGTACTGCCCTGGGCCATCTGGGCCGGCCGCTGCAAACCGACCGCAGCATGGTCGCCAGCTACGCGCTGATGATCCTGGCGGCGCTGCTACGCCTGGCCGCGCTGCTGCCCACCGCCGCGTCCGTCGGCTTCCTGCACGCGTCGACCACGGCCTGGGTGTTGGCGCTGGGGCTGTACCTGTGGCGTTTCTTTCCGATGATGATCCGGCCGCGCGCCGACGCCGCCAAGCCGGCGGCGCCCGTCATGCGCGTGGTGCCGGTGGCGCGGCGCACGTAGCACCCGCGGCGCGGGCGCCGACAGGGCCGCGCGTCTGGCGCGCAGCCCACCCGGCCCGGCAACGGCCTCAGTCGCGGCCCGCCCGGCCTTCCCGGCGCTCGATGGCCTCGACTTCGCGCTTCATCGCCTTGAGCCAGGACTTGAGCGCCCCCTGGTCCGAAAACTGCATGACCTCGTGCTCAAGTTCGCTGATGTATTCCTGGATGTCGACGATATCGGCGTCCAGTTCCTCGATCACCGTTTCCGGATCGAACGAGGCGAAGGGGTCCAGGTCGTAGCGCAGCTTGAAACCCGCTTCCGCATACGCGGACTGGTGCAACACCTCATCCAGCTGGGCTTGCAGGATGGCGTTGAGCTGCGGCAGGCGCGCGTCGGCGATGTCGCCAGCAGTGTCCACGTCGGCTTGAAGATCCGGATTACCGGCGGCCTGGCTGGCGCGTTCGCGCTCGGCATCTTGCAGCGCTTGCCACGCCACGGCATTCGGCGTGGTGGTCCGGGTGGCCAGGCGTGCCAGCGCCAGCAGTTCCTCGGCCTCGTCATCCTCGTATTCGTCCTGGATACGCTGGAGCAGTTGCGCCGGCGACCAGGCGGCCGCATCGGCGTCAGGGTCCAGGCCTAGCGCGTCGGCCAGCTCGATCTTGGCGTCTTCGGTCTCTTCGGACACGTCCGTGTCGTAATCGGAGCCGCCATGTTTCTTGTAAAGCGTCTTGAGCCGGCCCGTGTCGCAGCCCGCCGGCAACGCGCCCTTGGCGGCCAATTGCAGCAGTTCTTCCGAAAATTCCACCACCAGTTCGGACACGAATTCACGCTCCGACTTGGACAGCCCCATATTTTTGTGCGCGTGGTCGAAACACAGCACCAGCTTCATGCGCAGTTCATGCAGCTGGTGTTCCAACGGCACCAGCCCTTCGGCGTACTTCTGCCGGTAATCCGCCTCAATGGCGTGCCATTGCCGCAAACGGGCGCGTTCGGTCTCCAGCCTTGCCTGAAGGCGGTCGAACAACTGCCGCGGATTTTCGAGGGGATGCTCGCCCATGAACCTGCTCCTTGCTGATCGGGTATTGAAAATAGCCGCCACTATAACGACACGCGGGTCATGCGGCGGCGGAACTTGCCGGCAAGCGCGCCAATTCGACACGGTCGCCGCCCAGCGCCTTGGCGTGGTACAGCGCCCGATCGGCCTGGGCCAGCCCCGCAGCCAGCGCGGGTGCGTCGCCGTCGAACTGCGCCAGGCCGACGCTGACCGTGGCCCGCACGCCAACGCCCAAGGCCGGATCGGCCACGGCCTCGGCGAAGCGCCTGACGATGGCTTCGGCCAATAAATGCGCGCGGCGCGCATCGTCGCCCGACAGCAGGCACGCGAACTCTTCTCCGCCGATGCGGGCCAGCACGGCGCCGGGCGCGACCGCGGCCTGGGCCACGCCCGCGAACAACGTCAGCACCTTGTCGCCCGTTTCATGGCCATGCACGTCGTTGATGGCTTTGAAGTGGTCCAGGTCGAACGCCAAAATGGAAACCGGGCCGTGCCCGGCGGTGCCGATGACGCGCGCCCCCTGCTCGAAGAACCACCTGCGATTGCCCAGCCGGGTCAGATAATCCGTCTGGGATTCCTGCAAGAGCTGGCCGTGGGCCTCTTCGCGGATCAGCTTCAGCAGCGTCATCGGCAAAATGACCGAATACAACACGCCTTCGTACATGGTGATGTTGCTGGCGGCCATCAACACCGTCTGGCCGTATTCCGCCACCATCCAGGGCAGCACGAACGCCCTGCCCGTATACAGCAGCGCATGAATGGCCGTCACCACCACGATGATCCGCCGCGGCTGTAGCGGCTGCAACGCCCGGCACCGCAGCATCTCTAGCGACGTCATGCCACTGATCAGGGCGATCGGCACCGCGCTGGCATAGGCCCACACGACTTCCGGCCATCGGGGACCCGCCACGGCCCACACCAGCGCCATCACGGCCAACAATCCCAAGGAGGCAGCGCGAACCTGCGTCCCACGCAGGGACGACACGCCATTCAGGACCAGGAGATAGCCCGACAGCACGACCAGATTACTGAGGGCCGCGCCGTACACGCCGGGCAGGTCGCGGCGGAACAGGATCAGGACGCATCCCGCTGCCAACGTCGCAAAACCGGTACCCAGCAGGCGCAGCGTCTTGCTGCGCCGTGGATGGGCCCGAAGCTCCCAGAAGATCATCGCCGCGCTGGCCAGCAGCGTTCCGATGATAAGGAGATAAAGGGTATGGAGATCGACGTACATGCCGTGTGGAGAGGCGTATTGGGCCGATGCTTCGCGGCGTCGGCCGGATTTTACGTTGAATCCCCCACTGGGACATGGCGAAAACCCCTGTTGAAATCCATCGTTAATAACGCTAATCATTATTATTAATATAGAATCTCGGCTGTCCGCAACATCCTGCCTGGCAGCCCAGATGTCACTGCCCTATTCCGCGGGCCGCCCACCCCGAATCCAGCGCCTGATCCTGATTGCTGCCATCCTGTTGCTGGCCGTATTGATCGGGGTCGCGTACTGGTTGATGAGAAAGGGCCCCGCCGCCCCGCGTCCGCCCGAATACGGGCAAATCCCCGTCGCCGTCAGCGTGGCGGCCGCCCACGTGGGTCCGTTGCAGCGCGATCTGCACGCGTTGGGCACCATCACGCCGCTGGCGCAGGTAACGCTGCGTAGCCAGGTCGACGGCGAACTGATCCGCCTGCACTACACCGAAGGCCAGGCCGTCACCCGGGGCCAATTGCTGGCCGAGATCGACCCCCGCCCTTACTTGGCGGCGCTGGCGGCCGCCGAAGGCGCGCTGGCGACGACCCAGGCGTTGCTGGACAATGCCCAGGCCGATTTGCAACGCTACCGCCGGCTGGCGCGCCAGGAATCCGTGGCGGGCCAGCAGCTGGACACCGCGGAAGCGCAGGTGCGCGCGTACACGGCGCAACGGCAATTGAACCGCGCCCAGGTCGCCGACGCCGAGCGCCTGCTGTCCCATACGCGCATCGTCGCGCCGCAGGACGGCCGCATCGGGCTGCGCCGCATCGACGCCGGCAATCATGTGCGCGCCGACGACGCCAACGGTCTGACGACGTTGGTGCAGACGATGCCTATTTCCGCGATTTTCAGCATTTCCGAAACCCGGCTGGACATCCTGCGCCGCGCCCAGGCCAAGACGGCAGTCTTACGCGTGCAGGCCTGGGATGCGGACGACCGCCGCATCCTGGCCGAAGGCACGCTGGAAGCGCTGGACAACCGCATCCAGGCGGCCAGCGGCACCGTGCGGCTGCGCGCCCGCTTCGACAACGCCGACGAATCGCTGTTTCCCAACCAGTTCGTGAACATCCGGCTGGCCGTCGTGCAGCAGGATAACGTCATCACCATCCCCACTGCCGCCGTGCAGTACGGCACCGAGGGCGCTTTCGTCTTTGTCATCGGCGACGACCAGCGCGCCGTGCGCCGGGTCCTGCAACTGGGGTCCGCCAACGCCGGCCGCGTCGTCGTGGAAGCAGGCCTGGCGGCTTCCGAGCGCGTCGTGGTCGAGGGCGTGGACCGCCTGCACGACGGACGCGATGTCCAGATCGTCGAGTCCCTTACCTGAATCGCGCATGAGCCTGTCACGCCCCTTTATTCTGCGCCCGGTCGCAACGTCCTTCCTGATGATCGCGCTGCTGCTGTCGGGCATTCTGGCGTGGCGCATGCTGCCGGTGGCGGCGCTGCCGCAAGTGGATTACCCGATCATCCAGGTCACCACCCAATACCCCGGCGCCAGTCCCACCGTGACGGCGCGCGCGGTCACGGCCCCGCTAGAGCGGCGCTTTGGGCAGATACCGGGCGTCAAGCAGATGTCGTCAACCAGCGGCAGCGGCATGTCGGTGATTACGCTGCAATTCTCGCTGGACGTGTCCCTGGGCGTGGCCGAACAGGAAGTGCAGGCGGCGATCAGCGCCAGCGGCTCGCTGCTGCCCCCGGACTTGCCGACGCCGCCCGTTTATCGGAAGGTCAACCCCGCCGACGTGCCCATCCTGACGCTGGCCGTCACGTCGGACTCCCTGCCGTTGCCCAAGGTGTACGACCTGGTGGACACGCGCATGACGCAGCGGCTGTCGCAACTATCCGGCGTGGGCATGGTCAGCCTGGCCGGCGGCCAGCGGCCAGCCGTGCGGGTGCAGGTCAACCCGATGGCGCTGGCGGCCCGCGGCCTGCAACTGTCCGACGTGCAGGAAGCCATCGCCAAGGCCAACTCGAACCAACCCAAAGGCAGCTTCGACGGCCCCGTGCGGTCCGTCATCATGGACGCCAACGACCAATTGCAAAGCGCCGAGGAATACCGCGAGCTGATCGTCGCCTGGAAGAATGGCGCGCCGGTGCGGCTGGGCCAGGTCGCCATGATCGAAGACGGCGCGGAAGACCGTTACCTGGCCGCCTGGGTCGACAAGCAGCCCGCCGTGCTGGTCAACATCCAGCGCCAGCCGGGCGCCAACGTGATTGCCGTGGCCGATCAGGTCAAGGCCTTGCTGCCCCAGTTGACCGCCAGCCTGCCCGCCGCCGCGCAAGTGCGCATCCTGACCGACCGCACGGAGAGCATCCGCGCATCGGTGCGCGGCGTGCAGTGGGAACTCGTGTTCGCCGTGGGCCTGGTGGTGTTGGTGACCTTTCTATTCCTGCGCAACCTGCCGGCCACCCTGATCCCCAGCCTGGCGGTGCCGCTGTCCTTGATCGGCACCTTCGGCTTCATGTACCTGGCCGGCTTTTCCACCAACAACCTGACACTGATGGCCCTGACCATCGGCGCCGGTTTCGTGGTGGACGACGCCATCGTCATGCTGGAGAACATTGCGCGCTATCGCGAACAGGGGCACAGCCCCATGTCGGCCGCGCTGAAAGGCGCGGGGCAGATCGGCTTTACGCTGGTGTCGCTGACGCTATCGCTGATCGCCGTGCTTATTCCGCTGTTGTTCATGGAAGACGTGGTGGGCCGCCTGTTCCGCGAATTCGCCATCACGCTGGCCGTGGCCATTCTGATATCGCTGGCGGTGTCGTTGACGCTGACGCCCATGATGTGCGCCCGCCTGCTGCCCGCCCACGTGGAATCGCGCCCCGGCCTGCTGGACCGCGTGCAGGCGCGCTACGCCGGCTGGCTGGACGTGACCTTGCGCCACCAGCGCCTGACGCTTTTGGCCATGCTGGCCACCGTGGTGCTGACCGGCCTGCTGTACCTGGCGGTGCCCAAGGGCTTCTTCCCGGTGCAGGACGGCGGCGTGCTGCAAGGCGTGACCCAATCGTCGCAGAACACCTCGTTCGACGCCATGTCGCGGCGCCAGCAGGCGGTGGCGCACAGCCTGCTGGCCGACCCCGACGTGCAAAGCCTGTCGTCCTTCATCGGCATCGACGGCATGAACACCACGCTGAACACCGGCCGCCTGCTGATCAACCTGAAGCCCTGGGCCGAGCGCAGCGCGCCGCTGGCCGACATTCTGGCCCGGCTGGATGCGCGCGCCCGCGACGTCCAGGGCATTTCGCTGTTTCTGCAACCGGTGCAGGAATTGAACATCGAAGACCGCGTCAGCCGCGGCCAATACCAGTTCACCCTGACATCGCCTGACAACGCGCTGCTGACGCAATGGAGCCACGCGCTGACGCAGCGCCTGGCCCTATCGCCCGAATTGGCCGAGGTGTCCTCGGACCTGCAAGGCGACGGCCGCCAGGCATTCCTGGAAGTGTCCCGCGATACCGCCGCGCGGCTGGGCGTGACGATGGACGACGTGGTGCAAACCTTGTACAACGCGTTCGGCCAGCGCCAGGTTGCCACCTTGTTCACGCAGTCCAACCAGTACCGCGTGGTGCTGGAAGTGGACCGCCGGCTGGCCTTGAGCCCCGACGCGCTGGAACGCATCCATCTACAGACCGAAGCCGGCCAGGCGATCCCGCTATCGGCGCTGGCCACCGTCAGCGAACGCGCCGTGCCGCTGGCCGTGAACCACCTGTCGCAGTTCCCGGCTGTGAATCTGTCGTTCAACCTGCCCCCGGGCGGCTCGCTGGGCGAGGCCATCGCCGCCATCGAAGCGGCGCAGCGCGACATCGGCATGCCGCCCAGCGTGGAATTGCGCCTGCAGGGCGCCGCGTCGGCGTTCCAAGCCTCGTTGTCGAACACGCTGTGGCTGATGCTGGCCGCCGTGGTCACGATGTATCTGGTGCTGGGCATGCTGTATGAAAGCGCGATCCATCCCGTCACCATTCTGTCGACGCTGCCGTCGGCCACCGTGGGCGCGCTGCTGGCGCTGCTGATCACGGGCCGGCCGCTGGACCTGATCGCCGTCATCGGCATCATCCTGCTGATCGGGCTGGTGAAGAAGAACGGCATCATGATGGTGGACTTCGCGCTGGAAGCCGAGCGCTCGCGCGGCTTGCCGCCGGAAGCCGCCATCCGCGAAGCGGCGCTGCTGCGCCTGCGCCCCATTCTAATGACGACGCTGGCCGCCCTGTTCGGTGCATTGCCGCTGATGCTGGCCACCGGCTCCGGCGCCGAACTGCGCCAGCCGCTGGGGTGGGTCATGGTGGGCGGGCTTTTGGTCAGCCAGGTCCTGACGCTATTCACCACGCCCGCCGTCTACCTGTTCTTCCACCGCCTGGGCCAGCGGCGTGGCGGCGCCGTCAAACCCGCCGGGACTGACGGGCCCGCGCCATGATCCGGGCTCTGCTGCACCGGCCGGTCGCCTGCATTTTTCTGGCGCTGGCACTGACGCTGCTAGGCGCGGTGGCCTGGCGGCTGCTGCCCGTGGCCCCCCTGCCCCAGGTGGATTTCCCCACCATCGAAGTGCGCGCCGAACTGCCAGGCGCCAGCCCCGAAAGCATGGCCAGCACCGTGGCCGCCCCGCTGGAGCGCGCCTTGGGCAGCATTGCGGGCGTCAGCTCCATGACGTCGTCCAGCAATCAGGGCGCCACGCGCGTGCAGTTGCAGTTCAACCTGGACCGCGACGTCAACGAAGCCGCCCGCGACGTGCAGGCCGCCATCAATGCGGCCCGCGCCGAACTGCCTGCGGGCATGCCGGGCAATCCCAGCTATCGCAAGATCAACCCCTCGCAAGCGCCCATCATGGCGCTGGCGCTCAGTTCCCCGACGCGTCCCGCTGGCCAGCTGTACGACCTGGGCGCGACCGTGCTGGCGCAGAAGATCTCGCAGATCAACGGGGTGGGCGAAGTAACGATGGGGGGCAGTTCATTGCCCGCCGTGCGAGTGCAGGTCAATCCCAACGCGCTGGCTCACTACGGCGTGGCGCTGGACGACGTGCGCGAGGCCATCTCCGACGCGGCGCCGATGCGCCCGCAAGGCCAGCTGGATTCGGCGGGCCAGCGTTGGGAGGTCGGCACGCCCGCGCAACCGCGCACCGCCGCCGAGTACGACAGCCTGATCGTGCGTCACCGGGATGGCGCCGTCATCCGGCTGGCCCAGGTGGCAAAGGTCAGCGATTCGGTGGAAAACCGCTACAGCAGCGGTTTTCACAACCGCAATCCCGCTGTCGTGCTGACCATCAGCCGCCAGCCGGGCTCGAACATCATCGAAACCATCAACGCCATCAACGAGGCCCTGCCCGGCTTACGCGCGCTGATGCCGGCCGACGTGGACCTGACCGTGGCGCTGGACCGCTCGCCCGGCATCAACGCCACGCTGCGCGAAGCGCACATCACGCTGGGGCTGGCCACGGCGCTGGTCATCCTGGTGGTGTGGCTGTTCCTGGGCAACGCACGGGCAGCCGCCATCCCCAGCGTGGCGATTCCGGTGTGCCTGATCGCCACTTTCGCCGTCATGTATGTGTGGGGCTTTTCGCTGAACAACCTGTCGCTGATGGCGCTGATCGTGGCCGCCGGCCTGGTGGTGGATGATGCGATCGTGGTGCTGGAGAACATCTCGCGGCACCTCGAACGCGGTCTGTCGCCCCGCAAGGCGGCGCTGCGCGGGGTGCGCGAAGTGGGCTTCACGCTGGTCGCCATGACCGTCGCCCTGAGCGTGGTGTTCGTCTCCATCCTGTTCATGGGCGGGCTGGTCGAACGGCTGTTCCGCGAATTCTCGATCACGCTGGTGGCTGCCACGGTGATCTCGTTGGTGGTGTCGGTCGCGATCATCCCGGCCCTGTGCGCGCGCTGGCTCAAGCCCGGTCCGGCGCCGCATGCCGCGCCGGCCCGGCTCTCGCGCATGCAGGCAGCCTTTGCCCGCATGCACGAGGCGTATGGTGCGTCGCTTGCGCGGGTGCTGGGCCATGCGCGCCTGACGCTTCTGGTGCTGGCCGGCGTCATCGGGCTGAACGTCTACCTATATGTGGACGCCCCCAAGGGCTTCCTGCCGGTGCAGGATACCGGCCAACTGGTCGGGTTCGTGCGGGGCGACGACGGCTTCTCGTTCCAGGTCATGCAGCCCAAAATCGACCAATATCGCCAACTGGTGCTTAAGCACCCGGCCGTGCAAGACGTCATCGGCTATAACGGCGGCGGGCTCGGCATCAGCAATTCGCTGTTCCTGATCCGCCTGAAGCCCGTGTCCCAGCGTGGCGAATCCTCCACCGAAGTCATCAATTGGCTGCGGATGAATTCGCCGCCGGTGCCGGGCGGCATGTTCTTCCTGAACGTGGACCAAGACCTGCGCATGCCGGGCGGCTTCGGCAACTCGGGCGACCACGAATTGGCCATCATGGGCAGCGATGTGCCCGCGCTGCGGGAATGGTCGCGCAAGATTTCCAAGGCCATGCAAGCCATTCCGGAACTGCGCGACGTGGACGCAGTGGGCGATGGCGCCACCCAGCAGGTGGTGATCAACATCGACCGCAGCGCCGCCCAACGCCTGGGCGTGGATATGGCCACGATCAGCAGCGTGCTAAGCAATTCCTTCAGCCAACGCCAGGTGGCCACTCTTTACGACGCCATGAACCAGTACCGCGTGGTGCTGGAACTGGATCCGCGCTACACCGAAGACCCCGAAGTCCTGGAACAGGTGCAGGTCGTGGCCGCTGACGGCACCCGCATCCCGCTGACGACATTCGCCACCTACGAGAACGGCCTGGTCAATGACCGTGTCTTCCACGACGGCCTGTTCGCCGCCGTGGGCGTCGGCTTTTCCCTGGCCGAAGGCGTATCGCTGGAACAGGGCCTTGCCGCCATCGACGCCACGATGGCGAAACTGATGGTGCCCTCCTCGATCCAGACGCGCCTGGGCGGCGACGCCCGCAATTTCCAGCAAAGCGTGCAGGACCAGCCCTGGCTCATCCTGGCCGTGCTGGTCGCCATCTATCTGGTGTTGGGCATCCTGTATGAAAGTCCCCTGCATCCGCTGACCATCCTGTCCACCCTCCCCTCGGCGGGCGTGGGGGCCTTGCTGGCATTGCGGCTGGCGAACATTGAATTCACCCTGATCGCGCTGTTGGGCCTGTTCCTGCTTGTCGGCATCGTCATGAAGAACGCCATTTTGATGATCGACTTCGCGCTCAGCCTGGAACGGCGCGAAGGGCTGACGGCGGAACAAGCCATCCACCGCGCCGCGATGTTGCGCCTGCGGCCCATCGTCATGACGAATCTGGCCGGCCTGCTGGGCGCGCTACCCCTGGTGCTGGGCATGGGGGAAGGCTCCGAACTGCGACGCCCGCTGGGCGTCGCGATCGTAGGCGGCCTGATGATCAGCCAATTCCTGACGCTGTACACGACGCCGATCGTCTATCTGGCGCTGGAACGGCTACGGCTGAAAGTCCGGTCGGCACGCGCGTCGGCCGAATCAGCGGCGGACTGACGCTACTCCGGCAGCCGAGTCGCCACGGTCAGGCGCTCTGCCATGAACGCCAGGAACTCCCGGGCCAGCAGCGGCAATGTCCTTCCCTGCAAGGTCAGCACCTGGATGGTCCGCTGCCGCATTTCCGGATTCGTGAATGGCACGCCGGCCAGTCCTTCGCTACCCGCCTGGCCCATCAGGGTCAGATACCCGGTCAATGCCACAATGCGGCTGCCCGGCAGCATCGGCAGGAACGCCGCTGAATGGTTCGACACATAGGCCGGTTCGATATGCAGCCCCGCGTTGGCGCACGCGGCGTCGAACAGCTGCCGGACCGTCGTGCCTGTGTCGCCCAGCGATAGCGGGTAGTCCGCCAGGTCCCGCATGCCCACGCTACGGCGGCTGGCCAGCGGATGGCTGCGGCACATCACCGCATACACCGGCGCGCGCGTCAGCAATTCGGTCTTCAGTCGTTCGTCCTGCGCCGTCGAATAGCGCAGCGCGATCTGCGACAGGCCTTCCAGGACCTGCCGGCTGACCTCGTCCGGCCGCTCCACATGCAGGTGGAACCGGGCCTCTGGCCGCACGCGCTTGAACTCCGCCATGCTAAGCGGCAAGAACCGGTGCGCGAAGCCTTCGGTGCAGGCCAGCCGGATAGTGACATCCCCCACATGGCCACGCTGGCGGATCTGAGTCGTGACGCGCTCGGCCTCCAGCGCGGCGGCATTGGCGTAGGCGGCAAGCTGGCGGCCGGCCTCGCTCAACGCCATGCCGCGCGCCTGACGCTCGAACAGCGCGATGCCCAGATCGTCTTCCAGCTTGGCAATCTGTCGGCTGACGGCCGAGGCCGCCACGTGTTGCGCCGCCGCGGCCCCGGCGATGGAGCCGCAGCGGGCAACTTCCAGAAAGTATCTCAAGGCCAGTGAAATCATGGGTGGCTCCGTCTTCCATGCCTTAAAGGCATGGCAAAGATGCTAATTATCTAATTGTGGCACGGGTTGAAGCGTAATAACTTTGTGCTTCCCTTGCGCACCCGAGAGCCGATGTGAATCGCGAACAAGCCGTCCTCCACGCCGTTGAGGCTTTTGACTCCGGCGCCCTGCTGACCATGCTGGCGCGCCGCGTCGCCTACGCCACGGAAAGCGAAGTGCCGGAACAAGCAGCCGCCCAACACGCCTATCTGAATGAAGACCTGATCCCGCTGCTGACCGCGCTGGGCTTTGCCTGTGACGTCCATCCCAACCCCGCCGGGGTCGATTTGCCTATCCTGGTGGCGCGCCGCATCGAACAAGCGGGCCTGCCGACCGTGCTGATGTATGGCCACGGCGATGTCGTGCGCGGCAACGCCGCGAAATGGGAAGCCGGGCGTGACCCGTGGCGATTGCAGGTCGAGGGCGACCGCTGGTATGGCCGTGGCACGGCCGACAACAAGGGTCAGCACTCTGTCAACCTGGAAGCGCTGCGGCAGGTGATCGCCGCGCGCGATGGCAAGCTGGGTTTCAACACGACGTGGCTGATCGAAACCGGCGAAGAAGCCGGCTCGCCCGGCCTGGCCGCCTTCTGCCACGCGCAACGCGACGCGCTGGCAGCCGACGTGTTCATCGCCAGCGACGGCCCGCGCCTGAATGCCCAGCGTCCCACACTTTTCATGGGTTCGCGCGGCGCGGTGAATTTCGAGCTGAAACTGCGCGCGCGAGAACGTGGCTACCACTCTGGCAATTGGGGCGGCCTGCTGTCCAATCCCGCTATCGTGCTGATGCACGCCATCGGCACCCTGGTCGACGCTACGGGCCGCATCTGCGTCGACGGCTTGCGCCCCCCTCCCATACCCGCCGCGGTCGCCGACGCGCTGGCCGACCTGCAGGTAGGCGGCGGAGCGGACGATCCGGAGATCAACGCGTGGTGGGGCGAACCCGGCCTTTCCGCGCCCGAGAAGGTCTTTGGCTGGAACAGCCTGGACGTCCTGACGTTCGGCGCGGGCGACCCGTCCAAGCCGGTGAACGCGATTCCGCCCGAAGCGGTGGCCTGGTGCCAGTTGCGCTTCGTGGTCGGCACCGACTGGCGCGCGCTGGAAACCCATGTGCGCGAACATTTTCGCCAGTCGGGCTTCGAAGACGTGCAGGTACGGATCGGCATGCAGGCCGGCGCCACCCGCTTGTCGCCGGACAACGCCTGGGTGCGCTGGGCCGCCGCGTCGCTGGAACGCACGACTGGCAAACGGCCCGCGCTGCTGCCCAATCTGGGCGGCTCGTTGCCCAACGACATTTTTGCCGACCAACTGGGCCTGCCCACGCTGTGGGTGCCACACTCCTACCCCGCCTGCGCCCAGCACGCGCCCAATGAGCACCTGCTGGGCAGCGTCGCCCGCGAAGGCCTGGCCATCATGGCCGGGCTGTTCTGGGACTTGGGTGACCAGGGCGCCGCCTTGCGGGACGCCGCCGCCGCGCCGAAATCCCCTGCGGCGGCCTGACCGCTTGCCCCTTTTTCCGCGTTTCCCCCGACCCTTCGAGAGCTTTTCCATGACCGCTAGATTTTGTGCCGCCGTGATGGCGTTCAACCTTGCCGTCGCCGCCTATGCGGGCGAGGTCCACGCCGCGTACCCCGAACAGCCGATCAAGATCGTCGTGCCGTTCACGCCAGGCGGCGCCACGGACACGGTGGCCCGGCTGCTGGCCAACCGCCTGTCGGGCAGCCTGGGGCAATCCGTGATCGTGGAAAACCGCCCCGGGGCGTCCACCGTGATCGGCGCCGACGCGGTGGCGCGCGCGCAACCCGACGGCTACACGCTGCTGCTGTCGGGCAGCACCACCTATACGGTATTGCCGGCCTTGAACTCCAAGTTGCCCTATGACCCGATCAACAGCTACGAACCGATCGCCATCGTCGCCATGGCCCCGGTCGTGCTGCTGGCGCAGAATGGGCTGGCGGTCAGCACCGTGCAGGAAGCGGCCGCGCTGGCCAAGCGCCAAAGCGACAAGGGCGGCCTGATGTACGGCACCTTCGGACCTGGCTCCGCGCCGCACCTGGCCGGCGAAATGTTCGCCGAAGCCGTTGGCGCGAAGATGACGCCCGTGCCCTACAAGGGCAGCGCGCAATTGATTACCGCACTGATCGGCGGCGAGGTCGCGCTGGGCGTCGATACGGTATCGTCGGCCGCGCCGCAGGTGCGCGCCGGCAAGGTCCGCGCGCTGGCCGTCACGGGCGAGCATCGCGTGCCGCAGTTGCCGGACGTGCCCACCTTCACCGAAGCGGGCATTCCCGAGGTGTCCTTCGTCGGTTGGTACGCGTTGGCCGCACCGGCCCGCACGCCCGCGCCGGTTATCGACACCCTGAACCGCGCGGTCGCCAAGATCATGGAAGATCCGCAGGTGCGCAAGGCAGTGTCGGACCTGGCGCTGGAACCCGTGTACCTGCCGGGCCAGGCGTTCCACGAACAGATCGCCCGTGAACTGCGCACGTTCGGCGCGGTGGCCAAGCGCGCGAACATCGCGCTCGACTGAACGGCAACTGGCCGCGGCGCATGGACATGCGACGCGGCCAGTTGCGTGGGGCCGATCAATACTTGTAGTTCACGCCCAGCATGGCGCTGAACGGCGCGCCATAGTAGTTGCTGTAGACGTTGGTGCTGGCGTAGTACTTCTTGTCGAAAATGTTGTTCAGATTCAACGTCGCCGACCACTGGCGGCTGAACTGGTAGCGCGCCATCAAATCAACCAGCGCGTACCCGCTTTGCGACGACTGGAACGGCTGCCCGCCCGGGCCTCGGCTGGAATACTCGGTGCCGCTCTCCCAGCGCACTCCGCCGCCCACGGTCAGGGCGCTTAGATCCCCCGGCAGGCGGTACGTGGTGTACAGCTTGGCAATGTGGCGCGGCAGCCCGACTTGCGTGATGAAGCCCTGCGGCAAGCGGCGGTCCACGTAGGCATAGGACAGCTGCATCTGCCAGCCTGGCGTCAGTTCGCCGGTAATCTCGGCTTCCACGCCGCGCATCACCGCACCGTCGGCGGCAACGTAAGCGCTATCGCCGTTCGGCGCCAGCCGGTCGCCGTCCACCATCGCGTAGTTGTCCTGGCGCGTCCGGAACAAGGCCACGGACCCGTTCAAGCGGCCATCCAGAAAGGCCGACTTCAGACCGATCTCATAGGTATTGCCCTTGATGGGTTCAAGCACGCTGCCGGTGACGCTTTGCGCCTGTTGCGGCTGGAAGATGCTGGTGTAGCTGGCGTAGGCGGACACCGTGCTGGTCAGGTCGTAGACCACGCCGGCATACGGGGTGTAGACGCCCTGTTCGCGCATATTGTCCGGATAGGACGACCCATCGTTGTAGTTGTAGGACGCCTGCTGGTCCCACCACGTCACGCGTGAGCCCAACACCAGCGACAGCGCGTCGGTGGGACGCAGGCGCAACGCGCCATAGATCGACGCCTGTTTTTCGGTGTAGTAACGCTTGCCGGTCGACTGCCAGTCCGGTTCGGGCATGTCGCCATTCCACTGGCGGATGTCGGGAATCTTCGCGTTATAGCCCGGGGCCGTCCAAAGCGGATACATGTCGTAGTCGCCCCGGGTGCGCGACGCATTGGCGCCCACCACCAGATCGTGCTGGCGGCCAAAGGCATCGAACGCGCCCGTCAGGCTGGCGTCGACGGCGTTCTGGGTTTTCGGGATAGGCCATTTCGCCACCCACACCGACGCGCCCGCGCCCGTCGACGGATCCGCCCAGCCATTGCTGCTGAACCAGCCGTAGGTGCGGTCGTTGTCGTCGCCCGTGCGGGACACGGTCACCGAGCCCTTCCACAACGGCGCGAACTCGTGGTCCAGCGTTGCGAACACGTTGTAGCGCGTGCGATCCTGGCGGCTCCAGTCGGTGGCCGAATTGAAGCGCTGCGGGAAATCCGTCTTCGTGCCGTCGGCATACGCGGCGGGAAAGCCGAAGTACGAGCATGCCGTGCACTTTTTGCGTTGATACTCCGCGCCCAACGTCAGCAACGTGCGTTCGGCCAGGTCCGCCTCGACCACGCCGTACAGCAGTTGCGAATCCTGCTTGACGCGGTCGATGAACGACCCCCCCTCTTGCCACGCGCCGACCAGCCGGCCGCGCAGCTTGCCCGCTTCGTCCAGCGGGCTGCCCAGGTCGAATTCCGTGCGCTTGTAGTCCCACGAACCGACGGCCGCCCCCACGCTGGCCTCGAACTCCTGCGTGGGCCGCTTGCGCACCAGATTGATCGAGGCCGCGGGGTTACCAGCGCCGTTCAGCAGCCCGGTGGAACCACGCACCACTTCAATCCGGTCATACAGCGCGGTATCCAGGCCCAGCGCATTGAAGTCCTTGTGCGTGGGCACGCCGTCCACCTGCATGTTGGTGATTTCCATGCCCCGGGCGTACAAGCCCTTCTCGTTGTCGTCCGCCGACCCCTTCTTCTTGAAGGTCAGGCCAGGCGTATTGGCGATGGCGTCCTCCAGCGTATTGAGCCCCTGGTCGGATAAGCGCTGGCGCGTCATCACCGACACCGATTGCGGTGTCTCGCGCAGCGTCATCGGCAGCTTGGTGGCCGTCGTCGACAGGCCCACGGTGTAAGAATCCGTCCCCTCGCTGGGCCCGGGCTCGCGCGAACCCAGCACTTCCACGGGCGCAAGCGTCTGCGCGCCGGCGACGCGCAATCCGTAATTGTTGCCGCCTTGGCTGACCGCCTCCAGCCCGGTGCCCGACAGCATGGCCGCCAGCCCCGACGCGATGCCGTAATCGCCTTGCAAACCGGCGCTTTGCTTGCCTTGCGTCAGTTGGGCATCAAATGACAGCACCACCCCCGCCTGCGCGGCAAAGCGGCTCAACGCCAGGCCCAGCGGGCCGGCGGGAACCTCGTAGCGGCGGGCAGCCTCGGTGGACGGCACCGCCTGCGCCAGCGCGGGCGGCGCCGACGCAAGCGCCATCAAGGCGACAAAGACGGCGCGCGCGATGGGCGCCTGCGGCCCCGGATGGCGATGGAAGGACATGTTGAAAGGCATAAGTTCAGGTTTTCCGTGAATCAAATCCGACGTAATCCTTGCTAAGTCGGACGAGCGCGGAAAAAGGACAATGCCCAGTGAAAATAAATCAGCCGCGGGCGATCACCCGGGTGTAGTAACGGGTAAAGCGCGACACGCGCACGGGCAGCGCCCGTTCCACGGCCGCCAACGCGCGGTCGGTGTCGTCGATGGGAAATGCGCCCGACACGCGCAGGCCCGCCACCGCGTCTTCACAGCTAAGGCGGCCAGGACGGTAGCGGTCCAGTTGGGCGATGAAATCCCCCAGGCGCATGCCGTCCACGATCAGCAAGCCGCGGGTCCAGGCGTCGGGTTCACCCAGAATGACGCCTTCATGGCGGACGCCCGACGCTTCCAGCACGCCTTGTTCGCCCGCGTTCAGCACCAGTGGCGACGCCCCGCTGGCGGGCAGCAGCTCGACCGCATGCCGCAACACCGCGACGCGCGTGTGCGCCGCCTGCCGGTTGACGGTAAAGCGCGTGCCCAGCGGCCGAACCGTGCCGTGCAGCGTCGTCACTCGCAGGGGCGGCAGGCCCGGGGCGGCATGCTCGGTATCGATCAGGATCTCGCCCGCGTGGACGGTCACATGACGCCCCTGCGCATCCATGGCGACGTCTACCGCGCTTGCGCTGTCCAGCCACAGCAAGGTGCCGTCCGCCAGCAACAGTTCGCGCCGTTCGCCCGCGCCCATGCGATAGTCGGCCAGATAGCCGGCCGCCAGCCGCTCAACAGGCAAGGTCCGCCACGCCAGCACGCCCCCGGCCCCCAGCAGGGCTACCGCCCCCAGACCGTTGCGCAACACGGCGCGCCGCCGTGCGAAGTGCTGGTCTGCGCGGATGAGCGTATCGGCGGCCAGACGCGCGGGCGCCGCGCCCAATGTGCCGCGCAGCCGCTCAACCTGCCGCCAGATGCGGGCGTGTTCGGGGTCGGCGGCCAGCCAACGGCCATGCGCCGCCACATCGGCCGGATCCACGTCGTCGGCGCATAAGCGCGCGTACCATCGCGCCGCCGCAGTGATTGTCTTGTTCGCCATCGCCGCTATTGCCTTTCCAACGCGTGGACCAAGCAGTGCTCGGTCGCGCGGGCCATGTACTTCTTGACCGAACTGACCGTCACGCCCAACTTGGCCGCGATGTCCGCATAACTGGCGCCTTCCAGCTGTGACATCAGGAAAGCCCGCCGCACTTTGTCGCCCAGGCCGTGCAGCATGGCGTCGATCTCGCGGATGGTTTCCAGCAGGATAGCTTGCGTTTCAGGCGAGATCGCGTGGGCTTCCGGCTGCTGCGCCAACGTTTCCAGCCAGGCGCGCTCCAATACCTGCCGGCGGATGTGGTCCACCAGCGTGCGTTGCGCCACGGTGGCCAGGAAGCTGCGCGGCTGTCGCACCCCTTGCAGCTGCGCCATGGACGCAGGCGAAGCCAACAGGCGTAAAAAGGTGTCTTGCGCCAGGTCGGCCGCTTCGGCGGGCACGGCCAGCCGCCGCAGCAGCCAACCGCGCAGCCAGCCATGATGATCGCGATAGAGCAAGCCCAGCTCGCGGTGCTCCAGAGAATCCAAGGACGACATGGCCGTAGCGCGACCGCTTCCTGATTTTTTAAGAATGGGAATTGTAATCATTATTGATGATGACGGGCAATCGCCCGTCATCCCCATTCTGGCGGCGGTTCCTTGCCGCCCGCTCCCTTCGCCCTACACCCTGGGCGGCGCGGTCTCCCGTTCGGGATGCCGGTGCTTGGCCAACGCCTGAATGAACTCGGCCGCGCTGTTCGCGGGCGTCCCGCTGCCCGTCAACAGCCCGCCGTCCGGTGCGTCTGGCGCAATGCCCGCCGCCTCGAACAGCGTCGCACCCGCCCCCAGCGCCATCAGCGTCTTGCCGTGGCGAAAAGCGTCGCGCAGGAATTCCAGTGCCCGCCCGTCCGCCTGCAGCCGTCCCACGGCATCCACGCCGCCCGGAACGACCGCGCCGTCGAACAGCCCGGACGGATGATTGTCCAGCGAGGCATCCGCATCCCACGTGCTGCCGTCCTCGGCCTGCACCGGGCCAATACGCTGCCCCACCAGCCGCACCACCACGCCGGCCCGGATCAGCATATCGGCCACGGCCGCCACCGCCGCGCCGTCCACGCCTTCCGCGGCCAGGATGGCGACCTTGCGCGTGGCAACGCCGCCGTCACCCGGCCTGGCGGTCAGAGACAGTGCGGGCGACATCTCGACCTCGGGCGCGGGCGGCTGGGCGGCCGCGCGCGGCAGCGGCTCGGGCAAGACCATGCCCAACTGCTCCGCCACGCCTTGGGCCAGTGAGTCCGACACGTTGCGCAGCGACGCCACCATGCGCTGCCGGATAGCCGGCACGGTGACCTTGCTGAGTTCAAAGGCAAAAGCGCTGATGATGTGCCGCTGCTCCCAATCCGTCTGGCTATTGAAAAACAGCGCGGCCTGGTTGTAGTGCTCGGCGAACTTCTCGGGATGGCCGCGCAATTCGTCGCCCGCCACCGGCTCCGGGAATGGCACGTAGCCATCCATGCCAGCCTGGAACGGGCAACCGCCCGCCAGCGAATTCGGTTCATACGACACGCGCCCCCGATGGATCGTTTGGCGGTGCATGCCGTCGCGCTGGTTGTTGTGCACCGGGGCCAGCGGCGCATTGATGGGGATCTCGTGGAAATTCGGGCCGCCCAGGCGCGAGATCTGCGTGTCCACATACGAATGGATGCGGCCGGCCAGCAACGGGTCGTTGGTAAAGTCCACCCCCGGCACGACATGCGCCGCGCAGAAGGCGACCTGTTCCGTCTCGGCGAAGAAGTTGTCGGGATTGCGGTCCAGCACCATCCGCCCGATAGGCGTGATCGGCACCAGTTCTTCGGGCACGATCTTGGTGGCGTCCAGCACATCGAAGCTGAAGCGCTCTGCCTCTTCTTCCGTGAAAATCTGCACGCCCAATTCCCATTCGGGGCCGTTGCCGGCGTCGATGGCTTCCCACAGGTCGCGCCGGTGGAAGTCGGGATCGGCACCCGATACCTTGACCGCTTCGTCCCACACCAGGGAATGCGTGCCCAGCACCGGACTCCAATGGAACTTCACCAAGCGGGACTCGCCCTGCGCATTGACGAAGCGAAACGTATGCACGCCAAAGCCCTGCATCATGCGGTAGCTGCGCGGAATGGCGCGGTCGGACATCAGCCACATCAACATGTGCGTGGACTCCGGCATCAGCGACACGAAGTCCCAGAAGGTGTCGTGGGCCGACGCGGCCTGCGGCATGCCATGGTGCGGCTCGGTCTTCACCGCATGCACCAGGTCCGGGAACTTCATGGCGTCCTGGATGAAAAAGACCGGCATGTTGTTGCCCACCAAGTCCCAATTGCCTTCATCGGTGTAGAACTTCACCGCGAAGCCGCGCACGTCGCGCGCCGTATCCTTGGAGCCGCGTTCGCCCGCCACGGTCGAAAACCGCACGAACACCGGCGTGCGCTTGCCTTGCTCGGCAAACAACGAGGCGGCCGTCAGGTCGGTCAGCGGCTTGTAGCACTCAAAGTAGCCATGCGCAGCCGAGCCGCGCGCATGCACGATACGCTCCGGGATGCGCTCGTGGTCGAAATGCGTGATCTTCTCGCGCAGGATGAAGTCTTTCAGCAAGGCCGGGCCGCGCAATCCGACTTTCAGCGAATGCTGATTGTCGGCAACGCGCACGCCCTGGTTCGTCGTCAGCATCTGGTCGCTGGCGTCCGCGCGCACCCGCGCCAGCTCACCGCCCACGGCGTTGACGCCGGCCGCAGCGGCATCGACCGTCTTGCCCGAGGCCTCGGTTTCCGACAAGGTACTAGCGCCCACCGAGGGGTCCGCGGCGGCGACATGCGTGCCCGTGACGGGGCAACGCGCCGCATCGGCGCCGTACTCCGACGCCTTGCCGGCGTTGTGGGGAATGGCCGCCGCCGTGTCGCCCACCGCGGCGGCCCGCCTTAGCGCCGGGTGGCCTGGCTTGCCGGCCGGGCCAGCGGCCGGACCGCTATCGGTATTCATATAGGCGGTATCCAGCGCGCCGCCTTTGCCGGCGGCGGTCTTGCGCGCAGGCGGCGATCCTGCTGGCGCTTTTCCCGCGGGTTTCTTCGTTGCCATGGCCGGTCTCCTAGTGTTTCAGCATCTTGTCGCGCGCCTGCTCGGCCCGCGAAGCGCCGATGGCGGACTCCACCTGCTTGACCTCCTCGGGCGGGGGCAGCACGGCAGGAAAGCCCAGAGACTCCACCCACAATTCCCGCGACCAGCCCTGCGTGTGATACAGGTGATGATCTTCGTCGGTCGCCACGGCGTCATAGGCCTGCTTCAGGATCTTGCCTTCGCGCCCGCTGTCTTGGTCAGCGATCAGGCCGATCAACGACCAATTCGCGTGATCCTTGGTTTCGGCCAACACCACGCATTCGGTCGCCACCAACTGCGCGGCGCCGGGGTCCCCTTCGCTGATCGCCATCTTCATGGCTTTCACCAGCGACTCGCCCAGGTGACGCACCACTGCCCGGCCCGGCGATTGCGTTTCGGGGTCAAGTCCCAGTTGTTCAAACACGGTCAAAAGGACACGGTGGTGGGTGCGCGTTTCCTCCAGGTATTCCTTCCATTCTTTCTTCAAGTCTTCATTGATGGCACAGGACACGGCGGTTTCGTACACCGACAGACCGCCGATCTCGGTCTCCAGCGCCTGATACAGCAGTTCGTTGATCTGCTTGGTGTTTCCGGCATTGCGTTTCATCTCGAGGCTCCTCGTTCATTGGCATCGACCGCCTCCGGCCTGGGCGGACGGTCGGACGGGATGAAGCGCCCCTTCAGCAAGCGCCATGCCCGATTGCCCCGCGCTTGTCCGGAAATGGGAAGGCGCCCGGAATGCTTAGCATCGCAACTCCGGCCCCAATTCGCATAGAATTGGAACCATTCTCAATAAAACCAGCATCCGCCCGACTCGCGGCGGCAACAACAAAAAAGAGGCTCGCTCTGAAATCCGGTTTCCGCCTATCCATGGCCTGGTTGCACACCTGGGTCGGTCTGTGGTTCTCGTGGCTGCTGTTCGCGGTATTCCTGACTGGCTCGCTGGCTGTGTTCGCCGAACCCATCACCCACTGGATGACGCCCGAACACCATGCGGCCGAAGCCCTGGCCGCCCAGCAGGAAAGCGCGCCCGTGGACCGCGCCCGGCGCTTTGAGCTGGCGGTCGACTACATGCGGCAAAAGCACCCTGGCGCGGAAATGTGGGAAATCTGGCCCGTCAACCGTTTGCATGAGAACAGCCTGTCCGTCTACTGGTTCGATCAGAACGGGCAGTACGCCGACGCTGAACTGAACCCGGCCACCGGCGCCGAAATGAACGACCATCACGACGAGGAAGGCCGCGCCACGATGGGCGGCACCCACTTCGTGGACTTCCACTACATGCTGCATGAAAGCCGCTTCGGCCTATGGATCGTGGCGTTCGCCACCATGGCGATGCTGGTCGCGCTGATTTCAGGCGTGGTCACGCACAAGCGCATCTTCAAGGACTTCTTCACGTTCCGCGCGAAGAAGGGACAGCGTTCGTGGCTGGACGCGCACAATGCGGTCGCGGTGCTGACCTTGCCCTTCCAGTTCATGATCGCCTACACCGGCATCGTGATTTCCAGCGCCGCGCTGATGCCGGCGCCCGTCGCCGCCCACTACGGCGCCGGGATGGAAGGCACCCGCCTGTATCTGGCCGAGATGCAGGGCGAAGTCAAAGCGCAGCGCACCGGCCTGCCGCTTGCGGTACCCAAGCTGGAGCCCATCGTGGCCCAGGCGGAAGCACTGATCGGCCAAACCGCGCGCGCCATCGTCATCAACAATCCCGAAGACAGCTCCATGCGGATCGCCGTCTACGGCTGGAACGAAGATCGCGACACGTTCCACAATATCAGCGCCACGACGGGCATGGCCGAGTTCTCGGGCGCCACGGGCGACCTGCTGCGCAGCCGGCCAGCGGGCGGCGTCAACGGCGGCGCGCCGGCCCGGACGCGCCAGGTGATGGGCGACCTGCACATGGCGCACTTCGGCGGCTTGGCCATCCAGTGGCTGTATTTCGTCTGCGGCCTGGCGGGCGCCGCCATGATGGCCACGGGCGCCGTGCTCTTCATGGTGAAGCGGCGCGCCAAGGCGGGTGGTGAATTCGGCGCCGCCACGGCGCGCATGTATCGGCTGTTCGACGGCCTGAACGTGGCCGCGCTGGCCGGCCTGGCGGTGGCATGCGTGGGCTACTTCTGGGCCAACCGGCTGCTGCCCGTCGCGCTTGAAAACCGGGTGCTGTGGGAACTGCGCGGCTTCTTCGGTATCTGGGTGCTGATGCTGGCGTTGGCTTGGCTGTGCCGCCCGCGCCAGGCGTGGATCTTGCAGTTGGGCCTGCTGGCCGCGCTTTGCCTGCTGCTGCCGTTGATGTCGTTCATTGCCCTGGGCGATCACCTCTTCGCGCAGATCGGGCGGGGTGACTGGGAAAGCGCCGGCGTGGAACTGACGGCCGTCGCCTTTGGCGTACTATCCGCCTGGGCGGCCATCCGTTTGTGGAAAAAGCCACTGCCCGCGCCCGCCCAGCGCGCCCCCCGCGCGAACCAAGAGATTGCGGCATGAACATGAACGACGTATTCGCCATTGTGATGGCGTTGCTGCTGACCTACTCCGGCATGGCCTGCCTGAGCCTGGCCATGCCGCGCCATTACGACCAGGTCTGGGGCCGCGATCCGTTGGCCGGCCACACGCGCGTGCTGCGCGGCGCCGGCGTGCTGCTGCTGGCGCTGGCCCTGCTTCCCTGCGTGGGGCTGTGGGGCAATACCGTGGGCGTGGTTGCCTGGCTGGGCTGGCTTTCTGCTGGCGCGCTGCTGTGGGTCGGCATGCTGTCGTGGGCGCCTCGTCCGGCCGCCAGCACGGCCGCCCTTGCCGTGGCCATTTCGTTGGTTGGCATCGGCATCGGCTTCTGACGCCTGCCGTGCATTGCGCATTGCAGGGTCCGTTTTTCTCAGTTTGACCCGTATCAAATCAGGCTGATATCGGGCGCATTCCGCGCACCGATAGCACCATATGTGGTGGTAGAGTTTTCATACCCCACTACATATGGTGTCAATAATGCCCATCCAACACATCCTCAAGCGCGACGGCCGCGTCGCGGCCTTTGACCGCGACAAGATCGCGCATGCCATGGCGGCGGCCGGAACCAGCACCGGAGAGTTGGAGCTGGCGGGCGCCCAGGCCCTGACGGACACCGTCATCGGCGCGCTGGCGGACCAACCCTGCCCCGGCGTCGAAACCATCCAGAACCGGGTCGAAGAGGCCCTGGTCCAGGCGGGCCACTGGCGCACCGCCCGCGCCTACATCGTGTACCGCGAACAACACGCCCGGCTGCGCGCGCTGCGCCACACGCTCGTCGACGTGGAAAGCGCCATGGAGGAATACCTGGACCAGCGCGACTGGCGCGTCAACGCCAACGCGAACCAGGGCTACAGCCTGGGCGGCCTGATCCTGAACGTGGCCGGAAAAGTCACGGCCAACTACTGGCTGTCCAACGTCTTCACGCCCGAAGCCGGCCAAGCGCACCGCGACGGCGACATCCACATCCATGACCTGGACATGCTCAGCGGCTATTGCGCCGGCTGGTCGCTGCGCCAATTGCTGACCGAAGGCTTCAACGGCATCCCGGGCAAGGTGGAATCCACCCCACCCAAGCACATGTCGGCCGCCATCGGCCAGATCGTCAACTTCCTGGGCACGCTGCAAAACGAATGGGCGGGCGCGCAGGCGTTCAGCTCCTTCGACACCTACATGGCGCCCTTCATCCGCCGCGACGCGATGACCTACGCCGAGGTGAAGCAGTCGATGCAGGAACTGATCTTCAACCTGAACGTGCCCAGCCGCTGGGGCACACAGACGCCATTTACCAACCTGACGTTCGATTGGACCTGCCCGGCGGACCTGAAGGAACAGGTGCCTTACGTGGGCGGCCAGGAAATGCCGTTCCACTACGGCGACCTGCAAGCCGAAATGGACATGATCAACCGGGCCTACATTGAAGTGATGATGGCGGGCGACGCCAAAGGGCGCGTGTTCACCTTCCCGATTCCCACCTACAACATCACGCCCGACTTCGACTGGGATCACCCCAACGCCGACCGCCTGTTCGAGATGACGGCGCGCTACGGGCTGCCCTACTTTCAGAACTTCCTGAATTCGGACCTGGAACCCCATATGGTGCGGTCCATGTGCTGCCGCCTGCAGCTGGACTTGCGTGAACTGCTCAAGCGCGGCAACGGCCTGTTCGGATCGGCGGAACAGACGGGCTCGGTCGGCGTGGTGACGGTGAACTGCGCGCGCCTGGGCTACACCTGCCAAGGCGACGAAGCGCGGTTGATGGCACGGCTGGACACGCTGCTGGGCCTGGGGCGCGACGTGCTGGAAACCAAGCGCAAGGTGGTGCAGCGCTACATCGACCAAGGCCTGTATCCCTACACCCGCCGCTACCTGGGCACGCTGCGCAACCACTTCAGCACGCTGGGCGTGAACGGCATCAACGAGATGATCCGCAACTTCTCGAACGGCGCCGACGACGTCACCACGGCCGCAGGCCACGCCCTGGCCGTGCGCCTGCTGGACCGCGTGCGCGACCGCATGACGGAGTTCCAGGAGCAAACGGGCCACCTCTACAACCTGGAGGCCACGCCGGCCGAAGGCACGACCTACCGCTTTGCCCGAGAGGACAGGAAGCGCTATCCCGGCATTCTGCAAGCGGGCACGGACGCCCAGCCGTACTACACCAATTCCAGCCAGTTGCCCGTGGGCCACACCGACGACCCCTTCCATGCGTTGCAGCTTCAGGAAACCCTGCAAAGCAAGTACACGGGCGGCACCGTGCTGCATCTGTACATGAACGAAGCCGTGTCGTCCGCCGAAGCCTGCAAGCAATTGGTGCGCCGCGCCCTATCGAATTTCCGGCTGCCCTACATCACGGTCACGCCCACGTTTTCGATCTGCCCCAATCACGGTTACCTGGCCGGCCATCACGAGTTCTGCCCCAAATGCGACGCCGAATTGCTGGCCAAGCAATCCGCGTGCTGCGCACCTGCCTAGCGCGCGACACCCCGCCGGCCCAAGGCCGGCATTCACCCCAAGGAGTCCTCGATGCAAACCTTGACCGTCCCCGCCGCCACCGCCGCGCCCGTTCTGCAACTGGACGACAGCCAGCGCGTGCGCTGCGAAGTCTGGACCCGAGTGATGGGCTACCACCGTCCCGTCTCTTCCTTCAACACCGGCAAACAAGGCGAATTCAATGAACGCCGCTTCTTCGTCGAGCAACGCGCCTGAAGGCGCGCCTCAACACGCTGAACCCGGTACGCGCAGGCTGGCCATCAGGCCGGCCTACGCGGCGCCGCCCCAACCCGTCGCCCAACCGTTGCCGCGGCATTCGCCCGCGATCGGCGGTCTGGTGCCTTTTTCAACCGTGGATTGGCCGGGCCAGTTGGCCGCCGTCGTCTTCATCTCGGGCTGCCCCTGGCGCTGCCACTATTGCCACAACACCGAACTGCAAACCCGCACCGCCCGGTACGACTGGCGTGAAACGCGGGCCTTCCTGGAAACGCGCACCGGCCTGCTGGATGCCGTGGTGTTCTCGGGCGGCGAACCCCTGAGCGAGCCCCGGCTTCCGTCCCTGATCCGCGACGTGCGGCGCATGGGATACCGCGTGGGCCTGCACACGGCCGGCATCTACCCCCTGCGCCTGGCCGACGTGCTGCGCCATCTGGACTGGGTGGGGCTGGACATCAAAGCCGACGCGCAGGGCTACGACGACATCACCGGCCGCCGCGATTCCCAGCGCCCCGCGTTGGCGTGCCTGACGCAATTGCTGGCGGCCGGCACGGATTTCGAATGCCGCATCACCTGGCATCCTGACTGGCTGGACGAAACGCGGCTGCTGACGCTGGCCCGCGAGCTGGCCCGCCGCGGCGTGCAACGCTTCGCCGTCCAAGGGGCGCGCAGTTCGCCTGGCGCGCCAGCCGTCCGCGCGTTGAGCACGCAGGCGCAAACCATGCTGGCGCAGTGGTTTGCGGAATTCGCCTACCGCTGAGCCAACGCCGCCGCCAACGTCGGGTAAAAACGCGGCGAGCCAATCGCCCCGACGTTGCACCGCGACCAGGGGGATGTGGCCGTCGGGTCCACGCTGAATACGCGGCCCGGCGCCATGATGACCTTCTCTGGCATCAGGTCCGCGGCGAGCTTCAGCGAATCGTCCACGCCAGGAAAGGCCGACCACAGATAAAGCGAACTCGTGGGGCGCGCAAACACCTCTGCCCCAAGCGAATCCAGCACTTGCAGGGCGTGGCCCGTGGCAACCTCCAGCCGTTGACGCAACCGCACCAAGTGCCGCTCGTAATGGCCGTCGCGCAGCATCACGTCCACCATGCGCTCGCAATATTCCGAACTGCTGACATGCACCAGGGCTTTCAGGTCGGCCAGGTCGCTGGCCAGCGCCGCATTGCAGGCAATGAAACCCACCCGCAGCGCGGCCGAAAACGATTTCGAGAAGCTGCCGATGTAAATGGTGCGTTCCAACTGGTCCAGCGCCGACAGCCGGACCGCCGAGGTAGGCTTGAAGTCGGCCAGCGAGTCGTTTTCCACCACCATCAGGTTGTAGCGTTCGGACAGCTGCAGCACCTTATAGGCCTTGGCCAGCGAGATATCGGACCCCGTGGGGTTATGCGCCAGCGACTGCGTGAAAAACAGCCGGGGCTTCTCGCGTTGCAACAAGGCTTCCAACGCAACCACGTCGGGCCCGTCGGACAGGCGCGGCACGCCCAGCATGCGCACGCCCGCCAGTTTCAGTTTGCCGAACAAGGGGTAGTAACCGGGGTTGTCGACCAGCACGGTGGCGCCCGGCGGCACGAAATAGCGAATGACCAGGTCCATGGCCTCGTTCGCGCCATGCGTCAGCACCAATTGCGGCGGTGCCACATTCACGCCCACATCGCCCAGTTTACGAACCAGGCTCTCGCGCAGCGGCGCGTAGCCGAAGCGGCTGCCATAGCGGAACAGCGCCCCCAGGCCCGTGCGCACCACCTTCTGGTGATAGCGGTCCATGCGCATGTCGGCCAGCCACTCCACGGGCGGGAAACCGTCGCCGGCCTGCACCGCGTCCGGCTGCGTCTTGAGTTGTTCGCGCATCAACCAGACGATGTCCATGGCCCGGCTCAACTGCCCGGCCTCGTCGTCGACGGCCTTGCGCGCGAAGTCGCCGTCCAGGACATAGAAGCCGGCGCCCCGGCGCGGTTCCACCAGCCCCTGGGCCACCAGCATTTCAAACGCCACGACCACGGTGTTCTTGGCGTACCGGTGCAGTTGCGATAACTCTCGCAGAGACGGCAGCTTGTCGCCCGGGCGGTACACGCCGTCGGCGATCTGCTGGCCGATCAGCTTGGCCAGGCTTTCGGCGATCGGCGCGGCGCGTGGCCGCCTGCCCGGTTTGATTGCGTGTTGCATGCGTCGTCTATGCGTGAATCCCGGCCAAAAATTGGTGCAGTGCGATGGTACTGTTTGCCCAAACTGTACCTCTCAATAGCGGTACAGTTTACCTAGAATCAGGCCACTTGATACCTATACGGAGACCTGCCATCGTGGCCGATTCACGCTTGCCCAACTTCCGCGCGCTGACGCCTGCGCAACGCCTTGCCGCCATCGCGGACGCCGCCTCGCTGACCCCCGAAGAACAGCAGTTGCTGGCCCGTCCCGGGGCGCTTGGCCTGGACCGCGCCGACGGCATGATCGAAAACGTCATCGGCGCGTTCGAACTGCCGCTGGGGGTGGCCGGCAACTTTCAGGTCAATGGACGCGATGTGCTGGTGCCGATGGCCGTGGAAGAGCCGTCCGTCGTGGCGGCAGCGTCTTACATGGCCAAGCTCGCTCGCGAATGCGGCGGCTTCGAAACCTCCAGCAGCCGTCCGTTGATGCGCGCGCAGGTCCAGGTGCTGGGCCTGACCGATCCGCATGGCGCGCGGCTGGCGCTGCTGCGCGAACGCGAACGCATCGTGACGCTGGCCAACAGCCGCGACAAGGTGCTGATCGGGCTGGGCGGCGGCTGCCAGGACCTGGAGGTCCATGTATTCGCCGACACGCCGCGCGGCCCGATGATCGTCCTGCATCTGATCGTGGATGTGCGCGACGCGATGGGCGCCAACACCGTCAACACGATGGCCGAGGCCGTCGCGCCGCTGGTCGAGGAAATTACGGGCGGTTCGGTGCGCCTGCGCATCCTGTCCAATCTGGCCGACCTGCGGCTGGCGCGCGCCCGCGTTCGCTTGACGCCCCAGGCGCTGGACACCAAGGACCGCAGCGGCGCCGACATCATCGAAGGTGTCCTCGATGCCTACACGTTCGCCGCCGTCGACCCGTACCGCGCGGCGACGCACAACAAAGGCATCATGAACGGCATCGATCCTGTCATCGTGGCCACCGGCAACGATTGGCGCGCGGTCGAGGCCGGCGCCCACGCCTACGCGGCGCGTTCGGGCCGCTACACCTCGCTGACGCAATGGGAAAAAGACACGTCGGGCGCGCTGGTGGGCACGATTGAAATGCCAATGCCCGTGGGCTTGGTGGGCGGCGCGACCAAGACGCATCCGCTGGCCCGCCTGGCCCTGAAGATCATGGACGTGCGGTCGGCGCTGGAACTGGGCGAAGTGGCCGTCGCCGTGGGCTTGGCGCAGAATCTGGGCGCGTTGCGCGCGCTGGCGACCGAAGGCATCCAGCGCGGCCACATGGCGCTGCATGCCCGCAACATCGCCCTGGTGGCCGGGGCCTCGGGCGCCGAGATCGATACCATCGCCAAGCGCATGGCGGCGGAGCAGGACGTCCGCACCGACCGCGCGCTGGCCTTGCTGGAGGAACTGCGGCAGTCGCGTTAAGCCGGGCCGGCCAAGCCCTATAAGAACAGAGGCGGCGCACGGCAACGCCGGCGCCGCCCGACCACAACGGAGAGAGACATGAAAGCAAAATCCCCGGCGCCGTCCTGGCGCCTGGCCGAGGTATGGAGCGACACCGTCGACCTGCGCCAGCTGGCGTGGGCCATCGGCATCGGCATCACGATCAGCGTGGCCGGCTTCTACGCCGCCAGCCGGTGGCTGCGCGGCATGGTCGCCTCGCCGGAGCTGGCGCACGCCTACGCCATGCTGGCCGGATTGGCCGGCTGCGTAATCGCGGGCGTGATCTGCGCGCGCCTGTTCCCGCCCAAACGCGAAGTCATTGAACACACCTCCACGCATGACCCCGCCTGGCGCGCAGAGGTGCTGGCCGAACTGGCCGAGCAGCCCGGCGGCCTGGGCACGTTGGCCGACCTGCCCGAGGCGGTCGTGCGCGAACTGAAGGAACTTGACCTGTACGACCTGTTCACCGAACCGCCCTCGGCCGCGTCCGCCGTCACGCCTGCGCCCTCTGTCCGCCCGCAAGGCACAACCAAGGAGGCCTTGGCATGAGCGACCCTGCCCTGCTTGAACAAATCATGGTGGCCGCCGCGATGGGGCTGCTGGGTGCGGTGGTGTTCGCCGCGATCGGCCTGGTGTCGGGAACCGATGAAACCACGACGCTGGCCCCGCTGACCCTGCTGGTGGTGCTGCTGGGCGTGCCGCCTGCGGGCGTGTTCACCTTCTTCCTGGCCGGCGCGGTAGCCAAGCACATGACGCACGCGGTGCCCACGGCATTGCTGGGCATACCGGGCGACACGCTGGCCACGCCGCTGCTGCAGGACGCGAACATGCTGCGCAAGCTGGGCGTGCCGCACATCGCATTGCGCAAGATGGTGTCCGGCGCCATCGTCGCCGCCTTCGTCGCGGTGCCGCTGGCGGTGCTGTTCGCCGTGTTGCTGGCGCCGTTCGGCGCGGCCATCACAAAATCCGCGCCGTGGATCTTCCTGGCCGCGGCCGTGCTGATCGCCTACTTCTCGGCCGGACGCTGGGCCGCCGTGGCGCTGCTGGTGCCTTTCGTGGTGGTCATCATCGCGCTGCAAAGCCTCACGGCCAAATACGGCGTCAAGCTCAGCATCAGCTATTTCCTGGGCATCGCCATCGGCCCGTTGATCGCGGACCTGTTCACGGTCGTCTCGCCCATGGGCCGCGCCCAGATGATGCGCGACAAGGTGCGCACGTTTTCGCTGGCGCCGGACGTCAAGAGCTGGTCGGGTTACTTTCCGAACCCGCTGAAAGTGATGGACCGCACGCAGACCCGATGGACGCTGGCCACGGCCGCGATTTCCAGCGCCACCTTCGTGTTCAGCCCCGTCGCCATGACCGTGGTGCTGGGCGAACTGGTCGGTTCGCGCATCAAGCACGCCTACCATCGCCTGACAACGGTCCTGTCGGCGCGCAACGGCGTCACCGAAGCCACCTATATCGCTGAAGCCTTGATCCCGCTGATCGCGTTCGGCCTGCCGCTGAGCCCGGTGGCCGCCGGCCCTGCGGCGCCGCTGTTCAACGCGCCGCCGCGCTTCACGGTCGACGCCGCCACGGGCCAGACGCACAACCTGCACAATCTGCTGAACCACTGGGAATTCCTGGGCTACGGCATGCTGGCGGTGCTGCTGGCCGCGCTGGTCTCTTATCCCTTTGCGATGAACTTCGCGCGCCGCGCCGCGCTGTTCGTGTCGCGCAAGGTCAGCCACGAAGCCATCATCGCCACCTTCGTCGGCCTGATTATCGTGATCAGTGTTTGGGAAGGCCAGTTCCTGGGCCTGCTGGTCATCCTGACGATGGGCCTGTTCGGCGGCCTGCTTTCGCGCAAGTTCGGCTTCAACACCGGCGTGCAGTTCATGGGCTATTACACGGCCGTGCTGTCGGTGCCGGCCATCGTCAAGCTGATGGCGTAGGCGGCAAATAACAGTGACGGATCCGGCGGGGCAAGGCGCCCCGCCGCCCCGCCATTGCCTGCCCGCTTGATCCCGCGCAAGGCGACCCGTCATCCCTTGCTCTAGCCTCTGTCCACTTGACCAGAGGAAAGACTCAACATGACGTGGTTCAAATCACTCAAACTCGCCGGCCGCGAATTGCTGCCCATCGTTCAGGGCGGCATGGGCGTGGGCGTGTCCGCTCACCGCCTGGCTGGCGCGGTTGCCAGCCAGAACGCGGTAGGCACCATCGCCAGCATCGATTTGCGCCATCACCACCCCGACCTGCTTGAAAAAACCGACAAATGCAATGACCGCGACGTCATCGACAGCGCCAACCTGGTCGCGCTGGACCGCGAAGTGCGTGCCGCGCTGGACGCGGCGCAAGGGCGCGGCCTGATCGCGGTCAACGTCATGAAGGCCGTGCGCGGCCACCCCGCCCTGGTGCGCCAGGCGTGCGAAAGCGGCGCGCAGGCCATCGTGATGGGCGCGGGCCTGCCGATGGACCTGCCTGAAATGACGGCCGATTTCCCGAAGGTCGCGCTAGTGCCGATCCTGTCGGAAGCGCGCGGCGTGGCGGTCGTGCTGAAGAAATGGATGAAGAAAGGCAAGCTTGCCGACGCCGTGGTCATTGAACATCCGGGCCACGCGGGCGGGCATCTGGGCGCGGCGCGCCTGGACGACATCCACAACGAACGCTTCGATTTCCAACGCGTCCTGAGCGAATGCCACGCGCTTTTCGACGAGCTGCAACTGGGCCAGGACGCCCCCCGTCTGATCGTCGCGGGCGGCGTCGGCAGCCACGAACAGGTGCGCCACTGGCTGGCCAACGGCGCCGACTGCGTGCAGGTAGGGACGGCGTTCGCCGTCACCCATGAGGGCGATGCGCACGAGAACTTCAAGCGCGTGCTGATGGATGCGAACCCCGCCGAACTGGCCGAATTCACCAGCGTCGCCGGCCTGCCGGCACGCGCGGTGGCAACGCCGTGGCTGACCCGCTACCTGCGCCAGGAAAAGACGCTGCAAGCCGGCACCCGCGCCGATCCCCGACGTTGCAGCCAGCGCATGGATTGCCTGACGCAATGCGGCCTGCGCGATGGTCTGTCGCGTTTCGGCCAATTCTGCATTGACCTGAAGCTGGCCGCCGCCCTGCGCGGCGAAGTCAGCCGTGGCCTGTTCTTCCGGGGCGCGTCAAAGCTGCCGTTCGGCGACGCCATGCGCTCGGTACGCGAACTGATGGACTACCTGCTGCACGGCAAGATGCCCGCTGCAGCCTGACACCTTGGCGATGGGCCGGTGAACGTCAACGCGCTGCCGACAAGTCGAACTGGAACACCGCGCCACGCTCGGCGCGTTCCACCAGCCGGATCTCGCTTTGATGCAGCTGCAGGATGCGCTGCACGATCACCAGCCCCAACCCGCCGCCGTCGCGCGGCCCGCGGCTTAACGCCGAAGCCCGCGTGAACAGTCCCGCGCGCAGTTCGGGCGGAATCCCCTTGCCGGAATCACTGACCTGCACCTGCACCCGGCTCTGCGCAACGCCCAACTGCAGCTCGATCCGGCCACCCGGCGGACTGTGCCGGATGGCGTTGTCCAGCAAGTTCGTCAGGACGCGTTCGATCAGCCCCAGGTCGGCGCGCACCAGCGGCAAGGCCTGGGGGATATCCGTCGTCAATTGTTGCTGGCGCGCCTCTGCGGCTAATTCAAACTTCTGCAGCACGTCCTGCACCAGTTCCGGCAGTGAAAACGTTTCAGGCTCCAGCCGCACCAAGCCGGATTCCAGCCGCGCCAGTTCGAACAGTTCTTGCGCCAGCCGGCCTACCTTGCGGCTTTGCGCCAACGCAATGTCCAGATAGCGGCGGCGTTCGCTGGCATCCAGCGTGTCGTCCTTCAGGCGCAACGTTTCCAGATAGCCATGCAGGGATGTCAGGGGCGTGCGCAAATCGTGCGAGATATTGGCGACCAGGTCGCGCCGCTGCTGGTCCTGCCGGGTCAGTTCGCGCCATTGGTCGGAAATCCGGCGGCCCATCTGCACGAAGCTGCGCCGCAACACTGATATTTCGTCGCCGCTTTTGTCCGAGGCGTCGCCCGGGCGCTCCAGCGCGGCCAGCGCCTGGCCGTCGTCGCCGTCAAAGGCACGCACCGCCCGGGTCAGGCCGCGCAGTGGCCGCGTGATCAAGGCAAAGGCGGTCAGGCCGGCCACCAACCCCAGCAGGGCCACCAGCGCAATCGACCACAGCGTCGTGCGCAACACCGAACTGCGCGACACGGACATCGCCAACGCATCGTGCGCCTGGCCCTGCAGCACCACATACACATAGCCCTTGTCCTGCCCCGCCACCCGCACGGGCGCGGCGCTGAACACTTTCTGCGCGTCCAGACTGCGCGGATCGTCGCCCGCGATAGGCAGCATCCCGCCGTCCAGCAGCCGCTTGACAGGCGCCAGATCCACGCGGTCCCGCTTGATCTGCCCCGCTGGCGCCGCATCGCCCACGATGCGGCCGTCGTTCGACAACAGATAGACCTCTACCGCGGGATTCACCGCCATCAGCATATCGAACAGCGAACGCACGGCGTCCGGCTTCCAGCCATTGGTGTCCATCAGTTCGGTCGTGCCGGCGATATGCTGCGCCAGCCCGCTGGACAAACGCTGCACGACTTCCTGCTCGTAGCGGGAATTGGCGGCGATCTGCAACCAGGCCGATGCGCCGCAACTAGCCAGCAGCAGCAACGCAAAAACGCCGGACAGGCGTTGGGTCAAACTGAAACGTTTCATGATGCGGCTCCGTTGCCGCCCGACGCCGCCGCGAACTTGTAGCCCCTGCCCCAGACGGTCAGGATGCGCTGCGGGTTGGAGGGATCGGCTTCGATCTTGGTGCGCAGCCGATTGATGTGCGTATTCACGGTGTGTTCGTAGCCTTCGTGCTGGTACCCCCAGACATGGTTCAACAGATCCATGCGCGAGAAGACCTTGTCGGGGTGGCGCGCGAAGAAATGCAGCAGGTCGAACTCGCGCGGCGTCAGGTCCAGGCGGCGTTCGTCCACGTCCACCGTACGCGCGATCGGGTCGATGGACACCCCATGCACGGCCAGGCTGCCGGCATCGATGCGCGCATTGCGCTCCACCGCGTCGCTGCGGCGCAGCAGCGCCCGCACGCGCGCCACCAATTCCAGCATGGAAAACGGCTTGGCCAGATAGTCGTCCGCGCCCAACTCCAAACCCAGGATGCGGTGCACTTCGCTAGACCGCGCGCTGGTGATGATGATGGGGGTGTAGCGGGCCATGGCGCGCGCCCGCTTGCAAATTTCCAGCCCATCGATGCCGGGCAGCATCAAGTCCAGGACCAGCGCGTCCCAACTGCCCTCTTCCAGCCGCCGCATGCCTTCGTTGCCGTCCGCGGCATGTTCCACCGCATAGCCTTCGTCGCGCAGATGCAAGCGCAGCAATTCGGCGATGTGGACGTCGTCTTCAACTATCAGCACGCGGCGGGGCGTTTCCATGGGGGGCTCGGACCAATTCAGTACTGCCATTGTCGCCAATCCGCAGGCGAGGAGTTATCACAAATATTTTAAGTTTGCGTGAGGACTCCGATATCGGCTCCGGGGAAGAATGGCTTCAACGACAGAACACCCCGGAGACCCGCCATGATGGCAAGCCCCGCACGTCACGATACACCGGCCGGCCCCCGCCCGGCCGGCGTCATCCATCCCGGATGGCTGCGGGCGATGCATTGGATCAACGCGCTGGCCGTGGTGATCATGGTGATGAGCGGCTGGCGCATCTATAACGCCGCGCCGTTCTTCGACTTCACCTTCCCCAACGACATCACGCTAGGCGGCTGGCTGGGCGGCGCCCTGCAATGGCACTTTGCCGGCATGTGGCTGCTGTTCGCCAACGGCGTGCTGTATCTGGCGCTGAACGTGGCCACCGGCCGCCTGTGGCGCAAATTTTTCCCTGTCAGTCCCCGCGGCGTCGCCGCCGACCTTGGCGCGGCCCTGCGCGGCAAGCTCGCCCACGACGATCTGCGCCACTACAACCAGGTGCAAAAACTGGCCTACCTCTTCGTCATGGCCGACATCGTGGTGCTGGTGTTGTCCGGCCTGGTGTTGTGGAAGTCGGTGCAATTCGATCTGCTGCGTGAACTGCTGGGCGGCTACGAATTCGCGCGTCGAGTTCATTTCTTCGCCATGGCGCTGCTGGTCGCGTTCGTGGTGGTCCATCTGGTGATGGTGGCGCTGGTTCCGCGCAGCCTGCTCGCCATGATCCGCGGCAAATAAGGAGCCTTTCGTGAGCCAGAAAAGACGCTTGTCGCTGCTGGGCCTGGATGGCCCCGCCATCCTGAAAGAGGCCAGGAACCTGTTGGCCAAACGGGTCGAACAGCCTTCCCGCCGCACATTCCTGCGCAACAGCCTCACGCTGGGCGGGTTGGCAATGTTATCGGGCTGCTCGCTATCCGACGACGAAAACGTGGAAAAGGCGCTGGCTTCCGTGTCCCGATTCAACGACCGCGTGCAAGGCTGGATGTTCGACCCCAACAAGCTGGCGCCGACCTACCCCGAATCGATGATCACGCGGCCGTTTCCGTTCAACGCCTATTACGGCATCGACGAGGTCCGTCATGTCGACGAAGCGTCCTTCCGGCTGGAAGTCACCGGCATGGTGGCCGACAAGCGCCAATGGCGCCTGGAAGAACTGCGCGCCATGGCCCAGATTGACCAGGTCACGCGGCATATCTGCGTGGAAGGCTGGAGCGCCATCGGTAAATGGGGCGGCGTGCCGTTTTCCGCGTTCTTGAAGCGCGTGGGCGCCGACCTGACCGCGAAATACGTGGGCTTCAAGTGTTCGGACGACTACTACACCAGCATCGATATGCCGACGGCGCTGCACCCGCAGACCATCCTGGCACTGACCTATGACGGCAAAACCCTGCCGCCCGAATACGGCTTTCCCATGAAGCTGCGCATGCCCACCAAGCTTGGCTACAAGAACCCCAAGCACATCCGGGCGATTTTCGTCACCAACACCTACCCAGGCGGTTACTGGGAGGACCAGGGCTACAACTGGTTCGGCGGAAGCTAGGTGGAAATCTTGTCCACCCCTGTTTTACCCCCTCCATCAAAGGAATCCATCATGAAGACACTCACCACCGCCGCTTTCTCCCTGTGCCTGGCCTTTGGCGCCGTGACGGCCCATGCCGCCGACAATATGAGCAAGGACAATATGGCCAAAGATTCGATGTCGAAGGACAGCATGTCGAAAGACGGGATGTCCAAGGGCGGCATGTCGAAAGACGGCACGGCCAAGGATGGCATGGCGAAAGACGGGATGTCCAAAGGCGGCATGGCGAAAGACGGCATGGCGCACGACGGGATGAAGAAGGACGGCATGGCGCACGACGGGATGAAGAAGGACGGCATGGCCAAGGACGGGATGTCTAAGGATGGCATGTCCAAGGGCGGCATGGCCAACGACAGCATGAAAAAGTAAGCCCCGGCGGCAGCCCGCCCCGCTTCGCTTGCCAGCAAGGGCGGCGGGCCGCTTCCCTACCCCTCGACGGAGCCATCCCATGACATTGAATCGCAGACATTTCCTGAGCTTGGGCGGCGTTGCGGCGCTGGCCGCCGGCCTGGCTCCCATGCTGGCCGCGCGCGGCGCGACGCCCGCCGCCTCGTTTCCCTACGCCCTGACCGACGCGCAATGGCGCGCCCGCCTCACGCCCGCGCAATTCGACGTGTTGCGCCGCGAGGGTACCGAACGCCCGTACACCAGCCCGCTGAACGACGAACACCGCAAGGGCACGTTCTCTTGCGCGGGCTGCGAACAGCGGCTGTTTTCTTCAACGACCAAATTCGACAGCGGCACCGGCTGGCCCAGCTTCTGGCAGCCGCTGGACGCCGCCGTCGGCGAAACCCGCGACCGCAGTTTCGGCATGGTCCGTACCGCCATCCACTGCGCCAACTGCGGCGGCCATCTGGGCCACGTCTTCGACGATGGCCCGCGGCCGACCGGCCTGCGCTATTGCATGAACGGGGTGGCCATGACTTTCGCCCCCCAAGCCTGACCCCAGACCGCCCCTATCAGGACGCCAAACCATGAACCTCCCGTTCCGCAAAACCTGCGCCGCCCTGGCCGCCACCTGCGGCTTGCTGGCCGCCAGCGCCTCGCAGGGCGCCGAATCCGCCTTCATCATTCCGCCACCCGCCGCCGACCAGACTAAAGACCAGGCCTTGCAGGAAAAGGCCGTCATCGCCGGCGGCTGCTTCTGGGGCGTGCAAGCCGTTTTCCAGCATGTGAAGGGCGTGACCAATGCCGTATCCGGCTATGCCGGCGGCCAGGCCAGCGTGGCCAACTACGACGCCGTCAGCAGCGGACGAACCGGCCACGCCGAAGCCGTCGAAATCACCTACGACCCTAAGCAGGTCAGCTACGGCCAGCTGCTGCAGATCTATTTCTCGGTGGCGCATGACCCCACACAGCTGAACCGCCAAGGTCCGGATAGCGGCACGCAGTACCGGTCAACGGTCTTCCCGGCGAACGACGGCCAGCGCAAGGTGGCCGAAGCCTACATCGCGCAGCTGAACCAGACAGGCGTGTACCCCAAGGCGCTGGCCACCACGATCGAACCGTTGCAGGCGTTCTATCCGGCCGAAGGCTATCACCAGGATTATCTGGTGCGGCACCCGTACAGCATGTACATCATGGTGAATGACGTCCCCAAGGTGCAGAACCTGGCAAAGACGTTCCCCGACCGCTATCGCGACAAGCCGGTGCTGGTGAACTGAAAACGGGGAATGAAGTCGGTCGCAACGTGCATTGGGCAAGGTGGAGCCTTTTCCGGCAACAGGGTCACAGATGGATTGCGGGCGGTGCGGCTGGGAACACCACCTTTACGCTACGCCAACGAGTTGAAGATGCGTCTTGCCAGGCAATGGCTGACGCACGACAGGTTGCCGATCGACACGGTATGCGCCCGATGCCCTAGCGCTACACGCCTACACTTCAATGAGAACCTTGCCCACCACTGACGACGACTCAAGAGCAAGATGCGCGTCGGCGATACGATCCAGCCCGACTTTCAAACCGATGTGCGGGGTGTACGCGCCGCTCATCAAACACGATGTGATGTCTTTCACCGCTTGGCGCTTGGCCTCGGCGGGAACGGAATAGATGTAAACGAATCGCAGCACGCAGCCGCGCACCATCGCTTTCAGAAGGGGCACCGCAAGTTCATCCGTCGCATTCGTCATCGCGTATGAACTGATAATGCCGCCAGGGGCAAGACACGCAAGGTTGATGTCCAAATTCGCTTGGACATTGACATCCACGATGCGGTCCACGCCTTTATTGCCCGTATGCGCCGCGACGGCTTCAGGGATGCTATCCGCTCGGCGGTCCAATACCAGGTCGGCCCCGACCGCCCGCGCAATGGCGGCTTGCTCGGCGTTCAAGACCGTGGCCACGACCGATGCGCCAGCCCATTTGGCAAGCAGGATGGCAGCGGTTCCGACGACTCCTGCTCCGCCATGCACCAACACGTTCGATCCGCTTAGGCTCCCGTCCGCGAAGAGGCAGCGGTGGGCGGTAAGCGCTGGAATGCCAAGCGACGCTCCGGTGTCGAACGAGACAGGCTCGGGAAGCGGCACAGCTTGCGTGGACGGCACCACGACATACTCTGCTGCCGTTCCGCTTGGCCGCCCATGCTGGGCTTCATAGACCCACACTCTTTCGCCGATGCGCTTGGCGTCTTGCGGGTCTCCCACGGCATCGATCACGCCGGCGCCGTCTTGATGCGGGATGATCCGGCGGAATGGCATGGCCGATGAAAATCCCGTCCGGGCCTTGAGATCGGTTGGATTCAGGCCCGACACGTAAACGCGAACGCGGACCTCGCCCGGTCCGAGGTGCGGATCGGGCAGATCCGTAACGCGAAGCACCTCATCCGCGGGACCTTGGCGATCATAGTAAGCAGCCTTCATTGCATTCTCCTGCGGGCACTGACGTAGCGCCCTTTCCTGGCCGCATTATTTATTGCAAGGGGCTTATATACAAGTAGGCACACATATGATACGTAGGTATACTAAATATACTAATAGCGTCGTGAGAGCGTGATGCCAGACAGCAAACAGCGGGAATACAGATGCGCGGTCGAAATTACCGTGGACATCGCGGGAGGCAGATGGAAGCCGCTGATCATTCACTACCTGCTTAGCGGAACCAAACGCTTCGGAGAGTTGAGAAAACTCATCGGCGAGGTCACGCAACGCTCTTTGACACTCCAGCTTCGCGACCTGGAGGCCAACGGCATCATTAGCCGAGAAATCTTCGCTGAAGTGCCCCCGCGGGTGGAATACACGCTTACGCCACTCGGCGCGACGCTTGCCCCCACGCTAGAGGCAATGAAGTCGTGGGGCGAGCATTACCTGGCGGCTACCGCGGCAATCAAGCCCTCTTCCGGTAAACAGAGAAACCCTGTCACGAGCACTCGAAAGTGAATCGGGCACGCGTCTGGATAGATGGCGTCACCTGCCCCATCCGCCACGCTTCGATTCCAGAAACAGCGCTGCCTGCTAGCCGCGTGTAGACAGACCTGACAGCGCGCCCGCCACGTCCCCCAGCACCGGCGCCCACGCTTGCGGGGCGGGTTGGCGAAACAGCCGCATCGAGGGGTACCACGGGGTATCGGCGCGCTCGCGCAGCCAGCGCCAGTCCGGCTCGAATGGCAGCATGACCCAGACGGGGCAACCCAACGCGCCCGCAAGATGCGCGGGTGATGAATCCACGGACACCAGCACATCCAGCAGCGTAAGGAGGGCGGCAGTGTCGTCGAAATCGTGGATGTCATTGGAAAGCGACACCATTGCCATGCCCGGAGGCGGCGTGGCGGCTTGGGCCGCCGCATCGCCCTTTTGCAGTGCGATGAAGGTCATGCCGTGCTGCGCCAGCGGCGCCAGGTCGGCCAGCGACAATGACCGCTGCGCATCGTTGGGATGGCTTGGACGCCCCGCCCACACCAGCCCGACCCATGGCCGCGGCAACGCCGCCAGGCGTTTGCGCCAAAATTCGACCCTCGGCGGGTCGGCGCGCAGATACGCGGTACGAGCCGGCAGGTCGCTCAGGCGCAAACCCAGCGCAAGCGGCAAACTCATCAATTCACAGTGGAAATCGAACGCCGGCGGTATCGTTCCGGCACGGATGATCTCGTCGAAACCCTCGCCGCGCTTGGCCAGCGCATGGATATCCGCATTGATTTCCAGGACCACGCGCGCGCCGCTGCGTTCGCGCGCCCACGCCACCAGCTGCAAAAACTGGAAGGTGTCGCCGTATCCCTGTTCGTCATGGATCAGCAATGTCTTGCCTTCGATGAACTGCCCCGCCCATCGCGGCTTCTGCACGTGCCGTTCTCGCATCGCGGTATGCGCCATCCGGTAGCGGAAGCGATACTCGCGCCAACCCGCCTCGAAGTCCCCTTGCAGCAGCAACATTTCGGCCCAATTGAACCGCGCGCCGGCGTCGCCCGGCACGGCGCGCACGATGCGTTCAAGCATCGCGCACGCGTCGTCCACCCTGCCCTGCGAACGGAGTGTCTGGGCGGCTAGCCGCCACCGCGCAATCGTCTCTGGATCTGCCGGCACGCCTTCGGCCTTGGTGGTATCCCGAGCAAGCTCGACGCGCGCCAGGATCTGATGGCCGTTCGGCATCAAAGGGTCAAGGTCGATGGCGCGCCGAATGGCGGCCACGGCCTCTTCATGGCGACCGTCATCGCTTAAGGCCAGCGATTGGTTGCAGAGCGCTTGCGCGTAATCGGGATTCAATGCCAGCGCGCGGCCGTAATACGCCAGCGCCTGGGTGTTATCGCCCAGCCGCTTGCAGGTGTTGCCCAGATTGTTGTGGACCTCGGGACTGTCGGGCAATAGCGCCGCGACGCGCTGCAGGCATTCCAGGCTGGCGGCCAGTTGGCCGGACTCTTGCAAGATGATGCCCAGGTTGTTCCAGCCCTCAACCGATTGGGGCTCCAGCGCCACCGCGCGCCGTGCCGCCGTTTCCGCTTCGTCCAACAGCCCTTTCTGGCGGCACATCTCGGCCAGATTGCTGTAGCAGGCGCCCGGCGCAAGCGGCGACCGACAAGCCGCCCGCATGTGCTCGATACCGGCGTCCAACCGTCCGTAGGCATGCGCCATCAGACCCAGCAGATGGCGCGCGCCGGGATGGTCCGGCGCCACCTCCAGCACTCGCAAGCAAAGCTGTTCGGCATGCGCCGCCTGGCCCGCGTCCCAATGCGCGCACGCTTGGCTTAACGCGGTTGAGAGGGTCAGCGCAGGGACGGCGGGCGGGCTGTTCTTGTCCAAGCGATCAAGATCCACGACAGGAAGACGGCAGTCAACGAGCAGGCATTATCCCTCATGCCACGGGCGATTCCACGCAATGACCGGGCAGACGCCCCTGCGCCACGGCAGGCCCGCCCTATCCGCCCACATACGGCCGAAAAGACCGAATTTTTTCCTTTTTTCGACCGATTACCGTCCATGCCAATAGAGTATTTATTGAGCCCGATTACATTCACCCGCCGCAATCTTCCCAAAGCAGACATCTGGCGTTCGACCGTGCGACGAAAAGGCGCCTGCGGGCGATCTTGTCGCGCTGTTGGGAATGCCCGCCTTACCGCACCCCGGAGCTCCTGTTTTGAATCACATTTACCGCCTGGTATGGAACCGCAGCTTATGCGTCTGGCAGGCCGCGTCGGAACTGGCATCGCAATCGCGCGGCGGACAGTCGCCGGCCGGGGGCTGTGTAACGGGGCGCCGGCCCCGCTATGCGACACAGCTGGCGCTTACGATCGGCCTGTCCGCGTTAAGTGCGGCGGTTCAGGCCGCCTGCACGGAATTGGGCACCAGCGTGGTTTGCATAGGGGAAGCCGACCCCGCGGCGCCGAGCTTCTCCAGCGGCGCAAACGGCCTCATCGTCGACGTGGCGCCGGACGCATCGTTGGGGGTCTTGCTGAATAACGGCGGCGCGGCGATGGCGCTAACCGGCGACAATGTGGCATTGACCAACGCAGGCAGGATCGACTCCAACCTGCTCGGCCGCCCCACTCTGCCTTCGGCCGGGCTGACAGTCGGTAATGGCGCCGCCAGCATCCAGCGCATCGTCAACACGAGCAGCGGAACCATCGCGGGCACCGCAGGCGGCTACGTGGCCCTCCCCGACTTGAATGGCATGGCGATGGCCGTCCAGAACGTCAGCGGCGGCGTCAGCTATCTTAGTAATGCCGGCATGATACGCAGCGCCCCGATTTCGAGCCTGCAGATCGATGGCCCGGACCTGCCCGTCGTGGCCGCCTTTGGCGGCGGCAGGGTCGAATTCGTCAATCAGGGCACGATTACGGGCCGCGTCGCGTTCGAGGCCCCCGCGCTCGTCCAGACCGGAAACCGCTTTACCAATGCCGGGCTTATCGTTGGCAGCGTGTCGCTGGGCCAGGGCCGAGAGAACACCTTTACCGCCGTGACCGGCGGCACCGTCATAGCCGGACAGCACTCCGCCACGGCAGACCTTACCGTTACCGGCATGGCGGGCCTGCGCTTTGCGCCACCGGGCAAGATCGATGGCGGCGCGGGCGGCAACAACACGCTGGTTCTGCAAAACGTATTGCCGGCGGGTACGGGGAGTGGCACGAACGGCACGGGCAGCGCCTCGGGCGACACCTACATCAATTTCCAGCAATTGCAGATCAACAGCGGCACCTGGACGCTGACTGACGCGCCGCTGACCGACGGCGGCGCGATCAGCCTGAATGGCGGCTTAGCGAATCTTATGAATGGCGCGGTGCTTGGCACGGGCTCCATTACCGCACGCGGCGGTAGCCTCTCCGCCGCCGACGACGGCCTGACGGTGGCCAATCACATCGAACTCGTGCCCATCGACGCGGCCACGGGCGGACTGCTGGCAACCGGCGCCCGCCCCTTCACCCTGTCGGGCGACCTGTCGGGAACGGGCGGCCTGGCCGTGGCAAGCGGCAGCACGCTTACGCTGCGCGGCATGAACGCCTATGTCGGCGGCACCACCGTCAACGCCGGAGCCACCCTGCACGGTGACGCCGCCAGCTTGCAAGGCGACATCGCCAACAATGGCACGCTGGCGTTCGCGCAGGACACCAGCGGCACCTATGCCGGCGTCCTCTCCGGCACGGGAGTCCTTAGCAAATCCGGCGTGGGCACGCTGATGCTTGCTGGCGCGAATACCCATACCGGTGAAACCCGCGTCACCGCCGGCACGCTGGCAATCCGCGCGGGAGGCAGTCTGGCCTCGTCGATCACCAACCTGGCATCTGGCACGACACTGGATCTGAGCGCTGCGGGGAACCAGACGCTGCCGGCGCTGCTGGGCGCGGGCAACGTCATCCTGGGCGCCAATACGTTGACGCTGAACAGCAGCACCAGCAACACCTTCCAGGGCGTCATTTCCGGCACGGGCGGGCTGGTCAAGGCAGGCACCGGCACGCAGACGCTGACTGGCGCGAATCCGTTCGAGGGCGGTCTTACGATCAATGGCGGCACCCTGGCTTTGGGATTGGGAGCCAGCCTGAGCGCAAACGCGCCTATCACGGTCAACGCCGGCGGCGCGTTAAACCTGTCCGCCAGCGTCAACCATGCGTTTCAAACGCTGAACGGCAACGGCGGAGAGGTGACTCTTGGCGCCACGACGCTGACCTTGCAGACGGGCGCTTACGCCGGAAGGATCGCGGGCACCGGCGGCCTGGACAAGTATGGAATGGGCACGCTGGCGCTAAACGGCGTCAATAGCTATACCGGCAACACCCAGGTGATGGGGGGTTTGCTGCAGATCGGCGCCGACGCCTCGCACGCCACGGCGCGCGTCAATGGCGATATCACCGTGAACAACCAGGCCACGCTGGGCGGTTTTGGTCAAGTCAATGGTGACGTCACCGTCACGGCGGGCGGCCGCCTGGCGCCGGGTACTCCGGGCGGCGTGTTTACGGTTAACGGCGACCTCACCTTGGGGGCTTCCAGCCTGGTCGACTTCAGCCTGGGCGCGTCCGGCGCCAGCCATAGCGTGACGGTCAACGGCGACCTGCGCCTGAACGGCAGCCAGCTAAACATACAGAATGCCGGCGGTTTCGGCATCGGGGTGTATCGGCTATTCGACTATACCGGCTTGCTGTCCACGTCCGGCGCCGGCCTCGCCGGGCCTGCGGACATGTCCATTCAGTACCTTGCCGGATCGATCAACCTGGTCAACACCGCAGGCGCGGAACTGAATTTCTGGAACGCCAATGGATTGGCCAGCCCCAGCCAGATGGGCGGCGGCTCGGGCATATGGTCGTTGACCGGCGCCAACTGGACAAACGACGTTGGCGCCGTGACAGCGCCTCGCCAGCCCGCCGACGCTTTTGCGATTTTCGGCGGCGCCGCAGGCACTGTGACGGTCAATGCGACGCCAGGAGCGGTATCCGCCGTTGGCATACAGTTTGCCAGCGACGGCTATCGGCTGGACGGCGACGCGCTGACGCTGGGGGGCCTCCCGTCCACGCCGCTGGGCGAAGTGCGTGTCGGCGATGGCAGCCCGGCCTCTGCATCATGGACGGCCACCATCGACAACGTGCTGACCGGCAACGGTATCAACAAGACGGGGCTGGGCACGCTGGTGCTTAACGGCGCCAACGCCTACACGCTGGCCACGCGCCTGACCCTGGGCACGCTTTCGGTGTCCACCGACGGCAACCTCGGTGCCTCCACGGCCGGCCTGGAGTTTCAGGGCGGCACGCTACGCGTGACCGGCACGGGATTCCAGAGCACGGGCCGCGGCATGACGCTGGGCGCCGCGGGCGGCGGTCTTGACATTGCCGACGCCGGCAACACCTTCACGGTCGCACAGGCGCTTTCCGGCGAAGGCGGTTTGGCCAAATTGGGCGCTGGCACCCTCGTGCTGACCGGCGACAACACCTATCTGGGCGGCACCTCGGTCCGGGCCGGCACGCTGCAAGTGGGCAATGGCGCCGGCTCGGGCAGCATCGCCGGCAACGCCGATCTTTCCGCCGGGGCGGTGCTCGCCTTCAAGCGCGCCGACCGCGTGGTATTCGCGGGCAACCTCAGCGGAGCAGGCGAACTACGCCAGGCGGGCATGGGCACGCTGGTGCTAACGGGCCAGAACACACACACCGGCGTGACCACGATCGACTCAGGCACGCTGCAGGTCGGCGACGGCGGGGCTGCCGGTTCGATCCTCGGCGATATCGTCAACCAGGGCAGCCTGATCTTCAACCGCTCGGACGACTCCACCTACGCCGGCGCGCTTTCCGGCGCCGGCGCCACGACCAAGCTCGGCGCGGGCGCCCTGCTCATGACGGGCGACAGCAGCGCTTATACCGGCACGACACAGTTGGCCGCCGGCACCCTGCAGGTCGACGGCAAGCTCGGTGGCCAGCTCCAGGCCGCAGCGGGCACGACCCTCACGGGCATCGGCACCTTGAACAGCGTGACCATCGGATCCGGCGCCGCGCTGTCGCCCGGTAATGCCGCCCAACCTTTCGGCCAGATGCAGCTGCGGGGCGACCTGACATTCCAGCCGGGCGCCACCTATCGCGTCGCGTCGACCGCCGGCGGGCAGAATAGCGGCGTGCATGTGGCGGGCACGGCCACGCTGTCAGGTTCAGTCGTGCAGATGGCCCGAAACGGCAACTATGCCCCGTCGACGACCTACACCATCCTGAGCGCCGACAATGGCGTGCTGGGGCGTTTTGACGCGGTGTCCAGCAACCTGGCTTTCCTGACGCCGTCGCTGTCATACGGCAGCCACCGCGTCGATCTGACGGTGAACTTGAAGGAAGTGCCCGACGACGGTGGCACGCGCCCGATCCAGTTCGCCGACGCCGCCGACACGGGCAACCAGCGCGCCGTCGCCGGGGCGCTGCAAAGCCTGCCCACGAACAGCGCGCTCTACCAGCATGTGCTGAACCTGCCCGACGGCGCGCCGCCTGCGGCCTACAACGCCCTCTCCGGCGAACCGCACGCCAGCGCGATCTCGGCGCTGCAAGGATTGACCAGCACCTTCAGCCAGGCGCCCATCACGCGCCTGCGCGCCAATCTCGATGCGGGCTGGCTGCCCGGCGCGCCTACCGCCCAGCTTGGTCTGGGCGATGCGGCCGCGCTGCCGCGGACGGCCGCCCAGCCGTTGTGGACACAGGTATCGGGCAACTGGACCACGCTGGGTGGCGACGGCAATACGGCCAAAACGACCCTCTCCGACGCCGGCATCACCATCGGCGGGGACCACGCCGTCGGCGCCGGCTGGCGCCTGGGCGGCGCGTTAGGCTACAACGACGGCCGCAGCCGAACCGCCGACCGCGCCTCCAGCACCGAAGTCGACAGCTACAGCATCGCCGTCTACGGTGGCAAGGCGTTCGACGCGGGCGCGGGCAAGGTCAATTTAACGCTGGGTGCGGCCTACACCTGGAGCGATCTGGACACGCAGCGCAACACCGCCGCTGCGGGGCTCGACCAGACGCTGAAGGCCAGCTACAGCGCCAGCACCAGCCAGTTCTTCACCGAACTGGGCTACGCCGCAGCGGTAAATGACCATCTCACCCTGGAGCCTTTTGTCGCGGCGAACTACAGCGATATGCGCACGCGAGGCTTTTCGGAATCAGGCGGCGACGCGGCGCTGCGCGGACAAAGCAGCCGCAACGACGTCACCACCACCACCCTTGGGCTGCATGCGCTGACCCGCTTCGACAGCGCGGGCGCACGCGGTTACGCGCGCGGCACGCTGGGGTGGCGCCATGCCTTCGGCGACGTCAATCCGGCTAGCGCGCTGGCCTTCGTCCAGGGCGGCGATTCGTTCACGGTGACTGGCGCGCCCGTTGCGCGGGACGCGGCCGTGGTGGAACTGGCGGTGGGCATCGAGGTCAGCAAACGCACCACGGTCGGAGTCGCTTATGGCGGGCAATTCGGCGACGGCAACCGTCAAAACACCGGCACGCTGGACGTGCGCTACCGGTTCTGATCGGGCAGGGTCGACCGGAACGGTCGGAACGGTCGGAGGCGGCCTTGTACCGCCGCCGGCCGGCTGCCCATGCCTGTTATGGGTCCACCGACTGCTGCTGGTCCAACCCGGGAAGCTGCATGCCGTCCGGTCGAGAAGCCCGCCTTAACCCCGTGGCTCGCTATGCGCCGGGCGGCGCACGCCGGCCCCGAACCGTCAATGGTTGTATCCTTTCGGCCGTTGCAATCATTCGCGAGGAAGCGCACGTGCATTGCCAAACCTGTGGGGCCGCGCATCGTGGTCGCGGCCGTCTTTGCGATGAATGCCAAAGGACCTTATCCGGCCTTTCCGAGCCCAGGAAGACGCCGGCATCGGGCGGCTTCAATGCCGACCCGGATCCCATCATTGCGCCCGGGTATCAAACTCCCCCGTCCCGCGAGGGCGGCTGGAGCCGGCCGGCGCTCGTTCGAACCAGCGTCACTCCCATTGCGTTGGGCGGCCGCGCCCTGAAGCAGTCCTGGCTGGCGGCGGCGGGCGCGGCCGGCGTATTGGCGACGCTTGGCGAAATGGCTTTCAGATGGGGCGTCTGGTGGTTCTGGCTGGTCATTCCCAGCGGATTCGCGCTCTTTATCGGTTACCGCCTGATTCGGAATGGATTTGTCCGCCTTGCCGATCTGATCAACGTCGAATCCGACCCGTCGGGGCGCGTCTACCTCACCACCTTGAGCGGAGACTGCCCGGTATGTAACGGAGAGGTCAAGCTCAAGGATGTGGGCCCCAAGCGGTCCATCAAGACGGTCATTCAATGCACGGCTGATTCGACGCATCGCTGGGAATTCGACCCCGCCCGGCTGGATAAGCTATAGGCGGCAAGCGCCTGCCGCATGCGGTTATGCCAAAATTGTCCTGCAAGCCGCCCGGGCGCCCGGCATTCCCGCACGCGCCGGGCTACAGTGCCCAAGCTCACGACCGCCTAGCCGCGGCGCCGCACGCCACCGAATCCAGGAGAATTACCGCAGTGAATGACACCCTCACCCCCGAGACTGGCATGCCCGAAGACCGAAAGGAACAAGAGGCCAGGCTTTGGCGCGATGACGGCTGGACCGCCCGGATCATCAAAAACGAGGACGATGACGGTTGGGCTGTCGAAATGACCCTGGACGGACAAGCCGAGCCAGCCCTGGTGGGCCCCTGGACCATGGGCCGTGACAAAAAGAACCCCAAGCCGCTCGACTCCCCTGCCTTCTTCACGTTGGTCAAAACCGCCAATGAAGTCCTGCGCCGCCATGAACAGCAATTGCATGCGACGCTGCACAAAAGCGTGAAGATCGACGCCGCCGCCGGCCGCCTGACCGTGAAGCTGGACATCGTGCCGGACGAAGACGAACCCTATGCCGTGCTAAGCGCCTACGACGAATTCGGCGAGCAACTGGCCCAAACCCATGTCGCGCCGACCTACAAGCTAACCGTCCAGCGCGCCTCGGACTGGGCCAGCGGGGGTTTCGGCAAGCACGGCTGACATGCCGGCCTGACGCAGACGGGCATGGCCGGCGATGGATCTTTCAACCTCTCAAGGAGACCGACCATGCCAATGTTCGTAACGATCGGATATGGTGACCAGGCGGGCTACGACCGCACGCCGGCCGCCCTTCGCGATGCTGCCCATGCCCACGACGCCGCGCTGCAGAAAAGCGGCGTGCTGATGGGCATTGCAGGCCAGCCCGTGCAGGTGCGCAATCCCGAGGCCGCCGGGGTGGAAACCACGCATCAACCCTTCATGAAATCGCCCATGCCGGTGGCGGGCTTTGCCCTCATCGAAGCTGCCAATCTGGCCGAGGCGATAGACATGGTGTCGCGAACCCCCTGCGCGGTCGCGCACGGTGTCGTTGAGGTCTGGCCGCTGCAACAGCCGTAGCGGATCAGCCTGCCGCCGCCTGCAAACGCAACCATTGCGCCACCGCCTGGACGGGCGCCGAAGGCGGTCGATCAGCGTGCCTGGCCAAATGGTAGGTGTGCCCCTCGATCGCGGGTCCAAAGGGCTGCACCAGATGACCCGCTTCCAGTTCGTCGGCGATCAGCGCCAGGCTGACCAGCGCGATGCCATGGCCTGCCACGGCCGCCTGTATGGCATGGCCTTCGTCGGAAAATCGAAGTTGACCCGCTTCTGGCGGCAGGGGCCGCCCTGCGACCGCGAACCAACGTTCCCAGGTGGGGTTGTCCGGCAAGGGACGTTTCCAGTCGAAACGGATCAACGGCACGCGAGCCAGGTCGTCCGCCGACACGACACCCAGACGCGGATTGGCCACGGGCGCGAACCGATCGGTGAACAGGGGCTCGGTGACCAAGCCGGGATACGGCCCACGGCCATAACGAATCGCGATGTCAACCGCCGTCGATCGCAGGTCGACGAGGTCGTCGCTTGCCTGCAATTGCAAGTCGATGCCGGGATGCCGGCTGCGGAAATCGCTCATGCGCGGCACCAGCCATTTCACGGTAAAGGCATTCGTCGCCGAGATACTGACCTGACTGCGCGTTGGCTGTTGCATCAACCGGGCCAGCGTCGCCTCGAACGCGTCGAACCCGTCGCGCAGCACCGGGTACAGCTGCGCGCCCGCGTCGCTTAGCGACACCTTGCGCACCTGGCGATCAAACAGAACCCGCCCGATCTGCGCCTCCAGCGCGCGGATCTGGTGGCTGACGGCGGTCGGCGTTACCGCCAGCTCGCTGGCCGCGGCCTTGAAACTGCCCAGGCGCGCGGCGGCCTCGAAAGCCCGAAGCGCAGAGAGCGGAAGAAATCGGCGTTGCATCGACAGCCCCGGCATATAGATGAGATATTCTCTTCTTATAGCTGACAAATGAACCTTTGTCAGCCGCCCTGCGTATTCCTACATTAGCGGCACGGATCGGCGATTTACCGCCGGTCATCCAACCCACGATAAGTGAAGGAATTCGCATCATGCTAGAACGTGTCATCACCCAACCCGACAATTACGCCCCTTTCCTGCTGTCGCAAGGCATCCGTTTCGGCGACCTGCTCTTTATCTCGGGCCAGGCAGGCGCGGCCGATGACGGAAAGATCGTCGAAGGCGGCTTTCTCGCCCAGGGCGAGCAAGCCTTCTCGAATTTGCGCCGCGCGCTGGAAGCCGGCGGCTCCAGCCTGAATGACGTCATCAAGGTCACCATCTTCGTGACGGATATGGGGCATTTCCAGGACGTGGTGGCGCTGCGTCGCCGCTTCTTTTCAGCCCCCTACCCGGCCGACACGATTGCGGAGATCAAGGCGCTGTACGACCCCGCCGCAATGATCGAGATCGAAGCGATCGCTGCCGTGCGCCAAGCGGAGGACCGTTGACATGCGCACGCAAATCGATCGTCCGGCGGGCGATGCGCAGACCGCGCACGCCAGATTGTTCGCGCCGCTGCGGCTGGGACAGGAACTGCACTTGCCCAACCGTCTGGCGGTGGCACCCATGACCCGGGTCAGCGCCACGGCGGATGGCCGCGCCACGGCGCTGATGGCCGATTACTACGAAGCCTTCGCGGCGGGCGGCTTCGGCATGGTGATCACGGAAGGCATCTACACGGACAAGGCCCATGCGCAGGGCTACCTTTTCCAGCCTGGCTTGGCCGACGACGGGCAACGCGATGCGTGGCAAACCGTGGTGGACCGGGTGCATCGCCACGGCGGCCGCATTGTGGCGCAACTGATGCATGCTGGCGCGCTGTCGCAAGGCAATCCCCATCGAGGCGCGACAAAAGGGCCTTCGGCCGTGCTGCCGCGCGGGCAGCAGATGGCCTTCTATCGGGGCGAAGGACCTTACCGCATGCCCGACGCCATGTCCGCCGACGACATCGCCGAAACCATCGACGGCTTTGCGCACGCCGCGCGTCGGGCCCAGGAGGCCGGATTCGACGGTGTTGAAATACATGGCGCCAACGGGTATCTGCTGGATCAGTTCCTTACGGCCCACACCAACCTGCGCCACGACCGCTACGGCGGCAACCTGGACAACCGCCTGCGTCTGACGGTGGACGTCATCCAGGCGGTGCGACGCGCGACGTCGGCACATTTCGTGGTGGGCGTGCGCGTCTCGCAGGGCAAGGTCAACGACTTCACGCACAAATGGGCGGGTGGCGAGGCCGACGCGGCACAGATCTTCGGCACGCTCGGCAAGCAGCCTGTCGACTACCTTCACACCACCGAATTCGAGGCCTGGCGTCCCGCCTTCGGCACGGCCGGCCCCAGCCTGGCCGCGTTGGCGAAGCGACACGTTTCAGTGCCGGTGTTGGCGAACGGGTCGCTGCATGACGCGGGGCAGGCGGACGGGATGATCGCCAGGCAAGAGGCGGACTTTGTCTCACTAGGCCGTGGCGCGCTCACGCATGCCGATTGGCCGGCAAGACTGCACGCCGGTAAAGCGCATGAATCATTCGACCGGGGATTGCTGGCGCCGATCGCGGACCTTGCCAGCGCGGTTCGTCACCGCGCCGCATAAGGTCCATCCCGCGCGTGCCTTGCTATTTCGGGTAGGCCGCCGACATGGCTTTGAGTTGCGCGCAGGTCTTTTCCTTGTCCGCCGTGCTCAGCCCACCCAGTTGTCCGCGGGCCTTGGTGTATGACTGCGAGAAGGCGGTGTCGAAGTCCGTGGCGGTCATGCCATGGGCGCCTGCCGCGGTCTTTTGCTGTTGCTTCATCTGTTCCAGCTGCGCGGCCGTGTAGGCATTGCAATACTCGGCGGCGGCATGCATCTGGCCGCTCAACGCAGCCATGTTCGGCATTTGCCCCGGCGCGGCCTGCTGCGCGAGGGTGGCGCCGCTGCTCAAAGTCAGCGCGGCAGCCATCAAGAAGGCCTTACGGCGACGGGAAACAACAGCGCAAGCTTGCTTGAGAATCGGCAATTCAGGTCTCCAATGCGTTAAAGAGATCAGGTTTGCAGGCATCTGGTCTGCCCGCCGCCCATCGTGGCCGCCCGGCAATCTTGCCGTCGCGGCAGCGAAGGCAATATGCCCTATTTGGTGTTAGCCGCCGATGAATCTATGTAACCGTAAGCTTCAACGGCCCCATCGACGAATAGCCGATACTGAGTCCGGCGCTTACCGCGGGGCGGTGGTTCAGCCGTAGTCCGTTAACCGGTCGGCCACGCCAGCATCGCCGCGTCGATGATCATGTTGAGTTTCCTGGGCGAGGCGCCGTCACGTGCCTGGATGGAAAGCCCTTCAAGAACCGTGGTGTAAAAGGCGGCAAGCTGATCGACGTCTGCCGAAGCCAACAGGTCTCCTTGCGCAATGCCCTGCGCAAGGCGATCCCTTAGCATCGTTTCTCCCGCCAGTCGGTTGTCGGCAAGAAACGCGCGGACGCTCTCGTTTTCAGGCGCCCCGAGCAACGATGACAACACAATCATGCAACCTCGCGGCCCTTCATCTACCGCATAGGCGCTGGCATTCGACCGCAACATGGTTTCGACCGCTTCGCGGGCGGTTCGCGCTTCGCTAAGGCTCTGTGACGTCGCCCGTCCTTCGACGCGGTCATACAGTTCGACCGCCTCTCGAAAGATCTCTTCCTTGCAGCCAAAGGTCGAATAGAGGCTGGGCTTGTTGACGCCCATGGCGCTGACCAGATCCTGGACCGACGTGCCCTCATAGCCTTGCGTCCAGAATGTCCGCATGGCGGCAAGCAATGCCTCGTCTCTATCGAAGGCTCTCGGGCGCCCGATTTTGGCGGCTGGCGCCGACGGGGATTTCCTGCCTGGGCTCATGATTCAATCATCCGCAAACCCGCTACCCCGACCCCGATCAGCCCCAGGAACACCACCTTGGCCAACGACATGGGCTCGCCCAGCATCACTGTTCCGAAGACCGCCACACCGAAAACGCCGATCCCCACCCAAATGGCATACGCGGTGCCTACCGGCAGATCCTTCAGCGCCAACCCGAGTAGAACGAGGCTAAGCATCGCCACGCTGATACCGATCAGGCTCGGCCAGAATTTCGTCAATCCGTCTGCCTGTTTAAACGCCAACGCCCAGACGATTTCAAGCAGGCCAGCCAGAATCAATAGTCCCCATGCCATTCACGTTCTCACTTTTCCTTGTCTGCGATAGCGTCAACGTCGCCCCACGGCGTCCGCTGGCGATGCTATGCCGTGAAGCCTCCGTCAATGGCAAGCGATGCGCCGGTGATGAATCGGCTGTCCGGCCCCGCAAGGTATCCGACGGCGGCCGCGATCTCATCTGGCGTGGCATAGCGCTTGACCGCCATGAGTTCCAATTCCGCGGCGACCATCGGGCCGTCGGCGGGATTCATATCGGTGTCGGTCGATCCCGGATCGACAATATTCACCGTGATGCCACGGCTGCCGACCTCGCGCGCCAAGCCTTTGGTGAACCCGATCAGCGCGGATTTGCTCATCGCATAGAGGGTCACCCCCCCATAGGGCACGCGCTGGGCAAAACATGAGCCGATGGAAATAATGCGCCCGCCCGAACCCATGTAGGCCAGCGCGGCTTGCGAGGCCACGAAGACCGCCCTTGCGTGGATCGCCAACGTGTCGTCGATCTCTTCGAGCGTGACGCCTTCGATGGGACCTGCAGGGAATACGCCGGCACTATTGACAAGGATGTCCAGCGCGCCCAGTTCCCGGGCGGTCTGCGCGACGGCCGCTTGGACGGCGGCCGGATCGCGGCTGTCCGCCGTGATGGCCAAGGCCCTGCCGCCGGTCGCGGCCAGTTCGCGGGCAAGGTCTTGTGCCGCCTGATCCGACTTGGCGTAGGTGAAGGCAACATCAGCCCCCCGTTGGGCAAGCCGCCGGACGATGGCCGCGCCGATGCCCCGTGTCCCCCCGGTGACGAGGGCGACCTTTCCTTTGAATTCCATGTTGGCGGTTCCTTTTATACCGTTCGGTTAAAAAGACTACGCGAACTGGAATTCCCGGTCAAGGCTTGTTGAACGCACCTGTTGGACGGGGCGGCGCCGCATGCGTCACAAGAATGTTGAAACGTCGCTTGGCCGTCCAAACAGATAGCCTTGAAAGGCGGAACAACCCGCCCCTTTCAAGTACGTCAATTGCTCTGCCGTTTCGACGCCTTCGGCGACCACATCCACATCCAGCGCCTGAGCCAACATAAGGATGGCCCCGACAATACCCTGGTCCTTTTTGCTCACGGCAACGTCATCAATAAAGGTCTTGTCGATCTTGATTTGAGACACCGACAAATTCCTCAAATAGCACATGGACGAAAAGCCGGTGCCGAAGTCGTCTACCGCGATACCCACGCCCGCCTCGCGGATCCGTTGAAACCCCTTCTGTTGGCGGCTCGCTTTTGAATCCAGGAACACGTTCTCCGTCACTTCCAAAATCAGCCGGCCCGGCGCAATGCCATACCTTTGCACCAGATGCACGACATCATCAACGAAATCCGGTTCGCGGAATTGATGCGCGCTGACATTGACGCTCAATGTCCATTCGGAGGCCGTGGGGATCCTGGACCACTTCTTCAGTTGCTGACAGCCCTCGCGTAGCGCCCAGGCGCCCATGTAGACAATGGCTCCGCTGCGCTCGGCAAGCGGCACGAATTGCGCAGGCGGAATCTGGCCGTACTCCGCCGAGCTCCAGCGCATCAGTGCCTCCATGCCGGTGATTTTCAATGCGGCGTCGACAATGGGTTGGTATTGCAGAAACAACTCCCCGCGCGCTGTGGCATTGGCCAACGCATCGTGCAGCGAAAGGTTGGCCTTGTTAGAAGCGTGTTGTCTCATGACGTCTTCCATGTCCCGTGGACGAGGCCAGATTAGGGCAATGCGTCAACCGCGTCTTGCCATTCCGCGCCAAACGAAAAATGGCTTTCGGTCACGCGAAAACCGGCGTGTCGGCACGCCAATTCTGGCCTATTGACAAGGGTAGGCGCGATCTGAATACTCCAGCCGCGTTAGACAACGCAACGCGTAATCAGCGCAAAGGAATTACCCCAAAATGGCATACCCCAAATACCCGAAGCGTTTCCGCAGCGGGTTATCCCGCTGCTTGGCAGCGGCCCTGCTGACGGTGGTCAGCGTAACGGGTCTGCCGGCCACGGCATGGGCCGATAGCGCCCAGCAAATTCGCCAGGACTCCGCCAAAGCCCTTCAACATCTTTATGCGGTGGAGCCCAGCACGAAAGAACTGGGCGCAAAAGCCGTGGCGGTTCTGGTCTTTCCCAAGATCTACAAAGCGGGCCTCATCGTAGGGGGCGAGCACGGGCAAGGCACGTTATTCAAGGGCAAGGAACCCGTGGCTTATTACGATATTTCCGCCATGTCGCTGGGCTTGCAGGCCGGCGCCCAGACCTTTGGCTATGCGTTGTTTTTCATGAACCAGAAATCGCTGAACTATCTGGACCAAAGCGACGGCTGGGCGCTGGGCAGCGGCCCCAGCCTCGTGCTGTGGGATAAATCCACCGCATCGAGTCTGTCCACCACGACCTTGACGCAAGACGTTTTCGCCGTGCCGTTTGGCGCCCAGGGCCTGATGGCCGGCATGGGCCTTGAGGGCTCGAAGATCAGCAATATCAAGCCCTGACGCACTCCGTAAACCGCTTGACCCCGAGCCGGGATCGCCACAAATGTCTCATCATTCGCGGCGATTTGTCTCATCAGAAAGATTCTGGCGTCGGTTCGCGAAAGCCGCGGTGTAAATTCGGCCACGAATTCACGTCAAGCGGGCAGTTCAAGTCTCTGTGTCTGAAGCCATTTCGCATTCCATGCCATCCATCAAACTTCGCAGTTTTTTGCAGATGGCGCCTTACCTGGCGAGCCGGGGCGTATCCGCCCTTGAGTTTTTCAAACGCCTTGGCATCTCGCCGAACGTATTCCAAACGCCTGATATCTGGCTTCCGCGCCCCATGTGCTTTCGCATTTCAAACGAAATGGCCAGCATCGCGCAGGACCCGTTCGGCGGCGCCCATGTCGGCCAGCTGACGGAATTGCGCTCTCTGGGGGCCTGGGGATCCATGGTGTTGAACTCGGTCAATATCGCGCAGGCCTGCGCCAGGGCCGCCACGCACGCGGAGTTGCTGCACCAGGGCGGGAAAATCCACATCGTCACCGAAGGCCGCAGCACAAGGCTTATTCACAGTTTCACCGGACAACTCGAAGCCGATCCCCGCCAATTCATACTCGGGAGCTTGGCCGTGCTTCGAAAAATACCGCTTATGTCGGGCGACGCCTCGACCATACGCGTACACCTGAAGGCGACCCGGGCAAAGGGCGACGACGCGCTTGAAGCATGCTTGGGCCCGAACATCGTACTGGGCGCCGACTATGACATGATCGAATTCGACCGGGATTTGCTCGACAGCCCCTTGCTTGCGGTGAAGGACGATGCCCGCAAGATCACGACGGCATTGCAGTCTACGGTCGACACGGCAGGCCTGCTTATCGAACGCCTGTCCGATCAGGAAAGCGCCAAGCTCACCTCGATCGCCCGCGAAATCGGAATGTCGGCGCGCACCCTTCAGCGGCGCTTGAAATCCAGCGGCGTTGATTTTGAAGCGCTGCATGACGAGACCCGTCGAAGCGAAGCGCTTCGGCTCATTGGCATGCGCAAATACTCCGCCACTGAAATCGCGTATATGGTCGGCTACAGCGACCCCGCGCATTTCACCCGCGCGTTCAAGCGCTGGACCGGACAGGCCCCTTCGCGGTTCCGGGCGCTGCTACACAACAGCGCCTGACCCGATGCAGACCGTGTTGAACGCCCCTGGATCCGCCCGTTCATCATTGGCATGAAATGGCAAGCCTGCCACGCGACGCTCTTGTACAGTCCGCTTCGGCAAACTCCCCCTGCCTGGGCACGCCGCCCACCCACGACGCCGGCGTGCTGGAAGTGGAATCAGATCGATATTATTGAAGGACGTCAATGTCATATTCATCGGCCTCATGCGTCGCCGCCCTGGCGATAGCAGTTCTTGGCACCGCGAATGCGCAGTCTTCCCCGGATACGGGAACCGTGGTCGGGGTGGGTAATTTCATCCGGGCCGAGACTGACCTATATATGGCAAAGATCGTGGCCGACGGCAGTTTCGGGCGGTTCGTCCATACCCGAGAGCCCGTGTCCGTCGACGCGCAGAATGTCATCCGCATGAATCGGGACACGCTGTATTCAGGCGCGGTATTCGATCTGGACGCTGGCGCCGTCACAATCACCTTGCCCGAAGCCGGCAAGCGGTTCATGTCGATGCAACTTGTCAGCCAAGACCACTATGTGCCGGCCGTTTTTTACGGCGCTGGCAAGCACACGCTGACCAAAGAGGCGATCGGCACTCGCTATGTCTTTGTTGCGATCCGCACGCTGGTCGCCCCCGCCGACGCGAAAGATATCCAGCAGGTGCATGCGCTTCAAGACGCCATCACCGTCAGCCAGGCCCGGGTGGGAGCATTCGTCGTGCCGAAATGGGACCAGGCAAGCCAGAAGACGGTGCGCGATGCGCTGCTTGTCCTGGGGGCTACCATCCCCAACTACAACCAGGCTTTCGGCACGAAGGACACCGTCGACCCCATCCAGCACCTGATCGGCACGGCGACGGGCTGGGGTGGAAATCCGGCCAAGGACGCCATGTATCTGGGCTGGACGGCCCCGGACAATGACGGACGCGCCGTGTACCGGCTTAAAGTCGGCCAAGTGCCGGTCAACAGTTTCTGGTCCGTAATCGTCTACAACGCCCAAGGCTATTTCCAGAAGAATCCTTATAACGCTTACTCGTTGAATAGCCTGACGGCGGAAAAAAGCGCCGATGGCTCCATCGCCATCCAGTTTGGCGGCTGCGACGGCAAGATTGCAAATTGCCTGCCCACCATGCCCGGTTGGAACTACACCGTCAGGTTGTATCAGCCCCGCGAAGAGATCCTGAATGGCAGTTGGCGCTTTCCTGAGCCGCAGCGCGTCGCGCAATAGTCTCAGGGCCTGCGACTTGGGGTAAAACGTCGGCATGACCCGCGCTGAAACGTTCATTTCCACCCACGCCATCGCGCACTCGCTTCGCGACGAGTACTGGCGCGAGGTCACGCGCCCTTTCTGCGATACAACGCTGCTTGCCCCCGACAAGGGGGCAACTTTGGAGGGCACCATGCGGATTCGCCATCTGGGCGGATTGACGCTGGGTTCCACGACCTTCAATGCGCAGCGCTACAAGCGGGATCCCGCCACGATTGCCCGTAGCGGGCTGGACCACTATCTGGTCCACGTCTTGGTCGCGGGTTCCATTCACGGTGATTTTGACGACCGTGACGTCGTGGCCGGTCCGGGTGGGATTTGCTTCATCGACCTTGCCCGTCCCTACCAATGCCGGGTGGACGCCGGAGAACGCCTGGCCATGACGATTCCTCGCGCCAGTATCGATAAGGTATTGGGGGCCCGCGATATCCACGGTCTGGTGCTTAAGGCCGGCAATCCGATGACTCGCCTGCTGAAGGACTACCTTTGCGGGTTCCACGCCGTGTCGGGGCAGCTCTCCACCAGCGAAGACGTGGCGGCGCTAGAGGCCCTGAACGCCCTGCTTTCCGCAGGCCTGGTGAACGCGACGCCTATTCAACATGGCCCGGATTCCTTATTGGGCCAGGCATTGCGCGCGCGGGTCCTGGACTATATCGATCAGCACCTCGCGCAGCCCGAGCTAAGCCCCGAACAACTTATGCAACGATTCCGCGTGTCGCGCGCCCACCTATACCGCGTCTTTGCCGAGCTGGGCGGAATCGCCCACATCATCAAGTGCAAACGCCTTGATGCGGCCTATGCCCGCATTGTCGACCCCCGTCATGCCTGGCATCCGGTGGGCCAAGTCGCCGCGCATTTCGGTTTTCGGGACATGGCGCGGTTTCGCAAGGCGTTCATCGCGCGTTTCGGCGTGGCCCCGGACGAGGCCAGCGAGAAATGCCGCCTGACCGCGCCTTCGACCGGCGGCGACAACGTGCTGTCGAGCCATTTTTCCGCGCACGATCATGGCCGCGGTCATGGCTCGCGGGCGGCATAGCCGCCGTGCAACTTCAGAACCGGTAGGAAAGGCCCAGGATGGGTCCCTGCTGGACGACGTTGTAGACGAAGCCATTGCGGTTGTAGTTGACGCCAAGCGCCCGGTAGCCCAGCACCGCCGAGAAATTGGATTCGAACTGATAGGCCAGCGCGGCCGTCACATCCCAATCAAGCCGGGCCTGCCCCGCGCCGACGACTCCCCAGCCGGTCAGATACCAGTGTTCATTCAGCGCATATTGCCCGCGCAGCCCCGCCACCGCATCGATCCATGTGGCGCTGTCGCGTTCGCTGCGGCCGTCGAGCACGCCGCCTTTCAAGGATAATTTGGTGCTTGCGTGCCAGAGCCGCCCGCCTCCAATCACGTCAAGATGGCCATTGTCGCCCTCAAGCACGCTGTAGCCGGCGCCAAAGAACCCCGAGAAGGAGGTGGTCGTGATGTCGACGCGCCTGCTAAGCACGCCATACTGCGTGTCGCCCCCTGCCGAGAGCTTCCCATACATCACATCGCCGATCAGGCTGAATCGTTCGTAGCGCGCGTCGATGGCGCCCATGAAAGCCAGATCAAGCTCGCTAAGAATGTCGTTGAAACTGGAATCCAGCCTGGCCGGCGCTTGCCCGAATTGCCCGACTTTCCCTTTGATACCGGACGCCCAGGCATAGGGGCTTGCCGTGATACGCCACTGCGCGGACGAGTCGGCCTGCTTTTGCATCAACGGGCTGATCGCCAAGCCATCCTGGGCAATGGCCACCTGGGATATGCCGAATACCGCGCTGACGGCAATCAGGGGGAAAGCAAAGAATTTCATGGTTTCTCGACGGAACGGCGGCGTTGACGGGCGCGCGGATGGCGTTGTCACTGACCGGAAAGCGCCGCTTCCTCGGCCGCGCAGTCCATGCCCGGGGCGGCATGCCGCGCCATGGCCGCCTGGACTTCTTTGCGCGCGGCAGCAACATCGGCGACAAATTCGGGGTTGTTTTGCAGCAAGGCAACGGTCGCCGCGCCCATCGTGCGCCCCGCGTCCACATCGCTTTGCCAATGCGCGTTGCAGATGACCCGGCTTTGTCCAAACTCCAGTCCGCGCCGCAATAGGCGGTTGGCGCGTTCGGGGTTGATTTCGGCCAGGACAAGCGCCCATGCCCAGCCCGCCGCCGTATGGCCCGAGGGGTACGAGCCGTCCGAGCGCAGCAACGTTTCTTGCTCGGGGAAACATGTGCCTTCGTGATGGACAGCGAACGGGCGCACACGGTGATAGGCGTTCTTCACGCCATAAGTGGAAAGCCCCGCGTCGGTAAGGACCTTTTGCATCAGCTTATACAGGTGCGGCGTCCGCGCGTCGGAGATATCGACACCCATGGCGCACGAGAAACGCTTGGCGGGCTGCGGAAATTGCAGGTCTGCATCCAGACGCGCCAACTGCGCACGGGCCGAACCCCGCAACGGAATCGTTGCCGTCCTGGCCTCTTCGTCGCGCGCCAATGCGGCGCTGGCCGCGGCTGGCGGCGGCCCAAGCAGATCCAGGCTATTGGGCAAGTCTTCCTTGGGCAGGTAGCCCGGGGCCAGGTCGAAGTGCGGATCCGTGACTGCCGGATCCGACCCATCGCCCGCCGCGGCGGCCATCGCGTTGCTTATGCCAAGAGAAACAAAAAGAACGCGGATTGCCTTGCGACGTAGCTTTGAATACATGGGTGATCGTTACCGTCGGTCGAATTGCAGGACGCGCCACGCCCCACGCCAGCCATTCTGGCACCGCGGCGGGAGTGAAAGCGTTGGCGAATTTACACTGAACGCCCACGCAGAAAACGGCAAAACGGCAACCTGAGACAGAACGGCATGATTAATGGGACATTGCACTTGGCGCAGGGTCCGTCCGCTTCTGCATTGCCGTGATCGACGCGATCAACGCGCATGTTTTTCCGCTTGCCAGATTGCGGCGGCACCATGCAAAACCGCCCAGTCCGTCAGGGCTGGGCGGTTTTCATTTCCGACGGAACGAAGCCGGACTCAATGACCCGTGGAGTCACCCTGCCGACTGGCTTCGAACAGGAACCAGGTGCGCCGTTCGGTTTCGTCGATCCAGTTTTCGATGAGACTGGAACTGGCAATGTCGCGGTGTTCGTCGGTGATGTTGTGGGCCTCGCGCAGCGCGGCGGCCAGCACCTTATTGTCTTCGCGCAATTCGGCCAGCATATCCAACGGCTGCACGTAGTCGGCATCGTTGTCCGAAATACGCTGCATGCGCGAGATATGCCCGATCGAACGCAGCGTCGTGCCGCCGATCTTGCGGATGCGTTCCGCGATGGGGTCGGTCATGGCGAACAGCTGGTCGCCTTGTTCGTCAAGCAGCAGGTGGTAATCGCGGAAGTGCGGTCCGCTTACGTGCCAGTGGAAATTCTTGGTTTTCAGATACAGCGCGAACACGTCGGCCAGTAGCTGGTTCAGCGCGGCGGAGATGTCGCGGGTGGCGGCCGCCGCCAGGTCGGTAGGCGTTGCCAGCGGAAGCTTGCGGCGCTCTTTCAGCGTCTTGATGGTCTTCTCATTCAGTTTCTTGGCCATAAAATGCCGCTCCTTGGAATGATAGAAAGTACGCAGTCGCGGCATGGACGGAACCGTGCGCGATACCCAAGGGTAATCCCGCAAATCGGCTTTGCCAATGGCCGCGCTCAACTGGCGGCAAGCTGAACGCCGGACGGTGCCGTCGGCTATACAACTTTCAGCGCAAACCCTGGCCCGCCAAGGGTTTGCGTGCCGCAGCCGGTTCGGCGATCAGGCCACGCAGGGCCTGAGGCCGGCGCCAAGGAGTATGCTACGCGCCTTCGTATCAGCCAGATTGACACCATCGCTATGCGCGGCAATCCCGACGCCAGACAAGGCGCCATCGCGTTGCACGGGTTCTACTTCCTGTATTACGGCCTGCAGGGCGTCAGCATCCCGTTCTTGCCCTTGTGGTTCGCCGGCCGCGGCGTGGATCCCGCCGTCATCGGGCTGATCGTCGCCACCTCCTTCCTGCCCAAGATTTTGTCCACGCCGGTCGTTGCCCACGTGGCCGACCAGAGCGGCCGCGCGCACGCGCTGATCGCCGCGGCGCTGGCAGCGTCGCTTGTGCTGTTCTTCTGTTATCCGTTCTCGCAGACGTCCGGCGGGATGTTCGCCATCACGCTGCTGTTGAACGCCGTCTTCCCCGCCGTGCTGCCGCTGATGGACCGGATGGCCATATCGAGCGGCCGGGCGCAGGGTCATTCCTACACCATGATCCGGGCTTGCGGCTCGCTGGGGTTCGCGGCCATCACCGTCGTCGGCGGCTACCTGATCAAGACCTTCGACACCGACTGGGTGATGTGGCTGTCGATCCTGTTGATCATCGCCTGTCTGGCTTGCGTGCGGCTACTGCCGCAGGCCGCGCGCCCCGCCGCCGGCGAGGCGCCCGCCGACCGCGTGCGGCTGCCCATGCTGGCGGTCCTGCGCGACCGGCCGCTTGTGATGTGCATCGCGGCGGCGTCGCTGGTCCAGGCCAGCAACGGCTTCCTCTATTCCTATTCCACGCTTTACTGGACCGCAAGCGGCCTGTCGACCGCGCTGATCTCTCTGTTGTGGGTGGTGGGCGTCGGCAGCGAAGTGCTGTTTTTTTTCCTGGCGCCCAAGGTGCTGGCCCGGACCGGGGCGCAGTGGCTGATTCTGGCATCGGCGGTCATGACGGTCATCCGCTGGGCAGGCCTGTCGGCCACGACGGACCCGGCATTGATCGCCGGGCTGCAGCTGCTGCAGTGCTTTACCCTGGCCGGCAACAACGCCGCCATCATGTGGTACATCACGCGCCACGTGCCCGCCGCATGCAAGACATCGGCGATCGCGCTATACGCGATGCTGTCGGGTGGCGTGTTCATGTTCGCCAGCATCCAGCTGGGCGGCGCGCTGTACCGCAGCTACGCGCCCGGCGGCTTCATGGTGATGGCCGCGTGTGCGTTGTGCGCGGTGCCGCTGGTGCTGTATTCGGAGAAGCGCCGGCCACGCGCATCGTAGGATGGGTGAAGCGCGAGAATTCTTGCCGAAGAACCCCGCCGCCCAAAACGCGTAACCCATCAAGCAGCGGCGGATTCTTCGACAATTCGGCCACGGAGCCATCGCCGCTTGATGGGTTCTTCTATAATTCAGCCATGGAGCCATCGCCGCTTGATGGGTTACGCGCGCTAGGGGTCGGCGTTTTGGTGGCCGGATTGGCGCGCTCCACCCATCCTACGAGTCCTCGCGCGCGCTGCGATCCCCACGTCCAAAGGAAAAGCCCCCGCAGGGGCATTTTTTTATCGCGGACCGCCCCAAGATAAAAACGCTCCCTCGGGGGCAGCCAGCACACGCAGTGTGCGCAGCGTGGGGGAATGTTCCTTAGCAGCAGCCGATCCGTTTCTTTCCGCCGTAGCGCGCGTCCTGGCGCTCGCGAAAGAACGCTTCGTAAGTCATCGGCTCCTGATCAGGGTGGGTACGCCGCATGTGTTCCACATACGTCTCGTAGTCCGGCACGCCGACCATCAGCCGGAGCGTCTGCCCCAGGTAACGGCCGGCGGCGCCGGCGGCTGAACTCATGTTGCCAAACAGCATGCGGCGCCTCCTTGGGGATCAGTCCGCGCCCGCCGCGACGGGCAGCGCTTCGTAAGGCGTCTCGCGCGAGGTAGGCTTGTTCTCGGCGCGGGCGCGCTGCACCGACTTCAGGCCAAACACCACGATGCTGACCACCACGAACATGAAGATCGCGCACAAGCCGGCGTTGATGTAGTCGTTCATCACGACACGCGACATTTCGCCCAGCGACTTGGCAGGGGCCAGCACGCGGCCCTCGGCGATGGCCGCGTTGTACTTGGCGGCGTGAGCCAGGAAGCTGACGCGCGGGTCGGCATCGAACAGCTTTTGCCAGCCGGCCGTCAGCGTGCACGCCAGCAACCACAGCGTGGGCAGGATCGTGACCCAGGCGTAGCGGTCGCGTTTCATCTTGAACAGCACGACGGTGCCCAGCGTCAGCGCGATGGCGGCCAGCATCTGGTTGGCGATACCGAAAAGCGGCCACAACGTGTTGATGCCGCCCAGCGGATCCACCACGCCCTGATACAGGAAGTAGCCCCAGGCCGCCACGCACAAGGCGGTGGCGATCAGGTTGGCCGGCAACGAGTCCGTGCGCTTGAGCGACGGCGCGAAAGTGCCCAGCAGGTCTTGCAGCATGAAGCGGCCGGCGCGCGTGCCCGCGTCCACGGCGGTCAGAATGAACAGCGCTTCGAACAAGATGGCGAAGTGGTACCAGAAGGCCATCATGCCCGGGCCGCCCATGGCCTGGTGCAAAATGTGCGCCATGCCGACGGCCAGCGTGGGCGCCCCGCCCGCGCGCGAAATGATCGTGCTTTCGCCGACGTCCTTGGCGGTCTGGATCAGGTCTTGCGGCGTGACCACGAAGCCCCAGCTGGACACCACCTGGGCCACCTGGTCCGGCGTGGTGCCGATGACGGCAGCCGGGCTGTTCATGGCGTAGTAGATGCCGGGCTCGATCACGCAAGCCGCCACCAGCGCCATGATGGCCACGAACGATTCCATCAGCATGCCGCCGTAGCCGATATAACGTGCCTGGCTTTCGTTTTCGATCAGCTTGGGCGTGGTGCCCGACGCGATCAGGGCATGGAAGCCCGATACGGCGCCGCAGGCGATGGTGATGAACAGGAACGGGAACAGGTTGCCCGACCAGACCGGGCCGGTACCGTCCACGAACTGCGTCAGCGCGGGCATCTTCAGTTCCGGCGCCACGACCACGATACCGATCGCCAGGCCGAGGATGGTGCCGATCTTCAGGAAGGTCGACAGGTAATCGCGCGGGGCCAGCAGCAGCCACACGGGCAGCACGGCGGCGATGAAGCCGTAGACGATCAGGATCCAGGTCAGGCCCTTGCCGTCGAAATCGAACATCGGGCCCAGCACCGGATGCGCGGCCACGTCCTGGCCGAACGTGATGGCGGCCATCAGGCCGACGAAGCCGATGACCGAGACCTCGCCGATCTTGCCGGGGCGGATGTAGCGCAGGTACACGCCCATGAACAGCGCGATGGGGATGGTAGCCGCAACCGTGAAGGTGCCCCACGGCGAATGCGTCAGCGCCTTCACCACGATCAGCGCCAGCACGGCCAGGATGATCACCATGATCATGAAGGCGCCGAACAGCGCGATCACGCCCGGGATCTTGCCCAGCTCGGACTTGACCAGATCGCCGAGCGACCGGCCGTCGCGGCGGGTCGAGATAAAGAGGATGGTGAAGTCCTGCACGGCGCCGGCGAACACCACGCCCGCCAGGATCCACAGCATGCCGGGCAGATATCCCATCTGGGCGGCCAGCACCGGGCCCACCAGGGGGCCGGCGCCGGCGATGGCGGCAAAGTGGTGGCCGAACAGCACGTGCTTGTTGGTCGGCACGTAGTCCAGGCCATCGTTGTGCTTCCAGGCCGGCGTCATGCGCGAGGCGTCCAGCTGGAAGACGTTCTTGGCGATGAACCGGCTGTAATAGCGGTATGCGATCAAGTAGACGCATACGGCGGCAATCACCACCCAAAGCGCGTTGATGGTCTCTCCTCTGGCCAGCGCCACGGTACCCAGCGCGAACGCGCCCAGTACCGCAACCGCCAGCCAGACCAGGTGCTGACCCAGTCCCTTACTGCTGGAATGCATAAGTGCTCCTCTTGCCTCCCGCCATGCTTGTGGCGTGAAACGTTTTTGTCGTCCCGCGGAAGGCAGACTCATTGTTGTGGGGTGGCGGGCGCGCAGGCACCCGCACTGCGTCCTTTGAACGCGGGCGTTAGTATTTCGTTTTGCCCCCTTGCCAACAAGCGCGGAACTACGCAAGCCGCATACGTGTTACTACGCACCGCACCGCAACATAAGTCGGTGAAAAACGTAAAATCCAGCAGCACAACCGATATCGCCACTGGCGAAACCGTCGTGATGCATCGCACCAATCCTTATCGGGGTTGCCCCCCACAATATGAAGCTGCGCCTGAAAATCCTGCTGCTTGCCGCCGTGCCCCTGCTGGTGGCGTTGGCCGCCATTACCGTGGCCGTCTACGTGCAAGGCCTGCAACTGGCCCAGCGCGAAAAGCAAGTGGTGGAAAGCGCCTGGCTGGCCAGCAAGGAAAGCGAACTTCGCCACTACGTGAACCTGGCCTACAGCGCGGTCGCGCCCTTGCAGGAGGCGGGCGACGACGAGGCCGCACGCCAGCGGGCGCTGGCGCTGCTGGCGCAGATGGAGTTCGGCCATGACGGCTATTTCTTCGTCTATGACCTGCAGGGCAAGAACCTGATGCACCCGCGCCAGCCGGAATTGGTCGGCCAAGACCTCTGGAACCTGCGCGACACGCACGGCCAGGCGGTCATCCAGAACCTGCTCACGGCCGCCCGCCGCGGCGGCCAGCAAGGCGAAGTGGTGCATTACCTGTGGGAAAAGCCCTCTACCCACCAGACCGTGGAAAAACTAGGCTATGTGGTGGTGCTGGACCGCTGGGGCTGGATGCTGGGCACCGGCATATATCTGGACGATGTGGAGCAGGCCCTGGTGCGGATCGACGCCGCCGCGCAGGCCAACATCCGCAGCATGTTCGCCTGGGTGGCGGGCATCGCCGCCGTCTCCATCCTGGGGGTGGCGGCTTGCGGACTGGCGCTGAACATCAGCGACCACCGGCAGTCCGACGCCAAGCTGCGGCTGATGGCCCAGCAAGTGGTGCGCTCGCAGGAAGACGAGCGCGCCCGCCTGTCACGCGAACTGCACGACGGCATCAGCCAGGTGCTGGTGTCCATCAAACTGTCGCTGGAAGCGGCGCGCGAACGGCTGCGGCAATCATTACCGGAACAGCCGCAGGCCCTGACCCATATCGACCGGCCGCTGGGCGGCGCGCTTGACCGCCTGAACAGCGCCGTGGGCGAGGTGCGGCGCATTTCACACAACCTGCGCCCGACCCTGCTGGACGACCTGGGCCTGCCGGCCGCGCTGGAGCACCTGGGCCGCGAGTTCGCCATCCCCAGCGTGGACGGGGCGCCGCCGCTGGCCGTCCGCCTGCGCACTACTGGCCGCCCGGTCAAACTGCCCGAGGCTTATGCCACCGCGCTGTTCCGCGTCACCCAGGAAGCCCTGACCAACGTCATGCGCCATGCTGGCGCCACCCGTGCCGACATGACCCTGGCTTATAGTGCGCACGACCTGCGGCTGACCATTTCGGACGACGGCCGCGGCTTCGACTTCGCCGAAGTCCAGCAAGACCCCCGGCGCGGCATCGGGCTGCGCAACATGCGCGAACGCATGAGCGCGCTATCCGGTAACCTGAGTTTCCATACCAACGCGCAAGGCACGACCTTGCAGGCCTGGCTGCCCTTGCCGGCGCCGGCCGCCCCTACCGCGACGACCGAGGCATGACCGACACCCCCGACGCCATCCGACTCCTGCTGGTCGACGACCACCCCCTGGTGCGGGACGGGCTACGCCTGCGCCTGGAAACCGTGCCGCGCCTGCGCGTGGTGGGCGAAGCCGGCAATGCACAAGCGGCGCTATTGTTCCTGGCGGCATGCCTGGCGGAGGATCCCCAGGGCGACACCCTGCCCCATCTGGTGCTGATGGACCTGAACATGCCAGGCGTGGGCGGGCTGGAATTGACGGCGCAATTGCACGAACGCTATCCCCAGATCGCCGTGCTGGTGCTGTCCATGCACGACAACCCTGAATACATGGTGCAGGCGGTGAAGGCCGGCGCCCGGGGCTATCTGCTGAAGGATGAACCGGCCGAAGAGATCGTCACCGCCATCGGCGCGGTCATGGCGGGCCGTAGTTACTTCAGCGCGGCCGTGGCCGTGCGGCTGTCCCAGGCCAGCGCCCCCGCCACGCTATTGACGCAGCGCGAACGCGACGTGCTGCGCCACATCGCCAGCGGCCAGGCCAACAAGCAGATCGCGCAGGCGCTGGGCCTGTCCGTGCGCACGGTCGAAACGCACCGGCTGAACATCAAACGCAAGCTGGGCATCGACGGGCAGGCCGAACTGATCAAGTACGCCGTCGAGAACCGCGGCGTTTGAGCCTCGCGGATGGGGCCGGGCGCCTGACCCGCCGCCCGCGCTGCGGTAGACTTGCCTCCATTGCCGCGTCCCTGACGCCGGCCGACACGACACAACGCCACGACGAGCGCGCTGCCCCCAGGAGTCCCCTATGTCATTGGAAAAGAACTACACCGCCATTCTCGAAGCACTAGGGGAAGACCCGTCCCGCGAAGGGCTGGCCGATACGCCGGCCCGCGCGGCCAAGGCCATGCGCCACCTGTGCCGCGGTTACGGCCAGAACCTGGACGAAATCGTCAACGGCGCGCTGTTCACGTCGGACACGCGTGAAATCGTGCTGGTCAAAAACATCGAGCTTTACTCGCTGTGCGAACACCACATGCTGCCCTTCATCGGCAAGGCGCACGTGGCGTACCTGCCCGCCGGCCGCGTGCTGGGCCTGTCCAAGGTGGCGCGCATCGTCGAGATGTACGCCCGCCGCCTGCAAATCCAGGAAAACCTCAGCCGCCAGATCGCCGAAGCCGTCCAGACCGTCACCGGCGCGGCGGGAGTGGCCGTCGTCATCGAAGCGCAGCACATGTGCATGATGATGCGCGGCGTGGAAAAGCAGAACTCGTCCATGGTCACGTCCGTCATGCTGGGTGAATTCCACGACAACCCGTCGACCCGGGCCGAATTCCTCAGCCTCATCCGATAGCAGGACCGCCGCCCTTCTTTTGGCGCATATCGCGGGCCCGCCCGCTGCGACGACGATGCCTATACCCGGCACCGCCGGCGCGGCAGGCGGGCCCGGCCGCTTTGGGTCCGGGGTGTTTGGCTCCTACTGATCCAGGCATCTGGCCCTAGCGTTCTGGTCCCATCCGGGCAAACTGGCAGCCAGCAAGCCGGTTGCGCCGGGGCGCGGCCGCTCTCTCTCTCGGAGACCACCATGAACGCGATATTCCGCCACATCCGCCGCTGCACCCTTGCCGGCCTGGCCGCCGCGCTGCTAGCCGCACCCGCCTACGCCCAGACCAAGCTGGTGGTGGGCTACCAGCTGATCGTGGGGCCGTTCCTGTCCGCCATCGCCGACGGCAGCTTCGACACCGCCCTGAAAGAGGCCGGCTACCAGGTCGACTGGCGGCAGTTCACGTCCGGCGGCGACATTTCCACCGCGCTGGCCTCTGGCAACGTGCCGGTCGGCGTCCTGGGATCCACCGGCATCACCTCGGCGTCTACCCGGGGCGTGGACATGCAGTTGTTCTGGGTGCTGGACAACATCGGGAAATCCGAAGCGCTGGTCGCCCGCAACGGTTCCGGCATCAACAGCACCGCCGACCTGAAAGGCAAGCGCGTCGCCACGCCGTTCGTGTCGACCTCGCACTTCCATCTGCTGGTGGGCCTGGAACAGGTCTGGAAGATCGCGCCGCGCGACGTGCGTATTTTGAACATGCAGCCCCCGCAGATCGTCGCGGCCTGGCAGCGCGGCGACATCGACGCCGCCTACGTCTGGCCGCCCGCGCTGACTGAAATCGCCAAGAGCGGAAAGATCATCGCCGACTCCCAGCAGATCGGAGCCGCCAGCGTACCCACCTTCGACGGCATCGTGGTCGACCGCGCCTGGGCCGCCAAGCATCCGAAGTTCATGGCCGCCTTCACCGGCGTGCTGGCCAAGTCCTACGCCGACTACCGCGCCAACGGCGCCAAATGGACCGCCGAATCGCCCCAGGTCAAGGGCATCGTGCGCTTGATCGGCGGCAAGCCGGACGACGTCGTCGAAGCGCTGGGCCTGCTGGTATTCCCCACCGCGCAAGAGCAAGCGTCGAATGTATGGCTGGGCGGCGGCAAGGAAGGAGGCGCGGCGCGGGCCTTCGCGGCAAGCGCCACGTTCCTGAAGGACCAGAAGCAGATCGACCGCGCGCTGGCCGACTACAGCCCGCACGTCACCGACCAGTACGCGAAAGCCGCGGCCAAGTAAGCGGCCCGGCGCGCCTGAAGGGGAGCCCGCATGACCATGCCGTCCACCTCCGCCGCGCAGCGGCTATGCGCGGAACAAGTCAGCGTCACCTATCCCGGCCTGCACGACAGCGGCCCGGTGATCGCGCTGCAGAACGTCAACCTGACCATCCAGCCGGGCGAATTCGTCGTGGCGCTGGGCGCCTCGGGCTGCGGCAAGACCACCTTGCTTAGCCTGCTGGCCGGGTTCCTGTCGCCCACCGAGGGGGAAATCACGCTGGGCGGCCGGCCCATCGTCGGCCCCGGCGCCGACCGCGGCGTGGTCTTCCAGAAGCACGCCCTGCTGCCCTGGCTGAACGTGCTGGAGAACACGGAATTCGGGCTGAAGCTGCAAGGCGTCGACAAGGAAACGCGGCGCGCCCGCGCCCGCCGCAACCTGGAACTGGTAGGGCTGCAGGACTTTCACCGCCACATGATCTATCAGCTGTCTGGCGGCATGCAGCAGCGCGTGGGCATCGCCCGCGCGCTGACCTGCGACCCCGCCATGCTGCTGATGGACGAACCCATGGCGGCGCTGGACGCGCTGACGCGCGAAACCATCCAGGAGCTGCTCCTGGATATCTGGCAACAGACCAGCAAGATGTTCTTCTTCATCACCCACAGCGTGGAAGAAGCGCTCTTCCTGGGGTCGCGGCTGATCGTCATGTCGCCTCGCCCGGGCCGCATCACGCACACCTTCACGCCGGACTTCAACCGGCGCTACCTGGAGACCCGCGATGGACGTGGCATCAAATCCAGTCCCGACTTCATCGCCATGCGCGAACAAGTCCTTGGGATCATCTACGGCGACGAACGCGCCGCCGCCTCGCCCGAAGCCGTCCATGTCTAGGAACCGGTCCGGGCATAAGCCCGCGACGCCGGGGATGGTCTACGGTGCGCCGGGCGCCGGCTACAGCGGGCACATCAGCCTGATCACCAGCCTGGCGCTGATCGCCCTGTGGTTCCTGGTGACCAGCGCCGGCTGGGTGCGGCCGCTGTTCCTGCCGTCCCCGATTGCCGTGTACGACAAGTTCGTGTCGGCCATGACGGACGGCGTCGCCAATTCCACCCTGGCCGAACATGCGCTGGCCAGCCTGACGCGCGTCTTCGGCGCCTTTTTCCTGGCCTGCCTTACCGCCATTCCGGTTGGCATCCTGATGGGCGTGAACCGCTATGCGCGCGGCATCTTCGACCCACCCATCGAGTTTTACCGCCCGTTGCCGCCGCTGGCCTATCTGCCCCTGATCATCATCTGGTTCGGCATCGGCGAGTTCCCGAAGATTCTGCTGATCTACCTGGCCATCTTCGCGCCGATGGCGATTGCCGCCCGCGCGGGCGTCCGGTCGGTCTCTATCGAGCAGATCCATGCCGCCTATGCGATGGGCGGCACCCGCATGCAGATCGTCTGGCACGTGATCTTGAAGGCGGCCATGCCCGAGATCTTCACCGGCATGCGCATCGGCATCGGCGTGGGATGGACCACGCTGGTCGCCGCCGAAATGGTGGCCGCCGACCGGGGCCTGGGATTCATGGTGCTGAACGCCGCCCAATTCCTGGCCAGCGACACCGTCATCATGGGCATTATCGTGATCGGCGTGTTCGCCTTCGCCTTCGACCTGCTGGTGCGCTACCTGGAGAAATTCGCCATCCCCTGGAAGGGACGCATCTAAGACGTTTCCAACAGGGCAATCCCCCATTTCTTCGCCCTGGCGGCTCCTCTATCCTGAGGCTCAGATCCGGAACCCGACCCCGCACGCGTCCTGCGCCGGGGTCCCGCATCGCCTTCACAAGGAGCCGTCATGTCCAGCCAGGCCTCGATGCTCAAGCCTGTGTTGTGGGAACGCCTGTTTGAAAGGGAAAGCGCGCCCAACCTCAGCCTACAGGGCCGCGTGCGCCAGATGCTGGTGTCGGCCATTCTTAGCGGCCACTTGCCGCCCGGCATGCCGGTGCCGTCCAGCCGGCAGTTGGCCGACCAATTGCGCATCGCCCGCAACACGGTCGTTTTCGCATACCAGCAACTGGTCAGCGAGGGATACCTGGTGTCGCGCGAACGCAGCGGCCACTTTGTGTGCGATTCCGTCATGCAGGGGCACCCCGGTTCGGCCTGCGATGCCGCCCCCGCCGCGCCGCTGACCGATGCGCCCGATCCCCGGCGCGTGCGATGGGACGAACGGCTGCGCTTCCGGCCGTCGCGGCAGCGCAATATCACCAAACCGCAAGACTGGCAGAAGCAGCCCTACCCTTTCGTGTACGGCCAGTTCGACCCCGACCTGTTTCCCACCGCCGAATGGCGCGAATGCTGCATCAAGGCGCTGTCCGTGCTGGACATCCGCAGCTGGGCGCCCGACCTCATCACCCACGACGACCCGACACTGATTGAGCAGATCCGCACCCAGGTGCTGCCGCGCCGGGGCGTCTGGGCCGACGCCGAGGAGATTGTCATCACCGTCGGTGCGCAGCACGCGTTGTACCTGCTGGCGGATCTGCTGGTCAACGACGACACCGTGGTCGGCATGGAAGACCCCGGCTACCCCGATGCCCGCAATATCTTCGCCAGCCACACGCGCAACCTGCTGCCGTTGCCCGTGGACGAACGCGGCCTGTGCACAGGCACGCATCTGCTGGGCTGCGACTATGTGTTCGTCACGCCCGGCCACCAGTGCCCCACCACCGTCACGCTGGCGATGGAGCGCCGCGAAAGCCTGCTGGCATTGGCGCGCCAGGCCGACAGCATGATCATCGAAGACGATTTCGAAAGTGAAAGCCGTTGGGGCGAAGGCGCGATCCCCGCGCTGAAAAGCCTGGACCGCGACGGCCGCGTCATCTATGTCGGCAGCCTGGCCAAATCGTTCGCGCCGGGCCTGCGCATCGGCTATATCGTTGCCCCGCGCGAACTGACGAGCGAATTGCGCGCCCTGCGCCGGCTGATGCTGCGCCACCCGTCGGCCTATATCCAGCGCGCCTTCTCGCTGTTCATCTCGTTGGGCCATCACCATTCCCTGCTACGCAAGCAGTCGCAGGCCTACCAGAAGCGCGGCGCCGAACTGGCGCAGGCCCTGGCGCAGCACCTGCCCGACTTCAAGGCGATTCCCATCACGGGGTCGTCGTCCTGCTGGCTGGCCGGGCCGCCGTGGCTGGATGCCGCCGCGCTATCCGAAGCCGCATTGGCGGAAGGCGTGGTCGTAGAACCGGGGAACGTATTTTTCATGAATGGCGCCGACGCGCCGCGCAACTACCTGCGTGTGGGCTTCACGTCGATCCGGCCCGAGCATATCGGGCCGGGGATCGAAAAGCTGGCGCAAGTGGTGCACCGTTACCGCTTGCGGACGGCGGCGTAGGCAGGCCCGAACGCCCGTTCGACGTCCAGGGCTACAAATGTTCGTCCCGCAGGTGATACCAGCGGTACAGCAGCCCTTGGCCGATCCGGCGGAACGGCGCGAACAAATGCCCGGGCAGCGGCGAATCGTAGATGGGCAGGTCCCAGGCCAGGCCATCCTTGCCCATCATCCGTTCAGCCAGCCGCCTGCCCGCGTGCGCCGAGAACGCCACGCCATTGCCGCCGTAGCCGAACGCGTAGTACACGGGCAGCGCCGGATCCGGCTGCGTCACGCGCGGCATCATGTCGTGGCTGACGTCCACCCAGCCCCACCAGGAATACGCGACGTCCACGCCGCGCAGCGACGGGAATTTGCGCGCCAGGCCTTCACGCAGCAACGCCAGATGGCGGGGGTGCTCGGCATCGGCGCCGCGTAGCGCGCTGCGGCTGCCGATCTGCATGCGGCCGTCCGGCAGCAACCGGTAGTAGAAGCGCAAGGTGCGCGTATCGGTGATGAATACGGTGCTCTTCAACCCCGCCGCCTCGCGTTCGGCCGGCGACAACACCCGTGTCACCAGCGAATTCGACAGCACCGGCATGATGCGGTTGTCCAGTAACGGATTCACGCCCTGCGCGGTGTAGCCGCCGGTCGCGAACGCGACGCGGCGCGCGCGCACCACGCCCCCTGGCGTCTCTAGCAGGATGACGCCGTTTTCCTTGCGCCAGCCCAGCACGGGGCTGGAGGGATGCACGCGCACACCCAGCGCCCGCGCCTGCCGCAGGTAGCCATAGGCCAGCTTCAACGGGTGCACGCCCACGCCGTCGGGCTCGTGCATGGCGCCGACCGCTTCATGGTCGTCGACATAACGTTCGCGCAGTTCCGCCTTGCCGAGCATCCTGGCGTCGTAGCCGAACACCTCGCGCATCACGCGAGCCTCGTTCTGCAGGAACGCCATTTTCTTCTGGCGATGCGCCGTGTACAGATGGCCGCCCGGCTGCGCGTCGCAGTCCACTTGCGCGACCAGGCTCTTCCAGTATTCGAAGCCCTCGCGGATTTCCGCGTCCAGGCGTTTCGCGGTGTCCAACCCCCAGCGCTCGATCCATTGAGAACGGTACAAACGGCCCGAAGCGTTTTGTCCCTGGCCGCCGTTGCGGCTGGTGCAGCCCCACACGACGCGGTTGGCTTCCAGCACCACCGCCCGCACGCCGAAATCGCGCGCCAGGGTCAACGCGGCCGACAAGCCGGTGAAGCCCGAGCCCACGATCACCATGTCGGCATCGACATCGCCCTGGATCGGCCCGTCGTCCTCGGGCGGATCGCCGGCGCTGGCGACCCAATAGGTCGGCGCATAGTCCTGGCCCCGGCCAGGCGGGGACACCAGCGGGTCATAGGTCGGGTTGTAGGCGTTGGCCCCTGGGGTGGCCGCACGGGGCGGGCGTGAGGTGTCGAAGGGCATTTGGGTATCCATGCTTCGAATCCGTGTCCTGGGTGTTACCGGAGCGTTTCCGGAGTGATTCCAAGGCCCGAGGCGGCGCCTCAGGCACGGGCCGGCAAAGCCGGGCGCTGCTTGCGGAACGCGTTCTTGACGCGGATCTTGCCGTCCTGGAACGTGAAGACGTCCACCATGTCGGCCTCCGTCCTTGATCCATCGGCGGCGGTGCCGGTGAACGTGCATTCGGAGACGCCGCGATCGCCCGCCACCCAATGCCGGCCGTTGTTCCATTGGGCATCCGGGAAGTTCTTCCAGGCGGCGGCAAAGGCCGTGCGGACGGCCTGCGTTCCGGTGTGCCGACTGCCGCACGCATCCGGGCCGCCCACGGTCTCGAACACGCAGTCCTCGCTCATGAAACTCATCAAGGCATCGATGTCGTGGCGGTTCCATGCGGCCGCGAATTCGGCCAGCATTTCCACGGTGACGGTCTTGTGCATTGCCTACCCTCCGATAGACGCCGGCGCGGCATGCGCCCGCGTACAGGATCCAAGGTACGAGAGCGGTCCGGCAGGGTCTAGAACCAGAAGCGGGAAATCGCTTGCACCAGTCACGAAGCCGTGGCGGGCGCAAGCATCGCGGACACCTGCCGCGGATCGATGGCGTCACGCAAACCGATAAACACCAACCCCGGCGCGCCCAAGCCATCAGGCGGCGCCGCCTGCGTGTCATACCGCACGCGGCGGCCCGCCCACTGCACCAGCACCAGCCCGTGCCGGTCCGTGCGCACCCACCCCTTCGCCCTTAACAACTGCCGGGGCATTTGCCGAAGCTGCCCCGCCAGCCAGTCGGCGTTCAGCGTGCCGGGCGCCTGCCAGAGCCAGCTCTGAAACGGATGGTCGGGGTCCGCCTGCGGCATCGCGCAATGATGCGCGGCGTGGCCGCAACCGGCATGCCCGCAATCATGGACGGACGCGCCCGGCAAGGCTTCGCCGGACAGATAGCGCAGATCGACGCGCCCTTCCCGGGTGTCGATCATGGCGGCGCCTTGCGTCACACCGCGCAGCCACTCGCGCACCTGCCCCAGCGCTTCCGGCGTGACGAGGTCGGTCTTGTTCAGCACCAGCAGATCGGCTGCCCGCAGTTGCCGGGCGACCGTATCGCTTAACAGGGGATCATCGGCCAGGGCCCGCACGTTCGCGGCATCCACCAGCACCACCACGCCCTCTAGCTGCAGCAGCGGGTCGCACATGCCAACCTGTGCGATGCGCGACGGGTCCGACACGCCGCTGGCCTCGATCACGATCCATTCCGGCGGCGGGTCCAGCGCCAGCACGCGCGCCAACGCGTCGTCCAGGCCGCCGGCCATCGAACAGCAGACGCAGCCATTGGCCAACCGGATCACCTCGTCCGCGCGCTGCGCGATCAGGCCGGCGTCGATATCGATAGGCCCGAAGTCATTGACCAGCACCGCCGCGCGGCGGCGGCTGGCGCCCAGTACATGATTCAGCAGCGTGGTCTTGCCCGCACCCAAAAAGCCGCCCACGACCGTCAACGGAATGCGCGCCGCGCCGATGCCGGTCATCTCAGGCGCCCTCCAGGGCCAGCGGCCGTCCGCCGACGACGGTGCCGCGCACGGCGACGTCTTTCAACTGATGGGCGGGCACCGTCGAAGGGTCGTCTTCCAGCACGCAGAAGTCCGCGTACTTGCCCACTTCGATCGAGCCGACCAGGTGGTCCATGTGCAGGGTATAGGCCGCGCCCAGCGTGACGGCATGCAGCGCTGCATCCACGCTGATGCGCTCGGACTCGCCCAGCACACGGCCAGAAGCGGTCAGGCGGTTGACGGCGCACCACGCGGTGAACAACGGCCCCAGTGGCGTGATCGGGGCATCGGAATGGATCGAGAACGGCACGCCCGCCCGCGCCGCCGAGGCGCAGGCGTCCATGCGGTTAGCGCGGTCCGGCCCCATGGTGAGCGCGTAATGGGCGTCGCCCCAATAGTAGATGTGGTTGGCGAACAGGTTGGCGCACATGCCCAGGCTGGCCATCCGCCGGAACTGCGCCGCGTCGGCCATCTGGCAATGCTGCAGCGTGTGCCGATGATCGCGGCGCGGCGTGCGGCGCAGGGCCAGGTCCACGGCATCGATCGCGCGTTGCGTTGCTTCGTCGCCGTTGGTGTGGATGTGCAGTTGCACGCCGGCATCGTGATAAGCCTGGACCGTCGCGTCCAGCTCGGTCGGCGCGATAACCCAGATGCCATTGGGCGCGCCGTTGTAGTAGCCCGGCCAGCGCACTCGGGCAGTGAAGCCCTGGATCGACCCGTCCACCACCAGCTTGACCATGCCCAGATGCAGCTTGTCGTGGTTCAGCCGCTTGGCCGCCGCCAGCGTCTCCAGGCAGCGCGCCGGGTCGCCTGCGTAGGTCAGCGCCGACGCGGCGGGCACGATGCGCACGGGATAATCGGCTTCGGCCGTAACGCGCGCCAACGTCGCGATGCCTTCATCGCCCAGTTCATTGACCAGATCCGTCGCGGTGGTCACGCCCGCCCACTGCGCCACCTTGCCGAACATGCGCAGCCCGTCTTCCGACAACCCCACCGTGCGGAACGGGCTGCCGATCAAGCGCATGACCGGGAACATGGCGGCGAATTCGCAAAGCTCGCCGCTGGGCCGGCCGTCTTCCAGGCGCGTCACGCCCTCGATGTCGGTGTCGCGGTCAATGCCGGCGCGCGCCAGCATCGGCGTATTCACATTCATCAAGTGCATGCTGGCGTGCATGATGACGATGGGCCGTTCGGGCGACACGCGGTCCAGGTCCTGGACGCGCATGCGCTGGCCGTCAAAGAAGATCGGGTCGAAGCCCCAGCCGATCAGGGTTTCACCCGCCGGCAGGCTGCGTTCGGCCTCGCGCAGGCGGCCGGCGACCGCGTCAAAGCTCTTCAGCCCGCTCCACAGGCGGCCGTCCGGCCCGCGGCGGTCGTAGTAGCCCACATACACGAATTTCCACATGCCGCCTTCGGGCAGGTGGCAATGCCCCTCGACCAAGCCGGGCATCAGCACCCTGTCCGCATACCGGTCATCGACGTCGGCCGGCCCCCAGCCGGCCAGCTCTTCGCGGCTGCCCACGCCCAGGATGCGGCCGTCCCGCACGGCGACGTGCGTGGCGCGCGGCTGGGCCGGATTCATGGTCAGGATGCTGCGGGCGGCGTAGATCGTCGTATTGCCTTCGAGCCGGGTCATCGCGGGTTCCTTATGAGGGTTGGGATCAGCCCGCAAGCGGCGCGACCAGCGCGCCATCGCGGACCGTTACGAAATGGCAGGCGACACGGTGGCCGGGCACCACCTCGCGCAATTCGGGCTCGCGCAAGGAACAGTCGGGCTGCGCGGCCGGGCAACGCCCGGCGAAGCGACAGCCCGGCGGCGGGTTCACCGGACTGGGCGGGTCGCCCATCAGCCGCACGCGGCGGGCGGCGGACTCGCGCCCGCCCTTCACCGTCGGCACGGCCGACATCAGCGCTACGCTGTACGGATGCAGCGGACGCGCGAAGAAGGCGCGACGCGACGCCTGTTCAATGATCTTGCCCAAGTACATCACCGCGATGTCGTCGCAGATGTGCTCGACCACGGCCATGTCGTGCGAAATGAACAGGAACGATTGCCCCTGTTCGCGCTGGATCCGGCGCAGCAGGTTCAGGATCTGCGCCCGGATGGCGATATCCAGCGCCGACACGGGTTCGTCGCACACGATCAGGTCGGGTGCGCTGGCCAGCGCCCGGGCTACGTTCAAGCGCTGGCGCTGGCCGCCAGAAAACTGGTGCGGAAACAGTTGGCGCTGTTCGGGGCGCAGGCCGACCAGCTCGAACATCTTGGCGACGCGCGCTTCACGCCCGCCGGGCGGGTCGATGCGCATCAGGTCCAGCGGCGCCCGCACAATGTCCTCGGCGCGCTGGCGCGGATTCAACGACGAATACGGGTCCTGGAACACCAGTTGCAGCCGGCGGCGCATCTGCCGCAACGACGATCCGTTCAGGGCAGTCAGGTCCGTGCCGTCGAAATGAATGGCGCCCGAAGTCGGGTCCGCCAGCCGCAACACCGACAGGGCCGTGGTGGTTTTGCCGGAGCCGGACTCGCCCACGATCGCCAGCGTGCGCCCGCGCGCCAAGTCGAACGACACGCCGTCGACGGCCTTGACCACCACGGGTTTACCGTCGCGGCCCTTGCCACCCACGGGAAAATGCACGGCCAGGTTCCGGACCGACAGCAATGCGGGAACGTGCGGCTGCGCCATCATGCAGTCTCCTGATAGAGCCAACAGGCCACGTCCTGGCCGTCGGCCACACGCGCCAACGGCGGGAATTCGGTCCGGCAGCGCGCAAGCGACTGGCTGCAACGGTCCAGAAAGGGACACCCCACGCCGCGGTCCCACACCGACGGCACCACGCCGGGGATCTCGGGCAGGTCCGGACGGATATCGTCCGGTTCGCGGTCCAGTTCGGGCAGGCAGGCGATCAGCCCTTGGGTGTAGGGATGGCGCGGTTGCGCCAGAATCTGCCGCACGCCGCCCTGCTCCACCACGCGCCCGCCATACATGACCACGACGCGATCGGCCATCTCGGACACCGCGCCCATGTCATGCGTGATCAGCAGCACGGCGGTGCCGCGCCGCGCCTGTTGCTCGCGCAGCAGATCGAATATTTGCGCCTGCACGGTGACGTCCAATGCCGTGGTGGGTTCGTCCGCGATCAGCACGTCCGGATCGCACGCCAGCGCGATGGCGATCATCACCCGCTGGCGCATGCCGCCCGACATCTGATGCGGATAATCGTCCACGCGCCGCTCGGGCACGGGGATGCCCACCGACTTCAGCATGTCGATGGCGCGCGCGCGGGCGTCCGCTTTGCTCAGCCCCTGGTGCAGCCGCAAGGGCTCGGCGATCTGGTCGCCAACCGTGTAGACGGGATTCAGCGCGGTCATGGGCTCCTGAAAGATCATCGAGATCTTGTTGCCGCGGACGCGCCGCATCGCCTCGTCGTCATGCAGCGCCAGATCCGCGCCCGACAAGCGGACACGGCCCGCGCCGATCCGGCCCAGCGCGGGAATCAGCCGCATGATGGCCAGCGCCGTCATGCTCTTGCCGCAGCCGGACTCGCCTACCAGGCACAGGGTCTCGCCGGCACGCAGCTCGAAGCTGACCTGGCTCAATACCTCTGCCACCCGGCCACGCGCGCGGAACTCCAGGCTAAGCGACTCGACTTCCAGGGCGGGAACGTCCAAACGGGCGTTCATGACCGCCCCCGCGACGTGGGATTCAGCGCGTCGTTCAGCCCGTCGCCGATCAGGCTGACGGCCAGCACGGTCAGGAAGATGGCCGCGCCGGGCAACGTCACGGCCCACCAGGCCGTCAGGATGTACGGCCGGTTGCTGCCGATCATCAGCCCCCAACTCATGATGTTGGGATCGCCCAGCCCCAGGAACGACAGGCCTGCCTCGAACAGAATCGCCGTGCCGATGGCCAGCGTGGCCGATACGATCAGCGGCGCCAGGGCATTGGGCAGGATCACCCGCCAGATGATGCGCGCGTCGCTCGCGCCGATCACGCGTTCGGCCAGCACATATTCACGCCGCTTCAAGCGCAGGAATTCGCCCCGCGCCAACCGCGCGGTGCCCGTCCAGCTGACTACGCCGATCGCCACCGCGATGGTGGCGAGCGACGGCGTGAACAGCGTCACCAGCACCATGGCGAATAGCAAGGTGGGCAGCACCTGGAAGAACTCGGTAATGCGCATCAGTGTTTCGTCGACCCAGCCGCCGTAGTAGCCGGCCAGCGCGCCAACCGTCAGGCCGATGGCCATCGACAGCACCGCGGCCACCACCCCCACCAGCAGGGTCGCCCGCCCGCCATAGACCATGCCGGTCAGCACATCGCGGCCCAGATAGTCGGTGCCCAGCAGCCTATCGCCGCCGGGCGGATCCATCGGCGCGCTGGCGATTTCAAATGGATCCGCCTGCATCAGCATCGGCCCGAAGATCGTCACCGCCAGGATGAGCGTCAACAGCAGCACGCCGAACACCGCCGACGGATTACGGACGAACACCCGCAGGGCCTCGTAAGACTGCCTGGCCGGCGCGCGCGACGGCGCGGCAGTCACCGCGGCAAGGGGAATGACGGAAGGCGCTTGGCTCATGATGTCTTGATCCTGGGGTCGATCAGGCGGTAGGCCAGATCCGTTAGCTGATTCATCACCACCACCAGCAGCGACGCGAACAGCAGAATGCCCAGCAGCGTCGGATAGTCACGCCGGAGCACCGAGTCGAACGCCAGCCGCCCCAGCCCCGGCCAATTGAAGACCGTCTCGACCAGGATGGCGCCGGCCAGCACGTTGCCGAACTGCAAGCCCAGCATCGTCACGACCGGCAGCACGCCGTTGCGCAGCGCATGCTTGTACAGGACCACGCGTTCCGGCAAGCCTTTGGCGCGGGCGGTGCGGATGTAATCGGCGGACAACGCCTCCATGACGCTGGCCCGCGCCAGACGGCTGTACTGCGCCAGATAGACGAACGCCAGCGTGAAGGCCGGCAACACCAGGTGGTGCAGCACGTCCACCACGCCCGCCCAGCCGTCTTGCGGACCGCCCGCCGACCGCATGTCCGACACCGGGAAGATCGGCAAGGCGGACGCGAACAGGATGATGAGGATGATGCCCGTCCAGAACACGGGCGCCGAATAGCCCACCACCGACAGCAGCGTGATGCCCTGCGACAGGGGCCCATTCGGCTTCCTGGCGGCCAGCGTGCCCAGCAGCGTGCCCACGATGAACGCACTGAACACCGACGTCACCACCAGCAGCAGCGTGGCGGGCACGCGTTCCCAGATCAGGTGCGCCACCGGCACGTTGAAGAAGTAGGAATAGCCCAGGTCGCCCCGCAGCACCTGCGCCAGGTACAGGCCCAGTTGCACCAGGAAAGGCTTGTCCAGCCCGTACTGCGTGCGCAACTGCGCCCTCAGGTCTTCGCTGATGCCGCCCATGGAACCCGCGATGGTCTCGACGGGATCGCCGGGCGAGATATGGATCAACAGGAAGTTCAGTGTCACCACGGCCAGCAACAGCAGGCCCGCGTAAGCTAGGCGACGCAAGAGAAAACGCAGCATGGCGGCCTCGGCTTATTGCAGGTAGACGTCGTCCAGCGGCGACAGCACGCCCCAGATCCCGTCTGGCATGCCATGCACTTTCTTGGACGTCAGGGTGTGGTACGGAATGACCGTCAGAAAATCGATCGGCACATCATCGGTTACCAAGCGCTGGAACTCGGCGTACTGCGCGCGCCGTTTTTCCACGTCGGTCTCCATGCCCGCTTGCGCCAGCAGCGCATCCACCTTCGGATTGGAGTAGGACTGCGTATTGGTCCAGATGATGTCGCGGATATTGCTGGACAGGTAGGTGCGGTGCACGCCGATGACCGGGTCGCCCCAGTTGAAGACGATGTCCGTCGTCATATCGAAATCGTGGCTGGCAATGCGCTTGGCCCAGGTCGGGAAATCGGGCGAGGCGCGGACCTGCACCGCGATGCCCACCTTCTTCAGCTGGCTGCGCAGGTATTCCGCCACGTTCTTGCCCTGCACATCCGAGCCCGGCATGTAGTCGACCGTCAGCGTCAGGCGTTCGCCCTTGGCGTCTTTCTTGAAACCGGCCTCTTCCAGCAACTGCTCGGACTTCTTCAGGTCAAGCGGGTACTTCTTCACGTCAGGCGTCGCGAAGGGGCTGGTGCCAACGATGGGCCCGTCGGCGGGCTTTGCGAAGCCGGCGTTCAACGCCTTCGTGATGAAGCCCTTGTCGGTCGCGTATGCGATGGCCTGCCGCACGCGCACGTCGTTCAACGGCTTGCGCGCGGTATTGAAGGCCAGCCAGCTCAGCGCACCGATGCCTTCGTAACCTTGGTTGGTCATGACGATGGCGGGGTTATCCTTGGCGCGGCGCAAGATCGTCGGCTCGGTCATGAAAGGCAACGCGCCGATGTCGCCGCGCTCAAGTCCGATCAACAGATTGGTGGCATCCGGATTGATTTTCACGACGATCCGGTCCAGATAGGGCTTTCCCGGCAGAAAGAACTTATCGAAGCGTTCCAGCACGATCTCTTGCCCCGGCTTGAACTCCTTGAACTTGAATGGGCCGGATCCCACCACGTCGGTCGAATTCCGGGGATGGGTCTTGATGTCCTGGCCATCGTCGTAGATGTGCTTGGGCAGCACCGGCATCAGCGCCGGCGACAACGCCAGAAGAATCGCCGGGTGCGGTTGGCTCATGCGCAGCACGGCCGTGTAGGGATCAGGCGTTTCCACGCTTTGCACCGGTGCGAACATCGTCTGGAACGGGTGGTTGTTCTTGACCGCCATGACCGAAAACGCGACGTCCGCCGACGTAACGGGCTTGCCGTCATGGAACACGGCGTCTTTGCGCAAACGCAGGGTCAACGCCTTGCCGTCCGGCGCCAGTTCCCAGGACTCGGCCAGGTAGGGATGCGGCTTCCAGTCGGCGTCGTAGCGCAACGGACTGGCGAATAGCTGCGCGCTGGGCAAGGCGGTCGCGGTGCCCGATTGCACCGCCCCATTCAGGTGCCGCGGCACCTGCGTGGAGCCCACCACCAGCGTGCCGCCGGGTTTGGGCGCATCCGCCGCCACGGCCGCGCCCGCCATCGCCATCACTGCCAGAATCGTTGCAAAGCCTTGTCGTGCGCTGCGCATGGTTTTTCCCTTGATGTGTTTGCTGTCAGGCCATTCATCGGATGGCTTTCGCATTAGCGTAGCCATCCCGCGGACCAAGCCTTAGTACCAAACGGCCAGAGTCTTTGGTGCCAGCGTTGCCACGGGCAGGCTCAAGAAAAGTTGGCAGGGTTGGCGGCGACCGCGCGCGCATACAGAACCGCCACCGCGCAGCTGTTGACTCGCGCCTGCATGGAATCAGACCGGCTCGTCAGCAGCACCGGCACGCGCGTGCCCAGGACCAGCCCCGCCGTTCCCGCGCCCGCCAGCCAGGTCAGTTCCTTGTAGAGCATGTTGCCGGCTTCGATGTCGGGCACCAGCAAGATGTCGGCATCGCCAGCCACGCGCGACACGATGCCCTTCTGCTCAGCCGCGTCGCGCGAGATCGCGTTGTCGAACGCCAACGGCCCGTCGATGTCGCCGCCGCGAATCTGCTGGCGGTCGGCCATTTTCGACAGCGCGGCGGCGTCCAGCGTGGCCGGCATCGACGGATTGACGGATTCGGTGGCACACAACACGGCAAGCTTCGGGCGCGGCACGCCCAACGCCCGCGCCAGATCGATAGCGTTCTGGGCAATGTCCGCCTTTTCCTGCAAGGTGGGGGCAATGTTGACGGCGGCATCCGTCAGGATGAACCACTTGGGATAGGCCTCGACCGCCATGACGAAAGCGTGGCTGATGCGGCGCTCGGTGCGCAGCCCGGACTCGCGCGCCACCACGGCCGACATGAAGTGGTCCGTGTGCAGGCTGCCTTTCATCAGCATGCTGGCCGCGCCGTCGCGCGCCAACGCCGCGGCAGCGCGCGCGGCTAGCTTCTCGTCGTCCGGGGTATCCACGATCTCGACGCCGCCGGGGCTTATGCCCATCTCGGCCAGCAGGGCCGCGATGCGACGCGCCGGGCCCACCAGCACCGGATCGATGTAGCCGGCGTCTCGCGCCTGGATCGCCGCGCCCAAGCTCGACGGACACAAGGGATAGGCCACCGCGGTGCGCTGCCGCCCGGCCAATAGCGCGGCATCGCGCAGGGGTTCGAACAATCGGTCGATTGCCATGGGTACGTGCTCCTGCCGCGGATGTCCGCAAGGTCAGCGGGGAGGCTTGCGGCGCGGCGCCCGCCGCGCCGCAAGCATCGGTCAACCCTTGACGGGTTCGATCGACAGCGGCACTTCGCCTGAATGGAACGGCTGGTTCACGTACTGCTTGTATTTGTCCAGCAGGCGCAGCGGCTGCTTGAGCGCGTCGCGCCGGAACGGGTCGCCCAGCTCTTGGCTGACCATCATCTCCAGCACGGTGGTCTTGCCTTCCGACTGCGCCTTGCATGCCGCCTGCAGCGCGGCGCCAACCTGATCGGCGTGTTCGACGCGGATGCCTTCGGCGCCCATTGCCCGCGCCAGTTCGGCGAAGTTGGGGTTGAGCAGGTTGCTGCCCACGAAGCGGCGCCCGTAGAAGTCCACCTGATTCTTCTTTTCCGCGCCCCACTGCCCGTTGTGGAACACCACGGCGGTCACCGGAATCTTCTCACGCACGCAGGTCAGCAATTCCTGGAAGCTCATGCACCAGGCGCCGTCGCCCACATAGGCCACGGCCGGGCGGTCCGGGCGGCCCAGCTTGGCGCCGATCAGCGCGGGCAGCGCATAGCCGCAATTGCCGAAGCTCATCGCGGCCAGCATGGAGTTGGGCTCATCGAAACGCAGATAGCTGTTAGAGACCGAGCAGATGTTGCCGATGTCGGTGGACACCATGACATGCTTGGGCATCGCGCGTTCCAGCTCGCGCAGCATGCGGCGCGGGTGCATGCGGCCGCCGCCCTGTTCGATGATGTCCAGGCTCCAGTCATCGCGTTCGTGCGACCACCCGTCCAGTTCCTTTTCCCACTCGGCCTTCTGCGAGGCGATCTGGTCGCCACGCGCCGCCTTGGTGCGAGTGCAGGCCACCTCGCGGTCCTTCAGCTTGGCGGCCAGCGCCGCGGCGGCGGGCCGCGCGTCGCCGCAGATGCCGACCGACACCGGACGCACCAGGCCCAGCATGCGGTGGTCGGCGTCCACCTGGATGATGCGCGCGCCTTGCGGCCAATAGTCCAGGCCGTGCTGCGGCAAGGTGCCGAACGGCCCCAGCCGCGTGCCCAGCGCCAGCACCACGTCGGCTTGCGACAGCAGCTTCATGCCGGCCTTGGCGCCTTGGTAGCCCAACGGTCCGCACCACAGCGGATGACTGGCGGGGAAGGCGTCGTTATGCAAATAGCTGGTCACGACCGGCGCGCCCAGCAGTTCGGCCAAGGCCACGCATTCGGCCTGGCCTTCCGAGAACAGCACGCCGCCGCCGGCCACGATGACCGGGAACTTGGCCTCGGCCAACAGGCGGGCCGCCGCCTCCAGGTCTTCTTCCGAGCCCGGCCCGCGACGGATGCGGCGCGGCTCGGGGATGGCCACGTCGATCTCGCCATAGAAGTAGTCGCGCGGAATGTTCAACTGCGTCGGGCCGCGCTCGGCCAGCGCGTTGTCGAAGGCCTTGGCCGTGAATTCCGCCATGCGGTCCGGACGGTTCACATGCGCCTGGTACTTGGTGATGCGGGAAAAAATGGGCAGTTGTTCGGTCTCCTGGAAGCCGCCCAGGCCCATGCCGGCCGTGCCGGTCTCGGGCGTGATCGCCACCACCGGGCTATGCGCCCAGTACGCCGCGGCCACCCCCGTCACGAAGTTGGTGATGCCAGGGCCATTCTGCGCAATGCACACGCCATGGCGGCCGGTCACGCGTGAGTAGCCGTCCGCCATGTGCGCGGCGCCCTGCTCGTGCACCGTGGGCACGAAGCGGATGCCCGCGGCGGGAAACAGGTCCAGCGCATCCATGAAGGCCGAACCGACAATGCCGAATACGTCTTTGACGCCCTGCGCGACCAGCGTTTCAACAAACGCTTCGCTGGGGGTCATGTGTTGTTTGCTGCTCATGGTCTCTCTCCTGGCAGGCCGGCGCTTGTGTGGTTGCATCGTGGCCGGGGTGAATCGATACTGCCGGAGAAAACCCGCCCGTCCCACCCCCTGGCGTTTCATTTTCTGCAAAATCCGTGCGACGATAGGCCGTTGGCCGCCGAATCTTCAAATATTGAAAGATGAAAGACGAATCCTCCGCCGCGTTGCGCGCGCTGACCTTGCTGGAACAGGTCGCCCGATCCGAAACCCCCGTCTCGTTGGCCGCACTGACCGACGCCACCGGCCTGCCCAAGCCGTCCGTGCTGCGCATCCTGACGCGGCTGGTCGAAGCCGGTATGTTGCTGCGCGAGCCCGCCGGCAAAAGCTATGTCAGCGGCCCGCGGCTAAGCGCCCTGGCACGCGAAACCCTGCTGAATTCGCCATTGCGCGGAGAGCGCCACCGCATCCTGGACAGCCTGGTCGATGAAATCGGCGAAACCTGCAACTGCACCATGCTGGATGGCGACGAAGTCATTTATCTGGATCGGGTGGAAACCGCCTGGCCGCTACGCGTAAACCTGCAGACCGGTTCGCGCGTGCCGTTGCATTGTTCGGCCAGCGGCAAACTGTTCCTGGCCAACATGCGGCGCGAGCCGCGCGCGCGCCTGCTGGCCGCCGCCCCTTTGCCCCGCTATACGCCCAACACCCTGTGCGACGTCGCCTCGCTTGAGCTAGAGCTGCGCGCCATCAAGAAAGAAGGCGCCAGCTTCGACCGCGAGGAGTTCCTGCTGGGCATCGTCTGCATGGCCGTGCCCATTCTTCATGGCCCGCGCGTCATCGCCGCGGTGGCGCTACACGCGCCGGTCGCCCGGTTGTCCATCGACGGGGCGCGAGGCTGGCTGCCGCGCATGCAGGAAGCGGCGCGAGCCCTGGCGGGCACCTACGAACCGCAGCCGTAAAGGCAACCTTCATCACGGCCGTCACGCCAACCGCAAGCCGCGCCACGGCCGGGCAGGACGATGCCTGCCCGTAGACACCCCCCGAGACGTCCCCCATTTTTACGCCGCGCGGCCCTGCCCCGTGACGGCCGGGCCATGGCCAGGGCTTACACTGTCGGTCGACTCTGTTTTTCGCATTTTTTGCGATCCCCCTATTGTGACCAACACGCCCTTCTCCTCCCTGCCCCTCTTGCCCGCCCTGCTCGACAACCTGCAAAGCCTGGGGTTCGAGCAAATGACGCCCATCCAGGCGCAAAGCCTGCCGCTTATCCTGGAAGGCCGCGACATCATCGCGCAGGCCAAGACCGGCAGCGGCAAGACCGCGGCGTTCGGCCTGGGCGTGCTGCAAAAGCTGGACGCAAGCCAGTTGACGCCCCAGGCGCTGCTGGTCTGTCCCACCCGCGAACTGGCCGATCAAGTGGCGCAGGAACTGCGCCGGCTGGCGCGCCTGATCCCGAACATCAAGATTCTGACCCTGTGCGGCGGCGCGGCCGCCCGCCCCCAGGCTGAATCGCTGGCGCGCGGCGCCCATTTGGTCGTCGGCACGCCCGGCCGCATCCAAGATCACCTGACGCGCGGCAGCCTGGACTTGTCCGGCCTGACCACGCTGGTGCTGGACGAAGCCGATCGCATGGTCGATATGGGTTTCTACGACGACATCGTCGCCATCGCCTCGCACTGCCCGCCCAAGCGCCAGACGCTGCTGTTTTCGGCCACCTACCCGGACAACATCCGCAAACTCAGCGCCCGCTTCCTGCGCAACCCCGCCGAGGTCAAAGTAGAGGCGCAGCACGATGCCAGCCGCATCGAACAGATCTTCTACGAGATCGACGGCAAAGACCGCCTGGACGCCGTGGCCCGCCTGCTGGCGCATTTCCGTCCGGTTTCGACGCTGGCATTCTGCAACACCAAGGTCCGCAGCCACGACCTGGTCGAACGGCTGCAGGCCGACGGCATCAGCGCCCAAGCCCTGAACGGCGACCTGGAACAGCGCGAGCGCGACGAGATCCTGATCCAGTTCGCCAACCAAAGCTGCGCCGTGCTGGTCGCCACCGACGTCGCCGCCCGCGGGCTGGACATCCAGAACCTGGGCGCCGTCATCAATGTGGACGTCACCAAGGACACCGAAGTCCACGTCCACCGCATCGGCCGTAGCGGCCGAGGCGACCAGAAGGGCCTGGCGCTAAGCCTGTGTTCGCCCGACGAAATGCGTTGGGCCAACCTGGTCGAGCAATACCAGGGCTCGCCCCTGAAGTGGGGCGACATCAAGTCCCTGAAGCCCAAGGCGGATCGCCCCCTGCGCGCGCCGATGGTCACGTTGTGCATCCAGGGCGGCAAAAAAGACAAGCTGCGCCCGGGCGACTTGCTGGGCGCCCTGACGGGCGATGGCGGCCTGACCTTCGAACAGGTCGGCAAGATCAACATCACCGAATTCAATTCCTACGTCGCGCTGGACCGCCAGATCGCCAAGCAAGTGTTCTCGCGCGTGTCCAACAGCAACATCAAGGGCCGCCGCTTCCGCATGCGGTTCCTTGAAGAGTTTTGATTGCTGCCGGGGCAGGCGTTTTTTGCGATGTAGCGGTTAAAAGACCGCGATGATTGCTTGATGATTTTGCTCGGGTTTTGCCATAATGGCCCCGCCCGGCCCGGCGTTTCCGCTTAAATCGCGGCGCGCCGGATGCGGAACCAAAGGTCAACGGCGTCCTCCAACGGGCCGCTGTCCCCTTAACCATCACAAGAGAAACCCACCATGATCAAGTCCGACGATACCGGCAAGCTGATCCTGCGCCTGACCCTCGGCATTCTGATTCTGCTCCATGGCCTGTCCAAATTGATGGGCGGCGGCGTCACCGGCATCAGCGGCATGCTGTCGTCGCACGGGCTGCCCGGCTTTTTGGCCTATGGCGTCTATATCGGCGAGATCATCGCGCCGGTCTTGCTCATCATCGGCGTCTACACCCGCCTGGGCGGCCTGGTGATCGCCATCAATATGGTGGTTGCGATCTTGCTGGCCCACACCGGCCAGTTGAGCAGCGTCACCAACTCCGGCGGCTGGGCCCTGGAATTGCAAGGCATGTTCCTCTTCACCGCCCTGGCCATCGCCTTCATGGGCGCCGGCCGTTTCAGCCTGGCCGGCAACGGCGGCCGCTGGAACTGACACGCAACACCGCATGGCGCCGCTTGACGGCGTCACGCACGAAAAACGGGGTCGCTCAGGCGGCCCCGTGGCTTTTCCAGCAGAGATTGATACGAACGACATGGGCTGTCACTCAGGCGCAAACATCCGTCACCTGAAAGCTGTTTCGGAACGATTACAGGCACGAACTCGGGCCTGAGGGTATGGCCTAATCCGTATCAGCGCATCAGGCCTTGCATCGCACGCCCGGCGCTGGTTTGGAGTGACCGACATGAAAAAGCGTCTGCTGGTGGTCCTGGCGATAGCCAGTTCGTTGACGGGATGCGTCGTGGTCCCGGCCCGCCCGGGCTACTACCGCCCGGCCCCCGTCTATTACACGCCGCACTACTATTACCCGGCGTACCCCGCCCCGCATTATTACTATCGCGGATATTGATCCTCGCCACCGAGGCGATCAGGAACAGCCATGACATCTTCCGTCCGGATTTCCCGCGTGCGGCCCTTGGCCACCGCCGCCCTGCTGGCGGCCTGTGCCAGCGCGGCGGCGCAGACCTACGCCCCGCCGCCCCCGCCCGAGGCGCCCGCCGCGCCGGCCTATGACACCAGCGACCCCGCCAACGTCAACCTGGCGCTGGTGGACCGCAGCCCCGAGCCCCCACCGCCCCTGCCCGTCTACGTGCAGCCGCCCGCGCCTGCCGACGGCTACATGTGGGTACCCGGCTACTGGAGCCGCAACCGCTACGGCTTTTTCTGGGTGCCCGGCGCATGGGTGATGGCGCCCTACCACGGCGCGCTCTGGACGCCGGGATACTGGGGCTTCGTGAACGGGCTGTATATCTGGAATGCGGGCTACTGGGGCCCCCACGTGGGGTTCTATGGCGGCATCAACTATGGCTTCGGCTATGTCGGCATCGGCTACGTCGGCGGCTATTGGAAGCGCGACCGCTTCTACTACAACCGGTCGGTGACCAATGTGAACGTCACCCGCGTCACCAACGTCTACAACCACACTGTCGTCGTCAACAACATCGATAACCGTCGCGTCAGCTATCACGGGGGCCCCGATGGCATCCGCCGCAGCGCCGACCCGCGCGAGCTGGCCGCCCGCAACGACCGCCACGCGCCGCCCACCGACGTCCAGCGCAGCTTTGTGCGTGATGCCGGCAACAACCGCGCGCAGTTCTACGAACACAACAAGGGCCGTCCGCCTCAGGCGTTCGTCGACCATCCGAACAACCATGACCGCCCGTCCGACTCGCAGCGACCCGACATGCAGCGCCCCGGCGGGGATGGACGCCCGGGGAACGGGCGGGATCAAGGGCACGACAATCGCCAGGGCGCCGGCGCGCCCAATGGTGCACCCGCTTCCAATATGACCGGCGGCCCCAACGCCGGGCGTGGCCAGAATGGCAATCAGAACGGACGGCCTGGCTCGGACGGCCGACCCGGCGACGCCACGCCGCAGCGTGGCCCGCAACAGAATCCGGGGCAGACCGTCACGGGCACCTCGCGCCCGCAATCGCCGGCGCCGCAGCAAGCGCGGGATCCGGGGCGGGATCAGCAGCAGCAGCGCGCGCAACAGCAGCAAGCCCGCGATCAGCAAGCGCGGCAGCAACAAGACCGGGATGCGCAGCAGCAAGCGCGCCAGCAACAGGCCCGTGATGCGCAACAACAGCAAGCTCGTCAGCAGCAGGCCCGTGATGCGCAGCAACAGCAGGCTCGCCAGCAGCAGGCGCGTGAGGCGCAGCAGCAGGCTCGCGAATCGCAGCAACAGCAAGCGCGTGAGCAGCAGCATCAACAACGTCAGCAGGCGCAGCAACAAGCCCAGCAGCAAGCCCGCCAGCAGGCGCAGCCCCGGCCCGAGAACCGCCCGCAGCAACAAGGCGGCGGAGGTGGCGGAGGCGGCCGCGACGCGCAACGCGGCGAAGGCAAGGGCGGGCCCAACCGCGACTGAACTGGACCCCTGCCCGTGGCGGGACTACAGTAGGCACTTTGCCGCGCTCCCGCCCCGCGGCGCACTGGATACCGGAGCTTTCCTATGAACCGCCTTGTCTCTTGCTTGATGCTCTGCGGCGTGCTGGCCGGCACGTCGGCCCATGCCGCGTTGAACGTGGGCGCGCCCGCCCCCGACTTCAGCACACAGGCGTCTCTGGCCGGCAATGCCTTCACCTTTAAGCTGGCCGAAGCCCTGAAGCAAGGGCCGGTCGTGCTGTATTTCTTCCCCGCGGCGTTTTCTAAGGGCTGCACGATCGAAGCGCACAACTTCGCCGAAGCCACGGATGAGTACAAAGCACTGGGCGCCACCGTCATCGGGGTGTCGACGGACGACATCGACACGCTGAACAAATTCTCGGTCAGCGAATGCCGGGGCAAGTTCGCCGTGGCGGCCGATGGCGACGGCAAGATCATGAAGGCGTATGACGCCGTGCATGACAAGCGTCCCGAATACGCGCAACGGGTGTCCTACGTGATCTCGCCGCAAGGCAAGATCCTTTATGAATTCACGGACATGAACCCGGATTCGCACGTGGCCAACACCATGCGCGCGCTGCGCGACTGGAAGGCCAAGCAGTAAGGGCAATCGCCCCGGGCGGCGCCCCGGGGGCTCGGCGCGGAAGGCCTAATTGAACGGCCAGACCGGAGGATGCGTCCCGGGCGGACTGGACGGACGCGTCCAACGGGCGGGGGTTTCCGAGAACCGCGCGGCATGGCGCACGGCCAGCAATTCACCGAAGCCCGACGGCTCGGTCTCCAGCAAGCCCTCGAATCCGGGCATCTGACAGGCAAGGCCGTCCTCGACCCGCCCCAGGCCGCGCAACCAATGCGCGGTCTGCGCCAGCGACACGCGGACATGCCAACTGCCGCCTTCGGTTGCCTGCCGGGCCAGCGCGGCTTGCGCGCCGAACGCCATCAGGTAGCCCGACGCATGGTCCAGGATCTGCATGGGCAGCGGCTTGGGCGCTTCCTGGCCGGCGGCCTGCGCCTCGGCATGGTTGAAGCCCGTCGCCGTCTGCACCAGGGAATCGAAGCCGCGGCGGTTGGCCCAGGGCCCGACGTTGCCATAGGCCGACAGCGACACATAAACAATGCCCGGCCGGATGCGCGCCGCGTCCTGCGGGCCGAAGCCCAACGCCGCCATCCCGCCAGGCCGGTATCCCTGCACGAACACATGCGCGCTGCGCAGCAGATTGCCCAGCGCGATGCGGCCGTCGGCTGTGTCCAGATCGGCCAGCACGGACAATTTGCCGCGGCTGGTGTCGATGATGTTGTCGATATTGGGCAACTGCGGCGAATTCACCAGCATCACGTCAGCGCCATAGGCGGCCAGCGCGCGTCCGCAGACCGGCCCCGCGATGATGCGGGTAAGGTCAAGCACGCGGATGTCCTTCAGCGGGCGCGCATCGTGCCCGTACTTGGGCAAGGGGCGCGGATCGGCTTCGCCGATGCGCTCGATCGTCATCAAGGGTTGCGAGGCAATCGCCTGACCCTGCGCATGGCGGTCCCATTCGTCGAAGCTGCGCATGGCCGACACCACCATGCCGGCATCGGCGGCGACTTGCTCGAAATCCAGCGCCTTCCAGCGGCTCAACGCGCGCTCCACCGTTTCGCGGGTGGTGCCCTCGCCGGTCGGACAGCCCAACAATGCCAACGCGCCGTCGCGATGGTGCGCGAAATTGGCATGGATACGCACCCAGCCCCCATCGCCGCAGCGATACACGCCGCTGATCGGATCCCAGGGGTTGGGCGTCACCCCATTGATCTTGAAGTGGCTGCGGCACTCTTGAGCGGCGTGCAGCATATCGACGCTGACCTGCTGCCGGGCGCCGCCCCGCAGGTGCCAAAGCTCGGCCGCGGCCAAGGCGGCGGCGGCCATACTGGCTTGCGCCGCCGTGCCGACCGCGAAGGACGAAGGCAGCACCGGCTCGGCACCGGTCAACAGCACATGCTCAAGCGATTCGCCGGGAAGGTCCAGTGAACGCCAAAGCGCTTGCAGGACGTCGCGGGACGTCTTGCCGGCGGGGGTGCGTCCTCTCAGAAAGGACGGGCGGAGGTCCATCAGATTTCCCATAGCGTTCAACTTTGCTCTCGTCGTTAATGGCATTACATGGCGCAGGGGCAAGCGCGTCAATACATCCGCAGCGCCAGCGTGTTTCATGGTTTGACCGCCGCCGGACGGCACAAGCGCAGACTTGGCCCTGTACCCCGCTCCCCTGCGGACCCGAATCCTCCGTCACATCTACTCGTAGTTTTTACATCGTCTTCCAAGCCTGGCCTGCACGCTAGAATGCCACCCTCGCTGGCCGGACCTGCTTGTCCGCCAATCTTGCCCTGGACCGCCTAGATGAACACGCTGCTTTGGCTGCGCACCGACTTGCGCCTGCACGACAACCCCGCACTGGCTGCCGCCGCCGAGAACGGCACGGTCACCGCGCTGTTCCTGGCGTCGCCCGGACAGTGGCGCCAGCACGGCGACGCGCCGGCCAAGGTGGATTTCTGGCTGCGCAACCTGCGCAAGCTGGCAGGCGATCTGGGCGCGCTTGGCATTCCTCTGAAATTGTTGACGGTTGCCGACTGGGGCGATGCGCCCCGCGCCATCGCCGGCTTTTGCCAGGCGCACGGAATCGCGCAAGTCCATGCCAACACCGAATGGGCCATCAACGAACGCCGCCGCGACGCGGCAGTGGGCCTGGCACTGCAAGCGGACGGCGTGGACTGGACCCTGCACCACGGCGCCTCGCTGCTTCGTCCCGGCACGGTGCTGACTGGCAAAGGCGAGTGCTACCGCGTCTACACGCCCTATGCGCGCACCTGCCGGGAACGGCTGCGCACGGCGCCGCTGCGCCCCGTGCCCGCGCCGCGCGCCCAAGCCGCGCCGCCATGGGCAGCGGACCCCCTGCCCGACGCGTTCGACGGTTTTCCGCCCCCAAGCGACGCAGTGCGCGCGCTGTGGCCCGCGGGTGAAGCAGCAGCCGCTGACCGGTTAGCCGCCTTCGCCGACGGCGTCATCGACGCCTACAAGGAAGACCGCGACTTTCCATCGCGGCCCGGCACCAGCTGCCTGTCGCCCTATCTGGCGGCGGGCGTGCTGTCGCCCGGACAGGCGCTGCGCGCCGCACTTGCCGTCAACCATGGCGAACTGGACAGCGGTAAGGCCGGCGCCGCCACCTGGATTAACGAACTGCTGTGGCGCGAGTTCTATCAGCATCTATTGGCCGCGTATCCGTCGCTGTCCATGCATCAGCCCATGAAGCCGGAAACCGCCGCCGTGCCCTGGCGCGACGCGCCCGCGGACCTGCACGCCTGGCAATACGGCAAGACGGGCATCCCCATCGTCGATGCCGCCATGCGCCAGTTGCTGGCCCTGGGATGGATGCACAATCGGCTGCGCATGGTCGCCGCCATGTTCCTGTCGAAAAACCTGCTGATCGATTGGCGGTTGGGCGAAGCCTGGTTCATGGCGCAACTGGTGGATGGCGATTTGGCGGCCAATAACGGCGGCTGGCAATGGAGCGCGTCAACCGGGGCCGACGCGGTGCCCTACTTCCGAGTGTTCAACCCCTTATCCCAATCCCGCCGCTTCGATCCTCGCGGCGCGTTCCTGCGGGAATGGCTGCCCGAACTGGCGCACCTGGACGACCAGGCCATCCACGACCCCAGCCCGATGGAGCGCGCGGCCGCGGGCTATCCGGCGCCCATCGTGGACCTGGCGCAAAGCCGGCTGCGCGCGCTGGAAGCGTTCGGCAATCTGCCCGCCGCTTGAGAGCGGTTCACGCGCCCGCCGCGGCCTGCTTGTCCAGCCGCTTGATGAACACCTGCAATTCCTTTTCGACCTGCTTGTCGCCGCGCGCCTGGGCGGCTTCCAGGCCGGCGTTCCAGGCCGCCCGAGCGCCGTCCAGGTCGCCTTGCCCCTGGCACGCCTTGCCCAACCATTTCCACGCGACCGAGTAAGCAGGGTCGAACACCAGCGCCGCCCGCAGGTGTGGTTCGGCCTCGCGAAAGCAGTCTTGTTCGGCATAGGCCTTGCCCAGCGAAAACCGCAGCAGCATATTGTCGGTGCCCTTGGCCAGCATGGCTTCCAGGCGTTCAATCATTCCTTCCATCGCGGCTCTCCTGCCGACGCTCGATGTTGATGCGACATGATAGGACGGCCTTCCGCGCCAGGCATGAATGGCCCCGCCCGGCCCTCGGGATAGCCTCGTTCGCGCACGCGGTCCAGGCGCTACACTCGACGGCAGGCCGCGCATTGGCGCCCCCGCGTCCAGACGCCTGCCACAGGAGCCCGCATGAGCAAGATCTACGATTTCACCGCCCGCGACATCAACGGAGAGGACCGGTCACTAGACATTTACCGGGGCCGCGTGCTGCTCGTCGTGAACGTTGCCTCCAAATGCGGCTTCACGCCGCAATACGCGGGCCTGGAAGAACTCTACCGCTCGCTGCGCGACGACGGGCTGACCGTGCTGGGCTTTCCGTGCGACCAGTTCGGCCACCAGGAGCCGGGCGATGAAGCCGAGATCCGCAACTTCTGCGCGACCCAGTACGACATCACCTTCCCGCTGTACGCCAAAGTCGACGTCAATGGCGCGGACGCGCATCCCCTGTACCGCTGGCTGAAGGGCGAAAAGCCCGGCGTCTTCGGCACCGAAGGCATCAAGTGGAACTTCACCAAGTTCCTGGTCGGCCGCGACGGCCAGGTCATCAAGCGCTATGCCCCCACCGACACGCCCTCGGGCCTGAAGGACGACATCGTCCAGGCGCTCTCGGCCCCCGTCTGAGGCCATCAGCCCCGCCTACCGCAACGGCGGCAGGCGGCGGCGCACCGTGTGCGCCTTGACGATGGCGGTATTGGTTTCGGCAAATTCCGTCACGCGCTCAAGGATGCCGTCCAGGTGCGAAATCGACCTCAGCACCACGCGGGCGATGAAGCAGTCATCGCCCGTCACCTTGTCGCATTCCACGAATTCCGGGATTTCCTGGATCAACCCCTCGACGTGCCGCAGTTGCCCTGGCAACGGCCGGATGCGCACGATGGCTTCAAGGGTGTAGCCCAGCGCCACCGGATCCACATCCAGCGTATAGGCCCGAATCACGCCCGATTCCTCAAGGCGCCGCAGGCGATCCGCCACGCTGGGCGCCGACATGCCCACCTGCCGGGCCAGGTCGGCCGTAGTGGTGCGCGCGTTGACCGACAAGGTCTCGACCAGCCGGCGGTCGATGCCATCCAGAACAGGATTTTCGTTTTTTAGGTCGTTCTGCATAAATTCCACCTAAAAGAAGGTATGAAATTAAAAGCACCACATGAACATCATATAACCGCGTTTATCTGCCTGGGATAATTTCTCCATCGTACATCGCGGATCGCCCGCCCCCGGAGAACCCACATGAATTCCCCATCAGAACGCCTCGGCCTGGCACAAATGGCCGCCGCCATGACCCTGTCGGGCACGCTTGGCGTCTTTGTCATCGAATCCGGACAAAGCGCCTGGAACGTGGTTTTTTTCCGCTGCGTCTTCGGCGCCTTGTCCCTGTTCCTGTATTGCTGGGCACGCGGGCTGCTCAAGCCCGGCCTGTTCACGGCAAGAACGCTGGCCCTGGCGCTTGCGGCCGGCGCCGCGCTGGTGCTGAACTGGGTGCTGCTGTTCTCGGCATACCGGCTGGCATCGATCTCGCTGGCCACGGCGGTCTATAACGTGCAGCCCTTCTTCCTGATCGGCCTGGGCGTGCTGTTCCTGGGTGAGCGCCCGTCGCGCGGCAAGCTGGCCTGGACGCTCGTGGCCTTTGCCGGACTGCTGCTGGTGCTGCGCCTGTCGGACACGGGCGGCGCCGACGGCGCTGGCTATCTGACGGGCCTGATGCTGGGCCTGGGCGCGGCGGCCCTCTACGGCGTAACCGCCATCATCGTCAAGCGGTTGACGGGCATCCCGCCGCAAGTGCTGGCGCTGGTGCAAGTCGCGCTTGGCGCGATCATGCTGCTGCCCATGGCGGATTTCAACGCCCTGCCCGCCGCCCCCTTGCAATGGGGATATCTGGTAGCGCTGGGCCTGATCCATACCTGCCTGATGTACATCCTGATGTACTCGGCCATCCAGAAGCTGCCCACCACCTCCACCGCCGCGCTCAGTTTCATCTACCCTGCCGTGGCCATCCTGCTGGATTTCGTCGTCTATGGCCATCGCATGGACGCCACGCAGATCGTGGGCGTGGCGATGATTTTCCTGGCCGCCGCAGGCGTCAGCCTGAATTGGACGTGGCGCCTGCCGGGCCGCGCGCGCCCGGGCGCCGGCGCCGCCTGATACCGCCACCACGGGAAACCCGCACCCCGGCCCCGGTTATTCAGGCCAGCGCCAAGCCGTCCCCGCTATCATGGCTTTTCATCCGCCGGCCGACGCCGGCGGCGCCACGATTCCCAGGACGCAACCCCATGATCGATCTCTATTACTGGACCACCCCCAACGGCCACAAGATCACGCTGTTCCTTGAAGAAACCGGCCTGCCCTACAACATCCACCCGGTGAACATCAGCCGCGGCGACCAGTTCAAACCCGAATTTTTGGCCATCGCGCCGAACAACCGCATCCCTGCGATCGTCGATCAGGCCCCCGCCGACGGCGGCGCGCCGATCTCGTTGTTCGAATCCGGGGCCATCCTGCAGTACCTGGCCGAGAAGACTGGCCGCTTCCTGCCCGCCGACGTGCGCGGCCGCGCCGAAGTCTCGCAATGGCTGTTCTGGCAGATGGGCGGCCTGGGCCCCATGGCGGGCCAGAACCACCATTTCTCGGGCTACGCGCAAGAGCGCATCGCCTACGCCATCGACCGCTATGTCAAAGAGACGAACCGCCTGTACGGCGTGCTGAACAAGCGTCTGGCCGACCGCGAATTCGTCGCGGGCGATTACTCCATCGCGGACATGGCCGCCTACCCCTGGATCGTGCCGCACGCCAAGCAGGGCCAGGATTTGAACGACTTCCCGCACCTGCAGCGCTGGTTCAACGCGATTGCCGCGCGCCCCGCCACGCAGCGCGCCTATGCGCTGGCCGACACCATCAACACCGCGCCGTCGATCAGCGACGAAGAATCCCGCCGCATCCTGTTCGGCCAGACCGCGCAGCAAGTCGCCCGCTGAGCCTTCGGAGACGGCCCATGACAGAACCGAAACTGGCGTTCCGCCGCGCCCGCGCCGAAGACCTGCCGCATATTGTCGCGATGCTGGCCGACGACGCACTCGGCGCCACGCGGGAAGACCCTTCCGTACCGCCGAATCCGCGCTACGTCGCCGCGTTCGCGGCAATCAACCAGGATTCCAATCAATTCCTGGCGGTGGTCGAGCGCGATTCGCACCTGGTCGGCTGTTTGCAGTTATCGTTCATACCCGGCTTATCGCGTCAGGGCCAATGGCGCGGACAAATCGAGAGCGTGCGCATCGCTTCGTCGTCGCGCGGTGAAGGCTTGGGGCGCGCCATGTTTGAATGGGCGATCGAACAATGCCGCATCCAGGGATGCGGCATTGTCCAACTGACCACCGACCGCGCGCGCCCGGATGCGCGGCGATTCTATGAAAGCCTGGGTTTCACGGCCAGCCACGATGGCATGAAACTCAGCCTGTAGTGCAAGTACATGATTTTGCAAGGAGCGTCCATGCATGGTGAATACAAAGTCCCCGGCGGCAAATTGGTCGTCGCGGATCTGGAAGTGCGCGACGGCCGCCTGGCCAATGTCCGCATCAGCGGTGATTTTTTTCTCGAGCCTCCTGAAGCGCTTGAAGCCATCAATGACGGCTTGAACGGCATGCCCGCCGATGCTGGTGAACTGGAGTTGGCGCTCGCCGTCCAATCCGCGCTGCCCGCCGACGCCGAGCTGTTCGGCTTTTCCGCCGAAGCCGTGGCCGTCGTCCTGCGGAGGGCGCTGGCATGACGCGCACCGACTGGAACGACTACGACTGGCAACTGATCCACGAAGGCCCGCAGGCCCCGTCGCTGCACATGGCGCTGGACGCCGTCATCACCGACGAGGTCGGCGCCGGCCAGCGCCCGCCCACCTTGCGCATCTGGGAATGGTCCGCTCCCGCCGTCGTGATCGGCCGCTTCCAGTCCTTGAAAAACGAAGTCGATCCTGAAGGCGCCAAGCGCCACGGCATCGAGGTCGTGCGCCGCGTAAGCGGCGGCGGCGCGATGTTCATCGAACCTGGCAACTCCATCACGTATTCGCTCAGCGCCCCGCAAGCGCTGGTGCACGGCATGAGCTTCCAGGAATCCTACGCGTTCCTGGACGCGTGGGTGCTGACGGCGCTGCAAGGCCTGGGCATCAAAGCCTGGTACCAGCCGCTGAACGACATCGCCTCCGATATCGGCAAGATCGGCGGCGCGGCGCAAGCCCGGCGTGCCGGCGCCGTGCTGCACCACGTGACCATGTCCTACGACATCGACGCCGATAAAATGGTCGAAGTCTTGCGGATCGGCCGTGAAAAACTGTCGGACAAGGGCACCACCAGCGCCAAGAAGCGCGTGGACCCGCTGCGCACCCAAACCGGTCTGGCGCGCGCGGTCATCATCGACCGCATGGTGGAAACTTTTGCCGGCTTGCACCGTCTGACCCCCGGGCAGATCGGCAGCGGCACGCTGGCGCGCGCCCAGCAGCAGGCCGACGAAAAGTTCTCCACGTCCGAATGGACAGGCGTAGTGCCCTGAGGGCCTGTTGCCGTCAAGCCTTGATTTCTTGGAGGTAGTTCAATGCGTCGCACATTCACGCCGCAAGGCGCGATAAGCGGTCTGATCCTGGGCGCGGCCCTGTTGGCGCTTGCCGGCTGTGGCAGCACGCCCCCGGCGAACATCACGTTGGCCAGCCCCACGTCCTCCACGCCGGAGAAAGTGGGCGACCTGTCCACGGAACGCATCAAATGGGCCTCGAACAAGCCCGGCTGCGAAGGCGATTGCCCGCATATCGAAATCGACAGCGTCGCGTTCCCCGGCATCCCGAAACTGACGGCGCTGGTGGACCACGTGCTGGCCTACATGACCGGCACGGACGCCAACCGCCGCGGCCCCTACAACACCCTGTCGGAATACACGCAGTATTTCTGGTCCACCGCGCGGCCGCGCGACGCCACCTACTTCAAGGCCAGCGTCAAAGACACCGTTGGCGACATCGTGTCGATCGAACTGCACACCGAGCAGTTCCTGACCGGCGCCGCCCACGGCATCCCGGCCACCCAATACCTGAACTGGGAACGCAGCCGCGAACGCGTCATGAGCCTGGACGAAGCCCTGATCCCCGGGCGCCGCGCGGAATACGTCGCGGCGCTACAGCGCGCCCATGCCAAATGGCTGGCGGGCAACCCGGACGCCAAGCGCGACCCGGCGGCCTACAACAAGATGTGGCCCTTCCAGGAAAGCGACAACTTCGCGCTGACGCGCGACGGTATCGTCGTGAAGTACGACGCCTATTCAATCGCCCCCTACTCGCACGGCGAGCCGGAACTTGCGATCCCGTATGCCGATCTGCGCGGCATCCTGAAGCCGGAGCTGCTGCCGGCGTCGTAGCGCCCCTTGGATAAGCGAACGCCGGCAACAGGCATCTGGCCTGTTGCCGGCGTTCGCGCGCGCCGCTGCGCGCAAGGTCTCTTCGGGACCGGGGTTCGGGTGAGCGGACTGAGGGTGGAGCTAGGGAGGTGGCCGCTTTTTTCGCGTCTGTGGCCGGGTAAGACGCCCAGTCCGCTCAATGCAACCGCGGCCTGAAGGAACCGGCGGCGCGCGCTAGCGCACCGCGCCGCCGGCTCACGTCAGGCGCTTAGAAGCGGTGACGGACACCCACGATACCGACCGAGCTCTTCACGCCGTCGACAAACGCGAAGTCGGTGGAGTACGAAGCCAGCGCGTACAGATTGGTGCGCTTGGACAGGTTGTACGTGTAGCCGATGCTGTAGACGTTCATCGTCGAATCGTTGCCGGCCGTCAGCGGATTGCCGCTGGGGTCGGCGCGCTGCCACGACGCCAGGATGCTGCTGGCGCCGAACGGCACGGTCAGGCCGACCAGGTAGGAATTGGCCTTGAAGCCCGACACCGCGACGTTCGTGCCGAAGCTGGTCGCCGTGGGCGAGCCGCTGCCGAACGAGTTGATGCTTTGGCCGGTGAACCAGCCGTCGCGCGTCTGGCCAAAGCCCAACGCCAACTTCAGCACTTCGAAGTCGTAGGCGCCGGCGACGGTCCAGGACTTGGGCGTCGCGTCGTTGTTCAACTGGTTGGCGGGATTCAATTGGTCATACGTCAGCGCGACGTTCACCGGGCCGTTGACGTAGCGCAGGCCGGTCGTGATGGCGCGGGTGTTGTCGGCGGTCTTGAAGCCGGTTTGCGCGGTGGTCGTGTCCGAGGCGTTGAACGAATAGCCGACGCCGAATTGGAAGCCGCTGAACGACGGGGTCGAGTACTGCACCATGTTGTCGTAGCGGACCGTGTTGGCGGCGCTGAAGGCCACGCCGACGTTAGCCTGGCCGTAGCTGCCGGAGAACGGGTCGATCGCGGCAAGGTACTTCGAAGCGATGTTGGTCTGACGGCCGAATTCCAGCAGGCCCCACGAATCGGCCTTCAGGCCGACGGTGGCTTGGCGGCCGAACAGGCGGCTGCTTTGGCCCGATTGACCGTTGCCCGAGTTGAAGCCGCTTTCCAAGGTGAAGACCGCGCTCAGGCCATCGCCCAGGTCTTCGGCGCCGCGCAGGCCCCAACGCGAACCGCTCGACACGCCATTGACCATGCCGAACTTCGATTCTTTGTAGTCGTTATTGCCCTTGATTTGCTGGAAACCGATACCGGTATCGATCAGGCCGTACAGCGTCACCGAGGTTTCGGCTTGCGCCACGCCGGACAGGGCGGCGAACAGCGCGGTGACGAGCAGAGTCTTTTTCATTGCGTAATCCCTTTGATTGAACATACATGCGCAGGTGGCTTGGTTTGCAGTGCAAACGGCGTGCGGCGCATGGCAGGAACGAATTCTAGGGACGCAATGTGTCAGTTTTCTAAACGCAAGGAAAACCCGTCCAAGATCTCGAAAAAAACCCCTACTTGTGGCCTGAGCTCCACACCCGGGGCCAGTGTACGGCTCGGTCGCAAACCTGTCATGGGGGTGTGTTAACAAGCAACATTCGGCGCCGATCAGCCAGCCCGGCCAGGCAGTCCGCACCGGCGCACGCCGCTCAGCGCGCCCCTTGCAGCGGCAGCAACCGCCGGTAAGCGGTTGGCAGCGGATGCCGGGCGTGCTCGGCGACGGTGCTCGCCAGCCGCGCCGCCAGGTCGTCCGGGAATGGCGTGGCCCGCCGCGTATTCAGGTCGACATGCAGTGACAACTGTTCCATCGTGGCCGCCAGATACCCGTCGCGCGTCTGCGTCAGCTCCATCAGGCATAGCAAGCGCTTATTGTCCGATTCCAGCAGGCGGACCTGCAGCATCAGCGGGTCTCCCGCCAGCACTTCGCGCAGATAGGCCACGTGCACGTTCATCGTATAGATGCCGCAGCGCGTTGCTTCGGTGTAGTCCAGCCCCACGCCGACCTGGCTGAGCAGTTCGAAGCCCACCCTGTCGAAGATGCCGACATAGTGGGCGGCGTTCAGATGGCCGTATGCGTCGATCCAGGCGGGGTCCACGGTCAGCGTCGTGGACGGCAGGTGTTGCGTCATGCGTGTCTCCTGAAATGGAAATCGCCCCTTGCGGGGCGATTTCTGTTTTTGTCTTCCTCTGCCTCCTCGGCGAGTCGTTCAATCACGCATCGCCGATTCAGTCTTCAAGGATACAGGCCGCGCACTTGGCGCGCTTGGAGGATCCGGGTGCAAGCGACGATGAACGCGGCGGTGCGCAACGTCACCTTGTGTTCCTTGGCCACTTGCGACACGGCGCCGTAGGCTTCGCGCATGATGCGTTCCAGACGCTGGTTGATCTCTTCTTCGCTCCAGAAGAAGCTGGAGAAGTCCTGCACCCATTCAAAATAGGACACTGTCACGCCGCCGGCGTTGGCCAGCACGTCCGGCACGACGTAAACGCCGTGCTCAAACAGGATGTCGTCCGCTTCCGGCGTGGTCGGGCCGTTGGCGCCTTCCACCACGACCTTGGCGCGCACCTTGCCGGCGTTCTGGGCGGTAATCTGGCTTTCCAGGGCTGCCGGAATCAGGAATTCGGTTTCCAGCGTCCAGAACTCGTCCTTATCAAAGGCTTGGCCGCCCGAGAAGCCGCCCACGCCGCCATGTTGCGACACGTGCGACAGCAGCTTGTGGACGTCCAGCCCTTCAGCGTTGTGTACCGTGCCGGTATGGTCCTGCGCGGCGATGACCTTGGCGCCGGCTTCATGGAACAGGCGAGCAGCGGTGCCGCCCACGTTGCCGAAGCCCTGCACGACCACGCGCGACTTCGAGACGTCGATGTTCAGGTCGCGCGCGGCTTCGCACGCCACGACGAACACGCCGCGGCCCGTCGCTTCGACGCGGCCCAGGCTGCCGCCCAGCGCGATCGGCTTGCCGGTCACCACGCCCGTGGCGGTGGCGCCTTCGTTCATGGAATACGTGTCCATCATCCAGGCCATGGTCTGGGCGTTGGTGCCCACGTCAGGCGCCGGGATGTCCTTGGACGGGCCCACGATCACACCGATTTCGCTGGTGTAGCGGCGCGTCATGCGCTCAAGTTCGGATTGCGACAGGTTGCGCGGATCGACGCGGATGCCGCCCTTGGCGCCACCATACGGCAGGTTCACCGCGGCATTCTTCACCGACATCCAGGCCGCCAGCGCCATCACTTCGGACAGGGTGACGTCCTGGTGGAAGCGCACGCCGCCCTTACCCGGGCCGCGCGACACGTTGTGCTGCACGCGATAGCCCTCGAAGTGGGCGATCGTGCCGTTGTCCAGCTCGATCGGCACGTCAACGATCAGCGCGCGCTTCGGGCGCTTCAGCGTCTCGACCCACCGGCTCAGCGTGCCAAGGTACGGGGTGACCCGGTCGACTTGTTGCAGGTAATTACCCCAGGGGCCGAGGTCATCGGCATTCAGATAAGACGGCAAGGCATGAGTGGGCGTTTGAGACATGAGCATGATCTCCTGACAAAGTTGCGCCATTTTATCCGTGAAAAATATAGCGTCCCCATTTAAATTAAAAATATATTAAATGGGGACAGATATTTGTTGCGGATACCTTACGGGTCGCAAGCCCGGTCTTGAAGCTGCCCCTATCCTAAGCCGCCAACCGGGACGCGTCCAGCCTGCACGCGCGCTTTCCGTTGAGTGCTTTTCCGGTACTCAAAACACCCTATGATTGCATCACGGTAAATCCAAAAGGGGCAGCCATGCCACGTCCCGATCTCAATCTCCTGCTGGCGCTGGATGCGCTGCTCGACGAGGGCAGCGTCATTGGCGCTGCGCGCCGCATGCACCTGAGCGCGCCGGCGATGAGCCGCACCTTGGGCCGCATCCGGGAGGCGCTGGGCGATCCTGTGTTCGTCCAGGTCGGCCGCAAGCTCGTGCCCACGCCCAAGGCGTTGGCACTGCGCGAACAGGTGCGGGTGGCGGTCGAACAGGCCTCGCAGGTGTTCGCTTCCGATGCCGAGATCGACCTGAAAGTGCTGGATCGGCGTTTCAACGTCCGCGCCACCGATGAGTTCGTAAGCATCCACCTGGGCCATCTTCTGGACGCGATGGCGCGCGAGATGCCACGGGCGATGCTGCGCTTTTCGCCGGAGGAAGACGACGTGGACGAAGAGGCGCTGCGCAGCGGCCGCATCGACCTGTTCATCAGCGCGTCGCGCAAGTTGGGGCCTGAGATTCGCGTGCAGTCCCTGTTCACCACGACGTTCGTGGGCGTCGCGCGCGCCAACCATCCGATTTTCGACCACGAAATCACGCCCGAACGCCTCACGCACTGGGAGCACATCAACGTGTCTAGGCGCGGCAAGGCCGCCGGGCCGCTCGATGCCGCGCTGGAGGCGCAGGGGCTGCGCCGGCACGTCGCCCTGGTGGTGCCCAATCCGTACACGGCGCTGTTCGCATTGCAAGATTCGGATCTGCTGTTGCCCTTGCCCCGGCATCTGGCCAGCGCCGCGCTGTCCGCAGGCCTGCGCATTCGGGTGTTCGACCTGCCGACGCCGCTGGAAACGGTGCTGCTGACACAGGCCTGGCACCCGCGCCTGGAGGGCGATCCGGCCCATCAATGGCTGCGGCAGACCATCCATATGCTGTCCAACGAGAGCCAGGCGCAGGCGGCCAAGCGCGCTAAACCTTAGCGGGGTGCTTGCCCCTATGCGTGCGTATTACGCAATCATCCGAGTGCAATAAATTCACTTTTCGGAATGATTGGCCCTGCCTACAGTGATGCGTATTGATCACTGTAGAAGGGTTGCATCGTGCATTCGGCGAACGTGCCTGACGCAAATTCGCGCGTCTTTCCACGCCTTTCCCGCTGTCGGGAGGGGTTGGCGCGTGGGCTGCCTTATCTCGATCTGACGACGCCCCGCGCCACCTATGTGATGCGTTCGATCCTGGCCGCCTGCCTGGCCTTGGTGGTGGCCTATCTGCTGGAACTGCACGCGCCCTACGCGGCGGCTTCCAGCGTGCTGCTCGTCATCAACCCTGTCCAGGGCGGCGTGATCGGCAAGGGGGTGTGGCGGGTGCTGGGCACGCTGGTCGGGATGCTGGCCGCCGTCGTGCTGATGAGCGCCTTCGGCCAAATGCCCTGGCTCTTCCTGTTCGGGTTCGGCGTATGGCTGGGGGTGTGCGTGGTGGGCATGACGCTGCTGCGTCATTTCCGGGCCTATGGCGCCACGCTGGCGGGCTATACCGTGGGCCTGGCGGCCTACGGCGCCATGCAGCATCCGGAACGCACTTTCGATCAGGTGATGGGGCGCGGCGCGTCCGTGCTGATCGGCGTGGTTTGCCTGGCGCTGGTGTCGGCCCTGTTCAGCAGCCGCAGCGTGCATCGCCGCCTGGCCCTACTCCTTGACCGCCTCGCGGCCGCCACGGCGGGCGTGTTGGCGTCGCATCCCCAGGCCATTCAAGCCAGCGCGGAGCCGGGCGCCAAGCCTATGAATGCCGGACGGCGCTCACTGATCACCGAGGTGTATGGCTTGGACGATCTGCTGGCGCTGGGCAAGGCCGAGTCCGCCGATCTGGCCCATCGTGCCGGCACGGTGCGGCACACGATGGTGTCGCTGTTTTCCGCCTTGGTGGGCGGCGCGCCGCCCCTGCGCGAACACAGCGCCGCCCGCGCTGCGCTACGTGCGTTGCAACCGGACTGGGAGGAAGCATGGCGAGAGGTCGGGCAGGCGTTGGAGCAGGCCCCCGGCCCGGCCGAACGCGGCCCGGCCGAACGCGGCCCGACCGAACGCGGCCCGACCCGAAGGGCGCGTGCCATCGGGCGACTGAACGACCTGCGCGCCCGGCTGGTGGCCGTAATTGCCACGACCTCGCTGGACGATGCCGCCGAGCAGGCCGCGCTGATGATCGCAGGCGATCGCTTGATCGAGCAGATCGACGATTACCTGCAAGCCATCGAAGGCATCGAGCGTTTCCACCAACCCAGGCCAACGCCGGCGCGCGTGTCCGTGCCGTTTCACCGCGACACGGTGGCGGCTTTCCAGAATGGCGTGCGCGCCCTGTTGACTGTGGTGATGGGCGGTGCGTTCTGGATCGCCACCGGCTGGACGGAAGGCAACATGATGCTGGCGGGGTTGGCGGCGGCATGCGCGCTGCTGTCCACTGCGCCCAGTCCCGCGCTGGGTGCGGTCGAATTCATCAAGGGCACGGTGGCCGCGGTGGCGATGGCCTTTTTGTGCACCTTCATCGTGCTGCCGCACGTCTCGGGCCTGCCACTGCTGCTGGTGATCCTGAGCCTGTTCTGGCTGCCTGGCGTGTATGCCACCACGATGCCCCGTTATGCGCTGGCGGGCGTGGCCTATCTGGTGGCGTTCACGACTCTGGCGGCGGCGGACAACCCCATGCGCTACGACTTTGCACTGTTTCTCAATGGCGCCGTGGCCTGGATCCTGGCGACATGTTTCACGCTGCTGGGCTTCAGGATCGTGCTGCCGCGCAACCTGGCACGCGACGTCACGCGCTTGCGCCAGCGCATCCGCAACGCGGCGCTGGCCACCTTGCGCGACGAGCCGCCCGATGCACCGGCCTGGCAATGGCGCCAGCAACACCGCATCGCGCAACTCAGTGCCTTGCTCAGGACGCAGCCGCAGGCGATGGATCGCGCCATCGCCCAGGCGCTGACCAGCCTGCATCTGGGTCGGGAAATCCTGCGCCTGCGGCGCTGGGTGCGCCAGGCGCCCCCGGACGCCGAGTGGCCGCGCGTGGTAGCGCGCACGCTGCGCCATCTGCGCCAGCGGGCCGGTGATCCTGCGCGCGCCGCACGCCATGCTCGCCGCGCAGCGGCCTCTTTGGCGCGCTTGCCAGTGCGGCCCAGCGCCGCGATGGATGACGTGCGGCGCGTGGCGGTCGTGCTGCAGGACATCGCCGCGCTGCTGGAACGCCATGCGAACGACGTTCCGAACCCCTCTGAAGGCCATGCCCATGCTCAGTGAATTCTCTTTGGCGGGCATCTACCTGCCGCCCTTCCTTGTCTACGCCTGCCTGGCCCTGCCGATCTATATGGGCCTGCGCTTCGTGCTGGTGCGTTGCGGGGTGCTGCGCTGGGTGTGGCATCCGGGCCTGTTCGAGTTCGCCATTTCCCTCTGCCTTGTTTCCCTGTTGGTGCTTTATGTCTGAACGCTCATTTCCCGCCAAGCGCCTGCTGCGGGCAGGACTCACCCTTGCGGTGGTCGTTGCTGCCGGGTTTCTGGTCAGCGCGCTGTGGCGCGCCTACGTCGTCGCCCCCTGGACCCGCGATGGCCGTGTCAGTGCGCAGATCGTGCGTATCGCTCCCGAAGTGTCTGGCACCGTCGTCGCGGTCTCGGTCATGGACGATCAATACGTCAAACAGGGTGACCTGCTCTATCGCATCGACAATGCCAGCTTCGCACTGGCATTGGCCCAGGCCGAAGCGCAGTTGGCATCGGCCGAGGTGTCCTTGCGCCAGAAAACCGACGAGGCGCGGCGGCGCCGCGGCATGGAAAGCCTGGTGCCGGCCGAGGACATCCAGCGGGCGAGCCAGGCGGCCGCCATCGCCCGGTCCGACCTGCGCAGTGCACAGGTCGCCGTGGACAGGGCGAAGCTGGATCTTGCACGCACCGAACTGCGTGCGCCAACCGATGGCTACGTCACGCGCCTGCGATTGAACCAGGGCGACTACGCCGTGACGGGCCAGCCCAACATCGCCCTGATCGACGCCCACAGCTTCTGGATCACCGGCTACTTCGAGGAAACCAAACTGCGCGGCATCCAACCCGGCGCGGCGGCGCGGATCCGCCTGATGGGGTTCGACCAGGTGTTGCCGGGGCGGGTGGCCAGCATCGGGCGAGGCATTGCCGACAGCAACCAGCAGGCCGACGCGCAGGGCCTGCCTAGCGTGGAACCCAGCTTCAGTTGGGTCCGGCTGGCGCAGCGCATCCCGGTGCGCGTCGAGTTCCAGCATGTCCCGCATGACGTCGTGCTGGCGGCGGGCATGACCGGCAGCATCGAGGTCACGCCCTCGGCAGGCACGCCGGTGCCCCAGGGCCGGCTGATCTCGCTGCTACACCGCTGGATGTGAGGGCAAGGCCATGCATGTACCCATCCCTCGCACGCAACCGCGCCTTCGGCAGGCACTGCTTCCTTTTCTGCTGGCATTGCTGACCGCCTGCACGACGGTGGGTCCGGACTACCGCACGCCGACGCTGGCTGTGCCCGCGCACTGGATCAAGGCCAACGCCGCCATGTCCGATGGCGACCACGCTGGCCTGCGCACCTGGTGGCGCACCTTCCAGGACCCCTTGCTGGACCGCCTGGTCGAACAGGCCCTGGCGCACAATCAGGATCTGGACATTGCCTTGGCACGCCTGCGCCAGGCACGCGCCGAGCGTGTGCAAATCGCCTCGGCCGCCCTGCCCGAGGTCTCGGCCGCAGCCGCCGGCGAGGCCGCACGCGGCAGCAAGGCGCTCAGCTCGCAGCCCGGCGGGCGGGCGCGAACCTGGCAACTGGGGTTCGACGCGAGTTGGGAGCTGGACCTGTTTGGCGGCACGCGCCGCGCGGTCGAGGCCGCCGATGCCGGCATCGAAGCATTGGCCGAGGACCATCGTGCGCTACAAGTGAGTCTGGTGGCCGAACTGGTGGCCGATTACGCCGGGCTGCGTGCCGCGCAACTGCGCCTGGTCATCGCACAAGACAACATTCGCTCGCTGGCCGAGGCTGAGCGCCTGGCCGAACAAGCGCACCGCCGCGGCCTGGGCACGCTAGCCGACGTTACCCTGGCCCGCGCCGAGCGCGAAACCGCCGAGGCGCAGCCGCCCTTGCTGGAAGCGGACATCGCTCGTTTCGGCCATGCCATCGGTGTGCTGGCGGGCGGGTTTCCCGGGGACTGGCACGCCACCCTCGCAACGCCCGCCCCGGCTTTGCCCATGCCGGCCGACTTGCCGCTGTCACTGCCTTCGGACGTCATTCGCCAACGCCCCGACCTGCGCGCGGACGAACGACGCCTGGCCGCCGCCACCGCGCAAATCGGCGTGGCGCAGGCCGCACGCTTTCCCACGTTCCGTATTCCGTTGGGGTTGAGCACCACGGCCAGCGTCATCCACGACCTGTTCTCAGGCGCCAGCCTGGCGTGGTCGGCGGCGATGCAGGGCAGCCAGTCGCTCTACGACGCCGGCCGCGCGCAAGCAGGCGTGACCGCGGCACAGGCCAACGCCGACGCCGTGCTGCGCGTCTACGAGCGGGACGTGCGTTCGGCGCTGCGCGACGTGGAAGACGCCTTGACCGCATGGACCAGCGAACGCCAACGCCAAGCCGCGTTGCAGAAGGCCGTGACCGACAGCCAACAAGCCCTGAAACAGGCCACTCAACTGTACGCGCGCGGCTTAAGCGCTTACCTGCCGGTGCTGGTGGCGCAGCGCAGCCTGAACCAGGCGCGCGATGCCTTGGCCCTCAGTCAGTTGGCGCAGTTGCAGGGAGGCATTGCCTTGTACAAGGCGCTGGGGGCGGGGTCGTCGGACACGGAGTTGGTCTCTCAGTCCGACCCACCTCAATCCGACCCACAACGCGACCCACCTCAACGCGACAACAACTGCCACGCCAACCGGGCAGCCGCCCGGGCGCCGTGGCCGTCCACGTCGAAGCGCGGGTTGTATTCGGCCATGTCAGCCAACCGCAGCTTGCCGCTGGCCTTGATCCGCAGCACGATCTCTTCGACCACGGACATCGGCACCCCATAAGGCGCTGGCGCCGACACCCCGGGCATGACCGCCGCAGGCAACACGTCCAGGTCGATCGTCAGATACACATGGCGTGCGCGTGCCAGCAAGGCATCCACGTTGGCCAGCCGGGCCTCCAGGTGGCGTTCCTGCATATCGTGGTCTTCAACCCAGACCGCGCCGACCTCGGCCGCGCGGGCGTAGAGCGCCGGCGTATTGGCCAGCCGCGACACGCCAAGGCAGGCGTATTGCAACGCCTGGCCACGCGCCTCGCAATAGCGCGCGATCTGGTCGAACGGCGTGCCGGAACTGCCCGGGCGCCCGGTGCGCAAGTCGAAGTGGGCGTCCAGGTTCAGCACCAGGATGGGGTCCGTGTCGCCGCGGGCCTCCAGCCAGCGCGCCAGGCCCTGGAAACTGCCCCAGGCGATCTCGTGCCCGCCGCCCAGGACCAGCGGGCGCGCGCCCTGCTCCAGCAGTTCCGCCACACGCAGGCCCAGGCGCTCCTGGGCATCTTCCAACTGATCCCCCACGCACAAGACATCGCCCGCGTCCAGCAAACGCGTCATGCCATGCGCGGGCAGGCCCGCCATGAATTTGCGGATGCCGGCGGGGCCTTCGGCCGCGCCAACACGCCCCTGATTGCGCGCCACGCCCGCATCGCAGGCAAAGCCCAGCAACACGGGTTCGCCCTTTTCGGCCTGCCCTGCGGCGGCTTCGACAATATGCGCCAGGCGGCGCGTGTCGCCTTGCTCGGCGCTGTCGTCGCGCGCCTTCCACAGGCCCTTGTCCAATTGCGCAACGTTCATGCCGCCGCCCCCGCTCCGGCGCTCAGCACCGCCTGCAGGAATTCCCGCGTGCGCGCTTCGCGCGGCTGGCTGAAGATGACTTCCGGCGGACCCGACTCCAGGATCACCCCGCCATCCATCACGGCAACGACGTCGGCAACGTCACGGGCAAAGCCCATTTCGTGCGTCACGACCATCATCGTCATGCCCTCGCGGGCCAGCAGCTTCATCACTTGCAGCACTTCGCCCACCAGCTCCGGATCCAGCGCCGAGGTCGGCTCGTCGAACAGCATTACCTTAGGCTGCATGGCCAGCGCACGGGCGATGGCCACGCGCTGCTTTTGGCCGCCCGACAGGCTGGCCGGCATGGCCGCTGTCTTTTGCGACAAGCCCACTTTGCGCAGCAGGTCTTCGGCCAGCGCGTTGGCTTCGTCGCGGCCCATGCCGCGCAGCGTGCGCGGCCCGACCGTCACGTTATCCAGCACCGACAGATGGGGAAACAGGTTGAAGCCCTGGAATACCATGCCCACTTGCATGCGCAATTGGTTCAATTGCGCTTCCGGCAGCAGCATGCCGTCGTCCAGCAAGGCCTGGCCGCAAATATTCACGGTGCCGGCCTGCGCCACTTCCAACCCGTTGCAGCAGCGCAGCAAGGTGCTCTTGCCCGAACCGCTGGGCCCGATCACAACCACCACCTGCGAAGGCAGCACGTCGAAATCGATCCCGCGCAGCACGGCATGGTCGCCATAAGACTTATGCAGGCCGCGGATGCGGATCATTTCCTGCGGATTGCCGAACTGGCTCATTGCACCATCCCCCCGGCGCGCAGACGGTGTTCCACCTTGCGCAAAATAACCATGGCGGCGGTAGTCAGGACCAGATAGATCAAGGCCACCACCAGATACGTTTCCAGCGAGCGATACGACACGCTGATGATCTTCTGCCCTTCGTGCATCAGATCGTGGATGGTCAACAGCGACACCAGCGCCGAATTCTTGATCAGCGCGATGAACTCGTTGCCCAGCGGCGGAATCATCCGCACCACCGCCTGCGGCAGGATGATGATGCGCATGGCCTGCCCGGACGACATCCCCAGCGACCGCGCCGCTTCCGTCTGGCCGCGATCCACCGACTGGATCGCGCCGCGCACGATTTCCGACACGTAGGCGCCGGAATACATGCCCAGGCCCAGCACGCCGCAAGCGAACGCCGGCAGCGTCACGCCAAACTGCGGCAGGCCGAAGAACCAGATGAACAGCTGCACCAGCAAAGGCGTGCCGCGAAAGAGCAGCAGGTAGATGCTGCACAAGTGGTAGACGATGTGGCGCTGCGGGTTGAGCCGGCCAACGCCGACCAGCAGGCCGATGACGCAGCCCAGCAACAAGGCGCCGGCGGTCACCTCGACGGTGACCAACGCGCCACGCAGCAGCGCGTCGAAGTCGGCGAAGACGGGGGCGAAATCCAGGTTCATTTCGCGGGCGCCTCGAACCACTTGGTCACGATGGCCTGATAGCTGCCGTCGCTCTTCAACTTCTGCAGCGCGGCGTTCAGCTCACGGGTCAGTTCGGGCTTGCTCTTGGGCACGGCGATGCCGTAGTCCTCGGTGGTGACCTGGTCGTTCAGCACGGTCAGGCCGGTGGTGCTTTGCGCGAACAGCTTGGCGGCGGGCTTGCCCGTCACGGCGGCATCGGCGCGGCCGATCTGCACCAGGTTGAACATTTCCTGGTTCTTTTCAACTTCCACGCGCTGCACGGCGGGGAAGTGATCCTTCAGATAGTTGACCGACTTCGTGCCCACCTGCACCGACACCTTGCGGCCGTCCAGGTCCTTCAGCGTCTTGATGGGGCCGTCCGTCTTGGTCAGCACGACCAAGCCGCCCGCGTAGTAGGGGTCGGTGAAGTCCACGACTTTGCTGCGCTCGGGCGTGATGTAGATGGCCGACACGGCGATATCGGCGCGACCGGCTTGCAAGGCAGGGATCAAGCCTTTGAAGTCGATGTCGATCCATTCGACCTTCTTGCCCATGGCGCCTGCCAGCGCTTCGACCAGTTCAATATCGAAACCCGTGCGCTTGCCGTCTTTGACGAACTCCATCGGCGGGAAGGTGGCGTCGGTGACGGCGCGGATCGTTTCCTGGGCGTGCGCGGGGCCGGCGCTCCAGGCCAGGCCCAGCGTCAGGGCGGCGGTCAGCAATGTGCGGCGAGTGGTCATGGTCAGTCCTATGGGGAAGAGGTACGGCGATGAATACGGCGAGTGAATACGGCGGATGAATACGGCGAAAGAAGCGGTACAGCGTGGAATTCAAGAACACGGCGCAAGCCGGCAAACGCCCGGTCAGTGCGCCTTCAAACGGTCGGAAATGCGCCGGGCGGCGCCAACGGTCAGATCGATCAGCGCCTGGGGACGCTGCGCGGCGCGCGTGGAGGGCGCCATCAGCGTGATGGAGGCCACCGCCTGGTTGGGGCGCTGGAAGATGGGCACGCTGACGCCCCAGACGCCGGCATCGACTTCGCTGTCGGTCACGGCATAGCCTTGGGCCCGGATCGTTTCCAGTTCATCGGCCAGGCGGCCGGCATCCACGCCGGCTTCGGCGGCCAGATAGCCCAGCGCGGTCTGTAAGCGCGCCTGCGGCATGAACGCCAACAGGGATTTCGCCGAAGCGCCGCGCGCCAGCGGCAGGCCTCGGCCCTTGGTGAACGAGCAACGCAACGGGTGCTGGCTTTCCACCATGTCCAGGCAGACAGCCTGGTCCTTGACGGCCACCAGCAAGCCGATGGTTTCCCCGGAGGTGGCGGCCAACGCGGCCATGTCGGGCTGCGCTTCGTGGATCAGGAAGGACGACTGGTCAAAGCCCCAAGCCAGTTGCACGGACAGCGGCCCCGGACCATATTCGCCCTCGTGTTCGGCCACGAACCCCCACCGCTTCAGCAACGCCACCTGACGGTACAGCGTGCTTTGGGCCAGGCCGGTTTTCTCGGCTAGCGCGGCGATGGACAGGGTGCCGTCGTGCCTGGCCAAGGTGGCCAGCACATAAAGGACGCGATCCGCGCCTGCCCCCACCGAGGGATCCGACATCACTCTCAACTCCAATCAATATGGCGCTGAGATTATCAACTTTCGGCGAAATACCCGCTTTCAATTCCCGACTATTGAGAAATAACAGGGAAAACCCCGAATTTGATGATGAAAAAATGGCGCCCGAAGGCGCCAAACAGCCCGACATGGCCGGCGAACGGCGTCGGACGATACCCCGCAGGGGGCCGGTGACCGGTTTCAGGCCTGATGCGCTGTCGATCCCAGGATGCGTTCGGCGCAACGGGCCCAGTACAGCAGCCGGGCGTCCTCCTTGACGAAGCCCACCATCTGGAATCCCAGCGGCAAGCCGTTGGGTCCGCGCGCCACCGGCAACGTGATCGATGGGTTGTGCAATAGCGACCAGATGCGGATGAATGCCGAGCTGCCGGTGCTGCTGGCGGGCGGAGCTTCCCCCAGCGTGGACGGCATGACCACCGCATCGACGTCTCTCGCGGCGTCGTAGAACGCCCGCCGGCAGGCGTCGGCCGCGTCCAGGGCGCCGGCGTAATCGTCCGCCGACAATCCTTCGCCGAAGGTCAGATAGTCGATCAGGCCGGGATCGCACAAGGCGGCGTGATCGCGCTTGAGCGCCGCGTACTCGCGGGCCAGGTCGTAGGCCATGATCACGTCCTGCGCCTCGCCCATCGTCTCGAACGCCGCGGGCATGGCCAGCTCGGTCACCGTCACGCCCGCCGCGGACAATGCACGCAGGTTCGCCTCGAAGCGCTCGCGCATGCAGGGTTCGGTATCGGCCCAATCTTTAGGACGCCACACGCCTGCCCGGAAATCCGTCCGCAGCGGCAGGCTCGCGTCGTAGCGCGGGTCTCCCGTGAAGGCGCGCATGAACAGCGCCGCATCGTCCACGCTGCGGGAGATCGGCCCGATCACGTCCAACACCCGCGAGTAGCGGCGGATGCCGACGTAGGGAATGGCATCCAGCGTGGGCTTGAACCCTACCGCGCCGCAAAAGGCGGATGGCCGCAGGATGGATCCGGCGGTCTGCGTGCCGATGGACAGCGGCGTCATGAAGTCGGCGACCGCGGCGGCGGAGCCTGCGGACGATGCGGCGGGCGTGCGGCTCAGATCGTGCGGATTGCGCGCGGGCCCGGGCAGCATGATGGCGTGCCGCGACACCGTGTTTTTGCCCAGGACGTTGAAGCCCAGCGCATGCGCTTGCGCCACGACCGGCGCATCGGCCTGGGGTTGGCGCCCCGGAAAGATCTCCGGATCGCCCAGCTCGGTGGGCATGTCGGCGGTGTCGATCGTGTCTTTGATGCCGAGTGGCACGCCGTCCAGCAAGCGCTGGCGGCCGTGGCGGTCCCATTCGCGGGCCCGCGCCAGCGCACCGTCGGCATCCACCCGCACCCAGGCCTGGACGCCGGCGTTGCGTTCGTCGATCCGGTCCAGGCAGGCGCGCGCCCAGGCCTCGCAAGTCAAACTGCCCTGCGCAAGCGCGGCCAGCCCCTCGGTGGCGGTCAAGGCGGCAATGGCGCCGGGCGCAGGGCGGCGCACGGCGGACGCCGGGCGGTCAATCGTGTCGGAAGTGGGCAAGGTGCGGCTCCTGGATAAAGATTAAGGGTGGCGGGCTACGGCACGGCCGCCTCAGGCCGGCGGGCGGACATCGGTCGGCTGGCCGCCCCGCCCGATGTACAAATCGCTCATGTGCTGATTGGCCAGCAGCGCCTGCCCGGTGTCGGTCAGCACGATGCGGCCCGAATCCAGGATGTAGCCGCGGTCGCTGAACGCCAGCGCCTGGCGCGCGCGCTGCTCCACCATCAGCACGGCCACGCCAATCTGCGGCAAGCGGCGCACCTCGGCGAACACCTGCTCGGTCAACGCCGGCGACAGCGCGGCCGAGGGCTCGTCCAGCACCATCAGACGCGGTGAAGACATCAGCGCCCTGGCGAACGCCAGCTGCTGGCGTTCGCCGCCCGACAGGTTTTCGGCATGTGTCTTGCGGCGTCCGGCCAGGGCGGGAAACAGGTCGAACATGTCGCGGATGCGCTGATCGCGGCCCTGCACATGCTCGACCACCTGCAGGTTCTCCAGCACGGTCAGGGCGCCGAACACGTTGCGAACCTGGGGCACGTAAGAAATGCCAATGCGCACGCGTTCCTCGACGGGCAGCGCCAGCAAGTTCCGGCCGTCGAACGCCATCGCGCCCGCGATGCGCGGCAACAGCCCCATCACCGCCTTGACCAGCGTGGACTTGCCCGCGCCGTTGGTGCCGGCGATGGTGACGATCTCGTTGGCCGCCACGGTCATGTCGATGCCGCTGACGATGTCCACCTCGGCATAGCCGCCGGACAAGCCCTGCATGACGAGCAAACTCATATCACCCCTCCCATGTAGGCTTCGCGCACGCGCTCGTTGGCCAGCACGCTGTCCGGCGCGCCCTCTGCGATGACGCGCCCCCGGTCCATCACGTACATGCGGGGCACGATCCGCGCCAATTCATCCAGGTTGTGTTCGATGATCGCCACCGTCAGGCCACGCTGATTCAATTCCACGATGCGCGCGGACAGCTCCTCGATCAGCACCGGGTTGACGCCTGCAAACGGCTCGTCCAGCAGGATGCAGCGTGGCTCCAGCATCAGCAGCCGGCCCAATTCCAGCAGTTTCTTCTGGCCGCCCGACAACTTGCCGGCCGGCTCGTCAGCCACCCGCGACAGGTTCAGGAACGCCAGCAGTTCGTGCACGCGTTCGGCGTTGCGCGCCTCTTCGCGGGCCACTTCGCGGCGCGCGAAGACCAACGCCGCCAGCTTTTCGCCGCGCTGGTCGGGCGCCGCCGCCATCATGTTGTCAAAGACCGTCAATTGGCTGAATTCGCGCGGCACCTGGAACGTGCGCGCCAAGCCGCGGCGCACGCGTTGGTGCACGGCCACGCCGGTGATGTCTTCGTCCGCGAACCGCACGGACCCCGTGGTGGGCGGGATGTATCCGGTGACCACTGAAAACAGCGTGCTCTTGCCCGCGCCGTTGGTTCCGATCACCCCGACCAACTCGCCCCTGCGGACTTCGACCGTCACGTCGTCCAGGGCCTTGAAGCCGCCGAAACTGGCGCTTAGGCCGGTGATGGAAAGCAGCGTCATGCCTTTCTCCTGCGTGTGGAGGTATTGCCGAACAAGCCCTGCGGCCGATACAGCACCACGCAGATAAGCGCGATGCCGATGATGCCGATTCGTACACTGGCCATCTGGACTTCCGAGATGCCCCCCACGAAGTCCCGCACGAAACGCGACCCTTCCAGGAATCCGACCAGCAGCACCGTTCCGGCCACGACGCCGCTCAAGCGCCCGACACCGCCCAGGATGATGGCGATCCATATATAGAACGTGATCAGCGGCACGAACTGCTCGGGGCTGATGAAGGTCAGGTAGTGCGCCTGGAACGCGCCGGCCAGCCCGGCCAGCCCCGCCCCCAGCATCAGTGACCGCGTTTTGAACTTGGCCGGGTCCTTGCCCAGGGCGCGAACGGCAACCTCGTTGTCGCGCACCGCTTCGATGACGCGTCCGAAGGGGCTGCGGATCACCAGATGGATCAGCAGCAACGCGCCCGCGTTCACGGCCAACAGCAGCACCATGATCCACAGGTCCACGGTTTGCGGCGACGCCCAGCCCGCGAACAGACGTGGGATGCCGGGCAAGCCGTGCATGCCGCGCGTCAGCCATTCTTCGGTCTGCAAGACCATGCGCACGGATTCAGAGAACCCCAGGGTCACGATGGCCAGGTAGTCGCTGCCCAGGCGCAACGCGATCATGCCCAGCGGATAGGCCGCCAAGGCCGCGAACGCGGCGGCCGCAGCCATGGACACCGGCACCGGCACACCTTTTAACGACAGCAGGGCCGACGTGTACGCGCCGATCGCGAAAAAGCCGACGTGGCCGAAGTTGATCAACCCGGTGAACCCATAGTGCAGCGACAGGCCGAAGGCCAGCAGCATGTAGATCAGGATCCCGATGGCGATTGCAATCAGATAGGCTTCCATCATGTCACCTCGCCGCCATCGGCCGGCCGAAAATACCCTGGGGACGCAGCAGCAGCACGCACAACAGCACCGCGAACGCGAAGACGATCTTGTAGGCCGGCCCCACCACCAGGCTGGCGACTTCCTGGGCAATGCTGAACACCATGATCCCGACGATGGCGCCCACCGGATTGCCGATCCCGCCCAGGATCACCGCCGCGAACATGGGCATCAACAATTCCCATCCCAACTCGGGAATCACCACCGCTTTCACACCCAGCAGCACGCCGCCCAGGCCGCAATAGGCCCCGGCGATGCTCCACAGCGTGACCATCACGCGCCGTCCGCGGATGCCGCTGGCCGCCGCCAGCTCGGGGTTGTCGGCCACGGCCCGCATGCGGCGCCCGGTCGGCGTCATGTGCATCAGGGCGAAGACCAACGCCAGCGCCGCCACGGCGATGCCTACGATAGTGACGTCGGTCGGCAGGATCCGCACGCCGCCGAAGTTCCACGCCCGGGTCAGGGGAAGGTCAAAGGTGTACTGGTCTTGCCCGGCGAAGAAGGTGATCGTGCTGCGCAAGGCGAACGCGACGCCGATTGAAGCAATCAGCCGGGACACGTTGGACCGGGACTCCAGCGGCCGGAACACCCAGGCATAGAAAAAAAGGCTGACGGCGGTGGTCGCCGCGACGGCGGCCAGGCCGCCCGCCAGCATGGACCCGCCGGCCAGCGCCTGGGTGAAAACGGCCGTATAGGCTCCCAGCGTCATGTAGTCGCCGCTGGCGGCGTTGGGAAAGCGGGCAATGCCGAACACCAGCGTAATCGCCAGTGCCGGCAACGCCAGCAGCATCCCGATCACAACGCCGTTGATCCCGGCGTTGATGACGGTGATTGCATCCATCTTATGTTCCCCTTGGAATGGCCGTCAGACCTTGCCGGCGATGACTTCGTTAAGCACCAGCTTGCCGTCGCGGATGTCGAACACGCCGAAATCGGGCACGGTCTCGCCCTGCTTGCCGAAGTCCAGCCGCGAAGAGGCGCCGTCGTAATCCACCGGCTTGCCGGCGCGCAACAACGCCTGCCCCTGAGCAAAGCCGCTGACTTTTTCGCCGCCGCCCGCCCCGGTCACCGCGCGGATCTTGCCGTTGATGGCCGCCACATCCGCGCGGGCGCCCGCCGCCTCGATGGCCAGGGCCAGCGTGATCACCATGTCGTAGGACTGCGACGCGAAAATATCCGGCTCGCGCTTCGTGCGCTTGCGGAATTCGGCGGCAAAGCGCTTGTACGCCTGATGCTCGTGCGCCGCCACGTTCGAGATCGAAATGATGCCTTCCGTCGCCTCTTTGCCCAGCGCCTTGACCAGGTCTTCATTGGCGGTCCAACCCGGCATGATGAATTTGCAGTCCTGCCCGGTCTGGAACCATTCCTTCAGGATGATGGTGGCGTCGGGCCGGTACGCGCTTAGCGAAATCACATCGGGTTTGGACGCCAGCACCTTGTTCAGTTCGGTGCGGTACGTGGTCTGGTTGGGCTCGTAGACCGTGAACGCGCTGACGTCCCCGCCCTTCTCCCGCCACGCGTCGCGGAAATAGTTGGCCTGCCCGACAAAGGTGGAATTGTTGAACGCCATCACCGCCGGCCGCTTGAAGCCGCGCTGGCGCGCCACTTCGGCGAAGGCGCGGCCAAACACGGCATTGGACGCCTGGAACATCCACGCCAGCCCCTGCTTGTTCTCGGTCAGCATCTCGGGCGCGCCGCAGGTATTCATGGTGATGAGCCCCGCCGCATTCGTGATCGGCATGGCGGCCAGGCCCACCGACGACGGCCAGATGCCCACTACCGCTTCGGCCTTGTTGATTTCGATGAGCTTCTTCACCGCCAATACGGCGGCATCGGGTTTGGTCTGGTCGTCTTCGGCGTACAGCTGAATCTGCCGGCCTGCCGCGCCGCCCGCGGCGTTCACTTCCGCAATGGCGATCTTGATAGCCTCCAGCATGGCGGGGCCATACGGCCCGCCAACGCCAGTGATGGAATTGAGCGCGCCCAATCGGAACGGCGGAGCCGCCTGGGCCTGCGCCCAGGCCAGGCCGGGCATCGCGCCTGCCGCGGCCAGCGCGGCGCTGGCGGCGAGGAAATCGCGTCGGGAAAGATGAGTAGGCTGCGTCATGAAGGTTCCTTGCGGCGTGAACATCGTTGTTCAACTTCGAATAGCCGCCGGCGCGTGCCACGCCGGCGTCCCCTGTAGCTTGGATGCGACTTCGGTACTGCCTGCTGCGGGTGTCGGGACTACGCGATCACCCCCCGCGCGCGCATGCCCGCGATCTTGTCTTCGGGTACGCCGAAGCGCCGCAGCACGTCGTCGGTGTGCTGGCCCATCAGCGGCGCCGCGGTCCGCAAGGCGCCCGGCGTCCGCGAGAACTTGGTGGGGATGCCGATGGTCTTCATCACCCCCAGCGCGGGGTGGTCCAGTTCCTGCACCATGCCGCGGGCCAGATAGTGCGGGTCTTGCATCGCCTGGCCGAAATCGTTGATGGGCCCGCAAGGCACCGAGGCCCGTTCGCAGCGCGCGATCCATTCCGCCGCGTCGGCACGGGCGAACTCGGCCTCAAGAATGGGTTCCAGCTCGGCGATATTCGCCAGCCGGTCGGAGTTGGTGACGAAGCGCGGGTCGGTGATCAGTTCGGGGCGCTCCAGCACATCGGCGCACAGGCGTTCCCAGGTGCGCTGGTTGGCCGCGCCGATCATGATGAAGCCCTGGCGCGTGCCGAACGCCTGGTACGGCGCGGACACGCGATGGCGGCTGCCCGTGCCCTGCGGCACGGTGCCGTCGGCGAAGTAGGCCGCGGCCTCCCACACGAACCACGGCAAGCCGCATTCGGCCAGCGCGATATCGATGTGCTGGCCTTCGCCCGTCTTCATCTGGTGGATGCAGGCGGCCAGGATGGCGTAGACCGCCGTCAGCCCCGCGCCCACGTCATAGATGGCAATGCCGGATTTAAGCGGCCTTCCTCCCGGTTCGCCCGTCATGCTCATGATGCCGCTCATGCCTTGCGCCACCAGGTCGAAGCCGCCCTTGCCCGCATACGGCCCGGACTGCCCATAGCCGGAGATCGAGCAATACACCAGGCGCGGATTGATCCCTGAAAGCGTCTCGTAGTCCACACCCAAAGACCGGGTCACGCCCACGCGGTAATTCTCGACCACCACGTCGGCCCACCGCGCCAGCGCATACAGCACCTCGCGCGCCTCCGGGTCTTTCAAGTTCAGCGCGATGCCCTGCTTGTTGCGGTTGATCTGCGCGAAGCAGGTGGATTCCCCGTTCACATAGGGGCCCATCTCGCGGGAGTCGTCGCCCGTGCCGGTCTTCTCGACCTTGATCACTTCGGCGCCCAGGTCGGCCAGCACCATCGTGCAATACGGGCCGGCCATGATCTGGGACAGATCCAGGATCTTGATGCCGGCCAAGGGGGATGCAGCGTGAGTCATGTCGGATCCGTCTGGGGTCGGTGGCCGGGTCAACGGCCGGTAAATTCGGGAACCTGCTTGCGGGCGAACGCCTCGCGTCCGCGCCGATAATCTTCGGTGCCAAAACAGGCATAGGCCTCGCGGCGTTCGGCGTCGGTCAGCGGGCGGCCGGTGCGCAACTGGCTGACGAACCGCTTGTGCCAGCGGTTCACCAGCGGCGCGGCGGCGGCGATACGGGCCGCCGCGGCATAGGCCTGTTCAACGACGTGTTCGTCATCGACGACGCGGCTCAGCAGGCCCTTGGACATCGCTTCCTCGGCGCCGAAGACATGGCCTTCCAGCAGGATCTCCAAGGCCCGGGTGGCGCCGATAACCGCGATCAGGTCCGCCAATTCCTGGTGGTCGACGGTCAGGCCGATCCGATTGACGGGAATGCCGTATCGGCTGCCGCGCCCGGCGATCCGGATGTCGCACAACGCGGCCAACTCCAACCCGCCCCCCACGCACACGCCTTCGATGCAGGCCAGCGTCGGATGGCGCAAGTGCTTCAGCTGGTCGGTCATGGACAGTGTGAAGGCGGCATAGTCCGCGGCTTGCGCCACGCCGTCGCGGTCATCGCCAAAGCCCGCAATATCGCTGCCTGCGCAAAAAGCGCCGCCCGCGCCGCGCAGCACCACGCAACGCACGGCATCATCCGCATCCAGTTCGCCCATGACGCGGCCGAAATCCCGGTACATGTCCAACGTAAAGGCGTTGCGCTTGGCCGGACGGTTCATCAGCACGGTGGCCACGCCGTCCGGCTCACGGCTCAGATCGATGCTCATGCCGCCTCCTCCAGCCGCAGCTCGGTGCCTTGCAGCACCACGCGGCCGTCCAGGGCCAGCGTGGCGTCCGTGACAATGGTGTCGTAATGCGCCGCCGCTTTGACCGTGCCGCCGATATAGGCGCTGGTACCCAGCGCCAGTTGGATCGATCCGTAAACGGACTCATCCGACAGCATGGTGCCGTCCAGCTCGCAACGCGGATTCATGCCCACGCCCAGTTCGCCCAGGTTGTAGACCAGCGGGTCGTTGAAACTGGCCAGCAGGTCGCGGAACTGACGGGCCACCGCCCCGCCCTCGATCGCGACGGCCATCCCTTTCTCGATATAGATGCGCACCGGTTCGTCGCGGATCAGTGATACGCCAGGAATGCTGGCGTTCACCACGATCACCCCCTCGGCCGTCCCTTCCACCGGCGCCAGACTGGACTCCAGGCAATACCCGGCTGAAATGTCGGTCGTATTGGCGAAACCGTGCAGCGCCCGGCCCCGGCGGCCGGCAATGCTCATCGTGACGTCCGTGCCCAGCGCGGTCGTCACCCGGGCCGTGTCCGCCCGCGTCAGGGCGTCGGCCAGGCCTTCTATCTGTGGCCGCAACGCATCGAAGTCAGCGTCCCAGCCTTCGGCCAGGAAGAAATCGGCCTGATGCGATTCCGGCAGGACGATGACGCCCACACCGGCACGGGTGGCCTGTTGGCGCGCATCCGTATGCGCGGCATTGGCGCGAGTCAGCGCGATCACCAGGTCCGCTGCCCGCATGGCCTGGGCGACCACGGGAGAAAACTGGCGGCCGTGACGCGTGGAGCCGGCGATCTGCAACAGATTCAACCCCGCGCCCGCCTCATCGACGGCGATGGCCAAGGGCTCGACATTGTGGTCGGTATGCAGGTCGTACAGCACCAGCACTTCCATGCCGGGCCGGGCGGCGCCCAGTTGGCTGACGACTTTGCGGGCGTTCTTCAGTTTCAACAAGGTATGCATGAATTCCCCCTTTATGCCGCGCGTGGCGTGCCGCGTGTGGCGTACCGGCTGCCGGCGGGCCGTTGGCCACGACGAAGTGAAGTCACTATATTCTTGTGCGTTTTATTGTGTCAACGTCAATTTACAATTTAGCATTCTTGATTGTGCACAATCTTGAGTTCAAAATAATGCTATGCTTGCCGCGACTTAATCCAGGTGCCTTCATGCCCACAAAACGCGCCAATCCCCCCTCTGACGCGGCCCCGACAGAACCGCGCAAAACGGCCTCGACCCACGACGTCATTCGCGACCTGCGCGAACGCATTGCCTCGCAAGCGTTGCTACCCGGCACCCGCGTGCCCGAAGAGGATCTGGCCCAGGCCTACGACATTCCTCGCGCCAAGGCGCGTGAAGTACTGGCCACGCTGGAAGACCGGGCACTGGTGGAACGGGTGCCCAACAAGGGCGCGGTCGTGGCGCTGGTTGACATGGAAACCACGTATCGCCTTTATCAGGTACGAGAGGCGCTGGACGGGTTAGCGGTGCGGCTGGCAATCGCCAATGCGACGCCCGCCGATTGGGAAGCCATGCAGGCGCTGTTGGGCGAGCCTTTCGAGCAAAGCCTGAAAAACGGCGACATCGAGGCCCACGTGGCCACGATTGAACAATTCCGCAATCACGTCAAAGAGCTGGCGGGCAACCCCGTGCTTAGCGACATGATCGAGCGCATCTACGACCGCACCCGCGTGTCGATGCGCCGCGTGGCGTTGCTGCCGGGCCGCTCAGAAATGGGAATCAAGCAATACCGCGCCCTGCTGGACGCGATGGTTCGCGGCGATGCCGACGAAGCCGAGCGCTGCGTGCGCGAATTGAACGCCAGCGCCCGCGACTATATCGAGCGGTATAAGAACTACGTCATCTAAGCGGCGACGACAGTCGCGGCGGCGCGGCCCGGCCAGCATTGGCTGGCCGCCCGCGCCGGCGGGCCTCAGGGCGAGGCCGGCGTATCGTAGTTGTTCAGCCGCACGCCCGACACGCCGCCCACGCTGGGCGATGCCGCCGGTGCGGACGCGGCTGCGGGGGCAGGCGTGGGCGCGGGCTGCGCCTGAGGCGCCGCCGTCGGGGTAACTGCTTGCGGCGCCGGCGCCATCTGCGCGCCTTCGGGGGCCGGATTCGCCGCCCGGCGCGCGCGCTTGGCGTCATCGGCGCTGGCCACCAGCGCCGTCAGTTCGGTCGCCAGAGAGGCCGACTTGCCGGTGCGCGCCCAGTCGGCCGCGCTTTGCCCCTTCAAATCGCGCGTCGTCACATCGGCGCCCGATTTCAGCAGCAGGTCCACCATCGCTTTGTTACCGCCCAGCGCCGCCATCATCAGCGGTGTCTCGCCGCCGGGCGCCGGGGCATTAACGATCGCCTTCCTGGACAGCAGCAGCCGTGCCATCTCCATCTGCCCCTTGGACGCCGCGTAGTGCAACGGCGTCCAACCCAGCCGGTTAACCTGGGCGCCGCGTGCAATCAGATGTTTCGCCCGCTCGGTCTGACCGGCGATCGCCAGGTACATCAGCGGCGTCTCGCCCGCCGGATTCTCGGCATTCACGTCGGTGCGCTTGTCGGCGGCGATCACGTCGAACACCTTCCAGGCGCCGTCCACCACTGCGCGCATCAATGCGGGCTGGCCGTTCTGGTAGCGCACGTTGGGATCCGACCCCTGGGCCAGCAGTTCTTTGATGTCGTTGGGATAGTCGTTGGCGACGTAGACCCACCAATCGCCGGCGTTGGCGGCGTGCGCCGCAGGCGCCGCCAATCCGACGGCCAGCGCCAGCAGCGCTCCCCGGCAATGCGACAACAGGACGTGACGAGCGGTCGAAGCGTGGGCGGTCATGGCTATCCTAGCGTTCACATTAATAAAAAGGGTTAACTTATTTCTCTATCTGCTTGAAAAGACGAAAGAAATTTTCCGTAGATGCCTGTGCCACCTCGGCCGCCGTGATGCCTCTGAGGTCGGCGATCTTTTCGGCCACATGGATCACCTTGGACGGGTCGTTAAGCTTGCCCCGATACGGCACGGGCGCCAGATACGGCGAGTCGGTCTCGATCAGCAGACGGTCCAGCGGCACCTTGGCCGCCACTTCGTGCACCACCTGGGCGTTCTTGAACGTGACAATGCCCGACAGCGAAATGTAGAAATTCTGATCCAGCGCAGCTTGCGCCACTTCCCAATTCTCGGTGAAGCAGTGCATGACCCCGCCCACCTCCGACGCGCGCTCTTCTTGCAGCATGCGCACCGTGTCCTCGGCGGACGAACGCGTATGAACGATCAGCGGCAAGCCCGTATCGCGGGCGGCGCGGATGTGGCGGCGGAAGCGTTCGCGCTGCCAATCCAGCGGCTCCGACAACCGGTAGTAATCCAGCCCGGTCTCGCCGATGGCCACGACCTTCGGATGTTCGGACAGCCGGGCCAGCTCTTCCGGGGTGGGGTCCGGCGTGTCTTCGTAATCGGGATGCACGCCCACCGAAGCCCACAGATTGCGATGCGGCTCGACCAGCGCCATCAGGCCGGGCCATTCGGGCATGTTGACGCTGACGACCAGCGCGTGGGTCACCTGGTTGGCGGCCATCCGGTCAAGGATGGCCGGCAGATCAGCGGCCAGTTCCGGGAAATTCAAATGGCAGTGGGAATCGACGTACATGTTTTGACTACGAAAAAAGAGCCGCGGCGCCTCGTTCCGTTTGCGGAAGAAGCACCATGGGATCAGGGACTTACGCCTGGCAGGATAGCACCACGCGTTGCAGGGTGGCGTGCGCGAAAAGCTTGGCGTTCAGCGGATGGGTGGCCAGGGCGCGCTGCCGCGTCAGCCAGCGCGCGGCTTCGGCCACGCGCGCCTTGTCCATGCGGGCGGCAACCTGGGCAACGCCCACCGCCAGCGCCGGAAAGTAGCGCACCGGCGCCGCCGCGCTAGCCAGCATCAGGTCGGTATAAACGCGTTGCAACGCATCGATCCATTCGCTGGCCGACACCTTTTCCAGCAATTCAGCCAACGTGCCGACATCGGGCGACTGGCCCTGCGCAAGCGGGCCGATCAGCTGTTGCAACCACGGCGGGCAGGGTGCATCACCCGCCTGCGCCAGGCGCAGCGCAGCCAAGGGCGCGCCGCCGGCTGCCGCCAGCCATTCCTTCGCGGGCTCGACATTCTGCCCGCGCAGCCATTGCAGCGCGGTATCCGGATCCGGCGCCGGCAGCGGCAAACGCCGGCAGCGCGACACCAACGTCGGCAACAGGCGGTCCGGGGCATCGGCCACCAGCAGGAACACCGTATGCGGGGGCGGCTCTTCCAAAACCTTGAGCAACGCGTTGGACGACACCACGTTCAGCGCGTGCGCCGGATACAGCAGCGCCACGCGCCATCCGCCCCGGTGCGTCGCGGTGTTGAACCACGATTCCAGTGAACGGATCTGGTCGATGCGGATTTCCTTGGACGGCGCACGCTTGGCGGGTCCGGTGGCGGGTTCGGCGTCTTCAGCGGGTTCGGCGGCGTCAGCCCCCTCTTCCACGGCCACGGCTTCGGGCCGGATACGGCGCAAGTCGGGGTGGTTGCCGCTGGCAAACCAGGCACAGGCCGCGCAATGCCCACAAGCCAGGCCGTTGTCGGGCGTCTCGCACAGCAGGCTTGCTGCCGCGGCGATCGCGAAGTCCAGTTTGCCGATGCCGGCCAGGCCGTGCACCAGCCAGGCATGGGCGAAACGGTCGCGATTGCCCAGCCAGGATCGCGCCGTGTCCATCTGCCAAGGCAGGAATTGGGGGGCGCTCATGCGTCGGCGGCCAACAGTGCGCGCAGCCCGGCTTCCAGTTCCTTGCGGATCTGTTCGATGGACTGCGTGGAATCCACGATATGGATGCGGCCGGGGTCGGCCTTCGCGCGGGCGTGATAGGCCTCGCGAGTGCGCTCGAAGAATGCCGCGCCCTCGCGTTCGAAACGATCCGGTTCGCGCGCATCGGCCAACCGGGCGCGCGCCACATCCAGCGGCACATCGAAAAGCCAGGTGCGGTCGGGCTGGCCCGCCTGCATCCATGTTTCCAGCACGGCTATGCGCGCAGCGCCCAAGCCGCGCCCGCCGCCCTGGTAGGCGTAGGTGGCGTCGGTATAGCGGTCGCACACGACCCACGCGCCGCGCGCCAACGCCGGTTCGATCACTTGGCGCGCATGCTCACAGCGGGCCGCGAACATCAGCAGGGTTTCGGTGTCCAGACCCATGGTGTCGGTCAACACCAGGGCACGCAGCTTCTCGCCCAGCGGCGTGCCGCCGGGTTCGCGCGTGGACACCACGTCCACACCCTGGCCACGCAAAAAGTCCGCGATCCAGACGGTGTGCGTGCTTTTGCCCGCGCCGTCCACGCCCTCAAGCGTAATGAAGCGTCCGCGTGAGGTCATTGATCTTGTCCTTGTGCTGTTTCGGATTGGGTGCCGGGGTTTGCGCCAGCGGCCTGGCCATCATCGGCGGGCGTCGCGGCGGAGGCGTTCGGAGCTCCGGCGGGCGCCGGCGCGGCAGCGGGCGCCGGCACCGCGGTCGGACGCACGGTCTGGCCCTGGCCCAGGATGTACCGCGAAACGTTGCGATTGTGCCCCGACAGGTTCTCCGCGAATTCGCTGGTGCCGTTGCCCCGCGACACGAAGAACAGGTACTTGTGCTGTTCAGGCTGCACCGCGGCCAGCAGCGCCGCCCGGCCCGCCGCCGCGATCGGCGTGGGCGGCAGGCCCGGCCGGGTATAGGTGTTCCACGGGGTATCGGTTTGCAGGTCGCGCTTGCGGATCCGTCCCTGGTAGTTCTCGCCCATTCCGTAGATGACGGTGGGATCGGTCTGCAGCAACATGCCGATCTTCAAGCGGTTGGTGAACACGCCGGACACGCGGCGGCGGTCGGGGCCGTGGCCCGTTTCCTTTTCGATGATCGACGCCAGCACCAACGCTTCGTAAGGCGTGGCGACCGGCAGGTCGGACTGGCGCTTGGCCCAGGTGTCCTGCAGGATGCGCTGCCCTTCCTGATAGGCGCGGCGCAGCAGATCGTAATCGGTGCTGCCGGGCGTGAAGACATAGGTGTCCGGAAAGAACAGCCCTTCGGGGTGCTTGATGTCCGAGCCCAGGCGTTCCATCAGCGCTTCATCGCTGACGTCGCCCAAAGTCTGCTTGATGTCGGGATTCTCGCGCAGCGCCTGGCGGATCTGGCGGAATGTCCAGCCTTCCAGGAAGGTAATCTGGCGCTGGGTCATGTCGCCCCGCGCCAGCCGCTCCAGCAGCAACAAGGGCGTATCGCCGTTGATGGCCTGATACCCCCCGGCCTTCATCAGCTTGTCCTGTTCCGTCAGGCGCGCCATCCAGACAAAGCCCGGTTCCCACATCGGCACGCCGACCGCATTGAGCGCGCGCGCAACCGCGCGCGGGCTGCTGCCCGGGTCCACTACAAAATCGATCCTGTCGGCCGGTAACTGCATGGGCCGGTGCATCCAGCTCCATGCGGCGCCCACGGCCGCCGCGGCGGCAATCACGATGAGCAGGAATGACCACAAGACGTAAAAACGGAGTCGCTTCTTCATAAGTCCCAGAAGTTTAATGGATCGCGCGGAACTGTCGCGGCAAAAGTGGGGCCGGGGTGCCCGCGAGGCCCTGCGGCCGTCGGGGGCTTGCCTTCTGCCCCAGGGGGAAGACGGCTATCATCTGCACTTTGATGTTGCGATCACACCGCCGCCATGCACGCTTTCTACAATTCGATCCCTGTCCGCGCGGAAGGTTGCGCGCAATGCGCGCCGCTGGATGATTTTGTCGTCTTCAGCGCTTCCGGCGCCGACGCGCTGCCCTTCCTGCACGGCCAGCTTACGCAGGACGTTACCGGCCTGCCCGCCGACGCCGCCCGCCTGGCGGGCTATTGCACCGCCAAGGGCCGCCTGCTGGCCACCCTGGTGATGTGGCGCGCCGCCCCCGGCGCGGAAGATGGCCCGCAACTCTATGGCCTGGTGCGCCAGGACCTGTCGCAGGCCTTGCTCAAGCGCCTGTCGATGTTCGTGCTGCGGGCCAAGGTCAAACTGGCCGCCGCCCCGCTGCACGTCGCCGGTGTCCAGGCATCGCCTGCGGAGGCCGCCGCGCTGGAAGCCGTGGCCGGCGCCTTGCCCCGCGGCGCCTGGCAACGCGCCGACCTGCCGTCCGGCACCTGGATCGCGGCGCCGTCCGCCGACGGCCGCCTGCGCTGGTGGTGGATCGCCTCCGACGAGCAACTGGACCAGGCCGCCCCGCTGGCTGCCGCATTGGGCTTGGCGCCGGCCTCGCAATGGCAAGTGGCTGACCTGGCCGCCGGCATCCCCTGGATCGCCGCGGCCACGCAAGACGTCTTCATCCCGCAGACCGTCAACCTTGAGCTTATTCAGGGCGTGAGCTTCACCAAGGGCTGTTATCCGGGCCAGGAAGTCGTGGCGCGCAGCCACTATCGCGGCACCGTCAAACGCCGCATGGCCTACGGCACCATCGCCGACGCCAGCCTGCAAGGCGCGGCGCTGGCTGGCGTGGACGTGTTCGACGCCACCCAGCCCGGCGAACCCATCGGCCGCATCGTGGATGCCGCCAGCGAAGCCGGCTTGGCGTCCGTGCTGTTCGAAACCACGCTGGCCGCCTTGCCCGAAGGCGATCTGCGCCTGGGCGCGGCGGACGGCCCCCGCATTGCTGCGGCGCCGCTGCCGTACTCGATCTTGCCTTAAGCGTTTTCGCCCGGCGTCGGCCCTACACGGCCACGCCGAACAATGCGCCAACGGCGGCGGTCGCCGCCATCGCCAACGCGCCCAGCACCGTCACGCGCAACGCGGCCGGGCCTTTGGGCGCGCCCCCGGCGCCTGCGGCCAAGGCGCCAAGCGCGGCCAGGCAGGCCACCGACGTGCCGATCACCCAAGGGATCAACTGCGGCAAAGGCGCGGTCGCCGCCACCACCAGCGGCAATGCGGCGCCCCCCGCGAACGACGCCGCCGAAGCCACCGCGGCTTGCACGGGCTGCGCCCGGTTGTGGATCGAAATGCCCAGTTCGTCACGCGCGTGCGCATCCAGCGCGTCATGACGCGTCAACTGGCGCGCCACCTGCCCCGCCAGGTCACGCGTCAGGCCGCGTCCCACATAGATGTCCACCAATTCAGCCAGCTCTTCTTCCGAGTTGCCCTTCAGCGAACGCTGCTCCAGGCGCAGGTCGGCGGCCTCGGTATCGGCCTGCGACCGCACTGACACGTATTCGCCTGCCGCCATCGACAGCGCCCCCGCCACCAGGCCGGCCAGGCCCGACGTCAGGATGGCGCCATGCGTGGCCTGCGCCGCCGCCACACCGGTGATCAGGCTGGCGGTGGAGACGATGCCGTCGTTGGCGCCCAGCACGGCGGCGCGCAACCAGTTGCTGCGGAAAATCCGATGATGTTCTTTTGAAGGCATTGCGCGGTACCCAAACGGCGCGTGACAAGTGCGGCATGCGCCCGGCCGCCAAGGCCGGACGCGCACCGCGCCGCATTCATCGCGGCGTCACGCGTACCGCGGTAAGCAAGCCTATCACGCACATCGTGGCCTGCTCGCCTTCATACGCATGCACTTCGACCTGGCAGATGGACAGGCGCTTGCCCGGCTTCACCACCCGGCCGCTGGCCACAAAGCGGTCGCCCTTGGCCGGCGCCAGGAAGTTCATCTTGAACTCCGAGGTCAGGACGTCTTCGCCGGGCCCGAACAGCGTGTAGGCCGCATAGCCGCCCGCGCTATCGGCGATCGTCGTCGAAATGCCCGCATGCAAAAAGCCGTTCTGCTGGCACAGGTCGGCGCGGTAAGGCAGCACGATGTCCACCCTGCCCGGCTCCACCACGTCCAGCCCGGCGCCCAGCAGCCGCATGATGCTTTGCTGGTCGAAACTGGCCTTGACCCGTGCGGCCGGGTCGGACGGCGAGTGATGCCCGGCCATGTCAGTCCTGCTCGCGCTTGACCAGGTTGACGATGCTGGAAAAGTCCAGCTTGCCCGATCCGCCCGAGCTATGCAGCGAATACAGGTTGCGCGCCAGTTCGCCCAACGGGATGGAGGCGCGCGCCGACAGCGCCGCCTCGGCCGCCAGGCCCAGGTCCTTCAGCATCAGGTCCACGCCAAAGCCGCCCGCATAGCCTTTGGACGCCGGCGCATGGTCCATGACGCCCGGCCACGGGTTGTAGAGTTCGGTGGCCCAGTTGCGGCCTGAACTCTTGGCAATGATGTCGGACAGCACCTTCGGGTCCAGGCCGTTGGCCACGCCCAGCGCCAGCGCCTCGGACGTGCCCGCCATCAGGATGCCCAGCAGCATGTTGTTGCAGATCTTGGCCACTTGGCCGGCGCCTGCGGGGCCGGCGTGGAAGATGTTCTTGCCCATCTTCTCCAGCACGGGGCGCGCGCGCTCCAGCGCGGCGTCCTGCCCGCCGACGATGAACGTCAGCGTGCCGGCGGCCGCGCCGCCGGTGCCGCCCGACACCGGCGCGTCGATCATGGCGATGCCGCGCACGTCGGCCGCCTGCGCCACCTTGCGCGCGGAATCCGGCGCGATGGTGCTGCACTCGATGACCAGGGCGCTGGATGGGATCTTGCCCAGCAGGTCTTCGCCCAGATACAGGCCTTCCACGTGCTTGCTGGCCGGCAACATCGAAATCACCACGTCGGCGCCCTTGACGGCTTCGGAGGCGGATGCTGCCGCCTTGGCGCCAGCGTCGGTCAACAGCTTGACGGCGGCCGGCACCAGGTCGAACACCGTCAGGGTGTGGCCAGCCTTGACCAGATTCAATGCCATGGGCGCGCCCATGTTGCCCAAACCGATAAACGCGATACTGCTCATGATGTCTTGTCTCCTGTTGCTATTGCTGTAGGTATGGATTCATCGTGACCTGCATGACGGAAATCTTGGGTGGCCGGTCCACGGTGCGAACCGGCCGGCGCGTCAACGCCCTTCCTGGCCCAGATCGGCCAGGGGATGCGGCTCGCCTTCGGGCCACGGTTCTTCGAAGAACTTCTGCACCCAGGCGTCGGTCGCCATGTCCATGACCGCCGGATTCCAGCGCGGATTCTTGTCTTTGTCGACCAACAAAGCACGGATGCCCTCGGCAAAGTCACCGTGCGCCGTGCAGGCCAGCGCGGCGATGTACTCGGCGCGGAACACGTCGTCCAGCGACCGCAAGCGCGTGCGCTGCTGCAAGGCGAACGCCAGGCGCACCGACCCCGGCGAACCCGCCAGCATCGTCGTCGCCGCGCGCGCCAGCCAGGGATCGGCGTGATCCTTCAGCAGCGCCAGCTCTTCGTAGATCTCGTCCAGCCGGTTGCCGTTGCACAGGTTGTTGATCTGGAACGAATGCTGGCGCAGAGGGCCCGGCTCCAGCGGCGTCTGCGGCTCCAGCGCGGTCAACGCGCGGCGCAGCAGTCCATCGTTCAACGAACGCGGCGCCAGCGACGTTTCCGTCGCGCCCGCGCCCTGGCCGGCCCAGGGTTGCTCTTCCAGCGACGCCAGCAACTTCGGCCAATCCGCGTGGTTCAGGCGGAAATCCGCCAGCCCCGCGAAGAAGGCGTCGGCGGTGTTCACGTGCGCGCCCGTCAAGGCCAGGAACAGGCCGATGCGGCCCGGCATGCGGTTCAGCAGCCAACTGCCGCCCACATCGGGGAACAGGCCGATGGACACTTCCGGCATCGCCAGCCGCGAGGTCTCGCTGACCACGCGATGGCTGGCGCCCATCATCAGGCCGATACCGCCGCCCATGACGATGCCGTGGCCCCAGCACAGCACGGGCTTCGGATAGGTATGGATGCGGTAGTCCAACCGGTACTCGTGCTCGAAGAAGCGGCGCGCATACGCATTGCTCCAACCGCTCTTGCCCTGGTTCTCGCCCATGCTGCGGTACAGGCCGTGCAGGTCGCCGCCGGCGCAGAACGCCTTCTCGCCCGCGCCTTGCAGCACCACCAGCGCCACGCCCGGGTCGCGCGCCCATTCGTCCAGACGCCCCGCCAGCAAGTCCACCATTTCCAGCGACAGGCCGTTCAGGGTCTGCGGCGCATTCAGCGTCGCGATCCCGAACCGCATGCCGTTCGCCGCACTTCTTTCTTCGAACAACACCGGTGCATTCATCTTATGTCGGCTCCTTTTTCCAACAATTGGCGGGCAATGATCACGCGCATGATCTCGTTGGTGCCCTCCAGAATCTGATGAACGCGAGTATCGCGCACCAGACGCTCCAAGGGATAGTCCCGCAAGTATCCATAGCCGCCATGAATCTGTTGCGCGTCCAGGCAAATCTGGAAGCCCATATCCGTCGCGAAGCGCTTGGCCATGGCGCAGTAGGTCGCTGCATCCGGCGCGCCCGCATCCAGCTTGCAAGCGGCCAGGCGCACCATCTGGCGCGCCGCCACCAGGTGCGTGGCCATGTCGGCCAATTTGAACTGCAAGGCCTGGAATTCCGCCAGGCGGCGGTTGAACTGCCGGCGCTCGTCCATATAGCGGCGGGCGGCGTCCAGGGCGCCCTGCGCCGCGCCGACCGAGCAGGTGCCGATGTTGATGCGGCCACCATCCAGGCCCTTCATGGCGATCTTGAAGCCCTCGCCTTCCTGGCCCAGCAGGTTGCCAGCCGGCACGCGCACGTTCTCGAACGTGATGGGGCGCGTGGACTGGCTGTTCCAGCCCATCTTTTCTTCCTTGCGGCCATAGCTGATACCCGGCGTATCGGCAGGCACGGCGAACGCGCTGATACCGCCCGCCCCCTCGCCCCCGGTCCGCGCCATCACCACCAGCAGATCGGTATCGCCGCCGCCCGAAATAAAGGCCTTGGCCCCGTTCAGAACATAGTCATCGCCGTCGCGCTGCGCCCGGGTGGACAGCGATGCGGCATCGGAACCGGCGCCCGGCTCGGTCAGGCAATACGAGGCCAGCTTCTGGCCGCTGGCCAGCAATGGGCCCCAGGCCTCGCGCAGCGCGGGCTGTCCCCACTTGCCGACCATCCAGGTGGCCATGTTGTGGATCGTCAGGAACGCGGTCGTCGACGGGTCCACCGCCGCCATTTCCTCGAACACCAGCGTGGCATCCAGGCGCGGCAGGCCCAAACCGCCGATCTCTTCACTGGCGTAGATGGCGCAGAAGCCCATCTCGCCCGCCCGGGCGAAGGCTTCGCGCGGAAAAATGCCCTCGGCGTCCCAGCGCGCCGCATGGGGCGCCAGCTCGCCTTCGGCGTAGTCGCGGGCGGCCTGCGCGAACGCGCGCTGCTCGTCGGTCAGTTCCAAGTCCACAGCCTGTCTCCTGTTGTCATCGGTATTGTCTGTTGGCGTTGCTGCCGCCTCGTGAACGTCAGCCGGTCGATTTTGACATGACGTTAACGTAAACGTAAGTGCGAACCGTGTTTATGTTACGCCGGATGCCGCCGGGCGATTTGTCTTATTGATGACAATGTAAGCGGCCCCCGCAAGGCGCGCGAGGCCGCCTGGGTGCTGCCGGGCCTGGGGTTACAGCAGCCCCGCGGGGCGCACCCTGCCGTTTCTGGCCGTTTTGGCGCGACGGTGTTCCGCCCTGCGGCGGCGCGACTCCTTGGGGTCGAAACTCAGCCCGCGGTAGATCTCCACGCGGTCGCCGTCCGCCAGCCTGGCTTGCGGCTCGGTCGCGCGGCCGAAAATCCCCACACCACGCTCCCACGGCTGCACAACGGGAAAGGCTTGGGCGAATCCACTGGCGGCCAACGCGTCGGCCACCGTCGCGCCCTCGGGCAACTGGATTTCACGCAGCCACACATGGCCCGGCAGGGCATAGCAGACGCTGATGTTCAACAGCGCCGCACCGGCGGGTTCATTCCCCATACTTGGCCTGCGCCCGCTTGGTGAAGGAATCGATGAAGCTGGTCGCAATGCGGTTGAACACGGGCCCCACCACCATTTCCAAGGCGCGATTGGAAAACGCGTATTCCATGGTGAACAGCACCTTGCAGGCGTCTTCGGCCAGCGGTTGGAATTCCCAATGCCCGATCAGGCTGGAGAAAGGGCCGTCCACCAGCTCCAGGTCGATTCGGTCCGGATAGACGTGGGTATTGCGCGTGGTGAAGCGCTGCTTCATCCCGGCGAAGCTGATCAGGATAGAGGCCTGCATGCCATGTTCGTCGCGGGTCTGCACCTCGGCGCCGCCACACCACGGCATGAACTCGGGGTACTTTTCCACGTCAGCGACCAGATCGAACATCTGGGCGGCGCTGTAAGGCACCAGGACGGATCGTTGTACTTTGTGCATCGACTATCGCAAATGGCTAGAATGGCAAGATTTTACCGGCACCGCACGACCTGGGCCTAATAACGGGAAAAGCGCGGCGTGGCACGTCCAAACCCGGCCCCGCCAGTCAGCCCCCCCGAAAAGACCCGCAAAGCCCCCAGGCAAAAAAGGCGTTATGAGCATTATCGACAATCGCAAGGCCACGCACGACTATTTCATCGAAGACCGCTACGAAGCCGGCCTTGTCCTGCAAGGCTGGGAAGTCAAGGCGATCCGCGATGGCCGCGTGCAGCTCAAGGAAAGCTACGTCATCGTACGCGATGGCGAACTGTACCTGCTGGGCATGCACGTCAGCCCGTTGCCGACGGCTTCCACCCATATCCACCCCGATGCCATGCGCACGCGCAAGCTGCTGCTCAAGGCCGAGGAAATCAGCAAGCTCATCGGCAAGGTCGAGCAGCGCGGCTACACGCTGGTGCCGCTGAACCTGCACTACAAAAACGGGCGCATCAAGCTGGACTTCGCCCTGGGCCGCGGCAAGAAGATGTTCGACAAGCGCGACACCGCGCGCGAAAAAGACTGGCAGCGCGAAAAAGAACGCATCATGAAGCACGACACGCGGGCCCCTCGCAAAGACAAGGCCGATTAACGTCAGGCCACGGCCGCCAACGCGGCAGGCTCGACCAGCCCCACGATGCGGTTGCGCCCCGCCGACTTGGCCGCATAGAGCTTGCGGTCGGCCCTTTCGAAAAAAACCTGCAGGCTCTCGCCGGGCATCCATTCGGCGATGCCCGCGCTGAACGTGTATGAAATGGTGCTGCCGCCATGCGAACAAGGCGTTCGGTGCACGGAATCCAGCAGCCGGCCCGCTACGTCCATGACCGCATCGGCGCGCATTTCGGGAAACAGCACGCCGAATTCTTCGCCGCCCACGCGGCCGACGTGGTCGCCCGTGCGCAGCGTAGCCGTCGCCAGCAAGCCGAAATGCCGCAGGACCGCATCGCCCGCCGCATGGCCGTGCGTGTCGTTGATGGCCTTGAAGTGGTCAATGTCCAGCAACAGCAGGGTCAAGGGCCGGCGCATGCGCAACGCCTGCGCGCAATAGCGCTCCGCCTGCATCCACCACGCCTTGCGCGACATCAACCCGGTCAGGAAATCGGTATTGGCTTCGTGCTCGCGGTCGGCCAACATGCGATCGTGGATCACCATGATGGTGCCCAACGTCAGGCAAGGCATCACCAGCACGCCCAGCGTCAAATAGGCAATATTCCATACGCTGGGTTCAAGCAGCGTCTGCGGCGGCACCAGGTGCAGCACATGAGCGCCGGCCCGCACACCGCAAATCGCGGCCGACACCATCGCTACCGACCACACAAAACGGTAGCTGTAACGCGACCGGTGCGCCGGCATATTGCGCTGCACCGTGAAGGCCACGGCCAAAAGAAACCCCATCTGCAGCAGCGACATCGCCACGATGCGCGGCCCAACTTGCCAGTCCACGTAGGTATAGCCCAGCAGCACCACCAGCGCCGCCAGGCAAGCAAGCGTCATCAGGTGACGCGGCACGCCAAGCCCCATCAATCGCCGCACGCCTGTGTAGTACGAACAGAGCGCAAGCGCGATGGCCGAGTTCGGGACGATGACGGACAGCCACAAGGGCGCCGCCGTGTTCTGCAGGCCAAACGTAAAAAACGCCAACAGCGTGAGCAAGTTGGCGCGTATGGTTTCGCGAATGCCGGCCATGCCGCTACGCGCCAGGGATCCCAGCACGCACAAGGACAGCACTCCCGCCAGCCCTGCTATCAAAAGCAAATTCACGGGAGCGATCATGGCCGGGGCGCCGCAAGGCGCGGTGTCAAGTGTTGCGCGTAGACTTCACAATGGTCATGGCGGAAGCGATCATGCCGCCTACGTCCGCCAGGTTGGCCGGCAGGATCAGCGTATTGCCTTCCTTGGCCACATTGCCGAACGCCTCGACGTAGCGCTCGGCCACCTTCAGGTTCACGGCCTCCATGCCGCCCGGATGCCGCACGGCATCGGCCACTTGCGTGATGGCTTTGGCGGTGGCCTCGGCGATCGCCAGCACGGCAGCGGCCTCGCCCTGCGCCTGGTTGATCTGCGCCTGCTTTTCGCCTTCGGAACGGGCGATGGCAGCTTCACGCTCGCCGGTGGCGATGTTGATCTGTTCCTGGCGGCGGCCTTCCGAGGCCGCGATCAGCGCGCGCTTTTCACGTTCGGCGGTGATCTGCGCCTGCATCGAACGCAGGATCTCGTTGGGCGGCGTCAAATCCTTGATCTCGTAGCGCAAGACCTTCACGCCCCAGTTCAGCGCGGCCTCGTCCAGCGACGACACGATGTTGCTGTTGATGGAATCGCGCTCTTCGAAGGTGCGGTCCAGTTCCATCTTGCCGATGACGGAACGCAAGGTGGTCTGCGCCAGCTGCGTGATGGCCGAGATGTAGTTGGACGAACCGTAGGACGCGCGCATCGGGTCCGTCACCTGGAAGTACAGCACGCCGTCGACCTGCAATTGGGTATTGTCGCGCGTGATGCAAACCTGGCTGGGCACGTCCAGCGGGATTTCCTTTAGCGAGTGCTTGTACGACACGCGTTCGATGAACGGGATGACAAAGCCCGCGCCGGGCGACAGGACGCGGTCGAACTTGCCCAGGCGCTCGACCACCCAGGCGTGCTGCTGGGGAACGATGGCGATCGACTTGATGACGATCAGGATCGCCAGCGCGACGACGACGAGCAGGACGATAGTGGAAGTATCGATCATGATGTAAAGCCTCTCCTGGAGTAAGTGCGAGGGCGCCTTTACCTGCCGGCAAGGGCGCCCGCTGCGGGCTGCGCCTGGCGCAAGCCGGTTCTATTGTGCCGAGCCCGGCGTGCCCCGGGGGGTCAGCACCAGGATCGAACCACGCAGTTCGGTAATGATGTGTTCGCCGGCGCGTGGCGTCTGGCCGCGGGCCAGCTCGGCCTGCCAGTGGGCGCCGCGGTACCAGACGCGCGTGGTGCCCTGGTCTGACCAGGCTTCGACCGCCACCGTCTGGCCGATATCCAGATTGACGTCGGCATTGCGGGCCGAGTTGACCTCGCGCTTTTTCAGGACGCGTGTTTTGCGTAGCAGCAGCAAGCCCAGCAGCAGCACGACGCCGCACGCCACCAGTTGCCATTCCAGGCCGGCGCCCAGCCAGGCGGCAACGCCCGCAGCCGCCAATCCCAGGGCCACCAGCAGCAAATAGAAGGTCCCCGTCGCCAGTTCCCCGATAAGGGCCAGCGCGGCCAGTCCCAGCCAGATCCACATAGTCTTAAGGTCGCCTGAAAGGATGAGTCGTGAGCGGATTGTACGTATTTCCGGGACGCAACGGGGCGGCATCGCGTCCTCGTGCGCATTCGCACTGGATTATGATGTACGTAGATGCCGCAGTCCCATCCGGATCGTCGGCATCTGCCTCTTCCACGCACAAGCTTCCATGACCGCTGCAATATCTTCCGCCCTACCCGTCCTGATCCTGCACACCGGCGATCCGGACGACACGCTTAAAAGCCAGTTCGGCGGCTATGCCGAACAACTGGCGCAAGCGGCCGGCCTGGGCACGGACGCCGTCGAAATCGTCGCCGTGCACGAGGGCCAGCGCCCCCAGGCCCCCGCCCGCTATCGCGCCGCCCTGATCACCGGTTCACCCGCCATGGTCACGGACAAGGAACCCTGGAGCGAAGACACCGCCGCCTGGCTGCGCGATGCCGCCACAGCCGGCCTGCCCATGTTTGGCGTCTGCTACGGCCACCAGCTGCTGGCGCACGCGCTGGGGGGCAAGGTGGGCTATAACCCCGCCGGCCGCGAAGTGGGCACGCAAACGGTCGAACTGCTGCCGCCAGCGTCGGGCGACAAGCTGCTGGCCGGGCTGCCGCCCACCTTCCCCGCGCAAATGCTGCACGCCCAGACCGTGCTGCAACCGCCCCCCGGCTCGGCCGTGCTGGCGCGCTCCGACCTGGACGAGCATCAGATGATCCGTATCGGCCGCAACGTATTTTCCACCCAGTTCCACCCCGAATTCGGCCCGGACTTCGTCCGCGCGCACCTGGAGCGCTACGGCCGCCGCTATGCCGCCGAAAACCTCGACATTCCCGACCTGTCCGCCAATGTCCGCGCGACGCCGGTGGCGGGCGGGTTGCTGCGCCGGTTCCTGGATGTCTACGCACCTGCCTGATCGGCCCCTTCCGCACGCAACATCCGGAGTGCGGCGTCCGGGCTGCTTTGAGACCATGGGTCATCGCGCATCCGACCATGCGCACGACAGGAGTCCCGTATGAGCCCAGCCGCAGCCCCCTTGAGCAAACAGCATGCCGCCGCCGTCGAGCGCGCCTGCCGCGCCCTGGAGGCCGAGCAGCCGCCCGATCTGTCCACCCTGGCGGAACAGGCCGGCATGAGCCGTTTCCATTTCCACCGCATCTTCAAGGCCGCCACGGGCATCACGCCCAAGGCATATGCCAATGCCCTGCGCGCCAGCCGCGCGCGCCAGCAGCTCAAGCAAAGCGCCAGCGTCACGGACGCCATGTACGAGGCCGGCTTCAATTCCAGCGGCCGCTTCTATGAAGCCGCGCCGGCCATCCTGGGCATGACGCCCACCGCGTTCCGCAGGGATGGCGAAGGCGTGGATATCCGCTTCGCCGTGGCCCAATGCTCGCTGGGCGCGCTGCTGGTCGCGGCCAGCAGCACCGGCATCTGCGAAATCGCCCTGGATGCGGACCCCGAGCAATTGGTCCGCAACCTGCAAGACCGCTTCAAGGCGGCCCGGCTGATCGGCGCCGACACGGAATTCGAAGCCTGGGTGGCCGCCGTGGTGGGCTTCGTGGAAGACCCATCCCGGGGTCTCGACCTGCCGCTGGACGTGCGCGGCACCGCTTTCCAGCGCCGCGTCTGGGAAGCCCTGCGGGACATTCCCGCCGGCACGACCGCCACCTACACCGATATCGCCGAACGCATCGGTTCGCCGCGCGCCGTGCGCGCCGTGGCGCGCGCCTGCGCCACCAACAACATCGCGCTTGCCATTCCCTGCCACCGCGTGGTGCGAACCGACGGGGCGCTGGCCGGCTACCGCTGGGGCATCGACCGCAAACGCGTGCTACTCGCTCGAGAAGCGCAAGCGGCCTGATCTTGCCGTAACCCCGGCGCTTGTCCGGAAAGGTTCGGCGAAAAAAAAGCCCCGCATCGTTTCCGATGCGGGGCTTTTTGATCAGAGCCAGCCAGTCGTTACTTGGCCAGGCGCTGCCAGGTGTCGACCACGGTATCCGGGTTGAGCGACATCGACAGGATGCCCTCGTCCTTCAGCCATTGCGCAAAGTCCGGGTGGTCGCTGGGGCCTTGGCCGCAGATACCCACGTACTTGTTGGCGGCCAGGCAAGCCTTGATCGCGCGGCGCAGCATGAATTTCACGGCTTCATCGCGTTCATCGAAGTCGGCGGCCAGCAGTTCCATGCCCGAATCGCGGTCCAGGCCCAGCGTCAACTGCGTCATGTCGTTGGAACCGATCGAGAAGCCATCGAAGTACTGCAGGAATTCGTCGGCCAGGATGGCGTTGGACGGCACTTCGCACATCATGATCAGCTTCAGGCCGTTTTCACCGCGCGCCAAGCCGTGCTTGGCCAGCAGGTTGACGACCTTTTCCGCCTGGCCCACGGTGCGCACGAACGGCACCATGATCTCGACGTTGGTCAGGCCCATGTCATCGCGCACCTTCTTCAGCGCTTCGCATTCCATGCGGAAGCACTCGGCGAAGTCTTCGGCGATGTAGCGCGACGCGCCGCGGAAGCCCAGCATGGGGTTCTCTTCCTCGGGCTCGTAGCGCGAACCGCCAACCAGCTTGCGGTACTCGTTGGACTTGAAGTCCGACATGCGCACGATCACCGGCTTCGGGTAGAAGGCGGCGGCAATCGTCGCCACGCCTTCGGCCATCTTCTCGACAAAGAACGCGCGCGGGCTGGCGTGCCCGCGGGCCGCCGATTCCACGGCCTTCTTCAGTTCGCCGTCCACATTCGGGTAGTCCAGGACCGCCTTCGGGTGAATGCCGATGTTGTTGTTGATGATGAATTCCAGCCGGGCCAGGCCCACGCCGCTGTTCGGGATCTGCGCGAAATCGAACGCCAACTGCGGGTTGCCCACGTTCATCATGATCTTCAGATCGATGGCGGGCATGTCGCCGCGGCGCACTTCTTCCACTTCGGTTTCGATCAAGCCGTCATAAATGCGGCCTTCGTCGCCTTCCGCGCAAGACACGGTCACGGCCTGGCCTTCCTTCAGCAGGTCGGTGGCGTTGCCGCAACCCACGACAGCCGGAATGCCCAGTTCGCGCGCGATGATCGCCGCGTGGCAGGTACGGCCGCCACGGTTCGTCACGATGGCAGCGGCACGCTTCATCACGGGTTCCCAGTTGGGGTCCGTCATGTCGGTGACCAGCACGTCGCCCGGCTGGACCTTGTCCATGTCCGAAATGTCGGCCACGACGCGGACGGGGCCCGCACCGATCTTCTGGCCGATGGCGCGGCCGGTGATCAGGACCTGGCCGGTCGCCTTCAGGCGGTAGCGCTGCTGGACGTCGTTCACGCCCTGCTGCGACTTCACCGTTTCCGGACGCGCTTGCAGGATGTAGATCTTGCCGTCGACGCCGTCGCGGCCCCACTCGATGTCCATCGGGCGCTTGTAGTGCTTTTCGATGATGACGGCGTAGCGGGCCAGTTCATTGACCTCGTCGTCGGTCAGCGAATAGCGGTTGCGCTCGGACACCGGCACGTCGACGGTGCGCACGGCACGGCCTTCGGGACGCTCGGGGTCGAATTCCATCTTGATCAGCTTGGAGCCGATGCGGCGGCCGACGATGGGGAATTTGCCTTGAGCCAGCGTGGGCTTGAAGACGTAGAACTCGTCGGGGTTGACCGCGCCTTGGACGACGGTTTCGCCCAGGCCGTAGGACGACGTGATGAACACGACGTCTTCAAAGCCCGATTCGGTGTCGATGGTGAACATGACGCCGGCGCTGCCCTTGTCGGAACGCACCATGCGCTGGATGCCGGCCGACAAGGCCACATCGGCGTGGGCGTAGCCCTTGTGCACGCGATAGGAGATAGCGCGGTCGTTGTACAACGACGCGAACACGTGGCGGATCTTGTCCAGCACGTCGTCGATGCCGACGACGTTCAGGAAGGTTTCCTGCTGGCCGGCGAACGAGGCGTCGGGCAGGTCTTCCGCCGTGGCCGACGAGCGCACGGCGAACGAACCCTTGCCGTCAGCGTCCAGCTTGGCGAAGGCTTCGCGGATCTGGGATTCGAATTCAGCCGAGAACGGAGCTTCGACCAGCCATTGACGGATTTCCGCGCCGGCGTTGGCCAGTTCGCGCACGTCTTCGGGGTTCAGCGTCGTCAGGCGTTCAGCGATGCGCTTGTCCAGGCCCGAGGCCTTCAGGAAATCACGGAAGGCGTCAGCGGTCGTGGCAAAGCCGCCCGGCACGCGGACACCCGCGCCAGACAGCTGGCTGATCATTTCGCCTAGTGATGCGTTCTTGCCTCCTACCGAGTCCACGTCCGTCATGCGGAGCTGCTCGAACAAAACAACATACGACATTGAAGTCACCTTTTACAATGGAATGAAAGCGAGTTTGGTCAATGGATGGATAGGCGGAAAAATCCGCATTTCCAAACGCTGACCAAACTGGCCTTGGACCGCCCTTGGGGTGACTTATAGGGGCCTGATTGTACTCGGTGGAGTACCCTCGCCTATCTGACTGGTTGGAATTTTTTACACATGACATCTACCCCGATCGTACGCACGGTATACATCGTTTCCGACAGTACCGGCATCACCGCTGAGACCTTCAGCCAGTCGGTGCTCTCCCAGTTTGAAGAGGTCCAGTTCAAGCCGATCCGCCTGCCTTTTGTCGACACGCTGGAAAAAGCCGCCGAGGTCGCCATGCGCATCGACCGCAGCGCCCTGGAAGCGGGTGTGCCCCCCATTGTGTTTAGCACCCTGGTCAACCCCGAAATCCTGGCCCGTGTTCGCCAGGCGAACGGCATCTTCATGGATCTGTTCGGCACCTTCGTCAGCCATATCGAACAAGCGTTGGGCCTGAAGTCCAGCCATTCTATCGGCCGCTCCCATATGCAGGCCAATTCCGAAAAATACCGCAACCGGATTGACGCCATCAATTTCAGCCTGGCGCACGACGACGGCCAGTTCGTGAACCAGCTGGACCAAGCCGATGTGATCCTGGTGGGCGTTTCCCGTTGCGGCAAGACGCCCACCAGCCTGTATCTGGCCATGCAATATGCGATCAAGGCGGCCAACTTCCCGCTGACGCCCGACGATTTCGAACGCGGCACCCTGCCCTCCACCATCGCCCCACACCGCGGCAAGCTGTTCGGCCTGTCCATCCAGCCCGAACGCCTGGCCGAAGTCCGGAACGAGCGCCGCCCCAACAGCCGCTACGCGCAGCTGGAGCAATGCCGTTACGAGGTCGCCGAAGCCGAGCGCATGATGCGCCGCGAAGGTATTTCCTGGTTGTCCAGCACCACCAAATCCATCGAAGAAATCGCGACGACGGTATTGCAGGAAGTGGGTTTGGACCGCGGTTAAAAAAAGCCAGGCCGCACCGACGATGCGCCCTGGGCTGGACCCTTATTCAGTAGAAGGGGCCGTGATCAGAAACCCGGCATCCGCTCGGGACTGGCCGCGCCCCAATACCGCAAGCCTCGCATTTCGTTTTCAGCCACTTCGGGCGGGTCGACCAGTTGCATCGACAACTTGCCGACCGCGCCGGTGGCGCCATAGACCTCGGCCATGACGCGCACATACCGTGTCTGGCCCGGATCCAGCATGAAGCTCACCCCGTCGCCCGTCCAATGCAAATTGGTGACCACATAGCTGCCGGCAGGCCGATCGACAAAGAAAAAGCTGCCTGGCTTGTTTCGGCCGACCACAACATCGTTGACGCGCAGCTTCTGTTGGGCCGCCGCCAGGTTTGTGGGCTGCGGTTGATAGAAATAGATCCGCCCCTTGCCTTCGGCGATCGGTGGCAAGCGGCCATGCAGCGCGTCAAACTTCGGGCCCGCGCACCCCGCCAGCAACACAGCGGCGAAGATCAGTGCAGCACCCTTGATCCACGATTTCATTGACGCATCTCCACAGGCAAGGTGACGGGGCGGGACAGAGCCATATATGCGCTTTCGCCGGGCAGATAAAAACCCAGCAGCTTGCCGGATGACGCCACTAAATAGGCTTCACCCTGGCGCCGGGCCTGAATGGTGAACAAGCCGCTCATCGCGCGATAGACATCGCCCTGGGGCAATGCACCCACGCGACGCCACTGCGAGGCGGCCGGCAGCGTAACGCTGCTTTCATTTGGCAAGGCCGCGATCACAACGCGGGACAGCTGGATCGTGTGGATCGGGTCAGCGGCAGCGACGGGAGTCATGCCGATTTTCTCTGTACTGACCGACATGCAAGCGCCCAGCGCAAGCGCGCAAGTGGACACCACCAGCAATACCCGGCCGACACGGGACACCCGCCCTTGCGTCGTCCACGCCTTCGATCTCGTAACCGGCGATGCCGCCATAGCCACCTCGGAGAAATTTAAAAGCGTGAAGTATATGAGTGCGACTGATTTTTACAAAGCGTGCGTTGTCAATAACGCAGCCGCTGCCGGTCGTGCCGGCCCGCGCCCCAATAATGCAGGCCGGCCAGCGCTTGGGTAGCCGCTTCGGCGGAATCCTCCAGCCGCAGCGCCGGCTTGAGGCCGTCGGCGTCCACACGCACGTAGATCGTCTGGCCACTGGAAAGCTCGGTCTTGAGCGCGGCGTCGGGATCCTTACGGTCCGCGGCGATAACCAGCGTTCGCGCACCGGCGGGACGGTCGACAAAGAAGAACCTGCCCGGACTGGATCGGCCGACCTTGCGGCCATCAACCATAATGACGGGCCGCAAGGCGTCGGTGCGCAGGGCCAAGGCGGGTTGATAAAAATAGATGCGGCCCAAGCCCGGCTCAATATCCGGAATGCTGGACGAGACATCCGCATAGCGCGGTCCCGCGCAGCCCGCCAGCAACAACAGCGCCGCTGCCGAGGCAACCACCCACCTGGAAATCATCTTCATCTTTCGCCCTGTTTAATCGTCCGATTGATCGTTCGCGCACGGCCGTCACGCGTCACGCAACGCGCGAGTATAAACGGGGCCATGTCACTGGGCCCTGGCAAAAAAAGGGGAAAAAAGGGCGGATTTGTCAGTATCCAGCGCGGGAAAGTGCTTGGCGACGCTGCTCGAACAGGCAAACCGCCGCGGCCGCGCCGACGTTCAAGGACTCGACCGCAGCCATGTCGTGCGGGATACAAACCTTCAGGCGCGCGGCGGCAAGCAAGGCCGGATCCACGCCTTGACCTTCGTGCCCGAAAACCCAGGCACAGCGGGTTGGCAGCGCGCCTTCGTACAGGTTTTGTGCACCGTCCAAAGCTGCGGCCACCAGCGGCACCCGCAGGCTGGGCAGCAAAGCGGCAAGATCGACATGTTCGTGGATGGCCAGCGCGAAGTGCGCGCCCTGGCCACTACGCAAGACCTTGGGTGACCATGCGGCGGCGGTGCCGGTGGCCAGGAACACGCGTTTCACACCCGCCGCCGCGCAGGTACGCAACAGCGTGCCGACGTTGCCAGGGTCTTGGATGCGGTCAAAGAGCACACAGTTTTCGTCAACGTCGACGGGCATTTCCGACGCGGCGGGAGTGACGAGGAAGGCAACGCCCTGCCCGCTTTCCACGCTGGCCACCGAGTGCATCAGCCGCGCGTCCAGCGCCAGGCAGCGGGCATCCGGCACGGCGGCCGCCAGCGCTGCGATGTCGGGCTGCGACAGCCGGTCAACGTCGAACACTGCCTGGTCGGGCGCGCCGTAATGCTGCAGCCAAGCCTGGCACAGGTGAACGCCGTCAAGCAGGACCGGGGCGCCGCGCTTGCCCGCCGCCCCCGCCAGCTTGACCAGCGCCTTGACCGCGGGATTGTCGCGGGAACTGATGTGCTTCATGAGACCAGGCCGAAAGCCTTGATGGGAGCGAAACTGCGGCGATGTTCGGCGCAAGGGCCATGTTCGCGCAGCAACTGCAGGTGCAGCGCCGTGCCATAGCCCTTGTGCTGGTCGAACGCATACTGCGGATACAGCGCGTGCAAACGCATCAGGTCGGCATCGCGTGCGGTTTTGGCCAGGATGGATGCGGCGGAGATCGCCGGCACCAGAGCGTCGCCCTTGATGACCGTCTGCACCGTGCAGGCCAGCTTGGGCGCCTGGTTGCCGTCCACCAGCGCCACCTGGGCGGGCGTGGACAGGCCCTGCACGGCCCGCTGCATCGCCAGCATGGTGGCGCGCAGAATATTCAAGGAATCAATCTCGCCCACGCTGGCGCTGGCCACGCACCAGGCCAGCGCGCGTTCCTGGATCAGCAGCGCCAGCGCTTCGCGCGTGGCGGCTTTCAGTACCTTGGAATCGGCCAGCCCCTCGATCGGCCGATCGGGGTCCAGGATGACTGCCGCCGCGTACACGGCGCCCGCCAATGGGCCACGGCCGGCTTCATCCACCCCGGCCGTCAGCAGCGCCGGTTGCGCAGGCGCCACGAACAGGTCAGGCTGCTCCACCGGCCACCTCCAGGATCGCCTGCGCGGCCAGGGCTGGCGTGTCGCGCAGCAATTCCTGGTGCATGGCGGTAAAACGGGCTTCGACGCGCGCGACCAGCGCGTCGTCGGTCAGCGACGCCCAGGTGGCCTCGGCCAGCTTATCGGGCGTGGCGTCGTCCTGCAGAAGCTCGGGCACCGCGAAGTCGCGCAACAGCACGTTCGGCAGGCCTACCCAAGGCAGGTAAGGCCGTTGCTGACCGGACTTCCAGGTCATGATCCGGCGCATCCAGGGCGACAGCACGTAAGAGATCACCATGGGCCGCTTGTACAACGCCGTCTCGAGGGTGGCGGTGCCGCTGGCGACCAGCACCGCGTTCGCGGCTTCCATGACGGACCAGGCCACCGGCGCCTTGCGGTCGCCGCCCGCCCCGTGCAGGTCGTCCGCCGTGATGCAGCGCAGACCGGGCACGGGGTGTTCAGCCAGAATCGCCTGGAACTCCGCGCGCCGCTGATCGTTGACCATCGGGACGACGCATTGCAGGGCCGGGTCTTTTTTTAGCAGCCGTTGCGCCGCCTGAAGGAACCGGGGCGCCAACAACCGTATCTCGGATGAACGGCTGCCCGGCAAAATCGCCAGCACGCGGGCGTTCTGGTCGATGCCCAGCCGTTCGCGCGCGGCGGCACGGTCGGGTTCCATCGGAATGGCGCCTGCCAACGGATGGCCCACATACGTGACCGGAATGCGCTCTTTGCGGTAGATCTCTTCCTCGAACGGGAATAGCACCAGCATGTGCGACACCGATTCGCGGATCTTGTGGATGCGTTCGTAGCGCCAGGCCCAGATCGAGGGCCCGACGAAATGCACCGTGGGCGTGCCCGCCAGACGCAGCTGGTGCTCCAGCCGCAGATTGAAATCGGGCGCGTCGATGCCGACGAACACCGAGGGCGGTTCCGCCAGCCAGCGGCGCTTGACGTCGCGATACGTGCCCAGCAGGCTGGGCAGCCGCTTCAAGGCGTCTACGTAGCCGAATACGGTCAGGGCATGCATGGGATGCCAGGTGTCGAACTCGCGGGCCTGCATCTGCGGCCCGCCAATCCCTTCGCAGCGAACACCGGCGTCGCGTGCTTGCAGACCGGCAATGATGCGTCCGGCCAGCAAGTCGCCCGAAGGCTCGCCGGCCACCATGCCGATCCGCGCGCTCATGGACGAATGATGCCGCGCGATGCGACGTCAAGGAAATCGAGCAACGTTTGCAGATGCTCGGCCGCCTCGGGCGTGTCTTGCTGGCGCTTGCGCAACTCGGCGCGCGCCACGTCCAGCGGCAAGCCGCGGCGATACATGATCTTGTAGGCTTCACGCAGCGCCGAGACCATCACCGGGGTAAAGCCCCGGCGCTTCAGTCCTTCGACGTTGATGCCCACGGGACGGCACGGATTGCCGGCCGCCAGCACGAACGGAGGCGAATCCTGCATCAACGAACTATTGCCGCCGGTCATGGTGTGCGCGCCCACGCGCGAGAACTGGTGCACGCCGGTCAAGCCGCCGATAATTGCCCAGTCACCCACGTGGACGTGTCCGCCCAATTGGACCGAATTGGCCAGGATCGTGTGGCTGCCGATGTGGCAGTCATGCGCGACGTGCACATAGGCCATGATCCAGTTGTCGTTGCCCAGCGTCGTTTCGCCACCATCCTGCACCGTGCCGGTATTCAGCGTGACGAATTCACGCACGGTGTTGCCGTCGCCAATCGTCAGGCGCGTTTTTTCGCCCGCGTACTTCTTATCCTGCGGCATGCCGCCGATAGAGCAGTAACGGTAAAAACGGTTATTGCGCCCGATGGTCGTGACACCGTCGACCATGCAGTACGGGCCGATCTCGGTTCCCGCGCCGATGGTCACATCAGGCCCCACCACCGCGAACGGTCCGATCACGGCAGTCGGGTCGATTTTTGCCGCCGGATCAACGACAGCGGTAGGATGGATATGTCCTGCCATTTACTCTTCCAGGCTACGAATCGCGCACATCAGTTTGGCGGACGCCACTTCCTGTCCGTCGACTGTCGCGCGCGCGGCATATTTACAGATGCTGCGGCTCAGGCGTTCGGCTTCGACTTCGATGCGCAACTGGTCGCCCGGCACGACGGGGCGGCGGAAGCGCGCGCCATCGATGCCGACGAGGTAATACGCCGTCTTGGAGCCTTCGCACTTCAGTCCGCCGTTTTCATCCGTGAACGAAAACAAGGCCGAGGCTTGCGCCATGGCTTCGACGATGAGCACGCCCGGCATCACCGGATGGTGAGGAAAATGGCCGTTGAAAAACGGTTCGTTGATCGAGACATTCTTGATGGCGACAATGGATTTGCCGGGCACCATTTCAACGACGCGATCAATCAGCAGCATCGGGTAACGATGCGGCAGCCTCTCCATGATCCCCTTGATGTCGAGTTCCATTTTTCTATGCTTTCCTGCGAAATGAAATAATGTTGGCGCGTGCGCGCCAGGGCGGCAAACGCGCGCCCTAGTCTTTTTCCAGCGTCCGCACGCGGCGGCGCAGTTGCGCCAACTGTTGTATCACGGCAGCGTTGCGCTGCCATTCGCCATGCTCCGCATACGGGAACACCCCGGTATAGCGGCCAGGCTTCGAAATGCTGGACGTCACCGCCGTGCCGCCCGATATATGCACGTCGTCGGTCAGGCTGAGGTGGCCCGACAGCATCGCCGCGCCGCCAATGGTGCAGCGTTCGCCGATGGTGGTCGAGCCGGCAATGCCGACGCATGCCGCCACGGCGGTATGCGCGCCGATGCGCACGTTGTGCGCCACCATGATCTGGTTATCCAGCTTGACGCCGTCCGCCACCACGGTGTCGTCCAAGGCGCCACGGTCGATGGTGGTGTTGGCCCCGATTTCGACATCGGCGCCGACAGTCACGCCGCCCAACTGGGGAATCTTGCCCCAGGCGCCCTTGCCCAGCGTCGGATCCGGCGCGAAGCCGAATCCGTCCGCACCCAGCACGGCGCCGCTGTGGATGATTGCCCGGGCGCCGACCTTCACGCCTTCATACAGCGTGACGTGGGCATGCAGACGGCTTCCGGCGCCGACAGACGAGCCGGCGCCGATGACGCAGCCGGGTCCCAACACTGTGTCGCGGCCGATGCGCGCCCCGGCTTCCACCACGCAATTAGGGCCGATACGCACGCCTTCTTCGATCACCGCGTCGGGCGCGACCACCGCGGAAGGATGCGTGGCGGCAGGTTGCGCAGGCCGCCGGGCGGCATCGAACCATTGCGCGACACGCGCGTAAAGCAAATAGGGATGCTTACAGACGACCAGCGCGAACGGCGGCCGGGCGCCGCCCTCGGCTTCCAGGGCCTCGGCGACGTCGGCCGAGACGATGACTGCCCCTGCCTGCGTGGCGCCCAGTTGGCTTTGGTAGCGGGGGTTGGCCAGGAAAGCGATTTCCTGGCTGCCGGCCGAAGACAGCGTTCCGATGCCGCGGACCCGCAAGGGGTCCGCGCCGGGCGCCGCGCTGATACGCCAGTCCATTCCCTGGGTGTCGGCAGCGCTCAACAGTGCATCAAGTGTGGGCGCGCGGGCAAGATCCAGTAAAACCGGCATAACTCGACGGGTACTGCTTACTTGCCCAGGCTCTGAATCACCTTGTCGGTGATGTCGATGCGCGGGTTGACCGTCACGGCGTCCTGGATGATCAGGTCGTAGCTTTCTTGCTCGGCGATGCGCTTGATGGCCTCGTTGGCCTTCGTCACGATGCCCGAGAACTCTTCATTGCGGCGGCGATTGAAGTCTTCCTGGAATTCGCGACGCTTGCGTTGCAGGTCGGTATCCAGGTTCGACAGTTCGCGCTGGCGCTTGACGCGATCCGACTCCGACAGGACAGGCGCATCCTTGTCGAACTTTTCGGCTTGCGAACGCAGGCTGCTGTTAAGACGCTGCAGTTCGTCGTCGCGCTTCTTGAATTCAGCTTCGATCTTGCTTTGCGCCGTCTTGGCCGGGCCCGATTCACGCAGAATCCGCTCGGTGTTGACGAAGCCGATCTTGGTGTTTTGAGCTTGCGCGGGGATCGCAGCAGCCGAACCGAGAATGAGCGCACCCACCAGGGCAATGGAGCCGCCCAGCTTGCCACGGCGTTTCACGCCCGGCGTCTTCGATGATTTAAGTGCGAAATCAGACATCATGAAAATCTCACCTTCCAGTAAGGCAAAGCCAAAGTGTGTATTGTGCCACTAAACAGCAAGGGAGCCGGCCCAGCGGGCGCCTCCCTTGTTTTCAAGCGTAACGGCTCGCTTAGAAACCCGTTCCGATCTGGAACTGGAAGCTTTGCTTGTCGTCACCCGCCTTGGAATTAAGCGGACGGGCGTAAGACAACTGCAACGGCCCCATCGGCGACTGCCACGACAGGCCAATACCTGCCGAGAAGCGCCAGCCGCAAGGATCTTCGACCTCGGTGTTGTTGCGGCCGCGCGTGCAGCTCAAACCGCTGCCCGCCGCCACCTGGCCCGCATCGCTGAAGATAAACCAGCGCAACGTGCGGTCCTTCGAGGCGCCCGGGAACGGCAGATACAGCTGCGCGTTGGCGATCACGCGGCGGGTACCGCCCAGATAATCGCCCGTGAGCGTATCGCGCGGACCCAGCGACGACCCTTCGTAGCCCCGAACGGTACCGATACCGCCGGCGTAGACGTTCTTGATGATCGGGTAGTTCTTGCTGCCGTAGCTGCGGCCCCAATCCACCATGCCGTTCAAGGCCAGGGTGTAGGAGCCGCCCAGCGGCACGAAATACTGCTGCTGACCGGTCAGCATCGTGTATTGCAGGTCGACCGTGGACACATCGGCCTTCAGGCGGGTGTACGAGCCCTTGGTCGGGGCCAGCGCGCTGTCGCGCGTGTCGTTGGACCAGCCCGTGCTGAAGATCACCGAGTTCGTGGAATCGCCGTATTGGCCGACGAAGTCCTTGTAGGCCTGCGGCGAATTCGTGAACAGGTCGATCTGGTTGTGTTCGAAGTTGGCGCCCAGGAAGATTCGGTCGTATTCCGAGATCGGAATGCCGAAGTTCATGCCCAGGCCGATCGCCTTGACGCGGTAGTCGCCGTCGTTGTTGTTCCAGGGTTCGGTCACGCGGTAGTACGCGGAGGTCGTGCGGCTGATGCCGTCCTTGGTCCAGTACGGATCGGTGTGCGACAGCACGATCGCGCGGTTCGTCTTGCTGGTGTTCAACTGCAGCGTCAGGTTGGTGCCGCTGCCGAAGACGTTGTCTTCGCTGATGCCGGCCGACAGAATCGCCTTTTCGGACGAGCCGTAGCCCACGCCCAGGTTGATCATGCCAGTGGGCTTTTCCTTCACGTCGACGTTCACGTCGACCTGGTCGGGCGAACCCGGAACCGGATCGGTCTTGACGTTGACGTCGCTGAAGTAGCCCAGGCGATCCACGCGGTCGCGCGAGGTCTTGATGTCTTTGGCGTCGTACCAGGCGGCTTCTTGCTGGCGCATCTCGCGGCGCACGACTTCGTCGCGCGTGCGGGTGTTGCCGCCGATCTGGATGCGGCGCACGTAAACGCGGCGGCTGGGATCGACGTAGAACGTCAGGTCGGCTTCGTGCTTGGCGCGATCCAGCTGCGGATTCGGGTTGACGTTGGCAAACGCATAGCCCAGCTCACCGAGGTAATCCGTGATGGCTTTGGCCGAGCCGTTGGCCTTGGCGGCCGAAAACGTCTCATCCGGCTTGATCTGCACCAGCTCGTTGATTTCCTTGTCCAGGCCGAGCAGGTTGCCGGCCAGTTTCACGCTGCGCACCTTGTAGGGTTCGCCTTCGTGGACGGTAATCGTGATGCGGATATCTTTGCGGTCGGGAGAAATCGTGACCTGCGGGGGCTCGACCGAGAACTCCAGGTAACCCTGGTCCAGGTAGAACGAACGCAGGCGTTCAAGATCGCCCTCGAGCTTTTCGCGCGAGTACTTGTCGGTGTCCGTGTACCAGGTCAGCCAGCCCGGCGTCGTCAGCTTGAATTCATCAAGCAGATCGCTTTCGGAGAAGGCCTTGTTGCCGACGAAACGGATTTCCTGGATGCGGGCAACGTCGCCTTCGAACACGTCGAAGCTCACGCCGACGCGGTTGCGCGGCAGCGGAGTTACGGTGGACGTCACTTCGACGCCGTACTTGCCCTTGGACAAATACTGTTGCTTCAGTTCGTATTCGGCGCGTTCAAGCATGGAACGGTCGAAAATGCGGCCTTCGGCGAATCCCACCTGCCCGAGCGAGGTGGTGATGGCCTTGGAATCGAACTCGCGCATGCCGTTGAAGTTGACGGAGGCGATCGTCGGCCGTTCCTGCACGACCACGACGACCACATTATTGTCCGTCTGGATCTGCACGTCGGTGAAGAAGCCCGTGCCGTACAAGCGGCGGATCGCTTCCGTGGCTTCTTCTTCGGTGAACTTTTCGCCGACTTTGACGGGCAGATAACCGAACACCGTGCCGGCGTCAGTCCGTTGAATACCCTCTACGCGGATATCCCGCACGACAAAAGGGTCGAAGGCTTGGGCCATGGCCGGCAGCATTAATGCGGCGATCAGACCCGGCAGTACACCCTTTTTGTGATGAAACATCCGGCGAAAAGACATCCTTGAGTATCCTCGGTCGTGCAAATGGCGGGGGATTTTATGCTAAATCGCGTTTACGTGAATAAACGCGTGAAATCGTTGAACAGCGCAAGCCCCATAAGGCCTGCCAATAAACCTATGCCGGCGCGCTGCCCGATATCGATCCACCTCGCTGGCGGCGGGCTACCCCGCACAATTTCGACGAGATAGTACAGCAGATGGCCGCCATCCAGCATAGGAATAGGAAGCAAATTTAGTACGCCAAGGCTGATACTGATCAAGGCGATATAGGCGATATACGCAACAATGCCGATTCTTGCGGTCTGGCCGGCGTAATCCGCGATCGTGACGGGGCCGCTGACATTGCGCCAGGACACGTCGCCCGTCACCATGCGGCCCATCATGCGCAACGAGAACCAGGCGGTGTCCCACGTGCGCACGGCACCGCGCCACACGCTTTCGAAAACGCCATAGCGCACCGTGACCATTGGAATATCGCCGCCGAGCTGCACGCCCAGGCGGCCGATTTCCTGGCCGTTGACCAATTCCGGCCGAGGCGTGACGTTCAGCGTGATGGTCGCGCCTTGGCGCACCAGCGTCAGGGCCAGCGTCTTGCCAGCGCTTTCCTGGATTTGCTTGACGAGCGCGCCCGTGTCGGGCGTGGGCTGGTCATTCACGGCGATGACGAGGTCGCCCTGGCGCAAGCCGGCCGCCTGCCCTTCCCCGCCGTCGTTGACGGCGCGCACGGCAGGTTTGGGTTGCGCCAGGCGGATACCCGCCGCGGCGAGCGGATCGCCGCCAGAGGGGTCCATCGCGTTGGCGGGCAGGTTCAGTTCGCGCTGCTGGACGGCGCCTGCGGGCGTGCTGACTTCGATCTGGGCGCGACCGCCGGTGGCCATGACATCCATCAGGCGCCACCGGGCGTCAGACCAGGAACTGACTTCCTGGCCGTCGATCGCCAGGATGCGGTCGCCTGACAGCAGGCCGGCCTGCGAGGCAGGCGTATCGGCGGCAGGCTGGGCGATGATGGCTTGCGGTTCGTCGGTGCCGGCCATGTTCAGCCCGGCATACAGGAAGACGGCAAGAATGAGGTTGAAAATGGGGCCGGCGGCGACGATGGCGATGCGCTGGCCCACGGACTTGTTGTTGAACGAGCTGGCCACCTCGGCGGCCGAGGCGCCAGGAGGCGGATCGTCCTGCATCTTGACGTAGCCGCCCAGCGGCAAGGCCGAAACCGCCCATTCCGTGCCATGACGGTCGGTGCGGCGCAGGATGACCTTGCCGAAGCCTACCGAGAAACGCAGCACTTTCACCCCGCACAGGCGGGCTACCCAATAATGTCCCAGTTCATGGAAGATGATCAGGGAGCCAAGCGCTACCGCAAAGGCCAGCAGGGTGAAAAGCATCGGGATCGGAATCTAGAAAAGCTGAAAACAAGCGCGGCCAGCCATCAGGCCAGCCCCAGGTTACCCGCGAAGATGCGCGCTTCGGAATCCAGCGCGAGCACGTCGTCAAGACTGCCGAGCGTAACAGATGCTTGCCGTGCCTGCCACTCCAGGGAAGCCTCGATCACCCGCGGAATCCAGGTGTAGGCGAGCCGGCCGCCCAAAAAGGCCTCGACGGCCACCTCGTTGGCGGCGTTGAGCGCGACGCAGGCAGCCTGCCCCGCCCGCAGCGCGGCGAACGACAGCGCCAGACACGGGAAGCGGGCCAGATCGGGCTTTTCGAAATCGAGCCGGCCTAGGCGGGTCAGGTCCAGGGGGCCCACCCCGCTATCCAGCCGCTCGGGAAACCCCAGCCCATAGGCGATCGGGGTCCGCATGTCGGGTTGGCCCAGTTGCGCCAGGATCGAGCCGTCGTTGTACTCGACCATCGAATGCACGACGCTTTGAGGATGCACCACGACCTCGATGCGATCCGCCGACATGGCAAAAAGCCAATGCGCCTCGATCACTTCCAGGCCTTTGTTGAGCATGGTCGCGGAATCGACCGAAATCTTGCGGCCCATGCTCCAGTTGGGATGGGCGCAGGCCTGGTCCGGCGTCACGTCGTGCAGGTCTTCGAGATCGCGGTTTCGGAACGGCCCGCCCGACGCCGTGAGCAGCAGGCGGCGGACACCGGGCGCCATCGCATCCGGCGCGCCGGCCCGGCCGCCGTGCGGCATGCACTGAAAAATGGCGTTGTGTTCACTGTCGATAGGCAGCAATTCAGCGCCGTTATCGCGAATAGCCTGCATGAAGAGCGAACCGGCGGCGACTAGCGCCTCTTTGTTGGCCAGCAACACACGCTTGCCGGTGCGGGCGGCGGCAAGCGCCGCCGGCAGTCCGGCTGCGCCGACAATCGCGGCCATGACCGAATCGCATTCAGGATCAGCGGCCGTATCGGCCAGGGCTTGCGCGCCCACCCGGATCTCGGGCATAGGCTGACCCCCGGCCCATGCGGCGGCGAAACGCTTGCGGGCCGCCTCGTCGGGCACCACCACCACGGCGGCGCGGCTGGCCTGTGCCTGCTCGGCCAGGCGCTCCATGCGGCTGTACGCCGAAAGCGCGTAGACCGCCAGCCGCTCGGGGTGGCGGGCAATCACATCTAGCGTGCTTTCACCGATCGATCCGGTCGACCCCAGCACGACGACGCGTTGAAAAGCCCTCAAAACAACACTCCAGACAGAAGTAGCGCGAACGGCGCGACGGGAAGAATCGCGTCAATGCGGTCATAGACGCCACCGTGGCCGGGCAACAGCGTGCTGGAATCCTTGCGGCCGGCCCGACGCTTGAGCAGCGACTCGAACAGGTCTCCCACAATGGACAGCACGCCCAGCAACGCGGCGATCGGCAACGCCAGCCAGAAGCTCCAGCGCTCGACCAGGGCATGGCCGAACGACCCCGCCCACAAGCTGGACAGGCCTACCCAGACGACGGCGCCCAGCACGCCGGCGATAGCGCCTTCGATCGTCTTGCCGGGACTGACGCGCGGAGCCAGTTTACGCTTGCCAAAAGCCCGGCCGGCAAAATAGGCGGCAATATCCGCGACCCAGACCAGGGCCAACAGCGACACCACGAAACCCGCGCCGCGGGCCATGAACATCTGCGCCAGCACGGCCCACGCGGCAAAGGCGGCGGGAACCGAAAACGCGGACCAGGCCAGGCTGGCCGGCGCCGCATCGGAGCGGCCACGGACCACGGCGGTGACGCCGCCGAACAGCCACACGGCGGAGACAGCAGGCACAACGTAGTACAGCACCCAGGCGGGGTCGCTCACGCCGGTCCCGTCGCCGGTGAGCCATGCGGACGTCAGCGCCAGCATGCCGCCGAACAGCAGCACGGCGACACCCACGGCAATCAAGGGGGACGGGGGCTGCGGCAGCGTCAGGCGCAACCACTCCCAGTTGGCGCACGCGGCGGCCAAGGCAAGCAAGGCGACGAACCACCAGGGATTGGCGCTGATCATCGCGGCGGCCAGGACGGCCAACAGAATGACGGCGGTAACGATACGCTGACCCAACATATGACGGTCTCCTCGTGTGCTGCTTTGGAAAGGCGCGCTCGTCGCCGTCTGCTTATTGCGCGCCGTTTTCGCTGACTTGCGCGCTGGTGCGGCCAAAGCGCCGTTCGCGGGTGCGATACCAGTCAAAAGCCGCCTGCAGCTCCGCGGCGCCGAAATCCGGCCAATAGCGGTCCGTGAAGTAGAACTCCGCGTAGGCCATCTGCCAGATCAGGAAATTGGAAATGCGCTGTTCGCCGCCCGTGCGGATGAACAGGTCGGGCTCGGGCGCCCAGGACATGGAAAGGTGCCGGGCCAGCCGCTCTTCATCGACTTTTTCAGGATGGGAGGCAAGCGTCGGCTCCTCCGCCAACATGGCGCGGGTGGCCTGCAGGATGTCCCAGCGGCCGCCGTAGTTGGCGGCCACGGTCAGGTGCAGGCGGTCGTTGTGCGCGGTGCGTTCCTGGGCAGCGAAGATCAGCTCTTGCAAGCGAGGCTCGAAGGCGCTCAAGTCGCCGATCACGTGCAGGCGAACGCCCTGCTCTTCCAACTTACCGATCTCGCGCTCGAGGGCCTGCACGAACAGGCGCATCAGCAGCGACACCTCTTCGGCGGGCCGGCGCCAGTTCTCGGAGCTGAAAGCGAACAGGGTCAGGTAGCGCACGCCGGCGCGGCCACAGGCTTCGACCACGCGTCGCACCGCCTGCACACCCTTGGCATGCCCTGCCGTGCGGGGCAGCAACCGACGCGTCGCCCACCGGCCGTTGCCATCCATGATGATGGCGACATGCTCGGGGATATCGCGAGTATCGGGAACCGCCTGGGTCGAACTTGTTGCCATGGATTAGGGACTGCGCGGAAGACCGGCGAAATCAGAAATACGGGAGAAAAACCTGCGCCGTCGTTCCATCGCTGCTGCATGAAGGTGCTGCGGGGCAATGGAAAGGACGGCGCATAGGCAAGAAATCCTGATGCCGGAGCGAAACGGACGAACCGTCCGCCCCAGGGCGATCTGGAATTATACGGTCATGATTTCCGCTTCTTTCTGGACGACCATCTTATCGATGTCGGCCACGGCGCGATCGGTCAGCTTTTGGACATCATCCTGCGAACGACGCTCGTCGTCTTCGGAGATCTCTTTGTCCTTGACCAGCTTCTTCAGTGCTTCGTTCGCTTCGCGGCGCAAGTTGCGCACGGCGATCTTGGCATCTTCGCCTTCGCTGCGCACGACCTTGGTGAGGTCGCGGCGGCGCTCTTCCGTCAGGGCCGGCATCGGCACGCGGATGGTGTCGCCCATCGAGATGGGGTTCAGGCCCAGATCCGATTCGCGGATGGCCTTTTCGATCGGGCCGGACATGTGCTTTTCGTAGGGCTGCACGCTAAGGGTGCGAGCATCCACGAGGTTCACGTTGGCGACCTGCCCGACGGGCACCGGCGAACCGTAATACTCGACCTGCACGTGGTCCAGGATGCCGGTATGGGCGCGGCCCGTGCGGATCTTGCCCAGGTTGATCTTGAGCGTATCAAGCGACTTGGACATTCTGTCTTCGGCGGATTTGCGAATTTCTGCGGCGCTCATGGAATTTCCTTTTCTTTAAACGTGTACCAACGTGCCTTCGTCTTCGCCGCTGACGACTCGCTTGAGCGCGCCGGACTTATTGATCGAAAACACTTTGATCGGCAGTTTCTGGTCACGGCACAGCGCGAACGCGGTGGCGTCCATGACTTCCAGACGGCGCACGATCGCTTCATCGAAGCTGATCCGCGCATAGCGCGTAGCGGTGGGATCCTTGTTGGGATCCGCGCTGTAGATGCCGTCCACTTTGGTGGCCTTCAACACGATCTCGGCGCCGATTTCGGCGCCACGAAGCGCAGCGGCGGTATCGGTGGTGAAGAAGGGGTTGCCCGTGCCCGCGGCGAAGATGACCACCTTGCCCTCTTCGAGGTAACGCAAGGCCTTCGGGCGGATGTAGGGTTCAACGACCTGATCGATGTTCAGGGCGGATTGTACGCGGGTGTCGATACCCTTGTGCTTGAGCGCGTCTTGCAGCGCCAGCGCGTTCATGATGGTGGCCATCATGCCCATGTAGTCGGCGGTGGCGCGGTCCATGCCCTGCGCACCCGGGGCGACGCCACGGAAAATATTACCTCCGCCGATGACGATGGCCAATTCGACGCCTGTGGCGGCGACTTCGGCGATCTCATCGGTCATGCGGACGATGGTGGCGCGATTGATGCCAAATGCATCGTCGCCCATCAGCGCCTCGCCGGAAAGTTTGAGAAGAACCCGTTTGTATGCTCTGCTGCTCATAGGTGATATCCCGAAGAACAATCCGACGAAAGTGTAAGACAAGAATGGGGAGCCCTGCGGCGAAAAAGGCCGGACTAGAATTTAATCTAGTGCCGGCCTTTAAGCACTACCCCGAGGTCAGGCGGCGCCGGCGGCGGCGGCTGCAACCTCAGCGGCGAAGTCGCTGGTCTTTTTCTCAATACCTTCGCCGACAACGAACAGCACGAACTTGCTGATCGAAGCGCCCTTTTCCTTCAGGTGCTGCTCGACCGTGTGCTTGTCGCTCTTGACGAACGGCTGCGACAACAGGGTCACTTCCTTCAGGTACTTGGCGACCGAGCCTTCAACCATCTTGGCGACGATCTCGGCGGGCTTGCCCGATTCAGCAGCCTTTTGCTCGGCGACCGAGCGCTCGGCGGCGATGTCGGCCGGGTTCACGCCGTCGGCGTTCAGCGCCTTGGGCTTGGTGGCGGCGATGTGCATCGCCAGGTCCTTGCCCACTTCTTCGGCGCCGGTGTATTCCACCAGCACGCCGATCTTGCCGCCGTGCACGTAGCTGGCCAGCGAGTTCGGGGTCTGGATGCGCTCGAAGCGGCGGATCGAGATGTTTTCGCCGATCTTGCCGATCAAGGCGGTGCGGGTCGTTTCAACCGTGCCGTCGCCGTAGGGCAGCGCCGACAGAGCGGCCACGTCGGCCGGGTTCTGCGTGGCGACCAGTTCGGCCAGCTTGTTCACGAAGCCGACGAAGTCGTCGTTCTTGGCGACGAAGTCGGTTTCGCAGTTGATTTCGATCACGGCGCCTTGCTTGGCGTCGGCGGAGATGAACAGACCGATCAGGCCTTCGGCGGTGACGCGGGCAGCAGCCTTGCTGGCCTTGTTGCCCAGCTTGACGCGCAGGATTTCCTCGGCGCGAACCAGGTCGCCTTCGGCTTCCGTCAGGGCCTTCTTGCACTCCATCATGGGCGCGTCGGTCTTCTCGCGCAGTTCCTTGACCAGGGCAGCGGTAATTTCAGCCATGTTTGCTCCAATTTTGCTAAGACACGCCCCGGCTCGCCGGGGCAGTGATTTGATTCGATGGGACGCCCGCGATTGGCGGGTTCGGAAGATGGGAGCCCACCTTCGCAGTGCCGGCGAGGCGGGAACGGACCTTGTTCAGAGCCGTTCCCGGACACTAACCGCCGGACATGACAGCAGGCTTAGGCCTGGTTGTCCTGCACTTCGACGAACTCTTCCTGACCTTCGCCCTGCTCTTCGACCAGACCGTTCAGGTTCTGTTCGCGGCCTTCCAGCACGGCGTCGGCGATGCCCTTGGCGTACAGCGCGATGGCCTTGGCCGAGTCGTCGTTGCCGGGGATGACGTAGTCGATGCCGTCGGGCGAGTGGTTGGTGTCAACCACGGCGACCACGGGGATGCCCAGCGTCTTGGCTTCAGCGATGGCGATCTTGTGGTAGCCGACGTCGATGACGAACATGGCGTCAGGCAGACCGTTCATGTCCTTGATGCCGCCGATTGCCTTGTTCAGCTTGTCCAGTTCGCGTTGGAACAGCAGGCCTTCCTTCTTGATCATGCGCTCAGCGCCGCCGTCGGCAACGATGACTTCCATGTCTTTCAGGCGCTTGACCGAGGTCTTGACCGTCTTGAAGTTGGTCAGCATGCCGCCGAGCCAGCGGGCGTCGACGTAGGGCATGCCGCAACGGGCCGCTTCAGCAGCGACCAGGTCGCGCGCAGCGCGCTTGGTGCCGACGAACAGGATGTTGCCGCCGCGAGCAGCCAGCTGCTTCACGAACTTGGTGGCTTCCTGGTACTTATCAACCGTCTTTTCCAGGTTGATGATGTGAATCTTGTTGCGGTGACCGAAGATGTACTGAGCCATCTTGGGGTTCCAGTAACGGGTCTGGTGACCAAAGTGGACACCCGCTTCCAGCATTTCGCGCATCAAAGACATGTAATTCTCCAAGGGTTGATTTCTTGCGCCGCACCTGCATCAGCATCTGGCTGACACCCTGGGTGGTGTTGCGCGCGATTTCCCGCAACATGCGGGATGGACAAAATTTTAACCGGGCCGACCGATCACTGCCGCAATAAACATACTGCTTCCGCGATAAACCCAGACGGCCGCCACGACGAGAGCCTTGCACCGCACACTTGCATTGCGCTGATCCAGACACTCCAGGAATTTCCTGGAAGTTTCCGGCGGTTGCCCGCTCAGCGCACCCGGACTTGTTTTGTTGGCAGCGAAATCCAGCTCTTCGCAATGGGCTTGCGACCACAGGGGCTTTGCAGCCACTAAGATCATCGCCTTATGCGCATCAGGCCATCGGGGCATTTCTTAAGAAAACATGAATGTTTTCAAGAACTTAATCCGACGCCCATACCGAACCTGCATCGCCGCTCTAAAACATGACCGGGATTACAAGCACGCCGTGCCCCAGCTTCGCGGGCCTTGAACGCCCCCGCACGCATCTGCCGCATCCCTCTGCCCCTTACGCCCGGCCCGCCTACCCGCCCCATGGACCCTGACGACCTGCCCGATTTCGCTCCACAACCTTCGCTTGCGGTGAAACTTCAGGGCTTGCCGCCGATCTCATGGGATTGGCTGACTGACTAACAAGCGCTTCGGACAACGCTTGGGACAACGCTTGGAACAAACTTATTGGCTGATCCGTACCGGGCCATTTTTGGCCCCACCCGCTGGAATCGGCTCTTGCCGTAACCCGATTGCTCCCCAAAATTTTAGGGAAGCCTATAATTCTACTATTCTTTCAAGCAGACATTCAAGCGAGAGATCGTCAAGTTACTCCATGGGCACAATTACCAACCCGGCCGACCTGGCCAAGATGCGCGCCGCCTGCCAGGACGCCGCCAAAGTCCTCGATTTCATCACCCCTCACGTCAAGCCGGGCGTCACCACCGGGGAGCTGGACCGACTCTGCCTGGAATACCTGACTGACGAGCTGAAAGTGAAGTCCGCCACCGTCGGCTACGCCCCGCCCGGCTACCCGCCCTTCACTGGCGCCATCTGTACGTCCGTGAACCATCAGGTCTGCCATGGCATCCCGGGCGACAAGGTGCTGAAAAACGGCGACTCGCTGAACATCGACGTCACCATTATCAAGGACGGCTGGTTCGGCGACACGAGCCGCATGTACGCCGTGGGCGAGCAATCCATCCTGTCGCGCCGGCTGACCGACATCACGTTCGAGTGCATGTGGAAAGGCATCCAACAGGTGAAAAACGGGGCCACGTTGGGCGATGTGGGCCACGCGATCCAGAAGCACGCTGAATCCAACGGTTTTTCGGTGGTGCGTGAATTCTGCGGCCACGGCATTGGCCAGCGCTTCCATGAAGACCCCCAGGTGCTGCATTACGGCAAACCCGGCACGGGCGTGAAATTGGTGACCGGCATGCTTTTCACCATCGAACCCATGATCAACGCCGGCCGCCGCGAGATCCGCCAGCTGTCCGACGGTTGGACGGTCGTGACCCGGGACCACAGCCTGTCGGCCCAATGGGAGCATGCTGTCTGCGTCACCGACACCGGCTACGAAGTCCTTACCCTGTCCCCGGGCATGCCCCAGCCGCCGGCCTTCATCACCGAGCCCATCGTCATCCCCGCCGTCTGAGGCCCCGCCGCCCGCCGCCATGACCGCCGAAATCCTGAGTTCCCTGCGCGAACGCATCCAGCAATCCCGGCGGGCCGCGGTGGCCCAGTTCCGGGAACATGAACGGCCGGACACGCTGCTGTCCGAGCTGCGGCGCATCGTGGATGCGGGCCTGCGGGACCTGATCAAGCATTGCCCCCTGCCGGCTGGCGCCACGCTGGCCGCCGTGGGCGGCTATGGCCGCGGCGAACTCTACCCGCATTCCGACGTGGATCTGCTGATCCTGCTGCCGCACGCCCCCACGCGCGAGGACGAAACCGCCATCGAACGGCTGGTGGCATCGCTGTGGGACCTGGGCCTGGAGCCCGGCCACAGCGTGCGGACCATCGAAGACTGCGAGCGCGAGGCAGACGCCGACATTACGGTCGAAACGGCACTGCTGGAATCGCGCTGGCTGGCCGGCAGCCGCGCGCTGATGAAGAAATTCGACGCCGCGACCAAATCCCGGCTGGACCCGCGCGCCTTCTTCCGCGCCAAGCGCGTCGAGATGCAGCAGCGCCACGCCCGCTACCACGACACGCCCTACGCGCTGGAACCGAACTGCAAAGAGTCGCCCGGCGGCCTGCGTGACCTGCAGGTGATCCTGTGGATGGCGCGCGCGGCCGGATTCGGCAACAGCTGGCGGTCAGTGGCCCAGGCGGGCCTGCTGACGTCATCCGAAGCGCGCGATCTGCGAAAGGCCGAACAGGCCTTCAAGCGCCTGCGCATCGAATTGCACCTGCTATCGAACCGCCGCGAGGACCGCGTGCTGTTCGACCTGCAGCCGGCGCTGGCCGAGGTCTACGGCATCCATGCCACGGCCACGCGGCGCGGCAGCGAACTGCTGATGCAGCGCTATTACTGGGCGGCACGGCTGGTCACGCAGTTGAACGGCATCCTGGTGCAGAACATCGAAGAACGCCTGTTTCCGCGGCCCGACAGCGACGCGCGCGATATCGACGACGATTTCCGCAACCTGCGCGATCGCCTGGACATCATTCGGGACGACGGCTTCGAACGCAATCCCACGCTGCTGCTACGCGCCTTCCTGGTCATGCAGCAGCACCCCGAATTGACGGGCATGTCGGCCCGCACGCTGCGTGCCATCTGGCATTCGCGCCACCGCATCGACGCGCAGTTCCGCCGCAACCCGGTCAACCGCAAGCTGTTCCTGCAGATCCTGCAGCAGCCGCGCGGCATCGTGCACGAGCTGCGGCGCATGACGATGTTGAACATCCTGCCGCGCTATCTGCCGGTGTTCCGCCGCATTGTCGGCCAGATGCAGCACGACCTGTTCCACGCCTATACGGTTGACCAGCACACGCTGGCGGTGGTGCGCAATTTGCGCCGTTTCACCATGCCCGAACACGCCCAGGAGTATCCGCTGGCCAGCCAGTTGATCGCCGGCCTGGACCGGCACTGGGTGCTATACGTGGCGGCGCTGTTCCACGACATCGCCAAGGGCCGCGGCGGCGACCACTCCGAATTGGGCGCGCGCGAGGTGCGCAAGTTTGCGCAAGACCATGGCATGGACCCCGAAGACGCCAAACTGGCGGAATTCCTGGTGCGCCAGCACCTGCTGATGTCGGCCGTGGCGCAAAAGCGTGATCTGTCCGATCCGGCCGTGGTGCAGGAATTCGCTGCGACCGTCAAAGACGAACGCCACCTGACCGCGCTTTACCTGTTGACGGTGGCCGATATCCGCGGCACCAGCCCCAAGGTCTGGAACGCCTGGAAAGGCAAGCTGCTGGAAGACCTGTACAAGTTGACCCTGGCGGCCTTGGGCGGCGCCCACGCCGACGCCCACACCGTGCTGACCGAACGCAAGGAAGAAGCCGCCCGCCTGACGCGATTGGCCGGTTTGCGCGACGACGCCCGCGAAGCCTTCTGGAATCAGCTGGACGTGGCCTATTTCCTGCGCCATGACGCGTCCGACATCGCCTGGCACACGCGCCACCTGTACCACCAGGTCGCACCCGTGCAGGCGGTCGTCAAGGCCCGCCCCACGGAACAGGGCGAAGGCCTGCAGATCATGGTCTACACCCGCGACGCGCCCGACCTGTTCGTAGCCATCTGCGGCTACTTCGACGCCAAGAGCCTGTCCATCCAGGATGCGCGCATCCACACCACGCGGCATGGCTGGGCGCTGGACAGCTTCATCGTGTTGCTGCCCGAAGGGGCCAGCGATCTGCGGGCCCACGCCACGCTGGTCGAACATGAGCTGGCCGAACGCCTGAAGGATCCGCACGCGGCGGCCCAGGCGCAACCCAATCGCGGGGGCCACTACGGCCGCAACCGGCAATCGCGGGTGTCGCGGGTGTTCCCCGTCATGCCGCAAGCCGAACTGCAGCCCGACGAACGCAGCACGTCATGGCGCCTGTCGGTCACCGCAACCGACCGCCCCGGACTGCTGCACGCCCTGGCGCGCGTCTTCGCCCAGCACGAGGTCAACCTGCTCATGGCCAAGATCATGACGTTGGGCGACCGCGTGGAAGACGTTTTCATCGTGGACGGCTCGGCTTTGGCGCGCCCCCGCAGCCAGATGCAGTTCGAACGCGACGTCCTGGACGCGCTAGCCGGCGAAGAAGCGCAACAACGCGTCGCCTGATCCGGCCCCCAGGCATCGCCAGACCACCCCGGACCGCATACAATCCGGGTTTTCGGCCCGGCGATGCCCGCTCCCATGCAGCTCAATGACTATTTGCGCGTTTTCGGTGGCAGCTTTTTCTTCGCGCTGGCGACGCTCCTGCCCTTCCTGAATCCGCCGGCCATCGCGCCCATTTTCCTGTCGTTGACCGAAGGCGCGTCATCGTCCACGCGGATGGTGCTGGCCAAACGGGTGGCGATCAACGTTTGCCTGATGCTGATCGTGGCCATGGTGGCCGGCAACGTGCTGCTGAGCTTCTTCGGCATTTCGCTGTCTATCGTGCGGGTCGGCGGCGGCATGCTGGTGATTGCCAGCGCATGGCGGCTGGTGAACTCGCCCGATGCCGATACCGAGCGCGTGGCGCGCATGGCTGAATCCTTCACGCCGGAAATGGCCAAGGCCCGCGCCTTCTACCCGCTGACCTTCCCGATCAGTTGCGGCCCGGGGTCTATCGCGGCCGCCATCACCGTGGGCGTCTCGCTGCGCGACCAGAACCACGTGCTGAGCCTGGTGCGGCTGGGCGGCTCGATTCCCGGGATCATCGCCGTATCGCTGACGCTCTACATCTGCCTGCGCTTCGCCGCCCAGATGCTGCACCGGCTGGGCGACAACGGCACCGCCGTGTTCATGCGGCTGTCCGCTTTCATCATGCTTTGCCTGGGCGTGCAGATTTTCTGGGAAGGCGCGCGCGACCTGATGCTGGGTGTGTTGACGCAAGTCATGCAACCAATTCCGATTCCCAAGGCCTAAGCCAAGCCGGACGTAGATCCGCCCCGACCAACCCGCTACTCGCAACAACAATGACCACTCGTTCTGAACGCCTGCTTCGCCTGATCGCCCTCTTCTGTTTCGGCGCGGTCGGCGTCGCCCTCGTGTCCCAGCATGTCTTTGACATGCCGCCGTGCGCCTGGTGCGTCATGCAGCGCCTGATCTATCTGGTGATCGGCGTCATCGCCCTGGTCGGCGGCTTCGGCGGCGGGCGCGCGCTGACGCGCATCGCTGCTGCGCTGGCCGCCTTGCTATCGCTGGGCGGCGTGGCCGCGGCCTGGTACCAATACAGTGTCGCCGCGAACATGCTGTCCTGCGACCAGACCTTTGCCGACCGCTTCATGACCGGCATCGGCCTTGAAAGCGCCATCCCTTCGCTGTTCGGCATCTTTGCCACCTGCATGGACGCCAAGGTGCCGGTGCTGGGCATCGAGTACGCCCTGTGGAGCCTGGCGCTTTTCGTGGTCCTGTTCTTCATGGCGCTGCCCGTCGTCTTCGGGCGCGGCGGCGCACGGTAAGCGTCACCCCTGCGCAAGACGACCTTGAAATACCTGACCGGCTACCCGGAGACCTTGCTGCTCCAGGCCCAGCAACTGCTTGACCAAGGCAAACTGGGGCCCGCGCTACTTGCGCGCTATCCCGATGGTCCGCACACCGTGCGGACCGACCGCGCGCTGTACGAGTATGTGACGGACCTGAAGAATACCTATCTGCGCAATGGCGACCTGATCAACAAGGTGGCCTACGACAGCAAGATTCATGTGATCCAGCATGCGCTGGGGCAGCACACGTATATCTCGCGCGTGCAGGGCGGCAAATTGCGCGCCAAGCACGAGATCCGCGTGGCGACGCTGTTCAAATCCGTGCCCGCCGAATTCCTGAAGATGATCACGGTGCATGAACTGGCACACTTGAAAGAGAAGGACCACAACAAGGCGTTCTACAGCCTGTGCCTGCGCATGGAGCCGCACTATCACCAGTACGAATTCGACCTGCGCCTGTATCTGACGCATCTGGAAGCCACGCGGGAAGCGCTGTGGGACGCCAAGGGCTGAGGCCCCGTCCCTGACGCCATCGGCGCGAAAAAAATGCCGTCCCGAGGGACGGCATTTTCGTTGGGCGGAACAACGGCTGGTCAGGCGTCGTTGGCGGCGTAGCCCATATTGAACTGCAGGCCGCTTGCGCCTTCATCCTGGCCCGGTTCCGCGCGCGACTGGCCCAGGCGGGCCAGGTATTCGGCGGTGATGTCGCCGGTGACGTATTCACCGTCGAAGCACGAGGCTTCGAAACGCGACATCTTGGGGTTCAGGTCGCGCACCGATTGCTGCATGTCGGCGAGATCCTGGTAGATCAGGGAGTCGGCGCCGATCGCGCGGGCGATTTCCTCGTCGGTGCGGCCGGTGGCGATCAGCTCGGACTGCGTAGGCATGTCGATGCCGTAGACGTTGGGGAAACGGACCGGAGGCGCGGCCGAGGCAAAGTACACCTTGTTGGCGCCAGCCGCGCGCGCCATATCGACGATTTCGCGGCTGGTGGTGCCGCGCACGATGGAATCGTCGACCAGCAGCACGTTCTTGCCCTTGAATTCCATGCCGATGGCATTGAGCTTCTGGCGCACGGACTTACGGCGCACAGCCTGGCCCGGCATGATGAACGTCCGGCCCACGTAGCGGTTCTTGATGAGCCCTTCGCGGTAGTCCAGGTTCAGACGGGCAGCCAGTTGCATGGCGGCGGGACGCGAGGAGTCCGGGATCGGCATGACGACGTCGATGTCGCCCAGGCGCATGTTGCGCGCCACTTTGTCGGCCAGGTATTCACCCATGCGCAGGCGGGCGTCGTAGACCGACACGCCATCGATCAGTGAATCCGGGCGCGCGAAGTAGACGTATTCGAAAATGCAGGGCACCAACTGCGGATTGTCGGCGCACTGACGGCTGACGAAGCGGCCGTCCAGATCGACGAACACGGCTTCGCCGGGCTCGACGTCGCGCACGAAGACAAAGCCGCTGCCTTCCAGCGCCACGGATTCCGAGGCCACCATCCATTCGACGCCTTCGTCGGTTTCCATGCGGCCAATGCACAACGGACGAATGCCGTTGGGGTCGCGGAACGCCAGCAGGCCGTAACCGGAAATCTGGGCAACGACGGCGTAGGCGCCGCGCACGCGCTTGTGCACGGCGGACACCGCGCGGAAGATGGCGTCGTCGTCAAGCGACACGCCATTGGCCGACGATTGCAGTTCGTGCGCCAGCACGTTCAGCAGCACTTCGGAATCCGAATTGGTGTTGATATGGCGGCGATCGACCCGGTAGAGCGATTCGCGCAATTCACGCCAGTTGGTCAGGTTGCCGTTGTGGGCGAACATGATGCCGAACGGGGCGTTGACGTAGAACGGCTGGGCCTCTTCCTCGCTGGCGCTGGAGCCCGCGGTGGGATAGCGGACCTGGCCGACGCCAGACGTACCGGGCAGCGACCGCATGTTGCGCGTCCGGAAGACGTCGCGCACCAGGCCGTGAGCCTTGTACATATTGAATTGGTTGCCTTGCGACGTCGCGATGCCCGCGGCGTCCTGCCCGCGATGCTGCAACAGCAGCAAGCTGTCATAGAGCAGCTGGTTGACCGGCCCGCGCCCGATGACCCCTACGATTCCACACATGGTGAGATTTCCTGGTTGATTTGAAGCTAATCAATACGGCAGCCATGTCGCCAAAGACGGCGGCAGCCACGTTTTGATATGTTTGATGGCCTCGATGGCCGAATGCGAAAACATGGCGTCCTTCCACCACGGCTCTTGGGGCAGCGGCGTGTAGCCGGCGGCGGCGACCAGCGCCAGGACGATCACCAGACCACGGGCCAGCCCGAACATCCCGCCCAAGCCGTGATCGGCGGGGCTGAGTCCGGTACTGCGGATCAAGGCGGCTAGCGTCATGTTGACCAAACCCACACCGAGCAGCACAAGGATGAACACCACGGCGTATGAGACTCCCATGCGCAGCAGCGTCGTTTCAATATAGGGCTCCAGCCACGTGTAGACAGTGGGACCCCACCATATCGCGGCCACGAAGGCCAGCAGATAGGCGACCAGCGACAGCACCTCTTTGAGCAGGCCGCGCACCAGGCCCAGCACACCCGAGACCGCCAGGATGGCCAGCACGACGAAGTCGAAGCCGGTCACTATTGCGCGGCAATGAAACCATTGTCATAGCCCAAGGTGCGCAAACGCGCCTGGGCCGCCTGTGCCGCCTCGCGCGAAGGGAATGGCCCCACGCGCAAACGGTACTGCTGCTTGCCCCCGATGGAGGCTTGTTCCACAAATGCGTTCGTAACGCCGGCCTGATGCAGCTTGCCCCGGCGCGACTGCGCGTCTTCCGACGTCGTGTAGGCGGCGATCTGCAGCACGAAATTACCCTTGGCGGCAGGCTTCGGGGCGGGCGCGGCGGCGGCCGGCGCCGAACGGCCTTCCAGCAGGGCCAGCGCGCGCGCGCCGTCATCGGAGCGCGCGTCGGGCTTGGGCGTGGCCGGCTTCGGCTCGGGCTTCGGTTCCGGCTTCGGCTTGACGTCAGGCTTGGGCGGCGTGGCCGGCGGCGGCGTCACCGACGTGGCGGGCGGCGCCGTCGGCGCAACGGCCACGGGCGGCACCGAAGTGACCGGCGGCGGCGTGGGAACGGCGGCGGGATCGGCGGGCGCGGTGCTCGGCGCGGCGGCGGAACCCGGGGTGGCCGGCGCGGTGGCCTGCGGCTCGCTTACCTGAGGCTGGAAAGGCGTATTACGTTCCGGCACGCGGATCGGGATATTGTCGGCAACTGGTACCGGCTGCGAATCAAGCACCATGGGCAGGATGATGACAGCCGCCAGCACCAGGGCGACGGCGCCTGCCAACCTGCGCCGCGCGCGGCCGCGCAGCTCCGCAGCCTGCACCTCGCTAGGCACTGCCGCCCGTTTGGAGGACTGCGCCTGATCGGCAGGATCTTTGCGTTTGAAAAAACCCATGGAAGAGAATTCCTTGCGGCGCCTTGCGGCAATATGGCGGCGGGCCGCCAAGACCCGATTTGCCTATGCCTTGCGACCCAGAGCCTGCAAAACCGAGGCCACGGTGAGAAACGACCCGAACACCACGATTCTATCATTCTCGACCGCTCGTTCGCGCGCGGCGGCGAAGGCCTGCGCGGGATCCGAGTAGGCCGCGATGCTGGGACTTTCGGCGCCGGCGGGGGATGGCGGCAAGGCGGCGGCGACCTGTTCGGCCAACGCCTCGCCGGAGGTACCGCGCGGCCCGGGCAGGCCCGCGCAATACCAATGATCGATACGGGTGCCCAGCTTGGCCACCACGCCCGCGAGGTCCTTGTCGTTCAGCATGCCGAACACCGCGTGGGTGTACGGATGAAAGCCCATGTTGTCCAGGTTCTGCGCCAGTACGGCGGCCGCATGCGGGTTGTGCGCCACGTCAAGAATGACCGAAGGCTGGCCGGGCAGAATCTGGAAGCGGCCCGGCAGCGACGCCTGCAACAGCCCCAGGCGCACGGCCTGCTGCGGCACCGGCAGGCGGTCCCGCACGGATTCCAGCGCGGCCAGCGCCGCCGATGCGTTCAGCAATTGGTTGGCGCCGCGCAGGGCCGGGTACGCCAGCGCGCTGCGGCGCTGTTCGCGCCCCCCATAAGCCCATTGCTGGCGGTCGCCGGAATAGTTGTAGTCGCGCCCGAACAGCCACAGTTCGGCGCCGATCTGCTCGACGTGGTCCAGCAGTGACTGCGGGGGCACCGGGTCGCTGCAGATCGCGGGACGGCCGGCGCGGTAGATGTGGGCTTTTTCAAAGCCGATTTTCTCGCGGGTGTCGCCCAGCCAGTCAGTGTGATCGAGGTCGACGCTGGTGACGATGGCGCAATCCGCATCAACGATGTTCACGGCGTCCAGGCGGCCGCCCAGGCCGACCTCGAGCACGACGGCGTCCAGGCGGGACTGCGAGAACAGGCGCAGGATGGCCAGCGTGGTGAACTCGAAATAAGTCAGCGAGACTTCGCCGCGGGCCGCTTCCACCGCCTGGAACTGGGCGATCAGGGCGTCGTCCGAGGCGATCTGGCCATTGACGCGGGCGCGCTCGTTGAAGTCGATCAGGTGCGGGGAGGTGTACAGCCCCACCTTGTACCCCGCCGCCAGCAGAATGGCTTCGAGCATGGCACAGGTGGACCCCTTGCCGTTGGTGCCGCCGACGACGAATTTGACGCCGGACAGTTCCAGCCCCATGCGCGCGGCCACGTCGCGGACGCGGTCCAGGCCCATGTCGATCGCGGTGGCGTGGATGGATTCCAGGTACTGGAGCCAATCGGACAGGCTGGCGGATGCGTCGGGCGGGCGAACAAGGGACATGGCGGGGTCGCGAAGTGAGGTCAGCCTTGAATTTTAACAGTCCGCGCACGGTGTTTTCCCTAATCCCCTAGGGCGCGGCACGGTATCTGAACCGAAAAAGCGCTTGCCGATGTTTTTCTCATACGTGAAAATAAATTTACGTATGAAAATTTAAACGGATGAACATGTCGCAGCAGAAAACCCCAAGCTGGCTGGTCCGCGAGGCCGACGTTCCGGGCTATCACCCCGCCAACCACACCGGCACGCTGAACCGCCGGCTGATCAGCCCCGAGACGGTCGGCGCGCGGGGCGTGGAAGTGCTGCTGGGCGTGATCGACAAGGGCAAAGGCGCCCTGCCGCACGCCCACCCTGGCATCGAACAAGTCTGTTACCTGATCTCTGGGACGGCGCGCGCCCAGGTGCAGGACGAATGGGCCGACATGGGCCCGGGCGACTGCTGCTACTTCCCCCCCGACATCCCGCACGTCTTTACCGTGACCAGCGACGAACCCGCTCGTCTGCTGGTGATCTACACGCCCCCTTATGAAGAATCCCCCGATCGCGTGATCCGCGATTTCCCGGCGCCACCCCCTGCTGCCTGACGGCGCAGCGGCAAGCCGCGGACGAAGAGCCGCGCTTGACCTACAAAAACTGGAGACAAACCATGCGAAACCTACGCCTGCTGGGCGCCGCGCTGATCACCGGAGCAGCCGCGATAGCTGCCCCGGCCGCGCACGCCGCCGACTATCCCAACAAACCCATCACCCTGATCGTGCCCTTCCCGGCCGGTTCGGGCACGGATGCCGTCGGCCGGATTTTCGGGTCGGAGCTGTCCGCCATCCTGGGGCAGCAGATCGTCGTCGAGAACAAGCCCGGCGCCAACGCCACCATCGCGGCCAGCTATGTGGCGCGAGCCAAACCGGACGGCTACACGCTCTTCGTCACCACCAACACATCGCACTCGGCCGCGCCCTGGCTGATGAAGAACGTGCCCTACGACCCGGTCAAGGACTTCACCCCTATCGCGCGCGGCGGCAACCTGCCCTTCATCCTGGTCGTGAACCCGAAGCGCCCGTGGAAGAACGTGGGCGAACTGGTGGCCGACGCCAAGAAGCGCCCCGGCCGCATCACCTATGCCAGCGGCAATAGCACCGGCATCGTCGCCGGCGCCACGCTGGCGGACCGCGCCAAGATCGACATCTTGCACGTGCCCTATAAAGGCACGCCGCAAGGCCTGACCGATGTGGTCGGCGGACAGGTGGACTTCATGTTCACCGACCTGGCCTCCGGCCTGCCCTTCGTGCAATCGGGCCAGTTGCGCGCGCTGGCCGTGTCCACCGCCGAACGCAGCACCATCGTGCCGGACCTGCCGTCCATGGCCGAAGCCGGCGTGAACGACTTCGACCTGAATTCGTGGAACGGCTATTTCGGTCCGGCCGGCCTGCCTCCCGACGTCGTGGCCAAACTGAACGCCGCGATCAATCAGGTCGTGGCCAAACCCGAGGTGAAGAAGCGCCTGGCCGGCCTGGGCTTCGACGCCTTTTCCAGCACGCCCCAGGCGTTTGCCCAGTTCGTCAGTGAACAACGCGACCTGTGGGGCAAGCTGATCCGCGATGCGGGGATTGAACAACAATGACGCAGCAGAACGCTTCTGATGCGACGCCCGGCGCCGGCCCGCTGGCCGGCGTGCGCATCCTGGACCTGAGCTCAGTCGTGATGGGTCCCTATGCCACGCAAACCCTGGCGGACCTGGGCGCCGACGTCATCAAAGTCGAACCGCCTTCGGGCGACAACATGCGGGCCGTCGGCCCCATGCGCAACCCCGGCATGGGCCACCTGTACCTGCACCTGAACCGCAACAAACGGTCCATCGTGCTGGACCTGAAGACGCCCGAGGGCCTGGATGCCTGCTTGAAATTGGCCGAAAGCTACGATGCCCTGCTCTATAACATCCGGCCGCAAGCCATGGCCCGCCTGGGTCTGTCGTATGAAGCGGTGGCCGCGCGCAACCCGCGCATCGTGTACCTGGGCGCCTATGGCTTTGGCGAGGCCGGCCCCTATGCGGGGCGTCCGGCCTACGACGATCTGATTCAAGGCCAGACCGGGATCGCCGCGCTGTCCGCGCAACAAAGCGGCGACGTGCCGCGCTACGCGCCGTTGACGCTGGCGGACCGCGCCGTCGGCCTGCACGTGGGCATCGCGCTGGTGTCGGCGGTGCTGCACGCCAAGACCACGGGACGCGGCCAGCAGGTCGAGATCCCCATGTTCGAAGGCATGGCGCACTTGGTGTTGGGCGACCACCTGGGCGGCGCCACCTTCGAACCCCCGCTGGGCCCCACTGGCTACGCGCGTCTGCTGGCGCCGCATCGCCGGCCTTACGCGACGGCCGACGGCTATATCTGCCTGCTGATCTACAACGACAAGCATTGGCGCAATTTCTTCACGCTGATCGGCCGGCCGGAACTTGGGCAGGACCCGCGCTTCTGCACTCACGGGGCGCGGGCCGCGCACATCGGCGAGGTCTACGCTTTCGTGGCGGAGGTGGTCAGCACGCGCACAAGCCAGGAATGGCTGGACGATCTGGCGCGCGCCGACATCCCGGCGTCGCAGCTTTACACGGTGGACGGCCTGCTGCAGGACGAGCATCTGGCCGCCACCGGCTTCATCCGCGAAATGGACCACCCCTCCGAGGGCCGGATACGCACCACCGCCCCGCTGGGCCAGTACCAGGGCACGCCGACTTCCCTGCGCCGGCCCGCCCCCAGGCTGGGCGAACACAGCCGCGAGGTGCTGGCCGAAGCCGGCTATGACGCCGCCCGGATCGACGCCCTGATCGACCGCGGCATTACCCAAGACGGAAACGAATGATGGACTTTGCCTTCACCCCCGAGCAATTGGCGCTGCGCGACGCCGTTTCGCGCATCTGCGACCGCTATCCCGATGAATATTGGCTGGAACGAGACCGCGAAGGCGGTTTCCCCGAACCGTTGCACGCCGACCTGGCCCGCGACGGCTGGCTGGGCATCGCCATGCCTCAGGAGTACGGCGGCGCCGGGCTGGGCATGACCGAGGCCGCGCTGATGATGCAGACCATCGCCGCCTCCGGCGCCGGCTTTACCGGCGCGTCGGCGGTGCATATGAACATCTTCGGCCTGAACCCCGTGGTGGTGTTCGGCAGCGACGAGCAGCGTGGGCGGTGGCTGGAACCGCTGATCGCCGGGCGCGAGAAGGCTTGCTTCGCCGTGACCGAACCCGACGCCGGGCTGGACACCACCAAGCTGTCCACGCGCGCCGTGCGCCAGGGTGACGAATACGTGGTGCATGGCCGCAAGATCTGGATTTCGACGGCGCAGGTGGCCAACAAAATGCTGCTGCTGGCCCGCACTACCCCTTTGTCAGAGGTGGACAAGCCCACGCAGGGCCTGTCGCTGTTCTATACCGACCTGGACCGCGAGAAGATTGAAGTGCGGGAAATCGAGAAAATGGGCCGCAAGGCCGTGGACTCGAACATGTTGTTCATTGATGGCCTACGCATTCCGGTGGCCGACCGCATTGGCGAAGAAGGCCGCGGTTTTGAGTACATCCTGCACGGCTTGAACCCGGAGCGCATCTTGATCGCCGCCGAAGCCGTGGGCATCGGCCGCGCCGCGCTGGACCGGGCCGTGAAATACGCCGGCGAACGCACCGTGTTTGGCCGCCCCATCGGACAGAACCAAGGCATTCAGCATCCGCTGGCCCAGGCCTGGATGCAGCTGGAAGCGGCGGACCTGATGGTGTTCAAGGCCGCCAGCCTGTACGACGCGGGGCAGCCTTGCGGCCCCTACGCCAATTCGGCCAAGTACCTGGCGGCCGAAGCCGGCTACAACGCCTGCCAGACCGCCGTGATGACGCTGGGCGGCATGGGCTACGCCAAGGAATACCATGTAGAGCGCCTGCTGCGCGAGAGCTTCATCCCGCGCATCGCACCCGTCAGCCCGCAGCTGATCATGTGCTTCATCGCGGAAAAGGTGCTTGGGCTGCCGAAGTCGTACTGAGCCATGGACGGCTGCCGCGCGACCTGCGTGGCAGCCCCTCAGGCTTGCTGTTCCAGCCCGGTGCAGGCCGCGCGCAGAATACGCGCATAGGCTTCCTGCTGCGGTTCGATCCGGTAGATCGGGCCGCCTACCGAAATCGCGTAGTGCTCGCCCGACAGCGTGACGGGCCACGCGATAGCGCCGACATCGGCAATGGATTCCCCGCTGTTCATGAACCATCCCCGCTGCCGCGACTGTTGGATGTCGGCCTCCAGTGCCTGCGGCGTGACAAGCGTGCGCGTGTTGTAGCGGGTCATCGCCATGCCCGACAGCATCGCGGCGCGGGCGGGCTCGGCCATTAACGACACCAGGGCTTTGCCCAGCGAATTAGCGTGAACGTCTTTGAACTCGCCTGCAACGGGCGCGTATCGGATGGTATGCGGCGAATCCAGCACATCCAGATAGACCACCCGCCCATCTTGGGTGAGCTTGGCGAAAACCACCGTTTCGCGGGTGGCATCCCTTAATTCAACCAGGCTGGGATAGACGCGGTCCAGGACGGGGTCGGCCCGCGCGATGCGCTGGGCCATGGCCAGCAGACGGCCCGTGGGGTAATAACCCTGGCGGCGGCTGGTTTCGTACAGGTATCCCAGGCCGGTCAAGGTACGGATCAGCGCCAGGCAGCTGGAGACGGGGACATCCAGCAGCCGGGCCAACTCCGACAAGGGCAGCGCGCGCTTTTCGCGGGCAAAGGTTTCGATGATTTCGATAACGCGTAGCGCCGTCTTGACACTCATTGCCCGATCCAACTGTTTAGCACGTGAAACATCTGCCGCGCCGAGGCTAAAGTTCCCTGCGGGCATGCCGTTATGGTAGCTGAGAATTCCCTGAAAACAGCGCGTTCCTCCGAGACGCCCACATCGCCGCTGGAGTGATCATGGCCGTAACCCCCTTAGCCCCCGCTACGTATGCACCCGCTGCAATGACGCCGGCACCTGTCGTGGCCGAACCGGCCGTGAGCGTGACGCCTGCGGCCGCAGCGACCAATAGCGGTGCTTCCGACAGCGCCACGTCGGACCAGTCCGACTCGCAGAAACTGCCTTTGGACAAGGCGCTGGACGAGATCAACGACCAGATGAAAGCCTGGTCCACACAGCTCCAGTTCGAAATCGACCCCAATGTCCATCAAGTCGTGGTGTCGGTCGTGGACGCGGAAACGGGCGACGTTATTCGCACCATTCCCAGCGAAACCGTGCTGAAAATCGCCAAAATGATCGTGAACATGCAAGGCAACGGCATCAAAACAACAGCCTGACGTGGCCCTTAAAACGGTGTTTAGCGCTGTTTTGGCGCCAATCCGTGAGAGAAGCACCGAATTAGGCCCGCCTTATGCCCTTACCCGGCCAATCGCCGGCACCGTATTTTTGACAGAATCGCTTCGCAAGAAAGGAATTTCACATGGCTTCCATCACTAACCTCGGCTCGGTTTCCGGCTTGCCGCTGGAAAAGATCCTGTCTGACCTGCAAGACGCCGAGACGAAAAAGCTCTCCGTCTACACCACGCGCGCGCAAAGCTATCAGACCCGCATTGACGCTTACTCGCAGCTGCAAAGCGCGCTGGAAGCCCTGCAGTCGTCGGCCGCGGTATTGGGCAAAGCGGAAACGATGGGGGCCATCAAGGGTAGCGTCACGGGGGGTACCGCCTTGACGGCCACCGTGGCGGCCGAAGGCGCCACCGCGGGCCAATACACGATTGAAGTCAAGAACCTGGCACGCGCCCAAAGCCTGCAATCCACGGCTGTCGCTGACCGCACCGCCAAGAACGGCGCCACGGGCACGTTCGAGATTGAACTGGCCGACGGCACCAAGCACACGATCGACCTGAAAAGCGACACCTCGCTGAACGGCATCGTCAAAGCCGTCAACGCCGACGACAAGGCCGGCGTGCGCGCCACCGTCATCAACGACGGCAACGGCAACAATTACCTGATGTTGACGGCGCGGGACACCGGCGAAAAGGCTTCGGTCAAGTCCATCACCGTGAACGGCGACGCGTCGCTTCAGAACATCCTGGGCTTCAGCACGGACGCCGGTGGCAACACGACCGGCATGGCGGCCACCAAGGCCGAAGACGCTGAAGTCATTATCAACGGCATTACCGTCAAGAGCGGTTCGAACAACATGTCGACCGCCATCGACGGCATTACGCTGAACCTGGCTGAAAAGACGGAAGCAGGCAAGCCCATCACGCTGAAGCTGGAAGCCGACTCCTCGGTGGCCAGCAAGGCGATCCAGGACTTCGTCACCAAGTACAAGACGCTGCAAACCACGATCAAGAACCTGACGTCGTTCGATGCAAAAGCGGCAACCAACCAGCCCCTGACGGGCGACGGCACGACGCGCTCGATCCAGTCCTCGCTGGCGGGCGCTTTGCAGAACGTCTTGGGCACCGGCACGCTGCGTTCGCTGGCGGATCTGGGAATCACGACCGATGCCACCGCCCGCGAATTGAAGCTGGACACGACCAAGCTGACCAAGGCGCTGACCGAGAATCCCGCCGATGTCGCCAAGCTGCTGACCGGCGAAAACGGCTTAGCCAAGAATATCGACGCCGCGCTGAAGGACGTGCTGGGATCGACGGGTTCGTTGAAGACGCGCAAGGACGGCCTGGCCAAGACGATCACCGCGCTGGACGCGCAAAAGGCGCGCGCCAAGGCGTCAAGCGACGCGGAAATCGAACGGATGCGCACGCAGTTCGTGGCGCTTGATACGTTCTACATGAAGATGCAAAGCACGGGCAATTACCTGACCCAGCAGTTCGAGGCCCTGAACAAGTCCACCAAGTAACCTATAGAAGATGCATTAAATGACGTATGCCGCCCGACGGCCCTCAGGGTCTTATTCCGTTCGTTCCTATGCCGATATCGGCTTGGAAACGCAAGTCCTGGGCGCCAGTCCGGAGCGGCTGATCACATTGCTCTACCTGGGCGCCCGGGCAGCCATCGGGCAGGCCCGGATTCATTTGAATGAAGGCCGTATCGCCGAACGCGGCGCGGCCATCTCGAAAGCGATCAAGATTGTCGATGAAGGCCTGAAGACCGGCCTGAATATGGAAGCTGGCGGTGACATTGCCGCCAATCTTGCCCTTCTATATGACTACATCATCCGCTCGTTGTTGACGGCGAACCTAAAGGCAGATGTCGAGCAGCTCGATATTGCCGACCGACTGCTGGCCGACCTGGCCGAAGCCTGGCAGACTTCCATCGACCGGCCGGCTGGCGGCCTGGAGCCGTAATGGCCCGACATATGCCTACAGTTAGCCTGCGAACGCCCGAGATTTCCATGACGTCCCTTACCCAGTCCACCCCGTCCATCCTGGAAAACTACCAGGAAATCCTGTTCATTACGGGTGAAATGCTGACTGCCGCGAAGGCGGGCGACTGGGACTTGGCGATGGTCCATGGCCAACAGTATTGCGAACGGGTTGAGCTGCTGCGCCGGTCCGAGCAGAAAGTGCCGCTGGACGAAGCCGAACGCGCAATGAAATACGACCTGCTGGTGCGCATTCTGGAAAACGATGCGTTGACCCGCGATCTGGCCTTGCCTCAACTGGCTCGCCTGGGCGAATTACTGGGACGCATGAAACGGCAGCAGACCTTGCTCTCGGCTTACGGCTATCAGGCGTCTGAAGAATGAGCGTAGGTCCCGCCGCACTCGGTAACGTCCTGGTGCAGCGGTTGGACGCCGTCCTTGGCACGACGATGTCCGCCGCTAACGCCAATCAGGTCTCGGGCGCGCGGCCTGACGCCGTCAGCCAGCCCGGAGGCATGGAGAAACCCGGGCCGTCCGACGGCACGCCCCGCGACCCCCGGCAAGGCATACAAACTGGCGGCGCCCGAGGCGACCGCCAGAATACTGTCGTGGACGCGAAGACGGCTGCCGCGCTGGCCTTGGCCGCCCGAGGGCTTGTCACCAGCAACGACACCACGGCATCCGCCCCGACCACGCTGGGCACAACCGCGCGGACGATCCTGGCCTTGCTGGCCCAATATCCGGAAACGGCGCCTGCCGTGCAGGGCCGCGCGCCGTTATGGAACCCCAGCGGCGCGGCAGAGCAACCTGCCGCCCAGGCCGCCGCAAGCCAGACTGCCCCGGGACAAGCAGCCACCGGCCAAGCCGCCACCGGCCAGGCGACTGCTGGCCAGCCCGCGCCAGGAGCAGGCCACGCGCCGCCCTCCGCGACGCCAGCGCCAACCCTGCCTGCCGGCCTTGCTGGCTCAACGGATGCCGCCGCCCTCAAAACAGCCCGTCCCGCCGGACAAGCCGACGCCCACGCCTCGCGTGGCGCCGATGCCGCGGCCCACGCCTCGATGGCGGCCAACGGCCCGTCCGCCCGCATGCTGGGACAGGCGCTGCGCCAGGCGCTGCAAACCAGCGGACTGTTCTATGAATCGCATCTGACCAACATGGTGTTCGGCCGGATCAGCCCTTCGTCGCTACAGAATGAGCCCCAGGCCAAGCTGAGCAAGGACGACATTCCGCAGGACACCGCGCCGGCGCGCGGCCGCCCCGAGGCCTCCGCCGCGGGACGCGCGGGCGGCGGGGCAGACGCGCCATCCGGCAGCGGATCGTCCACGACGCCCGCCCCGGGCACGCCCATCGCGGGAATCCACCAGGATCTGACGGTGCTGGTGCGCCAGCAGCTGGATGTGCTGGCCAACCAGTCACTGGCCTGGCAAGGCGAAGCCTGGCCCGGCACGCCGATGGAATGGGAAGTGGAACGCGAGCCCTATGGCGGCGACCCCGATTCGGCGACGCCCACCTGGGCCACCCGCCTGAAACTGGATCTACCCCGCCTTGGCCTGGTCGACGCCCGGCTGAATCTGGCCGGCGACCAAATCGTCCTGCAACTGGTTGCGCCGCTGGCCGCCGCCGAGATCAATGATGCGTCCGACCAATTGCGGTCGCGTCTGCTGGCCGCTGGCCTGACCCTGAGCAACCTGGCGGTCAGCGTGACGGATCCGCGACCCGCCATTCCTAACGACTACTGATGAGCATCAGCCCTAACGCCGAGGACAACGGCCCCAACGCCAACCGCAACGCGGCAGTCGCCATTTCCTATGACGACAAAGACGGCGCGCCGCGCGTGGTCGCCAAAGGCTATGGCCAACTGGCCGACACCATCGTGCGCGCCGCCGAAGAAAACGGCTTGTACGTGCACGAGTCGCGTGAACTGGTTGGCCTGCTTATGCAAGTGGACCTGGATGCACATATTCCCCCCCAACTGTACGTAGCAGTGGCAGAATTGCTGGCCTGGCTCTATCGCCTGGAATCGCGCGAGCTTCCCGACGCCGCGCCGCCTGACCTCACTCTCTAAGGACCACCATCGTGTTGGATGCCAGCGACCCGGAATTCCTGCTGACCCGGCCGGAAGACATGCGCTCAGCCTTGTTTGAACTGACGCACCCCGACAGCCACATCCTCGTGCGCGATGCGGCCGACCGCGAGATGGCCGTACTGGTACTGGGCGCCGACAAGCAAACCCGCCAGTTTTTTTGGCGGCCCCGCGACTACGCGGGCGCTGACTTCGAACACTCCGACAGCATGGGCCTGCTAAGCGGCACCACGTTCCATTTCCACGCCACGGCCTATGGCGGCGTGCAGATCCGGTTCCGCATTCAGCGTCCCGAAGTGATCCACTTCGATGATGGCAGCGCGGCATTGATGTCGCCCTTCCCTGACCGGCTGGCTCGTATCCAACGGCGCAAGATGTTCCGCGCTTCGCTGGCCGGTAGCGCAAACCTGTGCCAGGCCCGTTGGCAGCCCGATGCCAAGGCAAAGCCCTATCACTTCACGGTGCGCGATCTATCGGTGGATGGCGTGGGATTGCGCGTGGAACTGGCGGTGCCGGCGTTGCCCGAACGCGGCACGGTGATGGAAGACGTGCAACTGGACTTCGGCGAACTGGGAAGCCTGACCGCCAATCTGGAAGTCCGCAACCTCTACCCGATTTCGGGCCAGCCGATGATCCAGCCCGACATGCCCGAAGGGCAAGCGCCCCGGCACGTGTCCCTGACCGGCGAACCGCCGATGAGCCATGTAGGCGCCGTCTTCCTGAATCTGGATGCGCGCCGGGAGAACTGGCTGCAGAAAGTGGTGTGGCGCCTGGAGAAAGGCACGCCGCGCGACTGACCCCGGCCCGGACGGGCGGGAAGCAAGCGCAGCGCGGGGTTTTTCCTTTTTTGGAGAACCCCGTTTCCTCGCCTGGCCTTAAACGGCCATCGAGGAAATTTCCTTGTAGGCGGCAACCAGCTTATTGCGCACCTGGACCGCGGTCTGAAAGCCGAGGCTGGCTTTCTGCATGTCGATGATCACATCATTGAGCGAAATGTCGGGCGCGCCCATTTCGAAGGCTTTCGCCTGCGCCGACGAGGCATTCTGCGCCGCCGTCACGCGGCGGATCGAGCGTTGCAATTCGGCGGCGAAGCCGTCGGGCTGGCCGACCATTTCGCCTGCGGCGAGATTGCCGGTTTCCGCCTTGCTCACGACGGTGCGCATCTGCTGGAGCATGCTTTCGATGCCGGACAAGCCTGATACAGCCATTACTTGATTCCTTGCTGGTGGGGCATGACGCCAATGTTGCACAGAGCGTAACGCCGAACATGCGCCGTCATAGCCGATAAAAACCGCCAAAAACCCCGACATTTCAGCGAATGCCGCGACCCGGGCCGGATGCCATGGCCGCAGCGGCTGCCTTGCCGGCGACATAGAGGATAAGTAACGCCAAAAACCGGCTGTTTTCAACGATTGGGATTGTCGTACCTACGGCAATAATCCAGGCTCTCCCCAGACCAGAAGCACGTTGCATGTGTAATCTGCCCTACCCAGACATGAAGTCCTTTTCCCTGCTCCGCGTAGCCAGCGGGAGCCATCGATGAATCAGCAGGCCACTCTGAGTTCGTCGCTGCTGGCGAAGTTCCCCGCCCTGGAAAAGGTACGCGCGCTGCCCAAGCCTATCCTGCTTGGCGCGGCGGCTGCCGTCGTTGCGCTGATCGTCGCCGCGGTGATGTGGAGCAGCGAACCGAAATACAAGGTTCTGTTCTCGAACCTGGACGACCGCGACGGCGGCGCCATCGTCACGGCACTGGGCACGATGAACGTGCCCTACCGTTACAACGAGACCGGCACCGCCTTGCTGGTGCCGGCCGACCGCGTGTACGACGCGCGGTTGCAATTGGCCTCGCAGGGGCTGCCGCGCGGCGGTTCCGTCGGCTTCGAACTGATGGACAACGCCCGTTTCGGCGCCAGCCAGTTCGCCGAGCAGATCAACTACCAGCGCGGTCTGGAAGGCGAGCTGGCCCGTTCGATCGAAGCCATGCACACCGTGCAGCACGCCCGCGTCCACCTGGCCATGCCGCGCCAGTCGCTGTTCGTGCGTGAGCGCCAGGCGCCCACCGCGTCGGTGCTGCTGAACGTTTACCCGGGCCGCAGCCTGAGCGATGCCCAGGTCTCCGCCATTTCGTGGCTGGTGGCCTCCAGCGTGCCCGAACTGACCGCTGAAAACGTGTCCATCGTCGACCAGAACGGCCGCCTGCTGTCCGCGCCGCTGGGCGAAGGGCGCGGCATGGACGCCGATCAGATGCGTTTTGTTCGCGAAATGGAACAGCGCACGGTCGAACGCATCCTGACCATCCTGAACCCGCTGGTTGGCCCGGGCAATGTCCACGCCCAGGCCAGCGCCGACGTCGACTTCGCCCGCCGCGAAGAAACGTCCGAAGTCTATCGTCCCAACCAGGAACCGGGCCAGTCCGCCATCCGCAGCCAGCAGACCAGCGATTCCACCCAGCGCGGTGTGAATCCCGCCCAGGGTGTGCCCGGCGCGCTGTCGAACCAGGCGCCGGCCAACGCGCAAGCGCCCATCGCCAATCCGCCCGCGCCGCAACCGCCCCGTCCGGGCCAGCCGCAGCAGCCGGCCAATGCCCAGCAGCAACAGCAGACCGGCACGCAGACCGCCGCGACCAATCTGAACGAACGCCGCGACGCCACCACCAACTATGAAGTGGATCGCACGATCAGCCACATCAAGCAGCCGGTGGGCAACCTGAAGCGCCTGTCGGTCGCCGTGGTGGTGAACTACATCCGCGACAAGGACGGCGAGCCGCAAGCCCTGCCGCCCGAAGAGCTGAACAAGCTGACCAATCTGGTCCGCGAAGCCATGGGCTATTCCGAAACGCGCGGCGACTCGCTGAATCTGGTGAACAGCCAGTTCAACGATGGCCCGCCGCCGCTGCCGATGTGGCGCGACCCGGAAATGATTGCCCTGTTCAAGACCATTTTGGCTTGGCTGGTGGGTCTGGTGGTTGCCTTGTGGCTGTATCGCAAGGTCCGCCGCTCGGTCACCGAGTACCTGTATCCGCCGGTTGATCCCGAAATGGCCGAGGCCGAGCGCATCGAAGCCGCACGCGAGGCTCAGGACGCGGCCCGCACGAAGGAAGTCAACCGCTACGAAGACAACCTGGAACGCGCCCGCACGATGGCCAATAAAGATCCGCGCGCCGTCGCGATGGTTCTGCGCACCTGGATGAGCAAAGATGAAAAATGATTCCACCCCGATGGACGGCATGACGCGCAGCGCCGTCCTGATGATGTCGCTGGGCGAGGACGCGGCAGCCGAGGTGTTCAAGTATCTCAGCGCCCGTGAAGTGCAGCAGGTCGGTGCGGCGATGGCCAGCCTGAAGCAGGTGACCCGCAACGACGTGGCCGTCGTCCTGGAAGAATTCCGCCAGGAAGCCGACCAGTTCATGGCCGTCACGCTGGGCTCGGACGACTACATCCGCAGCGTGCTGACCAAGGCGCTGGGCAGCGACCGCGCCGCCGGCCTGATCGAAGACATTCTGGAAGCGGGCGACGGCGGCAGCGGCATCGACGCGCTGAACTGGCTGGATCCCAACACCGTCGCCGAACTGATCGGCGACGAACACCCGCAGATCATCGCGACGATTCTGGTCCACCTGGAGCGCGACCGCGCGGCCGGCGTGCTGGCATTGCTGACCGACCGCCTGCGCAACGACGTCATGCTGCGCATTGCGACCTTCGGCGGCGTGCAGCCGGCGGCGTTGTCCGAACTGACCGAAGTGCTGAATTCCGTGCTGGCCGGCCAGGGCGCCAAGCGCAGCAAGATGGGCGGCGTGCGCACCGCGGCCGAGATCCTGAACATGATGAATTCCTCGGACGAGGAAACCGTCGTGGCCAGCCTGCGCGAACGCGACAACGATCTGGCGCAGAAGATCATCGACGAGATGTTCGTCTTCGACAACCTGCTGGACGTCGAGGACCGCGCCATCCAGCTCATCCTCAAGGAAATCGACAACGACACGCTCATGGTCGCGCTCAAGGGCGCGCAGGAAGAGCTGCGCGCCAAGTTCCTGCGCAACATGTCCAGCCGCGCCGCCGAAATGCTGCGCGAGGACCTGGAAGCCCAGGGCCCGATCCGCATGTCGAAGGTCGAAGCCGAACAGAAGAAGATCCTGCAGATCGCCCGCCGCCTGGCCGAAAGCGGCCAGATCGTGCTGGGCAACTCCGGAGACGATGCGTATGTCTGAAGCGGACAACGGCGCGACGACGCTCATCTCGCGCAGTGCCGCCTGGCGGCGCTGGCAGATGCTGTCGTTCGACGAGCCGACGGCCGTCGAAGTCGAACCCGAGCCCGCCCCCGATCCGGGCCCGGACCCTGCCGTGGTGATGGCGCAACTGCGCGCCCAGGCAATGGCCGAAGGCCGCGAGGAAGGCTATGCCCACGGCCATGCGGCCGGCATGGAAGCCGGCCAGCAGACCGGCCACGAAGCCGGTTTCGCCGCCGGGCGCGAAGCCGGTTTCACCGAGGGCCTGGCCCAGGCGCGCGAACAGGGCGCCGCGGAAGCGCAGCGCCTGCACGCATTGGTCGAGGCCTGCGCCACGTCGCTGGGCGCACTGGAAGAAAAAATGGGCCAGAGTTTGCTGACGCTGGCCCTGGACATCGCGCAGCAGGTCGTGCGCACGACGTTGGCCGAGCAGCCGGAGACGGTCGTGGCCGCCGTGCGCGACGTCCTGCACATCAATCCGTCGGCGGGCGGCCAGATGCGGTTGTGGGCCAACCCCGACGACATCGAGCTGATCCGCCTGCACCTGGCGGACGAACTGAAGGAAGGCCATTGGCGCGTGCTGGCCGATGAGTCGATCGCGCGCGGCGGCTGCCGCGCCGAAACGCCCTATGGCGACATCGACGCCACGCTGCAGACGCGCTGGCGTCGCGTGGCGGCCTCGCTGGGCCGCAATGTGTCGTGGGAGGAGCCGGCGTGAACAGCCATCCGGCTCCGGCGCAACCCGGCCAGACGGCCGCGCCGCCGACTTCCGCGACCGCCCCGATGACGGTCGCCGCGCCGGCTGCGGCCATCCCGGTCATCGACCGCTGGAAGACGCAGCTCGAGATCGGCTCGATCCGCGCCGCGTCGACCGACCCGTGGCTGGTCAGCGGCAAGATCACCCGCGCCACCGGCCTGGTGCTGCATGCGACGGGCCTGCGCCTGCCGGTGGGCGCCGCCGCCCGCATCGAAATCGCGCGGGGCCATGATCATTGGGCCGACGCCGAAGTCGTGGGCTTTGACGGCCACACGCTATACCTGATGCCGCAGGCCGACATTTCCGGCCTGCCGCCCGGCGCGCGCGTCGTGCCCGGCGAGCCGCCGGTGCAACGGCAGATTCCGTTGCCGCGCAAGGCCGAATTGAACGGCAACGCAAAGCCCCAGCTTGGCCGCCACCTGCCCGTTGGCAACGCCCTGCTGGGCCGCGTGCTGGACGGCGCCGGCCGCCCGCTGGACGGGCTGGGCCCGTTGACGGGCGCGGAGCTGGCGCCGTTGTCCGCCCTGCCCATCAATCCCTTGTCGCGCGCGCCGATCGACACCGTGCTGGACACGGGCGTGCGCGCGATCAACGGGCTGCTGACCGTCGGCCGAGGCCAACGCATGGGGCTGTTCGCCGGCTCCGGCGTGGGTAAATCCGTGCTGCTGGGCATGATGGCCCGCTACACCAAGGCCGACGTGATCGTCGTCGGCCTGATTGGCGAACGGGGCCGGGAAGTCAAGGAGTTCATCGAGCACAACCTGGGCCCCGAGGGCCTGGCGCGCTCGGTCGTGGTGGCGGCGCCTGCCGACGTGTCGGCTTTGCTGCGCCTGCAAGGCGCCGCGTATGCCACCCGCTTGGCCGAGCACTTCCGCGATCAGGGCCTGGACGTGCTGCTGATCATGGACTCGCTGACCCGTTACGCGATGGCCCAGCGGGAAATCGCGCTGGCCATCGGCGAGCCGCCCGCCACCAAAGGCTATCCGCCGTCGGTGTTCGCCAAGCTGCCCATGCTGGTCGAACGCGCCGGGATGGGCGCGCCCGGACCATCGGGCAAGGCCGGCTCCATCACGGCGTTCTATACCGTGCTGGCCGAAGGCGACGACCAGCAAGATCCGATCGCCGATTCGGCGCGCGCCATCCTGGACGGCCACGTCGTGCTGTCGCGCCATCTGGCCGAGGCAGGGCACTACCCCGCCATCGACATCGAGGCGTCGATTTCCCGCGCGATGACCTCGCTGATCACGCCCCAGCAATTCGCCGTCGTGCGCCGCTTCAAGCAGAACCTGTCGCGCTACCAGCGCAACCGCGACCTGATCGCCGTTGGCGCCTACGCAGCCGGCAACGATCCGCAACTGGACGAAGCCATCGCCCGCTATCCCCGTCTGGAGGCGTTCTTGCAGCAGGACATCGGCGAGAACGTCGGCTATGACGACGCCGTCAACCAGTTGCGCGCCAGTTTCGAGTTAAGGGACACCTATGCCTAGCCAATTGCCCTTGGACATGCTGATTAACCTGGCCAAGGAAAGCACGGATGAAGCCGCGCGCCTGCTGGGACGGCTGAGCGCCGAGCGCACCAATGCCGAGCGTCAGCTGGGCATGCTGAACGACTACCGCCAGGACTATCTGGAACGTTTGCAGCAAGCGATGACGACCGGAATGTCGGCCAGCGACTGCCACAACTACCAGCGCTTCATCGGAACGCTGGACGACGCGATCGGCCAACAGCAGACCGTCTTGCGTCAGGCCGATGAAAACCTGGCCAAGGGCCGCCAATATTGGCAGCAGGAAAAACGCAAGCTCAATTCCTATGACGCTTTGGCGCAGCGCGAAATGCGCGCGCAAGCCGTCGTGGAATCCCGGCGCGAACAGCGCGCCAACGATGAATACTCCGCCCGCCTGGTTCAACGCCAGGCAGGCCTGCATTAAGCAATACCTAACAGGAAGCCCAAGATGACCGCTCCCCTGCCCTTGCCCACGATCGCACCCGTCGCGCAGACTTCGATCGCCGACACGCTTGGCGCCAACAAGTCCGCCTCCGCGAACAAGAAAGGCCCCAGCTTCTCCGACGTGCTGGCCCAGCAGCGCCCGAAGCCGTCCGCCGATTCGCGTCCCGCTGACAACGGCGCCAAGACGCCCGGCAAGAACACCACCGCCAGCGACCCTGCCAGCAAGGCTGAAAGCGCCGCCGCCGGCGCGATCAACGATGCCGTGAACACGGCCACCGCCGCGGAAGCCGGCGCGCTCGCCGTTGCCGCCACGCAACAACCGGCAGCGCCCGTGTTGCCGCAGCAGGCGCTTGAGATCGCGGCCCAGGCCGCCGAACAGGTACAGCTTGCCCGCGGCAATGCCGAGGCCGCTGCCGCCGCGATGAGTTCCGGCGCCGCCGTGCTGACCGCGACGCTGACCGCCGCCGATACGGCCGCCCCGCTACATACCGCCGACGGCGCCGCCGCGCCGCGCCTGCCGGTCGCCGCGACGGCCGCACAGGCCGAAGCGGCCGCCGCGCTTGCCACGCGCGACGCCCAGGCCGCCGTGCCCGTTGTCACCGCCGCCGTCAAAGCCGGCAGCGCGGTGACGGCTGCTCTGGAAGCCGCGCCCGCGAACGTAAAGCCCGCCGTGAAGGTCGAGCCGCCGCGCCTTGCCGCCGATCTGGCGCTGCCGCGCGCGCCACGCGATGCCCGCGCGGACACCGAACGCACCACGACCCTGCCCGTCCATACCGAAGAAGAGCTGACGGCCGCGCTGACCAGCACGGCGCAGCAATTCCAAGCGCCTCAACACGGCGCGTCGGCCCAGGACCACTTGGCCCAGGCCCTTGCCGCCGCCACGCAGCGCCAGGCCGCGCCTGTCGTGAATCAAGCCGCCGTGGCCGCGCCGGTAGTGCCGGTCGTGATGCAGGTCGCCACGCCCGTGGGCGGCACGCATTGGGGCACCGAGCTTGGCCAGCAAGTCGTCATGATGAGCGCCAATGCGCGTCAGGGCATGCAAACCGCCGAACTGCGCCTGGATCCGCCGGACCTGGGTCCGTTGCGCGTCAGCCTGAATCTGGCGGATGGCGTGGCGACCGCCTCGTTCGTATCGGCCCACGCATCGGTGCGCCAGGCGATCGAGACCGCCATTCCGCAATTGCAGCAAGCGCTGGCGCAAGCCGGCATTTCGCTGGGCCAGACCAGCGTCGGCGAACAGGCCGCGCAACAGGAGTTCGCGCAGCAGCAAGGGGGCAACGGTTCGCAGCGCCAGTCCGGCGGCGGATCGGCGGTTGCCGATGCGGCGGCCGGCAACGCCGCGCCTGTCGTGGCCACCCCGCGCAATGCCAACGCCCTGGTCGACACCTTCGCGTAGCAAACAGGCGGCCCGCAGCCAGCAATGGACGCGGGCAGTGCAGCAATAGCTTGAGATACGCGGCTTTCGCCCTGTTTTTCGCCTCCAAGACGAGGCGGGATTTGGGGCAGAATGCTTTCATCCACTAAGTATCCGTTTTCACCAGCGGCCCAATACGCATCGAAACCGAGATGGCGACTTCCAAATCCATATCCGCGCCGTCGGGCGCGAAGAACTCCGGCGGCGTCGGCCGCATCCTTCGCCCGATCCTGGCCATACTGGTCCTGCTCCTCGTTGCCGCCGCCAGCGCCGGCGCAACCTGGTTCATCAGCCAACGCATGCAACAGCCGCCAGCCGGCGCTGCCGTGCAGCTGGGCGTCGGCCAGGTTCCTGGCGGCCAGCCAGGCCAGCCCGGCCAAGCCGGCCAAGGCCCGCAAGCCACGCCGACGACCTTCGTCGCGCCGCCGGCCGGCCCCGTGGCCGTGCCCGCGCCGATCTTCGTGCCGATCGAAGCATTCACCGTCACGTTGCAGAACGCCGACACGGAACGCATCATGCACGTCGGCCTGACCCTGCGCGTGAGCGACGAACAGACCCGCACGCGCCTTGAAAAGTACATGCCCGAAGTGCGCAGCCGCATCCTGATGGTGCTGTCGTCGCAATCGCCCACCGGCGTGCAGACCCAGCAAGGCAAGACCGACATGGCCGCCGCGATCAAGCAGGCAGTCAACCGTCCCTTCTCGCCCCTGCCGGACGGCCAGTATGTCACCGACGTGCTGTTCACGGCGTTCGTGGTGCAATAAGCATGGCCTACGAGGCATTCCTTTCACAGGACGAAGTCGATGCGCTGCTAGCCGGCGTCACCGGCGAGAGCGACAGCAAGACCGCGGCCGCCAGCTCCAACGACGGCGCGCGCGCCTACGACCTGAGTTCACCCGAACGCGTCGTGCGCCGCCGCATGCAGACGCTGGAGCTGATCAACGAACGTTTCGCGCGCCATATGCGCAACGTGCTGTTGAACTTCATGCGCCGCAGCGCGGACATCACAGTCGGCTCGATCAAGATCCAGAAGTACGCGGACTTTGAGCGCAACCTGCCCGTGCCCAGCAATCTGAACATGATTCAGATGAAGCCGTTGCGCGGCACCGCGCTCTTCACGTATGACCCGAACCTGGTGTTCCTGGTCATCGACAGCCTGTTCGGCGGCGATGGCCGCTACCACACGCGCGTCGAAGGCCGGGACTTCACCACTACCGAACAGCGCATCATCCGGCGGCTGCTCAACCTGACCCTGGAAAGCTACGGCAAATCCTGGGATCCGGTCTATCCGATCGAATTCGAGTATGTGCGCTCGGAGATGCACACCAAGTTCGCCAGCATCACCGGCAACAATGAAGTGGTGGTCGTCACGTCGTTCCACATCGAATTCGGCGCGACCGGCGGCGACCTGAACATCTGCCTGCCCTACTCGATGATCGAGCCGGTGCGGGATCTGCTGACGCGGCCGCTGCAGGAAACCACGCTGGAAGAAGTCGACCAGCGTTGGTCGCAGCAGCTGTCGCGACAGGTTCGCAGCGCCGACATCGACGTGGTCGCGGAATTTGCGCGGATCCCGTCGTCGATCCGCGAACTGATGAGCCTGAAAGTGGGCGACGTCCTTCCCGTGGACGTGCCCGAAACCATCATCGCCAATGTGGATGGCGTGCCGCTGATGGAATGCGGCTACGGCGTTTTCAACGGCCAGTACGCGCTTCGCGTACAGAACATGTTTACCTACGATACCGATTCTCACGAGGCCCCCGACCATGACTGACAAGAACGAGCCCGGCACCGGCTCGTCCCCGGCCGACGACTGGGCCGACGCGCTCGCCGAACAATCCCGCGCCAATCCGCCCACCCAGGCCGATGGCCTGAAGCCGCAGGACGACTGGGCAGCCGCGATGGCTGAACAATCCGCCGCCACGCCCGCAGCACCCGAAGCGCCCGCGCAAGCGGCGCCCGCGCCCACGGCCCCTGCGAAGCCCGCCGCGCAATCGGCGTCGCAGTCGGTCTTCAAGCCCCTGGCCGGCACCACTGGCGGCGCCGGCACCGACATCGACCTGATCATGGACGTTCCCGTCCAGCTGACGGTCGAACTGGGACGCACTCGCCTGACCATCAAGAACCTGCTCCAACTGGGCCAGGGATCGGTGGTCGAGCTGGACGGCCTGGCCGGCGAACCGATGGACATCTTCGTCAACGGCTACCTGATCGCCCAGGGCGAAGTCGTCGTCGTCGAAGATAAGTACGGCATCCGCCTGACCGACATCATCACCCCGTCCGAGCGGATCAACCGCTTGAACAACCGCCGTTGACGGCACCGGCGCCATGACCGAGTCCTCCCTGCTGCGCGTCATCATCGGCCTGGTGCTGGTGGTGGCCGCCATCCTGGTTTCGGCATGGCTTGCCAAGCGCGCCGGTTTAACCCAGCGCGGCGGCGGCAATCTGCTTAAACAGGTCGCCAGCCTGCCGGTCGGCGCGCGCCAGAGCATCGTCGTCGTCGAGATCGACAACACCTGGCTGGTGGTGGGCGTCGGCCCGAACCAGATCAGTACCCTGCATACCCTGCCCGCCGGCGATATGCCGACGGGTTCGCCCTTGCCCGCCGCAGCATTCGCGGCCAAGCTGGGCCAGGCGCTCAAGCGCCGCTAGCGCCTCGCGCGCGATCCAAGCGATACCCATGAGTTTGCTCACCCGCACGACCTTCACCCGCGCCCGCCAGAACGCGCTGCCGTTGCTAGCGGCCGCCGCCGTGCTGGGCCTGGCTTTCTTTCCCGCTGGCGTCGTGGCCCAAGCCACGCTGCCGGCGCTGACCACCACCCCGGGTCCCAACGGTTCCGAGACGTATTCGCTCAGCATGCAGACGCTGCTGCTGATGACCTCGTTGTCGTTCCTGCCGGCCGCGCTGCTGATGATGACCGGCTTCACCCGCATCATCATCGTGCTGGGCCTGTTACGCAGCGCGATGGGCACCGCGATGTCGCCGCCCAACCACGTGCTGATCGGGCTGGCGCTGTTTTTGACCTTCTATACGATGTCTCCGGTGTTCGACAAAATCTACGCCGACGCCTACAAGCCGCTGTCCGAGGGATCGATCCAGTTCGAAACCGCCGTCGAACGCGCGGCGGCGCCGCTGCGCACGTTCATGCTGCACCAGACCCGCGAGAACGATCTGTCGCTGTTCGCCAACCTGGCCAAGCAGCCGGCGCTGGAAGACCCCTCGCAAGTGCCGCTGCGCATCCTGGTGCCGGCATTCATCACCAGCGAACTGAAGACGGCATTCCAGATCGGTTTCACTATCTTCATCCCCTTTCTCATCATCGATCTGGTCGTGGCCAGCGTGCTGATGGCGCTGGGCATGATGATGGTGCCGCCCGTTACCGTGGCCCTGCCCTTCAAACTGATGCTGTTCGTGCTGGCCGACGGCTGGAACCTGCTCATGGGCTCGCTGGCCCAGAGCTTCTACCAATAACGCCGGGAGCAGAATCGCCATGACAGCCGAAACCGTCATGACCATGGCCTACCAGGCGATGAAGATCGTTCTGGCGATGGCCGGTCCGCTACTGCTGGTGGTGCTGGTGGTTGGCCTGGTCATCAGCATTTTCCAGGCCGCCACGCAGATCAACGAAATGACGCTGTCGTTCATTCCGAAGCTGCTGGCGATGTGCGGCGTGCTGGTGCTGCTGGGCCCGTGGCTGATTGGCGTCATGGTCGACTACATCCGGCAATTGATCGGCCAGATCCCCATGCTGGTGTCCTGAGCGCGCCCGCGCCGCTGGACCCCGGACGCGTCCCATGATCGCCTTCACGCTCGAACAGCTCAACGGCTGGATCGGCCAGTTCCTCTGGCCGTTCGTGCGCATCCTGGCGCTGGTAGGCACGGCCCCCCTCTTCTCGGAATCAATCATCCCCGTCAAGGTCAAGGTCGGCCTGGCGTTTGTGCTGGCGGTGGCCATCAGCCCGGCGCTGGACCCCATGCCGCCGATCGCGCCCGGATCGTTCGCCGGCCTGTGGATGGTGATGCAACAGGTGCTGATCGGCATCGCCATGGGTTTCACGATGCGAATCGTGTTCGCGGCGGTGCAGACCGCCGGCGAATTCGTCGGGCTGCAGATGGGCCTGTCGTTCGCCTCGTTCTTCGACCCGAGTTCGGGCGCGAACACGGCCGTGCTCTCTCGCCTGTTCAACATCATCGCGATGCTGACTTTCCTGGCGTTGGACGGCCACCTGCTGGTTCTGGCCGCCTTGGTTCGGTCTTTCGACACCCTGCCCGTGGCCATGATCCAGCTACATCAAAACGGCTGGGGCGTCGTCGTGGAATGGGGCAAGACGGTATTCGTTTCCGGCCTGTTGCTTGCCTTGCCGCTGATCTGCGCCCTGCTGACCATCAACCTGGCCATGGGCATCCTGAACCGCGCGGCCCAGCAGCTGTCCGTGTTCTCCGTGGGCTTTCCGGTAACGCTGATCATCGGCGTTGCGGTGCTAACCGTGGTGTTGCCGCATTCGGGGCCCTTTCTGGAATCATTATTCGAGTCGGGCTTGGGCGCCATGAGCCGCGTGGTCGACGCATTGGCCGGCCGATAACACCAAACCGCGGACGCTGCCCGCCATGCGAAACGGCCACGTTCCCGTGGCCGTTTCGCATGGTTCAAACGACTTGTGCCAGTCAGGGATGGCCGGTCAGGCGGAACACGCAAATCGTTTCCCGCAGCGCGCCGGACTGGTTGCCCAGTTGCAGCACCGCGCCGCCCAGCTCTTGCACCAGCGCCGTATTCTGCACCGTCATCACGTCCATCTGCGACACGGCGGAATCCACTTGCTCGATGCCGCTGGACTGCTCTTGCGAGGCTTGCGAGATCTCGCCAATGATGTCCGTGACGCGATGCACCGCGGCAACGATCTCTTCCATCGTCGCGCCAGCCTGTTCGGCCTGGGCCGATCCTTCCGATACCCGGTCCACGGAATCCTCGATCAAGCCCTTGATTTCCTTGGCTGCCTGCGCGCTCTTTTGCGCCAGGCTGCGCACCTCGCCCGCGACCACGGCAAAGCCCTTGCCGGACTCGCCCGCCCGCGCGGCCTCCACGGCGGCGTTCAAGGCCAGGATGTTGGTCTGGAACGCGATGCCCTCAATGATGCTGACGATGTCCGCGATCTTGCGCGAGCTATCGGAGATGCCGTGCATGGTGTTCACCACCTGCCCCACCGCGACGCCGCCCCGGCGCGCCACGTCCATGCTGCTGGCGGCCAGCTGATTGGCCTGGCGCGCGTTGTCGGCGTTCTGACGCACGGTTGACGTCAGCTGCTCCATGCTGGCGGCCGTCTGCTGCAGCGAGGCCGCCTGGCCTTCCGTGCGCCCGGCCAGTTCCTGGTTGCCCCGCGCGATGTGCACCGCGGCATGCGTCGTGCCCTCGATGCCGCGATAGACGTCCTGCGCGATGCCGATCAGGCTCTTGCGCATGACTTCGAGCGAGAACTTCAGGCTGCCCACTTCGTCGTCGGAATCCGCCACGATCTGCGTGGTCAGATTGCCGGCAGCGACTTGCCGCGCCATGTTGGCGGCGTCCACCATCGGATCCAGCAACGACCGGGACAGGCTCCATCCCATGGCGAAAATGGCGATCACGCCCAGCGCGATCGCGCCGCCACCCAGGCTGGCGCCCAGCACGTCCAGACTGGCCCAGTTGGCATGCAGGCCGTAGGCGCCCGCGGCAGCTACGATGCCGCCCGACAGCAAGGCGTGGCGCAGCATGCGGCTACGCACGCTGCGTTTGAAGGGAAACGCCACGATATCCAGGCCACGCCGCCAGCCGGCGCGCACGGGCCGCCCACGGCGGATGCGCACGCCGCGCGCCGAACCTTCCCGGATGCGGGCGTACAGGTCTTCGGCCATTTCGATTTGTTCGTCCGACGGGCGCACGCGCACCGACGAATACGCGACGACTTCGCCGTTTTCAACAATGGGCGTGGCGTTGGCCAGCACCCAGTAGTAGCCGCCGTCCTTGCGCCGGTTCTTGACCAGCCCCAGCCACGATTCGCCTGCTTCCAGCGTGTCCCAGAGGTCCACGTAGGCTTCGGACGGCATGTCGGGATGACGCACGATGTTGTGCGGCTTGCCGATCAGCTCTTCACGGGTGAATCCGCTGACCTCGACGAATGCCGGGTTCGCGTAGACGATGCGGCCCTTGGTGTCGGTGCGCGAGATCAGATACTGATCCTCGCGCAGCTTGGTTTCCACATCATGGACGGGTAAGTTTACGCGCACAGCTAGTCTCCAGTTACCTCAATAGCGCAGCGAATGAATAGCAGCAAGCACACCGGAACCGACGCCGTGGCATCGGCCTGTACCCGCGCTGGTTGATCTGGCGGGCACGCCGCCATTCAAACGCTGTTCACCGCCCGTTTCGGGCGTTATTGTTATTTACGGCTGAATTGTCAAAAACTTAACGTGCGTAGGAATTACACGTGGCGTCGCGCTGGCGCCTGCCCCAAGACATACGGCCGCGCACAGGCGCGGCCGTATGTCTTGCCTTCAAGGCGTCTTCAGGCAAGCCGCGCCCATCGCGCGGCCCGCCCTACGGAGGTCCAACGGGCCGCCCGAGGTCAGCCTTGCGTCAACGTCGGCGCGGCATAGCCGCCGAGCTGATGCGCGGGCACTTCGATCACTTCACCCGCGTTGATCTTGAACACCGCCACCGCTTCCGCCAAACGGTGCGCTTGGTCTTGCAGCGACCCGGCAGCCGCCGCGGCTTCTTCCACCAACGCCGCGTTCTGCTGCGTCACTTCGTCCATCTGCGACACCGCGCGGTTGACTTGGTCGATGCCGCTGGACTGTTCTTCGGACGCCGCCGAAATTTCGCCCATGATGTCCGTCACGCGCTTGACCGATGCCACGATCTCTTGCATCGTCGCGCCTGCGCGTTCCACCTGCTGCGAACCCGCGCCCACCTTCGTGACCGAGTCTTCGATCAGGCCCTTGATTTCCTTGGCCGCCTGCGCGCTGCGCTGCGCCAGCGAGCGGACTTCGCCCGCCACCACCGCAAAGCCCTTGCCCTGTTCACCGGCACGCGCCGCTTCCACTGCCGCGTTCAGCGCCAGGATGTTGGTCTGGAAGGCAATGCCGTCGATCACCGACACGATTTCCGAGATCTTGCGCGAGCTGGCCGAAATACCCTGCATCGTGCTGACCACTTCCGACACCGCCGAACCGCCGCGCTCGGCGACGTCCGACGCGCTGGCCGCCAGCTGGTTCGCCTGGCGCGCGTTATCCGCGTTCTGCTTCACCGTGGACGCCAACTCTTCCATCGACGCCGCTGTCTCTTCAAGCGACGCAGCCTGCTCTTCCGTGCGGCTGGACAAGTCGGTATTGCCGGCGGCGATTTCCCGCGAGCCCACCGTGATCTCGTCCACGCCGCGACGCACCGTCGCCACCGTGCGCGTCAGGCTTTCCTGCATGCGCTTGACCGCCGCCATCAACTGGCCGATTTCATTGTGCGAGCGCACCTCGACGCGGCTGGTCAGGTCGCCTGCGGCGATCTTGTCGAAGTGCTGGCCGGCTTCCACCAGCGGGCGCACCACCAAACGGCCGAACAAGATTCGGCAGAACACCATCAGCAGCAGCGCCAGGCCCACGGCCACGGCCACGGCCACCATGGCGCGATTGAAGTTCGCCTCGGCCTGGTCAATCGTGGCTTGCTGCTGGTTGCCGATGTACTTGCCAAAATCGCTCAACGCCTCGATGAAGGCGGCGCTGCGCGGCGTGCCGTACTCGTTGTTCACCATGTAGAACGTCGAATAGTCTTCGCTGCGCAAGGCTTCCACCATCGTGTCCACGCCGTCGTCGATGTACGAGCGATAGCGGCGGACCAGGTTCATCGACAGCTGGCGGCCCGTATCGTCCTGCAGCATGTTCTTCTGGAAGTCCGCGAACCGCGCGCGCACCCCGGTCAGCAGGTCGGTGGCGCCCTTGAGGGCCGCTGCCGCGTCGCGTGCCGAGTTCTCGCCGCTGCCCCAGCCGGATTCCTGCAGGTGGCGCGCGGCCACCATCAGGCTTACGCGGGCACGCAGCATGTCGCTGTTGATGACTTCCACTTGCTTGGCGCGCTCGGTCAGCGCGTTGACTTCCCGGATGGACTCGTAATTGTGCTGCAGGAAAAATGCGGCCAGGCCGCCTACCGCAGCGATCAAGATCGCGAAGAACGCCATGACCCACAGCAGCATCGTACCGACGCGGGCATCACGCAAACGGAGCTTGCGTTTCACCTTGGGCGCACGCGCCGCCTTTTTCTTGCCGCCTTTGCCGGCCTTGGCGCCGGATTCGAGACTCGCTTCCATATTTTTTCCCCATCCCTCAGGAACTGCTCAGACCAAATGAAAAACCACCCTGCCGACACGCCCTGTTACATGGGGTGTGCATTCAGGGCGACGGTCATTGCGGCTTGCGCCGCAATGCTCTCTGCCGGACGACGACAAGCCTATTTGCTTGCAGGCGCCAACCCAGCCGGTTCACCCGGGCCAGGAATGTAGATGGTTTGCACCTCGGGTTCGGCCGAGGGCGCCGGCGTCCACGCCTGATTCGCATCAGGCGCGGGCGCGGGCCCCAGCAGTTTTTGCCGTTCCCAGGGTTCCAGCAGAATATTGGTGCTGTCGACCAACCGCATCAAACGGCCGTCGGGGCCGAATTGCAGCAGGGCTTCCTTGCGGCTGTACAGGCCGTCGGCGACAAACGTGATCTTGAAGGACCAGAGGGCCAACAGCGTGCCGTCAGTCTGCTTGTATAGCTTGTCGGGCGGCGCGGTCAGCGCCCGCGAGGCGTCTTCCAGCGTCGTCTGGCCGGGGGTCAGGGTCGACAGCTTGCCGGGGTCGAAGTTATGCCCCGTTGCCGCGCAGCCTGCCAGCACTACCGCGATGGCGGCTGCCGCCAGAAGATGTATATAGCCTCGCATACCCTACCCATTCACCGGCAACGCCGGTATCAGAAAGATTCCCAATCGTCGTCCGACGGCGCCTGACGGCGGCTTGCGGCCGGCGTCGGTTTGGCGTCGTTGGCGGTGGTTGCCGCGCGCGGCGCCGGGCGGCGTAGCGGACGCGACGCCGTGGCGCCTTCCGCCGCGGCCGGCGCGGGCTTCGCCCGGGCGGCATGCGTCAGCCGAACGGCCGGCGCCGGCTTGGCCGGCGTAGCCGGCGCGTCGGACGCAGCGGCAGGCGGCGCGACGCGGGCCGCGACCCGCGCGGCCGGGCGCTGCTGCACCAACTGGCGGGCCGGCACTTCAATGACTTCACCCGCATTGACTTTGAACACCGCCACGGCCTGGGCCAGACGTTCGGCCTGTTCCTCCAAGGAACCCGCCGCAGCCGCCGCTTCTTCCACCAGCGCCGCGTTCTGCTGCGTCACTTCGTCCATCTGCGACACCGCGCGATTGACTTGGTCGATGCCGCTGGACTGTTCGTCGGACGCCGCCGAGATTTCGCCCATGATGTCCGTCACGCGCTTGACCGACGCCACGATCTCTTGCATCGTCGCGCCCGCGCGTTCCACCTGCTGCGAACCCGCGCCCACCTTCGTGACCGAGTCTTCGATCAGGCCCTTGATTTCCTTGGCCGCCTGCGCGCTGCGCTGCGCCAGCGAGCGGACTTCGCCCGCCACCACCGCAAAACCCTTGCCTTGTTCACCGGCACGCGCGGCTTCCACCGCCGCGTTCAGCGCCAGGATGTTGGTCTGGAACGCGATACCGTCGATGACCGACACGATTTCCGAGATCTTGCGCGAGCTGGCCGAAATGCTCTGCATGGTATTCACAACTTCCGCCACGGCCGAGCCGCCGCGTTCGGCCACGTCCGACGCGCTGGCCGCCAGCTGGTTCGCCTGGCGCGCATTGTCCGCGTTCTGCTTCACCGTGGACGCCAATTGCTCCATCGACGCCGCGGTTTCTTCCAACGACGCCGCCTGCTGTTCGGTACGGCTGGACAGGTCCGTGTTGCCCGCGGAAATCTCGCGCGAACCGACGTTGATTTCGTCCACGCCGCGGCGCACCGTCGACACCGTGCGCGACAGGCTTTCCTGCATGCGCTTGACCGCCGCCATCAACTGGCCGATTTCGTTCGTCGAGTTGACATCCACGCGCACCGTCAGGTCACCACCCGCGATCTTGTCGAAGCTGTCGCTCACGGCGCGCAACGGACGCAGAATCACCCGGTTCATGAACAGGAAGGCGGCCAAGGCCACCACCAGGATCACCACGGCCAGCGCCAGATACACATAGGCCATCATCGAGGCCTGGCTGCGCGCGGATTCGACCTCGCGCTCGCTGAAGGCATTGATCTCGTTGGCGAATTCGGTCAACTGTTTGGAAAACGCCCCGCTGGCCGCGCCCGCCTTGGTGTTCTTCAAGGACAGATATGCCGCCGCATCGCCCTTGTCCAGCGCGCCCATCATGGATTGCAGCGCGTCGGAGAAGGTGTTGAATGACGTCATCAGGTCGCCTTCAGCGGCCTTGCCCAACGCCGTCACCTTCGGGATCGCCTTGAAGCTCTCCATCTTCTTCTTGGCATCGGCAATCAATTGCTGCACCGTGCGCGAGTTCTCGGCCGCGCCGTTGGCATCGCCCGCCGCGCGCTGCGCGGCGGTGATGTCGGCGCGGATCGTCGCACGCAGCATCTGCGTGTAAGCGTCCTTGATCAGGTTGCTTTGCTGGACGCTCAGGGAATCCAGGGCGTTGATCGTGTCGGCGCTGGAGCGCATGCTATTCCAGCCCAGGGCAATGGCAACCAGTGCGGCCAGGGCAACTGCCAACTGAGCGAGCATTAAGCCCGTGCGCACCTTCAGATTGCTGAACATTTTCCGATAGTTCCGGTAGTCGTTCCAGCGGCGCGCGGTGGCCGCCGGACCGTAAAAGGGGGTACTGCGTGTGCTACTGCCTGTTCAATGCACTGAGCGGGTCGTCCCGTCAGAAAGACTCCCAATCATCGTCCGCGGGCGGGGGCCGGCGGCTGGCGGACGCAGCCGGCGCCGCATCCATGGCGCTGTCCGCGCGGGTAGCCGGACGGCGCAAGGGGCGCGCCACCGTGGCCGCCGTCGCAGCGGGTTTGGGACGCGCCACTTGAGTCTTGCGGGGCGCGGGCTTGGCGGCCTGCGCATCGCCAGCGTCCGTATCTGCCTGAACTGCCTCTGAAGATTCCGATCCGGCGTGAGCCGCGCTGTGCGGCGCCTGCTCGGCCGGCGCCGAAGCCGGTTTGGCCAATCGAGCGGCGGGCGCCGACGGGCGCGAGGCCTGGGTCGGCGCGCGCGGCGCAGGCATGCGTGGAGCGGCTGGCTGCTGCGCCAACGCGTGCGCCGGCACTTCAATGACTTCGCCCGCATTGATCTTGAACACGGCGACCGCTTCCGCCAGGCGCTGGGCCTGCTCTTGCAGCGACCCGGCGGCGGCTGCCGCTTCTTCCACCAGTGCCGCGTTTTGCTGCGTCACTTCGTCCATCTGCGACACCGCGCGGTTGACTTGGTCGATGCCGCTGGACTGCTCTTCGGACGCCGCCGAGATTTCGCCCATGATGTCCGTTACGCGCTTGACCGATGCCACGATCTCTTGCATCGTCGCGCCTGCGCGTTCCACCTGCTGCGAACCCGCGCCCACCTTCGTGACCGAGTCTTCGATCAGGCCCTTGATTTCCTTGGCCGCCTGCGCGCTGCGCTGCGCCAGCGAGCGCACTTCGCCCGCCACCACCGCAAAGCCCTTGCCCTGTTCACCGGCACGCGCCGCTTCCACCGCCGCGTTCAGCGCCAGGATGTTGGTCTGGAAGGCAATGCCGTCGATCACCGACACGATTTCCGAGATCTTGCGCGAGCTGGCCGAAATGCCCTGCATCGTGCTGACCACTTCCGCCACGGCCGAGCCGCCGCGTTCCGCCACGTCCGATGCGCTGGCCGCCAGCTGGTTCGCCTGGCGCGCATTGTCCGCGTTCTGCTTCACCGTGGACGCCAATTGCTCCATCGACGCCGCGGTTTCCTCCAGCGACGCCGCCTGCTGTTCGGTGCGGCTGGACAGGTCCGTGTTGCCCGCGGAAATCTCGCGCGAACCCACGTTGATCTCGTCCACGCCGCGGCGCACCGTTGCGACCGTGCGCGTCAGGCTTTCCTGCATGCGCTTGATGGCGCCGAACAGCTGCCCGATCTCGTTCGTGCTGCGCACCTCGATACGGCCGGTGAAGTCGCCGCCGGCGATCTTGTCGAAGTGGTCGCCCGCCTGGTGCAGCGGACGCAGCACCGTGCGGTTGATGAAGATCCAGCAGCCCAACGCCAGCACCAGCGCAATGGCCAGCAATGCGATGGTGACCGTGCGCGAGATGCGGTGGTCCACTTCGGCCTGCGCCACCAGTTCGTCGGTGCGCTTATCCAGGAAATCCAGCACGCCATTGACGGCTTCCCGGAAGCCCGTATTGGCCGCGCTGCCCGCATCGTTCAGATCCAGGTATTCCTGCACCGCCATCTTGGACAGTGCGGCAGCCTGACGCTTATAGACATCGTCGAACTGCTTGTAAGCCGTTTCCAGCTTGGCGACCAGCGCCTCGGAACCGGCCATGCGCGGCGCCTTGTGGAACGCGTCCAGCCACTTGGCGCCTTCCCGCATCAGGGCGTCGGCGCGTTGGGTCTGCGCGTTGGCCTGCTCGGTCTTGCCTTGCTGCATGTCCATCAGGGACGAGGCCAGCAACAGACGGCCACGCAGCAGGGCCGCGTTGGCGCGATTAAGCTGGGTGCCCTGATTGGAATAGGCGGCGTTGACCTGCTCCAGCTTATCGTTGCTGGAGTTCAACCCCATCCAAGCCACGCCATTGGATATGAACATGGCGCCCGTGAAGAGCAACAGCACCAGAACGATACAGGTGCGAACTTTCAAATTGACAAGCATGAAATATCCGAGCGTTAAGCAACGTGAAACGACACTACCTACCCTGCACGCAACCACGGACGCCCCGGCCTTTGGCCAGTAGCGTCCGCAAGGGCGCAACTTTCCGCACGCGGTCCGTGCGGCTTGTGGGGTCCCGCCGCGTTACTTGCGGCTGAACAGGCTGGACCCCTGAATGGTCATGAATGCCGCCGATGCAGCCTGCAGCGCCACCTGGCGCAAGGCAAGCTGGCTGGCGCCGGCGTAATAATCCAGATCTTCCAGGTCGGACAAGGACTTGGCGTAAGACAGCCCTTTTTGCGTGCCGGTCGCGTCCAACGCTTCAAGCTCGTTCATGCGCGCGCCGACCGATGCCGCGACGGTCAGCACGTTGTCATAATTGCTTGCCAGCTTCTTGTTGGCGCTAGCCAGCTCGTTATTCAGTTTGGCCAGCGCCACCTCATCGCCAGCGATGGGGGAATCAAGCACTTTGATCAGGCTGTCCAACGTGTTGAACATATCGACGTCAGCCGATTGGATGTTCTGCACTTCGATCACATCGCCGTTCTGAGGCATGCCCTTGACCACAACCGCAACGCCGCCGAAATCGATCGACGAGTCAGGCGTATAAGCGGTGGGGCTGGCCGGCGGCGCGGGATTGATGACGGCCGGCACTGGCGGATTGGCGTTCGGATCCGTCGTGATCACGCGATATCCCATGTTGCCCGTTGTCGTATCGGTTTCGAACTGCAAGCTGAAGTTCTTGCCGATATTGGGGCTGCCGGGTGTGACCGACACCGTGCCATACTGGGCCGTGCCCTGGTTGGCCGAACTGGCGGTGGCAACATAGGCCTGTGAACCGGGATTGGCGCGATTGAAAATATCGCTGCCCAGATCGGCCGTCGAAAGCTGGCGCGACTGATCCACCTGCACCGTGCGCTCGCCCGTGGCGCCGCTATAGACGATCTTGCCGTTGGCGTCTTGCGAATAGGGAATCACGCTGCCCTGGTAGCCCGAAAACAGATACTGGCCGTTTCCGTCCGTGCTGTTCGCCAAGCCCAACAAGGCATCGCGGGCGCTCTTCAACGCGGTGGACAGCGCTTGACGGTCGCTGTCGGCAAACGTCCCGTTGCCTGCCTGGATGACGCGCGTGCGGACGTCCTGCAACGCCGTCGTGACGGCGTCCAGCACGTTGTTTTCCTGCCCCAGGTTGGTCTTTGCCGTGTTGCGGTTCAGCCCGTAGGTCGCGTTCATGCTTTGCGTCTGCGCCACGCCGATCGACAAGGAGGCGGCCAGCGGATCATCCGCCGGGCTCAAGAACTTGCGACCGCTACCGACCTGCTCGACCAGGCGGTTCATGTCGGATTCCTGCGCGAGAACGCCGCTCAGGCCGTTCGTGTACATCATGGTGGTGCTCAGGCGCATGATTCAACTCCGGGTATTTTTTTAATCATCACAGTTCAACGGTCTGATTAGCCGCGCAGACCCAACAGCGTGTCAAAGACGGTGCTTGCCACGTCGATGATGCGGGCGCTGGCCTGATACTGCTCCTGATAAAGCGACAGGCTGACATACTCTTCATTCAGGTTGACGCCCGACACCGCTTGCTGGGCGGCGGTTGTCTGCTTGATCAGGTTGACCTGCGCCGTGGCGGCCGACTTGATCTGCGCCGTCTGGACACCCACCGTGTTCACCACCTGGGCGAACATGTCGCTGGTGCTCATCGTGCCGTGGCCCAACAATTTGGCGTTCTGCAGCTCGGCGAGCTTCAGCGCATTCTTGCCGTTGGCGTCGCCCCCTGCGGCATCGGCCGCGGCGATCTTGTCCGGATCCTTGATCAAGACATCAATGTCGCGGGCAGCATTGCGCGTGGGCGACAACGACCATTTGTCGCCCGCTTGCGGCGGTGCGTCGATCGTCAGCGTCACGCCCATTTCCGCGTCCATATTCAGGACGGCGGTGGGCGGGGTGCCGGTTGCAGGGCCGTTATAGACTTGCGCGCCTTCCGGCATGCGCAATACCTGATAGTTCGTACCGTCGAACGAGATCTCGTAGTCTTTGGCGTTGATATTCGCCAAGTTCGAGAACTGGCCCGAAATCTGCGCATTGCTCTTATTCTGGGTATTCGGGACGGCGCCGGGCGCGCCGATACTGAAGAAATCCGTGCCGGGGTTGCCGTTTTGGTCAAGGCCCTGCTTGTGCTGTTCGTTGAAGGACAACGCCAGCCCAACGGCCAGCTGGCCCAGCTGGTTCTGCATGACGTCCAGCGACGACGCGCGGAACTGCAGCAGGCCGCCCAGCTTGCCGCCCGTCACGTCGCCATCAGGCATCTCGACCGCCACGGTCTTACCCGAACCCGCGGGCAGCGTGTAGGCCAACACCGTGCGGCCGGCGTCCTTGGTGGACGGCACGGCCTGCAGCGGATAAATCGTCGTGCCGGACAACAGCGACTGGCCGCCCTTGGCAAGCGAGATATTGATCTTGCCGCCCTGCTCGTAGGTCGTGATGCCGACAAGCTGGTTCAGCTCCATCACGGCTTGATCGCGTTGATCAAGCAGATCGTTGGGGGGGCTGCCGCCCGCTTTCCCCGACGCCAGGGAAATCTGCGAATTCAGGTCGTCGATTCGGGCCAGGTAGCTATTGACCTGTTCGACCGTCGTCGTGATCTGCGAGTTAAGGCCTTCGCGCAGATTCTGCATTTCGGTGTAGGCCGAACGGATCTGCGTGGTCAGGCTGTTGGCTTTACCCAGCAAATCGGCGCGCGCGGCCGGATCGGCGGGCTTGCTGGCCACCGTGTTCATGCTGGTGAAGAAGTTGGTGAGGCCAGGGGCGATACCGACCGTGCGATCGGAGAACAGGTTGTTGACTTGCGACACCTGGTCCAGCTGGGCCTGCAATTGGGCGCCACTGCCTTGCGCGCCGACCAGCTGCTTGTACAAGAAGCTGTCGTAACTGCGCTCGACCGTGTCGACCTGGACGCCGCGGCCGATGTAACCGTTGCTGGTAGCTTGGGCACCCGCGGTGGACGTCATCACGCGCTGACGGTTGTAGCCGACCGTGGTGGCATTGTTGATGTTGTGGCTGGTGGTGGCCAAACCCGCCTGAGCGGCGTTCAGCCCGCCCAATGCCGTTTTATACAAATTCATGCTGACAATGCCCCGTGTGTAACCGCAGCTGTTATCTCTGGATACTCCATTAACGGCAGGAGATCATCCAAATTTAGAGTCCTTCCAACATCTGGCGAGAATTTTCCACGCGGGATGCGGCGCCGCGCAGCTGGCCCATGATGCCGATCAGTTTCTGCGCATAGCGCGGGTCGGTCGCATAGCCGGCGTCCTGGATCTTGCGCGCTGCGTCGATCTCGTTGCGCGCCTGCGTGACCGCTTCGTAGCGCGGGCTGTTGCCGATCAGGCGAGCGTAGTCCGCGAACGATTCCTCGTAGGAGGCGTAGGCGCGGAAGGGTTGCGTCACTTTTTTCGCCACGCCGTCTTCGTATTCGGTGGTGAGCACGTTGACGACCTTGCCCTTCCAGCTTGCGCCCGCCTTGATGCCGAACAAGTTGTAGCTGGTGCTGCCGTCGGCATGCTTGATCTCGCGACGGCCCCAACCCGACTCCAGGGCCGCCTGGCCCATGATGAGACGAGCCGGCACCCCGCTTTGCTGCGACGCCAGATTGGCCGCGCGCGACATCTTCGACACGAAGTCCACGACGTGCTCCGGTGCGCCTTCGGCCGCGGCCAGCGCGCGATCGCTGGCGCGGTTGTTGCGCATCACATTCAGCAGCGCCGACACTTCGCGCGACCCGCCCGTGCGGAAATCCAGGTCGCCGCCCTGCCCGATCGCCCGGACCGCCTCGTCCGACACATCCGCGGGCTTGCCCTGCTGCATCTGCGCCAGGATGGACTGCGACAGCCCGATCCCCGGCGTCGCCAGGTGCAGGGCCAACTGCTCGTCCGCCATGGATTGCAGCATCTGCGTCTGCTGCGAGTCGAACAGCCCTTCCTTGGGCGTCGCCTCGCGCATGCGCTTGACCATCATCTGCAGGAACAGGGCTTCGAACTGCTTGGCAACCTGCTTCTGCTGATCCGTACCCTCGGGGTCTTTCTTGACGTCCCGCTTCAGGTCCGACAGGCGGCCCATGTCGAACACCGAATCTTGCCGGGCGGCGCCCCGGGACGCGTCGTTTGCGACAGCCATCGTCAGATGATTTCCAGTTCGGCGCGCAAGGCGCCCGCAGTCTTCATGGCCTGAAGGATGGCCAGCAGATCCTGGGGCGTCGCGCCCAGGGCGTTCAGGCCCTTGACCACGTCAGCCAGATTGGCGCTGGTGCTTACGCGCTGCAGCGAACCATTGTCCTGGCGCACTTCGATCTGGGTGTTGGGCACCACCACCGTCTGGCCTTCCGTGAAAGGCGTATCCGGTTGCGACACCTGGTTCTGGCGGTTGATGATGACCGAGAGGTTGCCGTGCGCCACCGCCGCCTCTTCGATCATGACGGTGCGGTTCATGACGACCGAGCCCGTGCGCGCATTGATGATGACCTTGGCCACCGTCGGCGCGCGCGCCACTTGCAGGTCTTCGACCAGCGACAGGAAGCGCGCTTGCGACGCTTGCTCCATCGGCGTGCGCACCTGCACCACCCGGCCGTCCAGCGCCGTGGCCGTGCCCTGGCCGAACTTCTTGTTCAATGCCGTCGCCACGTTCTGCGCCGTGCCGAAGTCGGTGTTGTTCAGTTCCACATGGATGTAGCCGTCGCGCGAAAACGTGGTGGGCACGCCGCGTTCGACGATGGCGCCCGCGCTGATGCGGCCGCCGTTCAACTGGTTGATCTGCACACTGGAGCCGCCCGCGGAAGCGCCCGCGCCACCCACCAGGATGTTGCCCTGGGCAATGGCGTAGACCTGGCTATCCGCGCCTTTCATGGGCGTCATCAGCAACGTGCCGCCGCGCAGGCTCTTCGCGTTGCCCATCGACGACACCACCACGTCAAGCGTCTGGCCGGGCCGGGCAAACGCCGGCAGCGTGGTCGTGACCATGACTGCCGCCACGTTCTTTAACTGCATGTTGCTGCCTGCGGGCACCGTGATGCCCAGCTGCGACAGCATGTTCGTCAAGCTTTGCTGCGTGAAGGGCGTCTGGCGCACCTGGTCGCCACTGCCGTCCAGGCCCACGACCAGGCCATAACCGATCAACTGGTTGCCTCGCACGCCCTGGATCGTTGCCAGGTCCTTGAGCCGTTCGGCCTGGGCCGCGCCGGCGCCAGCCACCAGTCCGACCGCCACGCAAACGCGGGCGAACAGGGACAGCAAGGCAGATATCGGAGTCGGTTGTGTCATAGTCAGAACGGCGAAGCGAGCAGGAAGAAGCGTTGCAGCCAGCCCATGGTCTGGACTTCATCCATGACGCCCTTGCTGCGGTATTCGATGCGGGCGTCGGCCACCTGGGTGGACGACACGGTGTTCGTTCCGGTAATGGAACGCGGATCCACCACCCCGGCAAAGCGCACGTACTCGCTTCCGCGGTTGATGGCGATCTGCTTTTCGCCGGCCACTTGCAGGTTGCCGTTGGACATCACGCCCACGACCGTCGTGGTGATGGTGCCGGTAAACGCGTTGTTGGCCGTGCTGTCGCCCTTGCCCTGCGCCACGTTGCCGCCCTTGGCGTCGGTATTCAGGTTCGCGCCCGCCCAACTGTCCATGAACGACGGCGCCGCGGCGATGCCAAGCGTGGCCGATCCGGTGCGATTCGTGTTGGTGGCCACATTCTTGGAGGCGTTCGTCCGCTCGTTCAGCACGATGGTGACGATGTCGCCCACGTTGCGCGGCCGGCGGTCCTCGAACAAGGGATAGTTGCCGTAGGTGGTCGGCTGATAGATCGAGCCCGTAGGTTGCGCCAAGGGCATCGGCGGCGGCGGCGGCGCCGCCGTCGTCGGCCCGGTCACGATGGGCTCGGGCGGGATCATGGCGCAACCGGCCGCCAGCATCGCCAGCGCCGCAACAAATACCAGACGCAGGACAGACATGGGCATCACAGTTGGGTCAGGCGGGCCAGCATCTCGTCGGAGGTCTTGACCGCTTTGCTGTTCATTTCGTAAGCGCGTTGCGTGGTGATCATGTTGACCAGTTCTTCGGCAACGTTCACGTTGGACGTTTCCACGTAGTTCTGCATGATCGAACCCGCGCCATCCACGCCCGGCTGCAGCAGGTTGGCCGGACCCGACGCATCGGTTTCCAGATACAGGTTTTCGCCGATGCTTTGCAGGCCGGTGGGGTTGATGAACGTGGCGATCTGCAACTGGCCGATCTGCACGTTCACGCCGGCGGCGCCGGGCTGCGTCACCGAAACGATGCCGTCTTTGCCGATCGAGATCGACAGCGCGTTGTCGGGCACGTTCATCGGCGGCTGGATCACGTAGCCGCTGACGGTCGTCAACTGGCCGTTCTGATCGCGCTGCAAGGCGCCGTCGCGCGTGTACGCCTGGGTGCCGTCAGGCAGCTCGATCTGCAGGAAGCCCCGGCCGTTGATGGCGATGTCCATTTCGCCGCCGGTGTTGTTCAGGTTGCCCGACGTGTGGATGCGCTCGGTGGCGGCCACGCGCGCGCCCGTGCCCAGTTGCAGGCCGGACGGTAGTTGGGTCGCGTCGCCCACTTGGGCGCCGGGCTGGCGCAGCGTCTGGTACATCAGGTCCTGGAACACGGCGCGGCCGCGCTTGAACCCGTTGGTGGAGACGTTGGCCAAGTTGTTGGAAATCACGTCCATGGAGGTCTGTTGACCTTCCAGGCCCGTTTTGGCAATCCACAACGAACGCATCATGATGAAGTACTCCTGGTGCCGCGGCCTGGCCGCGCGCGAAAATTGTTTAAATCAACCCGCTGGATCAGCTGACGGACAGGATGCCGTTGGCACGCTCGGCATTGCGGTCCGACTGCTGGATCACCTGCATCTGCTGTTCGAACCGGCGCGCGTTCTCGATCATGCCCACCATCACTTTCATGGGATTGGTGTTGCTGCCTTCCAGCACGCCGGACAGCACGCGCAAGCTGGGGTCGGCGGGCACGGGCGGCGCAGGCTGTCCGTTCACCGGCGCCATGCGGAACACGCCGTCGTCGCCATGCACCAGTTGCGCATTGTTCGGGTTGGCCAGTTTGATGCGGCCCAGGTTCAGGATGTTGTTCGGACCGTCGCCCGCGCCGATGGCCGTGATCGTGCCGTCCGACGTAATCGTCAGCGCGGCCCGGTCCGGCACATCGATGGGGCCGCCCTGGTCGGACAGCACCGGCTGGCCCAGCGAGGTCTGCAGCAGGCCGTTGATGCCGACCTGCAGGCTGCCGCCCCGGGTGTAGGCCTCGCCCTGCGGCGTCTGCACCGCGATCCAGCCGTTTTCGCCGGCCAGCGCCACGTCCAGGTCCCGGCCCGTGGTCTGCATGGTGCCCATCTGGAAGCTGTTGCCAGGCGTGGACGCCACCGTCGAAACGCGCGTAGGCAGACTCACCCCGTCCGTCATCGGAACCGACCGGTACAGCGCGATCTGCTCGCGGAACCCCGTCGTGTTCACGTTGGCCATATTGTTGGCCAGCGCGGCCTGATGCTCAGTGATACGCGCTGCGCCATTCATGGCGGTGTAGATGATTCGATCCATTGCCTATTCCGTCGGTGTCGTCGCGAGCCTGTCCGGCTTTACTTCAGGTTCATCAGGACTTGCATGATTTCGTCCTGGGTCTTGATGGTTTGCGAATTGGCCTGATAGGTACGCTGGGCGATGATCATGTTCACCAGCTCTTTGCTCATGTCGACGTTGGACGCTTCCGTCGCCTGGCCCACCACCTTGGACAAGCCGTTGGTGCCGGGCTGGCCCAGGATGGGCTGGCCGGACGCGGCCGTTTCGGTCCAGGCGTTGTTGCCCACGGGCTGCAGGCCCTGCAGGTTGGAGAAATCAGCCAGCACGATGGTGCCGACAATCTGCGTTTCGCCGTTGGTATAGCTGGCAACCAGACTGCCATCGCCGCCAATGTTGATGCCGCTGAATTCGCCGGAGGTGTAGCCGTTGGGCTTGGCGACCAGTTTGTAATCGCTGCCGTACTGCGTGGTGCCGGTGTAGTTCATCGTGATGCTCAGCGGGTCTGCCGGCGTCGTCGTGCCGCCGGGCGTCGCGAAGCTCAACGTCACGACCGGGGCGCTGGTCATCGCGCCGGACTTGTTGAACGTGAATTGCTGAGGGTTGCCCCACACGCCGGCCGCCTGGGTCGTCGGCGCCATGGGCTGGCCGTCCATCGTGTAGTACACGTCATAGACGCTGTTGCCGCCGGCGTCCGCCGGGCGCTTGACGAAGTACTGCATAACCTGGTGCGAATTACCCAGGGAGTCGAACACCGTCATCGGCGAGGCGTTCGTGTAGCTGCTGGAAATGGCGGGGTCGAACGGACGGCCGATTTCGGTGACGGCGGCGGTGTAGTTCGTGTAGCCCGGGACTTGGGTAATGTCGCCCGTGGTGACGGCGCCCGCGCCATCCACCGTGATCAGGTTGGGGGCCGTGCCGTAAGTGCCCGCCGGCGGCTGGTTCACCCAGACAATGCCGCCCGCCGGGTTGCGCGTGAATTCATAGGGGGTAGCCGGCGAAGGCGGCGTCGTACCCGTCATGGTCACCGAACCGTTCACGGCAGGAGCGGTCACCGTATCCGTCAGGTACACCACCTTCGCGTTCGCATCCAGGTTGGCCACGGTCGTGCCGGTGCTGGTCGCCTGCGGCGCCACGTTGGCCGTGGGCAGCTGCAGTTCCACCGGGTTCGCGCCGATGGCGCCTGCCGGGTAACCCGTCATGCGGTAGCCCTGCGCGTTCACGATGAAGTTGTTCTTGTCGACCAGGAATTCGCCGTTGCGGGTGTACATCACCGCGCCGCTCTGATCGGTGACGCGGAACATGCCCTTCGCGCCGTCGATGGCGATGTCGTATTCGCCGCCGCCGCCGTTCACGGCGCCAACCGTGAAGCGCTGCGTGATCGCCGACACCTTGACGCCCAGGCCCACGCGGGAGCTGGCGTAGACGTCAGCAAACGACGCGGTCGACGACTTGAAGCCGACGGTGCCGGAGTTGGCGATGTTGTTGCCGATCACGTCCAGGTTCTGCGATGCGGCGTTCAAGCCGCTTAATCCTTGTCCGAAGCCCATGTTTTCTCTCGCTAATCTTTATCTAGTGAAGCCGCCGCGCATGCGCCGGCGCCGATTCAAATCCGCCCGGTTCAGGCGCCGATAACCTTACGCACGTCCAGCATGCTGGTCTGACCGTCCAGGCCCAGATCCAGGCGCAAGCCGTTAGTGGAATACGCCACGCTCTTGACCTGGCCGTAGCTCAGCACTTCCGCATTCACCTTCTTGCCATCGCCGTCCGAGGCCAGGACGGACACCGTGTACGCGCCAGCATCCAACGCCACGCCGCTGTCGTTCTTGCCGTCCCAGTTCAGGGTGAAAACCCCCGTTTTCTGTTCGCCCATTTCAATAGTGCGCACGACCGCACCGTTCGAGTCCGAAATCCGGACCTGCACCTTCTGCGCGTCGCCTTGCAGGTCCAGGCCATAAGGCGTGACCACGCGTTCGGCGGCGTTCTCGCCGTCCACGCCGACCTTGACCTTCGAGCCCGGAATCAGCACGCCCTTGCCGATCATCGCCACGGCGTTCATCGACTGCGACACATCGATCTGGCCGCTGATGGCCAGCATGGTGTTCTTCAGGTTCGTGATGCCTTCCACCGTGGAGATCTGCGCCAGCTGCGAGGTCAGCTCGGCGTTCTGCATCGGGTTCAGCGGATCCTGGTTCTGCAGTTGGGTCACCAGCAGCTTCAGGAACTGGTCCTGCAGGCCCTGCGCCGTGCTGGAGCCGTTGGCGCCGCTTTGCGCCAGGCCCAGGCCGGTGGTGCTCGTGTTTTGGTCGACGGTGGTCATGGATTCACTCTGTCAAAAAATTAGGATTGACCGATGGTCAGCGTCTTCTGCATCAACGCCTTGGCGGTGTTGAGCACCTCGACGTTCGCCTGGTAGGAGCGCGATGCCGCGATCATGTTGACCGTCTCGGCCACCGGATCGACGTTGGGCATGCTGATATAACCCTGGGCGTCAGCCAGCGGATGCTTGGGGTCGTAGACCTGCTTCAGGGGCGACGGATCCTGGACCACGCCGGCCACCCGCACGCCGCCGATCTCTTGCCCAAGCGCCTGGCCGGCAGCCGGGTTGACCTGGAACACGACCTGGCGGGCGCGATACGGCTGGCCGTCCGGACCCACGACGCTGTCGGCGTTGGCCATGTTGCTGGCCGACACGTTCATGCGCTGCGATTGCGCGCTGAGCGCCGAACCGGCGATATCGAAAATGCTCAACAAGGACATTGCCTGTCGCTCCCTTTATGGATCAATCCTGAATAGCGGTCTGCATGGTCCGGATGCGGCCGGAGATCATCTGCATCGTGCTCTGGTAGTGCAAGGTGTTGTCGGCGAACTGCACGCGTTCGATATCCATGTCCACCGTGTTGCCGTCCATGCTGGGCTGGTACGGCAGGCGGTACAACAGCTCGGTCGGCCCCTGGGACACGGCCTTGGCTGGAATGTGCCGCGCCGACGTCAGCGCCAGCGACGTGTCCGGCAGGCGCTTGGAGCCTTCCATCGCCGTCTGCATCGCGGCCTTGAAATCAAAGTCGCGGGCCTTGTAGTTGGGCGTATCGGCGTTGGCGATGTTCGACGACAGCACTTCCTGCCGCTGCGCGCGCAGCCCCAAGGCCTGCTGGTAGAACCGGAAATCTTCGTTAAGCCTGTCTAGCATCGTGGCGCCTTCGTGCGTTGCAATACGGATAGAGCAAGGGACTTCGGACACACCGTTATCCCATTGGATGACGGCATCATAGGGGCCGGCGGCAAAACACAATCAGCCAAATAACCCGCCATTTCTCATCCAATTCACGTATTGCCGAACGCCGCGGACTCCTACAATTCATTCATCATGAAAATCTCCGCACGACATCTCCGCGCGCGCGCCAGCTGCCTGACCGCGCTGGCCCTGGCCTCCTTCGGGACCGTCCAGGCGCAGGACGCCGCCAGCCAGGCGCCCGAGGCGATCGCCGTCGCGGCGCAGAGCTATCTGCTGGACCAATTGGCCGGGCTGCCCGGGCAGCCGGCCGTCTCCATCGACCCGCCGCGCACCGAACGCCTGGCCCCCTGCGAAGCCATGTCCCCATTTATGCCATCGGGCATGAAGCTGCGGTCCCGCATGACGGTCGGCGTGCGCTGCAACGCGCCCAAGCCCTGGACGACGTATGTGCAGGCGACCGTCAGCGTCCCCGGCTACTATTACGTCGCCTCAAGGATGATCTCGGCCGGCCAGGCTTTGACGCCGGACGACCTGTCCCCCCGGGACGGCGACCTGGTTTCGCTTCCCCCCGGCGCCATCACCGATCCGCAGACCGTCGTCGGCATGACGGCCGCCTACCGAATCAATGCCGGGCAACCGGTCCGGGGGTCGTCGCTGCGCAACGCGCAGTCGGTCGTTCGCGGCTCCAACGTTCGTATCAATGCGCGCGGCAACGGCTTCGTGGTCAGCAGCGAAGGCCAGGCGATGGACAACGCCGCGCCCGGTGCGATGGTCCAGGTGCGCACGGCCAGCGGGCAGGTAGTCAGCGGCGTGGTGCGGAATGCGGGGCTGGTTGAAATACAACTGTAGGTAATGTTACAAATCGCGCTGCGCGAGCTGACGACCTGCCCTAAAGTTCGTTCCTGCCCTGCCGTTACAGAGACATAAGTAGGCGGATCCGTCGCAAAGCGACCCAGGACGCCCTGCGGAGAAAACCTTGAAAATCAATTCGACCCCCAACCGGCCCATTTCTGCCGACGCCGTTGCCCAACGCCCGGATTCCGCGGTGGCGCAGGCGTATGGCGCCAGCAATGGCAGCGGCTCCAGCAGCTCGCAAGTGGCGCTGAGCTCGGCGTCGCGCAAGATGCTGGCCCTGCAAGACGGATCGAACGACATCAACGTCGAGCGCGTGGCCGCCATCCGCGCCGCGATCGCCTCCGGCCAATTGAAGATCGATACCGGCAAAATCGCCGACAGCCTGATCGCCAGCGCGCGCGATCTGCTGAAGTAACCCTCCGTTCATTGCCCCACCGCCTTCTAAGCATGACCATGAACCCCGTCGATTCCCTTCAGTCCTGCATGCGGCAGGAAGATGCCCTGATCACCGAGTTCTCCTCCGTCCTGGAAGAAGAGACCGAAGTATTGGTGGGCCCGGGAAACGTCGGCGCGCTGCAGGCCATCACCGAACGCAAGGGGCGCATTGCCCAGCAACTGGTCGACCTGAGCGAAACCCGCGACGGCCTGCTGTCTGAAATCGGCCTGCCCCACGGGCACGCCGGCACCGAACAGGCTGCCGTGCTGCACCCGCAGTTATCCGGCATCTGGCAGGCGCTGTTGACCAAGTCCGCTTCGGCCAATGAAATCAATATGCGCAACGGCGCCCTGATCGATGTGCACCTGCGCTATACCCAGCAATCGCTGGACGCGCTGCGCAACATCAATGGCGTCGGCGTCGCCACGACGTATGACGCGCAGGGCCGTGGCGCGCGCGGCATGCCCGGACGCAAGCCGATCGTGGCGGGCTGACCGCCCGTCCGGATTCCTGCCATGAAAAAGGCGGCGCAATGCGCCGCCTTTTTGCTTGCCACGTGGGGGCCTTACGCGCCGCCCGTCATCTCCAGCATCGCGAACATTTTCAAAATCGCCACGGGCAACATGCGGCCCGATAGCTTGCGTTCCGACCCCACGATGCCCGACAACGGCCCGCGCACCACATCGGCGGCTGGCGAATGCGCCATCTGCCAGCAGGCGGCGCCCAGCTGGCCGGCCATCAGCGATTGGCGCGCGAGCGTATGCGCGCCATCGACGGCCGGTAACGCCTGCCACGCATTGGCCATATAGCGGAAGGCCGCGCGCGCCTCGTCCTGCAGCACCAGCCAACGCGCCACGCTGGCGGCATCGGCTTGTGCGGCCGACAGGTTCGTCAGGCCGAACAATTGCGCGGCGATCTCGCCGCTGTCCGTATCGATCAACCGGGCGCATACCAGGCGGATCGGCGCCCCGCCGCTCTTGCCGGGCAACGCCACTTCGGTGCCGGAGGCCCATAGCGCCAGCGGCACCCGCTTGCCCGCCTTGTCGGCCAGCAGGCCAGGCATGTCGCCCGGTTGGCCCACCGGCAGGTAGCCAACGCTTTTGCCGACCGCGTTCAGGTTGGTGGGGCATTCGTCCTGGATCACGCGCATGCCGCCCGCGCAGCGCGCCACCCACGACGCGCCCTGTCCGCTTAGCGACTGCCACTGGCCGGACGTGCCCGTCTCCAGCAGGTGCACCAGCGGCAGGCGCGGCAACTGCTCGCCCAACCAGCGCACGCGCGATTCCAACGCCAGGCCGGCATCGGGCTGGCCCGACGCTGCGGGCGCAAACGACGTCAGCATGCCGTGCGCCAGCGCCAACTGTTGCGCCGGCGCAGCCATCGCGGCGCCGCGATCGCTCATCAACAGCGACCCCAACAGCGTGCCACCGGGCAGGCCCTCGCCCTTCATGGTGGTCTTGCCGTGCATGACCAACAAGTGGCGATGGCAGGCGGCGGAGAATTCACGCCGCACCATCGCCAACGGCGCTTCACCCAACGCCTCCAGGCTCGCGCCCGCGCCATCGGCCACATACTCTCGCCAGGAGGCGCGCGCTTGCGCGCATGCCGGATCGCTGTCCAGCATTGCGATCGTGTCATCCAGGTTCTGTGCGGCCGTGATCGAGGCCGAGCCGCCCTGCGGACGCAGGATTGCCGACGCCAGCAACTGCCGGCGGCGTGCCGGGTCCACGGCCTCGGCGTCGCGGGCGGCCGGCGCCAGGGACGCCAGGTCCGCCTCGCTGGGCGTATACAGCGCGCGGGCGCGCTCGACCATTGCGAACGCGCGGTCGATCAGCACGTCGGCGCGGGCCAGTTCCATGTGCTCGGGCACCTTTTGCCCGACCGACATGTAGTGGATGGGCAGCCGGTGGCGGATCGCCGTGTCCAGCGCCGCGCCCAGCCGCGTGGCCTCGTCCAGTTTGGTGATGATGCAGCCGGCCACATCCTCGCCCACGCCATTGCGGTAGGCATGGGCCACTTCGTCCAGCGTGTCGCCCTGGCTGGCGGCATTCAGCACCAGCAGGCGGCGCACCGGCTTGCCGGCGTTGCACAGCATGGCGGCCTGTTCGGCGACCAGACGGTCGCGCTGACTGATGCCGGTGGTGTCGATCAACACAATCTTGCGGTTGCCCAGCTCTGCCAGGATGCGGCGCAGCTCTGCGGCATCGCGCACCGAATGCGCGGGCACGCCCATCAGCCGGCCGTAGATCTGCAACTGTTCAAGCGCGCCGATCCGGAACAAGTCCGTGGTCAGCATCGCGACCTGGTCGCGGCCTTCGCGGGCCACGCACCGGGCAGCCAGCTTTGCCAGCGTGGTGGTCTTGCCGACGCCGGTCGGGCCCACCAACGCGTACACGCCGCCGGCCAGGAATTCGTCTTCTGACGCAACGACGGGCAAGTGCGTCATCAGTTCGTTGCGCGCCCAGGCCTGGGCGGCATCGGCCGCCATGCCTGGCGGAAGGCGGTCCACCAGGGCGCGGACCAGCTTGGTGCTGAAACCCGCGTCCAGCAGGCTGCGGAACAACGCGGCAGCCGCGGGTTCGCGGCCCGAGCCCGAACGGCCGCCCCACAGCAGGCCATCCATGCGGGTTTCCAGCGCCCCGCGCAAGGCGCTGATCGCATCTTGCAAACCGGCTGCGGTATCGGTCGGCAGCGCGGCGGCGGGCATCGCCGGCGCCTGGCGCAGCGGCGCATCCGGCGTCTGGGCCATCGATGGTGCAGCGGCGGCAGGTGCCGGCATCCGGGCCATCGATGGCGCAGCGGCCACAGGCGCCGGCATCCGGGCCATCGATGGCGCAGCGGCCGCAGGCGCAGGCGTCGCGGGCGCCGGCGGCAACGACGGCAGTTCCACCCGAGTCGTCGCGGGCTGCAACGCCGTTGGGTACGGCACCACGGGCTGGGCCGAGGCCCCCACGCCTTCTTCAGGCGCCGCGTTTTCATCACGCGCCGCGTCTTCTTCCGGCAAGGCCGACGACGCGTAGGCGGATTGATAAGCAGCGATCGATCGCGACGGCGCCGCGTAGCCAGGCTGCGGCTGCGGCTGGGACACGGGCGCGGAATAGGCCCGCGCGGCAGGCGCCGGCGCGTCGACCAGAGAACTGGCGGGCGGCTGCGATTGCGGATGCAGCTGCGGGCGAACCTGAACAGCGGGCGGGGAATGCGGCGTGGTGTCCCGTTGCGGCGTCTCGGCCGCCGCATCGTCGAACGCGCCCTCTACCGTGGCCAGCACTTCCACACCGCCGTCCACGCTGCGATTCGACACGATCAGCGCGTCCGGCCCCAACACCTGGCGCACCTGGCGCATCACTTCCCGGCTGTTGACGCCAAAAAATCGGCTTATCTTCATTGCCCATTGCTCCCGCCGATCAGCGCGGTCACGCGGACCATGCGCTCATCGGGTATTTCAGTATTCGACAACACGCCCAGCTGCGGCAGGTGATGACGCAAGAACCGCGACAGCGGCGCGCGCAGCACCGGCGACACCAGCAACACCGGCGCGTTGCCCTGCGATTCCTGGCGCTCGACCGCCGCCTGCGTTTCGCGCAGCAGGGTGTCGGCCAGGCCGGGCTCCAGCCCGCCGCTGGTGGTCATGGCCTGCGACAGCACGCGCTCCAGCTTCACGTCCAGCCCGATCACCCGCAGCTCGCCCTCGCCCGGGAACCATTGCTGCGTGATCGCCCGGCCCAGCGAACGGCGGGTCAGCATGATCAATTCGTTGATATCGGGCTGGCCGCCAGCGCCGGCCGCCTGCGCCGCCAGGCGCGGACCATGCTCGGACAGCGTATCGATGATGGTCCGCATATCGCGGATCGGCACTTCTTCCGACAGCAGGCCTTGCAGCACCTTTTGCAGCGCGGTCAGGGACAGCGTCTTGGGCACCAGGTCCTCGACCAGCTTCGGCGCGTCGCGGCCGATGCGGTCCAGCAACTGCTGCACTTCCTGGCGGCCCAGCAGATTCGAGCCGTGGCGGTGCATCAAGTGGTTCAAGTGCGTCGCCACCACCGTGCCAGCATCCACCACGGTATAGCCCGCCACCTGCGCCTGATCGCGCAGGCCGCCGTCGATCCACAGCGCCGGCAAACCGAAAGCCGGATCGGTCGTCGGGGTGCCCTTGATCTGTATGGTGACGCCGCCCGGATCGATGGCCAGCCATTGGCCCGGCATCGCCACGCCATGCCCCACTTCCACCCCCGACAACAGAATGCGGTAGTCGTTGGGCTTGAGTTCCAGGTTGTCGCGGATGTGCACGACCGGCGGCAGGAAACCGACGTCCTGGGCAAACTTCTTGCGCAGGCTGCGGATGCGATGCAGCAGCTCGCCGTTCTGGGCATGGTCCACCAGCGGAATCAGGCGGTAGCCTACTTCCAGGCCCAACTGGTCCACCATGGACACATCGTCCCAGCTCGCCTCAGCCGCGGCGGCCTGCGCCTGCGTGACGGCTTGCGGCGGGATCTGCTCGGCAGCCTGCGCCGCCGCCTGCCGCCGCTTGTGCAGCATCCACCCGCCCCAGCCCAGCGCGCCCGCCAGCGTCAGGAACGCGATGTGCGGCATGTTGGGGATCAGGCCCATGATGCCGATGATGCCGGCCGTCAGGAACAGCACGGCCGGGTTCGAGAACAGCTGGCTGATGATCTGCTGGCCGATGTCCTGGTCGGTCGACACGCGCGACACGACCACGCCGGCGGCAGTCGAGATCACCAGCGCCGGGATCTGCGCGACCAGGCCGTCGCCGATCGTCAGCAGCGTGTAGACGCGGGCCGAATCGCTCATTGACATGTCGTGCTGGGCCACGCCCACGATCAGGCCGCCGATGATGTTGATCGCCATGATCAACAGGCCGGCGATGGCGTCGCCACGGACGAACTTGCTGGCGCCGTCCATCGAACCGAAGAAGTCCGATTCCTGCGAGACTTCCGCGCGGCGGCGGCGCGCCTCGTCTTCGCCGATCAAACCGGCATTCAGGTCGGCGTCGATCGCCATCTGTTTGCCGGGCATGGCGTCCAGGGTGAAACGCGCGCCCACTTCGGCGATCCGGCCGGCACCCTTGGTAATGACGATGAAGTTGATGATGGTCAGGATCACGAACACGATGATCCCGACGGCGAAGTTGCCGCCCACCAGGAAGTGGCCGAACGCCTCGATCACCTTGCCCGCGGCATCCGGGCCCGTGTGGCCGTTCAGCAGCACGACGCGGGTCGACGCCACGTTCAGCGACAGGCGCAGCAACGTGGCGAACAGCAGCACGGCCGGGAAGGCGGCGAAATCCAGCGGCTTCTTCGTGAACATGGCCACCAGCAGGATCATCACGGACAACGCGATGTTGAAGGTGAACAGCAGGTCCAGCAGGAACGTGGGCAGGGGCAGCACCATCATGCCCAACACCATCACGATCAGGATCGGCCCCGCCAGAAGCCGCGCATGGCCGGCCCCGTTATTCTTCAACATGGTGAGCAAAGCGCTCATTCCTTAAACTCCTTGTGCTGCGGTGTTTGCCTGCGGGTCCAGTGCGGCGGGCACGGCCAGCCGGGTCGGGGCCGTCGGTTCGACTCCCCATCCCGAGCGCCACGAACGCAGCTGGAAGACCCACGCCAGCACTTCGGCCACCGCGGTATATAGCTCGCCCGGGATTTCTTGTCCCAGTTCGACGTGTTGATGCAATGCGCGCGCCAGCGGCGGCGCTTCCAATGTCGGGACGCGGTTCTCGGCGGCCAGTTCGCGGATCTTCGCCGCGATCAATCCGGTGCCCTTGGCCACCACGCGCGGCGCGCCGCTCTTTTCCTCGTCGTACTTCAGCGCCACGGCATAGTGCGTCGGGTTGGTCACCACGACGTCCGCCTTCGGCACTTCAGACATCATCCGGCGCCGCGCCGCCTGGCGCTGCTGCTGGCGGATGCGCGCCTTGACGTGCGGATCGCCTTCGCTTTCCTTGTGTTCCTGGCGCACATCCTCCTTGGACATGCGCAACTTCTTCAAGTGGCTCCAGATCTGCCAGGGCACGTCCAGCATCACGATGACCAGCAGCGACGCCACGATGAAGGCGCAGCACATGGCCACCAGCGAAAGCGCCTTGGTCAACGCGGCCGACGGCGACACGTGCATCAGGCTCAACATGTCGTCGTGGTAACGCCAGATGACCCAGACCGCCACGCCCCCCACCAGCAGGGCCTTGGCCAACGCCTTGATCAGCTCCACCACGGTCTGCGACGAGAACATCCGCTTCAAACCGGCAAATAGGCTGAGCTTCGAGAAATTCGCCTGTAGCGGCTTGCCCGAAATGACGATGCCGCCAAGCAGCACGCTGGACAGGACGGCCACCACCACCAGCACCCCAAACACGGGCAAAGTCGCCAGCAAGGCGTGGCCGAACCCGCTGACGGCCAGTTCCACCATCACGCCGGGGTCGGCCACGACGCGCTGATCGAACGCCAAACCGTTGCGCAGCACCCCGCTCAGGCCCTGATAAAGCGAGCCGCCGCCCATCCAGATTACCGCGACACCGGCGGCCAGCATCATGAACGTGCCCAATTCGCGGGAACGCGCAATCTGCCCCTCCTCGCGCGCCTTTTCCAGGCGCCTGGGAGAGGCGGCTTCGGATTTTTCGAGGTCGCTTTCTTCGGCCATGCTCTGCGGTGTCGTTGCGGCTCGCGGATTTTCGGATTACGAGCTGCCCGCCGAGATTCTAGGAGGCCCCGGCCTTCGGCGATAAGCCAAGAAACGGGGGGAAAGCGGCGCTATTCCCGGCTGCGTCGCCGACCCGGCCGCCCGCCCTCTTCAGGACGCCTCGCCATGGGCGCCCGCAAGCCCCGTCAGCGCCGCGCCGGAACGGCCTCTTGTAACGGCGCCGCGCCTTCCAGCGCGGCCTGGAAGCGCATATAGTCCAGGCCGATGCGCACCGCGCCCCAATGTTCCGGCCCCAAATACAAGGGGATTGAAATGTCATTGACGATTTCGCCGGTATCCCGAGAATAGGTCTGAAACAGCATCGACCCCGTATTGGCGGCAAGCCGGGCGCCGACGGGGTCGTCGAAAATTCGCTTGTGCCGGACTCGGGCGATATCGACTGCCGCGTCGCCCGTCGGCGCGTGCGAAAACCGGCTATTGTGCGCGGGCGCGTAACCGCGGCTGTCCACCAGAATGGTATAGATGCCGCCGGGCACCCCCTCCAGCACGTCGTCCAGCAAGCCCGTCAGGGCCTCGTCTATCTCCCGGTCATACCGCGTGTGGTAGCGCGCCGGCTCGCTGCCGGGGATGCGCTGGTAGTGCCGGTCAAAGACGTCCACGCCACGGCGGCGGGCCGATTCCAACAGGCGGACGGCGGCGGCCCGGAAATCATCCACCGCGTCGCACAGGTGATCGAACGCCGTATTGCCAGTACGCATGTCGGCCAGCACTTCCTGCACGCTCTCGGTCTGGCGGCGGATCCGGTCAATCTCGCCCGACATGTGGCCCACGCGTTCCAGCACATCGGCGCTCAGCGCCGCAATACGCCCCACTTCCTGGCTCATGCCGTGGTTGGTGGCGGCGACGTCGCCAATGGCCTGCACCACCTCGCCCACCTGCCGGTTCATGCCGTCGAAGTCACGCACGAAACGCTGGAAGTCGGAACAGGTCCGGTCCAGCACGGCGCCAGAAACGTCCACGTCATCCCGCAGCGTGCCGGTCTGCCGCTGCGTGGTGTCCACCAGTTCCAGCATTTCGGCCGTATGCCGGCCGATATCGTTGGTAGCGGCGTTCACGCGTTCGGCCAAGCGGCCGACCTCGGTGGCAACCACCGCGAAACCGCGCCCCGCATCCCCCGCCCGCGCCGCCTCCACGCCCGCGTTCAACGCCAGCAGCTGCGTCTGCAGGGCAATGTCCTTGATCAGTTTGCTGATGTCGCCCACCGAGCGTGCGCGCCCGGTCAACTGCCCCACCACCTCGGTGAAGGCGGCCATCTCCCGGGTCATGCGGTCCACGCGCGCGCGCACGTCGGACAGCTCGGCCAACGCCGCTTCGGCCGCGTGCAGGTTCTGGCCGGACAGATGGGCGATCTCGCGGGCATGGGTGGATGTGGAGGTGGACAACGCGGCGATCTGCGCGCCGCTATCGGCCAGTGCGCCGGCGGCCCGCGCCTGCTCCTGCGCCAGCAGCGCGCAACGTCCCGCCTGGAACTGCGTGCGCGCCGCGTTCAATGCGATTTCAATGCTGGATTGCCGCACGGTCATGATCCGCCGGCGGATCTGCCCCAAAAAACGGTGCAGCGGAAAAACGGCGGGCGTGATCGGCAGCGTGCGCTCCGACAGCATGGCGTCGCCGCGGTTGAGTCGGCGCAACAACCCCCACATGCCGCCCAGGCGGAATACGGATCTGGCCATGATGGACCTCCTTGTGCTGGCCCGGATCGCCTTCTATGGGCATCCGTTGCCTGGCGCGCGGTGCACGCCCTGTCTTTCGCTGCAAGGCCCCGATTTTTCTTATGGCCGAAGTCTATCGACCAGGCCGCCTTCGCGCCCTTAGGGAATACGTTCATGCGCGCGCAAGCGCCATGCGCGCCCCGCGCAACGCCGGCCGCAAGGACTGGCGATGCGCGGAAACGGTCAGAAGCCCAGGCTGGCCAGCAGATCGTCGACCTGGTCCTGGCTGGTGACGACATCCGTCTTGCCCTGCGGGCTGATCTGCGGCCCGTTGAGCAGGCTGTTGGCCTCGTCGCGACGCTCTTGCGGCACGTTGTCCAGCAGCACTTGCAGCAGTTCGCGCTCGATCGCGCCCACCACGTCCATCATGCGCATGATGACCTGGCCCGTCAGGTCCTGGAAATCCTGCGCCATGATGATTTCCATCAACTTGGACTGGGTCTGCTGCGTCTGCTTGGGCACATCGGCCAGGAACGCTCGGGTATCCTTGACCAGTTCGCGTGCTTCCGGCAGCTCCAGCGGCTGGTCATACCATTGCTGCCAGCGCGAATCCAGCGCCTGCGCCGAACGCGACATGCCGTCCTGAATGGGGCCAGCCTGCTCGGTCGCGTTCAATACGCGGTTAGCCGCCTGCTCGGTCATCTGCGCCACATAGCGCAGGCGATCCCGGGCGTCCGGGATGGCATTGGCCGCGTCCTTGATCGCCTGATCCAGGCCCAGTTCGCGCATGCTGTCGCGCAGCATGCGGGTCAAAGAGGCAATCCGGTGAATCAGGTCAGGATTCTCGGCGGCGTGTTCAACGTTTTCCGTTGTGCTCATTGCACACCTCAGCCGGCAATTTTCTCGAAGATCTTGGTGAGCTTTTCTTCCAGCGTCGCCGCGGTGAAAGGCTTGACCACGTACCCGTTGGCGCCGGCCTGGGCCGCCGCCACGATGTTTTCCTTCTTGGCTTCAGCCGTCACCATCAGCACCGGCAAAGACGCCAGGGCCGCGTCGGCACGGATCTGCTTGAGCATTTCCAGGCCATCCAGGTTGGGCATGTTCCAGTCGGAAACGACGAACTGGAAGCCGCCGTTACGCAGCTTCTCCAACCCGATCGCACCGTCCTCGGCCTCATCCACGTTCTCGAAACCCAGCTCTTTAAGCAGGTTGCGGATGATCCGTCGCATGGTGGGGAAGTCATCCACCACCAGAATCTTCAGGCCCTTGTCTACCATCTTTCACTCCAGAAAAAATTTGCTTGAGATCGATCGTGGATACATCCGCGTCAAACGCGGTGTCCCCGGTCGCCCAGGCGAGTCAGAATGCGTTCGCTAATCGCCGACAGCGCTACCACTTCGTCCGCGGCACCCATGGCGATGGCCTCACGGGGCATGCCGAACACCACGCAGCTGGCTTCATCTTGCGCGATCGTGTGCGCGCCGGCCCGGTGCATCGCCAGCATGCCGGCGGCGCCGTCCTTGCCCATTCCCGTCAAGATGACGCCAATGGCGTTCTTGCCGGCGGCAACGGCCGCTGAATTGAACAACACGTCCACCGACGGGCGGTGGCGGTTGACGGGTTCGCTGGCTTCAAGCTCGATCACATAGTTGGCGCCGCTGCGGCCCAGCCGCATGTGCGTGTCGCCGCCCGGCGCCAGATAGACGTGGCCGGGCAGCACCCGGTCGCCGTGGACCGCTTCGCGCACCGTCACGGCGCACAGCGCATCCAGGCGCTGGGCGAACGACCGCGTGAAACCGGCAGGCATGTGCTGCGTGATCAGAATGGCCGGGCTGTCCGGCGGCAACGGTTGAAGGACTTCGCGGATGGCTTCGGTACCGCCCGTGGACGCCCCCACGATGACCAGTTTTTCCGAGCTCGACAACGGACGGCGCAGCATCGCCGCGGGCGCCGCTTGCGGTGCGTGCGGCGCGGGCGCGCGCAGCTTGGCGCGCGAGGCGGCGCGAATCTTGTCCGCGATAAGTTCCGTGTATTCCAGCAGCCCGTCGCGGATGCCCAGCTTGGGCTTCGTGACGAAGTCGATGGCGCCCAGCTCCAGCGCGCGCAGCGTGATTTCCCCGCCCCGCTCGGTCAGCGACGACACCATCACGACCGGCATCGGCCGCAGGCGCATCAGCTTTTCCAGGAAATCCAGCCCGTCCATGCGGGGCATTTCCACGTCCAGCGTCAGCACGTCGGGGTTATGGCGCTTGATCAATTCGCGCGCCACCAACGGATCCGGCGCGGTCGCGACCACTTCCATATCCGGCTGGCTATTGATGATTTCGGTCATCAGCCCACGCACCAGCGCGGAGTCGTCTACACACAAAACGCTTATTTTTTTCATTGCTTGCTGCCTCGGCCTGTTCAGGCCTTACTCGCACATTCGTAGACTGTCTGCCCGCGCAGACGAAAATCCCGGCTGATGTAGGTGAAGTTCTCGGAGTGCCCGGCAAACAGCAAGCCGCCCGGCTTAAGCAGCGGCGCGAAGCGTTCCAAGATCTTCGCCTGCGTCGGCTTATCGAAATAGATCATGACGTTGCGGCAGAAGATCACGTCGAACTTTTCGTTGATCGCCCACGACGGCGCCAACAGGTTCAGGGTTTCGTAACGCACCATATCGGCAATCTCGGGCCGCACCCGGACCTGGCCCGCATTCGCGCCGCGCCCCTTGAGAAAGAACCGCCGCAGGCGTTCGTCATCCATCTTCGCCACCCGTTCGGCGGGATATACCGCCGCCCGCGCGCGGTTCAACACATTCGTGTCGATATCGGTGGCCAGCACCGTGCAGGCGCTGGCACGCGGCCCCATGGCCTCGACCAGCGTCATCGCGATGGAATACGGTTCTTCGCCGGTGGAGGCGGCGCAACACCATACCGATATCGGGCCGCCGCGCTTCTGCGCGAAATCGGCCAGGATGGGAAAGTGGTGCGACTCGCGGAAAAACGCCGTCAAATTGGTCGTGAGCGCGTTGACGAAATCTTCCCACTCGGCCGCATCGGGCTCGTTTTCAAGCTGGTCCAGATAGCTGCCGAAATCCTGCCGGCCCAAGGCGCGAAGGCGCCGCGCCAGACGGCTGTAGACCATCTCGCGCTTGTGCGTACCCAGCGAAATCCCGGCGCGCGCATGAATCATCTTGCGCACGCGGGAAAAGTCCGCGTCGCGGAAATCGAATTGGCGGTCCACCGCGATGGACGGCGCCGAAGTTGCTGCGGTTGCCACTACGCTCCTCGGTGCCCAAGCGCAAACGCATCGGGCGCTTGCAAACGGGAATCGTCATCGGACGAGCGCGTGGAAGACAGACGATGCGCCGGCACTTCAATCACTTCGCCCGCATTGATCTTAAACACAGCGACCGCTTCCGCCAGGCGCTGCGATTGCTCTTGCAGCGAGCCGGCGGCCGCTGCCGCTTCTTCCACCAGCGCCGCGTTCTGCTGCGTCACTTCGTCCATCTGCGACACCGCGCGGTTGACTTGGTCGATGCCGCTGGACTGTTCTTCGGACGCCGCCGAGATTTCGCCCATGATGTCCGTCACGCGCTTGACCGACGCCACGATCTCTTGCATCGTCGCGCCCGCGCGTTCCACCTGCTGCGAACCCGCGCCCACCTTCGTGACCGAGTCTTCGATCAGGCCCTTGATTTCCTTGGCCGCCTGCGCGCTGCGCTGCGCCAGCGAGCGCACTTCGCCCGCCACCACCGCAAAACCCTTGCCCTGTTCACCGGCACGCGCGGCTTCCACCGCCGCGTTCAGCGCCAGGATGTTGGTCTGGAACGCGATACCGTCGATCACCGACACGATTTCCGAGATCTTGCGCGAACTGGCCGAAATGCCATGCATCGTGTTCACCACTTCCGCCACGGCCGAGCCGCCGCGTTCGGCCACGTCCGATGCGCTGGCCGCCAGCTGGTTCGCCTGACGCGCGTTTTCCGCGTTCTGCTTCACCGTGGACGCCAATTGCTCCATCGACGCCGCGGTTTCTTCCAACGACGCCGCCTGCTGCTCGGTACGGCTGGACAGGTCGGTATTACCGGCCGCGATTTCATGCGAGCCCACGTTGATCTCGTCCACGCCGCGGCGCACCGTCGACACCGTGCGCGTCAGGCTTTCCTGCATGCGCTTGAGCGCCGCGAACAGCTGGCCGATCTCGTTGGTATTGCGCACGTCCACGCGGGCGGTCAGGTCGCCGCCGGCGATGCGGTCGAAATGATGGCCGGCTTCCTTCAACGGCTGCAGCACACGCCGGCGCAGGAAGACATAGGTGGCGAACACCAGCAGCGCGGCGATCACGCCACCCGCGCCGACAGCGATCAATACGAATTGGTAGCGGACCTCGGCCACTTCATGCGCGTCCAGCATTTTGCTGGCACGCCAGAAATCGAAACCTTCGACGGCACGGGCGAAGCGGCCTTCCAGCGCATCCTGCACGGTCTGCACCTGCTTCTGGTAGGCCTGCATATCGGCCTTTTCCAGGGCGGCAACCAGCGGCGTCAGCCCTTGCTGCACCAGCGCCGCATAGGACGCCTCGATTTCCTTCAGCGATTCGGACGCCTCCGCGGGCTGCGGCAGCGTCTTGTAGTATTCGAATTCCGCCTGGCCTTTGTTCATGGCCGCCTTGGCGCGCTCCAACAGCCCGGTCGCTTCCGCGGACAGCCCCTGCGTCAGCAAGGCCGCCTGGCCCACGCTGCCGACGATGTCCGCATAGTTGGCGGCCGCCGCGCGGCCCAGGCCGTTCATGGAATCCTTATAGCTGGACACAACGCGACCCACCGCGTCATCCAGTTCCTGCGATTGCTTGATTTCGGCCAGGGTCCCATTGCTGATGCGCAAAGACAACACGCCAAGCGCCGCCCCGATCACCAACATGAATGAGAAAAACGCCAGTACCCACAACAGGCTGCTGCGTATCGTCATGTTCGCGAAAAACTTGCGCATCACAAGAACCATCCCTTGACTGCAATCGTTAAAGGAAAGCGCCACATCGGATTCAATATGGCGCCTCTACCCCGCATTCCGGCCGGTTTCCGATCAGGAAGCGGCCTTCTCCACCAGCGCCATTTCATCGCTGGTCATCATCTTTTCGATATCCACCAGGATCAGCATGCGCTCATCCACCGTGCCCAGGCCGGTCAGGTATTCGGTGGACAAGGTCGCGCCGAATTCCGGCGCCGGACGGATCTGGCCGGCGTTCAGCATCAGCACGTCGGACACGCCGTCGACCACGATACCGACCACGCGGCGGTCCAGGTTCAGGATGATCACAACGGTCTGCTCGTTGTATTCGACCCGGCTCAGGTTGAACTTGATACGCAGGTCGACGATCGGAACGATGATGCCGCGCAGGTTCGTCACGCCCTTGATGAACGAAGGGACGTTGGCGATGCGGGTCACCGTGTCGGCGTCGTAGCCGCGGATTTCCTGCACTTTCAGGATGTCGATGCCGTACTCTTCATCGCCCAGCGTGAAGACCAGGAATTCGCTGCCGACATCTTCGTTGCGCGCGGATTGCGCGTGCGGTTTGGCTGCCATGATTTTTTAGTGCTCCATCAATTCAGAATGGCTTCGGGCTGCGACCAACGCTCACGATTGGCGCGCGCAAGCGCAAATACGTCGACAATCAGCGCTACGCTGCCATCGCCCAGGATGGTGGCGGCGGAGATGCCAGGGACCTTGCGGTAGTTCGACTCAAGGTTCTTGACCACGACCTGGTGCTGCCCGATCAAGTGATCGACCAGCAGCGCGAAACGACGGTCTTCGGCCTGCATGATGACGGCGATGGCCTGCGTGGGATCCGTCTGGGCGCCCGCCACCGAGAACACGCGGTGCATTTCGACCAGCGGCAGGTATTCGCCGCGCACGTGCATCACGCGTTCGTTGCCGGCCACCGAATAGATCTGGTCATTCGTCGGCTGCAGCGACTCGGTCACATGGTTCAACGGCAGGATGAAGGTCTCTTCACCCACGCGCACCGACATGCCGTCCAGGATGGCCAGCGTCAGCGGCAGCACGATGCGCGTCGTGGTGCCGTTGCCCGGCTCGCACGACAGCTGCACATGGCCGCCCATGTCCTGGATGTTCCGGCGCACCACGTCCATGCCGACACCGCGGCCGGAAATGTCCGTGACCTTCTCGGCGGTGGAGAACCCCGGCGCGAAGATCAGTTGCCAGATTTCGTCGTCCGGCGAATTTTCATTGACCGGCAGGCCTTGGGCCATGGCCTTCTTCAGAATCTTGTCGCGGCTCAGGCCGCCGCCGTCGTCGCTGACCTCGATCACGATATTGCCGCCGTTATGCTGGGCGGACAGCACCAACTGGCCCACCGGATCCTTGCCAGCGGCGATACGCTTTTCGGGCGTCTCGATGCCGTGGTCCAAGCTGTTGCGCACCAGGTGGGTCAGCGGGTCGATAATGCGTTCGATCAGGCTCTTGTCCAGTTCGGTCGCGCGGCCGTAGGTCTGCAGTTCGATCTGCTTGCCCATCTTGCCGGCGATATCGCGTACCAGACGGGGAAAGCGGCTGAACACGTAGTCCATCGGCATCATGCGGATCGACATCACCGCTTCTTGCAGGTCGCGGGCGTTGCGTTCCAGCTGTTCCATGCCATTCAGCAGGCGGTCGTGCAAGACCGGGTCCAGCGTCGACGCCGTCTGCGCCAACATGGCTTGCGTGATGACAAGTTCGCCCACCAGGTTGATCACCTGGTCGACTTTTTCCACGCCCACGCGGATCGACGTGGATTCCTTGTCGGCGTGCGCTGGCGCCGCCGGACGCGACGCGCGGGCGGCGGCCTGGGTGATCGCTTCGGCGGCGGCTGCCGAGTCCGCGACAACCGGCGCCGGCGCCACGGGCGCCACCACCGGCGCGGGGGCTACCGCAGCCGGGGCTGCCGCAGCACCGGCTGCCGGATCCGTCGCCGGCGCCGATTCGGCCGCCGGGGCCGCTTCGCGGCTGATATTCAATTGATCGCCGTCGACGATGAAGCAGCAAACGGCCTCGATGTCGTCCGGCGTGCAGGTGCTATCCACCCACACGGTCAAGACACCATTGGCGCGTTCGCTGGCCTTGACCGTGCCCAGGTTGCCCATTTCTTCAAGCAACGAGGCGGCGTCCTTATCGGACACTTTGGTAATCCGCACCTTCAGGGGCAGATCGCCAGCGGCCGTTGCCGCCACCGCGGAAGCCGCTGCGGGAGCCGGAGGCGGGGCAGCCGCGACCGGGGCGGCCACCACCGGCGCCGGCGCAGGCGCCGCAGCCACGACAGGGGCAGCCCCGGCCGCGGCAGGCTCCTTATGCTCCAGCGCCAGCTGCCTCAATACGGCGCAGATACGCTCAAACACGGCTTCATCGGGCTCTTCGGAGGCCCGATAGGCGTCCAGTTGGCTTTTGAGCACGTCTTTCGTTTCCAAGAAGATATCAATCATGTCCGTGCGCAGCGCCATTTCGCCGCGACGGATTGCGTCCAGAAGGTTTTCCAGCAGGTGGGTGGTGCCCGCAAGCTGCGTGAAACAGCCGAATGTCGCCGCCCCGCCCTTGATCGAGTGGGCCGCGCGGAAGATGGCATTGAGCTGCTCGATGTCGGGCGCGCCCACATCCAGCTCTAGCAGCAACTGCTCCATTTGCGCGAGCAGCTCATCCGCCTCGTCGAAAAAGGTCTCGTAAAACTGACTGAGGTCCAAACCAGCACTCATGACCCGTACGCCTTCATAAATGAACCTGCTTTACGCGCCGGCCTGCTCGTCGAGCAGTTCGGTCGCCAATTCCACCAGCACATCGGGGTCGACCGGCTTTGAAAGCCAGCCACAAACGCCCAGATCCCGAGCGGCCATCTTGCTGTCCACGTCGTCTTCGGTGGTCAGCACCAGCACCGGCACATCCAGGTACTGGTCTTGCTCGCGCAAGCCTTGAATCAGTTGCAGCCCGCCCATGACAGGCATGTTCCAGTCGCTGACGACCAGATCCACCGGGTGGTTTTTGGCCACTTCCAGCGCTTCCTGGCCATTGCCGGCCGTCAGTACTTTCCATCCCGCGCCCGTCAGCGTCGCCTGCACGATCATTCGCATCGTCGCTGAATCGTCCGCTACCAGAATCGTTGCCGCCATTGCTATCGAACCCCTTCAACGGGCGGCGCATTCGCCGCGTCGCCTTGCTTGGTTGCCGTCGCGGCCCGGGTGGCGGCTTGCACCGCCTCCACGGCCGTCCCTACCTCGCGGGCATCCTTCGCGCTCACGTCCGCCGCAGCGGCGTTCTCGTTTTCGATGCGCTTTTGGGTGTTCATATTGAGCACCACGAGGCTGATACGTCTATTAACGGCCGCGTAAGGATCATCTTTAACCAGACTCATGCTGGAAGACAGTCCCTGGATACGCATGACCTTGCTTTCGTTCATGCCGCCGGCCACCAATTCCTGGCGGGAGGCGTTCGCGCGGTCGGCCGAAAGCTCCCAATTGCTGTAGGCGCGTTCGCCGCGCGCATACTGCGAGGCGTCCGTGTGGCCCGAAATGCTGACCTTGTTCGGCAGCTCGTTCAGTACCGGCCCCAATTCCCGGAGGATGTCGCGCATGTAAGGCTGCACTTCCGCGCGGCCGGTGGCGAACATCGGACGGTTCTGGTTATCGATGATCTGGATGCGCAGGCCTTCGGTCGTCAGGTCGATCAGCAGCTGTGGCCTGAAGCTTTTCAGGACGGGGCTGGTATCGATGACGTTCTCTAGCCGCTTCTTCAGATTTTCCAGACGGTGCTGTTCGCGGCGCTCCGCGTCGCCCATCGGCTGTGCTTCGACCCGGTTGCCCTGGGCGCGGCGCACATCGCCCTCGCTGCGCAGGGGGTCTTGCCCGCCCCCAGGCACTGCGCTGGTTTCGGCCGAATTGTTGGGCCCGCCCATGATCGCCACGCGCAACGGCATGCGGAAATACTCCGCGATGCCCTTGAGTTCTTCGCGCGGCACGATGCTGATCAGCCACATCACCAGGAAAAACGCCATCATCGCCGTGATGAAGTCGGCGTAGGCGATCTTCCAGCTGCCGCCGTGGTGCCCGCCGCCCTTGACCTTCTTGCGGCGGATCACCACACGGTGGTTGTTTACCGTGCTCATGGCCCGCTCCGTCAGGCCTTGCCGGTTGCGGTCGACTTGGTTTGCCGGACATGCTCTTCCAGCTCACCGAAGGTCGGACGCACGGACGAGAACAGCACCTTGCGGCCGAACTCCACCGCCAACTGGGGCGGGTAGCCGTTCATGCTGGCCAGCAGCGTGGTCTTAATGCACTCCAGCACTTTCATGGCTTCGTCGGTGCGGCGCTCGACGCGCGAAGCTAGCGGCCCCACGAAACCGTATGCCAGCAGAATGCCCAGGAACGTGCCGACCATGGCCTTGGAGATCAGGTCGCCCAGGATCGCGGGCGGCTGGTCCACGGCCGCCAGCGCCTTGATCACACCCAGCACCGCGGCCACGATCCCGAACGCCGGCAGGCCATCGGCCATCTGGTGCAATGCGTGCGCCGGCACCTCGCGCTCATGGCGATAGGTCTCGATTTCTTCATCCATGAGCGTCTCGATTTCGAACGAACTCATGTTGCCGCTGATCATGATGCGCAGGTAGTCCGTAATGAACTCCATGAGCTTCGCGTCTTTGGCGATGCGGGGATACTCGCTGAAGATCGGGCTGGACGCCGGATCCTCGATATGCGATTCGATGGCCATCAGGCCTTCGCGACGCGCTTTGTTCAGCAACACATACAGGAGCGCCATCAGCTCCATATACACGTCCTTGCCGTAGCGCGAGCTCTTCAGCGCGTCAGGTAGCGCCTTCTTCACCAGCATCAGCGATTTTTTGCTGTTGCCGGCAATGAACGCCCCAAGGGCCGAACCGAAGATCAGCGTCAGCTCGAAGGGCTGGTAAAGCGCGCCCAAGTGGCCGCCCAGCGCTATGAAGCTACCGACGACCGACACGATCACCACGAGAAAACCGATAACAATCAACACATCAGGCCCCTGCCAACGAAGTCTAAAACTGGCGTCAATGATCCCCTGTTCCCCCCGACCCAAAAAGGCGGGTTACGGGGGGTTTTACAGGGCTTTTGATGTATTTGGGCACGGCGGGCGGGGTGCGGCCGGCCAGATGCGGCCGGCTTGGATGCACCGGGCCAAGCGCCGGCGGTCAAGGCCGCGCGGCGTCGACCGCGGGTGCCGGACGGGTGCCGGCGCGCGCCTTGGCTGCCGCGCGCGTCTTGCCGGCGCGAGGTGGCGGGCGGCAGATCGCGCACACGAAGTCCGATTGCGGATCGTGAGCGTGGGCAATGAAATGGCCGCCGCACTGGCGGCACGCGGACAACTGAAGCATGCCGCTATCGAAGAAGCGAACCAGCATCCAGGCCCGGGTAAAGCTCAGGACCGGCTCAGCGCTTTCGGCGGCATCCAGGCCGGCGTTCTCAAGATACAGGCGGTACGCGTCGATGGTGGCGCGGATGCCTTTGCTGCGGGTGCGCGCGTTCAGGAACGAATAAACGTTGTAGAACAGCGACGAATGAATGTTCGGCAGCCAGGTCATGAACCAGTCAACCGAAAAAGGCAGCATGCCTTTAGGTGGCGAGCAACCGCGGATTTCGCGATACAAGCGCGCCAGACGGTCGTGGCTGAGGCTGGTTTCAGCCTCCAGCACCTGCAACCGCGCCCCCAAGGTAATCATGGAGCTGGCAAGCAGGATGTCGTCCGCTTCCTGTGAAACGCTTTTGGAGGCCATTGCGCGAGTCTCGAGTGAGGGTCCGAACGGCCGTCAGGCCAGTTCTTCCACAGGTTGCTTGGCCAGCAAGATGGTTGCATGCGCTTGTTGCAGTGCACCACCCAAAACGTCATGGGTCAGCGCCGACAGCAGGCTGTAATCATCGAAGCGGAACCGGCACAGCAGCGAGCTGGAGCTGGCCAGCTTGACCAATTGCGCGGGCGACAGACGCATCAGGATGTCAGCAACTTCGTTGCTGAACCCTAGACGGAACATCGACGCAGCATAGTCATCACGCAACATACGTTGCGCAAGTAACAAATATGACAGATTCACTTCACGAATGTCTGCCAGCAATGAATTTTCGACTTGTTGCACGCCCTACTCCCTATCCCTATCCCACGCACGGGGGCTCGATAACCAAAAGCGCCGGCAACCCGAATTGCCTGGCGGCTTGCTGCGATCTGTTTTAATGCGAAATGTATCATTTGTTCGCAATTTAAGTAAAATTTACCACAGCTCATGTCATTTTCTATGACTTATATGACAAATCTTTGTTGATATTGCGCAACGTGATGATTTAGATACACCTTGACATAGAAATCCGAAGCGAATTTACGTCAATTTGGCAAATAAGCATTCAAAACATTGCGTACTTCACGGAATGAAATGTTGTGCAGTCCCGACAATGACACCTTGCCGATCACCTAATTGCTAGCTTTAGCGCAGCCGCGCGTTTGTCGACAATGTCGCAAATTGACAACGTCTGACAACGCGTCACGATGGACACCGCCTGACATTCCCGCAATGCCCCACGCAGATGACAGCTTGGTCGAATATGCCCCGCTAGTGCGGAAGCTGGCCCTGCAATTGCTCGCCCGGCTACCCGCCAGCGTTGAGCTCGACGACCTGATACAGGCCGGCATGATCGGCCTGCTTGACGCCGTAAGGCGCTATCAGGAAACGGCAGACGCCCAATTCGAGACCTACGCCACGACTCGTATCCGTGGCGCGATGCTGGACGAACTCCGCGGCCAGGATTGGCTGCCGCGCAGCGTCCGCGCCAAGGCGCGCAAGATCGAACAAGCCATCCAGCAGCTGGAGCAGCGGCTGATGCGCGCGCCCAACGAGGCCGAGATCGCCGCCCAGCTCGACATCCCGCTGAACGAATACCAGACACTGCTGCACGATGCCCAAGGCGTGCAGATCGTGCATTACGAAGATTTCACGACCGAGCCGGACTCGGCGTCCGGCCAGGCCGACTGGTCCGCGACCCTTAACCACGGCTCGGCCGGCGGCAACCCGCTCGACTCGCTCTTGGCGGGCGATTTCCGCCAAGCGCTGATCCACGCCATCGACACCCTGCCCGACCGCGAAAAGCTGCTGCTGTCGCTGTGTTACGAGCAGGGCCTGAACTTGAAGGAAATCGGCGCGATCATGAATGTGACCGAAGCGCGGGTATGCCAGCTGCGTTCGCAGGCCACGGCCCGGATTCGCGCCAAGCTGAAAGACCAGGCTTGGCATGCGCTGCCCCAGGAGGGGCAGATCGCGCAGATTATTTAGGGGAGGTTTCGCGATGAGAAACTCCCCAGGAAGTGCATCGCTGTTCGGGCCATCCAACCGAACGCCGCGCTGACAGCCTTACGCACAGCCCACCCAATCCGCAAGCAGTCGCGTCCCAACCGCGTGCCGCGCCCTCCCTGGAACTCTGCAATGACCGCAGCCGATCATTTGACGCAGGCCATCTCCGACGCCTACGACGAAACCCCCTATATATCGAACGCATTCGCGTACACGTCGCCGGGCAACCTGCGTGCCGTGGCAAGCCTATATGGCTTGGCCACGCCCGCGCTTGATACCGCACGCGTGCTGGAACTGGGCTGCGCAGCGGGCGGGAACCTGCTTCCCTTCGCGCTGGCCTACCCCAACGCGCGCGTCGTCGGCATTGACTTGGCGCCGCAACAAATCGAAGCAGGCCAGCAGGTTGCCGAAAAAACCGGCGCCCGCAATCTGGACCTGCGCGCAATGAGCTTGACCGACGTCACCCCTGAATTGGGCCTTTTCGACTACATCATCTGCCACGGTGTGTTCAGTTGGGTGCCGCCCGAAGTCCGGGACGCCATCCTGCGCATCTGTCGTGAAAACCTGGCGCCCGAGGGAGTTGCCTACGTCAGTTACAACACCTACCCCGGATGGAAAGCCGCGGACGTGGTCCGCGATGCGATGATCCTGAACAGCTTTGGCGCGCAAACCGCGCAAGAGAAGCTGGCGCGCGCCAAAGAGATGCTGGACCTGTTGGAAAACGGCTTGTGGCACAACAATCCGCTGCAGTCGGCGCTGCAAGGCGCGGCGCACAAGCTGCGCGGACAGTCCGACCACTACCTGCTGCACGAATACCTGGAAGCGATCAACACGCCTTGCTACTTCCTGGAATTCGCCGCTGCCGCCCAGCAGGCGGGGCTGGCGTATGTAACCGACGCCGAACCGCATCTGACGTTCGCTTCCACCTACGGCAGCAAGGTAGCGCTGGGACTGAACGGCTTGTCGGCGAAGAGCAACCGCGAAATGCGCGAACAATATCTGGATTTCGCCGTGGGCCGCTCGTTCCGCAAAAGTCTGCTGGTGCATGGCGACCGCGCTGAAAACATGCTGGAACAGCCCGAAGGTACGGCGTTCAAGGCAATGCACTTCGCCACCCGGCTTGATGCCACCGCCCCCTCGCCTGGCGCCTCGGCGGAACATCGCCACTACCTGACCCCCAACGGCGCGACGCTCAGCAGCAAAGACCCGGCCATGCTCGGCATGATCGACGCGATGAACAAGGCATGGCCGCGCTCGGTGCCGTTCGACGCGCTGCTGGACATTGCGCGCTCCCACCATGCTGGCGTGCAAGGCGACGATCTGGCCAACGTGGTCTATATGAACCTGATCACCCTGGTGCAATCCAGCGCGGTTCATTTCCGCATGGAAGCATCGTCCTACCGCGCGCCCGACAGCCAGCCCGCGTTGATCCCGGGCGCACGCGAACTACTACATGAAGTAACAAGCACGGCATGCCAAGTGGGCATGTACAACCTGTGGCACCAGCCGGTGACGCCGCCGGCTGACGCATTGGGCCGATTCGTCGCCCTGCAGATGGACGGCTCGCGCAGCGTCGCGGAGCTTCGCACCCTGACGCGCGATGCCTTGACGTCCGGACGCACGCCCCACCCCAACGGCCAATCTTATAAGGGTGCGCGGAACCTGGAGCCCGTGGCGCAGGAATTCCTGAATGCTCTGCTGACCGAATTGCGTCGCACGGGCCTGCTGGTGAATTGACGCTTACAACTTCCGCGGCCAGCGCCTCACGAGCAACCGCGGGGCAAGCGCCGCGGAACCGCCTCATAAAGCCAACATATTTACGATTGCCAAAAAAAAAGCCTAAAGATTGATTTGCGACTGCCGTAATCCTGACAACGGAGAAATTCGAAGACGCAAGAAAGCGAATTCTCCCGTTAACACGATGGGCGGCCCCGCTGCCCGGTTTGAAGAAGCCTTTCTCTCTTGGGAGCCTAAACATGGCTGCAGTCATTAACACCAACTACTTGTCGCTCGTTGCTCAGAACAACCTGAACAAGTCGCAATCGTCCCTGGGTACCGCCATCGAACGCCTGTCGTCGGGCCTGCGCATCAACAGCGCCAAGGACGACGCCGCCGGTATGGCCATTGCCAACCGCTTCACCGCGAACGTCAAGGGCCTGACCCAAGCCGCTCGTAACGCCAACGACGGTATCTCGCTGGCTCAGACGACGGAAGGCGCCGCCTCCGAAGTCAACACCCACCTGCAACGTGTTCGCGAACTGTCGGTGCAAGCCGCCAACGGCAGCTACTCGCAAGAGCAGCTGAACTCGATGCAAGACGAAATCAACCAACGTCTGTCGGACATCGACCGTATCTCGGAACAAACCGACTTCAACGGCGTGAAGGTTCTGTCGGATTCGGCCAAGCCCCTGACGCTGCAAGTTGGCGCCAACGACGGCGAAACGATCACCCTGAACCTGTCGGAAATCAGCGTCAAGACGCTGGGTCTGGACGGCTTCAACGTCAACGGCTCGGGCGTGACCCAAAACCGTTCGGCCACCGTGTCCGACCTGCAAGCTGCTAGCGGCGTTGCTGCCGGCAACGACTGGACCGTCACCACCACGCACGCTGCTGCCACGGCTGACCAAACCTTCGCCAAGCTGGAAAACGGTAACACCGTCAGCGTCGGCGCTGGCGCTACCGGCGTGACCTACACGTACGACGCCGCCAACAAGAACTTCACGTTCACCGACAAGTCGGCTTCGAACGCTGCCGCCGTGACGGCTCTGGCGACCTCGCTGCGCCCGGCTACCGGCACCGCGAACGGCACCTACACGCACGCCAATGGCTCGTCGACGACCTCGTTCCAAGTTGACGCTACGGGCAAGGTTACGGTCGGCGGCCAAGACGCCTTCCTGGATGCCGCTGGCAACCTGACCACCAACAGCGCCAGCGCTACCGCTGCTACGCTGGAAACCGTGATGACCGCCGCCTCGAACGGCACCGGCGCCGCCGGCAACTCGTCGGTGTCCATCGGTGGCAAGACGTACTCCAACACGGGTACGGCTGCTCAACTGTCCTTCACCAACACCATCGCTTCGGATGCGCTGCTGGCAGCGGTCAATTCCAACGCCACCGCCGGCGGCGTGGTCATCAAGCTGGGTCAAGGCATCACCAGCGCCAACGTCACCTTCACCAGCGGCGAGTCGACCGACACGTACGTTGACGACAAGGGCACGTTCACCACGACCAAGACGTACGACACGACCTACACCGTTGACCCCAACACGGGCAAGGCTACGGTCAAGAGCGGCACGGGCACGGGCGACTACGAAGCCAAGGTTGGCGCCGAAGCCAAGGTCAACAGCTCGGGCAAGCTGACCACGGAAGACACCAGCAAGGGTACGAAGACCACCGATCCGCTGAAGACGCTGGACGCTGCCTTCACCAAGCTGGACAAGCTGACCGGCGAACTGGGTGCTGTGCAGAACCGTCTGGAATCGACGATCTCGAACCTGAACAACGTGGTCAACAACCTGTCCAACGCTCGTTCGCGTATTCAAGACGCCGACTACGCCACGGAAGTGTCGAACATGTCCAAGGCTCAGATCCTGCAACAAGCTGGTACCTCGGTTCTGGCGCAAGCCAACCAAGTGCCGCAGACCGTTCTGTCCCTGCTGCGTTAATTCTCGGCAAAGACACGAACCCGCGGGGGAAGCTTCGGTTTCCCCGGCTGGCGGCCAGTACCGGACCTTCGCGCCGGGCCTGGCCATCTCAAGAAACCCGCTTTCAGCGGGTTTTTTTTCGTCTGTCGTGCAAAGCGAGCTCTTTCGGGAAAGTGGCGCGGAATTCAGACGCTGATTCACGGAATGAAGGCCCGGGGCAGTTCGTAGAATCGTCAAGATTCCATTCACTGGCCCCGCGCCTTCCCGTTACAAGCACTCATGTCGAATCCGGCTTATTTCCACCGCCAGGCGATCGCCGAACCGGGACTTCTTGACCCCAGCCACTCTCCTGTGCACCTGCGGGCAACCGCTTATCTGTATGGAGTGACGGCACCGGCGCTGGAACAAGCGCGGGTGCTCAGCCTGGGCTGCGGCACCGGCGAAGGCCTGTTCCCCTTCGCCCTGGCCTACCCGCAGGCCCGGATCCTCGGCATTGACGCCTCGGACGCCGTTATTGGGCAAGGCCAGCAGATGGCGGCCTCGTTGGGTCTGGCCAATGTCACGCTGCTGGCGCAGGGCTACGACAGCCTGGACGCGGAACAAGGCCAGTTCGACTACATCATTGCGACAGGCCTCTATAGTTACCTGCCCCCCGAACATGCCCAGGCCTTGCTTGAGCGCTGCGGCCAGCTGCTGACGCCCAATGGCGTCCTGTATGTGGATTACCACGTATACCCGGGCGCCAAGGCGCAAGAAGTCGTTCGAGACGCCATCCTGTTGCACGGGCATGCCGCGCAATCACAAGAGCAACTTCGAAGCAGCGCGGCTGCCGCGCTGACACTATTCACGGAAGGCGTCTCTGGCGCCAATCCGATGGCGAATCAATTGGCCGTCGTCGCCGCCCAGGTACAACGTGCCTTGGACGGGCAGGTGCAAGCTACCGTTGACCCGTTCGCCTGCAACCCTTGCTACTTCATCGAATTCGCCGGACGCGCAGCACAGGCGGGTCTGGGCTATGTGGGCGACGCCCAAGCGCTGGCCGAAATTCCGCTGAACATGGGGCAGAACGTCTCGTTGACGAATAGCCTGCTGACGATGGGGCAGCCAGCGACCGTCAAACAGCAATACCTGGACTTCGCGACGGGGCGCGGATTCCGCCAAAGCCTGTTCACCACCCAGGACACCGCTGAACAAGCCAAACCCCGTCCGGACCTTGCCCGCATGAAAGACCTGCGCTGGGCCAGCGGCGCGCAACGTCTTGCCGCGAACGGCCAGGAGCAGGGAGCCACGTATGTGAACCACCTGGCCCGCGGCCTGGTGACCACGGAACCCCATATGGTCAGGCTGTTGGACACGCTGTGGCACGCCTGGCCCGGTTCCTTGCCCTACACGACGCTGGTCGCCGTGTTGATGCATTCGGAAGAACTGGACGATTCGGCGGCCCGCAAGCTGCTGGACAAATCACTGCTGACGTTGTTGGAACACGACCTCGTTCACTACTGCCTTGAGGCCGGGCCGTATGATCGCGACGACGACGCCCCCACCCGTCCGCTGCATTGCGTTGCGATGTCGGCACCTGACTCGGGTTCAGTGCCGACGCCACGCTGCTTTAACCTGTGGCACGAACCTGTAAAGCTGGTTTTGTCGGAAAACCAGCACGAGATGGCCCGCCGCCTTGGCGCGGGAATGCCGCTGCTAGAAGTGAATACCACGCCCGCTTCGACAGAAGAGGGCATCATCCAGGATACGTCGAGCCTGCTTGAATTCCTGGGCTTGCTCAAACGCTATGGGCTATGCCAAGGTTCCGCGGCGTCGTGGGCGTCCATGCTTGGCGACGCCCTTTCCGCCAGCGGCGGCCAAGCGCAATTTTTCGGACTGTATGGCGGCGCCTTGGCCCGCCAGTGCCTGAACCAACGGATATTGGCGGCCAGTGCAATGCGAGGCGGCCTGCCCACCTCGGCCGAATCCATGGCGATGCGTATCCAGGATCTGCTGACCGAACGCCAATTCGATAAGGCCGAGGCCTTGGCACGGCAACTGGCCAAGACCGTGCCGGGCGCGTCCGCCGCCTGGGAACCGCTGGCTGTCACCCTGTGCAATTCCGGACGTTTCCAGGAGGCGCTTGCCCCCGCGCTGCAGATGCTGGACCTGGCGCCGGCCCGGGCACAGTGCTACATCATTCTGGCGTCTTGCCTGACCGCGTTGATGCGCACGTCGGAAGCGATCGGTACCGCGCGCCGTGCCGTGGAGCTTGCTCCCAAGGATGCGAATGCCCACGGCGTGCTTGGCGATGCGCTATGCGCCGAGCTGCGCTACAAAGAGGCCCAGGCAAGCTGCCTGACCGCCTTGGCCCTGGATCCCCTGCAGGAAAAGGCCAGAACCAATCTCAGCAAGATCCTGATGGACCGGGGCGACGCCGAAGGCGCGGTTGCCGCCGCAAGGGCCGCGGTAGCTATCGCCCCCAAGGCGCTCATCCCCCACAACAACCTGCTGTTTGCCCTGAACTACTCGCCAAGCGCCAGCGCTGAAGAAGTCTTCGAGGCGTACCGCCAATACAATCGCACGCACTGTGAAGCGCTGCGCGCGACGTGGCAGCCGCACACGAATAAGCGCGATACCCGCCGCCGTATTCGCGTGGCCTACGTATCGCCGGACTTTCGCCAGCATTCGGGTAATTACTTTATTGAACCCCTGCTGGCCAACCATGATCGCGAGGCCTTCGAACTCTGCGCCTATGCCGAATTCGTGGCGAAGGACGCGGTCACCGCACGCTTTGAAGGCTACTTCGATCAGTGGACACCGACCGCGGGCATGAGCGACAGCGCGCTGGCCGAGCGCATCCGCGCGGACGGTATCGACGTTCTTATCGATGTTGCCGGGCACACCGGCGGCAACCGCCTGGGCGTGTTCGCGCGCAAGCCCGCCCCGGTTTCCCTGACCTGGCTTGGTTTCGGCTACACAACCGGCCTGAATGCCATCGACTACATCATGAGCGATGAAGTTATGGCGCCCACCGGCTCCGAAGCGCTGTTCTCGGAAAAGCCCTGGCGCTTGGCCGACACCAACTTCGTCTATCGGGCCGGCACGACGATGGGAGACTGCGGCGACCTCCCCGCGCTGAAGAACGGCTATGTCACGCTGGGCAGCCTGACGCGCGCGATCCGCATGAACGACAAGGTGGTACGTGTGTGGTCGGACATTTTGCGCCGTCTGCCCAATGCACGCCTGGTGGTGAACAGCAACAGCTATCGAGACGGCCCCATGCGTGAAGAGCTGGCCAGCCGCTTCATGGCCCAAGGTATCGAGCGCGAACGGCTGCTGATTGGCTGGGAATCGCCCCCGTGGAATGTCCTGCGCAACATGGACATCGGCCTGGACTGCTTCCCCCACAACTCGGGCGTCACGCTGGTGGAAACACTGTATATGGGTGTGCCCTACGTGACGCTTGCCAGCCGCCCCAGCGTTGGCCGCATTGGCAGTTCCGTGTTGCACGGCATCGGTCGCCCGGAGTGGATCGCCCAGACCGAAGAGGAGTACATCCAGAAGGTCGTGGCCCTGGCCAGCGACTTGCCGACGCTGGCGCGCACCCGCGCCGGCCTGCGCGCCGAGATGCACGTCAGCCCCTTGATGGACGAACCCGCGTTCGCCCGGAAGTTCGAAACCGCCCTGCGCGGCATGTTCACTACCTGGTGCGAATCCCAAGCATGAAAGCCATCATTCTTGCCGGGGGCCTGGGCACCCGGATCTCTGAAGAAACCCACACGCGTCCCAAGCCGATGATCGAGATCGGCGGGCGGCCGATCCTGTGGCACATCATGAAGACCTATTCTGCCCACGGGGTAAACGACTTCGTGATCTGCTGCGGCTACAAGGGCTACATGATCAAGGAGTATTTCGCCAACTACTTCCTGCACATGTCCGACGTAACCTTCGATATGGCGGACAACCGCATGGAAGTCCACCAGCGCAAGGCCGAACCGTGGCGCGTCACGTTGGTGGACACCGGCGAATCCACCATGACCGGTGGCCGCCTGAAGCGCGTGGCGGACTATGTCAAGGAAGACGACGCGTTCTGCTTCACCTATGGCGACGGCGTGGCCGACATCGACGTCGGGGCGCTGATTGCCTTTCACCGTAAGCACGGCAAGGCCGCCACCGTCACCGCCGTGCAGCCGCCCGGACGCTATGGCGCGTTGCGTCGCGACGGCGACCGTGTGACGGGCTTTACGGAAAAGCCTCGTGGCGACGGCGGCCTGATCAACGGCGGCTTTTTTGTGTTGTCGCCCAGCGTGCTTTCCCTGATCGAAGACGACGACACGACCTGGGAAGCCGGCCCGCTTGAAACCCTGAGCCGCGAAGGCCAGTTGCATGCCTTCGAACACCTGGGCTTCTGGCAGCCTATGGACACGTTACGCGAAAAGAACCTGCTGGAGTCGCTGTGGAGCACGGGCAAGGCGCCATGGAAAGTCTGGTGAACCCTTCCGCCGCGTTCTGGCGCGGCAAGCGCGTCCTGCTGACCGGCCACACAGGCTTCAAAGGAAGCTGGCTGGCGTTGTGGTTGCACCGGCTGGGCGCCCGGGTGACCGGGGTGGCGTTGCCGCCCAGCACTCAACCCAGCCTGTACCAGTCCGCCGGCGTGGCCAAGCTGATCGACAGCCGTCATGCCGACATCCGCGATGCCGCCTTGCTGCGCGACATCGTGCTGGCCGCCCAGCCCGACGTCGTGCTGCATCTGGCTGCGCAAGCGCTGGTGCGCCCCAGCTACGCCGCACCGATCGATACCTTCGCGACCAACATCATGGGTACGGCGCATCTGCTGGATGCGCTGCGGGCCGAACCGTCCGCGCGCGTGGCAGTCATGGTCACGACCGACAAGGTGTATCGCAACAACGAATGGCTCTACCCCTACCGCGAAAGCGACACGCTGGGCGGGCACGACCCATACAGCGCCAGCAAGGCGGCCAGCGAACTGGTCATCGCATCGTATCGGGACTCCTTCCTTCAGGCACAAGGGCTGGCCCTGGCCACGGCGCGCGCCGGCAATGTCATTGGAGGGGGCGACTGGTCGGTCGACCGCTTGCTGCCCGACGCCGTTCGCGCCTGGCGCGACGACGGCGATCTGCACATCCGTCGTCCGGACGCCGTGCGACCCTGGCAGCACGTGCTGGAACCCTTGGCGGGCTATCTGGTGCTGGCGCAGGCGCTATGGGACCAACCTGCGCTTGCCGGCCCGTATAACTTCGGCCCGGATGCCGCGGAAGCGGCCTCGGTACGCACGGTGGTCGATATCGCGCAGACCGCCTACGGACGTGGCCGCACGGCCTACGCCGACCAAATCGAAGGCCCGCACGAAGCCGGTTTGTTAACGCTGGACACGTCCAGGGCGCGAGCCGTTTTAAACGTGGCCCCGCGCTGGCCGCTGGCCCGGGCCGTCACGCGCAGCATGGACTGGTATCGACGCTTTGATGCGGGTGAACACGCGCTGGCGTTGTGTCACGCCGACATCGACCAGTACGAGGCGCAGCCATGAGCCTTGAGATCACCGATACGCCGCTGGCCGGTTTGAAGGTCGTGCAGCGCCATCCCCGTGGCGACTCACGGGGCTTTCTGGCACGGCTGTTCGACGCAGGCGACTTGCACGCTTGCGGCTGGCAACGCGGCATCGAGCAGGTCAATCACACCTATACCGCGCAGGCCGGCACAATACGCGGCATGCATTACCAGCTGCCGCCACACGCCGAAATGAAGCTGGTCAGTTGCATCCGTGGCGCCGTCTGGGATGTCGCCGTGGATCTGCGCGCGGGTTCGCCCACGTTCCTGCAATGGCACGCCGAGCGTTTAAGCGCCGACAACGGCCGCGCCCTGCTGATTCCCGAGGGCTTTGCCCATGGTTTCCAAACGCTGACCGACGACGCGGAAATGCTGTATTGCCATTCCGCCCCCTATTCGCCGCAGGCCGAAGCCGGCCTGCACTTCCAGGATGCCCGCGTGGGCATCGCCTGGCCGTTACCCCCGACCCTGGTGTCCGAGCGCGATCAGCAACACCCCCGCCTGGACACTGCTTTTTCTGGAGTCGCACTGTGAAGTGCCGCCATTGCCAGGCCGACTTGCGCCTTCCTTTCCTGGACCTTGGCCATGCGCCGCCGTCCAACGCCTATCTGACCGAGACCGCACTGCGCGGCCCCGAGACGTGGTTCCCGTTGCGCATCCTGGTATGCGAATCGTGCTGGCTGGTCCAGACCGAAGATCACGCAGGACGCGAGGCATTGTTCACCGACGACTACGCCTACTTCAGCTCGTTCTCGTCGTCGTGGCTGGCGCATTCGCGCCGGTACGTCGATACGATGATCAGCCGCTTCGGACTGGGTGCGGACAGCATGGTGACCGAGATAGCCGCCAATGACGGCTATCTGTTGCAGTACGTGAAAGCAGCCGGCGTACCGTGCTATGGCGTGGAGCCCACCGCCAGCACGGCGCAGGCTGCGCGTGAGCGTGGCATCGATATCGTGCAACGCTTCTTTGGCGTGGCGCTGGGTGATGAGCTTGCCGAGCAAGGCCGTGCGGCCGACCTGATTGCAGCCAATAACGTGCTGGCTCACGTGCCTGACATCAACGATTTCGTGTCGGGTTTTACGGCGTTGCTCAAGCCGCAAGGCGTGGCGACGTTCGAGTTTCCGCATCTGCTGCGCATGGTGCAGGAAAGTCAGTTCGATACGGCATATCACGAGCACTATTCCTATCTATCGCTGACGGCCGTGTCGCGCATTTTCCAATCCAACGGTTTGGCGGTGTTCGATGTCGAGCATCTGGGCACGCACGGCGGCAGCCTGCGCGTCTTCGCGCAGCGCGCCGACACGGGCAAGCATGACGTCTCCGACAACGTCGCCCACACCCTGGCCCAAGAGCAACAGGCCGGCATGACGGGCCCCGAGTTTTATTCGCGTTTTCAGCAAGAGGCAGAGCGGGTCAAGAACGATCTGCTGGCGTTTCTGGTGGAACTGCGCCGCGGCGGCAAGCGCATCGCGGCCTATGGCGCGGCCGCCAAGGGCAACACGCTGCTGAACTTCGCCGGTGTGCGCCCGGACCTGCTGCCCTATGTGGTGGACTTGAACCCCGCCAAGCAAGACAAGTACTTGCCCGGCAGCCATATCCCGATCGTCGCGGAAGCCCGATTGCGCGAAGACAAGCCCGAGTACATCCTGATCCTGCCCTGGAACCTGAAGGCGGAAGTTTCCGAACAACTGGACTACGCCCGCCGCGAATGGCACGCCAAGCTGGTCACGGCGATCCCGTCGTTGTCCATTGAAAGTGGCGCATCCGCATGAGCCAGGGGCTGGTCACCGTCCTGGGTGCGTCTGGCTTTGTCGGCCGCCATCTGGTCGCGCGCCTGCGCGCGGACGGCGTGCCTTGCAACGCACCGCCCCGAGGCGACGCCGACCTGCTGCGCCGCTCTTTGGGCCATGTGATCTATGCAATCGGCCTGACCTCGGACTTTCGCAGCCGTCCGCTCGAAACCGTGGAAGCGCACGTCTGCCTGCTCAGGACCTTGCTGGCCGACGGCGACTTCGACAGCCTGACCTATCTATCCAGCACGCGCGTCTACGCCGGATCCGCCGACACTCGCGAGAGTGCAACGCTTGCCGTCAATCCGAACGACCCCAGCGATCTCTACAATTTGTCCAAGCTGATGGGCGAATCGCTCTGCCTGCACGGTGGCCGCAGGGGCACGAAGGTCGCGCGCCTGTCCAATATCGTGGGCGTGCGTGACACGCCGGACAGCTTTATCGACCAGTTGCTGGAAGAAGGCGCGCGCGGCAACGGCATCACGCTGCGCACCTCGCTTTCATCCTGCAAGGACTATCTCTACGTTGACGATGCCGTGTCGCAGATACTGGACATCGCCCTGTCGCCCGCGGCCAGCGGCATCTACAACGTTGCCCATGGCGTCGGCGTTGCCAACCGCGAGGTGGCGCGCTGGCTGCTCCAGACACTGGGCTATCACTGCACCGTGGCGCCCGGCGCGCCCGAATGGACCTTTGCCGATGTCGACGTGAAGCGCGTCCGAGCGCTTGGCGGGGCTGTTCCGCGTGCCTTCTCCGACTATTTCCCGCATTTTCTAGCGCAGTACCGTCTGCACAAAGGAATCTGAATGTCCTACCTTGAAACCACGCCCGACGCGCACCCCGAGTACCGTCAGGAAAAGCAAGCCCGCATCGCTGGGTTCGCCAGCGATCAGGAATTTCGCGAGCTATCCATTGCGTGGCGCCAGATGGCGCTGGAACGCAAGTACATGAACAACTTTTCGTGGGCAGGCCGCCCGCTGATCCAGCTGCCCATGGACGCCATGGCGATGCAGGAACTGATCTGGGCCGTCAAGCCCGACCTGATCATCGAAACGGGCATTGCGCATGGCGGTTCGTTGATGCTGTCGGCGTCCATGTTGCAGTTGCTGGGTGCGGGCGAAGTCGTGGGGGTCGACATCGAGATCCGTGAACACAACCGCAAGGCAATCGAAGCCCATCCGCTGGCCAAGCGCATCCACCTGATCGAAGGCTCGAGCATCGACGCTGCCACGATCGCCCAGGTGCGAGCACACGCCGAAGGCAAGAAGAACATCATGGTCTGCCTGGATTCGAATCACACGCATGACCATGTGCTGGCGGAGTTGAACGCCTATGCGGATCTGGTAAGCGTTGGCAGCTACTGCGTGGTGTTCGACACCTTTGTGGAAGACATGCCCGCCGACTACGAATGGCCCGGTCGCCATTGGGGCAAGGGCAACAACCCCAAGACCGCCGTGTGGGAATGGATCAAGCAGCACCCCGAGTTTGAAATCGACCGTTCGGTGGAAGACCGCCTGCTGGTCACGTCCGCCCCCGACGGCTTTCTGCGCCGCAAGGCCTGACGCACCGGGCGGCATTGTGATATTGATCGACCCCACCGCGCGCGTATCGCCGCTGGCCGACATCGAAGACTCCACGCGCGGCACCCGCATCGCCGTCGGCGCCCGGGCGGTCGTGGATGCGTTCGTGAAGATCAAGCCGGCCGGAGGGGCGGGTGATGTCGAGATCGGGCCGGACTGCGTCATCAATTCCGGCTGCGTGCTGTACACCGGCAACGGCATCCGAATGGGCGCCCGTGTAGCGGTCGCGGCAAACTGCACATTTGCCCCCGCCAACCACGAATTCCGACGCCGCGACCTGCCCATCCGCGCCCAGGGCTTTCGCCCAAGCAAGGGCGGTATCGTGATCGAGAACGACGTCTGGATCGGCGCCAACTGCGTCTTGCTGGACGGCGCAGTCCTGCGCGAAGGTTGTGTCATTGCCGCGGGCACCATCGTGCGCGGCGAGGTCGCAGCTTTCTCGATCCAGGGCGGCAACCCGATGAAGCTCATGGGCTGGCGGGAAGACACGGGCGGCTGATTCCCCACACCGGCATTGCCGGCTTCGCTGACCGCTGGCAGGCGGGTGTACGCCGAATCGTCTCCAAGCCGCCCTTTTCCCGTTCTATTCCCCTTTTGAGGCGCTCTTCGCTTCCTTCATAATTGCCACCGCACCGCTTTTGTATCTATATTTTTCAGCCCCATGACCGCCACGCCCCCAGATCCCCACGCTACGCAGCATGACAGCACGACGGATCCTGATGCCACGGCGCCGGTCGATGCACAGACCCTGCATCTGCGGGAAGAAAACCGTGCGTTGCGTGAATTGCTGGCCGCCCAAGTGCAGGCCGCGAGACCGCAACCGCGGCCCAGCTGCCTGCGCCGTATCGGCTGGGCGCTGATTTCGGCGCCAGGCGCCGCGCTGGTGGGTTGGCGCGCCCTGTTGGGCCGAGAGGATGGCACGCCGATGACAGGCCGACGCGTGGGTTCCGCCACGCTGACGGTGCTGTACACATTGGCGATCTATGGCGCGTTGGTGCTGTTGGTGGTGTCCTGGAATGCGCCGAACAACGGCATCACGGGTGCCAGGTCGGCCAGCCCGGTGCGCGTACCGCTGGCGCCCCTGCCGGCTTTGCCTACGGTAGAGACGCCCAGCGAATGGGAGACGACGAAGCCGACGGCCCCCGTGCCCGTTGACGTGGCGCCGGCGACGTCGCCTGCGCCGTCCCCGCCAGGGAACCGTGCGCCCTCCCCAAGCAACGCTGAAGCCGCGCCCACTCATCCCGCCGAGGCATCCACTCATCCCGCCGAGGCATCCACTCCTGCGGCTGCGGCATCCACTCCTGCTACAACGGCTCCCACCGCCGCTACCACCACCGCCGTAACAGCTGCGCCTGTCACGCCGCAGTCCACGCTGCGCATCACCGAAATACCGGCCGAGAACCCGATGGCCTGGGTAGAGGCGCTGGACGGTGAACTGGCGGATTGCGCAAAGCTTGGTTTTTTTGAACGGCCGGACTGTGCGTGGGCAGCTCGCAGGCAATATTGCGAACCGAACCATGGCTGGGGCGTGGTCAAGGAATGCCCGGTGCAACCTTAAGGCGGCATGCCACGCCACGCGCATGACGCACACCTCGCGCTGTCACATCCCCGCCACGCAACACCCCGACAATTCTTTGCACCACAACCACAAATTCGCGCAATAATGCGACATATTTGAAGTTGGCCCAGCCACATCAACCCGTCGTATCGCCTGCCGCAAGCACGCTCCGACAAGGACACAGACCATGGATTCCATCAGCAACACCGTCAACACCGCGCTGGCCTTGCAAGACGTGAACCTCTCGCAGGAAATTCAAGCCCGCGTGTTGAAGAAGGCGCTGAACGCGCAAGCCGATACCGCGTTGACGCTCATGCAGTCGGTAGCCCCTATGGCCGTTGACGCTACGCTGGGTTCACGGATCAACACGCACGCCTGATATTCCGCGCCGGGTATTCCACGCCGGATACCTCGCGCATAACATCGGACACCGTTCCACTCGCGCGGCGGCATTCGATAAAAAAAGCGCTGGTCCTTTTACAAGGCCAGCGCTTTTTGCATTGCAGCATCAACGTGCGGCGGCAAACGCCGCCACACACTGATCGCAACCTTACTTCTTCTTCATCGGCGGCAAGTCGGTGCAGACGCCTTCGGCGACTTCCGCCGCCATGCCCACCGATTCACCCAGCGTCGGGTGCGGGTGGATGGTCTTGGCGATGTCGACCACGTCGGCGCCCATTTCCACGGCCAGGGCCAGTTCGCTGATCAGGTCGCCAGCGTGGGTGCCCACGATGCTGCCGCCCAGGATGCGATGCGTTTCCGCGTCGAAAATCAGCTTGGTGAAGCCCTCGTCGCGGCCGTTGGCGATGGCGCGGCCGGAAGCCGCCCATGGGAACACGCCCTTCTCGATCTTGATGCCTTGCTTCTTGGCTTCGTCTTCGGTCAAGCCCACCCACGCCACTTCCGGATCGGTGTAGGCTACCGACGGAATGACGCGTGCGTCGAAGAACGACTTCTGGCCGGCGGCCGCTTCCGCCGCCACGTGGCCTTCGTGCACGGCCTTGTGCGCCAGCATCGGCTGGCCGACGATGTCGCCGATGGCGTAGATGTGCGGCACGTTGGTGCGCATCTGGCGATCGACCTCGATGAAGCCGCGGTCGGTCACGGCGATGCCGGCCTTTTCAGCGCCGATCTTCTTGCCGTTGGGGCTGCGGCCCACGGCTTGCAGCACCAGGTCGTAGCGCTGCGGTTCCTTGGGCGCGCCTTCGCCTTCGAAGGTGACGTAGATGCCGTCCTTCTTGGCTTCGGCGCCCACGGTCTTCGTCTTCAACATGATGTTGTCGAAGCGGTAGGCGTTTTTCTTTTGCCAGACCTTGACCAGGTCGCGGTCGGCGCCTTGCATCAGGCCGTCCAGCATTTCCACGACGTCCAGGCGCGCGCCCAGCGTCGAGTACACCGTGCCCATTTCCAGGCCGATGATGCCGCCGCCCACGATCAACATCTTCTTGGGCACTTCACGCAGCAGCAATGCGCCGGTGGAGTCGACGACGCGGTCGTCCTTGGGCATGAACGGCAGCTTCACCGATTGGCTGCCGGCGGCGATGATGGCTTGCTTGAAGCGCAGCGTCTGGCTCTTGCCATCGGCCGACGTCACGGTCAGGTGGTTGGCATCGGCGAATTCGCCCACGCCCGTCACCACGGTGACCTTGCGGGCCTTGGCCATGCCGGCCAGGCCACCGGTCAGCTTGGCGACCACGCTGTCCTTGTAGCCGCGCAGCTTGTCCAGATCAATCTTGGGCTCGCCAAAGCTGATGCCGTGGGCAGCCAGTTCGCGCGCTTCGTCGATGACGGCGGCGTTGTGCAACAGCGCCTTGGACGGAATGCAGCCCACGTTCAGGCAGACGCCGCCCAGCGTTGCGTAGCGCTCGACCAGGACCACGGACAGGCCCAGGTCGGCGGCGCGGAAGGCGGCGGAATAGCCGCCAGGACCCGCACCCAGCACCAGCATGTCGTATTCACCGTCGGCCGAACCCTTGAAGCTGGCGGCAGCGGGTGCGGCGGCCTTCGCAGCCGGCGCCGCAGCAGCCGCAGCTTGCTTGGGGGCCTCGGCCGCCTTGGGCGCTTCCTTGGCGGCCGGCGCGGCGGCATCCGATGCCTCCACTTCCAGCACGACCGCGCCTTCGGCGACCTTGTCGCCGACCTTCACCGCAATGGACTTCACCACGCCGCCTTGCGACGCGGGGATTTCCATCGAGGCCTTGTCGGATTCAACGGTGATCAGGCTTTGTTCGGCCTTGATCGTGTCGCCCACGGCCACCAGCACTTCGATGACTTCCACTTCCTTGAAGTCACCGATGTCCGGCACTTTGATTTGAACGGTATTGCTCATGGGGCTCCCCGTTTACAGCGCGATGCGGCGGAAGTCGGCCAGCAAGGCGCCCAGATAGGCGTTGAAGCGGGCAGCGGAAGCGCCGTCGATGACGCGGTGGTCGTAAGACAGCGACAGCGGCACGATCAGGCGCGGCACGAATTGCTTGCCGTCCCAAACCGGCTTGTGCGACGAACGCGACACGCCCAGGATGGCCACTTCGGGCGCATTGATGATCGGCGTGAACGACGTGCCGCCGATACCGCCCAGGGACGAAATCGAGAAGCAGCCGCCCTGCATTTCAGCGGGCGAGATCTTGCCGTCGCGCGCCTTTTTGGACAGGTCCGTCATTTCTTGCGCGATCTGCAAGATGCCCTTCTTGTCGGCGTCGCGAATCACCGGCACCACCAGCCCGTTGGGCGTGTCGGCGGCAAAGCCGATGTGGTAGTACTGCTTCAACACCAGGTTGTCGCCGTCCAGCGACGCATTGAACTCGGGGAACTTCTTCAGGGCCGCAACCACGGCCTTGATCAGGAAGGCCAGCATCGTGACCTTGATGCCCGACTTCTCGTTTTCCTTGTTCAGCGTGACGCGCAGCGCTTCCAGGTCGGTGATGTCCGCTTCGTCGTTGTTGGTGACGTGCGGGATCATGACCCAGTTGCGGTGCAGGTTCGCGCCGGAAATCTTCTTGATGCGCGACAGCGGCTTGGCTTCGATCGGGCCGAACTTGGTAAAGTCGACCTTCGGCCACGGCAACAGGCCCAGCGCGGCGCCATCGGCCGAACCGCCGGCTGCGGCAGCGGGGGCAGCGGCCAGCGCTTGCTTGACGAAACCGCGCACGTCGTCGGCGGTGATGCGTTCCTTGGGACCCGAACCCTTGACCTTGCTCAGGTTCACGCCCAGTTCGCGCGCGAACTTGCGCACGGAAGGCGACGCGTGCGGCAATTGGCCGGGCTTCAGGTTGGGATCTTCCAGCGCGGCGGCGGGGGCCGGGCGCGAAGCGGGTGCGGCGGCGGGCGCGTCAGCCTTGGCGGCCGGCGCGGCAGCGGCGGCTTCGCTCTTGGCGTCGGCCTTGGCTTCCGTCTTGGCGGCAGGCGCGGCGCCGGCGCCGCCTTCCACCACCACGACGACCGAACCCTTGGCGACCTTGTCGCCGACCTTGACCTTCACTTCCTTGACCACGCCGCCTTGCGACGCCGGGATCTCCATCGAGGCCTTGTCGGACTCCACGGTGATGAGGCTTTGCTCGGCCTTGATGGTGTCGCCCACGGCGACCATCACTTCAATGACTTCCACTTCCTTGAAGTCGCCAATGTCCGGCACTTCGACATTGACCGGACCGCTGGCGGCGGCCGGCGCGGCGGCTTCCGCCTTGGCGGCCGGGGCAGCGGCAGCAGCCTGCTTCGGCGCTTCCTTGGCGGCAGCCTTGGGGGCTTCTTCCTTGGCGGCCGGGGCAGCGCCCGAGCCTTCGGCTTCCGCTTCCACTTCCAGCACGACCGCGCCTTCGGCGACCTTGTCGCCAACCTTCACGGTGATGGACTTCACCACGCCGCCCTGCGACGCGGGAATCTCCATCGAGGCCTTGTCGGACTCGACCGTGATCAGGCTTTGTTCGGCCTTGATCGTGTCGCCCACCGCCACCAGCACTTCAATGACTTCCACTTCCTTGAAGTCGCCGATGTCGGGAACCTTGATTTGCACGATGTTGCTCATGTCTCTTTACCCTCAGGCGTATTGCGGGTTGGCTTTGTTCGGATTGATGCCGTACTTCTTGATGGCTTCGGCCACCTTGGCAACCGGCACCTTGCCCTCGTCGGCCAATGCGCGCAGCGCGGCGACGACGACGAAGTGGCGGTCCACTTCGAAGTGCTCGCGCAGCTTCGAGCGGAAATCCGAGCGGCCGAAACCATCGGTGCCCAGCACCTTGTATTCGCGGCCCTTGGGCACGAACGGACGGATCTGATCCGCAAACAACTTCATGTAGTCGGTCGACGCGATGATCGGGCCTTCCGTCTTCGCCAGCTGTTCCGTGACGTAAGCCACCTGCGGCTTCTTTTCCTCGGGGTGCAGCATGTTGTGGCGCTCGGCGTCCAGGCCGTTGCGGCGCAGTTCGGTGAAGCTGGTCACGCTCCAGATGTCCGAAGCGACGTCCCAGTCGGCGGCCAGCAGGTCTTGCGCGGCCATGACTTCGCGCAGGATCGTGCCCGAACCCATCAACTGGACGCGGTTCTTGCCCTTGCCGTGCGACTTCAGCTTGTACATCCCCTTGATGATGCCTTCCTCGTCGCCCTGGGTCAGCCCCGGCTGCGGGTAGTTCTCGTTCATCACCGTCAGGTAGTAATAGACGTTTTCCTGGTTTTCCACCATGCGCTTCAAGCCATGCTGGATGATCACGGCCAGCTCGTGGCCGAACGTCGGGTCGTAGGACACGCAGTTCGGGATGGTGGACGCCAGGATGTGGCTGTGGCCGTCTTCGTGCTGCAAGCCTTCGCCGTTCAGCGTCGTGCGGCCGGCAGTGCCGCCCAGCAGGAAGCCGCGCGCCTGCATGTCGCCCGCTGCCCAGGCCAGGTCGCCGATGCGCTGGAACCCGAACATCGAGTAATAGATGAAGAACGGGATCATGATGCGGTTGTTCGAGGAGTACGACGTGGCCGCCGCGATCCACGAGCTCATTGCGCCCGCTTCGTTGATGCCTTCCTGCAGAAGCTGGCCGTCGGCCGCTTCCTTGTAGTACATCACCTGGTCCTTATCGACCGGGGTGTACTTCTGGCCTTCCGGCGCGTAGATGCCGATTTGGCGGAACAGGCCTTCCATGCCGAACGTGCGCGATTCGTCGGCCAGGATCGGCACGACGCGCGGACCCAGATCCTTGTCGCGCAGCACCTGGTTCAGGATGCGCACGAAGGCTTGCGTGGTCGAGATTTCGCGGCCTTCGGCGGTGGGCTCGAGCACGGCCTTGAACGCGTCCAGCGCGGGCGCCTTCAGTTGTTCGTCGGCGCGGGCGCGGCGGCGCGGCAGGTAGCCGCCCAGCGCGGCGCGGCGCTCGTGCAGGTACTTCATTTCCGGCGAGTCTTCAGCCGGCTTGAAGTACGGCAGGTCCGCCAATTGGTCGTCGGGGATCGGGATGCCGAAACGGTCGCGGAATTCGCGGATCGATTCCAGCTCCAGCTTCTTTTGCTGGTGAGTCGGGTTCTTGGCCTGGCCCACGTGGCCCATGCCGTAGCCCTTGATGGTCTTGGCCAGGATGACGGTGGGTTGGCCCGTGTGGCTGGTCGCGGCGTCGAACGCGGCGTACACCTTGTGGGGATCGTGGCCGCCACGGTTCAGGCGCCAGATGTCTTCGTCGCTCATGCGCGACACGGCTTCCAGCAGCTTGGGGTGCTTGCCGAAGAAGTGTTCACGGACGAACTTGCCGTCGTTGGCCTTGTACGCTTGGTACTCGCCGTCGACGGTGTCTTCCATGATCTGGCGCAGGATGCCTTCCTTGTCGTGCGCCAACAGCGGATCCCAGTAGCCGCCCCAGATCAGCTTGATCACGTTCCAGCCCGAACCGCGGAAGTCGCCTTCCAGTTCCTGGATGATCTTGCCGTTGCCGCGCACCGGACCGTCAAGGCGCTGCAGGTTGCAGTTCACCACGAAGATCAGGTTGTCGAGCTTTTCACGGGCGGCCAGGGCGATGGCGCCCAGCGATTCCGGTTCGTCCATTTCGCCGTCGCCGCAGAATACCCAGACCTTGCGGTTGCTGGTGTCGGCAATGCCGCGGGCGTGCAGGTATTTCAGGAAGCGGGCCTGGTAAATGGCCATCAGCGGGCCCAGGCCCATCGACACCGTCGGGAACTGCCAGAAATCCGGCATCAGCTTCGGGTGGGGATAGGACGACAGGCCCTTGCCGTCCACTTCCTGGCGGAAGTGGTTCAGCTGGTCTTCGGTCAGGCGGCCTTCAAGGTAGGCGCGGCCGTACATGCCGGGGGACGTGTGGCCCTGGAAATAGACCAGGTCGCCGCCGTGGCCTTCGTCTTCGGCGTGCCAGAAGTGGTTCTGGCCGCAGCCGATCATGGTGGCCAGCGAAGCGAACGACGCGATGTGGCCGCCCAGGTCGCCGCCATCCGGCGGGTTGTGCTTGTTGGCGCGCACGACCATCGCCATGGCGTTCCAGCGCACGTAGGAACGGATGCGCGATTCCAGCTCCAGGTTGCCCGGATGCGCGGGCTCCAGGCCCGGGGGAATCGTGTTGACGTAAGCGGTATTCGGCGAGAACGGGATGTGGGCGCCAGAGCGACGGGCTTCGTCGATCAGGCGTTCCAGCAGGTAGTGCGCGCGCTGCGGTCCTTCGCGATCAAGGACTGCCGCCAGGGCTTCGAGCCACTCCTGGGTTTCAAGGGTGTCTTCGTCGTTGGCAGCCTGCGGGGCGCCAGCCTGGGCGAAAGAGGACATCGTGTGTCTCCTGTTGGGGTTCGTTCGTGACCACACCCGCTTATCTACTCGCGGACTCTGCATGGTAGCCGGGATCATCCGGGCTACCATGTCAGGCATGGGTCGGGGTGTTTTTCTAGAGACCTGCTTTGGGTCGGTTCCCTATCAGCCGGCATTCTAAGAAAGAAGATTAACCGCTCGCAAGGAAAATTTCATGTTGCGGTACGGCATTTCATAATATGAAATTATGAATGCAAGCTGAACGCCTGCGGACCGCACTTTTTTAGGCTTACGCTAAAAGCAGGGGCCGATTCCCGGCACTTCGCTGCCAACCCGCACTAAAATGCGCGGTCTATCTGGCCCGAATTCCATGTCCAGCGCGCCCAAGTCCAATATACCTACGCCTTTCCACGATCACGCCCGCACCCGCCGCCGCGGGGTGTACTGGGTCACGCCTGCCATGGTGCTGATCCTCTACATCTGTGTGATGGCGGTGTTCTTCTGGCTGCAACGCATTCATGACGACAGTGTCATGTTTGTCACGATCGACCAGGAAATGCGCCAGCAACGCCTGATCTGGGTGGTGCTGGCCCTGTCCTGCGTGATCGTCATCAGCTTGCTGATGCTATGGCGCTACACGCGCTTCCGCTCCACCGCCGAAGCCGCCCTGATCGCCGAAACCGGTTTCCGGCGCGCCATGGAAAATTCCATGTCCACCGGCATGCGCGTGCTGGATATGGAAGGCCGCATCGCCTACGTGAACCCGGCCTTCTGCCGGATGATCGGCTGGAACGAGGCCGACCTGATCGGCCGCAGCCCGCCCTTCCCTTACTGGGTGCCGGGCCGCCACGAACAACACCAGCACACGCTGGACGTGCTGATGTCCGGCAAGACGCCCAGCAGCGGCCTGGAAGTCGAAGCGCAGCGCCGCGACGGGTCTCGCTTCACGGCCCGCATGTACGTGTCGCCGCTGCTGGACCCCAACGGCAACCAGATCGGTTGGATGACGTCCATGACGGACATCACCGAACCCAAGCGCATCCGCGAAGCCCTGACCGCCGCGCACGAACGTTTCATGACGGTGCTGGAAGGCCTGGACGACGCCATTTCGGTCACGGCCGACACCCACGACGGCCTGGAATTGCTGTTTGCCAACCGCACCTATCGCCGCGTGTTCGGCGCGCAGACGGGCGGCCACGACGAATTGCTGGCTGGCCGCCGCGGCCGCTTCACCGACGAATCAGTGGAAGTGTTCGCGCCGTCCGTGCAGCGCTGGTTTGAAGTGCATCACCGGATGCTGGCCTGGACCGACGGCCGCCGCGTGCGCATGCAGGTGGCGCGCGACATCACCGAACGCCGCGGCCACGAAGAGGCGTCCCGCCTGCAGCAGGAAAAAATCCAGCTGACCAGCCGGCTGACGACGATGGGCGAAATGGCCTCGTCGCTGGCGCACGAACTGAACCAGCCCCTGACCGCCATCGCCAACTACAGCATGGGCGCCGTCGCCTTGGTCAAGGCTGGGCACACCAGCCCCAACATGCTGCTGCCGGCGCTGGAAAAGGCCGCTTCGCAAGCCGAGCGCGCCGGCAAGATCATCAGCCGCATCCGCGAATTCGTGAAGCGCAGCGAACCGCGCCGCCAGCGCGTGGCCATCGGCCGCATTGTCGACAATGCCATCGGTTTCGCCGAAATCGACGCGCGTAAACGCCGCATCCGCATCGACAGCTTCGTGCCGTCGAACGCGCCCGATGTGCTGGCCGACCCGATCCTGATCGAGCAGGTGTTGCTGAACTTGCTGAAAAACGGGTTGGAAGCCATGGAAAAGAGCGAGTCCGACGAGCTCAAGGTGGCGGTCATCCTGCACGAGCAGCACATCGAAGTGGCCGTGGTGGACCGCGGCCATGGCCTGGCCGAGCCCGAACGCCTGTTCGAACCCTTCTTCAGCACCAAGTCCCAGGGCCTGGGCATGGGGCTGAATATCTGCCGTACCATTATTGAATCGCACCACGGCCGCCTGTGGGCGGACCCCAACCCCGCCGGCGGTACTATTTTCCGCTTTACCCTGCCCTGCGCTGCGTCCCAGACGCAGGCCCAGAATGATCAGTCCGAGGAGTTGCACGCATGAACACGCCCCACCTGTCGAGCACGGTATTTATTGTTGACGACGACGAAGCGGTCCGCGATTCGTTGCGCTGGCTGTTGGAGGCCAATGGCTACCGCGTTCGCGCCTATGCCAGCGGCGAATCCTTCCTGGAAGACTACGACGCCAGCCAGATCGGCGTGCTGATCGCCGATGTGCGCATGCCCGGCATGAGCGGCCTGGAACTCCAGGAACAGCTGCTTGCCCGCAACGCGCCGCTGCCCATCGTATTCATCACCGGTCACGGCGACGTGCCCATGGCCGTGTCCACGATGAAGAAAGGCGCCGTCGACTTCCTGGAAAAGCCCTTCAACGAGTCCGACCTGCGCGAGATCGTCGCGCGCATGCTGGAACAGGCCACGCAACGCGTCAGCAAGCACCAGGCCCAAAAGGACCACGAAGCCATGCTGGCGCGCCTGACCGCGCGCGAGCAGCAGGTGCTGGAGCGCATCGTCGCCGGCCGCTTGAACAAGCAGATCGCCGACGACCTGGGCATCAGTATCAAGACCGTCGAGGCGCACCGCGCCAATATTATGGAAAAACTGGAAGTGACTACCGTTGCTGATTTGATGAAAGTGGCCTTGGCCAAACCCGAGGCACATGCATGACCGCTAGGATTATTGATGGCGCGGCACTGTCGCTGCGCATTCGCGAAGAAGTCGCCCAGCGCGTCGCCGCCCTGGCCGCCAAGGGAACCCGCCCGGGTCTAGCGGTGGTGTTGGTGGGCGCGGACCCCGCGTCCCAGGTGTATGTGCGCAACAAGGTTGCCGCCTGCGAGAAAGCCGGCCTGCATTCCGTCAAGGAACAGTACCCGGCCGACATGACCGAGGCCGAACTGCTGGCCCGCATCGCCGTCCTGAACCAGGACCCGACGATCCACGGCATCCTGGTGCAGTTGCCGCTGCCCAAGCACATGGATTCCCACAAGGTCATCGAAGCCATCGCGGCCGAGAAGGACGTGGACGGCTTCCATATCAGCAACGCCGGGCTGCTCATGACGGGCCAGCCCCTGTTCCGCCCCTGCACGCCCTACGGCGTGATGAAGATGCTGGAATCCGAAGGCGTGGCCCTGCGCGGCGCGGAAGCCGTGATCGTGGGCGCCAGCAACATCGTCGGCAAGCCGATGGCCATGCTGCTCCTGCAAGCTGGCGCCACCATCACCCTCTGCAACTCCAAGACGCGCGACCTGGCGGCCCAGACCCGCCGCGCCGACGTGCTGGTGGTAGCCACCGGCAAGCCCGGCATGATCGACGGCTCCATGATCAAACCCGGCGCCGTGGTCATCGACGTGGGCATCAACCGCGGCGACGACGGCAAGCTGTGCGGCGACGTGGACTTTGCTTCCGCCCGCGACGTGGCCGGCGCCATCACCCCCGTCCCTGGCGGCGTGGGCCCCATGACCATCGCCATGCTGCTGGTCAATACGGTTGAAGCCGCGGAACGGGCTGCCGCCTGATCCCCGCCATGCGGCCCGGGCCAGGCGCCCGGGTCCGCCCGGGCTCTTCGCATCGCCCCGCCCCGGGGCGCCGCCGCGCCCTTGCATTCGGGCAGATCGCCCTTACCTGATTCCTATGAACTCCGCCGGCGTCCGGGTGCATGCCCCGCGCGCCGCTCGCCATTGCTCACGCCGGTAACACCATGACCCAGAACCCCCTGCTTGCCCCCGTTTCCGACCTGGTCGACTATGCAGCCGTCAAGCCGGGACATATCGTGCCCGCCATCGAGGAACTGCTGGGCATCGCCCGCCAGGCGGTCGATCACGCGGCCGACGCCGGCCTGGCGCCCACCTGGGAGGCGGTGGTAGAACCGCTGGATACCGCCTCCGAGCGCCTGTGGCGCGCCTGGTCCGTGGCCGGGCACCTGAACGCGGTCGTCAATACGCCGGAACTGCGCGAAGCCTATAACGCCGCGCTGCCGCTGATCACCGAATTTTCGACGTGGGTGGGCCTGCACGAAGGCCTGTACAAGCAATACCAGCGGCTGGCCGCCGCCCCCGATTTTGCGTCGTGGTCGCCGGTGCGCCGCCGCATCGTCGAGATGGCGCTGCGCGACTTCCGCTTAAGCGGCGTCGAGCTCCAGGGCGCCGACCGCGAGCGCTACGCCCAGATCTCCGACCGCGAAGCGCAGGCCTCGCAGAAGTTCTCGGAAAACGTGCTGGATTCGATTGACGCGTGGTCGCTGCAGGTGGAAGACGAGGCCCGCCTGGCCGGTATTCCCGCGGATGTCCTGTCCGCCGCCCGCGCCGCTGCCGAGGAAGACGGCAAGCCGGGCTGGAAGCTGACGCTGAAGATGCCGTGCTACCTGCCCGTCATGCAGTACGCGCAAGACCGCTCACTGCGTGAAGCGCTGTACCGCGGCTATGGAACCGTTGCGTCCGAGCAAGGCGACGCCCAATTCGATAACTCTCCGCTGATCGAAGAATTGCTGTCCCTGCGCGCCGAAGAGTCCGGCTTGCTGGGCCTGGGCACGTTCGCCGCGCTGCGCCTGCAAACCCGCATGGCGCGCGACGCCCGCGAAGTGACCGTTTTCCTTCGCGACCTGGCCGCCCGCGCCAAGCCCTACGCGCAGCGCGATCTGGCCGAACTGACCGCTTACGCCACTGGCGAATTGGGCCTGGACAGCTTGCAGCCTTGGGACGTGGCCTTCGCATCGGAACGCCTGCGCGAATCGCGCTACGCCTATTCCGAAGACGAGGTAAAGCAGTACTTCACCGAACCGCGCGTCTTGGCGGGCCTGTATGAAGTAATCGAAAAACTGTTCGACGTGCGCCTGACGGAAACGCCGGTGTCCACGTGGCACAGCGACGCGCGCGGCGTGCGCGTGGAAAACGCCGCGGGCGGCCTGATCGGCTACCTGTACCTGGACCTGTACGCGCGTTCGGGCAAACAAAGCGGCGCCTGGGTCGACAGCGAGCGCACGCGACGCGTCGTGGCCGGCCGCGTGCAAACGCCCGTCGTCTACCTGACCTGCAATTTCTCGCGCCCCAACGGCGACCGCGCCGCCGTGCTGACGCACGACGACGTCATCACCCTGTTCCACGAAACCGGCCATGCGCTGCATGCGCTGCTGTCTGAGGTCGACGAGCCGGGCGCCGCCGCGTTCGCCAGCGTGGAATGGGATGCCATTGAACTGCCCTCGCAATTCATGGAGAACTTCTGCTGGGAATGGGCCGTGGTGCAAAAGCTGTCGGCCCACGTGGATACCGGCGAAACGCTGCCGCGCGCCCTCTATGACCGCCTGATCGCTGCCCGCAACTATCAGAGCGGCATGCAGACCGTGCGCCAGATCGAGTTCGCCTTGTTCGATATGTTGATGCACGACCGTGCCCGCGGCGCCACCATTGACGAAGTGCTGGCGTTGCTGCAGGAAGTGCGCCAGGAAGTGGCCGTGCTGTTCCCGCCGGCCTGGCATCGGTTGCCGCATGCCTTTTCGCACCTGTTCGCGGGCGGCTACGGCGCGGGCTACTACAGCTACAAGTGGGCGGAAGTGCTGTCCGCCGACGCGTATGAAGCCTTCGAAGAGGCCGCCGCCAAACAGGCTGAAAATCAGGCTGAAAATCAGGCTGAAAATCCGCTGGGCACACTGGACGCCGAGACCGGCGCGCGCTTCCGCCGCGAAGTGCTGGCCGTGGGCGGTTCGCGCCCGGCCGCCGATTCGTTCGCCGCGTTCCGTGGCCGCCCGCCGCGCATCGACGCCCTGCTACGCCATAGCGGCATGAGCGGCAACTAAGCCCTGCGCGTTTCTCCCGACGGCCCGCCACGCGCGGGCCGTTATTTTCCGTCGGCCGGTTTGCGCGCCGACACCACCAGCCAGCGCCCGTGCACCGACTGATCGGACCCCGCCTGCTTCCAGAACTGGCGCACGGCTTCGGTGTCGGCGCGCTTGCGCTGCCGCCGGTAGTACAACCGCGAGGGCACCGCCAGCAGGTGTTCGATCCACCGCTTGGGCTTGACCTCGTCGACCTCGTGCAGCGTGATGTCCGTAAACCCGTAATGCGACAACAGCAGGTGCAGCTGCGGAAAACTCCACGGAAAGTAGGTGATGTAGTCTTGGCCCCGATGGCGGCCCACCATGGGGCGAAAGCCCGAATGAAAGCCACGCATCAGGAACTGCAGGCGCGATCGGAAGTACCACGTATTCGGCGTGCTGATGACCAAGGTGCCGTCCGGGCGCAGGGCCTGGTACAAGCTCTGGACCAGCACCCCGGGATTGGTCAGCAGGTGGATGGCCTCGCAGCAGACGGCGGCGTCATAGTTTTCGGCGACGGTCAGCGGGGTTTCCAGGTCGTGCTCGGTCACGGTGCGGTACCCGGCGCTTGCCGGCGGAAATTGCCACAGGCCCACGCCGTCCAGCACCACTTGCCGGCCGCTTGCGCCCGGCAACGTGTCGCCCAGCCAGCCCAGCCCGCATGGCGCATCCAGCACCCGGTCGGATTGGCGGCTGCGCAGAATGTCCACCACCACCGGGTAGTACGGGTAATACGGATAACGAAGGGCGGTGCCCACGGCCATGTCCACGTTTGAAGTCCCCTGACGCCAGTTGCACTGGCAAAGTGACGCGAATGTAGAGCGCCGACGGGGCGCGGCGGGGCGATCTTGCCAGTTCTCCAACAATATTCAGACAAAGCTTCACAAGTCGGTCCGCGCCCTTCCCGCGCCGCATTTCCCGTACCGGTTCTTTGCGCCAGGACAAGAAGCCTGCTCGCACGCCGTCAAGGACGGCTTGCGCCGGCCGGTCCGCCCGGGGCTTGCAGGTAGAATCAACGGGTTTGCCGGGCTTTTCCCCAATCAACCTTTCGGCCCCTGGACTTATGCGACACCTCATTACAGGCCGCGCCTGGCGTGGCTTGCTGCTGGCCCTGTGCGTCTTGCTTGCCGCTTGCGGCGACCGGAATGTCGACTGGACGCTCTACAACGTGAAGGGCCACCTGCCCGACCTGAAATTCTCGCTGCCCGGCGCGGGCGGCAAGACGGTCAGCAGTGAAGACCTCAAGGGCAAGACGGTGCTGCTTTTCTTCGGCTACGCCAGTTGCCCGGACATCTGCCCCACCACCATGGCGCAATTGACGGCGGTGTTGCAGAATCTGGGCGACAAGGCCCGGAACGTGCGCATTCTGTTTGTCAGCGTGGACCCCCACCGCGATACGCCCGACATCCTGCAGGCCTACGTCAACGCGTTCAACAACAACGCGATCGGCGTGACCGGCGACGAAAAGCAGATCGCCGACCTGGCCCGCCGCTACCGCGTCGCCTACCAGATTGAAAAGCCCCGCCCGGGCGATGACGCCGACATGTACGAGGTAACGCACAGCCGCGGCGTGTACATTTTCGACAACGAAGGCCGCGCGCGCCTGCTGGCCTCGGACACCGACAGCATCGAAGCGCTGACCAAGGACGTCCGCCAGCTGATCGACCTGACCTCCTGACGCCAGCGGGGCAGCAACGATGCGCCGCAACATGTTGCGGCCGTGCGCCACATACCAGTTGTTACAGCGGCGCGATTCAGAGCGTGAGTATCATCACAGCTAATTGCCCTTTTCCCCCTAGTAAGGAGTACGCGCATGAGCTTCATCATCATGATCATCGTCGGGTTCATCGTGGGCCTGATCGCCCGGGCCATCATGCCCGGAGACCAGAACATGGGAATCATCATGACCACCATCCTGGGCATCATCGGCGCTGTCGTCGCCGGCTTCCTGGGCCAGACGATGGGCTGGTACGCGGAAGGCGAACCCGCAGGCTGGATCGCATCCGTGGTGGGCGCCATCATCGTGCTGTTCGTGGTCGGCATGATCGCCAAGAAGCGAGCCTGACGTTCCCCTAGGCAAGGTTCAATAAAAACGGGCCGATCTTTCGATCGGCCCGTTTTTTATTGCAGCCACAGACGACCCGCAGGCAACGCGTTGGCCTTGGCGGGCGTCTGCTGTCCTACCCCTCGTACCGCTTGCCGCGCTCGAGCAACGCTGGCGTGCCGATCACGACGTTCAGTCCGTCGAAATCCAGCATGCGCTCTTTCCACGGCAGCGTCGTGCCGTGGCGGTGCAGGCTGCCGTAATAGCCCTGCAAGGCATGTGCCACGGCGCGCGCCGTGCCCCCGGGAAATATAACGATGCGAAAACCCAGCGCGGCCAACGCATCGGCGTCCTGCACGGGCGTCTTGCCGCCTTCCACCATGTTCGCCAGCAACGGCACGCGGGCGGCGAAGCGCGCACACGCGGCCTGCATCTGTTCCGGCGTGCGCAGCGCTTCGATGAACAATGCGTCGGCGCCCGCTTCCAGATAGGATTCAGCCCGGTCCAGCGCGGCGTCCAGCCCCTCAACGGCCAACGCGTCGGTACGCGCCAGTATCAAGGTGGAGGCGGTGGTCCGCGCGTCCACCGCAGCGCGCAGCTTTCCGCACATCTCGGCGGCGGGAATCACGGTCTTGCCGTCCAGGTGGCCGCAGCGCTTGGGAAACGTCTGGTCTTCCAGCTGGATCATCGCGGCGCCCGCGCGTTCGAAGCCGCGCACCGTTCGCTGTGTGTTCAAGGCATTGCCGAACCCTGTGTCGGCGTCCACGATGACCGGAGTGGCCACGCGTTCGGTGATCCGGGCCAGCGTATCTTCGACTTCGGAATAGGTGGTCAGCCCGATGTCTGAACGGCCCAGCCGCGTATAGGCGATCGAGGCGCCCGACAGGTACAGCGCGTCAAAGCCGGCCTGCTCGGCGATCAATGCCGATAAGGGGTCGTAGACGCCGGGCGCCAACACGGCGCCTGCGGCCAACTGCGCTTTTAAAGGTTGCGTCATGGATATTCCTATACAAGCGTGCGTTCAAGCAGCGCGGCGGCGGTTGCCGCGGCGATATGGCCCCCCGCCACCGCGCTGAGCAGTCCATTGCCGGACAAATAGCCCGACACGTCGTTGCCCGACACGCCGCGTGCGGCGCCGCCGGCAGCCAGCAGATTGGGCAACGGGACGCCGTGGGAATCCAACACGCGGCATTGCGCATCGATATCCAGCCCGCCTTGCGTGTGGAACAGTGCGCCGGTCACCTTGACCGCGTGATACGGCGGCAGCAAACCGCGTCCGAAGCGCCGGCCGTGCGGATCAGCGGCATCCGGATGGACACCTTGGAGCGTCCGTCCCAAAGCGCCGGCGTCGCAGCCGATCAGCGTGGCCAGCTCGGGCAGTCCGGCGCAGTGCCGGACCGCCTGGCCCGCTTCGGCCGCCACGAAGTCCGGGAAGCCGCGCGCCAGCGCCAGGGTGCGGTCGTCGAACACGTTCCAGGCAATCCCGCCCGGCTGTGCCAGCACGTGGACCGCGGCTTCGGAATAGCCGTGCGTCTCGTCATGAAAACGCAGGCCGTTGGCGTTGATCTGCACGCCACCGTCCATCATGACGGCCCAGGAGATAAGCGCCCCCTGCGGCGTCGCCCAGGATCCATGCCCCTGGTACCCACCCAGATCGGCCACGCGCGCGCCCAATTGCCTGCCCCATTCGATGGCGCTGCCGTCATTGCCGGCGTGGCCGCCGTACACCGCGCCTCGCATGGCGGGCAAATGTTCGGCCACCATGGCTGCGTTGCCGCCAAATCCGTTGCAGGCCAGGATCAACACTGCGCAGCCAATCACGTCGACCGACCCGTCGGGCCGCTCGCATCCGACGGCGGTGATGCGGCCGTCTTCGGTTGCCCAGATCTCGCGCGCCAGCGCCCGCGTCAGCAGCGTTGCCCCCGCGCCGGTCGCTGCGCGTTCCAGGGCGGCGACCAGCGCCTGGCCCGTGCGTTCCGGCAGGGCGTGCATGCGGCGCGCGGAGTGGCCGGGGTAGAGGAACCCGTCCAGCACCTGGAACGCCAGGCCATGGCGCCCCAGTGCATCCATGGCCGCCGCGGCGGCGCCGGTGTAGGCGGCGACCAGATGCGGCGCGGCGCTTCCACCGGCCTTGGCCTGGATGTCGGCGGCAAAGCGCGCCGCGTCGTCATCGATGCCGGCCTCGCGCTGCACCGCGGAGCCCGCCGCCGGGATGAAGCCCGAAGACAGCGCCGACGACCCGCTTGACGTGGCATCGCGCTCGATCAACACGGTCTCGATGCCGGCCTCCGCCAGCCGCAGCGCGGCGGTCAGCCCGCACGCGCCGGCCCCGATGATGAGCACCGGCACATGCATCACGTCGCCACCCGGGACGCCGCGTTTGACGGCGGGCGCGCTCACGGGGCCAGCCTGCCCAGGAAGTCCTGGCACGTCACGATATCCGCCACCGTGCGCAGGTCGGCCAGTGCGGCATCGTGCATGGCAGGCGTAGGCGCGGCGCAGCCGTCGGCCAGCACCGTCACGTGATAGTCCCGCATGTGCGCGTCGCGCGCCGTGCTTGCCACGCCGCCGTTGGTGACGATGCCGGCGATCACCACGTCGGCCACGCCCGCGCGGCGCAGTACCCAATCCAGCTGTGTGTTGAAGAACGCCGAATACGCCACCTTCCAGACCGACACGTCCACCAGGCCGTCCAGTTCGGCCACGTTGGCCTGGCCGTGCGACCCAGCGGCGAAATCGCCTTTCGCCAGGAATGGACGTAACTGCTTCAGATGCGGCGAGATCATGGGTTCGCCCCGCGCATCGGGCCACAAGGTGAACAGGCTGGCGGCGACAAGGCCGCCTTGCGCCTTGAGCGCGCGGGCGACTGGCGCAACGCGTGCCGGGAGGGCGCGCGCCTGCGGACTGACGGCAGCGCCCCGGTCATACGCGCCGCCCGGCGCCAGGAAATCGTTTTGCAGGTCAATGACAAGCAACGCGGTCGTGCGGGGATCCAAGGGGTGCATGGCGGTCTCCTAAGCGTCCCGACGGGTGATCAACAGATTGCCCAGTGCGTCGACGCGGCCGGCAAAGCCGGGCTCGATCCAGATGGTGGTGTCCGGCTGCTCAAGAATGGCGGGGCCGGCCACCTCGGCCCCCACGGGCAGGTCCAGGCGCGCGTACCGTGCGGCTTCGTGCCAATGGCCGGCGTGGAAAACCCGTTGCGTGCCCAGCGCGGACGGCATGTCCTGGCAGGTCGGCGCCAACAGCGCCAGATCGAACTTGGGACGCTGCCCGATGCGGGCATAGCGCAGATTCAGGATGCGCACGGCAATGCCGTTCAGGCAGCGGCCGAATGCCGCACGGTAGGCGCCTTCGAAGGCGGCGGCGATACCCGGGCGTGTCAGCGCATTGCGCGCGACCTCCACGCGCACGGTATGGCTCTGGCCCACGTACAGCATGTCCAGCTCGATACTTTCGCGCACGCCTTCGAAGGCCACGCCCGCGGAGTCCAGCCGTTCCAGGCAAGCGGCGGCCAGGCCGTCGATGCGCGCAAGCAGATCGTCGGTATCCAGCGCGTCCAGTGCCGAGTTCAACGTCTGCACGCCGTCGTGCCGCATATCGGCCATGACGCATCCCAGCGCCGACGTCACGCCTGGGTAGCGCGGCACGATGCCGTGGGCCGCGTCGACTTCATTCATCATGGCGCACACGTGCAACGCGCCGCCCCCGCCGAACGGCATGTAGGCGAATTTGCGCGGATCGTGCCCCCGTTCGATCGAGACCACCCGGATCGCGCCCGCCATCTTGGCGTTGGCCACGGTCAGGATCGCCTCGGCCGCCGCATGGACGTCCAGCCCCAGCGGCCTGGCGACATGCTCGTCGATGGCGGCGCGCGCCAGGTCCGCATTCATGGTGGCCAGCAGCCCGCCGCCCAGCGGGCGGTCAGCCGGAATGCGGCCCAGCAACACGTTGGCATCCGTGACGGTGGGCCGGGTATTGCCGCGGCCATAGCAGGCCGGGCCGGGATTGCTGCCCGCGGATTCGGGGCCGACCTGCAACAGGCCTCCCGCATCGACGCTGGCGATCGACCCGCCGCCGGCGCCGATGGTTTCGATCTGGATCATCGGCGCGCGCACCACCATGCCGAAATCGATCACGGTCTGCGCGGACAGCGAGGCCTCGCCGCCCGCCACCAGCGATACGTCGAATGAGGTGCCGCCCATGTCGCCGGTGACGACGTCGGGAAAGCCGGCCGCTCGCGCGATGGCCGCGCAGGCGATCACGCCGGCCGCCGGCCCCGAGAGCGCGGTGCGCACCGGCACGTCGCATGCCGTCTGCCGGGACATCACGCCGCCGTTGCTTTGCACGACCAGCAATTCGCCTCCGAAGCCGTGCTCGCGCAGGTCGGACTCCAGACGGGTCAGATAGCCGCCCACCACCGGCTGCAAGGCGGCGTTGAGCACCGCCGTCGAGCAGCGCTCGAATTCGCGGATTTCGGGCAACACCTCGGTCGCCGCCGTCACGTTGCCATTCGGCCAGACCGCGCGCACGCGCGCCGCCGCCTGCGCCTCGTTGACCGGATTCGCGTAGGCGTTGACGAAGAACACGCACACCGCCTCGCAGCCTTGCGCAAGCAGCGTGCGGGCGGCCGCCTCGACCTGGGCCAGGTCCACGGGGGTATGCACCGTGCCGTCGGCCAGCACGCGCTCGCTGACCTCCAGGCGTCGGTCGCGCGGAACGATCGGCTCGTAGTTGCCGCGCAGCCCCCAGGTCTGGGGCCGGTCGCGCCGCCGCATTTCCAGCACGTCGCGGAACCCGACCGTCGTGATGATGCCCGTGCGCGCCACTTTGCGCTCCAGCAACGCATTGGTGCCCACGGTGGTGCCGTGGACGATGGTGGTGATGGCGCCCGCGCCATCGGCCACCCGGGCGATGCCGTTCATGAAGCCACGCGCCTCTTCGCCACGCGTCGACGGCACCTTGACCACGCGCGCGGCGCCGCCTGCCTCGTCCAGCACGAACAGGTCCGTGAACGTGCCGCCCACGTCCACGCCCACGACCAATCCCTGCGGGGGGTTCACTCCGTGTGCCGCGCTCATGCCGACTGCTCCTTTTTGTTGCCGCCTACATAGCCCATCTTGCGGTCGTGTTCGCGCGCTGCGGCCGAACGCCCCGCCGGTTCGCCATACCCTCCGCCGCCCGGCGTTTCCAGACGCACGCGATCGCCGCGCTGCAACTGGATGCCCAGCATCTTGGAACTCATGGGCGGCGTGCGCCATTGCCCGCCCTGCCGATAACGGAAGACGTTCAACGCGGCCTCGCCGCCGCCCGCGATGCCCTTGGGCGCGCTACGCCCTCGTTCGCCGAAGATGAATGCCTCGGCGCTGTCTTCCAACAGCTCGATTTCGTAGATGGCGCCCAGTCCGCCGCGATGAGTGCCGTCTCCCGCCGAATCCGGGCGCAACGCCCACTGCGTGAAGCGCACCGGATACGCGGCCTCCAGGATCTCCAGCGGCGGGATGGTGGCGGTGGAGATGGGCGCATTGCCGTGGCTCAGTCCATCTCCATCGGAATGTCCGCCATGGCCCCCCCCGAAGAAGCTGAACATCACCCAGCGCTGCCCCTTGCGCGCCGCATCGCTGCGGTAGCCGGCGATGGACAGCGCGTTGATCGTGCCGTAGGCCTGCGCCATGGCGCGCCGGGGAGAGGCTTGCGCCATGGCGCAGAAGATAACGTCGATCATGCGCAGAATGGTCTCGGTGTAGCCACCCACCGGGCGCGGGCGGTCCGCCGAGATGACCAGGCCGTCGGGCAGCACCACGTCCACCGCGTCAAGCACGCCCGCATTCGCCGGCACGTCCGGAAACAGGTGCTTCAGCGCCACGTAGCACGCCGCGATGGCGGTCGCGCGCGATATATTGACCGGACCGGCGCAGGCGGGCGAGGTGCCATTGAAATCCAGCGTCAGCCGGTCGCCGTCGATCTTCAGCTTGAGCGCAATGCGCAGGGCCGCGTCGCGCACGCCGTCGTTGTCCAGCATGTCTTCGAACGCATATTCTCCGTCCGGCAGGCGCGCGATATGGTCGCGCATCAAGCGGCGCGCGCGCGCGCGTAAGGTGTTCAGCGATTCCAGCACGGTGGCGTCGCCGTATTCGTCCAGCAGCCCGCCCAGCCGGCCCGCGCCCAGTTCAAGCGCGGCCAACTGGCCATTCAAGTCGCCCCACAGGCTGTCGGGCAAGCGGGTGTTGGCCTTCAGGATGGCCAGCACGTCCAAGTCCAGGACGCCCGCGCGCACGATGCGCACCGGAGGGATCTGCACGGCTTCCTGCCAGCACTCGGTAGCCGCCGGGTTGTAGTTGCCAGGCACCGCGCCGCCCACATCGTGCCAATGCGCGGCCGACGCCAGGAAGCAGAACAGCTGCCCGCCCCGGAACACCGGCCGCACCAGCTTGAAGTCGTTCGCGTGCGTGCCGCCTTCGTAAGGGTCGTTGAACAACCAAACGTCGCCCTCGACCATGCCGCCGCGCTCGGCGGCCGCCTTCGCCGCCGCCTTGACGGCGAACGCCATTGCGCCCACAAAGACGGGCAGCCCGGACTTGCCTTGGATCAGGGTGGCGCCGGTGGCTGCGTCGTACATGCCGTGGCAGGCATCGTGGGCCTCGGCGATGATGGGGTTGAACGCGCTGCGGTACAGCGTCGCGTCCATCTCATCGGCAATCTGTTCCAGGCGGCCCTTCAGGACCGCCAGGGTGACGGGATCAAGCATTTTCTTCTTCCTAAAAGGTTTGACGCTGTTTCAGCAGGTTCAGCAGGCCGCCGGCCGTGACCATGTCCATCAAAAAGGGCGGGACGGGCTCGCAGAGCATTTCAGAAGGGTCGGCGCCGTCCGCGCGCCGGATGCGCCCGGCGGCGGGATCAAAGGCGATGCGCTCGCCTTCGATCAACGCTTCCGCTTGCGCGCAGGTCAGCAGCAGCAGGCCGACATTGAAGGCGTTTCGGAAGTACAAGCCGTTGAACGACGGCGCGATCACTGCCGCCACGCCCAGGTGCACCAGCGCGGCGGCGGCCTGCTCGCGGGACGAGCCGATGCCAAAATTCGGGCCGGCCGCCAGTACGTCGCCTGGCCGCACCTGACCCGCGAATTCCGGCCGGACGCGTTGCAGGCAATGGCGCGCGATCTCGTCGATGCCGAACTTCATATAGGCACCCGGGGCCAGCGCATCGGTGTCGATGTCCGCCCCCACGCGCCAGACGCGATGCGTCCCGTTGTGGTCCGTCATGCCATGAACTCCCGCGGATCGGCGATGCGCCCGGCCACCGCCGAGGCCGCCACGGTATAGGGCGAAGCCAGGTAGACCTGCGCGGTCTCCGAGCCCATGCGCCCCTTGAAATTGCGCGCGGTCGTGGAAATGACGCTGGCGCCGTCGGGGATAGAGCCGCCATAGCCAGCGCAGGCGCCGCAAGACGTGGGCAGCACCTGGGCACCGGCCTCGCGCAGCCACTGCATCACCCCTTCCTGCTCAGCCTGCCGCTGGTCCTGGATGCTGGCCGGCGCCACTATCAGGCGCATGCCGTCGGCCAACCGGCGCCCGCGCAGCACGCTGGCGGCGGCGCGCAGGTCTTCCAGTTTGGCGCCGGTGCAGGCGCCGATATACGCCACCTGCACCGGCACGTCGCGATACTGTTCAACGTCGCGCGCATTGGCCGGGCTGTGCGGCGCGGCAACCTGGGGCGCCAGCGAATCGGCGTCGAAGTCGTGCCATTCGGCGTCCGCGTCCGCATCGCTTCGCCAGCGATCCAGGTCCAGCGCCTGCGCCACGCCCGCCTCGCGCAGATAGGCGGCGGTGGTCTCGTCGGGCGCGATCAGCCCCACCTGCGAACCCAGCTCGGCGCTCATGTTCGACAAGGTCATGCGTTCCTGCATGGACAGCGCGCGCACGGCCTCGCCGCAGAACTCAACCGCCTGGTAGCGCCCGCCATTCATGCCGTAGCGGCCGATCATGTGCAGCATCATGTCCTTGGCGGTGACGCCAGCGGCCAGCCGTCCGCGCCATCGCATCATCAGGGTCTTGGGCACCTTGACCCAGATCTGGCCGGTGACGGCCACCCCCAGCATCTCGGTGCTGCCAATACCGAACATGTACGCCCCGAACGCACCGCCCGTGGGCGAATGCGAATCCCCGCCCACGCAGAACATGCCCGGGCGGATATGGCCATGCTGAGGCACGACCACATGGCAGATGCCGACCGAGTCATACACGTTGGGCAGCCGCTGCCCCGCCGCCCAATCGCGCGCAATGCGCACGATGCGGCGCGATTCATCGTCGGATTCAGGCACGTAGTGGTCAATGACCAGCACGATCCTGGCGGGGTCCCACAACTTGGCGCCCAGTTCCTCCAGCATGGGCTGCAGGCGCCGCGGGCCGCTGGAATCATGGAACATCGCCAGGTCCACCGCGCAGGTGACGATTTCGCCCTCGTCGACAGCGGATCGCCCGCAAGCGGCGGCGATCAGCTTCTGGGCCAGGGTTTGAGGCCGGGTCATCGCTACATCCCCAGGTAGGCGCGGCGAACGTCGTCGCTGGCCATCAGTTCCGCGCACGATCCGCTGTGGCGCACTGCCCCGTTTTCCAGCACATAGGCGCGTTGCCCGGTCTCCAACGACAGGCCGACGTTCTGCTCGACCAGCAGGATCGACAGCCCGTCGGCGTGCAACCGCCGGATCAGGCCGAACAGTTCTTCCACCATCAACGGCGACAGCCCAAGCGACGGCTCGTCCAGGATCAGCAGCCGGGGTTCGGCCATCAGGCCCCGGCCGATCGCCAGCATCTGCTGCTCGCCGCCCGACATGGTGCCGGCCAACTGCGTCAGCCGCTCGCGCAGCCGCGGGAAGATATCCAGCACCCGGTCCAGGTTCGCCGCGCGATTGCCGCGCGCACGCGTGAACGAACCCAGCTCCAGGTTCTCGCGCACGCTCAGGTTCGGGAAGATACGCCGCCCTTCGGGCACCTGGATAAGCCCCGCCTTGACGACCTCGCGATAGTGACGCCCCGTCAAGTCGGCGCCGCCAAAGCGGACGGATCCGCCCCAGGGCCGGCATAGCCCGGAGACGGTGTTGTTCAACGTGGATTTGCCGGTGCCGTTGCTGCCCAACAGGACCACGATCTCGCCTTCGCCCACCGTCAGGTCCACGCCGCGCAACACCTCCATGCGCCCGTAGCCTGCCCGCAGGCCGGTGATTTCCAGCAGCGCGCTCATGCCGCGGCTCCCTGCGCGGCCAGCCGGGCCGCCGCGCCATGCCCCAGATAGGCTTCCACCACCGAGGGGTCGCAGGTCACTTCGCCAGGCGTGCCGGACGCGATCAGCTTGCCCTGGGCCAGCACCCACACGTGTTCGGCCAAACTCATCACCGCGCGCATGACGTGTTCGATCATCAACACCGTGACGCCATCGTCCACCAGCTTTCTTACCACCGGAATCATCTCGTCGATCTCGCTTGGGTTCAGCCCCGCCAGCACCTCGTCCAGCAGCAGCAGGCGCGGTCGCGTAGCCAGCGCGCGGGCCAATTCCAGCCGTTTTCGCCCCGCCACCGTCAGGTCGGCCGCGGGCTTGTCCAGCACCCCTTGCAGGTTGACGCGCGCGGCCACCTCTTCGGCCGCAGCCAGCGCCGCCCTCCGATCACGCAGGCGCAAATGCGCGCCCACCGCAATGTTCTGGCGCACCGTCTGGGCGCCAAAGGGCTGCACGATCTGGAAGGTTCGGGTCAGGCCCAAGCGCGCCGACTCGTGCGGCGCGCGGCCCGTGATGTCCTGGCTGGCAAAGTGCACCGAACCCGTGCCCGGTTTCAGAAAGCCGGACAACAGCGCGAACAGCGTGGTCTTGCCCGCGCCGTTCGGGCCGACCAGCGCGGTCAGCGAGCCTTGCGGCACGTCAAGGTCGACGTCCTGGACCGCCTTCAGGCCGCCGAAGGAGATAGACAGATTACGGGCTTGCAGCAGCGTTTCAGACACGGGCGCGCTCCTTGCCGAACAGCTGGGCCAGCGAGCGGCCACCGCCGCTGATGCCGCGTGGCAGGAACATCACGATCAAGATGAGCACCACGCCGTAAATCACCATACTGATGCCCGGCAGTTCGCCGAACAGGTTGCGCGTCAGGTCGGCCAGCCCGTGCAGGACGACCGCACCCAACACCGGCCCCCAGAGCGTGCCCAAGCCCCCCACGATCGCGCCCACCAGGGCCTCTACCGACACGGCGGAACCGAAGGCGATACCCGGATCGATGTACTGGAACACCTGCACGTAAAAGGCGCCGGCGGCGCTCATGAACGCCGCCGACAGCGCAATGCCGCCCAGCTTCACGCGCAGCGGGTTCACGCCGATGGCGCGCGCGGCGTCCTCGTTGTCGCGCACCGCCTGCAGGTAGGCGCCGAAACGCGAATGGCGCAGCCAGGCCGTGGTGGCCAGCGCCAGCATCACGAAGGCCAGCAGCAAGTAGACATAGCCTCGGCGCGACGCGAACTGCATATTGGCCGCCCCTTCTTGCAACGGCACCATCAGCCCCACCCCGCCGCCGGTGAAAGACGCCGACAACGCCAGAATGCGGAACACCTCGGCGAACGCCAGCGTCACCAGCGCGAAGTACGAACCCTTCAGCCCGTAGCGGAACGTCAGGCCGCCCACCGCCAGGCCCGCAAGCGCGCCAAACGCAATGGCCATCGGCAGCGCCAGCCAGGGGTTGATCCCCAGGTTCAGTTGGCCCAGCGCCTGGGCATAGGCGCCCACGCCGAAGAACAGCGCATGGCCGAAAGACAGTTGGCCGCCATAGCCGCCCAGGATGTTCCAGGCCTGCGACAACAGGGCCGCGTACAGCGACATCATCACAAAAGTCAGCAAGACGCCCGACTGAACGAACGCCGCGAAGGCGGCCAGCGCCACCCCAAACAACGCGATTGCGCAAAGATCCCGGTTCATGCTCAGCCCCTCGCCCCGAACAGCCCCTGCGGGCGAAACAGCAGTACCGCGATGAAGATCGCGAAAATGCCCATTTGGCCCAACGAATCGCCCAGGAACAGGCCTCCGATGGACTCCACCACGCCAATCAGCAACCCGCCCGCCAGCGCGCCCGCGAAGCTGCCCATGCCGCCCAGCACCACAATGGTGAACGCCACCAGCACGAAGCCGCTGCCCACCTGTGGGTTCACGTAATAGGCCGGCAGCAGAAAACAGGCGGCCGCGCCCAGGCAGGCCATGCCGATGCCGAACGACAGCGCATAGACCTTTTCCACGTCGATACCCATCAGCCTGGCGCCCTGCTTTTCCCGCGCCACCGCGCGGATCGCCCGGCCCAGGTCGGTGCCGCGAAGGATCCAGAGCAGCACCGCCGCCACCGCCAGCGCGCCGAAAAAGGCAATGACCTTGGGCAGCGCGATCATGGCCGGGCCGATTTCCACGGTGGACAGGGTGTAGGCCGTATCGATGCTGCGCGTGTCCGACTTGAACCACACCAGCGCCAGGTTTTCCAGCACGATCGCCAGGCCCAACGTAACCAGCAGGATGTTCTCGTCCTTGCCGTGGCTGGCGCGGTTGATCACGAAGCGTTGCAGCGCGTAGCCCAGCGCAAACATTCCCGCCACCACCAGTGGCAGGGCCGCGTAGGGATCGATGCCTAGCCGGTCCTTCAGCAGGTAGACGGCGTACAGCGCCACCATCAGCGCGGCGCCGTGGGCGAAGTTGATGATGTGCAGCACCCCGTAGATCAGGGTCAGCCCCAGGGCGATCAGCGCATACACCGCGCCGGTCGTCAGGCCGTTGAGCACGGAAGAAAAGAGGATGGCGGGATCCAGCATGCTTCGCGCTCAGGCCTTCAACGGGAAGATGGCATCGGCCTGGCGGTATTCGGCCGGAACGATCACCTTGATGTCGCCACCGATTACCTGCGTCAGCAGCGGCCGCGCCCCGGTGTTCTGGCCGTTCACAAACCGGGTCGGTCCATACGGCATCAGGTTGTCCTGGAAGGTGCTGGCGGCCAGCGCGTCGATGATGGCGGCGCGGTCGGCGGACTTGGCCCGCTCAAGGGCGTCGGCCAGCAACTGCATCGACACGTAGGTCATGAAGACTTCATAGCTGAAGTACGCGCCCTTTTCCTCGACCCGGGCTTTCAGGGGCGCCACGCGCGGATCCTTGGGGTTGAACCAATGGTTGCAATCGATGATGCCGTTGGCGATGTCGGGGAATTCCTTCAAGAACTTGTAGCTGGACGCCGCGCCTCCCAGCACCGAATAGATGGCCTTGGGCTGCACCTTCTGCTGCTTCATGGCGCGCAACAGCAGCGCGTACTCGTTGTAGTAGTTGGCGGGAATGACGATGTCCGGATTCACCGACTTCATGCGCAGCACGATGTTGTTGAAGTCGCGGGTGGGGTTCGGGTGCTTCACCACGTCCTTCACCTCGAAGCCGTGCTGCGGCAGCGACTTCGACAGGAGCGCCGCGGTACCGGTGCCGAACAGCGAGTCTTCATGCACGATCATGACCGTTTTGGCCGGCTTGCCCGCGGCGTCGTTCAACGCGGCCAGGTCGCTGATGGCGCGTTCGCTGCAGGCGCGGTAGCCGGGGCCGAAGCGGAAAGTGTTCTTCAGACCGCGCTCCACGATCTGGTCGGCCACGCCTACGTCCACCACATGCGGCAGGTTGTACTTGGCGGCGGTCTGGGTCGTGGCCAGGCAGATGGCAGACGCATACGCGCCGACGATGGCCGACACCCCCGCCTCGTTCATCTTCTCCACTTCGGCGGAGCCGGCTTCAGGGCGGGACTGCGCGTCGCCCAGCACGGCCGCCAACGGCGCGCCGCCCAGCGACTTGATGCCGCCGGCTTTATTGATGTCTTCAATCGCCAGCAGCGCGCCCAGGCGGCATTGCTGGCCCGAGTACGCCAGCGCACCGGTCACGGGGTGCAGCACGCCAATCTTCACGGGCGTGGCGCCCTGCGCGCGCGCCACCCAGGGCGCGGATACCAGGGCTGCCGCGGCGGCGGAGCGATAGAGAAAGGTGCGGCGCGAATTCATGGGAGATCTCCGAAGGGTTCAATGAAATTGGGCCGACAGCTCTTCGCTGACCCAGACCTTGGCGTCGATGCTGCCGACGCGCGACAGCTGCAATTGGTACTGATAGCGGTCGGGCCGATACAGGCCCTGCAACAGCTGGACGGGGCGGTCGTTCACGTCGCGCACGACGCGGGTGACCGCCAGCAGCGCCGAGCCCACCGACACGTCCAGATGGCGCGCCACCTGCGCATCGGCCAGCTTGGCCGAAATCGTCTGCGTGGCGCCGCCGAACTCCACCCCCGCAGCCTCCAGCAGCATCAGCAATGGCTCGCGCTCCAGGTCCGCGCGTGTAAAGTCGGCCACGGCCTGCGGCACATAGGTCGTGATGTGGGAAAGCGGCCCGGCCTCGGTGCTGCGCACGCGCAGGCTCTTGTGAACCGGCGTGCCGGGCGGGATGCGCAGCGACTCGGCCACGGCCAACGGCGCAGACACCAGCGTGCTGTCCAACACCTGCACCGAGGTACGCAGGCCCATGTTGACGATGTTCTCAAGCAGCCCGGTCAGATGCGCCTTCTGCGGCGCGTTGGGCGCGGGCGCGGCCTGCGGGCTGGACGCCGCGCGCAACGGCCACGTCCCCAGCCCGGGGCGCCGAGACACCAGCCCGTCGGACACCAGCATTTCCAGCGCTTTGCGGATGGTGATGCGGGCCACGTCGAACTGGTCGGCCAGCGCGTGTTCGCCTGGCAGCCCATCCTGGTCGAACCTGCCCTCTTGCAGCTGCTCGCGCAGCACAAGGTAGATCTGATGGTATTTCGGCAAAGGTAGTGAGGTTCCCATGTCGGGAACTCTAGGGGTGTCCTAATGTACCGTCAATGGAACAAATAACGCGATGGGCTGTTCCATCGGGAAAACACTGAGCCGAAAAAAAGGCCGCGCAATGCGGCCTTGTGGAACCCGATACCGCGGCAGGGGAAGATCCCCTGCCCCTTGCCGGTTACGACCCGGCGCCGGATCCCGCCGCCGGCGCGGCTTGCGCGGCCGTGGCCGTGCGTTCAGTCCAGCCGCCGCCCAATACCTTGTACAAGGTCACCAGGTTGGACAACCGGGCCAGGCGCGTGTCCACCAGCGCCTGCTGCGAGGTGTACAGCGAACGCTGTGAATCCAGCACGCTCAGGTAGTCGTCGATGCCTTGACGGAAACGCTGGTCGGATACGTCATAGGCCCGCTGATTGGCGTCCACCAGCAAGCGCTGCGCGTGGATCTGGTCGTCCAGCGTACCGCGGCCAGCCAAGGCGTCCGCCACTTCGCGAAAGCCGGTCTGGATGGACTTTTCGTACTGAGCCACCTGAATGTTCTTCTGCACCTTCGCCAAGTCCAGGCCCGCCAACAGCGAACCGCCCGCGAAGATCGGCACTGTGATCTGGGGCACGAAGCTCCAGGCGCCGGAGCCGCCTTCGAACAAGCCGCCCAGGCTGGCGCTGGCGGTGCCCGCCTGGCCCGTCAGGCTGATGGTCGGGAAGAACGCCGCGCGCGCCGCGCCGATGTTGGCATTGGCGCCCTTCAACTGGTGTTCGGCCGCACGGATATCCGGGCGGCGGGCCAGCAGGTCGGACGGCAGCCCGGCGGGCAAGGTGGTCGGCAGCATGCCGTCGTCCAGCTTGACGGCCTGGTCCAGCGCCGCGGTGATCTCGGGCGACATGGGCTGCCCCACCAGCAACGTCAGCGCATTGCGGTCCTGCGCGGCCTGGCGCGTGTATTGCGACAGGTTGCGCTGGGCCGTGCGCAGCGACACTTCGGCCTGGCTGAGGTCCAGCGCGGTGGACAGGCCCTGGTCATAGCTTTGCTGCGTGAGCTTGAAGGAGTCTTCCTGGCTCGTCAGGGTGTCCCGCGTCAGGCTCAGCAATTCCTGGTCGGCGCGCAGCGTCAAATAGGCGTTGGCCACCTCGGCGATCAGCGTCAGCTGGGTCGCCGTGCGGGTTTCGTCCAGCGCCAGATAGGACTCCAGCGCCTTATCGCTCAAGCTGCGTATGCGGCCGAACAGGTCCAGCTCCCAGGCCGACATGGCGGCGCCCACCTGATAGCTGTGGCTGGTCGTGGCCCGGCCGCTGGCGGACAGGTCCGCCGGCGAACGCTGGGCCGTTTCCTGGCCCGCGATACCCACGCTGGGCATCAGGTCGGCACGCTGAATGCGGTACTGCGCCCGCGCCGCTTCGACGTTCAGGGCGGCCACGCGCAGATCGCGGTTGTTGGCCAGCGACAGTTCAATCAGCTGCTGCAAGAGCGGATCGCTGAAGAAATCGCGCCAGCCGATATCCGCCGTGGACATCCCTTGCGCGGCCTGCGAACCGTCGGCCTTGTAGGCCGGGCCGGTGGGATAGGCGGCGTCGACCGGCGCGTCCGGCCGTTCGTAGGTAGGAGCCAGCGAGCAACCCGCCAGGGCTGCCGCCAGGGAAACAGACAATAACGTTCTCATCTGAAATTTCATTACGGTTGTCCTTCGGCGGACACTTCCTGCGAGCCGTTGGCGCTGGGGTCGTGCTTGTCTTGGTTTTCGCTCATGCGCTTCACCTTGAACATGCGCAGCATGATCACGAAGAAGGCCGGAACGAAGAAGATCGCCAGGAACGTGCCCGTCAGCATGCCGCCGATCACGCCCGTGCCGATGGCGTTCTGGCTGCCCGAGCCGGCGCCCGACGAGATCGCCAGCGGCGTCACGCCCAGGATGAACGCCAGGGACGTCATCAGGATGGGACGCAGGCGCTGGCGGGCGGCATGGATGGCCGATTCCGTCAGGCTGGCGCCGGACTCGAAGTGTTCCTTGGCGAACTCCACGATCAGGATGGCGTTTTTGGCCGCCAGCCCCACCGTGGTAAGCAGCCCCACCTGGAAGTACACGTCGTTGGACAAGCCCCGCATCAAGCTCGCCAACAGCACCCCGATGATCCCCAGCGGCACCACCAGCATGACCGCGGTCGGGATGGACCAGCTTTCATACAGCGCCGCCAGGCACAGGAACACCACGATCAGCGAAATGGCATACAGCGCCGGCGCCTGCGAACCCGACAGGCGTTCTTCGAAGGACAAGCCCGTCCATTCGAAACCCACGCCGACCGGCAGCTTGGCCGCCAGCCGCTCCATTTCTTCCATGGCCGCGCCCGAGCTGTAGCCCGGCGCCGCCTGACCCTGGATGTTGTAGGACGGCACGCCGTTATAGCGGTTCAGCTTCTGCGGGCCAAAGCTCCATGTCGCCTTCGAGAAGGCCGAGAACGGCACCATGTCGCCCGCGTTATTGCGCACATACCATTTGTTCAAGTCTTCCGGCAGCATGCGCGACGACGCCTCGCCTTGTGCGAACACCTTTTTCACGCGGCCACGGTCGATGAAGTCGTTCACGTAGGACGAACCCCATGCGGTGGCCAGCGTGCTGTTGATGTCCGACACGGCCACGCCCAGCGCACGCGCCTTCTCGCGATCGATGTCCAGCTGGTACTGCGGCGCGTCTTCGATGCCGTTCGGGCGCACGCCGACCAGCACCGGGCTTTTCGCGGCTTCGCCCAGCAACTGATTGCGCGCGGCAAGCAGCTTTTCATGGCCCACGCCCGCGCGGTCCATCAGCTGGAAGTCGAAACCGGTCACGTTGCCCAGTTCCATCACGGACGGCGGCGGCACCACGAACAGTTGCGCGCGGCGCTCGGTCTTGCCGAAGTGCGCATTGGCGCGCGCCGCCACGGCGCCGGCCTTCAGGCTGGCGTCGCCGCGTTCTTCCCAGTCGCGCAGCTTGATGAACAGGATGGACGCGTTCTGGCCGCGGCCGCCGAAGTTAAAGCCGTTCACCGCGAACACCGAGGTCACGGCGTCTTTTTCTTCGGTCAGCAGATACTTCGTGGCATCGTCGATGACGGCCTTGGTGGCTTCCGCGGTAGCGCCAGCCGGCGTCTGAATCTGGGCGAACAAAATGCCCTGGTCTTCCGCAGGCAGGAACGCCGTCGGGATGCGGGTGAACAGCCAGCCCATGGCGATGACAAGCGCCAGGTACACCACCATCAGGCGCTTGGTGCGGTTGAGCCCGCGCGCCACGCTATTGGCGTAGCCGTTGCTGCTGCGTTCGAACGTGCGGTTGAACCAACCGAAGAAGCCCTTCTTCGTGCCATGGTGGCCCTTCGGGATGGGCTTGAGCAGGGTCGCGCACAAGGCCGGCGTGAAGACGATGGCCACCAGCACCGACAGCACCATCGACGACACGATCGTGATCGAGAACTGGCGATAAATCACGCCGGTGGAGCCGCCGAAGAACGCCATCGGGATGAACACCGCGGCCAGCACCATGGCGATGCCGATGAGCGCGCCGGTGATCTGGCTCATGGACTTGCGCGTGGCCTGCTTGGGCGTCAAGCCCTCTTCGGCCATCACCCGTTCAACGTTTTCCACCACCACGATGGCATCGTCCACCAGCAGGCCGATGGCAAGCACCATGCCGAACATCGTCAGGGTATTGATGGAATAGCCAAACGCGGCCAGCACGCCGAACGTGCCCAGCAACACCACCGGCACGGCCAGCGTGGGAATGATGGTGGCGCGGAAGTTCTGCAGGAACAGGTACATCACCAGGAAGACCAGGATGATGGCTTCCACCAGCGTCTTGAACACTTCGTGGATCGACAGGCTGACGAACGGCGTCGTGTCATACGGGTAGACGACGTCCATGCCCGGCGGGAAGTACGGCTTCAGGTTATTGATGGTGTCCCGCACCGCCTGCGCCGTGTCCAGCGCGTTGGCGCCCGGCGCCAGCTTGATCGCCAGGCCCGAGGCAGGCTTGCCGTTGTAGAAGCTGTCGATGGCGTAGGTCTGGCCACCGAGTTCGATGCGCGAGACATCGCCCAGGCGCACTTGCGAACCGTCGGCGTTGACCTTGAGCAGGATGCGGCCGAAATCTTCCGCCTTCTCCAGGCGCGACGGCCCAATGATGGTGGCGTTCAACTGCTGCCCGCGCACGGACGGCAGGCCGCCCAGCTGGCCGGACGACACCTGCACGTTCTGTTCCTTGATCGCCGCAACCACGTCGACCGTGGTCAACCCGTAGTTGACGAGCTTGGCGGGGTCCAGCCAGATGCGCATCGCGTATTGCGAGCCGAACAACTGGAAGTCGCCCACGCCCTGCGTGCGGCTGATGGGATCCTGGACGTATGACGCGACGTAGTCGGCCAGGTCGTCCTTGGTCATCGTGCCGTCGGTGGACACGAAGCCCGCCACGATCAGGAAGTTCTTCGTGGCCTTGGTGACGCGGATGCCCTGCTGCTGCACTTCCTGCGGCAAGAGCGGCTGCGCCAGCGCCAGCTTGTTCTGCACCTGCACCTGCGCGGTGTCCGGATTGGTGCCTTGCTTGAAGGTCAGCGTGATCGACATGCTGCCGTCGGAATTGCTTTCCGACGAGATGTACTGCAAACCGTCCAGCCCGTTCATCTGCTGTTCGATCACCTGCACCACGGTGTCCTGCACGGTCTGCGCGGAAGCGCCCGGGTAGGTCACCGCGATGCCGATGGCCGGCGGCGCGATGTTGGGGTATTGGGAGACCGGCAATTGCAGGATGGACAGCGCGCCGGCCATCATCAGCACGATCGCGATCACCCAGGCGAAAACCGGCCTATCGATAAAAAACTTTGCCATGCATGGCTCCCTGATTACTGCTTGGCCGGCGCGGCATTCGCCGCCTGCGGCTGCTGCGCATTGGCGCCCGCTTCGGTGGCGACGACTTCGACGCCCGGACGCACCATCTGCAGACCTTCCACGATGACCTTGTCGCCAGCGGCCAGGCCGTCGGTCACCAGCCACTTGTCGCCAATGGCGCGGTCGGTCTTCAATTCACGCAGTTCGACCTGATTCTTGGCATTGACCACCAGCGCCGTCGGCAGACCGCGCTGGTTGCGGGTCACGCCGCGTTGCGGCACCAGCAAGCCGTCGGCGGCCACGCCATCCGCCAGGCGGGCGCGCACGAACATGCCGGGCAACAGACGGCGGTCCGGGTTCGGGAACACCGCGCGCAGCGTGATCGAGCCGGTGCCCTGGTCCACGGTCACTTCCGAGAACTGCAGCTTGCCGGTCTGCTTGTATTGCGAACCGTCTTCCAGCGTCAGCGTGACCAGCGCGGCCTGCTCGCCGTCGGCCTTCTTCAACTGGCCGCTGGCCAACGCGTCCTGCAAACGCAGCAACTGAACGCTGGATTGGGTCACGTCGACGTAGATCGGGTCGATTTGCTGCACTGCAGCCAACGCACCGGTCTGGTTGGCCGTGACCAGCGCGCCCTCGGTCACCGAGGACCGGCCGATGATGCCGTCGATGGGCGACAGCACCTTGGTGTAGACCAGGTTGATGCGGGCCGTATCCAACGCGGCCTTGGCCGACATCACGTCGGCGGCGGCCTGGTCGCGCGACGCGACGGCGTTGTCATAGGTCTGCTGGCTGACGGCGCGCGTGGCCACCAGCGGTTTGTAGCGTTCGGCCAGCAAGGCGGCGGTCTTTTGCTGCGCTTGCGCGCGGGCCAGGGCGGCCTTCTGGCTGTCCACGCTGGCCTGGTAGAGCGCGGGGTCGATCTGGTAGAGCTGTTCGCCCGCCTTGACCTCGCCGCCTTCCGTGAACAGGCGCTTCTGGACAATGCCGTTGACCTGGGGCCGGACTTCGGCAACCCGGAATGCGGAGGTGCGGCCCGGCAATTCCGTGGTCAGGGAAACGGGCTGCGTGGTCAAGGTCACGACCGAGACTTGCGGCTTGCCCGCCTGCGGCGCGTCCTGCTTTTTGCCGCAAGCGGCCAGGGTGAGAGCCGATGCCGTCAGCGTGACGATCGCCGCGCCGCGCCACATAGCGCTTTTCTTGTTCATAGATTGCATTCCAAAAAATATGAGGCCCCACGCTGCACCCGCTTTCGCGGGCTTGCTGCCCCTAAAAGGGCTTTTTTGCCCCGGGCAGGCAAAGCGGCAAAAACAAACCGCCTAGCCGCGCCCGAACTGGCAAGGCAGTGCATCAACTGGGTGGATTCGCGTTGAACACGCAGGGTGGGCTTAGTCGCATTGCTGCATTGCAGAACTCGCATTCTGAGTTATCCCGCCCAGGAAACAAAGGGGCACATTAAGAAAACATCATTCCATTTATGGGACAATTAGATCTTCCCGGCCTATGACAGAATCTCGCCATGAAACGCTTACAAGGCATGGAACTCTTCGTGGAAGTGGCCAAGACGCACAGTTTTAGCCGCGCGGCGGCGACACTGGGCGTCCCCAAGTCCACCTTGTCTCGCCAGGTGGCCGAACTGGAACGATCCGTCGGCTTGCGGCTGCTTAGCCGCACCACGCGCAAGGTGGAACTGACCGACGCGGGCCGGCTGTACTTCGAACGCTGCCAGCGCATCGTCGCCGAAGCGCAGATCGCCCATGAAGAACTGCAGAAGCTGGTGGATACGCCAGCCGGGCCGCTGCGGGTGAACATGCCCGCGGATTTCGGCACGGACTTCCTGGCTGAATCGTTCATGGAATTCTCCCGCCGCTATCCCGACGTCACGTTTTTCCTTGACCTTGCCAATCCGGACCACGCGTCGCGCGTATTCCAGACCTGCGACATCTCCATCGAAATCGGCGACCTGCCCGACTCAACGCAGATTGCCAGGTTGCTGGGCATGCTGCCCGCCCATTTGTATGCCTCGCATGACTACTTGCAAAAGCACGGCGAACCGCGGCACCCCAGCGACTTGACCCGCCACGAGTGCATAGAGTTCCGCGCCGAAGGCGCCGGCCGCGTGACCCGCTGGCCGCTTTCCAACGGCGACCAGCACATTGAATTCACGCCGGGTAACCGGTTTTCAGTCAATGGCGTCGCCATGGCGCGCCGGTTGGCCATGCTGGGCGCGGGCATCGCGGTGTTGGTGGGCGGCCAGACGGCCGAACAGCAGTCAGGCCAACTGCGGCGCGTGCTGCCGGACTGGCAACTGGGGCCCTTCCCTGTCTATGCGGTCACCGAAACCCGGCTTCTGCCCGCCAAGACACGGATCTTCATCGAATTTCTGATGGAGCGCCTGGGTAGCGACGGGCAAGCGAAGAATACCCCCGCTTTCATGAAGTAACGGCGTCTTGGAAACAGATTGAAAAATCTGCCGACCACCGCGCAGGCGTGGCGGCCGCACCCGTCGACGGAGCGGCGGACATTCCGGAAAAACGGGGGTCAGAACCCTTCGTCGTCGCGCAGATAGCGCCATTGGCCCAGAGGCAGGTCGCCCAGCGACACGCGGCCGATCCGCACGCGCTTCAAGCCCACGACCTTCAGGCCGACCAGTTCGCACATGCGGCGGATCTGCCGCTTCTTGCCTTCCCGCAGCACAAATCGCAGTTGGTCGTGGTTCTGCCACCGCACTTGGGCGGGTTTGAGCGCGCGGCCGTCCAGCGACAGGCCGTGATTCAGGAGTTCAAGCCCACGGTCCGAGAGATCGCCCTGCACGCGCACCAGGTATTCCTTGTCGACGCTGGAATCTTCGCCGATCAGGTGTTTGGCGATGCGGCCATCCTGCGTCAGCACCAGCAGGCCTTGGGAATCGATGTCCAGCCGGCCGGCCACGGCCAGCCCATCCAGGTGCGCGCGCTCGAAGCGTTGCGGCGCCCGGTCACCCGAAAAACGCGAGCGCGAATCGATCAGCGCCACCGCCGGCGTATAGCCTTTTTCGGCCTGGCCGGACACATAGCCGACTGGTTTGTTGATCAGGATCGTTACCCGTGAGGTCTGGCGCGCCTGCGCGGCGCGCTCAAGCGTGATGACCTGGTCGGGATAGGCCCGGGCGCCCAGTTCGGACACCACGGCGCCGTCCACGCGGACCCAGCCGCGTTCGATATAGCTGTCGGCCTCGCGGCGCGAGCAGAGTCCGCGCTCGGACATGAGCTTGGAGATGCGTACTTTTTCCATGGCCGGTATTGTATGCGGACGCCCGCCGGCCTGCCGCTCAGGCCGACGGGTCGTAGTCGGACAGCGCCATGGGATCCAGCGGATACAGCGGCCGACGCCGGCGTTCGTAGGGGAACAGGGAAAAATCCGAACTGGTGACGCCCGCGCTGGCGCATTCCACCAGCGCCTGCGAAATGGGCTCGAACACCGGCCGGCAGTACATGCGGGATTTGACCAGCACGAAGCGCGCCCGACGCGGGTCCAGCCCCATGCTTTCAAACACGCCCAGGTCCCAGGGTTCGTGGGTGCGCTCGGTGATCACCAGTTGCGCCGCGCCAATATCCAGCACGGCACTGCGGCCCATGCACGCCGTCTGCCCGGTATAGGTGGGACCCGTGATGACGTATTGGCCATCGGTTACGGCCCCGACCACGCCCTGCAGCCGCACCGGCGCCGCGGGCCGGCCGATGGCGGGAATCGGCCGCTTGTTGCCCACCAGGATATCGACCTGGGCGCCCTCGCCCGCCGCCGTCAACGCCTCCACGGCTTGGGGATCGCAGTACAGGCCCGCGACAATGCCCGTCAAACCGGCGTCCACCGCGGCCATCAGCACTTCCATGGTGTCGCAGGTGCCGCCAGACATGCAGTTGTCGCCATGGTCCAGCAGCAGTACCGGCTTGCTTGCGCCGCATGCCAGCTCGACGGCGCGGGCCAGGGAATCGGCCAGGGGTTCGCTGTCGTAGAAAAAGCCGTCCCGCGCCGCCCAGATGGAGCGCGCCATCCCGGTCGCTGCCTGCTCGGCCAGCGCCGGCTCGCCCGCCCCCACCACCACCACGCTCAGGCAAGGGTATGGGATGTCCGCCAAGGCGAATCCCGCCAGCACGGATACGGCCAACGTGCCCGCGTCCTCGGCGCGCCGGGCCGCCTGCACGGCGTCGCGCATGGCGCCTTGCGCCGTGGCGCTGTGCAAGGTGTGCGTCATCAAGGGCAGGCGGCGCCACGCCATCACCGGGCGCGGCCCGCCGTTGAGCCAGTCGAACAGGATGCGGCCCGCGTGCTCGCCGGTTTCGTACATGTCCACGTGCGGATAGGTCTTGAAGCTGACGATGACGTCGGCGTTGGCCATCATCTTGGGCGTCACGTTGCCGTGCAGGTCCAGCGCCACGGCGATCGGCACGTCGGGCGTCTGCTGGCGCAAGCGCTCCAGCAGGTCGCCTTCGCCGTCGTCGGTGCTTTCGACCGCCATGGCACCATGCAGGTCCAGCAGAATGGCGCCGCATCCGCGCGCGCCGGCCACGATCTCGTCGCAGAGCTTGCGATAGGCCTTCGCGTCCACCCGGCCGCTGGGATACGCGGTGGCGGACACCGGCGTGACCACCGACGCGCCGTTCGCCTCGGCGATGTCGATGAAGGCCGACATCGCCGTGCGCTTGCCCTTGTTCTCTTCGTAGGCCGCCGCGCCGAAGGCGGGGCCGTCGTTGCCAAAAGCGGCCAATGGCGTCGGCACGGGCGAGAACGTATTGGTCTCGTGGTTCAAGCGGGCAATCATGACTTTCATTGTTTTCCTCTTTGCCGGCAGGTACTTAGCCGATTGACGGCGGCCCCGGGCGTGTGCCGCCCAGGCCGAGCTTTTCCATGGCTTCGCTGGCCTCGATGATCATCGCGGCGACTTCGGCCACGCTGACGCGCAAACCCGTGGCACGAGTGCGCATGTGCTCATAGGCCGCGCGTTCGTCCAGCCGCTGGTGATCCATCAGCACGCGGATCGCTTTTTCGATAACGCGCCGCGCCTTGATGGTGTTTTCCAGCTTGTCGATCTTGACCTGCTGGCGGTTCTGGAACTGCTTGGCCGACCGCGCCAGCACCAGCGTGCTAAGAATGCCCGCCGAACGGAATGGCCGCGTCAGCACCCCATGGGCATTGGTCTTCAGCAGTTGCTTGAGCGTGGTGGGCGTTTCGTATTCGGACAGGGCGATCAGGGTGGCCTCGACTTCGCTGGCCGACCAAGCCGAGCTGTTCTGCACGCACTGCGACACCTGGAAGAAGATGACGTCCGCGCCGGCCGGTGCGGCATCCGGGAACGGCCAGTGCAAGTGGATGCGGCAGCCGATGCGCTTGAGCTGTTCGACCAGCACGTCGCGGTCTTCGCCAGGCGGATACACCACCGCGACGGCCACGCTGCGCAGGTCCTCGTAGAGGCGGCGAAGGCTATGGTCCATGCTCATTTCAACCAGAATTCGTCCAGGCCGAACGCCGTCAGATAAGGGTCCGGCTTCACCGGCTGGTCGCTTTCCCAGACGATATCGAACCGCCCGTCGGCCCGGCACACGCCAATGCGCGGCGTCAGCACACAGTGGTTGTTTTCGGCAAGGATGAACATCCGCCCATCTGGCGCATCGAATTGCACCTGATGCACCGCCCGTACCAGCTTGCGGGTGTCCATGCTGCCCACGCGCTGCAGCGCGCGCGCGAACAGGTGCACCTGGCTGTAGCACGTTTCGGCATAGACGCTGGCGGGCTGGTCGCCAAACCGCTCGCGCCAACGCGACAGGAAATGCCGGTTGGCGGGCGTATCGACGGTATTGAAATACGTGGCGGCGGTGATGTGCCCCACGCAACGCTGTGGCCCGATCTCGGCCACCTCGGATTCCGCCATGGTCAGGCTGGCGATGGGGATGTGGGCCGTTTGCGCCCCCGCCTGTTGGCAGGCCTCGTGGTAGCGCTGGTAGAAGCGTTGCGCATCCGCGCCGATCAGCGTGGAAAACACCACGTCCGGCTGGATACGCCGAATATCCGCCACGACGTCGATGATGTCGCTTTCGTCGCATCCCAAGGGCAGATAGGTTTCGTCCAGGATCTCGCCGCCATGCTCTTCGACGGTCTCGCGCATGATGCGGTTCGTTTCGCGCGGGTAGATGTAGTCCGCGCCCACCAGAAAGATGCGCGAGCCGCAGTTCTGGATAAGGTAGGCCGCCAGCTGCATGCTGCCCTGGTTGGGCGCCGCCCCCGTGTAGATGACGTTGGGCGAATACTCGAAGCCCTCGTAGACCGAGCCGTACCAAAGCAAGGAATTGCTGCGCTCAACCACGGGCAGCATCGCTTTGCGGCAATGCGAGGTGCAGCCCCCGAAGATGACGCTGACTTCGTCATCCAACAGCAGGCGGGCGGCCAGCCGGCGGTATTCTTCGGCGTCGCTGCCGGGGTCGTACACCACGGGTTCCAGCGGCCGGCCCAATACGCCGCCCAAGGCATTGATCTCTTCCACGGCAAGCACCGTTCCGAAGAAATGCTGCGATTCGGTCGTGCCCGTCACGCCGCTGCGCGAGTACAGCACACCGATGCGCCACCCGGGCCGTTCCGCGTCCTGGTCCTGGAGCGAGGTCATGATTGCGTCCTTATGCGTGAATCGAGCATGCCGGCCCGCGCCGCAGCGGGGGCGACGGCATTCATACCTTCAGATGGTCAATGATATGGCCGATGGCCTCGGGCGCGCCAGCCTCGCCCTCGTCCACGATCGCGCCCTGTTTCAGCACCAGATAGCGATCAGCCACGTCCAGCGCGAACGCGACATTCTGCTCGACGATGAGCATGGTCGTGCCGCGGCGCTCGCGTTCCCAGTTCAGGGCGCGGCCCAGACGTTCTATCACCGATGGCTGCAGCCCTTCGGTGATTTCATCCAGCAGCAACAGTTCGGGCCGCTGCATCAGCCCGCGCGCCACCAGCAGCATCTTCTGTTCGCCGCCCGACAAGGTACCGGCGTGCTGGCGCAGGCGCGTCGCGAACACCGGAAACAGTTCGGCGATGTCGGCGAAGCGCTCGTCGAAGAGATCATCGCGGGGCAAGCCCAGGCGCAGGTTGTCGCGGATGCTCAGGTCGGGGAACAGGGGCTGTTCCTGCGCCGCGTATGCAACGCCACAGCGCGCCACTTCGTGCGGACGCAGGCGGGTGGCATCGACCGCGCCCAGGCGGACGCGCCCGCGCAGCTTGGGCAGGTAGCCCATGACCGTCTTGAGCAGCGTGCTTTTGCCCATGCCGTTCTTGCCCAACAGCGCCACGCAAGCGCCGCGATCGACCGATAGCGACACCTCGTTCAGCACCACCGAACCTTTATAGCCGCTGGACACGCCTTCCACGCTTAATGCCGGTGCGATACCCGTCATTGCCCTGCTCCTTGCGCGGCCTGCGCGCTACCTGCATAGATGGTGCGCACCAATTCCGATTCCACGACTTCCTGGAAACTCCCGTCCATGACGATGCGGCCCTGGTGCAAGACGACGATCCGCGTCGCCACTTCCTTCACGAAATCCAGGTCGTGCTCGACCAGCAGGCAGCACAGCCCGTACTTGTGCGCCAGCGACGACAGCATCTGGCCGATCTGCGCCCGTTCGGCCTTGGACAGGCCGGCCGTGGGTTCGTCCAGCAGGACGATGCGCGGCTCCAGCGCCAGCACCATCGCCAGCTCCAGCGCCTGCTGCTGCCCGTGCGACAGGTCGCGGGCCACGGTGGCCAGGCATTGGTCCAACCCAGTCACGCGCAGCACTTCCAGCGCGTAAGGCGGCAGGTCCAACGTGGGCGAACGCCGCCACCACGACGGTTGTTCCCGCAGGGTCGTCGCGATGCGCAGGCTTTCCGCCACGGTCATCGTATCGAACACATTGGCGTTCTGGAACTTTCGGCCCAGGCCATAGCGCACGCATTGTTCCGGCCCGTCCCGCTGCACCCGATGACCGTAAAGCTCCAGGTCGCCTTCGGACCGTTCGGCGCCGTCGGCGATGCAACGCATCAGGGTGGTCTTGCCCGCGCCGTTGGGGCCGATCAGGCCCACCAGTTCGCCGCCTCGGGCCTGCAGATCGATTCCTTCCAGCACTTTCAGGCTGCCAAAGCGCTTGGCCACCCCAGACAGATTCAATGCCTGCGACGCGCCGTTGGCTGGCTGCGACTGGCCCGCGCGCACGCCCAGCACTGGCACCGCGACCGCTTGACCGCGCCGGAAGAACGGCGCGGTCAACAGGGGCAATAGCCCGCGCGGCAACAACAGGATGATCAGGATGAACGTCACGCCCAGCAGCAACTGCCACAGGAACGGCATGTTCCCGCTCAGGTAGGAGCCCGCCACGTTGATGAGGATGGCCCCCAGCACCGGGCCCCAGATGGTGCCGCGTCCGCCCAGCGCCACCCATATGATCAGCTCCGTGCCGAACACGAAGCCCGTGAGTTCCGGCGCCACCACGCCGCTGAACGCGCCATAGCCAAACCCCGCCAGGCTGGCCACCGCGCCGCACACGACCAGCAGCACGATGCGCCAATGCGCGGTGTTCAAGCCCAGATAGCTGCAACGGGACTCGTTGTCGCGCAGGGCCACCAGGATGCGGCCGCCGTCGCTGCGCACCACCACCCACGCCAGCAAGGCCACCACCGATAGGGAGCCTGCCGCGATCACATACCAGGCCTCGAGCGACAGATCGAACGTCTCGTAGCCCGTCAGGCCCGACGACGATCCGGTGTACGTGCCGCCGGCCAGCACCAGTTGCGTCAACACGATGGGCAGCACCAGCGAGATGACCGTCGCGAAGAACGGCGACGCCCCCCGATAGAACGACAGCCAGCCGGTCGCCAGCGCCAACAGCGCCGCCGCGCCCACCGCCGCCAACGCGGCGAGAATGGCGATCGACGGTGAAAACCCGTAGTGCGTGAAGGCCAGGCCCGCCGCGTAGGCGCCAACCCCAAAAAAAGCCGATTGGCCGAAGGTGAGATGGCCCGTGTAGCCCCACAGCACGTCCACCGTTACCGCCGCCATCGCGAAAAACAGCGCCTTGATCAGCACGTTGAGCAAATAGGTGTCGAACAGCCACGGGCCCGCCACGGTCAGGATCAGGCACATGCCGGCCAGCCACGGCAATGCGTGGCTGCGCCGTGCGCGCGTCTCGGGCGCCGTGGCGGCCTCGCGCGGTTGTGCAAGCGAATGGTCAGTCATGGGCGAATCCTTGGGGACGCAGGCGCAGCGTCAACGCGGCCAGCACGGCAATGGTGACGCCGCCCAGGATCGGGCTGACGAAGATGCTCACCAGCACCTGGCAAGCGCCGTAGACCAGGCAGGTCAACAACAGCGCAGTGATCGAGTGGCCCGACACCATGACAAGCATGAAGGCGCTGACCAGCCACGGCAGACCCATGTTGGGGTCCACGCTGGACAGCGGCGTGATCAGCGCGCCGGCCAGCGCGCCCAGCCCGGCGCCCAGGCCAAAGGTCGTGAAGCGGATGCGTTCGGCATTGATGCCAAGGCCGCGCGCCAGATCTTCGTTCATGATCACGGCGCGCGTCCGCACGCCGAAACGCGTGCCGTTCAGCAGCAAGGTCATGGCCGCATAGATCAGCAGCGCCCCGGGCACCAGGAACAGGCGATACGCCGAATACTCCGTGCCCAGGAAAGACACGGCGCCCTGGATCGGCGAGTCCACGAATTGAACCTCGCGCCCGAAGGCGACCGTGATGAGCTGGCCGATCACGATACCCAGCCCCCAGGTGGCCAGGATGGCGTCCAGCGGCCGCTTGTACAGGGGCTGAACGATCAGGCGTTCCACGCCCATGCCCACCAGCACGCCGACCGCCAGCGCGAACGGCAGCGCAAGCCAGGGGTTCAAGCCCAGCTGGGTCACCACCAGGCTGGCATAGCTTCCCAGCGTAAGAATCGCCCCATGCGCGAAATTAACGATCTTCATCACGCCGAAGATGATCATCAACCCCGACGTCACGATGAACAGCATGGCGGCCGTGCTCAAGATGTCCAGCAGCAAACCCATAATCGGTCTCCGGCGCCGCCGGACGGGCCGGCGGCGCTTATCACGTTACTGCGGCGTCACTTCAAGTCCGGGCATTGCGCGCCCGGGTCGACTTGATTGAAGGTCTGCAGGATTTTGATGGAACCGTCCTGCTGCACCTGCCCCAGGCGCATGGTCAGCGCGGCGTGGCGCTGCCGGTCCATCTTCACGGGGCCACGGGGGCCATCGAACGACACCTCGCTCAGGGCCTGCACCACTTTCTGCGGATCCAAGCCCGCTGCTCGCTCGACAGCCGCCTTGTACAGGTAGAAGGCCTCATATTGCGGGCCGGAGAATTCATTGGCGGTCTTGGCGTCGTTGCCGAACTTCGCTTTCAGGCCGTCCAGGAACTTGCGGTTCTGCGGCGTATCGATGCTGGTCAGGTAAGACGCCGACATATACATGCCCACCGCCGTATCGCCCATTGTCTTGGCCGTGCCCTCGTCGATCGCCAGGTTGCCGTAAGGCATGGACAGCCCTGCCGCCTTGATCTGCTTGGCCAGACTGACGTTAGGCCCCCCGCCCGCCGTCGAACTGATCAGCGCATCGGGGTTTGCCGAGCGGATCTTCGACACCACCGGCGTCCAGTCCGAGCCATCGATGGGCAGGTATTCCTCGCCCACCACGCGCCCGCCCTGCTTTTCGATATACGCCCGCGTGAACTTCAACATGCCGCGGCCGAAGGCATAGTCGCTGCCGACCAGGAAGAAGGTCTTGGCTTTACGCGCTTGCATGAAGTGGTCCACCACCGGGGCGACCTGCTGCTCGGGCACCCAGCCGTTCACATGCATCCAGCGGTTGCACGACCGGCCTTCGTAGAAAGAGGTATAGATGTACGGCACCTTGCCGCGCGACACGATGGGCAGCGCGGCATTGCGGGCCGCGCTGGTCTCCATGGCGATGATGGCATCCACCTTCTTCTGGAAGACCAGGGTGTCGTAGGCCTTTTGGGCGCCGACGGCGCCCGACGCGTCATCGGCGATTTCCAGCACAACTTGGCGGCCCAGAATGCCGCCGGCCGCGTTGATCTCGTCGGCGGCCAACTGGGACGCCTGCACCACGCCGGGCGCCACCACGCTATTGGCGCCCGACAAACCAACCGGCACGCCAATGCGCAAGGGTTCCGCGGCGTGCGCGCTGGCAACGCCAGCCAGTAACGCAATGAACGACAAGCGGATGCGGAAGCTGCTGAACAGGGGTTTCATAAGGTTGCTCCTTGGAAGTGGGCTACATGCCCGGCGCTTGACGTTGCCGCGGGGCGTCGTCCGCGCCCAGTTGCTCGTCGTAGAGATCGCAGCGCCTATCGCGCAGCACGTGGTTGAAATCGTTCAATTGGCGCGCCCGGCGCGACGCCTTCACGTCGATGGGCGCCAGCAATACTTCTTCCTGATCGGCGCTGGCGGGGCCTGCGGCCGTCCAGCCTTGCGATCCCACGATCAGGCTGCGGCCCACGAACGGCTGGCCGCGTTCCGTGCCCACGCGGTCGGCGCACACCACCGTCAAGCCGTTGCTGTGCGCCCCCGCGATGGTCAGCGCATGGGCCATTACCGGCCCGTCGGGCGTCTGCCCCGGCATCGGCACCCAGTTGGTCGGCACCGCCACGATGTCCGCGCCGCGCACCGCCAGCATGCGGTACACCTCGGGAAACCAGCCGTCATAGCAGATCGCCACCCCCAGGCGGCCCAGCTCGGTATGGAACACCGGCAGGCCCAGGTCCCCGGGTTCGAAATAAAGATTCTCGTCGCCCCACAAATGCAGCTTGCGATAGGTGCCGAGATATCCGGCCGGGCCGGCGACCAGCGCGGCGTTGTACAGCCGGTCGCCGCAACGCTCGGCGATGCCCGCCACCAGATAGATGCCCAGCCGCTGCGCCAGCGCGATCCAGGCCTGCGAGCTGGGGCCACCGGGCACTGCCTCGGCCAAGGCATAGGCTTCTTCGCGGCTTTCGAACACATAGCCCGTGTTGGCCAGTTCGGGCAGCACCACCAGCCGCGCGCCTTGCGCGGCGGCCTGCTCCACCATGGCGGCCGAGCGGGCCACATTGGCGGCAACGTCGCCGATGACGGGAGCCATCTGCACACTGGCCACCCAGGTCGACTGGACCGGGGAACGTTGCGGATCCGACGCTTGCATGCGATCTCCCTCTTCGAAAATTGAAAACGAAAAAGCCCCCGACCACGCATTGCGTGCAAGTCGGGGGCTTCTATAGCCATACTGAATGTTCAAGCAGCAATTATTGCTGCGGGGTACTGCATGCCTTGAAGGCATTCTGGTCAATCTTGACCGTGGGCAGATAATAGAGAGACGCCCGCGCCCGCGACAATAAGTGCTTTCCCGAACGCTGGAATCGCGTGCCGGCCCGTCGCGTTAAAGCGGGCTTTTCCCGGCAGCGCCCACGCTGCGTCACTGCGACGCATTGGGGCCGTCAGCCGGGCTTGGCATAATACGCAGCCATGATGAAACCCGCAGCACATCACCCTCCCCTTGCCGCAGGCTGGCTTGCCATCGCCCCGCCCGTTCTGCCTCCTGCCGTGCGCCACTGGCTGTTCCGGCCCGGCGCGCTCACCGCCGGCCTGCGCCAGGTCGGCCAGGTCCGCCTGCGCGTACTGGCCGAGTATGCCGACGGCGCCCCGCTGGATGAAGCCCGCGCAATGGGCATCGCGCCCGGCACGCCCGTTTGGATCCGTGAAGTCCTGATGTCGGTGAACGGCGTGGACAGCGTGCCGGCCCGCAGCTTGACGCCGCTGGGCGCATCGCATGGCGCATGGCAAGGCATGCGCCGGCTGCTGACCCGGCCGCTGGCCGACATGCTGTACCACGACAGCACCGTCATTCGGTCGCCGTTCGCCTGCCGCCGGCTGGCCTCGCCGGTGCCGTTTCACGCTACGGCGCGTGGCGTGCTGCCGCCCGAGCAGCGCGACCGCGACGCCGCCCGCATCTGGGCGCGACGGTCCGTGTTCTGGCGCCAGGGCCAGCCGTTGCTGGTGGCGGAGTGCTTTCTGCCGGGGTTCTGGGAGTTGATCGCTGACCAGCCCGCGCCGCCCTTGATGCCCCATCAGCGCACGCCACGCTGAGACGCCGGCCGGCGATGCCGGGCACATCCCAGGGCGCATGCGCCACGCCCTGACTCTTGTGCCAGAATAAGGCAATGAGACTCTTCCTCGTTCTGGGCCTGCTCTTGCTTGGCATCCTTGCCGCCGTCGGCTACCGCTTCCGGCGGCCTCGACCGGACGACACCCGCCGCCGCATTGTCAGCGACCTTGTCGCTGGCGGCATCATGTACGCTTTCGTTGCGCCCGCCGTGGGCGGCGTCGCGCTGATGATCGGGGTCGCGATCGTCACCCTGGAAGGCCAGAACCTGATAACCGCCATCTTCGGTCTGCCATGGTTCTATGTCTTTGGCATCGTGCCTGCGCTGCTATGCGGCATCGTGGCGGGCGCGCTCAAACCCGTCCGCCCCACGTGGCCGGCGTTGGGCATGATGACAGGGGTGGGCGCCCTGTGCGGCTTCCTGTTCTTGAGCGGATTCGGCAGCCGGGAATTCCAATGGACGGAACTGCTGTTCCCCTTCGTCGTGGGCGCCTTGCCCGGTATGGTCGGCGCGTTCCTGTGCACGGTCTGGTTCTACGGCTGGCCCGGCCGCGGGCGCGCTAGTACGGTGGATACGGCGAATACGGCCGATACAGTGAGTACAGCGAATACGGCATCGGATGCTGCGTCGGATCGCCCGCAATGACGGCGATCATCCGCTCGTTTTCTGCCCGTTTTCTTTCCGCTTTTTCCCCTTCCCTTGGCCGCCCGGTCACTGACATGCCCCCTCACAGGCTCACCCTCTGGTTCCGACGTTTCTGGCTGCTTGCCGTGGCCAGCCTTTTCACGCTGCATGCTGGCGCAAGCGTCGCCCAGACTTTTGACCGCCAACTGGAAAACCAACGCTACCAGCAGTGGCTGGATGCCTTCCGGCAGGATTTCCAACAGTTCCGCCAGATGCCCGATCGCGAGAACGCCGACGTCGACAAGCTGTTCGCCAACACGCTGGTGCCCGGTTCGCGCGCTTCGCAGGTGGTGAAGGAGCTGGCCCGCGCCCAAGGCGACAGCACGCACGGTGAAATCCGCTTCGTCGGCATCCAGCGCGTATTCATGGCGGCGCTGTCCCATTCCGTCGTCGCGGGCGACGGCGGCGTCTATCCCGAAACCCTGGCGGCTTTCAAGCAGCAGACGCTGCGCGTGCGCTATATGCATGTGGATGGCGGCGGACGGCTGGAGGACTACTTCAACAACCCCGAAATCTACAAGCCTTACCGGCTGCCGGAACCCGGCGTGTTGACTCGCGACGCCTACCCGTTCCTGCTGTTTGAAGACACGCAAGGCAAACTGCGACTGGGCGGCGTGTCCAAGGAATTCTGGGACCTGGTGCAATACATGGACGCGCAACAGTATGCGTAAGTTGCCGATCGTCCTTGCCTTGGCCGCCCACGCGCTGCTTGCCCCGGCCGCCATGGCGGCGTGCGGGCCGGTGGATACCGATTTTTCCGTGCCCTCCACGCGACCGGCAGTGCCGGTGTCCGTGGACCTGACGGACGACCGCGTGTTGCTGGGCAAGCGCGGCGAACGCGTCCCCACGAACCGCAAGCTGGCCTGGACCCACGAGCGCGGCGACCCGACTCCGCACACCTGGACCGACAAGGTTGATTGGTCGGCTTACCGGGTCCGGGAAACCGCGGCCGCGCCCACACGCCTCTATTTCGATCCGGACGGCAAGCTGTGCCGGGTGGAACGCTATGGCAAGATCCGCGGCGGGACCGTGCTTGAAGGCGGTTATCGCCTGGCCTACGACGCGACGGGCGCACTGGCGGCCTATACCGAATACGACTTCGCGGGATCATCCAGCGCGCAGCCCTATTCCGCGACCCGCCGCGCCTGCCTGCGGCGCGACGCGCAAGGCGTGCTGACCACCTTCATCGACGACGGCTGCGGCGACGCCAAAGGCCCCGGTGTCAGCCGCCATTATCTGCACGACGCCTCGGGCCGTCTGCTGCGTGTCATCGACACGCTATCGCCGGGCCAACCGCTGGCCGTCCAGACCTTCGATGCGCAAGGCAAGCCGGCGCAGCGCTACGTGCGGCAATATTCCGCGTTCGCCGCGCCGAACGATAGCGCGGAGCCTCTTGCCTACCCCGAACCCGCTACACGCCCCGACCGTCTGTACCCGCGCCTGCGCGAACATATGGCGGCGATGCCGGGTGAGATCCCGGGCGTGGCGTGGCGCATCGTGCGCATTCCCGAAGACGTACCGATGGACGGCGACGACCAATCGTCCTGGGACCCCGAGCTGCAGGCCGTGCTGGCCAAGGGTGAAACCGACGCGCAAGGCACGGCGCACGTGACGCCGCAGGCCCAAGAACATATCTGGCAGGCCATGCACCAGCATCCCGGCCGGGTCCTGTTCTATTTCGACCCGATGGGGCGCGTCGCGCTGGTGCCGGCCTTGACGCCCACGCAATGGAACGCGTGCGGCGACCCGGCCAATCTGGCGCCGGACGCCTGCACGCAGTGACGTATCACGCCTGGCGGGGCCGCGTGTCCACTGCCAGGCACAGCACGGCCGTCAAGAGCGCCAAGGCGACGTGCCCGACATACAGCGGCGAGAAATCCGCATGGCTCACCGCGCCATGCCCCAGCATCAGCACCGTGATCGCCACGCCCATCACACCGCCGACCTGCCTCGTCGCCTGGTTGACGGCGCTGCCCACGGCGTAGTGTTGCGCCGGCAGGCGGCTGACGGCCGCCCCCGACAACGACGGCAACACCATGCCCACGCCGATGCCGCTCAGCAGCAGGCCCGGCAGCCATTGCGTCACATAGGCGGGTTGCTCGCCCGGCACCAGCAAGAACCACAATCCGCTGGCTGCATAGATCAAGGCGCCGCCCACCAGGAACGGGCGGTGGCCCATGCGCGCCGCCAGCCGGCCGGTCAAGATCGCCGTGGGCATCACCAGCAGCGGGCCCGGCGTCACGGCCAGGCCGGCGCGCGGCAGGCTGTAATGCCAGACCCCCGTCATGTAGAAGAAGAAGGCAAAGAACATCATCGCGAAAGCGATGCCGAAGCTCAGCGTGGCCAGGTTCACATAGCGATAGGTGCGATGCTTGAAGAGCGACAGATCGACCAGCGGGTGCGGCGTGGCGCGGGCCCACGCCACGAAGGCGCCCATGGACACGACGCCCACGGCAGCCACCACGCCCAGTTCCACGCGGCTCCACGACGGCGATTCCGACTGCACGATCGCCAGCGCCAACGCCCCCACCGCCACAACCAGCAGCGCCATGCCGACACCATCCACGCGGCGGCGCGCATCGGGCTTCACGGATTCTTGCAACAGGCCCGCGCCGTACCATAGCGACAAGGCGCCCAGCGGCAGATTGATGTAGAAGGCCCACGGCCAGCCCGCCACGTCCACCACGAACGCGCCCAGGCTGGGGCCCACCGCGGCGGCCAGGCCTCCCACCGCGCCCCACAGGCTGACCGCCACGGCGCGCTGGGAAGTCGGAAAGGCGGCCAGCACGATCGACAACGAGGCCGGCGTCAGCAGCGCCGCGCCCACGGCCTGCAACACGCGGGCGGCGATCAGCCACCCCACGCTGCCCGCCAGGCCGCACGCGGCGGAAGCGGCCAGGAACAGCACCACGCCCACCATGAACATGCGCTTGCGACCATGCGTGTCGGCCAGGCCGCCGGACGGGATCAACATGGCAGCGAACACGACGGTGTAGGCGTTGAGCACCCACGACATGTCGGCAGCCGAAGCCTGGGGAAAGCCGGCGCGCAAGGCGCCGAATGCCGCATACAGCATGGTGCCATCCAGCGACACCAGGAACACGGCGATGCTGGCCACCCAGAAGACGGGCCAGGGAGAGGCCGCGGCGGGCGCATTCGCGGCGTGGATCGCCGGGTCGTTGGCCGACGGGGCTGCCGATGAGGCGGCAGACGTGGAGCGGGCGGTAGCGCGCATGATGCTCCTACCCCAGCGCTTTCAAGTACACCGCCGGCTCGGCGGACAAGCCCTGCTTGACCAGGCGGGTGCGTTCGTCCGCCAGCACCTCCTCGGCGCCCGCCTCCAACCCGTCAAACGCCTGCCCCACGATGGACGCCGGCGTGGACTTCGGGCCATCAATGCCGCGGGTCAAGTCCGTGTCCACAAAGCCCATGTGCAGGCCCAACACTTGCGTCTTCTGCGCCCGCAGGTCGTTGCGCAGGCCGTTGGTCATGGCCCAGGCGGCCGACTTGCTCATGCCGTACACGCTCAGCAACGGACCATTGATCCAACTGGCGATGGACAGCACATTCAACAGCGCGCCCCCGCCGTTGGCCGCCAGCACCGGCGCGAACGCCTGCGCCACGCGCAACGAACCGAACAGGTTGGTGTCCAGATGGCGTTGCGCGGATTCGATGCTGCCCTCGGCCATGAAACTGCCGGTGGCAGCGATGCCCGCATTGTTGATGACCAGCGTCACATCCGACGCATGCGCGGCGGCCGCCGCCACGTCTTGCGGGTTCGTCACGTCCAGCTTGATGGCTTCCACGCCGGCCAACGTAACCGTCGAAGGATCGCGTGCGCCGGCATAGACTTTGCGCGCGCCACGGGCCAGCGCCTCGCGGGCAAATGCCAACCCTAAGCCGCGGTTGGCGCCAGTAATCAAAACCACTGCATTCTTCAAATCCATGATGGGATGTCCTTGGTAGGGATACAGCAACGAAAGTCGACGAAATATGATGATCATCATATTTTTGGTCGGTAAAAAGACCGCGCAATGCGGCCTTTGGATAGGGATCGTGTCAGGCGGATGCGGGGCGGGCCTCGTGGTCGTATTGGTCCAGGATGGCATGTCGGGCGGAGGCCAGCACGGCGCGCCCTTCGGGGTTGTCGCCCAACGCCCGGGCCAGTTGCAGCGCGCCCACCAACGTACTGGTCACGGCCGCCGCGGCCTCTTTGCCGGCCGTCTCGGGCAGGACCTGCCGCACGGCATCCATCAAGCGCCGCACCCGCAACGCCGAGACCTCGCGCACCTCGCTCGACTGACGAGGAATTTCGGACGCCAACGCCGATACCGGACAGCCGCCTTCACAGCCTTTCAAATGCGCCTCGCCCAGATACGCCTCGACCCAGGCTTGCAAGGGGCTGGCCCCCTCCTCTCGGCGCTGGGCAATGCTCTTGGACATGCGCGCCGCGCCATCGCGCCCGGCGCGTTCCATGGCCGCGGCCAACAACGCGTCGCGCGACGGAAAATGCGCGTAGAAGCCGCCATGGGTAAGCCCGGCCTCTTTCATGACGTCGGCCACGCCCACGCCCGCATAGCCTTCACGCCGGATCGCGCGCGCGGCCGCGTCGACGATGCGTTCGTGAGAAAGCGCTTTACGGGAGGACGGGCCGGGCATGGGAGGAAATCCAAAATATGATGATCATCATATTAATCCCGCAAAAACACCCCGGGCAAGAAAAATCCAGGGTGAATATGTAACGCCGCGATGCCGTCCTGTGGGTGCGGCGGTTACCGCCAGGCCTCGGGTTCGACGCTGACCTCGCCCTTGTCGGCCGAAAAGTACACGATGCCATCCGAGATGTTCGCGTTCAGCTGCATCGTGCGTTCGGCCAGCTTGGCCAGTGCGCGGCTCTGGTCCGACGGCAGGTTGATGACCTTCAGGTTGCGGGTGCGTTCCAACTTGTTGCGCACGCCATCCCACCAGATCTTGCTGGCCGAACCGCCGTAGCAATACACAATGACTTCGTCGGCGCGGCCACAGGCGCGCAGGATGCGGCGTTCTTCGGGTTGACCGACTTCGATCCACAATTTGACCGCGCCGGTCAGGTCTTTGACCCACAAATCGGGTTCGTCGGTGTCGCTCAAACCCTTGGTGAACGCCAGCTCTTCCTGCGCATGCAGGGCGTAGGCGACCAGGCGGACCATCAGGCGCTCGTCGGTTTCCGAGGGATGGCGGGCGACCGTCAGCGAATGGCTGCCGTAGTAGTGGCGGTCCGTATCGGCAACGTTAAGTTCGGCCTTGTAGATGGTGGCGCGCAGGGCCATAGCGAAAAATCCGTTGAAATCGTGCAGATTGCGTGAAGGCCGCAATGATAACGCTTGGCGGCTGGGGGTGTTTGCGGGGCGTCGTGGGGCATCGTTGGGCGGCATTGTTGCGGGGCGTCGTTGCGGGCTTTCGGCTGGCACGTTGTCGGTCGCTCGTCGGCGTGGGCGGCATGGGCGCTCGCGCCCACGATTGCGGTCCGGTGCGCAGGCGCCGGACTACCCCGTTGTCATCGTCGTCCGCCTGCGGCTCCCTTCCGATTCCCTCGGGCGCATCGAGGTTGCTCGCGCCCATGCCGCCCACGCCGACGAGCTGGCGCCGTCTTGGATTGATGCGCTGCTGGAGCCGTGGTCGGTGGCGATGCTTGCGGGGCCCGCCGATTTCGGCCGCCCGGGCGGCCGAAATCGGCATACGTGCCTTGCTTCGTCGTGGCGGTGGACGCTTGCGCGAATGCGAAAGGGCGGGTGTTAGTGCGCTTTCAAGTGCGGGGGTAGGTAGAGATGGGCGGCGCGCGGTGGACGGTAGTGTGCGTAGACAGACTTTGTGCGCGCGCCGCCCATCCGCACTGGGGTTAAAGTGGCGATTGGCCGCGTTGCGCTGCTGGTGGGCGCCGGCCTGGCATTCCTGGCCCTCTATCCTTGCCCTAGCTTCCGATCATGACCGCCACTGCCGCTCTGCTCGCCTTTACGTTGGCCGCCACCATCCTCACGATCACGCCGGGGCTGGATACGGCGCTGGTCTTGCGAACTGCCGCCGTTGAGGGCGGACGCCGCGCGCTGATGGCGGGGTTGGGTATCTGCGCGGGATGCCTGCTTTGGGGCGCCATCGCCGCTTTCGGCCTGGGCTCCCTGCTGGCCGTCTCCACGCTGGCGTACAACACGCTGCGCATCTGCGCTGCCGCCTATCTGTTCTATCTGGGCGCCAAATTGCTATGGCGCACCTTGCCTGGCCGCCGGTCCGTGCAGGCAGAGATGACCAGCACGGGCACCGCCTCCGCATCCGCATCCGCCCTGCCATACGCCTCCACCAGCGCCACCGGCTGGTTCCTGCGTGGCTGCCTGACCAATGCCTTGAACCCGAAGGTCGGCATCTTCTACATCACTTTCCTGCCGCAGTTCATCCCGGCAGGCGCCAACGTGCTGACCTTCAGCCTGTTGCTGGCCGCGGTCCACGCCCTCCTGGGCGTACTCTGGTTCACTCTGCTAGTCGCCGCCACACGCCCTTTGGCAAAATGGCTATCCCGCCCCACCGTGATGCGCGGCCTGGACCGCATGACGGGCGCGGTGTTTATTGCGTTCGGATTGAAGCTGGCGCTGGAGAAGCGCTGACCCGAAAGAGGAAGATTACACCCCGTGTCCGGCCACGTATGTTGGATGTCCGACAACGTGTATTGGGTATCCGATAATGGGTCGTCTGCTTTTGATGACGGATTACGTATATTCGATGATGGGTTTCGCGCGTTGAACGATTCGCCACGAAGCCATGCCATGCCGCGCTCCACCCATCCTACGAGCACGATCAGTCAGGATCACGCCGCATTCGCGAAGCGCCACTACCCGACGCAAGCCCGCCTAAACGCCAAAAAAGGCCGCCCGCGCGGCCGTCTTTGGCGACCCCGCAAACTCCTCCCTCCTACTCCACCCGAGGCCAAAACGCCAAGCACACCCCCCGCCCCACCGCCAGATGCGTCTTAAAAACTCAACCGCCAACGCGTCTCAGAAACTCACCCGCCAGTCCCACCTCAAGAACAACCCATCAAGCCTCAATAAACCCCAATAGAATGTCTCGCCACGAAATGCCCCTCGCCCACCGCCACCAACGGTTCGACCAACGGATCGTCCCCCAGCTTTCGCATCGGGCTGGGAATTTCGTCCACCAGCAATGACCGCTCCCGGTGCCGCCGCTGCGGATCCGCGATCGGCACCGCGGCCATCAGCTTCTTCGTATAGGGATGTTGGGGATTCTCGAAAATTGCTCGCCGCGGCCCGATCTCGACGATCTGCCCCAGATACATCACCGCCACCCGGTGGCTTACGCGTTCCACCACCGCCATGTCATGCGAAATGAACAGGAACGACACACCCAGCTCACGCTGCAGATCCAGCAGCAGATTCACGATCTGGGCCTGGATCGACACGTCCAGCGCCGACACCGACTCGTCCGCGATCACCACCTTGGGATTCAGCGCCAGCGCCCGGGCAATGCAAATGCGCTGGCGTTGGCCGCCCGAAAACTCGTGCGGATAGCGGTCGATCATTTCAGGCAAAAGCCCGCACTTGTCCATCAGCCAGCGCACGCGGTCCTGCGCCGCCTTACCGCGTGCCACGCCGTGGATCAACAGCGGCTCCATGATGGAATAGCCCACCGTCATCCGCGGATCCAGCGACGCGAACGGGTCCTGGAAAATGAACTGGATGTGCTGGCGCAACGTCTGCATGGCGCTGCCGCGCAGCGCGCCGATGTTCTTGCCGTCGAACTCGATCGTGCCGCTCTTGCTCTTGACCAGTTGCAGCAACGACCGCCCTGTCGTGGTCTTGCCGCAACCCGACTCGCCCACCAGCGACAGCGTCTCGCCGGGGTATAGATCGAAACTGACTTTCTCGACTGCGTGCACCCGCTTCTGCACCCGGCCCAGAATGCCGCCGGTGATATCGAAACTGGTCGTCAGGTCGCGCACCTTCAGGACCGGCCCGTTCTCGCGGCGGACGGTCGTCGGCGCCGCCACGGGCGCATCCACCAGCGCGGCAGGATCGGCGACGTGGGCGGCTTCCTCGACCTTCAGCAGCGGGAACGGCGCGGGTTCGTCGGTGCCGTGCATCGCGCCCAGGCGCGGCACGGCGGACAGCAAGGCGCGCGTATAGGCATGCTGCGGACGCGCGAAGATCTCGTCCGCCCCGCCCTCTTCCACCTTGTCGCCGCGATACATCACCAGCACGCGGTCGGCCACTTCGGCCACCACGCCCATATCGTGCGTGATGAAAATCACGCCCATGTCCATCTCTTCCTGCAACTGGCGGATCAGTTGCAGAATCTGCGCCTGGATCGTGACGTCCAGCGCCGTCGTCGGCTCATCGGCGATCAGCAGCTGAGGCTTGCACGACAGCGCCATCGCGATCATCACGCGCTGGCGCATGCCGCCCGACAACTGGTGCGGATAGCGGTCCAGGATCGCGCGGGCCTCGGGGATGCGCACGCGTTCCAGCATGCGCAGCGTCTCCGCGCGCGCGCCGGCCGCGTCCAGCCCCTGGTGCAGCTGCAGGGCCTCGGCGATCTGGTTGCCCGCCGTGAAGCTGGGGTTCAGCGACGTCATCGGCTCCTGGAAAATCATCGCCACGTCGGCGCCGCGCACGCGTTGCAGCGTGGTGTCGGGCGCGTGGGCCAGATCCAGCACCTCGCCGCTGCGGCGACGCAGAAACATGTCGCCGTTGACAATCTTGCCGCCGCCGTACTCCACCAGGCGCATCAGCGCCAGCGACGTCACCGACTTGCCCGACCCCGACTCGCCCACGATGGCCAGGGTTTCGCCGCGATCGACATGGAACGAGACATTGCGCACGGCTTCGACCGTGCGGTCAGGCGTTTTGAAGCGCACAGTCAGGTCATTGACCTGAACGACGCGTTTGGGATCCATGGTTGCCATAGTGATTACTTTTCCTGACGCGGATCGAGCGCATCGCGCAGCCCGTCGCCCAGCAGATTGAAGCCCAGCACCACCAGGAAAATCGCCGATCCGGGGAAGATCGACATCCAGGGCGCCTGGGTCATGAAGTTCTTGGCCGTGTTCAGCATCGAGCCCCACGACGGCGTCGGCGGCTGCAGGCCCAGCCCCAGAAAGGACAGGCTGGCTTCCGCGATGATGGCGGTGGCGATCGTGATGGTGGCCTGGACGATCAGCGGCGGCATCACATTGGGGAAGACGTGCCGGCCGATGATGCGCAAGTCGGATGCGCCCAGCGCCCGGGCGCTTTGCACATAGTCTTCATTCTTTACCGCCAGCACCTGCCCGCGCGTCAGGCGCACGAACTTGGGCGCGGCCGACACGCCGATGGCGATCATGGCGTTGGTCAGGCTGGGCCCCAGGAAGGCGGCCAGCGCGATGGCCAGGATCAGGAACGGGATGGCCAGCAGCGCCTCGGTGGCGCGCGAGATGAAGCTGTCGGTCCAGCCGCCGAAGTAGCCGGCGGCAAGCCCGAAAGGCACCCCGACCACCAGCGCGATCAGCACGGACACCAGGCCGGCCATCAGGGACGCGCGGGCGCCATAGACCATGCGGCTGAAAATATCGCGGCCCAGCTCGTCCGTGCCCAGCCAGTAAGACGCCGACGGCGCCTTGCGAATAGTGGTGAAACTGGTCTGTAGCGGGTCGTGGTTGGCGATGAACGGCGCCAGCACGGCCAGCAGGACGAAGAAAGCCACAATGCCCAGGCCCAGCATCGCGATGTGGTTGCGTTTGAATTTTCCCCAGGCGCGGTTGCGGCTGCGGGGCGGCGTGACGGCTGCGGCCGTTGCAGGAAGTGCGCTCATGAGTGCCTCAGGCGGGGATTGACCAGGATGTACAGAATGTCGGCCAGCAGGTTCATCAGGATGAAGCCCACCGCCACGCAGAGCACCACGCCCTGCACCACCGCGTAGTCGCGCGTGAACACCGCGTCCACCACCAGCTTGCCGAAGCCCGGGATCGTAAAGACCTGTTCCGTCAGCACGGCGCCGGCCAACAATTCGCCGAACAACAAGGTCACCAGGGTGACGATCGGCATCAGCGCATTGCGCAGCGCATGGCGCAGCACCACGCTACGCGGCGACACGCCCTTGGCGCGGGCTGTGCGCACGTAGTCGGCGGACAGCGCTTCCAGCATGGACGACCGCGTATGGCGCATCAAGTAAGCCGCAATCGCGGTGGACAGCACCAGCGACGGCATCAGCATGGTCTTGATCGACAGCCAGAAGTCTTCGGCCGGCGACACATAGCCCGAGGCGGGCAGCAGCTTCCACTGCACCGACACCACCATGATCAGGATGATCCCCAACCAGAAGTTGGGAATCGACATGCCGGATAACGCCGCGATATTGGCGCCCATTTCAATGGGCTTGCCCTTGCGCACCGCGGCGAGGATCCCCATCGGGATGCCGATCAACAGCGCAAAGAACATCGCCATGGCGGCCAGTTGCAACGTCACCGGCAGCTTTTGCGCGATCAGCGTCGTGACGGGCACGTCGGTGCGCAAGGACTTGCCCAGATCGCCTTGCAGCACCTGCCCGGCCCACGCCGCGTACTGCATGGGCAAGGGATCGTTCAGGCGGTATTTGTCGCGCAGGTAATCCAGGACGGCCGGATCGCGTTCTTCGCCGGCCAGCGTCAACACCGGATCGCCAGGCAGGATTTTTTGCAGCATGAAGACGATCATCGACACCAGTATCAGTGTCGGTATCGCGACGATCACGCGGCGCAAGATGAGTTTAAGCATGTGGGAAAACCGTAGAACAGGAACGGCGGACGGCGTCAGGCCAACAACACCTGGCGCGCGGCCGCCGCAAAGAACCATTGAACGCGTCGCCGCACAGCGCCGCCGCGTTCAACGTGCGCGGCGCCCCAGAGAGGCCGCCGCGCCGCATTGTCACTTCTGCGCGAACGTCACACCCTTCAGGCGGATCATGCCGTCGGGATACGGCGTGAAGCCCTTGACCTTCTTGCCCATCGCGAACGGCCACGGCTGGTAGTAGTTGTACACCCCGGGCAGTTCGTCCTGGATGATGGTCTGCGCTTGCTCGTAGATCGCCTTGCGGCGGGCTTCATCCGGCACCGTGCGGGCCTCGTTCAGCAGCTTGTCCACTTCCGGGTTGCAGTAATGACCGTCGTTCAGCGCGCCCTTGCACGTCACGAACGCATGGACGTTGCCGTCGGGATCCACCCGGCCGGACCAACCCAGCATCACGATCTGGAAATTGCCGCCAGACGCTTCCTTCTGCAAGGCCGCGTATTCGGTGGGGCGCAAGGACAGGTCGAAGCCCGCCTCGGACGCCATGGCCTGGACGATCTCGGCGATGGACGACGTCGTGGTGTTGTTGCCGAACACCAGCTCGGCCTTCACGCGTTCAAAGCCGGCCTGCTTCAGCAAGGCCTGGGCTTTTGCCACGTCGCGCTTGGTGACGGGGAACTTGTCGCTATGGTAGGGGCTTGCCGGCGGGAACGGCTGCTGGGCGGGTTCGAAGATACCGCCGCCCGCGACCTCGTTGATGGCGTTGCGATCCAGCGCGTACTGGAACGCCTGGCGCACCAGCTTGTTCTTGAACGGATTGTCTTCGGCCCGCTTGCCGTTGCCCACATTGAACATGAACTGCTGGAAACCCAGCCCCGCCACCGGCGCGAACGTCAGGCTGGCGTCGGTCTTGACCTGCGGTGCATCGGACGGGTTCAGGCGTTCCAGCATATCCAGGTCGCCCGCACGCAGGTTCGACAAGCGGACCGTGGTGTCGGGAATGGGCAAGAACGTCACGCGCTTGAAAGCGTAGTCCTTGGCGTTGTAGTACTGGTCGAATTTTTCCAGCACGATGCGGTCGTTCTGGATACGTTCAACGAACTTGTACGGCCCGGAGCACACGGGCTTGCGCCCGACCGACGCCACGTCCGCGTCAGAGAAGGTCTTGGGCGACAGCATCATGCCGGCGCGGTCGGACAGTTGGGCCAGCAAGGTCGCGTCTGGCTTCTTCAGCGTCAGCACCAGCGTCGACGCGTCGGGCGCGTCCACTTTCTCGACCGAGGCCAGTTCGCCCTTGCGCAGACTGTCCGGCAGGCTCATGGCGCGTTCCAGGTTGGCCTTGGCCGCCGCCGCGTCGAACTTGGTGCCGTCATGGAACAGCGCGTCTTCGCGCAGCTTGAAAGTCAGTACCTTGTTGTCGGGGCTGAACGTCCACGACGTGGCCAACTGCGGTACGAAATGCAGCTTGGGATCGATGTCCACCAGTTTGTCGCACAGCGACGTGAACACGATGCGGCCCACGTATGTGCGGGCGCGGTGCGGGTCCAGCACGTCCGGGTCTTCTTGCAGGCCGATCCGGATGTTCTGGGCGCATGCGGCCCCCGCAGCCAACGCCAGCAAGCTGGTGCCGAAGGTCATGGTCAAGCGTTTCATTGTGTTTTTCCCCTTGTTGCTTGCGAACTTAACGTTTAGAAGCCCACCGCCTGGCCGTCGCGGCGGCTGTCGCTGGCGGCGACGTAACCCAGTTCGTTGTCGTTCTCGGACATGCGCCAGATGAACTGACCGGCGCCGAAGTCCATGTAGGGATCGTCAACGGACTTCAAAGCATGCCCGAGGTCTTTCAGGCCTGCAATGGTCGAGGCCTTCATGTTGGTCTCGATGTCGAGCGTGAAGTCGCGGTTGACCTTCCAGCGCGGCGCGCAGCAGGCGGCCTGGGGGTTCTGGTGGTAGTCGATCATGCGAACGACGGTCTGCATATGGCCTTGGGGCTGCATGTCGCCGCCCATCACGCCAAAGCTCATGACCGGCTTGCCGCCGCGCGTCAGGAAACCCGGGATGATGGTGTGGAACGGGCGCTTGCCGCCTTCGACCACGTTGGCCGACTTGGGGTCCATCGAGAAACCCACGCCCCGGTTCTGCATGCTGATGCCGGTGCCCGGCACGACCACGCCCGACCCGAAACCCATGTAGTTCGACTGGATGAACGAAATCATCATGCCGTTCTCGTCGGCGGCGGTCAGGTAGATGGTGCCGCCGGCGTGCGGGCGGCCCGCCTCGGCGTGCGTCGCCTGGTCCAGGCGGATCAGCTTGGCGCGGCTGTCGAGGTAGGCGTCCGACAACATTTGCTCGGGCGTGACCTGCATGGCGCGCGGGTCGGCCACGTACTTGTACAGATCGGCGAAGGCCAGCTTCATGGCTTCGATCTGGATGTGCTGCGATTGCACCGAATCCACCGGGATGTCGGACATGTCGAAGCGTTCCACGATGCCCAGCGCGATCAGCGCGGCAATGCCCTGCCCGTTGGGCGGGATCTCGTGCAGCTCGTAGCCGCGATACGACTTGGAAATGGGCTTGACCCAGTCCGGACGGTAATTGCGCAGGTCTTCCAGCGTCATCGCGCCGCCGCATTCCTTGCTGAACGCGGCGATGCGTTCGGCCAGTTCGCCTTCATAGAAGTCGCGGCCCTTGGATTCGGCGATGCGGCGCAGCGTGTTGGCGGCATCGGGGAAACGGAAATGCTCGCCGACCTTGGGCGCGCGGCCTTCCGGCAGGAACGCCTGGGCGTAGCCCGGCTGCGACTTCAGTTCGTCGGCGGCGGCGGCCCACTTGTGCGCCACCACCGGCGGCACGGCGTAGCCACGCTCGGCGATTTCAATGGCGGGTTCGAACAGCTGTTCGAACGGCAGCTTGCCCAGCTTCTCGTGCAACGCCGCCCAGCCGGCCACCACGCCCGGCACCGTCACGGCATCCCAGCCGCGCTTGGGCTGAATGGCCAGGCCGTCCGGGCCCGTGCCGTACTTGGCCTTGAAGTATTCGGTGTTCCAGGCGGCGGGCGCCACGCCCGACGAGTTCAAGCCATGCAGTTCCTTGCCATCCCAGACGATGGCGAAGCAATCACCGCCCAGGCCGCACGACACGGGTTCGACCAGGACGATCGTGGCCGCGGCCGCGATGGCGGCGTCCACGGCATTGCCGCCCTTGAGCAGCATGCGCAGCCCCGCCTGGGCTGCCAGCGGATGCGACGTGGACACCACGTTGCGCGCGAACAGCGGGATGCGTACGGAAGGATACGGGTTGCCCCAGTCGAAGGATTTCATGTGGCTTGTCTCATAACGGGTAAGCAGGCGAAGGTACTCTCGTGATCTAATTAAATCAATTTGATTTTTTGTTCCGTCATAAAAGAAATTTTTATGGGTCGCAGCGATGAGCACCATCCGGTTTTTGCGCACTTTCCTGGCCGTTGCGCACCACGGCTCTTTTTCCGAAGCCGCCGAGCAGGTCGCCCTGACCCAGGCGGCCGTCAGCTTCCAGATGCGTTCGCTGGAGGCCGAACTGGGCCGCGAACTGTTCGACCGTAGCGGGCGTCTTGCCATTCTTAACGCAGCCGGCCGGGAATTGCTACCGGAAATCAAGCATTTACTGGATTTATACGACCGAATGAGGTTGCCGCGCACCGTGCCCGGCGAACTGGCGGGCGCCGTGTCGGTGGGCAGCATCGTGTCGTGCATGGGAACCTTGTCCAAGGTCGTGTCGGGCCTGAAAAAGGCCCATCCGAAGCTGGACGTGCGCATTCTGTCGGGCAAGGCCAGCGAGCTGGCCGGCAAGGTCGAAGACGGCGAACTGGACGCGGCGTTCCTGGTGGAAGCCGGACGCAAGATGGCCAGCACGCGCTGGACCCCGCTCTATGAAGAGCAATTGGTGGTGATCGCCCCGGCGTCCGCCACGGGCAAGGATGCCCGTCAGGTATTGGCGAACAACCCCTTCCTGCGGTTCGACCGCACCCAGCGCACGGGGCTGCAGATCGACCGCCTGCTGCGGCGCCTGGCGGTGCCGCTGAACGAGTTCCTGGAACTCAACGCCATCGAGACCCTGGTGGAACTGGTGCGCCAGGAAGTCGGCGTGACCCTGCTGCCGCTGATCAACGGGTCCAACTGGCAGCACAGCCCGGAACTACGGATATTGACGCTGCCAGAAGACTTAGGCCCGCTTTCGCGGGCCATCGGCATGCTGGAACGGCGCGAACACGCGCGCCAAGGGATTACGGCGGCGATCTGCGACGCGTGCGCCACGGCATTCCGGGCGCGCGAACCGCAAACCGCCACCTGACGATCAGGTGCCCATTGCCGGATCCGTGATGGAGGTCTTGCCCGTTTCAACGTGGCCGGCGAAGCGGCGCAGGTAGGACGGGTCTTCGGACAGGCGGGCCGTGAAGTCGTACCAGTGGCCGCTGCCTTCCAGCGCCCAATGTTGTTCGACCTTGCTGCCTGCCGGCACGGTCAGCGTCCAACGCTCGTTATTGGTGTAGTACGCGTTGGGCGTGACTTCGAAGGTGCAGGCGTCCTTGCCGGTGTTGATGAAACTGACATAGAGGTCGCCATTGGCAATGTCGTAGCAGACGCGAATTTCCGGATCCAGCTGCGACGTGCGCGCCAGCGCCAGGTCACCCGCGAAATGGCGGTGATAGCCGTTGGGGCCCAACACCCACAGATCGTACTTGCCGCCATCGGCCGCCGTATCCCAACTGCCTTCCAGCTGCTTGTCGGGTTCTACCGTATAGCGGCGCGGCAAGCGGTCCAGATGCAGGCGGTCATACACATGGAAAACCGCCGCCTGCTTGCCCGTGTTGGAAAACACCAGCCACATACTGCCCATATTGGGTTGGCTGCGGCCGCTGGTGTGCAGCTCGTAGGGCAAGGCACGCGCGTAGCGGTAGCCCTTTTCCTGCACCGGCTTGGCCTGCGTCGTCGTGTCCGGCAACGGCACGGCGGTCAGTGCCTGCTGGTCGGTGCGCAGTTGGTCGGCGCCGGCACGCGTCAGCGTGTTCAGGTCAGGCAGCTTTTCGTCGTTGGGCGTCGCGAAGTTGAAGGCCGACGTCAGGTCGCCCAGCACGGCACGCCGCCACGGGCTGATGTTGTCTTCCGGCACGCCGAAGCGCGCTTCCAGGAAACGCAGCACCGATGTGTGGTCGAACGCCTGGGAATTGATCCAGCCGCCACGGCTCCACGGCGACACCACGTACATCGGCACGCGCGGGCCGGGGCCGTAGACGCGGTTGTCGGCCGCGTCCTGGGCGGAAGCGTGGGTGTGGCGTTCCAGGTCGGTATTGACGGTGGACGCGCCGGCCATCGAGCCATCGGGGTTTAGGGACGGCGCGGCGGGCGACGGCACGTGGTCGAAGTAGCCGTCGTTTTCGTCGAAGTTGATCAACAGGACCGTCTTGCTCCACACATCCGGATTCGAGGTCAGCGCATCCAGCGTTTCCTGGATATACCACGCGCCCTGCACCGGGCTGGACGGGCCGGGGTGTTCGGAATACGTGGCGGGCGCCACGATCCAGGACACTTGCGGCAAGGTGCCGTTGTTGACGTCATCGCGCAGCGATTGCAGAAAACCGCCATCGGGCATGGTGTTGGCCGTGCCCTTGTACAACGGGTTGGCGGCATCCATGCTGGGCGTCCAGGCCGGATACGGCGATCCGTTGGCCGCGTTGCCCGCCTGTTCGTTGGCGCGGCGGTATTGCTGGAAACCGGCCAGCGAGTTGTCGCCGAAGTTCTCGGGCAAGTTCTGGTAGACCTTCCAGCTGACGCCAGCCTTTTGCAGCCGTTCCGGGTAGGTCATCCAGGTCCAGCCGGTGGTGGACGCGCCCAGGCTGTCCCACTGGTTGCGGGTCGACGGCCCGTTGCCCTGCGCCAGCGGATCGTTGGTGCCGGTCCACAGGAACAGGCGGTTGGTGTTGGTGCCGCCGTGGGTCGAGCAGTGGTAGGCATCGCACAGCGTGAAGGCTTCGGCCAGCGAAAACTGGAAGTCCACTTCTTTCTGGCGGTAGTAGCCCATGGACTGGTTTTGCTTGTAGCGCGGCCACTGATCCATGCGGCCGCCGTCCCACGCCATTTGCGCATCCATATAGTCGTGCGGCGTGCCGGACACGCGCTGGGCATTACCCTGCGTGCTGTCCAGGTGATACGGCATCACCACGCGCGTGCCGTTGGTCTGTTCCCAGACCGAACGGTTCTGCGGCAACGGGATCGTGATGCGGTCGCCAAAACCGCGCACGCCCTTGTACGTGCCGAAGTACATGTCGAACGAGCGGTTTTCCTGCATCAGGATGACCACGTGCTCGACGTCGTTGATCGTGCCGGTGCGGTTGTTGGCCGGAATGGCCAGCGCGCGGCGAATGGCGGGCGGGAACATCGACAGCGCGGTCAGGCCGGCGGTGGACGCCGCGGCGTTGCGCAGGAAGCGGCGCTTGCCAGTGTGGATCGGGTCTTTTTCGGACTTCACGGTTTCGTTTCCTATGACTCGGGAGAAAGCGCGGTTCAAGGCGCGCAACGCAGTTCGGGCTTGGCCGGGGTGGGCGGCGTCACCGGCGTTTCGGTGCCGCCATTGCCGGGCGTGCCGGCACCGTTGTCGGGGTTGCTGTCGTCGCTATCGTCGCCACCGCATGCGGCCAGCGTGGCCGTCAACATCAGCACCGCACCAGCGCGCAGGAAACCGCGCAATATCAGGGACTTGCTCATGGTTTTTTCTATCCTTACCAATCAGGGAAACAGGTCGGAAACGGACTTGCCGGACAGCGCCAGGGACCTGACTTCCGTCTCGGTCAAGGCGCGCGACCAGAAGGCCAGATCGTCAAAATTCATCGTGTAAGGGCCCTTGGTGCCGGCGCAGCAGACGCCGTAGGTGCCCAGGCCGTCTTCGTTCAGGCCGATGTGCGGACCGAATAGGCCGGCCACCAGCGCCAGGTTCACCGAGCCCGTCGTCATGTTGCGGCGCGTAAAACCGATCTCGCTGTCGTACACGAACGCCGTCATCATCTTGGCGGGCTTGTCGATGGTCATGGCGACGTACACGGGCTTGTTCGGCGTGAATTTGACGCCGTTGATATCAGCGCGGACGCCGCCGCCCGCCACGTTGAAGCGCAGCTCGGGGCCGGCCCACTGGGCGATGGTGATGCCGGGGTTGCCGCCGGAGTTGTAGTCTTTGTTGCCCAGGATCGAACGGTCGTTGGCCGTGCCGTCCGACTGGTACCAAAAGCCGATCGTGAAGACCGGCAAGGTGTCGAGCAGCCCCGCCGGGTAGTCCAGCTTGAATGCGCCCAAGGCGGCGGCGCCGCGCTCGTTCTGGAACATCTTGCCGAACACGCCCGCGTTGGCGTAGGCCGGCGCCTGCACGCCGTCGTATGGCGTGATCGCGCCGCCGCCCGCCGCCACGTCGGTCACATTGCCTTCGAACGGGAACAGCATCGTCAGGCCGGTGCGCAGCGAAGCCAGCAACGGCACGGGCTTGGCATAGACCACCGTGGCGCGGGTCGCGCTGACGGCGCGGCCAGCGGACACGCTGTAGTTCAGCGCATGCACGCCTTCGGTATCGAAGGTGAAACCCGTGTCCGCGTATTCCGTGGCGGCCGCCGGCAAGCGCGCCACTTCGGCGCCGTCGCGGCTGACCACGATTTCGTCCCCGGCTGCGCCCACACGCACCCACGAGAGTGTCACGGTCTTGTTGTCCATGGACGTGCGGGCCGCCAGGCGGCGCAGGGCCAGGGGTTCGGACAGCGGCGTGCCCGCCATATCGTAGGCGCCCGCGGCAGGCAGTGCGCCCAGATGGGCCAGCAGCGTCGGCGCGACATCGGCGGCGCTGGGCAACGCATACCAGTTGTTGTCCCACACACCGTCGAACGACGCGTCGTCCGACGTGCCCCCCAGCATCGCAGGTTGGTTCGTCGCCAGCACGATAGTCTTGTTCAACGACATGGGCAGGCCGTCGCTGGCGCCCGTCTTGTCCAGGCCATGACTGGCGGCCACGACGATCAGCCAGTTCTCGCCGGGGTTCGCGGCGCGGCGGTCGGCGACCTGTTTGGCCAGCACGCCCACGGCGGCGTCCGTCTGACGGATGACCGCTTGGTAATTCGCGCCAAAACCGCTATCCGAGGCGGCGCGCTCGGCGGCGCCGAACTGGGCCACCACCACGTCATAGCCTTCCGTGATGCGGTCGCGCGCTTGCGTGGCGACGCAATCGTCAACGCCCGCGCAGTCCGTCACGGCTTGCAGGTAACCGGCGTCGCGGTCGCCGCCGACCAACCCCGCCAGCAACGTCGAATTGAAGGCCGCCGACACGCGGGCGTCGGGACGCGCCGCCTTCACGCGCTGGAACAAGCTGGGCGCCTTCATCGCCTGGCCGGCGGCGTTGGACCGCACGCCATGCGCGTCGGCCCACTGGCCCGTCAGCAACGTGGCCCAGCCGGGAACCGCCAAGGTGGGCTGTTGCGTAACCCCGCCCGTCACGCCGCCCGTCCAGGCGCGCGTGATGGTCAACTGGCCGATGTTGGACAAGGACTTGTCCGCCACGCCTTGACGCATGGCGTCATAGGTCAGGCCGTCGACACCGATGAACAGCACTTTCTCGACGGCCGGCTTACCCGGCTCGGTCACCGGCGGCGCGGTCGGCGGCGCCTCGGTCTCGTCGTCATCGTCACTGCCCCCACAGCCCGCCAATGCGCTGGTAGCCAGCAACATGGCGCACCATCTTCTCCAATTCAATGCTTGCATGCTTATCTTCTCGTTTCATGAATAGGGTTTTACGCTGCGCACATAGTGGCGGCTCAAGGTGAAGGCCCCATGAAACAAAGGACAGAAAGCCTGATCGACGGATCAGGATTCTTTTGCGAAAAATCGGGATGTGTCCGCGCATGAAAAAGGGACCGGCGTGCCGGTCCCTGCGATCGTGGCTGAACCGCGCGCGCCGCTTCGCGGCCTGCGCGGTTCAGCCGGGGTGCCGCGCGGGCTACGCGCCGATCTTCACGCCGGTCAGGTAGCCGACGGCCGCACCGAAGCCATCCTTGTAGTTGGCCTTGACCAGCGGTTCGAGCGTCGGCCGCACCACCGCGTGTATGCCGCCCCAGTCGGCCGCGTGCTGGAAGTTGCTGGTGATGTAGGTCCAGCCGTTGATTTCGTCCACGGCCTGCAGGCCCGTGGATTCCGCGGCCACCGGGCACGACAGCAAGCGTGACAGCGCCTTCGTATCGACGTTGTAGGCCCACATGAAATTGTTAACGTGGCCGCCGCTGTCTTCACCCACGAACAACGTGCGCAGCTTTTCCGAGAACTTCAGGTTGTCGGGGTTCGAGACGAAATCGGCGTTGTGCGTGTTGCCCAGCGCATCCGGCGTAGCCAGCGGTTTGCCGACCAATTCCGCCACCGCGCCCATGTCCACCGGCACCCATTCGCTGTCGATCACATTGCCATCGGTGTCGACCTGGCCCGCTTGCAGGTGCAACTGGTACACCGCGCCGGCGGCGTTGGCTTCCACTTTCAGGCCCGCAACCTTGCCGTCGATCATGGACGATTCAATGCGCGACATGGCGCTGTAAGCGATCTTGTCCTTGGCGTTGACGGTGGTGCCTTCCATTTTGGTGAAGGCCAACGTGCCGCCCACCAGCGCCGCATACCGGTGCGTTTCCAGGAAAGCCGCGGCCTGCCGGCGGCCCGGCTGCAGCTTGACCCAGTTATCCTTGCCGCTGTAGCGGATCTTGGTGAAGGACGCGTCGGCCGGGTCGGCGGTGCGCACGTCCATGATGTCGGCCGCCACCAATCGGTCAGCCAGCTCCTTGACCTCGGCGCTGGTGGCATGGCCCAGTTTGATCCATTTCAACGTGCCGGCGCCCGGGCCCGTACCCAGGGTCTGGGTCCATTGGGCCACGTACAGCGTGCCCGCCGACAGGTCGGCCTTGCGATCGGCCACGAACATGAACAGGCCGCCGTTGGTGGCGTCGTCGCCCATGAGCGCGGTGCGCTGGTCAGGCATCATCTGCACTAGCTCGTGCGAAATGCGGCCCATGCAGTAGTGCTTCTTGATGCTGCCCGTGCCGTCCGGATGCACGGTGACTTCCGGCATATGGCCGTAGTGGTACGGGTTGGCCTTGGCCGGGTCGCCGTAGACGTTCTGGCTGTAGGTCTGGAACGACGCCTGCGTGCGGGCGATCGTCGCGTCGGGCTCGTACTCTTCGCTGGACAGGTGGGTGCCCCAGGGCGACAGGCTGGCGCCGCAGGTGATCCACAGGCCGTGCACCGATGCCGTGTCCACGTTGCTGTACTTCACCAAGCTCAGTTTGCCGGTGTTCGGGTCTTGCGAGAGGGTCAGCACGGCAATCGGCGACGGCAGCAACCCGTACATGTCGTTGCCCGCCTGGTCCATCGATTGGTATTCGAATTGCACCACGGCGTAGACGGCGTTGCCGGCCACGCCAGCGACCTTCGTCGGTTCCGACAGCGCCAGCAAAGACGTGCCGTCCGGACAGTTCGAAAAGAACTGGCGTGCGCGGGCGGGCACCGAGTTATCCATGATGGGCGCGCCGGCCAGGTTGAAGTACCCGCCCGCCACCATCGTGCCGCCCTTGCCGTCCGGCACGGCGTCGCCCGTCACGAAGAACGGCTCGTAGCCCAGTTCGACGGTGCGCTTGGAGCCGTCGCTGAACGTCAGCGCCATGGCCGAGCTCACGGTTGTTCGCGCCATCAGTTCCGGCGTGGCCAGGGTCGGCGCGGGCATCGACGTGAACGCGGCGGACGAAAACGTCACTGGCGCGGTGGGCGGATTGGGATTGGGAGTCGGATTCGTCGAGCCATCGCTGTCGTCATCATCGTCGCTCGAATTACAGCCGGCCAGCAGCGCAGCCATGCTGACGCCGCCGATCGGCAGCATCGGCGCTCCTCCCAGCATCTTCAGGAGTCGGCGGCGATTGGCTTGATTCGTATCTTGCATGCGGGTGTCCCAGTTGGATCGGATAAAGGCGCTCGGGGAAAATCGAGCGTTGCCCGCATGCTAGAGACGCGCCGTGTAAGCGCCATGACAAAAAACTGTACGGAACCTGAATCGAACGCGGATTACCGGTATCGGCGTTGTCATGATCAACCGCTATAGTCGGGCGCGTCGCTTTTCGTGTGCGTTATCGCCCTTATGCCGCTTTTCCTGCGTCCCTCTCTGCCCTCCGCGCCCGCCACGCTGCGCGTCCTTGCCGTGCTGGCGCTTGCCGCGGGCGTGGGTGTTTGGGCCGCGGTACTGCTTGCGCCGCGGCCCGGCCCGATGCCGCCAGCCGTGTCGGCGCCCGCGCCGCGCGCAGCCGACAACACGCCCGTGGCGCTGTGGTTCGGAAAAGACGAAGTGATGCGCACGCAGATCAGCGTGCTGGGCCTGATCGCGGCCGGCCCGGATGGCGCGGCGGTGCTAAGCGTGGATGGCGGCCCGCCGCTGGCTTATCGCGCGGGCGGCGAAGTGGCCCCGGGCATCGTGCTGCGCGATATCGCAGCGGACGCCGTGACGGTAGAGCAAGGGGGAAGATTGAATCGCCTGGCCACCCCCGCCGCGTTGGCGGCGCCAGCGGGGATCGCGCAGGTGAATTGAAACGCCGGGGCTTGAATCTGATGATTGCGGGTCAGGCGGCGCTTCCTTTCAAGCGCCCGCCAATCAGCGCTTACGGCCCGCGGGGCGGCCCATTTGCTTGCGGCCTGCCAGGTTCGACAGGGACGACCCTGCCGGTTTCTGTGTGGCGGCAGCCTGCTTCTTCTGTTGAAGCGCCTTTTCAACCAACGCTGCCAATCCAGTCGAAGACTTCTCTTTTGTAGCCATTACCGCTCCTTGTAGAAGGGCCATGGTAGCAGGCGGGCGGCGTCGCAACGCATTACTGTCATATTTCATGTCCACAATTCCGGGCTTCTACTGAATACCGGAGTTGCAAAGTGCGCCAGTTACCGCGCGGGCTAGCCCGCCAGCAAGGTTTCACCCTGATCGAAATCATGGTGGTGATTGTGATCATGGGGATCCTGGCGGCCCTGATCGTGCCCCGCGTGCTCGACCGTCCCGATCAGGCCCGGCAAGTCGCCGCGCGCCAGGACATCGCGGGCATCATGCAGGCGCTCAAGCTCTACCGGCTGGATAACGGCCGCTACCCCAACACGGCGCAAGGACTACGCGCGCTGGCCGAAAAACCCGATGGCGCCAATAACTGGCGCGGTTACCTCGACAAGCTGCCCAACGACCCCTGGGGCCATCCGTACCAATACCTGAGCCCCGGCGTCAAGGGCGACATCGATGTCTTCTCGTTCGGCGCCGACAACAAGCCCGGGGGAGAAAACGGCGATGCCGACATCGGTTCCTGGGAACTCTGAACGCGGGTTCACGCTGGTCGAAGTGCTGGTGGTGCTGGTGATCGTGGCCATTGCGGCCAGCATGGTCAGCCTGTCCATCGGGAAAAGCGACAACGGCCTGCGCAGCGATGCGCAGCGCCTGGCCGACGCCTTCACCGTGGCGCAAAGCGAAGCCCGCAGCGACGGGCGCGCCATCCGCTGGCTGGCGAACGACCAGGGCTGGTCCTTCGAACGCCAGGGCCGCCTGCCGGGCCCCAGCGCCCAGGAAGATACGCCCGTGCCAGTCGACCACCTGGAACACGACGATATGTTGCGTGCCCAGACCTGGCGGGCGGGCGCGGTCCAGCTTCGGCTGAATCCCGACCGTCCGCTGGTGTTCAACACCGAATGGGTGGCCCCCCCCATGACGCTTACCCTGCACGCGGGCGACGCCAGCATCACCCTGCAACGCGACGCCTCCGGCCGCTATGACATCCGTTGAATCGCCCCGCTCCGCTGAGCGCCAGCGCGGCTTCACCCTGATCGAGGTGCTGGTGGCGTTGGCCATCATCGCCGTGGCGATGGCCGCCGCCCTGCGCGCAACCGGCGTCATGTCGGCCAACAACCGCGCCTTGCAAGACAAGACGCTGGCGCTGCTGGCCGCGCAAAACGCGTTGACGCAGCTGCGGCTGGAGCAGACCTTGCCGCGTGCCGGCTCGCAGACGGTGCCCTGCCCGCAAGGCGGCCGCGCGCTGCAATGCGAACTGGTGTTCACCAATTCCATGAACCGCAGCTTTCGGCAGGTTTCCGTGAACGTCCATGACGCGGCGTCCTCGCGTCCGGACGCGGTGCTGCTGCAACTGGACGGGCTGTTGTCCAGCCTGCGATGAGCATGCGCGCCGCACCGATGCGATCGTCTCCCGCCCATACCGCCCAGGCCGGCTTCACGCTGATCGAAGTTCTCGTGGCCCTGGCATTGATGGCGCTGGTCAGCCTGATGGCGTGGCGCGGGCTGGCCAGTGTGTCCAGCGCGCGCGACTGGATCGAGCAAGAAGCGGAAGACACGGACGCCATCGTCCGCACCCTGGGCCAGATGGGACGCGATGTCGAATTGTCCTATTCCGGGCCGGCCTTCGACCCCGCAGGCAAAGACGCATTGGCGTTGACGACGGGCTTGCGCCTGTTGCGGCGGACGAGCGGCGGCAACGCCCTGGAACTGCTGCGGCCCGACCCCGACGGCAACGGCCTGTGGCAGCGCGTGCAATGGCAGGTGCGGGCGGACGGCCTGTGGCGTGCCAGCGGTCCGTCGGCGCCGCGCAGTCCGCTGCCGGCCGCGACCGACGCCGTGCTGCTCTTGCCCGGCGTCCGGGCGCTGGGCGTGCGCGCCTGGATCCCCGGCACGGGCTGGGTCGACGCCAACGCCAGCTTCGCCACCGCGCCGACCGGCATTGAAATCACGCTGGAACGCGGCGCGGCCAACGCCCCCCAGCGCTATATCCGCATCCTGGAGCTGCCATGACGGCCCGCCCTCCGGCTTACGAACGCGGCGCGGCGGTCATTAGCGCGCTGATCATCGTCGCCATCGTGGCGGCGCTGACGACAAGCCTGTTCCAGCGCCAGACCGCCAGCACGCGTCGTGTGGAAAACGAACTGGCCCGGGTGCAGGCCCGCGTCATGCTCGCCGGCGGCATTGACTGGGCGCGGCTGGTCATCCGCGATCATGGCAAGCGCGAGTCCACGACCCGCGGCGACCAGATCTGGGCGACGCCGGTGCTGGACACGCGCATCGAACGGCCTGGCGACGAACGCGTCGCCGTATTCTCGGGACGCGTCCAGGACGAGCAGGGGAAGTACAACCTGAGCAATCTGGCCCGCAACGGTGTGCCGAACCCCGAGCAGGAAAAGGTGTTGCGCCGGCTACTGAACATCCAGCAACTGCCCGACAGCCTGGCCGGCCACATCATCGACATCATCGCCGCCGCCCAGCCACCGGCGCTGGCGGCGGACTCGCCGTCGTCGTCGAATGGCCGGCCCGTCGCCGCGCCCGACGCGCGCGCGCCGCTGCCCCGAGGCGTGGACGAGATCGCCGCCCAGCTTGGGCTGGAACCGCCCGCGCGCAACGCGATGCGCCTGACGATGACGGTCTTGCCAGTCGCCACCAGCGTCAACGTCAACACCGCGCCCGCCGAGGTCATCGCCGCGCTGGTGCCCGGCCTGTCGCTCAGCCAGGCGCGCGCGATAACGGGCGAGCGCGACCGCGGCAACTGGTTCAACAACACCGGCGACTTCGCCAACCGGCTGACCGGCACCGGCGTGGACTCGCCCGCGCCCACCGTTACGACGGCCAGCGGCTGGTTCATGGCCAGCGGCACCGTGGTCTACGAACGCGCCCGGGTTTCCATGCAAGCCCTGGTACGCAGCGCGCCGCCGGCGGCGCCCGACACGATATGGACACGAGAAACCCCTTGAATAACGCCCCCACGCTACATCCGCTTCGCGGACTTGCTGCCCCCCAGGGGGGCCTTTTCATCTCTGGGACGGCCCCGCTGAATAATGCCCCCATGCCGCACCCGCTTCGCGGACTTGCTGCCCCCCAGGGGGGCCTTTTCATCTTGGGGACGGCCCCGCTGAATAATGCCCCCATGCCGCACCCGCTTCGCGGGCTTGCTGCCCCCCGGGGGGGCGTTTTCATCTTGGGAACGGCCCCGCGATGAAAAACTCCCTGCGTATCGCGTTACCTGTTCTGGATGAGTTCGGCGCCGGTTCGCCGTTGCCTTATGCCTGGTTTGACCGGCGTGGGCGTTGCGTGCAGCAAGGCGAAATGACCTTGCAGGCGCTGGGCAACGCCTATCCGAATGCCGCGTGCGAGGCGGTGCTGCATCCCGCGGATGTCATCGCCACCACCGTGCAGATTCCCGCCGTCGCCCGCGCGCGCATGGCCGCCGCGGTCCATAGCGCCCTGGAACCGCTGGTGCTAAGCGATCTGGACGCGCTTGCGATCGGCTATGGCCCGCGCGGTGCGGACGGCAAGGTTCCGTTGGCCTGGGCGCCGCGCGAACCCGTGCGCCGGGCCTGGGGCCTGCTGAATGCGCAAGGCTTGCGCGCGCATGCGCTCATCGCCCCGCAGACGCTGGCGCCCGCCTCGGATGCCCCCTTGCGAGACCCGGCGGATCCGCGTTGGCAGGCGGCATCGCCGTCGTGGTCGCTGGCAATGCCGCAATTGGCCCCCGCCCGTGTCTCGCGCTGGCGTCCCGTCTGGCGTTGGGGCGCGGCGGCAGCCGTGGTCTGGATCGCAGGCCTGAACATCCATGCGGCGCAATTGAGCGCCGAAGCCGACGCATTGAAGAACGGCATGCGCCAGCAGGTGCTGGCCGCCTTCCCCGACTTGCCCGTGGTGCTGGACCCGGCACGGCAGGCCCAGCAAGGCCTGGACGCGCTGCTGGCCAATCGGGGTTCGGCCAGCGCGGCGGACTTCCTGCCCCTGGCCCGCGCCGCCGCGCAGACGCTGCCCTTCGCGGCCGACAAGGTGGCACGCCTGAGCTATGCCGACCAGGCGCTGACCCTGCAACTGGCCGATGCCGGCGAGCAAGCCCAACGCGTCGCGGAAACCCCGGCGCTGATCCAGCAGGCCGCCGCATTGGGCCTGAAACTGGAGCGCAGCGACACCGACAACACCTGGCGCATCCTGCGCAAGCAACCATGACCCTGAACCAACGCCTGCAACACGCCTGGCAATCCGTCCGCAAACCCGTGGACCCAGCGCTGGCCCGCGCGCGCCAGCGCTACGCGGCGCTGGCGCCGCGCGAACGCCGGCTGGTCACCGGCGCAGCCGCGCTGTTAGGCGCGGCCATTGTCTTCGTCGTCTTCATCGAGCCGCCTTTGAACACCGTCCGCAAGCTGCAAGCGGAATTGCCCGCGCTACGCACCCAGGCCGCCAGCGTCGCCGACCTGACATCACGGGCGCGGTCGTTGCGCCAACGCTCGGCTGCCCCGGCCGCCAGCATGCCTACCCCGGCGGAATTGGGCGCCAGCCTGGAACGCGGCGGCCTGCCGGCGGGCATGTGGACGCTGGGCCAACCGGAATCCGGCAGCGGTGTACGGCTGGAACTGAACCAGGCGCCATCATCGGCGCTGCTGCGCTGGCTGGAAGGGGCGGGCCGCGATTGGGGGTTGTCCACGCAAAAGGTCGAGTTGACCCGCGCCGCCAACCCGAACGGCCGGCCGCTGCCCGGTCTGGTCAACGGTCAGGTGACGCTGGCCTTGCCGGACAAGGCAGGCGCCCGCTGATGGCCCTGCCCCCGATCAACAAACGCGCCGCCGCCCTGCTGCTGGCCAGCGGCGCCTGTGCGGCTGCCGCCGGTATCAGCGTGCTGCCGGCGCGCTGGCTGCTGGCTTTGCAGCCCGAGCCCGCGCTGGTGACGCTGGCCGACGCCAGCGGCACCTTATGGCAAGGCAGCGCCTGGATCGCGCTAGGCGCCCAGGGATCGCGGCGTGTTCTGCCGCAAGCGGTGCAATGGCGATGGCGCTGGGATGCGATGGCGCTGGAAGTCTCGCATCCGTGGCTGCAAGGCCCGCTTCGCGCCCGCGTGGGCTGGGCCGGCATCTCATTGCCGGCCCAGTCGCTGCGCGTGCCGGCGTCCGTCTTGCCCGCCCTGGGCGCGCCGTGGAACACGTTGGCGCCCGAAGGCATGCTCGAGATCAGCTGGCAGGCATTGCGCCTGGGCGGCGCCCTGCCGTCCGGTCCGATCGCCGATCTGCGCTGGCGTAATGCCGGCACGGCCTTGACCTCCGTTGCGCCGGTGGGCACCTACCTGCTGCGGCTGCAAGGCACCGGCAAACCGGGCGCCGCCCTTCTCCTCAGCACCGAAAACGGCGTGCTGGCAGTGTCCGGACAGGGCAGCGTGACGGCGCGCGGCGTCAATTTCGAAGGCCAGGCCACGTTCGCGTCTTCGGCGACGCAAGCGCAACGCGCCGCCCTGGACGGACTGATGTCGACCCTGGGGCGGCGCACGAAGGATACGGTGGTGTTCGGCGTCGGCAAGTAGCGTCGACCGGCGCCTGGCCGCGCGCGTGGCGCGGGCGCCAGAGCCTCCAGATTCCGGGCGCCGACTTGCCGCCGGCGCCACCCGCTACGCCATGCCAGGCATCATGCGTCGCGCGTCACGCGCACGATTTCCTCGGGCGCCGTCTGCCCCCCATCCACCCAGCGCTGGCCGTCCTGGCGCATGGTGCGCATGCCCGCCGCCACCGCGGCCAGGCGCAATTCGCGTTCGTCGCGCCCCTCGTGGATCAGGCGCCGGGCCTCGTCGTCCACCGTGAATAGCTCGTGGATGCCCGAGCGCCCGCTGTAGCCCGTGTGGTTGCAGGCCGGACATCCGACCGGGTGGAACACCTGTTTGCCATCCAGCATGGCGGGCTTCTTGCATTCCGGGCAAAGCTTGCGCACCAGACGTTGCGCCAGCACGCCAAGCAGCGACGACGCCAGCAGGAAGGGTTCGACGCCCATGTCCGTCAGGCGCGTCACCGCCGACACGGCATCGTTGGTGTGCAGCGTGGCCAGCACCAGATGGCCCGTCAGCGACGCCTGCACGGCAATCTGCGCCGTCTCAAGATCGCGGATCTCGCCAATCATGATCACGTCGGGATCCTGGCGCAGGATGGCGCGCAACGCCAGCGCGAAACTCATGTCTATCTTGGCGTTGACCTGGGTCTGGCTGATGCCGTTAAGGTCGTACTCGATCGGGTCTTCGACCGTCAGGATGTTGCTGGTGGCAGCGTCCAGCCGACTCAGCGCGGCGTAAAGCGTGGTGGTCTTGCCGCTGCCCGTCGGGCCGGTCACCAGCACGATGCCGTGCGGCTGGCGGATCAGGCGATCCAGTTGGGCCAGCACCTCGGGGCACATGCCCAGCCGCTCCAGCTGCAGCCGCCCCGCCTCCTTGTCCAGCAGGCGCAGCACGGCGCGTTCGCCATGCCCGGTCGGCAACGTGGATACCCGCACGTCGATCGGCCTTCCCCCCACGCGCAGCGCAATGCGGCCGTCCTGCGGCAAGCGCTTTTCGGCGATATCCAGATGCGCCATGATCTTGATGCGCGAAATCAGCGCGGCGTGCAGCGCCTTGCGCGGCGACACCACGTCCCGCAAGGTGCCGTCCACGCGGTAGCGCACCACCGAATGCGTCTCGAAGGGCTCGATATGGATGTCGCTGGCGCCGTCGCGCGCCGCTTGCGCGAACAGCGCGTTGATCATCCGGATCACCGGGGCGTCGTCCTGCGCGTCCAGCAGGTCCGCCACTTCGGGCATGTCCTGCAGCAACCGGTCCAGATCGATTTCGTTTTCGGCCACGCCCATGACGGACGCGGCGTCCTCGGAATGGCTGTAGGCCGCCGTCAGCAAGGTTTCCAGCGCGTCGTCGTCCACCTGCGTCAACGCGACATCGCCGTGGCAGCGCCGGATCTCGCGCACCGCCCATTCCGGGGTGCGCGGGCTGACCGTCAACTGCACCTGCCCCGCGCGCAGCGACAGCACGGCGCGCTGTGCGCGCGCCCAGGCATAGGGCAAGGGATGCGCGCTCATAGCAACGACTCGGGGTCCACTGCCACGCCCATGGTGAGCGACCGCGACACGCGAAACGCCGTCGAAGCATCGCGCTGGGACGCCATGCCCGGCACCTGCCGGACGGCGAAGGATTCAACGGTGGCGGGCGGCGGGCGGCGCATCGTGGCCGCCTGCTGGTCGGGGCGCAGGTCGTAAGCATTGTTCGACACCGACGGCGGGGAGCCCGCCGCGGGCAGCATCGGCGCCTGCATGTCCGGCAGCGCCCAATGATTGGCGGGCTGCGCCACCCCTTGCGCGCGGCGCATGTAGTCGTAGCGGTCCATGGTGACGCTGGCGCTGCGGTTCGCATCCCGCACGACATAGGGCCGCAAGAAGACCATCAGGTTGGTCTTGGTGCGTTTGCGCGAATCGTAGCGGAACAGCGAACCGATCACGGGCAGCGAACTCAACCCCGGCACGGCGTTGGTGGTCAACGTCACGTTATCTTCCAGCAGGCCGCCCAGCACGATGATCTGGCCGTCGTCGATCAGCACGCTAGTGTCAATGGCGCGCTTGTTGGTCACGATGCCGGTGGTAGAGTTCGAACGGCTTTCGTCGATGCTGCTGACTTCCTGATAGATATCCAGCTTGACCGCGCCGCCTTCCGATATCTGCGGTCGGATGTTCAGCTTCAGGCCCACGTCCTCGCGTTCGATTGTCTGGAACGGATTGGAACTGCCGTTGCTGCCCGAGGTCACGTATTGGCCTGTCACGAACGGCACGGTCTTGCCCACGAGGATGCTGGCGGACTGGTTGTCCAGCGTCAGCAGGTTCGGCGTGGACAGGATGTTGGCTTCGCCCGAATTCTGCATGGCGCGCGCCAGCACGCCCAGGTTGATGACCTCGTTGCCCAGCACGTCCACGGTGCCCTTCACCACGCCCAGGCTCAAGCCACCGCCCAGCGCGTCGATGGATGTCGGGCCCGTGCCCGTGATGCCGCTACCGCCCAGGTTGGTGCCGCCGATGAAGCTGGTGCCGCCACTGTTGATGTTGCCTGCGCCCGTCATCCACTGGATGCCGAATTCCGCCGCTTTCTGTTCACTGACTTCAACAATCAGGCTTTCCACCAGCACTTGCGCGCGCCGCTGGTCCAGTTGGTCGATCACTTCGCGCAGGCTGCGGTACAGCGGTTCCGGCGCTGAAATGATCAACGAATTAGTCGCCGGGTCCGCCTGGATGGTGGCGCCGCCCGCCGAATACGAGACGGCCTGCGTATTGTTGTCTTCGCGCGCGATGCGTTCCTGTTCGCCTGACAAGCCGCCCTTGGACGACCCCGACATGCCTTGCCCCATCTGGCTGCCAGGATTCGTCGCGGTGTTCTGCGGACGCGCGCCGCCTTGCGCGCCACCCGTGGGCGCCGACGCCCCGCCGGCGGCGCCGTTGGCGCCCGGCGCGGCATTCGCCTGCCCGGTCAGCAAGCCGCCCAGCACTTCGGCGATGCGCGTGGCCTGCGCGTTGCGCATATAGACCACATGCAGATTGCCCGCCCGGTTTTGCTGCGCATCCAGTTTCAGAATCAGATCGCGGGCCAGCCGTGTGCGCGCGGGGCTGCCGGACCGCACCAGCACGCTGTTGCTGCGCGGATCGGCCACGACGGCAATACGCTGCGTGGGGTCGCTGCTTTGCGTATCCAGCAACTGCGACGCCAGGATGGCGATGTCGGTCGCGATGCCGGATCGCACGGGCACCACGTCCGTGTCGATGGAACTGGGCACGTCGATGCGCGCAATGACTTGCGCGATTCGTTCCAGGTTGTCCGCGTAGTCCGTCACCACCAGCGTGTTGTTGCCGGGGTAGGCGTTGATGGGATTGTTCGGCGGCACCATGGGCCGCAGCACCGGCACCAGGTTCGCGGCGTTCTCGTATTTCAACGGGAACACGCGAGTCAGCATTTCGCCGCTGCTGCTGCCTTTGGCGAACGCCGCCACCGGCACCGGCCCGCGTGCCGCACCGCCGGCAGGCGCGCCCGGCGCGGGCGCAGCGGGCCGTGTGTTGCCCACGACTGCGCTGCCTTGCAGCTTGGCGTCAGCCTCGGGAACCACGCGCGTCACGCCATCGACATCGACGATCGCGAACCCCTGCAACCGCAGCGCGCCTGTCAGCATGGCCAGCGCCTGTCCGCTATCGACGGGCCGGTCCGACACCAGCGTGAGCTTTCCCTTGACGCGGGGATCCACCAGAAAATTCCGATGCGTGAACAGCGACAGCGCGCGCAACACGGCGGGAATATCGGTGTCGACGAAATTCAGGCTGACACGGTTGTCTGCCTGTTGGGCGTGGGCGGTGCCGAGTGCCGGTCCGATTTGGCTTGCTGCTAGCAAGACCGCAAGGCTGAACTGCGCAAGATGACGCATGACGAGATAGGTGCCTGAGACGTGAAATCGTGTGAAAAAACGTGAAAGCGCGTCGGAGTATACGGGGTGACAGTGCAACACTACGGTCATATTTGACATGCAACATACTGGCTGGAAACCCTTTAAATTCGGGGCTTTTGCACGTTTCGCTTTTGCGTGCGGCCCATGCCTTTCACCATGCCTTCCTTCCGTTACGAAGCCACCGACGCGCTTGGAAAAATCGTGCGCGGCACGATCGATGCCGACTCCGAGCGCGGTGCCCGCAACCAGTTGCGCGGCCGCGGTTTGTTGCCCTTGTCGACGGCATTGGCGGCGCGCGCGGAAGGCTTGGGCGCCAGCTTGCGCACCCGTCTATCCGACGCCGATCTGGCGTGGCTGACGCGTCAGCTGGCCAGCCTGCTGGCCGCGCGGCTGCCGTTGGACGCCGCGCTGTCCGCGACGCTGGAGCAGGCCGAAAAAAAGCACATCGCCGCCACGCTGGGCGGCGTGCGCGATGACGTGCGCGCCGGCCACCGGCTATCCACCGCGTTGGCGGCGCGGCCGCGCGACTTCCCCGAGATCTACCGCGCGCTGATCGGCGCGGGCGAAGAGTCCGGCGATCTGGCGCAGGTCATGGAAAAGCTGGCGGACTACATCGAAGAACGCAACACCCTGCGCAGCAAGGTGATGACGGCATTCATCTACCCCGCGGTCGTGGGTAGCGTGTCGATCATCATCGTGATCTTCTTGTTGGGTTATGTGGTGCCGCAGGTAGTGTCCGCCTTCAACCACGCCAAGCAGCAGCTTCCGTTACTGACCCGCGTGATGCTGGCGTTGTCCGACTATGTGCGCGAATGGGGCATGGCCACGGGCGTGGCGCTGGTGCTGCTGATCGCGTTGTGGCGCTATACCTTGCGGGCGCCGGCGGCACGGCGCGCCTGGCACGCGCGCGTGTTGCGGCTGCCGCTGGCGGGACGCTTCGTGCTGGGGGTGAATGCGGCGCGCTTCGCGTCCACGCTGGCGATTCTGTGCGGCAGCGGCGTGGCGCTGCTGACCGCGCTGGACGCCGCCCGCCGCACATTAAGCAACGATGTGCTGCGCCAGGCCGTGGACGAAGCGTCGGCGCGCGTGCGCGAAGGCGCCGCGCTGTCGGCGTCGCTGGGCGCGCAAAAAGTGTTTCCGTCGCTACTGGTGCACCTGATCGCCAGCGGCGAAAAGACCGGCCGCCTGCCCGAGTTGCTGGATCGCGGCGCGCAGAACCTGTCGCGCGACCTGGAACGGCGCGCGATGGCGATGACGGCGTTGCTGGAGCCGGCGCTGATCCTGCTGATGGGGGGATTCGTGCTGCTGATCGTGCTGGCGGTGATGATGCCGATTCTTGAGATGAACCAGCTGATCCGCTAACGCGGACCCGCGCCGCCATCCGCGCGCACATGCGGCCCGGAACACGATTGCCGTGAAGACGGCTGCACCGAAAAGGGCCGCCCCGCGCGGGGACAGCCCTCTGGTTACTTCAATGATCGACAGGCAAGGCTCACAATGCCTCTTCGTCGCTTTCGCCGGTGCGGATACGGATGGCTTGTTCGACCGGGCTGACGAAGATCTTGCCGTCGCCGATCTTGCCGGTGCGCGCGGCCTTGACCACGGCTTCGATGGCGGCTTCCACCTGGTCATCGGGCAGCACGACTTCAACGCGGATCTTGGGCAGGAAGTCCACCACGTATTCCGCGCCACGGTAGAGCTCGGTATGGCCTTTCTGACGGCCAAAACCCTTGACCTCGGTCACGGTCAAGCCGCTGACGCCGACTTCGGCCAGCGCTTCGCGAACTTCGTCGAGCTTGAAGGGTTTGATGATGGCGGTGACTTGTTTCACGTTGGTCGTCCTGGGTTTTTGATCTGTTGCGGCGCCCTGCCGTACCGTTCCGGCAGGCAAGGCGCAATGAATAAGAGAATACCACCGGCGTCGCGCCGCACTAGCGGGAGAACCCGTATCAGGCGTCCGGGGCCGTGTCCGGAATGCGATCGGCGTCGCGCAACCACACGACAGATTCGGAGTCGCTGGGCGCCCGCCAGTCCCCGCGGGGGGACAACGAACCGCCCGACCCGACCTTGGGCGCGTTCGGCACGCAGGTGCGCTTGAACTGGCTTGTGCGGAAGAACCGGTCCAGGAAGATCTTCAGGTTGCGCTTGATGGCGGCCAGATCGTACTGGTTGCGCACCACATGAGCGGCATCGGGCCAGGCGCCGGCATCGCGGTCGCGCCAGGCTGCCAGCGCCAGGAAAGCCACCTTGGTCGGCGCGAAACCGTAGCGCAGCGTGTAGTACAGGTTGAAATCCTGCAGCTCGTAAGGGCCGATGGACGCTTCGCTTTTCTGTACCGGTTTGTCGTCGGCGCTGCCCGGCACCAATTCGGGGCTTACGTCCGTTCCCAGCACGTCCAGCAGCACCTCGGCGCCCTCGCCGCCCAGGCGGCCGGACTCGGCCACCCAGCGCACCAGATGCGTGATCAGCGTCTTCGGCACGCTGGCGTTGACGCTGTAGTGCGACATGTGGTCGCCCACGCCATACGTGCACCAGCCTAGTGCAAGTTCGCTCAAATCGCCCGTGCCGATGACGATGGCGTTGCTGAAGTTGGCCAGGCGGAACAGATGGTTGGTGCGCTCGCCCGCCTGTACGTTCTCGAACGTAATGTCGTAGACCGGCTTGCCGTCCGCATAGGGGTGGCCCAGGTCTTTCAACATTTGCAGGCAGCTGGGGCGGATATCGATTTCAGAAGCCGTGCAGCCCACGACCGCCATCAGCCGGCGCGCCTGCTGCAGCGTGCGGGTACTGGTGGCGAAGCCCGGCATGGTGACGGCCAGGATGTTCGAGCGCGGCAAGCCCAGCGTATCCATGGCCTGGGCGCACACCAGCAGCGCGTGAGTGGAATCCAGCCCGCCGGAAATGCCGATGACGACCTTCGACATCTTGCTGGCCGACAGACGCTGCGCCAGCGCCTGCACCTGAATGCTGTAAACCTCTTTGCAGCGGGCATCCCGGCGCAGCGGATCGGCCGGCACATAGGGAAAGCGCGCCACGCGCCGCTCCAGCGGCAGCTCGGCGTCGTCCAATGGCGGGGTCACCGGCACCGGCACGGCGCGGAACTTGCGCACCTCGTCCTGGTGGCGGCGGGCCGACTGGCCAAACGTGGTCTGGCGCATGCGCTCGCGCGACAGGCGGTCCAGGTCCACGTCCGAGAAAAGCAGGTGGGAATGGTTCAGGAAGCGTTCGGATTCGCCCAGCAATTCGCCGTTTTCGTAAATCAGCGCCTGGCCGTCCCAAGCCAGGTCGGTGGACGATTCGCCCCGCCCCGCCGACGTGTACATATAAGCCGACAGGCATCGGGCAGACTGCTGCGCCACCAGTTGGTGCCGGTATTCCGACTTGCCGACGACGATGTTCGAGGCCGACAGGTTCACCAGCACGGTGGCGCCGGCCAGCGCGGCGAACGAGGACGGCGGGATGGGTACCCAGACGTCTTCGCAGATTTCAACGTGGAACTGGAACAGCGGCAGCTTTTCCATCTGGAACAGCAGCTCGGGCCCGAAAGGCACCGTTTCGCCCAGCAGGCGGATCTCGGTCGCGGCGGCGCAATCGGCGGCGCTGAACTGGCGCGCTTCGTAGAATTCGCCATAGTTGGGCAGGTAGCTTTTGGGCACCACGCCCAGCACGCGCCCGCCCGCGGCCACGATCGCGCAATTGAACAACTGGTGCGACACGCGCAGCGGCGCGCCGACGATGACGGCAATATCCAGTTCGGCCGTGGCCTGCACCACTTGCGCCACCGCTGCCTCGCATTCGTCCAGCAAGGCCTTCTGGTGGAACAAGTCGTCGCAGGTATAGGCCGACAGGCCAAGTTCGGGAAACGCCACCAGCACGGCGCCGCCCTGGGCGGCCTGCTGCGCCAGCTCGATGGTTTGCGCGGCGTTGAACGCCGGATCGGCGACGCGGCATTCGGGCACGCCGACCGCCACCCGGGCAAAGCCATGGGAATACAGGTTGAAGAACGGGTTCGACATCGGGGTGATCGCCTGGGTCAATGATGACTGAGTTCCAACCCCCGCATTATCTCACGGCGCTCCCCGGCGCCGCCGGCTAGCTGGGCATCTTGCCGTCGGTCAGCCCGCGTTCGAGCGGCATGGCGTCGATCGGCGGGGCCAGGGCCTGGCGGTCGCGCTCGCCGGCCAACGCGGCCTGAACCGCGCCCTCGCGCAGGTAGCTGCCCATTGCGCCGATATCCGCGCCTGAAGGCTGCTGATACAGCCGCAGGCCCAGTTCCGGCAGGATGGCCAGCAGGTGGTCGAAGATGTCGCCCTGAATCCGCTCGTATTCCACCCAGGCCGTCACTGCCGTGAAGCAATAGACCTCGACCGGAATGCCGTCCGACGTGGGCTCCATCATGCGGACCATCATCGCCATGTCCTGGCGGACTTCCTTGTTCTGCTTCAGGAACGCCAGGCCATAGGCCCGGAACGTGCCGATGTTGGTCAGGCGGCGCCGGTTGGCCGGTACGCTGGCCAGTTCGCCCATTGTCTGGTTCGCCTGGGCGATGTCCTGGGTCTTGGCTTGCAGATAGTCGTGCAGCAGGCGGAAACGCATCAGGCGCTGGGCTTCGTCGTCCGTCAGGAAGCGCACGCTGGAAGCATCGATCCGCAGGGTGCGCTTAATGCGCCGGCCGCCGGACTCGAACATGTGCCGGTAGTTGCGGTAGCTTTCCGAAAAGAGCTTGTAGGTCGGCACGGTGGTGACCGTGTTGTCCCAGTTCTGCACTTTGACGGTATGCAGCGCGATGTCCTTGACGAAGCCGTCGGCGTTGGATTGCGGCATTTCAATCCAGTCGCCGATGCGCAGCATATCGTTGCTGGTCAGCTGCGTGCTGGCCACCAGCGACAGCAGCGTGTCCTTGAACACCAGCAACAGCACCGCCGACAACGCGCCCAGGCCCGAGATCATCCATAGCGGCGACCGGTCGATCAGAATAGAAAGCACCAAAACGGTGCATACCGCCATCAGAATCAGCTTGCCGATCTGGATATAGCCCTTGATGGACCGGGTTTGGGCCCGCGTCGTGGCCGAATAGGTGTCCTGCCAGGCGCTTAACACGCCCGAGAACGCGACGAACACGCAGATCCAGGCGCCCGCGTGCGCCAGCCGGCCGACGATGGTCACCGCCTTTTCCACGTGGGGCACCAGGTCGATGCCCAGCGACACCACCGCGAAAGGCACGGCATACCAAAGGTTCTGATAGGCGCGGCGGCGCTGCAAGGCCTGATCCCAGTCGCCGCGGCCGCTCAGCACCAGCACGCGGTGCGCCAACAGCAGCACCACCCGGGCGACGACCCACTGGACAAACAGCGCCGTCAGAATCAGCACGCCGATGCCGACCAGCGTCTGCGCCCAGGCCTCGTGCGGCATGTGGGTATCAAGTTGGGTAACCAGTTCTTCCCATTCCAGGGGCATATATCGTGTACTCGCTTTAAGGTCTTGGAACTGACTGTGGATTATCCGACAAGTCGCGCCGGGCCGAGGCTGCGGCGCGGCGATATGGGGCCATGCTACCCCGCCGCGTGCGCCCCGGCGGCCGCAGGCCCTATAATTCCGCCCATCATGGCAAACACTCCCTCCTCCGATCAAAACCAGTTCGCCAATAAGGCGCAGGCCTGGTCCGCCCGGTTCTCGGAACCGGTTTCCGAACTTGTAAAGCGCTACACGGCGTCCGTGGATTTCGACAAGCGCCTGGCGCGCCACGACATCCAGGGCTCGCTCGCGCATGCCGACATGCTGGCCGCCCAGGGCATCATTGGCGCCCAGGATCTGGCTGATATCCAGCGCGGCATGACCCAGATCCTGTCCGAAATCGATGCCGGCAGCTTCCAATGGCTGTTGGACCTGGAAGACGTGCACCTGAACATCGAGAAGCGCCTGGTGGAACTGGTGGGCGATGCCGGCAAGCGCCTGCACACCGGCCGTTCCCGCAACGACCAGGTCGCCACCGACATCCGCCTGTGGCTGCGCGACGAAATCGACAACCTGCAAGACCTGCTGCGCCAATTGCGTCATGCGCTGGCCGCGGTCGCGCTGGACAACGCCGGCACCATCATGCCGGGCTTTACCCACCTGCAAGTCGCCCAGCCCGTCACGTTCGGCCATCATTTGCTGGCCTACGCTGAAATGTTCGGCCGCGATGCCGAACGCCTGGCCGATTGCCGCCGCCGCGTGAACCGCCTGCCCCTGGGCGCCGCCGCGCTGGCCGGCACGTCGTTCCCGATCGACCGCGAACGCGTCGCCAAGACGCTGGGCTTCGACGGCGTCTGCCGCAACTCGCTGGATGCCGTGTCCGACCGCGACTTCGCCATCGAATTCTGCGCAGCCGGCGCACTGATCATGACGCACGTGTCGCGCCTGTCCGAAGAGCTGGTGCTCTGGATGAGCCCGCGCGTGGGTTTCATCGACCTGGCCGACCGCTTCTGCACCGGCAGTTCGATCATGCCGCAAAAGAAAAACCCCGACGTGCCCGAACTGGCCCGCGGCAAGACTGGCCGCGTGAACGGCAACCTGGTCGCCCTGCTGACCCTGATGAAAGGCCAACCCCTGGCCTACAACAAGGACAACCAGGAAGACAAGGAAGGCTTGTTCGACACCGTGGACACCGTGCGCGACACGCTGACCATCTTCGCGGACATGGCTGCCGGCATCAAGGTGAAGGCCGACAACATGCGCGCCGCCGCGCTGCAAGGCTTCGCCACCGCCACCGACCTGGCCGACTACCTGGTCAAGCGTGGCGTGCCTTTCCGTGATGCCCACGAAGTGGTGGCTCACGCCGTGCGCGACTGCGAACAGCGCGGCTGCGACCTGGCCGACCTGTCCACCGACGAACTGAAGGCATACCACGCCCAGATCGGCGACGACGTCCATCAAGTGCTGACGCTGGAAGGCTCGGTCGCCGCGCGCAAGCACATCGGCGGCACCGCCCCCGAGCGCGTGGCCGAAGAAGCCAAGCGAATCCTGGCGGAAACGGCTGAAGGCTGATTCCGGCTCAGGCTGGCGAAAAAACAGGGCCCCCTTTTGGGGGCCTTGTTGCATGTGGGCAATGCCAGCAGCGGCGCGACACTCCGCCGAACCCGATTTCACGGGAATCGCGGGGTCAGCGTATCCCTGGAATGGGGTATTTGTAAGCCCGAACGCCTTGACGACAATGACTTGGTACATCTGGACACATCGTTCCACGGCGCCACGCGGCGGCTCCGATATCATCGCAACTCCCTGCGACCCGCCCGTCTTTTCATGCGCCCACCGCCTGCATTACATCGTCTTGGCCCGCGCCGGCCAAGCCTGATTGTCCTGACCGCGTTCGGCCTTCTGGCCGCCAGCATCAGCGCCGCGCCTCAGGCGCAAACCGCTCGTAAGCCCTCCCCCTATGAAAACGCCCGGCCCTTGCGGCCGGACGAGATCGAAGCGCGCAAGCCCGAGGACGCCAAACGCGGTGGCCCCGCCTTCCTGGGCCAGATCCGCACCCCAGAAGAATTCCAGCAGCTGGCCCGCGTGTACAACGCCGGCACGCCGCTCGAAATCCCGCACGTGCTATTCGTGATCGACCGCAAGCACGCCGACCGCATCTATTACATCGATACGCCGCGCTATACGCTGCACGAGAACTTCGCCCGCGAACGTCGCCTGTTGCCCGACTCGGACAAGGCTACGCTGATCGCCCAATATAAGGATCCGCAACGCCGGCTGCTGTTCGGCACCCTCAGCTGGCAGCGAGACCTGCCCGGCTACACCTATGAGTTCTGGGAAGGCGACCGGCTGACGCCCGAACTGCTGGCCCTGACCGGGGAACGGCTGCGTGCCACCTTCTACGCGCCGCTTCGCTTCAAGGCCAACTCCACGATGCACGAACAGACGGCGCAACACGCCGGTCTGGACGTCGTTACCCAGGAGGCCCTGCTGCGCGAACAGACGTTCCTGCCGTTGAACACCGGAAGCGCCCAAGGCCGCCTGCGCATCATCACCTCGGTGGAAGACACCCCCGATCTGATGCCGACCGACATCCTGGTGCTGGACGAAGTGCCGGTCGCGCTGCCGCCCGTGGCCGGCCTGATCACGCAACGGCCCTCCACCCTGCTGTCGCACGTGAATCTGCTGGCCAAGGGCTGGCGCATTCCCAACGCCTATGTGCGCGACGGGGTTGCCACGCTGCGCGGCTACGACGGCCAGTGGGTAGCGCTGAATGTTTCCAGCAACGGCTATCAGGTACAGCCCATCGCCAAGCCCGATGCGCCCGCGACGCCCGGGCCCAAGGCGGGCGGCCTGCCGCTGCCCAAGCCCGACCTGACCGTCAAGGCCATCAAGCCGCTGACCGGCATGGCAACCCGCGACAGCCGCCATTGCGGGGTCAAGGCGGCCAACCTGGGCGCGCTGAAATCCGCGTTGGCGCCGCTGGCGAGCGTGCCGGACGGCTTCTGCATCCCCTTTGCCCAATACGCCGCGTTCATGCAGCAGTTGCACGTGCCGCAACGCGTCGCCGCACTGGAGCAGCGGCCAGACTTCGCCAGCGACGCCAATGTCCGCCGTGCCGAGCTCGCCGCCTTGCGCCAGGACATCATCAATGCCCAGCCCGATCCCGCGCTGGCCGCCGCATGGCGCAATCGTTGGCAATCGCAATTGCAAGGCCGCGGCGTATTCGTGCGCAGCTCGTCGAATTCCGAAGACCTGCCCGGGTTCAGCGGCGCGGGGCTCTACACCACGGTGCCCAACGTGACGCAAGCCGACGCGCTGCCCCGGGCGATCCAGACGGTGTGGGCGTCCATCTACAACTTCGAAGCCTACGAGGCCCGGCGCGCGGCAGGCATCGGCCAGGACGGCGTGGTGATGGCCGTGCTGGTACAGCAGGCAGCGGCCTCGGACAGTTCAGGCGTGATGATCACGCGCGACCCCTTCGACGCGTCGCGGCGCTACGTGACCTACATCTCGGCCAAACGCGGCCTGGGAATCAAAGTGGTGGAAGGCAAACGCCAGGCAGAGCAACTGATGTATTCCAGCTGGTCCAAGGCCGTGCAGGTGCTGAGCCGGTCGGCCGAAGACACGCAACTGGTGCCAAACGCGGCGGGCGGCGTGCGCGAGGTACCGATCGAAGGCTCCCGCCAGGTACTGACCGACGCGCTGGTCGCCCGGCTGGCCGCCGTGGGCAGCCAGATCAAGCTGCGTCTGGGCAACGTGGACCAGGACATCGAATGGGCCGTGCAGGGGGACAAGATTCTGATCCTGCAATCCCGGCCGTATGTGGATGGCAGCCGGTAGCGGCGCGCCACGGCCACTTCCGCAAGCGGCGTCAAGCGGCCAGCGTGACGCCCAATTCGGCCAGGATCGCCTGCGTGTGCTGGCCCAGCGCCGGCACGTCGCCCATGGCCGCCTCCATGCCCGACAGCGTGGCGGGAGGCAACAACGCCCGGATCGGCCCTGCCGGCGTGACGACATCGCGCCACCGGTCGCGAGCGGCGAACTGCGGATGGTCCCAGACGTCATGCATGGTGTTCAGCGCGGAATTGGCGATGCCCGCTTCGTCCAGCCGACGCAGCACCTCCTTGCGCGTTAGCGGCGAGAAGCATTCGGCGATGCAGGCATCCAGGGCCTGGCGGTTCGCGACGCGCAGGACGTTAGACGAAAAGCGCCCGTCTTGCGCCAGGGCCGGATTCCGCAGTACCCCTGCGCAGAAATGCCCCCATTCGCGTTCGTTCTGCAAGCCAAAAATGATCTCCTTGCCGTCGCCCGCCTGATACTGACCGTAAGGGGCGATGGCCGGATGGGCCACGCCGTTGCGCGCTGGCGGCGAGCCGCCATAACGGGCAGCATTCAACGGGTACGACATCCATTCGACTAGCGCCTCCAGCATAGTGACCTCTACCCGCAGCCCCTTGCCTGTGCGCCCTCGATGCAACAAGGCCGTCAGGATCCCCGAATACGCGTACATGCCTGCGGAGATATCGGCAATCGATATGCCGGTGCGCGCAGGCGCGTCAGGGGTGCCCGTCACTGAAATCAAGCCAGCCGCGGCCTGGATCAGCAGGTCATAGGCCTTTTTCTCGCGAAATGGCCCACTGTCGCCATACCCCGAAACATCGCACACGATCAGCCGGGGAAAGTCGGCATGCAAGGTGGCAAAGTCCAGCCCCTTGCGTTGTGCCGCTCCCGGAGCCAGGTTCTGGATGAAGACGTCGGCGTCGGCCAGCAGCCGCTGCAGCACGGCGCGCTGGGCGGGCTGTTCAAGGTCCAGGCACAGGCTTTCCTTGCCCCGGTTGGCCCACACGAAGAATGAAGACTGTCCGTGCACCGCGGCATCATAGCCGCGCGCGAAATCGCCCGTGCCGGGGCGTTCGATCTTGATCACGCGGGCGCCAAGATCCGCCAATTGACGGCTGGCGAACGGTGCCGCCACGGCATGCTCAAGCGCGACGACTGTGATGCCGTCCAGAGGTTTCAAAGCTGCGGTCATATCGTCTTGCGCCTCCAAGGGCGCCGGCCCGTGAGCCGGCCGGCAATGCAAGAAAATTATAGGAATGCCCTACGCGCCGCCGCCAGTCGATAATTTTTAATCGCGCTTCAGAATTCTCTAATCGCCAGCGTCGGCGGGGGTAAGCTCGGTGACATAGCCCACGAAATCGCGTGCGAAGACGGGCAACGCCTCCATGCTGCGCATCACCACGCGCTGCTCGCGCACTGCCCACGCCTCTTCGATTTCCACGCCTTCGATCTTGCCCTGCGCCAGCGCCGCGGCAGCGACCGAACGGGGCACGAGGGAAATGCCCGCGCCCTCCTGCACGCACCGCAGCACCGCATCGAAGTTGGGCGCATGCACCCGAACCCGTGGCTTGATGCCCAATTGCTCGGCCATCTGCTGCAAATACAGGAAATTGCTGCTCTTTCGACCGATCGCCACGATATCGTGTGCCAGGGCGGCCTCCAGCGACACGCGCACGTGCAGGCCCAGCGGATGGCGCGGCGGGATGATGAACAGCAATTCGTCCTTGCCATAGGTAATGAATTCCAGGCCGCGCATCTCAATGGCGCCGGCCACCAGCCCCACGTCCGCATGTCCATCCAGCACGGCCTTGACCGTGTCGGCGCTAAGGCGTTCTTCCAGGTCAATGTTGACGTTGGGATAGGCCGCCAGAAATCGGCTCAGCGCGGCAGGCAGACCGCTCATCGTGCTGCTGTTGGCAAACACGCGAATATGCCCCTCGACGCCGTCCGTGTGCCGGCGCATTTCGCCCTGCAGGCGTTCGACATTGGCGAAGATCGTCTGCGCATAGCGCAGCACGGTCATGCCCGCAGGCGTCAGCGACATGCCCTTCTGCGTGCGTATGAACAGCGGCACCCCCATCGCCTGTTCCAGGTTCTTCAGCCGGTAGCTGGCCGATGGCGCGGTCAGGTGCAGGTCGGACGCGCCGCCCGTCAGGCTCTTGGCTTCGGCGATAGCCATGAAAACTCGCAAGTCGGTCAGTTCGTAGCGCAACGCCATCCCCCGCAACCCCCGCCATGCCGGCAAGGAAAGCCACTGTTAGAAAGGTTCTAAGCCGACGAAAAAACATTCGACTGTTCGCCCCGGATCATCGTCTTTATATTCTGCCGAAACCAGGGAACAAACCCGAAGCCGCCGCCATCTGTCGGGACCACCCGGCGGCATCCGGCAGACAGGCAGCCAGAACAATGAATGGAGACAAGCAATGATCCCCCTATCCCGCTGGGCCGCGCCGGCCCGAAAGCTGACTGTGGCCATCGGCCTGCTCATAGCCGCCCCCATCGCGTGGGCACAGTCCGGCTTTCCATCGCGGCCGGTGAAATTGGTGGTGCCCTACGCGGCAGGCGGCCCAACGGACACCTTCGCCCGCGCCCTGGCCGAAAGCTGGGGCCGCCAGGCGGGCACGACCATCATCGTTGAAAACCGCACCGGCGCGGGCACGCTGGTCGGCACGGAGACGGTCGCGAAGGCGCCGCCTGACGGCTACACCTTGCTGCTGACCACCGTAGCGCACGCCGTCAACCCGAGCATCCATGCAACGCTGCCCTACCGCACCATCGAAGACTTCGCGCCGGTCGGTTTGGCCGCCAAGGCGCCGCTGGTGCTGGTCGTCAATAAATCCCTGCCGGCCCGGACCCTGCCGGAGTTCCTGGCCTATCTGAAATCGCACCCGGGCAAGGTCAACTACGGGTCCGCCGGCATCGGCAGTGCGCCGCACCTGGGCGCTGAACTCGTCAACTACCTGGCCGGCACGCGCGCCATGCACGTGCCCTACCGAGGCAGCGCTCCCGCCATGGCGGATGTCATCGGCGGACACCTGGAATTCATGATCGACAGTGCCCCCACCGGTCTGGCCCAGGTGCATGCCGGAACGGTGCGCCTGCTGGCGACGTCGATGAGCCAGCGCTTGCCGCAGACGCCCGACACACCGGCCATTGCCGAAGCCGTTCCGGGCTACGAGGCCTACACCTGGAACGCCGTGTTCGCGCCTGCCGGCACGCCTGCGGCGGTGATCAAAACGCTGACGTCGACCCTGCAGGCCGCGCTGCAGGACGAGGCGTTGAAGCGCCGCGCCTACGACATGGGCCTGGTGCTGGAAACAGAACCGTCGCCTGCGGCACTGGCCACCTTTCTGGATAGCGAGTTGAAGAAATGGAGCCAGGTCGCCCGCGCGGCCAACATGACCGCGAACTGACGCGCCCCGCCCGATCCCCCCATGCAACCCTTTTCCAGACAGGACCCCGGCATGATCAAGCATCAACTGTGCGCGCAGCGCTACTTCGAGGACTTCGCGATCGGCGAGGTCTTCAACCTGCCGTCCCGCACCATGACCGACGCGCTGTTCGCCGCCTTCCAACTGGCCAGCGGCGACAACCACCCGGTGCATTACGACGTGGAGTATTGCCGTGCCCATGGCATGCCGCACCTGCTTGCGCACGGGTTTCAGGTGGCCATCCAGACCGCGGCGGGCGCCGGCCTGTTCCCGCACATGGTGGAGGATTCACTGAAGGCCTTCCTGGAGCAAAGCAGCCGCTTCTTGAAGCCGGTGTTCTCGGGTGACACCTTGTATGCGTCCCTTCACGTGACCGAGCTTGCCCCCGGCCGCAGCACCGGCGTGCTGGCCATGCGCAGCGAAGTGCGCAACCAGCACGGTGTACTGGTGATGGAGGGTCAGCAGAAGTACCTCTTGCGCAAACGCCCCACCTGAAAAGGGGCCCCCACGCCGCACACGCCGTGCCTGTTTGCTGCCCCCAAAGGGGGCGTTCTTATCTTGAGGCGGCCCGGCGAAAAGAAAAACCGCCGCGTCCGGTGGCCCGGCGCGCGGCGGTGCGGTACGGGCTTGGCGAATCAGATATGCAGCGCGTGGCCCAGCGCCTTCAGCGCCGCTTCCTGCACGGCTTCACCTAGGGTCGGATGCGCGTGGATGGTGCCCGCCACATCTTCAAGCGTCGCGCCCATTTCCAGCGATTGGCCAAACGCCGTCGACAGTTCCGACACGCCGCGCCCCACCGCCTGCCAGCCCACGATCAAGTGGTTGTCGCGCCGGGCAACCACGCGGACGAAGCCGTCGGTGGACTCCAGTGTCATGGCGCGCCCGTTGGCGGCGAACGGGAAGGACGCCGTCAGGCAATCCAGCCCCGCGCTTTCCGCCTCGGCCGGCGACAACCCCGCCACCACGACCTCGGGATCGGTGAAGCACACGGCCGGGATCGAAGCCGGCTGGAAATGCCGGCGTTTGCCCGCCACCAGTTCGGCCACCATTTCGCCCTGCGCCATGGCGCGATGCGCCAGCATGGGTTCGCCGGCGATATCGCCGATGGCCCAGACATCGCGCATGGACGTGCGGCACTGGTCGTCGATGCGCAACGCATTGCCCTTGCGGTCAAGCTGCAGGCTTTCCAGCCCCCAGCCTTGCGTGCGCGGACGGCGTCCCACCGCGATCAGCACGCGGTCTGCGGGCAGCAGGGTTTCGACGCCTGCCGCGTCCTGCACCCGCACCGCGTCGCCCGCGCCGTTCAGGCCCAGTACTTTGCGATTCAGGTGTAGCGCCACGCCCATCTTCGCCAGCGCGGCGGCCACGGGTTTGGTCAGTTCGGCGTCATAGGTCGGCAGGATGCGGTCCTGCGCTTCCACCACGGCGACTTCGGCGCCCAGCTTGCGGTACACGGTGCCCAGCTCCAGGCCGATGTAACCGCCACCGACCACCACCAATCGCTTGGGGATGCTGACAGGCGACAGCGCTTCGGTGGAAGACACGACGATGCCGCCGAACGGCATGGACACAAGCGGCGTGGGCTCGGAGCCGGCCGCCAGCAGCAGGTGTTCGCACTGAATGCGCACGATGGTCCCATCCGCCGTGGTGACTTCCGCCGTCTTGCCGTCCAGCAAACTGGCCCACCCCTGCACCACTTCCACGCCGTTCTTCTTCAACAGCGCGGCCACGCCGCCCGTCAGCTTGCCGACAATGCCGTCTTTCCATGCCACGGTCTGCGTGATGTCGATGGCCGGCGCCGACACCGAAATGCCCAGCGGCGACTGGTCCGCGTAATGGCGCGCCTTGTCGAATTCCTCGGCCGCGTGGATCAGTGCCTTGGATGGGATGCAACCGATGTTCAGGCAAGTGCCGCCCAACTGGCCGCCTTCTACCAGGAGGGTCGGCACGCCCAATTGGCCGGCGCGGATGGCGGCCACGTAGCCGCCGGGGCCGCCGCCAATCACCAGCAAGGTCGTTGTCTTTGTGATCTGGCTCATGCTTACTCCACGAAAAGCAGCGCGGGTTGTTCCAGCAGCGCGCGTACCGCCTGAATGAATCGCGCCGCGTCCATGCCGTCCACCACGCGGTGGTCGAAGGACGACGACAGGTTCATCAGCTTGCGCGCCACCACGGCGCCGTTGCGGAAAGCCGGCCGCTCGACGATGCGGTTCACGCCCACGATGCCGACTTCGGGATGGTTGATCACCGGTGTCGTGACGATGCCGCCCAAGGGCCCCAGGCTGGTGATGGTGATGGTGGACCCGGACAGTTCGTCGCGCCCCGCGGTGCCGTTGCGCACCGCTTGCGCCAGCCGGCCGATCTCGGTGGCCATCGACCAGAGATCGCGCGCCTCGGCGTGACGCATCACCGGCACCATCAGGCCGCCATCGCTTTGCGTGGCGATGCCAATGTGGACGGCGCCGTAGCGCGTCACCACGCCGCCTTCATCGTCGTAGCGCGCATTAATCTGCGGGAAGTCCCGCAACGCCACGACCATGGCCCGCGCCAGCAGCGGCAACAGCGTCAGCTTGCCGCGCGATTCGCCCCATTTCTGGTTGAGCTGCACGCGCAGGTCTTCCAGTTCGGTCACGTCGATTTCTTCGACATAGCTGAAGTGCGGAATGCGCCGCTTGGACTCGGCCATTTTCTGGGCGATCTTCCGGCGCAGGCCGATGACGGGCACGGCTTCTTCGTCATTGCGCTGCGCATAGGCCGAGCCGCCGCGGGCGGCCCCGCCCGAACCCTGAGACTGCAAATAGGCGTCCAGGTCTTCGTGCATGACCCGGCCGGCCGGACCGCTGCCTGGCACGTAGCGCAGTTCAATCCCCAAGTCCCACGCACGCTTGCGCACGGCGGGCGATGCCAACGGCTTGTCGCCCGGCTGGCGCGCCACGACGGGCGCGGCGCTGGCCGGGCGCGAGACGGCTTGCGGCTTGGCCGCCGGCGAACTTGCCGCCGGCGAAACGGACTCCGGCGAAACGGACGCCGCAATTTGGCCGGCGATGCCACCCGCGGCTGCCTTCGCGGCGCCCTCCGGCTTGGCCGGCGCGGGCGTGTCGGACGCGGCAGGCGCCGCCTTCTGGGGCGCGGCCGATCCCGCCTTGACGTTGCCCTCGCCTTCCACTTCCAGGCGGATCAGTTCGCCGCCCACGGCCATGACCTGGCCCACGTCGCCGCCCAGGGCGACCACCTTGCCGACCACGGGCGACGGAATTTCCACCGTCGCCTTGTCGGTCATCACATCGGCCAGCGGCTGGTCCTCGGCGACGGTGTCGCCCACTTTGACGTGCCAGCCCACCAGTTCGACCTCGGCAATGCCCTCGCCGATGTCCGGCATCTTGATGATATGGATCCCCATCTCACACCTCCATCGCGCGTTTGAACGCTTCGCCGACCCGGCGCGGGCCCGGGAAGTACGCCCATTCCTGCGCATGCGGATAGGGAGTGTCCCAACCGGTCACGCGCTCGACGGGCGCCTCCAGGTGATGGAAGCAGTGTTCTTGAACCAGCGAAATCAGTTCCGCGCCATACCCGCAGGTGCGCGTGGCTTCGTGCACCACCACGCAACGGCCGGTTTTCTTCACCGAGTTCACGATGGTTTCCAGGTCCAGCGGCCAAAGGCTGCGCAGATCAATCACTTCGGCGTCAATGCCGGTCTCTTCGGCGGCGGTCAACGACACATACACCGTGGTGCCATAGGTCAGCACCGTCAGCGCCTTGCCCGGCCGCACGATGGCGGCGGTGTCCAGCGGCACGGTGTAGTAACCGGTGGGCACCACGCTGCCCGGACGCCCGGTCCACGGCGTCACCGGGCGGTCGTGGTGACCGTCGAAGGGGCCGTTGTAGAGCCGCTTGGGTTCCAGGAAAATCACCGGGTCGTCGTTTTCGATCGAGGCGATCAGCAAGCCCTTGGCCTCATAGGGGTTGGACGGCATCACCGTGCGCAACCCGCAAACCTGCGTGAACATGGCTTCGGGGCTTTGGCTGTGCGTCTGCCCGCCGTAGATGCCGCCGCCGCAAGGCATGCGGATGGTCATCGGGGCGATGAACTCGCCCACCGAGCGGTAGCGCAGGCGCGCGGCTTCCGACACGATCTGGTCGGAAGCGGGATAGAAGTAGTCGGCGAACTGGATCTCGCATACGGGCCGCAGGCCATAGGCGCCCATGCCCACCGCCACGCCCACGATGCCGCCTTCCGAGATTGGCGTGTCGAACACGCGCGAGCTGCCGTACTTGGTCTGCAAGCCCTCGGTGCACCGGAACACGCCGCCGAAATAGCCGACGTCCTGGCCGAACACCACTACGTTGTTGTCACGCTCCAGCATCACATCCATGGCCGAGCGCAATGCCTGGATCATGGTCATCGGCGCAGAGGCCGGACCAGCGTTGTTATCAATTGCCATGATCAGACTCCGAGCTGCTGGCGCTGCCGGCGCAGATGCTCCGGCATGTCTTTGTAGACGTCTTCAAAGATGCTGGCCGCGCTGGGGACGTGGCCGTCCACCAGGGTGCCGTAGCTTTCCGCTTCCTTTTGTGCCGCGACGATCTCGGCGTCCAGTTCGGCGCGAACCGCATCGTGTTCGGCGTCGGACCAGATACCCAGGCCGATCAGATGCTTCTTGAAGCGTTCGATCGGGTCGCCCAGCGGAAAGTGCGCCCAGTCGTCGCCGGGGCGGTACTTGGAAGGGTCGTCGGAAGTCGAGTGCGGACCGGCGCGGTACGTCACCCATTCGATCAGGGTCGGGCCCAGGTTGCGGCGGGCGCGTTCGGCGGCCCAGCGCGAGGCGGAATAGACGGCCAGGAAATCATTGCCGTCCACCCGCAGCGACGCAATGCCGCAGCCCACGCCGCGGCCCGCGAAGGTCGCGCCCTCGCCGCCGGCGATAGCCTGGAAGGTGGAGATGGCCCATTGGTTGTTGACCACGTTCAGGATGACCGGCGCGCGGTACACGTGCGCGAACGTCAGTGCGGTGTGGAAGTCGGCTTCGGCGGTGGCGCCGTCGCCGATCCAGGCCGACGCGATGCGCGTGTCGCCCTTGATGGCGGACGCCATCGCCCAGCCCACCGCCTGGATGAACTGCGTGGCCAGGTTGCCGGAAATGGTGAAGAAACCGTTTGCCCGGTCGGAGTACATCACCGGCAGTTGGCGCCCCTTGAGCGGGTCGCGTTCGTTCGACATCAGCTGGCACATCATGGTGACCAGCGACACATCGCGCGACAGCAGGATGCTCTGCTGGCGGTAGGTCGGGAAACACATGTCGCCCTGTTCCAGCGCCAGCGCATGCGCCGTGCCAATGGCTTCTTCCCCCAGGCTCTGCATGTAGAACGAGATCTTCTTCTTGCGCTGCGCCGTCAGCATGCGGCCGTCGAAAATCCGGGTCTTCAGCATGGCCCGCATGCCCGCACGCAGTTGATCGTTGCTGATCTCGGGCGCCCACGGCCCAACCGCGCGGCCGTCGTCGTCGATCACCCGGACCAGGCTGTACGCCAGTCCGCCAGTATCGACCGCGGCAACATCAATGGGGGGCTTGGGCACCTCGCCGGGCGGCGACAGATGCAGATAGGAAAAGTCAGTCTTGCAACCCGGACGCCCGGTGGGCTCGGGGACGTGCAACTTCAGCGGCCCATATTGGCTCATATATTGTCTCCACGCTTGATCGTGTCATGCGTTTTCTTCCTACCAAGACATTGCCAAAGGCGTGTGACCTTAAGCGCTGCCATCGTCGGCCTGCGCATAGGGATAAATATGCGTGGCCGTCGACGAGATTAGCACAGGGGACGGGGTCGCCGAGACGGGCCAGCATGCATGCGGGCCCGTAACTCACTAGGGGTTTTCCAGCGTTTACCAGCGATAGCTCAGGGTGGCATATAGCGTGCGCGGATCGCCGTAGCGGCATCCCGTCGCCCCCGCGCAAGCCAGGTAGCCGCGGTTGAACAGATTGCGCGCATTCACCGTCAACGACAGGCCGGACATGGCGGGGTCCAGCGCGCCGAAGTCATAGCCGGCCAGGGCGTCAACCAGGAACTGGCCGGGCACATTCGCGGGGTAGCCTGGCAAATTCGTCGAGCTGGCATAACGCACGCCCGCGCCGACGGTCAGGCCCGGCACGCCGGCGGCGGTCAGGTTGTAGTCGGCCCAGATGGAGGCGTTGTGCAGCGGCACCAGCGCAATGCGCTGGTCGACCAGCGACGCCACCTTGCTGCGCGTGGTGCGGGCGTCGGTGTAGGCATAGCTGGCCGTCAGGTTCAAGGCGCCCAGGCGTGCCTTGGCTTCCAGTTCCAACCCCCGCGACCGCGCCCGGCCGGTCTGCACGGAGTACGTCGCGTCGGCCGGGTCGCCGGTCAGCGCATTGGTCTGCGTCAGGTCATAGACTGCCGCGCTGTACAGCATGTTGCCGCCCGGCGGCTCATAGCGCAGGCCCAGTTCGTACTGCGTGCCTTTGGTCGGCTTGAACGCGTTGCCCGCGCGATCCACGCCGATCGTCGGCGCAAACGACTGGCTGGCGCTAAGGTAAGGCGCCAGGCCGTTGTCGGCCAGGTACACCAGGCCCACGCGGCCGGTCGTGGCGCTGTCGCGCAGGCGTGTCGTGGCGCCGGTGGCGTAGTTCCTCTGGTCGGTATCGGCCCAATCCTGGCGGCCACCCAGCACCAGCACCCACTTGTCCTGGATCTTGATCTGATCTTGCAGGTACAAGCCCAGCGAATCGGAACGCGTATTGATGCCGTAGTCGGCGGCAGTGTTCAACGTCGGCACCGCGCCATATACGGGGTGATAGATGTCCGCCAACGCCGCCACGGTGCCGGCATGACGATGCGAGTCATAGCCGCTGCGGTAGTAGTCCAGCCCCGCCAGCACCGTGTGTTGCAACGGCCCGCCATCCAGCTTCAGTTCCAGCGACGTATCGGTTGCGACGCCATACGAGTGTTCGCTGCGGCTGACCACACCGCGCCGCAAGGTCCGGCCATTGGCCTGCAATGCGCCGAAGCTCAAATAGTCCCAAGTACCGTCCGCCGTGAAATACCGGGCGCTCTGGCGCAGCTTCACCCGGTCGTTGAACGCGTGCTCGAACGCGTAGCCGACGGTGTAGGTATCGGTGTCGTAGCGATCGAAATCCGGTTCGCCGATGAAGAGGTCGCGGGGGATCTGGCCGTTCAGGGTATTGGCGGCGGGCATGGGCGCGGCAAAGCGCGTGCGGATACGCTGATAGCTGGCCAACAGCGTCAGCGACGTGGCCGCAGAGGGCTGCCACGTCAAGGCTGGCGCCAGATAGGTCCGGTCGTCCGGCACATGGTCCACCCAGTTGTCCGCATTGCGGGCAAGGCCCGTCAGCCGGTACGTCCAGGCACCGTCCTCGGTCAGCGCCCCGGTGAAGTCGCCCGACACCTGGCGGCGCCCGTAGCTGCCGGTATCCAGGTTCAGTTCGCGCAGGGTATCGGCCGAGGGGCGTTTGCTGACGGTGTTGACCACGCCGCCCGGGCTCAGTTGCCCATACAGCACCGAAGAGGCGCCGCGCAACACCTCCACCCGTTCCAACCCGTAGGGTTCCTGCCCGCCGTCGTAGACGCTGGACTGCAGCTTCAGGCCATCGCGCAGTTGCCCGGAGTTCCCGGCGGCCACATTGAAGCCGCGCAGCATCAGGTCGTCCACCATGCGGCTGAAAGCAGGAGATTGCGCCGACACGCCGGGCGTGTAGCCCAGCGCATCCGCCACCGAACCCGCCTTGATTGCGCGGATCTGGTCGCTGGTGACGACCGATATGGATTGCGGCGTTTCGATCAGCGGCGTGTCCGTCTTGGTGCCCGACAGCGCGCGTTGCGCCACGTAGCCGTCCACATGCGCGGTGGGCGATTCGATAGAACCGGTCACGCGGACCGGCTCCAGCACCGTGGCGCCTTCGGGCGCGCGCCGCGCGCTCAGCGTGCCATTGGCCGTGACGGCCAGTTCCAGGCCACTGCCGGCAAGCGCGCGCCGCACCGCGTCTTCCACCGTGTAATCGCCAGCGATGGCCGGCGCCGTGCGGCCCGCCACCAGGGCGGGATCGACGGACACCGCGCGCCCGCTCTGGCGTGCGATGCGGGTCAGCGTATCGCCCAGGGCGCCGGCGGGCAGGTCGAAGCGCAGGACGGCGCGGGCGGCGGCAGGGCCGCCCGGTGGGGTTTGGGCATGGACCGCAGGCGCGGCCAAGGCAATGAACAGCGCGGCAGCCAAGGGCCGGAGCGGGCGACGATGAAACATGGATTCTCCTGCAACAGTTTGGTGTTTCAGGAGGGATGTCCAACGACGCGGACAAAAGTGATCATTTATTTTCTGAACGGGGATCGCGCAGGTCGATGCTGACGAACCACCCGCCCAGCGACGTGATGTCGATCGGCAGGGTTTGGCGCAGCGACTCCAGTGTGCGGCCCGTGTCGTCCAGCGGAAACGCCCCCAATACGCGCAGCCGCGCCGCAGCCGGCGTGATCCGGATGATGCCGCGCCGGTAGGGCCGCAACGCTTGCACCACCGCACCCAGGGGCTCGTCATGCACGACCAGCATGCCGCTTTGCCAGGCGGCGGCGTCGGCCAGTACGGGTTCCGGCGCGCCCAGGCCCTGCGCATCGAACCGCAAGCCCTCGCCTGCCCGCAGCACGCGGCGTTGGCCAGCGGCGCGCACTTCGACGCGATGCTCGACCACGCTGGCGACACAAGCCTCTTCTTCCCGAGCCACGCTGAACACCGTGCCCAGCGCCTGCACTTCGCCCTCGGCGGTCGAGACGATGAACGGCCGCGCAGCGTCGGGCGCCACGCGCGCATAGACCGCACCCGCCCGCAGGCGCACGCGGCGCATGCCGGCGCTGAAATCCAGATCCACGGCCGACCGCGCATTCAGCGTCAACTCGCTGCCGTCCGGCAAGGCATAGACGCGACGCTCGCCGGTGCCCGTGCGCAGGTCGGCGGTCAGCATCCCCAGCGGGGTCTGGCGATCGGCCAGCGCGGCCACTCCGCCCGCCGCCAGCGTCAAGCCCAGCGCATTGCGCAGCATCCGCCGCCTGGCAGGCGGGGTCAGCAAGGCGCGACCCGCCGCCTGGCGCTGCTCGCCCCCGTCAAGCGCCGCAAAAGAACCCTTGACGGCGGCGTTGACCTTGTTCCAGGCCGCGTCATGGCAAGGATCCGCCAGCCGCCACTGCTCGAATCGCGCACGGTCCGCGGCAGCCACGCTGCCCGACGACAACAGCACCATCCAATCCACGGCCGCTTCCAGATCGGCCGGCAGCAACGGCGCCGTCATGCGGCGAGGCGCGCCGCCACGCACAGCGTGATGGCCTGCTTCATATAGCGCCGTACCGTCATGACGGATACGCCGACACGCACGGCGATCTCGGCGTAGCTGAGTCCGTCAAGCTGGCTGTACAGGAAGGTCTGCCGCGCCTTGAGCGGCAGGCGTTGCAACGCGCGGTCGATATGCATCAGGGCCTCGACCACCAGTGCGCGGCTCTCTTCGCTGGCCACGGTGGCCGACGGCAAGGCGCCAAGGCTGTCGAGATAGGCGCGCTCCAACTCGCGGCGGCGCCAGAAGGTGAACAGGGTACGCTGCGCCAACGTGGTCAGGAACGCGCGTGGTTCGCGGATGGTGTCGGTCTGGCGGCCGGCCAGGACACGCACGAACGTATCGTGCGCCAGATCGGCCGCATCATGGCGGCATCCCAGCCTGCGCCGCAGCCACTCCTGCAACCAGGAGTGATGCGCGTCATACAGCTCGGCAGCGGAATGCTCCGTGGGCTGTGCGGATGAGGACATGGAAAGGCACCAGGCTAATTAACAATAAGAATTATTGTCATTTATTACCTGGCGCGCAAGCGTCCTATTTCAGGCGTGCCGCAATTTACGCCTATCGCGTTCAGACCGGACCGGTCCACTCCGTGACGAAGTCGCGGTAATCGGGACGATTGGCGGGCGGCACGGCGCAACCGGGCGTGCCGATGGCCAGATAGCCCAGGAAACGGTAATCCAGCGAATCCAGGCCCAGCGCGTTTTGCACATCTTCGACGTAGGTACCGACCCCGGTGCTCCAGAACGCGCCATAGCCCAGCATATGGACGGCGTTCAGGATGTTCATGACCGAGCAACCCGTGGCCAGCAGTTGCTCGTGTTCGGGGATCTTGGTGTTGTCGTGCGCGATCTTCTGCGCCACGGCGATGAACAGCGGCACGCCTGCCATCCATTCGCGCACCGACTTTTCCTTTTCAGGCGTCATCCGCGGGTCGCCGCTGCGCTTGACCGCTTCCAGCGCCACATCCGCCAGCTTGCCGATGGCCTCGCCCTGGATCACGACAAAACGCCACGGGCGCAGCGCGCCATGATCGGGCGCCGACATGGCGGCTTGCAGGATTTGTTCAAGTTCGGCGGGCTTGGGCGCCGGACCGCGCAGAAACTTCACGGAACGGCGCGTGGTCAGGGCGTGCAGCGGAGTGGCAGTGGTGGTTACGGTCATTGATTCGGGCGCAAATGGGAAAGAAACAGATTCTCATATTAAGCGATGGCGGCAGCCGAGGCGGGTATCCCCCGGCCCGCAGCAAGGGCATCAGCCCAGGTGCGTATGCCGCTCCTGGCGTTCTTCGACCTGCATTTCAGAGAGGCCATGCAGGATGCCGCAGTCTTCCGCGTCGGGGTGCGCGGACAGGCAGCGTTGCCGCAATTCGGTCAGTTGCGTCTTCAGTTGCGTCAGTTCGGCAATGCGTTCATCCACGTGCGAAATGTGCTCGTCGAACAGTTCGTTAATGGGGCCGCAGCCGGTCTGATGGTTGTCGGCCAGCGACAGGATGGCGCGGATTTCGTCCTGCGTCATGTCCAGCGCCCGGCAGTTCCGGATCAGCCGCAGCCGTTCCAGATGCGGTTGCCCGTAGCTTCGATAGTTGTTCAGGCCGCGTTCCGGGGCGGGCAGCAGCCCTTCTTTCTCGTAGTACCTGACCGTTTCGACGGTGGTGCCGGCCGCCGTGGCCAATTCGCCAATACGCATCACGCCTCCTGGATCGCATCCGCTTGAAATAAGGGGTTGACCCTATAGTAACTCCAAGGTGTGGAATACGGCCATCAGCTTACATAAGGCGAAGAAGATGTCCCTCCCTCCTGTCAAAACCCTCAACTCCCAGCCCGCCGGGCACGACGGCGCCTGCTGCGGCAGCGGGCAAGGCGAACACGCACACGGCAAGGCGGGTCACGTTCACGCAACGGACGGCGGGAGCCACGGGCGCGCGCACGATCACGACCATGACCACGCTCATGACCATGACCACGATCACGATCACGATCACGGCCACAAGCATGACCACGGCCATGATCACGGCCATCGCCACGCGCAACCGGAGGCGGCTTGCTGCAGCCACGCCCAAAGCATGGAGAACATGTCGCTCTCTGGCGACGGTGGCGCCACGCTTGTCGCCGGGCCCGGCCAGTTGCTGGCACGCCTGCGCATCGGCCAGATGGATTGCCCCACCGAGGAAACGCTGATCCGCAAGAAGCTGGGCGGCCTGGATGGCGTGCATGCGCTGGACTTCAACCTGATGCAGCGCGTGCTGACGGTGGTGCACGCCGAGGGCGCGCTGGACCGCATCATGGCCGCCATCAAGTCGCTGGACATGACGCCGGAACCCCTGACCGACGGCGCGGCGCGTCCCGCTGCCCCCGACGCCAAACCCGTGAACTGGTGGATGATCGGCGGCTCGGGCGTGCTGGCCGCCTTGTCGGAGTTTTCGCATTTTGCCGGTTGGCCGCTGGGCGCCACCGCGGCATTCGCCGTGGCCGCCATTCTGGCTTGCGGCCTTACCACGTACCGCAAGGGCTGGATCGCCGTGCGCAACGGCAACCTCAACATCAATGCCTTGATGAGCATTGCCGTGACCGGCGCCGTGCTGATCGGCCAATGGCCAGAAGCGGCCATGGTGATGTTCCTGTTCAACGTGGCCGAATTGATCGAGGCGCGTTCGCTGGACCGCGCCCGCAACGCCATCCGCGGGCTGCTGGACCTGGCTCCCGAAACGGCGACCGTGCGCCAGGCAGACGGCCGCTGGCTTGAAGTGCCCGCCGCGCAATTGCAGGTAGGCGACGTGGTGCGCGTGCGCCCCGGCGAACGTATTGCCGCCGACGGCATCATCGTCAGCGGCAGTTCGGCCGTGGACCAGTCGCCCATCACCGGCGAAAGCCTGCCCGTGGAAAAAACGCAGGACGATCCGGTATTCGCGGCCACCGTGAACGCGTCGGGCTCGTTCGAATACCGCGTGACCGCGGCCGCCGGCAACACGACGCTGGCCCGCATCATCCACGCCGTCGAACAAGCGCAGGGCGCCCGCGCGCCGACCCAGCGCTTCATCGACCGCTTCTCGCACATCTATACGCCCGTCGTGGTGGCCGTGGCCGTGCTGGTAGCCGTGGCGCCGCCCCTGCTTTGGGGCCAGCCGTGGTTCGATGCGATCTACCGCGCGCTGGCGCTGCTGATCATCGCCTGCCCCTGCGCGCTGGTGATTTCCACGCCGGTCAGCATCGTCAGCGGCCTGACCGCCGCCTCGCGGCGCGGCATTCTGGTCAAGGGCGGCGTATACCTGGAAGAAGGCCGCAACCTGAAGTGGTTGGCGCTGGACAAGACCGGCACCCTGACGCACGGTAAACCGGTGCAGACGGACTTGCAGGAATGGGATGTGTCCGACCAAGCCCGCCAGCCCGCCGCCCTGATCGCCGCAAGCCTGGCCGCCCGTTCCGACCACCCGGTGTCGCTGGCGGTGGCCAATGCGGCCCGCGACGCGGGCGAGACCTTATTGGAGGTCGACGCCTTCACGGCCCTGCCCGGCCGCGGCGTCAGCGCCCAGATCGACGGCGTGACCTACCAATTGGGCAACCGCCGCCTGATGCGCGAACTGGGCGTGTCGAGCCCCAAGCTGGAAGCTCGCCTTGACGAACTCGAACGCCAGGGCAAGAGCGCCATCGCGCTGACCGACGGCCACCGGGTGATGGCGTTGGCCGCCGTGGCCGACACGGTCAAGCCCACCAGCGCGGCCGCCATCGCCGACCTTCACTCGCTGGGCGTGCGCACCCTGATGCTGACGGGCGACAACACCCCTACCGCCCAGGCCATCGCAAAACAGGTAGGCATCGACGAAGCTCGTGGCGATCAATTGCCTGAAGACAAGTTGGCCGCCATCGAAAGCAAACTGGGGCCCAGCGGGCGCGTGGGCATGGTGGGCGACGGCATCAACGACGCGCCCGCACTGGCCCGCGCCGACATCGGCTTTGCGATGGGCGCCGCCGGCACGGGCACGGCCATCGAAACCGCCGATGTGGCGCTGATGGACGACGACCTGCGCAAGATCGGGACGTTCCTGCGCCTGTCCCGCGCGACCCATCGGGTACTGATGCAGAACATCACGCTGGCGCTGGGTATCAAGGTGGTATTCCTGACGCTTGCCATGACCGGCAACGCGACGCTGTGGATGGCGGTGTTTGCCGATGTCGGCGCCAGCCTGCTGGTGGTCGCCAACGGCCTGCGCCTGCTGCGCGCGACAGCCTGACGCGCAACGCGTCACGATGGGAAACGAATGGACGGGCGATCAGCCCGTCTGTTCTTCCTGCGGCCAATCACGCAGCACAGGCGCATCCGGCGCGCCGGGCCCCACATCGCGCAGATGCTCGTGCTGCAACAGCGCCATACGGTAAGCGTCGCGGTAGGCGCCATTGGAAAAGAACTCTTCCTTCAGCAATCCCTCGATCTGAAAGCCGCAGCGTTCGTACACGTGCACGGCCGCCATGTTGTCCTTGTCCACCACCAGGTAGACCTTGTGCAGGTTCAGCACGCGGAACGCATAGCCCACCGCGATGCGGGTCGCCGCTTTGGCGTAGCCCCGGCCCTGATAACTGGGCGCGATGATGATCTGGAATTCCGCGCGGCGGTGGATGTAGTCGATTTCCACCAGTTCCACCAGGCCCGCGGGTTGGCCGGTGTCGTGTTCGATGATGAAACGCCGCTCGTTCTGGTCATGCAAGTGGCGGTCATAAAGGGCAACCAGTTCGTCGTAGGCCTCGTAGGGCTCTTCGAACCAATAACGCATGATGACGTCGTTATTGTTGATCTTGTGCACGAAGTGCAGGTCGCCGCGCTCCAGGGGGCGTATTTTGATATCGGATATGACCGACATAGAAACCTCCGAAAGTGCCGCAATTGTATTCGAATCCGCCTAAAACGCCCTTTTCATGGGCATTTCGGTATTTTATTGGCCATTTACGGGCCTCTTGGAGCATAACTGCCCGGACACCGTTGTTATGGCTTGATCTAAAAAACACAAAACATGAAAAACCAGCATCATTCAAAGCCGCGAACCCGATGCGGATACGGATACGGATGCCGGCGATCGTCCGTCCACCCCATGACGATTCACCCCTGTTTTCCGGATGCCTGCCCGCTTCTCTCGTGCCACACTGCCGGATAGTTGCGCGCTATCCCAATGAACAAGAGGAAACGACATGCATATCCTGGTGGCAGGTTTTCAGCACGAAACCAATACCTTTGCGCCCTCCAAGGCCGGCTACGACAATTTCGTCCGGGGTGAAGGCTTTCCCGCCATGGTGCGCGGCGAAGATATGCTCGCGCTGCGCTTAGTGAACATTCCTGCCGGCGGGTTCCTCAACGCCATCCAGGCCCAGGGCCACACGGTCCGCACCGTGATCTGGGCGGGCGCCAGCCCTTCCGCGCACGTCACCCGCGACGCCTACGAACGCATCGCCGGAGAAATCATCGACGCCGCGCGTGCCGGCCCCTATGACGCCGTCTATCTGGATTTGCACGGCGCGATGGTCACCGAACACCTGGACGACGGCGAGGGCGAGCTGCTGGCGCGCGTGCGCCGGGTCGTGGGGCCCGGCGTACCCATCATCGCGAGCCTGGATCTGCACGCCAACGTCACCGCGGAAATGCTGCGCGAAGCCGACGGGCTGGCCGCCTTCCGCACGTATCCCCACGTGGATATGGCGGACACCGGCGAACACGCCGCGCGCCTGCTGCTGGCGCGCATCGCGGCGGGCCAACGCTGGGTGCGCAGCGAACGCCGCCTGCCCTTCCTGATTCCCATCAACGGCATGTGCACGATGCTGCAACCGTCGCAAGGCGTGTACGACGCGCTGGCGCAACTGGAGCAGACGCCTGGGGTCGCGTCCATTTCGTTCGCTCCCGGTTTTCCGGCGGCGGACTTCCCGGAGTGCGGTCCGGTGGTCTGGGCCTACGGCACCGATGCGGCGGCGGTCGAACAGGTCACGGAAACGCTGTACCGCCAAGTGCTGGAACTGGAGCCGCAATGGTCGCCCGATTTCCTTGAACCCGCCGAAGCCGTGCGGCGTGCGCAGGCGCTGGCGGCGGGCGCATCGCGTCCTGTCGTCATCGCCGACACGCAAGACAATCCGGGCGCGGGCGGCGACGCCAACACCACGGGCATGCTACGCGCGCTGGTAGAAGCGGATGCGCAGAACGCGGCGTTGGGGCTTTTCTATGACCCCGACGCCGTGCGCGCCGCCACCGCCGCCGGGGTCGGCAAGACGGTCACGCTACGCTTGGGCGGCCAATCAGGCGTTGCCGGCGACTCGGCTTTCGAAGGCGAATTCCTGGTGGAAACGCTATCGCCCGGCAAGCTGCGCTTCGATGGCCCGATGATGCACGGCATGGATGTGGACCTGGGCGCCGTGGCCGGCCTGCGGATTGGCGGCGTGCGCGTCGTGGTCAGCGCCAGCAAGGCGCAGATGCTGGACCGCAACCTGTTCCGCGTGGGCGGCGTGCAGCCCGAAGAAATGGGGATACTGGTCGTGAAGAGCTCGGTGCATTTCCGCGCCGACTTCCAGCCCATCGCGCACGAGGTGCTGGTGGCCAAAGCGCCCGGGCCCATGCAGGCCGACCCGGCGGATCTGCCGTGGACCCGCTTGCAGCCGGGCATCCGCGTGCGCCCGCAAGGCCAACCGTTCGGCGGGTGACGGGGGCCATGGCCCTGGCGCGGACTTCCGGGCCAGGCGCCCCGGCCCCGCGGCTTACTTCAGCTTGCCCTGCGGGCTGACGAAGTCTTCCAGGGTCAGGCCCTTTTCTTTCAGGATGGCTTCCAACAGCGGTTGCAACTTGCCCAGGCTTTCCTGGACGGTTTCGCGCACGGTGTCCACCACCACCTGCGTGCTGCGTTCGATTTCGATGTTGACGAAATCGCCCACCTGTTTGTCTTCAAAGACGGTCATGCGGCGGGTTTCGGGAATCAGCCAGACTTCGAACCAGCCTTCGGCGCGGTTCACTTCCGACACGGTCAGGCTGGCGCCGTTGATGGCGATATAGCCCTTGGCGAACACGTACTTGCGGAAATCCGGGGGGATGCTGAAGCGCATCAGGCGATTGGTGTCGGACGACTTCACCATGATCACTTCGGACGTGAAGTCCACATGCCCGGACAGCGGATGCCCGCCGATCTCGGCCCCGTCCCTGGCGGCGCGCTCGACGTTGGCGCGGTCGCCTTCGGCGTAGCTGCCCAACGTGGTGATGGCCAGGCTTTGCAGCATGACATCGAAGGTGGCCTGATTGTCCGGCAGCAGTTCCGTGACGGTCAGGCAAACGCCGTCCGTCGAAACGCTGGCGCCAATGGCCAGGTCGACACAGAAACCAGGGGGGAATTCCAGCGTGAAGGTGCGCAGGCCTTCGCGATCCGCGATCTTCGCGATCTTCGCGGTGCCTTGAACAATACCGGTGAACATACGGATCCTGAATACGGGGCGGCAGGCCCCTGAAGCAAAACATCAACGTTAACCGATATTTTGCCAGGAACCGCCCCGCAAGACCGGGTGGCGGACGCCACCCGCCGCGATATCAATGACGGATCGCGATGGTCTTCAGCGTCGTGAAGCCATACAGCGCTTCGAAGCCTTTTTCACGGCCATAGCCCGACTGGCGCGAACCGCCGAACGGCAGTTCCACGCCACCGCCAGCGCCGTAGTTGTTCACGAACACTTGGCCGGCGCGCAGCTTGCGGGCCAGGCGCATCTGGCGCGCGCCGTCGCGGGTCCACACGCCCGCCACCAGGCCGTACAGCGTGCCGTTGGCGATTTCCAGCGCTTCTTCCTCGGTGTCGAACACCATGGCGGCCAACACGGGGCCGAACACTTCTTCCTGCGCCAGGCGGCTATCGGGCGGCACGTCGCGAAACAGCACGGGCGGCTGGTAATAGCCGGATTCCGGCGTGCCGTTGGCAAGCTGGCCGCGCGCGGCGACCTTCAGGCCTTCGGCCTCGGCTTCCGCCAGGAAACCGCGCACGCGGTCGTGCTGGCGGGCGCTGATCAGCGGCCCCACGTCCAGGTCTTGCGCCGCCGGGCCGGTGACGGTGGCCGAGAACGCATCCGACAAGCGCTTGAGCACGGTTTCGTACACGCCACGCTGAATCAGCACGCGGCTACCCGCCGAGCAGGTCTGGCCGGCGTTTTGAATGATGGCGGCCAACAGCACCGGCATGGCGGCGTCCAGGTCGGCATCGTCGAACACGACTTGCGGCGACTTGCCACCCAGTTCCAGCGTGACCGGCACATGGTTTTCCGCGGCGGCGTGCGCCACCATCTTGCCCGTCTGCGGCGAACCGGTGAACGAAATGTGGTCGATGCCCGGATGCGCGGTCAGCGCCGCGCCGGCCTCGTGGCCATAGCCGGTGACGATGTTCAGGGCGCCGGCGGGCAGGCCCACTTCGGCGGCGATCTCGGCCAGCTTCAACAGCGACAGGCACGCGTCTTCGGCGGGCTTGACCACGCAGGCATTGCCCGCGGCCAGCGCCGCGCCGACGCTGCGGCCGAAGATCTGCAAGGGGTAGTTCCAAGGCACGATGTGGCCGGTGACGCCATGCGCTTCGCGTATGGTCAGCACCGTGAAACCTGGAGTGTAGGGAATGGTCTCGCCATGCAGCTTGTCGACCGCACCGGCGTAGAACTCGAAATAGCGCGCCACCGCCGCGGCATCCGCGCGCGCCTGCTTGATGGGCTTGCCCGTATCGGCCGATTCCAGCTGCGCCAATTCCTCCTGGCGGTCCAGCAGCGCGAACGCGATGCGCATCAGCAACCGGCTGCGCGCGGCCGGCGCCATCTGACCCCAGTCGCCTTCAAACGCCTCGCGGGCAGCCTGCACGGCGCGGTCGATATCCGCTTCGCCCGAACGGGCGATCGCCTCGAAGGCCTTGCCATCGGACGGGTTCAGGACGGGAATGGTTTCACCGGCGGCAGCAGCCACCCATTGGTTGGCGATAAAGTTCTTCTGAGTCACGATGTGCGGAGTAAAGTAGCGGCCCAATGGCCGGTTGCGAAAAGGACACGTGAGGCAGCGATGGCGTCACGCAGCACGGAGCAATGGTTTCAAGCAAGGTACGAGAGGCCACCGCAACTTGTCAATTGAATTGACAGCTTTTATCCCAAGCTTCAGGACATTTCCCTGGCGCCTCGGGTAATCCCTAATATTTCAAGGATTCACGTGTGAATCCCTTCCCGCCGCAACTTGTCATCCTGAATGACAAGCGCGGCACACTAAACAGGAGCGCGCTGATGAGCGATGTGCGTGACCCGCAGCTGGAATCGTTGTTGGAAGCCGCCGCCCGCCCCCGTCCGGAACTGGACGTGCTGGCCGACGTGGCATCTGGCATGGGGTATGTGCGCGCCGAGCGCTTTGCCGAACGCGTGTACGAAAGCCTGTTCTACGCCATTGCCACCGGCAAGATCGCGCCCGGCAACAAGCTGCCCACGGAATTGGAACTGGCCGCGTTGTTCGAGGTGTCGCGCCCCGTGGTCCGGCAAGCGCTGGACCGTTTACGCGACGACAAACTGGTGGACTCCGTCCGCGGGTCCGGCACCTACGTGCGCGCCAAGCCCGACCTGATGGGCGGCATGCCCGCCGTGGACCCCGCGCGCCGCGTCGGCCATATCCTGGAAGGCCTGGAACTGCGCATGGTGATCGAGCCCGAATGCGCCTATTTGGCCGCCCTGCGCCGCAGCGCGGACGACCTGCGCGAAATGGACCGGATGCTGACGGGCTACGAAGAAGCCGACGCCTCGGGCGCCATCGCCCACCATCACGACTACGGCTTTCACCGCGCCATCGCGGCCGCCACCAGCAACCAGCGCTTCGTGCAAGTGTTGAAATCGCTGGAATACGACGTCAGCCACGCCGTGAACGTCATGCGCCATCTCGTCCACAGCGAACCCTGGAAGCGCACCCGCGCCGCCATCGACGAACACCGACACATCTACCTGTTGATCCTGCAACAGGACGCGGACGGCGCCCGCAATGTCATGCGCGCGCACATCGAAAAAGCGAAGAGCCGGATGCTGAACAGCGGCTCCGAGCATTGATCGCGTATTTCCAAATGCAGCGGCCGGAAACGCCCGCGCGCTAGCGAGCACGCATCGGGAACCGATATGGGGATGGGGTAACTCATCGGATCATTGCACCAAGGCGCCGCCCATGATCTCTCCCCCCAAATCCAATTCCCATCCGTCACTTCCCATCACCGCTCATCAAGAGGGAGCAAGCAGCGGGTTAATCGGGCCACATCAGGTACAGGTAAGCGACTCGAACAAGGCGATCGTGCCATGGCGGGGCACACCCGAATCGACGGGGGCATCTCCCAGTTGGGTGGAATCGCCACCGACGGTGCCACTCCTGCCGGGCAAGCCATTGGCCGCGCCCCACTTGCCTGCGGCCAAGGAAAAAAAGCCAGCCCTGGTTCAGGACCTGAAGAGCGTGCCCAATTACTTGCGCGACGAGATACTGCGACTGGCTGCTTCAGACTTGCGGACAAACGTCGCCTGGCGCGGCCGCTTGTCCAAGGCGCGGGATGCCCAGGGCCGGCACCAAGCGGAAGGCATCGCAACGCTGCACCAAAGCACGCGACCCGTGTTTCGCGGCGCTATACACACTTTGCATGACTTGAAGTTGGGGACCAAGTGGGCCGGGATGGAAATCGGGTATCTCAGGATCACTTTTGACCTGGACTCGGACGATATGGAGCACATCCCTCCCAGAATCCATACCCTGGAGCTCCAGCCGGGATTTGGCGCTGACAGCCGCCCGCGTTTCAGCGTACCAGCAGGCATTGGCACAAAGGACATTTGCGCGCTACGGCTGACCAACATGATGGTCTTTAACTGTGACATCACCGACATCGCACATATCGAGAACTTGGATCATCTTACCGTCGCGCACGGATGGATCTTCCTTGATGGCTTAACCGACGCGCTGAAGGCGGCTACCCGTCTCCACGATTTCCGCTTGGTCGATGCCGCACTGCGCGGGAGCGATCCCGGATTTCGGCCCGGTGCATCCACATCGTATAGCTGCCTCAATCTCATGCGGGGGCTGGCGGGGATCCCGCATCTCCTCTCTCTGACGTTGGCGGGCGTCGGGGGCATCATTCCGGCCTCCCCATCCGAAGCGCAAGAGGCCCAGACAGAGTCCCCGAGCGCGCCTTCTTCCCGACTGCGACGGCTTACGCTGACGGACGTTACGCCTTTGCTGACCGGTTGCCAAAAGCGCCTGGATCTTTCGAACAACCAGATCGCCTTCGATCGCGACACGATTCCCGAGCTGGGGCCCAACCTTGAATGGCTCAATCTGAAGGGCAATGGCATCTTGCCCGACACGATCCAGCAAATGCGCAACCGCTACCCCGACAAGCGCATTGAGGCTGACGACACGGTGTAATCCGCCACTGCCGCTCAACCCCATGAGTGCGTTGACGCGAGGCGGTCCGCCGCTTTCGCTAGCGAACGTCACCGGCGACAAGGCGCCGACCGAACGGAACGAGCAAAAGAAGGCAGCATGAGCAGGTATCATCTGGCCTTGTCCCCGGCGAACGCCAACCACGCCCCGGATGAGTCGCCAGATGAGTAGCCAGTCCGGTTTTTTGGAAGGCATCACCCCTTGGAACCGCATAAATAAACGGCCTGCGAAGAACATGAAATTAGCCACTTGGAACGTGAACTCCCTGAATGTGCGCCTGCCGCAAGTGCTGGACTGGCTGGCCGCCAATCCGGTCGACGTGCTATGTATCCAGGAACTGAAGCTTGCCGACGACAAGTTCCCTGAAGCCGCTTTCAAGGAAGCCGGCTACCACGCAGTCTGGGCCGGCCAGAAGACCTATAACGGCGTCGCCATCATTTCGCGCGTGCCGGGCACGTCGATGGTGCGCAACATCCCCGGCTACGAAGATCCGCAACAACGCGTCCTGGCCCTGACCTTCCCCAGCCCCGAAGGCGACGTGCGAGTCGTGTGCGCCTACTGCCCCAACGGCCAATCGCTGGATTCCGACAAATACGTCTACAAGCTCGCCTGGTTCGACGCCATGCGCAACTGGCTGGCCGAAGAGATCAAGCAATATCCCCGTCTGGCCGTGCTGGGCGACTACAACGTCGCCCCCGCCGACGAAGATGTGCACAATCCCGAAAAATGGGAAGGCCAGGTCCTGGTGTCTGAACCCGAACGCGCCGCTTTGCGCGCGCTGCTGGATCTGGGCCTGACCGATTCCTTCCGCCTGTTCGAACAGCCGGAAAAGTCGTTTTCCTGGTGGGATTACCGTCAATTCGCCTTCCGCCGCAACGCCGGGCTGCGGATCGACCACGTCTTGTTGTCGGCGCCGCTGGTCAAGCGTTGCATCGCCTGCGCAATCGACAAAGAGCCGCGCCGCAACGAGCAGCCCTCGGATCACGCGCCGGTCGTCGCCACCCTGGAATTCGTCTGAAAATTTTTGTCGGGCGGTGTGTTGCGCGCCGCCGGATTGTTCCTGTATAGTTTTGGTCTTGCTTCATTGGGGCGGTAGCTCAGCTGGGAGAGCGTCGCGTTCGCAATGCGAAGGTCGGGAGTTCGATCCTCCTCCGCTCCACCAAATTCCAGACAGAAAAGCCTTGGACACGTAAATGGTCCAGGGCTTTTTTGTTTTGTTGTGTTTTGCCGGGCGGCCAGCCCGTTCAGCGGGGCCGCGCACCCGATCGGCGGCTTACCCCCCCGGCCCCATATCGAGCCCCCGCTGAATCGGGCCTACACCGCGTCGCGATCCAGCCTGCGCACTGCCGCGCTCAGGGTCGAAAAATCGAATTCCTGGCGGCCGCGCCGCGCCAGTCGCATGAGCACCGTCGTAACGACCGGCACAAACGCCGCCAGCAGGAACGATTCCAGCAGGAACGTGGGCTTGTCGCCCGGCGACGGGAAGAAGAACAGGCCCGCCGCCAGTCCGGTGATGGTCGCGACGGTCGCCGTCAGGCCATCATGCTTGCGGCTGAACAACCCATAGAACACCGGGAAAGCGGCCGCCGAACACAGCAGGTCGGCCAGCAGGAATAGATACAGCACGCTGTAGCCCTGCGAGGCCACGACCATGACGGGGATGGCCAGCAGCAGCACCGCCCATCGGGCAAGCCGCTTCATGTCCATGCCATTGGCGTTGGGCATCAGCCGCCGCATGTCGACCGCGACGATGCTGGACACTGCGCTGATTGCCGTGTCGGCCGTGCTCATCACCAGCGACAAGCCCAAAGGGATCAGCGCGATCACGAACCACGCGGGCGCGTGCGGCATGATGACGCTGAACAGCGCGATGGAACTGTCGCCCGCCGGCGCCAGGCCCACGAAGGCCAGGCCGAACAAGCCCATCAGGAAGATGAACGGCGCGGCCAGGATGCCGCCCAACAGGAAGCCGTTGCGCATCGAACGCACGTCTTTGGCCGCATAGATACGCTGCCAGTTGCCCTGATGGAAAATGCCAGTCAGCAGGATGGCCACGAAGAAGGTCAGGCCCGCTTTCACGCCGCCAGGATCGGTCACGTCCAGCAACTGCGGGGCTTTGGCCTGCAGCGCTTCGATGGTGGGCAGCGCGCCGCCCGCGGCTTGCCAGCCCACCACGCACAGGACCACCAGCAGCGGCACGATGACCATCATCTGCACCTGATCCGTGAAAATCGACGAACGCAACCCGCCGTAGGTGGTGTACAGCAGCGTCGTGCCCATCACGATGGCGGCGGTGGCCCACAGCGGCACCGGGGCCAGCATGGTGACCAGTTTGGCGATCGCGGTGACTTCGGCCGACAAGGCGATGAACAGGTAGAACAGCATGATGAAGAGCGCCAGCCCGTACATCGGCCGTCCGTAGCGCGCCATCAGGAATTCGGTCAGCGTGTGCCCGTGCGGAATCAGTTCTCGCATGCGCCGGCCAAGCGGGATCATCACCAGACGCGGGGACATCGATCCCAGCGCATAGCCGATCACCGCCGCCAGGCCGCCCCACGTGGCCGCCTGCGCCGGCGAAAACAGGATCCATGCGCCCAACGTGGACGCCATCAGGGTCAGGATCGTGCCGAACGCGCCCTGGCTGTTACGGGCGACGATGTAGTCTTCCAGGGTGCCGCGCTTGCGCCGCGTATAGAGCACGCTGGCCAGCGCGAAGCCGCCAGAAAACAGCAACAGCCACATCAAGGCGGTGGATTGGGTCAACATGCGGAACGGCCCTCCCGCTACCGGCGGCAAGCCGGGCGCGCAACATGGCGGCCCGCCCGGACGCAGGGGGCCGCAAGATGGATGAAAGTCTAGGGAGGGCGCGCGAGTCGTGCGATGTCCTTCCCTTCGCCGGCATTACCCGGATCAGGTTCAAAGGGTTACCGCGATGACGCGGAATCTCAGCCCGAAACAGGGCTCCCCCAGGAATTGCCGCAAGGTTAGGAGAGCGGCGAAGCAATGTCAACGGCGCGTTGATTCATGCTAAGTTCGCCCGCTTGCGGCACCGGTTTTGCGTGCCTGCCGATGGAATCGACGAGTCTCACCATGTCTCCTGCACACTCTGCCCCCGCCCTGAACGAACAATTGGTCCTTGTCACGGGCGGCGCCCGAGGCCTGGGCGCGCATATCGCCCGCGCCTTTCTTCGGGAAGGCGCGCGCGTGGTCATCAATTACCTGAATAGCGCCGATGCCGCCCAGGCGCTGGCCGCCAGCGCGCCGGACCGCGCGCTGGCCGTGGCCGCCGACGTGCGCGACGCGCAAGCCGTTCACGCCATGGTGGCGCTAGCGCAACGCCATTTCGGCATGCCGGTGACAACCGTCGTGAACAACGCCCTGCCCGCCTTCCAGTTCAATGGCGACGCCCGCCCGCACGCCGATACGCTGACCTGGGACAATCTGAACCACCAGATCGAAGGCTGCGTGCGCGGCGCGTTGAACACGGTGCAGGCCACCCTGCCCGGCATGCGGGACGCCGGCGTCGGCCGCATCATCAACATCGGCACCAACCTGGTCCAGAACCCGGTCGTGCCGTACCACGACTACACGGCCGCCAAAGCCGCGCTGCTGTCGTTCACCCGGACGCTGTCGCATGACCTCGGCCCGCACGGGATTACCGTCAACATGGTGTCGGGCGGCTTGCTGCGAACCACCGACGCGTCGGCCGCCACGCCCGAGGCGGTGTTCGATCTGATCGCCGCCAGCACGCCGCTGCGCAGCGTCACCACGCCCGAGCAATTCGCCGACGCCGTGCTGTTCTTCGCCAGCCCGTGGTCGCGCAGCGTCACCGGCCAGAACCTGGTCGTGGACGGCGGCCTCGTCAAGAACTGACCGCCATGCTGCACCTGAACCTGTTCATCTTCGGCTGCGGCCACCACCGCGCGGCCTGGCGCCACCCGGATTCGGCCGCCGAGCGACTGGGCGACATCGGCTATTACGAGGCGTTGGCCCGCACCGCCGAACGCGGCAAGCTGGACGCGATCTTCTTCGCCGACGGCCAATCCACGGACAACATCGGCGACGGCCCGCGCTGGTACCTGGAGCCGCTGACCGCCATGGCTGCGATCGCGCGGGCCACGACCCATATCGGCTTGATCAGCACGGTCTCCAGCACCTTCTTCACCCCCTTCCACGCCGCCCGCATGGTGGCGTCGCTGGACCACATTTCGGGCGGCCGCATGGGCTGGAACGTGGTGACGTCCATGTTCGACGCCGAAGCCCGCAATCATGGCTACGAGGCCATGCCGGGGCACGACTGGCGCTACGCGCGCGCCGAAGAGTTCGTGGACGTTGCACTGCGCCTGTTCGATTCCTGGGAAGACGAAGCCCTGGCGATCGACCGCGAGGGCGTCTATGGCGTGCCGGAGCGCATCCACCCGATCCATCACCATGGCGACCATTTCCTGGTCGATGGCCCGCTGACCGTTCCGCGCCCGCCCCAGGGGCACCCCGTTCTGTTCCAGGCGGGCGCATCCGACCAGGGCCGCGACCTGGCTGCCCGGCGGGCCGAAGCCATTTACGCCGTGGCATACGACCTGCCCGCCGCGCAGGCCTATTACCGCGACATCAAGCAGCGCGTGCGCGCCGCCGGCCGGGACGCCTTCGTCCCGATCATGCCCGGCCTGGTCACCTATGTCGGGTCCACTGAAGCCGAGGCACGCGCGAAACAGCGCGAATTGGACGAGCTGCTGCCCAGCGACGCGTCGCTGCGGCAATTGGGAACTTTCGTGCTGCAGGACTGCAGCGGCTGGAAGCTGGACGCGCCGGTGCCGACGCTTCCTTCACTGGCCGATTTCAAGGGTCCGAAAGGCCGGTACGCGACCATTCTTAGAATCATCGAGACCGAACAGCCCACCGTGCGCCAGTTGCTTGGACGGCTGGCCGCCGGCGGGGGCCACTGCACGATGGTCGGCACCCCCGAGCAAATCGCGGATCAGATGGAAACCTGGTTCAGGAACGAGGGGGCGGACGGCTTCAATTTGATGCCGCCCGCGTTGCCCGGCGGTATCGACGACTTTGTCGATCAGGTGATTCCGGTGCTGCAGCGACGGGGACTGTTCCGCACGGAATATGAGCACCGCACGCTGCGCGGGCATCTGGGCCTGCAAAGACCTCGGGGGTAATCCAAAAACTACCCCGCCAGGACGGGACGCCCCGGGCGCTCATCCGCGCGCGGCGAAGGTTGAGCGACGGGCGCCGCGGGGCGCGCGCGAGCAGTCATCCGACGGGAAGCAATCCAGTCGTACAAGACAACGCCGGGGTGGCGCAGCAGCACCGCGCCAACGGCCGCCGCAATAATCAGGACAATGCTCAGGGTCGGCCAGAACATCTTGGCGCCCTCCTTCCAAACCGCCCGGTTCCGATACCGGGCCCAAAACTCACGTGAGAAATGCGCACGCGTGAAGCGCTTGAAATTCGACGATACCGCAGCTTACCCGTCGAAAAGTGGCGAAGTACGCGTGGAATCGCACTTTGGAAACGCCGCGAAACAGATACCTGCGGTCTCATGCGGCTTCGCGTTGCTTGCACTGTCCCGGAAGGCGATGCTGGCGGTTTCTACGGGTTTGGGCGTGCCGGCGCCGGCGCCCCATGCCGCCGGATCTGGCGCGAAAAGGCCACGGGATCGTCCCCGGGCGCGGTCAGCGGGCCGACGGCTGCCTGCTGGCGCAACACCTCCAAAGGCACGCTGGCGTCCAGGCCGCCCTGCTCGTACAAGTATTCGGGCAGATATCCCGACAACAGGATGCGGGTGTCCAGCGGCAGCCCCGGAACGATGGCGCGCACCATCTGATAAACCAGCGTCGTGCAATTGGCGGTCACCGTGTGATAGAAACGGGGCGTATCGACCAGCGCATTGGCGGTGGTTACGTATGACAGAAACAATTCGCGCATGGCGGTAGCCGGCATGCGCACCGGATACAGGTACACGCTTTCGCCGCGCGGCCCTGCCCGCACGTAGAGGATGTCGCGTTCCTCTGCCGCCACCACGCTTAATTCGAACTGTTTGAAGAAGCCGCCGATCTCGGAGAATTTCTCACCGCGTTCTTTGCGGATCTCGACAGAGAAGACCACGTGACGGCCGTCTGAAAACCCGAAGGACACCAGGGTGTGGGCGATGGCGGGGCCCGACCAATATGACAACGCCATGTCCACCGCGACAAGCTGATCCAGGTTGTACTGGCGGGTTTCCCAGCGCGGAGTGTAGTCGTCGTCCGAACGCCAATCGAAGTTGCGCACGTTTTCCAGGGTGACGACCGGCCCTTGCACCGTCCCGCGCAGCATCCGGGCGACGTCATCGGCCCAGACGCGGTCATTCGAAGGCGACAGCGTCTGCCACCCGCTGCACAGCGTGACCAGGCCCGCCAGATAGAGCCAGCCGGCTCGCCGACGCCAGCGCCCTCGACGCCACAACGCGACGAGCGCGCCCGCGCACAGGCCCGCCCAGAGCAGCGCGGCCGCCCCTTTGCCCCACACCCCGCCCGGTGCCTGATAGGCGAGCGCCAACATACCCCACAAGGCGGAGCCTGCCACCAGCAGACTGCCGACGACGCGCCCCACGATGGCTACGCCGCGCCGCAGCCTGCCGTGCAATACCTGGCTATCCGCCGGCATGCTGCGTGATGATTTCAAGCACGCCGTTAATCACGAATTGGACGCCCATGCACACCAGCAGGAAGCCCATGACGCGCGAGATGGCCTCGACACCGCTTTGGCCGATCACCGCCACGATGCGGCCCGCCGAGCGCAGGCAGATCCAGAAAAGCACGCCAAGCAAGGCAAACACGATGACCGGCGTCACCGCGATCACCCACGGTGCGTAGTCCGGCGTGATCGCGGTATCCACCGACGCGGCCCCACTGATGATCATGGCGATGGTGCCCGGCCCCGCAGTGCCGGGCAGCGCCAGCGGCACGAAGGCGATGTTGGGCGTTTGCCGCTGGTTCTGGGCATCGGCGGCCGCCTCGGCTTCCAATGCGCGCGACTCGCCCTTTGGAAACAACATGCTGAATCCGATGCTGACGACGATCAGCCCACCCGCGATCCGCAGGCCGGGGATGGATATGCCGAAGGTGTGCATGATCCATGCGCCGGCATAGTAAGTCACCAACATGATGCCCACGACATAAAAGGCTGCCTGGGTGACCTGGCGTTCGCGCTCTTTGTAGGGAATCTGCTGGCCCAGGGAGAGCAGCAGCGTCATGGAGGTTAGCGGATTGGCCAGCGGCAGCATCAGCGCCAGGCCCAGGCTGATGAGTTTGCCCAGTTGGATCAGGTCGTCGATCATGGCGCTCACAAAAATTTAGGCGTGGGCCGCAACGAGCGGCTTGCCTGGTTCAACGGTTCAATCGTGTAATGCACTGTACATCACCCACTTCACGCCGCACCTTGACGCTGACTCCCAAGCCCTTCTTGTTCGCCGCCCTTCTGGCGCTGGCGCCTCTTGCCCCACCCGCGCTGGCTGCGGGCATGAATTGCGCGCAAGCGAAAACCCCCACTGAAGTGACCATCTGCGCCGACGCGGAGCTGCTGCGCAGCGCCACGGCCTACGTGCCGGATGAAACCGATCGGCAGGCGCTTGAAGACCTGCGCCAAGCGGTAGAGGCCGCAAGCCGGCACAACGCCGAGTTCCCGCTGGAAGACGCGTTGGCGTCCCTGTCCATCAAGCGCGGCACCACCACGTTCTCCAATGTCCGAGCGAACGAGGATGATGATGAAGCCAGGTTCCCGGTCACGCGGCCCGACGGCGTCACGCCGGACGAATGGAAGGCGCTACAAGCGTCCGGCATCGATGCGGGCGGCGAAAACGGCGCCGCCTCTTACTCTTTGATGGACCTGGACGGTGACGGCCAGCGCGACCTGGTGATCAATTCCTACACTGGCGGCACCGGCCTGTTCTCGGACATCAGCGCCTTGCGGCGCGCGGGCGGCCGCTATGCCGAAGCCATCGACGCCCATGGCAATGCCGCGTCCAGCCTGTACACGCTGAACGGCCGCGGCTCGAACCAGGCCGGCGAGTGGATCCGCCTGCGCGGCCGCGTCTACGCGGCATACCGCAACAGCTACTACGGCGTCGATCATGTCCATCTGTTGCGGCCGCTGCATGCCGTGGGCGAAGTCCCCACCCTGACCATCCAGTACCGCTATCAGCTGCAAGTGCCTAAACAGCAGAAGCGCGCCGACAAAGACGCGGTCCGCGTCCTGGACGACGCCTTGCATGCCGGGTTGACGCAGGCGCTGGCAACCGTCGACGCCGAATCCGCGCGTGGCGACGGGGATGCCACCACGCCGGAACGGCCGCTATGCCCGATTCCCGCCGATGTGAAAGAGGACGAGCGGGACCGCTACTACCAATACGGAGCGGGCCACTATTCCTACGAGACCGTGGCCGACGTGGCGGTGCACGTGGGCACGCATTGCTACGTCGCGCGGCTTATCGACTGGTTCGGCGGCTATGACGCGAAATTCGGCTTGTCCGCCATGATGTGGCTGCGTGAGCCCGGCGCGGACGACGGCGATGAAGAGATCTCGGTGCAAGGCAAGCGCCGCGCCATCGGTTTCGGAACGTCGGTCGGACCGATCTAGAACAGCGGCGGGCGATCCTTCGCCCGCCTTGCCAAGTTGCCCGTACCGCAATGCGGCGCCGGCTGGCCATCGAGTCAGTCCGCTTGCGGCGCTTGCCAGCGGCTGGCGGCCAGCGCCAGCAAGGCCTCGTCGGTGCCGGCTGCGGCGACCAGTTGCAAGCCCACGGGCATGCCGTTCACCCAGCCCGCGGGCAGGCTGATGGCAGGCAAGCCCAACACGTTCCACGGGTTAGTCAGGCCCAGCAACGTTTCGCGCACGCCAGCGCTGCCCGGGCCCGCCACGGTGCGTTGCTGCAACGCGGGCGCGGTAATGGCGACGGCGGGCAGCGCCAGAACATCCACCTGCTGGAACAGCCGCGCGAATTCGGCTTGCAGGCGGGTCCTTTCCTTCAGGGCCCGCACGTACTCCCACCCCTGCACCGGGCGCGAGGCGCGCAAGCGTTCCAGCACTTCCGGGTCGAACTTTCCAGGTTCGGATTCGACGCGCTCGGCGTGGACTTCATAGGCTTCGGCGCGCTGGATGGCGCCCAGCGCGCTTTGCAGGGCGCGCGCATGCTGCGTGACGCCGGGCGCGGGCGGCACTGCGCCGCCGGCGAAGCGCTCCGCCGCGGCGCGCACGCATGCGGTGACGGCCGTGTCGTCGATCGCGAACGGTGCGTTGGCTACCCAGCCCATCCTGATGTCATCGGCGGCTGCCGTAACGGGCGCCATCGCGCCGCCGCTCAGCGCCTGCATGAAGACTTGCGCGTCTTCGACGCAATGGGCCAGCACACCGGGATCTTCCAGCGTGGGCGCAAGGGGAAACACGCCCGCGTCGGACACACGGCCATGCGTGGGCTTGAAGCCGACCAGGCCGCACAGGGCGGACGGCACGCGCACCGACCCGCCGGTGTCCGTGCCCAGCGCCACAGGCACCATGCCGGACGCGACGGCCGCCGCGCTGCCCGCGCTGGAACCGCCCGTCATCTGGGTGATGCGCCAGGGATTGCGCGCCGCCCCCTGCACGCTGCGGTCGCCGGTGGGGCCATAAGCGAACTCGTGCGTCAACGTCTTGCCGACCACAATGGCGCCGGCTTCGCGCAACAGCGCCACGCAGCGCGCGTCGGCCTGCGGCCGGTGGCCCAGGAAGTGAGCGGCGCCCATCGTGGTGGGCATGTCGGCCGTGTCGACGTTGTCTTTGATGGCGACGGGAATACCATGCAACGGCCCCCTGACCTTGCCGCTTGCGCGTTCGGCGTCGCGTTCACGGGCGACGGCCAACGCGGCGGCGATGTCGACATGGACGAAGGCGTTCAACTGCGGGTTCAGCCGTTCAATGGCGGCGCCCGCGTGCCGCACCAGGTCCTGGGCTGTCAGCCCGCCGCTGGCCATGGCTTCTTGCAGGTCGGCGATGCGCCGCCCCCGGAAGAAGCCCGGCTCCACGGCAAGACGGGGGAAAGAAGAAGAGGAAAATTGGGTCATTTGGCGGCTTCCGATGGTAGGGCCTGACTGGCGGGCATGCGCGGGCCCGCGCCCGGGCGCACCTGAAGCATAGCGATCATGCCGGCCCGGCGCCAGGCATCCGCCTGGGCTGCCGCGACGCCCATAGCGCGCCCGCCGGCAACGTCATGCATGCCGCCGCCAACCATAGGTTCGTGCGCAGACCCAGCGCATCCACGCTGGGCACGCCCAACAGCGAACCAGCGGCGATACCCAGGTTGAACGTCGCCACGAACAGCGCCGTGGCGGCTTCGATGGCGTCCGGCGCGGCGCGCATCATCCACGCTTGAAGCGACACCGACACGCCGCCATATGCCAGCCCCCACGCCACCAGCAAGACGCCGCTGGCGATAGGCCGATGGCCCAGTCCGGCCAGCAGCGCCAGCGTTGCCAGTAGCGCAATCGCGATCATCAGCAACACGCCCCCGGGATGGCGCGCGGCGGCCGGCCCCGCCATGAAATTGCCTGCGACCCCGGCCGCGCCATAGGCGAATAGCAAGGGGCCGATCCACTGCGGGCCGAAGCCAGCCTGCGATTGCAACAGTGGCCGAACGAAGGTGTAGGCCATGAAGTGACCGGCCACCAAAAACAAGGTGACCAGCAGCCCCACGCGCACCGCCGGATTCAAAAATTGCCGGGCCAGTTGATGCGCGGACAGGCTGCGCGCTGCGGGCAAGCGCGGCAAAGCCAGCCTCATCAGCAGCAGCACCGCCGCGCACCACGCCGCCATGGCGCCGAACGCGGCGCGCCAACCCGCCAGATCGCCGATGAGGGCGCCCAGCGGCACGCCCAGCACCGAGGCCACGGCCACGCCGCCGAAGATGATGGCGGTCGCGGTTCCGACCCCTTGCGGCGGCACGAGCCTGCCCGCCAAGCCGCCAGCAATCGCCCAAATGCCGCCGATGCAGACCCCCACCAACACGCGCGCCGCCAGCAACCAGGGCATGGAGGGCGCCAAGGCGCTTGCCAGGTTGGCGACCGCCAGCAATGCCAGCAATCCGCACAGCAACCGGCGGCGGTCCGTGCGTTTCGCCGCGACCACGACTAGCGGCGCAAACAACGCCGCCAGGATCGCAGGCACGAAGAGCATCAGTCCGCCTTCGCCCACCGACACGCCCAGATCCCGGGTGATGGGCACCAGCAGCCCCACGGGCAGCATTTCGGTGGTGACGACGCTGAAGGTCGCCAGGCCCACCGCCATCACGCCAAGCCAGGCCCGGGCGGGCGCACCGCCGCGGTCACTGCCGTCCGTGGGGCAAGGGGCGCCAGGCGTGCTCGGCGGAGAATGCGGCGCAAGGCCAGCGGGGGTGGCGAGGGCGCGGTTGGGAACGTCGGGCGGAGGAACGATGCGGGTCATCAGGCGAAGCCATCCGGAAAAGACCCGTGACTGGGTCGACCCTTATGCAGTCTACTGTTTCCAATCTGCTGATAAAGTAGTCTGATAGCGAAACATAAGGGACAAATCGTGTTCAATCTAACGTCCTCGTCTTCTCCCTCGTCTCCCTCTCGCCCTTTGGATCACATCGGCGACTTGCTGGCGTTCGTTCGCGTGGCCGATGCACAGAGTTTCACGGCCGCCGCCGACAAGCTGGGCCTGTCGCGATCAGCCATCGGCAAGTGCATCACCCGGCTTGAGCAAGGCCTGGGCGCCCGGCTGCTGCACCGAAGCACGCGCAGCGTCAGCCTGAGCGACGACGGCCGGATCTTCTACGAGCACGCGCAGCGCATTCTGTCCGAAGTAGACAATGCCACCGATGCGATGGCCAACCGCAAGCAAGCCCCGCGCGGCCGCCTGCGCATCGACCTGCCCGTGTCGCTGGGACGCTTGCATCTGATGCCATTGCTGCGCGCGTATTTGCACCGTTGGCCCGACGTCGAAGCGGAGGTCAGCTTCTCGGACGACTACACCGATCTGGTGCGCGACGGCATCGACGTGGCGATCCGCATTGGCGGCGAATCGGACAGCCGGCTGGTGCGGCGCGTGCTGGCGCCGCACCGGCTGATCACCTGCGCGGCGCCGGAATATCTGGGGCGCCACGGTACGCCGGCCACCCCGGACGCGCTGAGTCAGCACCAAACCCTGGTCTACAGCCACGCAGGGCAACGAGTGCCGTGGCGCTTTGCCATCCAGGGCGTGGCGCGCCAGCTGCCGGTGGCGGGACGCCTGCGGCTGGGCCATACCGAAGCGCTGCGCGACGCCGCGCTGGCGGGCGATGGAATCGCGCAACTGGGCGCGTTCCTGGTCGCCGACGACCTGCGCGCGGGGCGCTTGATGCCGGTGCTGGAATCCGTGGCCCCGGCGGGCGCGCCCGTTTGCGCGGTGTATCCGCACCGCCGGCACCTGTCGCCCAAGGTTCGCGTGCTGATCGATGAGATCGCCGGCATCTGGAACACGGATGCGCCTTGGGCGCCCTACGCGCAGCCGTTGCGCCCCTAGCCCTTTGCATCACGCGGCCTGATCATCAACATCCATTAAACTGATGCAATTACCGCGGCGGGCCGCGCTGCCTAGCATACAAGCGCCCGTCGCCTGCGGCAGACCCCGCAGCGCACCGTCTTTGTTACCCGGAGTGTTCCCTTGAGCGATATTTATCATTTCAGCCGCGGCACCGCCCCGCTGCTGATCTCCATCCCCCACTTGGGCAGCCAGATCCCCGACACGCAGCGCGCGCAGATGACGCCGCTGGGCCTGGAGTCCGGCGATACCGATTGGCATCTGGACACGCTGTACCAGTTTTCCCAGGCGCTGGGCGCGTCCGTGCTTGGCGCGCGCTATTCCCGTTACGTGGTGGACCTGAACCGCCCGCCCAACGACGAAAGCCTGTATCCCGGCCAGACCAAGACCGGCCTGTGCCCGACCCAGACGTTCCGCGGCGACGCGCTCTACCAGAACGACGCCGTGCTGACCGACGCCGAACGCGCGCACCGTCTTCAGACCTATTGGCAGCCCTATCACGCCAAGCTGCATGAAGAGCTGGACCGCATCAAGGCCGAGCATGGCACCGTGCTGCTGTGGGAAGCCCATTCCATCGCCAGCGTGCTGCCGCGCCTGTTCGACGGCAAGCTGCCCGACCTGAACATCGGCACGTCCGACGGCGCAGCCTGCGCGCCGGATATCCTGGCGGCGGTCAAGCAGCAGTTGGACGCGTGCGCCGACTACACCTGGGCCGTCAATGGCCGCTTCAAGGGCGGCTACATCACGCGCCACTATGGCGCGCCGGCCGACAACATCCACGCGATCCAGCTGGAAATGTGCCAGTCCACCTACATGGACGAAACGCATCCCTATGGCTGGCGTGCCGACTTGGCCGGCAAGGTCATCCCGGTGGTCGAAGGCATGGTGCAAGCCGCCCTGCGGCAGACCACGGCGCGCCAGCGCTGACCCGCCTCCCCCCTTCCAGGACACGCCAGGCGATGAACCGATTTTCGTTCAGCACGACCGAAAACTATCCGGAATGGAGCCTGTTGCTGACCTGGGTGGCGGTCGTGGAAGCCGCGTCCGTGTCGGGCGCGGCCCGCCTGTTGGGCCTGTCGCAAGCGGCCGTGTCGCAACGGGTCAAGCAGTTGGAAGGCGCGATGTCGACCGAACTGCTTGACCGCAGCACACGGCCGGCGCGGCCCACGCCCGCCGGAGAACTCCTGTTCGACCATGCCGCGCGCCTGCTGGCCCAGGCCGGCGATATGACAGAAAGCGTGCGCAACTTGAGCCGGGCCAAACGGAACATCGTGCGCTTTGGCTGCGTGGACTCCTTCGCGGGCACCTTGGGGCCCACGCTGATCCACGGCCTGTCTGGCGCGTCGCGCCAGATCCGCCTGTGGTCCGGCATCACGCCCGTGCTGGACAAGCAGCTGGAAGACCGGCAACTGGACCTGGTGGTCACCACCAGCGCCGTGGCTGGCAAACCCACCATTAAAAAGGTCAGCTTGTTCAGCGAACCCTACGTGCTGATCGTGCCGCGCACGATGGACATGAACAAGATCGATACGCTGAAGGAACTGGGCACGCGCATGCAGTTCATCCGCTATAGCGCGCGGTCGTTCATCGGCGCAGAGATCGACCGCCTGATCGAATCGCACGACGTGATGATCGAGCGCACCTTTGAGTTCGACAATACGGATCCGCTGCTTAGCCTGGTTACGGCGGGCATCGGTTTCGCGATCAGCACGCCGCTGTGCATCTGGCAGTCGCGCCATTTCGTGGACCAGTTGCGCGTCCTGCCACTGGCGCCCTACCTGGGCGTTGCCCGCGGCGACGACCCCAGCCTGTCGCGCACGCTGTATCTGGCGGCGCGGCAGCAGGAAGTCGGCAAACTGCCCACCGAGGCCCGGGACGTGATCCTGATGGCGATGGAACGCCTGATCCAGAAAGACATCGCCCCGGCCCTGGGGCTGCCGCCCGCCACGCTGTGGCGCAGCATGCGGCGCTGATGGGGCGCTGATGGGGCGCACGAAAGCGCCCTTGAAGCGACATTAGCGCGGCGTCACAGCCCTGCCGTAAAAGCAGGCACCGCGTCGAACAGATCGCCGACCAGGCCGTAATCCGCCACGCCGAAGATCGGCGCGTCGCCGTCCTTGTTGATGGCGACGATGGTGTTGGAATCCTTCATGCCGGCCAGATGCTGGATGGCGCCCGAGATCCCGACAGCCACGTACAGTGCAGGCGCCACGATTTTGCCGGTCTGCCCCACCTGCCAATCATTGGGCGCATAGCCGGCGTCCACCGCGGCGCGGGACGCGCCCAGCGCCGCGCCCAGTTTCTGGGCCAACGGGTCCAGCAGCTTGAAGTTCTCGGCGCTGCCCAAGCCGCGCCCGCCCGAGACCACCACGCGCGCGGCGCCCAGTTCCGGACGTTCGGACACCGCGAGCTCGCGGCTGACGACGCGCGCCCGGCCGCTGTCGGCCACGGCCGCCACCGTGTCTACGCGCGCGCTGCCGCCCTCGGCCGGCGCGGCGTCGAAGGCGGTTGGGCGGATCGTGGCCACGACGACCGCATAAGCGCTTTTGACCGTCGCGATCGCGTTGCCCGCATAGATGGGGCGCTTGAATGTATCGGCCGACAGTACCTCGATCACGTCCGACACCTGCGCCACGTCCAACAAGGCCGCAATGCGCGGCCCCACGCTCTTGCCTTGCGTGGTCGCGGCCAGGAACAGATGCGTATAGCCGCCCGCGACCGCCAGCGCCTGCGTAGCCAGGTTCTCGGCCAAACCGTCGCCAAGGTGCGGCGCGTCGGCCAGCAGCACTTTTTCGACTCCTGCGGTACGTGCCGCGGCGTCCGCCACGGCGTGCGCGCCCGCGCCGGCCACCAGCACGTGGACCGGCACGCCCAGTTTGGCGGCGGCGGCAATGGCGCTGCGCGTGGCGCCGGCAAGCACGCGGTTGTCGTGTTCGGCAATAACCAGGACCGTCATCAGATCACCTTCGCTTCATTTTTAAGTTTGTCGATCAACGCGGCCACATCGGCCACCTTGATGCCCGGCGCACGCGCGGCGGGTTCTTCCACGCGCACCGTTTCCAGGCGCGAACCCGGGTCCACGCCCAGCGCCTCGGGCGTCAACACCTCCACGGGCTTTTTCTTGGCTTTCATGATGTTGGGCAGCGTGACATAGCGCGGTTCGTTCAGGCGAAGGTCGGCGGTGATGATGGCGGGCAGCGCCAATTCCAGCACTTCCAGACCGCCATCCACCTCCCGGGTCACGCGCGCCATGCCGCCATCGATGTCGATCGCGCTGGCGTTGGTGGCTTGCGGCCACCCCAGCAGCGCCGCCAGCATCTGCCCAGTCTGGCAAGCGTCATCGTCGATCGCCTGCTTGCCCAGGATCACCAACGCGGGCTGCTCGCGCTGCACGACGGCGCACAGCAGCTTGGCCACGGCCAGCGGCTGCAACGAGGCATCGGTCTGCACCAGCACGCCGCGGTCGGCGCCAATCGCCAAGGCGGTGCGCAGCGTTTCCTGCGACGACGCCGCGCCGCAAGACACGGCAACCACGTCGGCCGCGGCCCCCTGCTCTTTCAAGCGCACGGCCGCCTCGACGGCGATTTCATCGAACGGGTTCATCGACATTTTGACGTTGCCGATATCCACGCCGCTCTGGTCGGCCTTGACGCGCACCTTGACGTTGTAGTCCACCACGCGCTTGACCGCGGTTAGTACCTTCATGCGAATACTCCTGGATTAAGGATTCATAGGCTGCCTGCGCGCCAGCGGCACGCGGGGCAGGAACAGTCAGGCGGCAGGCGGCGCGGCCACGACGCGCAAGTCCAGTCGCACCGCATCCGGCTTGCCGCCGCGCCACGGCTCGCCGTCGGCCTCGACGGCGAAGCCGAACGCCTGCACCGGGCCAGCGCCCAGCGCCAGCGAACCCACGGCCAAGACGGGCGACGCGGCGCGCCCCCAACCGGAACAGGACACGGCGCCCTGGGCCGCGCCGCGCAACACGAACAGGTTCAAGACCCGCACGGGGCCGCCCAGCAGGCGGGACTGGAACGCGACGTCGCCGGCAAAGGCCGTCGGCACGCCGGGCAGCAAGAGGATCTTCTTGCCCTCGCCTTGCAGCGTTACGCCTTCTCCTGACAGCACGACCGATACGCGGTCCTGTCCGGGGAGTCGCGAATACGGGCCGTCGCGCTCGATGTCCGCGATGCTGACGCGCCACCGTGGCACCGGCTGAGTATCCACGGCCAGCGTGCGGGTGACGCCCGCGCCGTTCTTCCACGGCTCGGGCGGCAATTCCTGCCATTCCGCCTGGGCAATGCGCACGGGGTCAGGAGACGGCGCCAAGGCCGTACTTTCCGGTCAGCAACGCGCCGCGTTCAAAACGGCCGATGTCGTAAGGCTTGAGCGACACGTCGGTCGCCAGGCCCAACGCCTCTTGCGCCAGCACGCGGCCCACGGTGGGCGACAACTTGAAGCCATGGCCCGAAAACCCGAAGCCCACGATCAAGCCCGCCACGCCGGGCACGCGGCCCAAGACGGGATTCCAGTCCGGCGTCACGTCGTACACGCCGGTCCAGGATGACGCCAGGCCGGCGGTCTCGTAGGCCGGGAAGCGCGCGGCCACCTGCTCGCCGACTTCCGCCACGTAGTCCAGCGGGATGTCGCCCTGTTCGGCGTCGCTCTTTTGCAGCGCCTCGCCCACGATGCCCTCGCTGACCAGCATCTGGTTGCCGCCGTAACTGCGGCAATACAGCATGCCCGGGGACGCCAGGTCCTTGTAGACCGGCATCGAATAGGTGTAGGGCGCGGCTTCGCATTCCAGCGCCAGCACCGCGTGGCGTTCCGGCACCACGGGCATGGACACGCCGGTCCAGGCGGCCAGCTCCGATGTCCAGATATTTTGCGTGCTGATCACCAACGGGCTGGCGTAATCGCCTTCGGACGTGGACACCCCGACCACGCGGCCGCCCTCGACCCGCAGGCCAAGGACGTCGACGTTTTCGCGGATGGTCACGCCGCGGCGACGCGCCCCGCGCGCAAAGCTGGTGGCCACCAGATACGCGTCGGCAAAGCCGGCTTCGGGCTCGAAGCCGATCAGCGCCGCGTCGTCGAACGAGGCAATGGGCAGCAATTCACGCGCCTGGGCGGCGGTCAGCAGTTCCAGCGCAATGCCCTGCGCGCGCTGCTGCGCAAGCGCGCCGCGCAAGGGCTCCAGCTTGTCGTTGTCGGCCGCGCTGATCAGATAGCCGCACTTGACCAGGCCGCAAGAGGCCTCGTCGTCGCCCACGTAGCCGGCGAAATCGTTGAACACCTTCCAGGACCGCTGGGCCAACTCCACGTTCTCGCGCACCGAATAATGCGTGCGCAGAATGCCGGACGACTGCGAGGTCGTGCCGGCGCCGATGGTGGCCCGGTCCAGCACCAGCACATTCTTTGCGCCCAGCTCGGCCAGATGGAAGGCTACCGAGCTGCCGATCACGCCGGCACCAATCACGATCACGTCAAAACTTTTCACGGACAAGGCTCCAAGGACAAGTGGCGCGAGTGTGAACCTGCCGTTTGCCCGCCGCCGCAATATAAGCAGCGCGAATACTTAATAAAGCCGCCGATGAAATGCCGCCCGCCGCGGCGGATTGCTTAAGCACGACGAATTTTGACCATCGCCGCTCCTTATATTCACGCCGCCGCGCAGCGTCCGGGTGACAGTCTGCCCTGCCGCGCCCCAGCGTGCCGGCGACATGACATCTATCGGTCAATCTACATTTCAGTAGGGGAAAAATATGAACATGACTCGCCGCGCCATGCTGGTGCGCACCGCAGCTTTGGCGGGCGCCAGCGCCCTGGGCTTTCCCATGGTCGGCCGCGCCGCCAACGCGTCGTATACCTACGGCGGTTCGGCCTGGCTGGGCCACTATTCGGCCTACATCGCGTTGAAAACGGGCCTGTTCGCCAAGCAGGGGCTGGATATCAAGTGGCAGAGCTTTGCCACGTCGTCGGACCGCATGAGCGCCGTGATGGCCGGTAACATCGATTTGGCCGGCACCGGCGTCGTGTCGTCGTTGGCGCTGATGGCGGCAGGCGCGCGTCAGTTCCAGGTGATCGCCACGCCTAACAACTTCGGCCGCGCCGAAGGCGTGCTGGTGCGCGACGACGTGAAGTCCGTGGCCGACCTGAAGGGCAAGAAGATTGGCGTGACCTACGCGTCCAGCGCGCATGTGCTGCTGCTGGATGTGTTGCGCCAAGCCGGCCTGAACCCCGATCGCGACGTCGCCATCATCAATCTTCCCGCCACCAACCTGCTGTCCGCCTACCAGGGCAAGCAGATCGACGCGGCAGTAGCCTGGACGCCGGCGTTCGACCGTATCAAGGCCGTGCCGGGCACCCACGTGCTGTTGGACGACACTGCATTCTCGCTCTACAAGCAGTACGCCATCACGCCCGGGCCAGACGTATTGCTGACCCATGCCAAACTGGGGCGCGAGAACCCGGAAGCGGTGAAGAAATTCCTGCACGCCGTCTTTCAGGCCAACGCCATGCTGACCGGCCAACCCGAGGAGGCCGCCGGCGTGCTACTGGAACTGACGGGACTGTCCAAGGATGACCAACTGGCCGTCATCAAGCAGACGCAGTGGTATTCCGCCGCGGACCAGAAGGGACTGATGGTGGACCCGGGCAATTTCGTCGCCGGCATGCAGCAACTGGCCGAGATGCTGGTGACGCTCAAGCAGATCGACAAGGCGCCCCAGGTCAAGGACTGGGTCCAGGCCTCGTACCTGTAAGCGGGACATTCCCTATGTCCTCGCGTTCGTCTTCAAGGGAAACACGGCTGCTCTGGGTCAGCGTGCTTTCGCTTCTTGGTTTCCTGTTGCTGTGGGAAGGCTTGTGCCGCGCCGGCGCGGTCGATCCCATCTTCCTGCCCGCGCCGTCCCAGGTCCTGGCGCGGGCCTTGTCGCTATCCGACCAGGGCACGCTGTTCTACAACGTGCTGGCCTCGACCCGCCGCGTGATGGTGGGTTTTCTGGCCGCGGTCATCGTCGCCATCCCGCTGGGCATCCTGCTGGGCACGTCGAAGGTGGCGCGCGCGGTATTCGACCCCATCATCTCGTTCCTGCGGCCGTTGCCCTCCATGAGCTGGATTCCGCTGTCGCTACTGTGGTTCGGCATCACCGAAACGCAGAAATACAGCATCGTGTTCATGGGGTCGTTCGTGCCGGCGCTGCTGTATGTGATGGAGGCGTCGCGCAGCATCGACCCGGTGCTGGTGCGGGCGGCGCGCAACCTGGGCGCCAACCGCTGGCAAGTCATGCGCGAAGTGCTGTTCCCCGGTTGCCTGCCGCAGATTCTGTCGGGCATGAAGATCATCCTGGGCCTGTCCTGGACCTGTGTGATTTCGGCGGAACTGGTGGCGTCCAAGGAAGGCCTGGGGTTCATGATCATGAACGGCAAGGAATTCTTCCAGACCGACACCGTGGTGCTGGGCATGGTGCTGATCAGCTTCACCGTGCTGGTGACCGATCTGTGTTTGCGGCTTCTTGAACGGTGGGTGCTGGCATGGCAACGATGAACGACACGATGATCCAGCTGAAAGGCGTCTCGAAGTCCTATGGCGACGTGGCCGTGCTGGACCACGTGGACCTGGAGGTCAAGCGCGGCGAATTCCTGGTACTGCTGGGCGCGTCCGGCTGCGGCAAGTCCACCTTGCTGAACCTGATGGCGGGCTTCATCACGCCCAACACCGGCACCGTCGCCATCAACGGCCGCATCGTCACCGACGTGACCGCCGCCTGCGGCATGGTGTTCCAGCAGTACGCGTTGTTTCCGTGGCGCACCGTGCAGGAAAACGTGGAATTCGGCTTGAAGATGCGCGGGATGTCCAGGCAGGAACGCGCGCCCATTGCCCGCAAATACATCGAGATGGTGGGGTTGAAAGCGGCGGCCGACAAGTATCCGCACGCGCTATCCGGCGGCATGAAGCAACGCGTATCGATTGCGCGGGTGCTGGCCAACGATCCGGACGTGATGCTGTTCGACGAGCCGTTCGCGGCGCTGGACGCGATGACGCGGCAGGTGTTGCAGGACCAGCTGCTGTCCATCTATGAGCAAAGCGGCAAGACGATTGTCTTCATCACGCATTCGATCGACGAGGCGCTGACGCTGTCCACCCGCATGGCGGTGATGGGCTCAAAACCTGGCCGGATCGTGCAAGACATCCATAACGACCTGCCGCACCCGCGCAGCGCGGACGTGCAGTTGTCGCCGCGTTTCGTGGAACTGAAGCGTTCGATCTGGGAACGCGTGCAGGAAGAAGTTACGCGCAGCATGGAACTGGCGACGTAGGATGGGTGAAGCGCGGGAGGCCCTGCGCAAGAAACCCGACGTCCAGCGCGCGTAACCCATCAAGCAGCGGCGGGTTCTTGGCGGCTGCAGCCACAGCGCTACGGCTGCTCGATGGGTTACGCGCGCTGGGAGGCCGAGTTCTTGCGCAGGGCCTCCCGCGCTTCACCCATCCTACGGCCCGTTACGGCAGCTCGCGATAGACGGCGACGGTGATATTGAAGTACGGGATCTTCTGCCACTGCTCCCGAAGATAGCTAGGCGTCTCTACGCCCATGCCGACCGAGACGGTCGGCCCGTCCGACGGGTAGCGGGTGGAATAAGGCCGTGAGCCCCAACCGCAACAGACGAACTCCAGCCGCGGCATACCGAAGACCTTGTGCAGATGATCTTCCACGCGTACCGCCGCCGCGCCACTTACGCGGTAGCTGGCGGTCAAGGGTTTCATCTGCATGTCGTCCCCGCGTTCGCAACCCAGGTACTCGACGTAATCCGGCTTTTGACCCATCGCCAGCAGGAAATCCTGGCATCGCGTGTCGGGCCGCGCCAGCCCTTCGGCTCGGCCGTGGGCTTCCCAGTCCGCCAAGGCCGCAGCGGAAATCGGCGCCGACGCGTCTTCCGCCCGGGCCGTGCTTCCCGCCACGACGGCCACTCCCCAGCACAGCATGGCCGCAAGCCGGATCGGGACAACGGTATTTCTGAGTCGGTTCATCGCACCTGTTCCTGCCACACGCCCATGCTGCGCCCTTCTTCGGCCAGGAATTCCACCAGCGCCGGCAGCGAGGCGTCCATCGGCCGGTTGGCTTGCAAGCGCATCACGTAGCCCCACGAGCCAGGCATGCGCAGTTGGGGCATCAACGCCACCAAGCGTCCGCTGGCCAGATCTTCGTCAATCAGCGGCGCGCGGCCCAGCGCGATGCCGACGCCGGCGGCGGCCGCTGCGACGATGGTGCTCAGCCCGCTCAGCACCATCGGGGCCTGCCGGTCGGAATCGGCCAGGCCCAGCCGGTGGCTCCAAGTTCGCCAATCGGTTTCGGGGCTGTCGATGTGCTTTTCTTCCAGCCATCGATGGCGCAGGAAGACGCGGGGATCGTTGCGGTCGGCTTCGGCGATCAGCGCGGGGCTGCATACCGGCACGACGGTTTCGGTCATGAGCGGGATGTCGCCCGGTTCGGCCAGATGCGGCCCCTGGGCCCGCACGTGCAGGAACGCCAGATCGATGTCTTGGCTCTTCCAGGCCGGGTCCTGGCTGGCGTGCAAGTAAACCTGCACCCCGATGTCGGGGTGCAGCGCGATGAAGCGGCCGATGCGCGGCGCCAGCCATAATGCGGCCAGCGACGGATTGGCCGACACGTTCAGCGTATAGCGCCGGCGGTCGCGCGCCGTGGCCCGCGCATTGCGGCACGCGGTATCCAGAAGGGTCAAGGCCTGTTGTACGGAAGCCAGCAAATCGGCGCCGGCTTCGGTGGTTTCGGCGCGACGCACAGTGCCCCCGCGCCGCAGCAGCGGCACGCCCAGGTCGGTTTCCAATGCGCGCAGCTGATGGCTGACGGCGCTCTTGGTGACGTGCAATTCCGCAGCGGCGCGGCTCAGGCTGCCCAGCCGGGCAACGGCTTCAAAGGCGCGCAGGGCGGCCAGCGGCGGCGTGTGGGTGGGAAGGTCGGCCATGGGTTGAGTTTATCTCAACCCATGATTGAAAAACTATCGCTTTCGCGCGCCCATCGGATCAGTGACCATGCAAGCTCTGGATGGAGCATTGATATGTATTTCGACTCTCGATTGTGGCAATTGACCGCGGGCCTGCGCGCCAGCATGGCCGGCGGGATCTTCCTGGGCCTGCTGGCGTTGGCGGCGGGTATTGCCCGCTACGTGTTCCTGGGCCAATTGCTGGCGCGCGTGTTCGACGGCGCGCCCTGGCAGGACTGGGTCACGCCCGCCTTGTGCGTGGGCGCGATGGTGCTGCTGCGCGCCGGCTTCGACCATTTGCGCACGGTGCAGGCCAACCGCACATCCGCCGCGATCCAACAGACGCTGCGTGGCAAACTTTATGACCGCATCGTCGCGCTGGGGCCGGCCTGGTTCGCCAACCAGCGCACGGGCGGCGTCATGCTGACGGTGGTGGACGGCGTCGAACAGTTGCAGACGTTCTTTGGCCAGTACCTGCCGCAAGTCGCCATCGCGGCGGCCGCGCCCTTTGCCATCTTTGCCGTGATCGCGTTCTGGGACGTGCCCACCGCGCTGGTCTTCCTGGCCGCGGCGCTGTTCGCCCTGTTCGGCCCGATGGCGGTCCATATGCTGGACCGCCGCGCCAGCCAGGCGCGCACCCGTGCCCTGAATGCCTTCGGCGAAGACTTCCTGGACGCGGTGCAGGGTTTGCCTACCCTGAAATCGTATGGCCAAGGCAAGGCATGGGGCCAGCGGCTGGCCACCCGCGCGCGCAGCCTGTCGGACAACACCTTCTGGGTATTGTCGGTCAGCCTGCTGACACGCGGCATCAGCGACCTGGGCGTGGCGTTGGGCGCGGCGCTGGCCCTGACGCTGGGCGCCTGGCGCGTCGCCGCCGGCGACATGAGCGTCGAAGCCCTGCTGATCGTGCTGATGGCGGGTACCGAGATCTTCCGCCCCTTGCGCGACCTGCGATCGGTCTTGCACCGCGGCATGCTGGGCCAATCCGCCGCCGTCAGCATCCACGCGCTGATGGATGCGAAGCCGTTGACGCCGGTGCCGGACACCCGCGCCGCAAGCGCCGCGCCCGCCCGGCTGACGCCCACCATCGAATTCGATAATGTGGCGTTCTCGTACACGCCCGAACGCCCCGCCCACCAAGGGCTGGCGTTTCGCATCGCGGCCGGTGAACGCGTGGGCATCGTCGGACCCAGCGGCGCCGGCAAGTCCACCATCGTGCGCCTGCTGCTGCGCGAATGCGTACCCCAGTCGGGCTGCATCCGCGTGGGCGGCCATGACGTGAACACGCTGGACACGCAGACGCTCCTGTCGCACATCGCGCTGGTCAGCCAGGACATCACGCTGTTCCACGGCACCATCGATGACAACCTGCGGCTGGGGCGTCCCGACGCCACCCATGAACAGGTGCGCGCGGCAGCCCGCGCCGCCAATATCGACGACTTCATCATGGCGCTGCCAGACGGCTACGCCACCCGCATCGGCGAGCGCGGCCTGCAACTGTCGGGCGGCCAGCGCCAGCGCGTGGCGATCGCCCGCGCGCTGCTGCGCGACGCGCCCATCCTGATCCTGGACGAAGCGCTGTCGTCGGTGGACACCGAAAACGAAGCCCTGATCCAGCAGGCGCTGGACCGCTTGATGGCGGGCCGCACCACGCTGATCCTGGCCCACCGCCTGGCCAGCGTGATCGGCGCCGACCGCAGTCTGGTGCTGGACCAGGGCCGCGTCGTGGAAGCCGGCCCGCATGCGGAACTCATGGCTCGGCGCGGGCTGTACTACCGCCTGATGCACGAGCAGGCGGCCGCGCACCAGAACCCGTCGGCCGGCTTGCCGTCCGCCAGCGGCAACCCGATTTCCGACGCGCAACCGGCGGCCGCGCCCGACGCCGACCTGGACGACAAGCAAGGCCCCGCCCTGCGCTCGCTGGACGAGGACGCGGAACACGTTGGCTGGCGCGCCACGCTGGGCACGCTGCTGTCGGTGGTGCGCCCCTGGCGCGGCACGCTCATCGCCACCATCCTGCTGGGCGTGGCGCGCGTGGCGGCGTTCATTGGCGTGGGCGTGTTCAGCGCGTTGATCGTGGCCGCCATCCGTGACGGCCGAGAAACTGCCGGGCTGATCGTCGGACTATTGATCGCCGCGCCGCTGGCCGCGTTGTTCCACTGGCTGGAATCGTGGCTGGCACACGCCATGGCGTATCAACTGCTGGCCGACATGCGGGTCAAGCTTTACGACAAGCTGGAACGCCTGGCGCCTGCCTACCTGCTGCAACGCCGCTCCGGCGATCTGGTGGCGCTGGCGACGCAAGACGTCGAAATGGTCGAGTACTTCTACGCGCACACCATTGCGCCCGCCATCGTATCGGTGTTGGTGCCGCTGTCGGTGCTGGGCTTTCTGGGCGTATACAGCTGGCCGGTGGCGTTGGCGCTGCTGCCCTTCCTGGCCTATGCCCTGGTATCACCGGTGCGCGGCCGCCGCCACATCGATGCGTTGGGCGACAAAGCCCGCCATGCCCTGGGCGAAATGAGCGCCCACACTACCGACACCATCCAGGGCCTGGCCGACCTGACCGCCTTCCAGGCCACGGGCCGCCGGCGCGACCAGTTCCTGAAAGTCGCCGACCACTACCGCATCCGCCGCCTGGACATCCTGCGCGACCTGTCGCGTCAGACCGCGTGGTTTGAAGTGGCGATGGGCCTGGGCGGCCTGGCGGTGGCCGTCGTCGGCGCCTTGCAGGTATCGGCCGGGGCGCTGTCGGCCAGCATGCTGCCCCTGTTGGTGCTGATCGCGCTGGCGACCTTCCTGCCCGTGTCGGAAATCTCGCAGGTCAGCCGGCAACTGGCCGACACCATCGCCGCCACGCGCCGCCTGCACGTGGTCGCCAACGAAGCGGAACCCGTCACCGACGGTCCGCTTGCGCCGCCGGTGGCGACGCACGGCCTGTCGCTGACGTTCGAACATGTCAGCTTCGCCTATCCCGGCAAGCAGGAAGACACGCTGAAAGACTTGAGCTTCAAAGCGCCCGCCGGCGCCACGGTCGCGGTGGTGGGCGCATCCGGCGCGGGCAAAAGCACGGTTGCCAGCCTGCTGCTGCGCTTCTGGGACCCGCGCCAGGGCGTCGTGAAGCTGGACGGCGTGGACGTGCGCCACCTGCAACTGGACGGCCTGCGCGAACGCGTGGCGCTGGTCACCCAGGACACCTATCTGTTCAACGACACGCTAGAGGGCAATATCCGGCTGGCCCGACCCGAAGCGACGCCCGAGGACCTGGCCCGCGCGCTGGACCAGGCGGCGCTGACGGACTTCGTGCGGGCGTTGCCCGACGGCCTGGCCACCCCCGTGGGAGAACGCGGCGTGCAGTTGTCGGGCGGCCAACGCCAGCGCATCTCGATCGCCCGGGCCTTCCTGAAGAACGCGCCGGTCCTGATCCTGGACGAGGCCACTTCGCATCTGGACACCTTGTCCGAGATGCAGGTGCGCGGCGCGCTGGACACCCTCATGCGCCATCGCACGACATTGGTGATCGCGCACCGGCTGTCCACGATCCGCGACGCCGACCTGATTCTGGTGCTGGATCGCGGCACCCTGGCGGAAGCCGGCACGCACGACCAATTGCTGCGAAAGCAAGGGGCCTATGCGCGCCTGGCCAGCCACCAGGGCGGCTACGCGGTCAATAACGCAGCGTCTCTACCGACTTAGCGTTGGCGCGTACCTCTGCGTCGGTGAACCAGACGCGCTTGTGGCCAAAGCGGTTGTACAGGTCGAACTGGTCCCCGGCGTGGACGGACGGCGTGCCGTCCGGGGCGACGAAACCGCTTTGTCCCGGCGCGACGACGTCCACGGCGCGCACGCCCCGGCCGTCGAACACCGTCATGTTGTTTTCGGTGCCGCGGTTCTGGGTGGCCGGATAACTCAGCACCGCCTTGCTGTCCGCCTGCGGCACGCCCAGGAAGTTCTTGGGCGCGAACACCATCGGCGGCGCGGGAATGCGCCACGCGGCGGGGTCCTGGCCGTAAGCCTTTTGCAAGACGGCCACGGCCTCGTCCAAGGCGGCCAGACTGACGGCTTCCGGCCGGCGGCCGTTGAAAAAGTCGTATTGCTGCGGCACTCCGGCGCTTGGGCCCGCCAGCGCGTTGAACAGCACCTTGACGCCGACGGTCAGGTTGACCGAGCCGGTCGCGGGCGCGGCCGGTGTCGGGTAGCCCGTGGCGCTATACCACTTGAAGAAGTCGGCCGGCATCTCGTCGGCCAGCGTCGCCTTCAACATGGCGCGCAGCCACGCGTCCATCACCGCCGGGCCGGCATTGTCATAAAACCCCGGCTGCTTGTCGCTGGTGCCCATCCCGTCCCAGGATTGCAGGCCCGCGACCAGCTTCGCCCGAGCGTCATCCGCGGGCAGCCCCGCTACCGCCTGCTGCAGGAATGGCAGGAAATGGCGCCGATTGACGTCGGCATAGCTGGTCGTGCGGATCAGGTCCCACATCTGCTGCGGGCTGACTTTTCCGCCGTTGGCGGTCATGGCTTTCAGGCGCGTCTCGATCTCGGCGTAGCGGTCGGCCTGGCCCCAGACGATTGCGAACAGGTCGGTGGAGGGATAGCCGCGCATGGGCTGGTTGTTCCAGTTGGCGATAAAGCCCTGGCGCGGGTTGTAGACCTGCGGGTTGGTCCCGAACGGCAGCATGCCGTCCCAGTCCATTTCCCCCGTGCCGGGCACGGGCAGGCGCGGATCATGCCCGGGCTTGCGCTTGGGATAGAAGCCCGTGTGTGCGTAGCCAATGTTGCCGCGGTCGTCCGCGTAATACCAGTTGATGGTCAGCGCATGGCGCGCGGCCTGCTGCTTCCATTGGTCCCAGTTGCGCGATTGCGCCTTGTGCGTCCAGGCCATCAGCGATTGCAGTTCGTAGCCCTCCCAGGCGCGCGCCTTGGCATAGGCCACATGCTGCGTGTCGTCGAACTTGGTGACAATGCCGTGCACGGTGCGGTAGACGTCCATCAGGACCGGCTCACCGCCCTTCACCGCAATCAGCTCGGTACGCTTTTCCATCGCCTTCCACTGGCCATTGTGAAAGTACCGCGTGCGGTCGTCCGGATCGAGCTTTTCCGCATAGATGTCCACGTCGTCGCCAAAGCCCGCCGTCGACCCCCAAGTGACGTGCGCGTTGTGGCCGAACAAGATACTGGGATAGGCGAACGGCGTATTGCCCACCACATCGAAACCCGCGCCATGCAGGCCGATACCATAGGTGTAGGCGGGATTCCACCAGCCGAACTGCGGGCCGTTCAAGAGGATCGAACGCGCGTCCTTGGCGTGGTCGCGGCCCACGATCCACATGTTGCTGGTGGTGGGAAAGCCGGCGATACCGGGCTGGCCCGATTCCGCGAACTGCGCCAGCACGCGCGCTTGGGCATCGGCGGGCGCCTCGTCCAGCACGCCACGCGTTTGCGGGTCGCGCGCCACGCGTTCCAGCATCGGCGGCGTGCCGTCATAGCGCGGCAACGCGTAGGACAGTTTTGCGGGACCGCGCGCAGCAGCGTCCGTGCCGGGCTGGTACACGCCCTCTTCCTCGGGCACCGTCGTCGGTGCCCGGCTGTCGGTCATCCAGCGCAGCTGGTTGAATATCTGCATGGCGCGCGCGTCCCCATGCTTGTCCTTCAGCGCGGTCAGCAGCGCCAGGTTATCGACCTCGCTGTTGGCGTCCGAAAACCGGTTGGCCATGGTGCCCACGAAGACCATCGCCACATCGTAAGGCGTCCAGTCGGACGGCTGGAATTGCAAGTCGTTGAATTCCTTAGGCATCAGGCTGCCGGGCCTGTCGCGTATTTGCGCGATCCAGGCATTCATACCCGCTGCGTAGCCGTCCAGGATCTGGCGTTCGGAGGCCGGCAGCGCGGCCAACTGGCGCTGGATGCGTTCAGGCGAGAAATTGCCTCGGATCGACTTGTCGAATGCCACCATCTTTTCGCCCAGCACTTCGGCCACTTGGCCCTGCGTACTGCGGCGTGCCATCTCCATCTGGAACAGGCGGTCCTGCGCGACGGCGTAGCCATAACCGTAAAAGAGGCCGTACACGGTGCCGGCATAAACGTGGGGCATGCCGTATTCGTCGCGCCGGATCGTGACCTGTCCGCTGGCCGCGCGCGGTGCGCGGACCTCTTCGCGGGCCGGTACGGCGGGTGCGGCGGAGTTGGGTTGGGGTTGGGCCTGGGCGGCGCCCGCGCCGGCGCAGGCCGCCAGGATGGCGGCCGACAACAAGTGCTGCTTCATGTGAATCTGTCTCCGTTTCTATAGGCCGCGCCGCGTTGCGAGTCCCGGGCGCGGGGCGCGGCGCCTCTTGCGGGCACCGTCTACGGACCATGATACGAAGCGCCAAACTATAATTCCAATGCATTTATTTCATAGCTTTCATGCGCTTTAAACATGGACCTTCAGAAACTCAAGCACCTGCTGGCCGTCGTCGAGCACGGCACGTTTTCGCGCGCGGCGGAAAAAGTGAACCTGTCGCAGCCAGCGCTCAGCCGCAGCATCCAGGCGCTGGAGGCCGAACTTGGCCTGCCATTGCTGGACCGCGGCACGCGTCAGGTTCGCCTGACACCCTATGGCGCCTGCGTGGCCGAACGCGCCCGGCGCATGCGCTTCGAAGAAGCCGAGCTGCAACGGGAATTGAAAACGCTGCACAGCGGCGAATCAGGCACGCTGACGATCGGCCTGAGCCCCACGCCAGCATCCCTGCTGCTGTCGCCTTTCCTGACCCACATGGCGGCCAATCATCCCCAAGTGCGCGTGGGGATCGAACTGGGCGCCACGGCGGCGCTATTGGAGATGCTGCGCGGCGAACACATCGACGCGATGGTCTGCGACGCACGCATGCTGTACGACGCGGCCGATATCGACACGCGTCCGCTCGCGCCGTTGCGCGCCGGCATGGTGTGCCGCAAGGGGCATCCCATCCTGGCGCACAAGCGGATCGGCATCGAACAGATCCGCCAGTATCCGGTGGCGTCCAGCACCCTCAGCCCCGAGGTGTCGTTGCGGTTGGCGGAAACGTTGGGGCCGGGCGGCGCGCCGGAATCGATGGTGACGACGCGCTGCGAAAACCTGGACCCGCTGGTGGACCTGGCGTTGCATACCGACACGCTGCTGCTGGGCGTGATCTGCGTCACCCGCCATGAACAGGCCGCCGGCAAACTGGTGGAGGTGCCGATTCCGCCCGACCGGCAACGACAGGGCCATTACGTGCTGGCGCGCCTGGCCGGGCGGACACCCCTGACGGCGCAAGACGCGCTGTACGCCTTCACGCAGCAATGCTGGGCGGGATTTGCGGCGGTTAATCCGGCACGGCGACCGTATAGTTCAGCGCCAGCCGCCCCCCGTCGACGTACACCGTCTGCCCGGTGACGTAGCTGGCGTCGTCGCCCGCCAGGAACACGGCCACCTTCGCCACTTCGTCCGTCTGCCCCAGGCGCTGCATCGGAATCCGGGACAAGACGGTGCGCCGGGCGACGGGATCGCTGGTGATCGTTGCCAGGATCTCGGTGTCGATGCTGCCCGGCCCAATGGCGTTCACCCGTATCCCATGCGGCGCCAGCGACAAGGCCATCGATTTCGTCATCTGCCGGACAGCGCCCTTGCTGGCGCCATAGGCCAATTGGTCCGGCATGGCCAATTCCGCAGTCATCGACGACAGCGTCACGATCGCGCCGTTGCGCCGGCCGCCCGCGACCATCGCGCGCGCCGCGGCCTGCGCCACCAGAAAGGTGCCGCGCACATTGACGTTCATGACGGCATCCAGGTCTTCAAGCGTCAGGTCCAGGAAGTCCGCCGCCCGGATCACGCCGGCATTGCAAACGCAGATGTCCAGGCCGCCCCAGCGCGCCACGCAGTCGTCCGCCAGTGCCTGCGCCGCGGCCGGGTCGGTCACGTCGGCCACGCGTGCCGCCGCGCGTTCGCCCAGCGCGCGCGCGGCCGCCGCCAGCTCGGCCTCCTTGCGGTCGGCCAGCAGCACATAGGCGCCCTCGTCCACGAACCGCCTTGCAATCGCCAACCCGATACCGCCCGCCGCGCCGGTCACCAGCGCCACCCTGTCCTGCAATTTCATTTCAAACTCCCACGTAAGCGGCCACCAGGTCGGGCCGCGCGGACAATTCCGCCGAACTGCCGCGCCACGCCGTCGCGCCCTTGTCCAGGATGACGTTCCGGTCAGACAAACGCAGCAGCGCCGTGGTGTTCTTGTCCACCACGATCATCGACAGCCCCTCGGCTTTCAGTTGCGCCAGCACGCGCCAGATCTCGGCCCGCACCACGGGCGCCAGACCTTCAGTGGCTTCGTCCAGCACCAACAGGCTGGGGTTGGTCATCAGCGCGCGTCCCAGCGCCAGCATCTGCTGTTCGCCGCCCGACAGCTGGGTGCCCAGATTGGCGCGGCGTTCCTGCAACCGGGGAAACAGCGCGTAGACGCGGGACAGCGTCCAGGCCGGCGCGCGGCCGCGGTCGCTGGCGGTGGCCACCAGATTCTCTTCGACGGTCAGCGTGGGGAAGATCTGGCGCCCTTCCGGCACCAGCGATAAGCCCAGCCGTCCGATCCGGTATGGCGCCATGCCGCGCAACGAGCGGTCGCCGTACTGGATGCTGCCCTGGCTGGCGGGCAGCAAGCCAAACAGGCATTTGATGACCGTGCTGCGGCCCATGCCATTGCGGCCGATCAGGCCCACCACTTCGCCTTGCCCGACGTCCAGGTCCACGCCGAACAGCGCCTGGCAGTGGCCGTAGCCCGCCGTCAATCCGCGTATCGTCAACATCGCGGCTCTCCTTCAAGCGTCGGCGTCGTCGCCCAGATAGGCGCGGCGCACGTCTGGGTGGTTGCGGATCGCGTCGGCGGTGCCGGTCGCGATGACCTTGCCGTAGACCAGCACGCTGATGCGGTCGGCCAGCGCGAAGACGGCGTTCATGTCGTGTTCCACCAGCACGATCGTGTAGCGGCCCTTCAGGCTTTGCAACAGGGCGATGACATCCGCACTTTCGGCCGCGCTCATGCCTGCCATCGGTTCGTCCAGCAGCAAGACGGACGGCTGGCCCGCCAACGCCATGGCGATTTCCAACTGGCGGCGCTGTCCGTAGCCCAGGCTTTCCACCGGCGACTCGGCCACCGCGTCCAGGCGGCAGGCGTGCAATGCCTCGCGCGCGGCCTGGACCACGTCGGCGCAATCGCGCAGCGCCGTCCAGGCCGACAATCCGCGCCGGCGCTTGCGCAACGCCGCCAGGCAGGCGTTTTCCAACACGGTGTAGCTATCGAATACCGAGGTCACCTGATACGAGCGCAGCATGCCCAACGCGACCCGTTCCTGGACGGTCGCCCGCGAGACATCCGCCGCCCCCAGGCAGACCGACCCGCCATCGGGCCGCAGTTCGCCGGACAGCAGATTGATCAGCGTGGTCTTGCCCGCGCCGTTGGGGCCGATCAACGCGTGTAGTTCGCCCGGCGCCACATCCAGCGACACGCCATCCGTGGCGGCCAGCCCGCCAAAGCGGCGGACCAGATCGCGGGTGGCCAGCGCGGCCGGCGCGCTCATTGCGGCGGCCGTCATACCGAGGCCTCGTTGATCCGGGCCTTGTTGGCTTGCGCCCTATTGGCTTGCGCCTCGGCGGCCAAGGCGGGCGTCATCGTTTGCGCATCGGCAGGCGCCGGCCGCGGCCCGTGCAGCCATGCCAGCGACCTGCCGTAGCCGCCCCGTGCCAGCATCGCGATCACCACCACCACCGGCCCCATCAACAACATCCAATGCTGGGTGACGCTCTTGAAAAGTTCTTCCAGCAGCAGGTACGCCACCGCGCCGAAGATCGGCCCCAGCACATTGCCCAGGCCGCCGATCACCACCATGACGATCAGTTCGCCCGACACCGGCCAAGACATGTAGCTGGGCGACGCGAACGCGGTCAGGTTGGCCAGCAGCAGGCCCGCAATGCCCGTCAGCACGCCCGAAGCCACATAGGCCGCCAGCCGCACGCCGAACACCGAATAGCCCAGCGCGTCCACGCGTCGCGGATTGGCGTGCGTGGCCCGCAGGATCATGCCGAAAGGGGATCGCCGCAACCGCAGCATCGCCAGGCTGGCCGCCAGCAGCAGCGCCCACGCCGCCCAATACACCGGCTGGCTGCCGCCCAGGTCGAACAGACCGAACGCGCTGGCCTCGTAGATGTTCAGGCCGTCGTCACCCCCGTACTCGCGCAAGCTGACCGCCAGGAAATAGAACATCTGCGCAAAGGCGAGCGTGATCATGATGAAACCGATGCCCGAGGTGCGCAGGCACACCGTCCCGACCACCAGGGCGACCAACGCGCAGACCGCGATGCAAACGGCCAACTGCGCCCAGCCATTGCCGATGCCGTAGAAGCTCAGGATGCCCACGGCATAGCAGCCCAGGCCCAGGAACATGGCGTGGCCGAAGCTCACCAGCCCGGCAAAGCCCAGCACCAGGTTCAGCGCCAATGCCGCCAGCGCGTAGATCAGGATGCGCGCGCCCAGCGTCACATAAAAGGGTTCGCCCAGCCATTGCGCCACGAACGGCACGGCGGCCAAGCCCAGGAACAGCAGCGGCAGCGCCCAGCGCCGGCGGTTAGGTTCTTGCATGATCGATTGCCCCTGTGCATTGGCGCGGCTTAGCGGCGCGCCGAAAAGACCAGGCCTTGCGGGCGGACCGCCAGCACCACGGCCATCAGTACGTAGATCAGCATGGACGCCAGTGCCGGCCCGACCGCATTGGCGACGGGCGCGTCGAACACCGCGCGCAGCAGGTCCGGCAGAAAGGCGCGTCCCAGTGTGTCGATCATCGCGATCAGCAGCGCGGCGATCAGCGTGCCGCGCACCGAACCGATGCCGCCCACCACGATCACCACCAACGCCAGGATCAACACCGGTTCGCCCATGCCCGACTGCACCGACAGGATCGGCCCCGCCAGCGCGCCCGCCACGCCGGCCAGCACCGACCCCAGCAGAAACAGCAGCGTCTTCAGCAAATCCACATTCGCACCCAACACGCTGGCAATGGGCGCGTTGCTGGCCCCGGCGCGGATCAGCATGCCGAAGCGCGTGCGCTGAATCAGAAACCACGCCCCCACGGCGACCAGCGCGCCGATCCCGATGATCATCAGCCGGTACACGGGGTAATCGCTGCCGAACAGGCTGACGGCGCCCTCCAGCCCCTGCGGGATCGCGGCGTAGTAGGGCCGGCTGCCCCAGATGACCGAAGCCAGCTCGTTGAAGAACATCATCAGCCCGAAGGTGGCCAGCACCTGGTACAGATGGTCGTGCCGGTACAGCGGGCGCGCGATCAGCCGTTCCAGCACCACGCCGACGAACGCGCTTCCCGCCACGGCGGCCAGGATCGAAAACGCGAACGAGCCGCTGGCGTTATAGGCGGTGGCTCCCAGGAAGGCGCCGATCATGTAGAGCGAACCGTGCGCCAGGTTGATGAAATTCATGATGCCGAAGATCAGGGTCAGCCCGGACGACATCAGGAACAGCAACGCGCCCAGTTGCAGGCCATTCAGCAATTGCGACAACAGCAGCGATCCATTCATCGGATGTCTCCCGGGGGCCGCCGGCCCATCACTTCAGCGGGCAGTCCGCCACGTAGGCGTCCTGATGATCCGTCAGCACCGTGGCAAGCTGTTTCAGGCCAATGCCGTCGCCCTCTTTCACCACTTGGTACGCATACAGATTCTGCACCGGCATATTGTTGGTGTTGAAGCGGAACTTGCCGCGCACGGACGGGAACGTGGCGCCCGCCGCCTTTACGGCAGCCGCCAGCGACTTGCTGTCCCCCACCTTGCCGCCCTGCGCGCGCACGGCCGCATCCAGCAGGTAGGCCGCGTCGTAACCGCCCACGGCATATTCCGACGGCAGGCGGCCGTACTTGGCCTTGAAGGACTCGACGAATTTTCGGTTCTGCGGGTTGTCCAGCGTGGTCGCCCAGGGCGTGCCGTAGATGGCGCCAACGGCCTGTTCCTTCAGTGCGGTCAGCGTGTTGGAATCGATCAGGCTTTCCGAAAAGAACGGCAGCTTCTCCATCAGCCCGGCCTGGCGCAGCTGGCGCACGAAGTTCACGCCCACGCCGCCGGTATAGAAGGCGAACAGCGCATCGGGGCCGGCCGACTGCATGCGCGAGATCTCGGCCGAATAGTCCAGTTGCCCCAGCTGCGTATAGACCTCGTCGGCCGGCGCCGCGCCATAGAAGCGCTTGAAGCCAGCCAGTTTGTCCTTGCCCGCCTGGTAGTTGGCCGACATCAGATACGCGCGCTGGTAGCCCTGGTCTTTCACGTACTTGCCCATGGCCTCCGACATGCTGTCGTTCTGCCAACCCAGCACGAACAGATTCGGCAGGCACATGCGGCCGGCGATCGGCGCCGGCCCCGCATTGGTGGACAGCGCCACCACGCCGGACTCCTTGATGCGCCGCAGCTCGGCCATCAGCACATTCGAAAAGCCCAGCCCGACCATCACGTCGACCTTGTCCTTTTCAATGAACTTCTGCACGATCTGCGCGCCTACGTCCGGCTTGAGCTGATCATCGTCGCGGATCACCACCGCCTTCTGCCCGCCCAGGCTGCCGCCCAACTGCTCGATGCCCAGCATCAGCCCGTCGTACTGGTCCTGGCCCAGCGCCGCCTGCGGTCCGGACAGCACGCCCGTGAAGCCGATGCGGATGTCGGCGCGCGCCGACTGCGGCGCCGCCACGGTCAGGGCCGCCGCCGCAGCCAGCGCGGCCAGGCCGCTTGGGATTGCTTGCATGAGATGTCTCCTTGGGGGTTGGGCGGCGGCGCCGTTCTGCGCGGCGCCTGCCTTGACGCATCAGAGCTTCACGCAGACATTGCGCAGCTCGGTGTAGAACTCCAGCGAATGCACGCCGCCTTCGCGGCCGATGCCCGATTGCTTGGCGCCGCCGAACGCCGTGCGCAGGTCGCGCAGGAACCACGAGTTGATCCAGCAGATGCCCACATCCAGCGCCGCGCCCAGGCGGTGGGCCGTGCCGACATTGCTTGTCCACACCGTCGCGGCCAGGCCATAGGGCGTGGCGTTGGCCAGGGCGATGGCTTCTTCTTCCGTATCGAACGGCGCGATGTGGCAGCACGGCCCGAAGATCTCTTGCTGGATGACCGCCGACGATTCCGGCAGGCCGGTCCAGATGGTGGGCTGGACCCACGCACCGGCAGCCAGGCCGTCGGGCATGTCCGGCACGCCGCCGCCCGCCACCACGGTCGCGCCCTCTTCCTTGGCGCGCGCGTAGAAGCCCAGCACCTTGTCGCGATGGCGCTGCGAGATCAGCGGCCCCAGGTTCACGCCCGGGTCCTTGGGCCGCCCCAGCTTGAAGCCGCGCGCCCGCGCGCCCAGCGCCTCGACGAAACGCTCGAAGATGGCCCGCTGCACATAAACGCGTTCGGTGCCCAGGCAGACCTGCCCCGTGTTGTCGAACGCCGCCCGGGCAATGCCCGCCACGGCGCGGTCGAAATCGGCATCCGCGAACACGATGCCCGCATTCTTGCCGCCCAGCTCGAACGACACCGGCCGCACGCCTACCGCCGCGGCCTGCATGATGGCTTCGCCAGTGCGGGTCTCGCCCGTGAACGTGATGCCGTCCACCAGGGGATGGCGGCTGAGTTTTTCGCCCGCCGAGCCCGGCCCGAAGCCGTGGACCACGTTGTAGACGCCGGCCGGCACGCCGACGTCGTTCATGACTTCACCCAGCAACGTGGCAGTGCCCGGCGTGTCTTCGGACGGCTTGACCACGACCGTATTGCCGCAAGCCAGGGCCGGCCCGACCTTCCAGGTCATCAGCAGCAGCGGCAGGTTCCACGGACAGATCACGCCGATGACCCCGCGTGGCACGCGCACGCCGTAGTTCAGCGCATGGCCGCCGTCAGGCGTTTCCAGGTCAAAGGTCTCGTTGGGGACGTTACGGATCAGGTCCGCGAATATCTTGAAATTGGCCGCGCCGCGCGGAATGTCCAAGTGGCTGGCCAGGTCGTAGGGCTTGCCGGTGTCGGCGATCTCGGCATCGACGAAATCATCGAAACGCCGAGTGATGCCGTCGGCCACCGCGTGCAACAGATCCACCCGTTGCTGCGTTTTCAATTGGCCCCACGGGCCACGTAGCGCCGCCTTGGCCGCTCGCGCCGCGGCGTCGACTTCGGCGTCGCCCGCCTCGTGCACCCGCCCGATCAGCCGGTTGTCGACCGGATCGCGGTTGTCAAAGGTCTTTCCCGTTTCGACCCAACGGCCATCGATGAAGTTGCGGAAATCGGTCATTGCGCCCTCGGTTGTGACAGGTCCGCCAGCGCACCCTCGGGGTCGTCGGCGGTCAGGAATTCCCACATGCGTTCATAGATGCGGCCAGTGCCCACCGCGCGGACGGCGGCCTCTTCAGGCGACAGCACGGGCGCGCCATCGGCCAGTCCGGCCGCGCGCAGCTGCCATTCGATGCGGGCGGCGTCTTCCAGATACCAGGTCAGCACCGTGGCATGCATCAGCGATTCGGCCGCCACCACCGCGCCGTTACCGCGCATCGCGATCGCGCTGGCGGCGCCCAGGGTCTGGGCCACGCCGCGCGCCTGCGCATCGGTGCGCACCAGTTGCGGGTCGTCCCACAGCGGCACGGCGGGCGAGAAATAAGAACCCATGCCGTGGCGCGGCGCGGGCGTGACGCGCGCCGATGACAGGGTCATCACGGTCGGCGGCATGGACCGCACCACGCCCCCGACATCGGGACGCAAACGATAGATGTGCTGATGGATGCGCACTTCGCCCAGCACGCCGTCTGGCAAGTCTCCGTGCACCGGCACCACCGTGCCTGTTTCGCCGGACGCGATCAGCCCCATGGGCCGCGCCGCGCACACCAGGAAATGGCCGGCGTCCAGCCGGCTGCTGCAATGCCCGTAGGCGTGGACCAGGTTGGCCCGGGCCAGCGCGCGCGCGGCGACGCGCACCAGCGCCTCTTGCCCGCCGCTGGCGGCCTTGCGCGCTGCGCTCATGTCTTGAACTCCGGGATATCGGGCTTGGCGCCCCACATGCAGAACGACGACGGCACCGCCGGAAAGCTGCGCGGCCGGTGGGTCTTTTCTTCTTCGGCGCTGATCAGCCGCACGCCGGTGGAGTATTCGTAGATCATCCCGTCCGGCCCATCGAAGTACAGGAACATCGCGCCCGAGGTCGGATGGCGGCCGGGGCCAAAGCGGATCGGCACGTTCCATTCGCGCAACTGATACCAGGCGCGCATGATGTCGTCGATGCTGTCGACCTGATGGTTGATGTGCTGCACGCCCGGATACGACGACGGGAACAGCGCGATCTTGTGATGGACTTCATCGATGCGCAGTAGCGGCGCTTCGCCGATGCGGTCACTGACGCGCGCGGACAGCAAGCCCGTCCAGAAGGCTTCGTCGCGCCGCGGGTCCAGCGTGCGCAGGCCGATGTGCGAGAACCCGGTGATGCCGGCGTCGCGGCCGGGAAAATACCGCCGGCCGCTGTGGTGCGGCGCCAGTACCAGTTCAATGCGGTTGCCGGACGGGTCGGTGAATTGCAGGAAATCGCGCACATAGCGCTGCTCTGCGTCTTCACGCCGCCCGGCGGCGACCGCGTACCCGCTGCGTTCCAGCACCGCGCCGGCGCGCTCCAGCTCTTCCGGCGAATCCACCTCGAACGCGGCCGTATGGTCGCGCGGATCACCGTCGAAATAGCACAGGGTGTGGTCGCGCGAGTCGGACTTGAAATACGCCGCCCCGTGTTCCTTGCGGGCAAGCTCCAGTCCCAGCACCGTGGTCGCGTAGCGGACCGCGGCGTCCAGATCACGGGTGCCCAGCCGGACGTACCGGATGTCATGTAGCCGTATCACTGCTTGTCTCCTGGCGCGCCTGCCGCCGGCCGGTGCCGGGGGAATTTTTCCGCTTCAAGGGCGGCGCTTTTTTCTACGATAGGCAGCACAAATCTCGAAGTCAACAATTTTTATCGAGATTTTTTTAGCGCAGTGCTACATTGCTATTCATGTCAGATGGAACCTCCCTCCCCTCGCTTGCCCATACCGCCTCGGCCAACACGCTGGTGGGCACGGCCTATGTCAACTTGCGACGCGACATCATCCAGGGCAAGCATCCGCCCGGCTCGCGCCTGCGCGTCGAACACCTGAAAGACGACTACGGCGTGGGTGCGGGCACGCTGCGTGAAGCACTGGCGCTGCTGGTGTCCGATGCGCTGGTCATCGCGCAGGGGCAGCGCGGCTTTCACGTCACCCCCATTTCGCTGGACGACTTCCGCGACATCACCGAAAACCGGGTGTTGCTGGAAACCGAAGCGTTGCGCCAGTCGATCGCCGTGGGGGACGACACCTGGGAAAGCGCGGTGCTGGGCGCCTTCCATCGCCTGAGCAAAGCGGAACAGCGCCTGGCCGCCGACCCCGAGGCCCGCTTCGAAGAATGGGAACAGCGCAACCGCGAGTTCCACCGCGAATTGATCAGCGCCTGTCCGTCACGCTGGATGCACCACTTCCTGGGCATCCTGTATCAGCAGGCCGAGCGCTACCGCCGCCTGACGGTCACGCGCAAGCCCATCGCCCGTGATCTGCACGATGAACACCAGGGCATTCTTGACGCCACGCTGGCACGCGATGCCGACCAGGCCTGCACGCTGCTGGCGGCCCACATCCGCCTGACTTACGAGGCCGTCGCGCAACTGCCCGCAGACCTGTTCACGTCGGCATGACACGTGCGCCCGAGAGTTGAAAAAAACCCACACTCGGCATGGCGCGGGCGCGTCCCCCGTTGATTCGCCTACATCACTTCTATAGAATCAGCAATACGGGCCTTTGCTCATTTCCTTTTTTTCGTCCACTCAAATCACCGACAGGGAGGCTGCATGATGACTCACCCCATGCTCAACGCCGTCCCGCGCGTGTCCCCGCGACGCCATTAAGTCGTCGCCCGCGCGGAACCATCGCTAGACCGTTACCTGGCGACTGGTCCTCCGTGCCCGCTCCAAACTCCTGAACGCAGTCGCCGGTGCCATGGGCATCCGGCTTGTTATCCCCTCTTTCCTCACAAGGACATCCTGGCGTGTCTTGTGCCGCCGGGCCATTGTTATGGCTAGAAAAAAAATAGACTTTCGAGGACAGGCCTTTAAGGATGTCCTGGGCTTTACCTTTCGCCACTGGGGCCTGCAACCCTGGCGCACGCTTGTCATTGTGCTGTTGGCGTTGTTGTCGGCCGTGGCCGATATCCTGACCCCGATGTACGCGGGCCGGCTGGTCGACGCCGTGGCCTCGGGTTCGACCGGCGACGACCTGGCCTGGAGCGCCGCCATCACGGCCTTCTGGCTGCTGGTGGCGCTGGGCGTGGGCGGCACCCTGCTGCGCCAGGCCGTGTTCCAGAACATCATCACCTTCACGTTGAAGATGATGAACGGCATCGTGTCCAACGCCTTCTACCGCGTGCAGCGTTTTTCCACTGATTGGCATGCCAACAGCTTCGCCGGCTCGACGGTGCGCAAGATCACGCGCGGCATGTGGGCCGTCGACATCCTGAACGACACACTGCTGATCGCGCTGCTGCCGTCCATCGTGATGCTGGTGGGCGCCACGGCGTTGCTGGGCGCGCACTGGCCGCTGATGGGGCTGGTGGTGGGCCTGGGGTCGGTGCTGTACATCGCCGTCACCGCCGCGCTGTCGCTCGGCTTCGTGGCGCCGGCCGCGCGCCTGGGCAACGCCTGGGATACCCGCATGGGCGGCGCGCTGGCCGACGCCGTCAGCTGCAACGCGGTCGTCAAGGCCTTCGGCGCGGAAACGCGCGAGGAAGTCCGGCTGGACCGCGTGGTCAACAAATGGCGTAACCGCACGCGCCGCACCTGGGTGCGCGCCACGTTGAACGGCGGCATTCAGGGTGCGATGCTGGTGGCCATGCAAGCGGCCATTCTGGGCGCGTCGCTGCTGCTGTGGTCACGCAACCAGGCGACCGTAGGCGACATCACCTTCACATTGACGATGTTCTTCGTACTGCAAGGCTATCTGCGCGACGTGGGCATGCACATCCGCAATCTGCAGCGTTCGGTCAACGACATGGAAGAACTGGTGGCGATGGAACGCCAGCCGCTAGGCGTGGCCGACCGGCCGGGCGCGGGCACGATCCGGATCACCGCCGGTGAAATCCGATTCGAAGACGTGACGTTCCGTTATGGTTCGCACAACACCGCGCTGTACGACAAATTTTCCGCGCGCATCGCGCCGGGAGAACGCGTCGGGCTGGTGGGTCATTCGGGTTCGGGCAAGACCACGTTCATCAAGCTGATCCAGCGCCTGTACGACGTGAACGACGGCCGCATCACCATCGACGGGCAAGACATTGCCCAGGTGAAGCAGGCGTCGCTGCGCAGCCAGATCGCCATCGTGCAGCAGGATCCAGTGCTGTTCCACCGCACGCTGGCCGAGAACATCGCCTACGCGCGGCCCGGCGCCACGCAGGCCGAAATCGAGCAAGCGGCCCGGTTGGCCAGCGCGCACGACTTCATCATGTCGCTGCCCAAAGGCTATGACACGCTGGTGGGCGAACGCGGCGTGAAGCTGTCGGGCGGCGAACGCCAGCGCGTGGCGATCGCGCGGGCGTTCCTGGCGGACTCGCCCATCCTGATCCTGGACGAGGCAACCTCCAGCCTGGACAGCGAAAGCGAAGTGCTGATCCAGCAAGCCATGGACCGGCTGATGGAAGGCCGCACCACGCTGGTGGTGGCGCACCGCCTGTCGACCGTGCGCGCGCTGGACCGCCTGCTGGTGATGGATCGCGGCCGCATCATCGAAGAAGGCAGCCACGATGCGCTGATCCGTTTGAAGGGCGGCCTGTACCGGCGCCTGTTCGAGCGCCAGGCCCTGGAACTGACCAAGGGCCTGACGCCCGCGGAAATGTTGCAGGATGGCGCCGCGCCGCCTTCGGTCAAGGAAGAAGACCTGGACGAAGACGCCTACGCGTTCGGCAAGTAAGCGGCTTGGCCGCTTAACGGAAAGGCGGAAAAGCGGAAAAGGGCCTGGCGCGGCAACGCGGTCAGGCCCTTTTTTTGTGCTGGCAAACACAGCCGCAGTTCGCTTCAGGCCGGGCGTTGCGCGAACGTCAGCCGCAGGCCGAAGCCAATCAGCGCGGTGCCAAAGACCAGGCTCTGCACCTTCTGCGCGCGCGGGCTGGACGACATCCAGCGCCCCACCGCCCCGCCCGCTAATGCGCACACGACGTCGAACGCCAGCCCGAGACCGACCAGGATGACCCCCAGCAATGCGAATTGCGGGCCGATCGGCCCAAGGGCCGGCGACACGAACTGCGGCAACAACACCGAACAGAACAGCAAGGCTTTGGGATTGAGCACATTGGTCAGCACGCCGGCAAGCAGCGCGCCGCCCAGGCCCGACCCGCGCACGGGCGTCTGGCCGGAAGCATCCAGCGCGATGGGTCCGGCGCGCAGCAGCCGCACGCCCAACCACATCAGGTAGACGCCGCCCACCGTGCGCGCGGCGTCGAACGCCCACGGGTGGGTTTTGAATAAGGCAGCCAGCCCCAGCGCCGCCAACGTCACATGCGCGGCGCGCGCGATGGCCAGCCCAACGGCCACCGCCAACGCCTGTCCGCGCCCGCGCAACACCCCCGTTTCCAGCAACAGGATCATGTCAGGCCCAGGCACCACGTAGACAATCAGCAACGCCCCCAGAAACACCGCCATATCCGTCATCACGCGCTCCTACACACGCTCGTCAAGGCGATCATTCTAGGAAAATAGGGCTGGCATGTGCTTGCGATTCATGCCAATACCGCTACCATGTTTGGCACATCCAACTTCTGTACCCATCGATTTTTTCAATCTATGCCAAAACATGACCTAGATGCCTATGACCGGCGCATTCTCGAGGCATTGCAGCAAAACGGCCGCCTGACCAATGTGGAACTTGCCGAACAGATCGGCCTGTCGCCGTCGCCGTGCCTGCGTCGCGTGCGCATGCTGGAAGAAGCCGGCGTGATCCTGGGCTACGAGGCCCGGCTGGCGCCGGACGAAGTCGGCCTGGGCCTGACCGTCTTCGTGGGCGTCAAGGTGGAACGGCACCACGAGCGCGACGCCGACCAATTTCGCAAGGAGGTCAGCGCGCTGCCGGAAGTGATTGCGGCGCATCTGGTGTCCGGCGAGTCCGACTTCCTGCTGCAAGTCGTGGTGCCGGATCTGCGCGGCTACGAGCGCTTTCTACTGGGCACGCTGCTGAAGCTGCCTGGCGTGAAGGACATCCGCAGCAACTTCGCCATTCAGACCGTCAAGCCCCAAAGCCCGCTGCCGCTGGATCACCTGGGCAAGTAGCGCGGCGAGGGTTACGGCATGGCCGCCGCGGCCCGCTCCACCGCGGCCCGCCGCCGCTCGAAGCGCGCCTGCGACCGCTCCAGGTAGCGCTCGACCACGGCCGGCTCCGACGTTTTGGGCGTGCCGCCGGGAAATGGCGGCTTGGGGTCGTATTCGATCTGCAACTGGATCAGCTTGGCCACGTCGTCGCCGCATAGCGCCGCCACCACTTTCAGCCCCATGTCGATACCGGAGGTCACGCCGCCCGCGGTATAGACGTTACCGTCCACGCACAGGCGTTCTTCGCTGGGCGTGGCGCCGAAGTGCGACAGCAGCTCGCGCGCCCGCCAATGGCTGGACGCCCGCTTGCCGCGCAAAAGGCCCGCCGCCCCCAGCAGCAGCGACCCCGTGCAAATCCCGAACAGATATTGCGCGCCCAGCCCCTGACGCCGCGTGAACGCCACCCAGTCAGGGTCGACAATGGCATCATCCGTGCCCGGCCCGCCCGGCACGACCAGCAGATCGCATGGCGGCGCCGAGGCCAGCGTCTGGGTAGGCACGAATTGCAATCCGCGGTCGCACCGCACCGGATCGCGCGTTTTTGCGACAAAATCCACGGTGAAGCCCGGCGCATTCGCCAGGACCTCATAGGGACCGGTCATATCCAACTGGGTCAGCCCTTCGAACAAGAGAAAATTCACATGCATGACGATGCTCCCTCAAGAACGCCAACGCCCAGCATAGGCGGACGCGCCCGATCCGTTGCGCCACAAATGCCGGAAAACGCGCCACGCCGCGTGCTGTTCATGCTGTTCGACGGCTTCCAGCCGCTGGATCTTGCCGGCCCCTGGCAGGCCTTCAGTTCGGCCAACGAAGAGGCGGGAAAACCCCTTTACCAGTTGAACACCATCGCCGCCGCGCCCGTGGTCAACACCTGGGAACAAGGCTTGCGCATGCAGGTGGACGGCACCTTCGCCGACGATGGCGACGCCCCGATCGACATGCTGCTGGTGCCGGGCGGCCCGGGTGTCGACCGCGCCAGCGCCCACGGGGAAACGTGCGCCTGGTTGCGCCGCCGCGACGCCGGGGCGGCGCGCACCTGCAGCGTCTGCACCGGTGCGTTCATACTGGCCGCGGCTGACTTGATCCATGGCCTGGCCGTCACCACGCATTGGCGCTCGGCGGACCGGTTGCGCCAGATGTATCCCACCCTGCGCGTGCAGGACGACCGCATTTTCATCGAAAGCGGCAAGTACTGGACCTCCGCGGGCGTCACCGCGGGCATCGACCTGGCCTTGGCGCTGATCGAGCGCGACCATGGCGCGGCGCTGGCGCAGCAAGTGGCGCGTCGGCTGGTGGTGTTCATGCGCCGCGACGGCGACCAGCGCCAATACAGCCAGACGCTGCGCCTGCAAGACCGCCTGGCCGCGCCGTTCCGCGATCTGGTCGAAAAGATCGAAGCCCGTTTGTCGGCGCGCTGGTCGGTGGACGACATGGCGGATGCCTGCCATATGTCGCGGCGCACGTTCCAGCGCAAATTCGCGGCGCACTTCGGCGTGGCTCCCACCGAAGTGCTGCGGCGCCTGCGTGAAGAAAGGGCCGGCGCGTTGCAAAGCGCCGGAAAAATGCCACGCAAGGCGGTCGAACGGCATGTGGGGCCATTCCAAGACCGCCCGGACACGCAAGCCTGACATGCCGACCACCGACACCCCCTGCCCGGAATGCGGTCATCCCCAAACCTCCCGCACGCAGGGCCTGAGCCTGATCGCGGAATGCGGGCATTGCGGCTGGATGGTGGCCACGACCAACCCATTCCACCCGTTCCATGACCGCACGCCCTACACCGTGCGCGCGCGGCCCTTCGGGATCACGCGGGCCACGGCCATCGCCCGCTTGTCGGCGACGTTGGGCACCGGCGTCCTCGCCGCGCGCGCCCTGCTCGACCACGACTCGCCCGTGGCGGAAAACGTTTACGCCTGCGAGGTGATCCGGCTGCACAAGCTGCTATGGCCGCAAGGCCTGTCGCTGCAGGTCACGCCGGAATTCACCTGGGAACTGGACGACAGCCTTTAGCCGGCCAGGCCGACCGACACGCCGCCGCATACGTACAGCAACTGCCCCGTGATGAAGGCCGCGCGCGGGTCCAGGAACATGGCGACGCTGTGCGCCACCTCTTCCGGCCGTCCCACGCGCCCCACGGGGATGGACGCTTCCAGCGCCAGCGTCTTGGGCTGGCCTGGCGGGTTCGACTGATTGAACAGTTCGGTCGCGATCGGCCCCGGCGACACGGTGTTCACGGTGATGCCGTCGGCCGCAAGCTCCAGCGCCCAGGTGCGCGTCATGCCGGCCAGCCCCGCCTTGGACGCCCCGTAGGCCGTCCGCCCGCCTTTCCCCAGCGCGGCGCGGCTGCCGATGTTGACCACCCGGCCATAGCCCGCCTGACGCATGCCCGGCAACAGCGCCTGCAACAGCAGCACGGGCGCCGTGAGGTTCAAGGCCATGGTGCGCAGCAGGTCTTCTTCCGAGACGTCGTCGATGTTGGCGACCTGGATCATCCCCGCGTTGTTGACCAAATGCAGCACTTGCCGCTCGGCCGCCAGTTCGCGGGCCGCCTGGCGGGTCGCGGCCGCATCGCCCAGGTCGACCGAACGGAAGGTTTCGCCGGGCAGCGCCTCGTCGGGCGGCCGGCGGCTGAAATTGACGACTTGGTAGCCGTCCTGGAGCAGCCGCGCCACGATGGCGCGGCCGATGCCCCGGCTGCCGCCGGTGACCAGTGCGATGGGGGTGTTCATTGCGCGGTGATTCCTTTTTCCTTGATGAGACCGCCCCATTTCTTGCGCTCGTCGCGCTCGAAGGCGGCCAGGTCGTCACCGAAAAGCGTACCGGGTTTGGCGCCCATGGTGGCGAATTGGGTGGCGACGGCCGGGCTTTGCAGGCCGCTACGGGCCGCTTCGATCAATTGCTTGACCACCGGCGCAGGCGTATCGCGCGGCGCGTACAGGGCGAACCAGGCCGTGACGTCGAAACCCGGCAGGCCGGATTCGGCGACGGTGGGCAGATTCGGCACCGAAGGGTCGCGCTGGCCGGAAGTGACCGCCACGCCGCGCACCAGACTGCCGTCCTTGATCTGCGCCAGCGCGCCCGGCAGGTTATCGAACAGCAGGTCCACCTGGCCGCCGGCCACGGCCGGCAAGGACGCCGACGTGCCCTTGAACGGCACATGCAGCATGGTCACTCCCGCCATGGATTCGAAATACGCGCCCGTCAGATGAACCGACGAGCCGATGCCCGGCGACGCGTAAGTCAACTTCTTGTCCGGCGACTGCTTGGCCGCCTTGATGACGTCGGCCACCGTCTTGTACGGCGACTTGGCGCTGACGGCGATCACGTTGGGCGTCGTGGACACCAACGCGATCGGCACCAGGTCGCGTTCGGGATCGAACGGCATGTTGCTGTAGAGGAACGGGTTGATGGTCTGCGTGCCGATCGTGCCCAGGCCCAGCGTATAGCCGTCCGCCTTGGCGCGCGCCACATAGGCCATGCCGATATTGCCGCCCGCGCCCGGCTTGTTTTCCACCAGCACGGTCTGCTTCAGGCCGGGCTGCAAGGCATTGGCGATGGCGCGGCCGAACATGTCCGCGCCGCCTCCCGGCGGATACGGCACGACGACGGTGACGGGATGGTCGGGATAGCCGGCGGCATGGGCCGCGGGCAGCGCCGCGGCGGCCAGGGCGGCAGCGGCCAGCCAGCGCCGCGCGGCGCGCGGATGCACGGATTGCGTCATGGATTTGTCTCCTATCGAACCCGCTGATTGCGGATTTCTTCTTAAGGCTTTCGAGGATACTCAAAGTACGTAAATACGTACTATAGTTATAAAAACACAGAAAACAGATAGGAGACAAGCAAATGAAACGCTGGACGCAACGCCCTGAAGGATCCACCTGGGGCGACTTCGGCCCGGATGACGAACTGGGCCGGCTGAACCTGCTGACGGAAGAAAAGGTGCTGCAGGCGGTGCGCGAAGTGCGGGCGGGCAAAGTGTTCTGCCTGTCGTTGCCGCTGGACCTGCCGGGCGGCAATGTGCTGAATCCGCGCCGGCATGCGCCCACGCTCAAGCCGACTTTCCGCGAAGGCACGCCTTATCTGAATTTTGCGATGTCCCAAGTGCAGCCCGACGCCGTCGACGTGCTGTCCGACGATCAGGTGACCCTGTCCATGCAGTACTCCACGCAGTGGGACGGCCTGTGCCACGTGGGCGCTTTGTTCGACATCCAGGGCGACGGCGAGCCCCGCCGCGTCTACTACAACGGCTACGCCGCTGGCGTGGACGTATTCGGCGGCGCCGACCCGGACACCGCCGTCGACGCCTGCTGCCCCCCGGGCGGCTCGTATGCCCGCAAGCTTAGCGTCAGCCGCTATGCCGAAAAAGGCATGCAGGGCCGCGGCGTGCTGGTGGACCTGGCGCGCGCGTTCGGCCCCGGCCGCACGCTGGTGGGCCACGAGCAATTGCAGGCTGCGATGCGCGACCAGAACGTGGAAGTAGAGCCGGGCGACATGCTGGTGCTGCGCACCGGTTTCGCCGAACGTCTCGTCGCCATGAACGGCCAGCCGGACCCGCACGCGCTGGAACAGACCGGCGCCGTGCTGGATGGCGCCGATCCCGCGCTGCTGGCGTGGATCACGGCCAGCGGCGTGGCCGCTTTGTGCGCGGACAATTACGCCGTGGAATCCTACCCGGCGCGCACGTCCGGCCCCGGGCATTCTATTCTGCCGCTGCATCATCATTGCCTGTTCAAGCTGGGCGTGCCGCTGGCGGAACTCTGGTATTTGAAGGATCTGGCTGATTGGCTGCATGCGCAGGGACGCAACCGCTTCCTGTTGACCGCGCCGCCCTTGCGCATGCCCGGCGCCGTGGGGTCCCCCGTGACGCCGATCGCCACGGTGTAGGCCATGACCATGCCGTATTCGACATTCTCCGGCCATCTGGACGCGCTGGCCGCAAGCCGCCCCGACGCAACCCTGTTGATCGACCAGGACCAGCGGATCAGCGCCGCGCAACTGCGCGCGCGTAGCCGGGCGCTGGCAGCCGGGCTGGCCCGTATCGGCGTGCGGCCCGGCCACCGCGTGGCGGTGTGGCTGCCCAACGGCGCGGCCTGGGTGGAATCCTTCCTGGCCTGCGCGCACCTGGGCGCCCTGGTGCTGGCCGTCAACACACGCTTCCGGGCATTGGAAGTGGCCGACATCCTGGGCCGCGGCCAAGCGGACTGGCTGGTGTTCTGGCCCGGCTTCAAGGGCATCGATTTTCAGGGCGTTCTTGATGGCGTCGACGCTGGCCATTTGACACGCCTGCAAGGCGTGGTGGCGCTGACCGACGCGGATCAATCCGCCCCCGCCACTCTCGCGGGCAAACCGGCGCACCGCTACGCGGACCTGCTGGCCACGGCCGCCCCGGCGCCTGCCGCGCACGGCAACGCGGGCGTGCTGTGCTTCACCACTTCCGGCACCACCTCTAAACCAAAGTTCGTCCTGCATGACCAGCAAACCCTGCTGCGACATGGCGCGGCGGTGGCGCGGGCGTTCGGCTACGGCGACGACAGCTGCGTGCTGGCCAGCGCACCGTTTTGCGGCGCATTCGGCTTTGCCACACTGGCGGGCGGCCTGGTGCAAGGGGTGCCCGTCGTTTGCGCGCCGGTATTCAACGCCGCGCAATCGGCCGAGGCCGTCGCCCGCTATGCCGTCACCCATACCTACGCCAACAACGAGGCGCTGGTGGGCATGATGCAGGCCGCGCCGCCGGGCGCCTTCGCCTCGGCGCGTTTGTTCGGCTTCGCCAGCTTCACGCCCGCGCTGGACAACATGCTGGATCTGGCCCGCGAGGCCGGCGTGCCGCTGACAGGCCTGTACGGGTCCAGCGAGCTGATCGCCCTGGTGGCAGGCCAGCCGCGCGACCCGGCCGACGGCGACGTGTCGGCGCGGCACCAGCCCGGCGGCACGCTGGTCTACCCCGACGCCCGCGTGCGCGCCCGCGACCCCGAATCGGGACAGCTGCTGCCCCACGGTCAGTCCGGCGAAATCGAAATCCTGTCGCCCAGCCTGATGCAAGGCTATCTGGACAACCCCGAGGCCACCCGCAACGCTGTCACGGACGACGGCTATTTCAAGACTGGCGACCTGGGCTATACGCTGACGCCACGCCAGTTCGTGTTCCAGACGCGCATGGGCGATTCCCTGCGGCTGTCCGGCTTCCTGGTGAACCCGGTTGAAATCGAACAGGTGGTCGAGACCCTGCCCGGCGTGCGCGCCTGCCAGGTAGTGGGCGCCATGCGCCACGGCAAGACCGTGCCCTACGCATTCGTGCTGCTGCAGGAAGGCGCCACGGCCGACCCCGAGGGCTGGACGGCCGCCTGCAAAGCCGCCATGGCCGGTTTCAAGGCGCCGGCGGGCTTCACCGTCCTGGACGCTTTCCCGTCGGTCGAAAGCGCCAATTCGGTAAAGATCCAGAAGCACCGCCTGCGCGACATGGCCGAGGCTATGCTCTCGGATTCTTCATCGCCGCCCGCCCCCTGACCATGTCCGCCCGCAAGCTTTTCTCGCACAGCCCCCAGCCGCTTTACCTGCAAGCGGCGGCGCTGTTCCGCAGCCATATCCAGAACCGCACGTGGCGGCCGGGCCAGCAGATCCCGCCGCTGGAATCGCTGATGGAAACCTATGGCATCTCGCGGGCGACCATCCGCCAGGCGTTCGGCCTGCTGGAACAAGACGGGCTGATCCGGCGGTCGCGCGGATCGGGCACGTTCGTCAATGCCGAACTGCCCGAAACTCCAACGCTGTTGATCCCCAAGACCTGGGCGGAAACGGTGGAACTGAGCAACCAGCTGGGCACCGTGTCGCTGGTGGAATCCAGCGCCGATTCCCCACTGCCGGACACGCTGGGCATGCCTTGCGGCGCGGACCGCGGCGGCAGCTTCCAGTACCTGCGGCGCGTGCACACCACCGACGCGGGCCCCTTTTGCTATAGCGAGGTATTCCTGGAAAGCGGCCTGTTCCGCAAGCACCGCGCCCGCATCCAGAAAAGCACCGTCGCGCCCGTGCTGGACCAGTTCTACGGCGCCCGCATCACGGAAGCGCGGCAGGTGCTGAACGTGATCGAAGCCGGCCAGGAATCCGCGGAATCGCTGCGGATCCCGGTATCGTCACCGGTGGCCGAGCTGCGGCGCTATGCCTGTATCGACGGCCGCGTGGTGTATTTCGCGCGGCTGGAGTTCCCCTTCCGCAAGGTTCGGATGGAATTCGATCTGCTGACCCAGCGTTAACCCCTCGCCCCAATCCCGACCACCCAAGGAGCCCATCCCACCACCACGCCCCCGTTTCGCGGCCAGACCCAAATAGAGCGCGGCATCACGCCATCAAGCGCCAGCAGGTTCCAGACAGATCCGGCACAAGAGGAGACACACCATGGCTTACGCCAACACGCCCCGGATTTCATTGCATTGCCGCAGCACGCTTACCCGCTTGTTCACCACCACCGCCCTGGCGGCGGGCATTGCCGCGGCCTTGACGGCCCCGGCAGCCGCCCAACCTGCCGCCATCTCTGACGACATCGTCCGGCTGGGCCTGATCCTGGACATGAGCGGCGTCTACGCCGACGTGACCGGCAAGGGCAGCGCCACCGCCGCCGAAATGGCGATCGCCGACTTCGGCGGCACGGTGCTGGGCAAGAAAATCGACCTGATGGTGGTAGACCACCAGAACAAGGCCGACATCGCCGCCGCCAAGGCGCGCGAATGGTACGACACCCAAAAGGTGGATGCCGTCATGGACGTGGCAGGGTCGGCGCCCGCGCTGGCCGTGCTGGAAGTGGCCCGCGAGAAGAAGAAAATCGTCGTCTTCAGCGGCCCCGGCACCGAACGCATCACCAATGACCTGTGTTCGCCCTATTCCGTCCACTACACCTACGACACCTGGTCGCTGGCCAACACCACCGCGCGCGCCACCGTCGAAAAAGGCGGCAAGACCTGGTACTTCCTGACGGCGGACTACGCCTTCGGCCACACCCTGCAGGCGTCCGCCACCGAAGTCGTCAAGGCCAACGGCGGCACGGTGCTGGGCGCCTCGCGCCATCCGCTGGGGTCCAGCGATTTCGCGTCCTATCTGTTGCAGGCCCAATCCAGCAAGGCCCAGGTCATCGGGCTGGCGAACGCGGGCGGCGACACGGTGAACGCCATCAAGGCGGCCAGTGAATTCGGCCTGACCAAGGGCGGCCAGAAAATGGCCGGATTGCTCTTGTACATCAACGATATCCATGCCATCGGCCTGGAAGCCGCCGCCGGCCTGACCCTGACTGAAGCCTTCTACTGGGACATGAACGACCAGACCCGCGCCTGGTCGCAGCGCTACTACGACAAGCTGAAGAAGATGCCCAACATGAGCCAGGCGGGCACGTATTCGTCGGTGATGCACTACCTGAAAGCGGTGCAGGCGGCCGGCACCGACGAACCCACCGCCGTGATGAAGCAGATGAAGTCCCTGCCCATCAACGACTTCTTCGCCACCAACGGCCGCATTCGGGAAGATGGCCGCATGGTGCACGACATGTACCTGTTTGAAGTCAAACAGCCGTCGGAATCCAAACGGCCGTGGGACTACTACAAGCTGGTGGCCACGCTGCCGGGCGATCAGGCGTTCATGCCTTTGTCGAAGTCGACCTGCCCGCTGGTGAAGAAGTAGCGGGCAGTTCCCCGCTCAGCCGCGCAGCACCCGGTCCAGTTCCAGCACCGACTGGTACAGGACCCGGGTGCCGTCCAGCAACTGCGCGGGTTCGATCCACTCTTCCGGGCAGTGGCTGCGGCCGTTCAGGCACGGGATGAAGATCATGCCGATGGGGCCGGTGGGCGCCATGTACACGGCGTCGTGGCCCGCGCCGCTGGGTAGCCGCATCGATGCGTAGCCCAACTGGTCGGCCGCGGCCTTGACGGCGTCCATCACCAGAGGCGAACAGTCGGTGGGTTGCGCGCGGCTCAGTTGCGTGAAGCCTGCCGTCAGGCGCAGCGCCTTCAGGTCGTCGGCCACGCCCGCCATCAACGTTTCCGGGAACGCGTCCAGCACGGCGTTGCTGTCGCTGCGCATTTCCAGCGTCAACTCCACCCGGCCGGGCACGGCGTTGGCGGCGTTCGGGGTCATCGACAACCGGCCCACGGTGGCCACCACGTAATGCGGGTTGCCGCTGGCGGCGCTGGCCTGGCGGCTGGCCGCGTCGATGATGCGCGCGGCGCCCACCAGCGCGTCGCGGCGGATGTCCATCGGCGTGGTGCCTGCGTGGTCGGGCTGGCCTTCCACCACGATCAGCACGCGGCGGATGCCCACGATGTTGGTGACCACGCCGATCGGCAGGCCGCGGGCCTCCAGCACGGGGCCCTGTTCGATATGCAGTTCGACGAACGCGGCGGTGTCGCCCGCGCCGCGCAGCGGCGCATGCAGCGCGGCCGGATCACCGCCGATGCGGGCGATGCCCTGGGCCAGCGTTTCGCCGTCCGGGTTGCGGGCGGCCAGCATGTCGGCCGTCAACTGGCCCGAGAGCGCGCGGCTGCCCACGCACGAGATGCCGTAGTCGCTGGGCTCTTCGGACAGGAAGTCGATGACCTCGAACGGATGGGCCAGTTCGATGCCGTGCTCTTGCATCGTGTGCGCGACTTCGATGCCGGCCAGGACGCCGATGATGCCGTCGAAGCGGCCGCCGGCCATGACGGTGTCGCAATGCGAGCCGGTGGCGATCGGCTTGCGGGCGGGGTCGCGGCCGGCGCGGGCGCCGATCAGGTTGCCGCCGGCGTCCAGGCGGCTGGCCAGCCCGGCACCTTCGAACTCGCCGCGCAGCCAGGCGCGGGCTTCGTCGAACAGCGGCGAGAAGGCGCGGCGCGTCCACGGGACGTCGGGCAGCGTGAAGCGCGACAACGCTTCAACGCGGGCCCACAGGCGTTCGGCATTGAGCGGGGGAAATGGCAAGGGGGACGATCCGGCGGAGTTCATCATCGACCTCATGCCTGGCGCGGACGCAGGAAGCGGCCGTCGCCTTTCTGGTTGACGATGCGCCGGCCGTCGTAGACCTGCTGGCCGCGGCACCAGGTGCCCGCGACGCGCACGGTGAACTCGCGCCCTTCGAACGAACTCCATTGCACCGCCGACAAGCTGCCGGCCGGGTCGAAGGCGTAGCGCTCGGGCTTCAAGATCACGATGTCCGCGTCCTTGCCGACCTCAAGCGTGCCCTTGCGGTCGTCCAGCAGGAAATGCCGGGCCGGATTGCGGCTGAGCTGCCGCACCACCATCGACGGCGAAATGCCATGCTCTTCGCAGCCGGTCCAGAACGCCGGCAGCAGCGTCTCCAGGCCGGGGCCGCCCGACGAATTCTTGAAGACGTTCGGGTTCTGCTTGCGCTCCAAGCCCCAGCTGACGTGATCCGACGACACGAACGTGCAGTCGTCGTTGGCGATGTGCGTCCACAGCAGGTCCACTTCGGCCTTGGGCCGGATCGGCGGATAGTGCTTGGTCTTGGCGCCGAAGCGGCGGGTGTGCTCTTCGTGGTTCAGCATCAGGTACTGCACGCAGGTCTCGATGCTGGCGCGATGGCCGCTCTGCCGGTACATGTTGCAAATTTCGAAGCCGCGCGAGGTCGACACGTGCACCGCATGGGCGCGCGCGCCGGTTTCGGCGCCGATCTCGTAGATCAGCGCGGTGGCCAGGTTTTCGATCAGCGGCGTATGGGCGCGCATGAACGCGTCCCAGCCCGTATCGCCGGCCTCCACCAGGCGGGCGATGTTCTTGCGCGTCATCTCCTGCATCTGGTTGTGCACGCCGCAGGCCAGCCCGGACGGCGCGATCAGTCGGAAGGCGTCGTACAGGTCGTCTTCCTCGATGCGGGGAAAGCGGCCCGGCGTGGCTTCGAAGGTCGAGAACTTGAAGGCGCAGACGCCGCCTTCGATCAACCCGGCCGCGGCCTGCAACCCGTGTTGCGTATTCAGCGTGCCGAACAGCGCCACATCCACATGGCAGTCGCGCTCGACTTCGGCGATCTTGGCGTCCAGCTGCGGCCGCGAAGCGACCGGTTCCGGATCGTCATAGGGCATGTCGACCATGACGGTGACGCCGCCGGCCGCCGCCGCGCGCGACGCCCAGCCCAGGCCTTCCTGGTTCAACTGGCTGCCCGAATGCACCTGGCCGTCGACCACGCCGGGCATGATCCACATGCCGCGCGCATCCACGCTGTCGCGGCCAGCCGGCGCCGCGCCCGTGCCGCGCTGCGCGACGCGGCCATCCCGCACCGCCAGCCAACCGTCCATCGCCACCCCGTCCGGGTCCACGATATTGCCGCGCACCACCAAATCGAATTCGCTCATGACCGCTTCCATCCTGTGTTGAGTGCTGGAAGTGTAGTAACGGCCCAGGCAAAACGTCTTATGCTTATATGTGCGTAGGAATTAACATCAGGTTAAGCATATGAAACTCAATCTGCGGCAGATCGAGGTCTTCCGGGCCATCATGCTCAGCGGTTCCATCAGCGGCGCGTCCAAGCTGCTGTTCGTCTCCCAACCCGCGGTCAGCCGACTGATCGCCTATACCGAACAACGCCTGGGGCTGATGCTGTTCCAGCGCATCAAGGGCCGGCTGTACCCCACCCCGGAAGCCCACCGCCTGTTCGTCGAGGTGACGGCGCTGTACCAGAACGTACAGCGCGTCAACGAGGTGGCGGACAACCTGGCTGAGAACCGCGAAGGCCAGTTGCGCCTGTCGTGCAGCCCCAGCCTGGGCCAATCCCTCTTGCCCCGCGCCATCGCGCAGTTCCGCCGGCAGTTCCCTGAAGTGCGCATCGTGCTGCAGACGCTGATCCCGTCGGTGATGCTGCAATCGCTGTTGACGCAGCAGGTGGAGCTGGGCGTGGCGTACATGCCGGTGGACCATCCCAGCCTGGCCTGGCAGCCCCTGTATGAAAACAGCATCGTGGCGGTGCTGCCCAAAGGCCACCCGCTGGCGGGGCGCAAGCAGGTGACGGTGAAGGACCTGGCGGGTGAACCTTTGATCGGCTACAGCGCCGACATTCCGTTCGGCATGCTGATCAACAAGCTGTTCGGCAGCGGCGACGCGCAGCCCGAACCGCGCATTGAAGTGCAGCAGGCCCACGTGGCCTGTGCGCTGGTGCAGGCCGGCGCCGGCGTGGCGCTGGTGGACGAGATCACCGTGGCGGGGCCGATCTGGTCGGACGTGGTCACAGTCCCCATCGTCGGGACCGTCAACGCGCCCGTCAATGTGTTCCATCTTCAGTTGCAGCCGCTGTCGCGGCTGGCGCAGGCGTTCATCGATGTGCTCCACACGATGGACCAGCGGGCCTAAAGCGCAGCGATTCCCTGGGGATATCCCTTAGGACGTCATTACGTGGCGGCGCGCCGCCCTATGAGCCGCCGGCAACCATTAACACGATGTTATGCAGCAGGCATAAAAGGTAATACGACATTAACAAAATTGGTTCCTATGATGCCCCCGTCTGTCCCGCAAAAGCTTGCGGGGAGCTATTGAAACGGCAACCGGGGAGAAGGCCATCATGGGTAGGATCTTGACAATGCGCGACGTCGAAGCAGCCGTGCGGGGCGGCTCGGTGTTCGCCTGTGGCGGCGGCGGCTGGGCCGAGCATGGACGCGAACTGGGGTCGCTGGCCGTCACCATCGGCCGGCCCGAACTGGTGTCGATGGACGAAGTGCCCGATGACGCCTGGATCGCCACCGCCGCCGCCATCGGCGCGCCGGGCGGGCTGACCGATTGGCAGATGCTCGGCATCGACTACGTCCGCGCGGCAGAGCGCCTGCAGGACGCTCTGGGCGAGCGGGTCTATGGCCTGATCATCGGCCAGAACGGCATGTCCAGCACGCTCAACGGCTGGCTGCCCTCCGCCGTGCTGGGCACCAAGGTCGTGGACGCCGTGGGCGATATCCGCGCCCATCCCACCGGCGACATGGGGTCGCTGGGCCTGGCCGGCAGCCCCGAACCCATGATCCAGTGCGCCGTCGGCGGCAACCGCGCCAACAACGCCTATATGGAACTGACCATCCACGGCGCCACCGGCCGGGTATCGCCCGTGCTGCGCAAGGCGGCCGACATGGCGGGCGGTTTCATCGCCAGCTGCCGCAACCCGATACGCGCCTCGTATGTGCGCCGCCACGCGGCGCTCGGCGGCATCAGCCGCGCGCTGGCGCTGGGCGAGGCCATCCTGGCCGCGCAATCGCGCGGCGGCAGCGCGGTGATCGACGCGATCTGCAAGGCCACCCAAGGCGAGATCATCGGCGCCGGCAAGGTCGTGCACAACACGCTCAAGTACACGGAAGAGGCCTTCGATATCGGTACGGTCGAAATCGGCGAAGGCGCGGGCAAGCGCGTGATCCACGTCATGAACGAACACATGGCGGTAACCGACGCGCACGGCGAACGCATCGCCTGCTATCCGGACGTGATCACCACGCTGGACGCCGACGGCAACCCCGTCAGCGCCGGCGCGTTGCGCGACGGCCTGGAAGTCAGCATCCTGCATGTCCGCAAGCAGCACATCCCGCTGTCCTCCAGCGTGACGGACCCGTCCGTCTACCCGATCGTGGAGAAGGCGCTGGGCATGACCTTCACCGACTACGCGTTGGCTTCCTGAGGACATGGGCGTGAAACGAGAATTCAACATCCCCGGCGGCAACGTGCTGCGGTGCAAAGGCTGGCGCCAGGAAGCGCTGCTGCGCCTGCTGGAAAACGTGCTGGCCGTGGGCGAAGACCCCGACAACCTGGTGGTCTACGCGGCGCTGGGCCGCGCCGCGCGCGATTGGCCGTCGCACGACGCGATCGTCCGCGCGCTCATGGAACTGGAAGAGGACCAGACGCTGATCGTGCAGTCCGGCAAGCCGATCGGCGTGCTGCGCACGCATCCGATGGCGCCCATCGTCATCATGGCCAACTGCAACATGGTCGGCCAGTGGGCCCGCGCCGAGAATTTCTACCAGCTTGAACGCGACAACCTGATCTGCTGGGGCGGGCTGACGGCGGGCGACTGGCAGTACATCGGTTCACAGGGCGTGATCCAGGGCACCTACGAGATTTTTTCGCGCATTGCCGAACGCCACTTCGCCCGCGATCTGCGCGGCCGGTTCATCCTGACGGCGGGCATGGGCGGCATGGGCGGCGCGCAGCCGCTGGCCGGCCGCATGGCGGGCGCGGCCATCCTGACGGTTGAAATCAACCCCGAACGCATCGACAAGCGCATCAAGGCCGGCTACCTGGAACGCCGCGCCGAGACGCTGGACGAAGCCCTGGCCCTGATCCGGCAAGCCCAGGACCGCCGGGAACCCCTGTCGGTGGGCCTGCTGGGCAATGCCGCCGACATCTACCCGGAAATCCTGGCGCGCGGCATCGTGCCCGACATCGTCACCGACCAGACGTCGGCGCACGATCTGGTCTACGGCTACATTCCCGCCGGCCATACGCTTGAACAGGTGGCGCAACTGCGCCGCACCGACATCCCCGGCCTGATGGACGCCAGCCGCGCGTCGATCGTGCGCCACGTCACCGCCATGCTGGGTTTCATGGACCAGGGCGCGGTGGTCTTCGACAACGGCAACCTGATCCGCACCCACGCGAAGCAGGGCGGCGTGGAACGCGCGTTCGAGATCCCGGTCTTCACCGAAGCGTTCCTGCGGCCCTTGTTCGCGCGCGCCATCGGGCCGTTCCGCTGGATCGCGCTGTCCAACGACCCCGACGACATCCGCAAGATCGACGACTTCCTGCTGGCGCGCTTTGCCGACAACGCCATCGTGTCCAACTGGATCCGGCTGGCGCGCAAGGAAGTGCCGTTCGAAGGGCTGCCCGCGCGCATCGCCTGGCTGGGCCACGGCGAACGCACCGAGCTGGCGCTGGAAGTCAACCGCATGGTGCGCGCGGGCGTCCTCAGCGCGCCGGTCGCCTTCACGCGCGACCACCTGGACGCCGGCGCGATGGCGCATCCGAACATCATGACCGAGAACATGCGCGACGGCTCGGACGCTATCGCGGACTGGCCGCTGCTGAACGCGATGATCAATTGCTCGTCCAGCGCGGACCTGGTCGCGATCCACTCGGGCGGCGGCGGGTACAGCGGCTACATGACCAGCGCGGGCGTGACCGTGGTGGCGGACGGCACCGATGCGGCCGAGCAGCGCCTGCGCCTGTCCATGACCAACGACACCGCCAGCGGCGTGCTGCGCTATGCGGACGCCGGCTACGAGGAAGCGCTGGACGAGGTGCGGGAAAAGGGCATCGCCCGCATCGACACCGCCGCCGGCCGCGCGGACGGTCAATGACGCCGCGAACGAAGCGGTTCAGCCAATGGAAAGTCCGACAGCGGTAATAGATAGCGCGGACCAAGCGCAAACGATCTCAATGGGGAATGCAATGAAAGACGTCATCATCAATCCGGGAATGGGGGCCTTGCCGGGCCACCCCGCTTCCCAGGCCTCCGCGCAAGAGCGCAGCGGCCGCAAAGCCGTCATCGCGGCATCGGCAGGCAACGCGCTGGAGTGGTACGACTTCACGGTCTATGCGCTCTTCGCCGTGTACATCGGGCAGAACTTCTTCCAGAACGAAGACCCGACCGTGCAGTTGATGGCGTCGTTCCTGGCCTTCGGGCTGGGCTTCGTGGTGCGGCCGCTGGGCGCGCTGGTGCTGGGATCCTATGGCGACCGCGCGGGCCGCAAGGCCGCATTGACGCTGACGATCATGCTGATGGCCGTGGGCACGCTGCTGATCGCCGCCGCCCCGCCCTACGCCGCCATCGGCGTGGGCGCCCCGCTCTTGATCGTCTGCGGCCGCGTGCTGCAGGGCTTTTCGGCCGGCGGCGAAGTCGGCGGCGCCACCGCCTTCCTGGTCGAACACGCGCCGGAGGGCAAGCGCGGCCAGTACGCGTCATGGCTGCAGGCCAGCATGGGCATATCCAACCTGCTGGGCGCGCTGGTGGCCACGCTGGTCACCACCTTCCTCACCGAGCAGCAGATCGGGCAATGGGGATGGCGTGTTCCGTTCATCATCGGCCTGGCGATAGCGCCGGTGGGGCTGTGGATGCGCCGCGCGCTGGACGAAACGCCGCACTTCCGCGAAGAACAGGCGCGCCAGGCACGCCAGAACGACCGCGTGAAGACGCCGCTGCTTGCCGTGGTGCGTGACTACCCGAAGGAATTGCTGACTGGCCTGTGCATGTCGGTGCTGTGGGCGGTCGGCCCGTACGCGCTGATCATCTTCATGCCGATCTACGTGCAGAGATCCCTGGGTTTTTCCAGCTCGCAGGCTTTCGTGGCAGCCTTGGTGGGCAACCTGTTCCTGATCGGCGGCTGCGTGTTCTCGGGCACGCTGTCCGACCGCTACGGCCGCCGCACCGTGCTGCGCGCCGCCGCGCTGCTGCTGCTGATCGCCGTGTACCCGCTGATGATGTGGCTGAAGGTGTCGCACACCCAGACCACGCTGATCGTGGTGCAGTCGCTGTTCTGCCTGATGGTGGCCATGTATGTGGGCGTGGCGCCGGCGGCGCTGTCCGAGGTTTTCCCCACGGCGGTGCGGTCCTCGGGCATGTCCCTGTCGTACAACACGGCAGTGACGATACTAGGCGGATTCGCGCCCGCCATCCTGACCTGGATCACCTACACCACCGGCGTGGCCTTCGCCCCGGCGCTGTACGTCATGGGCGCGTGCGTCGTTGCGCTGGTGGCCTTGACCGTCTTGCCGCAGGGCCGCCATGGATAAGGCCCGCACGGCACAGGACGGCCGCTGGAGGCTTTGGCCGCATCGGGGCCGGCTGGGCGCCGCCGCGATCGCGCTGGCGGTGGCGGGGTTCGGGCCGGCAGCGCCCCAGGCGGCGGCGGCCGCCGAACCGCCGCCCGCCGCCGAACTGGTGCTGCTGGGCGTGGCGGGCGGCCCCACCTGGTACGGTAAGGACTCCCCCCACGGGATTTCGTCGGCGCTGGTGGTCGACGGGCGGGCGTATATCGTCGACGTGGGGTCCGGCGCCTACCGCCAGCTGCGCCGCGCGGGCATCAAGCCCGGCGCGGAGCAAGCGGTGTTCCTCACGCACCTGCATACCGACCACATCATCGACCTGGCCAACCTGCTGGCCTACGACCCCAGCGCCCGGCGCCGCGCCAAGGCCTCCCTGCAAGTCTTCGGGCCAGGCCCGCGCGGCGCGCTGCCCCCGCTGGCGCCGGGCATGAAGGACGATGTCGTCATCCACGCCGAGAACCCGTCGCCCGGCACGCAAGACCTGGTGGCGTCGATCGTCGCGGGCATGGCGGCGGACCTGAACATCCGCGTGCGCAGCGAAGGCGTGCCGGACATCCGGCAGTTCTTCCAGGCGCACGACATCGCGGTGCCGGCCGGCGTCGTCAAGGATCCGAACACCGATCCCGCGCCGCCCATGGAGCCGTTCACCGTGTGGCAGGACGCGCGCGTGAAGGTCAGCGCCATCCTCGTGCCGCACGGGCTGGTGTATCCCAACTTCGCCTACCGCTTCGACACGGCGGCCGGTTCGGTCGTGTTTTCGGGCGACACGGCCGCCAGCGACAACCTGGTCAAGCTGGCGCGCGGCGCGGACATCCTGGTGCACGAAGCGATCGACCCGGACTGGGTCGACCACATCGTCGGCGCCAAGCCTTGGGACGCGCGGCAGCAGGCGCTGGCCAAGCAACTGCTGGAGGCGCACACCACGCCGCGCGAGGTCGGCGACGTGGCCACCCGCGCGGGCGTGAAGACCCTGGTGCTGTCGCACCTGGTGCCCGGCGACGCGCCTGCCGAACACTGGCTCGACGCGCGCCAGACGTTCAACGGGCCGGTCGTGCTGGGCCAGGACCTGATGCGCCTGCCGCTGGGCGCGCCCGTGCCGCGCTAGGCGGCCAGCCCGCCTCTCCCCTTCCCGCCCTCGTCCTTCAGGAGCCTCAATGCCCATGCATCATGCGCCGCACGCGCTTGCCCGTCCGCTTCGCAACCACCTTCTCGCCCGCCTGCGCGGACACCTCCCCGCCCTGCGGCGGACCGGCATCATGGCCCCCCTGCTGCTGGCGCTATGGCATCCGTCGGGCGCATCCGCCGCCTGCACCCCGGTCACGCTGAACGGCAGGTCGCTAACCCTGGAACAGGTCGGCGCGGTCGCCCGGCAAGGCTGCCAGGTGGTGCTGGCCGATGACGCCGCCGCGCGCGCGCAGCGTTCCTTCGAACTGCTGCTTGCCTACGCCAGACTGGACCGCCCCGTGTACGGCCTGAACCGCGGCGTCGGCTTGAACAAGGACCAGACGCTCTTCAAAGGCGGCGACATCTCGCCCGAGGTGCGCAAGGTGTCGGAACAGTTCAACCGGACCCTGCTGCGTTCGCATAGCGCCGCCTATGGCGCCGAAGCCCCGCAGGACGTGACCCGGGCGGCCATGCTGATCCGGCTGAATTCGGCGCTGTTCGGCGGGTCCGGTCTGCAAGTGGAGGTGCTGCGCCAGTATGCCGAGTTCCTGAACCGCGGCATTACGCCCGTGATGCTCGGCGAAGGCTCAGTCGGGCAGGCCGACATCACCATCCTGGCGCAGATCGGGCTGGCGATGATGGGTGAAGGGGAATCCTATTACGGCGGCCGCCGCATGCCTTCCGCGGAGGCGCTGCAACGGGCCGGCCTGACACCCGTGCGCCCGTTCGGCAAGGACGCCCTGGCCATCGTCAGCGCAAACGCCTACGGCGCTGCCGTCGCCTCGCTGGCGGCGCTGGACGCGGCGCGCCTGCTGGACCAGGCCGACGCGGTGGCCGCCTTGTCGCTGGAAGGCCTGGACGGGAATCTGTCGCCCTTGCTGGCCGCGACCCAAGCGCAACGGCCCTATGACGGGCAGCGCCATACCGCGGCGCACATGCTGGCCTTGCTGCGCGGAAGCAGCCTGTGGCAGCCAGCCCCCAAGCGCGCGCTGCAAGACCCCTTGAGCTTTCGCACCGTCAGCCAGGCTCACGGCGCGGCGCGGGACATGTTGGGGCTGCTGAGGCGCCAGCTCCAGATCCAGATCAACAGTTCCGACGACAACCCCACCGTGGCGCTGGATGCCCAGCCTGCGGCCGACGCCCAGGCCTACGAGGCCCAGTTCTACGTCACGGACGGGCCGGTGCGGGGCGCCGTCCTGCCCTCCGCCGGATTCGATCCCAGCGCCTGGGTGCTGCCGCTGCAAAGCCTGGGAGTCGCCCTGTCCCAAACGGCGCAGTTGTCTGCGCAGCGCACGCTGCGGCTGACCGATCCCGCTTTCACCGCGCTGCCCCGCTTCCTGAGCCCCGGCAACGGCGCGATCGGTTATGGCCCGATCCAGAAAACGGTGTCGTCACTGGCGACCGATGTGCGGACATTGTCGTTGCCCATCGTGACGGACGTGCAGGCGCAGGCCGGCAACATCGAAGACGTGGGCACCAATGCGCCCGCCACCGGCCGCCGGGTTGCCGCCCAGGTCGACCGGCTGACGATGCTGCTGGCGGTGGAACTGATGCATGCCGCGCAGGCCGTGGACCTGCGGCGCGCCCAACGGCCCGGCCTTAAACTGGGCGCCGGGACCGCCACGCTATGGCGCGATTTCCGCAAGCAGGTGCCCTACATGGATGAAGACCGCCGCAACGACGTGGACATCGTCCGCGCCACGGGTTTCCTGGCGCGCAACCCGCCGTCCGCGACCGCCCGCTAGGTTTCCTCCCGGGCCGCCGCGATGGCGTCCTCCAGCATGTCCAGCCGGTCCTGGCCCCAGAACACTTCGCCCCGGAACACATAGGACGGCGACCCGAAGACGCCGGCCTTGACCGCCTGGTCCGTGTTGCGGCGATACGCAGCATGGGTGCCGGGGGCCTCTGCCGCCGCCAGCAGGCGGTCGGCCGGCAGGCCCAGCCGTTCCAGCACGCCGCGCAAGACGGCGGGGTCGGAGATGTCCTGATCGTCCACCCACTCCGCTTTCAGGATCGCCTTGTACAGCGCCAGCACCGGCGTACCGGCAAGGTCCGCCGCGATGACGATGCGCGAGGCCAGCCCCGCGTCGGGGCACATGTGCGCCGGGCGGGGGTTCACGTGGATGCCTAGCTTCGCGCACCAGCGCGCCAGCTCCGCCACGCGGTACGCCTGCCGTTCCGGCGAGCGCTGCCCCAGCAGCACGCCGCCCGTGCGGGAATAAACGTCAGGCAAATCCACGGGCAAGTGTCGGATCACCGCCTGCTGCCGGGCGGCCAGCGCTTCAAGCCGGTCGGCGCCCAGATAGGCCCAGTCGGAGTTCATCCAGAAGTAATAGTCGATCGTCTTCATGGTGTGCTCAGGTCCTTGCCGCCGACGGTACCCGCAGCGCCGGACGCGCCGCGGCCTCGCCCTGCATGCGCCAGGCGCTGACAAATGCGACTACGCCCAACGCGCTCAAGTACCAGACCACGTACTTGGGATCGCCTCCGCCCTTGGCCAGCAGCCACGTCGCCACGATGGGCGCCAGGCCGCCCCCGATGGCGCCGGACACCTGCACCGCCAGCGAAATGCCGGTGTACCGCACATGCGCTGGAAACTGGCTGGAAAACAACGTGCCCTCGGGCCCGTACAGGCAAGCGTATACCAGCCCCACCGCCAGGCAAACCGCCACGATGATCCAGCCCTTGTCGCCCGATCCCAGCAAGTTGAAAAACACCGGCGCGCAGATCAAGATGCCCACCGTGCCCGCCATGAACACCCACTTGTGGCCGATCTTGTCGCCCAGCACGCCGAACAGCGGCATCGTGAACAGCGCAAGCGCCGCCCCCCAGATCGTGGCGTCCAGCATGACTGAACGCGGGATGCCCAGCGTACCGGTGGCGTAGGCCAGCGAAAACGTCACGACCGTGTAGAACCACGTGACCTCGGCCAACCGCGCGCCCACCACCACCAGCAGCGCGCGGCGGTGGTGCTTCAGCACTTCGGCCACTGGCACCTCGACCTTGGCGCCCTTTTCACGCATCTGCTCGAAATCGGGCGACTCGGCCACTTTCACGCGGATGAACCATCCCACCAGCAGCAGCACCACACTGGCCAGGAACGGCAGGCGCCACCCCCAGGCCAGCATGTCCTCTTCCGGCAGCGCGGCCACCGCGCCCATCGCCAGCGACGACAAAATCAGGCCGGGCGCCACGCCGGCTTGCGGCAGGCTTCCGAAAAATCCCTTCTTGCCCTCGGGCGCATGCTCCACCGCCATCAGTACCGCGCCGCCCCATTCGCCGCCCACCGCGATGCCTTGCAGGAAACGCATCAGCACCAGCAGCACGGCGGCCCAATAGCCGATCTGCTCATACGAAGGAATCAGCCCGATCAGGATGGTGGGCACGCCCATCAGCAGCAAAGTAATCAGCAGCATGGACTTGCGGCCGATCTTGTCGCCGTAGTGGCCAAAGATCACGCCGCCCAGCGGCCGCGCGAAGAACCCAACCGAATACGTGGCAAACGCCGCCAGCGTGCCCGTCAACGGGTCGAACGCGGGGAAGAAGATCTTGTTGAAAATCAATGCGGCAGCCGTGCCGTACAGAAAGAAGTCATACCACTCGATCGTGGTGCCCATCATGCTGGCAAGGCCAGCCGTCACATAATCGCGGCGCGAGCGCGCAGCCGCAGGCTTGGTCGTCATCATCGTGACTCCCCTTGAAAAGTCGTGATCGGATCGTCGGCGGAATCAGGCTTGGGGCTGAGGCAGCGGCGCAATGCCGTGCGTCTGCCTTGCCCAGTAGTTGAACGTGGCGTTCACGATCGACGGCTTGAGCAGGTAGTCGTGCGCCTCGCGGGCCAGGGCGTCGTCCACCGGCGTCAGCGGTCCGAACGCCTGGGCGCGGATCTGCATGCGCGCCGCGCGCTCCAGATACACCGACAGATACGTGGCTTCCTCGCACGAGCCGCCCGCCGTCAGATAGCCGTGGTGCGCCAGGATGATGGCGCGCTTGCGGCCCAGCGCCTCCGAGATGATCACCCCTTCCTGATCCGCGATCGGCACCCCGGGCCATTCGCCCAGGAACGCGCAATCATCGTGCAGCGGCGTCATGTCCATCTGCGAGATCACCAGCGGCTGGCGCGCCGCGGCCAGCGCGGACGCCCAGGGCGAATGCGTGTGGATGATGGATTGCACGTCGGGCCGCGCTTCGTAGACCCACAGGTGGAAACGCGTGGCCGGGTTGGGCATGCCGTCGCCGGTCAGGGTGTGCAGGTCGCGGTCGACTTCGATGAAGTCGGCGGGCGTCGCCTCATCGAATCCCAGGCCGAAGCGCAGGGTCCAATATGCGCCCGGGCGCGCCGAGCGCACGCTGATCTGCCCGGCCAGGCCCGCTTCCTGCTCGGTCATCGCCAGGATGCGGCAGGCGTAGGCCATGGTTTCCTGCGTGCTGCGGGGCACGGCCTGCAGATGGCGCGCCATTTCCTGCGTGGCACGGGTGTCGAAATACGATTTCTCTCGCAATGCGGTATTCATGGGTTCCCCTTGATGTCCTTTGCTTTCGGCGTCGATGGACGCCGCGCAAGGTCAGGACAGTATGGAAACCACCGCGCCATATAGCCATGCAGCCAGGCTCATAGCTGCTATTCGGCCAGCTGCGCTGACGCCGGCCGCTAGGCCGCGGCGATGCGATGCGCGCAGGCCAGCAGCTCGGCTACCAGCGGGAGCGGCTGGCGTTGACCCGGCGTGATCGCCACCACCCGCCGGCGCAGCACCGGGCTGCGGATGCCCACCTTACGCAGGCCGTAGTCGGCCAACAACTTATCGGGGATGCGCGACGGCAGGATACAGGCGCCCACGCCCGAGGACACCAGCTTGAGCATGGCGTCGATGGTCTCGGCCTCGGCCATGAATTCCGGCTGCAAACCCGCGCTGTGGAGCATCTTGCGCAGCGCGTAATGGGGCGGAAAGCCGACCAGCCGCAACGGCATGCCGCCGAGGTCCACCGCGTCTGCCAGCGGCACGTCCTGGCGCACGATCAGGCACATCTCGTCGTCGAACAACGGCGTGGACGTCACCGTATCCGAGGCCACCGCCGCGTCATAGACGAAGCCCACATCGGCCTTGCCGCTTTCTACCAGCGCCACCACGTCCGGCGAACTGCGCCCCATCACGGACAGGTTCACGTGTTCATGGCTGCTGACGAAACGGGCGACGACCTCGGCCATGAAGTAGTAGCTGAGCGTGTGCACGGTAGCAAGGCGCACCGTGCCGTGGGTCACGCCTTCGCGCTGGCGCACCGTGTCGACGACCCGGTCGATGCTCTGGTAGGCGGGCTGGATACCGTCGAGCAGGCGGCTGCCCGCCTCGGTGAGCTCCACGCCGCGGCCCGTCCGCGTGAACAGGGGCTTGCCGACATGCGCTTCCAGCGCAGCCAGTTGCCGGCTGAGGCCGGATTGCGTCTGGTCCAGGTCCTCGGCGGCGCGCGACAGGGATTTCAGTTCCGCGATCCGCACGAAGTAACGTAACTGCCTGTCCGGCGTATCCATGGCGCTGCCCCTTGATTCTGATCCGACGCGCTCGTGTCAAGCGCGGCTACAGTGTGCCCAAGGATGCCGCCCGGCACTACGGGGATTTGCGCTAAGTGACAGGAAGCGTACCCTTCCAAGCTATCCCCACGCCGGAACGCCGCATGCCCGCTCCCATTACCCCACCCATCGCCCGCCCCATTCCCGCCACCATCGCCGCCGTCGTCCGCGACGGCCACGTGCTGCTGGTGCGCCGCGCCAACCCGCCCGACGAGAACTGCTGGGCTTTTCCCGGCGGCAAGATCGATGCCGGCGAACCCATCAACGCGGCGACCGTGCGCGAACTGTTGGAAGAAACCGGCGTAGTCGCCGAACCGCTGCATGTGTTCGACGCGGTGGACGTCTTCGATCGCGACGAAACCGGCGCCTTGCGCCGCCACTTCATCCTGATCGCGGTGCTGTGCCGCTGGCAGTCCGGCGAACCGGTCGCGGGCGACGACGCGCGCGACGCCCGCTGGGTACCGCTGGCGGAACTGGAAGGGCATGAGCTGGCCATGAGCTTCGGCGTGGCCAGACTGGCGCGCAAGGCGGCGGCGCTGATGGCCGCGATGTGACGCGGCGGCCCACGCCCCCGTGAACCCTCAACCACCAACCGGCAGGGGCCTGGCCTTGATCCACAAGAACATCGGCAGCCGGGTCCATTGCCGCCACTGCGCCGTTGGCGCCTGGTCCGGCTGCGGTTCGCGTAGCGATACGATCGCCAGCCCCGCCGCTTCCAGCGCCGCCATGTAGTCCTGCAACGGCAGCGACCAGCCCGCGAAATGCATGCTCAGGCCGTCGCGCGTTTCCTTGCCGTCGAAGTGTTCGCGGCCGTAATACGTGCCATCCACCACGAAGGGCGCGTCGGCTTCCGGCCCGGCAAAGCGGCCACGGTCGCGGAAGGGATGCACGATGGAGATAAACAGCGTGCCGCCCGGCTTGAGCACCCGGCGCGCTTCGCGCAATGCAGCCGGCACGTCGTCCACGTCCATCAGCACGTTGTAGGCGATCACCAGATCGAATTCGCCGTCCGCATAAGGCAGCGACTGCGCGGGCGCGACATCGTAATGGTCGGCGGAATCCGCGGCGCGCGCCGCGTCGACCATCGCGGCCACCGCATCGCTGGCGGTGACGCGATAGCCCAGCGCCCGGGCCTCGCGGCTGACGCGGCCTTCGCCGCAGCCGATTTCCAGCGCCCGGCCCTGTCCCGCCCCCAGATAGGCCGCAAAGCCCTCGCGGTATGCCCAGAAGGCGTCATGCCCCGGGGTGCCTGCCCAGGTGATCCATTGATCGGCCACGGCGGTCCAATGCGCCTGGTCCGGTTGCGACTCGGTCATTCTTGATTCTCCTTGATGTCGCCGCCGGCCCGGCCTGGGCTACGGGCCCGATCAAATGGCCCGGCGGCAGGCCCTACTATATACAGCCCGGCAACCTTCCCCCCAAGCCCATGTTCGACGCCTACCTGACCCGTTGGAACCTCCTGCCCGACGGCGGGCCCATCGTGACCCCCGCCGCGCGTTTGTTGCCCGTCACGCAAGACGGCGCGCCGGCCATGCTGAAGATATCGATCGAAGAAGATGAGCGGCAAGGCGGCGTGCTGATGACGTGGTGGGACGGTCAGGGCGCGGCGCGCGTGCTGGCGCACGATGACCACGCCATCCTGTTGGAACGCGCCACCGGCACGCGCTCGCTGGCCGCTTACGCCCGCACCGGCCGCGACGACGAGGCCACGCGCATTCTGTGCGGCGTGCTGAAGGCGCTGCACGCCCCGCGCGCCAAACCACTGCCCCCGCTGCGCGGCCTGGAAGACTGGTTCGTGGAACTGTGGCCCATGGCCCAATCGCACGGCGGCATCCTGGCGCACAGCGCCCGCCACGCCCGCGCGCTGCTGGATGACCCCCGCGACCTTGTCGTGCTGCATGGCGATGTTCACCACGACAACGTGCTGGACTTCGGCGAACGCGGCTGGCTGGTCATCGACCCCAAGCGCCTTTACGGCGAACGCGCGTTCGACTACGCCAACATCTTCTGCAACCCCGACCTTGCCGACCCCGTGCCGCCCGTGGCCATCGTGCCCGGCTGCTTCGAGCGCCGGCTGGACCTGATCGTGGCCGAATCGGGCCTGGACCGCCGCCGCCTGCTGCGATGGATCGTGGCTTGGTGCGGGCTGTCCGCCGCCTGGTTCATGGGCGACGGCGACGACGCCGCCATCGACCTGAACATCGCCCGCCAGGCGCAGGGGCTACTGGACGCCTGAGCCGCCACGCGTCACGAAGGCGCCGGGTCGATGAGGTAAGGTGTAGCCCCTTCACCCCTTATCTCTTCATTCCTGGAGTATCGAATGACCGGATTGTTCATCGTGGTGGCGGCGCTGGCGTTTCTGATGCTGGCGGCGTATCGGGGCTACAGCGTGATCCTGTGCGCGCCCATCGCGGCCATGGGCGCGGTGCTGCTGACGGATCCCTCCGCGCTGGCCCCCGTGTTTTCAGGCATCTTCATGGAGCGCATGGCAGGTTTCGCCAAGCTCTACTTTCCCGTGTTCCTGCTGGGCGCCGTATTCGGCAAGCTGATTGAACTATCGGGATTTTCCCGCGCGATCGTGCAAGCGGTGCTGCGCATGATCGGCGCCGAACGCGCCATCGTCGCCATCGTGCTGGTGTGCGCGGTGCTGACCTACGGCGGCGTGTCGCTCTTCGTGGTGGTGTTCGCGGTGTATCCGTTCGCCGCCGAGATGTTCCGCCAGGGCGGCATCCCGAAACGGCTGATGCCGGGGGCCATCGCGCTGGGCGCATTCACGTTCACGATGACGGCGCTGCCCGGCACGCCGCAGATCCAGAACATCATCCCCACCACCTTCTTCGAAACCACGACCTGGGCCGCGCCCTGGCTGGGCCTGATCGGCGCGGCGTTCACGCTGACGACGGGCGTTGCCTACCTGGAATGGCGGCGCAAGCGCGCGGCCGCCGCAGGCGAGACCTATGGCACCGACCTGCGCAACGAACCCACCACGCCGCCCACCGAACGCGATCACCATCCACTGATCGCGCTGCTGCCGCTGGTGGTCGTGGGCGTGGTCAACTTCCTGCTGACGCGCTGGATTCCCGGCTGGTATCCGGCCGGCGCCGAAGTCACCCTGCCCGGCCTGCCCAAGCCCATGCCCGTCAACGCCGCCGACCAGGTCGCGCTGTGGGCAGTGATGGGCGCGCTGATCGCCGGCATCTTCACCATCCTGCTGTTCTCGTTCCGCGGCATCAAGGCACACTTTGCCGAAGGCAGCAAAAGCGCCGTGTCGGGCGCGCTGCTGGCGTCCATGAACACGGCGGCCGAATACGGCTTTGGCGGCGTCATCGCCGCGTTGCCGGGCTTCTTGCTGGTGGCCGAGGCGCTGAAAACGATTCCTGACCCGCTGGTGGGCGAAGCCATCGCCGTGACCTCGCTGGCGGGCATCACCGGATCGGCCTCCGGCGGCATGAGCATCGCGCTGGCCGCGATGGCGCAAACCTTTATCGACGGCGCGGTCGCGGCGGGCATCCCCATGGACGTGCTGCATCGCATCGCCGCCATGGCCAGCGGCGGCATGGACACGCTGCCGCACAACGGCGCGGTGATCACGCTGCTGGCGGTCACCGGCCTGACCCACCGGCAGTCGTATGGCGACATCTTCGCCATCACGCTGATATCCACGATGTCGGTATTCGTGGTGATCGCCGTTTACTACCTGACCGGCATCGTCTGATCGAAAGCGGTGGCGAACACGTCGGCCAGCCATTGCGTGAACACGCGCACCCGGGCCGACACCTGCCGGTTCTGCGGATACAGCACCGACACCGGCATGGGCGCGGGCGGGGTCTTGGGCAGCACGATCCGCAGATGCCCCGCCGCCAGCTCGCGCTCGACCCGATAGCGCGGCACCTGCGCCAACCCCAGGCCGGCCAGCGCGGCGCCGGTGTAGAGCTCGGCGCCCGTCACGCTGACCACCGACGCGGGACGCGCCAGCACGCGGCGTCCGTCCACCATGAAATCCAACGGCATGCTGCGCCCCGTCGCGCTGGACAGGTAATCCACCGCGCGGTGGCCCTGCAGCGCTTCCACGCTATCGGGTATGCCGAATCGCGCCAGGTAGGCGGGGCTGGCCACCGTCACCTGCGGCATCAGCGCGATCTGCCGTCCCACCAGCGACGAATCCTGCAAGGCGCCCGCGCGCAACACGCAATCGACCCCCTCGCGCACCATATCGACCAGGCGGTCGTCTTCGCCCAGATGCAGCACGATGTCGGGATAGCGCTCCAGAAAGCCCGGCAGCCCTGGCATCACGAAGTACTTGGCCAGCGTGCCCTGGGCGTTGACCCGCAGCAGCCCCTTGGGCGCCGTGTTCAGGAACGCGCCGTCGGCCTCTTCCAGATCGGCCAGCAGCCGCACGCAGCGCTGGTAATAGGCCTCGCCGTCGTGGGTCAGGCGCACCTGGCGCGTGGTGCGCTCCAACAGCCGCGCGCCCAGGCGCTTTTCCATGCGCTTGATCAGGTTGGTGACCGTGGCGCGGGGAATCTGCAGGTCTTCCGCCGCCAGGGAAAAGCTGCGCCGTTCGGCAATGCGCACAAACACCTGCATTTCTTGGAAACGATCCATGCCGACCCGCCAATTATTAATGCAATTGGAATTATGTTAGCGAATATAGGGTAATTATCTTCAGTTTGGAATAGTTCATGATGCGTCTCACCCCTTCCTTTCACGGAGATCCAACATGACATCCCAAGCCTCTCAATCGACCCCGCAACGCGTCGCCCTGGTTACCGGCGGATCGCGCGGCATCGGCGCCGCCATCGTGCGCCGCCTGGCCCGCGACGGCTACGCGGTCGGCATCAACTACGCTTCCCGCGCGGACGAGGCCGATGCGTTGGCCAACGAGATCCGCCAGGCCGGCGGCCGCGCCGTGGCCGTGCAAGCCGACGTGTCCAAAGCCGCCGACGTGCGCGCCCTGTTCGACAAGGTGGAATCCGAGCTGGGCCGGATCAGCGCACTGATCAACAGCGCGGGCATCTTGAAAGTGCAGCCGCTGGCCGACACCTCCGACGAGGACTATGCCCAGGCCTTCGACATCAATACGCGCGGCACCTTCAACACGCTGCGCGAAGCGGCCACGCGGCTGGCCGATGGCGGCAGCATCGTCAACGTGTCCAGCACCACCATCGCGCTGAACTTGCCGGGCTATGCGATCTACATCGCCAGCAAGGCCGCGGTCGAAAGCTTCACGCATGTGTTTTCCAAGGAACTGCGCGGCCGCCGGATCACCGTGAACGCCGTGGCCCCTGGCCCGGTCGCCACCGAGCTGTTCCTGAAAGGAAAAAGCCCCGAACTGATCGAGCACTTTGCCAAGATGCCGCCTTTGGAACGCCTGGGCCAGCCCGACGACATCGCGGGCGTGGTGTCGTTTTTGACGGGGCCGGACAGCGGCTGGATCAACGGCCAGATCCTGCGCGCCAACGGCGGGGTCGCCTGAAATCGGTGTGAAGCGGCGGCGCGCGCCGGCCTTGCCAGGCGCGCTCCCGTCATCCGAACGCATGAGTTCCGCCGTCCCAACGGCGTTTTGCGCACCGCCCGGATCCGCGCGAATTTGCGAGGGTCCTCATCCGTTGCACCGATGCGCGCCTCGGCCGAGCGGCCGACCCAGCGCCTCAATTCGCAACAACCCTGCATTGTTCACTCGCGCTTTCGACTTACGGACAAGTCTGGCCAAGCGGACGAGGTTTGCATGAGACGGTAGCCGGAAGGTCTGTATTAGGCTGACCCGGCAGTACACCGACTCACCTTGACCGATTGGACGAAAGCAAATGAATCAACTCATTCATCCAGACTGCCACCCCTTTACCGCAGCGGGCAACATGAAGCAGATTTCAGCGTTTTACGAGGAGGGACGCCGTGTCATGTGGATGATGCTCCGCGCGCAGCCGCGGCCTTGCTTTAATCACGAACTCATCGATGAAATCATGACGCTGGCGCGCGCCGCCAAGGACTCGGGCCTGCCCATCGACTTCTGGGTCACGGGCTCGCTGGTGCCGCAGATCTATAACGTGGGCGGCGACCTGAACTTCTTCGCCGAGGCGATTCGGACCGGCAAGCGCGAGGCCCTGCGCGCCTATGCGCGGGCGTGCGTGGACTGCGTGCACGCCGCCTCGCGCGGGTTCGACACCGGCGCGATCTCGCTGGCCATGATCGAGGGCACGGCGCTGGGCGGCGGCTTCGAGGCCGCCCTGGCCCATCACTTCGTGCTGGCGCAGAACAATGCCCGCATGGGCTTCCCGGAAATGGCGTTCAACCTGTTTCCCGGTATGGGCGGCTACTCGCTTGTGGCGCGCCGGTCGGGCATGAAGCTGGCCGAAGAGCTGATCAGCACGGGCGAATCGCATACGGCTGAATGGTTCCACGGCAAAGGGCTGGTGGACACGCTGTTCGAGCCGGGCGACGCGTACCGCGCCACGCGCACCTTCATCGACGTGATGCGCCCCAAGCTCAACGGCATGCGCGCCATGCTGCGCGCGCGCCAGCGCGTGCTGAACCTGTCGCGCTCTGAATTGATGGACATCACCGAGGACTGGGTGGAAGCCGCGTTTTCCATCGATCCCAAGGACCGCGCCTACATGGAGCGCCTGGTGATGGCGCAGAACCGCCGCACCGCCGCCAGCCCCGACGCGGCGCAGGAAGCCACGGTGCACTAACGTGCCGCGCGATGCCGCCAGCTGTATCAGGCGATCAGATGCAGCCGGCGGCGTTGAGCCAGCCACGCGACGAATTCGGTTGCGGGCATGGGCTTGGCGTACAGATAGCCTTGTTTGGCATCCACGCCCAGCGTGTCCAGGAACGCGGTTTCTTCCAACGTCTCGACCCCTTCCGCGATCACCTTCAGTTCCAGCGTGCGCGCCACGGCCACGATGGCTCGCGCCAGCGCCTGCGACACCGGATTCTCGTTCACGCCGCGCACGAAGCTGGCGTCCAGCTTGATCGCGTCCAGCGGAATGCGCGCCAGTTGCGACAACGACGAATAGCCGGTGCCAAAGTCGTCCAGATGGACCCGCGCCCCTAATTGGCGGAACTGCTTGATCAGGTCAATCGCCGCGACCTCGTCTTCGATCAGGCAGCTTTCCGTCAGCTCGATGTCCAGCAGGCAGGGATCCAGCTCGGCGTCGCCCAGGGCGCTCATGAAGTCGCTGACCACGCCCTTGTCGTCCAGTTGGCGCGCCGACATGTTGATCGCGATGCGGATGTTCAGGCCTTCGCGCTTCCAGGCGGCCGCCTGGCGGGCGGCCTCGCGCATGACCCAGACGCCCAGCGGCGAAATCAGGCCGGATTCCTCGGCGTATGGAATGAAGACGCTGGGGCAGACCATGCCGCGCTCGGGCGAACGCCAACGCAGCAGGGCTTCCACGCCGTCGACGTCGCCGGTGCGCCCGACAAGCTTGGGCTGGTAATAGAGCATCAGGTGGTTTTCGGCCAGCGCCTTGCGCAGGTTCGTGTCCAGCCAGACATAGTCCGCGTTGCGGCGGTCCATATCGGGCTGGAACACGCGGTAGGTATGGCGCCCCGCTTCCTTGGCCACGTACATGGCGATGTCGGCGCTGCGCACGACGCTGTCCAGGTCGGCGCCGTGATCGGGGTACATCGCGATGCCGATCGAGCAACTGGTGTAGACCTCGATCAGCCCTTGGCGGAAGGGTTCGCGCAGGCGCTCGATGATGCGTTCCGCGGTGGCTTCAAGCTGCCACGCCTGCGCCTCTTCCTGCAGCACGATGAACTCGTCGCCGCCCAGCCGCGCCAGCGTTTGCCCTTCGGACAGGCAAGTGGAAATCGCCACCGACACCGCCTTGAGCAAACGGTCGCCGAAGCCGTGTCCGTAGTGGTCGTTGATGCGCTTGAAGTTGTCCAGGTCCAGGAACAGCACGCCGCCCCGTCCTTCCTTGCCGGCCGAAAGCGCTGCCTTGAGCCGCGAGGTGATCGCATGGCGGTTGGGCAGATTGGTCAGGGTGTCGGTATTGGCCAGCACGCGCAGGCGTTCTTGCGCCTGGCGCTCTTCGGTGATGTCGGTGCCCGAGCAGATCAGGTACACGCGTTTTTCGCCGCTGCCGCTGGTGACGAACTTGTTCCGGAACAGGAACAGCCGGGGGCCCTTGACCGTGTTGATCAGCCGCTCGGCCTCGTAGGATTGCCCGCGCTTGTAGAACTCGGCGATATTGCGGCGCGAGGCCATGGCCTCTTCGCGCGTCATGAACATCTCGAACACGCTGCGCCCGACGATGTCTTGTTCGCGCTTGCCCGTGTATTCCTCGCTGAGCTTGTTGAAGCGCTGCACCCGGCCGTTCTGGTCGACGATGACGATCACGGAGTTGGCTTCGGACACCACGGTCTCGGCGAAGGACAGCCCTTCGACCAGGTCCTTCGCAACGGACTCGGTGTCGGAATGCGCCGATGCGGTGCCGGCCCATTCATTGGGGTTGATCTTGCGGCCCACCAGATGCAGCCGCAACGCATCCCCGTAAAGCGAGATATCGATACGCAGGCTTGAGGTGATGCCCGTCAGGGAACGGATGGCGTCGGCCTGATCCGGGCGTAGCGCCATCGCGATATTGGTCGCGCCCTTGACCGCGGCGAGCTGGAAGGCGTCGCTATCGGCCGACAAACGCCAATACGGGCTGTGCGTACCGAAATGCGTATACAGGATCGACCTTTCGTCCTGATTCTCTGTCATCGTGGTATCCCCCCACTGTCCTACGGCTGGTTCACGCTAACAAGGCGTCCTTTAGGATGAACAGCCCTAGTCGGACCGAAAAGTACATTACGGCCTAGCCTGGACGGGGTCAATACCCCGTTGCGGCGCGATATTCCCAGTATTGCGGATTATTGCAACGCCTATCAGCGGCGAACAGGCTGCCTGCGCGTTCCTGGGCGCTTTGATGCGCCGCCACGCCCCCGCGCGATAGCCTTGTTGCGCCTGCGCCGCATTGCAATGCACAAACAAAATCGCCGAAGATTTCCTGAAGAAATCTTCGGCGTGTCGCGTCAGCCGCGCAACCGGAGGCTCAAACCAGCGGATCAAACCGGCCGGTCAGTCTCCTTTCACCCCAGCTTCGTCGATCACTTTGGTCCAACGCGCCACTTCCGCCGACACGCGGGCGCGGGCATCGGCCGGCGTCGTCCACGTGGCGATGGCGCCTTGGTTCAGCAGCGACGCCTTGACTTCCGGCTTGGCCAGGATCTTCTTCAGTTCACCGTTCAGGCGGTCAATCACCGGCGCCGGCGTGTTGGCGGGCGCGACGATGCCGAACATGGAACTGACTTCAAAGTCCTTCAGGCCCGCTTCGGCGGCGGTCGGCACATCCGGCAGCGTCTCCACGCGAGCGGGAGACGTCACCGCCAACGCGCGCAGCTTGCCCGCCTTGATATTGCCCTGCGCCGCGGGCACGGTTTCAATCATGCTCAGTACCTGGCCGCCCATCAGGTCGGTCATGGCGGGGCCGCTGCCCTTGTAGGGCACGTGCAGGATATCGACGCCGGCCGAACGCTTGAACATTTCACCGGCCAGATGCTGGGGCGATCCGTTGCCGGCCGACGCCATGGTGATGTAGCCGGGCTTGGATTTGGCCAGCGCGATGAATTCGGGCAGCGTCTTGGCCTGCACCGACGGGTTCACCACGAATACCAGCGGCACCGTGCCCACGATGGACACCGGGGCGAAGCTCTTTTCCACGTCATACGTAACGCGGCCGCGGTACAGGGCGGCATTGATGGAATGGCTGGTCAGCGCGCCCATCAGCAAGGTGTAGCCGTCGGGCTGCGCCTTGGCGACCTGGTCCGCGCCAATGTTGCCGGCGGCGCCCGCGCGGTTTTCCACGATCACCGACTGGCCCAGCGCGCTCGTCAGCTCCTGCGCCAGCACACGGCCGATCACGTCGGTCGCGCCTCCGGGCGGATACGGCACGATCATGCGGATGGGTTTGTCGGGATAGGCATCGGCCGACAGCGCCGGGGCGGAAACACCGGCACAGAGGGCCAAAAGGGAAAGCAGGACGGCACGGCGCGGCCGCAGACGCAGGTCTGACATGGGGTCTCTCCAGCCGGGATGAGTATAGGAATGGACGGACGCCCGGCTCGTCAACGGCGCAAGTGTAGGAGTCCAAACTTGATTGAAGAATCAGAATTTTTCTATCGACTGATCTAATAAACAGATCAATATATCGGCGTAAACAAAGCGCTTGCCGGCGGCTACAAAGGCTGGATATGATCTTGCCCCTGGATTATCAATAATATTATCGGGACTGAACATGACGGACGAGACCAAAGGCGGCAAGCCCGCAGCAGGGCCTTTCGACAGCGACAGCGCCGCCGCCCAGGGCGTGGCGCGGGGGCTGACCAACTATGGCGACAAGGGGTTCTCGCTGTTCCTGCGCAAGGCGTTCATCAAGGGCGCCGGTCTCTCCGACGATGCGCTGGCACGTCCGATCATCGGCATCGTCAACACCGGCAGCAGCTACAACCCCTGCCACGGCAACGCGCCCCAACTGATCGAAGCCGTCAAGCGCGGCGTGATGCTGGCGGGCGGCCTGCCGATGGACTTCCCGACCATCTCGGTACACGAAAGCTTCTCGCAGCCGACCAGCATGTACCTGCGCAACCTCATGTCCATGGACACCGAGGAGATGATCCGCGCGCAGCCCATGGACGCCGTCGTGCTGATCGGCGGCTGCGACAAGACAGTGCCGGCTCAGTTGATGGGCGCGGCCTCGGCCGGCGTGCCGGCCATCCAGCTGGTCACCGGCTCGATGCTGACCGGTTCGCACCGCGGTGAACGCGTGGGCGCTTGCACTGACTGCCGCCGCTACTGGGGCCGCTATCGCGCCGACGAGATCGACGCGCCGGAAATCGCCGACGTCAACAATCAACTGGTCGCCAGCGTGGGCACCTGTTCCGTCATGGGCACCGCCAGCACCATGGCCTGCATCACTGAAGCCCTGGGCATGATGGTGGCGGGCGGCGCATCCGCCCCGGCCGTCACCGCCGACCGCGTGCGCGTGGCCGAACGGACCGGCGCCACTGCCGTGGCCATGGCCGCATCCCGGCTGACGCCCGACCAGATCATCAACGGCAAGTCCATCGAAAACGCCTTGCGGGTGCTGCTGTCCATCGGCGGGTCCACCAACGGCATCGTCCACCTGACCGCCATCGCGGGCCGCCTGGGCATCGACATCGACCTGGCGGGCCTGGACCGCATCAGCCGCGAAACCCCCGTGCTGGTCGACCTGAAACCGTCCGGCCAGCACTATATGGAAGACTTCCACGACGCCGGCGGCATGCTGGCGCTGCTGCGCGAACTGCGGCCCTACCTGCACCTGGACGTAATGACCGTGTCGGGCCGCACCCTGGGCCAGGAACTGGATGACGCGCCCGCCGCCTTCGCGCAGGACGTGATCCGCACCGCGGCTGCTCCCATCTATCCGGTAGGCGGCCTGGCCGTGCTGCGCGGCAACCTGGCCCCCGGCGGCGCCATCATCAAGCAGTCGGCCGCCAACCCCAAGCTGATGGAGCACGAAGGCCGGGCGGTGGTATTCGAAGACGCCGAAGACATGGCGCGCCGCATCGACGACGACGCGCTGGACGTGACGGCCGACGACATCCTGGTGCTCAAGCGCATCGGCCCGACGGGCGCGCCCGGCATGCCGGAAGCCGGCTACATGCCCATCCCGAAAAAGCTGGCGCGTGCGGGCGTCAAAGACATGGTCCGCATTTCGGACGGCCGCATGAGCGGCACGGCGGCGGGCACCATCGTGCTGCACGTCACGCCCGAGGCCGCCATTGGCGGACCGCTGGCATACGTGCAGAATGGCGACCGCATCCGCTTGTCGGTGGCGCAGCGTGAAATCGCGTTGCTGGTGGACGATGCCGAGCTGGCGCGCCGCGCCGCGGCGCAGCCCATCACCCGGCCCACCGCCGACCGCGGCTACCGCAAGCTGTTCCTGCAAACCGTGACGCAGGCCGACCAGGGCGTCGATTTCGATTTCCTGCGCGCCGGCGTCACCCACGACACCGTGCCGAAGAAGTAAGCCCCTGCCATGAACGCCATCACGCCCGACGCCCTGCAAGCAGAGGCCCCCGACGCCACGCAGCGCGCGGTGGCCGCCCTGGAAGAAGACATCGTCTTCGGCCGGCTGCACCCGCGCGAACGCCTGACCGAAGACGAGCTGATGGCGCGCTTCTCCATGAAGCGCCACGCCGTGCGGCAAGTGCTGGCCGAGCTTGAGCTATTGGGAGTCGTGGAAAAAAAGCGCAACATCGGCGCCGTGGTGCGGGCGTTTTCCACCCGTGAAGTGATGGAGCTGTATGCGCTGCGCGAAGTCCTGGAAGTGCATGCGGCCAGCCAGATGCCGCTGCCCGTGCCCGAAGCACGGCTGGCGGCGCTCGTGGCGGTGCAACGGGAGCACGACGCGGCCGTCGCCGATGGCGACGCGCGGCGCGTGTTCCGCAGCAACCAGCATTTCCACCGCGAATTCTTCGGGCTGCTCGACAACGCCGTGCTGGGCCAGGCCATCGAGGAATACGCCCGGCGCACCCACCCCATTCGCTTCGGGACGCTGGTGGCCGCCGGTTACCGCGAACGCGCCCGCCAGGAGCACTGGGCGATGATCCAGGCGCTGCGCGACGGCGACCGGGCCGGGTTGATGACGGTGTGCCGCGACCACCTGCTGCCCTCGCGCGATGCCTACCTGGCTTCCGAGCTGGCGCGGCCGGGGCGCTAGCCCGCGCTACCGCCCGCGCCGCCCCGCCTACTTGAACGGATTCGAGTCGGCGCCGTAGCTGCCGCCGCCATACGCCCCGCCCACTTCCAGCGACACCGAGCCGGGATCGACCACCGACGCGTCGCTCTTGTAGTGCATCACCATGCCCGGAAAGGCCATCACCGCAGCCACCATCAGCAGCTGGATCACGATGAACGGCACCGAGCCCCAGTAAATCTGCCCGGTGGTGACCGGCTCGATCATCTTCCCGGTGACCCGGTCCTTGTAGCGGTCCCGCGGCGCCACGGACCGCAGGTAGAACAGCGCGAAGCCGAATGGCGGGTGCATGAACGACGTCTGCATATTGACGGCCAGGATCACGCCAAACCAGATCAGGTCGATGCCCAGCTTATCGGCCACCGGCCCCAGCAACGGCACGATGATGAAGGCCAGTTCGAAGAAGTCCAGGAAGAAGGCCAACACGAAGGTCAGGACGCTGACGACGATCAGGAAGCCCCACTGTCCGCCGGGCAGCCCGGTCAGCAGGTGTTCGACCCAGAGGTCGCCGTTGACGGCGCGGAACGTCAGGCCGAACACGGTCGACCCCACCAGAATGAACACCACGAAGCAGGACAGCTTGGTCGTCGTGTCCATTGCCTGCTTCATCAGGTCCAGCGTCAGACGGCGGCGGATCAAGGCCATCAGGATGGCGCCCACCGCCCCCATGGCCCCGCCTTCGGTCGGCGTCGCCACGCCAATGAAGATCGTGCCCAGCACCAGGAAGATCAGCGCCAGCGGCGGAATCATCACGAACGTCACCCGCTCGGCCAGCGCCGATAGCAGGCCCAGCCGCAATGCCTTGTTGATCAGCGCGATGACGAACGCCGTGGCGCCCCAGAACAGCAGCGCCACCACGATGCGCTCGTCGACCGGCGCGGTGTTGTTTTCGACCCAGCGCCCCAGGAAGTACGCCGACACCGCGGAAATAACCATCAGCACCAGCAACGAACGGCCGCCGCGCGTGCCGTTCGGTTCCTGGAAGCGGCGCGCCTCTTCGGGTAGCGCGGGCGCCGAAGCCGGTTTCAGCAGGCTCATGACGACCACATAGACGATGTACACGCCGGCCAGCACGAAGCCCGGCACCATCGCCGCCCGGTACATGTCGCCGATCGAACGGCCCAGCTGGTCGGCCAGGATGATCAGCACCAGCGACGGCGGGATGATCTGCGACAGCGTGCCCGACGCGGCGATGACGCCGCTGGCCAGTTTCCGGTCATAGCCGTTGCGCAACATGATCGGCAGCGAGATCAGCCCCATCGAAATGACCGAGGCCGACACCACGCCCGTGGTCGCGGCCAGCATCGCGCCCACGAACACCACCGCGATGGCCAGCCCGCCCCGGACCGAGCCGAACAGCTGGCCGATCGTCTCAAGCAGGTCTTCCGCCATGCCCGACCGCTCTAGCACCAGGCCCATCAGCGTGAAGAACGGCACCGCCAGCAGCGTGTCGTTGGAAATGATGCCGAACACCCGTTGCGGCAACGCCTGGAACAACGAGGAATTGAGCAGCCCCAATTCCATCCCGACCAGCCCGAACAGGATGCCGTTGGCCGCCAGCGCGAACGCGACGGGAAAGCCCATCAGCAGGAAGACGATCAGCGTGGCGAACATGATCGGCGCCAGATTGGCAATGAAGAACTCCATGATCAGCCGCCCTTGTTGTTCAGTTCACGCAGTGCGGCCGCTTCGCGCGCTTGCGCTTCACGGGCGATTTCTTCGGCCAATTCCTCTTCCGCGCTCTTGGCGCCCTCGCGTTCGCGCGGGTCGCGGCAACGCCCCATCAGAAAGCCGATGCATTTGATCAAGTGCGACAGGCCGGCCAGCACCAACAACGCGAACCCCACGGGTATCAGCAGTTTGACGGGCCAGCGGATAAGGCCGCCCGAGTTGGAGGACTGCTCGTTGCTCAGGTAGGAATCCATGAACACCGGCCAGGACAGGGTCATGATCAGCACGCACGCCGGCAGCAGGAAGCACAGCACGCCGAAGATCTCGATCCAGACCTGGGCGCGCCGCGACAGGCGCGAGGCGATGATGTCCACGCGCACATGGTCGTTCTTCAGCAGCGTGTAGCCCGCCGTCAGCAGGAACATGGCGCCGAACATGTACCACTGCAATTCCAGCCAGGCGTTGGAGCTGTAGTGGAAGACCTTGCGCACGATGGCGTTGCCGGCGCTGACCAGGACGACCAGCAGCGTCACCCAGGACACCACCCGGCCCATCCGCAGGTTGATCGCGTCTATGCCGCGCGATAAGGCGAGTAATGCTTGCATCTGTTTTCCCCAGAATTGTTTTTTGACCACACGTTTTTGATCACACGTTCTCGCGGCCCCGGCGGCGTCCGCCGCCCCGCGCCCGGAACCCGCCTCAGCCGTCTTCGCGGTGATGCGCCAGCCACGGCGTCGACCGGCGTTCCAGCCACGCCAACAGCGCGAACAGCAGCATGCCCATCAGCGCCAGCACGAAAATCGCGGCAAACACCCTTACCGTGTCGAACGTGCCCTGCGCGCTCATGATCACGTAGCCCAGGCCGCGCTGCGACGACACGAACTCGCCCACGATGGCGCCCACCAGCGCCAGCGAGATCGACACCTTCATACCCGCCAGGATCGAGGGCAGCGCGCTGGGCAGCCGCACCTTGAAGAAGAAATCGCGCCGCGAACCCTTCAGCACCCGCCCCAGGTCCAGCACGTCTTGCGGCACCGACCGCAGGCCATGGACGGTGTCCACGATGATCGCGAACACGGCGATCAGGAACGCGATGGCGATCTTGGGCTCGGCGCCCGTGCCCATCCAGATCACGAACAAGGGCGCGATGGCGACCTTCGGCACACTGTTCAGCGCCACGATCAAGGGGTAGATGAAGCGTTCGAACCAGCGCGACCCGACCAGCATGATGGCGATCGCCACGCCGCCCGCCACCGCCAACGCAAAGCCGGCCAGCGTCGTCATCAAGGTGTAGGCGGCGTGGCCGGCATACCAGCCCCACTCCGACGCCAATTCCAGCACTACCTGCCCGGGCAGCGGCAGCATGATGGGACGCACATGGAAGATCCGGGCCGCGAACTCCCAGCACAGCAGGAACACGGCCACCGACACCAGCCCCGCCATCCGGCGGCCGGCCCCCCGCAATAGCCGGATCATCGGACGACCTCCACGCGCGCGTCGGCCCGGGCGCCCTCGTCGATCAGGCCCATTTGCTGGAACAGCCCCCGGATGTGCCGCACGTATTCGCCGAACGCCGGCGTTTCGCGCAGCGCCAATGGCCGGGGCCGCGGCAGGTCGATCTCGATCGACTCAAGGATGCGGCCGGGGCGCGGCGAAAACACCATCACCACGTCGCCCAGGAACACGGCCTCGGCGATCCCGTGGGTCACGAACAGCACGGTATTGCGCGTCTCCATCCAGATCCGCTGCAGCTCTACGTTCATCTGGTCGCGGGTCAGCGCGTCCAACGCGCCGAAAGGCTCGTCCATCAAAAGCAGTTGCGGGTCGTCGACCAAGGCGCGGCAGATCGCGGCGCGCTGGCGCATGCCGCCGGACAGTTCGCGCGGATAGCTTTGGGCAAACGATTCCAGGCCGGTCAGGGCCAGCAGCCCGCGCACCTTTTCCTCGTAGGCCGCCACGGGCTTGTGCGCGAATTCAATCGGCAGCAGGATGTTGCGCCAGACATTGCGCCATTCCAGTAGCGCATCGCGCTGGAACACCATGCCCATGCCTTGTGGCGGCCCCTGCACCGGCACGCCCGCCACGCTCAGCTCGCCGCTGGAGATCGTTTCCAGGCCGGCCACGCAGCGCAGGAACGTGCTCTTGCCGCAACCGCTAGGCCCCAGGATGCTGACGAAGCGGCCTGACGGCACCTCGACCGATACCGCGGCCAGCGCCTCCACGCCCGATGCCCCGGGATAACGTTTGCGCACATTCCGCGCGTCGACGGCCCACGGCGTCATGGTTGCACCAGATTGTCGTAGCGCTCCGGGTGCGCCAGGCCAGGCACGTAGAACGTAGCGGGCTCGGCACCCGCGCTAACCAGGCCCACGGAGGACAGCGTCTTGACCGCCTCGGTCCAGTCCTGCGGCACGATAGCGCCAAGCCGCGCACCGGGCACGGGCTGTCCGAAGTACGGCTGCAAGGCGTCGATCTGGCCGCGCAACACCGTCTTGTCCAGCCGGGCCTGCGGCCGTTGCGCCAGAATGGCGGCCACCGCCTCGTCCTGATGCCCGGCGTAGATGTATTCCCAGGCGCGCGCCGTCACGCCGGCAAATCGTGCGATGGCCTCGCCCCGCTGCGCCAGCTTCGATTCGTTGGCGAACAGGCCGAAGCTGGGCATGTTCAAGCCGAAATCGGCGAAACGCACCGCGCGGGACGGCCGGTTCTGCGAGACGACCGGCAGGAAAAATGGAATCGTGGAGAACGCCGCGTCGGTCCGCCCCACGGCATAGGTGGAGGCTTTGCCGGCGGCGTCCACGTTGATCAGTTCAAGGTCGCTTTTCTTCAGTTTGCCCGCCGCCAGAAAGGCATCGATGAACGGCGCTTCCAGCGAACCGGCGGTGTAAGCCACCTTCTTGCCCTTCAGTTGGGCTGGCCCGGTAATGCCAGCGTCGGCGGGAACCAGCAACCCGATATCGCTCTGGCGCGCGAACACCGCCACCGCCTTGACGGGCATGCCCTTCTCGCGGGCGATCATCATGGAAGCCAGCGCGGCGTGCCCCACGTCGAAACTGTCGCCCGCCCCGACAATCTGCACCGTCGTGACCGACCCATTGCCGTCTTCCAGCGATACGTCCAGCCCGGCCTGCTTGTACCAGCCCTTTTGCTGGGCCAGGTGAAACGCGCCGTGCACGCCCCATGGCGTCCAGTCCAACCGCACCCTCAGCGGCTCTGGCGCCTGCGCCCAGGCCGATGCGCTCAACCCGGCGGCCGCCAGGCCCAATACCGCTTTGCGCCACCCTCTTGCGAATACAGCGTGCATGGTTTTCCCCGTCATCCGTCGACACTGTGCGGCCGCCATTGCAGCGGCCTATCCCCGTGCGTGCTCAGCCGCCGCGGCCGAACCAACGCTTGATGCGCGCCCACAGCACGCTGAAAAACATGGCCGTGGGATTGAAACTGGCTTGAACCAGGGGCTCACCCTGGCCGGCGGGCTGACGCAGCCGGGCCGTCACGTTGTTGCCGAAGTCCGCGATCATGCGGCGCACGAAATCCTGCACCAGCCCCGACCGAGAAAACTGCGCCAGCGGACCCTGCAGCGAATACAGCAGGTTCACGTTGACCCGTGTTTCGGTCGGCGACAGCGCTTCAAGCTGATAGGTGATATCGCCATTGGCGCGCGACTGGCTCAGCGAATCCTGCCCGGCGCCCCGGAACACCGCTCGCATGGCGGCGTCGTCCCGTTCCAGCCGGGCCGCGCCGTTGAAGGCCGCGGCCATCGGGCCAAACTTGATGGCGACGCGGCCTTTGACGCGATCGCCCTCGTGCGATTCGATCGAGGCGCCCGGCAGGCAACTGGCCAGGGCCGGCAAGTCAACCATGAACGCCCAGACGTCCGCTGCCGGGAACGGCACCTGGAAGCCAGCGTCGATCTGGCTGCCGCGGCCCTCCTTCTTGCCGGCGGGGGCCGCCGCCGCACTGGCCGTTGCGGCCGGCTCAGCAGGGTTGGAGGATTTGACGGCGTGCGCCGTCGGCGTGAAACCAGCGAACGCCACGGGTTTCTCCACCGCCGGCGCCGCGCCGCGCCCCTGCGCCAAGGCCGCGCGCAATCCTTCGACGGCGGCGTCGGGCTGCGCCCGCAGGTCCGCCAGCACCGACATCACGGCGGCAACGATACCCATGTAGCCGGTGCAGCGGCAAAGGTTGCCCGACAGCTCCACCCGGACGCGGCTTTCGTCGGCCTCGGGCAGCCGCAGCACGATATCGCGCGAGGTCGCCAGCATGCCCGGCGTGCAATAGCCGCATTGCAACGCGTGATGCTTGGTGAAGGCCGCGCGCAACCGCTGCATCACCGGATCGGCGTCGTAGCCTTCGATGGTTGTCACCTGCCGGCCTTCGCAAGCGACCGCGAACGAAATACAGGACCGCACCGGCGCGCCATCCACCAGCACCGTGCAGGCCCCGCAAACGCCATGCTCGCAACCAAGGTGAGTGCCGGTCAGGCGTGCCTGATCGCGCAAGAAATCCCCCAGATGCATGCGCGCGGGCGCCTCGTGCGACACGCGCTTGCCATTCACTTCCAATGTCACCTGAACCATGGTTATTCCTGTCAACCCAACGCCTGAGCCAGGCAGCGCGCCACGGCCGTCCCGTGCAGCTTGCGGTGGTGTTCATCCTTGTCCGGCATGACGCCGGCCAGTTCATCGGCCAGCAGCGTCTCGTCCAGGCCCGCCAGCCCCTGCCGCGCGACGCGCGCGGCCAATCCGGGCAGCAGCTTGGGCGCGCCGTCCAGGGCGCCCACGGCAACGCGGGCGGCGCCCGTCGCCGGATCGAACCAGGCGGCGCAGCTGGCCTCGGCAAATTCGCCGGTTTTGCGGCAGAACTTGTAGTAGCCCCAGCGCGACTGGGGGCTGGCGACCGGCACGTGCACCGCGGCGATGAGTTCGTCGTCGCGCAGGTCCGTGGTGTAAGCGCCTTGCATGTAACCGTCTGCGGGCAACATGCGCACACCGTCCGGGCCGGCGATTTCCAGCGCCGCCCCCAAACCGACCACGGTCAGCACCCAGTCGGCCGCCGGATCCGCATGCGCCAGGCTGCCGCCCAACGTCCCCCGATTGCGGATGGCGCGGTAGGCAATGCCTGGCGCCACCTGCTGCAACGGCGTGCCGCGAAGAAGTTCGTGCACGCCATCTTCGATTTCAGCGTGTGTCACGGCCGCGCCCACGCGCAGCATGCCCCCCTGCCGCGTGACGGTCCGCAGTTCGTCCAGACCCGAGATGTCGATCACCACCGGCGGACGCGCCAGGCGCAGGTTCAGCATCGGGCCCAGCGACTGGCCCCCGGCCATCAACTTGGCGCGGCCATCGTGCCCCCGCAGCGCGCCCAGCGCTTCCTGCAGCGTGCCGGGGCGCGCGTATTCGAATGCAGCGGCCTTCATGCCATCACCTCGGCGGCGGCCTGAACGGGCTGCTTGCCCTGCGCAATGGCGGCAAGCACCCGCGTGGGCGACAAGGGCGTGCGCAACAGTTCGGCCGCGCCAAGCGGACGCAGCGCGTCGTTGACCGCGTTGAACAGCACGGCAGGCGGCGCGATGGCGCCGCCTTCGCCCATGCCCTTGGCGCCGAATTCAGTATGCGGCGACGGCGTCTCGAAATGATGCAGCCGCATGTTGGGGACTTCCGTGGCGCCGGGCAACATGTAGTCCGCCAGGGTCGACGCCAGGGGCTGCCCATTCTCGTCGTAAGGCGTCTCTTCATAGAAGGCGGTGCCAATGCCCTGGGCCACGCCGCCGATGGTCTGGCCTTCGACCACCATGGGATTGATCATGGTCCCGCAATCCTCCACCACCACGTAGTCCAGGATTTCGACGCCGCCCGTGCCCGGATCGACGGCGACCACCGCCGCGTGGGTCGCATAGGTAAAGCAACCCGTATCAACCTTGGGCTTGTAGCCCACCGTGACCTCAAGGCCGCTGGGATCGACATCGGGCGGCAACAGTTGCGGCCGCAGATACCAGGCGTCGGCCACGTCCTTCACCGACACCGACTTGCCGTTCGCCTCCAGCCGGTCCTGGTTCCAGGTCACGCTCGCGGGATCGACCTGCAGCAAGTGCGCGCCGATATGCGTTAGCCGGGGCAGCAGGCGTTTACAGGCCTGCGACACCGCCCCGCCCGACATCACCAGCGAGCGGGACGCGTAGGTGCCGGTGGAAAATGGCGTCTGCCCGGTATCGCCGTGCAGCAGCTTGATGCTGCCCACGTCGACACCCAGGATCTCGTTGGCGATCTGGGCAAAAGTAGTCTCCATGCCCTGCCCGTGGGAATGCACGCCGACCCGCAGCTCCAGGCCGCCGTCGGGCGTGACCCGCGCCGTCGCCTGATCGAAGCCCGGGATCACGGGGGTGCCCCAGGCGGCGAACACGGACGTGCCATGCGCGGCCTGCTCGGTATAGGTGGCCAAGCCCACGCCGATCAAACGGCCGTCGGCTTCACCGCGACGCTGGCGTTCGCGCACCGCGTCCACGCCGATCATGTCCATGGCCTGCTGCAAACTGGCGGGATAGTTGCCGCTGTCCAGGTGCTTTCCGGTGACGTTGACGAACGGCATCTGGTCGCCCTGCACCAGATTTTCGTGGCGGACTTCCCAAGGCTCGCGCCCGACTTCACGCGCAATCGCATCCATCGTCAGTTCCATGGCAAAGCACACGCCGGTGCGCGCCACGCCGCGATAAGGCACGAATCCGGGCTTATTGGTGGCCACCGCCCGCGTAACGCAGCGGTATCCCTTGAAGGCGTAAGGCCCGGGCAGGTTTCCGATGGCCTGGCCCGGTTCCAGGCCGATGGTGAACGGCCAGACGGAATAGGCGCCGCCGTCGATGGTGATCTTGGCGTCCAGCGCCAGCAGTTTGCCGCGGCGGTCGGCATAGGCCACCATCTCGTAATGGTGCTCACGCGAATTGGCGCCCGCGGTCAAGTGTTCACGGCGGTCCTCGATAAAGCGGAACGGCCGTTTGAAGGTCTTGGCCAGCCACGCCACGCACAGTTCTTCCTGCTGCAAGACGCACTTGTACCCAAAGGCGCCGCCCACATCGGGCGACACCACCCGCACGCGGCCCTGCTCCAAATCCAGGCATTGCGCCAGCACGCTGCGGATCATATGCGGCACTTGCGTGGCGCTGACCACCACCAGTTGGTCGGCCTGGTGGTCCCAGTACGCCAGCACCGCCTTGCCTTCCATGGGCACCATGCATTGGCGCGCGAGGTCGATCTTGCGCCGGACCACCACGTCGGCCTGGGCCGCGTACTCGTCAAACTGCTTGTCGGCATTCAGCGTGACGAAGACGTTGTCACGCCACTGCTCATGCAGCAGATCGCCCGTTGCAGCCTGCGCGCTATCAACGTCGGCATACACCGGCAGGTCGTCGTAGTCGACCTCGATCAGTTCGGCATAGTCTTCGGCTTCGGCGCGCGTCGGCGCAAACACCATGGCGATGGGTTCCCCCACGAAACGCACTTTTCCCGACGCCAGCGGCGGCTGGGCCGACGCTTGATAGGTCGGCAGCGTGGAATCGGCCACGATGTCGCGCGCATCGGGCATCGACTGGCGCAGGAACACGTTGCCGGCGACCGCGTCGGCCACGCGCACCGCCGAAATGCGCGCATGCGCAAGCGGGCTGCGCAGGAACGCGACTTCGCTCAAACCCGGCATGGCCATGTCGGCCACGAAATTGCCCTTGCCGTGCAGGTGGCGCGCGTCCTCCTTGCGCGGCACGCGCGCACCCACTCCCTGCGGCTTGCCCGGCCGGCCGTGCGCATTGGCGTGATCTGTCGTCATGACTGCCCTTCGCCTCCCCGGGTCACTTGGCCTGCGCCTTCGCCACGGCGGCGAAGGTGTAGTTGTCCAGCGGGCTTTCGGCAACGCGGAACCAGCCGGCCTGATCCACCTGGAATTTTTTCCAATCCGGATAGATCGCGGCAAAGTCCGGATTCTTGGCAGACAGTTCCACCCACAGCTCTTGCGACGCGTGATAGGCGGCGTCCATCACTTCCTTGGGGAAGAAACTGACTTTGGCCCCGCCGGCAATCAGCTTGCGCAGCGCCAGAGGATTGCGCGCGTCGTAGTTGGCCAGCATGCGCATGGTCTGCTCGCCCGCGGCGGCTTCGAACGCGGCCTGGTAGGCCGGGGGCAGTGCATCCCAGGCCTTGTCGTGCACCATGCTGGTGATCGACGCGCTGCCTTCGAACCAGCCGGGGGAATAGTAGTAAGGCGCCACCTTATTGAAGCCCAACTTCTCGTCGTCGTATGGCCCGATCCACTCGGCTGCGTCGATGGTGCCCTTTTCCAGCGCCGGGTAGATATCGCCAGGCGGAATCTGCTGCGGCACCGCGCCCAGCTTGGACAAAACCATGCCGCCAATCCCCCCGATCCGCATGTTCAACCCTTTCAAGTCAGCGACCGACTTGATTTCCTTGCGGTACCAGCCACCCATCTGTACGCCGACGTTGCCACAGACGTGATTCACGATGTTGTATTTCTTATAGAGCGCCCGCAGCATCTTCAGGCCGCCGCCCGAATGGATCCAGGCATTGTGCTGGCGCGCATTCAACCCGAACGACAGGCCGGTATCGAACGTCAGCGCCGTGTTCTTGCCGATATAGGCCGTGCTGAGCACGTGGTTGCATTCGACCGTTCCGTTGCTGACCGCGTCCATGTTCTGCGCGGCCGGCACCAGTTCGCCGCCGGGAAACGCGCGGATCTCGAACTTGCCTTCCGTCAATTGCGCCACGCGCTTGCAAAGTTCTTCGGCCGAACCATAGATGGTGTCCAGGCTCTTGGGCCAACTGGTCGACATGCGCCAGCGCACCGCCGGCGCGGACTGCGCGATGGCGGGCATGCCGACAGTGGCAAGTCCGGCGCCGGCGGCGCCAGCGGCTTGTGCGAGGAAACGGCGTCGTTGCATGTAGTGCTCCCGATCTGATTCGATTGAGTCCCCTTGGACCCGCCTCAACCCATGCCAACGCCGCATTTTCAAGACCCAAAAAAACGTTAGCACACTGAATTGTTAGTCAGCATACTGACAGTAATTTTGAGTGTCAACAAGGTTAATCCCGACTGCGAAAGGCGCGAAAACCCTGCATTTCCAGCCGCTTACGAGGGGGCAGCAAGCCGCCCGTCTTCATCGCGTCGGGGAAATCCCTAGCTCCTGAGTTGATTTTTTGGGCAGTACACTGACCACATTACTCAGCATACTGATTAGAGAGTTCTATGAACTGGATCCGCATTGCCTCTACCGACCAGATCACTGACGACGACGAAGTCATTCCCGTCGCGGCCGGCGAGAAACAGCTTGCGCTATATCGTAGCGAAGGCGAGTTCTTCGCGTCGGACAACGTCTGTACGCACGCCTACGCACTGCTGTCCGACGGCTACCTGGAAGACGGCTGCATCGAATGCCCGTTGCACCAGGCAAAATTCGATATCCGCACCGGCCAGGCCATGTGCGCGCCGGCCACCCGCGGCATCCGTGTTTACCCGGTAAAAGTAGAAGGTCAGGACATCTACGCGAATGTGCAGGGGTGAACATGGCTGACGCCGACTCGATCCTCATCATCGGCGCCGGGCAGTCCGGCGCGGTCGCGGCGGCGGCCCTGCGAGACCTGGGCCATGACGGCCCCATCACGTTGGTCGGCCGCGAGCCGCATGCCCCCTACGAACGCCCGCCCCTGTCCAAGGCCGTGCTGCAAGCAGCCGACGCGCATGCGCAGACGGCCGTCCATCCCGGCGGCTTTTATGAACAGCGGCGCATCGCATTGCTGACCGGCGCCGAAGCCGTGCGGCTGGATGCCGCGGGCCATCTGGTTCACCTGGCCGACGGACGCCGCCTGCCCTACCGCCGCTGCCTGCTTGCCACCGGCGGCCGCGCGCGCGAACTGCCCAGCCTGCCCCGCGGCACGCCCGGCGTGCATTACATCAGGACGTTGGATGACGCGGCGGCGCTGCGCGCCGGCTTGACGCCGGATGCGTGCGTCGCCGTCATCGGCGGCGGTTTTCTTGGCCTGGAAGTCGCATCCACCGCGCGCGGCCTGGGCGCACGCGTGACCGTGCTGGAAAGCGCAACGCGCCTGCTGGAACGCGTGCTGCCGCCGGCCTTGTCCGACTGGCTGGCCGAACGCGCCCGGCATGCTGGCGTGACGCTGCGCCTGGACGCGCGCATTGCGCGCTGCGACTGGCAGCCCCTTCCCGATGACACCGTCCCGCATCAGGCCCGCTTTACGATCGAACTGCAGGACGCCACCGTGATCGACGCCGACGTAGTGGTCGTCGCCATTGGCTTGTCGCCCGAGGTGTCGCTGGCCGCCCAGGCCGGCCTGGCGCTGGACCCTGCCAACGGCGGCATCGTCGTTGACGCCGACTGCCGCAGCAGCGACCCCGACGTCTACGCAGCCGGCGACTGCGCCAGCCAGCACCGGCGTCATCTGAACATGGCGCTGCGGCTGGAGTCGTGGCAGAACGCCAACGAACAGGCGCGCACCGCCGCCGCTGGCATGCTGGGCCAACCCGCGCCCGGCGAACCCTATCCGTGGTTCTGGACGGACCAGTTCGGCTGCAACGTGCAGATGCTGGGTCTGCCGCAACCCGGGCTGGCCTATACCTGCCGCGGCACGCCCCAAAGCGAAGCCGACGCGCCCAAGTTCATCTGGCTGGGCCACCGCGACGGTGTGCCGGTCCATGCCATTGCCATCAACGCCGGCGGCGACCTGCGCCAATTGCGCGTGCTGTTCGAACAAGGCCTGCGCATCGATCCGCAGCGCTATGCCGACGAGACCGTGGCGCTTAAGCCGCTGGTGAAAGCCTGCCAGCAGCTCGTCGCCGCCACGCCCTGAATTCCATTGCTGCCCCGCCTCGACAGGAGCTTTTCATGTATCAATCACAAACCGTCATCGGCCGCACGGTAGCGTCGAAAGACGCCGCCCTGGCCGACTGTGTCTGGCCGGAAGACGCGCTGCACTACATCCCCGACTGGGTCTACACCAGCAGCGCCGTCTACGATCAGGAAGTCGAAAAGATCTTCCACGGCAAGACGTGGAACTACGTGGCGCTTGAGGCCGAACTGCCGAATCCGGGCGACTACAAACGCTCTTATGTCGGGCCGACGCCCGTGGTGGTCTCGCGCGCCGAAGACGGTTCGGTCAACGTGTTCGAGAACCGCTGCGCCCACCGTGGCGCCGAGTTCTGCCGCAATAGCCAGGGCAACGCCAAGGAATTCGTCTGCCCGTACCACCAATGGTCATACGACCTGAAAGGCAACCTGCAAGGCATTCCCTTCAAGCGCGGCGTGAACCGCGAAGGCGGCATGCCCAAGGACTTCAAGAACGACGAGCACGGCCTGCGCAAGCTGCACGTGACCACGCGTAACGGCGTCGTCTTCGCGTCGTACAGCGCGGACGTCGAACCCATCGACCAGTACCTGACGCCCGAGATCCTGGCCGATTTCGACACGGTCTTTCCCGGCAAGAAGCTGAAGATCCATGGCTACTACCGCAACGAGCTGCCGTGCAACTGGAAGATGTACCACGAGAACCTGAAGGATCCGTACCACGCGACCCTGCTGCATTCGTTCCTGGTCGTGTTCGGGCTGCTGGTGGCCGGCAACAAATCGGCCATGCTCGTCGATTCCGTGCACGGCCGCCACGGCACCATGGCGTCGGCCAAGAGCGAAGATAAGTACGCCACCGTCAGTGAAGAAAACAAGAAGGAAATGCGCTCCTTCCATGACGGCCTGCACCTGCAGGACGACCGCTTCCTGGAATTCGTGAAAGAGTTCGACTCGCCCTGGTCGGTCACGATGCAGACCGTATGGCCCAACCTGATCGTCCAGCGCGAGATGAACACGCTGGGCGTGCGCCAGATCGTGCCCAACGGGCCCGACAGCATGATCATGCAATGGACCATGTTCGGTTACGAAGACGATACGCCCGAAATGGAACGCCACCGCCTGCGCCAGGGCAACCTGATGGGTCCGGCCGGCTTCCTCGGTCTGGAAGACAACGAAGCCATGAAGTTCGTGCAGGAAGGCGTGCGGCGCGCCAGTACCGACGTCAATGTGCTGAAGCTGGAATCCGGCAAGCAAGGCACGTCGAACACGCTGATTTCGGAGGCCGCGATCCGCTCGATGTACAGCTACTACCGCGGCGTGATGGGCTTCTGAGCAGGAACCGAGACACATGAGAACCCGATTCGAATTTTCCCCCCGCAAGATCGATCCGGCGCGCGCCATCGCGCTACGCCAGGAAATCGATGAATTCCACGCCGACTACTGCGCCACGCTGGATGCCGGCCAGGTCGAGGCCTGGCCCGGCTTCTTCACCGAGGACGGCCTGTACCGCGTGACCGCGCGCGAGAACGCCGAGCTGGGCCTGCCGGTCGGACTGGTCTATTCCGAAGGCCGCGCGATGATGCACGACCGCGCGGTGGCCATCTCCCGCACCCAGATGTTCGCCCCGCGATACATGCTGCATCTGGTCAGCAACACCCGCGTGACCCGCGAATCGCCTGAAGGCGAGATCGAATCCCAGGCCGCCTTCATGCTGATGCAGACCCTGGTGGAAGGCCCCACGACCCTGCATCTGGCGGGTACCTACTATGACCGCTTCACCCGGGAAGACGGCGTGCTCAAACTGAAGGAACGCCAGGTGGTGTACGACACCACCATCCTGGCCAATGACCTGGTCTACCCCGTGTAGGCAAGCGGCCCTGAACATGAAAAAGGGGTTGTGCCGGCAAGGCACAACCCCTTTTCCGTTGGCGGAACGCCAGCGCCTTCAGGCCATCGTCGCGCGCACGGCTTCCTCGCGCGTCAGCACCGTGGCGTATTTCTGGCGCATGTCGAACAGATTTGCCTCATGCGGACCCATGGCGCGGTCCCCCACGCAGTCGGACACCACCAGCGGCCGAAAACCGTACTGCATCGCGTCCACGACGCTTGCCCGCACGCAGCCGCTGGTGACTGCGCCCGCCACCAGCAGCGTCCCCACCCCGCGCTGCGTCAACCATGCCGCCAGGCCGGTGCCGAAGAATGCCGAAGGCACCGTCTTGCGCACCACCAGTTCCCCGGCGGCGGGCGTCAACTGAGGCACGATCGCGCTGTGGGGGTGCGCTTCCTTCAGCGTCAGCATGCCCGGCACTTTCAGCGTGAAGATGTTGTGGTCGGCGTCGTCGTCGGCGAACACGATGCGGCTGTGCGCCACCGGCCAGCCCTGGCTGCGCGCATGGCCCAGCAGAAGCGTCGTCTGCGCGATGGCCGAAGCAATGTTGCCCCCGCCGAACACGGCCGGGTCGGCGAAGCCATTGACCAGGTCCACGATCAGCAGACCATAGGGCGGCTTGGGGGTCATCGTGGCGCCAAAGCCCTGGCGCTCGTAGGCAGAGATGTCGTCATGCATGAAGCGGCTTCCTTGATCGATGGTTGTTGGGCGCCATGGCCTATTGCTGCCCGGCGGCGCTATCCAGCACCTTGCCCTGGCGCACCACGTCTTCGCCGTCCAGCCGCACGGTGCAACCGCGCAACGGGATGTCGATATGGCAGGTGGTGGTGCGGCTGCCGCCCGCCTCGTTGTTCGGGCCCAGCGAGAACAGGAAATTGCCTTCGTAAGCCCGCGCATCCATGCCAATGGTGGCCTCGCGGTCGTACAGGCCCAGCGTGGTCCAGTGCGCGCGCGGCTGCAAACCCCAACCGATATGCGATATCGCGTATGCCTCGGGGTCCTGGAACGACGCCACGTACTCGCGCAACAGCTCCGCGTCGACTCCGCCTTCAATGCGCGTGGCAAAACCGTTTTCCACCGTAAGCGTGATCGGCGTGCGCACGTACAGCTTCTGCGGCAGCAGGATATCGCCCGCATCGATCACGATCGTGCCGTTGGCCCCGCGCTCGTTCGGCCAGGTCAGCACAAAGCCGCTAGGCCAATGGTCCCACCGCCCGGGCTCGTCCACGAAGCCGTATTCGCTGATCGCCGGAAACTCGCCCAGCGGGCAGCGCAGGTCCGTGCCGGCGGCCGACACCACGCTCATCTCGCGCGCCGCGCCAATGCGCGCCGCCGCGGCCTTCACGCGGGTCCGGTCCGCTTCGGAAGGCACCAGCCGCGCCAGCACCTCGGGCGGTTCCACCGCCAGCAGAATCTTGGTGCCGGTGGCCAGGATCTCGTGCTGCTCCGGCGAAAACAGCAGCGTCATCAAGTCCAGCACCAGGTCGCTTTCCTTCAGCGCCGCGATCGCGGGTTGGTTCCCGGTCAGCGGCGTGGTGCCCAGGTAGGCCAGCGAATCGCGGCTTAACGCCTTTTCGCCATTGACCGGCGGCAAATCCAGCCGGTTGACCACCGCCCCCACCGATTGCGCCGCGATCAGCGCCGTCGACAACGTTTGCGGATGGGTCGCGGCGCTGGTCAGCACCGTCACCGACTGGCCGGCTTGCAGCTTTGACAAGGTCAGCACCTGCTGCCAGGCCTTTACCATTTCATAGTCGCTTACAGGCATGATTCTCTCCTTGCTTGAAGGCCCGGCGATTCAGGCTTGCACCAGCGGCGCGCCCAGGAAATCACCGAAGGCCGCGTAGAAGCCTTCTTCGTTGTCCCACGGGATCATGTGGCCCGCCGCCGGCACGCGGTGATGCCGCGTGCCGGGCGCCAGCCGCGCGATTTCGGCCGCGTCGTCGTCCAGCACCACGTCGCCCTTCTCCGCCGTCACCAGCAAAACCGGCACATCCAGAAGCGGCAGGTCGGCATGGATATCGTCGGTCTGGAAGGCGTCGAAGCTTTGGACAATGGCGCGCTCGTCGCAGGTGTGCAGCCATTCGGCGCGCAGTTGACGCTGCGCATCCGTCCAGCTCGGGCAGAAGGCGCGCATAGCCTCGGCATCCATCCCGTGGCGGGCCTGCGCCATGGAATCGACATACCACGGCAGCTTGGCCGGATAAGGCCGGCGGCCGGGGCCGGACACCGGCGGATCGACCAGCACCAGGCGGTGCAAGCCGGCAGGCCGGCTCCGGCCCGCGCGCACGCCGATGCGCCCTCCCATGGAATGGCCGACCAGGCTGTATTGCGCCAATCCCAGCGCTTGCGCGAAGGCCAATACGTCGGCGGCTTGCGCGTCCAGGCTGTAGTCCAGCGACGCGCCAGCTTCCGACAGGCCGCGACCGCGCACATCCAGGATGTAGGTGTCGAACGTCTTGCCAAACCGCTCGCCCACAAAGCCCCACGTGGCCGCGGGGCTGGTGATGCCCGGCACGATCACGACCGCATCGCGCCCGGCCGTGTGGGCGCCACCGTAGCGCAGGTAATGTTGGCGGATGCCGTTGGCATGGACGTTGCCGCCATAGAGATAGGTGCTCATGGCTGCGTTCCTCAGTAAGCGCCCGACAGCAGCGCGCCGGCGCCGGGAACGACGGGCTCCAGGTCCAGCGATTTCAGGATGGCGTAGGTGGTGGCCACGGCGGCGGTAATTACCGGCTTGCCTGTCTGCGCCTCGACTTTGGCGATGGCCGGCAGCGACGGCATCTGCACGCAGGCCGACAGCACGATGGCGTCGACATCACGGGTGTCCATCTGCGCAACGATCTCCGGCAAGCGTGCCGGGTCGTGCCGGCCGACGTCCAGATTGTCGGGAATTTCCAGCGCGCGATAGTCCACCACCTCAAAACCTTCGTTGCGGATGTAGTCCACCACCAGCTCGGTCAACGGCTTCATGTATGGGGCCACCACCACGATGCGGCGCGCGCCGATCACCTTCAGGGCGTCTACCAGGGCGCCCGCGCTGGTGATCACGGGCGCATCCGCGCCATTGGCGGCCGTGTGCGCCTGCAGGCGCTTTTCCGAGACCCGGTGATAGCCATGGCCCATCGCCATGATCGCCACCAGGCAGGCGTATCCCAACACGTCCACCCGCGCGTCGCTCAGTTCAACCGCGCAGCGGTCGGACTCGCCATCCATCGCCGCCAGTTCCTCCTTCACCACCTTCTTCATGCGCATCCGGCTGGAATGGAACGTAAAACGCTCCGGCCGGATCTGTTGGCGCGCCAGCAGCATCGCGGGAATTTCGGTTTCCATCGTCGTGTTCGAGCTCGGCACGATCTGGCCGATACGGAAGGGTCTTTGCATGGTTGCTCCTTTTTCCCGGGGATCAGAGTTTGAACAGGCGGCGCGCGTTACCGTGGCAGACCAGGTCGCGGGTGGCGTCATCCATCGGCGCGCGTTCGATGAACTCGGCGGCCAGCGCCGTCGATTCATAGGGGTAATCCACCGAGAACATCACGGCTTCGCGGCCCATCTCGGCAATGGCTGCCATCAATGTGGGAGGCGAACAGACCCCGGACGTGGTGATGACGATATTGCTGCCCAGGTATTCCGACGGCGCGCGCGCCAGTTTGATGCCATGCGAATACACCGCGAAGCGGCTGTCGAAACGCCACCGCTGGAACGGCAGGCCCTCGCCCATATGACCCAGGATGAGCTTGACGCCCGGATAGCGGTCGAACACGCCGCCGAACAACAGTCGCAGCGCGTGCGTGGCGGTCTCGACGCCCCAGCCCCACGATGCGCCCACCAGTTCCGGATGGCCCGAATAGGCTTGCGGCACCACGTAGGGATCGCTGGGATGCAGGTAAATCGGCACATCCAATTCCTGCACCTGCTCCCAGAAGGGGTCATAGGCCCGGCCGTCGTAGTACACGCCGTTGGTGTGGCCGTTGATCAGCGCGCCCTTGAAGCCCAGCTGCTTGACGCAACGGGTCAGCTCCGCCGCGGCGACGCGGGGGTCGTGCATCGGCAAGGTGGCAAAGCCGCCATACCGGGTCGGATGCCGGGCAATCTGGCTGACCAGGAAATCGTTGTTCTCCTGCGCGCGGTTCAGCGCCACCGCGGCATCGGCTTCTGCCTGCACGCCGGGGCCGGTCTGCGACAAAATGACGTAGTCAATGCCAGCGCGGTCCATTTCGCCCAGCCGGACTTCATCGAAATCCACCAGCCGCGCGGCCAGATCGGCCAGCACGACCGGATCGATATGCTGCGCGAAACTCTTTGAATAATCCTTGAATCCGACCGCTGTGTAGTGCTCCTCGAACGCGATCTTGCGCACTTTGCTCATTCCCCTGCTCCCAGTGTGAAGGCGCGGCGCCTGCCCCGCCCCGGCATGCCAGCGTCTATTATCAGTACACTGACTATTTGATTGGAACAACCGGACGCCCGCACGGCATGCTTGCAGGCAGAACCCGCGCCGCTCGGCTCCCGAATTTACGTCAGTATACTGACTTTATAGTCAGCGTACTGACCAATTAGGGAAATCCCGGGGCGGAACGCAGCCGCTGGAATACAGCCGAAAAAAGGCGCGAAAATAGGTAGGGATAGACACTAGAGACACCGCGCCAGATCATCAGTACAGTGAACATAAGCCCTGCCCGCGGCCCTTTTTCCGCGGACCCGCCTCAGTGAGAAACCGATGAACGCCCTGGACCTTGACGTACTGCAACTTGCCCGCGACTGGGTCGCCGCCGGCAGCCGCGTGCACCTGATCACCGTTGTGCAAACCTGGGGCTCGGCGCCGCGGCAGGCGGGCGCCATGCTGGCGGTGCGCGACGACGGCCGGGTGGCCGGTTCGGTGTCCGGCGGCTGCATCGAAGACGATCTGATCGCGAAAGCCCGCGCCGACGAACTTGAAGACGCCCCTGCCCGCCTGACCTACGGCGTCACGCGGGACGAGGCCGCGCGCTTTGGCCTGCCTTGCGGCGGCACGCTGCGCCTGATCAGTGAACGGCTGCGCGACACGGTGTGGCTGGACCGGGTGCTGGCGTCGATCCGCGAGCACCGCCTGATCCAGCGCACGGTGGACCTGCTGGATGGCCACACGTCGGTGTCGCCGGCCGGCCCCGCCGATGGGCCCGATTTCGACGGCCGCATCTTCCGCAGCGTGTATGGGCCGCGTTGGCGGCTGCTGATCATCGGCGCGAACCAGACGGCCCGCGTCTTGGCGGACATCGCCGCGACGCTGGAATTCCACGTCACGGTATGCGACCCGCGCGAAGAGTTCTTCACCGATTGGAGCGCGTCCCAGGCCACGCTGCTGACCAGCATGCCGGACGATGCGGTGCTGGAAATCGGCACCGATGAGCGCACCGCGATCGTCGCCGTCACGCATGATCCCAAGCTGGACGACATGGCGCTACTGGAAGCGTTGAAGTCCCGCGCGTTCTACGTCGGCGCGCTGGGCTCTCGCGCCAACCAAGAGAAGCGGCGCGAACGGCTGCGGTTGTTCGACCTGGACGACAGCCAGATCGACCGCCTGCATGGCCCGGTGGGCCTGGGCATCGCCAGCAAGACGCCGGCCGAGATCGCCGTGGCCATCGCCGCCGAACTGATCTGGGTGCGCAACACGCTGGGCGATGGGCAAACCGCCCGCGGCGTGGCCCGGATGAATGCGCTGAAGGGCTGACAGCGAAAAGGCGCGCGCCTTGGGCGCAGCGCCTGCGCCTTACATCGGCTTGAGCGTCGTGCGGCTGTACTGGTTGTTGGCTTCCACCAGCGTGGAAAGCAGCTTCATGAAAATCTCTTGATTGCGCGTGGACAAGGGCTCCAGCAAGCGCTGTTGCGCGCGGGCCATGCCTTCCTGCAGCAGTCCCATGATGCGCAAGCCTTCCGGGGTAATCACCGCCTGGCGCGAACGCTTGTCGGTGGGATTGACCCGGCGTTCCACCAAGCCCCGCTCCTGCAGGCGCTTGACGACGTCGGCGGTGGTGGTGCGGTCCAGCCCCAATTCCATGCCGATGGCGGTCTGGTCCAGCCACGGACTGAGCGACAGCGCGGTCAGCACACCGTACTGCACAGGCGTCACGTTCTGCGTCTTGCACTCTTCATAGAACATGGCGTAGTGGATCTGGTTCAGGCGCCGCACCAGATAACCGGGGCGCGACCACAGCACCTGCTTGGCCGGATCGAAAATATTGTTGTCGGTCTTCTGAGTTGCGACGCGCTTCTGGGACGTCGTCTTTTTCTGTACATCCGGCACGTTGGGGCAGCTCCGATATTAGTTAGTGTACTGAGAATAATACCACCGGCTGCTTCGTGTCGACCGCCTTTGGGCGGCCACTTGCGGGAAATCAAAAACGGCGTGACGGCCCCTGCGAAAGGCTACCGCGGATGGGCGGCTAAATACGTTTTCAGCGTCTGCACCAGCGCCGCCGCGGCCGGTGAAAGGCTGCGGTTGCGCGACGTCACCAAGCCAATCGAACGCTCTGCCACCGGCCCCGTCAGCGGCCGTTGGACGATGGCGGTCTGCGATACCGCGCCCGCGGCGATCTCGGGCAAGGCGGCCACGCCGAAGCCGCACTCGACCATGGCCACGATCGTCGTCAGGTGTTCGGCTTCGAACGCCGGCGTGAAGCGGATGCGGTTCTGCAGAAAGGCCCATTCCGTGTACTGCCGAACGCTGCTGGGCTGCACCATCGACACGTGCGCGGCGGTCGCGGTGTCGGCCCAGCGCACCGGTCCGCGTGTCTTGGCCAGCGGATGCGATTCGGGGATCAGCAGCAGGAAACTGTCGGACAGCAGCGGCACGTAGTGCAGGTCGGCATGCTGCGGGTCGGCGGCGGTCAGCGCGAAATCCACCTCGCCCGCGCGCACCAGGTCGAAGGCGGGGCCCGACAGCGTGTCGCGCACTTTCAGCGCCACGTGCGGATGCGCCTGCCGGTAGGCCATCAGCACGCGCGGCAGCAGCCGGGCCGCCAGCGAAGGCAGCGCGGCAACCGACACCTGGCCCTGCTCGGCGCTAGTGATGCCGCTGACCGCCGCGATCGCGTCCCGGAACGCCACCTGCAACGTCGCGGCCTGCTGCATGAAGACTTCGCCCGCGGCCGTCAGCCGCACCGTGCGGGTGGTGCGGTCGAACAGCCGCACGCCCAAGGCCTCTTCGATGCGCTGCACCTGCGTCGACAGCGCCGATTGCGACAGGTGCAACTGCGCCGCCGCCTGCCGGAAATTCAGTGTGCGGCCCAGCACCAGCGTGGTGTCGATATCGCGCATCGAAAGATTGATCTGCATGATGCCTTGCCTGCCCCTATTGATCTGTTTTAACGATCATTCTATCCAAAAAATCTGATTCATCAATCAAAGTGGCTTCTCTACACTCGCCCCCAACGACGATGCAAGAAAGGAGCAAACCATGCAGACGGACGCAACAGCGCTGCCCAACCCGGGCGCGGCGCATGCAGTGGTAGTGGGCGGCGGCACGATGGGCGCGGACGTGGCGGTGGTGCTGACCCGCGCGGCCTGCCGCACAACCGTGATCGAATCCGACACGGAACGCGCGGCCGGCCTGCCCGCCCGCGTGGCCGAGAACCTGAAGACCATCGGCCGCGAAGCCCATGCCGCGCTGCTGGCCACCGCGCCCAGCCTGGATGCGGTGGACTGGTCTACCGTGGACCTGGTCATCGAGTGCATTCCGGAACGCCTGGACATCAAGCAGGCGCTATTCGCGGACCTGGTCCAACGCGCCCGTCCGGACGCCATCCTGGCCAGCAACAGTTCCAGCTTCCCCATCAGCGCCATCGGCCAGGGCCTGGACACGCGCGGCCGCATGCTGGGCCTGCACTTCTTCATGCCCGCGCACCTGGTGCCGCTGGTGGAAGTGGTGCTGGGCGAGGCCAGCGACAATGCCTGCGCGGATTCGCTTATCGCCTTCATGCGCCGCTGCGGTAGCGTGCCAGTGAAGGTCAAGCAGGACCTGCCCGGCTTTCTGGCCAACCGCTTGCAGCATGCGCTGTCGCGTGAAGCGTTCGACCTGATCGACCGCGGCATCGCCTCGCCGGAAGACGTGGACGCAGCGGTGCGCTTCGGCTTCGGCTTCCGCTTCCTGGCAGCCGGCCCCGTCATGCAACGCGATCACGCGGGCATCGACGTGCACGCCGCCGCTGGCGCAACCATGTACCCGACCTTCTGCAATGCGGACCATCCCGCGCGCTGCCTGACCGAACGTGCGGCCGACGGCCGCTACGGCATGAAAGCGGGCGAAGGCTTCTACACCTGGACGCCCGAGACCATTGCCGCCGAGCGCGCGCGCTACGACCGGCTGCTGCGCGCCGGCCTTGACCTGATCAGCCCCGAATTGCCGGAAATCCAGCCATGAACGCGTCCGCTTTGCCGCGCGCCGCGCTGGCCGAATCCCCCGTCATCATCACCGTGGCGCCCAACGGCGCCTACAAAAAGGCCGCCGACCACCCCGCCGTACCGATGACGCCCGACGCGTTGGCGCTGGAAGCGCGGGCCTGCCTGGACGCAGGCGCCGGCATGATGCACATGCACGTGCGCAAGCCCGACGGCAGCCACTTGCTGGACGCGCAAGCCTACCGCGAAGCGTTGGCCGCCGTTGATCGCGCCGTGGGCCGCGAATTGCTGGTGCAAGTCACCAGCGAAGCCGCCGGCGTCTACAAGGCGGCCGAGCAAATCGCGCTGGTGCGCGAACTGCAGCCCGAGGCCGTGTCCATGGGCTTGCGTGAAATCGCCGTGCCGGACATCCCCGAAACAGAACTCGCGGCGTTTTTCGCCTGGGTGGCGGAACGCCGCATCATGGCCCAGATCATTTTGTACGACGAAGGCGACGTGCTGCGCTGGCAGTCGCTGCGGGCGCGCGGGCTGGTGCCCCCGGGCGCCTGGTCGGTGCTGTTCGTGCTGGGCCGCTACAGCGTGGGCCAGACGTCTTCGGCCTACGACCTGTTGCCCTTCCTGACGGCATACGACCACACGCTGCCCTGGGCCATCTGCGCATTCGGCGCCGAAGAAAACGCCTGCGTCACAACGGCGGCGGCGTTTGGCGGCCACATGCGCGTGGGTTTCGAGAACAACTTGAAGCTGCGCGACGGCAGCATCGCGCCGGGCAATGCGGCGCTTGTCCGGCAGGCCGCCGAAGGCGCTCGCGCGTTGGGACGGCCAGTGGCCACCGCGGAAGACGCGCGGCGCATCTACGGCGCCATCGGCTAATCATCAACGCGAATCAGTATCAAGTACCTGACGCCTTCCGGAAAAGCGTCAGGCACTTTCATATATAGCGCCACGGTGCAATTGTTTCGCCGTGATGCAACATTGACGCCATGTAAAAGCACTGCTAAAAACTTCGACATCCGCACGTTCAATGCAATACCCCAACTGTCAAAGTGAGGTGGTGTGTGCAAAACGAGTCTGATGGCTACACAAAGCCCCAGGAGCTGCGAAGTTTTCTGTTCCTGACGGCTGTCATGGCCCCCGTCCTTACGGTCGTCATCGTGGCGGGCTACGGTTTCATCGTCTGGTTCTATCAGCTGATCGCCGGCCCCCCGGGCAGCTGATGAGACGCGACGGAACCCCCATGTCCGCGCTTCCCTCCCCCGCGCCGTCCCCGCCCCCGGCCGAGCTGCATATCGCCAGCCTGGTCGTGCACGCCTTGCCCAAACGCCTGCCCGATGTCCGCGCCGCCATCCTGGCCGTCGCGGGATCCGAAATCCATGGCGCGTCCGACACCGGGAAACTGGTGGTCACGCTGGAAGCGCCTTCCACCGACGACATGATGGCGCGGATCTCGCAGATCCAGCGCCTGGATGGCGTGCTGGCCTCGGCGCTGGTCTACCAGCACGCCGACACGCTTGCCGCGATGAACGAGGAGATTGGCGATGTCCATGGCTCGTAGAGATTTCATCAAGCAATCCGCCGCCGCGGCCGCCGCCACCGTGGCGGGCATTCCCATCGTCGGATACACACAGAACATCGTGACGGAATCCGAAGCAGCCAAGCTGAAATGGTCCAAGGCGCCCTGTAGATTCTGCGGGACCGGCTGCGGCGTGAACGTCGCGGTGAAGGACAACCAGGTCGTGGCCACGCACGGCGATTTCAACGCCGAGGTCAACAAGGGCCTGAACTGCGTCAAGGGCTACTTCCTGTCCAAGATCATGTACGGCAACGACCGGCTGACCACGCCGCTCTTGCGCATGAAAGACGGCAAGTACGCCAAGGACGGAGAGTTTGCGCCGGTGTCCTGGGACCAGGCGTTCGACGTGATGGCCGAACAGTTCAAGCGGGTGCTCAAGGACAAGGGGCCAACGGCTGTCGGCATGTTCGGGTCGGGGCAATGGACCGTGTGGGAAGGCTACGCCGCGCTGAAGCTGATGAAAGCAGGCTTCCGGTCGAACAACCTGGACCCGAACGCGCGCCACTGCATGGCGTCGGCGGCCGTGGGATTCATGCGGACCTTCGGCGCCGACGAGCCCATGGGCTGTTATGACGACATCGAGAACGCCGACGCCTTCGTGCTGTGGGGTTCGAACATGGCCGAAATGCACCCTATCCTGTGGACGCGCGTTACCGACCGCCGGCTGTCCGCGCCGAAAACCAAGGTCGCGGTGCTGTCCACCTTTGAGCACCGCTCTTACGAACTGGCCGACCTGACGCTGACCTTCACGCCGCAGACCGACCTGGCGATCTTGAACTACATCGCCAACTACATCATCGAGACCAAGCGCGTGAACCGGGACTTCGTCGACAAGCACACCGTGTTCCACGAAGGCAACACCGACATCGGCTACGGCTTGCGGCCCGACCACCCCTTGCAAAAGGCCGCCAAGAACGCCGACAAGGCGGGCGGCTCCAAGCCCATCACCTACGACGACTTCGCCAAGTTCGTCTCCAAGTACGACCTGGAATACACGTCAAAGTTGACCGGCGTGCCGCAGAAGCAGCTGCAGGACCTGGCCGAGCTTTATGCCGACCCGAAAATCCGCGTGACGTCGTTCTGGACCATGGGCTTTAACCAGCACACGCGCGGCGTGTGGGCCAACAATATGGTCTACAACATCCACCTGCTGACGGGCAAGATTTCAACGCCGGGCAACAGCCCATTCTCGTTGACCGGGCAGCCCTCGGCGTGCGGCACTGCACGCGAAGTGGGCACGTTTTCCCACCGCCTGCCGGCCGATCTGGTGGTGACCAACCCCAAGCACCGCGCGCACGCGGAGGACATCTGGCAACTGCCCGACGGCACCATCCCCGACAAGGTGGGCGCGCACGCCGTGCTGCAGAACCGCATGCTGAAGGACGGCAAGATCAACGCCTATTGGGTGATGGTCAACAACAACATGCAGGCCGCGGCCAACCTGATGAACGAAGGCCTGCCGGGCTACCGCAACCCCGACAACTTCATCGTGGTGTCGGACGCCTACCCCACCGTCACGACCATTTCGGCCGACCTGATCCTGCCCGCGGCCATGTGGGTGGAAAAGGAAGGCGCCTACGGCAACGCCGAACGGCGTACCCAGTTCTGGCATCAACTGGTGAATCCCCCGGGCGACGCGCGTTCCGACCTGTGGCAGCTGATGGAATTTTCCAAGCGCTTCAAGGTGGAAGAGGTCTGGCCGGCCGACCTGCTGGCCAAAAAGCCCGAGTACCGGGGCAAGACCCTGTTCGATGTCCTGTTTGCCAACGGAAAGGTCAACAAATACCCCAACAGCGAACTGAACGCGGAATACGAAAACCAGGAATCAAAGGCCTTCGGCTTCTATGCGCAGAAGGGCCTGTTCGAGGAATATGCCGAATTCGGCCGCGGCCACGGCCACGACCTGGCCCCCTTCGATACTTACCACGAGGCGCGCGGCCTGCGCTGGCCCGTCGTCAACGGCAAGGAAACGCTGTGGCGCTACCGCGAAGGCAGCGATCCCTACGTGAAGGCCGGCGCCGGCTTCGAGTTCTACGGCAACCCGGACGGCCGCGCCATCATCTATGCCCTGCCCTACGAACCGCCCCCGGAATCGCCGGACAAGGAGTATCCGTTCTGGCTATCCACCGGCCGGGTCCTGGAGCATTGGCATTCCGGATCCATGACGCGACGGGTGCCCGAACTGTATCGGGCGTTTCCCAACGCGGTCTGTTTCATGCACCCCGACGACGCGCAGGCGATGGGCCTGCGGCGCGGCGTGGAGGTAGAGATCGAGTCGCGGCGCGGCAAGATGCGCACCCGGCTCGAGACCCGGGGACGCAACAAGCCGCCGCGCGGTCTGGTCTTCGTGCCCTGGTTCGACGCCGGTCAGCTGATCAACAAGGTCACGCTGGACGCCACTGACCCGATCTCGTTCCAGACCGACTTCAAAAAGTGCGCGGTCAAGATCGTCAAGGTCTGAACGGCCCCCGGGAGACAGCCATGAAGCTACGCGCCGCCATCATCGCCATCGGCATCCTTCTGGGTTCGGCCGCCTGGGCCGCGCCGCCGCTCGAGGTCCAGGACCCCATGCGCGGGCCCACCCCGATCGCCGAGGAAGCCAATCCGCCCCTGATCAGTCCGATCGAAAACAAGGACATCAAGCGGATGCGCACCTATTCAATGCAGCCGCCCACGATTCCGCACAAGATCGACGGCTACCAGATCGACAAGAACTACAACCGCTGCCTGGCCTGTCACGCGCGGGTGAACACCGAGGAAACGCAAGCGCCGCCCCTTAGCGTGACGCACTACATGGACCGCGACAGCAACGTGTTGGCCGAGGTCTCGCCGCGGCGCTACTTCTGTGTGCAGTGCCACGTGCCGCAGGCCGAGGCCAAGCCGCTGGTGTCCAACACGTATCAGGACATCGACGTGATCCTCAAGCGCCTGACGGCCCCGGCCACCGGCAAGAAGTAAGGGATTGATGCCGCCATGTTCAAGCTCCTCAAGCGCTACTGGAACATCATCCGCCGCCCCAGCGTGCACTTCAGCCTGGGCTTTTTGACGATCGGCGGCTTCATCGGCGGCATCCTGTTCTGGGGCGCCTTCAACACCGCCATGGAACTGACCAACACGGAAAAATTCTGCACGGGCTGCCATGAAATGCGCGACAACGTGTATGCGGAATTGAAGGGCACCATCCATTTCACCAACCGTTCGGGCGTGCGCGCCCTGTGTTCGGACTGCCACGTCCCCCACAACTGGACGGACAAGATCGCCCGCAAAATGCAGGCGTCCAAGGAAGTGTGGGGCAAGATCTTCGGCACCATCGACACGCGGGAAAAGTTCGTGGACAAGCGGCTGGAACTCGCGCGGCACGAATGGGCGCGGTTCAAGGCCAACGACTCGCTGGAATGCCGCAACTGCCACAACTACGAATACATGGATTTCACGCGCCAGAGCGTGCGCGCGCAGAACATGCACTCCACCTACCTGGCGGACAAGACCAAGACCTGCATCGATTGCCACAAGGGCATCGCCCATACGCTGCCGCACATCCCGCCTGGCCAGACCTCTGATGCGGCGTCGCCGGCCGGAGGGCCCAAAGAGGTAGCGAATGCGGCCCGTTGACGCGCCCCCGCCGATGCTGTCGGCCAACGGGCTGCGTAGCCCGCGCGGCGGCCCTGACGGCCAGCGTCCTGTCCACTTCGACCTGCATCGCGGCCAGCTCCTGCATGTGCAGGGCGCCAACGGCAGCGGCAAGACAAGCCTGCTGCGCATGTTGGCCGGCCTGCTGCGCCCGTTGGCCGGCACGCTGCATTCGGAAGGCGGGAACGTGCGCCGCGACCCCGCCGCGTACTTTGCGCGCGTGGCGTTCCTGGGCCACGCCAATGGCCTGTGCGGCGAACTGACCGCGCTGGAAAACGTGCGCTACGCCCAGCATGTGGCCGGCACGCCGCAAGAAGATGACGCCATTGCCGCCGCCCTGCGCCGCTGGCGGCTGGAAGGCTGCCTGCACCTGCCCGCGGCCCGGCTGTCGCAAGGCCAGGGCCGCCGGCTGGCGATGGCCGCCGTGGCGCTGGGCGGCAAGCCCCTGTGGTTGCTGGACGAACCGGATGCCGGCCTGGACGCGGCCAGCCTGGACCACTTGTGGCGAACGTTGGACGCGCACCTGGACGCAGGCGGCGCGGCGGTCGTGGCGTCGCACCGGGCGCCGGGCGCGTCTACCTCTCGCACGCAAACTTTGAACATGGATGACTACGCGGATGCTGGCTACGCTGTCTCAGTTGGCGCTGCGTGACGTCCGGCTGGCCTGGAGGCGGCCCGCGGATACGCTGGGCGCCACGCTGTTCTTCATCGTCGCGGGTTCCCTCTTCCCGCTGGCGGTTGGCCCCGACCCCGCCTTGCTGCTGGCCATCGGGCCGGGCGTGCTGTGGGTCTGCGCGCTGCTGGGCATTCTGCTGAGCCTGCACCGCCCGTTTACGCAAGACCATGACAACGGCGCCCTGGAACAACTACTGGTGTCGCCGCATCCGCTGCCGCTGCTGGTGGGCGTGAAGCTGGCCGCGCACTGGTTCAGCGCTTGCCTGCCGCTGATTCTTGCCAGCCCCGTGCTGGCCCTGCAATTCGGCCTGCCGCCGCAGGCGATCGGCGTGCTCGTCCTGTCCCTGCTGCTGGGCACGCCCACGCTGGCGCTGGTGGGCGGCCTGGGCGCGGCGCTGACGCTGGGCCTGCGCGGCGGTGCGCTGCTGCCGTTGCTGGTGCTGCCGCTGTATGTGCCGGTGTTGATCTTCGGCGCGGGCGCCGTGTCCGCCACGCATGCAGGCCTGGGCGCCGGCCCACAATTGTCGCTGCTGGGCGCGTGCCTGTGCCTGGCGATCCTGTTATGCCCCTGGAGCGCGTCCGCCGCGCTGCGCGTGGCGCTGGACTGAGAGGCCCCATGCACAAACAACCCGCCTTCGATTCGCCTTACGCCGCCGGTTCGTCCGCGTCCGGCGGCGGCTGGATGCGTTACGCGTCGCCCGCCGCGTTCTATCCGCTGGCTGGCCGCCTGATCCCCGTGCTGGCGCTGGCCGCCGCGCTCTTCGCTTGCGCGGGCCTGTACGTGGGCCTGGCCGTGGCGCCCACGGACAGCCAGCAGGGCGAGGTCTATCGCATCTTGTTCATCCACGTGGCCGCGGCATGGATGTCGATGTTCCTGTACCTGGTGATGGCGGGCTACGCCGCGCTGGGGCTGATCTACCACACGCGCCTGTCGTTCATGATGATGCGTGCGCTGGCGCCCACGGGCGCACTCTTCACGTTCCTGACCTTGTGGACCGGGGCATTGTGGGGCAAGCCCACCTGGGGCGCATGGTGGGTCTGGGATGCGCGGCTGACGTCGGAACTGATCCTGCTGTTCCTGTACCTGGGTTTCATGGCCTTGCAGGCGGCCACCGACGACGTGCGCCGCGCCGACCGCGGCGGCGCCATCCTGCTGCTGGCCGGCGTCGTAAACGTGCCCATCATCTATTTTTCGGTGCGATGGTGGAGCACGCTGCATCAAGGCGCCTCCATCAATCTGACCTCGGCGCCCAGCATGGCCCGCATCATGGTCACCGCCATGCTGCTGATGGTGGCCGCCTTCTGGCTGTACAGCGCGGCAGTGGCGTTGGCACGCGTGCGCGGCCTCATCGTCGAACGCGAGCCCGCCGCGGCGCGCGCCGGCCGCCCAACCCCGGAGGCCCCATGAGCTGGGACGCGCTGTTCTCGCTGCACGGCCACGGCCCCTACATCCTGGGCGCCTACGGCGTCACGCTGGCGCTGATGGGGCTGGAAGCCTTCGTGTTGTGGCGCCGCGCCCGTGTCCGGCGCGCCGCCACGCGCGGGCATGCAGGCAAGGGCCTGCCATGACGCCGCGCAAGCGCCGCACGTTGGCCATCGCGGGCGGGCTGGGCCTGTTGGCTTTGGCCACCGCGCTGGTGCTCAACGCCTTGCAGTCGAACCTGGTGTTCTTCTTCAGCCCGACCCAGGTGGCGGCGAAAGAAGCGCCCCGCAACGGCAGCTTCCGCGTAGGCGGGCTGGTGGAACAAGGCTCGGTGCGCCGTGAAACCGACGGACTGACCTTGCGGTTCATCGTGACTGACACCGCGCACACCGTGCCGGTGACCTACCAGGGCCTGCTGCCGGACCTGTTCCGCGAAGGCAAAGGCGTGGTGGTCGCAGGCAAACTGGATGCCGACGGCGTGTTCCGCGCCACCGAAGTGCTGGCCAAGCATGACGAGAACTACATGCCGCCCGAGGCCGCGGATGCGCTCAAACGCGCCGGCAAGACCACGGCCGCGAACACGATGCAGGCGGAGGCACGATGATTCCCGAGATCGGTCTGTTCAGCCTGATCCTGGCGCTGCTGACGGCGCTGGCGCAGACCGTCCTGCCGCTGATCGGCGCCGCCACCGGCTGGCAGGCCGGGCTGCGCGTGGCGCGGCCCGCAGCCGTCGGCCAGTTCTGCCTGACCCTGCTGGCCTTCGGCTGCCTGGCGTGGTCGTTCGTGCACAACGATTTCTCGGTGTTGTACGTGGCGGGCAACTCGCACGCGGACCTGCCCGCCGCCTATCGCTTCGCGGCGGTCTGGGGCGGGCACGAAGGGTCGCTGCTGTTGTGGCTACTGCTGCTGACCGCCTGGACGCTGGCCGTGGCCGTGTTCAGCCGCCGTCTGCCCCTGGCCTTCGCCGGCCGCGTGCTGGCGGTGATGGGCGGGATCAGCGTAGGGCTGTTGCTGTTCCTGCTGTTTCTGTCCAATCCGTTTGAACGGCTGATGCCGCCCGCCATGGCCGGCCGCGACCTGAACCCGCTGCTGCAAGACCCCGGCATGATCGTGCATCCCCCCATGCTCTACATGGGCTATGTGGGATTTTCCGTGGCGTTCGCCTTCGCGATAGCGGCCTTGCTGTCAGGCGAACTGGATGCGCTATGGGCGCGCTGGGTCCGGCCCTGGACGCTGGCCGCCTGGACTTTCCTGACCGTCGGCATCCTGCTGGGCAGCGCGTGGGCGTACTACGTGCTGGGCTGGGGCGGCTGGTGGTTTTGGGACCCGGTGGAGAACGCGTCGTTCATGCCATGGCTGGCGGGCACCGCGTTGATCCACTCGCTGATCGTGACCGAGCGCCGCGGCGCATTCCGCAGCTGGACCGTGCTGCTGGCGATTTGCACGTTTTCGCTCAGCATCCTGGGCACGTTCCTGGTCCGCTCCGGCGTGCTGACCTCGGTACACGCCTTCGCGGTGGACCCGGGGCGCGGGCTGTACATCCTGGCCTTCATGACCGTAATCGTGGGCGGATCCCTTGCCCTGTACGCCTGGCGCGCGCCGACGGTCGGCCTGGGCGGGGGCTTTGCACTGTTGTCGCGGGAATCCCTGCTGCTGTCGAACAACGTGGTCCTGACCGTGGCCGCCGGCTCGGTGCTGCTGGGCACGCTATATCCCGTGGTGCTGGACGTGCTGGACTGGGGCAAGATCTCCATTGGCCCGCCCTACTTCGAAGCCGTGTTCGTGCCGCTGATGACCCCGGCCATCTTCCTGATGGGCGTCGGTCCGATGGCCCGCTGGAAGCAGGCCGACATGCCCGACCTGGGCCGGCGGCTGCGCGCCGCGTTCGCAGTCAGCGTGGCAACGGCTGTGCTGGTACCGCTGACGATGCCGGGCCCGCCGCGGCTGGGTTCGCCCATGATCGTGCTGGGCCTGTGGCTGGCGGCATGGTCGGTCGCAAGCGCCGCCGCGCACGCTGCGCAGCGGCTGACGGACGGCGGCGGCCAATGGCTACGCCGCCTGGGGCGCCAACCGCGCGCCTGGTACGGCATGCTGCTGGCGCATGCCGGCATAGGCATCTTCATCGCCGGCGTCACGCTGGCCAATGGCTATGAGGTCAAACATGAACTGCGGATGGATCTGGGCGCCATGCAGGAAGCCGGCGGCTACCAGTTCACGTTCGCCAGCCTGGCGCCCGCGACCGGCCCGAACTACACCGCGCAGCGCGCCGTGTTCCCCGTCACGCGCGACGGCAAACCCGTGGTGACGCTGTATCCCGAGAAGCGCCTGTACACCGTGCAGGACATGGCGCTCAGCCAGGCCGACATCGACAGCGGCTTCACCCGCGACCTGTTCGTGGCGCTGGGCGAACCCGTGGGCGACACGGCGTGGACCGTGCGCATCCAGGTCAAGCCCTTCATGACCTGGATCTGGACCGGCTGCCTGCTGATGGCCCTGGGCGGCCTGCTGGCGGCAGGCGACAAGCGCTACCGACGCGCGCAGGATGCCGCGGCCCGCCTGCCCAAGGCCGACGCCGCCCCGTCCGCGCATACCGCGCAAGGGGGGGCCTGATGCTGCGCTACCTGCTGCCGCTTGGCGCCTTCATGGCGATGGCCGTGTTCCTGGCCATGGGCCTATCGCGCGACCCGCGCGCGGTGCCGTCCGCGATGATCGACAAGGCCGCGCCGCCCATCGACTTGCCCCTGCTGCAAGCGCCCGGCCAGCGGCTGGACGTGCAGTCGCTGCGGGGGCAAGTCTGGCTGCTGAACGTATGGGCGTCGTGGTGCGGCCCCTGCCGCGATGAACTGCCGGTGCTGCGCGACGTCGCCCAGCGCCACGGCATTCCGCTGTATGGCTTGAACTACAAGGACAAGCCAGAAGACGCGCGGGACTGGCTGGCACGCAACGGCAATCCCTACGTCGCGTCCGCCAGCGACACCGACGGCCGGGTCGGCATCGAATACGGAGTCTACGGCGTACCCGAGACCTTTGTCATCGATGGCGCCGGGCGCATCCGGTACAAGCAACTGGGCCTGATCACGCCGGACATCTGGCGCACCCGGATCCAACCCGTGATCGAGGGGTTGCGATGAACGCGGCCCGGCCTTTTGCCACATGGCTGCTGGCGCTGGCGTGGGCGATGGCGATCATGCTGGCTGCGGGCCCGGCATCCGCCACGCAGACGCCGGCCGCCCTGCCCCCGCTGTCCGCCGCCGACCAGCAACGCGCCGACAAGCTGGCGCACGGCTTGCGCTGCCTGGTCTGCCAGAATCAGACGCTGGCGGATTCCAATGCGCCATTGGCGCACGATATGCGCAACCTGATCCATGCCCAGTTGGCCGAGGGCCGCAGCGACGCCCAGATCATGCGTTTCTTCGAAGACCGCTACGGGGATTTCGTCCGTTACGACCCGCCGTTCAAACCCGCCACCTGGCTGCTGTGGCTGGGACCGTTCGCGCTGCTGGCGCTGGGGTTCTGGGTGCTGCTGCGCACGTTGAAGCGCCGCTCGGGCGTGCGCCCGCCGCTGACCGCCGACGAACGCGCCCGCGCCGCCCGCTTTCTGGATACCGGTTCATGACCACCCTCTGGCTTGTCGTCCTGTTGCTGCTGCTGGCCACGCTGCTGTGCCTGATCCCGCCGCTGGTGCGGCGCGCGCCCGCTGCCGGCCCGGCGTCCGACGCCAGCGTGCGCGCGTTCTACCTGGCCCAGCGCGAGCAACTGCGGCGCGACAGGCAAAACGGCAGCCTGAGCGCCGACGGCCTGGCGCGGGCGGAAGACGAGCTACAGCGCGACTTGCTGCAAGACCTGGCGTTGCGACAGCAACAAGCCGCGCCGGTCCGGGGCCAACGCGCGGGCGTGGCGGCCGCTTGCCTATTGAGCGTGCTGATCCCCATCGCCGCCGTGCTGCTGTATGGCAAGCTGGGCAATCCCCGCGCAGCGGCAGATGCCTCCGTCATGGCGGGCGCCGCCGAACCGCATGCGGCCGATACTGGCGACGACATGGCAGTGGCCATCAACGCGCTGGCCCAGCGCCTGCGTCAGGCGCCCGACGATGCAGACGGCTGGTACACGCTGGCGCGCTCATACGAAACGCTGGGCCGCTATGCCGACGCCGTGGCCGCCTATCAACAGGTGCTGCGTCTATTTCCCGGCCAACCCGCTGTGCTGGCCGACATGGCCGATGCGCTGCTGTCGGCGAACCGGGGCGAGCCCGACGCCAATGCCATCGAGGCGGTGGCGCAGGCGTTGGCCACGCAGCCCGATCAGCCCAAGGCCTTGGCGCTGGCCGGCATGATGGCATTACGGCGCGGCGATGCCGCCGAGGCGCTGGCCCATTGGGAACGTTTGCAGACCCTGCTGCCGCCGGATTCCGAGGCCGCGCGGCAGATCCAATCCAACATCGCCCAGGCGCGCGCCATGGCAGCCAGCACGACGGCCGGATCGAATCGCGCATCGCCTGCATTGGCCGGCACGAAAGCTGAAGCAAAGCCTGCGGGGGACGCGCCTGCCTCTGCCGCCCGCATCAGCGGGCAAGCCCGCATCGCCGACGCCTTGCGGGGCCAGGTCCAACCCGACGATACCGTGTTCATCCTGGCGCGCCCCGTCGAGGGGTCGCGCATGCCGCTGGCCATCCTTCAATGGCGCGTGTCGGACCTGCCTCGCGCGTTCGTGCTGGATGACAGCAGCGCCATGTCGCCCGACGCCACCCTGTCGCGAGCCAGCAAAGTCCAAGTGGAAATCCGCATCAGCCGGTCTGGCACGGCCGCCGCGCGTCCGGGAGACCTGAGCGGCGTGTTGCCCGATGTGGCCGTCCGCGCGGACGGCCTGGAGCTGGTGGCCGACACCATCGTGCGCTAACGCGCATCGGCATCGGCCACCACACCTGCCTACGCGCGTCTGCTTACGCGCGTCTGCCTACGCGCGCTCGATGCGCGCCGGCAGGCCCTGGCGCACCGCGGCGCCGGACACCCAATCGATCCAGACGTTGGCGTGCTCACCCCGCGTAATGTCGCCAAAACCCAAGTCGTTCAGGTTGACGCCCGCCGCCAGCGCGGGATCGTGCGGCATCGGCTTGCCATCTACCACGTGGGCGCGCGCGCCCAGTTCCGTGTGGCCGTAGCCGTGCTCGATACCCACCGCGCCCGGCTGGATGCCGTCGCGCAACAGGGCCGACCCCGTCAACGCGCCACCCGGCGTCACGATGCGCACGGGATCGCCGTTGCGCAACCCCAGGCGTTCACCATCCTGCCGGTTGATCGACACGGGGTTATGCGGATGCACCTGGCGCAGCCGGTTCACGCCGATGGACATGGAGCTCATCAGGTTCGACTTGAACGAGCTGAGCAAGAAGGGCCATTGCTGCGCCGGATATTCCGCGCGCATGTCGCGGCCATCGGCCAAGCGGGCCGGATACCAGGTGGGACAGCCGCTATACCGCTCCCCCGTCATGGCATGGCGGAATCCCGCCAGTTCTTCGCTCCAAATCTGCAAGGGCTTGGCGTAGGCTTGGCGCGTATGCCGATTTTGGCCCTTGTCCACCCAGGCGTCTTCCATCTTGTCGAAGCGCCCGCCCCGGCTCATCAGCATGGCCACCTGCCGCCATTCCCCGGGCTTCAGTTTTTGCTGGAGCAGGCTCCGGTAGTGCTCGACCCCGGTCAGCGCCATGTCGTCATCGGTGGCCTCGGGCACCGCTCGACCGGCCGCAAACGCGATATTGGCCATGCCGCGCAGGAAAAAGTCTTCAGGCGTGTCCAGCGCGTACTTGGCGCCTTCCTTATCCGAGATCGCGTTTTCGCCAAAACCCGGCATGCCCAGGCGCTTGGCGCAGGCGATCAAGAAAGTCTCCAGGCAGACCGGTTCATTCGTGGCCGTGCGCGCCACGCGCGGCTGCACCGCGGGCCAACGCACGGTAGAGGCCTTGGCGACCACATCAGCCCAGGGCGCGGACACGCCCCAGCTTTCGTAGGTGACGGTATCCGGCACGATGTAGTCGGCCAGCGCATTGGTCTCGTTGATGAACGCGTTGATCGACACCGATAGCGGCAGGATGCGCGGGTCTTTCATCTTGTCGATGATCACGCCCTTCAAGCCCGCGATGCCGTAGATGGGGTTGCTCATGTGGTTGAACCAGACCTTGGCGCGGTACGGATACCCGGCCAACGCGGACGCCAGCATTTCGGAACTGAGCCCGCCCGTGGCCGGATACCACGGCGCGGACGCCGGATACGCCGGCTGCCCCGCCGCTTTCTTGCGCTTGAATTCGCTGGACTTCTCGTAAGGGAAGCGGTTGCGCGACAAGGCAACGCCCTTCGGCGTGGCGCGGTTGGCAAACCCCGCGATGTTGTAGCGCGGGCCAGGGCCGTAAGGCGGGAACGGGCCGGCATCCAGAACCAGTCCGCCGTCCACGTTCAGGTTGCCCACCAGCGTGTTCAACATGGCGATGGCATAGGCCGTGTAGAACCCGGAACCGCTCATCGTGCCGCCATGGGCGTCGGCCACGGCACGCTTGCCGTAGCTGGTGAAGCGCTTGGCCAGCGAAGCGATCTTGTCGGCCGGCACGCCGCACAGGCCGGCGTAATCGTCCAGCGTCTTGCGGTGCGATTCTTCGCGCAACAAGCCCAGCGACGAGCAGACACGCACGGCGTCCGCACTACCCGCCATGCCGGGCACCGCGATGCGCTCGTCGACGAACAGGGTGGCGGCCAAGGCAGCCGTATGCGGCGCCAGCGTGCCGTCTTCCAGCCGGACCACGTAGACGTCTTCCCATTTTTCGTCTGCGTCGGCCGGACGCGGCCAGCCCAAGTCCGCGCCGCGCACGAAAGTGCCCAGGCGCGGGTGGCCAGGTTCTGCCACCACCAGATGCGTGGCGTTGGTCCAGGCCGCTTCACCTGCCGCCTTCATGGCGTTGGGGCCGGGCTGCGCCAACATGCGGGCGTCGAAGCGCTCGTTGTCGAGGATCCAGCGGATCAGCCCCATCGCCAATGCCAGGTCGCTAGCGGGATTCACAGGCACCCATTCGTTGCCCGAGCCCGCCGACAGGCTGGACGAGGCGGGCAGTACGGGCGACACCACGACATACGTAAAGCCGTCCGCCTCGGGGCGCACGCGCGCCTCGGCCAGTTGCCGGGCCTGACGTTGGAACGGGTTGCCCGCTTGCGCCGGCGCGGCACCGATGAACAGGCCGAAGCGCGCATTGTCCCAATCGGGTTTGCCGTGCGGCATGCCCTTCAAGTCGCCCAACGCGGCGCCCGCGCCCACGCGGAAACTCTGCCCGCAATACGAGCCGTGATTGCTGAAGTTGACCGTGCCGAACGACTGCCCGGCAAAGCGCTGGATCAGCGGCGTGCGGCCTTCGTTGGAGGCGTCGGTGAACAGGAACTGGTTGACCTTTGCGCCGTACTCCGGATTGTCGGGGTCCAGCAATGTGTCGCGATCGAAAATGGCGCGCAAGCCTTCCACATGGCCTTCGCCGAACAGGTCGCCGCCTTCGCACACTTCCTGCACCAGCTGTTCAAACGAGATGCTCTGCCACTTGCCCTCGCCCCGCCCGCCGACCCGCTTCATGGGGTGCAGCACGCGGAACGGGCTGTTCATCTGCTCAAGCATGGCCGAGCCGCGAGCGCACGACGTGGCGCGGCCTTCCAGGCCGTTTTCGCCCCCCAGTTGCGCATAGACCTCGCGCACCGGGGTTTCCATCGCGGCGGGGCGCGTAGTCGCTAGCGGATGGTACGGGTTGCCCGCCACGCGCAGGATGCGGTTTTCTTTGGTGTCCACGCGCAGGCGCACGCCGCATTGGGTCCAACAGCCCAGGCAGCTGGACGGGCTGACCGTCTGGCCTGGTTGGGCAGCCAGCGCGCCCGTCAACGGGTCGATGCGAAATTCCGCAGTCAGCGAATTGCCGCGCACGGCATGCGCGGTGGCGACGCCGGCGGTGCCGTGCGCCAGGCCTTTCACGGCGCGGGCGACGGTTTCGCCATAGCCGGCCGCAAACGCCGCCATGCCGCCAGCGACCAGGCCGCCTCGCACCATCAACTTGCGCCGCGCGGCGTCGGCCACGGCATCGCCGGCCGCATTGGCCGCATTGGCCACATTGGCCACATTGGCCGCATCAGGCGTATCAGGCAGGCGCGCGGCGCCAGGCTTGTCGTCTTCGTGTTGCTTGTCCATTGCTTTGTCTTCCATGTGCATTCGTCTTGCGGCGGCTCAGGCCGCCATGCCGCGCGCGCGCGCCGGGAACCGTTCCAGGGCCCAAGCCGTGGCAGTGACCAGCGCCACGCACAGGCCCAGCACCCCGACCATGCCCAGCAGGCCGTCGCTGCCCCAAGGCATCTCGTACAGATACAGGCCGGCGCCGTACTTGGGAACGCCCTGCACGCTCATGAACACCACCCAGCGGAAGATCCACGCGGCGGCCAGCATGGTCAGCGCCAGCGCAGCGGAGGGCAACGGTGCAGCCAGCGCGCGTGCCGGACGCTGCAGCAGCGCGATCATGCAAAAGGCAGTGATAACCGCGCCCGCCAGGCTGATGCGCCAGATGGGGAAGTCCGCGAACAGCCGCAAGGCGGCATCGAACGAGGGATCCACGCCCAGGGTGCCCAGCAGAGCCCAAGCGCCAGCACCCAGCGTCATCAGCACGACGGCGGCAAGACTCAGTTGGCGCAGCATGCCCACCGGCAAGGCCTTCATGCCGCCCGGCAGCCACCGGCCCACCAGGAACATGGCGCCCAGCGCGCCCAACCATGCCGTCAACGCGAAGTTCACGGGCAAAAACACCGTGTGCCACAGCGGCCGCGAACGCAGCACCATGACTTCGGCACCCGTATAGACCAGGATCGAGACGGCGGACAACGCCAGGGCCACGCCCAGCACGCGCATCCAGCCGATGCGGCCCCACCACCACGCGGCGCAGAACAGCACGGCCAGCCCCGCGAACACAGGCAGCAGCAAGGCGCCCAACCACATCCACGACCACGGCGTGGCTTGCGTGTAGAAGTGCCAGAACCGGCCAGGCTGGTGCAGGTCGGCCAGCAGTGACACGGGCGCGGTGACGGCGGTGACCACCAGCACCGTCGCCGCCGCTGGAAGTAAGCGGCGCGCGGGCGAACCTGGGGAGCCAAACGCGGCGAAGGCGGCGGTCAGCGCGGTAGTGGCGCTGATGCCGATAAGAAAGAAGTACTGCACGGCCCACGGCAGCCAGGCGGCGTCATAGACTGGCGTAAGCAATTCCGAGATCTGCATGAAAGTCCCCTTGTGTTGGCTCAATGTCCGCCAGCCAGGCGCACGCCGGCCTGGCCGTCTACCTGGTGCACGAATGCGTCGGGCAGGCCGATGTAATAGACGTGGGGGTCAGTCTTCATTTCCGGCTTCAAGACTTTGATGTCGGCTTTGTGTTCGACCAGCAGTCGGGAAATGGCGCTATCAGGGTCGTTCATGTCGCCGATGACACGCGCACCGCCCACGCAGCTTTCCACGCAAGCGGGCAGCAAGCCGGCCTCCAGGCGGTGTTCGCAGAACGTGCACTTGTCGGCCGTTTGCGTCTCGTGGTTGATGAAGCGGGCGTCGTAAGGGCAGGCTTGCACGCAGTAGGCGCAGCCGACGCAGCGTTCGTTGTCGACCAGCACGATGCCGTCTTCACGCTGGAAGGTGGCTTGCACGGGACAGACGGGGACACAGGGCGGGTTGTCGCAGTGGTTGCACAGGCGCGGCAGCATGACCATGGCGGCGGCGCTGCCATCGTCGGGGGTGACTTCGTATTGCAGAACGGTGGTGCGGAATTGCCCGATAGGTGGCAGGTTTTCCATGGAACAGCTGACCGTACAGGATTGGCAGCCGATGCATTTGCGCATATCGACGACCATGCCGTAGCGCTTGCCCGCGATGCCGGGACGACGCGGAGGTTGGCCGTTCAGGCCGGTGGCTTGTGCGTGGATGGGAATGACGGTGGCGGCGGCGCTTAGGCCGAGAAGCCCTTTCAGGAAGCCACGTTTACTGGGGAGAGGGGGTTCTGGAGGGACGGGTGAAGGGGGCATTGCGGAGGACTCCGGGGCGGTTACTTTTTGTTGTTATTAACTTATCACTCCTAGTTATATAGAGGATTGATTTGGGTCAAATAGGGGACGGATATGGGGTTTTGCAATCCAGCCGGGGCGACGCGGACGGCGTCGCCACGCAGCTCGTCGCCCGTTACCGATAACCAGATGCCGGGCAATGCCGCATGCGCTGCTCCGCGTTTGCGAATTCTTGCCTGGGCTATCGGCGATCTGCCCGCTTTGACCGTCAAACGGCGGGCGCTGCACGGCTGCAGATCTTGCTGTTGATCCGCGCGCCAGCGACGTTCGTGCTGCGGCGCGTGCGCAGGCTGGCCGAAAGCCGGGAGCTGAGGCCGGCCTATGAACCCAACAATCGGAAAGGCCTGCCGACCATCTCATTGCTTACGCCAGGGGCCATGGTCTATGCCGAGCGGGTACTGCTCCTGACTGAAACGTCGGTGCGGGGGCTCCTGCAAACACCGTTGGAAACTGCTGAACCCGCTGGAGGATGCCAATAAATTCGCGGCGAAACCTCAGCGTCTGACACCTTAATTGTGTGGGGAACGGACTCTACATCGATTTCGTACTAATCACGGGGAGCAGGTCACGCCTGCTCAGGTCGAGGCCGCAGCGTCTTAATCAAACTGTCCGGAAAATCCGGGCGAGTCCAGACTACATTTCTCGAAAATGTAGTCTGATACCTTGATTTAATAGGACGGAATGGGCGATCCATTCCTGGGGGGGATAAACTCGTCTACCTTTCCGGCAGCGTCACCAGTTGCTTTTGCACCATCTACATAGCTTTAATCTCTGAAATCAGAGCCAAAAACTCTGACTCAGTTAAAGCAAACTCCTCGCCCTCCTCCATTGCCATCAATGTGAGGAGTGCTCGATCCATGGGGGCAGTAATTTCTAAGCCATGGTCTTGATAGATTTCAAACGCCACTTTAGAAATTCTAAAGACGTCGAAACCTCTAGCCAGTGTTCTTTCTAGATCCATAGCAAGATCAGCTTGTGAGTACATTATTTCCAGCTCTCCAGCTCTGCGCCTGTAGGAGGATAGTGCTGCGCACTAACTGGCTGTCCATTAACGCTTTTAGGGTGAACCCGTATGACATTTCCTGAATGATCATAGTTTTCCATCCACTGCCTAGTGGAGCCAGTCGTAGGATTGTACTCCGTGGCAAACGAAGCACCACGAGTAACACCTTCAGCTCGAGCAGGGACTTCCTGTGTGTAATACCGAATTCGTCCATCATGAAGTGTTTTGGTAATAGCCGCGTTCTCCTGTGCTTTCTGCAAGCCTGAGAGCTTTGCCCTCAAAGCAGCTTGGGCGTTAACACTCGCTGCTTCACCAGATATTGCTGCGGTTTCTTTTGCACCAACTAGTCAGACGACATTGGGTGGAGCTTACGCCATGATCTCTGCGGACACATTTCCTGCACGAGCGAATTCTATAAAAACAGTACAAACAAGTTCTACATCACGCGTGACCGCCCTAGCAGGATACATCTCACCTAAAATACTGACGAGTTCGTTTTTCGAGTTGAGATCAGTTAAAGTTCTCACGCCATGCTCACCATCTCCATCATATTCGCTAAGCATCAGTAAGAAATTTCCACTCTCAACATACAATACCAACTCATAGGGCTGACCTTCACATTCCAACTGACGCCGCATTGTGATAACGCCGGAGCGTTCACTGATGGAACTCAACACATCCCGAATAACAAATTCTTCAGGATCCACGAAAACTTCTAGCTGATGACGACCGCCATTAGAGTCAACAATATAACCTCCAAAAACCATACTCATGGCACTTCCTTAATCCACCGCATTCCCGGCACCCAATTATATTTTTTTGGCAATCCCGTTACGTCACCCATCGCTTGAACAGTTAAAGACTTCAATCCGGCTTTTTCCGCCGCTGCTGCTATATCACCTTTTCGCTTCTTAGTGGGAACCGAAGTGGAATGTATCGAAAATATCTTTGTTCCGTTTATCAGCGTGCAATACAGGCTGGCGCTCAATCTGGATTCCAGAACATCATGTTTCACTTCGATCCATCTGACTCACACGTTTCTTCTTCATCGTCTCGCTTTCTCCTACTCAACCATCCACGAGGATATGGAGAAGGCTCAAATGGACGGATACCCAATTGGTGTGCCCTAGCAGCATAACCACCGACACCCCCAACCACAAAACCGACTATATATAACCATCCCGTCCGCCAAAGGTCTAGATCGAGAAAAACCACCCCACCGCCAACGATCACAAAAAAAGCTCGGAACAAGGGGCGGAAATTTCCTTCACGGATAAATATCGTTTCTATTTTTTTGACAAATCGCATAAAAATATTAATTTGCATATTTCAATTTTAAGTAATCACCAATTACATTGAAAATCGACGAAGCGAGTGGGGCAACATCACCTACCGCCTTCACACCATAGTCGATAGCAGCAGCCCTGACCAAACGCCTGTTGGAACTCCAGTTGCTCGCGGACCTTATCCTTGTCGAAGATCTGCCCGATGCTGCCATTCGCGCCTGCGGTGTCGCGGCTTAGGCCCGCCGTGCTGTCGCGGCCGGTTTCCTTGTCCGAGCGCACCTCAATCGTGCCCGGCGCGATGGCGGCGTAGGCCGTGCAGGAATCGCTGCCGTTGGTATGACCAAAGCTCAATCCCGAGGGACCGAGCCCATTCGCACCGCCCTTATTTGCGACGTCGAACGCACCCGACATGCCGAGGTTCAGACCGACGGTCGTGGACTTGTAGGCGGCCTTGTTCTGCAGATCGGTAAAGCCGAACGTCTCCGCCGACAGTTTGTTCCTCGCCGCTTCCGCGTCGCTGGCGATCACCGCCCCATCCAGTTGCGTGTGCTTGCCGACGTAGATGTCAAATCCACCCGACCCTGCGTACAGCCCAGATTGTTCGATGACGCTGTCGTAGTTCGACTTGGTCTTGCCGATGCTGGCGCCGACATAAGCATTGCCGCTCATGGAACCAAAGTTGAAGCTGCCGCCTGCATTCACCTGGCTTTGCTTGGCGTTGTAGCGGTCCGTGTCCTGCTGGCTGGCGATGGTCAGGTTGCGGCCAATGTCGGCACGAATGCTGTCAGCGCGCGCTTGCGCGCCCATCATCACGGTGTCCCGGCCCGAGATCAGCGTCAGGTTGTCGCGGGCGCTGACCTGCGTTTCCTGGTACGTCGTGCCATTGCCGTTGGCATTGCCTTTGCCCGCGTAACCGCTGGCGAAGACATTGATGCCGCCTCCGCTGCCGCTATCGGACACGCCAATGCCCACGCCGACATTCCAGCCGCTATTTTTGTTGGTCGAGGTTTCTGTTGAGGTTTTTGCCTGGCTCAGAAGATAGAGATCATTCGTCGCTGCCAGCAGGACGTTCTTGCCAGTGACGTCGCTTCCGACAATCGACAGGTTGCCGGACCCGGCGCCCCCCTTCTCGCCCAGCGCCACAATGGATACGTTCCCCCCGCCATGATGGACGACCCAAACGCGGTTTCTTGCGTGCGCTTAGTCTCGCTGACGGATTTGCTGGAACTCAGGCTGATCTGAATTTGGGCGCTTGCGGCTTCCTTTTGTGCCTCAGTTGCCTGCGAACCCTTTGCCGCGTCCATCATGCGATCGGCCTGCACTGCCTGATACGCGGCCTGCCCGACCTTGACGGCCGCCAGGCGGCCGCTCTTGGCTTCACCGGCTTGCTCGAGCGTGCCGTGCATCTGTTGCGCCGCGCCCAGCATGCCTCCGGCTATACCAATCGTGAGACCGGATTGCTTGAGCTCGTGATACTCGTGCTGACGGGCTTCGCCCACGCCAGCAACAATGGCGACGTTGCGGCTGCGATCGAGATATCGCCATCCTGCGCCAGCACCTCGCCGGCGAACACGCCGACATCGCGGCCCGCGTCGATGATCACGTTGCCACCGACGCTGCTCCATCTATATACGTCCCTATAGGCCCACCAAAATTCACCCATTCTTTCGAGCCCGGCATGCCAACTGGAATATTACCGGCCTGCTGTCCAGTTCCAGCACTTCGGCAAGCTTGCGGGGGTCACTGCTCAAAACACTACGGCCTGGCGTGTACGAATTATGACCTGCAAAGTGCTTCTCTTGAGCACGCCCTTTAAACAGCGGGCACCTCTGTTGCACCAAAGGAAACTCAGACAAACGAAATGTCTAACCTATCGACCCGCCATGAAATCAGCTTCCCCTCAAGGAAACCAAAATCCGCCAAAAAAATCTCATCACAGAAGGTCAACTCACTACAGCACAAACAACCGCCCCTCAACTCGCCGATAATTCTGTATGAATAGCCTGGACCTTCTCTAAGGACTGAGGGTGTGACATAAGAATTCTCTTGAACAATATACTCGCCAAAAACCATCGGCAACAACTCTGCCCGATACACTCGCCCTATCTCAAGCTGATAGGGAAGATAGCTTGCAAAGCAGGTAAGCCGCTGACCACATACAACAATCGAGACTTCCTCTTCTATTTCAGGATTGATGCCATCAACAAGCACTGAATAAATCATGGTACAGGCCTTATAGTTTTATATTTAGGGTCACCATTCAACATCTTCCAAAAACCCTTACCACTTTCCACATAAATTGTAGTGATGGCACCATCAGAATTAGTGCCTACAAATCCATACTTCGGATCTCCACGGGACGGTTTACCCATGAACTGCACGTACGCAGTTCGCATTTCGCCCTTGTACAGATACTGAACCGTATCCCTGCCTTGCATAATATCCTTGCCCGCCTGCAAATATTCGATAGACGACTTTACCCCAAATTCAGCACTGTGTTTTTCAAAGTGACCAATCAGCTTTGCCTCATCAGCAAAACTAGCCGACTTCACATTTACAGTCGCTTTTGCACCAACTTATTCGTGAGAAGCTAAAGTCATAGTCGCTTGATGCAAAGCCGTCATAAGGTCCTCAAGTTTGAAATTCCATTTGCCTCCCTCAACAGGGGGATAAATTTCTATTTCAATTGGTCTTCCTGGCTCATGTGATACCTCAGCCAACTGACTCTCCCCCGCTCAAATCTCGAATACACAATTCTCCCGATCTGGGGGGCTTGTTATCACAGTAGATAAAATATTCATGGCTTCGGCCGCTCCGATAAACCAATAAATTTTTCATTCGAATCGTAGCGAAGCCCGCGGCCATCGGGGGCAATCACATCCATGACCTTCCCAAATCTACCGGTGTCTTTATAGGTTACGGTGGTCGCAGCATTGCTCAAGATCTCGTCAGCTATTTTTTACCTTGGACGTTGATTTCAGAAGGGCTTCCTTTAACGCTAGGAAACGCACTGCCTTCACGACTACCGTGTTTTTGGAGTGCTCGACCAGCTAATGAAAGTTGTCCTGATTTATCGGCCGGATCAAGTAGTTTTCCTGCATTCGACAAATCATCAATGTTTCTCCCAGCGAACGCACTACCTTTTGCACCTCCTACCTCAACCTTGCCCCCCACCTTCGCGGCATTAACTGCCTTGTCTGCCTCGGCAAACACATGTACCGCTTGTTCGCCCTTCTTCATAATGCCACCAAGCACTGGCAACAGGCCAATACCTGCGAAGAAGCGATTTGCCTCTTCCCCCGGTCACCGTCTTACCCGTCAACAGCTCATACAACGCGCTAGCGTTTGACACCCCCGGAGTCAAGTCGAGCACGGCTTGCGCAAGTGTGTCGGCCTTTTCCTTGCTCAGTTACGCATACTGACTCAGCGTTAGCGCCACGTCATACGCAGCCGCCATCTTATCGGCTCGATCAAACTCCGCTTGCAAGCAGCTATTGTCATCGGCGCACGTGGCGATCGCTTTCGCTGTTACCTCCGCCTTCATGCGCGCAACCTTTTCGCGATCCTTATAGCGGCTGTTGTTCTCCACCTCTATACGCGCCGCGATCTCCGCGGGCACGGCAGCCCACGGATCAATCCATGCGGCAATGCCAGCAACGATGCTGCTTATCAGGTTGACGCGCGCTTGCGGGACCGAAGTCTAGTTATCCAGGCACTGTTGATGGCCGTGGCCAGGCGAAAGCCGCAACCGGGGCTGATGCATCACAGCGATCGGGCCGCCCAATACAGTTCAGCCGAGTATCGTGCAATGCTGACAGCCAACGGCATTACTATCAGCGTGAGCGCCAAGGGCGATCCCCACGATAATGCCGTGGCATAGAGCTTCTTTAGCAACCTCAAGAACGAATTAACGCACCACGACGTCTTCCATAGCAGGGAGCACGCACGGCTGGCGATCCTCAACTACATCGAGATCTTCTACAACCACCAGCGAATCCATCAGGGGCCAGGCTATCGAACGCCTGCTCAGGTCGAGGCCGCAGCGCCTTAACCAAACCGTCCAGAAAATCCGGGTTAGTCCAGACTACATTTCTCGGAAATGTAGTCTGGCACCTTAATTGTGCGCAGCCGGACATCTTAATTCGGGGGCGAAGAGCTTCCTCACGAATTTGACGAACAAGCTAACGCATCACCAACACTTCTCCAACCGTGAGCACGCTCGGCAGACGATCCTGAGTCATATAGAGGTATTTTATAACCGCTTGCGAATCCACTACATGCTCCAATATTATCCATCACCCAGGCCAAAGCCACGCACTTGATAAGACTGATCGAGAAATCGGCTCAACGCAGTATGAATCCTTAACGGGGAAAACAGAAATTCAATCTTTTTTTTGCATCGCTAATTATCTCTAACCATCCCTGAGAGCTGATAACGTCGTCATCAAGAGCCAATACAAAAGAACCCGGTGAAAAACTGAATGCATAAATTTGGGAAGCAAGGGAATTGGAAAACAGTGACTCAATTCCCGCAAACATTCCGTCATACATGCAAATCGCTACTTTGCAGGACGGGTAAGAAACAGCGTTTTCTAAAAGCCCATAAATCGCTGAGCCTACTTCCTGAGAGTCGGTCAGAACATACTCTTGCAACGCTGCGCCATATACCCATGCCTCATCGCGAAGCTCATACACGTCAGCTCTCCAATCCCTGACTTCTCGCAAATGTGCGATCGCCCCCTCCATATCGGAACTCGGAAAAACGCCATAACAGAGAATTCGAATCTCGCCCCGCCCTTCGGTCGAAAGCGCCTTCCGCCATTCCATAATCACCTCCGCTTAACGGGATAAAATTATATCAAGCTTATTTTTATCCGAGACAAATGAAGAGATAATTTTTCCCTTCATTGGCCCGCCCTTAGCTACGACTCTCACGATATTCCGGCCCTCTGCCGACCCCACAAGTGCTCGCCCTTCCGTCGCTCCAATACGCCAATCTGCAACGTGCGTTGGCTCCTGCAAAACCGGAATTGCAATATCTTTGAGTGACTTTACTCTTGATTCTAGAGAACCCGTATTTGGAATCACACCCCCCTCCAGGTGCCGAATAGCGTGTCCGCCATCCCCTCTTATATCTGCAAGGGCCGACTGAGCATCGTCCGGGGTCAGTCCTATCGGAAAGCCTGACGGGGCACCATTCGTTGCCGAGCCATCCTCCTTAAATACCAGCCCCGCCCCCTGCTCCTCCGGCAACGGCGTAGTCGTCGTAGTCTCACCCAAGGGCCCATTATTCTCCTGCCCCGGCACTGCAATCGGCCCAATCGCCTCGCCCGGCCAAACCGGAATCTCCGAACCAAACGTCTCCTTCTCGGAAGGCAGCGGCGGCGGCGCATCCACCCTCACCACCTCACCAGGCTTACCCGGCAGCGCCGTCTCGCGCTCCACTGTGTCGCCCACGAATTCGGACACCCAGTTCCCAACGGCATCAGACGCAGCGGCAATGCCCACCAGGGCCGCCGTTCCGACATAAATGGCGCCATCCTTCATCTGCACGGCAACGTAGACGGTCTTGTCCGACACATACGTGACCGCCCGCTGGCAGCTCGGCGTCGTTGCACACTTGGCCGCCGCCGCGCTAACCGCAGGGATTGCGAGCTGCCCGCAGTTCTGCGACGTTTCCAGCCCCGCCGCCGTACTCGCCGTTGCCGCATCCGCTCCTGCAGCACTCGCTATGCCTGCCACCAGACTCGTGACTAGATTGCGTCGCGCTTCGACTTGCTCGGGGGTTAAGCCCTCGGGCGATCCCATCAGGCTGTTCAGGAGGCTGCCAGCACTCGCGCCCAAGGCGCCCGAGGCGCAGGCTGCGCCTTGGCCTGCAGCACCCGCGCGTCCCACGATGCCGTGCAACGCCGCACGCGCAGCTTCCGATTGCGGATCCCGGCCTAGGCTATCGGCGATCTGCTTTACTTGGCCTGCCCCCAGGCCCTGAAGGTAGTTCACCGCGGCCGACTGCACGAATGCGCTAATCGAACCCGTCACGTTTGCGCCGGCCGCCCCGGATACGGCTTGCCACACCAGACCGTACTTGCCGCCGGCGCTCCAATCCTGTGCACGTTGCACCTGAGCCATGAGCGCGCTCATGCTCAGCGCGTCGCTGGCAGGGCCGCTCTCGGTCGTGTCAGAGAGCGCTCAACGGCATGATTCTCAAGTACCAGGCGTCGCGGATTATGGGAACAAGCAGTAACCACCAAGCAAGCAGCTAGGAAGAAACGCTACAGCAGATAAAAAAAACACCGAAGCTAGGCCGGTGTTTAGGGTAAGTACTGCTCAAGCAAACTAAATTTTGCATTCCGACAGAGGGATCGAACGACCATCGGTAATAACAAATTGATCACCTTCGATTCGAGCCTGCAGCAAACCAAGGCCTTCTGCACCGGCTCGACTGCCACTTACAGCATTCGGGTCGGATGTTTCCAGCGGAGCGCCTACGCCTTTTGCACCAACGGCTTAATCTATTTTTCTAGCAGTTCCTCGACCGTAAGCCTATCAATTTCCCTGAAGACTACTTCCATCTCGTGTCCTTCGTCTCCGACCCAATCAAGGACCGCGTCACGTAAAATCTCAAGGTATACCCGTAGTTCCTCTCTTGGCAACTCAGGAAGAGTCACATGTACAAGGACGATTTTGTGGCATGGAATCCAGCTAAGATCTCTTAAGCAATAATACAAGGCATCCCAGTTAAATCCAAAATACCCCGGCAACCAAAGCAGATAATACAGCGCTCTTATCAATTCCTCTCCAATTCCAATGGAGGGATCAATCCGCACATAAAAAACCTCGGCCGCGTCATATGAAGGCGGGATGTCCACAAACGTGAATGGCAACATTTTCGACAGGCCTCAATTTTTTATCAGAATGAAGATTTTGTAGTGGTCGGCTGTGTAATACATTTCCACCTGATTTTATCCGATCCAAGATTGGGCCAAGATCAACTGTGCCTTGGAGAACCTGACTAGTTTTTTGATTGACAACCTCGATGCCATCGATGAAGCGAGTGGTGTCTTTTGCACCAACTACCTCAAGCACTGGCAATAGGCCAATACC
>NZ_JBMGRB010000003.1:0-599675 GCF_049060505.1 Achromobacter marplatensis
TTGTTCAGCACTACGCCCGACGGGCCCACGTTGAATTGGGTATAGCGGTTGTTGGAAACCCCGCCCGCCGACGGCGGTGCGATGTTGACGACGGGCACGCCGTTGCTGACGCTGACCGACGGCTTCGCGCCGGCCACGCTCTTGTCCACCGAGATCGGCAACGTTTGGGCCAACAACGGGGTCCACACTTGCGTGAACACGGTGGACCAGACAATCAGCGAACGAAGCTTGGACATGAGGCGTACCTAAGAATGCAACTCGGGGATTGAACGAGCCATCACGACACGGTGACGGCGCGGGCGATCAGAACTCGAACATCACAACCATTGAAAACACGGTGGTCGACGTCTTTAAGGAGTCGGGCTTTTTCAACGGCCAGCCGGCAGACAGGTCGTAGCTGGCATTGACGTATGGCACGGAAAACCGTCCGCGCAGTCCGGCAACCGCGCCGACCAGCGTGCGGCCCGACAGGAATGCGGCGGACGGGCCGCCGACACGGCCGACGTCGACTCCGGTATAGAACTGCTGCCCCGGCAAGCCCGTCAGGCGCTCCAGATTCAACGAAAGGTCATTGCGCAGCGACCAGCCATCTTCAGCGGCAAGGGTCATCTGCCCATCAAAGCCGCGCACCGCATAGCGGTTGCCGATAGTGAAATAGTCCGCGGGCACGACGGCGGTCTTGGCGTGCTGGATCTGCCAATTGCCTTGGTACGCGAAGGGTTGGTCCGCAATCTTGAAGGGCACGTAAAGGCCGATATTCGCGGTATAGATGGTGCTGCGCCCGTTCCAATCCGGGTCGCCGTAGACATAACCCGGCTGATCGGAATACTGCGGCAAGGTGCCGCGCACCCCGCCCCCCACGTCCAGCACCGACTGCCCCAGATATTGGCGATGCGCGTAGCTGAATTCGTAGCCGGTAACGTCACGGCGCTGCACATCGATGGGCACATCGTTCAGCGTGCTGTCCGTGCGCTTGCGCAACAACGTGAACGACGCGTTGCCCTTATAGGCGGTGCCGCGATACGGCACGACCGACACGCCTGCCTGCAATTGTTTGGTGGTGCCGCCATAAACGATGGGCTCTTCAAAGCCCGCCACTGTCTGCCGATACGTGGATTTGCTGGCGCCGGCAAAGAACATCCAATAGCCAAACGGGATGCTGTAGTTGATGGACGCCGCACGCGTGTTTGAATTTGAATCCCGCCAGCGTGCGTTGCTGTTCCACGACACCGACAATTGGTCATACAGGAACAACGGTGAATCCAACGTCAGGCCGGCGTTGACTTGGTACTTGCCAATGGCGTCCATGCCGCCGTTGTCGCCGCCAACATAGCCGTGCCAGCGCTTGCCGGAGCCCGGGCGGATGACGATATCCGAATCCCCAAGCTCGGGGCCGGGCGCGACGTCTATCGCCGCGTCCGCCTGACCGGCGAGCCGGCGGACATTCTCCAACGCCTGGTCCAGATCGCGCTGGTTCAGTTCGCCGCCTGGGCCAGTGGGCACGGCGGTGCGCCACCAGCCGATGGCGTCCTTGCCTTTAACGCCGGATATGCGTCCCGGCACATAGCGCAGCGTCAGTTTTCCCGCAGCCAATGATTGTTCGGGCACCAGCACGCGAGCGGTCACCCTGCCGCTGTCAATCAATTCACCGGTCAGATATTCCTGCAACGCGCGCAAGCCTTGCCCGCCCACGCACTGGTCAAGCACCGCTCGGCTGGCTTCCGATAGGAATGCGGGGGGCAACACCCCGTCCCACACCAGCTGTTTGATGGCGAAGCATGGGGTTTCGGTCGGAAATTGTAGGGCTTGGGGGGTGGGCGCGACGTCGGGTGTCAGGACGTCAGGGCGCTCGGCGGCCCGTTGGCGCTGCGCATCGATTTCAAGTTCCTGTCGGCGCTGGATCTCGGCGGCACGCCCGCCATCAGGCACCGGCTGGGCAAGTACAGCAACGGGGAAAACCATCATGGCGACTGCGACCTGCGCCCTTCGTCGCCCGCACAAAGCAACTTCCATACGTAAATCTCGCTGCGAAAAAATCGATGTTCTTTTGTCTACTTTGGATATTTATCGTTACTGATTCTGCTGTCGGGGTGCACTATATAACAATTTGTGTCTTTTTATATTGAAATTTTGGACATCAAAGTTAGTAGAACTTGCCCGAAATAGGAATCGGAAAAGTCTTAAATGCGGTTTTTTGCCGTGCGGCCATCAAACGGCGGTGTGCCCGGCCCGTGACACAGCAACAGCGACATATGCTTATTTCCCCGGGTTATCCCGAATGCCTCCATATCAACAAATCGTCAATAATTCGCCAACGTTTTGTCATCGATCCGTCCCTTATCCGCCTCATCCATGTCTGTATCCATCCGGGACGCCATTGTTTCCTCCGCCCATCTCGCCTCGTCCGCCCCGGAGTTGTCCGAGGTGGAATTCGGGCTGATCATCGCGTCCCACGCTTTCAATCGCTGGATGGTGCGGTGCATGGCTTGCGCGGGCTTGCCTGAATTGACCTCGCTGGACATCCTGGTGCTTAACCATGTGTTCCACCGCGGCCGCGGCAAGAAGCTGGCGGACATCTGCTTCACCCTGAATGTCGAAGACACCCATCTGGTGAACTATTCGCTGAAGAAGCTGGAGCGGCTGGGCGTGGTGCAAAGCGCCAAGACAGGCAAGGAAGTGATCTACACAACCACCGAAGCCGGCGCCGCCGCCATCCAGCGCTACGCTGAAGTGCGCGAGCAATGCCTCGTCAAATCGTTTATTGACTCCCCTGCCGCGGAAGACGCCAACCATCAATTGGCCAACACCCTGCGCACCCTGTCGGGCCTGTACGACCAGGCTGCCCGCGCCGCCACCTCGCTGTGAGAATCCACGTTGTCTAGCACTACTGCCTCTTCGTCTGCCCCGTTGTTGTCCGTGCGCGGCGTATCGGTCGATTTCAATACCGACACTGGCGTGTTCCGCGCCGTCGATGGCCTGGACTTCGATGTCCGGCCGGGCAGGACGCTGGCGATCGTCGGCGAATCCGGCTCGGGCAAGTCGGTTACGTCCATGGCGATCATGCGGTTGACCGACTACACCAGCGGCCGCATCGCCACGGGTCAAATCCTGTTCCGCGACAACGACGGCCGCGAAACCGACCTGACGAAAGCCACCGACGAGCAGATGCGCGCGATCCGCGGCAACGACATCGCAATGATTTTCCAGGAGCCGATGACGTCGCTGAACCCGGTGTTCACGATCGGCGACCAGATCGTCGAGGCCATCATGCTGCACCAGCAGCTATCGCGCTCGGCCGCGCGCCAATCGGCCCGCAAGCTGCTTGAGAAGGTGCGCCTGCCGGACGCCGAGCAATTGCTGGACCGGTATCCGCACCAATTGTCCGGCGGCATGCGCCAGCGCGTGATGATCGCGATGGCGCTGTCGTGCCAGCCGCGCCTGTTGATCGCCGACGAACCGACCACCGCCCTGGACGTGACCATCCAGGCGCAGATCCTGAACACCATCCGCGAATTGCAGCGCGACCTGGGCACGGCCGTCATCTTCATCACGCACGATATGGGCGTGGTGGCCGAGATGGCAGACGATGTGGTCGTGATGCTGCGCGGCAAGAAGGTCGAGCAAGGCACCGTCGACGACATCTTCAATGCGCCCAAGCATCCCTACACCCGCGCACTGCTGGCCGCGGTGCCGCGCCTGGGCAGCCTGACCGGCAGCGACCTGCCGCTGCGCACGCCGCAAACGGTGCTGGAAGGCGACACCCTGCGCGAAGTGGGTGAAACGCGCGAACAGGACACGGCACGCTACGACGAGCCGGTGCTGCGCGTGGAAAAGCTGACCACCCGCTTCGATGTGGGCCACAACCTGTTCGGCCGCGTCACGCATCGCGTCCATGCGGTCGAAAAGGTGAGCTTTGACGTCTACCCCGGCGAAACGCTGGCCCTGGTGGGCGAGTCGGGCAGCGGCAAGTCCACCATCGGCAAAACCTTGCAGCAACTGGTGGCGCCGACCTCGGGCGCGGTGCGCTACAACGGGCAGGACATCTTTTCGATGGATGCCGCCGGCCGCCAGCGCCTGCGCCAGGAAATTCAGTACATTTTCCAGGATCCCTACGCGTCGCTGGACCCGCGCAAGACGGTGGAATTCAGCATCGCTGAACCCATCCGCACGCACGGCCTATTGAACGGCGACGCGGCCATCGCCCGCCGCGTGGGCGAATTGCTAGAGCAAGTCGGCCTGAAGCCCGAGCACGCCAAGCGCTATCCGCACGAATTCTCGGGCGGCCAACGCCAACGGGTGTGCATCGCGCGGGCGCTGGCCAGCAACCCCAAGCTGATCATTGCCGATGAATCCGTGTCGGCGCTGGACGTATCCATCCAGGCGCAGATCCTGAACCTGTTGATGGATCTGCAGAAAGACCGCGGCCTGTCGTACCTGTTCATCACGCACGACATGGCGGTGGTGGAAAAGGTCAGCCACCGCGTGGCCGTGCTGTATCTGGGCCAGATCGTGGAACTGGGCACGCGCCGGCAGATTTTCGAATCGCCGCAGCATGCCTATACCCGCAAACTGCTGGCAGCGGTGCCGGTGGCCGAGCCCGGCCGTCACATCGACACATCGTTGATCGAAGGCGAAATCCCCAGCCCGGTGCGCCGCGTGGGCGACGAGCCCGCCATCATTCCCCTGATCGAATTCGCGCCCGGCCACCAAGTGGCCCGGGCGGCCTGAAGCCCCCTCTTTCCCTCGGCCCGACCCGACTTCCCGTCCCTGGAGCGACCATGCAATCCCTACGCACCACCTTTACCGCCGCCGCCCTGACCCTGGCGCTGGGCGGCGCGATGCCCGCCGTCTTCTCGACCGCGCATGCCGCGGGCACGCTCAGCGTGGCCATCAACCAGGACCCGGGCAGCTGGGATCCGATCGACACCTTCGTGACCTTCTGGGGTTCCGTGGGCGGCAACCTGTACGACGGCCTGACGATGCGCGGCGCCGACCTGAAGCTGCAACCGGGCTTGGCCACCAGCTGGGAATACCTGGACGACAACAAGCGCCTGCGCTTCAAGCTGCGCCAAGGCGTCAAGTTCCACAATGGCGAACCCTTCAACGCCGAAGCGGTGAAGTTCACGTTCGAACGCCTGCTGGGCGCGGAAGGCGCCAAGGGACCGCAAAAGTCCAACTACGACTCGATCGGCGAGATCAAGGTCGTAGACGAATACACCGTCGACTTCATCCTGAAGCAGCCCGATCCGGTGCTGCTGACCAAGCTGGCCGGCTACGGCGCCATGATCGTGCCGCCGAAGTACATCAAGGAAAAGGGCGAGGACTTCTTCAACACGAACCCGGTCGGCACCGGCCCGTTCAAGTTCGAAAGCTACCAGCCCAAGGTCAACGTGACCCTGGCGCGCAACGATGAATACTGGGGCGGCAAGCCCAAGCTGGACAAGGTTGTGTACCGTTTCATCGGCGAACCCGGCACCCAGGTCGCCGAGCTGCAAGCCGGCCGCATCGACATCGCCACGCTGATCCCGCTGGGCTTGATCGAAACCGTGAAGAAGTCCGGCAACGCGGACGTCATCTCGACCGGCGGCCCCGTGGCCTTCGCGCTGCGCTACAACACCAAGGGCGGCATCACCCAGAACCGTGACGTGCGCCGCGCGCTGATCATGGCGGTCGACCGCGAAGCCATCGTCAAGCAGCTGCTGTTGGGCCAGGCCAAGGTCATCGCCAGCTTCCAGGGCCCGCAGTCCTTCGGCTACAACCCCGAACAGAAGCCCCTGCCCTTCAACCCCGCCGAAGCCAAGAAGCTGCTGGCTGCGGCGGGTGTGAAGCCGGGCGCCGCGGTACAGATCGACGTGCGCGGCAGCGATTCGAACTTCCGCGAAGTGGCCCAGGCCGTGTCGGGCTACCTGCAAGCCGTGGGCGTGCGCGCCACCATCAAGCCGTATGAAACCGGCGTGCTGCTCAATGACATCATCCCGGGCGGCAAGACGGGCGAAATGTGGCAGAACCAATGGGGCGGCTGGACGTATGACTACGACAACACCGCGTACCTGATGTACCACACGGGCCAGAAGTGGAATCCGTATGACAACGACGCCAAGCTCAACGGCATGCTGGAAGCGCAACGCACCGTCTACGACGTGAAGAAGCGCGAGGCCATGCTGCAGGAAATCGCCGGCTATGTCGCCGACCAGGCGCTGGAGTTGCCGCTGTACAGCCTGAACACGATCGTGGGCGTGAATAAGCGCGTGAAGAACCTGGAAGTGCCCGGCGACATCCGCTTCCGTTTCCTTGAAGCCAGCGTGGAGTAGCGTTCCCCCCCGAAGCGCTGCCGCGCTTCCCCCCAGGGGGCATGCCTCGGGACCGGCAAAGCCGGATCCCTGGCATCCCGCTGGTGCGATACCCGTTGAAGCATCGACGATGCCCGTTGAAGCAATAACATTACCGACCCTCTCCGGTGCAAGCCGGAGCGGCGCCTTATGACCGGATTTCTCATTAAACGCGTGTTGCAGGCGGTCTTCGTGATCGTCGCCGTGACACTGCTTGTCTCGTATGCCGTGCGTCTGACTGGCGACCCCGCGCTGATGCTCAGCCAGGGATCGGGCAGCGTCACTGAACAAGACCTGGCCAACATCCGCCAGGCGCTGGGCCTGAACCGGCCGTTCCACGAACAATACCTGTCCTACATGCAGGGGCTGTTGCATGGCGACTTCGGCCGCAGCTTCATGGGCGGCACGTCTGTCGCCAAGCTGATCGGCGACGCCCTGCCCGCCACCTTAATGCTAGCCTTCACGTCGCTGATCTTCTCGATCCTGATCTCGCTGCCGCTGGGCATCCAGGCGGCCATCAAGCGCGGCAAGGCAACCGACCAGGCTATCCGCATCCTGTCGCTGGTGGGCTTGTCATTCCCCAACTTCTGGCTGGCGTTGATGTTGGTCCTGCTGCTGTCGATCACGTTCCCGCTGCTGCCGCCTTCGGGCTGGAGCGGGCCCGCCAGCCTGATCCTGCCGTCCTTGACGATGGCCATCATCCTTAGCGCCACCAATATCCGCCTGGTGCGCACCACGATGCTGGAAACGCTGTCGGCGCAGTACATCATGGTGGCGCGCAGCAAAGGCCTGAAGGAACGCGTGGTGCTGTACAAGCATGCGCTGCGCAATTGCGCGATTCCGCTGATCACCTACCTGGGCCTGCAATTCGGCGGACTGATCGGCGGCATCGTCGTCATCGAGATGGTGTTCAACTGGCCCGGTCTGGGCACGCTGGCGTTCGACGCCATTTCCGGGCGCGACTACCCGGTGCTGCAGGGCACGGTCACCGTGCTGGCCACCGTCATCGTTCTGGTCAACCTGATCGTCGACATCGCCTACGGCATCGTCGACCCCCGTATCCGCACGCGGTGAGCCTTATGCAGACAACCACCCCCACCGCCGCCGCTCCCAAGCCTTTCAAGCCGCGCAGCCGCTACCGTTCCCTGGAATTCGTGCTAGGCGCCCTGCTCACCGGTGTCATGGTCCTGCTGGTGCTCAGCTCTGGCTGGCTGTTCCCGGATGGCGGCGAATCCATGGACCTGGCCGCCCGCCTGATGGCGCCCTTCTCGTCCGCCGCCCATCCGTTTGGCACCGACCCGCTGGGCCGCGACGTGCTGGCCCGTGTGATCGTCGGCGGCAAGATTTCGCTGATGGTCGGCTTTGCATCCGTGCTCGGCGGCGCGTTGCTGGGCATCATCATGGGTCTTATCGCCGGCTACTACCGCGGCTTCTGGGACATGATCGTCATGCGTTTCGCGGACGTGCAGCTGGCGCTGCCTTTCATCCTGGTGGCCATCACGTTCATCGCCATCCTGGGTGGCGGGTTGTACAACGTGATCTTCTTCATGATCGTGTCGCAATGGGTGCAATATGCGCGCCTGGTCCGGGCGCAGGTGCTGGCGCTGCGTGAACGCGAGTTCGTGCTGGCCGCGCGCGCTTTCGGCGTGCGCGACCTGGCCATGATCCGCCACCACATCGTGCCCAATCTGCTGGGCCCGCTGGTGATCCTGATGACGCTCAACGTGGCCAACAACATCCTGCTGGAAAGCAGCCTGACTTTCCTGGGCCTGGGCGTGGATCCCATGATCCCCAGCTGGGGCGGTATGCTTGCCGACGGCCGCACCTACATGCAGACGGCATGGTGGGTCAGTGTCTTCCCGGGGCTGGCCATCATGCTGACCGTGCTGGGCCTGAACCTGCTTGGCGACTGGTTGCGGGACCGCCTGGACCCCACCGGAAAGGTGTAAGGCAAATGCCCCGCAAGGGGCATTTTTCCCTTTACCGGATGATGAAAGAACATCGAAGGAACTGAAAGCATGTCTTTGCTGGAAAAAACATTCGACCGCACGCTGGACGCCTGGACGCACGCCTACATGGCCCCCGCCTGGCGCGGCGCGGTCGTGGAAGGCTGGCTGTTTGAAGGCGTAGAGGCCCGCCGCGCCGCTGAAGCCCGGCTGGCGCAGGCCGGCGTCACGGCGCGGTTTCGCAGCGCCTACAAGCCGCTGGTGCATTTCTTCCTGGAAGACGTTGACCGCGAAGGGTTGGTGTCGGCCCAAGTACGCTATCCGCTGCACGAACATGCCCAGGCCAAGCGCTTCACGCTGGAAGCCTACCCGCTGGTCGCCTTGATGGAGGGCGTGCGCGTCGTCATGCAACCGGGCGCCTCGGACCTGCACTACGACGTCTCGCTGACCTATGCGGACGGGCGCAAGGTCGACACGCGGGTCTTCGCCCCCAATCAATTGGGCCAGGCCCAGGACGGCAAACCCGAACTGTCGCCCACAGGCTGGCTGCGGGTCCGCGACGCCGAGGGCCAAGTCCAGATCGACGCCGCTCAAGCCACCGAGTATCAGCAGGTGTTCCGCATCATCGTCGACACCGTGCGCAACCACCCTTGGGGCACGCACGAACCATACTTCGACCGTCTGGAAATCCGTGTCGACCTGCCAGGGATGGATTTCGCCCTGCCGGTGGACGAAGAGATCGTCAGCACCTTCGAAGCGCTGCACGAGGACGTGTACTTTTCGTTGCTGGAACACTTCCAGCACCACTCCGGCCGACCCTCCGGTGACCGCGGCCTGCAGCCCGGCCAGATCATCCCCGATATCCGGCGCCATGACGGCGCGGCGCGCGTGCAGATTTCAGTGGAACCGTTCGAGGCCCCGGCGCCGGTCATCGCCGCGCCGCTTGACGCGCCGTTGGCCCAGCGCCGCGAACCCTTGACCGCCGGCCAAATCGCCGGCTGCATGGCGGCATTCGGCGGGGACGCGTTCCAGGCCGTGTCGCGCCAAGGCCGCCCGGTGCTGGGCACCTATGTGCGCGGCCCCGGGCCGGCTGTCTTCATTTCAGGCGCGCAGCACGCCAACGAGACCTCTGGCGTCGTGGGCGCCCTGCGCGCAGCGCAGACGCTGGCGGCCCGCGGCGACGCGCACTTCGCGCTGATCGCCGCCGAGAATCCCGACGGTTATGCGCTGTTCAACCGCCTGCGCGAACATCATCCCCGCCATATGCTGCACGCGTCGCGCTACAGCGCGTTGGGCGACGACATCGCGTACCGCGAACACGCGCCATTCTTCGAACGCGATGGCCGCCATCAGGCGCATGCGATCAGCGGCGCGCAGTTGCATATCAATCTGCACGGCTACCCGGCGCATGAATGGACCCGTCCGCTGTCGGGGTATCTGCCCCGCAATTTCGAACTGTGGACCGTGCCCAAGGGCTTCTTCCTGGTGTTGCGCCATCATCCGGGCTGGAGCGAACGCGCGCGTCGTCTTATCGAAGGCGTGACGGCCCGCTTGGCGCGTCATGTGCCGGGGCTGGTTGAATTCAATGCGCGCCAGCTGGAACTCTTTCACGCGCACGCGCTCGAATCCGGTTTCGACGTGCTGAATGGCATTCCGGTACAGATTACGGAAAGCGATCGCGAAGAACTGCCGCTGGCGCTAATCTCGGAGTTTCCGGATGAAACCGTCTACGGCGACCGTTTTATTTTCGCGCATACTGTGCAAATGGAAACCGTCCTGGCGGCTACCGAGTTGTATCGTTCAGGGCTGTAGCACGCATGAAGGCGCGGCGGCGAAGGACCGCGGCGCCTTTGACAAACAGAATCAATAAGAAAATGAATATCCGAGAACGCAATCACGGCGACGATCTGGTCCTGGCGGACATCTGGCTCCGTTCGGTGCGGGCCACGCATTCCTTCCTGACCGAAAAAGAGATTCAGGCCATGTACCCGCAGGTACTCAACACCTACCTGCCGTCCGTGCGCGTGTGGGTCTGTGAGGACGATGCCGGCGAACTCGCCGGTTTCATGGGCCTGTCCGGCAACAAGGTGGAAATGCTGTTCGTGGACGCCAACAAACGCGGCAAGGGCGCCGGCCGCCGCCTGCTGAACTTCGCGCGGTCGCTGCACGGCACCCTGCTGGTCGACGTGAACGAACAGAATCCGCAGGCGCATGGGTTCTACAAGCACTACGGATTCGAAGACATGGGCCGTTCGGCGCAAGACGACGCAGGCCGCCCGTTTCCGATCATCCACATGAAGCTGGCGGGCTGACGCGGCGCAGAAGCGGCGCAGAAGCGGCGTTGGTGCGGCGTTGGTGCGGCGTTGACGCGTAGGATGGGTGAAGCGCGAGAGGCCGCTGTCAAAAACTCCGGTGCCCCGCGCGCGTAACCCATCTGGCAGCGATTGTGCTGTGGCAGAAGCCGCGCGGCATTCACCGCTGCTTGATGGGTTGCGCGCGCTGGATTGTGGCGTTCTTGCCGCCGGCCTCCCGCGCTTCACCCATCCTACGGATGCTGGGGTTCGTGGCGGGCTCGCCAGGCCTTCAGCGCATCGCGATAGTGTTCCATGGCTTCGTCGTAGCGGTCATAGACGCAGGGGATGCAACCACTGTTGCAGCATTCCTCGGGCGCGGGGCGCTCGGGCGGGGTGGGCTGCGGATCGTTGTCTTCGGGAATCGTCGGCGTGCTCATACCGCAATGTTAGCGCCGATCCGCGGCCTTTCAGGCGCTTGCGTGCGCGTGGGCAACCCGCCATTCCAGGCGGCGGATCTCGTAGCGGACCTTGCCACGGGCGTCGTCGCCAGCCGTTTCTCCCACATACCGCAAGCCGGTCTTCTCCATGACGCGGCGCGACGCCGCGTTCGACCGCAACGCCACGGCCGACAACACGTCCACCGGCAGCAGCTCAAACCCCATGTCGATCAGCGACGCCGCGATCTCGCCCGCATAGCCACGCCCCCAGCAGTCAGGCAGGAACGCGTAGGCCAGTTCGATGGCGCCCAGCGCATCGGACACCGTGTACTTCAGGCCGGCGCGGCCCACCATCGCACCCGTGTCGCGGTCTTCCAGCACATACATGCCGTAGCCGTATTCGGTCCAATGCGCGACGTTCTGCGCCACATACAGCCGGCTGGCGGCGGCGTCGCGCGTGCCGCCCATTGTCTCCATCAGGCCCGCGTCGGCGTGCATGTCGGTGATGAATGACAGGTGGTCCTGCCGCATGCGCTGCGCGCGCAGGCGGCGGGTCAGGAACGCATCGGGGAACACGGCATGCGGCATGGTCGGCTCACTTTGGCGGGAGGGGCCGCGCTGCCAGCGCCGGATCGGCCTTCAGGATATCCAGGATGCGCTTGCCCACGCGGCCGTCCTGCGGCAAGTTGCGGCGTTCCTGCTCGGCACGCACCGCATCGCGCGTCTTGGCGCCCGGAATGCCGTCCGCCACGCCGATGTCGTAGCCGCGGCCGTAGAGATCTTCCTGCAACTGCTTGATTTCGGCACGCGACAGGCCGGCATCGTCCGTAGGCCACGCGGCGACGATAGCGGGACCGCCCTGCAAGCGGTTCAGCAACAGCGACACGGCCAAGCCGTAGCGGCGCGACTGGTTGTAATGCAGGATGGCATCAAAGTTGACCGTGGCCAGGAATACCGGCCCCTTGGCGCCGGTGGGCGCGAACAGGTAGGCCTGTTCGTCATTGCCAGACGGCAACTTGAGCACCGAGCCGTCGCCCTGCTTCAGGCCGGCCTGGGCCCATTGCGCGATGGTGCGGCGGTCTTGCGAACCCACGTATTCCGCGTCGGGTTCGGGCGGGATGGCGGCGGCCACGTCGGCCGGCACGCGCACTTCCACGACGGCCGGCAGACCGTGCGTCCACTTGGCGCGGCGCTTGCGCAAATGGTTGGCGGTGGACGCCAGCGCATCGGGCAGCGAGTTGTACAGATCGATGCGGCCGTCGCCGTCACCGTCCGCCGCCAGTTCATAGAAGGAGGTCGGGATGAACTGCGTCATGCCGAAGGCGCCGCTCCAGGATCCCACGAAACTGTCCGCGGGCACCGTGCCGTCGCGCAGCAGACGCACCGAGGCGTAGGCGTTCTTTTCCCACAGGGTCTTGTTCTCGGTGCAGGCCCGCGTCAACCAGGCGTTCAACACGTCGGTCTTGCCGATCTGGCGGCCGTAGTTCGTCTCGATGCCGAAGATCGCGACGAGCGTGGCCGGATCCACTTGATATTGTTGGCCGATCGCGGCCAGTTGCGGGCCAACTTTTTTCATGACGGCACGGCCGTCGTTGACGCGTTCGTCGTCCACGGTCTTGGCGATGTAGTCCCACCAGCTTTCGCGCCCTTCCGGCTGGCCCTTGGCGGACGCCACGGTCGTGGGCAGAAGTTTGGCGTTGGCGGTGTACTTGTCCCAGTCGGCGACGGTCAGGCCGTTGGCGGCCGCGCCCTTGCGCAGCTTCGCGATGCAGGCCTTGGTGTCCAGTTCGGTCGGGACAATGACCGTCGGCGCGGCGGGCGAAGCCGTCGCCGCAGGCACGGCCGTCGCGGCAGGCACGGCGGTCGCGGCAGGCGCCGGGGTCGCCGTCGCGGCCGGTGCGGGCGCCGGCGCAGGCGCTACTGAAGGGATGGGAGCTGGCGCAACGGCCGGCTTCTGTCCGGCGGATTGCGCCGCGGTCACATCGTCGAAAGTACGCTTCGGCGTCAAGGTCGGCTGCACCGGCGCGGGCGCGGGCGACGAGGCGCGCGATCCGGTCGCCGACTCGGGCGATTGCGCCTGTGCGGCGCTTGCGACGGCAGCCATCACGGCGGCGGCCAGCAAGGCGCGGGAAAAGGTATCGATTCGAGGGCCTGAGGAACGCGGACGCATGGTAATCCTGAAAAATCGAAGTCAGGCAGGATCGTACCGCGACCAGCCGCCGAAATCGAACCGCAAGCCGTCAAAGCGCAACTTGGCGCTACGCGGTCTGTTTGGCCATGATCAAAGCCGGCGGTTCGCGCAACACGCGCAGGCAGACCACCATGGCGATCACGCTGAACAAGGCAAAGCCCAGGGTCTGCCCCAGCATCACCCCCTCGGGGCCGCCGTAATGCGCGCCCAGCCACACGAACGGCAAGGTGCCCAAGGTGGAACGCAGCCAGCCGATGACCGTGGAATAGGTCGCGTAGCCCAGGTTGTTGAAGACGGCAATCGACACGAAGAACAGACTGTTCACCGCCCAGGCGAAACTGCCGTAGCGGCAGAAGAAGATGATCAGGTCGCGCCCCGGGCCGGTGACCTCGAAGACGTCTGGCATCCAGGGCGCAAGCACCGCCAGCACGGTGGCGGCGGCGAACCCGTAGAACAAGGCCCAGCGCGATGTCAGCCTTACGGTCTGTTTCACGCGGTCCCATTGCCCCGAGCCCAGGTTCTGCCCAAGAATGGGGCCAATGGCGCCGGGCAGCACGAAGAACAGCGCATAGGCCAGTTGCAGCACGCGGTCGACCACCGTGGCGCCCGCCATGACGCTAGGACCGAAGCTGGCATACGTGGAAACAGTGAAAATCACCGCGGCGGGCGTCGCCAGCGTGGTCAGCGCCGCGGGCAGCGCGATTTTGCCGATTGCAGCCAAGTCGGCCCGCAACACACGCAATGCGGGCCATGCCACCAGGCGATGCGTGCGAAACACCAGCCACGCGCCCAGCCCCACCGTCGCCAGGCGACCGCCCCCGCTTGCCCAGGCAATGCCTTCCATGCCGCCGTCCAGCACGAAGATGACGATCGGGTCCAGCGCCGCCACCGTGGCGGTGCCGGCCAGCAGCACCCACATGGACTGACGACCGTGGCCTGCCGCGCGCAGCAGGTTCGACAGCATCATGCCAACGCCCATCACCACCGTGAAGGGCGTGGTGATCAACACATACGACAGCAAGTGCCCGCGCACGTCTTGGGCCAGCCCGATGGCTGCGGTAAATGGTCCGATCGCCGCCAGGAACACCGCGCCGGCCGCCACCGCCGCCCCGGCCATCAAGATCAGCGAGGCCCCGGCCAGCGTGCGTGCGCGCGGCGCATTGCCGGATCCCAGCGCGCGCGACACCAGCGCCGCGCCCCCCACGGTCACGCCGATGCACACCGACGTGATCGTGAACTGCGTCATCGATCCGAACCCCACGGCGCCCAGCACCGCTTCGTCCTTCAGCGTGCCCAGGTACAACAGCGACAGGAACTCCACTGCGAAGACGGCCAGCATGCTGGCCCAGCCGGTCAGGATCATTTCAAGGACGTGCGGGCCCAGGGGCCCCGAGACAAAGCGGGCGCGTGGATCGGCGGTGGCGCGGGCGACGATGGCCAAGGCGGGCCTACCGTGCCGCGGACACGTTGCCGAACCAATACTGGGACACGCTGCTTTCGTTGGAATACCAGGGCAGCAGGCCGATGGAATCGGACTCGCGCCGCACGGTCACCAGCAAGCCGCCGGCCTCGGGGCGAAACAACGCCACATGCCGCCGCACGCCCATGGATTCGTGCTGGCGCCAGTCGTGCCGCACGCTGACCCACAGCCGGCCCTGCGCGCAACCGGTGTGACGCCGAATGCCGTCAGGCACGCCAGGCCTGGCGTCGTGACTCAACGCGGCGGGGTCTTGCGCGCCATTCAGCAAAGGCAAATGCGCGGCCGACCGCGCCCCGCGCCCGTCCAGGGCCAGCACGTCCCATCCGCCGGCGGCAGGCGAGAAGGCCACCGTGGCGTCAGGCGTCGATTGCCATTCAGGCAGCAGGTTGTCGTGCATGCCCTGAAGGTCCAGCGGGTAGCTCAGGAAATTGCGCAGGTCGACGAGCGACTTCGCTTCGCGGTCGCCCGAGCGGTATTCGCCTTGCGCCCGGTACGTGCCCGCCAGATCGGGGCATTGCGCCGGGTCCGACGACAACACCACCGGCGTGCCGTCCCGGAAAGGCGGCCACTTGACGGAGACCTCGTCCACCCGGGTTACGCCGCATGCACTCAAGGCCAGCGCCGTCAGCCCCGCAGCGGCAAGCCGGATCGTCCGTCGCGCGCCCCATCCCGCTGCATTCATGGCTGTCTCCTTGCTTGCCGGCTTTCGGGTAACTCCCACTGGCGGCCGTCCCGTATTCGTTGTTGTGCCTGGCGACGAACTATATCTGAATCCTGCACTGTCGTTGCCAAGCGCCTGACGCAGGGGAATAATCGGCCCATCCCTTACGCCCCCGCGCCATGACACCCTTCCGAGGCAAACTCCGTATCCGGCACCTGGAAATCGTGCTGACCGTCGCAGAATTGGGCAATGTGTCCAAAGCGGCGGCGCAGTTGCACAGCACGCAATCCGGCCTGTCCCGCGCCATCGCTGAAATCGAAGAGCTGGTGGGCGCGCGCCTGTTCGAGCGCACGGCCAAAGGAACGACGTGCACGCCGCTAGGCGACGCCATGTGCCGCCACGCGCGCCTGCTGCTCACCGACTTTCGCAAAGCCGAGATCGACCTGGCTGCGATGTCGCGCGGCGACGAAGGCAGCCTGACCGTGGGGTGTTTTTCGATGTTTGCCGGCTGGCCGATGGCGCAAGCCGCGCGCGGCTTTCGGCAGGCTTATCCCCGCATTACGCTCACCATCGAAATCGGCACGCACGAACGCCTGATCGAAGACCTGGATGCCGGTGCACTTGACGTGCTGATCAGCCGCTTCTCGTCCACCGTCAACCCGCAGATCTACCGGTCCACCACATTGCTGGAAGACTCGGTAGTGCTGGCCTGCGCCAACGGGCATCCGTTGGCCGGGCGGCCGGACACCACGCTGGCAGACTATGTGGCCTATCCGTGGATTACGGCGCTACCGGGCAGCCGCATCCGAGGCGAATTGGAGATGTCTCTGCGTAACGCGGGCTTGGCGATTCCGGATATGATCGGCGCCCTGTCGCTGGAGTTCGGCCGCGAGATGCTGCTGGGCGGGCAGTATCTGTGGATGCTGCCGGGCAGCGTGGCCGCTGTCCGGCAGGCCCGGCACGAACTCATCGTGCTGCCGGCGCGCCCCGGCATCGGAAAATCGCCTTTGGCCGCGATCTGGCGCCGAGACCGCCCCAGCACGCGGCAGGCCCGCGCTTTCGCCGAGCAAGTCAAACAAGCCATCCAGGCGGACGACATCGCACTGGCCGCCTGACCGCAGGCCTTGAATTCGCATCCCCCTTTTTTATCGGAGCACCCATGTACGACTGGCTCAACGCACTGCCCAAAGCCGAACTGCACCTGCACCTGGAAGGCTCGCTGGAACCCGAGCTGCTGTTCCAGTTGGCGCAACGCAACGGCGTGGCGCTGCCCTGGGCCGATATCGATGCCCTGCGCGGCGCCTACAACTACGGCAACCTTCAGGAATTCCTGGATCTGTACTACCTGGGCGCCGACGTGCTGCGCACCGAACAGGATTTCTACGACCTGACGTGGGCTTATCTGCTGAAGTGCCGCGAACAGAACGTGGTGCATACCGAGCCCTTCTTCGACCCCCAGACCCACACCGACCGCGGTGTGCCGTTCGCCGTCGTCCTTACCGGCATCCGCCAGGCGCTGGAAGACGGCCGCAAGCAGTTGGGCGTGACCAGCGGTTTGATCCTGAGCTTTCTGCGCCACTTGCCGGAGGCGCAGGCGATGCGGACGCTGGAAGAAGCGCTGCCCTTTCGCGACGCCTTCATCGCGGTCGGACTGGACAGCAGCGAAAAGGGCTTTCCGCCGCGCCTGTTCCAACGCGTGTTCGACCGCGCCCGCGCCGAAGGCCTGCCGGCCGTTGCCCACGCGGGCGAGGAAGGTCCGCCCGAGTACATCTGGGAAGCGCTGGACCTGCTGAAGGTGCTGCGCGTCGACCACGGCGTGCGCGCCGCAGAAGACCCCGAACTGATCGCCCGCCTGATCGATGAACAGATCCCCCTCACTGTCTGCCCCCTGTCCAATACCCGATTGCGCGTGTTCGAACACATGCGCGACCACAACATCCTGTCGCTGCTGGACGCGGGCGTGAAGGTCACGGTCAACTCCGACGACCCCGCCTACTTCGGCGGCTACGTCAACGAGAACTTCCACGCGCTGTACGAGCATCTGGGCATGACCCGGGCGCAGGCGCAAGCCTTGGCCGACAACAGCCTGGACGCTCGCATCACCAAGTAAACGCCGGAAGCCACGCGGCGCCCCAGCCATGCGAGTTGCGCATGGCAATGTTCAAAACCGGCATGGCTGCCCTGGCCAGATCTTCCCTACCATAGCCCCACGGTTGCGGCGCCTTCCGCGCCGGCCGCACGACAACGATGCAAGGGGCAGGATATGAATCAACCCGTCCAGGCGGTGCTGCGGGCCGGCACGCTGACTGGCCAACGCGATGCGGGCGGCATCTGCTGCTATCGCGCCATTCCCTATGCGCAGCCCCCGGTAGGCAGCCTGCGCTTCGCGCCGCCGCAGCCCGCCGCATGGCGCGGCCACCTCGATGCCACGCGCGCCGGGCCCGTCGCGCCGCAACTGCCTTCGCGGCTACGCGGCGCCATGGGCGATTTCGACGCGCCCCAATCCGAAGACTGCCTGCACCTGACCGTGTGGACGCCCGGCGCGGACGCTGCGCGACGGCCCGTGGTGGTGTGGCTGCATGGCGGCGCATGGCAAAGCGGCGGCGGCGCGCTGGACTGGTACGACGGTTCGCAGCTTGCGGCCCGAGGCAACCTGGTGGTCGTCGCCGTCAACTACCGGCTGGCCGCGCTGGGCTGGCTGTATGTGCCTGGACAAACGGCCAACGTCGGCTTGCTGGACCAGGAAATGGCGATCGACTGGGTGCTGGACAATATCCGGGACCTGGGCGGCGACCCCGAGCGCATCACGGTCATGGGCCAATCGGCAGGGGCGTCGTCGATCTGCGCGATGCTGGCTCGGCAACCCCGGTTCTCGCGCGCCATTCTGCAAAGCGCGGCGCTGGGCCGGGGCTTTCGCAGCGCCGCGCAAGCCGACGCGCTGGGGCAGGCGTTTTTACAGGCCGCGGGCGCCGAATCGCTGGACGCGGCACGTGGCTTGCCTGTGGCTGCCCTGCTGGCGGCCCAGCAGGCGCCCGCCGTACAAGACGTACTGCGCGCCGAAGGCAGCAGCCGCAGCCAGTTCTGCCCCGTGCTGGACGGCCAGGTGCTGCCGCACGACATCGCACCCGCGCTGCAACGGGCGGCCTCCCGCGCGGATGTGCTGGTGGCCTATACCCGCGACGAAATGGCAGCCTTTCCCGGCCAAATTCTCAACGCGGCCGATGCGGCCTGCCAGCAAGCCGGCGAGGAAGTCTTCGGCGCGCCTTCCCGTCAATGGGCTTTGGACGCCGTGGCAAGCGGTCGGCAAGCCTGGCTGGCGCGCTTCGACGTAGCGCCCACGGCGCGCTTTGGCGCCTGCCACTGCATCGAACTGCCGTTCGTGTTCGGCACCGTCGGCGCCTATGCCGCCGCACCGATGCTGGCGGGATTGCCCGAAGCCCAGGCATCCCAGCTCACGCAGCAGACGCAACAAGCGTGGATCGCGTTCATCCGCGGCGAAGCGCCCGGCTGGCCGATGGCGCCGCACCAGCTCATCCTGGCCTGAGCCCGCAGCCGCGGCACCGACTCACAACAACACAAGGGGAAATTCCATGTTCAAGCACATCGCGCTGGCGCTTGCGCTGCTGGCGCCCGTGGCCGCTTCGGCCACCTATCCCGACAAACCCGTGAAGATCATCGTGTCCAACCCGCCAGGCGGCCCGGTGGACGTCATGCTGCGTGTGCTGGCCAGCAAACTGGGCGCTGCCTGGGGGCAGCCGGTGGTTGTCGAGAACCGGCCCGGTGCCTCGGGCATCATTAGCACCAGCGCCCTGGTCAAATCCGCGGCCGATGGCTACACGCTGGGCATGGTGGTGGCATCCACCGTCACGATCGTGCCGTTCGCGGTGGATGCGCTGCCCTTCGACACGCAGAAGGATCTGCAGCCGATCTCGCTGGTGGCGCGCACCCCGTTCCTTTTTATCGTATCCAAGGACAGCCCGATCAAGACCTGGGAAGACTTCGTGCGCGAAAGCAAGGCGCGCAACCTGAGCGTGGGATCGTTCTCCATCGGCACGGCATTTCATCTGGTGTGGGAACAGACCGCCCGGCGCGCCGGCATCAAGGCGCTTTACGTGCCGTCGTCGTCGTCGGGCAAAACGCAGAACGATCTGATCGGCGGCCAACTGGACGTGGGCCTGGATGCGCCGTCCAGCGCCAAAGGCCTGATCGACAGCGGCCGCCTGCGCGCCATCGCCATCACCAGCCCCGAACGCTTCGCTGGCTTGCCCGGCACGCCGACGCTGAAGGAGTCCGGCCTGGACTACGCGCCGCAACCCTGGATCGGCTTGATGGCGCCCACGGGCGTGCCGAACGAACGCGTGGCATTTATTCAGAAATCGGTGTCGGACATTTTGAAAGACCCCGCGATGCAAACCCAGATGGAAACCCTGGGCATGATCCCGATCGGCAGTTCGCCGGAAGAATTGGCGGCCACCATCAAGTCGGACCGCGCCGACATGGCGCCGCTGATCAAGGAACTGGGCATCAAGCTGCAATAAGTGTCGCTGCCCGGCAAGGGCCGCCCCACCGTGCCAGGATTGGCCCTTGCCGCGATTGGTATCGAGAATGCGTTCTTTTCAATTGACCGACGGTCAGTCGGTAAATAGAATGGGGGTTTCGCCGCCGACGCTTTCTTCCATGCCGTTATCCCCCTCCCGCCGCCGTGCCCTGGCCGTTGCCGTCAATCTGGGCAGCTTCATCACCATCCTGGACATCAGTATCGTCAACGTGGCGTTGCCCACCATGCAGGCCGCGCTGGCGATTGACATGGCAGGCCTGCAATGGGTGGTGGACGCCTACGCCTTGTTCCTGTCCGCCTTGATGCTGTCGGCGGGCCCCCTGGGCGACCGCTATGGCCGCAAACGTTCCTGGCTGGCCGGCGTGCTGTTGTTCACGGCCGGCTCCGCAATCTGCGGATGGGCCGGCAGCCTGCTCGTGCTGCTGATCGGGCGCGCCGTGCAGGGCGTGGCGGGCGCCTTGCTGATTCCGGGCGCGCTGTCGCTGTTGACACAGGCCTTTCCGGACCCGAAAGCCCGCGCACAGGCGATTGGCGTGTGGGCATCGTGCAATGCGATCTCGCTGATCGTGGGGCCGATGTTGGGCGGCCTGCTGGTGGCGCATTTCAGCTGGCAGAGCATCTTCCTGATCAACCTGCCGGTGGGGGCGTTGGCCATCGCCCTGGGTGCGTGGGGCATCCAGGAAAGCGCGGACCCCGAACACGCCGCCTTCGACCCTGCGGGCCAGGCACTTAGCGTGGTCTGGCTGGGCGCGCTGACCTATGGCCTGATCGCGGCGGGCGAACACGGCTGGAATGCCAGGGACGCCGTGGCCTCCTTGTGCGTGGCGGCCGTGGGGCTGGCGGCCTTCCTGGTGGTTGAACACCGCGCGGCGCGGCCCTTGTTGCCGCTGCGCCTGTTCCGCGATGCCGGCTTCGCGACAACCAACTTCGCCTCGTTTGTGCTGGGCTTTTCGGGCTACAGCAGCTTGTTTTTCTTTTCGCTGTATCTGCAGCACGTGCAAGGCCTGTCGCCGCTGGACACCGGGTGGCGGCTGGCGCCGCAGTTCATCGCCACCGGGCTGGTATCGACGGTGTTCGGCCGCCTGAACCTGCGCTTCGGCCTGCCCCGGCTGATGGTCGCCGGCTACGGCCTGATTGGCGCCGCCATGCTGGGCATGATGCAATTCGAAGCGCATACGCCCTGGCTCGCGACCGGATCGCTGATGGTAATGCTGGGCGTGGGCATGGGGCTGGCCGTGCCATCGACCAGCATGGCCGTCATGGCGACGGTGCCGCGCGCCCGCTCGGGCATGGCGTCCGCCACCATGAACGCGCTACGCCAGACCGGCATGACGATAGGCATCGCATTGCTGGGCGCATTGATGAGCGGCCGCGCGATAGACGCGTTCACGCGCACACTGGCCGGCATGGGCGTGGCCGATGCGCCCGGCGTCGCGCGCGCCGCCGTCACGCGGCATGTCATGCCTGCCCAGCCGTCAGGTATTGCCGCCGGATTCGCCGACGCGCTGGCCGGCGGTTTCCATATCGCGATGCTGATCGCGGGCGCCGCATCCGTGTTGGCGGCGGTGTTGCTGTGGGTCGTGGCGCGCGGCGCCAAGCCCGCGCTGCACACGGTTTGAACGCCTGATCCGGCGCCCGGAATTCCACCTTCCGGAATCAAACGGCGGTGATTTTAAGCATCCGTAACAAAGCTGCCGGCCGCGCCGCGCTTGGGTAAGATCCTCATCCAATAACAGGTTAACAACCACGAGGAGAAGACCATGCAATCGCGTAAGACGTTGTTCCGGCTGGCCCCGCTGGCGCTGGCCGCCCATTTGCTGATGGCCGGCCCGGCAGCCGCCCAAAGCGCGCCGGGCACGCAAGGCCCGCTGCCCCCCGCGCCCAACACCGCGCTGTCCCAACAGATCGACCAGCGCGCGAAGGCAATCGAAGACAAGCTCATTGCCTGGCGCCGCGACATCCATCAGCATCCCGAACTGGGCAATCAGGAAACGCGCACCGCCAAGCTCGTGGCGGATCATCTGCGCGCGCTGGGCATGGACGTGAAGACCGGCGTAGCAGGCACGGGTGTCGTCGCCGTGCTCAAGGGCGGCAAACCCGGCCCGGTCGTAGCGCTGCGCGCCGACATGGACGCCCTGCCCGTCAAAGAGCAAGTGGACGTGCCCTTCGCGTCGAAAGCCAAGGGCACGTATCTGGGCAAGGAAGTGGACGTCATGCACGCCTGCGGCCACGATACCCACACCGCCATCCTGATGGCCACCGCCGAAGTCCTGGCCGGCATGAAAGACCAGCTGCCCGGCAGCGTGAAGTTCATTTTCCAGCCCGCCGAGGAAAGCCCGGCCGACTTCGAACCGGACGGCAAGAAAATCTGGGGCGCCAAGATGATGGTGCAGGAAGGCGTGCTGGAGAATCCGAAGGTGGACGCCATCTTCGGCCTGCATGTGTCCAGCGCGTATCCGGCCGGCTGGCTGTCATGGCGCAGCGGCCCGGCCATGGCCGCCGCCGACCAGTTCTGGATTGATGTCACCGGCAAGCAGACGCACGGCGCGCGCCCCTGGTCGGGCATCGACCCCATCGTCGTCAGTTCGCAAATCATCCTGGGCTTGCAGACCATTCCCAGCCGCCAGATCAACAGCATGCTGGAACCTGCCGTCATCACCGTGGGCGCCATCCACGGCGGCAACCGCATGAACATCGTGCCGGACAACGTCGCCATGACGGGCACCATCCGCACCTATGACGAAGGCATGAAGAAGGACATCCATCAACGCATCACCCGCACCGCCGAGATGATCGCGCAAAGCGCCGGCGCGAAGGCCGACGTGCGCGTGGTCGAACTCTACAACGCCACCGTCAACAACCCGGCGCTGACCGAGCAGATGGGTTCCACCTTGCGCCGCGTGGCGGGCGAAGGCAACTATGGCCTGCAACCGAAATCCACGGCGTCGGAGGACTTTTCCTTCTATCAGGAAAAGGTGCCGGGCATGTTCTTCTATCTGGGCGTGACGCCCAAGGGCACCGATGTGGAAAAGGCCGCCCCCAATCACTCGCCGCGCTTCTACGTGGATGAATCGGGCCTGATCAACGGCGTGCGCGCCTTGTCGAACCTGACCATCGACTACATGGCCCGCGCGCAGAAAGGCAGCTGAGCGGCACGCCATGCGGTCGTGAGGCCCGCCCGCGATGCAAGCCGCTTGAACCCTGCCCGCCGCGCCGTGCGGCGGGCATAAGCAAACGGCTACAAATTCTTTGTCAGGCGTGGCCCGGTTTTCTACAGTACGCCCCTTTGCCGCCCGCGCGGCCATCATGTAGAAGCCCCGCCATGCCGCTTTCCCGCCGCAAATTCATGCTTGCCAGCGCATTGGCGCTGCCCTTGGCGCGCCCACGCGCCGCGCGCGCCTCCGCTTGGCCCGAACGCCCGATCCGCCTGATCGTCACGTTTCCGCCGGGCGGCGCAAGCGACATCGCCGCACGCCTGATCGCGCCAGCGCTGGCCGAACGGCTGGGTCAGCCCGTCGTCATTGAAAACAAGCCGGGCGCGGGATCCACCATCGGCGCCAGCCTCGTGGCCCAGGCGCCGGCCGACGGCTACACCCTGCTGATGTCGAATTCAGCACCCTTATCGATCTCGCCCGCGCTGATGCCGCAAGCGGGATACGACGCGCTGGCCAGCTTCAAACACATCGCTTACGTGGGCGCGGTGCCCACCGCCTTTGTCGTGCATCCGTCGGTGCCCGTGTCCAGCTTGCAGGCGTTGACCGCATGGATCCGCGCGCAGGATCAGCCGGTGCAATACGGCAGCGGCGGGCTGGCCTCGGTGGGGCAGATCGTGGGAGAACTGTATTCCCGCCAGACGGGCGCGCGCTTGCAGCACATCCCCTACAAAGGGTCGGGCGCCATGCGCAACGACTTGCTGGGCGGACAGATCCGCGTTGCGATCGATGCCCTGCCGCAGAACCTGCCGTTCCTGCGTTCCGGCCAGTTGCGCCTGCTGGCGGTTACGACGCCGCATCCGGTACCGCAGGCACCCGAGATTCCCGCCGTGGGGGAACTGGGCTACCCCGGCCTGATCGCCGAGAACTTCGTGGGCCTGTCGGGTCCGGCAGGCTTGCCGGAGGCGGTGTCGCAGCGCTTGAACGAGGAAATCGGCCGCGTGATGCAGTCAGCCGATATCGGCACAAAACTTGCGGGGCAGGGCTTTGTCCTGGCGCGGAAATCGCCCGCCGAATTCACCGACTTCGTCCGGCGCCAGGCCGAGGCGTGGGGACCAGTGGTGCGCTCGACCGGGGCCAGCCTGTGAGCGCCCGCCGGATATTGGTGCTGTTCGGCCACCCCGGCCGGGGCGGCTTCAACGAAGCGGCCGTGCAAGGCGCCGCGCGCGCCGCGCAGGCCGGCCAGCCGCTGCAGCTGGAGTGGATTGCCGCGAACGACGCGGCGGCGCGCGCCCAGCGCATCACGCAGTTGTGCGCTGCCGCGCCGGACCTGGTCATCGTGCATGGCGGCCAGGGCGACGTCCCCGTCGCCGAGGTGGCGCCGCGGTTTCCGCGCACGCAATTCGCCATCACTCAAGGGCATCACACCAGTTCGAATGTCGCGTCGTATGAAATCCTGCAAGAACACACGGCGTTCCTGGCCGGAGTGCTGGCTGGCCAGCGCGCTGGCAATGGACGAGCCGCCCACCTGTCGGGCGAACGCGTGCGGCCGGGGTTGAAGGGCCGCGCGGCCTACGCCGACGGCGTGCGACGCGTGACCGGCCACGATCCGTTGACCGCATTCTGCGGCAATCAGCACGACCCTGAATTGGGCGCAGCATGGACTCGTGCGCTAGCCGCTCGAGACGCCCGCGTGGTGTTCGCCATGATGGACGGCGGGCGCGACGGCGTGACGCGGGTTTGCCGCGAGACCGGCGTATGGCAGATCGGCAACGTGGTGGATTGGGTGGCTCGCGATCCGCAGGTCTATCTGGCATCAGCCTTGGCGGATTCAGGCCTATGCGTGCAGCGCGCCGCCGCCGACCACGCCGCGGGCACGCTGGCCGTGGGGCGCGTCACCCGCTTCGGGTTGGAGCACGCCGCGTCGCTGCGCCTGGTGGTGGGCGCGCAGGTCGGAGCAGAAGAGCGCCGCGTGCTGGACGACTGGGCCGGACGATTGGCGGCAGGCGCTATCCGCATTGCGTCGGACTACGCTGGCACGGAGTTCCAGATGCCGGCCCCGCGCCTTCAGCGGTCCACCGACGCGGTGGCGTAAAACCCCTGGTGATACGCCACCTGGCCCTGCGCCGGGCGCGTGAATGCCTGCGCCATGAAGTACTCCGGCGGCACGCCGGGATACGTCAGTGCGGGCGTCGGCTCGAATCCGAAACGCCTGTAGTACGCCGGGTCGCCCAACACCACGCAGCCCGCGGCGCCCAGCGCCTTCAGGCGGTCAAGGCCTGCCCGGATCAACGCCCCGCCAATGCCGCGGCCCTGCAAGCCAGGCAGCACCGCGATGGGGCCCAGCCCGTACCAATCCACCGCCCCGTCGCTGATCTGGACGGGAGAAAACGCAACGTGCCCCGCGACACGCCCGTCTACCCGCGCCACCAGCGATAGCGTCAACGCACCGGCTTCGCGCAGCGCATTGATGATGTAGCCTTCCGTCTGCTGGCTATGAAGATGGTCTTTGAACGCGGCCTGCGTCACCATGAAAATGGCATCGTGGTCTTCCGGCGTTTCCGGCTGGATCTGCATGCAGGGGCTCCCGTCGAATCAAGCAGAAAGTGTAGCCGCGCCTGGCGGCCATTGCGCATTGACGACCGCCGGCACGGTGGCTACAGTGGCCGGCAGCCCTGCGCCTTCGTCGGCGCTTTTTTCCGCCCTTCAGGACTCTTATGAACAGCTACCGCGTCGGCATCGCCGGCTTCGGCGCCATCGGCCAGGCCGTGGCGCAATCCCTGGACGCCGGCGTGCCCGGCCTTGCCTTGGCCGCCGTCGCCGTGCGCGACCCCAAGGCCCCGCCCGCCTTCGCATGGGCCCACGCGGCCCCGGTCTTCACCACCCTCGACGCCTTGCACGAGCATTGCGACGTGGTGGTGGAATGCGCGCCCGCCGCCGTGTTCCGCGACATCGCCGAACCCGTGCTGCGCAACGGCAAGAAGATGGTGGTGCTGAGCTCCGGCGCCCTGCTGCGCCACGACGACCTGATCGAACTGGCGCGCCAGCATCATGGCCAGATCATCGTGCCGTCGGGCGCCATCCTGGGGCTGGACGCCATCACGGCTGCCGCCGAAGGCGTCATCCATTCCGTCACGATGATCACCCGCAAGCCCGTGCGCGGCCTGCTGGGCGCGCCTTACCTGACCGACAACAACATCGACATCGCCGACATCACCGAACCGCAACTGATCTTCCGCGGTTCGCCACGCGAGGCCGCAGTAGGCTTTCCAGCCAACCTTAACGTGGCCGTCAGCGTATCGCTGGCAGGCATCGGACCCGACCGCACCACGCTGGAGATCTGGGCCGACCCGTCGCTGGAACGCAATATCCACCGCGTGGAAGTCGTCTCGGATTCGGCGTCGTTCTCGATGGAAATCCAGAACATTCCCTCGGCCAACCCCAAGACCGGCCGCATCACGGCGCAAAGCGTAGTTGCCGCGCTGCGCAAGCTGACGGGCCCGCTGCGCATGGGCACCTGAGCGAGCACGCACGGCTTCACGTTTGCCGCCCGGCCGCCCGGTCGGCCGGGTCGGCCGAATCAGATGGGTCGAAGCTGGATAGGTCGAACCCGCGGGTCGATCCGCAGCATCAGGCTGCGGCGCGCAAGGCTGCGCCGTCGGCCGGCGGCGCCATCGGTTCCACCGCCCAACCACCCTCGCCGTCCAGCGCCAACCGATGCGTGTGGAACGGGTCCAGCGTGCTGCGATGGCCCACGCTGACCAGCATGCAGTCGGGCAGCGCGCGCCGCAACAGGCTGTACAGCATGTGTTCCAGCCCTTCGTCGGTGGCAGAAGTCGCTTCGTCCAGGAACACGATGGCCGGCCGGTTGAACAGTACCCGCGCAAATGCCACGCGCTGCTGTTCGCCCAGCGACAGGATGCGGGACCAGTCCGCGACCTCGTCCAGGCGGCCGGCCAAATGCCCCAGATTGACTTGTCGCAATGCGTCAGCCAGCCTCGCGTCGTCCTGCGGCCGCGCCTGCCCCGGGTAGGCCACGGCGCCCCGCAGATCGCCCAGCGGCAGATAGGGCCGCTGCGAAAGGAACAGCGCCGATGCGCCTTCGGGTCGCCGCACCCGGCCTTGCGCATAGGGCCACAACCCGGCCAACGCCCGCAACAGGGTCGTCTTGCCGCTGCCTGACGGTCCTTTGATCAACAAGGTCTGCCCGGGGCGCAACCGCAGGTTCAACTGGCGCAGCAGCATGCTGCCGTCAGGGCGCGTCACGGTGACGCCATCGATGTCCAAGCCATCCCGCCACGGCTCGGTTTGCACGGACGGCAACCCGCGCGCCGCTTCGTTGGCATCCAGAAATCCATTCAGCCGATCAAGCGTGGCGCGATATTGCGCGAAGGTGTCGTAGGACGTGCGAAAGAACGACAGCGCATCCTGCACCTGGCCGAACGCCTGCGAGGTCTGCATCACATCGCCCAGCTTGATCGCGCCGCTAAAAAAACGTGGCGCCTGCAGGATGAAGGGGAAGACCACCGCAACCTGGCTGACCGACAAATTGAAGCCGTCGAACTTCAGGCCCCGATAGACCCGTGCCCAGAGGTTCGCGATGTAGGCCGTGAAGCGCGTCCACAACGTCGCCCGCTCTGCCGCTTCGCCTTGATAGAACGCCACGTTTTCTGCGTTCTCACGCAGCCGGACCAGCGCGTAGCGGAAGTTGGCGGTCAGCCGTTCCGACAAGAAATTCAGTTGGATCAACGGCCGGCCGATCTTGAAGGCGAACCACGTTGCGACGATCACATACAGGAAGACCACGAACACCATGGCGCGCGGGATGTCGATGCCCCCAACCGACAACGGGCCGGACAAGCCCCACAGGATGCCGGTAAACGCCACCAGCGACACCACGGCGCTGAGCGCGCCGATGGCCAGCGTGCGCGATCCGGTAACGAACATCGCGATGTCCTGCTCGATGCGTTGATCAGGGTTATCGACGGGCGCTTCCACGAAGTGCCCGCGGTAGTACGCGCTGGCGCCGAGCCAGTCGCGCGTCAGGCGGTCGTTCAACCACACGCGCCAATGGATATCGAATGCCTGGCCGGCATAGCTGTCGGCGAGCGAACGCACGACGTGCACGGAGGCCAGTATCGAGAAGATGCCCAGGAAACGCCAGAAGGCAGTGGGATCCAACGCTTGCAGCGCGCTATAAAAGCCGTTGTACCAAAATGAGAACAGCACGGTCATACGCACCGCGGCCATCGCCAGGAACAGCAGCAGCGCCAGCGTCAACAAGGGCCGCCAACTGCGCCGGGGCGTCAGGTACGGCCATGCCAGGCGCCAGAACTTGCGACCCCAGTCGGTCGTTCGGGCCAGCGCCACCGCCATCAGCGCCGTCGCGACGGCCGTGATGCCAAACGCGCGCGCAAGCCACAGCGCGCTTTCCGTCAATTGCTGCTGCCAGTTCAGATCCATGGGCACCCCCCGAAAAGCCGTTTCTGGTTAGACGGGGCGGTGGCACGGGGTTCCAGAGAAAATGCCGTTTTAAGCCAGGCTTAAGCGTTCTGAAAGGGCTGCTGAATGCACAGTGAAAGGCTGGCGCGCAGGCAATGCAAAAGCTGCTCGGGAGCGGTAGGGAATCAGTCCGGAATCGGCGCGGAATCAGTCCAGAATCAGCGCGGACCCAGGTCCAGATTGGCGAACAGGTCGGCCAGCGTCGGCACCGAACGCGCGGGCCAGATAGCGCTTAGGTCGAAGCTGGGCAGGCGCTGACCGTCGCGCACTTCACAGAAGCGCACGCCGCCGAAATTCATCGTCCGGATCCAGCTAGGCAATAGCGCCACGCCGCACCCGCCCGCCACGCACGACAGGACGGTCAGCGTGCGGTTGGCTTCCTGCGCCACCTGCACGTCGTGCCCGCCCTTGCGCATCGCGTCCAGGATGCCCGCGTAGAACGCCGGCAATTGCGCCTGCGGATACATCACCAGGCCCGCTTGCGCGATCTGCGCCATCGACACCTGCCCGTCTTCGGCCACGATGAACTCGTCCGGAACCGCGGCCACCAGACGGTCGCGCAGCAACTGCCGTTCACGCATGCGCCCGCCCACGGCGACGGGCGTGTGCATCAAGCCGATATCGATCTCGCCGGTTTGCAGCGCCTCGGCCTGCTCGGCATTGCTCATCTCTCGCAAGATCACGCGCACGCCCGGCGCCTGCCGCCGCATTTCGCGCAGCGCGCGCGGCAAGGTGTCGAACAACGCCGATGACACCAGGCCCACCGTCAACTGCCCCGCGCTGCCTCGCCCGATCTCGCGCGCCCGCTGCGCCGCCGCGTCGATACGCGCCACGCTGGTCCGCACGTCTTCCAGGATGGCCAGGGCAGCGGGCGTGGGCGCGGCGCCCTGGCGCGAGCGCTCGAACAGGCGCACGCCCAGGTCCTTTTCCATGCGGGCGAGCGCCTGGCTCAGCGCGGGTTGCGCAATCCCCAGCCATTCCGACGCCCGGCTGACGCTGCCATGGTCCACGACGGCCAGGAAGTAACGCAAGTGGCGCGTTTCCATATCATTCCAATATATAAAAAGCGATTTTCTACAATAGAAAACTATACCCCGACTTCTTAGAATCCCGCCTTATAGAACAGCGCGGACCACGTCCGCGCACAAGACAGGAGACCGCTTTGCCCCCGCTCGCGACCGGCGCCGCCGTCGACACCCATGCGCACGTATTCCAGCAAGGCCTGACGCTGGCCGACACGCGTCGCCACACGCCCGACTACGACGCCACGCTGGCGGATTACCTGGCGTTGTTGGACACGCACGGGCTTCGTCACGGCGTGCTGGTGCAACCCAGCTTCCTGGGCACCGACAACCGCTACCTGCTTGAGGCCCTGCGCGCCGCGCCTGACCGCCTGCGCGGCGTGGTGGTGGTGGCGCCCGGCATCGCCGACGCCGAATTGCGGGCCCTGGCCGATGCCGGTGTCGTGGGCATGCGGCTGAACCTGATCGGGCTGCCCGTGCCCGACCTTGCCGCCCCCGGCTGGCAGACACTGCTTGCGCGCGTGAACGCGCTGGGCTGGCATGTGGAAGTCCATCTGCAGGCGGCTCGGCTGCCCGATGTGCTGCCCACGCTGCTGGCCGCCGGCTGCCGCGTGGTCGTGGACCATTTCGGCCGCCCAGAGCCGGCGCTGGGTGTGGCCGACCCCGGTTTCCAATACCTGCTGCAACAGGCCGACAGCGGCCGCGTGTGGGTCAAGCTGTCTGCCCCCTACCGCAACTGGCCGGCGGCAGACTGCGCCGCCTCTGGCCGGCAGGCCGCGGGCCAGCTGCTAACCGCCTATTCCGCTGATCGCCTGATGTGGGGCAGCGACTGGCCCCACACCGAACATCGGCACCTGGCGTCCTATCCTGCGGCGACGCAATGGCTGGACGCCTGGATCGACGATCCAACGCAACGGCGCGCCGTCCTTTCCGGCACGCCGTTGCAGCTATTCCAATTCCAAGGAGACAACCCATGACCCCTCTGATCAAACGCGTGGCGCGCCGCGGCGCCCTGCTGATGGCCGCCGCCCTGTTGGGCAGCGCCGCGGGCGCGGCGTCCGCCGCCTATCCCGAACGCGCCGTCACACTCGTCGTGACCTATCCGCCAGGCGGCACCGTTGACGTGGTGGCTCGCTTGATCGGGCCCAAGCTGGCCGCCGAACTCGGTCAACCCGTGGTGATTGAAAACCGGGGTGGCGCCGGCGGCATGATTGGCGGGGCGGTCGTGGCCAAGGCGCAGCCTGACGGCTACACCTTGATGCTGGACGCCTCCAACCACGCGCAGAACCCCGCCCTGCATTCCAAAATGCAGTTCGACACACTAAGCGCATTCGCGCCGGTCTCGCTGCTGCTGCGCGTGCCGAACGTGCTGGTCGTGACGCCGTCGTATGAAGTCAAGACGGTGGCCGACCTGATCAAGCTGGGTCAGCCCGGCGCCAAGGACGCGGTGTATTTCGCGTCGGCCGGCCCCGGTTCGGCGCAGCATCTGGCCGGCGAACTGTTCAACCTGCTGGCCAAGACGCAGTTGCAGCATGTGGCCTACAAGGGCGGCGGCCCCGCCATGATCGACGTCATGTCCGGCCAGGTGCCGGTCATGTTCGCCAGCATGGGCTCGGCCTGGCAGCACGTGAAGAACGGCAAGCTGCGCGCCGTGGCCGTCGGCGGCCTGGAACGCTCCAAGACCGCCCCCGACCTGCCGACCATCGCCGAATCGGGCGTACCGGGCTACGAGACGTATGAATGGAACGCGGTGTTCGCACCCGCCGGCACGCCGCCCGCGATCGTGGACCGGGTATCGCAAGCGCTGGCTAAGGTGCTGAAGGACCCCGCCATTGCCGAGCAATTGGCCGGGATCGGCGCGGAACCCATTGGCTCTACGCCTGCCGAACTGGACACCTTCCGCCGTGCCGAAATCGCCAAATGGCAGCGGGTGGTGAAGGAAGCCGGCCTGAAGCTGGATTGAGTATGAGTACTGCCGGGCCGCCAGGCCCGGTTGCCGGATAGCCGGACTTGCGGCGCTCGAAAGGGCGCCGCTTTTTTTTGCCGGGCGCGGCCACGGCGGCGCGGCTATCATCATGGCTTGAAGCAGATTGACGCAGGGACAGGCAAGATGGACAAGATTCGACTCGACAAGTGGCTTTGGGCCGCCCGCTTCTACAAGACGCGCAGCCTGGCGGTGCAAGAGATCGGCCGAGGCCGCGTATCCGTGAACGACCAGCCCGCCAAACCGTCGCGCGAAGTCGCCCCCGGCGACCTGATCACCATCCGCAAAGAGGATCCGGCGCTGCATGTGCGCGTCGTCGCGGTGAGCGGCGTGCGTGGCCCGGCACCGACGGCCCGCCTGTTGTACGACGAAACCCCGGAAAGTATCGCGGCCCGCACGCGCGCGGCCGAAATGCGGCGCCTGGCGCCCGAACCCGCGTTGGGCATCGAAACCGGGCGCCCGACCAAGCGCGACCGCCGGCTGATCGACCAGATGCGAGGCAAATCATGAAACGCAGCGCTACAGGCGGCCTTGTCTATTCCACCGAAAGCGGCCGCATGTGCCCTGTTTGCCGGCACGCGCTGGCGCAATGCCAATGCCAGGCCGCCGCCGTGCCCGCAGGTGACGGCGTGGCACGCGTGTCGCGCGAAACCAAGGGGCGCGGCGGCAAGAGCGTGACCGTGGTGCGGGGGCTGGCGCTGGATGCGGCGGCGTTGGCCGTGCTGGGCAAGCAGTTGCGTACCGCATGCGGATCGGGCGGCACGGTGAAGGACGGGGTGATCGAAGTGCAGGGAGACCACTGCGACCGGATCATCGAGACGCTGACGAAGAACGGCCATCGCGCCAAGCGCGCCGGCGGCTGAACCAAGAGAAAAATATGAACGATGTCGCTATGGATCGCGTTGCCAGTTGGCACGCCCACGTGTATTTCGACGCGGCCAGCCGTGACGCCGCATACGCCCTGCGCGAAAGAGTGATCGCAAGGTTCGAGGGCAAGATGGAGATGGGGCGCTTCCACGAGCGCCCCGTCGGCCCGCATCCGCAATGGAGCTACCAAATCGCATTCGCCCCGGCGCACTTCGCCGAGATCGCGACCTGGCTGACCCTGAACCACGGTGTGCTGGACGTCTTCATGCATCCGAACACCGGCGATTCGCTGCGGGACCATCGCGACTGCGCGGTGTGGATCGGACGCAGCTACGCCTTGAACCTGAAGGCGCTGGGCGCCTGAACGCTTACAGCGCCCGGCCCACGATCAGCGAATCCAGCGCCATGCCGGCGTCGCCGCTCTTGCCTTCGTATGGCAGGCGGCTTAGCACATAGCGCATCGCATTGAGCCGCGCGCGCTTCTTGCAGTCGGATTTCACCACGATCCACGGCGCGTCGGCCGTGTCGGTATGCGCGAACATCGCTTCCTTGGCGCGCGTGTAATCGTCCCACTTATCCAGCGAAGCCAGGTCCACGGGGCTCAGTTTCCATTGCTTAAGCGGATGCACCTTGCGCTGAAGGAAGCGGCGGCGCTGTTCCTCCTGGCTGACCGAAAACCAGAACTTGACCAGATGGATGCCGCTGCTGACCAGATGGCGTTCGAAATCAGGCACCTGACGCAGGAAATCCAGGTATTCCTGCTGCGAACAAAACCCCATCACGCGTTCCACGCCGGCGCGGTTATACCAGGACCGGTCGAACATCACGATCTCGCCAGCCGTGGGCAGGTGCTGCACATAGCGCTGGAAATACCACTGGCCTTTTTCCGTGTCCGACGGCTTTTCCAGTGCGACCACGCGTGCGCCGCGCGGATTCAAGTGTTCCATCATGCGTTTGATGGTGCCGCCCTTGCCCGCCGCGTCGCGCCCTTCAAACAGGATCACCACGCGCTGGCCAGTGGCCTTGACCCAGGCTTGCAGCTTTAACAGTTCGACCTGCAACTGGTATTTCTGCTTTTCGTAATTGCGGCGCAGCATGCGGTGGCGGTACGGGTAAATGCCCTCGCGCCAATCGGTGGCCAGTTCCTCGTCGGGGTCGCGGCGGCCGGCCGGCCCCTGGGTATTGGCGTCCAGCAGGGCGCGATGCACGGCGCGGGCATCGTCCGGCGACAGTTCTTCGATCACCGAACGCAAGGCTTCGTGAGCCTGCGCGTCCGGGCCCACCGTATAGCGACGCGCGATATCGGACAGCACAGACACCGCTTCCTGGCGGGCGGCGTCTTCACGGGCGGCCACGCGCTTGTGGGCCTGCACCACGGGTTCGATGGAAGGAACCGCCGCCGACGACCGTTTGCGCGGCGCGACGCCGGTACGGGGACTGGCGGTACGGGGACTGGCGGTGCGGGGACTGGCAGCGCGGGGGCTGGCGGTGCGTTTGGCGGCGGCCCCTGCGCGCTTGGTCGGCGCGGTGGCAACGGTTTGTTCGGCTTGCGGTGTCTTGTCTGTCATGAATCCTGTCCTGGCTGCGCGTATTGCCTGGCCCACGCCCGCCGGCAAACGCCAGCGGCCCATCAGGCAAAACTGAAACCCTAACGCGCCCGGCGTGACGTGGATTTGACGAGAATCAAATGTTGTAACATTTTTTACAGGGCCGGCGCCTACACCCGGTCCAACCCCTGCTTGAGGTCGGCCAGAATGTCGTCCGAGGTTTCCAATCCCACGGACAGGCGCAGCAGCCCTTCGGACAAGCCGTACTTCTCGCGGTCCTCCGCGGAATAACTGGCGTGCGTCATGGAGGCCGGATGCTGGATCAGGGTTTCCGGATCGCCCAGGCTGACGGCGATGCGTGCCAGTTTCAGGCCGTTCAATAGCTGTCTTCCCGCTGCCAAGCCGCCCTTCAATTCAAACGCCACCAGGCCGCCGCCCAGCGCTTGCTGACGCCGCGCGATATCCGCGCCCGGGGTGCCTTCCAGGCCCGGATAAAACACGTCTGCCACGGCCCGATGGTCGCGCAGCAGCTTGGCCACCTTCAAGGCGGATTCACTGTGGCGCTGCACCCGCAATTCCAGCGTCTTCAGGCCGCGCAGCACCAGAAAGGCCGTGAACGGCGACAACGTCGCCCCCGTGAAATAGCGCAGGCCCTGCAATCGGATGGCGTCGATGTGCGCCTTGCTGCCCACGACCGCCCCGGCCAGCAGGTCACCGTGGCCGCCCAGGTACTTGGTGGCGGAGTGCAGCACGATGTCGGCGCCATGCGCCAAGGGGCGTTGCAGTACCGGGGTGGCAAAGGTGTTGTCCACGATGGTCAATACGCCCTTGCCGCGCGCGATGGCGGACACGGCGGCGATGTCGACCAGCCGCAGGTTCGGGTTGGCCGGCGTTTCGAAATAGACGGCCCGGGTTTTGGGGCCGATCGCGGCGGCGACGGTCTCGGGCCGCGTAAAGTCGGCGAAGACCGCGTGGATGCCAAAGCGGCTTAGCCCTTGCGTGAACAAGGTGAACGCGGTGCCGTAGACGATCTGGTCCACGACGATCTCGTCGCCGCTTTGCAGCAGCGAAAACAAGGTGGCGGAAATGGCGGCCATGCCGGAGGCCGTCACAACGCCAGCCTCGGCCCCTTCCAACGACGCCAACCGCGCTTCCAGCAACGCTTGCGTGGGATTGCGCGTGCGGCCATAGACATAGCCCTGCTTTTCGCCCAGGCGGATCTGATCGAACGCTTCGATGCTGTCCTGGGTATAGGTGGACGTCAGATACAACGGCGGCGACAACGCGCCTTGCTCGTCCAGCGGGTCATAACCCAGGTGGATGGCGCGGGTGGCGAAACCTTGCTGAGTGGTGTCGGACATTACTGAACTCCTGTCATCGAATATTGCAAAGGCCTTGCGCCCTTGCCAGAAAACTGCGTTACATTCAAAACCATGTCCCCAATTTTTGGTGCGCCATGATTCCCCAGGACAAGCCTCTGCCCACTCCGCGAGCGCGCCCTGCCTGGTTGCGTATTGCGCTCATCGCCGGCCTGGCGGTGCTTGCGTCGGCCGTGGTGATCGGCCTGCGCAACGCCGGCGAACGCGAGCAGGAACAGGTGGCCGCCGCCGAAATCCGCAAAGTCGCGGACACCTTGAGCTTGATGGTCGACAACCCGGAAGGCGGCCCCGAGGCCGTGCCCGCCATCGACCCCACGCCCAAGGCCACTGGTTTCTACGGCGAACTGGAACGCGTCATCAAGACGGTGGCCGGCGAACGAGTGGCGCAGCACAAGGCCTATCTTCAGGACCTGCACGACATCGGTATGCCCCGGCTGCTGGACGCGCACCGGCTGGCGCGGGACACCGGCCTGGTGGAAAGCCGGATGATTCTTGAGCAGGCCGAGCACCTGGTGCCGAAGTACCAGCAGCAAAGCATGCAGGTGCTGAAGAACATGCCCGCGCTGATCCGCTCGCTGGCGATCCGCGAACCGGAAAAGCAGAAGATGCTGACGCGTCTGAACGCGACGCTGGCCCAGCGCAGCGCCAACCTGGAGCAGGTCTGGTCGCTGGAAGCCCGCATCCTGCGGGAGTTCGGCCAGATGATCACGTTGCTGGACGACAACCGCCAGCACTGGTATGCGGACCATGACGAATTGCTGTTCGACCGCGATGACGACCTGAACCGCTTTCACCAGCACATGGCGGCGATCGGCAAGCTTTCCGCCGAGCAAGAAAAATTGGGCAGGCAGCAATTGGCAAGCATTCTCTCGGCGCTGCCCTGACCTCGTTTTTCCGCGCCCCCGCATCGCCGGCCCTGGCCTATCGCTTGTGGTCGGCGCGGCGCGATAGCCATTCGCCGGTGAACTGCACGATCGACACCAGCGCAATCAAAATCACGATCACCTCGAACATCACGCGGGTTTCATAGCGTTCGTAGCCGTAGCGGATCGCCAGGTCGCCCAGCCCCCCTGCGCCGACCGCGCCCGCCATGGCCGACGCGTTGATCATGGCGATGACGCTGACCGTCATGCCGCCGATGATGCCGGGCAAGGCTTCGGGCAGCAGCACGTGCCGCACAATGTGCCAGCGCCGGCAGCCCATGGCACGCGCGGCCTCCACCAGCCCGTGGTCCACATCATTCAGGCTGACCTGCGCGATTCGCGCGAAGAACGGCACCAGGTTGGCCGACAGCGGCACGATGGCCGCCCACGTGCCCAAGGTGGTGCCCACCAGGAAGCGCGTGAATGGCAGCATGGCCACCAGCAGGATGATGAAGGGAATGGCGCGGAACGTGTTCACCGTGATCGACAACGCCTTGTTCAAGCGCGGCTTCGGGTACAGGTTGCCGGGCGCGGTCACCGTCAGCACGACTGCCAGCGCCAGTCCCGACACGATCGCGATCACGGCCGACACGCTGACCATCGCCAGGGTCTGCAGGAACGCCTGCAGGTATTTATCAAGCATCGGCAGCGACATAACCCAGCACCTTGATTTGATCGGCCACCAGCGCGGCGCGCGCGGCCTCTTCGTGTAATGCGCCGGCGGGCACCGACACCAGCAGACTGCCCTGCGCATGGCCGCGCAACCGGTCCAGCCCGCCATGCAGCAGCGTCGCGCCGGGCCCCATCGCAGCCAGCGCCTGCAGCGATACGCCATCGGGCCGACCCTGCCCGGTGAAACGCAGCCGCAGCACGGCAACGCCGTCGCGGCCCTGCAGGTCGGGCACCAGCTTGGCCGCCAGGTCGGCGGGCAATTCATGCTGCAACGGACGCAACAATGCGCACGTCGCATCCGCCTGCGGATTGCCGAACACGCGCCAGACCTCGCCCAGTTCCACCTTGCGGCCGCCGTCCAGCACCAGCACCTGATGGCAGACTTCGCGGATCACCGCCATGTCGTGCGTGATCAGCACGACCGTCAGCCCCAGTTTGCGGTTGATGTCCTGCAGCAGGGCCAGGATCGATTGCGTGGTCTCGGGATCCAGCGCCGACGTGGCTTCATCGCACAGCAGGATTTCCGGTTGATGCACCAGCGCACGCGCAATGCCCACGCGCTGCTTCTGGCCGCCCGACAGTTTGGACGGATAGACATCCGCCTTGTCGCGCAATCCCACCATGTCCAGCAAGGCCTCGACCCGCCCGCGCGCGGCGGCGGGTGCAACGCCTGCCACACGCAGCGGCAACGCGACGTTCTCGGCCACGGTCTTGGCGGAAAGCAGATTGAAGTGCTGGAAGATCATGCCAATGCGGCGGCGCAGGCCGACCAGCGCATCCTCGTCCAGCTGGCCCACATCCACGCCGTCCACCAGCACGCGGCCGGCGGAGGGCCGTTCCAGCATGTTGATGGAACGCAGCAACGTAGATTTGCCCGCCCCGCTGCGCCCGATGATGCCGAAGACCTCGCCGCGCGCAACCTGGAACGACACGTCGGACAGCGCCGCCACCGTGCCCTGCGCGCTTTGATACCGCTTTTGCAGCCCCTCGAAGACGATATGGGCGTCAGGCCCTGGCCCCAGGCCGGCAACCGCCACGGCGGGGCCGGGCTTGGAAAATTCGTGCTGCATCTTAGAAAACCGGGATCACGGAGCCTTCGTACTTGCTCAGGATGAACTGGCGAACTTCTTCCGAGTGGTAGGCCTTGATCAATTCGGGCACCCAGGGCGCGTTCTTGTCTTTTTCGCGCACGGCAATAATGTTCACGTAGGGATTGTTTTCTTTCTTCTCCACCGCGATGCCGTCACGCGTAGCGATCAAGCCGGCCTGGTAGGCAAAGCTGTTGACGATGGCGGCGGTGTCCACGTCCGGCAACGAACGCGCCAGCACGACAGACGCGCTCTCGACGAAATTCAATTTCTTCGGATTAGCGGTCACGTCGGCCAGCGTCGCGGTGCCGGTCGCCGGGTCGAAGCCGTCTTTCAGCGTGATCAAGCCATGGTCGCGCAGAATCACCAGCGCGCGGGTCTGGTTGCTGGGGTCGTTCGGGATGCCGACGCGGGCGCCGTCCGGAAGATCCTTCAACGACTTGTACTGCTTGGAATAGAAGGCGATGGGCGAGATCAGCGTGTTCGCCACCGGCACCAGCTTGTAGCCGCGCTGCTTGATCTGGTCGTTCAGGAAAGGGATGTGCTGGAACGCGTTGGCTTCCAGGTCGCCGTTGTTCAACGCTTCGTTGGGGCTGGCGGTGCCCGTGATGACGACGGGTTCGACGGCCAGGCCATTCTTCTTGGCCACTTGGGTGACGACTTCCCAAATCTGCTCGTCGACGCCGCCCCGCACGCCCACTTTAAGGGGCTTGGGATCCGCGGAAAACGCCGGGCCATGGAACATCGCGGCGGAGGCCAGCACGGCGCCAAGCAACGCCTTGAGGACGAGGCGCGTCCGCCTGACGGGCGTGGTCCGGCCCTGCGCGGCGCGCGCACCTTGAAAACGGGTAGTCATGATGGAATCGCCTCTAAGTCAATGCGGTTATGAGAGAGACGATTCTAGGGATGGCCCCGGCGGCCACGAACGAATACTTCGTTGAGTCCTTATTACGGGGATCTTTGGATATGGCCGGTCGGCATAAGCCGGCCGCGCCGGATCAGAACGGCTTGACGACAACCAGCGTCACGATGACCGCGCACGCGATGACAGTGAACGGGGCGTAGAAATCCACCGCGGGCGGCCGCTTCGGACTGCCATTGGCCATGCGGCGCAAGGCGGCGCTTTGAATGCCCAGCAAGGCGGACAAGGCCAGCGCGACGCCAACCTTGACCCAGATCCAGTGCATGGCGAACCAGCCGAAGGTCATTGCCAGATGCAGGCCGATCAACCACGAGACGACCATCGCCGGGGTGGTCACCCACAGCGTCCAGCGGCGCAACGCGCCCAGCATCTTGCGTTCTTTCGGCGCATCGTCGCCGTCTTGCGGCTGTGACGACAGCAGGAACAGCGAAACAAACAGCGAGCCGACGATCCAGGCGACAACGGCCGCCACGTGGGCCATCTTGAGAAGTTGGTATGTCATGGCCGGCATTATCGCCGCAAGCACGCGATCTGAAGCGCCGACAGCCGGCACCGATTTGCGCCAAGGCAAACCGGCGCCGCGCGCTTGAGCCGTGGCTTAGTTGCCGGGCGCCGCAGCCGGCGTTGTGGAAGGCGTTGTGGAAGGCGTGGCGGCGGGCGTCGCAGCCGGCGTCGCGGCAGGCGAAGCGTCGGCTCCCGAAGGCGTGGCAGCCGGTGTCACCGTGGCAGCGGCCGGTGACGGCGCAACCGCGGGCGCCGGCTTGGCCGAGCCGGCTTCCGTATTGCCCGGCGCGGGCGGCGCTGCCGCGCGCGCTGGTTCAGCCGAGGACGCCGGCTTGTCGCCTGCCCCGGCGGGGCCGTTGGCGACGGCCGGGTTAAGCGTGTCGGCAGGCGCGTCCGGCGCGACCACAGGATCCGCTGGCGGCGCAGGGGCCTTGGGCGCGTTGCCGCGGGCGCGGGCCGGCGTCGGCGCATGCGGCGCGGCGGCCGCTTCGGCATCCGGCAGGAAGCGCTGCAGAAGCTGGAAGAAGCCTTCGTAGAACTTCGGCCGCGACACGGTCTGGCTAGCCGTCTTCACCAAGGAGTCGTCGCTGGATCCGAAGGGCATGGAAACCTGGCCCAGCACGCTGACGCCCACGCTGGCGGAACTGCTCGTGCGCTTGATCGAATAGCGGTCCTGCACGGCGTTGGCGAACACGGTGGCGCGCTGGTTGGCGCTGCCGTCCGAGGCGCAGTCGATGTTGAAATTGATCTGGGTATGCTGCCCGTCTTCGCCCTGGAAGTTCTTGTGCCCGGACACGCGGGCCGGATCGAAGCGATCGATGTTGTAGCCCTGGCTCAGCAAGGCACGGCGGCCTGCGTCGCAGGCGGTGGTGCTGGCGGTGGGGAACGTGCGCGAGAACACCTCGTTCTGGGTGAAATCCTCTCGTTCGTAGGCGGGCTTAGGGGCGGTACATCCCACTAAGACGGCCGAGAGGACGGCGAACAGCGGCAAAGAAACACGACGGGCAACACAGCGCATAGAGGGTCCTGCTTGGAGCAACGACAAGCATTATCGGCCAAGAATGAGAATTCTTATTAGGGACGGGTTATGCGGTGATACGTTGAAACAAATTTAGCCGCGCCTACGCGGTCTCGGCCACCCGAATGCACCGCACCTGGTGCCCCGGGGCGATGGGTTCGATATCGGGCACCGCCGCCTGGCAGCGCGGCTGGGCCAGGCCGCAACGCGGCGCGAATGAACAGCCTGGCGGCAAAGCAGCCAGGTCGGGCGGGGACCCGGGAATCGTTTCAAGCCGCTGCCCTTTTTGCATCGCGCCGTGCGCCCTGCCCTTCAGCAGCGCCAGCGTGTATGGGTGGCGCGGGGCACGCAGCAGATCCGCGACGGCGCCTTGCTCGACGATCCGTCCGCCATACATGACCGCGACGCGGTCGGCGATTTCGGCCGCGGCTCCGATGTCATGCGTCACGAACACGATCGACAGGCCCATCTCCCGCTGCAGTTCGCGCAACAGCAGCAGAATCTGGATTTGCACCGTGGCATCCAACGCGGTGGTGGGCTCATCGGCCAGCAGCACTTGGGGATCGCAGCACAAGGCCAGCGCGATCATGGCGCGCTGGCGCATGCCGCCGGACATCTCGTGCGGAAAGGCCTGAAGGCGGCGCTCGGGGCTGGGAATGCGCACTCGTTCAAACAGCGCCAAGGCGTGTGCGCGCGCCTGTGCCGCCGTCTTGCCGGTATGCCGGCGCACCATCTCTTCAATCTGGCGGCCCACCGTGTAGACCGGGTCCAGCGCCAGCAACGGTTCCTGGAAAACCATCGACACCACCGGCCCGCGCATCGCGGCCAATTCGCGGGCGCTCATCGCCAGTACATCGCGTCCGTCCACGTGCATCTGACCGCGCATGCGCGTGCGGCGCGGCGGGTGCAAGCGCATCAACGCACGCAGCGTCACGCTTTTTCCCGAGCCCGATTCGCCGATCAACGCCACGGTTTCGCCGCGCGCCACATCCAGGTTCACGCCGTTCAGCGCCTGCACGGTCTTCGCGCCGGCCTGGAAAGCGACTTCCAGATTACGGATGCTGACCAGGGGTTGCAAGGCGGTTGTCATGTCGGCGCTCCTGAGGCGGCGTAGCCGGAATCGGGTTGGTGGATGAGGCAGCGCACGGCATGACCGTCCTCTTGCCGCGTCATGGCGGGCGCCTGTTGCGCGCAGATCGCGCGCGCCTGGGCGCATCGCGTATGGAAGCGGCAGCCCGACGGCGGATCGATGGGATTGGGCGGATCGCCCGACAGCGGCGCCGATTCCGTCCGCTGCCCCGGCTCCATGGACGGCATCGATCGCAGCAAGGCTTGCGTGTAGGGATGGCGCGGCGCATCGAACACCTGGGCGACGGGGCCCAGTTCGACGACCTCACCCAGATACATGACCATCACCCGGTCCGAGATGTACCGCACCACGTTCAAGTCATGGCTGATGAACAGGTATGTCAGCCCGAAATCGTCCTTCAGGTCCAGCAGCAGGTTCAACACCTGCGCTTCCACGGATTTATCCAACGCCGATACCGCTTCGTCCAGGATGACCAACCGCGGATGCAACGCCAGCGCGCGCGCGATGTTCACGCGCTGGCGCTGGCCGCCGGATAGCTCGTGCGGGTAGCGGCCGGCGAAGCGCTGCGGGTCCAGGCCGACGCGGCCCAGCAAGCCGCGCGCCACCGCGATGGCATCGTTCCTGGCCGTACCGTGAACCAACGGACCGAAGGCGACGGAATCTTCGATGGTCATACGCGGATTCAGCGACGAATAGCTGTCCTGGAACACCATCTGCGTCTGCCGCCGGAATTCCCGCAACGCCAGCGCGCGCGAGCCCACCGCGATGCCATCGAACACCAGCTCTCCACGGTCCTGGGCGATCAGCTGCATCACCAGCCGCGCCGTGGTTGATTTGCCGCAACCGGATTCGCCGACCACGCCCAGGGTCTCTCCCTTTTTCACGTCGAAGTCGACGCCGTCCACCGCGCGCACGGCGTTGCCGCCCCGTTTGCGCGACAACAGATCCCGCTTAAGCGGGAAGTGCTTCACCAACCCGCGCACGCTCAGCAGCGGTTGGGCCGGCCCGCCCACATCGTCGTGGGCGGCGCGAGCCGTTTCGATCAGGGCGCTCATTCCTTGACCTCCATGGCGGACCGCAGGCCGTCGGACAGCAGGTTGAAAGACATGGACGTCATGAAGATCATCACGCCGGGCAACGCCGCCACCCAAGGTTGGGTGTAGATGGCGGTGCGCAGCGTATTGAGCATCAGCCCCCATTCGGGTTCGGGCGGCCGCACGCCCAGGCCCAGGAATGACAGCCCGGACGCCAGGATCATGGACACCGAGATCAAGCTGGTCGAATACACGAAAATCGGTCCCAGCACGTTGGATAGCACGTGCGCCCGCACGATGGTGAACGGCGACGCGCCCGACGCCCGCGCGGCGTCGACATAATCGCTGCGCCGCACCTGCGCGGTAACGCTCTCGGCCACGCGCACGACCTGCGGGATAAAGACGATGGTCAGCGACACGATAGCGTTGAAGGTGCCGGCCCCCAACGTGCCTGACAGCGCGATCGCCAGCAACACGGACGGGAACGCGTAGAACACGTCTACCACGCGCATGATCAGCGTGCTGGTCCAGCCGCCGGCGTATCCGGCCAGGATGCCGATGGCGCTGCCCACGGCGAATGCCGCGATCACCGGCACGATGCCCATGAACAGCGACAGGCGCGCGCCCAGCATCAACCGCGAAAGCATGTCGCGGCCCAGTTCGTCGGCCCCCAACGGATAGCCTTCGGTGCCGATGGGCCGCAAGCGCTTGAGCATCGACGCCTGGAAAGGATCGGCGGGCGAGATCCAGGGCGCCAGGATGGCCATGAGGATCAGCGCCAGGATGACGGCGCCGGCGGCCACGGCCACGGGATCGCGGCGCAGGCGGCGCACCACGTTGGACCAGTAGCCGGGCGACCGGACGACCGGCGCCACGACCGGCGCGACCGCCGGGCCAGCAAGGGAATGGGTCATATGGTCAGCTCCTTTCGATGCGCGGATCGAACAGGCCTTGCAGGATATCGACGGCCAGGTTCAAGACCACGAAGAACAACGCCAGTACCAGGATCGTGCCCTGCAGCAGCGGCAGGTCGCGCTGGAAGATTGCGGCGTTCAGCAGGAAGCCCGTACCCGGCCAGGAGAACACGGTCTCGATCAGGATGGACCCGCCCAGCAGGTAGCCCAGTTGCAGGCCCATCACGGCCAACGCGGTCGGCGCGCAATTCTTGGCAACGTGCAAGAACACGCCCAGGTCGGTCAGGCCACGCGCACGCAGCCCCACTACGAATTCCTGCGACAGGGTCTCGGCCACCAGCGCGCGCACCGTGCGGGCGATGATGCCCATGGGGATCACCGACATGGTCACGGCCGGCAGGATCATGTGGCGAAAGTGCGCCCAGTCCGCGACCCATTCGCCGGAACCGCCCGGCCCCGCCCCCGTGGGAGGCAACCACATCAGCTGGGTCGAGAACACGATGACCAGCACCATGCCGAGCCAATAGTGGGGCACGCTGACGCCGATGACCGACACGAACGATGCCAGGCGGTCCATGAGCGAGTTACGGTAATAGCCGCCAACAAAGCCCAGGAACGCCCCCACGATAAAGCCCAGCATCGTCGCCAGACAGGCCAGCCGCAAGGTATTGCCCACGGCGTTCAGCACTTCGGCGGCCACGGGACGCCCCGTGGCGATGGACGTGCCCAGATCGCCATGCAGCGCGCGCCACAGCCACCCCGCGAATTGCTCGATCAAGGGTCGGTCAAAACCGTATAGCTGCATCAATTGCCGCTGCAGGTCGACGGACGCGTCGGGCGGCAGGATGGATACCAACGGGTCGCCGGGCGCCAGATGGATCAACAGGAAACAGAGCAGCGCGACCCCCGCCATGATGGGCAGGGCGTACACCACGCGCCGGAAGATGTAGGACAGCATAGGCGTCACCGGCTAATGCGGGAAGGCCGCCGCGCGGGGCGGCCTTCCCGCGTTCAACATCAATCCATCGACATCGTGGCGATATCGATGAACCAGCTCTTGGGCTGCACCACGCCCTTGACCTTCGGAGACATCGCGCGCGGGCCGACGTCATGCGCGATCCAGACGAACGGCGCTTCCTCCACCACGCGCGCATGCAGCTTTGCCAGCGCGGCGTCGCGCTCGACAGGCGTGAACGTCGTGCGCGCATCCTTGATCAGACCGTCGATCTCGGCGTTGCCGAAGTAGCCCCAGTTGTTCGACGTGGGCGGGAAGGTCTTGGTACTGACGAAGCGCACGATCGCGAAGAACGGATCCATGGCCGCGAAGCTGACGTTGATGGCGTCGCTGCCGTTGGCGGAAGGGTCCTTGGCGCCCTTGCGCCAATTGGTGAACAGCGTGTTCCACTCCACCACGTCGAAACTCACGTCGAAATAGCAGTCCTTCAGATTCTGCTGCACGAACTCGTTCATCGGCAGCGGCTGCATCTGGCCCGAGCCCGACGCGGAAGTCTGCACCTTGACCTTCACCGGCTTGGCCTTGGAGTAGCCCGCGTCCGTCATCAGCTTGCGCGCGGCGTCCGGGTCGTACTTGATGTCGAACTTCGGGTTGCCCCACCAGGGATGCCCCGGCGGCACGGTGCCCTTGGGCTCGGCCATCATGCCGCCCAACAATTGCTTAAGTTCGCCCCGGTTCACGCACAGATTGGCGGCTTGGCGCACGCGTTGGTCCAACCACGGCGAGCCCTCCTTGAACGACAGTTGCCACGGCCACACGTGGGGCTGCTGGTTGGAATAGATGACGAAACCCCGGGCCTTGATCGCGTCGAACGCGTCGGGCGCCGGCGCCTCGATCCAATCGACCTGGCCGGACATCAACGCGGCGGTGCGGGAATTGGCCTCGGGCAGCGGCAGCATCACCACGCGGTCGATTTTCGGCCGGCGCTTCTCGTCCCAATACGCGTCGTACTTGACGACTTCCAACCGTTCACGCGGCACGAACTTAGCCATCTTGAACGGGCCAGTGCCCGCCGCGTCCGCCGCAAACGCAGCCCAGGCCTTCTGCGACCGTTCGGCGGCGTCCGTGACGGACGCCGGCACCGCGGCCAACTTCTTTTGCCACTGCGCGGGCGACGCCATATACAGGTTGGTCAGATTGATCGGCAGGAACGAATCCGGCTCGGACGTCTTAAGCTCCACCGTCAAGTCATCGATCTTGCGGGCCGACACCAACGTCGGCATGCGCGAGGCCGTCACGCCCACCTGGCTGGGATCGAACTGCGGCGCGCTTTTATCCAGCACCTTGCCCACGTTCCACACCACGGCGTCCGCATTGAAATCCGATCCATCATGGAACTTCACGCCCGGGCGCAACTTGAACACCCACTTCGTCTTGTCGGCCGCGTCCACTTCCCAGGACAAGGCCAGGCCCGGGATCAGCACGCTGGGCGCGTCCTGCTTCGACAGGTCCCATTGGGTCAGCCCGTCGTACATCGGAATACCGGTAAAGCGGTTGCCCTCGAACCCCTGGTCGGGCTGGCCGAGCGTGCGCGGGATATCCCCTGCCGTCATGCCGATGCGCAGCACCTTTTCGGCACGCGCCATGGCCGGCGAGAGGGCGGCGGCGCCTGCCGCCGTCAGCGCCAGCGCGGCGGCCAGGGATTTGATGCGGATACTCCGTGTGTGCATTGCGGTTCTCCAGGGTCACGTGCACAGAGTTAGTACACAGAATTTGTATAAGCAAGTTCTGTGCCATATGCAGCGACGTGGAGCGCCCCGGCCACGGCCGGGGAATTGCAGTCAGGGGCGGTGGGCGGATTCGGCTGGCGGCACCACGACAGCGCAAGATGCGCCGAGGTGGTGCGGGCATGCGCGCAAGCGGATCATGCCGCCACGCCGGCTTGCGCCAGCATGGCGCGCAGCAGGACGTTGCATCCTGCTTCCAGGTGCTCGGGACGCGCGTCCTCGATCTCGTTGTGGCTGATGCCGTCCTTGCACGGCACGAAAATCATCGCGGCCGGCGCCACGCGCGCCAGATACACGGCGTCGTGCCCTGCCCCGCTGACCACGTCCATGGCGGATAGCGACAAGGCCGTGGCCCCGTCGCGCACCGACTGCACCAGCGCGGGCGCGAAAGGCTGCGGCGGGAAATACACCACTTGTTCCACCTGGGCGGTCACGCCCCGCGCCGCTGCGGCGGCATCGGCCGCCGCGCGCAACGCGGCGTCCATGGCCGACAACGTGGCGTCATCGGCCGCCCGCAGGTCCACCGTCATGCGCACGCGGCCGGGAATCACATTGCGGGAATTGGGGAACACGTCCATCCAGCCCACGGTGCCCCGCGCATTCGGCGCGTGCGCAAGCGCGATCTGGTTCACGGCCAACACCAGCTCGGAGGCCGCCAGCAAGGCGTCGCGGCGCAGCGGCATGGGCGTGGGGCCGGCGTGCGCTTCCACGCCGGTCAGCACGATGTCGTACCAGCGTTGGCCCAATGCGGCCGTCACCACGCCGATCACGGTATCGGCGGCCTCCAGCACCGGGCCTTGTTCGATATGCGCCTCGAAGTACGCCCCCACCCCGCCCAGTTGCGCCGGGGGCACCGCGGCGTCGCCGTCATAGCCGATGCCGTGCAAGGCCTGGCGCACGCTGACGCCGTCGCGGTCTTGCTGCGCCAACGCGTGCTCCAGCGTGAAGGCGCCCGCGTACACGCCGGACCCCATCATCACCGGCACGAAACGGGAGCCCTCTTCATTGGTCCACACCGCCAGTTCCAGCGGCGCGTTGGTCTGCACGCCCGCGTCGTTCAGCGTGCGCAACACTTCCAGCCCCGCCAGCACCCCATAGTTGCCGTCGAATTTTCCGCCGGTGGGCTGCGTGTCGATATGGCTGCCCGTCATGACGGCCGGCAAGCTGTTGTCGCGGCCCGGACGGCGCGCAAAAATGTTGCCGATGGCGTCGACGCGCACGTCACAGCCGGCCTCCGTCGCCCAACGGACGAACAGGTCGCGGCCCTGCCGATCCAGGTCGGTCAGGGCCAACCGGCACACGCCGCCCTTTTCCGTGCCCCCGATACGGGCCAGGTCCATCAGCGACTGCCACAAGCGCGCGCCGTCCACGCGCAGGTCGGCCAGGGTGGGGAATGCGGAGGCAAGCGTCATGGAAGTTCCTGTTCCGGTAACGGCCGCGGCGTGCGGCATCGATGCAGGCCATTTTTCACTGTGTACCAGCGCCCTGCAAGTGCGCATTCGCCGCGGTCTCTTCCCATGCCAGGCTGCGCCGGTAGCGCGCGCAACCGGACGCCAGCAGCAGCACGCACAGCACCGTCGCGCCGCCGATCAGCAGCGACAGCGACTGCCCAACCGCCGCCGGCTGTTTGAACAGGCGGTCGGTCAGCAGTGCCACGGCGGTAGTGCCCAAGCCCAGGCCGATCAGGTTCGAGATCAGCAGGAACAGCGCCGACACCTGCGCGCGGAGCTGGTTGGGCGGCAAAATCTGCATGGCCGCGGTGGAGGTCGGCATGGGGAAAGACGCGAAGAACATCGCGGGCAGCAGCAATCCCACCGACAGCCACAGGCTGTCCACCTGCGTGAAGGCCACCGCCGGCAGGGCCATGCCCAGCGCGCCGATCACGCCCGCGCGCAGCGGCGCGTCGCCGTAGCCGCGCCTGGCCAGCCAATCCATCAGCCAGCCGCCGCAGAACACGCCGGCGGTATTGGCCACCAGCACCACCACGCCAAGCATGTAGCCCGCGTCGACCGGCGACATGCCGAATTTGCGCATATAGAACGCAGGCGTCCAACCGAGCAGCGCGAACAGCACCATGGCGTAAAACGAGAAACCCAGGTAATGACAGAAAAAGGTGCCTCGATGCCGGCCCAGGAAGCGGGCGGTGTCGCGCAGCGTGGGCTTTTGCGCCTGGCCGGCCGCGTTGCGGCGCAAGCCCAGCCGGTGGGGATCGCGCACGGTCAGCAGGATCAGCAGCGCCACCAGCAAGCCGGGCAGTCCAACGATGAAGAACGTGACCTGCCACGGCCGCATCGCGCCGACCCCCGGCACCACCACGGTGTCCACGCTTTTGAGCAGATTGATCACGTAGCCGCCGATCAGAAAGGCCATGCCGCCGCCGATGAACGACCCGATCGAATAGATGCCCACCGCCCGCCCCAGCTTGTCGCGCGGGAACATGTCGCTAAGCATGGAATAGGTGGCGGGCGATAACGCGGCCTCGCCCACGCCCACGCCGATGCGCGCCAGGAACATCTGCGCAAAATTGCGCGACAGGCCGCAGGCAGCAGTGGCCAGGCTCCAGAACGCCACCCCGATCGCGATGATCTTCGGCCGCGAATAGCGGTCGGCCAGCAGGGCGATGGGAATGCCCATGAAGGCGTAGAACAACGAGAACGCCAAGCCGTGCAACAGGCTGAACTGGGTATCCGACAACTGCAGATCTTGCTTGATGGGTTCGATCATCAGCGCCAGGATCTGTCTGTCGACGAAGGAAAATATGTACGCTAGCATGCATATCACGACGACGTACCACTCATAGGCGTAGCTTCGTCTTGTCCCTTGGTGCAGGGTGGCGTCAGTCATGTTTTTCCCTTGGAGTGTGCCGGGATCGGGCTGCGTCCCGTTTGTCCATCTGTTGTAGGTCTTTGCTCGGCCCGGCTCTATACGCCGGACGCAACGACTGTTCCCACCGCGCAGGAAAGCATGTTCAACGACACCTATCCGCTGAACCGCCATTGCTTGCTGGACTCGGCCAACGCCGCCGAGATCAAGGACCAGGTCAGCCAACACCTGTGGTCGCACCGTATGTGCGTCGCCCAGGGGAAACCCTTGCAGTCCAGGTTATATGGCGTGTTCTTCGGCAGCGCGGCGCTGTTCGACCTGCACTACGGCGCAGAGGTCGAAATCGACGCCGGCGACATCGCCAGTTATTACCTGATCCGCGTCACCCTGCAAGGCACCGGCCTGGTCACGCTGGGCAAGCGCCGCGCGCCCATGCGCGAAGGCGGCCTGACGATCTCGTCGCCGTCGGAACCCAGCGTGATCAGCATCGGCCGGGATTGCCGCAACCTGATCCTGCGCGTAGAGCGCCAGGCGCTGGAACAGCAGTTGCAACGCCTGTTGGACCGCCCGCTCCGCCACGCCCTGGTATTCGACCTGGAAGTGGATGCCGACACTCCCGGCCTGGCCGCCGTGCGCGAAACGCTGGACTACCTGTGCCGCCTGTACCAGCATCCCGCCATTGACGGCGTCACCCAGACACTGGCTGCGGGCTTTTCGGATTATCTGCTGGCGTTGCTACTGACGCAGCTACCCCACAACTATTCGGATCTGTTGCGCGCAGGCAGCCGGCAGCCCCTGCCCCAGCATGTGCGCCAAGCGCGCGAGTACATCGAAACGCATGTCGACGAAGCCATCTCGCTATCGGATCTGGCGGCGCATTGCGGCGTGTCGATCCGCACGCTGCAAAACGGCTTCACGCAGTTCTTGAAACAAAGCCCCAGCGAGTATGTGCGCAACCAGCGGCTGGCGCTGGTGCATGCGGCGCTTGAAGCCGCGCGCACGCGCGACAGCGTGACCGACATCCTGCTGCGCCACGGCGTGACCAGCTTCGGGCATTTCGCCACCCACTACCGCAAACGCTACGGCTGCCTGCCATCGGACACCTTGCGACGGCACCGCGGATAAGCGCCTCATTCCCTTGCCGGATCGGAACGGCGGTTGCGCGTTTTGCGCAGCCCGAGCCGGGCGGCACCGCTAGGATCAAGCTTCTATCGAAGGAGCTTGATCATGCGAATCAGCGTATTGGGCGGCGGCCACGGCTGCTACGCGGCGGCGGCCGAACTGGCGGGAAAAGGGCACGACGTGCGCTGGTGGCGGCGCGACGGCGCGGCCTTTGAAGGCCTGCGCAACGCAGGCGCGCTCACCGTCACCGACTATCGCGGCACTCGCCAGGTCCCGCTGGGCCACGGCCCCGGCCATCTGCAACTGGCCGACGCCTTGGGCGACGCGGTCGCCGATGCGCAACTGCTGGTCATTCCGCTGCCGTCCACCACCCACGACACGCTGGCCCTTGAATTGGCGCCGCTGTTGCAAGATGGGCAGGTTGTGTTCCTGCCGCCGGGCACCTTCGGCTGCTACGTCTTCGCCCGCGCCCAGCAGCGCGCCGGCAACCCCGCGCGCGTGGCCTATGCCGAAACCGGCACCCTGCCCTACCTGGCCCGCAAGCATGGCAACACCGTTGTCGTCAGCGGCTACGCCACGCGTCTGCCCACCGGCGTGTTTCCCAGCCGCCTGTCGGCACAAGCGCTGGCGCTGCTGCGGCAGGCCTACCCCGCCATCGAACCGGTCGAAGACGGCCTTTCCGGCGCCTTGATGAACGCCGGCCCCATCATCCACCCGCCGCTGATCATGATGAACGCCGGCCCGCTGGAACATTTCGACAAGTGGGACATCCACAACGAAGGCACGCAGGCGTCGATCCGCCGCGTGACCGATGCGCTGGACGCCGAACGCATCGCCATCCGCAAGGCGTTGGGCTACGCCGCGCCCCACTTCCCGCTGGCCGACCATTACGCCCGCGAAGGCGACGAATGGATGTACGGCCGCGGCGCCCACGGCAAGCTGACCGACAGCGGCGACTGGCGCGAAACCATCGACTTGCGCACCCACCGCTACATGCAGGAAGACACGCGGCTGGGCCTGTCGTTCCTGGTGTCCACGGGGCGCTGGGCGGGCGTGCCCACGCCCCTCGCGCAAGGCTTGCTGAGCATCGCCAGCGCCATCACCGGCCAAGACCTGTATGCGGAAGGTCGTACCCTGGAAGGCCTGGGGCTGGACCGCTTGTCGCGTCGCGGCATGGCCGAACTGCTGGCGCAAGGATGCTGACCATGGACGCCAGAATTTGCGTGGTAGGCGCCGGCCGCATGGGTGAAGGCATCACCCTGTCTTACCTGCTTGCCGGATGGGCCGTGACGCTGATCGACATCAAGCCGCGAGCGCCAGCCGAACAATCGGCGCACGATGCGAGCGTAGCGGCCAACTTAAGGCGCGAACTCGGCACGCTTAGCCAACTGGGCCTGCTGGATGCCGGTCAAATGGAGTCGGCCCTGGGCCGGGTGCGCCTGAGTCGACGCGACGACGCCGTGGCCGACCTGCGAACGGCGCGCGTTACCTTCGAGGCCGTGCCGGAACGGCTGGACGCCAAGCGGGACGCCTTTCTGTGGCTGGGGCAGACCTGCGCCCCCGATGGCGTCATCGCTTCCACCACGTCCACCTTCCTGGTCACCGAATTGGCCAAGCTGATGGCGCATCCTGCGCGCTTTCTGAACGCGCACTGGTTGAACCCCGCCACCTTGATCCCGCTAGTGGAAGTCAGCCGCGGGCCGCAAACGAGCGACGCCGCGGCAACGTTGCTGCTGGACACGCTACGCCAGGCCGGCAAGGTGCCGGTGCAGTGCGCGCCGTCCGCCGGCTACATCGTGCCCCGCATCCAGGCCTTGGCCATGAACGAGGCGGCTCGCATGGTGGAGGAAGGCGTGGCCAGCGCCGAAGATATCGACACCGCCGTGCGGCTGGGCTTCGGGCTACGCTTTTCGGTGCTGGGCCTGTTGGAGTTCATCGATTGGGGCGGCGGCGACATCCTGTACTACGCGTCGCGCTACCTGTCCGGCGAAATCGGCCCCCGCTTCGCCGCACCCGACGTCATCGCCCGCAACATGGAAGAAGGCCGCAACGGCCTGCGCGACGGCCAGGGCTTCTACAACTACGCCGGCATGGACGTGGACGCGTACAAAATGGAACGGCTGGAACAATTGTGCAAGCGGCTGGACATCATGGGGCTGCTGCCTCGGGCAGGCAGCCCTCCCTCCGCACCCGGCCACCCGCGCTGACGCCGTGGCTCAGCGTGCCAGGTCTTCCAGGATCCGGTACGCCAGCCGCACCCGGGCTTCATTCGGATAATTCTTGTTGGCCAGGATCACGATCCCCGTCTTCTTGGCTGGCACGAACGCCACATACGCACCGAAGCCATTGGTTGATCCGGTCTTGTTGATCCACACCGCCTGCTGCGGCGCCAGCGGCGGATTCAACGCCGTTACCGGGTGGCTCTGGCTGTTCAGCGTGCCCGCGTTAGCGGTCAGCAGCGCGTCCAGCGCCACCGGATAGGCCAACTGTTCCCAAACCAGGTCTTGCGTCATATCGCCGATACGGTAGTAGCCCACATGCGTGCGCGCCACGGCGCGCTGAATGTCCGCGTCGCCCGTCGTATCCATGTTGGCCTCGACGAAACGCAACAGGTCGCGCGCGCTGGTCTTCACGCCATACGCCTCCGCTGCCAGCACCCCGGGGTTCACGCGGACCGGCGCATCCTGCTTGTTGTAGCCCTGGGCGTAATCCGCCATCGCGGCGGCTGGCACGTCGATATACGTGTGCGTCAACCCCAACTTCGGGAACAGCGTTTTTTCCATCGCCTGGGCGAACGGCTGCTCCAGGCTCTTGGCCGCCACTACGCCCAACATGCCGATGCTGGGATTGGCATACGTGCGGGACGTGCCGACCGGCGCCTGCGGCGTCCAGGTCTTTAGATAGTCCATCAACTGCGCGTCGTTGCGCACGGCATCGGGCACCTGCAACGGAAAGCCGCCGCCCGTGTGCGTACCCAGATGTACCAGCGTCAGTTGCGCGAACGCCGAACCTTGCAGGGCGGGCAGGAAGCGCGCGGGGCTGTCGTTGAGCGACAGCTTGCCCAGCGTTTCGGCGTAGGCCGCCAGCGTCGCGGTATAAGTCTTGCTGATCGAGCCCACTTCAAACAGGGTGTCGCGGTTGACCTTGGCCTGCGTCTGCCGCGATGCCACGCCGTAGTTGTAGAACTGCTGCCGGCCATCCCGAGTGACGGCAATCGCCAAACCCGGCACGCCGTATTCGCGCATCACCGCTTGCGCGGCTTCGTCGATCTGGCGGTGGGTTTCCACTGGCGTTGCCGGCGCGGCTTGCACGTGCGGGGCTGCCGCCCCCAAGGCCACGAGCGCCAGCGCCGACAAGGCGGCGCGCCGGGTTCGATCAACGCGCTTTCTCATGCTTGCATCCCTTCTCTTGCCGTCTCGGTTGAATGCCCGCCATAGTACTTACCCTGAATCCAATCCGGCAAGAACTTGGCTATTCTGTACCCCGTCGATTCAAAACCGCGCAGAAGAGACCGGCACTCGTGGCCGGCGCCGACGGAGCAACCGCCCCGGAAACTCTCAGGCAACAGGACTGCGCGCGTCTAGACAATCTGGAGAGAGGCGCCGTGCGCGCCCACCGAAGGGGAACCCGCAGCCGTCTGCGCCGCGGGTGAAGCTCTCAGGTACCAAGACAGATGGGGTGCTGCGGCCATATCGGCCGCGGCCACCCCATCTGGAGCCACCATGCCCCGCATCGCCATCATTGGCGCCGGTATCACCGGCGTCACGTCTGCCTACGCCTTGTCCAAGCTGGGATACCAGGTCACCGTCTACGATCGCCAGCGCTACCCCGCCATGGAAACGTCCTACGCCAACGGCGGCCAGCTGTCGGCCAGCAACGCCGAAGTCTGGAACAGCATGGGCACGGTCCTGAAAGGGTTGCGCTGGATGTGGCGCAAGAACGCGCCGCTTTTGCTGAACCCAAAATTCAGCTGGCACAAGTATTCATGGCTGGCGCAGTTCATGGCGCAGATCCCCCACTACCGGGAAAACACCATTGCCACCACGCGGCTGGCAATCGAAGCGCGGCAGCACCTGTTCGACATGGCCGATACCGAGGGCATCGACTTCGATCTGGAGCGCCGGGGCATCCTGCACATCTATCACGACGCAGCCAGCTTCGAAGCCGCCCGCCGTTCCAACACACTGCTGCAGGCCGGCGGCCTGGAGCGCTTTGCCGTGTCCGGCGGCGAAGCCCGCAGCATCGAACCCACGCTGCAAACGGATTGCTATGGGGGGTTCTACACGCCGTCGGACGCCACTGGGGACATTCATAAATTCACCAGCGGGCTGGCGCGGGCCTGCACGCGCCTGGGCGTCACGTTCATGCAGGATGCCGACGTCGGCCAGATCAGCAGCGGCCAGGCTCCTTATGTGCTGGACGTCTTGCGCGACGGCGGCACGGTGCGTGAACAGCACGAGACCGATGCCATCGTCATCTGCGCCGGCGCGGTCAGCCGCAAGTTCGCGCGGCAACTGGGCGACTCGTTGAACATCTATCCCGTCAAGGGATACTCCATCAGCGTGCATCTGGACGACGCACAAAGCCTGGCTGCCGCGCCCCGTGTCAGTCTGCTGGACGAAGCGGCCAAGATTGTCACCAGCAGGCTGGGCGACCGCTTCCGCGTGGCGGGCACGGCGGAGTTCAATGGTTTCAACATGGACATCCGCGCCGAACGGGTGCAGCCGCTGGTTGATTGGACGCGCAAGCACTTTCCCGGCATCCGGACATCGCGCGTTGTGCCGTGGTGCGGCCTGCGCCCCATGACGCCCAACATGATGCCGCGCGTCGGTCCCGGCAAGCGGCACGGCGTGTTCTACAACACCGGGCATGGCCACCTGGGCTGGACCCTGTCGGCCGCCACCGCGCACCTGCTTGCGGCAAGCGTCGGCAAAACGCTGCCGCTGCCTTGATAACCCGCTTCCAGGCTGTTGCCGCGATGGCGTCAAGGCCGGCGGCGCAGCCTCATTGATAGCGTTCGCGATAGCCCACGGGCGACATGCCGCAGTACTTGTTGAAGATGTCGCGAAACGCCTTGGTGTCGTTGTAGCCCACCTCGTACATCACTTCCGCCACGCTCTTCCGCGACGTCTCCAAGCGCTTCTTCGCGGCTTCGATACGCACCCGCTGCACGTATTCCACGATGCTGTTCCCCGTGGCTTGCCGGAACCGGCGTTCCAACGTGCGGCGCCCCATCGCGTGGCGGCCGGCCAGGTCTTCCACGGTGATCTTTTCGGTGTAGCGGCCTTCGATGTAATCCTGCACCGCCCGCACCACCTCGTCGGCGTGGCCCTTCTGCCCCATGAACACCGCAAACGGCAGCTGGCTCTGCCGGCTCCAGTCCAGCTGGAAGTATTTGGCGCACCAGATCGCGGTGTCGCGGTCGGTGTACTTTTCGATCAGATGCAGCACCAGATGCGCCGCGGAAAACGCGCCGCCGCTCGTGTAGACGCCGTTGTCGGCCATGACGATCCGGTCGCTGATCCATTGCACATTTGGAAAAAGGCTGGCGTACAGGTTCTGCGCCACCCAATGCACCACGGCTTGCTGCCCGTCAAGCACCCCGCCTGCCGCCAGCAACGCGGCCCCCATGCACAAGCTGGCAACTTCGCCCCCCTCGCGGTGATGCCGCGACACCCAGTCGATCAGTTCGCGGTTGGACAACACGGCATCGGACACGGCTCCCAGCAGCGGCGGCGCAATGCAGATATCGATGTCCGTGGCGTCGGCCAGCACCATGTCGGCCTGCACCTTGATGCGCCCGTCGTCCAGGCTGACCTCGCGGGTCAGCGCCAGCGTGCGCACCCGGAACCGCGGTTCACGGCCATGCGCCATCAAATACTCGTTGGCGACCAGGAAACCATGGCGCGCGGTCTCCAGGGAAGCGATATTCGCTCCCGTCGGCAATAGGAAAGCGACGTTTTTCATGGGTCGAAAGTCCGGGCGGCGGGCGCCGCGGAGCGGCATTTTTGATGACGCCAAGCATACGCCTGCGGGCTGACGCAATCCACCCGCAAGAATGTCGCAATTCCCTATCTGAAAGCGCCGCCGATCCCGATACAGTGACATCTGCCGGCTTCACTGCCGGACGACGGCGGACGTGACCCGCGGGCATGCCCGGCCCCCGCTAAAACAACATGGATCAAAGGAGCGTTTGATGGAAAAGTACATAGATGGTTACCTTCTTGCCGTCCCCAAGGCGAATCTGCCGGCGTACAAGAAAATGGCTGAACAGGCCAAGGACGTCTGGCTGGAACACGGGGCGCTGGACTACCGCGAGTGCGTGGCCGACGACATCGACATGGAAGGCTTTGGCTCTTTCACGGCCGCCGCTGGCGCGAAGGAAGACGAAACCGTGGTGTTCGCCTGGGTCTTGTTCGAAAGCAAGCCCGAGCGCGACCGGATCAACGCCAAGGTGATGGCGGACCCGCGGCTGACCGGCATGTCCTGCGAAGGCGTGTTCGACTTCAAGCGCATGTGCCTGGGCGGCTTTAACACCTTGGTCGGCAAGTAAAAAAAAAGCGGGCGGCATGTCGAAACCGGCACCGCTCGTTCGTCGTATATGCAGGAGCCGCCGAACCGCACCCCCGGCGCTCCGTCCCCCTGACAATCAACGATTCTGGAGACACGCCATGGCTACGCCTGCAACGAAGCCCATCCCCGACGGCATGCACACGCTAACTTCGCACATCGTGTGCGAAGGCGCCTCGGACGCCATCGCTTTCTATAAAAAAGCCTTCAACGCCGAAGAGCTTGCGCGCTTGCCGGGGCCCAACGGAAAGATCATGCATGCCGCCATTCGCATCGGGGATTCCGTGCTGATGCTGATGGACGATTTTCCGGAGTGGGGAAGCCTGGGCCCCAAGGCGCTGAAAGGCACACCGGTAACGCTGCACCTGTACATGAACGACGTAGACGCCGCGATGAAGCAGGCCGTGGCCGCCGGCGCCACCGTGGCGATGCCCGTCGCGGACATGTTCTGGGGCGACCGCTACGGCCAGGTCGTGGATCCGTTCGGGCACCGCTGGTCCATCGCCACGCACAAGTTCGATTATTCGCCCGAGGAAATCCAGCAGAACATGGCCAAGATGGGCGACATGACCGGCTGCGGCGATACGGCGGCAGCCGCGGCCGCTAAGCCCTGAACCAAGCGCCTCGGCGCATGGCAATGTAAAAGCCCGCGGCAGCCGGACCCTCTTGGGCCGGCTGCCGCGGGCTTTTTCGTCTATCCCAGACTTACTGCGGATACGGCCCCAGGAAATCCAGCTTGCCGATTTTCACGCCCGCGTTGCGCAAAATCCCATAGGCGGTCGTGATGTGGAAATAGAAGTTGGGCAGCGCGAACGTCAGCAGATAACCATCGCCCTGGAATTCGGGCTTGAAGTCGCCGAAATTCACGACGATATCGCGGCTTTCGGCGCCTTCCACCTGTTCAGGGGTCACGCTTTGCAAATAGGCGATGGTGTCGGCGATGCGTTGCTGCAACTGCGCGAAGGTCGTTTCCTCGTCCGGAAACTTCGGGGCTTGCCCCTGGGACAGGCGCTGCACCGCGAACTTCGCGGCGTCGCTGGCGCGCTGGACCTGACCAGACAGCGGGTACATGTCGGGCGCCAGGCGCGCATTGACGAGCGCGGCGGGGTCGAGCCCTTCGGCCTGGGCATGGGCGGCCGCCTTTTCAAGCAAATCGGCCAGCACGGTCATGCCGCGAATGAAGACAGGCACGGACGCCTGGTAGATAGAGAGGGACATGGCTAAGATTTCCAAAAAAGGCAGCCTGGGCGAAGCATGCGTTTCGCCAGCATCAGGAATGCGGCGATCTTACCGCCGCGCCGCACGGTTTCCCCGGTAGCCGGCTTCGACAACTGCATTCCCGATTCCCGAACAATCGCGCCTGCGCGACGACGCCTAGGGCTCCGGCTGGCCCGCGCCCGTCCGGCGCAAGCCCTGGAAAAACCGCCATACCAGCGCCGACGCGTCGGGGCCGCCGCGCGCATGGTATTTCACCGACGCGTCGCCGCCGCTCCAGGCATGCTCCAGCCGTGTGATTTCGCACAGCCGTAATATCGTTTTGCGCCCGCGCAACAGGTCCACGCGGCGGTATGCCTTGTCCGTGCCCAACCCCAGCACGCGCTCGACCGGAACGTCTTCTGGACGCAGAGCATTCAAGGCGCGGAACTGTTCGAACAGCTGCTTGGCGTTGCGGGGAGCCACGGCCGGATCCAGTTGCCCTTGCAGGATCAATGCGGGCATACCCAGGCGGAACACGGCGGGGTCCGCCACGCCTTCCAGCAACGGCAGCAACGGCTTGAGGCTGCCGCGCCGCATCGTGCCGATACCGCTGGCGGCGCTATGCGCATCGCCCACGACCGGGCCGGAGTGCATGGCCACGGCGGCGATCAGTGAAGGGTGCCGCAACGCCACCAGCGCCGCCATGCCCGCGCCCGCGGACAACCCCGCGATGTAGACCCGTTCCGGGTCGAGGCCGTGCCGCGCGATTTCCGACCGGATCAGCGCCGCGATCAGATCGGCTTCCGCGCCGCCGTGCAGCGCGTCGGGCTGGAACCAGCGCCAGCATCGCTGCACTTGGCGCGTCATGGACTGCTGCGGATACAGCACCATGAAGCCGCCGGCATCCGCCCATTGGTTCATGCGCGTGCCGCGCGCAAACGCCAGCGACGTCTGCCGGCAACCGTGCAGCATCACAACCACCGGCATGCCGGCGCGTGGCCCGGGCGCCGGCGTATACCGCGCGAAAGTCAATTGGCGCCCTGCGCCATCGGAGAACTGCCGCGACGATTCCCAACGCCCGGTGCCCAAGGACGGCGCAGGCGCCTGACGCGGCGCGGCGGCCGGCGCCGCAAGCTTGGCTGCCGTCTTTCGCGCCGGCGCAGCGCGCTTCTTCGCGGTTGTTGGGGCCGCCATGCGCAACGCCGCGCGCTGGAGCTTGCTTAGTTTCTTTGCGGCTTTGAAAAACAGACTGGTAAAACTGCGCGCCATTGCTGGGCCTCGGCCTGTGAACCTTCTTGACATCGCGCCGGCGCCTTGGCACCGCGGGGCCGCTCGCTGCGGCACGCCGGCCATCGCGCCCGCACGGTCACGGACGCCTGGAATTCAGAATCTGGCTGCCGGACCGGCTCCGCCCGTCAACAATTGCAAACAGGACATCAACGCCACGGCGATCGTCAGCACGGATAACACCCTGACCACTTTACTGGAGTCGGGACGCGTCAACATGGCGGTCATCCGCGTGACGATGTATGCGCCCACCATAAGGCCAATTGCCGGAATCATTGGTGCCTCCCCTAAGAGTATCTGTTGTGCGGACGTGCATGCGCAGCCGCAGATGCGAGCCTGGGAAATTGAATGTGCGCCGCCTCTCCGGGCAGATCTATTCGTGCGTGAAATGTATCACAGAGTAACTTCTTGGCCGCGTCTTTCGTCGCAACCCGCATGGGCCGGATTTGCACAAAATCAAGTCGGGCCGCATCCGTCCCGCCGACGATGCGAGGCCCCTTGAACCCGCAGCGCTAAGCGCCTATGGTGTAAGCCTCGCACCAACAAGACGCATTCATGTTTCCCAACGACAGACCCCAGACGCTGGGCGAAGAAATCGCCAACACCATCAGCCATGGCGTAGGCGCGGCAGGCGCCATGGCCGCCGCCCCCTTCCTGATCATCGCCGCCGTCCGCCAGGGCGACGCGGCCTTCATCGCGGGCGCGGCGGTATTCGCCGCCTCGATGTGCCTGCTGTATCTGGCGTCCACCATTTATCACGCGCTGCCGCTTTGCCGTGCCAAGCAGATCTTCAACGTACTGGACCATTCGGCCATCTACCTGCTGATCGCCGGCACTTATACGCCGTTTGCGCTGGGCGCATTGCGCGGCCCATGGGGCTGGACCCTGTTCGGGCTGGTGTGGGGGATGGCGCTGCTGGGCGTCGGCCTGAAGGCGAGCAAGCGCCTGAACCGCCCGGCCCTCTCCACCGGGTTGTACCTGGCGATGGGCTGGCTGGTCATCATCGCGGTGAATCCACTGATCGAACGCGTCCCGACCGGCGGATTGTGGTGGCTGGTGGCGGGCGGCCTGGCCTACACGGGCGGCGTGGTGTTCTTCGTGTTCGACAACCGCTGGCGCTACAGTCATTTCGTGTGGCACCTGTTCGTGCTTGGCGGCACCGTTTGCCATTTCTTCGCGGTGCTGTGGTATGCCGCCTGACGGCAAGTACTAGTCCCGCCGCAGGTACTCCGTGGGCGGCCGGCCCAGCACCCGGCGGAACATCGTGGAGAACGCCGCGGGGCTTTGATAGCCGAAGTCCAGCGCGATGGCCGTCACGGGTTGCCCGGCGGCCAGTCGGGCCAGCGCCTGCACGACACAAGCGCGCTGCCGCCATGCGGAAAACGGCATGCCCGTCTGCAAGCGAAAATGGCGGCTGAAAGTCCGCAGGCTCATGTGCAGACGGGTGGCCCACGCCTGCGGCGGCACGCGCGCGTCCGGCGCGGCAATGAACGCCCGGCATAACGGCAACAACCGCTTGTCCTGCGGCAAGGGAATATGCAGCGGCAGGACCGGCGCACGATCCACCTCATGCAACAGCAGGGCCGCCAGCGCCCCGTCGCGGCCGGCCGGTGCGTACACGGCGGGCATGTCGACGGCTTCCAGCAGCAGGTGCCGCAGCAACGGCGACACCTCGACCACTTCGCAAACAATGCGGTCCGCCCGCACGGCCCCGGGCTCGATGTAGGCGCTACGCGTGCTGACATCCAGCATGCGCACCCGATGCGTTACGCCGGCGGGGATCCACACGGCGCGCTGCGGCGGCACCACCCAGTTGCCATCGCGCGTCTCTACCTGCATGACGCCCGTGGCGCCGTACAGCAATTGCGCGCGCCGATGCGCGTGAGCGGGCAGCAACTGGCCCGACGGATAGTCGTTGCCAATGGCGACCACGGCGCGGTCGAGGGAGTCGTAGCGGTCGATATGGGTATTGCGCATGAAGAGATGATGCCGTTTTGGGGCCGGTTTGGCTGAAACACGAACATTATTGTCCAATCCTATAAAGCAGGCCAATCCGTCCCGCCGTATCTTGGCGTCTTTGCGGCGTAAGGAGGGACGGCATGCTGTATCTGATATTGGCCTTGTTCGGTGGTGCAAGCGGCGTCACCACGGTTCTGTTCGGTTTTGGCGGCGGCTTTGTCGTGGTGCCGGTGCTGTACGGCGTTCTGACGGCCACCCATGGCGCGGGGGACGCCATTGGCCAATCCGCCATGCACATCGCGGTGGCGACCTCGACTTGCGTCATGATCGTGAATTCGATCGCCGCGACGCGAAAACACCAGCGCACGGGCAATATCGTGCGTGCCTACGTGTGGCCGCTGGCCGCCTTTATCGGGGTGGGCGCACTGCTTGGCGCGTGGGCCGCCACCCGCGCCAGCGGCGACATGGTGCGCTGGGCCTTCATCGCCTATCTGGGCGTGACGATCCTGGACTGCCTGCTGCGGCGGGGCTTCCTGGCGCAGCAAGACGCGCAAGCGCCGCGCCCCTTGGGGGCAGGTGTCGCGGTGGGCGGCGGCGTGGCCATCGGCGCCGTCGCGACCTTCCTGGGCGTCGGCGGCAGCGTGATGACCGTGCCCTTGCTGCGCCGGCGCGGCCTGCCCATGGCCAAGGCCGCGGCGATGGCCAACCCGCTGACGCTGCCGGTCGCCATCGCGGGCACGCTGGGCTACATGGCGGCGGCGAGCGGGCTTCCCGCCAAGCTGGCGCCCTGGATCATCGGTTATGTCGACCTGCTGGCCTTCGGCGCGCTTGCCCTGGGATCGCTGGCGGGGATCCGCCTGGCCGCCCCGTTCATCCCCCGAATCCCCGACCGCCTGCATGCCCGGGTTTACCTCCTGCTGCTTGCGCTGGTGATGCTGAGCATGCTGTTGATCTAAGCGCGCAGCGCGCACCCGGCGCCGCCGCCCGCACACCTAAGGACACATCGCGGCCAGCAGCGACTACGAAACCGCGCAAAACGTTTCCGACGCCCGCCCTGGGACCGCCCTGCCGCAGGCAACCCGGATCCCGTGGCCTGCCGACACAGGAAAACACATCGCGAAACTTGTCCCGCAAGGGGTCCCGTCGTCATCATGGTCGGACTCTTAACCGGAACAAGGAGGTTTCATGCAGCGTTCCACTTACGCATTCCTATCCGCCGCCATTTTGACGACGGCGCTGTCCGGTGCCCCCGCCCTGGCGCAGAACGCCAGCCAGCCGCCGGCTCAACCGCAAATGGCCCCGGCCATCACGCAGCCCACCGACCAGCAACTGCAACGCTTCGCCTCGGCATCGCAGAAGGTTTCCGGCGTGGTCGACGAATACCGTCCCAAGGTCGACGCCGCGAAGTCGGACGACGCCAAGCAGAAGGTCGTCCAGGAAGCGGACGCCAAGATGGTGCAGCTGGTGCGTGCGGACGGACTGACCGTCGAAGAATTCAATGGCATCGGCCAGGCCGTGCAGCAGGACCCGAAGTTGAAGCAGCGGGTCATGAACATGAGCCAGGGCGCGCCGAAGTAACCCAAGGCCGGACCGGGGATTGTCCGGCCTGCGCCACGCGTCCTTCGGGCGCGTGGCGCTTTTTCTTGCGCGCCTGGACGCGGGGAAAGCGTTATCCTGACTGCCGTCCTCTTCCACAGGCATGCCCAAGGAGCACGGTATCTTGAACCCGGATCTGACTCTCTATGACCTGGCCGGCGCCGACGCGTCGCTACGCTTTAGCCCCCACTGCTGGAAAACGCACATGGCGCTGGCCCACAAGGGCCTGGCCGCCAAGACCGTGCCCTGGCGCTTCACCGACAAAGAAGAAATCGGCTTTTCCGGCCAGAAACTGGTGCCGGTGCTGGTGCATGACGCGCATGTCGTCAGTGATTCATGGCAGATCGCCTGCTACCTGGAAGATACCTTTCCCGACCGGCCGTCGCTGTTCGGCGGCCCGGGCGGCCGCGCCGCCACGCTGTTCATAAACGCCTGGGCCGATACGACCTTGGTGCCGGTGCTGGCACGCCTATTGCTGCCCGCCATCCACGGCCTCATCCACGAGAAAGACCAGGACTACTTCCGCGCCTCGCGCGAAAAGCGCTTTGGCAAACTGGAAGACCTGCCCGCAGGCTACGCCGACCAGATCGCCGCGCTGCGGGCGGCATTGCTGCCGCTGCGCCTGACGCTAGGCAAACAGCCCTTCCTGGGGGGCAGCCAACACGGCTATGCCGACTACGCCGTGTTCGGCATGTTCATGTGGGCTCGCTGCACGAGCCCACTGGAGCTGCTGGCCGAAGACGACCCCGTCCACGCCTGGCGCGAACGGTTGCTGGACGCCTTCGACGGGCTGGCGCGCCGCGCGCCCACCGCCGCCGCCTGATCAGGTCTTCAGGCGGTAGCCCGTCTTGAAAATCCAGCGCACGCCGATCAGGCACGCCACGAGGAACACCAGCGTCATGCCGACGCTGACGCCCACGCTGACATCCGACACGCCGTAGAACGCCCACCGAAAGCCGCTGACCAGATAGACCACCGGGTTGAACAAGGTGGCGGTCTGCCAGAACGGGGGCAGCATCTTGATGGAATAGAAGGTGCCGCCCAGGAAGGTCAGCGGCGTGATGATCATCAGGGGGATGATCTGCAGCTTCTCGAAGCCGTCGGCCCAGACGCCGATGATGAAACCGAAAAGGCTGAACGTGACGGCCGTAAGTACCAGGAAGCCCAGCATCCAGACCGGATGCGCGATTTCGAACGACACGAACAGGCGCGCCGTGGCCAGCATGATCAGCCCCAGGATGATGGACTTGCTGGCCGCCGCCCCCACGTAGCCCATGACGATCTCCACATACGAGATGGGCGCCGAGTGGATTTCGTAGATGGTGCCCGAGAACCGTGGCATGTAGATGCCGAAGGACGCGTTGGCGATGCTTTGGGTAAGAAGCGACAGCATGATCATGCCGGGCACGATGAACGCGCCGTAGCTGACTCCGTCGATCTCGACCATGTGCGAACCGATGGCCGAGCCGAACACCACGAAGTACAGCGACGTGGAAATGACCGGCGACAACACGCTTTGCATCAGCGTGCGCCAGGCGCGGGCCATTTCAAACAGGTAGATAGCGCGGATGGCGTAGAAGTTCATGATTGACCGTGTACCAGGCTGACAAAGATATCCTCAAGCGAGCTTTCCGATGAATTCAGGTCCGTGAATTCGATCTCGAGCCGGCTAAGGTCGTGCAGCAGCTGGGACATCTGCCCGCCACCCTGGTTGTCATAGGTATAGACCAGCTTGTAGCCGTCGGCGGACAAGTCCAGCTGATAGGCGTCCAGCGCGGTGGGAATGCCCGGCAATGGCGCTTTCAAGGTCAGGCTCAGCTGGCGTTTTCCCAGCTTGGCCATCAGCGCGTCCTTTTTTTCGACCAGGATGATCTCGCCCTTGCGGATCACCCCAATGCGGTCGGCCATTTCCTGGGCTTCTTCGATGTAGTGCGTGGTCAGGATGATGGTGACGCCGCTTTCACGCAGGCGCCGCACCATTTCCCACATGCCGCGGCGCAGCTCCACGTCCACGCCGGCCGTGGGCTCGTCCAGGAACAGGATGGCAGGCTCGTGCGACAACGCCTTGGCGATCATGACGCGGCGCTTCATGCCCCCCGACAGCGCCATGATGCGGCTGTCCTTCTTGTCCCACAACGACAGGTCGCGCAGCACCTTTTCGATATAGGCGGGATTGGCAGGCTTGCCGAAGAGGCCGCGGCTGAACGTCACGGTGTTCCACACGCTTTCGAACGCGTCCGTGGAAATCTCTTGCGGCACCAGGCCGATCTTGGACCGCGCGGCACGGAAATCCGACACGATATCGTGCCCGTCGGCCAGCACCCGGCCATCGCTGGGATTGACGATGCCGCAGATGATGCTGATCAGCGTCGTCTTGCCCGCGCCGTTCGGCCCGAGCAGGGCGAAGATCTCGCCACGCTGGATTTCCAGGTTGACACGCTTTAGCGCCTGGAACCCCGACGCGTACCGCTTGGATAAATCCTGAACTGATATGACCGGCTGCACTCGAGCCCCCGACGTGATCGACAGCTGGAGATTTTACCTGCCGCGCCGTTACCGCTTATTCGGCGTGGCGGAACGCAGTGTTCAGGGTTTGGCGACTAACGGCCCCAGCGCAGCACCAGGGGATCGAGCCGGCGGGCGGTTTCCAGCAGGCCCTGGCGGACCTCCGGGCGCATCGGCGGGAACGGATGGCGGGGCGCCTCGCAGTCAATCACGCCACCGGCTTTCATCAACGCCTTCGCCGTCAGGATGCCGCCCTGGCGGTTTTCGTAGTTGATCAGGGGAAGCCAGCGCTCGTACAGGCGGTAGGCCTCGTCGCGCCGCCCGGCGCGGTGCGCCTCGATGATGGGGCGGATGCCGTCGGCAAAGCCGCCCCCCGTCATCGAACCGGTGGCGCCGGCATCCAGGTCGGGCAGCAGGGTAATGGCCTCCTCGCCATCCCAGGGCCCTTCCACCGCGGCGCCGCCCAGTGCGATCAGGTCGCGCAGCTTGGAGGCCGCGCCCGCCGTCTCGATCTTGAAATACGACACCTGGGCAATCTCGCGCGCCATCTTTGCCAGCAGCGTGGCCGGCAACGGCGTGCCGGCCACCGGCGCGTCCTGGATCATGATGGGGATGTCCACCGCGTCGGACACCTGCTGGAAAAAGGCCTCGACCTGCGCTTCCGGCACGCGGATCGTCGCCCCATGGTACGGCGGCATGATCATCAGCATGGCCGCGCCCTGCTCCTGCGCCTGCCGGCTGCGCGCCGCGCAGACCCGGGTGCTGAAGTGCGTGGTCGTCACGATGACCGGCACGCGGCCTGCCACGTGTTCCAGGATGGTCCGCGTCAGCACCTCGCGTTCCTCGTCCGACAACACGAATTGTTCGGAGAAGTTCGCCAGGATGCACAGGCCGTCCACGCCGGAGTCGATCATGAAATCCACTGCTCGCTTCTGGCTGGGCAGGTCCAATTCGCCCAACTCGGTGAACGCGGTGGGCACCACCGGGAAGATGCCGCGATAGCGCGGCGCCGGGGTCGTCGGGGTCGGGGTAAAAGTGGAGGTCAAGGTCATTGCGGGCCTATTCGATGATGTTGAAGTCGTTCAGATATTCGGTCTTCAGCGTCAGGCCCAGCCCTGGCTTGTCATCGTCCAGGTCGATGAAACCCCCTTTCGCTACCGGCTCGCCGTCAAAGATGTAGTAGAACAGCTCGTTGCCGACTTCAACGTCGAACATCGGGAAATACTCGCTCATGGGCGAGGCCAGCGTGCTCATCGTCAGATGATAGTTGTGCATCTGCCCGGCATGCGGAATGACCGGCACGCTGTAGGCTTCGCATAGCGCGTTGATCTTGTGCGCCGCCGTGATGCCGCCCACGCGGTTCGTGTCGTACTGCACCACCGACACCGCCTTCTTGTCCAGCAGCTGCTTGAATCCGTACAGCGAAAATTCGTGCTCGCCCCCCGAGATCGGGATGGACGTCAGCTGGTTCAGTTCCGCATAGCCGTCGATATCATCGGCGATGACGGGCTCTTCCAGCCAACGAGGTTCGAATTTCTCCAGCTTGGGCAGGATGCGCTTGGCGTATTCCAGGTTCCAGCCCATATAGCACTCCAGCATCAAGTCGGTGTCGTAACCGATGACTTCGCGCACGGCCTCGACCGACTTCAGGTTTTCTACCACCCCCTTCTGCAGGTGCGCCGGCCCGTAGCCGAAGCGCATTTTGAACGCGGTGAACCCCTGGTCCAGGTAGGTCTGCGCCTCTTCCTGCATGGCCTTCAAATCGGTGCGGTACAGCTTGGAATAGTAGACGGGGATCTTTTCCTTGGTGCGGCCGCCCAGCAGCTTGAAAACGGGTTTGCCCACCGACTTTCCCAGGATGTCCCAAATGGCCAGGTCCACGCCCGATATCGCCGCCATCGTCACACCCTTTCGGCCCCAGGCGTGCGTGGCGCGGTACATGCGCTGCCACAGGTATTCGTAGTCCCAGGGGTCGTGGCCCACGACCAGCGGCGCAAGGTATTGGTCGATGATGGCCTTGGCCACTCGCGGGGCCAGCGCCACATTGCCCAGGCCCACGATGCCGTCGTCCGTTTCCACTTCCACCACGGTCCAGCCGTGGAAGCGGAACGTGCTCATGGTTTCTTGCTTGGAATACAGCAAGTCCATGGCGTTGGAGCAAAAGTTGCCTTGCGGCGGAACGGTCTTGCCAGTCCATTCAAACACGCGAGCGCGGACGGATTTGATCTTCATGTCGGGTTCCTACTTGGAAGACGGGAAACGGTGCGAGACGCCCATGCGGCAGGCGATCCTGAAGGCTTGCCAGGTCGCCTCCACATTGGCGCGGCCCTGGCCGGCGATGTCGTAGGCGGTGCCGTGCGCGGGCGTGGTGATGGGGATGGGCAAACCGCCCTGCACCGTCACGCCGCGCGAAAAGCCCAGCAGCTTGATCGCGATCTGCCCCTGGTCGTGGTACATGGTGACGATCGCCTGGAACTCGCCGGCCTGCGCCCTCAGAAAGATGGTGTCCGCCGGAAACGGCCCCTGCACGGCCAGCCCTTCCTCGTTCAGCTGGCGCACGGCCGGCGCGATGATGTCGACCTCTTCGCGACCGCACGTGCCGCCATCGCCGCCATGCGGGTTGAAGGCGGCAACCGCCACGCGCGGCGCCGCGATACCGTTGGCCTGCAGCGACCGATAGATCAACCGCGTCGCCGCCTTGATGCCGTCGACGCTGAGCGCCGCCGCCGCGTCCTTCAGCGGAATGTGCGAAGACACGCGCGACGTCCACAAATCACCCAGCGTATTGAATTCGCAGAAATAGCCGGTGACGCCCAGGTATTGCGCGAAATGATGCAATTCGTCGTCGTGGGCAAGCCCGCCCAGCTTCATGGCGAACTTGTTCAGCGGCGCAAAGCAGATGGCATCCACATGACCGTCGCGCGCGGCGTCCATGCAAGCGTCCAGCACGCGCAGCACCGAAGCGCCGCCCGCCGCCTGGGGCTGGCCCACCGTCACCTGGTCGGGCCGGATCGTGTCCATTTCCAACCACGCGGGCAGGCGGGTGTCCGGCCGGCCGCGCACCGCCTCGATGCGGTCCACCGGCTGGGTGGCCACCTGCACACCCGCCACGCGTTGGCCCTCGCGCCAGAGCCAGGCGTCGCCCACCAGCACGATGTTGGCCATCTGGCAGGCCTCGGGCTTGGCGAGCAGACGGGCGATCAGTTCGGCGCCGATGCCGGCGGGGTCGCCCAGGGTCAGGGCAATAACGGGTATTGGCTGCGAGTTCATGCTGGAGTCATTCCACGGAAATGTTGTTTTTCTTGATGATGCCGGCGTAGCGCTGGTTCTCGGCGTTGTGGAACTGCGCAAACTGTTCCTGGCTCATCGGGGTGATATCGGCGCCAATCGCTTGCAGGCGGGCCTGCGTGTCGGGCAGCGCCAGGATTCGGTTGACGTCGTCATGGATGCGTTTCTGGATGGCGGCAGTCGTGGCGCTGGGCATGTAGATGCCATACCAGGCGCTCATTTCAACCCCCGGCACGCCGGCTTCGGCCATCGTCGGCACCTCAGGCAGCTGGGCGTTTCGGCGGGCGCTTAATACCGCCAGCGCGCGCACCTTGCCGCTTTTGATATGCGGGATGACGGACGACGCGGTTTCAAAGGCGATCTGCACCTGCCCGCCCATCAGGTCGACCATGGCCGGGCCGCTGCCGCGGTAAGGAATATGCGTTATCTGCACCCCGGTCGCGTCTTTGAAGAGTTCCGCCGCAATGTGCTGGGTGCTGCCCGAGCCGCTGCTGGCGAAGTTGTATTCGCCCGGCTTGCGCTTAAGCAGGGCGACCAGTTCCTGCACCGATTTCGCGGGCACCTCGTTGTTCACGACCAGGATGTTCGGCACCGCCCCCACGAACACCACGGGCGTCAGGTCACGGTCGTTGTCATAGCTTAGTTTCAGCAGGTGGGGCGCAATCGCATGGGCCGTCGATACGCCCATCACCATGGTGTGGCCATCCGCCGACTTCGCGGCCAGGTCGGCGGCCAGCGTGTTCGATGCGCCGGGTTTGTTCTCGACCACGACCGTCTGCTTGAGCATCGGCCCGAGTTTGTCCGCCACGGCACGCGCCATGGCGTCGGTGCCGCCGCCGGGCGCGGATCCCACCAACAGGCGCAGCGGTTTGGCCGGCCAGTCGGCGGCTTGCGCCTGAGCCTGCGCCGCCAGGGGGAACAGCGTGGAAAGGCACACGGCGCCCGCCGCCAACGCGGCCAATACGCGGATCTTCATGGTTGTCTCCTTGATGAGTTCTTTGCCGTTCAGGGGCAATTTGTTGTGAAGCCATCTTATGAAGAAGATCCGTTTCCGTAAAATGAAACTTTTGCGCCAACCGTTCACCCCAGGCGATCAATCATGGAACGCAATCTGAACATCCCGGGCTTGCTGGCCCGGCTGCGCATGCGCCAAGTGGTGCTGCTGCTTGCCATCGACGACCGCGGCACGCTGCGCGCCGCCGCGCAGCAGTTAAACATCACGCAGTCCGCTGCCAGCAAGATGCTGCACGAACTGGAATCGGCGCTAGGGCAAGCGCTGTTTGAACGGGTAGGCCGAGGGCTGGCGTTGACGCCCGCCGGCGAGTGCGTCATGGGGCATTTTCGTGGCATGCGCGGCACGGTGTCGTCGCTAGCGCGCGAGCTGGATGAACTGCGGCTGGGCAGCGCCGGCAAGCTCTTTATCGGCAGCATCATGGCGGCTTCGCCCAGCCACCTGACCGACGCCCTGCTGCGCCTGAAGCAGACCTATCCCCTGCTGGCCGTTGAGATTTCCACCGGCACCAGCGACCTGCTGATCGCGCAGTTGAATGCGGGCAAGCTGGATGTGGTGATTGGCCGCATGCTGACCCTGTCTGACCGCAACTACGTGTTCCGCCCCATCGGCGACGAGGCCCTGTCGGTCATCGCGGCGGTGGACCATCCGCTGGCCCGCAAGCGGCGCATTGGCTTCGAGGCCATGCAGGCATATCCCTGGATCCTGCAGCCGCAGGGCAGCCCGATGCGCGAGGTGATCGAACACGAGTTCCGCTCGCACAATACGGCGCTGCCGCCGGGGCTGATCGAATCCTCGTCCATCCTGACCACCACCAACCTGGCGATGAAGTCGCACATGCTGGGGGTGATCCCGGAATCGGTCGCCAGCCGGTACGCCCGGCATGGCTTGTTGGCGATCCTGCCTTATCAAATCCAGCAGTCGCTGGCGGCGTTCGGCAGCATCGTGCCGCGCGATCGGCCCTTAAGCGCCGCTGGTCAGCGCTTTGTCGACTTACTGCATGAAAATGCGTGAAGATGGATGCACGTTCCGGAAAAAATGGCATATCGAACAGTACAATCGTGCATTGCGCGATTCGCGCGTTTCACCCGAGGTTTCCCCGTGAGTGCATTGCCCGCCTGTCCAAAATGCCAGTCCGAATTCACCTACGAAGATGGCGGCGGCTACGTTTGTCCGGAATGCGCGCATGAATGGTCGGCGCAAGATGCCGCGCCGCCAGACGACGATGCCCGCGTCTACCGCGATTCGGCCGGCAACGTCCTGCAGGACGGCGACACCATCACCGTCATCAAAGACCTGAAGCTCAAGGGGTCGGGCGGGGTGATCAAGATGGGCACGAAGGTCAAGAGCATCCGCCTGGTCGACAGCGACCACGACATCGATTGCAAGATCGACGGCTTCGGCCAGATGAGCCTGAAGTCGGAGTTCGTCAAAAAAGTCTGACGCGATGCCCGCCATCTTGGCGGGCCCTTCCCTATCGCATGGCAACGCGGTGGGTTACAGCGGGTCTTCCTCTGCCGCTTTCGGCATCAGGTATGCCGTCAGCGTGCTGGACAGGCCGGCCATGATCCACAACACGAAGAACGACACCGTGTAAAAGCCCGTGCGCCCGGTCGGAACATGCCCGAATATCGCCACGTCCAACGGGTCGATCAGGGCGAATATCAAAGCGCTTCCCGCCGCGGCCGCCAGGAACGATGGCCACAATATCCACATCAATGAACGTAAGCCCATCTGTGTCCTCCCGTCAGGGGTTGGCGCGCACGGCGCCAGCGCCTTCGCCCGCTTTCGGCGCGGCCTGTTCAATCACCAGGCCGCGTTTGATCACGCCTTCCACGATAGGTTCGTGGGTGAAGTTGGTATAGGCGAAGTAGATCGTGATGAAGCAACCGACCATGGCCGCGAACGGTCCGGCCATGAGAATCCAGGGCCAGGGTTCGTAGTACCAGGGTTTGGATGCCGGAGCGGTTTGTGCAAGGGTCATGAGGTTTGTCCTTTACGTAGTCAATCAGGCACGTAGAAGCTGGCGGGTTCGTCGGTTTCGATCGGCCGGTTTTCACCATCTTGGCCGCGCGCGCGCAACGTGATGGCGTGCGCGCCGGGTTCGACGCCGGCAGGCGCCCGGATCACCATGGGAACCAGCTTGTTGGCAGCCGGTTCCACGTCAACCACGTCGGATCCCTGCCGGCCCATCATCACGGTCAGCCCGGGCATGCCGTCGGCCGACAGGCGCAGGCGCATGGCCGTGTCCGAGGTGTTGATGATCTGCAGCCGGTAGACGTTTTCGATCTGGCCCCCCGCGACTTCCCGGCCCAACGCCCCGCGGTCGCGGATGACGTCCACCCGCAGCGGGTTGCGCATTGCCAGCGACGCCACGAACGCCACCGCCATGATCAGGATCAGCGTGCCGTAGATCAGTACGCGCGGGCGCAGCAGGTGCGAACGCGCGCTTTTTGCCGACAGGCCATCCTGCATGGCGCGGTCCGACGTGTAGCGGATCAGGCCGGGTTCGTATTGCATCTTGTCCATGACCTGCTCGCAGGCGTCGATACAGGCGCCGCACCCGATGCACATGTATTGCAGGCCTTCCCGGATGTCGATGCCGGTGGGACAGACTTGCACGCACAGGCTGCAATCCACGCAATCGCCCAGGCCGGCTGCTTTGTGGTCGACCTTGCGCGAACGGCCGCCGCGCGGATCGCCGCGACGCTTGTCATAGGTGACCACGAAGGTGTCAGGGTCGACCATCACACTCTGGAAACGAGCGTAGGGGCACATGTACTTGCAAACGGATTCGCGCATGAAGCCCGCGTTGCCCCACGTGGCAAAGCCGTAGAACAGCATCCAGAACCATTGCCATGGCCCCAGCTGCAGCGTGAACAGCTCATGGCCCAATTCGCGGATTGGCGCGAAATAGCCGATAAACGTAGACCCCGTCCACCAGGCCAGCGCGATCCACAGAAAATGCTTGGTGATTTTCAGGCGTGCCTTGCGCCACGTCCAGGGAGACTCATCCAGGCGGATGCGCGCAATGCGGTCGCCTTCGACCTTGCGCTCGATCCACATGAAGATCTCGGTGTAGACCGTTTGCGGACAGGCATAGCCGCAGAACAGCCGGCCTGCCACGGCGGTGAACAAGAACAGCGCCAGCGCCGAAATCACCAACAGCACGGCCAGATAGACGACGTCTTGCGGCCACAGCACCAGCCCGAACAGGTAGAACTTGCGCGCGCCCAGGTCGAACAGCACGGCCTGCCGGCCGTTCCATTGCAACCAAGGCAGCCCGTAGAAAATCAGCTGGGTGATAAAGACGAAGGCGATGCGCCAGCGGGCAAAGATGCCGCTGACGGACCGCGGATAGATCTTGCTGCGTACACCCGCCAGGGTCTGCTCCAGCGTTTCCTGCCCGGGACGCGGCGGCCGCGTGTGCGGCCGCCAGGGCGGCGGGTCGCCGTCAGGCGGCTTGCCGACGCTTGCGGTTGACCCATCTTCCATTTGCTGCTCCGTCCTGTAAGTCCAATGATGTGGGGGCCGCGTGACGCGCCCCCCACTTAAGCACTGCTTGCCGCTTTACTGGGCGACGGCATTCACTGCCGCGCTGGCGGCCACATTCGCCGTCGGGTTGGCGACAGCTGGCGCCACGGTATTGGCGGCAACCGGCGTCGTCGTTGCCGCAGCGCCCTGCGCAGCCGCCCCCGGCTTGTTCGACAGGCCCCACACCCAGGCCGTCAGCACTTTGATCTGCTCGGGGTTCAGGATGTGTTCGTGCGCCGGCATGCGGTTGTCGCGGCCGTCCAGAATCGTCTTCACGATCGTGGCTTCCGAACTGCCGTACAGCCACACGTCGTCCGTCAGGTTGGGCGCGCCCAGCAAGGGGTTGCCCTTGCCATCCACACCGTGACAGGCCACGCAATAGTTGGCGAACTCGCGCTTGCCGCGGAAGACACGGATGTCGTCCGAAGTCAGGCCGGACAGCGAACGCACGTACTGGGCGATATCGCCGGCCGTCTTGGCGTCGATGGCCGCCTTCCAGGGCGGCATCACGCCGTGGCGACCCTTGGTGATGGTTTCCATGATGGTTTCGGGTGATCCGCCGTAAAGCCAATCGCCGTCGGTCAGGTTGGGAAAGCTGGGCCCGCCCTTTGCGTCCGAACCGTGGCACTGCGCGCACGTATTCAAGAACAGGCGCTGCCCCATATCCAGGGCGGCCTGGTCCTGCGCCACCTGCGGCACCGTCATGGTTTCGAAGCGCGCGTAGATCGGGCGCACGGCCTCGGCCATCTTGGCCTGGTGCCGCGCGACTTCCTCGGTGCTGCTGTAGCCCAGTTGGCCCTTGTATGAACCCAGGCCCGGCATGAAGAACAGGTAGCCCAGGGCGAACAAGCACGCCAGCAGATACATCCAGGTCCACCAGGTGGGAACCGGATTGTTAAGCTCGGTCAGATCGCCGTCCCAGACATGGCCGGTGTCTTCGACCTGGCCGCTGGCGGGCTTGGTGCTGAGCCAACGGCGCTGCGTATACAGCAGCCACACGCACCAGACCACGCCGCCCACGGCGACGACCGAGATGAAATACCCCCAGAAGCCATTTACGAAATCGCTCATGACCGATTCGCTCCATCTTGTTGTTCCTGGCCGAACTCGTCGGGCAGGGCGAACGGCAGCATGGCCGATTCGCGGTTGGCACCCTGGCGACCGCGCGAGCAGGCCCACCAGACGATGCCGAAAAAGGTTGCCATGGATATGGCGGTGACGATCGCGCTCAGGTAGCCCACCATGATCAGCCTCCCGTTGCCGCTTGCGCGGCGGGTTGCGCCGCCGACTGCGCGGTCGGCTGAGCGGCTTTCTTGGCGTCTTCGGCCTTCTTGGCGTCTTCGGCCAACTTGGCTTGGGCCTTGCGCACGCCTACGCCCAGCGCTTGCAGGTAGGCAACCAGCGCGTCCTCTTCCGTCTTGCCTTCGATGGCCTTGGGTGCGGCCTCGATGTCGGCATCGGTGTAGGGGACGCCCAAGGCGCGCAGCGCCCGCATGCGCTCGGCCACGTTCTGGCCGGTGATGACGGTTTTTTCCAGCCAGGGATAGGCGGGCATGTTCGACTCTGGCACCACCTTGCGCGGATCGCGCAAGTGGATACGGTGCCAGTCGTCGGAGTAGCGCTCTCCGACGCGGGCCAGATCCGGGCCGGTGCGCTTGGAGCCCCACAGGAACGGATGATCGAAGACCGATTCCGCCGCCGTCGAGTACGAGCCGTAGCGCTGCACTTCCGCCGCCAGCACGCGCACCTGCTGCGAGTGGCAGCCGACGCAGCCTTCACGGATGTAGACGTCGCGGCCCATCAGCCGCAAGGGGCTGTAGGGTTCCACGCCGGCGACGGGCTGGGTCGTGCTGTGCTGGAAGAACAGCGGAACGATCTGAACCAAGCCCGCGAAGGACACCACCAGAATGCTGGCGATGATCATCCAGCCGATGTTCTTCTCAAGCGTCTGGTGAGAAAAGAAGCCAGGTTTCTTGTTGGCCATGATGTCCTCGTCAAACAGTAGCCGGCACGGCGGTCGCAGCGACCGACGGGCGAGCGGCATGGGGATCGTCTTGCGGAATGGCGGGGTTGACCGGTTGCGCGCCGCGCACCGTCATCCACACGTTCCAGGCCATGACGAACACGCCGGACAGGAACAACGTGCCACCCAGCAATCGGATCAGGTAGTACGGGACGCGCGTCTTCAGTTCTTCGACGAAGCTGTAGACCAGCGTGCCGTCGGAAGCCGTGTCGCGCCACATCAAGCCCTGCTGCACCCCGGCGATCCACATGGCGGCGATGTACAGCACCACGCCAATGGTCGCGATCCAGAAGTGCAGTTCGATCGCCTTCACGCTGTGCATCTTTTCGCGGCCATACAGGCGCGGGATCAGGTAGTACAGGGAACCGAACGAAATCATGGCAACCCAGCCCAGCGCGCCCGAGTGCACGTGGCCGATAGTCCAGTCCGTGTAGTGCGACAGCGCGTTGACCGTGCGGATCGACATCATCGAGCCTTCGAACGTCGACATGCCGTAGAACGACAGCGCGGTGACCATGAACTTCAGGATCGGATCGGTGCGCAGCTTGTACCAGGCGCCCTGCAGGGTCATGATGCCGTTGATCATGCCGCCCCAGGAAGGCGCCAGCAGAATCAGCGAGAACGTCATGCCCAGCGACTGGGTCCAGTCCGGCAGCGACGTGTACAGCAAGTGGTGCGGGCCCGCCCACATGTACGTGAAGGCCAACGCCCAGAAGTGAACGATGGACAGGCGGTACGAATAGATCGGGCGGCCGGCCTGCTTGGGCACGAAGTAATACATCATGCCCAGGAAGCTGGTGGTCAGGAAGAACCCCACCGCGTTATGGCCGTACCACCACTGGACCATGGCGTCCTGCACGCCGGCGTATGCCGAGTACGATTTCCACAGCGACACCGGCATTTCGATGTTGTTGAAGATGTGCAGGATGGCGATGGTCAGGATGTACGAGCCGAAGAACCAGTTGGCCACGTAGATGTGCTTGGACCGGCGCTTGATGATGGTGCCGAAGAACACGATGGCGTAGGCCACCCAGACCAGCGTGATCAGGATGTCGATCGGCCATTCGAGTTCGGCGTATTCCTTGCTGCTGGTGAATCCCATCGGCAGCGTGATTGCCGCGGCGACGATGACGATCTGCCAGCCCCAGAACGTGAACGCGGCCAAGGGGCCACAGAACAGGCGTGCCTGACAGGTGCGCTGGACGACATAGTACGAAGTCGTGAATAGCGCGCTGCCGCCGAAGGCGAAGATCACCGCGTTGGTGTGCAGCGGGCGCAGGCGGCCGTAGCTCAGCCATGCGATATCAAAGTTCAACTGAGGCCAAATCAGCTGCGCGGCGATAAAAACGCCCACAGCCATGCCGACAATGCCCCAAACCACCGTCATGAGCGCGAACTGCCTCACGATCTTGTAGTTGAAGGTATCGGCCTTGCTTGCGATTGCGGCGCAATCGTTCATCACCCTTCCCCTAAAGTAACAAATAGCTCCAGGCTCAGATGATGGGACTAGTCACACAAGTCGGCGTTGATATGGATCAAGCGCCAGCTGGCCGGGCGGGGAACGCGGCGTGGGCACAACGGAACAGCAACGTTATCAATGAATGTTGCAGACGAAGCGACGCAAAAACGGGCGATGGCCCGTTTATTGGCGCGGCAGCGCGCTGGCGCTTAGCTGCGGCCGGCGGGACCGCTGTCGTCGTCGCGCAGGATGGCCGTTCCGGCATTGTCGGTGTCGTCGTATTGACCGTTGAACACGGCCCACCATAGCGATATGCCGATGGCCAGCACGAATAGCAGGGACAGCGGCAGCAACAGGTACAGGATGGTCATTGCGCGGCTTCCAGCATGCCCGAATGGGCGGCGGCGCCGGACCAGTCGCGGCGGCACAGGCGCCAGGAGTTGTAGGCCACCGCCAGCGACGAGACCAGCATGGTGATCGCGGCCAGCCATGGGGTGACCCACCCTACCAGCGCCAGCGGCGTCATGAGCAGGTGCCAGACCAACGACCCGTACAGGTTCTGGCGGGCCTTGTGGCGCGCCTGCTGCAAAAGCGCGTCCAGCGCGGCATCGGACATGGCGGGATGCGCGGCCAACGCCGAATGCGCCGACGCCATGGCCGTGGGCACTGCCATCGACATGGCGCAGGGGCAGCTCATGACGAGCAGCGCCACCATCACGGGGATGCTATGCGCCGCATCGATATAGGCCCAGCCCGCGGCCGCGGCCAGCGCCAGCGCTACCTGGGCCATGACAAAGCGGGATGCCAGCCGGTCGGCGCGAACGCCCAGGTCCAGGCGCTGCGCCTCGACCCGTTCGTGCCTTCGGCCGCCCGCGGCGCCGCCAAAGGATTGGCGGGCGCAGAGTTCCAAATAGCGCGCAGTCAGCAGGAAAGCCACGAACATCGTGACGGAATCGAAGTAGACCTCGCCGCGGCCCGTCCAGGTGGCGTGGACGCTGGGGATGAAGGCGGCGACGATGCCAAGCGCCACCGGCACGTCCATGCCGGCGCGGCCGTGGCGCAGGTTGTCGCCGGCATGACGCCAGATGGGCCAGGCCGAATACAGCACCACGGGGAGGGTCAGCGCGAAGCTGGCCCAGTTCATCAGGACGATGGCCCAGTCCAGCGTTTCGAGGGCGTCGGCAGGCATGCTGTCGTGCCGCAAGTAGCCGGGCCACGCGAACATCATGACCTGCATCATCGCCAGCCAGGCCAGCGACAGGCGCACCAGCGCGTGACGGCGCTGCTGGCGGTCGGCATCGGACAGGCACGCAGGGACGGCGAAGATCGATTTTGCTCGCATGCGCCGATGGTACCCAGCGCGTCGGAGGGACGCCTTGATCTGGATCAAGGCGCTTTGCGCCCGTGCAAGGGAGCAAAGCGTCGGCCGCGTCAGGGGCGCTGCTGGCGCAGCACGTCCACCACGGCGCGCGTCAAGACGGCCAGGTCGTCGTCGGCGATGGTCAATGCCGGCGTCAGGTAGACCACGTTGCCGAACGGGCGCACCCAGACACCGGCCTCGACCAGCCGGCGCTTCAGGGCCTCGCGGTCGGCGATGCCGTCCAGTTCCACCACGCCAATCGCGCCCAGCACGCGCACGTCGCGCACCCAGGGCAGATCGCGGCAAGGCGCCAGGCCGGCCGCCAGCGCCGTCGACAGCCCCTGCGCCTGCGCCAGTCGGGGTTCCGACTCGAACAGGTCCAGCGATGCGTTGGCCGCCGCGCAGGCCAGCGCATTGCCCATGAACGTGGGGCCGTGCATCAGCGCGTGCGCCGGATCGTCGGACCAGAATGCGTCGAACACCCGGTTGCTGGCCACCGTGGCGGCCAAGGGCAGCGTGCCGCCCGTCAACGCCTTGGATAAGGTGATGATGTCGGGCCGGATGCCGGCCTGTTCGAACGCGAACATCGTGCCCGTGCGCCCGAATCCCGTGAAGATCTCGTCGAAAATCAGCAACAGCCCGTGGCGGTCCGCCAGCCGGCGCAGGCGGCGCAGTACTTCCGGGTCGTGCAGCAACATGCCGCCCGCGCCCTGCACCAGGGGTTCGACCAGAATGCCGGCCAGTTGCGGCGCGCGCGTTTCCAGGAATTGGTCCAACGCCGCCGTGGCGGCCTCGTCCCGGGGCAGGTCAACGATGTCGTGTTCAGCCAGCATGCCGCGGTACAGGCTGTGCATGCCGTCTTCGGGGTCGCACACCGCCATGGTGCCGAACGTGTCGCCGTGGTAGCCGCCGCGAAACGCCAGGAAGCGGCTACGGCCGCGTTCGCCCTGGTTCAGCCAGAACTGCACCGCCATCTTCATGGCGACTTCCACCGCCACCGAGCCGGAATCGGTATAGAAGACGCGGTCCAGCCCCCGCCCCAGCAAGCCGGCCAGCCGGCGCGCCAGCTTCAGGGCGGGTTCGTGGGTGAGCCCGCCGAACATCACGTGCGGCATGGCGTCCAGCTGCGCCCGCACCGCCTGGGCGATGTGGGGATGGTTGTAGCCGTGGCAGGCCGTCCACCAGGATGCCACGCCGTCGATCAGGCTGCGCCCATCGGCCAGTTCCAGCCGGCTGCCGTGGCTACGCACAACCGGCAACGGCGGCGTGGCCGTCTTCATTTGGGCATAGGGAAGCCAGATATGGGGTTGGCCCTGGGCCACCCAGTCGGGCGTGTGCATGATGGGACTCCACAAAAAAAACGGCGGCGGGCCAAGGGTTTCCAAAAGGGGGTACCCCCTGGAAACCGGTGCGCGCGCCTCCACTACAATGGCCCGCATTCTACGGCCTGGTGCGGGCGTCCCCCCTGCCCGGCCGCTGCCGGATCGATTGATGTCAAAGCTGGATTCCCTGTTTTCCTCCGAGTTGGCCGCCGCCGACGACCGCCGCGTGCGCCGCCGCCTGCGCACCGCCTCGGCCGCGCCGCCGGGCCGAATCGTGCTGAACGGCGCCCCCGTGCTGAATTTCTCAAGCAACGACTATCTGGGCCTGTCCAAGCACCCGCTGCTGGTCGAACGCGCCCGGGAATGGGCCGCGCGGCATGGCGCCGGGGCTCAGGCCTCGCGTCTGGTCTGCGGCAACCTGGATCTGCACGAGCAGGTGGAAGCCAAGCTGGCCCGCCTGAAGGGCACCGAGGCCGCGTTGCTGCTGGCTTCGGGCTGGCAGGCCAACGCCGCCGTGCTGCCCGCGCTGCTGCGCGCGGCCGCCGCCCGGGGCGAGGTCGAGTTGTATGCCGACAAGCTGAACCACGCCAGCCTGCACCATGGCTGCCAGGCGGCCGGCGTGAAGCAGATCCGCTTCCGGCACAACGACCTGGGCCACCTGGAGCGCCTGCTGGCGGCTAGAGCCGAAACGGGGTCGGATAAGCCTCCCGTTACCCGATTCATCGTCACGGAAAGCGTGTTCAGCATGGATGGGGACCGGACCGATGTCGCCCGGCTGGCCGCTTTGGCCGACCGTTATCAGGCCTTCGTCTATCTGGACGAGGCCCACGCGACCGGCGTGCTCGGGCCTGGCGGCATGGGGCTGGCCGGGTTGGCGCCTGGCCGCATTGACCTGGCCATGGGCACGTTCAGCAAGGCGCTGGGCGGATTCGGCGCCTATGTGGCGGGATCCCGTGCGCTGTGCGACTACCTGATCAATACGTGCTCGGGGTTCATCTACACCACGGCGTTGCCGCCCGCCGTCCTGGGCGCGATGGATGCCGCGCTGGACCTGGTGCCCACGCTGGACGCCGAGCGCGCGCGGCTGGAGGCGGCGGGCGCCCACTTGCGCGCCGCGCTCCAGGGCCTGGGGTTGGACACTGGCGGGTCGTCCACGCAGATCGTGCCCGCCATCGTGGGTGACGCGGGCCGCGCGTTGGCGATGGCGGCCGATTTGGAGCGCCGGGGCTTGCTGGCCGTGGCGATCCGTCCGCCCACCGTGCCCGCCGGCACCAGCCGGCTGCGGGTCACGCTCAGCGCCGCCCACCGCGACACCGATGTGGAGCAATTGATCGCCGGCTTCGCGGCGGCACTCGCATGACCAAGACCCGCGCCGTACCCGCGGCGCGCCCCACGCTGCTGTTCGTCCACGGTTGGGCCTTCGACGCCTCGGTCTGGGCGCCGCTACGCGCCGAACTGCGCGATTGGCCTCATATAGCCGTCGACGCCGGCTACTTCGGGTCGGCTTCCTTCGCAAAGATCGATGGCCCGGTCATCGCCATCGGGCATTCGATGGGCGTGCTTCGATTGCTGCGGGCGCTGCCCACGGGCTGCATCGGGCTGGTCTCGATCAACGGCTTCCCGCGCTTCAGCGCCGGGCCGGACTTTGACGCCGGCGTGCCGTGCCGCATGCTGGACCGCATGATGAAGCGGTTGTCGGCCGATCCCGCCGCCGTCTTGCAAGAGTTCCGCCAACGCTGCGGCGACGCCTCTGCCTTTGGCGAACCCCAATTGGCGCCCCTGGCACAAGACCTGCAGGCGTTGCGCGACGAAGACCAGCGCGACGCGCTGGCGGCCCTGCCCGCCCCGCTGCTGATCCTGACGGGACAGAATGACCCGATCGTCCCCGCCACGATGACGCAGGCGGCGTTTGCGGCCCGCCCGGACGGCGAGCGGCACGAGCGGGAACAAGGCGGCCATCTGCTGCCGGTGTCGGATGCGCCGTGGTGCGCGCGTCATATCGCCGGATTCATCCGCCGAGTGACCCGGGCGCCACGCGGCCCGCAAATCGCCGCGCGCTTCGGCGCGGCCGCGCCGGGCTATGAAGACCATGCGCCCATCCAGCGTGTCACGGCGGAACGGCTGGCCGCCGATATCGCCCGGCTGCGCCTGCCCCCGCGCCCTCGCATTCTGGAGATCGGCTGCGGCACCGGGCTGCTGACCCGGGCGCTGGCGCGCCGCCTGGGACCGGCCGACTGGACGGTCACCGACATCTCGCCCGCCATGCTGGACACGGTGCGGCGCGGGCCGGGGTTGCCCGGCACGGCCCGTTACCAGGTACTGGACGGCGAACACCCCCATGGGCTGGCGGGCCCGTATGACCTGATCTGCTCCAGCCTGGCCGTGCAGTGGTTCACAGACCTGAACGCGGGCTTGGGCCGCCTGGCCGCGCTACTGGCGCCGGGCGGCCATCTGGCCGTGGCGACCCTGGCCGACGGCACCTTCGACGAATGGCGAGCCGCGCACCACGCCGCGGGCCTCGTGGCCGCCACGCCACGCTATCCCGCCCGCGCCGCCATCCGTCCGGCCATGGGCAATCTGGCCGGTGGCGTGCGTGGCGAACGGCTGATACAAAATCATCCTGACGGCCTGACTTTCCTGAAGGGCCTGAAAGGCATCGGCGCCACCACGCCCGCCCCCGGTCGCGCGCCGCTTGGCCCGACCGCGCTGCGCCGCGTGCTGGCGGCATTTGACGAACAAGGAGCCACGGTGACGTATCACCTGGCCTACGGTATGTGGAAAAAAACGACGCAACGCCCCACGGGGGTTTTCGTGACCGGCACGGACACCGGCATCGGCAAGACGCTGGTGTCAGCGATCCTTGCGCGCGCCTGGAACGCCGACTACTGGAAGCCGGTGCAAACCGGCGTGTCCGAAGAACCCGGCGACACCGACACCGTCGCGCAATTGGCCCGGCTGCCGCCCGAACGCCTGCACCTTCCCGCCTACGTGCTGCAGGCGCCGCTTTCGCCCTGGGCCGCCGCCACGCTGGAAGACACGGTGGTTGACGCCACCACCATCGTGCCGCCGGCGACCCGCGCCCCGTTGATCGTGGAAGGCGCGGGCGGCCTGTACGTACCGATCGACGACACGCACATGATGATCGACCTGATCGCCCGCCTGGACATGCCGGTGGTGCTGGCCGCGCGCAGCGGACTGGGCACGATCAACCACACGCTTTTAAGCCTGGAGGCGCTTAAGCGCCGCGGCATCCCCGTGCTGGGCGTCATCATGAGCGGCCCGCTGTCGGCCGGCAACAAGGAAGCCATCGAACGCTTCGGCGACGTGCGCGTGCTGGCCGAGATTCCGCCGCTGGCCAACGTGGACGCCGCCGCCGTCGACGCGCTGGCGCGCGACATTCCCCCGCTGCAGGAATGCCTGGCGGCATTGGGCGCGGCGCCGGCCGTGGCGGAGTAACCCTGGCGCTTTATCCCAGCGCGCCGCGGTCCCGCAGGGCCGCCACGCGTTCTGGCGATATTCCCGCTTCCGTCAGCACCGCTTCGCTATGTTCCCCGAAGGCGGGCGCGGCGCGCGGGCTGTCGGGCTGACTGCGGCCGAACTTGATGGCCTGGGCGAATCCCCGGTAGCTGCCCACCACGGGATGCGCGAACGTCGCCACCATGTGTTCGGCCTGCACCTGCGGGAAGTCGAACATGTCCTCCACGCCGCGCGCGGCGGCGCAGGGGACTTCTTCGCCGAACCAGGCCTCCCATTCCAGCGCGGTGCGCGCGCGCAGCGCCGCATGCAGGCGCGGCACGATCTCGTCGCGGTGTTCGGCGCGCTTGCGCACCGAATCGTAGCGCTCGTTGGCGGCAAGCTCCGACAGCCCAGTCTTGGCGCACAGCGCCTGCCAGAAATGCGGCGTATTGGCCGAGATGTACAGGTAGCCTTCACCCGTGGGATGGATGCCCGTGATGCCACCCGACCGCATGTCGCGGCCGATCTCGCGCGGTTCGCCTTCGGCCCAGATCAGCCTTGCCGATTGCAGGGCCAGCGCGCTGCGCAACAGCGACACGCCCACGAACTGGCCGCGGCCGCTGCGTTCGCGTTCATAGAGCGCCGACGCCACGCCGGCGGCCACCATGGACGAGGCGTAGTAGTCCACCACCGATCCGTACAGGATTTCGGGCGGACCCTCGGCTTTGCCCTGCAGGGCGCACATACCGGTCATCGTCTGCAGCACCTGGTCGTAGCCCGCCTTATCCTTCAACGGACCCGTTTCGCCATAGCCCGTGACGGCGCAATAGATCAGCCTTGGGTTGATCTGGGCCAGTTGCTCGTATGCGATGCCCAGGCGCGCCGGCACGCTGGGCCGGAAGTTGTGCACCAGTACGTCGGCCTGGCGCGCCAATTCATGCAGCACCGCCAGCGCATCCGAGTTTTTCAGATCTAGGACCAGTCCGCGCTTGCCGCGGTTCACGCCCAGGAAGGCGCGGCTTTCGGCCTCCAGCGTGGACGGGTACTTGCGCAGGTTGTCACCGCTGGGAGGCTCGACCTTGATAACGTCCGCCCCCTGATCCGCCAGCAGCGTGCAGCCATACGGCCCGGCGATATAGGCGCTTAAGTCCAGGACGCGCACGCCTGCCAGCGGACCGCCCGTCGCTTGCATGGCGGGGGCCGTCATTGGGCCTCCGCCGCGTTGGCGGTATTTGAAGGGTCCGTGAGGCCCAGCCCGGCGGCCGCCCGCAACACCGCTTCGGCGCGGCGCAGAAATGGGCCGTCGATCATCCGCCCGTCCACCACGAACGCCGCCGTGCCTTTGGCAGAGGCTTCCCGCGCGGCCTGCACCACCCTGCCCGCATGCGCGATCTCTTCATCGGTAGGACGGAATGCCGCGTTGGCCAGCGGCACCTGACGCGGATGGATGCAGCTTTTGCCGATATAGCCCAGGCTACGGGCCAGTTCCGCCTCGGCGCGGTAGCCGGCTTCGTCTTCGATATTGGCGAAGGCGGAGTCGTAGGCGAACACACCCGCCTCGGCGGCCGCCATGCGCAGCGCGAACATCGCCTGCTGCACCGCCGCCGGTTCGCGGCGGGCGATGCCGGCCGGTTCGAACAGGTCGCCCAGCCCCAGTTGCAGGCCCGCCACGCTGGGATGCGCCGCCGCCAGACTGGCCGCCCGGCGCAATGCGCGCGGCGACTCGATATTCAGCAGCAACCCCACCGGCCCGTCCACGCCATTGGCGCGGCACGCTTGTTCGACCGCGCTGGCTGCCGCCACCACGTCGGCCTCGCGCTCTGCCTTGGGCAGGTTCACCAGATGCAGCCCCGGCCGCACGATGGCCTGCACGTCGGCATGGAACTGCCCGGAATCCAGCGCGTTGACGCGAACGATCAGCGTCTTGCCGGATGCGGCGGCTTCCGGCGCCGCCAGCAAGCGGGCCAGATGAGCGCGCGCTTCATCCTTGCGCGAGGGCGCCACCGCATCCTCCAGGTCGAACGACAAGGCGTCGGCGGCGCCCGCCAGCGCTTTGGCGAACAACTCAGGGCGCGATCCGGGTACGAACAGTTTGCTTCTCATGCTTGGCACTCAGGAAATCAAGGGTTGATGCGAAGAGTTCTACTGGATGGAAATGTTGCGGTCGCGGGCCACCTGCTTCCACTTGGCGGCATCGGCCTTTACCAGCTCGGCGAATTGCGGCACGGTCAGTTCGGCCGGCACGGCGCTTTCTTCCGCGAACATGGCGCGCATCTTCTGGTCGTTGACGATGGCGCGGATCTCGGCGTTCAGCTTGTCCACCAAAGACGCGGGCGTGCCCGCCGGCGCCAGCACGCCCCACCACAGTTCCACCGAATAGCCGGGCTGGCCTTCGCCGATCGTTGGCAGCGCCGGATAGAACTGCGACCGCTCGGGCGAGGTCACGGCCAGCACGCGCAGTTTGCCGCCCTTGAGCAGCGATGCGGTCGACGCGAAGCTGCCGATCACGAAGTCGACCCGGCCGCCGGCCAGATCGTTCAACGCGTGCGACATGCCCTTGTAAGGCACGTGCGTAAACGAGGTCTTTTCGCCGCCGGCCAGGATTTCGCTGGCCATCTGGTTAACCGACCCGAGCCCGGCGCTGCCATACGTCAGCTTGCCGGGCTCCTTGCGGCCCGCCGCCAGCAGGTCGGCCATGGACTGGTAGGGCGAGTCCTTGCCCACCACCAGCGCCATCGGGCTGCGCGCCAGCATCGCCACGGGCGCAAAGCTGCGCACCACGTCGTACTTCAAATTGGTCTGCACCGCGGCATTGGTCGTCAGCGTGGAAGACGAGAGCATCAGCACGGAACCGTCCTTGGGCGCGCGGGCCACATACTCGGCGCCGATCGCGCCGCCCGCGCCCGGCCGGTTTTCCACGATGACGGTGGTCGACAGGCGGGCCCCCAGCTTTTCCGCCAGCACGCGGGCGAATACATCGTTGCTGCCCCCCGGCGGGAACGGCACGACCATCGTGATGGTCGCGGGAACGGCGGGCGCAGCCTGTGCCGCGGCCACGCCCGGCGCGCTCAGCGCCAGGGTTAGCGCCAGCGCGGGCAATAAGGCGGCACGCAGGCCGGCAAGGGTCTTGGTCATGGAAGTCTCCTCGGTTGCAGTCTGTCCGCAGGGCGTCGTCCGCCAGCGTTCCAGCCGCTTGTCGTTTTGTCTGAAACGAATACTAGGACGCCCGCCTGGTGATATAAAGCGAGGATTCTTAAAACACTACGTGAGGATTTCTGATGAAGATCGAGTCTTTCCGTACCCTGAACGCCGTGCTGCGGGGCGGCAGCTTCGCGGCGGGCGCGGCGGACATGAGCCTGTCGCCCAGCGCGGTCAGCCTGCAGATGAAGCAGATGGAGGCGTATTTCGGACAGCCTCTGTTCGATCGGTCGGCGTTGCAAGTGCGGCCCAACGCCTTTGCGGCAGAAGTCGATGCGGTGCTGCAGGACGCGCTGGCGCGGCTGGACGAACTGCGGCGGCGCAGCACGCCTGCCGTGGAAGGCCGGGTCCGCCTGGGCACGATCGAACCGTTGCAAGTGACGCTGTTGCCGCCGTTGCTGCGCACATTGCGCGAACGCTATCCGTTGCTGGACGTGCGGCTGGTGCGGGGACGCGCCACGGAGCTTACCGAGAAGCTGAAAAAAGGCGAGATCGACGCCGCCATCATCACGCAACCCGAAACGGGTGGCTCCAGCCGCCTGGCCTGGACCCCGCTGTTCCGCGAGACGCTGGTCCTGATCGCGCCGCCCGATTCGCACGGCACGCGCATCGCCGAGTTATTCCAACAGTACGAATGGATCCGTTTCGACAAGACCACGATCGGCGGCCGGCTTGCCGCACGCTACGTCGCGCAGCATGCGCCGCATGCGCGCTGCCGCATCGAGATGCAATCGCTGGCGGCGTTGACGGCTTTGGTGTCGGCCGGCCTGGGGGTGTGCGTGTTGCCCGAGCCCGGCCCGAACCTGCTGAACGTGCATCCGGTACGCGTGCTGCCGCTGGGCAAACAGGCGCCCTACCGCCAGATTTCGTTCGTGTGCCGCCTGACGGACCAAGACAACCGGCTGGTGCAGGCCCTGTTGGAAGGCGCGCGGCCACGTCCGTAGCCCATCCCACCCGTAGCCTCCCGCAGCGCCGGCTGAAAGCACGGCGGTACTCAGGCGCCGCCTTCCCGCTTGGCCATGTCGATGAACGCCCGCAACGCCGACGATACCCGCCGCTGCCGTGGGTAATACAGCATGAAACCCCGTATCGGCGGGCACCAGTCCTCCAGCAGCCGCACCAGGCGGCCCGTTGCCAGCAGATCGTTCACGTAGTATTCCGGCACGGCGCCAATGCCGATGCCGTCGACGGCGGCGCGCACCTCGGCATGCACGTCGCTTAACGAGATGCGGCCGGGCACGTCCACTTCCAGCGCCACGCCGTCTTTCTCGAATTCCCATTTGTAGTAGCGGCCGCTGTTAAAGCGGTAGCGCACACACTCATGCCGCATCAAGTCGTTGGGATGCAAGGGAATCTCGCGGCCTGCCAGATAGGCGGGCGACGCGACGACCGCCACGCGCAGGCTGGGGCCGATCGGCACGGCGACCATGTCTTCAGGCACGGCCTCCAGCAGACGCACGCCCGCATCGAAACCGGACCCGACGATATCGACAAAGCTGTCGTCTTCCGCGATATCCAGCCGGATATCCGGGTAGGCCGCCAGGAAGCGCGCGGCAAAGGGCATCAGCAGCATGTAGGAAGCCGCGCGCGACGTGTTGATGCGCAATGTGCCGGAGGCCGCCCCGCGGAAGTGGTTCATTTCCTCGAGCGCGTCGCCCAGATCGTGCAGCACCGGCAGCAGGCGCTCGGCCAGCCGCTGGCCTGCGTCGGTCAGCGCCACGCTGCGCGTGGTCCGGTTGAACAGGTTTACCCCCAGCCTTTCTTCCAGGTTGCGGATGGCATAGCTGACCGCCGACGTGGACAGGCTGAGCTCTTCTCCGGCGCGGCGAAAGCTGCTGTGTCGGGCTACCGCTGAAAAAGCGGCCAGGTGGGACAGGTTATCGGGCAGCATGATTATGCAAATTCTTTGAATAAAACATGCGGAAATTCTTGCTTGATACCCGGAGCGCCCCAGGAATATTGTGAACGCCTGCTTAACAACATTCCTTTGAAGCCATCATGATCCAAGCCCGAGGCTACGCCGTCCACAGTACCGACACCCCGCTGGTCCCGTTCAGTTTCACCCGACGCGACCCCGGCGACGACGACGTGCTGATCGAGATTATGTACAGCGGCATCTGCCACTCCGATCTGCACCAGGCACGCGGTGATTGGGGCAATTCCGTCTACCCGATGGTGCCGGGCCACGAAATCGTGGGCCGCGTCACCCAGGTCGGCAAGAACGTCACCAAGTTCAAGGCGGGCGATTACGCCGGCGTGGGCTGCATGGTGGATTCCTGCCTGCACTGCAAGGCCTGCCGCCTGAACCTGGAGCAATACTGCGAGGAAGGCGCCACGCTGACCTATAACGACCGCGAGCGTGGCAGCGACCAGCTGACCTTTGGCGGCTATTCCGACCGCATCGTCGTGCGTGAGCACTTCGTCGTGAAAGTGTCCGACACGCTTGACCTGAAGGCCGTCGCGCCGCTGCTGTGCGCCGGTATCACCACCTATTCCCCGCTGCGCCACTGGAAAGTCGGCCCCGGCCAGAAAGTGGGCGTCATCGGCCTGGGCGGACTGGGTCACATGGGGGTGAAGTTCGCCCGCGCGCTGGGCGCGCATGTGGTGATGATCACGACGTCGGCCGATAAAGGGCGCGACGCCAAGCGTCTGGGGGCCGACGAAGTCCTGGTCTCACGCGATCCCGAAGCGATGGCGGCCCATGCCGGCACGTTCGACTTCCTGCTGAATACGGTGCCCGTCAGCCATGATGTGAACCCGTACATGGCGCTGCTGGGCTTGAACGGCACCATGGCGCTGGTGGGCGCGCTGACGCCGCTGGACCCGATCCCGGGCGCGAACTTGATCCTGGGCCGCAAGACGCTGGCAGGATCCGCCATCGGCGGCATGGAAGAAACCCAGGAGATGATGGATTTCTGCGCCAAGCATGGCATTGTCAGCGACGTGGAAATCGTGCCGATCCAATCGGTCAACGAGGCCTACGAACGCCTGTCGAACAACGACGTGAAGTACCGCTTCGTGATCGACATGGCATCGCTGGCGACGGAACCGGCCGCCGCGTAGCACGCGACCGCTAGGGGGGATATGAAAAAAAAGGGTGCCCGAAGGCACCCTGAATCCACCCTACAACAGCACCTACAACTGCAACTTCAACTGCGTAATTCCCTACAGGCGATCAGGCCACCTTCTGCGCCTTGCCGTGTTCGAACTGGGCCTCTTCCGTCGAGCCGGTCAGCGCGGTCGTCGACGACTGGCCGCCTTCGATCGTCTGCGTGACCGCGTCGAAATAACCGGTGCCCACTTCGCGCTGGTGCTTCACGGCAGTGAAGCCCATTTCGGCGGCGGCGAATTCCTTTTGCTGCAGTTCCACGAACGCGCTCATCTGGCGGCGGGCGTAGCCATGGGCCAGCTCGAACATGCCGTAGTTCAGCGAATGGAAGCCGGCCAGCGTGATGAACTGGAACTTGTAGCCCATGGCGCCCAATTCACGCTGGAACTTGGCGATCGTGCCGTCGTCCAGGTTCTTCTTCCAGTTGAACGACGGCGAGCAGTTGTACGCCAACAGCTTGCCCGGGAATTGGCGATGGATGGCGTCCGCGAACTTGCGGGCGTATTCCAGGTTGGGCGTGGACGTCTCGCACCAGATCAGATCCGCATAAGGCGCATAGGCCAAACCGCGCGAAATCGCCTGGTCGATGCCGGCCTTGGTGCGGAAGAAGCCTTCCACCGTGCGTTCGCCGGTGATGAACGGGCGGTCGTTGTCGTCCACATCGCTGGTCACCAAGTCCGCCGCATCGGCGTCGGTGCGGGCCAGCAGCAGCGTGGGCGTACCCATCGTGTCTGCCGCCAGACGGGCCGACACCAGCTTGGCCACGGCCTCGCGGGTGGGCACCAACACCTTGCCGCCCATGTGGCCGCACTTCTTCACCGATGCCAGCTGGTCTTCAAAGTGGACGCCCGACGCGCCGGCGTCGATCATCGCCTTCATCAGTTCAAAGGCATTCAGCACGCCGCCGAAGCCGGCTTCGGCATCCGCCACGATGGGGGCGAAATAGTCGATGTAGCCTTCGTCGCCGGGGTTCTTGCCTTCCATCCACTGAATCTGGTCGCAGCGGGCAAGCGAATTATTGATGCGGCGAACCACCTGCGGCACCGAGTTGGCGGGGTACAGCGACTGGTCGGGGTACATTTCGCCGGCCAGGTTCGCGTCGCCGGCAACCTGCCAGCCCGACAGGTAGATCGCCTTCAGGCCGGCCTTGACCTGCTGCATGGCCTGGTTGCCGGTCAAGGCGCCCAGCGAATTCACGAAAGGCTCGCTATGCAGTTGTTCCCACAGACGGGTGGCGCCGCGTTGGGCCAGCGTGTGCTGCACGCTGATCGATCCGCGCAGGCGGATGACGTCCTCGGCGCTGTAGTCGCGCTTGATGCCCTGCCAGCGGGGGTTCTCGGCCCAGTCTTTCTGCAAATTGCGGATTTCGGTTTCGCGAGTGGTCATAGTGATGCTCCTGGTCAGTGATGGGAAGACTTCAAAAGATTCGCGTCTTGCATTGCGTGAATCGTTGGACAAAGTCTATGCCTCTGCTGCGGAGCAATGCGGGCTTATGTCTTATAGAAGATGAAAAATGTTTTTCTATAAAATCAATGGCTTATAAACGACGTTTCGCATTATGGAACGATATCGCCATCTGTGAAATGCGCGCTCGTTGCAGAGCAGCAGGGACTTTCACATGACGAGACTTACATTTCACAATATGAAAAAACGCCCCTTTTCTGACCGCCTACAATGCCTCCATTACCGCTGATTCCTTGATTCCGCCATGACCTTGTCTCACGGCCCGTTGGGCCAAAGCGTCGCCTACGCCTCGCAATACGACCCTTCGCTGCTTTTTCCTATCGCGCGTTCGCACAACCGCGCGGCGCTGAACCTTACCGCCGGCAACCTGCCCTTCACGGGCGTGGACTTGTGGAACGCCTACGAGCTCTCGTGGCTGGATGCCAAAGGCAAGCCGCGCGTGGCCATGGCCACGTTTTCCGTGCCGGCCGACAGCCCCAACATCATCGAATCCAAGTCATTCAAGCTGTACCTGAATTCGTTCAACCAGACACGGCTGGTCAATTCGGCCGCCTTGCGCGGCCGCCTGGAACGCGACCTTAGCGCCGCCGCCGGCGCGCCGGTGGGCCTGGACTTCTTCCTGCCGCAGCGCTTTTCCGAATTGCGCATGGGCGAAATGGACGGCATCTATATCGACAAGCTGGATATCGAGATCGATACCTACGAGCCCGCGCCCGAGGTGCTGCGCACGCGGCCCGGCGATGTCGTTGAAGAAACGCTGGCCTCGCGCCTATTGAAATCGAACTGCCCGGTCACCGGCCAGCCCGATTGGGCCAGCGTGCAGATCCGCTACCGCGGCGCCCCCATCGACCGCGAATCGCTGCTGCGCTATGTCGTGTCGTTCCGCCAGCACGCGGAATTCCACGAACACTGCGTCGAACGCATCTTCAGCGACATCATGCAGGCCTGCGCCCCTGAGCGATTGACGGTCTACGCGCGCTACACACGCCGCGGCGGGCTGGACATCAACCCGTGGCGCAGCAATGTGGAAACCGCGCCCCCGGCGGACATGCGCACCGTCCGCCAGTAAAATCGCCCTGCCCGTCCTATTTCGGGAAGGGCTCGGGCCGCGGCGTGCCGTCTTCGGACGGCGGCAGCACCGGGTACTGAATCACCGGCTGGTCCCCCGTCAGCGTCTTCAGGAACGCGACGATGTCCGCGTTCTCTTGCGGCGTGAATTTGCGGCCCAATTGCAGGCGGCCCATCACGTCCACGGCTTGGGTCAGCGTGGCGGCCTCGCCGTCATGGAAGTACGGATAGGTCAGTGCCACGTTGCGCAACGTCGGCACCTTGAAATTGAACCGATCGGCGTCCTTGCCCGTCACTGCGGCTCGGCCTTCGGCCTTGTTATCGGTTTTATAGGGCTCGACCAACCCCATCTTCTGGAACGAATTGCCGCCCACGGCCACGCCGTTATGGCAGGCGACACAGCCGCTGTTCTTGAACAGCGTGTAGCCTGCCAATTCCTTCACGGTCAACGCGCGGTCGTCGCCTTTCAGCCATTGGTCGAAACGCGAATTCGGTGTCACCAGCGTTTCCTCGAAGGCGGCCAGCGCGCCCGTCACTTCGTCGATCGTGATGCCGTCCTTGCCGAAAACCTGCTTGAATTCCGCACGATAGCCCGGGATGGAGTTCAACACCTGCACCGCAAGCTCGTGCGAAGACGCCATCTCCATCGGGTTGGCGATGGGGCCACCCGCCTGCTCGCGCAGATCCTTCGCGCGGCCATCCCAGAACTGCGCAATGTTCAAGCTTGAATTCAACACGGTGGGCGAATTGATCGAGCCTTGCTGCCACTTGTGGCCGATGGAGGCCTTCAGGTTGTCGGACCCGCCCATGGCCAGGTTGTGACAGGAATTGCAGGAAATCGCGCCCGAGCGCGACAGGCGCGGGTCAAAGAACAGCTTCTTGCCCAGTTCGGCCTTGGCCGGGTCCTTGACCGCCGCCGCTTCGATGGGCTGGATCGGTTCCTGCCTGGGGTTGCCCGCGGCGTGACCCCCCCATAGCCCAAGGATGACGCCTGCCGCCAGCAACGCATGCTGCTTTCTCATGTGCTCTCTCCTGTTGAATAACCACCAAATATTTATGGTTATTACATCGGGAGGGATTGAGCACGACCTTGCGACGCGTCAATCCGCGCCGCAGCCCCGCGATGGACTCCACGTCGGTTTGATATGCCGCAACAGGCGGATCAGCGGGCGATCAGGACCGGGCGGCCACGCCGCCCGCGATGGCGGGATCGGCACGGCGTGCCTGCACCGCGATCCATTGCGCCAGCAACGCTGCCACGGCGAAGGCCACGCCAGCGCCCACCCAGGGGCCTTGGCGCAATCCTGCGTCCAGCAGCAGGCCGAAGGCCAACGGCCCCAGCGCCGATCCGACGTCCATGCCGGAATACACCAGGCCGTAGACCGATCCCGTCGAGCCCTTCGGCGTCACGCGGCGGATGAGCATGTCGCGCGACGGCGCGGCCACGCCCGAGCAGAAGCCGGCCAGCCCGACCACGGGCGCCGCCAGCGCGGCAGGCACCAGGCCCAGCGCCAGCACGACCAGCGTCAGGCCTGCCAGCAGTAGCGCCACCATCACCGTGCGCTCGGTGCGCGGATTGGCAGAGACCAGGAAGCCGCCGGCGGCCATCCCTACCGCGGAGGCCACCATGTAGCCCGACAGCGCCGAGCTGGCCAGCACTTCGGACAGGCCGTACAACTGGTCCAGCAACGGGATCGTGTAGTTCTGCACCGAGGACAGCGCCACGGACGTGCAGGCGAAAAACAGGAACGCGCCCCACAGCGCCGGCTTGGACAGCAGCGTCGCCAGCGTGGTCAGCACGCTTTCTTGCGGCCTGGCTGCCGGCTTGGCGGCCTTCGCGTCGCCCAGGCTATCCGTTTCCAGGCCGGTGGGGCCGCCCAGCAGATCGCGGCCCAGGATGGTCAGCAACAGCACGGCGGCCACCAGGCCGGCGGCGCTATACGCCGCCACGCGCCAGTCGGACAGCAAGGTGATCGTGGTCATGAAGACCGGCGTCAACGCCCAGCCCAGGTTGCCCGTCAGCCCGTGCGCCGAGAACGCGTGGCCCAGTCGGGATGCCGTGATGCGATGGTTGATGATGGAGTAGTCGGCCGGGTGGAATACCGAATTGCCAATGCCGCCCACGACCGCCGCCGCCATCAACATGGGGTAGCCGTTGGCCGAGCCGATCAGCAGGCCGGACAGGACGAAGCACGCCAAGCCGAACCAGAGCACGGGGCGCGCGCCGATGCGATCGACGACGAAGCCCGACGATGCCTGGCCAATGCCCGAGACCACGTAGAACGTCGCCACCAGCGCGCCGACCCGGGCGAAATCCAGCCCGAACGCGTTGGCAAGCGACACGTTCAGCAAGGGCAGCACCAGTTGGAAAAAGTGCGAGGCGGCGTGCGCAACGCCGATCAGCAGGATGGTCTTCCAATCGCGCCGGCGGACATCGGCGTCCGAGGGCAAGGTATTCGCAGCGGTGTTCATTGCAAAAGGCCGCGGCAGCGGCAAGTAGCGCGCGCCATGGGGCGGCGCGCGGGTTGTCTCCGGCAACGTCCAGGCGGCCCGGGCGTTGTGTTCTTGGCGAATGCGGCGGTCAAGCCGGGCCGGATCGTGCCGGCCATCGCTCTTGGACTGTCACGGCGGCCGCCTTTTGCGCGAGCCGCGCCGCCGTGTGGAAATCAGGGTGGCGCCAGACGCCTTACAGCGCCTTTTCGCGGATGGCGGGCCAGGCGCGCTGCAGGTAGTACAGCATCGACCAGACCGTCAGCACCGCCGCGACGATGATCAGCACGTCGCCCAGCAGCTTGGTGCTGACGCCATAGACGGGCTGGTTATACAGCAGGCAGGGAATCGCCACCATCTGGGCCGCCGTCTTGAACTTGCCCAGGCGGTGCACGGCCACGCTGGCGCTGGCGCCGATCTTGGCCATCCATTCGCGCAACGCCGAAATGGTGATTTCACGGCCAATGATGATTAGCGAAATGAACGCATCGACGCGGCTCAAGTCCAGCAGGACGATCAGCGCGGCGCAGACCATCAGCTTGTCGGCCACGGGATCCAGGAACGCACCGAAAGCCGACGTCTGGTTCCAGCGGCGGGCCAGCCATCCGTCGAACCAGTCGGTTAGCGCCGCAATGATGAACGCCCACGCGGCGAACGTGTCGCGCGTGGGGACCGACATCCAGCTTTCGGGCAGGTAGAACAGCCCGACCACCAGCGGAATCATGGCGATGCGCAGCCATGTCAGGATAATGGGAACGTTAATTGGCATAGTGTCCGTATGCTACATCAGCCGGATGACGCTGGCTGTATCGGCGCGCCGCGGCGGCCGGGCGCCGGCCGTCGCCCGGCAAAGATATGGGCCGGGCTGGGGGTTATCCACGCAAGGCCTCATAGATGCGTTCCGCCAGATCCTGGGAAATGCCGTCCACCGACGCCAGATCTTCGATGCTGGCCGAAGCCACTCCCGAAAACCCGCCAAACCGGGCCAGCAGCCGCTGGCGCCGCCGGGCGCCCACGCCCTCGATCTCTTCCAGCCGCGACACGTTGCGCGTCTTGGCGCGCCGGGCGCGCATGCCGGTGATGGCGAAACGGTGCGCTTCGTCGCGCACCTGGGCAATCAGCATCAGCGCGGCGGACTCGCCCCCCAGCGCGACGGGCGGCCGTTCGTCGGCGAACACCAGCGTTTCCAGGCCGACCTTGCGCCCTTCTCCTTTGGCCACGCCCACCAGCGTCTGGATATCCAGGCCCAATTCCGCGAACACCTTGCGGGCAACTTCCACTTGCCCCTTGCCGCCGTCGATCAGCACCAGGCCGGGCATTTGCGCGTCGCCGTCCGCCACCTTGGCAAAGCGGCGCGTCAGCACCTGACGCATCGCGGCGTAATCGTCGCCCGGCGTGATGCCCGCGATGTTGTAACGGCGGTACAGCGATGGCTGCATGTCATGATGCTCGAACACCACGCAGGACGCCTGGGTCGCTTCGCCGGCGGTATGGCTGATGTCGAAGCACTCGATGCGCAGCGCGTCCAGGGCGGCTTCGTCCGTGTCCAGGTCCAGCGCTTCGGCCAGCGCCAGGGTACGGCCCGCGCGGGCGCCCGATTCGGTCAACGCCCTGGCCAGCGCCATCTCGGCGTTTTTCAGGGCTTGCTCCAGCCACGAACGGCGGGCGCCCTGCGGACGCGTCAGCATCCTGGACGGCCGACCGCCCGCCTGCTCGACCAGCAGGCCGATCAGGTCCGGGTCGGGCAAGGCGTGGGAACCGACCAGCACGGGCGGCATCGCGTTGTCGGTGTAGTGCTGGGCGACGAACGCTTCCAGCACCTGGGGCGCGGCTTCGCCTTCGGCGTGCGACGGGAAGAACGGCTTGTCACCCAAGTGGCGGCCGCCACGCACCATCGCCAGGTTCACACAGACCTTGCCGCCAGCCACGGCCACCGCAATGATGTCGGTATCTTCGCCGCTGGTGTTCTCCATGGTCTGCTGGTGCAACACGCGCGCCAGCGAGCCCATCTGGTCGCGCAGCGCCGCGGCTTCCTCGAAGCGCAGTTCGCCCGCCGCCTGCTGCATGCGGGCCTCGATCTCGCCCATCACGTCCTTGGCTTCGCCGTTCAGGAAGCGCACCGCGCGCTGCACGTCGCGTTCGTACTCCGAGGCCTCGATCGCGCCCACACAGGGAGCCGAACAACGCCCGATCTGGTGCAGCAGACAGGGCCGCGAGCGATTGGCGAAAACCGTGTCTTCACAGGTCCGCAGGCGGAAGACCTTTTGCAGGATCTGGATGGTCTCGCGCACGGCCCAGGCATTCGGGAACGGTCCGAAATACTGGCCGCGCTTGTTCGTCGCGCCACGGTAGTAGGCGATGCGCGGCCATTGATGGCCCGTGATCAGCAGGTAAGGATAAGACTTGTCGTCGCGGAACAGGATGTTGTAGCGCGGCTTCAGGCTCTTGATGAGGTTGTTTTCCAGGATCAGCGCTTCGGCTTCCGAACGCGTGACCGTAACCTCAAGCCGGGCCACCTTCGACACCATCTGGGCGATGCGGGGGCTGGCGAGGTTCTTCTGGAAATACGACGAGACGCGCTTCTTCAGGTCGCGCGCCTTGCCGACATACATGACTTCCCCCGCTGCATCCAGGTGCCGGTAGACACCCGGAAGATGCGGCAGGTCAGCCAGGAACGATTTGAGATTGAAGTCGTCGGGCATTCTGATAACGGCGTTCTGCCTGCAAGGTATCCCAGTCGGGCGCATCGAAACGCGGCATCAGGCGGCGGATGCGTTCGACCGATTCGGGCGCGTGGTCGAACTTCAGGCGCGACAGCAGTTCGTCGGCCAGATCCGGCCGGTTGCATACCAGCACCATGTCGCAGCCGGCGCGCAACGCGGCGTTGGCCCGATCCAGGATGTCGCCGGCCACCGACGCGCCTTCCATCGTCAGGTCGTCCGAGAACACCACGCCGTCATAGCCCAGGCGTTTGCGCAGGATGTCCTGCACCCAGCGCTTGGAAAAACCGGCCGGATGCTTGTCGACCTTGGGGTAGATCACGTGCGCAGGCATCACGGAAGGCAGCACGGCATCACCCAGCCAGGCGTAAGGCGCAGCGTCGTCCTTGAGGATCTCGTCCAGCCCGCGCGGGTCCACGGGGATCTCGTGGTGGGAATCCGCGCCCACGAATCCATGGCCCGGGAAGTGCTTGCCGCAGGCCGACATGCCGGCCAGGGCCAGCCCCTGGACCAGCGCGCGCGACAGCATGGCCACGACGCGGGGATCGGCATGGAAGGCGCGGTTGCCGATCACCTTGCTGACGCCGTAATCCAGGTCCAGCACCGGCGTGAAGCTCATGTCCACACCGCAAGCGCGCAGCTCGGCAGCCAGCACATAGCCGGCTTCCGTCGCCAGCCGCATGGCCTGGAGGGGGTCGCGGTCCCATAGCGTGCCCAAATCCCGCATGGCGGGCAAGGCGGTGAAACCGTCTTCGCGGAAGCGCTGCACGCGGCCGCCTTCGTGGTCCACCAGGATCAGCAACGGCTCCTTGCGGGCCTTGTGGATCTGGCGCGTCAGCTTGGTCAGCTGCTTGCGGCTTTCGAAATTACGGGCGAAGAGAATCACGCCGCCCACCAGCGGGTGGCGCAGGCGGACCTTTTCTTCCTTGGTCAGCGCGTATCCCGCCACATCGACCATCACGGGGCCGGGGGGCAGGACCGCCTTGGATTTTTTCTTGGCCATGGGGCTGTCCTTGTGTCTAAGTCAGGCAAGCCTGCGCCGGGAGTCCCTCAACCGGGGCCCGCGCTCAGGGCTTGCGTTCGACCACCACGTATGCGGCGGCCATGTCGGATTCGTCGGTGATGGAAACATGCGCGGCGCCGAAGCGCTGGCCGTACCAGTCCAGGAGCTCGGGGGCAATCACCAGCACCGGCCGCCCGCCAGGGGCATTCAGGGTCTGGACGCGCCGCCACGTCATGGGCATGCGCATGCCCAGGCCGATGGCTTTGGAGAACGCTTCCTTGGCGGCAAAGCGGGTGGCCAGAAAACGCACGCCACGCACTGGATCCCGCGCCCGACGGGCATGGAACTTCTGCAATTCTTCCACGCCCAGGATCTTTTCCGCAAAGCGGTCGCCGTGGCGCGCCAGCGCGCGCTCGATACGGTCGATGCGCAGCAGGTCCATGCCAATGCCGGCGATGGCGCCTGCGGGCGAGGGAGTCTTGGGCGTGTCAGACATGGGTATCTTGCCCCAACGGCATCATCACCGGCCGCGCAGCGCTTGCAGACGGGCCTGCACCATCAGCGCCTTCATGTCGCGCACCGCCTTTTCCCAGCCGTCGAACACGGCTTGCGCCACGATGGCGTGACCGATGTTCAGTTCGGAAATGCCGTCGATGGCGGCCACCGACGACACGTTGCCCACATGCAGGCCATGCCCCGCATTCACGCGCAGGCCATGCCGCAGGCCTTCGGTGACGGCCAAACGGATGCGCTGCAGTTCCGCCTGGGCGGCGTCGCCCTCGGCTTCGGCATACGCGCCCGTATGCAGTTCAATGACCGTCGCGCCGGCCTTGGCCGCCGCGGCGATCTGCACCGGGTCCGGATCGATGAACAACGACACGCGGATGCCGGCTTCGGCCAGCAACCCCACGGCGTCCGACACCGGTCCCATCGCGCCGGCGACTTCCAGTCCGCCTTCGGTCGTGAGTTCGGTGCGCTTTTCGGGCACCAGGCAGACATCGCTGGGCTTGACCGCGCACGCGATCTCCAGCATTTCGGCGGTGATCGCGCATTCCAGGTTCATGCGCGTGCGCAGCAGCGGGCGGATGGCATAGACATCCGCATCCTGGATGTGACGCCGGTCTTCACGCAGATGCAGGGTGATCAAATCGGCCCCGGCGTCTTCCGCACGCAACGCGGCAGCCACCGGATCCGGGTACGCCGTATGGCGCTGTTGCCGAAGCGTGGCAACGTGATCGATATTTACACCAAGTTCTATCATTGGACAGTCGTCGTGACTTTGGTCGGTTCTTTCGTGGTTTCTTCCCAGCCGCCGCCCAACGCCTTGTAGAGCTCCACACGGTTGATCAGCGCGGCCAGGCCCGTTTGCACCAGCGAAAGCTGGGCGTTGAAGAAGTCCACCTGCGCGGTCTGCACCTGCAGATAACTGTCGATGCCATTGGTATAACGCAGGTTCGAGAGTTCCAGCGTGCGGGCGGACGACTCCTGCAACGCGCGTTGGGCATCAAGCTGCGCGCCATACGTGGCTTCGCCCGCCAACGCGTCCGACACTTCCCGGAACGCCTGCTGAATGGACTGCTCGTACTGCGCCACGGCGATGTTGTCGCGCGCCTTTGCCAGGTTCAGCCCTTCGCGGATGCTGCCGCCGGCAAACAGCGGGGTCGTGATTGACGGCGAGAAACTCCAGTAGCCCTGCCCCCCCTTGAACAGGTCGCCCAACGACGGGCTGGCCACGCCCAGCAGGCCGGTCAGCGAAATGGTCGGGAAGAACGCCGCGCGCGCCGCGCCGATGTTGGCGTTGGCTGCCTTCAACTGGTTCTCGGCCGCGACGATGTCGGGGCGGCGCTCCAGCAGGTCGGACGGCAGGCCCGACGGCACCGTGGCCAGCAATTGGTCTCGGCCAAACGTAGCCGGCGCCGGCAAGTCTTCGGGCAGCGGCGCGCCCACCAGCAGCACCAGCGCGTTCAACGCTTGCGCGCGGGCACGGGCCAGTTGCGCCAGGTCGGATGATGCCGTATCCAGCAAGGTCTTGGACTGGTTCAGGTCCAGTTCGGACGCCACGCCACCGTCGAAACGGCGCTTGACCAGGTTGTACGATTCCTGGCGCGAGGCCAGCGTGCGCTGCGTCAGCTCTAGTTGGACTTCCGCGGCGCGCAGGTTGAAGTACGACTGCGCCACCGAACCGACCAACGTGATCTGCACGCTTTTCTGCGCCTGCTCGGTCGACAAATACTGCTGGTACGCCGCCTCGGACAGGTTGCGCAACCGGCCGAACAGATCGATCTCGAACGTGGTCAAGCCAATGCCGGCCTGGTAGGAACTGCTGATCGAGCTGGAATCAGGGCCGCCCGCGCGCATGTTGGCCGGCAAGTGCTGACGCTGGCCCTGGATGCCGGCGCCGATGCTGGGCCACTGCGCGCCGCGCTGCACGCCGTACTGGGCGCGCGCTTCTTCGACGCGCTGCACGGCCACGCGCAGGTCGCGGTTATTGACCAGCGACAGCGAGATCAGGCTTTGCAAGCGCGGATCGCGGAAGAACTCGCGCCAGCCCAGGTCGGCGGCGGGCGTGCCTTCCTGCGGCATCACCGCCGACGAGGGCTGCGAGCCTAGCGACGTGGGGTTGGCATAACCGCCGTACTGGACCTTGGGCTGGTCGGGCCACGCGCCCGTTACCGGGGCGTCGGGACGCTTGTAGTCAGGAGCCAGCGAGCAGCCGGCCAACGCCACCGCCACGAAAGCGGACATGGCGGTCTGTTTGAACATCAGGGCTTTCATACCTTGCCCTCCGGGCCACCGTTGGGTTGTGCGGGAGTGTGGGGCGTGCCAGACGCGTCGGAGGTCGGTTCGCCAGCAGCCTTCTTGGCCGCCTGCTCTTCTTCCCAGGCGCGAAGTTCCGCGCCCAGCAGGCGTGGACGAGTCTTGAACAGGCCCAGCACCACGACGAAGAACGTCGGCACGAAGATCACGGCGAACGGCGTAGCGGCCAACATGCCGCCCAGCACGCCCAAGCCGACCGCGCGCTGGCTGGCTGCGCCAGCGCCCGTGGCCATCGCCAACGGCACCACGCCCAGAATAAACGCCAGCGACGTCATCAGAATCGGCCGGAACCGCAAGCGCGCGGCTTCCACCGCGGATTCGTGCAGGCCCATGCCCTTGGCGTACTGGTCCTTGGCGAATTCCACGATCAGGATGGCGTTTTTGGCCGCCAGCCCGATCACCGTCACCATCCCCACCTGGAAGTACACGTCATTCGACATGCCCAGCGCGCTGATCAGCGCCACGGCGCCCAGCATGCCCAGCGGCACCACCAGCATCACCGAGATCGGGATGGCCCAGCTTTCATACAGGGCGGCCAGCACCAGGAACACCACCAGCAGCGACAGGCCCATCAGGATGGGGGCCTGGTTGCCGGCCTGGCGTTCCTGGTAGGACAGGCCGTTCCATTCGTAGCCGAAGCCCTGCGGCAATTGCCCGACCAGGCGTTCCATCTCGGCCATCGCTTCGCCGGTGGTGTAGCCGGCCGCGGCATCGCCGCTGATACGCATGGATTCGTAGCTGTTGTAGCGCACCACCTGCACCGGGCCCTGCTTCCATTCGGCCTTGACGAAGGTAGACAGCGGCACCATCCCGCCCTGGTTGTTGCGCGCATTGAGCTGCAGCACGTCATTGAGCTGCATGCGGTATGGCGCGTCGGCCTGCACCCAGATGTTCTGCATCCGGCCCAGGTTGGGGAACTTGCTCAGGTAGGCGGAACCGACGGCCGTGGAAATCAGCGAGGCAGCCTCGTTGAAGTCCACGCCCAGCGCGGCCGCCTTGTCGCGGTCGATCGTCAGGCTAAGCTGCGCGCCCGGCGCAAGGCCGGTGATCCGCACCTGCGACAGCACCGGGCTCTTCATGACCAGGCCCATCAGTTGCCCCGTAGCCGCCGCCAGGCCGGCGGAACCCGCCGCGCCGCGATCCTGCAGGCGGAAGTCGAAGCCGGTGGCGTTACCCAGGGACGAAATGGCGGGAGGCACCAGGGTGAACACCTGTGCGTCATGGATGCCCATCAGCTGCTTTTCGAAAGCCTGGAAGGCAATCGCGCCGGCGGAGTCCTTGTGGTCCTTGCGTTCGCTGAAGTCCTTCAGCGTGACGAAGGCGATAGCGGCGTTCAGGCCGTTGCCGTTGAAGCTGTAGCCCTGCACGGCGATGATGTTCTCGACCGCCGGCACGTCGGAGAAGTATTTCTCGACCTGCTCGATGACCTCGACCGTGCGGTTGGCGGTGGCGCCGGTGGGCAGCTCGATGTTGCTGACCACGTAGCCCTGGTCTTCCTCGGGCAGGAACGACGACGGCAGGCGCAGGTACAGCCAGCCCAGCAGCAAGACCAGCACCAGGAAGGCCAGCATCATGCGGCCGCCCTTGTGCAGCATGCGGGCCACCCAGTTCTGGTAGCCGTGGGTGGTGGCGTCGAACTTGCGGTTGAACCAGCCGAAGAACCCCTTCTTGTCCTCGTGGTGTCCCTTGGGCACCGGCTTGAGGATGGTGGCGCACAGCGCCGGGGTGAAGGTCAGCGCCAGCAGCGCCGAGAAGAAGATGGACACCGCCATCGCGATCGAGAACTGGCGATAAATAACGCCCACCGAACCGCTCATGAAGGCCAGGGGCAGGAACACCGTCACCAGCACCAGCGTGATGCCGATGATGGCGCCGCTGATCTGCGGCATGGCTTTCTTGGTGGCCTCTTTAGGTGGCAGGCCTTCCGTGGACATGATCCGCTCGACGTTTTCCACCACCACGATGGCGTCGTCCACCAGAATCCCGATGGCCAGCACCATCGCGAACATGGTCAGCACGTTGATCGAGAAGCCCAGCGCCAGCATCACCGCGAACGCCCCCAGCATGGCCACCGGCACCACCAGCGCCGGGATCAAGGTATAGCGGACGTTCTGCAGGAACAGGTACATCACCAGGAACACCAGCACCATGGCTTCGACCAGGGTATGCACCACCTGCTCGATGGACACCTTCACGTAGGGCGCGGTGTCGTAGGGGATGGAGTACGTGATGTTGCCGGGGAAGTACTTGGACAACTCTTCCATCTGATCGCGCACGCCCTGCGCGGTGGCCAACGCGTTTGCGTTCGGCGACAACACGATGGCGAAAGCCGCCGTCGGCTTGCCGTTCAGGCGGGCGCCGAACTGGTAGTTGTCGGCGCCGACCTCGATGCGGGCGACGTCGCGCAGCATTACAGAGGAACCGTCGGTGTTGGCGCGCAGGACGATCTTGCCGAAGCCCTCGACCGTGCTCAGTTGGCCGTTGGCCGTGACGGTGGCGGTAATGCGCTGCGAGTCCGGGTTGGGAGGCGCGCCGACGCTGCCGCCCGAGATCACCACGTTCTGGTTGGCGATCGCCTGGTTGACCTCGGACATGCTCAGGTTGAAGCCCACCAGCTTGGCGGGATCCACCCAGATGCGCATGGCGCGCGGCGCGGCGAACAGCTGGAACTGGCCCACGCCGGGCACGCGCGACACCGGGTTCTTGATGTTGCGGGTGATGTAGTCGGCCAGCGCGGTCTGGTCCAGCGTCCCGTCGGTGGACGACACCGCCGCCACCATCAGGAAGCCGGTACTGGTCTGCTCATATTGCAGGCCCTGCTGCTGCACGGCGGTAGGCAACTGCGCAACCACGTTGGATACGCGGTTCTGCACGTCCACCTGCGCAAGGTCCGGGTTGGTCCCGGGCGCGAAGGTCGCGGTGATCGTCGAGGTGCCGTAGGAATCGCTGACCGACTCGTAGTAGATCAGGCCCTTGGCGCCGTTCAACTGGTCTTCGATGATACTGGTGACCTGCTCGGCCACTTCGTTGGCCGAGGCGCCAGGGTAGGTAGCCGTGATCGTGATCGCGGGCGGCGCCACGTCCGGGTACTGCGAGATCGGCATGTTCGGGATCGCCAGCACCCCGGCCAGCAGGATGAACAGGGCGACTACCCAGGCGAAAATCGGTCTATCAATAAAAAATTGCGGCATGTGGGCTGACTCTGAAAGCGATGCTCACCAAAGAGGAACGCGGCGTTTGCGCCGCGTGCCGCTCAAGATTTCTGGCCTGCGGCCTTGTCCTGTTGTGCAGGTTCGGCCGGTTTGGCGCCAGGTTGCGGGGCGGATTCCGCCGGCTTGGCGCCCGGTTGCGCGGGAGCCTGGCCGCCCGGCGCGGGCGTGCCATTCTTTTTCCACTCGCTGGCCTGCACCGGCGCGCCCGGACGAACCTTCTGGAACCCTTCCACCACGACCACGTCGCCCGCCTTCAAGCCGCTGGTGACAAGCCAATTGCTCTTGATGGCGCCGCCGGTGGTGACCGGAATCTGTTCGATCTTGTTGTCCTTGACCAGCATCAGGCTCTGCAAGCCGTCCGCCGTGCGCTGCAGCGCCTGCTGCGGCACCATCAGGGCCTTGTCGTCCACGCCCTGCTCCAGGCGCACGCGCACGTACATGCCGGGCAGCAGGACGCCGTCGGGGTTGGGCACTTCGGCGCGCAGGTTCACCTGGCCGGTGGACGGGTCCACGGTGATGCCGGTGAACAGCAGCTTGCCGGGCTGGCTGTATTCGGAGCCGTCCTCGAGGACGATGGTTGCGCGCGCCGCGTCCTTGCCCAACTGCTGCAGCTGGCCGCTGGCGAACGCGCGGCGCAGGGCCGCCAGTTCGGCGGTGGACTGGGTGAAGTCCACGTAGATCGGGTCCAGCTGCTGCACCGTGGCCATTTGCGTGGCGGAAGTGGCTTCGACCAGTGCGCCTTCGGTCACCAGCGGTTTGCCGATACGGCCCGTGATGGGCGATGTGACGTCGGTGTAGCCCAGGTTGATGGCGGCGTTGTCCTGCGTGGCCTTGGCGGCAGCAACGGCGGCATCGGCCTGGCGGAACGAGGCCACGGCGTTGTCGTATTCCTGCTTGCTGACGGCGTTGGCCTTGACCAGCGGCGCATAGCGGTCCGCCAGCAGCTTGGCGCTGAACAGATTCGCCTGCGCCTGCTTCAGCTGCGCCGTCGCCTGATCATAGGCGGCCTTGTAGGGCGCCGGATCGATCTTGAACAGCAACTGGTTTTCCTTGACGTCGCCACCTTGCTCGAAGGTGATTTTCTGGACGATGCCGGTCACGCGTGAACGGATCTGCGCGTCGCGCACTGCATCCACGCGCCCCGGCAATTCAGAGACGATGGGAGCACGCTCGGGTTGCACGGTAATGACGCTGACCTGAGGCATGCCGGGGTTCATCTGTGGCTTTTCGCCGCATCCCGCCAATATCAGCGCGAGGACGCCGCCGGAAAAAGCCAGACCTGAAACACGTTTAGGCGAAAACCGCATTGAAACCCCCGCGTAGCGTAGTTAACCGCTTTAATTGACCGCGTCCAGCCAGCGCAACGTCAATCGCGGCAATAAAGCGCGATCGGAATAAGCCGTGCGTCGATCCTGACACGTGAATAGCCCGATAATGTAACTCAGTTATTGGGGAAATTACGTACTTTCGGGCCTTGACGCGATGCACGAAGGAGACAAATAAGTAACAGGCTTAACGGCCGGAAAGGTTCCGAAGATTACCCAGGAATACATAGCCCACGCCGTGCACGGTATGCAAAGGCAGGCGCGTGCCCGTCTGCAGGACTTTGTGGCGCAGCCGGCAGATGGCCACATTCAGGGTGCGCATGCTGGTGCGACTGCGCAAAGCCATTAGCTCATCGCGCACCAGCTCGCGGTCAGGATTGCCAAGCAGGCAGAGAAAGCAGGCGCGTTCCATGCCGGTCAGATCGATGCGGGCGCCGCCGGGCGCCATCAGCGTCCATCCGTGATAGAGCAGGCTCCACCAGCCGTCGATGCGGTCGGACACGGGGGAAACAGGTAGGCGGGCATTCATGGCGTATCTCCACCAGGGCCGCCGCGCCTGGCAGGCGTGACGGGCTCCGGGAACAAGGTTGCTGGTTGTCCCGAAAGCCTACCGGGGTGTCCGGCGTCTGGCGGCGTAATGCGGCAACTATCAGACCGGTCCTACCCCAAGCCCTAACTGCCCTTGCCGTGTCCGTTGCGATGGATATCGTGCGTTACGAAGCAGCTGTTCTCGGTCGGGCGGGCCAGGATGCCTGGCTTGGCCAGGGTGCGGCGGATATCGGACAAGCCCGACTCCCAGTGCTCGCGCATGGCCTCGGTGCCGAATTCGTAGTCCTTGGAGTAGCGCTCGCGGTGCTTGGACTCGTAGATGAGGTTGACGATATTGGTGGCGGGCGTATGCGACAACTTGCGGATTTCAGCCAGGTCTGCCGCCCCGCGCTCGGCTTCGGGCAGGCGCTCCAGCAGTTGCTGCAGGCCATGCCGCAATTTCAGTACGCGCCGCAACTGGTCCGTGACCAGGCGTGTCCGGCTGGAATACTGGATGTCTTTCTGGCGTTCAGCCACTTCTTCCAGGGTGGTCGGCAAGCCGCCCCGCGCCGGCCACAAGTCCACCTGGAAGGCCAGCGTGTCGCGCATGTTGTCGGTGGTCAGTACTTGCGCTAGCGGCGTGTTCGACACCACGCCGCCATCCCAATAGTGTTCGCCGTCGATCTCCACGGACGGAAAGCCGGGCGGCAAGGCGCCGGACGCCATGACGTGTTCGGGGCCCAGCGTGTCTTTCAGGCTATCGAAATAGGCGAAGTTGCCCGTGCGCACGTTCACCACGCCAAAGCTGGCGCGCACCGCACCGCTATTGAGCAGGTCGAAATCCACGAATTGGCGCAAGGTGGCGGCCAACGGGGTGGTGTCGTAGAAGCTGGTGGAGCCCGCGCCGCGGCCGTGCGCCCAGTACGGCGGCGGAAAGCGCGGCTTGAAAAAGCCCGGCTGGCCGGAGAACAGCGCCTGGAACGCCGACAACTGGCCGTTCATGGCCGGCGAACCGAAGCCGAAGGGAATGCCCTCGAACATGCCCGCCAGGGTATCGCCCCAGGGCACCGAGGCGAACCCCGCAGGACGGCAGATGCTTTCCCAGAACCCCCTCAGCCGGTCAACGCGTTCGTCTTCGCGGGAACCCGCGATGATGGCCGCGTTGATCGACCCGATGGAGATGCCTGATATCCAGTTGGGCCGAATGCCCGCTTCGTGCAGCCCCTGGTACACCCCGGCCTGGTAAGACCCCAGGGCGCCTCCGCCTTGCAGCACGAGAGCGACGGTTTCGTAGGGAGGCGTATCGCCGGTGTCTTTGGACTGGGACTTGCGGCGAGCGGTCATTCAGCTACCTCGGGCTAACGTTTGCTTTTATCCGGCACTTGCGGGGCGGCAACGCCCGCGCGGAACGGATACTTGGCGAAGATCTCGGCAACGGCCTTGTCCACGCTTTGCGGCGAGCCGACGGTTTCCGGGTTTTGGACTTCGCCTACGGCGACGCCCTCCCATACCAGTTGCTTGCGGCGCGTGTCGACAAGGTCGATGTTGAGCGTGCCTTCAGTGTACTGGTAGACGTCGTCGCCCCAGCCGTAACCGGGCCAGCCGCCGTAGAAGCCCGAACGGTAGCCGTAGTAAGGCCCCATGGGCGGCGGCGCAGGCGTGACCTGAGTCTTTTGCTGAAGCTTGGCGCTGAAATTGACAAGCAGGTCGGGATTGGTGGCGCTATAGGCGTAGCCGCGCATTTCCATCTGGCCGCGCGTCGCATCCTTGAGGCGTTCGGTCAACAGGCTGCTGTAGCCGGCTTTGTCCGTGCCCAACGGGTTCATGTAGCCGAACGTCCGGTACTGCGCGAAGTTGGCCTGATGGTCGTAATCGCCTTTCACCGTCGGGCCCGATGCGCAGGCCGCAAGCAATGCCGTCATGGAACCCGCCGTTACCCATTTCAACGCTGTAAACGCTTTCATGTCGTTCTCTCCAAGAGCCCAGGGCCTGATCATAGTGCCGTGAACCCTATAAAGTTTCAACAGAATCTCATTCGCATCCTGCGATTTCGGCCCGCCGAAGCGCGGATCGGCCCGCGTCTGTCCATTACACTCCGGCATGACTCCTGACCCGATACAGACCTGACCATGTTGGAACTAGATGGCTCGATCTGGTTTCGTTCCGGCGCCCAGACGTGGGGCGGAAAAAACCGCATAGACCTGCTGGCGCAGATTGACGCCACCGGTTCGATCACGGCTGCCGCCCGCGCGGTCGGCATGAGCTACAAGGGGGCTTGGGACGCCATCGACGCCATGAACAACCTGGCAGGCGAACCGCTCGTCGTGCGGGCCGCCGGCGGCAAGGGAGGCGGCGGCACACAGTTGACCGATCGCGCGCGTCGCCTCATCACGACGTTCCGGGCGCTGGAAGGCGAACACCGGAAGTTCATGGACAACCTGACGCGCGCCGGCCTGGACGCCAACGGCGACATCGACCTGATGAGGCGTTTCATGCTGAAGACCAGCGCACGCAATAAATTCCTGGGCACCGTCATCGAGGTCCGCACGGGCGCCGTCAACGACGAAATCCTGCTGCGCATCGCTGGCGGCCACACCGTCACGGCCACCATCACCCGCGAAAGCACGGCTGAACTGGGGCTGGCGCCCGGCAAGGAAGCGATTGCGCTGGTGAAGGCGTCCAGCGTCATCATCGGCGCGCCCGGCCCGGGTCTGCGCTTGTCGGCCCGCAACCAGTTGCAGGGCAAGATCAGCGATATCCGTCCCGGCGCCGTCAACAGCGAAATCCTGATCGACATGGACGGCGGCGCCACGCTCGCGGCCATCGTCACCAATGAAAGCGCCACGGAGCTGGGCCTGGCCGTGGGCGCGCCGGCGGTGGCGATCTTCAAGGCCTCCAGCGTGATCCTGGGCGTGCTGGACTAGACCGCCGCGTTCAGACGCCCACGTCCTCGTCGCGGCGGCGCACCTTGCCGTCGCGCACTTCAAAGACTTCATCGGCCAAGGCGTCGACATCCGCCGGATCATGCGTGATCAGCAGCATCGGCACGTCCAGTTGGCGCTGCAGTGTGCTCAGTTCGTGGCGCATCTTGCCGCGCAACTGGGAATCCAGCGCGGAAAACGGCTCGTCCAGCAACAGGATGTCGGGTTGCAGCATCAGCGCGCGCGCCAAGGCCACGCGCTGCTTCTGTCCGCCGGAGATCTCGTTCGGATAGCTGCCCACGATAGCGCCCAGTTCAAACGCATCGACCCAGCGCCGGGCTTGCGGCCCGACACCGCGCTTGGGCGGATTGAGCCACCCGCGCCGCAAACCGAACGCGATATTCTGCGCCACCGTCAAATGGGGGAACAACGCGTAATCCTGGAACAGGTACGCCACCCGGCGGGATTGCGACGGCAGGCAGACACCCGCCTGCGCATCAAACAACACTCGCCCGTTGATCTCGATGCGCCCGGCGTCCGGCCGCAGCAAGCCCGCCACCGCGCGCAGCGTCAGGCTCTTGCCCGCGCCGGACGGCCCGAACAAAGCGATGCGCTTGGACGACGATGCGAAGGCGATGTCCAGATTGAATTGCCGGTCGCCCGAGACCATGCGCTTGTTGACCTGGATGCTGATGCTCATCGCCCGCCTCCGTTGCGCTGGCCCGCGCCGATGGGCACCAGCTTGCCCGCCACCAGCAAGACGACGACACAGGTCACTGACGTCACCAGCACCAGTAGATTGGCGGTGCGGTCGTCCCCGGCCTGCACGGCTTCATAGATGGCGACCGATAACGTCTGGGTCCGGCCTGGCAGGTTGCCGGCGATCATCAACGTTGCGCCGAATTCACCCAAGGCCCGCGCAAACGCCAGCAGCACGCCCGCCGCGATGCCGCGGGCGGCCAGCGGCAAGGTCACGCGGAAGAACACGCCGGCTTCTCCAACACCCAGCACGCGCGCCGCGTTTTCCAGTTGGCTGTCCACGTTTTCGAAGGCGGCGCGCGCCGATTTGAACACCAGGGGAAACGCCACGACGGACGCCGCGATCACCGCGCCCTGCCAGGTGAAGACCAGTTCGATGCCCCACCCCGCCAGCGCTTCGCCGATGATGCCGCGCCGCCCCAGCAGAACCAGCAGGTAATAGCCCAGCACGGTGGGAGGCAGCACCAGCGGCAGGGTCAGGATGGCGTCCAGCAGGTCGCGGCCGGGCCATCGCCACCGCGACAAGGCGAAGGCCGCGGCGGTCCCGGCCACGGTGGCCAGAAGCGTTGCCCAGCCTGCCACTTTCAGCGACAGCAGCAGCGGCACCCAAACCGGATCAGTCATCAATTTCCGCGATTTTCAACAGGGCTCAGGGCTTCTGAAAGCCGTAGCGCGACAGGATAGCCTGACCCGCGGGCGACAGCACGTAGGCCACGAAGCTGGCAGCTTCCTTGGCGGCGGCTTCGCGCGCCGTCACGGCGATGGGATAGGTAACCGGCGTTTGCGACGGCACCCGCACCGCGACCTTGACCTTGTCCGGCATGACGGCGGCGTCGGTCGCGAACACGAAGCCCGCGTCCACTTCGCCGCGCGACACGTAATCCAGGCTTTGGCGCACGTTCTGGGCCAACACGCTCTTGGCCTGCACGGCGCTCCACAGCCCGGCGGCCTCCAGCGCGCCTTGCGTGTAGCGGCCCACCGGCACGGACGCCGGATTGCCGTAAGCGATGCGTTTAACGTCGTCGCGCGCCAGGTCCTTAAGCGCCGTGATGTTGGCCTTGCTGTCGGTCGGGACGATCAGCACGATCTGGTTGGCCGCGAAGTCCACGCGGGACGCGGGCTTCACGGCCTTTTCCGCGACCGCCTTGTCCATCGCCTTCTGGTCGGCCGAAGCGAACACGTCGGCGGGCGCGCCCTTCACGATCTGCTGTAGCAGCACGTCGGATGCGCCGAAATTCAAAAGGACCTGGGTGCCAGGGTTTTCCGCCTCGTAGCCCCGGGCCACTTCCTTGAACGCGTTGGTCAGGCTGGCGGCTGCGGACACGACCAGATCGCCGGCGTGGGCGGTGGCGCCCCAACCCGCGCAAAGCGCCAGGGAAAGGGCCAGCAAAGGGCGTTGGCGGGACATGATCTTCTCCTTGAGCATCGCGATGCGGTAACGCAATATATATAGGTATATAACGCCAGTCAATTTGCCGCCAAACCGAAAATTGCGCCATATCAAACGGCGGGAAAAGCGGAGTTAGCCGCGCGCGATCGTGGTGACGTGCACCGATTCGGGCGCCAACGCGTCCTGCAGACGGGCCAGCGCCAGTTCGGGCTGCGCCTCGCCGCACATGAAGATGTCCAGGGCCGCGAACCGGTGTTCGGGCCAGGAATGGATGCTGATGTGGGATTCGCTCAGCAGGACCACGCCGGTCACCCCGGCGCCTTCGCCGAAATGATGGAAATGCGCGCTGAGGACCTGGGCGCCCGCGGCGTGAGCAGCCGCGATCATCTGCGCTTCCAGCGTGGCGGGGTCCGTCAGCCGTTCTGCCGCGACGCCGCGGAAATCCGCCAGCACGTGACGCCCCGGAGTGGCATGCACCGTCACTTGTGCGAGCCGCCCGAGGACCAGCCCGAACTGCCGGACGAACTGCTGCCCCAACTGCTACTGCTGCTTCCACCGGCCATGCGGACGCCGGGCGAGCTGGCGCCGGTAGCTGCCATCACCACGACCAGGGCATAAATGGCATACAGAAACTTGCCCATCGTCCTATTCGTCCTTTCCGGAGAGCTTGTCCGCCAGCTTGGCGGGGAACCACAGGAACGCCAGCCCGATCAATATCGGAACAAAGCGACCGCTGAAGATATTGCCCATGTTCAAAAAGAGCATCCCGATCGTCGCGAACCACGCCCATTTACCGTAGCCGCCCCGCTTGCCGCCCAGGGGCAGGGACTTCTGCTTGGCCAGTTCGGCGTTGCCGAACCATTCCGCCAGCTGCGCGGGGGCCACGGGCGCCGCGGCCGACCAGCCGAGTTCGGCGTCGCCCAGTTCGCGCGTCAGCTTCAGCGTGCCGGCCTTGTAGTCGGTGATCTTCGTGGTGTCGCCCGCCTTGACGCGCCAGTTGAACGCGCCTAACGGCACTTCTACCCGCGAGGTGTAGTCGTACAGTTTCTGGTACAGCTTTGAACGCCAACGCACGCTGGTCGCGTTGTTGTAGCTGGGCCAGGTGTCGCATACCTGCACGCGCTCCCAGCCCTCGTCCGTTTCCACCAGCCAGATGAAGCCCTTGAGCGGATTGAACAGCAAGTATTCGATCCAGTCCGACGGCTCTTCGGGGTCGGGATCGGCGCATTTCATCAGGCCGATCAACGTGAAGCTGGCGCCGTCGATCTTGGCCACCGCGCCGAGCGCCAGCGTGGTCTTGATGGCCTGGACCTTGCGGGCCTTTTCAATGACTTCGGCCGTGGGGCCCGAACAATCCACCGTCGCCGCGCACGATGGGCAGACCACCTGGGTCGCCATGGCGGCCACGAAGCTGATCGGGCCGCCGCAATTCGGGCAATCCAGCGCCTTGATCTGGCCGCGGAACCGGCCGGCCGTTTCCTCGACCTGCTCGTTGGTGCGCAACGAGCCCGCCTGCATGGCCGACAAGTCGAACGCCTTTCCAATATAGAGCTCGGGTTCCGGGCCGTCGGAAAAGTCCAGCGTCAGGAAGGCATCCAGGCTGCGGAAGTCCGCCACCTTGGCCTCCCAGCCGTCGCCGGGCACAAACGGCAGTTCGCCCTGCGCCCCGCCCGCCTTGCAGGCCCGCACGTCGGCGGCGATGAAGCGCTGGCCGTCCAGCTTCAATTCGTCGCCGGGCGCGATGTCGGCAAACGCCGGCATGCCTTGCGTGGATTTGACCTTGCGCCGGCGCGTCAGCGCATACTGGCCCGACGCATCCGACAGCCAGCCGTCGGTGCCGTCTTCGAACCAGACGTACCATTCGTTCCAGAAGCCTTCGTCGAAACGCAGCTGGATGCGGCCGACCACGTCAAAGCGCTTGCTGTCGTATTGGCCAGCCGCTCCCAGGCATAAGGGCGAATAGTCTTCCAGCACATCGGCCATTTCGCCGATGCGCCTGACCGAATCTGCATCCTTGAGCAAGGTGCTGCGGCAAGCGCCGCACACCGCCATGACCGAGGCCGTGGACGTGAACTTGACCGGAGCGCCGCACTGCGGACACAGAACCTGCTGCATAGGGCCTTAGCTGGTGAGTTTTTTCAGGACTTCCGCCTTGGCCGTGTCGTAGTCGGCGGCGGTGATCAAGCCCTTGTCCAGCAAGTCCTGTAACTGCTGCAGGCGCGCGACGGGGTCGACGGGTGCGGCCGCGGGCGCCGCCGGCTGGGCCGGCTGCGCTTGCTGCGCGGGTTGCCCCTGGCCAACGCCCAATCCCGCCGCCATGGTCTGCCCCAGCGCGGCGCCGGCCGCCAGGCCCGCGCCGATACCGGCGATGCCGCCTTCGTTCTGCGCCGCCAGCGGGATCGAGGTGGCCGTCTGGTACTGGGTGAACTTGCCCAGGTCGCCCGCCATGCCCATCGAAATCCGCGTATCCAGCGCCTTTTGCAGCTCTTCGGGCAACGACACGTTTTCAACCGTGAAGTTGTCCAGCTTGACGCCATAGCGATCGAACACCGGCGCCAGTTGTTCGCTGATGCTCTGCGACATCAGGCCCTGATTGCCGGCGATGTCCAGGAACGGCACCTTGGAGCCGCCCAACGCCGTCGTCATCGCCGCGACCACCATGTTGCGCAGTTGCGCCTCCAGGTCGTCCACCGTGTATTCGTCGCGCGTGCCGCTGATTTCGCGGTAGAACTTGGCCGGGTCCGAGATCTGATACGAATACACGCCGAACGCCCGCAGCCGCACCATGCCGAATTCGCTGTCGCGCAGGGTCACCGGCTGCGCCGTGCCCCAACGGCGGCCCAATTGCAGGCGCGTGCTGAAGAAGATCACGTCCGACTTGAAGGGCGACTCGAACAATTTGTCCCAGTTCTTCAAGTAGGTCAGGATCGGCAGTGTCTGCGTGGTCAGCTTGTACATGCCGGGGCCGAACACGTCGGCCACCTTGCCTTCATTGACGAACACCGCCATCTGCGACTCGCGCACGGTCAGGCTGGCGCCGTACTGGATTTCGAAATCCTGCATCGGATGGCGCCAGGCGAGCACGCCGTCGCGATCCTCGTTCCATTGCAGGATGTCAATGAACTGCTTGCGAATAAATGAACCGAGACTCATGGAAGTCCTCCCGTGTCAGATCGGATGCGGCGCGCCTGCCTCAGGTCAGGCAGGCGGCGTTGACGACGCCGGCGGACAGCGAGATCGCGCCGATCAGGCCGCCCATGGCGATATTGTTTTGTTCGATGGCTTCGTTCATGCCGCGGATGGTCCGGGCGACCACGACGTACACGACGATCTGCACCACCATGGCGGCGATGCCCCACACCAGGAACATCACGAAGCTGGCGTGGACGGCAATACTGGAGCACAGCGTGAAGCTGAAACCCACCAGCGCGCCGCCATAAGACAGCACGGCGGCGATATTGCCTTCGCGGATCAGTTCGAATTCCCTGTAGCGCGTCACGGCGGTGTAAACCGCGGTGAAAATGCCCAGCATGACAAGCGCCGAGACGATATAGATCAGATAGGTCACCGCCGGATGCATCGCTTCTCCCATTGCCACCCTCCCAATTGCGCGCAGTATATACGCGGCGTTCGATATACTGCGAACGCATTTTTCGTGTCGGACACCTCATGCGCGACCGCGTTCTCATCCTATCGGTATTGATCGTTGCTTCCTGCGGTTTGGGCTATGAGCTCATCAGCAGCGCGCTGGCCAGCTATTTACTGGGCGATTCGATACTTCAGTTCTCTTCCGTCATCGGCTGCTACCTGTTCGCCATGGGCATCGGCTCGTGGTTGTCAAAATATGTAAGAGACGAAGACGTTTTGAATCGATTTATCGACGTCGAACTGCTGGTCGCGTTGTTGGGCGGTGTGTCCGCGGCGGTCCTTTTCCTGGTGTTCGCCTGGCTGTCGGCCCCCTTTCGTGCCGCCCTGTACGTGGGCGTCTTCGTCATCGGCCTGATGGTGGGCATGGAAATCCCGCTGGTGATGCGTGTCTTCAACCAGCGCAAAGCGGAATTCCGAGAAATCGTCAGCCGCGTGCTGACGTTCGACTACCTGGGCGCGCTGGCCGTATCCCTGATCTTTCCATTGCTGCTGGCGCCCAAGCTGGGCCTGCTGCGCACCAGCTTCCTGTTCGGCATCATGAACGCCAGCGTGGCGCTATGGACCACCTGGCTGTTCCGCGCCGAGATCCGCCGCCCCGGCGAAAAAGCCATCCGCGCGTGCGTGGTGATCGGCTTCCTGGCGCTGGGCTTCATGTATTCCACCGCCATGACGGCCTGGGCCGAGAAAGGGCTGTACGGCGACGACGTCGTGCACGCCGAAACCACGCCCTACCAGCGCCTGGTGGTCACCCGCTGGCACGACGACTTGCGCCTGTACATCAACAACAATCTGCAGTTCTCGTCGCGCGATGAACACCGCTATCACGAATCGCTGGTGCATCCCGGACTGCAAACGCTGCCCTCGGCGCGCAATGTGCTGGTGCTGGGCGGCGGCGACGGCCTGGCCGTGCGCGAAATTCTTAAGTACAAGAACATCGAGCGCGTCACGCTGGTGGATCTGGATCCCGCCATGACCGGGCTGTTCTCGCGTTCCGAACCGCTGGTCAAGCTGAACCAGGGGTCGTTGAAGGATCCGCGCGTCACCGTCATCAACGACGACGCCGGCCGTTGGCTGGAAACCCATGCCGAAGTCTACGACTTCATCGTGGTGGACTTCCCGGATCCCTCCAACTTCGGGCTGGGCCGGCTGTACTCGGTGCCCGTCTATCACCTGATGGCGCGCCACCTGGCCGAAAATGGCTACATGGTGGTCCAGTCGACTTCGCCCTACTTCGCGCCGCGCTCGTTCTGGAGCGTGGACGCCACCTTGAAAGAGGCGGGGCTGAACACGTGGCCGTACCACGCCTACGTGCCGTCATTCGGCGACTGGGGGTTCATCCTGGCCAGCAAGCGGCGCGACTACACGCCGCCCGACAAAATCACCGTGCCCACCCGCTACCTGGATGCTGCGACCACCCGCGAACTGTTCCACTTCCCGGCCGACATGCCGGCCTTGGCGATGCCGCCGAATCGCTTGAATGAGCAGTCGCTCGTGCGCTATTTCGACGAGGACTGGCGCAAGGTCATCCGCTGATGCAGCGTCGCACCTTCCTGCTGGGCGCGGCGACCGCGGCGGCGGCGGGCACGGCTGGCTACTACCGGTCGCGCATCGTCGAGACCACGCCGCACATCCACTACCCCGGCATGCAGGCCGGCCACGCCTTGCGCGATGGCGCGGCGCTGCCCGTCCCGTCCGCCAGCTACCGGCATGACGTGGCCATCCTGGGCGCCGGCGTGGCCGGCCTGTCCTGCGCCTGGAAGCTGGCGCGGGAGGGGCATACGAACTTCGTCGTCGTCCAAGGCCCTGAATTCGCCGGCAACGCGGCGGCCGGCCAGCAAGACGAGCTGGACTATCCGTTGGGCGCGCACTATCTGCCGCTGCCGTCCATGGCGTCGACCCACGTGCGCGAGATGCTGGCCGACTTCGGCATCATCGAACGCGGCGCGGCCGAACTGCGCCCGTACTACGACGAATCCACCCTGGTGCACTCGCCGCAAGAACGCCTGCTGCGCAACGGGCGTTGGGAAGACGCCCTGCTGCCCATGACCGGATTGCCCGACGCCGACGTGGCGCAGCATCGCCGGTTCCTGGCGTTGATTGACCGGCTCCACACGCAGACCGGAAGCGACGGCCGCAAGGTCTTCAGCATTCCGATCGTGCTGTCGTCGCAAGACGCCGCGTGGCGCGCGCTGGACACGATCACGTTCAAGCAATGGCTGGACCGCGAAGGCTACACGTCGCCAGCCCTGCACTGGTACCTGAACTATTGCTGCCGCGATGACTATGGCGCGCAGTACGACGTGGTGTCGGCCTGGGCCGGCCTGCATTACTTCGCCAGCCGCGACGGCCACGCGGCCAATGCGGGCGAAGGCGCGGTACTGACCTGGCCCGGCGGATTGGCCGCGCTGACGGACCGCATGCGCGACGCAATCACCCAAAAACTCGGGCATGCGCGATGGCTGCTGCCCGGCACGGCGGTGCGCGTGAACGAAACGCCGGGCGGCACGCTGACGACTTGCGTGACCGCGGGCGTTTCCTCCGGGGCCTACACGCTGCAATCGCGCCGCACAGTCTGCGCCATGCCGCTGTTCGTGGCCCAGCGCATCCTGCCGGACATCCGCGCCTACGGCTACGACCCGGCGGCGCACGCTTCGTCGCATGCGCCGTGGCTGGTATCGAACTTCGTGCTGGAAGGCTATCCGCTGGAAGCGCCCGGTGAACCGCTGTCGTGGGACAACGTGGTTTACCAGGGCCAGGCGTTGGGCTACGTCGTGTCCACGCACCAGCTGCTGCGCGTTGCGCGATCACCGCGCACGGTGTTCACCGCGTACCACGCGCTAAGCGGCCAGACGCCGAACGCCGCGCGCCAATGGCTGGCCACGGCCCGCCCGCAAGACCTGCGCGACGAAGCCGCCGCCGATCTTGTAGCCGCCTATGGCCGCGAATTCTGGCGCAATGCGCGCCGGCTCGAGATCACGGTGCGCGGCCACGCCATGGCCACGCCCCGGTGCGGCTACCTGTCCAATCCGGGGCTCGCGGCCTTGCGCGAGGTGGACGGACCGATCCTGTTTGCGCATGCGGACTTATCGGGCTATTCCGTCTTCGAAGAGGCCTCGTGGTGGGGCGTGGTGGCGGCCGGCCGAATCCTTGGTCAATCGCCACCGCAAGCTTGATGCCGCCGGCGTGACGGATTCCCTCCTGCGCCGCCATCCGCTGCAATACAATTCCCGGCCTCGACGCTTCGAATAAAAACTCATGGGAAAGCACGTCATCGTCTTGGGCGCGGGCATTGTTGGGGTCTGCTGCGCGCTGGAGTTGCTGCGCCGCGGCGCGACGGTCACCTTGGTCGACAAGCAAGAACCCGGCATGGAAACGTCGATGGGCAACGCCGGCGTGCTGGCGCGCAGCTCGCTGATGCCGTTCAACCATCCCGGCTTATGGCGGCAACTGCCGCGCCTGCTGAAAAACGATACGGTCCAGTTCCGCTACCGCGCGCGATACCTGGCACGCAACCTGGGCTGGGCGGCGCGTTTCCTGATGCATGCGCGGCCTGCGGTCTTCCGCGAAACCGTCGAAGCCCTGGACGGCTTGATCCGGCTGTCCGCGCCCGAACACCTGAAACTGCTGGACGCCGCCGGCGCACGCCATCGTTTGCGCGACACGGGATGGGTGTTTCTGTATCGCAGCGAGGCGGCCTGGGACGGTAGTGCGCTAGCCCGCGAGACCTTTGCCCGGCATGACGTTCCGACGCAGATCCTTAGCCCCGCCGAACTGGCGGCAATGGAGCCTGCGCTTAGCCCCCTCTTCCATCGAGCGCTGTGGATCCAGGGATCGTATTCGGTCGACGACCCGCATGAGGTCGTTGCCGCCTATGCGGATCTGTTCTTGCGAATGGGCGGCACGTTCAAACGCGCCGCCGCTACCGCCATCCGCCGCGATGGCCAGCGCTGGACGGTGCAGGGGTCCCAGGATTCCGAATCGCTGTCGGCGGATCAGCTTGTCGTGGCGTTGGGCCCCTGGTCCAAAGGCCTGTTGAAGACGACGGGCATCAACCTGCCCATGGCCTTCGAACGCGGGTATCACATGCACTACGGCGGCGAGGATGGCGCCCGCGTGAGCCGGCCCGTCTACGACACAGGCGGCGGCTACGTGCTGTCACCTATGGCGCGCGGCCTGCGGCTGACCACCGGCGTCCAGCTGGATGATTGCGACGCGCCCGCCCGGCCAGACCAACTGGCGCTGGCAGAGGCGCGGGCGCGTGAAGCGTTTCCGTTAGGCGAACGCCTGGACCCCGCCGCCTGGTTGGGACGCCGCCCCACCCTGTCCGACAGCCGCCCGATGATCGGCGAAGCGCCACGCCACCCAGGACTATGGCTGGCGGTGGGGCATCAGCACATCGGGTTCAGCACGGCGCCGGGCACGGCGAAGATTTTGGGCGAACTGATGTTCGACGAGGCAGCGGAATCCCGCTACCGGGCCTTCCGGCCTGGCCGCTTCCTATGACGCCCAACGCAGGCCGCCGCCTCGTAGGGTGAGTGCGCTGCCTCGTAGGATGGGTGAAGCGCGAGAGAAAGCCGGTAAAAGCGCCGGTATCCAGCGCGCGCAACCCATCAAGCAGCGCTGATGTTGTGGCCGAACCCGATAAGAAGCGAGGCGCTGCTTGATGGGTTGCGCGCGCTGAAGGCCAGTGTTCTTGCTTCATGACTCTCGCGCTTCACCCATCCTACGGCCGCGCGGCTTCGAAAGGCCGCGCGGCCCCGAAAGGCCGCGCGACTGTCTTCAGGGCAAAGCCGGAATCAGCCCAGCAGCAAGGCGTCGTCCGACAGCTTTTCGCCGCGCACGCGTTCGAACATGGCCAGCAGGTCCGGCACGTCCATGCCGCGGCGTTCGTCGCCGGACACGTCCAGCACCACCTGGCCTTGATGCAGCATCACCGTGCGGTCGCCCACGTCCAGCGCCTGGCGCATGCTGTGCGTAACCATCATCGTGGTCAGCTGATTCTCGGCCACGATGCGGGCCGTCAACTGCAGCACGAAGTCAGCCGTGCGCGGGTCCAGCGCCGCGGTGTGCTCATCCAGCAGAAGAATGCGCGAAGGCTGCAAGGCCGCCATCAACAGGCTGACCGCCTGGCGCTGACCGCCAGACAACAAGCCGATGCGATCGGTCAGCCGGTTTTCCAACCCCAGGCCCAACGTGGACAGGCGTTCGCGGAAACCGTCCTTCATCGATGCCTTGACCGCCCGGCTGTAGCCGCGACGCGCGCCGCGCATTTGCGCCAGCGCCATGTTCTCTTCGATGGTCAGGTCTTCGCAGGTGCCCGCCATCGGGTCCTGGAACACCCGGGCCACGCGGCCGGCGCGCGCCCAGACGGGCTGGCGCGTGACGTCCACGCCGTTGATATCGATGCGGCCGGAATCCACGGGCAAGTCGCCCGACACGGCGTTCAAAAACGTAGATTTGCCAGCGCCGTTGGAGCCGATGACGGTCACGAACTGGCCCGACGGGATTTCCAGCGACATGCCGCGCAAGGCGCGGGTTTCGATGGGCGTGCCGGCGTTGAAAGTAATCTTGAGATCTTTAGCGGACAACATTTCAGTACTCCATTGTGCAGTCGCAGCACCCGCGCCGCTTGAAACCGGCGCAGCGAGACCGGGGCCGCCGCGAAGCCGGTTTTACCGGTCCGCCGACGGCGCCCCCTTGATGGGGAAGCGCCACAGACGCTTCGGGGGTGGACATCATCCTTTCTTGCCGACCAGGCGGCGCTTGAGCATCGGGATGACCAGGGCGACCGTGACCAGCACTGCGGTGACGAGGTTCAAGTCCTGCGCCTTCAAGCCGATGAAATCGCTGTTCAGTGCCAGGGCGATGAAAAAGCGATAGACGATGGCGCCGATGATGACGGCAAGGGTCGCCAGCATCAGTTTGCGCGACGGCAAAATGCTCTCGCCGACGATCACCGCGGCCAGGCCGATCACGATGGTGCCGATGCCCATCGAGATGTCCGAGCCGCCTTGCGTCTGCGCGAACAGCGCGCCGGCCAAGGCGACCAGCGCGTTCGACAGCGCCATGCCGCCCAGGATCATGCGGCCGGTGTTGACGCCTTGCGCGCGGGCCATGCGGCCGTTGGAGCCGGTGGCGCGCACGGCCAGGCCGGTCTGCGTGGCGAAGAACCAGTCCAGCGCCAGCTTGGCTAGGATCACGATCACGATCAGGATCAGCGGCCGGGCGACGTAGTCGGAAATCCAGCCCGGCTGCAAGATCGTGAAAACAGTGGGTTCGGTGATCAGCGGCACGTTGGGCTTGCCCATGATGCGCAGGTTGACCGAATACAGCGCGATCATCATCAAGATGCTGGCCAGCAAATCCATGATCTTCAGCTTCACGTTCAGCCAACCGGTGACCAGGCCCGCGGCCGCGCCGGCGAACGTGGCGATGATGGTGGCCGAAAACGGATCCGTACCCGAGGCGATCAGCGTGGCACAGACGGCGCCGCCCAGCGGAAAGCTGCCGTCAACGGTCAGGTCGGGGAAGCGCAGCAGGCGAAAGGAGATAAACACGCCCAAGGCCACCAGGCTGAAGATCAACCCGATCTCCAACGCGCCTAACAACGAGAACAATGACATGGGTCAAATCCAATCAGGGTAAGGAAGGTGCATATTAAAGACTTGAAACGTCGGATTTCTTGCGTTTGAGGGTCAGTTTTACCCGAGCTTTCGCAATAAACGTTTCCCGGGCCGCCATTTTCGCTTGTTTCCTGCCAAAGCGTCTCCACGCGTGTCGGCAATGCCGCAAGCGGAGTCGTACAAGACCGTTCAGGGAGCAAAAACGCAGACGATGGGGGGTAAGGCCAGACACGAAAAAACTTAACAAAAACCCCGCGCACGCCGGGCAGGCGTGGCGGGGCGCCTGCGGAACCGCTTTACTTCACGACCACCGCGGCCGACTTGATGATGGCATCCGACAGGGTCACGCCTTGCTTGGCGGCGGCGCCCGGATTCACGTACAGCTCAAGCTTCGAGATGGTTTCCGAGGGGATCGCACCGGGTTTTTCGCCCTTCAGGATGCGCACCACCACCTTGCCCGTCTGCACGCCCAGATCGCGGTAGTTGATGCCCAGCGCGGCAATGCCGCCGCGCTTGACGCTGTCGGTATCGGACGCGATCAGCGGGATCTTGGCGTCGTTGCCGACCTTCACCAGCGATTCATAGGCCGACACGACGTTGTTGTCGGTGTTGGTGTAGATAACGTCGACCTTGCCGATCAGGCTGCGCGCGGCCGAGGCCACGTCGACCGAACGCGGGGCGGCGGCTTCGACGAGGCTCATGCCGTACTTGGGCAGGATTTCCTGGAGCTTCTTCACGACCACGACCGAGTTGGCTTCGCCCGGGTTGTAGACCATGCCCACGCGCTTGGCGTTCGGAACGATCTTCTTGATCAGGTCGACTTGCTTGTCCAGCGCCAACAGGTCCGACACGCCGGTCACGTTGGTGCCCGAAGCATCCATGCTGGCAACGAGCTGGGCGGCGACGGGGTCGGTCACGGCGGAATACACCACCGGCACGTCCTTGGTGGCGGCCACGACCGCTTGTGCCGACGGCGTGGCAATGGCGACGATGGCGTCGGGCCGGTCGCCCACGAACTTGCGCGCGATCTGCGCGGCGGTGCCGTTATTGCCCTGCGCGCTTTGGTATTGCCACTTCAGGTTCTTGCCCGCTTCATAGCCGGCTTGCTTGAGCGCGTCTTGCACGCCGTCACGCACGGCGTCCAGCGCCGGGTGCTCGACGATGGCGGTGATCGCCACCGACTTCTGCTGCGCGGCCACAGGCGCGGCGATAGCCATCGCCAGCGCCATGGCGCCAACCGTCAGAAAATGTTTTTTTCCGATCAGCATACTAAGCTCCTTGAACCCTTGGTCGTTGTTCGTTGGGGGTTGTCGTGGGGGTTTCGTGGGGTTTCTTCGTTATGGCCGCGTCGGCGGCTTCCCGCCCATCTGGCTGACCATAAAGCCGTATAGTCTAACTTGCCGCCGAGCAAAATAACTTGGGGGGAATCCCTGAAATGGTGCATGCGACAAACAGCGTGCTCCATACCGGGGCACGCGGCGCCAATATACTAAACCGGCGCGGCCGCCTTTCCCCGCAGCCCGCCGCCGCTTCCAAAGGCCACACCATGATCAAACGCGCTTTGGGCCGTTCCGGCCTGCAAATTCCCCCACTTACTTTCGGCGGCAACGTCTTCGGCTGGACCGTCGACGAGGCCGGCACGTATTCACTGCTGGACGCCCTGGTCGACGCGGGCCTGAACTTCATCGACACGGCCGACGTCTATTCGCGCTGGGCCCCCGGCAATCAGGGCGGCGAATCCGAAACGCTGATCGGCAAATGGCTCAAGCGTTCCGGCAAACGCGATCGCGTGCTGATCGCGACCAAAGTCGGCATGGAGATGGGACCCGACGCGCAGGGCCTGGCGCCGGCGTATATCCGCCGCGCGCTGGACGCGTCGTTGGCCCGCCTGCAAACGGATCACATCGACCTGTATCAGTCCCACAAGGATGATCCCAACACGCCGCTGACCGACACGCTGGCTGAATACGCCAAGCACATCGAAGCCGGCAAAGTGCGCGCGATCGGGGCGTCGAACTACACGGCCGTGCGCTTGTCCGAAGCGCTGATCACGGCGGAACGCCACGACCTGCCCCGCTACGAGAGCATCCAGCCCGAATACAACCTGTATCGCCGCGAGACCTTCGAATCGGGCCTGCAGAGCCTGGTCAAGACGCAGCAGATGGGCACGATCAACTACTACGCGCTGGCCAGCGGATTCCTTAGCGGCAAGTACCGCAGCCCCGCCGATGCCGGCAAAAGCACGCGCGGACAGAAAATTGTCGACAATTACTTGAACGAGCGCGGCTTGCGCATCTTGAAAGCGCTGGACGAGGTAGCCGAAGACGCAGGCTGCACGCCTGCCCAGGCCGCGTTGGCCTGGCAGATCGCGCAGCCTGGCATCACCTCGCCCATCGTCAGCGCCACGTCCGTCGCCCAATTGGACGAACTGGTCAAGGCCGCCAGCCTGGTGCTGACGCATGACCAGCTGGCCCGGCTCAGCCAGGCCAGCGAGTGGCGTTAGGCGCGGAAAACATCAATCCAGCTTGACGCCGGAATCCTTCACGACTTTGGCCCAACGATCCACCTCGCTATCGACGAACTTGCCGAAATCGGCACCCGTCAGCGTGGGGATCGACGATCCGTTACCGGCCCAGGTTTCCTTGAGCTTCGGCGTATTCAAGGCCTTGGTGATTTCGACGGCCATCTTGTCGACCGCCTCTTTGGGCGTGCCGGCCGGCGCCCAGATGGCGTACCACGTCGACACGACGTAGTTGGGCACGCCTGCCTGGGCGGCGGTCGGTACGTCGGGCAACGAGGCCGACCGCTCGGTGGCAGCCACCGCCAGCGGTTTGATGGCGCCGGCGCGGATGTGGCCCGACGACGATCCCAAGCCATCGAACGCCAGATCGACTTGGCCGCCGATCAGTGCCGACAGCATCGGGCCCGCGCCCTGGTACGGCACATCCACCAGTTTGATGCCGGTCTGCATGGCGAAAAGCTCGCCGGCCAAGTGATGCGTGCTGCCCTTTCCGGCCGTGCCGTAGTTGATCTCGCCAGGGTGCTTCTTGGCGTAATCGATGAATTCCTGCAGGGTCTTCACCGGCAGCTTGGTGGCATTGATGACGACCACCTGCGGCGGCTGCGCCACCAGCGCGACGGGCACGAAGTCCTTTTGAATGTTGTAGTTCAGGCTTTTATAGAGCGATGGGGCCAACGCATGGTGCGCGCCGCCCATGAAGAAGGTGTAGCCGTCCGGCCGGGCCTTGGCGGCCACGCCCGCGCCCACCGTGCCGCCCGCGCCGCCTTTGTTGTCGATGACCACCGCCTGACCCAGCTGCGTGGTCAGTTGCTGGGCCAACGGACGGGCGAACGTATCCGTGCCGCCGCCAGCGGGGAACGGAACGATCAGCGTGATGGGGCGCTCTGGCCATTGCGCGGCGGCCACACCGCCGAAACTCAGGGCTGCCACGGCGAATACGGCCGCGGCGGTCGTGCGAACTTTCATGTTGTCTCCTCTTGCTGCATCATGGGGACGGCGCGGTTTTGTGCGTCTCGTCTCTTGAATTTCTTATGGAATGAAGCTGCCAGGACGGCGTAGCGATATATGGGGATGGGCCTCCTTGGAAAAAAAATGCCGGCCCCTGGGGGCCGGCATCCCGGTCGGCGTCAAAGCGCCTTGTAGGTTTCGCGCAGCACGTTCTTCTGCACCTTGCCCATGGTGTTGCGTGGCAGTTGGTCGATGATGTGCACGCGCTTGGGCACTTTGAAGTTCGCGATGCGCGACTTCAGTTCAAGCTGCATGGCGGCCCCGTCCAGCGACACGCCGTCCTTGGGCACGACAACCGCCACCACGGCCTCGCCAAAGTCCGCGTGCGGCACGCCGATAACCGCCGATTCCGCCACGCCGGGCATGTCGTCGATCAAGGTCTCGATCTCTTTCGGGTAGACGTTGAAGCCCCCGGAAATAATCAGGTCCTTGCTGCGGCCCACGATGGAAAGGTAGTCGGCCGGCACGTCGCGTCCGGCGGATTCCCCGCCCCAACGGCCCACGTCGCCCGTCTTGAACCAACCGTCTTCGGTGAATTCCTCGCGGGTCTTTTCCGGCATGCGCCAGTAGCCCGAGAACACGTTGGGTCCGCGCACCTGCACGTTGCCGATTTCGCCCGGCGCCAGCGCGATGCCGGCATCGTCCACCACGCGCACCTGCACGCCGGGCAGCGCGCGGCCGACCGTGCCGGCCAGGCGCTCGCCCTGCTTGGCATCGTAGGGGTTGGACGTCAGCATGACGGTCTCGCTCATGCCATAACGTTCCAGGATGGCGTGGCCGCTGCGCGTCTGAAAATCGGAAAACGTTTCGGCCAGCAACGGCGCGGACCCCGAAATGAACAGACGCATGTTCGCGCACACCGCGCGGTCGAAGCGCGGGTCCGCCAACAGGCGGACGTAGTACGTCGGCACGCCCATCATCACCGTGCTTCGCGGCAGGTAATGCAGCGCCTGGTCGGCGTCCAGCTTCGGCAGCCAGATCATCTTGGCGCCGGCCAGAAGCGCGCCGTGCGACGCCACGAACAGGCCGTGCACGTGGAAAATGGGCAGCATGTGTAGCAGCACGTCGTCTTCGCGCCACCCCCAATATTCGTGCAGCACCCGGGCGTTGGCGGCCAGGTTGCCGTGCGACAGCATTGCCCCCTTGCTGCGGCCGGTCGTGCCGGACGTGTACAGGATGGCGGCCAGGTCATCGGGCTGGCGGACGACGGTCTTGAAGGTTTGCGGCAAGCCGCCCGCGGCGTCCAGCAGCGTGCCGGTGCGGTCTTCGTCCAGGGTGTAGACATGCGCGCAACCGGCCTTGTCGGCGGCGCGCTGCACCCAATCGCGGTTCTTGCCGGCGCAGACCACCACGGCCGGCTCGGCGTTGCCCAGGAAGTACTCGATCTCGGCTTCGCGATAAGCCGTGTTCAACGGCAGATACACCAGCCCCGCGCGCAGCGTGGCCAGGTACAACAGCAGCGCTTCCGGCGATTTTTCGACTTGCACCGCCACGCGCGACCCGTCGGGCAGGTTCAGCGACGTCAGCAGGTTGGCCAGGCACGCCGTGGCGCGATCGATGTCGTCCCAGGTGTATTCAAGGTCGGGCGTTTCCAGCGCGACTTTGCTGCGGTCTTTGGGAAAGCCGCCTTGCAGGACAGCATAGAGGTTGGCGTTGCTCACCTTGGTCAGTCTCCGGAAAAGGAAGGGTCTACACCGGCCAGGAAGGCGCGCACGCCCTCCTTGTGGTCCCGGCTTTCGGCATAGGAGAAATAATCTTGATACTCGTCCTCGGTCAAGGCGCCGCCTTGGGCCAGCCGTGCGGACAAGCGTTTATTGATGCGGGCGGCCAACGGCGCGCCTTGGGCGATGCGGCCAGCGCTGCGGCGCGCGGCATCCGCCACCTGATCATCGGGGACGATGCGGGTCAGCAGGCCCAGGCCAAGCGCTTCTTCAGCGCCGAACACGCGGCCTTCAAGCAGGATGGCCAACGTCGCCGCGCGGCCGGCCAGCGCAAGCAGGCCGCGCATTTCATCCGGCGCCATGGGGAAACCCAGGCGGTTGATCGGCACGCCGAAACGCGCCGATGCCCCCGCGATGCGCAGGTCGCATTGGCTGGCGATTTCCAGCCCGCCGCCCACGCACACGCCGTCGATCTGCGCGATGACGGGATGCGGGCATTGCGCCACGGCCTGCAGCGCGGGCGCCAGGATTTCACGGTGATAGCGCTGCACGCCTGCCAAGTCGGCCCGCTGGACGGGAAACTCGCGGATGTCCGCGCCCGCCGCGAAGTTGCCGCCCTCGCCGCGCACGATCACGCAGCGCAGGGTGTCATCCGCGGCCAACTGCGTGAACACGTCCTGAAGTCCGCGCCACATGCCCACGGTTATCGCGTTCAGGCGGCCGGGATGCGCCAGCGTCACCCAGGCCAGCGCCTCTTCGCGTTCCAGCCGCACGCGGCCAGTCACGTCTTGCGTCATGTCCCCTGCCCTTTTTTATTAATGGATGGCGCCGTGTCTCCGGCGATCAGGCCACGCGGCCCACGCTCCGGCTGACCTGCGGTTTGCCTTCGCCCAGCTTGGCCAGATTCGTGTCCAGCTCATCGAGGTCGTACAGATAGTTGACCATCAGCCCGCAAGACTGCTTCAGGCCTTTCTGCGACGTATCCGCCGCCCAGTTCAGGCGTTCGATGCGCGCGCCGTTGCCCAGGTGAAAGCGCGCCACCGCATCCAGCGGCAAGCTGTTCTTCATGGACTGCAAATAGCAGGCGGCCAGGCGAAAACCCGCGCGCTTGACCACGTCGGGCGCGCGGCCCTGGGCGGCCTTGGCCAGGCGCGACACCCAGCGCTGGCCGTCCGGCACGCCTTCGCGCTTGCGGTCTTTGGCGCGCGCCTTGTCTTCGCGCACGATGTCCTCGACGGCCTGGGCGTCCAGCTTGCCCAGCCAGTCCGAAAACCCGGGAATCGGTGACAGGGTGGCGAAGGACTTCAGCTTGGGCAATTCGTCCAGCAACTGTTCGACCACGCGCTTGAGCAGGAAATTGCCGAAGCTGATGCCCTTCAAGCCCGGTTGCGTATTGGAAATGGAATAGAAGATCGCCCAGCGGGCCTTGTCCAGGTCTTGGGGCGGCAGGGTGCTGTCCAGCAGCACCTGCACGTTGTCGGCCATCTGGCTGGCAAAGGCCACTTCCACGAAGATCAGCGGCACGCCGGGCATCTGCGGATGGAAGTAGGCGTAGCAGCGGCGGTCCGGCGATACCCGGCGGCGAAGATCGTCCCAGGACGTGATTTCATGCACGGCTTCGTACAGGATGAGCTTTTCCAGCAACGACGCCGGCGAATCCCAGGTCAGCGGGCGCAGTTCCAGCAACCCCACATCGAACCAGGCCGACAGCAGGCCTTCCAGTTCTTTGTCCAGGCTTTGGATACCCGCGACCTGTTTGCGCCAGCGCAGCATGTCGGCGCGCAATTCCACCAAAAAATGCAGGCCCTTTGCCTGGGCATTGAAGCGTTTGAACAAGCGCGTCCCTTCGCCGCCGTCGCCCGCGTAGGTGGCGCGGACCTGCGCCAACGCGGCCAGCATCAACCGGCGATCCTTGCCGTCAGCGGCGCTGTATTGCTCGCACCAGCGGCGCGCCAGCTTGTTCGCGGCGACGTCGGTCAAGCGCGCTTCGAACAGGCGCCGCACTTCGGATTCGCTGGGCAGGCGCCCGCGCTCCCATAGCCGGCCCAACCGCGTGATCAGGCTGGCCCCTTCGGCGGCCGACGCGGCGTCGATCGCTTCGGCCTCGGGCTCAGGCGTGCGTGCGCCCCGCGCGGGCGCGAGATTGGCGGGTACGGACATGGGCGGGCTCCTGGATGACGATGGGATCGGATAACGCCGGATCGGCGGCGTCTTCATGGGCTAATGCGCGCAGCGCTTCCAGCTGCCGCATCAAATGGGTATGCGCCAGCGCCTGCGCGGCGTCGCTGTCGTGCGCCTTCAGGGCGGCGAAGATGGCCAAGTGTTCGGCGCAGGATTGTTCAATTCGGCCTGGCCGCGCCAAGCTGCGGTGCCGCGACAGGCTCAGCACCTTGCGTAGATTGCCGACCATGTCGTTCAGCCACTGATTGCCGGACAGGGCCTGCACGGCCTCGTGAATCAGGTAGTTGGTTTGGTAGTACGCGTCGATGCGGCCAGCTTTGGCGTGGCCCGCCAGTTCGGTATGCAGCGGCTCAAGCGCGGCCAGTTCCGCGTCGGTGGCCTTGCGCGCGGCCTCGAAGGCGCAGCGCCCTTCCAGCATGGCCATCAACGGGAAGATGTCTTCCAGGTCTTGCGTGGACAGTTCGTTGACGAAGCAGCCGCGCCGCGGCTCCAGCCGCACCAGCCCTTCGGTGGCCAGCACTTTCAAGGCTTCGCGCAGGGGCGTGCGAGAGATGCCCAGCTCGCCCGCCAGCCGCAGCTCGTCGATCCATTCGCCGTTGGTCAACGCGCGCGCATGAATCATGGCGCGCAGCCGATCGGCGACTTCCAGGTACAGGGCTTGACGGACGATGGGTTGGCTCATATGGGGCGGTTGGGACTACACCGTAATTCATAATTATGAATAAACCCATGATAGATCCCGCCCGGGGAAAAGGTAAACCCCCTTCCCGCCCCGTGACTACCCTAATAGAACCCCGGGGCCGCCCCCGGAATAGATGCCCCCATGGACGAACCCGGATAGATTCGCCCGCGGACGTCGCGAATGGCCAGCCCCGGCGGCTGGCCGCCCTGCGCTTTAAAAGTGCAGCACGCCGTCGACGGCGTGGCGAGTCAGCGCGCGGGCCCAGCGGCGCGCCGGCAGGCCGTACTTCGATTCCACCACCTCGGCCCGCTCCAGCAGCTCGGCCGGCGTGATCGCCAGGCTTGGCCCTGAAAACGCCAGCACGATCTGGTTGCCGGCGTCGACTTCAGGCAACAGCACCACACGGTCGTCGAACGCTTTGGACAAATTGTCGATGTTCTTGCCGAAACTGTCGTGGCGGCCGAACAGGTTCACCGCCAGCACGCCCACATCCCCCAGTACCCGGCGGCAATCGCGGTAGAACTTCACGCTGTCGCGCACCGGGCCTTCAGCCGCGGCGTCGTACAGGTCGACCATCAGGACCGGGCAGCGCCCCGCGTTCAACGGATCAGCCACCCAGGCCCCCGCGTCCGCGTGTTCAACCTGAAGCCGGTTTTCTCCCGGCAGGCGGAAGAACATATGGCAAGCCGCCGTCACCCGGGGGTTCCATTCCACCGCCAGCAAGGGGCTGCGCGTGTGCTTCACGCAGAAGCGCACGAGCGATCCCGCGCCCAGGCCCAGCATGCCGATGGCCTCTTCCTTGGGCGGTTCCAGGAACAGCAGCCACGCCATCATCTGGCCGGTGTATTCCAGCACCAGTTCCGATGGGTTCTTGATGCGCATGGCGCCCTGTACCCATTCGGTGTTGAAGTGCAGATAGCGGACGCCGTCCACTTCGGACAGCGTAGGTTGGTCCAGCTCGGAAGGAAAGTTCGATTTATTCATGGCGGGATTGTAGGGCCGACGACGCCAGGCGTCAGACCCGCGTGGCGCCGGCGCCCGCCGGCCCGGTCTCCCGCCGCATCAGGCCGCGGACAGGGCCGCCGCGTCGGCCGCGCCCTCCCAGATGCGCTCCAGCAGCTCCGTGCAGGACGCTTGCGCATGCAAGCTGGCCGACAGGCGCAGCACGCGTTTCAGGTACAGGTGCGCGTCGCACTCCCAGGTCACGCCCATTGCCCCGTGCACCTGGATGGCGTTCTGGACAGCGCGTCGCCCGCCCTCCACCGCCAGCAAAGGCACGTACAAGCTGTCGCGGTCCGCCGACGCAGCGGCGGTATCGTGCGCCGACGCCGCCGCCATGCCGGCGAGCCGCGCGTCGTCCAGCGCCATCCAGTCGTCGGCCAGGCGATGCTTGATCGCCTGATTGGCGCCGATGGCTCGGTCGAATTGGCGGCGCTCACGCGCATAGGCGGCCGCCATGTCCAACGCGGCGGACGCGGCCCCCAGCAGTTCGGCGCAACGCAGCAGGCACAGCCGGGTCCGCAGCCGACGCCATGTGCCAGGCTCGACAGGCAGATCGATACGGTCCAGTAATTCGGGCCGCGTCGCTTGCGCCACCGGCATCGTCGGGTCCAGGCCCGCCGCGCCCGGCACCGGCGCGTACCGGTCCAGCCGCACCGTTCGCGGGCCGACATTGCGCACGGCCAACGCCGGCACGCCCTCGCCCGCGCCTTCGAAAAAGGCCGACCCATCCGGGCGCAAGGCAGCGTCGGCGAAATAGGCGCCGCCGTCCATCATCGTCCGCGCCCATTGCGCAGCCGGGCCGTCGATACCCGCCTCGCACAAGGTGGGCAACACGACCATGTTGGCCACCAGCGGCAGGCTCAACAGGTGCCGCCCCGCGGCTTCGGCCACGATCCAGGCCTCGCGCAGGCCCAGCGCCAAACCACCGGCAGCGTCAGGCGCCAGCAGTGCCGGCCAGCCCTGCCCGGCGATCTCGCCCCACAGCGCCAGGCGGGCGCCGGGCGGCCGCAAGGCCGCGCCGCGCGCCGCCGACGGAGGATGGCGTTCAGCCAGGAAGCGCTGGGCCGCGTCTTGCAGCATGCGCTGGTCTTCGGTCAAAGGCAGAGTCATAGCGATCGAAATCAATGAAGGGGTCAAGATGCGGCCCGCCATGCAATCGGGCGTCAGGCCTTGGGCAGGCCCAGCATCTGCTCGGCGATGATGTTGCGCTGGATCTCGGACGTGCCGGCCAGGATGGTTTCCGCGCGCGACCACAGATAGGCATGCGTGAGCGTCGCCGCTTGCGCGTCGGCGCCTTCGGCCAGGCAAGCCGTTTCACCCAGCAATTGCATCGACAGTTCAAGCAGCCGCTGGTGCGCTTCGCTCCAGTGAATCTTGGTGGATGATCCTTCCGGGCCGGGCGGGTCGCCCCGCATGGCGCCGGTCAGCGCGCGCTGCGACTTCAGCGCCAGCACATGGCTGTCGGCCGCCAACCGCGCCCACTTGTGCCGCACGGCGGCCGACGAGGCCGGCACGTGCCCGTATGCGTCTGGGCGTAGCGCCAGGCGGCGCACCTGCTCCAGTTCCTGCGCGAAACGCACCAGGCGCGGGATGAAGTAGGTGCCGCGTTCGAAACTGGCGGCGGCCATCGCCACTTTCCACCCTTGGTTCGGTTCGCCCAGCAATAGGTCCCGCGGCACGAAGACGTCTTCAAAAAACACTTCGCAAAATTCGGCTTCGCCCGTGATCTGGCGAATGGGCTCGACCCGCACGCCCGGGCTGCCCATGTCCACCAGCAGGAAACTCAGGCCACGGTGCTTGGGCGCCTGCGGATCGGTGCGCGCCAGCACGAAGCACCACTGCGCCCGGTCGGCGAACGACGTCCAGATCTTGTGGCCGTTCAGCCGATAGCCGCCCGGCGCGGGTTCGGCGCGCGTGCGCACCGACGCCAGGTCGGATCCGGCGCCCGGTTCCGAATAGCCCTGGCACCAGACCTCGCGGTTGGCCAGGATGCCGGGCAGAAAACGGCGTTTCTGCGCCTCGGTGCCGAAGTGCAGCAACGTCGGCGCCAGAATGCCGTGGCCGATCAGGTTCACGCCAAGCGGCGCGCCACAGCGCGCATGCTCTTCGTGGAACACGGCCTGCCGCGACAACGGCAGGTTCTTTCCGCCATACGCTTCGGGCCAGCCCAGACCGGACCAGCCATTCGCGCACAAGGTGTCTTCCCAGGCGCGCCTGAAATCCAGGTCGCGCGGGGCGGCCCCGCCCGGCCAATCCCGGGCGAAGGCCGCATAGGCCGAGGCCAGCCAGCCTCGCAGTTCCTGGCGAAAGGCGGCGTCATCCCGCGCCGCGTTCTCCCATCGGCTCATGCGTACTACTCCAGGCGAATGTTGGAATCGCGCGCCACCTTGGCCCAGGTGGTCACGTCTTGCCGGATGAAGGCCGAGAACGCCTTGGGATCACTGCCGATGATATCCAGCCCCAGCCCCACGAACTGCGCCTTCACATCGGGTTGCTGCAGGATTTGCGCGAGATTCTGGTAGAGCTTGTCGATCACCGTCTGCGGCGTGCGCGCCGGCGCCACCAACCCCAGCCACGGCATCGCCGAATAGCCCGGCAAGCCGGACGACGCCACCGTCGGCAGGTCTGGCACGGACGCCGACGGGCGTGTCGTGGTCACGGCCAGCGCGCGCAACTTGCCGTCCTTGACGAAGGGCCCCGACGAGGCCCACGCGTCGAACATCACCTGGATGCGGCCAGCCACCAGGTCGTTCAGCGCAGGCGCGCTGCCTTTGTACGGAATGTGCGCCATCTGCACGCCCGCCATGCTGTTGAAGAGTTCGGCTTCCAGGTGCGTCGAACTGCCGGTGCCGACCGAACCGTAGCTGACCTTGCCCGGATTGGCTTTCAAGTAGGCGATCAGTTCGCCCACGTTCTTGGCGGGAATCGACGGATGCACCTCCAGCACGTGCACGACGGACGCCACCTGGCTGACCGGCGCGAAATCCTTGATGGGGTCGTAGTTGACCTTGGCGTAGATGCTGGGCGCGATGCCCAGCGAGGACGCGGCCATCAGCAGGGTGTAGCCGTCCGGCTCCGCGCGCGACACGTAGTCCGACGCGATCATCGTCCCGCCTCCCGGCTTGTTCTCGACGATGACGGGCTGCCCCAGCTTTGCGGTCAAACGCTCGGCCAGCAGCCGGCTCATGATGTCCGCCGCGCCCCCGGGCGAGAACGGCACCACGATGCGCACGGGCCGGCTGGGAAACGCATCCTGGGCAAGCGCCGGATTCGCGACGCCGATGCAGGCCAGCGCAACGCTGGCCAATAGTCTCTTCATCATGCTTGTCTCCTCCTGGGGATACGCGGCGCGCGGTCGCGTGATTGCGGGTGCGCGCTACGGGGTTGCGGGCAGGATCAGCGCGTCCAGTACCGCAACGCCTTGTCCCGCCTCTTTGATCAGCAATGGATTGACTTCAATTTCCGCCACTTCCGCAGGCGCCGCAAGCAGGGCGTTGCCCACGGCGACGATGCTCCGGCAGGCCGCCGCCAGGTCCGCGCGAGGCTTGCCGCGATAGCCGTCCAGAAGCGGAAACGCCTTAAGCTCCCGCAGCATCTGCAAGGCGATATCTTCATCGACGGGCAGCAGGCGATGGCTCGTGTCCTGGTACAACTCGGTCAGCACGCCGCCCAGGCCCACCGTCAGGACGGGACCGAATACCGGATCGCGCGAGGCGCCCACGATGATCTCGGCCACGCCCCGCTCCATCTTCTGCACCATCACGCCGTCGATGCGCGCATCGGGTTGCGCTTGCCTGGCGGCCTGGATCACCCGGCTGCAAGCGGCCTTCACCGCCTCGTCGTCGGCCAGTCCCAGCGCCACGCCGCCGGCTTCCGTCTTATGCGCGATGTCGCCGCTAAGGATCTTCAGCGCCACGGGATACCCCGCCGCGCGCGCATCGGCCATTGCCTGGCCGGCGTCGCGCGCGGCATGCGCCCGCGCCTGCGGCAGCCCGAAAGCCGCGACGTACTCGCGCGCATCGACTTCGTTGCAAGGCAACGCCGGCACAGACGCCGCCTGCAGACGCGGCATCGGCGCAATGCGCTTGGCGGCGCGCGCGTCGCACCACAGCAGATACGGCGCCAGAGCGGACACGGCCTGGCCCAGGTCTTCAAACACGGCCACCTCGGCGGCGCGTAGCGCAGCCCTGCTTTGCGCCAAGCCGGTATCGATCGCCACGAACAGGCGCGGATGCTGGCGCGAAGCCTCGGCCAGCGCATCCGCCATGCGGTCCAGCATGTAGCCCGGGGCATAGACCACCACCGCGTCGATCGCGTCCGTCGTCGCCAGCGCCTGCAGCACCGTGCGCACAAAGTCCGGATCGTTGACCACATTGCCGGTCACGTCCACGGGATTGCCGACCATGCCGTAATCGGGAATGCCGCCGCGCAGCACGGCCTGCAAGGAATCCGGCAGATCGGGCAGGTCCAGTCCCGCGCCGATGAACTTGTCGGCCAGGATCGCGCCCAGCGCGCCCGACATCGTCAACACGGCCACCCGCTTGCCGGCACTGCGGTGGCGCAACGTCGCCAGGCTGGCCAGATGCGCCATCTGCGCGAAGTCCGTGGCCTCGATGACGTTCAACTGCCGGAAGGCCGCGGCGTACACACGCCGGTCTCCGGCCAACGCCGACGTGTGGGACCGCACGGCCTGCGCGCCCTTGTCCGTGCTGCCCGCCTTCAGCGCGATCAACAGCTTGCCCTGGCGTTCAAGCTCGCGGCAAGCGTGTGCGAAACGGCTGCCGTCGCGCAGTTGCTCGATATAGCCCAGCACGATTTCCGTCCGCGGATCGGCGGCCAGGTATTCCAGGTATTGCGAAAAATCCAGGCACGCTTCGTTGCCGGTATTGATGAAGTGCGAAAACGGTAGATCCAGCCTGCGCGCGATGGCGTACACGGCCGCGCAGACATTGCCGCTTTGCGTCAGCAAGCTGACGACGCCCGGTCCGGTTTGGGCCGACGCGGTCTTGAAGACCGAGGCGAACGCAGTATGCGCCTGCGTATTCAGATTGGCGAAGCCCATGCAGTTCGGCCCCGCCACGGCCATGCCGCTTTCGGCCACGAACGCTTCCAGCTCGTCCTGCAGGCGCACGCCGTCGCCGCCCGCCTCGGCAAACCCGGCGGCGTACACGATGGCGGCGCGCACGCCCCGGGCGTGACAGCGGCGCAGCATGGGCGTGACCTCGGCCGCGGCGATCGCCAGCACCGCCAGATCCACCGGTTCGGGCACCGTCTCGATATCGGGCCAGCAGCGCCTGCCGAACACTTCCCGGTACTTCGGATTCACCGGATAGATACCGCCCGCGTAGCCGAAGCGGGTCAAGAGTTCCAAGGGCATGCCACCGATACGCCCGGCGTTCGTGCTGGCGCCGATCATGGCGATCGACCCCGGATTCAGCAGGCAATCCAAGGCCGTCTTCATGCCGTTTCGCCCTTCTTGTTGCGCTGGATGGCCTGGGCCAGCCCGCGCTCGCGCACCGCCTGGAATTCTTCGCTCAGATGCGACAGCTGATGCGTATCGAAGTGCGCCGACAGCGCGGTGCGGAATCCCTGGGCGTCGGCGGTGCGGTTCAGCGACCGTTTGATCAGACGCAGGCCGAACGGCGGCGCCTGGGCGATCCGCCGCGCCAGCGCCAGCGTCGCCTCATCCAGTTCGGCCTCGGGCACGACGCGGTTCACCATGCCGATGCGCAGCGCCTCCTGTGCGTCGACCTTCTCGCCGGTGTAGAGCATTTCCTTGGCTTTGCGCAGGCCCATCACCCACGGATGGATCAGCACCTCGGTCGCGGCGGCCGCCAACGTGTGGCCCACCGGATCCGAAAAATATGCCGTGTCGGCGCACACCACCAGATCGCACATGTTGGCGATCATGAATCCGCCGGCGACGCAGGCGCCCTGCACTTGCGCCACGGTCGGCTTCGGAAAGTCCCAGATGCGCAGGCAATACCCGTAGTAGCGGCGCGACTCGTAATCCCAGCGCTCTTCCACGGTGAAGTCGGCGCGCTTGGCCTGCGCTTCTTTCAAGTCGTGCCCGGCCGAGAAATGCGCGCCGCGACCCGCCAGCACGACCACCCGCACGGAATCGTCTTGCTCGGCGCGCGTCAGGGCGTCATCCAATTCGTCCAGCATCTGTTGGCTTTGCGCATTGCGCGCGGATTCGCGCGCCAGGCTGATGCGGCATATCGAGTCAAGCCGTTCGACGGCCAGGGTGGCGTATTCCATAGTCTCCTCGTCTTTTGCTATGTCCGCGCTCGACACCGGCGCGGATCGACTGGATTGAATTAACGCACCCTAAATCCTAGAATACAAAATATTCAATCAATATTTCCCACAATATGAACAAATCAACGGCCACTGGCGGCACGCAAAGCATGCGCCGCGCCTTAGGGCTGCTGCGCGTGCTGGCGCAGCACCAGGAAGACGGCATCGACCTGCAGGGCGTGATGAACGCCACCGGGCTGGAACGCTCCACCGCGCACCGCCTGCTAAGCTGCCTGCTGGAAGAACAGTTCGCCGAACGCGACCACGGCAACCGGCGTTACCGCCTGGGCGTGGATTCCATGCAATTGGGGTTTGCCGCGCTGCGGCGCACGCCCTTGCTGGACGCGCTACGGCCCTTCGCGCAAAAGCTCGCGCGCCTGTCCGGCGACACCGTTTTCCTGGTGATCCGTCAGGGCGACTACGCCCTGTGCCTGTTGCGGGAAGCCGGGTCGTTCCCGGTGAAGGTGTTCACCATCGACCAGGGCGAACGCCGCCTGCTGGGGGTGGGCGCGGGCGGATTGGCGCTGATGGCCAGCCTGCCTGACGAGGACATCGCGTCGCTCTATGCCCGTCACGCGGCAAACTATGCGCAGATTGGCGTTACCAGCATTGGCCTGATGAAGGCCGTGAAGCAGACGCGCGCAGCGGGGTATTCCGAGATCGTGGACACGATCACACCGGGCGTGTCGGGCGTGGGGGTGGCGTTTCCGGTGTCGGAACTAACCTGGGTGGCGTTCAGCTTCGGGGCGATCAGCAGCCGGCTGGATGGCCCGCGCCGCCTGCAGATGGGCGCGCTGCTGCGCGCGGAATGCCTGGCGTGGGCCCAGGACTACCTGGGCCACGCCTGAGGCGGTGCGTTCCGACGCTGGCAACCGAAGCGGTCCGGGCAAGGCGCCCAAACCGTTCGGACTTTCCGGGCGGGATTCAGGTCGGCCTTGCGGACAGCCTTAAATGCGCTCGAAAATGGCGGCGATGCCTTGGCCGCCCCCAATGCACATCGTCACCAGCGCGTAGCGGCCGCCCACGCGCTGCAACTCGTGCAGCGCCTTGACGGTGATGATCGCGCCGGTGGCGCCGATGGGGTGCCCCAGGCCGATGCCGCTGCCGTTCGGGTTGACCTTGGCCGGGTCCAGCTTCAGCTCGCGCGACACGGCGCAAGCCTGCGCGGCGAAGGCTTCGTTGGCTTCAATGACATCCAACTGGTCCACGGTCAGGCCCGCGCGCTTAAGCGCCGCCTGCGTGGCCGGCACCGGGCCGATGCCCATGATGTCGGGATCGACGCCCGCATGCGCGTAGGCCACCAGACGGGCCAAGGGCTTGATGCCGCGCTTGGCGGCCACCGAGGCGTTCATCAGCACCACGGCGCCCGCGCCGTCGTTCAGGCCCGAGGCGTTACCCGCCGTGACCGTACCGTTTTCTTTCTGGAAGACCGGCTTGAGCGTGGCCATGGTGGCGGCCGAGACATCGCGGCGCACGTGCTCGTCGGTGTCGAATACCACTTCGCCCTTGCGCGTCTTCTGCACCACCGGCACGATCTGGTCGCGGAAATAGCCGGCGTCGATAGCGGCTGCCGCGCGGCGATGCGATTCGGCGGCCAACGCGTCCTGGTCCTGGCGGCTGATGCCGAACTTGGCCGCCACGTTCTCGGCAGTGACGCCCATGTGCATGCGGCCGAACGGATCCGACAAGGCGCCGGTCATCATGTCCAGCATGACGCTGTCGCCCATGCGGGCGCCCCAGCGCTGCGACGGCACGATGTAGGGCGCGCGGCTCATGCTTTCGGCGCCTGCGCCGATCGCGATTTCGGCGTCGCCCAGCAAGATGGTCTGGGCCGCCGACACGATGGCTTGCAGGCCCGAACCGCACAGCCGGTTAACGTTGAAGGCGGGCGTTTCCTTGGCGATGCCGGCGTTCATGGCGGCTACGCGCGACAGATACATGTCGCGCGGTTCGGTATTGATGACGTGGCCAACCGCAACATGGCCGACCTCGTCGCCCTTGACGCCGGCGCGTTCCAGCGCGGCGCGGATGACGGTGGCGCCCAGGTCGCACGGCGGCACGTCTTTCAGCGCGCCCCCGAAGTCGCCGATGGCGGTGCGGACAGCCGAAGCGACGATGACTTCATTCATGGTGTTTCCTCCTTGTAATGCGTTCCATCATACCGCCGGCCCGCCAGCCCCGGAACCGCCCAGGCCTCAAGCGCGTGGCTTGCGCGCGGCCCGCTGCGCGATGAAGGCGTCCACCGCCTGCGCATGCGCCGGGGTCTTGTGCGCCAGCGCCTGATACGCCGCCGACAACTCCAACAAGGTATCCAGCCGCACATGCTGGCTTTCGCGCAGCAGGCGCTTGGTCAGCCGCACCGCGTCGGGGGAATTCGCCGCCATGCGAGCGGCCAGCGCCCGCGCCGCGGACAGCAGTTCGACGGCCGGCACGACGCGCGACACGAGTCCCCATTCGCGCGCGGTACCCGCGTCGATGGCGTCCCCGGTGAACGACATCTCGGCCGCCCGCGCCGAGCCGATCAGCCGTGGCAGGAACCAGGCGCCCCCGTCCCCGGGGACGATCCCCAGTTTGACGAAACTCTCCGCGAACGTCGCCCCTTCCGCGGCGATGCGCACATCACACATGCAGGCCAGGTCGCAGCCCGCGCCGACGGCGGGGCCATTGACGGCGGCGATCGTGGGCACTTCCAGCGCATGCAGGGCCAGCGGCAGGCGCTGGATGCCGTGGCGGTATTCCTGGCGCAAGGCGGCGCTGCCGACCTCGGGGCCAATCTGCCGCTGCATGTCGTTGATGTTGCCGCCCGACGAGAACACATTGCCCGCCGCCGTCAGGATCAGCACGCGCACCGCGGGATCCCGTTCGATCCGCGCAAACGCGGCCAGCAACTGATCCACGATGCCGCTGCCCGTCAACGCGTTGCGCGTGGCCGGATCGTCCAGCGTCAGCGTCACGATGCCCTCCGGGCTCTGCTCGTAATGCACGAGTTCCGTCATGTCTTTCTCCTGATGTGCGCGTTATTGTTTCGGGATGCCGGCACGCTGGGCGGCCTGGTCCCATTTGCGGATTTCGTCGCGCTGGAACACACCGAGTTCCTTCGGCCCCACGGGAAACACTTCCCAGTTCGTGCGCGCCAGGAATTCGGCCGCGTCCGCGGTGCCGAATATTCCCAGCAGCACGCCGGCCAGCTTATCGATAATGGCCGCCGGCGTGCGGGCCGGCGCGAACGCCGCGGTCCAGTTCACCATGTAATAGCCTGGAAATCCCGATTCCTGCAACGTCGGCGTATCAGGTGCGCTCTTTAGCCGCGTATCTCCCGTAACCGCCAACAGCCGCATGCGGCCGCTCTGAACGAAAGGAATGACGGCGCCATAATCGGCGAACACGAAGTCCACCTGCCCGCCCGCAAGATCCGTCAACGCGGGGGCCGCGCCGCGATACGGCACGTGGTTGGCCTTGATGCCGCCCATGGCCAGAAACAACTCGGTGGCGATTTGATAGGACGCGCTGCCGCTGCCGAAATTCAGTTCTCCCGGCCGCTGACGCGCCGCGTTCACCAGATCCGCCACCGTCTTGTAGGGCGCATCGGCCTTGACCACCAGCGCCATTGCGCCGTAACCCAGGCGCGCCACCGGCGCGAAGTCGTTGACCGGGTCATAGGGCAGGTGCTTGAACATGGCCGCATTGGTCGCCACGGGCGAATTGCTGGCCAGCAACAGGGTGTAGCCATCGGGAGGCGCCACGGCGACGGCCTGCGCGGCGATGAAACTGTTGCCGCCGGGCCGGTTTTCCACCGTCACGGCCACGCCAAGCTTTTCTTCCATTTTCTTTGCAACATAGCGCGCATTGCTGTCGGTGCCGCTGCCCGGAGGAAACGACACAATCAGCCGAATGGGCTTGTCGGGGTAAGCGGCCTGGGCGGACGCCGCGGGCAGCGCCAGCCATGCGGCGCCCGCCAGCGCCAATAGGCGCATCAGCTTGATCATTGCTTGTCTCCTGTTGTTGTCGTCGCCGGGCGCGTTGGACGCGGCACGGCGCAGCAAGCAGCGTAGGCACACGGACAGGTGACGTCTAATATTAGTTTTTGAGCAAGCGATACCAACCTCGTATCAGTCGACGGCCGGCTGCCGATATGAGATTCGTATCAACTATCCAATAAATAATATTGGACGGCTGTCAGCGCGCGGCCTGATAGTGGCCGTGGACGCCCCGCTGCGGGGCCCCCGTTCGCTTCGGAGCGCCCATGATTGATACGCTGGAACTTACCGCCATCCCGCCCGAGGATGAAGCCTTGCGCACCGAGGTGCGCACCTTCCTGGCCGATGCCCTGGATGGGCTGGAACCCGACGAACGCGCGCGCTCATGGATGGGGTTCGACGCGGGGTTCAGCCGCCAGTTGGCCGAACGCGGCTGGCTGGGCCTGACCCTGCCGCGCGAGGTCGGCGGCGCGGCGCGCGGCCACTTCGCGCGTTTCGTGCTGTCGGAAGAACTGCTGGGCGCGGGCGCGCCGGTGTCGGCGCACTGGATCGCCGACCGCCAGAGCGCGCCGTTAATCCACAAGTACGGCACGGCCGCTCAGCAGGCGTTCTACCTGCCCCGAATCTGCCGCGCCGAGGCCTTCTTCTGCATCGGCATGAGCGAGCCGGGATCCGGCTCCGACCTGGCCAGCATCCGCTCGCGCGCGGAACCGTCGGCTGGCGGCTGGCGCCTGAACGGCAGCAAGATCTGGACGACCAACGCGCACCGTTCGCACTACATGATTGCGCTGGTGCGCACCTCCGGCACGGCCGACGACCGCCACCAAGGGCTGTCTCAACTGATCGTGGACCTGTCGTTGCCGGGCGTGTCCATCCGCCCCATCGAAGACCTGGCGGGCGATGCCCATTTTTCGGAGGTGTTCTTCGACAACGTCGAGCTGACGGCCGATGCGCTGATCGGCGAAGCGGGCGCAGGCTGGGCGCAAGTGAATGCCGAACTCGCGTTCGAACGCAGCGGCCCCGAACGCCTTTATTCCAGCATCGCGCTCTTGGAGTGCTGGCTGACGCATTGCCGGGCCCTGAGCGACGACGCCAGCAGCCGCGCAGCCCTGGGCAGCATCCTGTCGCAGATGGCGGTGCTGCGCGCCATGTCGCTGGCGGTGGCGGGCAAGCTGGCGGCCGGCGGCAGCCCCGCGACCGAGGCCGCGCTGGTCAAAGACCTGGGCACGGAACTGGAACAACTTATCCCCCGCCTGATCGGCGATGCGCTGGGCCGTCGTCCCGAGGTGCCGCCGCCGTTGCCGCTACTGCGCACGCTGGCGTACCTGGAACAGGTCAGCCCCACGTTTTCCTTGCGCGGCGGCACGCGCGAGATCCTGCGCGGCATCATCGCCCGCGGCCTTGGACTTCGATAAGGACGATCACCATGGATTCTCTGCTTGGCGACGCCGCCGAACGCCTGTTCGCGCAAACCTGCACGCCCGCGGTGGTTCGCGGCATCGAGCAAGGCCAACCGGCAGCCGCGGCCTGGCAGGCCTGCGAAGACGCCGGCTTTGCCGACGCGCTGGTGCCTGAAACGCAGGGCGGCGCCGGGCTGGACCTGCCCGAAGCGCTGCCGGTGGTCTTGGCGGCCGGCCGTCATCTTTGCCCCTATCCTATCGCCCACACCATGTTGGCCCGCGCCTGGCTTGCCCGCATGGGGCGGCCCCGGCCGGCGGGCGCTATCGCCCTCGCGCCGCACGGCCTTGCGATCCAGGGCAAGCGGGTGACAGGCGCCAGCGTTCCCTGGATCCGCGCCGCCGACCACATACTGGCACAGGTCAATGGGCAGGTCTGGCTGTTGGCCACATCCGCCGGCCACGCGCAGCCGAACGGCGTGCACGGCAGCCTGGACGGCGATGCGGGGTGGGCGTTGGCGGACGCGCAATGCCTGGGCAACGGCAGCCCGCTGGACGAGCTCGCGGCCGCCGCCTATGCCGGCCTCATGGCTGGCGCCATGGAGCGCGTCCTGACGCTGACGCTGGATTACGCCAACACGCGCGCGCAGTTCGGCAAACCCATCGGCCGCTTCCAGGCCGTGCAGCAACAGATCAGCGTGATGGCCGAGCAGGTCTGGGCCGCACGCATGGCCGCGCAGTTGGCGTTCCAGGGCCAGGGCGGATTGCCGCAAGCGATGCTGGCCGCCTTGGGCAAAGCGCGCGCCAGCCAGGCCGCGCCGATGGTCGCGGATATCGCACACGCGGTGCATGGCGCCATCGGCGTCACCGCGGAATACGACTTGCAGCTGTACACCCGGCGCCTGCGCGAGTGGCGGCTGGCGGGCGGATCGGAATCCCATTGGCACGAACGCATTGGCGCCCACGCGCTGGGCAGTGGCGCAGACGCGCTGACCTACCTGCGCACGACGCTGTGCGGGGCGGCATGACGCGCTGATACCGAAGGGATAGCACGGATGCCGCCGCCGATACGCGCACCGTATCATCCAGGGCAATCTTCACCCCGGGTCGCCCTCATGGATTTCCGTCATCTACAGCAGTTCCTGGTTCTTGCCGAGACGCTGAACTTCCACCGCGCGGCGGAAAAGCTGCATATGTCGCAGCCCCCGCTGTCGGTCTCGATCCGCAAGCTTGAAGACATGGTGGGCGTGCCGCTGTTCGTGCGCGGACGCCAGGGCGTGCAACTGACCGAAGCCGGCTTGGCCGCCCTGGACGAAGCGCGCCGCGCGCTGTTCCATGCCGAGCAGTTCAAGCTGGCCGCGCGCGCCGGCGCGGCAGGCGAAGGCGGCACGGTGCGCATCGGCTTCGTCGGGTCGGCCACGCACGGCATCCTGCCGCGCATCCTGCCCTTGTTCCGCCAGCGCTATCCTGGCGTGACCGTCCTGCTGCGCGAAGCAACGTCGATCCGCATCATGCAGGACCTGGCGGACGAGGCATTCATCATGTACACCGCGACCGAGGCGGCCGGATTGCGCATGGCGGCGATCAACGCTTGCCAACTACGCGGCTTCACGCCTCGCATCACGCAGGAAGCGGTGCAAGTGCAGACACTGCTCAGTCTGGTGGAAAGCGGTTTAGGCGTGGCGCTGGTGCCCGCCGGCAGCCGGCGCCATCCGGGGCCCAACGTCGTCTATAAAACGCTGGCCGACTTTCCCGCCGATGCGTCCATCGGCATATCGCTGGCATGGAATCCCGACACGGAACGCAGCGCGGCGCGCAACCTGCGCGAGATGGCCAGCCAGGCATTCCGCGACAAGCCTGCCAAATATCCGGCGCCGCGCTTGCGGCAAGGTGGCCGGCAGGCTTAGGATGGAGCATGGTCGCGCCATGACGCCCCGCGGGGCTGGGGTGGCGGCGCGCGGCCCACGTTTGAACCTTGCAAGCGATTCGGGAGCACATCGTGAAGACAGTTGCTGAGATTCTCAGGGAAAAGCCGAACCCCTCCGTCGTGACGGTTTCACCGGATTCATCGGTGTACGACGCCATCAAGACCATGGCCGAACGCAGTATCGGCGCGGTCGTCGTCGTCCAGGGCGATACCGTGCTGGGCATGCTGTCCGAGCGCGACTACGCCCGCAAGGTCGTCTTGCAGGACCGATCATCGCGCAGCACGAAGGTGCGCGACATCATGACGGACTCGGTCTATTACGTGGGGCCTGGCGATACGCGGGAACACTGTATGGCCATGATGACGGAACGGCACTTTCGCCATCTTCCGGTCATCGACAACGAAAAACTGATTGGCCTGCTGTCCATTGGCGATCTGGTCAAGGACGTCATGAGCGAGCAGAAGTTCATCATTCACGAACTGGAACGCTACATCAGCGGCGGCCACGCCTGACCTTCGTTGGCCACGAACCTGGCAGGCGCGGGCTAGCCCGCCGCCAGGATCCGCGCCGCCGGCACGATCAGCCCCAAGCCAGCGGCCAGCAGCAGCAAGAACACCATGCGCTTGATGGTCTTCATCGAGCCCGCCGTGCCGTACCGGCGCGCCACCCAGGTCACGCCGATCACGACCGGAAACGCCTGCACGCTCAGCCAGAACGACGACGCCATGAACGCCCCCTGCCCGGTCACCAGGCCCAGGCGCACCACGGCGTTCAGCGAAAACAGCACTAGCAGGCTGTTGCGAATGGACGCCAGCGGCAAGGGCTGGCGATACAAGTGATAAACCATCGGCGGCCCGGCACTTGAGAACAAACCGCCCAGCACGCCCGATATCCCGCCGAAGAACACGAAAGACGCCTTGGACGACAGCCGCTCCAGCGGCTTGGCGCGCGCCACCAGCAACACGGCGCAAGCCAGGATCGTGACGCCCAGCAGTAATTGCAAGAGCACGGTCGTCGACCCGCTGATCCAGGTCAGCACGGCCACGCCCACGCCCACGCCGACCAGGCTGGCGATCATGGCCGGGCCCATCAGCGACCAGTTCACCTGCGGTTTGGCGCGCGCCAGGGTCACCGCGGCGTTAACCAACGACAGCACGCTGACCACGTTCGCGACTTCCGACACCGACGCCAGCTGAAACACGCCAGACAGCCCCAACAGCACAAGCCCGAACGCGAAGCCGGTCATGGTCTGGGCATACGTGGCAAGTGCCACGCAGGCCAGGAAAAGGAGATGTTCAGTGAGGCTCATGCGTTGAGAATTCGGGGGCAGCGGCACGCATGGCGTTCGCTGCGCGGGGGCTGTCCAAGGCGGCGATGATATCACCGGGGTACATGCCCTTCCGGTCGCCGCAGCCCGCGTCTGACCACATATCTTGTCACAAATGGAAGCGTCCCCGAACCTGTCCCCTTCGGACTGCCGCTATCCTTGCCGCCCTGTCAGTCCTAGCCGGTAAGCCCTTGCCTGAATGACGCCTAAACAGACCACGATCAATACCGTGACCCTGACCTGCTCCACGTGCGGCAGCGCTCAGTTCACCAAATTGGCCTCCAATGAATACCGATGCAATCACTGCCACGCCTTGACGCTGGTGGAGGATGATGTCGCCCAGCGCCTCGAGAAGATCCTGCGGGGCATGCAACAGCCTCAGCAGCCGCCTCAGGTCAAGCCCGGCGTCCTGACGGCCATCGGGCTGGCGGTGGCTGCGGTGATCGCCATCCCCCTGGTGGCCGCTTTATTGAGCCCAGGCCGTTCCTCGCCGCCGCCGCGCTTGGTTCAGGAACCGCCGATCGATGCCTCATTGGTCAAGCTGACCGATGTGCGCGAAACGCAGGTCCACGGCCGCAAGCAACTGGTCATGCTGATGCGCAACGAGTCCGGCAAGAAGATCGACACGCCCCGCGTGAACGCCACGTTCTTTCAGGGTGAAATGACGCTGTCGTCGTCGATGGTCTCGCCGTCGACGCACACCTTGCAGCCCGGCGAATATGCCCCCGTGCTGATCTCGGTGCCGGACAAGGCCTATAGCCGCTACGCGCTGGAGGTCGCCACGCCGTCGCCCGCGCGCGGCAAGACCAATGATGTCGTGTCCAGCAAGGTGCAGTTGGTGCGCAACGACGGCGCATACCGGCTGGTCGGGCTGCTGAAGAACCAGGGCGCGAGGGAGGCCAACAGCACCCAGATCACCGTCATTCTGTACGGCGACGACGGCGCGATGATCGGCACCGGCATCGGCTACGCCACGGCCAGCCCGCTGGCGCCCGGCGCGTTGACGTCGTTCGACGCGCGCTGCGAAATGTTCGGCGACGGCAACGTCGCGTCCTACGATTACATGGTGCAAAGTGAAAGCTGACCGCCTCGAAGGCAAACCCCTCTCCTGGCCAGCCAAGGCCGGGCTGGTGCTGATCATCCTGGCCGCGATCGGTTTCGCCCTGTACCAGCACACCGCGCTGGGCCCCTGGGCCGCGCAGAAGTTCGCCCAGAAAGCCGCGCCGCCAACCACGCCCCCGGCCAAAGAAGCCCCGCCCAAAGAAGTGGGCCCCGCCAGCCGCATCGTGCGGGTCAGCCCGGCCAATATCCGGGTCATCGACCAGGTTCGTTTGACCACCGAAGAGTTGCTGGACCCGGATTTCGCCCTGTTCGACCCCAAGGCGTTCAGCCTGTCGGCGCCGCGCCGGCTGCTGGACGAGATTGAGCGCCCCGTCCTGTATGCCGAAGTCGTCAACACCAGCGACCGTTACGTCGCCTTGTCGCCACGGGTGAAGATCGCCGTGTTCGAGGGATCGCGAGCGGTGGACCTGCGCCAGGACTGGCCGCTGCCCACCCATCTGTACCCGGGCGAAAGGGTGACGGTGGCGCTGCCCGGCGGCCGCTATGAACGCGTGACCGAGATCAAGCCGGACTGGTTGCCCGCCAAACGCGCCGCCCTGCCTGGCCCGCGACCGAAGCTGGCTGTCTCCGTCGAGAACACCGAAGCCAACGTCGGCACCGGCACCCTTAATTTCACCTACCGGTACCGTTACAAATACGTCACCGTCCAGGGCCGGGTACGCAATGACGACCAGGCAGAGGTTGACAACGTGCGTGTCTGGATCACCCTGTACGACGCCCAAAACCAGGTGTCCGGCGCCACGTTCAAGGAACTGCGGCTGCCCAAGTTGAAGCCGGGCGAAAGCGCCCCGTTCGAAGTCCAGGTCAAGCAACATGGGGGCAATTTCGCCCGGGTGGGCCTGGTCTACGACGCCACGGCTCGCTAAGCCAGGCAAGGCGCGGCCTGCGGGCGCGCCCGACGAGAAAGGCGGCTCGCAAGGCCGCCTTTTGCTTGCCCGCCCCGCACCCAGGCCCTACCCGCCGTCTCTCGTAAGCAACAGCTATCAACCCAAGTCTTATATAAGATATAAGACATTTGCTTGCCTCCCCGTCTTCCCTCTACAATTCCGTCAACAACCCTTCTTCCAACCCGACTTTGAGCAGGCCTCACATGCTGGATAACTACCGCCAACACGTTGCCGAACGCGCGGCTCTGGGGATCCCCCCGCTGCCCCTTACGGCTAAACAAACCGCTGAACTGATCGAACTGCTGAAGAACCCGCCCGCTGGCGAGGAGCAGAACCTAGTCGAACTGCTGACCTTCCGTGTGCCGGCCGGCGTGGACGACGCCGCCAAGGTCAAGGCGTCCTACCTGGCCGCCGTAGCGCTGGGCAAGGAAGCTTGTGCGCTGATCAGCCGTGCCAAGGCGACGCAACTGCTGGGCACGATGCTCGGCGGCTACAACATTGGCCCGCTGGTCGATCTGCTGGATGACGCGGAAATCGGCACCATCGCCGCCGATGCGCTGAAAAAGACCCTGCTGATGTTCGACGCCTTCCACGACGTGAAGGAAAAGGCCGACCGCGGCAACGCCAACGCCAAGTCCGTGCTGCAAAGCTGGGCCGACGCCGAATGGTTCACCAGCCGTCCGGAACTGCCGGAAAGCCTGACCATCACCGTCTTCAAGGTGCCTGGCGAAACCAACACCGACGACCTGTCGCCGGCGCCCGACGCCACGACCCGCCCCGACATCCCGATGCACGCCCTGGCGATGCTGAAGAACAAGCGCGACGGCGCGGCGTTCGAACCGGAAGAAGACGGCAAGCGCGGCCCGGTCAAGTTCATTGAATCGCTGAAGGAAAAGGGCCACCTGGTCGCCTATGTGGGCGACGTGGTCGGTACGGGTTCGTCGCGCAAGTCCGCCACCAACTCGGTGCTGTGGTTCACGGGCGAAGACATCCCGTTTGTGCCGAACAAGCGCTTTGGCGGCGTTTGCCTGGGCAACAAGATCGCTCCGATTTTCTACAACACGATGGAAGACGCCGGCGCCCTGCCGATCGAACTCGACGTGTCGAAGATGGAAATGGGCGACGTGGTCGAACTGCGCCCCTACGATGGCAAGGCGTTGAAGAACGGCGAAGTCATCGCCGAATTCGAAGTGAAGTCCGACGTGCTGTTCGACGAAGTGCGCGCCGGCGGCCGCATTCCGCTGATCATCGGCCGTGGCCTGACCAGCAAGGCGCGTGAAGCGCTGGGCCTGGCGCCGTCGACGCTGTTCCGCCTGCCGAAGAATCCGGTCGATACCGGCCGCGGCTACACGCTGGCCCAGAAGATGGTCGGCCGCGCCTGCGGCCTGCCGGAAGGCACGGGCATCCGCCCGGGCACCTACTGCGAACCGAAGATGACCTCGGTCGGCAGCCAGGACACCACCGGCCCGATGACCCGCGACGAACTGAAAGACCTGGCTTGCCTGGGCTTCTCGGCCGACCTGGTGATGCAGTCGTTCTGCCACACCGCCGCCTACCCGAAGCCCGTGGACGTCAAGACGCACCACACGCTGCCGGAATTCATCAGCACCCGCGGCGGCATCTCGCTGCGCCCGGGCGATGGCGTGATCCACTCGTGGCTGAACCGCATGCTGTTGCCCGACACCGTCGGCACCGGCGGCGACTCGCACACCCGCTTCCCCATCGGCATCTCGTTCCCCGCCGGTTCGGGCCTGGTGGCCTTTGCCGCCGCCACGGGCGTGATGCCCCTGGACATGCCGGAATCGGTGCTGGTCCGCTTCAAGGGCAAGCTGCAGCCTGGCGTCACCCTGCGCGACCTGGTCAACGCCATCCCGCTGTACGCCATCAAGCAAGGCCTGCTGACGGTCGCCAAACAAGGCAAGAAGAACATCTTCTCGGGCCGCATCCTTGAAATCGAGGGCCTGCCCGACCTGAAGGTCGAACAAGCCTTCGAACTGTCGGACGCCTCCGCGGAACGTTCGGCCGCTGGCTGCTCGGTGCACCTGAACAAGGAACCGATCATCGAATACATCAACAGCAACATCGTGATGTTGAAGTGGATGATCGCCAACGGCTACGAAGACGAGCGCACGCTGGGCCGCCGCATCAAGGCCATGGAAGCCTGGCTGGCGGATCCCCAGCTGCTGGCTCCGGACACCGACGCCGAATACGCCGCCGTCATCGACATCGACCTGGCCGACGTGCATGAGCCCATCGTGGCCTGCCCGAACGACCCGGACGACGTCAAGACGCTGTCGGAAGTCGCCGGCGCCAAGATCGACGAAGTGTTCATCGGCAGCTGCATGACCAACATCGGCCACTTCCGCGCAGCGTCCAAGCTGCTGGAAGGCAAGCGCGACATCCCGGTCAAGCTGTGGGTGGCCCCGCCGACCAAGATGGATGCCACGCAGTTGACCGAAGAAGGCCACTACGGCGTCTTCGGCACGGCCGGCGCGCGCACTGAAATGCCGGGCTGCTCGCTGTGCATGGGCAACCAGGCACAAGTGCGCGAAGGCGCGACCGTAATGTCGACCAGCACCCGCAACTTCCCGAACCGCCTGGGCAAGAACACGAACGTGTACCTGGGCTCGGCCGAACTGGCCGCCATCTGCTCGAAGCTGGGCCGGATTCCCACCAAGGACGAATACATGGCCGATATGGGCGTCATCAACAAGAGCGGCGACCAGATCTACCAGTACCTGAACTTCGACAAGATCGCCGACTACAAAGACGTGGCGGACGTGATCGAGGTCTAAGCCTCGAACGCCAGCCAGGCCTTGTTGCCTGCACGACGGCCCCGGAGCAATCCGGGGCCGTTTTTCTTTGGACTACGCGGCGGGTTCGGACGTCATGGGTCCGGGCGCGCGGATTTGGGCGTGGTGGATTCGGGCGCCACGAGTTCAACCCGCTTGCAGAAATTTCGGGGCCGGAACTTTTTCAACGATACGTTTTCATACAATCGCGCTACCTTGTGACACTTTGCCTAACCGGCGCGGCTGGCCGCCTGCGCCCCTTTTCTGGAGGACGCCTGCCAATGACCCGGCTTTTGCTGCCGCCGCTGCTACTGCTGGCGCTTGCCGGTTGCGCCACGGCGCCGCCATCCAACCCCGAGAACATTTGCGCGATCTTCCGCGAAAAGCCGGATTGGCACGATGCCGCCCTGAAAGTACAGAAGAAATGGGGCGCCCCCGTGCCGGTGCCGATGGCCATGATGTACCAGGAGTCCTCGTTCAAGCAGGACGCCGTGCCGCCCCGCTACTACTTTCTGGGCATCATTCCGTGGGGCCGCGTCAGCTCCGCCTACGGCTATGCGCAGGCCAAGGACGAGACCTGGGCCGACTATAAGAACGACGCCGGCGGCTGGGGCGCCAGCCGCGACAACTTCGCGGACGCGCTGGATTTCATGGGCTGGTACATGAGCAAGTCGCAGCGCATCAATGGCGTGTCCAAGTGGGACGCCTACGGCCAGTACCTGAACTACCACGAAGGTTGGACGGGCTACCGCAACCGTAGCTTCGACCGCAAGGCATGGCTGAAGACGGTATCGCAGAAAGTGCAGGCTCGCGCGGACAAGTTCACGTCGCAATACAAGAGCTGCGAGGCCGACCTGACCAGGGGGGGATGGTTCTGGTAGGACCGGGTCGTTCCCAGCAAAAACCCCGGCGCCAGGCCGGGGTTTTTCATCATGCCGCTTATAAGCCGGACGGGATCAGAAATCCATGCTGGCCGACAGCAGGAACGTGCGCGGGCCGCCCAGCACCAGGTAGCCGTTGCCGGGGTATCCGCCCACCGACGACCAGTAGTTGCGGTTGGCGATGTTCTCGACGCGAGCGCGCAAGGTCACGACATGGCCGTCGATGTCCGTCATGTAGCGCAGGCCGGCATCGAAACGGGTCCAGCCCGGCACCTTGAGGGTGTTGGCATCGTTCGCGTAGGACGAACCGGTGTAGACGACGCGGCCGTCCACGGCCAGGCCCTGCACGCCGGGAATATCCCATTCCACGCCCATGTTGGCCTGGAAGCGCGGCACGCCGATCACGCGGTTGCCGTCCAGCGAAGCCGTGCCGGTCGAGCGCTGCTCGGCATCCAGCCACGTCAAGCCGCCCAGCACGCGCACGCTCTTGATCGGTTCACCATACACGGTCAGTTCCGCGCCCTGGTGCCGGTCCTTGCCCGAGGTGGTCAGCTCGTTGCTGGCGTTGTACATGGCGCGCGGCTTGTCGGTGGAGAAGAGCGCCAACCCGGCGCCCAGGCCATCGCCTTCGTACTTCACGCCGATTTCCTTCTGCTTGGAAACATACGGCTGCAGGCTCTGGCCCGCGTTCGGTACTGGAAGGCCCCCTGCCATGCCAGGCGCCGTGGGACCAGCCACCAGAGCCTCAATGTAGTTTGCATATAACGATACGCTCGGCGCAACCTTGAAGACGATGCCAGCCGCGGGGGAATTTCGGCTAGCGTCATAAGCGCCCGTTTCAGCGCCAGTGGTGTAAGAATAATCACGCTGCGATAAACGCTGATGCCGAATCCCTAAGGTCAGGAGCACCTTGCCGTCTAACACAGACATGGTGTCACCAAAGGCAAAACTACTCATTTTTGTTCTGCCCTGCAGTAACGGGTTATCAAGCTCCCCGCCCGGGTTTCCTACCGGATTAATGTACGGCTTGTCATACGAAATCGGGTCATAGATGTTGGTCGGATTCGCAGAACCGACCAAGTAGGCGTTTTTCTTCTTCAATTGGAAGAACGACGCCGAAGTGACAAATTCGTGGCTAATTGGCCCCGTACGCAATTTAGCCCGCAACCCGAACTCTCCCGTATCCACAGAGTCTTCGCGCGTATTGTCAAAACGAGAAAATGTGCCCGCGCCCGTGCTGCCGTTGGTAAGCGTCACATTGCCGAGCGAATTTGCCTCGTCGCTGCGGCGGAAGCCATAGGCTGCCCAACCGGTCAGCTTTTCACTGAAATCATGCTCGGCGCGCAACGTACCAAATACATCGCGTTCGTTTGAGTATGACCACGGTTGCGCATAGTTCGAACTGGCGTCCGGAGCATCGGGAACGGTTGTTACAGGAGCGCGTGTGGTACCGAGCGTCACGTTCGGACGCGCCCGCTTCAGTTTGTTTTCCTGCCAACCAATATCACCGGACAGCCGCGTATCGGCCGAACGCCAATCCAGGCCCAATGACACCAGGCTGGTGCGCGAGTGCTCGTCATCGATGCCCGTATCGCCGCTGCGCTGTGCGGCGTTCAGGCGAATGCCGGTGCTGTCGTCCGGACCAAAGCGGCGGGCGATGTCGGTCGACAGCTGAAACTGGCCGCCGCTTGCAATACCCGTGGTCACGCGGGTCAACGGCTCGTTCGGGGCGCGCTTGGGCACCAGGTTGATCACGCCGCCGATGCCGCCGCCGCTTGGCGTGGCGCCGGTGAGAAACGCCGATGCGCCGCGCAGCACTTCCACGCGCTCGAACAGTTCGGTGGCGATGTACTGGCGGGGCAGCAAGCTGTACAGGCCGTTGTAGGCCACGTCGTCGGAACTCAGGATAAAGCCGCGGATGAAGTACGACTCCTGGAAGTTGCCGAAGCCACGCGCCACGCGCACGCCGGCATCGTTCTGCAACACATCACCCACGCTGCGGGCCTGCTTGTCCTGGATCAGCTCGTTCGTATAGCTGGTGATGCTGAACGGCGTGCTCAGGTTGTCTTGCGTGCCCAGCACGCCGACGCGGCCGCCGCTGGCCACCTGCCCGCCCGCGAAAGGAGCGGCAAGGCCGCCGGCCGACGCATCGGCGCTGGCTTCGACCTTGATGGCTTCCATCGATACGACGGAGCCGTTGGCGGCGGCGGGTGGGGTTTCGGGGGAGGTTTGACCGTAGGCAACGCCCAGGCACGGCAGCGTAGCAGCCATGCAGGCAAGAGTTCTGATTTTCATATCGGGATACGAGAGGCAAGAGAAGCGCGTCGTTGCGCAAAGAAACGCAAAATCCCGGTGAGTTCACGCACGGAATCTTGTGGTCTTACGCAGGAAATGGTATCAAACAGAGAATCATTCTCATTCCGTCCCCAATATAGAAAGCCAGATTGTTGCTTGTACGCAACAGAATCCCATCCGGGCTGCCAGTCAGGCCGCCTGGCCCTGCGGCATCTGCCCGAACTCCCCGGCTTCATAGGCGGCCAGCGCACGGGTCAGGGCGCGTTGGCTGGCCATCACGACCGCACCGTGGCGAAAAACAGGTTCGTCCACGGCCGGACCCGCGGTCAACACGTAGTGAACCGGTGCCTTCCCCGCCATCAGCAGCAACACGCCCTCGTCGTCGGCCAACGGCGCGGATGCCGCCAACGCGGCGCCGGCAGGCAGCACGGCAAAGTCGGGATCCCCGCCTTGCCGCTTCGGCAAAGGCGGCGCCCCACTCAAGCGGTGCCGGGCGCGCACGCCCAATTCCCCTTGCACCGAGTAGACCCAGGCGTTCCAGCCGGGCGGCAACGGCAACAGTTGCGTCGCGCCCGGGCGTAGCCAGCCATCCAGAATCATCAGGGCCTCGGGGGTGGCCAGCGGCGACTGCCAGCCGCCATGGTTGCCCGCCACGACGCGGACGCGGCCGGCGTCCGTTTGAATGACTGGCATCTCCCAGGCGCGAAGCAGCGAGACCGCCGGAGACAGCGACTTCAGCCTATCCGGCAGATTCAGGCCGATGCGCAGGCCGTTCAAGTGTCCCGGCCCCACGAGCTGCTGCGTCGTCAGGATGCCTGCGCCCGCCACGGTCCAGTGCAGGTCGCCTGCCCGCGCCTCGAGCACGCTGCCTGGGCTGTCCTTGCATCGCATGACGCCGTTGGCGTCTTCCAGCAACAGCGTGGCCATGCACAGGCCCGCATGCGGCTGCGGCGGCGCGGCCATCGTCCTGTTCATGATGAAGTGCTCCACCATGACGACGGGCGACGGGCTATGGGAAAAATCGGTGTGCAGAAACGCGCGCAGCGTGCAGGCGTCGCCCGCCGATTGGGGCTGGCTGGCCACGACGTTACTGAGATGGATAGTCAAAAAATGCTGCCTGATGAGGGAGTGGCACCAGGGCCAGCATGTGCGGAATGGTAGCGTCTTTCCGCACATGCAGGCCTTAGCTGACGCGAAGCTTATGGGTTCGGCGCACCCCGCGCAATCTCCGTTTTCCGCCCTTGCTCCGACTGTGGCGCCGTCGCCTCAGTCCTGCCTCCTTGGTAAAACCGCGGGGTCTTGCGGGCTTGGCCCATGTCCGCCAAAGTAGGGGTTTTGCAGTTCCGGATGCCGTTTACCGGAACAGGGGCGGAACTTTGACGCGCGGACCAAGTCTTATATAAGATATAAGACATACCCCCGCACACGGGTTTGTCTCCCCTACAATGACGAACGCGCAAAAACGCCAAAAAAATGCCGCCTGCGCTTGGGCAGATTAAGCCAGGCAAAACCACGGAGTCCATCATGCCGCACAACACCTTAGATACTCTCAAGAATTTCAAGATCGGCAATAAATCCTGTCAGTACTATTCGCTGCCGGCGCTGGGTAAATCCCTTGGCATTGATGTGCAGCGGCTGCCGGTTTCGGTCCGCATCGTGCTGGAATCCGTGCTGCGCAACTGTGACGGCAAGAAGGTCACCGAAGAACACGTCAAACAGCTTGCCAACTGGCAAGCCAACGCCCGCCGCGAAGATGAAATCCCCTTCGTCGTCGCCCGCGTGGTGCTGCAGGACTTCACCGGCGTGCCGCTGCTGGCCGACATCGCCGCCATGCGTTCGGTAGCCGACAAGATGGGCAAGAGCCCCAAGAGCATCGAACCGCTGGTGCCCGTGGACCTGGTGGTGGACCACTCGGTCATGATTGACTACTTCGGCACCAAGGACGCGCTGGACCTGAACATGAAGCTGGAATTCAAGCGCAACCAAGAGCGCTACCAGTTCATGAAGTGGGGCATGCAGGCGTTCGACACCTTCGGCGTCGTGCCCCCGGGCTTCGGCATCGTCCACCAGGTCAACCTGGAATACCTGGCGCGCGGCGTGCACCAGGACAAAAAGAACAATGTCTACTACCCCGATTCGCTGGTGGGCACCGACAGCCACACCACGATGATCAACGGCATCGGCGTGGTGGGCTGGGGCGTGGGCGGCATCGAAGCCGAGGCCGGCATGCTGGGCCAGCCCGTGTACTTCCTGACGCCTGACGTCGTTGGCGTCGAACTCAAGGGCCAGTTGCGCGGCGGCGTCACCGCCACCGACCTGGTGCTGACCATCACCGAAATGCTGCGCCGTGAAAAAGTGGTGGGCAAGTTCGTCGAATTCTGCGGCGAAGGCACCGCCAGCCTGACCGTGGCCGAACGCGCCACCATCGGCAACATGGCGCCTGAATACGGCGCCACCATGGGCTTCTTCCCGGTCGACGAACGCACCATCGACTACTTCCGCGGCACCGGACGCACGGAAGACGAGATCGCCGCCTTCGAAGCCTATTTCAAGGCACAGAAGATGTTCGGCATCCCGGCCGCCCAGGACATCAACTTCACCAAGCTGCTGACGCTGGACCTGTCCACCGTGGCCCCGTCGCTGGCCGGCCCGAAGCGCCCCCAGGACCGCATCGAAATCGGCAACGTCAAGAACACGTTCATTGACCTGTTCTCCAAGCCGGTTGCCGAAAACGGCTTCAACCAGCCGGCCGAAAAGCTGAACCAGACCTTCACCACCAGCACCGGCACGCAGATCAAGAACGGCGACATCCTGATCGCCGCCATTACGTCCTGCACCAACACGTCCAACCCCAATGTGCTGCTGGCCGCCGGCCTGCTGGCCAAGAAGGCCGTGGAAGCCGGGCTGAAAGTGCCCAAGCACATCAAGACCTCGCTGGCTCCTGGATCGCGCGTCGTCACCGACTACCTGACCAAGACCGGCCTGCTGCCCTACCTGGAAAAGCTGGGCTTCGACGTGGCGGCCTACGGCTGCACCACCTGCATCGGCAACGCGGGCGACCTGACGCCGGACCTGAACGAAGCCATCACCGGCAATGACCTGGTGTGTTCGGCCGTGCTGTCGGGCAACCGCAACTTCGAAGCGCGCATCCACCCGAACATCAAAGCCAACTTCCTGGCCTCGCCTCCGCTGGTCGTGGCCTATGCGCTGGCCGGCACCGTCACGCGCGACCTGATGACGGAACCCGTGGGCCGCGGCAAGAACGGCGACGTCTGGCTGGGCGACATCTGGCCGACCTCCGCCGAGGTCGAAGCGCTGATGAAGCATGCGCTGGACCCGAAGGTCTTCGAGGCCAACTACGGCCAGGTCAAAAGCAACCCGGGCAAGCTCTGGGAGAACATCAAGGGCGTCAGCGGCGACACCTATAACTGGCCGGATTCGACCTACATCGCCGAACCGCCCTTCTTCGAAGGCTTCGGCATGACGCCGGCCGCGATGCCCGCCGTCAAGGGCGCCCGCGCGCTGGGCGTGTTCGGCGACTCGGTCACGACCGACCACATCTCGCCCGCGGGCTCCATCAAGGAAACGTCGCCGGCCGGCAAGTGGCTGAAGGAAAACGGCGTGATGAAGGCCGATTTCAACAGCTACGGTTCGCGCCGCGGCAACCATGAAATCATGATGCGCGGCACCTTCGCCAACGTGCGCATCAAGAACCTGATGATCCCGTCGTTGCCGGACGGCAGCCGCTTCGAAGGCGGCGAAACCCTGTTCCAGCCCACTGGCGAACAGATGTCCATCTATGACGCGGCCATGAAGTACGTGGCGCAGGGCACCCCAACCGTCGTGTTCGGTGGCGAGGAGTACGGCACGGGCTCGTCGCGCGACTGGGCGGCCAAGGGCACGCAGTTGCTGGGCGTGAAGGCCGTGATCACCCGCAGCTTCGAACGCATCCACCGCAGCAACCTGGTGGGCATGGGTGTGCTGCCGCTGCAGTTCAAGGGCACCGACAGCGTGCAGTCGCTGGGCATCACCGGCGAAGAGACCTACGACATCTCGGGCCTGGAAAACGGCATCAAGCCGATGCAGGACGTGACGCTGACGATCACCCGCAAGGATGGTTCGAAGCAGGACGTGACGGTGCTGCTGCGTATCGACACGCCGATCGAGGTGGACTACTACCAGCACGGCGGCATTCTGCCCTTCGTGCTGCGCCAGTTGCTGGCGGCCTGAGCCCCTCGCGGCCTTCCAGGTTGAACAAAGCCCCGGAACCTTGCGGTTCCGGGGCTTTTTTTCATGCGCGCGGCGGCGGAGTCAGTCGTCGAACTGATACGCGTCCATCGCCAGCGCGCCGTAAGAGATCTCGTCGTTCAACCGCTTGGCGGACGCCCCGCCCGCCCCCAACGCCACGTACAGCGGCATCAGGTGGTCGTCATGCGGATGCGCTTGCATCGCGCCGGGCGCCTGTGCCTGCCAATCCAGCAGAGCCGGCACGTCGTGCTCGGCAAGCCGGCGCGCATACCAGTCCTGGAACGCCGGCACGTAAGGCAAGGCGGGCGCATTCTGCGGCATCCGGACGTGGCGCAGGTTGTGCGTCAAGGACCCCGACCCGATGATCAGGATGCCCTCGTCCCGCAGCGGCGCCAACGCGCGGCCCAGGGCCATCTGCCCGGCGGCGTCACGCCCCATGTCCAGCGACAACTGCACCACCGGCACGTCGACCTCGGGGTAAAGATAACGCAACGGCACCCAGGCGCCATGGTCCAGCGGCCGGCGCGGATCGCGGTCGGCGGTGATGCCGGATTGGGCCAGCAACGCCTGCACGCGAGCCGCCAGTTCGGGCGAGCCGGGCGCGGCGTACTGCAGCGTGTAGAGCTCGGGCGGAAAGCCGCCGAAGTCATGCCAGGCCACCTGCTGGTCACGCGTGGATAGCGCCAGCCCTTCGCCCATCCAGTGGGGCGACACCACCAGGATGCCGCGCGGCTTCTGGCCTTGCGCCAAGCTCCACGCCGTCAGCGCGGGGCCGGTCAGACCGGGTTCAACGGCCAGCATCGGCGAGCCGTGGGAAATAAAAAGCGTGGGCCACCGCATGACGGCGTCTCCAAAATAATGTCGATGGAAGCATTTTCGAACGTTTCGAATCAGCAATAAAGCCCCGCTCCAGGGATGATCTGTTGCCATATACGCATCAATAAACCGGCCCACCCGGATGAGCGGGCCCGCGGGACCAAGCCGCCGCGCCCCTGCCGGCCCGCGGGTCCGCCCCGAATGCCGACGCGCCGCGCGGGCGTTAAACTACGTCGTTACACACTTACTGGACGTCCCCCGAAGTTATGGCCCGATCCCGCAGCCAATCCGCTCCCCGCATGACCCGTGACGCGACCCGCCTGGTTGCGCTGGCCCAGGCGCTTAACCGCTCGGGCAGCCGCGTCGAAGACGTGTTCTGGGAGAACCAGCTTGGCGAAGCGATTCCCAAGCTGCTGAAGGCTGGGCAGGACGCCCCGCTGGAAGCGGCCCTGGACCACCTGGCGCAAAGCGACATAGGCGCCTACGAAGTCTTGATCGAACAGGCCGAAACCCTGTCCGAATCGATGAAGATCGAAAAGAACGGCGTTCGGTACGACGTGCTGCTGATCGTCGCGCCCATCGTCGCCTGGACCCGTTACGCGATCCCGACCGGTCCGGTCTCTGCCTCGGCCCAGCAGGCGCTGCTGGCGCAATTGCATGGCCATGTGCTGGCCAGCCAGACACGCACCGCGCTGATGCCCATGCTGGTCAGCGTCGACCAGATGCCGCGCACCTTCGGTGAAACCTGGCAATGGCTGCATCGGCTGGGTTCGCAGGCGCTGGGCGCGGAAACCACCAAGCCGGTCCTGAACACCGAGGCCGAAACCGCCAACATGCTGGCCGACACGCGCTACATCATCGGCGCCGTGGCCGTGCCGGAAAACGCGCCGATCTTCCGCTGGCAGGAACAAATGAGCGACGCCGAGGCCTCGCGCGACGCCTGCCAGCAACAATGGGCCGCGCAGGCGCAACCCACCCTGGCCGCGCTGCTGCCGGGTTGCGGCTTTGAAGCGCTGCTGCCTGACGCCTATTACGTCAGCAACCGCGAAGCCGACCGGCGCGTGCGGCCCTTGTCCCTGCGCGCGGCCGTCAGCTGGCTGGAAGGCGCGGTCAGCCTGGAAGCCTCGCAGTTGCGCGCGGTGGTCGCCGGCTGTGGCGAAAGCCGCATCGACGAATACCGCATCGGCTTCACGGCACGCAGCAGCAACGACGTCTACTACGGTTGCGTGTGGCCGTTGTACGGACGCGAAGAAGAACTGCCGTCCGACGAAGGCCAGCCCGACGTGGTCGACGACATCACGGCGTTGCTGAAGGAATACGGCGTCACCGAAGTGCGCCGTATCCCCGGCGTGCTGCCTGCCGAATACTGCGAAGACTGCGGCGCGCCCTACTTCCCGAATCCGCTGGGCGAACTGGTCCACGCCGAACTGCCCGAAGACGCCGAAGCGGCCCCCGCCAAGTTCCATTAAGCCGCCATGCAAGCAGACATCTTTTGCCGAGTCGTCGATAACTACGGCGACATCGGCGTCTGCTGGCGGCTGGCGCGCCGGCTGGCGCAAGGCCGCGGCTGGGATATCCGCCTGTGGGTGGATGACCTGGCCAGCTTTGCGCGCATCCAGCCCGGCATCGACGCCCAGGCGTCGCGGCAGCTGCTGGGCGCCGTGGACATCGTGCATTGGTCCGATACGCCCGACCCCGCCCTGACCGCGCGCGATGTCGTCATAGAAGCCTTTGCCTGCGATCCTCCACCGGCGTTCGTGGACAGCATGCGCCGCGTGCATCCCGCCTGGATCAACCTGGAATACCTAAGCGCCGAAGCCTGGGTGGAAAGCTGCCACGGCCTGCCCTCGCAGCGCCCCGACGGCCTGGTTAAGCACTTTTTCTTTCCCGGCTTCACAGCGGCCACGGGCGGCCTGCTGCGCGAACCCGGCTTGAGCGCCGAACGCGACGCCTGGCAGGCGTCGATAGACCTTCAAAACGGCTTCCTACAATCGCTGGGCGTGGACCCGGCCGTATTGTTGCGCCGCCGCGACGGCGCTCGCACGGTGTCCCTGTTTTGCTACCCCTCGGCGCCCACCGCTGCGCTTGTCCAGGCGCTGACCGCCGATGCCCGGCCCAGCGTGCTGCTCGTCCCCGAAGGCGTCGCGCCTGGGCTGGAAGTGGCCTGCGCCGGGCCCCAGGCCCCGCTTGTGGCGCGCCTGCCTTTCGTGGCGCAGCCGGATTTCGACCGCCTGCTGTGGTGCGCGGACCTGAACGTCGTGCGCGGCGAAGATTCCTTCATCCGCGCGGCCTGGGCGGGTAGACCGCTGGTCTGGCAGATATACCCGCAAGACGAAAACATCCATCTTGAAAAACTGGAAGCCTGGCTGGCCCGCTATCCGGCCCCGGAACCCGCGCAGGCGTTGATCCGCGCGTGGAACCAGCCGCAAACGGGCCAGACGGCCACGGCCGTCGCCCAAGCGCTGGCGCCTGCCGCCTGGCAGGCTTGGTCGGCCGCCGCCCGGGACTGGGATGCCAGCCAGGCGGTCCGACCGGATCTGGCCGAAAATCTGGCGGACTTTTGCGCAGACTTGGCCAAGAAACGTTAGAATAGAGAGTTTTCTGAGTCGCCCTGAATTTGTCGGGCCTCAACTATGACGCCTCCCGGGGTGTGCATGAAACCGCTGTCAGGGACTTTTGCCCCGGACCTTTCGCTCGTGATTTTTCGCGAAGGCGGCTTTTTGCAAGCACGGCGAGTGCACCCATCCCCCCGGAGTTTTATCGATGAAAACCGCTCAGGAATTGCGAGTCGGCAACGTGGTCATGGTCGGCAAGGATCCCCTCGTGGTCCAGAAAGCCGAATACAACAAGTCTGGCCGTAACGCTGCTGTTGTGAAGCTGAAGTTCAAGAACCTGTTGACCGCCTCGGCCAGCGAATCGGTCTACAAGGCCGACGAAAAGTTCGAAGTCGTCCAACTGGATCGCAAGGAGTGCACCTACTCCTACTTCGGCGACCCGATGTACGTCTTCATGGACGAAGAGTACAACCAGTACGAAATCGAAGCCGAAAGCATGGGCGACGCCCTGAACTACCTGGAAGAAGCGATGCCCGTGGAAGTGGTCTTCTACGACGGCCGCGCCATCTCGGTTGAACTGCCCACCACGCTCGTCCGCGAAATCACCTACACCGAACCCGCCGTCCGTGGCGATACGTCGGGCAAGGTCACGAAGCCGGCCAAGATCAACACCGGCTACGAACTGAACGTGCCGCTGTTCTGCGCTATCGGCGACAAGATCGAAATCGACACCCGCACGAACGAATACCGCAGCCGCGTCAACAACTGATCCGGCAAGGGCGCCCACGCCACGCGCGCCTCAGCCCCCACGGGGGCAATCCGTTGTCTTGGGACCGCCCTGCGCGACAAAAAAAGCCAGACCTTCCGGTCTGGCTTTTTTATGCCCAGCGTGTTGATGGCAACCCTTATTGCAGACGCTCGTCGTCCAGGAAGTCGGGCACGGCCATGACTTCGATGCCGTCATCCGCCAGCGCTTCGCGCTCTTCGGGCGTAGCCGTGCCGCGAATGGGGCGCTCGTCGGCATCGCCCTCGTGAATGCGGCGCGCCTCTTCCGCGAAACGCGGCCCCACGTTTTCGGTACTGCGCAGCAAGGCGCGCACCTGCTTCATCACCACGGCCTGCAAGGCGGCCATTTTCTCGGCGTCGGACGCGCCTGCCGGCACGGCGGGCGGCTGGGCCGGCGCATGCAGATGGGATACGTTCAGCCGCGGCGCGGACAGACGCTTGGTAATGCTGGCCGACCCGCAAACCGGGCACGTGACCAGGCCACGCGCCTGCTGCGCGTCATAGTCGTCGTGCGATCCGAACCAGCCTTCAAAAACGTGGCTGTGCTCGCACTGGAGGTCGAAAACTTTGAGAGCCATGGTTGCTATATGGGGTCCAGCAGCCAGAATACAAGAATCCGCGCACAAGGTGCGCCATCCCACCGCGTCAAGCGGGGATAAGGCGGCAGCCAATAAAAACGGGCCCGTAGGCCCGTCCTGGCGATCGGCGCCGGCTTACTTGCCGCGCTTGGCCGCCGGGCTGCCGTCGATTTGCGCCTGCTGAGCCTGCAACGAATCGATCTGGCGTTGCAGATCGCGCAGTTGCTGACGCACGTCCTTTTGCTGATCGGCCAATGCCGTGGCTTCCTGGCGCGATTGCTCCTGGCGTGCCGCAACCTGCTCTTCCTGCTGCATGCGCAGCGTGCGGTCGGCCTGCAAGGTGCTGAGCTGGGCGCTGCGGCTGGCCAGCAGCTTCTCGGCGTTCGCGTATTCGGCTTGCAGCTTGATCCGCTTGATGTCCACTTCGGCCAGGTCGGCCGATTGCGCGGCGAACGCGCGATACGTGGATTCAGCCTGCTTTTCCGACAGGGTCTTGAGCACGCGCCAGAAGTCCTTTTGTTGGAACAAGGCGACGTAATAGGTCAGATCGTCGGGCTTGAACAGCAGGCTGGCGCCATACGTGCCGTTATAAGCCGTGCGCAGTTCCGAGACTTGGCGGCTCTGGATCAGGCCCTGCAATTCCGCCACGGTGGACGACGGACGCGCGGCGGCGGCCGGCGCAGCCGCGGGCGGCGGGGTGACGGGCGTGGACGCGGCGGGCTTGTCCTCGACCTGCTTAACCGTGGGCCGCGGCGCTTCGGATTGCGCGCTGGCGCAAGCCGCCAGGCCGGACAGTGCCGTACCTAACAGCGCCATGCGAGTGGCGGCACGGATAAATTGGACGTTCATGCCTTCCCCAAAAAAATCGTTGCGGAACTATAGCAATTTATTTCGCTCGCGGCAGACTCACTTACATTCGTCGCAAGCAAACTTGTGGCCCCCTACGGGCCTTTCCCTATTGCACGATCAGGATGCCTCGACAATCCCCTCCGCCGTTTCGCCCTGGCCGCCCCCCAGATGCAGTTTTCGCATTTTTTCCCAGAGCACCTTGCGGCTGATGCCCAAGGTATTGGCGGTGTCCTGGCGACGCCAGCCATTGACGTCCAGCGCAGCCAGAATACGGGCGCGCTCGGCGCGCTCGGCATCGGTGAAGACGGGCGGTTCGCACAGCGTGCTGGCCCCGCCCAGGGAACCCGCGGCGCGCAGCGGCTCGCCGATCTGATCGAATATGCGTTCAATGCGCGCCTGGTCCCAACTCTTGAACTGCCGCCGCATGATCGCCACGCGTTCCGCCACATTGGACAGTTCGCGCACGTTTCCCGCGTAGCGGGTGCGCGCCATGCGATCCAGCAGCCAGTCCGGCAGGTCGCCCTCGACGCCCAGCCGCTCCAGCAACGCGCGGAAAATGGCGATTTTCTCTTCCGGCCCGCGCTGCTCCAGGTTCGGAATGCGTAGCTCGATCACCGCCAGGCGGTAGTACAAGTCTGCCCGGAACTCGTCCTGGCCCACCAGCATCCGCAGATCCTTGTTGGTGGCCGCCACCAGCCGGAAATCCACCGGGATCTCCACGCTGGAGCCCAGGCGCGTGACGGCGCTTTGCTCCAGCACCCGCAGCAGCTTGACTTGCTGATACAGCGGCAAATCGCCGATTTCGTCCAGGAACAGCGTGCCGCCGTTCGCCTGTTCGAAATAGCCCTTGTGCGCGCCGACCGCGCCGGTGAAGGCGCCCTTCGCGTGGCCAAAGAAATGCGCTTCGAACAGGCCCTCCGGAATGGCGCCGCAATTGACGGCCACGAAAGGCCCGTCCGACCATTGCGCCCGGTCGTGCAACAGCCGGGCGATACGTTCCTTGCCCACGCCCGTTTCGCCGTGGATCAGCGCATTGCTGCGGCAGTCTGCGAACATCTCGGCTTCCGCCAGCAACGCGCGCATCGGCTCGGACACGGCGATCAAGGGCTGTTCGCGTTTGGGCGCGGTGCGGTTGAAGTGATCCAGCGTGCCCAGTAATTCGAATAGCAGCTTGCGCAGGTCTGCTGTCGTGAAGGCCAGCGGCAGGGTGTAGGAATATTCAGGAGGGTAGTAGCGCGAATCGCGCCCGCGGGCCTCTGCCGCCACCCAGATCACCGGCATGGCCTGCACCGCCAGCCAGTCGTAGCCGCTGAAGCGGTTGTCGCCCATGACCGATACGGAGACCAAGGCCACGGCGGGGCGCGTCGGGTCTCGCGGCGGGGGAAACGCGGTGCCCGCGTCCGCACGCACCAGCGACACGTCCATGCCGGCCAGGCAACGCTCTGCCCGGGAGGCAATATCGGAGGTGCCCTCCCACACATACACGTCGAACTCGTCGCGGGCGAATTTCTGGGTCATGGCTGGTACGCCAAGGAAACGGCGAAAATCACGGGCATCATCATCAGTACACCAAACGGGGCTGGCCGCAATCCACTGACAGCAGCGAGACATCGGTCTGGCCGACGCTCAGGCCAAGCAGGTTGAGCAATTGCTGCAGCAGACCCGACAGCGGCGCCAAGACAGGCTGCAACAGGTTCACGACAATAGAAAGTACGCCGCTGACCTGTGAACCGCCGCTAAGCGCCATCGCGGCCACCGAGTTGATGCGGCACTGCCGGACAGCGCTTGGGGTAATGCCCAAGGCGCACGCGACGTCATTCAAGGGGGCCACCAGCAATGAATTCAGGACATTGCCGACCAGTTGCAGCGTGCCGCCGAGCACGCCGGTCAGGCCTCCCGTCGACAGACGGGCGCTTAACTGGTTCAGCGCGGTCGTCGACCACTGCAGATTGTTGACCACCTGAGAAATGGAATTGCCGGCGCTGTTACCGCCGCCCCCGACCAGATTCGTCGCCAACGCCGTGCGTTCGGCCGTCGTCAGGGGCGTGCCGTTGTCGAACAGGTTACCCAGGATGCCGCCAATCAGCGCATCCGACAGATTGGATGCCAGCGCGCCCAGGTTGACGGATGTGGCGTTGACGGTTTGTGTCGACGGGCTACCGGGAGGTTCGGTCAGCGTCACCGACACCGGCGCGGCCGAATTGAAAATCGGCAACGTGACTTTGGCCGTCAGCGGCAGAATGCCCAGCACATTCAACACCTGATGGCGCTGGATGGCAGCAAACGCGTCGGGTCTGCAGCTGTTGGTCAGCGACTGAAAGTGGGCGGCCAACTGATCCGCATTGTTCGCCATGCCCGGAAACGTCCCCAAGCATATGTTTGCCACCGACGACGTCACGGCGATCGTAGCCTGCGACTCCGTCAAGGGGGCCTGGCACAGATTCGTCAACGTGCCGGTCGATTGGGCCAGGTCGATGATGATGGGCAAGTCCACCCTGGTGCCCAGCGTATTGGCCAAAAGCGGCCCAACCAGCGGGATATTGCTGGTATTCACGCGCAGATACACGCGGATGCCGGCGCTGGTCGCCTGGGTGCCGATGCCGCCGACGGCCAGCGTGGGCGGATCCACCACGCGTACCCGGGCGTCCACGCCCAGCAGCGGCACGCTGAGGCCCAAATTAATGAGGTTCTCTCCGTTAGCGATGACAAGCGCCGTCTCAAGCAGATTCAACGCATTGACGTTCGCCGCCAAGGCGCCCGTGGCGTCTGCACCCACGACCGACAGATTCAGCACCCCGCCATCTCCGAACAGTTTGACGGGCAGGTTCAGCGGCATCACGGCCAGCACCGTATTGATGGCGTTGTTGAGCAGGCCGACGCCGGCCTCGGCGGTACCGCTCTGATTGACCACCGTCAACGTGGCGTTCAACAATTGGCCCAGCGTCAGGTTGTTGACCGCAGCCAGTTCCGCAGGGGTGCCCACGCCCGTCGCCACGGACAGGGGCAGTCCCAGCGCTTTCAACAACCCCGAAGGCGTGATGTTGACGGTGGCCAGGCCTGCCGCATCCAGCACATCCAATTGCGCCGGCGTCGCCCCGGCGGAGGCCAACAGTTGCGACAGCAGCCCACCCCGCTCCAGGCGCAGCAGGCGCGACCCCACCATGAACGCCGCGACCGGCTGGGTGTTGGCGGCCACGGCGGTGGTCGTGACCAGCGTGCCGCTGTCCGCGCCGCCCGAAAAGCTGGGGACAATGCGGGTCAGCCGTTTGCGCACGGTTACGCGCACGGCGTTGAATGGCTGCCCGCCGACGGCATCGAAGACATGCATCCCGGAGGCGTCGGCCCGGCTTGAGTCCCATACTTTGCATTCGACGGTGACGTCGGCGGCCGTGAAGGCCTGAAAAAAGCCGGGCAGGTTCGCCAGTGCCGACGTCCGGCCGGCAGTGCCCGCTCGCGCGCAGTCCGCCGCGGCGCCCATGCCCAGCACCTGCACCGCCGACAACGCCGCCAAGTCCGCCCCCTTCTGCATTTCGCGCTTCATGTAGAAGCTGTAGGACAAGTGCGCGACCCCGAGCAGCACCAGCCCCACCAGCACCGCGAACACGACAGCCACGGTGATGCTGCCGCGCTGGCGCGGCAAGGAACGGGAGCGTAAGGGGACGGCTGGCATCGTCTGGCGGCTGCGGATCGTGTCCGCGCCTTAGTTGGTGTTCTTGGTTTCCACCCGCTTCTGGAACCATTCCGGAATGGGATGCCGGAAGCTGTCCACGTAACGGGTCCAGGCAGCGGACGAGACCGGCCCCAGTATCGGCAGCGCGCCACCGGCGCGTCGGCCGTCGGCCTGGGCCGCCAGCAAGCCCCGCGTCACGTCGCCTACGCCTTCCTGTACCGGGGCGGCGGCAGGTTGCACCGCCGCGGGCGCGCCCGTTTGCGCGGCCACGGGCGCGGGCGTCGCGGCATCCGCCTGCGGCATCGACGTCTGTACCTGCTGCACCACGGGTCGGTTCGGCAAAGCCGCTGCCGCCGGCGGCGCGGATTGCGGCGCGCCCCCCGCTGCCCCGCTGCCCGACATGTTTCCGGTCAGCGGCGCGTTCGACTGGGCCTGGACGGCCAGGGGGGCAAGCGCGGCCAACGCCAGCGCCATGGTGAACGAACGGATCAATCGAGGCTGAGACATAACAGGCTTCCTGAACACGGAGTTAACGCACGATGGGCCCATTGCCCAGGCCTTCCATCAACGGACTCATCATTGGCGCTACCGCGCCGTCGCCGCTGGACACACGTGTGGGCGCGCCGCCAGCCGCCGCTGCCGGCAGGGAAGCCGGCACGCGATGCCCGCGTATTTCGGAGGCCAGACGCAGCACCTGGCCGCGCGCCTCCTCGCCAAGCTGCGCCCGGTCCATCAATTGCTGGGCCTTGGCCGCGTCGCCCTCCACCAGCAGCAGCACCGCCATATTGGCCAGCACCTTGCCGTTCTCCGGCGCCAGCTCGGCCGCCTGGCCCAGCGGCACCCGCGCGCCATCCACATCGCCGGCGCGCAACCGCGCGTAGCCAAGATCGCCAAGGAACCGCGCGTTCATAGGCGCCAGCTTGGCCGCGCGAGAAAAATAATCCACCGCTTGATCGAATTGACCGCGGCCGCCCGCGATAAGGCCCAGGCCATGCCACCCGTCAGCCGCCTGGCCGCCGCCGGTCAACGCACGATAGGCTTGTTCGCTTAGCGCGGTCTGGCCCGTTTGGCGCAGGGCATCCGCTCGCATCACGGCCAGCCGGCTGTCGTTGCCGAATTTCTGCTGGTAGGCCTCGATATACGCCAGCGAAGCGAAATAACGGTCCTGGCGCTGCGCCTCGGCAATCAGAGAGAGCATCATCTCTGGTTCCTTGGGCCGCCCGCGGGCCGCCGCCTCGTCCTCTTTCTGACGGGCAAGCGCCTGATCCTGTTGCTGTTGCTGCATCAACTGCCAGGCAGTTTCCGCACTGTTGGTCTTGCATCCGCTCAAGCCCGCGGCCGTGGACAACACCGCGGCGAAAACGGTCCAGTGCAATGCGCCCTGCCGACTTCCCATAGCGCCCGCCATCACGTCCCCCCCATGCGCGACATCGCGCGTATCACCGCTATAAATCCCGATCCGCCGGTGACAATCAACAGCGCGGGCAGCAAGGTCACGATCATGACGCCCGTCATCTTGACGGTGGTCTTGCCGACTTTTTCTTTCAATTCAAGGCGCCGCGAATCTCGCAGCCTTTCGCCGAAGCGGTTCAGCGGCTCTTGCACCGCGCCGCCGTGCTGGTCAACCTGCGCGATCAGGCGGCAGATGGCGGACAGATCATCGTTGTCGAACCCAGCGGCCAGCCGCGCCAGCGATTGCTCACGGGTGCGGCCACGCACGTACAGTTCGGAAGCCAGGCGCAATTCCTGCGCCAGCACCGGCAGCACCTGCCCAAACTCGGTCACCAGCACCTGCATGCTCTGATCGATCGACAGGCCAACGCCCTGCAGCAAACGCAGCAAGTCGATCAACAGCGGCAGTTCGTCCGCGGCCATCCGGCGGCGTTTGGCCACGCGCCGCCGCACGAACCACTTGGGCAGCATGTATCCGACCGCAAAACCCAGAAAAGCCGCGACCAGCATTCCCGACAAGGATTCGACGTAGTGGTAACGGAGACCCAGCATCACCGCGGCGATGGGCAGCAGGATCGCCAAGCCGAACCGGAACGCGACGAACCTCGACCGTGCCGTCGCCGCATCGGCGTAACCGGCAATATCCACGAGCTTGCGGTCCTCGGCGGCCAACAAGGCTTCCGCGAATCGGCCCTCGCTCAGGCGCTTGCCGAACGAATCGGCCGCCCGCGTGGCGGCCGCGAATCTGCCCTGCCCGTCTTGCGCGGGCAACGCCGACGCCGCCACCCCGCCCATCTGGCGCGATGCCAACGCATGGTCCACCACCTGGCGGGTTCTGCTTTGGCCGCGCAGCCGGCGCACAAGTCCCACGCCCAGCACCAACATGGCCAACGCGATCAGCAACAACCCCATCGCCAGGACGGACGAGACGCTCCACGAGTTCAGAATATCCATCTCGCCGCTCCCATCAAATGGACTTGGCCATGCGGTACAGCCAATAACTGCCGACGATCTGCAGGAGAACCGCGGTCACCAGCATCTTGAATCCGGCCGGATCACGCCACAGATTCATGAAAAGATCGTTGTTGGTCAGCATGATGAAGCCGCCAATGCCCACCGGCAGCAGCGCCAGCACCCAGGCAGACAAGCGGATCTCGGCGGAACTTGCCGACAGTTCATTGCGTGCCTGCGCCACGTCGCGCATGAAGGCGGCCATGCGCTCAAGCACCTGGTCGCTGCGGCCGCCGAACCGCATTGCCAGCGACACCACGGCGGCAACCATGTACAGCTCTTTCAACCCATACAGGCGGGACACATGCACCAGGGCCGCGTCCAATTCCTTGGCGGAACGGCTGAGGCTGGCCGCCATTTCCACGACCTCGCGCAACGGTTCATCGGTCGTGGCCGACGCCGTCTGGAACGCGGCGCCCATGCTGTTGCCGATCGTGATCAGGCGGACGATGTTGTCCAGGAACGCCGGCAGTTGCGAGATCATCCGGCGCTGGCGCTTGTCGGCGCGTAGCCACAACAGGAAGTATTCCAGGATGGCCACGAGCAGCAGCGTCACGATGCCGGACAAGACGCCCAATGTCAGCCACGCCAGCACTGCCAGGCCCACTAGCGGCACCGTCAGCCGCACATAAAGCCCCGCGCTTTGGCGCACGCCCGCCAGCAGCAGCAAGCGATCCCATCCCGGAAGGCCGCTGCGCACCGCCCGCGCGCTTTCGAAAATCGGCACGGGCCTGGACGATGGGTCGCGCCCCCGGTTCAGCTGGTTTTCCAGGAAGGAGGAACTTGCCGCCCGGCGGGCGCCGCTGTCGGCATGACGCCACAGCAGTACCGCGCCGATCGCCAGCACCAAGGCCAGGCCTCCTAGCACCAGGGCTTGCATCATCAGCGCCTCCGGCTCCAGAATCCGCCGCCGTCGGTGTCGCCCGGCGCGGTATCGTTGGCGCGCGCTTCGGTACGCATCTTGGCAAGCTTGGGGGTGTGGGGGTGGATACCCAGCCACTGCCACCGGTCCTTCTCTTCGCCCTCGGGGGTCGTGAAGGTTTCGTGGCGATAAAGTTCCTGCGTGGAGATCACGCTATCGCCCATGCCGGTGACCTCGGTCACGGACAGCACGCGGCGCTTACCGTTGGACAGCCGTCCGATCTGCACGATGAAGTCCAGCGCGCTGGCGATCTGCCTGCGCAAGCTGTCCTCGCTTCCCTGAAACCCCGCGAAGCCGGCCAGCATCTCGATCCGATACAGGCATTCGCGCGGGGAGTTCGCGTGAATGGTCGCCATGGATCCTTCGTGGCCCGTGTTCATCGCCTGCAGCATGTCCATGACTTCGGCGCCGCGCACTTCGCCCACCACGACGCGATCGGGCCGCATCCGAAGACTATTGCGGATCAGCTCGCGAATACTGACCGCGCCGCTGCCGTCGAAACCGCCCTGGCGCGATTCCAGCCGCACCACGTGCGGATGGTTCAGCGACAGTTCCGCGGTGTCTTCCACGGTGACCACGCGTTCCGTTTCCGGAATGAAGAACGCCAGCGCATTGAGCAGCGACGTCTTGCCGGAGCTGGTGCCGCCTGACACCAGCACATTGCAGCGATTCTTGACCGCTTCATGCAGCAACCGGTAGATCTCTTCGTCGAATGACCCCAGGGTCAGCAGATCCGCGGGCTTGAGCGGGTCTTGGCGAAACTTGCGGATCGACACCATCGGGCCATCGACGGCCAGCGGCTCGATCACCACGTTCAAACGGCCGCCGTCGGGCAGCCGGGCATCCACCATGGGGCTGGATTCGTCCAGTCGGCGGCCGATCGGCGCCAGGATACGCCGCACGATGCGCAGCACATGCTGATTGTCGGTGAAGCGCAACGTCTCGCGGGCCAGCACGCCGCGGCGCGACACGAACACGTTGTCGTAACCGTTGATCAGAATGTCTTCGACCGCAGGATCGGCCAACAAGTCCTCCAGCGGCCCCAAGCCGGCCAACTCCTTGGTCAGGGCCGCCGCGATCTGCCGCATTTCGCTTTCGTTGATCGGCACCCTGCGCAGGCGCACAAAACTTGCGACCTCTATATCGACGAATTCCTGGATCGCGGACCGCGCCCACCGGCCGAACTCCGCGCCCAATTCCTCGATACGCGAGAGCAGGTGCTCGTATGCCGCCGTCTTCACTTCCTGGAAGCGGTTCGACGCCGAGAACCCCTTATCACCATCACCGCCAAACTCTATCGTCGCTGTCATGATCATGTCGGCTTCCGTTGCAGTCCTTGCGTCGTTCCGTTAACCGACGACCATACGGCGATGCACGCCGGGCAGCCAGGTGGCCAACCAACTTGCCCGCCCACCGGGCGCGCGCTCTTCCGCCCCCAGCTTTTCCACCAGCGCCTGCACCGCGCGCACATAGATATCGCGCTCGGCGTCCTCGTGCAGCAAATGACCCTGGTTCGTGCACACCATCAAGGCCAGCGTGCGGTCCGGCAAGGTGCCCACCAGCTCAAGCTGGAAGCGCTCGGCGATCTGCTGCGCGGTCATGCCATAGCGTTCGTCGTACCGGTTGACGATCAAGCCCAGGCTGCGGCGGTCCACATGCAGTTGCTCAAGCTCTTGCAGCAAGCCGGCCAGCGAAACCAGGGCGCCGACGCTTTGATCGGTCACGATCCAGTTCTGCTCCGACGCGCGCGCCAGGCCGGCCACGAATTCCGGATTCGTGAAGCCGCCCGAATCGGCGATCACAATGCCAAAATGCTGGCGCATGCGTTCGAACACCAGCAGCGAATCGGCTTGCGAGACATCGCGCATCAGGCCTAGATCGCGCGGCAGCGACAAGACGCTGAGGCCGTTGGCCGTATGCGGCATGGCCGAAGCCAGCAACGTGGGATCCAGACGGCGCAGGTTGCGCGCCGCCTCCGAAAAATCGAACTCCCCGCCGATGTTCAGGTACAGCTGGCAATCGCCCACGGGCCAGCCCAAATCCATCAGCGCGACGCGGCTGGACAGAGGCAGCGAAGCGCCCGGCTCGGCCGCTGCGGCCTTGGCGCCTTTCCCGCCATTGGCCATGGCCCGCGCCCCGTGCGCCTGTTTCAGCCGGTCTTGGGCCATATGGGCCAGATGCACGGCCAAGGTGCTGGCGCCCACCCCGGGGCGCGCGCCAAGCAGCAAGACGCTGCGCCGCGACCCGTCCGCGCGTCCGCCGTCCGCTTGCGCGTCCATCAGCCGCAGCACGATATCCTTGATTTCCTGCGGCGCGACCGTGGGGTCGACAAAATCGCTGACGCCCGCGCGAAGCGCGGCAATAGCGCCTTCAGGCTGACTCAACAGGCCCACCGCGACGCGTGGCAGCGTGGGGGCAATGCGCGCCAGCAGACGCGCCAACTCAGCGGACTTGAACAGCTTTCCGGGTTCGTCTTCGCTAAGCGTGAAATCCAGGAACACCACCTGCGGCGAAATTTCCGCCAGGCGTCGTGCCAGTTCTTCGGTGCTCGGAGACTCCTGGGTCAGCATTCCCATGTCGCCCAGCGCGTGCCCCAGTTGCACCGCGACATCGGCCCCCTTTGAACAGAACAAAAACCGCTTGCTGTTTTGCAGGCCTACCCACTCGCTTGCATGTGTCTTCATATTATTCACCGCGAAAAGCCCGGCATTTGCTGGCCGCTCAGGGGGCCCGTCAGGTAGTAACCCCAAGCGTTGAAGCCGGTATCGGCACGCTCTTGCTTTTCCCCCGGCAATGGCAGATTCACCCCGCGTGCGATGGGGCGAACCAGGCGCGGCGTCACGATGATGACCAATTCGGTTTCATCTTGCGAGTAGTCGACGCCACGGAAGAAGGCGCCGATGATCGGCAGGTCGCCCAGCAAGGGCACCTTGCTGACCATCGCCTTGGTCTGACGCGACACCAAGCCGCTGATCACGAAGCTCTCGCCATCGCCCAATTCGACGGTCGTGTCGGCGCGGCGCGTGCGCAACGCCGGGATGAACGAAACAACATCCGCGCCGTTGCTCAGACGGATGCCGTTGTTGTAGTCCAGTTCGCTGGCCTCGGGGGCCACCTTCAGCGAAATGCGGTCGCGCGACAGCACCGTGGGCGTGACGGTCAACCCGATGCCGAAAGGCTTGAACGTGACCGACACCGTCCCCAGCCCGCCGGCTTCGGGAATCGGCAGTTCACCGCCTGCCAAAAAGCTGGCGCTTTGCCCGGTCATGGCCACCAGCGTAGGTTCGGCCAGCACCCGCGCCATGCCATTGGTCTGCAGCAGGCGCAGATTGGCCGAGAAATTCTTGGTGTCGTAGAACAACGAGAAGCCCGATGCCACCGTGTCGATGGCCGACGGAATCAGGTTGCTACTCGCGCCCCACGGACCACTGCCGCCGGCGCTCCAGTTGATGCCGATATCTTTCATCACCGAACGCGACACCTCGACGACCTTGACCTCGACCTGCACAATGCCGCCCGTGCCGGCGGAAGACACGTCGACGACGTTCTTTTCCCCCCCCACCGCGGACGCCGCGATGGCGGCCGAGGCCACCTGCCCCATCGGGGTCTCGGCATGGCCGGACACGACGGCCCGGTCCCCCGCGATGTCCACATTGGCGCCGCCAGCGATGCCGCGCGTGGCCAGCGCGCTCTGGACGCTGCCGCCCACGCGCAGGTTCCACACCTGCGGAGCCGTGTTGTTGCCGCTCCATATCTGCAACTGGGTCGTGCCCGCCTTCTTGCCATAGATGAGTATGGAGCCCGCGCGCTTGCCCGAAGCCGGCAGCACTTTCACGTCAGCCACGTCAGGATCGCCGATCGCGATGCGAGACGGAGCGGCGCCGTCCAGCAGCAATGTCTGCTGTCCTTTAACCGACAAAGCAAGATCGCGCGCTGGCGCTGGCGCATTTGAACTGTTCGCGGGCGCCGAAGTTTGTGCCACGGCGGGATTGCCGCAGGACATCGCCGCTGCCGCCGACAGCACGCAGATCAGGGTGGTGCGCTGGTGTTTCGTCATTGTGCTGAAACTAGTCATAAGAAAAAGTCCGGTCACGCGCGGCATGACGCGGCGCGTGACCACATCAATACCGCACACGCTCGGATTTATCGCCGCGCAAGATCTCCACTGTCCTGCCGCCGCCCCCACTGGAAATCGCCCCGCGCACGGGTGCGGTGGGGGCACGCGCGGCAGTCGTCGTTCCATCAAGCTGAACCAGGCTTTCGCCGGCGAACGCGCGGTTCGGTCCCTGCTTGAGCGCTTCGCGCTGTTCCGGCGTCAAGTCCGCGCGCGTTGGCAACACCGTGCCGCGCTGCGCGAACAACTGCGTATCGGGCACGCTGTCGTCGTTCAACGGACGCAGCGCCAATTGCAGGCGGCCCGAACGGCTGGCCAGGATCAGTTCATTCACGTGCGCTATCGGCACGGCCAGCACGGCGGTCTTGGCGGGCTGGCCCGGCTGGGCCGGCGCGCCCAGCTGCGCCACCGCGTTTTTCTCGGGTCCGTCCACGGAATCCTTGCCATACGCCAACACGCGTACTCGGGCTTGCAGTAGCCGCGACTGGCCGCCAGGCACTTCCTGGCCCTTATCGATCATGAAAAACACGTCCACCCAATCACCAGGCGCGACACGGTTGCCGCCGCCGATCACTTCGTCCACCGCGATCGCCACGGCGCGCTCGCCCACCTTCAACTGGCGCGCAAGCCCCTGCGCCAGCAAGCTGGGCAGGATCGGGTCGCCCGCGGCGATATCGACCTTCGTGACGGCGCCTTCCAATGCGGCGACGGCGTTGTATCCGCCGGACAGCGGCGCTTGCCATTCGTCCACCCGCAACATGCCTTCGCTATTGATGCTGGATCCGGCCGGAATCGCCGCTTTGGCCACGACGACCGGATAGCGCTTGACCGGCGCGTCGGCCACCGGCGCGGAGGGCGCGGGCGCGACGCTTGCCGCCGGACTCGCGGGCGCGGACGCCAGCCGCCAAGCGACGAAGGCCAGGACGAGGCCCGCCACCAACAACACGCCTGCAAGGATTTTGCTCAAACTGCTCATGGTGTCCCCTGCGATATCTGAACAACGGCTTGCGAATGCAATCGGGTAGGAATCCAGTTCGGCCCCATTCCCGGCAAAGTGGTGATCAGGCGCTGCAGGGTGGCCAGCAACGGCCAGGATTGGGTGTTGTAGGTCAACCCGACGGTGGCGCAATTGGCTTGCTGCCCCCCGGAGCCGCTCCAGGCGCACGGTGTGCTGGTCGTCACGCAGACGACCGCGGAGCCCGAAGAAAATGCGCTCATCGCGGCCGAGCACGCTGCCGCCGACACATTCGGCTGACCGTTGAAGCGGGCGAACACCGCCGCGCGGGCGCCATCTGTGGCGGCCGACGCCAATTGCTGTTGCATCCAGAACAGCACCGCGAAGCTGAGCACGCCGCAGATGAACATCAGCAGCATGATCAAGGTCAACGAAAATTCCAGCGCCGCGATGCCACGCTGGCGGCGGCGTCGGGAGCCGCCGTCACGGTGCCGAAAGGTGGCGTCCATATCAGCGTTCCCCATTCAGATGCACCGTGGCGCGGGCGCTCAATACGCCGGAGGCCGGCATCAGCACCGCCTGCAGCAGCGGCAGCGCCGGAATCAGCGGATGGGCGCCGTAGGCGTAAGACACCGTGACTTCCACCTGCCCTTCTGCAAGCGCGCGGCCGCTGCAGGCTCCGCCTGCCGAGCTGCTCAGCGCGCCCGTGCTGCCGCAGACCGCCACCTGGACGCCGGCAGCCGACATGGAACTGATCCATTGCGCCTGATACAGGGCGGCATCGCGTCCGGCATTGGCTCGCAGGATCAACGATGACGGCACGCCCTCTTGCCACTGCAAGACCTTGCGCGCGCCTTCTTGCGCGGCAAGCGTCACGGATTGTTGTGCGGCCGCCACCAGCGAGTACGTCAGGATGGCGTAGAACACCAGGAAGAACACCACGAATACCAGGCCGAATTCAACGGCATACACGCCACGCTGAGCGCGGCGGCTCCCAGGTATGCGGCATAGGGAATTTGGCGCAGGCGCGGGCTCAGCGCCCGGTAGCGTGAAGCGATCAGATACAGCAGGCCGTGCAAGCCGGCCAGCAGGCTCGCCAGCCCCAGCACCAGGATCAGCGGCGCGAGTCCCAGCAGCAGTCCGATGATGGCGATGGCCTTGACGTCGCCCGCGCCCATGAGGCGCCGGCTCCACAAGAGCAGGAATGGAATTGCCGCCAGAAATCCGGCAAGCGCCATGAATCCGCCAGTCCATCTGGGCGGGTAGACCCAACCAGGAATTAGCCATGCGGCCGACAGCCAAAGCAACTGCGCCACGAACCCCGCAACGATTAACGCGTTGGGAACACGGCGATAGCGCAGATCGTTGTAGATCAGCACCAGATTCCAGCTTGCGAATAGCAGCCACCACAACACTTCCCCTGGATACAAGGCGGGACCTTCCGATTTCTCAAGAACCAGATTTCAACGTTTCGGCGAACAGCCGATGATGAACAAGACGAGCAGCCTGCCTGTCGGGATGGCCCGAAGGGCCACCACGACATGGACCGGCTTGCCGGGCGTTAAACGGCCCCGCCCTGGGAGGTAAGCTTGGCGCCCAAGTCTGTAAACAGACTGGTCAGGCCGCCGGTAAAGAAGCCGATTGCAGCAATGATCGCCACTGCCATCAGCCCGGCGATCAGCCCATATTCCAGGGCAGTGATGCCATCTTCGTCATTCCAGAACTGCGCAAGTTTCGCTTTCATGTCGAGCTCCTAACACTCGATTGATAATTGAGCTGCGCCGTTATGCGACACCAGCCCTCTATGCCCGGAACTGCTTGCTTTGCGGGAGCAATACCCATCCGCGAACAAACCGGGGTGCTGCTAACCCGGCCCCAGCGTGGACCCTGGCACCTTGCCAGGGTCCGACACTGGCGCCGATTCGATAAACGAGTCGATCCGTTGCGCCATGCGGGCACGAAAACGGGTCGATGCCCGCTGCAACTGCCAACGCATGATCAGCAGCGTGACGGCAGACAGCACAAAAGCGATATACGGCAACATGAGCCCGCCAATTTGCAGGCTGGAATAGTCACGAGGGGTTGTGCAGATAACCGTGCCGGCGGCCGCGCCGGTGTAATGCATGCCACACACGGCCAACGCCATCAAAATGGCGGCTCCGCCGCGCTGAAACTCATTCTGCGTATTGAAAGCCAGCCACAGCGCGGCTGATGCGGCAATTACCGCGATAAGCACCGATAAAACAACCATCGGGAAATTCCACAGCAATACGGCGGGCATGCGCATGGCGCCCATGCCCAGATAATGCATCGCCGCGACGCCCAGGCCGGCGGCAAGCCCGCCCACCAGACAACGCCCAAAAGTGAAACGGTCGCGGCCGACATACCAGAATGCCCAGCCGGAAAAACCGGCGGCCACGATGAAACTGAGTATGGTGAGGCCAAGTTGGTAGCCCACTTCAAAAGGCAGGTTCTGCGCCTGCATGCCAATGAAGTGCATGCTCCAGATACCTACCCCGCCCATAGCGACCGCGCCGATGAGGATGTAACCGATACGTATTTCGCCATCCTGGGTTTCAGTTCGGATGCCCGCTGCGGCAAGCAACGCCACATACGAGCCCAATACCGCAGTCAGGAACGACAGCGCGACCAGCCCGGCATGGAACGAAAGGGGAACGACGTCACCCGGGTTCATGAACGGCCCCAATGAAATTGGCTACAACCGTGGCGCTGCCCTGGCAGGCATTTCCGAGAAGTACTGCTGTCGCACGCGCCCATCTTGTGGACTCCCGATAGCCTGAAAACCGATGTGTTTTGACACGTTTATATAGTCTTATCTATTAACATTTAATACACATCAGGGTTTACACCTATATTCGCAATACTCAGGTCATGGACATGTAACGGATATCCCAAAATTCATATCAATCTTATTAAAAACCGCTAGTTAACCCTGATATTTCGTTTACGCATCGATTCCCAAGCATTTCGCAATGTTGTTATCTCGCCGTGTCCGATCGGTCACAATGAAATAAATTGTCATTATCGAGAGCCGCTGGCACCATACCGCTACGGCGTCTGGAAGCACTTTTTACTAATGTTATGTCCCTAGATACATTCGATATTTAATGGATATTGGATACAGGACAGGGCAACGCCAGCAGAAACGAGAGATATAAAAGGCATGAGACGTACGTACCCGGCAAGCCCGTTTACCCTCGCCCTAGTCTGCGCCCTTGCTTTCAGCGCGAATGCGCGCGCGGACGGCCCGCTGCGAGGAAACCCCGTTGACTCGCTTCCGCGGCTGGAAACACCACCCGGCGCGAAGCAGCCGCCCCCCGTCGTGGAAACGGCCACCCCCGAACAGTTGGCGTTGCAAGCCAGGCTGGCGCAACGCATCGTGCCGCTGAACTTCGATGTCAGCGGCGTCCACGCCATTCCGTTTGACGAGGTCTCGAGCATCCTCGCGCCCTTGTCAGGAAAAGAAATCAGCCTGGGCGAACTGGTGCAGCAGGTCGACAAAATTACCCAGCTATACCGCGACAAAGGCTACCCGCTGTCGTTCGCGTTGGTGCAGAACCAGACGTTCGCCAATGGACTGGTGGTCGTGACGGTGGTCGAGGGCTATATCGGAAACGTGCGGATCGAAGGCGATATCGGCAACGCGCTGGACCGTCTGGAAACGCTGGCCGATCCTTTGAAAGAAGACCGGCCCTTGCAGCAGGCCACGCTGGAACGCCAGTTGAATCTGATGCGCACCGTGCCCGGCGTGAAGTTCACGCCAAGCCTGGACCTGCCGCGCCGCGCCGATGGGGCGACAGAACTGGTGCTGAGCGCCACTCGCCAACCCGTTAGCGTGACGGCCGGCATCGCCGATCTTGGCACCGGCATGCAGCCGCTGGTCAATATGGGCGCCAATAGCCTGACACCGCTGGGTGAACAGGTGAAACTGACCGCGTCCGTCCCGATCAACACCGACGACGTCAAATATGTCATGGGCGAAGTTCGCGTGCCCATCGGCCCGGATGGGTTGGCGATCAAAGTCGACGGTTATCACTACGACGCCAAACCCCAGGACGATGCCATCGAATATCTGGGATTCGAGCGGCGCGTGAAAAACGACCGCATCGGCGTCGGCGTCAGTTACCCGTTCCTGCTGAACAACACGCGGTCCTTGACGGGCACGCTGGGCGTCTACGCGGCCAACTCCAAGGACCGGTACGATTCCCGAACCTCGGATCTGTGGCTGCAACAGGACGCAAGGGTCCGCGCCGCGAACATGGAGCTGCGTTATATCCAGGTGTCGGAAAGCAAGACCACGGACGTTACCGCAAGCGTGTCCAAAGGGTTTGACGCGGCGGGCGCCAAAAAGGACATTTCGACCAACTATGGATATTCGGCCACGCCGATCCTGGACCTGGATTTCACCCGATACAACCTGAATGCGAAACAAACGTTTGCGCTGCCCGCGCAGTTCGGATTGACGTTTTCGGGAGCCGCCCAATACTCCAGCAATATCTTGCCCTCGTCTGAGCAAGTCTCTTTCGGCAGTTGGAGATATGCCATGGGTTACGCGCAAGGCGAACAAAGCGGCGACAAGGGCGTAGGCGTGTCAGCCGAAGTCAACCGCCGGTTCGGCACAGGCTGGGAATACCTGTCCAGCGTGCAACCTTATGCCCTGATCGACTACGCGCGCACTTGGTACAACAACAAGGGCTTGCAGGAACTTAATCAACGGCACTTGTCTTCCGTTGCCTTGGGTCTGCGGTTCACGGACGATAAATACTATTTATTCGATTTCAACGTGGCCAAGCCGATCGGCTCCGCACCCGTCAGCGACGATCGGAACGTGCGTTTCAACGCCAACTATTCCCTGTTCTACGACGCCTTCTGACCCCGGGCCGCAAGCCTGCCTACCTGGCGCCTGTTTTTACAGGCGCTTTTTTTCGCCTATTCCACACGCCACGTTACGTAACGTGGGCCGTAACGTAACGGGCAATAACCCGCCATTCGTAACATTCGCAGGGTTTTCGTCGTCGCAAAAATGAGGGTTTAGCAAGATTGGTGTAAACCCTTTAATCGACCTCTATTTCTTTGATATTTAAGGACTTTTCAAGCGTAAAAAGACGACGCTGATGGCGACAAAGGCCCCTGGGAAAAATATTGGCACGGTTTATGCATGTAGAGACGTATCGGGCGGTTTCATTGCCTGACCTTCCAACCCAGGAGCTCGCCATGTATACCAAAGTCGAAGCAAAGCGCATTCAACGTATTTTGACCTCCACCATCATGGCCGCGGCGCTGATGAGCGCGTTGGCCGCGTGCGGAGGCGGCGGAGGCGGCAAGAAGTCCGCCGGTCTGCCGGGCACCGATATTCCGACCAATCCTGGCGGCACCCTTCCTGGCGGCACCACTCCCGGCGGCACCAACCCTGGTGGCACGGACCCGACGAATCCTGGCGGCACCGATCCGAACACGCCCGTCAACCCCGTGACGGCCGGCCTGCTGCAAACCACGCTGGGCAATACCGGCGGCGCCGTGGACAACACCCTGCCCTTGAATCTGAGCACGACATTGGGCGGCGTGGGCAAGGCGCTGGATCCCACCTTGGCGCCTGTCGTCAATACGGTCGTCGGGCTGACCCAGGAAGTGGGCGCCACGACCGGTCTGGGCCAACCCGTGGACGGCGTCACCAAACAAGTGGGCGGCCTGGTCAGCGACCTGGGCACCACCGTCACGGGCACCGGCCTGCCGGGCGGACTGAGCACCGGCCTGGGCGGCCTGGTCGATGGGTTGGGAAAGACGGTCGCCAGCACCGGCGGCCTGCTTAACGCGGACCCCTCGAATCCGCAACCCCTGACAACCATCCTCGGTAACGCCACGGGTGCCGTGGGCGCGTTGACCGCCGGCCTTTCTGGTCAGGGCGGCCTGTTGAATCCGGTGACCCAAGCCGTGGGCGGCATCACGGACGGCGTCCTTGGCGGCCCTTCCACGCCGATCCTGGAACCGGCGTTGGGCAACGTAGGCAAGACCGTGGACAACGTACTGCCCCTGGGACTGCAACCGACGCTGGCGGGCCTTGGCGCCGCGCTTGACCCCACCGCCAGCCCGCTGGCTGGCACGGTCACCGGCCTGACGCAACAACTGGGCGCAACGACCAAGCTGGGCGCGCCGGTCGCCGGCCTGCTGTCGAACCTGGGTGGCACGCTGGCCTCGGCCGGCGGATCGCTGCCGGGCAATACGGCGGGGCTGAACGGTGTGCTGCAAGGTCTGGGCGGCGCGGTCGCCAGCGCGGGCGGCTTGCTGAACGCCTCGCCGGCCAATTCGAACCCGCTGGGCGCGACGCTGGCCAACGCCACCGGCGCCGTCGCTTCGTTGACCGGCGGCCTGGGTCTGGGCGGCGTGACCGCCGGCCTGACGGGTGGCGCGGGCGGCACGGGTGGTTTGTTGAGCCCGATCACCGGCATCCTCGGTGGCGTGGGCGGCGTGGGCGGCACGCCGGCCGCGGGTGGCGTGGCCGGCCTGCTGGCACCCGTGACGGGCTTGCTGGGCGGCGTGACCGGCGCGGTCGGCGGCACGGCCGGCGGCACGGCAAACGGGGGGCTTCTGGGTGGCCTGCTGGCGGGCGCGACCGGCGGCACGACGGGGGGCACGACCGGTGGCACGACGGGCGGCGCCAGCAACGGCGGGCTGCTGGGCGGTTTGCTGGGCGGCGTGGCCGGCGGTGTCTCGGTCGGGGCAACGACCGGCACGGGCGCCAGTGCTGGCGCCAGCGCCGGCGGCGCGGCCGGTGCGGGCACAACCAACGGCGGCTTGCTGGGGGGCTTGCTGGGTGGCGTGACGAGCGGCGTGACCGGATCGTCAACCACCGGCGGCACGACGAACGGCGGCCTGTTGGGTGGCCTGCTGGGCGGCCTGACGGCCAAGAAATAAACCCACCCATCCGCAAGGGAGCGACATCATGCTGCAACAAGAAACCATCGTTCACCACGAGCATGTGACCGTGATGCCTGAATCTCGCACCAGTGACCTGCGCCCGGGAATGCTTGACGATATCGCCCTGATGCTGGGTCGGCAGTTTTCGGTGTACAACGCCGCGTGCCAGTCGGCGTTGGCTGAAAAGCTGGGTATGCCGCTGGCGGATCTGAAAGCGCTGGAACTGGTGATGGAGTTCGATGCCCTGCCCACCGGGCAGCTCGCCCAGTTGATGGGCATCAGCTCGGGCGGCGCGACCGCCTTGATCAACCGGCTGGAGGCGGCAGGCTACGTGCAGCGCGGCCGCCACCCGCTGGATCGCCGGATGATCGTGATCCGGCCGGTCGAGGAGCAATGCCAGCACGTTTCCCAGGAACGGCAGTGGATCGCCGACGCGGTGATGCTGATGGCGCGCCGCTACGACACCACCGAACTGGAAACGGTTCATGCCTTCCTGGCGCAATGCGTTCGCACCTTGAGGCACGACACGCTGGTTTGGCTGGAAACGCGCAGCGCGCATCACGACGATCACTGACCCCGATCCTCGCGCGGCACGCAGACCCGCACGCCCTGATCCCTTCGGACCAGGGCGTTTTTTCATGGGATTCAGCCAGGCAGCGAGCCAAACTGCAAGCGGGGAACCGCCGCCAGCAGCCGCCGCGTCAGGTCCTGGCGCGGCGCATGCAGCACGGCGTCGGCCTGCCCCAGTTCGATGATGCGGCCACCGTCCATGACGGCGATCCGGTCGGCCAGGTATTCGACGACGCCGAAGTTGTGCGTGATGAACAGGTAGGCGATGCCGAGTTCGTCCTGAAGCTCGCGCAGCAAGTCCAGAATCTGAGCCTGGACGGAAACGTCGAGCGCCGACGTGGGTTCGTCGCAGATCAGCACTTTGGGTTCAACCGCCAACGCCCGCGCAATCGCAATGCGCTGGCGCTGGCCGCCTGAAAATTCGTGCGGATAGCGCGTCAGCGTGTCGACCGGCAGCCCCACCCGCTCGATCAATTGCGCGGCGTGCGCCGCACGCGCTTCCTTGCCCATGCCGCGGCGCAGCGAGGCCAGGCCTTCGTCCAGGATGTCGCCCACCCGCATGCGCGGATCCAGCGACGCGTAGGGATCCTGGAACACAATCTGGATGTCCTGGCGCAAGTTGCGTAGCGTGCGGCGGTCGGCCGACAGCGCATCCTTGCCCAGCAACATCGCCCGTCCTGAAATCCGCGCCCCCTCGATCAGGCGCAGCAGCGCCTTGCCTGTCGTCGTTTTACCGCAACCGGATTCGCCCAGCAGCGCCAGCGTTTCGCCCGCCCGCAGAGAGAAGGTCACGCCGTCGACCGCCTTGACCCAGGACACGATCCGGCGCAACGGGCCTTTGCGTACGGGGTAATGGACTTTCAGGTCTTGAACGTCCAGCACGACCTCGCCGGCCTGGCGCGCCGCGCGCGGGCCTGCCGAGACGCCGGCTTCGCGCGCGACCGCCTCCCGGCGCTGAGCGGTCAGCGGAACGCCGCGCTTTTCAAATGTCGGAATGGCCTCGAACAACTGGCGGGCATAGGGATGCTTGGGCGCTCGGAAGAACTCCTCGGCGCTGGCGCTTTCAACGATTTCTCCGCCACGCATCAGCGCGACGTGATGCGCCACGTTCTTCACCACCGCCAGATCGTGCGTGATGAGCAGCACGGCCATGCCCATTTCCCGCTGGATGTCCGCCAGCAGATCCAGGACTTGCGCCTGCACGGTGACGTCAAGCGCGGTGGTGGGTTCGTCCGCGATCAGCAGCAGCGGCTCGGCCGCCAACGCAATGGCGATCATCACGCGCTGCTTCTGTCCGCCGGAAAATTGGAACGGGTAGTCGTCCACCCGCCGCTCGGGTTCGGGAATGCCCACCCGCCGCAGCCAATCCACCGCGCGGGCTCGGGCGGCGGCACCGCGCAAGGGCGTGTGCGCCGTCAGTGTTTCGATAATCTGGTCGCCGACCCGCATGACCGGGTTCAGGCTGGTGGACGGTTCCTGGAAGATAATGCCGATCCGCCCGCCCCGCACGCCGCGCATGGCGCTTTCCGGCAGTCGGTTGAGGTCTTCGCCGTCCAGCGCGATCTGCCCGCCGACAATACGGCCAGCGTCGGGCAGCAGGCGCAGCAACGCCAGCGCCGTCATGCTCTTGCCGCATCCGGATTCACCGACCAGCGCAAAGGTCTGCCGTTGGGAGATGGCCAACTGCAAGCGCTTGACCGCATGCGTCATGCCGCTTTCGCCAGCGATGTCCACATCGAGACCATGCACGTCCAGCAACGGCGTGTCGCGGCTCATGGCGCTTCTCCCGATTTGGAGGGACGCGGGCCCGCGGCCACCGCCGAACGGGGGCCCAGCAGACCGCCCAGGCGCGCCAGGCGGCTGGGCTTGTAGCGGCGCGTGCGCGGATCGAACGCGTCGCGCACGGCATCGGCGAACAGGTTGGCCGCCAGCACTAGCGCCAGCATGAAAATGAAAGCAGTCATCAGGCTCCACCAGATCATGGGATCGCGCGACATTTCCAGCCGGGCGCCATTGATCATGGAGCCAAAGGAATTCATGCTGGGGTCGACACCGATACCCAGGTAGGACAGCACGGCTTCATAGAGCACCAGGCCTGAAAATTCCAGCACCACAGTGATCAGCACCAGATGCGCCACGTTGGGCAGCAGGTGGCGCGTCATGATGCGCCAGTGCGATACGCCGAATGCGCGCGCCGCCTGCACGTATTCCAGTTCGCGCAGCTTGAGCGTTTCCGCGCGCAGCAGGCGGCACAAACCGGCCCAGCCGGTCAGGCCGAGGATCATGCAAAGCAGGAATAGCCGTAGATCCGCGCGGGCCACCGACGTGTCGAACAGGTCGGAGTGATTGTCGATGTAGACCTGCATCATCAGTGCGCAGGCCGCCACCAGCAGCACGCCGGGAATCGAGGTGATGGTGGTGTACAGATATTGGATCGCGTCGTCGACCTTGCCCTTGAAGTAACCCGCCGCGATGCCGAAAACGATGGCGGGCGGCAGCATGGCGATGGTGGTCAGGCTGCCGATCACCAGCGCGGTGCGGATGCTTTTTAGCGCCTGCCACAGCACGTCGTTGCCGATGCGGTCGGTGCCCAGCGCGTGATAACCGCTGGACAGACCGGCCAGCGCGCCAGCTGCCAGACACAGCAAGGTGAATGTGACCGTCATTGCGCGCCAGGGGATATCCGACTGGCCGCGCAGCAATTGGCCGGCCGCCTCGGATGCCGACCCGGTCTGCCGCGCCAGGCACGCGTACAGCATGGCCGCCGCCAGCACCGCCACGCCAAGTCCGGCGGCCAAACCGATTCCCAGACGCCGAAGGACATCGCCCGCGTGCTCTTTTTCGACATCGGCCAGATGGGTGGCGGCGCCACGCAAACGCGGGTAGTCGCGCACCGGCTTGCCGTCCACCACCATGGTTTCTTTCAGGAACAGGTTCGCCGCCAGCGGCTGCGAATAATTCTTCTCGGGGCGGGTCAACACCGTATCCGACAGCAGGCCGTCCAACGCCGATTTGACGACGGGCGCGTAGACCGGCGGCGCGTCGGCCGCAGCGCCCGGCACGGGCGGAAGCAGCGGACGGTAATGCACGGAGTCCAACAGGCCCACCAAGGTAAACGCGACCAGCACCACGGCCGAACACATGGCTGGCGTATCGCGCGCCACGCGGCCCCAGGTCGCGCGCAAGTTCGGGCTGCGGCGCACGCGCCATACGTAGGCCAGCGCGCAAAGCACCATCAGCCACAGCGCGACATCGGTCCACAAGAAGACGATCTTTGGCATGGCGGCTACTCGAAACGAACGCGGGGATCAGCCAGCGTGTAGGAAATATCGGCCAGGATCAGCCCCACGATATAGAGCGCGGCGCCCAGGAACACCATGGCGCGTACAACGGAAAAGTCCTGCGCATTGATGGCATCGATGGTGTAGCTGCCCAGGCCCGGAATGCCGAAGAACGATTCCGCGATCAGACTGCCCATGAACAGCAGCGGCAAGGCGGCGACCGTGCTGGTCAGGATGGGCAGCATGGCGTTGCGCAGCACGTGCCGGAACAGCACCACGCGTTCGGCCAGCCCCTTGGCGCGTGCGGTGCGCACGTAGTCTTTGCCGATTTCTTCCAGGAACAAGGTGCGGTAGAAGCGCGCCTCGGGTCCCAGCCGCGAGACAATCGCGACCAGCACCGGCAGCGCCAGGAATTTGACGACGTCGAGCCCTCCCGCAAAGCCCGAGAACGGCACCAGGCGCATGAGCTTGGCGAAGACCCATTGGCCCGCGATGATATAGAACAGGCTGGAAATCGATAGCAGCAGGACGCACACCACCACGCCCCAGAAATCCAGCCGGGTCGCGCGGAAATACACCAGCGTCAACGAGAAGACGATGCTGACGAAAAGCCCCAGGATGAAGGTGGGCACCGCCAGCGCCAGGCTGGGTCCCATCCGGGTCTTGATCTCGCGGCCGATATCGCGGCCGCTGTCGGACGCGCCGAACTCCATCGCCAGCAAGGGCACGGAGCGCTGGTAGAAGACGGTATCGGTCAGTTGGGCCGCCCCTTGCGCCCGGGCGTTGAAGAACAGCGGCTTGTCGTAGCCGCGCTCCACCTTCCATTTTTCTACCGCATCCTGGCTGGCGCGTTGCCCGCCGATGGCCAGGCGCGCCATGTCGTCGGGCGTGTTGACCGCGAAGAACAGGATGAAGGTGAAGAGGTTCACGCCGATCAGAATCAGCACGCCATACAGCAGCCGGCGGATCACATAGCCGATCATGATTGATGCTCCTTGCGGACGCCTGGTCCGAAGGCCGTCTGGCGCTCGCGGCGCTTGAGCGCGACATAGGACGGCCAGATCGCCAACGCCAGCAGCAGCACGAACAAGCCGATGGGCCACCAGCGGGGGAAGTTCCATTCGTCGATCTTCTGCTGCCGCAGTGCGGGGTCAAGCTTCAGGTATTGAAGCGTGTTGCGGACCATCTGCGTGGGCTTGGCGTTGCCGACCCATTGCTGGTAGGCGCCGCCCGACATCGGGAAGAAGCCGAACATCCAGGGCGCGTCGCGCTGCACGATCTCCACCATCCTGGCGATCAACTTTTCTTTTTCCGGCCCGTCATCCAGGAATTTCATCTGCTCGAACAACTTATTGAATTCAGGGCTGTCGTAGTTGGCCGCGTTTTCGCCGCCGCCCTTGGCCTTGGCATTGGGGCCGTACAGCAGGAACAGGAAATTCTCGGCGTCGGGATAGTCGGCGTTCCAACCCCACAGGAAGATCTGCGCCGCGCCGCGCGTCATCTTGTCCTGGAAGCGGTTGTAATCGGTCGAACGCAGGTCCAGTTGCACGCCGATCTTGTTCATCTGGCGGCGCATCCAGTCGAACTGCGGATTCGATCCGCCGCCCTGCATGGCATCGTAGTACAGCACCAGCGGCGCCCCCGTCTTGGCGTTGCGGCCATCGGGGTAGCCGGCTTCGGCCAACAAGCGACGGGCGACATCGACGGACTTGCGCACGGGCTTACCGTCGACCAGGTCATACACGACGGGGTTCACGCCTTCGGGCGGTTCGCGGTAACCCAGCACGCCGGGCGGCACCGGTCCTTGCGCCACCGATGCCTGGCTGTTCTCGAACACCGCCACGTATTCTTCCCAATCGAAGACGATGCTGATGGCTTGGCGCAACTTGCGGTTCTTCTCGGCCTGCTCGGGCGTATCGCCCTTGCCGACCACCGGATCCATCCAGTTGAACCCCATGTACCAGTTGGCGGTTTCGACGGTGGTGGGCAGCCGGATGCCGCGCTCGCGGTACTGCCTGGCCTTGTCCTGGCTGTCTCCGGCCGCGACCAGCATCGCCACGCCGTACTCGCCGCGCTCGATCTGCGGGGCGTCGTAATAGCCTTGCATGAACTTGCCGATCAGCGGGATGGCTTCCTTTTCCAGGCTGAACACGGCCCGATCGATGAAGGGGGTAGGCTTGCCGCAGTCGGCCAACAGGCCGGCCGCCTTGTCGCCCGCTTGGCCCTCGCAAGGATAGGGTTCGCCATGAAAATTGGGGTTTCGCACCAGCACGTGGCGGCGGTTCGGCAGCGATTCGGCCAACATGTAGGGGCCGGTGCCCACCGGCCAGGTGTTTAGCGACAGGTCGTGCGCGGCCATGCCGGGCTGATTGTAGAAACGGTCGGCCTCCCAGGGGATGGGCGCCGTGAAGGTCATGGCCAGCCAATACTTGAACTGGGGATACTTGCCCTTGACGCGGATGCGCAGCGTGTGCGGGTCGAGCGCCTGGACGCCAGTGAAGCCGTCGGCTTCGCGCAAGTCCAGCCAGGGCGGCGTGCTGCCGCCAGGCAGGTCGCGCCGCATATCGCGGTCGCGCTGGCGCAGGCGGTCGCCGTAGTCCTTCATGCCTTGAATGTGGTCGGCCATGACCGAATAGATCGGCGACACCACGCGCGGGCTGGCCAGCCGGCGGAACGCGTAGACGTAATCGTCGGCGGTGAGTTCACGCGTGCCGGTGCGCGGAAAGTCCGGAATATAGAACTTGTCGTCGAGCTCGCCGGCAGCCAGCGGGAAATAGTCATAGCTGCCGTCGGTCTTGCGGGCAAAGGCCGGATGCGGCTGGAAACGCACGCCAGGACGGATCTTGATGTCGTAGACGCTTTCGGCGATCTGTTCGCCCGGCGCATCGGCGGGCAGCGTGTTTCCCTGGGCGTCCAGGTAGACCGGCGGCGCGATGGATTCGGCCGAACGCGGCACCAGCTCGTAAGGCCGCTTCAAGTAGTGATAGCCGTACAACGTCTCATAGATGTTGTAGGTATAAGGCGTTTCGTCGACGGAATATGAGCTGGCCGGGTCCAGGTACTTCGGCGAACGCTGCGTGAACGCCGAGTAGAACGTGTTCTGGCCTTCCGCGCCGGACGGATAGGGGCTGTTGATGGGGCTTTCTTGCGAGCAACCCGTCACTGCCAGCAACAGCAGCGTGGCCGTCGCCCAGAGCCGCTTCAATGCACGCATGGAAACCTTCCCTTCAAATCGTTGCGACAGAGGATAGCAAACGCGGGACGGAGCCAATACCCAGGCATCCCCCTAGCGGCGCCCGACGGGCCGCCGCCCGACGGATCGCCGCCCGACTCAGCCGCACTGGCGCTGGCGCCAGCAGTCGTAACGCCATTTCCAGGGTTGCATGGCGCCCTGCTGCACCCACAGGCCGCGGCCGGCGGCCTTGGCCTGGCGTTGCAGGTCGGGCATGGCCTTGTCGCGCAGGTAGTCGCCTTTTCTGGCGGTGTAGGCCCAGGCATAGCCGGATTCCACTTGCACGCGGTTGGCCGAACGGCCGTCTTCCAGGATCAGGGCGCACACGTCGCGGCCGTACTGGTCGCTCTCGTAGCACTGGGCCGTCAGGGTCTTGCCCGCCACCAGACTGGCCAGGTGCTTGCGCGATGCCTCGGCATAGGGCTGCCCCGGCTGCTCGGTGCCATGGCCCTCTTCCGGCGCGTCGATGCTATCCATGCGGATGCGCCGCTGGCCATCCGAGGCGCGCAGCGTGACGGTATCGCCATCGGCCACGTTAACGACGGTGCCGGTCAGCGTGTAGCTGCCTTGGGGCACGCCGCCCGCCAGCGCAGGGCCGGACGGCGTCCGCGCCGGAGCCTGAGTTTGGGTTTGGGTTTGGGTTTGGCCGGAAGCCGTCGATGCGCCGGATGCGGGCGCACGGGATTCGTCGCGCCCGGAAGGTTGCAGCCAGTTGACGATGGCGCCTGCCGCCGCGAGGATCAGGGCGACGATCAGGGCGGTCAGCTTGCTGCCGCCGCGAAAGGTAGGTTTGCCGCGCACTGGCCAGGCTCCGGATTGAAAACGCAGGAAGTGTGCCATACCCCGGACGGCTCCGGCCGTCCGGAGTGCGGAAAACAACCGCCCGCCTTATCGCCTATCGCCTATCGCCTATCCCGTATCGCCTTATAGCCAGCCCGATTTGCGGAAGCGCCAATACAGGATGGAACAGACCGACACGATGACGCCCAGGGTGACGGGATAGCCCCAAGGCGACTTCAGTTCGGGCATGAACTCGAAGTTCATGCCGTAGATACCGGCGATCGCCGTGGGCACGGCCAGGATGGCGGCCCAGGACGCCAGTTTGCGGGTGGTGTCGTTTTGCGCGGCTTGGCCGATCATCAAGCTGGCTTCAAACGCAAAGGCCAGCGACTCGCGCAAGGCGTTGAACAGTTCGTCCACACGCAGCACCCGGTCGGCCACTTCGCCGAAATAAGGGCGCGCGTGTTCGTCCACGGCCGACATCTCGACCCGGGCCAGACGGCGGCAGATCTCGGCCAACGGCGACACCACGGTGTGAATGCGCAGCAGGTCGCGCCGCTGCCGGTACAGCCGGCGAATATCGGAATCTTTCGCGCCGCGGATCAGCAGTTTCTGCTCGGCCCCTTCCACCACGCTTTCGATCTTTCCCGCGGCGGCCACATAGCGGTCGACCATCCAGTCCAGCACCTCGGAGGCCACGTAATCGCTGCCGCGCTTGAGCAGGTCGGGCGAAGCCTCCAGCCGTTCCCGCAAGGGGCTATGGGCCGCCGTGGCGCCACGGCGCACCGTGACCAGGAAGCCGTCGCCGATCAAGAGCTGGGTTTCGCCGAAGATCGGGCGTTCAGCTTCGACTTCGACGGTGATGGTCACGATAAGGACCATGTTGCCGTAGTCGATGATCTTCGGGCGGCGATGCGGTTCCAGCATCTCTTCCTGGTTCTTGCCACAGGCGCCAAGTTCGCCCGTGACCCGCGCCAGCAGTTCCGGCGTGGGATTGCGCAGGCCGATCCACAGCATGCCGGGCGGCTGGCCCTGGGGCTGGCTGTTGTATCGGCTGATGTACTTCGCCACCTCGTCGATGGGCACTTCACGGTCGCGCCGCCCGTTCACATACGCAATCGACGCAACCACCTCGCCCTTGTGGGCGTCGGCGAAATTCTCTTCAGCAGACATGGACAACCTCTGGCAATGCGCCCCCAACCGGACAACTCATAGGCATCGGCCGATGATAGCCCAGCCTAGGAGAACAGGCTTCGTACCCGTTTGGTCACGTCGATGCTGGGCGCCTGCGGTTCCTTGGGTGCGGCGTCGCCCGCCAGGCCCGGCAGCGCAGGCGGCTTGGGCAGGTGGTCGAACAGCGGCAACATCGCATTCGTGATGTAGCGCGTGCGCGAACCATAGACGTGGCGGTCGCCCATGCCCGTCTGCTGGTGCACGTAGAAGCGTTGCGGCACGATCAGTTGCAGACGTTCCTTGGCGCGGGTCATGGCCACATACAGCAGCCGGCGCTCTTCTTCGATTTCTTCGGCCGTGCCCGTGCTCATGTCGGACGGGATGCAGCCGTCCACGACGTTCAGCACATAAACGGCCTTCCATTCCTGCCCCTTGGCGGAATGGATGGTGGACAGGATCATGTAGTCTTCGTCGCGCGAAGGGGCGCCGGATTCGTCGCTGGTGGCGTCGGGCGGGTCCAGCGTCAGTTCCGTCAGGAAGCGCTCGCGCGACGGGTAGCCCGCCGCCAGCCGCACCAATTGGTCCAGATCGGTTTTACGCACCCGCGCGTCGTCGTACAGGCGTTCCAGTTGCCCGGCGTACCAGCGCAGCGCCAGGTCGACATCGGCCGGCCAGCGCAGGCCAGGGTCGCACAACGCCGCATAGGTATCGGCAAACGCGCCCCACTCTTCCTGCGCCGCGGCCCCGGACTTGAATTCGCGCAACGCGCGCAACGGTTCGGCGGACGCGGACATGGCGTCCATCAACTTGCCCGCCGTAGCCGGGCCGATGCCCGGCATCAGTTGAGCCACCCGGAACCCTGCCATGCGGCCTCGCGGGTTTTCCGCCCACCGCAGCAGGGACAGCAGGTCTTTCACGTGCGCGGCTTCCAGAAAGCGCAAGCCGCCGAACTTCACGAAGGGGATATTGCGGCGGGTCAGTTCCAGTTCAAGCGCGGCGCTGTGGCTGGCCGTGCGGAACAGCGCCGCCTGCGATTTCAGCGTGGCGCCGCCTTCGCGCTGCGCCAGCACCTGGTCGGCCACCCAGCGCGCCTGCCCGGCTTCATCGCTGACCGTCACCAATTCGGGTAATTGCGACGAAGCGCGGTCGGTCCAGAGGTCTTTGGCGAAACGTTCCGTCGCCAGGCCAATCACCGCGTTGGACGCGTTCAGGATGGGTTGGGTCGAGCGGTAGTTGCGGTCCAGCGTAATGACGCGCGCGGGCTGGGGAAACTGGCCGGGGAAGTCCAGAATGTTGCGGACCGTGGCGGCGCGGAAAGAATAGATGGACTGAGCGTCGTCGCCCACCACCGTCAGCCCGCGGCCGTCGGGCTTCATGGCCAGCAGGATGGCCGACTGCAACCGATTGGTGTCCTGGTATTCGTCGACCAGCACATGGTCGAAACGCGCGCCCACGTCGGCGGCGATGCCGGGGTCGGACATCATTTCGGCCCAATACAGCAGCAGGTCGTCGTAATCCAGCACCTGCTGATCCTGTTTGGCGGCCACATAGCCGCGGAACAGGTTCTTCAATTCGTCTTCCCATTGGGCGCACCAGGGGAAAGACGTCTTCAGCACGTCGGCTACCGGCGTCTGGCTGTTGACCACGCGCGAGTAGATGGCCAGGCACGTGCCCTTGAGCGGAAAGCGCGACTTGGTGGACGACAGGCCCTGTTCGTGCCGGACCATGCCCATAAGGTCTTCGGCGTCGCCACGATCATGGATGGTGAAGGCTTCTGACAACCCGATGCGCAGCGCGCAATCGCGCAGCAGCCGCGCGCCGATGGCGTGAAAGGTGCCGGCCCACGGCAACGACGGCGCTTGCTGCGAGCCGCGCAGGTTCATGACCCGCTGCAGCACGGACCCCACGCGACGGTCCATTTCCTGGGCCGCGCGGCGCGAAAAGGTCAGCAACAGCATGCGCTGCGGGTCGGCGCCGTTCAGGATCAGGTGGGCCACCCGGTGAGCCAAGGTGTTGGTTTTGCCCGACCCGGCCCCGGCGATGACCAGCAAGGGGCCGCCGTCGCCCGACGCGCCGCCGATGCCGAATTCGGCGGCTTCGCGCTGGGCAGGATTCAGGTCGGCCAGGGGGTCGGGGCGGCTATTGGATGGGGCGGGATTCTGATCGGGCATAACGCGTGGGAAGGGCCGCATGGAGCACAATGGCGGGCCAAATGACTGGCTATATATCCAGCTATCATAGCAGCGTGGCCGTCCGTGGCCGCCCCCGTACTCACCCGACCCTTTGCTCCATGCCCATCCTGACCGGCACCGCCTCCTGGACCGATCCCACGTTGTTGGCCTGCGGACGGTTTTACCCGCCCGGCATGCGCAGCGCCGAAGCCCGGCTGCGGTTCTACGCATCGCGCTTTCCCATGGCCGAAGTGGATTCCAGCTACTACGCCCTGCCATCGGCCGAAAACGCCTACCTGTGGGCGCAGCGCACGCCGGACGATTTTGTCTTCAATATCAAAGCCTTCCGGCTGTTCACCGGCCACCAGACGCCACTTGCCGCGTTGCCCGCGGATATCGGCCGCGAGCTGGCCGGCTGGCCGGCCCCGGTCATCTATCACGACCAGATGCCCGACGATCTGCGCGACGAGCTCTGGCGCCGGTACCAACTGGCGCTGGAGCCGCTGCGGATGCCGGGCAAACTGGGCGCGGTGCATTTCCAGTTTCCGTCCTGGATTCGGCGCGACGCGCGTGGCCGGGCGCGCGTGGCCGATTGCGCGCGCCGCATGGAAGAACACCTGATTTCGGTAGAGTTCCGGCACCGCAGCTGGTTCGAGAGCCCCGCCGCCACCGCGGACACGCTGGCGTTCGAACGCGACCTGGGCGTGGTGCACACCGTGGTGGACGCCCCCCAGGGCTTTGACAACACCGTGCCCGCCGTCTGGGAAAGCACCCACCCCGATCTGACGCTGCTACGCCTGCACGGCCGCAATGCCGCTGCATGGAACGTGTCCGGCACGGCCTCGTCGGGGCGTTTCCAATATGAATACACGGAACAGGAACTGGCCGAACTGGCCGAGCGGTTTTCGCGCCTGGCCACGCAAAGCGCGCAGGCCCACGCCGTGTTCAACACCAACTTCGAAGACCAGGGCATGCGCAACGCCGCCGCATTCGCATCCGCGCTGCTGCCATTCTGAGGAATCAGGCCGCCGCAGGCTTACGAGCCACTTCCGCCAGGCTCTCCAAGAGCACTTCGAACTTGCGCGCGATGTCGTGTTCGGGCACACAGGCATAGCCCAGCAACAGGCCCGGCCGGCGCGCTTGCGCATCGACGTAGTACCGCGACAGCGCGCGCGTCAGCACGCCTTTGCTGCGCGCCACGTCCACCACGCGCAGATCGTCCATATCCGTCGGCAGGGTCAGCACCAGATGCAGACCCGCCATGCTGGCGTCGCGGTGCAGCCATTCCGGCCCCAGCCGACGTTCGATCAGGTTCACCAGCATGGCGCGGCGTCGGCCGTACAGCATGCGCATCCGGCGGATGTGGGCCGCGTAATGGCCTTCGGCGATGAACGTCGCCAGCGCCCCGTGCGTCATCAGGTGGCCTTCGCGGTATAGCTCCGCGTGCGCCGCCTGGAAAGCCGCCGTAAGCGGCTTGGGCAGCACCAGGTAACCCACGCGCAGGCCCGGGTACAAGGTCTTGCTGAAGGTGCCCATGTAGATGACGGGCGCATCCGGCTCCAGGCCCAGCAGCGACGCGATGGGACGGCCCGAAAAACGGAATTCGCTGTCGTAGTCGTCTTCGATGATCCAGCTGCCGCATTGGCGCGCGACCGCTAACAGTTGGCGGCGTCGGGTCAGCGACATGACGGGACCGAGCGGATACTGATGCGAGGGCGTGACGAAGATGAAACGCGGCGGCGTGTCCACGGCATCCGGCAGCCGCATGCCCTCTTCGTCCACCGGCAGGTGCACCGTGCGCAGGCCGTTGACTTGCAGGATGGTGCGCGCCCCCCAATAACCCGGGTCTTCCACCCAGGCGGTTTCGCCGGCTTCGCCCAGGATGCGGGTCGTCAGGTCGATGGCCTGATGGGACCCTTCCGTGATGATGATCTGTTCGGGATCGCAATCGATGGAGCGTGTCAGCGCCAGATGCTGGGCCAGCGCCTCGCGCAGCGCCGGCAAGCCGCCGCCGTAGGCATAAGTCAGCAGATCAGGAGACGGGTTGCGCCACAGGTTGCTTACGATGCGGCCGAACTTCTTGTGCGGGAATTCCGTCAGGTCGGGCACGCCAGGCATGAAGGCGCCCCACTGATAGGGCGAGGCCGATACGCCGTCGACGATGGCCGCGCCGCGCGGCGACAGCGCCGGCCCCGGCTGCGACGCCAGCGGCTGGCGCAGCCGGCGGCCGCTGGCCAGGTAGGAATCCGGCACCGACGCGTTGACGAACGTACCGTTGCCCTGGCGGCTGCGCGTATAGCCCTCGGCCAGCAGCTGGCTGTAGACGTGAACGACGGTATTGCGGGCGATGCCCAGCTCGGCGGCCAGGTCGCGTGACGCGGGCAGGCGCGAGTCCGCCGCGATGGCCCCGTCAAGGATCGCTTCACGGATGCCGCGATACAGCCGCTTGTTCATGGGCTCGCTGGATCCGTCGGCCAAGCGCAGCAGCAGCAAGTCACCTACAATGGACCGCAATTGGTTCTACCTGTTTTATTAAAGTGGTTCCCACAAATGGGGCCATCGTAGCATTAAATAAGGTTTTTCCCGCCCACCACGTTCCCCGAGGCAGAGATGAAGAATCAGGACCTGAATACCCGCCGTTCCTTGGCCACGCCGCGTGGCGTTGGCGTCATGTGCGACTTCTACGCGGTGCGCGCCGAAAACGCGACGCTGTGGGACGCCAATGGCAAGGAATACATCGATTTCGCGGGCGGCATCGCCGTGCTGAACACGGGCCACCTGCACCCCAAGGTCAAGGCCGCCGTGTCCGCCCAGCTGGACAATTTCACGCACACGGCCTACCAGATCGTGCCGTATGAAGGCTATATCTCGCTGGCAGAGCGCATCAACCGCCTGGCCCCCATCGACGGCCTGAAGAAAACCGCCTTCTTCACGACCGGCGTCGAAGCCGTTGAAAACGCCGTCAAGATCGCACGCTCGGCCACCGGCCGTTCGGGCGTCATCGCCTTTTCGGGTTCGTTCCATGGCCGCACGATGCTGGGCATGGCGCTGACCGGCAAGGTTGCCCCCTACAAGCTGTCGTTCGGCCCCATGCCGGGCGACATCTATCACGTGCCGTTCCCCAACGGCACGCAGTCCATCACCGTCGCGGATTCGCTCAAGGCGCTGGACCTGCTGTTCAAGTGCGACATCGACCCGAAGCGCGTTGCAGCGATCATCATTGAACCGGTGCAAGGCGAAGGCGGCTTCAACATCACCCCGCCCGAACTGATGAGCGCGCTGCGCAAGGTCTGCGACGAACACGGCATCTTGCTGATCGCCGACGAAGTGCAGACCGGCTTCGGCCGCACCGGCAAGCTGTTCGCGATGGAACACCACGCGGTACAGGCCGACCTGATCACGATGGCCAAGAGCCTGGGCGGCGGCTTCCCGATCTCGGGCGTGGTCGGCCGCGCCGACGTCATGGATGGCCCGGCCGCGGGCGGCTTGGGCGGCACCTACGCCGGCAACCCGCTGGCGGTCGCCGCCGCGCATGCCGTACTGGACGTGATCGCCGAAGAAAAGCTGTGTGAACGCGCCACGGTGCTGGGCGACAAGCTGCGCGCCCACCTGGAAGGCCTGCGCGCCAAGGTGCCCGCCATCGCCGACGTGCGCGGCCTGGGCTCGATGGTGGCGGTGGAATTGAACGACGCCAGCGGCAAGCCGGACGCCGAAGCCGTCAAGCGCGTGCAAGCCCGCGCGCTGGAACAAGGCCTGATTCTGCTGAGCTGCGGCGTGTACGGCAACGTGCTTCGCTTCCTGTATCCGCTGACCATCCCCGACGCGCAGTTCGATCGCGCGCTGGTCATTCTGTCCGAAGCGCTGGCCGCTTGATGTTCAGGGCCTGAAAGCCCGATCTTCGATCAGGCAGGCATGGCAATTGCGGGCGTGCTGCGGATTACCGCCACGCCCGCAGCCGTTTCCTGCCCTTTTTCGCATTTCATTCACGGAGACTTCGATAATGACCGCATTGACCCATCCCCTGTCGCGTCCTGACCTGTTGCGCGACGCCTGCTACATCGACGGCAAGTGGGTAGGCGCCGGCAGCGGCGCATCGATCCCGGTGGACAATCCCTCCACCGGCAAGACCATCGTGTCCGTGCCCAAGCTGGGCCGCAAGGAAACGGAACAAGCCATCGCCAGCGCGCAGGCCGCCCTGCCCGCCTGGAGCGCCAAGACCGGCAAGGAGCGCGCCGCGATCCTGCTGAAGTGGGCCCAGCTGATGATGCAGAACCAGCAAGACCTGGCCGCCATCATGACGTCGGAACAAGGCAAGCCCGTCACTGAGGCTGCCGGCGAAATCGCCTATGCCGCCTCGTTCCTGGAGTGGTTCGCCGAAGAAGCCAAGCGCATCGACGGCGACGTGCTGCAAAGCCCGAAAGCCGGCCAGCGCCTGTTGGCGTTGAAGCAGCCCATCGGCGTCACCGCCGCCATCACGCCGTGGAATTTCCCGGCCGCCATGATCACCCGCAAGGTCGGCCCGGCCCTGGCTGCCGGCTGCACCATGGTCGTCAAACCCGCCCAGCAGACGCCGCTGACGGCACTGGCGCTGGCCGTGCTGGCCGAGGAAGCCGGCGTGCCGGCTGGCGTGTTCCACGTCATCACGGGCAGCTCGCGCGACATCGGCGCGGCCCTGTGCGAAAGCGAAGTGGTGCGCAAACTGAGCTTCACCGGATCCACTGAAGTCGGCCGCACGCTGATGGAACAATGCGCGCCCACCATCAAGAAGCTGTCGCTGGAATTGGGTGGCAACGCGCCCTTCATCGTGTTCGACGACGCCGACCTGGACCGCGCCGTGGACGGCATCCTGGCGTCGAAGTACCGCAACGCCGGCCAGACCTGCGTGTGCGCCAACCGCATCTACGTGCAAGCCGGCGTGTACGAGGAAATCGCCAAGCGCCTGGTGGCTAAGGTCAACGCCATGAAGGTGGGCGACGGCTTCGCCGACGGCGTGACGCAAGGCCCGCTGATCGACGCCAGCGCCGTCGAAAAGGTGCAGGAGCACATTGCGGACGCCACGTCGCACGGCGCCCGCGTGATCGCTGGCGGCAAGCCGCATGCGCTGGGCGGCACGTTCTTCGAGCCGACCGTGGTGCGCGACGTCACGCAATCCATGCGCTTCGCGACCGAAGAAACCTTCGGCCCGGTGGCGCCGCTGTTCCGCTTTGAAACGGAAGAAGAAGTCATCGGGATGGCCAACGACACCATCTTCGGCCTGGCCGCCTATTTCTTCACCCGCGACTACGCCCGCATCTGGCGCGTGTCGGAATCGCTGGAATACGGCATCGTCGGCATCAACACCGGCTTGATCTCGAACGAAGTGGGTCCGTTCGGCGGTGTGAAGCAATCCGGCCTGGGCCGCGAAGGTTCCAAGTACGGTATCGAGGAATACCTCGAGATCAAGTATCTGTGCGTCGACTTGGGCTAAATCCGTCCTCGGGGATAGGCGGGATTGCCCCGCTTATCCCCAGCAACTGTGGACAACCCGGCAGATAACTTCTGCACAGCCCGAAAAAGTCCTTTCGTTCCAGTGACTTGCGAAACGCGATCAAATGCCGCTCAGGCATGATAGATTTGCGCGTTCCCTGGACGAGTCAGTATGAGCAGAACGTTTACCCGCGAGGACACCCGCAAGCTTGCCGCCGTGCTGGCCGAAACCGCCCTGGCGGAGGTCATGCCACGCTACCGCAACCTGCCGGACGGGTCGGTCCGCAGCAAGAGTTCACCGCGCGACCTGGTGACCGACGCGGACGAGGCGGCCGAACGCCTCATCGCCGCCCGGTTGACCAAGCTGCACCCCGGCGCCGTGCTGATCGGCGAAGAAGCCTCCGCGCGCAATCCCGCCCTGCTGAACATGCTGGTGGACGCCGATCTGGCCTTCCTGATCGACCCCATCGATGGCACCCGCAACTATGTCGCCGGCCTGCCGCTGTTCGGCATGATGATCGCGGCGTGCCACCGCGGCGATGTGATCGCCGGCGTCATCTATGATCCGGTCAACCGCGACAGCGCGCTGGCCGTGCGCGGCGAAGGCGCCTGGATGGAATATGAAAACGGCCGGCAAGCGCCGCTGACCGTCGCCAGCCCCGCGCGCCCCGAGGACATGGACGGCCTGATCGCCACCGGCGCCCTGCCCGAGCCGCTGCGCACCCTGGTCAACGGTAATCTGTCGCGCCTGGGCAGCACCGCGTCGCTGCGCTGCGCCGCGCATGAATACCGGATGCTGGCAGCGGGCCATTGCCATGTGGCGCTCTACAACCAATTGACGGCCTGGGACCACGCGGCAGGCTGGCTGCTGCACCGGGAAGCCGGGGGCTACGCCGCCCGCTTCGATGGATCGCCGTACAAGCCCACGCACCGCACGGGCGGACTGCTTTACGCGCCCGACGCCGGCAGTTGGCATGCCGCCCGCAAAGCGTTGCTGGGCGACGGCATCGAGGCCGACGAAACCTGAACGACGGGGGTTATCCCTAGGAATTATCCACAGTTCCTGTGGACAACCCTATGGAAAGGTCTGTAACAGCGCGAAAAATCCCTTACAGGGCAAGCACTTGCTTAGACCGGTCAAAAACCGGCCGGCAAAAACCGTGCCTAGAGGGCGTCCAGCGCCACCGCGCAAGGCTGTTCCACCTTCAAGGTAAGTAGCGGATCCGCCCGGGTACGACCCAGATTGATGGCGGCGATCGGCATGCCGTTGCGGGAGGCCGCCGTAACGAAGCGGTAGCCCGAATACACCATCAGCGATGACCCGACCACCAGCACCGCGTCGGCGCTCATCAGGCCGGCATTGGCCCGGTCGACGCGGTCGCGGGGTACGGTTTCACCGAAAAAAACCACGTCCGGCTTGACGACGCCGCCGCAGCGCGGACAGGGCGGGACCGTGAACCGCGAGAAATCCTCGCCGTCCAGATCCGCGTCGCCGTCGGGCGCATCGGTGGCATCCAACGAAGTCCATTCCGGATTGCCGTGCTGCAGTTCATCTTGCCAAGCCTGACGGCCGCCGCGCCAATCGCAATTCATGCAGCGCACCTCGTCCAGCCGGCCATGCAGGTCCACGACTTCGCGGCTGCCTGCGGCTTCATGCAGCCCATCGACATTCTGCGTGACTAGCACGGTGACGTGGCCGTGCGATTCCAGACGTGCCAGCGCGCGGTGCGAATCATTGGGCTTGACGCTGCCGAAGCGCCGCCACCCGACCATGCTGCGGGCCCAGTAGCGCGCCCGCGCAAGGTCGTCGCCCATGAACGTCTGCAGGGTCATGGGCGGCTTGCGCTTCCATTCGCCTTCGGTGTCGCGGTAGTCGGGGATGCCCGAGTCGGTGCTGACACCCGCCCCCGTCAGGACGAACAGCCGCGGGTGGCGGTCGATAAAGCCGCGCAGCGCGGCCAGATCCGAGACTCGTGTATCCATCCTGACTCCTCTGTTCTGGCCGTCCGCCCCGGCGGCGCCACGCGCGTGAAGGCGGCGTTCAGCCGCCCAGGCCGCAATCCGGCATGTCGCTGACCAGGCTGGCCTGCGTGACGTTGCTGCCCGGCGCCACGCTGCGCGTCAGCCAGACATTGCCGCCGATGGTCGACCCCTTGCCGATCGTGACGCGGCCCAGGATCGTGGCGCCAGCGTAGATCACGACATCATCTTCAATCAACGGGTGGCGCGGCAGGCCCTTTTTGAGCTCGCCGTTTTCGCCGGGCGGGAAGCGCTTGGCGCCCAGCGTCACCATCTGGTAGAGCCGCACGCGGTCACCGATGATGGCGGTTTCGCCGATGACGACGCCCGTGCCGTGGTCGATGAAGAAGCTGCGGCCGATGGTGGCGCCGGGATGGATATCGATGCCGGTATCGGCATGCGCGATCTCGGCCACGATGCGGGCCAGCATCGGCACGTTCAGGCGATACAGGACGTTGGCCAGGCGGTGATGGATCATCGCCGCCACGCCGGGATAGCACAGCAGCACTTCGTCCACGCTGTGCGCGGCCGGATCGCCTTGATAGGCCGCCGTCACGTCCAGGTCGAGCGCGGCGCGCACGCGTGGCAGCTCGGCGCCGAACTGGCGCACGATCTCGATGGCGCGCCGCTGGGTCTCGGCCGGGTCCACGTGTTCATGGCGGCCGACGTACTGCAGTTCCAGACAGACCTGATGCAGCAACGCATCCAGCGCGGCGCCGATGGTGTGCCCGACATAGAAGTCTTCGACTTCTTCGCGCAAGTCGATCGGCCCCAGGCGCATCGGGAACAAGGCGCCACAGAGGTCTTTGATGATCTGGCGCAGGCTTTCCTGCGACGGGAATTCGCGCAAGCCCGAATCTTCACGCAGGCGGCCGCGCGGGCCGCGCCACGCGACACGCGCTTCGCGCAGGCCGGACACGATGCTGTCCAGGTTCCAGTGGGCCGGCGGCAAATAGGACGGCCCGCTCATTGCCGCGGCTCCGGCAAGGCGCCGCTAGGCCCGGCATACGAATGGAATTCAAACATGGGAGTGCCTCACTGACGGTGCAGGGCCCGGCCGGCCAGGCCGCCGGGCCATGTTGCTACGCAATAATCCCGTCAACTGTAACCGCTCACGCCCTTTTTCCGTAACCCTTCCGACATGGCATTGGGGTTATGCGGCGGCCTTCCCGCGCCCTGGCGGTTCATAAGCGGGTTGCGCCTGGGCGGGCCGTTCGCCGGCTGGCCGCGCATCGCCGGGCGCCTCGTAGCCTTGCGGATTGCCTTGCTGCCAGCGCCAACCGTCCGCGCACATGGCGGCCACGTCGTGCGTGCTGCGCCAGCCCAGCAGGGACGCCGCCAACGCCGGGTCGGCCCACATCCGCTCGATGTCGCCAGGCCGCCGCGCCTGTGCGCGCACGGGGATGCGGCAGCCATTGACCTGTTCGAAGGTCCGTACCAGCTCCAGCACGCTGGTGCCCTGCCCGGTTCCCAGATTCACCGCGACAAAGCCCGGATGCCCCTCGGAATACGCCAGGGCCTGGACATGGCCCTGCGCCAGGTCCATCACATGCAGATAGTCGCGCACACCCGTGCCGTCGGCCGTCGCGTAGTCGTCTCCGAACACGCGCAGGAACGGCTGCCGGCCCACCGCCACCTGGGTGATGAAGGGAAACAGGTTGTTGGGCAGGTCACGCGGGCTCTCGCCGATCACGCCGCTGGGGTGCGCGCCGATGGGATTGAAGTAGCGCAGCGTGACCGCGCTGAAGGCGGGGTCCGCCGTGCAGACATCGCGCAGCATCTCTTCCACCATCCATTTCGTGCGGCCATAGGGGTTGGTGGGCGCCAGCGGGTGCGTCTCGGTAAAGGGCAAGTAGCGCGGTTCGCCATAGACGGTGGCCGACGAACTGAACACCATCCGCGCGACGCCGGTGTCGCGCATGGCGCGCAGCAGGGCCAACGATCCCGCCACATTGTTGTCGTAGTACTTCAGCGGGTCCGCCACCGATTCCCCGACCGCCTTGCAGCCCGCCAAGTGCAACACCGCGTGCACCGGTTCGCCCCGTGCCGCGGCCCCGGCCAGCACCGATTCCATCAGGCCAGGGGTGCGGATATCGCCCTCTATCAACGGGATCGGGACGCCGCACAGGCGTTCGACACGGCGCACGGCCTCGCGGCTGCCGTTGCTGAAATTATCCAGCACCTGCGGCCGCTGGCCCGCCGCCAGCATCGCGACCAGCGTGTGCGTGCCGATGTAGCCCGCACCGCCCGTCACCAGCACATTCAGCTCTGGCATGCCCGCCCCCCGTCAAAGATGTGCCGCCATGCCCGGCACCCACGCATGCCGCGAACGCGGCGCCTGCGCATGGCCGCGATAGCGGTCGATCCAGTACGACGTGGACGCGTCATGGCCCCAATCCACCACCCCGGCCGACACCGGAACCGCCAGTTCTCGTTCGATACCGGTGGCCAGGCGCTTGCCCAGTTCCACGCCCCATTGGTCGAAGGGATTGATGCCCCACACCACGCTTTGCACGAACACCTTGTGTTCGTAGAGGGCCAGCAGCGCGCCCAGCCCGCGCGGGTCCAGCTGGCGCAGGACGATCAAGGTCGACGGCCGCCCGCCCGGATGCACCATGTGCTGTGCGAGGCTTAGCGCGCGTTCCTGGTCATCGATATGCGCCACGTCCAGCAACGCCTCTTCGAGGCACTTGCCGCGTAGCAGCGCCTGCCGCTGCGCCAGGCAATTTGCCAGCAGCATGCGATGCGCATCGGGGCTGTCGGCATGGCCTTGCAGGCTGGCGATGAAGTCGACCGGCGCGCCATCCTCGCTCTGGTGCAACCATTGGAAGAACGTATGCTGCCCGTCGGTGCCGGGCATGCCCCAGATGATGGGCGCCGTGGGCACGCCGACGGCCGCGCCGTCGCCCGCCACGCGCTTGCCCAGCGACTCCATTTCCAGCTGCTGCAAGTACGTCACCAGATGCAGCAACCGCGCGCTGTACGCGGCGATGTTCAACGAGTTGTGGCCCAGCACGCTGCAATTCACCAGACCGGCCAACGCCAGTTGAATCGGCGCATTGGAGGCGAACGGCGCCTGCTGGAAATGCTGGTCCATGGCTTCGGCGCCCGCCCGCATGCCGATCAGCACATCGGCGCCCACCGTCAACGCGATCGACAGCCCGGCGACCGACCAGACGGAATAGCGTCCGCCGACCCAGTCGCACATCCTGAACACCTGGCAGGCCGGCACGCCCAGGGCCCGCGCGGCGGGCGCATTCGCGGTGACCGCGGCCAGGTGTTCGGACACGTCCGTCACGCCGCCTTGCTTTAGCCAGGCAATGGCGGCCCGCGCGTTATGCAGGGTCTCGGATGTCGTGAAGGATTTTGACGACACCACGACCAGGCAGCGGCGCGGGTCCAGCCCCGCCACGGCGTCATGAAACGCATGGCCGTCGATGTTGGACACGAAACGGATCTGACGCCGTTGCGACGGGCCGCCGAACGCCTGAATGGCCAACCGGGGGCCCCAGTCGCTGCCGCCGATGCCGATATGCAGCACCGTGGAAAAATCCGCGGTCTGGTCCACCTTGCGGACGAAATCGGTCATGCGTGAGTACTCGCAGACGGAATCCGCATCCTGGCCGTCCGGCTGCTCGCGGGTGCGGCCGGCGCGCAACGCCGTATGCCACGCCGGTTTGCCTTCAGTCCAGTTGACCGGGTCACCCGAGAACAGGGCGTGGCGCGCGTCCGCCAACCCGCGCGCCTGCAGCAGGTTCAGCGCCGCCGCTTCCAAAGCCGGGGACTGCCGCTGCATGGTCAAGTCCACGCACAATCCCGCCGCCTCGATCACTTTCAACGTGCCGGCATCCAATCCGGCGCTTTGCGCGGCTTGCGCGAATGCCAGCCACTCCGGGCTGTGCGCCAAGCCGGAGTTCGCCCTTAACGCCTCAATCGCATAGTTGGCCTTACCCATCGCGTGATGCTCCTTAGAACGGTAAACGAACGTGAGGTGCAATGCGCCGGAACGCTTTGCGGAAGTCCTCCTCGATACGGGCCAATGCGGCCACGGTGTCTCCTTCAAAACGCAAAACCACCGTCGGCGTGGTGTTGGACGGACGCGCCAGGCCGAAGCCGTCGGCATAATCCACCCGGACGCCATCCAGGTCGTTGATGGAGATAGCGCCAGGGAATTCCCCCTGTGCGCGCAACGTCTCCACCAGTTCGAACTGTTCGCCTTCGGCGGTGTCCAGCTTGATCTCAGGGGTGGCGCAGGATTGCGGCAGGCTTTCCAGCAAAGCCGACGGGTCCGGCGCCGATGACAGGATTTCCAACAGCCGGGCGGCGGCATAGATGCCGTCGTCAAAGCCATACCAGCGCTCTTTGAAGAACATGTGGCCGCTCATTTCTCCGGCAAGCAGGGCCCCCGTCTCGCGCATCTTGGCCTTGATCAGCGAATGGCCGGTCTTCCACATGGTGGCCCGCCCCCCCGCCTCGACGATGGCGCGCGCCACATGCCGGCTGCACTTGACGTCGTAGATGATTTCGGCGCCCGGATTGCGCTCCAGCACATCACGCGCGAAAAGGATCAGTTGACGATCCGGCCAGATGATCTGGCCCGACTTCGTCACCACGCCCAGCCGGTCGCCGTCGCCGTCGAACGCCAGACCCACTTCGCAGTCGGAATAGCGCAGGCAATAGATCAGATCCTGCAGGTTTTGCGGATCGGCCGGGTCGGGATGATGGCCGGGGAACGAGCCGTCCACTTCGCAAAACAGTTCTGTCACTTCGCAGCCCAACGCGCGGAACAACGCCGGCGCCACCGCGCCCGCGACCCCGCTGCCGCAGTCGATGGCGATCTTCATCGGGCGCGCCATGCGGATGTCGCCCAGCAGGCGGGCCGCGTAACAAGGCTGGATCTGCATTTGCGTGCGCCCGCCCGACACGGCCGCGGATTCGATCGGTTGCCGCATCGCGTCGCGCAGGGCCGTGATGCCTTCGCCGTACAGCGAAGCGCCTTCCAGCACAATCTTGAAGCCGTTGTGCGCCGGCGGGTTGTGGCTGCCCGTCACGGCGATGCCGGCGCCCGTGTCCATCAGGCGCGTGGCGAAATACACCATCGGCGTGGTGGCCATGCCGATGTCGATGACGTGCATGCCCGCCGAGCGCAGCCCCGCTTGCAGCGCGGCCGCCAGCTCCACGCTGCTGATCCGGCCATCGCGGCCCACCACGATCGACCGCGCGCCCTGCTGCCGCGCCTGCGTCCCCGCCGCCATGCCCAAGCTGTGGGCGAAGCGCGCATCAATTTCGTCCGGCACCGTGCCGCGTATGTCGTAAGCCTTGAAAACCGCATCCAGAATTTGCGGGGTGTCCCAGCCAAAAGTTCCGTGCATGCCAGTTTCTCCGGGTGGCGTTACTTGGGACCGTTCTGTTTGAAATCGCCGTAATACGCCGCACGGGAATACCGATAGTTCCCATACTTGGATCTAAAGCCGAAACGCTCAGGCATCAGCTTGAGCCCGTTGAACAACACGCCATCCACCGGCGCACCCGCCTGGATCAACCGTTTGGCCGTTTCGCGGATCTCGCCCACCGTGTTCATCCCGGAACGCACGACCACCATGACCGCCGCCGCGTGCGTGCCCACCACCGCCGCGTCAGGCGACGACAGCACGGGCGCCGTATCCAGAATCACCATGTCGTACTGCGACGCCAGTTCGCGCAGGGTCGCGCCGAACACCGGCGACGCCAACAGCTCTGAAGGATCGAAAGTCACCGCGCCGGTGGCGATGAAATCCACCCCTTCGGACACGCTGTGCTTTCTGACCCGCGTCAGCGGAATCGTGCCCGAGAGCACTTCGAACAAGCCGTCTTCCTTGGGTACGCCGAAGTAGCGGTTGAGCTGGCCCTTGCGGAAGTCGGCGTCGATCAACAGCACGCGCTTGCCCACGCCGCCCTGGATGAAGGCGAAGTTGGCCGACAGGAACGACTTGCCCACGCCCGCCACCGGGCCGGTGAACATGACCATGTTGTTGGCGGACTGGCGCAGCGACGCCTGCAGCACATTGCGGAAGGAACGCAGGCTTTCGATGGGCGGCGCGTTGCCCTGGCTTTGCGCCAGCAGCGCAGGCACCGTTGCGTTCTTGCGGCGGCTGCGGCGCCACAATTTGTCCTGCATGTCGCTGTACGGAATGGCCGCCAGCACAGGCAGCCCCGTATAACGCTCGACATCATCGGGTTCCGACAGCCCGCCGAACAGCGCGTTGCGGACGAACGCGCACAGCATGCCGAAGATCAGGCCGATGACCGTAGCCACGCCGAGGATGATCGCGGCCTTGGGGCGCACGGGGCGGTCGGGTTGCACGGCCGCGTCCAGGATGCGCACGTTGCCCACCTTGCCCGCGCGGATCAGGCGCAGCTGCTGGGCGTTATTCAACAAGCCGGTGTAGAGCTCGGTGTTGACGCGCACGTCGCGCACCAGCCGCACGACGTCCTGCTCCAGATCGGGCAACTGTTTGATGTTGTTGCCGATGCGGCTGACGTCGCCGGACAGCGAGGTGATCTGGCGGTCAATGGCCACGATGCTGGGATGGGTCGGCGCAAAGCGCGTGATCAGCTCCTGCCGCTTGGAGCGCAGTTCCATCACCTTGGTCTGCGCATCCACCGATTGCGCCAGGATCAACTTGGCCTCTTCGCTCAGGTCGATCGTGCCGCGCTTGTTGCGCAAGGTGTTGTACTTGGTCTCGGCCGCGTCCAGTTCTCCCTTCAAGATAGGCAGCTGCTGCTCCAGGAACGTCAGCGACTTCTCGGCCTGGGCCGACTTGCGGTTCACGTTCTGCTGCACGTATTCCTGGCCAATCTGGTTCAGCACCGCGGTCGTCAGCGCAGGATCGTTTCCTTCCAGCGTGACGCCGATCACGCCGGAGGCGCGGCCGCGCTCGAAGATGCCCAGATGCGACTGCACGTCTTCGATGGCCGCCAGGCGCGAACTGCGCGACACCGTGAATTCGGTGCCGGGACGGCCGGACAATGCGTCGATATGCACGTCCATCGCGCCGCCGCCGGGCAACATGAAATGCTCGGGCTTGCCGACCGTGCCGTTGAACGTGGCGCCCGTGAACTTGTCTGCCAGCGTGTAGCGGCCTTCGCCCAGCGTGGTCACGCGAAAGGGCTTGCCCAGCCATTCGTTGGGCACGTCCAACTGCGAGATCGCGATGGACTCCCCGCCCCACGCGTATCCACCGCGCGGCAAGATGGACGGATACGGCAAGGCTTCATAGCGCTGCGCCAACCATTCGCCCACGACGGGGAAATAGCGCGGCTTCGCATGGATGTAGAGCAGGAACTTGTCGACCGCCGGGCCCACAACCATGCGCGAACGCAACACTTCCATTTCACCGGAGGTTTCGGCCTTGGTGTCGAACATGGCCGATACATCGCCCAGCAGGCTGCGCGCCTGGCCATTGGGCATTTCCTCTTCGACCTGGACGATGATGTCGGCTGAATAGACCGACGGGGTCACCATCACATAGGCCAGCGCGCCGACGAAGGCGAGCAACGTGATCGCGATGATCATCCACCGGTTCGACACGATGGCGTCCACATGCGAGGACAGCGGGGTTTCCTGCTGGCGAGCCGGGACGTTCGGCTCGAATGATTCGATGGGCAACGACATGCAGCTCTCCAGACGTGGGCGCCGCCGCGGTTGCGGCGCCCCCAAAGGCGTTGATTTAGGGCCTGACGACCCCGAAAGGCGGACTAGTCGATCGATTTCACGGTCTGTACCGTTTGCGCGCTCGGGAACAGGTTGCTGATAAAGCGGTTCCACCGCACCAGCGATGCCGTATCCACGAACACGACGTCTTTGGGTTCCAACTCGAACTTCGCTCCTACGGCCAGAGCTTGCGGCGACTTGGCGTTCAGGTGGAACACCTGCGGCGTCGCTTGCTCGGTACTGCGGACCACAAACACTTGCGACGCGTCAGCCGTGAGCTGGTTCGGACCTCCCGCCATGCCCAGCGCCTCGGTCAACGACATGCGTCCGTCGCGCATCACTACCGTGGTGGGCAGGAACACTTCACCCATCACGAACACCTTGCTGTCGTCGCGCGGCGTCACACGCACGATGTCGCCCGACTTCAGCATGACCTGATTCAAGTCCTGGCCTCGTTCGATCAGCGCAGGCAGGTTCACGCGGGTACGGCGGCCTTCACGAATCACATAGACAGCGCTGCGGTCGGCGGTAGGCAGCAAGCCTCCCGCGCGGTTGACCGCTTCAAGCAGGGTCATTGGAATGTCGTTGATCGCCACCGTGCCCGGCAACTTGACCTCGCCCTCGACGTAGACGCGCTTGCTGCGATAGCCAAGCACGCGTACCGTGATCTGGGGATCCTGGATGTACTTGCCGGAACTATTGACTATGAGATTGCGCGCCTGAAGTTCCGTCAACCCCGCCACTTTCAGCAATCCCGTATAGGGAAATTGGATATATCCCGTGGATGACACCGTATAGCCCGGAATGCCCGAGGCGGTATCCCCCATGACTAGTTCGGTCACCCCTGTCCCGATGGCGTAGGTTTGCGTCGGAAGGACGAGCTCGGGGTGATCCCACACCACGATGGAGAGGATGTCTCCGGGACCGATACGGTAGGGCTCGACGCTGCCGACCAGACGGTTCACGCCGTCGTTGTCGATCAATGCCTGGCGTGCGCGCAGGTCGTCCACGACCAGCGACGGCGTGATCTCCTTGATGGGCGCTACAGAGTTCGGATCCAGGGGATCTACGAGGTGGCCGGCATTGAAGGTCATACCGGGTGACAGGGCGCAAGCGCCTAGCGAAGACACGAGCGCGATAGCGGCGATGGCTCGGCTCAACGTTCCGAAAAATGTCGTCATGGCAAATCCACTGTGAATGACTTCGTTGCTTGGAATGGAGCCCGATGCGTAACGGGTTGCGACATTCCACTCTCTTTTCGAAGCCCCGCACATTCGACGGATGCCCTAAGCCTTCTCCTACATCGTTTGGAGGTTTCGGGTACGCCTTGCACTCAATAAGATTTCGTCGGTAGCCCCATGTTTTGCGGCACTGCATCGTTTTTTTCGGCCGCAAGAAGAAGACTCCCCACGAACAGGAGTGCGCGATGGACCCGTCCAACACGGACACGTCGGCAAGATTCAGCGGGGCAAGCTATCTGTACCGCTTGCTCGACGCCGCGATCGTCATCACCTGCGGCCTGACTGCCACCGGCTTGAAATTCTCGGACGATGCTCTGGCGGAGCCCCCGCAGATCCATCTGTTCCTGATCTATTTGTGCGGCCTGGGCGTCATCGCCCTCTTCCCGGCGTTCCGCCTGTATGTGTCTTGGCGGGGCCGCCTGCTGACGGATCTGGTGGTGCGCAGCCTGATGGCCTGGGCCACCGTGTTCGCCCTGGGCATTCTTGTCAGTTTTCTCATGCACCAGACCGCCGCGATATCGCGCATATGGGCGGCTACCTGGTTCGGCATGACCGCGCTGACGCTGGCGGGAGTACGCATCGCCGTATATGCGGCGCTTGGGGCGGCGCGCGACCGCGGCCTGAACAAGAAAAATGTCTTGCTGGTGGGATTCGGCGCACTGGGCCATGACCTGTGGCGCCGCGTCGAACGGTATCGGGGCGCGGGCTACAACGTGGCGGGCATCTACGCCGAGCCGCATGAGAGCCTGCCGCCGCAAGTGCGCCGCCTGCATGACCTGGATAACCTGCACGCCTTCGTCCACGAGTACAACGTGCGGGAAATCTGGATCGTCCTTCCGATGGAGGCGGGCCAGGAATTGCGTGAAGTGCTCTACCACCTGCGCAACGACTTGGTGGATATCCGCTGGATCCCCGACGTGATGTCGATCCAGCTGCTGGGCCACCGCATCGGCGAATTCCTGGGGCTGCCCGCCATCCAGCTCAACAGCCTGCCGGCCGCCGGCGTGCGCGGCTGGGCCAAAGAGGTCTTCGACCGCGGATTCGCCTTGTGCGCGCTGATCGGGCTGTCGCCGTTGATGATCAGCATCGCCCTGATGGTGAAGCTGACGTCCCGTGGCCCCGTTTTCTTCACCCAGCCACGGCTGGGCGTGGATGGCAAAGTGTTCCACGTCTACAAGTTCCGCACCATGACCGTGCACCAAGAGCATGGCACGGTGACGCAGGCGACGCGCAACGATTCCCGCATCACTCGTATTGGCGGGTTTCTGCGGCGTACCAGCCTGGATGAGCTGCCCCAGTTCCTGAACGTGCTGATGGGCGACATGTCCGTCGTCGGGCCTCGTCCGCACGCGCTGGAGCACAACGAAATGTACAAGGACCTGGTGCAGCGCTACATGATGCGCCATCGGGTCAAGCCGGGCATCACGGGCTGGGCCCAGGTCAATGGGTTCCGCGGCCAGACGGACACCCTGCGCAAGATGAGCGACCGCGTCGAGCACGACATCTATTACATCCAGCACTGGACGTTCCGGATGGACCTGCTGATCATCGCCCGCACGGCCGTGTCGGGATGGACGGGCCGCAATGTCTACTAAGCCTTTGGGATGGCCCGGGCACGGCGCCCGGGCGGAGGCGGCCCCGGACGGCATGCTGGCGCAGGCCGACTTCCGCCAGGCGGTCGAGATGCTGCCGCTGGTGTCCATCGATCTGCTGCTGCGTGACGCCAACGGCCGTTACCTGACGGGCCTGCGGACCAATCCGCCCGCCCAGGGCGCCTGGTTCGTGCCCGGCGGCCGCATCCGCAAGAACGAATCGCTGCGCAGTGCGCTGCGCCGCATCGCCCGCGACGAACTTGGCTTGCCCATCGCAGCCGAGGTCTGGACCCCGCGCGGCGTGTACGAACACTTCTATGGCACCAATTTCGCGGGTGAAGCCGGGCGCTCCACCCATTACGTCGTCCTCGCCTATGAGGCCGAACTGTCGTTGAACGCCGCAAGCCTTCCCCAGGCCCAGCACCAGCGTTACCGCTGGCTGCCTGCGGAAGAGATCGCCGCCGACCCCGGCGTGCATCCGTACACCCAGGCCTACTTCAAGGAGTGAGCGCCATGACGAATCCCCCTCCCCCCTACCGGGCTGTCATTCTTTGCGGCGGGTCCGGCTCGCGCCTGTGGCCGTTGTCGCGCGAACTGCTGCCGAAGCAGTTCATCCGTTTGACCGATGCCCGCAGCCTGTTGCAGAACACGCTGCTGCGCTTGGGGTCGGCGGGCGCCCAGGTCAAGCCGATGCTGGTCTGCAACGACGCCCACCAGTACATTGCCGCCGAACAGGCGCTAGAGCTGGGCATCAAGGACGCCGAGGTGATCCTGGAGCCCTTCGCGCGCAATACCGCGCCGGCGATCGCCGCGGCTACGCTGCGCGCCATGCGTGACGGCGAAGACCCGATCATGTTGATCATGCCGTCCGACCACGTCCTGGAAGACGGCGAGGTGCTCAGCGCCGCCTTCGCCGCCGCCTACGAGGCCGCGCGCCAAGGCGCGCTGGTGACGTTCGGAATCACCCCCACCGCGCCGCTTAGCGGCTACGGCTATATCCAGGCGGAAGAGCCCGGCGTGATGGCGCCGGCGCGGCGCGTGCGCCGTTTCGTGGAAAAACCGTCGCCAGAAGTCGCGCAACGCTTCATCGAAGACGGCGGCTACTACTGGAACAGCGGCATGTTCGCCTTCCAGGCTTCGGTTTTCCTGGCTGAAATGGCGCGCCTGGCGCCGAAGATGCTGGAACAGGTGCAGGCCGCCGTCGCCACCGGCCACGGGGAAAGCACGCTGTTCCACCTGGACGGACCGTCATTCGAGGCTTGCCCCAGCGATTCCATGGACTACGCCATCATGGAACGGACGGACAGCGCCGTCGTCATCCCGCTGGCCGCGTCGTGGAGCGACGTCGGGGCCTGGGACGCCGTCTGGGGCATCGCCCAGAAGACGGTGGAGGGCAACTCCACCACCGGCGACGTCATGGTGGAGGATTCGCGCAACTGCCTGATCCACTCCACCAGCCGGCTGGTCGCTTCGGTGGGCCTGGACGACATCGTGGTGATCGAAACGGCCGACGCCGTGCTGGTGGCCCATAAATCCCGGTCGCAGGACGTCAAGCGCCTGGTCGAGATCTTCAAGACGCAGCACCGGTCCGAACTGAACCACCACCGCGAGGTGCAGCGCCCATGGGGGTCATACGACTCGGTGGGCCACGGGCCGCGCTACCAGGTCAAGCGCATCACGGTGAAACCGGGTGCGCGCCTGTCGTCCCAGATGCACCACCATCGGGCCGAACACTGGATCGTGGTGTCCGGCACCGCTCGTATCTACAACGGCGACAAGCAGTACCTGCTGACCGAGAACCAGTCGACCTACATCCCGCTGGGCGAAACCCATAGTCTGGAAAACCCCGGAAAGATCCCGCTGGAGATTATCGAGGTGCAGTCGGGCGCGTATCTCGGCGAAGACGACATTGTGCGCTTCCAGGACATGTATGGAAGAGTCTGAAACGGTGTCGGCCGCTTCGTTCTGGCGGGCCGGGGTGGCGCGGGCTTGCTTGCCTCTGGCGGCCGTGTTCTTCGCGGTGCTGGTGACCGTGGGCAATTTGCCTGGCCTGGCGGCCGACATGTCCGACGCTTTCGGCGACAAGCGCCTGCATCTTGTGGCCTACGCCTTCCTGGCCGCGTTGATTTACCTGTCGGTCAACCGGCGCCCGGCCCTGGTGGCCATGCTGGCCATCACGGCGTTAGGTGCGCTGGATGAATCAATCCAGTCCCTTTTTCCCTATCGACAGGCTGAACTCTTAGACCTTTTGGCCGATATCTTGGCGGCTGGTGCAACAGTAATCTCATTGCACATCGGTTCCGCAGCCTTCGGCTCCTTTCGTGAAGTCACTAAGTCTTAAGGATACAACCATGCCAAAACGGGCACTGATTACCGGCGTTACCGGCCAAGACGGGGCCTATCTGGCGGAGTTCCTGCTGGCCAAGGGCTATGAGGTCCACGGCATCAAGCGGCGTGCTTCGCTGTTCAATACCGCGCGCATCGACCACCTGTACCAGGACCCCCACGACCAGCCGCGCAACTTCGTGCTGCATCACGGCGACATGACCGATTCGTGCAGCCTGATCCGCATCGTGCAATCGGTGCAGCCCGACGAGATCTACAACCTGGCCGCGCAGAGCCATGTGGGCGTCTCGTTCGAAGAGCCCGAATACACCGCCAACGCAGACGGTCTGGGAACCTTGCGCCTGCTGGAAGCCATCCGCATCCTGAAGCTGGAGGAAAAGGCGCGCTTCTACCAAGCCTCTACCTCGGAACTGTACGGCCTGGTGCAGGAAACGCCGCAGAAGGAAACCACGCCCTTCTACCCGCGCAGCCCCTATGCCGCGGCAAAGCTATACGCCTATTGGATTAGCGTGAACTACCGCGAAGCGTATGGGATGTACGCCTGCAACGGCATTTTGTTCAATCACGAATCGCCCAAGCGCGGCGAGACCTTCGTCACCCGCAAGATCACCCGCGGCCTGGCGCGCATCGTGCTGGGCCTGCAGGAATGCCTGTACCTGGGCAACTTGTCGGCGCTGCGTGATTGGGGCCATGCCCGCGACTACGTCGAAATGCAGTGGTTGATGCTGCAGCAGGACACCCCCGAAGACTACGTCATCGCCACGGGCATGCAATACAGCGTGCGCGAATTCATCAATACGGCGGCGCGCGAGCTGGGCATCCTGCTGGCCTGGGAAGGCGAAGGGCTGCAAGAGACGGCCACCGTGCTGTTCTCGCCGGTCCATGACATCAAGCCCGGCCAAGTAATCGTGCGCGTGGATCCCCGGTACTTCCGCCCGACCGAAGTGGAAACCCTGCTGGGCGACCCCACCAAGGCGCGGGAAAAGCTGGGCTGGTCGCCGCGCACCACGTTTGCGCAGCTGGTCAAGGAAATGGTGGAAAGCGACCTGAAGGATGCGCGCCGAGACGCCCTGGTCGAACAGAACGGCTACGAAATCTACGCCTACAAGGAGTAGCCCGACATGACGAACCTGGACCAACGCGTGTTTGTCGCCGGTCATCGCGGCATGGTGGGCGCCGCGATCACCCGCGAACTACAGCGTCGCGGCTACCCCCACGTGCTGACCCGCAGCCGCACCGAGCTGGACCTGGAAAACCAAAACCAGGTGCATCGCTTCTTCTCGACCACGCCGGTCGATGTAGTGTACCTGGCCGCCGCCCGCGTGGGCGGCATCCTGGCCAACCAGAATCATCCGGTCGACTTCCTGTACAAGAACCTGATGATCCAGTGCAACGTGATCCGCGCCGCCTATGCGGCCGGTGTGCGCAAGCTGCTGTTCCTGGGTTCGTCGTGCATCTACCCCCGCGAGGCCCCGCAGCCGATCCGCGAAGACGCCTTGCTGACCGGCCCGTTGGAAGCCACCAACGAGCCCTACGCCATCGCCAAGATCGCGGGCCTGAAACTGTGCGAGGCATATCAACGGGAATACGGTGCGCGCTTCATTTGCGCCATGCCGACCAACCTGTACGGCCCGCACGACAACTACGACCTGCACAGCAGCCATGTGCTGCCCGCGCTGATCCGCAAGTTTCACGAAGGCCGCGAAGCGGGCCAGGAAAGCGTCACGATCTGGGGCACGGGCACGCCGCTGCGCGAGTTCCTGTACGTGGACGACCTGGCCCAGGCCTGCGTGACCCTGATGGAGCATCCCGACGCCGAAGGCATCTACAACATCGGCGCGGGCAAGGACATTTCCATTGCCGACCTGGCCGCGCTGGTAGCGCGCGTCGTGGGCTACCACGGGCGCATCGTGTACGACACCAGCAAGCCGGACGGCACGCCGCGCAAGCTGATGGATTCGTCTCGCGTGCAGGCGCTGGGCTGGCAGCCCGGCATCTCGCTCGTCGACGGCATCACGCTGGCCTACGGACATTTCCTGCGTGAACGCGTCGAACAACCCCGACAGGCGCTGCCCGTGGCCTGACGGCCGCGCCAGCATGGAACACAGGCTACCCGATGCTTGGATTCGTCAGGAAACACATCGCCGGCAACGCGTCCTTCTGGGGGCTGGTGGAGTACGGCATCGGCCCGGTCGCGGCGCTGGTGGCCCTGCCCATCCTGTTCCGTCAGTTGGGCACGGTGGGCTTCGGCCAGTACTCGATGATCATCGCGCTGGCGGGCTTTGGCAATGCCGCCAACCTGGGCGCGGCCGTGACCGCGACCAAGCTCGTGTCCGAGCGGATGCACGAACCGGGCGGCGCCTACCGCGCGGCGGGCGTCAGCATGTCGCTGATCGGCTGCGCGCTGGGCGTGGTCACGTTGGCCGCCCTGCTGCTGTGGGCGGTGGTCGGCCTGGCCTGGCCGGCCGCGACCTTCGGCGGCGTGGCGGTGACGCTGCTGGCCATGCCGGCGCTGGCCATCTATCTGACTCAGCAGTATGACCAGCTATTTTCCGGTTGCCTGAAAGGGCGCGAGGACTTCCGCGCCACGGCGCTTTGCGAAGTGTTCAGCCGTTCCGGCACGATGGCGCTGGCCTGCGCCACGGCCTGGCTGACGGCGTCACCCACCTGGACGGGCGTGGCCCAGGCTTTCGGGCTGCTGATCGCCGGCACCGTGAAGATGCGCGTGTTCGCGCGCGCCTACGGACGGGTGCTGGTGCGCCCGGTGCGCGACCGCGCCGCAATGATGGACGCATTCAAGTTTTCCCGCTGGTCCTGGCTGAACAGCCTGAGCGCACTGGCCTTCGGCTCGGTGGACCGCGTGCTGGTGGGCAGCCTGATGGGGCCGGCCGCGTTGGCGATCTATACGGTGGGCGTCCAGGTCGGACAGATCATCCATACCGCCGCGGTAGCGATCTTCCAGAAGGCCATGCCGCGCGTCAGCCGCCTGTCGGTGTCGCCGCCCTATGCCGGCGCCGCCGAACGCGAGATCCGCCGCATGATGCTGTGGAACCTGGGGCTGTCGGCCAGCGCCACGCTGGCGGTGCTGGCCGTGAGTCAGCCGCTTCTGAACCTGCTGCTGGGCGACAACGTGGCCATTGGCCATCTTGACACCTTCCGGCTACTGATCGTGGCATCGGGGCTGTTGTCCCTGAATGCGGCGGCGCACTTCTCGCTGCTCGGTCTGGGAAATTCCCGCGCGGTCGCCATCCTGAACGGTCTGGGCGGGCTGGCGATGCTGTGCGTCATGGCGGGATTGGTACACGCGGCGGGTGAGCACGCCGCGGCTTGGGGCCGCATGGCCTACGCGGCGATCACGCTGGCCGGCGTCGCTCTCGCCATCCGTCAATCCCGCCCCGACTTCCCGGGCGCATTGCCAGCGGCCACCCGTTAACCCCAACATGTTGAGGTCTTACATGCGCAAGCGTCATAACGAGTATTCACGTCAGCTCATCGACTTCGTCCGCGAACTCCGTCCGCCCGCGCCGATCGCCGGCGGCCTGCTGCCCAAGCTGACCATCGTGACCCCCTCGTTCAACCAGGCCAAATTCCTGGAACGCACCATACTTTCCGTGCTGAACCAGGGCTACCCGCGGCTGGAGTACATCATCATCGATGGCGGGTCGACCGACGGCAGCGTGGACATCATCCGCAAGTACGAGCGCTACCTGACGTACTGGGAAAGCACCCCGGACCGCGGCCAGTCCCATGCCATCAACAAGGGGTTCGAACGCGCCACCGGCGATTACGTCGGCTGGCAGAATTCCGACGACCTGTATTTTCCGGGCGCGCTGCGCAAGCTGGGCACGGCCGCGGCGCGAGGCCGCGCGCCAATCGTCAGCGGCAACCTGTTCGTGGCCGACGCCAACAACCAGATCTTCCGCAAGATCCACTACACCCCCGTCAACCGCGGCACGCTGACGGTGGTGAAGGCGTCGATTCCCAACCAGTCGGCCATTTTCCGCCGCGACCTGCTGCGCAAATACGGGCTGCTGCAGGAAAGCATGCGCTATTGCATGGACCTGGAGCTGTGGAGCCGGCTGCTGCGCGAAGGCAAGAACCTGATCGTGCCGGACGCGCTGGGCGTCTATACGGCGCATGACGAAACCAAGACGGCCCTGATGCAGGACGTGCTGCTGGAAGAGCGCGAACAGATCGTGACCCGCATCCGGCGCACCGAACCGGGACTGGGCCGGCTGTTCGAACTGTCCTGCCGCGCATCGAAGGTGGCCGCGCATGCCCGCCAGGGAGACCTATCCTACCTGTTCGAAAAGCTCACCACCAAGATCTTCAGACGCGACGACTGGGCCGCGCACTAGGACACCGACATGAGCCCGCACCGCCGCCTATCCACCCTGCACCTGCTGGGGCTGTTCGCGTTCACCGCCCTGGCCCTGAACGACGACCGCTTCATCCTGGGCGTCGGCAGCTTCAAGCTGTCGCCTTTCGACGTGCTGTTCGTCGCCATGCTGGCCGTCAAGGCGCTGCGGCTGGCCGAGCCCAGCGCCTACGCCTTGCCGCGCGGCATGCTGGGCGCGCTGCTGGGCCTGCAGGCGATGTCGGTGATCTATCTGTTGCTGGTGTCGATCCATCACCCCGGCATCGAAACCGGCGACGTGGCGCGCGACCTGCGCATCGTGTTCTATTTCCTGTGCACGCCATTCCTTTGCTACAAGGACATCGACAGCCCCGCGGCCTACGCCGTGCTGCAGAAGTACATCGTGGCGGCATGCCTGGCGGTGGCCACGCTGATGCTGCTGGAACAGTTGCAAGGGTTCAGCGTGTCCAACCCGCTGCGCAACGTGCGGCTGGGCGTGTGGGCGATCCCGTTCGGCGTGGTGTCATTGTTGACCTTCCGGCGCACGCTGAACGTGTCCGGCCCCAAAGCCTACGCGCTGACGCTGTACATGCTGCTGGCCCTGGTGTTCTCGCTGAACCGCAGCCAATACCTGCAACTGGCGGTGTCGGTGGTGATTGCGGTGCTGCTGGGCACAGGCCCCGAAATCCGCCGTCGCGCGGTGCTGATCTTTGCCCCGGCCGCCGTCGCGGGCGTGCTGGTGTTTGCCAGCATCGGCTACCTGGACGTGCTGGCAAACCGCATCTTCAGCGTTGAAAAACTGGACGAAGACTCCAGCTACGGCGCGCGCATCCAGGAAATGCAGGGGCAGATGGACTCCTTCGCCGAAAGCCCCGTATTCGGCAAGGGCGCGGGGTTTCGCAGTTGGGTGATGGGCGAAAACGGCTTCGAACTAAGCACCTTCGCGCACAATTCCTGGGCTTTTTATCTGATGAAGTTCGGCGTCGTCGGCACCATCATGATCATGTTGCCGCCCCTCTTGATATTGCTGCTGACGCTGCTCAGGCGCTACCACCACCCCGGGCTGGAAATGCACCGGCGCTACTTGTTGGCGACCGCCCCCATCTACATCTTCATCGATTCGCTGTCAGGCGGCCTGGCCTATGCGCCCAAGACTGCATTCACCGGATTCCTGCTGTGTTATTGCCTGTCGCTGATGCGCAATGCGCAGATCATGCCCGTGCCTCGGTCGGACACGCCCGCAGCGCCGTTCACCCCCAGCCACCGTCCGGACGCCGCGCGCCGGGCGCTACCGAGAGTGATTCCCCATGCCTGATGTCTTGTTTGTCGCGCCGGACTTGCACGGCGGCGTCGGAAGGTGCGTCGCCTTCATCGTGGACGCCTTGCCGGAACAGGGCGTCGATTCCGCCCTGTTCCTGCTGCGTTCGCGCAATCGCGAGTATCCGATCGGCAACCCAAAGGTCACCCGTGCGCTGCCCGTCATTGAATCGCCCACCAAGCTGCGGTTGATGCTGCCACTGGCGTTCATGCGCCTGGTGGCCCAGATCCGGCGCGACAAACCCGCCATCGTGTGCTCGCACGGCCTGTTGTGCAACATGCTCGTTGTATTGGCCAGGAAGGTCCTGGGCGGCACCTTCCGGACGGTCGCGTTCGAGCACAGCAGTCCGGCGATCCATTACGGCGCGTCGCGGATGCGGCGCCTGAAGTGCTGGCTGGTCAGCCAGACCTACCGCCGTCACGACGCCGTCGTGGGGGTGTCGCGTGGCGTGAAGGAAGACCTGGTCAGCATGTTTCCGCCGCTGCGCGGCAAGGTTCACACCATCTATAACGGCGTGCCGCTCGACAACGTGCGCAGACAAGGCGCCCAGCGTCCGGAAGGCGGCGCCACAACGCCCTATCACGTCGTGGCGGTCGGCCGGCTGGAAGCCGTGAAGGACTACGCCACCCTGATCGACGCCGCCGCGCTGCTGGACGATCCCGGCATCGCCTTCACCATTCTGGGAGAAGGCTCCGAACATGCGGCGCTGCAAAAGCGCATCGACGAGCGTCCGTCCCGCACGCCCGTGACGCTGGCCGGCCACATCGACAACCCGTTCCCCGTGATCGCCGGCGCGGGCGCCTTCGCGCTGACGTCCATCCGCGAGAGCTTCGGCAACGTGCTCGTCGAAGCGCTGTGCCTGGGTGTGCCGGTCATCTCCACCGACTGTCCCCATGGGCCGGCGGAAATACTGGACGCCGGCCGCTACGGCCTGTTGGTGCCGGTGGGCGACGCGGCAGCGCTGGCCGACGCCGTGCGCCGCCTGGCCTACGACGGCAGCATCCGCGAGCAACTGGCCGCCCAAGGCCCCGAGCGCGCCGACGCCTTTTCCCTCGAGCGGCATTGCCGCAACGTCATCGCGCTATTCCAGCCGCTGATGCAGCGCGGCACGCCCTGAACAGGACAGCATCATGCAGAAAATACCGGTTTCCGTAGTGGTCATGACGAAGAACGAGGAACGCAACATCACCAAGTGCTTGAAAGCGCTGGCGGAGTTCGACGAGGTGTTCGTGGTGGACTCCAACAGCACCGACGCCACCTGCGCGATGGCCACGGCGCTGGGTGCGCGCGTCTCGAACTTCCAGTGGAACGGCAAGTACCCGAAGAAGAAGCAATGGTGCCTGGAGCAGCTGCCGTTCTCGCACCCGGTCGTGCTGTACGTGGACGCCGATGAGGAAATGACGCCCGCGCTGGCCGCCGAGATCCGCGATGCGTTGCCGCGCTTCGCCGCGGGCGCGGGCGGGGCTTTCGTGCCGTTTGACTACGTGTTCTGCGGCAAGAAACTGGTGCATGGCCACCGCGTCTATAAACTGGCGCTGCTGGCGCGCGATCAATCCCGCTTCCTGGACTACGACGATCTGGACGTGGCCCACATGTGGGAAGTCGAAGGCCACTACCAGCCGCAAGTCCAGGGCGAGACCTTCGCGCTGCGCCAGCGCATGGTGCACAACGACCACGATTCGCTCTTCCATTATTTCGACAAGCACAACCGCTATTCGGACTGGGAGGCCAACCTGCGCACCAAGGGCTTGATGAACGATCCGCGCGAAGCCAATGTGGGCGCGCGCGCGCTGCTCAAGCGCATCTTCCAGGCCATGCCCTTCAAGGCGCCGATTTCCTTCCTGCATTCCTACGTTTTCCGTCTGGGCTTCCTGGACGGCAAGGCCGGCTACGACTACGCGGTGGCGCGTGCCATGTATTACTGGCAGATCCGCATCAAGACCGAAGAGCTTCAAAAGGCCCGGCAGGCGCGCGCCAGCGACGCGCAGGCGGATGCCGTGGCGGGGGCCGCCAAATGAGCGCGCTTCAGCAACTGGACCGCTTTGCGCTGGCGCCGGGCCAACGCGGCCGCTCCGCGTTGACGGTACAGCTGTGGTGGATGGTGCAAGGGACGGTGTTCCGATGGTCACCGCAGGTGGCCTATGGTTTTCGCCGCTGGCTGCTGCGCTGTTTCGGGGCGCAGGTGGGCCGCAAGGTGCTGATCCGGCCGACCGCCACGGTGACCTATCCGTGGAAGGTCCAGATCGGTGACTACGCATGGATCGGCGACGACGCCGTGATCTATAGCCTGGGACCCATCCATATCGGCGCGCACGCCGTGGTGTCGCAACGCAGCTACCTATGCGCCGCCGATCATGATGCGGGCCAGCCCGATTTCCCTTTGCGCGAGCGCGCCGTGCGCGTCGAGGACGGCGCGTGGGTGGCGACAGACGTGTTCGTCGGCCCCGGCGTGACGATTGGCCGCGAAGCCGTGGTCGGGGCGCGCAGCTCGGTATTCCGCAACATGCCGGCCGCGATGGTGTGCCACGGCAACCCTTGCCGGCCCGTCCGCCCCCGCCTGCCCACGCCGCCATGAAGATACTGATCTATGGAATCAACTACGCGCCGGAATTGACCGGTATCGGCAAGTACAGCGCCGAATTGGCCGAATGGCTGGCCGCGCAAGGCCACCAGGTGGACGTCGTGACCGCCCCGCCCTATTACCCTCAATGGCAGGTCCACGAGGGCTACCGCGCCGGCCGCTACCGCAAGGAAACGCAGGCCGGCGTCACCGTGCGCCGCGCGCCGCTGTGGGTGCCCGCACGCCCCGGTGGCCTCAAGCGCCTGATCCATCTGGCAAGCTTCGCCGTGTCCAGCGTGCCGTCGCTGCTGCGCGCGGCCGTCCGCCGGCCGGACCTTATCCTGGTGGTGGAGCCAGCGCTGTTCTGCGCGCCTGGCGCCTGGCTGACGGCGCGATTGTGCGGCGCGCGGGCGTGGCTGCACATCCAGGATTACGAAGTCGATGCGGCATTCGAGCTGGGCCTGCTGAAGGGCGCCCGGCTGCGGGCGCTGGTCAAGCGGGCGGAAGGTTGGCTGATGCGCCGCTTCGACCGCGTGTCGACGATATCGCACCGCATGCTGGACCTGGCGCTGGCAAAAGGCGTGGCGCCCGAGCGCGCCGTGCTGCTGCCCAACTGGATCGACGTCAACGCCATCGCGCCGCGTGCGGACGGCGGCGATTACCGCGCCGAACTGGGCATCCCCGCGGACGCCATCGTCGCGCTGTATTCGGGCAACATGGGCGGCAAGCAAGGGCTGCAGACGCTGGCCGACGTAGCGCGGCAGCTGGCCGACGACGCGCGACTATGGTTTGTGTTCTGCGGGCAGGGACCAGAGCGCGCGCCGCTGCAAGCGCGTTGCGAAGGACTGTCGCGCGTCGTGTTCCTGGACTTGCAACCGGCGGCGCGGCTGGGCGCGCTGCTCAATACCGCCGACATTCATCTGTTGCCGCAACGCGCCGGCGCGGCCGACCTGGTCATGCCATCCAAGCTGACGGGCATGCTGGCCAGCGGCCGTCCCGTCGTCTGCGGCGCCGCGCCCGGCACGGAGCTTGCCGCCGTCGTCGCGCATTGCGGCCTGCTCGCTCCGCCGGAGGACGCCGAAGCCATGGCCCAGGCCGTCCGCACCCTAAGCGACGACGCGCAGACCCGGCAAGCCCTGGGCGCGTCCGCCCGCCACTATGCGCTGACCCATCTGCACGTCGACGCAGTACTGGCCGCAGCGGAACGCGAGTTCGCGGCAGTGGTCGGCGCCAAGGCCAAACCCACCGCCCTGAAAGGCCGCACGCGCGAAAGCGACACGTAGGATGGGTGGAGCGCGAGAGTTCTTAAGCAAGGACGCTGGCGTTCAGCGCGCGTAACCCATCGAGCAGATGGGTGCGTTGTAGGTGAAGCCGCTAAGATCTCGCCGTTGCTTGATGGGTTACGCGCGTTGGAGACCAGCGTCCTTGCATTGGAACTCTCGCGCTCCACCCATCCTACGTATGCGTTCGTGGCAGCAGCGCACGAATGCCTCCACCTCGCGACATCGAGCGCGAATACCTCAGCCTCCCAACATCAAGCGCGATGCGCCCTTGCCGTTCGGCATTCGCGCCCCCACATGCTTCGCTATTTGCCGTCGGCCTTGACGGGCGCTAGCGTGCTCGTGCTTCTGACCAGCCCCATCTGCACCGCGATATAGGCCGCTTCGGCCTGGTTGCGGGCGTTCAGCTTCCAGTACAGCGTGCGCGCGTGGCTCTTCACCGTGGCGACCGAGATGCCGACCTGCTGGCCGATCTCGCGCATCGTCTTGCCTTGCACCAGCAGCTGCAGTATTTCTTCCTGCCGCTGCGTCAGTTCGCGCAATTCCTGCACCGGCGCGTGCGAGACGCTCTGGGGCCGGCCGGCCGGTTGGGGATAGCACTCGCCGCCCGCCATCACCAGGCTCACTGCCGCCGCCAGCGCGTCGGGATTGGACGCCTTGGGCAGATATCCCGCGACGCCGCTGCGCGCGCACACGCCCATGACGGACGTGTCCAGCACGGAATACAGCACCAATACCAGGCGCGGCATGAAGAAAGCCATCGACTGTGAGATAAGCCCGATGTCCTGCTCGGCCATGCCGCTGCAACCGACCACCAGCAATTCCACGGGACGGTTGATCGAACTGGACATGTTGAGTAGGTGGGCTGGCGAAATAGCCAGGATGTCGTCGGCGTTCCGGACACGTTCCAGCACATGCTGAATTGCGACGCGAAGCAGAGCGTAGTCTTCGATCAGTACGGTTGTCATCCCGGGAGGAACCTTGTGACGCATGGCCCATACACGGTTCCCGCCACACCGACGCACCACGCTGCCAAAGCAGGTTTCGGGTGATGCGCCGGCATGACGGGAATCTCGTCCGCGCTACTGGATCACTATCGCGAGATGGGGTGATTCGCGCTCTTAATCCAGGCTTGCGGACACAACCCATGCTATCAGCGGCTACGTTCGCTGAATCTCGTTCAGGAGGATGATTGGTGGTGGAAAGGCGTACCGCAAGGCACGCCGGACTCTGCTATGTACGCCTTAGCCAGGATGGCTATACGGACCCCGGCAGCAACGGAACCTGTGCGTTCCAGGCTGCCGGGCAGGCAGCGCAACCTGCAGCTACCCCAGCTTGCGCCCGTAGATCTGCCCGGCGTCCGTCTCCCTGCCATTGGGGTCGTGCCATTCCAAGGTCGCCCCGCGTTGCAACGCTGCGTAGACGGCTTCTCCCTTGTTCTTCACATGCAGGCGCTGGTACAGCGTGCAAGCATGCGTCTTGGCGGTGGCGACAGAAATATTGAGCATCCGGCTGACCGTCTTGATCGGATAGCCCCTGGCCAACAGCACCAGGACTTCGTACTGACGCGGCGTGATCTGAAGCAACTGTGCGCCGGCGCTGACCGGCATCGAGCCCTTTCCAGATGCGTCCTCGCCATCGCGAGACGGCAAGGCGCAGACCGTCGCCGCAGGCGTTTGCAATGCCTGCTCGCTAGGAAAGCACTGTCCGCCAGCCATGACCAGGCGTATCGCGGCTTCCAGGATTTCGACCGAGGCGGTCTTCATCAGGCAACCATATACGCTTGCGCCCGGCAAGCCCTGCACCGGCATGGGCAACGGCATCACGTCCGTCAGAAGCAGAATCCGCTTGGGGGTAAGCACACGCTGTATCTCGTGCAATGCGCTCCATGCCTCGTCGGTATCCACCGGCAACCCGTAGATCAGGAGATCGGCGCCCGCGTGCGCGCCGTCGGCCTTGGATAAATCCGCCAGGCCCATCCCCTCGATTTCCCACACATCGTCCAACTTGCTAAGTATCTGCCACAACCCCAACCGCAGTAGCGGATGGGCTTCAATCAGGACCATCTTGGCCATGGTGTCCTCCCGGTTTTTCGACGGGCCTAGAAGGGATCTTCGCTGTGCTGAAGACTATTTTTTTTCCAACCCCGCGGTGGGTGGTCCGCACTATCCCGGAATATCTAATGAAGCTGGACCGGGGCGTTTGGGCTGGGCAACTTTGGTAGCCAACATAACGGATGGCATGAACCCATCTTATGGTTCGAAACCTTCAAAATCAAGACGTTTCAGGGCGATATAATCCGACAAAAACAGAAATCATTCGTTAGCCTTAATCACTATCGTAAATAGGGATGAGATGATCTTCTCCCTCTTTTTGACGCTAGGGTTTTCACCAGCCTTCCAAGCCTGCCAAAGGCATTCCCCGTCACGCGCCCTTCACGGAGGCGCAATAGGGACGGGGCATCAGCGCGGGCGGCACAAAAAATGCCGCGATGGGGCGCACCCCCCTGTCGCAGCACGGAAGACCGGTTTTGGATGGAAAGGCTGTCGATATGTTTCCACGGACACATCGCGCCCGTGCAAGCATCTTTCAATCGAAATATAGGTAACATTTTTATTTTTGTGCCGGATGCGACATTTACTCCATATAGGCGAAGTCAAATACCGTAAGCCCGCCTTGATGATGCCAATGGTGCATTGAAGCATGGCGCTTCCGCAAAAAGCTTGCATAGTGGATTTCGCCATCGGTTTCCACATAGCTCGTCGGAGACAGTTCCTCGATGCGGTTCAGGGAAACGCCCTTCCCGTAGTGGCAGAAGCCCTGGTACTGCGCGCAGCGGATGACGTCTCCGCCAGGCGCCACAACGATTCCAGCGTTTCGGGCCCGCATCGGGTTCCGCACGATCGGGTTGCACGCGTGCGGTGTCCAGACCGTGGAACGCGGTGAATCCGAGAAGAACGCGAACAACTCGTCGCAATGGCTTTGTCCATCAGTTCGGTCAATATTCGTTAATAGCCACCAGTATTTTCCGTGTTTAAAAATAATCGTGTCGACGGCGGAAATATTAGTCATCAAGGTGACGTCCAGCTCCCATTTCAGCGGAAATTCAGTGCATCGCCATAGCTCGATACTGCGATTTCCGCACGTTTCCGGGACCATGTACGTCACGCCATCGTGTTCGAATATGTAGGGAAAAGATAGGTGATAAGGCAGGTTCAGCGCCGTGCCAAGCAGCCGGAAAGCCCCGTCAGAGTAGGTCGCGACCGAAATCGTGCCTTTCCTCGAAGTGAAGTCGTAATCTTCAAAAAATATATAAGGTTTTTTATCGTGGGTATATACGAAAGGGTCCGCGAAAAATCGCCCCTTCGGAGGTTGCAGCACCATCGCGTCCGATACCACAACCTGTTGCCGGGCCGATGGGAACATACCTATCCGCCATCGAACATTGCGCTTCATGATGCGCTGCACAATTAAATCAGACATTAACCATGCCTGGCGCGCAATATAAGCAGCGCTGTCCCACTCCTTCGGATCCGGCCGGCGCGGCCCGCTCATGATCTGCATTTGAGGCGTTGCCAACGCTTGCCTGGCGTGGGCCAGCGCCTGCAAGGCGTCGTACACCATGAAATTTCCCAGGCTGAAGGCGCGCGCCTGATTCTTCAACCAGAACACTTCCGTGTTGAAACTGCGCTGGTCCAGGAGTTCGTCCTGGTCCGCGTCCGGACCGACGCGCCAGAGTTTCACCGTGGTGTGATCCTCGCGCTGATAAACCTCCCAAAACCCGGCATATCGGCTGGTCGACACCGCGATATCCGAATAGCTCAATTGCCAAACGCCCAGGCGCGCCCACCCCATCATTTGCGCCCGCGTCGCCAGCGACGCACCCAGCGTGATCACCAGGTCCAGGCCTAGCGCGGCGACTGCATCGTCGCCTTGCACGGCCTCTTCGGGCACCAACGGCATCACCGGCACGCCAGGCGGCATGCTCTGCCGCATGTCGCGGCAGTTCGCCAGCATCTGGCGCTGTTTGACCGGCAGCAGCCGGGCCTCCAGGCGTGACAGCGTGCCGAACAGGGCCTTCACCCCGAAGCGCGGAGTTCGGGCAGCGCCTTCGGGCGATATCACCAGCAGAGCGGACATGTCGAAATCCTGACTATGGATCAGCCACTCCGCCATCTCATGCATCCAGCCGGGTTGCTCATACCCATCAACCAGCAGTCCCACTCGGTAGGTCTTCATTTGTCCTGCTCCTGTGTCAGGGCGCGCGGGTAACCGCAGCGGTCTCGCCAACGGGCCCGCATCACTTACGGCCGGCGCAATGCGTTCAAGTCCTCGCGCTGATACTGCGGCGTTTTGCACGCCGCTTCCAGACCACATTCATCCTAGGGCTGGCGTCCGAGGGCGAATGGCTAAGGCCACCGCCTTCGGCCGATGCGCGCGTCCTCCGACTGCGCGACCCCTCTCATCCATCTGGTCTAGCTGAGCCGGTGTCTTCATACCTGAATGGCGCAGGTCAACCGGTACAGATGCGCCATCACGGGTAAACCCTATTGGGGATTGCCGAGGCTCGCTTACTGCACTTCCCTACCGCATAATGTTTTTAAACGAACGTTTGAATTCAACCATATGCAAGAAATCAGAACCTCCAACACTCGCGAATCCATCCTGGACACGGCCGAAGCGCTGTTTGCGCAACAAGGCCATGACGGAACATCGATGCGGCAGATCACCGGCGCGGCCGGCGTCAATCTGGCATCGGTGAACTATCACTTCGGCTCCAAAGAGTCCCTCGTTCAAGCGGTGCTGAAACGCCGCCTGGAAGTCCTGAATCGCGAGCGTCTGCGCCTGTTGGACGAACTGGAGTCGCAATCCGGCGGTAAGCCACTGAAGCCCTCTCTGATCGTGGACGCCTTCTTCGGCACCCTGCTGCGTCTGGCCGCCGATCCCGCCCAGGCGGGCAGCACGTTCCTGCCGTTGCTTGAACGAACCATGACCGACCCGTCCGACTTCATCCGCGCGCTGTTCGCCGAGGAATACGCCGACGTGCTTGACCGCTACCGCAATGCCCTGTTCGCCGCGCTGCCCGACGTGCCCAAAGCTGAAATCGTGTGGCGCTTCCAATTCATGCTCGGCGCCACGTCCTACGCCATCATCGGCACCGACCTGCTGCGTTCCGTCACGGGATGGACCCTGGACGAAGCCGAGCAACCCGATAACCCCGACCTGCTGCTGCCCCGGCTGATGAGCTTCCTGCTGGGCGGCTTGCGCGCACCGCTACCTCCCGTGGCCGGCACGTAGCCGCCCCGACCGCGTACCGGCCGCTAGAACAGAACACATACGGAGACAACGAAATGACCGCAGTCCTCATCGCGCTGGCCGCCATCGCGCTTCTTGCCGCCGTTTTGCTGGGCGTGCGCCCCCTGCGGCGCGCGCTGCTGTCGGCGCCGATCTTCAACCTGTACCGCAAGGTCCTGCCGCAGATGTCGGACACCGAGCGCGATGCGCTGGAAGCCGGCACGGTATGGTGGGAAGGCGAACTGTTCCGCGGCCGGCCCGATTGGAGCCGCCTGCTGGCCTATCCGCGCCCGCGCCTGACCGACGATGAACAACACTTCCTGGACAACCAGGCGGAAACGGCCTGCCGCATGGTCAATGACTGGAGCGTCACCCAGGAACGCTACGATCTGCCCGCCGATGTCTGGAATTACCTGAAGTCCCAGGGTTTCCTGGGCATGATCATCCCCAAGGAATATGGCGGCCTGGCCTTCTCGGCCTATGCGCATTCCGAAATCGTCACCAAGCTGTCCACGCGCTCGTCCGCATTGGCGGTGTCGGTCATGGTGCCCAATTCGCTCGGCCCCGCCGAATTGCTGCTGCACTACGGCACCGACGAACAGAAGAACCACTACCTGCCCCGCCTTGCCCGTGGCGAAGACGTGCCCGCTTTCGCGCTGACCAGCCCCTGGGCCGGATCCGACGCCGCGGCCATTCCCGACAGCGGCATCGTCTGCAAAGGCGAATGGCAGGGCCGCGAAGTGATCGGCATGCGCGTCACCTGGGACAAGCGCTACATCACGCTGGCGCCCGTCTGCACCTTGCTGGGTCTGGCGTTCCGCCTGTATGACCCCGACGGCCTGCTGGGCGGCAAGCGCGACCTTGGCATCACGTGCGCGCTGGTGCCGCACGACCACCCCGGCGTCGACACCGGCCGCCGCCACTTCCCGCTGAATGCGATGTTCATGAACGGGCCCACCCGCGGCACCGACGTCTTCATGCCGTTGGACTTCATCATCGGCGGCCCCGCCATGGCGGGCCAAGGCTGGCGCATGCTGATGGAATGCCTGGCCGCGGGCCGTTCGATTTCGCTGCCCTCGTCCAACACCGGCATGTCCAAGCTGACGGCCCGCGCCGTGGGCGGCTATGCGCGCGTGCGCAGCCAGTTCCGCACACCGGTCGGCAAGTTCGAAGGCGTCGAAGAAGCGCTGGCGCGCATTGGCGGCCATACCTACATGATGGATGCGGCGCGCAGCATGACGGCGGGCGCCGTGGATTTGGGCGAAAAACCTTCGGTCGTGTCGGCCATCGTCAAATACCACGTGACCGAACGCGCCCGCCAGGTCGTCAACGACGGCATGGACGTGATCGGCGGCAAGGGCATCTGCCTGGGCCCCAGCAACTTCCTGGGCCGGGCGTACCAGCAGATTCCAATCGGCATCACCGTGGAAGGCGCCAACATCCTGACGCGCAGCTTGATCATCTTCGGTCAGGGCGCGATCCGCTGCCACCCGTATGTGCTGGCCGAAATGCAGGCCGCCCAATCGCCGGACGGCAAGCAGGGCCTGATCGACTTCGATCGGGCGTTCTGGGGCCATGTCGGCTTTGTCGCCCGCAACAAATTACGCGCGCTGGGCACCGCGCTGACGGGCGCCCGCTACGTCGGCGTGAACGCCGATGTCGCGCCGGACATGTTGCGCTACTACCAGCTGCTTAGCCGCTACTCCGCCGCCTTCGCCTTGCTGGCAGACACCTCGATGCTGGTGCTGGGCGGTAGCCTGAAGCGCCGCGAACGCCTGTCGGCAAGGCTGGGCGACGTGCTGTCGCAGATGTACCTGGTCAGCGCGACGCTCAAGCGCTTCGAAGACGAAGGCCGCCAGGCCGCCGATGCGCCGCTTGCGCATTGGTCCATCCAGGACGCGCTGTTCAAGCTGCAGGAAGCGATCGACGGCGTGCTGGCCAACTATCCCAACCGCTTCGTCGCCTGGAGCCTGGCGCGCATCATCTTCCCGTGGGGCCGGACGCAATCGCTGCCCTCCGACCAATTGGGCCAGGACGTTGCGCGGCTGCTGATCAATCCCGGCGCCACGCGCGACCGGCTGACCGCGGGCTGCCACCTGCCCGCCACCGCCGACGAACCGGTAGGCGCCATCGAACAGGCCCTGGCCGCCACGCTGGAGGCCGAACCCATCGAGGCCAAGATCCGCGAACTGGAAAAGCGCGGCGCGCTGGAAGGCAACCCGCAAGCCAACGTCCGCGACATCGCCGACGCCGCATACGCCGCCGGCGGCATCACCGCGGAAGAATATGCCGTGGTGAAACGCCGCAACAGCTTGCGCGATACCGTCGTGAAAGTGGATGATTTCCCCTTCGACCTCGGCGCATCCGACGCGGCCAGGCCCGCCGCCGAACGCAAGGTCGCCTAAGAGGAGGGAACCGATGGCATTCAAACCGGTTTACGTCGTCGACGGCGCCCGCACGCCCTTCCTGAAAGCGCGCACCGGGCCCGGCCCCTTCTCGGCGGGTGACCTTGCCGTGCAGGCCGGCCGCGGCCTGCTGCTGCGCCAGCCCTTCGCGCCCACCGACCTGGACGAAGTCATCGTGGGCTGCGCCGCGCCCTCTCCCGATGAAGTGAACATCGGCCGCGTCATCGCGCTGCGCCTGGGCTGCGGCAACAAGGTGCCCGGCTGGACGGTGATGCGCAACTGCGCGTCAGGCATGCAGGCACTGGACTCGGCCATCGCCAACATCCAGTGCGGCCGCTCGGCGCTGGTGCTGGCGGGCGGCACGGACGCCCTTTCGCGCGCCCCGCTGTTGTTCTCGGACGACATGGTGCGCTGGCTTGCAGGTTGGTACGCGGCCCGCGGCATCGGCGCCAAACTGGCCGCCCTGCGCCGCTTCAGGCTGAAGCAACTTGCGCCGGTCATCGGTCTGTTGAAAGGCCTGACAGACCCGGTCGTAGGCCTGTCGATGGGCCAGACCGCCGAAAACGTCGCCACCCGGTTCGGTATCGACCGCGCGGCCATGGACGCCTATTCGGCGGGCAGCCACCAGCGCGCCTTGGCGGCCCGCGCCGCCGGCGCCATGACCGAGATCACGCCGTTGATCGATACGCAGGGCAAGCTGTATCCCGACGACGACGGCGTGCGCGAAGATTCCACGCCAGAGAAACTGGCCAGGCTCAGGCCCGTGTTCGACAAACCCTGGGGCAACATCACCGCCGGCAACAGCTCTCAGGTGACCGACGGCGCCGCCATGCTGGTGCTGGCGTCGGAAGAAGCCGTCGCCCAATGGAACCTGCGCCCGCTAGGCCGCATCGTCGACAGCCAGTGGGCGGGGCTGGATCCGGCCCAGATGGGCCTGGGGCCTGTGCATGCGGCCACGCCGATCCTGCAACGCCACGGCCTGGGCTTGAATGACCTGGATTTGTGGGAGATCAACGAGGCCTTCGCCGCCCAAGTGCTAGGCTGCCTGGCCGCCTGGCGTGACGATGCCTATTGCCAAGCGCACTTCGGTACGCCAGCATGGGGGTCGCTTGACCCCGGCAAACTCAACGTGGATGGCGGCGCCATCGCGATCGGGCATCCGGTGGGCGCCTCCGGCGCCCGCATCGTGCTCCATCTGCTTGACGCCCTGAAGCGCCGCGGCGCCAAACGCGGCATGGCGGCCATCTGCATCGGCGGCGGTCAAGGCGGCGCAATGCTGGTTGAAACCCTGGACGAGGACCGCGCATGACGACACTGGACTCGCTATCCCACTGGCGCCTGGAGCGCGATGCCGATGACGTCGCCTGGCTGACGTTCGATCGCGCGGGCAGCGCCGTGAACGCGCTGTCGGCGGACACCATGGCCGAGTTTGCCGTGGTGCTGGACGCGCTGGATGCCGCGCCCCCCAAGGGTCTGATCATCCAGTCCGGCAAGGCCACGGGCTTTATCGTGGGCGCCGACGTCAATGAATTCGCCAGCCTGGACACGCCTGAACAAGGGCGCGCGCTGGTGGCGCGCGGATGGAACTTGTTCAACCGCCTGGCCGCCGTGCGCTATCCCACGCTGGCCCTGATCCAGGGCCATTGCCTGGGCGGCGGGCTGGAACTGGCGCTGGCCTGCCGCTACCGGCTGGTCGCCGACGAACCTGGCACGTCGCTGGCGCTGCCCGAAGTCATGCTGGGCATCTTCCCTGGCTGGGGCGGGATGCTGCGCTTGCCGCAGGTGATCGGCGCGCCGGCCGCGCTGGACATGATGCTGACCGGCCGCAGCGCGGATGCCCGCCGGGCCGCCGCGCTGGGCCTGGCCGACGCCCGCGTGCCGATCCGCCTGCTGCGGGCCGCCGCCCGCCAGACGGTGCTGTCGAACAAGCCTGCGCGCCGCGCCCGCGGCCTGGGTGGGTGGGCCAACCGCTGGCCGCTGAAGTCCGTAGTCGCCAATCGGGCCCGCAAGCAGATTGCCGCCAAGGATCCGCAGGGCCACTACCCCGCCGCCCCCGCCATCGTGACGTTGTGGGAAAAGCACGGCGGCAACGCCCTGCAGGCGCCGGGCCTGATCGACGGCATCATTGCATCGGACACCGCGCGCAATCTTCTGCGCGTGTTCCGACTGCAGGAACGCCTGAAGGCCAACGGCAAGCAGACCGGCGTCACGCCCGCCCGCCATGTCCACGTCGTGGGCGCGGGCGTCATGGGCGGCGACATCGCGGCCTGGTGCGCGCTCAAGGGCATGACCGTTACTTTGCAAGACCAGGACATGGCCCGCATCGCCCCCGCGATCCAGCGCGCCGCGGCGCTCTACTCGCGCCGCTTGAAAGACCCGCGGCTGGCGCGGGCGGCGTTCGACCGCTTGATTCCCGACCCGGCAGGCGGCGGCGTGCCGCTGGCCGACGTCGTCATCGAAGCCATCAGCGAACAGCCGGAAGCCAAGCGCGCGCTGTACCGCTCGCTGGAACCCCGCATGAAGCCGGGCGCGCTGCTGGCCACCAACACCTCCAGCCTGTCGCTTGAGACCCTGCGCGCCGGCTTGGCGAACCCCGAGCGGCTGATCGGCATCCACTTCTTCAACCCCGTCGCCAAGATGCCGCTCGTGGAAGTCGTGCATGCCGACGGCGACGCCGGCGACGCCCTGGCGCGGGCCTGCGCCTTCGTCGGCCAGATCGACAAGCTGGCGTTACCCGTCAAGAGCGCGCCCGGCTTCCTGGTCAACGCCGTGCTGGCGCCCTACATGTTGCAAGCGATGCGCAGCGTGGACGACGGCGCCGCGCCTGAAACGGTCGATGCCGCCATGGTGGCGTTCGGCATGCCGATGGGGCCGCTGGAACTTGCCGACACCGTGGGCCTGGACATCGCGCGCGCCGCGGGCGAAGAACTGGCCGGCGGGGCCGAGCCCCCGCGCTGCCTGGCCGAACGGCTGGCGCGCGGCGATCTCGGCAAGAAAAGCGGCAAAGGCTTCTACACCTGGCGCGACGGCAAGCCCGTTAAGCAAACCGGAGCCGCCCCCGCCGCCGCCCCGGCGGACCTGGCGCAACGCCTGATCCAGCCGCTTGTGGACGCTACCCGGCAGCGCGTGGAGGCCGGCGTCGTCGCCGATGCCGACCTGGCCGACGCCGGCGTGATTTTCGGAACCGGATTCGCCCCCTTCACGGGCGGACCGTTGCATTACCAACGCAGCACCCCTTGGCACAGCAGTAAAACGGCTCACGCCGATTAGACCGGATCGACAAGAAAACCGGCAGTGGAATAGAGACATACATCCAACTCGAGGAGGCAGTACCATGCGCAGACGTTCATTGTCCCTGAGCACCTTGTCGGCCCTAGTGGTCGGCCTGGGCGCATCCGCAACGTCCTATGCCGCCGGTTTTCAGCTCTTGGAGCAGAACGCCAGCGGCTTGGGCAACGCGTACGCAGGCTCGGCGGCAAATCCGGAAAACGCCAGCATCATCTACTACAACCCGGCAGGCATGACGTATCTGCCTGGCATCAACTTTTCGGGCGGGGTCAACTTGATCAAGCCTTCGTTCAAATTTTCGGACAATGGCAACAGCCGCAATCCCAGCGTGCCAGGCATTCCCGGATCAGGCTTGAACGGGTCGGTGCCCACCGGCGGCAATGGCGGCGACGCCGGCAACCTGGGAATCGTCCCCAACCTGTACGCCTCCTGGCAACTGAACGAGCAGTGGTACATCGGCCTGGGCGTCGGCGCCCCGTTCGGGCTGATGACCGAATACGACGACGGATGGGTCGGCCAATATCACTCCAACAAGTTCGAAATCAAGACCATCAACGTGAACCCGTCGATTGCCTACAAGGTCAACGACAAGTTCTCGATGGGCTTCGGCGTGAACTGGCAGCACATCGACGCCAACTACAAGAAAAAGACCGTCGTGCCGATCGCTGGCCTGCCGGTCGCCACCAATGGCGACGCCGACCTGAACCTGAAGGGCGACGCGTGGGGCTGGAACATCGGCTTCATGCTGCAACCGACGGAAGACACCCGCATCGGCCTGTCGTACCGCTCTAAGATCAAGCACACGGCCAAGGGCGATACCGACATCACCAGCATCGGCCCCAGCAAGCAGTCGGTGTCCTTCGACGCCAAGGCCTCGGTGGACTTGCCCGATACGCTTATCTTGAGCGGCACGCATCAGCTCAATGAACGCTGGGAACTGCTGGGCGATGTGTCGTGGACGGGCTGGAGCAGCATCCCCGAACTGAAGATCCGCAACTCGGGCGCCGGCGCGCGCGACGACGAACTGCCACTGAATTTCCGCGATACGTGGCGCGTCGCCGTGGGCGCGAACTATAAGTTCGCCCCCGCATGGAAGTGGAAGTTCGGCCTGGCCTACGACCAGTCGCCGGTCCACAATGAAGCCGACCGCCCGACCTCGCTGCCCGACAACGACCGTTACTGGTTCTCGACGGGCGTGCAGTGGCAAGCCACCAAGAGCACCACGCTGGATCTGGGCTACACCTATCTGTACCTGCGCAAGACGGACATTGACACGACGTCCGGCAGCCAGCTATCCAAGGGCCGCGTCGCGGGCACCTATGACAGCAGCGGCCACATCTTCGGCCTGCAGCTGTCGTCCCGCTTCTAGCCTTGCACGGGCGGGCCGGCCGCAAGCCGCCCGCCCGCTTTTCCAGGAGAATCCCTTGAGCAAGTTCGTCGTCAAACACGTCGCCGTCCTGGGTGCCGGCGTCATGGGCGCGCAGATCGCCGCCCACCTGGCCAATGCCGGCGTGCCCGTCACACTGTTCGACCTGGCGGCCGCCGAAGGCGACCGCAACGGCATCGTCAACAAGGCCCTGGCCGGCCTGAAAAAGCTGGAGCCCGCGCCGCTGGCCGGCGCGGCGCGCATTGCCCTGATCACCCCCGCGAACTATGACGACCATCTGGACGCGCTGCGCAGCTGCGACCTGGTCATCGAAGCCATCGCCGAACGCATGGACTGGAAGACGGCGCTGTACGAGCGCATCGCCCCGCATGTGTCGCCCGACGCCATCATCGCCTCGAACACGTCCGGCCTGTCGATCGACGCGCTGGCAAACGCACTGCCCGCGAGCCTGCGTGACCGCTTCTGCGGCATCCATTTCTTCAATCCGCCCCGCTACATGCGGCTGGTGGAGATCATCGCCACGTCCCACACGCAGCCGGCCGTGCTGGACCAGCTGGAAACCTGGCTCACGTCCACGTTGGGCAAGGGCGTGGTCCGCGCGCTGGACACGCCCAACTTCGTGGCCAACCGCATCGGCGTGTTCTCCATCCTGGCCGCCATGCACCACACCGCGCGCCTGGGGCTGGGCTTTGACGAAGTCGATGCGCTGACCGGCCCCAAGATCGGCCGTCCCAAGAGCGCCACCTATCGCACGGCCGATGTGGTCGGCCTGGATACGCTGGCCCACGTGGTCGGCACCATGGAAAAGAACTTGCCGGACGACCCCTGGCATCGTTATTTCGCGCTGCCCCAGTGGCTGTCCGCCTTGATCCAGAAGGGCGCGCTGGGCCAGAAGACCGGCGCCGGCGTCTACCGCAAACAGGGCCGCGACATCCTGGTGCTGGACCTGAAGGCGCAAGATTACGTGCCCAGCGCCGGCAAGCTGTCCGACGAGGTCGCCGCGCTGCTGAAGGAACGCAACCCCGCCAAGCGCTTCGCCGCGCTGCGCGCAAGCGAGCACCCCCAGGCGCAATTCCTGTGGAGCCTGTTCCGCGACATCTTCCACTACAGCGCGGTGCAGCTTGAGCATGTAGCCGACAACGCGCGCGACCTGGACCTGGCCATGCGCTGGGGCTTCGGCTGGGGCCAGGGCCCATTCGAAACCTGGCAGGCCGCCGGCTGGCAAGCGATCGCGTCCGCGGTGGCCGAGGACATCGCTGCCGGCCGCGCCATGAGCAACGCCCCGCTGCCCGCCTGGGCGCTGGAACCCGACCGCCAGGGCGTGCACGCGCCGCAAGGTTCGTATTCGGCGCGCACCGGGAAGCTGCATCCACGTTCGGCGCTGCCCGTGTACCGGCGCCAGTTGTTCCCGGAACGCGTGTTCGGCGAAGGGCCGGATGACCGCAGCGTCACCGTATGGGAAAACGAAGGCGTGCGGTTGTGGAACCTGCCCGACGTGGACGCCGGTATCGGCATCCTGTCCGTCACGTCCAAGAACCACACGCTGGGCGGCGAAGTGCTGGAAGGCGTGCTGCAGGCCGTCGCCCGCGCCGAGCGCGAGTTCGACGGCCTGGTGATCTGGCACGAGCCGCCCTTCGCGGTGGGCGCCAACCTGCAACAGGTGGTTGAAGCCTGCGCCGCCGGCCAATTCGACATGCTGGAAGCCATGGTCGAGAAGTTCCAACGCGCCTCCCAGTCGTTCAAGTACGCACAGATTCCCACCGTCGCGGCGGTGCAAGGCATGGCGCTGGGCGGAGGCTGCGAATTCCTGATGCACGCCTCGCATCGCGTCCTGGCGCTGGAAAGCTACATCGGCCTGGTGGAAGCGGGCGTCGGCCTGATTCCGGCGGGCGGCGGCAGCAAGGAATTCGCCGGCCGCGCGGCCGTCCTGGCCGCCAAGACCGCCACGCCGGGCGAAGTCTTCCCCTACCTGCAACCCATCTTCCAGACCATCGCCACGGCACAGGTCGCCAAAAGCGCGCGGGAAGCCATCGACACCGGTTTCGCCCGCGAGCACGACATCGTGCTGTTCCACCCCGACGAGCTGCTGTTCGTGGCCATCGGGCAGGCCCGCGCCGCGGCCCAGGCTGGCTACACGCCCCCGCCCCGCCTGGCGAACATCCCGGTCGCAGGCCGCAACGGCATCGCCAACTTCGAGATGGTGCTGGTCAACATGCGCGAAGGCGGCATGATCAGCGCGCATGACTATCGCGTGGCCCGCAGCGCCGCCGTGGCCCTGTGCGGCGGCGAGGTCGAAACCGGCACGAAGGTGGACGAAGAATGGCTGCTGGCGGTGGAACGCCGAGAATTCGTCGCGCTCCTGCGCACGCCTGAAACCCAGGCCCGCATCCGCCACACGCTGGAAACCGGCAAGCCATTGCGGAATTAGTCCCCCCCGCAGCGCCCGTGGCGCTTCCCCCCAGGGGCGCCGGCTGCGGACCGGCGGAGCCGGATCCGCGCGGCCTCGCTTGTGGCAGATGGTTGTGCTTTGGGAAGCGGGGTTTATGGGTTTCGCTGTTGATTGTCTCGTTGTAGAGATATGAGGAATTGAACATGAGCAAGCAGATTCAGGACGCTTACATCGTCGCCGCCACGCGCTTGCCGGTGGGCAAGCGCAACGGCGCCTACATCACCACTCGTCCCGACGATATGCTGGCCGCCGCGCTGAACGGCGCGTTGGCGCAGGTGCCGGGGCTGGACACGGCCCGCATCGAGGACGTGATCGCCGGCTGCGCCATGCCCGAGGCCGAGCAAGGCATGAACGTGGCCCGCATCGGGCTGTTGCTGGCGGGGCTGCCGCAAAGCGTGGCCGGCGTCACGGTCAATCGCTTCTGCGCGTCGGGCCTGCAAGCCGTGGCGGACGCCGCCGCCCGCATCCGCATGGGCGAGGCCGACATCATGATCGGCGCCGGCACCGAATCCATGAGCGCGATGCCGCAGATCATGGGCAACAAGGTCTCGATGAACCCGGCCATCTTCGCCCACGAAGAGAACATCGGCATGGCCTTCGGCATGGGCTTGACCGGTGAAAAAGTCGCGGAACGCTGGAAGGTCTCGCGCGAGGATCAGGACGCTTTTGCGCTGGCCTCGCACCAGAAAGCCTGCGCCGCCATCGCCGCCGGCCATTTCCGCGCTGAAACCACGCCGTTCGAAGTGGTGTCGCACCTGCCGGATGGCGCCAGCGGCGCCGTCCGCGTGGTTCGCCGCCTGGTCGAGGTGGACGAAGGCCCCCGCCCCGACAGCAGCCCGGAAGCACTGGCGCGCCTGCGTCCCGTGTTCGCCGCGCGCGGCAGCGTCACTGCGGGCAACAGTTCGCAGATGTCGGACGGCGCGGCCGCGGTAGTCCTGGTTTCCGACCGCATCCTGCGCGAATTCAACCTGAGCCCGCTGGCGCGTTTTGTCAGCTTTTCGGTGGCGGGCGTGCCGCCCGAAGTCATGGGCATCGGCCCCATCGCCGCCATCCCCAAGGTACTTCAGCGCGCCGGCATTACGCAGGACGCGCTGGACTGGATCGAATTGAACGAAGCCTTCGCCGCGCAGTCGCTGGCCGTGATCCGCGAACTGAAGCTGGACCCGGCCAAGGTCAACCCCTTGGGCGGCGCCATTGCGCTGGGCCATCCACTGGGCGCAACCGGCGCGATCCGCACGGCCACGATCACGCATGGCCTGCGGCGCACGGGCGGCAAGTACGGGCTGGTCACCATGTGCATCGGCACCGGCATGGGTGCGGCCGGTCTGTTCGAAACGATGTGATGCGGACGCTTTAACCTCAGCCGCCAACACAAAGGCCCGACGAAACGTGAAGCCCTATTGGTTCAAGAGCCTGTCGCCGAAATGGCGCGCGCGCCTGATGCGGGTGGGCTTCAACCTGCACCCGGCGTTCCGCGCCACCGGCGGCCGTGTATTGCACGTGTCGCCGGATTTCCAGCACATCCGCATCAAGCTTCCCTTGCTGCGGCGCACGCGCAACATCGTCGGCTCGATGTACGGCGGATCGCTGTTTGCGGTGACGGACGGCGCGCACCCCACGATGCTGATGTCCGCGCTGGGCGCGGACCACATCGTCTGGGACAAGGCGGCGTCTATCCGCTACCGCAAGCCCGCCTACACGACGCTGTACGTGGATTTCCGGTTGCCCCCGGGGGAGATCGCCGAGATCCGCCGCATCCTCGCGCACGACCACGAGACCACCCGGACCTACACGGTGGAATTGAAGGACAAGGACGGCGTCGTCTATGCCGTCGTGGAACGCACGATCTATATCGCCGACAAAAAGTTCTACAAGCGAAAGAACACAGGAGGAGACCCATGCATCCCATCTCTGGAAGGCGATCCGCCGCCCTGAGTTTCATGCTTGCCGCCAGCTTGGCTGGCGCGCCCGCCTTTGCCGCCGACATGGAGGTCGCGGGCGTGCGCGTGCCGCAACAGCTGTCTGAAGGCGCGCGCGCACTCGTGCTCAACGGCGCGGGCGTGCGCACCAAGTTCGTCGTGAAGGTCTACGTCGCCGCGCTGTACACCGTTGCCAAGAGCAGTGATGCCCAGGCGTTGATCCACAGCGCCGAGCCGCGCCGCATCCGGCTGCAGTTGCTGCGCGACGTAGACAGCAAAAGCCTGGATGACGCGTTGCAGGAGGGACTGCGCGACAATACGCCCAAGCAGGAGCTTGCCGCGCTGAAAGAGCCGGCGGACCGCTTGTCCCGCCTGATGGCCGACATCGGCACGGCCAAGACGGGCGACGTGGTCGATCTGGACTTCGACGCCCGCGGCGTCACGCTCATCGCCAACGGCAAGCAGCGGGGCAGGCTCGACAACCCCGACTTCGCGCGCGCGTTGTTGCGCGTCTGGCTGGGCGACAATCCCGCGCAGGCCTCCCTGAAGAAAGCCCTCTTGGGCAATTAGGCGGAATCCCACGACGATGGAACGAATCTGGCACAAGAGCTACCCCTCTGGCGTACCCGCAGAGATTGAAATGGACGGCGTGACGACGCTGGTCTCGGTCGTGCGGGACAGTTGCCGCCGCTATGCGGACAAAACCGCGTACCTCAGCATGGGCAAGTCGATCCGCTACGCCGAGCTGGACGCGCTGACCCGCGACTTCGCCGCATGGCTGCACGCCAACGGCCTGGGCAAAGGCGACCGTGTCGCGCTGATGATGCCCAATCTGCTGCAATATCCGGTCTGCCTGTTCGGCGCGTTGCGCGCGGGCTGCATCGTCGTCAACTGCAATCCGCTCTATACCGCGCACGAACTCGAACACCAGTTGGCGGACTCGGGCGCGCGCGCCATCGTGGTCGCGGACAACTTCGCGGCGACCTTGCAGAAAGCCCTGCCCCAGACCGCGATCGAACGCGTGCTGGTGACCTCCATCGGCGAAATGCTGGGCCCCCTCAAGGGCCGGCTGGTGGACTTCGTGATCCGCCGCGTCAAGCGTATGGTGCCGGCCTGGTCGCTGCCGGGCGCCGTCCGTCTGGGCGAGGCCTTGCGGGCTGGCCGCAACACGCCTTTCACGGAGGTGCCGCTGGACCAGCGCGACCTGGCCTGCCTGCAGTACACGGGCGGCACGACAGGCGTGGCCAAGGCCGCAATGCTGACGCACGGCAACCTGGTTGCTAACCTGAACCAGGCCCACGCCTGGATCAAACCGCTGGTGAAAGACGGCGAAGAGTGCATCGTGACGGCCCTGCCGCTCTACCATATCTTCGCGTTGACGGCGAACTGCCTGACCTTCATGAAGATCGGCGCCAGCAACCTGCTGATCATCAATCCTCGCGATATCCCCGGCCTGATCAAAGAAATGGGCAAGGTGCCGTTTTCCGCCTTCACCGGGGTCAATACGCTATTCAACGCGCTGCTTAACCATCCGGATTTCGCCAAGCTGGACTTCTCGCGCCTGCGCCTGACGATGGGCGGCGGCATGGCGGTGCAACGCGCGGTAGCCGACCGCTGGCGCGCCGTCACGGGGAAATCGCTGGCGCAGGCCTACGGCCTGACCGAGACCTCGCCTGCCGTCACCGTCAATCCGTTGGACGTCAAGGTCTTCACCGGCTCGATCGGCCTGCCGGTGCCGTCCACCGAGATATCTATCCGCAACGATGACGGAGAAGAACAAGGCATCGGCGTAAGCGGCGAGATCTGCGTGCGCGGCCCCCAGGTCACGCAAGGCTATTGGAACCGGCCCGATGAGACGGCGCTGGTGATGTACCCGGACGGCTTTCTGCGCACGGGCGACATCGGCTACGTCGATGAAGACGGCTACGTGTTCCTGATCGACCGCAAGAAAGACATGATTCTGGTGTCCGGATTCAACGTGTACCCCAACGAGGTCGAAGACGCGGCCGCGCTGCATCCCGGCGTGCGCGAAGTCGCCGCCGTCGGCGTGCCGGACGAACGCTCGGGCGAAGCGGTGAAGCTGTACGTGATCCGCAAGGATCCAGGCTTGGACGCGGAAACGCTGATTGCCCATTGCCGCACGCAACTCACGGGCTATAAGGTGCCGCGCTACGTGGAGTTCCGCGACGATCTGCCACGCACCAACGTCGGCAAGATCCTGCGGCGCGAGTTAAAGCCAGAGGCGCAGCAGGCGGCGGCTTCGCCGCAAACCCAAGCCGCCCTCTAGCAGATCCGGCCCGCCGCCCTTACCACTGCCCGAAAAACACACCCGCCCGCTTATGCGCGTTGGTGGCTTTTTCCACGGCCTCGTCGCTGATCGTGGTGCGGCGTTTGCCGCGCAGCATCCAGTCCAGCAGGCGTTCGCGCAGTTCCGCGCGCACGCCTGCATGCGCGCTGCTGGTGCCCAGGTCCTGGAATTCATCCGGGTCGGCGTGCAGATCGAAGAGCTGCTCCGGCTCATCCAGCCAGTGTACGTAGCGCCAGCGGCCGGTCCGAACCGACCAGGCGCGCGCGTTCTGCGGCGTCTTGCCGCGCAGCACGCGCGCTTGGCGAAAGCTGTAGTCCAGCTCGGAAAACACACAATCCCGCCAGGGCGTGGCGGCGTCGCGGCCATGCAGCAGTGTCTGCAATTCGCGGCCTTCCAGCCGATGGCCGGGTCCCGGCGTGCCCAATGCCCGCAGCACGGTCGGCACCACGTCCACGCTCTCGACCATGTCCGTCAGCACGCGGCCGCGCGTGGCGTCGGCCGCGCCCGATGGGTCCATCACGATGAAGGGGACCCGCTGCACGGTGTCGTAGAACAGCTCTTTCTCGCCCAGCCAATGGTCGCCCAGGAAGTCGCCGTGATCCGCCGTGAATACGATCAGCGTGTTCTTCATCAGCCCCGCGCTTTCCATGTAGTCGAACAGCCGGCCCAGGTGGTCGTCCAGCTGCCGGATCAGGCCTTGATAGGCGGGCCGGACCACGCGCACGCATTCGTCCGTGGAAAAGCTGACGCTTTCTTCCTGCTGGCGGTACGCGGCCACGACCGGGTGCGCATCCACCAGCTCTTCGCGATTGCGCCGCACCGGCAGGCATTGATCGGCGGTATAGCGATTGTGGTAGGGCGCTGGCGCCATGTAGGGCCAGTGCGGTTTGACGTAGCTTAGGTGCAGCACCCAGGGCTGGCTGCCGCGCCGCTTCATGAAGTCCAGCGCCTGGTCCGTCATGAACGCGGTCTCGGAATGGGGTTCGGCCACGCGCGACGGCAGATGCACGTTGCGCATGTTCCATCCGCTGACCACTTGGCCGCTGGCATCCACGCCCGCGATCACGTAATCGGTCCACGGGTCTGCGCTGTCGTAGCCGTGGCGGCGCAGGAAGGCGGGATAACCGCTTTCCTTGCCAGGTGTGTGGTGACCGTCGTAGCGGTCCAGCTCCGTGAAGCCGCCGCGGCTCAGCAGCACGCCCAGTTCCGAGGCGCCGTCGATGGCCAGCCGCTCCATGCCGGCCTTATCCGGAATGATGTGGGTCTTGCCCGCCAGCGCCAGCTCGCGCCCCTGCCCCGCCAGGTACTCGCCCAGCGTGATCTCGTTGACCGACAGCGGCACGCGGTTCCAGGTGGCGCCATGGCGCGACGGGTAGCGCCCCGTGTAATAGCTCATGCGCGAAGGGCCGCAGACGCCCGAGTTCACGAAGGCCCGGTCGAAACGCGCGCCGCGCGCGGCCAGCGCATCCAGGCTGGGCGTTTGCAAATAGGGGTGGCCATAGCAGCTTAGATGATCGGCCCGAAGCTGGTCGGCCATGATGAACAGTACATTCTGCACGGGGCTCATTACCGTCTCCGTCATTGCGTGGCCGTGAAGCCAGAGGCCCGCACCACGGGCTCCCACTGTTTGCGATAGGCGGTCAGCGCGGCGGCGGTGCCCGCGGCGTCCATCGAAACCGGCTCCAGGAACGCGCCGCGCACGGCTTCCTGCATGGCGGGTTCGCGCAAAACAGCGGCGATGTCCGCGCCCAACCGGTCGATCTTGGTCTGCGGCATCGACGCCGGCGCGAAAAAGGCGTTCCAGCCGTCCGCCGCCAGGTCCACGCCGCTTTCCTTGAAGGTGGGCACGTCCTTCAAGTCGGCGTCGCGTGTGTCTCCGGAGGTGGCCAGGATGCGGATCTTGCCGGCCCGGTGCTGCGGCAACAGGGTGTCCAGCGTATCGACGCCTTGCGGCAGGATGCCGCCGATCAGTTCAGAGATCAGCGGCGCCGACCCCCGGTATCCGACCACTTCCGGCTCCTGCTTGATCTCGCGGCCCAGCATCAATGCAAAAAAGTGCGGCAAGCTGCCCGTGGCCGGCACGCCCACCGTGAACTGCTTGGGATTCGCGCGCAGCCACTGGCGCAATGCCGCCACGTCCTTGATTGGTGAACTGGCCGGCACCGCCAGGGCGAATTTGTAGCGGCTGGCCAGCGACACGGGCTTGAAGTCCTGCTGGGCGTCGTACCCAGGCTGGGCATAGACCAGCGGCGCCACCACCATGACCGCCGGGTTGGCCAGCATCAGCACGTTCTGGCTGGCAGGGGCCGCGCGCAACCCCTGCGCCGCGATGCGGCCACCGGCGCCGGTCTTGTTCTCGACCACCACCGACACGCCTACCCGGTCCTTTAAGCGGTCCGCCACCAGGCGCGCGATGCGGTCCGAACTGCCGCCCGGCGGATAGCCGACCACGATGGTCAGCGGGCCGTCCAAGGGCGCCTGCTGCGCACAGGCCAGCGAGGCCGCCCCCGTCAACGCCGTCGCCACGAGGGCGCCCGTCATCCATTTACGCATTGTCTTCTCCTGGAGACAGTGGCCCGCTGTCGGTTATGGTTATTCATGCCTGGCCGATACCCGAATGAGTGAATGGACTGTAGCAACGCGGCCGTTGGTTGATCTAATCCAGGACTTTCCATAAAGATATGCGCGCCACGCCATCCCCGCCCCCGTCCGACCCGCCCCATCTGGCGGACATGCTGATGTACCGGCTGTATCAGGCCTGGTCCCAGTCCAACCCGGTCTTTGTGCGGATGTGCGAGGGCCGCTTCGGCATCACGCGCCGCGAATGGCGCATCCTGGCCTGCGCCGTGGAGGGCGGCATCATGAACTCGGCCGAATTGGCGGCGGCGGCCAAGCTGGACCTGGCCCGCACCTCTCGCACCCTTGGGGCGCTGTGCGAAAAGGGCTGGCTGCGCAGGCTTCACGACAGCGCCGACCGCCGGGTCGTCCGCGTGGAAGCCACCCCCGAAGGCATTACCCGCTACCAGGCCCTGCTACCCGAGGTCTCGCGGCTGAACGACCTGCTGGTGCAAGACCTGAGCGATAGCGAAGTCGCGCTGCTGCGCGACTTCCTTGCCCGCATCGAACAGCGCGGGCGCCGCATGGCGGAAGACAACATCGTCACGGAAAAAGCCAGCCGCCGCGACGGCGGCACGCGGCGCGCGCGTTACGCCTGACGCCCCGTTGTCGCGTTGCCCCAACATTCCCGGTAGCCCGGCATGCGCGCCGCGTGGGGCCGCAACCGGCTGATAGTGCGGGGCTTTTTCGCCGGCGCCCGTGCCGGCGGAACCCTTTTGCAGGGCTTTTTTACATCTGGGATCAGCGGCAGCCCTGGCCGTCGGCAGCGCCTACATTAATAATAATAATCGTTGTCATTCTTATACATGATCGGCTGCCAAGCAGCCGCCGGGGAGCTTTTCTTGAAACGCCATCGTTATCCGACCGCGCACCGGGCGCGGCCGCAGACCCTCTTGCCCGCCACCGCCTTGCTTGCCGCCTGCCTGGGCGCCGCGGCGCAGGCGCAGCCCGCCCAGACCGGCGCGGCCGCCGACGCCCCCACCGTGCTGCCTGCCGTGCAGGTCACCGGCACGGGCGAAACCGCGACCGGCCCCGTCGACGGCTACGTAGCGACGCGCAGCGCCACCGGCACCAAAACCGATACCGCGCTGTCCGAGACGCCGCAAGCCATCACGGTGATCCCGCGCGGACAAATCGTCGACCAGGGGTCGCAAAACGTGCAGGACGCCATGAATTACGCGGCCGGCGTCCGGCCCAACGCCTATGGCGTGGACAACCGCGGCGATTACGTGCGGATCCGCGGGGTGGAACCTGCCCAATACCTGGACGGCCTGCGCCAGTTCTTCAACTACAACAACCCGCGCACGGAAATCTACGGCATGGAACGCGTCGAGGTGCTGCGCGGCCCGTCGTCCATGCTGTACGGCCAAGGCAGCACGGGCGGTATCGTCAACCTGGTCAGCAAACGTCCGCAAGCCGAAGCGCAACGCGAGATCGGCGTGGTGTTGGGCAACGACAATCGACGCGAGATCCAGGCCGACTTGACCGGTCCCGTGACCGAAGACGGCCAATGGCTGTACCGCGTCGTGGCGGTGGGCCGCGACAGCGACACACAGGTGCAGCACGCGCCCGATGACCGCCTGATGCTGGCGCCCTCCTTGACGTGGCAACCCAGCGCCGCCACCTCGTTGACCTTGCAGGCCCTGTGGCAAAAGGACAAGTCCGGCACCACGCAATCGTTCCTGCCCTGGAGCGGATCGGTGCAAGAGAACCCGAACGGCCGCATCCCGACCCGGCGCTTCGTCAGCGAGCCGGGTTTCGACGCCTACGATACCGAGCAGTTCAGCGTGGGCTGGCTGTTTGAACATCAGTTCAACGACACGTGGAAATTCCGCCAGAACTTCCGCAACACGGTCAGCCGGGTCGATTACCAGTCGCTGTATCCCAACGTCTACGGCGACCGGCGCGGCGATTCGTACATCGATGACGCCCAGACCACCACTGACCGCTTTTTCTACATCAACAAGCCGCGCATGCGCACGCTGCTGGCCGACCAGAACATCGAAGGCAAGTTGAACTGGGGCCGCACGGAACACACCGTCATCCTCGGGATGGATTATTCGCATTACCGCGAGACCAGCCAGACGGCTACCGGCCTGGGCGCGCCGCTGAATCTGTACCACCCGGTGTACGGCAACCTGCCCGAGTACGAGCTGTCCGACACGCCAAAGCAGAAGCAGCAGCAACTGGGCTTCTATGCGCAGGACCAGATCAAATTCGACAAGAACTGGATTTTCCTGGCCGGTATCCGGCGCGACCGCGCCGACAACCGCATCGACGGGCAAGACAAGGAAACCGACTACGCCACGACCAAGCGCTTCGGCCTGATGTATGCCGCCGACAACGGCTGGTCGCCCTATCTGAGCTACAGCGAATCGTTCACGCCGATCGCGGGTTCCGATTTCTACGACCAGCGCTGGAAGCCGATGCGCGGCAAGCAGGTCGAAGCCGGCATCAAGTACATGCCGAAAGACGCCGACATCGAGTTCACGGCCGCCGCCTACGACCTGCGGGAAAAGAACCGCCAGACCAATGACCCGAACAATCCCAACAACCAGATCCAGGCGGGGAAGACACGCACGCGCGGCGTGGAATTGGAACTGCGCGGCCGGGCCACCAAAGACATCGACGTGATCGCCAACTACATCTACACCGATGTCGACCCTCAGTTGGAAGGCCTGCCCAAACATATGGCGTCCCTGTGGGGCAAATACCGCTTTGCCCTGGCCGGCCAACCCGGCTTCGCGGTGGGCGCCGGCGTGCGCTACCTGAGCGCGTTCCGCGATGGCGGCGCCCCCCAGACGCCTGCCGTGACCTTGTTCGACGCCATGGTCAGCTACGACAATGGCCCGTGGCGCTACGCGCTGAACATCAACAACATCGCGGACCGCACCTATGAGGTCGTCTGCCTGGACCGGGGCGACTGCTTCTATGGCGCGCGCCGCACGGTCATGCTGAGCGGGGCATACCGCTTCTAAGCGACGGATCGGCCTCCGGGACGGGAAAACCTGTACGTACTAGCTGTACGTACAGGTGTACACTTACGGTTTTCAACCCGTGACAGACGCATCAACGAACGTCTGCAACCCACCAGAACCTTCCTGGAGACTCAAGCAAGTGTCGACCGCAACTTCCCGTTCGCCTTTTTTTGGCACCATGCAGAAGATCCCTGGCGGATTGATGCTTGTGCCGCTGATCCTCGGCTCCCTGATCGGCACCTTCGCCCCTGACGCCCTGGCCATCGGCGGCTTCACCACCGCGCTCTTCAAGAACAGCGCCCTGCCCCTGATCGCGCTGCTGATCTTCGCAACCGGCACGCAAGTCAACGCCCGCACCGGCGGCCCCATCCTGGCTACCGCCGGCACCATCCTGCTGATGAAGACGCTGGTGCCCGCCACCCTCATCATCATCCTGGGCAGCTATGTCGGCCTGGACGGCGTGCTGGGCGTGTCCATCCTGGCCTTGCTGGCCGCCTTCGACAACAGCAACGGCGGCTTGTGGCTGGCCTACACCGGCCAGTACGGCGATGCCCGCGACCGTGGCGCCTATGTCGCCAGCGCGGTCAACGACGGCCCCTTCTTCAGCCTGCTGTTCCTGGGCGCCTCGGGCCTGGCCGACATTCCGATGATCGCCCTGGTGGCGGCGCTGGTGCCGTTCCTGCTGGGTGTCGTGGTCGGCAACCTGGACCCCAAGTGGCGCGACGTGCTCAAGCCCGTGCCCAACATCGTCATCCCGTTCTTCGCTTTCGCGCTGGGCACCGGCATCAATCTGGGCGCCGTCGTCAGCGGCGGCATCAGCGGCCTGATCCTGGGCCTGATCATCAGCCCGATCACGGGCGGCCTGGTCTATCTGGGCTATCGTCTGATCCTGCGCCGCGGCGGCAAGAGCGGTCTGGGCTTCGCCGCGGGCACCACCGCTGGCAATGCCATCGCCACGCCCGCCGTGGTGGCCGCCGCCGACCCGAACTTCCAGCAGTACGTGTCCACCGCCACCGCGCAAGTGGCCGCGTGCGTGTTGATCAGTTCGATCCTGGCGCCGATCCTGGCCTCGTACTTCCTCAAGCGGGCCGGTGAATTGAAATCCGAGGATGCGGAAACGACTAGCGGCACGCCGATGTTGGGCGAGGCCCGCGGAGAGGCTCTTTGAATCCCACTATCGCCATCGTCGCCGATGACCTGACCGGTTCCGGCGACACCGCGGTGCAATTCGTCCGCGCCGGCTGGAGCACCCACCTGTCCATCGGCGGCGCCGAGGAGGCGCTGTCCGGCCCGGCCACGGCCGGCGTCGAAGTGCTGGCCGTGACGACCCACAGCCGGGCCCTGCCCGCCGCCGACGCGGCCCGCGTCATCGACCAAAACGTGCGGCAACTGCGCGCGGCCGGCGTATCGCGCCTGTACAAGAAGGTGGATTCCACCTTGCGTGGCGCGTTCAAGGCCGAGATCGACGCGGCACGCGATGCCTGGGGCCCGGACACGGTGGCGGTGATCTGCCCCGCCTTCCCAGCCACCGGCCGCACCGTGGAACAGGGCGTACTGATGGTGAACGGCAAGCCGGTCACCGCAACCTCCGCCGCGACGGACCCGGTCACCCCGGTGACCGAAAGCCATATCCCCACGCTGCTGGGCTGCGCCCACGTCGCGGCGCAAGACGGCGACACGCCCGAAGCGCTGGCCGCCCGCATCCGCCAGGCGGGGCACACCGTGGTGGTGGACGCCGCCACGGACGCCGACCTGGAACGCCTGGCGCGCGCCATCGGTTTGCTGGGCGAACATGCCCTGCCCGTGGGCGCCGGCGGTCTTGCCGTGCCATTGGCCCGCGTGTGGGCCGGCGCGGACCAGACGGCGCCCGTCGTCGTCGTAGTCACGTCGCAGCACAGCGCCGCGCGCGCGCAAGCGGCAGCCTTGAAGGCTTCCGGCGCCGACACCTGGACGCCCACCTTGGCCCAATTGGCCGACGACGCCGCGTGGCAGGCATGGACCCAACCGCTGTTGCAGGCCCACGCCAAGGCCCCGGCCGAAGCGGGCACCGTGCTGCTGCTGGCGCCCGAAGGGCAGCTTGATGGCCTGGATTCTGAAAAAGTCGCCGACCGGCTGGGCAGCCTGGCGGCGCAATTGATCACCACCTCGCGGGCGGCGGGCGTTGTCGCCACCGGCGGCGACGGCGCGCGCAGCGTGCTGGTGGCACTGGCCGCGCGCGGCATCGCGCTGGTGGATGAAGTGATGGGCGGCGTGCCTCTTGGCACGTTGACCGGGGGCACGGCCGCAGGCCTGCCCGTGGTGACCAAGGCCGGCGGCTTTGGCACCGAAGACGTACTGGTTCGCGCCGTGCGCGCGATCCGCGACAGGAGATTCAAGCGATGACACAACCCCAACCGAACAAGCTGCCGCTGCTGGCCGTCACCCTGGGTGACGTGGCCGGCATCGGGCCGGAGATCACGGCCAAGATGCTGATGGGCCATGACGAACTGCGCCAAAAGGCCCGCCTGCTGGTGGTCGGCGACGTCGACGTGATGGTCAACGCCGTACGCGGCCTGGGCGGCGACCCCGCCATCGTGCGCAAGCTGGACCGCGCGACCGACTGCACCAACACCCCCGGCACGATCGAAGTGCTGCAAGCCGGCCCGTCGCTGGCTCACGTCAAACTCGGCGAAATCAGCGCCGACGCGGGCGATGGTTCCGTGCGCTTCGTCACCACGGCCTGCGCCCTGGCGCGCGCCGGCGAGGTCGACGGCATTGTCACCGCACCGCTGAACAAAGCCGCCATGCACGCCGCCGGCCACAAATGGCCCGGCCACACCGAACTGCTGGCGCACGAGTTCGGCGTTAAGACGTTTTCGCTGGTGCTGTCGGCCGGCGACCTCTACATCTTCCACGCCACGACGCACGTGTCGCTGCGCCAGGCCATCGAAGACCTGACGCCCGCGCGCATGCGCGCCGTGCTGCGCCTGGCGGGCTCGTTCGCCAAGGCCCTGGGCCGCGGCGACCAGCCGGTCGCCGTGTCGGGCCTGAACCCGCACGCGGGTGAAAACGGCATCTTCGGTAGCGAAGACGCCGACATCCTGGCGCCCGCCGTGGCCGAGGCCAACGCCGCCGGCATCCTGGCCGCCGGCCCGATCCCGGCCGACGCCCTGTTCCCGCAAGCCGTGCGCGGCAAGTGGCAGTTCGTGATTGCCTGTTACCACGACCAGGGCCATGCGCCCTTCAAGGCCGTGTATGGCGATGACGGCGTCAACATCACCGTCGGCCTGCCCGTCGTGCGGGTTTCCGTCGACCACGGCACTGCCTTCGACATCGCAGGCAAGGGCATCGCCCGCGAAGACAGCTTGATCCTGGCCGCCGAGCGCGCCGCGCATCTGGCCCCGGGCTGGACGCATGTATGGGAAACTGCGCGGGCACAAACCGGAGGTTGATTCCCATGGCGCCCGCCACGCACGACGCATTGCCCATCCTTGACCGCTCTGGCGATATCCCGCTGCACGCGCAGGTGGCGGCCCTGCTGCGGGGATACATCCGGACGAACAAGCTTGCGGCCGGCGCCGTGCTGCCCAGCGAAGCCGCGCTGTGCGACCGCTTTGGCGTGGCGCGCAGCGTGGTGCGGCAGGCCTTGGCCGCGCTGGCCACCGAAGGCCTGATTCAACGCGAAACCGGACGCCCGGCGACTGTCGCGGCACCCCAGGAGCACCGTCGGCTGGTGCAGCGCTCCACGGGCCTGTACGAACAGTTCGCCCAATCTGGCGTGGCCTTGCAGACCCGCGTGCTGGCCTTCGCCCGGGCCGAACCGCCCGAAGACGTAGCGGCCTTCTTCGGCACGCCGCAATTGCTGATGCTGGAACGGCTACGCCACGTGGCCGATGCGCCGCTGGCCTATGTGCGCACCTGGCTGCCCGCCGACGCCGTGCCCGGCCTGCGTGCCGAAGATCTTGCCGACGCTTCCCTGCATGGCGTGCTGACCCGCCGCTTTGGCCTGCGTCCCGGCGCGGGGCGCAACCAGATCCGCGCCGTCGCCGCCGACGCCACGCTGGCAACGTTGCTGGACACGCAAGCCGGCACCCCGTTGCTGATGCTGCAAGGCCAGGGCATGGACCAGCACGGCCGGCCGCTGGAATGGTTCACGACGTGGCACCGTGCCGAACAGTTGGTTTTTGATGTGGACGTCAGCGTGGGCCACGAAAGCGTGCATCCCCGGCTGCAAGACGCCCCGGTGCAGGCCGCCCTCGAACCCGTCGATACCGTCGCCCCGCCGGGGCAGGATCCGCTGGCGCGCGCGCAGGCACTGGTGGCCGAACTGTCGGCCGAACTGGCCCGGCTGCGCGGCCAGCCCTGACCGTCAGGCGCTTTCGGCCTGATCGGCGGTTGCCGCCACCTGGCGGGCCAGCGCTTTGCGATCCACCTTGCCCACGGCGTTTTCCGGCAGGCGCTCGATCCACCGAACATCCCTGGGCACATAGATGCGGCCCAGGCGCGCCAACACCTCTGCCTGAATTGCCGCCGCGTCGACCGATGCGCCATCGCGCTGCACGAAGACCACGGGCACTTCGCCCAGGTCCTCGTCCGGCGCGCCCACGACGCAGCACGCGGCCACGCCAGGCAAGCCCGTCACCACGCCTTCGATCAGCGCGGGGGAAATGTTCTCGCCGCCACGGATGATCACGTCCTTGATGCGGCCCGTGATGCTCAAGTAACCCTGCCCATCGAAACGGCCCAGATCGCCGGTGCGCAACAGCGCCGGCGCGCCGCCATCCGCATCGCCCACGCCCAGATACCCGAGCATCAAGCTATCGCCTTCGATGCAGATTTCGCCTTCGCCGCCTGGCGCGGCCTCGGATCCGTCCGGCAGCCGCAGCGTCACGCGCTGGCCGGCCAGCACCGTGCCCACCGATCCCACGCGCCGCGCCGCCGGCGGGTTCATCGTGGACGTGCAGGTCGCTTCCGACAAGCCATAGGACACCACCAGCGGGCAGCCCAGGAAGGCCTCGATGCGCCGATGCAGCGCTTCGGTGATCGGCGCCGATCCGCAACGCGCAAAGCGCAGGCGCGCCAGGCTTTGCGGATCGAATTCCAATTCCAGCATGCGGGCGTACATGGTGGGCACGCCCGTAATGATGGTGGGCTGGAACGCGCGTAGCAGATCCGGCATGTCATCCGCGCGGAAGCGGCCGGCCAGCGCCACGCTGGCACCCGCCAGCAGAGGCGTGAATATCTGGTTGTTCAGCGCGTTGGTGTGGTGCAGCGGCATGACGTGCAGCAGGCGGTCGTCCGGCGTCAGGCCCGTGTGCGCCAACACACCGCGCGCATTGTTCGCCAGGCCCCGGTGGCTAAGCAGCACCCCCTTGGGATTGCCCGTGCTGCCGGACGTGAACAGCAGCAGGCCGGGGTCCGCGGCGGACAGATCGCCAGCCGTCCAGTCTTCCGGCCCCTGCGCGACATTGGCGGCGGCCAGCAAGCGCGACGGGGGCAAGCCGCAAGCTTGCGCCACGGCAGCATTGGCGTCATCGTGCAGCATCCATTCCAGCCCTACGGCCGACACACGGCGCGCGGTTTCCTCGGCCGACAGGCGAGGCTCCAGCGGGCAGGGGCACGCTCCCGCCGCCATGACGCCCAGAATGGCCAGCACCTGCTCCAACGAGCGTTCCATCGCCACGGCCACGAAGCCGCCACGCGGCACCCCGGCGGCGCGCAGGCCGCCCGCCACTTGCCCGACACGGCGACGCAACGCCGCATAACTTAGCGTTTCTTCGGCCGTCACGATGGCGGGACGCGCCGCCCATTCGGGCTGACGCCACGCGCGTTCGCATGCCGCCACCAGCGTGGCCTCGGCGATCGTCATGGCGGTCTCCTAGCGCAGCGCGACGGCGGCGTCGCGTTCGAATTGGCCGTCCGCGTCCAGCTCGCGCAGCGCGCGGGCTTCGGCGGCCGTCGGCGGTTCCGACGGCGTGGCCCCCGTCGCATCGAACTCGAAGCCCGTGCGTTCGCGCACTTCGGACAGGCTGGATTCCGGATGCCACGACTGCAACGCCAGCTTGCCGTCGCGCTTCACGAACACGGCGATGGGCGTGACCACGCCGTGGAACCCGCCCCAGGACGTCATGAAGTCCAGCTTCTGCACGAAGGTGCGGCGCGAGTGTTCCGTGCGCCATGTGCACGCGCGGCGGGCAGTGGGCAGCATCACCGCCCCGCCGCCGCCACCGGGCAGACGGACCTTCGGTTCGTGCCAATCGCCAATGCAGGAATTGTTGGCGCAGCCCGCGCCGTCGATCTGCGCCGCGCCCAGAAAAGTCAGGTCCATGCGGCCGCGCGTGCAAAGATCGTAGAAATCCTCGTTCGAGAAGATCGACGCCGTATGCTCGGCCAACACCGGATCAGAGCTGGATATCGGAATATGCGACGGCCGCGGGTTCACGCCGCCCGCCACGTTGATGTAGACGAAATCCCAGTCGTAAGCGCGCTTGGCCAGCAGGCACGCCAACATCGGCATCGTGGAATTGACGCCGCTGAACGTGATTTCGTCGGGGCGGATGAAACGCGCCAGATTCGTGACGATGTACGAAAAGCCCGACCATTGCTCAGCCATGATTTCCCCCTTGCGCTTCGGGCGCCGCGGCCAGGTGCGCTTGCAGATCGCTGTTCTTGTCCATGTACGCCTCCACCGCCGGATAGTCGATGGCATAGTCCGGCCAGCACGATCCGGGCCAGGCGCTGCCCGGCGCCACTGCGTAGGCCTGCACCATGAAATACGGCACCAACGTGGATTCCGGTTGCGCTTCGAACACTGCGCTGTCCACCACTTTCTCGGCCACGACCAGCACGCTTCCTGCGGCCCGCGACATGATGCGGTCCCAGTGCGCCGTGCCGTGCACGCGCACGTTGCCCAGCGTATCCACTTCGGATGCCTGGATCACGGCGAAATCCGGACGAATCGCGGGCACGACGTAGGTCTTCTGGCCGCTGCCGTAGGGGTCGTCCAGACACGCCCAGCCGTTAAGCGCCGGCAGCCCGCTGCCGTGCAGGCCGCCGCAGGGCTGGAACGGCACGCCGAACGCCGCCGCCCGCAGTCCGGCCGTCAGGCTGGCGCAGGCATGTTCCTCCAGTTCGATCTCGCGCCGTTCCACGGCACGCCGGTACCATGGCGCCAGGCCGAAGTTGCCCTCCATCGCCACGATGCCCGCGCGCACGCGGCGCAGCACGCCGGCGCGGCACAGGATGTCCACGTCGTATCCGGGCGATTGCTTGATCAGTTCCAGATCCCGCTTGCCCTGGCGGATCAGTTCGCGCACGAACGCGAACGGCCCTCGGTGCAGAAAGCTGCCGCCCAGCGCGATGGACGCACCGTTCGGCACCAGCGCCGCCAACTCCGCCACCGAGCACTGCTTGTTCTTTTGGTTGAAACCCGAAGCCATTGTCTTCCTCCCTGCTGATTCTTCGTGCCGCTAGCGCGCTTGCAGATAGGCGGCGATGCGGTCCTTCAATCCGGGCGCGGCGGCCGAGCGCACCAAGCGCGCCAGGTCGGCGTCCGGCGTCTCAAGCGACAGCGCCGCATACAGCTGGATACGGCTGGCGTCCGTCAACGCACCGGCCGCGTCCACCGCCTGCTGCTCGACCTGGGGCCATTCCGGCACCGGGGCAAGCCGGCTGGCGAAACCATCGCGCAACGCCTCTTCCGCACTGAACGTCGCGGCCTGCTCCAGCACCGCGCGGGCACGCTCGGCGCCCACCAGCGCGGCGAAGCGGCGCGTGCCCAGCACCAGGCCGAACTTCAGGCCCGGCATGCGGAACGTAGCGTCCGGTGCGCTGATGCGCCATTTGCAAGCGCCGAACAGGTCGACGCCCGCGCCGAAATTGCGCCCGTGCGCCAACGCCATCGTCAGGCACGGGGATGCCGCCAGCCGTTGCAGCAAGGTCTCGATGCGCACGAAGCGCAGCAACAGGTCGCCCTCGCTTTGCGCTTGCCAATCGCCGAAGTCGAATCCGGCGCTGAAATTCTTTCCCTCGCCCTTCAGCACGATCAACGTGGCGCCTTGCGACTCTGCCTGGTCCAGCGCGGCGATCAGCGCGTCCACCAATTCGGCGGACAGCGCATTCATCTTCTCGGCGCGCGTCAGCGTCAACACATGGCACGCGCCCTGCTTGTCGATACGGAGGACGCCGCTCATGCCGCCACTCCCTTCTTGGCGGCGCGCAGGGCGCCCAGCACCTCATCGTTGTGCTCGCCCAGCGCAGGCGGGCGCAGACGCAACGCCGTGGTCTGCCCGTCAAACCGCACCGGCAGGCCAAAGGTGCGCGTCTGCACGCCGTTGGGCAATTCCACCGGTTGCACCCAACCCATGTGCTCCACTTGCGGGTCCGCCAGCACTTCGGAATACGTATTGATCGGGGCGCAAGGCACGCCGGCGGCGCGGAACCGGCTCAGCCAGGTCTGCGCGTCGTCGGTGGCGAAGATGGCTTCCAGAATCTCGCGCAGCGCGGTCTGGTTGCGAGCGCGGGCGCTGGTATCGGTAAAGCGCGGATCGGCCAGCAGGTCTTCGCGCCCCACGGTCGCGCACACGCTCTTCCACAATGCCTGGTTGCCCGCGGCCATGCCAAAGTAGCCGCCCTGGCAGCGGAACGCCTGGTATGGCGCGTTGCGCGGATGTGCCGACCCCAGCTTGACGGGGTCTTTGCCGCTACCGAAAAATTCCGATGTCTGCAAGGCCGCGATGCCCAGCGTGGCGCCCAGCATCGGCACGTCGATATGCGTGCCTTGCCCGCTGGCTTGCGCCGCGCGCAATGCCGAAGCGATGGCGAAGGCGCCATACAGGCCCGCCGAAAAGTCCGCCACCGGCACGCCGCATTTCACGGGCTCGCCGCCCGCTTCACCGGTCACGCTCATGATGCCGCTCATGGCCTGGATGGTCAGGTCGAAGCCGCCTTCCTGCGAACGCGGACCCGATTGGCCGTAGGCCGAGATCGAGCAATAGACCAGCTTGGGATTGGCCTCGCGCAGCTGCGCATAGCCCAGGCCCAGGCGGTCCATCACGCCCGGCCGATTGTTTTCGATCAGCACGTCGACGGTCAGCGCCAACTCGCGCGCCAAGGCCAGGTCGGCGGGGTCTTTCAGGTTCAGCGTCACGGATTTCTTGTTGCGGTTCAACGACGCGAAATTCTCGCTGTAGCCGTCGGAAATCGGCGGCCAGCTGCGCAGCGTGTCGCCGCCTTCGGGGTTCTCGACCTTGATGACGTCGGCGCCCATATCCGCCAACAACATGCCGCAAAACGGTCCCGCCGCAACATTGCAAATTTCCAGCACCGTGATGCCGGCAAGTGCCGAACTGGGTGTCATGTCTGACCTCTCGTTATGAAAATTCAATATTTAGGATGCAGAAAATATTATAAGAGCGCGCCTTTCCGGATGGCATCATGCCGGACGGATGCGCAGCACCCGCTCATTTTTCCTAGTGCAATCCCTAGGACAGCCGCTTAATTGTTGACCAGCATATCACCGTGTGGAATTCTACGTAAGCCATTTATTGGAATACGAGTCCTATATTTTAGGATTTATAGAACAGGGTCGCAGCACCGAAAGCCACCGCAACCGCGGGCGCCCGTGCATGACGACCCGCCACCAAGGAGACTCCCATGAAGCAAACGTGGCGCATTGCCCTTGCCGGCGCTGTCCTGGCCCTGGCCGCCAGCCCCGCCCCCGCTCAGACCTGGCCGTCGAAACCCGTGCGCATGGTCGTGCCGTTTCCGCCTGGCGGCGCCACGGATGCCGCCGCGCGCATCTATGCGCAACACCTGGGGGACTTCCTGGGACAAGGCGTGGTGGTTGAAAACAAGGCGGGCGCGGGCGGCGAGATCGGCGCGGAATACGTCGCCAAATCTCCCCCCGACGGCTACACGCTATTGATGGGCGCCGTGGGCAGCCACGCCATCCACGCCGCCATGCCGGACAAGCCGGGCTATGACTTCGCCACGGCCTTCATCGGCGTATCGATGGCCACCAGCATGCCGATGGCGGTCGCCGTGAACAGCAAGGTGCCCGCCACGACGGTGCAAGAGCTGATCGCGTTGGCCAAAAGCAAGCCCGGCACCATCACCTTTGGCTCGGCCGGCCCCGGCACGTCGCAACACATGGCCGGCGAACTGTTCCAGGTGGTGACCGGTACGCGTCTGATGCATGTGCCCTATCGCGGCAGCGGCCCGGCCATCACCGACTTGCTGGGCGGCCAGATCGACATGGTCATCGAAACCCTGCCGGCCCTATTGCCGCAAGTCGCCAGCGGCAAGATCCGGCTGCTGGGGGTGACCACGTCCACGCGAGCCACCGCCCTGCCCGATCTGCCCACGTTGATGGAGCAAGGCGTGAAGGACTATTCGGTGGCCACCACCTATGCGTTGCTGGCGCCCGCCGGCACGCCGCCCGCCGTCGTCGACAAGTTATCGGCGGGCATGCAGAAAGCCGCTGCGATGGCCTCGGTGCAACAAGCCGCGCTGAAGCTGGGCGCCGATGCCGTGGCGACCTCGCCGGCGGATACCAGCCGCGTGCTGAAGCAGGAAGTGGCCCGTTGGGCGGATGTGGTGCGCATGTCGGCCGCCAAATGACATCGGCCGGCCCTTTCCCCCAACCGTTGGCCGCGGACCTTGCCATCGTGGGCGGCGGCTCGGTCGCGGTCAGTCTCTTGTACCAGTTCCTGCTGGCGCTGCAAGGTGACGGCGCCAGGCTTGCCGATCGCCCGCTACGCGTCGTGCTCTTCGAACCGCAAGCCGAACTCGGCCCAGGCGGGGCCTATCAGGAAGACCTGCCCAGCAACCTGCTCAATATTCCGGCCGGCAACATGTCGGCGCGGGCCGATCAGCGGATGGACTTCGTCGACTGGCTGCGCGGACAAGATCCCGCCTGGCTACGCGCGTATGGCGTCGACGCTGTCGCCCCCTCGGACTTTCTTCCGCGTCCTTTATTCGGTGCTTACCTGCGCGCCGTGCACGCGCGTTGCCGCGAGCTGGCGTCATCGCTGGGCGTCACGCTCACGCACGTGCAAAGCCGGGCGCAAAGCGTGACACCGGTGGACGATGGCGCCGCGCGCGTAGACGATGTGCGGTTAGACGACCGCCGCGTCGGCGCCGGCGCAGGCCCCGTGCGCGTGGCGCCCGAGCACGGCGCGCCATGGCTGGCACGCCATGTGGTGCTGTGCAACGGCAACCTGCCGTCACAAGCCTTTCCGCACCTGGAGGACGCGCCGGGGTACTTCAACAGCCCCTACCCGGTCTCCGCGCTGACGGGCGCAATCGCCCGGGACGCTTCGGTGTGCGTCGTGGGCACCAGTCTCAGCGCCGTGGATGCCATCGCCGCCCTGCAGCAGTCCGGCCACCGCGGCCCCATCCTCTGCGTGTCCCGTAACGGTCGCCTGCCCGCCGTGCGCAGCCCCCACAACCAGCCGCCGGCGGCGCTGCGCCACCTGAGCCGTGAAGGCGCCTTGCAACTGGCCGCGCGCCACGGCGGCACGCTGTCGGTGGCGGTGATCGCTCAAGCGTTGAAAGACGAGGTGCGGGCCGCAGGCGGCGCCTTGGACACAGACGATGTGCTGGGCCTGGAAGCGGATGCGCAAACCGCGCTGGACGAAGAGATACGCCGTTCATCACAAGCGGCCCGCCCCTGGCAGGCCGTGGCGGCTGCCACCAATGCGGCAGTGGACCAGATCTGGCACCTGATGCCCGACGCGGAACGCAGCCGCTTCCAATCGCAATGGCGCTCGCTGTGGATGGCGCGGCGCGCCACCTTCCCCATGCGCAACGCGCTGAAGCTGCAAGCGTTGTTCCAAAGCGGGCAGCTGCAAGTGCGCGCGGGTTATGTGGACAGCCGCCACGATCCGGCGGACCAGTTGTTCCACACGCGCTTGCGGGGCGCAGCGGGCATCGCCACGCATTCCAGCCGCTATCTGATCAACGCCACGAGTTTTTCGGTGGATGCCGGAGCCACGCGCGATCCACTGGTGGCGGCGTTGTTGCGCGACGGCCATGCCCGGCCCGATCCGTTTGGCGGGCTGGCGCTGGACTTCGCAACCGGCTGCCTGAGAAACGCGCAGGACGCGCTGCTGCCACGGATATCCGTGCTGGGCAGCCTGGCGGGCGGCACGTATTTCTGGACCACATCCATGGACGTAAACGCGCGGCTGGCGCGCGATCAAGCGCAGCGCCTCGCGGCCGCGTTGACGTGCCAGCCGCCCCTTATTGGTCCAGAAAGCCCCGCCGATAGCCCATCCCCTGCGAGATGGCCTGCGCGCACGCCGACACATCCGGCGCCAACTGCTTCATCCTAGCGGCGCTCAGGCGGTCCAGCGGGCCCGAGATACCGACGGCCGCCACGGGCTGATCCAGGCTGTTGAACAGCGTCACGGCCAGCCCGCCCACCCCTTCCCGCCATTCACCGCGATTCACGGCATAGCCGGCGCGGGCGATCTTGCGCAGCTCGTCTTTCAGCAGCGCCATGGACACGATGGTCGATGGCGTATGCCGCACCAGCTTTTCAGCATAACGCTCGACATAACCATCGGGCTGGTAGGCAAGCAAGGCCTTGCCGGTCGCCACGGCATAGGCGGGCGCCCGCCCGCCTACCATCGAATAGGCGCGGATGGGCTGCGGGCTGTCGATCTTGTCGACATAGACCACGTCAAACCCGTCCAAGACGGACAGGTGAACGGTTTCACCCGTTTGGTCGGCCAGCGTGCGCATGAACGGCGCAGCCAGTTTGCGCACGTCCAATTGCGCAAGTTGGCGGGCGGCCAATTCGAACAGGCGCACCGCGCCGCGGTATCCCCCACCGTCATCGTCCTTGATGACGTAGCCGGCGTGGATCAACGTTTGCAACGTGCGGTGCGTATTGCTGCGGGTGAGACCGACGCGCGCGGCCAGCGCATCGATCGTGCGCGGCGGATTGTCCACATCGGTCACCGCCTCCAACACCATCAGCCCCTTCAGCAGCGTCTTGTCCATGTTGTTTTTTCCTAATATTTAGGACGGGAACATAGCATGAGACGCCGCGCGCGAACAGCGCCTTACCGGATGGCGGCGGTCAGCCCGTCAAGCCAGGGATGGCGGCGCGCACGGCCGCTGAACGGTCCCACAGGTTGGGCAGGCTGGGCGACGAATAGCCGGACACGAACGGTTTGGACTGCCCGGTGACGGGGTCATAGACGTGCCGCGACACTGCGCCGATGTTGCCGCCATACAGGTGCACGCTGATCGACACGCGATCCGCGAAGGCGTTGGACACACGATGGATATCGCCCTCTTCCGGCGACAAGCGCTCCACGTCGCCGGGACGCAAGGTGGTGGCTTCGCCCGCGGGCGTCAGGCGGCCGTCCGGCTGGCGCGCGTAGCGCTGATTGATCTCGGCGCCGCGCAGCATGCCTACATAGCCCCAGACCTCGTGGTCGTGCACGGGCGTGAACTGTCCCGGTCCCCAGACAAAGCTGACGAGTGAAAACCGCTCAAGCGGATCACAATGCAGCAGGAATTGTTGGTAGTACTGCGGATGCGGCGTGGTACAGGCCTCGGGCAGCCAATCGTCGTGGCGCACCAGATCGGCAAAGGCTACCTGCAAGGCCGGCGTCTGCGCCAGCGCGTCCGGGGCGGCCAGCCGCGTCGCGGTGGCGATGAAGCGGCGAAGCCGGTCCAGGCCGGGGGAAGCGTCAGGCATTGCGTATCTCCGTTGGTCAGGAATATCCCAGATGAGAAAACCAGTATCCATCATTCGGGAAGCTTGCGCACGCTTACCCCTGCCGCCATCACGGCCGCCGGTTGCAAGCCGCGCTTGACAGGCGTGCGCCTGAGCGCGCAGCGTAGCGGATTATCTTCCGGGCTGAAAATGACGAGTCCTCATCTAGATATTCCGCCAGCGCTGGTGGAAACGCTACGCGGGGCGCAACGCGTCGTGGTCTTCACCGGGGCCGGAGTTTCCGCCGAAAGCGGCATCGCCACCTTCCGGGATGCGTTGACAGGCTTGTGGTCGCGCTTCGACGCCCAGGCGCTGGCGACACCCGAAGCGTTCCGCGCGCATCCCGATATCGTCTGGGGCTGGTATGAATGGCGTCGCGCGCAAGCCCTGCGCGCCGAGCCAAATGCCGCGCATCGCGCCATTGCGGCGTTGGCGCATCACGTACCCGAATTGATTGTGGTCACGCAGAATGTGGACGACCTGCATGAACGCGCCGGCAGCCCCCGGGTGGCCCATTTGCATGGCAGCCTGCACGCGCCGCGCTGTTCGGCCTGCGCCGCGCCCTACACGCTATCGGGCGGCGCGCCCGACGAACCCGACGAAGGACGCCGCATCGCGCCCCCCGCCTGCTCCGCGTGCGGGGCGCCGGTACGGCCCGGCGTCGTGTGGTTCGGTGAAAGCCTCCCTGCCGACGCGTGGAGCGACGCGCTGCGTGCGGCCGAACAATGCGACCTGCTGCTCAGCATCGGGACTTCGGCGCTGGTCTACCCGGCCGCCGAATTGCCGCAACGCGCGCTGGCCGCGGGCGCGTCCGTGATCCAGATCAACCCCACGGTGACGCCGCTGGACCGGCAAGCGCACTGCAATCTGCATGGCGCGGCAGCCCACGTGATGCCCCGGCTGCTGGCGGCGGCGTTTGGCGCAAGCACGCCCTGATTTCCCACGCAATATGCAAGCCATAACCCGTTTACAACGGGCGACGCGGGGATGACGGCGTCAGGGCTGGTGAAGATTTGTGAAGATCTTTCGAGCGATGTGGAGTAGAAAAGAGCTTGCTGCACCTGTCGAGGGGAAACCCCAAATCTCACCGTTGCGCCGCCGCATTACAGTGGCGCAAGCTGTTTCGGCCGTGGAGAGCATCATCCCATTTTCCTGGAGACTTCCCGATGTGTTCGTGCGCTCATCAGACGGTGTCTTGCATCGTGTGGTGCGGCACGCTACGACCACCGAAACCATCGCCAAACTTGAGAGCATTCCCAGCAATTACCACCTGGATTGCGAATGCATGCTCGACAACGGCGAAACGCTTTCCTGGATAGGAAATAACCAGTATCGTCAGACCCAAGGCGGTGCGATTTACACCGCCGAATCCGATGTCACAACGCCCCGTGGCGAGTTCCGCAAAAGCGGCGCCGCGAAGCGTAATACGCCGGATGCACACAGGGCCGCCCCGCACAAGAAACTGACCGCCGGACACGCCCCTTTACCACTAGCTGTCGTCAATCTGAAAACCGGCAACGATTGGAGCTTGATACGCGCCTGGCGCGAGCACCTCAATATCAGCACTGCGGATATGGCGGCCCGGCTCGGCGTGGACCACTCCATCTACATTGAATTGGAACGGCCGCGTCCACGGCCACGCCAGGTCATCCTGGATCGCGTTTCGCAAGCATTGGGCGTGTCACCCGACCAACTCGATGATTCATTGTTAGGAGGGCGTTTTCAGTAGCGCCGCGCGCGGCCCTTCCGCCCGCCCGCGCATCTTGAAACCCCCAACGTGACTTTGGCGCCGCATGAACGACGGCCCGCGCAGGAGGTAATGTATGCTCGGCACCGCAAGACGATTGACGGATGTGCTTGCCACGTCCCCCGATGGCACCCTGTATCGCATTGAACGTTTCGTGGCCGACCTGGACGCGTATACCGCGCTGGGGACTTCGCGCTTCGATCCCAAAATGCACTGCATCTGCCGTACCAGCTCGGGCGAAAAAGTCACCTGGCTGGGCGGGCAGGCCTATGAAATGCTGAAAAACGGCATCTCGCTGACGGCGGTCGACCGACGACGGCGGTGAGCCGCGCACGCTACCTTGTAAACCGGTCCACCAGAAAGTCCACGAAGGTCGTGAGCTTCGGCAACGCCTGCCTGTCTTTCGGATACAGCAACGTGATGGGCCGCGCGGCGGGCCAGTAGGGCTGCAGAATCGGCACAAGGCGGCCTGCGCGCACGTCTTCGCCCAGCAGCAGCTCGGGTTGCAGCACGACGCCAAAGCCCGCCAGCGCCGCCTGCCGCAGCGCCTGGCCGTTGTTCGACAGGAAGCGGCCCGATGGATAACCCACCTGATTGCCATCGCCGCTATTCAGTTGCCAACCGGTGCGGCGGCTCCAATACGAAAAATCCAGGCATTGATGCCGCACCAGGTCGTCCGGCGTGGCGGGCGTCCCGTAACGCTCCAGATAGGCAGGCGCGGCGCAGACAATCATTTGATAGCGCCCGATGGCGCGCGCGACCAGGCTTGAGTCTGCCGGTTCGCCGATACGCACCGCCAGGTCGTAGCGAGCGGCCACGATGTCTTCCACGGCATCGCCAAGCACTAGCTCAACGCTGACATCGGGATAGACGGAAAGGTAGTCGGCAATAGCCGGCGTCAGCGCGAATGAACCGAAGGTCACCGTCGACGTGATGCGCAGATGGCCCCTGGGCGTCAGCCGCAGCGCCTCGGCGCCCTGCTCCGCGTCGCGGATCTCGGCCAGGATGGCCTTGCAACGCGCGAAATAGGCCTGGCCCGCCTCGGTCAGGCTTTGCCGCCGGGTGGTGCGGTTCATCAGACGCACGCCCAACCGCGCCTCCAATCCCTTGACATGCTTGGCCGCCATGGCGGGCGACATCTCGTGGCGCGTCGCCGCAGCGGTCAGGCTGCCCAGCTCCACGACCGCCACGAATACTTCCATGCTAAGCAACCGGTCCATGAATTGCGCACCCCGAGTGTGAAGTGTTTCCACTATTCCTGGATTTTTCCATGGAAATCGAACGGCGAGAATGGCTACATGCACTGGCGCTGGGCCAGTTTGCGACACATCGAGCAGATTTCGGGCAAGCCCCGGGAGACCCTATGAAAATCATCCTAATCGGCGCCACCGGCACCATCGGCCGCGCGGTCGCTGCAGAACTCGGCCAACACCACGACATCATCGCCGTGGGCAAAACCAACGGCCAACATCAGGTCGACGTGACCCGCAGCGACAGCATCCGCCAGTTGTTTGAACGCGTGGGCAAGGTGGACGCCATCGTCTCCACGACCGGCAGCCTGCACTTCGGCCCTCTCTCCGACATGACGGCGGAGCAGTTCAAGATCGGCCTGCACGATAAATTGCTGGGGCAGGTGGACTTGGCGCTGATCGGGCAACACTACGTCAACGCAGGCGGCTCCATCACGCTTACCAGCGGTATCGTCAGCGACGAACCCATCCGCTTCGGCGCCAATGCGTCGGCGGTCAATTCCGCCATTGACGGCTTCGTGCGCGGCGCCGCGATCGAGCTGCAAGGCATCCGCATCAACTCGGTCAGCCCGACCGTGCTGCAAGAGTCGATGGCAAGCTATGGCCCCTACTTCCCGGGCTTCGAAGCCGCGCCCGCCAGCCGCGTCGCGCTGGCCTACCGCCGAAGCGTGGAAGGCGCGCAGACGGGCCGCGTCATCCGGGTCTGGTGATCCCAGGCAAAAGAAAAGCGGCTTGATGGGTGACCATCAAGCCGCTTCGTCTTTATTGCTGTATTGCTTTTGCCTTTCGGCAGAACCGCGGCATCGTTGATACCGCGTGTTCTAAATAAGTTGGTGCGCCCGGCAGGATTCGAACCTACGACCCCCTGGTTCGTAGCCAGGTACTCTATCCAGCTGAGCTACGGGCGCTCCGAAAGAGGCGTGTTTATAACATGAAAAAATACTATCGCGCAAATCGGCAGGAAAACTGCGCTACTTTCAGCCGCTACTTTCAGCCGCTACTTTCAGCCGCTACTTCTGACCACTACGGCTGGCCGCTACGTTAAGCCACTGCGTTCTGCCGCCACTTTCAGCTCCCATTTCCAGCCGCGCTATTCGGCCATTGTTCAGACCACCGTATTCCGCCGCAGCCTTCGGTGATGGTCCGCAGTGCTTGCGACAGATCAAAGAGGCGCCGCCTCGGTACGCAGTACGCTGGACATGCCGCCACGCACGATCCAGCCCTACCCTGCCCGCCCCCAGACAGACCATGGTCAAGAAATTTCCGATGCACCCGAAACACCCCGAACGCATATGCTGGGGCTGCGACCGCTATTGCCCGACAGACGCCATGAGTTGCGGCAACGGCTCCGACCGCACGATGCATCCCATCGAACTTCTGGGCGATGACTGGGCTAGCGTGGGCAATTGGGGATTCGAAGCGACAGACGAAAAGGGACAAACCGCGGACCAACCTTCGCCCGCCGCAGCCACATAGACGCGGCCGCTGGAAAATTCGCAGCGGAACATCCACTGCCCGAAAATCCCTGGCGCCTCTTTCCTGACGCCTCTTTCCTGCCGCCCTTTCCTGCCAGCGGCACCTTTTCGCGGTAGCAAAACAAAAAGGCCTTCGATACGAGATCAAAGGCCTTTCTATTTTCTTTCTTCGTTTTCTTTCTTCGTTTTCTTTCTTTGGTGCGCCCGGCAGGATTCGAACCTACGACCCCCTGGTTCGTAGCCAGGTACTCTATCCAGCTGAGCTACGGGCGCTCCGACAAAGAGGCAAAATTATATCAGAATAATTAAGCCGTTGGGGCTGCTGCTACCCCTATTTGCTTTTTTTTTTACGTTTTCACGTTCCTTGTTTTTTGCATTCCGGGTTCGCGGTGAATGTTTCCACGTTGACCTAGAACACTAAAAAACATGGTGCGCCCGGCAGGATTCGAACCTACGACCCCCTGGTTCGTAGCCAGGTACTCTATCCAGCTGAGCTACGGGCGCATCAAAAAGCAAGCCTTGAATAATAGCGTTGTTTCAGAAATCGTGCAAGTCGGAGCGGGAAAAATCCACCATGCATCCCCGCCGCGCATCATCGCCGCGCAAGCTAGTACAGCGTCAGCGTGGGCCGTCGCGCGGCGCTTCCGTTCCACACGACGGGCAAGCCAGCCGCTTCGGCCGCGCGCACGATCAGTCCGCCAACGCGCAGCATGTCGGCGTCCGCGCCTTCGGGCGCGCCCCAGAACGCCAGATCCAATCGCCCTTCCTTCTTTGCGCGGTTGCGGTCCTGGCGGGTATAGAAACAGAACCCTTGCAGCCCGGCCGCCACGCCACCGCGTTCATCGAAAACTTCCGAGCAATCGTCAAAACCGTCAGACTGCGTCGTGCCCACATCCTGCATGGCCACCAGGCCCGCCTGCGTCAGTGCTTCGAACATCGAATCCAGCCGGGCTTGCGCCTGGCGCCATTGCGCCGCACTGAGCTTGACCGGGTCGGGCTCCGGCTCCGGTTCTTCAAGCGCCACACCGGTCAGCGCGGACAGCAGTTCCTGCACCTCGGGCATCATCGCATTCACAGTGATGTGGTTGCCGTGGTCATCGCTGATGTCCGCGCGGGCACCCGCATCGATCAGCATCTGCACGGCGTCCGTGCTGGGCGCGAACTCGGCCGCAAGATACAGCGCGGTGCGCCCCTCGCGCTGGAATTCCAGGGGACTGCCGGCGTCGATCAACGCCCTCAGCACGGCCAGGTTCTCCGCAATCTCGGTGTCATTCGCCCCCATCGCGGCGCACTGCAACGCGGTGAATCCCTGCGCGTTCACCGCCGCCGGGTCCGCGCCCGCCTCCAGGCACGCACGCACGCCTTTCACATCGCCGCTACGGGCGGCATCGAAAATCTTGCTGGGATTCAAGGGCAGCTCCTGGGTTTACGCCACGCCGGCGCCATGCATAAGCATCGCGTAGATCTCCGCGACCCGTTCGACCGTCACGCGCTCGCGTTGCTGGACGGCAAGCGGATGACGGGTCGCCTTCAATTCGATGAACGGCCGGATGCCGCCGTCACACAGGTGGCGCATTTAAAAGAGAATTCCATATTCCGGGCTGGCAGGGAAGATGGAGGATGATAGCAACCCGTGCGCCAAGCCCCCGCCGCCGGAAAGCTCTATCCTAGTGGCGGCTTTCCGCCCCCCTCCGATCAACGCAACGGCCTTTAACGTGAAACACCTGCTCGCCAACCTAGACAAGCTGGATGATTTCGACGAAATCATTGATGTGCGCTCGCCGCTCGAATACGCCGACGACCACATTCCCGGCGCCATCAACGCGCCCGTGCTCAGCAACGAAGAACGCGTGCAGGTCGGCACCTTGTACCGCCAGGTATCCCCCTTCGAAGCCTCGCGCACCGGCGCCGCCATCGTCGCCCGCAACATCGCGCGGCACCTGGAAACCACCTTCGCGGACCGCCCGCAAGGCTGGCGGCCGTTGGTGTACTGCTGGCGCGGCGGCAAGCGCTCCGGTTCGATGACGGTGATGTTCAACATGATCGGCTGGCGCGCGCGCCAACTTGACGGCGGCTACAAGCGCTACCGCGGCGCCACCCTCGAGGCGTTGGACACGCTGCCTGCAGCCTTGCATTATGTCGTGCTGGTCGGTCCCACTGGCAGCGGCAAGACCCGCCTGCTGAACGCGCTGGACCAGGCGGGCGCGCAGACCCTGGACCTGGAACAACTGGCATCGCATCGGGGATCGCTATTAGGCGCGCTGCCCGGCGTTGCCCAACCGTCGCAGAAGCGATTCGACACGCTGCTGGCCACTCGCCTGCGCGAACTCGACGCCAGCCGGCCGGTCTACGTGGAATCAGAAAGCCGCAAGATCGGGTCGGTCGCCCTGCCGCCCGCGCTGCTGCAAGCAATGCACCAGGGCGCCTGCATCGAAGTCGTCTCCACGCGCGAAGACCGCGCCGCCTTCCTGCAACAGGATTACGCGGAACTGTTCGCAGACCCTGACTGGTTGAAGGCCCAGCTGCAACGCCTGCTGGGCTTGCACAGCCGCGAGGTGATCAACAACTGGCTGCAGATGGTGGACGAAGGCCGCCGCATCGACTTGGCGCGCGAGCTGATCGACCGCCACTACGACCCCGCCTACACCCGCAGCAGCCACGCGCACTACACGCAATTGCCGCAGGCCACACGGATGGATTTCCGGCCGAATGACGCCGACGTGGTGAATCAAGCCCGGGCGTTGCTGGCAGCCTTGGCATGATTTTTTCACCCAGACCGAACCGTTTTCGTCGTTCGCCGCCTCTATAGGGGCACGGCGTGCTGTTCGCGCCACCCTGCCCCGGCAAACCGGGGCGCCACTCACGGGAAGCGCAAACACCATGAACCGCCCCGATTTCCTGAAGCACCGCGACACCCTCATCCTGGCTGCGCAGACAGGCGATGAAACCGCCATTTCCCGTCTGCTGGCCGTGTGCCAAGCCGACGCACGCCGCTACGCGTACAAGCACTGCCATGCCAGTGACGTCGACGACGCAGTCCAGGAATCCCTGTTGATCGTTTCCCGCAAGGTCGGCGGCCTGAAAGCGGCCGCCGCGTTCTCTTCCTGGCTCTTCACCGTGATCAAGCGGGAATGCCGCAAACTTGCGCGGGCAATGTTCAAGCTTGATCCCCTTCCCGATGAACTGGCCGAAGAGCAATTGCTGCAGCGGCCGAATGACGACCTGCGGATCGACCTTGCCCATGCGCTGGAATCGTTGCCGGCCCATTATCTTGAAGTCGTGCTTCTGCGCGATTTCGAAGAGCTGACCATCGCTGAAATCGCTGAGCGGCTGGGTGAACCGTCCGGCGCCGTCAAGAGCCGGCTGCATCGCGCGCGCGAGCTGGTGCGCGAATACATGCTAAGCACGGAACCCGCCCCCAAGGCGCGGACGCCCGCGAATCCCTGACCTAGGTTCAGATCTTGCGAACCGTTTGACCGGGTCGCCGCCTCTTAGAAGACAAGACTGGCTGTCGCTGGTCGATGGGGCGGCCGCTTCCGGCTGCCTCCTTCACAAGGAGATCCAAATGTCTAACCGCATGCTGTCCACCGCCGTCGCCACGGCTTTCGCCGCCATGATTGGCGCCCTGGCCGCGCCTGCCTTTTCCCAAGGCGCGGCGGGTGCCAACATGGAAAACAAGATGAAGGAAAACCAGGCCAAAGGCATGGAAATGATGAAGACCGGCAAGTTCGAGAAATGCTATGGCGTCGCGCTGAAAGGACAAAACGACTGCTTCGCCGGCGCCGGCACCAGCTGCGCCGGCAGCAGCACCACCGACTATCAAGGCAATGCCTGGAAACTCGTTGCCAAAGGCACATGCACGACGATAGCGACGCCCGCCGGACACGGCAGCCTGACCGCCAAATCTTCTTGATATCGGCATAGGCCGCCACGGGCTGGCGGCAACCCGCCATGCCCGCCGGTCCACTTAAGCGAGGTTCCACATGAGTACTTACCCGCCGGGGCGACCCGCTGGGCCGGATATTCCCGCCCGCGCCGGGGTTGGCCTGAAGGCTGCGCACTGCCGCAGCATCATCGAGACGTGGCCGGACATCGGCTTCTTCGAGGTCCACGCCGAAGACTACATGGGCGCCGGCGGACCGCCCCACCGCTATCTGACTTCGATCCGCGAGCGCTACCCCGTGTCGCTGCACGGCGTGGGCTTGTCGATCGCCGCCGACAGGCCGCTAGACCCCGACCATCTGAAACGCCTGAAGGCGCTGCTTGACCGCTACCAGCCCGGCCTATTCTCCGAGCATCTGGCCTGGTCTTCGCATCAGGGCGCGTACTTGGGCGATCTGCTTCCCGCGCCCTATACCGACGAAACGCTGCAGCTTGTCTGCCGGCACATTGATGAAGCGCAGACGTTCCTGGGCCGGCAGATGCTGCTGGAAAACCCCGCGACCTACATCTGGTTCCGGGAAAGCACCTGGAGCGAGCCTGCGTTCATCCGCGAGATGGTCCGCAGAACGGGATGCGGGCTGCTCCTGGACCTGAACAACGTCCAGGTGGCATGCACGAACCAGCAATGGAGCGCACACGACTACCTGGCTGATTTTCCCTTGCTGTCGGTACAGAAAATCCACCTGGCCGGCCATACACGCCGCCTCGACGACCTGGCGCGCCCGCTCCTGATCGACTCGCATGACCGCGCCGTCGACAATTCCGTCTGGCGTCTGTTTCGCAACGTGATCGCGTGCACGGGCGCCCTGCCGACGCTGATCGAGTGGGATACCAATGTGCCTGACTGGCACGAGCTTCATGTCCAAGCGGCGATGGCGGAGAGTGTGATGCGGGATAGCGTGATGACGGCTTCGCAGCCGACGAAGGAGCCCAGCCATGCCCGCGCTACATAAATGCCAACAGACATTCGCGCAAGCCTTGCTTGATGTCCGCCACGGCGTGCCAGAAGGTGTGGTGGACCCGGAGGGCCAGCAAACCCACCATCGCTTTTCGGTCTGTCGGAACAACGTCTTCACCAGCTTGATCGACGCGCTGCGGGCAGGTTTTCCATGTGTAGAGAAACTGGTCGGTAGCGAATTCTTCGGAGCCATGGCGCGCATTTTCGTCACCCTCTCTCCGCCGCGATCGCCGGTTCTTCTGCATTACGGCGCTGAATTTCCCGATTTCATCGCCACGTTTCGTCCTGCGGCATCGCTGCCCTACTTGGCGGACGTCGCTCGCATCGAACGCGCGGGAACAGAGGCCTATCACGCCCCTGACGCGCCAGCATTGGCGCCCTCCGCGCTTGCCGCCGTACCGATAGGAGAATCGCCCGCGTTGCGCCTCCGGCTCCATCCCTCGGTCCGGCTGCTGCGCTCTTCCTTTCCCGCCTGCACGATCTGGCGGATGAACGCCCCCGGCGGACACCCCAAGCCGGTCGACCTATCCGACGGCGAGGCCACCCTTGTCCTGAGGCCCGAGGCAGAGGTGCAAGTCCGCCAGGTGGCGCTGGCGACCCATCACTTCATAGCGGCGCTGGGACAAGACCTCACGCTATCGCAGGCGGCCGCGATCGCCATCGCCGAAGATCCTCAATTCGATCTTGCCGCGCCCCTTCAGGCGTTGGTTGAAATAGGCGCCTTTGCCGGGTTTGCCCCGAACATAAGCGAGGACCGCCATGCGTGACGGACACATTGACCGGGCACGGAACCGGCTTGCGCATGCGGGTCGTTCAATACCCGCGGTAGATTCGGCGCTTGAACGGATGGCTGCAGTGGCCCGCATCGTCGCCCCGGTTTCACTACGCATCGCCCTCGCGCTTCCGTTCTTCAAATCCGGATTAACCAAATGGGACGGCTTCATGTCGTTGGCCCCGACGACAAGCTTCCTCTTCGCCCAGGAATTCAAGCTGCACATTGTCGGCCACGTCTACGACCTGCCCGCCTCAGACCTGCTCGCCTTGGCGACAGCCACCGCCGAGATCATCCTGCCGATACTGCTGATCGTGGGCCTTGCCACGCGCTTCAGCGCGCTGTCGCTGCTTGGCATGACGGGAGTGATCCAACTCATCGTGCCCGATGGTTGGGCCAACTTTCATCTGCCCTGGGCAACCATGGCGATCGCGCTAATCGCCATCGGACCAGGGCGAGCATCGCTGGATCATTTGCTTCGGAAGCGCTTCAAGTCCCAGCCGGCGGCGCGCGTCATGGCGCCGCGAACGGCAAGCACAAATGAAAAACCCGCAGAGCGTTAGCTTCTGCGGGTTTTAAGACATCGCGGTTTAACGCGGTATCTGTATTTGGCGGAGACGGTGGGATTCGAACCCACGATGCAGTTTTTAGCCACATACTCCCTTAGCAGGGGAGCCCCTTCAGCCTCTCGGGCACGTCTCCGAAAAGAGAACGAGATTCTAGCACGTTTTTTTTGAGTCTTGCCCGCAAACGGGGCCATCAATCAAAAAAACGTGCCAGAGCCGTTGCCTTTATTCCTTGGCGCCCGGCGTCTGGTCCAGGCCGAAGGCCTTGTGCAGCGCGCGCACGCCCAATTCCATGTACTTGTCGTCGATGATGACGGACGTCTTGATTTCGCTGGTGCTGATCATCTGGATGTTGATGCCTTCTTGCGAAAGCGTCTGGAACATCAGGCTGGCCACGCCCACGTGCGAACGCATGCCGATGCCCACGATCGAGACCTTGGCGACCTTTTCGTCGGTGGACAGTTCGCCCGCGCCCACGGCGGGGATGACTTCGCGCTTGAGCAGATCGACGGCGCGCGCGAACTCGTTGCGGTTCACGGTGAACGAGAAGTCGGTCGTGCCAGCCACGGACTGGTTCTGCACGATCATGTCGACGTCGATGTTGGCGGCGGCGACAGGACCCAGGATGGAGAAAGCGATGCCCGGTTTGTCGGGCACGGCCAGCAAGGTGATTTTGGCTTCGTCGCGGCTGAAGGCGATGCCGGAGACAACGGCGGCTTCCATTTTTTCGTCTTCCTCAAAAGTAATCAGCGTGCCCGAGACCATTTCTTCGTCGAGCGGGATGAGCGGGTCGGTCAGCGAGGACAGGACCCGGACCGGTACACGATATTTGCCGGCGAATTCAACCGAGCGGATCTGCAGGACCTTGGAACCCAGCGACGCCATTTCCAGCATTTCCTCGAAGGAAACGACGGCCATGCGGCGCGCTTCGGGCACCACGCGCGGATCGGTCGTGTAAACGCCGTCCACGTCGGTGTAGATCAGGCATTCGTCGGCCTTGATGGCCGCCGCCACGGCCACGGCCGAGGTGTCCGAACCGCCACGGCCCAACGTCGTGATGTGGCCCTCCGGGTCGATGCCCTGGAAGCCCGTCACGATGACCACGCGGCCGGCGTCGAGGTCGGCGCGGATGCGCGCGTCGTCGATGGAGCTGATGCGCGCCTTCGTGAAGGACGAGTCCGTGCGTACAGGCACTTGCCAACCGGCATAGCTACGCGCCGGCACGCCTTCGGCCTGCAGCGCGATGGCCAGCAAGCCGCTGCTGGCCTGCTCGCCGGTGGCGGCGATCATATCGAGCTCGCGGCCATCGGGCTGGGGCGAAATTTCGCGCGCCAGACCAAGCAGGCGATTGGTTTCGCCCGCCATTGCCGACGGCACAACAACAACCTGGTGGCCTGCGGCATGCCACTTCGCGACGCGACGCGCCACGTTCCTGATGCGCTCGACCGAGCCCATCGAAGTACCGCCATATTTGTGAACGATCAGGGACATCTCGTACTCTGGCTGGGAACCCGCCGCAAAGTGGTGGCGGGCAAAACCATATATTCTAGCGCGGCGGTAAAAATTTGCTCAGTTTGAGGAAATTTATGTTCATTACGCGGCTATTTTTCTGCGGATTCTTTCCAAAGCAGCCGTTTTTATCCCCTGGGTTCTACCCAGACCCGTCCCCGATGGCAGCGGATGACGTGCCCCGCCTGTTCCACCCGCAACTGGCGGTCATGGCCTAGGCTGTGTAGTTCGCGTAGCTGGCGCAAAAGATCGCGCAAGCGCGCGTCGCTGGGCATTCGGGCGCCGTTCCGCGCCAGCCAATGGCGCAGCACTTGCGACTGGCGCGCCGCCGACAATCCGCGCCACGCTTGCAGCGAAAAACTGGCGCCGTCCGGACTGGGATCCAACCGCGCGAAATCCTCGCGCGCTACCTCATCAAGAATCTGGGCGGCCTCGGCCATGTGCGCCGCATGCCGGGCGACGATGCCCCGCCACGCGGGCCAGCGGCGGTCCAGCACCGGCGCCAGCAGTTCACGCACCGCGGCGCGCGTGTAGCGGGGATCGGCATTGGTCGGATCTTGCACCGGTTGCCAGCCGCAGGCGGCCTCGACCGATGCCGCCGCCTGCAGGATGGTGGCGCGGTCCTGGCCTAGCCAGGGGCGCAGATACCAGACGCCGTCGCGTAGCGCCGCCGGCGACATGGCCGCCATCCCGGCCAGCCCCGTGCCACGCAACAGGCGCAGCAGCACGGTTTCCGCCTGATCGTTGCGGTGATGCGCCAGCAGCACATGCCGTATTCCGTGGGCGTGAGCCAACTCGGCCAGCGCCGCATAACGCGCGTCGCGGGCAGCCGCTTCGATGCCTTTGCCGCCCGCTTGCTCGACCTGGACGCGGGCCTCGGCCACCGGCGCGTCCAACAAGCCGCCCAGCGCATGCACTTGGCGCCCCCAGGCATCGGCGGCCGCCTGCAGGCCGTGATGCACATGAAACAGCGTCAGCCCCATGCCGAGTTCACGGCATACGGCCGCCGCATGCACGGCCAGCATGGCCGAGTCCGCGCCGCCGCTGACGGCGACCGCGATGCGCGCGGGGCGCTCGGGCAACGCCACCAGCGCCTGCCGCAACGGGGCGGCCAGCTCGGGATAGGCGGAGGGCAGAGGGAAGGCCGAGGGCGTGCCGGAATGCGCAACGCCCGACTCGGCCGCTTGGGGCGTGTCGGGCGTTGGCCGGACGTTCATGGGGATGGCGCGGGTAGCGCGGTCGCGGCGCTGGCGGTGTGCCGGCGCCCTGCCCGCCTTACGCGCGCACTTCCTGAAAAGCGCCGTAGGACAGCAGGCGTTGCACGCGCTGTTCCACAAGCTGTTCGGGCGTCATGCCCTGAAGCTGGCGCAGGGCGTCGCCCAGCGCGCGGCGCAGCAGGCGCGCCATGACGCGGGGGTCGCGGTGCGCGCCGCCCACGGGTTCGTTGACCACCCGATCCACCAGGCCCAGGTCTTTCAGGCGCGGGGCGATGATGGCCAGCGCTTCGGCGGCGTCGGGCGCCTTGTCGGCGCTGCGCCACAGGATCGACGCGCAGCCTTCCGGCGAAATCACGGCATAGGTGGCGTATTGCAGCATCAGCACGGCGTTGCCCACGGCAATCGCCAGCGCGCCGCCCGAACCGCCTTCGCCGATGATCGTGCAGATCACGGGGACCTTGAGTTCGGCCATGGCGTACAGGTTGTGGCCGATGGCTTCGGACTGGCCGCGCTCTTCGGCGCCAATGCCGGGATAAGCGCCCGGGGTATCCACGAACGTGAACACGGGGATGCCGAACTTTTCAGCCAGGCGCATCAGGCGCAGGGCCTTGCGGTAGCCTTCGGGACGCGGCATGCCGAAGTTGCGGGCAGCGCGTTCCTTGGTGTCACGGCCCTTTTGATGGCCGATGACCATGCAGGGGGTGCCGTTAAAGCGCGCAAGACCGCCAATGATGGATTGGTCGTCGGCGTACATGCGGTCGCCGTGCAGTTCATGGAAGTCGGTGAACATTTCGCGCACGTAGTCCAGCGTGTAGGGACGCTGGGGGTGGCGGGCGACAAGGGCCGTCTGCCACGGCGTGAGCTTGGCGTAGATTTCCTTGGCCAAGGTCTGGCTCTTCTGCTGCAGACGCCCGATCTCGTCGGAGATGTCTACCGCTGAATCGGCCTGCACGTAGCGCAGCTGTTCGATCTTGTTTTCAAGTTCGGCCAGCGGCTGTTCAAATTCCAGAAATGTATTGCGCATGTAGTGTGGTTCCGTAGATGGGCTGCCTGGTGTGCATCAGTATTGAACCGGTGTCGGTTCCAGACTGCGCCATAAGTACCAGGTTGCCACGGTACGCCAGGGCTGCCACGCCAGCGAGACTTCGCGAGCCTCGAAGCGCGAGACAGGCTCGCCACTGAAATAGTGTAGCGAGATTGCCTTGAGCAACCCGGGATCATCCAGCGGCAGGACGTCAGGCCGCTGTAGATTGAAAATCAAAAACATCTCCGCCGTCCAGCGTCCGATGCCGCGAATGGCGACCAACTCCGAAATAACGGCCTCGTCGTCCATGGCCGCCCACTTTTCGGGGTGGACGCGGCGTTCGCCGAAATGCACCGCCAGGTCAAGCACGTATTCGGCCTTGCGCTGGGACAAGCCCGCCTTGCGCAGCCCGTCCACGCCGACGCGCAGTACGGCGACCGGCGTGGGGCGCTTACCGACGGCGTCGATGAACTTGGTCCAGACGGCGTCGGCGGCCTTGGTGGAGATCTGTTGGCCGATGATCGCCCGCGCCAGCGTCACGAACGGCGTGCCGCGCGAGGTCAGCCAGACCTCGGGATGCTGGGGGATGACTTTTTTCAGGATCCGGTCGCGCCGCATCAGGTGGGCGACGGCGGCCTCCCAATACTCGGGCTTGGGGATGTCGAGATCGGCGGTGGACATATCGGGCGTATCCACTGGGCTCAGGCCCGGCGCCATTGCGTCAAGCCACCCGGCTTGTCGTCGAGTTCGATCCCGGCATCGCGTAATTCCGCGCGGATGCGGTCCGCTTCGGCGAAATTACGGGCGGCCTTGGCGGCTGCGCGGGCGTCGATCAGCGATTGGATCGCGTCGGCGTCCAGCGTGGCGCGCGGGCCTTGCTCGATCGCTGCGGCGGAATAGCGGGTGGGCGACTGGAAATACGTGGCGGGGTCTTGTTGCAGCAGGCCCAGCAGTGACGCCAGCGCCTTCAATTGGCCGGCGCTGCGTGCGCTTTTGCCGCGGTTGGCCTCGGAGGCCAGTTCGAACAAGGCCGCAATCGCGCCGGAACTGTTGAAATCGTCGTCCATGGCGGCCTTGAAGGCTTGCGCCTGCGGCTCGGTCCAGTCGACGCCTTGATCGTCGGCCGGCACGTTCTGCAGCGCCTGGTACAGGCGGTCCAGTGCGTTCTGCGCGTCGATCAGATTGTCAGGCGTGTAGTTCTGCGAGCTGCGGTAATGGTTGCGAACGATGAAGAAGCGCACCATTTCGGCTTCGCGCGGGTTGACGCGGTAGGTCGCTTCATCCGTGGCCGGGTCGCCCTGGGCGACCGTTTGGCGGATGGTGCGGAAATTGCCCAGGGACTTGGACATCTTGTCCGAATCGACCATGAGCGGGCCGCAGTGCATCCAGATGTTGGCCAGCGTGCCGCCGAAGGCGCCTTCGGTCTGGGCGATCTCGTTTTCGTGGTGCGGGAACTTCAGGTCCGGACCGCCGCCGTGGATGTCCAGAGGCAGCCCCAGCAGGGACTTGCTCATGGCCGAGCACTCGATGTGCCAGCCCGGACGGCCCAAGCCGTAAGGCGACTCCCATTTGGTGTCGGCGGGCTCGTCGGCCTTGGCCGATTTCCACAGCACGAAATCCAGCGGGTCGCGCTTGGCCGAACCCACGGCCACGCGTTCGCCGGCGCGCAGGTCGTCCAGCGTCTTGCCGGACAGCTTGCCGTAACCGGCGAAGCCGCGAACGGCGTAGTTCACGTCGCCATCGTCGGCCTGGTAGGCCAGGCCGTTTTTCTCGAGCTTGCCGATGATGTCGAGCATATCGCCCACGTACTGGGTGGCGCGCGGCTCGCGGTCGGGCGATTCGACGCCCAATGCCCGCTCGTCCGCGTGCATGGCGGCGATGTAGAACTCGGTGACTTCGCCGATGCGGCGGCCGGTTTCCACGGCGCGGCGAATGATCTTGTCGTCGATGTCCGTGATGTTGCGCACGTAGTCGACCGCCAACCCGCTGGCGCGCAGCCAACGCTGCACGATGTCGAACGAGACCAGCATGCGGGCATGGCCAAGGTGGCAGAAGTCGTACACGGTCATGCCACACACGTACATGCGCACCTGACCAGCCTGGGCCGGTTTGAACGGTTCTTTGGTACGCGATAACGTGTTGTAGATTTGCAGCATGGCGCTTTAGGATTCGTCTAATTGCTTCCGGGGCGGATTCGGAAAGTTGCTTGCGAAGGACAATACCTTCGCAGCCTGCCGCCAACACCCACATCATCGAATACCGACGACGGGTCTTGCCAAACCCCGGCCTCGGGCCGATTCATTGGCCGGTTCATTGGCCGGTTCATTGGCCGATTCATTGGCCGGTTCATTGGCCAATTTTCCGGCCGGTTCATTGACCGATTCAGTGACCAATTCTCCGGGTCAGCCCCTGGCCCGACACCCGATGTCGAACCAAAAACCCAACCAGGGCTAAAATGGCGGTCGTCAAGTATAGCAAGCGGCCCGGTCGCGCGCGTAAGTGCGAGCCGGCCACGACTTTTAACGGATACCCACGTGACTATCAAGCCGCGTTTTTGTGTCGCCCTGCTCGCCCTGGCGGTTGCTGGCGCGCCGGTTGGAACCGCCCTTGCCCAGTCGATGGCTGGCGGCGGCGGGACCAATCCCAATGCCACCCGCACCACGCTGGATCCGATTCCGCCCGAAGGCGGCTGGGACGGTTTGGCCAAGCTGCTGGAAGCGGCCAAGCCCGGCGTCGACACGCGGCTTGCCCCCTCGCCTTCGCAGGTCACCACGCGCATCGAAATGCTGCTGAACCGTGGCGACACGGACGAAGCACTGGCGTTGATCGAAAAGCGCGAAGCCGAGATCAAGGACCAGCGCGGCACCGACGTGCAGTTGATGTTCCAGCACGCACGCGCCCTGGCTGCCTTGAACCGCACGAACGAGGCCATCGACATCTACACCGACATGACCACGCGTTTCCCGGAGCTGCCGGAACCTTGGAACAACCTGGCCGCTCTATATGCCAGCCGCGGTGAACTTGAAAAAGCGCAAGATGCCCTGCAAATGGCATTGCGCGCCGACCCCGGCTATGCGGCCGCCCGGGCCAATCTGGGCGACCTGCAACTGCTGCAGGCCCTGCAGACTTACAAAAAAGCCGCCCGCGATGGCGTGCCCGGCATGCAGGACAAAGCCCGCGAAGTCGAAACCATGCTGAAGGATAAACAAGGCAAATGATGTCCCGTTACTCCCCCTTCCACCTGTTGCGCCTGACGGCGTGCTCGTTCGCGCTGGCCGCATTTGCCCCAGCCCTCGTCAGCGCCGCCCCCGCGGCCACTTCTTCCACCTCCACTTCTGAAGGCACAAAAGCCATGAGCACCAATCCCCGCGTCAAGCTCGTCACGAACCAAGGCGACATGGTCATTACCCTGGACGCCGCCAAGGCGCCCAAGACCGTCGAAAACTTCCTGACCTACGTCAAGGAAGGCTTCTACAACGGCACCGTGTTCCATCGCGTGATCGACGGCTTCATGATTCAAGGCGGCGGTTTCGAACCCGGCATGAAGCAAAAGCAAGCCCATGCCCCGATCGAGAACGAAGCCAACAACGGCCTGAAGAACGACAAGTACACCCTGGCGATGGCCCGCACCAGCGACCCGCACTCGGCAACGGCCCAGTTCTTCATCAACGTGTCGAACAACGATTTCCTGAACTTCACGTCGCCCACGCCGAATGGCTGGGGCTACGCCGTATTCGGCACCATCACCGAAGGCACGGACGTGGTCGAAAAGATCAAGGGCGTGAAGACCGGCAACAAGGGCTTCCACCAGAACGTGCCGAACGAAGACGTGATCATCGAGAAGGCCGAAATTCTTGAATAAGATTGCCTTGTCCGGCCCGATCTGGCTGGCATCCGACTTGCATCTGGGGCCGGCCACGCCGGCTACCTCCGAGGCCTTCCTGGCCTTTTTGCAAGCCGCGCAAGAAGACGCTGCCGCCCTGCTGCTGCCGGGCGACATCTTCGATGCCTGGATCGGCGACGACGTGATCCGCGCCGCACCGCCGTGGCTGTCCACGGTGCTGTCGGCGCTGCGTGAAACGGCCGGGCGCATCCCGGTGTGGCTGGGCCGCGGCAACCGCGACTTCCTGATCGGGGAAGAACTGGCCAACGCCGTGGGCGCCAAGCTGCTGCCCGAACCTGCCCTGCTGGAAACGGATTTCGGCCAGGTGCTGTTGACCCATGGCGACGAGTTCTGTACGGACGACGCCGCGTATCAGCAGTTCCGCAAGATGGTCCGCGACCCGCGATGGCAGGCCGAGTTCCTGGGCAAGACCATTCCCGAACGCCTGGCGATGGCCCAACAGGCCCGTGGCGAGAGCCAAGCGGCCAACCAGACAAAATCCATGGAGATCATGGACGTCAACGGCGCCGCCATTCAGTCCATTTTCCAAGAGACGGGCGTGCGCGTGCTGGTGCATGGCCACACGCATCGCCCCGCCCGCCACGTGCTGGAAGTGGACGGCAAGAAGCGCGAGCGCTGGGTGCTGCCCGACTGGGATTGCGACCACGTGTCGCCCGCCCGGGGCGGCTGGCTGGTCATCGACCGCGACGGCCTGGAGTTCTACGATCTGGAAACGTAGGATGGGTGAAGCGCGCGAGTTCGTACGCAAGAACTTTGCCGCCCAGCGCGCGTAACCCATCAAGCGGCGATTGCATTGTGGCTAAAGTTGCCAAGAAATCATCGCTGCTTGATGGGTTGCGCGCGCTCGAGGCCGGTGTTCTTGCGTGCGAACTCGCGCGCTCCACCCATCCTACGATGCAAAAAAAAGGGCCTCGCATTGCTTGCTAGGCCCTTTTTTTATCCTGCCGCCGGCAGGCTTAGCGAGTGAAAACCCACGCAGCCACCACCGCGCCGAACACGATGCGGTACCAGGCGAACACGCGGTAGGTGTGATTGGCCACGAAGCGCAACACCGCGCGCACCACCACCATCGCGCTCAAGAACGCCGCGATGAAGCCCACGGCGATGCCGGACAGGTCGTGCTGGGTCAACACGCCGAAGTTCTTGTACATGTCGAACACCGCCGCGCCCAGCATCGTGGGCATGGCCAGGAAGAACGAGAACTCGGTTGCCGTCTTGCGCTGGATGCCGGCGATCATGCCGCCAATGATGGTGGCGCCCGAACGCGACGTGCCGGGGATCATGGCGAAGCACTGGGCCACGCCCACGCCCAGGGCCTGCTTCCAGGTGATCTGCTCTAGCGTATGCGCCGAAGCGCGCTCGTCGGAGGCCGTATCGTCGGCCGCCCCCGGAACATCGCCCGGCGTGTGGTGCGTCTTGCGCTCGACGTACAGCATGATCAGGCCGCCCACCACCAGCGTCACCACCACCACGCCCGGGTGGTAGAACACCGACTTGATCGCCTTGATGAAGATCGCACCAATGACGGCTGCGGGCAGGAAGGCGATGATCAGGTTGCGGGCGAAGGCGACCTCGCTGGGCACCCCCGTCAGGGCGCCGCGGACCAGCTTGAGCAGCCGCGCACGGAACACCCACATCACGGCCAGGATCGAACCCAGCTGGATCACCACCTCGAACACTTTTGCGTCGCTGGATTGGAAATTGATCCAGTCGCCCACCAGGATGAGGTGGCCGGTACTGGATACGGGGATGAATTCCGTCAGGCCTTCAAGAATGCCAAGGATGAAAGCCTTGACCAGATAGAGCGTGTTTTCAGTCACGATAGGTAGGATTTCCGGTTAATCGTTGGCAAGCGATGCTTCATCGGAGAGCATTTCCTGGGGCCGCCTTTCCACGCGCACCAGCGCGATCCGGCGGCCATCCATTTCCAGCACTTCAAAGCGAAAGCGCTGATGATGGATTTCGTGTTCGCAGGCATCTCCCGGCTTGGGCAGATGCCCGAAGCGCGACAGCAGATAGCCCGCCAGGGTGGAAAAGTCCTGGGCTTCGTCGACCAGGCCTTCGGTTTCCAGTACCTGTTCAACATGGTGCAGATCGGCGGCGCCGTCGATCTTCCAGGTGTTGTCGCCGTCGGCCACGATGTCGGGCAGTTCGTCTTCGTCGGGGAATTCGCCGGCAATGGCCTCGAAGACGTCGATGGGCGTGACCAGCCCTTCGATGGCGCCGAACTCGTCGGCCACCAGCACCAGTTGGCCACGCGACCGCTTCAGGGTGTCCATCAGGCGCAGGATGCCGATGGCCTCGTGCACGATGATGGGGTCGCGCAGGCGATTGCGGCGCACCCGGCCTTCGGTGATCAGGTCAGCCACCAGATCCTTGGCGCGCGCAATGCCCAGCACCTCGTCCAGCGAACCGCGGCAAACAGGGAAGAAGCTGTGCGGCGCTTCGGTCAGTTGGCGGCGGATCAGTTCGGGATCATCGTCGATGTTGATCCAGGACACATCCGTGCGCGGCGTCATGATCGACCGGATGGACCGCTCGGCCAGTGTCAGCACGCCGCTGACCATATTGCGCTCTTCGACGCCAAAGGCGGGCATGGCCGGGCCGTCGGCGTTGGGCAGGTCGGGCTCGTCGCTGGCGGGCGGGCGCTTGCCCAGCATGCGCAGCACGGCCGACGCCGTGCGTTCGCGCATCGGGCGGCGGGCGTCCAGCTTCAGCAGGTTGCGGCGCGCCACCTGGTTAAGCGCTTCGATGGCCACCGAGAAGCCAATGGCGGCATACAGGTAGCCCTTGGGCACCTTGAAGCCGAAGGCCTCGGCCAGTAGCGAAAAGCCGATCATCAGCAGGAAGCCCAGACACAGGACCACCACGGTCGGGTGCGCGTTGACAAAGCGCGTCAGCGGCTTGGAGGCCAGCAGCATGATGCCGATGGCGATGATGACGGCGATCATCATGATGGCCAGATGGTCCACCATGCCCACGGCGGTGATCACGGAGTCCAGCGAGAACACCGCGTCCAGCACCACGATCTGCGTCACGATGACCCAGAAGCTTGCGTACACGCGCGGCCCGGACGAGCCGACGTGCAGCCCGCCTTCCAGGCGTTCATGCAGTTCCATCGTGCCTTTGAACAGCAGAAACAGGCCGCCTACCATCAGGATCAGGTCGCGCCCCGAGGGCGACAGCGGACCGACCGAGAACAAGGGCGTGGTCAAGGTGACCAGCCACGACATGACGGACAGGAGGCCAAGCCGCATGATCAGGGCCAGGCTCAGCCCCATGATGCGCGCGCGGTCACGCTGCGCGGGGGGCAATTTGTCCGCCAGGATGGCGATGAAAATCAGGTTATCAATGCCCAGGACGATCTCAAGGACCACCAAGGTAAGCAAGCCGACCCACGCAGCGGGGTCTAGCAGCCACTCCATCAGGAGCTCCAGAAGTTACACGACCGGTAATCGTACATGGAAATGCCATGACACGCCGGTGACACGCCTCGTCCGTATGCCTGATGGCCGCGGGTTTTCAATCGGCTGATAAGCGGATCAAGCCGGATTCCAGGCAGAAAAAAAGCTGGCGCGCGCGCCAGCTTTCAGCCGTCAACCCGCAACGAAATCAGCCGCCCAGCTTCAGCGTGCCCTTCATCATGGCCCAATGCCCGGGGAACGAGCAGAAATAGGCGTAGTCCTGGCCGGCCGCGATCTTCGACACGTCGAAGGTCACGGAGTCGGATTCGCCGCCGCCGATGACTTTGGTATGGGCGATGACCCGGGGGTCGGCGGCCTTGACATAGTCCTGCGCCAGGCCCGCGCCCACGCCCTCGGTGGCCACCGCCTGCTTGTCCGCGTCTTTGGTCAACACCAGGTTATGGCCCATGGCGACCTTGGGCATCTTGCCTACGTGCTTCAGATGCAAGGTGAATTGCTTGCAGCTCTTGTCGACGACGATTTCCTTGACGTTGTACTGCATGGCGTCATTGCTCTCGACAGTAGCCTCGCATTGCGCGGCAAACACCGGCAAGGCGGCGGTGGATAGCAGGAGGGCCAGGGTGGTCTTTGCAAGCATGAAATTCTCCGGTGACTGGGCGGTCCGTTTGCGCGATTGCGGTATCTGTCCGCAAGGCCGCCGCCGCGCAGAAGTCTATGCCCGCGATCACCCGGCCCGATTGACGCGCATCAAACGCACCGGCCAATAACCGCATACATCCCTACGGTCAATAAGGGTATTACTTAGGAAACATACGAGTTTGACAAACCGCAACGTGATGCCGTGCGGCGATTCGTAGGATGGCGGCAGACCCATACCAATAAGAGTCAGAGCATGCGCGGCAGTTCGGCGGCACGTCACGGATTTCCCCATTTCATCGGGGCCCTTATTTTCTTCTTGCTGCTGAGCTGGGCATTGCTTGGAACCGCCGCACAGGCACAGCGGCTACCAGATTTCCTGGGCGCGACGCCGCTAGCAGAGATCTTCCCCGGCGCCGACCGGATCGGTCCGCCCGAAGGCAAGCCGGTGACCGTCCGGGCCTACGCCGGCGGCCAGGCGCTTGGACGCATCTATCTGACTTCCGATGTCGTCAACACGCGGGGCTATTCCAGCAAGCCGATCGATGTGCTGGTGGGCCTGGCGGACAACGGCCGGATCGTCGGGGCAAAGCTGGTGGAACACCACGAACCCATCGTGCTGATCGGCATTCCTCAATCAAAGGTCGACCATTTCATCCAGGGCTATGTGGGCCTGAACTTCGTGGACAGCCCGCCCCGCCACGGCGCGCCGCCCCCGGTGGATATCGTCAGTGGCGCCACCGTCACCCTGATGGTGATCGGCGACAGCATCACGCGGTCGGCCATCGCGGTGGCGCGCGCCTATGGCGTCGACAAGACCGCCGCCGGCCAGCCTGCGGCCGCCCCTGCCGCCGCGCGCCAGGTGGACGAGGCCCTGAGCGCCGTCGAGTCCTGGCAATCGCTGCAGGAAGCCGGTGCCGTCAGGCGCCTGCGCCTGTCGCCTGAAGACGTGGATCTGGCGTTCCGCCAGTCGGGTCGGCAAGACGCGGCCCGTCACGGGCAGGAAGCCGCGCAGGACGATACGTTCATCGACCTGTACGTGGCGCTGGCCAGCGTGCCGGGCATCGGCCGCAGCCTGCTTGGCGACACGGAATGGCAGCGCCTGAAAGAACGGCTCAAGCCAGGACAGCAGGCAATTCTGGTGGCGGGCGAAGGCGCCTATTCATTCAAGGGCTCGGGCTATGTGCGCGGCGGCATCTTCGACCGCATCGAGATCATCCAGGACGAAAGCAGCTTCCGCTTCCGCGACCGCAACCATCAAAGGCTGGCCGATATCGCGGCCCCGGGTTCGCCCGCGCTGCGGGAAGTGGCGCTGTTCGTCGTGCCTGAAGACGCGTCGCTGGACCCCGTAAAACCCTGGCGCCTGCAACTGATGGTGCAGCGCGTGCTAAGCGTGTCGGACAAGGCCTTTGTGACCTTCGACCTGCCCTACGAACTGCCCGTGCGGTATACGCGGCCCGTCGCGCAGGCCACCGCCGCACAGCAAACACCTGCCAGCGTGCCCGCGGCCATCGCGCAAGCCCCCGAGGGAAATGCCGCCCCGGCGCTGTGGAAGCAGATCTGGCGCGGCAAGCTTGGCCAGGTCGCCATCCTGGCGGTGGCCCTTGCGGTGCTGGTCGGCATCTTCTTCTTCCAGGACCAATTGGCAAGCCGGCCCCTCATGCATGACCGCCTGCGCCTGGCATTCCTGGCGTTCGCGCTGTTCTGGATCGGCTGGTATGGCCAGGCTCAGCTATCCATCGTCAATGTGCTGACGTTCTTTTCAGCGCTGCGCAGCGACTTCCGTTGGGAGTACTTCCTGATGGATCCGCTGGTCTTCATCCTGTGGTGCGCCACGGCGATCTCCATGGTTTTCTGGAACCGGGGCGCGTTCTGCGGCTGGCTGTGCCCGTTCGGCGCCTTGCAAGAGCTTTCCAACCGAATCGCCAAACGCCTGGGGGTGCGCCAGATCACGATCCGCCACGGCGTGCACCAGCGCCTGTCGACGCTGAAGTACGTCATTTTCCTTCTGCTTTTCGGCTTTTCGCTCTATGACCTGGCGGTCGCCGAGCAGCTTGCCGAGGTCGAACCGTTCAAGACCGCGATCATCCTGCGCTTCATGCGCTACTGGCCCTTCGTGGCGTTCGCCGTGGCGCTGCTGGCCGCCGGCCTGTTCGTGGAACGCTTTTTCTGCCGTTACCTCTGTCCGCTGGGGGCCGCGCTGGCCATCCCTGCCCGGCTACGCATCTTCGACTGGCTGCGCCGCTACCGCGAATGCGGCAACCCCTGTCAACGCTGCAACCACGAATGCCCGGTGCAGGCGATCGAACCCACCGGCGAAATCAATCCGAACGAGTGCATCCAGTGCCTGCACTGCCAGATGCTCTACCACCACGAGCAGAAATGCCCGCACCTGATCCAGAAGCGGAACAAGCGCGAACGCCGCCGCACGCCGGACACAGGCGTCGTGGAGCAGGAAATCGTCATACATCGCGCGCCGAATCCCAATCCGCCGGCCACCCCGGCGCCTACCGAACGCTGACACCCCGTTTTCGCACTGCGGCGCCAAGCGCCGTCCCTATCAAGGAGTTTTCCATGTCCGACAAGAATCCAGACAAAGCCGGTTTGACCCGCCGCAGCTTCCTGGGAACCGCCGCCATCACCGGAGCCGCCGGCCTGGTCGGCGGCGCGCAACTGTCCACCGCCCACGGTAAAGAGGCCAAAACAGGCGCCGGCGCCGTCCTTGGCCACGTCGGCCCCGGCGACCTGGATGAATACTATGCCTTCAACTCTGGCGGTCAATCGGGCGAAGTGCGGGTGCTGGGCCTGCCGTCCATGCGCGAACTGGTCCGCATCCCGGTTTTCAACCATTGCAGCGCCACCGGCTGGGGCCGCACGAATGAAAGCCGCAAGATCCTCACCGAAGGCCTGACTCCGGAAACCCGCGAGTACCTGAAGGACAAGGGCGGCGTGTTCCTGAATGGCGACGCGCACCACCCGCACTTGTCGTTTACCGACCGCACCTACGACGGGCGGTATCTCTTCATCAATGACAAAGCGAACAACCGCGTCGCCCGCGTCCGCCTGGACGTCATGAAGACGGACAAGATCACCGAACTGCCCAACGTGTCGGGCGTGCACGGCCTGCGGCCCCAGCGCTATCCGCGCACGGGATACGTGTTCGCCAACGGCGAACACATCATTCCTTTGCCCAACGACGGCAAGATCGTCGACGACGCGAAAAAGAACTTCTTCGCCATTTACACCGCGCTGGACGGCGACACCATGAAGGTCGCCTGGCAGGTGCTGGTGGACGGCAACCTGGACAACGGCGATGCCGACTACCAGGGCAAGTATTCCTTTTCCACCTGCTACAACTCGGAGAAGGGCGTCACGGTGGAAGAGGCCTCGGCCAACGAGCAGGACTGGGTGGTGGTGTTCAACATCAAGCGCATCGAAGAGGCCGTCAAGAAGGGCGATTTCAAGACGATGGGCGGCGTGCCGGTGATCGATGGACGCCACGGCTCCAAATACACCCGCTACATCCCCGTGCCGAACTCCCCGCACGGCTGCAACGCCGCGCCTGACGGCATTCACCTGGTGCTCAACGGCAAGCTGTCCCCCACCGTCACGGTGCTGGATGTGCGCACGCTGGACGACCTGTTCGACGATAAGATCAAGCCGCGTGATTGCGTGGTGGCCGAGCCCCAACTGGGCCTGGGCCCGCTGCACACGGCTTTCGACGGCCGCGGCAACGCCTACACGACGCTGTTCATCGACAGCCAGATGGTCAAGTGGAATATCGACAAAGCCAAGCGCGCCTTCAAGGGCGAAAAAGTCGACCCCATCATTCAGAAACTGGACGTGCACTATCAGCCTGGCCACAACCATTCGACGATGGGCGAAACCCGGGAGGCCGACGGCAAATGGCTGGTGTCGCTGAACAAGTTCTCGAAGGACCGCTTCCTGAACGTCGGTCCGCTCAAACCCGAGAACGACCAGCTCATTGATATTTCGGGCGATGAAATGAAGCTGGTGCATGACGGCCCGAGCTTTGCCGAGCCGCACGACATGTGCCTGGTGCACCGGTCGAAAGTGCATCCCGCCAGCGTCTGGAAACGCGACGACCCGATGTGGGAAGACGCCCGCCAGATGGCCAAGAAAGACGGCGTTTCGCTGGATGACGCGGCCAAGATCGTGCGCGATGGCAATAAGGTGCGCGTGTACATGATGGCGGTCGCGCCCATGTTCAGCATCAAGCGGTTCGAGGTCAACCAGGGCGACGAGGTCACCGTGGTGGTGACCAACATGGAGGTGATCGAAGACCTGACGCATGGCTTCACGCTGGAAGGCCACGGCATCGCCATGGAAATGGGGCCCCAGGCGACCGCGTCGGTCACGTTCACGGCCGACCGTCCGGGCGTGTACTGGTACTACTGCCAGTGGTTCTGCCACGCGCTGCACATGGAGATGTCCGGCCAGATGGTCGTTCATCCCAAGAAGACCGCGTAGCGCCCATGACGTTCATCGCAACGTTGACGGTGGGCGTCGGCCGCGCTGCCGGCGCCGTGCTGGCGGCGCTTGGGCTTGCGCTGCCCGGCGCCGCGGGCGCGGCTGCCGTGCAGGTCGGCGCGGGCGCCGACCTGGCGGCCGCGATCGCGGCCGCCAGCGAAGGCGACGTGCTCAAGCTGTCGCCAGGCACCTACGCCGGCGGCATCGTCGTCGACAAGCCCCTGACACTGGAAGGCCCCGAGGACCGCTCCGCCGTCATCCAGGGGACGCGCCAGGGCCGCACATTGTGGATCAAGGCGCCCGGCGTGTCGGTGCGCAACCTGACCGTCACGCATTCCGGCCTGAGCCTGTCGGAGATGGATGCGGGCATTTTCCTGGACCGCACGGCGGACCGCGCATTGGTCGAACGCAACGACATCCTGGACAACCTCGTTGGCGTGCACGTCTGGGGCCCTTCGAACGCGACCGTCCAACACAACCGCATCGTGGGAAACCGCGAGTTGCGCGTCGCCGAACGAGGCAACGGCGTCACGCTTTGGAATGCGCCCGGCACCCGCATCCTGCATAACGATATCTCTGCCGGCCGCGACGGCATCTTCGTGAACACCAGCAAGCAGAACACGTTCAGCGGCAACCGGTTCCACGATCTGCGCTACGCGATCCATTACATGTACACCAACGATAGCGAAGTCAGCGGCAACGTCGCAACGGGTACTGACATTGCCTACGCGATCATGTATTCGCACCGGCTGGTCGTCAAAGACAACCTGGCGGTCGACAGCCGCGAACAGGGCTTGATGTTGAATTACGCGAATCAATCGCAAGTCACGGGCAACACCATCGACCGCGCCGGCAAATGCGTGTTCATCTACAACGCCAACAACAACGCCTTCGTGGACAACCGCTTCGCCAATTGCGACATCGGCGTGCATTTCACCGCCGGATCCGAAGGCAATCAGATTTCTGGAAATGCGTTCATCAACAACAGGAACCAGGTCAAGTACGTGGGCACGCGCACACTGGACTGGTCCGTCGACGGGCGCGGCAACTACTGGAGCGACAACACCGCTTTCGACCTGAACGGCGACGGCATCGCCGACACGGCCTACCGTCCCAATGACGTCGTGGACCAATTGCTATGGCGCGCGCCGGCCGCCCGCATCTTGCTAAATAGCCCGGCCATTTCCATCGTGCGGTGGGCGCAGTCGCAATTTCCCGCCCTGCTGCCCGGAGGTGTCATCGACAGCGCGCCGCTGATGAATCCTCCGGCCCCGCCCGGCGGGAACCCAAAGGAAGCACCATGAATACCGATCTTGTGACCCTCGCGGGCGTCAGCAAGCACTATGGCGGGCTGCGGGCCATCGACGGCCTGGACCTGCAATTGCATGAAGGCGAGTGCGTTGCGCTGGCCGGGCACAACGGCGCCGGCAAAAGCACACTGATCAAGCTGATCCTGGGCCTGATACGTCCTACCCACGGGCGCGTCGCGCTGTTCGGGCACGACGCCCATGGCGCGGCCGCCGCGCGCCTGCGCGGCAAGATCGGCTATCTGCCCGAGACCGTTGCGCTGCACCCGTCCATGACCGGCGCGGAGACGCTGGCGTTCTACGCCAGGCTCAAACGCCAGCCGCTTGGCGGCAATGCGCGGCTGCTTGAAAAAGTCGGCATCGCGGGCGCGGCGCATCGGCGCGTCGGGGGATATTCCAAAGGCATGCGGCAACGCCTGGCGTTGGCGCAGGCGCTGCTTGGGCAGCCTCGCGTGCTGTTGTTCGACGAGCCGACCACCGGACTGGATCCGGCCTCGCGCCTGATGTTCTACGAGATCGTCCATGAACTGCGCGCCGAAGGCGCCACCATCCTGCTCAGCACGCATGCCTTGTCGGAACTGGCGGGGCATGCCGACCGCATCGTGGTCATGAAGGCCGGCAAGAAGATCGCCGACGGCGCGATGTCGGCGCTACGGCGCTCGACGGGCCTGCCCATCCGCATCCGGCTGACGTTTGAAGATCCGCAGGCGGGCGCGACCCTGCCGGACGCATGGCGCCGTATCGACGCCCACCGCTATGAAATGGCTTGCCTGGAACGAGACAAGATCGACGCGATTCGCAGCATCGGCGCCCTCGCGCCGCCCCTTGCCGACCTGGACATCCTGGTGCCCGGGCTGGATGACATCTATGCACACCTGCTTGAACGGGAAGACGTATGAACGCGGTACTCACCATCATCGGCAAGGAAATCCGCGACGGCCTGCGCAACCGCTGGGTCCTGGCCACCGCCCTGCTGCTGGCCGCCCTGGCCCTGGCGCTGGGGCTGCTGGGCAGTTCGCCGACCGGCACGGTCAAGGCCGACCCGTTGGCCGTCACCGTCGTCAGCCTGTCCAGCCTGTCGATCTTCCTGGTTCCGCTCATCGCCATGCTGCTTGCCTACGACGCCGTGGTCGGCGAGATCGACCGGGGCACCATGGCGCTGCTGCTCAGCTATCCCGTGTCGCGCTGGCAGGTGATCGTCGGCAAATTCTTTGGCCATCTGGCCATCCTGGCGCTGGCCACCAGCGCGGGTTATGGCTCGGCGGGCCTGGCGCTGCAATGGGCCCACGGCGGCCTTGACGCAACCGCCTGGCAGCCGTTTGCGCTGTTGATCGGCGCAAGCATCCTGCTGGGCGCCAGCTTTCTGGCGATGGGCTATCTGATCAGCACCCTCGTGCGCGAACGCGCGACCGCCGCGGGCATCGCCGTGGGCGTGTGGTTGTTTTTCGTCGTGATCTACGACATGGCGCTGCTGGGCGTGCTGGCGGCCGATCAGGGCCGCCACATCAGCCCCGGCCTGCTCAACACGCTGCTGTTGCTCAACCCGTCGGACGTATACCGCTTGTTGAACCTGACGGGCTTCAAGAATATTTCGCAGTACGCCGGGATGGCGGGCGTAAGCGACCAGGCCAGCCTGCCCGTATCCGCGCTGGTGACGGCGCAATTGCTGTGGATCGTCGCCCCCTTCGTGCTGGCGGCGGCGGCTTTCAGGAACAAACCGCTATGAGATCCCTTCGGCTTGCCGTGAGCCTGACCGCCTTGCTGGCTATCGCCGCCTGCGGCGACGCCGGCGACGCCCCGCCCCCGCCCCCGCCGCAATCCGTCAGCGCGCAGTCGGTCGGCCACTATTGCGGCATGGCGCTGGCCGACCATGCCGGCCCCAAAGGGCAGATCTTCATCCAGGGGCGTCCGGACCCGGTATGGTTTTCGTCGATCAAGCAGCTGTTCGCCTACACGCTGCTACCCGAAGAACCCAAAGCCGTCAGCGCCCTGTATGTCAACGACATGGGCACGGCTGGCCCGGACGGCAAGCCCGACCCGGCCGCGTGGATCGACGCGCGCAAGGCGTTCTATGTCATCGAAGGCCGTTTCATCGGCGGCATGGGCGCCGAAGACGCCATGCCGTTTTCCCAACGCGCCGACGCCCAGACATTCAGCCAGACCCATGGCGGACGGGTCGTCGCGTTTTCCGACGTGCCGGAACAGTATGTCTTCGCCCAATAGCGCGAGGGAATGCCCGCGCCCCGCTCATCGAGTCCCAACGCCATGAATACCACCCGCCGCCGTTTCATCGGCATCGCCGCCGCCTCTGCGCTGGCGCTTACCTCCCTTCCGGCACGCCGCGCCTGGGCCGGCATCACGCCGGTCTTGTGGCAAGGCGTGGCGTTGGGCGCGGATGCGGAGCTACGCATCTATCATCCCGACGCTGGCCTGGCGCAGCGCTTGATTACGCAGTCACTACAGGAACTGCGCCGGCTGGAACGCGTGTTCAGCCTCTATCAAGACGACAGCGCGTTATCGCTCCTGAATCGCCAGGGATTCCTGGATGAGCCCCCGGCTGACTTGCTGCGCCTGCTAAGCGACAGCCGCCGCTTCAGCCAATTGACGGACGGCGCGTTCGACCCGACCGTGCAGCCGCTGTGGCAGATGTACTCGCGGCATTTCGCGCAGGTGAACGCCGCCGTCGAAGGCCCGCCAACGGCGCAGATCACGCATGCGCTATCGCTTGTGTCATACGAAGCGGTGACGTTGGACAGCCAGCGCATCCGCTTGAACCGCCCCGGCATGGGCGTGACGCTGAACGGCATCGCCCAAGGCTATATCACCGACCGCGTCACAGATTTGCTGCGGCAAAGCGGGCTGGAACGCGCGCTGGTGGACATGGGCGAGATACGTGGGCTGGACGTGCGCGCATCGCCCGGCGAATGGCAGGTCGGGCTGGCGGACCCGTTGGCCCCCGAACGGATACTTGCGTCGGCGCCGATACGCAACCACGCATTGGCCACCTCGGGCGGCTACGGCACGGCGATCGATGCCTCGGGCCGGTACACGCACCTGTTCGATCCCCGCACCGGCAGCGCACAGCCCCGCTACCGCAGCGTGTCCGTCATGGCGTCCGACGCCACCACCGCGGACGCTCTGTCCACGGCGTTCTCCCATATGCCGCTATCGGCCACGGCGCCTCTTGTGCGCCAGCTGGGATTACGCGCCTGGTTCGTACTGCCCGACGGGCAACTGGTGCGGCAGGGCATGCCCGGCTAGCACGCCCCGCTGCCCGGGACGCCCGTATTTCCCCCACAAAAAAACCGGCCATTCGGCCGGTTTTTGACTTGCAGCACGGATCCGTCCGATATCAGGCGGCCGACGGCGAATTCAGCGACGTCAGCATTTGCGTGAAGATCTTCGGGCTGGCTGCCAGGACGTTGCCGCTGTCCATCCAGCCTTGTTCGCCGTCGAAGTCGGCGATCAGGCCGCCGGCTTCCAGGACCATCAGGCTGCCGGCAGCCACGTCCCAGGGCTTCAGGCCCACGCCGCAGAAGCCGTCCAGGCGGCCGCAGGCCACATAAGCCAGATCCAGCACGGTAGCGCCCAGGCGGCGCACGCCCGTGGCGCCTTCGGCCATCTGGCGGAAACGCTGCGAACCCTGTTCGGGGTCGCCGGCGCTAGGCCAATGGGCGCCCAGCAGCGCCTCGTGGTAGCGGGTGCGGCCCGACACGCGCACGCGGCGGTCGTTCAGGAAGGTGCCGCTGCCACGGCTGGCCGTGAACAGTTCATTGCGCGACGGGTCGTAGATAACCGCTTGCGTGACCTGGCCGCGCTGCGTCAGCGCGATCGACACGGCGTAGTTGGGCAGGCCGTGGATGAAGTTCGTCGTGCCGTCCAGGGGATCAATGATCCACTGGAATTCGGCTTGGTCGGGACCTTGCAGCCCGAATTCCTCGCCTAGCACGGCATGGTCCGGGTAAGCGGCATGCAGCGTTTCGACGATGGACTCCTCGGCGGCGCGATCGACTTCCGTGACATAATCGCGCGGCCCCTTGCGAGCCACGCTGAGTCGTTCCAAATCCATGCTGGCACGGTTGATAATGGTGCCGGCACGCCGGGCCGCCTTGATGGCGATGTTGAGCATCGGGTGCATAAAATTCCGTACGTATGCGGTGGGTTCGCGTGATGGTAGGCCACTTGCCGCCCCCCGGGTCCGTCGTCGCCCCCACCGGGGAAATCGACCCAAAAAACCAGGAAGGCACTCAGCCAAACGTGCCATTTTAAATGACTCAAGCATTTTCACGTGTTCGCTTCGTTATGGTGAACCCCAGCCACCCCGGAAACGTCGGTTCGGCGGCCCGTGCAATCAAGACAATGGGCTTCTCGGAACTGGTGCTGGTGGAGCCTAAATTCCCAGATGTAACAAGCCAGCCGGAGGCCGTGGCGCTCGCCAGCGGCGCGCTGGACGTTCTGGAAAACGCACGCATCTATCCGTCACTGGAGGCCGCGCTGGCCCCGGTCACCCTGGCGTTTGCCCTGACGGCCCGCGTGCGCGACCTGGGCCCGCCGCCTTGCGATATCCGCCAGGCGGCCGACCTGGCCTGCGCCCATCTGGCCGAAACAGCCGAAGGCGTCGCCGCGATCGTGCTGGGCACCGAGCGCGCCGGGCTGACCAACGCGCAGATCGCGCTGTGCCACCGTATCTGCCATATTCCCGCCAATCCCGAGTACAGCTCGCTGAACGTCGCCCAGGCGCTGCAACTGGCTGCCTGGGAACTGCGTTATGCGTTGCTGGTGGACCAGGGCGCGGCGCTGCTGCCGGCCTCCACCGCCCAGGAACCTTCACGCGGCGCGGAACCCGCGTCCAGCGAAGCCGTGCAGGCTTTGCTGGCGCACTGGGAAGAAGCCCTGATCGGCATCCAGTTCCTGGACCCGGCGCACCCCAAGAAACTGATGCCGCGCATGCGTCACCTGTTTTCGCGCCCTGCCCTGACCCGTGACGAAGTGGACATGATGCGTGGCGTGTGCACGGCGATGCTGGCCACCGCCCGACGCAACGGCGGCGCAAAAAAATAGGGACAGGCATTCGCCTGTCCCTTTGGCACGTCCCGGCGGCAAGCCTGCCGGGGCATGCGATTATCAGTCCACCTTGGCGCCCGAAGCCTTGACCACGGGGGCCCAGCCTTCCACTTCCGACTTGATGAACTGGCCGAATTCGGCCGGCGTGGTCTTCACGCCCACGGCGCCCAGCTTCTCGAAGCTGGTCTGCACGGACGCCTTGTCCAAGGCCTGCTGCATCGCGGCGTTCAGCTTGTTGATCACTTCCGGCGGCGTGCCGGCAGGCGCCAGCAGACCGAACCACGACGACACGTCGAAATCGGTAAAGCCCGATTCCTTCATCGTGGGAAGGTCCGGCGCGCTCTTCGAACGGTCGCTGGTGGTGACGGCCAGAGCGCGCAGCTTGCCCGATTGGGCATGCGGCCACGCCGAGGGCATGTTGTCGAACATGAACTGCACCTGGCCGCCGATCAGGTCGGTAACCGCCGGCGCGCTGCCCTTGTAGGGCACGTGCAGCACGTCAATGCCGGCCTTCATCTTGAACAGCTCGCCTGCCATGTGGATGGAGGTGCCGCTGCCCGACGAGGCGAACGCCAGCTTGCCCGGATTCTTCTTGGCGTAGTCGATCAGCTCTTGCACCGACTTCACCGGCACCTGCGGGTTCACGACCAGGATGTTCGGCACCTTGGCGCCCAACGCCACCGGCGCGAAGTCCTTGCGCAGGTCGAACGTGACGTTCTTGTACAGCGTCTGGTTGATGGCGCTGGTGACGGCCACGAACAGCAGCGTGTAGCCGTCAGGGGCGGCGCGCTGGACCTGGTCGGTGGCGATGTTGCTGCCGGCGCCCGGCTTGTTCTCGACCACGAACGATTGGCCCAGGCTCTCGGTGAGTTCCTTGGCCATGATGCGGGCGATCACGTCCGTTGTGCCGCCGGCGGAAAAACCGACCACGATACGGACAGGCTTGTCGGGGTAGGCGGCATGGGCGGCGCCCATGGCGAATGCGCTTGCGGCGGTGGCCAGAAGGGTGGCGGCCAGACGCCGCAGGCCAGGCTTTTGACCTGTAGTCATAATGTCTCCGTGCAGGTACTGTCCATCAGATGGACGATTCGAATTATTAGATGCTGCATTCTGAGCTATACACGGCGAGTGCATCAAGGTAGAGTCCACGCTACGGACAATGGTTTTCCCTTGGCCGTTCCGCACTTACCTAAAGATCTCAGAGATTTGCATGCAAGACAGTGATGCCGCGGCCGCAGGCCCACGCACGTTGCGGCGCGGTTTAGCCGTTCTGGCCGCGTTACGCGACCAAGGGCCCGACGGCCTCAGCGTGACAGATATCGCCCGCCTGACGGGCATTCAACGCCCCACCATTTACCGCCTGCTGGCCGCCCTGCTGGACGCGGGCCTGGTGCTACCGGTGACGGGCACCAAGAAATACCGCGCCCAACTCGCGGTGGACCCGGACACACGTTCGCGCGATCCGCGGGTGCGCCAGTTGCTGCCCGTGCTGCGCCGCCTGGCCGACCGCACGGGCGACGCCGTCTTTCTGGTGGTGCGCGACGACGACGATTCCATCAGCCTGCATCGCGAGATCGGCAGCTACCCGGTGCAGATCCTGGCAACCTATGCCGGTAAGCGCCAGCCGTTGGGCGTGGGGTCAGGCGGCATGGCGCTGCTGGCCGCGCTGCCCGACGACATCGCACGCGGCATCGTCGAACGCAACTCCGGACGGCTGGATGAGTACGGCGGCATGACACCGCAGGAAATGTACCGCCTGATCGAAAACACGCGGGCGCGCGGCTATTCGGTGGTGGGCAACCACGCCGTGCGCGGCGCGCTGGGCGTGGGTTGCGCGTTGCTGGATTCCCAGGGCGCGCCGCTGCTGGCCGTGAGCGTCACGGCGATCATCGACCGCATGCCGGCACAACGCCAACGCGAAATCGCCGGGTGGATCAAAGCGGAACTGGCGCGGCTGGCCCTGCAGGCCTGAGCGGCAACGCAAAAAAACCCATAAAAAAACCCCGAAGGTTGGACAGGGATCCGACCTTCGGGGTTTTTTATCGGGCGCCGGTTGTTGTTGAACCGGGGCTTCCGTATCAGGTCGTGGCGCTGCCGGGAGCGGCTTCGGCCTTGCCGGCGTTCTTGGGGTTCTGGATTTCGCGCAGCGGGATCGGCGGCTGAAAACCGGCCGCTTCCAACGCCGAACGGATCTGCTGATACAGGCCCCAGCGCAGATCCCAATAGTTGTCGGCCAAGGCCCACACGCGCACGTTCACGACAATGCCGTTTTCCTTGTATTCGAACACCTTGACCTGCGGCTCGGGATCTTTCAGCGCGTCGGGGCGCGCATCCACGATGTCCTTCAGCTTGGCCAGCACCACTTCCAGATTGTCGCCGTAGCGAACCGGCACCGGGATATCCAGGCGGCGCGTCTTGTTGCGGCTGTAGTTGGTGATGGTGGCGTTCCACACGGTGCTGTTGGGCAACGTCAGGTGAATGCCGTCGACCTGCACCAGACGCGTCAGGAACAAACCGACCTCTTCCACCGTGCCGTCGGCGCCGGAACTCAGCGCCACGTACTCGCCTGCGCGGATGGGGCGCAGGATCAACAGCATGATGCCCGCGGCGATATTTTGCAGCGTGCCTTGCAAAGCCAGGCCCACGGCCAGACCGGCGGCGCCCAGTACGGCGATCAGGCTGGCCGTCTGCACGCCAAACCGCGCCAGCACGGCGATGACCGTGAAGATGCGCACCGTCCACACGACCGTGCTGTAGAACATCGGCACGATGGTGGGATCGATCTTGGTGGAACGCGAGGCGGCGCGGCGAACCCATCCGCCCAGCAGCGACGATACCCACCAGCCGACAATCAGGATAAGCAAGGCAACAAGCAGATTGATGCCCATATCCATCAGCCTGGGGGCCCAGGCGCTAAATTCCTTCAAGGCGTCTTCCATGGAATCTCCCGCAAAATTGACAACCGAAAACTGTATCAGAGGATCGGTAAACGAAGGGCCGCGATGCGGCCCCATGATGTCAAGTTTTGTAAGGATACGCCTGCCCGACGCGCGACAACGTTCAGGCCGGCACCACGCGGAAATGATTGTCCCAGGACACCTCGCGCGAGGGAGGCAGCACGGGTGATTCCCCGCCCGCGGCATCGGTGCGCAGCATCGCGCCCAAACCGCTGCTGACCAGGAAGCCGGCCTTGGCGGCGGGCGCCACGCCGCAGCCGTCGGCCAACCGCGTCGTTCCCAGGCAATGGCCGTTCGTGGTGTCCCAATAAATCACCTGGCCGCCCACGGGGCTGGAGGTGGCGACGATGCCGCCTGCGGCGTCCACGGTCACCGAACCCACGTAGTTGCGCATGTTGCGCAAGGTCTCGGCCGGCCCTTCGAAAAGCTCAAGCGCCGCGCCCCGGCGATGCCGTCCCACCAACGCCGGGCGGTCCGCCGCCGGCCCCATGTACTGGCAGCCAAACCACACGCAACCGTCGGCCGCAAGTGCCAGATGCCGGATCGACAAGCGATGCAGGTCGGGCGCCAGTTCCACTTTTTCAAGTAGTTGGCCGCTGGCCGCATCGATGTAGGCCAGCGACGGCCGCATCGTGTCCAGGTTCAGTTCCAGCTTGCCGTAGTCGGGGTGCGTGAGGATGCCGCCATTGGCCACGCACAGGGTTTTGCCGTCGGGCATCAGCACGACTTCGTGCGGACCAATGCCGCCGGAATCGAATTCGCCAACACGCCGCCAGGCGCCCCCGGGCGAGGCATCATAGAGGCCCAGTACGCCGCGCCCTCCTTCGAAATCGTTCTCGGTGGCGGCAAGCAGCCGCCCGCCGTCCACGAATGCGCCATGCCCGAAGAAATGGCGTTCGTCGGGTACCGGCAATGCTTGCGGCTCACCGCCGCCGCGCAGCGAAAACGCCACGGCGAAGAAGCCAGGCTGGCGGCCGAACACGACCGCCCGCTGATGGGCGGCGTCGATGGCGAAGCTGTGCCCACGCGCGGGCATGGGTACCACCAGCCGGTCGCCCCCGGCCTCGTCCAGCAGCACCGCTTCGTCGCGCCCGCCGCGCTTGCGCGCGCTCAGGTACAACGGCCCGCCATGGTCGGGCAACACGGCCCGCGCCGCGCCTGGAGACAAACCCAACGCGGCAGCCAGCGCCAAGAAGCGGCGGCGATCAATCACCGTCGAGCGCATTGAACCCAATGGTGACGCCCAGCGCGGGCGCCAGGTCCTGGTCGACGATGGCCTTGGCGTTCTGGATCGTCAGGGCCGCCAGCAGCAACTGACGCCGGCCGTCTTCCTGCTTCAGCGCGGCTTCCAGCGGCGCGGGCACCGCCTGCAAGCCTTGCGCCGCATTCTGCAATTCGCCGCGCACCGACACATCCATCCATTCGCCGCCCTTGGGCAGCGGATAGCCGCCGGCCTGATAGAACGCCTTCAGGCCGTCCAGATTGGTCGCCAACAAACGCATGGAAAGCTCGCTGCGCCAGAAGGCGGCGCGCTTGGGCCGGGCGGCCTGGGCCGATTCGCCCAGCACGGGCAGGATCTTCACGTCACGCGCGAATTGCAGGCCGGTGGACAACGCCTTCATAGCCTCGGCCGCGACTTCCTGCGGATCGCGGTACAGATCATTGCTGGCTTGCGGCTTGGCGAACTGGCGGCCGAATTCGCCCTGCGCGCTCCAGGCCTGCGCCACGTCGCCAGAAATCGCCGCGACGTTGGCGGCCACGGCCCGCGCATAACCGCACGCGTAGCCGAACGTCGGCGCGCTTGTCTGCTTGAGCAGCGCGGGTTCGCCGTACAGCACGTATTCCAGGGCAGGCAGCCCCTGCACCGCCACGCTGCGGCCGGCCAGCGCGCCCGGTGCCAGCAATGCCGGATCGCCCGCGGCGATCAGCTGCTGCACCTGCTTGGGCATCACGCCGCGCGTGTCCGGCCAGAACGCCAGGCGTTCGAAACGGTTGGCCTGCACCAGCGGGCCGAAGCGCAGAATTTCCACGCCGGACCACGCCAAGGCAAGATTCGCGAAGGCGTCGCCGACGCGCGCCGCGCCAGCCGCATCGGGCTTGGCGCACCAGCCAACCAGCTCGCGATCCATCGCGGCCGCGGCATCCGCCATCTTGCCTACGGCCGGGCGGGCGTAATCGCGCGCCAGGCGTTCGCCCAGGTCGGCGGGCAATTCGGCCTGCGCGGCCAGCGGCGCGGCCGCCAGCAACCAAGCCGCCACGGCATGCTTGAACACGGGCGAGAAGGATCGGGCCATCAGAGCGACTCCAGGAAACGGATCAGGTCGGCGCGTTCTTCGGGCGTCATCGCCACCACGCGGTCGCGCGCGGGTTTGCCCGCGCCGCCATGCCACAGCACGGCTTCCAGCAGCGTGCGGGCGCGCCCGTCATGCAGCCAGGTAGCGCTGGGATTCACGGTCTTGGTCAGGCCGATGCCCCACAGCGGCGGCGTGCGCCATTCACGGCCATTGGCGGCGCCGTCGGACACGCCGTCCGCCAAGTCGTCGCCCATATCGTGCACCAACATGTCGGTGTAAGGCCAGATCAGCTGGAAGCGGTGCTCGGCCTGCTTGGCATTGCGGCTGGTCACGTACTTGGGTACGTGGCAGGCCACGCAGTTCGCTTCGTAAAACAGCTTCTTGCCCGCCAGCACGCGCGCGTCATCCGCATCGCGCCGCTGCGGCACGGCCAGATTGGTCGAATACGTCGTGACGAAGTCCATCAGCTTGGCCGGGACTTCCTCCGGCCCGAAGCGCGGTTGCGCGCCATGCGGCATATCCAGGCACTGCTTCTGCGCGGGCGTGCAGTCGCCCGAGTGCTTGGGGAACAACGGCGTGGACAAGCCCATGTCGTTCGAGAACGCGGCGGCGCTTTGCTGTTCGACCGTCGGCTGCCCGGCCTTCAGATTGAAGCGGCCCAGCACGCGCGTGCCAGTGCGCGCATCGGTCACCCAGTTGGGCTTGCCGACGATGCCGTCGCGTTTGTCGGCCCCCACGTTGGCCAGGATGTCGGCCTCGTGGATGGACTCCAGCAGGCCCAGGCCGATCATGGGTGGCGCCAGGCGCGGCGAAATCTGCGTGTCGGCGCGCATCGGGCCATAGCCCAGGTTGTCGATGCGGTACGTGGGCTTCATCAACGTGGCGGTTTCGCCACCGTTGAGCGCGACCGTGACGGGTTCGTACTCGATCTCCATGCGGCCTTCGGCGGGCAGGCCCGCCACCGCGAAGTTCTGCAGCTGCACGCCGTAGACGGGTTCAGGCAAGGCGGCAAGTTCGCCCGCGGCAAGCTTGGGGTGGCCGCCGTCGGGGCCGTTCGGCACGGCAAGGCGCAGCAGCAGCGCCACCGCGTCCGTGCGTTCCAAAGGATCGAAACCCGGCACCGTGCCGCGTCCGTCCTTGGTATGACAGGCCTGGCACGAGCGTGCATTGAACAGCGGCCCCAGGCCATCGGACGCCTGCGTGGAGGCAGGCGCCGACACCCAGTCCTTGCGGAACAGGCCGTTGCCGACCTGGAATTCCTGTCGGCGTTCAAAGCTCATGTTGGCCGACGGCTGCGAAAAGATATCGGCGTTGATGAGCTTGTTGGTGGTGCCCGCCCCGGCCTGCATGATCTCGAAGGTTTCCACCTTCGAGAAATCGCGCGTGGGCGCGGTAATGGCGGTGACACGCTTCTGGTCTTCGGGCGTAAGGTCGTCACGTCCGGCTGGCACTTCAGGTGCGGCGGCGGCGCCGGCATGGGCCGACGCCGCCAGTACGGCGGCTAATACGAGTTTCACTTGAACACGGCGTCGGGTTTATCAAGGCTGTCGGAACCTTCAATGGCGACCTTGCCCAGTTCCAGCAATGCGATCACGCGTTCCAGGCTGCGGGTCTGGTCGACCAGGCGGTCGATGGCGGCCTGCACCATCGCGTTGCCTTCCTTGTTGCCGTCGGCAATCATCTGGTCATAGGTTTCGACCGTTTCGGCGCGCGTCTTCATCGCTTGCATGGCGGCCACGGTGGCGTCCAGCTTGGCGCGCACTTCCGCATCCAGTTTCGGATCCTTGGCCTTGACCAATTCCGACAGGCTTGCGCCCTTGACCTGCTTGCCGTCGATGCGGGTATAGGCGCCCAGGTAGACGTTGCGGATGCCCAATTGGTCGTAGTAGTGCGCGTTATGCGTGTTGTCCGAGAAGCAATCGTGCTCTTCTTCCGGATCATGCAACATCAGGCCCAGCTTCATGCGTTCGCCAGCCAGTTCGCCATACGACAGGCTGCCCAGACCGGTCAGCATGGCGATCAGGCCAGCCTTGGGATCTTCTTCCACGGCCTTGCGCGCCGCGCCGTCGCGCTTCCAGTTGCCCACCATTTCTTCCAGGTCCGTCACCAGCAGATCGGTCACGGCCTTCAGGAATTCAATGCGGCGTTCGCAGTGGCCGCCGGTGCATTGCTTGGTATCGAAGTCCGTGTGCGGACGGTTGCCCGAATGGCGTTCCTGCGGCGTGCCCTTGCGGTCGCCCGGCGCGGGGCCGGTGCCGTTCAGGTCCTGGCCCCACAGCAGGAATTCGATGGCGTGGTAGCCGGTGGCCACGTTGGACTCGTTGCCGTCGGCCTCGTGCAGCACTTCGGACAACAGCTTGGGCGTGATCTTGCTGACATCGACGGTCCTGCCGCCCACCGAGATCTTGGAATTGGCGATGACGTTGACGGCGTAATACGCGTTCTCGTCGTTTTCGGTGCCGTAGGACGCGTCCACGTAGTCGATCAGCCCTTCATCCAGCGGCCAGGCGTTCACGCGGCCTTCCCAATCGTCGACGATGGGATTACCGAAGCGGTAGGCCTCGGTCTGCTGATACGGCACGCGGGCCGCCAGCCACGCCTCACGCGCGGCCTTCAACGTTTCGGGGCTGGGCTTGGCGACCAGGGCATTGATGGCGGTGCGCAGCGTCTTGGCGGCGGTCAGCGAGTCTTCGTAGCCCGCCAGCGCCAGATCCGAATAGGTGGCGACCACGGCCTTGGGCTCGACCGCGGCGTGGGCCGTGCCCCCGAATACCGCGGCGGCCAGTACCGCACCCAAAAGCAACTTGCGCATCGACTTTCTCCCGTAACTCGAACGGTGTCCGCCCCCGCGGCGGGCCGTTCCGACTTCAATTTTGTGGATGCGAGTGTAAACAATTTTCGTTTGATATTCAGCGTGAAGTCAGATACCTGACGTTTTTTTGAATGCCATATCCGGGTAAATCCACGCTGAAATGGGCGTTCGGCCGCTACTATCCGGCTTTGCCGATCCTTATTTCGACGCCATGGAACTCCGCCAACTCCGCTACTTCGTCCGCGTGGCCGAACTGGGCAGCATCGGCCGCGCCGCGCGCGATCTGGGCGTGGTCGCCTCGGCGCTGAGCCAGCAGATCAGCCGCCTGGAAAGCGAATTGGCCACGCGGCTGCTGATGCGCACGCATACCGGCGTCGTTCCCACCGACGCCGGCACGGCGTTCCTGCGCCAGGCCCGGTTGACGCTGCGCCACGCAGAGAACGCCGTGGCCGCCGCCCGCGAGGCCCGCTTGTCGGGCATGGTCAGCGTGGGGTTCGCGCCCACCACTGCGTCCTTGCTGGCCAAGCCGTTCTACGCGGCGATGGCCGAGCGCTACCCCAATGTGCGGCTGCATCTGGTGGAAGGCTTGTCGGGCAACCTGGGCGAACAGCTCAACAACCGCCGCCTGGACCTGGCGGTGCTATTCCAGAACGACAGCGGCCAAGCCCGAAGCACGATCCCCGTCCTGGACGAACGGCTGTTTCTGCTGGTGCGGCGCGGCATGTTTGCCCAGCCCGACGGCGAACCCGTGACCATCACCCAACTGGCGGCCTTGCCGCTGGCGGTCACCAGCAAGGCGCATGGCCTGCGCGCCTGGGTCGAGGCGGCGTTCGAACGCGCCGGGATCGAGCCCTGGGTTGAAGTGGAAGTCGACGGGCTGACCACCCTGATGGACCTGGTGCAGGCCAACGCGATCGCGACCATTCAGCCGGGCGCGGCGGTGGCGCGGGCCGAGGCCGGGCTGCTGAACATGCATCCCATCGACGACCCCTTCCTGTTCCGCCGCAACGCGGTGCACTGCGTCAATGAAGAAGAACTGTCGCCGGCCGCGCTGGCGGCGCGCGTGGTGCTGGTGGACGTGATGCGCGCACAGGTCCGCCATGGCGCTTGGCCGGGCGCCACCCTTCTCGATTCGTGATGCCCCCATGCCGACCGCATGGCTAGGCCGGGGCCGGTCGCACGGATAAATTGAATCCGTGGACGCCGCGACATGGTGTTGCGGCAGCAGACCTTCCCAATATCCGATGACCCCTGACACCCCACGCCCGGGCTCGCTGCCCATTCCGTCCATGCGGCCGCACTGTTCCGATCAGGAATGGCAGGCACGCGTCGACCTGGCCGCCTGTTACCGGCTGGTCGAACACTATGGCATGGCCGACATGATGGCCAACCACATCTCGTCACGCGTGCCGGGCGAAGACAACGCCTTCCTCATCAACCCCTACGGCATGATGTACGAAGAGATCACCGCGTCCAGCCTGATCAAGGTGGACCTGGACGGCACGATCCTGGCCAAGCCCGATTTCGGCGACCTGGGTTACGGCATCAACAAAGCGGGCTACGTGATCCACAGCGCCGTGCATCGCGCGCGTCACGAGGTGGATTGCGTGATCCACACGCACAGCTGGGCATCCATGGCGGTTGCCTCGCTGGACTGCGGGCTGCTGCCGCTGACGCAAACGGCCATGCGCTTTCTGAAGATCGGCTATCACGACTACCAGGGCGTGGTGCTGGACCTGGACGAGCAGGCGTCCCTGCTGCAAGACCTGGGCCAGGGCGAAGCGCTGATCTTGCGCAATCACGGGGCGCTGACCGTCGGCAGGACAGTGGGCGAAGCGTTCAATTGGATGCATCGGCTGGAACTGGCGTGCCGCGCGCAACTGGCAGCAATGGCCACGGGCGCGCCCTTGCGCGCAGTCAGCCCGGCCGTGCTGGAAGACACCTGGAACAACTACCAGCCCGGCACGCGGCGCCCTTATGGCGTCATGGAGTGGCCGGCCCTGTTGCGCAAGCTGGACCGCATCGATCCAGGTTTCCGCGACTGAATCCCGCTTTCCCATGGCGCCGGCCGACGTGGCGGCACGGCGCCGCAGCAGTCCAAGACAACGACCACGAACGGAGACGATATGAACACTGCCCGAGCCCTGCTCGCCGCCGCAGCGGCGGCCTGCGCCTGTACGTCGCTGCCCGCCGCAGCGGACTACCCCGACAAGCCCGTCAAAGTCATCGTCGCGTTCACCGCCGGCGGCACGACCGACACGCTGACGCGCAGCATGTCCAACGCGTTATCCAAAACGCTGGGGCAACCCTTCGTGGTCGAGAACAAGCCGGGGGCCGGCGGCAACATCGGCACGGAATTCGTCGTTCGCGCCGCGCCGGACGGCCACACCCTGATCGTCAATTCCGTCGGTCCCATCGCCGTCAACGCTTCGCTGACCAAGCTGCCATTCAATCCCCTGACGGACCTGGTCCCGATGGTGCAGATCGCGACGGTGCCCAATGTGCTGGTGGTGCCCCCGTCGTCCCCCGCCAAAGACATCAAGGGCTTCCTGGAATACGTCAAGAAGGCGTCCCACCTGAATTACAGCTCCACCGGCGTGGGCACGTCTTCGCACCTGTCCAGCTATATGCTGATGGACCAGTTGGGCGTGCAGGCCACGCACGTGCCGTATAAAGGCGCCGATGCCGTCAATGATCTGCTGGCCGGACGCATCGATTTCATGTTCGCCACCATCCCGTCGGTGATCGGACAGATCCGTGCCGGCAAGCTACGCGCACTGGCGGTCAGCACGCTTCAGCGCTCGGCCACCTTGCCCGACTTGCCCACCATCGCGGAATCGGGCTACCCCGGCTTCGACGCCGGTTCCTGGTTCGGGTTCTTCGCGCCCAAGGGCACGCCGCCGGCGGTGGTGGACACGATCAACCGCGAAGTCAATGCCGCCCTGCCCTCGCTGCACGCGCAGATGCTGCATGAAGGGGCCGAACCCGTCGGCGGCACGCCGGGGCAATTCGCCACCTTCATCCGGCAGGAGCACGACAAGTGGGCAGCGCTGGTGCGCAAGTTCGAACCCAGCGCCAACTGACACCCATGCCCCCGATGCCCGACCTTCGCATTCTGTGTTCGCCCGCCGAAGCCCCCGCCCTGACCCAGGCGCTTTCGTCTTCGGGCAGGCGCTTCATCTTGCGCCACCCCGAAGACGGACACCCCTGCGATGCGCAGGTGGCGTTCGTGTCGCGCGACATCACGGGTGCGTCGACCAAGTTCCAGATCACGCCGGAAACCGCCCGCTATTACGAGGCCATGCGCCACGCGCCCGACCTGCGCTGGGTGCACGTGCATTCGGCCGGCGCCGACCGCGAGATTTACCAGAGCCTGCATGCGCGCGGCGTCGCCATTACCACCTCGCAAGGCGCCAGCGACGCCGTGGTGGCGCAAACCGCCATTGGCGGCGTGCTGGCCCTGGCGCGCCGCTTGCCGCTGTTGGCGGCGGACCAGCGCGATCGCGCCTGGCGCCCTTTGCTGGGTGCGCGCACGCCACGCGACTTGGCGGGTCAGCATGCGGTCGTGGTCGGGTGGGGCGGCATCGGGCAACGCATCGGCGAACTGCTTCTGGCACTGGGCCTGACGCTTTCCGTCGTGCGCCACTCCGGCACACCCGTGCCCCAGGCGCGGCATACCGCTCGCTACGAGGATCTGCCCGGCATGCTGCCCCAGGCGGACTGGCTGGTGCTGGCCTGCCCGCTAACGCCCGCCACGCAAGACTTGGTCGACCGCCACGCACTGGCCACCCTGCCCCCTCACGCATCGATCGTCAACGTGTCGCGCGGCCATGTCGTCGATGAAGCGGCCCTGATCGAGGCGCTGGCGGCGGGCCGACTGGGCGGCGCCTTCCTGGACGTGTTCCAACAGGAACCCCTGCCGGCCGCGTCTCCGCTGTGGGCAATGGATAACGTCATCGTCACCCCGCATAGCGCCGGATTCTCGGATGGCAATCAAGCCCGCGTGCGCAGCCTGTTCCTGGAGAACCTGCGCCGCTGGACGAACGCCGAGCCCTTGGCCAACAGACGGGTAGGCTGAAACGCCGAGGCGCGATTGCCGTCACGGCCAGCGCGGCCGCCACGTACAGCGAAACCGCCACGGTAGAACTCCACGACGTGTACACGCTGGCGATGATCAGCGGCGCGAATCCGCCGCCCACGATGCCCGCCAGGGTGCAGGCCAGCGACGACCCGGCGTAGCGTACGCGCCCCGCGAACTGCTCGAGAGGCGCGGTCCGCACGCCGTTACGTCCCCTTAAGTGGTGCGGCATGCACCACATTGGTTCATGCGACGCACCGCCCCGGCGCCCAGGAAGGCGTCCGCCATAGGGAGAGGACCCGTCGGCCCAAGTTGGCACGGGTTTTGCTTGATGACTGGTATGCAAGCTTGTCTACAAGGCAAGCGCCGTCACCGGAATATTCCGCGAGCACACCAGGAGCCCTCATGATCAACCGCAATGCGCCCTACGCCTTCAACGCCACCCGCCGCCGCCTGATCCAGGGGGCCGCGCTAGGCGCCGCGACGCTGGCCGCGCCCGCGCTGGTGCGCGCGCAATCAGGCCCGGTGATCCGTATCGGCTTCTGGCCCGTGGCCGCCGGCCTGCCGTTTTACGCCGCCGTCGAAAAAGGCTACTTCAAGGAAGCGGGCCTGAACGTCGAGCCGCTGAAGTTCGCCGGCGCGCAGCAGGTCATGGAGGCCATGCTGGCCGGCCGCGCGGACGGCAGTGCCAACGGCACGGGCTCGGCCAACCTGGCCATCGGCGAAATCGCCTCGCCTGGCTTGTTCAAGATTTTTGCGTCCAATCCCAGCAACGCCAAGAACGTGCTGGATGAGTTCATCGTCGCGAAAGACAGTCCCATCAAATCCATCGCAGACCTCAAGGGGAAAAAGGTCGGATCTGGACCCGGCATCCAGAATGCCACGCTGGCCAAAGCAGTACTGGAGCGCGCCGGCGCAACCGGGGCAACCGTGGTCGAGTTGGCGATCAGCCAGCACGTCGCCGCGGTTGCCGCCGGCCAGTTGGATGCGTGCTACACGCTGGAACCCACGGGCACGGTGGGCCGCCTGAACGGCACCACCCGCGTGCTGGAAACGGGCGTGATCGCCAAGTATGTATTGGGTGATCCGATGGCGCCGTGGTTCGGCGGATCGGCATCGCTCACCACCGCCTTCCTGAAAAAGCACCCGGAAGAAAGCAAGAAATTCATCGCGGCCTATGCGCGCGGCATCGAGCTGATCCGCACCAAGCCGGCCGAAGCGCGCCCCTTCATGAAGGGCTACACCGCCATTGAAGGCCCCATGACGGAAGAAGTGCCGCTAGCCGCCTACACGCTCTACAACGAGTTCACGCCCAGCGACATCCAGTATTTCCAAAAGTTCTTCGACCTTTTCACCGACAAGGGCATCTTCGCACAGAAGGTCGACGTGTCCGCCATGCTTTACAAGGGCTGACCGATGACCGCAACGACCGCCCCCACCGCGGCGAGCACGGCGTCGGCAAGCGCCGTGGTCGCGCCCCAGGCCACCCCCGCCATGACATCCCCACCCACCCACGCCGCCGCCTCGGCCAAGCAGCCGCCCCGCAAGTTCAACGGCGCGCGCTTTCTGCCGCTGATCGGACCGTTGGCTCTTTTCGTAATCTGGGACCTGGTGGTGCGCCTGCAGCTGGTCAGCCCCGTCCTGCTGCCTACCCCCAGCGCCACCATCGTGGCGCTGGCCAAGGGCCTGGCGGGCGGCCCCCTGCTGTGGGACTTCCTGTCGTCCTTGAACCGCACGCTGCAAGCCTTCGTCATCGCCGGCGTGATCGGCGTGCCGCTGGGCGTGCTGCTGGGCAGCAATGAAAAGGCGTATCGCAGCGTGGAGTTCCTGGTGGACTTCTTCCGGTCAACGCCGTCGTCCGCGCTGATCCCGCTGTTCCTGATGATCTTCGGCGTGACCGACATGAACAAGATCGCCATCGCCGCCTTCGCGGCCGTGCTGGTCATCCTGTTCAACAGTGCCTATGGCGTCATCAACGCGCGCAAGCAGCGCGTGATGGCGGCCCGCGTGATGGGCGCGTCGCGCTGGCAGATCTTCAAAGACGTGCTGATCTGGGAAAGCCTGCAACCGACCTTCGTGGGCCTGCGCAGCGGCGTTTCGATGGCGCTGGTGATCGTGATCGTCGCGGAAATGTTCATCGGGTCAGACAGCGGCCTGGGCAACCGCATCATCAATGCGCAGCAGGTGCTGAACGTGCGCGAGATGTACGCGTCGATCCTGGCGGCCGGCGCGCTCGGCTATGTGCTGAATATTCTGTTTCTTATGCTGGAAAAGCGCGTGGTCCATTGGAGCGGCCGATAAATGTCCACCGTCATCAACCCCATCATCGCCCCCGCCCCCGCCGCCGCGCCGTTTGCGCCCGGCCCCTTGGGCACGCACATCACCATCCGCGGGCTGACCAAGTACTTCGCGGGCTGGCCCCTGTATGAAGACTTCAACCTGGACATTCCCAAGGGCAAGATCGTCTCGGTGTTCGGCCCCAATGGCTGCGGCAAATCCACGCTGATCAACATGATCGCGGGCCTGATCCCGATCGATGCCGGCGAGATTCTCTTTGACGGCAAGTCGCTGGCGCAGACCAAGATCGGATACGTGTTCCAAAACTACCGGGAAGCCATGTTCCCGTGGCTGCGCACCATCGACAACATCGCCTATCCGCTGCGGTTGGAAGGCCGCAGCAAGGCCGAAGTGGATGCGCGGGTGGAAGAGCTTGTCGCGTCGTTCGACGTCAAGTTCGACCTGAAGCGCTATCCGTATGAATTGTCCGGCGGGCAGCAGCAGACGGCGTCCATCATGCGCGCGCTGGCGCCCGGGCCCGAAGTCCTTTTCCTGGACGAACCGTTTTCGGCGCTGGATTTCGAGATGACGCTGTTCATCCGCGAAAAGCTGCAGGAAGTGTTCATGCAGACGGGCACCACGATGCTGCTGGTCTCGCATGACCTGGAAGAAGCGGTGTACCTGGCCGACCAGATCCTGCTCTTGACCAAGCGGCCCACGCGTGTCGCAGAAATCCTGGATTACGGCGACGCGCGCCCCCGCACCGTGGAAACGCTGTCCGAATCCAGCTTCATCCAGATGAAGAAACAAAGCCTGGAGATCTTCCAGCGCGAAGTGCGCAAGTAAGCGTGCGCCATTGAACGCGCGCAAGTCATCAAGCCCGCCACCATCCAGCCCATCGGGAGAATCCGCCATGACCCAGGAAACCATCGATCAATATGTGCGCAGCGCCTTGGCGCTGTCGGGGTATGCCTTGCGCGAATCCACCACGGCCGAGGTTGTGCAGCAGTTCGCGCGCATCCACGACATTGCCGCCAGCTTCGTGGACGAGGCGCTGCCCGTCGAGCTGGAATCGGCTTCGGTGTTCCGCCCGTGACCGGCCCCGCCGCAGACATCGCCCGGCAAGTCGCCAGCGGCGAGCGCAGCGCGCAGGCCGTGCTGGACGCCACCCTGGCGCGCATCCGCGAACACGATTCCCGCTACAACTGCTTTACCGCGGTCACCGAAGCGCGCGCCCGTCAGGAAGCGGCCGCCATCGATGCGCGGCGCGCACGCGGCGAACCGCTGCCCCCGCTGGCAGGCGTGCCCTATGCCGTGAAAAATCTGTTCGACATCGCCGACGAAGTGACGCTGGCGGGCGGCCGGGTCAACGCGTCCAATGCGCCAGCCCGCCACGACGCGCGCCTGGTGGCGCGCATGCGTGACGCCGGCGCGGTGCTGGTCGGGGCGCTGAACATGGACGAACACGCCTACGGCTTCACTACCGAGAACACGCACTACGGCCCCTGCCGCAACCCGCACGACACCACCCGCATCGCCGGCGGCTCGTCCGGGGGAAGCGCCGCAGCCGTCGCGGGTGGATTGGTGCCGCTGACCTTGGGGTCCGACACCAACGGCTCGATCCGTGTGCCCGCCTCGCTCTGCGGCATTTTCGGGCTGAAGCCCACCTTGGGCCGCCTGCCGCGCACCGGCTCTTTTCCCTTTGTGGGCAGTCTGGATCACCTGGGGCCGTTCGCCGCCAGCGTCAGCGACCTGACGGCAGCCTACGATGCGCTGCAAGGTCCAGACGCCGACGACGCCGCCTGCGCCCAGTATGCCTCCAACCCCGTCCTGCCTTCCCTGGAGAACGGCGCGCGTTCGTTACGCATCGCGGTGCTGGGCGGGTACTTCTCGGAATGGGCCGGTCCGCAGGCGCGCCGCGCCGTCGACATCGCGGCGCAAGCGCTGGGCGCCACCGCCGTCGTGGAACTGCCCGGCGCGGCCCAGGCCCGCGCGGCCGCATTCATCATCACCGCGGCCGAAGGCGGCGCGCTGCATCGTCGCAAGCTCGTCACGCACTACGACTACTACGAACCGCACTCCCGCGACCGTCTTGTCGCAGGCAGCCTGGTGCCCGCCGCGTGGGTCCAGCAGGCACAGCGCGTGCGCCATCGCGTCTACCGCGAAGCGCTGGCCTTGTTCAGCCAGTACGACGTGTTGATCGCGCCCGCCACGCCCGTATCCGCCACGAAGGTAGGCACGGACTGGCTGACGCTGGCGGGCAAATCCATGCCGGCGCGCGCCAGTATGGGCTTGCTGACGCAGCCGATCTCGTGCATTGGCCTGCCGGTCTGCACCGCGCCCACGTGGCCCGAAACGGAACAGGACGGCCATCTGCCGCTGGGCGTGCAACTGATCGGCGCCCCCTGGCGCGAAGCCGACTGCCTGGGCGCCGCCTATGCGCTGGAGCAGGCCGGCGTGTCGCGGGTCCGCACGCCCTGAACCGCCCCTCCCGAAATCCCTTCAAGGCCACGCAATGGAAACCGCTTTCGCCGCCATCGATATGCCGCGCACCCTGGCCGATTCGGCCTACGGATCGTTGAAACGGGACATCCTGGACTTCCGGTTGGCGCCGGGCGACCGCTTCACGGAAACCGAGATCGCCGACCGCCTGCAGGTCAGCCGAACCCCAGTACGCGAAGCGCTGTTTCGCCTGGAACGTGAAGGCTATCTGGAAGTGCGGCAGCGCAACGGTTGGCTGGTCAAACCGCTGGACTTCAATACGCTGGACCACTTCTATGAACTGCGCAGCGTGCTGGAGACGGCCGCGGTGCATGCGCTGTGCGCTCCCGGCTTGGCTCCGGACCCCGCGCGCGCGCTGCATGCGCTGGCGGACACCTGGCTGGTCGACGCAAGCGAACGCTCCAGCGACGGCGAATGGCTGGCCGATCTGGACGAGCGCTTCCACATCGACCTGGTGGCGGCGGCCGGCAACCCCGAGATATCGCGCGTGCACCGCGCCGCCACCGAGCGCATCCGCATCGTGCGGCGGCTGGACTTCACCCTGCCCGACCGTGTCGGCAAGACCTACGAGGAACATGGCGCGATACTGCGCGCCCTGCTGGCGCGCGATGCGGCCAACGCCGCCCGCTTGCTGCAAGCCCACATCCAGGAGAGCCAGACGGCCGTGCGCAAGATCACGCTGCACCGTCTGTATTCCACGCGCCGCGCCAAAGCGGCCTAGGGCTGGAACCTGAGGCGCCGTCAGCCGGCCCGCAGCCAGCGCTGCAGCACGCGCGTGATGACGGGGATGCAGACAAACACCATGATCGGCGTCAGGATCACGCTGGTGATCAACACGCGCCAGAATATCGGCAGGATGTTCAAGTGTTCGCTGACCAGTATCGAAAACACCAGCAGTACCGGAAAGTAGGCCAGCCAGATGCTGACCGCCTGCTTCCAGCGCGGCGGCGCGCTGGCGGCCTTGGGCGCAAACCAGCCGTCGGTGCCACTGACGCGATGCTCGTGGCTGGCCCGCACCAGCGTCGCCCCGCGTTCCAGCCACATGCGGCGCGGCAGGGACTTTTCCCACCGGGAAAGGCTGGCGGCATCGGTAAACCGCAGGACGATCTGATACTGGTCGCCGCCTTCAGGGGGCTGCAACACGCCCGACCCAAGGAACCCCGGAAAGCCCGCCGCCAGGATTTCGCCCTGACGCATCCAGGACAGGAAATCGCTATAGCGCTCGGGCGCGATATGCCGGGTGACCAACATGGTGACCGGGGCAGAAATGACGGAACGGGACATGGCGGAACTCCTGGGCAGCGGTGCAGCTTGTTATGTCGTGCTGATGCAGTGCGAGTGCAGTGTTAACCCTAGCAAGCGGCGTGCCAACCTTACGGCGCGGGCATCCCCCGGGGGCAACGCTCTTACGGGTACTTCCCCCGCCCATCGGCGCACCGCGACAGACACCATATTGGTGATTACCCTGAAACCCGCACCAGAACGGTGCATACGGAGAAGCCCCATGGATATCAACCTGCCCGACGTCGTGGCCGAAGTCACGGCAGCGTTCGAACGCTACGAAACCGCCCTGGTCAACAACCAGGTGGACGTGCTGGACACTCTTTTCTGGAATAGCCCGCATACCCTGCGTTATGGCGCAGGCGAAAACCTGTATGGCTATGAGGCCATCCGCGCCTTCCGCGCCACGCGCTCGCCGCAAGGTCTGGCGCGCCGCGTGCTGCGCACGGCCATCACGACCTACGGCAACGACTTTGCCACCACCAACCTGGAATTCCAGCGCGACGGCAGTGACCGCATCGGACGCCAAAGCCAAACCTGGATACGCACGCCGGAGGGCTGGCGAGTGGTGTCCGCGCATGTCAGCCTGATGACATAAGGTTGTCTCGTTGCCAGCCGCCACGCACTGCAAACCGGTGCGCGATATCGATATACGGAATCGGCATTGAGCAGGCTGCGGGCAAGGTCTACACTGAACTTTCCTTTACCCGTTGGAGCACACGCCTCATGAGCACCTACAAGATTGCGGTTTTCGTCGGAAGCCTGCGCGCCGCCTCCATCAACTTGCGACTGGCTCGCGCGCTGGAAAAGCTGGTTCCCGCCGATTTCAAGTTCGAGTACGTGAGCCTGGGCGACATCCCGCTGTACAACCAGGACAACGAAAACAACCTGCCGCCGCCTGCCGCCAAGCTCAAGCAACAGATTGCCGACGCGCAAGGCATCTTGTTCGTCTCACCCGAACACAACCGCTCGGTGCCCGCCGCCATCAAGAACGCCATCGACTGGGGCTCCCGCCCCTGGGGTCAAAACTCGTGGCCCGGCAAGGCCGTCGGCATCGTCGGCGCGTCACCCAGCGCCGCCGGCACCGCGCTGATGCAGCAGCACCTGCGCAACATCCTGGCCGCCGAAGGCGCCAACGCGCTGACCACACCGGAAGTCTTCCTGCAATACACGGAAGGCTTGGTCGACGACCAGTTCAACATCACCAATGAAGGCACGCGCAAATTCCTGCAAGGCTGGATCGACCGCTATGTCGATTGGGTCAAAAAAATGAATAGCTGATTGCCGCCGCCGCCGGCCCAGGGCCCTGCCCCCGCCGGCGCCGATCGCCCGATCTACCTCCGGGCGATCAAGCCCCTCGATGCGTCGAGGGGCTTTTTTTCATCCTGAAGAAGCACCAAGCTCTCGATAATGCCTCGGAGTTTTTAAACCTGAAGAAGAACAGACAGCAAACTTATCCCCGCCAACTGTGGAGAACGTTGAGGACAGCTTTGGGGTAGACCCAAAATGTCCTGTCCTGCCAAGCACTTGCACGGGGTGATCAAACAATGCGCAATCATCCTTTTGGATGAGTTTCCGCGCATTTATCCACGAAAAGCCTGGATGTCCGTCCAGGTCTTTCGCATCCGCGCCATCGCGTGTGGATTTGTCCCAGCATTCTGTGGAAAAGCATGAGGACAGCTTGAGGGCAGGTCCGAAATCCCTTGGGATATCAACACCCTGCAAGGGGTGGTCAATAAAGGCCCAAGCGCCCCATTTCGCACCCAGGTTGTCCCCGTCAAATGTGGATAAGCCTGAGGACAGTATGCGGGTAGTCGCCAAAAACCCTTCTACGGCAATGACTTGCGGGGAGCGGGCAAAGAACGCTCAGGCGCATGCGCCAACCGCCACGGCATTTCGCGGCGCGAGGCGATGGGGATAAGCGGACAGGCTTGTCCCCATCGAATGTGGACAAGCCTATGAACAGTCGGATAACAAGCCCGAAAAGTCCTTATCCGACAACCACTTGGAAGGGCTGCTCAAAAAAGGCGCAGCACAGCGAAACTACTTGTCGCCTTCCAGCCGCATGCCGATCTTCAGACCGACCTGCCAATGCGCCACTTTGCCATCCTTGATATGGCCGCGCACTTCGGTGACCTCGAACCAATCCAGGTTGCGCAGGGTTTCCGAGGCGCGCTCGATGGCTTTGGCAATTGCATCATCGGTGGATTTGGTGGAAGAGCCCACCAGTTCGATTTGCTTATAGACATGATTCGACATCGCTCTTCTCCGCTAAGGGTGTGAGTCGTGAATCGTCGGCGCGCAAGCCTTTCCGGCGCTTACGACCGGCAATCCATTCGAACACACAGGATACCCCCGCGGCGGTAGAGTGGTGTTACGAGTTTCGTCGCCCGATCTCGACAGGCGACGGCTCTGCTCCCGCAACCTCGCAAGGAGATCACCATGCCTGAACGAAAAACCCTGGAACGAGCCAAGCGCGACAAACGCCAAGGCAAGTCAGCGTCCACGCAGGCCGGAGAATTCGTCCGCGAAGAAATCGAGCACGTCCGCGAAGGCAAACACGGCGTGCGGTCCACCAAGCAGGCCATCGCGATCGGACTGTCGAAGGCGCGGCGCTCGGGGGTCAAGCTGCCGGCCTCCAAGTCGGCCAGCCCGGCCACCAAGCGCAAAGCCGAACAAGACACCCATGCCGCCAAGGACGGGCACGCCAAGTCCGCCACGCGCGCCCGTGCCACCACCACCGCATTGAAGAAGGAAAGCGCCAAGCCCGCATCGCGCGCCGCGCTGTCGCGCCAGGCCAGCAAGACGGCCGGCCGACGCACCGCGGCGGACCGCTCGGCGGCCGCCAAGAAAGCCGCAGCGACCAAGGGCGCGGCAGGACGCTCGGCCGCGGCCAAGAAGGCCGCCCGCACGCGGGCAGCCAACAAGCAGGCAGGCGGCGCGCACCATCGCGCGGCGCATTGACACGGCGACGCGGCTAACCCGCGTCGAAACGCTTGAACCGTTCCTGCAGGAATTCGCGCATGCGTTTCACCGCGGGCGACAGCAGCATGCGGTGCACGCACAGCAGGTATAAGGGCGACGGCTCGGTGCCGTAGTCCGGCAGCAGTTCGACCAGCCGGCCGGCGCGCAGATCCGCCAGCACGTCGTAGCGCGATTTATAGGCCACACCGTGTCCGCCCAGCGCCCAACGCCGCACGAGGTCGCCGTCGTCGCCCACGCGGTCCCCCTTGACCGGGACCGTGGTGCGGGTGCCTTCGCGCTCGAAGCTCCAGCGGTCATGCAAGGTTTCGCCCAGCACGAACGACAGGCAGTTGTGGCGGCGCAGATCCGCCGGCGCCTGCGGCACGCCATGGCGCGCCAGGTACGCGGGCGATGCGCACACGACGCGACGATTGTGTTCGGACAGCGGCAGCGCCACCAGCGCCGAATCGTTCGGCGTGCCGTAGCGAATGGCGATATCGACCGGTTGCCGGTACAGGTCGGCCAACCGATCGCTGATGCGCACCTGGAAGCTCACGCGCGGATGCTGGTGCTGGAAATCGTCCAGCCACGGCAGCAGCACATGCCGCCCCAGGTCCGACGGGATCGAAACCGACAAGGTGCCCGAGATGGCGGTCTTGTCGCGGGCCATCGCATTCTTGCCGGCTTCCAGCGTGGAGATCGCCGCGCGGGCATATTCCAGATAGCGTTCACCATCGGCCGTCAGCCGCAGGCTACGGGTAGACCGGACGAACAGCCGGGTTTCCAGCGTCAGTTCCAGCCGCTTGAGCGCGGCGCTGGCCACCGCCGGGGTCAGATCCAGTTCACGGGCGGCGGCGGAAAAGCTGCCGTGGACGGACGCCGCCACAAAGATCCTCAAGTCCTCGAACCGCACCATGCTCGCCTCATTTTCAAAAAATTATTGAAACTGAGTCGGATGCTAGCCGGTTTTTCATCGTCCCGGACTGGGTAATCATGAGTCCGTTCCCAACCGCTTTGGAGTCAACGCATGAAAATCGAATTGAACGGCAAGAAAGCCCTGGTCACCGGATCTTCTGGCGGCATCGGCCTGGCCATCGCCATGGGGTTGGCGGAGGCCGGCGCGGAGGTCGTGCTGCATGGCCGCAACGCGGGCAAACTTGCCCACGCCGCCCAAGCCATTGCCGACAAATTCCCGACCGCCCACGTCAGCACCGTGCAGGCCGATCTGGCCACCGCCGATGGCGCGGCATCGGTCTGCGCCGCCCACCCGGACGTGGACATCCTGGTCAATAACGCGGGCTTCTTTGCGCCCAAGTCCTTCACCGAAATCACGGACGACGACTGGCAGGTCATGCTGGACACCAACGTCATGAGCGGCATCCGCTTGTCGCGCTACTACCTGCCCCGCATGATGGCCGCCGATTGGGGTCGTGTCATCTTCATCTCCAGCGAATCGGGCGTGCAGATTCCCGCTGAAATGATCCACTACGGGGTCAGCAAGACCGCGCTGCTGGGCGTGTCGCGCGGGCTGGCCGAACTGACCGCTGGCACCGGCGTCACCGTCAACGCCGTGCTGCCCGGCCCGACGCGGTCGGAGGGCGTGGCCGACTTCTTCGCCGAAATGGCCAAGGAGCAAGGCGTGTCGCAGGACGACATGGAACGCGACTTCATCGCGCAGCATCGCCCGACGTCGCTGCTGCGCCGCCTGGCCACGGTGGAAGAAGTCGCCAACATGGTCGTCTACACGTGCTCCACGCAGGCCTCCGCCACGAACGGCGCCGCGCTGCGCGTCGACGGCGGCGTCGTCCGCTCCATTCTCTGATTCCCACTACCCCGACGCGAGCCCGCCATGAAAGCTATCGCCTATTTCAATAACCTGCCGGCCGATCAGGCCGACGCCCTGCAAGACATCACAATTGACGAACCCGTGCCCGGCGACCACGACCTGCTGGTCGACGTGCACGCCATATCCGTCAACCCCGTGGATGTGAAAATCCGGGCCAACCGCGCGGCCAAGGACGGCCAACCCGAGATCCTGGGCTGGGACGCCGCCGGCATCGTGCGCGCGGTGGGCGCCAAGACCAGCCTGTTCAAGCCCGGCGACCGTGTCTGGTATGCCGGCGCGCTGAACCGCCCAGGCGCCAATAGCGAACGTCACGTGGTGGACGAGCGCATCGTTGGCCGCATGCCGGACAGCCTGGACTTTGCTCAGGCCGCGGCATTGCCGTTGACGACCATCACCGCCTGGGAACTGCTGTTCGACCGCCTGCGCGTGCTGGACAACGCCGCGCCCAGCCAGCGCAGCCTGCTGGTCATCGGCGCCGCGGGCGGCGTGGGATCCATCCTGGTGCAGTTGGCGCGCCAGTTGACCGGCTTGACCGTGATCGGCAGCGCGTCGCGGCCCGAGACGCAAGCCTGGGTGCGCGAACTGGGCGCCCATCACGTCATCGACCACAGCAAGCCCCTGACGGAAGAACTCGCGCGTATCGGCTTCGACCACGTCAGCGATATCGCGGGCTTGAACCACACCGACAAGCACTTCGCGCAGATGGCGGCGGCAATCGCCCCGCAAGGCAAGATCGCGCTGATCGACGACCCGGCCGCTATCGACGTGCGTTTGCTGAAGGGGAAATCCGCGTCGCTGCATTGGGAGTTCATGTTCGCGCGCCCCCTTCACAACACGCCCGATTTGATCGCCCAGCATGAACTGCTGAACCAGGCGGCCCGCCTGATCGACAACGGCACGCTGCGCACGACGCTAGGCGAGCACTACGGCAAGATCAACGCCGCCAACCTGCGCCGGGCCCACGCTTTCATCGAAAGCGGCAAGGCGCAGGGCAAGGTGGTGCTGGAAGGGTTCTGATCCGGCCGTATCCTGCCGAATACCAGCGCTTCCGGGGCGTTGCCGGTTGGGGCGTCCTGAAAAGCCCCTTCCGGCGGCCGCGCTGGTTCGGGCAAGCAGCCTGACGCCAGGCGGGACATCTCGCCATTCCAGCCAGAAAGCGGTAAAAACGCGAGCGGACCGTTGCGCGCGAATTTACCGGGAGTTTCCCCTGCTTGCCCATTTGATCGAACAAACGCTTGAGCCGCTCCTGTGGGGGATGGTTGCGTTTACCTTGTTGATGCTTCGGCTTGCACCGCTGCAAGGCTGGAAGGCCGCCATCGTGGCCGGCATCGCGGCCGGCATGGTGTTCGACACCATCCAGTTCCGCGTTGGCCCGCCACGCCTGTGGGACGCGCTGGTCGTGAGCTCGATCCTGGCCGCGTTGGTGGCGGCTGCCGTGCTGGAAACGGCTGTGCATCTGTTGGCGCGGGCACGCGCCCGCCGCGCTTAACCCCGAGGGCTAGGCGCGAGCCCCAGGCAACACCAGATCGCCTACCCGATAGGTATGGAATTCACTGGTGGACACCTCGTCCAATTTACGGAATTTCTGCAGAAACACCGGGTCGGCAAAGAACTCGTCCACGTTGCCTTCTCCCGAAATCGCCTCGATGTTCACGACGGTCTTGCCGTCCGTGCTCTTGGCCAGATTGCTCCAGAGGAAGCCCGGCTTGGTTTCCGCCACGTAGTGCACCACATCCTGGATGGCCCTGAATGCGTCCTCTTGCCGCCCGGGATGGGCATGGATGACGTTAACGATGAACACGGTGGCCTGCGGGACGGCCGAGAACACGGCCTGGGGGATAAGGGACATCGATGGCTCCTGTTGAAAAAACAGAAGCCACTATGCCCCCAAGGCGTACCGCGAAAAAGCGGTTGGCGGGCGAAACACTACGGACAACCCTGTCCGCAATCGGCACGCCCCCCGGCGCTCGGGGCAATGCCCCTAGCCGCGCCCTTCCCGCTTGGCGCGGGCATGGGGATCATTGATCTCGGTCTCAAGTTCCTGGATCAGCCAATCGAACCATCCCGTCTCCGTGCGGGCATACACCACGGCGGCGGGCGTCTTGCCATCGCGCCAGCCGGGCTGATGCGCGTCCATCCAGGACGCCAGGCTCTTGTGCGGCGCCAGCAGACCCGACAGCCAATTCCAAAGGTATTCCGGGACATTGCGCCGAAAGCCCTTCGCGCTGGCGTAGAGGGTAGGCTCCAGCGGCAAGCTGCCCGAGCGGGCAAGCTTCGCCTGCACCCGGCGCAGCGTCTCGGCCGCAGCCTGCAATTGTTCGGTGCTGAGCTTTTTCACGTAGGAACTCCTGGATTGGGATTTGCCCGGATTATCGCCGGAGGAACCGGCGCCTTCCAAGCGCCGCGTTCTGGACTGCGTCAGCGTGACGCGCGAGGCAAGCTCAGCCCCAGCAGGCAGGTTGCGCTAAACCGCGCGCCCGGCGCCAGTGTGCGCATGCCGGTGCGCGTATCGCCATCGGCTGCCCGATTGAACGCATCGGCCACATTCGTGACCGGTTCCACGCAAAGGAAATCCGAGCCCGGCGCCGTATAAACCACCAGATGCGCAAACGCCGGATCGGCGTGCAGCGCCAATTCGTGCCCGCCCGTCCAGTGCAGGGTGGCGCGCCCTTCCCATTGCGACAGATAGGTATCGCAACCATCGGCCGACCGGCGCAATTCGCGCACATGCTTGACGCGGCTGCCGGTGGGCAAGCCATCCGCGTCGGCCGTCCATAGCCGCCGCGCGTTCAACGTGACCCGCTCGGCGGTGAAATACGGATGAATGCCGAAGCCGAAGGGCATGGGCGTATCGCTTAGATTGGCGATGCTTAAGGACAAGCTCAGCCCGCGCGCGTCGAGCCGATAGCGCTGCACGCATTCGAACGGCCAGGGCCATCCCAGCACGCCGGCCGGTTGGTTCAGGACCAGATCGATGCTGTCGGCCGCGTGGTTGCGCACCTGCCAGGCCTGGAACAGGCCCGCGCCGTGTATCGCGTGGGGCCGCCCCGGCACGGACTGCAGCGTGTGTCGGGCGCCGTCGAACGTAAAGACGCCGTCGCGAATGCGGTTGGAATACGGGGCCAACGGATAAGACCCCGCCCGCGGCCATTCTCCGGCCGGCCACCGGGTTTCGGTCAGCGGCACGATCCAATCATGCGCGCCCGTAGACAAACGGGTCAAACGCCCGCCGCCGCCCGGTGCGAATTCGGCTTGGTGGCCACCGCCGGCAATGGCGACCCGTTCGGAGGCATCCAGCGGGTCAGCAAAAAGATAATCCTGCATCTACAGCTCCCGCAGCCGTCACAAGGCCGCGTCGCAAGATTGTGACGCCCCCGCACCTAAGCGGCAAGTTCGCCCACCATCCTAGTGGAACGGGTGGCTCAGACGTCCGACCCCAGCCCCAAAGCCTGGGCGACTCCCGCCCCATACGCTGGATCCGCCTTGGCGCAGTTGGCCACGTGCCGCCGTTTGATGAATTCTGGTGCGTTGCCCATCGCCCGTGCGGTGTTCTCGAACAACACTTGCTGCTGGGCCTTCGACATCAGCCGGAAAAGGTCGCCGGGCTGCTTGAAGTAATCATCATCGTCTTCCCGGAAATCCCAGAAATCCCCATCGCCGTTGATCTTCAGCGGCGGCTCGCGGTAGGCGGGCTGGTCTTCCCAGGCGCCAAAACTGTTGGGCGTGTAATGCAGCGCCCCCCCGTAGTTTCCATCCACGCGCATCGCGCCGTCGCGCTGGTTGCTGTGCACGGGGCAGCGGGCGGCATTCACCGGAATCTGGTGATGATTGACGCCCAGCCGGTACCGTTGGGCATCGGAGTAGGCGAACATGCGCGCCTGCAGCATCTTGTCCGGCGAAATTCCGATCCCCGGCACAAGGTTGTTCGGCGCCATCGCGGCCTGCTCGACGTCGGCGAAGTAGTTGTCGGGATTCAGGTTTAGCTCCAACACGCCGACTTCGATCAGCGGATAGTCCTTGTGCGGCCAGACCTTGGTGAGATCGAATGGATGGTAGGGGACCTTTTCCGCATCGCTCTCGGGCATGATCTGTACGCAGAGCGTCCAACGCGGAAAATCGCCCCGCTCAATGGCCTCGAAGAGATCGCGCTGGAAGCTCTCGCGGTCATGGCGGATGATCTCGCCCGCATCGGCATCGCTCAGCGTGCGGATGCCTTGCTGCGTGCGCCAGTGGAACTTGACCCAGCAGCGCTGGTTATCCGGGCTGATGAAACTGTACGTATGCGAACCGAAACCGTGCATGTGCCGGTACCCAGCCGGGATGCCGCGGTCGCTCATCACGATGGTCACCTGGTGCAGCGACTCAGGCAGCAGGGTCCAGAAGTCCCAATTGTGGGTCGGGCTGCGCAGATTGCTGCGCGGATCGCGCTTGACCGCCTTGTTCAGGTCAGCGAATTTTCGCGGATCGCGCACGAAGAACACGGGCGTATTGTTGCCCACCAGGTCCCAGTTGCCCTCCTCGGTATAGAACTTCACCGCAAAGCCGTGGATGTCGCGTTCACCATCGGCAGCGCCACGTTCGCCCGCCACCGAAGAAAACCGCACAAACACGTCGGACCGCTTGCCGATCTTCTCAAACAATTTCGCTCGGGTGTAGCGCGAAATATCGTGCGTGACGGTAAAGTGGCCGAACGCCCCCGAACCCTTGGCGTGCATGCGGCGTTCAGGGATGACTTCACGATTGAGATTCGCCAGCTTCTCGATCAACCACACATCCTGCATCAGCACCGGCCCGCGAGGGCCCGCCGTCATCGTGTTGTCGTTGTCGACGACGGGTGCGCCGAAAGCGGTGGTCAAGGGGCACTGCTTCTTTTCTTGCGAGGGATCATTCATGGCTTGCTCCTATGTTGAAAACCGACCTGGCGGTTCGCAGACGACGGGCCGATCGGCTTGATCGGCCTGGCACATACTTATCTTATGTCATAGGTCAATTATTGTTTTGAACCGCTCAATTAGTAAAATTGAATGAATGAATTAAAACAATAGTTTCTGGCTATTTTTGAGGCTCTGGTTTCATCCGCAGGCATGGTCCGCTTGTGAACGCCTAGCCGGACGGATCATTGCCGAAGCCAGATATCAGGCTGGCGATCCATTACCGACAAGGTGCATGTCCGGGGCGGGAAAACATGGGCTCAGCGATGGCTCGTAGGGCGCATCTTCCATGTCGACTTGCAGAATGGCGGCGAGGGTGCGGGGGATTCACCGACTACCCTGCCTACACACCGGATTGCCCCGTATGGATCCACAGTGGGAACCTCCGGATCCTTAGGGTGCGCAGACGCCTGAGTGGCAGCAGGTAAGCGATTGCACTGCGCCAACGCCAGACCATGTTGCCCTCGTTATTTCACATTCACGAGCTCGGCCAGGATGATGCGCGAGGTGGTCTGAATATGTTCTTTGACAAGCGCCTCTACCTTTGCGCTATCGCGGGCCAACGCCGCGTCGGCCAGCGCCTGGTGTTCGGCCATGTCGTCGCGCGGGGCCTTCAGATAGCGCACTGAGAGCTGCCGGTAGCGCTCTGCCCGTTTATAAAGATTGGCGCGGATATCCAGCAGAACCTCATTGTCACAGGCGCCGACGAGCGTGGCATGAAACTGGCTATGCAGCTCCTCCCAGGCGGGCTGTATCGATTGGTCAACCGGATTGACCTTGCTTGCCTTGCGCAGCAGATGAAAGCTGCCCAGCAACGACGCCTCCCAGGCGTCGTCGCCCTGCTCGACGGACCAGCGCGCCAACAGGCCTTCTATCTCCGCCCGCGCCGCGGTGAGTTGCTGCAGATCCGACGGACTGACAGACGCCACCGAGAAACCCCGTTGGTCCTCAAGCACCACCAGCCCCTCGCTGACCAGCCGCATCAGGGCTTCGCGCACAGGCGTCTGCCCCGCCTGGAACATGTCGGCAAGCGCCGAAACCACCAGCCGTTCGCCGGGAGGCATCTGGCCGCGCACGATGCCGGTGCGCAGGCGATTCAACAGCAGCGTGGTCTGCGTCTGCTTGCCGCCTGCCGCAATAGCGCCCCGCGCCGGGCGCTGCGTGGCGGATTCGATACGGGTAGTCATGATGGTCTCTATAACGACGATGGCCCGTCAGGGCGGAGAGCGCCTCATCGGTTTTTCCTGCCGGGCTGGCAGTCTACCCGGCGAGGGGCGTTGCCGGCGCGTTCGAAGGCTAGGGGAATTACTAGGTAGGCATATTCTATAGAATCTATATGATTATATAAAATCCTGAACAACGGAACCCACAATGGACATTCTTTCCTTCCTGCAGAACGGCCGTAGCGGCCTGGCATTACGGGGCAAAGCCGGCTGGCTTGATCTGTCCCGGGCGGACAGCGACCTTCCCGACGACGTCGCGGCGCTGGTGGCGTTGCCTGACTGGCAATCCCGCGTGGAAGGCGCTGCCGCCGCCGCTCCCCTTCTGGAAGAACCCTACGAATGGCTTTCGCCAGTCCGCAGGCCGCAGAAGATTCTTTGCGTCGGTCTTAACTATCTGGACCACGTCGCCGAAAGCCCCTACAAACAGCCGGACTATCCCACCTTCTTTCCCCGTTTCGCCTCGACCCTCATTGGCCACGAGGCCGCCTTGATCAAGCCCCGCTCCAGCGACGATTTCGACTATGAGGGGGAACTGGCCGTCGTCATCGGCCGCAAGGCTCGCCACGTGACCGTTGACGACGCGCTCGAATACGTCGCGGGCTATACCGTGTTCAACGAGGCGTCTGTACGCGACTACCAGTTCAAGTCGCCGCAATGGACAATGGGCAAGAACTTTGACGGTACCGGCGCTTGCGGCCCCTGGTTCACGACCGCGGACGCGCTTCCCGCCGGCGCGCGCGGGCTCATGCTGACCACGCGGATCAACGGAACGGTCAAGCAGCAGGCCAGCACGAGCGACATGCTGTTCGACGTGGCTACGCTGATCTCGCTGGCAAGCGAAGTGCTGACCTTGGCGCCGGGGGACCTGCTGGTCACCGGCACCCCGGCTGGCGTGGGATTCGGCATGAAGCCGCCGGTCTACCTGAAACCGGGCGATGTCTGCGAAGTCGAAATCGAACGTATCGGCATCCTGCGCAACGTGGTTAAACAAGAATTCTGATCCCTTTCCGCACCGGTCCGCAGAGATCGGGCGGATATCCTCTGGAGGAGGCTCGCATGACGGCGATCACTGACATCGCGTACGTGATTTTCAACCACACCGACCTGGATGCCGCTCACCGGTTCTATACCGATTTCGGCTTACAGGTGGTAGCCCGACGCACCGACGAACTGGTACTGCGCGCAGCCAGCGGCCATCCCTATTGCTATATAGCGCGCCGCGCGCAGCGCCCGGGCCTCGTGGCGATCGGGCTATGCGCACCCAACCGGCAGGCCTTGGAGCAAGCCGCCTTGTTTCCTGAAGCCTCTGCCATCGAAAAGCTGGAGCGCCAGGGCGGCGGAGAATGCGTGCGCCTGACCAGCCCGGACGGATGGGTTTTCGAACTGACGCACGGCGTGGAGCTTCCGCAACGGCAGACGCTGCGCCCCGCCCTGAAGCTCAACAATGGCGACACCAAGACACGCTACGGAGAATGGCAGCGCGCTGAACCGGGACCGACGCCCGTATGGAGGCTGGGCCATGTGGCGTTGTTGACGCCCGATTTCAAGCGCAGCGCGGCTTGGCTGCAATCCCGGTTGGGCCTGCGGCCGTCGGATCTACTCTACGACGGCTCGCCCGACGATCAAGTCGGCGGCTTCTTCCACGCAGGCGCGGGCGACTGGGTCGATCACCACACCATCGCCCTCTTTCCCGGCGATACCGCGCGCGTTCACCACACGTCGTTCGAAGTCCAGGATCTCGATGCACAGTTCCTTGGCAACAAATGGCTCCGCGAACAACGCTGGCAAGGACTGTGGGGCGTGGGCCGGCACATACTGGGAAGCCAGATATTCGACTACTGGTTCGACCCGGACGCCAACGTCGTCGAGCATTTCACCGACGGCGACCTGGTAACGCCCGGCCAGCCACCAGGCAGACATCAAGTCACCGGTGAAGCGCTGGCGCAATGGGGTCCCCCCATCGACCTTGCTTATTTCGTCAACCCCTGGCGCCAGCCCGACTAAGGCGGCCCCGGCGGGCCGCGCCAACGTCCGAATGCGATCGGACAAACAAGTCCCGCTCTGCCGCCCCTGCCCCCCGCTCCGGCCCGATACAATCACGGGCATGAATTCAGCAACACAAAACACCGCCGCCGACGCCCACGCGGGCCACACCCCGATGATGCAGCAATACCTCCGATTAAAAGCGGAGGCCGGACCCTTGCTGCTCTTCTATCGCATGGGGGATTTCTATGAAATGTTCTATGAAGACGCGGAACGCGGCGCGCGCCTGCTCAACCTGACGCTGACCAAGCGCGGCTCGTCAAACGGCACTCCGATCCCGATGGCCGGCCTGCCCGTGCACGCCATGGAGCAATACCTGGCCCGCCTGGTCGCCATGGGCGAATCCATCGCTATCTGCGAACAGATCGGCGATCCGGCCGCCTCCAAGGGCCCCGTCGAACGCCGCATCGTGCGCATCGTCACGCCCGGCACCCTGACCGACGACGCCCTGCTGCCCGCCAAGGCGGACCGTGCGCTGGCCGCCGTGTTCGTCACCGGCAACGCCCGCGCCCCGCGCGCCGGGCTTGCGTGGCTGAACCTGGCCAGCGGCGAATTCCGCGTGACCGAATGCGCGCCCGCGCAGCTGGAATCTGAACTGCACCGCATCGCGCCCGCCGAGATCATCTGCGCCGACGGCGCCGATTTCGATTTCCCGTTCGAAGGCGCCCGCGCCCGCGTGCCGGACTGGCACTTTGAAAGCGACGGCGCGCGCGCGCACCTGCTGGCCCATTTCAAGACGGACACGCTGGCGGGTTTCGATATCGAAGACATGCCGGCCGGCGTCTGCGCCGCCGGCGCGCTGCTGCGCTATGCGGCGCGCACCCAGTCGCAAGCGCTAGCGCACGTGCAAAGCCTGTCGGCCGAGCGCCCGGGCCAGTACGTGCTGCTGGACCCCGTGACCCGCCGCAACCTCGAACTGACCCAGACGCTGTCCGGCGAGGACTCGCCCACGCTGTTCTCGCTGCTGGACGGCTGCCGCACGCCCATGGGCAGCCGGCTGCTGCGCCGCTGGCTGCACCATCCGCTGCGCGAAAACGATCAGGCGCTGGCGCGCCAACAAGCCATCTCGGCGTTGCTGGCCGGCCGCATGGACGTCGAACAGACCTTCGGCGTAGCCGGCTTAGGCGCGGCGGGCCTGCTGGAAGCGCTGCGCGCGGCGCTGAACGCCTTTCCCGACATCGAACGCATCGCCGCGCGGCTGGCGCTGCGTTCGGTACGCCCGCGCGAACTGGCCAGCCTGCGCGATGCGCTGGAATCCCTGCCCGCCTTGCGCGATCTGGTCGAACCCATGGCCGGTTCCCCGCGCCTGGGCGAACTGATCTCGCACTTGTCCGTGGACCCGGCGCTGGCCGCGTTGCTGGTGCGCGCCATCGCGCCGGAACCAGCCGTGGCGATCCGCGACGGCGGCGTGTTGGCGGCCGGTTTCGATGCCGAACTGGACGAACTGCGCGGCCTGGCGGCCGACGGCGGCGATTTCCTGGTGCAGCTGGAAGCACGCGAGCGCGAACGCACAGGCATCAACAACCTGCGCGTGGAATTCAACCGCGTGCATGGCTTCTACATCGAAGTCTCCAAGGGCCAGACAGCCAAGGTGCCCGACGACTACCGCCGCCGCCAAACGCTGAAGAACGCCGAACGCTACATCACGCCCGAATTGAAGACATGGGAAGACAAGGTGTTGTCCGCCCAGGACCGTTCGCTGGCCCGTGAAAAGTGGCTGTTCGAGCAACTGCTGGACGTCTTGGCCGAACACGTGCGGCCGCTGTCCGACTGCGCCGCCGCGCTAGCCGAACTGGACACGCTGGCGGCCTTGGCCGACCACGCGCGCCGTCACGACTGGATGGCGCCCGACTTGTCCGACCAGGCCGATATCGATATCGAGGCCGGCCGCCACCCCGTGGTCGAGCACGCCATCGAACGCTTCACGCCCAACGGTTGCCGCCTGGACCCGGCGCGCCGCATGCTGCTGATCACCGGCCCGAACATGGGCGGTAAATCGACCTACATGCGTCAGGTGGCGTTGATTGTGCTGTTGGCGCGCATCGGCAGCTTCGTGCCCGCCAGGCGCGCACGCATCGGCAAGATCGACCGCATCTTCACCCGTATCGGCGCGGCCGACGACCTGGCGGGCGGGCGCTCTACCTTCATGATGGAAATGACCGAGGCGGCGGCCATCCTGTCGGCCAGCACGCCCAACAGCCTGGTCCTGATGGACGAAATCGGCCGCGGCACGTCCACCTACGACGGCCTGGCGCTGGCGTGGGCTATCGCCTGCCGCCTGCTGACGCATAACCGCGCATTGACGCTATTCGCCACGCACTATTTTGAATTGACCCGCCTGCCGGCCGAACAGCCAGCCTCGGCCAATGTGCACCTGGCTGCGGCGGAATCGGCCAGCGGCATCGTCTTCCTGCACGAAGTGCGCGAAGGCCCCGCCAGCCGCAGCTACGGGATCCAGGTGGCGCAACGCGCCGGCGTACCCGCCGCCGTGATCCGCCAGGCCACGCGCGAACTCGAACGGCTGGAAGCCCAGGGTTCGCCCACCCCGCAGCTGGGCTTGTTCTCGGCCGCCGCGGACGCCGACGCGCAGGCCTACGCCAGCACCGCGCGCTCCGACGAGATCGAGGCGCTGGACGCCTTGCGCGAATCGCTTACTGCCATCGACCCCGACAGCCTCACCCCGCGCGAAGCGCTGGATGCCCTCTACCGCCTGAAGAAGCACCTTCAATGAACCTCGACCAACGCCTGCCGCTGCTGGGCAACCAAAGCCCCAACGACTTCATGCGCCGCTATTGGCAGCGCAAGCCGCTGCTGATCCGCCAGGCCATCCCCGGCTTCAAGCCGCCGTTGACCATGGCGGCCATCAAGAAGCTGGCGCGCCGCGACGATGTCGAGTCGCGCCTGATCTGGCGCGAGGACGGCGAATGGCAGATGGAAAACGGCCCGTTCGCGCGCCTGCCCAAAGACAACGAAGGCGATTGGACGCTGCTGATTCAAAGCGTCGACCTGCTAAGCGATGCAGCATCCGAACTGATGGGGCTGTTCCGCTTCATCCCCGACGCCCGTCTTGACGACGTGATGATCAGCATTGCCAGCCACGGCGGCGGCGTCGGTCCGCACTTCGACAGCTATGACGTGTTCCTGTTGCAGGCCGCTGGCGAACGCGAATGGCGTTATGGCCGCCAGAAAGACCTGTCGCTGGAACCCGGTCTGCCGCTGAAGATCCTCAGCAACTTCCAGCCCGAAGAAAAGGCCGTGCTAGTGCCTGGCGACATGCTGTACCTGCCGCCGCAGGCGGCCCACGACGGCGTCGCCGTGGGCGACGGCTGCATGACCATCTCGATCGGGTTCCGCGCCCCCACGCAGGCCACGCTGGCGCGCGGGCTGCTGGAAGCCGCCGCCGACCAGGTCATGGCGCGCGTCGGCCTGCTGGGCGGCCCCTACGGTGAACCGGCCCTGCCCGGCCCCAAGCTGTCCGCCGTCTATCGAGACCCGGGCCAGCCCGCCGTCGACACGCCCGCGGCGCTGCCCGATGCCCTGGTGGCCGCCACGCTGGAGACGGTCGAAAAGCTCCGCTTTGATGATGCGCTGGCATCGCGCTTCCTTGGTTGCTGGTTGACCGAACCGCACAACCTCAGCGTGTTCGACGCGCCCGAGGGCGTGGACGTAGACCTGGAAGAAGACTGGCCCACATCAGGACGTCTGGTGCTGGATCGCCGCAGCCGCATGCTGTATCGCGGCAAGCAGCTCTTCATCAACGGCGAAACCGCCATGACGCCTGCGGACGCCGCGCTCCGGATATTGGCCGATGCCCGTAGCCTTGACTGCGCCGACCCCGCCTGCGCAAAGCTATCCGACGATGCGCGTTCATGCCTGGCGGATTGGGTGGATTCGGGGTGGATTCATTACCGCGCGGCGTAGTATCCAGACACGTGCGCGTATCTGACTTGCACAGAACGCAATCAGGTCTATGCGCGTGGTCACATAAAGAAAGACATAACACCGAGCTGAAAGGTTTGTTGCCATTGGGATGCGACCTTTTTAACTTTCACACGCGATAGGGCGCCGGCTTCCTGTAGCCTGGATTCTGGTTTCCCCTAAGGGGGTTTCAAGAGTCGTCATCTACAGGAGTCCAAAAATGATGAGCAAAACCTTGATTATTGCCTCGGTGCTGGCAGTGTCGCTCAGCGCTTGCAACAAGAAGGAAGATGCCCCGGCGCCCGCGAACAACCCCACCCCGGGCGCAAGCACGCCTGCCCCCAGCACGACGCCTCCGGCCACGTCGCCGGCTCCGGCGCCCACCCCCGGCACAACGCCTGGTGGCGGTTCGAACACCCCGGGCGGCTCGACCACCCCCGCGTCTTAATAAAAACAGAGACGAACCCCCGCTCTGAAGACGTAGAAAAGCCCTGGCAGCCATGCTGCCGGGGCTTTTTTATGCGCGCCGCATCCGGTCGCCAACTTCACAACGCCCATGAAAAAAGGCCCCCTCTCGGGAGCCTCTTGCATCAAACCGGCGCCGAAGCGCCGATCTGCCGCGTTTTACATCTTGTCCTTCAGGACGCTCAGCAGACGCTGCGCCGTTGCGCTGTTGTCGCGGGTGCCCGTGGAGTCCAGCACCGTCACCGTGGTCTGATCGCCCGTGGCGGCCAGGTGGATACGGTACTGCGGCGCCTCGGCCTTCTTGTCGCCCGAGAACATGCGGCCGAAGAAGCCCGGTTGCTCGTTCTTTTCGCCCGTATCGGTATCGACATAGCGCACGAAGTAGTCACCCGAGGAGCGATCGCGGTCATCCACGGCGAAGCCGCCGCCGTCCAGCGCCACGCCGACACGGCGCCATGCGCGGTCGAACGATTCAGCCACCAGCAACGACGCGCCCTGCGTGCGAACGTCTTCCTGCACGGCCGGCTTCTGCGGCGCGGCTTCTGCCTGCTGCACCAGCTTGCGAGCGTTGTCCACGTCCGAACCCAGGTAGACCATCATGCGCGCCAGCATGGCGGCGTTCAGGCCAGGATCTTCCTTGCCGTTCTGCCATTGCACTTGGCCGCCGTCGGAACCCACACGCTTTTCCAGCATCTGGCGATGGCTGACATAGACTTCGGTGTGGCCGTTCACGCGTTCGACGCGCGTGCGGAATTTCTCGCGTTCGCCGCTATCCCAAGCCGATTCCAGCACCGCGCCCAGCGCCTGGCGCAGCCAGCTTTCCGGGATCTTGGCGCGGTTTTCCGCCCAGTCGGTTTCGATCAGGCCAGCGCTGGGGTTGTTGCTGGCAACGGTAAAGCCGTTTTCGGTCCAGAAGTCGACCAGACGCGGGAACACGTCTTCGGGAGCACGGTCCACGACCAGCCAGCGCAAATCGCCGTCACGCTCGACACGCATGTCCTGGCGGCCGGGCAGCACGTTGCTGGTCTTGGGGGCCGTGGCTTGCGCCTGGCCCTGCTGCTGGAACTGCGAGTACGTCGTCGAGCCCGAAGCGGGCGCGCGATAACGCGGGTCGCTGTTGGCCTGAGTCAAATCCGGCGGGATGCTTAGAGGCTCTCCACGCTGGGTGACGGCGCTCTTGTAGTTGACGGATTCTTCATTGCCCAGGAATTGGTTGACCTCGCTGCAGCCGGCCAACAACACCAGAGACATCAATGCCGACAAACCGGCATGACGTTTGTTCATACGTATCCTCACGATATTTAGAGCAGACCCGTTTCCTGGAGCGCGCGACGCACGACTTCGTGGTTCTGCGAGCCCAGTTCAACCAGCGGAAGCCGGTAGCCCAGTGCGCTACGGCCCATTTCGGCCAACGCCCACTTGACGGGGATGGGATTGGCTTCAACAAACAAAGCCTTGTTCAGACGCGCCAGAAACGCATTAAGTTCACGGACCTTCGGCACGTCGCCCGCCAGCGCCGCGGCGCAAAGATCGCGCATAAGCTTGGGGGCCACGTTGGCGGTCACGGAAATGTTGCCCCGCGCGCCCAGCAGGATCAGAGCGGCAGCCGTGGGATCGTCGCCGCTGAAAACCTGGAAGCTTGCCGGCGCTTCGCGCAGCAACAGCCCGCCGCGGGCGATATCACCGGTAGCGTCCTTGATGCCGATGATGCCCGGCACCTGCGCCAGGCGCAGGACCGTCTCGTTGCTCATGTCGGCAACGGTACGGCCCGGCACGTTGTACAGGATCGTCGGCAGATCGACGGCTTCCGCGATCGTGCGGAAGTGGCGATACAGGCCTTCTTGCGAAGGCTTGTTGTAATAGGGAACGACCGACAGACCAGCCTGCGCGCCCACCGTTTTGGCGTGGCGCGTCAGGTGGATGGCTTCGTCGGTGGAATTGGCGCCCACGCCAGCGATGACCGGGATGCGGCCGGCGGCATGTTCCACTGCCACGCGAATCAGTTCCGCGTGCTCTTCCATGGAGACCGTGGGCGACTCCCCGGTGGTGCCCACCACCACCAGCGCGTCGGTTCCTTCCTGGACGTGCCAGTCGATCAATGACCGGTAGGCAGCATAATCCAGGCTGCCATCGGGCTGCATGGGAGTGACCAGGGCCACCAAGCTGCCCTGGAAATTAACGCCTGCGGCGGTTGCAGGGGATGCCATAAATGTAGGGCTCCAACGCCCCGCGGCAGGATGCCCCAGGGCCAGAATCAATGAAACCGCTGAGTTTAACGGAATTTGGCCGGAATCCTACAGAAACCACTGGACGATAGTCGTTCCAAATTCGTACACCGGACGCATCAGAAGCCAAAGCACGTCGGTGACTAAAAGGACGATGACGATCATCAGGCCATACGGCTCGATTTTCGAGTATTGCCAAGCCAGGCGGTTTGGCAGCAGGCTGAACAGGATACGTCCCCCATCCAACGGCAAAATCGGCAGCAGATTCAGCGCCATCAGCACCAGGTTGATATTCACCCCGGCCACGCCCATCTGGAACCAGAACGACTCCTGCATGCCGGATTCCAACATCAGGCGCAGCGAAAACGCCCACAGGATCGCCATGAGCAGGTTCGCGGCCGGCCCGGCCAGCGCCACCCACAGCATGTCGCGCTTGGGGCGGCGCAAGCGGCCGAAATCCACCGGTACGGGCTTGGCCCACCCGAACAGCATGCCCGGGCTGCCCAGCAGCTTGGATGCCAACAGGATGACCACCGGCACCAGCAAGGTGCCGACAGGGTCGATATGGCGCGCCGGGTTCAGGCTGATGCGGCCGGCCTCGTAAGCCGTCGGGTCGCCAAACATCCGCGCGACATAGCCGTGGGCCGCCTCGTGCAGGGTGATGGCGAAGATGACCGGTATCGCGTAGACCGCAATGGTTTGGATGATGTCGTTCATGGCGAGCCGGATTGTAGATGAGCCGCGTGCCGGCAGGGGCCGGCACGCAAGGCACTACGGAGTGAAGAAGATTCAGGCAAGGCCAAGCGTGGCCGGATCGCCGCGGCCCACGCGCACGACCACCGGATCGTCGCTGGTCAGGTCGATGACCGTGGTCGGCGATTGCGGACAGGCGCCCGCGTCGATGATGGCCGCCAAGTCGTGGTCGTAGCGCGCGCGGATGTCTTCGGCGTCGTTCAACGCGTCGGTCTCGTCCTTGGGGATCAGCGTCGTGGACAGCAAAGGCGCCCCCACTTGCTCAAGCAGGCCCAGCATGACGGCGTGGTCCGGGACGCGGATGCCGATGGTCTTGCGCGACGGGTGCGAAACGCGTCGCGGTACTTCTTTGGTGGCTTCAAGAATGAAGGTCCAAGGACCCGGCGTCGCAGCTTTCAGCAAGCGGTACTGCTTGTTGTCCACGCGGGCGAAGTGGCCGATTTCGGCCAAGTCGCGGCACAGCAACGTCAGGTGGTGTCTTTCGTCCAGGCCGCGAAGCCGGCGCAAACCGTCAGCGGCGTCCTTGTCGTCCAGGCGCGCGACGACGGCATAGCTGGAGTCGGTGGGCACCGCCACCAGGCCTCCATCGTTCAGCCATTGGGCTGCCTGCTTAAGCAGGCGAGGTTGAGGATTCGCAGGATGAATAGATAAATACAAGGCCATGGGATTATCCTAACACTCTTGGATGCCGCCCAACATGGCGCGGCGATGCAAAATGGCGGGAACGCCGACCCGCCCGGAGAAACAGTATGCGCCTCGATGACTCGCGTGAAAGCGACAATGTGGAAGACCGACGAGCCAGTGGTCCCCGTATCGGCGGCCGTGGAACCATCGGCATCGGTACGATAGTACTTGCCTTGGTGGCCATGTACTTTGGCGTGGACCCCAGCGTGGTCCTGCAAATGGCCGAAGGACCGCCCCAGACCCAACAGCAGGCGCCGGCCACCCGGCCGCCCGTCAACGATCCGCAAGCGCGCTTCGTGGCCAAGGTGCTGGGCGAAACCGAAGACACCTGGACCGCGATATTCCAAAAAGACCTGAACCGCCAATATGTCGCGCCCAAGCTCGTGCTGTTCCGCGGCGCCACGCCCACGGCGTGCGGCACGGGCCAATCCGCGATGGGCCCGTTCTACTGCCCCGGCGACAGCAAGGTCTATATCGACCTGGCCTTCTTCGATGAATTGCAGAACAAATTCAAGGCGCCCGGCGACTTCGCCCAGGCCTATGTGATCGCGCACGAGGTCGGACACCACGTGCAGCATCTGCTGGGCATTTCGGACCAGGTGGACCAGTTGCGCCGCCGCAATCCCGCGCAAGCCAATGCGTTGTCCGTGCGCGTGGAATTGCAGGCTGACTGCTTCGCCGGCCTGTGGGCGCAACGCGCCAACGCCGCCCGCAACATCCTGGAGGGCGGCGACGTCGAAGAAGCGCTGTCGGCGGCCACTGCCATCGGCGACGACCGTCTGCAAAAGCAGGCCCAGGGCTATGCCGTGCCGGACTCGTTCACGCACGGATCCTCGGCCCAGCGCGTGCGCTGGTTCAAGCGCGGGCTGGAAAGCGGCAACATCAAGCAATGCGACACGTTCTCGGCCAGCGCGCTTTGATCTTCTGCCAGACCTGAACGACTCCGCCCTTTGGCTGTATGGATATACAGCCAAAGGACCGACACCGTCTTCATCTTGTAAGATTACGCCCCCTCGCACTGTTTGCGCGCATGAGTTCCCTGCGCCCTGTCGCGAGCGGCGCAGCGCATTCGCAGCGCAATTCCAAGACCCCTAAATCCGTTCCATGGCCAACAAGTTCGAACCGTTAATCACCGTTGATGAGGTGCAGGAGATCCTTGCCGAACCCAAGGAAACCGTAAAGCCGATTTCCTGGATCCCGAAGCCCGCCGCCAACAACATCCAGTGGATGGAGTTCGCCAGCGCGTGCAAGGTCAAGGGCGACGTGCGCGACGACGTGATTTTCCGGGTGATCTACCGCGGCGCGCGCACCGCCGTGCATGGCCAAGCCACGATCTTCCTGACGGAAGCATTCAGCGCCAGTCTTTTCGTCGGCCCGCACCGGGTATTCGGCGTGGACACCGATGACTCCTTCCACACTAGCCTGGTCGGCGCGGGCCGGCCGCAATACCGCAAGCCGCTTGCGGACCGCAGCCACGAACATATCTGGGTGGACGAAGGCGAAGGCTATGCCGAACCCATCGTGCCCGCCCTGCACACTATCGGCGCGCTGATGCAGTACTTCCTGCCGCGGGCGAACCTGACCCTTGCCGGCGGATTTGCGCATCCCCTCAAAGGCCGCCAAATCGAATTGATCCTATGAGCACTTTTCTGGAAGCCTCCGGCTGGACCGTCCTGCCGGCCGGTGAACACGCCATACGCGCGGTCTCCCCCATGACCCTGGGGCTCGACGGCCAACACGCCGCCTTCTTCATCGCGCACCCTGACGACACGTCGTTCTACCTGACCGACGCCTGTGAGACCTCGATGCACGCGTCGAGCTACGGCATCGACGTCGGGGCCAAGCGCATCGATCTGCTGAACGAGACCCCCGGCGTCAGCCTGGCGCATTTCGACCGCGACGGCGCCATCGTCGCCTCGGGCCCCAACGAACAGTTGCAAGAAGCGCTATGGGATGCGGTGAAACTGGCCATGGCCTTGTCGTTCCAGTGCGCCAAGTGGATGCCCCGATTCAGCCAGCTGCGCTTTCGCGCCCAGGTCGGCCGCGCACTGGCCGAAGGCGTGGGCGCGAACCGCATGGTCAAAGGCGCGCGCGCCAAGGGCAGCAGCGGCCATACCGCGGATTTCGCGTTCGCCGTTCGCGCGGCCGGCACCACGGCGCTGACCTATATCGAACCAATCGCCCTCAAGGCCGGCAAGAAGATGGACTGGACGCAGGTCTACCAGACGCACGGCAAGATGTCGGATGTGAAGATGGCGGATGCGCGCAATTCGCGCATGGTCATCCTGGAAGACGGCGCATCGGCAGAGGAATTCAAAAAGGCCGTGAGCATTCTCGAGCAGTCCGCGACCGTGCAGACGCTGGCCAAGACGCGCGACTGGCGGGAAGTCTTTTCCGGCTAGGACGGCATGTTCGTCAGGCCGTCGACGATCTCGCGGCCATGCAATATAGCCGCGTGCACGGCTTCTCGCGGACTGAAGACGAAACCGCCATCGGCAAAACGGGGAACCGGGTATTCGTCGCCGCCTTCCAAGACGGCGCCTGCCTGAACCACCATTACCGATGCGACGAATACGGGGCCGCTGGGTAGCGCCGGGACTTCAGCGTCCTCGCCCCGGGAGACCTTGGCTGTCAGCCGGTATCCCTTGTAGATCAAGTTGTTCTGATGCACTTCGGATGCCCTCTTTCTCCAATCGAGCATACCGCGCCTGCACATGACAGTTCTGATATGTTTTGTAACGCAGGCAGAAACTAGAAACATTGTTGCAGGCGAATATCAACGTCCCCTATTCTCAAATGGCAAGAATGCCGGCCCGGAATTCGCCGCATCGGCAAGCCCGACGCGGCCTGCGGCCCGACGCGGCACACGCCGGGCCCGGGCCTTATCGCGGGCTTACGGGGATTTCCCTAGGTCGTGTTGCGAAAGCGCATCTTCGGACGCCGCCATGCCTGTTGCGCGCCGGTAATCGGCCAGGGTCCAGCCCCGGCCCAACAGGATCATCCGCGTGTGCAGATCTTCCTGCACGCGAGGCGGCACCGCAGGCCCGAGGTACCGCAACTGCTTGCGTCTTAAGTCCACATAGCCCAGCTCGTAGTACTGCGCCAACCGCATCCATAGCCGGTGCGCCCCCAGGGATTGCCGGGCGCCGCTCATGATGCACAGGCCTGCGTCCAACCCCCAGCGGTACACCGCCGTTGCCAGACCCATGCCCTGATAGGCCTCGGCGTATTTGGAATGCGGGGCCCGCACATAAGGATCGGCTCGCCTGCCCACTTCAATCAGCCGGTTGAACACCGTGTAGCCCGCCACCCGGTCGCGCCGCAGATCCACCACATACACGTAGTACTCGCCGTCGGCTTCGCGATAGCGAAGCACGATGCCAGGGATGTCGGTCTTGACCTCCGGCAGCCCGTGCAAGCGATCCAAGGGACGATTCATCCGATCGTGTATGGCAACGAGTTCTTTCTCCACTTCGTATGGAGCGTGATTGACGTCGATGCGGAGCTCCGTCACGAAATGCAGGACGGAACGAAATGCGTGCAGCGCCAGCGTGGGCAAGGCCACCTCCTGTACAGGTTGATTCGCTAAGGTTGGCTAACGAAAAAAAAGCCGCATTCGCGGCTGGAATGGATGTGTTCAATGGGCCGTCTAGTAGACGGGCCCCGTATTGCGCGGCGCGAATGGCGTCGGGCTACGCGGCGGCATGCGTGCCCTCATGCCAGCCGGCAGCCGCTTGGGCGTCGGCCTTGCCGAAGAATGCGGGAAATTGCTGCGCCCCTTTCCGGGTGACCGACAGCGCGCGTGAATCCAGGTCTTTCGTGATCCAGCCGCGTTGCATCAGCGCGTCCAGCAAGGCCGCGCCCAGCGCGCCCCCAAGGTGCGAACGCCGCTCGCTCCAGTCCAGGCAGGCGCACGCGAAACGCCGACGGCGCAGCCGCGCTTGCACGGCATCCACGCCAATCTGGGCCAGCGAAGCTTCGCCCAGCGGCGTCAACACGTAGTCGCGGCCGTCGGCCGCCAGCCATTGGCGTGCAAGCATCGCGTCGTGGATACGCACGGCAAGCGTGCCCGCCATATGGTCGTAGCAGGTGCGGGCCTCTCGCAGCGCGGATGGCGTATTGGGTTTGAACGGCGCGCGTTCGGCGCCGGCCACGACCAATAAGGCCTCCAGCGCGTGTGCGACCTCACTGTTGGCGAGCCGGAAATAGCGGTGCTTGCCCTGCACCGCCATGTCGACCAGCCCTTGCTCGCGCAGCCGCTGAAAATGGCTGCTGGCCGTAGAGGCACTGATATCGGCGGCGACGGCCAGCTCGGTCGCGGTACGGGCGCGGCCGTCCAGCAACAGGCACAGCATGCGCGCACGGGCCGGGTCGGCAATCGCCCCCGCCACGCCGGATAGATTGATGTCGGCGAACTCGGATTCCATGATTCGCTGCAAGCCAAAGTGTTGTGTGCAAGGCTTAAGCATACTGCGAGTCATCCTGGTACGACACCCGACAATGCCCACACCCATGCCCACCTCCCACTCCTTCTTCGGCTGGAAAGTCCTTGCCGCCACGTTCACGCTTGCCGTTTTTGGCTGGGGCGTCGGCTTTTATGGTCCGCCGGTGTTCCTGCATGCCGTGGTGCAGCGCACCGGATGGAGCGTGGCGCTGGTTTCCGGCGCCGTCACACTGCACTTCCTGGCCGGCACGGTGGTTGTCGCCAACCTGCCCCGCCTGTACCGCCGCGCAGGCGTCGCGCAAACGACGTTCAGCGGCGCCGTGCTGCTGGCGCTGGGCGTGGCAGGATGGTCGCTGGCGCAAGCCCCGTGGCAGTTGTACGTGGCCGCCGTCATCAGCGGCATGGGCTGGGTGGCGTTGGGCGCGGCGGCGGTCAACGCGCTGATCGCGCCGTGGTTCGTGAAGCGGCGGCCCGCCGCTCTGGGCATGGCCTACAACGGCGCCAGCGTCGGCGGTATCGTGTTTTCGCCGCTGTGGGTATTTCTGATCGCGCAGGCGGGATTCGCGCAGGCCGCACTTTGGGTGGGCGTCGCGATGGTGGCGGTTATCGCCGTATTGTCGAAGAAGGTCTTCGCCGTCACGCCACAGCAACTGGGGCAGTTGGCCGACGGCGACAGCGCCGCCATGCCGGCCGCCGGAGCGCCAGCCACGCGTTCCCTCGTCGGCAATCTATGGCGCGACCGCGCCTTCCTGACGCTGTCCGGCGGCATGGCGCTGGGGCTGTTTGCCCAGATTGGACTGATCGCACACCTGTTGTCGTTGTTGGCGCCCTTACTGGGCGCGCAGTGGGCAGGCGTCGCGATGGGCGTGGCCACGGCCGCCGCGATTGGGGGCCGCATGTTGGTGGGCTGGCTGATGCCCACGGGCGCCGACCGCCGCAAGGTCGCCTGCCTGGCCTACGCCATCCAGATCGCCGGATCGCTCACGCTGATGATGGCGCCGCACCATGGTTGGGCCATCTGGGCAGGCGTGGTGTTGTTTGGCTCGGGCATCGGGAACGCGACGTCGTTGCCGCCCCTCATTGCGCAAACCGAATTCGCGCGCGAAGACGCGGCGCGCGTCGTGCCGCTGATCGTGGCGCTGTCTCAGGGCGCTTACGCCTTCGCGCCCGCGTCGTTCGGGATTTTGCGCGCCGTGCTGGATGCGACGGGGCAATCGTTGGTGGGCTTTCTGGCGATGGCCGCCTTGCTGCAAGCCGCCGCCATCGCCTGCTTTGCCGCCGGGCTTGGCGCCAGCGCCTTCAGGCCAGTCCGCCCCGCCGCGCCACCAGCCCGGCCATGACGGCGCCGCCCGCCTCGCTGGCCAGGCCTTCGGCCACGCCTTGCCGGTCGGCCACTGTCCGGTTTTGACTGACCTTCCACTTGCCTTCGATGCGGGAAATCGAGATTTCGACGCCGATAATCGCGCGCATCTGGGCGGCTATGAAATCGGGTGGCGCCTGATCCACGCTCCAGGGCTGCGCGCGCGCCTTTTCCTGGCTATTGGTCAAGGCTTCCAGCTGAGCGCGCAACCACGCCGGGTCGTCCTGGATCGTCGGGGTGCCCCAGACATGCACCGCCACGAAATTCCATGTCGGCACGACTTTGTGCGTTTCCGCCTTGGTGGCGTACCAGGATGGCGTGATGTAGGCCTGCGCGCCATGAAAGGCCACCAGGCATTCCTGGCCTGCGGCCAGCTGCGCCAGCTGCGGATTGGCGCGCGCCACGTGCAGACGCAGCACGCCATGCGGGCCTTCGGGATAGAGCAGGCAGGGGATGTGGTTGGCCATCAGCCCGCCCTCGCCGTGGGTCATGATGACGCCTAGCGGATGGGCGCGGATGAAGTCATGTTGAACGGCAAGGTCATCTTCTCGAAAGGCGGACGGCAAATACATGATGGGCGGTCTGTTTGCTGGGAAAAAAACAACATACCGCCTTCGTGGCTCCATGCACAGGGCCATCGGAATTCAGTTTTATGGAGCCACGGCGCTATTGGCGGCCTGAGCGGCGGTAGGACTATCGTCGGACGCGCTCATAGGCCTGGTTCATGCGGTCGCGGGCCTCGGTTTCGAGCGCGTAAGCGCGGTCGTAGCTGGCCAGGCACCCTTGCGTGGGATTCGGCCATTTGATCGCGGCGATCGCTGCGGTGAGCTCATCGCGCGCGCGCTGCCATTCCTTGACTGCGGCATACCATTCCTTGGCGGTGTCCATAGCTTCCTCCCTATGTGCACGCCTTCCATCGTAGTCTTGTCGGCGCACGCGCGAACATCCGCCGCTAAGGAAATATGGATGAGCTCCATTCTCCGAGAGGGTTTACCCAACCTCGCGCTACGCCCCCGCGGAATCCCGCGCCGGCCATCGGGATCAGGCCGATAGCCAGATCAGGCAGATAATCAGGCATGCGCCGGCACGGATGCCGCCGTTGTCTACAAAGGAACACCCATGACTTCCCGATTGGCTTTAGCCGCCGGCTGCGCCATCCTGGCCCTGGCAGGCTGCACCAACCTGCCCCGCGCACAGGACTATTCCACCTCGCTCGGCGGCGACCAGGCGCAGCTTCACGCCGACCCGGCCTGGAGCGCCGGGCGCGTCTGGATACGTCCAGGCCCGCCGATCGGCAGCGTGTACGAGAAAAAGCTCGTCATGGAACCGGTCACCTACATTGCCGGCGACCGGCCGGACGATCTGGACTTCAAAGACAACGCGGCGCTGCGCGAACGCGTGCTGGCCTACATGAACGAGGCCGTGCGCCGGGAATTTTCGCAAGCAGGCTACCAACTGCTGTCGGCGCCCGCACCGCAGGCGCTGCGCATCAAGGCGGCGATCACGGGCACGTTCAAGAACGATCGGGATCCCCGTGCGATGGAGTACATTCCGATCGGCTACGTCATCGGCCAGACCGCGAAGGCCGCGGGTTACCGGGATCAATCGGCCCGCCTGCTCATCGAAGCCTCGGTGCGCGACGCCAGCACGAACGAACTGCTGATCGCGTCGCTCGGTACCGTCACCGGCAGCAATCTTCCGCCCGACCAGAAGCCCACGGCGGACGACGTGCGCGCAGCGATCGATGATTGGGTGCGGCAAGTCCGCCTGCAATTCGACCGCAATTGGCAAACCGCGAAACCCTGACGGGAAAGGCTGGCGGCGCCGATCGGCGGATCCGAGATAACATGCGCCGCCGCATCCCACCGCCGCCAGCCCTGCGGGGGCCGATAGAAATGCGCCGCAAGCGGGAACATTCCTGACGCGCGGGCGGTCGAATTTCCGAAATTTTTCCCCTGAAAATCACGATGTGATGAATATTGACGTCAACCCTCACTTACTCACGGCCACGGCTAATGCTACTGTTCCGCCTGTGCAAGGAGTACATGCAATGGATCAGAAAACGAAGCCCTGGGCTTTTCCCAAACCCCATCCGGAAAACACCCCACGTGGTGAGCGCAACAAGCAGGAGTTCGACGCTCCCGCCGAAACCAAAAAGCCTGCAGCGAAGCCGCGCAGCAAAAAAGAACCGCCGGCCGCAAGCCGGGTGCGTTCATGACGCTGCTGGCCTGGTCACGCGCCGCCACCTTGGCCGCGCTGTCCTCGCTAGCCCTGGCCGCCTCGGCCGCCCCCGACGTGCAAACCGGCGACCTGGTATTCCAGCAGTCCCTGTCGGCGCAAAGCCTGGCCATCCAGCAAGCCACGCACTCCCCCTACAGCCACATGGGCATGATCGTGACGCGTCAAGGCCGCCCCTACGTGCTGGAGGCCGCGGCGCAGGTCAGCTATACGCCGCTTGACCAATGGGCGGCGCGGGGCGAACGCGGCCACTATGTCGTCAAGCGCCTGCGCGATGCATCGCGGCTTACGCCGGCCGCGCGCGAACAGCTGGCGGTGGCGGGGGCCGCTTATGCGGGCAAGCCTTATGACCTGGCGTTCGCGTGGTCGGACGACAAGATCTACTGTTCCGAGCTTGTCTGGAAGATCTATCAGCGCACGCTGGGCATCGAGATCGGCGCGCTTGCGCCGCTCAAGCGCTTTGACCTGAGTTCACCGGCCGTGCAAGCCAAGATGCGGGAACGGTACGGCAAAGACATCCCATGGGATGAGCCGATCATATCGCCGGCGGCCATGTACGAATCGGACCTGCTGGCAACGGTCGCCGATCGCTAAACCGTTAACTATCCCCGGAGCGCCTTTGATCTCCATCGCCGCGTCCCTCCTGATTGGTATCGTCATCACGCTGACTGCCGCCTGGGGCGCGCTGGCGCTGTGGATACGCGCCCCCTTGCCGCGCGCTGGGCGGGGTGCGCTGACGCTGGCCTGGCTGGCGTCGGCGCTTGCCGCCATCGCCGCGCTGGCGTGGCCCGCCTGGAAACCGGCCGGGTACGTGTTTGCCGTGGCCGTCATCGCGTTGCTGCTGTGGTGGCACACCCTGCGTCCGTCCAACAACCGCGACTGGATACCCGAAGTTGCGCGGCAGACGCATGGCGAGGTCGACGGCAACCAGGTCACGCTGCACAACGTGCGCAACTTCGACTGGCGTACCCGCACCGACTTCACGCCCCACTGGGAGACCCGGCGCTACGCGCTGGACGAGCTGCAATCCGTTGATGTGGCGCTGTCCTACTGGAACCGCCCCGCCATCGCCCACGCCTTGGTGTCATTCGGCTTTGGCCACGATCGCTACGTGGTGTTCTCGGTAGAGATCCGGCGCAAGCAGGGCGACCGCTTCTCGGAGATCGGCGGCTTCTTCAAACAGTACGAACTGAGCGTTATCGCGTCCACCGAAGAAGACAGCCTGCGCGTGCGCACCAACGTGCGCGGCGAAGACGGCTACCTATACCGCGTCCACATGCCGTTGGAGGCAGCGCGGTCGCTGTTTTTGGCTTATGTGGACAGCGCCAACCGGCTGCGCGATACACCTCGCTTCTACCACACGCTGACGGCCAACTGCACGACCATCGTGTTCCAGATGGCGCGGCGCATTGTGCCGGGCCTGCCGCTGGACTTGCGGCAGCTGGCGTCGGGTTATCTGCCGGAGTATCTATACGATTTGCAAGTGCTGCGCGGCGCCAACAACGCCGGGCAATACCGCAGGCTGGGCCGCTACACGGAGCGTGCGCGCGCCAACGCAACGCGCGCGACGTTTTCGCGGGACATCCGGCACGGCCTGCCGGGGATCGACGCCTTGTAAAGGCCTGCGATGACCACAGTTATGGATCCGACGCTGCGCGGCAGCGGAAAAATCACCGGCCTGTTCTTCAACGCGGAACAAGACGTGGCGGCGGTCGTCTCGGAATTCGCGTTGCTGGCCAACCCGCGCGCGCGCGCCGCCTACGGAGGCAGGACGCTGCGCTATCGCGTCGCGCTATACCGCCGCGATACCCTGGCCCCCTTCGCCGCCTTCGACGACCTGCGGTTTCCCGTCAACGATGTCGCCTTCCACCCCACGGGCACGATGCTGGTCATTGGCGCCGGCCGCTATGACGGCGGCTTTCTGTTCGAGGGCGATCTTGTCGTCTGGGATTGGCATCAGGCGCACGGCAGCCGTCCGTTCAAGAACGTGCCCGAAGTCGTGCGGTGCCGCTACAACGCGGCGGGAGACCAAATAGAAGCCTGGGTGCGTCCATGGGACGAGGAATGGGGGCTGCCGACCGACGATCCCGACGCGGCATTCGACACCTTGTACGTCGTGCGGACAAAGGCGCCCGACACATCAAGCGCCGCATTCCGTCCAGCGGACCTGGAACTGGATCCTACGCACATCGCTCCCCGCGATGAACCGCCGGCCCAATCGCAAACAGCAGAAACGCGCCTGATGGACTGGTTCGGCATCCGCCATTGGACAGGCCGGGGCGCCATTAAAGACGTCGCCTGGCTAGACCATGACCGCTTCGCCGTCGCGCACGACGGCTGTCTGCTGGAAATCTATCATCGCAACGGAGATCGCATCGCCGCCTACGACGGCCCGGGACACGGCGCGGAGATCTTGCGTGGCGCGGGTGTTCACGTTCATGTCGTGGAGACGACGGATCATCCTGCCAGCTACGGCCGACAGGACTCGCGGCTGTACACATTGACGGACGGCGGGCTGCGCCAGACGCGGGCCTATGAGGGCGAGCTTACGTTTTCGGCCACGCCGCAAGGCGCGCTGCTAGGCCGTCAGAACCGCTTTCAGCTGGCGCGCACGCGCGCCCAGGATGTGCTGGTGGACCTGGTTTCGGGCCAGGAATGGCGTCTTGATCTGGGACATTTCGATTGCTTCAACCACTACATCGGCATACGCGGCGCGCCCTGGCTGTTCTTCTTGCAAGGCACGCCGGCCAGCTCGCACGAGCGCAAATGGCTGTGCATCGCCCAGACCGACGGGACCGTGCGCCGACTTTGGCCCTTGCTTGCTCCCGACAGCACGCCCGCCAGCCACGCTATGGAACTTTGCGGCTGCTATGTCGATGACGCCCTGGGCGCAGGCGTGATCATCAGCGGCAAACACTACTCGCCCACTGTCGACAGCGCCTACGCCGGCTTTGTCTACCGCAAGCCGCTGGATCGCAATCGTGAACGTTGGCGTCTGCCCACGCGCGCATCGGCCAGCGCCATTGTCCACTTGCCCGAGGCCAACCTGATCGCGGCCGCATTCCTGGATGGCGGCCTGCAACTGATCGACGCACAGACAGGTGCGCTGCGGCTGGACGCCCGCGTGCGCCTGGACGGCTTGCCCACCCTGATCATGGCCATGGACGCCGCCGGCGACACGCTGCTGGCGGGTACCGTGGACGGCAGAGTTGCGGTAGTGGAAGCCAGCGCGCTATGCGCCCGCGCAACGGACAGCCGTGCGGAAATGCCTGGCATGGTGGATCTGGACTGAGTCTGGCGCGCCACCTAGACCGTCCAGGCCACCACCTTGTTCCGGCCAGACGTCTTGGCCTGATATAGCGCCTGGTCCGCGCATTTCAGGACGGTGGCCGAGTCGCTCCCATCGTCCGGCCAGCGCGCCGTGCCGATCGAGATGGTGACGTGGCCCACCTCGCCCGGCATCCGATGCGCCTGGATCGCTTGCCAAATTCGCTCGGCGACGTCCCTGGCCGCTTCCTTGGATGCGCCGGGCATCAGGACCAGGAATTCTTCCCCACCAACCCTGCAGGCAGCATCATCTGCCCTGACCGAGTCGCGCATGATATCCGCCAGCGCCATCAACACCTGGTCGCCAGACGCGTGGCCGAAGGTGTCGTTGACGCGCTTGAAATGATCCAGATCCAGCGCCAGGACCGCAAAGGGCTCACGCGTCGACATCAAGCGCGAGATTTCGCTGGCGACGCCCCGGCGGTTCAGCAGTCCCGTCAACGGGTCCGTCATGGTTTCGGCATTCAGCTTGCCAATCTGTTGCTGGTGCAGCGCCATCGTGAAGCCAACCGCTTCCCGCAGTTGTTCCGCCTCGAAGTAGTTAGCCTTCGCCGACTGGATCAACGGCGCCGCCTGCGCGTCGTCGCCCGACTTCATGGCGCGCGCCAGGACCGCCAACGGCCGCGCGATCCAATACCCCATCGCGGACACCATCAGCAGCATGACAATCGCGGCAGGAATCGAATACCAGAATATTTGCCACATCAGCCCGTGCAAGGGTTCCAACGTTGCCACCACGGGCCGCTGGACCACCACGCCCCACCCGCCCTGCCGCATGCGCGCGTATCCGGCCAGCATCTCCGCACCCACGCTGTTGGTGACCGGCATCGAGCCGGACTCGCCACGCAGCAACGCCTGCACGACGTGGTTGTTGCGCTGGTCTGTCCCGATCCACTTCTGCTCATGGTGGTACAGAATCTTGCCGTCCGCGCCGACCACATAGACATAGGAACCGTCGCGGTAGAAGTGTTCCTGCAGCAGCTTGTCCAGTTCGGTATTACGCTGAAGATAGATCGCCGCGCCGACAAACCCCAGGTACTTGCCCTTCACGTCCCTGATCGGCTCCGTCAGCACGACCGTCCAGATACCTTGCGAAGACAGGAAGGGCGGGGTCACATTGCGCTCTTGCGCCACGCCCCGAAGATCTATCCTGGATGTGTTCGCGCCCTGGCCTTGCGCGCCAGGCAGCAGCGTCGCGTAGCCGATCGTTTTGCCAGCCGCATCCACCATACCCGCCGCGATGACGCCGTCCGTCTGCGCGGCCAAACGCAAGGCCTCTTCGTCCAGCGCCCTGGGGTTGTCCATGATCCTGGGCAGCCGATGGGCACTGGCTTTCAATTGCTGTTGGAGCGAACTGATGTACAGGTCAACCACCTCGGCGAGTTTCACCGCATAGGCGCGGTTGGCCTCCAGCGTCGTCGCGACAAGCTGCTCTTTCTGCACGTTGTATGCCGCAAACAGCGCATTGGCGAAAGCCACCGTGGCGCTGAAGACGGACAGGGCGACGATAAGATGCAACAACGTGATCCTGGGCTTGCGCAAGCGGCCTCCTGATGTCCCGTACCGAAATGTCGCGGACCGGATCCCATCCGGCCCACTTTTTTGTCAGATACGTTCTAGCATCCCGCGCGCGGATCATCCATCAGAACAAACGCAGCATGAATCAAAAAACAACAGGTCGACGCAAGCCCTTGCGTCGGGGCGTTACGCCTTCTGCGCGGTAGCGACGGCTGCCGGGGTGGCGCGGAAAGACACGCCCAAGCGGTTGAACGCATTCATCAGCCCGATCGCGTAGGTCAGGTCGGCCAGCTCCTTCGCGCTGAACTCGGCGGCCGCCGCGGCATAGTCCTCGTCGGGGACGCCGGTTTCAGACACACGCGTGACGGTTTCAGCCCAGGCCAGCGCCGCGCGTTCGCGGCCACTGAACACCGCCCCGGCTTCATGCCAGACCGGCACCAACACCAACTTATCGACGGTAAGCCCCGACTTGATCAAGTCACGGGAGTGCATGTCGATGCAATAGGCGCAGCCATTGATTTGCGAGACCCGCAAATAGACCAGGTCGATCAGCATTTTCGGCAAGCCGCATTTCTGCAAGTAGGCATACACGGCGCCAAAGGCTTTGTAACCGTCTGGGGAAGCATTGGCGTAATCAAGGCGGGCAGTCATGGCGGGTCCTGGAGGGTCGGTTGTAAAGCGCTATCGTGCGCCCTCTTGGACCATAACCATAGAGCCATAATCTGCATTAGCGACTAGGCCATGCATCACCGCTTCCCGCACAGGGCCTGCCAGGTAGCATTCGCATCCCGAATCTGCCGCCGGATCTCGGCGGGCGTGGCATCGACTTGCGCGGCATTGCCGAAATAGACCGGCCGCGCGTGCTCACAGTATTCAACGCCGACCCGGGCCGGCGCCGCGCACCCACTCACGCTTAAGCTCATCAGCAATAGCCGCGTCATCCAGGCGCGCCGTCTCGTCCTGCACATGTTTTACCTCCTGGCGGGCGCGACCGGCTTGCTCGTTTAGTCGGTCTTCCCGCTCTTTACGTTCGGCGTTGCGCCCCGCTCCGCGTCCCTTCACATACGCCATAGCCAGCAGGATGAGCGCCCCGCAGACGGCCATGGCACCTGACTGGAAGCGCTTAAGCCATGCGAGCATGCGTGCCTTCCACCGCGACGGCCGCGTGGGCGTGCAGCGCAGGCCATGTCCGCGGATGCGGTTTGCCCGGACGCCACGTCCGCACATAGAGCGACCAAGCGCCTGCAGCATCTCCCACTGACGGCAGGCGTCTGGCATCGGTCCAAAGCAGCAGGCGCGCGAAGGCGCAGGCGAGCACATCGTCGGTCTCCAATACCGGATAGACTGCCGCCGCGGACGGCGCGACACGGCAGGCCGCGCACACCTGCTGCGCCGTGTCCCGGCTAGCCGGATGCGCCAGCACGCCCCGCACGCCGCCGCCCTGCTCGAACTGCCAGAATCCGCGCGCGGGGCCGCCGATCTGGCGGCGGTGCAGGAATCGGCTTTCCTGCAGGCCAATCGCTAGCAGCATGACATGAGCCTCCGGCGCGTCCATCCGGGCGGGCAGCAGCGCCAGCGCCGGCCTGATGACGGTCCGCGTGATCGCGTCAAGATCCATGCTTGTCTTCCCCATCCTGGCTCAAGCCCCATACTTTGGCGCGCACTTCGGCAAACCATGCCAGCACGCCCTTCTGCCGCATGCTCGCCATCCAGCGCATGTAGGCCCCCAGCACCCACCACGCCGGCAAGCCGGCCAGCAGCATGCTGGGGCCCAGCACGTAGAACTTGGCCAGCAACGCATCATCACTGCCGGCGCCGTGGTGCGCCAGCCAGGTCATGGCCTCCATCAGGGCGGGCTTCCAGGCGATGACGGAAGCGGCCAGGGCCGGCCCGAACAGGAAAGAACACGCGACGGTGGACACCGTGCGCACGATGAATTCCCTGACAGTGCGCGGAGGCATGATCAGCAGGCCGAGCATGGCCGTGATCGCCGCGGGGATGCCGTACGCCATGGCGACCTTCAAGGCCGCCAGGCCTCCCAGGCCTGTAGAACCGGGTTCCATAATGGGGTTGCTCCTGTGAAGGGTCTGCAGGATTGCCTCCTGTAAGGACGAAAAAAAGCCCGCACATGGGGGCAAAGTGAAAAGCACAAAAATCGGATGTGCGCTACAACTCGGGCTTTTATCCATGAAACCCTGGTCCCGCCGTCAGCCCCGCCGCAAGTCCACGCCCACCCTGGCTGAAGCGCTGACGCGCTATCTGGCCGAGGTGTCGTCCACAAAGAAGGGCCATGCGGCAGAACAGTCCATCGCACGCGTCTGGCGCGCTACGCGCCTGGCTATCCGGCCCGTTGACCGGATTCGCAGCTCGGATTTAACCGAGCTGCGCGACGAGTGGCTCAAAGACCGAGCGCCCGCCACCGTGGTGCGGCGGATGGCGTTCTTGTCGCATGTCTACACGGTGATCCGGAAAGACTGGGGCTTCGACCAGCTAGCCAATCCGGTGCAGCTGGTGCGCCGCCCTGCGGTGGACGACGCGCGCGATCGTCGGCTGTTCGACCGCATCACGTTGCGTGGCGTCTCCGACGACGACTGCCCCCGTAAGGAGCTGGAATGGATCATCCGCGCCACCCGGTCGGCCGAGCTACCCACCATCCTCACGATCGCCAAAGAAACCGGCATGCGCAGGTCCGAGGTGGTCGGTATCCTGCGCGAGAACCTTGACCTGATGCACGGCGTGGTGCACCTTCCGCATACAAAAAACGGGCGCGCGCGAAACGTTCCGCTGACTCCGCGCGCGCGCGAGGCGCTGCGCCGCTGGGTCACGGGCAAGCCCCTGAGGGGCCGCATCTTCAAAATGCAGCCCGGCTCGGTCACGCGCGCCTTTATCCGTGCGCGCCGACGTGCCCGCCAGCACTACGAGGGCATGTGCCGCCACTATGGCCGCCGGCCAAACGCTGCGTATTTCCGCGACCTGCGGTTTCATGATCTGAGACATGAAGGCACATCGCAGCTTGCTACGGTGTTCCAGATTCATGAGTTGGCCAAGGTCAACGGCAACGTGGACACCCGGATGCTGCTGCGCTACTACCATCCGCACGGTCGAGAGTTGGCACAGAAGCTGGTGCGCAGCCCACTGGGGCGGCGCCAACTGGAAGAAATGCGCCGTGAACGCGATATCGAGTCAGAGGCGCTGCCCCTGGCGGCGTAGATCCTAAGTCGCGTCCGAATCGCGTTCGGCCGGTCGCGGCGGCTCGTCCGCGGTCAGCCATGCCGGCAGCGCGCCCCAGCCCGGGTAGCTGACTTTGCCGCCGGCGCCATCATGCTCGGCACCGATTGAATACGGCGTGCCAGTCTCCACCACCCATAACGGCGTGGTGCGATAGTCGTCGACCATGACCCAGGCATCACCGACCCGGCGCGGCCATTTTCCCGTGATCGGCGCAGGTGGTGCATCTTCGTATGCGCCATAGGGAATATTGAACGCGCCGGGCGAGAGCGCCAACTCGTTCGCAACGGAAGCGTAAAGATACAGCCCGTGGTCACCGGTCTGAAAAACGTCCTTCTTCATGCTGCTTTCTCCTTTGAAATGAAATTTGCACTGCAAATGCGCGGCCCCTAGGCTCGTTCAAACGAGACACGGTTCGCGACCATCAACACGCCATCACCTTTACCAACGGATCGACCGGCGGTTATTCGTATGTTCCATACTCCGCGAACATCAACCCTACGGACGCGTACACGGGCAATGTCTCGACAGCCGGCGCGGCCGGTGCTGAGACTGCGCCGAAGAGCGTTGCCTACCATCCCCGTATCCATGCGTAGCGACTGTGTCACTGCAAATGCGAGAGCGATAGCGAGCCGTCAGTCGCATGCCTATCTCGCACACAGTCATCAGCTCTCGTCCCGTTCTATCGCGGTTGGCGCGGGGGGCCTGGTTGACGTTGCAAGCTCGGCAGCGACTGGTGGCTGGGGTTTGACGACGACATCCGGAGGAACCGAAACTCGCCCTGTGAACACGGCTTATCACCCTCGAATTCACGCGTGATTTAGGTATGGACGCGGGGGCGATATGCGACGTTCGTGGGGCGGGATTCAGCGCCGACGCCGCCTACTCCGCGCCCCAGGTACAGATCTTGACCGTAGCCGGCATAGCTGCCCGTGTTCTCCGTTACACCGGCAACCGCCAATCGCGCCGGCGACAAGACATTGAGGGCGCCGCCACCGCGAGCTGCTGTCCAAACGGTCAGATCAACCGGGCCGGTGGCCGCAGTTTGACGGCTACCCATGTCCCTCGCATTTGCAGTGTCAGCGTCAGTTCCGGTGAAGCGACGGAACATATCGCGCAAATCCGGCACCCGGAACTGGGTTGCCGAATAGTCCGAGAACCAGTGCGCACCGCGGTTCGCTGACCAGACCGCCTCCGTTTTGGCCAAGCCCTGCTCCTGTGCGTATCCCCAAAGCCCGGCGTAAGCGGATTTGGAAAGTAGTCCGCCCACGGCGTCCACCTCGCTGGCAAGGGGCGCCGCTGTATGCCCGTCCAGCGCCCGGCCGCAAAGCGGCGACCGGTAGCCGGTGAAGAAGGCCGTGGACACCCAGATCCATACTTCCGCGGCCTCCGCCACGAGGATGGGGCCGACGTTCGTGGAAGGCAGCGACGCGATGGAATAAATCCGGGGGAAACTACCTTCGATATAGGCGGTCGTGGCCAGGCGGGTGCTTTTATCACCGGCGGCGGGCGTCTCGGCCCGCGGCGTGCCGGTGAACGAAGGACTATTAAGATTGGCGAGCGTGATCGGTGTCGACCAAGCGTTGCCCGAACGCTCCCGGAATTGGAGAACACCGCTGCCAACCTGGTTGGCCAGCTGAAACCCCGCTGTCCCGTACACCTTGTGAAGGATGAACCCGTTGCCGACCCAATTTCCTGGTCCCGGCGTGCCTTTCGGGCAGTAGAGACCGGAGACCAGCGTCGGGTCGTCCAGGTCGACGACGGCGGGCTCGTCGGACACTCCTCCAAGGCCGACGGCCTTCAGGGTGTCGTCAAGGGCCTTGGCAACACCGATGTCCGTAAACACCTCCCCTGGCGTGCGCGAAACCAGCGGTCCGTTGTCTGCCCCCATCAGAAAGGAGCCGGCGGCTACGGTGTCCAGCCCGGTCCCTCCCCGCGCCACGGACACCGTACCCGTCTTCAAGTTGCCCGCGTTCAAATTCTGCTGTGCGTAGCTGAGCGCGTCCAAGCCGTTGGCGGACAACGGCCGACCCGTCACCGCCGCCAGCCCATCCAATTGCTTGTAGATCCACGCCAGCCGTTCATCAGTCGTCTGCTGAACCTTGTTGAACTGTTCGACCGAAGGCGGAACGGAACCGATGAACGACCAGCCCGTCTTGTATTGCAGGTCGGTGATACCTTCGGTCAGGCCGTTTTGCGCCCAGGTGGATTTGAAGAGATCGAAGAAAGTAGGGTCTGCCATTAGTAGATACCTCGCGCCAGCACGCCGACGCCAAAGCCAAAGAAACCTTGCCCGCGGAAACCGAATGGTTTCTCGGTCGAGCCGGTGATGAGTTGCACGCCGACACCGGCGGCTTGCGGGACCCACTTGTAGGGGGATGCCATGAGGGGGTCATTAGGGCCCGGAATCCGGCTGACCCAGATACGGATCTTCGCGTTGCCGGCGTTCTGCACGATGACGCGCTTGACCTCGAAAATAGGCTTGAGCGAACTTGCGATCTCCGGCGCCGTGCCGTGCCCGCTGTTCAGGGCGATCTTCCAGTACAGCAGCTTGCGGTATTCGGCATCGAACAGCGTCGTCGAGCCGGCTACCGGCCTTTCGTAGGCGCGCCGGAAGCGGGCGTCGCCGAAGCCGCCGACATTGGGTTGCCCCTGGAAGCCGAAGAAGCGGATGTAGATCGCTTCGTCGATCACCCGGGGCAGGCCGACGATCTCGCCGATGCCGTCCAGCTGCCTGCCGATGGCCGTATCCAGCCAGCGATCTTCGTACAGCGCGCGCAGCGCGCCCTGCAGGCCATCGGCCGGCTTCAGCAGCGCCTTGACCAACGCCTCCAGCCGCCGTTTTCCTTGGAACTGCCCCAGCCAATGGCTCCATGCGATCTGCCCATGATCTTGCGTAAGGTCCATCAGGTCACCTCGATGCGGGACAGGTCGAAAGCCGCGACCTGGAAGTCCTGGATCGCCACGTTGGCGGCGCGATAGTCGGCCGGGGCCGGCGTGAACGACGGGTTGGCCGAGAACGCCAGCTTCAGATCCACCGAGGCCAGCCCAGGTGTACGGAAGATCGCGCCGTAGAGCCGTTGCAGGATGACATCCTCGCCAATGGCGGACGCCTCGCCCACCGACGCCAGGCTCTCGGCGATCCGCTGGAACCCGTCGGGCGGAAACGCCTGCTCCGACGGCGGCAACAGTGTGGTGGCGCAGCGCACCCACAGGTAGACGCGTTCCGGCCGGTCAAAGCGGATAACCTGATCCGCGCCTTCCGCGTCCTTAAGCGTCACCTGCTGCTGGCCATAGGTGTCGATGCCGGCTGCCACCACCCGGAAGATGGCGTCGGCCACCTCGTCATCCAGGCCGCCATCGGCGACCACATGCACGCTATGAGGCGGACGGCCCAGCGTATCCGGCGTGTCGGCGCTGTTCATGAACACCTTGACCGTCCGGACGCCAGCCACGCGGTCGCGCACATTGGGCGCGATGCTGGGCAGCGTTGCAGCCCCCAGCCGGAACAGACCTGTCGGATATCGCGCACGCAATTCCGCCGCGCTCTCCGCAAGCCGCCCCGCCACACCCGCCTGCAGGTTGTCGACCGCATCCCAGCCATCGACCTGGGTAACGATGCCGTTCAGGTCCCCGACCGCCGCGCCTTCCGCCGACGCGTCCGACGTCACGGCCAGGCCTGGCGAACCCAGACGGACCAGCGACAGGCTGGCGGACCACGCAAAGGCCGCCGCCTTGCGCCCATCCGTGTGAATCCGCACGGACGCGCCGTCGCTCGACACCTGGAACCCGCCAGGCGTCAAGGCCGCCACCAACCCCGCCAGAACCTGCGGCAAGTTCGCCGTCACGCCGCTCGTGTAGGTATAGACGGCGCCATCGATCGACACGCTATACACCGTCAACGGGGCGACGGCGGGCCGCAGGACCACATCGGCCGCCGCGCGCGCCACGATCTGCGTAGCGCTTTCCACGACCCACAAGTTCTGGCTGACGCGGTGCCGCACCTGGGCGCCCGCCGGCACCGTCGCGCCTTCTGTTCCATACAGCACCACGTAGGCCCGCGACGGTTCATCGCGGTAACGCGATACGCCGGTGAAAGACACCGCACGATCCAACGACACGCCCGTTGCCGACCCGGGGTACATCGCGTAGTAGACGCCCTCCGCTTGCTCCCACAAGGTCGCCTCGCGCTCCGCGAAGGTATCGATCAACAAACCGGTAATGCTGTCCGGGCGGGTTTCCACCGCACCGTTGAAGCCGGCAGATTGCATGCGGGCGCGCAGGTCCGCCACGATCTCCTGGCGGATTTCGGGCAGGCGCGGGCGCACAAACCCGTCCGGTGTGACACCGTAGGCCATAAGTACCTCAAGAAAAGTAGGGATTAGGACTTGCGCAGCTCGACGACGCGTTCGAGTCGTCCCGCAGCCGTGTCGACGTCATACGCGACGCGCAACACGCGTAACTGGCGTTCCACCTGGAGCTCCAGTCCGCGCACGCGGACCACGCCAGGCACGGCACGGATCCGGGCGCGGAAGATGGCTTCGATGCTGGCACGATCGGGCGACTTCACCAGAACGTCCTCGAAGTACGGCACGCCAAACGAGGTATCCAGAAACCACTCGCCCAGAAAGGCCAGCAACGTGGTTTTGATCTGCTGCGCGATACGGTCGGCGCCGTCGACGAACGCGGCACGGCCAAGAAGGTCCAGGTCCAGGTCGTGGTCGGCGGATAAAGCAAGGTCAAGAGTCATCAGACAGGGCTCTCCGTGATGCCGCCGGCATAGGCGTGGCGGTGGGTGTCGCCAATGTCCTTGCCGTTGTGGGTGATGGCGCCGCCTTCGTAGGCCACGCCGCCCCGGATCCGCATCGACGCGTCGCCTTCACCGCCTTCGCCCGCCATGCCTTGCGTGTAGGTAAGCGGCCCATTGATCGTCACCGGCGTGTTGAACGTCGCGTGTTCAGCCTGCACGGTCCAGGTCTTGACTTGAAACGTCAGATCGCCCGCCGGCGATAGCTTCAGCATTCCCGGGCCGTACTGGATGCTGACGTTCTGCGTATCGGCGGCCATCGTTCCCGGCCGCAGCAACGGCGACGCGAAGGCGTCGGACAGATCGAACTGCCGGGGGTCGTCCGGCGGGCCGTTGTCGCCCGCCAGCCAGTTTTCCAAGGCGCGGGCGGAGAACGACAGTTTGATCGCGTCGCCGGCCTTCAAGGGCACCGAGATCAACGCCTGCGCGCCGTGCACGTCGCCCACGGGCCAGCACACCGGTACGCGCACCACCTGCGGCGCCGGCAGCACTTCGCCATTGGCCAGCCGCTTGGCCAACGCTGGCCTCGCGGTCACGAACGTGCCGTCGTAGGCCACGACTTCGCCGGGAAGCGTGGTGTAGATGTCCGCCAGTTCGGTCGCGATGATATGGCGGATCAGGGTGACTGCATTGCTCATTTAGGCTCCTTTTTCTTCGGCGGTGCACTGCGGTCGACCAGGCCCAATTCCGTCTGCCAATCGCCGCCTTCGCTATCGCCCTTGTGGTTAACGGTCTCGACACGCTGAAACACGTCGACCGTCCGGCTCTCGAGCTTGACCAGGTCGCCTGGACTGACCGTCGGCAACAACAGCGACTTCACTTTCCAACCGTCGCGCTGCTGGCGTCCACTGGCCGGCCTGGCGGCGGGGGCCGGGCCGCTCCCGCCGCCTTTTCCGACCCCTTTCGATTGCGCCTTCTCGGTAGCCGCCTCGCGGGTACGCTCCGGACGGCCCAACAGTCCGGTATCCACGGCAAGCACAACAGCCTGCCGCCGCGTGGTGCCCAGCCGTTGGACGACTTGTAGCTGCTGATTCTGGATCGACCATTCCAGGCCCGTGCCCTGCGTCACCTTGTGCAGCGCGGTGCGGGCCGCGCCATAGAACGAGAAACCCTGCTCCCAGCGCCGGTCGGGCACGTCATCGGCCATCACCAGCGGCAAGCCCATCTGGCGTGCGATATCGCGGATGATGACGCTGGCCCGAGCGCCGGCGCCAAGGCCAATCGACACCGCCGTATCGCGTACTTCGGTGTAGCCGTCCTTGACCGTCAGTTCGGTCACCACGTCCGGCTGTTCGAACCGGGTGTAGGCAAACACCACGCTGCCTGACGCCATCAGCAAGGGACCGCCCTCTTCCGCATAGCCCGCATACAGAACGCAGCGCAAGCCGGGTTCTTCCAGCGCACGGCGGGTATCTGCCGCCAGGTTGTACAAGGTGATCTTGATGTCGTTCGGCTCTTCATTGGCCTGCTTGGCGATGTCGAAAGTGATGCGCAAAGGCGGAACAACTTCCAGCCCCTGGCCGCCGCCCTTACCGATGAGAAGCCGGTAGACCCGGTCAAACCTGGCCATCGGCCACCTCCTGGGCATCAACGTAGATCAAGGCGACTTCGCCCGACGGCAGCGCGCCGCGGCTGATCGCATCACGGCGGTCCGGCGCCAACGCGATCAGTTCACCGGCGGGCACCGTCAGATGCCGGTATCCCGCCAGCAACGGCGAACCCGGCACGACCGCGATGCCGGCCACGACCAGCGCGTTATAGGCGTTCTCGATCGACAACGCCCAGAGCTCGGCTTCACTGTTCCAGGACAAGCGCAAGAAGTAGGTCACGCCATCCAGGTCGACCTCGGTCAGGCTGTCATTCACGTCCGGGACGGGGATCTGGATCATGGCCCGACTCCTGGCGTGTTGAAGACGCCGCCGCGCTGCTTCGGATCGACCGGGGCGCCATTCGTCTTTCCGGCGTTGGTCCGGGTCGCGCCGGCTTTGCCGGTGGCGCTGCCGGCGGTCTTCTCCGGCGGAATGTCCGCCTGGCGAAGCGTGACTTTCCGGATTCGCTTGAAGCTTGCGGAAATTTCGAACCGGTCACCGCCGCCATTGCTGCGGCCGATTGAGCAGTTCTCCATCACGAAGTCCACATACACGTCCATGCCGGTCGCAATGCTGACGGGCAGCCGATCGGCGTGAACCTTGCGCAACGCATCTTTGGCGCCGATCAGTTTCGACCGGCCAGCGCCGGACGACCCGCCGCCCAAACCACCGTCCCGCTGCCTCATGCCGCCCAGCAACGTAATGTCGGCCGCAGTCACCCATCCGTCCAACGTCAATTGTTCCGACTCCTGGACCACATGGTCCGTCACCGGCGGGCCGTCTTCCACCGCGTATGACGTCGCCCGGCTATTGAGCGTCGTCTTCTCGCTTAACAGCGCATCAAGCGCCACCGTGCCAATACTGCTGCCGCCATTCCATCCAAAGATCATGGAAACAAAGTTCATCATTGCTCCTAGCTGTTCGACTCGACGGGCGGCATGACGTCATATCTCTGGAAGAGGCCTTCGGTGCCGCGTCGCGATCCCTCATCCACGCCCTGCAGCACCGCGCTGCGTACCATCGGAGAGTCCAATCCCGTCACATTGACGACGATGTCATTACGGTTCTGATACGTGAGCGGCGCGCGGCCGGCATTCGATCCGGCGCCAATCGCGGTGGCGGGTGAAATCGACGGCACTTGCAGGCTGCCCACCACGCCAAGCCATGCGGGGGGCCTGTCGCCCTGAGCGCCCGGCGCATCCATCACCGAGGCGTTCTCGTCGGACTTCATCCAGTCGGGCAACAAGTCCTGGAACCAGGTTTTCGCTACCTTGAGCTTATTCAGCACCCAGGTCTCGATCGCGCTGCCGATCTCTTTGACCGTGGCGACCATCCGGCCGCCCATCCCCGAAAAAAATGACCAAAGGCCTTCGAACGCGCCGCGCCAGTGCGCAATTGCGCCATCCCAATCGCCAGTGAAGACCGCGACGACGCCCTTGACGAGTCCCTCCCAGAATGCCCAGATCGCCTTGATGTATCCCAACACCGGCCCCAGGAACGAGTCGTTCGCCATCGCCATCAGCTCGTCCCAGGTCGCCGAGATGTACGCTTTGATCACATCCCAGTTTTCCCAGATTTGCCACAGCGCCAGCGCAAGCAGGCTGATCGCCGAAATGATCCGGCCGACAGGCGTCATCGCGAATGCGTTCCACAACGTGGGCACAATGGACGTCGCCAGGTACATGAACGCGTTCCCCAGCATCGGCAACGCAGTTTTCGCCAACCACAGGATCACATTGCCGATCGGGGAAAGAACCTGCCACAGGCCGAAAGCCATCACCGCGATGGTCCCGAACTGCGTGATCCAAGGGCCCAACGCCGTGCCCGCGCCTAGCAGCAGGTCCTTCACATAAGCGATCACGGCGGACACGGCATCAAGCTCTTCCTGCCACTGCTCCACCCCGCCGATCCAGCCTCCCAGCACTGAATCGCCGCCTCCAAGCCAATTGGCGATATCCTGGCCAATCAGATAGATCGTGCTCAACACGGCCGCCATGCGCAGCATCGGCGCCACCGACCGCGACCATAGCGACAACATCTGCATCGCGCCCGCCGGGCCGCGACGCATCGACATGGCGGCGTCCAGCCCCAAGGCCGCCCGCGCGGCCCCAAGCAGCGACGGGATCAACCCGCCCGAAAGAACGGTGGCCTGCCGGAGTCCGTTCCCCAAGGACACCAGCGCCGTGCTCGCCCCCGCCAATGCAAGCAGTTTGACCACGGTATCGATGTTGTCCGCCAGGTACTGGATGGCACCCGTCACCGCCTGTAGCGCAATGCGGCCACCGGGAAGCGTCTCGCCAAAGTAGCGCTGCATGGCGTCGTTGAAGACCGTCATTGCCCCCGCGATGGATGCGGGCGCGTTCTCGGCTTCCGCACGCATCCTGGGCAATTCCGATTGCAGCGCGGGCAATGCGCGGTCGGCCGTGACCTGGCCGCCCTGCACTTGCTCGCGCAGCTGACTGCGATCGACATTCAGCCCGGCGGCCAGCGCATCCTGCATGCGCCGCGGCAAAGTGTTGTATTCCTCCAGGCCAAGTCTGCCCTGCTCGATCATCTTCAGCAACGAGGCGACAACGCCGCCACGATCCTCGGACGGCGTGCGCGACAGGGTCATGCTCAGCGCCAAGGCTTCCGTGACTCCGGCCGCGTCCTGCGTGGGCCGGCCCTGGTCCTCCAGCGCCTGCCGCGTGCGTGCGTAGTTGCCCGCGTTCTCCGCATACGACGAGCGGCTCGCGCGAGAAACACGGGCGACATCGCGGTCCGCCTGCGCGTATTGGGTGTCATCCCCTACCGCTAAGCGCAGGCGCCCCTCGGTAAGGGCCCAGGCGTCGATATCGCTCAAGATCCGTTTGAGCGGGATATCCGCGGTTTTCCGCAGGTTCTGCACACTGGACAGCACGTTCGAGAATGCCTCGCGCATGGCCGCGCCTGCCCGAACGCTGGCCCGGGTCATGCCGGCCAGCGTCCCTTCGAACGCCTGCCCGTACACTTTCAAGCCGGAATCATCCACCTGATACCGCAGCAGCGTCACCAGTTCTCGTACAACGGTCATCGTTACCTCGCCTTTCGTTCTGCCGCAGTCCTGGCCGCCTCCTGGGCATCCATCAGCGCGTTCAGCTTCAGGATGTCCAGAAGGTCGATATCGCCGCGCTTAACGGCGTCCAGACTGACGTGGCGGGCCAGGATGGGCCGCCAGATGATCAACTCTCGTTCGAGGCCTGCGTCGAACCGACCGACAGGCTCGCCAACTTCGCGCGGGCCGGACCAAAGCGGCCGACCCAACGCACCAAAGGGCCGGCGAAGTTGTGCTCGAGGATGTGGAACAGAAGCTCCAGGATTTCGGCGTAGTCGGCGAACGCCAAGGCGCGATGCGCGGGCGTCAGCTTCTGGGCCTCCCGGCCATCGAGTTCGAAGCTGACGAGTTCGGCGTCGATCAGGCGTTCGGCCCAATTAGCCAGGGCGTCGCCGCCCAGCTTGGCCGACAGTTCGCGCAAGGCATGCTGCATCGCCTTTTCGTCCCGGTCCAGCGCCGCGCCCTCGCCACCGAACACGGCGGTCAGCATCGACCCCGCTGCGGGCAGCACTTCCTTTTGCAGGTCGCCCAGCAACTTCAACTGACGAAACGGATCGAACCGGGAAATCCGGAAGACCGTTGAACCAATGGCCACTTCCTTGACGGCGCTCATCAGGTGTTGCCTCCGATGACGTTGATGGCGGGGCCCGTTTCGATCGACCACTCGCGGTTGCCGACCTTGGCGCCGTAACCCGCATCGGGCGTCTTGACGATCCACGCCGAGTCCGAGGCGTGCAGCGACGTACCGCGCAAGTCAGTCACGGAAATCGGCACGGCGCCGTTGCCATCGGTGGCGCGGTCGGCCTGGTGAAGCGCGGTCAGCGCGGCGTTGCTGGCGCTGGTTTGCATCAGCGTCAAGGTGATGCGCAGGCGCGAATCGCGCGACATGGAACGCGCCACCTCGCCATCGACGCCGACGACGGAGGCAATGCCTTCGCCGATTTCAGCCACGGTGACAAAGGTGTCTTCGGCCAGGCCTGAGATGGGCAACGCGCCCATCACGATCTTCACCTGATTGGGTGCGTAGGTTTTGACGGACATGGATAGGCCCCGATTACAGTTGTTGGTAGGTGAGGTTGCCCTTGATCTCGGCAACATGGATGGCGCCCGCCAGGCGGGCGCTGAACGTCAGGTCGCGCAGGATGCGGTTAGCCTTGTCGTTCGCGGAAACGCTCGCTGCACGCGGCACGTTGATCACGAAGCCCGGGATCTTGCGGCCTGCTTCGTCGATCTCGTCGGGCGCCACCAGTCCGCGGCTCTGGCCCAGCAGCAACGCCTGGCGGATGCCGTTGACCAGGATCTGGATGCCGACGTCGGTGTAGGGCACCTTGCCGTTCGCATTGATCAGTTGCGAGGCGACGTTGATCTTGACCTGCTCGGCCAACCAGTCACGGCCGCGGATCACATCGATCCATTCGCCCGCGGCGACCTTGCCGTTTTGCGTCACGGCAAAGTTGCGCATCTGCTCGAACGTGTTGGCGTTCTTCGCATGCGCGGCCAGCGCCTGGCCCTCGGTCAGACTGTCGTAGGTCACGCCGGAGAGTCGCGTGTTGGCCCAGGTTTCGCCCCCCGGATAGAAGGTGAAGCGGTTGGCGGCGACAGCGGCGTCCAGCGCTTCGCTGTCGGCCAGGCCGTGGTACCACACGTGCGTGCGGAAGTACTGCTTCTGCTGGCAGCGCGACGCGATGTCGTTGGAGACGGCCGCGTCGATGATGCCGGCCTGGTCGCTGGATACGCCGAACAGGCGCTCGTTCGATTCCACCCATTCGGCGGCGTCCAGCACATCCGCTTCGACACGACTGGCCAGCGACACGCCATACCAGTCGCCGTTCTCGCGCAGGCAGGCGTTCAATGCGGCCGATGGCGTTTCAGTGCTGACGGGCGCAGCCAACTGCAGGTTGCCCGTCACGGCGATGGCCAAGGCCTGGCCGTTCACGGCGGTGGTCACGGCAACATCGGCGCCCGTGGCGACCGCCGTCACGGGCGCATCGGTCTCGGCAATCGCGGTGGCCAGGGCCGTCGCGAGCGTCTGCGGCGTGCTATCGGCGGTGCCCGTCACGTTGACGTCCACCTTTTGCACGGCACCATTCGCGTCGCGCCACGAAAGCGACACACCGTAGTCGGCAGCGGCGGCACGCGTCACGGAAACGCGCGACGCATCCACCTGGCGGCGGCCGACAAAGACGCGGGCCACGGTCGGGATCTGCTTGAAGGCGTCGCGCACCGCGATATACAGCGGATCGGTCTGCGCGATGCCCATGTCGAGCAATTCGCCCGCCTCGGTCACCGCCAGGACGCGGTTCACGGCCAGCGCATGCGCGCCCAGGATCAGGATGTCAGAGAAGTTCTGCTCCTTGATCGCCGTGGTGTTAAGCGAGATCGCCACATTGACGATCCGGTCGATTTTTGCCATTTGCGGCTCCAAAAAAAAACCGCCCAAAGGCGGCGTGACAGCGTTAGGAAAACCGAGGACGCTAGGGCGCCGTCACGGTCTCCGCGGAAAAAGGGGTTTCCAGGGCGGGCAGAAGCCCGCCCGTCGTTGTGATCGTGCCGGTCACCGTTTCAATGACGCCGACAAAATCGACATGAGTCTGCACGTAGCGAAAGCCCAGCTCGCGCACGCCCAGGCGTCCGCTTGCTGCGCCCGCGCTCTCGCGCGGCACGCGCTGCAAGCTGCCGGTGTCGAACAGCGCCAGGCCCAGGGCCTCGGCCTGTTCCTCGTAGGCAGGATGACGCAAGATGAGGCCAAGCCCATCCAGCACGTCGTAGGCCGCGGCCCCGGTACTGCGCAGTTCGACGGTGGCGTCGCGGTGGTCATGTACAGGCAGGTTGCCGTTGTCATCGACCCGGCCTTCTTCAACCGGGCCGGACTGCACCCACCGGACCGTCATGGCGATATACGGCGGCAGCGGGCTGGATTCGGCCTGGTCGGAAGGGATGACGGGAACACTGCCCGCGGCAGCCGTCAGCAGCGTAAGAATTGCGTTCTCGGGCGTCATGGCGGTCCAGTTGGAAATCTGAAAAAAACAAAGCCCGCGAACCATTGAGGTTGGCGGGCTGCATTTCGTGTGGGCGCAATGCCCCGCGGCTATTGTCTCAAATCCGGTCCCAAATGGCGCGGGTTTTTCTGAAGTGCGTGTCCCAATTCCGACCATGCGTATGTGGCGGATTTCGTATTGCCGCCGCAGCGCCGAACATGGCCCGCATCCAACAGATGGTCCAGCACCCGGCGGGCGCCGCGCCGCATCGCCTCTTGCGACGCAGGCGCCAGCGGGATGCCGCGACTGACATGACGCAAGATCTCCGCCATTCTGAATTCCCGGCCCGGATACGCCGCCAGCAGATCGATGACCTCGTGGGCGTACTTCATTGGAATGCCCTCCAGACCTGCTGCTTGAAACTGCCGAGTGCGACCTTGTAGTAAGGCTGCGTGATACCGATGACGCGGCAGGCCTTGTCCTGGCGCAGATGCGCGGGCAGGTCACCGTAGTCGGCGCGCCGGGTGTATTCCGCTTGCACTACCCGCCGTTCCACGAGCGGCAACGCTTCATACAAAGCGTTTACTCGTCGCGCCCGTTCATGGTTCACGGGAATCCGCACGGGCTCGTCGTCATCATCGTGGCCGGGCTGTGGCGGGAATTCGCACAGGTCCGGCGCAACTTGCTCCATGCGGCGTGGCCCCGGCCAATCCCCCTCCCACTGGGATCGCGCCCAATTTCGAATCTCGTCTTCCACCCAACGTGGCAACCCTGCTTGCATATCAGACCTCGTCCCTGTTGTGTTTTGGCCATCACGCGCGCGGCGTTCGATGACGGCTCTGTTGCTCATCGGCGCTCCGGATTGGCGCTGTGCTTGGCGTGCGTCAGCATCTCGGCGATGGCCTTGGTCGGATGCCCGCCCAGCGCGATCCGCGCTTCCCATTTCTCGATCCATTCCCGGTGCGAGCGGCTGCGCGGCTCCAGCAGCTTTCCCGCCCCCATCTTCTTCAACGCCGCTTCGGCTTCAGCACGCGAGGCCAAGGTCTGGCCGGGCGCTGGCAGCGCCGCGCGCGGCTCGGGAATGGCGGGCCACGCCCCTTTGCTCAATTCCTCGGCCAATGTTCTTTCCCAGCGTGCTTTGATCGAGCCGTAATTGCTGTTCAGCAAATCCACGGTGCTCACGCCAACTGCCGCCCAATACACGGCGGGATGCGACCAGTTGCCGATCTCGCCCCGGCGGCGCGCCGACACGCCACGCACGGCTTCGTGATAAGCGACCTCTGGTGTCAGCCACGGACAACACAACTTCAAAAACTCCGGCAGGGTTGGCGGCCATTCGCGAGTCAGGCACGCGGTCAGGCCGCGCCTGACATGCGATTCGCCCAGCCCTGCCAGCTTCTGGTTCCACGAGTCCTTCAGCTCACGGGGCGTCAAGCCTTCCCACTGCTGCGCGAACTTCGCGCCATACAGCAGGTGCATTTCATTGACGACCAACGCGCCCAGCCCGGTTGACGCTTCAGCGACTTGCATCGATGACTCCCATGTCGATCTCGCTGCGCGCATGGCCTTCGGCCAGGACGCTGCGCAATTCGGATGACCAATCCGCCCGCTGCCGCCCCCGGTTGAACGGCGCTTCCGGCCGGCTGCTACGCGGAGGGAACAAGCCCTGATATCCGCTGGCGATGCTATGCGCGATGACGTCACGAGGCGCGATGCCCTCGGCCTGGTAGCCCGCAAGCTGTTGCAGCTGCCGGCGCGCGCCCTCTTCCGTGATCGGCTTCTTGCGCGCTTTGCGGTCAGCAACCCAACTGACCCAGTCTTCACGTTCCAGCCAGGCCGGCAATGCAATCGCCGAGGCATCGAACCCGGAAGCCTGCTTGCAACGCGTCTTTAATGGCTTTTCCTGGCTCTTGGTTCCTGGTTCTGGTTCCTGGTTGGTTGGCGCCGCGTTCAACGGCTGTTGAACATGCGGACTCTGCCCCGCCTCGGCCGGGTCCCGTTCCGCATCGCGCCGCTGCGCCTGCCGCGCCCGCTTCGCCGCGCTGGCCTTGCCCGCTGCGGACTTCGCTTCCTTGTTGCCGTGATAGCGGGCGATCTCGGCATCGCAGCGCGCGTGACGCCAGCCTTGCTCCGTGTCCGTGAAGAACTCGCTCAGCACTTGGAAAACGGCGGCCTGCTCCTCGTCGGACCGTGCAATCAGCAACCGGCACAGCTTGTCGATGTCGCGAGACAAGGGGGCTTCGGTGTCGTAATAGAGTTCGATCAAATCGCGATAGACGCTGCGCTCGACACGCGTGAGATGACGCGTTGCGTTATTGAAATCACCGATGTGATGGGGGTAGTAGTTCATTGCGCCGTTGTCCCTTCGGCCAGCTCCGGCCAGATTCGAATGCAATCGACGGGACGCAGGTCGCGTCGGGTGACCACGCCGCGAGTGGCTTGCTCGATCAGGGCGCAGTGCTTGACCGGGACGGGCCTTCTGCCCGTGCGCCACTGATACACCAACGCGGGAGACACCCCCACGCGTCGAGCCAGCGCCGCAGCGGTAAGTGCCCCGTCTCGGCTGAAATAATCATGTAGATTCATCACTAAAACTATAGCGACGCTACAGTTTATTAGCAAGCCATGCTATAGTTTTATTTGCATAGCATTGCTATATGAAAATGTGGACAATCGAAGAGGAAGCCGCTGCCCTGCGCGCACGCTTTGAAGGCGTGAACCGCGCGGCATTCGCTCGCGACCACCAGGTGAAGGGCGGCCAGGCGATGATCTATCAGCACATCACAGGTCGGCGCCCCATCGGCATCGAGGCCGCGATGGCCTACGCCCAAGGCTTCGGCTGCACCTTGTCCGCGATCAGTCCCCGCCTGGCCGCGGAAACCAGAAAGGCGGCATCGCTATCCACGGCCGCGCCGAGCGCCACGCCGTCCCCGGACCCCGCTTGGCCCTTTCCTTCGGTGCCCGCGTCGCTGATAAAAGGCTTGCCCGACGATCAGCTTAAGCGCCTGGAAGGCGCGCTGCTGCTGGCACTGGGCCAGATGGGCGTAAAAGCCCAGGGGTCGGCGGCGCAGTCCAGAACCCTGCAATCCAAGCGCGGCGCCGTCGTCGACATGGCCACCACGGCGGACGAATTTCCTATGGCTCCGGTTACACCCGCACCTTGGGATGCCGACGGCCTCACGACCCACCAGGTCGACCGAACCCAGACCTTGCGCATCAGCACCGCGGCCAACGTGGGCCATGTCGCCAACGCCGGCTACTCAGCCAACGACCAGGAGTTCATGCCCATCCCCGAACTGGATGTGCGCTTGGCGGCCGGGCGGCTTGGTATCGAGAACTACCATGAGACCGAGATTGGCGAGATCCTCCTGCGCCGCTCGTTCCTGGAATCGTTCAAGCTGCCGATCAACCGCATGAAGATCGTTTACGCGCAAGGCGACAGCATGGAACCGGTCATCCGCAATGGCGGCCCCATGCTGTTTTTCGAGGATCCGGTCTCGGACCCGCGCGAGATCGACCCGCGCACGGTGTACGCCATCAACCACGGCGGCAAGATGATCGTGAAGTGCATTTCGCGCGGACGCGAAGGCGCCTGGCTGGCCAAATCGTTGAATCCCGCATACGCACCGTTCGCCCTGGAAAAGGAAGACGGGTGCGAAGTGCGTATTGTCGGAAGAATCCTGTGGTCGCCCTACGACCTGCGCAACGGCGTCGATGAGCGGCTGCTGTAGGTCACATCCTGGAACAGACAGGTAGGCAATCCTGCCTATCCAGACCCATTCAAGGGCGCCATGTTGGCGCCTCAAGGCACGCTGCTTTCATCCGCTGTGCAAACACGATAACAACCGGACGTTTACAGACCTGGCGCCCCGGCTATCAGAAGGTATGAAGATAGCGCAGGGTAAGCTGCGTTCCCTCAGCACGGTTGCGTGCCCCACTTTCGAAGTAGAGGTTCGCGAAGAACGTCTGCGGCCCCTTCCGATACATGGCCCCTGGCCCGATGGCCATGACCCTTTCTCGGGAGTCTGACTGGCGACGACCGTTGACACGATCGTCTGTAGTCTGCGCCAGGTGATAGCCGGCAAGCCCTACCCTCCACGTTTCGTTCAACGCGTAGGACAGCGAATAATTGGCGTGAAACGCCTGGCCGGGCTGGGTATCGTCGACGCCAAGCGCGTTAGATGGCCGTTTGTTTCGGCTGACCCAGGCGTAATGCACTCTGCCGCTGAATTCCAGCCTGTTGCTCAGTTCCCAGGTGAAAGCATAGTGCGGATTGAACGTCCATACGTTCGCGCCCACATTAATCGATTCGTCCTCGTCGTAGTCGCCCGTTGGCAGGCTGAAGACGAAATTCAGGCGCTGCCAGAACCGACGGCCGAGCAACTGCACTGGCTCCCATTGCAACAGGAGCGGGCTGACGATCATATCGCCCTGCCGCGTTCGGGTGCCCCGCGGGCCGTTGTCAATCTCAAGGTCCAGGTGCACAAGCGGCAATAGCACTTCCGCGCCATAGTAGGCGCCCAGAATCTTAGTGTTGCTGATGTACGCAAAGTGCGGAAGCACACTGACGCTGCTGATTCGTTGACGGCCGCTCACCGAGCGTCCTTTTGCGTCTTTTATATCGTCGGCGTAGTTCAGCTGGATCGGAATTTCGACCAGTTTCCCAGGCCCCGCGACACCATCCATGAAACTGGTATTTCCTAAACCCAGAGCGGGCAGCGCAACAGCATCGGCCCGAGTCACGTTGTTGAAGGTCAACGCCACCAGAAGGACCGGCGCGACGGCAAGCCTGGAATTTCTATTCATACCGCTTCGGATAACGTTCAGCACCTTCGGTGCAAGGGGCCAGTCCATACATACGTCGGTCACTGCCGGCGTCCCGGCCGTCACAACATGCCCCCCTCTTGTGGAATCGTCACGACAAGGAGGGCCGTTGTAAGCGCGGTTCCGCAGGCCATCACGTGGCCTGCCCGCGAGACGCCCGGAAGGGTTTAGCGCGTGCCTTCCTTCAGGCCGAGCAGATCCCACTCCCAACGTAAACCCTGGCCAAAGCCACCGCCGTGCAGTGCGAACAGGTTGGCGACGTCCCCAGCGGTTTCCTCGCGTGCCCAGTCGCGCTGGAGTTCGCTGACATAGGCCGTGGCCGACAGCGGGCGAGCGCCGGACTGCACCATGCGTTGCACTCCCAATTCGTGGCTCTCGACCGTGCCGCCACCCGAGGCATCCGGAATGATGTAAACCTCGTGGCCAGCCGCCAGGGCGCTCTGGACGGCAAGGTTCAAGCAGACCTCGGTCCACAGGCCGGCCATCACCAGCTTTTTCTTGCCGGTTGCTTTGACCCACTCGCGCACGCGGGAATCGTCCCACGCGTCCAGGCCAGTGCGGTCAACAGGCTTCTGATCCGGAAACACGGCCTGAACTTCCTGGAACAGCGCTTGGCGTTCGGCAAAGGCCGTGGTCAGCAGCGTGGGGACCTTGAAGAGTTTCGCTGCCTTGGCGATGAACGTCGCATTGTTGACGACAAGCTCGTTCGGATGCGAACGCAGCGCCAACAATTGCAGGTACTGGTGGTCGATCATCAGCAGAGCATGGTTGTCGGGGGTAAGCAGCGTGTCGTCGCGGGAGGTAATGTCGTTCATGATAGTTTTCCTTTCGGCAGTCCGATGTTGCGCCCTTAGGGAGGTGCGAACCCTTGAAAATTGGATGAGCGTGCTAGGCGCCCGTTGCGGGGATGCGTCCAAAACGGCCGCTTGCGAAATCGCGCTTGGCCTGCAAAATCTCTTCCGCGGTGTTCATGACGAAAGGCCCCGACCCCGCAATAGGTTCGTTGAGCGGTTCGCCGGTCAGGACGAGCAAGGCGGCATTGGTTTCGGCGCTGATCGCGATCGTGCCGCCGGAGCGATCAAAGAGCGCCATCTGCTTTTCGTGCATCGGCGCGGATCGATCGATGCTTAGCGTGCCGCGCAATACGATGACCATGGCCGAATGCCCTTCGGGCAGGCGCAGTGCCGTGCGGGTGCCGTGGTTCAAATTCAGATCCCACAGGTTGATGGGCGACCACGTTTCAGCTGGGCCTGTCAGCTGTTCATATTGGCCCGCAATCACTCGCAAGGAGCCAGAGGCGGGAGAACCCAATTCCATTCGAGGAATACGTTCGTTCAACAGCGTCTGATACCGGGGCGGAGACATCTTGCGATCCGCGGGCAGATTGACCCATAGCTGGACCATTTCCAGGACACCGCCCGAACGCGAGAACGCCGGCGAATGAAACTCTTCGTGCATGATCCCGGCGCCCGCCGTCATCCATTGCACGTCACCTGAACGAATCAGCCCGCCGCCTCCCGAGGAGTCTCGGTGAGCGACTTCGCCTTGATAGGCCAGCGTCACGGTCTCGAAGCCGCGATGCGGGTGCTGCTGGATGCCACGAGGCAAGGGAGAAGGCTTGAAATCCTGCGGGCCGCTCACGTCAAAAAGCAGAAAGGGGCTGGTGTAGCCGCCCACCGTCTCGTAGGAAAAGACAGTCCGGGTCGGAAAGCCGTCGCCTACCCAATGGGTGCTTCCCGCTGTATGGATGCTGATCAGTTTAGGCATCGTTGTTTCCTTCCCGAAGGGATATTGATCGGTTCGGAAGAGCATAAAATCAGAACGACCCTCTGGATAGACGGAAAAAACGAACTCATTGTTCTGTTTGGAGAACAGCGTTGCTGCAAATCATCGATTTAAACGACCTCTTCTATTTCACGCAGATCGTGGAGCACGGCGGTTTTTCGGCGGCGGCACGGCACCTGGATATGCCGAAGTCCAAGATCAGCCGCCGACTTGCCTTGTTGGAGGAGCGATTGGGCGTGCGTCTGGTCCAGCGGTCAACGCGCCAGTTCGTGGTGACGGACGTCGGCCACGAGTACTACCGGCATTGCCAGGCGATGCTTGTTGAAGCGCAGGCCGCCGAGGAATCGGTTCAGCGCAGCCGGGCCGAACCGCAGGGCATCATCCGGCTGAGCTGTCCTATTGGCCTGTTCGACGCGCTTGTGGCCGACATGCTCACGGACTTCATGGTGCGCTACCCATTGATACGGATTCACGCCGAAGGCGCTAACCGCCGCGTGGACATTATCGGGGAAGGATTCGATGTTGCGCTGCGCGTGCGCTTCCCGCCGCTGGAAGACAGCGGACTGATCCTGAAGACCCTGTCGGACAGTCCACAGCGCCTGGTAGCAAGTCCCGCGTTCTTGAAGCGATACGGTCCGTTCACCGTTCCGGCGGATCTGGCCAAGGTGCCCAGCCTAGGGCAAGGGCCTGACGCGCGTTCACACGAGTGGGAGCTTTTCGGGCCCGACGGCACCGCAGCCCTGGTACACCACGCGCCATGTCTTTTGACCGACCAGATGTTGGCGCTGCGCATGGCCGCGATCAAAGGGCTCGGGGTCGTTCAACTGCCGACGTTGCTCATTGCCCAGTCTATCCGGGACGGGCAACTGGTGGACGCCATTCCCGGCTGGGCGCCCAGAACCGGTATCGTGCATGCCGTCTATCCGTCCAGGCGGGGCCTGCTCCCCTCGGTCCAAACCTTGCTCGAATTTCTGACGCGCGCGTTTCAACGCCAAGCGTCCGTGCCGTGACAGGACGCAGATCGATGCCAACGACGTTATCGATGTGGACATGATCGAGATATGGAACCTTGCGACACGGTAAGTGACAGATCGCACATCGGCATCCTGATAGCCAGACGTGCGCATATGTGAAGTCGCGCGCCAATACCAAAATACACGCAAAAAGGCGAATTCCTAATGAATATATCCGGCTCCAACTTTAATTCAACGATCTTTCCAAACTATAGTTCATCTGATTCCGACTTTACCTCGCCTGACTCCTCGCCCCTCCGCTGTGATCCCCGTCATATTTGTTATATCCGCGATAACATCCTCGACTTTTTGGCTGAAGACATCCCAGGCTTTAAAGTGGTCAGGCAATTAAACAATCGCAACAGAGCACTTGCCCCCCGAGCGATAAAAAATCTGGCTATCACTCAACCGGAAGGATTCTCTCGATTCTTCGATCCGGAAAAAAAACTCACAGAGCAGCCTGCCCGCCCGACCCATCTAACGTTGCGGTTCCCGGTCTCGACCGAGCAACTGCGGTTCCTGCCCGATAGCATTACCCACATAGACTTTGCTTGCCGGGGTTTTTTCCCCCGAACCTTCAGAGTCGAATTTCTCGACGTTCTCGCGCAGCGATGCCCCAACATTCAATCGATGAGCTTGAGAAGGAATCAACTGACTGCAGACGCCGTGGCAGTGCTACAGAAGTTTGAAAAGCTCACCGCGCTTGACCTGACCGGATGCTATATCGGCAATGAGGGGATGAAGGCAGTGGCTAAGCTTCCCAATCTCACCTCGCTGAACGTGGGTCGTTGCGACATAGGTGTAGAGGGAGTGAAGGAACTGTCCAAGCTGCTCAATCTTTCCACGCTTGATGTGTCCGACAACTTGATCGGCTCCGCTGGTGCGGCAGAAGTGGCTAAGCTACTCGGGCTCACCGTGCTTAACATGAGTGGCACTGTTATCGGCGCCGACGGGGTAATGGCATTGGCCGCGCTCCCCGTTCTCCGCACACTTGACCTCTCAAATAACATCCTTTTCGGGGTCAACGCAACGGCGCTGGAGAAGTTCGATAAACTGTCCTGCCTCAAGCTGGCACGGTGCGATATTAAAGGCCAGATACCAATGAACATTGCTAAGCTCGAGAATCTGTCCGAGCTTAACTTGGCGAATAACGAAATCGGCCCCGAGGGATTGAAGGAACTGGTTAAGCTTCCCAAGCTCTCCAACCTTAATCTGTCTGCGAACAAACTTGGCCACGCGGCTACGCAAGAAGTCGCTAAGATCCTCACCCTCACCGCGCTTGACCTGTCCAACGACATGTATAGGCGGGACAGCCCCCGCTCCTCCGACAACAAACTTGACTACGAAGCACTGGCGGAACTGGCTAAGCTGCCCCAGCTTTCTGTGCTTGACCTGTCCAGGAACGCTATTGATCACTCGTTAGCGGCGGCACTGACCAGGTTTGCCCACCTTTCCACGCTTAAGCTAGTTAAATGCTCTATCCGCGACCAGGAAGTGGCGGAGCTAGTTAAATTCAATATCGGCGACCAGGAAAGGACGGAACGGGGTCAGTTTCCCAGCTTCTCTACGCTTGACCTATCCAACAACCTGATTGGCGACGAGGGAGTGACGCTACTGGTAAAGCGCGGCAATGTCGCCACACTTATCCTGCATGAAAACAGTGACATCACCGCGGCGCACATTGAGGAAGTACGGGCCGTCTGGAACACGCCTCAAATTGATATCTAAATGTGAGTGTTTTAGGGCGAATTTTCCAGCGAGAACGGGGGGTTCGCCATGAAACGCACGCAATATTTGGTCGAGTAGATCGTCGCGGCGCCTAAGCAGGCGGAGCGGGCCATGCCGGTCGTGGATCTGGTGCGTCAACTCGGCGTATCCATGTGCTGCGCCGAGAGGGCTGACAGATCACCCGCAACCGAGTCCCTCCGGCGCCGCAGTATTCCATGACCCGCGATATGCAACCCAGTGGAAAGACGAGCGCGCGTTCCGGCGCAGCTGGACGCCAACACCGAAACTGCTTGGGATACGCTAGAGGCGGCCGTACAACATGCGGCACACTTACGCGACGGTGATCCTAATGGCTGGGATGACGCCGGCCTTCTGCGCGAAGCAGTTGGGCCACAGCGTGGAGATGTTCCTGAAAACCTATTCCAAATGGCTGGACGGCGATCAGAACGATCTGGAGATGAGCCGCGTAGAAACGGCGATTTCTGCCCAGATTCTCCCCGAGAAAGCAAAACAGACGCCTAAGCGTCTGTAATGTAAGGGGAATTCTTGGGGTGGCTGATGGGGCTCGAACCCACGACAACTGGAATCACAATCCAGGACTCTACCAACTGAGCTACAGCCACCTCTGGTACTGATTCGGCACTGCTTTCGCAGTGCTTTTTCTTCTGCCGCTGCGCTTCAAAAAGAAGCTCAACAACGAAGAGGCCGAACTATAGCACATTTTTTTGACGCGTCAAATGCCCTGCCCCCAATTTCTCTTGCCTGGATTTTCCAGCTTGCTATCCTTCCGCTTGGTTCCCCTTGGAGGCCGTCTCTTACGCCATCGCTATGGATCGCATACACGCAATTTTGATCGATTACTGGCCTCATCTGGCTTTTGCCATCAGCATCGTGGCCGGGACGGGCGCGGCGGTGCATGCCGCGATGACCAAGCAGGACGTGCGGGCGGCCATCGGGTGGGTGGGGGTGGCATTGTTCTCGCCGCTGTTCGGGGCCCTGTTCTATTTCGTGGCGGGGATCAACCGCATCCGCAAGACGCGGGTGTCGCAGCAGCGTGACGAAGCGATGGTGGTGGACGCCCAACAGGTCGAGACCCAGCCCGTGGATGTGGCGCCGATTTCGGGGCCGCAGTTCGCCTCGTTGAAGGTGCTGGGCGACCGGGTCAGCCGGTTCCGGCTGCTGGGCGGCAACGCGGTGCGGCCGCTGGCGGGCGGCGACGAGGCGTACCCGGCCATGTTGCAGGCCATCCGCGGCGCGCGCCATGCGGTGGCGATGCAAAGCTATATCTTCGATAACGACCCGATCGGACGCGAGCTGGCCGAGGCGCTGATCGAGGCGCATGCGCGAGGCGTCGCGGTACGGGTGCTGATTGACGCGATCGGCTCCAAGTATTCGCGTCCGCCCATCGTGCGCATGCTGGCGCGCGGTGGCGTGCCGGTCGCGCGATTCATGACGAACCCGATGGGCGTGCTGCGCATGCCCTACGCGAACTTGCGCAGCCACCGGAAAGTGCTGGTGATCGACGGGCGCGTGGGGTTCACCGGAGGCATGAATGTGCGCGCGGCATTCGTCAGCGCGCTGACGGGCGACGCCACCAACCGGGACACGCACTTTCGCGTGGAAGGGCCGATCGTGACGCAGCTGATGTCGGTGTTTGCGCACGATTGGAATTTCACCACGCACGAATCTCTGCCTGCCAAGCCCTGGTTCGACCCGCATGCCCTGCCCCTTGCCGGCAACGTGCCGATGCGCTGCGTGCCGTCGGGCCCGGATCGCGCGCTGGGCAGTTCGCACAACATGCTGCTGGGCGCGCTGGCTGTGGCGCAGCGCCATGTGCGCATTCAGTCGCCTTACTTCCTGCCCGATCAGACGCTGATCGGGGCGCTGGCGACCGCCGCGCGGCGCGGCATCCAGGTGGACATCGTCATCCCGGGCAAGAACAATCTGCGCCTGGTGGACTACGCCATGTCGGCGCAGCTGGACCAGGTGGTACGCACGGGCTGCCGGGTCTGGCGAGCGCACGGCGCCTTCGACCATTCCAAGCTGATGACGGTGGATGACGCCTGGGCGTATGTGGGATCTTCCAACCTTGATCCGCGCAGCCTGCGGCTGAATTTCGAGTTGGACACCGAGATCTACGACCCTGCGGTGGCGCGGTGGATCGGCGACCGGATCGACGGGCTGATCGGCCAGGCCAGGCTCGAGACGCTGGAAGGGCTGACGCAGGCGCCGTTCGCCAAGCGCCTGCGCAACAAGATCATCTGGCTGGCGACGCCGTATCTATGACGGCGCAAAGGCATCTACGGTAATCTGCCGGCATGCGCTACGAACTCACCGATCTTCGCCTATTCCTTGCGATCGCCGAGGCGAAAAGCCTATCGGGCGGAGCCGGCACCGTCCACCTGACTGCCTCATCCGCCAGCTACCGCTTGAAGAATCTGGAATTCGCGATGGGCGTGCCGCTGTTCAAGCGCGAGGCCCGCGGCATGGAGCTAACGACCGAGGGCGCTTTCGTGCTGAAGCACGTGCGGTCGCTGCTGGCTGGCGTTGAACGCATGCACGGCGAAGTCAGCGGGTTTGCCAGCGGGCTGAAGGGCAGCGTCAAGCTGTTTGCGAACAGCAGCTCGCTGAACGGCTTCATCGTACCCAGCCTTAGCCGCTTCCTTTCCGCGAATCCCAATGTGAACATCCTGCTGGAAGAGCGCTCCAGCAATACGATCGAGGCCGCCATCGCAGGCCAGGAAGCCGACATCGGCATCTTTGCCGGCCAGGCCAAATCGGCGGGCGTGAACGCCGTCCGCTATGCCATCGACGAACTCATCATTGCCGCGCCGCTGAATCATCCGGTAGTGGAGAGTTCGCCGGTGCGGTTCCCGGCAGTCCTGGACCTGGATTTCGTTTGCATGAGCCGCGCCAGCAGCAACTATGTCTTTCTGCGCGACATGGCCAAACTGGCGGGCAAGACGCCCAAGGTGCGCATCCACGTGCATACCTTCGATGCCGTGCTGTCCATGGTCGAGGCCGGCGTGGGCGTGTCGCTGGTGCCGCGCAGTATCGCCGCGGCCGCCCTGCGCGAGAAACGCATCGCGGCCGTGGCGATCAGCGAACCGTGGGCGCTGCGCGAACTGACGCTGGTGACGCAGGCCGGCGTGCCGCTATCGCCGTTCGTCGAACAGGTCGCCGAATACCTGCTGGACGACCCGATCGTCGCGGCGACGCGCGGGCCGGCCTGATCAGCCCTTGCGTTCGCGCTTGCTGGCCAGGAATTCGTTCATGAATTTCTGAGGTTCGCCGGTATTGAACGCGGCGCCGAATTCCGCGACGCTATCCTCGATGGCCGCATCCACGGACATCGTCTCCCAGCGTCGCAGCAACTTCTTCTGCTGCCGCAATGCCGCCGGCCCCAACGCCGCAAACCCTTCCGCCAGCTTGCGCACGGCCTGATCCAGTTCCGCTTGCGGTACGGCGGCGTTGACCAGCCCCCAATCCTGCGCGCGGCGGGCGTCGACCAGTTCCCCCGTCAACAGCATCCAGGCGCTGTGGGCCGCGCCGATCAGTTGCGGCATGAGGGCGGCATGGATCACCGACGGAATGCCGACCTTGACTTCAGGCATGCCGAACTGCGCATGATCGGCGCAGATGCGCAAATCGCACGCCAGGGCGAATTCCAGACCGCCGCCCAGGCACCAGCCCGGAATGCGGGCGATCACCGGCACCGGGAAGTGGCGCACGGCATTGCAAAGGTCTCGCAAATTGGAGATGAATTGCTGGGCGCGGGGTTCGTCCAGTGCCGCCATCTCTGCGATGTCGGCACCCGCCACGAACGCGCGGTCGCCGGCGCCGCGCAGCACCAGCACGCGCACCGAGTCGTCTTCGCGCAGGTGGCCAAGCGCCTCGCGCAGGCCGTTGATCACCGGCGTGCTCAGGATGTTCAGCACCCCTGCGTCCTGCATCGTCAAGGTGGCGATACCGGCGGCGTCGATCTCGGCGCTGGCGTGGGGAAAGGTCAGATTTCTGGTGTTCACGAGCGCTCCTTTATTGCATTTTCTCGAACTTGATGTCTTCGACCACGGTCTTCCAGTGGCGATAGGACTGCGCGATCAGCGCGCTGAATTCATCGCGCGACATTGGGCTGGGCACGGCGCCCTGCTTTTCGATGGCGTCGATGGTTGCCGGGTCGGCCAACACCTGGCGCACGGCGGCATTTAGTTTATCCAGCACGGGCGCGGGCGTGCCGGCGGGCGCGGCCAGGCCGAACCACGACGGATTATTCATGGCGGGCAAACCCGCCTCGGCATACGTCGGCACATCGGGCAAGACCTTCAGCCGCTGCTTGGCGGCCACGGCCAACGGCCGGATTCGCTGCCCTTGGATCAGCGGGTAAGACGACGGAATGTTGTCGAACACCACCTGAACCTGTCCGGCGACCAAATCGTTCAAGGCGGGCCCCAGCCCCTTGTACGGCACATGCAGCATGCGCGTGCCAGTCGTCTTCATGAACAGTTCGCCGTTCATATGGCTTAACCCGCCATTGCCGGACGAGCCGAAGGCGTACTTATTGGGGTCCGCCTTCAGCAGCTTCAGGAATGCCGCCGTGTCTTGCGCGGGCAGCGCGGGATTGACCACCAGCACATTGGGCACGTCGGCCAGGTTGCTGATCGGCGCGAAATCGCGGACGGGGTCGTAGGCGCTTTTGGCGTAGACGTTGGGGTTCACGGCATGCGAGCTTTCGACGGCCATCACCAGCGTGTAGCCGTCGGCGGGCTGCTTGGCAGCGTAGGCCGAGCCGATGCTGCCGCCCGCGCCCGGCTTGTTTTCGATGATGACGGACTGGCCCAGCTGCATGCCAAGCTTGTTGCCGACGACGCGCGCGATGATGTCGGTGGTGCCGCCGACCGCATACGGCACGATCAGGCGAATCGGCTTGTCGGGATAGTCGGCGGCCGCCACGCCCGGCATGGCCAGGCAAGCCAGCAAGACGGCCAGCGGGAATTTAATCGATGTCATTGTTGTCTCCTCGGGGTAGTTCAAATCGTGGCCGGCCGCGTCAGCACCGCGTCCGTGTGTTCGCCCAGCAAAGGCGGCGGCGCGCCCAATGCACTGGCCGGCGTGCCGGCCAACAGCGGATTGCGCACCAGCCGCATCTCGCCCAGCACGGGATGCGTGGTGGTCTGAAGCAGTTCCCGATGCAGCACCTGTGGATGTGCGAAGACTTCGTCCAGCGTGTGGATTGGCCCCCAGGGCACGCCCGCGTCGTCGAACGCATCGGTCCAGCGCTGGCGCGGCGCGGTGGCCAACGTGGCGGCGACCTGGGGACGCAGGCTGTCCATATTCATGAGGCGGGCGCTGTTGGTGGCATAGCGCGCATCGGCTGCCCATTCGGGATGCCCGGCCACGCCGCAGAAACGCGCGAACTGGCCGTCGTTGCCGATGGCCAGAATCAAGTGGCCGTCGGCGCACGCGAACACCTCGTAAGGCGCGCAGTTCGGATGCGCGTTGCCGCTGCGCTTGGGCGCCACGCCAGAGACAAGGTAATTGGCGCCCTGGTTGGCATTCAGGGCCACCGCGACGTCAAGCAGGCAGATGTCCAGCGGCATGCCCTGCCCCGTCTGGTCGCGCTGTCGCAAGGCGGCCAGCACGGCGGACGTGGCGTACATGCCGGTCATCAAGTCCACGACGGCAACCCCGGTGCGCAGCGGGCCTGCGCCGGGCGTGCCATCCGGTTGCCCGGTGTAGCTCATCAATCCACCCATGCCCTGGAACACGTAGTCGTATCCGGGCTTCCGGGCCATCGGGCCGGACTGGCCGTAACCGGTAATGGACAGGTAGATCAGGCGGGGATTGATGCGGGTAAGCGAGGCATAGTCCAGCCCGTACTTGGCAAGCCCGCCGGCCTTGTAGTTTTCGACCAGGATGTCCGCGTTGGCGACCAGTTCCCGCACGCGGGCCGCGCCCGCCTCCGATGCGAAGTCGATGGCAACGGAATGCTTGCCGCGGTTGCAGGCCATGAAATAAGCCGACATGGACGCGCTGCCGTCGTCCGACCGCAAGTCGGGGGGCCCCCAGCCGCGCGTGTCGTCACCACGTTCGGGATGTTCGATCTTGATGACTTCGGCGCCAAGGTCCGACAGGTTCTGCGTGCACCAAGGGCCCGCAAGGATGCGCGACAAGTCCACGACTTTGACGCCGCGCAAGGCGTTGTGAAGCATAGTGTCTCCGTGATCAGCCGCTTTTTTAAAAATTATGTCAGCGGCCCCGCATCACGAGGAGTTGAATGTTTCGAACGCTGCGTTCGCGGAATTTCAAAACACGGCCCGCGCCCTGGGGGATGCACCGCGCGTTGAAAAAGCGCGAACGCAGCGTTCGGAACTTTCAAGGGGAGACGCCGTGCAGACCGCACGGCCAGATTGCTTAGCCGTCGGAAGCGGGTGTCGACGACGCGCGCACGGCGAACACCGCGTTGGCCTTCAGCATGACGCGCCCGGCCACCTGCAGCAGGCACGTTGCATAGATCAGCCGCTTGCCCTGCTTATCGATGCGCACGTGCGCTTCGAGCCAATCGCCGGGCTTGACCGGGTTCAGGAATTCCACCGACATCTGCACCGTCACCACCGACACCTGTGCTTGCTGCGCGATCGTGAAGCCCAGCGCGCTGTCGGCCAAGGTGGCCAGCAGCCCGCCGTGCGCGATGGCGTGCATGTTAGTGTGGGCCTGCGCCACGCGCATGGCCAGCACCGAATCCGCGCTGCGCCGGTATAGCGCGCCAAGCTCGGCCAGATGAGTCATGAAGGGGCTGCTGGGCTGCCAGGGCTCGAAGCCCGAAGGAATAGTGTCTGCCATGGACGCTCGCGAAATGGATCCGGTTTGGATCCTGATGGGGTCGGAATAATGGGGGAGTACGCCGCAGTATCGCAAAGAAGCCCGCAGCGGGCGAGGCCTGTGTCACGGCCTCCCGCCGGCCCGGAAAGACGGAGTAAGATTTACGCCACAACACACACCTATACATGGCAGGAGCAGTGGAAGATGGCGAAAGTCGGCATGGTTGGTATCGGCCTCATGGGCCACGGCATTGCAAGTAATCTGGTCAAACATGGTCACACCCTCACCGTCCTTGAGCACCCGGGCAACCAGCCCCTGGACGCCCTGAAGGCCGCGGGCGCGACCAGCGTGGCCAGCGGCGCCGCCCTGGCCGCCGCGTCGGATGTGATCATCCTGTGCGTGACCGGCAGCCCGCAGGTGGAAGCCGTGCTGCTGTCCGCCGGCGGCGTGCTGGAAGGCCTGCGCCCAGGCACCGTGATCATCGATTGCTCGACCGCCATCCCCTCGTCCACCGTGAAGGTGGCGCAGGCCGTGACCGAATCCGGCGGCCGCTTCCTGGACGCGCCGATGACGCGCACGCCGAAGGAAGCCGCCGAAGGCCGGTTGAACCTGCTGGTGGGCGGTAACGCCGCCTTGTTCGAAGAGTGCAAGCCGATCCTGGCCTGCTTTGCCGAGAACATCACGCACGCCGGCCCGGTGGGCGCCGGCCACCGCATGAAGCTGCTGCACAACTACGTGTCGCTGGGCGTGGTGGCCCTGTTGTCGGAAGCGGCCGCCTGCGCGCTGCGTTCCGACATCGACCCGGCCGTGTTCGCCGATGTGCTGGCCAAGGGCGGCGGCGGCGGCGTGGCGCTGGAGCGCATCAAGCCGTACTTGCTGGAACAGGACCCGTCGTCGCTGCGCTTCTTCATGTCGAACGCGCAGAAGGACTTGTCCTACTACAACACGATGGCGGCGGAAGCCGGCGCCGTGCGCGAGATCGGCGCCGCCGTGCAGCACACGTTCGACCAAGCCGTCACGCAAGGCGGTGGCGAACGCTACGTGCCCGAACTGGTCTCGCTGCTGAAAGACCGCTAAGTCAGCGCCCGACGGCTGCAGGCGCGCGCGCAAGGCCGCGCCCCGGCAGCCGCAGGGAAATCGCCGCGGCCAGCAGCAGCAACACGCCTGCCGATCCGAAGGCAACCCAATGGGTGTGGAAGGTATCGAACGCCCACCCGCCCAGCCACGAACTGATCATGCCGCCCACCTGGTGGCCCAGATACGTCAGGCCATACAGCACCCCCACCAGGCGGATGCCGTAGACGTCAGCCAGGATCGCCGACGACAAGGCGATGCTGCCCGCCCAGACGATGCCGCCGATCGTGGCCGCGGCGTACAACTCCCAGTGCGCCCCCACCATGACCAGCGCAAAGAAGCCCAGGCCGCGCACCAGATAGATGGCGGCCAGGATATTGCGGCGCTCGACCTGATCGGACATACGGCCCAGCACCAGCGTGCTGAAGATGGCGACCAGGCCGATCAGGCCAATCCCCAGCGAACTCGTGGTGGCGTCAAAGCCGTGGTCCATCAGCATCGGCATGCCATGCGTGCCCAACAGGTTCATGCTGTAACCACAGGCGAACAACCCCAACGCCACTTGCCAGAACGGCAGCGTGCGCAACGCGTCGCGCACGTTCGGCGCCGGGCCGCGGGCCGCGGGCTTGGCGGAAGGCTTGGTGTCCATGATCTGGTGCGGCAGCAGGTCCGTGTGCTCGGGCGCCGTGTCGCGCATGATGAAGAGCGCCACCGGCACGGTCAGTAACGCGAACAGCACGGAAAAGGCCAGCAGCGTTTCCTTCCAACCCACGGCGGCGATCGCGAACGTCAGGGTGGGCGTCATCAGCGCAATACCCGCCATCGACCCGGTCGACAGGAAGAACAGCGCCATGCCGCGCTGGCGAGTGAACCAGCGGCTGATCACGGGCGTCAACGCCACGGGACTGGTGAAGGCCAGCCCGACGGAGAGCGCCACGCCGAACGACAACAGGAATTCGATGGGCCCCCGAGCGAACACCGTCCACAAGGACGACGCCACGACGATGGCGGTGCCGGTCAGCAGCACGAAGCGGGTGCCGCGCGTGCTGACGAGATAACCCGCCAGCGGCATGGCAAGCCCGTAGCACAGCATGCCGACGGCAACGATGCCCGACAGCAGGCTGCGCGAAAATCCCAGCCCGTCCGCCATCGGCAGGAAGAACGGCCCGATGCCCATACGCAGACCGACGGTCAACAGGGTGAGTACCGCGGCGGCGCCGACGATGTTCCAGCCGAAATACCAGCCGCCCGACTCTTGCTTGTCCAAGTGCTTCTCCTCGATGTCTTCTTATGGCCGCTCATGCGCCAAGGCTTGCAGACACCGCAGGGGAGGCGCGGAGCGAATCCGCTGTCGACACGGGTGGGAAGGGCCAGGCGCCAAACGGCATGTTCTTGGCCGGAGGCTGACGCCGCCGGACGCGACATATTACTCCTGGCAATAAGCCGACGATGCGCATCATCGCGGTTGCCCCCCTATTCCGGTTCGGTCACCGGACGTGTTATCGAAGCACGTTGCGCACGAAGCGCAGACGCGCGTCACCATCATTGAAGTACGCATAGGGCTGGGCGCTACTGTAGATGGCGAAATCATCGGCGGCGACGGATTGCGGCACGCCGGACAATTCCAGCCGCAGCACGCCCTCAATCACATAGACCATTTCGTGCCACCCGTCCGGGTCGGGCTCGGCCAGATAGTGTTCACCGGGCGCCAGTGTCCAGATCCACAGTTGCGCCTCGCAGCTGGTGGGGGCCGCGCCCAGCAACACCGCCTGGCTACCGGGCTGTTTGCCGCGCCAGGCCATGGCTTCGATCCGACGGCGTTCGCGGTGGGGGTCGCTGACCAGGTCTACGAAGCCCACGCCCAATGCGCCGGCCAATTTATCCAGGCTGGACAGGCTGATGTTCGCCGTTCCGGCTTCCAACCCCGCGATCATCCGCCGGCTGATGCCCGACGCGTCGGCCAGGTTCGTCTGGCTCAACCCGGCCTGCTTGCGGATCCGCCGCAAGTTGGCGCCCACATGCGTGAGGACATCGCTGCCCGTAGGCGTAATGTGCAGTATATTGCTCATAATTCCGTAGCTATTGAAGTCAATCGTGCCGCCCAAGCCATCGATGTTCGCCCTGACGCGCCAGGAAATCGCCCTGGTGCTGGTCACCATGCTGTGGGGAAGCACGTTCCTCATCATTCACATCGCCATGCAGCATAGCGGACCGCTGTTCTTCGTAGGCGTGCGATTCACCCTTGCCGGGCTGGTAACGATGCTGCTGTTCCGCAAGCACATGGCGGCGATCACCCGGTTCGAAATTGGCGCAGGCATCGCCATCGGCTGCGCCCTGTTTCTGGGCTACTACCTGCAAACGCACGGGCTGCGCACCATCACCAGCAGCCAGTCCGCCTTCATCACCGCCTTGTACGTGCCGATCGTGCCGCTGCTGCAATGGGCCGTGTTGAGGCGCCCTCCCGGCCTGATGAGCTGGATCGGCGTGGCGCTGGCGTTCACGGGCCTGGTCCTGCTGGCCGGCCCCGAAGCAGGCTCGCTGAGCTTCAGCCCGGGCGAAGTCGCCACCTTGGCGGGCGCCGTGGCGATTGCCGCCGAGATCATTTTGATCGGGCTGTTCGCCAAACGCGTGGATAGCCGCCGCGTCACCGCGGTGCAGCTGTTGACGGCCGGGCTGGTGTCTTTTGCACTGATGCCAGTGCTGGGGGAGTCGATTCCCGCATTCTCGTGGCTGTGGGCCGGCGCCGCCATCGGCCTGGGCCTGGCCAGCGCCGTGATTCAGTTGACGATGAACTGGGCCCAGAAATCCGTGTCACCCACGCGCGCCACGGTCATCTACGCAGGCGAGCCCGTCTGGGGCGGCATCGTCGGCCGCCTGGCGGGCGACCGGCTACCCGCATTGGCGCTGGTGGGCGCCGCGCTGATCGTGGCCGGGGTGCTTGCCAGCGAAATGAAGTTCCGCCGCAAAAAGCCCGTGGATGTTCGGTTGAACGGAGCCTGAGGGAGCCGGCGCGGTCAGGCCGCCTGTTCCAGGAACGCCTGCAAGGCGGGGACGGTATTCAGGACGTGCTGACGCATGGCGGCCTCGCAACGGTCGGGGTCGCGGGTCTGCAGCGCGTCGATCAGTTCCTGATGCGATTCGCGCACGCGCAGCACACGCCCAGGCTGGGCGGCCCATAAGCGCATGTACGGTTCCACCACGGAATGCAGCTCCGAGATCTGGCGCAGCAGGCGCGGCTGCTGGCAAAAGCCGCACAGGTATTCGTGGAATTCGCGGTGCGCGGTGGTCCAGTCCAGATAGTCGCCGGAGCCCTGCTCCAACTGGTCAAGCAAATTGGACAGGCGGCGAACGTGCTCGGCATTCATATGCAGCACGGCGTTGCGCATGGCCAAGCCTTCCAGCACGGACCGCATTTCAAAGACTTCCAGCATTTCCTGCTGGTTCAGCCCGCGCACCACCGCGCCACGGTTGGCGCGGATTTCCACCAACCCCTCGGACGCCAGCCGGCGCAAGGCGCCCCGCACCGGCATGCGGCTGGTGCCGATCTCGCTGGCGACGACGTCCGGCACCAGGCGCTGGCCAGGCGCATAACGGCCCAGCCGGATCTCGCGCTGCAAATGCAGGTACGCCTCGTCTTCGGCGCTGATCGCTGTCTTTTGAAATTGCAGCATCGTCGTCCCCGGGCTTGGAAAGCCGCAATGATAGATAAACGCAAAAATAACACAAACTGGATCCAGTGATCCATGGATGCAAACACCAATAGTCCGGTCAACAGGCTTCCCGTCTAATCCTTTCCGAAGGGCGCATCCGTGCGCCCAACATGCGCCGGAACGGGCGGCAGACCCGCCCGGCAGCACTTGTTTTCCATAACGTGATCAAGGGGAACCCATGAAATTTCATCTTATCCGGACGCTGGCCGGCGTTGCCGCCGTCGCCTTCGCGGCCCAAGCCGGCGCGCAAGCAGGCGCCCCGGCCACCGACTGGCCGCAGCATCCCGTGCGCATCGTCGTCCCCTTCCAGGCGGGTTCCGCCACCGACCTGATCTCGCGCCAGCTGGGCGCCGCGCTAGCCACGGAACTGGGCCAGCCCTTCGTCGTGGAAGCCCGTCCGGGCGCCGCGGCCGCAATCGGCAGCGCCTCGGTGGCCCGCTCCGCGCCCGACGGCTACACGTTGCTGATGGGCGGCCCGGCCGCCGTCGTCACCAACCGGTTCCTGCAGAAACGCCTGGCCTACGACCCGGACGCCTTCGCACTGGTGTCCATGGTGGCCTACACGCCCAACATTCTGCTGGCCAATCCGCAGCAGCCGTTCAAGACCCTGCCCGAAATGGTGGCCTACGCGCGCGCCAATCCTGGCAAGTTGACCTATGCCTCGTTCGGCACGGGTACGACTTCGCACATGGCGGGCGAAATGCTGAAGTCCATCGCCGGCATCGATATCCTGCACGTGCCGTACAAGGGCGCGGGCGAAGCCATTCCTGCCCTGCTTTCCGGCCAGGTGTCGATGTACTTCGACACCATCATGACGGGCCTGCCCCAGGTCAAGAGCGGTTCGCTGCTGGCGCTGGGCATGTCCAACTCGAAGCGCTCGACGCTGGCCCCGGACATTCCCACGATCGCCGAACAAGGCTACGCCGGCTACGACATTGCCCCGTGGTACGGCCTGGTTGCCCCCGAAGGCACGCCGACGCCTATCCTCGACAAGCTGAACCGCGCGGTGAACAAGGTGCTGGCCGACCCGGCATTGCGCGGTAAGCTCGCCGAAGCCGGTGCTGAACCGCGCGGTGGCAGCCGCGAGGAATTCGCCGCCTTCATCAAGGCTGAAATCCCGCGCACCAAGCAGTTGATCGACCAAGCCGGCATCACCCCGCAGTAATCCTTTCTACGAGTTCCAGCATCCATGTCCTCCCCCTTCGATTGGTCTTTCCCGTACGCTTCCCGAAAAATGCCGGTCCTGGCCGCCAATGCGGTTGCGACCAGCCAGCCGCTGGCTGCGCAGGCGGGACTACGCATGTTGCTGGCCGGTGGCAATGCCGTTGACAGCGCCATTGCCACCGCGATTGCCCTGACCGTCGTCGAACCCGTCATGAACGGGATCGGCGGCGACATGTTCGCGCTGGTCTGGCACGACGGCCGCCTGCATGGCTTGAACTCCAGCGGCTGCGCGCCGGCCGCGTGGACGCCCGAATACTTCAATGGCCGCGACGCCATGCCCGGCACGGGCTGGGGCACGGTGACCGTGCCCGGCCAGGTCGCTGGCTGGAAGGCCCTTTCCGATCGCTTCGGCAAACTGCCGTTCGCCAAACTGTTTGAACCCGCCATCGCCTACGCCGAAGAGGGCTTCCCCGTTTCGCCCACCATCGCGCGCCAATGGGCGACCCAGGCGCCCAAGCTTGCCCACGAGCCGGGCTTCGCCGAGGCCTTCCTGCCGCAAGGGCGTGCTCCGCAGGCCGGTGAATGGTGGCGCTTTCCCGCCCAGGCCAAGACGCTGCGCGACATCGCCGAAACCGGCGGCGACAGCTTCTATCGCGGCGAACTCGCCCGCAAGATAACGGACTTCGCCAGCCAGACGGGCGGGGCGCTATGCGCGGCCGATCTGGCGGAACACCGCCCGGAATGGGTCGCCCCCATTTCGCAGTCGTTCCGCGACGTGGAACTGCACGAAATCCCGCCCAATGGCCAAGGCATCTCGGCGCTGATGGCGCTGGGCATGCTTGAACAATTCGACCTGGAAGGCATGGGCCGCGACAGCGCCGACTACTACCACGTCAGCATCGAAGCGATGAAGCTGGCGTTCGCCGACCTGCACCACCACGTCGCGGATCCGCGCCACATGCGCACCGACGCCGCTGCCCTGCTTGACCGCGCCTACCTGGCGGAACGCGCGCGCCTGATCTCGATGGACCGCGCCAGCGTGCCCACCGCAGGCACGCCCGCCACCGGTGGCACGGTCTACCTGACCACGGCGGACGCGGACGGCACGATGGTGTCCTTCATCCAGTCCAACTATCACGGCTTCGGTTCGGGCGTGGTTGTGCCCGGCACCGGCATCAGCTTGCACAACCGTGGGCTGAATTTCGTGCTGACGCCGGGCCACGCCAATCAGGTCGCCCCGCGCAAGAAGCCGATGCACACGATCATCCCCGCATTCGTCACGCGTGGTGGTCAACCGTTGATGTCATTCGGCGTGATGGGCGGATCGATGCAAGCGCAGGGTCACCTGCAGATGGTGACGCGCCTGGCCGCGTTCGGCCAGAACCCGCAGGCCATGAGCGACGCGCCGCGCTTCCGCGTGGAAAAGGGCCCCGTCGTGAATGTGGAATCACACCTGCCAGCAGAGGTGGTGGAGGCGTTGCGCGCGCGCGGCCACAACGTGGCGGTGGCGCCGGCGGACAGCCTGGAGTTTGGTTCGGCCCAATTGATCTGCCGCCTGCCGCAAGGGGGATATATCGCGGCGTCAGACTCTCGCCGCGACGGACAGGCGGTGGGCTTTTAAGCCCGCCCGGGTTTCAGGCGAGGTTCCAGGCGGTTGGATCTGGCCGGGAAGGCGCCTGGAACCCCTCTTCGTCCGGATGGCTTTTCGCGGTGTCGGCGCCATACCGGATGAGATCGGCGTCGCGTTCGATGCCCAGCTTTCTCATGGCGCTTCTTTTTTGCGAGCTGACCGTCTGCACGCTTCGGTGCGATAACAGTGATATTTCGGTGACGGTCGCCCCTGCGCAGAACAGCCGGACGATCTCGGCTTCGCGCTTGGTCAGGCGCACATGCCCCATGCCGAACGCCTGCTTGAGGATCATGTCTTTGATGGTGGGCGAATAGTAGGTCTTGCCTTGGTACATGGCATGTACCGCGTTGACGATGTGGCTGGTGGAGTCGGACTTGCTCAGGACGCAGACATGATCGTGGCCCAGCAGGGCGCGGATCAGCGTAGGGCTTTCGACCATGGTCAGCACCGCGATGCGCAGCTCTGGATAGCGCCGCCGCAACAACGCGATCAGCCCCAAGCCGTCGCCGTACCTGCCACCCGGCATGGTGTAGTCGGACACCACGACGTCGCAGGGTTGCCCTTCAAGCCGGGCGATCAGGTCGGTGGAATTCTCGACGCATGCGATGACGTCTATCGCCGGATCCAGGCCGAGTTCATAGCTGACTCCCAAAGCCACTGCGGGATGATCGTCGGCGACAATGACGCGAATGTATCGTGATGGCATAGGACGGATGACTCGCATAGGCGGTTCGCGGGCTAAAGACCCGTTCGGCATACGGAACATATTGCTGCGGTATTCCGAATTAAAAAATAGGAAGAATACGAAAGTCAGTATGCGGCACAATGGCTGAGCATGAGTCAGACCTCTCTCCCTCGCGACGAGCCTTTCCCGGCCCGGTCAGCACGCCACGAACAACGGCTGCGCATGCTGACCGATTTGACGTCTGCCGATCGCGGCCGCATCCGCGCGCTGGCCAACGCCTTCAGCCACGCCAATGAGCAGGATTTGCTTCAACTGCGCACGCTTTACGCGGGCCAGGGGCGGACGGAGTTGAGGCTGCTTGCCCACCGCATCAAGGGCGCGGCACAGATGACGGGCGACACTCGGCTGGGCACGCTCTGCGCCGAGTTGGGGCGTATCTGCTCCGCCCCGCTATCAGACGCCCATGCGCTTGATGCCTGTGTGCGGCACCTGGAAAGCGCGTTGGAAGAATTTGGCGATTCCTTCCGCCAAATTGCGCAAGACGCCTGAAGCGCGCCACACGGCCGACCGTGCCGTAAACGTCCTACTTGTCGTCGCGCCCTCTTGCGCCGCCGCTACACTGGATGCGCGCAACCTATCCCGCGCACCGCATTTCTATCGACCGGCATCCCCGTGCCGGACCCGGCCATGCAACGCAGTACCGGAGGCAATGTGAACACGGACATGATCAATCTCTCGATAGACCAGGTCTACGATTTATCGGTGGATGTGCTTAGCCGCAACGGCTTTTCAGCGCCCCATACGGCAGCCATCGCCCAGACGATCACCGCCGGGCAACGCGACGACTGCCAATCGCACGGTCTGTATCGCCTGATCGTCTGCGTGCGGACACTGCAATCGGGGTTGATGGACCCGGACGCGTTGCCGCTGATCACGCATCCCGCGCCCGCAGTCGTGCAAGTGGACGCGCAACGCGCGTACTCGTTGCTGGCGTTCCAGGAAGGCCTGCCGCATCTGGCGGACAAGGCAAAACGCAACGGCGTGGCCGTGCTGGCAATCAACAACTGCTTCCATTTCTCGGCGCTGTGGCCGGAGGTCGAGGCCATCGCGGAACAAGGCCTGGCTGGCATCGCCATGACGCCCAGCCACAGCTGGGTGGCGCCCGCCGGCGGCACCCAGCCCGTGTTCGGCACCAATCCGCTGGCATTCGCCTGGCCGCGCCCGGCCGGCAACCCCTACGTGTTCGACTTCGCCACCAGCATGGTGGCGCGCGGCGAGATCGAACTGCACCGCCGCACCGGCAAGCCGATCCCCGAAGGCTGGGCAATCGACGCGAACGGCCAGCCGACCACCGACGCCGCCGCCGGCCTGGCCGGGGCGATGCTGACCTTCGGTTCGTACAAGGGGTCGGCGCTGTCCACCATGATCGAACTGCTGGCCGGCCCCCTGATCGGCGACTGGACCAGCCTGCAGTCGCAAGCGTTCGACGCCGGCGCGAAGGGCACGCCCTTGCACGGCGAACTGCTGATCGCGCTGGACCCCGGCATTCTTGGCCGTGGCCAGCGCGCCGCCAACGACGCAGGCGCCGAAGCCATGCTGGACGCCATCGCCGGCCAGGGCGCCCGCCTGCCCTCCGAAAGGCGCTTCAAGGCGCGCGCCAAGAGCGAGCAGGAAGGCGTCTGGGTCAGCCGGGCGCTGTACGACGAAGTCCGGAACCTGGGCGCTTAAGCCAGGTTCCGAAACCTGGCGCCTTTACGCCAGGTTCTTCGCGCGCGGATCATGCTTGCCCAGGCGGGCAAGCAAATGATCCACCTCGGCCTTCGCGGCGGGCGTCAGCGCGCCGCCCGGGCGACGCTGAGCCGCGCTAGACAAGATGCCGCGGCGCATCATCACGTACTTGCGCACAGCCAGGCCCACGCCTGGCTGCTGCTCGTAGCGCAACAGCGGCAAGTGGGCGTCGAACAGGTCGTGTGCCGCTTCCGTTTTGCCCTCGCCCACCCACTTCACGAAGTCGCACAACATGTCGGGGAAGCAATAGCCGGTATTGGCGCCATCGGCGCCGCGCGCCATTTCGTAGTCCAGGAACAGGCCGTTGTTGCCGCACAGGATCGAGATATGCCGCATCGCGCCCTCGGCCTCGAAGCGCCGCAGCGCCGAGATCTTTTCCAGGCCGGGCCAGTCTTCGTGCTTGAGCATCACGCATGACGCCAGGTCCGTCACGATGCGCCGGATGACCGATGGCGCCATCTGCACGGAGAATGTCAGCGGGTAGTCTTGCAGCACGAACGGCACGTCGTCGCCGATGGCGTCGACCGCCTGGTGGTAGTAGGTGACGATCTGGTCGTCGGTGCGCAACGTGTTGGGCGGCGCGATCATCACACCGGCCGCGCCAAGGTCCATCACGGCGCGGGTCAGCGAACGCATGGACGCAAAGCCCGGCGCCGACACGCCCACCACGATGGGCATGCCGCCCGCCTTGCCGATCACTTGCGAGGCGATCTCCAGCGATTCCGCGAAATCCAGCTTCGGGGCTTCGCCCAGTTGCCCCAGCACCGTCAAGCCGGTCGCGCCGCAAGACTGGTAGAAGTCCATCATCCGGTCGATCGACGCGTGGTCCACCGCGCCATCATCGAAAAACGGGGTGGGTGCAATGGGGAATACGCCCTTGGCGTCAGCGGTCAGTTTCATCTTCAACATCCTTGAATGGCTTGGCTTCGAGTGGCTTTGAGTACGTTCAGATACTGGCGATCAGACCGCCGTCCACGCGGATCGTCGATCCGGTGATGTAGCTGGCGCGCGCGCTGGCCAGGAACGCCACCGCGTCGCCGTATTCCTTTGGATCGCCATAGCGGCCCACGGGAATGCTGCCCGTGCTTTCGCGGCTGACCTCTTCCACGCTGCGCCCTTCGCGCTTGGCGCGCGCCTGGTCCAGGAACGAGATGCGCGCGGTGGCGATGCGGCCGGGCAGCACGATGTTCGAGGTGATGCCTTCCTTGCCCACTTCGCGCGCCAAGGTCTTGGACCACCCCACCAGCGACATGCGCAGCGCATTCGAGATACCCAGATTGGGAATCGGCGCGATCACGCCGGACGAGGTGCTGGTGATGATCCGGCCCCACCGCCGTTCGCGCATGCCGGGTAATACGCGATCGGTCAGTTTGATGACGGATAGCACCATGCCTTCGAAGTGTTCGCGCCACAGATCGGCCAACTGGCCCGACGAAGGCGTCGGCGGCGGGCCGCCCGTGTTGTTGACCAGAATATCGACGGCCCCCACGTGGGATTCGATCCACGCGACCTGGCTGTCGATCGCATCCAGCGCGCGCAGGTCCCATTGCATCGGGAAGGCGGTCCCCCTTTCCGCCTGGATCTTGTCCGCCGTGGCGGTGGCCGCCTCCAGGTTGATATCCGCCACCACCACCCGCGCGCCTTCCTGCGCCAGCGATGCGGCGATAGCGCCGCCCAGTCCGCCGCCGCCGCCCAGCACCAGCGCGGTCTTGCCCGTGATACCCAAATCCATCTTTCTCTCCGTCGTCGAACCTATCCAGACCGGCAGGCATCTGCCCGTCGCTTGATCTTATTTTCGGCGATGGAACGGCAGCATGAAAACGGAAAATACTCAGGCAGATCATTCGTTTTATGAATGATCTATGCCAGACAAATTGCTGGCCAATGCCCGAACCCACCGCTAGAAATACGCGAGTGGCACGGTATAGTGAACCCCTTCCATTCATGCGTTCATAGAATGAATCCGCGACGCCTGACCCCATCCATGTCGCTCTTGCTGGCCTTTGAAGCCAGCGCGCGCCATCTTAGTTTCACCCGAGCGGCGACCGAACTGGCGTTGACGCAAAGCGCGGTCAGCCGCCAAGTGCAGGCGCTGGAAGATCTGCTGGAAGTGGCCCTTTTCCGGCGCGAGAAGCGGCGCATCTTGCTGACCGAAGCCGGCATGCGGTATCAGAAGGAACTGGAAGCGGCCTTGCAGCGCATCCGCAGCGCGTCGCTGCAAGCCATCTCGCACCGGACCGGCCGCGGCGCCTTTCATCTGGCCGCGCTGCCCACCTTTACCGCGAAATGGCTGATGCCCCGGCTGAACCGGTTCTATGAAAAGCACCCCGGCATCCTGGTCCACCTGCACTCGCGGGTTACGCGCTTTGACCTGGATCTGGCCGGCATCGACGCCGTGATTGCCGTGGGCGACGGCGATTGGCCCGGCCTGGCGTCCTACCGCCTGATGGATGAACACGTCATCCCGGTGATCAGCCCCGATCTGGCGGCCCGCCACCCTATCCGCAAACCGGCCGATCTGGCTCAGCACAGTTTGCTGCAAGTGGCGGCCCGACCCGCGGTATGGCAGCGCTGGTTCGAAGCGCATGGGCTGCCCGTGCGGACCATGCGCTGGGGCGCCCAGTTTGAGCTGACCACGCATCTGATCCAGGCCGTCGCGTCGGGCATCGGCATCGGGTTGCTGCCCACTTTCCTGGTCGAGGACGAATTGCGCCAAGGCGTCCTGGCGCCCGCCATCGACGAAGCCTTCAGCACCGGAGCAGGCTACTTTTTCCTGGCCCCGCCGGACAAGCTTGCCACCCCGCCCGTCGCCGCCTTCAGGGACTGGCTGTTGGAGGAAAGCGGCCAGGCCGGCACGATGGCGGAGGCCAGCGCCCCTTGACCGTCAGGCCGGCTCCGGCAAACCCGCCAGCAATTTGTCCAGCGTGACGGGATACTCCCGCACGCGCACCCCGGTGGCATGGGTGATCGCATTGGCAATCGCCGCCCCGACCCCGCACAGACCCAATTCGCCCACGCCCTTGGCTTTCATCGGCGACGACACGGGGTCGGTTTCGTCCAGAAAGATCACCTCTTGCAGGGGGATATCGGCATGCACCGGCACCTCGTAGCTTGCCAGGTCATGGTTGACGAAGAAGCCGGCCCGCTGATCAATCGCCAATTCCTCCATCAGCGCCGCGCCGATACCCATCGTCATCGCGCCGATCACCTGGCTGCGGGCCGTCTTGGGGTTAAGGATGCGTCCCGCCGCGCACACAGCCAGCATGCGGCGGATTCTGGTCTCGCCCGTGTAGGCGTCCACCGCGACTTCGACGAAGTGCGCGCCGAACGTGGATTGCTGGAATTGCTTGTCCAGGCCGCCGAATTCCAGCACGTCCTCGGCGACCAGATCACCGTCCGCGGCCGCCTGCCGCAATAGCGCCGTCCGGCCGCCCGCCTCCGTCACGGAACCGTCGGCGAATACCGCGCCTTCGGCAGCGAAGCCCAGGCGCTTTAGAACGGCGTCACGCAATTTCTGGCATGCCGCGTATACCCCGGCCGTTGAACTGTTGGCGCCCCATTGCCCGCCGGAACCGGCCGACACCGGGAAAGCGGAATCGCCCAGAAGCACGATGACTTTTGCCAGCGGCACGCCCAGCATCTCGGCCGCGGTTTGCGCAATGATGGTGTAGCTGCCGGTACCGATGTCGGTCATGTCGGTTTCCACGATGACTTGGCCCGCGGCATCCAGGCGCACACGCGCGGCTGAATCGGTCACCAGATTGTTGCGGAACGCCGCTGCCATGCCCATGCCCACCAGCCACCTTCCGTCCCGGCTAGCGCCGGGACGCGCGTTGCGCTCCTCCCATCCGAAACGCGCCGCGCCCTCACGCAGGCATTCGATGAAGCGCCGCTGCGAGAACGGGCGCGCGGGGTCCGCGGGGTCCACCTGCGTGTCGTTTCGCACGCGGAACTCAACGGGATCCATGCCCAGCGCTTCGGCCATTTCGTCCATGGCGATTTCCAAGGCCATCATTCCCGGCGCTTCACCAGGGGCGCGCATCGCGTTGCCCTCGGGTAAGTCCAGTTCCATCAGATGCAGCGCGGTCAGCCGGTTGGCACCGGCGTACAGCAGGCGCGTCTGCTGGACCGCTTCTTCCGGTTTGCCGCCCGGCAGGTCGCCCGACCAGCTTTCATGCGCGATCGCGGTGATCTTGCCATCTTGGCCGGCCCGAATGCGGATGCGCTGGATCGTGGCGGGCCGATGCGTCGTATTGTTGGCGACCAGCGGGCGCGCCAACGCAACCTTGACGGGCCGTCGCGCCGCGCGCGCCCCCAGGGCAGCCAAAAGGGCGTCCGCGCGCACGAACAGCTTGCCGCCGAAGCCGCCGCCAATGTAGGGAGAAATCAATCGCACTTTGTCCTTGGGCAGACCCAGGGTCTTGGCTACGTCGCTGCGTCCCCAGTCGACCATCTGGTTCGATGTCCACAGCGTCAGCGCGTCGCCCTCCCACACGGCGGTGGACGCATGCGGTTCCATCATCGCGTGCGATTGGTCGGGGGTGCGGTAGGTATGGTCGATGGTCACGGCGGCCGCCGCATAAGCGCCTTCAAAATCGCCCACCCGGTCCGGCTTGGGCCGGTCGCCCGCCTGCTTGGCGGTCTTCCCGGCCGCTTGGTTGCTGGCCGCTTTCTCCGCCGCAAGATCGAATGCGCCCGGCGCGCGTTCGTACTGCACGCGGATCAACCGGCTTGCCGCCCGCGCCTGTTCCAGCGTTTCGGCCACGACCAGCGCGATGGCCTGGTGGTAATGCTGGATCTCGGGGCCGCCCAGCAGCGTGGCCGTGTTCATCTTGCCCTTGCCCAGCTTGCCGGCGTTTTGCGCGGTGACCACGGCCAGCACGCCGGGCGCGCGCCGCGCCCCTTCGATATCCATGGCGCGGATCCGCCCCTTCGCGATAGCGGCGCCCAGCACGTAGCCGACGGCCGCGTCGGGCACCGTATCGCCGTGTTCGTAGGCGTAGGGGGCCTTGCCCGTCGTCTTCAAAGGGCCGTCGATGCGGTCCACGCCGTGGCCGACGATTTTCAACTGGTCGATGGGATTCTGTGTAGCGGGAGTATCGAATTTCATCTCGTCAGGCCCTCGATTCCGTCAAGACCGCGCTTAACGTCCGCGCAGCCAGCGTCAGCTTGAAGGCGTTGTCGGCGGTGGGTGTCGCGCCAGCCAACAGCCGTTCCGCGGCCGACGCGGCGCCCCGGGGCAGTTCGGCCTCGGCCGCTTCCACCCGCCACGGCTGCGGCGCCACGCCGCCCAGCGCGATGCGGCCGCTGCCGTCACGCTGCACCACCGCGCCCACGGCCACCAGGGCGAACGCGAAAGACGCGCGATCCCGTACTTTCCGGTAGCGGTGCACGCCGCCGAGCGGCTTGGGCAGCGTGACCGACGTAATAAGCTCGCCTGCCTGCAGCGCGTTCTCGATATTCGGCGTGTTTCCCGGTTGGCGGTAAAAATCCGCAATCGGGATCACACGCCGGGTGCTGTCCGGACGCACCGTTTCGATCTGGGCATCCAGCAGCCGCATGGCCACCGCCATGTCGCTGGGATGCGTGGCGATGCAGGCATCGCTGGCGCCGATCACGGCCAGCTGGCGGGTGACGCCGCCGAGAGCCGAACAACCGCTTCCCGGCGCCCGCTTGTTGCACGGCATGTTCGTATCGTAGAAGTACGGGCAGCGCGTGCGCTGCAGCAGATTACCGGCGGTCGTGGCGCGATTGCGGATCTGTCCGGAGGCGCCCGCCAAGATCGCGCGCGACAGCACGGCGTAATCGCGCCGGATGCGGGCATTCGCGGCAAGATCCGTATTGCGCACCAGGCTGCCGATCCGCACGCCGCCTTCCGGCGTGTCGGTGATCTGGTCCAAATCCAGACCGTTCACATCGATCAGATGCGTGGGCGTTTCGACTTCCAGCTTCATCAGGTCCAGCAGATTCGTGCCACCGGCGATGAAGCGTGCGCCGCGCACCCCGGCTGCGCTGGCCGCCGCTTCGGCGGGCGTGCGGGCGCGTTCATAGGTGAAGGGCCTCATGTTTTGCCCCCAGCCTTGCCCGCCGCGACCTCTGTGATGGCGTCGAGAATGTTCGAATATGCGCCGCATCGGCAAATATTGCCGCTCATGCGTTCACGGATCTCGTCCGCGCTTAGCCGCGGGCGCTCGGTCAGGCTGGCGCTGACATGGCTGGGAATGCCCTGCTCGACCTCCTCGAGCATCGCGGCAGCCGAGCAGATCTGCCCGGGCGTGCAGTAGCCGCACTGGTAGCCGTCATGCTTGATGAAAGCGGCCTGTAGCGGATGCAGCGCCGTTGGCGTGCCCAGTCCCTCGATGGTCGTGATCTCGGCCCCATCGTGCATCACGGCCAGCGTCAAACAGGCATTGACGCGCCGGCCGTCCAGCAGCACCGTACAGGCGCCGCATTGCCCGTGGTCGCAGCCCTTTTTGGTGCCCGTCAATTGTAGATTTTCCCGCAAGGCGTCAAGCAGCGTCGTGCGCATGTCCAGCGACAACTCGTGCGCGGCGCCGTTGACGCGCAGCGTCACGGTGGCCGCCATCGGCTGCATGGCGCCCTGCGCGGCCTGCTGCGCGCCGGCCACCGCCGGGGCGGCCATCGCGGTCGCCGACACGGCGCCCGCCTTCAGCAGATTGCGCCGGGTGATCTTGATTGATAGCGAGTTTTCCAAGGCAACCCCTTTGTTGGTCAGACCTGGATGCGGACCACGCCGCCATCCTCCAGGGCGCGGGCCAGCAAGCCGCATTCCCGGTCAGCACGGGCACCGCCCTTGCCGTGTGGCACACCGCCCAGACCGCGAGCGCGGCGGCGGACTTGTGTAATTGTTTAAAGCGCGTCCGCCCTCTTCTTCACACTCCTTAAAAGGTTTCGAGAAAATCCTGGCGTTTCTCCCGATACATTGCCCGCCAGCGGTCGCCGGGCCGCGCCGCAAGCGAGGGAGGCCGCACATGTCGGAAATTGTTGTCTACGTTAGAAGCCAGCCACAACTGGGCGACCAGATCGTCGCGCTGCCGACGCTGTACCAATTGAAAAAATGGTGGTCCTCCCGACGCATTAAAGTGGTCGCCCGCGACGATGTGGGCGGGTTCTACCAATCGTTGCCATGGGTCGATGAATTCGTTCGAGCCGCCACCTTCGGCGACTACCTGGGAAGCCTGAAAAAAGAGACCCGGGTATCGATCAGCCTGCATCACAGCAGCGAACGCTTTGGCTTGATCAACCTACTGCGCCTGCCGGCGGTCCGCCTTGGATTCCGCAACGCACGCCTCAGCGACCTGGTCTGGACGCACTGCCACCGCAAGGACACGTCCGAATACATCGGCCAGGCCAATCTGCGCCTGCTGGCCGCGTACCGTCCATTCAATCTTGAGGACGCCGCGCGAGGGTGCTTCCAGGCGCTGGCGCAGACGCACCTGCGTACCGTTCCAACGGCTGACGTCGTGATGATTCCGGGCGGCGGCTCGGGCGCGTTCAAGCGGTGGAGCCTGACGAACTACTTGCGGCTGGCCGAGCGCCTGAAGCGGCTGCTGGGCGGCGACACGCGTTTCCTGTTCGTGCTGGGCACGCAAGAGGCGACGGAACGGAACGCCCTGGAGGCCATGCGGCGCCCTGACATTTCCATCGCCTATTGCCGGCCGCTTCCCGAGCTTAGCGCCATCATGCTGCACGCGCGCCTGGTGGTGGCGAATGATTGCGGCCCCTCGCACATCGCGCAAGGCGCCTGCGTGCCCTACGTCGGGATATTCAATGAACCCAACCCGGAATGGTTCTGGCGCCGGGACGGATCGGCCGCCGTCGTTCCGCGCCACCCGCGCGATGGCATCGATGCCATCACGCCCGACGATGTGTTGGACGCCTGCCGAAATGTACTGGGACATCATGCGCATACTGCATACGCTGGCTGAATACAGCCTGGGGGGACTGGAATTCCGCACGTTGGAGCAGGCGAGCTGGCTGCAAAGCCATGGCTACGAGGTAGCGATCGCCTCGCCCGCCAGCAGCGCCGTCAGCCGCGAAGCCCGCCAGCGCAACCTGACGACGGTGCACATCGACTTCAAGCCGGCCTATTCGCCGTCGACCGTGCTGACACTGCGGCGCGCCATCAAGGCGTTGCGCATCCAGGTCATCGACAGCCATAGCCGCGCCGATGGCAAGACCGCCGCGCTCTGCCGCGACCTGTGCGCGGTCGTCCGGACGCGACATTTCGCCAAATCCATGCGAACGTCGCCGCGCCGCCGGCTGGAATGGAAAATCGGGTGCGATCACGTCATCGCCACCAGCGAGGTCGGCAAACAGGAACTGCTGGCCGCGCGCCTGGTCTCCGAAGACCGGATCAGCGTCGTGGGCGAGTGGGCCGGCGACGATTTCTTTCGGCCGGCCAGCGCGCCCGGCGCATCGCTGCGCGTCCGCCGCGGGCTGGAGATAGCCGCCCCCGAAAAAGCCTACGTCATCGCCACCGTCGGCATGCTGCGCCCGGAAAAAGGCCAGGCCGACATGCTGCGCGTGGTGCGATGGCTGCGCGAACGAGGCGTGCCTGCCGTGGGCCTGGTCGTGGGCATGCCCACTGCCGGCACCAAGCCCTATGCCTACGAGCTGTACCGCTTGGCGGTAGATCTTGGGATTGCGGACCATGTGGTGTTTGCCGGCCACCGGAGCGATGTTGCCGACCTGATCCAGGCAGCCGACGTGGTGCTGGTGCCGTCGGCCACCGAAGCCTGGTCGCGCGTCGTGCCTGAAGCCTTCGCCGTGGGCCGGCCTGTCGTCGCCAGCCAGGTAGGCGGTTTGCCAGAGATCGTCATGCCCGGCCAGACAGGTTGGCTGGCCACGCCCGGCGATGTCGCGGGCTACGCCTGTTGCATCCAGCAAATCCGCGACCAGACGCGGAAAACGCAGATTATCGTCGACAACGCCAGAGCGTTTGCGGAAACGAATTTCCGTTTGGGCGGGAAAATGTTCAGTACCCTGGAGGCGTATCGGAAGGCAGCCGGTGCTTGACGCTACAAAGCAGTCACCCGCGAATACCGGTCACGATCCGGATAGGGCTGTCGTTTTTTTCCTGGCCGTTCTTGCAGCCCGATTCCGGCGGCTGCTGCCACTGTAGAAAAACGTCTTTTCTCATCAAAACGATTACTTGCGCCCGGACTGGCGGCGTCACGCAGATTATTTCTTCCATTATTTTCTGCGACGGCCAAATCGCAAGAAAAGAAGCCACTGGCACCACCCACGCCCTGTTCAGCATTCCGGATTCGCATTTCTACACGTAGCGCGAAGTGTAGAGAGGGGCGCGAAGATACACCGCTAGTAAACGCAAATAAACCAGACAGAAAGTATCTAACCCATTAACTATATTTCGATTTATTCCGCAATATAGTTATTCCGCCTCTCGCTTGCCGTTAGATTCAGGCCAGCCCCGGTTACTCAAGGCTGCGTTATCTGCGGATTTATGCCTGGCCGTTGCCTACTTAATTGGCGAAGGCGCGACGAAGCCGTTCCAACTCGGCCTTGTTCAAGCGTTTCGCTTCCTCTTCCGCATAATTCCGTTCGCCGGCATCATACGACCCTTCGTAGATGCATCGGCTGCGAATAAACTTGCAGTTATCGCTGACCACCCTTTCCGAGGCCGCGTTTGAACCCGCGCCTGAACCGGAGCTTGATGACCCGGGGAGTATTGAAGAGCACCCGGAAACGAGTGCGGCGAGCACGAGCGCGGCCACGTGGCGACTCAGCGATTGAATAGACATCTTCCTGCCTGATAGCGGTTGCAGGCATCTTTATAGCAATGTCCGACCGGAAAAAGGGTTCCAAAAGGTACGGTAACAAGCCGCCTCAAGGGAACGTTACCGAAGCCGCCGCGGCTAACCCGCGCGCACCGGCTTGCGACGCGCGCGGCCGCGCCCCGGCCCGCGCCTTTCCCCGGCCACCCGCGCGCTGCGGCTCTTGCGCCGTTCGGACCTGGCCTGAAGCTTGGCCCGCGCCGTGGCTGCCGCCGCCAACGCCAGCAGCTTGTCTTCGTCCAACCGTTCCGCGTCCACAAGCCGCTCGTCCGCCCCCTTCAGGGCAATGAGCAGTTCGTCCAATTTCAAATGCAGAGCCTGACCATCCTTGTTCTGGCTTTGCTGGATCAAGAAGACCATCAGGAACGTGATGATGGTCGTGCCGGTGTTGATGACCAGCTGCCACGTTTCGGAAAACCCGAAAGCGGGGCCGCACGCCGCCCACACCAACACGGCGGCGACCGCGCAGCCAAAAGCGGTAGGAGAGCCCGCCCACCTCGTAACATGCGCGGCAAAGTGGTCGAAGAACCTTGAGATGGCATTCGTCTGCCGACTGCTTTTTTTTTCAGCCATGATGGTCGCCCCAAGGGATCGAAGAGTCGGGCCGCACCGAGCAAGTTCCGTGCCGTCGCCCCGCTGGCCGTACTAGCTCATATAGCGCCGCAACACTATTGCAGGAACGTCAGCTGCTGCGTAATATTTATCGCCCACTCATCTACTTTTGGAGGTGCGGCAATGCACGATGACATCCGAAAGCTGGGCGCCCAAGCCGCTCGTGATGGATTGACCTTGTGGGATTGTCCCTACTATCAGGCGGCCGTCATGCCTGGGCACACCGGTGAATCGATCGCCGAATGGCGCGAAAAGGTTGAGGCCTGGGAAGCAGGATGGATGGCCGAGACGAAATCCTGGAAACCTCCCAATGGCGTAGTCAGATATGTGCCGCGTGCAACCGAAAGACGCCGCCATTGAATGAGGCCTGGGTCACGCCGGATGCCCCTCGGGTGACGCTCGGGTGACGCAGCCCCGGCATGGCCCTTGCTGAGCCGGGGGCTCACCCAATGCGAGGGATCCCCATGAAAGCCGATGCGATGACCGAAATCGAAAGCCCTGACCGCGACCGTCGATCACTGGCGCGGCGACTGAAAGACATTGACGCGCGACGCCCGGATTTCCCCGGCGAACATCTGATCGTGTTCGGCCTGGGCGCTTGGCTGCTCGTGGCAGGCACGCGAGGCAGAACCCTTCTTGCCCGCGCAGCGCTGACTGCGGCAGGCAGCGCCCTGGTCGGTAGAGCGGCGAGCGGAACCGGAGGCATTGCTCGCCTGGCCCGAGTGCTCAAGCAGATTCGGTAAACGAAGCGCTGCCTGGCCGGTCCGGGCCTAGCGGGCAACCTTAGCGAAGGCAGGCCTGCCAGGTTTCGTGATAAGCGATCAGCCGCTCCAGGGCGTATTCGGCGCTGGCACGCCGGATGGCGTTACGCCCGCCGCTGAATTGCACCGTCTCGGAATACACCGATGGCGACGCGTCGGCCGCGCCCGACTTGAATACCCAGGCGAAACACTGCGTCCCCGCAGGTATCCGATCGTCAGTGCTGTCCGTGACGCCGGTATTGGATATGGCGACATTCGCCCTGCTGTTGCGCGCGGCCCCCAACGCCATTTCCCGGGCCACGGCTTCGCTCGTCAGGTTGTGGAGCCGCAGCGTTTTCGCCGAGACGCCCAAGCATTTCATCTTGGCTTCCGGAGAGTACGTCACGAACGCGCAGTCCAGCAGGTCGCCCGCCCCGGGCACGTCGGCCAAGGTGGCGGCAATTAATCCCGCCGTGCACGACTCCGCCGTCACCAGCACCAGTGAAGACTCTCGCATGACAGTCGCGACCCGATCTACGGTGTTCATCCGATTTTCCTTCCTCGCCTTGCCCGCCAACGGGTTCAGCAAGCGGCGTGCCAGGGCCAGCGCCGGTTCCCCCCAACACATCGCCCCGCCGCGGACATCAAGGCACGGCGCTTGCTGGAACTTGTTATCACCGTACCTGAAACGGCTGGTCAGCCGCCCAAGGAGAAAAATATGAATTCGTCTTATGCAAGCAGCGCACCGGGCCAACCCGGCAAAGAGGAAAGACAACCTGCGCAACACCCTGCCGAAATTCCGCCTCCCAAGCCACAGCGGGAAGACCGCCCGGCGCGAGATGGCGAAAAGAACGCGCCCTGGCCACCCGATAGCATCCCGAACCCCATGCCTGGGCTTGACCCTCAACAGACGCCGGGTATTGACCGGTTATGACGCGCGGCCGCATTGAAAGGCGCCATGTTTTGCCGTTTATCCATAGGCAGTACCCGCGATAAGCACGATGACGGGCGAGTTTTACCTATGGGCAATGCCGCGATAAGCACGATGACCGGCGGGTGCTAAAGCGGGCTATCGCTACGGAGTAAGGTTCTAACGCAGGCGGTTTTATTCTAATAATTAACCTGCACAACGCTTCTGCCAAACACTTCAGAAATAGGCTAAAGCCCTGTATTTTCTAGAAATTCTGGCGCGGCAGGAGGGGCTCGAACCCCCGACCCCGGGCTTAGAAGGCCCGTGCTCTATCCAGCTGAGCTACTGCCGCGCAGTTTGTTGACGTCCCGGAAGATGTCCGGGCGCCGCATTTTACCTTGTTGCGGAAAAAGGTGGGCGGGCGCGGTGCTGCCCTACTCTTCTTCGATATCTGCGTGGGTGGACACCCACAGCACGATGGCGTCGTTTTCGCTCAGGCTGATCACTCGGTGCCCCATGCGGCTGTCTATATAGAAGCTTTCGCCAGCCTTCAGCCGGGCCGGTTCGTAGAACTCGGTGTACAGCTGCACCTCGCCTTCCAGCACGTAGACGAATTCTTCGCCGCCATGGCGGCTCCAGTCTTGGAAATCGTCGAAGGCGCGCGCCTTGACGCGGGTGTGGAACGGCATCATGCGCTTGTGCGACAGAGCAGTGCATAGCAGCCGGTGGTCGTAATACGGCGTTTCGTACTGGCGCCCTTCGCCTTGGCGGCTAAGGCTGCGGCGGCCGGTGCCCATGTGGGCGTCGGACGCGGTGAAGAGTTCGGCCACGTCCAGGTCCAGGCCCGCGGCGATCTTGATCAGGTTGTCATAGGTGGGCGACAGCAGGCTGTTCTCGATCTTGGACAGCGTGGACGCGGCGACGCCGGTGGCGGCCGCCGCCTGCTTCAGTGTCCAATCGCGCGCCTGGCGCAGGGCTCGCAGCCGTTGTGCCAGTGCGCTCTGTTTGTTGCCTTGCATCCTGTGTACCTTGTCATGCCCGCGTTGTGCGCTCCCGCCACCAGTCGCGCGCCTGGTAAGACCAATAGGTCAGTTGAACCGCCGCCGTGCCCAGCCCGCCGCCGTTCCATGCCAGCCCGAAAGGTTGGAACAGCTTGTAGCGCTGGGTGTCGCCCGTAATCCCTTCGGCAACGACGCGCCCGCCGATCGAGGTGGTATTCATGCCGTGCCCGCCGAACGCCGTGCAATACCAGACGTCCTGCGCCAGCAGGCCGATCTGCGGCATCAGATGGCGGGCGTAGGCCATGCGCCCCGACCATGCGGTCTCGACGCGCAACCCATGCAATTGGGGGTAGACGGACAGCAATTCTCGGCGCAGGGACTCGGCCAGATCCGGCGGGTCGTCGACACGGGTGGTGATTCTACTGCCCCAGCCGATGCGGCCGCCATCCAGCACCCGGTAATAGTTGCCGGCGCGGCGGTCGTCGCCGATGGCCGCCGTGCTGCGGATGGCCTCGCGCACGCGGTCGCCCAACGGCTCGGTCAGCATGATGTAGGTGGCGATGGGCAGCATGGCCCGGCGCAGGGCCGGCACGACGTCGCCCGTATAGCCGCCCGTGGCCAGCACGACGGCGCGGGCGTCGACCTGCCCCTGGGCCGTTTGCAGGTGTTTGACCGCGCCGTTCAGCGTGGCGCCGGTCACGGCGGAATCTTCATGGATGCGCACGCCCAGGCGGGCGCATTCGCGAGCCAGCGCCCGGGCATAGTTCAACGGATGAAAGTGGAACGAGGCGGGGTCTTCGACGCCCTGGTGGTAGACGTCCGACACCAGGCGTTCGCGCACCTGGCTGCGGGTCAGGAAGCGCACGTCGCGACCGAAGTCTCGGCGCTGGGCGTCGCACCACTGGTTGAGCGCATCGGTCGCTTCGTAGCGCACCACGCGCAAGCGTCCGTCAACCTTGTGCGCATCGGTGATGGCCAAGCTACGGATATTGTCGCGGATGATTTCCACGCCTTCCATCGACAAGCGGTAAAGCTGCCGGTAGTGGTCTTCGTCGACGTGCCGTTTGATGGCGTCGGCGCCGGCCGAGAAGGCGGGCGACACCGATCCGCCGTTGCGTCCCGACGCGCCCCAGGCGATGCGCCGGCCTTCCAGCAGGGTGACGCTACGGCCGCGGCGGGCAAGTTCCAGTGCGGTGGACAGGCCGGCCAGGCCGCCGCCGACCACGCACACGTCGGTGCTGCATGCGCCCGCCAGCGGCGGATAGTAGGTTGCGCTGTCGGAGAGCGTGCGCTTGTAGTAGGTGTCGATGTACTCGGAGGCCATGCCGGTGGGAGTCCGTGTCAGTGCAGGCTTGCGCCCTGCAATCCGCCCGTCAAGCGCTTTTCCAGCCAGTTGGCCAGGCGCAGCAACGGGTAGCAGTAGATGAAATAGATGGCGGCGATCATGCCGTAGATGAACAGCGACTTGGCGGGAAAGGTGATGATGAACACCTCGCCTTGCCGGGTCAGTTCGGTAATGCCGACCACCGACAGGATGGCGGTGCTTTTAATCAGCATGACGTAGACGCCGCTCATTGGCTGCACGATCAGCCGCATGGCTTGCGGCAGGATGACCAGCCGCAGGATCTGCAACGGGCGCAGGCCCAGCGTCATCGCGCCTTCGGTCTGGCCGCGCGGCACGGACTGGATGGCGCCCATGACGATTTCGGCGACATAGCAGGACGTATAGACGGACAGCGATACGAAAGCCGCGGTGGCGGAGTCCCAATGCAGCAGTTCGATCCCGGAGCTGGGCAACACGAAGTAGAAGATGTAGAGCTGCACCAGGAACGGCGTGCCGCGCAAGACGTGGATATACAGGCCCAACAGTTGGTGGATGCCGCGGATGCGGTAGCTGCGGATCACTCCGATCACAAAGCCCAGCAACGAGCCCGCGATGATGGCCACGAACGAGATCTTCAGCGTTTCCCAGAAGCCCTTCAGCAGGAAGGGCAGCACGACGCCCGCGGTGGAAAGATAGGAATCCAGCATGCTTACCTCGCGTTCCAGGCCGGACCCGCCAGCCAGAGGCTGACGCCCCGGGACAACAACAGCATGACGCCGTAGATCAGCAGATAGCCAGCGGCGATGGTCAGGAAGCTTTCATTGGGCACGATGCGGTCGCTATTCATCTGCACGCCGGCCGCGACCAGTTCAAACACCGTGATCAACGACAGCAGCGAGGTGTCTTTGATCAACACGGCGGTCTGGCCCAACAGGGGCGGCAGCGTGTTGACGAACGCCTGCGGCAGCACCACGTAGCGCAGCCGCTGCTGATAATTCATGCCGCACGCCTTGGCGCCTTCCACCTGGCCGCGCGGCACGGACTCGATGCCCACGCGGATGATCTCGCTCATGTAGGCGGCGTGGTGCAAGGTCATCGCCAGGATGCCCAGCACCATCTCGCTCCAGCCCTTGGCGCCCGGCACCAGCATGGGCACGGCGTAATAGACCAAGTAGATCTGCACCAACAGGGGGGTGGACCGGATGAATTGCACATAGGCGGCTACGGGACGCCAAACGGCGGCTTTGGACGACATGTGCAAAAGCGCCAGCGGCACGCCCGCCAACACCGACAGCACAAGGCTTGCGCCCGCGGCGATCAGGGTGTTGGTCAGGCCTGTCGCGAATTGCTCCGCGTACTGGCTGACGATGCGCCAGTTGTAGTAATCGATCAGCCAGTCCATAAGCGGTCCGGGCTCCCCGTGGCGGTTCTAACGATTAATGGTCTTTTTTCCAGTCGGTGGAATACCAGTACTTCACCTGCTCGGGCAGCGTGTTGTCGGCGGTCTTCAGGGTTTGCCAGTTGTCCAGCCAGAACTTCAGGCGGAAGGCGTTGGGACCGACGGCGAAGGCCAGGGGCTCGCGCACCATCACGCCGTCCAGCACGCGCAGGTTGCCGAAGTCGACCAGGAACTGGTTGGCGGTGGACATGGACATGATGCCGGCGTCCAGGCGGCCGCTGGACAAGGCCTGGCCAACCGGCGCGCTGCCTCCCGAGAACTCTTTCATGGTGGCCTTGGGCAGCATCTTCTTACCCACTTCGGCGTAGGTGCTGGCGCCCAGCACGCCGACGTTGACACCGGCCTTGTCCAGTTCCTCGAACGACTTATACGGAGAATCCTTGGGCACCACGGCCACGGTTTCGGCGTAGAACATCGGGGCCGAGAACAGCACCTGGGCCGCGCGCTGCGGCGTGGGCGTCATGTCGGCGGCCACCATGTCGGCCTTGCCCGACAGCAACGCCGGCAACAGGCCCTTCCATTCATAGTCTTGCAGGACCAGTTTCACGCCCAGGTCATCGGCCATGCGCTTGGCGACTTCCACCGCCAGGCCCGTGCGCTTGCCCGTCTTGTCCATGAAGCTCATCAGGGGCCCGGATGTCTGGACCGCCACGCGCAATTCGCCGCGCTTGATGATGTCGCCCAGTTCGTCGGCTTGCGCGGGCAGCGCCACCGTGGCGGCCGCCAGGGCGACACCGGCCACGCCCAGCCATTGTTTGATTTTCAGCATTTGAATATCCCCTAGAGGTGGATGAAACCTTGTCATTCCGGGCAAAGCACGTCGTGTTGCCGCAAGGCCGGCAGCGCCCGGATTAGCCGGACCAGCCCTGCTTGGACTACAAAATCTTCTCCAGGAAGGCGCGGGTGCGCGCCTCCTTCGGGTGGCAGAACACCTCGTCGGGCGTGCCCATTTCCACAATGCGGCCCGCGTCCATGAACAAGGCCCGGTCGCCGACGTCGCGCGCAAAACCCATTTCGTGGGTCACGACCGCCATGGTCATGCCGTCGCGAGCCAGACCGCGCATCAATTCCAGAATGCCGCCGACGGTTTCCGGATCCAGGGCGGACGTGGCTTCGTCGAACAGCATCAATTTGGGATCCATGGCCAGCGCGCGGGCGATTGCCACGCGTTGCTGCTGGCCGCCGGACAACTGGCTGGGGTAGCGCTCACCAAAATCGCCCATCCCCACGCGGCCCAGCAGGTCGCGGGCATAGCGTTCGGCGTCGGCGCGGCTGCGGCCGCGCACGACCCGTTGGGGTAGCGCGACGTTGTCCAGCGCAGTACGGTGTTGGAACAGGTTGAAGTGCTGGAACACCATGCCGACTTCAGTGCGCCAGCGGTTGACGTCGGTGGCGGGGTCCGTCAAGGACACGCCGTCCACGCGGATCGTGCCGCTGTCGATGCTTTCCAGGCCGTTCAAGGTGCGCAGCAACGTGCTCTTTCCCGAACCGGAGGGTCCGACCACCACCATGACCTCGCCCCGGTTCAGTTGGCAATCGACCCCGTCCAATGCGCGATGGGGCGGCTGCCCCTCCCGGTGGAAGGTCTTGGTGACTGCCTGGACATCAAGTAAAGCGTCTGCCACTGATGCACCCCGAAAGAGGTTTCCAAACCGGCCCCCCGAGCGGCCTCCCCGGGGAAGCGGCGCTTAAGCCAGTTAAGAAAAAAAGTTTCGCAATTCACGCTGGAGTTTCGTATAGTAAATTTTTTTCCAGAATCGCCACTTAGGCATAACCCTTAAGCGAAGACATGGGCTTCGCTGGCAATCCAAGGAACCGGCATGGACACCCCCCAAGACATCCTGCGCGCGCTCGGCCTGAATCCGGCCGCGCTTACCGGCGGCACACTGACTGCCCGCAGCCCGATCGACGGCGCCGAACTGGCCCAGGTGCACGAACATACGGTGGCGCAGGCCCATTCGGCCATCACCCGCGCCCGCCAGGCCAGCCTGGCCTGGCGCGACGTGCCGGCGCCGCGCCGGGGGGAACTGGTCCGCCTGCTGGGCGAAATCCTGCGCGAGAACAAAACCGCGCTGGGCCGTCTGGTCAGCCTGGAAGCCGGCAAGATCGTGGCGGAAGGCGAAGGCGAAGTGCAGGAAATGATCGACATCTGCGACTTCGCCGTCGGGTTGTCGCGCCAACTGTACGGCCTGACCATCGCCTCCGAGCGCCCCGGCCACCGCATGATGGAAACGTGGCATCCGCTGGGCGTCATCGGCGTCATCAGCGCCTTCAACTTCCCCGTGGCCGTGTGGTCGTGGAACGCGGCGCTGGCAATTGTCTGCGGCAACGCCGTGGTCTGGAAGCCGTCCGAAAAGACGCCGTTGACGGCCCTGGCCTGCCAAGCACTTTTCGCGCAGGCCATGCAGCGTTTCGGCGACGCGCCCGCCGGGCTGTCCGAAGTGCTGATCGGTGGCCGCGAAGTCGGCGAAGCGCTGGTGGATTCGCACACCGTGGCGCTGGTGTCGGCCACGGGTTCGACCCGCATGGGCCGCCAGGTGGGCCCGCGCGTGGCGCAACGCTTCGGCCGCGTGCTGCTGGAGTTGGGCGGCAACAACGCCATCATCGTCGGCCCCACGGCCGACCTGGACATGGCCGCGCGCGGCATTGTGTTCGGCGCCATCGGCACTGCCGGCCAGCGCTGCACCACCACGCGCCGGCTGATTGTTCACGAAAGCGTGGCCGACGCGCTGGTGCAGCGCCTGCACAAGGCTTACGCCAGCGCGCCGATCGGCAACCCGCTGGACAGCGGCAACCTGGTCGGGCCGCTGATCGACCGTGTGTCGTTCGACGCCATGCAGGACGCCCTGAAGGCCGCGCGCGAGCAAGGCGGCAAGGTCACCGGCGGCGAACGCGTGCTGGCCGACGAATACCCGAACGCCTGGTACGTGCGCCCGGCGATCGCCGAAATGCCCGGCCAGACCGACGTGGTTTGCCACGAGACCTTCGCGCCCATCCTGTATGTGATGCGCTACCAGGAATTCGGCGATGCGCTGGCGCTGCAGAACGGGGTGCCGCAAGGCCTGTCGTCCGCGATCTTCACCAACGACCTGCGCGAAGCCGAAACCTTCCTGTCGGCCGCGGGTTCGGACTGCGGCATCGCCAACGTCAACATCGGCACGTCCGGCGCCGAAATCGGCGGCGCCTTCGGCGGCGAAAAGGAAACCGGCGGCGGCCGTGAATCCGGTTCGGACGCCTGGCGCAACTACATGCGCCGCGCGACCAACACCATTAACTATTCGCGCAACTTGCCGCTGGCGCAGGGCATCAAGTTCGGCGAATAAGCCCGCCGAACGCTTGAAACAGAAGGCCCCGCGCATTGTCGACAATGCGCGGGGCCTTGTTTCTTCGGATAAGCCCATCAGGCACGCAGACATCCTGAGTAACACCTGTTTATTACACGCCCTACATCCGATAAGCCTGCCTTACAAACAGTTTCGGCGTGCGATGCTACATTGCCTCGTCACAAAAAATCCATCGCACGCCATGTTCCGACGCCGTCACACACGCTTCCCCCTTGCCCTGCGCACCCTTGCCGGCGCTCTCGCCTTGGGCGCGGCAGGTTCCGCCGCCGCTGGCGTGTCGTACCGCCTGGACCGGCCGTCCGCCGCCCCCGGCGAAACCGTCACCATCGAGGCCGTGTTCTTCAACGAAGACAGCGCGCGCGCCAACTGGCAAGCACCGCCTGAACTGGTGCTGCAATGGCGCGGCCAGGACGGCCAGATTGTGCGCAGCCTGGCCAAGCTTGCCGGCGACCGCGCCAGCTACAGCGTGCCCGTCAATAATTTCGCGCGCATGGCGTGGACCGCCGTCGTGCCCAGCACGGCCCGCGGCCTGCAAGCCGTCTCCATTGAAGGACAGCCCTCGATGATGGCGCTGGACACGACCGGCCGCGAAAGCGGCACCGTTGCCAGCACGCCAGCCCAAGGCCCGGTGGTGGACGCCCGCAGCGGCCAGCCGGTGCCGGTGGCCGCCGTTACCGCCGTTGGCGCATCGCCCGATGGCGGTCCCGCCCCCGACGCCGCCGTCGCGCCCAGCGTGCAGCCGCAAACGGCGTTCGACCGTTTCCGCAGCTCGATCTCGGAATACAAGCCGGTCTACTTCGATATCGGCACCCGCGGCCAAACCACCGCGCGCTTCCAGATCAGCGCCAAGTACCGCCTTTTCAGCCCCCACGGCGACCGTCCCGCGACCTGGGGCGAGAACTTCTACCTGGCCTATACCCAGACGTCGCTATGGGACTTGCAGGGCGACTCCATGCCCTTCATCGACACCACCTTCAACCCCAGCGCCTTCTGGCTGTCGGACAACATGTGGCAGTCCGCCAACCAGAACTGGCGCTTTGGCATGAATACCGGCGTTGAACACAACTCCAACGGCAAGGACGGCGAAGACTCGCGCTCGGTCAACGACGGCTACATCGAACCGCGCTTCCACTACCGCTTCGACGGCGGCAGCACGCTAACTTTCGCCCCCAAGGTCAAAGCGTACTTTGGCGTCGCGGACGAAAACCGCGACTACGCCGACTACGCAGGACACGTCGACTGGCAACTGCGCTGGGCCCAAGACAACGGCGCCGTCGTCTCAGCGATGTACCGCCAGGGCGACCAGAAGCGCCGCACCACCCAGCTGGACTTCGCCTGGCCGTTGCAGCGCACGTGGCTGAACATGAACGGTTATCTGCACCTGCAATACTTCAACGGCTACGGCGAAACGCTGCTGGGCTACAACCAGCGCAACGAATCGCAGTTCCGCATCGGGTTGTCGCTGGTGCCTTAAGAGGGAGGTGGTGTGATGGGTTGCGCGCCGCAGTAAGGGGGAGGCAGCTTGATGGGTTGCGCGCGATCCGCATAGGATTTCGCGTGACGACTCTGCCGCGCTCCACCCATCCTACGATTCGACGACCCCGGTCTGAAAGCCAGCCTTGATCGAATGCCCATCGCCCGCCGCCCGCGCGGCAGGCGATGGGCGGCCCCGCAAGACCTTCCGCACCGACGCTGATTCCGCAGCAAAACGCCAAGCACACTGCCCGCCCCCGCGAACGCCAAATTCCAACCGGCAAAGCCCGGGGTGGCGGTGGCCTGGGGCGCGCGGGGAGTCGATAAGCCCGAGGGAATCTGAAGGAACCGCCGCAGGCGGTGACGAAGATGACGACGGGGGTGTCCGGAGCGAAGGCTCCGGACCGCAATCGTTGACCCGCGCGCCCCAGGCCACCGCCACTCCGGGCGCCAAAAGAACCAGCATCCACGAACACCAACCAACGGCCGGCGCTGGCTCTTGGCACCTGGCTCTTGGCACCTGGCTCTTGGCACCTGGCTCCTGGCACCTGGCTCTTGGCACTGACACCTGGCACTAGCTCTTGGCGCTTGGCACATGGCGAGCGGCAACCAACCACCCGCAAAAAAACAACAAGCAAACCGCAGCAGCAGCACTTGCCGCCGTCAAAGGGATTTCCCTCATCCCCCGCGCACAGCCCCACACCTCCCGTAAACTCCCCCAAAAAAATCACGCGCAAAAAAAAGGCGCAAGGGGCCGGGGCATCACCCTCCGGAAAGAAACGCAGCCATGTTCGCCGACCTGAACCACCTCTCGCACCACGCCGCCTGGCGCCGGCAGTTGGAAATGCTTCTGGAATCCGCCGGCGAAGGCATCTACGGCATCGACCTGCGCGGCCGGTGCATCTTCATCAACGGCCCCGGCGCCACCATGCTCGGCTACACCCCCGACGAAGTCGTCGGCCGCAACATGCACTACCTGATTCACCATTCCCACGCCAACCGCGCCCTGATGCCCGTCCATGACTGCCGCATCTTCCGCGCCTTCCGCGAAGGCCGTGGCGAACGCGTCGACGACGAGGTGCTCTGGCGCCGCGACGGCTCGTGCTTCGACGCCCAATACGCCTCCTACCCCATCCTCAACGACCACGAAGTCGTCGGCGCCGTCGTCACCTTCTCCGACATCACCGACCGCAAACGCATAGAGCGCGAACTGGAACGCCGCGTCGGCGAACGCACCGCCGAACTCAGCGATGCCCACGACTCGCTGCGCCGCCTGTCCTCGCACTTGTCCAGCCTGCGCGAAGAAGAGCGCGCCCACATCGCCCGCAACATCCATGACGACCTCGGCGCCTCGTTCACCGCCCTGCAACTAGACCTGAACTGGCTTCGCCGCCAGCTGAGCGCCACCCCCGCCTTGCAGACCCACATCGACCGCATGCTCGAGGTGACCCAGACCGCCATGGGCGCCACCCGCCGCATCCTCAGCGACCTGCGCCCGGTTGTGCTGGACCACCTGGGCCTGTGGGCCGCGCTGGAAACGCTGCTGCAAGACCTGCAGGCCCGCACCGGCCTGCAATGCCGCTACCTGTGCCCGCCCGACACCGAACGCCGCCGGTTGGACCGCAACGCCGAAATCGCCGTCTACCGCATCGTCCAGGAACTGCTGACCAACGTGCAGCGCCACGCCCGCGCCCGCAGCGTCAGCGTCAGCGCGGCCTGGAGCGACGACGGCCTGCTACTGACCGTGGAAGACGACGGCATCGGCATGCTGCTGCCCGAAGCCCCCCGCACCTTCGGCATCCTGGGCATGCGCGAGCGCGCCCGCGGCATCGGCGGCGACCTTGCCCTGGACAGCGCCCCCGGCGCCGGCATGCGCGCCCGCCTGCGCCTCACCCCCAACTGACACGCCACATGGCCCTGAACCTGCTTATCGTCGATGACCACCTGATCATCCGCCGCGGCCTGGCCCGCATCCTGGAAGAAGACCCCCGCGTCTGCCTGGTCCATGAAGCCGCCGACGCGCCGTCCGCCTTGCGCGCCCTGCGCCAGACCCGCTACGACGCCATGGTGCTGGACGTGGCGCTGGGCGAACGCGACGGCCTGGACGTCCTGAAGACCGTGCGCGCCGACTACCCGTCGTTGGGCGTCGTGATGCTGTCCGTCTACCCCGAAACACAGTTTGCCGTGCGCGCGCTGCGCACCGGCGCCCATGCCTATCTGAACAAAGGCTGCGACCCCGACGAACTGCTGGCCGCGCTAGTGAACGCCGCCGCCGGAAAAATGTACGTCACGCCCGCCGTGGCCGAATTGCTAGCCCAAACGGTGCGCCAGGACAGCGCGCGCCTGCCGCACGAACTGCTGTCGAACCGCGAATTCCAGGTCTTGCAGCTACTGGTGGCCGGCCGCTCGGTTTCAGCCATCGGCGAACAACTGGCGCTGTCCGTCAACACGATCTCTACCTACCGCAGCCGCATATTCGAAAAACTGGGCGTTCGCACGCTGGTGGAATTGGTGGCCTACGCCAACACGCACCAGCTGGGTGCGCCCTAGCCGCCTGCGCACCAGCGCCGCGCACGGCGCGCACCGCGTAGTAAAGGCACTACACGCATATCGTCGAACCCGGGATACCGGCTCGGCGCGGCCGGCCCCATGATGGCTCCAACCCAGTCTGGCCGGAGCCATCCCATGTCCCTATTCAGCAATCCGTTCGACGCCGATACCCGTCTTGCCTGCGGTTGCGGCCGCCACCCGTCCAAGGCCGAACACGAGCGCGCCAGCCAGTCCGCCGCGGACAGCGCCGTCGAGCAAGCGGTGATGCGCGCCCTCTTTCCCCAAGACGCGCTGCGCCGGCGCTTCCTGCGCGCCGTAGGCAGCGGCACCGCCATGGCCGCCATCGCCTCCATCTTCCCGCTGGCCGCCGCGCGTGACGCCTTCGCGCAATCCGCCGGCCCGCTGGAAAAGCAGAAGCTGAAAGTCGGCTTCATCCCCATCACCTGCGCCACGCCCATCATCATGGCGCACCCCATGGGCTTCTACGCCAAACAGGGCCTGGACGTGGAAGTGGTGAAAACGGCCGGTTGGGCGCTGATCCGCGACAAAGCCATGTCGGGCGAATACGACGCGGCGCACATGCTGTCGCCGATGCCGCTGGCGATCTCGATGGGCGTCGGCGCCAGCCGCGCCGTGCCGTGGACGATGCCCGCCGTGGAGAACATCAACGGCCAGGCCATCACCTTGTCCATGAAGCACAAGGACCGTCGCGATCCCAAGGACTGGAAAGGCTTCAAGTTTGCCGTACCGTTCGACTATTCCATGCACAACTACCTGTTGCGCTACTACCTGGCCGAGCACGGTCTGGACCCCGACACCGACGTACAGATCCGTTCCGTGCCGCCGCCCGAAATGGTGGCCAACCTGCGCGCCGACAACATTGACGGCTTCCTGGCGCCCGACCCGGTGAACCAGCGCGCGGTCTACGACGGCGTGGGCTTCATCCACACCCTGTCCAAGGCGATCTGGGACGGTCATCCCTGCTGCGCGTTCTCGGCCAGCAAGGAATTCGTGACCACGATGCCCAACACGTACCAGGCGCTGTTGAAGGCCATCATCGAAGCCACGGCCTACGCCCGCGCGCCCGCCCACCGCAAGGAAATCGCCGCCGCCATTGCCGCGCCCAATTACCTGAACCAACCCGTCACGGTGGTGGAGCAGGTGTTGACCGGCACCTACGCCGATGGCCTGGGTAAGGTGCTGACCGACCCCAACCGCATCGATTTCGACCCCATGCCGTGGCAGTCGTTCGCCGTCTGGATCCTGACGCAAATGAAGCGTTGGGGGCAGGTCAAGGGCGATGTGGATTACCAGAAGGTGGCAAGCGAGGTTTTCCTGGCCACCGACGCCGTGCGCCTGATGCGCGAGGCCGGGCTGACCCCGCCTGCCGAAACGGCAAAGACATTCAGCATCATGGGCAAACCGTTCGATCCCAGCCAACCCGAGGCCTACCTGGCCGGTTTCAAGATCCGGAGGACTTGATGCGGTCCGTGCAACATTGGCGGGCGGCATTCCTTTCCATCGCGCTGTTCCTGGCCTTCCTGCTGCTGTGGCACGTTGCCACCCGCCCCGAGACGGGCGGCGCGACGGTGGACCCGGCCTATGCCGCCCTGGTCGGCAACGCCGCGGCCAGCGGCTCGAAAACGCCGTTCCCCGGGCCCGCCGACGTCGGCGCGCAGCTGTGGCGGCACCTGCAAGACCCGTTCTACGACCGCGGCCCCAACGACAAGGGCATCGGTGTGCAGTTGGCCTATTCGGTAGCCCGCGTGCTGACGGGCTTCGGGCTGGCCGCGCTGGTGGCGGTTCCGCTGGGATTCCTGATCGGCATGTCCAAGACCGTCTATCGCGCCTTCGACCCGTTCATCCAGGTGCTCAAGCCGATCTCGCCACTGGCGTGGATGCCGCTGGCGCTCTACACCATCAAGGATGCGGACACGTCCGCCATCTTCGTCATCTTCATTTGCTCGTTGTGGCCGATGCTGGTGAATACCGCCTTTGGCGTGGGCGCGGTGCGGCAGGACTGGCTGAACGTGGCGCGCACGCTGGAAGTGTCGCGGCTGCGCACCGCGCTGCAGGTGGTGCTGCCCGCGGCGGCGCCCACCATCATGACCGGCATGCGGATTTCGGTGGGCATTGCGTGGCTGGTGATCGTGGCTGCCGAAATGCTGATCGGCGGCACGGGCATCGGCTACTTCGTCTGGAATGAATGGAACAACCTATCCATCGCGAACATCATCTGCGCCATTTTCTTCATCGGCCTGATCGGCATGCTGCTGGATACCTTGCTGGCGCGCGCTGCCCGCCTGGTCAGCTACCGGGAATGACGCCATGAGCCAATCTTTCCTGCAAGTACAAGGGCTGGGAAAGCGCTACCCCGGCCGCAACGGTCAGCCCCAGCCGCCCGTCTTCGAGAACATCGATTTCACGATTGAACAAGGCCAGTTCGTATGCGTGATCGGCCATTCCGGATGCGGCAAGACGACCATCCTGAATGCGCTGGCCGGGATCGACGACACGTATGAGGGCGTCTTGATCATGGATGGCCGCCAGATCGCGGGGCCATCGCTGGAACGCGGCGTCGTGTTCCAGGCGCACGCCCTGCTGCCGTGGTTGACCGCGCTGCAGAACGTGGAATTCGGCGTGCGGTCGCGCTGGCCCGCCTATGACCGCGAACGCGTCCGCGCGCACAGCCTGCGCTATCTGGACATGGTTGGCCTGGCGCAAGCGGCCGGCAAGAAACCCTGCGAGCTGTCAGGCGGCATGAAGCAACGGGTAGGCATCGCGCGCGCTTTCGCGATCCAGCCGAAGATGCTGTTGCTGGACGAGCCGTTCGGCGCGCTGGACGCCCTGACGCGCGGCACCATCCAGGACGAATTGCGCGCCATCGTCCAGGAAACCCGCCAGACCGTATTCATGATCACGCACGACGTGGACGAAGCGATCCTGCTGTCGGACCGCATTCTGCTGATGAGCGCCGGCCCCTATGCCCGCATCGCCGAGTCCGTCAACGTGGACCTGCGGCGCGACCGCACCCGGGCCAGCCTGCACCACGAACCCCGCTACTACGAAATCCGCAACCATCTCGTCGACTTCCTGGTCGACAAGGCATCCCACAAGGAGTGAATTCCATCATGATGTCCCGCGCTGAAGTCACCGAACTGATCGTCACCCGCAAACTGGAAAAGAAGCTGGGGTGGGCCGCCATCGCCGAAGCCGTCGGCCAAAGCAAGGAATGGACCACGGCCGCGCTGTTGGGCCAGATGACGCTGACCGAGGAACAGGCCCTGGCCGCCGCGCGCGTGCTGGACCTGCCGGACGACGCCGTCGTGCAACTGCAAGTGGTGCCCTACAAGGGGTCGCTGCCCACGTCAGTGCCCACCGATCCGTTGATCTACCGCTTCTATGAACTGATTAACGTGTACGGCACCACGTTCAAGGCGCTGATCAACGAGGAATTCGGCGACGGCATCATGAGCGCCATCGACTTCAAGATGGACTTGTCGCGCGAAGCCGACCCCAAGGGCGACCGCGTGCAGATCGTGATGAGCGGCAAATTCCTGCCGTACAAGACGTACTGACGGCGCAGGCCCCCTGCGGGAACAGACCTGCCCGCACGGGGCCGATTCGCGCCAAAAAGGAGGCTTGCCCCAGGCCCTAGTCTTCCACGGCCAGTTCTTCCCACGCCAGCTCGCGCGTGCGTTCCAGCGTCGCCGTGACCTGGGCCGCCGCCTGGCGTACCGCATCGGGCAGGTCCTGCCCGGTCAGCAGCCTGGCCGTCAGGCTGGCCATGAACACGTCGCCCGTGCCATGCACCGACGGCGGGATGGCGATCTCGGGGTGCGTGACGACGCTGGCTTGATCACGCGTCACCACCGCCAATTGCAATGTGCCGGGTGCGGCCGCCATCGGGGCCGCGCTGGTCACGACGATCCATTCAGGTCCCTGCGCGATCAGCTCGCGCGCGGCCGCCACGACGTCGTCGATCGACGCCAAGGGCCGGCCGACCAGTAATTCCAGTTCAAAGTGGTTCGGCGTCATGCCGTCCGCAAGCGGCACCAACAGGCCGCGGTACTGTGCGACCAGGCCGGCGTCCACGTACAGCCCATCGTTGCGGTCGCCCATCACGGGGTCGATATGCACGCGCAGGTCCGGACGCGCGGCGCGCAACGCCGGCAGCCAGCGCGCCAGCAGGTCGGCCTGGCCCGGCTGGCCCAGGTAGCCGCAGACAACGGCGCGCGCCACTTTGGTGACACCGCGCTCGTCCAGCCCCTTCAACAAGCCTTCGAACCAATCCAGCGGCACGGCGCCGCCGTGCAGCGTCGGGTAATGCGGCGTGTTGCTCAGGACGACGGTGGGCACGGCGATGGCGCGCAGGCCCGCGCGACGGAAAACCGGCATGGCGGCGTTGTTGCCGACATAGCCATAGACGACTTGGGACTGAATGGAGACGATGTCCACCTGAGCGGTGTAGGCGGGCAACGCTGCGCCCGGCGCGGGGGCAGCGGAGATTGCGGTCATACGGCGGGCTCCTGACGGGAACGGTTGCACGCCGGCACCAGAGCCGACGGAGCCCCATTCTAGTCCCGCGCGCCGCCCCCGCCCGCCGCCACCAGCCACCCGGCCCCTTCCAGCACCGCATCGGCAATCCCCGCCAAGTGCGGCGCGTAGGGATACGCCACCGACGACACGATCTGGCATTGCGCCAGATGCGGATGGGCAGCGTTAAGCAGGTATTGCACGCCGCCCGCCGCCGACGGCACCCGCAGCAGCAGGGTGTCGCCGCGCGCCAGCCAGGCGTCGCCTGCGGCCCGGGTCGCAGGCAGGTCGGTTTCCCAATGCTGGGACACGGCCGCGTCGCTGACGGCATGGTCCGGCGCCATCACTTCCAACAGAAAGTAGTGGCTGGGCAAGGCCTGCGGATGCGCCACCTCCGATAAGGCCAGCCGCGCGAAGACGGCGGCAGCCGGATTCGCGTCCAGCACCACCACCGGCGCGCCCGCGCCATGCCAGCGGCCCGGCGGTCGGGCCCGCGGCTGCAGGTCCTGGCTGTTGCTCAAGCGCCAAAGCGCAATCATGGACCGTTTCCTTCATCGATATCGATGAGCCATTCTTCGATCGCCACGGCGTGTTTGCCGTGCTGGCACAGCAATAATGGCACCCGCCCCAGCAGACGCCTTTTCGGGCTGCTCAACCACTGGTGCGCCTGCTCGCGGCTGCCGAACACCAGTTCAGCCAGCCAACTCACCCGCAACGCCCGGTACAGCACGCGCAGGTCGGACAAGTCCAGCCCCGACTCGCGCGTGCCCTCCCTGGCGCGGACCGGCGCCTGATCGGGCACCAGCGGAAACCAGCGTTCCAGCCCGTCAGGATAGGTCTGGCGCAAAGCTTGCAGCAACGCCCCCGCGCATTGCAGGCTGACCGGCGCCCGGGCATCGCCCAGCGCCAGCGTCAAGCGGGCGTCCAGCACTTGACCGACGGCCCCGGCCGCGCGCGGCGCCGTCTTTTCATTGGGCGCGGGCGACGGACGGGCCGGCCGCCGAGAGGGCCGTGGTTTGTTCAAACGCGGCATTGAGGGCCGCGCCATCGATGCTGACGGTACCGGCATTCAACAAGCCCTCCAGATAGGCGCGCGCGGCCAGTTCCTGACGTTGCGAGCGAAGCGCGGCGCGCAGCTCTTCCTTTACTTGATCGAACGGCGTGACGCTGGCCGCGTGGAATGCAGACAACTTCAGGATGTGGAACCCCGCAGCCGACTGCACCGGCGCAGATACCTCGCCCTCTTTCATCTGCTCGACCACCGGACGCATCTCGGGCGTCAGCTGCGCCAGCGGCACGAAGCCGATATCGCCGCCTTGCGCGCGCGTGGTGTCGTCGCGCGAAAAGTTCTGCGCCAAGGCCGCGAAATCCGCCTTGGGCGCCTGCGCACGCTTGACCAGATCCTGGGCTTGTTTGCGCGCCGCAGCCACCGCGTCCGCGTCGCCCAGGGCGGCTGGCAGGAATATCTGGCTGACCCGATACTGGGCCGGCAGCGCCAGTTGCGGCTTGGCGCGCTCGTAGGCGGCTTGCAGATCCGTTTGGCCCGGATAGTCGTCCGGCGCCCGGCTGACCGACTCCAAGTAGCTTTGCAGCACGATCCTCTCTTGCGCCGCCTGGAACGCACGCTTGATTTCCGGCTTGTCCTGCCACCCTTGCGCGCGCGCTTGCTCGATCAAGGCCTTTTCGGCCAGGCGCGCACGCAGCCATTGGTCCAGACCGGCCCGGTTTTCCTTCAATTGCCCGCGCGCCTGCGGCGGCATCGTCTGCAGCTGGCGCAGCAATTCATCGCGGTCCACCTGCACAGCGCCCAGCGTCGCGATCGCAGGCGGCCGATTTGCCGGCACCGCGGCAGCCGCAGGCGCAGGCGCCGCAGTGGGCGCGGCGGATGCCAACGCCTTGGCGGGCGCGCTTTCGCTGCTTTGCGCGTCGTTGCCGCGCAGCAACGCGACCGCGCCGGCCGTTGCTGCCATCAACAGAACCGCTGCCGTCAGGCGCAGCCGGTTGGAGGAATTCAGGATCTTGGTCATGAGGGGAACCTCTATGGGCATCAGGGGGCGGCCGGACGCGCCAGCATCCGGCAGCGCCCTGCGGGGGCCGCGTTATGCGGCTGCCGTCGCTTCGACGGTTTCGGTGTTGACGTGTTCGATGTTGGCGGTTGCCGTGCTGTCGACCCCCGGCGCACCGGCGGCGCCATCCGCCGCGGCATCGGCGGGGCTGTCTTGATCCGACGCATTGGCCCGCAGGAACAGCAGGAACTCCTGCAACAGGCGATCCCACAGCTCGGTGGTGGCGCGCAGATAGGTCTCCGACACGCCGCCCGCCACGATCACGTCCAGCTCAAGCACCAGAAACACGCCTTGCACGGACAGGCGCGCAAAGCGTTTTTCCACGTTCCAGCGGTCGGCCAGGCCGGCCGGCAGTTCGCCCTGCACGCGCAGCGCGCAGCTCAGCGTGTAATCCAGATAGTGCCCTTCCTGCTGGGCCGGATTGCCCATGCGAACGGCAAAGCCCACGCCCTGGCTGGCGCTCAGCAACTGGACCATGCCGTTCTGCTCGGACAGGGTCACGCGGTAGCCGGCGGATTGCAGCAATGTCTGCAGGCGTTCGGCGTTCACGTCAAGAATCAGGCTGGTTTCGGTCATTTCGGTATTTCCTGGATAAAGACAAATTGCAATCAGGGACAGACTACGGGTTGGACGTTGCAGCCGCTTGACTGCGCGGCGCCTGTGCGTCGTACAGCTTGTCGCCATACGCCTGCGCCTGCTCTTCGAACTTGACGCGCGCGCGGCCGGCGAAGGGTTGCTTGAGCGCCAGGATGTCGCCAGTGCTGATGCGCTCGTAGGCGTTCAGGATCTCTTTGCCGGCCTCGTACATGTCGCGGTTCTTGGCCAGGCAGATCTTGACCTCGTCGTCACGCTGCGCCAGGTTGCGGGCCAGTGCCTGGCGTTCCGCCTCTTTGGCCCGGGTCAGCGTCAAGAGCTCGTCGTAGGCCCCCTTGAACTTGCCCAACTGCGCGTGGCTGGCGGCGACTTGTGCCTGGGCGCTTTCCATCACCGCGCCCTGCTGCTCTGCCAGCTTCTCGGCCTGCCCACGGCTCTTGGCCAATTGCGCGCGCAACGACTCCAGCTCTTTCTGCGCCGCGTCGCGCTGGGCTTCGGCGGCCGCCTTGGCGGCGTTCACCTGCGCCTGCTCGCTTTGCAATTGCTGCAGCTGCTGCGTCGTGCTGCGCAACTGGGCGCGCAAGCGTTCCTCCATGCTTTCGGCTTCTGCCGCCCCGGTCAAGCTGAGGCCAGCCGCGCATAGCGCCACGGCGGCGGCGAACCGCCGGCCGCGGCCCGCCACGGCCGGATGGCGGGATTCATCCCATACGATGTGCATGTCCATGGCCTTAGAACCTGGCGTTGATTTCGAACTGCATCGTGTCGATGGCCAAGGGCGGACCGTAGATCTCCTTGGTGCTCATCCAGCGGAAGACGCCGTAGACGTTCTTCTCGAAGGCATAACCCGCGCCGATGTAGTAGCCGCGCGCATTGGTGCCGCCCTGGTGGAACGACGAATCGTTGAACGCATCAGGCAGCGCATCGGGTTGGATGTACTTGTAGCCAACGAACGCCAGCCAATCGCCCTTTTCCTTCAGGTCGTATGACCGGCCCAGCGTGGCCTGCAGCATCCAGGCATTCGGACCGCTTTCGATGTCGCCGTTGTCGCCGAAGTTGTTGACGATGTAGCCCTGCGAACGGCTTGCCATCTTGCTCTTGCTGTAGGCCAGGTTGCGGATGTAGTTGCCGTTCACGCGCAGGCCCAGGCCGTCGAACACGCGGGTGTCCCAGCGCAGGTTCAGGTCCAGCAGGTCGAACTTGGACGCCAGGCCCACGTACTGCGGTTGCGGCGTGTCGGCCGGATTGAGCGGATTGGGCGCGATATTGCGCAGCAGGAACAGCGTGTTGCCCTTCTGCATGAAGGCCGGGCGCGACCAGTCGGTGTCGCAGTTCTCGGCGCCCGCCCAGGGTGAGCAGGCGCTGGAACGCTTACCCGCGATGTTGTCGAAATGGTAGTAAGCCACCGCGCCGCGCAGACTGTTCTGATTATTGATCTTCCAGTCCGCGCCGACCTGCGCGCCCAGCAGCCATTTATTTTCGGTGCTGCCCTCGCTCATCGACGACGAGTTCCAGCCGTTGTTCGCGTATTCCGTCGCAAACGCACCTAGCGTGCCAAAGAGCGTGACGTCGCGGCCCTGCAAGGGGTGCTTGAAGATCGCGGCGATACCGTCAAAGTTCAGGTCATTGGAAAACAGCGTATCGGTGGATTCGAACGGATTGGCGACACGGCCGCCCGTGACGGTGGCCCACTTGGCGGGGCGATACGTCAGGTAGGCCTGGTCCAGCCAGATGTCCTTCTTGCCCATGCCGCCGCCCAGCGTCTGGGACGTGGATACCGGGCTGTCGTCGCTGCCGGTGGCCAGGCGGATGCCGGCAGTCCAGGCTTCCGAAATTTCCGCACGCACACCCAGGCGGGCGCGGATGCGCAGCTGGTTGCGGCGGTCTTCACGCGTGTTCAGCATCGGCGGGTAGCCGCCGTTGGTGTTGGGATTGACGTCATACGGCCCGTTGGCGTTGAGCTTGGCGAAATCCGTGATTTCGTTGCTGTTGCCGCCGTTGTAGAAGCGCGATTCGTCGCGCACCCGCACGTCGCCTTCCACCGTGATGCGTGACACCCAGTCCGGGAACGTGTTGGGCTGCGCCCAGTTTTCTTCCTTGGCCTGCACCATGACTTCGGCCTTGACCTCGTCGCGGATCTGGTCGCGCACGGTCTGCGGGATGTAGGGCACGCGCACGTCGCCCGCCTGCGCCACGGCCGCGCCGCGGTCCGGCGTGGCCTGGCGCGCGACACGGGCTTCGGCTTCCGCCTGCGCGACCAGCGCGTCGGCCTGATCGGGTTTGAGCACGCCCTGCTGCACCAGCAGGCGGATCAGGTTGATGGTGGCGTTTTCGGACGGCGCGGGCGCGCTGTGCGCCGGCAGCGCGGCGGCACTCGCCGCGGCCAGCGCCAGCGATGCCGCCAGCCGGTTTAGTTCGAACTTCATTCTCTAGTCACTCCGGGATCAGGTCTGTTCGGGATTTCAGGAAGGCCGGCGGCCGGTCAGCGACGCGCGGATAGGCATGTTGGCGGTGGCAGGCGGGCGCTCGTCCAGGCCCGGCACGGCGCGCAAGGCGGCGACCACGCGCGCGTCGACATCGGCGTCGCCGCTGCCGCGGGTCAGTTCCACCCGGGTGATCTGGCCCGACGCCGTCAGCCAGATGTTGGCCTGCAGGCGGAAGGTCAGGTTGCGGGTGCGCTCGTCTTCGCGCAGGATTTTTTGCAGCGCATAGGCCAGGTATTGGCTGTAGGTGGCGTTGCCCGCGCGGCCGCCTCCCCCGCCCGCCATGCCCTTGCCTTGGCCCGCGCCGATGTTGAACGCGTCGCTGCCGGCCTGCGCATCGCCGTCGATCTGCATCGGGTTGGCCAGGTCGTCGGCCGGGCGCGGGGGCGCTTCGTCCTGCGGCTTGGGCGGTTCGGGCGTGGGCTGCGGCTCGGGTTCGGGCGTGGCCACGGGTTCTTCCTTGGGCGGTTCCTGCTCCGGCGGCTTTTCGGGTTCGGGCGGCGGCGGCGGGGGCGGCGGCAGCGGGATGATGGCCGTGACCTTGGGCGCATCGCGCCGAACGCCGGACATATCGTTGGCCCAGCGCCATAGCGCGTAGGCCGCCACCGCCGCGGCCACCGCCACGGCCGCCAGCTTCAGCCAGCGGCGCGCCGGATGCGGGACGCGCGAGGAATCGGGTGCGTGTTGCGGCATGACGTTGGTCCCGGCCTTTATTGCGGTTTGCCAGTGACGAGACCGACCTGGGCAAGCTCCAGGCGGCGCAGCAGGTCCAGCACTTCCACCACCTTTTGGTACTGCACGGCGGCGTCACCGCGCACGATCACCGGAAAATCCGGGTTCAGCGCTTTCTCGGTGCGCAACCGGTCTTCCAGCTCGGGCAAGGTGACCGGATAGGCGTCCAGGAAAACCTGGCCCGCGTCGTTGACGGAAATCGCCTTGGTCTTCGGCTGCGACAAGGCCATGGTGGAACTGGCCTTGGGCAGGTTGACCTTGATGCCGGCGATCTGCGCGGTGGCGGTCAAGATAAACATGACCAGCACGACCATCAGCACGTCAACCAGCGGCGTGATGTTGATGCCGTCCACGGGTGCGTCGTCGTCATCGTCCTGGGATGCGGATACGGAAGCCATGAATGCTCCTTATGCCTCGGCGGCGGCGGGTTGCGCGTCGCGGGCGGCCGGGCGGCTGGCCGCCGGCGCACGCGTTGCGGGGTGGTGGGCGGCTTCCTGCGCTTGCGTTTCACCGTGCACTTCGGCCAGGCGCGTGACGAATTCGTCGACGAACACGCGCATGTCGGCGCTGACTTCCTTGTTGCGCGACACCAGGCGGTTGTAGCCAAACAGCGCGGGAATCGCGACGAACAGGCCCATGGCGGTAGCCAGCAAGGCCGCGGCCATGCCCGGAGCAATGGCGTTGATGTTCACATCGCCGGCCATTGCCGTGCCCAGGAACACCACCATGATGCCTAGCACGGTGCCCAGCAGGCCGATGTAGGGGCCGCCCGCGATGGCGTTGGACAGCACGCCCAGCTTGGCGCCCAGCACCTGGTTTTCCTTGGTGCGCACGGCGTCCATCGATGCGCGGATGGCCTCGATCGTGGCGGCCGAGATCGACGTGGTGTCGGCGCCCTGGGCGCGGCGGGTGCGGATCTCGTTGACCGCCACGCGGTACAGGCGCCACAGCGAAGCGTGTTCCAGCCGTTGGGCCAGACCGGCGTCATCGGCCAGCATTTCCAGGCGCTTGCCGACGTTGGCGAAAGACTCCCGGAACGCTTCGTTGGCGCGCGCCAGGCGGGCCACGTGGCGGCTCTTCTTGATCATGATGATCCAGGACTGCACCATCATCAGCACCAGCACGCCGATGATGATCCAGGCGTCGATCGGCACCGCCTTGAGCAAGAAGCCCATGCCGCCGAAACCGAAACCCGACTGTTCTTCGTCCGCGCCGTAAGCCACCAGGCGCGACTCCGCGCCCTGCGAGCTGGCATCGGCGTAGATCAAGGCAGCGGGACGCGCGACCTTGGACAAACGAACTTCGTCGATGGCGCCGACGAACGGCGCGTAAACGGGGCGCGCAGCGGGCGCCGACGCGGCGTCGGCCGGTACCGAGCCATCCGCGGCGGGGGCGGCAGCGGGCGTCACGGGCGCGGCCGGCGCGGGCACATCGCCCCCCAGCGCGGCGATGGCGCCCAACGGCGGCAGGCTGGCGGCCAGCGACGCGGTGGCGCGGCCGTTCACGTACAGATGGACCTGGCTGCCGTCGGCCGTCACCGCCAGATGTTGCCAGGCGGCGGGCGTCAGCGGCTGGCCGGGCTGGCTGCGCTGGCCATTCACTTCCACGAACGGCACGCCCTGGTTGATACCGATCAGCAAGGCGTTGCCGGCGTCGCGGCGGGCGTAGACCAGTTGTTCGCCGGCCGGCTGGTCGGCGCGGACCCAGGCGCTGAACGTGAAGGCGCCCGCGGCCGGGATGGCCAGCGAGGGGCTGGCGGGAAGCATCAGCGGCGCGGCGCCCGTGAACTGCGCGGCCCGGCCGATGACGCCATCCACCGCGGCCCCCGTCGGGGTCTGGCCGTGGTTGCTGTACGCGGTGGTGTCGCGCGGCGGCGCGCCAGCGGCGCCGTCGAAGTGATAGACCAGCGTGTAGTTCGGGTCGAACGTCAGTTGGCCATTGGCCGAGACCGGCGCCTTCTGGTTGCCGTAGTACATCCAGATGTCCTGGCGCTGGCCGTCGGCCACTTCAGGCACGTCCACCCACACCAGCGCCATGCCCAGCAAGGGGTCGAAGGCTTCCACCTGGTGGTTCAGCACGGTTTGGTCGTCGGCGCCCACGAAGCGGATGTCTGCGCCCTTCTCGTTGATGCCGTCGAAAGTGAAGTTGCCGGTGTGCAGGCGCACCAGCAGCGGCGTGCGGCCAGCCGGGCCGCCCAGCGGCATGCCCTGCGCGGTGCTGTCGACGGTGATTTGCTTGCGGTACTGCCAGTCAGGCTGCCACCAGGCGTGGGCGGCGGACGGCAATACGCCGGCCAGCACGGTCAGTAGGAGTATCAATAGGCGTTGCATGTTCAGGACTCCGGGATGAATGAGGAGGTCGCGTGCGCTCAGAAGCTGGCGCGCACGCTGAAGTTCAGTCGGGGATCGTGCTTGCGGGTGTTGGGGCCGTCTTTCAGCGGATAGCCCCAATCCAGCGAGCCGGACAGCCAATCCATGACTTGCAGACGGGTGCCCAGGCCGACGCTGGCGAGCGAGTAGCTGGCGTCCTGTTCGGGCAGCGGGTCGCGCAAGCGCAACGTGGCGGCGTCGGCAAAGGCATAGAAGCGCCATTCGTTGACGTTCGCGCCCAGCCAGCGGGCCAGCGACGGCGTGCGCCATTCCACGGAACCCAGCAGCCCGTCATCGCCCGTCCGTTCGGCAGCCAGATAGCCGCGCACGCTGGTGGCGCCGCCCGCCGAGAACTGCTCGTTGGACACCAGGGCGCCCGAGGCCAACTGGAACGAGCCGCGCAGGCCCAGTTGCCAATCCCCGAACAGGTTTTGCGTATGCGTGCCATCGCCGCGCAACAACGCGAAGCTGGGGCTGGCGCGATAGCGCTTGTCGTCGAACTCCTTCCAGTCGCTGCCTTGATTGAAGAAGGAGCCGCTTGCGCCCACGACCGACAGGCCCAGGCTGCTTTGCGACGATTCGGAATAGCGGTAGCCGTTGTAGGCAAGCGTGAACGGCAGGTACTTGATGGGGATCTGGTCTTCGTTGGCGCCGAAGCGCGTGGACTCATCGAACTTCTTGTAGTCCAGGCCGACGGACAGCGAATTGCTCCAATCGCCTTGCGGCTCCATCGTGTAAATGGCGGACAGGCCGAAGGAATAACCCTTGCCCAGCACATTGGTGCCGCCGATCGTGGCCACGTTGCTATCGCTCTTGTAGCCCGAGAATTGCAGGGCCCAGCGGCTGGAGAGCGGCATGGAATACGAACCGGACCACACCTTGGCATTGTCGGTTTCCTGCGGCGCGGTGAAAAAGGTCAGGCTGACGGAATGGCCCAGTTGCCACAGGTTGTCGTAGCCCAGCGACGCGGTGCTGCGCAGGCGCGTGGTGTCGGCGCTGTAGTCGTTGTTCAGCCCCACGCTGGCATGCCATGGGCTCTTGTCTTCGACCTTCAGGTCCACGTCCATCGTGCCGGGCAGGCGCCCTTCCTTCACCAGCGGCACAACCTGGCGGCTGGCGCCCTTGTTCAGGTTCGTCAGTTCGGCCTGCGCGCGGTTGAAGTTGGGCACCTGGCCTTCCTGCAACGCCGGCACCTCGTCGCGAATCGCCAACGGGGAATAGTGCTGCGCGCCCACCACCCGCACGCGCCCCACCTTGGTCTCGGACACTTGCAGGAACACGATGCCGTCGGCGACTTGTTGTTCGGGCAGGTCCACGTACACCGACTGGTAGCCGCGTTCCTGATAAATGGCCTGCAAGGCTTCACGTGCGGACTCGATATCGGCCAGCGTGCGGTCCGGGCCCAGGTAGGGATAGACGGCGCGCTCGATGTCGCGGGCCTCCAGCACGGTATTGCCCCGCACGATGTACTCGTTGATGTTGACGCGGCGGCCGTCCGGGGCCGCTGCGCCGGCGGGTGCGGCGCCGGCCTCGGGCGCCGGCGCGGCTTGCGCGCACGCCGAATTAATGGCGGCGGTCAGGACGAATGCTTGCGGCGCGCGGCGCAATATGGCGCGCAACGCGCGGCCCGTACTTTCGAAATCATGCATAGCGATGCACTCGGTTCCTTGTGTGAAATCCGGCCTGGTTACCGGCCGCTGCCGAGCCGTGCGCTTCGCGACAATCCCGTGACGGTTTTTGCCCGCCCTCCCGCGCTCACAGCTTCTGCTTGTTACTAGACGTGCCGGGAGGCCGAAGACCGCGCGTTGTAAGAAAAACTTCATGAAAAAGAATCGGCGAACAAAAAACCCGGCTGTCCGGCGGCGATTCTGGCCATGCCAGATGACGGCGCTAGCATGCAAGGTGAAAAAAAGCGGCCAGGGATGCTGGCCGCTTCATGACACACCGATGACCGCCGGCGGCGCGCCGGCGTCCCGTTCACATCGTCAGCTTGCGTCGTTCCTCCGCGCTCAACGATCCCGTCTCGTTCGCGTCCAGACGACCCGCGCCAAGCACTTGCACGGCGCTGGCGGCGTCGTAGGCCGGCGTAGCCGCTGCCGGGCTGCCCTGCGGCGCGGGCGCCGCCCCCGCCACGGGCTCGTCGCCATATCCCAGGATATGCACGTTGATCACCGAGGGCTGGTTCTGCCGCGCCTGGCTTTGCGCTCGTTGGGCAGAATCCTGCGCGGCATTCACCGCCGATGTCGCTGCGGCACTGGCCGATGACAACGCCCCGGTATTGACGGACGCCGTCACCGGCACGCCCGCGCTATCGCCCTGCGTCTGGATGTTGGCGGCATTCACCACCTGCAAGGCCGCGATGTTCACGTTGCCCGACACGCGGATGCCGGCTTCGCCCGCGTCGATGGTGCCCAGCGGGGCGTACAGATCCACATCACCGGCCGCGACTTCCGGCAGCGGTGCCAGCGTCGCGATGCCCGCGCCGGTGCTGGGCGCGTTGGGCGACAGCGTCACGTTGCCCACGCCGTCGTAGACGCGCTTGGGCGGCGTGTACAGCACCGTCGTCTTGGACCCGCGCCCCGCATTGATGTCGCCTTGCGCCGACCACGCGGTGATCCCGCCGCCAAAGGTCGTCATCACCCGGCTTTGGCCCAGCAGGATGCTGCCCTGCGCGTACAGCTGGATGTTGCCCTCGCCTTGCGTGATGATGCCTGCGGAAGCGGGCGGCGCCACGCCCTCCACGCCGAACACCTGTTTTCCGCCTGGCGTCATCAATTGGATATCGCCGCCGAAGGTGCTGCGGATGCCCGACGCGCCGTACAGCGTGATGTCGCCTTGATACGTGCCCGGCGCCGTCTCGGGGAACAGCGCGGCGATGGCCTGGCGGCCCCGCAGGTAGCTGCCGCTACGCGGGCTGGACTTGTCGTTGTATTCCCGGCCGCCCGACCGCAGTTCGGCGAAATACACCTGCCTGGCGAACACGCGCTGCTGGGCGGGCGGCAACGCGGCGAAGTAGGCGCGCGCGTCGTCCGTGCTGCCCGAAAAGCCGTAATGCTGCGTCAGCCACAACAGCAGTTCGGCCTCGTAGGTTTTGAACGCCAGGCCTTGGTCCGCCAACGGACGGCTTGGGTCCGCCACCTTGGCCGGGTCCAGATAGCGCGCCAGGAAGCCTGCGTAGTCAGGGCCGTTGGCCCCCACGCCCGCCGCAACGGCGATCGAGGCGCCCGGACGACGGTCGCCCGGCATCACGGCGCCCAGGCTCGTGATGGAGGCGCGATCAGCCATCAGCACATGACGGCCGGCGGTCACCTCCAGGGTGCCGGGACCGGCGATCTGGAAAGAGCTGTACAGGATGTCGCGGCCCGCCGACACGCGCGACACATCCAATGCGTCACGGTGCAGGAACAGATTACCGGTGGACGTCGCGGTACTGCCCGACCCGCCGCCGAAGTTGATGCCGTTCGAAGTGGGCACGTCCGTCAGCGTCCCCGTGTCGGTACCCGAGGCCACGATGTCGCGCCCCGCCATCATCCAGACCGGCCCGGATGCCTCGTACCAGGTCTGGCCCATGCTGTTGCCCTTCAGCAAGGCCAACGCCTCACCGGTGCGCAGGCCGACGATGTCGCCGTCGCGGGCGTAGAAGCGCGTTACCTGGTTGGAACCCGAGTCGCTCGCCGTCAGCGCGTTGAAATAGAACAGCGGGAAGTGCATATTCCGGTCGCCGCCAATGCCGTCGGTCCCCTGATTGCTCAGGGCGGCCACCGAACTGGCTTGCGAGGCGTACCCGGCGAATGCCGGCGCCCGCACAGTGGCCACGCTGGCCGGGTTCGCGCCCGAACGATTGATGGCGTAGCCGCCCGCGTAGATCGAATCGCCCGCCAGCATTTCCAGCTGACCGCGCGCGCCTGGCGCAAGCGTCAGCGAATAAGGCAGGCCGGTGCTCTCATTGTTCAGATAGCCCGCGGATACGCCCGCGTAGATGCTACCGTCGTAAGCAGTGGCGCGCAGGATGGAGGGATACAGGTAACGGGCGTCCGACGGCGACGTGTTGCGTCCCGTCTGCACCGCCATGCCCTGCGCACTATGCGAGGTCTGGCGGCTGGGCGTCAGGTTGCCGCCCGCGCTGGACAACTCGATGGCGGTGTTCTGGGTCCACATCGAGAACCAGCTGTAGCCGCCGCCATTCTGCAAGGAACCGTCGGCCAGCCGGAACGGCGTGCTGTTCGGCAGGGCGACGCGCCCCGGATCGCTCGCCCCGCCCACCACCAGATCGCCACGCGTATCCACCCGGATGACCGAATCGCCGGGAATCAGAACCAAGCCTCCCGTGGCGCTGGCCAGCGTGGACGCATAGGGGTCATAGCCCCGGGTTTCCTTGACGTCCTGCTGGATGGATTCATTGCCGTACCGCAGGTCCAATCCACCGAGCGCGCCGCTGGACAGTTGCACATGGCCGCGCAGGTTGATCAATGCGCCCTGCAGGTCCAGCGCAGGCTCGCCATAGTACGGCGTGGGGCCCACCGTCGACGACACCCGTCCCCGCGCGCTCTGCGTGGGATTCAAGCCGCCACCGACGCGGATGTCGATGTCGCCGCCGCCGGTCAGCATCATGCTGCCGTCGGCCGCGATACGCCCCGTACTGCCGACCGCCACGATCAGGCCCTGGCCACGGGGGTTACTAATGGAACCGCGCGACTCGATATTCCCCGCATCGCCCTCCACGCGCATGCTGACATTGCCGCCGCCAAGCGCGCCAAAGCCCGTAAAGCCCACCAGCAAAGGCGTCTTGTCCTTGAAGTCCGCGGACGCTTGCGTGTAGCTGCCGAAGTTGATCCACCATGCGGTCGGCGTATCGCCGCCGTTGGCACTGCCCGTGCCTTGGCGCCACAGCCAGTTTCCGATTCCCACGCTCGGGTCGATCACACGCGCTTCAAAGCTACCCCCGGTGGTCTTGCCCCACACGTCGCCCCGCAGCGCGCCGCCCGTGTACAGGGTGAGGTTCCCCCCCGCTTCCGGGTACCAGGCCTGATAGCCCGTGCCCGCCGTCACAAAGGGCTCATACGTCATGGAATAGTCGTCGCCCAGCACCGTTTCGCCGAAGCGGCCGCGCGGCAACTGATAGGCGGACGCCACGTCGGCCGCCTGCGTGCCAGCCGTGTAGACGCCATACGCCGACATCAGGCTGATGTCGCCGCCCGCGGCCAGATCCAGATCGCCCGTGCCCGTGCGCAGTACGCTGAAATTTTGCGTGTGCGCCGTCACCGCCATCGAGGACTTGTCGTCGACCAGGCACAGGCCTTCAATGGCGTCGCACAGCCACAGCAGGTCATCGGGCACCGGCGTGCCGGGCTCAAAGCCAGACGGGCCCGCCTCCGGCCCCCACACCAGGCTGGCGCCCTTGCTCACGCTTGCGTTGTAGTGGGTATCGGCCAGCGTCAGCTTGCCGGCGTTTGGCCCGGACAACACCCGGCGGGGATCCGCTGCGTCCAGGTCGGCGCCCGCCACCAATTGCATGGACCACGACTGGCTGCCTGCGGGCAGCATCTGGGCCAGCGCCCAGTTGCGCCGCTGGTCCACCGCCGTGCCCGGCCGCAGCTCGACATAGTCGGTGCCTTCCGGGAACACCAGCTTGGTCTGCGACGGGATGAAAGCGCCTTGCTTCAACGTGATGGTGCCCGCCATCAACAGCACGTTGGGCTCGTAACCTTGCGTGGTGTGCAGACTCGGCAGCGCGACGTTTGCCGGCCACGTGAATGCCTGCATGGACGTGCCGGCGGTCAGCACGGTGCCCGCGCCCAGGCGCGTGCCGGCGGGCAAGTCCACCGCTTGCTTGAGGATGCTGCCGGCGGGGTACAGCAGTTGGCCAGCGGCATCGCGCAGATCGCCGGACAGCACCGTGCCGGCAGCCAGCGACAGCGCCTGGCCCAGCGCGGCCTCCACCGGCAGACGGGTGCCCGCCGCCAGTGTCGTGGCCTGCAAAGGCAAGGGGTAGTTCAGCGTCTTGCCGCCCGGGAATTCAGTGCCATCGGCCAGTACCACACCGCCGCGCGGCAACACCACGTCGCCACCGAACGGTTGCGCGCCCGGCGTCAGGATCCAGCCGTTCTCGTCGTCCGGCGTCGCTTGCGGCGGCGCGAAGCCGTCATTGATGCTGCCGTAAACGTCCAGGTTGCCCTTGGCACGCAATATCAGCGCGCCGGCCTCGCCCGACCCGTAGGCAGAGGTCATCGCCGAATGCGGGTTCAGGCTGGCATAGCGATAGCGCGACAGGTCCAGATCGCCCTGCACGACCAGGTCGCCATCGACGGTGTTGCTGACGATCTCAACGCCGGGCCGCAGATGGAACACGTCGCGGTACGTAGCGTTGTTCAGGCCCGCCAGCTTGCCGTCCAGCAGTGCGCCGTTGTTGCGCGCGTTGCCGATGAAGGTAAGGCTATCGCCATGCAGCGTTTCCAGATACGCCTGATCGATGATCTGGTAATCGCGGCCGCTCGCGCGGTCCGCCGGATCGCCCCGGCGCGCGTCGTCATAGCGCTGCGTGGCGACCAGCGCGATGGACCTGGCGCCGTCGATGACGACAGTTCCCCGCGCGTCGATGGCGATGTCGCCGTAGGTAGCGGCCGAACCTGGCACGGCGCTGCCGTTGATTCCCGCATTGCCGGCCGCATCGATGCGCGGCGCCAACAGATCCAGCGTGCCGCGCGGCGCGCCGTCGTGTTGGCCCGCGGCCACGCCCGGCACAGCAGACGTGCCATGACGCAAGTCGATGCGCGCCCCGTTGGCCAGGGTCAGCATCCCACGGCCAGAATTCAGTTCCACCATGGCCCGGTTGGGCGAGTCGATGATCTTGCCATAGCTATCGACGCGCAGCACGGTGCCATGTGCGTCCAGCATTGCGGTCGGGGCCAGCGTCAAGCCGTCGCGCGCGGCCAGCCGGATCCGGCCCACGCGCTCGCCGCTGGCGTCCACCCGACCGGCGACCGTCAGACTGCCGCCGTCTATCGACAGATTGATGTCGTTGGCACGCAGCGCATCGCCGACCGCCAGGCTGCCTTGCTTGATCTGGAAGCTGCGCGCACCCATGACTGCGCCGTCGTTCAAGCGTTGGTTGAGCGTCTCGAAATCCGCATTCAGCGCACCGGGCGCGCCCAGATGCTGCGCGCGGATATCCACGCTGCCCGCCCGATAGGGCACGGCCGTGCCGCCGGCGTCGTAATGGCCCGAGCTTGCCCCCAGGATGCGGCCACGCAGGTCCACCACGCCAGCGGCGGCCGATAGCGCGGTCGCCCGCAGGCTGCCCGCATCGTTCTGCTGTGCGGATACGTCGATCAGCGCGCCGCCTTCCTGCCGGATGCTGCCGTGGCTGCTCTCCAGAATCACGTCGCCGCCCCAGCTGTAGCGCTGGACGTCGTTGAAAGCGATGGCGCGGCCGGATACATCGACTCGCGACGCGCCGGTCAGCAACACGCTTTCGCTGCCTTGCACCGTGAGCTTGCCGCTGGGGAGCACGATCCTGCCATCGATCTGCACGTTCGCCCCGGCCAGAAGCAGTTCCGCGCCAAGGTCCCGCACGGTCACGGCTTGCGCGCCCGGCACCGCCGCCACGCGCACATCGCCGCCCGCCGTCATGCGGTTGATGGCGCCTGCCCCGCCCGTCAGCAAAGGCGTATTCAGATTCAGGTTGCCGCCGTGGTAGGCATAACGGCCCGTCACGCTGTCGAATGCCCCTTGCGATTGATACACCGCCAGGCTGCCTCGATGGTTCGACGTAATGCGCTCACTGGCGTTCAGGCTGACCGTGGAAAAGCCCAGCGCCAGCCTGGCGTTGTCGTCCACGCCGCTGGGCTGCGCACCCTGGGCATAGCCGAATTCGATCCGTTCGGCATCGATGCGCAAGACGCCCCGGCCCGTGCCGGCGCCGCCCGCGACCACCGCGCCCGGCGCCTGTGTCGCCCCGTTCCAGATCAGGTTCTGCGTGCGGATGCTGGCCTCGTCACCGGCCTCGCCATAGCCGTAGATGGCGGGCGTACCCAAGGCCAACGTGGCCAGGCTGTACTTGCCCGTGACCGGATCGCGCGTGTCCAGCGCAACGGTGCCATAGAAGTTCATGGCGTCGCGCGCGGTCAGCGTCAGCACTTCCAGCGCGGGCGCGCCCATGCTGGTATCGCCACGCAGCAACCGGCCCAAAATGTCCTGGTTCAGCGTCAGCCCGTTGGGCAGTATGCCGCTGGCCGCCGCCTGTTCCAGGGCGCCAGCCGTACCCGCGTTCACGGCGCCGACGGCCAGCGACAGGTTGCGGGTCCCGTAGCGCACCTGCTCGCCCAGGTCGAACGTGCCATTGGTGGCGGCGGCAATCGTGCCCTCGGAATACAAGCGCGTCACGCCTTGGCAAGGCTGCGCCGCGCACGTGCCGATGCGGATCGCGCCCGACGCCAGCGCGTCTGGCGCCAGCACGTCAAGCCGGCCATTCGACACGGCAAGCAAGCTGGCGGTACCCGGCTGGAAGGCGTAGCCGCTGGTGGAGTCCACCGACGGGGCGCCACGGCCCAACGTCGACATGCCCGCGCCGGCCTCAAGTTCGATCGTCCGCGACGAGACCAGCACTTCCGGCCCCGTCAGTTGCGCGCCGGCCCGCAGCACGACCTCATGGGCGGGGGCCTGGAACGTGTAGAAACGCCCACCCTGCCCGTACTGCACCACCGGCAGCGCGCCGATCACCAGTCGGCTGGCGCCCAGCGCCGTCAGCGCGTCCGCCTGCACCGACGTGCCCGCGAAACCGGCGGTGGGCGCCTGGCCCGCCCCCAAGATTTCTATCGTGCCGCTTCCGCCGTTCAATGCCACCGCGCCGCCGAAGCCGCCCTGCGCCGCCTTGAAATTCGCCAACCCCTCGAAATTCAGCGCCTGGCCATCCGAGGAACCCGAGTGGATCGCCAGCCGCAAGGTACGGGCATCGGCCGGCAGCATGGCGCGCGGCACGCCACGCGTCACGGCGTCCGCCGCCACGAAACTGGCGTAGCTGGTTTCGTTGTACTGCGACAGGGTACGCAACACATCGGCTGGCGTCAGGATCACCGAGCTGGCCAGACTATCTGCCACGCGGGTCCCCGCCGTCGACAGCGTGCCGCTGGCCGCCCACGAGCGGTTGCGCATCTGCATTGGCGCAATAGCCGCGCCTGCGGCCGCCGCACCATTGATCTCGACGCGAAATGCGCCGGGCAGCAAGGCATAGGTGGACGGCATCAACGTGTAGGTGCCGGCCGGCAGGCCAGGCACGCCCGCGCCCACCGTGATCTGCCGGCCGACGCCGGGCGTTGATGCGCCGGCTTCGCCGCCCGCCGGCGCGTAGCCGGGTTGCATGCCGGGCACGATTGCGTAGACGGGGTTGCTGGCCAATCCCGGCAACGAGAAGCCGCCCTTGGGATTCATGCGGACCAGCGGAGAATAGCGCGCGTCGGTGGAACCGCCACGGCCGGATACGAAGCCGGCGCCTGTCAATTCGCCGCCGCCGGACAAGTCAAGGACGGACCCCGGCTGCGCATCCACATCGCGGAAGGCCATCGTGATGCCGGTACGCAGGGTGGCACCGCTCTCCAGGCCTGTCGCGCCGCCCACGCCCACGAGCGACACGTCCGCGCCCTTGAACTGGTACGAGACGCCATCGGTCGTACCGCCATACGGCATCAGCAGACCGGCACCGCTGACCGACGTGACGCTGCCCGGCAACAGCGTCAGCCGCTGCGTGCCCATCAGTGTGCCAAGATCCCCCAACACGATCGCGCCCAACGGCGCGCGCACCACGCCGCCTTGCTCCACCGTGGCCGCTGACATGCGCAGCGTGCCGAAGGCCGAATAAGGCGTCACCGGCAATGCGTCCGACGCGCCGGCGTGGCGGCCGATCCGCAATGCGCGGTCCGGATCGAAGAACTGCACACCGGTTGGCAGGCGCATGAAGCCGGCCAGCACCTCTGCCTCGGCGCCTGTCTCGGGGTAGATCTGGGCGGCGATCAGGTCCAGATCGCCGCGTGTCCAAAGGCGGGTGCGCGGTTCGTGGTCGTTGTTGGCCAGAAAGCGCAGGTCGCCACCGCTATCCAGCGTTACCTGGTCAAAGCCCGAACGCAACACCGACAGCGGGCCGCCCACGCTACGGTTGATGTTGCCCTGCGTGCCGAATGACAAGCTATTGCCGACTTCAAGCAAGTTTCCTGCGCGCACCGTGAATGCGCCGGCGCCCACATCCTGCGCGTCGCCGAACAACACCTGCGGCCGTATCACGCCATTGGTGGCGGCGTACTTGCCCAGCCCGGACAAGCGCACATACGACGCCGCCAGATTCACCTGGGTTTGCGCATCCGCCCCCGGCGCCAGCGAAAAGGCGCCCGCGTACAGCCGCAGGCTCTGCGCCACCGAGACGTCCACGTCGCCGTCGAAAGACATCAAGCCGTTGGATAGCAGCGCCAAGTGGTCGAAGCCGCCGCCGGCGAGCAAGCGCGTGGCGTCCAGCCGGGCCTGGCCATAGCGCAGCCCATCGGCGGCCTCTCCCGGTTTCAGGTCTGCGCCCAGCGCATTGCCGCCGGGGCCGGCCGCCAGCACCATTTCGCGCGGCACCTGCACCTCCATGCCTGCGACGCCATCACCCCATGTGCGGTATAGCGGCGTTTCCAGCGCAATATCCAAGGTGCCGCCGGACGCATTCGCCCCGCCCGCACGGGCGATGAACGTGCCATCCAGATGCAGACCGTTGTACGAGCTGAGCGATATGCGCCCGCCGTCCCGGTTCAATTGCACCGCGCCCACGCCCGTCACGTCCACCACCGCGCCCGCGCCGGACGCGTCCAACACCGCCCCGGGCCGGACAATCACATACGCATCCGCCGACGTTGCCGTTGCGCGGTCGTGATTGATCTCGCCGCCGATCACGATCACACCGCCGGCGTCGGCCACGCCATAGCGCCGGCCCTGCGCGTCCACGCCGGTCTCCGCGCGGCCGGCAACGTCAAGCACGGCTTGCTCGCCAATCCAGATCGACCGATTGTGCATCTGGCCGTCGGCAATCTCGAAGGACTCCGCCACATCCAGTTCACCCAGGCGTAGCTGGCGGATATCGATTTTTCCGCCAGCCGCCGTCAACGCGCCCAACACCGTGATCTGTCCCGCGCCGCGCATCTGGATGGTCTGGCCGGGGTCCACCTTCACCTCGGCGCCGCGGCCCACGATCAGTGCCGCGTCGGTGTCCACACCGGCCGCAGCCAGATTACGGCCGCTTTGCAGCGACAGGCTGGCGCCGCGCCGCCGCGACACGGTTCCCGCCACGGGGTCATGCTGGTAGGTCGGCGGCAACCACGCTTCCAGGACGGCCGACGGATCCGTGCCCGTCTGCTGACCCGCCGCGCCGGACACGGGGCGATACACCGGCATCAGCACATCGATGCGGGCATCGTCGGCTATGGTCAACCCGGAACGGCCCGTCACTTCATAGCGCGAAAACCCTTGCTGGAAAAAGGGCGATGCAAGCGCCAATGCCCCCTCTTGCGCCACGGGCTCCGTGCCTCCCAGGACGACGTTGCCCGCCGCCACCGCAAGCGTTCCTCCGCCTTCCACGCCATACCCGCGCAACGTCGCGTTCAGGGTCAATTGACCGCCCGTGTCGGTAGCGCCGCCGACGACTTCAATCGTCGTGTTGCCGCCTTTGCCTCCCGTCAATGCGTTCTTTGCGCGCAGCGCCGCGCCCGAACTCACGTCGATCACGCTGCCGGTATCCAGGCGGATATCGCCGTCACCGCGCAACGCCACCGTGCCGCCGTTCAGGTACGGCATGCCGGCCGTCCGTTCCGGCGACATGGCCAGGTTCGTCCACATGCCTGATGCGTCCAGCCGGGCGCGCGCGCTCAAGGCGAGTGCCGCCTTGTCCGTGCCGCTGACGGCCGAATCCACCGCCCCCGAGGGCGACGCCTGGTTCAGCACATTACCCAAGCGGATGCTGCCAGCGCGAGCGGTCAGCGTGGCGTCCACCGACACCTGGTTCGCGAACAGCGTGATGTCGCCACCCGGCGTCACGGCCAGATCGGACTGCACCGTGATGTCCTGGGCGGCGATCTTGATGGCGCCCAGGCCAAAGCCGTTCAGTGTTGCCGTGTCCAGATGCAGGACGCCTGCGCGGTCTTCCGGCAGCGCGGTGTCCAGGTCCAACCCCGCGGCGATGGTGGCTACCCGATCGGATAACAGAACGTGCTGAACCGTGTCGTCCGATCGGCCCAACGCATAGTCCAACGCGCCGGTGCGCTTGGTGTAGTAAGGCGAATACGTACCCACGACCAGTTGCGCGCCGCGCGCTGCCGCCCGCTGCGATTGCTGATAACCGTCCAGCCCGGCCTGCGGCGCGGCGCTCTGGCGCTGGCCCTGATACGTCAGGCCAACCAGCTCGCCCTCCAACACCGCGCTCCGGGTTCCAATCACCAGCCTGCCCGCGTCCCGGCCCACCGTGTAGCCGGTCTCGAAGCGCTCGCGCGGCGCGATCAGCGGGTTGTAGAAATAGCGCGTCTGGCCCCAGCGCTCGCTCTGCGCTTCGTACCCTTTGTACAACCCCGTATAGGCCAGATCCCCCGGGGCGCGCGACACGTCGTACAGTCGGCCGTCCACGCCGCGCAGCCACGTCTGACGGATCATGCCGTCTTGTACGTCCAGCGTGCCGCCCGACACGTTGATCTGCGAACCGGCGCGCGTCACGACGTCGCCGCCGGTGAATTCCACGTTGCCGCCCTGCGCCATCCATTCGTTGACGGCGTGGCCTTGCGTGCCCAGGTAGCCGCTGACTTCCAACAGGCCGCCGGCCGTATACCAGCGGTCGGTCGCGTAGCCGTTCGTGCCTGCCGGCACGAAGACCAGGTCGCGCAGGTCGACCCACACGTCGTTGCTATTGAGCTTGCCGCCGTCCCGGTTGATCGGCGCATCGCGCTGCTCATTGCCCTGGACGTTGATCTTGATGCTGTTGTTCTCCATGGCGACAGGCACGCCCACGGCGCCCGCCACATCCAGGATCGCGCCATCGCGCACCAGGCTGCGCTGCGCGGCTTGGACGGCGATCTGCCCGCCGGTGGCCAGCGTGATGGATCCCGATGCGAAGTCCACCGTGCCCGAACTGCCGATTTCCACGCGCGACAGCTCGCGCCGGTCGCCGCCGGCGGCCACCACGGCCGCATCCGTCTGGGGGGTCAACGGCACGCGCAGGCCGTCGCGCTGACTATCCAGCGCCAACGCGCCGCTGCGGTCCAGCAGGATCGCCGTGGTGCTGTTGTCCGCCAAGGTCACCTTGCCGCCCTCGCCCGCCGCCGTCAGGTGCACCGTTCCGCGCGTGTCCACCGACGTGCTGGACAACACGACGCCGCCCTGCACCACGTTGCCGCCCGTCAGCGTCACATCGCCCGTCGCGGCCTGGATCAATCCGGTGTTGGCGACACGGCCCGGCGTGCCGGCCGGTGTCACTTCGTTGCCCTTTGTGGTGGACACGAGGTTGCCCGACGTACCCTGGCCGCGCTTGATCACAAAGCTGTCGCCGGCCGCCAGCAACGCCTGGCCTGCGGGCGTATCGAGGGTGCCGGCGTTGACCGTTTCCTTGCCCAACAGCAGCACATAACCGCCGCCCGTGGTGGAGGTGGTCGGTGCCGCCGTCCGGATCTGCGCGCCCGCCTGCACCTCGACGCGGCCCAGCGCGTCCTGGAATGTCGGCTGCGCGCCGTTATCGGCATACAGCCCCTTGTCGCGGAACTGGGCGTCCGAGATCGTGGATGCCGCCGCCACCAGATTGCGCGCGTTCACCTGACTGGTGCCGGTGAAGATCACGCCGTTCTGGTTCACGACCATCACCGTGCCGTCCGCCTTGATGGCGCCCTGGATCTGGCTGGGCCTGGCCGATGCGCCCACCACGCGGTTCAGCACCGCGTCATCCGCGCCCTGCTTGAATTGCACGGTCGTATTGCGGCCAACGTTGAAGGTGTCCCAGTTCAGGATGGCGCGCGACTGCGTTTGCTCGATGGTGACGACCTGGCGGCCATTTTCCACGCTGGGCTTGGCGGCTTTTGCGCCCTCCCATTTCGCCAGGCCGCCCTGGGCGGCCCACAAGCCGCCTTCAGCCAGGCCATCGGGCACATCGCCGCCATTGGCGGCCGCCGCCGCCCGCGCCGCCGCCTGCGCGGCCTGCTGGGCCGCGACGGCGGCAGCCGTGCGGTTCAGGTTGTCCAATGAACGCTGTAATTGCTGACGGGATTGCTGCTGCTGGCGCGCACTGGCGCCGATGCCCGCCACGCTGCCGTCAGGCATGCGGCCGGTTCGTTGCGCGGTGGACTGCACGGCGTTCTTGTCGGAAAACCAGCCGGGGCTAAACGCGCGCGTTTGCGCCTGTGCCGCGCCGCTGGCGCTGCCCGCGATCAACAGCGCCGTCACCGCCTGCGATAGCGGCGTCGGACGCCAGTTGGGGCGCTCACGCCCAGGCGCGCGCACCGCTTTCTTCTTATCGCCCAATTCCGACATCCGTGCCTGCATGATCGCCATCCCTTATTCCAATCGCGCGTGTTCGCCACCTAGAACAAGACAGACGGATGGAAAAATGCCGACCAGAACCCTGTCACAAATAATTCATGAAGACGCCGGCGCGAAACCCGGCTAGGACAGCAGGACGACGCCTGCCGGAAGATGCGTCACGCGGGCGCCGTAGGCATCGCGAATCAGGCGCTCCGCGTCGGCCACCTGCGCCAGCGAAAAGCGCGCCTGCACCAGCCGCTTGCCCAACTGGTCGTTCATCAGCACCAGGCGACCGCGGCGGTAGCGGTTCAGTTCGTCCACCACTTGCGCCAGCGGCTGCTGATCGAACACCAGCCAGCCCTGCCGCCAGGCAGTCACGATGGCCGGGTCGACCTGAACCGGCGGCATCACCCGCCGATCGTCGTAGCGCAGCTCTCGATTGGCCACGATGTCGAACACGCCTTGCTCATGCGCCAGCCGCACCACGCCCGACAGGCAGCACAGCCGCGCTTCGCCTTCGATGTACCGGACGTTGAACAGCGCGTCCTTCGCCGTGATCCGGCCTTTGCCCGCGACCACCACGGCCGCCTGCGGCCCGCTGCGGATCTCGGCCTCGCCATCGGTCAGTTCGATGACCGCGCCATCGCCGCCGCCATTGACGTTGATGCGCGTCAGCGTATTCATCTGAACGTCCACCGCATTGCCCAGCGCCACGCGCCGCTGCTCGCCCGCCGCCGTGCGGTAGTCCGCCCCAAGCTCGTCCAACCCGGGCCACAGCCCCAAGGGCGGCTTGAATGCCAGATAGGCCGCGGACGCCGCCAAGGCGCCGCCCAGGAATGCCCGCCTGCCGGTCACCAGGGACGTGCGCGCGCGGTTGCGGGCGCCCTCCGCCACCACGGCCTGCACGGCTGGCCCCACATCGCGCCATAGCTGCTTCTGCTCGGTAAAGACCGCCTGGCGCCGCGGGTCGGCGCGTAGCCATTCCCGGAATGCCTGCGCATCTGCCTCGGTGGCGCGGCCGGACGTCAGCGTCAGCAGCCAGGCCCGCGCCTCGCGCGCGGCCACGTCGTGGTTCTTGTTATTTCCGGGCATGCTCATCGTCAGTGCCATGGTTCTTCGTCTCTGCCCGCCACGCGCAGTTCCCGCGCGCAGTGTTCCAGCGCGCGTTTAAGTTCTTTGGAGACGATGCGTTCCGACACGCCGTAGCGCCGCGCGATCTCTGCGTGGGGCAGTTCGTGCACGCGCGCGGCAAGCAGCATCTGCTGCGTGCGCTCGGGTAACTTGCGCAGCGCGCGCTGAAAGGCGTCAACCTGGCTGCGTCCCTGCGCGATACGCGCGGGGTCCGCGGCCTCGTCCGTGATGTGGATCAGTTCACTGATCTCTACCCCCGTCAACAGGCGGGAGTCCCTGCGCCGCTGGTCTTCGGCAATGTTCAATGCCACGCGGAACAGATAGGCCGCGGGCTGCTGGATCGACGAACTGGCGGGCAGGTCATTGACCTTCAAAAATGCTTCCTGCATGGCGTCATGCGCCAAGTCTTCCGACCCGAGCCGCCGCTTAAGTTGATTGCGAAAATCGTTATAGCGTTCCAGGAACAAGGCCCGCAGCGAGGTTTCCGGTTTGCTATCCCGCATGGCCGGCTCCAGAGAGTTCGGCGCACTCGGCGGCGCTACGCGGCGACAACAGAACGGTCAGCGGTTGCGGCATGCTTGCCGGCAGGGGGCCGATCACCACCCCGCGCAACGCGGCCTCTAGCCTGCCGTCCAGCGCTGGCGCTCCCGTCGACGCCACCCAACCGACGCGGCTGACCCGCCAACCCTTGTCGAACCACAATTGCACCAAGGCCCGATAACTGCCCGGCTGCGTGCCCGCCGCCTTGCACAGGGCACGCTTTAACGCACCTTGCACCACGGCGGCATAAGGCGTGTCGCGCAACCGCTTGCCTGATCGCGGCGCGGTAGCTGCCTCTTGCTCGGTTGCGACCAGCGTGAACGACTGCGAGCTGGCATAGCGGATCGCCAGCGGCGACCCTGCCAGCAGTTTGCGCAGCGCATCGCCTGGCGTGTAGTTGCCAATCACGGCCGGGGCCTGCCGCCCGGCGGTCAACGTGCTGTCCACCAGCACCGTCAGCCCGCTGGCAAGGCTGTATTCGACGAGCGCCTGCGCCAAGGGCTGCGCGGCAATCGCGAACGCAACGGGCGTGGTCGGCGGCGCTGGCTGGGCCGCCTGCCCAGCATGTGCCGCAGCCAACGTGAACAGGCCCAAAGCCAGACAGGCGCGCAGCGCCATGCCGCAGCCCTCGAAGGCGCCGCTCATGAACGTGACCGCAAGGGGGTATTGCCTGACATGGCCGGCGCAGCAGGCGCCTGGGCGCCCGTCCTAACGAAAGCCGCCATGCTAGAGGCGCTGAATGACGCATTCGTGACACCTTGGGCGCTGCGGCCCGGCGTCCGACACGCAACGGTCACCTACACGGCGCCCGCTCTCCCTATACTTGGCGGCTCACCTACGGATCACGCCGGCCGCGATTCGCCGGCACTGCATAAGGAGCGCGCGCATGCGCATGGTGTCCCTGGCCGCTGGCCGCGTTGCCCTGCTGTTGCTATCCGCCGCGCTGGCCGGGCCGCCGCTGTCGGCCGCCGAAGCGCAGGCGCCCGCTGCTCCTGCGGCAAGCACGCAAAAACCCGCCGCGCCCAGCGGCGCGTGCATCGAAACAGAGGTCAATGGCTATCGGGCGCTGTCCTACGACTGCCTGAACCAGAAGATGGCGCCCGACGCCTCGCAGCGCCCGGCCCCGGGGCTGGAATCAGAGGCGATCACCCAGCGCCCGCCCAACCAGATGGGCCTGCCCACGCCAGCCACCATCGGCAACCGCATGGGCAACACCTTCGGCACGTCGGCCTATCCGCAGCGGCCGCAGCCCTAGCGCCGCAGGCCGTTATCGCGTCCGGGCATCAGCCCATGCGCGTGATGAAGTAGATTTTCTTGACGAACTGATCCACTTCCCAGCGGCCGGTATAGCCCTCCGGCATGACGAAAGCCTCGCCCACCGTCAGTTCGTGCACGGTGCCGTCCGGGTCCACCAAACGGGCCGAGCCTTCGACGATGTAGCCGAATTCGATGTACCCGGTCGTGTTCGACTGGAAGACGCCCGCCGTGCTTTCCCAGACGCCGGCCTCGGCTTTACCTGCATTGCCTTCGAACGCCGTCACGGTCAGGAAGGCCGCGTCGCCGGAAATGGGACGGCGCGGTTTGCCGGGAACCGGATCTTTCAGTGGGCCGGCATCGATGCGGACAAGCCGCGACTGGTCATGTTTCATGGGACACCTATCAATATCGTTATGGGGTCGCAGGCCGGCGGCCCTTAATGCGCCGCCACCACCAGCACCTCGGCCATGGCCCGGCTGACGGTGCGCATGCGGTGCGGCAGTTCAGAGTCGAAATAGACCGAATCCCCGGTCTCAAGGCGGAACTGACGTTCGCCCACGTGGACTTCGATCGCGCCCTTGAGCACCAGCAGGAACTCTTCGCCCGGATGCGGAAACACCGCCGTGGCGTCCGGAAAATCGCGCGGCGGATGCACCACGAAGGGTTCCATCGCCTTGACCTTGCGGCGCCCGGCCAGCGATTCATAATGATATTCGCTGCCCAGCCCGCCACGCTGCAGGGCCTCGCGGTCCGCCACGCGCACCACACTGACCACTTCATCCTGGGCCGTGTCATCCGTCCCCACCAATTGGGACACGCCAACACCGTAAGCTTCGGCCAGCCGCAGCACGGTCGAGATAGACGGTTCGCTCAAGCCCCGTTCCAGCTTGGACAGGTAGCTTTTTGTCAGGCCCGTGCGTTGCGCCAGCTGTTCCAGGGACAAGGATTGCTGGCGGCGCAGGGTACGCAGGCGGTGGGGCAGATCGATCATGGGCGAAGGGTCAAAAATCCGACCGGTAAGCATGCCCGAAACCGGCCCCGCCGTCGAGCCGCCCTGCCCGGCCCGCCCCTGCCGCCTCAGCCCAGCACGTCGACGTGCGTGCGCAGCGCGCGCCGGGCGTAATACGAAAAGCCCACCTGCGAACGCTTGGGCGTCAGGATCCAATCATGCGCTTCGCGGCCCAGCGCCGGCGGAATGGGTTGAATCTTGCCGGCAGCCATCGCCAGCAGCTGCATGCGCGCGGCCCGTTCAAACTGCAAGGCCAGCACGCAGGCCTCTTCCACGGAACCCGCGGCGATCAGCATGCCGTGGTGCGACAACAAAATGGCCCGCTTGTCGCCCAGCGCTGCCGAAATGATCTCGCCTTCCTCATTGCCCACCGGCACGCCCGGCCAGTCCTTCAGAAAGGCCACGTCGCCATACAGCGGGCAATTGTCCATATGCGAGATTTCCAGCGGCACTTCCAGCATGGACAGCGACGCCGAATGCAACGGATGCGTGTGGATGATGCAGTTCACGTCCGGCCGCGCGCGATAGATCCAGGAATGAAAACGGTTGGCCGGATTGGGCATGCCGCCGCCTTCCTGCACCCGCAAGTCCTCGTCCACCACCAGCAGATTGCTGGCGGTGATCTCGTCAAACCCCAACCCCAGCCGCTGCGTGTAGTACCGCCCCGGCTCCGCCGCACGCGCCGTGATCTGGCCTGCCAACCCGGAATCATGGCCGCCGTCGAACAGAATGCGGCACGTCAGCGCCAGCCGTTCGCGCAGGCTCCACTGCGGCGTGTCGAACTGGCGCTGCATTTCGGCTTTCGCCCGCGCGATCAGTTCCTCTTTTCCCAGGTGCATCGTATCGGTCATCATGTCTCCGTCATGCCGTTTCAAGCAACGGCGTAAATCCCGGCAAGGCGCGCACGCGCGCCAGCCAGGCAGTGATATGGGTAAAGGCGGACAGGTCGTAACCGCCCTGCGCCGCCATGCTGGTATAGGGATACAGCGCCACATCGGCGATCGTCGGCGCATCGCCCACAAGATAGGTCCGTCCGGCCAAATGCGCGTCCATCAGTGCCGCGGCTTTCATGCCGATGGCACGCCAGGCCGCCATCGCCGGATCGTCCACGGCCGCGGTCTGGCGCAGATGGATCAGCAACCGCGGCTGCGCAAACGCGTGCATATGCTGCGTCTGTTCAAAACTCAGCCAGCTGCTGACCTGCGCTTGCGCCAACCGGTCCTCTGGCAGCCACGGCGTGCCCCGTGCCAAGTACCACAGAATTGCCTGCGATTCGGCCAGCCATTCGCCTTCGGGCGTCAACAAGGCCGGCACCTGCCGCCACGGATTGATACGCGCGAACGCGTCGGTCTCTAGGTCGCCCTGGACAATGTCGAACGTGCGCCGCGTAAGCGGCAGCCCCATGAAACCGCAGGCCAATCGGATCTTCCAGGCGTTGCCCGAGCGCAGCGTGTCGGCCAGGACCAACGGCTTGCCCTTCAACGGATGCGTCATCTGTGTCATGCGATCAGTCCATTTTGATGTTGGCGCGCTTCACGATCTGGGCCCACTTGGCCTTCTCTGCCGTGATGAAGCGCTGATATTCGTCCGGCGTCCCCGTGTACAGCTGCGTACCCTGCGCCGCCAGCCGCTCTTTCAATGCAGCCGACGCCAGCGTCTTTTGCAATGCCGCGCTTAAGGCAGCCAATACCTCGGGCGGCGTGCCGGCTGGCGCGAAAAAAGCGTTCCACGAACTGATCTGCAACTGCGCGTCGCCCACTTCCGGGCTGGCGGGCACCGCGGGCGCCGATGGCAGGCGCTTGTCCGTCGCCACCACCAGCGCGCGCAACTTGCCCGACGCCACATGCGGCATGATCACTGGACTTGCGTCCATCACCACATCCACCTGCTCGCCGATAGCGGCATTGACCGCTTCGCTGCCGCTCTTGAACGGCACATGGACAATGTCCAGGCCCGCCGTCAGCTTCAGCAGTTCCAGCCCCAGGTGCGGCGAACTGGCATTGCCGGCCGACCCGAAATTCAAACGCGCCGGATTCGCCTTCGCATACGCCACGAATTCGCTGAACGACGCAGCCGGCAAACCGGCCCGCACCGCCAGCACATAGGGCGACCCCGACACCATGCCTACCGGCGCGAACTTGTCCGCGTCATAGCTCAACTTGGTGTAGATCAGCGGGTTCACGACCTGCGTGCCTACCGTTCCCATGAAAATCGTGTACCCGTCGGCCGGCGCCGTGGCCGCCATCTGCGCCGCGATCACCCCGCCCGCGCCCGGCCGGTTTTCAATCACGATACCCTGCCCAAGCGCGTCGCCCATGCCCTTGCCGACCTGCCGCGCCACGATATCGGTAATACCACCGGCCCCGAACGGCACCACCAGCCGGATCGGCCGTTCTGGAAACGCCGCATACGCGCCGCCCGCCATTCCTGCCGCCAGCGTCAACGCGGCCAATCTGCCCCAAACCTTCATGCCATTCCCCTTGATTACGCCGTGTCGGCTCTAATGACACAAAGTGTCCTATAGAGCATTGATTTTCCGCAAGGAGAATGTGATTGGGGAAATCCCTGAATAGCGGGAAGAGCGCCCGCCCTTTTTGAAGGTTGCCTTTTGGCTTTGGCGGGCAAGACGGGGCATCGTGCGGGCCCCTTTCCGCTTCCTACGCAGATGGACGGCTCGCGGTCGAAGAGGATCCTCAGCGGATCGATTGCGACGCCGATCTCAAGGCAAGAATGGACTTGGTCCGCAGAGCCGTCGCGTACCGGCTCGGCCTGGCGGATTACTGGAACGCCCGAAGCGCGCCTTCGACCCCCATGCTCGTCTTGCTCCAGCGCCCTCGAGAATACTTCACGTGTACGGACGGCAAACGCATTAGCGCCGATTCTCACAACTTGCTCTGCCGTCAGTACGCATCCGGCTCGGCCAGCAAGACCCTGGCGGGCACCATTACCGCGACGACTGGAATCGCCTGCAATCTGCCGGGCACGATACCCGCGCAGTTGTGCAGCGGCAATGCCGCTCGCCCTCTTGCGTTCGGCCATCCTTCGGGCCTCATTCACGTCGACGCGAACGTCAAAAGGCTTAACGGAGACTGGCATGTCGAACGCGCGGGAATACTGCGCACCGCACGTCGCCTAGCCGAGGGCAAGGCATATTTGCGGGAAGCGGACGTGTATGACTGAGGCCTATCACAGCGGCATCCCCTGGGTGTCGTTGTCTCGTCTGTAATCCTTCGTCCGAACTGGGAACTGATTCCGCGAACGTTGAGTGAGAAGTCACAATTACCAGTACGCGGGACGGATCGGCGTAAAGTACACATGGTAGACATGCGAGACCCGTGGTTGGTATGGAAGGTAAGGTCAGATCAAGTCAGCAACGAAAGCCCTCGCTGGTGCTGTACGCCCCCATTAGGCCGCGCCAGCAAACATAGGAGAGCAACATGGTCCACCCGAGCTTATGTCACGTCGTACCCCAATTCGTGCGTCCCGCACTACGCACGGTCAGATACGTAGCGCTCTTATTGCTTGTCAGTCCGCTGTCGGCACACGCGCAATCAGCATCGGAAGACGCGAACAAATCGAATAATCCGCTGAACCTCGCGCCATCGTTCAATTTACAAAACTACTACACACCGGACCTGTATCGGTCCGACGCTCACACCAACGATTTTCTGCTTCGGCCGACGATCCCTATCCTGCCCGGCGACTTCATAGGCGTGCCCCAGATTCTTCGTGGCACCGTACCTATCAGCACACGGCCGACCGCTGACGGCAGCTACAAGACTGAACTGGGCGACATCAACGTTTTCGATATATTTTTGCTGAAGTCTGAAGGGGTGCAGGTGGGTGTCGGTCCTTTGCTGACCATGCCGACCGCTACCCGCCCGGAGCTTGGTGCGGGGAAATGGTCGGGAGGCCTGTCGGCGGTGGCAATCCATGCAGACAAGACAGGACTCTTTGGCGGTTTGATCCAATGGCAGCATTCGTTTGCAGGCCAAAGTCATCGCGAAACCGTGCACAGCGGAACGCTTCAACCGTTCGTCATACGCAATCTGGAGCAAGGATGGTACCTACGCTCCACAGGGATCTGGACGTTCGACCTGAATCGTGGCACCTACTACATCCCCGTCGGCGCAGGTGCAGGAAAAAGTTGGCGGGTGGGCAAAACAATTTTCAACGCGTTCCTGGAGCCCCAGTGGACGGTGGCGCATTCTGGCGAAGGGCTGCCAAAGTTCACCGTTTTTGCCGGCCTCAACATGACGTTCGGACATTAAACGCGGGGATCAACGGATCTGTCGGCGAACGGCACAGACGCGACGCGCAGAAATAACGTTCGCCTGTGTCGTTCAAACGGCTGACATTTGTACTACTGGTACGTCATCGTGAAAGTCATCGCCGTATTGGCTGAACCGGCCCCAACCGCACTACCGGTCTGGTAGTAACGCGCTTTCAGCGCGACGGTGTAGCTGCCGCCAGCGCTGGCGCTGTAGCCGCTCAAGGTCCTGGGCGTACTCAGCGGGAAAACGTTGCCGGAAGCGTCAAGCAGTTGGACGCCTATGCCGGTTGCGGTGGATGCCCCTCCAAGCGCCACAACCGCTTTACTGGCATTCAGGACACTCGTGCTTGGATCAATCTGGTAGGTAACCAGATTCATGCCGGCCGGGCAGGCGTTCAGCGCAATATTGAACGCCGTCGCGTTGGCGGTAACGGATCCGATGCCGCTGAACTCGCGAGCCTGATGCGTACCGAGATTGACCAGCACATTTGGCGTCAGGCAACTTAGCACGTCGAATCTCACATTCGTAATGCTATAGACGACCAGTTGTCCGCCGGTAGCAGGGATGCGTCCTAGATTTTCTTCATAAGCGGCGCCCTGTCCGACCCTGCCGGCCGTCAGTGCACCGGACTGGATGACCCCAATCTTGACCAGCTTTGCTCCTACCTTCAGACCACTCGATCCGCCACCGGTGGGATTACATGCTCCCCACGCCCAACCGTTGTAGGGGTTCAGTTGTTCGTTACCAAAAATCGCGCCGCATCCCGGTGTGTATTCGGTAATGTCAAACGCGATACCGACGCCTGGCAAGCTGGTGGTATGGACGGGCCGTCCGCCCACGGTAATCCCTGCCACGATTGCGTTGTCCCCCTTGAAGCCGGCGCCTACGCCAATCTGCCCAATGGTGGAACAGCTCCATATATTGGTAACGCTCGCACTATAGAACCAACCCGTCAGCTCCGTACCGATCTGCGCATCACGGGGCACCGATACCGACGCCGGCATGCTGATGGTATATGCCTGTCCGCCTCCGCTACAGGTATCCGCCCACGCGCTTGGCGCACATGCAAACAGAAACGCCAGAGTCAGCACTTGCAGTAGCGGTCCAGCAATTTGGAGGGAGGGGATTTTGCGATTCTCTTTCATGTTGATCTCGAGTCCGCGCGGTCACGCGCAATGATTGGAGTCGGCCAGCCAGCCAACCAGCCCTATCCTGGTCGATCCGCTTAGCGGCAGCTCGCGTTGACGGTCTGGTACGACGCCGCCGCACTGGCCGCGGCTTCGGGCAAGGTGTAGTCCAGGGTGCAATGCTCCGCAGCAGCGCCGCCCCAGCTAACAGTCAACCGCCCGGTGCCAGCCTGCAGACCGCGAGCCAGGACCCGCCCACTCTGCGCCACCGTGCCGATGGTGCGGCCCTGCGCATCTTTCACCTCTGCCCCGAACGGCAACGGCTTGCCATCCGCGCCATTCACACGCAAGATCGCCGCGCGGCCAGGGTTGTCGGTCTCAAACGTCATTTTCACTATCGCCCCAGCGGTGGGCGCCACGTTCTGCTGCGTCGTTTTCAGTTCCACGCTCATTGGCAGGCCCTTCGGGTCTATCTCGATTTGATTCGTGGAGAACGGCGTCAGGGTCGGCACGACGGCATGTCCCCAGGGGTCTACCCGCAGGCCGCTCGCATTGGCAATACGCGCGCCTGCCGCGTCCTTGGCCTCGACGATGGCGATGGTGTCGCCCACGGTAGGCGTGAATGCCACACCGCCCGAGTAAGCCACGATTCCGCCGCTGATGCCGAGGCCAGCCTGGGAGTAATTACGCCCTGTGCTGGCGCTGCCGGTCAGCGTTGCAACCGGCGACGCGTAGCCCACGTTGGCGCCAGCAGTGGCCGAGTCCCGAGTATTGCCGCCTCCGGTGTAGCCGGCATTCACCCCGTAGCTAAACGCGTTGTCCTCGCCCAACGTGCCAGTCACCGATTCCTGTAGCGAGTTCCCACCAGAGGAGTTATGGACAAGGCTGGTCATCGAATACGGCGCGTGTTGACCCTTGCCCAAAGGAATGCCCACGTTGAACATCACCTGGTTGTCCCATTTGCCCGTGCCCAAATTCAACTGGCGCGCTGCGGAGACACCATAGGTAATGCGCTGGTAGCTGTTGTTGTAGCCCGCCTGGAACTGAGTATCCCGGCCGCTTCGGTTCCAGTAGTTTTGCGTGGAACCCGACACGTAAAATGAGCCATAGCCTTGCGGAAGCATCTGGTTGATGATCATTTGCAAGCGCCCGCGCTGGATACCGTTCAGGTACGGGTTATCAGCCTGACCACGCTGGTTCAGGCTGCGCAGCGCCATGGCATCAGTCATGCTTAGGTAACCACTACTGGAATACCGATACGCGGCAAGAGTCAGGTTGGTGTTGGTAGGCGCAAGCAGCTTGCTGTATGACAGCCGCGCGCTCTGCCCCGATCGGCTGGACGCGTTCTGAAGGTTGGTCCAGGCTTGCGTCAAGTCGGCACCGAATGCACCGTAGTCCGTGTTCAGCGCGCCACCGCCCATTACTGCACGATAGTCTTGCGCGGCGATCAGGCCGCCATAACCGGTCACCATATTGGTGATGCCATGCTGTAGCGTCGCCTGCATCAGCATCGGCCGACTGCTGATCGACGTATTGCGGTACTGACCCACGGTCATGCCGTAACGCGTGATCCCCGGTCGTAGCGCGTTGACTGCCGCGGCATACGGCATACGCGAGGTATGTACACTGCCGTCGGCCTCGGTCACGATGACTTCCAGATCTCCGCCATAGCCGGTCGGATACAGATCGTTAAGCTCGAACGCGCCCGGTGCCACGGTAGTTTCGTAGATGATGTTGCCAGCTTGGCGGACCTGCACGCGGGCGTTACTGTTGGCTATGCCACGGACGGTTGGCGCATAACCGCGCTGCGATTCTGGATACATCCGATCATCGCTGGCAATTTGCACGCCACGAAAGCCGAAACTGTCGAACAGCGCGCCATCCGTGAAAGCCTCGCCAATGATTAGCTGGCTCTTGATCGACACGATGGAGCGCTGGAGGTTGGTCTGGATACTCTGATAGCGCGTTCCCATCACGTCGTCGTGCGAAAGGTTGCCGACATGTCGGAAGCGCCACCCGCCGAAGTTCAGCCCTGCGTTCAAGCCCGCATAGCTTTGCGTGAACGACATGCCTTGCGATTCGGAGCGATAGACATTGGCGTTGTACTGTAGCTGTGCCGCGGTGACACCATCGTCCCAGTACTGCGGGTCGACATAGCCCCGCGCCGAGTGCGACATCGCGACCTGCGGAATCGATATATCCAGGCGCTGCTCGCCGTTGTCGAAACTGGCGGAGGCATCTGGAATCAGCACGGGCAGCGGCGCACAGCCGGCCGCCAGGCGATCAGCCGCTTCCGGTCCCAGCTTGGACAGGTCTACCCCCATACGCTCGATGGCCGCGCGGTCGAAGCAGGGTTGAATGTTGTGGATGTCGCGCCCAACCTGGCTTAGCGTGACGTCGAGGTGGCCCAGCCATACCTGGTTGACGTACAAGTCGGCGCGATAGTTGCCGGGCAGCGCAACGTTACCCTTGTTAAAACGGCTGACGTCAATGCCGGCGCCACCAGACTGCTGCAGGAAGATGTCGTTGAATTGCACATCCGCCACCTGAGTCGCAACGCTGGCGCCAGATGACGCCCAAGCTCCGGCACATGCAAACAGGGACCATACTACTGCGCTGACCGGGCGCAGCCGGGACGGAAACGAAGAGGTCTGCTGGGTTTTCATGGATTTATCGTCAATCTCTGGCTTTTCGCGGACAACACTTGCCCTTGCCGCTGGCGCGGTATCGTCAGTCGGGGAGACTTGCGTGGAAATGCGCCGGGCGCGGCCCGGCGTGCGGTTATCGCGAAGGACCTTGCGGCGCGCTGCTGCCTGGTATGGCTTCACCGCTTACTGCGCCACCGTAGTCGTTGATAGCGTTGAAATGGACCTTGGTGCCAGGACCCTGCGATACATCGCCGGTCAACAGGAACGTCCTGGTTTCACCTGGACCGACCATGCCGCCGTCTTCAAACTTCGCGGTCTTGCCACCGCCAGTGAGCTCGATGCTGGCGAAGGACACGTGGTATGGGCTCGGATTGCGGGCTTCAAGCCCTAGCTTTCCCTCTACCTGCGTGACGCGCCAACTGATACTGCCAGGGGCGTCGTCCGGACTGCTCTTCAGGCCCGCAGGGCGGAAGAACAGCTTGATCCGCGAGCGGAAAGCCATTTGAAGTTTGTTTGCGCCTGCCTCGTCGGCCGTTGGCTTGGGCGGGATCTCGAGCACATTCAGCCAGAACACGGATTCGCGGTCCTGCGCCAGCGGTTCGCCGGTGTAAATAATGCGCAATGTCTGGGCTTTCTTGGGATCGATACGGGACACCGGCGGCGTCACCGTGAACGGTACGTCAATGGACGATGGGCTGGCTTGCGCGTTGCCGTTGTCAATCCATGCTTGGGTCAATGCCGGCGATTCGCCTTCATTGGTTAGTTTGATCGTGGTCTCAGTGTCTTTGGCGTTGTAGATTACCCGCGTCCCCGCTATGACCACGGAAGCGTGCGCGTGCGGCACACCCATAAGCCCCAGCGCCACAACGCCAGCGGAAATCAGGGATTTTATATTCGCTTTCATGAGGGTCACGATGAACAGTAGCGGTTGGCCGGCAGACCTTGATTCCAGCGAGGTGCGGAGCGCACCGGGAACACGCTCCGCAGCCTCGCGGTTTATTGGTAAGCGATGGTGTACATCACGCTGGAATTGGCCAGACCGGCCGTGGCGACGCCAGTGGCCACATACTGCGCGATATAAGACAAGGTTGCAGCACCGGTCGTGATTGCAACGGACTTCGAGTTCTGCGATGCGTCGGCGAAGCCCGCCTTGATTGGGCTGAAATCGCTGGCATTGAGCAAACCGATCTGCACGTTGCTGGCACCACCCGCATTCAGAATGAGATTGCCCGTGGTGGCATCCGTCGTGGGACCTGCCTCAAAGAACGTATGCACATTGCCAGAGCTCGGCGTACAGGCGGTCAACGCGATCTGGAACGGCGTGCGGCCGGCAGTAGCCCCCGTGTTTGCCAGCGTCGACGACGACACCGTGGGCAGCTTCACCGTGAAGTCTTTGGCGCCTGTGCCGTTGCCATTGATAGTGCAAGTCTGTGCAGTGATCTGGCCGTTAAAAGTGATGGTACCGTCGGCCGCATGCGCCGACTGCACGCCCATTGTGGTAACGGCGACGATCAGAGCGGCGAAGAGTTTGGTATGGGTCATGATGGCTTTTTCATAATGGTTAATAAATCACAATCGAATCCATTGGATCCGCCTAACCCGTGCCGCCATACTTCAGGCTTGTGGAAACCACAGCCGCTGGTAGCCGGGATGTGAGAAATTCTAGTGATCGCCAGTCATGCTTCACATAGAACAACTTCGAAAGCCATAGCACCTTTTTAAAAGTATTTCTATGTCCTGCCTGCAGTACGGAATCTAGTCTGGCGTTGAGGAATCGCGCCGCACTCTGGCTCGAGATTCCACATCTCCCGGGTCGACACAATGAACGAAAAATCCACAAACCTGCACGGCTCATGGCAGCCACCAGAGGCATCGCCGGGCAATTCCCAGTTTGAGCAGGCGTTGCAATGTGCCATTGCACGCGGCGAACTGTTCATTGATTACCAGCCGGTTTTTCGGCTGCTTACCGGAGACATGACAGGCGTGGAGGCCCTTGTACGCTGGAGGCATCCTGTACGCGGCGTGATATCACCTGCCGAGTTCATTCCAGCGGCAGAGGCAACCGGGCTCATCGTGCCCATAGGCGAGTTAGTACTTGAGGAGGCGTGCCGAGTTCTGCGCGCATGGCGCGTGCCAACGATGCGAGAGCTATCCGTTTCCGTGAACGTCTCTCCGGCACAACTTGCATACGGCGACTTCGTCCGCGTGGTACGCGAATGCGTGGCGGAATACGAGGTCGACCCACGGCGTTTGCAACTTGAAATCACCGAGACAGCACCGTTAAACGATCGCCAACTCGTCATCAAACGACTGGTAGAGCTACGCGGAATCGGCGTCTCCATTGTGCTCGATGACTTTGGATGCGGCTACATGTCGCTCCTGCAGTTGGCCACACTGCCTATCGATGGCATTAAGATCGGCCACCAATTCACAGTTGCTCTGCCGGACGATCCTCGTGCCGCGGCAATTGTTTCGTCCATGATTGAACTGGCAACGATCCTTGGACTATCCGTCGTCGTTGAAGGCGTTGAGACCGCCGGCCAGGCATCGTGGCTAAGTGCCTATAGCAATGTTTGCGTGCAGGGCTTTCTGTATGCCAGGCCACAACCCGCTCTGCGCGAGCCAATCCATATCCCAAGACCTCTTGCTCGCGGCTGAAGCACTGCGTATGCCATCGAATTTCAAGCGTCGCGCAAGTGGCCCGCTCTTGGCGGCCCCGAATGGACAAGCATCTGCGAAAGTTCCTCTCCAATTGCTCGCGCCAGCGCTTCGATGCTGTCGTTCCAGCCGTTGGCGTCCGCGATGGATCCCCGCAACTCTTCGCACGCCTCGCGCAGCATAGACGGCCCTAATACCGACAAGGCGCCCGACAGACCGTGCGCCCAGCGTTCCAGCGCATGAATATTTCGGTAGTTGACGGTATTCTCTAGCGCCGCGAGATCACGATTGCCTTGTTCGATGAAAATAATGGCGTACTCTTCGGGCAATACTGGAAAGCGTGGAGCATCGGCGTCGGTGGCGGTGTCGTCCTGAGGGGGCACCGCCAAAGCGGGAGCCTCGCCGGATGCGTCAGCAATACCCGGCATGCTTCGCAGCCCAAGATCCGGATTCGCAGCTTCATCGAGAACGCGAGCAAGTACAGAAAGAGCCACCGGCTTGCTAAGGTAGTCCGTGAACCCTCGCTGCCGTCCCAGCTCCGCGTCCTCGGCGCTCGCGGTCGCGCTAACGGCGTAGACGGGCAGCGACGGGACGCGCGCACGGATCGCCGCCAACAGTTCGTAGCCGTTCATGACTGGCATGTTGATATCCGTCAGCACGATATCGACGTCTATCGAGGCAATTTTTACAAGCGCCTCATTTCCGTCTTTAGCCTCGACGACACTTGCCCCCAGCGTGCCCAGCTGGTCGCTTAGTAATCTGGCGTTGAGCAGATTATCCTCGACGATAAGAACCGTCACACTGCCGTAGTTTCGCCCCGCCAAGGGCCTCTCCCTGACTGTCGGGCTATCCGATGCTATGGTGGCTGTCCCCGGCAACGCGCGCAGCAACTGTGTGGCCGCGCGAATGCCAGCCAGACTGTAAAGACTGACTTCGATGCCCCCGCCCTCGCGCAACACGGGCACCAATGGCCCGTCCTGGCGCAGCCATACTACGTTGTGCAAAGTTCCCCATAGATTCAGGACCTCGAGCTCCGTGTACTCGTCGGTCACCAGCAGATAGTCCGCCGGTTCCCGCACCTGAGCGTGGCCGGTCAGTACGACGGGTGGATTCTGCTGCGGATCGAAGAAATTCGTCAGCCATTCTTGGTTCTCGATCGCACGGAATAAGATCGCAACGCGCGGGTCGGGCAATGTCCACGCTGAGCCGGCCGTGCATGTATCCATTGCCGGCAGCGGCAATGTGACGGTGATCCGGGTTCCAACCCCCAACGTACTGTCGACTTCAATACGACCACGCATCAGCGCGCTTAGCCGCGCGCATATCGAAAGCCCAAGCCCCGTGCCGCCGGCACACGCAAGCCGCTGATCATCGCTCTGCGTGAACGGGCGAAAAAGCCGCCGTTGCAGCTTATCGTCGATGCCAATACCCGAATCGGTCACGCTGATTTTGAGTTCCGCGTCTATCCATTGCGCACGAACTACGATTTTTCCAGAGAGCGTGAATTTGAACGCGTTCGACAGCAGGTTGTCGACGATTTGGGCCAGCCGAATCGGATCGACCTTCATCTGCGCCGGAAGGGCACGGTCCATCACAAAGTAAAAGCGAAGCCGATGACGCACTGCAAGCGGCGCGTGTGTCAGCACGATACGGTCGAGTAGATCTGTGACCGACGTCCATTCCTCGGTAAGACGCATCTCGCTTACGTCCATTTTCGAGAAGTCGAGCACATCGTTGACAATCTGCAATAGGCCGGCCGCCGACGACTGCATCGCCTGTACGCGCGCGGTCTGCTCCCGAGAGAGCGGGCCGAGCGCGACTAATTCCAAATTACCAACGAGTGAAGCGAGCGGCGTTCGGATTTCGTGGCTCATGGAGGCGAAGAAACGTACCTTCTCGCGCGCCGATTCGTCACTTGTGCGCTTTGCCTCGCGCAACAGAAGCTCTGCCTCATAATGGCTGGACATGTCATTTATTGCGCAAAAAAGCACATCCTCTTGGTCGATCTTCGCGGGTGCGTAAGTGATTTCGAGGTGCAGGCTGTCTTCGCCAATCCGCTCCATGGCGAACACGAATTGGTAGAGCGACGGTGCATCCACGCCCGTTACGGCGGCAGGAGGCGACAGACGCGGGGCTAGCGCGGCGCAGAGCGCGTCAGGCAGCTTCGTCGCCTCCTCGCCAAGACCGAGTACGTTGCGCGCAATCTGGTTCGCAACTACCAAGGAAAAGTCCCGCTGGCGAACCACACACAGGCCGACCGGTGTCGCGTGGACGAGCAAATGGTTGATCAGTTCGCCTTCCAGGGCGCGTCTTGCTTGCTCGTAGCTGCGCGTGAGGAAGCGATAGTTCCAATAGCGCGCCATTGCGATCAGCAGCCAGATCAGCGCCGATGTCAGGAAAAATATGATCAGCAGCGGTACGCGGACGAGCACAAGGTACTGTTGCCACGTAATTGAAAGCAGATATCGACCAAAGCCAAGAGCCAGCGGTCCCTGGTTCGATACCCAGCCGAAGCCAGAGACATAATGAAAGCTCTCGTCCTCCTTGGTGGCGAGGCGATCTTCGAAAAGCTTGGCGCTCGCCGTTGACAGCGGCCCGGCTAGCGGCTTACCGCTGGGACCGATCAGCGTCGGGACAGGCATACCGGCGTCACCTCCGGCAAGCAGCGAAATCTCGTTTAGAGCGACTGCGGTGATAATGAGTGCATCGGGCTGGCTATTTCTTTCGACAAGCAGGGCGCCAAGGACAAGCGCTGGGGCAAAGCCCAGTTCCGGCGGCGGCTGGAACCAATGGACTGTGCGAACCGCGTTGGCAGGCGTCGACACCAGATTCGCGTTGTCTGCTGCGATTTTCTTGAATGCGGCATCGACCAGGGCGTCTAGCATAGCGCTAGCACCCGCAGGCGATCTGCCATCTACTGGCTTTGCCACGATCTGGTAGCCATATGCGGCTTTGCCGTCCAACCGCACGAACATGAGCGGTGACTGGGCGCCATACGGAGCAAACATCCGCACCGCGCGGTTGCAAAGTCCACGCAATTCCGGATCATCCGGTAGCCCCTCAAACGTCGAACCGCACGCAGGCGACGGCCAAGGTTCCTCAACCACGAGCATGTGCCGTTCATCAAGGCCGAACAGCATACGCGCGCCAAGCAAAAGGCTATAGCGCCGCATCAATAGCCCATCGCTTTCGGTGGCGGTCCTATGCAGCCGATTCAACTGTTGCTGCAGAGCATTCGAGCCGACGCTGAATGCCGTGAAACCCGCCGCACATAGCGCCGCGAAAATGAGCAGCGCGATCACCATCGTGAAAACCCGCCGTTCGCGCTTGAGGTTGATGTCCAGCGCGCGGATCGTCCTCAGCGGCGACGTCGGTGCCGGGCCCAGCGAGCGATCACTGGAATCCATTTTCGGCGGCATAGGAGATGAGGTCAGCGGTCGTTTCAACGTGGAGTTTTCGCATTGCCATACGCTTCTGCGTTGCAACGGTCGTGACTGCGCGGTTCAGGCGCTTAGAGATATCGGTGACCGACAGTCCAAGAGCGAGGAGGCGCACGACTTCAAGCTCGCTCGGCGAAAGCGGCTTTGTGCTGCGAAACTCGTCCACGGTGCTACCTTCCCGCGCGAGGCGTGCCTCGATCCTGGGCGAGAGCACGGTCTGCTTCGATTCCAGCGCGCGGAGGCAGACTTGCGCGAGCGCATCACTCGGTTCTTCTTTGCTGACGATGGCAGCTACGCCAAGGCTGCATAGACGGCTCAATATCCCACCGTTCTTTAGCATCGTGAACACAACAATGGGCATATTGGGATAGAGGCGTCGCAAGCGTCCAATGAGACGCAGGCCATCCTCTTCATTACCCTCGCCTGGCATTGCGTAGTCTGTAATGACGAGTTCGCAGGGGCCGTTGGCAGCCAACTCTGCAAGTAACTCACGGCCTGAGCGTGTTCTTGATCGCACATTGAAGCCAAACGGCCCGAGCGCGTTGGTCACGGCTATCAGGATCATGGGATGGTCATCCGCGATGACGATTTGTACGTTGTGCAGAACGCTCGTCATATTCGCCCCGATGTTTGTGCGCCGATAGGAGAACGATGCGCCTGCTGCTTCAATGCGGGGCGCAAATGAAGGACCAGACTGTAAAACCTAGCCCTGCACCGGAATTTATTCTAGACGATTCGGAAACAAAAGTAGATTCAGTGATACTGGAGTATGTGCAGCGCAACAAGTCATAGGCGGCTACCGTCCAACGGCATGGCCTATCTATCTTTGGCTATGGCTGAACTTTGGGCAGCATCACACTGCACGTGAAAACAGGCCACCGAGAACTGCGCATCACCGCGACTTAAACCGCGGCATATGCGTGTCGGCATCTGGTCTATGCGGATCGGCACCGACTCAATGGACGAACGGCGCGTGGCGACAGTCTCGGGAACCGAGAAGGTCTCGCCCTTTTTTGGCGTTCGGCACTCGTAGCTAGCGGCCACGAACGCCGTGGCCGCAAAAGCAATGGCAAATATGGCGGCCACGCCAAGCCAGGGGCTAAATGTCGCTTGCTGCCAAACGAGAAATAGAACTGTGAAGAACAACAGGAAGCAGGTTGGCAGAATCCAGAGTGCCAACTGGCAAACTTTCTCGCACAAGCGCATTACGTACAGAGGGCGTTGTTGGCGTTGCAATTCACTCATGGCGGCTAGCACGGCAGATCTCTCTCCCGCGCAAATGATTGGGTTCCGCTAATTTATTAGCGGAGCGTCAAGATCTCTATAGAACAACTTCTATAGAGATCCCGGCGGCTGTGCAATTCTTGTCGCGGCCCATGGTGATCCCCCCGCAAAAGCGTTGTAGTCAGAAGTAGAATTTTCTCATTGAGGAGTTCTACCGCATGAAGACGTCGAGATTCACGGACAGTCAGATCATTGAAGCCATCAAGTGCGGGAAGGCCTTAGACCAAGTACAAAAGAAGCTTGTGCCCCCATCGCCGGACGGCAATCACGCCGACGCCCTAGCTTCGTGCCGGCGTCAGAACGCCCAGCGCCAGGACAGCGCTGCACCATGGTCGCGGTTGCCGCCGCCGAATTGACCGGAATATGCCAAGCCGAGCGTCGCATTGCGGCCCACGGCGGCATTCAGCCCGACGTCTAGCAGCGCCGCATCCCGAGCGATCGGCGCGCCCGCCACGGAGAAGGAATCGCCCGCGTCGAAGGCCATGCGCGTGGCGGGCAGCACGTCGCCAAAGGCGTGGCGCCAGCCCAGCCCGGCAGTCACCGAGGCCCGCACTGTTCCCAGCAGCATTTCCTGGCGCCCGCGCACGCCTAGCGTGGCGGTCGTGGTGTTGGCGGCCTGGCTTGCGCCCGACAGCGCGGCGCTGCCGCCACTTTCGCTAAAGCTGCGGGTGCGCCGGCCGGCCCAGGCCACGCCCGCGTAGGGTTCCAGCGTGAACGCCGCGCTTGCCTGCCAGGCATAGCCCAGCTCGGAGAACAACTGCGTGGTGCTGGCGCCGTAGTCGGCGGTCAGCGTCTGGTCCAACCCGCCCATGGCGATGCGCCGTTCGCTGCCGATGTCGTGCCAGCTATAGGCGCCGCCCAGCAGCAGGTTCAGTTTGCCTGAACCGGCCTGGAAGGATTGGCCGCCATACATCACGGCGCTGTAGCTTGACACGTCGGTTTGCGCGTCCACGCCGTCCAGGCGCAGATCGCTGTCCGTGTAGCCGAGCGCGCCGCCCAACCGCCAGCCACTACCGATGGCGTGGTCGGCGCCCACAAACACGCCACCCGTGTGCTGGCGCACGGCTGCCGTATTGCTGGTGGCACCCAGGCGCTGCCAGTTGCCTACGAGCTGGGCCCAGGCCGGCTGCGACGCGAAGACGGGCAAGGTGGAGGCCGCTGGCGCAACGTCACTCAAGCCCGCCCCGGCAGTGGGCGCGCCCGGACGCATGCCGGCGCCCAGGCTGGCGCGCAAGTGCGCGAACGGCACGTTGCGGGTCTGGCTGTCGATGCCTCGCAGCGCGCTGACGGTGCTGGCGTGCACCTCGCCCGACAGGGCAGAAAAGAAGGCGGGCGGAGCGCCCACGGGCAGGTTCAGCGCCGAGCGATAGACCTCGTTGCCGATGGGCATGCTGTCGACCGCATTGGCGGTGGCGCGCGCGTTGGGCGTGGAAACCAAGTCGGCGAAGCGGATCGGGCGCGTGGCGGGGTCGACCGACCCGGCGCCCGGCTGCGTTCCAGGTTGCGGCTGGGGCAAGGGTTCCGGTTCCGGGTCGATCTGCTTGCGCGTCAGCGTCAGGATCGCGTCGCGGTCGTCGGCCGAATAGCTCAGCGAGGGCACCAGATAGGCCAAGTTCGACGTCGCCGAAACAAAGCGCGTTCCGCTGAAGGCGCCATCGGCATGCAGGACGACGTGCTGGGAGTTTTCGGCAAAGGCTCCCGGGGTGGCCGCGACCTGCACGGTTGCCCCGGAAATCTTGGCGGCACCGCCCACATCCAGGCGGTCCGCCTGCGTGGCCGTGGCGCGCACGACATAGATGCCGCCGCTGCCCAAGTCCAGTCCGCCGGCCATCGCCACCCTGACCGGCGCGCCGGAATCGCTGCCCAGCGCGAGCTGGTTGCCGGTACCCTTGAAGCGCACGTCGCCGGTGGTAGCCGATCCTTGCCACAGGACCAATTTGTTGCGGTCGCCTTCGAAGATCACGGCCGCCGTGGTGCCGGCAAGCGCGCCCTTATTGACGACAGTGGTCATGGTGCCGGCCCGCAGCGCGGCGCCGTCGGCGCCCTGCTCCGACCAGAACGGGGCACTGCCGGCGGCGCCGCCTGCAATACTGCCGTTGTTGACGACGGAGCCCGAGCCGATCGATACGCCAGTGCCGCCATCTCCGCTGCGGGTGTCGTACATAATCAATCCACCCGAATAAATGCGTCCGCCTGCGCCGCCTGTAATGACGGCTTGAGGGCCTACTGTGATGTCGCCGGAAGTCAGCACAACGGCATCGCCGCCGCCACCGCTGCGGTAATAGGACGTGCCGCCCGCACCGCCGGATATATTGCCATTCAGGATCAGCGCGCCAGAGTCGATGGCAATGGCCGCGCCGCCGCCGCCACCGCCGCCGCGGCTCAGGCCCCCAGCGAAGGGGATGGCATTGACGGAATCCGAGCCGGCGCCGCCGCGCATGATGACCGGAGCATCGATAAACAAGTCGACGCGGGAAAGGCCAATAATGGACGTGCCCCCACCGCCAGCCCCGCCGGAGGCGGCGTTCATGCCGTCCTTACCCACCACCGTCGAGGGGCCATCAATTCTGTACGACGGCACTCCCGTGAGATCGATGTTTTGGTTGCCGCCGTAGCCCCCCCTTTCCGCAAAACCCCATTGAGCCGTGCCGCTGGAACCGCCGCCGCCGCCACCCGCGCCAGCCACGCCGCCACTGCCGCCGCCAGCGCCCAGCAGCAAGATGGCGCCTGACGCATCTCTAGAGGGCGTCCCCGCACTTCCTGCCGTGCCGCCCGTGCCGCTGGGCCCGCCGCCCGCGTTGCCGGGGCTGCCAGCGGGAACGCCGGTGCCGCCAGGAGGAGCATTCCAAAACCCGCCGCCCGCCCCACCATAGCCGCCTATCGCCACGGATTCGGGGATGACATCGCCCCCCTGACCTCCGTTGCCCCCCTTAAGGCCACCGCCGCCTCCGCCTTGGCCGCCCGCGTAGGCGCCCATGCCGCCCATGCCGCCCCCTCCATGGCCCGCAGCCGCCAGCGTATCTGCGGGAATGAACAGATAGAGGTTCAGGGACAGGGCAACGGCCGTCGCTTGTTTCAACCGGGAGGGCGGGCGACGATCATTCGGGCGTAACAGCATTGGGGTATCCGGTGAAACTCTGCGTTAGCGGCTTCAGTAACGAATCCGCCTACTGGAGGGCCCGGACAATTCGTGAATGTACCGCCGCAGCCGGGTCGGCTGCTCCTGCGGAAGGATTTGCTCTCGGCCTCAGGTCGTTACACCTTATTCGTTAAATGCCGTCGGCGCATCGGACTTTAGTCGCAGAGACGCAGCCTGCTGAACGCTACTGAAAATTGGGCAAGACGGACAGCATGGCCGCCGGCCTTGCGCCGGGTATGACCGACCTGCGCTTCTGGCCGCTGCCGGCTACGGGCCAAGCCACACCGATCCCGCAACCCGCCCTATAGCGCAACACGTCCTGAGTTCACCGGCACGTCTTGGGGCTTCATACTTCAGCCTGATAGACCAGGCCGTACCTTCCGCGGTTTCGCTTGATTCGCGCGAAGCCCAGTTCCCCCAAGTGCATGCCGGCGATCAGGAGCCCTTCCGAACAGACCAGGTCCAGCAGTTTTGAGCGAGTTGCAGCGGCAAGAGACGGGTCCTGGTCAAATGCAATCGACACGTCCGGCCGTTCGATCTGGATGTGGGGGAAATGAACGATGTCTCCCCAGACGACCAGGCTCTGATCAGGTGATTCGAAAAGATATCCGGTGTGCCCCTGTGTGTGCCCCGGTAGCGGCATTGCTCTGATGCCCGGAAGCACTTCCCCTTCATGGAAAGTACGGAGCGTATCGCGGTAGCCGTCGAACACGCGACGCGCGATCAGGAAGTTGCCGCGTGCGCGCTCGGAGGCACGGCTCAAATTCCCGTCGTCTTGCCAGAACGCAAGCTCTTGCTGATGCACAACAAGCTCCGCATTCGGAAAGGTAATGTTCCCGGCGGCATCCACCAGTCCCCCGACGTGATCGGGATGGGCGTGCGTGAGCAGGATGGTGTCGATATCGGAGGGTTCGACGCCGGCAAGCGATAAATGGGATATCAGGCGGCCGCCCCATTGTTTGATCCCCCCTGCCCCGCCGTCGATGAGAATGGTGCGGCCCGCTCCGCGGACCAGGTAGCAGTTGATATGCACCGCGGCAGGCTCCTTCTGGCCCGCGTCATTTTGCATTCTGGAGGCCTCGCATGGGTCGATATTCGAGAGGAAATCCAGGTTGGCGGTAAGGTAGCCGTCGCTGATTGCGGTGATCGTGAAATTTCCGGCTTGCTGACTTGGAAACGTGATGGCGGACACAACGGTTCTCCGGGGGACTTTAGTTTCGGGCGTGGACGTTCGACGCTGCATAACCGAAACAGCGGATGCGCGCCTTAAGCTCCGTGCAACGCGCGATGGCGTCATCAAGCCCTTCCATGAACTGGTTCATTACCGAGGCCGTGCGAAACGTCTCAAGGCGATATTGGACTTCCGCGAAGACGGGATGTCCCTGACCATGCCGAACCGCGACATAAATGATATGGACGTTCTCAAGTGTCGCGGCAAGGACGTCCGTACAGAGTGTGATGCAGTCGCCGCTAAGTTCGGCAAGCCGCTCATCCGACGGCATTTGCACGGTAGGAATATAGATAGTGACGTTGGGCATAGCGTGCCTTTTTTCGGTTTACACGGCGCGCGCGCGAGTCAGTTGTTCCGTCATCGGCGAATAGAGGTGCACGCCTTCGGGCAGGCAGTCAACAGGCTGAGCCTTTTGCCGAGGCAATTTTGCCAACCAGCGGCGCGCCGGGAACTTCTCCAGTGCAACGGCGCGCAGGGCCAAGGGTGTGAGGCCCATCCGCATCAGAGGTTCAGGGCCGCTTGCGCAAAGCACAAGGAGCTCGTCTTCGTTGACCGCCGGCGCCAAGCCGATATCGCCATACAGATTTCGGTGCCAGTCGGTGATGTGCTGCTGCCACGTTGCGAAATTGCCGCCGCCTTTCTGGCGATATTCCTCTCCCGTCAGAACATCCAGACCGTCGATCGTGTGGATGGCCAGATACATCGGGCAACCCTCGCTTAACGCCTTGAAGCGCTGCGACGTAAGAAACCCCGTAACCGAGATGAGGGCAGGCAGTTTTTCAGCGCTGTAGAAGTCGTTCCATTCGGCTTCGCTGCGGGGATCGGCGAAGCTGCATTCCACGGTGTAGATCATCAAATATCCTTCGTGACGGGGCGCGTGCTTCCAGCACCCGACTCCAATTCATTGCAGTAAGGTAATGCTAAGCTGACATATTCCGCGTAGCTAGCGATATAAAATCAGCCTTCATTGACATTTGCTCAAGCTGGCTGACGCCCACCCCCGAAGAGTCCTGCATGCGACGTAAGATTCCCAGCAACTCCGCGCTGATGGCTTTTGAGGCAGCGGCTCGCCATGGCAGCTTCGCCCGCGCCGCCGAAGAACTCGCGCTGACCGAGGGCGCGATCAGTCGTCAGATCGGTCGCCTGGAGGCGTTTTTAAGCGTCGCGCTCTTCGAGCGGATTGGAAACCGGGTACGGCTTGCACCCAACGGCATGCGATATGCGCAGCAGGTTCGCCAGATTCTGGACAGGCTGGAGCGCGATAGTCTTTATTTGATGGGGCAGCCCATTGAGGGAGGGACCATTGATATCGCCGCGATTCCGACCTTCGCCACCCGCTGGCTGATCCCTCGGCTGAAACGCTTTCAACGTGCGCATCCAAACATTACCGTGCACATCACCGAGCGCATGGAGCCCTTCATTCTTGCGGGTAGCGGCTTCGACGCCGCGATCCATTTCGAGCATCCAGCATGGGCGGGTATGCATTTACATCACCTGCTAGAAGAGGTGCTGGTGCCCGTCTGTAGTCCGGCGCTGCTTGCGGAAGCCGGCGCAAACGTGTCGCTGGACGAGCTGCCGCGCCTTCACAGGCGGCAGAATCCCGACGCTTGGCAGCTTTATGCCCAAGAGGCCGGCATTGTGCTGACCAATTCGGCCGTAGGCGCACGTTACGATCTCCATTCCATGCTGATAGCCGCGGCGGTAGCCGGCCTGGGGGTCGCTTTGGTGCCCCGTCTTTACATCGAGCCAGAGCTTGAACAAGGTAGCCTGGTAGCGCCTTGGCCGGACAGCAAAGCGATTAGCAAGCACTTCTGCCTGGTTCTACCCGAGCCGGTCGAGTTCAGCGCAGGGGCACTACAGGCCTTTGCGAAATGGATTCTTCACGAAGCGCAGGGCGTGGCGTCGTAATTTTCTACGCACGGTCGCCACCGAGGGAAACCCGGCACTACTGTCGAAGTTCAATGATGGCGGAAGCCCACATTTCTTAAATCAAAGACTTAGCGAAGTTCGGTTCATTCATTCTGGGCGCCATGGCAAAGGGCCCAAGGGCGGTCTTGTCTCGGTTAATATAGCGAACAATTCTCATTCTCTAAAGGAACGCAGCGTGCCCGCGCCCTCGGCCGACTCCGCCATCAGCCAGCTGTATCGCGAGCACCACGGTTGGTTGCTGGCCTTTCTGCGCCGCAAGTTCTCCGGTGATCGGGACAGCGCCGCGGATATCGCGCAAGACACGTTCGAACGCGTGCTGCGCAGCGATGTGCGGCCGATACAGCTGTCTCCGCGCACACACCTCACCACCATTGCGAAAAGCCTGGCCATTGATCAGTTCCGGCGCAAGGCGCTTGAGCAAGCCTATCTTGCCGCGCTGGCAAGCCGCGCCGAAGCGACGGCGCCATCACCGGAAGCCCGCGCCCTGCTGCTGGAAACGCTGGAACAGATCTGCGCCATGCTCGACGGTCTGCCAGCGCGCGCGAGAGAGATCTTCGTCCTGTCCCAGTTTGACGGCTTGGCCTACGCCGAGATCGCCGCGCGTCTGGACGTATCCGTGAACGTGGTGCAGAAGAACATGATCAAAGTCCTGCAACGTTGCTACACGGTTCTGTATGCCTGACGCTCCGCCCTTCCAACGCCTGCAAGCGGAAGTCGAACTGCCGGCCGCCGTGGTCTCGCAAGCCGTTCGCTGGCTGGTCCAGTTGCAAGCCAGCCAGGACGGCGCGGCGCAGGCCGCCTGCCAACGTTGGCGCGGTGAAGACCCATGCCATGAATTGGCATGGCAACGCATGCTGGCGCTTAGTCATGACCTGGGACTGGCGGCGGCCATCCCCGCGCCGCGCGGCATCGCGACCGACACGGTGCTGGGCGCCACCCAACGCCAGGCGCGACGCCGGGCGCTCAAGTGGATGGTAGGCGGCTTGACGGTGGGCGGTGTAGCGTGGAACGTGGCCGACACGCCTCTGCGAGCCGGCGTGGGCCATCGCACCGTGACGGGCGAAATGCGCGATCTAACGCTGGACGACGGCACGCAATTGCGTTTGAACACCGACACGCGTCTGCGGGTCGTCATCGACGCGATGTCTCGCAAGCTTGTGCTTGAGCGCGGAGAAATCCTGATCCAGACGGGCGCCGATCCCCGCCCGCTGATGGTGGTGGCGCGGGAGGTCAGGCTGACGCCGCTAGGCACCCGTTTTGTGGTGCGCAATCTACCTGATGAAGACGGCTTGCTCGTGGTGCTGGAAGGCGCAGTCGCGCTGGATCCCGGCCCACGGGTTGCCGCCGGCCATCAAGCGCATTTCGGCACAGGCGCAAGCACCTTGATCGAACCCCTGCGCAGGGCAAGCACGGCGTGGGTGGATGGCATGCTGGTGGCCGATCGCCTGCCGCTGGTGCAGTTCCTGGCCGAGTTGGGCCGCTACCGGCAAGGCTGGCTTGACTGTGATCCGGCCTTGGCCCCCCGACGCGTGACCGGCGCCTTCGACTTGCAGGACACCGACCGCACGCTGGCGCTGGTCGCGCGGGCATTGGGGCTGCGGGTGCAGTACCGCACGCGCTATTGGGCCACGCTTAAAGCGGCCTGAAGATGTAACAGGCGGGCAGATTTTCTTCTTTCGTTCGAAGTACAGGCAAGTCCCCCGTGAGGCGCCCGCGGGAAGACGAGCTTAGAAGAAGCCAACGAAGAGGAATCCACGCATCATGTCCCAGTCTTGCCCGGCAAACCGGCCGCCGCGCCTCGTGCCGCCTGTCCTGCTGTCCCTGTCGTTTGTGTTGCGCGGCCTGCCACCGGCCCTGGCGGTCTTGGCGGCCGCGACCAGCGCGCACGCGCAGCCTGCGCCGATGGCGTTCGCCATCCCGCCCGGTCCGCTTGACACGGCACTTGGCCAGTTCGGGCACGCCGCCAAAGTCTCCGTGGCCGCTGACCCGCGGCTGACGGAGGGCTTGCAAAGCCCTGGTTTGCAAGGCAGCTACCCCATTGCCATCGGCCTTGCGCGACTGCTCGAAGGCACGGGCCTGGAGCCCGTTGCACAAGGCGGCGGCTATACCCTGCGCCGGGTAGCCGGCACAACGGCCATACTTGAAGCGGTCACCGTCACCGGCCGTCTGGACGCGACCTCCGAAGGCCAGGACAGCTATGCGGCGCAGGCGGCCACCATCGGCAAACGACCGCAAGCGTTACGCGAAATTCCCCAATCGGTCTCGGTGATCACCCGCCAGCAGATCGAAGACCAGAACCTCACCACCGTGCATGACGCGCTGAACAAAGCCACCGGCGTCACGGCCAGCACCCAGGGCGATGGAACATCCATCTTCTACAGCCGGGGCTATGCGCTTGAAGCGCAATACGATGGGGTGCCGACGGGCTTTAGCAGCCTGAACGGTTATTCGCAGCTGGACATGGCGGTGTATGACCGCCTGGAGGTTTTGCGCGGTCCGTCCGGGCTGTTGCAGGGTGCGGGCGACCCCGGAGGCTCGGTCAATTTCGTGCGTAAGCGTCCGCTTCGCGAGTTTCAAGTCACCGGCAGCATGTCCGCAGGTTCCTGGGACAACTATCACACTGATCTCGATATCACCGGCCCCCTCAATGACAGCGGCAGCATCCGCGGCCGCACCGTGCTGGCGGCCGAAGACCGCGGCTACTTCTACGACACGGGCAAGAACAAGCAGGTGACGGCTTATGCGGTCCTGGACCTGGACCTGACATCGTCCACCACGCTGTCTCTTTCGGGCGCGCTTCAGCGCAACAAGCTTTCGGGCCGCGCCAACGGCCTGCCCACCTATGCCGACGGCTCCTTCCTGGACGTGCCGCGCTCGACCTCGGTGGGCGAACGTTGGCAGACCCGCGAATATCCGATCACCGAAGGCGGGGTCGAGCTCAAGCAGGAGTTGGCCAACGAGTGGTCGGTCAATACCTCATTCCGCTATCGCCGCACCAACCTGAAATCGAACTATCTCTACACGACCAGCGCCGTGGATCCCTTGACCAACCTGGTCGACTTCACTGGCCGGCGCACCGACTGGCCCGCCATCAACCGTGATTTCGACATCAACGTTGGCGGCCCGGTGAACCTGTTCGGCCTGCGCCACGAATTCCTGCTTGGCTACAACCGCAGCTTTTTCGAAATGCAAGGCGATTACAGCAGCAGCAGCTTCCCTGGCCGCGACGTGTTGTCGCCGGGGTTGGGCGACGTGAAGCTGGAATCTCCCTCGCCTTCCTTCCTGGAGCAGGAGATTCAGTCGGGAGTCTATGGCACCGCGCGGCTCAAGCTGGCCGAGCCGCTGACCCTGGTGCTGGGCGGCCGTATCACGGAATACGAGCATCGGTCGCGGTCCGCGGATGGGTCTGGCGCATGGACTTATTACGGCAAGGAAAGCGGAAAATTCACGCCGTTTGGCGGTCTGGTGTGGGACGTGAACCAGACGGTCACCCTGTACGGCAGCTACGCCAGCATCTTCAAGCCACAGTCCGCGATCGATGTATCGGGCAATGCGCTCAAGCCGCGCGTGGGCTGGCAAGCCGAAGCGGGCATGAAGCTCGCGCTGATCGAAGACCGACTGCATGCGAACCTGGCGGTGTTCCGCATCCGTGACCAGAATCGCGCGATTACCGACCCGGACCCCTCGCACGTTTGCAACACGTGGAACGGCGCTTGCTCGGTGGCGGCGGGTCTGGTGCAAAGCCAGGGTTGGGAGTTCGAGATCAGCGGCAAACCCTTGCCCAACTGGGACATCATCGCGGGCTACACCTTCAACGACACCAAGTATCTGAAGGACAGCGTGGGCGGCAATCAAGGCCGGCCGTTCCTGTCGACCGCGCCACGCCACCTGTTCAAGCTGTGGAGCATTTACCGCTTAGACTCCAGCGACCTGGGCGGCGTGCTGGACGGCTGGAGCGTCGGGGCAGGCGTGAATGCTCAAAGCGCCACCTCGGCTGGCAGTGACGACGCACGCGTGCGCCAGGGCGGCTTCTACACCGTGTCCGCCCAGATCGGTTACCGCGTCAACCGCGACGTGTCGTTGACCCTCACGGGCAACAACCTGTTCGACCGCCACTACTACGAACGGGTCGACGGCGTATCCGGCTACAACTTCATCGGCGCGCCGCGCAACGTGATGCTGACGCTGCGCGCAACGTACCACTAGGCGCGTGGACGGCGGTGCCGGACACCATCCTTCGGCTGACGCCATTCCAGGTTTTCAGCCCCGGCGCCGACCGCGGAATCAGCCCGGACCGTCGCTCGCCGCGGCCAGCAGGGGCACGACGATGTCGCTGATTGGCGTCGGTATGCCGTGCGCGCGGGCCCGACGCGAGACCACGCCGTTTCGGATATCCCATTCCAGTGGCCGGCCGGCTTCGCGGTCAGTCAGGATGGATGTGCTTAAGTCCGCGGAAGCGGCTTGAAACTTGGCAAGGATTTCCTGCGGAACCTCGTCGTCCAGCTTGGCGCCCTCGGCGCGCGCCACGGCCAGGCACTCTTGCAAGTACGCCAGCGAGAGCGCGGCGATGTCGGGCCGGGCAAACATGCCGGCGCGGCGATGCGTAAGGGCCATGAGGCCGGCCACCGCGTTCTGCAACAGCTTGCGCCACGCCACGGACAGGAAATCCGCCGTGATATCCACGGCGCACAGCGTCCCCGCGAGCCCATCCGCCACCACGCGGGATGCCGGCGTGTCCGGCAGGCTCAGGCGCGCGTCGCCTCGCAGGCGTACCGAGCCGTCGGCCTGCGCTTGCGCAGGGAACCACACAACGGCGGGGACGATCCTCGCACGCGGAGCGTGCATCGCGACCTTTTCCAACTGCTCGACGCCGTTCTGCAGCACGCACACGACAGTATCCGGACCGCATAAAGCCTTGAGCCATCCCGATGCCGTCTCGGTCTGCGTCGCCTTGACCGCCAGAAAAACGAGTTCCATCTTGCGATCGATCTGGCCAGGATCCGTGCGCACGGGTCCCGGAACGACGACGTGGCGATCGCCATCCTGCAGCGTCAGCTGGCCACGGGGCGTGCGGCCACATAAAAGAGGAGTCCGGCCGGCCTCGTGCAGCGCGGCCGCCACCGTGGTGCCGATGGCGCCCGGGCCGACAATGGCGATGGCGGTATCTGTTGCGGTACTCATGAGTTGAATTCCTTCTTGCTTCGCGGGCTAAAACGTAGCGTGACGCCTTAAGATGTTAAGACGTTAAAGGAAACCGCCAATGACGTCGAGGTGGCAGCCAAAGGCTGGTCAGGGCATGGGGCCTTCGCCCTATGGCAGCGTTGGCTTCTACCCGCGGCATCGGGTGCAGGCTCATACCGCGGCGGAGAAGGTCTTCGGGCGGACCGGCGTCGAGTACGCCGGCCAAAAGGGACTTCCAGAGCAACTTAATGGAGATGCGTCATGTTTGATCACATTGGCTTTGGCGTCAGCGATATGGATGAAAGCCGAACGTTTTTTCTCCGGGCGCTAGCCCCGCTGGGCGTTGGCCTTGCCATGGAGGGGCCCGACAGTATCGGATTGGGCAGGCAAGGCAAGCCTTCACTTTGGCTGTACGCCACGTCCGCCGTGACGCCGCCTCTGCACATCGCCATTTCGGCTCCCGCCCGGGCTGACGTGGACGCATTCTACGAAGCCGCTCTTGCGGCCGGCGGAACGGATAACGGCGCGCCCGGTTTGCGTCCGCACTACCACCCAAACTACTACGCGGCGTTCGTCCGCAGCCCGGACGGGCATAACGTGGAAGCCGTCTGCCACCAACCGGAAAATTGACCCCCGCGCGCCGCATGCGTCGGCAGTAAAAGGCCACGCAAATCGGCCCATGGCGCGGCGCGCCATTGCCGCCCGATTTACCGGTGCTTTGCAAAAAACGGCCGCTGCTTGCGGCCGTGCGCGGCGCCGCCCTATCGCGATCCGCCTCGGGGCCGGCCTTTCTGGTCGGCGTGCGCCGTGTCCCGTTCTGCTGATCCGCCACGCACATGGGGGCCGTTGCGGCTCTCCAGTTCCTCCTCGGCTTCCCGCTGCTGCGACGCCTGGGACGCGTGGCCGCTCCCGCCCCCGCTATGAGCGGCGGCCGGTTCCCCTGGGTTGCCGGCGTCTTCTCTGTCCCTATCCAGCGCACCGCCGCCGTGTCCTGCCGCGCGCCGCCCTGAATGCGGGTGCTCGTAGCCTTGCGGGTCGGCCGCGGACGGCTCCCGTGTCTGCTCGCCGGTCGACGTGGACGGGCCGCCGGATTGACCGGCCGCGGACCGCTGCGGGGTGGTTGATGAGTTAGGCATGTCGTTCTCCTGAGTGTGCTCGCTGGCGTGTCCCTGCGCCAAGACGTGACGTGGACGCCCCTTGGCAACCGGCCGGGCAGCAAATGGCGTGCCCCAGGCCGAATGGAGCGGGGTCGGCACGGCCTTTGCTGAGGGGTAACAGGCAGCGGGGAACCACTGCTTGCGTTATGGACAGCCGTCATGCACGAACACCAGGACCTGCGTGAAAATATGGTGCAGCGCCAGCTTATCGCCCGGGGCCTGTACGACCCTGCCGTGCTGGCCGCCATGCGAGAGGTGCCGCGCCACGCGTTCGTGCCAGATGGCACGCGCGCGCTGGCCTACGACGATAGCGCGCTGGCTATTGGTTGCGGACAGACCATATCCCAGCCCTACATCGTGGCGTTGATGCTGCAATCCGCGGCGCTTCGGCCGGATGACCAGGTGCTGGAAATCGGCACGGGATCCGGCTATGCCGCCGCAGTGATGGCGCGGATTGTCCGCGTCGTCCACACCGTGGAAAGGCATGAGCGTCTTGCACGCGAAGCGCGCGAACGGCTGCAACAGCTTGGCTACGACAATGTCGTCGTCCACACCGGCGACGGCACCTTGGGACTGCCGTCCGGCGCACCGTTTGATGCCATCGTGGCCGCGGCATCCGGCCCCATTGTGCCGCCGGCATGGCGGGAACAGCTTGCCATTGGCGGCCGGCTGGTCATGCCCGTCGGCGCGTCCGCAGGCCTGCAGCAGCTGATCCGGATTTTGCGCAAGGAAAAGACGGAGTATCGGGAAGAGGCCCTTGGAATGGTGGCATTCGTGCCGCTGATTGGCGAGCAGGCCTGGCATCCAGACGGAGAAAGCGACCATGAGCCAGACGACCCTCGATGACACGATGCTGGCGCAGTTGCGGGCTGCCGCGCAGCCATGGACGGATGCCGACCACCCCGAATTCCTGCGCCAGTTCGACCGCTACGCCAACGCGCGCGTCGTGCTGCTGGGCGAGGCCAGCCACGGCACCTCGGACTTTTACCGTGCGCGGGCCGCCATCACGCGCCACCTGATCCGCGAACATGGCTTCAACATCGTGGCGGTGGAGGCCGATTGGCCGGACGCCGCGGCGGTGGACCGGCTGATAGGCGGCCACGGCTCGGTCGACGCCCCCTACCCGGCCTTCGCACGCTTTCCCACCTGGATGTGGCGCAATACCGATGTAGCGGATTTCGTGCGGTGGCTGGCCGACCACAACGCCCGCCTGCCGCCCGCGCGGCAGACCCGGTTCTACGGGCTGGACATCTACAGCATGGCGCAGTCCATGGCGGCCGTGCTGGCCTATCTGGACAACGTTGACCGCGAGGCGGCCGGCATCGCCCGCCAGCGCTACGGCTGCCTGGACCCTTGGCGGCAAGACCCGGCCGCTTATGGCATGGCGGTGCTGACGCGCCGGCACGAGGACTGCGAGCAAGCCGTCATGGCCCAACTGCGGGAGTTACTGGAAAAGCGCCTGGACTATGCCGGACGCGATGGCGAGCGATTTTTTGATGCGGCCCAGAACGCCCGGCTGGTCGCCTCGGCGGAGCGCTATTACCGCGCCATGTATTACGGGTCGGCGCAGAGCTGGAATTTGCGCGATACACACATGTTCGAGACGCTGGAAAACGCGCTACGCGTCAACGGCCCGGCCGCGCGGGCCATCGTCTGGGCGCATAACTCTCACATCGGCATCGCGGCTGGCACCGAGATGGGACAGGAGCGCGGAGAAATCAATATCGGCCAGCTATGCCGCGAACGCTTCGGCGATGCGGCCATCTCGGTCGGCATGGGAACGCACTGCGGCACCGTGGCAGCCGCCAGCGAATGGGACGGCCCCATGGAGGTAAAAAACGTCCGGCCATCGCTTGCGCAAAGCTACGAGTTTCAGATGCACCAGACGGGCATCCCGCGATTCGTGCTGGATTTGCGCGATGCGGACGCAGGCTTGCGCCAAAACCTGGAAACGCCTCGGCTGGAACGCTTCATCGGCGTCATCTATCGCCCTGAAACCGAACGGCAAAGTCATTACGCCAAGGCCTCGTTACCCAAGCAGTTTGACGCGTATCTGTGGATGGACCAGACGCACGCCGTCGAGCCCCTGCCCGGGCCGCAAGGCGCTGGCACGCCGGAGACATGGCCGTTCGGCTTATAAGAAATAAGGTGTCAGACGGCAGTTTTGCCGTCTGCGATAATTCGCTCCCGATCACGATCCGACTTCGACAAGACCCCATGAAAGTAAGGGCACTATGCATCGCTTTGCTAGGCGTTGTGATGCTGACGCATGTATCGTCATCCTTCGCGCAGAATCACAATGGAAAGACCCTCTTTACCCAGAGATGCGCCATGTGCCACGGCGCGGATATCAAAGGGACCGGGCCATTGGCCCGGAAAAGCAATCCGCCCACCCCAGACCTGACAACCGCCGCGTTCAAAAAGCGGCTCAGTGACTATCCGGGCGTGATCGTTTCGTCGGTGATCCTTCGCCCGAATGGCGACCTGATTCCCAGGACCTTGCGAGAGAACGGCGTAAAGGTGCCGCCGCATTCCTGGACGGTTCAGGATTTTCGCGATTTGAACAAATACATGAGCGATGTGATTTCAAAAAGCCGCTAGCGTTGCGTCACGAGCCGCTGTCCGCGCCGGGCCGCAGCCCCGCAAGCACGCTCTCCCGTCTTAGAATTGCAGGACTTCCACCGTCCGCGAGAGCGTCGCGCCGATCATGAACGTCACTGAGCGCATGAAGACCTGGGCCACGCGGATACGACGGGACGGCATCACCTTGTGGTTCGCCTGCAAGCATCCCCGAACCCCATGGTATGTAAAAGCCCTGGCGTGGTTCGTGGTCGCCTATGCGCTAAGCCCGATCGATCTGATACCCGACTTCATCCCCGTGCTGGGGTACGCGGATGACGTCCTGTTACTACCCGCTGCCATTTGGTTGACCATCAAACTCCTGCCATCCGACGTGCTGTTGGAATGCAGAGGCCAGGCAGAAGCCTGGATGACCGCAAGGAAATCGAAGCCTCGCAGCTGGGCCGGCGCGATGCTGGTCGTGGCGCTGTGGTTGGTCTTGGGCGTGGCGGCGTGGTGGTTGCTTATTTAGGCGATAAACGCGCCAGGACGTCAGCCCGGCAAACGTCCAGAATTTCGTCCGTCAGCGGTGCATCGTCCGGGCAGGACCTTGACAGCACCAGCGCGCCAACGGCCTGCGCCATCAGGGCGATGCGGCGCGCGCGTACCTCTTTGCCCACGCCTTCGTCCGGCTGGCCGTCCTGGGAATCCGGGTGCGGCAGTTGGGCCTCGATACCCGCCGCGAAAGCCGCTTTTACCGATTCCGGCTGGCGCGCGGCATCGGCGCATAACGCCGCCATCGTGCAGCCGTCGCCGGGCGTATCCCTGTGTTGGCGGGAAAGGTAGTACGTCAGGAAACCAGCCAGGTCCATGCCGGCAGCGACTTCGGCCGACTGCGCCAGGCCGCAGCTTGCCGCCTCCGCCATCAGGTCGGTCTTGGAGCCGAAATGCTTGTAGAAGCCGCCGTGGGTAAAGCCGGCGGCCGCCATCAGGTCAGCGACGCCCACGCCATCGTAGCCCCGCTCTCGGAACAGCGAAGTAGCGGTTTGCACGATATGCGCGCGGTTTGCCTGCGCTTGTGCCTTGGAGACTTTCATACCTTGAGTCGCTTGACGTCCGACGATGGAATAGCCGGACTATATCACGGATAGATTATAGTCATCATCAAACCATTGACAACATAGATTACGTACATCATCATTACGCCATACCCAACCAGACCCCGCCATTCCCAGCCATTCCCAGCTACGCACTGCGCGATCATCGGTTTCCCTCCCCGCTCCCCACACGCCCCCCGCCTAGACATGACCCAAACGACCCTCTTCCAGCCCTACGCCCTGGGCGCGCTCACCCTTGCCAACCGTATCGTCATGGCGCCGCTGACACGCAACCGTGCCGGAACCGGCCTGGTGCCCAGCGCGCTGGCCGCCACCTATTACGCGCAGCGCGCCTCGGCCGGCCTCATCATCTCGGAGGCCACCCAGGTCTCGGCCCAGGCCCAGGGCTACCAGGACACGCCGGGCCTGTACACGCAGGACCAGATCGCGGGTTGGCGCAACGTCACGGATGCGGTCCATGCGCAGGGCGGGCGCATCTTCGTGCAGCTGTGGCATGTGGGCCGCATCTCGCACGTCGACCTGCAACCGGGCGGCGCCGCGCCGGTGTCCGCGTCTGCCATCCGCGCCCAGGCCAAGACCTTCGTCAACAATGGTTTTGCCGATGTCTCTGATCCGCGCGCGCTGAACATCGACGAGCTTCCGGGCATCGTGAACGATTTCCGGCAGGCCGCTGCCAACGCGATGGCGGCAGGTTTCGATGGCGTGGAAATCCACGGCGCCAATGGCTACCTGCTGGAACAGTTCATCAAGGACGGCGCCAACCAGCGCACTGACGCCTACGGCGGCACTATCGAGAACCGTGCGCGCCTGTTGCTGGAAGTCACCGCCGCCGTGGCGGCGGAAATCGGTGCGGACCGCACCGGTGTGCGGATCTCGCCGGTATCGCCGGCCAATGCCATTTCCATCAGCGACCCGCAGCCGCAATACGACTACATCGTCGATCAGCTCAGCGCGCTAGGCATCGTCTACCTGCATGTGGTTGAAGGCGCCACGGGCGGGCCACGCGATGTCGCGCCGTTCGACTTCGATGGCCTGCGCCGCCGTTTCAACGGCACCTACCTGGCCAACAACGGCTACGACCTGGACTTGGCCCGCGCGCATCTTGCCGACGGCAAGGCAGACCTGTTCGCCTTTGGCCGGGCATTCATCAGCAATCCCGATCTGGTCGAACGCTTCAAGACCGGCGCGCCGCTGGCGGCGTTGAACCCGGCCACCTTGTACGGCGGAGGCGCCAACGGCTACACCGACTATCCGACATTAAGCCCCGCCCGCCCATGAAAGCCTTCATCATCGACCGCTATGGCAAGCACGAAACGGGCCGCATCGCGGATATGCCGGAGCCGGTCTTGCGTGAGGACGACGTCCTGATCCAGGTCCATGCTGCCAGCGTCAACGCGCTGGACGCCAAGATCCGACGGGGCGAATTCAAGTTGATCTTGCCTTATCGCCTTCCTCTTGTTTTAGGCAACGACGTGGCGGGCACGGTCGTGCGCGTGGGAGCGGGGGTGCGCCAATTCAAGCCGGGTGACGAGGTGTATGCGCGCCCCGACGATGATCGCATCGGTACGTTCGCCGAGCGCATCGCCATCAAGGCGTCTTCCGTCGCGCTTAAACCCGGCAATCTTGGCATGGCCGAAGCCGCGTCCCTTCCGTTGGTGGCCCTGACCGCGTGGCAAGCGCTGGTGGAAACCGCGCAACTGAAAAAAGGGCAGCGCGTGTTCATCCAGGCGGGTTCCGGCGGTGTCGGCACCGTCGCCATCCAGTTGGCCAAGCATCTTGGCGCCTTCGTTGCCACGACTACGAGTACGGCCAATGTCTCATGGGTAAAAGCCCTTGGGGCGGACGTTGTCATCGACTACAAGCGGCAAGATTTCGCCACAGTGCTTCGCGACTACGACGTGGTGCTCAACAGCCTTGGCAAAGACGATCTGGCCCGGTCTCTGCAGATTCTCAAGCCGGGCGGACGTCTGGTTTCCATTTCCGGGCCGCCCACCCCGGCATTCGGCGCCGCGCGCGGGCTGGCCTGGCCGCTTAAGCTGGTATTGCGCCTGCTCAGCCGCGGCATCCGCCGCAAAGCTGCGCAGAAGCGCGTCGAGTACCGCTTCGTCTTCATGCAGGCCGATGGGGCGCAACTGCGCGAGATCACATCGCTTGTCGAGTCTGGTGCGATCACCCCGGTCATTGATCGCGTCTTCCCGTTCAACGACACGCAGCACGCGCTGGCCTACGCCGAGGCGGGCCATGCCAAGGGCAAAGTCGTGGTGAAGATGTTGTAGGTTGTCTGTCGGGCATCAGTTCCGCCGCATTGCGACCTTGCCGTCATGGGGGGAGCCCGGCGCATCGACGGACACGTCTATCTCTGGCTCGACCGACATTCCCACCCTTAAATGAGCGGTGTCCGGCTGGCCGGCATCCAACCGTATCCGGGCCGTCAGCCGCTGGACAATCTTGGTGAAGTTGCCCGTGGCGTTTTGCGGGCCTAGCGGCGCATAGCTGGCATTGCTGGCGGGCGCCAAGCTGTCCACGGTGCCGCTCAGCGTGATGCCAGGCAGCGCGTCGACCTTGATCTTGACCGGCTGCCCCGGACGGACTCTGGCAAGTTGGGTCTCACGGTAATGGGCTTCGATATAGACGTCGTCCAGCGGTACGATCACGGCAACGGGCTTGCCTGTTGCGATGAACGCCCCCACTCTCAACGCGCGCTGGCCCACCGTGCCGGCGATGGGCGCGGTGATGCGCGTATAGGAGAGGTTAAGTTCCGCAGACGCCTCTTCCGCCTTCATCTGCGCCAGCGTGGCTTGCGCCTTGCGCAGTTCGGCGCGAAGGATGTCCAACTGACGCAACGCCGCCTGATGGGCAGCTCGGTCCTTTTCCAGATTGGCGGCATGGATGGCCGCTTGGGCTTGTGCTTGCTGCAAGGCCTGCACCGTGCCCGAGCCATCCGCGGCCAAATTGCGGTACCGGGCCAAGTCCGCCTGGGCGAGCCGCAACGAGGCCCGGTCCGCCGTGACCGTGGCCTGCGCCCGCACGATCTCGCTGTCTTGGCGGGCCTGTTGGGCCAACAGGCTTTCAATGAGCGCCTGCGCGTTTAGAACCCGAGCGCGGGCGTGCGCTACCGCGATGGAAAAATCCTGGTCTTCGATAACGGCAAGCAGTTGCCCCGGCGTCACGCGCTGGTTGTCTTCGACCAGCACCTGGGCGATGCGGCCCGAAACCTGGGGGGATACCTGGGTGTAGTCGGCGCGCACATAGGCGTTGTTTGTCGATTGCAGGCTCGACGCGCTTTCCGGACGGTTGACGTAGAAGAGTCCGACTGCGACGGTAATGGCAAGCAAGACGCCGATAGCGGTCTTGCCGGTCTTGGGCATTGACATTGGATTATCCATGAGAAGAAGGGGCAGGTTGCGGCGCGGGGATGTACTGAAGGCGCAACACCAGGGGAATCATCAACAGGGCCAGCAGACCCAGCAGCAGATAGACGTCGGACGTCGCCAGGACGAAGGCTTGTTCGTGCAGGGCCGATGCCACCTGGGCGACGCTGGCCAGGTGCGTCCAGCTTCCGTGAAGCAGCCCCGGGGAATCCAGCAGCGCATCCGCATGGAATCGTTCTCGCAACACGGTAAGCTGGCCCACGCCCGCACTGCCGATCAACGTACCGAACACGCGCAGGGCGTTGATGGTGCCAGAGACGTAGGGCCCCTCCGAGGGATGCACCACGCTGGTGGCAAGAAACAGCAGCGATATGACTGCCATGGGCTGGCCAAAGGCCTGCAGCGTCTGGACAACAATGAACTGCTCCCAGATCCAATCCGCAGTCAGGCGAGAACCGAACAGGCACGACAGGGCAATCAGTCCCAGTCCCAGCGCGAACACGACGCGCGCGTCGACCCACTTTCGATACAACAGCGCGGCGACGCAAGGGCCGATCAGCAACTGAGGCAAACCGACGATCAAGCCGATAGGTGCGCTTTGCAGCGCGCGGTATCCCCAAACCCGACCGAGATAAGCGGCGGGAACCAACGAGCCCGACAGCATCACGATCAGCAGGCACACGAACACGGTGAATCCAAGCCCCAGGTTGCGGCGCCCTAACAAGCGCAACTTGATGAAGGGTTCGGGATGGAACCATTCGCTGATGAAATACGCCCCGGTGAACGCTACGCCGATCGCAAGCGAACTGGCAATCAACCGCGATTCAAACCAGTCCAGCCGCACGCCCTGATCCAGCGCGACCGTGATCAAGGTCAGCCCGACGGTTCCCAAGGCCATGCCAGGCCAATTGGCGTGCTTGAAACGTTCTGCCTGGGATGGCGCGTCCGGCAGCGCCCAGCCGACCAGCGTGCCGGCAAGCAGCAACAACGGGATCGCTTGCCAATACACCAGGCGCAGGTCGCTGAAGGTATCGGTCCACAAGCCCGTCAGCCAGATCGACACGTTGGGCGCGAAGGTGGCCGTCATGGCGTAGAGCGCAAGGCCGTGCAGCCGGATCGGCGGGGGCAGGAATTTCAGCGCGGCCATCATCAGCACCGGGATCAACGCGCCGCCAGCCAAACCTTGCAGGCCGCGCAGCGCCAGCAGCAACGGCAGACTGTTGACGAAAGGAAGCGCCAGGGCGATCAGCGCGCACAGTCCGACCATGCCCAGGTGGAACCGGCGCAGCGAAAGCGTGATGGCGAACCACGACGCAAAAGGCATGGCGACAAGCTCGCCTGCGGTATAGACCGTGCCAAGCCAGGAGGCATCGTCCAGCCCCTGGCCGAGCGCGCCGCGGATGTCCGCCAGGGCCAGCGCACCGATCCGATTGTTCAGGCCGGCCGTCATGGCGGCAAGGAAAATGCCCGTCAGCGCAACCAGGGGCCTGGCATGGCGTTCACCGCCGATTGCCGGCGCGGCATGCGCGCTCATTGCCGGGCCTCCTCGTCCGGCGAAGGGCCGGAAACGGTAGCGGGGTCCCATCCGCCGCCCAGCGCCTTGTACAACGTCACGACGGTCAGCGTCGATTGCGTCGAGCTGTGGGTCAACGCCAGCTGGCTATCAAGCAGATTGCGCTGCGCGATCAACACCGGCAGGTAGTCGGCCGCGCCCTGCTGGTAGGCCCGCTCGGACGCCTGCAAAGCGAGTCGATTATGGTCGAAAGCGCGTTGCAGTTCGACATGACGGCGCTGTTCGGTCGCCCAAGCGTTGAGCGCGTCGTCGACTTCATGCCAGGCGCGCAGCACCGTCTGTTGGAAGGCGATGGCGGCTTCCTGCTGACGGGCTTCCGTCAGCGCCAGCGTGCTGCGCAGCCTGCCGCCTTCGAAGATGGGCAGATACAGCGTGGGGCCTACCGAGAATTGCCGCGAGGCCCAGTTGCCCAAATCACCGCCATGGAAAGCTTCCACGCCCAAGCGTCCGCCAAGCGTCAGGCGCGGATAGAAATCGGCGGTCGCAACCCCGACGGCGGCCGTGGCCGCCTGAAGACGCGCCTGCGCGCGCTGGATATCGGGACGGCGGCGCGCCAATTCAGCAGGCAGTCCCACCGGCACGGTACGCGGCGGCTGGGGCAGCGTCCGAACGGGCCCAAGCTCTGCATCCAGGTCGCGGGGAACCTGGCCCAATAGCAGCGCCAGCGCATTCATATGCGCGTCGCGCTCCCTTATCAATTCGGGCGTCAGCGCGCGCACGGTGGCCACTTGCGCGCTGGCGGCCGCGGTGTCGAAATGGGTCGCGACGCCATTGCGGGCGCGACTTTCGGCCAAGCGCAACGCGTGGGCGGCAATCTTCTCGTTCTGGGCGGCGATATCGATCCGCGCCTGCGTGCCGCGCAGCAGGACGTAGTGGCGTGCGATCTCGGCGGCCATTGCAACGCGGACGCCTTCCAGGTCATACCAGGCCGCGGCCGTCTCGGCCTTGGCCTGCTCTTGCTGCTTGCGCGCGTGGCCCCATACGTCGATTTCCCAGGACGCATCGAAGCCGGCCTGCCAATATTCGTAGGCGTCGGTGGGCGCCCCAAGCGCCACCATCTTGCCGTTCGCGCTGTCGCGTTCTTGAGCATATGAGGCCCCTGCGCCCAACCTGGGCATCAACCCCGCCGTCGAGACGCCAAGCAGCGCCCGGCTTTGCGCCAGGCGCGCGGCCGCCGCGTGCAAGTCCAGATTGGTTTGCGAGGCCCGACGCTGCAGGTCAGCCAGAATGGGATCTTCCAGCATCTCCCACCAGGCAATGGGCACCGGGTGCTGCTTCAGCGTGAAGGAAAGAGACTGCGCGTCGCGCGGCTGCATGCTCGTGACGGGCGGCTGATTCAAGGGGGGATGGAATTCGGGACCTACGGCGCAACCTGTCAGGACCAGGCCTAGCAATACGGGGGATATCCGGGCAATCGGAAAACGGATCATGTGGCTGCTGTTGCTCGGCAGCCGCGCGCCCCAATGGGGCCGTCTGCCGATAAGGTGTTGACGAAGGCACCGCCGCATCCGGCAAGAGCGCGATGTCTTGCGGCATCCGTATCGCGCCGGTCGGTGGATGTAAGCATTCTCATTATCCTTATGGATGCCGTCATTCCATAAACAGGCCAATCCATTGGTCAATCCAGCCAAAGACGATTGGCCGGATTGATCAATCAGCTGGCTCGATATGAGGATGACGCCGTGGGGGATCTGCCCTATCGTGGCCTGGCATGCCGCCCACGCCTGACCGTCGCTTTATGGAATACGAACCCGCTTACACCGACCCCGAACCCCACCAGATTGACCGGCCCGTGGTTGCCTCCAGTATTTCGCTGGTCACGGAAGGCGGCGAATTCCCTCCTCACCGCCACCGTAAGGCGCAGTTGCTTTACACCGTATCGGGCGTGATCACCTGCGAGACCGAGCGAGGCGTCTGGATGGTTCCGCCTGGATGCGCGGTATGGATCCCCGGCGACATGAGCCACCGGGCGGTCCCATCAGGCAACGTGCGCGGGTACGCGCTCTTTGTGGAACCTGACGCGGCAGGCGGCTTGCCGAAGGCGTGTTGCAGCGTTGCGGTCTCGGTGCTGTTGCGGGCGCTGATCGACCGGGCCTGCCAACTACCTGCTCGATACGAGCCCCAGGGCGCTGACGGCCGGATCATGTCGGTGCTGTTGGACGAACTGGTCGCCGCGCCGCTAGAGCAGCTGCATCTGCCACGGCCGTCAGACGCGCGATTGCTGAAATTGACCAACGCGATGCTTGCGGATCCGGCCGATTCCGCCACGCTGCCGCAGTGGGCGGCACGCATCGGCATGAGCGAACGAAGCATCAGCCGCTTGTTCCGCAGCCAGACCGGCATGAGCGTCGGCCGTTGGCGGCGTCAATGGCATGTCATCGCCGGCCTGCAACGGCTGACGTCGGGGATGTCGGTGCAGGCCGTCGCCTACGAACTGGGCTACGACAGCGCCAGCGCCTTCGTGACGATGTTCAAGAAGGCGCTGGGAAAACCGCCCGGCCGTTTTTTGGCCGAGCGCAACGGCTCGCTCTACACGGCCGACACGTCTCCGCTCTGACCCTGGCCTTGCCGTTGCGGCGGAGTGGTCACGATCGACGTCAAGGCAGGTTCCGCCATGCGCAGCGCGGCCAGATCCGGGCGCGGGCGCCGCAGGGCGTCCTGCCCGGCAAAAGCCTGTTCCATCGCCTGGGCGGCCGCCAGCACGTCCCGGTCGCCCCGGAAGCGCCCCACGATTTGCAGGCCAAATGGCATGCCTTGGTCGTCGCGCCCACACGGCAGCGTCAAGGCCGGATGCGTCGTCAGCGTGACGACATACGTCAGCGCCAGCCAGCGGTAGTAGTTCTCCTGTTTGACGCCGTTGATGGTGTCGGCATACAGCTGCGTCCAGGGAAATGGCGAAACCGGCGTGGTGGGCGAAAGGATCAGGTCGTAGTCGTCATAAGCGCGCTGGAACCGCTTGATCAGGCGGGTCTGTTCGGACTGCGCCCAGGCGCAATCCATCAGGCTCATGGCCGCGCCCATTTCGAAATTGGCGCGGGTGTTCGGCCCCAGGCTGGCGGGGTCTTTCTCGTAGGCATCGCGCATGCCCGCGACGAAGGCTTCGGCCCGCAGTACGTCGAAACAACGATGGGCGTCGCCCAGGTCCAGTTCGATCGGGTCGCACGCCGCGAACAGATGCCGCATGGCGGCGATTTTCTTCCTGAACACGGCGCGGATGCCGTCATCGACCGCGCAGCAGCCGAAGTCTTCGGTGTAGGCCACGCGTAGCGAACCCAGGTCCGCCACGCCCGGATGCAGGAACTGCAGCGGATCCAGCGGATAGCTGAGCGGGTCGCCGGCGTGCGGCCCGGCGGACGCGGCCATCTGCAAGCAGGCGTCCGCCACCGTGCGCCCCATCGGGCCGACCACGGAGATCGGCGTCCAGCCCAGCAGCTTGCGCACGCTGGGCACGATGCCCGGCGACGGCCGGAAGCCCACCACACCGCACTTGGATGCGGGGATGCGTAGCGAACCGCCGGTATCCGACCCGGTGCCTACGGGCAGCATGTCGCAGGCCAATGCGGCGGCGGAGCCCCCGGACGAGCCGCCGGCGTTCAGATTGGGATTGAATGGATTGCCTGTCGCGCCCCACACCGTATTGCGTGAATTGGCGCCCGCGCCCATCTCCGGCACATTGGTCTTGGCGGCAACGATGGCCCCGGCGCGCCGCAGGCGCGCCACCAGCTCGACATCCTCGTCGGGCACATAGCCGCGATACAGCGCCGAACCGTAGGTCGTCAGCACCCCGGCGGTGGGCTCCAGGTCCTTCACGCCCATTGGCAGGCCATGCAGCAGGCCCAGCGGCTCGCCCGCCATCACGGCGCGTTCGGCGGCGCGCGCCTCGGCCCTGGCACGCTCATAGGCGGTAGCGGTAACCGCGTTCACGTAAGGGTTGACCGCTTCGATACGCGCGATGCACGCCTCCAGCAATTCCACCGGGGAAAGCTGCCGCGCGCCTATCATGCGCCGCAATTCCACGGCGCTCAGGCCGACCAGGGTGTCGTCCAATGCCATCGTCCCTCTCCTCTTCAATCGATCTTGATGTTGGCGCGCTGCGCGACGTCTTTCATCACCGGCAGTTCCTGCTGAATCAGCGCCTCGCCCTCGGCGGCGCTGGCAAAGGCCGCCTCGAAACCCTGGGCCTCCAGGCTCTTTTTCACTTCCGGCGATTCGACCGTGGCACGCAGCGCCTGCTCCAGCCGGCTTTTCACATTGGCCGGCAAGCCGCGCGGCGCGGCCACCATCAGCCACGTGTCCATCGCCACCGAGGGATAGCCCTGTTCCGCGAACGTGGGCACATCCGGGAAAAACGCCGAGCGCGCGGGGCTGGAGATCGCCAGAACCCGCACCTTGCCCTGCTTGCTTTGCGGCAGCGCCGCGGCCACCGTGTCGACCGAGAACGGGATCTGCCCGCCGATCAGATCCGTCATCGCCGGGGCGCTGCCCTTGTAGGGGACGTGCGTCATCTTCAAGTTGGCCGCCGCCATGAAGGCTTCGCCCACGAAATGCGCGGTGGTGCCGGTGCCAAACGAGCCGTAGGGCGGTTGTTCCTGGGCGTGCTCCTTCACATAGGCAACGAACTCCTTCAGGTCTTTGACCGGCACCTTGGGATTGGCCAGCAGCGCCAGGCCTGTGCGGCCCACGATGCCGATGGGCTCGAAACTCTTTACCGGGTCATACGGCAGGTTCTTCTGGATGGCCGGGTTCACCGTGAAGGTCGTGCCGGAACTGACCAGCAGCGTGTAGCCGTCCGGCGCGGCCTTTGCCACAAAGCTGGCGCCGATCACGGTGCCCGCGCCGGCGCGGTTTTCCACGACCACGGTGCGGCCCAGCTCCTGGCCCAGTTTCTGCGCGACCACACGCCCCAGCACATCGGTGGCGCCGCCGGGGGGAAAGGGCACGACCATCGTCAACGGACGGTTGGGATAGGCGTCCTGGGCCGCTACGGGCGCAACGGCGCCCACGGCGCTGGCAAAGGCGAGACTGACTGCAAGAAGCGAGGTGTTCATGGCTGTGCTCGATGGAAGGGGTGGAAAATGCGGCGCGTCTGGCGGCGCCTAGGAACTGGCCGCTAGCGGTCGCCCGCGGCTCAGGAATCGGTCATATTCTTCGTCGGGCACGAACAGCCCGCCCGTGGTCCAGGCCAAATGCGTAGCGCGAGGCATGTGCGCCTGCAGGCCCTGCGTGCGTAACCACGCTTGGCCGGCGACGCTGCCGCACAAATGGCGAGGCCCGCTGAAGCCCGCAGCGGCGGATGGCTCGATGCGCAACCCTTCGCTGTCATGCAAACGCGCCAGATCGGCGTACAGGGTGTCGTCTTCCACCGTGACCACGCCGCGCAGGCGGGCGCCCACCGCCGCATAGGCCAATTCCGACGCGCACGGCACCGCCAGCCCGTCGGCCTCGGTCTGGTTCGTCAGCCCCAGGTCGTAGACCGACGGCGGCATCGGCAGGCCGGGCAATTGCCCGTAGCCCGCCATCATGCGCACCAGGAAGCAAGGCGACTGCACGGGCTCCGCAAAGAAACAATGGACGTGCGGGCCATAAAGCTGGGTCAGGCCGAACGCGATGCCGCCGGGGGCTCCGCCCACGCCGCAAGGCAGGTAGACAAAAAGCGGGTGGCGGGCATCCACGCGCACGCCGGCCTGCGCCAGTTGGGCGCGCAGGTGCAGGGCCGCCGCCGCATAGCCCACAAACAAGGAGGCGGAACGTTCATCGTCCACGAAGTAACCGCAAGGGTCCGCCTCGACCTGCGCGCGCCCCGCCGCCACGGCCTTTTCGTAGTCGCCCGCGTGCTCCACGACATCTACGCCGCGCGCCCGCAGCCGCGCCTTCTTCCAGGCCTTGGCATCGGCGGACATATGCACCGCCGACCGGAAGCCCAACGCCGACGCGATCACGCCGATGGACAGGCCCAGGTTTCCCGTGGATCCCACCGCCACCTGATACCGGCCAAAGCAGGCCCTGGCCTCGTCGCTTGCCAGCTTGCGGTAGTCGTCACCCGGGCGCAGCAAGCCCTGCCCTATCGCCAGCGATTCCGCAAACTCAAGCACCTCGTGCAAGCCGCCTCGCGCCTTGATCGAACCCGCGACCGGCAGCGCATGGTCGGCCTTGATCCACAAGCGGCCCATGCCGGGCGGCAAGGCGATGGCCGCCTGCATGCCCGCGGCCGGCAATAGCGGCGATTCGATCATGCCCGCCGTCGCGGCAAGTTCCGGAAATAGCTCGGCCAGCAATGGCGCGAATCGCGCAAAGCGCTCCTGCGCGGACAACACCGCGTCCATCGAAAACGGGGTGCCGGTTTGCGCCGTGGCGGCGATCGCGGCGGGCCGCGTCCATAGCAGCGGCCGGGCGCGCCGAAGCGATTCAAGAACGGGGGACAGGGAAGAGTCGCGGGATTGAAACATGGCTGTGGTAATGCCGACGGCGCAGGAAATGCCCCCATCCTAGAGTTCGTCATAGCTTTGCAGCAATATCAACGGATAGAATTCTGCTTTGCGCTTTCCGCAAACCTGTCCGCCATGATGAACCCCCAAGTCCTGCAGGAAATTTCGCTACGCTATTTTTTGGAAGTCGTGCGCACCGGCTCCGTCAGCGCGGCCGCGGCACGGCTGGACGTCGCCCCGTCGGCCGTCAGCCGCCAGATTGCCCGGATGGAGCGCGAGCTGGATACGTTGCTGTTCGAACGCCAGGCCCGGGGCATGACCCCTAACGCCGCCGGCGAACTGCTGGCGGCGCATGCCAAGCGGATGCAGCAGGACGTCGAGCGCGTGGCCGGAGACATCCAGGCACTGCGCGGTCTGCGGCAAGGCCATGTGCGCATCGTCAGCACGGAAGGCTACGCGTCGGAATTCGTGCCCGCCGCCATCGCCCAGTTCCGCCAGCAGTTCTCCGGCATCCGCTTTTCGCTGGACGTGTGCTCGCAACAAGAGATTCCCCAGCGGATCCGTGACGGCTCGGCCGACATCGGCGTCACGCTCAGCCTGACGTCACAGCGAGACATTCGGGTAGAAGTCCGCGTGCCAGCGCCGGTCCGGGCAATACTGGCCGTTGACCATCCGCTTGCGGGCCGGCGCGACTTGGCGCTGCCTCAGTTGATCGCCTACCCGCTAGCCCTGCCCAGCCCGGATTCCACGCTGCGCCAACTGATCGACATCAGCTGCAGCCGCCAGCAGCTACATTGCGAACCGGCCTTCACCAGCCGCAGCATCGACGCGCTGGTCGGCTTCGCCAGCGCCGGCGGCGGCGTCGCGTTTTGCGGCGAACTGGCGATCCGCCACCGTCTGCGATGGGGCAGGATCGTCGCGGTGCCGCTACGCGACCGCGAGATGAACGAGCGTCACTTTGAAGTGCAGACGCTGGCGGGCCGCATCATGCCGGACGCCGCCAAGGCGTTCATCGCCAGCCTTGCCGAAGCGGCGTTGTGAACCCGCGCGCCTTGTCAGCCGGCAGGAGCTAGCCGGATAAGCCATTCAAGGCATTGCCGGGGCCGCGGCCGTTGGGTACCGGGCATGGCGTTTGCTCCCCCGCGTAGACCGCCATCCACGGTGGCACTTAACCAACGGAGTAAGCGATGAGCCAGAAGACCTTGCAGGACCTTTTCATTCACGAGCTGTCTGACATCTACAGCGCCGAAAAGCAGCTGACTCGGGCGCTGCCAAAGATGGCGCGCGCGGCGAGCGACCCCAAGCTTGCGGAAGCGTTCACCGTACACCTGGAGGAAACCCGGGGGCAGGTGGAACGCATCGATAAAATCGTCGAAGCCGCGCAATTCCGTCTCAAGCGCATTAAATGCGCGGCCATGGAAGGCTTGGTCGAAGAGGGCAACGACGTTATCGACGAAGTGGAAAAGGGCCCCGTATGCGACGCGGCGCTAATCGCTGCGGCGCAGAAAGTCGAACATTACGAAATTGCCAGCTACGGCACGCTTTGCACCTTCGCCAAGCAGTTGGGCGAGACAGAAGCGTTGAAGCTGCTGAAAGAAACGCTCGCGGAAGAAAAGGCGACAGACGAAAAGCTGAGCATGCTTGCCTTGCAGCAGACCAACGCCGAAGCGGCGCGTGCCGGGAAGGCCAAGTAATCCCAAGGCCCCGCCCGCCCAGTCGCCTTCCGACGCCAGCCATCCGAAACGCGTGTGCCGGCCGTCACACGCGATCAAGCCCCGTGGCGTCCGTGTTGGGCGCGGTGCCGAAGGCGGCACGATAGTTGCGTGGCCGCAGCACGCGATCGCAACGACGCGACCGCCGTTTTTAGGGGATTCTCATGAAAGCACTTTGCTGGCACGGCAAGCACGATGTGCGCTACGACACCGTTCCCGACCCCATTCTGGAAGATCCGCGCGACGCCATCATCAAGGTCAGCGCCTGCGCCATATGTGGTTCGGACCTTCACCTTTTCGATGGATTCATGCCCGGAATGAAATCCGGCGACATCCTGGGCCACGAATTCATGGGCGAAGTCGTGGAAGTGGGCGCCGATGCCCGGAAACTGAAAGCCGGCGACCGGGTGGTGATTCCCTTCACCATTACTTGCGGTCAATGCGAGCAATGCCTGAAGGGGAATTTCTCGGTATGCGAACGCACCAATCGCAACGCCGACCAGGCCGCGAAGATGTTTGGCCACACCACGGCAGGACTGTTCGGCTACAGCCACCTGACGGGAGGCTACGCCGGCGGTCAAGCCGAATACGTTCGCATACCCTTTGCGGACACCACCCACGTTACCGTTCCTCCAGAACTGACAGACGAGCAGGTGCTGTTCTTGGGAGACATTCTTCCCACGGGATGGCAGGCGGCGCTGCAATGCAATATTGCCCCGGATGACACCGTTGCCATCTGGGGGGCCGGCCCGGTCGGCCAGATGGCCGTGCGCAGCGCCATGTTACTGGACGCGGCCCAGGTCATTTGCATCGATTCCATCGCCGAGCGGCTCAACATGGCGCGTGACGCAGGCGCGGTGACCATCAATTTCGAAACCGAGAGCGTCGTCGAACGCCTGAAGGCGTTGACCCACGGCAAAGGGCCGCAAAAGTGCATTGATGCCGTGGGCATGGAATCGCACGCCAGCAGTTCGATGGAGTTTCTGTATGACCGGGTGAAGCAAGCCGTCGGCGCGGAAACGGACCGGCCCCACGTTCTGCGCGAGATGATTTATGTCTGCCGTCCTGGGGGAACGCTATCGATTCCCGGCGTGTACGGCGGGATGATCGACAAGATTCCGTTTGGCGCATCGATGAACAAGGGACTGACCTGGCGCATGGGACAAACCCACGTCCGGCGCTGGACCGACGATCTCCTCAAACGCATCGCCGACAAACAAATAGACCCGTCGTTCGTGATCACGCATCGCGCGCAGCTGCAAGCCGGGCCAGACTTGTACAAGACATTCCGAGACAAGGCCGATGGCTGCGTCAAGGTGGTGCTGACGCCTTGAGCGCCACGCCACGCGATCGCGCGTCATGGTGGCCACATCCCCAGCAGCCATACCACCACCAATATGGCCACCAGCGCGCCAAGGAACATCGCGAATTGCCGCCACGGGCCGCGCCCGGAGAAAGATCGGCGGGCGGTATGTGCCTGGGCTTCGTCCGAGGACGGTGGTGCAGATTTCCGCGGTTTCATATCAGCTCCGTTTCGCCGGCTTCGAGGGGGCCACGCCGGCTGCAACAGGGACTCGAACCGGCGTGACGTTGCAGCCGCAATTTTCGTGCCGATGCAGTGGTCCCCTTACGCCGCAGGGCCGCTAACTTCAGGCATGACATTTGCTGGTGTCGAGGCTCCTGCCCTGCGATAAACGGGCAACTTGCAATGGTGCCGACATGAATGACTCCACATCGAACCGCCGCCCTCCCGCCGCGCCGCAGCACGCCGATCGCGCCGCACGCGGATTCACGGGGCAGCCCACCGCGGAGGGGCCGCCCGAAGGCGAAGTCAATCGCGACCCGAACACGAACTCCGGCTACCCGGCAGGCGGTTCCCAGGCGCCGCGTGGCAAGGACGCTTATGGCCGCGAACGGAAAGACAAGGACCGCGATTCCGAGTGATCCCGGTGTCAGTGCTTGATATTCGTGTCACGCCCGCATGCGGTGCCCCATCCGCCAGCCAGGCCAGCGGGGGATCCGCCGCTCGGATCCCTCATCGCTGGATAGACTGAAAGGAGTTGCCATGACGCCGGACTGGTCGGGGATGTTCACGTTTTCGATTTCGCCAATAGAGATTTTCATCCGTGGCTCGATCGTCTACTGGTTCATTTTCGCGCTGCTGCGCGTGGCCGGAAGGCGGGATATTGGATCGCTAGGCGTTGCCGACATGCTTGTTCTGGTGCTTATTGCCGACGCCGCCCAAAATGCCATGGCGGGCGAGTACAAGTCCATCGTCGACGGCCTTGTCCTGGTCTCCACCATCGTTGGCTGGACGGTGGTGGTGGATCGCGTCAGCTACTTCGTCGAGCCGATCGGCCGCCTGCTGGAAGCCGACAGAGTTTGCCTTGTCCGCAATGGCGTGATCTCAAAAAGAAACCTTCGGCGCGAGTACCTGACCGAAGAAGAACTCATGAGCCAATTGCGGCTGAAAGGCGTTGCCAAGATCAGTGACGTCAGCCGGGCCTACATGGAGCCGGATGGCGATATCAGCGTAATCAAGTGCCGGCAATCGGACCGAGAATCCTGATGTAGCGAAACTTCGGGCCGGGTAGAAATTTGAGAATCGCCGTTCACCACTTGCTGAAGTCTGCCGCCGCTTGGCGCGCGGTCGCCAACCGGGACGGATTCCGCCTTCCCGCCCAGACGGTCGCCGCGGTGCTTATCGCATACGGTCTGATGACGTGGCAACGCATCCCCGAGGTTGCATGGGGCGCGTTCTCGGCGCTCTACGTGGTGCGCGCCAGCGTTGAAGGCACCATCAGCGAAGCGGTGGCGCGAATCGCCGGCGCAATGTTGGGCGTGGCGCTAGGAGTGGGATTGGTCCTGTTGGCCCAATACGCCGACTTCCCTGCGCTATGGAGCATTGCCGTGGGCGTGACGACGGCCGCCTATCTATCGATGCGGCATCCCACCTTGAGCTACAGCCTTGTCACGGTCACGATATTGACGGTATCGCCGGGCGATAACCTTCTTGTTGGCGCATACCAAAAGGCCGTCGCGATCATCATAGGATCGGTTGCCGGCATCCTTTCCGCCGTCTGTTTGCTACCCCTATCGGCTCGTCGCAGCATGCGGGTCAATACGGCGATTTCAATTGAAATCTATGGTGAACTACTGGTCGAATGGGCTTCGGAATTGAACGAAGGCAAAGAACTTTCCGCTTCGATCGACCGCCCTGCCATGCAACGCGCAAGATGGCGTGCCAGCGATATGGCATCGCAATCCCGTGCGTTTCCGATGCGCAACGCAAGCTGGGACGTCGCGGCGTACCGGCTACACGACCGGGTCGACGGACTATGGCGTACCGTCCCCTTGCTTGAGCGCGCCAGCGGGCTCGCGCTGACGGAGAATGTTCGTCACCGGATCGGCCCGACTCTCTATCGCGTTGCGGTGGCGGCCAGGCAACAACTTGCCGATCTGGCGGTCGCGTTGCGCAACGAACACGCCGAGCCCATGCCTTGCCGAACCGCCGAACCGCTTAGCCGTTTTAATAACGTTCTTGACAGGACATCCCGCGCGGGCGCTTACGACGGGACCGAGCGGGAAGCCGTCGAATTGATCCGCTGGGTCTGGAATGAAGTCACCCGCGAACTGGACCGGCTGTGCGCCTGTATGTCCGAAGACCCCGAGGAAGAGGATTCCGCCCGGCGACGCCAGGGTCGGCGCGAAAAAGGCAGGCCAAATGCCTGAATCACGATCAATGGCCACGCGACGCGCTTCCGCGTGATGACCGTGCCCTGCGGCCTGGCGGTCGGCGTCAACGAATCACGAAAGCCCCCTTGCCGGGATGAATCTCGACGAGCCCTCTTGCCGCCAGGTTTTGCACGGCCCGGCGGACCGTGCTTCGGCTGACTCGAAACCGGCCAATCAGCGCGTTTTCCCCCGGAAGGCGCGTGCCGGGGGCCCAGAGGCCATCCCCTATTTCAGCGGCCAGGGCCGCCTCCACAACGCTATAACGCAAATACGGATTAGGAAATGCCATGCCTACCTCTTGTCCGCTTTTTTCGACGTGAGCGCGTCGGTTCCTTGCCTGCTGGACGGACGCGTGTATGCCATGATCGCAATGCCCAAACCAAATGCCGCATACACGCAGCACATGGCCCGCCGGGACAATCTGTGTTCGAAGCCGGGCGTCAGCCGCCGAGGCGTCAACTGGTAATCGACGAAACACGCCACCGCGGCCGTGACCAGCCCTTCAGTCAAGGCGCGGGAACGCGTGACGGGCGCCGATGACTCGGCGACGGCACGCGCGTGCAGCGTTGCCCAGAATACCGACGCGGCATGATGGATCAGGTATCCCGTGGCGGTGTGACGCCATGTCAAACGATGCGCCCGCAGCGCCCTGTCGCCCCATATCCACTGACTGGTCGCATTGGTCGGCGCGAATGGCCAGCCAGTCTCTTTTCGGCCGACAGCCAGCAACATCGCGGTCGATAGCAAGCTGGCGGCCGCGCCGCTACGCAGACCCGCAATCAATGCCTTGCGCCACGCCCTCATGTCACATCTCCCTATTCCAGGTGCCGCACGGGTATGGATATTGCTGACCCGTCGCCATCCGCGCCGACGATGCAGGGGCGGGATGGAGATCCTGGCGTGAAAATCCTGTTGACCGGTGCGCGAGGCTTTATCGGCGGCCATCTAGCCGAAGCACTACTTTCCGATCACCATCGGCTTGTCTGCCCGGTGCGTGCCGCGCCGCACGACGCATCGGAAGATTCCAGAGCAATATTCGTGCCTGTGGACTTCGCGTCCTACGCCCGCGCCGAGGATTGGCTGCCGCTTCTGGATGGGGTCGACGTGGTCATTAACACGGTCGGCATCTTCCGCGAGGAACGCGGGCAAAGTTATCAGCGCATCCATGAAACCGTGCCCCTGGCACTGTTCAAGGCGGCCCGCCAGCGACGGGCATTGGTGATCCAGTTTTCGGCGTTGGGCGCGGACCGGCATGCACAATCGGCGTTTCATACCAGCAAGCGCGCCGCGGACGACGGGCTCCGGGCGCTTGGAATGCCGGCCTTCATCGTTCAGCCCTCGCTTGTCTATGGCGCGGGCGGCGCAAGCGCCGCGCTGTTCAACCGCCTTGCGGCGTTGCCCGTGTTGCCGTTACCCGGCGGCGGCACGCAGCGCGTTCAGCCGGTACACATCGCCGACGTGGTGGCGGGCGTGCGGGCACTGCTTGGCCGGCCCACCCAAGATGCCGTGACCCTTGCTTTCTGCGGGCCGGACGCGCTGACCCTTCGGGACTACCTCGCCACGCTGCGGACCGGGCTGGGCTATTCCGCGCGCCAGCGCATCGTCGCCATTCCGGGCGCATGTGCCCGCTTGGCCGCGCGCATGGCCGACGCGCTGCCGGGAAGCCTGATCGGACCGGATAGCCTTGCCATGCTGGAACGCGGAAACACGGGCGACGTCACGGCGTTTTCCCTGTTGCTGGGGGCCGCTCCACGTCCGCCTCGGCGCTTTGTCGCGCCGCGCGAACGCCACGCATCGCGCGCGGCCGCGACGTTGGACAATCTGTTGCCGCTGCTGCGGGCGAGCGTCGCCGCCGTGTGGCTCTGGACCGCCATCGTATCGCTGGGCCTGTATCCCATCCAGGACAGTTTGGCGCTGTTGCAACGCAGCGGCGTTCCGGCGGCCTATGCCACGTTTGCGCTATACGGCGCCGCCGGTCTCGACTTTGTATTTGGAATACTGACTGTCATGTGGCGCGGGCGGACCGTGCGATGGCTATGGCTGGCGCAGATGACGTTGATACTCGCCTATACCGCGATCATCACCTGGCGCTTGTCCGAGCAGTGGCTGCACCCGTTCGGCCCGATCTCCAAGAACCTGCCCATGCTTGCGGTGTTGCTGCTGTTTTACCTGCACGACGACCGGAGGCGCTGATGGAGTACCTATGGGTAAAGCTGCTGCACATCTTGTCGTCGACCCTGCTATTCGGCACGGGCATCGGATCTGCCTTCTATCTGCTATGTGTCGTGCTGCGACGCGATGCGCAAGTCGTGGCGCAGGTAGCCCGCATCGTGGTGTTGGCCGACTGGCTATTCACGGCAACCACCGCCATCGCCCAACCGCTTACTGGCTGGTATCTGGCGCGCCTGATGCAGCTTCCATTTTCCACGCCCTGGTTGATGTGGTCGCTGGTGCTGTATGCAATTGCCATTGCCTGCTGGCTGCCGGTTGTGCGGCTTCAAATGCTCATGCGCGATGAGGCACGGGCGTCGGCGCTCGCGGGCCTGCCGTTGTCGGCAGCCTTCAAACGGTACTTCACGCTATGGTTCGTGCTGGGTTTTCCGGCGTTGGGCGCCTTTCTGGCCATCTTCTGGCTGATGGTCTTCAAGCCTTCCTGATTCCAGCCGGCCACAAGCGCGCCGTCAGCCGCGTCCGGTGCGCGCGGGCTATCTGCCTGGCGCCGACTGCCCCGAGGCCGGGCCCTGCGCCGCCGCGACCGGCTGTTTGGTCTGCGCCGGCCGTGTCGGCGTGACGCGCCAAATCGTGTTCGATAGGTCATCGGCAACGATCAAGGCACCCTTGGGATCGACCGTCACGCCTACTGGGCGGCCGCGCGTCGTGCCATCGCTATCGCGGAACCCGCCCACGAAATCAACGGGCGAACCCGACGGCCGGCCGTCTCGGAATGGAACAAAGACCACCTTGTAGCCGACAGGGTCGCTGCGGTTCCAGCTGCCGTGTTCGCCAACAAAGACCCCATTGGCAAAGGCTTCCCCCATCGTCCCGGTCGAAAAATCGACGCCCAGCGCCGCGACGTGCGCCCCCAGGCTGTAATCAGGCTTGATCGCGGCCGCGACCTTTTTGGGATCTTGCGGCCGGACGCGGTCATCGATGTTTTGGCCCCAATAGCTGTACGGCCAGCCATAGAAGGCGCCTTCCTGGACGGCGGTCAGGTAGTCGGGAACCAGGTCGGGGCCAATTTCGTCGCGTTCGTTCACGACCGCCCACAATTGACCGGTTTCGGGCTGGATGGTCAGGGCGGTGGGATTGCGCAGCCCGGTGGCGTAGGCCTTGGATTCACCCGTTCGGGCATTGATCCGCCAGATCCGGGCGCGGTCGGCTTCCACCGCCATGCCGCGTTCCGTGATGTTGCTGTTGGAGCCGATGCCGACATACAGGTATTGCCCATCGGCGCTGGCGGTCATGGCCTTGGTCCAGTGGTGGTTGACTTCCGATGGCAGCGGCGTCACGGTTTCAGGCGGGCCGCTCGCCTTCGTTTGCCCTGGCTGGTAATCGAATCGCACCACGGCGTCCTGGTTGGCGACGTAGAGCTTGTCGCCCACCAATGCAAGGCCATACGGCGCATTGAGGTTTTCGGCAAACGTCAATGCCTCGTAGGTGCCGTCCCCCTCGGCGTCGCGCAGCAGCGTCAGGCGGTTGCCGCCCTTTACCGGACTGGTGCCTTTGGCCTTGATCATGCCGGCAATCACGTCCTTGGGTTTCAGCGGCGGAGCACTGCCGCCCCTGCCTTCGGCCACCAGGATATCGCCATTGGGTAATACCAGCGTCTGCCGCGGAATCTTCAGCCCCGTGGCAATGGCTGAAATCGTGTACCCGTCTGGCACGGTCGGCGCCTTATCGCCCCACTCGGCCGGTTTGGCGATCACCATCTCGGGAAGCAGTCCCGTTTTGGGCTTGGGCAAATCGGGCGCGGGGCCGACTAGCGCAGGCCCGGCTTGGCCGGCGCTGACGCCCGTCACGGCGGTCAGCGACACGGCGGCGATCAATCGAATGTGTTTCATACGGCGCCTCTGATGTGCGGGGTGCGAAAGCCAAGCCATATCGCCGCGCAAGAAAGCACCACGACGATGATCGACAAGACCAGGCCGGCGGGCATGCTTGCCCACGCGTCACGCGCATGGATCAACGCATTGAAAATACCCACGACCCACGCCGCCAGCAACGCCAGGACATACAGGAGGGTCCGGCGCGTTCGCTGACTTGGTCGGAAAAGATCGACGATGGCGAAGATCAGCGCGATGCCGCCAAACACCAGGCCGCCGACCAGGAGCCACGAGGCGAAGTTATTCCACTGGATGTCAAAAGACTTCGCATAGACGGCATCGGCGCCGGCCGCGCCGAGGAACAAGGGAAGCATCCCTGCCAGAAATACGGCCTGTACCGGATGCACGCACAGGCCATACCGAGGTTCACGGATTGAGGTCACTTTTGATCGCTCCTGGGTAACGGGCGGGACCGCCGCGCAGCAAGCACCGTGCCAGCGCCCGCACCGTGGCGGGGCAGATATCCGTAGCGCGACGGGAACGCGAATTGCTCGGTGTTCGCCACCGCCAAGCACGCCAGGAGATCCGCATGCCCCAGCCACCAACCGATCAATCCCGCAAGTCCATCCCCGGTCAGCCGGATGTCAACGCGGGCGCCTTGCGGCCGTCGTCTCGCCCCGAAGAGGCCGAAAGGGTGCCCGATATCGACCATCCGCCGGCGGCGAAAAGCCACGAAGGGGCGGGCTTTGACCGCGCCGAGGCCCAGGAAGAAGCCGAGGCCCGAAGCGGCACCCTGCCCGGTTCGAATGACACGCGGCCCGTGCCGCCCGACCGGCGGCCGACAAAATGATCGTGGAAGCGTTTCAGCGCGCCGACGGCATGTGGAGCTTTCGGCGGCTGGCGATGCTGGGCGTCGTGCAGGACGCCCGCGCGTACCCCACCAGCCAGGCGGCGGTTGAAGCGGCCCGCGCCGAGTACCCGAACGAGACGATATCGATCGTTACCCCCCCATCACCGGAGCAGGACATGAACGCCTCCCCGGCGCCTGAACGCGACACCGAAGGTGACGTCTTCAAGCCCGCGGACGACACGCCTGCCGTACTGCCAAAACGTGCTGGGCCGGCCCCAAAATGACCGATGCCCTGCACGCGCGCCCTGCCGTCGCCTTGCCACGCCGCCGTCCGTGGGCGGGCTACCTGTTGGGCTTCGGCATGGGCGGCTTCTTCGACGGCATTTTGCTGCATCAAATTTTGCAATGGCATCACCTTCTTTCCGGCCTGAGCGCCGCGTCGCTTGCCGATCTGCGGGTGCAAGTCGTGGCCGATGGCGTTTTTCACGCGCTGATGTATGCGGTGGCCGGCGCCGGGTTATGGAGCTTGTACCGATCGCGCGGCGCGTCGCAGCCTTCACGAAGAACCTTGCTGGCGCACTTTCTACTGGGATTTGGCGTGTGGCATGTGGTGGACGCCGTGCTGTCGCACTGGCTTACTGGCATCCACCGATTACGCATGGACGTGCCTGACCCCTTGCCCTGGGAGGTGGCTTGGCTGGCGCTGTTTGGCCTATTGCCGCTGATGGCTGGCTGGGTCATGGTTCGGCGCGAGCCGCCCGCCGGCCGCGGTACGGGCGGCCAAGGGCCCCTGCTGTCGGTCGTGCTGGCATTGGCGGTGGCCACGGGGGCGATGCTGAACCTTTATCCGGTTTCCGCTCCCGCGCAGGATACCTCGGTAGTGGTGTTGCGCCCCGATGCCAGCTCGGCCGACCTGCTGAAGGCTTTGGACCACACGCCGGCGCGTATCCTGTGGGCCGATGCAACGGGCGGAGTCTGGGTGCTGGCTGACGCATCGTCCGTCTCGCTACGCGCCCTGTATGGCGCGGGCGCGTTGTATGTCAGCGGCGCCACGGCACCCGGCGGGTGTTCGGCCTGGCTGCGCCCCCAAACGCCGCGAAGGACGCAGTGAAGGACGCCGTGAACAACCCCGCGAATGACGCCGTGAACGACGCCCCAGCGTCACCGCCCGCGCCGGCTTAGCGCCCACAACACGGCGCCGCTCAACAGGGCGGTCGTGGCCAACGACGACCTGGGATGCGTCACCATCTGCGTGTAGACGCTATGCCTGCGGCCGCGGCGCTGCACGGCGGAATGCTCCCCACCGGCCGTGTAGAGCGAGTCCGATCCGCCTGCCGCGGGCGCCTCGCCCCGTTGGTGCCGATATAACCAGCCCGACATCCGATCGGCTAGCGAGGGAACATTCTGGCCAAGCGTTGCAATGGCGCGTGAGGCGGACCCCACGAACAGGTCCCGGGTGGGGTGTTGGGCGGCGTGCAAAATAGCGTCCGCGACCGTTTCCGCGGCATAGACGGGCGGCGGCAGATCCGGCTCCACGTCCATGTAATTGCGAGCATGCACGGTGAAACCGGTAGCGACCGACGCAGGTTTGATCAGCGTGACCGATATCGGCGCTTTCTCTTCCCTCAACTCCATCCGCAGCGCGTCGGTGAAGCCCTTCACGGCGTGCTTGGCCGCCGAGTAAGTGCCTTGCAGGGGGATGGCGCGATCCGACACTTCGCTGCCCACGTTGATCAGGGCGCCTCCCGATTGCTTCATGTGGCGCACCGCGGTCAGCGACCCGTAGACCACGCCCCAATAGTCCGTGTCGAACAGCTTTCGCTGGTCTTCGATCGGCACCTGTTCCAGGCTGCCGTATATCGAGACCCCCGCATTGTTGACCCATGTGTCGACGCGGCCGTAGCTTTGTATCGCGTGGTCCAGTATCCGCTGATGGTCTTCCTCTATTCCCACGTCCGCCACCACGCTGACGGCCGCGCCGCCCCCGCGAATGACCTCCTCGACGATGCGGGCCAGGGCTTCTTCCTGACGCCCGGCCAGGACGACTTTGGCGCCGCGTTCGCCCGCCATCCTTGCCGTGGCGGCGCCAATGCCGCTGCCGGCCCCCGTGATGACGATGACTTGGTCGCGTAGTGGTTTCAGGCTAAGTTTCATTAGAGACTCCCGGTTCGGCGCCGAAGGATAGCGACGCGATGACCGGGCAGCAAGGAACATACCCGGAAGGCACGGCATGCGGCTTGCTGCACGGCAGTGCTCTGATTGGAGGCGCCAGATGACCGATTTCGTGCCGATGGTCCGCAAGGGGCAATATGCCGGCCCGCTAACCCGCGAGACGTTCCGGGCGCGCTTCATGCAGCGCTTTTACGATCCTGCGTTCAAGGGTGAGCACCCTGCGTTGGAACGGCTTGAAGCGATCGCATGGGAGGCATACCAGGAAGGCCGCAAGGCGCCGGTCACCGTCAAGGCCGGGCCGGGCTACGCCGACCCGGGTTATGACCTCTCGGTGCAATGGAAGCAAACGCGCGACGCGCTTGAGCGCGCTGCGAAGGTCCAGCAGGATGCGAACACACCGTCGCGCGTGCTGGTGATCATCGGCGCGTCGCGCAACGACGGCACCTGTCCGGGCGAAATCTCCAAGAGCTGGCGGCTGGCGCGCATCGTTCTGAACGAACTGCGGGCCGCCGCCGTGCAGACGGACGAACTGGATTTGAGCCGCCTGGTTTCCGAATACCAATATCAGATCCATCCGTGCAAGGGCTGCGTTTCAACAGCGATGCCGCTGTGCCATTGGCCGTGCAGTTGCTATCCCAACCACGCGCTGGGGCAGGTCAACGACGCCATGAACGGTATCTATGAGCAATGGGTGTCGGCCCATGGGGTGATCCTGGTGGCCCCTACCTACTGGTACCAGTCGCCCAGCCCTTTGAAACTGATGATCGACCGGCTGGTATGCGCCGACGGCGGCAACCCCGACCCCACGTTGACCGGCGGGAAGGACCCACTGAAAGCCAAGCAGGTCGAACTGGCGGGATGGCCCTATCCCAAGCACCTGGCAGGCCGCGCCTATGGCTTGGTGGTGCACGGCGACGTCGCCGGCGTCGAAGCGCAACGGCGCGCCCTTGCCGACTGGCTGGACTGGATGGGGCTGGTGGACGCCGGCACGACCGCCCAATTGGACCGGTACATCGGCTACTACCAACCCTATGCCACCAGCCACGATGATCTCGACCGCGACGAGGCGGTGCAGCAGGAAGTGCGCAACGTCGCGCGGGCCATGGCCGCGTCCCTGCCCAGGTTGCGGCAAGGCGGGCTGGCGGCTCCGGACCGCCACATCCGGGCCCCTCGGCCGAAATAGGCATCGCGGGCCAGGCATCGCGGGCGGGCACGGAACGTGCGTAGACAAGGGTGCCGCAGCGGCAAACCGTCGTGCCGATCCAGCATGGCTGTCTCCCCCCCCTCCGCCGCTGCGGCGCCTACGCTCTATCCGTGGATTTGCCCCGTTCTTGGAAGCGGGGCGTTTTTTTTGGAAGCGGATGTTGACCCTATCGGGCGGGCTGGGCGGGTTCGGAGACATTGGCTAGCGTATCGCCCGCCGCCCCCGCCTTGGCCGCGATGTCTCCCAGCGAGACCACCCCGACAAGCTGCTTGTTCCGGTCAAGGACAAGGACGCGCCTGATCATTTCGGTCTCCATGATGGACTTGGCCGTCTCCACCGTATCGTCCTCGTAGCACCAGACCGGCCGCTCCGACATCGCGTCATCCACCCTTGCGGCGTCCGGCGCGGCGCCCCGCGCCGTGCAACGCACGGTGATATCGCGGTCGGTGACGACCCCCACCAGCCGCCGCCCATCGCAGATGGGCAACTCTCCGACGTCCAGGTCGGCCATCAACTCGGCGGCGCGCCGGACGGATTCTCCCTGAACGACATAGGCCGGTTCAGGAGTCATGATTTCGGATAGACGTGTCATCGCTTTCTCCTGGTTCATTGATTGGATTCGCCCCACTGGCTTTCCCGCGAGCACGGCGAACCGTCGATGCAGCACGCCGCGTTCCACCATTCGCCCCGCGCGCCCATGCCCCCACCGGCATCGCCCCTTGTGCAGCGCGATAAAGAACGCAACAAAGAACGCAACAAAGAACGCAACAAAGAACGCAATACGGAACGCGATGGCGCCAAGAGTAAAAAATACCTGCCCTGCCGTTTTTACCTTTTGGCGGAAAGGCCGGGAAAACGGGTGCGGCACATGGCTTGCTGCGCAGGGCGAGAAGGACCGGGGACGGATGCTTCGGCCTGGCTGCTGAAAAAGGAGGAATAGCCATGAAATTCACGAAAGCCACGGAAGCGCAGGCACGCGGCGATGCCGTGGTCTTCCAGCTGGAGACCGCTGGCGTGACGCGTCAATTCGAGATCTCGGGCGACGTGCTGCGCCGCCGCTTCGGCGCAGCGAACGACACGGGCGCAGAGCTTCTGCGGGCGTTCGAAAGCGGCGCGCAGGCAATCCAGGACGCGGTGCACCGCGCCCAATGGGTCCCGGCGGACGGGGCCATCCAACTTGGGGCGGGCGACTTCGAATGACGCCGATGCGGGGGCGTAAGGGGGTGTTTGCTGAATAGGCGCTGCCACCCGGGCTTCAGCGGCGGCTGTCGGACAGCGTGTTCAGGAACTGCGCAATGTCGCGCGCGTCCTGCTCGGATACCCCCACGTCCGGCATGGCGGTGCCCGCTTTGACGGCCCCGGGCGCACGCAGCCACCGTTGCATATTTTCCGGCGTATTGACCATCACGCCAGCGATGTACGGGCGGTCGGCCATGCCATCCAGGGACGGCCCGACATGGTTCCAGGCGCCCGTCACGCCGGGGATGGCATGGCACGTCACGCACAGATATTGTTGCAGGGCCTTTTTGCCTGCCGCGGCGTCTCCGATACGCAGCGCCCCCTGCGTCACGGGCGCCGGCTCGGCAGGCGGCAGGCCGTCGTCGCGATCCCGGTAATCCGCCGGGGACAGCAAGGGAAGCACGCGCAGGAAGGCCACCACATCCCAGATCTGGTCGTCCGTCAGGCGATACTGCCAGGCGGGCATGCCGGTCATCTTGATCCCCTGCTGGGTAATCCAGAAAATCTCGGCGGCCGGTCGCGTCCGGGCGGTCGCGACCAGCGCGGCGGGCGCCGGATTCAACCCCAGCGCATAAGGTTGCGGCGCAACCCCGGGGGCGCCGTGGCATTGCACGCAGTGCGTGCGGTATAGGCGCCCCCCATTCCGGATACGTGCCTCGCCGTTCAGATCGGGCGCTTGCACATCGGCCGCGCGCGCTTTTACCGAGCGCGCCATCGCGGTATCCATCAGATGATGCACCGCCATCGTGTGGGGGGACGTTGCGCTGACGTCGTACCAGCCGAAGTAGATCACCGCACCGCCCGCCAGTCCGGCAAGGGCCCCTGCGGCCACGACGGCCACCGCCGCGATGCGCGTGGTGCTCATCATGGCGCTCCCCCGCGTGCGCCGCCGGGCGACAACAGAAAGGCGGCGATATCCTCGGCGTCGGCCTTCTGCAAGCCCGTTGCGGGCATGGCGGTGCGGGGATTGATGGCGGGCGGGTCCAGCAGCCAGCGCACAAGATCGTCCGAGGTATTGGGCAAGACGCCTGCCACATAGGCCTGCCGCCACAGCTCGTGCAGCGGCGGCCCCACGTTGGACGCCGGCCCCCTTACCCCCGTGACGGTGTGGCAGGCAACGCATCCGCGCTCGGCGATCAGCCGGCGTCCCCGCGCCGGGTCCGCGTCCAGGCCCTTCCCGGCCGCCAGGGCGGGGGGCGAAAGCGGCGGACGTTTCTCGCCGCACGCACCCGTCATGACCGACGCAGCGAAAACCAGCAACAGGCGAATGGGTCGGTCGATCCGGCGCAAAGGGGCCTCCGTGAATACCCCCGCGACCCGCAATTTTCGTTCCACGCCCCAGGCTCGCGCGGACGTGGGCACGCCACATGCTGACGCGCGGGCGGTCGCAGTCCAATCCCCGGCCTGCCCCACGCAGGAATTTCCGCTCAAACCGACATGCCGTCTTTCCTTCCCCTGGCGCTTGCCGCCACGATGTCCGCCGCGGCCTGGGCGCAACCCCGGCAGGGCCCGCCGGCGGACGGGGACGAGATCGGCCGCATCGACCAGATCAGCACGGTGCTTTTCATCGGCGGCGCCGGCATTTTCCTGATGGTGGCCGTGTTAATGGCGCTGGCCATGCACGGGCCCGCGCGTGTGCGCCGGGCGTTGGCCAACCCCGCGTTGATCGTGGGGGCCGGCGTCGCCTTTCCCGTCCTGGCGCTAACGGCGCTGCTGCTGTGGGTACTGGGCCCCGGACCGTTGGCCGCTCGCAATGGCGCGGCGGCGGCGGCGGTGCGCGTTGAAGTTACCGGAGAACTGTGGTGGTGGCGCGTCCGTTACCTGGATCGTTCCGGCACGCTGCTTTTCGAAACCGCGAACGATGTGCGCATCCCCGCCGGACAGACGGTGGAATTCCTGCTCAGGTCCGACAATGTGATCCACAGTTTCTGGATCCCCGAGCTGGCCGGCAAGCTCGACATGATGCCCGGCCGCGTGAATCGCCTGCGCGTGACGGCGCGCGCGCCCGGCGTGTTCCGGGGGCAATGCGCCGAGTACTGCGGGGCGCAGCACGCCCAGATGCGGTTCGACGTGCAGGTGCTGGCGCCGGCGCAGTTTGACGAATGGCTGCGGCAGCAACGCCAACCGGCCCGGTCGGCGGGACCTGAGCTTCGGCACGGCGAACAACTGTTCCAACAAGCCTGCGCCCAATGCCATGCCGTGCGGGGAACGCCCGCCACGGGAACGTTGGGACCTGACCTGACCCATCTGGGCGGCCGCCCATCGCTGGCGGCCGGCGTGCTGCCCAATAATGTGGGCGCGCTGGCGGGGTGGATCGCCGGCGGGCAACATATCAAACCGGGCAACGCCATGCCGGCCTTTGACCAATGGGCCGGCGAAGACCTGCGGGCCGTGGCCCGCTATCTGGAAAGCCTGAAGTGACCCCAGAGACCCCTGCGCCCGACGCGTCCCCTCCGCTTCCGAATCCGATCCCGCGCCCCGATGGCGAGTTCGCGCAGCTCAAGCTCGCCTGGCGGCGCCCGACCGGGTTCCGCGCCATCACGGTCGTCAACAACACCTCCATCGGCCTGCTCTATATCGGCACCGCGTTGCTGTTTTTTTTGCTGGCCGGCATTTTGGCCTTGATGATGCGCACGCAGCTGGCCATGCCGGACAGTGATTTGATCGGGCATACGCTCTACAACCAGCTGTTCACCATGCACGGCACGGTGATGATGTTTCTATTCGCGGTGCCGGCGGTCGAAGCGGTGGCCGTGCTGCTATTGCCCAATATGCTGGGTGCGCGCGACTTACCGTTTCCACGGCTGTCGGCCTATGCCTATTGGGCCTACGCAATCGGCGGCCTGGTATTTTTTTGCAGCATCTTCGTGGGCCTGGCGCCCGACGGCGGCTGGTTCATGTATCCGCCGCTGACCAGCACCCGCTATTCGCCGGCGATGAATGCGGATCTGTGGCTGCTGGGAATCGGGTTCATCGAGATATCGGCGATCGCGGGCGCGATTGAACTTGCCGTCGGCATCCTGCGCACGCGCGCACCGGGCATGACGCTGGAAAAGATGCCCGTGTTCGCATGGGTGATGCTGGTGTTCTGCGGGATGGTCATCATTGCGTTTCCCGCCGTCATCGTGGCCACGGCGCTGCTGGAGCTGGAACGCGCCTTCGACCTGCCGTTCTTCATTGCCGAACGGGGCGGCGACCCGTTGCTGTGGCAACACCTTTTCTGGTTTTTCGGGCATCCCGAGGTCTACATCATTTTCCTGCCCGCGGCTGGCATGGTGTCGATGATCATCCCCGCCATGACGGGCACGCCCCTGGTCGGATATCGCCTGGTGGTGCTGGCAGTGGTTTCGACTGGCTTTCTCAGTTTTGGCCTGTGGGTGCATCACATGTTCGCCACGGGCATCCCACGGCTGTCGCTTAGTTTCGCGTCGGCCGCCAGCATGGCGGTATCGGTGCCCACGGCTATCCAGATATTCGCGTGGATCGCCACGATCGCCGCGGCCGACCGGCTGCGGCCGCTGAAAACCCCCATGCTGTTCATCCTGGGATTTTTCTTCGTGTTCGTCATCGGTGGACTCACCGGCGTCATGGTCGCCGTGATTCCTTTCGACCTCCAGGCGCACGACACCTATTTCATCGTGGCCCACCTGCACTACGTGCTGTTCGGGGGCATGGTGTTTCCGCTGTTCGCGGCGTTCTACTACTGGATGCCATTCGTCAGCGCGCGCGCCTTGTCGGAACGACTGGGGCGTTGGGCATTTTGGCTGATGTTCATCGGTTTCAACGTGGCCTTCTTCCCGATGCACTTTACCGGCCTGGCTGGCATGCCACGCCGGGTCTACACCTACGCGGAAAGCCAGGGGCTGGGGCCACTGAACATGGTGTCTACCGTGGGCGCCTACCTGATTGCCGCCGGGGTCCTGGTGTTTCTCGTCGACGTGGCGCGCAACTTCAGGCCCGACGTCAATCAGAACGCCGGCAACATCTGGCGGGCCGGCACGCTGGAATGGCTGCCCAGTGGAACCCACGGCCTGCGCAGCGTACCCGCCGTGACCAGCCGCGAGCCCTTGTGGGCGCAGCCCGGCCTGGCGCAAGAAGTAGAAGCCGGCGGCCATTTCCTGCCCCACGCGCCCGGCGGGCTGCGTTCGACACTGGTGACCACCGCGCTCGACGCTCGTCCCGACTACGTGCTGGTGCTTCCCGGACCAGCATGGTCGCCGTTGCTGGCCGCGCTGGGCACGGCCGGCTTCTTCCTGCTACTGACGTTCAAACTGTTTGCGTTTGCCGCCGCGTTCGGCGTGCTGGCGATCGCCGCGCTATGGCGCTGGCTGTGGGACGCGGACACGGGGCCGGACCACCCGCCGGTGTACATCGGGAGCGGCCTGCGCGTCCCCATGATGTGCTCGGGCAATGCGTCCCATGCGTCGTGGGCCATGGTCTTGCTGATCATCGTCTGCGCCAGCATTTTCGGATCCATGATGTTCGGCTACCTGTTCCTGTGGACCGTCCACCCGGATGCGTGGCCGCAATCGGGCGGACTGCCATCGGCCGCCTGGCCGGTGTTGTCCGCCGGCTTGCTGCTGGGCTCGGTTGTGTTGGTGGAAGGCGCCGGACGCCGCCTGGCGCAAACCAGGCAAACCTTCCTGCGCGCAGGCCTGCCGGCGGCCATCGTGTTGGTGGGGGCAGCGGCGGCGGTCGAGATCCACGCGCACTGGCAATCCGGGCTGCGGCCCCAGGTTTCAGCCTATGCGGCGGCGGTCTACGCGGTGGCCGGCCTGCAGGCCGCCTTTGCGGCGCTGGCCGGCGTGATGGGGGTGTTTACCGTCGCCCGCTCATTGGCCGGCCGGCTCAGCGCCACCCGGCGCGCGGCTTTCGACGCCACGATGATGATGTGGCGCTACACCGCGGCGCAGGGCTTGGTCGCGCTGGCGCTGGTCCACGTCTTTCCGCGCTTGACGGGTTAGAGCATGAAAACGCATTTCGGGATCGAACTGCTGTTCCTGATCGCCGGCCCCGCGATCTGGCTGGTGCATTACCTGTTCATCTACACCGTGAATGCGGTGGCCTGCGCGCGGGCGGCCTGGGCAGGCCAATGGCTGGGGCTTCCCGCCTCATCATGGGTCATCGTGGCCGGCAGCGCGCTGGCATTGGCCGGCATGGCGACAGCCACCTGGCGTCAGCGCCAACGGCAACGCATGCCAGCAAACCGTGCATCGGCCTTCCACGTCTGGCTCACGGCGGCGTTGTGTCTGCTATCGGCACTGGCAGTCGTTTGGGAAACGGTGCCCGTCTTCCTGATGCCGGCTTGCAGGTAGAGGGCGGCCCGCTCAAGGCCGCATGACCGAGAGGCGAAAGCCTATCTTCCGAACTCCCCGGACTTATGCCCGCCCGAGCCCGCCCTGCCCCCCGGGATGGTGCCGTCCGGCGCCGGATTGGCGCTGGACCCCTCCACCGTGCCCTGGCCCGGCGTGGGTTGAGCAGGCGCCTTTTCCGGCGCGGATCGAGGCACGGTAGGCGGGGGCGCGGTCGGATCTCTCTTGGATGGCCCCGGCGACGCGCCGGAAGGCGGCGACGGCGGCGGCTTGCCCCCCCGGTCGTCCGCGCCCTGGCCCGCTCCGCCCTGGGCCGGCGGTTGCGCCGCCCCGGCCACGGCGGACGCCATCGCGATGATCACCGCCCCCAGTAATCGTCCCGGGTTGCGCGGCAGAAAGTGGCGTTGAGTCGTCATGATCGTCCCCTTGGTAGGTCGGTGAAAAGACCAGCAAACCCCATTCCCGCGTGGACGAAGCGCGGGAACGCGGTTTGCTGGATGTCCGGAACGCATGGCCAAAACGCATGGCCAAAACGCATTACCCCTGACGCACTACCTCCAACCTGTTACCTCAACGGCGCTCGGCGCCCTTCCCAGGAGATCTTCATGAAACCTCGCTACCTCACCGCCGCCCTCCTTGCCGTGGCAGCGCTTGGAGCCGGACAAATCGCCATGGCCCAGACCACCACCCCCGCCGCGCCAATGGCGGCAGAGTCGAAGCTGGACGGCAACGACCGTGACTTTCTGGAAAATGCCGCGCAGGCCGGGCACCTGGAAGTGGAAGGAAGCAAGCTTGCGCTCGAGAAATCGCGCAATGCCGAGGTCAAGGCTTTCGCGCAGAAGATGGTCGATGACCACGGCAAGGCAGGCCAGCAACTGGCCGCCCTGGCCAAGAAAAAGGGCTATGACGCCCCGACTGAACCTTCCCTGATGCAACAAGCAAAATTGAAGACGCTTGGCATGCGCGACGATGGGTTTGACAAGGCCTACGCCGAGAGCATCGGCGTGTCGGCCCACGAGGACGCGGTAAAGCTGTTCCAGCAGGCCGCGAACGAAGCCAAGGACCCCGAGGTCAAGCAATTCGCCACGGAAACGCTGCCGACGCTTGAACAGCACCTTCAAATGGCCAAGACGCTGGACCAGGGCGTAAAGAAGGCGCCCTGACGGCGGACAGCCTTCTCACACGGTGATGGCCATGCATTCCCCCCAACCTGTCTTGACGTCGGCCCCGGTCGGCAATGTCAGGATTGTCTACTTGGCACCGCAAAGCGCGGTCGGTCCGATGGCCGAACCGCGCGTCGCGGCCAATGACGACATCCTTCCGCCGCCGCAACCGCTGGCGTCTCCGGCAGGCGAAGCGGGACCGATCCCTCTGATGCAAGTCCCTCTTGCAATCGCGTTGGCGGTCATGCTGTGGGCGATGGGGGCCTTGGTCTTGCTGACGCTGGCCCTGGCCTATCGGCTGCTGGCTTGAAACGGCCAAGCGCTACGCGCCCCGGCCGCGGGCCAATGAGGGCGGATCGGCGTGGCCACCGGCGTCTCGTCGGGCGACGTCAGGGGCTCACGGCCCACTTGAAGCAACTTGCGATCACCCAGCCTCAGTGCGGTCAGCACGCCGCCCGTCACGCAACCGGTGTCCACGCAGGCAACATCCGACCGCACCAGCAGCCCCAATGTCGCCCAATGCCCGAACACGATGGGCGTGCCGCCGGCCAGCCTGCCCGGCACGTCGAACCAGGGCACCGTGCCGCGCGGCCAGCTGCCTGGCGTGGATTTTGCGGTGGGCGCCAGCTCACCCGTTCGCGTACACAGGCGCATGCGGGTAAACGCACTGACGATGAACCTGGCGCGGCGCTCTCCTTGCAGCCGATCCCGCCAGGCCAGCACCGCCGGGCCGTTGAACATGCGTAGGTGGCGTCGCCACTGCTCGTCCCGAAGCAGCGCTTCGACTTCGCCCGCCAACGCCATCGCCGTCGCGGTATCCCAATGGGGGTAGATTCCCGCGTGAGCCAGGATGTGCCCGGCCTCGGCATGCATCAAGGGGCGGTGACGCAACCAGTCCACCAGGACATCCGCGTCAGGCGCGTTCATCAGGTCGTCCAGCGTGTCGTTCTTGCCGGGCCGCATGCAGGCGGCCGCGATCGCCAGGGCCCGCATGTCGTGGTTGCCCAGCACCACCGTGGCACGATCGCCCAGCGCCATGACCCGGCGCAGCGTCGCGGCGGACTCCGGCCCCCGGTTTACCAGGTCGCCCACGAACCATAGCCGGCACGTCGGGTCGTCGGCGATCTCCGGACGGCACAGCAGCGCGTCCAGCGATGCGCGGCAGCCGTGCACGTCGCCGACGGCCCAGATCGAAGTTTCGCCGCAGGCGTCAGCCATCCCCGTCTCCCTGCCCTGCGCCGTGACGCCGGGATCAGGACTTGGTCCGTGCGCCGGCTCCCCGATTCCGTTGGCTCTGCTGGTCCTGGCCGGTTCCGATCTGTGCGACATGGCCTTCCTTCTTCGTGCGGTTCTGGGTGTCGCCGTGGCTCGCCTGGGTTTCCCGCGCAGTATCGTCGGATGCGGGATTGGGCTTTGCTGATTTCGGTTTCATGGCGTGGCTCCTCTTTGGATAGCGCGATAGGCACGGCCACCAACCCAGCAAACCTCATGCCCGGCATCGCGGCCCGGCGGACCGGCGCCACAACACGTCTGGCGCATGGCGAGCCATGCCGGCCGACGGGCGGAACCTCCCACGCGCGGGTACTTTTTGCCAAAGGCCGGCTAGCCTTTACCGATTAATCCGCGCGCGCGCTTCAGCGCATCCACGATGGTCTGAAAAGCGGCTTCGCGGCTTTCGCGATTCGGGCTTCTTAACGCAAACGACGGGTGATAGGCCGCCAGAACGCGGCTGTCACCCCGTTCCAGCGTCTTGCCCAGCGAAGCCTTCAGCGTGTGCTTGCGATCCCGCATCAGCGCACTTAACGCCGTGGCGCCCAGGGCGATGATGACATGCGGCTGGATCTCATCCAGTTCCCGGTCCAGCCAATACTCGCACGCGTGGATCTCGGCCTGCGCGGGGGACTTGTGCATCCGACGTTTGCCGCGCAATTCCCACTTGAAGTGCTTCACGGCATTGGTGATGTAAACCGCGTCGCGGCTGACGCCCGCTTGCGCCAACGCTTTGTCCAATAGCGCGCCGGCGGGCCCCACGAATGGGTGGCCCGCCAGGTCTTCCTTGTCGCCCGGTTGTTCTCCCACCAGCATGATGGCGGCGTGGCGCTTGCCCTCGCCCCCTACTGCTTGCGTGGCGTTGCGCCAAAGGCCGCACCGCCGACATGCGCCGAGCGTCCTGGGACGCTGGTCGGGATCGACATCCCCCTCCTCGGGCGCGGGAGAACTCGGCGTAGTGTTCATGCCGACGCGCCGTCACGCCGCTCAGGAGCGGTTGTCCACGGGCGGCGCACCGGGCGTGGCCCGGCCCGGGTCCCACACGTCTTTGGGGTCCATGCCGGGAGGGAATTGGCGTCCGGCGCCGGTACGGTTGGGGTCCGCCGGGTGGTCGGACAGCGTGCGCTCTCGTTCGGGGACGGGTTTGTGCGGGGCTTCCGCAGGGGTGTCTTGATGCGAATGGGGCTGGGTGCTCATGGCGGCGTCCTCCGCTTGTCTACAGCGGCGCGACCGGCGCCGCGGCGGTAGCCGGTGTCCAGCAAGCCGTGTGCCGCCCGGCTTGTTCGCGGTCGGCGCAGAAATAGGCCACCGTGCGGGCGATGCCCTCTTCCGGACCAATTCGGGGCCACCATCCCAGGCTGCGGCGCGCCAGTGAAATATCGGGGCACCGATGGGTCGGGTCGTCGACCGGCAGGTCGCGGTGAACCAGCGGCACGTGGGCGCCGGTCAACTCCCGCACCATGTCGGCCATTTCCAGCATCGTCAGTTCGGCCGGATTGCCCAGGTTCACGGGACACGCAACCGCCTCCGGGCTTTCCATCAATCGCACAAGCCCGTCGATAAGGTCATCCACATAGCAGAAAGACCGGGTCTGCGTGCCATTGCCATAGATCGTCAACGGTTGGCCCGACAACGCCTGCACGATGAAGTTGGACACCACGCGGCCATCGTCTGGCGACATGTGCGGCCCGTAGGTGTTGAAGATGCGCGCAATCTTCACGACCACGCCCTCGTTCCGCGCATACTCCATGAAAATCGTCTCGGCGCACCGTTTCCCCTCGTCATAGCAAGACCGCGGACCGACGGGGTTGACGTGGCCCCAGTAGCCCTCGCGCTGGGGATGTTCCAGCGGATCGCCGTAGACTTCGCTGGTGGACGCCTGCAGCACACGCGCGCCGCACCGCCGCGCCAATTCCAGCAGCTGCATCGCGCCCAGCAGGCACGTCCGCAAAGTCTTTAGGGGATCGGCCTGGTAATGAACCGGGGACGCCGGGCAGGCAAGGTTGTATATGCGGTCGACCTGAAAGCCGGGCAAGGGGTCCGCGACGTCATGGCGCACGACCGTGAACCGGGGGTGCCCCGCCAGCGCGGCAACGTTACATGCCCTTCCCGTCTGGAAATTGTCGACGCAGGTCACCCGCCAGCCGTCTTGCAGTAACCGCGAACACAAGTTCGCGCCCAAAAAGCCCGCCCCGCCCGCCACAAGCGCGTGGCCATTCCGTAATGTCTGATCGGTCATGCTGCCTCCAACATTGTGTCGAACACGTTTATCCAATCGTCGACGAAGCGCTCAATCCCGAATCGCGCCAAGGCGGTCTCGCGCCCTGCCGCGCCCCAGGCGCGTGCCAGCTTCGGCTCGTCCAGCAATTGGCGCGCCACGTCCACCAGCCGGTCCAGCCGCGTGTCGACGTAGCCGTTTTTGCCATTGACGATGACCGCGGGCAGTTCCGTGGCGGCGAATCCCACCACCGGCACGCCGCACAGCATCGCCTCTACGAGCGACAGTCCCAGGCTGGCATATCGGATCGGGCTGAAGAAATAGCGGTAGCGCACCATGCAATCCGCGACTTCCATATTGGGCACTTCGCCCAACCCGCCCAGTTGCTCGGACCCCATGCCGATCAGATCCAGCGGCGTCTGATCGCGCACCTGTTCAAACACGTCGCGACCGATGCGCCGTCCGCGCCGATGAAGATGGTTCACGACCGTGATTCCCCGCGCCAGCGTGCCCTCGTAGCGGGCAGTCGGTAACGGCACGCCGTGCTCCACGATGCGGGTCGGCATGCCGTCCGAATCCCACATCACCGCATTGAACGGCGTCACATGCACCAGCAGGCCGCGATCATGCTGAAACGGATGGACGGTGTCGGTGGGGTGCGGCTCGGGCGGGTTATGTTCCAGATAGGCGCTTGGCAAGTCGCGTTGGGCCGGGCTGAGCAGCAACCTGGCGTCTTCAAGATTCTGGCGCGACTGGTAAAGCACGCAGTCAAACCGCATCGAACGCAATTGCTCGGCCGGCACCTGCGTCACATTGACGCCCCAGGGGATACGCGTGCCCAGCGCGCCATATCCCGGACGGTCTCCCGGCAGACTGGGCACCACGAAATCATGCGGCACGTGGCCCAGCGCATACAGGTAATTGCCATGAACGTGCCACGTCAGGATGCGCAGGCGTCGGCGCGGCGCCAAGCCAATCGGTGTCATCGTGCCTCCCTTGCCAAATGGCTGTCAGCCAGCGTCAAGACTTGCGGGACCGTGATCGCCAATGCGCAGGGATGCCCGATGGGACAGGTCTCGAACGCGCAGGGGCGGCAAGGCATGTCGGCCGCCAGCACGGTGTGCCGGGCACGGTCCTTGGGCGCCCAGCGCACGGGATCGCTTCCGCTGGCAATGACGACGCTGGCCGCACCGACCGCCGCCGCCACATGCGATATGCCGGTGTCGTTGCACACCAGCAGCCGGCTCATCCGCAACAACGCCGCCAGGCTGCCCAGCGTGGTCGCGCCGCATAGGTCGGGCAAGGCCAGGCCCGACAAGCAGCTCAGCTCAGCGGCCATGGGCTTTTCGGACGTTGTTCCGGTCAGCGCCACCTGCCAACCCAGCCGGGACAGCGCCTGGGCCACATCGGCATAGCGCTCAAGCGGCCAGCGCCGGGACGGGAGCCGCGCGCCGGCGTGCAGCAGGACCAGGCGCGCGGGGTCCAACCCATGTTCGCGCAGCAGCCGGTCCGCGTCGCGCTGGTCCCGTTCAGTGCAAGGAAATTCCAGCGTGTCGTCTTCCGCCGGCACGCCCAGGTAGCTAAGCAGCGCCAGATAACGCTGTGGCTCGGGCAGCCCGTCCGGCCACGTCATTCTTTGCCCCGGCACCGGCGCGGCCGCCCCGTCCACGAACCCGCCCCATCTGCGGGCGCCCAACTGACCGACGATGGCATTGGATTGCGCGCCGCTGCCATGCATCTGCAAGGCAACGTCGGCACGGAGGGTCCGCACGCGGCGGTAGAAGGCCGGCATGGCCTGCGGCCGGGGCGCCTGTTCGGGAAATGCCGGGATCCCCGGAAATTCGATCAGATCATCGATATACGGGTGGAAGCGATCGGCGAATTCCCGGGCATTGGGCAATCCGACCAACGTGATGCGTGCGTCGGGAAAAGCTTGCCGCAATGCGCGCAGCGCCGGAACGGCGCACAACATGTCGCCCAATTGCAGCGCCCGGAACACAACGATGCTAGCGGGGGGCGCGGAATGATCGAATAGCGGCTTCACACTGTCCACGAGCCCGCCCTCCCGAACCGCGCCAACCCCACCGCCCGCCAGTAGATCGACAGCAGGGGAATGAACGCCGAGGTGATCGCAAGATCGATCACGTTTCGCGCGGACTTGCGTGTGCCGCGCACGCGCCTGACAAAGAACATCCCCGTCAACGCCAACCACGCGCCGGCCGCCGCCGCCGCCGCGTGCGCATGCCCCATGGCGGCCAGCGCCACGGCCAGCACGAAGGCCGCGGTCACGCTCAGATAGAAGCGCGGGGCATGCGCCCGGATACGGCTGCGGTAGAACAGGGGGTACTTCTTCTTCAACAACATGTCGAACATCACCTTCTTCTGCATGCCCAGACCGGCGGCGAAGCGATTGGGGCGATAGGGATGCAAGACGCGCGCCCGGGGGCAACGTTCAACGGCTAAGCCCCGGTCCAGCAGCGCAAAATGCAGGTCGGAATCCTCGCGCCAAGCCATGGTGTAGCGAACGTCGAAGCCGCCGACGGCCTGCAAGGCGGACCGGCGCACGAAGCAATTGGCCGTGATGAACTCGGCGCGGGTCAATCCCGCGGCATCGCGCTCGTAGTCGCTGGGCGGATCCGGCAACGGCATGTCCGTCACGCCCACCACCGCGGCGACCGAAGGGGGCATGGCGGCCACGCCCTGCTGCAGCCAGTCCTCGCTGGGAACCGTGTCGTCGTCGGTAAAGGCGATGATTTCTCCCTTGGCGCTGCGCCAGCCCTGATTGCGCGCACCCGCGGGCCCCCGGGTGTCGGTCACCGGCAAATAGCGGACGGCGGGCCGCCCGCCGCATGTGTCGCAAAGCGCCTCGACCTGCCGCCGCGTCACCGCGCTTGCCGCGTCGTCGCATACCAGGACCTCGTAGGCGTGGCGGGGATAACACTGCCGCACCAGCGCATCCAGGCAGCGGGCAAGCAACGTCGGGCGCTTGTACGTCGGCACCACCACGGACACCAGAATGGAATTGTCGGCGACTGTCATCGCGGCTTCTCGACCAGGTAGGAACCGATCACCAGCGCATCCAGCGGCGAAGTCCAGAAGCACTCCACCGCATCCCGGGGCGTGCAGACCACGGGTTCGCCCCGCGTATTGAACGACGTATTGACCAGCACGGGAACGCCCGTCAGCCGCTCGAACGCTTCCAGCAGGTCGTAGTAGCGTGAATTCTGGTCGCGGCGGATGGTCTGCACCCGGGCGGTGCCGTCAATATGCCGAACCGCCGGAATCTGCTGCGCCCGGTGTGGCAGCACGTCATAGACGAACAGCATGAATGGCGCGCAGATCGACGGTTCGCCTCGCCCGTCAAACCACTGGGTTGCGCGCTCTTCCATCACGACCGGGGCCACCGGCCGGAAATCCTCGCGATCCTTCAGCCCGTTCAATCGGGCCTGCATTGCGCTATCCAGCGGCGATGCCAGGATGGAGCGCGCGCCCAGGGCACGCGGACCAAACTCCATCCGCCCCTGGAACCAGCCCAGGATCTTGTCCTGCGCCAGCAGCGCGGCGGCCTCGCCCGCCACATCGTCAAGCCGCCGGAAGTCCAACCGCGACTTGTACAGGAAGCGCTCGATCTCATCATCCGAATACGAGGGGCCGAGATAGGCGTGCTCCATCGACCACGCGCGCTTGCCGCCACGGCGGTGATAGTCGACGTAGAGGGCCGCGCCCAATGACGTGCCCGCGTCGCCAGCGGCAGGCTGCACCCATACGCTGTCGAACGGGCCGTCGCGGACAATGCGCGCATTCATTACGCAGTTCAGGGCCACGCCGCCCGCCATGCAAAGGTTACGGGCGCCGGTTTTTTCGTGCAGCCATTGCGCCATGTGCAGCACCGTTTCTTCCAACACGTATTGCAAGGAACTGGCGATGTTCTTGTGGCGGTCTTCGAAGGGAGCGCCTCGCTGGCGCGCCGGCCCGAACCGTTCTTCCAGCCGGGCCGGCTGCAGTGAATAGCCGCCCTCTTCTTCCAGGCGCAGGATTTCACGGAATTCGTTCCGATACTCGGGCGTTCCGAACGACGCCAGCGCCATCACCTTGTATTCGTCGGATGAATGAAGAAAGCCCAGATAGCTTGTGACGGTCTCGTACAGCAAACCCAGCGAATGCGGCAGGTCAATCTGCTTGATGCGCGCATACTCGCCCTTAGAGAAATGGCCGTAGCTGGTAGTGGTCCGTTCGCCCCGTCCGTCCATGGTCAACACGGCGCATTCTTCGCAGGGCGCCGCCAGGAACGCACTGCTTTCATGCGACAGGTGATGGTCCAGGTAGATCCACCGGTCCATGATGTGGGCCAGCGTCAGGTCATCAAAACGCGGCGACTTCAAGTGATGCGGGGCGCCATCCAGCAATTGGCGCGGGGCATTCACCAGGTACGAAAGGAAGAGCGGGTCCCACGGGGATTCGCCACCCGCGCCGGCGCCCGCGCGGGACGGTTCAAGCGGCAGCTGGATATCCGACGGATGCGGACGCCCTTCAGCCAACAACGCCGGGTCATAGGAATAGACGATGTGGTCAACGTCCCGCAGGCGGATGTCCGCCACCGACAGGCAATAGTCGATCGCGTAGTACGGCAATTGCCACGTCGTGAACGGAACGGGTCGCTTGCCGTGTTTGACACGGGTAAAGCGCTCTTCCTCGGCGGCTGCCACGACGACGCCATCATGCACGAGCGTGGCGGCACAGTCGTGATAGGCCGCATTGATGCCTAGTGTGTACATGGAACGCTCTCCTTGGCGGCCCGCGGGCCGGATTGCTGCTGGCGGGTCAGGCTCATCAATTCGCGCGCCGCCCTCGCAACGCGCGTCGGCTCGACACCGGCCAGGCAGGATTGATGGCCCTCGGGGCAGACGCTTCGATAGCAGTACTTGCAGGGCACATCGTGGTTCAGCACCCGCGATGGCGTGTGCCATGGGGTGTGCTGGGGGTTTGTCAGGGCGTACAGGTCCACGACCGGAACGCGCAGCGCCGCCGCGATATGCGCGGGTCCGCTGTTGTTGCAGATCACCACGGCGGCGTGCTCCAACGCGGCCGCCAGTTCGCCCAGCGTCAACCGGCCGGACAAGTCGATCAGGCCGGGCAGCAGGCAGCGGGCCTCGCTCAAGGCGGACGCCAGCGATTCGGTTTCGTGGCCGCCCAACAGCAGGATGCGGCGGCCATCGCCCCGCAGCTCCACCAGCGCTTGCACCAGCTGACGAGCGGGATAGCGCCGAGAAGGCGCGGTCGCGCCCGCATGCACGCAGATCCATCCCTCGGCCTCGCAGACCCCTTCGCGGTGTAGCTTGTCGCGCAGCGACAGTCGGTCAACGTCCTTGACCTGGAACGACATGCCCACCTCGTCGCTATGCGCGCCGATGGTCGCCACCAGATCCAGCTGGCGTTGGACTTCGTGGCGCACGCCCTGCGCGGGTTCGGTTTCCCGGACCCAATCCGAAATCAGCCGGTAGGGATTTTCACGGCAATGCGCAAGCACGCGCGGAATGCCAGCCAGGTGGCACAACAACGCGGCCGGCAGCGGGCTTTGACTGTACGTCGTGAAAATCACGGCGGCGTCCGGCCGCAAGGCGCGCAACCTGCCGATGGCGGCGATATCCTCGTCACGTCCGGCCGAGCCGTTCTTGACCCACGCAGCATCGTAGGACAAGGTACTGTCGACTTCGGGGATAAACGGCGCCACCGCGGCGCCCGCCGGCGAGGTCAGCAAAGACAAACGGCGCGCGCCAGACTGACGCAGCGCCCGAAAGGCCGGCGTGCACATCAGCACGTCGCCCATGTTGTCCAGACGGACACATAAGACATGAGCGCAATCCTGCCAATCCGGCGCCATGGTCATGCTCCTTGCGCCGAATGCGCGGCCTGATGTCCGATGATGATGCGGGCGGCAGCATCCAGATCGGGCGCGCGGCAGAACGGCTCTCGGCCGGGGCCGGTGCGCCATTCCGTTTCATTGCCGACGTCCAGCAGGATGCTGCGGCACCCCGCCCGGTTGCCCGCCTCGACGTCGTCCAGGATGTCGCCGACGAACCAGGAATCTTTCAGGTCAAGGTCCAATTCCTGCGCGGCGCGCAACAGCAGGCCCGGCTTGGGCTTGCGGCAGTCGCAGTCAACGGCATAGTCTTCGACCACGCCGTCAGGGTGGTGCGGGCACCAGTAGAATCCGTCCAGCCTGGCCCCCGCCGCCCGGAACATGGCGGCCAGCTTCACCTGGACGTCATGCAGCGCATCCGCCGCGAACAAGCCCCTTGCCACGCCGGACTGGTTGCTGATCACCACCAGGCACGCGCCGGTCGCGCCCAAACGCGACAGGGCCGCGAACGCCATCGGCGCATACGCCATCCGGCCTGGATCGACGTTGTACGGATCATCGACAAGGACGGTGCCGTCCTTGTCCAGGAATACGGCTGCCCTCAGGGCCATGATGTCTCCTTCATCGGCAGAACCATCACTTCGGGCACTACGGTTCCTGCCGGCTGCGTCAGGACGAATCGCACCGCCCGCGCAACGTTGGCCGGATCCTGCAGGGTGTCGGTATCAATGTCCGGAAAACGGTCCAACAGGAACGGCGTGCGCATTCCGCCGGCAATGACGGCACTGACCTTCAGGCCCGCGCCCCGCAATTCGGCATGCAACGCATGCGACAGGCCCATCAGCCCCCACTTGCTGGCGTGATAGGCGCTGGCGTTCGGCCAAGCTCGCCGGGCTGCCGTGGAGGCCACGTTGACGATGTGCCCGCCGGGGCTCAGCCGGCTCTTGCCCAGTTTCGCCATCAGGAACGGGCCGGTCAGGTTGGTGCGCAGCACGCGCTCCCAGACGTCGGCGTCCAGTTGATCGATGGGCGCGGTGACATCGATGCCGGCGCTGTTCACGATGGCGTCCAGCGCGCCGAAGTGTCGGACGACTGCGTCCAGGCCCTCCGCCACATCCGCCACCACGCCCACATCCATCACGCACACCATGACGTCGGCGCCAGACTCCTTGAGCTTGCTGGCGACCCCCTGTGCGCGTTGTTCATCGATATCGGTGACCGCTACCCGCGCGCCTTCGGCCGCCAGCATTTCGCACAGGGCGGCGCCTAACCCACTGCCGCCGCCGGTAACCAGCACCACCTTGCCTTGCAAGCTTTCGCATTCATCCATGAACTGCTCCTTAGGCCGCGATCCGCGTTGCCGCGCGATCGCTCAACGGCACGCCGGCCGCCATGCGTCCGTAAACGGACAAAAGGTCCTGCCCCACCCGCTTCCAGGTGTACAGGCGCCGGGCCCGCAATCTGCCAGCCTCGCCCATGCGCTCGCGCAGCGACGAGTCGCCCGCCAGTTGCGCCAGCCGATCCGCCAGGCTGTCGGGATCCTTGGGCGGCACGAGAAAGCCCGTCTTGCCATGCACGACCGTGCTGCGTATGCCGCCCGTGTCCGAGCCCACCACCGGTCGCCCGCAGGCCATGGCCTCGACAGGGGTGATGCCAAACGGCTCGTACCACGGCGTGGTGACGAAGACATCGCTGGCGCTGTAGTACATGGCCAATTCTTCCCGGCGGCGGCGGCCCGCGAAATCGACCCACTCGGCCACGCCCTCTTCTTCAGCGATACGCCGCAAGCGGCCGATTTCCGGCGTGGCAGCAGGGTCGGCGTCGTCGGTGTTGCCGCCGACGACGCACAGCCGCGCGTCGATTCCATGCCATTGGCGCAACCGCGCCAACGCGCGGATGACGTTGTCGACGCCCTTGCGCGGCACCATCCTGCCTAGCTGCAACAGCGTGAAGGCGCTGTCGTCCCAACCCAACGCCCTGCGCGCCGCCGCGGCGGGCACAGGCACCATTTCCGCCGAGTCATAGCCGCAAGGCACGATCTCGATGCGGCGCGGGTCGGCGCCGTACAACTCGATAAGGTCTTTGCGGTCTTGCGGACATTCCGCGATGATGCGGTCCGCCTGCCGTGTGATGTCGTCTTCGATGTCGAAGCGGCTATCCGGAAACCGATCCGCTTCCTGCTGATACTGCCGGCGCACCTTTCCCAACGCATGAAAGGTCACGGCCAAAGGAATGCCGTACCGCTGCGCGGGGGGCAGCGCCGCCATCGCCGACATGAAGAAATTGGCGTGGATGACGTCGTAATCCACCGCTTGCCGGCCGATAAACCGCGACAGGAAGGCGGAGAATTCATCCATGTACGGCAACATGTCTTCCTTGGGCAAAAACCGCTGCGGCCCCGCGGGAACATGAATGACGCGCACGCCGTTCATCCAGCGGTGTTCCGTCTCCAGCTCGGGATCGTCCTTGCGGGTGAAGACGTCGACCTGCACGCCGGCCCGCGCCAACTCCCGGGCCACATGGGCGACATATACGTTCTGCCCGCCGCTATCCACGCTGCCCGCCAGGGCCAGGGGCGAGGCATGTTCACTGATGATGGCTATCTTTTTCATGGTGCCACTCCGTTGTGCCGATCGGCGCTTGATTCGAGTGGGCCGGCGTCATTCGCGACCGCCTCCGATTGCGGTGTCGCCGAACGACGTGCCCCCTTTTTCCCCGGCTCCCGCAATGCGGATCCGGTTGTCGACGTCTTGCACGCCCGCGCAGGCGTCGGCGCAGTCTTCAATGCGATGCTTGGTGCGGCGATCGCGGACGGTGCCCTCAAGCGTCACGCGGCCATCCGCCACGGAGACCGACACGTCGCTGACGTCCAGGCCGCTATGTGCCAGATACTCGCAAACGTTTTCGCGCACGCGTTCGTCGGAACGCGTGTAGCCCTTGGGGTCGGTGCGCCGGGAGCCTCGTTCCCGCCAAGGCGTGGGACCGCGGTTGTAGCCGCCGCGCTCCGCGGTTTCGAAAGAGGCCTCGGGCTCGTCCGCCCATTGCGGCCGATCGCCGTAGTAGCCGCCTTCTTCGTCGCCATAGGACGTCGGGCCGCCATAGGTTGGGTTGCGCGAGCCATACACTTGTTCGCGCTGATACGACGGGTCCTGGTTTCTGAATCCGCCGTAGCTGCTTTGTCCGGGATCCGCGCTGCGGCTGCGCACGCCGCCCCGCGTTTCACGCGTGCCTGGCGCTCGGCGCGTTCCTTCCCCTTGATATCCGAAGGATGGCGCGGGATCCCGCCACGGCTCCTGGTCGCCGAAGTGTCTTTGTGTCCGGTCTTCCCGGCCCGCATTCCAAGGCGCGTCACGCCCCGAACCCCGGCCGCGTTGTTGGGCCTGCGGATAGAGATCATCGCGCGAGGCCGGCCCCCCGGGATCGCGGTTGAAATCGTCATCGTCGTCTCTGCCAAAATAGCGTGGATCGCGGATCATGGTGCTTCTCCTTGGATGCGGTTTGCAGCGTCTGCGGTGCGGATTTCCAGTGCTTGCGAACTCGGCTAATCCAGAAGCAAGTGGTGTGCCGACGACGGCTCAAAACGTATGACGCGCCGATCGTTTCGTGTCCCCCGCTTATCCTCCGGCACTTCTTACAAGCGCGGGTAAGAAGTGCCGGAACGGGGCCAGGGACACATCGCGCCTTATTGAGGGGCCGCAGGCAACAGCGCGCCGATGGTCGCGACAAGTTCGTTGGGATCGGCGGGCTTGGCCAGATGGACCTGGAACCCCGCCAGCAGACTGCGCAGCCGATACTCCGGGCTGGCGTGCCCCGACAGCGCAATGGCCGGCAGCCTGTGGGCCAGGCCGGCGCCCCGTTCCGCTTCCAATGCGCGGATCCGCGCGACCACCTCGTACCCGTCGATGTCGCCCAGGGAAAGATCACAGATCAGAACCTGGGGCCATTGCGCCGCGGGTGTGGCGGCAAGCGCCGCCAGCGCCTGGTTCCCCTCGGCGTACTGCATCACGCGCGCGTCGTTCTCTTTAAGTATTTCGGCAATCATGTCTCGCGCTTCGGCCTGGTCATCGATCAACATGATCGATGCGCCGCGCAGGTCGGGCAGCTTCACATCCGGACGCAGCGGCGCGGGCTCCACGGCTCTGACGGGAAAATCGACGGAATAGCAGCGTCCTCCCGATGGCGCGGCGGCGCTGTGGAATACGCCGCCCTGCCGCTGTGCCTGCGCGGCGAGTTGGGCGGGGTCGACCGCCGCCGCGGCGCGCAACACGTCGGGGACATTCAGCGAATCGTCAGCCTCTGGAATGGCCGGCCCCACGGTGCTGGCGACTCGGCCGTCCGTCACGGCAAGGCGCGTCAAGGGCCCTTCCCGCTGCAGCCGGATTTCGACCCGCCCGCCTGGCGGCGAGACCGCGATCGCGTGCAGGCAAAGATCCCAGACGAGTTGCTGCAAGGCGCTGGGATCGCCGGTGATGCGGGCCGCTTCGTTGCCGATCAGGGTATACAGGTTCACGCCCTTGTCCTGGGCCAATTCGCGCGATGCGTCCAATGCCCCGGCCACCACCGCCACCAGATTGACCGGCTGGCGCGTGTCGCGGCCCCGGGCCTCTTCCAGCGCGGATTGCTGCCTTTGCAAGGCCCACATCTGCGCGTACATGCCGTTTTTCGCCAAGAGGTCCTCGTGCGCGCCCTGCTCGACCACGCGCCCCCGATCCAACACCAGTATGTTGTGCGCATGCACGATGGTGGACAGCCGATGCGCGATGATCAGCGTCGTGCGCCCGCGTGACAGTCGTTCAAGTTCGGCCTGAATCGCGCGTTCCGTGCGCGTGTCCAACGCCGAGGTGGCCTCGTCGAACACCAGAATGGATGGGTCTTTCAGAATCGCCCGCGCAATGGCGATGCGTTGGCGCTCGCCTCCCGACAGCTTGACGCCGCGTTCGCCCACGCGGGTGTCGTAGCCCCCGGGCAGGCTCTCGATGAACTCATGGACCCGCGCGCCGCGCGCGGCCTGCACGATCTGGTCCCGGGTTGCCTCCGGCTTGCTATAGGCGATGTTGTAGGCAATGGTCTCGTTGAACAGCAGCGTGTCCTGCGGCACGATACCCACGGCACGCCGGACACTGCGCACATTGACCGCGCGCAGATTCTGGCCGTTGACCAGGATGCGCCCCGAATCGGGGTCATAGAAGCGCAACAGCAGGCGCGCCAGCGTCGACTTGCCGGAGCCGCTGCCGCCCACCACCGCCAACGTGGTGCCGGCCGGCACGGTCAAATCGACGTCCCACAGCACTTGGCGGCCGGGCTCGTAGCCGAATCCCACCGATTCAAAACGAATCTCGCCAGCGCCCGGCTCCAATGCCGGCAAGCTGGGATCGTCGCCGGTTTCCGGGGGATGGCGCAGCAGGCCGCACACCCGCTCGGCATTGATGAACGCCTCTTTCGCTTGCCGGAAAATCAGGCCCAGCGTATTCAAGGGCAGGCAGATCTGAATGATGTATGCGTTGACCAGGACCAGGTCGCCCACCGTCATGGTTCTAGCGACCACCTGCTGGCCAGCCAGCAGCATCACCGCCGCCACCCCGCACGCGATGATTCCGCTTTGCCCCACATGCAGGCGCGACAACGACCGCTGGTTCTTGATGCCCACATGGGTCCAGTCGTCCAGTACCCGCGACAACCGGTCCGCTTCCAGCGTTTCGTTGGTATTGAGCTTGATGGCGTCGATATTAAGCAGGCTGTCGACCATCTGCCCGCTGGCCCTGGAATCCAGTTCGTTCAACCGGCGCTGATACGTCGCGCGCTTGCGCACCAGGATGGTCGTATAGGCGAAGTACGCCACGAACGTGACCGTAACGATCAGCGCGAACCAGGCGCTGTATCCCAGCACCAGGATCAGCACCACCGACACAATCTCCACCAGCGTCGGCAGCAGCGTAAAAAGGCCGGTGCCCAGAAGAAACCCGACGCCGGCCGTGCCGCGCTCCACATCACGGGCCAGGCCCCCGGTCTGCCTCGATCCATGAAAGCGCGCCCCCAGCCGCTGCAGCCGGTCGAATACGCTGACCGTGAATTCCGCGACGGTGCGCTGCGCCACCTGCACGAACACCACATCACGTAATTCCGTGAATACGCTGCCGCCAAAGCGGATGACCGCATAGCCCAGCAGCAAGAAGACCGGCAGGGTCAACACGCCGGGCGCGCTGAGCGTATCGACGATGTTCTTCAGGACGGCAGGCACCAGGACCATCAGCAACTTGGCCGCCACCAGCAGCGCCACGGCCGCGGCAGTACGGCCGCGATACTTCCACAGGGCCCGCAAGATGGTTCGATTGACCTCGCGACGGGAAAATTCCGCCGTGGCGTTGTCTGAGTCGCTCATGATCCCGGCCTCCCCGAAAGGGCTTCGCGCCGCGCCTGGACGGCGGCCTTGAACAAGGACGCCACCGCCGCCGCGAAAGCTTCGTCGTACCAGGGGTTGGCGCCGCTGACGGCGACCACGATCCCGTCGATACAGACGCTGCCCCACACCGGCAAATCCTTGGCATGTAACAGATGGGGCTTAAGCGCCAAGACCTCATGGCTTGACAGGCCCGTCCGCCAGCTCAGGCGAGCCTTGCCGCGCGCAAAAGCGCCGTAATCCGCGTCCCAGTCAGCGGGATCGCCGATGCTCTCTTCATAGAGAATGGCGTTGGCGAAATCGCAGTCCCCCGGTTTCGCCAACGGGTTCATGATCACGACGTGAAGAAAACCGCTTTCACCGACACGCGTGTTGGACAATGCGGCGTCCAGCATCGGCCGCGCAAGCGCAATGGCTTCGATCGCGGCGTCGCGCTCCCAGTACGCGGCAAAGGGCGTAGGTTGCATGACAAGTCCCTCCAGAATGGCGGCAAGGCCAAAATCGCGAAAGGAGCAAGGACTATTCCTGGGGCCGCCGTCCGTCCCCGGCCCGCCACACGGCGGCAAGCTTGCGGCAAAGCGCAGCATCAAGGACGCGTCTATGCCCTGCGACAAACCGCCAGCCCTGCACCGCGTCGCGGCACGCGCCTGCCCGGGCTTTCCATCCTGGCAAGGCCGACAAGACGTGAAGGCTGCGGGCCATCGCCATCCGTGGCGGCAGGCGCAGCCATGCCGTCCATAGCGCGTTGCGCGCCAACAGGCGCCGGCGCAGCGGCGCGTCCCGGGATGCGGAGGGCCAATGCCGGGTTTGCACGGCGGGCGCATAGACGATGCGGCCGCCCTGCGCCAGGATGTCCAGCGCCAGCAGCTCTTCTTCCCCGCCGATAAAAAAGGGGGGCAGATATCCGCCTGCCCGTCGGAACGCGCTTGTCCTCATCACGCAGGCTCCCGCCATGAAGCCCGTCAGCTCCGGCCCTACCCCGGGCACGCGGGGCAGCGGACTGGCCTCCATCGCCAGGCAGGCCGGATCTGGCCGGGCGTCATCCCCCACCCAGATCCGGGCATTCAGCACCGCGATGTCTTCGTGCGCGTCCAGGATTCGGGCCGCCTGTTCCAGCGCCCCCGGCATCCAGCACGTATCGTCGTCACAGAACGCGACATAGGGCGTCGCGACCTCGGCGACGCCCCGGTTCCGTCCGGCGGCGCCCAGGTTGGCGGCGGTCTCTATCAGCCTTGCCCGGGGAAAATCCTGTGTGATGCGCAGCGCCGTGCCGTCGCTGCTGCCGTTGTCCACCACGATCACGACGGGGTTCTCCGGCAACGCGTCGATACGGGCCAGCGTGCGGCAGACCTCTTCGCACCGGTTGTAGGTCAACACAACAATAGACACCTGTCCCGCAGGGGACGGCTGCCCGGCTAAGGACTGCTGCGCATTGGCCATGCCTTGCCTACCGCGGCGCCGACAAGCGCCAATAGCATTCCTGGCCGGCAAGCTCGTGCGCGGATCTTGCCAGCCCCCTCAGCTGCGACGCATACGCCGAGATCAGCCGGGCCTTCGCATCGGCGTCCACGGCATACGGATGCGGAGTGACCGCGATGCCGCGTGCGTGCAGTTGAACCAGCCGTTCCTGCATCAAGCCGGGATACGATCGGTAAGGAATATCTTCATAGGCGAACCACGCGACACCCGGCGTCGCTTCGCGGATCATCAACCCCGCGTCGCCCACGCGCACGTGGTCGCCATGGAAGAGCCCCAGCGGAATCACCACGACATCCGGAGCCAGGCTCGCCACCGCGTGAAACAGCCTTTCCGTCATCAGCGACCGGTCTTCGTCGGGCGCATCCCGGTATTGGCTGTCTTGCAAATCCAGGTCCAGCCCCCGGCATTCGATCATGCTTAACGCCCGCTGGTTTTCTTGCTGGCGGCTAGCCATTGCTTGCGCCGCGCTGGAGAAGCCGCAGCGCCGGTCCCAGTCCGTCAGCCGGTCAGGCGCATCCGCCGGCCCCGTGCATACCGTAACGACGATGCTGCCCGGACACACGGACAGCCAGCCGCCGCAACTAAGGATGGCGTCGTCATAGTGCGGCGAAACCACTAGCAGACGGCTTGCCGGCATGGGGCCGCCTTGCGGGGCCCCAGCCAGCTCGTGAGAAGAATCTTGCATGTCGGCGCCCGGGAAGACGGAGAACAATCGGCTCACGCCAGACCGTGATACTTCCTGCCGATTTCCATCGTGGCCTGGTAAAACCCTTCCTTGCTGCCGCAGTCATAGCGCTTGCCGTCGTATTCGTACCCGAATACCGCTTTGGATCGCATCAGGCTGGCGATGGCGTCCGTCAATTGGATTTCGCCGCCCACGCCGGGCTGCGTTTCAGACAGCACGGTGAATATTGCCGGGTCCAGCACATAGCGGCCAACCACCGCCATGTCGGAAGGCGCATCGGCCGGATCCGGCTTTTCGACAATGCCGGATACCCGCATAACATGGGCCGACGCGTTGCTGCCCGACACAATGCCATATTGGCGGGTGGCGGCCTTCGGCACGCGCTGTACCGCCAGGACGCTACCTTGGAACTCTTTTGCCACCTTCATCATTTCGCCGATAACGGGCGTGTCCGCATCGATCAGGTCGTCCGCCAACAGCACGGCAAACGGTTCATCGCCCACGATAGGCGCGGCGCAAAGCACGGCATGCCCCAGCCCCAAGGCGGCGGGTTGGCGCGTGTAGACGCATTTGACATGGTCCGGGATGACGCTGCGCACGGTATCCAGCAATACCACCTTGTTTTTCGACTCCAACTCCAGTTCCAGTTCAGGAACCCGGTCGAAATGGTCCTCTATCGCCCGCTTGTTCCGGCCCGTCACAAAGATCAGTTCCGTGACACCGGCCGCCACGGCTTCTTCGACGGCGTATTGGATGAGCGGTTTGTCGACGATGGGCAACATCTCTTTGGGCATGGCTTTCGTGGCCGGCAGGAACCGCGTGCCCAGGCCAGCAACGGGGAATACCGCTTTGCGTATCGGGAGCATAAAAGCCTCTGTATCGTTATGGTCCGCGCCCTGATCTGCCGGACGCAACCCGCACTGAGCAAACGCCGTTCCCGGCCGGCGTCACGCGGCTATTCCGTCGCGACCGAACACACAAAGGCAAGCTTGTTGCCCTCGGGATCCCGACAATAGGCCGCAAAGAAATCCGGCGCATAGCGGGGGCGAAGGCCGGGACGGCCCTCGTCGACGCCGCCAAGTTCCACGGCGCGGTTCCAGCATTCCCGCACCGCCGCGCAGGTCTCCGCTTGAAAACTGACCTGGCAGCCATTGCCCCATGTCGCGGGCAATCCGTTGAACGGCGGCGCCACGACGAACGACGGCCAGCGCCGATCCCCGCAACGCCATATGACACCGGCGGGGCCGGCGTCTTCGATGCCGTTGCAACGCGTCAGGCCAAGCGGCCGCAGGACCACGTCATAGAACGCCACAAGCCGCGGCCAGTCGCGGGCGCCCAGCTGAATATGTGTATACATGCCAAGGTCCTCCTGGATCGAAAGCCCCCCGAAGAAAGCCCCGAACAAGAAAGCCCGCAAACCGCATGCCGGAAAAAACCTGCGGAAACGGCCACGCCGCGCCGCGCGACGGGCACGGAACATGCTGTCGCGCATGACCACTCATCACCCGTAAGGAGTCGTCATGAAGGCTGCATCGAAAGAACTGGATCGTTGTGTCGACAGTTGCATCGCCTGCTATCGGCGCTGCATGCAAACTGCGATGGGGCACTGCCTGGAAGCTGGCGGAAGGCATGTGGAACCCACCCACTTCCGCCTGATGATGGCGTGCGCCGAGTTATGCCGAACGGCCGCCCACGTGATGCTGACCGGGGTGGAAAACCATAAGGCGGTCTGCGGCGCTTGCGCGGTCCTGTGCCAGGATTGCGCCCGCAGTTGCGAAGGCCTGGACGGGATGGAAGATTGTGCGCGCACGTGTAAGGAATGCGCCGACCTGTGCGAAAAGATGGCGGCATAAAGCGCGCCATGCCGGGGCGGCGCGGACGGGCGGCGTCGGCCGCCCGCCACGCTCGTCACGATGCCCTGCGCAAATGCCGGACGATATCCAGCAAGTTTTCAAGGGCGACAGGCTTGCTGATATGCGCGGAAAAGCCGGCTTCTATCGCTTTGTTGACGTCTTCCTTTGACCCGAACCCAGTCAGCGCAATGGCCGGGATATCGCTGTTGGGGTATTTCTCGCGTATGGCGCGGATCAACTGATACCCATCAATCCCCGGCATGCCGATATCGGAAAGCAGAAGGTCGAACGTTGATTTTTCGAAGGCCTCAAGTGCCTGCTGCCCGCTGGACACCGCGGTCACTTTGGCCTCCTCCATTTCAAGCAGCGTGCCCATGATCATGAGGATGTCTTCCGCATCGTCCACCATCAGCACTCTCAACCCCTTCAAAGGGCTGTCCGCCGCCGAAGGCACTTGATCGGGCGGCAGCTCCGAGCCCGCCAGCGCCAGCCTTACCGTAAATCGCGCGCCCTTGCCCAAGCCTTCCGAGTAGGCCTGGATCGTGCCGCCATGCGCCTTGACAAGTTCGCTGGCGACGGCCAGGCCGATACCCAATCCTGAGTTCGCAAAGGCGCGCTGACGCATGTCCGCCTGGCTGAACATGTCAAACACGCGGCCCAGAAACGCCGCTTCGATGCCGCGCCCCGTATCGGTGACATCCAGCCGCAAGTGCTCGTCTTCCACCGCCAGCGCTAACGTGACCGAGCCCCCTGGCGGCGTGAACTTGATACTGTTGTTGAGCAGGTTCCAGATGACTTGCTCAACGCGCAACGGATCGGCGTTCAAATGGATGGCGCGGTCAGGGTCGAAATCGCTGCGCAACACCAGGCCGGCCGCGGTCGCCACCGGATGCAGCACCTCCAGGATATTCCTTGCGACGGCGGTGATATCGACGATGGACCGGTTCAACGCCAATTTGCCGGTGCGTACCCGCGACAGGTCCAGCAAATCGTCGATGATTCGCGCCTGGCCTTTCACGGCCCGCTGGATCAGGTCGGCGGCGCGGGCGGCGGCCGGCGAATCCCGCACCGACGTCGTCCGCGCCAACAGTTCAGCGTTCAATTGGATCAAGTTAAGCGGATGCTTGAGTTCGTGCGACATCATCGCGAAGAACTCGTCTTTAAGCACGCTGTCGGCCCGCGCGCGATCCAGCCGGGATTCCTGCTCGACATCGCGCAGTTTCAAGTCGGTGACGTCGCGCACGATCTTGGCGTATCCCTGGTAGGCCGGGTCGTCCATCCGGTTGACGCCGCCCGTGCAATACACCAGGCTGCCGTCCCGGCGCCGGTGCCAACGATCATCCGCGGCATAGCCGATTTTCTTGGCGCGTTCCAGTTCCTTGCCCGGCTCTCCCGCGCCGATATCCGCTTCGGTAAAAATCAACGAAAAGGACTTCCCGATGGCTTCGGCGGCGGTATATCCAAAGAGGGTTTCCGCGCCGATATTCCAGTTGGTGATGATCCCTTCGCTGTCCAGCGTCAAGATCCCGAAGTCGCGGGCGCTTTCGGTCATCAGCCTGAGGTGCGCCTCGCCGAGCAGGACGCGATCTTCCGCTTTGCGCCGGCCCGTGATATCGATGAACGTCAAGACAGCACCCTCGATGCGGTGCTCGGCGCTGCGATACGGAAGCAGGCGGGCCAAAAACCAGCGGTCGGTGCTGCTGTGCACCTCGCGCTCGATGGGCCGCAGCGACTCGAACACGCCGGCGGCATCCTTGGCCAGATCGGGGTAATCCAGACGATGCGTGATATCCAGCAGCGAGCGCCCGGCGTCGCTGGTGATGACATTGAAAATATCAGAGGCGCGGGGCGTGAACCACTGTATGCGCATCTTCCGATCCACGAACAGCGTGGCGATATCCGTCGACGCGATCAGGTTCTGCAGGTCGTCATTGATCTTCGCCGTCTCATCGACTTTCGTCTTGAGTTCGGCATTCACGGTAATCAGCTCTTCATTGACCGATTGCAGCTCTTCCTTGCCTGTTTCCAACTCTTCCGTTGCCGAACGCAGCTCTTCGTTGATCGCCTGAAGTTCCTCGTTGGACGCTTTCAATTCTTCCGTGGAGGTCTCGGACTGCTCGATGGTCACCTGCAACTGATCCTTCGTGCGTTGCAGCTCGGCCTCCAGCTGGGCCAATACCGCCGAAGAGCCCTTTTCTTCCTGACCGTCATCGACGCTCATGATGTCTTCGACTTCATCGAACAGCACCAGCATGTAGTGGCTGCTGGTCTCTTCGTGGCGGAACGGCCGCACAACCATGTTGACATAGGTCTGGCGGTCGCCGGCCTTCATCTGCACGCGGCGGGCCTCGACGCTTTTGTTCGAGTGCAACGCCTGGTACATGGCCGTGCGCAACTCCATGCGCAGTTCCGGATACACCAGCATCGGCAGGCTACGCGAGGGCTCCCCCCCCGCATGCCGAAGGAAGCGGCCCGCCCGCTCCGACATGTGCACGACGTTGCTTTCCGCATCGACGATGACACTGGGCGGGGCATATAGCTCCAGCGCGCGCTGGTGCACCTCGGCATAAGAGGTCTTTTTCGCACGGTGGGCCGGGGCCGTCATCGCAACGGGCCGCACGCGTTCGAAGCCGCCTGCGGACAATTCCGGCACGCTGCGGATCTGCACCGGCGTCTCCTTGGCGACGTAGATGCGATTACGCTTGTCCACCACCTGAAACAGCTGCGGACATGCGTCGGCTGATTCGGAACTTCCCAGGAAAAGAAACCCGCCCGGCTTCAACGCAAAATGGAACATCCTGAGGACGTCGCGTTGCACATCGCGGTCAAGGTAGATCAACAGGTTGCGGCAGCTGACCAGGTCCAGCCTTGAGAAAGGCGGGTCGCGCAGGATGTTGTGGACCGCGAACAGCACACGTTCGCGGATATCCTTCTTGATCCGGTATTCGTTGCCCTGCCGCGTAAAGTAGGCCTGCAACAGCTCATCCGCGACGTCGGCTTCTATCGCCAGGGGATAGGCGGCGGTCCGGCCGACTGCCAGGGCCGATTCGTCAATATCGGTGGCGAACAGCTGGAACTTCGCCTGCTGCTTCGCCGCTTCGGCATGTTCGCTGATCAACATGGCCAGGGAATAGGCCTCTTCACCGGTAGAGCAGCCAGCCACCCACGCCCGCAAGCCGCCGTCGGAAGCGGCATCCAGCCTTTCGAACAGCTTGGGCAGTACGGTTTTATCAAGCGTGGCGAAGGACTCCTTGTCACGGAAAAACTGCGTGACGCCAATCAGCATGTCGGACAGCAGATTGGGCGTTTCGTCCGCCCGCTCTTGCAGCAGTTTCCAATACTCGGTCAGGGTCGGCACCCCGGTGACCTGCATGCGGCGTTCGATGCGGCGCAAGACCGTGGCCCTTTTATAGTGCCGAAAATCGTGATCCGTCCTGGCGCGTAGCAGCGCGAGGATGTCCCGGAGGGCATTGTGGTCAGCCTGGCCGTCTTTGGCGGACGGCGGCGAATCCCCTACCGGCTCGACCTCGGTCCCATCCAAGTCCGGCAACTGGATGCTGAACATATTGTCGGCAATGTTCTCAAGCCGGCCGGGCATCTCGGATACGGGCAGGATGATGTCGACCATGCCCGTGGCGATCGCGCTGCGCGGCATGGCATCGTGCTCGGCATCGTCAGGCTGCTGCGCGAACGTAACGCCTCCCTGCTCTTTTATCCGCGCCAAACCCACTGATCCGTCCGCGCCGCCGCCGGTCAACACGATACCGACCGCGCGGGTCGTATGCACGTCGGCCAGGGTGCGGAAAAACTCGTCGATGGCGACATGCTTGCCGCGCGGTCGGGTGCCGGCGGTCAGGCGCAAGTACCCGTCGTTCATCGACAGGACGGCGGCCGGCGGGATCACGTAAATATGGTTGCGCTCGATCCGCACCGGCACCTTGACCTGGGTGACCGGCAGCGGGGTAGCGGCCTGAAGGATACGGTCCAGGATACTTTCGTGATTGGGCGACAAATGCACAATGACGACGAACGCCATGCCGGGGTCCGGGGACACATTCGCAAAGAACCCTTTCAACGCGTCTATCCCGCCCGCGGAAGCCCCCAGCCCGACCACCGGAAACTGCAGGTCGCTTGGTGCGTGGCCCGGCAACTGATCAGGCCTTAAGGGGGAGTTTGACATGGGATACCTGAGTCGGCAGGAGGCTTCGTTGACCTGAATGATACTGCCCGCGGACGCTGCCGCATCGCCCGCGAAAAAAGTGCAGCAAATACCATTCCCACCCCTTGCCGGCTAGCCCCGGGGCGATAGGACCGGCCCGCTTCGCCGACCCGATATTCTGCAACATCGTGACCCAATTTTGCGGGGCATAATAGAATGCTTCAGCGGCCCGGCGCAACGCCCCAAAACCGCCTGATCGCCCAGTGACTCCGCACGACCGATGCCGCCAAGGGAAATTCATGCGCACACCGACATCCGCAGACACGGGCCTTGAACTGGCTGGGGAAAGCCGCTACCGGCTTCTGGTCGATGCCGTGATGGATTACGCGATCTACCTGCTTGATCCCAGCGGGCGCGTCAGCAGCTGGAATCCCGGCGCGGAACGCTTCAAAGGCTATGCCCCGCACGAGATAATCGGCCAGCACTTTTCTATTTTCTACACGGAAGAAGACCGGCTCGCGGGCGTGCCCGAGCGCGCGCTTGAGACCGCGCGCCACGAGGGCCGATTTGAGGCCGAGGGGTGGCGTGTCCACAAAAGCGGACGGCGATTCTGGTGCAGCGTCGTGATTGATGCCGTCCGCGACGACAAAGGCCATGTGCTGGGCTTTGCCAAGATCACCCGCGACATCACGGACAAAAAGAAGGCGCAGGATGAGATCCAGGCGACGCGCGACGCCCTGCATCATGCGCAAAAACTCGAGGCCCTGGGGCGGCTGACCAGCGGCGTCGCGCATGACTTCAACAACTTCCTGGCCACGATCCGCTTTGCCGCCGAGATGCTGCGCAAGCCCTCCCTAAGCGAGGATAAGCGGTTACAGCTGGCCGGCGTCGTCACCGCCACGGTGGAACGCGCCGGACACCTTACCGCGCAACTGCTGGCGTACTCTCGCAAGCAGCCGCTCACGCCCGCGCGGTTTGACGTCCGGGCGTGTATTGAAGGCATGCGCGACATCTTCGCGGCGACGGTCGGCTCGGGCATCAAGATCGAATATGTCTTCCAGGACGGCCCCCTCCACATTTGCGCCGACTCGACCCAATTGGAAACCGCGTTGCTGAACATGGTCATCAACGCACGCGACGCCATGCCGGCCGGCGGCCAACTCCGGATCACGGTGCGGCGGGAGGCGGGCGAAAACGGGGCCGTTCCGGACCGGCCGGAAAGGGTGCCGCAGCGGTACGTCGCCATCGAACTTCGCGATTCCGGGTGCGGCATGGAACCGGACGTGCTGGCCCAGATCTTCGAACCTTTTTTCACGACGAAGCCCGTCGGCAAGGGTACCGGCCTGGGCCTGAGCCAGGTGTTCGGATTTTCAAAGCAGTCGGGCGGGGACGTCAGGGTGGCCAGCGAAGTGGGCCTGGGCTCGACCTTCACCCTCAGCATCCCCGAAGACGTGTCAACCGCGGACGGTTCGGCCTCGTCGGCCGCCGCCGATCCCCTGCCCCGCGAGCAAAAACGAATCATGCTTGTCGACGACGACACGCAGGTGGGCGCGGTGCTTCGCGCGTTGCTGGAAGACATGGGCCACGAGGTTTCGCTTTGCACCGGCGCATCGGCAGCCCTGCAGCGTCTGCAGGACGCGCAAGGCGCGGTCGACCTGGTGATCGCGGACGTGGAGCTGGCGGGCCTGGACGGCATGGAGCTGGCAAAAAAGGTACGCATGAAATGGCCGCATATCAGGGTCGTCCTGACAACCGGGGCCGCGGGCCGGGCAGTTGGCAGCGACGCGCGACTTTTCCCGCTTTTGCCCAAACCCTGGTCCATGGAACTGCTTCTGGACATGCTCGGGCAGGATTGAGCCGCCGTTCGTCTACGCCGCCTTCAGGCCGCCGCCCGCCGGTGCGCCCCCCGACCCGCCTTCCATCACGTGGACCGTTCGCGCGGGCAGCGCCAGGTCAATCCCCGCCCGTTCCAGCTCGCGCATGATGCCCAGGTTGATGGCCTGCTGCGTGTCCATGTACCGGTTGTAGTCGGCGGTCATGACGTAATACACCGCTTCATACTCCAAGGCGCTGTCGCCGAACCGAGCCAGATGCGCGCGATCGAATTTGGTGCCTTCCTGGGCGTTGATCTGGCCTTGCAGCATCGCAGGCACCTTTTCCGCTTGGTCGGCCCCCGTCTGATAGGTGATTCGCACCGAGAACACGATCCGCCGTTGTTGCATGCGTTTGTAATTTTGGATGGTCTGCTTGAGCAGTTCGGTGTTGGAACACACGATTTGCTCGCCGCCCAGGCTGCGGATCCGGGTGGTCTTCAACCCGATATGCTCGATGCTGCCCGCCACCGGCCCGAAAACGATGAAATCGCCGACCTCGAAGGGCTTGTCCAGCCCGATCGAGATCGAGGCAAACAGGTCGCTCAGGATCGTCTGCACGGCAAGGGCCACCGCCACCCCGCCGATCCCCAGGCTGGCGACCAGCGCGGTAATGTTCACGCCCAGGTTGTCCAGCATGGACAGCAGCGCGATCACCCACACCAGCCCCCGCAACAACAACCCCAGCAGCGTCACCGTCACGACGCTTGCCAGTCCCCTGGCGGCCGCCGTGTGGCGCAGCGCCAGGTCCACCGCGCGGTCCAGCCATAGCGCTCCCTGCAGCGCCAACAGCACGAACCACAAGTGCTGAATGGTGTTGCCGCTCCACGGCAAAGGCGCGCCGCTGATCTCCACGCCCACCATGAAGCACAACATGGCGACCACGATCCAGTTCGTCCGCTGGAGGACAAGGGAAATCGAGGCCCCAAAACCGTGCCCCCGCCGCGCCAGGGCATCCAGCCGGGCGCGCACGACTTTCAGCGTCGTGAGGATGATGAGGAACACGACGACGCTGATGGCCACTGCGATACCCCATAGGGCCAGCGGATGGTCGGCCAGCCAATCCGATTGGTTGATCCATGCGTTCACGGCAAATTCTCCTGTGCGGGCGAACGCGCTGCGCAGCAACTCCCATGCCATCCGCCCCCGATATCACTGAAAAGACCGGGCACGCTAATTGCTCTGCCGGGCCACCCGATACTCGAGACCCTGCTGCCATGCATATCCGCCATCTGAGTGCTTCCCGATATCCCGGAACCTGCCCGCCCGGCCACGCGGCGCCCACGGGCAAGCGCCGCCTTGATCCGGCGTGTACCAAGCGGTTGAACCCCTATTCCTGCTGCCTGCCCGCCTGGCTGCGGGACAGCCTGGCGGCACGCTTGTCCATTGCCCGGCAACAGCAGTGGGGTCGGCGCTTGTGGGCGGGCGACGCGTCGTTGTGGACGGCCTCGGATGAAGCCCAGTGGATGGGGTGGCTAAGACCGGCCGCCAAGCCGCGGCAAACCGCCCGGCTGGCGCGCGCCTGCATGCGCTTGATTGAAAAAGGCATGACCGATGCGGTGATCCTGGGCATGGGCGGCGCCAGCCTGGGCTCGGAAGTGCTGGGGGCCACGCAGACTGCCCGTCCGTCAGGAATGCGGCTGCACGTCCTGGACACGACGGACCCCGACCAGATCCGCCGCCTGGAATCGCAGTTGGACCTGGAGCGCTGCCTGTTCGTGGTGGCTAGCAAATCCGGCTCTACCCTGGAATCCAGCATGCTGGCCACGTACTTTTTTTCGCGCCTGTCGGAGCGGCTCGGACGCGAAGCGGCGGGGGAACGTTTCATCGCCATCACGGACCCCCAGTCGGCCCTGCATCAAACCGCATTGCGGGACGGCTATGCCGGCATTTTCCGCGGCGACCCGACCATCGGCGGCCGGTACTCCGTGCTGTCCTGCTTCGGGCTCGTGTCGTTGGCGTTGCAAGGCCACGCGCCAGTCTCGTTCCTCCGCGAGACCGCGCCGATGGTGCGCGCCTGCTCGGCCCGCGCCGACGTCGCCGCAAACCCCGGTCTGGTGCTGGGGGCTATCCTGGGCGAAGCCGCGCGCGCCGGTCGAGATAAGGTCACGCTACTGACCTGCCCGCGCCTGAAGTCGTTCGGCGGCTGGCTTGAGCAATTGCTGGCGGAATCCACCGGCAAGAACGGCCGCGGCATTGTGCCGGTCAATGACGAACCCCTTGGAAGGCCGGAATCCTACGGCGCAGACCGGCTCTTCGTCTCCATCCGGCAAACCGGCGTACCGTGTCCGGACCTGGACGCGCACGAAGCATCCCTGGCCGCGCTTGGCCACCCCGTCGTGCGCATTGACGTAAAAAGCGCGAAAACACTGGGCCAGGAGTTTTTCCGGTGGGAGGTCGCGACCGCGGTAGCCAGCGCCATCCTGCACGTCAATCCGTTCGACCAACCGGATGTGGAGGCAAGCAAATGCCGCGCGCGCGCCCTGGTCGAACAGCGCTCCCGCGCCGCGGGCTATTGCCCCCCGCAACCCGCCGCGCAAGCCGGGGCCCTGACGTTCTACGGACGCCAGGACGCGGATGTCTCGACGCCCAGCGAACGGCTCGCGGCCCATTTCGCACGGCTTCGGCCCGACAGCTATGCCGCCATCCTGGCGTACCTGCCCAACGCCCCGCAGTACGCCGCCCACCTGGCCCGATGGCGGCGCCAAGTGCGCGACGCCTGCCGCGTAGCGACAGTGGGGGGCTTCGGTCCCCGCTATCTGCATTCCTGCGGGCAGCTTCATAAAGGCGGGCCGGACGGCGGCGTGTTCCTGTTCATCACCGCCGATCATGACGACCTTCCGGTACCCAGGTTCCCCCTGGGCTTCGGCGCGGTTCAGGAAGCGCAGGCCGTGGCCGACATGGAGGAACTGATGGCGCGCGGCAAGGCCTGCCTGCGCATACACCTGGACCGGGACCATGAATCGGCACTCAAGCAGTTGGACCGCTTGATCGAGCAGGCCCTGCGCGCGGCAGGCCAAGATGCCCGTCCCGCATACCGGCCGCCTGCGTGTCGGGACAGCCGCCCGCGAACCGTCGAAGCCGTCCTCCGCGCCAATCCGGTCAGCCAGGAACGAGTAGCTGACAGCCGTTAGCCGCCGCGGACACGGCACGACAATCGGGAGGGACTTCCACAACCTACTAAAAGTAGGCTACGATAAGTACATAGCAATCCTCGTATGGACGTCTCAAGACATGCATGCCCTTATCGTTGTCGCCCATCCCGACCCGGCTTCCCTCACCCACGCCATCGCGGCTCAAATCGCGCAAGGGATCGCCGGCTCCCAGCCTTGCCACTCCTTCGAAATCGCCGATCTGGCCGCGGAAGCGTTCGATCCCAGATTCACCCAGGCCGACGTGGCGCTGCACCTGAGGAACGCGGCGCCGTCCCCGGATGTCGCCGCCGAACACGCCCGGATTGATCGCGCGGACGCGCTGGTACTGGTCTATCCCGTGCATTGGTGGTCGTTCCCCGGCCTGCTGAAAGGATGGATCGATCGCGTGTTCACCAATGGCTGGGCCTATGATGCCGGCCCCGACGGCAAGCTGCTTAAAAAGCTGCAGCGCCTTCAGGTGCACCTGATTGCCAGCGGCGGCGCCGATATGCGAACCTACGCGCGGCACGGCTACTTTGGCGCGATGAAAACGCAGATCGACCACGGGATCTTCGGCTACTGTGGCGCTCGCGTCGCGACCTCGGAATTGCTGGTCGCCTCGGACGCCGGCTTCCCCACGTCTCATCTGGATGCGGCGCACGCCATCGGCAAGCGGATTTTCCCCTTGCCGCAGTGATACGCCCCTTCAGGATAAAAAACGATGTCTGCTCCGTCCGCCCCCTCACCGCGCCGCCGCCTGTCGAAAGAAGCGCGGCTACGCCAGTTGCTGGACGTGTCCTGGAAGCTGATCCGCGATGAAGGCACCGACGCGTTGACGCTGGGCCGGCTGGCTGAAGAAGCCGGCATCTCCAAGCCTGTCGTGTACGACCACTTCGGCACGCGCAACGGGCTGCTCGCAGCGCTCTACCAAGACTTCGACGTGCGCCAGACGGCGATCATCGACGCCGCCGTCGCGGCCAGCAAACCCACATTGAAAGACAAAGCCGCGGTCGTCGCCTCACGGTATATCGATTGCGTCATCACGCAAGGCCGGGAAATTCCCGGCGTGCTGGCGGCGTTGGACGGGTCGCCTGAAATCGCCGCCGTGAAAAGGCAGTATCAGCGGGTCTTCATCGACAAATGCCAAAAGATCTTTGCGCCTTTCGCCAGCCCGGGATCCGTGCCGCTGGCCAGCTTGTGGGCGATGCTCGGCGCCGCCGATGCGCTGTCGAACGCGGCGGTGGCCGGCGAAATCAGCGAAGCGCAGGCGCGGGAAGAGCTCTTTCAGACGCTCCTGCACATGGTCAAACGCAGCAAGGACAGCCCGGCGGCGGGCAGGGTTCATTCCTGAGGCGCGTCGCGCGATGAACGCTGGCGCGCCGTGCCGCCGGCCGCGCTCAAGTTGTAGGCCGTATTGACCAGGCCAATATGCGAGAAGCCCTGCGGGAAGTTGCCCACCAGCCGCTTGCGCGCCACGTCGTACTCTTCGGACATCAGGCCCAGGTCGTTGCGCAGCGACAGAAGATGATCGAACACGCGGGACGCATCGTCCAGCCGGCCTTGCATGATGTAGGCATCGGCCAGCCAGAAGCTGCACGCCAGGAAGACGCCTTCGTCGCCCGGCAGGCCATCATCGCTGCGCAGGGTCGAATAACGCAGCAACAGGCCATCGCGCAGCAGTTCGCGCTCGATGGCCTGCACGGTGCCCGCCACGCGCGGATCGTCCGCCGGCAGAAAGCCGACCTGCGGAATCAGCAGCAGGCTGGCATCCAGCGCCGTGCCGCCGTAGTACTGCACGAAGGTATTGCGCCCGGCATCATAGCCATGCGTGCAGATGTCCTGGCGTATCTCGTCGGCCAGCGCCCGCCACCGATCCACCGGCCCTTCCAGCCCGAAACGTTCGCAGGATTTCACGGTACGGTCCAGCGCCACCCAGCACATCAGCCGTGAATGCGTGAACGCGCGGCGCGGCCCCCGCATTTCCCAGATCCCGTGGTCCGGCAGGCGCCACAGTTCCTCAAGCGGCTTCAGCAGCACTTTTTGCATGCGCCACGCTTCGGCCAGCGGCGCAAGGTCCGCCACGCGCGCGGCGTGCAGCGTTTCGATCAGCTCGCCATAGACATCCAGCTGCATCTGGCCGGCAGCGGCGTTGCCCAGCCGCACGGGTGCACTCCCCTCGTAGCCCGGCAGCCAGGGAATGTCGTGTTCGGGCAGCCAGCGCTGGCCCGCGATGCCGTACATGATCTGCAATTGGTTCGGGTGCCCCGCCGCCGCGCGCAACAGCCATTGGCGCCAGGCCTCGGCTTCCTCGCGGTAGCCGGCATTCAAAAGCGCATACAGCGTCAGCGCGGAATCGCGCAGCCAGCAATGCCGGTAATCCCAGTTGCGGCTGCCGCCCAACTGTTCGGGCAGCGACGTCGTCGGCGCGGCGACGATGCCCCCGGTGGGCTGAAACGTCAGCAGTTTCAGCGTGATGAGCGAGCGCACGACGGCATCTCGCCGTTCACCCGGTCCGTTTTCCCAATGGCAGCGCTTGGCCCATTCATGCCACCACGCGATCGTGCGGTCCATGCTTTCCATTCGGTCCGGCACGAAATGCGGCGTCTTGTGCGAACGGTGATACGACAGGGTGAAGGGCACGGTTTCGCCTTGGCGCACCGTAAATTCGGCCACGCTTTTCATGTCGCGCCCGGTCAACGGCACCGCCGTATGCAGCTCCACGGCGTCGGGCCCGGCAATGGCGCTCAGCCCATAATCGCGCCGACGCACCCAGGGCACTGCCTGCCCATAATTGAAGCGCAACGTCAGCTCCATCCGCATGTCCACCTGGCCGGACTCGCCCTGCACGATACGCACCACGTCGACACGCTCCTCGTCATCGCTCAGGGGCATGAAGTCGTAGACGCGCACCACGCCGCCTGGCGTTTCATGGCGCGTTTCCAACACGGCCGTGTCAGGCAGGTAGCGGCGCGTGGAAATGGCGCCGGGGGCGCTTGGGGTCAGCAGCCAGCGGCCGTGGCTGTCATCGCCCAGCAATGCCGCGAAACACGCCGGCGAATCGAAATGCGGCAGGCACAGCCAGTCGATGGCGCCGTCGCGCGCCACCAGCGCGGCCGACAACATGTTGCCGATCAGGCCATAGTCTTCGAGGGGCTTCGACATCGGCTCACCCTGCACCGCGAAAGGCGGGATACAGCGTCATCCCGCCGTCGACGAACAAGGTCGACCCCGTTACGTAGTCGGAATCGTCGCTGGCCAGCCACGCCACGGCGCGCGCCACGTCCTCCGGTTCGCCGATGCGGCCATACGGGATCAGCTTCAGCAACGACGCCATGCTCTCCGGCGTGTTCCAGGCGGGCGCGTTGATGGGCGTCCGTATCGCCCCCGGCGCCACGGAGTTGACGCGGATCTTCAAGGGGGCCAGCTCTTGCGCCAAGGACTGCATCAGCAGCGACACGCCCCCTTTGGACGCGGCGTAGTTGGCCTGGAACGCCCACGGAATCACTTCGTGGACCGAACTGATGAAAATGATCTTGCCGATGGCCGCATTGGCGGACGCCGGGGACGCCCGGTTCAGGAACGCCCGCACCGCGGCGCGGGCGCACAGGAACTGGCCAGTCAGATTGGTGTCGATCACCGCCTGCCATTGCGCCAGCGTCATATCCTGAATGGCGGCAGGCCGCTCGATGCCGGCGTTGTTGACAAGAATGTCGACGTTCTGGAAGTGGTCCACCGCCACGCGGAACAGGCGTTCGACGTCTTCTTCGCGGCTGATGTCGGCGGCCGCGGTGACGGCCTGGCCGCCCGCGTGCAAGATGGCTTGCACCACGTCGGCGCCGCGCCGCTCGGCGTCTTCGTTGGGGCGGTGGTTCACGACCACGCGCGCGCCCGCCGCCGCCAATTCCAGGGCAATGCCGCGCCCGATCCCGGAATTGGCGCCGGTGACGATCGCCACGCGCCCGGACAGATCGACTGCATGCCGCATGCTGCTCTCCTTGCGGCGAGCGGGTCCGGTGCTGCAGCCATGCGGATCCCAGGCGCCGCTTACGATAGCCAGCCTTGAGCTTAGCCTCGGATGGGCGTCGGTTCAACCGGCGGCGGGCCGGGCGTGGGGGGCGGGCAGCGGCCGAACATCGGCGTGCCCGCCGGACAGGATGATTTCATCCAAAGCCGCTTGATAACGTACAAGCGACGGGGCGGTATGCGCGTTACGCTGTGAATCGGCCGGCTTCCCAGCCCGGCCTCTCCTGCGGTACCTCCCTTTCCTGCCTCTCCCGGAGTCACTGACCATGAGCACCATCACCACCCCCGACGGCGTGCAGATCTATTTCAAGGACTGGGGCCCTAAAACGGCCCAGCCCATCATGTTCCACCACGGCTGGCCCTTGTCGAGCGACGACTGGGACGCCCAGATGCTGTACTTCGTCGCCAAGGGCTTTCGCGTCATCGCGCATGACCGCCGCGGCCATGGCCGTTCCAGCCAGGTCAGCGACGGCCACGACATGGATCACTATGCCGCCGACGCGTCGGCGGTGGTCGAACACCTGGATCTGCGCAACACCGTCCATATCGGCCATTCGACAGGCGGCGGCGAGGTCGCTCGCTATGTCGCCAAATTCGGCCAACCGCAGGGCCGCGTCGCCCGCGCCGTGCTGGTCAGCGCCGTGCCACCCTTGATGGTGAAGACCGACGCCAACCCCGGCGGCACGCCGATCGAGGTATTCGACGGCTTCCGCGCGGCCCTGGCCGCCAACCGCGCCCAGTTCTTCACCGATGTCGCTTCCGGCCCCTTTTACGGTTTCAACCGCCCGGACGCCAAGGTATCGCAAGGCATCATCAATAACTGGTGGCGGCAAGGCATGATCGGCTCGGCCAAGGCGCACTACGACGGCATCAAGGCCTTTTCGGAAACCGACCAGACCGAAGACCTGAAGGCCATCACCGTGCCGACCCTGGTCATGCACGGCGACGACGATCAGATCGTGCCCATCGACGACTCCTCGAAGCTGGCGGTCAAGCTGCTGAAGCACGGCACGCTGAAGGTGTATGCGGGGTTCCCGCATGGCATGCTGACCACGCATGGCGAGGTCATCAATCCGGACCTGCTGGCCTTCATCAAGGGCTGATTCCCGCCAGGAACGCAGCCGGCGGGCGGACGCATCCGCCCGCTTTCGACGCCTTCCCGCCCTTACGTCGGCAATGGCCTATATACTGGACTGTTGCCGACAGCAGATTGCGCGCCAAACGCGCGAAAACCTGCGCCGCAAAGACGCTTGACCCAGCCCGCGTAGGCTCTCCCCAAGGAACAGGGCGTTTATCCGCCTCCGGCCGCCATGGCGGCGCCCCCTCGGGACCGGCTTTCGCAGTCGCCTCCTCCATCGCCTCGCCCGAGCAAACCTGAAAAGCGTCTGCCAAGGGGGGCCATTCGTCTTAGAAGAATCAATATGAACGCCTTGCCGCAAGACAAACTGATCACCGCCCTGGACCACGCCCGCCTGCTGGGCATGATTACCCGCCCCGCCAGTGCCGCCGCGCTGTCGCGCGATGCGATCGACGCCACGCAAGACATCCTGGATTCCGCACCGATCATCACGCTGGAAGACGTCACGCCAGACATCGTCACGATGCGCTCCCGCCTGCGCCTGCTGAACGCCAACGGCGACGAAATGATCGTCACGCTGTGCTACCCGGCAGACGCCAACCTTGCGCAGGGCCAGGTGTCGGTGCTGTCGCCACTGGGGCTGAGCCTGATCGGTTCGCGCCAGGGCCAGCGCATCACCTGGACCGCCCCCAACCAGACCGAGCACGCCGCCACGATCGAAGAAATTCTCTATCAGCCCGAAGCGGCGGGCGACACCACGGCGTAATGTCCTTCGGCAGGGTTACCGCCCTGGCGCACGCCATGACGCCCGATGGGTGCGCCCCACTAGGCGGTTTCCCGCGCAGCACGCCCCGCCTCCTGCAATTGGCGCCACAGGATCTTGCCCGTGCTTGACTTGGGCAGCGCATCCACAAACTCCACGATGCGCGGCGCCTTGTAGGCCGCCATGCGCGTACGCGCCCAGGCGATCACCTCGTCTTCGCAGGCGCTATCGCGCGCTTCGGGCCGCAACACCAGCAACGCCTTCACCGTTTCACCTCGACAGGCGTCGGGCACGCCGATCACGCAGGCTTCGTGCACGGCGGGATGTTCGTACAGGGCGTTCTCGACCTCGGCCGGCCACACCTTGTAACCCGACGCATTGATCATGCGCTTCAGACGGTCGGTCACGAAGAAATAGCCGTCTTCGTCCACGCGCCCCAGATCACCGGTGCGGAAGTACCGTTCCCCATCCAGCACGAAGAACGCGTCGGCATCGGCCGCCGGATTATTCCAATAGCCCTGCATGATCTGCGCGCCGCGCGTGACCAGTTCGCCGGTCTCGCCAGGCGGCAGTTCCACAAGGGTTGACGGGTCCACCACCCGCGTATCCACCCCGAACGTGGGCACGCCGATGCACTGGCGCTTATTGCGCTGCATGGGATTGCAATGCAGGAACGATGCGGTCTCGGTCAATCCGTAGGCTTCGTTGAAGATGATGCCGTAGCGCTCGGCCAGCATCGCGGCCACGGATTCGGGCATGGGCGCACCGCCGCCGCACAACAAGGCCAGGTGGGACAGGTCGAATGATTCAATGCCGGGCTGCGCGAAGAAATCCACGACCATCGCGGGCGGCGCGGCCCACACGCTGACCCGATGCCGCGCCATCAATTGCGCCGCTACCTGGCGGTCCCATCGTGGAAGCAGGACGACGGTCGCCCCCAGCAAGATCGGCAGGTTCATGCAGTTCTGCATGCCCAGCAGGTGAAACATCGGCGCCACGCCCATAATCACGGCTTCGGCGGTCAGGCCCCGCCACAACTGCGATCCCGTCACCGCCGCGCCCAGCGTGCCGTGCGTGTGCCGGCACCCCTTGGGGCGGCCGGTGGTGCCCGACGTGTAGGGCAACAGGCACAGGTCGGCGGCCGTCGCCTTGTGCGGCGCGGGCGGCGCGTTGAGCGCCAGCGCACCGTACCAGGGCACGCCGCCCGCGACGTCGGGCGTTCGCCGCGGCGCGGCGATCCAGTCCGGCGGCGCCAGGTCTTCCCCGCCCGGCCCCAGGTAGTCCGAATAGGTATGGACGATTACGCGGTCCAGCCGGCCGTCGTCCACGAAGCCCGCCAACCGCCCGGCCAGTTCCTGCGCCGCGAACGCCACGCGGGCGCCGCTGTCTTGCAGATAATGCGCCAGTTCGTCAGGCGTGCTCATCGCGTTCACCGGCACGACCACGGCCTCGGCACGCAAGATCGCGTAATAGGCAATGATGAACTGCGGGCAGTTCTGACTAAGCAGCAATACACGGTCGCCCGCCTGCACGCCGGCGCCATGCTGCAGATAGCCCGCCATCGCGTCGACCTCGCGCTTGAGCCGCGCATAGTCCAGTACCGTGTCGTAGAACACGATGGCCGGCTTGCCGGGATACCGCGTTGCCGAGGCCTCCAGATTGAAGACCAGGCTGGATTGCGGTTGACTGATGTGGTGCGGCAGGCCCTTGGGCCAATATTGATGATGCGCTTGCTGCATTCGTGTCTTCCCCTTCAGGCGGTCATGCCGCGGGCAATGATCTCTTTCATGATCTCGTTCGATCCGCCATAGATCTTGCCCACGCGCGCGTCGGCATACATGCGGGCGATAGGGTATTCCAGCATGTAGCCGTAGCCCCCATGCAGTTGCAGGCATTCGTCGATCACTTGGCAGTTCATCTGCGTCGTCCACCACTTCGCCATGGCGGCGGTGGACAGGTCCAGCACGCCCTCCAGCTGCCGCGCAATGCAATCGTCGACGAAACGCGCCGCGATGGTCGCCACGGTCTCGCATTCAGCCAGCTTGAAGCGCGTGTTCTGCATGTCGATCAACGGTTGGCCGAATACCTGCCGCGTCCGGGTGTAGGCCACCGTCTCGTCGATGGCGCGCCGCATTGTCGCCACCGCGCCCACGGCGATCAGCAGCCGCTCACGCGGCAATTGCTGCATCAGTTGCGTGAAACCGCGTCCTTCCGCTTCGCCCAGCAGGTGGGCGGCCGGCACCCGCACGCCGTCGAAGAAGAGCTCTGCCGTATCCAGGCTTTTCTGGCCCAGTTTCTCCAACAGGCGGCCACGTCGGAACCCTGGCAGGTCCCGGGTCTCGACCATGATCAGCGATACGCCGCGCGAACCGGCGTGCGGATCCGTCTTGGCCACCACGCAGATCAGGTCGGCATGCAGGCCGTTGGTGATAAAGGTCTTGGAACCGTTGACCACGTAGGCATCGCCGTCGCGAACCGCGGTGGTGCGCACGCTTTTCAGGTCAGAGCCCGCGCCGGGTTCGCTCATTGCGATAGCGCCTACCAGTTCCCCAGTCGCCATCTTGGGCAGCCAACGCTGCTTTTGCGCTTCGGTGCCGTAGTTCAGGATGTAATGCGCCAGGATCGCGCTATGCACGTTGTTGCTGAAGCCATAGACCATGGCGCGCGCCTGTTCCGCCGCCACGATGGCCTCGTGCGCGAAGGTGCCGCCGCCGCCGCCATAGGCCTCGGGCATACTGACGCACAGCAGGCCCATGCGGCCCGCCTTGTGCCAGACCTCGCGGTCGGCATGCTGCTGTTTGCGCCATTTTTCCTCGTCAGGCACGAACTCCTTTTCGAACAGGCGGCGCGTGGAATCCTGGAATAGCGTCAGGTCGGCGTCCATCCAGCCTTGCCGTGGCGTGTCCATCAGGTTCTCCTCCGGCATCAAGGGCGGCCGCCGCCCACGACCAGCACCTGGCCGCTGACGTAGTTGGATTCCGGCAGGCAGAACAGGTACACGGCCCCCGCCGCTTCCGCCGGCGTGCCGGCGCGGCCAATCGGGATCAGGCTTTCGGCGTTTTTCAGCACCTGTGGGTTTACGCCCACCTTGATCTGGCGGCCCTGGATATCCAGCGTGGCGTCGCCATCGGCGGCCGCCTCGGTCAGGCGGGTCTTGATCAGGCCGAACGCCACGCTGTTCACATTGACTTTGTAGCGCCCCCACTCCTTGGCCAAGGCCCGCGTCAACCCGTTGATGCCCGCCTTGGCGGCGGCATAATTGGCCTGGCCCGCATTGCCCATCACGCCCGACGTGGACGAAATATTCACCACCTTGCGGAAGACCTCGCGCCCTTGCGCGGCCTCGGCCTTGGCGGCTTCACGGATAAAGCCGGAAGCGGCGCGCAGGATCCGGAACGGCGCGGACAAATGCACCGCCAGAATCTCGTCCCACTGCTCGTCGGTCATTTTCTGGATGACGTTGTCCCAGGTATAGCCGGCGTTGTTCACGATGATGTCCAGCCCGCCGAACGCGTCCACCGCCGTGCCCACGAAGCGCTCGGCGAAGCCGGATTCCGTCACGCTGCCCACGCAGGCCTGCGCCTGTCCGCCTATTTGGCGGATCATGGCCACCGTGTCTTCGGCAGGGCCGGCGTCCAGGTCGTTCACGACAACCTTCGCGCCTTCGCGCGCCAGCTTCAGCGCGATTTCCTGGCCGATGCCGCGGCCCGACCCCGATACCAGCGCAACCTTTCCGTCAAGCGTTCCCATCGTCTCTCTCCTGTTCCGTATTCAAGGCGCGGCCAGAACCGCCACGCCGCTCAACCTGAGTTCGCCCGTCTGGCTGCGGGCATTAAGTTCAACCCGCAACCGGGTTTCGCCCTGCGCCTCGAAGCGCTCGACCACTTGGCCGGTACAGCGCACCTCGTCGCCCACATGCGTGATCGCCACGAAGCGCACGGCAAACTCGCGCAGCGCCGACTGCGGCGCCCAGTTCGTCAGTAATCGCGCCAGATAGGCCGCCGACAACATGCCGTGCGCAAATACGTCGTCCATGCCGGCCGACCGGGCAAAGTCCAGGTCCACGTGAATGGGGTTGTGATCGCCCGATGCGCCGCAGTACAGCGCCAGCGCATGTCGGCTGATGGGGCCTGCCGTGAAGCCGGGCAGCGCGTCGCCCGCCCGGGCATCTTGATATCCGTTGCCGCTCATCGTGCTCTCCTTAACCATTGCGCACCACGGTGACGGCGCGCAATTCAGCCACCAGCTTTCCCGCTGCGCCGGTCACTCGCGTTTCGCGCACCACGAATTCCAGCGCACCGCCTTTCTTGGCATAGATGTCGGTGATGCGCGGCTCAAAGCGCAGCACGTCGCCGGCATGCGCCATGGCGTGATACGTGAAGCCCTGTTCACCGTGCAGCACCCGGCCGATGTCGATCCCCAAGAGCTCGCGCATGGCGGCAGGACGCGGGCTATCCATTTCCAGGCAGAAAAAGAAGGTTGGAGGCACGGGCAAAGCAGGATGGCCGGCGGCGCGCGCAGCGGCCTCGTCGGCATAGACGGGGTCATCCTGCCCCGTCGCCTTGGCGAAGAACCGCAACCGCCCCGCTTCCACCGTCGTGGTAAATGCGGGCAGCTCGGCGCCGATATGTCGGGTGTCCAGCATGGTGGTCTCCTCAGGCGGCCTGGTACAGCGTGACGACGCAGGCGCCGCCCAGCCCCAGGTTGTGCTGAAGCGCCAGCCGCGCGCCATCCACCTGGCGCAGCTCGGCCTGCCCCCGCAATTGCCAGACCAGTTCCGCGCATTGCGCCAAGCCGGTCGCGCCCAGCGGATGGCCCTTGGACAGCAAGCCGCCCGACGGATTCGTTACCACCCGGCCGCCATACGTGTTGTCGCCATCGAGGATGAACCGTTCGGCGGTCCCTTCGGGCGTCAGCCGCAAGCCTTCATAGGTGATCAGTTCGTTTGCCGTGAAGCAGTCATGCAGTTCCACCACATCCACATCGCCCGGGTCGACGCCGGCGGCCTCATATACCTGGTCGGCCGCGGCACGCGTCATGTCGTAGCCCACGAGCTTGCGCATATCGCCTTCGCCGAACGTCGACGCCGTGTCGGTCGTCATGGCCTGCGCGGCGATGCTGACCGCCGGCGACAAACCATGGCGGCGCGCGAAATCCTCCGAACACAAGATGGCCGCCGCCGCCCCGCAGGTGGGCGGGCAACACTGCAAACGCGTCAAGGGATCAAAGATCATGGGCGCGGCCAGCACGTCGTCCAACGTGACCGTCTGGCGGAACACCGCGTAGGGATTGCGCGCCGCGTGCTGGCGCGCCTTGACCGAAATGCGCGCGAACGTATCCGACCGGATGCCGTGTTCCTTCATGTAGTCGCGGCCCGCCCCGCCGAAAAACTGGGCGGCGCGCGGCTTGGCCGCGTCGTACCCCTGCCGGTCCGTCATGGACGACACGAACGTCGATAAGGGCGACGGGCGGTCCTCGTACACGCCTTTCAGCGCGCCGGGCACCATCTGCTCGAAGCCCACGGCCAGCGCGCATTCCACCGCGCCACTTTCCACCGCTTGGCGCGCCAGGAACAATGCGGACGACCCGCTGGCGCAATTGTTGTTCACGTTGAAAACGGGAATGCCCGTCAGGCCCACGCCGTACACCACCGCCTGGCCGGACGTTGAATCGCCGTAGACGTAGCCCGCATAGGCTTGCTGCACGGCGTCATAGGGCGCGCCGGCATCCTTCAAGGCTTCGCGCACGGCGCGCATGCCCATCACGGAATACGGTTCGCTTGCACCGGGCTTGCTGAACGGGATCATGCCGACACCAGCCACCCATACTTTTCGATTCATGCCTGCTTCTCCTTGAGAGGCGTTACGGCTTGGGCCGCACGCGGGGATTCATGGCCCTGCCGTAGCACGGACTTCAACACCTTGCCTGCCGCCGACATGGGAAGGTCGTCGCGGAATTCATAACTTTTGGGGCATTTGTAGGTAGCCAGCCATTGACGGCAATGGGCCTGCAGCGCGTCGATGTCAGGCGCGTGACCGGCGCGCGCGACGATCACCGCATGCACCGCTTCGCCCCAGCGTTCATGGGGCACCGCGATCACCGCGCAGCGCGCCACCCCGGCATGCTGCGCCAGCACGGCCTCGACTTCCGCGGCGTAGACGTTTTCGCCGCCGCTGACGATCATGTCTTTCAAGCGGTCGACAACGGTCAGGTATCCCGCCTCGTCCAGCCGCGCGGCATCGCCCGTCAACAACCAGCCGTCGGCGAACGCGCGGGCGGTCTCGTCGGGCAGGTTCCAATAGCCCGCCATCACCATGGGGCCGCGCACCGCCAGTTCGCCAACCTGGCCCACCGCGGCCTCCCGCCCGTCGGGTGTCAGGATGCGCACCTCCACGCCCACGGCGGGACGTCCGGCAGACATCGCGCGCGGACCGCCATGCCGGACATCCGCATTGATCGCCACCATGGCCGACGTTTCCGTCATGCCATAGGCATGCACGAATTCCGCTTTCGGAAACGCGGCCAGCGCACGCGTCAGCAGCGCCGGCGAAATGGGCGACGCGCCCCAAATGACGCGCTGCACGCCATCCAGCCGGTAGTCTCCGAATCCCGGCTCATCCAACAGCATCTGGATCATGCTGGGCACCAGCAACACCTCCGTGACGCCGTCGTCCTGCAAGGACTGCAGCGCCGCCTTCGGATTGAAACCGCGCTGCATCACCACGGACGCGCCCGCCAGGAACTGGCCCATCAAGCGCCCCAGCCCCGCCACATGGAACAGCGGCGCCACCAGCAGCACGCAGCTGTCCGCGTCCGTCGGCACGGTAGCCAGCCGTGCCACGGCGGCGCTCCACAAGTTCGCGTGCGTCAGCATCGCGCCCTTGGGAAAACCCGTGGTGCCGCCCGTATACAGAATGGCGGCCAGCGTGGCGCCGCCCGCGCGCAGATCTTCGATAGGCGCGGCGGCGGCAGCCCGGGCTTCCAGCGCCGGCATCGCGTGCAAGCGCGTCGACGACGGCACCGCCACATCGGCCATGCGCGGCGCAAGCGCTTCATCCACCAACAACAGGCGCGGCGCGCCATCGGCCAGGCCCTGCGTCAGCTCGGCGCCGCTCCAGCGGGTATTCAGGGGTTGGATCGCCGCGCCCAGCCACCAGCACGCCAGCATCCACGACACATAGGCCGCGCTATTGGCGCCCAGCAAGGCGACGCGGTCGCCCGGCTGCACGCCCTCGTCACGCAACGCCGCGGCCTTGCGCGCCGTCCAGTCCAGCAGTTCGGGATACGTCCAGCATTGCGCGCCTTCGCGCAACGCAATCTTGGCGGGATACAGCTGGCTTGCGCGATGCAAGCCTTGCGTCAGATACATGGCTTTGTCTCCTGCGGCACGCGGTCTCTGTGGCCCGCTGTCCTGTCCAGCCAGACGCCCTGCGCCCGACCGTTGCCGAGCCCATAGCTTCCCGTCAGGCGCTGCGGGCGGCAATGGCCGCAGGCGTCAAACGGATTGGCGGAAAGTGTCAGCGGCCGACGGCATGCAGGCGGGACCGCACACCAGGCGGTTGCGGCGGTATTCGCCCGGCGATACGCCGGTCCATTTCTTGAATGCGCGATGGAAGGTGCTGGATTCGGAAAAGCCCAGCCGTTCCGCGATATCCATCAGGGACAGGTCGTGCCGGCCCAGGTACTCCACCGCGGCGTCCCGGCGCAGGTCGTCTTTCAGCACCTGGAATCCTTGCCCTTCTTCGCGCAGATGCCGCCTGAGGGTTTGCGGCGTCATCGACAACTGCGCGCTAATCTGCGCCAACGACGGCAGTTCGGCGGACAAGTCGCTGCGCAGCAGCCGGCGGATGCGGTCCGTCAGGGTCGCGCGGTCCTGGTACTTCACCAGCAAGTCGAACGGGGCGTTCGCCAGAAACGCCTTCAACGCCTGCGCGTCCTGAACCACCGGCAACGCCAGCCAGCGCGACTCCAGCCACAGGCCGGACACGGGCTGCCCATAGCGCACGGGCGCATGGAATACCCTGTGCGCGTCAGCGCTGCGCGCACCTTCGTGGTAGTCCACGCCCGACACCGGAATGCGCCGGGCGGCCAGCCAATTGGCCACTCCCAACGTGAAGAACAGGAAGGTGCGTTCGCCATACCATTGCGTGCCCCGACGTTCGCCGCGCGAATCCAGCACGATGTGCGCGGATTCGCCGCTGACGCACAGCCGCGCCGTGAAGTCGCGCAGCACGCCGTGGTAGTAGCGGAACGCCGCGCGCAACGCCTGCCCCACCGTGGGCTCCTGCAAGGCCAGCCGGCAGGCATGGGCGAATGCGCCCATGGGCACGGGATGCTGCCCCAGCGCCAGGAAATCATCACGCGTGGCGCGCCGCAGCATCCGCAATATCTGCGCGAATTGCGCCTGCGACACACGCGCCATCGGCGCCTGCAGCAGCGTGGGCGGCACGTCGGCGCGCACCAGGACGCGGTCCACGTCCACGCCCCGGCTGCGCGCGCCTTGCAAGATCTGGGCGATATGTTCGACGGCGATGGTGTGATGGGTCATGGCGTATTCCAACGGCTGGTAAACACCGGCAGCGTCGATGGTAGCCAAAGCCCCTGCCGCGTGGAATGCCCGGCATGAGCATTCCCGCCAAGCGGAATCAGCGATTTCGCCATTGGTTCGCCGCAAAGCCGCGCCTAGACTGGTTTTCCCGCCTGGCCGGGCGCCTCTTCGTATTTACCGGAGTCCCTCTTTGGATACGCCGAACACCGCCCCGCTTGCGGGCATCAGGGTCCTGGACCTGTCGCGCTTGCTGCCCGGCCCGCTGGGCGCGCAGTATCTGGCCGACCTGGGCGCCGACGTCGTCAAGATCGAAGACACCCGAACGGGCGACTATGCGCCGCCCCCGCTGCGCGCGGTGTGCAACCGCAACAAACGCGGCCTGCGCCTGGATTTGAAACACCCCGACGGCCAGGCGGCGCTGGCCGCGCTGGCCCGCGACGCAGACATTGTGATCGAGAGCTTCCGACCGGGCGTCGCCGCGCGGCTGAACGCCGACTATCCCACGCTGTCCCGGCACAATCCCCGATTGGTGTATTGCAGCATCACCGGTTACGGCCAGAATGGCCCGCAATGCGACGCCGCCGGCCACGACCTGAACTACTCGGCCTACGCCGGCGTGGCCGATCAGATGGGGTGCGCGCCCGACGCGCCGGCGCTATCCAATCTTCCCGTGGCCGACATTCTGGGCGGTTCCTTGACCGCCGTGATGGGCATTCTGGCGGCGCTGGTCGACGCGCAGCGCACCGGCCGTGGACGCTATGTGGACATCGCCATCGCCGACGGCCTGCTGGCCGGCGCCGTGGTGCCGCTGGCCACGCTCAATGCCCTGGGCGATACGCGGCCCGCAGGCGGCGACAGCCTGTCCGGCGCGCTGGCCTGCTACGGCCAGTACCGCACGCAAGACGGACGCTATCTGGCCGTGGCCGCGCTGGAACCGAAATTCTGGGACACCTTGTGCCGCCGCCTGGAACGCCCCGACCTGCTGTCCCTGCATCGCCAGGGCGGCGCTGCGCAGCAGGCTTACGTCAAGGACGAATTGCAGCGCCTGTTCGGCGCGCGGCCGATGGCGCATTGGCTGGCGTTGCTGGAGGGCGCCGACTGCTGCGTGTCGCCCGTGCTGAAACTGTCTGAAAGCCTGGCGCATCCGCAATTCGCCGCACGCGGCATGGTGCATCACGCCGAACACCCGACTTACGGGCCGGGCGCGCACATCGCCAGCCCCGTGAAGATGTCGGGGTTCCAGTTCGCCATTCACCGCCAGGCGCCGTTGCCTGGCGAACATACCGATCAGATCCTGCGCGAGGCCGGTTACGACGACGCCGGCATCGCCAGCCTGACCGGACGCGGCATCGCGCGGTAGGCACATACGGCCGATGCGTCAGGCGCGGCGGTGAATCCGCAGCGCCCATGAAAACCAGGACGGAGACAATCATGACCGATCATCCTCGCTACACCGCCTTGCCCACTCGGCGCAGCCTGCTCAAATTGGGGCTGGCCCTGCCCGCCGCGCTGGCGCTTGCCCGCCCCGCGCGCGCCGCCACCTTCCCCACGCGCCCGGTCACGCTGATCGTGCCCTTCCCCGCAGGCGGCGCGACGGACACGCAGATGCGCGCGCTGGCGGTGGCAGCCTCGCGCGAACTGGGTCAAACCGTCATCATCGCCAATCGTCCCGGCGCGGGCGGCACCCTGGGGCCGGCCGCGATGGCCCAGACCGCCGCGCCCGACGGGTACACGGTGTCAGTGGTGGTGGGCACGCTGTTCCGCTATCCGTTCCTGCAAACGGTGAACTACGACCCGCTGACGGATTTCACCTATGTCGCCTGCATGACGGCCTATTCCTATGGCATCGTCGTGCGCCAGGATGCACCATGGAAAACGTTGGATGAGCTGATCGCGCACGCGCGCGCGAACCCCGAGAAGATCAGCTATGGCGGCACCGGCACGGGGGGGTCCGGGCGCATCGCCATCGAACGTCTGTCGCGGCTGACCAACGTGAAGTTCAACTTCATTCCCTACAAGGGCGCCGCCGAAGAGACCACCGCGCTGCTGGGCGGTCACATCCAGATGGTGTCCGACGCGGGCTGGGGGCCGATGATCGATACCGGCAAGGCGCGCCTGCTGGCAGTCATGGGCGAGGCGCGCGCCAAGCGCGTGCCGGATGTTCCGACACTGACGGAACTGGGGTACCCCATCGTCGCGTCCAATCCGGTGGGCATCGCCGGCCCCAAGGGCATGGATCCCAAAGTGGTGGCCGTGCTACAGCAGGCGTTCCACCGCGCGGCGCGCGATCCCGACTACAACCGCGCGCTGGAAAACGCGGATCAGCCCCACATGCTGATGGACAGCAAAGCCTACACCGACTACGCCGTGCGGCAAGTGGCCGAAGAGAAACGCTTCGTGGCTGAACTGGGGCTGAAGATGCAGTAGCGCAAGGGCGGAACCGGGCGCGCCGCCCGCCGCCGTTCAGCCGGCCGCCAGCGCCAGCATGCTGTCACGCAGCCTCAGCGCCGATGCGCACGAGGTGTCGCGATGCGTCACCAGCGACAAGGACAGCGCGCCGCGCGCGTCGGTGTCGGTCAGGCGCACAAAGGCCACGTGCGGCGTGGAGTAGGCGCGTGTCACCCCCGGCACCAGCGCCAGCCCCATGCCGCTGGCCACCAGGCTAACCAAGGTCTGCACCTGGATGGCCTCCTGGCTGATGCGTGGCGAGAATCCCGCCTTGTGGCACAGCGCCAGCGTCACGCCATTCAAGCCGGGCACCTTGGCGGGCGAATACAGCACGAAGCTCTCGGACCGCACACGTTCCAGGGCAACCGGCCCGCCGCCGGCCAACGCATGCCGTGCAGGCACCGCCAGCATCAGATCGTCGCGCTCGACCACCCAGGAATCCAGCATCGCGTCTTCCGCCAACGGTCCCCGCACCAGGCCCGCATCGATTTCATTGGCGCGCAGCATCGCCACCAGCCCCACCGTGCTGTCCTCGCGCAGGTCCAGTTGCACGTCGGGGTACTGCGCGCGGAAGGCCGGCAGGCAGCGTGGCAGCAGCATGTACGTGGCTGAACCCACGAAACCCAGCCGCAACGTGCCCCATTCGCCCAGCGCGACCCGACGCGCGGCCTGTCGGGCCTGCTCGGCGTGAAACAGCGCGCGGCGGGCGTCGGCCATCAAGGCGTCTCCGGCGGGCGTCGTGGTGACGCCTTTGGCGCCGCGAATCAGCAGCGGCACGCCCACGGCATGCTCCAGCTTCTGGATCGACACCGACAGCGCCGGCTGCGCGATGTGCAGCGTGTCGGCGGCGCGCCGGTAACTGCCCAGTTCGGCAATGGTCACGAATTGCCGAAGGTGCCGTAGATCAATAGCCATAACAGATTCCGTATCGCTTGATACCGAAGCCATATTAGACGGATATCTGACACGCCGATAGGATTTCCCCATGACATCCTTCCCCGATTCTTCCACCAGCGCGCTGGACGGCGTGCGCATCCTGGACCTGACGTCCGTCGTGTTCGGCCCCTATGCCTCGCAGATACTTGCCGACTACGGGGCGGACGTCATCAAGATCGAATCGCCCGACGGCGATTCGACGCGGCGCACCGGGCCTTCGCAAGAGCCGGGCATGGCGGCCATTTTCCTGGGCCTGAACCGCAACAAGCGCAGCATCGTGCTGGACCTGAAGCAGGCGGCGGCGCGGCAGGCGCTGCTGACGATGGTGGATCAGGCCGATGTATTGATGCACAGCATGCGTCCCGCCAAGATGGCCGCGCTGGGGCTGGACCCCGACACGCTGTGCGCGCGCAATCCGCGGCTGGTGTATGCCGGCCTGTACGGCTTCGGCGCAGGCGGCGCCTACGAAGGCCGCCCGGCCTATGACGACATCATCCAGGGCCTGTCCGGCGTGGCCGATCTGGTTGACCGCCAGACCGGCACGCCGCGCTACCTGCCCACCGTGGCCGCGGACAAGACCTGCGGCCTGATTGCCGCGCATGCAATCCTGGCCGCGTTGTTCCAGCGTGCTCGCACAGGGCGCGGCCAGCAACTGGAAGTCCCCATGTTCGAAAGCATGGCGTCCTATGTGCTGGTGGAGCATTACTACGGCAGGCACCTCGCCGACGAACCGGGCGAAGCCGGCTACCCGCGTGCGCTCACTTCCTGGCGCAGGCCCTGCCAGACGGCCGACGGCCACGTGTGCCTGATGCCCTATACCGACACCCACTGGCGCAACTTTTTCCTTGCCGTGGACCGCCCCGACCTGGCTGACGACCCACGTTTTTCCGACATTTCCGCCCGGACGGCGCATATCGGGACGCTCTACGAATCGCTTGCGGAAATTGTCATCCGGCAAGGCACCGCGTACTGGCTGGCCCTATGCGAACGGCTGGAGATCCCTGCCGCGCCGATCAACCGCCTGCAGGATCTGGAGGCCGACCCGCACCTGCGCAGCGTGGACTTCTTCACGGCCCTCGAAAGCGCATCGGGCAGCCACTACCGCTTTCCGCGCAACCCCGTGCGCCTGCAGCATTCCCATGTACCCGCCGCCATACCGCCGCGCCTGGGCGAACACACCCTGGACGTGCTGCGCCAGGCCGGCCTGGATGAGGCCCGGATCGCCGCGCTGCTGGATACCGGCGCGGCCCGGGTTGCACCTTCCCCGCACATCGACAACCGCAAGGACCCCGCATGACCACAGACCGCAACGCCGCCCCCATCGCGCAACTCGGCCAGGGCTATTACTGGCAGGACCTGGCCGTGGGCCAGCGCTTCCGTACTTTCCGCCGCACGGTGACCGAGACCGACATCGTGAATTTCATCAGCGTCACCGGCATGCTGGAAACGATCTTCATCGACGCCACCTACGCGCACGGCGCGATACCGGGCCGCCCCGCCCCCGGCGGGTTGACCTATGGCCTGATCGAAGGGCTGATCATGCAAGGCATGGTCCAGGGCACTGGCCTGGCGCTATTGGAAGTCCATAAGAAGATGCTGGCGCCCGTTGTGGCGGGCGACACCGTCTGGGCCGAAATCGAGGTGACAGGCATACGCCCGACCTCGCAGCACAACCGGGCGGTGGTCACGTCCGCCATCGACGTCCGCAACCAGCACGGCACGTCCGTGATGGCCTACACGGCCACGCGCATGCTGGCCGGCCGGCCGGCCTGAATCCGCACCCGGCAACAAAGCGCCCCGCAACGAGGGCGCTGCCACCCGGCGGCGATACGCCACCGATAAGACACAAGGAGACAAACCATGAAAAGAGCATTGCTTGCGGCCGGCCTGGCCATCCTGGCGCTGGGAGGCGCCACGGGCGCACGCGCGGCATGGCCCGAACGCCCGATCACAATGGTGGTGCCTTTCCCGCCCGGCGGCCCGACCGACCTGGTGGCCAGAGTGCTGGCCAAACAATTGACCGAACAGTTGGGCCAGACCGTATTGGTAGAGAACAAGGGCGGCGCCAACGGCAACATCGGCATGCAATATGCAGCGGCCGCCAAGCCCGATGGCTACACCGTGCTGTACAACACGTCGTCCATTGCGCTCAGCCCGAACCTCTACCGGTCACTGGCATTCGACCCGGTCAAGGATTTCACCCCGGTGTCCAGCACGGCGGTCATCCCGCTGGTGCTGCTGGTGCATCCGTCCGTGCCCGCGGACAGCGTCCAGGCGTTCGCCGACTACGCGCGCCGGCATCCCGGCAAGCTTTCCTATGCTTCGGCGGGCGCGGGTAACGTCACGCACCTGGGCGCGCTGCTGCTGTTGCGTTCGCTGGACATCGACGCGGTGCACGTGCCCTACCGCGGCAGTGCGCCCGCCATGACGGACCTGGTCGGCGGACAAGTGCAAATGATGACCAACACGCTGAATGACTCGCTCGGTTTCATCCGCGAAGGCAAGTTGCGCGCGCTGGCCGTCACCAGCGCCGCCCGCAGCCCCCAGTTACCCGATGTCCCGACGGTGGCCGAAACGGTCGCTCCGGGTTTCGAGATGGGCGCATGGCAAGGCGTGGTGGCCCCGGCCGGCACGCCGGCGCCGGTGATCAAGCGGTTGAACACCGAAATCCTCCGCGCGCTGCAATCGCCCGAGATGCAGAAACAACTCAAGGCACAAGGTGCGCAGGCATTGGGATCAACACCGCAGGAATACGGCGCCTACATCCAGAGCGAGATCAAGCGTTGGGGCGAGGTCGTGAAGGCCGCCAACGTGAAGCTGGACTGACCGAAACGAGCCGGGCCCCCGGCCGCTGCGTTCAGCGGCCGGCCGCCTTGGCGCTGATGCCGTTGGCCACACCCATGTCGACTTTGGGCACGTCGCGGATCAGCACCCGCACGTCTTCGCCCGAGATATCGATGCTGGTGCATACGGCCTGATTCACCGCGGCGATCAGCGCGGCTTTCTTGGCTTCGTCGCGGCCTTCGATCAGCGCCGCGTCCACGCGCACCATGCGCTTACCGATTTCACCGGCCACGATCACGTTTTCAGCAGGCACTTCCTGCAGCACGATGCGCACGCTGGGCAGCGGCGCGGCGATGCTTTCCACGACGGCGTTGGAAACCGCGTTCAACAGCGCGGCCTTCTGAGCGGCCGAGTGGCCTTGCAGGATCTGGACATTCAAAATTGGCATGGCGGCTTCCGATTTTTCGAATAGCGGGAATCCGGCCGAAATGACCGGCCAGCCATCATATAGCGACTTTGCCCGCGTGCAAGCGATTGCAGGCGGGCAAAGTCCAGGCGTCGAACGCCTACGAAAGCGCCAAAACGATCAGGCCGCTTCGCCCCGGTGCGCGGGGGCGGGCTGGGCTTCCAGTTCGCTGGCGGCGCTTTCGGCCGACGGCGCCGTTTCGGCCAACGCCGGCGTCACCAGTTCCACGACCTTCTTGCGCGACAGCATGCCAAGGAATTCGTCATCCTCGCCCGTGACGGCGACCGGCTGATCGCTGTGTACCAGTTGCGCCAGCACCTCGCCCAAGCCCGCCGTGGCCGGCACCGAAGCCAGGTCTTCAACGAAGCGCGACACGTCGCGCGCACCCTGCTGAATGGCTTCCTCGGCCGCCTTGGCCGTCAGCACGCCCGCCAGGCGCTTGCCGTCCAGCACGGGCGCGTACTCATAGTCCATTGCCCGCATGCGATCCAGCGCATGCGCCGGACGCGAGCGCATCGTCAGGGTCAGGCGCGCGGGATTCACGGCGTGCGTGGCGTTAAGCACCTTGGTGCGGTTCACGTCCTGCAGGAACGACTGCACATAGTCATTGGCCGGATTCAGCAGAATGTCTTCCGGCGTGCCTTCCTGCACCAGTTCGCCGTCTTTCAGGATGGCGATGCGGTTGCCCAGGCGCAGGGCCTCGTCCAGATCGTGCGTGATGAACACGATGGTCTTGTTCAGCTTGGCTTGCAGCTGCAACAGCTGGTCTTGCATCTCGCGGCGAATCAGCGGGTCCAACGCCGAGAACGCTTCATCCATCAGCAGGATTTCGGCGTCGGTGGCCAGCGCCCGCGCCAGGCCCACGCGCTGCTGCATGCCGCCGGACAGTTGATGCGGGTACTGGTTTTCAAAGCCGGCCAAACCCACTTGTTCCAGCCAGTCGCGGGCACGCTTCTCGCGTTCCGCCTTGCCCACGCCCTGCACGGTCAAGCCATACGCGGCGTTGTCCAGCACCGTGCGGTGCGGGAACAGGCCGAAGCGCTGAAACACCATGCTCATCTTCTTTTGGCGGAAGACTTCCAGGTCGCGCTTGTTCAGGCTGACCACGTCCACGCCGTCCACCAGGATGTGGCCCGCGCTGGGCTCGATCAAGCGGTTGAAGTGGCGGATCAACGTCGACTTGCCGGACCCCGACAAGCCCATGATGACGTAGATGCTGCCTTCTTCGATCGACAGGCTGATGTCGCGCAGGCCCAGCGTGTGGCCGCTTTCGGCCAGCAACTGTTCTTTGCTCATGCCGTTCTGGGCGGCTTGCAGCCATTTCTTCGGATGCGAACCGAAGACCTTGTAGATGTTCTTGACCTCGATCTTGCTCATCGCTGGCCTCCCATGCGCATGCGCTGTCCATACGATTGCGTGATCCGGTCGAACAGCACGGCCAGCACCACGATACCCAAACCTGCCAGCAGGCCGCGGCCCACTTCCAGACGGTTGATCCCCAGCAACACTTCATAGCCCAGGCCGCGCGCGCCGATCATCGACGCGATCACCACCATCGACAGCGCCATCATCGTGGTCTGGTTGATACCCGCCATGATGTTGGGCAAGGCCAGCGGCAGCTGCACGCCGAACAATTGCTGGCGCGGGTTCGCGCCGAATGCGCGCGATGCTTCCAGCACTTCGCGGTCGACCAGGCGGATGCCCAGGTCGGTCAGGCGGATCAGCGGCGGCACGGCGTAGATCACCGTGGCGATGATGGCGGGAATCTTGCCCAGGCCGAACAGCATCACGACCGGAATCAGGTACACGAAGCTGGGCATGGTCTGCATTACGTCCAGCACCGGCAACATGATGGAGCGCAGCCAGTTGATCCGCGCCATCAGCACGCCCAACGGAATGCCGATCAGCACCGACAGGCCGGCCGCCATGATCATCAACGCCAGCGTCTGCATGCCGGCGTCCCACAGGCCCAACACGCCGATCACGCACAGCAGCGCGCCCATCGCCAGGCTCAGGCCGATGCGGCGGCTGACGCCCCACGCGATGGCCACGGTCACGGCGACCACCGCCCACCAGGGCGAGCTGCGCAACACTTGTTCAAGCCACACCAGGGCGTGCAGGACCGGCTGAGACAGGGTCTCAAGCGTGTCCGCGTAATTGGTGACGAGGTGATCGACGAACCCGTCGATCGCCGCCCTTACCTGACGGGCGGGAATAATTTCAGGAAACATTGTTTCGACTCCATTCTGGGGCGCTTACGGTGGCGGTCGCCGCCGGAGGTTCCGATAGACCGGATGTTCCGCAGCCAAGCGGTTTCCAAGGCGGAAACAGGCTGCGGGACGGCGGCGCCAACAGCTTGCATCCGAACGCGAGCGTCCGGCAAACAGCCATCCCAGGGGAAAAAGCCCAGGGCAACTTGCCCGCCACGGGGCTTTTTCCCTTGAGGCGGCCCGACAAACCGGAGCATTTCCAGCAGGCCGGGCCGGCACGCGCCAAAGCGGCGCGAGGCCTGCACCACGATGTATTACAGCGCGCTTTGGACGCGCCCGGCGACGTCGGCGGGGACCCACTTGGTCCAGACGTCGGGCTTGTTCTTCAGGAACCACTTGGCCACGGTGCTGGAATCGTCGCCAGACTCTTCCATGTGGGCCAGGGTTTCATTGATCACCGGCAGCGGCACCGACACCTTGGCCAGGAAGGCGGTCAGCGTGGGCGCTTCTTCGGAGAACTTGGTGTTCACCGCGGTGAAGACGGGATTGTCGGGGTAGGCGCTGGCCTCGGGCTTGGCGCACTTGGACGACGTCAGGCACTTGTGCTTTTCGGCGTCATAGGGCGGCATGTCCAGCTTGACCAGGTCCATCGCGCCGACCAGTGGCGTGGGCGACCAGTAGTAGAAGACAACGTTCTGCTTGCGCTTATACGCCGACATCAGCGCCGCTTTCTGCGCCGCGCCCGTGCCGGGCGAGTACAGCGTGTAGCTGTCGTCCAGCTTCAGGGCATGGAACAGGTTGTTGCTGGTGACTTCGCAACCCCAGCCCGCCGGGCATCCGTAGAAGCGGCCCTTGCCGGGCTCTTCCGGGTCCTTGAACTGATCCTTGAACTTCGGCAGATCGGCTGCGGCCTTCAGTTCGGGCAGGCGTTCGGCGGTGTAGCGGGGGATGTACCAGCCCTCGGCGCCCATGTACAGATCGCCGATGCGCTTGACCTTTCCGGTCTTTTCGGCGCGGTCCCAGGGATCGGCCACGCTGTTCAGCCAGATCTCGGTATTGATATCCAGGTCGCCGCGCTCAAGCGCGGCCAGGGCGGGCAGGGTTTCCGTCGGCAGGGTTTCGGTCTTGCAACCGTAGCCCTTTTCCATGATGAAACGTTCGACATCCACCAGAACCAGGTTGGATTCCCAGTTCATGGCGCCGAAATTGACCGGGCGCTTGATTTCGCATTGCGGTGCGTCGGCGGCCTGGGCTGCACCGGCAAACGCAAACATAACGGCCGCGGCGGCCAGGGTCTTGACAGGGGTAAAACGCATTGGGCTTTTGCCTCCATAGGTTCAGGGACACACGCCGGGCCTGGCCTGGCAGTGCCATGGAGCTAAGGGGGTTGTGCGGAAGACGGGCAGAACCGCCAATACAAACCGACACTAGCGGCAAGACGATCCGCAAGCGGTGCGGAATCTTGCTAGACAGAGGTCTTCAAAAGGGTATTTTTAAAAACCCGCAGAAAGTGAACAAACTGAACGAAGAAGGCAGCATATTAAACGAAATTACTGCGGCACCCAACCCCGGGCCAGAATAAAACCGATACATAACGGCTCAAAAAGCCACGGGATAACCCTGATCGACCAGAGGAAAATTGCCAATTTTCCCTAGGGAATATCATCTTCTCGGCAACGACACATTTAGTAAATATCTTATTCTTATTAGTACAGTCTAGCGGTTTCAGACGGGCTGGAAAGCCCGCTTTCCGGCTCAAAAAAGGCATGAATTCAACTGGAATTCAGCTCTTGCGGGCCCCGTCATACATATAGTCGCGCCGCCAGGGGTAGGAAAGGTCTGCGGGGTTGTCGAGTTCGTCGGACCGGCCCGTGGCAGGCAGCTGACCCAGGGTCTGATGCAGGGCAATCCAGCCGTGCTCGAACGCCATGGCGCAGCCAGCCAGGTACAAGCGGTATGCCCGCAGCGAACGGGCGCCTTGCTCCCCGCCCAGCACCTGCGCCGCCTCCGGCAGTCGGGCCTCCAGCGCGTCGCTCCACGCCCACAACGTGCGCGCGTAATGGGGCCGCAGATTCTCCACGTCCACCTCTTCCAATCCGCCGTTGGTCATGGCTTCCATGACCACGCTGATATGGGTCAGTTCGCCGCCCGGGAAGATGTATTTCTCGATGAATTCGCCCATGCCGTTGCCCAGCTCGGGGTTATAGACGCCAGCTGCGGTGATGCCGTGGTTCATGATCAGCCCGCCCGGCTTGAGCAGGCGGCGCAGCTTGGCGAAATAGCCTTCCAGTTGCGCGCGGCCCACATGTTCGAACATGCCGACCGACGCGATCTTGTCGTACTGTGCGGCTTCGTCCAGCTTGCGATAGTCCAGCAATTCCATGCGGACCCGGCCAGCCAGACCTTTTTCCTGAATCAGTTTCGTGACGTGCGCGTGCTGATTGCGCGACAGCGTGATGCCAGTGGCGTCCACGCCGTAATTTTCGGCGGCCCACAGCAGCAGCCCGCCCCAGCCGGCCCCCACGTCCAGAAAGCGTTCGCCCGACTGCAATCGCAGCTTGCGGCAGATATGGTCAAGCTTGGCTTCCTGGGCCTGCGCCAGAGTCATGTCGGGCGTGCGGTAGTACGCGCAGGAATAGACGCGGCGCGGGTCCAGCCACAGGGCGTAGAAGTCGTCGGACAGGTCGTAATGGAATTCGATCTGCTTGGCATCGCGCTCCACCGAATGGCGCCACACCGACACCACTTTGCGAACCAGCTCCGTCAGCCAACCGCCCCGCGCCGCATCGACCGGCGAACCCGGAAGCAACGCCGACGCGGCGGCCATCACGTCGCGCATATTGCCTTCGATATCGATGCGGCCTTCCACATAGTCCTGCCCCAGCACCCCCACGGCGCCTTCGGCCAAGTGGGCCAGCGCCGCCTTATCGTGCGTCACGAAACGGACGCGCGGATCAGGCGGCCCCAGCACGGCGCCGTCCGGCAGCACAAGTTGGACAGGGACGGGCAAGGCCTCAAGCTTGCGTTCCACGACAGACAACAAAGGATTCACGGCTTCTCCTCTGGATACGCTACGGACGCTAACGACTGTATCGGAAAACAGCTGAAATTTGCGTGTCAGCTTACCCGTGATACAGTCGCTGGCTTGGCGCAAAACCTGCAACAAAACGCATGCGCGCGCCCTGTCTCTGCGTTTTACCGCGACCACGATGCCCCCAACACCCCTTTCCCGCAGCAGCCTGCCTGGTTGGCTCATTCTCATGGGCGCGCTGACGGCGATCGGCCCCTTCGCCATCGACATGTATTTGCCCGCGTTCCCGACGATCGCGGCGAACCTGGGCGTGCCGCGCGGCGACGTCGAACGCACGCTGGCGGCCTACCTGATCGGGCTGGCGCTGGCGCAAGTGTTCTACGGCCCCATGGCCGACCGCTTCGGCCGCAAGCCGCCGTTGATGGTGGGCTTGGCGCTTTTCATGGTGGCGTCGTTGGGCTGCGCCCTGTCGGGCTCCGTCGAAGCGCTGACTGGCTGGCGCGTCGTGCAGGCGATGGGCGGCGCAGCCGGCATCGTGATTCCGCGCGCGGTCATCCGCGACCACTATGAAACCCATGAAGCAGCCCGCGCGATGTCGCTGCTGATGCTGATCATGGGCCTGGCCCCGATTCTGGCGCCGCTTGCCGGCGGTCAGTTGCTGGCCTTTGCTTCCTGGCGCAGCCTGTTCTGGATCATGCTGGCCGGCGGCGCCATGCTGATGCTGGCGGTGGCGAAGATCATGAAGGAATCGCTGGCGCCCGAGCGCGCCGTGCCGCTGCGCTGGAGCACCATCCTGCGCAACTACCGCGACCTTTTCGCGCATCGCGGCTTCATGGCGCACAGCCTTGCGGGCGGCTTCGGCCAGGCCGGCATGTTCGCCTACATCATCGGATCGCCGCGCGTCTTCATCGAACTCTACGGCGTGCCGCCCCAATACTACGGCCTGCTCTTCGGCACCAACGCGCTGTCGCTCATCATCTGCTCGCAAATCAGCGCCCGCCTGCTGCGCACCTATCAGCCGCGCCAGCTGCAACGCAAAGCCCTTACCTCGCTGGCGATCGCAAGCCTCGCGGCCGTGGCGCTGACGCTGGCTGGCTGGATGACGCTGCCGCTGCTGATGCTGTGCCTGATCGGCTACATGGGCAGCCAGGGCTTCGTGAACCCGAACTCGGCGGCGTTGGCGCTATCGGACCAGGGCAAGCGCCTGGGGGCGGCCTCGGCCTTATTGGGGACACTGCAATTGTCCTGCGGCGCGTTGGCCGGATTCGCCGTCAGCGCCTGGCAGACGGACAGCGCCCTGCCCCTGACCACCACGCTGGCCACGTGCGCCTGCTTGTCCTGGATATCGGGCCGTGTAGCGCGGTCGCACACGTCATAAGCGTGGCCGCTTGATTTACTTGGCTTTTTCGTATTAGAATCTACGTCTTCACATGAAGTTTCCCGTGCTGGACTACTATGCTTTGTAGTGCAGCACTCTGACCCCAACCGCGTAGCGTTGAGGAATCCGGCCCAAGGAATTCGACAAGAATTCCAAGCAGGGATTTCAGCGGGTGGCAGGCAGCGGGTATAAGCACGGGCGGATCCGATCCCCCTCATCCACTAAGACTGGGTGGCCGGCAAAGGCAGCGCAAAGGCAACACATTGCGCTTTCCCACACAGCCCGGCGGCTAAAACCCTGTCTACCCCCCAAGCGATGCGCGAAAAGAACGACATAAAGAGGTGCATCCATGGCACGCGTATGCCAAGTGACCGGCAAAGGCCCGATGGTGGGCAACAATGTTTCGCACGCAAACAACAAGACCAAGCGTCGCTTCCTGCCGAACCTGCAATCGCGCCGGTTCTGGGTTGAAAGCGAAAACCGCTGGGTTCGTCTGCGTGTTTCGGCCAAGGCCATCCGCACGATCGACAAGAACGGCATCGACGCCGTCCTGGCCGACATGCGTGCCCGTGGCGAAGCCGCCTAATCGGCGCCCCCTACAATCACCATACTAGGAGCACGACATGGCTAAAGGTATCCGCGAAAAGATCAAGCTCGAGTCGACTGCCGGCACGGGTCATTTCTACACGACCACCAAGAACAAGCGCAACATGCCCGAAAAGATGCTGATCAAGAAATTTGATCCGGTCGCTCGCAAGCACGTTGACTACAAGGAAACCAAGCTGAAGTAATTCAGCCGGTATTCTGGTGAGTCCCAGAAAGCCCTGCCTTGCAGGGCTTTTTGCATGGGGCCGCCGTCACGGGCCCGCCCCGGGAGGGGAACCGTCTATTGCCGCGCAGCAAAGGCGCGTGTTTCAATTGGCCGCAACCCGCAGTGCCCCGTGCCGCGCGGCGACGCCCGATCCCTCTTGCCTGCGATACCCCTGCCATGCTTCGTCCCAGCCTTACCCTGCTGCGCCGCGCATTCGCGCCCGCGCTTTTGGCCCTGGCGCTGACTCCGGTCACCGCTGCCGCCGCCAAAGACAAAGAGCCGCCGATACGCATTGGCGAAATCAACAGCTACAAGGCTATCCCGGCCTTCCTGGGTCCGTACAAGAAAGGCTGGCAGCTGGCGCTGGAGCAGGTCAACGCCGACGGCGGTGTGCTGGGAAGGAAGCTCGAGGTCATCTCGCGCGACGACAACGGCAACCCCGGCGATTCGGTGCGTGCCGCCCAGGAACTGCTGGCGCGCGAGAAAGTGGAACTGCTGTTCGGCGGCTTCCTTTCCAATACCGGACTGGCCCTGACCGACTTCGCCAAGCAGCAACAAGTGTTCTTCCTGGCGGCCGAGCCCCTGACCGACAAGATCACCTGGCAGGAAGGTAACCGCTACACCTACCGGTTGCGCCCCTCGACCTGGATGCACGTCGCGGCACTGGCGCCCAAGGCACTGGCCTTGCGCAAGAAACGCTGGGCCATCGTCTACCCCAACTATGAGTACGGGCAATCCGCCGTGGCCACATTCAAGGCCATGATGAAGTCCTTCCAGTCCGACGTGGAATTCGTGGCCGAACAAGCCGTGCCGCTTGGCAAGGTAGACGCCGGCGCCGTCGTGCAGGCCCTGGCCGACGCCAAACCCGACGCCATCTTCAACGTACTGTTCGCCGCCGACCTGACCCGTTTCGTCCGCGAAGGCAATACGCGCGGCCTGTTCGAAAATCGCGCGGTGGTGTCCGTGCTGTCGGGCGAACCCGAATACCTGGAACCGCTGGGCGCCGACACGCCAACGGGCTGGATCGTCACCGGCTACCCCTGGTACGCCATCGACACCCCGGCTAACAATGCCTTTGTCGACGCCTACAAGAAGCGCTACAACGAAACGCCCAAAGTGGGCTCGGTGGTGGGCTACGCGTCGCTGATGTCGATTGCCCAGGGCTTGAAGGCCGCCGGCGCGGTGGACACCGAAAAGCTCGTCGACGCGTTCGCGGGCCTGAAGGTGGACACGCCCTACGGACCCATCCAATACCGCAAGATCGACCACCAGTCGACGATGGGCGTCTACGTGGGCGTCACCGCCGTCGAAGACGGCAAGGGCATCATGAAGGACTTCACCTACATCGACGGCGCGCGTTTGCAACCGCCCGATGAACAGGTCCGCAAGATGCGTCCGGCGCACTGATGAGCCTGTCTGGGCTGCTGTCGCAGTTGCTCAACGGCCTGGCCGACGCCAGCGCCTTGTTCCTGGTCGCGGCGGGCCTGTCGTTGATTTTCGGCGTGACCCGCGTGGTGAACTTCGCCCACGGGTCGTTCTACATGCTGGGCATCTACCTGGCATGGACCTTCACCACGTATTTCGGAGACGGCGCCGGTTACTGGGCCGGCCTGCTGCTGGCGGCGCTGGCCACGGGCTTGATCGGCGCCGCCGCCGAATGGTTGGTGCTAAAGCGCCTGTACCAGGCGCCCGAACTGTTCCAATTGCTGGCCACGTTCGCGCTGGTGCTCATCATCGGCGATGCCGCGCTGGCCATCTGGGGACCGGAAGACTTGTTCGCCGCGCGCGCGCCCGGCCTGTCCGGCGCGGTGCAGATCCTGGGCCGCCGCTATCCGCAATACGACCTGCTGCTGATCGCGGCCGGGCCCGTGGTGCTGGGTCTGCTGTGGCTGCTGCTGATGCGCACGCGCTGGGGGCGGCTGCTGCGCGCGGCATCTGAAAATCGCAACATGCTGGCCGCGCTGGGCGTGAACCAGGCTTGGCTGTTCACGTCCGCCTTCACGCTGGGGGCATTCCTGGCAGGCTTGGGCGGCGCCTTGGCCGCCCCCCGCGTGCCGGCCACCCTGGGCCTGGACCTGGAGATCATCGCCAGCGCCTTCGTGGTGGTGGTGGTGGGCGGCCTGGGTTCGATACCCGGCGCCTTCTTGGCCGCCCTGCTCATCTGCTCGGTCAAAGCCGTGTTCGTCTTCCTGGGGCAGGTCCAGATCGGCCCGTGGATGTTCAACCTGTCGAAACTGACACTACTGGCCGAGTTTGCGGTGATGGCCGTGGTGCTGGTGGTGCGGCCGTGGGGCCTGTTGGGCAAAGCCCCAGCGCGCGCCTCGCACGGCGGCGCACCGGAACGCCCCATCGCGCCTGCCGGCAGAAAGCTGCGCCTGGCTTACGGATTGCTGCTGGTTCTATTGGCGCTGGTGCCCGTCGCCGCGCTGCAGTGGCCGTATCTGGGCATCCTGATGACCGAGATCCTGATCGCCGCGCTGTTCGCGGCCAGCCTGCATTTTCTGACCGGCCTGGCCGGCATGACGTCTTTCGGCCATGCCGCCTGGTTCGGCCTGGGCGCCTACGGCGCCGCGTTGCTATTGAAACTGGCCGCCGTGCCGATGGAGGCCGCGTTGTTGCTGGGCCCCTTCGCCGCCGCCTTCGGCGCGCTGCTGTTCGGCTGGTTCTCCGTGCGCCTGTCCGGCGTGTACCTGGCAATGCTGACGCTGGCCGTAGCGCAGATCCTGTGGGCGCTCGCCTACCAGTGGGACGACGTGACCGGCGGCAGCAACGGCTTGATCGGCTTGTGGCCTTCGTCCTGGCTGGCGCAAGGCCCGTGGTTCTATTACGCAACCCTGGCCTTGTGCGCGGCGGGCATCGCCTGGCTGCGGCGCCTGGCGTTTTCGCCGCTGGGTTATGCCCTGCGCGGGGTGCGCGATTCCGCCATGCGCGCCGAAGCGCTGGGCATGGAGACCCGGCGCGTGCAGTGGGCGGGCTTTGTCGCCGCGTCCTTCGCTGCGGGGCTGGCAGGTTCGCTGTACGCGTTTTCCAAAGGCAGCATCGCGCCCGACGTGCTGGCCGTCAGCCGCTCGGTGGACGGGCTGGTCATGGTGCTGCTGGGCGGCTTGCAGACGCTCGCGGGCCCCCTGGCGGGCGCCGCGGCCTACACCTGGCTGCAAGATGTGGCGGCGCGCAGCACCGAGTATTGGCACGCCGTGCTGGGCCTGGCTATCCTGGCGCTGGTCTTGGCGTTTCCGGAAGGCTTGGCGGGCGCCGCGGTGCGATTGCAAAAGAGGCGCGCATGACCCCGTCGCCCGCCTTGCTTCAGGTCGAGTCGCTGCGCAAATCGTTCGGTGGCATCGATGCGCTGGCCGACGTGTCGTTCACGCTGGAAGCCGGCAAGATGCTTGCGCTGATCGGCCCGAATGGCGCGGGCAAGTCCACCTGCTTCAACGTGCTGGGCGGACAACTTCGCCCGGACGCCGGATCGGTGCGGCTGGACGGGCGTGAACTGATAGGCCTGTCCGCCGGTAAGATCTGCCGGTTGGGCGTGGGCCGCACCTTCCAGACCGCCGCGACCTTCCGCTCGATGACCGTGCGCGAAAACGTGCAGACGGCCCTGCTATCGCGGGACCGTCTGCTGTTCAATCCGTGGCGTCGCGCCAGCCGCCACGCCGTCGACGAGGCCATGGCCCTGCTCTCGCAAGTGCAAATGGCGGATAAGGCGGATGCCGCCTGCGGCACGCTGGCTTACGGCGACGTCAAACGGGTCGAATTGGCGATGGCGCTAGCGCACCAGCCGCGCCTGCTGCTGATGGACGAGCCCACGGCAGGGATGGCCACGAACGAGCGGCACGCGCTGATGCGGCTGACGCGCCAACTGGCCGACACGCAACGCATCGCGGTGCTGTTCACCGAGCACAGTCTGGACGTGGTGTTCAAACATGCCGACCGCATCGCCGTCCTGGTGCGTGGTGCCTTGATGGCGGAAGGCGAGCCCGCCGCCATCGCGGCGGACCCGCGGGTCCGCGCGGCCTATCTGGGCACGGAAGCCCCCTGATGGGTCCATGAAGCCACGCGAAGCCCGCCGAATCAGGCGGAGCGCGTCGCGGTCAGTGCTCGCTTTGCGGGCTCTGCGGCTGGCATTCCCAGAAAATCCGGGCCTTGCAGCCCGCGCAGATGGCGGGATCCAGCTTGGCATAGATGGTGTGCAGCGCCGTGGCCTTGTCCGGAAAAATATGGTCTGCGCCCAGACGATCCAGAAAGCCCGTGCGGCGCCACATATCCAGCACTTCCGGCCGCGGCCGATGGAAATACAAGTCGCCGCCCATCGCGCGCCGCGCGGCCAGTTCGTCTTCCCACACCTGCGCGCCGGCCAGATCGATGAAGTTCATGCTTTTGGCCATCACCAGCAAGTGGCGTGGCGCATCGGGCGCCGCCCGCAGCTCGTGCAGCCGCTGGGCCACGTGGGCCGCCGCGCCGAAGTAAATCGAGCCTTCCATGCGCAGTAACTTCAATTGCGGACACTCCGGCAAGGCGTCCTCTTGATGCTCCAGCACGACGAAGCGCCGGTCCAGCCCTCGGGAATCGAAGCCCATCGTGCGCATGGCCGGCCGCGACGTGCGGTGCAGATACGCCATCAGCGACAACACCGTCCCCAACAGAATCGCCACTTCCATGCGGATGGTGACCGTGGCGGCCAGCGTGGCGCCGGCAATGGCGCATTCCCCCGGCTGCATGCGGATCAATTGGCGCCAACGTGGAATATCCAGCAACGTCCACGCCACCAGCAGCAACAAGCCCGAGATCGCCGCGTTGGGGATCATTGCCAGCAATGGCGCCGACAACGCCACCAGCACCACCAGCAGCACCGCGGAAAAGACAGCGGCCAGCGGCGTCTTTGCACCCGCCTCGAAATTGGGCACGGACCGGTTCAACGATCCGCAAGACAGATAGCAAGAGAAAAACCCGCCCACGATGTTCGACAGTCCCTGCCCGGTGAATTCCCGATTGGCGTCGATGCGCTGACCCGAGCGCGTCGCGACCGCCTTGGCGATGGAGATGGATTGCGCCAGCGCCACGATCGTCAGCGCGAACGCCAGGCTGAGCAGATCGGGCAGTGTGCGCCAATCCACGCTGGGCACATGGAACGGCGGCCAGGGCTGGGCGATGGCCCCGACGACCGACACGGGCGTTGCGCCGGGCGCCACGGCCCAGTGGTTGAAGGCGGCCGCCGCCAGCGCCCCCGCCACCAATCCCAGCAACATGTAGGGCTTGCGCTTGTCCAGCCGGCGCACCAGCAACGCCACGCCCAGCGTGACCAGCGTCACCAGTAAGGCCCCTTGATGCACATCGCCGATATGCGTGCCGACGCTTACCAGCAGCGCGCCCGCTCCATGCGAAGCCGGCGACGGCAAGCCCAGCGCATCTTTCAAGGCGTGCACCGCGATCAACAGCGCCGCGCCACTGGTAAAGCCGAACAGGGCCGAAGGTGAAATGAAATGCGCCAGCGAACCCAGGCGCAGCACGCCCACCAGCCATTGCATGATGCCGACCAACACGGTCACCGCCAGCGCCAGCTGTATATAGGCGGGGCTGCCCGCGGCGGCCAACGGCGTCAGCACGGCGAACAGCGCCAGCGAGTTAGCATTGGTGGGGCCCGACATGACATGCCGGCTGGATCCGAACAGCGCCGCGACGATACAGGGAACGATAGCGGAGTAAAGGCCGTATTCCGCAGGCAGTCCGGCCAACGTGGCAAACGCCACCCCTTGCGGCAACACCAGCAGCGCCCCCAGCAGGCCTGCCGACAAGTCGGCGCGCAACGTCAACTTATTGACATCGTTCACCCATGATCCGAACAGCCGACTTGCGGCTTGCTTGCCCCCCAGCATCATCCTTTATCTATCCTTGGACATCGAGTCTTCGCCCCGGGCTCCTCGGCCCCGGATCATCCGGCACCCTCCACGGCAAGGCTGCCTAGCGTAATCCCTCGCCGTCGTGCGCGCAACGCGGTGTCTCGACATGGGGTCGGGAACAGGGCTAGATCACCCCCGCCGCACGCAGCCGCCGCAGTGCCGAGTCATCCAGGCCGAATTCCCCGTACACCTGGGCGTTATGCTCGCCCACCTCCGGTCCGGTGCGTGGCGTGGCGCACACCCTGCCCGTCACTCTCGGCACCACGCAAGGGGCGGGCACCGAGCCCAACTCCGGGTCTGGCAGGCGAATGATCGCCTCGCGCGCCTGGAACTGCGGATCCGCCAGGATATCCACGATGGTATAGGTCTTGCTGTAGGGAACTTCCGCTGCGTCCAAGACGCCAACGATCCGCGTATACAGTTGGCCGCCGAACCAGGTCGCCAACGTGGCATCCAGCTCGGCACAATGGGCTACCCGCTCCACGTTGCTGGCAAAGCGCGGGTCCTCTGCCAGATCCCTCATGCCCAACGCCGCGCACAACCGCGCGAAGATCGGATTGGACGAGGCCACCAGCGTGAAATGCACGCCATCCGCGCTGCAGTACATATTGGAGGGTGCTGTGTAACTGGCCAAATTGCCATTGCGCGCACGCACCGTGCCTTGCTGTTCGAATTCGACGGCCAGCGGATCCAGCAAGCGGAACAGCGCTTCTGTCGCCGACAGGTCAATCTCGGCGCCGTGGCCATCGGTATCAGCCCGCAGCCTGGCCACCTCGGCCACGATCGCGAACGCGCCGAACAAGCCCGCCACCACATCGCCCACGGGAAAATTCATGTGTAAGGGCATGCCCCCTTGCTCACCGGCCAGATTGGTGAATCCGCTCATGGCCTCGAAGATCCGGGCAAAACCCGGGCGGCTGCGATAAGGCCCGGTCTGGCCAAACCCCGTCAGGCGCAGCACGATCAAACGAGGATTGGCGGCCATGAGGGTGTCCGCATCCAACCCCCAGCGTTCAAGCGTACCTGAACGGAAATTCTCTACCAACACATCAAAGCCACCCAACATCTCCAGCAGCAGCGCACGGCCAGGCGGGGTGCGCACATCCAGCGTAATGCCACGTTTACCGCGGTTAGCAACTTTCCAGTACAGCGGCACGCCGTCCTTGACCGGGGCGAGCTTGCGCAGGGGGTCGCTGCCATCAGGCAATTCCAGTTTCACCACGTCGGCGCCCAGATCTGCGCACAGTGTGGCGGCGAACGGCGCCGCGAGGACGGTGGCCATGTCCAGGATACGCACGCCGCGCAGGGCGCCCGGGAACGTCTTGTCAGATGCATTGTTCAATCGAATCACTCCGCGGGGGACGATCACGGCGGATACCGTGTACGCCCCGTTATGCCTGAGCGCGAATGGCGGCGACAACGATCATTTCGCACAGCGAAACAGTGTTATCAATAGATTGACCGCCATACGGAGACCACCAGATCATGGCCACACGAAAAACCCCGATGAACCGACGCGTGCACGCCTTCCCTTCCTCCCTCCCTGTTGATGCCCCCGTTCCCGGCCTACTAGACGCGACGGACCTGAGCACAGATCGGCAGTTCGCCAACAATCTGGCGCGCGGCTTGGACGTCCTGCGGGCTTTTACGCCCAACGACCCAATGCTGGGCAACCGCGAGATCGCCGACCGCACCGGCCTGCCCAAACCCACCGTCTCCCGGCTGACCTACACGCTGACGATGCTGGGCTACCTGAGCTACGTCGAGGCGTTCCATAAATACCGGCTTGGCTCCGGCGTGCTTTCTCTGGGCTACCCGCTGCTCGCCAGCATGCGGATCCGCCAGGTCGCGCGCCCTTTCATGGAACAGATCTCTCGCGAGACCGGCTGCACGGTGAATCTGGGCATGCGCGACCGCCTCAATGTGGTGTATCTGGACACCTGCCGTGTCGACCAAGGCAACATTTATCAGCCCGACATCGGCAGCACGCGCCCGCTGCTGCCCTCGTCAATCGGGCGGGCGCTGATTCTTGGGGCGCCCGCCGCTGAACGGCAGGCCATCCTGAATCGGCTCAAAGTGGACGATCCCGCGCGCTTCACCGTCGAACGCACTTTCCTTGATGCGGACGAAAAACTGTTCCAGACGCACGGCTACTGCCACAGCGCCGGCGACTGGCACAAGGAAGTGCACGCGATCGCTGTTCCTATCCGCCAACCCAACCGCGGCGACGAAGGTGTCGCCATCAACTGCACGATGTCAGCCTACCGACTCCGCAAAGACATGCTGAAACGCGAAGTCGCGCCCCGGCTGCTAGAGGCGGTGCTGCACATCGAGCAATCCTGTGGACTGCATTAGAGGATCATTGCAATGAACCAGACGCCCCCACCGTTGAACAACTTGCTGGATGCGCTGTATCGATTCATCAAGGACGAGTGCATCCCCCTTGAAGACCACGTCGACCGACACGACGAGATCCCGGAATCAATCGTGGGGCGAATGCGCGAACTGGGCCTTTTCGGCCACAGCATTCCGACGGCATACGGCGGAGGTGGCCTCAACACGGAAGCGCTCGCCCGCGTCAATATGGTTGTCTCGCAGGCGTCGCCTGCCTTCCGTGCAAGGTTCGGAGGCAATACCGGCATCGCTTCGGAATCGCTGGTGGTCGACGGCACGCCGGAACAGAAGTCGCGCTATCTGCCGGCGCTCGCCGATGGCTCCCTCACGGGCTGCTTCGCGTTGACCGAGCCCAACGCGGGATCGGACGCCACTGCGCTCACCACGACAGCCCGGGCTGAAGGCGACCAATACGTACTCAACGGCGTCAAGTGTTTCATCACCAATGCGCCGCTAGCGAATCTGTTCACGGTATTCGCCCGCACCGACGCCGCAGCGCCCGGATCGCGCGGCATCTCGGCATTCCTTATCGAACGCGGCACGTCCGGCCTCAGGACGGGTCCCGCCCATCGCAAGATGGGCCAGCACGGCTCGCCCGTTGGCGACGTGTTCCTGGAGAACTGCCGCGTGCCAGCGTCGGCGATCGTGGGCGGCACGCCCGGTCAAGGATTCCGCACCGCGATGAAGGCGTTGAACAAGCAACGCATCAACCTGGCGGGCCTATGCATCGGTCCTGCGATCCGCTTGGTGGACGAAATGATCTACCGCGCCCGCGTCCGCGAGCAATTCGGACAGCCCATCGCGAACTTCCAGCTGATACAGCAGCTCATCGCCGAAAGCAGCACAGCAGTGCATGCGGCTCGGGCGCTGGTCCTGCAGACGGCGCGCAAGCGCGACCAGGGTGAAGACGTCACGATGGACGCCTCCATGTGCAAGCTCTTCGCCTCGGAAATGTGCGGCCGCGTGGCCGACTACGCCGTGCAGGTCTTCGGCGGCGGCGGTTACATCGCTGACAACGTCGCGGAACGCATGTACCGCGATGTGCGGCTGTTTCGCCTGTACGAAGGCACCAGCCAGATTCATCAACTGAACATCGCCAGGCTGATGATGGCCCGTGAAAGCGACCATGCGGAATTCAACCGGCAGCACCTCACCCTTGCCTGAAGCAGCTTGTTCCTGCACGGCACGCAGATCGCCGGCATGAAAAAACCAGGAGACAACCCCATGAAGCTCGCTCGATCACTGATCGCCGGAGCGCTTGCGCTCGGCCTGGCCCATACCGCCACAGCCGCCGGCTGGCCCGACCGCCCGATACGCATCGTCGTCCCTTTTACCGCCGGCGGTATCGTCGACTCGGTCGCGCGTATTGTTGCGCAGCCTTTGTCCCAGCGTTTGGGCCAACCCGTGATCGTCGAAAACAAAGTCGGCGCGGGCGGCGCAATCGGGACCGAATCCGTCGCCAAGGCCGCGCCCGACGGCTATACGCTGTTGGCGGTCAGCCCGGCCCATGCCGTACAGCCATTGGTCAGCAAGGCGGCGCGCTGGGATCCCATGCGAGACTTCCGCGGCATCGCCGGCGTGGGCGTCGTACCCAATGCAGTGGTGGTCGCTCCCGGCAGCTCCGCCAGGACGCTGCTTGATCTGCTTGAACAGGCCCGTGCCAAACCCGGCAGCGTCACTTACGGCACGGCAGGCATGGGTACGTCGAATCACCTCTCAGGCGAATTGCTTGCGCAGATGTCGGGGGTCACACTGACGCAGGTGCCCTACAAGGGGCAGCCTGAAGCCATGAACGACTTGCTGGCCGGCCGAATTTCGATGATGCCGCTGACTTCCGCGCTGGCCACCGCACACATACGCGAGGGGAAACTTCGCGCGCTGGCCATCACGACCGGCGCCCCCTCCTCGTTGTTGCCCGGCATACCCACCGTGGCCGAGGCCGCCAAGCTGCCGGGCTACGACGTCGGAGCCTGGTTCGGCTTCGTCGCCCCTGTTGCACTATCGGATGCGCTGGAAGCCAGATTATCCGACGAGTTCCTGGCCATTTTGAACACCCCCGAGGTGCGGGCCAGGTTGCAGGGACTGGGCATGGAAATAGCGCCGCAGGCGGGCAAGGATTTCGACGCCTACGTCGCGGCTGATTACTCGAAATGGGCGGACGTGCTTGCCAAAGCAGGCATTACCGCGCAGTAGGCAAGGACACCCGCCATGACGCTCCCCCTCCCCACCACAGTCGCCAGGCAGATGGCGCAATGGGTCCAACCGTTGGCGGTGCTCCATGGCTGACGCACCGCTGGCGGGCTATCGCGTGGTGGAGTTCGCCACCGTAGGCGGCATTCCCTTATGTGGCCTTATCCTGGCGCAAATGGGCGCCGAGGTCGTGCAAATACGAAACCCCGCCATGCCGGAATTGGGGGTCCCGGTACCGGAACATGCGGACATGGGACGCTGGCGCCGGCAGGTCATCGAGATTGATGTCAAACAAGCGGCGGGACACGCCGATGCGGCAAGGCTCGCCGGCCAGGCCGACGTACTGATAGAAGGCTTCCGCCCCGGCGTCATGGAACGCTTGGGGCTCGGACCCGACACGCTGCGGGCCCGGCATCCCGGCCTGATCTACGGTCGGCTGACCGGCTGGGGCCAGCACGGTCCCTGGGCGGCGCGCGCGGGCCACGACATCAATTTCGTTGCGATGTCTGGCGCTTTGCATGCCATGGGGCCAGTGGACGGACCGCCCGCCGTGCCGCTGAACCTAGTCGGCGACCTGGCCGGCGGCGCGCTCTACCTGGCGCTGGCGATCAATGCCGCACTGCTGCAACGCGAACGCGGCGGAACCGGTGGTGTCATTGACGCCGCAATGACCGACGGCGCACTGCATATGCTCAGCGGCATCTATGGCCGGTTGGCGGCAGGAATATGGACGGACCAGCCGGCATCCAATGTCATCGACGGCGGCGTGCCCTGGTATCGCTGCTACCGCTGCGCGGACGGTGGATGGATAGCGGTCGGCGCAATCGAAGAACGCTTCTATAACATCTTCGTCGGCGCCCTGGGCATCCCCCTCCGGACCCTGCCGCCCCGAGCCGACAAGGCTCGTTGGCCTGAACTGGAACAGCTATTTGCAAGGCAGTTCGCTTCCCAACCCCGCAGGCATTGGGAAGCGGTCTATGCCCCGTTGGACGCCTGCGTCACGCCGGTATTGACGCTGGCGGAAGCCCCTGCGCACCCGCAGCATTTGCAACGGCAGCGGTTCGAAGACATGGGCCGCGGCGTTTTCGCCCCCGGCTGGTTCTGGAACGCCGATGCCGAATGAGCCGCCCCGTCGCCGCATCGCCTACTTCAGATAGCGGCGCTCAAGTTCGCGCATGCCGGCGTCGCCCTGCAAGACGATGATTTCCTTGACCGTCGGCAATCCGGCGTCCACGGCATGGATGCCGCCGTCCTGACGGATGCGCGCGAACACGTCGCGCATCGCGCCCACGGCGGCGCGGATGGCGTGGTTGCCGTAGATCACCAGGCCCACCTTGCCCAGCGCCTGAATATCCGATTCGCGCAATTGCGGATACGCGGTCGGCACCAGCACCAGCGGCACGCGCCCCGCCCAAGCGTGGGCGAAGGACAGGATTTCGTCCGGTGTGGTTTGCTTGGAATGGATCAGGATGGCGTCGGCGCCCGCTGCCTCATAGGCATGCGCCCGGGCCAGCGCTTCTTGCTGGCCCAGCCCGGCGATCAGGGCTTCGGTCCGGGCGATCACGCAGAAATCCGGATCGCGCCGCGCGGCGCAAGCGGCTTCGACTTTGCCCTGGAATTCCTCCACGCGCACCAGCTCCTGCCGGCCGTCCGCTCGCAAGCTGGTGTCTTTGGGAAAGGTCTTGTCTTCCATCACCACGGCCGACACGCCCGCCGCTTCGTACTGCGGCAGCATGTAAGACACGTTGATGGCGTTGCCGAACCCCGTGTCGATGTCGGCGATGACGGGCACCGCGACCGTGGCCGCAATGGCCCGCATCATATCCAGATGCTGCGACGCGGAAAGAATGCTGGCGTCAGGCACGGCATAGCTTGCCGAGAGTTCAAAGCCGCTGCCCCAGATGGCATCGAACCCGGCCTCGGCTGCCAGGCGGGCCGACATCGGGTTATGCGCGGACATGGCGTGCATCAAGCGGGAATCCTGCAATTTCTGGCGGAATACGCGGTGGCGGCTCATGGCGTGAATGCGGAAATTCCGACGCCCGATGCGCCGGCTACAGGCATCGTAGCGCCAATCGCGGCCGGTATGGCCGCCACGTTTCAGCCCGCGTCGCCCCCTCGCCGCGCCTTCATCGCCTGCCCGATGACCGCCAGCGCATCATCGGAAATCAGCCGCGCAGCCATCGGCAGCAGCTCGTCTTCTTCGCGCCGGATATGCGCCGCATAAGCCTGAACGAACGCTTCGGCCTGTACCGGCGGCAAGACCGCGGGCCGCCCCCCGGCGACCTCGGACAACACCTGCCGCAGCGGCGTCCACAGCGCTGCCAGGCGGCGATGATCGGCCATCAGGCCTTGCACCAGCGCGTGCAGGCAGCCCGCATCGGACCCCGCCATCGATTCGAGCAGGGCCGGAAAGAGATCCTCTTCCTCGTCTTCGTGGTGGTGCGCGGCGGCCGTGTCGAAATAGCGGACGACGGCGGCGGCGGCCGTCTGCGCGGCGGCGTCGCTACCATGCGCGGGCAGATGCGCCGCCAACCGCATCAGCGTGGCGCATTGGCGCGATATGCGGCCATGGCAGGCGGATAGCAACGCCAGCGGATCCTCCGCCCCCGGCGCGGGCGCCGGACCTCCAGGAAAGCTCACCGCCATCACCCACCTCCTTGCCGCGATCCGCATCACATGCCCGAGGGCATGCCCAGGTCAACTTGAATGGCCGCGCCACCACAAACGCACGGAATCCCAGGCGCGGCCGGCGAAACCTGCCTCGGCCACCGGCTCCAGCGCCACCACCGGGAACTGCATCGACGGCTTGCCGTCCACCAGCACCCGCAACGCGCCCACCGTGTCCTGGGCCGCGATTGGCGCCATCAAGGGCTCGTGCGGCGTCCAGATCGGCTCCACTTTGGCGCCCGCGGGCACGGTCACATAGGCATCCCGCGAAAAACCGGCCTTCAGGCTGTCGCTTTCGCCCTTCCAGACTTCAGGCGTGGCCACGGCTTGGCCGCGCGCGTACAGCTTGATGGTATTGAAGCCCTGAAAGCCCCATTCCAGCAACTCCCGGCTTTCCTGGGTCCGCACTTTATCGGACGCCGTGCCCACCACCACGGTGATCAGCCGGCGTTGGTCCGCGCCGTTGGGCCGGCGCGCCGTCGCCACGATGCAATACCCCGCAGCGTCGGTATGGCCCGTCTTCAGCCCGTCCACGCTGGGGTCCAGCCACAGCAGCCGGTTCCGGTTGGGCTGGGTAATCTTGTTGAAGGTGAACTGCTTGGCGGAATCGTAGGTCTTGTACAGGTCGGGGTAATCGCGGATGAAGCGCGTGGCCAGGACGGACAGGTCGCTGGCCGTGGAATACGTGCCCGGATCCGGCAGGCCGTGCGGGCTGGCGAAATGCGTCGCATGCAGCCCCAGCCGCGCCGCCGTGTCGTTCATTCGCGCGACAAAAGCCTCGACGCTGCCCGATACCGCTTCGGCCAACGCAATGGCCGCGTCATTGCCGGACTGGATCATCAAGCCGCGCAGCAGTTCGTCCACCGACACCTTGGAGCCCGGCTCCAGGAACATCTTGGAGCTGCCCGCCGGCACTTTCCATGCGCGCGTTGAAATCACGACCAACTGGCCGGGCGTGACCTCTTTCTTGTTCAACGCCTCGAAAACAACGTAGGCCGTCATGATCTTGGTCAGCGACGCGGGTTCGATCCGCGCGGTGGCCGCATGCGACGCGATCACTTGCCCGCTGGTCTCGTCCAGCAGCAGCCAGGCTTTGGCCGACAGCACCGGCTGGGGCATCGGCTGCGCCATCGCGCTCGACATGCACGCCGTCGCAACGAGCAGGCCCGCTGCAAACTTCTTCATCAACAACATATAAGAGCTTCAATCCATGCTTGGGTTGTTCCCGCGCGGAAACGAGCGCCAATCAGCCTGAGCAACAGGCCTGCGTTCAACAATATCCCCGCGCGCCGCACGCAATTGGAACACGCCCGGCGCCGTTGGTTCAGTGACGCGATGTCCCGCAAAAATAGGCGTTGAATGTCACGACCTATTGCAGAAGCCCTTGCAGCAAGCACTTTCTGTGTCGAAAACAACAAACAGTGGCTTAAAACCCGCGAGAAAGCCGCAAGAACTTCAAGTCTTCCGCTATCATCGGGCGCGTAGCGTTAAAAGCCGATACCCGGCGCGCGCTGCTCCATGTCCTCAACTACGGATTTTGACCATGGCCACGAAAGCAAAAGCTCCTGCCAAGAAAGTCACCAAGCCCGCCGTCAAGGCGCCCGCAAAGAAGGCAACCGCCGCCAAACCCGCTGTGAAGCCCGCAGCAAAGAAGGCCGTCGCCGCCAAGAAGGTCGCTGCTGCACCCAAGGCCATCAAGGCTGCCCTGAACAAGACCCAACTGGTTGCCTACATCGTTGAGCAATCCGGCGTTGAAGCCAAGGCCGTCAAGGCCGTCCTGGCCAGCCTGGAAACCTCGGTGCTGGGTTCCGTGGACAAGAAGGGCGCTGGCGAATTCACGCTGCCCGGCCTGTTCAAGGTTGCCGTGCAGAAGGTTCCGGCCAAGGCCAAGCGCTTCGGCAAGGATCCGTTCACTGGCGTCGAGCGCTGGTTCCCCGCCAAGCCGGCTTCGGTCAAGGTGAAGGTTCGCCCGCTCAAGAAGCTGAAGGACGCCGCGCAGTAATTCGCGCGAGTATCCGGTCAAGCCGGAAGGGCCCGCCTCGAAAGAGGCGGGCCCTTCTTTTTTGCCGCGTGCTTTGCGCAGGCTCGGAATCTGCTGTTAAAATTTATCTTAACGTTAAGAAACTTCATATCGAAACAATCAGATTTTCCATGAATGACCTTGTCGATCAGGTGATCTCGCAATGGAACGCGGAATGTCCCAACCTGGACTTCGGCGCCATGACGGTGGTCGCCCGCGTGTTCCGCTTGAACGCCTTTGCCGCCCGCAATGTGAACCGCAGCTTCCGCCGCTACAACCTGCACCAGGGCGAATTTGACGTGCTGGCCACGCTGTACCGCACCGGCGCCCCCCATGCCATGAATCCGCAGAGGCTGGTCGATGCCCTGCTGCTGACCTCCGGCGCCATGACCAACCGGATAGACCGCCTTGAACAAGCGGGCCTGCTCGTGCGCACCCCCAATCCCGACGACCGGCGCGGCATCATTGTGTCGCTCACCACGGAAGGACTGCGCGTGATCAAGCTGGTTTTGAAAGACTATCTTAAAGACCTGAACGACCTGCTGGATCCGCTATCGCCGGCCGAACGCAAGCAAATGGCCGGGTTGCTGAAAAAGCTGCTGATCAAACACGACCAGGACACACCGGGCGGCATCGACGCCTGACGCCGGGCCCGCGTTTTTCTGCTTTTTCTTCTGCTTTTCTCTCCTGGGTTTGCCCTGCCCGACGCCGGCACGCCCTCGCATCCCCTGCCGCCAGCCACCCATGACTCCTGCTTCACCCGCCAAAACACCCTCTGCCGCAACGCCAGTGCTGACCGCGCCGATCGTCCTGCTGATGTCGGTCGCCACCGGCCTTGCCGTGGCCAGCAATTACTACGCCCAACCGCTGTTGCACACGATTGGCCAGCAGTTTTCGTTGTCTAACGCGACGGCCGGCGCCATCGTCACCACCGCGCAGCTCAGCTACGCGCTGGGACTGATGCTGCTGGTGCCCCTGGGCGACATGTTCGAACGCCGCAGCCTGATCGTGCTGATGACGCTGCTGTCGGCGGGCGGCTTGCTGATTTCGTCCTTCGCGACCAGCATCGCCGTCCTGCTGATCGGCACCGCGCTGACCGGCATGCTGTCCGTCGTCGCCCAGATCCTGGTGCCGTTCGCCGCCACGCTTGCGGCGCCGCACGAACGAGGCAAAGCGGTAGGCACCGTGATGAGCGGTCTGCTACTGGGCATTCTGCTGGCCCGTACCGTGGCCGGCGCGCTGGCCGACATGGGTAGCTGGCGGACCGTGTACTGGGTAGCGGCCATCCTGATGACGGGCATGGCCGTTGCCCTGTGGCGCCTGCTTCCGCGCTACCAGAGCCCGACGTCGATGAGCTACCCACGGCTATTGGGCTCTATCCTGCGCATGTTCATCGAAGAACCGCTGTTCCGCGCCCGGTCGCTGCTGGGCTTCCTGCTGTTCGCCGGCTTCAGCATGCTGTGGACGCCGCTGACCTTCCTGCTGGCAAGTCCCCCCTATGGGTACAGCAACACCACCATCGGATTGTTCGGCCTGGCGGGGGCGGCGGGCGCCTACGCCGCCAACCGGTTCGGCCGCCTGGCCGATCGCGGCCTGGGCAACCTGGCCACCCGAGCCGGCCTGGTATTGCTGCTGGGATCCTGGGGCCTGATGGCATTCGGCCAGGCCTCGGTGATCGCGCTGCTTGCGGGCATCCTGGTCCAGGATCTGGCCATCCAGGGCGTTCATGTCACCAATAGCAGTGCCCTCTACCGCCTGCGCCCCGAGGCCCGCAGCCGCCTGACCGCCGGCTATATGACCTGCTACTTCATCGGCGGGGCGGCCGGTTCACTGGTATCGTCCTGGCTTTACGCCCATTTTGGCTGGCCCGGCGTGGTCACCGCGGGCGCCGTCCTGGGCGTTGTTACGTTGGCATATGGCGCCTTGTCGCCCAGTGCGCGCATCCCGGAAACGGCTCCGTCCCCTGCCCGCGCCTAGCACCTCCTATAATCAGGGGTTTTGACCGCCACCGCGTTCGCGCGGCAGGGCGGCTCACCCTTTTTTGCCACCGTGCCCGAGCCCATGCAGGAACGTTACCTCCCCACTACCGTCGAAGCGGCCGCCCATCAAGACTGGCAGGCCCGCGACGCCTATCTGGTCCACGAACACGCGAAGAACGCCGACGGCTCCGAAAAGCCGAAGTTCTACGCCTGCTCGATGCTGCCCTACCCCAGCGGCAAGCTGCATATGGGCCACGTGCGCAACTACACCATCAACGACATGATGGCGCGCCAGCTGCGCATGCGTGGCTATAACGTCCTGATGCCCATGGGTTGGGACGCCTTCGGCATGCCGGCGGAAAATGCCGCCATCAAATCCAAGGTGCCCCCGGCCAAATGGACCTACGACAACATCGCTTATATGAAGAAGCAGATGAAGGCGATGGGTCTGGCGATCGACTGGACGCGCGAAATGTGCGCCTGCGATCCTCAGTACTACAAGTGGAACCAGTGGCTGTTCCTGAAGATGCTGGAAAAGGGCGTGGCCTACCGCAAGACTCAGGTCGTGAACTGGGATCCGGTAGACCAGACCGTGCTGGCCAACGAACAAGTCATCGACGGCCGCGGGTGGCGCTCTGGCGCGCTGGTTGAAAAGCGCGAGATCCCCGGCTATTACCTGCGCATCACCGATTACGCGGACGAACTCCTGGGCGCCGTCCAGAATGACCTGCCCGGCTGGCCCGAGCGTGTTCGCCTGATGCAGGAAAACTGGATCGGCAAGTCCGAGGGCCTGCGCTTCGCCTTCCCGCACAAGATCGCTGGCCACGACGGCCAACTGATCCAGGACGGCAAGCTGTACGTCTTCACCACCCGCGCCGACACCATCATGGGCGTGACGTTCTGCGCCGTGGCGCCGGAACACCCGCTGGCTACGCACGCCGCGCGCAACAATCCGCAGCTGTCGTCGTTTATTGAACAATGCAAGCTGGGCGGCACGACCGAGGCCGAAATGGCCACGCGTGAAAAAGAAGGCATGCCCACCGGCCTGTTTGTCACGCACCCGGTCACGGGCGCCGAAGTGGAAGTCTGGGTCGGCAACTATGTGCTGATGACCTACGGTGATGGCGCCGTCATGGGCGTGCCCGCGCACGATGAACGCGATTTCGCCTTCGCCAAGAAATACGACCTGCCCATCGTCCAGGTCGTGGGCGTCGCCGGCAAGGACTATTCCACCGACGCCTGGCAGGAATGGTATGGCGACAAGCAGTCCGGCCGCACCATCAATTCCGGCAAGTACGACGGCCTTACCCACAAGGAAGCCGTGGACGCCATCGCGGCCGACCTGGGCGCCCTGGGCTTGGGCGAAAAGCAGACCACCTGGCGTTTGCGCGACTGGGGCATCTCGCGCCAGCGCTACTGGGGCACGCCGATCCCCATCATTCACTGCGCGGATTGCGGCCCCGTCCCGGTCCCTGAAAAAGACCTGCCAGTTGTCCTGCCCGACGACCTGATCCCCGACGGCAGCGGCAATCCGCTGGCCAAGAACGAAGCCTTCTTGTCCTGCGCCTGCCCGAAATGCGGCAAGCCCGCGCGCCGCGAAACGGACACGATGGACACGTTCGTGGACTCGTCCTGGTACTTCATGCGCTACACATCGCCTGGCAATAACGACGCCATGGTCGACCCGCGCAATGACTACTGGATGCCGATGGACCAGTACATCGGCGGCATCGAGCACGCCGTGCTGCACTTGCTGTACGCCCGTTTCTGGACCAAGGTCATGCGCGACATGGGCTTGCTCAACTTCGACGAGCCCTTCACCAAGCTGCTCTGCCAGGGCATGGTGCTGAACCACATCTATTCGCGCAAGACGCCCCAGGGCGGCATCGAATATTTCTGGCCCGAAGATGTCGAAAACGTCTATGACGATCGCGGCGCCATCACCGGTGCCAAGCTGAAGTCGGACGGCTCGGCCATCACCTACGGCGGCGTGGGCACCATGTCCAAGTCGAAGAACAACGGCGTCGATCCGCAATCGCTGATCGACACGCTGGGCGCCGACACGGCCCGCCTGTTCGTCATGTTCGCCAGCCCGCCCGAGCAGACCCTTGAATGGTCCGACTCCGGCGTCGAAGGCTCGAACCGCTTCCTGCGCCGCCTCTGGTCGATCAGCTATGCCCGCCGCGACGCCGTGGCGCGCGGTCTGGCCCACGGCGCCGACTGGTCGCAGGCCCAGGCCGCCGTCAAGGATCTGCGCCGCGAGGTCTACACGCTGCTCAAACAGGCCGATTACGACTACCAGCGCATCCAGTACAACACCGTCGTGTCCGCCTGCATGAAAATGCTGAACGCCATCGACGACGCCAAACTGTCCGAAGACGCCGCGTCCGACGCCGCCTACGCCGAGACCCTTGGGGTGCTGCTGCGTGTGCTGTATCCCGTCGTTCCGCACATCACCTGGCACCTGTGGCAAGACCTTGGCTATGCCAAGGAACTGGGCGACCTGCTGGACGCGCCGTGGCCGCATGTGGACGAAGCCGCGCTGATCGCGGACGAAATCGAATTGATGCTCCAGGTCAACGGCAAGTTGCGCGGCTCGATCCGCGTGGCCGCCGCCGCTGCTCGCGAAGACATCGAAAAGCTCGCCGCCAGCCAGGAAGAAGTCACCCGCTTCCTGGAAGGCCGCCCGCCCAAGCGCGTTATCGTGGTTCCGGGCAAACTGGTCAACGTCGTAGGCTGATGAGGTCAAGCATGTACTTCGCCGGGCAACAAACGCACTCCTCCCGCCAATCCTGGCTGCTGCGCGGCGCCTGCCTGGCGCTGTTCATGCTGCTCTCCGCCTGCGGTTTCGCATTGCGGGGAGTCACCCCGATGCCGTTCAACACCCTGTATGTCGGCATACCCGACAGCACCCAGTTCGGCGCCGACGTGCGCCGATCGCTGCGCGCGGCCTCGCCTGATACGAAGCTGGTGAACAGTCCCAAGGAAGCGCAGGCGATCCTCCAGCAGGTTTCCGACACGCGCACGCTGCGCGAGGTCTCGCTGAACGCCCAAGGCCGTGTCGAGGAATACGAACTCGGCATCAACTACACGTTCCGTCTGATCGACAACAAGGGACGCGCGCTGATCCCCGACACCACGCTGTCGATCTACCGCGAAATGCCCTACGACGATCAGGTCGTGCAAGCCAAGCAAGGCCAGATCGAGACCCTGTACAAGGCCATGCAGCGCGACCTCGTCTCCCGAGTGCTGCGCCGCATGACCGCGCCCGACGTGCGTCGCGCATTCGAGAACGCCGAAGAACGCGGCGAAAACGGCGAAATTCCGCTGTACGACCCGAATGCGCCGCAACCGCAGCGCACGCCCACGCCGTGGCAGACGCCGTCCACCACTGACCCGGCCATCCTCCGCTAGCCCATGGCACAGTCTCTGGACGCGGACCGGCTGGCCGAACATCTGCAGCGGCCGGGCAACCGGCTCGCCGCGATGTACACGGTATCGGGCGACGAGCCCCTGCTGGTGACTGAAGCGGTTGACGCGCTGCGCGCCTCGGCGCGCAGCGACGGCTATACCGAACGGCTGTCCATGGTGATGGACGCCCGCAGCGACTGGAGCGCGGTTACCGCCGCCACCCAAAGCGTCTCGCTGTTCGGCGACCGCCGCATCCTTGAAATCAAGATCCCCACCGGCAAGCCCGGAAAATCCGGCGCCGACACCTTGGCCAAGCTCGCCGAGCAGGCCGAGAAACAGCCCGATGCGGACACCCTGGTCCTGATCGCCCTGCCCCGGCTGGACAAGGCCACCCGCGAAAGCCGCTGGGTCCAGGCCCTTGCCCGCGGCGGCGTGATGGTCGACATCGCCAATATCGAGCGCGGCCGGCTCCCGGCCTGGGTCGGGATGCGGTTGGCGCGCCAGAACCAGCGCGCCGACGGCGCCACGCTGCAATGGATGGCGGACAAGGTCGAAGGCAACCTGCTGGCCGCTCACCAGGAAATCCAGAAACTCGGGCTGCTCTATCCTGAAGGCCAACTGGCATCGGAAGACGTTGAACGCGCCGTGCTGAACGTCGCCCGCTACGACGTCTTCGGCCTGCGCGACGCCATGCTGGCCGGCGATATTTCCCGCACTATCCGCATGATCGACGGCTTGCGCGCCGAAGGCGAAGCGCTGCCGCTGGTGCTATGGGCGGTCGGCGAAGAAATCCGCCTGCTGGCCCGCGTCGCGGAGGCGCGCGCGCTGGGGCAGGACGTCAGCGGCCTGATGCGCCGGCTGCGCATCTTTGGCGCGCACGAACGGCTGGCGTTGCAAGCGCTTGGGCGGGTACAGCCCAACGTTTGGCCGGCCGCGGTGCAGCACGCCCATGACGTCGACCGTCTGATCAAGGGCCTTTCCGTGCCCGGTCGCCTGTCCGACCCCTGGGAAGAAATGACCCGGCTGGCGCTGCGCGTGGCCGCCGCCGGCGGACGACCGTGAAGGCGGCATTGCCGCCGCCTTCGCCTTGCTACCGCCCCCCTACGCCCGGCTATCCCGCCGGATATACACTGAATCTTTAGACGGCGCCTACGCCGCCCCCACTCCATGATCGACGCCGCCATGTCTTCGTCCTCCATCGAACACGCCATGCTGACCCTGGGCGAGAATGCCCGCCGCGCTTCGCGCGCCATGATGCGGGCCAATAGCGCCGCCAAGAACAAGGCGCTGCTGGCGATGGCCGATGCCCTGGCCGCCAGCCACGACGAGCTGAAGGCCGCAAACGAAAAAGACGTTGCCGCCGCCCGCGCCAACGGCCTGGAAGCCGCTTTGCTGGACCGCCTGACGCTGTCCGACAAGACCCTTGCCCACATGGCCGAGGGACTGCGCCAGATCGCCGCCCTGCCCGATCCGATCGGCAGCATCACCGCCACCACCGTGCGCCCCAACGGCATGCGCGTGGCCCAGATGCGCGTTCCGCTGGGCGTGATCGGCATCATCTACGAATCGCGCCCCAACGTCACAATCGATGCCGCCGCGCTGTGCCTGAAGTCCGGCAACGCCGCCATCCTTCGCGGCGGTAGCGAAGCGCTTCATTCGAATATCGCGCTGGGCCGCGTGGTGCAGACCGGCCTGGCCGCCGCCGGCCTGCCGCCAGACGCCGTGCAGGTCGTGGCCACGGCCGACCGCGCCGCCGTGGGCAAGCTCATCACCATGACCGAGCATATCGACGTCATCGTGCCGCGCGGTGGCAAGGGCCTGATCGCTCGCCTGTCGCAAGAAGCGCGCGTGCCGCTCATCAAGCACCTGGATGGCAATTGCCATATCTACATCGACGCGGCAGCCGATCCCGACAAGGCGCACAGCATCGCGTTCAATGCCAAGACCTACCGTTACGGCATCTGTGGCGCCATGGAAACGCTGCTGGTCGACGCCGTGGCCGCCGTGTCCATCTTGCCCGCACTGGCCGCCGCCTTCATCGAGCATGGCGTCGAACTGCGCGGTTGCCCGCGCACGCTCGCCCTGCTGCCGCACATCACCCCGGCCACGGAAGAAGATTGGGGCACGGAATACCTGGGCCCGATCCTGGCCGTGCGCATCGTCGACACGCTGGACGATGCCATCGAGCACATTGCGCGCTGGGGTTCCGGCCACACTGATGCGATTGTCACGGAAGACCTGTCGTCCGCGCAGCGCTTCCAGCGCGAGGTCGATTCCAGCTCGGTCTACGTGAATCTGCCGACCTGCTTTGCCGATGGCTTCGAATACGGGCTGGGCGCCGAGATCGGTATCTCCACGAACCGCCTGCATGCCCGCGGCCCGGTCGGCCTTGAAGGCCTGACTACGCTGAAATGGGTGCTAAGCGGCGAAGGCCAGACGCGCGGCTAACCTCCGCCGCCGCGGGCGCCGGGGCGGCCTTGGGCGCCTCCCGCATCGCTGACGCAGCCCTGAACACGGAGCGGCGTCAAGCCTTCTACAATATGGCCAGGATTTCCCCAGGCTTTTTATCATCCCGACGCGGCACGCCGCGCACTCTCGAGACCCCCCATGCATTCACCCGTCATGGCCATGGCCTTCAGCCTATTCGTGCTCTGCTTTATCACCTGCTCGATCAGCGGCATCGTGTTGTTCTTCTTCAAAAGCAAGCAGATCAACGCCACGCTGAAACACCCATACCTGCAGCACCGCCCGTTCAAGCAATACCCGCTGTCCATCCAGGCAGCCATCATGCTTGATTACTTTTTCCGCCTGATGTTCCCCGGCACCCGCGTCTGGTTGATTGGCAATGCCAACGACCTGCTCGGCCATGTCGATCCCAAAAAGACGCCCCTGGCGTTGAAGTGGCCCATCGTCGGGTTCTGGGGCTCGTGCTGGTTGGGTCTTATCGCCATGATCGTGCTGTGGATCATGCTCTATCTGGGAACCTGACCCCATGCAGATCAGAATCGAAGACTATCCTGGCAGCCTGGAAGCGGCCCGCACCTTGATCGCCGCGCGCGATGCCGGCATCGCCGGCCCACGGCTGCCCGCCGCTTGCCGTCCGCAGTCGCTCGGCCAGGCGTTCGCCGTGCAGCAGCGCACCGCCCAATTGCTGCAAGAGACCCGACAAGACGGCATCGCTGCCTGGAAAAGCGCCCTGCCATCGCCGGAAAAAACCGTGGTGGCGCCGATCTACGCGTCAAACGCGGCCTACGCCGAAGCAGGTCCCATTCCCAGCCGCACGGCCATCGTGCGCATCGAACCCGAAATTGCGTTCGAGCTGGCCCATGACCTGCCGGCGCGCGACACGCCTTACTCCGAAGCCGACGTCGACGCGGCGATCAGCGGCGCGCGGCTTGCGCTGGAAGTCCTGGGTTGCCGTTATGCTTGCCCCGAACATGTCAGCTTGCCCGAACTGCTGGCCGATCATATGTTCAATCAGGGCATCGTGCTGGGTCCTCGCATCGCCTCGCCCGAAGCGGCTCCTGCCAGCATGAGCCTGACCCTGGCGGTCGACGGCCAGGAAGTCGAACAGCATGCCGGTTTCCACCCGAACGGCCACCCCAAGGCAGGGCTGTATTGGCTGGCGAACTTCCTGCGTGAGCAAGGCTTGGGCCTGCGTGCGGGCCAGCACGTGATTACGGGCTCTTATGCCGGTTTCCTGGACGTACCCGCCAATCAAAATATCGAAATTACGTATGGCGACCTTGGCGTGCTGCGCCTGAGGTTCCGCCAGTAAGCCGCCACACATCCACACCAGAGCTCGCCTTATGCTGACGCTGCGCCCGTTCGAAAATTCAGATTTTCCTTTGCTGGCCAGTTGGTTCACGAGCCTGCCCGAGGTGGTGCAATGGGGTGGCTCGCACCTGTCGTTCCCGCTGGCGCCAGCAGAGATGATCGACATGCTGACGCAAGGGCGGACACACCCGCCCAGCCGCCGCTGCTGGATGGTTTACCGTGACGGCACACCCGTCGGCCATGCACAGTTGGCATACGACTGGCGCGACGGCAATGCCCGCTTGGGCCGCGTCGCCATCGCCCCTGCCGAACGCGGACAGGGTCTTGCGCGGCCGATGGTCACGCTGATGATCGAAGAAGCCTTCCAGACGCCCGGCATCGAGCGCCTGGAGCTGAACGTCTACATGTTCAATACCCCCGCCATCCGCACATACCAAGCGCTGGGTTTCACCATGGAAGGCGTCAGGCGGTCGTCCACCCGCGCGGGCGATGAGCGTTGGGACACCGGCATGATGGGATTGCTGCGCAGCGAGTGGCAAGCAGCCACGCCCGCCCCCGCCCCAGCGCCCGATTGACCCAGTGACCTAGCGCGGCTCCGGCTCCGGCTCCGCGATGCTGACGGGTTCTCCGGCGGCTTCAATTACTTCGCCTGCCGCCAGGCACAGGTCTTCCCGGTAACGCCCCGCCACGATCTGCACGCCGACCGGGCTTTGCCCCACGCTGCTCATGGCGCGCCCCATCGCCACCGACAACGCGGGCAAACCCATGAAGGGCACGCCGATCTGGGTCATCTGCGCCCGCCACACACGGGCATAGGCGGCATCGCCCTGCAGGTCAAGGTTGTCCGGAAACGGCAGTTCGGCCGACACCGGCAATAGCAGAATGGGATATTCCGCGAAGAACATCTCCCACAAGCGTGTGAGCGTCGCGCGACGCGTCAGCACGGCAGAAAAGCTGTTCAAGTCTGCGCCCGCGGCCTTATCGCGCTGACCACGCAACGCGACCAGCGCCCCCGGGTCGCCTTCCTTTTCGGCGGCAGCCAACATGCCGTCATAGCCGTCCGCCATCCACATGCGAATCTGAAGATCAGCGGCCTCTTGCAGCGGCGGAAGCGAATCCAGCGTGTCTACCGTCCAGCCGGCCTCGGTCAGCCTGCGCGCGGCTTCCTGCAACGCCTTCACCACTGCGGGTTCGGTTTCCATGCCTTCAGGGTTCACGCACAGCGCGGCACGCCGGGGCACATCCGGCCCCACCAACGGCGCGGGCACCCACCAGGAGTCTCGTGGGTCGGCTGCCGACAACGCCGCCAACCCCAAGCGCACATCGGCGATCGTGCGGCCCAACGGCCCCGACACGGCCGTCAGTTGCCCCCCAATCGAACGCTCTGGCAACGCGGCGTTGTAGGCAGCCACGCGGCCCAGCGATGGGCGCAGCCCATGCACGCCGCACGCATAGGCGGGATAGCGGATGGATCCGGCGATGTCCGTGCCGTGCGCCAGATGCCCGATGCCAGCGGCGACCGCCGAGGCCGCGCCCCCTGATGAGCCTCCCGGCGTCAGCGCGGCGTTGCGGGGATTGCGCGTCTGGCCATGCACCAGGTTGCTTGTGAACCAGCGCAACGAAAACGCCGGCGTGTTGGTGCGGCCCAGGATCACTGCGCCGGCCCGCCGCAAGTTGTCGACGACGGGGCTGTTGACGGCCGCGATCAGGTCCTTCTGCAGCTTGACGCCATTGGTGGTGGCATAGCCCGCCTGGTCCACATTGACCTTCACGGTAACGGGCACGCCGGCCAACATGCCAGGGTCTTCCCCGCGCGCCAAGGCGGCATCCACCGCCGCCGCTTGGTCCAGCACGTCTTCGGGACGGTGGTCGACCACCGCATTGACTGCAGGATTCGCGGCATTCAGCCGCTCCAGCGCGCTATGCGCCGCTTGCACGGCGGACACATCGCGATTGCGAATACGGGTGGCAAGCTCAACTGCGGATAAACGCCAGATTTCGGACACGCGTCACTCCTGAGGGATAGTTTTGGTACCCACCTTAGCGCCTGCAGCGCCCGTCCACAAGCCACGGTTTGCCGCAATTGCGCCGCCCGTCCGGCGTATTCCTTGTCCAGCCCTTGTTTGCCCCGCTTTCACTATGCGTCGGTTTCAAAGACATCCACGATCGCGTCCGCCACCGCCCGCACGCGGGCCGTGCGGTTCAGGTCGCCGTGCATCACCAGCCACAAATCGTAGGGTTCACTGCGGGCGGGCCAAATGCGGACAAGCTCGGGATAGTCCGCGGCCATGTGCGTCGGCACCTCGCCTATCCCCAGGCCGGCCGCCACCGCCTCGATGATCATCAGCCCGGAATTCAGTTCGATCGCCACATGGCCATTGCCCGTGGGTTCGCCGCAAAAGGTGTCCGACCAGCCCGGCAGCACCGACTGCTGATAGGTCACCAGCGCATGGCCGGCGAATGCCGTGCCCGGCCGCGGTTCGCCATGCCGGGCCAGATAGCCGCGCGACGCGTACAGCCCCACTTCCTTGCGCGCCAAATGGCGTTGAATCAAGTCCGGGCTGTCGGGCTTCACATTGCGGATCGCCAGGTCCGCCTCTCGCCGCGTCAAGTTACTGATCTGGATCGACGCGGAAAGCACCACCCGGATGTCCGGATGCTGGGCATGCACCCGCCGGACCGCCTCCATGATGAAGTAGCTCGCCACCGTTTCAGAAGCGGCCACTCGCACTACCCCGGACAAGCGGTGGTCCAGGCCCTGCATCTGCCGCTGTAGCTGGTCGGCCGCCTGCTCCATGCGTTCGGCGGCGGCAAACGCCAGCTCGCCCGCCGCGGTAGGCACATAGCCGCCCGGCGTGCGCAGGAACAGCCTCGCATCCAGCGAAGACTCCAACGCCGCCAGGCGACGGCCGGCAGTCGCCTGGTCAATTTGCAGCAAGGCGGCCGCGCCCCGCAATGTGCCGACGCGATAAATAGCCAGGAATATCCTGGCGTTGTCCCAGTCCATGACGCCCTTTGTCTACCGCGTCGCGCGGCCTCACATGATGCAATTTTGCATGACTATAAAGCAGTTATACGGCTTTTTTGCATCAACAGAAACTCCTAAGCTTCACCCCTCGACATGCCGCAACGCCTCTCCTCATCATGACTACCGCCTGTTCCCAAGCCCCTGCCCCCGTTCCCGCCATGGACCTTCAGCCCGCCAGCGGCTGGCTGCCGCTCGTCACGCTGGCCATCGGCTTCGTCATGGCCATGCTGGACGTCACCGTGGTCAACGTGGCGCTGCCCAGTATCGCCCTGCAGTTCACCGTCCCGCTCACCGACCTGGTGTGGATCGTGGACGGCTACACGCTCACCTTTGCGGCCCTGCTTCTGGTGGCCGGCGCGTTGGCGGACCGCTACGGCGCGAAAACCATCTACCTGTGCGGTCTGGGTGTGTTCACGCTGGCGTCGCTGCTTTGCGGCCTGGCGCCGGACGGCAATTCGCTGATCGCCGCCCGCATGCTGCAAGGCGTGGGCGCCGCCCTGTTCATGCCCAGTTCCCTGAGCCTGCTGACGCATGCCTATGACGACGAGCACGTCCGCAACCGGATGCTGGCCGCATGGTCGGCCATCGTGGCGGTGGCGGGCGCATCGGGTCCGTTGCTGGGGGGTGTGCTGATCCATCAATTCGGCTGGCGCAGCATTTTCCTGATCAATCTGCCGCTGGGCGTGGCAGGCCTATGGCTGGCCCGCCGTCGCATTCAGGCGGCTCCGCGCCGCCCGCGCGCGCTTAATCCGCTGAGCCATCTGCTGGGCGTAATCGCGTTATCGTCCCTGTGCTTCGTACTGATCCAGGGCAACGCCTATGGCTGGACGTCAAGCCGAATCGGCGGCGTCGCCGCACTATGCGCCCTTGCCGTGGCGCTGCTGGTGCGCCGCGAACGCCGCCACGCCGAACCGATTCTGCCGCGCGCGCTGTTCAAGACGACGCAATTCGCCGCATCCAACGGCGTGGGTTTCCTGATCAACCTGGCGTCCTATGGGCAACTGTTCCTGCTCAGCCTGTTCCTGCAGCATGCGCGCGGCACTGACGCCCTGCAGACCGGCATCCAATTGGTGCCCATGCTAGCCGTGTTTTCCATCGGCAACATGATTTCCGGACGCGTCTCGGCGCGCTGGAACGTCTCGGCCTCTCTGCTGGGCGGCGTGTCGCTTGCCGCCATCATGAGCGCGGCCGGCATCTACGCGTTCTCGCCGGATATGGCCTACTGGCCGTTCGCCGTCATGGTCGCGCTGGGCAACCTGGGTGTCGGCATCGCGGTGCCAGCGATGACCAGCGTCGTGATGCAAGTCTCGGGCAAGCAACATGCCAACAGCGCGGCCGCCGCGCTGAACGCCAACCGCCAAGCTGGCGCGCTGGTAGGCGTCGCGCTGATGGGCACGATCCTGCACCTGCTGCCCGACTGGCGCGCTAGCCTGCCCTCGGCCTACGTCGTCATCGCCACGGCTTACGCAGCTGCGGTCGTGCTGGTCTGGCGGCATCTGCGGCATGGCCGCAATGCCTGACGTCTTACGTTTTTCCGCCCGGCAGGATGGCAATGCCGCGGCCAGCGAAAAACGCGTCGAATACGGCAAGCGGCAATTCCACATCCGCTTGGCTGCCCACTTCGCCTGAGGGATTGTGAAACGTCACTGACGTGGTGGTCGCCCGCGTCACCAGCACCAGGTGGCCGCCCTTGGTCGCCGGGAAACGATCGGTGTGACGGATGTCCGGATGCACCGACGCCATGAAATAGTCGGCGCCTTCCAGCACCGCCGGCAGTTCGCGCGTATCCAGCCCCACGTGCACCCGGGCATCCAGGCCGAACTCGTCGGCAACGAAGCGCGCGAACGGCGCATAGATCAGCCCCTTGATCTCGCCGTCGCGATCCGTATAGGCCCCGAACGGCACGCTGCGCCGAGCCAGCTCCAGCGTGGGATGGATCTGCCCGCTACGCGCCGCCAGCACCATTTTCAAGCAGGCCATGCCACAGACATGATTGGCCCATCGGGCGTATTCCTGGATGTCCCGCGCCCCGGAGGTTCGCCACGCCGGGTCGTCGGCCAGAGCCAGTTCTTTCCGAATGAACGATCCGGCCAGGTGGGCTGACTCCCATTGGCAGAAATACGGCACGGCCGATTGGCCGGAAGACAGGGAATCCACGTCGCGCTCCGCATGTACCTCAACGTCCGCCATCTTGCCGTCAGATCCGTTCCGTGGCAACGGTCCGGCGTTTGCTTCACAATGCAGTGATTCCCCAAAATCGGAGAGCCGCATGCCCAGCACCGCCACGTCCAACCCGACCATCCGCAGCGTCGCCATCGTCGGCGCTGGCACCATCGGCGCCAGTTGGGCCGCTCTGTTTCTGGCGCATGGGCTGGACGTGGTCGTCTGCGACCCCTCCCCCGATGCCGAATCACAGACCCGGGCGCGCGTAGAAGCGGCATGGCCCGTTTTGGCTGAATTGGGGCGGGTGGCCCAAGGCGCATCCTCCGATGCGTTGCGCTTCGACCCCGATCTGTCCACTGCCCTGGCCGGCGTGGATTTCGTGCAAGAAAACGCGCCCGAACGCGAGGATTTCAAGACCGACCTCTTCGCGCGCATCGACGCCATCCTGCCCCCCCACGTGATCGTCGCTTCCAGTTCGTCGGGCCTCATCATGAGCCGCCTGCAGTCGCGTTGCCGCCATGCCGCGCGTTTCGTCATCGGCCATCCGTTCAACCCGCCGCACCTGATCCCGTTGGTCGAAGTGGTCGGCGGAGACCAGACATCCGCCGACACCATCGACCGCAGCATCGACTTCTACCGGGCGATGGGCAAATATCCCATCCGCCTGAACAAGGAAGTGCCCGGCCACATCGCCAACCGCCTGCAAGCCGCGTTGTGGCGCGAAGCCATTCACCTGGCCGCCGAGAACGTCGCCAGCGTGGCCGATATCGATGCCGCCGTATCCCAAGGCCCTGGCCTGCGCTGGGCGCTGTTCGGCCCCCATATGACCTTCAACCTGGGTGGCGGCGCCGGAGGCCTGGCCAACTTCATGGACCACCTGCTGGGCCCCGTACAGACGTGGTGGGACGACCTCGGTGCCCCCCAGGTCACCCCCGAACTGCAACGGCGCCTTATTGAAGGTGTCAACGCCGAAGCCGGCCAACGCGGCATTGCGGAGCTCGTGGAAAAACGCGACGCCCAGCTCACGGCGCTGCTCAAGATTTTAGGCGGGCAGCCCTCTTCTTCCTGATGAGGCAAGCACTACGGGCAGCCGCCCGCGCTCTGCACCGGCAGCGTGGTGCTGGTAACCTGAGCGCTTGGCTTCGTATCCCGACTCGACCAAGGAATATCCGAATGACCGTTGTCACCCAAGACCCCGGGCAATCCCGCTTCACCACGACCGTAGACGGCGTCCTTTGCGTGCTGGACTATCAGCTGCAAGGCGATGTCATGGCCATCGTGCATACCGGCGTGCCCAGCCAGGTAGGCGGCCGCGGCATCGCGGCGGAACTCACCAAATTCGCGCTGGAAACCGCACGCGCCAACGGCTGGAAAGTCCGTCCCTTGTGCTCCTACGCCGAGGTCTACATGCGCCGCCACCCCGACTACAACGACCTGCGCGCCTAGGCGTTCGCCCACGAATCGTGACGAAGAAATCCCCGTCCCTGGCCGCGTCCTGTCCTTGTGGCGGCGCGGCCTATTCCAATTGCTGCGGACGCTGGCATGAAGGCCCCCTGGCCATGCAAGCCCCGACGGCTGAAGCCCTGATGCGCTCGCGCTACAGCGCTTTCGTGCTGGATAAGCTGCCCTACCTGCTCGCCAGTTGGCATCCCAGCACCCGCCCTGCGACCCTGGAGCCGAATCCGCCTGATCTCAAGTGGCTCGGACTGGCCATCAAGCAAGCTCGGGACCAAGACGCCGACCACGCTACCGTGGAATTCGTCGCCCGCAGCCGCCAAGCCGGCCGCGCGCACCGCCTGCATGAAATCAGCCGCTTCGTCAGGGAAGACGGCCGCTGGTACTACGTGGACGGCGACCTGCATTGACCGCCGACACAGCGAAAATTCCCCAGGCGGCTGACTGGCGCGCAACGGGGGGCTGGCATAGAGGGATGTTGGCATAGAGGGATGTTGGCATAGAGGGAGTTGGCACAGAAGGAGTTGGCACAGAAGGCATCTGGCCCCGCGACAGCCCCGGAGTCCTTATTTCCTTACGTGTCGACTCGGCTCTGCGTTATCCGCCAACCAGACTCTGGATATCCGTTTCAACGGCCTGCTTTAACGCCGCCACCAACTGCTGCTCCACGCCACTTGCCGCGCGTGGGTTACCCACGATCGCCAGTTCGGTCGGCGGCACCGCGGATAGCCCTTCTTGCGCACCCAACAACCCATGCGCCTCCAGCCTTGCGAAGGCGGGCAGCAGACTCACGCCCAGCCCCGCCGCCACGGCGGCTTGAACACCCGCCAGGCTATGGCTGTGATACGCAACATGCCAGGGCCGCCCCGCGCTATCCAACGCGTAGATCATCCGTTTGCGATATATGCAGCCCTGTGGAAACACCACCAGCGGCACGGCAGCAGCCCCCGTCAGATGACGCTTGTCGCCTACCCATATCAGCCGCTCCGGCCAGGCCGCAAGACAGGCGCCATCACCCGGCTCCCGCTTGATCAGCGCCAGATCCAGGTCGCCTGAGGCAAGTCGGTCGCGCAGATCCATGCTCATGCCGCTGATCGTTTCCAAACGTGCCTCCGGGTGCCGGGCGACAAACTCCGCCAGCAACACCGTCAGCCGCGATACATCGAAGTCTTCGGGGATACCTAACCGCAACACTCGCGCCGCGCGAGGGGCCGCCACGACATGCTCGGCTTCGTCGGCCATGGCCAGCAACCGCCGCGCATACGCCAGCATCAACTCGCCGTCCGCAGTCGCAACCACGTCGCCGCCCGCGCGATCACGCAACAAAAGCGTCTTGCCGACGGCCTGCTCCAACTTGCGCACCTGTTGGCTCACGGTGGACTGCGTGCGATGCACGCGGCTAGCCGCCCGTGTGAAGCTGCCTTCATCCACGACACACACCAGCGTTCTAAGAAGTTCAAGATCCAACATAAGGGTTTGACAGGCAAGAGACGGATGTCGGCAACGCGGAAACACTCGCTCGATATTTGTTAATCAACTGAATTTATTCTAATAATTAATTTTACGACTTACAAATACGGACTTTAAGCTGGCCTTACCCACGTAACGCCTCCACAAGGAAACCGATATGCCACTGGATCACCTTCCCCGTCCGCAATGGCTCACATTCGACTGCTACGGCACGCTGATCCAGTGGGATGAAGGCTTGCAGGCCGCTGTCTCGCGCATCCTGACGGCCAGCGCCGATGCTCGGGAAGCGCTTACGCCCGCGCAATTCCTGCACGTCTACGATGAACACGAACACCGGTTGGAACGCACACCGCCACATCGCGCCTTTGCCGACATCACGCGGGAATCTCTGCGTCTCACGATGCAAGATCTACATCTTGCATATCGTCCAGAAGACGCCAAAATACTGATCGACGGCATCTCCGCCATGCCTCCGTTCCCCGAGGTCGTGGATACGCTGGCCACTTTGAAGCAAGCCGGCTTCCGCCTATGCATCATTTCCAATACGGACGATCAGATCATCGCTGGCAACGTCGCCCAGCTGGGTGGGCATATCGACCGCGTCATCACCGCCGAGCAGGCAGGCGCCTACAAGCCCTCGCGCAAGATCTTTGCTCACGCCCACAAAAGCCTGGGCGTCACGCCCGACCAGGTGGTGCATATCTGCGCCAGCCCCCATCTGGACCACGCCGCTGCCCGAGACATCGGCTTTCGTTGCGTATGGATCGACCGAGGCACGGGCCGCAGGCTCTTGCCGGACTATCGTCCGGACGCTACCGTACCCACTTTGGATCGCGTGCCCAGCTTGTTCCGCGACGTCGGCTGGCTCTGATCGCCACAGGCGCCGCGTCCCCTCCTAACCGTTGAAGGCAGTCATGAACAAAGACCCCCGCTTCGCCGATGCTCTATTTCACGCCGACCCTGTTACCGCGCTTCGCGCAGATCTGGCGCTTGCTTTGCGGGCGGCGGCCGCGCACGGCTTGGGCGAGGGCGTGTGCAACCATTTCAGTGTGGCGCTGCCGGGCGATCTCGACCACTTTCTGCTCAACCCACGCGGCCTGATGTGGCACGAAGTGCAGGCCGACGACATCGTGCTGATCGACGCTCACGGCAATAAATTGGCGGGCCGGCACGAAGTAGAGCCCACCGCCATGTTCATCCATGCCGCCATTCACCGTATCGCCGGCAAAGCCTGTGTCTTGCATACGCACATGCCTTACGCCACCGCATTGACGCTGACGTCCGATCGCGGACTGGACACGACCCTGTCGCAAAACGCCATGCGCTTCCATGGACGCTTGGCGATCGACGAAAACTACAACGGCCTGGCGCTGGACGTCAGCGAAGGGGAACGCATTGCCCGTGCCATGCAAGGCGCTGATATCGTTTTTCTGGGCAACCACGGTGTCGTCGTCTGCGGAGAACGTCTCGACTACGCCTACGACGACCTCTTTTTCCTTGAGCGCGCCTGCACCGCACAGGTCTTGGCCCAATCCACGGGGCGGCCGCTGAAGCCCGTTGATACCGCTATCGCCAGTAAAGTTGCCGCGCAGATTCAAAGCGAACGCCTGCAATCCGAGCTGTTCTTCGCCGCCCTGCGCCGTCAACTGCCCTGAACGCGCTGCCGCGGCCGCTTTGCTGCCATTGCTTTGCCTGTTTTCCGAGCAACGATTTCAGCGAACCTGATTCGCGGCGAATTGTTTTCGCCTGAACAAAATAAAACCCCCTCCCGGCAGACGCCGCGAGGGGGTTTCTTTATCGGGCGTGCCGTGCATCGCATCCGGGTGTCGTGCGTCGCATTCGGGGCGCCATGCAGCGCATTCGGCGGCCGTACATCGCATTCATTCAATGCTGCTGCGTGCGCACGCCGTATTTATCCAATGCCGGCACTTTCGCACATCGCCTTAATGCTCCGGCCGTAATGCCCTGGTCTTAATGCTTCGGCGGTAATGCCACTGCCTTAATCCGACCCGTCGAACCCGGCAATGCCATGTAATCCGTTCGCCCAAAGACAAAACCCCACAGGATCACCTGTGGGGTTTTGCGCAATAAAAGCCTGACGATGACCTACTTTCACAGACGTCCGTCCACTATCATCGGCGCGAAGGCGTTTCACTGTCCTGT
>NZ_JBMGRB010000004.1:0-568266 GCF_049060505.1 Achromobacter marplatensis
AGCCCCCACGCCGCGCCTTCGGCTTGCTGCCCCCCGAGGGGGCGCTTTTTACCTTGGGACGGCCCAGCGGTAAAAAAGGAAATCACATGATTGCTCGCATCGCCCCATTGTTTGCGCGCGCCGCCGACAGCGACCTCTGGCACAGCTTCAAGCGGTCGCCCGGCGCCATGATCGCGGCGGCCGTGACGCTGGCCATCCTGCTGGGTGCACTGTTCGCGCCCATCATCGCGCCGCACAACCCCTTCGACCTCGCCTCGTTGAGCATCATGGACGCCAACACGCCGCCGGCATGGGAAGAAGGCGGCAGCCCCGACTTCGTGCTGGGCACCGACGATCAGGGCCGCGACATCCTGTCGGCCGTGCTGTACGGCTCGCGCGTGTCGTTGCTGGTGGGTTTCGCTTCAGTGCTGTTCTCGATGGTGCTGGGCGTCACGCTCGGTCTCATCAGCGGCTACGCCGGCGGCCGCATCGACAGCTTCATCATGCGCATCGCGGACGTGCAGCTGTCGTTTCCCGCCATCCTGGTCGCGCTGCTGATCGACGGCGTGGCGCGCGGCCTCTTGCCACGCGACATGCACGACCAGCTGGCGTTGTACGTGCTGATCTTCGCCATCGGCATTTCGGGCTGGGTGCAATACGCCCGCACCGTGCGCGGTTCCACGCTGGTCGAACGCAACAAGGAATACGTGCAGGCCGCGCGCCTCATCGGCATCGGCCCCATCACCATCCTGCGCCGCCATATCCTGCCCAACGTCATGGGCCCCGTGCTGGTCATCGCCACCATCCACCTGGCGATCGCCATCATCACCGAGGCCACGCTGTCGTTCCTGGGCGTTGGCGTGCCGGTCACGTCGCCGTCGCTGGGCACGCTCATCCGCATTGGCAACAGCTACCTGTTTTCGGGCATGTGGTGGATATCGATCTTCCCCGGCATTGCGCTGGTGGCGCTGGTGCTATCGGTCAATCTGCTGGGCGACTGGCTGCGCGACGCGCTCAACCCCAAGCTGCGCTGAGGACGTCATGGCCCTGTTGAACATTGAAGACATCCGTATTGAATTCCCCAGCCGCCGCGGCACGCTGGTGGCGGTGGACGGCGTATCGCTGTCGCTGGAAAAAGGCGAAATCCTGGGCGTGGTGGGCGAATCCGGCGCGGGCAAATCCACCATCGGCAACGCAGTGATCGGCTTGCTGGAAGCGCCTGGGCGCCTGGCCGGCGGCTCGGTGCTGCTGAACGGCGAACGCATCGACACGCTGACACCGGCGCAGAAACGCAAGGTACGCGGACGCCGCATCGGCATGATCTTCCAGGATCCGCTGACGTCGCTGGACCCCTTGCAGACGGTGGAAAGCCAGTTGGTCGAGACCATGCAGGTGCATCTGAACCTGTCGCATGCCGAAGCCAAAAAGCGCGCAGTGCAGTTGCTGGTACAGGTCGGCATCGACCAGCCCGAACTGCGCGTGCAGCAATACCCGCACCAGTTCTCGGGCGGCATGCGGCAACGCGTGGTGATCGCGCTGGCGCTGTGCTGCGAACCCGAGGTGATCATCGCCGACGAGCCCACCACCGCGCTGGACGTCTCCATCCAGGCGCAGATCCTCGCGCTCTTGAAAAAGCTGTGCCGCGAAGAACAGGTCGGCATGATCATCATCACGCACGACATGGGCGTGATCGCGGACGTGACCGACCGCGTGGCGGTGCTGTACCACGGCAAGCTCGTGGAACAAGGCCCCACCGCCAAGATCCTGGGCGATCCCGACCACCCCTACACCCGCAGCCTGATCTCGGCCGTGCCGCGCCCCGACATCAAGCTCAGGCGCTTTCCGCTCGTCACCTACATCGAAGACGTGAAGACGCCGTCGCAGCCGCTCGACCTGGCCACGCACTGGCTGGGCCAACGGCGCGACTTCGGTGCGAACACAAGCACAAACACCGGCGGGCCACTGGTGCAGGTGCGCGACCTTTCCATGCGATTCGTGCTTAAGAGCGCGCTCTTCAAACGCAACCAGCGCACGCTGGACGCCGTCAAGCGCGTGAACTTTTCGATCGGTGAAGGCGAAGTCTTCGGACTGGTGGGCGAATCCGGTTCCGGCAAGTCCACCGTGGCGCGGCTGATCTCGGGGCTGTACACGCCTTCGGAAGGCTCGGTCACGTTCGGCGGCACCGACCTGACCGCGCTCAAGGGGGAAAAGCAGCTGAACCCGTTCCGGCGCCAGATCCAGATGATCTTCCAGGATCCGTTCTCGTCGCTCAACCCGCGCATGCGCGTGCTGGACATCGTGGCCGAACCCATCCGCTTCCACAAGCTGGCCGCAAGCGAAGCCGAAGCGCGCCGCATCGTGGCCGATCTGCTGGACGTGGTGGGCCTGGGCGACCGGGCCGCCGAGCGCTTTCCGCACGAATTCTCGGGCGGGCAGCGCCAGCGCATCTGCATCGCCCGCGCGCTGGCCACGCGTCCGCGTTTCCTGATCTGCGACGAACCCACGTCCGCGCTAGACGTGTCCATCCAGGCGCAGATCCTGAACCTGCTGAAAGACCTGCAGGAAGAGTTGGGGCTGACCATGCTGTTCATCAGCCATGACCTGCCAGTGATCCGCCAGATGTGCGACCGCGTCGGCGTGATGCGCTACGGCGAACTGCTGGAAGTGGCCGAAACCGAAAGCCTGTTCGACCATCCGCAACACCCCTATAGCCAACACCTGCTTGGATTGATGCCCCGCCTGCAATCCATGTCCCGCGAGGGACTGGACGTGGTGGAAGGTTGACGCCCGAGCGCACCCGGAGCAAGACATGACAGCCACACGACAGACCCTCTTCATCGGCGGACAGGTATTCGACGGCGAGGGCAAGACGCTGCAAAACCACGGCGTACTGGTCGACGGCCAGCGGGTGGCGCGCGTGGCGCCGGTGGGTGAATTCGAGGGCTACGCCGGCGCGCGGGTCAACACGACAGGCATGACGCTGATGCCCAGCCTGGCGGATTGCCATGTTCACCTGGTCTACACCGGCGGCGCCGACCCCAACGCGCAGCTAAGCAAGCAAGGCCCCGCCCAGATCACGCTGACCGCGCTGGAAAACGCCCAGGCCAGCTTGCGCGGCGGTATCACGGCGCTGCGCGACTGCGGCGGCAAGGACTATCTGGAATTCGGCGTGCGCGACGCGATCGCGCGCGGCGTGTTCCCCGGTCCCACCATCAAGGCGTCGGGCCGCATCATCTGCATGACGGGCGGGCACGGCAATCGCATCGGCCGCGTCGCCGACGGCTGTGAAGACGTGATCAAAGCCGTGCGCGAACAGGTACATGCGGGCTGCGACCTGGTGAAGATCATGGCGACCGGCGGCGTCATGACGCCCGGCGTCAGCCCGATGGATGCGCACTACAGCTTCGACGAAATGAAGGCGGGCGTGCATGAAGCCAAGCGCTTCCGCAAAAGCACTGCCAGCCACGCGCAAGGCACGCAAGGCATCCTGAACGCGGTGCGCGCCGGCATCGATTCGATCGAGCACGGCATCTTCATGGATGACGACTGCCTGCGCGAAATGCTGGAGGCCCAGACGTATCTGGTGCCCACCATCGCCGCCGTGCGCAACATCATCGCCAACGCCGACAACGGCATTCCCGCCTACGCCGTGGAAAAGGCGCGGGCGGTTGAACAGCGCCACCGCGAATCATTCCAGATGTACTACAAGGCCGGCGGCCGGATCGCGATGGGCACGGACGCCGGCACGCCATTCAACCTGCACGGCGAAAACGCCATGGAACTGGCCTACATGGTCGAATTCGGCATGACGCCGATGGACGCGCTGATCGCCGGCACGTCGCGCGGCCATGACCTGATGGGCCTGGACCAGCACGGCATCATCGCCGAGGGCAAGATCGCCGACCTGCTGCTGGTGCAGGGCGACCCCACGGAAGACATCCTGAAAGCGGCCGACAAGCGCTTCCATGTGGCGGTGCTGCGCAACGGAGAACTGGCGGCGGGCGCGTTGCCGTTCTAGCAACCGCTTTTCTATCTCGGGACGGCCCAGCGAAAAAAATGCCGCCGCGCCCATCGGCGCGGCGGCATTTTTCTGCTGCGTGGATTGACGGCCCGCGCCTTAGCGCGCGCCACCCATCGCGCCGCTCATGACCATCATCAGGAACTGCTCGACCGGCATCTTCTTGCCGTTGAAGTCGACTTGGCCGTCGGCGTAGTTCAGGTACGAGACGATGTTGTTGTTCTCGACCTTGGCCACGCCCATCGCGGCCGCCATGGTGCCGACCATTTCGGCCTGGCCCTTGGCGGTCTGGGCGGCTTGCTCGGCCGGCACGCCACGCATCTGCGGTTCGATGGCCATCAAGTCGCTCAGGTTGCCCTTGGACAGCACCACCTTGGCGTCCAGCTTGCGCACCGCCTGCGTCAGCGTATCGGCGAATTCACCGTCCATCGAGGCCGGCTTGGTCAGATCCAGGTTCAGGTTGAACGTGGACGTGCCGTTGGCCGTGCGGACTTCCAGCGGCGACACCGCCAGGGTCGGGTTGCCAGCCAGCAACAGCCCGACGTTGGTCTTCAGGACCTGCTGCTCTTCCGGCGTGAACTGCGGCGTCTGCTCTTCACCCTTGCTTTGCATCATGCGGCGCGAAGCGGCTTCGTAGACGTCATTCAGCGCCTTGAACGCCTTGGAGTCCAGCTTTTGCACGTCGATGGCCAGCTTCATGCCGGCCATGTCCTTGGCCTGCACGTTGATCATGCCAAAGTCCAGGGCCATCTTGGCGCCCATCTGCGAATTGGCTTCCGTCACGTCCACGGCAATCGTCGTGTCCTTGAACTGGACGGGCGGCTTTTCCTTCGACGTGATCGTCCAATCCTTGAACGTCAGCTTTTGGCTGCCCACGTACATGTCGTTGGAAGCCGGGGTCATGTCGCTGGTCAGCGTGATGCCTTGCATGGCCATGCTGACGATGTCGCTGTTTTCCGATTGGCCGGACAGCACCAGCTTGTCCGTCTTCAGGTCGAACACGCCATGATCGGTGCCCGTGGCGTATTCGACGTTGCCCGTCATGCCCGAGAAGCTAAGGCCCGTGTCGCCCTTGGTCACTTCCACCGGCGCCAGATTGAACTTGCCCGTGATGTTCTTGGCGTAGCTGACGCTGTAGTGGCCGGTCAGCGGCGTGGCGCCCTTGGCGGCGGCGAACCATTCCTTGACGGCCGGGGTCTCTTCCAAAGCGAAGTCGCTGGCCACCATGGCCGGCATGAAGGCGCCGGTCTTCAGGTTGGACAGGGGCAGGGGACCGTGGCTCAGGTGCTCGACGAACAGCACGTCGCGGTCTTCGGCCGGCTTGCCGTCGGCGGCGGGCAGGGTGAACTTCACGCGGTAGCGCGCGGTGGACGAGAAGACGCCACGCTCGAACGACACCAGCTCGACCTTGGAGCCGATGCCCCACTTGTCGCTCAGGGTCTTCAGGCTGTCGTTGGCGTTCGTGATCGATTGATTGACGAAGTCCTCGGCCTTCTGGCCCGTGTACCAGGCCGTGCCGGTCCACACCGCGCCCAGGACAACAACGACACCCACTAATGCCGACTTCTTCATAGCGATCCTTTATTCTTCAAATGGATATAAGCGCACGGATTATAGGGAGTGATGCCTAGGGAAAACACTTATTTCGTGCATAGGCGATGCAATATGTTACGCGGTGATACCGTCCCAGCAAAAAAACCCCCGGTGCTGCACTGCCACATCAGCTACAATCGCCCTGTGTGCTTTGCCAATCTGCACACGTCCGCTAGGCCCTTCGCTGCCAAGCTTCGCCCATCAGGGCGCTTCCCTTTTCTCCTTATTCGTCCGCCTGGATTGGAGTCTCTCAACTTGAGCGACGGGCTGCCGCTGGAGTTGTTTTGACTACCTCTTCCCCTTTTGCCGACCTCGGGCTGGCTGATTCCCTGTTGCGCGCTATTGCCGATACCGGCTACACCGCACCCACCCCCATTCAAGCCCAAGCCATTCCGCAAGTGCTGAAAGGCGGCGACCTGCTGGCCGCCGCACAGACCGGCACCGGCAAGACCGCCGGCTTCACGCTGCCGATCCTGCACCTGCTGATGCAGCAGAAGCCGGAACTGCGCAAGCCTGGCCGCCCGCGCTGCCTGATCCTGACCCCGACGCGCGAATTGACCGCGCAGGTCGCGGAATCGGTGCAGACCTACGGCAAGTACACCTCGCTGACGTCCATGGTGATGTTCGGCGGCGTCAATATCAACCCCCAGATCTCCGCGCTGCGCAAGCCGCTGGACATCCTGGTGGCCACCCCCGGCCGCCTGCTGGACCACTGCGGCCAGAAGACGGTCGACCTGTCGGGCGTGGAAATCCTGGTGCTGGACGAAGCCGACCGCATGCTCGACATGGGCTTCATCCGCGACATCCGCAAGATCCTTGCGCTGCTGCCCAAGCAACGTCAGAACCTGCTGTTCTCGGCCACGTTCTCCGACGAAATCCGCACGCTGGCGCGCGGCGTCCTGAACAACCCGGGCGAAGTCTCGGTCACCCCGCGCAACACCGCCACCGAACTGGTCACCCAGACGGTGCACATGGTGGAACAGCATCACAAGCGCGACCTGATCAGCCACATCATCCGCGAAAGCGGCTGGCACCAGGTGCTGGTGTTCACCCGCACCAAGCACGGCGCCAACCGCCTGGCTGAAAAGCTGGTCAAGGACGGCCTGACCGCCGCCGCGATCCACGGCAACAAGAGCCAATCCGCCCGCACCCGCGCGCTGGCCGGCTTCAAGGACAGCACCGTGACCGTGCTGGTCGCGACCGACATCGCGGCCCGCGGCCTGGACATCGACCAGTTGCCCCAAGTCGTGAACTTCGAACTGCCCAACGTGCCGGAAGACTACGTGCACCGCATCGGCCGCACGGGGCGCGCAGGCGCCACCGGCGCCGCGGTCTCGCTGGTCGACAGCAGCGAAATCAAGCTGCTGAAAGACATCGAGCGCCTGATCAAGAAGACGATCGAGCGCAAGCCCGTCGAAGGCTGGACGCCGTCGCCCACCAGCGCCGCCGCGTTCGAACGCCAGGAACGCGATGAAGACGCGCGCAGCCCGCGCGGCGGCAATCGCAATGGCGGCGGTGGCCGTGGCGGCAACGCCGGCCGCGGCAACGGTGGCGGCAATGCCGGTGCCGGCCGTTCGCGCCCCGCGCAAGGCCAGCCCCGCGCAGCTGCTGGCGGCCGTGCCCCCGCGCCGGCCCGTGCCGGCGGCGAAGGCCGCGCCAATGGCGGCCCGCGCGACGGCAAGCCTGCTGATCGTCCGGCCCACGCCGGCCGCGGTGAAAGCCGCCCGCAGCAAAGCCAACGCCGTCCGGAAGGGGCAGCTTCCCGCCCGGCTCAGGGGCGCCCCGCAGGCGGCCCGCGCGCGGCGTTGCTGGGCAAGTAACAGCAAGCAGGTAATATCACCGACACCCCGAACCCTGCGATCCAAGGACCCGCGCCATCATGCCCTTATCCACCTGGTTGACGTTCTTCCTGGCCTCCTGGGCCATTTCGTTCTCACCCGGGGCGGGCGCGATCTCCGCGATGTCCTCTGGCTTGAAGTACGGCTTCGCGCGCGGCTACTGGAACACGGCCGGCCTCATCATGGGCATCCTGTTCCAGTTTGTCGTCGTGGCCGTGGGGTTGGGCGCGGTGCTGGCTACGTCCGAAATGGCCTTCAATGTGGTCAAGTACCTGGGCGTGGCCTACCTGATCTACCTGGGTGTGCGCCAGATCCGCACCGATGCCGCACCTGTCGCGGTGGATGCGGGCGATCCCAAGCAGGCGTCGATCCGGGAACTCGTCATGCGCGGGTTCCTGATCAACACCATGAACCCCAAGGGCACGGTGTTCCTGCTGGCCGTGGTGCCGCAATTCGTGGACCCGGCGCTGGCGCTGACACCGCAGTACGCGGCGCTGGCCGGCACGCTGGCCTTCACCGATCTGGTCGCCATGGGCGTGTATACGCTGCTGGCGGCGCGCGTGCTGCGCCTGTTGCGCGACGCCAAGCACATCCGCTGGATGAACCGCACCTTCGGGTCGTTGTTCATCCTGGCCGGCGTATTCCTGGCGTCGTTCCGCCGCCATTCCTGAATCTTCATGCGCGGGGCACGCGCCGGCAACGGCGCGTGCCCCGCGCTTTTCATGCAAGAAGCCGGACCGCGCCGGCCTAACAAGCGGCGTTAAGTACAATCCCCCGACCATGAATATCCCTCAAGAAGTTGCGCGGCGCCGAACGTTCGCGATCATTTCCCACCCTGACGCGGGCAAGACCACGCTGACCGAAAAGCTGTTGCTGTTCGCAGGCGCGATCCAGATCGCCGGCAGCGTCAAGGCGCGCAAAGCATCCCGCCACGCCTCGTCCGACTGGATGGAAATCGAAAAGCAACGCGGCATTTCCGTGGCGTCCTCGGTGATGCAGATGGAATACCGCGACTGCGTCATCAACCTGCTCGACACCCCGGGCCACCAGGACTTCTCCGAAGATACCTACCGGGTGCTGACGGCGGTGGATGCCGCACTGATGGTGATCGACGCCGCCAACGGCGTCGAACCGCAAACCATCCGCCTGCTGCAGGTCTGCCGCGCGCGCAACACGCCCATCATCACGTTCATCAACAAGATGGACCGCGAAGTGCGCGAGCCGCTGGAACTGCTGTCGGAAATCGAAGGCCACCTGGGCATGGACGCCGTGCCGTTCTCGTGGCCGGTCGGCATGGGCAAGGCGTTCGGCGGCGTGTTCGATATCCGCCGCGACCGCATGCGCGTGTTCCGTCCGGGCCAAGAGCGTCGTTCGGACAACGACGACGTCATCGAAGGCCTGGCCAACCCCGAAATCGCCCGCCGTTACGGCTCGGCTTTCGAGCAGGCCAGCGGCGAGATCGAACTCATCAACGAAGCGGCACCCGCCTTCGACCGCGAACAGTTCCTGGCCGGCAAGCAGACCCCCGTGTTCTTCGGCTCGGCTATCAACAACTTCGGCGTGCAGGAAGTGCTGGACGCGCTGGTCGACCATGCGCCGCCTCCAGGCCCCCGCATGGCGCTGCAACGCGAAGTGCTGCCCGAAGAACCCAAGTTCACCGGCGTGGTGTTCAAGGTACAGGCCAACATGGACCCGGCGCACCGCGACCGCGTCGCCTTCGTGCGCGTCAGCTCGGGCCGCTTCGAACGCGGCATGCGCTTGAAGGTGGCCCGCACCAACAAGGAAATGCGGCCCAATAACGTGGTGTCTTTCCTGTCCCAGCGGCGCGAGCTGCTGGACGAGGCCTATGCCGGCGACGTGATCGGGATTCCCAACCACGGCGTGCTGCAACTGGGCGACGTGCTGACCGAAGGCGAAACGCTGCAATTCACGGGGCTGCCTTTCTTCGCCCCCGAACTCTTCCAGGCAGTCGAAGTGAAGGACCCGCTGCGCACCAAGCAACTGCGCACCGGCCTGACCCAACTGGGCGAAGAGGGCGCCATCCAGGTGTTCCGCCCCGAAGCCGCCGGCGGTTCGCTGCTGCTGGGCGCAATCGGCCAATTGCAGTTCGAAGTGGTCGCCCACCGCCTCAAGACGGAGTACGGCGCGGATGCCCGGATGCTGCCTTCGCGCTACACAATGGCACGTTGGATTACGTCTGAAAACCCCAAGGCGTTGCGCAAGTTCATGGATGCCAATGCGGCTCATATCGCCTATGATGTGGTCGATGCGGCGGCGTTTTTGATCAGTTCCCCTGCGCAGTTGCGCGTAGCCGAGGATCTGTATCCCGAAGTGAAATTCCATGCAATGCGCGAACACGGCGGCAAGGTATTCGGGGACAAGGCGTAGACCCGTTCGGGTCCCGCACGGCAGATGAGGGTAGCAATGTCTTGGCGTTTATTATTCGCAACGCTCCTGATCGCGCTTGGCGCGTCGGCCTGGGGCGGAATTCAATTGGGTGACTGGCTGGTGGCGCATGCGCCGCCCGCCGCACCGGCTCCTGGGCAGGACGCCGCGGCTTCGCAGCAACCTGTCCTGGACGCCAATGGGCGTCCCTACGTGGCGCAGCCTCCGCAACCCCGCATCGACGGCACCCTTGGCGTGCCCGACAAGCCGGCGGACCGCGAATGGCAAGTCAACACGGTGTCGCTATTCGACACCGTCAGCGATCCTGCCGTGAAGCTCTCGCGCGAACGCATCACGCCGGAACAAGCCCGCGAAATCGCAGCGTCCTCCGAAGTGCCGCTGCCGTCGGGCACCTCCGATGTCAGCACGCTTGATCTGCAGGTGCCTGGTACGTCCACCGCCATCAACGGCGGCCAGACGCAGGCCAGCGGCTACGGCACGCCGCAAATGGTGCAGGCGCCCCCGCCGCCGCCCAATACGGCCCTCAGCCCCGGCGCCCCCGGCTGGCAAGACGCCCTTAAGCGCGAACTGGCGCAATGCGCCTCGCAAGGCTTCTTCGACCGCCCGTCGTGCTCGTGGGCCGCTCGCAACAAGTACTGCGGGCCGAACCGCGCATGGGGCACGATGGCCGAATGCCCGGCCCGTCCTCAATAAGAAAAGGACAAGAGGCCCCCACGCTGCGCGCTATGCGCTTGCTGCCCCCCAAGGGGGCGCTTTTGCCTTGGGGCGGCCCTGCGGCAAAAGAGTCCCCCACGCTGCGCACGCTATGTGGCCAAAAAAAATGGCGCCCCGACGGGCGCCATTGCTTTGGCCGGAAGGCTTATTCGGGCACGGACATCTGGCTTTGCAGGTAGTTCTGGATACCGACCTTGTCGATCAGGTCGATCTGCGTTTCCAGGTAGTCGATGTGCTCTTCGGTGTCGTCCAGGATGTCCTGGAACAGATCGCGCGAGACGTAGTCGCGCACCGATTCGCAATACGCGATAGCTTCCACGACGGTGGCATGCGCCGCTTGTTCAAGCTTCAGGTCACAGGCCAGCAGTTCGGGCACGTCTTCACCGATCAGCAGCTTGTGCAGGTCTTGCAGGTTGGGCAGGCCGTCCAGCATGAAGATGCGCGCGATCAGGCGATCAGCGTGCTTCATTTCACCGATGGATTCTTCGTACTCGTGCTTGCCTAGCTTGTCAAAGCCCCAATGGTTCAGCATGCGGGCATGCAGGAAATATTGGTTGATGGCCGTCAGTTCGTTGGTCAGTTGCTTGTTCAGGAACTGGATGACGGTTTTGTCGCCTTTCATAATGGACTCCTTGCAGTCAGGCGCGACGCAAATGCATCGCGACAAAGGAGCGCACGATGCCGCGCGTACGCAACCCCGGCAGACTACCATCTGCCGGAGGGCCGCGCCTAGCCTTGCGCTGCATTTGGTAAACCGCTTTAGAACCGCTACAAGAAAGCGACAAGCCAATGAGAATGAGTATGCGTACTTGATGGCTTGCAGGCACAAGACAGGCGCTATGCGGCCCGCACGCAAACGATGTGGGCGAATCTGCGGCGTTATGGGCGCGCCGCCCGTGTCGGCAAGCAACGGCCACCGGTCAAAACCGGCCCGGAATCTCGCAACGGCGCAACGTTGCATATCGACAACCGGAAACGCGATTGTGGTGGCGCGCGGCTCAGGCGGCTTTGCGCGTGGTCAACCAGATACCGAATGCGATGGGCACGATGCCCAGCAGATCCAGCCATGACACGGGTTCGCGCAGCACGACCCATCCGAACAACAAGCCCAGCGGCGGCATCAGGAAATGCAGCGCGCTGGCCGACGTGGCGCTGGCGCGGCCAAGGATCATGAACCACAGGTAGTAGCCGCCCATCGACACGGCGACGATCATGTAGGCCATGCTCCATGCCAGGCTGGCGGTCAGGCGCGCATCGCCCAGGCTCTCGCTCGTCAGCGCGAACGGCAGCAGGGCGACGGCGCCGGCCAGCGACTGGATACCCGTCGACGCCCACAGCCCCGCCGTCGGTTTCAAGAGCTTGTAGAGCAAGGTGCCGGCCACCAGCGCCACCAGGCCGCCCGTCACCAGCAAGGTACCGTGCATGTCTTCCTGCATGCCGCTCAACCGCGACCTAAGCACCAACGCCACGCCAGCCAGTCCCAGGCACAGCCCCGCCAGCTTGCGCCACGAGAGGCGCTCACCCAGCACCGGTCCGGCCAGCACACCGATCAGCAAGGGGTTCGTGCTGATCAGCACGGCGGTGAACGCGGACGACACCGTGGTCATCCCCGTCCAGCTCAGGCCCAGGTACAGCGCGTTGTTCAGCACACCCAGCAGGATCAACGACGCCAGGTCGCGACCGCTGGGCCATTTCCCTTGCCGCCCGGCAGCGGCGATTCCGAGCATCAAGGCCCCGGCGATCAGGAAGCGGATGGTCAGCAGCGTCAACGGCGGACAGTCCCGCACCGCGATCTTGGCCGCCGCGAAGGCCGAACTCCACAGGAAGCAGAAGGCGGCGATCGGCACCCAACTGATTCCCGGCGCGCCGTTTGCGGTCGGGGTGGCGGAAACGGCGGGCGGGGAGGCCTTCATCGGGGTTCCATGAGAGCGGGACGCCACGCATGCCGCGTGGAGCAGGCATTCTGCGCGCCCCGTCCACCGGGCGCAACCCGTCTTCCGCGGCGCCAGCAAGCGGCGGCACGGGCCGGGGGAATTCAGTCAAACAGGGGGATATTGCGGGAAGAAAACGACGCGGCCCGCTGCAAGACGGCAGCGAGCCGGAAGAGACGGCTAATGCTTAACCTGCGGCAACCAGCGGGATGGGGAAGCTGCTGTGGTTGGCAGCGGCACCCGACTCCACCAGCGCGGCAGGCGCATTGACCGGAACGGCAATGGAACGGACGTCGCACACGCTGGAGCAGCGGCCGCCCGGCAGGTATTCGGCGGCGGTTGCCGCGCAGCAGCCGCAGCACGTGGCCACGCCCAGCTCGAATTGCAGGTCGGACAGCGTCGTCGCGCCCCCGTCCACGCTGGCGCGGACTTGGCGTTCGGTGATGGCATTACATACGCAAATGTACATGCGAATGATTATCGAAAATTATCAAGCGAATGACAAGCCCCTCGCATCAACAAATTTGCAACGGACTTTTGTCGCGCAAGCCCTTGAAACAAAGGACGAATTCCCGAAGATTCGTCCCTTATTTCAGCGCGCCGAGGCTTGCGCCTTGCGCAGCGTCGCGGGGGCTATCCGCAGCGCTTCGCGGTACTTTGCCACCGTCCGGCGGGCAATCACTATCCCCTGATCGGCCAGTTTTTGCATGATCTGGCTGTCGGACAAGGGTTTGGCGCGGTTCTCTTCCGCGACCATCTGGCGGATGAAGGTCTGCACCGCCGTGGCCGACGTGGCGTCGCCGCCGTCGGTGGATACGCCCGCGCCGAAGAAGCGCTTAAGCTCCAGCGTGCCAAACGGAGTGAGCATGTACTTCTGCGTCGTGGCGCGTGAAATGGTCGATTCGTGCAAACCGAGCTCGCCCGCGATGTCCTTCAGGATCAGTGGCCGCATGGCGGCGGGCCCCTGGCTGAAAAAGGCGGTCTGGCGCTCGACGATGGCCTGGGCCACCCGCAGGATGGTGTCGAAACGCTGTTCGACGTTGCGGATCATCCATTTGGCCTGCTGCAACTGGGATTGCAGGCCGGCATGGGCGGACTCTTTCTGGTTGCCCAGCATCTGCGCATACAGGCCGTTGATCTGCAGGCGCGGCACGGCGGCGCTGTTTAGCGTGACCTGCCATCCCCGCCGCGTCTTGCGCACGATGACGTCCGGCACCGCGTAGTCGGCCGCCGGCACTGTCCAGGCACGCCCTGGGCGCGGCTCCAACCGCAAGATAAGGGAGTGGGCCGCGCGGAAGGTCGCGTCGTCGCAGCCCACCGCGGCACAGAGGCGGGCGGCGTTGCCGGTGGCCAGCAAGGGCAGGTGCTGCGCGCAGATCTGGCGGGCACATGCCAGGACGGCAGCATCGGCCGCTTCCGGCAGGCGGGTCAGATCGGGGTTGCGCAATTGCAACACCAGGCATTCGGCCATGTCGCGCCCGCCGATGCCCGGCGGGTCGAATGATTGCAGCAGGGACAGCGCCGCGCGAAGTTCGTCGATATCGGGTTCGGTATCGGCGGGCAGCCAGCCCAGGATCTCTTCCAGCGGCGATCCCAGGTAGCCGTTTTCGTCCAGCTCGTCGATCAGCAGTGTCGCCAGCACGACGTCGCGGGGTGCCGCCCGGGTCAGCATCAACTGCCCCAGCAAGTGTTCGCGCAAGGTATCCGGCCGCGCGGTCTCGGGCGGGCCGGAATCGTCATCTGAGTAAACCCCGCCCGATCCGGGCATTTCGTCCACCGGCGTCTCGCGCTCCACGGCGGGCTCGTCGTCCTGCACGGAAGATTCGCGTTCGGATTCGGCTTGCGCCTCGGCCGCGGGGGTATCGTCTTCACGCTCCAGCAGGGGATTGTCCGCGAGTACTTGCGAGATCTCGGCCTCCAGGTCGAGCGTAGACAACTGCAACAATCGTATCGATTGTTGTAGCTGTGGGGTCAGCGTCAGATGCTGGCCAGGTCGCAGTTCTAAAATTGGGCGGGTCATAGGTACAATATTTTGCATGATGAATCTGACTTCGCCCGCAAGCGTTCGCCAGGACAGCCGACTTATCGGCCAAACCCTGCTCAAATTGGCGCTTCCCCGACTCGTTGTGCGCGCGATAGTCATCGCTGTCGCCCTCGTCCTCTGGTATCTGGTTGCCTCCTGGATACTCGACTTCGGCAAACGCATGAACTACGACTTCCTGCATTCCCTGGGCCAGCCGACCATGGACATGGTGCAGAAGGTGAACCCGTACATCTGGTGGGTCGTGACCGGCATCTGGTCGCTGATCGTCTTTTTCTCGGTCAAGGCCTGGTTCTCGGCCAGCTTGGTCTCAGGCGCGGCCACGCCGGTCGGCACCGATGTGCTGGCCGATCTGGCGCCGAACCTGTCGGAAGAATCGCTGGGCGTGCTGCGCTGGACCTGGGGCGACCGCCAAGAGCCCTTCACGGTAGGCGATCTGCGCCGCGCATTGTCTGAAATTCGCCACAATCGCAGCGGCAAGATCGCCATGGTGGCCGAACAGGCGCAGATCCTGGAAGGTTCCGCCGCCCGCCCAAGCCGCGATCCGCGCGACGACGGCCGCCGGGAACCCCTGGCCGCGCCCCGTAGCGAACCTCGCGGCGACCGCTACGTCGAACCCCGCATCGGGCCCGCCCGCTAAGCGCCACGCACGTTCCCTGATTCCAGGCCGCCCACGGGCGGCCTGTTTGTTTCAGTCGCTTGCCAGCCGGCCCGCCCTATACTGCCGCTCCAGGCTCGCGCAACCGCAGCCGCGCACACAAATAAAACACTACCGGCAGCCGAGACCTGCCGGATGCGCGGCCAGCCCCTGGAGTCGTACCCATGTTTCGCCCCCCCGTCCGCTATGCCGCTGGCTTGCTGGTGGCCTGCTCGGCCGCATTTGCCGCCGTGCCGGCGCTGGCCGCCTGGCCCGATAAACCCATCACGTTCGTCGCTCCCTTCAGCGCGGGCGGCGCCAATGACCTGGTCGCGCGCATCATCGCGAAAGCAGTGGGCGCGACCCTGCACCAGACGGTCATCGTTGAAAACCGTCCTGGCGCGGGCGGCGTCGTGGGCGCCGCCCATGTAGCGCGCAGCGAGGCCGACGGCTACACCTATCTGGTCGGCAGCAACGGCACCGTCACCAACAGCCTGATCCGCGCGGACCAGCCCTACAAGGACGAGGCATTGACGCCCGTCGCGTTGCTGTCGATCACCCCGTCGGTCATCGTGGCCAACCCTTCTAATCCGGCCAAAGACCTCAAGGACTTCGTCCAGCGCGCCAAACAGGCCAAGACCGACCGCATCACCTTCTCCACCGCCGGCAACGGCAGCACCCCGCATTTCGTGGCCGAGATGATGAAGGAGGCCACGGGCCTGCCGATCGAGCCGATCGCATATAAGAGTGGCTCGGAAGGCGTGACCGCCGTGATCGGCAACCAGGTCGACGCCACTTCCGAGGCCAGCATCGTGACGCTGCCGCTGATCCAGAGCGGCAAGCTCAAAGCGCTGGCGACGACGTGGGACAAGCGCATGGCCAGTGCGCCAGACATCCCCACCACCGCGGAAGCCGGCTTTCCGGCGATCCGCATCGGCCACTGGGCCGGCTTGTTCGCGCCCGCCGGCACGCCGGCCGAGGTGCTGGACAAGATGAACGCGGCAGTCGAGCAATCCCTGCAGTCCAAGGAAGTGAGGGATGCATTGAGCCAGAGCAGCATCGAACCGGGCGGCGGCTCGCGCGCCAGCTTCGTGGAGTTCGCGGCAAGCGAACGCGAACGTCTCGGTAAAGTCGTGAAAAACGGCCACATGCAAACCCAATGAATCTGCGATAAAGAACACGGCGGGGCGATCCGCCCCCCGTTTTCCAGCACGTTTTCGTTTGCGCTCCAGCGCAAAGTATGTTTGACTAGCAACCTATGGCCGCACACCGCACCTCCCTCGCGATTGCCACCGGACGCTCCGCCGCTCCGGTTGCCGGCCTGCGCGCTCGCTCCTCCTCGTTTGCCGCGCTATCGCTATACCTACCGATCGGTTGCCGGGCCTAGTGTCCCCGTGGTAGCTCGGCAGCCACGTTTGCCACACGCGATTTCCCCCTTTTATTTGTGAATCCTGCCGGTCAATCACGGCAAACCCTGGCACAAGACCGTCATCCGGTCACAAATGCCGCCGAGAGTAGTGCTCCCGGGATTCAAAAGAAACCGATCGAGGTGTAGTCATGATGCTTGCCAACCCCGCTACCAAATACGTCCCCTTCGCGCCCTTTACCCGCGACTTCTCCGAACGCACCTGGCCCAGCCGCCGCATCACCAAGGCGCCGATCTGGATGAGCACGGACTTGCGCGACGGCAACCAGGCGTTGATCGAGCCGATGAGCGTCGAGCGCAAAGTCCGCTTCTTCGAACAGCTCGTGAAGATCGGTTTCAAGGAAATCGAAGTGGGCTTCCCGTCTGCCTCGCAGACCGATTTCGACTTCGTCCGCAAGCTCATCGACGAAAAACGCATTCCGGATGACGTCACCATCATCGTGCTGACCCAGTCGCGCGAAGACCTGATCAGCCGCACGGTGGAAGCCGCTGCGGGCGCCAAGCAAGCCATTGTCCACATGTACAACGCCTGCGCGCCGGCCTTCCGCAAGGTCGTGTTCAACATGTCCAAGGAAGAGATCAAGGGCATCGCCACCACCGGCACGCGCCTGATCAAGCAATACACCGCGCAGCGTCCGGAAACCAAATGGAGCTACGAGTACTCGCCCGAAGTGTTCAGCACGACTGAACCCGAATTCGCGCTGGAAGTCTCGGATGCCGTGGCCGACGTCTGGCAGCCGACGCCCGACCACAAGATGGTGCTGAACCTGCCCGCCACGATCGAGGCCACCAGCCCCAACCTGTATGCCGACCAAATCGAATGGATGCACAAGAACCTGGCGCGCCGCGACAGCATCGTGCTGAGCGTGCACCCGCATAACGACCGCGGCACCGCTGTCGCCGCCGCCGAATTCGCCGTGATGGCCGGCGCCGACCGCATCGAAGGCTGCCTGTTCGGCAGCGGCGAGCGCACCGGCAACGTCGACCTCGTCACGCTTGCCCTGAACCTCTACACGCAAGGCGTGCATCCGGGGCTGGACTTCTCGGACATCGACGAAGTGCGCCGCTGCGCCGAATACTGCAACCAGTTGCCGGTGCACCCGCGCCACCCCTACGCCGGCGACCTGGTCTTCACCGCGTTCTCGGGTTCGCACCAGGACGCCATCAAGAAGGGCTTCGCGCTGCAACAGGCCGACGCGGTCTGGGAAGTGCCTTACCTTCCCATCGACCCCGCCGATCTCGGCCGCAGCTACGACGCGGTGATCCGCGTGAACAGCCAATCAGGCAAGGGCGGCGTGTCGTACCTGCTTGAGCAGGAACACGGCCTGGTCTTGCCGCGCCGCCTGCAAATCGAATTCAGCCGCGCCATCCAGCGCGTGACGGACGAGACCGGCCGCGAAGTCACCGCCGACGACGTCCACACCATCTTCAACCGCGAGTACCTTGAACAGAAGGCCCCGTGGAAGCTGATCCGCCACCGCATCGATGGCAACCCGTCGGCCGGCGAAGGCCAGCACTTCAGCATCGAAGCCGAACTTGAATACAACGGCGAACGCCGCATCGTGACGGGCAAGGGCGACGGCGCCATCTCGGCCTTCGTGGCCGCGCTGGACGTGCCCGTGCGCATCATGGACTACCACGAGCATGCCATCGGCACCGGCACCGGCACGCGCGCCGCCTCGTATGTGGAATTGCGCGTTGGCGAATCCAGCACGGGCTTCGGCGTGGGCATCGACCGCGACATCGTGACGGCCTCGTTCCAGGCCGTGCTGAGCGCCGTCAACCGCCACATCAACGCGGGCGCCGTGACGGCAGCCGAGCAGGAAGCCGCCGAGGCCGCGTGATCCGCATGCCCGCATAACCTAAAGCGCCCGCCGCAAGCCCGAAACATGGGCTTGCGCGCCCCGGAAGACACACCGCTTTTCCGCGTGGCCCGGCCAAAAAAAAGCCCACCGTACCTGGTGGGCTTTCTGTTTTCAGCCGCGAGGCCACATGTCGGACGCGCCGATATCGGGCGTGTTGGCAGCCAGCAGGCGCTCGTGCATCCAGGCGGCGACCGCCAAGGTGCGATGGTCGTCATAGCGCTGCCCGATCACCTGCAATCCCACGGGCAGGCCTTGAGGGCCCGTCGCGAAAGGCAGGTTCAAGCACGGCAAGCCGAACAAGGTCCAGGCGCGCGAAAACTGCGGATCACCCGTGCCCAGGTCGGCGAAGGGCGCTTCGCCCGCGGCGCTGGGCGCCAGCAGCACGTCGAAATCCTGGAACCAGCCGTTCACGCGCGCGCGTGATTCCTCGGCGCGAGCCAGATTCTTGATATGTTCTTCGGCCGAGATCTGCGCGCCGGCTTCCAGCACCGCCTGGATCTTCGGGCTGAGCTGGCTGGCGTGTTCCAGGCGTTCGTAGGCGAGCGACTGCGAGGCTTCGAACGCCATGATGTCAGCATGCAGTTGCACCAGCATGCAGTCCTGCGACGGCAGCGGCACCTCTTGAACCACGGCGCCCGCGCGCGATAGCGTGGCGGCGGCTTGGGCGAAGGCTTCCTTGGTTTCGGCCTGCGCGTGGCGCCACTGCAGCGTGCGGCACATGCCGATGCGTGGCTTGCCTTCATAGGCCAGGTCCAGCATGCGGGGGTCGCGCATCATCACCGAGGCGAACAGCGCGACGTCCGGCACCGAACGCGCAAAGCCGCCAACCGTGTCCAGCGATTCGGCCAGGCTTTTCACGCCCGCGCGCGGCACCGCGCCGAACGTAGGCTTGAAGCCCACGATGCCGCAGTACGACGCAGGCCGGATGATCGATCCCGCCGTCTGCGAACCCAGCGCGAAAGGCACCATGTCGTCGGCCACCGCGGCGGCCGAGCCGCTGGACGAACCGCCCGGCGTGTAGGCCTCGTTGCGCGGGTTGCGCGTAGGGCCCGCCTGATAGGTGGCGAATTCGGTGGTGACGGTCTTGCCGACCACGACCGCGCCCGCGCCGCGGCACAACGCAACGGAGGCGGCGTCCAGGCCAGGGCGGTGGCGTTCGTAGATGGGGGAACCGTAGCGGGTGGGCAGGTCGAAGGTATCGAACAGGTCTTTGACGCCGATGGGCAGGCCGTGCAGCGGGCCGCGCAGCGCGCCGCCGTCCAGCACGGCCGCATGATCCAGGGCCGCCTGCTTCTGCAAGGCCGTCCAGGCATGGATGGTGTTCTCGCGTTGCTCGATGCGGGCGAAACACGCCCGCACCAATTGCACCGCGGTTAATTCGCGCCGTTGCAGCTTGCGCGCGGCTTCAAGCGCGCCAAGTCTGTTTAACGCAGTAGGCATGATCCTTTCCTCTTTACCGGTGTCTTGCGCCACGCAAGACAGCTGAACTCCGCACCCGGTCCCCTTGACCGAGGGGTCTGTCCTTGCCGGCCGCGCGGCGATTTCGCCACGGCATCCAGCGGACCGATCCCAGCCATTGTGCGCGCCTCGTCAATTGGGAAAAACACCGAAAACACCGTGTTTTCCCGGGTAAACGGACTGCGCCGCGCCATGGCTTTCTGTTGTTGCGTCGTTACCAGCATAGCGCAAACCCGTGCAATACAAAGGTCATATTTGTCTTGTAAGATGAAATCGTTTTCAGTAAACCGACAGCAATAAAGATATGGCAACGCGTCCGTCGCCCCGCTTTTCGATTATTGAAGTGGCCCGCAAGGCCGGGGTCTCTCCGGCGACGGTTTCGCGCGCGTTCAACCAGCCGGACATCGTTCATCCCGATACGCTGGCGCACATTCGCAACGTGGCCAAGCGTGCCGGTTTCCGACCGAACCGCGTGGGCCGCAGCCTGCGGTCGGGCAGCACTCGCACCATCGGGCTGATTCTGCCAACGCTATCGAATCCGGTGTTCGCCGAGTGTTTCGAAGGCGCGGAACGCCGCGCCCGCGAATCCGGTTACAGCGTCATGCTGACCGCCACCGGCTACGACCCCGCAGTGGAGTCCGCCGCCGTGCAGGGGCTGATGGACCATCAGGTCGACGGGCTTATCCTGACGGTGGCAGACGTAAACAAAAGCGCCACGCTGGACGATCTGGACAGCGCCGGCATGCCCTACGTGCTGGTCTACAACGAATCGGGCACGCACCCGTTCGCATCGGTCGACAACCGCGCCGCCGCCAGCGACATGGTCGCGCACCTGGCGGCCCTGGGCCATCGCCGCATTGCGCTGGTGACGGGCCCGCTGACCGCGTCGGACCGTGCGCGACGCCGCCTGGCGGGCGCGCGCGCCTGCGCCAAGAAGCTGGGGCTGGAAGCGGTGCAGCATATCGCCATGAGTTCCCACACCGGCAGCGACGCCGACGCGCTGAAAAGCGCGTTGCGCGGCAAGCAAGCGCCTACCGCGCTGTTCTGCTCCAACGACCTGCTGGCCACCGCCGTCATCGCCGACCTGGTGGCGCTGGGCCTGTCCGTGCCCGCCGACATCTCGGTATGCGGCTTTGACGGCATGCGTTTCGGCGCCTTGCTGACGCCGCCGCTGACGACGGTCGCCCAACCCAGCGATGGCATCGGCCAGACGGCCTGCTCGAACTTGTTGGCGCAGATCCACGGCCAGCCGCCGCAGTCGAACCGCTTGCCGCATTGCATCGTGGTCGGCGGCACGGCGGCATCCGTGCGCCGCTGACCCTTCCCATCCTGACTCCTGATCCGCATCATGCTCATCGCACAAATCACCGACCTGCACATGCGCACCCCGGGCGACAAGGCCTACGGCATCATCGATCCGGCGGCCTTCCTGGGCCCCGCCGTGCGCGCGCTGAACGCCCTGACGCCGCGCCCCGATTGCGTGCTGATTACCGGCGACCTCACCGACCTGGGCCGTCCGCACGAATACCAGGCGCTGCGCGACCACCTGCAAGCGCTGGAAATCCCGTACTTCCTCTTGCCTGGCAACCACGACGACCGCGCGCAATTGCGCGCCGCGTTTCCCGACCACGGGTACTTGCAAGGCGACGGCCCGTTCATCCAGTACGCCGTCGAAACCTACCCGCTGCGCATGCTGGCGCTGGACACGGTGGTGCCGATGAAGAGCCATGGCGAGCTATGCCAGGACCGCCTGGACTGGCTGGCCGCGCGTCTGGCCGAGCAGCCTGGCCGGGCCACGTTGGTGTTGATGCACCACCCGCCCTTCCTGACCGGCATCGAACACATGGACGCCATCGGGCTGCTGGCTGGCGCGCCGGAACTGGAACGCATCGTGTCGCGGTTTCCGAACGTGGAACGCGTGCTGTGCGGCCATTTGCACCGCACCATCTTCCAGCGTTTCGGCGGCACGATCGCGTCCACCTGCCCCGGCACCGCGCACCAGCTGGCGCTGGAACTGGGGCCGCGCCCAACCTTGCAATACATCATGGAACCGCCGGGCTACCAGCTGCATTGGTGGCAAGGCAAGAACCTGGTCACGCACCACGCCGTCATCGGGGAATACCCCGGCCCTTATCCTTTTGCCTGAGTCGTTTGCCGACCCGTAGGCCGGGGCCTGACCGCCCCGGGCAATGCCACGAATCCGTCATGTTTGCGCTGCACAATGAAAAGGTTTTCATAACAGGCAACAATGCGGATCTAACTATTAGATCGTCGAGACAGCATGTCATCCATCGTTCTGGATAACCTCACCAAACAGTATGGCGGCGCCGCCGCGATACACGGCGTCAGCTTCACCGTGCCGGCAGGCAGCTTCACGGTGCTGCTGGGTCCGTCGGGCTGCGGCAAGTCGACCACCCTGCGCATGATCGCCGGACTGGACACGCCCACGTCGGGCACGATCCGCATCGGCGACCGAGACGTGACCGGGCTGCCGCCCGCCAAGCGCCGTATCTCGATGGTGTTCCAGTCGTATGCGCTGTTTCCGCACCTGTCGGTGCGCGAGAACATTTTGTTCGGGCTGCGCGTGCGCAAGGAACCGGCGCGCGACTTCGACCGCCGCCTGCAACGCGTGGCTGGCCTGCTGGGCCTGGGCCATCTGCTTGACCGCAAGCCGTCGCAATTGTCGGGCGGACAGCAGCAGCGCGTGGCGCTGGGGCGCGCGGTGATCTCCGAAGCGCCGGTATGCCTGATGGATGAACCGCTTTCCAACCTGGACGCGCAACTGCGCCACGAAATGCGCCGCGAGATCCGTGCCCTGCAACAAGACCTGGGCATCACGATGGTCTACGTGACACACGACCAGACCGAAGCCATGAGCATGGCCGATCAGGTCGTGCTGCTGCGCGGCGGCCAAATCGAGCAGCATGACACGCCCGACGGCCTGTACGCGCGTCCGGCCAGCGAATTCGCGGCCCGCTTCATCGGCACGCCTCCCATGAATCTGATCGGGCTTGGCGCCGCGAACGGCGCCGCGGTCATCGCCGGCACCCAAGGCCCTGCGATCGCGAACGCGCCGGCCGGCGCCGTCAAGCTGGGCGTGCGTCCGGAACACATCCGCATCGACAGCGCCGGGATTCCGGCCGTCGTCGAAAGCGTTGAGTACTTCGGCGCGGATTCCATCGTGGTCTGCCGCGTCGGCGACACCAGCGGCGTGGCCGTGCGAGTGGGCGGCCATTTGCGCGCCCGCGCCGGCGAGGCCCTGAACCTGTCCTGGCAGGACGGGCAACAGCATTTCTTTGCCGCCGATTCGGCGGTGATCAACACCGTCGGGCGCTAAGAAAAATGGCCCTCACGCCGCGCCTTCGGCTTGCTGCCCCTTACACAGAAAAGGAAACCACCATGCGACGCATCGTACTGAAGACCCTGGCCGCCAGCCTGGCCGCCGCCTGCCTCTCGCTGCCTGTGCAGGCGCAGAACAAACCCGTGGAAGTCGAGTTCTATTACCCCGTCGCGGTCGGCGGCCCGATCACCAAGATCGTCGACGACATGGTCGCGGATTTCCAGAAGGAAAATCCCGACATCAAGATCAAGCCGATCTACGCCGGTTCATACCAGGACTCGATCGCCAAGGCGCTGACGGCGCTTAAGGGCGGCACGCCGCCGCAGTTGGCCGTGCTGCTGTCCACCGACATGTTCACGCTGATCGACGAAGACGCCATCGTCTCGATCGATTCGCTGGCGAAAAGCGATGCCGACAAGAAGTGGCTGGGCAGCTTCTACGACGCCTTCATGCAGAACAGCCGCACCGGCGGCCACACCTGGGGCGTGCCGTTCCAGCGTTCGACCATCGTCATGTACTACAACAAGGACCTGTTCAAGGCGGCCGGCCTGGATCCCGAGCGCGCCCCGGCCACCTGGGCCGAGCTGGTCGAGTACGGCAAGAAGCTGACCAAACAGGACGCCTCGGGCAACACCACGCAGTGGGGCATCGAGATCCCGTCGGGCGGCGCCTTCGCGTACTGGCTGTTCCAGGCTCTGACCACGCCCAACGGCGCCATCCTGATGAACGAGGCTGGCAACGAGGTCTACCTGGACAAGCCCGCCGTGGTGGAAGCCGCCCAGTTCTGGCGCGACCTGTCGGCCAAGCACAAGATCATGCCGACCGGCACGATCGACTGGGGCACCACGCCGAAGGACTTCCTGGAGAAGAAGGCGGCGATGGTCTGGACCACCACCGGCAACCTGACCAACATCCGCAAGAACGCCGACTTCCCCTTCGGCGTGGCCATGATGCCGCAGCAAAAGCGGGGCGGCAGCCCGACCGGCGGCGGCAACTTCTACATCTTCAAGAGCGGCACGCCAGCGCAGCAGCAGGCCGCGCTGAAGTTCGCGCAATGGGTCACGACGCCGGAGCGTGCCGCCGACTGGAGCATCGCCACGGGCTATGTCGCGGTCACGCCGGCCGCCTGGCAGACCGAGAAGATGAAAAAGTACGCGCAGGAAGTGCCGGCCGCCGCGGTTGCGCGCGACCAGCTGGAAGTCAGCGTGGCGGAATTCTCCACGCATGAAAACCAGCGCGTCACCAAGACCTTGAACGACGCGCTGCAAGCGGCGTTGACGGGTTCGAAGACGCCGCAGCAAGCGCTGACCGACGCGCAACGCGAGGCCGATCGCATCCTGCGGTCCTACAAGTAAATCGACAAGCACGATGAGCCGCTCTTTAAACGCCCTTTATGGCTGGCTGCTGTTGCTGCCAGCCATCGTGCTGCTTGCCGCCTTCACGCACTACCCGGCGCTGGCCACGCTTTGGCATAGCTTCTTTTCCACGCCCAAGGGCGCGCGTCCGGCGCGCTTCGTGGGCCTGGAAAACTATGCCGTCATGCGTGACGATCCGGTGTTCTGGCAGTCGCTGTGGAACAACCTGTGGTTTGCGTTGGGCACGATCCCCACATCGATCGGCATCGCGCTGATCATGGCGCTGTGGGTAAACCGTAATCTGCGCGGCCGTGGCTTTCTGCGCATGGCGTACTTCACGCCGACGGTGCTGCCGATGGTGGCGGTGGCCAACATCTGGCTGTTCTTCTACACGCCGCAGTACGGGCTGATCGCCCAGGTGATGGGCTGGTTCGGTTCGCCCGGCCCGAACTGGCTGGGCAGCCGCGACACGGCGTTGCCGGCGCTGATGCTGGTGACGGTGTGGAAAGAATCCGGTTTCTTCATGATCTTCTATCTGGCCGCCCTGCAGACCGTGTCGCCGTCGCTGCGCGAAGCCGCCATGCTGGAAGGGGCGTCGCGCTGGCAGTACTTCCGCCGCATCCTGTGGCCGCTGCTGATGCCGACCACGCTCTTCGTGCTGATCAACGCGCTGATCAACGCGTTCCGGCTGGTGGACCACGTGGTCGTCATGACGCGCGGCGGGCCGGACAATGCCAGCACCTTGCTGCTGTATTACATCTACCAGGTGGGTTTCAGTTTCTGGGACACGGCTTACGCCGCCACGCTGACCGTCGTGTTGCTGGTGGTGCTGGCGCTGACCGCGCTGATCAAGTTCCGCTGGCTGGACCGCAGGACGCACTATCAATGAAAGACAAGCTAGATACCCTGGGCGCGTGGGCGCTTGGCCTCTTGTGGATCCTGCCGCTGGCCTATGCCATGTGGGCGGCTTTCCACCCGCCGGCCTATGCAACCCGCTTCGACCTGTTTGCCCCGCTGACGTTGGACAACTTCGCGCGGGCCTGGCAGGCCGCGCCGTTTCCGCGCTACTTCCTGAACACCTTCCTGCTGGTCACGATGGTGCTGGCGGCCCAACTGGTGCTGTCGACGCTGGCGGGCTACGCGTTCGCGCGCTTCGAGTTCCGCGGCCGCGACTTTGTCTTCATGCTGGTGCTGCTGCAGCTGATGATCATGCCGGACGTGCTGCTGGTGGAGAACTACCGGTCGATGAGCCAATTGGGCATCCGCGACACGGTATTCGCGATCGGCCTGCCGTATTTCGCATCGGCCTTCGGCATCTTCCTGCTGCGCCAGACGTTCAAGACGGTGCCCCGCGAACTCGAGGAGGCGGCGCGCATGGAAGGCGCCAACGCCATGCAGATCCTGTGGAAGGTGTATGTGCCGCTGGCCAAGCCGATCTACGTGGCCTATGGCCTGGTGTCGGTCAGCCACCACTGGAACAACTTCCTGTGGCCGCTGATCATCACCAACTCGGTCGAGTCCCGGCCGTTGACGGTGGGCTTGCAAGTGTTTTCGTCGACCGACCAGGGCATCGACTGGTCCGTCATCACGGCCGCCACGCTGATGTCGGCCGCGCCGCTGCTGATCGCCTTCCTGCTGTTCCAGCGCCAGTTCGTGCAATCGTTCATGCGGGCCGGGATCCGGTAACGCGCGGCCAGCATTTGCCTGGCCTCATGGAAAAGGCCCCGCCATGGCGGGGCCTTCGCATGCCCGGGCAGCGCCAGGCGGTGTCAGTAGCCCACCGTCAGGCCGGGCAGGTCGACCGTGATGCGCGGCCGCTCCAGCGCCAGCGCCAGGTTCTCGGCGAATTCGCGGGCTTCCTTCTCGTCGGTGGACAGGGTGTCGTAGCCCAAGGCGTCGGCCACGCCCAACACCTTGTCCAGCAGCAGCACCTTGCCGCTGGGGCGCAAGGGTTCGCAGCCCAGGGTTTCCCAGGCGCCGTCGAACCAGTCGCGCGCTTGCGCTTGGCGTTGCGGCGACGTTTCCACCGTGGCCGTCAGGTCCAGCGAACGCCGGGGGTCGAAAACAATCGTGATGTCGCTACGCATGGGAAATTCCTTGAATGGGCGTCAGGCGAGAAGGGTAGGCAAAAACCGCCGGCGGGAATGTCCGCCCGGCGACATTACCAGCCGCGCGACGCTTCCCAGGTGACTTCGACGCCGGCGGCCTTCGATTGCCGCATCATGTCCAGCAAAGGATAGGCGCGTTCCTTCAGGCCCACCACGCGGGCCATCGGCGAACGGGGCGCCTTGTCCTCGTCCTCTTCCTCTTCGGGAGGCTCGGCGTTTGCGATCGCGTTTTCGATGCCGCTGATGGCGGGTCCCAGCTGTTCGACGGTGAATACGCCGCGTTCCGGAATCTTGTCTCCGACGGACTTGCCGGCCGCTTGCAAGATGCCTGTCGCGTGGTCGGACAGCATCAGGACTTCGGCCACGACCTTGGAGTGAAAGGTAATCAGCATGTTGCAGTCTCCTTCATTGAATGCGTTACATACACTACCGCAACGCCCGGGGGATGCCAACTGGGCGCCCGGCGCAGTCCCGTGAACCGGGTGCCCCGCCTGGGGACGATGCGGCTATGAGTTTGATTTTATTGACAGTTCCGCCGGCCGGCTGAACGCTTGCCGGACGGTTTCCGGCCCCCCGGGCGCCGGTTCGGCCGCCAAATCAACTATCATTCAGGGGATTCCCGTGGCCTTGCCAGGCCGGACGCCGTCCGCCAGATCTTCGCCTTGGCCGCTCACCCAGAACTTCTCCAGACGCCCATGCTCCCCGAGCAACAAAAACAGCTTATCTCCCTGATCCAGGCCGCCGTTGCGCAGAGCCTTCCCGACGCCAAGGCCAATGTGCTGCTGGAGCGCCCCAAGGTCGCCGCGCACGGCGACGTCGCCACCAACGTGGCCATGCAGTTGGCCAAGCCCGCCGGCCGCAACCCGCGTGAACTGGCCCAGGCCATCGTGGAAGCGTTGCTGGCCGCGCCGGGCGCGCGCGACCTGGTCGAAAGCGCTGAGATCGCCGGCCCAGGCTTCATCAACCTGCGCGTCACCGCCGCCGCCCGCCAGGCCGTCATCGGCACCGTGGCCGAACAAGGCGCAAGCTTTGGCCGCGCCCCCCGCACCGGCGAGAAGATCCTGGTTGAATTCGTGTCGGCCAACCCGACCGGCCCGCTGCACGTGGGCCATGCCCGCCAGGCCGCCCTGGGCGACGCCCTGTGCCGCCTGTACGACGCCAGCGGCTGGGACGTGACCCGCGAGTTCTATTACAACGACGCCGGCAACCAGATCGCAAACCTGGCCATCAGCGTGCAGGCCCGCGCCCGCGGCCTGACGACCGAATCCCCCGACTGGCCGGCCGACGGCTACAAGGGCGACTACATCGCCGACATCGCGCGCGACTTCCAGGCCGGCAAGACTCTCCAGGCATCCGACGGCCAGCCCGTCACCGCCACCGGCAACATCGACAGCCTGGACGACATCCGCGTCTTCGCCGTGGCCTACCTGCGCCGCGAACAGGACCTGGACTTGCAGGCGTTCGGCCTGAAGTTCGACAACTACTACCTGGAAAGCTCGCTGTACACGTCGGGCCGCGTCGAGGCCACCGTCAAGGCGCTGGTCGCCGGCGGCCACACCTACGAGGAAGGCGGCGCGCTGTGGCTGCGCACCACCGAGCTGGGCACGGGCGACGACAAAGACCGCGTCATGCGCAAAAGCGAAGGCGGCTACACCTACTTCGTGCCGGACGTGGCTTACCACAAGGCCAAATGGGAACGCGGCTTCCACCGCGCCGTGAACATCCAGGGCAGCGACCACCACGGCACCGTGGCCCGGGTGCGCGCCGGCCTGCAGGCGCTGGAAGAGGGCATCCCGAAGGACTACCCGTCCTACATACTGCACAAGATGGTCAAGGTGATGCGCGGCGGCGAAGAGGTCAAGATCTCGAAGCGCGCGGGCAGCTACGTGACCATGCGCGACCTGATCGACTGGGTGGGCCGCGACGCCGTGCGCTACTTCCTGATCCAGCGCCGCGCCGACACCGAATTCGTGTTCGACGTGGATCTGGCGCTGTCCAAGAGCGACGAGAACCCCGTTTATTACATCCAGTACGCCCACGCGCGCATCTGCACGATGATCAACAACGCCGGCATGCCGGCCGCCGACGTGGCCGCCGCCGACGCGTCCCTGTTGACCGCACCGACCGAATTCGCGCTGATGCAGCGCCTGGCCGAATTCCCGCACGTGGTGGCCCTGGCCGCCCAGGACCTGTCGCCGCACCACATCGCTTTCTGGCTGCGCGACTGCGCCTCGGATTTCCACGCCTGGTACGCCGCCGAACGCGTGCTGATCGACGACGTGGCCCTTAAATTGGCCCGCCTGCGCCTGGCCGCCACGACGCGCCAGGTGCTGGCCAACGGCCTGGAGCTGCTGGGCGTATCCGCCCCCGAGCGGATGTAACATCGGTACATGGCAACCAAGCGCAAAACCACCCGCCGTTCCTCTGGCGAAAGCGGCAGCACCCTGTACGGGGCGCTCGCCGGCCTGCTTATCGGCCTGATCGTGGCCGCCGTCGTGGCGTTCTACGTCACCAAGGCGCCGGTGCCCTTCGTGGACCGCGCCAGCCGCCAAGGCGACTCGGGCAAGCTGCCCGACCCCCGCCAGGCGCCGGACCCCAACGCTGGCCTGTACGGCCGCGACGGCGCGGCGGGCGCGCCGCCCACCGGTCCGACCGCCACCGCCCCCGCGCCGCTGCCTGGTGCAGGCGCCGGCACGGGCGGTACGGCCAAGCCGGACGAAACGCCTTCCAAGCTGGACGACCTGGGCGCGCTGATCGCCACGCTGCCGTCAACCGCCAAGCCGTCGGCTTCGTCTTCCGCCCCCGCGCAGGTCGCCGTGGCGCCCACGCAGGCGCCCACGCCGATTTCAAAAGCCGCACCGGCCCCGTCCCCCAAAGCCGCCACCGCGTCGGCGGCAACGGGCACGTACTACCTGCAAGCCGGCGCTTTCCGCGGCGAAAACGACGCGGAATCGCTGAAGGCCCGCATCATTCTGCTGGGTTTGCCAGTAGCCGTGCAGAAGGCCGAAGTGAACGGCAAGGCCATCAACCGGGTGCGCGTGGGCCCGTTCGCGCGGCTGGACGACATGAACCGCGCCCGCGGCAGGCTGGGCGAGAACAAGATTGAAACCGCCGTGGTGCGCCAGTAAGGCGTAGCGGCGGCCAGGCATTGCGCACTTGGTATTGAACTTATCCGGCCCCGGGCCTGTCTGTCACTTTTTACCCAGGAACCTCTCATCCATGTTGTCCACCAAGATTATCCGCATCATGGCCGCGGCCGCGCTGACCGCCACGGCGTTCTTCAGCCAGGCAAGCCACGCTCAAGGCACACCGGCCTATGTGTCGATCAACCCGCCGCTGCCGTCGGACACCCCGGGCAAGGTGGAAGTGCTGGAGTTCTTCGCCTACACCTGCCCGCATTGCGCCGCCATGGAACCCATGGTTGAAGACTGGGCCAAGACCGCGCCGTCGGACGTCCTGCTCAAGCAAGTGCCGATCGCCTTCAACGCCGGCATGAAGCCGCTGCAGCAGGTGTACTACACGTTCCTGGCCCTGGACCGCCCGGACCTGCACGCCAAGTTCTTCACCGCCATCCACGGCGAACACAAACGCCTGTTCGACAAGAAGGCCATGGGCGAGTGGGCCGCATCCCAAGGCGTGGATCGCGCCAAGTTCGACTCGGTGTTCGATTCGTTCAGCGTGCAGACCCAGGTGCAGCGCGCCAACCAACTGGCCGAAGCCTACCGCATCGAGGGCACGCCCTCGTTCGCCGTGGGCGGCAAGTTCATGACCTCGCCGGTCATGGCGGGCAACAGCTACGAAGGCGCCCTGAAGGAAGTCAACCAACTGATCCCGATGGCGCGCAACAAGTAATCCGCGCCCACGGTTCACGGCAAGGCGCCCCGGCCATCAGGCCGGGGCGCTTTCTTTTTGGAGAAGATGTTTCAGCAGCGCCCGGCCCCTGAACGCCGGCGCTACACTTTCGCCACAAAAATTCGCCGCAACGACGGCATCAAACGGGTGGAAGACAAATGAAACAGCAATCCCTGCGCAGCCGCGCGGCATTGGGCGCTGGCCTGTGCTTGGCGTTCAGCGCGCTTGCCGCGCACGCCAGCACGGCCGACGGCGTGAAGATCGGCGTTCTGACGGACATGGCGGGCGTTACCGCTGACGCCACGGGCAAGGGGTCGGTGGAAGCCGCCCGCCTGGCCATCGAGGAAATGGGAGGCTCGGTGCTGGGCAAACCCATTTCACTGGTATCGGGCGACCACCAGCATCGCCCCGACATCGGTAGCAGCATGGTTCGCAAGTGGTACGACACCGATGGCGTGGATGTCGTGGTGGACGTGCCCAATTCATCCGTCGCGCTGGCCGTGCAGGGCATTGCGCGCGAAAAGAAAAAGCTGGTGCTGTTCTCCAGCCCCGGCACTACCGCGCTGTCGCAGGCGCAATGCTCGCCCTACGGCGTGCAATGGACTTACACCACCTATGCGCTGTCGCGCGGCACCGCCACCGCGGTCGTCAACGAAGGCAACAAGCGCTGGTTCATCCTGGCGTCCGACTACGCGTTCGGCAAGCAGTTGGCCGCCGACACCGAAAGCGTCGTCAAGGCCAATGGCGGCGAAGTGGTGGGCACCGTGTTTCACCCGCTGAACGCCTCCGACTTCGCGTCCTTCCTGCTCCAGGCGCAGGGCACCAAGGCGCAGATCATCGCCATCGCGAACGCCGGCGGCGACACCATTTCCGCCATCAAGCAAGCCGCGGAATTCGGCATCGGCGGTGCGCAGCAGTTGGCCGCCATGCTGCTGCTGATCACCGACGTGCACAGCCTGGGCCTGCAAGCGGCGCAGAAGACCTATCTGACCGTGCCCGCTTATTGGGACATGAACGATGGCACGCGCGCCTTCACCAAGAAATTCGAAGCGCGCGTCGGCCGCCCGCCCACCTTCCTGCAAGCGGGCGTCTACAGTTCGGTGCGCCACTACCTGCAAGCCGTGAAGGCGGCTGGCACGGCGGATTCTGACGCCGTGATGGCGAAGATGAAGGCGCTGCCCATCGACGACCCGTTCAGCCTGAATGCGCGTATCCGCGAAGACGGCCTGATGGTGCGCGACATGATGCTGGCGCAGGTGAAGACGCCCGCGCAGTCCAAGGCACCATGGGACTACTACAACATCGTGCGCACCATCCCCGGCGCTACGCTGGCCTGGCCGCTATCGGACAGCCAATGCCCGCTGGTCAAGAAATGAGGCCGGTCGGCTCGACGTCGGCACAGGCGCCGGTCGCGCTGGCGGACTTTGGCAGCTTCTACGCGGGCGGCAAGCCCGTGCGCGTGGCTGGCCTGCCGCAGCGCGAGATCGCTTTCACGCAAAGTGCGTCGCTGGCATACGACCCCAACGGCCTGTACCACTTCGAGCAGGCCTACGTGCAGTATTTCATCCCGGCCCGATTGGCCCATCCGCTGCCCGTCGTGCTGCTGCACGGCGGCGGCATGACGGGCGCCATGTGGGAACAGACGCCGGACGGCCGGCCGGGGTGGATGCAGCATTTCCTGCGCCAGGGCCATGCGGTGTATGTGGTGGACAACGTCGAACGCGGCCGCGCCGGCTGGGCGCCGTTCCAGCAGGTCTGGCCCGAGCCGCCCATCATCCGCAACGCGGAAGAAAGCTGGTCGCTGTTCCGCTTTGGGCGTGCCGAGGATTTCGAGGCGCGGCGCGCGTTCACCGGGCAGCGCTTTCCCGTCGGCGCGTTCGACGACTTCATCCGCCACGCGGTGCCGCGCTGGCTGGGCAACAACGACGCGGCCTTGCGCGGGTTCTGTGCCGTGCTGGACCGCGTGGGCCCCTGCCTGGTGCTGGCGCACAGCCATGGCGGCGAAGTGGCCTACCGGGCGCTGCATGCGCGGCCGGACCTGGTGCGCGGCGTGATCGGCGTCGAACCGTCGGGCTTCTCTAGCGATGTCGTGGCCGCCGCGGTGGCGGACAAGCCGTTTCTGTTCGTCTATGGCGACTATCTGGACGCCACGCCGCTGTGGCAGCGCTTGTGCGCCGCCGGCCAGGATTATGCGGAAGCGCTGACGCGGCATGGCGCGCGGGTAGAGGTATGGCGGCTGGCGGACCAGGGCGTTGCGGGCAACTCCCACATGCCGATGATGGACGACAACAGCGATGACATCGCCGGGCGCATCGGCGGCTGGATCCGAAGCGCGGCGGTGTGAAAGCAGGGCGCGGCGCGCCGATGGCGCCATGCCCTGCCGGCACCGCAAGCTGCGGCGTTACTCGCGTACCGCCGCGGCCTTTTCCAACGCCTGAGTCAGGTCGGCGATGATGTCTTCCGGCGATTCCAGGCCGATGTGCAGGCGGACGACCGCGTTGTCGCCATCCCCCCAATAGCGGTGCTTGGACAGATCATTGGGCGACACAAGCTGCACCAGGCTTTCGTAGCCGCCCCAGGAAAAGCCGATCCCGAACAGCGTCAGCGCATCCACGAAGGCGCGCGCGGCCGCGGGCGACAGGCGCAGTTCCACGGACAGCATGCCGTTGGAGCCGGTGCAATCGCGCTGCCACAACGCATGGCCAGGATCCGCCGGCCAGGCCGGGTGGAACAGGCGCACGGTTTCGGGGCGGCTCTTGAAGAACTCGCACACCTGCAACGCATGGCGCGCGTGCTGGGCCATGCGGATGGGCATGGTGCGCACGCCGCGCAGCGCCAGCCAGGCGTCATCGGCGCTGATGGAATAGCCCATCGCGTACTGCGTGCGGTTCAGCTTCTTGGCGATGGCTTCGTCGTTGGTGACCACGGCCCCCAACATCAGATCGGAGTGACCGCCCACGTATTTAGTGCCCGCGATCACCGACACCTGCGCGCCCAGCGTCAGCGGGCGATAGATGTAGCCCGACCCCCAGGTGTTGTCGGTGGCCAGCACCAGCCCGTGATCCTTCGCGAACGCAGCCATCGCGCCCATGTCCAGCATTTCGAACAGCAGCGAACCGGGCGACTCCACATACAGCAGCTTCGTGTTCGGCTGCACCAGCGCATCCAGGTCGTCGCCGGCCGCGAAATACGTGATGTCGATATTCATGCGCTTGAGCACGGCATCGTCCAGTTCGCGCATCGGGCCATACACGCAGTCGGAGATCAGCGCGTGGTCGCCCGCCGAGCACAACGCCATCATGACCATCGTCATCGCCGACAGCCCCGACGACGCCAGATAGCAATGCGTGCCGCCTTCCAGCTGCGTGAACACTTCTTCCAGCGCGGCATGCGTGTCCATGCCCATGCGGCCATAGGTGGTGGCGCGGCCGCCGGCCGCCTTGGTGCGTTGCGCCTGCTCGAGCGCGGCCAGGTTTTCGAAGCGGACCGTGCTGGCGCGCATGGGCGGCAGCGGCACCGGCGCCGTGCCGGTTTCGGGGTGGAACGGGGCGGTGCCCGCGTGCTGCAAAACCGTATCGATGTGTTTGGTGGTCATCTTCAAGGGACTGCTTAAGAATGAACAGGGCCGGAATGAACAGGCGGGATCAAGGGCGGACAGGGTGAACCATATCAGGCGCGCGGCCCGCTGTCCCTAGGCCGTGACCCACGCCACGGTGTCCGACAGGCCGGCACGGTGGGTGCGGTAGCCGTTGGCGGGATGCGTGGCGTCGGCGTAGCCGAAGGAAATGCCGCAGACGACGCGACGGCCCGGGCCGATGCCCAGCACGTCGCGCAACACCTCGGGGTACATCGCAAGCGAAGCTTGCGCCACGGTCGCCACGCCGTTGGCCTGGGCCGCCAGCAGGAAATTCGCCACGTAGCCGCCGCAGTCCATCGCGCCGTATTCGCCCAGCGCCTCGTCGGTAGTGATGATGGCCACGTGCGGCGCGTCGAACAATTGGAAGTTGCGCATTTCCTGGCGGCGGTAGGCCTCGCGGTCGCCGCGTTCCACGCCCACCGCGCCATACAGCTGGAAGCCCGATTCGCGGCGGCGCGCCGGATACTCGCCGCGGTACTCGCGCGGGAAGGGAAAGTCGGGCGTGAAGCCGGGGGTGACCGCCGCTTGTTCCGCCCGCGCTTGCAGCGCCGCGCGCAGACGTTCGGTGCCCGCGCCTTCGGTGATCGCCACTTGCCAGGGCTGGCAGTTGCACCAGGACGCCGTGCGCTGCGCAAGGGTCAGGATGCGTTCGATCGTGGGGCGAGGCACCGGCGCGGGCAGAAAAGCCCGGCAACTGTGCCGGGCTCGCAGCCAGGCTTCCAACGCGGCGTCGGGACGGGAGTCGTTGTCGTCGCGGGCTTGCGGATCCTGCGGGGCGTGAGCGGTCATGGGGCGTCTGTCTCCGGTTGTCGGCACGCAAGGCCGGTGGATTTTGCCCTTATGATGCCATTCTCCGGCTGACCGGAGCCTTCCCGTTCCAGGCGAGACCCATGCTGCCCTTCGATACCCTGATCGCGTTTTTCGGCATTGCCGTCCTGCTGGCCCTGACGCCCGGACCCGACAACCTGTTCGTACTGATGCAATCAGCCATCTGGGGACGCAAGGCGGGCATGCTGGTGGTGCTGGGGCTGTGCACCGGCCTGCTGGGCCACACCGCCGCCGTCGCGTTCGGCCTGGCCGCGGTATTCGCCGCGTCGCCGATGGCATTCACCGTGCTGAAACTGGCGGGCGCCGCCTACCTGGCGTATCTGGCGTGGCAGATCCTGCGCGCGCCGGTGGAATCGGAAGCCGGCAAGCCGCCCGAACCGCTCAGGCCCGGCGCGCTGTATCGCCGCGGCATCGTGATGAACCTGACCAACCCGAAGGTGCTGCTGTTCTTCTTCGCCTTCCTGCCGCAGTTCACCTCGCCGGCGCGGGGCCCGGTCGGCATCCAGACCTTGCAGCTGGGGGCCGTGTTCATGGTGTCGACCTTGCTGGTGTTCGGCGCCATCGCGTTCTTCTCGGGTGCGTTCGGCGAATTGCTGCAGCGGTCGGTGACGGCCAAGCGCTGGTTGAACCGCATCGCCGCCTTGGTGTTCGTAGGCCTGGCCGTGCGCCTGGCGACCGCGACGCGGTGACGGACCGGACACACGCCACGCACAAACGACGGCCCTTTCCGTAGGATGGGTGGAGCGCGAGAGTCTGGCCGCAAGAACCTCGATATACAACGCGCGCAACCCATCAAGCAACGATGATCTCCTGGCAACGTTAACCACAGCGCAATCGCCGCTTGATCGGTTGTGCGCGCAACTCATCAAACAACCGTGGATGCCTGGCAACGCCAGCCAGGACGCAATCGCTGCTTGATGGGTTGCGCGCGCTGGAGGCCGGTGTTCTTGCGCACAGACTCTCGCGCTTCACCCATCCTACGCCCCGCCCCCTGCGCAGGTTGCGTGGACGGATGACGCGCAAGGGTCGTTAAACAAGAACGTCGGAATTTCGTCGCGCGCAACCCGGCTTGCTTTGTGATCAGACGGCCGTGAAACGCACGATGCCGTCTGTGCCGGTGGCGCGCTTGAGCTTGCCTTCGAAATAAAGCGCGTGCAAGTGCGCCAGCGCCTCGCCCATGGCGAACGTCAGCTGGTGCAGATCCAGCTTGCGCTTGAACAGCACCGGCACGATGTCGGACGTTGACTGCGGCTGCGCGGCGCATGCCTCCAGCACCTCCGCCAGGCGGTCACGGTGATGCTCGTGCTGCTGCGCAATACGCTCGTGCAGGCCGGTGAAGGGACGACCATGCGAGGGCAGCACCAGGGTGTCGTCCGGCAGGCCGTCATAGCCGTCCAGCGAACGCAGGTACAGGGGCAGCGGGTTGGCGTCGGGTTCGTAGTCGAACACGCTGACGTTGGTGGAGATGCGCGGCAGCACCATGTCGCCCGAAATCAGCACGTTCAGGCCGGGCGAATGCAGGGACGCGTGCTCCGGCGCATGGCCATAGCCCACGATCACGCGCCAGTCGCGGCCGCCGATGCGGACTTGGTCGCCGTGCATGATGCGCGTGTAGCGCGAGGGCACGGCGGGTACGAGATTGGGGAAATAATTGGCGCGCTGGCGGATCTGCGCTTGCGCGTCCGGGTCGGTCAGCCCGTGGCGGGCAAAGTGATCGACGGCCGACTGGCCGCCGGGGCCGGCGCCGGCCTCGTTCCGGCGCGACGACCACAGCGACGCAACCATGAAGTCCGTCATTGTCATCCACAGCCGCGCGTCCCAGCGTTCGCACAGCCAGTGGGCCAAGCCGATATGGTCGGGGTGCATGTGCGTGACCAGCACGCGCAGCACAGGCAGCCCTTCCAGTTCGTTCTTGAAAACGTCTTCCCACAGCGACTTGACCTCATCGCGCGAGATGCCACAGTCGACGATGGTCCAGCCGTCGCGGCCGTCGATGTTGTCGCGCAGCAGCCAGAGGTTGATATGATCCAGCGCGAACGGCAGCGGCATCCGGATCCATTTCACCCCCTCCGCCACGATGTGCGCCCGGCCGGCTTCGGGCTGGAAGTCCGCCCAGGGATAGTTCAGTTTCTGTTCGTTGGGGTTCATTGCCTCTCGCTCCACGCTTGACGTTGACGTCAAGTCATCATAATTTACGTTTACGTAAACTGCCACACGCCGCATGCCCTCGTCAACCTGGACCATCTCTGAACTCTCCCGCGAGTTCGACGTCACGCCCCGCACGATCCGCTTCTATGAAGACCAGGGGATCGTCAGCCCGGCGCGCGAGGGGCGCAACCGCATCTTCGGTCCGCGCGACCGCACGCGCCTGAAACTGGCGTTGCGGGGCAAGCGGCTGGGGCTGCAGCTGTCTGAAATCCTGACCCTGATCGACATGTACGACGGCCCCGGCGACACCGAGGTGCAGCTGCGCCAGTACCTGAGCGTACTGGAACAGCACCGCGCCACGCTGGAGCAGCAGCGCCGCGACATCGAAGACACGCTGCAAGAGATCGCGCAGCAGGAGCGCGAATGCCGCGCCCTGTTGGCGCAAAAGCCCTGAAGGCTGGCACGTGGGCGCCCTGCAGACCCTCGCGCTGTTCATCCTGACCGCGCTGGCCGAAATCGTCGGCTGCTACCTGCCGTACCTATGGCTGCGCAAGGGCCATTCCATCTGGCTGCTGGCGCCCGCCGCCGCCAGCCTGGCGCTGTTCGCCTGGCTGCTGACGTTGCACCCAACGGCATCCGGGCGCGTCTACGCTGCCTATGGCGGCGTCTACATCGGCATGGCGCTGCTGTGGCTATGGGCGGTGGACGGCGTGCGGCCCAGCACCAGCGATTGGGTCGGCGTGGGCCTGTGCCTGGCCGGCATGCTGGTGATCATGTTCGGGCCCAGGGGCACGTAGGATGGGTGGAGCGCGAACGCTTCCTGGCAAGGACATTGCCGCCCAGCGCGTGTAACCCATCAAGCAGCGGTGATTTCTTGGCCGAATCAGCCACAACGCAACCGATGCTTGATGGGTTACGCGCGCTGGGCGGCAATGTTCTTGCTTAAGAACTCTCGCGCTCCACCCATCCTACGTCCAGTTCCGGACGGACTGCGGTAGGCGGGGTAGCGCGCTAGAAACCGTATCAAAGCCGGCCGCGGCGAACCGCGCGGCACCCATCAACCCGCCCGCGAATCCCGATCACTCCGCCTTGATATTGCCTTCCTTGATGAGGCGGGCGTTGTTCGTGAACTCGGCCTGCACCTGCTTGGCGAACGCTTCGCCCGATGCCGTGCCAGGTTGCAGGTACGACTTGGCCAGCAGGTCTTGGAAGTCGGCGCTGGCGATCGCTTTCGTCAACGCGGCCAGCAGCGGTTGCGACACGGCCGGCGGCAGGTTGGCGGGCGCGAACACGCCGAAGTTGGAGTAGTACTGCGCCTGCGGCAGCTTCAGTTCGGCCATCGTGGGCACGTCCGGCCAGGCGGCCAGGCGTTGCGGCGCCATCACCGCCAATGGCCGCAGCGCGCCATTGGCCACATGCGGCAGCACGACGTCGCTATTGACCACCAGCAACTCGACCACGCCGCCCAGGCCGTCGGTCAGCGCCTGGCTGTTGCCGCGGTAAGGCACGTGCAGCATTTTCGTGCCGGTCTGCGCGGTGACGGCGGCCATGCCGATGTGGGCGACGGTGCCCTGGCCCGGCGTGCCGTAGCGCACACCCTCGGGGTGCGCCCGGGCGTACTCCACCAGACCGGCGAAGTCCTTCACCGGCAGCGCCTTGGTCGCCACGATAGCGACCGGCGCCACGGCCACGCTGGTCACCGGCGTCAGGTCCTTCATCGGGTCATAGTTGGTCTTGGCCAGATGCGGAAAGATCGTCAGCGGGCTGGTCGAGGCCAGCAGCAACGTGGTGCCGTCCGGCTGCGCGCGGGCGACAAAGTCCGTGCCCACCGACGCGCCGGCGCCCGGCTTGTTTTCAACGATGACGGTAATACCGGTTTCCTTGCGCAGCACGTCGCCCAGGCGGCGCCCGATCGCGTCGGCGCTGCCGCCCGCGGTGTAGGGCACGACCAGCGTAACGGGCTTGGCGGGCCAGCTTTGGGCCATCGCGCCGCTTGCCATGATTGCCAGGGCCGCCCCCGCGGCCTTGATCAGCACTGTTTTCTTTTTCATATCGTCCTGGTGATGTTGCGTGGCACTGCGTTGAGTCAAGCGTGAATCGTGAAACACATCCCGCGGGCGCGGCGGTCAGGCCGCCAGATAGCGTTGCGCCAGGCGAACCCAGTACGACGCGCCCGCCGGAATCAGGGCGTCATTGAAGTCATAGCTGGCGTTGTGCAGCATGCATGGGCCCAGGCCATGGCCGGCCATGCGGTGTTCGCCGTCGCCGTTGCCCAGGAACACGTAGCAGCCCGGCTTTTCCTGCAGCAAGAAGGCGAAATCTTCCGACGCCATGGCGGGTTCGATGGTCAGCGCGCGGTCTTCGCCGACCACGTCGCGCATGACGCCCATGCAGAACTCGGTCTCGGCCACGGTGTTGACCAGCGCGGGATAGCGGCGTTCGAAGAACACGTCGGCCTCGCAGCCGTGCGCGGCGGCGATGTTGCCGGCGATCTCGTTCATGCGGCGTTCGATCAGGTCCACCACGTCCGTGCTGTAGGCGCGCACCGACCCGCCCAGCCAGGCGCTGTTCGGAATCACGTTGATGACGCTGCCACCCGCCTGGACCTGCGTGATGGACAGCACCGCGGCGTCCAGCGGCCGCTTGCTGCGCGTCAGGATGGTTTGCAGCGACTGGCCGATGGCGAACAGCGCCGGCACCGGGTCGGCGCAATCCTGCGGCGCGGCGGCGTGGCCGCCCTTGCCCTTCACCGTAATCTTGAAACCGTTGGCCGCCGCCATCATCGGCCCGGCGCACACGCCGAACGACCCGGCCGGCAGGCCCGGCCAGTTATGCATGCCAAACACCGCTTCGCACGGGAAGCGCGTGAACAGTCCGTCCTGGATCATGGCGCGCCCGCCCGCGCCGCCTTCCTCGGCGGGCTGGAAACACAGGTACACCGTGCCGTCGAAACCGCCCGCGCTTTGCAGGTGCCGCGCCGCGGCCAGCAGCATGGCGGTATGGCCGTCGTGGCCGCAGCCGTGCATCTTGCCGTCGTGGCGCGAACGGTGTTCGAACTGGTTCTCTTCCTGCATGGGCAGCGCGTCCATGTCGGCGCGCAGCATGATGGCCCGGTCGGACGCGCCGTGGCGAATCACGCCGACCACGCCGGTCTTGGCGATGCCGGTATGCGTTTCGATGCCCCAGCCGCGCAGCGTGTCCGCCACCACCTTGGCGGTCCGGTGCTCTTCATAGCAAAGCTCGGGGTGCATGTGGATATCGCGCCGCAGCGCCACAATTTCGTCCAGATTCGATAGTTCGAGCACGGCAAACTCCATAGCGCCAAGGCGGGGATTCAAGGGATCGGCTGGAATATTACTCAGCCGCGCACTCAGCCAAGGACGCAATGTCCTAGGGATAACCCGACTCCAATTTACGTTTACGTAAACGTAATATTTGCACTGCATCATTGCGCAGCAAGACGCGATCGGCGCATGATGAGCCTCCGGTGGCGGCATCGCGCCGATGGCAGGCGTCCATAAGAATGTAAGTACCCACTATCACGGAGACATCGATGAATCTTCCCGGCCTGAACTTCGACCTGGGCGAAGACCTGGACATGCTGCGCGACGCGGTGCGCAATTTCGCGCAGGCCGAGATCGCGCCCCGCGCGGCGGAAGTCGATCGCAGCGACCAGTTCCCCATGGACCTCTGGCGCAAATTCGGCGAACTTGGCGTGCTGGGCATGACGGCCGATGAGGAATACGGCGGCGCCAACATGGGCTATCTGGCCCATATGGTGGTGATGGAAGAGATCTCGCGCGCCAGCGCCTCCGTGGGCTTGTCCTACGGCGCGCACTCCAACCTGTGCGTGAACCAGATCAACCGCAACGGCACGGCGGCGCAAAAAGCCAAGTACCTGCCCAAGCTGATTTCCGGCGAACACGTGGGCGCCTTGGCCATGAGCGAGCCGGGCGCCGGTTCGGACGTGGTCAGCATGAAGCTGCGCGCCGACAAGAAAGGCGACCGCTACGTGCTGAACGGCACCAAGATGTGGATCACCAACGGCCCGGACGCCGACACGCTGGTCGTCTACGCCAAGACCGACCCTGAAGCGCACCAGCGCGGCATCACCGCGTTCCTGGTGGAAAAGGGCTTCAAAGGCTTTTCGGTGGCGCAGAAGCTGGACAAGCTGGGCATGCGCGGCAGCCACACGGGCGAACTCGTGTTCCAGGACTGCGAGATCCCTGAAGAAAACGTGCTGGGCCAAGTCAACGGCGGCGTGAAAGTACTGATGAGCGGCCTGGACTATGAGCGCGCCGTGCTGTCCGGCGGCCCGCTGGGCATCATGCAGGCCGTGATGGACGTCGTCGTCCCCTATATCCACGACCGTAAGCAGTTCGGCCAGGCCATCGGCGAATTCCAACTGATCCAGGGCAAGGTCGCCGACCTGTACACCACGCTGCAGGCCAGCCGCGCCTTTTGCTACCAGGTGGGCAAGAACCTGGACAAGCTGGGCGCCGAACACGTGCGCCAGGTCCGCAAGGACTGCGCCGCGCTGATTCTGTACACGGCCGAGAAAGCCACGTGGATGGCAGGCGAGGGCGTGCAGATCCTGGGCGGCAACGGCTACATCAACGAGTACCCGGTGGGCCGCCTGTGGCGCGACGCCAAGCTGTACGAGATCGGCGCCGGCACCAGCGAAATCCGCCGCATGCTGATCGGCCGCGAACTGTTCAACGAGACCGCCTGACGCCCGGGACGCCGCCGCCATGATCCGCATGTCCGATGTCCAGCATATCGAGCAGGCTCCCGTCCCGGGGCCGTCGCCGCTGGACGTCGCGCGGCTGATCCTGGCGGGCTTCGACCGCCACTACGCTTTGTTCCGCTACAGCGCGCAGCGCGCCAAGGCGCTGTTCGAATCGGGCGATTGGCACGGCATCCAGCATCTGTCCCGCGAACGCATCGAGTACTACGACATGCGGGTGCGCGAATGCGCCACGCAGCTGGAAAGCGTGCTGCGCGGCCGCCCGGAGGGCGCGCTGGGCGCCTCGGGCCAGAACTGCGGCGGGACGAATGGCACAAGCGGAGGGAACGGCACAAATGGCACAAACGGCACAAACCGCAACAACGGCAACAACGGCGCGAATGGGGCCGAAGCACCCGCGCTGACCGACGCCCAAACCGCATATTGGCAACAGATCAAGCAGGAATTCGTGGGGCTGCTGGGCGACCACCGCCAGCCGGAATGCGCCGAGACCTTCTTCAATTCGGTGTCGTGCCGGCTGCTGCACCGCGACTATTTCCATAACGATTTCCTGTTCGTGCGCCCGGCCGTCGCGACCGACTACCTGGACAGCAGCACGCCGTCGTACCGGGTGTATTACCCGGCCACCGACGGGCTGGAGAAAAGCCTCATCCGCATGGTGGCGGACTTCGGCTTGGCACTGCCCTTCGAAGACCTGCCGCGCGACACCCGCATGCTGGCGCGCGCCGCGGTCGCGCAGTTGCGCCAACTGTTGCCGCGCCACGTCGGCCGGCGCATCGCCAGCGATTGCCAGGTGCATGCGCTGGGCTCGCTGTTCTTTCGTAACAAGGGCGCCTATATCGTCGGCCGCCTGATCAACCAGACCACCGTCTATCCCTTTGCCGTGGCGCTGACGCGCAACCCGGCGGGGCAGGTGACGCTGGATGCGCTGCTGCTGGGCGCGGATGACCTGAGCACGCTGTTCAGCTTCACGCGCGCGTATTTCCTGGTGGACATGGAAGCGCCGGCCGCCGTGGTGAACTTCCTGGCGACGCTGCTGCCGCGCAAGCCCAAGGCCGAGCTCTACACCATGATCGGCCTGCAGAAGCAGGGCAAGACGCTGTTCTATCGCGACTTCCTGCATCACCTGGCCCACTCGCGCGACGCGTTCGACATCGCGCCCGGCATCAAGGGCATGGTGATGTGCGTGTTCACGCTGCCGTCCTACCCCTACGTGTTCAAGCTGATCAAGGACCGCATCGACAAAGACGGCATGGACCACGCCACCGTGCGCCGCAAGTACCAGATGGTGAAGCTGCACGACCGCGTGGGCCGCATGGCCGATACCTGGGAGTATTCGCAGGTAGCGCTACCGCGCAGCCGTTTCGCCCCGGCATTGCTGGATGAACTGCGCCGCCTGGTGCCCAGCCTGATCGAGGAAACCGGGGACACGGTCGTCATCCGCCATGTCTACATCGAACGGCGGATGACGCCGCTGAACATCTATCTGCGCCAGGCGTCCGACGCGCTGCTGGAACCCGCCGTGCGCGAGTACGGCGACGCGATCCGGCAACTGGCGGCCGCCAATATCTTTCCTGGCGACATGCTTTACAAGAACTTCGGCGTCACGCGGCTGGGCCGGGTCGTCTTTTATGACTACGACGAAATCCAGCGCATGACCGAAATGAACTTCCGGCGTATTCCGCCGGCCCCCAACGAAGAAGCGGAAATGGCCTCCGAACCCTGGTACGCCATTGGACCGAACGACGTATTCCCAGAAGAATTCGGCCGCTTCCTGCTAGGCGACGCGCGCGTGCGCGGCGCCTTCATGCGCCACCACGCCGACCTGCTGGAACCGGATTGGTGGCAAGCCTGCCGTGCCCAGGTGGCGCAGGGCAGGATTGAAGAATTTTTCCCTTACGATACGGACAGACGCCTGCGATCGGCACGCCCTTCAAGCGACCGCGCCGTGCCGATCCCCAGACGCTGACCCGACCCTCACAGGAGCTAGCCATGTCAGATCCCATTGTTATCGTTTCCATCGCCCGCACGCCCATGGGCGGCATGCTGGGCAGCCTGTCCGGCCTGGCCGCGCACGAGCTGGGCGCGGTGGCCATCAAGGCCGCCATCGAACGCGCCGGCATCAAGCCCGAGCAAGTCGATGAAGTCATCATGGGCAACGTGCTGCAAGCCGGCCAGGGCCAGGCGCCCGCGCGCCAGGCAGCGCTGGGCGCTGGCCTGCCGCTGGGCGTGGCTTGCACCACGGTCCACAAGGTGTGCGGTTCGGGCTTGAAGGCCGCCATGTTCGGCCACGATCTGCTGGCGGCCGGCAGCGCGCAGGTAGTTGTAGCGGGCGGCCAGGAAAGCATGAGCAACGCGCCGTACCTGCTGCTGAAAGCCCGCCAGGGCTACCGCTTCGGCCACAACACCGTGTATGACCACATGGCGCTGGATGGCCTGGAAGATGCCTACGACAAGGGCAAGGCCATGGGCGTGTTCGCCGAAGACTGCGCCGCCAAATACGAATTCACGCGTGAACAGCAGGATGCGTTCTCGCTGGAATCGCTGCGCCGCGCCCGCGCCGCCACGGAAGACGGCAGCTTCAAGTGGGAAATCGCCCCCGTGACCGTTGCCGGCCGCAAGGGCGACACCGTGATCGACACCGACGAAGCCCCCACCAAGGCCATGCCGGAAAAAATCCCCACGCTGAAGCCCGCTTTCAAGAAAGACGGCACCATCACCGCCGCGAACTCGTCGTCGATTTCCGACGGCGCCGCCGCGATGGTGCTGATGCGCGCCTCCACCGCTGAAAAGCTCGGCGTGAAACCGCTGGCCCGCATCGTGGCCCACAGCCAGCACTCGCAAGAGCCGGGCTGGTTCACCACCGCCCCCGTCGGCGCGCTGAAGAACCTGTTCGCCAAGACCGGCTGGAAAGCCGAGGACGTCGACCTGTACGAAATCAACGAAGCCTTCGCGGTGGTCACCATGGCCGCCATGAACGACTTCAAGCTGCCGCACGACAAGGTCAACGTCAACGGCGGCGCCACCGCCCTGGGCCACCCGATCGGTGCGTCGGGCGCCCGCCTGATGGCCACGCTGGTCGGCGCGCTGCGCAAGACCGGCGGCAAGCGCGGCGTAGCCACACTGTGCATCGGCGGTGGCGAAGCCGTGGCGATGGCGATCGAGATGGTCTAAGAAAACGTTTGGGGGACGGACGGGCGTCCGTCTTCCAAGCGGGTTTTCGCTGCGCCTTTCCTGCATGGCTTCCGGACGCGACGGGTCCGTCGCGGGCCGTGTCGCGAAAGGCGCAACGAAAACCCATATCGACAAGAATGCCCGGCCCACCGGGCAGCGAGACAAACCGCTCGACCAGAGCGCCTTCAAATTCCAATCAAGCAGGACGGGTGGAACCCCATGCCCATCATCGAATCCCGCATCAATCCGCGGTCGCAGGACTTCACCGACAATGCGCGCGCCATGCAGGCGCAGCTGGATGACCTGAATCAGAAACTGGCGCAGACGGCGCTGGGCGGCAGTGAAGCCGCGCGCGCCAAGCACGTGGCGCGCGGCAAGCTGCTACCACGCGACCGCGTCGAGAACCTGATCGATCCGGGCAGCCCGTTCCTGGAACTGTCGCCCATGGCGGCGCACGGCATGTACGACGGCGACGCGCCGGGCGCAGGCGTCATCACCGGCATCGGCCGCGTGTCGGGCACCGAATGCGTGATCGTCTGCAACGACGCCACGGTCAAGGGCGGCACGTACTATCCGATGACGGTCAAGAAGCACCTGCGCGCGCAAGAGATCGCCGCGCAGAACCATCTGCCCTGCGTGTATCTGGTGGACTCGGGCGGCGCCAACCTGCCGCAGCAGGACGAAGTGTTCCCCGACCGCGAACACTTCGGCCGCATCTTCTACAACCAGGCGCAGATGTCCGCGCAGGGCATTTCGCAGATTGCCGTGGTGATGGGGTCGTGCACCGCCGGCGGCGCCTACGTGCCCGCCATGAGCGATGAATCCATCATCGTGAAGAACCAGGGCACCATCTTCCTGGGCGGCCCGCCGCTGGTGAAGGCCGCCACCGGCGAAGAAGTCAGCGCCGAAGACCTGGGCGGCGGCGACGTGCACACGCGCCTGTCCGGCGTGGTGGACCACCTGGCCGCCAACGACATGCACGCGCTGCAACTGGCGCGCAACGCGGTCGCCCGCCTGAACCGCAAGAAACCCGCGCCCCTGGCCACGATCCCCGTGCGTGAGCCGCGCTTCGATCCCAGCGAACTGAACGGCATCATCCCTGCCGACACGCGCAAACCCTACGACGTGCGCGAAGTCATCGCACGCATCGTGGACGGTTCCGAATTCGACGAATTCAAGGCGCGCTTCGGCCCCACGCTGGTGACGGGTTTTGCCCATATCCAGGGCATGCCCGTCGGCATCGTCGCCAACAACGGCATCCTGTTTTCCGAGTCCGCGCAGAAAGGCGCGCACTTCATCGAGCTGTGCGCGCAGCGCAAGATCCCGCTGGTGTTCCTGCAGAACATCACCGGTTTCATGGTGGGCCGCAAGTACGAAAACGAAGGCATTGCGCGCCACGGCGCCAAGATGGTGACGGCCGTGGCCACCGCCGCCGTGCCGAAGTTCACCGTGCTGATCGGCGGCTCGTTCGGCGCCGGCAACTACGGCATGTGCGGCCGCGCGTATTCGCCGCGCATGTTGTTCATGTGGCCCAACGCCCGCATCTCGGTGATGGGCGGCGAACAGGCCGCAAGCGTCCTGGCCACGGTCAAGCGCGACGGCATCGAAGCGCGCGGCGGCCAGTGGTCGGCTGACGAAGAGGCCGCTTTCAAGGCGCCCATCCGCGAACAGTACGAACACGAGGGTCACCCGTACTACGCCACGGCGCGTCTGTGGGACGACGGCATCATCGCGCCGGCGGATACCCGCCGCGTGCTGGGGCTGGCCTTGTCGGCCGCGCTGAACGCGCCGATCGAAGACACGAAGTTCGGCGTGTTCCGGATGTAGGGCGCCCGCCCTCCCGCTTGCAGCACCGCAGTTCAAGAAGAATTACAGCCAGGATGACATTCATGTTCGACACTTTGCTGATTGCCAACCGCGGAGAGATCGCCTGCCGCGTCGCCGCCACCGCCCGCCGCATGGGACTGCGCACCGTCGCCGTGTATTCGGACGCGGACGCCAACGCGCGCCATGTGGCCGCCTGCGATCAGGCCGTGTACATCGGCGGATCGGAACCGCGCGCCAGCTACTTGCGCGCCGACGCCATCCTGCAGGCCGCGATCGACACCGGCGCGGGCGCGATCCACCCCGGCTACGGCTTCCTGTCGGAAAACGAAGCCTTTGCCGAAGCCGCTGAAAAAGCCGGCATCGCTTTTGTCGGCCCGCCTGCGTCCGCCATTGCCGCCATGGGCAGCAAGTCGGCCGCCAAGTCGCTGATGGAAAAAGCCGGCGTGCCGCTGGTGCCCGGCTATCACGGCGACAACCAGGACCCGCAGTTCCTCAAGACCCAGGCCGATGGCATCGGCTACCCCGTGCTGATCAAGGCCAGCGCCGGCGGCGGCGGCAAGGGCATGCGCGTGGTGGAATCGTCGGGCGCGTTCCTGGATGCGTTGGCCTCCTGCCAGCGTGAAGCCGCGTCCAGCTTTGGCGACGACCGCGTCCTGATCGAACGCTATCTGCAAAAGCCGCGCCACATCGAAATCCAGGTGTTCGCGGACACGCACGGCAACTGCGTCTACCTGTTCGAGCGCGATTGCTCGGTGCAACGCCGCCACCAGAAGGTGATCGAAGAAGCGCCGGCCCCCGGCATGACGGAAGACCGCCGCCGCGCCATGGGCGAAGCCGCCGTCGCCGCCGCGCGCGCCGTCGGGTACGTGGGCGCGGGCACGGTGGAGTTCATCGCCGAGCCCGACGGCCGCTTCTACTTCATGGAAATGAACACCCGCCTGCAAGTCGAGCACCCGGTCACCGAAATGATTACGGGCCACGACCTGGTGGAATGGCAGCTGCGCGTGGCCGCCGGCCAGCCGCTGCCGGCGCGCCAGGAAGACCTGCGCATCAACGGCCACGCCATCGAGGCCCGCATCTACGCCGAGAACCCCGAGAAGGGCTTCCTGCCGTCGATCGGCACGCTGGCCTACCTGGGCTTGCCCCCGCACACCGCCTTCGCCAACGCCGACATCCGCGTGGACGGCGGCGTGCGCACGGGCGACACGATCACCCCGTTCTACGACCCCATGATCGCCAAGCTGATCGTGCACGGCGCCGACCGCGATCAGGCCCGCGCCCGCATGCTGCAGGCGCTGGCCCAGACGCAGGCCGTGGGCGTGCAGACCAACGTGGCATTCCTGTCGCGCCTGATGCAGGACAGCGCTTTTGCCGCCGCGGACCTGGACACCGGCCTGATCGAACGCCAGCGCGCCACGCTGCTGCCGGAACCGCAGGCCGCCAGCGCCGCCACGCTGGCGCTGGCCTCGGCCGCCGTGCTGGTGCGCCAGGGCCTGGCCCAGCCCGGCGCGCAAACCGGCGCACAACCCGCCGCCAAGGGTCCGTCCGACCCCTGGGATGCCCGCGACGGCTGGCGCCTGGGCAACCAGTACCAGCGCCATCTGCAGTGGGTGGACAACGGCGAAACGCGCCGCGTGACCGTCGCCCGCCAAGGCGGCGCCTGGACGCTGGATACCGGCTCGGGCCCGCAGCCGTTCCTGTGGCGCTCGCACGCCAGCGCCAATCCCAATCTGGCCTATGGCCTGCGCGTGACGCTGGCAGGCCATGAGAACGCCGGTACGGTCGTTCTGCATGCCGACCGCGCCCATGTGTTCGGCGAAGGCGGCGTGCACGTGCTTGAGCTCTACGACCCCCTGGCGCATGCCCAGGACACGCAGGGCGAACACGGCGGCGGCCTGACGGCGCCGATGCCCGGCAAGATCATCTCGATCTCGGTCAAGGCAGGCGACACGGTCGAAAAGGGCCAACCCCTGCTGGTCATGGAAGCCATGAAGATGGAGCACACGATCTCGGCGCCGGCCAACGGTCGCGTCGAGGAAGTGTTCTACGGCGTGGGCGACCAGGTCACCGAAGGCGCCGAACTGGTGTCGATCGGCGAATAACCCTGCGGCGGATTGCCCCTGCTGCCGGCTGGCGCTTTAGTTTGGCGTCAGCCGGCTGTCACTAGAATGGCGGATTCCGGCACCGTCCGCGCGCCTGCCGCGCAAGCTCCCATGCCCGCCCCCGACTCCCCCAGTCCGCTTACCCGCCCCCCGTTTCTGCATTTCCTGTTCGCGCGCATCAGCGCGTCGCTGGCCTTCCAGATTGTCTCGGTGGCGGTCGGCTGGCAGATCTATGCGCTGTCGGGCAGCGCGATCGACCTGGGGCTGATCGGGCTGGCGCAGTTTCTGCCCATGGCGGCGCTGACGCTGGTGGTGGGCCACGTGGCCGACCGCTACGACCGCCGCAAGATCGTTGCCCTGTGCATGGCGCTGGAGACCCTGGCCACGCTGGTCCTGGCGATCGCGGCGCTGCACGGCGTGGGCGGCAAGACGCTGATCTACGCCACCATCATCATCATGAGTTCGGCGCGCGCCTTCGAAGCGCCGACCCTGTCCACGCTGATTCCCGCTGTCGTGCCCCGCGAGTGGCTGCCGCGCGCCACCGCCCTGGCGTCTTCCGGCGGGCAGATCGCGCAGATCGCCGGCCCCGCGCTGGGCGGCATCGGCTATAGCCTGGGGGCCGGGTGGATCTATTGCGTGGCGGCGGCGCTGTACCTGACGGCCTTCGCGTCCATCGCCACGCTCGTCATCGACCGTGCCCCGCCGCGCAAGGAGCCAACCACGTGGCGCACGCTGTTCGCCGGCATCACCTTCATCTTCCAGCGCCGGCTGCTGCTGGGCACCTTGTCACTGGACCTGTTTGCCGTGCTGCTGGGCGGGGCGACCGCCTTGCTGCCCATCTTCGCCAAAGACATCCTGAATGCGGGGCCGTGGGCGCTGGGCGCCTTGCGTGCCGCGCCCGCCTGCGGCGCGGCGCTGATGTCGCTGACGCTGGCGCGCCTGAGCCTTGGCGAAAACGTCGGGCGTCTGCTGTTCGGTTCGCTAATCCTGTTCGGGCTGGCGACGACCGTGTTCGGCCTGTCGACCTCGATTCCGCTGTCGGTAGGCGCGCTGGTCGTGCTGGGCGCCGCGGACTCGATCAGCGTCGTCGTGCGTTCGTCGCTGGTGCAGTTGAATACGCCCGACCACATGCTGGGCCGGGTCAGCGCCGTGAACACCTTGTTCATCGGCGCGTCCAACCAACTGGGCGAGTTCGAATCCGGCGTGACGGCGGAACTGTTCGGGGCCGTGCCGGCGGTGGTGATCGGCGGCATGGGCACGATCGCCGTGGCGGGATTGTGGATGCGGTGGTTCCCGGAACTAAGGAAGCTCAGAACGCTGCACGGGAACGAAACGGCGCCCACCTGAAGGGCGCGTTGCATGGCGGGCGCATCAACGGCTGCGCCCGCCATGCCGTCGATTCCCCTTCATCCATGGCTTACGCGGTGCCGCGAGGCGCCTGGATCATCTTCCAGCCACTGCCCGCCGGGTCGCGAAAGCCAGCGTCGACGTTGCCGTAGCGGTCCGTAGGCTCTTGCGTGAACTCCACCCCCAGCGCTTTCAGCTTGGCGTACGTAGCGCGGCAGTCAGACACCGACAGCACCAGCGGCGGCATGGCGCCTTTGGCGACCATCGCACGCAGGGTTTTCGCGGTGGCTTCGTCGTGGACGGGCGGCCCCGGCGCGAACAAGCCAAGCTGAAGCCCAGGCTGCTCCGGGTTCTGGACCGTCAGCCAGCGGTACGGGCCATTGCGCACATCCGTGTGGATGCGGAATCCCAATTTGTCTACGTAGAACGCAAGCGCTTCGTCCTGATCGTCGACGTACACGCCCATCACACTGATACCTTCGTTCATGGCTTCTCCTTGGTGGATGCCGCCAATTTATCCTTGGCGCTGCGGCGGCGCTTCTCCAAAACTGCGGTGCCCAGATCAGGGCGTTGCGCGGCTTTCAGCACGCAAGCGGGAACGCGGCCGAGTTCAACCGTCTTCGCCCGGACCTCGACGCGCAGGGCGCTGGGGCTTGAGCCCGTAACGTCATGGAAAATGCGGCCGAACGTGCCCAGGCTTTGCCAGCCGGTCGAGAAGGCGATGTCGGTGATGCTGAGCTCGGTGTCGCGCAGCAACGAGACGGCCTGCTCGATCCGGCGTGTCAGCAGATAACGGTGCGGCGGAAGGCCAAACGCCCGCTTGAAAGAGCGCGCGAAATAGGCCGCGGAAACGCCGCTGACCTCGGCAAGGCGGCTGACCGGCCAGGCTTCGTGCGAGGCGGCATCCATGCGGTCTTTGGCGCGCAGCAAACGGCGCAGCAGGGCGGCGTCCTGCAAGGGTTCGACTAAGGCCGGGGCCGGAGGGAACGCAGGCGGCTGTGCTTGTCGTATGACACGAGATCCCATGACTTTCGGCGCGGGCAAGAATCGGAGCGTTCCAGTGTAGAACACGTGCAGGGAGTAGACTGAGCGCCTTACTTTGCCCTTTCGAGTCCATATCCATGATTGTTAAAGCCTTGCGTGTCGGCCTGGGTCAATTGATCGTCGCGGGCGACGCCCTGACCCGCCCGCGTCCGCAGAAGCGTTCGCCGCAAGGCCAGGCCACCGTCAACAAGGAAGCGGCCGGGCTTGCGCTGTACCAATTCCACGCCTGCCCGTTTTGCGTCAAGACGCGGCGCGCCATGCATCGTCTGAATGTGCCGGTGGCCCTGCACGACGCCAAAGCCGATCCGCAGGCGCGCGAACAACTGCTGGCCGGCGGCGGCAAGGTCAAGGTGCCTTGCCTGCGTATCGAAGAGGCGGGCGGTACGCGCTGGATGTACGAGTCCAGCGAGATCATCGCCTATCTTGAAAAGCGCTTCGCCAACGTAGCCTGATCGGAGTTTTCCAAGATGACGCGCCTTGCCCGCCGATTGGCATTGACGCTATGCGCCGCCGGCGTGCTGGCGGGTTGCGACCCGTCGCTTCCGCCGCCGCCGCCCGGGTCGACACTCACCGCCGAAACCATCGCCACGCGCGAAACGCCGGAGCGACTGCAGTTCAAAGGCGTGTTGGCCGGCAAGCCGATTCACTTGCTCGTCAATAACTGCAAGGTCTACAAGGTAGATGCGGCCGAAGGCGAGAACGTAAGCTGGACGCTCGTATTGGAAGGTGAGTTCTATCCGCTGCCCACGATATGCGTCAACCAATCGCTGACCGAAGGCAAAGGCTTTATCACGGCCTTCATCGGGCGTCAGGCGTTCGGCGCAGGCGGGTGCTGCTCGGGCCAGCCCGAGTACCGTTCGAAAGACGGGCTCACCTGGAAGCCACACTGACAGGTTTCAGGCCTGCTGCCCTATATGGGCCGCGGCAACGCTTAGTCAGCGCAGGTCGGAAACATTGACCGATCTGGCCTCGCACGCCTGTACCAATTCGGGGTCATGACTGGCGAACAGCACCACGCGGTCTTTCGCCCACGCCTTGAACACCTCGGCCAGCACGGCACGGCCCTGTGCGTCAAAGCCGTTGCTGGGTCCGTCTGCGATCACCACGGCCGGATGACCCAAGGCGGCTGCCGTCACGAATACCTTGCGGCGCGTACCCGTCGACATCTGTTCGAAACGCTTGTCCAGGTGCGGCTCCAGGCCCAGCCGGTAAGCCAGGTCAAGCACGGCGTCGTCCACGGATACCTGCTTTTCCGCGGCCACTTGCTCCAACAACCCGCGCCCCGTCATCGCCGGAAAGGCCAGGCAATTGTCGGGCACATACGCCAGCCGGGCTTTGGCCTGTTGCGGCGCCTGGATGAGCGAATGCCCGTCGATCCAGACATCTCCGGCATCCGGCGCGACCACGCCCGCAATGATATTAAGCAGGCTGGATTTGCCGGTGCTGTCTTCTTCGCACAGCGCCACGCAGCCCGGGCCGAACGTGTGAGTCAGCCCCTGGAAGACGAGATAGTCGCCGTAGCGCTTGGTGAGATTGTCGATGCGTAGCATGCCGAAAGTGTACGCACGAATGCGGCGTGCGGCCAGATCCTGCGTCCGGATTTTGGCCGTTTCGGATCAGGTATATTCGTCGCACCTATGACCCGAAAAATCAACCTGACGCCGATTCCCTGGCCCATCGGCGCAGCCAGTGCAGCGGCGATCTTCGCCCTGGTGTGGCTGCTTTCCAAGCCCGGTGCGCAGCTCTTCGACGCCAGCCGGATATCGGTGATCAGCGTCTGGGCGGGCGCGCTGGCCGCGCTTTGCCTGCTTTACATCAAGCGCTATGCGCTGGCGTTGTGGCTGCATGGCGCACTGGCCGCGTGCTTCTGGACCCGCATCGTCGCGGGCGCAGACCGCGAACGTGCGCGGGCGTTCGGGCCGTATGGCCTGGGCGAGCAACTGAACTGGATCATCACCGACGATCTCTTTCCGCTGTTCTGCATCGCTACGCTGACAAGCCTGACGTTGATCGTAGCCAGTGTCGGCGGCGCAAGACTATATCGCCGGGCTGGCAAGGCGGTGCAGTGATGCTTGCCGGATTCACGCTCTATCACTACGGGATGGTGACCGGTTACGCGCTGCTGTTCGTGGCGGTGCATTTGCTGCTGGTCTTGGCGGCGTTGCGCTATGCCGGCCGACGCACGCCCGCGTGGCCGTTTGGCGCGGGCGCCGCGATGCTGGCGGTCGCCATCGCCGGCTTGTCCTTCGGCAACATGCAGCGCGGCGACTTGGCGGCCGGGCTGGAACAGCGCATCGGCCCGGAGTTGGGAAGCCTCTGCCGACAAGCCGAAGAACTGATCGCGGACATGGGCGGCGACGCGTCGCCCGACGACGAACCGTTGCGCGAAAAAATTCAGCAAGCCCTGCGTGCCCATTTCTCGCAAGCGGCTCGGAGCCGTTTCGAAGATGACCGATACGCCCCCGTGTCGGTGGTGGAATCCGGACAGGATCCGAAATGGGGCGACCTGGTGATCGCGTTGCGAACGCATGGCAAAGGCCGCGATCCCGTGCATGTCGGTTGCTACAACCAGTATGAGCATCGCTACAGCGGCTTTTCCGGTGCCACCAAGCCGTACTGGCGCTGGGATGCCGATCCGATTCCCTTCGAGAACATCGTGTTTTTCCGTCAGGACCCGGGTAGCCAGCCGCTGGTGAAATATGAACCCGCGCAACCATAAGGACGACGCCGCATGAACCAGCAGGACTATCAAGCTGCGCTGCGGCGCGTGCTGGACCAGCATTCCGACGCCGCGCAAACCCGCCTGGCCGCGCTGATCGCGGCCCTGCCGGCAAAGGCCCGCGAAATCCACGTTGGCATCTTCCCGGACCAGGACGGCGAGGGCACGTTTTCCGTCGTCGTCAGCCTGGAAGGCCCCGACCTTTATGTGTTGAACAAGGCGGTGGATGCCCATCGCACCTTGTTCGACGTGCGACACACCGCCACCGGGGTAACGCCGGCCGTACCGATGTTCGCCTCGGACGGCGCCGACTTTGTCGTGCAGGACGTCATCGTCGATACGGCAGCGGACTGGGTCGAAGCACTGTGGACAAGCGTCGGGCGTGGCAAATCGCCGTTGCCCGGACTGATCTATGGCGACGACGACTACGGCACGACGATGCCGCGCGCATTGCCGGCTTAAAACGACGCGGCGTCCACGCCCACGCGCCGGCCAGGCCTGATGCCGCGGCTGGGGTATAAAACGAAACCCGTCAATTCAGAACAAAGGAATCTTGTGTCGAGCCAACTCGGGGCAGGTCGCTTTCTTGCCGAGACAGCAGGCGTCATTCAACGCCAGGGGCATGCCATGCTGGCCGCCGCACCATGGTCGTTAGCCGTGTTCACGCTGTCGCTGCCGTTCGCCTTGGCGGACACGCCGCTCTACCGGCTGACGGATCTGCTGTTTGTCGCGCTGACGCTGATCAACCTGATCGCGTTCGCGCGCATGACCTTCGCCTGGCATCGGGTTGCCGTCCTGGGCGACTCCCCGCGCAACACGACCGCGCACGGCGGCACCGCAGAGGCCAAGCATCTGGTCCTGCTTGGCGCGATAGCCATCGTGGTCGCGGCCCTGGGGCACGCGACCGGCAATCTGCCGTTTGTGGTCTATGTGCTGCTGAACGGCGCGAACGACACCGGGTTCTGGGGCGCGTTGATCGCCTCGGCCGCGGTCATCTGGGTGCCCGTCCTGTACGCGCTTGCGACGTATGGCCTGAGCCTGCCGCGCGTCGCAACAACGGGCGAATACGGCTTTCGCGGCATCCGCGCGGCCATGCCCTATCGGCGTTGGCCGCTGATGCTGGTGCTGTTGGCACTCGTGGTCGTGGCCGGTTTCACCGCCACTACGCTGTATCCGCTGACGTACAAGTTCGCGGTGGGCGCAGACCTGGCCTATGCCGCGCTAGGCGTCGTGCTTTGTGTCCTGATCACACTCGCGGCCACGGCGATGTACGCCGTCGCGTATCGCGATTCCGTGGACGGCATAGGCGAAAGGGCATAAGACCCGGCAGCAGCATGACCATCGTGTCTCGGACGACGGCATCCACGTTGTTTTGAAACCTAGTCCGTTCCCACGGCTCGGATCTGGTTCGGCGCCGCCTTGGACACCGGCGGGTAGTGCAACGTGGGCGCCCGATAAGTAAGGTCGCGCAGCGCAGCATCCAGCTTGGGCAAATTGAAACTGCCCGCGCTTGGCGCCTGCCGGAAATCTTCCAGGCTGGCGGGCAAGCGCGTCAAGGTCAGCGAGTCCATCGTGCAGGTAGGGCCAAGGGAGGTGTCCTCGCACGAATCCGGGGTCATGACGGGCTGGTCGACGGGCAGCACGAAACCGTCCGTCAGCACCGCTTCCCCCGCCTCAAGCGTGATCGAAGCGATCGGCGAGAAAATCAATTCAGCCTCGAAACCGGGCGCCGGCGCGGCATCGGCCTCGCCGGCATTGAACGCAATCTCCCCGTTGAGACGCCACCGCACCTCACGCGCCGCTTCGTCGCAGCCCCCACCCGACCGCAACATCACTTCGCAGCCCTTGCCCAAGCCATCGTCTTCATCCTGGCCGGATTGCGGCTGGGGCACAGCCGTCTTGAACTCTCGGTCCACCGTGTAATCCAGCGTCGCGATGCCGATTTTTTTAATCCGCTCCATGGCGCTCTGAGGCGGCACGGTTTCCGGCAGCTCGGTGCGGGGCTGATGATAGGTAATGCGGTTAAGCCGGTATTCGCCCGGCCACACCGGAATCACCTGATACAGCAGCTTGCCGCGTACCGTCTGGAATTGCGGCCCGGGGTCGTTCGCATTCATCTTGTGGTCCCCCGCGCCGGCGCTGATCGCCTGGCCCTTTTTGGACGCGTGGTCCCACCGCATGAACGTGCGGCTTTGACGCACAAAGCGGTCGCGCGTTGCATCATCGTTGAAATCGCGCCGGGGCTCGGCATCCAGGTTCAGGGTCGGGATCACCAGCAGCGCCATGCCATCCTTCCGCGCTTCACCCAGCAAGTCGTCCACATTCACGCGATGCCGCTCCACCATCGCCGCGGTGCGCGCGGCGAAATCCGGCCGGGCCGGCTGGGCAAGCGACAGCGTCGGGGCAAGAAGAGCAAGCAGGCAAACACGGGCAAGCGCGGGGAAAAACGGCATCGTTCTGGGTTCCTGTTTCCAAGGGGGAAGGAACGGAGCATTGCAAGAGGCAGGGCCAGGCAATACCCCGGCGGGGAAAGGCGGGGCCATGATATCGCGTCGGCGCCGGCTCTTGCTTAACAGCCGGTCTGCGTGGCCAGCCACACCGTCGCGCCGCCGCACGCCGGGTCTTCCTGCTGATGCCGAACCACCGAGAATCCGTTTTCCGCCAGCAATTGGCGATATTCGCAAGCATCCAGACTGCCGTGATAAAGCGGCTTGCCTTCAAACGTCCCAATGGCTTCGCCCAACGCCGTGCCGCTGGTGAACATCAGCACCGCGCCCGGCGCGGCCAGGCGCCGAAAGATGGGGAACATCAGCCGCTGATCCTCGGGCCGAAGGTGGAAAAAGCTGTGCCAGGCGATCAACCCATGAAACGGTCCGATGCCAGCCAACTGCCGCATGTCGGCGGCGATCCAATGATGGTCGGGAAACGACGCCTTGGCCCTGGACAGCAGCGGCGACGAGGTATCGATGCCGGTGATGCGGCAGCCGCTTTCGATCAGGTGGCGGGCGATGGGAACGCCAGTGCCGCAACCGACATCCAGCACCTGCGGATGGGGGACGGCAAGCCGTTCCAGGAACGCGGCCAGCCAGGCGCGCTCGATCAATTCTGTACTCCGCAGCGCCGCAAACGCCGCGGCATGCGCTTGGTACAGGGCGATCACGTCGTCAGCGGGAGAGGAGGGCATGTCGGGACTCTGGCAGTGTGGATGGAGACATCTTAAAAGATGCGCATTACACCAGTCCTCCTGAGGGCAACGCTAGAGGACCAGGTGGCACCTCAGGCCGCCTGCTCCTTGTTGCCCAGGCGTTCAGAACCGCCCGCGCAACGTCAACATCATGTTGCGCGGCGCGCCGTAGTTGTTGCGGTTCTCGACATAGCCTGGATACTCGTAATACACCTTGTCGAACAGATTGTTCACGTTCAACGCCGCCGTTTAATTCGACGTCACGTCATACGCGACACGGGTGTTCCACACGCTGTAAGAAGGCCGACGCCTGCAAACGCTCCCATACCAACGCATGCGCCGGCTGCGCCCGCAGCCAGGCATCGAACGCCTGCCCAAGCCCGGTATTCGTCCCGCATGCCCGCCGGCGCGGGCGGGTCTTTGTCTTTGGGCGGGCGCCTACTACTGCAACGACGCCGGCGCGTCGTGCAACACACCGTAAGGGTCCGCATCCGCGCCGCAAGCCCGCGCCTGCTCCAGCATGGCGTCCGCCAAGGTCCCCAAGTGATCGCTCAAGCCTTCCACCCCGCCCATCAACGCCGCCACCGTCCACGCGTCTAGCGGCTGCCCGCCGGTCGCGTCCGGCTCGGATGCGCTATTGCCGACCATGCGGGCCATGGCCGCGATGGCGTAACGGGCTCGGTCGATTTGGTAGAGAGGGGATAGGGGGACCAGGCCGTGCTCGGGGTCAGAGTCGACGGACCAGGGGTTTTGGGTGAGGGGGTGGGATGGCATGGACTTCCTCCGACGATGTGGGAAATCCGACGATTTACCGGCTTCCAAACCGGGCTACCGTTGTTCCAGCAGTGGAAGGAGTATATGGGAGAAGGCCCGTGGCCTTCAGTGGGGTGAATGACAAGTTTGCCATTGGGGAATGCTGACCATATTGTGACTACCTGTCTGCTTTCGGCCGACAGCTGACATTCGGCGATCACCAAGGCGACCTACGGGAAAAGGCAAAAACTGGGCCGGAACCACACTGGCAGTTTCTGAGCCGAAGATCGTGCTGAACGGACATTCGTTCAGGCTGGCCCTTTTGAGGCCGCCGATCATTCTCGAGGAAATAGCATAGGCAGCACCACCGGCGGCGCCGATGCCGACGCCAGCGTCAATCGGATCAAGAAGTTCTTCGGCGACGTGAAGGGCAAACGCATTTTCTTTACGAGCGGCCTAGATAGCGCGGCGCTCAAGCATCTCGAGACGATTCGCGTGCTCTGCACCTAGCAGAAATCGCGCGGATGGCGACCCAACAGCCTCTCCGCCGGATCGCGCGAGTTCGCGCTCATGCCGTGGCCACCGGCGCTGGAGCGCCAGCTCAGCAAGCCAGTCGCAGGCATCATGCGTGGCGACGGATCAACTGGCAGTTCGGTCGCGGCCGTGGCGGACCAACTATCGCTTGACCGCTCTTTGTTCTCCCGCATGCTCTCCTATACTTGATGAAAGGGGGTTGAAGAACGATGTTCGAAATTACTGGCGCACAAGTCGCCGACCTCAATGACGCCGATCTGCGAACACTCGTCGCACGTCTCGCCTTGGCAGAATTGCGGGCGCAGGGTTGCCCCAGTTCGTCGGTAACCTCTGGCGGCAATCAGGATGCGGCCGATGGCGGGCTTGATGTCCGGGTCGAGTGCCCGTCCGCACTGCCGAGGCCGGATTTCGTACCGCGCCAGCACACAGGGTTTCAGGTAAAAAAGCCCGACATGCCGGCGAGCGCAATCCGCGATGAGATGCGTCCTCGCGGCGTACTACGGCCGGTCATCGCCGAACTCGCCGCTCGCTCCGGCGCTTACATCATCGTCAGCGCGCAAGGATCGGTCGCAGACAAGCCGCTGAGCGATCGTCGCGATGCGATCCGGGCGCAGCTCGACGATCTGCCTGAGGCCGGGCAGTTGCATAGCGACTTCTACGATCGCGACCGGCTGGCGACATGGGTCAATCACTATCCCGGAATCGCCGCTTGGGTCCGCACGCGGCTCGGCATCGGTATGTCGGGCTGGAGCAGCATCGGCGATTGGTGCGGCGTCGGCGTGCGCGAGGAGACGCCCTATCTCTTCAACGACAAGGCCTGCCTAACCGATGAAAGAACGAGCGACCGCGAGCAACTCACCATCGGCGAGGGTATCGCCCGGCTTCGCGCCTCTCTGACCAAAGCTCGCCAATGTATCCGGTTGATCGGCTTGTCCGGCCTCGGAAAGACTCGTCTCGTGCAGGCACTGTTCGAGGAAGGTGTGGGCGAGGTGCCGCTCGATCCGGGGTTTGCCGTCTATACCGACTATTCGGCGGAGACTTACCCGACCGCACGGGACATGGCGCGCCAGCTGGTGATCGCAAGACGACGCGCGATCCTAATCGTCGACAACTGTAACCCGGCGACGCACAGCGAACTGGCCCGCATCTGTTCGGAAGCTGGGAGCCAAGTCAGTCTCTTAACTGTCGAATATGATGTTCGCGACGACGAGCCCGAGCGTACCGAGGTCTTTCGCCTGCAATCAGCATCACCCGAAATGGTGGAGCAGTGGCTGGAAAAGACCTTCCCCAATGTGACGCAGGTCGACCGGCGAACCATATCGGAGTTCAGCGACGGTAACTTCCGCGTGGCGCGCGCTCTCGCCGACACGCTCGGAAAAGGCGAAACCCTGGGAAAGCTCAAGAGCCGCGACCTCTTCGAGCGGATTTTTCATCAGCGCAACGAGCCTGACCGGGATCTGCTTTCCGCTGCCGAAGACCTTGCCCTGCTCTATTCGATCGATGGCGAGGACACTTCGGAAGGCGGTGAACTTGCGCGGGTCGCCGCTATTCGTGGTGTTCCAGTGGCGGCGATATATGCGGCGCTGAACGCGCTTCGACGGCGGGGGATCGCGCAGCTGCGGGGACGGTGGCGCGCTATCCTGCCGCATGCGATCGCCAACCCGCTCGCCGGGTTCGCCCTTGAACGCATACCGCCAGCCGATTTCGATCGCTTCTGTGCGTCGCTTACAACGCGGATGCAGAAGTCCCTTTCGCGCCGCCTCGGCTATCTGCACGACAGCGCCGAGGCGCGGGCCGCGGTCGAGCGCTGGCTCCGTGCCGACGGGCCACTCGGCGATCTTGCGGCATTGGGAGAAGACGGCCGTCAGATCATCGCCAACATCGCCCCGGTCGAGCCCGAAGCCGTACTCGTGAGGATCGAGCGAGATATTGCTGGCCCAAATGGTGGCGAGATACTTGATCCGCAGTCGAGCAACCGGTGGCAATGGATGCGGTTGATCAAGCTCCTCGCTTACGATCCGCCGCTGTTTGACCGCGCCGCAACCTTGCTTGCGCGGTTCCTTTCCGCTGAATCGCCCCACCACCGCCACAACTCGGCATCGGACATGTTCGCCGAGCTCTTTCACCTACACCTGTCCGGCACCATAGCTTTGCCAGATCAGCGGCGAGCGCTCGTTCGCCGGTTCGCACAATCGGGTGATCCGGCTTTGGTGCGCTGTGCCGGCGTCGCCCTCGATGCGCTGCTGAAGGCGCACCATTTCAGTTCATCCAGCGACTTCGACTTCGGCGCCCGGTCACGGGACTATGGCTGGCATCCGCCGACCTATGGTGACATCTGGGCCTGGTACAACGGCGCGGTCGACCTGGCGGTGGAGCTCTCGCCAATGATCGAAAACGCAAGAGACCACCTTGCCCACAGCGTAAGAGGGCTGTGGCGCTTCGGCGCCTGCCATGATGCGCTCGAACGGTCAGCGACCCACTTTTCTTCCGAGCGACCTTGGATCGAGGGGTGGATCGGCTTCCGCACAGCGCTGCGCTTCGAGGGCGACGCGATGCCGGATGAGGTGCGCGCCCGTCTCGTAGCGCTCATCGAACGCCTGAAACCCACCGATCTTCTCCATCGGGCCCGTGCGGTCGTACTTGGGCGCAGCAGTTTCGGTTGGGATGTGGCCGATGGCGATGCGGATGACGGCGACGTCATAAAACCCTATGAACGCGCCTCCCAGCTGGCGAAAGAGATCGGCACCGCACTCGCGCACGACGCGGAGACGCGCGCTGTGTTCATCGCCGAACTGCTCGTCGAACAAAATCCGCAGCGCGCCTATGAATGCGGCGTTGGCCTGTCGGATGGTGCCGCCGATCTTGGTGCGATGTGGCGGGAACTGCTGGACCTCTTCTCCGCCGCCGAGGCGGACAGCCGGAATGCGACGGTGCTGGGCGGGTTTATCCATGACGCGCACGCCAAGGATTCGGCCTTTGCCAACGCTACGCTAGAGGATGTGATCCAGAATCCCGATCTCGCCGCGAGTCTTCCGTATCTTCAGGCGCGTGTTGCTATCGATGCCCAAGGCATAGCGCGGCTTCGGCGTGCGATCGAACGTGGCGTCCTTTCGGCGCCGAATTTTCAAAGCATCGCCAATGGCAGTGTCGGGGAGTCTCCACCCGACGCGCTTGGCCCGCTGCTCACCGACATCGGCAATCTAGCCGACGGCGTCGAGATCGCGCTCGATATATTGCACATGCACTTCTACCGCGATCAGGAAGAAGGCCGTCAACGTGCGCCATCCTTGATCGCTGTTGGCCGTGAGCTGCTACTGCGCGCTGACATCGGAAAGACGCAGTCGCTACTCGATTTTGCGCTGCATACCGTTATTCTGGTCTGCTGCGCCGGACCTGATGGAGAGGCGACATTGCGGGAAATCTGCGCTCGCGTTCGGGCCGGACTGGAGACCGCCTATCTCTCGTCCTACGATCTTAGTTATGTCCTCAAGGCGATCTTCGAGACCCATCCCCTGATCGCACTCGACGAACTCCTGCTCCCCGAACTCAGGCCGAGCAATCGGAGGCTGTTTGAGGGGGACTTCGGGTCTGGCACGCCGGAGGAAGATGTCGGCGCGGAGACCCTTGTTCAGTGGGCGAATATCGATCCGGATCAGCGCTATCCGCTGCTCGGGGAAAGCATCCCCATGTTCAAGCGGCAGCAGGGCGAAGAGGAGAATGGTGTCTCCACGCTCTTCCTGGAAATATTGGGCCACGCGCCAGACAAGCGGGCGTTCCTCGGTGATATCTGGTCGCGGCTGCATCCGCGCAGCAGTAGCGGCTCGCTCGCCGATATCCTGGTTCGGCGTCACGCGGCTATCACAACGCTGGGTGACAATGTTGGAGGCGAGGTTCGGCAATGGGTCACTGACATGTTGCCCGAAATCGAACGCTGGATCGAGCTTGAGAGCAAGCGCGATCGGGAAGGCGAGCAGAGTTTCGAATAGCTGCTGATCCGTGCGTCCCCAGGTAGGCCCCGACGCCGATCGCGGCTTTCGCGGAGTCCTAGGCCAGGCCCGCCGCCCTTTGCATTTCTTCCTGACGGCGTCGCGCTGGGCGAATGGCCGGTTTTGGCACACCGCTGCCGAACGGCTGCTTCGGGTCGAAAACAGACGTTTGCGAATGGTGGCTCTCGACCAATAAAAAATGTCGGCCTTAATATCGCTGGAAAAATAGGTGTCAAACTACAATTCAACCTCCGCCTGACACCGCGATATGAAGAAGACTATCTGGAATCTGTTACGCGCTCGGATCTCTGCTCCGCCGGTTCACACATTCGCCGTCAAACCACGCGCGCAGCTCGATCCCATTAATGGGCATCTGGAACTCGCGAGCCTGCCGCCAGGTCGTGAAGCGCCCCTACCCAAGAAGGTCTACGTAGATCCATTCTGGGCGATCTGGGAGCTTCAATGTGCCAACACATCGCGACGGTACATGTGTGTCAGTCGAGGCGCGGTAGATGATCATTTCGTCGTGCACGTGAGCACTGACGCGTTTTACCGCCTATGGCTAGAAACGACATTGCGCGGCAATGGGCGCAACGCACCGTGTCCCCTGCGAGAGCATATGCCCCGGGATTACAAGTTCTCGCGAGCTGAATTGGGGTTTTCTCACGGTATCGACAACCCCGTCCCCCTAGCAGAGGTGTCGGGGTACCACGATGCGTCAGGAATCAATGTCGCGTTTATCAATGGAGTAACGCGAAGCCTTTGGCTCATCGCAAACGAGGTCGCGTCCTTCCCGGTTAAGTGCTACTCGCAGGAAGAGGCAAACCTCATCCACGCTGCTGCGGGGTGCGCTGAAGCTCCCGTCATGTTGAAAGAGATTTTTGCAGGGGTTGATATCCCGCAGCCAGAGCGGCAACGAATCCCTAAGCCCGTATATAAATGGAGCGAGTAGTCGTCTCTGACGCCTGCGAACCCGGACACAGGCAACAGGCCGGGCGCTTCCCACGAATCCGTCAATTCGGCTTCAACTCAATATCCCGAGCCACCTTCCCCAGAAGCTCATAGTCCCTGCGAGCCCGCTCAGTGGCCTGCTGCGACGTATTCCCCACGATCACCCAGCCCAACTCCTTGAGCTTGCGCTGCATCTCGGCATCCTTAAGGCTCGCAACCACCGCACCCTGTATTTTTTCAACGACCGCAGGCGGCGTGTCCTTGGGCGCCGCCAAACCAAACCACCCGGTCGGAACCAACCCGGTGATGCCCAGTTCCTTCGCAGTAGGCACCTTGGGATAGCCGTCGAACCGATAATCGCTGGTGACGAACAACGCGGTCGTCTTGCCCGATGTGACATACGGGATTTGCGAGGCTGCGTTGTCCATCATCGAATCCACGTGTCCGCCCAGGATGTCGTTGACGGCGGGCGCGGCCCCCTTGTAACCCAGGATGCTCAGGTTCACCCCCGCCAACTTGGCAAAGGCCGCCTGTGTCAGGTGTGCCTGAGTACCGAGCCCGGCGTTCGCCGAAGAGAGGCCGCCGGGTTTCGTGCTGCTTAACGCCTTGAACGCCACGTAATCCTGCGCCGGAAAATTCTTGCCCACGACGAAGACGAACGGGACTTCCACGGCGATCGAAATCTGCGCCAGATCCTCGACGGGGTTGTAGCGCAGCTTGTAGATATGCGGATTGACCGCGATGGTGCCGCTTGCGCTGAGCAGCAGCGTATAGCCGTCGGGTGCGGCCCTGACGACGTGCTCGGTGGCAATGGAGCCACCGGCGCCGGGTTTGCCGTCGACGATCACGGGCTGCCCCAGTCGTTTGGACATGGCTTCCGCAAGCAGGCGGGTCATCGTGTCCGACGCCGATCCCGGGGCATAGGGGTAGATGATCGTGATCGGTTTGGCGGGGTAGGCGTCCGCCGCATGAGCCGGTGTCAATCCCGTCGACAGCAACAATGCGGTGATGGCGATGCGAAGGCGTGTCATCGTTTTCTCTCTCTACGAGCGGGTTGTGTGAATGATCTTTTGGATGATGGGAATGGCCATCGCGGCGTACCAGCTCAGTTCCGGCAACATGTCCCGGCGATACCAACCGGCCTCGTGCAGCAGGTTCAGCGATGCGATGGTCTGGCCGTCCCAGCGGACGGGCACGTTCACGGCGCTCTCGCAGCCTAGGGAATGAATGAGCTCGTGGTCTGGAAACGCGCGCATGCACTCCGCGCGGTCCACGCAAATTCGTGCCTGTCCGCCCAACACGACAGAAGCGAAAAACTCGCTGTCCTCGCGGATGGGCTTGGCGCCGCCCGGCGGATAAGCCCCGGGTTGGCTTGAGAAATACCGCAGGCTCTGCTCCGCCTGCCGGTCCAGCACCAGTACCGTGAACAGCCGATAGCCGATCCGGGTGGCAAGTGCCGTGGCCAGCGCCTGCAGGCCGCGCTCGGGTTGGGGCGCGGCGGCCAGGGCCTGCGCCATGTCGCTTAAGGCCCGCGTCTGGGCCATGTTTTCTGTTGCGTTCGTCACCGCTTGCCCTCGTCTATCGGGAAAGGCATTTTGGCCGCCAAGGACCATAAGGCGCTAATGAATAAAGCTGAGAGATCCATTACCATTTCCGCATGGACGCCACCTCGATCGACCCGCCCTGGACCCGCCGGCTGAAGCTTCGCCACCTGCAAGTGCTGGCGGCGCTGGAAAGCGCACGCAGCGTTACCGGTGCCGCCAAAGCCATGCACATGACGCAGCCCGCGCTGTCGCACTGGCTCAGCGACATGGAAGACCTGGTCGGCACGCCGCTGTTCCTGCGTGGCCGGTCGCTTGAACTGACAGAGGCGGGGGGTGCGCTCTGGCGCTACGCGTGCCGCGTCTTGGGCGACACCGCGCGCACCGGCGAAGAAATCGAAGCGGTCAAAGGCGGCGTGGCCGGCCATCTGCATATCGGCACCATTCTTTCCGCGGCGCCCGTCTTGCTGCCGCGCGCCATCGCCGCGCTGCACCAGCGTTCGCCCAATGTGCAGATCGAACTGATAGAGGGCTTGCTAGAACCCCTGATTGAGCGCGTCGAACGGCGCGAAATCGACCTCATCATCGGGCCGTTGGATGTGCGCGCAAGCCGCTCTGGCCTGTGCACCGAATGGCTGATGACCGACACTTTCAGCGTGGTGGCCAGGCGCGGGCATCCGCTGGCGGAACTGGATGCGCCTTGCTGGGAAGACACCCAGCGTTATCCGTGGATCCTGCCGCCGCTGGGCACGCTGTCACGCGGGCGGCTGGACCAGGCCGTGGTGGACGCGGGCATGCCGCCCCCGAAGCCGTCCGTCGAGACCAGTTCGCTGGTTGCGCTGTTGTCGATGCTGCAAGACCGCGATTACATCGCCACCTTGGCCAGCTCCGTTGCGCACATGTACGAACGGCTTCAGTTGATCAGCATCGTGCGCGCGCCGTCCCGCCTGGAGTTCGGCCCCATCGGCATGTTGTGGGCGGCCGACTCGCCCAGCATCGTGCTGCCGGCCTTGCGTGAAACGCTGCGCCAGGAGGCGCAGGGCACCTCCCACGGCAGCGCTTCAAACGACGCCGCTACTTGACCGTCGCGTACTCGAGCGTCTTGGGCGTGTGGGTCAGCACGCGCGGCGTGCTCCCGACCACGACCGTGTCATCCAGACGGAAACCGCCGATACCGTAGGCGTAGATGCCCGGCTCGGCCGAATACACCTCGTTGTCCAGCAGCGGCCGCTGGTTGAATGCCATGTCTTCCGGGTACTCGTGGTGAATGATGCCCACGGCATGGCCGGTGCGATGGCGGATGAAGTCCGCGTACCCGGCCTTCTCGATCTCGGCCTGCGCGGCCGCGTCGATCGCGCAGACGGGATTACCGGTACACGCGGCGGCAATGGCCGCCTCGTTCGCCGCCTTGGCCGCCGTCCACAACCGCACCTGCTCGGCGGAAGGCGTACCGCAGAACCACGTGCGCTCGTTCTCGATCGTCAGGCCGTTCAAGCGCGGAATGACGATGTTCACCAATACGTCGCCTTCCTGGATCCGCGCGCCGCATGACGCGCCATCACCATGCGGCGAGGCCGACGCGGGGCCGCTCAAGGTCCAGCAGCGGATCACCTCGAAGTGCTCGCCCGGAAAGCGCTCGGCGGCCTCCTGCACGAACAGCGACGCCATGGCGAAGTCCAGTTCCTGCACCAGCCGGCCGGGCCGGATGTTCTCGCGGTAGCGGTCCTGAATCCAGTCGGAGATGGACGCGGCGGCCGCCATCACGGCAAGCTCTTCATCGTGCTTCTGCCAACGCAGCGCGCGGCACTCGGGCGTGGCGTTGCGCAAGACGACGTCGGGCAGGAAGCGCGCTAACTGCGCCAGCACCGGGCTGCCGCCTTCGACGGCGATGCGCGACCGCGCCAGGCCGGCGGCCTTCAACCGTGCCGCCAACACCTCGGGCAGCTGCGTAATCAAAGGCAGCCGGTTCTGCACCCGTGGATGCTCGGCGTAGTAGCTGATGTCAGTGATCCAGACCTTGCCCTGTTCCTGCGAGAACTGCATGTGATGCGTGGACAGCTCGTTCATCACCAGAAAGGGCGTGCCGTTGCGGGGCACGACGGCAAAGATCGGCCGTTCCCAGGGCAAGACGTCGGTGTGGAAATTGGTGGCGAACTGGAAGAAGTCCGCCGACGTGAAGATGACGGCATCGACGGCCAGCTCGTCCATCATGGACGTCATCTTGTCGAACCGGTAGTGCCAGACAGCCTGGGTGAGTTTGGGCATGGTGTGTCCTTTGTCGTGGTTTCAGTCGTTGCTCAGGCCCAGCTGGCGAATCAGCGGACCCCAAGTAGCGCTATCGCGTTCGGTCCATTCGCCCACGGTCTCGGGCGACGAGGGCAGGGGCTCAAGCTGTAGCTCCTGCAGGCGGGCCTTGACCGCGGGGTCGTCAAAGAAGCGCCGGGTCTCGGCGTTGAGCCGTGCGATGGCCTGCGGCGGCGTGCCCTTGGGCGCCACCAGCGCGTACCAGCCCGGCATCGGAAAATCCTTGAAGCCCAGTTCGGCTAGCGTGGGCACGTCCGGCACGCTTGCCGCGCGCTTGTTGCCCACCACGGCCAACGGCACCACCTTGCCCGCGTTGGCCTGCACGGCGCCCGTGTTCAGCACGTCGGCCATCACCTGGGTCTGGTTGGCCATCACACTGGTCAGCCCGGCAGCAGCGCCGTTGTACGGAACATGCGTGAGCTTCATGCCCGTCTTCTGCGCCAGCATCTCCACGACCAGATGCGTGGAATTGCCCTTGCCCGCCGACGCGAAATTCAGCGACTCGGGTTCGGCCTTGGCGCGGGCAACCAGGTCGTCCAACGAACGGATACCCGTCTGCGTGCCGGCGACCAGCAAGAAGGGCGTATTCACCAAGAGGCTGACGCCGTCGAAATCCCGCGCCGGCTCATACGGCATGTTCTTGTACATATGCGGGTTGAAGGCCAGGTACGACACCCCGCTGACCAGCACCGTGTATCCGTCGGCCGGCTGTTTGGCGACGTAGCTGGATGCCAGGATGCCGTTGGCGCCCGGCCGGTTCTCAACGACCACCGGCGTCTTGAGCTGCCGTGCCAGGTAGTCCGCCCACAAGCGGCCGATCACATCCGTGCCGCCGCCGGCGGCCTGCGGCACGACCAGCTTGATGGGCTTATCCGGATAGTCGGCGGCGGCGCAAGCGCTGGCGCCTGCGAAAAGCAAGAGCGCGATCCCTGCTGCTACGCAGCGGGTGCGTCCCGGTACTGTCCTCAACATGTCATCCCCATGAATCATCAAATGCGTCGCGACTGGACGGCGGCTTTTGAAGCCTGCGAGAAGATTATGGGGAGATCGGGCATGTCAGCCCAATGAATAAACCTGAGGTTTCCATAAGCGTTTTGGTATGACGCGGCACCGCTTCGGGGCGACAATGAAATCAATGGCGTCATCCGGCCCGCCAAAAAACAAGGGCCGCGAAAGCGGCCCTTGCTGCTGACAATCTGGCGTAGGGATTTACGCCTTGCGCGCCTGCGCGATCAGCTTGTCCAGTTCGCTCAGCATCAGGTCGATTTCTTCTGCCGTCACGTTCAACGCCGGCATGAAGCGCAGCAAATTCGGACGTGGGGCGTTCAGCAGGTCCATGCCGCGCTCACCCTTCATTCCGTATTTGACCGACAGGGTCTGGAGAGTGGTCTCGATCGGGCGCAGCGTCACCGCAGCGGTCGCACTGCTCACAATCTTGCAGTGCGCCAGAGGTGTAAGCCGCCCCTTACTCAGAGCTGGCCGGTGAGCAACTGATACATCAGCGCGACGTGGTGATAAATCTGCCGTTCTTTGCTCTTCCCCAGTCCCGGGTAGTGCTGGGCCGCAACGTCTGCAGCGTAATCTTGCAGTGCTTGGTCGTTGCCGAACTTTCGGGGAAGACTTTGTGCACGGGCGACAAACTTCCCCGCAGCTTGGAGAAACTTCTCACCGACAGTACCAATGTTGAGTTGGATATCGTCGGAAATGAAGTGTTCGACCCACACATCTCCACCTCGCTCTTTGAAGGTGCCGTGTATTGCAACCGCAGCTGCAGGGCCGCCTCCTGCCTCAAAAATTGCCCCAAGTATCGTGTAATCGCCGAACCCGATCGCTATTTCGTGAAAATTCTGATGCCGGTCCGTGAAGAACTCGATACCTTCGTAATCGGAATTGCGCGCCTTGCGTTGGAAGTCATCACGTATATCCACAACCTTCTGGCGAGGGAGCATCGCCCGATGTGCCGCACTCATCCGCTCTTGGAGGTTGATATGGAATCGGATGTTTGGCCTGTCTGCTAGCCGTTGTGCATTCGCTTCCGTTAATCGGGCATTCATGTACAACAGCGCAACGTCGCGTTCCCGATATTGTGCGAGAAAATTCTTGATTTGCTCAAAGGTCGTGGCTTGCGTGCATAGCAAGCCAGGAATGAGAGAACCGTGCGCATCGATAGTTGCCTCAATTGGCTCAATCCAACCATCAAGACCATCACGGAACTCGTGCTGGTATGGGTTCGTAACGACAACGAGATTGTCATCAGCCTCTCCGAAGTCGCTCAACAATCGCTGCAGCGGCGCATGGGCGCGGTTCACTGGCTCCAGTATGGGAATGACGATGTCTCGAAGCGGATAATTACCGCGCAACGAACGTAATGCCAACATCTCCGACTGTCGGGCATAAAAATATGGGAAATACAAAGCTTGACCCTCTCTCATCCCGCCATTTAGACGGAGAGAGCATCAGGCAAGCTGAAAGCCGATGTCCTCTCTCAATGCAGAGAGCGCGGTTTCTCTCTGGCGCCCAGACAACGGAGTGGCGTAGCCAAGAACGCGCAAGCTGTCAGGCAGCGCGGTCACAAAGCGCACGGTTTCCCCGTCAGTTTTCCTTTTTCTCAATGCGTTTACGAACACTGCATGTGCTTCTAGGCGCGTGAACTGTTGGAAAATTTCCCCACAATAGGCTTGAATAATCCCGGATGGTTTCACCACCGGCTCACCGGTTTTCACAGAAACAGCATCGACATATTCGGCTTTTCGAAGACAACTGAATATAGCTTGGGGCGATAAATTATTGATATTGCTCAACGGCTCGCGAATTTTTCGTAGAAATCCTTTATCGGTAAGCACGAAAATACCAACGCGTGGGTCAGCAATTTCAGCGTAGCTTTCCGCGCGAAGCGGATGAGTCACCAAACACACCCGGTCAAACGCTGTCAGATAGTCCGAGGTCTGTGTCGTCAGGCGTCGTGGTGTGTCGAACTCAGTTTTTATTTCGTATGCCGTTGACGTGCCGTTGAAGACAGCAAGGTCCACGATTGAGCGACCGACAGGAAGCTCCACGTGCAGTGATGCAGTGTTCGGGCTATGCCTTCCAAACACAATCCGGCCGGCAATTTCGGTCTTGTATACAAACTCATTACGATATGCGCGCCGCATTTCGTGCCATGCAGACTCAAATAACGATGCCAGCGACTGGCCCTTGGATGCCCGAATCAGCAGCCCGTGCTCCCTCAAAAACCCGAGCGCAACCTGCCAGTTTCCAGACCGAGCAATATCTGCGAAAACCGGCCGCGTGAACATGCGCGCAAGCAGCCGCAGCCGTTCCGCCGAACTCAACGTTCGGCAGGGCGCACATGGTTTTGCAAGTGGGGCGGCGGACTGTAACGAAGCCATTCAGTCAGATCTTTTCGTCAGCGGCTGTACCAGCCATATTGGTCGATCGCCATTGTAGTCCGGGCGCCATTTTTAGATGCAGACCGCACAAATGAGGGCCAGCTACCGCGGCACAACCTGGCCGGTGAAATTGCGCCCGAGATCGAATCCCTTGGACATGCGAAACCTTACGTTGGCCGTTCGAATGCAACTTCGCCATAGGTTGACGTTAGCGATACAAATTTCACCGCGTAAGGCGTGAGACTTCACTTTCGCATCCATGCTGCTGCCGGGTGCGTGGAAGCGCTCGTCCTGTTGAAAGAGACTTCCGCGGAAAGCGATATCCCGCAGCCAGACACAGACGAATCCCCGCGCCCCAGTTGTAAGCTGCGCAAGTAGCCGCCTCAGCCGTCGGCGCAGCCGTACACACAGACCGCCCCTACCGCTCCCCACAATTCCGTCAATTCGGCTTCAAATCAACATCCCGACCCGCCTACCCCCCGCCTGGCATAGTCCGTGCGAGCCCGTTCAGTTTTCAGCGAGGATGTACTTCCGACAATCACCCGGTCCAATTCCTCGAGCTTGCGCTGCATCTCGGCGTGCTTGAGGCTGACGACAACGGCTCCCCTGTGTCTTTTCAACGACCGCAGGCGGGGCCTTGGATACGCCAAGCGGAACTATCCGGTCGAAACCAGTCCCGTGATGCCGGCTACTTGGCGATCGGCACCTGGGGATAGCCATCGAACCGACAATCGCTGGTGACGAACAACGAGGTGGTTTTGCCCGATGTGACGCATGGTGTCTGCGAAACGGCGTTGTCCGTCATCGAATCCACGAGTCACTCAGGATGTCGCTGACGGTGGGCGTGCCCTCCTCGTAGCCCAGGATATTCGGGCTCACCCGCCAACGTAGCAGGCCGCCTGCGCCAGGGAATGCCGCCCAAACGGCCGTCGTTCGCTTGGCGCTCCAAAGCATAAGGGCCGCGAATACGCGACCCTTGCTCCTTACGATGCCACAAACCCGATCAAGCCTTGCGCGCCTGCGCGATCAGCTTGTCCAGTTCGCTCAGCATCAGGTCGATTTCTTCCGCCGTCACGTTCAGCGCCGGCATGAAGCGCAGCAAATTCGGACGTGGGGCGTTCAGCAGCAGGCCTTGCGGTTCCAGCTTACGCGCGGCTTCAACGATGGCCGGACCATCATCGCGGTCCATCACCAGCGCGCGCAGCAGGCCCATGCCGCGTTCGCCCTTCATGCCGTACTTGGCCGACAGGGCCAGCAGGCCTTCGGACAGTTGCTTGGAACGCGCGTTGACGGCGTCCATGAAGCCCGGGGCGGCCAGTGCGTCGAACACGGCCACGCCCACGGCGGTGGTCAGCGGGTTGCCGTTGTACGTGCCGCCCTGGTCGCCGTGCGAGAACACGCAAGCGTCCTGGCGGGCCAGCAGCGCAGCCAGCGGCACGCCGCCGCCGATGCCCTTGGCCAGCGTCATGATGTCGGGGATGACGTCGGAATGCTGATAGGCGAACATCTTGCCGGTGCGGCCCATGCCGGTCTGCACCTCGTCGACGATCAGCAGCAACTGGTTTTCATCAGCCAGGCGGCGCAGGCCTTGCATGAATTCCTTGGTGGCCGGGATCACGCCGCCTTCGCCTTGCACCGGTTCCAGCATGATGGCGACGGTCTTGTCGTCGATCAGCTTCTTCACCGATTCCAGGTCGTTCAGTTCGGCCTTGGGGAAGCCTTCCACTTGCGGGGCAAACATCTTGTCCCAGCCCGGCTTGCCGGACGCGGACATCGTGGCCAGCGTGCGGCCGTGGAAGCCGTGGTTCATCGTGATGATCTTGTAGGCGCCGTTCTTCTTGACCTGGCCCCACTTGCGCGCCAGCTTGATGGCGCCTTCGTTGGCTTCGCCGCCGCTGTTGGCGAAGAAGACGCGGTCAAAGCAGGACGCGCCGGTCAGGCGTTGGGCCAGTTCGATCGAGGGGATGTTGTAGAACGCCGGCGACGGGTTCATCAGCTTTTGCGACTGTTCCACCAGCGCGCGCTGCATTTCCGGCGCGGAATGGCCCAGCGTGTTCACCGCCCAGCCCTGCACGAAGTCCAGGTATCGCTTGCCCGCGTGATCCTCCAGCCAGGATCCCTTGCCGCTGACGAACACGAGGTCCGGGCGGGAGGTGATCTCCATGAGGGTGTTGACGTTGAACTGGCTGAATTCCATGGCGGTTCCTGCGGGGTAAAAGGACAGGGATGAAGGGGAAACTTCAAGGGGGAAGCGCGAAAACGCAAATGTAGCACCGACAGAGGGATGCTATCGTGACGCACCCCCCGCCGATCCGCCCCGGGCTGCCTCAAAAGGGCCTGCCGTCCGGGCGCTCTATTTTATGCAAGTGGCGCGCCCCACGCGCGCCGCCCGTTGTCGCTTTTTACTGACCAATCATGAAACGTATCCTTTCCAGTCTTGCCGCCGGTCTGGCGCTGGCGGCGGCCGGCGCGCCGGCACATGCCGAATACCCCGAACGCCCCATCCGCCTGATCGTGCCGTTCCCGCCCGGGCAGGCCACCGACATCTTCGCCCGCGCCCTGGCTGAAAAGCTGGGCGCCGCCGTCAAGCAGCCCATCGTGGTGGAAAACCGCGCGGGCGCCGGCAGCAACATCGGCATGGAGCAGGCCGCGCGCGCCACGCCCGATGGCTACACGTTGGTCATCGCGGGCTCTGCCGCCGCCGTCAACCAGACGCTGTACAAGACCATCAACTACAGCCTGACCAAGGATTTTGCGCCGGTGTCGGGCGTGTTCTCGGTACCGCTGATGTTCCTGGCCACGCCCGCGTCCGGCATCACCTCGCTTAAGCAATTGGTGACGCAAGCGCGCGCCAATCCGGGCGAACTGGCCTACGCCAGCGCGGGCATCGGCGGCACCCAGCACCTGTCGGCGGAAATGTTCAAGGCCGCGGCCGATATCGACATTCGCCACATCCCCTACAAGGGCAGCGGCCCGGCCCAGGCCGATTTCCTGGGCCACCAGGTGCCGCTGATGGTGGATTCCGTCACCGCTGGCCTGCCGCACGTGCAAAGCAAGAAGGCCGTGGCGCTGGCCGTGACCACGGCCAAGCGCTTGCCGCAACTGCCGGAGGTTCCGACCGTGGCCGAGTCCGGCTACCCCGGCTTTGAGGCCATCGGCTGGGCCGCCGTGCTGGCTCCGCGCGACACGCCGCCGGCCATCACCGATTACCTCAGCAAGCAGATCGGCCATGCGCTGGGCACGCCGGAAATGCAGAAGTTCCTGCGTGACCGCGGCGCCGAACCCATGCCGCTGACGCCCGAAGGCACCGGCGCGTTCATCGCCAGCGAAGTCGACAAGTGGGGCAAAGCCGTCAAGCAGTCCGGCGCGCAGGTGGACTGAAGATCAACGATCAGGACAAGGCGCCCGCTGTCCGTGGCACCGGGCAGCCCCTTGCCACAAAAGCCGTTCCCGTAAAAAGGGACGGCTTTTTTCATCGCGATTGGGCGGATTTTCTGGATGATCCATCCAGCCCCGGGTGGTTTATCGCAGGGATGCGCTTGCCTAAGCTCGAAGCTCCATCGATTCATGAAGGGGTTTTTCCATGGCAGACCATTCCATCAAGGGCAAAGTCGCATTGATCGCCGGCGGCGCCAAGAACCTGGGCGGGCTGATCGCGCGCGACCTGGCGCAGCATGGCGCCCGCGCCGTGGCGATCCACTACAACAGCGCGGCGTCCAAGGCCGATGCCGATGCGACCGTTGCCGCCATCCAGGCGGCTGGCGCCAAAGCCGTCGCGCTGCAAGGCGACCTGACCACCGCCGCCGCCGTTGAAAAGTTGTTCACCGACGCCGTCGCCGCCGTGGGCCGACCCGACATTGCCATCAACACCGTCGGCAAAGTGTTGAAGAAGCCCTTCACCGAGATCAGCGAAGCCGAGTACGACAAGATGACCGCCGTCAACTCCAAGACCGCCTTCTTTTTCTTGCGCGAAGCAGGCCGCCACGTGAACGACAACGGCAAGGTCTGCACGCTGGTGACGTCGTTGCTCGGCGCGTTCACGCCGTTCTACGCCGCCTATGCGGGCACGAAGGCGCCTGTCGAGCACTACACCCGCGCCGCGTCCAAGGAGTTCGGCGCACGCGGTATTTCCGTCACCGCCGTCGGCCCCGGCCCCATGGACACGCCGTTCTTCTACCCGGCCGAAGGCGCCGACGCCGTGGCGTATCACAAGACCGCCGCCGCGCTGTCGCCGTTCAGCAAGACCGGGCTGACCGACATCGAGGACGTGGTTCCCTTCATCCGCCATCTGGTCAGCGACGGCTGGTGGATCACCGGCCAGACCATCCTGATCAACGGCGGCTATACGACGAAGTAAGCAGCCGGGCCTGCGCAAGGTTCCTTTTGGTCTGGGCGGGGTTCCTTATAGTATTGACGGGCCCAACACTCTTACCTGCCGTTATCCACAGGGCGATCCGCCCGTGGGCGGCAGGGGAAGCCAAACGCATGGACCGATTCGACCAATACCGCGTGTTCGCCCAAGTCGCCGACATGGGCAGTTTCATCAAGGCCGCCAACGCCCTGGAGGTGCCACGCGCGTCGGTCTCCGCTGCCATTCAGCAATTGGAGACGCAGTTGGGCGTGCGCTTGCTGCATCGGACGACGCGGCAAGTCCGGCTGACGGCGGACGGCGAACAACTGCTGGAACGCGTCCGCCCGCTATTGGCGGAAGTGGAAGACATCGACCAGCTGTTCCACGCCGGGCAGCGCCAGGTGTCGGGCCGGCTCAGCATCGATGCACCCAGCCGCGTCGCACGCCGGCTGATCGCGCCCGCGCTACCGGGCTTGCTGCGCCGCCATCCTCGCCTTGAACTCGTGCTCAGTTCGACCGACCGCGCCATCGACCTGGTGCAGGAAGGGGTGGACTGCGCGGTGCGCATCGGCGCGCTGGATGACAGCAGCCTGGTCGTGCGGCCGCTGGGGCATATCGCGTTGATCAATTGCGCAAGCCCCGACTACCTGCGTGAACAGGGCGAACCGCGCCTGCCCGATGACTTGTCGGCGGGGCATTGGTCCGTGGGTTACGCGTCGCCGAAGACCGGCCGGGAACTGCCGTGGGAGTACCTGGCGGAAGGCGGCGCCGGGCAATTGGCGCGCGTGCCCGCCCGCGTGGTGGTGAACAACGCCGAAAACTACATCGCCTGCTGCCTGGCCGGGCTGGGGCTTATCCAGATTCCCCGTTTTGATGTGCAGCACTTGCTGGACGCCGGCAAGTTGGTTGAGGTCATGCCGGGCTGGCGCCCGGCGCCGATGCCGGTGTCGCTGTTGTACCCCCACCGGCGCCAGCGCTCGCGCCGCCTGGCTGTCTTCCACGACTGGTTCGCCGCCCTGATGCAGCCCCATCTGGAGGGCTGACCCAGCGTCCGGCAGGGCGCCCCAAATGAAGCGCTGACCCCGCGTCCGGCAGCGCGACCCAAACCGGTGCCGCGCATGCCCGCATCCGGCGCGTTCGCCGCACCAAACCGGAGCATCGCCGGGCTGTATCCGGCCGCTGCGTGGCAGGCGTGAAATGGCACGGAACTTGCTTTTCCAGCTTTGTATACCGAATCGGTGTGCAACGCATTGACCCGTCCCGGGCGGTGCGCGCCCTGGAGAGTCCCTCATGAACCGTAGAACCCTGTTGTTGTCCCTTTGCACCGCCGCCAGCCTGCTGGCCGCGCCGCTGACGCACGCCGACACGCTGGACGATATTGTCCGCGCGGGCACGATCAAGATCGCCGTGCCGCAGGATTTCCCGCCGTTCGGTTCGGTGGGCGCCGACATGAAGCCCTTGGGTTATGACATCGACACCGCGCAACTGATCGCCAAGCAGTTGGGCGTGAAGCTGGAACTGGTGCCGGTCACCAGCGCCAACCGCGTGCCCTACCTGCAGACCCGCAAGGTGGACCTGGTGATCTCCAGCCTGGGCAAGAACGCCGAACGCGAGAAGGCCATCGACTTTTCGGACGCTTATGCGCCGTTCTTCAACGGCGTGTTCGGCCCCGCGGACCTGAAGGTGTCGTCGGCGGCCGACCTGGCGGGCAAGACCATCGGCGTCACGCGCGGCTCGGTGGAAGACATCGAACTGTCGAAGATTGCTCCCGAATCCGCCACGCTCAAACGCTACGAAGACAACAACGGCACCATCACGGCCTTTCTGTCGGGTCAGGTGCCGATGATCGCCACGGGCAACGTGGTCGCCGCCGCCATCCTGGCGCGCAATCCGGCCAAGAAACCGGAAACCAAGTTCCTGATCAAGAATTCGCCGTGCTACATCGGCATGAACAAGGAAGAGCCCAAGTTGCGCGCCAAGGTCAACGACATCCTGGCCGCGGCCCGGCGCGACGGTTCGCTGTCCGCGATTTCGCAGAAGTGGCTGGGCGCCGAACTGCCCAAGGACCTGTAAGCCCCGCCGGCGGCCATCATGGCTTACCAATACGATTTCGGCGCGGTCTTCGATTACACGCCGGTGCTGGTCAAGGGCATCGGCGTTACGGTCGAATTGATCGCGTTCGGCGCGGTGGCCGGCGTGGCGCTGGGCATCGCCTGCGCCTGGGTCCGCACGCAGGGTCCGGCCTGGCTGCGCGTGCCGGTGGCGGCCTATGTCGAGGTGATCCGCAACACGCCCTTCCTGATCCAGTTGTTCTTCGTGTTCTTCGGCCTGCCGTCGCTGGGCGTGCAACTGGGCGAAATGCAGGCCGCTTGCCTGGCGATGGCGCTGAACCTGGGCGCCTACAGCGCCGAGATCATCCGCGCCGGCATCGACGCCACGCCCAAGGGCCAGTACGAGGCCGGCGCCAGCCTGGCGATGACACGCTTGCAGGTGTTCCGGCATGTGGTGCTGAAACCGGCGCTGCAACGCATCTGGCCGGCGCTGTCGTCGCAGATCGTCATCGTGATGCTGGGATCGGCGGTGTGTTCGCAGATCGCCGCCGAAGACCTGACCTTTGCCGCCAACTTCATCCAGTCGCGCAATTTCCGCGCGTTCGAGGTGTACCTGATCACCACCGGCATCTATCTGGCGTTGGCTATCCTGCTACGCCAGTTGCTGCGCCTGGCCGGACGGCGCCTGTTCCGCAAGGCGGCAAGATGATTGAATTCACCCCCTGGGACATCGTCCGCAACCTGCTGTTGGCCGCGCGCTGGACCGTGGCGCTATCGCTCGTGGCGTTTGTCGGCGGCGCACTGATGGGCGTGCTGGCGCTGATGATGCGGACTTCGCGCGTGGCCGCAATGCGCCGCGTCAGTTGGGCCTATATCGAGCTGTTCCAGGGCACGCCGCTGCTGATGCAGCTGTTCCTGGCGTTCTTCGGCCTGTCGCTGCTGGGCGTGGAAGTGCCGCCCTGGCTGGCCGCCGGCGCGGCGCTGACATTGTGGTCGGGCGCCTTCCTGGCCGAGATCTGGCGCGGCTGCGTCGAGGCCATTCCGAAGGGCCAATGGGAGGCGTCGGCCAGCCTGGCGCTGGGCTACGTTCAGCAGATGCGCCATGTGGTGCTGCCACAAGCGTTGCGCATCGCCATCGCGCCCACCGTGGGCTTCGCCGTGCAGATCGTCAAGAGCACCGCGCTGACGTCCATCATCGGGTTCACGGAGCTGTCCAAAGCCAGCACCGTCATCACCAACGCCACCTTCGGCCCCTTCACCGTCTATGCCTGCGCCGCGCTGATCTACTTCGCGCTGTGCTGGCCCTTGTCGCGCCTCAGCCTCCGGCTGGAAAGGAAGTTGCATGCCCCTCATCGCCCTTGAAGACGTCCGCAAGAAATTCGGCGACAACGAAGTCCTGAAGGGGGTGACGCTACGCGTCGAACCCGGCGAGGTCATCGCCATCATCGGCAAAAGCGGCTCGGGCAAGAGCACGCTGCTGCGCTGCGTGAACGGACTGGAACAGATCGACGGCGGCGCCATCATGGTGGCCGACGCGCAACTGGGCGACGACGAGTTGCGATTGCGCGCGTTGCGGCTGAAGGTGGGCATGATCTTCCAGCAATTCAACCTGTTCCCGCACCTGACGGTGGGGCGCAACGTGATGCTCTCGCCCATGGTCGCCAAGCGCATGCCAGAGGCGCAGGCGGCCGACATGGCGCGCGAAATGCTGACCCGCGTGGGGCTGGCGCACAAGTTCGACGCCTGGCCCGAAGAGCTGTCCGGCGGGCAGCAGCAGCGCGTGGCGATTGCCCGCGCGCTGGCCATGCAGCCGTTGGCGCTGCTGTGCGACGAAATCACGTCCGCGCTGGACCCGGAACTGGTGAACGAAGTGCTGTCGGTGGTGCGCGAACTGGCGGCCGACGGCATGACTTTGCTGATGGTCACGCACGAGATGCGCTTTGCGCGCGAAGTGTGCGACCGCGTGGTGTTCATGCATCAAGGCCGCGTGCACGAGATCGGCCCGCCCGAGGAATTGTTCTCGGCGCCCGCCACCCCCGAATTACGGCAATTCCTGGGGATGACGAACCTGGCGGCCTGAAGCGCAGACGCGGCGCGCACAACATGCGCGCGCCGGCGGCCCGCTGCGGTTCAGCGCGAGAAGCCGCGCGCCGCGATCTCCCAAATGTCCTCGACCACGCCGTCGCGCACCACGACCAGCCCATCGTGCAGATTGAAGGTGGGGTCCACGTGCGAAGGCACCAGGCGCAACACGCTGCCCAGTGCGGGCACCTGCGCCCCCGGCGTCACCCGCACCACGCCGTGCTCGTCGTTGATGGCGGCACAGACCAGGCCCTCTTCCTGAAAGATCGTGGGCGGGCCGCATTCAGCGGTGGTGGACTTCAGCCCGGCATCCAGGATGACGCGGTCCGGGGCGGGCACGCTCATCACCGTGGACAGCACAAAGAGGCTGTTTTGGAACGTCAACGGACCATCCCATTCATTGGCGCCGTAGTCGCCGTCCATGAATGCGTAGGACCCCGCCTGCAGTTCCGTGAAGACGCCGCTTGCCGCGTCGAATTCCGCGCTGCCCGTGCCGCCGCCGGTGATGACGTCGCACGCGATGCCGCTTTCGCGCAGCAGTTGCGCATACGACGCCGCGATGCGCGCCGCCTGCCGGCAAACCTGCGACCGTTCTTCGCGCGTGCGAAAGTGCTGCACCGAGCCGTGATAGGCCTGCAATCCGGCGAAATTCACACCGGGCAGGTCACGCGCCTGTTGCGCCAGCGCCAGCACCAGGGCGTCGTCCGACACGCCGCAGCGGCCTTGCCCCACGTCCACTTCGACCAGCACGTCGATCTCGGCGCCGGCCTGCGTCATGGCCTGGGAAATCTGCGCCAGGTTCTGCGGGTTGTCGACACAGACGCTCATTTTGGCGGTGCGCGCCAATTGCGCCAGCAGGGCCAGCTTGGCGGGCCCCACCACTTCATTGCTGATGTGGATGTCGCGAATACCCGCCGCCACGAAGGGCAACGCTTCGCTGACTTTCTGGCAGCAGATGCCGCGCGCGCCCAGCGCCAGTTGGCGCAATGCGATTTGCGGGCATTTATGCGCCTTGGCATGCGGACGCAATGCTACGTCATGGCGGTCGGCCCAGGCCTGCATGGCGCGCAGGTTGGCCTCGAACGGCGCCAGGTCCAGCACCAGGCTGGGCGTGTCAACGCGGGCCAGAGGGTCGCCCGGTTGCGCGGGCGGGGGCAGCGCTATGCCGCGTATGACTTCCTGGGACATCAGGGTGACTCCGTTATCTGTACCGCATGGGACGTAAGCGCGTGATCGTGTAACCGCACGCCATAACCAAAACATGACCGTCCATAACCCAAAGGACAATTCACCCCCAGGTAAACGATAGCCCCGTAACCATTGGCTACGGGACCCCTACATGCCAGAATTTCATCATAGAAAGGCCCCCAGGGGGAGGCCCGTTTTTGCCTTGGCGAACGCGCGCGGCAAGAACGACCCGACGCAAGGCGTCACGTTGATAAACCCGTCATAAAGTCCCGGAGAAGCTCGCATGAAACTCAAGCATTGGATTACCGCCCTGACCGTTGCCGTCGCCGCGGTCGGCACCGTCGGTTCCGCACAGGCCCAGCAATTCTTCCGCATCGGCACGGGCGGCACCGCCGGCACCTACTATCCGATCGGCGGCATCATCGCCAACGCCGTCTCCCAACCGGGCAAGCTGGTCGCCACGGCAGTGGCGTCCAACGGATCCGTAGCCAATATCAACGGCATCCTGGGCGGCTCGTTTGAAGCCGGCTTCACGCAATCCGACGTGGCGTTCTGGGCCTACAGCGGCACCGGCACGTTCGAAGGCAAGCCCAAAGCCCAAGACCTGCGCCTGATCGCCACCCTGTATCCGGAAAGCATCCACCTGGTGACGCGCAAGGGCGCGGGCATCAAAAGCGTGGCCGACCTGAAGGGCAAGCGCGTGTCCATGGACGAGCCGGGCTCCGGCACGCTGGTGGACGTGCGCCTGATCCTGGGCGCCTACGGCATGACCGACAAGGACATCAAGGCCGAATACCTGAAGCCGAACCAGGCGGGCGACAAGCTCAAGGACGGCGGCCTGGACGCCTTCTTCTTCGTGGGCGGCGCGCCGGCCGGCGCCATCGCCGAACTGGCCTCCAGCGGCGCGGGCATCGAGATCGTGCCGCTGGTCGGCCCGGAAATCGACGCCTTGCGCGCCAAGCAGGAGTTCTTCACGCCCGACACCATCGCCGCCAACACCTACCAGAACGTCGGCGAAGTGAAGACCATCTCGGTCAACGCGCAAATGGTCACGTCGGCCAAGCTGCCGGAACAAGTCGTGTATGACGTCACCAAGGCGCTGTACAGCGACGCCACGCGCAAGACGCTGGACAACGGCCACGCCAAGGGCAAGCTCATCACGCGCGACAACGCCATCAAGGGCGCTGGCATTCCGTTCCACCCGGGCGCCGAAAAGTTCTACAAGGAAATCGGCCTGCTGAAGTGAAGTAGGCCCCCCCTGGCGCCTGCGGCGCCTCCCCCAGGGGCGCCGCTGTGGACCGGCAAAGCCGGATCCACGCGGCCCGGATCGGTGGCGGCGGCGTTGTGCGGCGGGCGTGCCGTTTCGCTGCAAGGGGGCGGGAAAGTGTATCTACCTGCGGCGTGTTATGCGCCGCGCTTGAGTCGGGCCGCCATGAGCGGCCCTGCTTGCTGAATCATCCTGAGAATCACGGCGATGGAAATAGACCACGAAAAAACCCAGCAATTGGCGGAGAAGTACGATGCCGAGATCCGCTTCCGGCCGCTGGACAAGACCGCCACCTGGATCGTTTCAGGGCTGCTCGTCACGCTCTCGATCTTCCATTACTACACCGCCGGCTTCGGCCTGCTGCGCGAGGCCACGCACCGCGGCGTGCACCTGGCCTTCGTGCTAAGCCTGATCTTCCTGGTGTTCGGATTTTCAAAGTCGCACTATCAGCGCGAACCCAAGTCCACTTGGTACGCGCCGGGGGGCATACCGCTGTATGACTGGGTCATCGCCGTGGCACTGGCACTGTCGGTGATGTACATCCCTTATATCTTCGAAGACCTTGCGTTCCGCGTCGGCAATCCGCTGCCGATCGACGTGTTCATGGGCTCGATCCTCTTGATCGGCCTGCTGGAGGCCACGCGGCGGGCCATGGGCTGGCCGCTGCCCGTCATCGCGCTGGTGTTCATGGCCTATGCCATGTTCGGCCCGTATTTCCCCGGGCTGCTGCAGCACGCCGGCAACACCTGGTCCCAGATCGTCAACCACATGTACCTGACCAGCCAGGGCGTGTACGGCGTGGCGGTGGGCGTGGTGGCGACCTACGTGTTCCACTTCGTGCTGTTCGGCGTGCTGGCGACCCGCATCGGGCTGGGCCAGTTGTTCCTGGACGTGGCTTCGACCGTTGCCGGCCGCTATGCGGGCGGCCCGGCCAAGGTGTCGGTGTTTGGCTCGGCCATGTTCGGCATGTTGTCCGGTTCGTCGGTGGCCAATGCGGTCACGGTGGGTTCGCTGACGATTCCCGCGATGATCCGCGTCGGCTACCCCCGGCATTTCGCCGCCGGCGTCGAAGCCGCCAGCAGCACGGGCGGGCAGATCACGCCGCCCATCATGGGCGCGGCCGCGTTCCTGATGATCGAATTCCTGGGCATCCCCTACCAGCAGATCGCCATCGCAGGCATTTTCCCGGCCTTCCTGTACTTCTTCGGCCTGTTCATGCAGGTGCACTTCGAGGCCAAGCGTGAAGGGCTGCGCGGCCTGACGCCCGAAGAAATGCCGAAGCTCAAGCAGTCATTCAAGATGCGCTGGCCGACCTTGATTCCGCTGTTTCTGCTGATCGGCGTGCTGGCCAGCGGCCGCACGCCGTATCTGGCGGCGTTCGCGGGCATCACCGGCTGCATCCTGGTGGGCCTGCTGAATCCATTCCAGCGCTTGCGCCTGCGCGACCTGTACGAAGCGTTCGAGACCGGCGCCAAGTACGCGCTGGCCGTGGGCGCCGCGGCCGGCACCGTGGGTATCGTGATCGGCGTGGTGACGTTGACGGGCGTGGGCTTCAAGATCTCGTACATCGTCATCTCGGCGGCGCAGTCCATCGCCGGCGTTGCGTCGGTGGTGATCCCGGAAGCGATCGCCAACACGCAGTCGTTGACGCTTGTCGCCGCGCTGATCATGACGGGCCTCGTGTGCATCCTGATGGGTTGCGGCATCCCCACCACGGCCAATTACCTGATCATGGTCGCCGTGGCCGCACCCACGCTGGTGCAGCTGGGGGTGCAGCCGATCGCGGCGCACTTCTTCGTGTTCTATTTCGGCATCCTGGCCGACATCACGCCACCGGTTGCGCTTGCCGCCTATGCGGCGGCCGGCATGGCGGGCAGCGACCCCTTCAAGACCGGCAACACGGCGTTCAGGCTGGGCATCACCAAACTGATCGTGCCCTTCGTGTTCGTGTTTTCGCCATCGCTGCTGATCTCGGTGCAGGGCTTCACCTGGTACGACTTCTTCGTGACCCTCGCCGGCTGCATGGTCGGGCTGGTGCTGCTGTCGGCGGCGTTCTCGCGTTACATGCTGGTGGGCATGAAAAGCTGGGAACGGTGGCTGTGCACCCTCGGCGCGCTGCTCACGATCGTCCCGGGCCTGACCACCGGCCTGATCGGACTCGCCATCTGCATCCCCGTCTTCATCCGGCAGTTGGCGGAACTGAAACTGGAGACCGCTGCCAAAGCGGCCTGACCGGGAAGGCTTGAAAATAAAAGGGGCGGACCACAGTCCGCCCCTTTTTTATTTCGCGCAATCCCGTATTTTGGCAGCAAATCCCGGCAGAATGGCGGCCTGTATCCACAGGGTGACGACATACAACATTCCGCCTTTCCGCCGGTTGCCCGGCTAAATAAATCAGCGTAAAGTAAAATTCATGTTTGCTGGTCTGCCGATCTGCGGGCCGACTGTGCAAACAGGCACAAAACTGCGCCATATGTTCGATATCCTGGTTTATCTGTTCGAGAATTACTACACGCCGCAAGCCTGTCCTGCGGCCGATGTGCTCGCTAAGCGGCTTGCCGCCGCCGGTTTCGAGCACGAAGACATCGACGACGCTCTCGGCTGGCTGTACGGTTTGGCCGAGACCACGGAACGATGCGTCGACCTCGCTCAGGCTCCCACTTCGGGAACCCGGATCTACACCGACAACGAATACAGCCAGCTCGGCACCGAATCCATTGGCTTCATCGCCTTCCTGGAATCGGCCGGCGTGTTGCCGGCGCCGTTGCGCGAAATCGTCATCGACCGGGGCCTGGCTTCGCCGGAAACGCCCGTGCCGCTGTCCAAGATCAAGATCATCGCCCTAATGGTTCTCTGGAGCCAGGAAGCCGAGATCGACAACCTGGTCCTGGAAGAGCTGCTGGACGAAGAAGGCGTGCGGTTGCTGCATTGATGATCCTGCGCTCGGGCCCCATACATTGGGGCCCCTTGTCGTTGCTGTGAACTACGTAGGCCGATTCGCCCCCAGCCCAAGCGGCCCGCTGCATGCGGGTTCACTTGTGGCTGCGCTGGCCAGTTGGCTGGATGCGCGCGCCCACGGCGGGCGCTGGCTGTTGCGCATGGAAGACGTGGATACGCCCCGCACCGTGCCGGGCGCCGCCGATACCATCATGGCGCAACTGGACGCGCTGGGCCTGCATTGGGACGGCGCCGTCATGTGGCAGTCTCAACGCAACGCCGCTTACCAAGCCGCTTTCGATGCCTTGGCCGCGCGCGGCCTGACCTATGGCTGCGGCTGCACGCGCCGCGAAATCGCCGATTCGGCCTTGCGTGGCCAGGCCGCACCCGGCGCGGACGGCGAACGCCCGTACCCTGGCACCTGCCGCCACGGTTTACCGGAAGGCCGCAAGGCGCGCGCCTGGCGCCTGCGCATTCCCGCTGGCGTCGAGCACTTTGAAGACCGGTGGCTGGGGCCGCAAGCGCAAGACGTGGCGCAGGCAGTGGGCGACTTTGCCTTGCGACGCGCCGACGGGCTATGGGCCTATCAGCTTGCGGTGGTGGTGGACGACGCCGAACAGGGCGTGACGGACGTGGTGCGCGGGGCCGACCTGCTCAGTTCCACGGCGCGCCAACGCGTGCTGGGCCGGCTGCTGGGCCTGCCCCCCGTGCGCTACCTGCATGTGCCGCTGATCCTGGACCCCGCCAGCGGCCTGAAGCTGTCCAAGCAGAACGGGGCCCCCGCCATTGACATGCAAGCGCCCCTGGAGGCGCTACGGGGCGCCTGGCGCGCCTTGGGATTTGCCCCCCTTTCAGCCGGCGCCGACTGCGGGCAGTTTCTAAGCGAAGCCACCGCGCACTGGGCGCGGCGCTTCCCCTGACCTTGACCCTGAGCCGGGCCCTGACCCTGAGCCGGACCCTGAGCCGGCCTTGCCGCTATAGCGGCTGCAAGTCCGCGCCCAGCATTCGCACCAGCAAGGCCTCGCCGTTGTCGCCCACGCGTAGCTCGCCGTAGCGGGCGACCTCGAAGCGCTTGGCTTCGCCTTCCTGGAAGAACCAGGCATTGGTCACGATGCGCACGCCGCGGTCACGGACGCGGTAGCGCAACGGCACCTCGCTGTCCGTATGCGGATGCACGTCGGGCTGGATACGCAGCGGCGTGGCCACGCCCCGCGCGTCGGTCTGAAGCATCACATAGCCGTCGGGCTCGAAGCCCGGCAGGGTTTCGTCGTCGACCGGACGCTCGCCGCCCAGCCGCAGGCGCGTGATATCGCGGCTGGCCGCGAAGTCCAGCGCCATGTAGTCGCCCTGCATCAGCGACCGAGGGTCCACCGGCGCCAGTTCCAGAATAATGACCTTGCCCGAGGCCAGCAGCTTTTCACGCTGCCAGATGCCGCCGTTGGCCACCACCAGCACCAGCGCCAGGCCGCCCAGGATAGCCAGCGTGCGCCAGCGCAACGGCGCCGAAACCGGCGGCAGCGGGGCACGCCGGTCGGGCGACTGGGTGCGCATCAGCCGCGGCACCAGCCAGACCAGGCCGCGCAAGACGAACAGCAGCAAGGCGCCGCCGCCCAGCCACAGCGCCTTTTGCAGCAGCGGCACATCCAGTTGGTAGTAGTACACGCCCAGGTAGGCCAGCAGACTGATCACGCCGAAGACGATCAGGCGCAGCTGATTCAACCCAAAGCCCAACAGCAGCCAGGCCAGCGCGAACCCCACGCCCGGGCTGGGCAGCCAGAAGCCGGCCAGGATCAGCAGTGCGATCGGTACGCCCCAGGTAACGCCGGCCGTCAACATATGGCGGCGGGGCCACAGCACCGCCATCGCCGCTGCCGCCGGCAGCAAGGCGCCCGCGGTGACGAACAGGGCGCCCTGGGGATTCAGCTGCCACATCGCGGGCAGATGCAGGGCGGAAATCCCGCCCGCCAGCCACACCATGCCCTGCACCGACAGCAGGAAGGCCCAGGCCAGCGGCTGCAGCGCATGGTCTCGCTTGGCGCCCCCGCGATGGCCCATGGTCAGGATCACGGCGGTGGCCCAGGCGCCGATCACGGCGATGGGCAGCCACACGACGTTGGACAACGTGGGATCGAAATCCAGCCACGCCTCCACCAGGTCGTCGCGCATCAGCTGGGGCGACAGGCCGCGCCAGATCAGGCTGGCGCCGGCTCCCGCGATCAGCAGTCCGGACAGGAAACGCAGGATCACATCGGGGCCCAGCACATAGATGGCCGTGGCCATCAGCAGCACGAACACGCAAGCGCTGGTGAACGAGGTGGAATCGGACAAACCGTAAATGATCAGCAACTGCCCGGCGAATGCCATGGCCGTGCCGCATTGCCGCCAGAAGGGGCCCGCGTCGCTGCGCAGCACCGCAACGCCGGCCCCGCACAGGACCAGCCCGGCCACCAGCGCGCCTTCTTCGGACGTGACGATGCCCGAGAAGCCCACGAAAACCAGGAGCAGCAGCGTGGCCAGCCAGGCGCTCAGGCCCAGCAGGCACTGCACATACCAGGGCGGTTCAGCGTGCGGCGCGGCCGCCGGCGCCAGCTGCGCCACGGGCGCGCCGGAATCGGCGGGCTCCACGGCATTGCCGGCCGATGCCGAAGCCGGCTCGGCGTCGGCGGCGGCGGGCCCTGCCGCGCGAGGTTCGGCCGCCAGCTTGCGCAGCCAGCGCGCCGCCAGCACGGCTTCGGCCATCAGCAAGGCCGCCAGCGGCAGCGCGGCCCACACGCCGGGCTCCAGGCGCAGCAGCCATTCACCTACGAATCGCAGCGACACGCAGATGACGCCAGCGGCCAGCATGGCCAGGATGACCAGGTCGCGCCGGACCCGCTGATAATAAAAGCCTAGCCCCGCCGTCACGGCGAGCCACGCAATGCCGCTGAACCCTTGCTCGCGGCCGAAGAAAAAGCCGACGAACATCAGGGCCATGACCAGCGCGCTGATGACCAGGGCCGCCAGGATGCGCGGGCCGATCAGCGTGCTGGCGCGCCAGCGGTGCGCGGCGAGCTCCCAGCCCAGCAGCAGCACCAGGTTCAGCGCCGCCATGACAAGGCTGACGGTGTCCGATCCGCCAAACACGGACAGCCACGAGAACATCCGTTCACCCAGCCAGAGCGCGGCCGCCACGTTCAGCACCAGGATCCACAGCAGCCACACCGCCTGGCTGGCCGCGGCCAGCGCCCACGGCAGCAGCAAGACCGCCCACCAGGCGAACAATTCCCAGGTATCGGCGCCAGTCTGGTAAGTTTGGCCTAATAACGCGAGCAAGGCGCCCAGCAAAATGCCGGCCAAGGCCAGAAGCGCGCCAGGGATGCTGCGCCGCACGCCGGGCGTGCCGCGAAGGCGCAATCCGGCCCAGGCGGCAGCCAGCGCGGAAATCGCCAGCAGACCTTGCGTGCCGGCGAAGCGCTGCACTTTTGTCATGTCCTGCCAGTTGGCGGCGACCCAGCAAATCGCGGCGCTGCCCAGCAGCAAAACGCCTAGCCAAAGGGTGCTTCGGGCCAAGAATTGACGCCAAGCGTGTAGTTCGGATCCCGCTTGTCTTTCAGTGCCGACTTGCATCTGGCGAATCTCCGATCTTATTATCCGCGCTACTAAGGCGGGACTACCGCCACTGGATACACATGAATAAAACGCTGATTATTGCCGAGAAGCCCTCGGTGGCCCTTGATATATCACGCGCCTTGGGAGGCTTTGCGCGCGAGGGCGACTATTTTGAAAGCGAACGTTACGTGCTGGCGTCCAGCATCGGCCATTTGCTGAGCTTGGTCGCGCCCAACGATCCGGTCAAGGGGAAGTGGAGCTTCGCGCACCTGCCCGTGATTCCGCCGGAATTCGAATTGGGCCCCACCGACAAGAAGTCCGCCGAACGCCTGAAGCTGCTGGTCCGCCTGGCCAAGCGCAAGGATGTGGACGCGATCATCAACGCCTGTGACGCGGGACGCGAAGGCGAACTGATCTTCCGCTACATCATTCAGTATGCGGGCGTGAAGAAGCCGATCCAGCGCCTGTGGCTGCAATCCATGACGCAGGCCGCCATCCGCGAAGCCTTCGCCAACCTGCGCGACGACGTGCAGCTCAAGCCGCTGGAAGCGGCCGCCCGTTCGCGCGCCGAAGCCGACTGGCTGGTCGGGATCAACGGCACGCGGGCCATGACGGCCTTCAACAGCAAGGACGGCGGCTTCTTCAAGACGCCGGTGGGCCGGGTGCAGACGCCCACGCTGGCGATCGTGGCCGAGCGCGAAGAGCGCATCCGCCGCTTCGTGCCGCGCGACTACTGGGAAGTGCGTGCCACCTTCATCGCGGCCGCCGGCCTGTACGAAGGCCGCTGGATCGACCCGCAGTTCAAGAAAGACGACCGCGACCCGGAAAAGCGCGAATCGCGCCTGTGGTCGGCCGCCGCCGCGCAAAGCGTGGTGGCCGCCTGCCGCGACCAGCCGGGCAACGTCACCGAAGAATCCAAGCCGTCGACCCAGATGTCGCCGGCCCTGTACGACCTGACGTCGTTGCAGCGCGAGGCCAACGGCCGGTTCGGCTTTTCGGCCAAGACCACGCTGTCGCTGGCCCAGACCCTGTACGAACGCCACAAGGCGCTGACCTACCCGCGTACCGATTCCCGCTACCTGCCCGAGGACTACATCACCACGGTGCAGGAAACGATGCGCGCGCTGGCCAAGGGCGGCTCGAACGCCGTGGGCGGCCTGGCCCGCCATGCGGATACGGTCGTCAACCAGCAATGGGTAAAGCCTAACCGCCGCATCTTTGACAACAAAAAGGTGTCGGACCACTTTGCCATCATCCCCACGCTGCAGATCCCGCATGACCTGAGCGAAGCCGAGGCCAAGCTGTACGACCTGGTGCTCAAGCGCTTCCTGGCCGTGTTCTTCCCGGCCGCCGAATACCGCGTGACCACCCGCCTGACCGAAGTGCAGGGGCACCGCTTCCGCACCGACGGCAAGGTACTGGTCACCCCGGGCTGGCTGGCCGTCTACGGCAAGGAAGCCCAGGGCGAAGACGCCAACCTGGTCCCCGTGGCGGACGGCGAGACCGTGCGCACCGAGGACGTCGAAGCCGTGGGCCTGTCGACCAAGCCGCCGGCCCGCTTCAACGAAGGCACCTTGCTGTCGGCCATGGAAGGCGCCGGCAAGCTGGTGGACGACGAAGAGCTGCGCGAAGCCATGTCCGAGCGCGGCCTGGGCACGCCGGCCACGCGCGCCGCCATCATCGAAGGCCTGCTGAACGAGGTGTACCTGCGCCGCGAAGGCCGCGACCTGGTGCCCACCGCCAAGGCGCGCCAGCTGATGACGCTGCTGTCCGGCCTGGACGTCACCGAACTGACCTCGCCGGAACTGACTGGCGAATGGGAACACAAGCTCAAGCAGATCGAGCAGGGCGGCCTGGGCCGCGAAGCCTTCATGCGCGAAATCGCGCAGATGACCCAGGTGATCGTCAAGCGCGCCAAGGAATACGAGCGCGACACGGTGCCGGGCGACTACGCCACGCTGCAAACGCCGTGCCCGAAGTGCGGCGCCGTGGTGAAGGAAAACTATCGCCGCTTCGCCTGCACGGCGTGCGACTTCTCGATCGGCAAGCACCCGGGCGGCCGCACGTTCGAACTGCCGGAAGTGGAAGAACTGCTGGCCAAGCGCGAGATCGGTCCGTTGCAAGGCTTCATCAGCAAAATGGGCCGGCCGTTTGCCGCCATCCTGCGCATCAGCGATGAATACAAGCTGGAATTCGACTTCGGCCAAAACGACGAGGACGATGCCGAAGCCGTGGACTTCTCTGGCCACACGCCGGTGGGTCCGTGCCCGAAGTGCCAATCGCGCGTGTTCGAACACGGCATGAGCTACGTCTGCGAAAAATCCGTCGGCCCCGAAAAGAGCTGCGACTTCCGCTCGGGCAAGGTCATCCTGCAGCAGGAAATCTCGGCCCAGCAGATGGGCAAGCTGTTGACCGATGGCCGCACCGATTTGCTGGAAGGCTTTGTGTCCAGCCGCACCAACCGCAAGTTCAAGGCGTTCCTGGTGCGCCAGCCGGACGGCAAGGTCGGCTTCGAGTTCGAGCCGCGCCCTGAAAAGCCGGGCCGCGCGCCGGGCAAGACGGCGGCAAAGACAGCCACGAAGACCGCCGCGAAGAAGGCGCCGGCCAAGAAGGCCGCGGTCAAGAAGACCGCGACGAAAACAGCGACAAAAACCGCCGCCAAGAAGGCCGTGAAGAAGGCCGCCCCCAAGAAAACGGCATCGTAGGATGGGTGAAGCGCGAGAAAGTGCCCGCAAGAACGCGGACGCCGATCGCGCGCAACCCATCAAGCAGCGGTGATGTCTTAACCGCTACCGCCATAACGCCACACGCGAGCCTGATAGGTTGCGCGCACTGACGCAGAGCGCGCAACCCTTCAACCACGCTGAAGTCGACCAACGCCCGGGCAACCGGGCGTTTTCCATTGTTGGGCGGCAGACGCTGGGGTATTGTTTACGCCAAACAGCTGCAACCCAACCAACGTCCGAGGAAGACATGACCTACCGCCCCGATTTCTCCACCCGCCGCCGCATGCTGGCCGCCGCCGGGGCGTTTGCCGGCGTCAGCCTGCTCAATGGGCGCGTGGCGTTCGCGCAGCCCAAGCTGGGCCGCGTCGTTTACGGACAGGGCAGCATCGACCCGTTTTTCGCGGCCGGCTACGTGGCGCTTAAGAAGGGCTATTTCGGTGAAGGCGGGCTGGACGTCGAGTACCTGAATTCGCAAAGCGGCCCGCGCACCAACCAACTGCTGGCCGCCGGCCAGATCGCATTCGGCGCCACGGCGGCTACCGCCGCGCCCGCGCTGACCATCGCCGGCAAGCCCGCGACCCTGGTGTTCGGCTTTGACCGCAAGCTTACCTATGCCAATGTCATTGTTCGCCGCGAAGACTTCGACAGCGGCAAGATCAAATCATTGAAGGACCTGGCCGGCAAACGGGTGGGCGCCACCCAGCCCCAGTCCAGCACCTGGTTGATGGCGCTGTACCTGATGCAGAAAGCGGGCGTGGCCGACAAGGTCGACATTCGTCCGTTGGGCGACTTGGCCACAATGCTGGGCGCGCTCAAGACGGGCTCGGTGTCGGCCAGCATGGCTACCATGTCCATGATGGAACAGGCCCGCCAGGAAGGCTGGGGCGTGCCCATTTTCGACGCCACCACCGAAAGCTCGTGGAACGAATTCATGGGCGGCGACGTCCCTGGCATCGCGGCGCTGACGCTGGAAGACACTATCCAGAAGCGTCCTGAGGTGGTGCAGGCCTTCGTGACCGCCATGGTCAAGGCGCAAGACTTCATCACCGCCACCAGCGCCGCCGGCATCGCCGACGTCATCTACGACGACTACCTGAACGCCTTCCCGCGCGCGGCCATCGAGAAAACGCTGGGCGTCTACAAAGACACCGTGTTCCTGAAAGACAACCTCATCACCGAAGACGCGTACAACCGCATGACGGCCATCATGGGCGACGGCCGGCAGTTCTCGAACGACGAGATCAAGACGGTGCCCTATGCCAAATGCGTGAATATGGCTTTCGTGCGGAAAGCGCGGGGCCTGTGATGATCACGCTGGACAGCGTTGGCAAAGCCTACCAGTCACGCCAGGGCACCACGCACGCGGTGGGCGAGGTCAGCCTGACGGTCGAACAGGGCGAATTCGTGTCGATCGTCGGCCCCTCGGGTTGCGGCAAGAGCACGCTGCTGAACATGATCGCCGGCTTCCTGCGCCCCACCACCGGCACCATCCGCGTGGATGGGCGGGTGGTGGACGGCCAGGTGCCGCCCGCGCTGGGCTACATCTTCCAGAAAGACACCTTGCTGCCCTGGTTCAGCGTCAAGAAGAACGTGGCCCTGGGCTTGAAATTCCAGGGCGTGGCCGCCGATAAAATCGAGCACCGCGTGGCGGAACTGCTTGAACTCGGGCACCTGGGCGCCTTCGCCGACGCCTTCCCGCATCAATTGTCGGGCGGCATGCGCCGGCGCGTGGCCCTCTTGATGAGCCTGGCCGTCGAGCCCCGCATCCTGCTGCTGGACGAACCCTTCGGCGCGCTGGACACCCACACCAAGACGCACCTGCACCGCGAACTGATGGAAATCTGGCGCAAACTGGGCCAGACCATCGTCATGGTCACGCACGATCTGGACGAAGCCATCCTGCTGTCGGACCGCGTGGTGGTGCTGTCCGGTCCGCCCAGCCGCGTGCTGCTGGACGAGCGCATCCGCATCCCGCATCCGCGCGACGTCTTCACGCTGCGCGAAACGCCGCAGTTCGTCGCCCACGTGCAAAGCCTCTGGAGCGTGCTGGGCCAGCAGTTCCGCGCCGCCGCCTGAATCCCTTGCGTCATGATCCCGACTGAAACCTCCGATTTCCTGCAAGACCAGCTGCGCCTGGACCGCCGCGCCGCCGTCGCCCGCCGCGTGCGCATCACCGTGTGGCAGGTGCTGATCCTGGCTGTCATCCTGGGCGCATGGGAGACGCTGACGCGCATCCCATGGTTCACTCAGAACACGCTGTTCGACCCGTTCTTCATCAGCCAGCCGTCGCGCGTGGCGGTGCGTCTGTGGGAATGGGTGCAGCCCGGGCCGCGCTCGGTCTGGCCGCACCTGTGGCTGACGCTGCAGGCCACGATGGTGGGGCTGGTGGTGGGCGTGGGCAGCGGCTTCATCGTCGGCATGACGCTCAGCCGCAGCCGTTTCCTGGCCGACGTGTTCAACCCCTTCATCGTCGCGTTCAATTCCATGCCGCGCATCGCGTTCGTGCCGCTCATCACCATGTTCTTCGGCTTGGGGCTGGCATCCAAGGTGGTTACGTCGTGGTTCGTGGTGTTCTTCCTGGTGTTCTTCAACACCTACAAGGGCGGCCGCAGCGTGGAACGCGAGCTGGTTGATTTCTGCCGCACCCTAGGCGGTTCGCCGCGCCAGATCCTGTGGCGGGTATGCATCCCGACCGCCGCCGCGTGGACCTTCGCCGCCTTGCCCAACGCGATCAGCTTCGCGCTGATTGGCGTGGTGCTGGCGGAATTCGTGGGCTCCACCACCGGCATGGGCTACCTGATGATCACCGCGCTGGCCACGTTGAACGCCACCGACATGTTCGCAGCCGTGACGCTGTTGTCCATCGTGGGCATCGCGCTGGTTTATTGTGTGACCTGGCTGGAACGCCGCCTGCTGCATTGGGCGCCGGAGTTCAGGGAATGAAGGAAACCCGCCGCCAAAGCGCTACGAGTGGCGCGGGAGGATGGAGACTTGACGTTGAAGACACTACCTTATCTGCGTAACTTCGATCTGACCGGACAGGTCGCGCTGGTGACCGGGTCCGCGCGCGGGCTGGGGTTTTGTATTGCGCGGGCGCTGGCGGGCTGTGGTGCGCGTGTGTTGATCAACGGCCGCAACGCCGCGGCCGTTGATGCCGCGGTGGCCGATCTGACGGCGTCGGGCCTGGCCGCGCATTCCTTGCCGTTCGACGTCAGCAACGACGCCGACATGGCCCGCGCATTCCAGCGCATCGACGACGAACACGGGCGCCTGGACGTGCTGGTCAACAACGTGGGCGCGCGCAATCGCAAGACGTTGCGCGACACCACGCCGGCCGAAATCCGGGAATTGATCGATACGGACCTGGTCGCCGGGATGCTACTGGCCAAGTTCGCGGCCGAACGCATGGTGCGCCAGGGCGGCGGGCGGCTGATCGCCATCACGTCGGTGGTGGGCGAACTGGCGCGCGCGGGCGACGCGGTCTATCCCGCGGCCAAGCAGGGGCTGACGGGGATGGTGCGCGCGCTGGCTGCGGAATTTGGCGGCCAGCACATCACCAGCAACGCCATCGCGCCCGGCACGTTCGCGACGGAAACGAATGCGGCCATGGTGGCGGACCCGAATTTCGGCCCGCGCATCGCCGCGCGCAACCCGACGGGGCGTTGGGGCGAACCGGAAGAAATCGCCGGCGCGGCGGTGTTCCTGGCGTCGCCGGCCGCGTCCTATGTGAACGGCCACGTGCTGGTGGTGGACGGCGGGTTGTCGATTCAGTTTTAAGGTGGGCCGGAGGCTCGCGCGATGGGTTTCGCGCGGCCGCGACCGTCCCGGAACATGCAGGGCTGGCCGCGCTCCACCCATCCTACGGGTGACGTGCCAGCCAAGAATGATGTGCGGCGCCTTGTAGGATGGGTGAAGCGCGGAATGATCGACCCGCGCAAGACGGCCCCCGCCGCGCGCAACCCATCACCGTCCGTCAGAATCAGGTCATCTCATCCTGACACCAGACGCCTTCGCCGCCAGAATCAGGTCGTCTCGTCCTGATACCAGACGCCTTCAGCCAGCATCATCTTCTGATGGCCGTGGCCCGCCGGCATCATCGGGAAGCAGTTTTCCTGCGCCGACACCGCCACGTCCAGGAAGTAGGGGCCGTCATGCGCCAGGCATTCGGCCAGCGCGGCCTCCAGCTTGGCGGGGTCGTCCACCCGCGCCGCGCCCCAGCCGAACGCCCGCGCCAACGCCACGAAATCGGGCAAGGACGCGTTGTAGCTGTGGCTGTAGCGGCCGCCGTGGATCAGTTCCTGCCACTGACGCACCATGCCCATGTAGCCGTTGTTGCACAGCACGACCTTCACGGGCGTCTGGTGCTGCATGGCCGTGGACAGTTCCTGGATATTCATCAGCACCGACGCGTCGCCGCTGACGCACACCACCGTCTTGTCCGGGTGCGCGACCTGCGCGCCGATGGCGGCCGGCACGCCATACCCCATCGTGCCGGCGCCGCCTGAAGTCAGCCAGCGGTTCGGCTTGTCGAAACGCAGATACTGCGCCGCCCACATCTGGTGCTGGCCCACGTCGGTGGAGACGATGGCGTCGCGGCCCGACAGCGCGTCGTTCAGGCTCGCCATCAAATGCTGCGGCAGGATCGCGTCGGCGGCGGGTGTGAAGCCCAGGCAATCCTGGCTGCGCCACGTGTGGATGCGCTTGAACCACGGCGCCAGACGCGCCGCGTCCATCGGTTCGTCGCCCAGCTCGGCGCGCAACGCGCGCACCAGCGGCAGGCAATCGCCCACCAGCGCCACATCGACCCGAACAACCTTATTGATCGAAGCCGGATCGATATCGATATGGATCTTGCGCGCATGCGGACAGAATTCGGAGATCTTGCCGGTGATGCGGTCGTCGAAGCGGGCGCCGATGCAAACGACCAGATCGGCGTTGTGCATCGCCAGGTTGGCCTCGACCGTGCCGTGCATGCCCAGCATGCCCACGAACTGCGGGCTGGACGCCGGGAACGCGCCCAGGCCCATCAGGGTCAGCGTGCAGGGCGCCCCCGTGTGGCGGACCAGATCGGCAAAGGCGTCGCAGGCCTCGGGGCCGGCGTTCACCAGCCCGCCCCCACCGTAGAAGATGGGCCGCTTGGCCTGCGCGATCAGCGCGGCCGCGCGACGCACCGCCGATTGCGGCAATTTGGGCGCCAGCTTGCCCGACTGGCGGCGCGCACGCAGCGCGGCCAGCTTTTGCTGCGAGGGCAGACCGGACGCGTCGTCGTCCGCATCGCGCGGCACCGCCAACTGCACGTCTTTAGGAAAGTCCACCAGCACCGGGCCGGGCCGGCCCTGGCGGGTCAGCTCGAACGCCCGGGCCACCACATTGGCCACGTCATCCACGGCGCGGATCTGCGTATTCCACTTGGTCACGGAACGCGAAATGCCGATGGCGTCGCATTCCTGGAACGCGTCGGTGCCGATGGCGGCGGTAGCCACCTGGCCGCTAACGCACAGCACCGGGATCGAATCGCACATCGCGTCCAGCAGGCCGGACGTGGTGTTGGCCATGCCGGGGCCGGATGTTACGAACACCACCCCGGTTCGCCCGGTGCTGCGGGCATAGCCTTCCGCCGCATGTACGGCGGCCTGTTCGTGGCGCACCAGCACATGGCGCAGCCGCGGTTCCGCGTAAAGCGCGTCGTACAGCGGCAGGACCGCCCCCCCGGGGTAGCCGAACACGGTGTCGACGCCGTGCGCAATCAGCGTATCGAGCAGAATCTTCGCCCCATTCGAAACAGGGGCTTCAGTGGCGGCAAGCGCGGCGGCGGCGGTGGGGTGCAGGCGATCGTTCATGCTATCTATCTTATTCGTAGCCTGGAAGAATTTTTATCTTCTTTTCCACGATTCCCAGCCAGACGGAGTAAATTTATCTTCGATTTGGAGGAATCAAAGAAAATGAACCTGGACAAGTTTGACCTGGCCATTCTGAAGGTGCTGCAAGAGAACGCGCGCGCCAGCCTGAACGACATCGGCGCCGCGGTGGGCCTGTCGTCCACGCCCTGCTGGAACCGCATCAAGCGCATGGAAAGCGCCGGGGTGATCCGCGGCTACACCGTAGACATCGACCCGGCCAGCCTGGGCTTCATGGACACGGTGATCGTGCACGTCACGCTGGAAAGCCACAGCGAGGAAACGCTGTACGAGTTCGGCCGCGCCCTGGCGGCCATCCCCGAAGTGCTGGAAGCCTTTCTGGTGTCGGGCGATTACGACTACTACATCCGCATCGCCGTGCGCGACACCCGCGACTACGAACGCCTGCTGCGCGAACAGCTCTACCGCATCCCCGGCATCCGCCACAGCAAATCCTGCTTCGTGCTGCGCCGCCTGAAGGAAACCATGCTGCCGCTGATGGGCCCGGCGGGATGACCCGCGCTTAGCGCAGCACGTAATCCACGGGCATAGCCGCTTGCGGCAACGGACGCACGCCCAGGCCTTCCAGCAGGTCGATCTCGATCACGCGGGCCAGCGCCGACAGCGGCAGGTCGTTCTCTTCCAGGCCGAACGGGTCTTCCAGCTCGTCGCCCAGCGCGTCCAGCCCGAAGAAGGTGTAGGCAATGATGATGACCGCCACCGGGGTCAGGTATTCCAGCGTGCCCACCAGCCCGAACGGCAGCAGCAGGCAGAACAGCCACGCGGTGCGATGCAGCAACAGCGAATAGGCGAACGGGCAAGGTGTGAACTTAATGCGTTCGCAGGCGGCCTGGATGGCGGCGCATTGCGCCACGCGCTGGGTCAGGCCCTGATACAGGATGTCGCTGAGTTCGCCGCGCCGCAGACAGGCCGCCAGATCGCGGTTGATCGCCATAAGCAGCGCGTCCGGCACATTGCGGCAGCCGGCCAGCGTGTCCAGCTCGTCTTGCTGCACCCAGGGCCGCACCGCCTCGACCATGTCTTGGCCGCGCAAGCGCGCCGCCAGGCCGTACCCAAAACCGATGCAGCGCCGCACCAGCCGTTCCTGCACCGGATTGGCCGTGCTGGCCGCCAGCAGCACCGCGCTTTCGCGCGCCAGGCTGCGCGCCTGCACGATCAAGTCGCCCCACTGCTTACGGGCTTCCCACCAGCGGTCATAGCAGACGTTGTTGCGAAACCCCATGAAGACCGACAGCGCCAGGCCGAAAAGCGAAAACGGCACCGCCGTCAGGTGCGCGGGCGAAAACAGCTGCCGGTGGTACATCCACACCACCACGCAAGCAAGCAGCGTGATGACGATGAGCCTGCTGAAAATGCGCGGGATGATGGAGCCGCGCAAAATAAAGAACAAGGCCAGCGCAGAGGGACGCGGACGGACGATCATGATGAATATCAAGTAAGGATGAGGCGCGCCCACTATACGCCTGTCGTCCTGTCAAAGACGCGTCGATATAATTCTGTTTCGTCTCACCGCCACCCACGCCTCCATGACCACCGAAGACACCCCGATCAAGCCCTGGCATGTCGTCCGCCGCTCCAAGCTGCACGGCAACGGCGTCTTCGCCGCCCGCAAGATTCCCGCGGGCACGCGCATCATCGAATACGGAGGCGCGCGCATCAGCGCCAAGGAAGCCGACCGCCGCCACCCGACCAATCCGGACGATCCCTTCCACACCTTCTTCTTCGCGCTCAGCTCCGGCCGCGTGATCGACGGCGGCGACGAAGGCAACGACGCCCGCTGGATCAACCACTCCTGCGAACCCAACTGCGAGGCGCAGGAAGGCAAGCACGGCAAACGCGTCTACATCGTCGCCCTGCGCGACCTGCCGCGCGGCACCGAACTGTCTTACGACTACGGCCTGGTCCTGGACGGCCGCATCACCAAGGCGCTGAAGGAAGGCTACCGCTGCCTGTGCGGCACCCCCCCGTGCCGCGGCACGATGCTGGCGCTGCCGAAAAAGAAGAAGAAAAAAGCAGAGAAGCCTGCGCCAGTGGAAGTCACGGAAGCAGCCGAACCCGCCGAATCGGCAAAACCGGCCAAACCGGCAAACTCGGCAAAACCGGCAAAGCAGGCAAAAACAGCAAAATCGGCGGAAACGCCCGCCCCGGCAAAGTAAGCCAGCCCAACCGCCAACCGACGCGACGCGACGCGCCCCGCCTCCCTCCGCCCGCAGGGCCGTCTCAACCCGCTAGACACCCAAATGCCAAAAACGGCCGCCCGCGCGGCCTTTTTTGGCGACCCCGCCCCCCCTCCGCGCCGCCCCGTCCGCCAGCAAAACGCCAAGCACACCACTCTCTCCGGCTGACGCCATGATCCAGCTGACAGAGCCTGGCGCGGGGGTGGCCCGGGGTGCGCGGGGAGTCGATGCGCCCAAGGGAATCCGAAGGCAGCCGCCGCAGGCGGCAACGAGGATGACGCAGGGGCAGTCCGGAGCGAAGGCTCCGGACCGCAATCGTTGACCCGCGCACCCCGGGCCACCCTGGCGCCAGGCGTCCCAAGAACCCCACCCCCCGCATTCCCAAATCCCCACCCGCGATAAGCATATTCCCCCCCAAAAACCAGACAGGCGTACAATTCCAAAAGTCGTTAACACGACATGCAGTACGTCTTCAGGGCGGGGTGCAATTCCCCACCGGCGGTATGCCATGCAATGTGGCGAGCCCGCGAGCGCCCGGCGTCCTTCACGGACATCGGGGTCAGCAGATCTGGTGAAATGCCAGAGCCGACGGTCATAGTCCGGATGAGAGAAGATGTGCCGGCACATTCCCGATTGCCCGGGCGCACTTGCGCCCGGATGACCGTATTGCGTTCGGCTGTCGATTAGCCCTGAAACGTTTTTCGCCCACTTTAATTTGCGAGAGCGTTTCAATGTCCACCCTCAATACCCAGCAATCCCTTCCCAGCCTGGCTTCACAGCCTTTCGCCGCTCGTTTGCAGCGCGCCCTGCATCACCTGCGCCTGGGCCGTCCCGTCATCCTCATGGACGACTTCGACCGCGAAAACGAGGCCGACCTGATCGTCGCCGCCGACAAACTGACCGTGCCCGTCATGGCCCAGCTGATCCGCGACGGCAGCGGCATCGTCTGCCTTTGTCTGCCCGGTGAAACGCTCGACCGCCTGGAACTGCCCCCCATGGTCCAGCGCAACCAAAGCCGCTTCGCCACCGCCTTCACCGTGTCCATCGAAGCGCGCGAAGGCGTCAGCACCGGCGTATCCGCCGTCGACCGGGTCACCACCATCCGCGCCGCCATCTCGCCCTCGGCCCAAAGCGAAGACATCGTCAGCCCCGGCCATGTGTTCCCGCTGCGCGCCCAGCCCGGCGGCGTGCTGACCCGCCGCGGCCACACCGAAGGCTCCGTCGACCTGGCCGTCCTGGCCGGCCTGCGGCCCGCCGGCGTGCTCTGCGAACTGATGAACGCCGACGGCACCATGATGCGCGGCGCGGCGCTTGAACGCTACGCCGCCCAGCACGGCCTGGTGGCGCTGACCATCGCCGAACTTGCCGACCACCTGCAAAAGCTCAAGGACGGTCAGGCCGAAACCGTGGACGACGAAGTCCTGGAAATGGCCGCCACCGTCTAAGTCCCGCGCAGGCCATCGGGGCCGAGGCGACGCCCGGCCCCGATTGGCAACAGCATCGCGTCACGGCCGCGCCGGACGCCTCAACGCTACCGCCACCAGCACCGCGGCCAGCGCGCATGCGCCGCCCATCAGGTACGCCGCGCCATACCCTTGGCTGGCCGCCAGCCAACCTGCCGCCGGCCCGCTGATCCCCAACGCCACGTCAAGGAACGCCACATACGCCCCCATGGCCGCGCCACGGCTTGCCGCCGGCACGCGCCGCACGGCCTCCACGCCAAACGCCGGGAAAGCCAGCGAATAGCCCGCCCCCGTCAGCAACGCGCCGCCATACGCCCACAGCGGCGTCGCGCCCGACCAGATCAGCCACTGGCCCACGGCCTCGACCATCACGCACACCAGCGCCACGCGCGCGCCGCCCAACTTGTCGGGCAGGCCCGCAAAAAACACCCGGGCCAGGATGAAACCCACGCCGAAAGCGCTGAACATCCACGCGGCGCCTTCCCAGCCGCGCTCCGCGAAGAGAAGGCTGACAAACGCGGTGATCACGCCAAAGCCCACGCTGGTCAACGCCAGGCCCATGCCGGGCAGCAGCACCAGGCCCAGCACGCGATAGAAAGGCGTGCGCGCGCCGCCCACCGCCGCCACGCCGCCCTGCGGCAGCACCACCGCCAAGGCCGCCAGCGGAATCAGGACCGTCGCCCACGCGATGCCCGCGAAATCCGCGGCGTCATACAGCCGCATCCCGGCCGGCGCGCCCAGCGCATAGGCGGCGTAGATCGCGACGCCCACCCAGGCCATCACGCGGCCGGCGTTCTGCGGTCCCACGCGGCCCACGCCCCAACTCAGCGCGCCGGTGGCGATCAGGCTTTCCGCGCATCCCATCAGCGCGCGGCCCGCCAGCAACGCGGTCAGCGCCGCTTGCGGGCGTGCCGACAATGCCTCGGCCAGCACATAAAGCAAACCCGCTGCCGCGCCCAGCAGAAAGCCCGTCACCACCGCGCGCTTGGCGCCGCGGCGATCGACCAGCGCGCCGGAATACGCCCGCGACAACAGCGCGGCGGCAAACTGCAGGCCCGCCACCACGCCCACCACCAACGCGCCCATCGCCAGCGTGCCGGTCACGTACAGCGGCAATACCGGCATCGGCAGGCCAACCATGAAAAACCCGATGAACACGGCCAAGACCAAAGGCAGCAGCTGCGCAAAAACAGAGCGCACGGGTCCGTGGGCCGCAGGCAAAGCCTCGGCCGTCGAAACGTTCGACATGAAAAATCCTTGAAAGGGTCATGACAATCCGAAACCATCGCGGAGAATTCGCGGATGGCATAATCCGCGCTTGCGGGTACCAAATCGGATTGCCTGCCGTAAATTTTATGAGCCGATGCTCAGGTTTGATACTCGCCTTTCCCCGCATCCATGACCGCCATCCCACAGCCCCGAAAATCACCGCGCCAGCTTCGATCGCAGCACACCGTCGACACCATCCTGCAGGCGACGGCTCGCGTTTTGGCCACGCATGGCTATGCGGGCACCAATACCAACCTGATCGCCGAGACCGCCGGCGTCAGCGTCGGGTCGCTGTACCAGTACTTTCCGAACAAGAATGCGCTGATCGCGGCGCTGCATCAGCGCCACGACAACCAGATGCTGGACGTCATCGACGACGTGCTCAACAGCAACCCCGCCGCCACGCTGCAAGAGCGCGTGGCAGCCATCGTGCAGGCGATGCTGCACGCGCATCTGCTTGATCCCGCGCTGCACCGCGTGCTGGAACGCGAATTCCCGCTGTTCGATACGCCGCGCGAACACAGCCTGGCCGACCAGGACATCCATCGCCGCATGCGGCATCTGCTGGAGTTGCACCGCGCCGAGATCGCGCAGCAAGACCGCGACCTGGCGACCTACGTCGTGCTGCGCATCATGGAATCGTTGGTGCATGCGGCGGCGCTGGAGCCGCCGGCGGGGTTTTCCACCGGGCAGCTTGAACAGGCTGTGGTGGATGCCGTGATGGGGTATCTGGCGACGCCGGGCGGCGCCGCGCCGCGCAAGCGGACAAGCGCCCCGAAAGCCGGCAAGTCCGTTGCCGCGGCCAAGAAGACCACGCGCCGAAAAACAGCGGCTTGATCAGGAAGCCGGCGGCTGCCGACTGGCGGCCGCCAACCAGCCCGCGCAATCAGCGGCTGGCGTCTTCGGCCATGCGGGCCAGGCAATCCGACGCCTTGCCCACCACGATGCGGGCGCTGCACGCCAGCATCAAATTCAGGTTCAGGCCGAAGTCTTCCACGGTATAGCCTTCGGCATCGACCATGCGCGACGCGCCGTCGTCCGCCGCCGCGCCCACCGCCACCTGATCGATCATCGAGCCCGCCTGGCTGGTATAGCCCCATACCGGCTTGCCGCAAGCGATGGCGTAGCCCACTTCGAAGGCCGTGCCGGAATCGGGTTCAGCGCCGCGAAAGACGTTCAGGTTGGCCATCACCATGTCGGCGCGCCGGATCAGCGCCACATTCTCGCGGTAGATCCATTGCGCCAGCGCCGCGCCCGACAGGTCTTTGGGGGCCGTGTTATCCAGTGGGAACAGGCCGTCGAACCCATAGGTGGCGCACAACGCCTTGAGCCGCTGTCCATGCGCCACGGCATCGGGCAGGAATACGTCGAAACCCGCGAGATACACGCTGCGCATAAGGGCTACTCCGATTCTGAAACGTTGAAAGCCTCGCCAGTGGCGAAGAAAGAACCACCGGCCAGATAGTGGACCGAACGCCGGTCGTCTTGCGGAAAGTGCCAGCGGTTACCCGAAAACACATCCAGCGCCGCCCACGCGGCGACGACCTCGCCGATGAACAGATCATAAGCCTGTTGGTTGTGCGGCTCGGGCACGACTTTGCATTCCAGCCAGCCCAGGCAATCCGCGACCAGCGGCGCGCCGATCTTGCTGGCCGGGAAGGTCGACAGGCCGCTGGCCTGGAACTTGTCTTCGCCGCGGCCCGATTCCGAGCCCACCTGCAAGGTGGCGGCGGCTTGCGCGCGCGACGGGATGCACAACGCGAATTCGCCCGACGCCTCGATCAGTTCGCGGGTGTAGGTGTTTTTGTCCACCACCACCAGCATCTTGGGCGGATTGAAATCCAACGGCATCGCCCAGGCGGCCGCCATGACGTTGCGCGCGTCGCCATGGGCGCTGGTCACCAGCACCGTGGGGCCGTGATTCAGCAGGAGATACGCGCGGGGCAGGTCTACGGCTTCGATGTTGGACATGGCAGGGCGCTTAGAACATGCCGTTCTGGTTGGCGGGGTTTTCGGGGATTTCCTGGCTGACGTCCCAGTGCTCGACGATCTTGCCCTTGTCGACGCGGAAGATGTCCACGACGGCCTGGCCGCGGTCTTCCGGCGAATCGCGCCACTGGTTGTGGATGACGACCAGATCGCCTTCCGCGATCACGCGCTTGATCTCGACAATGGCTTGCGGATGCTGGTCGAAATACGGCGGAAAGAAATCCACCATCGGCCCGACACCATCACGCATGTACGGGTTGTGCTGCATGTAGTCGGGGCTGACGTACAGGCGCACCGCCTCGTCGATCTCGCGGTCCTGGAACATCATCCGGAAGAACGCCGTGACGATGTCCTTGTTCGACTGGGGCGCAGCCGCAAGCGCTGGCGCCGACGCCAGGCAGTGGGAGGCGACCAGCGCACAGACGGCCAACGATTTCAACTTCATACGCATACAGGACAACTCAGGTGACGCCGGCTGGCGGTCTGCCAGTTTACAAATAAAACCGGCGGTTCCGGCCCCGCCGCACAGCGAAAAAAGGAGCCTTGACGGGCTCCCTTTTTCATTGCCTGACGGCGGAATCAATAGCCGACGGTGAAGCGCCGGCGCGAGTGCTTGGGTGTCTCGATCTCGTCGGCCAGCGCAATGGCGTAGTCTTCCATCGAGATCCAGCTCTTGCCTTCGTCGTCGGCCAGCAGGTGGTCATCGCCCACGCGGAACGTGCCCGTGCGTTCGCCCGGCTCGAATAACGCGGACGGCGACAGGAAGGTCCAGTTCAGCACTTTTTCCTGGCGCAGCGTATCCAGGAATACGACGCCGGCCCGGGCCTCGGGCTTGTAGGCGTCGGGGAATTCCGGGGTGTCGATCAGCAGCTTGCCGGGGGCCACAAGCAGGCTGCCCGCGCCGCCCACGACCAACAGGCGGGGCACGCCGGCGTTCTTCACGGCGGCCAGCAGCGGGCGCGCGTCGGTCGAGACAAAGCGCGTGGCGCTGATGACGGCGTCATGGCCGGTCAACAGCGGGGTCAGCGTTTCGGGATCGGTGGCGTCGCCTTGCTGGATGGTCAGGCCGGGCTGCGCGTTCACGTCGGCCGGAGTGCGGGCAATGCCCGTCACTTGATGGCCGCGCTTCAACAATTCGTCGGCCACGCGTGAACCTACGCGGCCGGTGATGCCGATCAATGCAATTTTCATGGTCTTGCTCCTAAGGGAGGAAGAACCGGGGAGGGGGCGCACGACGCGCCGCGACACGCCCCGGTTCAGGCAAATCCATACTATTCGGTCGAATCCGAACAAAAAACCCGGTAAAGCGGAAGAGTTTTTTGCAATTCGTGCATCAATCAGCGGGACTCAACCGGCGTTGCGCTGCGCCTGATAGACCTGCAGGTGCGAGTAGGCCACGCGCAGGTAAGTCGCGTCCACGCCCAGCGTGCGGGCGCGGCGCACCATGTCGCCCACGATGTGGTCGGCTTCGACCGGCAAGCCCTGGCGCAGATCGCGGAACATGGATGCCGTCATGGGCTGCGTGCGGTCGCTCATCAGCTTCTGCGCGAACGCATCCGCTTCGGGGCGCACCGCGTGGCCGGACGCGGCCGCGACGGCTTGCGATTCCTGCAGCAGGCTTTTCAGGATGTCGATGCCGTCGTCGGTGGACGCGATCTGCCCGATTGCGCCGCGCATCAGGCAGGTGCCGGCCGCCAGCGTCGTCAGCATGACGTACTTTTCCCAGATGTCCTGGTAGATGTCTTCGCTCAGGCGGCTGACGTATTCGCCGCCCATCAGCGCCTGCTCCAGCGCCACGCCGCGCGCGCTGCGGGCCGGACCGGCGCGTTCGCCAAAGACGATGCTGGCATGTTTACCAAGGTGCACCACTTCGCCCTCGGGGCCGAGCGTGGCGTTGATTTGGCACAGTCCGCCCAGCACGCGGTGCGGCTCGAATTCGCGGTCCAGCACGTCGTATTGCAAGACGCCGTTCATGATGGGCAGCACCGCCGTATCGGGGCCGACTGCGGGTCGGATGGCCTCGATGGCGCTGGCCAGATCGTAGGCTTTACAGCTGAGCACGACTACGTCGTACTGCCCCTGCAACGTCTGCTGCGTCGCAAGCTTGGGGTGCAGCGTGGCGTCGCCGAACGGGCTTTGGATGCGCAAGCCGTGCTCGCGGATCCGCGCCGCGCGCGGTTCGCGCACCAGGAAGGTCACGTCCGCGCCCGCCTGGGCGGCGCGTCCGCCGAAATAGCCACCGGTGCCGCCGGCACCCAAGAACAACAACCGCATTTGTCTCTCCTGTCGCTGCCCGCCTGTTGCGCGGGCTGATATGGAATTATGCGCTTGGCGCGCCCGCCGGGCCTGCCCGAAAACCCGCCGCCGCCCACCCGCCGGACAGCGCGGTCGCTATGGCGAGCCGCGTGCTCAAACCGCGTGGTTGTGCTCGGCCCAGGCCTCGTAGCCGCCGCGCAACGCCCAGGTCTTGGGATAGCCCGCCGTGCGCAAGCGCGAGGCCAGCAACGCGGCCGATACTTCGTTCGGGCACGCGCAATACACCACGATGTCCGACTCCAGGGCTTGCGGGTCCAATGCCGGCAGCGGCGCCTTCAGGTCCACGGCGATGGCGCCCGGAATGCGTTCGGCGTCGCGCTGCGCTTCGGGGCGCACGTCAAAAACCAGGGTATTGCGGCCGTCCTGGCGCCATTGCATCAGTTCGTCCACCGACAGGCGGGGAATGACGCGCAGGCTGCGCAGCAGGATCCGGCGGCGCAGGAAGCGGGCCAGGATATACAGCGCCAGCACCGCCGCCAGCACGCCCAGGCCCATGGCCCCATAGGTGCCCAGGATTTCCAGCACGTCATTGATGACGCTATGGAACAGCCCGCCCAACAGCAAGGCGGACCCGGACCAGATCATGGCGCCCACCAAGTCGTAGAGCAGGAAACGGCGATAGGCGGTGCCCGTCAGGCCCGCCATCACGGTCGACAGCGCGCCCGCGCCCGGCAGAAACTTGCACACCAGCAAGGCCCGCACGCCAATGCGCAGGTACAGGCGCTGCGTCTGGCGGATGCAGGAATCCTGCGACAACGACATCTTGCAGATCACCCCCAGCAGACGCGCACCGTAGCGCCGGCCGGCAACGTACCAAAGCGAGTCGGCCAGCAGGCAGGCCACGGTGGCGGCCAGCCAGGGCGTCAGCCATCCGGCCGCGCCGCCCAAGGCGCCCGCCGCGATCAGCATGGGATAAGCGGGCACGGGCAAGCCCGCCTGTTCGACCAGGACGTTCGCGAACACCAGCCACCCGCCGTACTGTTCGAGCAGCAATTGAATGTCTTGCATGGATCTTCCAGCTTGCCGCGCCCCGCGCGGCTTATTCCCGGATTTTAGGCTTGCCACGGTCTGCCGGGCGGGCCGCGCGTGCGCCTTGCATCGCAACACGGCGTTTCACCCGCCCAATGTCCATTCCGTGGGACACGGCGCACCACCTTGGTGCCACGTTTCCCCGCCGGGGTGCCTATAATCCTGCCCGTCCATCAGGTTTCCCCGACTTGTCGCAGGAATGCCTCATGGCATACAACTTGCTTCGCCTGGACTGGCTGCGCACCGACCATTCGGATGGGACGCGCCCCTGGCGCCCCCATCCCATGACCGATCCCACGCCCACGTTTCCGACCGCTCGCGCCGAACATGCCCGCCGGCGGCCGCGGTCGGGCATCCGCATCGTCTTCCCACGGTTCCCTTTCCATCCCCGCGAAGGAGTCATCCGCATGAAATCCCTGTCCACCTCGTCCGCCGGCGCCATCGCCCGCCGCGGCCTGCTCAAGCTGGCGGCCGCCGCCGCTGGCGCGCTGCTGTTCTCGGGCGCGGTGCAAGCCCAGGCCGCGGCGCCGGCCAAAACGAAGGTCGCCGCCATCTATACGGTGCCGGTCGAACAGCAATGGGTGTCGCGCATCCACAAGGCGCTGACCGCTGCCCGGGACCGCGGCGACATCGAATACACCTTCTCGGAAAACGTCACCAACGCCGACTACGAGCGCGTCATGCGCCAGTACGCCGAGCAAGGCAACAAGCTGGTGGTGGGCGAAGCCTTCGCCGTGGAAGCCGCCGCCCGCAAGGTGGCCAAGGACTATCCGCAGACCGCCTTCCTGATGGGCTCTTCGGGCAAGCCGCAGCAACCCAACTTCTCGGTGTTCGACAACTACATCCAGGAACCCGCCTACCTGACCGGCATGATCGCCGGCGGCATGAGCAAGACCGGCAAGATCGGCCTGGTGGGCGGCTATCCCATCCCTGAAGTGAACCGCCTGATGCAGGCCTTCATCGAAGGCGCCAAGGAAGTGAACCCGAAGGCCGAATTCACCGTGACCTTCATCGGTTCGTGGTTCGATCCCCCGAAGGCCAAGGAAGCCGCCTTCGCGATGATCGACAAGGGCGCGGACGTGCTGTACGCCGAACGCTTCGGCGTGTCGGATGCGGCCAAAGAGCGTGGCAAGCTGGCTATCGGCAACGTGATCGACACGCAGCCGCAGTACCCGGAAACCGTGGTGGCGTCGGCCCTGTGGAGCATGGAGCCCACGATCGATGAAGCGCTCAAGCAAGTGAAGGCCGGCACGTTCAAGGCTGATGACTACGGCCAATATTCGCTGATGAAGCACAAGGGTTCGTCGCTGGCGCCGCTGGGCACCTTTGAATCGAAGATCCCGGCCGAACTGGTCGCCCGCGTGCAGGCCAAGCAGAAAGCCATCCTGGACGGCAGCTTCACGGTGAAGGTCGTCGACAAAGAACCCAAGTCCTCGGCACGATGAATCAAGCGCCTCTCGCCCTGCAACTGACGGGGATCACCAAACGCTTCGGCAGCCTGACGGCCAATGACGATGTTTCGCTGACGCTCGCGCAAGGCGAAGTCTTGGCCCTGCTGGGCGAGAACGGCGCCGGCAAGTCGACCCTGGTGTCGATCCTGTTCGGCCACTATGTGGCCGACGCCGGCAGTATCGAAGTCTTCGGCAAGCCGTTGCCCGCCGGCCGGCCCGACGCGGCGCTGGCGGCCGGCATCGGCATGGTGCACCAGCACTTCACGCTGGCCGACAACCTGACCGTGCTGGACAACATCATGGTCGGCACCGAATCGCTGTGGAAGTTGGCATCTGGCCGCGGCAAGGCGCGCCGCCGCCTGGTTGAACTGGGCCAGCGCTTTGGCCTGGCGGTGGATCCGGATGCGCGCGTGGGCACGCTTTCCGTCGGCGAAAAGCAGCGCGTCGAGATCCTGAAGGCGCTGTACCGCGGCGCACGCGTGCTGATCCTGGACGAACCCACCGCAGTGCTCACGCCGCAGGAAGTGCAAGACCTGTTCGCCACCCTGCGCGGCTTTGTCGATGATGGCCTGGCGGTGATTTTCATTTCGCACAAGCTGGACGAAGTGATGGCCGTCTCGCGCCGCGTGGCGGTGCTGCGCCAGGGCAAACTGGTGGCCGAGCGCGACACCGCCGGCACCAGCCCCGCCGAACTGGCGGAATTGATGGTCGGCCGCAAGGTCGTCATGCCGCGCGCCGAAGCGGTGGCCGCCGCCGAACAGGCCGCGCCCGTCGTGACCCTGTCGCAGGTCACCGTGCGCGACGGCCGCGATGGCGCGCCGCGTCTGGACAGCCTGGACCTGACCGTCCACAAACATGAAATCGTGGCCATCGCGGGCGTGGCCGGCAACGGCCAGCAGGCGTTGGTGTCGGTCTTGACGGGCTTGCGCCAGCCCTCCGACGGCACGATCCGGCTGGGCGCCGAGCATGCCGCCGCGCCCACCACGCCGGCCGGCTGGACGGCCGCCCGCGTCGGCCGCATTCCGGAAGACCGCCACGGCGAAGGCATGATCGGTGACAGCCCGCTATGGGAAAACGCCATCGTCGAAGACCTGAAGGACAAGCGCTTCGCGCGTTACGGCCTGATCCGCGCCCGCGCGGGCCGCGCGTATGCGGCGTCGCTGGCCAAGCAGTTCGACGTGCGCGCGGCCTCGCTGGACGTGCGCACGCGCAGTTTGTCGGGCGGCAATATGCAGAAACTGATCCTGGGCCGCACGTTGGCGCGCGAACCGCGCTTCATCGTGGCCGACCAGCCGACCTGGGGCCTGGACATCGGCGCCGTCGCCTATGTGCGCGAGCAACTGCTGGCCGCCCGCGCGCGCGGCGCCGGCGTGCTGCTGGTGTCTGAAGACCTGGAAGAAATCTTCGCCCTGGCAGACCGCATCGCCGTGCTGTGCGGCGGCAAGCTGGTCGCCGTCAAACCGGTGGCCGACTGGACGCCGGCCACCGTCGGCCTGGCCATGACGGGAACCCGCGCGTGACGGATCGCTCCGCCCCGCGCCGACGCCCCCTCTATTGAGCATCTTTCGCATGAAACTGATCCTGGAACGCCGCCCCGAGCCCAGCCGTCTGGCGCTGGCCTTGGCCCCCATCGCGGCCATCCTCTTTACGCTGGCGGTCTGTACCTTGCTGGTGGCGTGGGCGGGAGCCCCCGTCGGCCGCACCTACGCGCTGCTGTTCGAAGGCGCGTTCGGCTCACGCTTTGCGCTGTCTGAAACGCTGACCCGCGCCACGCCGCTGATGCTGACGGGCCTGGCCTGTGCCGTGGCGTTCCGCGCCCGCTTCTACAACATCGGCGCCGAGGGCCAGCTGTATCTGGGCGCCCTGGCGGCGGTCGCCATCGGCGGCCTGCATGACGGCACCGGCTTCGACTTGCCCGTGCCGGTACTGTTCGGCGGCATGATGCTGGCGGCCGCCCTGGCGGGCGCTTTGCTGCTGCTGATTCCCGCGCTGCTGAAGACCCGCCTGGGCGTGGACGAAGTGGTCACCACGCTGCTGGGCAACTTCATCGTGCTGCTGTTCGTGTCCATGATGCTGGACGGCCCGATGAAGGACCCGATGGCGATGGGCTGGCCGCAATCGGTAGCGCTTAACGGCGACCTGGAACTGGGCAAGCTGATCGAACGCACGCGTGCGCACACCGGCCTGCTGTGGGCGGCCGGCCTGGCGCTGGGTTTGTGGCTGTTGAACCGCTACACCGTCTTCGGCTTCCAGATGCGCGCCGTGGGTGCCAATGCGCACGCCTCGCGTTTCCTTGGCCTGCCGGTCAACCGCGTGATGCTGGGCACCGCGATGTTGTCGGGCGCGCTGGCCGGCCTGGCGGGCGCCATCGAAGTGGCGGGCCGCACCGGCTACGTCACGCTGGATATGTCGCCGGGCTACGGCTACACCGGCGTGGTCGTCGCCATGCTGGCCGGGCTGCATCCGTTGGGCGTGGTGCTGGCCAGTATCTTTGTCGCCGGCATGCTGGTGGGCGCGGACAGCATGAGCCGCGCCATCGCGGTGCCGAACTATATCGCCGACGTCATCGTCGCCACCTCGTTGCTTGCCATGCTGGTTGCGACGCTATTCGCGCAGTACCGCCTGCGCCGCAACCGGGCTTGAGGAGCACGCCATGGAATGGATGGATCTGATCAGTTCCTCGGCCTTCTGGGTCGCCGTGCTGCGTCTGGCGACGCCGCTGATTCTGGGCACCCTGGGCGTGCTGCTGTGTGAGCGCGCGGGGGTGTTGAACCTGGGCATCGAAGGCATCATGGCCGCGGGTGCGTTCACCGGCTGGCTCGTCGTGTATTTGGGTGCGCCGCTGTACGTGGGCGTGCTGGCGGCGGCGTTGGCCGGCGCCGTGTTCGGCTTGCTGCATGCCGTGCTGACGGTGCCGTTGGGCTTGTCGCAACACGTGTCGGGATTAGGCGTGACGCTGCTTGCCACCAGCCTGTCGTACTTTGCCTACCGCGTGACGTTTCCCAGCGTGAACACGCCGCCCACCATCACGCCGTTTGCCGAGATGAAATTCCTGGACGGCATTCCGCTGATCGGCCCGGTGTTGGCGGGGCAAACGCCCATGACGCTGATTGCGCTGGCCGCCGTGCCGATCCTGGCCTGGGTGCTGAACCGCACGCCGGTCGGGCTGGCGATCCGCATGGTGGGCGAAAACCCGGCTGCTGCGGAAGGCCAGGGCCTGTCCGTCACGCGGCTGCGCATGGGCGCCATCGTGGCCGGTTCCGCGCTGATGGGCGTGGCCGGCAGCTTCCTGACGCTGGCCGCGTTCAACGCGTTCTTCTTCAACATGGTCAACGGCCGTGGCTGGGTCTGCGTGGCGCTGGTGGTGTTCGCGTCGTGGCGCCCCGGCAAGGCGCTGCTGGGCGCGCTGATCTTCGCCTTCTTCGACGCGCTGCAATTGCGTCTGCAACAGGGCGGAGCAGCCTTGCCCGGCCTGCCCGAGCTACCGTATCAGGTGTACCTGATGCTGCCCTACATCCTGTCCATCCTGGCCCTGGTGGTGATGGCGCGCCGCGCCGCCTACCCGCAAGCCCTGATGAAGCCATATCGCAAAGGCGAAAGGTAGAGGGCCCCCCCGAAGCGCTGCGCGCTTCCCCCAGGGGCGTCGCTACGGACCGGCAAAGCCGGATCCGTGCGACCCCGATGGTGGTGTACTTTTGGTGCACCGTGAATTGCTGGATTTTTTAGGATGCATCCATGCTCGATCTGATTATCAAGAACTGCACGCTGCCCGATGGGCGCACGAACATCGACATCGGCGTGGCGCAGGGTCGCATCACGGCGGTGGAACCCGCGCTGAAGGCCGAAGCCGGGCAGGTGATCGATGCCGCCGGTCAGCTGGTGTCGTCGCCCTTCGTGGACGCGCACTTCCACATGGACTCCACGCTGTCGTTCGGGCTGCCGCGCGTGAATCAGTCCGGCACCTTGCTGGAAGGCATCGCGCTGTGGGGGGAACTGAAGCCGCTGTTGACGCAGGAAGCGTTGGTGGAACGCGCGTTGGCGTATTGCGACTGGGCCGTTGCCCGCGGCCTGCTGGCCATTCGCTCGCACGTGGACGTCTGTGACCCGCGCTTGCTCGCCACCGAAGCGCTGCTGCACGTGCGCGAGAAGGTCAAACCCTATCTGGACCTGCAACTGGTGGCCTTCCCGCAAGACGGCGTGCTGCGCGCGCCCGGTGCGCTGGACAACCTGAAGCGCGCGCTCGACATGGGCGTGGACGTCGTGGGCGGCATTCCGCACTTTGAACGCACCATGCAGGACGGCGCCGAATCCGTGCGCATCCTGTGTGAACTGGCTGCCGAGCGCGGCCTGCGCGTGGATATGCACTGCGATGAAAGCGACGACCCCTTGTCGCGCCATATCGAAACGCTGGCCTACCACACGCAGCGCCTGGGCCTGCATGGCCGCGTCACCGGTTCGCACCTGACGTCCATGCATTCCATGGACAACTACTACGTGTCCAAGCTGATCCCGCTGATGCGCGAAGCCGGCGTCGCGGCGATTGCCAACCCGCTGATCAACATCACGCTGCAAGGCCGCCACGACACCTACCCGAAGCGCCGCGGCATGACGCGCGTGCCCGAATTGCTGGCAGCCGGCGTGCCGGTGGCGTTCGGCCATGACTGCGTGATGGACCCGTGGTACAGCCTGGGCTCTGGCGACATGCTGGAAGTGGCGCACATGGGCCTGCACGTGGCCCAAATGACGGGCCAGGACGCCATGCGCGCCTGTTTCGAGGCCGTGACGACCACGCCCGCCAAGATCCTGGGGCTGGACGACACGGGCATCGCGGTCGGCAAACGCGCCGACCTGGTGCTGTTGCAAGCGCGCGACCCGGTCGAAGCGCTACGCCTGCGCGCGACCCGCCTGATGGTGCTGCGCGCGGGGCAGGTGATTGCCACCACGCCGCCCGCTACCGCCACCTTGAATCTGCCGGGCCGCCCGGGTCAGGTCAGCTTTCAGACACCGGCCCGCTGACATACGGCGGCCGCTTGGCCGCCGTCACGATGATCTCCACCAGCAGCTCCGGCGCGGCCAGCTTGGCCTCGCAGGTGGCGCGGGTGGGCATCGCATGGGGCAGCGCCCATTCGGCCCACACGCTGTTCATGCCGGCGAAGTCGCGGTCGATATCCTTCAGCCAGATCTGCACCGACAGCAGCCGCGACTTGTCGGTGCCGGCCTCGGCCAGATAACCGTCGATCTTCGCCAACGCGTCGCGCGTCTGCGCCACGATGCCGCCCTCGGCCGCTGACGTCACGCCGGCCACATAGACCGTATCGCCGTGAATCACGATGCGGCTCAGGCGCTGGTTGGTTTGCTTGCGCACGATGTCGTCGTTCATTCGCCTTGCTCCTTTTCTGATGGGGTGGACGCGATGTTCGCGTCCGAAAAACGAGTAATCCGAAATGGCGCGATGGGCATGTCCGTCGCGCCGGTTGTTATCAGGTCGGCCATGATGCGGCCTACGATGGGGCCCAGTTCAAAGCCATGCGCCGAAAAGCCGAACGCATGGAACGCGGTCTCGTGGCGGCTGCTGCGGCCGATCACGGGGATCTCGTCCGGCATGGCCGCTTCGATACCCGCCCAGCCTCGGTTCACGATGGCGTCGCGCATGTGCGGGAACAAGTCGCAAACCGTGCGAGCGCCTTCCGCCAACGAGCGGAAATCCAGTTCGGTCCATTCCGCGTCGCGGTCCACCCAGGCCCGGCGTCCGCCGCCAATCAGCACCGTGCCGTTCGCGCGCTGTTTGAACGATAGCGCACGCCCGGTGCCCAGCACGACCGGGTCCAGGAAATGATCCATGCGCAACGTCACCAACATCATCGGGCTGATGGCCAGCAGCGGCACCGGTTCACCCCACTGCGCCGTGATGCGGTCAGCCCAGGCGCCCGCGCAGTTCAACACTTGCGGCGCGGTGTAGGTGCCGGCGTCGGTGTCCACCCGCCATTGGCCGCCGTCGTGCGCGACACGGTCGACCCGCACGCCTTCCAGAAAGCGCGCGCCCAGGCTGGCGGCCTTGGTGCGAAACGCCAGCGTCGTGCGATATGGATCGGCGGCCCCGTCTTCACGCGCGATCAGCCCGCCCTGGATGGTGGGCGCGATGGCGGGGATCATGTCGCGCAGGTCCTCGGCGCTGATCCACTGCTCGTGCGTGTAGCCGTGGCCGGTCATCGTCCGCAGGCGCTGCTGCAAGGTCTCGACGTCGGCGGCGTCCTCGGCCACGCGCACCTGGCCGTGCTGCTCGAAACCGCAGTCGTCATCCACCAGGTCGCCGATGCGATACCAAAGTTCGCGCGACGCCAGCGCCAGCGGCACTTCGGCCAAATGCCGCGACAAGGTCCGCACGCCGCCCGCGTTCACGCCCGACGCGTGCCGGCCCACGTAGTTCTTTTCGATCACCAGGGCGGGCACACCCGCACGCGCCAGATGCAGCGCGGCCGAACTGCCGTGCAGGCCCCCGCCGATGATGATGACTGCCGCCGACCGCGTTGAACCGGTCATGGCATTACTTTTTCAGGCGCACAACGGCCTGGCGGGAATCGTCCGTTTGCGGCAGCGACGCCAGCTCGCCCAACGTCAACGGCTTGGTCGGAAAGCGCAGCCGGTAATAGCCCACTTCCTGCGTGGGCACGCCGCGCTCTTCAGCGATGATTTCAGCCACCGTCAGCCCGCAGAAGCGCCCCTGGCACGGCCCCATGCCGCAGCGCAGAAATGCCTTCATCTGGTTGGGTCCGCTGCAACCGAGCTTGACCGTTTCGCGCACCTGCGCAGCGGTCACTTCTTCGCAGCGGCATACGATGGTGTCGCCCGTGGGCCGCCGGAACGCGTCAGGCGCCTTGTAGAGCGCGTCGAAGAACTCGCGGCCTCTTACGGCACGGGCAAGCGCCTGGCGTGGCGCCACGGCCTGGCTATCGCGTTTGGCGGCATCGATGCGGCCCAACAGGTGCGCGGCCTGCAAGGCGGCCAGCCGGCCCCGGTGTTCCGCCGCCAGCGCGCCCGCGATCCCGGCGCCGTCACCCGCCATGCCGATACCGTCCACCGTCGTCAGGCCCCATTCATCGACCTGTGGCTCCCAACAATCCAGCGCCTCATTCCAGCGATGCTCGGCACCCACGGCGCGCGACAGATTCACGTTGGGCACCACGCCCTGATGCAGCATCAGCTGTTCCGCGGGCAAGGTCTTGGTGACGCCGCCGGCCGTGTAGCGCACGCTTTGCAGCTTGCCGTCGCCAACCGCCTCCAACGCCGTCACGCCGCGAGTGATGGGCACCGCTGCCTTCACCGCGCGCAACAGCTTCAAGCCCTTGCCCAGATACGGCGAACGCAGGAAGCCCCACACCTTGGGCAGCGCCTGGCCCATGCGTCCAGGTGGCGTGGTTTCCAGCAACGTGTCGATCTTCACGCCCGCATTCAGGTATTGCCAGGCCACCAGGTACAGCAGCGGGCCGCTGCCCGCCAGCACCGTGCGATCCGCCGGCACCACGCCCGCCGACTTCAACAAAATCTGCGCCGCGCCTGCCGTAATCACGCCCGGCAGCGTCCAGCCCGGAATCGGGAAGGGGCGCTCCTGCGCGCCGGTCGCCAGCAGCAAGCGGCGCGCATGGACGATGCGCGCTTCGCCCGCCACGGAATATGCCACCTCGAAGCCCCTCTCGGGATGCGGCGCGGTGCGCTCGGCCACCGCCCACACGGTGGCGCCCGGCACGTAGCGCGCGCCTGATTGCTTGAAGGGCGCGATCAGGGATGCACCGTGCCAATAGTCTTCACCCAGGATGCCCCGGTCGGTGACCGGCGTGGTCGTGATGGCGCGATAAATCTGTCCGCCCGGCGCCGGCTGCTCATCCAGCAGCACCGTATCCACGCCCAGCCCGGCCGCCAGCGTCGCCGCGGCCAACCCGGCCGGGCCCGCGCCCACCACCAGCAAATCGCATTGCGTTGTTTCGATCATGCCTGCACCTTGCGCGCGCCCAGCTGGCGCTCGATCTTCATGCCTTCGCGCACGGCCGTCATGCAGCCCTGCTGGTTCGCCTGGCCGTCAATGGTGACCAGGCAGTCGTAGCACACGCCCATCATGCAATAGGGCCCGCGCGGTACTTCGTTCACGGCGGTGTCGCGACAGGCCGACACGCCACCCGCGAACAAGGCGGCCGCCACGCTGTCGCCCTGGCGGCATTGCAGCTCGGCCCCGTTGACCGTCACGCGCACCGGCGCGCCTTGCGTCTGGCGCTGCGCCTCATCAAGCCTCTTGAACATGAAACCTCCGGGTCGAGAAGGGCGCCATGTCGTCGGCAAGCTTGCCGGCCACGATCATGGGCGCCAAATTGAGGGCGTGCGCGGCGGCCAGCGTCACGCCGCTATGACAGGTGGCGACGAAGGCGCCCGGGCACGTTTCGGATTGCTGATAGATCGGGAAACCATCCTTGGACATCACGCGCAACGCCGCCCAGCTGCGCACCACGCGCACGTCGCGCAATGCAGGCAGCGTGCGCACGGCGCGGTCGGCCAGCGTGCCCAGGATGGGCAGCCCCACCAGGTTATCCACATAGCCGGCTTCTTCCTGCGAATCGCCGATCAGCCACGTGCCTTCGTCCGTCTGACGCAACGTGGACAACGGTGTTTCCAGCAGGCGGCGCGTGCGTTCCAGCACCACGATCTGACCGCGTTGCGGGCGCACCGGCACGTCCAGGCCAACCTGCGCGCCCAGGTCCTTGTTGGACAAGCCCGATGCCAGCACCACCTTGCGCGCGCGCACCGTGCCCGATGGCGTCGCGATGTCGAACACGCCATCGCGCTGCTTGATGCTTTGCGCCGGACGGCGCGGCAGGTAATCCACAACCCGCTGTGCAAAACTCGCATGCAAGGCGCGCAGCAGCTTGAGCGGGTTGGCAATTCCGTCGACGGGCGTCCACGTTGCGCCGCGCACATCGGGGCCGATGCCCGGCACCAGGTCGGCCACTTCCGCGCGGTCCAGCAGCTTCCAGTCGTATTGCGCCATGCCGGGCTGCGCCAGCAGGGTTTGCATGAACTTGCCGCGCGCTTCCACCTCTTCGTCGCTTAGCAGCGCATGCAGTCCGCCGCGCTGCTCCAGGTGCACGTCTACGCCGGTTTCCTCCAGCAATTGCGCGGCCAAGCGCGGCCAACCGGCCGCGGACGTCATCGTCCACACGCCGTAGCGCGGCAGGCCCATGCCTTTGCTCTGCACCCACACCAGCCCGAAGTTGCCGCGCGACGCGCGGTAGGCCACGTCGCCTTCGTCCAGCACGGCCACATGGTCCAGCTCGCGCCGCAAGCCATAGGCGATGGCCGATCCCACCAGCCCGCCGCCGATCACCACGGCGTCATAAATGCCGCGATGCACGGGCGCGCGGGGCGCCAGTTCTTTCTCGTCCGTCATTAGCGTCCCTTTCCTACAAACAGCTTTTCCAGGCCGACCACGCGGTCCAGAATGAAAATGGCGATGATCGTCACGTAGATCAGCACGGCCGACACGGCGGTCACGAGCGGATCGATGGTGTCTTCGATATGCAGGAAGATGCGCACCGGCAGCGTGGTCGTCGACGGCGAAGCGATGAAGATCGACATGGTCAGTTCATCAAAGCTGGTGATGAACGCGATAACCCAGCCGCTGACCACGCCAGGCAGCAACAGCGGCAGCACCACGCGCCGGAACGCGGTCCAGTTGGACGCGCCCAACGATTGCGCGGCGCGCTCCAGCGCGGGGTCGATGCCGGTGGCCGACGCCAGTACCAGGCGCAGCGCGTATGGCATGACAAGGATCACGTGCGCCACCACCAGACCCACATAGGTGCCGGCCAGATCCACGGTGGTGAAAAACTTCAGGAAGGCCAGGCCCAGCACCACATGCGGGATCATCAGCGGCGACAGGAAGAATGCCACCAGCGCTTCGCGGCCACGGAAGCGGTTGCGGGCCAGGGCCAGCGCGCTGGGCACGGCCAACCCGATGGCTAGCGTCGCCGACAAGGTGCCCAGACCCAGGCTGAACCAAAACGCTTCGACAAAACGCGGGTTGTCCAAGATGGCGCGGAACCAGCGCAACGACAAGCCGCCCGTGGGCAGGGAAATAAAACCCTCTGACGTGAACGCCACCGCGCACACCATGACGATGGGCGCCAGGATGAACAGGATGAACAGCGTGTGGAACACCAGGCCGATGGGGCCGTTTCGAAATGGCATCTCAGCCTCCTGCCTGGTTGAAGACGGCGCCGTACTTGCGTTCAATGATCCGGTTGGCCGACAGCAGCACGACGACGGTGGCCAGCAGCAGCACCACGGCCAGCGCCGCGCCCAGCGGCCAGTTCAGCGTGTTCAGGAATTCGTCGTAGGCCGCCGTAGCCACGTTCTTCAAGCGCCGGCCGCCGATGATGGCGGGGGTGGCGAACGAGCTGGCCGCCATCGCGAACACCATGATCGCGCCCGACAGAATGCCGGGCATGACTTGCGGCACGATCACGCGCCGGATCACGGTGAACTGCGATGCCCCCAGCGACAAGGCGGCGGCTTCGGTGGCCGGATTGATCCGTTGCAGCGACGCCCACACCGAGATCACCATGAAGGGCACCAGCACGTGCGTCAGCGCGATGCCCACGCCCAGGTTGCTGTACATCAGGTCCACGGGGGTGTTGATCAGCCCGATGCCCATCAGCGCCTTGTTGATCAGCCCGGTGGAGCCGAACAGCAGCGCCCAACCCAGCGTGCGCACCACCACCGAAATCAGCAAGGGGCCCAGCACCACCATCAGGAACAAGCCCTTCCAGGGGTTGGCCATGCGTGACAGCACGTAGGCCTCGGCGGTGCCCAGCACCAGGCACGCAACCGTCACGGCCGCCGCCACGCCGAACGTGCGCGCGTAGATTTCGTAGTAGTAGCCGTCGCTGAAAATCTCGAAATAGTTCTTCCAGGTGAAGGTCACCTGCATGCCGCCATAGAACTGGAAGTCAAAGAAGCTGATCAGAAACACCAGCGCCATCGGCACCACCAGGAAGGTGGCGTAGACCACCAGCGCCGGCGCGCTCAGCATCCACGGGTTGGCGCGCGTGCTCATGACGCCAGACCCTTGGGCGCGGCCGCGACTTCGCACATATCCTGCGCGCGCCAGCGCAAGTGCACGGGCTCGCCCTCGGCGGGCACCGCCACGCCGTCGTTCTGGCGAATCACCATCACTTCGCCCACCGACGTATCAACCTGGCACAGCCAGTGGTTGCCCTGGAATACGCGCGTCTTCATGCGGCCGGGCAGGGCACAGGCGGCGGGTTCCGAGAACAGGATTTTTTCCGGGCGCACGATCACCGCGCCCTGCGGCACCGGTGCGCCGGCCATCGGGATGTGCGCTTCGCCGATGCGTGCGCGCGTCTCGTTTTCGTATTGCTCGGCCGTCGGTGTGAACACATTGGCCTTGCCCAGGAAACCGCCGACGAAATGGCTGGCCGGCCCTTCGTAGGCCTGGAAGGGTTCGGCCACCTGTTCCACCCGGCCCTGGTTCATCACCACGATGCGATCCGACAGCGCCAGCGCCTCGGACTGATCGTGTGTGACAAGAATGGTGGTGGTGCCGATCGTGCGCTGGATGCTGCGCAGTTCCAACTGCATTTCCTCGCGCAGCTTGGCGTCCAGGTTCGACAGCGGTTCGTCCAGCAGCAGCACGCTGGGCCGAATCACCAGCGCGCGCGCCAATGCCACGCGCTGCTGCTGACCGCCAGACATGCGCGCCGGATGCCGGTCCGCCAGATGGGACAGGCCCACCAGCTTCAAGGCATCGGCCACGCGCGCTTCCCGTTCTTCCTTCTTGACGCGCTGCATCTCCAGGCCGAACGATACGTTCTCAAACGCGGTCATGTGCGGGAACAGGGCATAGTTCTGGAACACCAGCCCCAGACCGCGCTTGTTGGCCGGCACCCGGCTAACGTCGCGGCCATCCAGCACGATGCTGCCGCTGGTGGGTTCAACAAAGCCCGCGATCATTTGCAGCGTGGTGGTCTTGCCGCATCCCGATGGCCCCAGCAGCGAAATGAACTCGCCGCGATTCACGGACAGGCTCAGTTCTTCCACGGCGGTCGTTTCGCCATAGCGCTTGCAAAGGCGGTTCAGCACTAAATAAGTCATGAAGGCTCCCGTGGGCGACGCGCCGCGCCGCCCCGTATTGCACTACCGGCTACGCGTATCAGCGCTCGATTTCCCGCGTCCAGCGCTTGTTCCAGTCGTCGCGGTTCTGGTTCACCGTGTCCCAGTCGATCACGATCAAATCGGCGGCGCGCTTGCCGATAGGCAGCGGCACGCGCGGGTCGTCGGCGACCTTCGCCTTCTTGTTGACCGGTCCGTAGCCGTAGGCGCTAGCCAGCTTTTCCTGCACTTCCGGCGTGACCAGGTACTGCACGAACGCCTGCGCCATGGGATTCGTCTTGGGCTTGGCGACGGGGCACACCGAGGACAGCAGCGCGTAGGCGCCTTCCTGCGGATACACGAAGCCCACCGGGAAGCCGGTGTCGGCAAACGATTTGGCCCGGCCGCTGCCCCACACCGAGATCACCGCCTGGCCGGATGAAAACAGCTCGGTCATCTTGCCGGGCGACGGCTCGTAGACCAGCACGTTGGGACCCACCTCGTTCTTGAAGGTGGTGAAGCCCGCGTCGATCTTCTTTTCGCCGCCCCCGCCTTCGCGCGCATATTCCACCAGCGCGTGCAGCCCGTAGGTGTTGTTCAGTGGCGGCACCACCAGCTGTTTCTTGTACTTCGGGTCCTTCAAATCCTTCCAGGACGTGGGCGGCGCCCACTTCTTTTCGTCGAAGACCTTTTTGTTGTACATGATGCCGGTGGCCACGATGCCGATGGCCACCGCCTTGTCGTCCTTGTAGCGCGCGGTGCTGTAGATATCGTCGCTCGAAAGGCCCTTGATGGGTTCGCAAAACCCCAACGCGATGGCCTGGTACATGGGGCCGTCATCGATGATGGCCACGTCGATCTGCTGGTTGCTCTTTTGCGCTTGCAGCCGCGCCACCGTATTGGTGGAATTGCCGGCCACATAGTCCAGCTCGACGCCGTGTTGCTTGGCGAAGGGCGGGAAGATGTCCTTGCGCATGATGTCTTCGAACGAACCGCCGTAGCCGGCCACCACCAACTTCTGCTGCGCTGCTGCATTTGCGCTGAGTCCGACGGCCACCGTCGTCGCCGCGATCACTGCAAGTACCTTACCCATGAGAACCCCCGATTGTTGGTACACTTTGTCCGTACATGAATGTCCGGACAAATAATGGATCCGACGAGACATCGTTGTCAATCGGTTATTGTCCGTACAAACCCCATATAACAATGCAAGGAGTCCCCCCCATGACCCGATCCTCCGAGCGCGCGGCCGGCCCTGGCGGAGCACGGCAGGCGCGCGGGAAACCCGAATCGCAGGCGCCGGACGGTGACGTTGGCGGCCCCCGCTACAAGAGCATTTTCCAAACGCTGTCGCACGACATCAGCACCGGCCGCTACCCGGTCATGACGCTGCTGCCGACCGAACACGAGCTCTGCGACCAGTTCAACGCCAGCCGCCACACCATCCGCGAAGCGATCCGCATGCTGACGGTTGCCGGCATGGTGTCGCGCCGCCCGGGTGTGGGCACCCGCGTCGAGACCGCCCGCGCCAGCACCCGGTTCACACAGCGCATCTCGCAATTTCCCGACCTGCTGCAATACGCGCGCAACGCCGCCCTGTTGGTACAAGACGTGCGCACCATCAAGCTGCCCAAGCGGCTGGCTGAGGCACTGGGCTGCACACCCGACAAGTCCTGGCTGCACATCAACTCCATCAAGACCCTGGACGACCAGGACACCGCCGCGGCCAGCACGCTGATCTACGCCGACCCCGAACATTCAGACGTGCGCGTCGAGGTCAAATCGCGCATTTCGCTGCTGCGCCTGATCGAAGACCACTTCGGCGACCGCATCACCGAGGTGAACCAGGAATTCTCGGCCACGCCCATCAACGCCACCATCGCCAAGCAGTTGAAGGTCGAGCCCAAGACGGCGGGCTTTGTCATCACCCGCCGCTATTACGGTGATGGCGGCCTGCTGCTGCTGGCCACCATCACCACCTTCCCGCACGACAAGATGAAGTATTCGATGACGCTCAACGTGGGGTGACGGGCACGGCGCCTGCGCCATAGGCGGCGCGCGCAGCCGCCGCGCTGACTTTCCCGTCGGCCAGATCCTGCGCGATGCGCGCGCGTAACCGCTCGGCCGGCGCGCCATACCCCCCCCCGCCTGGCGTTTCGATGCGCACGCTGTCGCCCGGCGCCAGGGCAATGTTGGCCGTCTTGGAAAACAGCGCTTCGGCCTGTGGCGTGCCGTAATTGCGGATCAGCCGTGCGCGGCGTCCGTCGCCGCCGCCGTCCACCCCGGCCGCCACGCCCACCGTGTGGCTGTCCGAGCGCGCCGAAAAAACGATGCCCGGCCCAACCGCCCGGATCTGCTTGGCGATCGCCAGTCCGCCGCGCGTGCGGCCGACGCCGCCGGAGTCGGGGATCATGGCGTACTCGTCCATCATCAACGGATACTCGTTTTCCAGCGCTTCAACCGGCAGGTTGGACGTGTTGGTCATATGCACGTGGACCGCGTCCATCCCGTCCGCATCGAAGCGAGCCCCTGCGCCGCCGCCCAAGGTTTCCAGATAGACGAAGTGCCCCGCGCGCTCGCGCCAGCGGCCCGAAAACACGATGGCGGGGCAGCAGTCGTTGCTGGACGCCATGGTCTTCTCGGGCGGCAGCAAGCCGCGGAACGCGCCGAAGATCGCGCCTGCCACCTTCTGCGCCGTGATCGACCGCGCGCCCACTGCCGCCGGATGTTCCGGGTTGGTGATGGTGCCCTGCGGCGCCGACACGGTAATAGGGTCGAACAAGCCGGCGTTGGGCGCCAGGTCCGGATCCAGCAGCGCTTTGACCGCGTAGTACACGCAAGCGCGCAACGCATTGATCGGCAGGTTCATCGCGCCGCGCGCCTGCTTGCCGGAGCCGTCGAAGTCGAAATGCAGATTGCCGGGCCGCACGGTCAGCGTCACTTGAATCGGCACCGGATCCCCGCCCATTCCGTCGTCGTCCAGATCGCTGCGGAACGTGTAGCTGCCTTGCCGCAGCTCGGCGATGCGGTTGAGCAGGCGCCGGCGCGTGTACGCGATCACGTCATCCACGGAGCGCAGCACCGCGTCCAGTCCCATCTGCCGGATCAGGCCTTGCACCGCGGCCGCGCCCCGGCGGTTTGTCGCCATTTGCACGCGCAGATCCAGCACACGCTCTTCGGGGTCGCGGGTGTTGGCGCAGATCAGGCGCAGCATGTCCTCGTCCGTCTCGCCATGCTTCGCGATGCGGCAGGCGGGGATGCGAATGCCTTCCTCGAAAATGGACTTCAAGCCGCCCGCGATCGATCCTGGCACGGCGCCGCCAACGTCAGAATGGTGCGCGATATTGGCCGCGAAGAAGCGCAGCACGCCTTCCCAGAACACGGGGGTAACGATGTTGATGTCGGGCAAGTGGCTGCCGTCTGCCAGATAGGGGTCGTTGCAGATGAAGACGTCGCCGTCGCGAATGTCGGCGGTCTTGAACGTGCGCAAGATCGCGCCCATCGCGCCGTCCAGCGAGCCCAGGTGCAGCGGTATCTGCGTGCCTTGCGCCACCAGCCGGCCCGCCGCGTCGAACAACGCTACCGAGCAGTCCTTGCGTTCCTTGATGTTGGTGGAGAACGACGCCCGCACCAGCGTGTTGTTCATGTCTTCGGTGATGGACAGCAGGCGGTTGCAGAACACCTCCATGCCAATGGGGTCGGCCAGCGCCACGCTGGAACTGGAATGGTCGGGCTTAGTCATGCAAGCCTCCTTGCAAACGGATGATCAGGTTGCCGTATTCGTCGACGCTGGCGTGCTGGCCCACGCCGACGACGGTGGTCGAACTCATTTCTTCCAGCAGTGCGGGGCCGACGAAGCGCGCGCCGGTGGGCACGCGATCGCGGTCGTACACCGGTGTCTCCTGCCATCCGTGCACGGGTCCGAAATAGGCGTCGCGCTGGCCGATCCTGGCGTCCGCCAGCACCCCGCCGATCTGGCGTGGCGCAAGCGGCGCCTTCACCACCTGGCCCACCGCCTGCATGCGGCAGTTGATGATCTGCACCTTACGGTCGTCCACCGTGTAGCCGTATTCGCGTTCGTGCGCCTCGGCGAAACGGCGCGCGAATTCCGCATGGCCGCCCACGCCGGTGTCGTCCAGGCTGACCTGCACTTCAAAGTTTTGTCCTTCGTAGCGGGCGTCGATCGCGCTGCGATAGACGCGAAGCGCAGGGTCCACGCGTTCTTCCGCCAACCAGTTTTCGGCTTGCGTGCGCAGGCCCGTGAAGATGGCCGCAATCGCCGGCCACGTGTCTTCGCCGGCCAGCGAGATCTCGCTTTGCACGAAGTCGAACGAAATGTCGCTGAGCAGAATGCCGCGCGCGCACATGGTGCCCGGCTCCTGCGGCACGATCACGACCGGGATGCCGCATTCCTCGGCCACTTCCACCGCGTGCAGCGGCCCCGCGCCGCCGTAGGCATACAACGCGAAGTCCGACAGGTCGTAGCCGCGCTCGGTCGATACGGCGCGGATGGCCCGGCTCATGTTCGCGGCCGCGATGCGCAGGATTCCTTCGGCGGCAGCGTCCCGGTCCAGGCCCAGCGGCTTGGCCACGCGTTCATCGATCACTTGCCGCGCCGCGTCGGCGTACACCGGCATGCGGCCGTTCAGCAAGGCCACGGGGTTCAGCCGCTGCAAAACGATCTCGGCGTCGGTGATTGTCGGTTCCTGGCCGCCGCGGCCGTAACCCACCGGCCCCGGCACGGCGCCCGCGCTGTGCGGGCCCACTTTCAGCGCGCCCGCGTCGTCCAGCCACGCGATGCTGCCCCCGCCCGCGCCGATCACGTGGATATCCACCATCGGCGTCTTGACGGGATAGCCCGCCACATGGCGATGCGATGTGAACAAGGGACGGCCATCGCACACCAGGGATACATCCGTGCTGGTTCCGCCCACATCGAAGGTGACCAGATTCAGGCTACCGATGGCGCGGCCCACGGCGGCCGCCCCCACCACGCCCGCCGCCGGCCCCGACAGGCAGGTCCGCACGGGATACTGGCGCACCGTGGCAATCGACATCAGCCCGCCATTGGAGTGGATGGTGTGCGGCTCATGATCGATATTCAATTCCCGCACGCGCAGCAGGAAGCGTTCCAGATAGCGCGCCATCTTCGGCCCGACGGCGGCATTCAGCACGGTCGTCGACAGGCGTTCATATTCGCGGAACTCCGGCAGCACATCGGACGACTGGCTGATGTAGACCCCCGGCATGACCTCCTCCACGAGCCGCGCCGCCCGGCGTTCGTGCGCCGGATTGCGGTAGGCGTGCAGGAAGCAGATCGTCACGGCTTCAATGCCAGCCGCGGCGAACTGGCGCGCGGCAGCCAGCACCTGCTCGTCGTCCAGCGGCGTCAACACCTCACCCGCCGCGTTGACGCGCTCGTCCACTTCAATACGGAACTCGCGCGGCACGGCGACAGGGGGTTTGCCCCCGCTGTAGTCGTACAGATGCGGCCGCGTCTGGCGGCCGATCTCCAGCACGTCGCGGAAGCCGCGCGTGGTGATCAGCCCCACGCGCGCGCCCTTGCGTTCGATGATGAGGTTGGTGGCGACCGTCGTGCCGTGCCCCACGTGCGACACCTGCGAGGGCGGCACGCCGTGGTCGGCCAACATCTGGCCGATGCCGGTGGCGATGGCTTCCGAAGGATCGTGCGGCGTGGAAGGCACTTTGTGAAAGTGCACCACGCCAGCGTCCTCGTCGATCATCGTGAAATCGGTAAACGTGCCTCCGACGTCTATCCCAATGCGATACATATCGTTCTTTCCAAAAAGAGTCTTGTGGGCCGGGCGGATCAATCCAGGCGGATGTCGGCCTTCTTCACCACCTGGCACCACTTGCTGATTTCATCTTTGATCATCGTGCCGAACACCGGCCCCGCCACGTCCGACACCTGCGCGCCTTGCTGCTCCAGATAGGTCTTCATGGCGGGCGCGTGCAAGGTCTGCACCAGGCCGTCGGTGAGCTTTTGCCGCAGCGGTTCGGGCAGGCCGGCCGGCGCCAGCATGCCGAACCACACCATGGCCTCGTAGCCCGGATACCCGGATTCCGCCACGGTCGGCACATCGGGCAGCATCGGCGAACGCTGCGGCGACGTCACCGCCAGCGCCTTGATCTTGCCGTCCTTGATGTAGGGGTAGGACGTCATCACAACGTCGACCATCATGTTGATTTGCCCGCCGACCAGATCAATCAGCGCCGGCCCGGATCCGCGATAGGGCACGTGCACCATCGACACGCCGGCGGTGGTCTTGAAGAGTTCGGCGGCCAGATGGTTGGACGTGCCCTGGCCGTTGGAGGCGAAGGAGTACTTTTCAGGCTCTTTCTTCAACAGCGCCACGAATTCCTGCAAGGTCTTGGCTGGCACCGACTGGTTGACCGACATCACGTTGGGAATCGTGGCCACCACGGTCAAGGGCGTGAAGTCCTTGATGGCGTCATACGGCAGCTTGGAATACACGCAGGGCGCGCTGCCGTGCGTGCTGACCGAGCCCATCAGGATGGTGTAGCCGTCGGCCGGTTGCCGAGCCACGTACTCGGTGCCCACCGTACCGCCAGCGCCGGGGCGGTTTTCAACGATGACGTTGGCGGACAGGCGCTGGCCCAGTCCTTCGGCCACCTTGCGCGCGATCAGGTCGGTCGACCCGCCGGCCGCGAACGGCACGACGATGCGGATCACTTTATCCGGCCAGGCGGCGCTGGCGGAACCGGCGGCCGCAAACAACGCGACCCCGGCGGCAATGCGACAGCAACTGCGTATCAGCCCTTGGTTCATGGCTTGGTTTCCCCTTGTTGATAGAACTTCCTTGTGGCCGGATCATGCGTGTCCGACCTTGGTTCGCTGCAACAACAAGGCCATGCTAGGCCTGGGGATTCAATGACAGCAGCCCTATGGGCTTATATTTGTATAACTGCTATTTATAGGTGCGCGGCCGTGAAGAATCCGGACTTGAATCTGCTTCTGCATTTCGACGCGCTGATGGCGTGCCGCAACGTCTCGCGCGCGGCCGAGCAGTTGAACATCAGCCAGCCGGCAATGAGCGCGGCGATGAACCGGCTGCGCCAGCTGTTTGGCGACCCCTTGCTGGTGCGCGAAGGCGGTGTGTGGCAACCCACGTTGCGCGCGATGGAGCTGCATCAGAATTTCAAGCCGCTTTTGGAAAGCTGGCATCGAGCTACCCGCACCCGCGAAGCCTTCGACCCCATGCACTCGTCGCGCAGGCTATCGTTCTATGCGACGGACTATGTGCAGTTCACGTTGTTGCCCAAGTTGATCCCGCGGCTGGCGGTAGACGCGCCGCATTTTCAATTGCAGATCGTGCCGGCGCGCCCACAGCACGGCCTGAGCATGCTGGACACGAATCATGTGGAATTGATTGCAGGCTATTTCCCTGACCCGGCCCCGGACCTGCGCACGCGGTTCCTGTACCAGGAGCCGGCGGTGTGCATCGTGCGCGAAGGGCATCCATGCTTGCGAAAGCGCTGGAATCTGGACGCCTATCTGCGCTATGGCCACTTGGACCTGGCGGCGCACACGCGCTATTTCAGCACCGCGATTGATCGCATTCTGATGGGACAAAACCGCAGCCGCAAGATCGTGGCGACGTTGTCCAGTTATCTGGTCTGTCCGTTCATCGTGGAGGGCTCGGACCTGATCGCGACGATGCCGGTCAGCATCGCCCGCGCGATGACGGGCGCGGCGCGCATCGTCACGTTAAAGGTGCCGCTGACGCTGCCGCCGATCGCCGTGTCGCTGTACTGGCACGAGCGCTATCAGGACGATCCCGCGCACGCGTGGCTGCGGCAGTATCTGGCCGGCGTGCTCGGGTAATTTCCGCCGCTATTTCAGGAGCAGGCAGATGCGGGTCTGCAATTGCGCGGGCGGGGTGCTGCGCGGGTCATTCAGGTATTGCTCGAACATGGGAAAGTCAGCCGGCACCATGCCGCTGGCGGGCAGCCATTCCGAGAACATCCATTGGTAGGGCTGGCTCATTTCGTTGTAGGGCCCGGGTTCGGGTTTCGGGCTTCATGCTTGCTCCTTGGAGGGCAATGTAGCTTTGGGGGGTTTGCAGATTTTGCGGTTTTTCGTGGGGTTTGTTGTCGTTATCTTGGGGCGTGACTGAAGGGTTCTTTTGACGCCTGTCGCGGCGGCGTCGCGCGGTGCGCGGGTCAACGATTGCGGTCCGGAGCCTTCGCTCCGGACTTCCCCCTTGTCATCTTCGTCGCCGCCTTCGGCGGTTCCTTCAGATTCCCTCGGGCTTATCGACGCCCCGCGCACCGCGCGACACCGCCACGCCAGGCTCGGTCAGATGCAATCTCGCGTCAGCGGGGGAGAGTTGCGCTCTTGCGTTCTCACCTCGAACGGGGGCTGGTGGAGGATCTTGCGGGACCCGCCCCAGGCCGGCCGCGCGGGCGGCCTTTTGGGGCTTACGCGATGTCTTGCGTCGGGGAGTTGCGCATAACCGCCGTCGGATGTGTGGTGCGTCGGATCGGCGGACGGTTGACCGTCGATCCGCGGGTCCGCTTTCCATGCCTCCATGCGCCCGTAGGATGGGTGGAGCGCGTCCGGGTCGGGTTCGTGCGGCGGTGTCGAACGCGCGCAACCCATCATGCCCGCATTATCAATACCCGCGCTGCGGATCGTAGATGTTCGGCAATGGCTCGCCGCGCTCGTTGGCCGCGATCAACAACGCGGTGTGCCGGGCGCGTTCCTTGCGGTCGGGGATCGCGGCGCAATGCGGCGTGATGATGATGCCGGGATGCGTCCACAACGGCGAATCCTGGGGCAGCGGTTCTTGCTCGAAAACGTCCAGGATCGCCTGGTGCAGCTGGCCGCTGTTCAAGGCATCTACGACGTCTTGCGTGACCATGTGCGATCCGCGGCCCGCGTTGATCAGGCTGGCGCCACGTGGAAGTTGCGACAACGTGGCGGTGTCGAGGATGCCTCTTGTGGCATCCGTGGCGGGCAGCAGGCAGACGAGCAAGTCCGTGCCCGCCAGGAATTCGCCAAACTGGGCCTGGCCGGCGTATGAGGGCAGGCCTTCCAGCGTGCTGGCGCCCCGCGACCAGCCAGTGACGGGAAAGCCCACGCGGGACAGTAGTTCGGCGGCGGCCACGCCCAGGTGTCCCAGGCCCATGATGCCGACGCGCATGTCGGCGGCCACGCGTAGCGAGTCGAAAAGCTCCCAGTGGCGGCGCGCCTGGTTGTCCACGACCCGTTTGATGTCGCGGGTCAGCATCAGCGCGGACGTCAGCACGAACTCGGCCATTTCGGTGCGGGTCCGGGCGGTGATCATGCGGGCGATGGACAGGTGGCGCGGCAGCTGCGGGTCGGCCAGGATGTGGTCGACGCCGGCGCCGGCGCTGATGATGAGCTTCAGGCGGGTAAAGGTGGCCAGCCGGCCGGCGTCGGGGGCCCAGACCAGCGCGTAGTCGACGGTGGCCGGGTCGATGTCTTCATGCCAGCCCACCACGTCCAGTTCGGGCGCGAAGGCGCGGAACTGTTCGCGCCATGCGTCGATGGCGGACGGGCCGCCGGAATTGATGATGAGCCGCATGCGGGTCCTTCCATTCTGTGGGCGGGCAGGCCCGGGCTGTGCGCGGCGCGCGCTTGCGGGTTATCCACAAGCGGCGCGCCGCAAGATCTTATCAACGTTCGACGGTGCGGTTCCAGCGGGCGTTGAACGCGGGCCGGGTCGTGTTGATCTGATCCCAGTCCAGGATCTTGGCGTTCGCCATATAGCCCTGGAAACGCTTGAGCGCCTCGGCGTTGTCGGCCGGCGCCTGGACGTTCTTGTTGGATGGGAAGTGGCCGCCCATTTCCAGCGCTTTTGCCTGGGCGCTGGCCGACAGCAGGTACAACGCCAGTTTTTGCGCCAGTTCGGGTTCGCTATTCTTGGCGATCACGCATTCGCCCACCATCAGGATCACCGAGCCTTCCTTGGGTTGCGCGTATTCGACCGGGATGTCGCGCTTCTTCAGGCGGGCGATCGCGGTGGGCGTCAACGGGAATATCGCGGCCTCGTTGGACTGGATCATCTCGGCCAACTTGGCCGAATTGGGGATGTATTCAAGCACGTTCGGGCCGATGGTGTCGGGCCACTTCTTGAAGCCGGGCTCGTAGTTCTTGTCGTCGCCGCCCTGGATGCGGTTGAACATCAGAAAGCCATGCAGTCCGAAGGTGCTGCCGGACGCGGACTGGAACACAACCTTGCCCTTGTACTTCGGATCCGCCAGGTCCATCCACGATGTGGGTGGCGCCCAACCTTTGTCGGCGAACATCTTGGTGTTGTAGCCCAGGCCCGTCATGCCGATGTCGATGCCGGCCGCCATGCGGTCCTTCATCACCGCGGTGGGATACAGTTCTTTCAGCACGGGATCGTCGTTCAGCTGTTCGCACAGGCCCATGGAAATTGCGCGCGCCATGATGCCGTCGTCCAGGAACATGACGTGCATCTGCGGCTTGTCCTTGTAGGCCTGCGCCTTGGCCAGCACATCGGTCGAGGTGCCGGGCACCACGACGATCTTGACGTTGTTGGCCTTTTCGAAATCCGGGAACACGTACTGCGTGAACGCGCGCTCCATGTCGCCGCCGTTCATGCCGACGTACAACGTCTTCTGCTGCGCCATGGCGCCCGCGGACAGCAACGCCATCATCGCCGCGCCCAACAGCCACTTCCCCTTGCCGGGGCGCGATGCGCCCTGTTTCTTATCCATCATGGTGACTCCAGCGTTTGCTCACGAACACTCTCAGGCCGGGCCGCGGCGCCGTGAGCGGCGGCCGAGAACCGTTCAATGCGGAAGGCATCGATAGGAATGGAGGACTGACCGCGCACGACCAGTTCGGACAACACTTCGCCCACGGCGGGGCCGATCTGGAAGCCCGCGCCCGACAGCCCGAAGGCGTGGAACAGACCGGGCACGGTGGAACTCGGCCCCAGCACCGGATTGTGGTCGGGCATATTGCCTTCCACGCCCGTCCAGAACCGAATGACCTGCGCGCCGCGCAGCACCGGCAGCAGCTTCGTGGCGTTGGCCATCAGCGTGCCCAGCCCCGCACGGCCAGGCCGCGCAAAATCCGGGTTCGACGACTCACCGCGCCCGCCACCGATCACGCAATTGCCGCGCGCCACCTGGCGCGCATAGATGCCGCCGCCCTGTATCCCTAGGCTGACGCCCATGAACACCGGTAGCGGCTCGGTCACCATCATCAGCGGATGGATGGAGGTTTCGGGCACCGGCTCGCCAAAGGCTTCGGCGAACCGGCCGGCCCAGGCGCCCGCGCAATTGAGCAGGAATCTCGAACGCACTTCCAACCCGTCGTCCGCGCGCAGGATGAAGTGCGATCCGTCATGGTCGGCGGACGCCACGCGCACGCCTTCGCGCACGTCCGCCCCCAATGCGGCGGCCGCGCGGCCGAATGCGGGCGACACCAAGCGGGGATTCGCGTGGCCGTCTTCCGGACAGAAGGAGCCCCCCGTAACTCCTTGGCCCAGCCAGCCGAAGCGGCGCGCCAAGGTGCGCCGGTCCAGCATTTCCAGGTGCATGCCGAAGCCCCGCGTGCGTTCGCGGTAGGCTTCCAGCAGCGCCATGTCGGACGCCGAGGCCGCCAGCTTCAAGTGGCCGGAGCGCACGTACTCGCCATCGATGCCGATCAGGGCGGGCAGTTGGCCCCACAGTTCATGCGCGCGCCGCGTCAACGGCATCTGTTCCAACCCGCGGCCCTGCCGGCGCACGCCGCCGTAGTTCACGCCGCTGGCGCGCGCGCCACACAGCGCGGCTTCCAGTAGCGCCACGGGCACGCCCTGGCGACGTAAGAAAAGCGCCGCGCTCCCGCCCACGATGCCGCCGCCGATGATGGCGACTTCGGTGTCGATACGTTGCGTCATGACGAGACCTTTTCCCGCCGTTCCAAGCACACCACGCGCACCGGCACCGGCTTGACCGGCGGTTGGTTGCGCAGGCGCCCGACCTCGGCCGGCGAGCGGCCGCAGGCATGAGCCAATACCTCGGCCGCGGCCGCGCCGCACATGCGGCCCTGGCAGCGTCCCATGCCCACGCGCGTCAGCGCTTTCAGGCGGTTCAGTTCCTGCGCGGCAGTATCGTTGACGGCCTGGCGCAACGTGCCGGCCGTAACCTCCTCGCAGCGGCAAACGACGGTATCGTCGGCAATGCCTTGGGCCCAATCCTCGGGGAATGGAAACGCGCGTTCCAGCGCCGCGCGCACGCGGCCGTTGGCGTCCAGCCGCGCTTCCAGCTCGCGGGCGCGCGCCGCATCGTGCGGATGCCGGCTGTCTTCCAACAGCGCCAGCGCGGCGCGTTCGCCGGCTAGTTCCGCGGCATCGGCCCCGGCGATCGCGGCGCCGTCCCCGGCCACGTAGACGCCCGGCACGCTGCTGCGTCCGGCGGCGTCGCGGCGCGGCGCCCAGCTGCGGTCGCGCGCGTTGTATTCGAATTCGCAGCCGGCCAGGCTTGCCAACTGGGTTTCGGAGCGCAGCGCCAGGCCATACGCCAGCGCGTCGCATTCGACGGTGCGCGTGCGCGCGCCCTGGCGGTAAATCAGCCCCGTCACGCGTTCCTTGCCTTGCACCGTCACCGGGCGCACGCCGCTACGCATCGGCACGCCGCGCAGGCGCAGCCACGCCATGTAATACAGCCCTTTGGCCAGCAGGCCGGGCGCGCGCAGCATGCCAGGCAACGCGGCCAGGCGGTCGCCAAAACGCGACGTGTCCAGCACCGCCGCCACCTGCGCGCCGGCCTTCGCGTATTGATAGGCCACCAGGTACAGCAGCGGGCCCGTACCCATGAAAGCGACGCGCGCGCCGATGGCGCAACCCTGGTACTTCAGCGCTACCTGCGACCCGCCCAAGGTGTAGACGCCGGGCGTCAACCAGCCGGGAAACGGCAGCACCCGGTCGGTGGCGCCGGTGGCCAGGATCAGGTGCGTGTACGGCACCGCCGTGCTGACGCCGTCCTGCAGAACGTCCAACGTCTTGCCTTCCAGGTTCCACACCAGGCTGCCGGGACGGTAGTCAACCAGCGGCAACAAGGCGTCCATGGCACGGTGCACGGCGTCGGCCTTGCGGTGTTCGAAGCCGTACAGCGCCGGTTTCGGGCGCTGGAACCCCGCTGGCGGCTGCCGGTAGATCTGGCCGCCCGCGCGCGGGGCCTCATCCAGGATCACGGGCCGCAGGCCCTGCGCGGCCAATGCCTGGGCGGCGCGCACGCCCGCCGGTCCGGCGCCCACGATAACGGGCATCACCATGCTCATGGCGCGTCGTCCTCCGGCCAGGCGGCAGCCAGCGTGCCCGGCGCGGCGGCGGGTGCCAGCGGCGAGGTCCGCAGTCGCATGCCGGGCTCGATAGCCGTGGAACATGCGCGCACGCGTGTGCCGTCTTCCAGCTGCATCCAGCAATCCTGGCACGCGCCCATCATGCAGAAGCCCGCGCGCGGCGCGCCGCCAAATTCAGAATGGCGCACGCAGTCGGCTTGCGTCAGCACGGCGGTCAACACCGTGTCGCCCGCCAGCGCGGTACAAGCCAGGCCGTCCAACGTGAACGGGATCGGGGGCCGGGCCGTTTCAGCCAGGCGTTTCAGTATGGCCATGATGCAGGCGCCTTGCTTGTCGTCGCGGTCGGAATGTTCATTTCTGCCCCACCAGCACGCGGTCCAGGCCATACACGCGGTCCAGCAGCAGCATGGTGACGGCTGTCAGCCCGATGACCAGCGCGGACACGGCCGCCATCATCGGGTCGATGGATTCGGTGGCGTACATGTACATGCGGACAGGCAGCGTGATCGTCGACGGCGCGGTGATGAACACCGACATCGTGAGTTCGTCGAAGCTATTGATGAACGCCAGCAGCCAGCCGCCCGACACGCCCGGAATGATCAACGGCAGCGTCACCTGGAAGAACACGGTGGCGCGGCTTGCGCCCAACGACAGCGCGGCGTGTTCGATGGACCGGTCGAAGCCCACCAGCGCGCCGATCACCAGCCGCATCACATACGGCGTGATGACCACGACGTGCGCGGCCACCAGCCACGGGAAACTGCCCGCCATGCCCATCAGCGCGAAAAAACGCAGCAAGGCAACGCCCAGCACCAGATGCGGAATCATCAGTGGCGACAGGAACAGGCCATTGAGCACGTCGCGCCCCGGAAAGCGGTAGCGGGTGATAGCGATGGCCGCGGGCACCGCCAGGCACACCGCGATGGTGGCCGACAGGAACGCCAGCCACAGGCTGTTCTGGAACGCCTGCATGAAGTTGGGGTGTTCAAACACCGCGCGGAACCAGCGCAACGAAAAGCTCGTGGTCGGCATCGTTAGTGTCGTGTCCGGCGTGAACGCGACCAGGCAAACGATGACCAGCGGCGCCAGCACGAATGCCACCACCAGGAAGTTGAACGCCAGCGCGAGAGGACCGTTTTTCTGCATGTCGATTCCTTTCCGGCTAGCCCAGGCTGCGGCGGTAAGAGCGTTCCACGACGCGGTTGTACGCCATCATGATGATCACGTTGACCACAAGCAGCACGATCGCGATAGCCGCGCCCAACGGCCAGTTCAGCTCGGTCAGGAATTCGTCGTACACCACGGTGGCCACCATCTTCAGGCGGCGGCCGCCCAACAGCGCGGGAATCGCGAACGAGCTGGCAGACAAGCCGAACACGATCAGGCTGCCCGACAGGATGCCCGGCATCGCCTGGGGCAGCACGATGCGTGTCAGCGTCTGGAAGCGCGACGCATTCAGCGACAGCGCGGCGTGTTCAACGGTGGGATCCAGCTTTTGCAGCGACGTCCAGACCGGGATCACCATGAACGGCATCATCACATGCACCAGGCCGATGATGACGGCGGTGGGCGTGTACAACAGCGGCCCCATCCCCAGCGCCGCGGCTGCGCGGCCAATGGCCCCGCCCGGGCCCAGCAGCATGCTCCAGCCGAAGGCGCGCACCACCAGTGAGATCAGCAACGGCGACAGCACCACCAGCAGAAAAATGGACCGCCACGGCTTGCCCATGCGCGACAGGATGTAGGCCTCGGGCGCGCCAATCAGCACGCAGATCAGCGTGGTGACGCCGGCGATCCAGAACGTGCGCCAGAAGATCTCAAGGAAATAACTGTCGGTGACCACCGCCAGGTAATGTTCGAAGGTGTGCCCCGGCAAGATGCCCGCGCCGTAGTCGAACGGGCGGAAGGACAGCACGAAGCTCAGCGCCAGCGGCGTCAGCACCAGCGTCAGGAAAACGATAGCAAGCGGCAGGGAACCCAGGATGGCAAGCAGGCCTTCGTTGCGCGGCTTGGGTCCGGCGGCGGCGCCGGATTGCGTCAGCGTCGCCATGTCAGGCCTCTTTCTGCGCGGGCGCGCGCAGCACGCGCAACACGCCTTCGGCCCAGTCCAGGTCGATGGCCTCGCCGTCGTCGTGCGGGCGGCGGCCGTCGTTGGGCGTCAGGACGGTCAGCGCCCCCACCGGCGAATCCAGGTCGTACATCCACTGGCTGCCCAGGAAATAACGCGTGCTGACGACACAGGACAACTTGCCCTGGCCCGCCGGCACCGGCACCAGTTTTTCCGGGCGCAGCGACAGCTGCACGCTATCGCCATGACGCAGCCCTTCGCCGTCGACCACGACGCGCAGGGCGCCGGTCTCGATTTCGGCCTGCTCGCCACAACGCGTGACACGGCCCGGCAGCAGATTGGTCTTGCCCACGAAGCGCGAGATGAACTCGCTTTGCGGATGCTCGTACATGCGAAAGGGCGCATCCACCTGCGTGGCGCGCCCGTCCTGCATGACCACGACGCGGTCGCTGATGGACAGCGCTTCGGCCTGGTCGTGCGTGACCATCACGGTAGTCGTGCCGATCTTCTTTTGAATGCTGCGCAATTCAAACTGCATGTCTTCGCGCAGCTTGGCGTCCAGGTTCGACAGCGGTTCGTCCAGCAGCAACACGGGTGGCCGGATGACTAGCGCGCGCGCCAGCGCCACGCGTTGGCGCTGACCGCCGGAGAGTTCGCGCGGAAAGCGGTCAGCGTGCTTGTCCAACTTCACCAACGCCAACGCCTCGCGCACGCGCTCTTGCCGTTCGGCGCGCTCGACGTTGCGCATTTTCAGGCCGAACGCCACGTTGTCGGTGACGGTCAGGTGCGGAAACAGCGCATAACTCTGGAACACGATTCCCAAACCCCGCGTGTTGGGCTTGGCGTGGGTGATGTCGCGCCCGTCCAGCGTGATGGTGCCGCGCGTCACGTCGGCAAAGCCGGCGATCATCTGCAGGGTCGTCGTCTTTCCGCAACCGGAAGGCCCCAGCAGCGAGACGAATTCGCCTTGCTCGACCGCCAGGCTCAGATCGGACACGACGCGCAGGTCGCCGTAGTTCTTCGAGACGTTGTCCAGCCGCAGAAATGACATATTCCAAACCCCGTAGCCCATGGCGGGCTTTGCGCCCCGGGGCAGGTCGGTTTCCCGACGCCCTGGCGGCTTATTCGATGGGGCAGTCTAGGTTTCGCCAAAACCCGGGGTCAATTAGGGTTTTCCGAACAATCGAATTTTTTGTCTACGAATTCCATTAGATAGAATTTCCTGATAAAAACGTGTCTGATAATTTTGATTATCGGAACCATAGAATGAAGAAATCAGAGACAAGCGACGAATCCGGCGGCCTGGGGGTCTTGCAACGGGCGTTTGCCGTGTTGCGCGTGCTGGCCGACGCCAAGGGCGAAAAGCTGCGCCTGACCGACATCGCCGCCCGCACCGGCCAAGCCCAGGCCACGGTGCATCGCGTGCTGCAAGGCCTGATGCAGGAAGGCGTGGTGGAGCAGCCCGCGCAAAGCAAGGGTTATCAGCTCAGCGTGGCGTTCTTCTCATTGGCGGCCGCCGCCGGCACGCATCAGTCCAGTCTGCGTTCGTTGTACCGGCCCGCCATGCTGCGCCTGTCGGGCATGCTGAACGACACGATTTTCCTGTTGGTGCGCAGCGGGTTCGACGCGGTCTGCGTGGACCGCGTCGACGGCGCGTTTCCGGTGCGCTCGCACACCGGCGACATCGGCGGGCGCGTGCCGTTGGGCATGGGCCAGGGCGGCCTGGTGCTGCTGGCCAGCCTGCCGGAGGCCGAGCGCGAAGAGGTCATCCGCTTCAATATCCCGCGGCTGCACCATCTGGGTTTCGTGGACGAGATCTCGATGCGCGTGCGCATCCGCGAATGTCTGGAACGGCAATACGCGCGCAGCCAGGGGCAGGGCGTGTTCCCCAACATCGCCGGGCTGGCGGTGCCGGTCTACGACCCCAACGGCGTAACCGTGGCGGCGCTAAGCGTGGCCGCGCCCATCGAACGCATCAATGACGAACGCCTGCCGCTGATCGTGGAAATGCTGCGCCGCGAAGCCGATGCCATAGGCGCGCAGATCAACCCCTTCGACCCGGCGCTACGCCGCCCCAGCCAGTACCTGGGCGCGGGAAACAGCGAAGGATGATGACCGTAAAGCGGCACGATAACGGGCCGCCGGTGGGATAACGGAAAGCCGGCACGATAACGGGCCGCCGGTACGATAACGGAAAGCCGGTAGGATGGGTGTAGCGCGAGAGTTCTTAAGCAAGAACCCAGGTCCGCAACGCGCGCAACCCATCAAGCAGCGGTGATTTCTTGGCCGCTTCAGCCACAATGCAATCGTTGCTTGATGGGTTGCGCGCGCTGGATATCGGGGTTCTTGCCGCCGATGTCTCGCGCTACACCCATCCTACGAACGATGGCGCCGTATATGAACGACCGTGCCATGTACGAACGACCGCGCCGTATACGAACGACCGTGCCATGTACGAACTAACGCGCCGTGTACGAAGCGCGTCAGGTACGAGCGAACGCGCCGAGCTCAGGTCGGGTAGGTGCCCGGCAACAGGATGCTGCGGTCGCCGGGTTCGATGTTGCGGCGGCCGCACAGCGCCATCGTCGTGTCCATTTCCTTGTACAGCAGCTCCAGCACGCGGGTCACGCCCGCCTGGCCGTAGGCGCCCAGGCCGTACAGGAATGCGCGGCCGATCATCGTCCCGCGCGCGCCCAGCGCCACCGCCTTCAGGATGTCCTGGCCCGAACGGATGCCGCCGTCCATCCAGACTTCGATCTTAGAGCCCACGGCGTCGGCGATCGACGGCAGCGCCGCGATCGACGACATGGCGCCGTCCAGCTGGCGGCCGCCGTGGTTGCTGACGATCAGCGCGTCGGCGCCGCTATTGGCCGCCAGTTGCGCATCTTCGGCATCCAGGATGCCCTTGATGATCAGCTTGCCGCCCCAACGCTGCTTGATCCATTCCACGTCGTCCCAGCTCAGGCGCGGGTCGAACTGTTCGGCCGTCCACGACGACAGCGAGGACAGATCGCTGACGCCTTTGGCGTGACCGACGATGTTGCCGAAGGTACGGCGCTTGGTACCCAGCATGCCCATGCACCAGCGCGGCTTGGTGGCCAGGTTGATCAGGTTGCGCAGCGTGGGCTTGGGCGGCGTCGACAGGCCGTTCTTGATGTCTTTATGGCGTTGGCCCAGGATCTGCAAGTCCAGCGTCAGCACCAGCGCGGTGCAGCCCGCGGCCTTGGCCCGGTCGATCAGATTGGCCACGAACTCGCGATCGCGCATCACGTAAAGCTGGAACCAGAACGGCTTTTTGGTTGCTTCGGCCACATCTTCCAGCGAGCAGATGCTCATCGTGGACAAGGTGAACGGCACGCCGAAATCCGCCGCGGCCTTGGCCGCCAGGATCTCCCCGTCCGCATGCTGCATGCCCGTCAGGCCGGTGGGCGAGATCGCCAGCGGCATCACCACATCATGGCCCGCCATGGTGGTGCGCAGCGACCGGCCTTCCATGTTCACCGCCACGCGCTGGCGCAGCTTGATCTTCTGGAAATCGCTTTCATTGGCGCGGTACGTGCCTTCGGTCCAGGCGCCGGAGTCGGCGTAGTCGTAGAACATGCGCGGCACGCGCTTTTGCGCAACGGCGCGCAAATCTTCGATGCAGGTGATCGTAGAAAGGTTAGCGGTCATGGGAGGTCTGAGGAGTGATAGAGGTGCGCCAGCTGCGTTTCGTTTTTCTGGAGTCTGGTGCCGCCGGCTGCGGCGGCTTCGCCACTGCGCAGGGGCGGCAACGCCCCGCGGCGCCGCTCAGTATACGCGCCGAGGCCGGCAAGCGTCGCTTGCCGGCCTCGTTCGCCCCCCTCGGACTGGAGCTCTGCGGCCCCTGCCCACCCAAGCTATCTTGGCCAGACCTTGCTGACCGCCCGAATCGTGGCCCAAGCCACCCAGCGCGGACTCGTCAGCCGCGCGCCGGGCAACCGCCGCATCACATCGACGGCCAGGCCGCCGCGCTTATGCCATTGCTTCTTGCGGGTCTGGCTGTCGGTCCAGCGGCCTTCCAACCACGGGAATTCACGCCGGCCCGGTTTGTAGACGGGCGGCGTGTTGTAGATCAGGATGTAGGCCAGCCGCGGCGACGGCGACGTATTGGGGCCGGTGAAGTGCAGCGTGCGGGCATCGTGCACGGTGATGCCGCCCGGGTCCAGCGGTTCTGGCACGGCCTGGTCGCGGGAAAAATCGCCGCAGCATTCCAGCGGGTGCAGGGTCTTGTCGCCGCCGGGCGAACGGTGCTCCAGCACATCCCATTTGTTCGACCCCGGAATGAACTGCATGCACCCGTTCTCGATGGTCGCAGGCTGCAGAGCCAGCCAGATGCTCAGCTCGTTGTAGATGAAGTCGGGCGAACGGAACGCCTCATCCTGGTGCCACGGCGTTTCCGGACCGTGCGGGCCAGGCTTGAGCAGCGCGTGTTCGCCGTACAGCGCGGCGTCGTCACCCAGCAGCTGCCGCGCCAGGTCCAGCGTGCGCTCGTGATACACCGTCTTCAGCAGACCGGGGGCATAATGGCGCGGATCATGCAGGCTGGGAAACTTGGCCGGCTTGGAGGGATCGTCGCGGCTCACGAAATCGTACTGCGCACCCTCGTTGTAGCCGGTCTTGTTCGCGAACAGGTCCAGCAGTGTCCGGCGGATGTACCCGACCTCGTCCTGCGGGCACATGTCCTTCAGGGCCAGGTACCCCTGGTCCCTGTAGCGCGCTGTCTCTGCTTCCGACAACAAACTGGTCTCTTCCATAATGGCTTCTCCAAGCTCTGGTAGCGGGCGTTCCCGTTGGCACGTTTTGACATGTGCTCTAACGTATCGCTTCGATGCCCACCGGGCCTATAGACCATCCGCCGTAGCCATAACCGCCTACGCTCATCGCGTCGGGCGGCGCATCATCCGAAGGAAAATATCCATGCAAGCCCCTCGCTCCGACACCCATATCGAAACCGTCCTCGTCACCGTCAGCGGCACGGTCCAAGGCGTGGGGTACCGCCACGCCACCGTGCGCCGCGCCCACTTGCTGGGCGTGACGGGATGGGTGCAGAATCTGCTGGACGGCACGGTCGAAGCCCTGGTGCAGGGGTCGCCCGACCAGGTGGATCACATGCTGGAATGGTTGCGGCGCGGCCCGCCGGGCGCCACCGTGCAGGAAATCACCACGCGCCGGGAATACACCGACAAGCGTTACATTCGTTTCGAACAGGTGTAGGCGAAGCGGTGGTCATAGGCGGGGCCGCCTCGCGCCGTCTCGGCGCAATGGCGTAATCCCATCGGACTAGCGGTCAGCCGTAAGGTCAGCGGGTGCGCATCCAGCGCCCGCCCACCTGGTTGATGACCAAACCGGCCAGCACGCAGGCCGCCCCTATCCATTGCAGCGGCTGCAGACGTTCGCCAAAGGCCATGGACGCGGCCCACAGGCCCACCACGGGCACCAGCAGCGAAAACGGGGCGATCTTGGCCGCGGGGTGGCGCGTCAGCAACTGCGTCCACAAGGTGTAGGCCACCAGCGTCGCCAGCACCGCCAGATACAACACCGACAGCGCCTCGCCCCAGCCGATGCCCGTCACCATGCCCACCACGGGTTCCCAGCCGTCGATCAGCACGGCTAGCAGCAGGAACGGCAACACCGGCGCGGCGCTGCTCCAGGCGATGAAGGCGAAGGGGTCATAGCCGGGGGATTTACGGCTGGCCAGGCGCACGATCAGGTTGGACACCGCCCACATGAACGCACCGCCCAGCGTCAGCGCAAAGCCCAGCATCGTCATCTGGCCGGGGCCTTCGCCGCGGCCGCCAGCGATCACCGCCAAGCCCACCGCGGCCACGCTCAGACCGATCCAATGATGGCGGCGGGCGCGTTCGCCCAGCACGGGCGCGGCCAGCAGCAAGGTGAAGAACGCCTGGGTCTGGATGACCAGCGAAGCCATGCCCGCGGGCATGCCGAACTTCAGCGCGGTGAACAACAGGCCGAACTGCCCCAGCCCCTGCACCAGCCCGTAGGCCGCGATCCAGTGCCACGGCAGCTGGGGCCGGCGCACGAAAAGAATCAGGGGGAAGGCCGCCAGCGCAAACCGCAGCGCGCCCAGCATCATGGGGGACAAGCCCCGCATGCCGACCTTCATGACAACAAAGTTAAGGCCCCAGATGACCACGACCGCCAGTGCGCAGAAATAGTCTTTTCGGGTTAGGTGGGTCGTGGACATCTACGCATTATCGCATCGCCGGCCCTTGCCGGCGGTGCGATTTCACTGCTTTTCCAGCACCTGCGCGAACGCCTGCACGGCGCTGTCGATGTCTTCGTCATCGATATGCCGGTGGGTCACGCAGCGCAGGCGCGTGCGGCCCCATGGCCGGGTCAGCAGGCCCTGCGCCTGCAGCGCGGTCACCCATTCAGCATTGGTCATGCCGGTGCCCGCGGTCTCGACCTGCACGATGTTGGTCTGCGGCACGGTGGCCGACAGCGCGGGCGCCAGGCGGTTGATGCCGTCGCTCAAGCGGCGCGCGCGGGCATGGTCTTCGACCAGCCGTCCGGTCATCGACTGCACGCCCTCCAGCCCAGCCGCCGCCATGATGCCCGACTGCCGCTGGGTGCCGCCCAGCATGCGGCGCAAGGTGCGGGCGCGCGACATCACCGCCTTGCTGCCGGCCAGCACCGCGCCCACGGGCGCGCTCAGACCCTTGGACAGGCACAGCGACACCGTGTCGGCGAATTGCGTGATATCCGCTGCCGGCACGTCCAGCGCCACGGCCGCGTTGAACAGGCGGGCGCCATCCAGGTGCACGGGGATGCCGGCGGCGTGGGCCATGCCGTACACCGCCCGCATGTGGTCCAGCGGCAGAACCGCGCCGCCGGCGTTGTTGTGCGAGGTCTCCATGGCCACCAGCGAGGTCTTCAGGCGGTGGCCGCCGGACAACAGCGCGTCTTCCAGCCGGTTCAGGTCCATGGCCCCGTCGATGCCGGACACGCCTTGGTAGAACAGGCCGGTGAACGTGGCGGCGCCGCGCTCGGACGTGAACATGTGGGCGGACGACTCCAGCACGACTTGCTCGTTGCGCTGCGTCTGGGCCAGCACGGCCAGCAGGTTGGCCATGGTGCAGCTGGGCACGAACAACCCGGCCTCCTTGCCCAGGCGCGCCGCCACGTGGGCTTCCAGCGCGCGCACGGAGGGGTCGCCGTCCAGGCCGTCATCGCCGATCGGCGCGGTGCGCATGCGTTCGTACATGGCTGCGGTGGGGTGGGTGACCGTATCGCTGCGCAGGTCGACAGGGGCGCTGGGAAGGTCGGCGGGAGTCCGCTGGGTCATGGCTTTCAGTGCTGCAGAATTTTGGAAAGAAACTGGCGCGTGCGCGGGGCACGCTCCTCTACATTGCCGAAGAATGCGTCTTTCGCGCAGTCCTCCACAATCTTGCCGCCGTCCATGAAAACCACACGGTCGGCGACGCGGCGGGCGAATCCCATTTCATGGGTCACCACCATCATCGTCATGCCTTCGCCAGCCAGGTCCGTCATCACGTCCAGCACCTCGTTGACCATCTCAGGGTCCAAAGCCGAGGTCGGTTCGTCGAACAACATCACCACCGGGTCCATCGACAGCGCGCGCGCGATCGCCACGCGCTGCTGTTGGCCGCCCGACAATTCACCGGGGTGCTTGTCCTTGTGCGCCGACAGGCCCACGCGTTCCAGCAGCGTCAGCGCCCGGGCGCGTGCCTCGTCCTTGCTCCGGTGCAGCACCTTCACCTGGCCCAGGCACAGGTTTTCGGTCACCGACAGGTGCGGGAACAGCTCGAAATGCTGGAACACCATGCCGGCCACCGAGCGTAGCTTGGGCAGGTTGGTGCGCGGATCGCCCACCGAAATGCCGTTGACCGTGATGTCGCCTTTCTGGAAAGGTTCCAGCGCGTTCACGGTCTTGATCAGGGTCGACTTGCCGGAGCCCGACGGCCCGCACACGACCACGACCTCGCCTTTGCCGACTTTCGTCGTGCATTCATCCAGCACCTGGAAGGCGCCGTACCACTTGCTGACCTGGTTGATCTCGATCATCGGAGGCGTGGAAGAGAGTTGCATCGTAGAACCTGTGGATAACGGATAGCGGTGCCGGGGCGCTCAGCGCAACACCCGGGTGTGCTTTTCCAGCAGCTTGACCAGACGGGATGCCGTGAAGCAAATCACGAAATACACCACCGCCACGAAGAGATAGAGCTCCACCAGGCGGCCGTCGCGCTGGCCGATCTTGGACGCCGCGCCCAGGAAGTCCGTCAGGGACAGCACATAGACCAGCGACGTGTCCTGGAACAGGATGATCACGCGCGTCAACAACGCCGGCACCATGTTGCGGAAGGCCTGCGGCAGCACCACGTAGCGCATGCCCTGCCAGGGGGAAAGGCCAATCGCCATGCTGGCCGACACCTGGCCGCGCGCGATCGACTGGATGCCCGCGCGCATGATTTCGCAGAAGTAGGCGGCTTCGAACAGGGTGAAGGTGATCACCGCCGAATTGAACGCCCCCACGCGCAGCGGCGTGGGCGACCCGACCACCCAGGCCGCGATGTACGGCACCAGGAAATAGAACCAGAAGATCACCAACAGCAGCGGGATCGACCGCATCACGTTCACATAGATGCCCGCCGGCACCGACAGGATCTTGAAGCGCGACAGCCGCATCATGGCCAGCAGCGTGCCCAGCGCCAGCCCCATCACCGCGGCCAGCGCGGTCAGCGTCAGCGTGAACGTCATGCCCGTCTGGAACAGATAGGGCAGCGCGGTCCAGATCACATCGAAATCGAATTTACCCATGGCGCCCCCTAGCGGCTCTTGCCGGTTGAGCCGATCAGCCCGGGAACCGCGACGTGGTGTTCAAGCAGGCGCATGCCCAGCACGACGATGCCATTGATGATCAGGTAGATCACGGTGGCGGCGGAGAACGCCTCGAAAATATGGAAGCTGAATTCCTGCATGGAGCGCGCCTGGCCGGTCAGTTCCAACAGGCCGATCGTCAGGGCCACCGACGAATACTTGATGGTGCCCATGAATTCCGACGTCAGCGGCGGCAGCACGATGCGAAACGCCTCGGGCAGGATGATGTAGCGGTACACCTGCACCTCGGTCAGCCCCAGCGCGGTGCCCGCCTGGAACTGGCCGCGCGGCAGCGACTGGATGCCGGCGCGCAATTGCTCGGCCACCCGCGCCGATCCGTAAAATCCCAGGCACAGCACGGCGGGCACGAACTGCCCCCAGGGCTGCGGCATCTGCTTCATCGCCAGGCCCCAGGCATGCGGCAACAGTTCGGGCAGCACGAAATACCACAGGAACATCTGCACCAGCAGCGGCACGTTGCGGAAGATCTCCACATACGTCGCGCCCAGCACGTTCATCAGGCGGGACTGCGCCGTGCGCATCACGCCCAGCCAAGACCCCAGCAGCAGCGAAAACACCCACGCCGTCAACGCCAGCGCCAGCGTCCAGCCCACGCCGATCAGGATCGTTTCCAGGAAGGTATGCACGCCGTCTGGCGACATCTCCAGGAAGACGCTCCAACTCCAGTTGTAATTCATGCCTGTGCCCTAGATCGGCGCCGGCCGCGGCGCCTTGCCCCGAAACCGCCGCGGGACGCGCGTGGCGTCCCGCGGATACCCTGCTTACTCGTATGCCTTGGGGTCGCCCGAATCAGTCGGGTTGGCCAGCGCGCGCTTCAGGGCGTCGCTCATCGGGTACTTCAGGTTGATCTGCTTGGGCGGGATGGGCGAATTGAAGTACTTGTCGTAGATCGCGGCCACTTTGCCCGTCTTGATCAGGTCACGCACGGCGTCGTCCACCACCTTCTTGAAGGCCGGGTCGTCCTTGGGCTCCATGATGCCGTAGGGGGCCATTTCCAGGCCCTTCTTGCCGATCACGAACGCGTCCGGGTTCTTCGAGGACGCCACGGCGCCGTAGGCGATGCCATCATCATTGGCCGAACCCGCGGCGCGGCCCGATTCCACCATCAGGATGGTCTCGGCGGTATCCTTCGTGGGCGCCATGGTGATGCCCAGGTTGCCCTTGGCGTTCAGGCCCGAAATCAGGCGGAAGGTCTGGCCGCCGGCCTGGGCCGCGATGGTCTTGCCGCGGAACGACTCCAGGTTGTTGGGGTCCACGCCGCCGTCCTTGCGCGCCACCAGCACCACCTGCGCCACGAAGGTCGTGGGCGCGAACGACACCAGCTTGTGGCGGTCCAGGTTATTGGTGGTGTTGCCGCATTCCAAATCGATGGTGCCGTTGGCCAACAGCGGGATGCGCGTGGCCGAGGTCGTCGGGTTGTAGCGCACGTCCAGCTTGGGCAGTTTCAGCGCCGTCTTCACGTACTGGGCGACTTCCTGGCAGATCTCTACCGTGTAACCGACCGGCTTCTGGTTGCCGTCCAGGTACGCGAAGGGGACCGAGGTCTCAGGATGGCCGAGGGTGATCACGCCGGTTTCCCGGATCTTGTCCAGGCGGCTGGGGCCCTCGGCGTGAACGGTGGCGGCGCTGCCCAGCAGGGCGGCGGCGACGGAGATCGCGGCAAATGCTTTCATCTGATTCCCTTGGCGCCGTGCGTGCGGCGCGTGTTTGTATTCACGATCGGCGGCGCCAGAAAGTTTGGCGTCCGCCGCGCCCCGCGATGAGCCCCGCGGCTGGCAAAAAGTATCAACTAGCAGTATGGTTTTATCCAGTTCCAATCAGGTATTCCTCTATACGGATTTGATATGGCCATTCCACGGATGGGCTTAAGACACATCGAGGCCTTCCGAGCCGTCATGATGACCGGCTCGATGACGGCCGCGGCGCGGCGCGTGCATACCTCGCAGCCGCACGTTAGCCGCTTAATAGCGCAATTGGAAGCGATCACCCAGTTTCCCTTGTTCGACCGCAATGGCAGCCGCCTGAGCCCTACGCAAGACGGATCGCGCTTCTTCCAGGAGGTCGAAAAGACCTTCATTGGCCTGGCCGGACTGGAGTCAGCGGCGGCCAGCATCCGCTCGTTCAGCGCCAGCCGGTTAAGCGTGGCCGCCATGCCGCGGCTGGCCGGCGGCATCCTGGCGCGCATCGTCGCCGCCTTCAAGACGGAGTACCCGGACGTGATGGTCTCCATTCACTCCGGCAACGCCAGCGCGGTGCACAACTGGATCAGTTCGGGGTTCTGCGACACGGGGCTGGCCATGCTGTCGGGCGACAGTCCCGGCATCCAGGTCGAACCGGTACTGACGATGAGCTGCGTGGCGGTCCTGCCGAAAGGGCATCGGCTGACCAAGCTGAAAAAGCTGAAACCCGCCGACTTCGCTGGCGAGCCGTTCATCGCCTTCCCCAGCGCCACGCCGCTGCGCGAGAAGATCGACGCCGTCTTCAAGGCTGCCAAGGTGGAACGGCAGACGGTGGCCGAAGCCGGACTGGGCTCGTCGGTATGCGCACTGGTGGGCGCCGGCCTGGGCGTGGCCCTGATCAACCCGCTGGCCGCCCGCGAAGAATACGAAGCCAACGGCGTCGAGGTCCGCCCTTTCAGCCCGTCGGTGCCGGTCACGGTGGCGCTGCTGTACCCGCCGTACCATACCCGCACGCGCCTGGTCAGCGTGTTCTCGCGCTATGCGCACCAGTTGATGACCGAAGAGATGGCCGACCTGAAGGCGCGGCCGCCGCGCTGACGCGACGGCAATGAAAGGGCCGGCGCGCGGGAAAGGAGAGGCAGCGCGCCACGCCGGACGACGCGCACAGCGGGCGGCACGCGTGCCGTCCTAGATCAGCGGCTGCTCCAGGTAACGGTCCGCCTCGCCCGACTGCTTCAGCGCCTCCCACTGGGCCAGGCTCATCTGCGGCATCTGGAAGGCCGGCTGCGGGCGGCTGTACCAGCCCGGGTTATGCAGGCGGGCCAGCAAGTCCATTTTCGGGCCGTCCAGATACAGGTGTTCCCGGTCGGCCACCAGGTCATCCTGCACGTGCATCGCCACCACGTCGGCCACCACCAGGCTGCGCCCGTCGATGCGCAGCAATTCATGCACCCGGCACTCGAACGCCACGGGCGACTGCATCACCCGCGGCACGCCGATGCACTCGGATGGCGACAGCACCAGGCCGGCCTCGACCGATTCGTCCACGCCGGCGGGAAAATCCACCGCCGTGACATTCATCCTGGCCGCCAGGCGCACCGACACCAGATTGACGGTGAACTCGCCGCGCTCGGCGATGTTGCGGGCGGTGTCCTTGGGCGCGCCATCGCGCATCCCGATGCCCACGCAAATCAGCGGCGGGTCGCCCGACATCAGGTTGAAGAACGAGAAGGGCGCCACGTTCGTCGCCCCCCGCCCATCGCGCGACACGATCCAGGCGATGGGGCGCGGCACGATCGCCGCGGTCAGCAGCTTGTAGCGGGCGGGGCCCGCCAGCGCATTCAAATCGATGAACATGGCTTATCCCCAGCCGCGTCAGTCTTGCGGCGCGGTTTGCGCCGGCGCCGCGCCCGCCGCCGCCTTCGCATCGGCAAACAGGCGGTCGCTGCGTTTACAGCGGCACCGCCCGATCTGGTGCAATTCAATCAGATTGCCCACCGGGTCGCGCAAAAACAGCTGCATCAATTCGGGGGCCGCCACGTTGTCCAGCTTCCAGTAGTCCACCGCCTGCCGCCGCAGCTCGGCCTCGGCCTCGGCGATATCCCGCACGGCCAGCGCCACGTGGTTTTCCACCGGGTCGCAGCCCGGCCCCTGCGAGTAAGGCGAAGGGCCGTCGCTGCCCAGCAAATGGATCTGGCAGTCATTGCCCATATCCAGGAAGTACCCCGCAATGCCCGGGATCTCCCAACGGCCTTTATCCGTATCCAGCCCCAGCACGCCTCCATAGAACGCGCCCATGGCCGCCACTTTGGCAAGCGGCATGCGCACCGCATGATGGTGCAACTCCAGAACGTCCAGCGCCATGTCTCTCTCCTTGGTTCTCTGGCTGGCGCCCACGCGCCGCCAAGGGCGCAATAGTGGCGCTGCCGGACGGCCCGGGGAATGCCGTATCGTGCAATTCACGATTGCGCGCCACGCAACCCATATGCCGCTATCCGGCGGGGCAGGCACGCTATGCTTGGCGGCATGACTACGCCAGACCTCAACTTGCTGCTGACGCTGGACGTGTTGATCCAGGAAGGCAGCGTCGCCGGCGCGGCGCGCCGCCTCAACCTCAGCACGCCGGCCATGAGCCGCACCCTGGCGCGCATCCGCGAAGCCGTGGGCGACCCCGTGCTGGTGCGCTCGGGCCGAGGGCTCGCGCCCACGCCCCGCGCGCTGGAATTGCGCGACCAGGTGCGCAGCGTGGTGGAACAGGCGCAAACCGTGTTCTCGGCATTCAGCCAGGACGTCAACCTGGGCACGCTGACGCGTACCTTCACCCTGCGGTCCAACGACGTGTTCGTGGGCGCTTACGGCGGGCGGCTGCGCGAGCACCTGCGCCGCTATGCCCCTCACACCGTGCTGCGCTTTTTGTCCGAAGCCGAAGACGACGGCGACGCCCTGACCGGCGACGCCGACCTGTACATTGGCTCGTCGCAGAAGTTCGGGGCCGACATCAAAGTGCAGACGCTGTTCACCACGTCCTTCCGTGGCCTGGCCCGCACCGACCACGCCATTTTCCAGGGCGACATCACGCCGCAGCGCTTCGTCGCCTACGACCACATCAGCGTGTCGCGGCGCGGCCGCGCGCAAGGCCCGATCGATCTGGCGCTGGGCGATCTGGGCCTGTCCCGGCGCGTCGCGCTGATCACCCCTACCTTCCATGCCGCCATCTTCGCCCTGGCCGATTCCGACATGATCCTGCCGTCCATGCCACAGCATCTGATGCCGGGCATCGAACGCCTGGGGCTGGCCCTGCGCAGCTTCGCCGTGCCGGTCCCGATGGCGCCCGTCCGGGTGGTGCAGGCGTGGCCGCCCCGGCTGGACAGCGATCCCGCCCACCGATGGTTAAGGCAGACGATCAAGCACGTGTGCGACGCCGGCGACTGACCGGTTCCTATCCGGCAGGCTCAACCCTTGGCTGCGCGTCGACCCGGCCGTCCGAATGCAGCCACGCGACCTCGCCCGTATCGGCCCGCCGCGCCTGGACGGGCAAGCCCTGGGCCCAGCGCGTCGAAATCGCCAGCGGCCCGCCGTGCACGCCATCCCCCGTGCGCAACGACGCCGGCGCGCCGATCCACGCGTAGACCGGTTCATGCAGCCACGCGCCCTGGGCATCCGCGATGCCGACATGCAGGCCATCCTCGCTATGCCCGGCGGCGTCAGGCGACACCGCGCACAGCCAGCCGTAGCGCGCAGCCCACTTCAACCCAAACACCATCTGCTGCGCGCAGGGCAGGACTTCACGGCGTTCCAGCATGTCATAGACACCCTGCGACCATTCGTCCCACTCGCCGTGATCCACGCACTGCAACACGCGCACGTAGCGGCCTTCCTGCCCGCGCGGCGGCGGCGGAATCTCGGCCGGGTCATCGGACGGCAGCCATATGACGTTGCCCAGATCGGTATACGCCACGGGCACGATCGCTTGACCCCGGCCGTCGACAATGCCGCGTTTGCCATCATCGGTCAGCACGCGCACGCGCATCCGATTGTTAGCCCACAGCGCCGCGGCATTGGCAGCGTCATCCGCTGCGTCATCCACAACCAAATCCGCAACCGGATCCGCCGGCCCCATAGCCGCGTACAACGCGTCCAACACCTGATGGCCATGTAGATCAATCAAGCCATGCAGGTCGCCGCGCTGCGTTACGTAGGCGTGCAGCGCATCGTCCCAATTAATGTCGTCCCACTGCGGTGGCACCGTCCACGCGCCGTGCCGGTCAATCAACCCCCATTGGCCGGCCTCGTAGGCGGGCGCCAGGCCGCCCGGCGAAAAATCGCCCGCGGATTCGAAACGCGGCGAGATTGCCCACGCCCCCAGGTTATCCACAAATCCGATTTGCCCGCCAACGCGCGCCATCGCCAAGCCCTGTGAATAACTCCACACCTCGTCCAACTCGCATGGCATCAGTTCGCGGCCTTCCGTGTCGATCAAACCCAGCTTGTCGTGCTTCAACACGGTCGCGGCGCCGTCTTCAAATGCCCAGATCGCGTCGAACCGCGGCGCCAGCAGCACCTTGCCGCCCGCGTCCGGGCCAACGCGCACGCCCCACAGCTTGTCCACAAGAAAGCGATGCAAACCGCCCCCCAGGTGCGTGCCGTCCCGGTCGTCGCCGTCTTCCTCTTCGTCTTCGCCTTCTTCGCCGGCATCCGCCTCGAAGTCGTCATAACGAACGGCGCGCGGCGGCTCCTGCTGGGCGAAATAGGGATGGTCCAGGCCGCCCAAGCCAAACCGCCAGGCCCAGCCGGCGTCATCGCCCAGGTCACGCACCTCCAACAGCCGCAGGACGGTCGGCACATCGTGCGCCGCCATGCCCTCGCGCATGGCCTGCCAGCGCTCATTGCACAACGCCCGCACGTGGCCCACATACGCCGCCGCGCCCCCCTCATGCATCCACGCCAACTCGTCCAGATTCGCGCTTATCCACAGGCCGGCGCCTTCCGGCTCCTGGTCGATCCGTTCCGCCAGGTACGTGGCCGCGGCGTCCAGTTGCAAGCAATAGGCCGCATCATTGCTTACCGCATGCGACAGCAGAAACGCCGCGACCTCGCACAAGCGGTCATGCGCCGCGTGCGCGGTTGCGGCCAGCCCCGCCGTCTCCGCATCGCCGAACACACGCTGCGACGTGTCCGCCTCCACGCAGTCGCCGTCGGCCAGCAGCACCTGCCACAACGTCGGCAGATTGCCATTGGCGCTGGCGATTTCCGCCGACACCGGCTGGCCATATTGTTCCGACTGCAACACCAACCACGCTCGATTGCCCATCACCGCATCCTTGCAACAAAAAACAAAGGCCAGCCCCTTCAGGCTGGCCTTCTTCAAACAACCGCGTCCGCGATCAAGCGTCGATGTTGCCCGCCGACAGCGCGTTGCGTTCGATGAACGCGCGGCGCGGTTCGACGTCGTCGCCCATCAGCGTCGTGAAGACTTCGTCCGCCGCAATGGCGTCTTCGATCTGCACGCGCAACAGACGGCGCACCTTCGGGTCCATCGTGGTTTCCCACAGCTGTTCCGGGTTCATTTCGCCCAGACCCTTGTAGCGCTGCTTCGAGATGCTGCGATCGGCTTCGCTGCGCAGCCACTGCATGGCTTCGCGGAAGTCGGACACGGTCTGTTCCTTGCGCTTGTCGCCCTCGCCACGCGCGGCCAGCGATCGCGCGCCAACCTTGCCCAGGAAGCTCTTGGCGGCCTTGGACAGGATCGTGTAGTCGGTGCCGTTGACGAAGTCGGCATCGATGATGCTGACGCGCACGTTGCCGTGGTGCATGCGCTGCACCGACAGGCGATGGCGTTCGGTGGCTTCATCAAACTGCGGCACCACTTCCACGCTATTGCCACTGACCGGGTCGCGCATGGCGTCGGCCAGGCGCTTGGCGGAATCCGCAGTGGACTCGGCCGTTTCCAGGTTGATCTCGACGCCTTCGGCCATGGCCGACAGCGCGCCCACGTCGAACACCTTCGCCAAACGCGCGATGACGCCGTCAGCCGCCACGTACTGGCTGGCCAGGTCGGTGAGTTCTTCGCCGCGGATGATGTTGCCACCCGAGATGATCTCGGCATCTTTCAGCGCCAGTTGCAGCATGAACTGCGCTTCTTCCTGGTCGTCCTTCAGATAGCGTTCTTCGCGGCCGACCTTCACCTTGTACAGCGGCGGCTGGGCGATATACACGTAGCCGCGCTGAACCAGCTCGGGCATCTGGCGATACAAGAGCGTCAGCAGCAGCGTGCGGATGTGCGCGCCGTCCACGTCCGCGTCGGTCATGATGATCAGGCGGTGGTAGCGCAGCTTGTCCACGTTGAAATCGGGGCCGATGCTGGTGCCCAGGGCCGTGATCAGCGTGGCGATCTGTTCGCTGGCGATCAGGCGGTCAAAGCGCGCCTTTTCCACGTTCAGCACCTTGCCGCGCAGCGGCAGGATGGCCTGGAACTTGCGGTCGCGGCCTTGCTTGGCCGAGCCGCCTGCGGAGTCGCCCTCGACGATGTACAGCTCGCACAGCGCCGGGTCTTTTTCCTGGCAGTCGGCCAGCTTGCCAGGCAGGCCTGCGCCTTCCAGCACGCTCTTGCGGCGCGTCATTTCGCGGGCCTTGCGCGCGGCTTCGCGCGCACGGGCGGCTTCGACGATCTTGTTGCACAACGCCTTGGCGTCGTTCGGGTTTTCAAGCAACCAGGTTTCCAGCGTGCGGGCCACGGCTTCTTCAACGGCCGGACGCACTTCGCTGGACACCAGCTTGTCCTTGGTCTGGCTGCTGAACTTGGGCTCGGGCACCTTCACCGACAGCACGCAGGCCAGGCCTTCGCGCATATCGTCGCCGGACGTTTCAACTTTGGCCTTCTTGGCCAGTTCGTTGTCGGCGATGTATTTGTTCAGGATGCGGGTCATGGCCGCGCGCAGGCCGGTCAAGTGCGAACCACCGTCGCGCTGCGGGATGTTGTTGGTGAAGCACAGCACGCTTTCGCTGTAGCTGTCGTTCCACTGCATCGCCACTTCCACGCCTACCGACACGCCGCCGGCGGCGGACTCGGTCGTGACCGAGAACACGTTCGGGTGCAGCACGGTCTTGGTGCGGTTGATGTATTCGACAAAGCCCTTCACGCCGCCCGAGAACGCGAAGTTCTCTTCCTTGCCCTGGCGTTGGTCAACCAGGCGGATCTTCACGCCGTTGTTCAGGAACGAGAGCTCGCGCAAGCGCTTGGAGAGGATCTCGTAGTGGTATTCGATGTTGTTGAAGATGACCGGGTCGGCCAGGAAGCGCACTTCCGTGCCGCGCATGTCGGTCGTGCCGGTCACCGCCAGCGGCGCAACGCGCGCGCCTTGGCGGAATTCCATCTGGTGGACCTGGCCGTTGCGGCGGATGGTCAGACGCAGCCATTCGGACAGCGCGTTCACGCAAGACACGCCCACGCCGTGCAGGCCGCCGGACACCTTGTACGAGTTCTGGTCGAACTTGCCGCCCGCGTGCAGCTCGGTCATGACGATTTCCGCCGCGCTGCGGTGGAATTCGTCTTCCTTGTGGATATCGGTCGGGATGCCGCGGCCGTTATCGGTGACCGAGATGGAATTGTCGGTGTGGATCGTGACGACGATATCGTCGCAATGGCCGGCCAGGGCTTCGTCGATGGCGTTATCCACGACTTCGAACACCATGTGGTGCAAGCCGGTGCCGTCGGACGTGTCGCCGATGTACATGCCGGGGCGCTTGCGCACGGCCTCCAGCCCCTTGAGCATCTTGATCGAGTCAGCGCCGTAGCCGCTGTTCTCGGAAGTAGTGTTCTGCTGATCTGACATGTCTGGTTCGATAACGCTTTAAAGAACGGCCTGGCGGCCGGACCGCTCGCGGGCCAAGGCCCGCAAGCGGCACAAACCCACAAATGGGGCGCGGATCAAATCCGCATGGGCATGACGACGTACTTGAACTGGTCGTCTTCGGGCAAGGTGATGAGCGCCGACGCGTTCGCATCGGGCATGACCGACCACTGGATGTTGTCGACTTTCACGTTGGCCAGCACGTCAAGCAGGTAGCCCACGTTGAAGCCCACGTCCAGCGCTTCATGGCCGTAATCGATGTCGATTTCTTCCTGCGCCTCTTCCTGCTCGGCGTTGGAAGACGAGATCTTCATCTGGTTCTGCGCCAATTGCAGGCGCACGCCCTTGAACTTGTCGGTGGTCAGGATGGCGGCGCGCTGCAGGCTGCCCTGGAGCGCTTCGCGGCCCACCATGAAATGGCGCGTGTAGTTCGTGGGAATCACACGCGTGAAATCGGGGAACTTGCCTTCGACCAGCTTAGACACCAGTTCCACGTCGCCGAAGCGGAAGCGGATCTGGCCCGGCGCCACATCAATGGAGACCACCTCGTCGGAGTCTTCCAGCAGGCGCTGCATTTCCAGCACGGTCTTGCGCGGCACGATCACTTCGTGGCGTTCGGCGATGCCGTCGGCTTCGGTCGAGCAATGCGCCAGGCGGTGGCCATCGGTAGCGACGGCGCGCACGCGGCCGGGTTCAAACACCAGCAGCATGCCGTTCAGGTAATAGCGGATGTCCTGTTGCGCCATGGCGAAGTGCACCATGTTGAACAGGTGGCGCAGCGTGCGTTGCGGCATGGTCAGCGAGACGTCCCACTGCTCGGGCTGAGCAACGGTGGGGAACTCGCTGGCGGCCAGCGTCTGCAACGCGAAGCGGCTCTTGGCCGACTGCACCGACAGCTTGTTGCTGGCCAGCGCCAGGCGCACGTCGCCGGTGTCCGGCAGCGCCTTCAGGATGTCCAGCAGCTTGCGCGCCGCGACCGTGGTGGACTCGTTGTCCTGGCCCACGCCGAAATCGGCGTGCGTGGTGATCTGTACTTCGAGGTCAGTCGCAATAAAGGCAACCTTGTTGCCTTCCTTGCGCATCAGGATGTTCGCCAGGATGGGCAGGGTATGGCGTCTTTCGACGATGCCCGCCACGGTCGACAGCGGTTTCAGCAATGCATCGCGTGTGGTTTGTACGAGTTGCATGTTCATCCTTTTAGAGTTTGTTCCAACACGTGCAGGGTATGGTTGAGCTCCGCTTGCTTTGCGCGGGCGTCGGAAATCTTGCGGACGGCGTGCAGCACGGTGGTGTGATCACGACCACCGAACAGATCGCCGATTTCCGGCAGGCTTTTCTGCGTCAGCTCCTTCGCCAGGTACATCGCGACCTGGCGCGGCAATGCGATATTGGCGGGCCGGCGTTTCGAGTACATGTCGGCGACCTTGATCTTGTAGAAATCCGCAACCGTCTTCTGGATGTTTTCCACAGTGATCTGGCCGTTGGACACGGACAGCAGGTCCTTCAGGGCTTCCTTGCAGACATCCACCGTCAGCACGTCGCGGCCGTGGAAGCGGGCGTAGGCCAGGACCTTGCGCAGCGCGCCTTCCAGTTCGCGCACGTTGCTGCGCAGATGCTTGGCAATAAAGAACGCCACTTCCTCGGGCATGGGCACGCCTTCGGATTCCGCCTTGCGCAGCAGAATCGCCACGCGCATCTCCAGCTCCGGCGGCTCGATCGCCACCGTCAGGCCGGAATCAAAACGCGAGATCAGGCGGCTGTCGATGCCCGACAGTTCCTTCGGATATGTGTCGCTGGTGATGATGATCTGCTTGCGCTGGGCCACCATCGCCTCGAACGCGTAGAAGAACTCTTCCTGCGTGCGGTTCTTGCCGGAGAAGAATTGAATATCGTCGATCAGCAGCAGGTCCAGCGAATGGTAGTAGCGCTTGAAGTCATCGAACGCCTTGCGCTGGTACGCCTTCACCACGTCGGACACGTATTGGTCCGCATGCACATAGCGCACGCGCACCCCGGTGCCCGCCGCCACCATGGCGTTGCCGATGGCGTGGATCAGGTGGGTCTTGCCCAGGCCCACGCCGCCGTACAGGAACAGGGGGTTGTACGAGGTGCCCGGGTTCTCGGCCACTTGCAGCGCGGCGGCGCGCGCCAGCTGGTTGGCCTTACCCGTCACGAAGTTTTCGAACGTCAGGTCCGTGTTCAGCCGCGAGCGCTCGTACACGATGTTGGCCGCGTCCGCCGTTACCGCCTGCGCCGCCACGGTGGTGGCGGGCGGGGCGGCCGGTGCCGCGGCCTGCATGGGCGGCGCGCCGCCTGAGGGCTGAGCCGCGGACAGGTGCGTTTGCTCGGGCGCCTGGGCACGCACCGGCGCGACCGGCATGCGGGGCGCGGCGCCGTGGGACGGCAACTCGAACAAGACCTGTACCGGTCGCTTGAACCACTCCGCGGCCAACGCTTCGATCTGGTGGGAAAAGTTCTTGCGCACCCAGTCCAGCTTGAAGCGGTTGGGCGCGGCAACGCGCAACACCGCCTGCGTTTCGTCGTACGCAAGCGGGACCAGCGGCCGTATCCACGCGCTGATTTGTTGGGGGGGGAGTTCCTGCTCAAGACGACTGACGCAGGTCTGCCAGAATTCTTTCATGTCGCTCTTATTCAAACCTCGATTCTACCTTGCCTGGGCACGGGTTATCCACAGGGCAGGACATAAGCGTCTACACTGCTCAGGCTTAACTGTTTGACAAGACAGGGAAAACTTGCTGAAATGGTGGGCTTTTCCGAATTCTGTCTGTCAGAAGGTTTCACAGAGAGCTTAGCCGGAGTTGTGGCAAGTACCCTCCTTTCATAGGTCGGGGCGCTTACCGCACTGTCCGGTTTTTAGCTTTGCTGAATAGGTCGCCTGGGAAGAAATTTCCAGTCCAGAGCCCCGTCTATGCGTTATTTTTGCACCTGTTGCAAAAATGCGCACCAGATACCCGCTTCTGAATGCGCGACCTGGAACCCTCCGGGCAGGTCCCTTCTGACTTTTGTTCTTTTTGTGGATCGTCCATGAAACGTACCTACCAACCTTCCGTTACCCGCCGCAAGCGCACCCATGGCTTTCGCGTGCGCATGAAAACCCGCGCTGGCCGCGCCATCCTGAGCGCCCGTCGCGCCAAGGGCCGCAAGCGTCTGGCCGTCTAAGTCCTGGATTTCCGGTTTTCCGGAAAACCTGACTATTTGCACGGACCGGCCATATTGCAAGACCTCTCGCAATCTCGTTCCGGTTCCGCGCAAACGCCTGACCCGCAGTCCATGCCGCGCTCCACGCTTCCCCCGGAGGCGCGGCTGCATCGCCCCTCCGAGTTCGCCGCTGCCCTGAAAGGCCGGCGTCTTGCCCGAGGGGCGTTATTCATTGTGACTTCGGCTCCCAATGATCTGCCTCCCGGCCAGGATGCCTGCGCCCGCTTGGGGCTGATCATTGCCAAGCGGTTCGCCGCCCACGCCAGTACGCGCAACGCCATCAAGCGGGTCATCCGCGAAGCGTTTCGCCATCGGCGTCTGGCGCTGCCCGCCAAGGATTACGTCGTGCGCCTGCATAGCAAGGTCGCGCCCACCACGCTCACCTCGCTAAAACGCTTGGTCAGAGCCGAAGTGGACGCTCACTTCGAGCGGATCGCGCGATGATGTTCAAAGCACTGCTCATTGCTCCCATCCGGTTCTACAGGTTCTTCCTGAGTCCCTGGATCGGCAGGCAGTGCCGCTTTACCCCGACTTGCTCGGCGTACGCGATTGAAGCAATCGAACGCCATGGCGCCTGGCGCGGCTTCTGGCTGGCCGTCCGGCGCATTGGCCGATGCCATCCGTGGTCGCCCGGGGGCTGGGATCCGGTTCCGCCGGGCCCGGGAACCAAAGGCCCCCCTTGCTGTTCCCACAGCCACCGCACCGAGCACGATTGACGCTAAACTGGCGGGCTTTGCTGGCCCGTATTCACTTCAGTAGGCACCATGGATATCCGACGAACCGTCCTCTGGATGATTTTTTCCTTTTCGCTGTTGCTCCTTTGGAACAACTGGCAAATCCATAACGGCAAGCCGTCGCTGTTCGGGGGCCCGACGCCCGCGGCCAGCACGGCTGAACCGCAGGCCGGCGCCAACAACGCCACGCCTTCGGTGCCCAGCGCTCCCACTTCCACGGCCACTGCGCCGTCGGCCGTGCCCGGCGCCACCGCACCCGCTGCCGCGCGGTCGGAAGAAGTCGTCATCACCACGGACGTGCTGCGCCTGACGTTCGACACCATGGGCGCCCAACTGGTGCGCGCCGAGCTGCTGAAGTACCCCGCAACCGGCCAGGCCGACAAGCCCACGGTGCTGCTGGACCGTTCGGCCGGCCTGAACTACGTCGTGCAATCCGGCGTGGTCGGCGCGCCTAGCGGCCAGAGCTTCCCCACGCACCAGACGCCTTTCCGCCTGGTGACGTCGGAACGCCAACTGACCGGCGACAACCTGGTCGTCTCGTTCGAAGGCGAGTCGGGCGGCGTGAAGGTGACCAAATCGTTCACCCTGCACAAGGGCCGCTACGACATCGACGTGCGCCACGACCTGGCCAACGTCGGCTCCGCCCCCGTGACGCCCTCGCTGTACTTGCAGCTAGAGCGCGACGGCAATGACCCGGCCGATACGTCCAGCTTCTATCACACGTTCACCGGTTTCGCCGTCTACTCCGAACAGGACAAGTTCCAGAAGAGCACGTTCAGCGACATCGAAAAGAAGAAGGCCGCCTACATCAAGGAGGCGGACAACGGCTGGATCGCCGTGGTTCAGCACTACTTCGCCACCGCCTGGGTGCCGCCGCAAGGCAAGCCGCGCAAGAACGAACTGCTGGAAGTGCAGAAGAACCTGTACGCCGCCCGCAGCATCGAAGCCGTTGGAGAAATCGCCCCGGGCGCCGCGTCGCGCGTGGACTCGCACCTGTGGGTCGGTCCGCAAGACCAGAAGGCCATGGCGGCGCTCGCCCCCGGCCTGGAACTGGTGGTGGACTACGGTTGGCTGACCATCATCGCCAAGCCGTTGTTCACGCTGATGACCTGGCTGCATTCGCTCCTGGGCAACTGGGGCTGGACCATCGTTGCGCTGACCGTGCTGATCAAGGCCATCTTCTACCCGCTGGCCGCCGCGAGCTACCGCTCGATGGCCCGCATGAAGCAAGTGGCCCCGCGCCTGCAAGCCCTGAAGGAAAAGTACGGCGACGACAAGCAGAAGCTCAACGCCGCCATGATGGAGATGTACCGCACCGAGAAGATCAACCCGCTGGGCGGCTGCTTGCCGATGGTGGTGCAGATCCCGGTGTTCATCTCGCTGTACTGGGTGCTGCTGGCCAGCGTGGAAATGCGCGGCGCGCCGTGGATCCTGTGGGTGCATGACCTTTCGATCCGCGACCCGTTCTTCATTCTGCCCGCCATCATGATGGCCACCATGTTCCTGCAGATCAAGCTGAACCCGACGCCGCCGGATCCCATCCAGGCCAAGGTCATGATGATCATGCCGCTGGTGTTCGGCGGGATGATGTTCTTCTTCCCGGCTGGCCTGGTGCTGTACTGGTGCGTCAACAACACGTTGTCGATCGCGCAACAGTGGTCCATCACCCGCGCCATGCAGCGCAAGACGGAAGCCTTGGCAAACCGCTGAGCCTGACGCTTGCAAGCATGAAGAACCGGCCCTTGGGGCCGGTTTTTTTATGGGCGCGGTGACCGCAGGCCCCGTCCTGTTGCCGCATTGAGACGTTGATCATAGTTAATGTCTATTGAAATTAACCAATCAATCAACTTCACAAACTACACGTTGGCCCCTATGATGTGGCGGCCATGTCCCCAAAAGCGGCAACGCGGAGGCATCGACAACATCGCGCGGGCCGACCAGGCCCGGCGCATTCCAGAATCATGCAGGGAGTGAGCTATGACCGACAAGAAGCATCTGACCACCGCAGCAGGCGCGCCAGTGGCGGACAACAACAACACGCTGACCGCCGGCCCTCGCGGTCCCGCGCTGTTGCAGGACTTCTGGCTGATTGAAAAGCTTGCCCACTTCGACCGCGAACGGATTCCAGAGCGCGTCGTCCATGCCAAAGGCTCCGGCGCCTACGGCACCTTCACCGTCACGCACGACATCTCGCGCTATACGCGCGCCAATATCTTTTCCCAGGTGGGCAAGCAGACCCCGCTGTTCCTGCGCTTTTCCACCGTTGCCGGCGAACGCGGGGCGGCGGACGCGGAACGCGACGTGCGCGGCTTTGCCATCAAGTTCTACACGGAAGAAGGCAACTGGGACCTGGTAGGCAACAACACCCCGGTCTTCTTCATCCGCGACCCGCTGAAATTCCCCGACTTTATCCACACCCAGAAGCGCGACCCCAAGACCAACCTGCGCAGCGCCACCGCCGCATGGGACTTTTGGTCGCACAGCCCGGAATCGCTGCATCAGGTCACCACGCTGATGAGCGACCGCGGCATTCCCGCCAACCTGCGCCAGCAGCATGGTTTCGGTTCGCACACCTTCAGCTTCGTGAACAGCAGCAACGAACGCTTCTATGTGAAGTTCCACTTCAAATCGCAGCAGGGCATCGCCTGTCTGACCGATGAGGAAGCGGCGCAGGTCGTCGCCCACGACCGCGAAAGCTCGCAGCGCGACCTGTTCAACAACATCGCGCAAGGCAACTTCCCGAAGTGGTCGCTGAAAGTGCAGATCATGCCCGAGGCCGAAGCCCAGACCTATCACATCAACCCGTTCGATCTGACCAAGGTCTGGCCGCATGGCGATTACCCGCTGATCGACGTGGGTGTGCTGGAACTGAACAAGAACCCGGAAAATTACTTCGCGGAAGTGGAGCAGGCCGCCTTCACGCCGGCCAACATCGTTCCCGGCATCGATTTCTCGCCGGACAAGATGCTGCAGGGGCGCTTGTTCTCGTATGGCGACACGCACCGGTACCGCCTGGGCATCAATCACCATCAGATCCCGGTGAATGCCGCGCGCTGCCCGGTCCACAGCTTCCACCGCGACGGCGCCGGCCGCGTGGACGGCAACGCCGGCGGCACGCTGAACTACGAGCCCAACAGCGCGGGCGAGTGGAAGGAAACCCGGTCCGCCGGCGAACCGCCGCTGGCGCTGGACGGCCAGGCCGCCGCGCGCTGGAACCACCGCGAGGACGACGACTACTATTCGCAGCCGGGCGCCTTGTTCCGCTTGATGACGCCGGCCCAGCAGGAATTGCTGTTCGGCAACATCGGCCGCCACATGGCGGGCGTGCCGGAAGAGATCCAGCGCCGCCAGCTGGAGCACTTCAGGAAGGCCGATCCGGCGTATGCCGCCGGCGTGGCCAAGGCGCTGGGACTGAAGATTTAAGGCCCAGGTAGATCGGCGGGAAGGAATGCGGCCCCGGAAGGGGCCGTTTTCTTGGGCGTTGCAGACGATGGGTTGTGCGCGCTGGGAACCGGTTCCCCGGCAAGCAATAGCGCGCGCTCCACCCATCCTACAAAGCACGAACGCCGTATCTCCCCGCAACGCGCGAACGGCGCATCTCTCCGCAACGCACGAACGCCGTATCTCCCCGCAAGGCGCGGCTATCCTGTGTAGGATGGGTGGAGCGCGGCAACGCTTCCGCTTGTACGCAAGCGCCCAGCGCGCGCAACCCATCGCTTCAGCGCTGCATTCCCCAGCGCCGCACCGTCAGCCGCTCCAATGTATCGAACCCCAGGTTTTCCACAAGCAGGCCGATGATGACCACCGCGGCCAACCCCGCGAACACGCGGTCTGTGTATAACTCGTTGCGGTTCTGGAAGATGTACCAACCCAGTCCACCCTTGCCGCTGGAGGCGCCAAACACCAGTTCCGCCGCGATCAAGGTGCGCCACGCGAACGCCCAGCCTATCTTCAGGCCCGCCAGAATGGCCGGCAACGCAGCCGGCACCAGGATCTGCAGCACGTAGCGCAAGCCCGTCAGCCCGTAGTTGCGGCCCGCCATGCGCAGGGTTTCCGACACGCCCAGGAAGCCCGCGTACATGTTCAGCGCCAGCGCCCACAGCACGGAGTGGATCAAGACGAACACCAGGCTGCCTTCGCCCAGCCCGAACCACAGCAGGGCCAACGGCAACAGCGCGATGGCCGGCAGCGGGTTGAACATGGCGGTCAGCGTGGACAACAGGTCGCGGCCGAAGCGCGTGGACACGGCCAGCGTGGTCAGCACGAACGCCAGTACCACGCCGGCCAGATACCCCTGCACCAGCACGCGTAGCGACTGTCCGGCGCGCGCCGGCAGTTCGCCATTGGCGATGCCCTGCCCAAAGGCCTGCGCCGTCTGCCAGGCGCCCGGCAACAGCAGGTCGTTGTCGGTATAGCGTGCGGCCAATTCCCACACCGCGGCCAGCAGCGCCAGGATCACCAGCTTGCGCAGGCTGGCGTGCTGCCAAAGCCGTTCGTGCCAAGGCAACGGCGTCTCTGCCGCTTGGGCCGGCAAGGGCGGCAGGTCGTACTCGACTTCAGGACGAATGGGGGGCGAGGCGGGGTAGGCGCTGCTCATCGGGCGACACTCATCGAACGGAATTCAGGAAGCGGCACGCGCGCTACGTTCAAGCCGCCGCGCGCTCGGCCGGCGCGGGATCGGACAGCGCAAGGGGTGACTCGAACAACAGGTCGTGGATGCGCTTGGCCGCCGATTGGAAGGCGGCCGAGCCCTGGCTATGCAGCCCGAAGGCATGCGCGTTCAGTTCGGCGCGCACGCGGCCGGGATGCGGGGACAGCAGCAGCACGCGGCTGCCCAGCACCAGCGCCTCTTCGATCGAATGCGTGACGAACAACAAGGTAAAGCGCACGTCTTCCCACAACGCCATCAGCTCTTCCTGCATGCGGCGCCGGGTCAGGGCGTCCAACGCGGCGAAGGGCTCGTCCATCAGCAGCACGCGGGGCTGCATGGCCAAAGCCCGCGCGATCGCCACGCGCTGCTTCATGCCGCCGGAAAGCGTGTGGGGATAAGCGTCCGCGAACGCGGCCAGGCCCACCTTGTCCAGATAGTGCATGGCGCGCTCATCCGCTTCGCGCCGGCCCAGCTTGCGCGAAGCCACAAGCGGAAACGCCACGTTCTGCCGCAACGTTTTCCACGGCGGCAATTGGTCGAATTCCTGGAACACGACAATGCGGTCCGGCCCCGGCCCCTGCACTGCCTGCCCGTCGATTGCGATGCGTCCTTCGGTCGGGGGTATGAACCCGGCCACCGCCTTCAGCAGCGTCGATTTGCCGCAACCGGAAGGCCCCAGCAGGATGAAGCGGTCCGCCCCATGAACGTCAAAACTGACTTGGTGCGTGGCGCGGACCCGCCGTTCGCGCGTCTTATATTCGATCGTCACCTTATCCACAGCCAGCAGCGGCGACGCCTTGTCAACGTTATCCACAGGCCTGGCGGCGGTCACCGGCATCTCAGCTGCCCTTTGCCGTCAGCGCATCGTCGAAGAAGTAGTCGCGCCAGTTGGCCGGCGCATTCTTGATGGCGCCCACCTTGTGCATGAATTCGGCCAGCGCAAAGGTGTTCTGGGGTTCAAGCTTGAATTGCACGTCGGGGTTCTTGATTACTTTGATCAGGAAGGCGCGGTCTTGCTTGGCGCCCGTGACACGCAGGTAAATATCCGCAGCCTTTTCCGGATTGGCCGTGGCAAAAGCCGCCGCTTCCTTCAGTGCTTCCTGGAATGCCTTGTACGTCTTGGGGTTTTCCTTGCGGAATTTCTCGGTGGCGAACAGCACGGTGGACGAACTGGGGCCGCCCAGCACATCATAGGAATTCAGCACAATGCGGGCCTTGGGGTTCTCGGCCAGCTCTTGCTCCTGGAAGGGCGGGTTGCCGAAATGGCCCGTGATTTCCGTGCCGCCGGCGATGATCGCCGCCGCCGCGTCCGGATGTGGCAGCGCCACCGAAATCTTGTCCAGTTTGTTGAATTGCGCATCGCCCCACAGCTTGGCGGACGCCAGTTGCAGCACGCGCGACTGCACCGATACGCCCACGGCCGGCACCGCGATACGGTCCTTATCCGTAAAGTCCGCGATGCTTTTCACATTGGGGTTGTTCGTGACCAGGTAGTAGGGAAAGTTGCCCAGCGACGCCACGCCCTTCACGTTCTGCTTGCCGCGCGTGCGGTCCCAGATCGTCAACAGCGGCCCTACGCCCGCCCCCGCGATATCCACGGCGCCCGACAGCAGCGCATCGTTCACGGCCGAGCCGCCGGACAGCTTGGCCCACTCGACCGAGATATCCACACCCTCGGCCTTGCCGTGCTTTTCGATCAGTTGCTGGTCGCGCGCCACGTTCAGCAGCAGGTACACGATGCCGTACTGCTCCGCGATGCGGATGCGCCCTTCGGCCACGGCAGGCGTGGGCGACGCCAACGCCAATACTCCCAGTATCAGCGCCAGGCCAGCGGCGGTAACGGTTTGGACCAAACGATCCCGTAGGGCGGAGGACATGCGCATGGAATTCCTTGTGGATAAGTGCTTGGCGTCGAATACCGCGTATGGCCTCAGAAGGGCGTATCGCCTTCGATAGTGGTCCGGTACAGCTTGCGCCGCAGATGGTCCGGCGTGCCGCCCGCCAGATGGATCAGCGAACGGTTGTCCCAGAACACCAGATCATGCGGCTGCCAGTGGTGGCGATACGTGTTTTCCGCACGCACGCTGTGCGCGAACAACTCGGCCAGCAAGGCGCGGCTTTCGTCTTCCGGCACATCGACGATGCGCGTCGTGAAGCCTTCGCTCACGAACAACGCGCGGCGGCCGTTTTCGGGGTGCGTGCGCACCACCGGATGCACCACTTCCTGCACCTGCGCGATCTGCTGCGCGCTTAATGTCGGACGCCAATTGCCTTCTTTTTGCAGTTGCCCGTATTGCGCCAGATACGAATGCACGGCGCGTTTGCCTTCGACCGCATTGCGCAGCGCCGCAGGCAAGGTGTCGTAGGCCAGGTGCATGTTGGCGAACAGCGTGTCGCCGCCTTCGGCCGGCAGTTCCTGCGCGTGCAGCAACGAGCCCAGGCTGGGCAGCTCCTTGTACGAGATGTCTGAATGCCAGTACTTGCCCGCGTCGCCCAAACCAATCGGTTTGCCGTCTTCCACGATGTTGGAAACGATCAGGATCTCGGGGTGGCCCGCCAGGTGAAATTGATGCAGCACATGGATCATCAAGCGGCCGAAGCGGCGGCTGAAATCGATGTGCTGTTGCGGCGTGATGCGTTGGTCGCGGAACACCAGCAGGTGATGGTCCAGATGCGCCTGGTGCACCCGGGCGAAGTCGGCCGCCGCCAGTTCGCGCGACAAATCCAGGCCGATGATCTCGGCGCCCAAAGGGCCGGGAAGGGGGCGCAATTCAAAGGCCTGCGCCTGGGGGACGGGGGCAGCGTCTACTTCTCGCCGCAAGGCGTTGCTCTGGGACATCGATCGCTCCGGTTCGCCTTGCGGCATGTCTGGAACGATCGATTATGGAAAGCGCGCCTTGTATCTCAAACGAAGTTATCGACGTTTGAACAGAGCTTCACGTCATATAGAAAAGCCGCAGGGCGGAAACCCCGCGGCCTCATGCCGGACGCCTATAAGCAAATAGCGCATCGATCGATGTTAAGCGTCGGCCCGAGTCGGCCCGCGCCAGCCTGCGCCCGCCTGCGCCGGCCTGCGCCGGCCTGTCAGGCGGCCGGCAGATAGGCCTCGACCAGCTTCACCCAGTACGTTGCCCCCACCGGCAGCAAGGCATCATTGAAATCGTAGTTCGGGTTGTGCAACTGGCACGGGCCCATGCCGTGATAGCTTTCCATGCGGTGGTCGCCATCGCCGTTGCCCAGGAACAGATAGGCGCCCGGAATCGCTTCCAGGAAGAATGAAAAGTCCTCCGCACCCATGAATGGCGGCATGTCGCGCAGCACGTTCTCGGCGCCGAACGCGTCTTCGGCGACCTGGGCCGCGAAGGCCGTTTCCTTTTCCCAGTTCACCAGCGGCGGATAGGCGCGCACGAAGTCCAGTTCGCCCGTGCCGCCGTACACCTGCGGCAACGTCGTAGCGATACGGCGCATGTCGGCTTCGATCTTGTCCAGCGTTTCGACGGAGTACGTGCGCACCGTGCCGCGCAGCACCGCTTCGCCCGGGATCACGTTGTACGCGTCGCCCGCATGAATCTGCGTGATCGACAGCACCGCTTGGTCCAGCGGGTTCTTGCTGCGCGAAATCACCGTCTGCAGGGCATGCACCATGTCGGCTGCCACGATGATCGGGTCCACCGACGCGTGAGGCTGCGCCGCGTGGCCGCCCACGCCCTTGATGACAATATCCCAGCGGTTGCTGGAGGCCATCGTCGGCCCCGCGCGAAAGCCGAACTGGTTCACTGGCATGCCCGGCATGTTGTGGATGCCGAACACCGCATCGCAAGGGAATTTCTCGAACAGGCCGTCCTGCATCATGGCGCGCGCGCCCGCATTGCCGCCTTCCTCGGCAGGCTGGAAGATGAACACGACGGTGCCGTCGAAATTTCGGTGCGTGGACAGGTACTGCGCCGCTCCCAGCAGCATGGCGGTGTGGCCGTCATGACCACAGCCGTGCATCCGGCCGCTGATGGTGGACTTGTGCGCGAAGCGGTTGTGTTCGGGCATGGGCAGCGCGTCCATGTCGGCGCGCAGCCCCACCGTCGCCTTGCCGCTACCGGCGCGCAGCACGCCCACCACGCCAGTCTTGCCCAAGCCCGTGTGAACTTCCAGGCCCCATTCCCGCAGGCGTTCGGCCACCAGATTCGACGTGCGCGTCTCCTGGAAGGCCAATTCGGGATGAGCATGGATATCCCGGCGCAAAGCGGTCAGTTCGGGATGCGCGCGTTCGATTTCGGCAATGGTTTTCATGGCGGTGGATAAACAGTAGGTGTGATCGGGAATTCTCGCGCTTCACCCATTCCGCGTCCAGTACCCCTGCGGACGGGCCTACGCCGCATCATTCAAATGGCAGGCGCTTTGCTGCCCTGGCGCGATCTCGCGCAACAGCGGACGTTCCGTCTTGCAGCGCGCCATGGCGTGCGGGCAGCGCGGGTGGAATGCGCAGCCGCTGGGCGGGTCCAGCGGCGATGGCAGCTCGCCTTTGATGGGCTGGTAGTTGCGGCGTCCAGGGGTCAACGTCGGCAGTTCTTTCAGCAGCGCCTGCGTGTAGGGATGGTTCGCACGCTGGAATACGGTGTCGGTGGGCGCAAGCTCCACCACTCGGCCCAGATACATGATCGCCACGCGGTCAGAGATGTGGCTGACCACGCTCAGGTTGTGGCTGATGAACAGATACGTCAGGTCCAGGTCGTCGCGCAGCTGTTCAAACAGGTTCAAAACCTGGGCTTGTATCGACACGTCCAACGCGGCCACCGCCTCGTCGCAGACGATCACCGAGGGCTTCAGCGCCAAGGCCCGCGCAATGCCGATGCGCTGGCGCTGCCCGCCCGAGAACTGATGCGGATAGCGCTGCGCGAACGTCGGGTCCAGCCCTACCTGGCGCATCAATCCCGCCACGTATTCCGCTTTGTCGCGCGCACGAATCAAACCATGCGCCACCGGCGCCTCGCCGATGATCTCGCGCACTCGCATGCGTGGATTAAGCGACGCGTAGGGATCCTGGAAGATCATCTGCACGCCCAACTCGTAGGCGCGCCGCTCGGTGCCCGTCATCGCCTTGACCGCCTTGCCGTGGTAGTGCACATCGCCGGACGAAGGCGGCAAGATGCCCGACACGATACGGCCCAAGGTGGATTTTCCACAGCCCGATTCGCCGACGATGCCGATCACTTCGCCACGCTGCACTTCCAGGTCCACACCGCCCACGGCGTGCACCACTTGCGTTTTCAACCCCGCGCCCAGCAGGTTCGCGATGCGTCCGGCCAAGTCCACGGGCTGCACGAAGCGAAGTTCAACGCCGCGCAGGGACAGGATGGGGGCGGGGGCGGCGGCGCCGCGTTCTGCTGCGCTCATTTGATGTCTGGGTCTCCGGCATGCCAGCAGCGCACCCATTGCGCCGGACGGACTTCCACGGGCTGCGGTTCGATCAGACAGGCGTCGGTCGCGCGCGGGCAACGGCCGCGGAACGCACAGCCCTGCGGCAGGTTCAACAACGACGGCGTCATGCCAGGAATCGGCACCAGCGGCCTGCCGCGTGATTCCGGCGTGGGGATGGAAGCGATAAGCCCGTGCGTATACGGATGCATGGGATGGGTAATCACATCGCGCGTGCTGCCGGTCTCGACGACACGGCCCGCGTACATCACTGATACCCGGTCCGCCAACCCGGCCACCACCGCCAGGTCGTGCGTGATCCAGATCAGGCCCGTGCCCGTCTCGCGGCACAGCTTCTGCACTTCGAAGAGAATCTGGCCCTGGATCGTCACGTCCAGCGCGGTCGTGGGTTCGTCCGCGATAATCAGACGCGGCGAATTCAACAACGCGATCGCGATGGCCACGCGCTGCCGCATGCCGCCCGACAACTGGTGCGGATAGGTGCGCAGGCGTTCCTGCGGCGACGGAATGCCCACCATCGTCAGCGTCTGCAGGGCACGCTGGCGCGCCTGTTCGCGCGACACCTTATGGTGCGCCTGCACCGCTTCAATCATCTGCGTATCCACGCGCAGCACCGGATTCAGCGTCATCATCGGGTCCTGGAAGATCATCGCGATCTCCTGCCCCCGCAACTGCCGCCACCGCGCCGGCGTGGCGCCCCGCAGGTCTTCGCCGTTCAAGCGCAACTGCCCGTCCACGATGCGTCCGGGCTCGTCCAGCAAACCCATCAGCGAAAATCCCGTGATGCTCTTTCCAGATCCCGATTCGCCCACCAGGCCCAGGATCTCTCCCTCGGCCAGCGTCAGGTCCACGCCGTCCACCGCGCGCACGATGCCGTTGCGCGTGAAGAAATGCGTCTTCAGTCCATGCACTTCCAGGATGGGCGCGGGCGTTGCCAGCGGTTTATCCACAGCTTGCGTCTGCATCGCGTCCGCCTTCAATTCGCGTGGCGCGGGTTGAGCACATCGCGCAGGTGGTCGCCCACCAGGTTGATGGCGATGATGGCCAGCGCCAGCGCAATGCCGGGAAAGAACGAAATCCAGTACTGGCCCGACAACAGGTACTCGAACCCGTTGTAGATCAGCATGCCCAGCGACGGTTCGGTCACCGGCACGCCCACGCCCAAAAACGACAGCGTGGCCTCTAGCGCAATCGCGTGCGCCAGATCGATGGTGGCGATCACGATCAGCGGCGGCATGCAGTTGGGCAACACGTGGCGGAACAGCACGCGGCCCCAAGACAAGGACATGCAGCGCGCGGCCTCCACATACTCTTTGCCGCGCTCCACCAGCGCCGCGCCACGCGCAGCCCGGGCAAAATAGGCCCACTGCACGACGATCAACGCAATGATCACCTTATCCACACCTTTGCCCAGAATCGCCAGCAGCATCAACGCGACAAGAATGGCGGGAAACGACAACTGGATATCCACAATCCGCATCAGTAGCGCATCGATGCGGCCGCCGAAGTAGGCCGCGATCAAGCCCACGGTGGCGCCGATGCCGAAGGCCGCCAACACCGACACGGTCGCCACCAGCAGGCTGGTGCGCATGCCGTAGAGGATGGCCGAGAACAGGTCGCGCGCCTGCCCGTCGGTGCCCAATAAATAATGCACGGAGCCATCGCCGCTTTCGCTGCCCGGCTTGAGCTTGGAGTCCATGATGTCAAGCGACGCCAGATCATACGGATTCTGCGGCGCGATCCAGGGCGCCAGCAACGCGGCGCCCACGATCACAACCAGCATCACCAGGCCCAGCGTGGCCAGCTTGCTGGCGAAGAAGTCCGAAACGAAACGCCGCCAGGGCGTCTGTTCCTTGGATGCCGCGGCAGGCGCGGCCGTGGTGGCAGGGCTGTTCATCGGCGGCTATCCAAACGTACTCGGGGGTCCAGCACCGTATAGATGATGTCCACCACCAGATTCAACATGACCAGGAAAAACACGATCAGGAGCAAATACGCGACCACCACCGGACGATCCAGATTGATGATGGAATCGATCAGCAGCTTGCCCATGCCCGGCCACGAAAACACCGTTTCCGTCACGACAGCGAACGCCATCACCTGTCCAAATTCCAATCCCGCGACCGTGACCACGGGGATCAGGATGTTCTTTAACAGGTGCACGCCCAGCACCCGCTTTTCCGACAAGCCTTTGGCGCGCGCGAACTTGATGTAATCCATGGGCAACGCCTCGCGCGTGGCCGCTCGCGTCACGCGAATGATCATGGCGCACTTGGCGAACGCGATCGTGGCCGCGGGCAAGGCCAGGCTCAGCCAGCCGTTGAACGTCAGCACGCTCAGTTCCAGCGAGCCGATGCTGACCGTCTTGCCGCGCCCGCCAGCGGGTACCCAGCCCAGTATCACGGCGAACACCATGATCAGCATCAGGCCCACCCAGAAATTAGGCAGCGAAAAGCCCAGCACCGACCCCGTCATGATGGCGCGCGAGCCCGGCGCCTGCGGCTTCAGCCCGGCCAGAATGCCCAGCGGCACGCCGATCATCACCGACAGCAGCATCGCCACACAGGCCAGTTCCACCGTGGCCGGCATGCGTTCCAGGATCAGATGCATGGCCGGCTCGCCGGTCAGGAAGCTGTTGCCGAAATCGCCGCGCACCGCCTGGCCCATGAAGATCAAATACTGCCGCCACAACGGCAGGTCCAGGCCCAGCGATGCGCTGATCGCTGCGCGCTGCGCCTCGGTGGCCTCGGGGCTGGCCAGCATCGACACCGGGTCGCCCACCATGTAGATGCCTGCAAAGACCAACGCCGACATGACCAGCATGACGACGATGGTTTGCAGCAGTCTTCTTACGATTGTTGCCAGCACTGGAGACCGCCCGCGATGCGCGTTACTTCTTCAAGGTTGCGAACTGCGCCAGCGTGACCTGGTCAGGACGGCCTTGATAGCGGATATCGCCCTTCATGGCCCATACCGATAGTTCGAAGTGCACCGGCAGCATGGCGTAATCGTCCATGGCCATATTGCTGGCCTTCGCAAGCAGTTCGGCGCGTTTGGCGTTGTCCATCGTGGACGACGCTTCCTTCACCAGCTCGTCCATCTTGGGGTTGGAATAGCGGCTGCGGTTGGTCGTGCCCAGTCCAGCTTCCGGATTGCGCGTCACCAACAGCGAGGTCAGCGCGTTGGACATCTCGCCGCTGGTCACCGACCAGCCCGCCAGATAAGCCGAAAACGCGTAGCTGTCGCGGTTCTTGAAGAACACCGGCGGCGCCATCGCGTCCACGCTGGTCTTCACGCCGATGCGGGTCCACATCGATGCGATGGCCTGCGCCACCTTCGAATCGTTCACGTAACGGCCCGAAGGCGAACCCAGCGTGATCGAAAAGCCGTTGGGATAGCCGGCTTCCTTGAGCAGGGCGCGGGCCTTCTCGACGTCGGCCTTCGGCGCCTTGGAATGCTCTTTGCTGGAGCCGAACATCGGGTAGGGCAGCAGGTTGCCGGCAGGCAGGGCCACGCCCCCCATCACGCGTTCCACCAGCGCGTCGCGATTGATGGCAAGCGACAGCGCTTCACGCACCCGCTTGTCCTTCATGGGATTCTTGTCCGTGCCCTGGATGCCTGGCGAAGGTTCCGCGTGCTGGTCCAGCGCGACGTACACGACGCGCACCGACGGGGTTTCCTCGACAAAGAGTTTCTTGTCGCCCTTCAGCTTGGGCAGGTCGTCGGTGGGGGGATCTTCGATCATGTCCACGTCGCCCGCCAACAAGGCGGCCACGCGCGCCGCGGCGTTGCTGATCGGGCGATAGACCACGCGATCCCATTCCGGTTTTTTGCCCCAGTAATTGTCATTGCGGGCCAGCACGAATTCCGCGCCGCGCTTCCACGATACGAATTTGTACGGGCCCGTTCCCACCAGGCCATCGCCGCTGTTCAGTTCGGTGGTGGTCTTGCCTTCGGCCGCGGGGCCGGAGGCAGCCTTCTTCGACATGATGGGCAACTGCGCCAGGTTCACGAGCAGGTTCGGCGCGACTTCCTTGGTGGTGATGCGCACGGTCATGGGATCGACCGCTTCGGTTTTGGCTACCGATCCCAAATACAGTGTGAATGGCGATGGGCTGTTGGGTACCTTCGGCACGCGGTCATACGTAAACACCACGTCTTCGGCGGTGAACGGCGTGCCGTCCGAGAACTTCACGCCGGGGCGCAGCTTGAACGTCCAGACCTTGCCGTCCACGGTCCACGATTCCGCCAGCCCGGGCTGCGGCTTCAATTGCGCATCGGTGGCGACCAGCGTATCGAAAATGGTTTGGGAGATCTGCGTATTCGGCGTCAGCGCGTGATACTGCGGATCCATCGACGAGGGCTCGGTCTTCAGGGCGATCACCAGATCGCGAGCCAATGCGGAACTGAAGGTGCCAAAGGCCAACATCACCGCGGCCGAGCCGCAGGCCAAGACACGCGAAAACCGAGATGCCATCGTGATCTCCCAGAGTTGTTTCGGGTTTTGAACCTCTGGGGCACATTAACCAGCAAACAAGGGGCCGCGCAACAGTTATATTCCCCTATTGTCCTTGCCTCGCCCCCCTTTAGATATGTCCGCTTATTCCCCCATTACCGCCATTGCCACCGCCCCCGGAAGAGGCGGCATCGGCGTCGTGCGCGTTTCTGGTGCGGACCTGTCCGAATTGGTGCGGCGCCTGTTCCAGCGCGAGCTCACCCCGCGTCACGCGCACTACCTGCCATTCAAATCCGTCGATGGCGAACTCCTGGACGAAGGCATCGCGATCTATTTCCGCGCGCCGCATTCGTATACCGGCGAAGACGTGCTAGAACTGCAAGGCCACGGCGGTCCCGCCGTGCTGCGCCGCGTGCTGGACAGCTGCCTTGCCGCGGGCCGCGACCTTGGCCTGCGCCTGGCCGAACCCGGCGAATTCACCCGCCGCGCCTTCCTTAACGATCGCATGGATCTGGCCCAGGCCGAAGCCGTGGCGGATCTGATCGAAGCCTCGTCGGTGGCGGCTGCGCGCGGCGCGGTGGCCTCGCTTTCCGGCGAATTCTCGGCACGTGTGAACGACCTGTCCGACCGCATCATCCATCTGCGGATGCTGGTTGAAGCGACGCTGGATTTTCCTGAAGAAGAAATCGATTTCCTGGAAAAATACCAGGCCCGACCCACGCTGGATACGCTGACCGCCGACCTGTCCAATCTGATCGCCCAAGCGCGCCAGGGTGTCATCCTTCGCGAAGGCTTGCACGTGGTGTTGGCCGGCCAGCCCAACGTCGGAAAATCCAGCCTGCTAAACGCGCTGGCGGGCGACGATATCGCCATCGTCACCCCCATCGCGGGCACGACACGCGACAAAGTGGTGCAAGAAATCCATATCGACGGGGTGCCGTTGCATATTGTGGACACGGCCGGCTTGCGGGAAACCGAGGACACCGTCGAAAGCATCGGTATCGCCCGCACCTGGCAGGAAATCGAACGCGCCGACGTCATTCTGCATCTGCAGGATGCCACGCAGCCGGGCGACGAACTGGACGCGCAGATCACTGCGCGCCTGCCGCCGCGCACGCCCGTGCTGAAGGTGTTCAACAAGGTAGACCTGTTATCCACGGCATTTGCGCCGGCGCCCGGCGAATTAGGCATCTCCGCCAAGCGCGGCGCGGGCCTGGATGCGCTACGCGCGGAACTGCTGAACATCGCCGGTTGGAACCCGGGCGCTGAATCACCCTGGCTGGCGCGCGAACGTCACCTGCATGCCCTGCAGGACGCGGCCGAACACCTGGCGCTTGCGGGTGAACACGCGGGGCAGGACGACCGGGTGCTGGACCTGTTCGCCGAAGAGCTGCGGCTGGCTCATGACAGCCTGTCCAGCATTACCGGAAAATTCACCAGCGACGACCTGCTGGGCGAGATTTTCTCCAGCTTCTGCATCGGGAAATGAAGTGATAAGACTCGCCACGCCCGACGATATTCCGGTCATCGAACGGATCGTCGCCGAGGCTTACTTCCCCTACATCGCGCGTATCGGCGCCACGCCAGGACCCATGCGCGATGACTATGCGGCGCGCGTCGCCCAGGGCGTGGTGCACGTCTTGGAGGAAGACGACGCCATCCGCGCGGTGCTGGTCCTTATCCCCGAGGCCGATTGTCTATTGCTGGACAACATCGCGGTATCTCCGTCCGCCCAGGGCAATGGGCATGGACGCGTGCTGCTGCACTACGCCGAAACGTTCGCGCGCCAAATGGGCTATTCGGTCATCCGGCTGTACACCCAAGAGAAAATGACCGAGAACATCGCCATCTATTTGCGATACGGTTACGTGGAAACACATCGCGCGCAGGAGTCAGGATTGCATCGCGTTTTCATGAAGAAACGCCTTGGGCACGGCTAAAAACCGGCACATTCTTAAATAAGTGAGCTTTTACTCGCTTTTATTTGGTGGCACTTTTACCGTTTCCCGCTGCGCACGTCGGTTGTTCACCAACGATTTCGCGTACACCGATTCCGGCCGTATTCGATGTGCGATCACGTAGCCGGTAACACAAGCCAGCATTAACGGCAGCATCGCTTCATAGCTCAGCGTCATCTCGAAAATCATCAGTATCGACATCAACGGCGCATGCGTCGTGGCAGCCAGCAATGCGCCCATGCCCACGACGGCATAACTGGACACCGCCGACACGTCGCCGCTTGGCAGCAGGGCTTGCAGCCCGTTTGCATATAGCGCGCCCAGCGCCGCCCCCACAAACAGAGTCGGCGTGAAAACGCCGCCCACGGCCCCCGATCCCACGCTGGCGCCGGTTGCCAACATTTTCATCAGCAAAATGGCCGCCACGGCCTGCCACGCCCATTGCGTATGCAGCATGCTGTTGACGACGCTGTAGCCGTTGCCCCAGACCTCCGGATTGACCACCGACAGCGCGCCGACCATCAACCCGCCCAGTGCCATCCGGATCCACAGCGGGCACGGCATGCGAGAAAAGGTGGCGCGCGACAGGTCCAGGAAGCGTAGAAATTGCGGCGCAACCAGGCCGGCCAAGACGCCAAGCACCAGATAGTTGGCCACCTCCCAACCCGACGCGAATTCAAAATGCGGCAGGTGGAACACCGCGTCGTAATGCAGGATCTGCCGCGTGACGATGTTGGCGACTACCGACGACACCACCAGCGGCACTAACGTATCGGACGAAATAACCCCGAATACGATTTCGGAGATAAATAGCGCGCCGGCGATCGGCGCGTTATAGGCCGCCGTAATGCCTGCCGTCGCCCCGCAAGCCACCAGCAGACGCAGATGCCGGGGCGGCAGCAGCAGGAATCGCCCGGTCAGCGATGAAAACATGGCCGCCAGCTGCACCATGGGACCCTCTCGGCCGATGGACGCTCCCGATCCGATCGAAAAAATGGACGACAAGCTGCGTGCAAGCGTCTGGCGCAGGCCAATGACGCCCCGACCGACGGAAATGGCCTCCATATAGTCCGCCGCGCCCCGTTTAGGCAGCCATCGGCCGGCCATTTGCAAGATGGCGCCGGCGATCGCCCCACCTGCGGCAGGCATTAGCAAGCGTTCCCAGGAATCCAATCCACGGGCTAACGACACCATGCCGCGGGGAACCTCTTCGCCGGTAAGCAGCATTTGCAGCCATCCCAGCAGTTCCCGGAACACCACCGTTGCCAATGCGCCAAACAGCCCCATCAATGCCGCCGCGAACAAGGTTGCGGGCAGATTATTGGTCAATAAACGGGCTCGAAGGGCGTTCGCCCAGCCCAATTTCCTGATTCTGATTTCTGTCGCCATAGCCGGATTCTACGGCGGAAGTTGCTCACTTTTTGTTCAGTCCCCCGTCAACAAAACGAGTAGCTGCCCCCTCGAATCCCGGCTTTCGCGGACGCCTCTGAGGCCGTTTTGAGCCCGCTGCAAGGGCGAAAAACCGGGTAGGCAACGGGCTGTTTTTCGGGGTAAAAGTGCCCCTCTTCAACCCCGTTTCCAGAAATCGCCCTGTGGATAACTCCTAAGTAGCCAGGTTGTGCACATTGTGTGGAGGCAAGTTGAACAAGCCGGGGTTTTTGGGGGTGGGCGAAATGTTGTCCAACTTCAACTTTTTTCCCACACAGAGTTCTTGCACAGGCAAAAACGGCTGCAAGCTGATGAAAAGAATGAGGTTTTTAAGGTTAAGGTAGTTATCCACAGGCCTTATTAATCATTAGTCTTTATATAAAGAGAAATAAAGGAAAAGCCAAACATGCTTTCCCATTCCGCCCAGCCACTCCCCCCCGGACTCCGTCCATGCGCATCCTCCTGATAGAAGACGAAGCCGAACTTGCCCGTTGGCTTTCCAGAAGCCTGGCCAGACATGCCGGCTTTGTCGTTGAATGGGCTGACGACGGATTGGTCGCCGAAAGAAGGTTGGCAGTCGAAGAATTCGATGCGGTCGTCCTCGATTTGGGACTTCCGGGCATGGATGGCCATGCTTTGCTGGCGAAGATTCGCGCGCGGGACGACCGTACGCCGGTGCTGGTCTTGACTGCGCGCGATTCGCTGGCCGAAAAAATCGGCACCCTGCACCAGGGAGCGGACGATTTCCTGCCGAAACCCTTTGTTGTGGAAGAGTTGGAAGCGCGTTTGATCGCACTGATTCGGCGTAGCCGTGGACGCGAACATCCGCGTTTGGCCTTGGGAAACCTGGTTTTTGACTCTGCAGCGCAAAAATTCACAGTTTCTGGGCAAGCTCTGCAGTTATCCCCACGTGAACATGCCGTTCTTCGGGTGTTGATCCAGAAAAGCGGCGAACCCATCAACAAGCAGCAAATTCTTGACCGCATCGTCACGGACGACGCCGATATCAACCTGGAAGCCATCGAGGTCCTGGTTCACCGTTTGCGCAAAAAATTGGCGGAAACCGGTGTCCAGATCGTGACCATGCGAGGCATGGGCTACTGCCTGGAGAACCTTGTTGACAACTAGAAGTCCGAAAAAAATCGCTTTTTTCGCGGCAAAAAAACGCAATCGCACTCTGAAAACGCAGTTGCTGTGGTGGTTGATCCCCACTCTGGTGTTCGTGATGATGGCGGCGCTGTGGTTGTCGAACCACCAACTGCGCAACCAGGTGGACATTGCCTACGACCGGTCGCTTTCCGGAGCGCTTCGCGCGATCGACCACAACATATCCACAGCCAGCGGTGGATTAGCCATGGAGCAGCCTTACCTGATGCTGGAATTTTTCGAGCTGACGGCCAATGGCAGCGTTTTTTACCGGGTAGCGACGGAAGACGGGCTGGCAGAAATCGGCCATCCGGGCCTTCCGCTGCCGGACGAGCCCCTGGTATCTGGCGAACCGCGTTTTTTCTACGCGGACTACCAGGGCACCCCTGTCAGGGTTGCGGCGCTGGCGCGCCCGATGGATCCGCCGCTGTACGCGAACAAAGGGGGACGGGTTATCGTGCAGGTCGCCGAAGGCCTGGAAAGCCGCCAGGCGTTCTTGCACAAGGTGCTGCTGCGCTCCGTAGAGCGAGACCTGGCGGTGATTCTCATCAGCGTCCTGGTGATCATCCTGGGGGTTTTCATGGCATTGCGCCCCCTGGTCAGGCTTCGGCAAGAGGTGGAAGGGCGGTCTGGAGACGATTTAAGCCCCGTCAGCGCGTCCGAGATGCCGGGTGAGGTCCTGCCCCTGGTTGCGGCGGTAAACCTCCACATGGCCCGTTTTGCGGCCCAGGCGAGGGTGCAGAGTCAGTTCCTGGACGACGCCTCGCACCAATTGCGCACGCCCTTGTCGGTTTTGCGGACCCAAACGGCGTATGCCTTGCGCGAAACAGACCCCCAGGAGGTCCGTACAGCCCTTCTGGCGATGCAAGAGGGGTTAGACAGGGCGGTGCGCACCACCAACCAAATGCTCGCCCTGGCGCGTGCTAAGGACGCTTCCTTGGCCGAAGGCGGTTTTACCGCCGAAACCGTCGACCTGGTGGAATTGGCCGACGGGGTGATCCGTGGATTGTTACCGGCCGCTCGTGCTCGTCAGTTGGACATCGGCCTGGAGGCCGCCGTGCGCCCGATCCATGTCACCGGCACCGAGTGGCTGCTGCGCGAAGCCGCCGTCAATCTCGTCGATAACGCGATCCGCTACGCGTCGCCGTCCGGCGAGGTCACGGTGACCGTGCAAGCCGGCGACGGCCTGGCCCGCCTGGTCGTCGAGGACGATGGACCCGGCATGTCGGCCGAAGACATCGCCCGGGCCTGCGTGCGCTTTCGCCGGGGAGCGGCGGGCAAGAACAAGCCCGGCGCCGGCTTGGGCCTGGCCATCGTGGGCACCATCGCCGATATCCTCGGGGCCCGGCTGGTCCTGGAAAACCGCGCCCCATTGCCCGGCTTGCGGGCGGCCTTGGTGTTTTCCCTTGAACCGGCGCCTGATGCTGCGCCGCATCATGAAAACGGCGGCTTTTGAAAGGTGTTGGAAAGCTTCGGTTTTGTACGGTAGCGTCCGCTGGGTCCGATCAGGCGTCACCACGCCGTGCGGCCATCCAGCCATACCAATACCTATAAATCTCGGAGACGCAAGAATGCAGACCAGCCTGAAGCTGCGCACGGCCGCCATGGCGGCGCTTGGCGCGATTACCCTTTCCCTGGGCGTCGCCCAGGCAGCCGATGAGCCCCGCCGCCCGGAGTGCATTGCACCGGCGCAGCCCGGCGGCGGTTTCGATCTGACCTGCCGTCTGGCTACCGAGGGATTGAAGCAAAGCGGGGCGCTCAAGAGCACCATGCGCATCGTCTACATGCCGGGCGGCATCGGCGCCGTGGCCTACAACAACATCGTGGCCCAGCATCCCAACGAACCAGGCACGATCGTGGCGTTTTCGGGCGGATCGCTGCTGAACCTGGCCCAGGGCAAGTTCGGCAAGTACAACGTCGACGACGTGCGCTGGCTGGCCGCCATCGGCACCGACTATGGCGTGGCCGTGGTCCGCAACGATTCCCCGTACACCGACCTGAAGAGCCTGATGGACGCCTTCAAGCAGGATCCGACCAAGATCGTGCTGGGCGCGGGCGGCACCGTGGGCAGCCAGGACTGGATGAAGGCCGCGCTGACGGCCAAGGCCGCTGGCGTGGATTTCAAGAAGATGCGCTTCGTGGCGTTTGAAGGCGGCGGCGAAGCCGTCACCGCCTTGCGCGGGGGCCATATCCAGGCCTACATGGGCGATGCGGCGGAGGCCTTCACCATGCTGGAAGGCGGCGCGCCCATTCGCGTGCTGGCAGTGTTCAACGACCAGCGCCTGCCGGGCAAGCTGAGCACCGTGCCGACCGCCAAAGAGCAGGGCTATGACATCGTCTGGCCGATCATCCGCGGCTTCTACGTCGGCCCGAAGGTGTCGGACAACGACTATCAGTTCTGGGTCAAGGCCTTCAACACCGCGACCGCGTCGCCCGAGTTCGACAAGCTGCGCCAGCAACAGGGCCTGTTCCCGTTCAACAAAACGGGCCCCGAACTGGACGCCTACGTGAAGAACCAGGTCAAGGTCTACGGCGAGCTGGCCGATTCCTTCGGCTTGTTGAAGAAGTAAGCGGGCCGCAAGGCTTTCCTTTTCGATCGCGCCCATTCGGGCCCCTCGCCGCCGGACGGTTCCGGCGGCGTCGGGGACGGCTGCGCCGCGCGTTCCCACCACAACGGAAAAGTGGATCATGAATGATCGAATCCTAGGTGTCGGCGCCCTGGCGCTGGCCGCCTTCATGACGGCGGCGGGGTGGGGCATTGAAGCCCCCTTCGCCTACGAACCCGTGGGCCCGCGCGCCTTTCCCCTGCTGCTGGCCGGCATCATTGGCCTGTGCGGCCTGTGGCTGGTCTACAAAGGCGGCCATGCGGTCGAAGCCAACCCGCCCGGCGCCAACGGACGCATTGCGCTGATGATGGCGTTCACGGTGGCCTATGCCTTTTTGTTCCAGTGGCTGGGTTTTGTGCTTGCGACATCGTTGATGACGGTGTTCGTGGGCCGCTTGTTCGGTGGCAGTTGGGTGAAGTGCGCAATCGGCGGCGTCGTCATGAGCCTTTTCTTTTTTGTGCTGTTCGACAAGGTGCTGGACGTCGTCCTGCCGGGCGGATTGCTGGAGACCCTGATATGAGCGGCATTCTTGATCATCTGTCGATCGGCTTTGGCGTGGCCTTGTCGCTGACGAACATCCTGGTGGCCATGATTGGTTCGTTCATCGGCACCTTGGTCGGCGTGCTGCCGGGCCTGGGGCCCGTGAACGGCGTGGCGATGCTGATACCGATTGCCTTCGCGATGAATCTGCCGCCTGAAACCGCGTTGATCCTGTTGGCGGCGGTATACGTGGGCGCCGAGTACGGTGGCCGCATCACGGCCATCCTGCTCAACGTGCCGGGCGAGGCCAGCGCCATCATGACGACGCTGGACGGCTATCCGCTGGCGCGTCAGGGCTTGGCGAACGTGGCGTTGTCGCTGTCGGCGTGGTCGGCCTTCTTCGGCGCGATCGTGTCGGTGGTGGGCATCATCCTGCTGGCGCCGATGCTGGCAAAGTGGGCGCTGGCCTTTGGCCCCGCCGAGTACTTCGTGCTGATGATTTTCGCGTTTTGCTGCCTGACCAGTCTGCTGGGAAAGCAACCCGTCAAGGGCGTGCTCGCGGCGATGATCGGGTTGTCGATATCGGTGGTGGGCGTGGACGCGAATTCAGGGGTATACCGCTATACCTTCGACTCGGTGCACCTGGCCGACGGTGTCGACTTCGTGGTGGTGGTGATTGCACTGTTCGCGGTCAGCGAAATGTTGGAAATGCTGGAAAAGGTGATGGCGGGCCAAAGCGTGGAGGTCACCTCCAGCGGCCGCAAGCTCTTCAACCTGAAAGAAATGGCGTTTACGTGGTGGAGCGTGGTGCGTAGCGCGCTGGTCGGATTCGGCGTGGGCGTGCTGCCAGGCGCGGGCGCCAGCGTGGCGGCGGCAGTGGCCTATTCGCAGGAAAAACGCATTATCGAAGCCAAGGATCCGGATGCGAAGTTTGGCAAGGGCGACATGCGCGGCCTGGTTGCGCCGGAAGCCGCCGCAACCGCTTCCGCTATCGGTTCGTTCGTGCCGATGCTGACGTTGGGCGTGCCGGGTTCGGGCACCACCGCCGTCATGATGGGCGCGTTGACGCTCTACAACATCACGCCCGGTCCGGTGCTGTTCGAAACCAAGCCCGAACTGGTGTGGGGGTTGATCGCATCGCTCTTCGTCGCCAATGTGCTGCTGTTCATCATGAACGTGCCATTGGTTCGCCTGTTCTCGAAAGTGCTGTCGGTGCCAGGCTGGCTGATGGTGCCGGGCATCCTGTGCATCAGCTACATCGGCGTCTACGCCATTAACGCGGGTACGTTTGACCTCTTGCTGGTGGCTGGCATCGGCGCGTTGGGTTACTTCCTGCGCAAGTTCGGCGTGCCGATGGCGCCGCTGGTGCTGGGCGTTGTGCTGGGCAACATGATGGAGCAGAATCTGCGCCGCGCGCTGTCGATGACTGACGGCGATGTCGCGGTGCTGTTCGCGAGCCCGGTGTCGATTTCGATGTGGATCGGCGCGGCCGCGGTGGTGGTGGTGCCGCAGTTGATGCGCCGCATGCGTCAAGCCAGGAAGATTGCCGCTGGACCGGTTTGAAGGGCGGTGGGGGCTGCCGAGTCGATCGGCCCTCCGTCGGCTTTCGCCGGTAATTGCAAAGGGGCGCTTCGTGGCGCCCCTTTTTTTTCTCATAGATATGAGTAAATACTCATATTTTAATTGCTGTGGCGTCAGACGTTTGCCAGGCGCTCCAGCGCCGTATCCAGCGTGGCGTCTTTCTTCGCGAAGCAGAAACGCACGATACGGTGGTTGGATTCCGCGGCATCGGGCTGGCGGTAGAACGCCGACACGGGAATCACCGTAACGCCGTGGTTCACCGTCAGGTCACTCGCGAAGTCGGCTTCGTTCTGCTTCGAGATCTGGCTGTAATCTGCCAGCAGGAAGAACGTGCCGGGGCTAGGCAGGGGGCGGAAACGCGTCTTCGCCAGGCCCTGCGACAGCCGGTCGCGCTTGGCTTGATAAAACGCCGGCAGGTCCAGATAGGGCTTGGGATCGCGCATGAACTCGGCCAACGCGAACTGCATGGGAGAGGGCACCGTGAACACCATGAATTGATGCACCTTGCGCAGCTCGGCGCTTAGCTGCCGGGGGGCGCAGCAATAGCCGATTTTCCAGCCAGTGGTGTGGTAAGTCTTGCCGAACGACGAGATGACGAACGCGTGCTCGGCCAGCAAGGGGCGGCGTGCCACGCTGGCGTGCGGTTTGCCGTCGAAGACAATGTGTTCATAGACCTCGTCGGACACCAGCAGCACGCCGGTATCGCGCACGATGGCCTCTAGTGCGTCAAGGTCGCTTTCTTCCAGCACGGCGCCGGTGGGATTGTGCGGGAAGTTCAGCATCAGCAGGCGCGTCTTGGACGTGATGGCGTCGCGCACACGCTGCCAATCGATGCGGTAGTAGGGGTCGGCCTCGGTCGGGGCGCGTAGCGGCACAGGCACCGCCGTGCCGCCTGCCAGGCGGATCGCCGGCAGATAGGAGTCATAGCAGGGCTCGATGACGACCACTTCATCGCCGCTGTTCACCGCGGCCAGCACCGTCGCCATCAGGGCTTCGGTGGCGCCGCTGGTGACGGTGATTTCGGTTTCCGGGTCATAGGCATGGCCGTAGAGTTCGCGCGTCTTGGCGGCGATGGCTTCGCGCAGCGGCGCGACGCCCGGCATGTAGGGATACTGGTTATGGCCTTCGGCCATCGCTCGGGTCACCAGCGCGCACAGCGCCGGATCCGGGTCGAAGTCCGGAAAGCCCTGGCCCAGGTTGATGGCCTTGTGTTCGATGGCCAGGCGGCTCATCACGGTGAAGATGGTGGTGCCGACGTCGGGAAGTTTGGATCGGATCATGGTGGACGCGAAGATGAACGCTGGTAGGCAAAGAAAGTTTTCGTAAGTATCCCACTAACTCATAATTCGTTTTTCGTATTAGCTATGCACGTGGATGGGATCGTGGGTCAAAACATGTTGTTGAGGGTATTGGGCGGACTGTTGATCGCGCTGGCCGGCGCGCTGCTGGCGGTGTGGGCGCATATGCCTTTGCCGTGGATGCTGGGCGCATTGCTGGTAACGGCGGCGACACGCATCGCCGGCTTGGGCACGGTGTGCCCCCGGCCCGCGCGCAACGGCGGGCAATGGGTCATAGGTACGTCCTTGGGGCTGTACTTCACGCCGCAGGTGCTTGGCCACATCGGCACCAACGCTGGGCCCATCATCGTGGGGATGTTGTTCGCATTGGCGCTGGCGTTCATGGGCACCGCGATGTTGCGCCGGTTTACCGACGCCGACTTCAAGACCGCCTGGTTTTCTTCGGCCATCGGAGGCGCCAGTGAAATGGCCAGCCTGGCGGAACGTCACGGGGCGCGAATAGACCGTGTGGCAACCGCGCACAGCGTGCGTGTGCTGCTGGTAGTGGTCACGGTGCCGTTCATTTTCCAATGGTGGGGCGTGGCGGGGCTGGACCCCACGGTGCCAGGTCCCAAGGCCGTGGATGCCGCTGGCCTGGCCGCGCTGGTGGCGCTGACCTGCATTGGCGGCCTTGTCTTCATGAAGCTGCGCCTGCCGAATCCCTGGGTGCTTGGACCCATGCTGGTGGCGATGCTGTTGACCGCTTCCAGCGTCGAATTGTCGGCCTTGCCCGACTTCGTGCCGAAGGTCGGGCAGTTGTTCATCGGATGGTCGTTGGGCGATCGTTACCGTCCGGATTTCTTCCGCGCGGCGCCCCGTTTCATTGCGGTCGTGGCGGCATTCACGATCGGTGCTTTAGCGCTGGCTTTCGGGTTGGGTGCGCTGCTGTCCTATTGGTCCGCCGCGCCCGTACCTACCTTGATCCTGGGCACCACGCCGGGCGGCATCGCCGAAATGGCGATCACGGCCAAGGTGCTGCAATTGGGCGTGCCGGTCGTCACCGCGTTTCACGTCATGCGCATGGTGTTCGTGGTGATCGTGACAGGCCCTATCTACGCCTTTCTGGCGCGCCGACAAGCAAATTCCGCCTAACGGTAATTCGCTTCCAGTCAGAAAAATGCGACATTGGGGTAAACAACAATATGAGCGCGTAATGTGGGATGAGTATGCTGATTCCGCAGTTGATTCAAGCAGCGCGCGGACTCGTTCTGTTGCTTGGCGACGAGCGGGAACGCAGCAGCAACGCAGGTATTTCTACCGGTCGTTCAGTTCTCACGGCGTCCTTGATTCATTGCAATTCGATTCAATTACAGGACGCTAGAAAAAATGGCTCAGAAGGGCAAAGTTAAGTGGTTCAACGCTGACAAGGGTTACGGTTTCATCACGCCGGACGTTGGTGGCACCGATGTTTTCGCACACTTTTCCGCCATCCAGGGCCGCGGCTATCGCAGCCTGAACGAAGGCCAGGAAGTCGAATTCGAAGTTAAGGATGGTCCGAAAGGACCTCAAGCGGCCGAAATTCGCCCGCTCTAAATCGGGAAATCCCACTTTCCCGTCCGCCAGGTCCAACCTGGCTACAACGCCCCAAGACTTCCGAGTCTGGGGCGTTGTTTCGTTTTGGGGCGCGGAAACTTATTCTTCGCGGCACGCGCTGTCCGTAGCGTTAACCTCAATGTTAGTGGTCACTAACATATCCTCGAGCCTTGGATAAGTCTGTGGATAATTATTTCCCGGACTTAGGATTTTAGTGCTCACTAATGAAGCACCCGCCTCTTGCGCCTTAGGGTTTTGCACAGATTTTCGATGCCGCCAATAAGCGATTCCGCGCCGGGGATTTGAACGCCCGTCGATTTGCCGGACGTCTGCTGCTTGACATGAAACAGCGTCCTTTCCCGGGGAAAACAGGGTTTTGGCGACGTTTTCAGACGGTATTGGCATCTAGCCAGAGGCGCGGGTCATTATCTTTTGTGGTCGCCGCAGGCCGTCTTTTGCGCTTGCGAAAGACGGTTGTTCACAAAGATATCCCCATCCTGGTTATGCACAGAAAAACCCCGGATTAGCCTAAATCGGGGGGCGTCTGCCTGTGGATAGAAATGGGGATAGTGGTATCCGACGGCGGCCTTGGCAGTTTGTTGTGACTGCATTAAGCATGTTGAATCGCATTCGTGACGGCTCGTCGCGCTAGCTTTGTTGTTCCGGTGGGGCAGCAACGAAACCTGTTCAGAAGATCTCGATGTCGAGTTTTCCACAGGATTCACATGAAACCGTTAGCCTCCTCCAAATGGATGATGGCGTACCGGTCCCGGCTCTAGCAAGATAGTTGTAGTGACAACGGTCCAGGACCATCGGCCCAGGCGCGACGGCAAATATACGAACGAAGGTTTGGGCGCGGGGGACAACGATGGGGATAACTCGCTGCACTGTGATTGGCGGCGATTTGACTCGCATGCACTTGGGGAGTTCCCTCGCACGCTTTGTCGGGGTGGCTGGCTGAAAGAACAGCTTAACTGGCCAATAATCGAATCTTATCCACAAAGTTGTCCACGTCTTTTCATCTGCTACCCGCCTCCTGGAAAGGAACCAGTGGTGGTCCCGTCCGGGGCTGTTCTACCTCTGCCGCAAAACGTGTTTCTCCTATGAAAGGCGTTGGATATTTGGGGCGTTTCGAAGATATGGGCGATTAGCTTCGACGCGGCGTCTGGCACGCTTTCTCGTCGTCTTAAGACTGCTGTCTTGCCAAGTTATCCCCAAAGTTGTTCCACGTGAATTCGCGGCACGGTACGGGGCCGGCAACGGCAGGGATGTTGATAAGTCATGGTTTAGGCAGAGACAAATCCGCGGCATTTTTTGTTGCCTGGTTATCCACTGCTTGCTGTGAACAAACACGACGATGAACAGCGCACGAATTTCGTAAAGTTCTGGAGCGCTTGTAGAACGTGTACGGACTCACAGGTTATGTTCCGTTCTTGCAGCAGGCAGGCTTTTCCGTTGTTCCATCAATCATGTTTCACGTGAAACTTAAAAAAAGCGCGATATTTTTGGCAAGGGGTAGGGTAGGGGTAGAAAAATCGTTTTTTTCCTTCCTATGATGCTCCGTCGACGGGCCGAAGTCGTGCTCGGTTTTTTTTGCCGGGGTCACTCAAGTGATGAAGTGAGGGCTTGGCTTCCTGTCTTTCTGCCGTCACCCGACATCAATGTCCCTAAATTGAGAGTGTTCCACGTGAAACAAGCTCCACTTCGACGGCTCATCGGGTGACCCTGTTTGGCATGTTTCACGTGGAACACCCGACTTTTCTTTACGCCGGTGCAATGTTTCACGTGGAACATTACCCGCTTGGCGCAGCGTTTCTTCGCCTGAGACAACCACGAGGAAGCGGTGCAGGCGCCATATGTTCCACGTGAAACAACGGCCAAAGTGCAGATTTCAATGTAGGCAGGCATGCACTCGCTGTGCCGCTTCTGCTCAAGCCCACCTAGGATATGGCGGTAGGGCCCTATGTTTCACGTGGAACATATCAATGTAGGTTCGCGTTCCGCCTGATATCGACCCTGGTCCGACAGACGGTGATCCGACAGACCGTGGTCTGTTTCACGTGGAACATCCAGCGTAAACACCGGCAGATGCCGACATATTCGTCGCGCCTCGGGCGGACTGCGTTGCCAAATGCCTACGCGGGTTGGACGACAATGGCTCAATCTTGGCCAGTTTTATGTTTCACGTGAAACATGCCACCCCTGCCTCTATAATGACCACCGAACGCTCTCTTATCTTTCTCTCCCCATCATGGACTATCCCCGCGAATTCGATGTCATCGTCGTCGGTGGCGGCCACGCCGGCACTGAAGCGGCGCTGGCGTCAGCCCGCGCAGGCGCACAGACGCTGCTGCTGACGCACAACATCGAGACCCTTGGCCAAATGTCTTGCAATCCCTCCATCGGCGGGATTGGAAAGGGCCATCTTGTCAAAGAAGTCGACGCCCTGGGTGGCGCAATGGCTTTGGCAACGGACGAGGCCGGGATTCAGTTCCGCATCCTGAACGGATCGAAAGGCCCGGCCGTCCGCGCGACGCGCGCTCAAGCGGATCGGGTGCTTTACCGTCAGGCTATCCGTGGGCGTCTGGAAAACCAGCCAAACCTGTGGCTGTTTCAGCAAGCGGTCGAAGATCTGATGGTGGAGGGCGATAGGGTAGTAGGCGCCGTGACCCAGGTGGGCCTGAAGTTCCGCGCCAAGACAGTGGTCTTGACCGCCGGCACGTTCTTGAACGGTTTGATCCACGTGGGTATGCAGAATTACTCCGGGGGCCGTGCCGGCGATCCCCCGGCAATTTCGCTGGGCCAGCGCCTGAAGGAACTCAAGCTTCCCCAAGGGCGCCTGAAGACGGGCACCCCGCCGCGCATCGACGGACGCTCAATCAATTACAGCATCCTGGAAGCGCAGCCGGGCGACCTGGACCCCGTGCCGGTGTTCTCGTATATGGGCAATGTGGCCATGCACCCGCGCCAGCTCCCGTGCTGGATCACGCATACCAATGCCCGGACACACGACATCATCCGCGGCGGCCTGGATCGCTCGCCGATGTACAGCGGCGTCATTGAAGGAGTGGGGCCGCGTTACTGCCCGTCCATCGAAGACAAGATCCACCGCTTTGCCGACAAAGAATCCCACCAGGTCTTCCTGGAGCCGGAAGGGCTGGACACCCACGAGGTCTATCCCAACGGTGTGTCCACCAGCCTGCCCTTCGACGTGCAGTTGGACTTGATCCATTCCCTGCGGGGGTTGGAAAACGCGCACATCATGCGCCCGGGCTACGCGATTGAATACGACTACTTCGATCCACGTGGATTGAAAAGCACGCTTGAGACGAAGGCAATCGGCGGCTTGTTCTTCGCCGGCCAGATCAATGGCACGACCGGCTACGAAGAAGCCGCCGCCCAGGGATTGCTGGCTGGCGTGAATGCCGCACTGCAATCGCTGGGGCGTGACCCCTGGACGCCGCGGCGCGATGAAGCCTATCTGGGCGTGCTGGTAGACGACCTGGTAACGCGTGGCGTGACAGAACCCTATCGCATGTTTACCTCGCGCGCCGAATACCGCCTGAGCCTGCGTGAAGACAACGCCGATCTGCGCCTGACCGAAATCGGGCGTCAACTGGGCATCGTCGACGACGCGCGCTGGGATTCGTTCAACCGCAAGCGCGATGCGGTAGCGGCGGAAGTGGAACGGCTGAAGTCATCGTGGGTGAATCCGCGCCTCCTGCCCGTCGAGGTCGCTGAACCGCTACTGGGCAAGGCGATTGAACGTGAGTACTCACTAGCAGATCTGCTGAAACGGCCGAATGTTTCATATGAAGCCCTGATGGCCGCGCGCAACGTCGACGGCTCGCTGTTGGCAGGCCCGGGCGTAGTCGAAGACGACGTCCTGGCGGAGCAGGTCGAGATCCAGGTGAAGTACGCCGGCTACATCGCCCGCCAACAAGACGAAGTCCAGAAGCAGATTTCGCACGAGCAACAGCCCATCCCCGCAGATGTCGACTACGACGCCGTGACGAGCCTGTCGTTCGAGGTTCGCCAGAAGTTGAAGACGCATCGCCCGGAAACCGTCGGCCAGGCCGCACGCATCTCTGGCGTCACCCCCGCTGCAATCTCGTTGTTGCTGATCCATCTGAAGCGCTTGCATTACGGCTCGCGCAAGCAAGCCGCATGACCGCGCATACCGACCCGGCCGGCGCGGACATGGCCGGCCGCCTGTCTCGCGCATGCGAGCAATTGGGGCTGCCCGTCGACGACGCCGCGCACGCCAAGCTGCTGAATTACCTGTCCCAGATGCAACGCTGGAACCGGACGTACAACCTCACCGCTATCCGTGATCCCCAGCAGATGCTGATCCAGCATCTGTTCGATAGCTTGGCCGCCGTGGGTCCTCTTAGCCAGGCGCTGGGCGCCGCGGACACTTCGGCCAAGGTCTACGACGTCGGATCGGGTGGCGGCCTGCCTGGCGTCGTCCTGGCAATCATGCGGCCCATGTGGTCCGTGACATGCATTGACGCCGTTGAAAAGAAAACCGCGTTCGTGCGCCAGATGAGCGGCGCGCTGGTCCTGCCCAACTTGCAGGCGCGCCATGCGCGCATCGAAACGCTGGCGCCGGCCGAGTGCCATATCGTTACCTCTCGAGCCTTCGCGTCGTTAGACGATTTTGCGCAGCTCGCGGGTCGCCACGTGCGCATCGATGGTACCCTCGTCGCCATGAAGGGCAAGGTCCCCGATGAAGAAATTCAGGCGCTGCACGCGCGCGGGGAATGGCAAGTCGACCATATTCAGCCGCTCCGGGTACCGGAGCTGCAAGCAGAGCGCTGCCTGATCTGGATGCGCCGCGGCGAAGACCGCGGTGAAGGACGCAGTCAAGGAACCCTATGAAGAACTTACCCCCCAGCACAACCGCCCGCGTCTTTTGCATCGCCAACCAAAAGGGTGGCGTAGGCAAGACGACGACCGCCATCAATCTGGCGGCGGGCCTTGCCACGCATAATCAGCGCGTGCTGCTGGTGGACCTGGACCCTCAGGGCAATGCCACGATGGGCAGCGGTATCGATAAGAATGCGTTGGAATCCAACCTGTACCAGGTGCTGATCGGCGAGGCCACCATCGAGCAGGCCCGCGTGAAGTCGGAATCCGGCGGTTACGACGTGCTGCCTGCCAACCGCGAGCTGTCTGGTGCCGAGATCGACCTGGTGCAGATGGACGAACGTGAGCGTCAACTGAAAGCCGCGCTGGACACCGTCGCGGGCCAATACGATTTTGTGCTGATCGACTGCCCGCCGACGCTATCGTTGCTGACGCTTAACGGATTGGCTGCCGCCCATGGCGTCATCATCCCGATGCAGTGCGAGTACTTTGCGCTGGAAGGGCTGTCCGACCTGGTCAATACCATCAAGCGGGTCCACCGCAACATCAATGACGACCTCCGCGTCATCGGCCTGCTGCGCGTGATGTTCGACCCGCGCATGACGTTGCAACAGCAAGTGTCCGCCCAGCTTGAAGCGCACTTCGGCGACAAGGTTTTCAAGACCGTCGTGCCCCGTAATGTGCGTTTGGCCGAAGCACCCAGTTACGGCATGCCCGGCGTCGTGTATGACCGTGCGTCACGCGGCGCGCAGGCTTACATTTCGTTCGGCGCTGAAATGATCGAGCGCGTCAGGAAAGACCTGAAGTAAGCACTGCCATGTCTGTTGCCGCGCTCTTTTCCCCGACCGCCACGCAGGTTTCCCGCACGCCGCTCGCCGATGTGCGGGACGGCCTGCGCGTGCGCCTGGAAGAGGCTGCGTTGAATGCGACCGCCGTCGGCGCGCAGGTGCTCTATGATGGTTGGCTGGTGCGCTTTGCGCACTCGGAAGCCAAGCGCGTGCGCAGTGTGAATGTGCTGGGGTTATCCACACGTCCGCTGGACGAGCGGCTGGCGTATTGTTCTTCGTTGTATGCGCGCCATGGCTTGCCCATGGTGCTACGCATTACCTCCATCGGCCCCGATTTTTCGCTGGACGCCGAGCTGGCGGCCCGCGGCTATATCTTTACCGGCGAGACCCGAGTCATGAGCATGTCGCTCGCCCCCAGACCCAGCGTCCGGGGCGATCTGCATTTCAGGAAAGTCGACACCAGCGGCTTCGCGCAGGCGGTCGCGGCCATGCGCGGTTCGGCGCCGGGACACGCCAGTGAACATCAAGCGCGTCTGCAAGGACTGGCTGTGGATAAGCAGCCGGTGCTGGCGTTCGACGCGGCGGGGCAGTGCGTTGCCGCGGGCTTGGCCGTTCGCGATGACGACCTGCTGGGCCTGTTCGACATCGTCACGGACCCGGGGCAACGGCGTAAAGGCTACGCCGATGCCCTGGTCGATTACCTATTGACCGAAGGCGCCGCCAGCGGCGCGACAACGGCGTACTTGCAGGTCGAGCCGGAGAACACCGCCGCGCGCGTCTTGTATGGCCGCTACGGCTTCAAAGACTGTTACGCGTATTGGTACCGTTTGCCCGCCGAGCAGACGGATGCCTGAGCCAGGCTCGGGATACAAAAACAGAAGGAAAGAGGATTTAACTATGGCCACCAAGAAACCCAAGGGATTGGGTCGCGGACTGGACGCCTTGCTGGGCGCGGACGCGCCGGCGATCGACAATATCGGCAAGGCCGTCGCGGCCAAGCCCGAGGGTCCGCCATCCACCTTGCTTATCTCGAAGATGCGCGCCGGCAAGTATCAGCCGCGCACGCGCATGGACGAGGGCGCCTTGGGTGAGCTGGCCGAATCGATCCGCACGCAAGGCATCATGCAACCCATTCTTGTGCGCGCGCTGGGTGACACCGCGCCCGGCCATTACGAGATCATCGCGGGCGAACGCCGCTTCCGCGCCGCCCAACTGGCGGGTTTGAAAGAAGTACCGGTGCTGGTGCGCGATGTGGCGGACGAGAATGCGGCCGTTATGGCGCTGATCGAAAATATCCAGCGCGAAGATTTGAACCCCTTGGAAGAGGCGCACGGCGTGCGTCGCCTGCTGGATGAATTCGGTCTGACGCACGAACAGGCCGCGCAGGCAATCGGCCGCTCGCGCTCTGCCACCAGCAACCTGCTGCGTCTATTGAACCTGGCGGCGCCGGTGCAGACGATGCTGCTGGCTGGCGACGTCGACATGGGCCATGCCCGCGCGCTGCTGGCGGTCGACGCCGCGACCCAGATCCAGTTGGCCAACCAGATCATCGCGCGCCGCCTGTCGGTGCGCGAGGCTGAAAAGCTGGTCACCAAGACTGCCAAGGAAACCGAATCGGCTTCCTCGCCGCGCAAGAAGGCCAATGGCGTCTCGCGCGATCTGACGCGTTTGGAAGAAGCGCTGTCCGATCATCTGGGCACGCGTGTCGCCCTGAAGGTGGGCGCCAAGGAAAAGGGCCAGATCGTCATCGATTTCCATGGGTGGGAACACCTGAATTCGCTGCTGGAACGCCAGGGCCTGTCCGGAGTCGTGGATGCCTGAGCACGCACTGCCGGTCGTCGCGGTGCTGGCCACCGGCGGCACCATCGCAGGCGCGCAAGCAGACGCCACGTCGGCGGGCTACAAGGCGGGTTCATTTTCGGTCAATGACTTGCTGGCTGCTGTGCCGCAGCTGGCCGGCATTGCCGACATCCGCGCCGAACAGGTGGCGAATGTTGGCAGCCAGAACATGACGCACGAGGTTTGGCGCGCGCTGGCCGAACGTGTGGACACGCTATGCCAGGATGCCTCGGTGGCGGGTATCGTCATTACGCACGGCACCGACACGCTTGAAGAAACGGCGTACTTCCTGAGCCTGGTGATTCGCCACGACAAGCCCGTTGTCCTGGTCGGTGCGATGCGCCCCGCCACGGCGCTGGGCGCTGAGGGGCCCGCCAACCTGTACAACGCGGTGGCGCTGGCGCGCCATCCCGACGCCCGCGGGCGCGGACCGTTGGTCGTGATGAACGAAGACGTGCATTACGCGCGCGAGATCCAGAAGATCGCCAGCGCCGGCCTGTGCGCCTTTGCGTCGCCCAATCGTGGCCGCGCCGGCGTCATGCATGGCGGCGTGCCGTGCTTCTATTCACGCAACACCACGACCCACACCACGCAAAGCGAGTTTTCACTCGCATTGCTGCAACAAGCCGGCTGGCCACGCGTGGATATCGTCTACGCCCATGCCAACCTGCAAGCCGACCTGATCGACTTCCTGGCTGGCCTGGCTGACGGCATCGTGCTGGCGGGCGTGGGCGACGGCAACGCCACCGACCTGGGCATTGACGCCCTGAGCCGCGCGGTCGCCGGCGGCACGGCCGTGGTGCGCGCAAGCCGCACGGGCAGCGGCTTCGTGGCGCGCGATGTCGAACTGGATGATGCCAGCCTGGGCTTCATCGCCGCCCGCGATCTGAATCCGCAAAAGGCGCGCATTTTGCTGATGCTGGGCTTGTCCGTCACCCGCGACGCGGCCGCCCTGCAGGCGATCTTCGACCGCTACTGATCGGGCGGCGGCGTGCCGCCCGCGTCGCTTTGCTGCGCCAGGCCCAGGTTGGCCCGCAGCATGTCATAGACCTGACGCGTCAACGGATTGATCAGATCCCGCCTTATCCACAGGAAGTACGTTACGTCCGGCAAAGGCGGCAGCCCTTCCTTTTCCCCTAGCACGCGCATTTCCGGCCCCAGCAGTTCCACGCTGCGGGCCGTCACGCCCAGTCCGGCGCGCAGCGCGGCCTTTATCCCCACCAGGTTCGGCGCCACATAGTTGGTGTGCCAGCGCACACGCGCCTGCTCCAGCGCGTTCAGGGCCAGCCTGCGGAAGATGCTGGGTTCGTCCGCCAGCACGAGCGGCACCGGCGCGTGCACGTCATGCACGTAGTCGGCGGAGGCCAGCCAGACGGTGGGGGACGTGCGCAGCGCCACGCCTTCGAAGTCCTGGTCGAAGCGCGTGGATATCGTCAGGTCGATTTCTCCGGCGCGCAGGGCATCCATCAGGAACGGGCTTCGGTCCACGCGGATCTCCAGCTTCACGCGGGGAGCCGAACGCGCGATGTGCGTCAGTAGCGTGGGCAGGATGGTGTCCGCCACGTCCAGCGGCGCGCCTAGCCGCAGGTCTCCCTCCAACGGCCCGTCTTGCAGCGCGCGCAACGCCTCATCGTTGATCGCCAGCATGTGACGCGCATATTCCACCAGCCGCCGTCCATGCGACGACAGCACCTTATTGCGCCCCTGTTTTTCGAACAAGGGCAGGCCGATGGTGGCTTCCAGCCGCTGCATTTGCTGCGTGATGGCCGATTGCGTCTTGTGCAGCCGGTTGGCCGCTTCCGAAAACGTGTCGTGCTGGGCGATGGCTGTCAGGGTGCGAAGCAGATCCAGGTCCAAATTGCGCATGTCGGGCTCTAAAGTATTAGCGATGCTAATGGAATGTTAAGGCAAATTAAATTGTTGGCGCGAGGCGCGGGCGATACATTAAATGCAATAACGCGTGAAACAAGAGGAAAAGTCACAATGAGCTCCCCGCATCCCCATCAGGCCGGCATCGATACCGCGATAGGAAATATTAAAAAAACTGTAGGAAATAAGGGGCTGAACCGCGACAGCCTCGACGAGGTATTGCAAGAGCTGGTGGGCTTGGCCAGCCACACCGACTGGTGGACGGGCGAGCGATACGCAGCGCCCGAAGACGGCGAGCGCCAGGCGCGCTACCTGATCGCCGAAGACGACGACAAGAGCTATGCGCTCTACCTGAACGTCATGCGCCCCGGCAACAAGATCGTGCCGCACAATCACACCACCTGGGCCTGTATCGCCGCCGTGGAAGGCGTGGAATACAACTACGTCTACGACCGTACCGACGACGGGTCGGTGCCAGGCGTGGGGCGGCTGGAGAAAACCGGAACGGTCGTGGTCGGCCCGGGCGCCGGCATCGCGTTGATGCCCGACGATATCCATGCCGTCGAAATCCAGGGCGACAGCGTCATCCGCCACCTGCACATGTACGGCCGCGCCCTGGAAACGCTGAACGAGCGCCTGGGCTTCGACCTGGAAGCGGGCACCTGCAAGATCATGCCCATCGGCGTGAAGACGCGCCGCTGACCATGAGCAAGCCCTACCGGTCCGCCACGCGCCTGCTGCGCGCGGGACGCCCTCATCAAGGGTGGGTCAACACCCCCGTCACGCGTGCCAGCACCTATGTCTTTGATAGCGTCGCCGCCTGGCGCGACACGCGGGAACGCCGTGAGCAAGAGCGCCTGCCGTCCTACGGCGCGCGCGGTACCGACAGCACGCATGCGCTGGAAGACGCGTTGGTGGAGCTGGAACAGGGCTATCGCGCCGCGTTGTACCCCACGGGGCAGGCGGCGATCGCAACCGTGCTGCTGGCCTATCTACGGACCGGCGACCATGTGCTGGTGACCGACGCCGTATACGAACCCGTGCGCCGCTTCTGCGTCGAGCACCTGACGCGGCTGGGCATCGAATACACGTTCTACCGGCCGGATGGCGTCGGCATCGACGCGCTGATCCGGCCCACTACCCGCATGATCTATGCGGAGTCTCCCGGGTCGCTGACTTACGAGATGCCGGACCTCACCGAGTTATCCACAACCGCGCGAAAACACGATTGCTGGCTGGCTGTGGATAACACGTGGGCGTCGGGTTTGATACACAAACCGCTGACGCTGGGCGCCGATATCTCTCTTCTGGCGGCCACCAAATACCTGGGCGGACATGCCGATGTGATGATGGGCGCCGCCGTCGTCAACCGCCGCGCCTGGCGCGCATTGGAACGGGCCTCTATCGACTTCGGCCAGACCGTCGGGGCCGACGACGCCTTCCTGGTACTGCGCGGCATGCGTTCATTGCCGCTACGCATGGCGCAGCACGCCAGGAACGCGTTGCGGGTCGCGCAATGGCTGCAGGGCCGCGCCGAGGTGGCGCGCGTGCTCTGCCCGGCCTTGCCCGGCGACCCTTCGCACGCGATCTGGCGCCGCGATTGCTCCGGCGCCAACGGTCTGTTGACGGTGGAACTGGACGACGCATTCGACATGGCGGATGTCGAAAGGCTGATAGACAGCCTGTGTCTGTTCGGCATCGGTGCATCGTGGGGCGGCTTTGAAAGCCTGGTGATCCCGGTGCAGCTGAATTCGCGTTCGCTGCCGGACCCGACGCCCCGCGGCGCGATGCTGCGCCTGCATATCGGCCTGGAAGACCCCGACGACCTGATCGGCGACCTTGAACAAGGCTTGTCCGCGCTTGCCCAATCCCCCCGTTCCCTACGAATCTCATGATGCACCCTACCTCCAACCTTGGCGCCACAGATATCGACCCGCACACGCTCAAGCAATGGCTGCACGACGGCCGCGAGATTGCGTTGCTGGATGTGCGCGAACACGGCCAATACGGCGAGTCGCACCTGTTCTACGCTGCGCCGGTGCCATACAGCCGGCTTGAGATCGATATCGTCCGCCTGGCCCCGCGCTGCGATGTTCGGGTCGTGGTGTACGACGATGGCGGCAGCGACCGCACCGCCCAGCGCGCCGCCCGGGCCTTGGAAAAACTGGGTTACCGCCAGGTGCATCGTCTGGCGGGCGGCATCGCGCAGTGGCAACAGGACGGCTATGCCGCCTTTGCCGGCGTGAATGTACCCAGCAAGACCTTCGGCGAACTGGCCGAAGAAGTGTTCCACACGCCGCGCATCGGTGCCCGAGAGCTGGCCGAGCGCCAACGGCGCGGCGACGACCTGATCGTGCTGGATGGCCGGCCGTTCGCGGAATACCAGAAGATGAGTATTCCCGGCGGCATCTGCTGCCCGAACGGCGAGCTGGCATTGCGCGCCCACACCCTGGCCAAGCGCCCCGGTACCACCATCGTCGTCAATTGCGCGGGCCGCACGCGCAGCATCATCGGTGCGCAGACGCTCATCAACCTGGGCGTACCTAATCCCGTCTATGCGCTGGAGAACGGCACGCAGGGCTGGTATCTGGAAGACCTGCAACTGGAACACGGCGCAAGCCGCCGCTATGACGACCGCGTTGCGCCCGATGACCTGCCGGGGCTTGCCGCCCGTTCGGCGCAACTGGCCGAGCGCCACGGCGTGCCGATGGTCGATGTAGGCGCGGTACAGGCATGGCTGCGCGACGCCACGCGCAGTACCTTCCTGTGCGACGTGCGCAGCGCCGAGGAATTCGCGCAGGGTTCATTGCCCGGGGCCCAGCACACGCCGGGCGGGCAATTGGTGCAGGCCACCGACCAATACCTGGCCGTGCGCGGCGCGCGCATCGTCGTGTTCGATGCGGAAGGGGTGCGCGCGCCGGTCGTGGCCAGCTGGCTGCGGCAAATGGGCTGGGATGCCTGCGTGCTGAAAGAGGGCGTGCGCGCCGCGCTGAAAAACGACGCGCCGGCCGCTGACACTCCCGTCGTTTCGGCGCTGTCCGATGCCGGCGTGGCCGCGGCGTTGGCGCAGGGCGCCCAGCTTGTCGATCTGCGCCCGGGCATGCGCTATCGGGCCAGCCACATCGTGGGGGCGCGTTGGTCGATCCGCCCGCGCCTGGATCGTCTGGCGCTGGATCCCGGCCTCCCCGTCGTCTTGTTGGCCGAAGACGCGGCCATCGCGGCGTGGGCAATGGAAGACCTGACGGCCTTGGGCGTGAGCGACGTCAAGGTGAACACCGGCACGCCGGCCAGCTGGGCGGCGGCGGGCATCGCGCTGGAATCCACCCCTGCCGTTCCGACCGACAACGAGTGCATCGATTACCTGTTTTTCGTGCACGACCGCCACGACGGCAACAAGGCCGCGGCGCGACAGTACTTGTCCTGGGAGACCAACCTGGTCAAGCAGATCGATGAACGCGAGCTGGCGGGCTACCGGTTTCCCGCCGGCTGACGCCGTGCATTGACACCGCCCATCCAGGGCGCAAGCGCCAGAGCAGCCCGAAGAGGCCGCGTGGCGCGAATACAGATGCATCAACCCGATCAATACGCCCCGGCGGCTTCTGCCGACGGGGTGCGGACGGTTCATGGCGAACCGGAATGCAAAGGACGGCCGAGTATCCGGCCGCCGACTCAAGGGGAAATCCAGATGAAACACCATGCATTGCACGCTTGCGGGACAGCCGCCCTGGCCATGGCCGGCCTGATGTGGGGCGCCAGCGCTACGGCCCAAGCCCAAGCCCCAGTCCAGGCGCTGAAAGCGCCCGCCGATTATCCCAAGCAGGCTATCACCGTGGTCTCGCCGTTTCCGCCCGGGGGCGGCAATGACAACGTGGCGCGCCTGATCGCCCAAGAGCTGGGCGCCATCACCGGCCAGAGCGTCGTGGTGGAAAACCGCTCCGGGGCGGGCGGCAACGTGGGCACGGCGCAGGTGTCGCGCGCCAAGCCCGACGGCTACACCCTGGTGATGTCGCAGACCAGTGTCATGGCCGTCAACCCGCGCCTGTACAAGAACGTGGGCTTCGATCCGGTGAAGGACTTCACGCCGATCTCGCAGATCACCTCTGCGCCGCTGGTGCTGGTGGCACGAACCGAAAGCCCGTACAAGACGCTGGGCGACTATCTGGATGCCGCGCGCAAGCAGCCGGGCATCATCACTTACGCCACGCCCGGCAACGGCACCATGAGCCACCTGATGGGCGCCCTGGTGTCCAAGAAAGCCGGCGTGAACCTGGTGCATGTGCCGTATCGCGGCGCGGCGCCCGCCATCACCGACCTGATGGGCGGCACGGTAGACATGCTGATCACGTCGCCCGCGTCGGCCGAACCGATGGTGACCGCGGGCAAGCTACGCATCCTGGCCCTGAGTCACGAAAACAGCATCGGCGTCTTCAAAGGCGCGCCCACGCTCAAGCAAAGCGGCCTGGACGGCATCACCGCCGATGATTGGTACGGTTTGTTCGCCCCTGCCGGGACGCCGCCCGATCGCGTCGCCTATCTGGCGGGCGCGGTGGCGCAGGCGATGAAGTCGCCCAACGTGATCGCCAAGATCAACAGCGGCGGCAGTTGGCCGGTGGGCAGCCAGCCCGACGCGTTCAAGACGCGGCTGCAGGAAGACACGGTGTATTGGGCGGACATGGTGAAGACGGCGGGGGTGTCGCTCGACTGAGCCGTTGCCGCTACGGGTCGCTGGGCCGGCCCATCACCGCCAGCCCTACACGGCCAGCACGTTGCCCGCCGCGGCCTTCAGCGCCGTGAACGCGGGCATTTTTTCCGCGCTGGTGTTGGTGACCAGGTGGTCGATGCGGTCCGCGCCGCAAAACGATACGCGGCTGCACAGGCCGATCTTGCTGAAGTCGGCCAACAGCACCAACTGCTTGGCATTGCCGGTCATCGCGCGTGCGACTTCCGCCTCGCGCAGGTCGTAATTGGTGGCGCCGCACTCCGCATCCACGCCTACCGGCGACAGCAAGGCCAGGTCCGCGCGGTAGCGGTGGATCTCGGCGACAGTGATGTCGCCGGCGGTGGCGCAGACCGGGCCGCCCACCGCGCCGCCCAACATGATCAGCTGATTGGCGCCGCTGCCGGCCGCGCCCACCTTCAGCGCCACGTCGAACGAGTTGGTGATGATGGTCAGGCCGGACAGTTTGGCCAGCTCGTCGGCCAGCACGCTGGTGGTGCTGCCCGCGTCCAGGAACAAGGTCTGGCCGCTGGACACGAGTCCCGCCGCGGCGCGCGCGATGGCGCGCTTGTACTTCACGCGCGTGTGTACGCGCTCGGCGATCGGAGGTTCGCTGTGCACCGGCACGGCGCCGCCGTGCACGCGGCGCAATTCGCCCATCGCCTCCAGTTCAAGCAGGTCCCGTCTGACGGTTTCGCGCGATACGCCTAGCTCTCCGACGATGCGGTCGGTCGATACCTGCTGCAGTGACGACAGCAGCGCGCGGATTCTTTGATACCGCTCTTCTTGCCACATATCCGATGCTTCCTAATCTATCTCCGCCGCCGCGCCGCCCCGGCGATCAACGCGCGCATGGCCAGCAAAGAACCTCCAACGACCAGCATGATAAGCGTGGAATACGCCGCGGCCTGCGAAACGAACCCGGCCTCATCCAGCCGCAGCACCGACACGGGCGCCACGCTGACCGTCGGCGTCACCAGAAAGATCACCGCCGATAATGTCACCATCGACCGCATGAACAGGAAAAAGAACACGCCCAGCACCGTCGGCGCGATCAGAGGCAATACCGCATCGCGCAAGACTTGCACCGTGCCGCCGCCCAAGCAACTGACGGCTTCCTCCAACGCCTGCGGCACCGCACGCATCCCCGTCATCATCGTCAGGAAGCCCTGCGTGTGATAGTGGTAGAAATTGCATAGCGCGATCAACGCCGCGCTGCCGTACAGCGCATACAGCGGCGTACCGGGCGCATTGAACGCGAAGATGTAGGACAGGCCCAACACCAGGCCGGGCACGCCGACGGGCAGCACAGACAACAGGTACACGATCTTGGCCCAGCCGCGCCCGATACGGCAGACACCGAAGCACAGGAAAAACAGCAGCAGCACGCCGCCGCCGGCAGCCGCCAGCGACAGGTACAGCGATGTCCACAGAGGGGCGTAGCCGCCGCTGACGGTGATGTCGTAGTGCTTCAGCGTCCATTCCATGCGGTAGGGCCACAGCCGCATGAAACTGGCGAAGATCACAGTCGCCACGGTCAGGATGATCGTGCCGCAGGCCAGCAGCACGCCGATGCCGAACACCGCGTCGCGAACGGGGGCGCGTTGGGGAGCCACCCGCACGCCGCTGGGTGACGCCGACCCGAACTGGCGCTGCGAGGCCACGCGCTCGATCTGCACGGAGATCAGCGACGGCAACAACAGCAGGATGCCCACGACGGACCCCATGCCGAAATTCATCTGGCCCGACACCTGGCTGTAGATTTCCGTGGCCAACACCCGGTAATTGCCGCCGATCACCGCCGCGTTGCCGAAGTCGGTGATGGTGATGACGAACACCACGAAGGCGGCGCTCAGCAGTCCGAACTTGCAGTTGGGCAAGGTGATATCGAAGAATTGCCGCGCGCTGGACGCGCCCATGACTTCGGCTGCGTCGTAGTAGCGGGCGTCCATGTTGCGCAACGCGGCCTGCAGGATCAGCACGGCCTGGGGCAGGGCGTAGAACACGTTCGAAATCAACAGGCCCCAGAAGCCATAGATATCGACCTCCCAACCGGTCCAGCGGTGTACCAGCCCGTTGCGTCCCAGGATGAATATCAGGCCCAGCCCCTGCACCAGCGACGGCGCCAGTAGCGGCAACACCAGCGCCAGTCGGACCAGCGCCTTGCCGCGCATGCAGCTGCGGTCAAGGCCATAGGCGACGGCGAATCCCAGCGTGATGCTGACGGCGGTGGTGGCGGCGCTCATCACAAGGCTGTTGACGGTGGCGTTCAGGATGCCGCGCGTGGCGAATACCTCGGCATAGTTGCCCAGCCCGATCGACCCGTCCTTTTCCACCAGGCTGCGCCACGCCACGGCGGCTAGCGGATACAGGAAGAACAGCGCTAGCCCGGCCAGCGGGATCGCCACGCAAGTCCACAGCAGCACCCGGTCGGCGGACCAGGGCGCGCACCCGGCCGGCGCCGCGGCGGCCGCGTCGGCATGCAGTGTGTTCATCGGCGGCTCCCGGCCTGCGGGGTCATACGCTGACCCAGGCGCATTCGCCGGGTCCCACGTCCAGCCGAACGGGCGCGCCGCGGGACAGCCCTGCCATGCCATGCTGCTCGACCACCAGCTCGCGCCCTAGCCACGCGACGCGCAGCCGCGTCAGGTTGCCCATGAAGGTCATATCCTGCACGCGGCCCGGACCTTGCTCGTCGGCGGCGATGCGCAGGTTTTCCGGGCGCAGGCAGGCTTCATAGCGTTCGTTCGCGCCTTCAGGCCGCGTCGCCAGCAGATGGGGCATCGCATGGCTCACCCAATCGGTGGGCAGTAGATTGCTCAAGCCCACGAAGTTGGCCACGAAGCGCGTGCGGGGGCGCAGGTAGAGGTCGGACGGCGATCCCACCTGTTCGATGCGCCCGTCGTTCATGCAGACGATCTTGTCGGCCAGCGTCAGCGCTTCTTCTTGGTCATGCGTGACCATCATCGTGGGAATCTTCAACCGGCGCTGGACGTCGTGGATTTCGGCGCGCATGTCGGTGCGCACGCGCGCATCCAAGGCCGACAGCGGTTCGTCCAGCAGGATCAGCGCCGGGTCCACCGCCAGCGCGCGCGCCAGCGCCACACGCTGTTGCTGTCCTCCCGAAAGTTGGTGCGGATAGCGCGACGCGTAGTCGGGCAGCTTGATCAACGCCAGCAATTCACCCACCCGAGCGGCAATGCGATCTCGCGGTTCGCCACGGACGCGCAGGCCGTAGCCCACGTTTTCAGCCACGGTCATGTTGGGAAACAGCGAATACGACTGGAATACGATGCCGAATCCGCGCTTACGCGCCGGCAGCCTGCTCAGGTCGCGCCCGCCTAGCGTGATGGTGCCCCGGTCGAACGGCAGCAGGCCCGCGACGATGCGCAGCAAGGTCGTCTTGCCGCAACCGCTAGGGCCCAGCAGGCACACGAACTCATGCTCGCCGACGGACAGGTCGATATCCTCAAGCGCTACCGACCCGTCGAAGGTCTTGCGTATGCCGCGCAGTTCCAGATACATGGCGTCTCCCAGACGCAAGCGCGGCAGGCACGCCCGCCGCGCTTGGCTTAACGCTTGATGGTGTCTTGCCAGGTTTTGATCGTGGCGTCGCGCTCGGCGGCCGACTTCTGGAAATCCACGGGATACAAGACGGCGGTCAGATCCTTCGGCAGGCCCGCAGCTTCAGCCGCCTTGTTGGGGGCGGCGCCCGGGATCGTGACGAGTTCCTTGTACTTGCTGTACAGGCCGCCCGCCTGCGCGGATAGCGTCCAATCCAGGAAGCGTTTGGCGTCGGCGGGATTCTTTGCCGTCTTCATCAGTCCGGACGCCTCCAGCTCGTAGCCCACCCACTGCTTGGGGATCACCATCTTGACCGGATAGCCCTCTTCGATGGACTGCATGGCGGGGAACGCGAACGACACGCCGATCGCGTATTCGCCGGCGCGGGCCATCTTGCAGGGGCGCGACCCCGACGGCGTGTACTGCGCCACGTTCTTGTCCAGGTCTTTCAGCAGCGCCCAGCCCTTTTCCTTGCCCAAACCCTGCAGCAACGCGACGATCTGCAGGTAGCCCGTGCCGGAAGCGGCTGGGCTGGGGATGACGATCTCGCCTTTATAAACGGGGTTGGCCAGGTCTTCCCAAGACGTCGGCATGGGCAGCTTCTTGGACTTCAACCGGTCGGTGTTTACACAGAACGCGGCGACATAGCCGGTGGCGGCAAACCACTTGTTGTCCGCGCCCTTGTACTGGGCGGGCAGAGTGTCGATGCCCTTGGCCGCATAGGGCTCCAGCAGGTTTTGCAAGCGCGGATCCAGCATGTTACTGACGGCAAAGCCCCAGATCACGTCCTGCTGCGGGTTCGCCGCTTCGGCGATCAGGCGCGCGCCCAGGTCGCCCGTAGACAGGCGCAGCACGTTGACCTTCACATCCGGCATGGCCGCGTTGGCCGCCTTCAGATAGGCCGCGATCTCATCTTCCTCCAGCGCGGTGTAGACAGTGATGGGACCGGCGTGGGCGGCGTGCGCGAAACCTAGGGAAATTACTGCAACCACAACGCTAAGCTTCTTCATACATTGCATGATGGGACTCCGGTGGGGAATACATGGCAACGGTGCGAGCTACTGATGCGGACGGCGACCCTGCCGTAAGGGGCGAGGTTGCAGTTTTAGGTATATTTGCAAATTTGGGGCAACGTGTCTAGACTGGAAAAACCCCTGGGAGCACCGTGATGCAAACCTCCGCCGCGCTGACGGCGCAGCAATTGGCCGAATATTCCTCGTTCGCGCAGACGCTCGCGGACCGCGTCCGGCCCTTGTCCCGCAAGTGGTTCCGGCACCCGCTGTCCGTTGACACCAAGGCCGACGAAAGCCCCGTGACGCAGGCCGACCGGGAAGTCGAGGCCGCGTTGCGCGACGCGATCGCGCAACGCTACCCCCAGCATGGCCTCTTTGGCGAAGAGTTCGGCGCCCTGCGCGCCGAGGCCGAACTGGTGTGGTCCTTGGACCCCATCGACGGCACGCGCGCGTTCATTTCGGGCAACCCCTTGTGGGGCACGCTGCTGGCGCTGCTGCATCGGGGCCGCCCGGTGCTGGGCCTGATCGACATTCCCATGTTGCAGGAACGCTGGATCGGCGCGGCCGGTTCGCCGGCGCGCCTGAACGGCGACATCTGCCACGCCAGCGCCTGTACCGAACTGCGCAACGCGATCCTGTACGCCACGTCGCCCGACATCTTTGAAGGCGCCGAGCTGGCCGCCTTCGACGCCTTGGCCGGCGCCGCGCGCATGCGCCGCTATGGCGGCGATTGCTACAGCTATGGCCTGCTGGCCAGCGGCCACGTCGATCTGGTGGTCGAAGCCGGCCTGCAACCCTATGACTATCTGGCGCTGATGCCCGTGATCGAAGGCGCGGGCGGCGTCATCACCGATTGGTCTGGGCAGCCGCTCAGTCTCGAATCGCAGGGCCGCGTCGTCGCGGCCGCCACGCCGCAGCTGCATCGCCAGGCGATGCGGGTGCTGGGGGCGGCCATGACCTGAACGCCGCGCCGCCCGCCCGCAGGTCAACGCAACGCTTCAGCCACAAAGGTGAACGAGCATGCATGCACTAGGGGTAGCAACGGTGGAAGACGCAGAGCGGCTGGTGCAAGCCAGCCCGCTCTCGCATATCAAGGTGGGGTTGTCCGACGTCGACGGTGTGATGCTGGGCAAGTACTTGCGGCGCGACAAGTTCCTGAGCGCGCTGCGCTCGGGCCTGGCGTTCTGCGACGTGGTGCTTGGCTGGGACCTGGACGACCAGCTCTACGACAACACCCAATACACCGGCTGGCACACCGCCTATCCCGACGCCAAGCTGCGCATCGTGCCGCAGACCGGCCGCCGGCTGCCGTTGGAGCAGGGCCCCGGCGGCGAAGACATGCTGCTGTTCCTGGCCGAATTTGAAGGCGACGCTGCCGCCATCTGTCCGCGCCGGCTGCTGCATCGCACGCTGGACCGCGCCGCGGGCATGGGCTACGAGGTCTACGCCGCGCTGGAATACGAGTTCTTCATGTTCCGCGAGACCCCGCATTCGGTCCGCGCGAAAAACTATCGCAACATGGAAAACTGGACGCCGGGCAACTTCGGCTACTCCGTGCTGCGCAGCACCGTCGAGGGCGACTTCTACCGCAAGCTGCTGGACATGTGCGAACGCATGGACATGCCCATCGAAGGCTTGCACACCGAAACGGGGCCGGGCGTGCTGGAAGCGGCCATCGCGGTAGACCAGGCCGCCGCTGCCGGCGACAAGGCATTTCTGTTCAAGACCTTCACCAAAGCGCTGGCGCAGCAGAACGGGCTGATGGCAACCTTCATGGCCAAATGGTCGCATGATCATCCCGGCCAGAGCGGCCATATCCATTTGTCGCTGCGCGACAAGAAAAGCGGCCGTTCGGCGTTCTACGACGAATCGCAGCCGCACGGCATGAGCCCGACGCAGGTCGCGTTCATGGCCGGCGTGCAGCGCTACCTGCCAGAGTTCATGGCGCTGTACGCGCAGACGATCAACAGTTATTCGCGTCTGGTGCCGGGCTATTGGGCGCCGCTGGACGCAACGTGGGGCATGGAAAACCGCACGACCGCGCTGCGCCTCATTCCGGGCAGCGACAAGTCCCAGCGCGTCGAGGTGCGCATCGGCTCGGCGGACGCCAATCCCTACCTGGCGTTGTCCGCCGCGCTGGCCTCGGGCCTGTACGGTATCGAGCAGGGCCTGACACCCGAACCCATGGTGCAAGGCAATGCCTATACCCAGCAATTCCCGGCTCATCTGCACCTGCCCACCACCTTATGGGAGGCGGCGCAGCGCCTGCGCGGGTCCGAAGCGGCTCGCCACCTGTTCGGAGACCCCTTCGTCGAACACTACGCCGCGACGCGCGAGTGGGAAGAACGGCAGTTCCGGCGGCACGTGACCGACTGGGAGCTGGCGCGCTACTTCGAGATCATCTGAACCCATCCAACCGCTTGCATAGGGCCATCATGACCCAGGAACTCATCACCATCAGTCCCATCGACGGGCGCGAGGTCGTGCGCCGCGCCTACGCCAACGATGCGCAAATTGCGCAGGCGCTGGCGCTGGCCCAGTCCGCGCAAGCGGGGTGGCAGGCGTTAGGCGTGGCCGAGCGCGGGCGCATCGTGTCCCTGGCCGTGGACCGTTTCGTAGCGGCCAAGGACGAGATCGCGCGTGCGATCACGATTCAGATGGGGCGCCCGTTGCGCTACACGCCAGGCGAAGTCTCCGGGTTCGAAGTGCGAGCCCGCCACATGATTTCCATCGCGGATGCGGCGCTGGCGCCCGTGCGCGTGCCCGAGCAGGCCGGGTTCACGCGTTTCATCAGCCGAGAGCCCATCGGCGTGGCGCTGACCGTCGCGCCGTGGAACTATCCCTTGCTTACGGCGGTGAACAGCATTGTCCCGGCCTTGATGGCAGGCAACACCGTCATCCTCAAGCACTCCGACCAGACGCCCCTGTGCGCCGAGTTGATCGAACGCGCCTTTCGCGACGCGGGTGTGCCAAAGGGCGTGTTCCAGTACTTGCACGCCAACCACGACACCGTCCAGCGGCTGATCCGCGCGCCCGAGATCGGCTACGTGTCCTTCACCGGATCGGTGCGCGGCGGACGCATCATTGAGGAAAGCGCGGCAGGGCGCTTCATCGGCGTGGGCCTGGAGCTGGGCGGCAACGACCCTGCCTATGTGCGCGCGGACGCCAAGTTGGATCACGCCGTCGAAACGCTGGTCGACGGCGCATTCTTCAATTCGGGGCAGTCCTGCTGCGGTATCCAGCGCATCTACGTCGCGCGGCCGCTTTACGACGAGTTCGTCGAACGCGCCGTTGCGTTGACAAACGATTACGTACTGGGCAATCCGCTGCATCCCGAAACGACGCTGGGGCCGGTCGTCCGTGCCCGAGCCGCAGCCGATATTCGCGACGTCATCGCAGAAGCCGTGTCGTCCGGCGCACAAAACCTGATTGATCCTTCGCATTTCTCAAATGCGAGTGAAGGCTCGCCTTACGTTGCGCCAGCACTACTGACGCGAGTAAATCATCGCATGCGCGTTATGAACGATGAGTGCTTCGGGCCGGTCGTCGGCGTCATGCCCGTGGACACCGATGACGAGGCCGTCGCATTGATGAACGACAGCCCCTATGGGTTGACGGCGGCGGTGTTCACGCAAGACGAAAGCGCCGCCCTGGCGTTGGGCCGTCAAGTGCATACCGGAACCTTCTTCATGAACCGCTGCGATTATCTCGATCCGGCGCTCGCCTGGACCGGCGTCAAGAACACGGGCCGCGGCGTGTCCTTGTCCGCCATCGGCTACGAGCAACTCACGCAAGCCAAATCCTTTCATCTGCGCAGCGTCTGACCAGGCGATTACAGGAATCGAACCATGACCGTGCCCAACGTCAATTGGAACTACCCCACCGCGATCAAGGCGGGTCCAGGCCGCATCAAGGAGCTGGCGGATTGGTGCGCCGAACTCGGCATGAGACGGCCTTTGCTGGTCACGGACCCGGGCCTTGCGGCATTACCAATGGTGGGCGACGCCGTGCGCGCCTGTCGTCAGGCCGGTCTGGAATGCGGCCTCTTCCACGAGGTCAAAGGCAACCCGACGGGCCGCAATGTCGAGGACGGCGTGGCGGTCCATAAGCAAGGCAAGCACGACGGCGTCATCGCTTTTGGCGGCGGGTCGGCCCTGGACGCCGCCAAGGCCATCGCTTTGATGGCGGGCCAAAAGCGGCCCTTATGGGACTTCGAGGACGTCGGCGATAACCATCTGCGCGTGAACGTGGCCGGGATGGCGCCCGTCGTCGCCGTGCCCACCACGGCGGGCACGGGGTCGGAAGTCGGCCGCGCATCGGTCATCACGGACGAGGCCGCGCAGGTCAAGCGCATCATCTTTCACGCGCGCATGCTGCCCGCCATCGTCATCCTGGATCCGGTGCTGACGGTGGGGCTGCCGCCAAAGATCACCGCGGCGACCGGCATGGATGCCTTGTCGCACAACCTGGAGGCCTACTGTTCGCCGTTCTTCCATCCCATGGCGGCGGGCATTGCAATTGAAGGCATGCGCCTGGTCAAGGAGTATCTGCCGCAGGCCGTGGCCGACGGGGCCGACCTTCAGGCGCGCCAGCAGATGCTGGCGGCCTCGTGCATGGGCGCTACCGCCTTTCAGCGCGGCCTGGGCGCGATGCACGCGCTGGCGCATCCGCTGGGCGCGCTGTACGACGCGCACCACGGCATGTTGAACGCGATCCTGATGCCTTATGTACTGAAGGCCAACCAGCATGCGGTGGCGCCCCGGCTGGAAGCGCTGGCCCGCTACCTGGATTTGCCTGCCACGGGGCCGGGGGCGGTACTGGACTGGGTGCTGCGCTTGCGCGAGGCCGTGGGCATTCCCCACACGCTGGCGGAAATCGGCATCGACGAGGCCCAGGCGGAACGGGTGGGGCGCATGGCCAGCGAAGATCCCTCAGGGGGAACGAACCCCATTATTTTCACCGCCGACCAATATTCACAACTTTTGCGTGCATCAATTCGCGGAAACCTGTAAGCTTCGCCCCCTCTGCGCGGAAACGCGGGTGGCTGAACGAAAGTTTTTGAAGATTTTCATCCGAATGGTTTGACACCGGATTTGAAAGTGTTCATAATCTCAAGTTCTCCGCTGGAGGGGTGCCCGAGTGGTTAAAGGGGGCAGACTGTAAATCTGTTGGCCTTGCGCCTACATTGGTTCGAATCCAATCTCCTCCACCAGAGACCCAACTCTTGAATCCAGGCGATGTCTGCCTGGATTTTAAAATTAGGCCTAGGGAACTGGGCGACCTTCGCAAAGAAGGTTGTAAGGTTCTCCAGGCCTTGATTTTGAGGGTTCGGGAAAGAGAAGGTGAATGGGTATGCCGCGGGTGTAGCTCAATGGTAGAGCAGAAGCCTTCCAAGCTTACGACGAGGGTTCGATTCCCTTCACCCGCTCCAAGATTTTTAAATGCCCATGTGGCTCAGTGGTAGAGCACTCCCTTGGTAAGGGAGAGGTCGCGCGTTCGATCCGCGCCATGGGCACCACAAATTTCCAAGTACTTTTCTTCAGTCTGAAGCGCAATCCAGGTCAGGAGTCAGCCATGGCAAAAGGCAAGTTTGAACGTACCAAGCCGCACGTGAACGTGGGTACGATTGGTCACGTTGACCACGGCAAAACGACGTTGACGGCAGCTATCACGACCGTTCTGTCGAACAAGTTCGGTGGCGAAGCCAAGGGCTACGACCAGATCGATGCGACTCCTGAAGAAAAGGCTCGCGGCATCACGATCAACACCGCCCACGTCGAGTACGAAACGGCAGCGCGTCACTACGCGCACGTTGACTGCCCGGGCCACGCTGACTATGTGAAGAACATGATCACGGGCGCCGCGCAAATGGACGGCGCGATCCTGGTTGTGTCGGCCGCTGACGGCCCGATGCCGCAAACGCGTGAACACATCCTGCTGAGCCGCCAAGTTGGCGTGCCGTACATCATCGTCTTCCTGAACAAGGCTGACATGGTTGACGACGCCGAGCTGCTCGAGCTGGTGGAAATGGAAGTTCGCGAACTGCTGTCGAAGTACGACTTCCCGGGTGATGACACCCCGATCGTCAAGGGTTCTGCCAAGCTGGCGCTGGAAGGCGACAAGGGCGAACTGGGCGAACAGGCCATCATGGCTCTGGCCGATGCGCTGGATTCGTACATCCCGACGCCTGAGCGTGCTGTTGACGGCGCGTTCCTGATGCCGGTTGAAGACGTGTTCTCGATCTCGGGTCGTGGCACGGTGGTGACGGGCCGCATCGAACGCGGCATCGTCAAGGTCGGCGAAGAAATCGAAATCGTGGGCCTGGTGCCGACGGTCAAGACGACTTGCACGGGCGTTGAAATGTTCCGCAAGCTGCTCGACCAAGGTCAAGCTGGCGACAACGTGGGCATTTTGCTGCGCGGCACCAAGCGTGAAGACGTCCAGCGTGGCCAAGTTCTGGCCAAGCCGGGCTCGATCACGCCGCACACGGACTTCACGTCCGAGGTGTACATCCTGTCCAAGGAAGAAGGCGGCCGTCACACGCCGTTCTTCCAAGGCTATCGTCCCCAGTTCTACTTCCGCACGACGGACGTGACGGGCACGATCGAGCTGCCGGCCGACAAGGAAATGGTTCTGCCGGGCGACAACGTGGCCATGACGGTCAAGCTGTTGGCTCCGATCGCCATGGAAGAAGGCCTGCGTTTCGCCATCCGTGAAGGCGGTCGTACCGTCGGCGCCGGCGTCGTCGCCAAGATCCTGAAGTAAGCAATACCCAAGTGGGTAGAGTGGACGAAATGTCCCTCTACCCATTTTTGCTGTAAAAGTGTTATGATGTTTGGCTCCGCGATCGTTTGCGCCAAATTGCCTGAAAAGGCAATCTGAAAAGCAGTCTGAAAAGGCTGATTTGAGGGTGGCTTTGAGCGGCAGGTCCGGAAAGTCAGTGAATGTAGTGCAAGCCAGTAGTGTTTTAGGGGCATAGCTCAATTGGCAGAGCGTCGGTCTCCAAAACCGAAGGTTGTAGGTTCGATTCCTACTGCCCCTGCCACCGCCAGGATAAACCCGCGGGAGATCATCGCGAGTTACGCATTCACGGCGGCTCGCGTCGCAATATGTCTAATACCAGCGTAGAAACCGTAACCAGTACCGCCGACCGGGTCAAGCTCGGGCTGGCGGTTCTCGTCGTTATTGCTGGCATCGTCGGGTTTTCCGTGCTTAGCGCACAGCCGATGCCCGCACGTGTCGGCGTGTTCGTTGGTGGCCTCGTGATCGCAGCCGTGATCGCCTGGTTCAGCGAGCCCGGCCGCCGCACCCTGAGCTTTGCCAACGAGTCCTACAACGAAGTCAAGCGTGTCGCGTGGCCCACCCGCAAGGAAACGACCCAGATGACGGGTATCGTTTTTGCGTTCGTGGCGGTCATGGGCATTTTCATGTGGGTGCTCGACAAGGGCATCGAATGGATTCTTTACGGCCTGTTGTTGGGCTGGAAATAAGGACGGCGAATGAGTAAGCGTTGGTATGTCGTCCATGTGTATTCCGGCATGGAAAAGAGTGTTCACAAGGCCCTGATCGAGCGCATTGAGCGCGCGGCCTTGCAAACGTCTTTTGGCCGAATCCTTGTGCCCTCCGAAGAAGTCGTCGAGGTCAAGGGTGGTCAGAAGTCGATCACCGAACGCCGTATTTTCCCCGGTTATGTCCTGGTTGAAATGGACCTGACCGACGAAACGTGGCATTTGGTCAAGAATACAAACCGCGTCACCGGCTTTTTGGGTGGCTCGGGCAATCGTCCGACCCCGATTTCCGAAAAGGAAGTCGAGAAGATCCTCTCCCAGATGGAAGAGGGTGTCGAGAAACCCCGCCCCAAGATTCTGTTCGAAGTGGGCGAGATGGTTCGGGTCAAGGAAGGTCCGTTTGCAGACTTCAACGGCAACGTCGAAGAAGTCAATTACGAAAAGAGCAAGGTGCGCGTGTCGGTCACCATTTTTGGTCGTGCCACACCCGTCGAACTCGATTTCAGCCAGGTCGAAAAGACCTGATTTCAACCCCCGGGGAGCCCAGGCCAATAAGGCCCGGGCGATATAACCCGCAAGGAGCAAAGCATGGCGAAGAAGATCGTCGGCTTTATCAAGCTGCAAGTACCGGCTGGTAAGGCTAACCCCTCCCCCCCGATTGGCCCGGCACTGGGTCAACGTGGCCTGAACATCATGGAATTCTGCAAGGCGTTCAACGCCAAGACCCAAGGCATGGAGCCTGGTCTGCCGATTCCGGTGGTGATCACCGCCTTCGCGGACAAGAGCTTCACCTTCATCATGAAGACCCCGCCCGCGACGGTCCTCATCAAGAAGGCTGCTGGCGTGCAAAAGGGTTCGGCCAAGCCGCATACCGACAAGGTCGGTACGCTGACCCGCGCTCAAGCTGAAGAAATCGCCAAGGCCAAGGGCCCCGATCTGACCGCCGCTGATCTGGACGCCGCTGTGCGCACGATCGCTGGCAGCGCCCGCAGCATGGGCATCACGGTTGAGGGGATCTAATCATGGCAAAACTGTCCAAGCGCGCCGCCGCTATTGCACAAAAGATCGACCGCACCAAGCTGTACCCGGTCGCTGAAGCCCTGACGCTGGTCAAGGAAACGGCTGTCGCCAAGTTCAATGAATCCATTGACGTGGCTGTGCAGCTCGGCATCGACCCGAAGAAGTCGGACCAACTGGTTCGCGGCTCGGTCGTTCTGCCCGCCGGTACCGGCAAGTCGGTCCGTGTGGCCGTGTTCGCCCAAGGCGAAAAGGCCGAGGCCGCCAAGGCTGCCGGCGCCGACATCGTTGGCCTGGACGACCTGGCTGACCAGATCAAGGCCGGTCAAATGGACTTTGACGTGGTCATCGCTTCGCCCGACACGATGCGTGTCGTGGGTGCCCTGGGCCAGATCCTGGGTCCCCGTGGCCTGATGCCGAACCCGAAGGTCGGCACCGTGACGCCTGACGTCGCGACCGCTGTCAAGAACGCCAAGGCCGGCCAGGTTCAGTACCGCACCGACAAGGCTGGCATCATCCACGCAACGATCGGCCGCGCGTCGTTCGGCGTGGAACAGCTGCAAACCAACCTGGCCGCTCTGGTCGACGCCCTGCAAAAGGCTCGTCCCGCAGCTGCCAAGGGCATTTACCTGCGCAAGCTGGCCGTCTCGTCCACGATGGGCGGCGGTGCTCGCGTTGAAATTGCCTCGCTGTCGGCTTCCAACTAAGCCAACAGCAGTAAACGTACTTTGGGCTGCATCCGGATTCCTCCGGATGTTGCTGTCAAAGACCGCTGGAGCAGGGTAGTGGAAGGGTCCTCCCTTCTATTGAAAGCAGGTTCCCCGCTGCCCCGCTTAATCCCGAAGCTCACATAGTTCGGATCCAGCGTAGACGGCGTCCCCAGGAAGATTTCTTTACACGAAGAACTCGACCAGGCGCCGCATTCGGTTGACGCGCAAGGCTCAGGCCCAGGCGTCTTTTGATGGAGTGTTCAAACCGTGAGTCTCAATCGTCAAGAGAAAGCGGTGGTAATCGAGGAAGTCTCGGCTGAAGTCGCCAAGGCACAATCGATTGTTATCGCTGAGTACCGTGGTCTGGACGTCGCCTCTGTCACCGTACTGCGCAAAACTGCGCGTGAATCGGGCGTGTATCTGCGTGTTCTGAAGAACTCGCTGGCCCGTCGTGCTGTTGCCGGCACGGCTTTCGAGCCGTTGGCTGAGCAACTGACCGGTCCGCTGATCTATGGCATCAGCACTGATCCGGTTTCGGCGGCCAAGGTCATCGCAGGTTTCGCGAAAAGCAACGACAAGCTGGTCATCAAGGCGGGCGCATTGCCCAACAACTTGCTGACCCAAGATGGTGTGAAGGCCTTGGCCACCATGCCGTCCCGCGAAGAGTTGCTGTCGAAACTGCTTGGCACCATGCAAGCCCCCATCGCGCAATTCGTGCGTACGCTCAACGAAGTTCCGACCAAGTTCGCCCGTGGCCTCGCGGCCGTGCGCGACCAAAAGGCAGCGGCCTAATCGCCCTGCTGTCCGGAATTCGCTGAACGACGAAGCGACACCCAAACCCTGGCATTACCAAAATATTTGGAGTTCTGAAAAATGGCACTTAACAAAGCTGAAATCCTTGACGCCATCGCTGGCATGACCGTGCTCGAGCTGTCCGAGCTGATCAAGGAAATGGAAGAGAAGTTCGGCGTGTCGGCTGCTGCCGCTGCTGTCGCTGTCGCTGCTCCCGCTGCTGGTGGCGCTGCCGCCGCTGCTGAAGAGCAAACCGAGTTCACCGTCGTCCTGCTGGAAGCCGGCGCGAACAAGGTTAGCGTCATCAAGGCCGTGCGCGAGCTGACCGGTCTGGGTCTGAAGGAAGCCAAGGACCTGGTCGACGGCGCTCCGAAGCCCGTCAAGGAAGCTGTGGCCAAGGCTGACGCCGAAGCCGCCAAGAAGAAGCTGGAAGAAGCTGGCGCCAAGGTCGAAGTCAAGTAAGACCTGCGTCAACTGCCCGGGGACAGCACAGTTTGCAGTCCCCGGGCTTTTGCGTTTCCAGGAAACCCCTACTGGGGTCATGCCTTTTCAGAGGGGTTTCCTGGAGTCGTATCACCTAGGGCCGTGGTTGACGGCCCATGCAACCTCGAGTCGGAGTGCTCATGCCTTACTCGTACACCGAAAAAAAGCGCATCCGCAAAAGCTTCGCCAAGCGTGAAGACGTTCAAAACGTTCCTTTCCTTTTGGCGACACAGCTTCAATCCTACCTAACTTTCCTGCAGGCGGATACCGCCCCGTCCGATCGCGTAGCCGACGGTTTGCAGGCGGCGTTCTCGTCGATTTTCCCGATCGTTAGTCACAACGGTATGGCGCGCTTGGAGTTCGTGAGCTACGTGCTCGGCGAACCGGTGTTCGATGTCAAGGAATGTCAGCAACGTGGTTTGACCTATGCCTCGCCCCTGCGAGCCAAGGTCCGCCTGGTGCTGCTTGACCGCGAAGTCAGCAAGCCGACCGTGAAAGAAGTGAAGGAACAAGAAGTCTACATGGGCGAAATTCCGCTCATGACGGGCACGGGTTCCTTCGTCATCAATGGCACCGAGCGTGTCATCGTGTCGCAGCTGCACCGTTCGCCTGGCGTGTTTTTCGAACACGACCGCGGCAAAACGCACAGCTCCGGCAAGCTCCTGTTCTCGGCTCGCGTGATTCCTTACCGCGGTTCGTGGCTGGACTTCGAATTCGACCCGAAGGACGTCCTGTTCTTCCGCGTCGACCGCCGTCGCAAGATGCCTGTCACGATCCTGTGCAAGGCCATCGGCATGACGCCGGAATCCATCCTGGCCAACTTCTTCGACTTCGATAACTTCGAATTGAAGAGCGAAGGCGCGATGATGGAATTCGTGCCCGAGCGTTGGAAGGGCGAGATGGCCCGCTTCGACATCTCGGACCGCGATGGCAAGGTCATCGTCGAAAAAGACAAGCGCATCAATGCCAAGCATTTGCGCGACCTGGCTGCCGGCGGCATCCAGCGCATCTCCGTGCCGGAAGACTTCCTGTACGGCCGTGTGCTGGCCAAGAACATCGTCGATGAAGACACCGGCGAAGTCATCGCCAATGCCAACGACGAAATCACGGAAAGCGTGCTGAGCGCGTTGCGCGCCTCGAACGTCTTCGACATCCAGGCGCTCTACACGAACGACCTGGACCGTGGTCCGTACATCTCGCAAACGCTGCGCACCGATGAAACCGCCGACCAGATGGCCGCGCGCGTTGCCATCTACCGCATGATGCGTCCTGGCGAGCCGCCCACCGAAGAAGCGGTGGAAGCGCTGTTCCAGCGTCTGTTCTACAGCGAAGAGACGTACGACCTGTCGCGCGTCGGCCGCATGAAGGTCAACAGCCGTCTGGGCCGTGGTGAAGACATCACCGGCCCGATGACGCTGACCAACGAAGACATCCTTGAAACCATCAAGGTGCTGGTTGAGCTGCGTAACGGCCGTGGCCAGATCGATGACATCGATCACTTGGGTAACCGTCGCGTGCGTTGCGTGGGCGAGCTGGCCGAAAACCAGTTCCGCGCAGGCCTCGTGCGTGTCGAGCGCGCCGTCAAGGAACGTCTGGGCCAGGCCGAGACGGAAAACCTGATGCCGCACGACCTGATCAACTCCAAGCCGATCTCGGCCGCCATCAAGGAGTTCTTCGGTTCGAGCCAGCTGTCGCAGTTCATGGACCAAACCAACCCGTTGTCGGAAATCACGCACAAGCGTCGCGTTTCCGCACTGGGCCCGGGCGGTCTGACCCGCGAGCGCGCCGGCTTCGAAGTCCGCGACGTGCACCCGACCCACTACGGCCGTGTCTGCCCGATCGAAACGCCGGAAGGCCCGAACATCGGTCTGATCAACTCCATGGCGCTGTACGCTCGCTTGAACGAGTACGGCTTCCTGGAAACGCCTTACCGCAAGATTATCGACGGCCGCGTCAGCGAGCAGATCGATTACCTGTCGGCCATCGAAGAAAGCCACTACGTCATTGCGCAGGCTAACGCCGCGCTGGACGAGGACGGCGCCTTCGTGGACGACCTGGTCGCTTGCCGTGAAGCAGGCGAAACGATGCTGACCTCGCCAGCCAACGTGCATTACATGGACGTTGCCCCGTCGCAGATCGTGTCTGTCGCTGCCTCGCTGATTCCGTTCCTTGAGCACGACGACGCGAACCGCGCACTGATGGGCGCCAACATGCAACGTCAGGCCGTGCCTTGCCTGCGTCCGGAAAAGCCGGTCGTGGGTACGGGTATCGAACGCACCGTGGCCGTTGACTCGGGCACGACCGTGCAAGCGTTGCGTGGCGGCCTGGTCGACCACGTTGACGCCGAGCGCGTTGTGATTCGCGTGAACGACGAAGAAAACGTCGCCGGCGAAGTCGGTGTCGATATCTACAACCTGATCAAGTACACCCGTTCCAACCAGAACACGAACATCAACCAGCGTCCTATCGTCAAGCGTGGCGACAAGGTCGCCAAGGGCGACGTGCTGGCTGACGGCGCATCGACCGACCTGGGCGAACTCGCCCTGGGTCAGAACATGCTGATCGCGTTCATGCCGTGGAACGGCTACAACTTCGAAGACTCGATCCTGATCTCCGAAAAGGTTGTTGCCGATGACCGCTACACCTCGGTCCACATCGAGGAACTGACGGTTGTCGCCCGCGACACGAAGCTCGGCCCGGAAGAAATCACGCGCGACATCAGCAACCTGGCTGAGACGCAACTGAACCGTCTGGACGATTCGGGCATCACGTACATCGGCGCCGAAGTCAGCGCCGACGACGTGCTGGTCGGCAAGGTCACGCCGAAGGGCGAAACCCAGCTGACGCCGGAAGAAAAGCTGCTGCGCGCCATCTTCGGTGAAAAGGCGTCCGACGTTAAGGACACCTCGCTGCGCGTGCCTTCGGGCATGACCGGCACCGTGATCGACGTGCAAGTGTTCACGCGTGAAGGCATTGTGCGCGACAAGCGCGCCCAGTCCATCATCGACGATGAACTGCGCCGCTATCGCCAAGACCTGAACGACCAGCTGCGCATCGTTGAAAACGACCAGTTCGACCGTATCGAAAAGATGCTGGTCAACAAGACCGTCAACGGCGGCCCGCGCAAGCTGGCCAAGGGCGCCACGATCACCAAGGCTTACCTGGCTGATCTGGACCGCTGGCAGTGGTTCGACATCCGTCTGGCCGATGAGCCGCACGCTGTCGTGCTGGAGCAAGCCAAGGAATCGCTGGAGCAGAAGCGCCACCAGTTCGATCTGGCCTTCGAAGAGAAGCGCAAGAAGCTGACGCAAGGCGACGAGCTGCCCCCGGGCGTGCTGAAGATGATCAAGGTCTACCTGGCCGTGAAGCGTCGTCTGCAGCCTGGCGACAAGATGGCAGGCCGTCACGGCAACAAGGGCGTGGTCTCGCGTATCACCCCGGTGGAAGACATGCCGCACATGGCTGACGGCACGCCGGCCGACATCGTTCTGAACCCGCTGGGCGTGCCCTCGCGGATGAACGTCGGTCAGGTGCTGGAAGTGCACTTGGGCTGGGCTGCCAAGGGCGTGGGCCACCGCATTGCCGATTTGCTGCGCGATGAGCGCACTGCGCAGGTCAAGAACATCCGTGCCTACCTGGACAAGGTCTACAACACGACCGGCTCCGGCGCCCGCATCGACGAGCTGACCGACGAAGAAGTCATGGAAATGGCCCAGAACCTCAAGAACGGCGTGCCGTTCGCGACGCCCGTCTTCGACGGCGCGACCGAAGAGGAAATCACCACGATGCTGGAACTGGCCTATCCGGACGACGTCGCCGAGCGCATGGCATTGACGCCTTCGCGTACGCAGGCATGGCTGTTCGACGGCCGCACGGGCGAGAAATTCGAGCGCCCCGTGACGGTTGGCTACATGCACTACCTGAAGCTGCACCACTTGGTCGACGACAAGATGCACGCGCGTTCGACGGGTCCGTACTCGCTGGTCACGCAGCAGCCGCTGGGTGGTAAGGCGCAGTTCGGTGGTCAGCGTTTCGGGGAAATGGAAGTGTGGGCGCTGGAAGCATACGGCGCCGCGTACACCCTGCAAGAAATGCTGACGGTGAAGTCGGACGACATCACTGGCCGTACCAAGGTATACGAAAACATCGTCAAGGGCGACCACGTCATCGACGCCGGCATGCCGGAATCGTTCAACGTGCTGGTGAAGGAAATCCGCTCGTTGGCCCTGGACATGGATTTGGAGCGTAACTAATGAAAGCGCTACTCGACCTATTTAAGCAAGTCTCGCAAGACGAGCAATTCGATGCCATCAAGATCGGCATCGCCTCGCCCGAGAAGATCCGTTCGTGGTCTTACGGCGAAGTTCGCAAGCCCGAGACCATCAACTACCGCACGTTCAAGCCTGAACGTGACGGTTTGTTCTGCTCCAAGATCTTTGGCCCGATCAAAGACTACGAGTGCTTGTGCGGCAAGTACAAGCGCCTGAAGCATCGTGGCGTGATCTGCGAAAAGTGCGGCGTTGAAGTTACCGTTGCCAAGGTTCGCCGTGAACGCATGGGCCACATCGAGCTGGCCAGCCCCGTCGCGCACATCTGGTTCCTGAAGAGCCTGCCGTCGCGTCTGGGCATGGTGCTCGACATGACCCTGCGCGACATCGAACGCGTTCTGTACTTCGAAGCCTGGTGCGTGATCGAACCTGGCATGACGCCGCTCAAGCGCGGCCAGATCATGTCGGATGACGATTTCCTCGCCAAGACCGAAGAGTACGGCGACGACTTCCGTGCCCTGATGGGCGCGGAAGCCGTGCGCGAACTGCTGCGCACCATCGACATCGACCGCGAAGTGGAAACGCTGCGCGGCGAGTTGAAGGCCACCAGCTCTGAAGCCAAGATCAAGAAGATTTCCAAGCGCCTGAAGGTGCTGGAAGGCTTCCAGAAGTCGGGCATCAAGGCCGAGTGGATGGTCATGGAAGTGCTGCCCGTGCTGCCGCCGGACCTGCGTCCGCTGGTGCCGCTGGACGGCGGCCGCTTCGCGACCTCCGACCTGAACGACCTGTACCGCCGCGTCATCAACCGTAACAACCGCTTGAAGCGCCTTCTGGAGCTCAAGGCGCCGGAAATCATCCTGCGCAACGAAAAGCGGATGCTGCAGGAAGCCGTTGACTCGCTGCTGGACAACGGCCGCCGTGGCAAGGCCATGACGGGCGCCAACAAGCGCCAGCTGAAGTCCTTGGCCGACATGATCAAGGGCAAGAGCGGTCGTTTCCGTCAGAACTTGCTGGGCAAGCGCGTCGACTACTCGGGCCGTTCGGTCATCGTGGTGGGCCCGCAGCTCAAGCTGCATCAGTGCGGTCTGCCCAAGCTGATGGCCCTGGAACTGTTCAAGCCGTTCATCTTCAATCGCCTGGAGATGATGGGCCTGGCCACGACCATCAAGGCTGCCAAGAAGCTGGTGGAAAGCCAGGAACCGGTGGTCTGGGACATCCTGGAAGAGGTCATCCGCGAACACCCGGTCATGCTGAACCGTGCGCCTACGCTGCACCGTTTGGGCATCCAGGCGTTCGAGCCGGTCCTGATCGAAGGCAAGGCCATCCAGCTGCACCCGCTGGTTTGCGCGGCGTTCAACGCCGACTTCGACGGTGACCAGATGGCTGTCCACGTGCCGCTGTCGCTGGAAGCCCAGCTGGAAGCGCGCACGCTGATGCTGGCGTCCAACAACGTGCTGTTCCCGGCCAACGGCGAACCGTCGATCGTGCCGTCGCAGGATATCGTGTTGGGTCTGTACTACACGACGCGTGAGCGCATCAACGGCCGCGGAGAAGGCATTTTCTTCACCGACGTCGCTGAAGTCCAACGCGCCTATGACAACGGCGAAGTCGAACTGCAATCCCGCGTGACCGTGCGTCTGAAAGAGCACGAGCGCGACGAGGCAGGCGAATGGCAACCCGTGATCCGCCGTCATGAAACGACGGTCGGCCGCGCGCTGCTGTCCGAAATCCTGCCGAAGGGCCTGCCCTTCACGGTCCTGAACAAGGCCCTGAAGAAGAAGGAAATTTCGCGCCTGATCAACCAGTCGTTCCGCCGCTGCGGCCTGCGCGACACGGTGATCTTCGCTGACAAGCTGATGCAGTCCGGCTTCAAGCTGGCCACGCGCGGCGGTATCTCGATCGCCATGGGCGACATGCTGATCCCGACCGCCAAGGAAGGCATCCTGGCTGAAGCCAGCCGCGAAGTGAAGGAAATCGACAAGCAGTACTCGTCGGGTCTGGTCACGTCCCAAGAACGCTACAACAACGTGGTGGACATCTGGGGCAAGGCTGGCGACAAGGTCGGCAAGGCGATGATGGAACAACTGGCCACCGAGCCGGTTGTGAACCGTCACGGCGAAGAAGTGCGCCAGGAATCGTTCAACTCGATCTACATGATGGCTGACTCGGGCGCCCGCGGTTCGGCCGCCCAGATCCGCCAGCTGGCCGGTATGCGCGGCCTGATGGCCAAGCCGGACGGCTCGATTATCGAAACGCCCATTACCGCGAACTTCCGTGAAGGTCTGAACGTGCTTCAGTACTTCATCTCGACTCACGGTGCGCGTAAGGGTCTGGCCGATACGGCACTGAAGACCGCAAACTCGGGTTACCTGACTCGTCGTCTGGTCGACGTGACGCAAGACTTGGTGATCACCGAGGACGATTGCGGTACGTCGCTGGGCTACAACATGAAGGCCCTGGTGGAAGGTGGTGAAGTCATCGAACCGCTGCGCGACCGCATTCTGGGTCGTGTTGCCGCCGTGGACATCATCAACCCGGACACGCAGGAAACGGCGATCGTTGCCGGCACCCTGCTGGACGAAGATCTGGTCGACACCATCGACCGTATCGGCGTGGACGAAGTCAAGGTCCGCACCCCGCTGACGTGCGAAACGCGTCACGGTCTGTGCGCACACTGCTACGGCCGCGATCTGGGTCGCGGTTCGCCGGTCAACCAGGGCGAGGCAGTTGGCGTTATCGCTGCCCAGTCCATCGGTGAACCGGGCACGCAGCTCACGATGCGTACGTTCCACATCGGTGGCGCGGCGTCGCGTTCGGCCCTGGCCAGCGCGGTGGAAACCAAGTCCAGCGGTCTGGTCGGTTTTGCCAGCACGATGCGCTATGTCACGAACGCCAAGGGCGAACGCGTTGCGATTTCGCGCTCGGGCGAACTGGCGATCTTCGACGACAACGGCCGCGAACGCGAACGCCACAAGATCCCGTACGGCGCGACCGTGCTGGTGGGCGATGGCGAGGCCGTGAAGGCTGGCGCGCGCCTGGCGACGTGGGACCCGCTGACCCGTCCGATCGTGTCGGAATACGGTGGCGCCGTCCGCTTCGAGAACATCGAAGAAGGCGTGACCGTTGCCAAGCAGGTGGACGAAGTCACCGGCCTGTCGACGCTCGTCGTCATCACGCCGAAGACCCGTGGCGGCAAGATCGTCATGCGTCCGCAGATCAAGCTGGTCAACGAAGCTGGCGAAGACGTCAAGATCGCCGGCACCGATCACTCGGTGAACATCTCGTTCCCGGTGGGCGCGCTGATTACCGTGCGTGACGGCCAGCAGGTTGCCGTGGGTGAAGTTCTGGCGCGTATTCCGCAAGAATCGCAAAAGACCCGCGACATTACCGGCGGTCTGCCGCGTGTGGCCGAACTGTTCGAAGCCCGTTCGCCGAAGGACGCCGGCATGCTCGCCGACGTTACCGGTACGGTGTCGTTCGGTAAGGACACGAAGGGCAAGCAGCGTCTGGTCATCACCGACCTGGAAGGCGTGAGCCACGAGTTCCTGATTCCGAAGGAAAAGCAGGTTCTGGTGCACGACGGCCAAGTGGTGAACAAGGGCGAAATGATCGTGGACGGCCCGGCCGATCCCCACGACATCCTGCGCCTGCAAGGCATCGAGAAGCTGGCGACGTACATCGTCGACGAAGTGCAGGACGTTTACCGTCTGCAGGGCGTGAAGATCAACGACAAGCACATCGAAGTGATTGTTCGTCAGATGCTGCGTCGTGTGAACATCGTTGACGCTGGCGATACCGAGTTCATCCCGGGCGAGCAAGTCGAGCGCTCTGAACTGCTGAACGCCAACGATCGCATGGCTGCCGAAGACCGTCTCCCGGCAACCTACGACAACGTGCTGTTGGGTATCACGAAGGCATCGCTGTCGACCGACTCGTTCATCTCGGCCGCTTCGTTCCAGGAAACCACCCGTGTCCTGACCGAAGCCGCCATCATGGGCAAGCGCGACGACCTGCGTGGCCTGAAGGAAAACGTCATCGTCGGCCGCCTCATCCCGGCGGGTACCGGCCTGGCTTACCACCACGCACGCCGCGACAAGGAAGAGCTGGAGGCGGCGGAACGCGAAGCCGCTCGCCAGCAGGCCAACCCGTTCGAAGACTCGCCGGTTACGGTGGGCGCGGACGACCAGGCCCCGGCGTCGGACGCTGGCACCGACGATTCCGCCGAATAAGCGGAATCCCGGTCAGTCCCCCGCGCGCCGTCCTGGCGTGGGGGCTGAAAACAAGAAGGCCGCTGATGCGAATCAGCGGCCTTTTTCTTTTTGCGCGGCCAGCGTGCCGCCCGAGCCGACGTGCGGCTACTTTCCGGCTTGCGTCCGTGCGCGTTGGAAAACGGGACCCCAGGATGGGTGCCCGGCTTCGTTCGGGGCTAGTTCAAAAGTAGGATCCAGCGCCAGGATGCGGGTGAAGCTGTCTTCGCACAATTGGGCGTAACGCGTGACGCAATAGCTGAATGCCTGCAACTTGTAGGCTTCGACGCGCATGGCGCGGGGCGAAGCGGCCAAGGCGTCCGAGGTGGCGACGCTGCGGATCACTTCGCCATAGCGGCCAGCGCCATAGGCGTCGCGGATTTGTTGCAATTGCGTCAGCGCCTCGGGGGTAGCGGGGGCTTCGGGCTGGCCGGATGGGACGCCGGCGCAACCCGCCAACATCAAGGACGCGCCGAGCAGACTGCTCAGAAAGCGAATTTTCATGGCTTGAAAGGGAAGTAGGGATATTGGGCGGTACGCTATCGTGCCACAGCCTGATGCGCTCGGACATTTTCGGCAATGTCCTGGTGTTGCGGATTGGATAATATTCAGGCTAATCAACCTTTGCACACTACGCGCATGAGCGCAATTCCGATAATGCCTTCGTCCACCGGCCTCCTGACGCCGCGTGGCCCCTTTTCTGGCGCTGCGCCGCTTGCCCTGCGTCCCTTGAGTGCGATCGCCGCCAGCACGGCGGGGGGCGTGCCCGAAACGCGCATCAAGCGGCTCGTGTCGGATCTGCTGCCGTCACTGATCGCCTTGCACGCACAGGGCGAAATCTGTGGCGATATCTCGCTGGAAACAGTGGGCATGGACGAGGGCGCGCGCGCGCATCTGCTGCCCGAACTTGTCGTAGCGCGTTCGCGTCGCGCCAGCCGAAGCCCGACTCCCGGTTTCGCGCCGTTCGAGCTCTATTCCGACTCTACCGAATGGCCGCGTGGCCCCTGGAGCGACGTTTACGCCTTGTGCGCGGTGATGCATGCCCTGGTGACCGGCCATCGCCCGACGCCCGCGCCGGAACGCCGCGCGATGGACACTTACGAGCCGTTGGCATCGCAAGGTCTTTCCAAGTACAGCCCCGATTTCCTGGCCGTCATTGACGCCGGGCTGGCCATGGCGCCCGCGGACCGGCCGCAGACGCTGGCCGAACTGGCCGCGTTGCTGGGTGTCGCGGCATACATCGAACCGGCGCCGGTTGAAGCCGACGCCACGGCGGGGGCTGCCTATGCGCCGCCGCCCACAACCCATGTGGCCAAGCCGGCCAGCCGCCGCCGTCCGCTGTTGGGGCTGCTGTCCGTGGTGGCCCTGATCGGCATCGGCATGTATGCGTGGGTCCACTGGGGCATGGGCACACCCCATTCTCTGATCACGAGTTCCGAACTGGTCCAGCCCAATCCGCCTGCGGTGCTCCCCGCCCCGCAACCCAATTTGCCGCCTGTCGCGTCGACGCCGCCGCTGCCAACCGCCCAATGGCAACCCCCCGCGCCGTCTGCGCCCCAGCCGGAACAGGCGCCCGTCACGAAGGAATCAAGCGCGGCGGAGTCACCCGCTGCCGCCGCCCCGGCAGAATTGCCGGACCCCGCCGCGCAAGCGCCGGCTGTTGCGGCCCCGCCTGCCGATGAGGCGCCCAAGCCCAAGCCGTTGGCGGTGCCCGTGACGGTGCGCCTGGACATCCGTCCTTGGGGCGAGGTCTGGATCAACGGGATCGCGCGCGGCATCAGCCCGCCGGTCAAAGAACTGCGGCTGATACCCGGAAAATACCAGGTGGTGCTACGCAATGCGGACTTGCCGCCATACCGGGGCACCCTCGAGATCAAGGCCGGCAAGCCCGGAGTGATCTCGCACACCTTTCAATAGGGCGCTGGGCTACGGTGCGTCGGGTGCTGCGGGCACGCGCAAGGTAAATACCGAGCCCACGCCCGGTTCGCTGCTGACTTCCACCGACCCGCCGTGGCGTTCAGCCACCGTGCGCACGAACGCCAGGCCCAGACCCGCGCCGCCCACGTCGCCGCGCGTTTCGACGCCTATCCGCGAGAACGGTTCGAACAGGCGGGCCAAATCTGCTGCGGCGATGCCTTGGCCTTGGTCGCGGACATACACCAACCAGAAGCCGGGCGCTTCAGAGATGCCGCATTCGATCCGTGTCTGGGCGGGGCTGTATTTGATGGCGTTGTCGATCAAATTGCACAGTGCGCGCATCAAGAGCGTCTGGTCGCCGCGCGTGTAGGCGGCGGGCAACGGCAGGCGCAAGTCCAACGCGATGCCGCGCTTGTGGGCAGACGCCCAGAATTCGTCGACGCCGTCTTGCAGCAGGCTGCCCAGGTCCAATTCCACGGCGCTGATCGTCATGGATTCGGCGCGCGTCAGGTGCACGAAGTCGTCGACCAGATGCAGAGTGCGGTTGGCCAGCGTGGCGATGCGGGTCAGCGTATCGGCGTGGCCGTCGTGTGTACCGGCCTCCTGCTTCATTTCCACCAGCGCCAGGATAGAGCTTTGTGGGGCGCGCATGTCGTGCGAGATGAAGCGCAGGGTCTCTTCGCGCTGCCGCTCTGCCTGACGGATGCGTGAGATATCGGTCAGCGTGGCGACGGTGCCGGCGAAGTTGCCTTCGGCGGTGTGGATGGGCGCGCATTTCAGGATCAGATCGCGGCCAGCATAATCGCGCACTTCCAGGTCGGCGCTCCAAGGCGACGCGGCGTCCGCGCGGCGTTTCCCGCTTAGCGCCTCCGCCACGCGTTGCCGCGTGGCGTCGTCGGAAATCGTCTTCTCGAGCAGGTGCGTGGCGGGGTGGCCGACACGTGGAGGCCGCATGCCCAGGCGTTGGAAGTACGAGACGGCGGCTTGGTTTCGGAACTGCATCCGGCCTTCCTGATCGAAGACCAGCGTGGCGTCGGGCATGCCGTCAAGGCCATCGGCCAGGAAACGTCGCAGGTTCCGCACCCGTGCCAGTGCGCGCCGCAATTCGCCCACTCGGCTTTCCAGCGATGCGTTGGGGCCGGTGAGTTGGGCGCGGGCCTCGTTCAACACCGGCGGGTACTCGCGCTGTAACCGCCGTAATTCATTGTCCATGTAGCGCAGGGCGGCTTCCTGGCTGCGCCAACTCCAGAGGGGATAGCACAGCGCCACGCCCACCAGGGCGGCGGTGGGCGCGAACCATAGGTTGGCGTGGGCCAGCAACATCCACGAGACCAGAAGAATGCCCCCGACCAAGACGGCGCTGACCAGCAGCGCGCGCTTGGGTGACAGCCGCCACAACGCCAAACACGCCAGCAGCACGGGCAGGGCGGAGAACAGCGCGTTCCAGGCGGCGGCGGGCCGCTGGTACGAAATGCCGTCGCGCCCCGCTTGCAGCAAATTGGCGATAATTTCCACGCCGGACATGCCGGCGAGGTCATGCGAGACCGGCGTGGGATAGGCGTCGCCCAGCCCCGTGGCCCAGGCGCCGACCAGGACATACTTGCCGCGCATCTCGTCGGGCCGCACATCGCCGCGCAGCACCGACAGGTACGAGACAGTACGCATATGGGCCGTGGAGCCGGCGTAGGGAATCAGGATGTTGCCGTCGGGGCCTGCCTTTTGCAGCAGTTGTTGCGCCTTATCGGCCTGGCCGCCGACCTGGAGCATGGACAGGGCGAGATGGAAGCGGCGTTCGTCGGCGAACGTGGTCGCTAGCGTCGCTTCGCGCACGACACCGTCGGAATCGATGCGGGCGTTGATGAAACCGCTGGCAGCGGCCGCTTGCGCCAAGGGAGAAATGGGGGCGGCCATGGACGACGGGTTGACCAGGCGGTCCAGCACCACCGGCAGGACGGTGCGGCCGTTGCGCCGAATGCTGTCGGCCAATATCCGGTCGTCGTCAGGGTTGACGGTATCGCTTTCCGCGAAGATGAGGTCAAGCCCGACAGCGCGGGCGCCTTGCAGGCGGTCCAGCAGCGCCGCGTGGATGGCGCGCCGCCAGGGCCAGCGTCCCAGCGTATCGATGCTGGCGTCGTCGATGGCGACAATCAAGATGTCGGGGTCTGCCGCGCGGCCGGTCAGCCCGGCGACACGATCGTAAAGAATCTGATCAATCCGGCCCAGCCCATTGAACGAGCCCAGCACGGCCGCCAGCACCGCCAGCGCTATCGTTAACCACAGTCCTGAGCGCGAGGTCCGGTCAACGGTGTCGACAGCGTCGGCCATGAAGCGGGCCCTAGTATTCGGTCAATATGATGGGTTCGCCCGAACCGCTGCCGACCCCCAAGCCATAGGGCGTCATCAGCTGATTTGCGCCTTCGAACGTCGCCACCGCATCCTGGCCGTTGAGGCCAAGGTCATCGATGGCGCGCACCGATACGTAGTACGTGCCGGGGCCGGGGGCGGTGAAACGGATCGTGTTTGTCGGGAAGGCGACCGACGATACGGGCAGCGCACCGTCCGCATCGCGTGAAACACGCACCAAGTAGCTTTGCGCGCCGGTCACGGGGGGGAAGGCACTGGTCCAGACGCCGCCCGACCGTTCGGGGGGGGAGAGCTGCGGAGCGGCCAGCAATTCGCGCACGCCCGACACACTACCGTCGTGGCGCACGGCGGCGCCGTAGCCGCGTGTCACGGCAACCGGTTTGGCAGGTGAGGTCCCTGGGGCATGCGGTTGCAGGCGCACGCTGCCCTCCAGCACTTCGCTATGCACGCCACCGGGGCCGCTTTGCACGCGGAAACGCGTGCCGCGCACACCCGTCACGGCGACTGGGGTGCGCACTTCAAAGCGGCCTACGCCTTGGCCGGTGGGGGCGACGGAGGATTCAACGCTGCCGCGCTGCACATGGATGACGGAGTCCGTCAGCGCCGTGCCCTCGAATTGACGCAAGCGCGCCAGTTCGACCGACCCGCCCGCGGGCAAGGTGAGCTTGGATCCGTCGGCCAACTCCAGCGTGACGAAGCCATTGGGCGCCGTCACCACGGTGCTGCCTTCGGAAAGGCTCTGGCCCTGCTGCAACGGCTTGCCGTTCATATTGGCTTGGCCGCTGACGTGCAGCACCCGCGCCTCGGCGGCGCGTTCCGGGATCATCGCCAAAGGGATGCGCAATTCCAGTCCGATGGGCAGCAGTTCCGGGGCGGTGATTTTGTTCAACGTCTGCAGCGGCGCCCAGTTGGCCTGGTTGCGTGTGTATCGCGTGGCCAGATCGATCAGGGTGTCGCCCTGGCGGACGCGATAGATGAAGTCATCACCCAGGGCTCCGGCAGGCTGGCCATGGACAGGTGCCGTCAGCGCACAGGAAAGCAAGGCAAGCAAAGAAAGCGCGCGGCAGCGGCTCATAGCGATCTGTTCTCCAGGGATGCGCGCAAGGCGGCTACGACGGGCGCGCCGGGGTGTCTTCCGACGCGCCGATCAGCTCCAGCCGGTAGCCCAGGGCGTAGGAAGAAGTAAGGCGCACACCGTTCTCAGGGCGTAGCTGCAGCTTCTGCCGGATGTTCGACAGATGCGTGTCCAGCGTGCGCGAGGTTGCGGGAATTTCCCGGTTCCAGACGCATTCCGCCAGGACGTCGCGCGACATAAGGCGGCCCTGGTTGCGAAAGAACAGCAGCGCCAGCTCGAATTCTTTTGGCGCCAGACTGACCGCGGCGCCGTTCAGCGAGATGACGCGTGCGGCTGGCTCGACGCGGTAGTTGGCAACGTCGAACGCGTCGTTGGCCGGTTCGGCGATCTGGCTGCGGCGCAGCAACGCCGCGACGCGGGCCAGCAACTCCAGCGGTCGCAGAGGCTTGACGATGTAGTCGTCGGCGCCGGCACGCAGCCCTTCCACCAGGTCGTCTTCGCTAGACCGGTTCGTCAGGAAAATGACGGGCACGCGCGGGCCGATATTGGCACGCAGCCAGCGCACCACATCGTCGCCGTCGATATCCGGCAAATGCCAGTCCAGCAGCACCAGGTCGAAGTTCTCGGTGCGCAGTGCGGCCAGCAAGTCACGGCTCTGGTGATAGCTGGTGCAGGTGTAACCCGCGGCAGCCAGCACTTGCTGGATGCGCCGGGCTTGATCGAGGTCGTCTTCCAGCGACGCGATTTTCATCAAACGTGTTCTCGCGAGGGTTTGCTACGCAAGCGCGCCCTATGGCGCCCTACTGCAAGAGGGGGAGCGGATGTATGTAATCGAATGATAACTCGGGCGGCGCTGTGGCTGGCTACGTTGTGGAAAGAACTGTCAAACATTGCAAAGTTAACGAATCTTGACTGGAGTTGTTGCGTAACAAGACGCCACACTGTCTCAATTGCCCCACGCCTCGCTGTCACATTTCAGCAACATGGAGCGATTTTGGGTTAGAGGTGGAAATTAGCTATGAATCAATTGCGCATACTTATGATGTCGCCGGACGAGGCGGCCCGTAACGCCGCTGTGTCCGCGCTGCTGCAGGCCGGGATCTCCGCTCGTGGCTGCTCGACGTCTCTTGAGCTGTTCGGATTGCTCAATAGCGGTATCTACGATGCCGTCGTCCTGGATGTTGGGACGCTGGGCGAAATCGGCTATGCCCTGGTCGCCCGGCTGCATGGCTCGTCTTCCATGGGGATCGTCGTCTCCGGCCGCGGCATGTCCGTGGACAGCCGCCTGCGCTGCCTGCAAAGCGGCGCCGATGCTTGCTTGACCGATCCCCAGGATCCGCGTGAACTCGCCTGCATTTTGCTGGCACTGGCCCGTCGGCTGCCCGCCGCCCAGGAAAATCCCGTGTCGGACGAGACGGTCAGTGGCCAATGGGAATTGCGGGATCAAGGCTGGACGCTGGTCGCACCGTCGGGCGCCGCGATTTCGCTGTCGGCAAACGAGCGCCTGATCGTGCGGTCGCTACTCGAAGTGGCGGGCAGGGCGGTGGGCCGGTCCGAGCTGGGCGACGAACTCCGGGTGGAGGGAGGCGGCGTGCGCGCCAGCGGTTCGCGCAGCATCGATGTAATCGTCAGTCGTCTGCGCCGCAAGGCGGAATTGGCGGGCGTCATGCTTCCGATTCGTACCGTATACGGCAGCGGTTACCTATTCGCCGACCAGTAGCCCCGTCTCGCAGGTAAACTGCCGGACACGCGCTCGTGTAGTGGGACTTACCCCTAGCCACCCCGCCGATCCGGGCGAAATTGGGGGCAGGATTGGGCCGCATTCTGGTCAGCGGCCCACAAGCGGCCCACAAGCGGCGCCGCCTACATGGCCCCATTTTTCACGACCGGCACCGAACTCGTTGCCTTCGCGCCACCATCTTGCCGCCATCTTGCTGCCGGCGCGCCGCGCTGCGGTGTTTACAAATTTCTTTGACAGTACCCCTTGATCTCAGTTATGCTAAAGGGCTTACTGCTTTATTTCGCGCGCAAAATCTGTACGCTAAAGGGTAAACAGTCCAGGGTCCGAAATCAAGGTGCGTCACGAGCCTTTTATTTTGGGTCCATCGGTCCGACTGCCCCCGAGGCATCCAGTTTTGTGCGTTTGTCATAGTTTGTTGGCAAGCCCGCTCTTTTACGTATATGAACGTTTGAGGCGGTTTTGCGCGAACTGCCTTCTCCGAAAGACACTCTTCTGGAGACGAGTACGTAAGTACTTACCAGTGGTACGTAAAAGGGATTTCAAAGGTCATGCCTACCATTAGCCAACTCGTGCGCAAGCCGCGCGAAGTCAGCATCATCAAAAGCAAGAGCCCCGCGCTCGAAAACTGCCCGCAACGCCGCGGCGTGTGCACTCGCGTGTACACCACCACCCCCAAGAAGCCGAACTCCGCTCTGCGCAAGGTTGCCAAAGTGCGTCTGACCAACGGTTACGAAGTCATTTCGTACATCGGCGGTGAAGGCCACAACCTGCAAGAGCACTCGGTGGTTCTGGTGCGTGGCGGTCGTGTGAAGGACTTGCCCGGTGTGCGTTATCACATCGTGCGCGGTTCCCTCGACCTGCAAGGCGTCAAGGATCGTAAGCAAGCCCGCTCGAAGTACGGCGCCAAGCGCCCGAAGAAGGCTTAATAACGAGTCAGCAGTACCCCCGCGTGGCGGAAGTCCGTCACTAGGGAAGTGCGACCGCGCCCTCCGGTTTCTGGGATGGAGCGCGGCACGTAAGGGGTCGTCCCAATGGGCGGCCATGGCCGTGTAATGAAACACGGTTCAACTGAACAGACACAAGGAAGCAACAATGCCCCGTCGTCGCGAAGTACCCAAGCGCGAGATTCTGCCCGATCCCAAGTTCGGCAGCGTCGAACTCGCCAAGTTCATGAACGTCGTCATGCTGGACGGCAAGAAGGCCGTCGCCGAGCGCATCGTCTATGGCGCCCTCGAGCAAGTGCAAACCAAGACCGGCAAAGAGCCGATCGAAGTTTTCAGCCTGGCGATCAACAACATCAAGCCGATCGTCGAAGTGAAGAGCCGCCGCGTTGGCGGTGCCAACTACCAAGTGCCGGTTGAAGTGCGCCCCGTGCGCCGCCTGGCCCTGGCTATGCGTTGGCTCCGTGAAGCCGCTAAGAAGCGTGGCGAAAAGTCGATGGATCTGCGTCTTGCTGGCGAACTGATCGACGCCTCCGAAGGTCGTGGCGCCGCGATGAAGAAGCGCGAAGACACGCACAAGATGGCAGAGGCCAACAAGGCCTTCAGCCATTTCCGCTGGTAATTTAAGGACTAATCCACCATGGCCCGCAAAACCCCGATCGAGCGCTATCGCAACATTGGTATCTCTGCGCACATCGATGCAGGGAAGACCACCACGACCGAACGTATCCTGTTCTATACCGGCGTCAATCACAAGATTGGCGAAGTGCATGATGGCGCAGCCACCATGGACTGGATGGAACAAGAGCAAGAGCGTGGCATCACCATTACGTCGGCAGCTACGACGGCGTTTTGGCGTGGCATGGCAAAGAACTATCCCGAACACCGCATCAACATCATCGACACCCCGGGGCACGTGGACTTCACCATCGAGGTGGAACGTTCCATGCGCGTCCTGGACGGTGCTTGCATGGTCTACTGCGCAGTGGGCGGCGTTCAGCCCCAGTCCGAAACCGTGTGGCGCCAAGCCAACAAGTACGGCGTGCCGCGTCTGGCCTTCGTCAACAAGATGGACCGCACCGGCGCAAACTTCTTCAAGGTCTATGACCAGTTGAAGAACCGCCTGCGCGCCAATCCCGTGCCGATCGTGATCCCGATCGGTGCCGAAGACACGTTCCAAGGCGTGGTCGACCTGGTCAAGATGAAGGCGATCATTTGGGACGAAGCCAGCCAAGGCATCAAGTTCGACTACCACGACATTCCGGCCGAGCTGGAAGGCCTGGCCAACGAATGGCGCGAAAAGCTGGTTGAAGCTGCCGCTGAATCGTCGGAAGAGCTGATGAACAAGTACCTGGAAACGGGTTCCTTGGACGAAGAAGAAATCAACCTGGCCATCCGCCAACGCACCATCGCTGGCGAAATCCAGCCGATGCTGTGCGGCACCGCCTTCAAGAACAAGGGCGTGCAGCGCATGCTGGATGCGGTCATCGACTACCTGCCTTCGCCCGTGGACATTCCCCCGGTCGACGGCATGGACGATGACGGCAATCCCGTCAAGCGCTCGGCTGACGACAGCGAGAAGTTCTCGGCTCTGGCATTCAAGCTGATGAGCGATCCGTTCGTGGGTCAATTGACCTTCGTGCGCGTTTACTCGGGCGTCCTGAAGTCGGGCGATACGGTCTACAACCCCATCAAGGGCAAGAAGGAACGTATCGGCCGCATTCTGCAGATGCACGCGAACAACCGCGAAGAAATCAAGGAAGTGTTGGCAGGCGACATCGCCGCCGTGGTGGGTCTGAAAGACGTGACCACCGGCGAAACGCTGTGCGACATCGACTCCCACATCCTGCTCGAACGCATGATTTTCCCCGAGCCCGTGATTTCGCAGGCCGTGGAACCGAAGTCGAAGGCTGACCAGGAAAAGATGGGTCTGGCGCTGTCGCGTCTGGCTCAGGAAGATCCGTCGTTCCGCGTGCGCAGCGACGAAGAATCCGGCCAAACCATCATTTCCGGCATGGGCGAGCTTCACCTGGAAATTCTGGTCGACCGCATGAAGCGCGAGTTCGGCGTTGAAGCCAACGTCGGCAAGCCGCAAGTGGCCTACCGTGAAACCATCCGCAAGACCTGCGACGAAGTTGAAGGCAAGTTCGTCAAGCAGTCGGGCGGCCGCGGCCAGTACGGCCACGTGGTGCTGAAGGTCGAGCCGTTGCCTCCTGGCGGTGGTTTCGAATTCGTGGACGCCATCAAGGGCGGTGTGGTTCCTCGCGAATACATCCCCGCGGTGGACAAGGGCATCCAGGAAACGCTGCCTTCGGGCGTGTTGGCTGGCTACCCGATCGTCGACGTCAAGGTCACGCTGTTCTTCGGTTCGTACCACGATGTGGACTCGAACGAAAACGCGTTCAAGATGGCCGGCTCCATGGCATTCAAGGAAGGTCTGCGCAAGGCCAGCCCCGTGCTGCTGGAACCGATGATGGCCGTTGAAGTCGAAACGCCGGAAGACTACGCTGGTACCGTGATGGGCGATCTGTCCTCGCGTCGCGGCATGGTCCAAGGCATGGACGACATGGTCGGCGGCGGCAAGACCATCAAGGCTGAAGTGCCCCTGGCCGAGATGTTCGGTTACGCCACGAACCTGCGTTCGCTGACGCAAGGTCGTGCCACGTACACGATGGAATTCAAGCATTACTCCGAGGCTCCCAAGAACGTCGCTGACGAAGTCATCGCCGCTCGGGCCAAGTAAATAACCCTAGCCAGGTCCGCTCATCCGGGCGGCCTGGCAGATTCAAGTTTCCTTGAAAGTTAAAGGATAGAGATCATGGCAAAAGGCAAGTTTGAACGTACCAAGCCGCACGTGAACGTGGGTACGATTGGTCACGTTGACCACGGCAAAACGACGTTGACGGCAGCTATCACGACCGTTCTGTCGAACAAGTTCGGTGGCGAAGCCAAGGGCTACGACCAGATCGATGCGACTCCTGAAGAAAAGGCTCGCGGCATCACGATCAACACCGCCCACGTCGAGTACGAAACGGCAGCGCGTCACTACGCGCACGTTGACTGCCCGGGCCACGCTGACTATGTGAAGAACATGATCACGGGCGCCGCGCAAATGGACGGCGCGATCCTGGTTGTGTCGGCCGCTGACGGCCCGATGCCGCAAACGCGTGAACACATCCTGCTGAGCCGCCAAGTTGGCGTGCCGTACATCATCGTCTTCCTGAACAAGGCTGACATGGTTGACGACGCCGAGCTGCTCGAGCTGGTGGAAATGGAAGTTCGCGAACTGCTGTCGAAGTACGACTTCCCGGGTGATGACACCCCGATCGTCAAGGGTTCTGCCAAGCTGGCGCTGGAAGGCGACAAGGGCGAACTGGGCGAACAGGCCATCATGGCTCTGGCCGATGCGCTGGATTCGTACATCCCGACGCCTGAGCGTGCTGTTGACGGCGCGTTCCTGATGCCGGTTGAAGACGTGTTCTCGATCTCGGGTCGTGGCACGGTGGTGACGGGCCGCATCGAACGCGGCATCGTCAAGGTCGGCGAAGAAATCGAAATCGTGGGCCTGGTGCCGACGGTCAAGACGACTTGCACGGGCGTTGAAATGTTCCGCAAGCTGCTCGACCAAGGTCAAGCTGGCGACAACGTGGGCATTTTGCTGCGCGGCACCAAGCGTGAAGACGTCCAGCGTGGCCAAGTTCTGGCCAAGCCGGGCTCGATCACGCCGCACACGGACTTCACGTCCGAGGTGTACATCCTGTCCAAGGAAGAAGGCGGCCGTCACACGCCGTTCTTCCAAGGCTATCGTCCCCAGTTCTACTTCCGCACGACGGACGTGACGGGCACGATCGAGCTGCCGGCCGACAAGGAAATGGTTCTGCCGGGCGACAACGTGGCCATGACGGTCAAGCTGTTGGCTCCGATCGCCATGGAAGAAGGCCTGCGTTTCGCCATCCGTGAAGGCGGTCGTACCGTCGGCGCCGGCGTCGTCGCCAAGATCCTGAAGTAATTCGGATCACTTAAGCAGCAAACAACCAGCGAGGGCGCCTCGTCGCCTTCGCCTCTCGTTCTTTAGGAAACGCCATGAAAAACCAAAAGATCCGTATCCGCTTGAAAGCCTTCGATTACAAGCTGATCGATCAATCGGCCGCTGAAATCGTCGACACCGCCAAGCGTACCGGCGCCGTTGTCCGCGGCCCGGTGCCGCTGCCCACGCGTATCCGTCGCTATGACGTCCTGCGCTCGCCGCACGTCAACAAGACGTCGCGCGACCAGTTCGAAATCCGCACCCATCAGCGCTTGATGGACATCGTTGATCCCACCGACAAGACCGTTGACGCTCTGATGCGTCTGGACCTGCCGGCCGGCGTCGACGTCGAAATCGCGCTGCAGTAAGGCGTACCGGACCTGCTACCTTCGCCGGCAGGTTCAAAAAAATGGCCGTATTCCCCAGGGAGTGCGGCCATTTTGTTTTTCAGCGCCGCATGGCATGGCGGCGACTGCGTCTGGAAAGCACGCTGAGGCTGCTGCCCGGCTGCCCGTAAGTTAGCGGGCGCTTACTGTCCCGGCGGGGGCTGGTTTCCATGAGGGCGGAAGGCGCGTCGCGGCAGTGTGGCAAAACCGCCCCACCGCACACAGCCCAAGCGGGCTAAGTGCTTGTGCTGACTGGAAAAAACATGCTAATATGCCAAGCTTGCCATTTTGTGGCAAGACTGACTATGGGAACGGGATGGCGGGATGGGCTAAAACCCAACTGATCCCCCCAAATTACTCCTCGACCCAGGTTGAACATAGTCGTAGGGCAAAGGCCGTTACCTTTTGCCCGATTAGCCCCGACCAATCGCAGTCGGGAATGGAGAAAACGATGTCGAATTCGACACCCACGCCCGCCGCTCATCGGCTGGGGCTGGTGGGTCGCAAGGTCGGCATGACCCGCATTTTTACCGAGGAAGGTGAATCCATCCCGGTGACCGTGCTGGACGTGTCGAACAACCGCGTGACCCAGGTTAAGTCGCAGGAAACCGACGGCTACGCCGCGATCCAAGTGACTTATGGCACTCGTCGTGCCTCGCGTGTGGTTCAGCCGCAAACGGGCCACTACGCCAAAGCCGGCGTTGAAGCCGGTAGCATCCTTAAAGAATTCCGCCTTGATCCCGCTCGCGCCGCTGAATTTGCGGCCGGTTCCGTGATCGCCGTGGAATCCGTGTTCGAAGCCGGCCAACAGGTCGACGTGACGGGCACGACCATTGGTAAAGGCTTCGCCGGTACCATCAAGCGTCACCACTTCGGTTCGCAACGCGCTTCGCACGGTAACTCCCGTTCGCACCGCGTTCCTGGCTCGATTGGTCAAGCACAAGATCCGGGCCGTATTTTCCCGGGTAAGCGCATGGCTGGTCACCTGGGTGATGTCACCCGCACCGTTCAAAACCTCGACGTCGTTCGCGTTGACGTTGAGCGCGGCCTGCTGCTGGTCAAGGGCGCTGTCCCCGGCCACGCTGGCGCCGACATCGTCGTGCGCCCGGCCATCAAGGCCCCGGCCAAGAAGGGAGCGTAAGTAAATGGATCTCAAGCTCCTGAACGACCAAGGTCAGGCCGCTGCTACGTTCAGCGCGCCCGATACGATCTTCGGCCGTGACTTCAACGAAGCGCTGATTCATCAGATCGTGGTGGCTTTCCAAGCCAATGCCCGTGCCGGCAACCGCGCTCAGAAGGATCGTGCCGAAGTTAAGCACTCGACCAAGAAGCCCTGGCGCCAGAAGGGTACCGGCCGCGCACGCGCTGGTATGACTTCGTCGCCGCTGTGGCGTGGCGGTGGTCGGATTTTCCCGAACTCGCCCGAAGAGAACTTCAGCCAGAAGGTCAACAAGAAGATGTACCGCGCCGGGATCCGTTCGATTCTGTCGCAACTGGCTCGCGAAGACCGCATCGCTGTTGTCGAATCGTTCGATCTGGAATCGCCCAAGACCAAGGACGCAGCTGCAAAGCTGAAGAGCCTGGGCCTGGACTCGGTCCTGATCATCACCGACAGCGTTGATGAGAATGTTTACCTCGCCACCCGCAACCTGCCGCACGTTGCTGTTGTCGAGCCCCGTTATGCCGATCCGTTGTCGCTGGTCCACTACAAGAAAGTGCTGATCACCAAGCCGGCCATCGCTCAACTCGAGGAGATGCTGGGATGAACGCTGAACGCTTGATGCAAGTCATTCTGGCTCCGATCGTGACCGAAAAGGCCACGTTCGTCGCTGAGAAGAATCAGCAAGTCGCTTTCCGTGTCGTGGCTGACGCTACCAAGCCGGAAATCAAGGCTGCCGTCGAACTGCTCTTCAAGGTGCAGGTCGAGTCCGTGCAGGTCCTCAACCGTAAGGGCAAAGTCAAGCGCTTTGGCCGATTCGTTGGCCGTCGCCGTAATGAGCGCAAGGCTTACGTGTCGCTCAAGGACGGCCAGGAAATCGACTTTGCGGAGGTGAAGTAAATGGCCCTCGTAAAAGTTAAACCGACTTCGGCCGGCCGCCGTGGCATGGTGAAGGTTGTTAGCCCCAACCTGCACAAGGGTGAGCCCTACGCGCCGCTGCTGGAAAAGAAGACCCGTGGTTCTGGCCGTAACAACAACGGTCACATCACGATCCGCCATCGTGGCGGCGGTCACAAGCAGCACTACCGCTTGGTCGACTTCCGTCGTGACAAGGACGGTATCCCGGCGAAGGTTGAGCGTCTGGAATATGACCCCAACCGTACGGCGCACATCGCTCTGCTGTGCTACGCCGACGGCGAACGTCGTTACATCATCGCTCCGCGTGGTCTGGAAGTGGGTGCCACTGTGCTGTCGGGCATCGAAGCCCCGATCCGCGCCGGCAACACCCTGCCGATCCGCAACATCCCGGTGGGTACGACGATTCACTGCGTCGAAATGCTGCCTGGCAAGGGTGCTCAGATGGTCCGCTCGGCTGGCGCTTCCGCCGTCCTGCTGGCTCGCGAAGGCATCTACGCTCAGGTTCGTCTGCGCTCGGGTGAAGTCCGCCGTGTGCACATCGAATGCCGCGCCACCATTGGTGAAGTCGGTAACGAAGAACACAGCCTGCGCCAAATCGGCAAGGCCGGTGCAATGCGTTGGCGTGGTATCCGCCCGACGGTCCGTGGCGTTGCCATGAACCCGGTGGACCACCCGCACGGTGGCGGTGAAGGCCGTACCGGTGAAGCACGCGAACCGGTCAGCCCGTGGGGCACTCCGGCGAAGGGTTTCAAGACCCGTCGCAACAAGCGGACGAACAATATGATCGTCCAACGGCGCAAGCGCAAGTAAGAGGCGAACACTATGTCACGTTCGATCAAGAAAGGCCCGTTTGTCGATGCTCACCTGATCAAAAAGGTGGACACGGCCGTCGCGGGCAAAGACAAGAAGCCGATCAAGACCTGGTCGCGTCGTTCCACGATCCTGCCCGAGTTCATCGGTCTGACGATCGCTGTGCACAACGGCAAGCAGCATGTCCCCGTGTACATCAACGAGAACATGGTCGGTCACAAGCTGGGCGAGTTCGCGCTGACCCGTACGTTCAAGGGCCACGCTGCGGACAAGAAGGCGAAGAGGTAAGCGATGGAAACTACTGCCATTATCCGTGGGGTGCATATCTCGGCACAGAAGACCCGTCTGGTTGCGGACTTGATCCGCGGTCAGAAGGTCGGCCGTGCGCTGGAGATCCTCACCTTCTCGCCGAAGAAGGCTGCCGTCATCCTGAAGAAGGCTGTCGAGTCCGCCATCGCCAACGCCGAGCACAACGACGGCGCAGATATCGACGAACTGAAAGTCACCACGATTTTTGTGGACAAGGCTCAGTCGATGAAGCGCTTCTCCGCTCGCGCCAAGGGCCGCGGCAACCGTATCGAGAAGCAGACCTGCCATATCACGGTCAAGGTCGGAGCTTAAGGAGTCACGATGGGTCAGAAAATTCACCCCACTGGGTTCCGTCTCGCGGTCACCCGTAATTGGTCCTCGCGTTGGTTCGCCGACGACAAGGCCTTCGGCACGATGCTTGCCGAAGACATTCGCGTTCGCGAGTACCTCAAAAAGAAGCTCAAGAGCGCCTCCGTTGGTCGCGTGATCATCGAGCGTCCGGCCAAGAATGCCCGCATCACCGTCTACTCGGCTCGTCCGGGCGTGGTGATCGGCAAGCGCGGCGAAGACATCGAAAGCCTGAAGGCTGATCTGCAGCGTCTGATGGGCGTGCCCGTGCACGTCAACATCGAAGAAATCCGCAAGCCGGAAACCGATGCTCAACTGATTGCCGACTCGATCTCGCAACAGCTCGAGAAGCGCATCATGTTCCGTCGCGCAATGAAGCGCGCGATGCAGAACGCAATGCGTCTGGGTGCCCAAGGCATCAAGATCATGAGCGCCGGCCGTCTGAACGGTATCGAAATTGCCCGCACCGAGTGGTATCGCGAAGGCCGTGTGCCGCTGCACACCCTCAAGGCCAACATCGACTACGGCACCTCCGAAGCCCACACCACGTATGGCGTGATTGGCATCAAGGTCTGGGTCTACAAGGGCGACATGCTGGCTAACGGCGAATTGCCGCCGGAAACCGCTGCCCCGCGCGAAGAAGAACGTCGTCCGCGCCGCGCTCCGCGTGGTGATCGTCCGGACGGTGCTCGCACCGGTCGTCCGGGTGGTCGTGGTCGTGGTGGTCCCCGCAAGGCGGACGCTGCTCCGGCGCCTGAAGGAGAATAACCATGCTGCAACCCTCTCGCAGAAAGTATCGCAAAGAGCAGAAGGGCCGCAACACCGGTCTGGCGACTCGTGGTACCCACGTGTCGTTCGGCGAATTCGGTCTGAAGGCCACCGGCCGTGGCCGTCTGACCGCTCGCCAGATCGAAGCCGCTCGTCGTGCTATCAATCGTCACATCAAGCGTGGCGGCCGTATCTGGATTCGCATTTTCCCGGATAAGCCCATCTCGCAGAAGCCCGCCGAAGTCCGTATGGGTAACGGTAAGGGCAATCCTGAGTACTGGGTCGCTGAAATTCAGCCCGGCAAAGTGCTCTACGAAATGGAAGGTGTGAGCGAAGAGATCGCGCGTGAAGCTTTCCGCCTGGCCGCTGCCAAGCTGCCGATTTCGACCACGTTCGTCGCGCGTCATATCGGTGCTTAAGGAGTACTAACATGAAAGCTAGCGAACTCCGTTCGAAAGACGCCGCCGAGCTCGGCAAAGAGCTCGAAAGCCTGCTGAAGGCACAATTCGGTCTGCGTATGCAGAAGGCCACGCAGCAACTGGCCAACACCAGCCAGCTGCGCAACGTGCGTCGCGACATTGCGCGCGTTCGTACCTTGCTGACCGAGAAGGCAGGGAAATAAACATGAGCGAAACTCAAAACACCCAAGTGGCCAAGCGCCAGCGTACGCTGGTTGGCAAGGTCGTCAGCAACAAGATGGACAAGACTGTCGTTGTGCTCGTTGAGCGCCGCGTCAAGCACCCCATCTTCGGCAAGATCATCGTGCGCTCCGCGAAGTACAAGGCACACGACGAATCGAACCAATTCAACGAAGGCGATACGGTTGAAATCGCTGAAGGCCGTCCCATCTCGCGCTCGAAGTCGTGGCGTGTGGTGCGTCTGGTTGAAGCCGCACGTATCATCTAAGTCGTCATCGGAACGGTTCGCCGTTCTGATATAAAACGGCAAGGGCTAACCCCCTTGCCGTTTTTTTTTGTTCTGGAGATCCAGGCCCATGCAGGTAACGGACATCATGCGCAAAGCCGTCAAGGCCGGCATGCTTGGCCTCGCGCTATGCGGGGCCGCCGCCAGCGCGCAACGCGGGGAGTCCGGCGCGGAAGTCACTGCGGCTTCACCCGTTGACGACGCCCGCGCGGGCAAGAACGTCCTGAATGCGGGGCCCGAACCCCGCGTCAAGCTTCCCCCCGGATCGCGCGACCACGCTGCCATTTTCGGCGCCGACGACGAGGGCGAGCAAGCCCTGGCGACACAAGAGCAGGTGCTGCAGGGGCAGCGCGATCAACTGATGCTGCTTGAACGCCTGCTTAACCAGAAGCCCGTCGACGCTGCGACGGCGCCACCGGCGATGATGCCGTTGAACACGGGTTCGACGATGCGGCCCCTGGCGCCCACGCCCAGCGGATCGCAGCTTGGCCGCGGCAAGATCGACGAGATGCAGCGACGCGTGGATAGCCTGCGGCGCGAAGCCGATACCTTGCGGCAGAGCGGCAAATAGCGAGACTTTCGCGCCATCATGCGCCGTTGAAACGCAGCGTAGCGACTCTTGGCGTTGGATGGTGCAGCGGGCGTCCTGGTTCCTGATATAAATCCGACAGCGCAGGCACGCGCTGGCAGTTCTGATTACAGGAGTGGCGTCAATGATCAAGGCCGCGGGCAGATTGGGCATTGCGAGTTTCATGGTGTTGGCGTGGACGGCGTATTCGCCTTCGGCCGACGCTCAGACCATCAACTTCAAGGACGTGGGCGTATCCCGGCCGTATCGGGACAGCATTCTGATCCTTGGCAGCGACGGTCAGCCGCGTACAGGAATCGAGGCGCGAGAGCTAGAGAAGGCAGTGGAGCAAGTCAGGGATCAGGCGCGCGCGCTGGACGAGCTTCGGACCCAGAACCGCGCGCTGGAACGCAAAGTGGACGAGCAAGGCAGGAAGATCGCCTCGCTTGAGCGCAACCAAAACGACAGCAGCCGAAAGAGCAGCGACAACGCGAACGAGCGGCAGATCTCGGCGCTTGAGCGTCAGGTCAATCAGCTGAGTCGGGACCTGGATCGCCTGAGCAGCAAGGTGAAGTGACGTGGTGGACAGCATGCGCGGCGTTGCCGTGCGTGCCTCTTCCTGCTTCTTAACCCGTCAAGGCCGTCAGCGCCGCCGCGCCAATTCCCGCAGCCGCCCGGCGATGCCGGTCGGAAAGTAGTACACCGACACCACGAACAGGATCCCCAGCCACAGCAGCCAGCGGTCCGGCTCGAACAGCAGGGCCAGCGGCGCGACGTTCGACACTGCGTCGTGGATCACATGCAGGCCATCTTGCAGATAGCTCTGCGCAAACACGAACAGACTCGCGCCCACCACTGCGCCATACATGGTGCCCATGCCGCCGATCACGAGCATCAGCAGAATGTTCAGCATGATCTCGAACGACAGCGAGGTATCCGGACCGTTGTAGCGCAGCCAAAGCGCGTACATGGCGCCGGCCAGCGTGGCGAAGCCGGCCGCCAGCAGATTGGACAGGCTGCGATACAGCACGGTGCGGTAGCCGATGGCCTCGGCGCGGAAAGGGTTCTCTCGGATGGCCTGCAGCACGCGGCCAAACGGGGAATTCACGATGCGCAGCAACATCAAAAACAGCAAGGCGCAGACCGTGGCGATCAGGTAATACGTAATGATGCGCCCGTCGACCGTGACGCCGAACAGAGGCTCCGAGAGCGGGCGGAACGCAGGCCGCAACACCTGGGGTACCTTGAAGTTCAGGCCATCTTCGCCACCGGTCAGGTCCGACAGCTGCGATACCAGCGTCTGGAAGGCGGCCGCGACGGCCAGTGTGATCATTGCGTAGAAGATGGCGCGCACGCGCAGGCTGGCCAGCCCGATCAGCAGCGCGAAAGCCAGCGACACCGCGAGCGCGCCGCCCACGCCCGCGAACACGGCGGCCCAGCCGGGTTCCATCCGGATACTGGCGATCGCCACGCCATAGGCGCCAATGCCGAAGAACATGGTGTGTGCGAAGCTTACGATGCCTGTGTAGCCCAGCAGCAGATCGTAGCTGGCGACCAGAATCACGAACACCAGGATCTTGGCGGCTACCGCCAGCGATTTGGGGCCGGGAAAGAGGAACGGCGCGGCGGCAAGCAGGGCGACGACGGCCATCAGTACCAGTGCCAGGACGGCGCTGCGGGGCGGGTCGCCGGAAAGCAGGCGGAAAGACATATTGGCGATTCCTAGCGATTCGTGACGGGATACACGCCCTGCGGGCGCCACAACAGAATCGCGACCATCAACGCGATATTCGAGAACAGGGCGGCCTTGGGCAGCAGGAAGCCGGTGTAGTTGGCCATCAGGCCCACCAGCAGCGCGCCGATCAGACAACCCACGGTAGAGCCCAGGCCGCCGATCATGATCACGATGAAGATCAGCACGTTTACCTGCGCGCCCAGTTGCGGCACGACCGACTGCTGATACATGCCCCACAGCACGCCGCCCAGTCCGGCAAGCATCGATCCGGCGACGAACACGCCTACGAAGAGGTGCCGGATGCGGTAACCCAGGCTTTCCACCATCTCGCGGTCTTCCACGCCGGCTCGGATCAGCAGGCCAAGCTTGGTGCGGTTCAGCAGCCAAAGCATGCCGCCCAGCACCAGAACGCCCACGGCCAGCGCGACGATCCGGAATTTCTCGATGGCCGCGTCGCCCAGCAGGAATGCGCCACGCAGGGCCTCGGGCAGAGGTAGCGATAGGGTTTGCGGACCCCAGATCATCTTGATGATCTCTTCGCCGATGATCATGCCGCCCATCGTGATTAGGATCTGCTTGAGGTGCTGCCCATACACAGGCCTCACGATCACGCGTTCAAACGCGAAGCCCACGGCGCCCGCCACCAGCATGCCCACGATCATGGCAGGGAGCACGGCGGCCAGATTCATCCACAGGCTGCCTGTCTGGGTCCAGTCGGCCATGCCGCCCAGCACCGTCGCCGCCATGTAGGCGCCGATGGCGATGAAGAGGCCGTGCCCGAAATTCAAGACGTCCATCAGCCCGAATACCAGCGTCATGCCCGACGCCACGATGAAGATGATCATCCCCATCGCCAGGCCCGCCAGCGTCAGCGTGACCCAGGTCGAAAAAGACCCCACCATCGGCAAGGCGAGGGCGGCCAGCGCCACGACCAGCAGAACGGGGCGCAGGTCCGCGCGCGTGCGCGGCAGCGGGGCATCGATATCCAAGGCGCTCATTGGTGGCTTCCTAGCGACAGGCCCAGCAGGCGTGTCTGTAGCGATTCATCTTCCGCAAGCTGGCGCATGCTGCCAGCGTGTACCACGCGGCCGTTGTCCATGACGGCGACGTGGTCGCCGACCCGCTGCGCGAAGTTGAAGTTCTGTTCGACCAGCAGGATGGTGGTGGACGCCTGCTTGAGTTCGATGAAGGCATCGATCATGTTCTGCACGATGGCGGGCGCCAACCCTTTGCTGGGCTCGTCGATCAGCAGTAGTCGGCGGGGTTCGATGATGGCGCGGGCAACCGCCAGCATCTGCTTCTGGCCCCCGGAGAGCTTGCCGGCGGGGTGCAGCCAGAACTTCTTCAGGGCGGGAAAGAAGCCGAAGATCCATTCCAGCCGCGCGGTATCGAGTTGCTCGGCGCTGCGGGCCTGGCGCGCGGCCAGCAACATGTTCTCTTTGACCGACAAGTCGGCGAAAATGCCCATGTTCTCGGGCACGTAGGCCATGCCCATGCGCGCCATGTCGGGAGGCGACTTGCGTGTGTCCGGGCCGCCAATGGGCATGCCCTCGAACGTGATCCGGCCTTGCGAGGCGCGCCATAGGCCCATGATCGTGCGCAGCGTCGTCGTCTTGCCCGCACCATTGCGGCCCAGCAGCATGGTCACGGCCGCAGGCGGCACGGCCAGATCCACGCCGTGCAGGATGTGATACGCACCGATATGCGTTTGCACGCCCTTGAGTTCCAGCAGCGGGGCGGTCATGCCTTGTGCTCCGTCGGGCTCATGCCCAGATAGGCTTGCTGCACGATCGGCGATGCGATGACGGTGGCGGGATCGCCGTCCGCCATCAGCTGGCCGTTGTGCAGCACGACGATCCGGTCGGCCAGTTCGCGCACCACGTCCATCTTGTGCTCGACCAGCAGGATTGTCTTGGAGGGATCGTTCTTGATCTCGCGGATCAGCTCCAGCACCACGGGCACATCGTCCACGCTCATGCCGGCGGTGGGTTCGTCGAACATGAAGACTTGCGGCTCCAGCGCGATCAGCATCGCGATCTCCAGCTTGCGCTGATCGCCATGCGGCAGGTCCGCCGCGGGCTGGTCGCGCCTTGCGGACAGCCGCGTGCGTTCCAGCAACGCGTCGGCGCGCGCCAATAGGCCTCGATCGTTGTCCCAAGTGCGCCAGAAGCGAATCTGGCGCCAGCTCATGCCTTGCTGGCGCGATTGCAGCGCCAGCCGGACATTCTCGTGAACGGACAGGCGTGGAAACAACTGCGTCAGCTGGAACGCACGGGCCAGCCCGGCGTGCATGCGTGCCGGCGCGGGCAGCGAAGTCAGATCACGTCCGTTCAGCCGCACCGACCCCGCGCTTGCGCGCAACTGGCCCGAGATCAAGTTGAAGTAAGTGGTCTTGCCCGCGCCGTTCGGGCCGACGATGGCGGTCAGCGTGCCGGGCGCATAACGGCAGCTGACATCGTTGACGGCCACATGCCCGCCGAAGCGGATTGTGAGCGATTGGGTTTCCAACATCGCAGTGGCGTTCCTTCAGCGCTTGTTCTGGATCGGTACGGCCATCTGGTCGGGCGTGATTTCCTTGACCAGGTCCTGCACCGCCCATGGCACCGAAGGGTCGTTCTTGATGCGGAAGTGGTACATGGATTGCATGGCTTGGTGGTCTTCGGGCCGGAACGTCATCTTGCCCTTGGGCGTGTCGAAGCTCATGCCTTCCATGGCCTTGATCAGCTTATCCGTATCGGAATCGCCCGCGGTCTTGTTCAACGCCGCCACGATGGCGATGCCGGACGACATGCCGCCCGCGGTAAAGAAGTCCGGCGGCTGGCCGTAGCGTTTTTGATGTTCCGTGACCAGCCAGTCGTTGATCGGATTCTTGGGGATGCCGTAGTAGTAATAGGTGGCGCCTTCCATGCCGGCCAGCGACTTCAGCGGCGTCATCGCGGCCAGCGTGTTGCCACCCGTCGCGATCTCGATGCCGAATCGCTTGGGGTCCAGGTCGGCGATCTTGAACGGGTTGCCCGCGCCTGCCCACAGGATGAAGATGATCTTGCGGCCGGGCTTGTCCTTCAGCGCATCGAACAGGCGCTGCGCGCCTGCGGTGAAGTCGGTGGCGTTGGCGGGCAGGTATTCCTCGTGCACGATCTTGGCGTTCTTCAGCGCGCCCTTGAAGGCTTTTACACCGTCGCGGCCGAAGGCATAGTCTTGCGCCAGCATGGCGATAGACGTGCCGGCCTGGTCGAATGCCACCGCATTGGCGATCGCGTCCTGCGACGAGTTGCGGCCCGTGCGGAAGATGTACTTATTCCACTTCTCGCCCGTGATCGAATCCGCCACGGCCGGTTCCACCAGCAGGATCTTCTCGTACTCTTCGGCGATCGGCAGCATGGCCAGCGCCACGCCCGACGAGGTGGGGCCCACGGCGATATCGGCGTTGTCGTCGGCATACGCCGACGCCAGCTGCGCGCGGGCCACGTCGGGCTTGCCCTGGTTGTCTTTTTCAACCACCCGGATTTTGCGGCCGGCCACGGTCATGGTGCCCTGCGTGGCGTACTCCAGGCCCAGCATCAGTCCGTTTTGCGTTTGCTTGGCGTAGGCCTCCAGCGGGCCCGTCTTGTCGTAGACGTGGGCGACGACGACGTCTTTTGCGGCGGCTGCCGAACTCATGCAAAGGGCCGCCAGCGCGGCAAGCAGAATGCGATTCATGGATGTCTCCGGTTATCAGCGGGCGTGCGTGGCCGCCGTGTGGTCCTGCAAGCGGTCCGGCGTGGCCAGGAATCGGCGGATGGCGTCGATCTGCGCCGGCACGTTCAGCGCGGGGGCGTGGCCACAATCGGGAAAGTCGATGCGCTGGGCGCGCGGTCCGCGCCGCGTCATCGCATCGGCGACCTCGGGCAGCAGCAGATCAGACTCTGCGCCGCGCAGCAGCAACACCGGCATGCGCAGCGAGTCGTAGCCGCTCCAGCGGTCATAGTCGCCGGGGTGATGGCTGAACTGTCCGACGATGGCCGGGTCGTAATGCGCCGTGACGCGGCCGTCGGGAAGCCGACGCACCGAGGTTTCGGCCATCTGGCGCCATTGCTCGTCGCTTTGCCAGCCGTAGGGCCGGTAGGCCACGCGAAGCCAGGCCTCCAGTTCGGTGACCGTGTCGAACGCGGGCGGGTTGCCCGCATAAGCCAGGATGCGGTCGATGGCCGCCTGCGGAAGCTCGGGCCCGATGTCATTGACGACCAGATGCGAGACCCGGCCATGCAGCGTCGTGGCCGCGGCGTGCATGCCGGTGGCGCCGCCCATCGATGTGCCCACCCAGCGCAGCCGTCCAAGGGACAAACCATCGGCCAGCGCGCGGGCAAGGCGCGCGTAGAAGTCCAGCTGGTATTCGGCGACGGGCTCGGGGCTCCATTGCGACAGGCCGCGGCCGATCGTGTCGGGGCAGATGATGCGGTAGTCGTTGGCCAACGCCTTCGCCAGTTCGTCGAAGTCGCGCCCGGTGCGAGCCAGGCCGTGCCACATGATGACGGGGGGCGCGTCGGGCGCGCCCCATTCGGTCAGGTGCAGCTCACGGCCTTCGCAGCGCAGATAGCGCGAAGCCGGCGCGTGGCGGGCGGCCGTTGCGGGCGCGTTTGCCATGAGTCTCCTCCCGGGTTGTCCAGGTTGTGTGCTTATCGGGCTGACTATAGACTTGCGCCAAACGCATCCACAATGCGCCGCGCACCCCAAAGCAGGGTGAGTCAAGAAGTTGTAGACGCAAGATCAAATTGCGCTTCCCGCCGCGCACAGGAGACCGCGCCATGCCCAATACGGAATTTGCCATTTCGGCCAGCGCCGGCGCTGACCGGCGCGAGCAATGGCGCGCGGCGCTATCGGATGCTTTCGGTCCGTTCGAGGTGCACGGCGGCATGCCAAGCCATTTCGCGGGCCATGTGCGCTACGCGCGCCGCGCCAGCCTGCAGTTCAATGACCTGCACTATCAGGGACAGAAACTGGAGCGCACGGCAGGCAATGTGTCACGGCTGGACCAGGAGTTCTACACCTTCGGACTGCCGCTGGCCGGCCCGCTGGCCGTGCGGCAACAAGGCCGCGAATTCCAGGTCGAGCCCGGCTGTGTGTACCTGATGAACCAGAGCCTGCCTTATCAGGCGACGGCGCTGGGCGCGTCGGGCTACCGCAGCCTGAGCGTGTCCTTTCCGCGCAGCGCGCTGTCGCAACGGGATTCCCGCGTCGGCGACTTCTACAAACTCCGCGTCGACGATGGTTCCCCGCGTGGCGCGATGCTGGCCAGTTACATGGAGCACTTGTTCAACGGTATGGGCGGCTGGTCCGACACCGAGGTCACCGAACTTGGCGAACGCCTGATCGACCTGATCGTGCTGTTCCTGGTGCAATCGGGGCAGGGCCATGCGTCCGAGTCCGACAGCAGCGTGACGGTGGCGCATCGGCAGCGCGTGCTGGCCTACATCCGGCAGCACCTGGCCGACCCGGCGTTGTCGCCGCAGGCCGTGGCGCAAGGGTGCGGCGTGTCGGTCGCGTACCTGCACCGCATCCTGCGCGCGGGCGGCCTGTCGGCCGAGTCTTTTATCTTCGATCAACGCCTGGACAGGTGCCGCGAACTGCTGCTGAGTCCGCAGCACCGTCACCGCAGCATTGCCGAACTGGCCTACCAGGTGGGGTTTTCGCACCCGTCGCATTTCAGCCGCCTGTTCAAACGGCGCTTCGGCATGACGCCGCGGGACCTGCGGGCAAGTTCGTAGGGGGGCGGTTGGCTTTTGTTTTCCAGCTGCCCGGCGATAAAAAAAGCCCCACGGACCAAACCGTGGGGCTTTCGATTCCGCAGGCGAGCGGTCAGATGTGCGTGATGAACTTCGTGACCAGGTAGCCGTCGAACGTTTCCAGGCCGCCTTCGCTGCCGATGCCGCTGTCCTTGATGCCGCCGAACGGCGTCTCGGCCAGCGCGCTGCCGAAGTGGTTAATGTTGACCATGCCGGCTTCCAGACCATTCGAAACCTTGGTGGCCGTCTTCAGCGAGTTCGTGAACACATACGACGACAAGCCGAAGGGCAGGCTGTTGGCGCGGCGCAGCACTTCGTCGGTGTCCTTGAAACGGACCACCGGCGCGACGGGGCCAAAAGGTTCTTCGGTCATGAGCATGGAATCGTCGGGCAGATCCGTCACCACCGTGGGGGCGAAGAAGAAGCCCTTGCGGTCCAGCGGGCCGCCGCCGACCACGACCTTGCCGCCGTGCTTCTTGGCGTCGTCGATGAACGCGCTCATGGCGGGCACGCGGCGTTCATGAGCCAGTGGGCCCATGTCGGTGCCGGCTTCCAGGCCGTCGCCGACCTTGATGTTCTTCAGCACCTCCGAGAAGCGCGCCAGGAATTGCTCGTAGGCGCCTTCCTGCACGTAGAAGCGGGTGGGCGACACGCAGACCTGGCCGGCGTTGCGGACCTTGAACTTGGCCAGCATCTCGGCGGCGCGCTCGACGTCGGCGTCATCGAACACGAGCACGGGCGAATGGCCGCCCAATTCCATCGTGACGCGCTTCATGTGTGCGCCGGCCAAAGCGGCCAGTTGCTTGCCCACCGGCACGGAGCCGGTGAACGAGACCTTGCGCACGATCGGCGAGCGGATCAGGTAGTCGGAGATCTTGGCGGGCTCGCCCCAGACGATGTTCAGGCACCCCTTGGGCAGGCCGGCGTCGTGGAACATGCGGGCAATGGCCATGACGGCGCTGGGCGAATCTTCGGGGCCTTTCAGCACCACCGTGCAACCGGCGCCGAGCGCCGCGGCGATCTTGCGGATGGCCTGGTTGTACGGGAAGTTCCAGGGCGTGAAGGCGGCGCAGACGCCGATGGGTTCGCGCACGACGAACTGGCGCACGTCCGGGTTGCGGGGCGGCACGACGCGGCCGTAGATGCGTCGGCATTCCTCAGCGTGCCAATCGGCATGCTCGGCGCAGGACGTGACTTCGCCCACGGCCTCGGCCAGCGGCTTGCCCTGGTCCAGCGTCATGTTGCGGCCGATTTCCTTGGCGCGCTCGCGCGACAGCGTGGCGACCTTGCGCAGAATGGCGGAACGGTCCATGGGCGAGGACTTCTTCCACGATTCGAACGCGCGCTGGGCGGCGGCTAGCGCACGGTCCAGATCCGCTTCGGTGGCGTGCGGCAGCTGGCCAAGCACTTCCAGCGTGGCCGGATTGATGACGTCCTGGGTGCGCCTACCCTCGCCGGAGATGAATTCGCCGTCGATATACAGCGCCAACTGTTCATACATGCCTGTCGTTCCTTGCGAAATAGGGATGGATTGCGACCGCTGTCGCCCGCGCCAGTCTAAACCAGCTTGTTCGCGTCAGGCAGGGCCACTCCCGCGTGCGAAGCTGGGGCCAATCAGAGGGCGGCGGCCCCCTGTCTTGCAAGCCCCCGCGCGCATGGCCACAATGGGGGCTCTTTGGCCGACTATCACCGAATCCATCGTGCAATCCGTCGACGCGCGTCCCGCCGCCAAGCCCAGTCTCTACTCCCGCGTGTTGTTCCGCTTCATCGATTGGCTGCGCCACCGGATCGCCCGGGCGTCGCTGGTGGGAGACCGCCCTATCTTCCAGAACAGCCAGTTCCCCTGGATCGCGGCCCTGGAGGCGCAGACGCCCGCCATCCGCGCCGAACTGACGGCGCTGCTGGCGCAGCGGCAGCAATTGCCGGCTTTCCACGAGATCTCGCCCGATGTGGGCATGATCACGTCCGACGATCAATGGAAGACCTTCCTGTTCATGGGCTACGGCCTGCGATCCGAGCGCAATTTGGCCAGCTGCCCGGCCACGGCCCGCGCGCTGGAGGGAATCCCGGGCATCCGTAGCGCCTTCTTTTCCATTCTTGAGCCCGGCAAGCGAATCCCGCTGCACACGGGCCCGTACAACGGCGTCCTGCGCCTGCATCTGGGGCTGGTCGTGCCCGAGCCAGCCGACCGGTGCTGGATCGAAGTCGGGGGCGAACGCTATAGCTGGCGCGAAGGCAGCGCCGTGGTGTTCGACGACCTGTATCCCCATCAAGTGCACAACGACACGGACGGTTTGCGGGCCGTGTTGTTCGTGGACTTTGAACGGCCATGCCGGGTTCCGGTAAAATGGCTGAATCGCCTGGTGCTCAGGGCGGCCCCGTTCACGGACGAAATCCGGCGCGGCAAGGCCAACCACGATGCCTGGGAGAAGAGCTTTTATCGCCATAAATAAGGGGCGGATAGCTCGCAACCGCTCTCTTCATAGAGGGGGCGTGGTGTTTTGTGCGTCATTCCAACAAAGTGCTTGCGCTCAAAATTTAACCACGCTAGAATGATCAGCTTTCCCAGATTGTCGATCCAGTTAACCGAAAGTTGTTTCGAAGACTAGTCGGCGTGTTGGGGGAATACCCGCAGGATTTCAACCCAGGGTCGTTGCGTTGCCAACCAGTTGTAGAGATAGGGCGAAAGCGCTAGCGCTACAACACATAAAGCAGGGCGGCAGACCTGACGGGACCAAAACTGGCAGGAATTGCAGTGTTCCCTTATTGGGAAAACCGTATTTCCAGTTAAGTTGGAACAGGAAAAATCATGATCCAAATGCAGACCACGCTGGACGTGGCCGATAACACTGGTGCGCGTCATGTCATGTGCATTAAGGTGCTCGGTGGCTCCAAGCGCCGTTATGCCGGTATCGGCGACATCATCAAGGTGAGCGTCAAAGATGCGGCTCCGCGCGGACGCGTCAAGAAAGGCGAAATTTACAATGCCGTGGTGGTTCGTACCGCCAAGGGCGTGCGCCGTAAAGACGGTTCGCTGATTAAGTTCGGTGGCAATGCCGCCGTATTGCTCAACGCCAAGCTGGAGCCCATCGGCACCCGCATCTTCGGACCCGTTACGCGTGAACTGCGTACCGAGAAGTTCATGAAGATCGTGTCGTTGGCCCCGGAAGTGCTGTAAGGAGCCCTACGATGAACAACATTCGTAAAGGCGACGAAGTCATCGTCCTGACCGGCCGCGACAAAAAGCGTCGCGGTACCGTGCTGGCTCGTGTTGATGCCGACCACGTTCTGGTCGAAGGCGTCAACATCGCCAAGAAGCACGTGAAAGCCAACCCGATGGCTAACAACCCGGGCGGGATTGTCGAAAAGACCATGCCGATCCACATCTCGAATGTGGCGCTCTTCAACCCCGCAACCGGTCGTGGCGACCGCGTGGGCGTTCAAGAAGTCGAAGGTCGCAAGGTCCGCGTGTTCCGTTCCAATGGTGCCGTTGTCGGCGCCAAGGCGTAAGGGGCGATAGACATGTCTCGTTTGCAAGATTTCTACAAGAGCAAGGTCGCTGGCGACCTGCAGGCCAAGTTTGGCTACAAGAGCGTCATGGAAGTGCCGCGCATCACCAAGATCACCCTGAACATGGGTGTCTCGGAAGCCGTGTCCGATAAGAAGGTTATCGAACACGCGGTGTCGGACCTGACCAAGATCGCTGGCCAAAAGCCTGTCGTGACGAAGACCAAGAAGGCTATCGCCGGTTTCAAGATCCGCGAAAACTACCCGATTGGTTGCATGGTCACGCTGCGTGGTCAACGCATGTATGAATTCCTGGATCGCCTCGTTGCGGTCGCGCTGCCTCGCGTGCGCGACTTCCGTGGTATCTCGGGTCGTGCATTTGACGGCCGTGGCAACTACAACATCGGGGTGAAAGAGCAAATCATTTTCCCCGAAATCGAGTACGACAAGATCGACGCGCTGCGTGGGCTGAACATCAGCATCACCACCTCCGCGAAGACCGACGAAGAAGCCAAGGCGCTGTTGACGGCCTTCAGCTTCCCGTTCCGTAACTAAGGGGCTGATGACGTGGCAAAACTTTCCCTCATCAATCGCGACATCAAGCGCGCCAAGCTGGCTGACAAGTTCGCTGGCAAACGTGCTGAGTTGAAGGCGATCATCGACGATCAGTCGAAGACCGACGAAGAACGTTACCAAGCTCGGCTCAAGCTGCAACAGCTGCCGCGCAATGCCAATCCGACGCGCCAACGTAACCGTTGCGTGGTCACCGGTCGTCCGCGCGGTGTGTTCCGCAAGTTCGGCCTGACGCGTCACAAACTGCGTGAAATGGCGATGAAGGGCGAAATCCCCGGCATCACCAAGGCCAGCTGGTAGGAGATACATTATGAGCATGAGCGATCCCATCGCCGATATGCTGACCCGCATTCGCAATGCGCAGCAAGTGGACAAAGTTACGGTGAGCATGCCCTCCTCGAAGCTGAAGGCGGCTATTGCCGCTGTGCTGAAAGACGAAGGCTACATCGACAGCTTTGAAATCAAGGGCACCCAGGCCAAGCCTGAGCTCGAGATCACCCTGAAGTACTACGCTGGCCGTCCGGTTATCGAGCGCATTGAACGCGTTTCGCGCCCCGGTCTGCGTATCTACAAGGGCCGTACCAGCATTCCTCAGGTCATGAACGGCCTGGGCGTGGCTATCGTTTCGACCTCGCGCGGCGTCATGACCGACCGTAAGGCTCGCGCCAACGGCGTCGGCGGCGAAGTGCTGTGCTACGTGGCCTAAGGAGAAATTCGAATGTCACGTATCGCTAAGTATCCGGTCGAACTGCCCAAGGGTGTCGAAGCTGACATCAAGCAGGATCAGATCATTGTCAAGGGCCCGCTGGGCACCCTGACTCAAGCCCTGACTGGCGACGTCACGGTTGCGATGGACGAAGGCAAGCTCACGTTTGCCGCCGCCAACGAAACTCGTCACGCCAATGCCATGTCGGGTACCGTGCGCGCTCTGGTGGCCAATATGGTTACCGGCGTGAGCAAGGGCTTCGAGCGCAAGCTGACCCTGGTTGGCGTGGGTTACCGCGCCTCGATCCAAGGCGATGCCGTTAAGCTGCAGCTCGGTTTCTCGCACGACGTTTTGCATCAGTTGCCGGCCGGTATCAAGGCCGAATGCCCCACCCAGACGGAAATCGTCATCAAGGGCGCCAACAAGCAAGTCGTCGGTCAGATGGCCGCTGAAATCCGCTCGTACCGCGAACCCGAACCCTACAAGGGCAAGGGTGTGCGTTACTCGGACGAACGCGTCGTCATCAAAGAAACCAAGAAGAAATAACGGCGCACGCAAGGACGAATCATGGACAAAAAAGTTTCCCGTTTGCGTCGTGCGGTTCCGACCCGCCGGAAGATCAACGAGTTGCGCGTTCACCGCCTCTCGGTCTTCCGCTCGAACCAGCACATCTACGCCAACATCATTTCGCCGGAAGGCGATCGCGTTCTGGTCAGCGCCTCGACGGTGGAAGCCGAAGTGCGTGCGCAACTGGCCGGCCAAACCGGCCAGGGCGGCAACACTGCCGCTGCTACGCTGGTCGGCAAGCGCGTGGCCGAAAAGGCCAAGGCTGCCGGTATTGAACTGGTCGCTTTCGATCGCTCGGGCTTTCGTTACCATGGCCGCGTGAAAGCGCTGGCCGATGCCGCGCGTGAAGCCGGCCTGAAGTTCTAAGCGAGGATCTGTCAAATGGCTAAAGTACAAGGCAAGAACGCCGCGGAAAAAGAGAACGATGACGGCCTCCGCGAAAAGATGATCGCGGTCAACCGCGTGAGCAAAGTGGTCAAGGGTGGTCGCACCATGAGCTTTGCCGCGCTGACCGTGGTTGGCGATGGCGATGGTCGCGTCGGCATGGGTAAGGGCAAGGCGCGTGAAGTGCCGGTGTCCGTTCAGAAGGCAATGGAACAGGCCCGCCGCGGCATGTTCAAGGTTGCGCTGAAGAACGGCACGCTGCACCACACCGTGGTTGGCAAGCATGGCGCCGCTACCGTGCTGATCTCGCCGGCTGCTGAAGGTACTGGCGTTATCGCCGGCGGCCCGATGCGCGCTATTTTTGAAGTGATGGGTGTGCGTAACGTGGTTGCCAAGAGCTTGGGCTCGAGCAACCCCTACAACATGGTTCGCGCCACGTTGAATGGTCTGCGCGCTTCCCTGACCCCGGCCGATGTTGCTGCCAAGCGCGGCAAGTCGGTCGAAGAAATCCTGGGGTAAATCATGGCTCAGAAGCAGATCAAAGTGACCCTCGTGCGCTCGGTGATCGGTACCAAGCAATCGCACCGTGATACGGTTCGCGGTTTGGGCTTGGGTCGCATCAACAGCAGCCGCGTGCTGGTCGATACGCCCGAGGTGCGTGGGATGATCCGTAAGGTGGATTATCTCGTTTCCGTCTCGGAAGCCTAAGGAATCACCATGTCGGATATGCAACTTAATTCGCTGAAGCCCGCTGAGGGCAGCAAGCACGCCAAGCGCCGCGTCGGCCGTGGCATCGGTTCGGGTCTGGGTAAAACCGCCGGCCGTGGTCACAAGGGCCAGAAGTCGCGCTCGGGCGGTTTCCATAAGGTTGGCTTCGAAGGCGGTCAAATGCCGCTGCAGCGTCGTCTGCCCAAGCGTGGTTTCACCCCGCTCGGTCAACACCTGTATGCCGAAGTTCGTCTGTCGGACCTGCAAGCCCTGCCCATCGACGAAGTCGACGTGCAAGTGCTGAAGGCGGCTGGCGTGATTGGCCAGGCGGTTCGTTACGCCAAGGTCATCAAGTCGGGTGAACTCTCGCGCAAGGTCGTGCTCAAGGGCATTACCGCGACGGCCGGTGCTCGCACCGCCATCGAAGCCGCGGGCGGCTCGCTTGCTTGATCACGAGGTGACGAGTGGCTAACGCGCAGGCATTGGGCAAAACCGGAGCACGGTACGGTGATTTGAAGCGCCGTCTTGTGTTCCTGGTGCTCGCCCTGGTGGTTTACCGTTTGGGTACACACATCCCCGTACCGGGTATTAATCCGGATGCGCTGGCGGACTTGTTCCGTCAGAACCAGGGCGGGATCCTGGGCCTGTTCAACATGTTCTCGGGTGGGGCGCTCTCGCGTTTCTCGATTTTTGCCCTGGGGATCATGCCGTACATTTCGGCATCCATCATCATGCAGTTGATGTCGGTGGTGGTGCCGTCGCTGGAAGCGCTCAAGAAAGAGGGCGAATCCGGCCGTCGGAAGATTACCCAGTACACCCGCTACGGCACTGTCGTGCTGGCGCTGGTGCAAGCAGTGGGCATTTCGGTAGCGTTGGAGTCCCAACAGGGACTGGTGATCGATCCGGGTATGCTGTTTCGCTTCACGACCGTTGTGACTCTGGTCACTGGCACCATGTTCGTCATGTGGCTGGGTGAGCAGATTACGGAACGCGGTCTGGGCAACGGGATTTCCATCCTGATCTTCGCAGGTATCGTTGCGGGTCTGCCCGCGGCGCTGGCTGCACTGTTGGACCTGGTACGCACCAACGCGATGTCCGTGCTTTCGGCACTGTTCATTGTGGCTCTGGTGGTGTTGGTTACCGCTTTTGTGGTGTTCGTGGAACGCGGACAACGCAAGATCACGGTGAACTACGCCAAGCGTCAGGTCGGCAACAAGGTCTACGGTGGTCAAAGCTCGCATTTGCCGCTGAAGCTGAACATGGCAGGGGTGATTCCGCCGATCTTCGCGTCGTCGATCATTCTGTTCCCGGCCACGATCACGAGCTGGTTCTCCAGCAGTGAGAACATGCGCTGGCTTAGCGACCTGGCTGCGGCCCTGTCGCCTCGTCAACCGCTCTACATCACGCTGTATTCCGTCGCGATTATTTTCTTCTGCTTTTTCTACACGGCTCTGGTGTTCAACAGCCGCGAAACGGCGGACAACCTGAAGAAGAGTGGTGCGTTTGTTCCGGGCATTCGTCCGGGTGAACAAACAGCGCGCTACATCGACAAGATCCTGATGCGTCTGACGCTCGCAGGTGCCTTGTACATCACTTTGGTGTGCCTGTTGCCTGAATTCTTGGTGATGCGCTGGAACGTTCCTTTCTACTTCGGTGGTACGTCTCTGTTGATTATTGTGGTGGTGACGATGGATTTCATGGCACAGGTTCAAGCCTACATGATGTCGCACCAATACGACTCGTTGCTCAAGAAGGCCAACTTCAAGGGCGCGGGTTTGCCGATGCGGTAAGCAAAAGAATGTCCAAGGACGACGTCATTCAGATGCAAGGTGAGGTTCTTGAGAACCTCCCGAACGCGACATTTCGCGTCAAGCTCGAAAACGGCCACGTGGTGTTGGGCCATATTTCCGGCAAGATGCGTATGCATTACATCCGGATCCTGCCGGGTGACAAGGTCACAGTGGAGCTCACGCCCTATGATCTGACGCGAGCCAGGATAGTTTTCCGCTCCAAATGAGCGGAACCGGATTACGGAAAATTAGGAGTCAACCATGAAAGTAATGGCATCGGTTAAGCGGATCTGCCGCAACTGCAAAGTTATCAAACGTCACGGCGTGGTGCGTGTTATCTGCACCGACCCGCGTCACAAGCAGCGTCAAGGCTAACTCGGGTTAGCGACTACGCAACAGATTTATTCAAGGAATAGTCATGGCCCGTATTGCTGGCATTAACATCCCGCCGCAACAGCACGCCGAGATCGGACTGACCGCCATTTTTGGCATTGGTCGTACGCGCGCTCGCAAAATCTGCGAAGCGGCAAACGTACCCTTTGACAAAAAGGTCAAGGATCTGAACGACGCTGAATTGGAACGCGTCCGCGAACATGTTGGTTTGTTCACGGTTGAAGGCGACCTGCGTCGTGAAGTACAGCTCTCGATCAAGCGTTTGATCGACCTGGGAACCTACCGCGGTATGCGTCACAAGCGCGGTTTGCCCGTGCGCGGCCAGCGCACTCGCACCAACGCACGGACCCGCAAGGGCCCGCGTCGTGCAGCTGCGTCCCTGAAGAAATAATCGAGGAACTGGATTATGGCGAAAGCTTCCACCAGCGGCGCTTCGCGCGTGCGCAAAAAGGTTAAGAAGAACGTCTCGGACGGCATCGCGCACGTTCACGCTTCGTTCAACAACACCATCATCACCATCACCGACCGTCAGGGCAACGCACTGTCGTGGGCCACTTCGGGTGGTGCTGGTTTCAAGGGTTCGCGTAAGTCGACCCCGTTTGCCGCGCAAGTCGCCGCTGAAACGGCTGGCCGCGTCGCGCTGGAGTACGGCATCAAGACGCTGGAAGTGCGCATCAAGGGCCCCGGTCCTGGCCGCGAATCGTCTGTCCGTGCGCTGAACGCGCTGGGCATCAAGATTTCGTCCATCGCCGACATCACGCCCGTTCCGCACAACGGCTGCCGTCCGCCGAAGCGTCGTCGTATCTAAAGGGAATCCACATGGCACGTTATATTGGACCCAAATGCAAGCTCTCGCGCCGCGAGGGTACTGACCTGTTCCTGAAGAGCGCCCGTCGCTCGCTGGATTCCAAGTGCAAACTGGATTCCAAGCCTGGCCAACACGGCCGCACTTCGGGTGCCCGCACTTCCGACTACGGCCTGCAGCTGCGCGAAAAGCAAAAGCTGAAGCGCATGTACGGCGTGCTGGAAAAGCAATTCCGCAAGTACTTCGCTGAAGCAGAGCGTCGCCGTGGCAACACCGGCGAAACCCTGATCCAGCTGCTGGAATCGCGCCTGGACAACGTCGTCTACCGCATGGGCTTCGGCTCGACGCGCGCCGAAGCTCGCCAGCTGGTGAGCCACCGCGCCATCGAACTGAACGGCCACACGGCTGACATCGCTTCGATGCTGGTCAAGGCTGGCGACGTCGTTTCGATCCGCGAAAAGGCCAAGACGCAAGGCCGTATCAAGGAATCGCTCGACCTGGCCACCAGCATCGGCATCCCCCAATGGGTGGAAGTCGATTCGACCAAGCTGACCGGTACGTTCAAGTCGGTCCCCGATCGCGCTGACGTCGCTCGCGACATCAACGAATCGATGGTCGTCGAACTGTACTCGCGTTAATCAGGTCTCTGCCGGCGCCTCCTTCGCAGGTGTGCCGGCACGAAGCTGGTCTCGCGACCCGTTTGCACGTCCCGCAGCAGCCCGCTTTCCGCCTTTTGGTGGGGCGGGCTTTGCGGTAAGTATCGGCCGGCGTTTCAGCGTCGTTCGAGTTTCATGTTTCACCCTGTCCATCAGCCTTATCGGTGTAACGAGCCGAGGGTATTGAAAAGGAACACAGTAAATGTCCACTCAAGGTTTCCTGAAGCCGCGCTCCATTGAAGTCGAACCGGTCGGCACGCACCATGCCAAGATCGTGATGGAGCCGTTCGAGCGTGGCTACGGTCACACGCTGGGCAACGCCCTGCGCCGCATCCTGCTGTCTTCGATGACCGGCTACGCGCCGACCGAAGTCCAGATGACGGGCGTGGTGCACGAATACTCGACCATCCCGGGCGTTCGCGAAGATGTCGTCGACATCCTGCTGAACCTGAAGGGCGTGGTCTTCAAGCTGCACAATCGCGACGAAGTGACGCTGGTTCTGCGCAAGTCCGGCGCGGGCACCGTGCTGGCCAGCGATATCGAGCTGCCGCATGACGTCGAGATCATCAACCCCGGCCATGCCATCTGCAACCTGACGGACGCAGGCAAGCTGGAAATGCAGATCAAGGTTGAGAAGGGCCGCGGCTACGTGCCGGGCAACGTGCGCGCGCTGTCGGAAGACCGCACCCACACCATCGGCCGCATCGTTCTGGACGCGTCGTTCAGCCCGGTCCGCCGCGTGAGCTACGCGGTTGAAAGCGCCCGCGTGGAACAGCGCACCGACCTGGACAAGCTGGTTCTGGACATCGAAACCAACGGCGTGATTTCGCCCGAGGAAGCGGTGCGCCAGTCGGCTCGCATCCTGATGGATCAGATCTCGGTCTTCGCGGCCCTGGAAGGCGCTGGCGATTCGTACGAAGCCCCGGTTCGCGGCACGCCGCAAATCGATCCGGTGCTGTTGCGCCCGGTCGACGACCTGGAACTGACCGTGCGTTCGGCCAACTGCCTGAAGGCCGAAAACATCTACTACATCGGCGACCTGATCCAGCGTACCGAAAACGAGCTGCTCAAGACCCCGAACCTGGGTCGCAAGTCGCTCAACGAAATCAAGGAAGTTCTGGCTGCACGTGGCTTGACCTTGGGCATGAAGCTCGAGAACTGGCCGCCCCTGGGCCTGGAGCGTCCCTAAGTTTTAACGGGTGGTACCCCGGCAACGGGGCGCCACCTGCAACGCCCGGCAACCCCGTCGGGCGGTTTGCGAAATCGTCGTAAAATGCACCGTTTTCTACCGGACCGCGGCCTGATTGCAGGTTGATAGAAGAGCCGGCAACCCGATGGCGAACGCCATCTTTAGATTCAAAGGAAACTTATCATGCGTCACGGTAATGGCTTGCGTAAGCTCAACCGCACCAGCAGTCACCGTCTTGCCATGTTCCGCAACATGGCCGTTTCGTTGATCACCCACGAAGCCATCAAGACCACGCTGCCGAAGGCGAAAGAATTGCGCCGCGTCATCGAACCCCTGATCACGCTGGGCAAAGAGCCCACGCTGGCGAACAAGCGTCTGGCATTTGCCCGTCTGCGCGATCGCGATGCGGTGGTGAAGCTGTTTGCCGAAATCGGCCCGCGCTACGCGGCCCGTAACGGCGGCTACACCCGCGTGCTGAAGATGGGCTTCCGTCAAGGCGACAACGCTCCCATGGCTTTCATGGAACTGGTTGACCGTCCGGAAGTTGATGAAGCCGCTGCGGACAGCGCCGAGTAATCCTCGGTAGCTCGATAAGCGACAAGGGCGGGTCTTCGGACCCGCCCTTGTTTTATTTGCGCGCCCGCCACGCGATTGGCGTCACGAGGCGTGCAATTCCCCCCGCAACTGCGCCGCGGTGGCCGCCAGCGCCTCTTGAGGCGGCTGGGGCGGCATCTTGAACGTCAGGTCTTGCTGCTCGATGTACTGCGTCGATGTCACGTCTTGTGTGTGATGCATCGGAATGACGTGGGCATGAGCGTGGGCCACGTGGATGCCGGTAAAGGCGAAGGCCACGCGTTCGACGGCATACAGGCGCTTCATGTGGCGTCCAAGCTTCTGCCCGAGGTTCAGGATATGGCCGGCGAGGTCGGCGGGCATGTCCTCGAAGTAGGGATAGTGCTGCTTTGGAATGATGAGGACGTGGCCCGGACGCACCGGCTGGATGTCCAGGAAGGCCAGCAGGCGCTCGTCTTCGTGGATGATGTGCGCGGGGATCTCGTGCCGGGCGATGCGGCAGAACAGGCAGTTGTCGGACATGCGGGCCTCGATGGAAACGGATGGCTTGGCGGCGAGGGCGGGCCTGCGGGGCCGGGCAGCTGCCGCAATACCGATAAAATACCCTGAGTTACATCCCACACGGGTATCCCAAGGAGGCTCCATGTTGCGCGATGACGACGTCGTGCTGGTCATCAGCAATGCGCCCGACCTGCTGCTCGCGAAGCGCATCGCCCACGTGCTGGTCGAGGACGGATTGGCGGCTTGCGTGAACCTTGGCGCGCCCGGCCTGTCCATCTACCTGTGGAACGGAGAGGTCGAAGGGGCGGAAGAAGTCCCCATCCACATCAAGACCACCTACGCGCGCCATCAGGCAGTGGTTCAGGCCCTGGCGCAAATGCACCCTTACGATGTGCCCGAGATCATCGTGCTGCCCGTTATTGGCGGCGCGGCGCCTTATCTGGATTGGGTGCGCGAACAGACGGCCGTCACGCAGAACAAGAGAGACTGATGTTGTCACTTGCCGGTATTGTCGGCGCGCCGCGGCGCCCGATTCACGCCTCCCGCGCTGCCCGCGCGGCCCATGCCCTGTTCAGGCAATGCCTGATGTTCCTGGCGATGGCGCTGTTGCTGATGGGGTGGCAGGCGGCGGTGCATGCCGAAGCCGAGTTCCTGGAACCCGAAAAGGCGTTTGTGTTCAGCGCGCAGATGACGGCGCCGGATACGCTGGAACTGCGCTACAAGGTTGCGCCCGGCTACTACATGTACCGCGAACGCTTTGGCATCACGATCAGCCCCATCGGCGCGACGACGCTTGGGGAGGCGGTCTATCCCAAGGGCGAGGTCAAGTACGACCCCACCTTCGAGAAAGACATGGAGGTCTTTCACAAGGACGTCGTGATCCGCGTGCCGGTCGGCGCTGGCGGGCAACCCTTCACGTTGACGTTGACCGGCCAGGGCTGCGCGGATGCCGGCCTGTGCTATCCGCCCATGGACAGCAGCGTGAAGCTGACGCCGGTGGCGGGCGGCTACGCGCTGGCGGGCGGGGCCTTGGCGCAGGCGTCTTCGGGCACGGCTTCGGCGGCTTCGTCGGGCGCCTCTACGGGCGCCTCTAAGGGCGGGTTGAGCGCGCTGTTCGACGCGGGCGACACCGGTCTGGCCGATGCGCTGGGCGGGCTGGGCTGGGCCAAGACCGCGGGCGTGTTCCTGGTGCTGGGTCTGTTGCTGGCCTTCACGCCGTGCGTTCTGCCGATGATTCCCATTCTGTCTTCGATTGTCCTGGGCGGCGCGACGCAGTCGCGGCCGACGCGCGGCCGTGGCCTGGCGCTGGCTGCGACTTACGTGCTGGGCATGTCGGTGGTCTACACCGCGCTGGGCGTGGCCGCGGGCCTGAGCGGCGCGGGGCTGGCTGCCTGGTTGCAGACCCCCTGGATCCTGACGCTGTTCGCCATCTTGCTGGCCGTGCTGGCGTTGGCGATGTTCGACGCCTTTACTTTCCAGATGCCGTCGGGCATCCAGGCGAAGTTGGCCGAACGCTCGTCCCGCATTCCGGGCGGGCGTTACACGGGCGCGCTGGTGATGGGTGCCTTGTCCGCGCTGATCGTGGGGCCTTGCGTGGCCGCGCCGCTGGCGGGCGCACTGTTGTATATCTCGCAAACGGGCGATGTGGTCCTGGGCGGCTCGGCGCTGTTCGCCATGGCCTGGGGCATGGGCGTGCCGTTGCTGATCGTGGGCGCCTCGTCCGGCGCGCTGCTGCCTAAGGCCGGCCCCTGGATGGATGGGGTGAAGCGCCTGTTCGGCATGTTGCTGCTGGCGACCGCGTGGTGGATGTTGATTCCCGTGGTGCCCACGTGGGTACAGATGGCGGGTTGGGCCTTCCTGGCGGTGGTGTCCGCCGTGATGCTGCGGGCCTTCGACGCGTTGCCGGCGGGCGCGGGCGCGGCACGCATGTTCGGCAAGGGGCTGGGCCTGCTGCTGGCGCTGGCCGCCGCAGCATGGCTGATCGGCGCGGCGAGCGGCGGACGCGATGTACTGCAACCGCTGTCGCACCTGGCGTCGCGCGCCGGCGTGCCGGCAGGCGCCACGGCCGCAAGCGGTGAAGTCCATTTCACCCGCGTGCGCAACAACGCCGAGCTGGACGCGCTGCTGGCGCAAAGCCGCCAGCCGGTCATGCTGGATTTCTACGCCGATTGGTGCGTGTCGTGCCGCGAAATGGAGCGCTTCACCTTTACGGACCCCGGCGTGGCGCAACGCATGTCGGGCATGCTGCTGGTGCAGGCCGACGTGACCGCGAACAATGCCGACGACCGCGCGCTACTCAAGCGGTTCCGCTTGTTCGGCCCGCCGGGCATCATGTTCTTCGAGCCGGGCGGCAAGGAATTGCCGGACGCCCGCGTGGTGGGTTTCCAGGACGCCAAGCGCTTCACGGAATCGCTGGACAAGGTGCTGGTGCGCTGACGTCCGGGCGTATACCATGGCTGCTGCGCCGCGTGGGCGGCGCACTCCACTCCCTTCAGGCCGGCGCCCGTGACGTCCCCGACAGTTGATGCAAGCCAAGACCGGAACGGTCTTATCTATATTCAATTGATGTTCGTCATGGCCACATGGGGCCTGAACATCGTCTCTATCAAGTACCTGACGCAGCACATGGACATCCAGGCGCTGGCCGCCGTTCGGATTGTCGTCGCGTTCATCACCGTCACCCTCATCATCAAGGCTCGCCGCGGCCGCATCCCCAAGCTGGGCCGCGTGGAACTGGGCTGGGCGGCGCTGGCGGGTTTCCTGGTGGTGTATGCGCACCAGATCGCGCTGGTGTCCGGGCTGCGGTTTTCGTCGGCGGCCAACGGCACGCTGATCATGGCGACAAGCCCCTTGCTGTCGGCGTTGCTGGCGGCCATTTTCTACCGTGAAAAACTGACGCTGGTGCGCATCTCTGGCGCCATGCTGGGCCTGGCGGGCGTGGGCATGGTGGTGGCGGGAAGCGGCGCGCAGTTCGGGCTGACGGGCTGGGGCGACGCCGTCGTGTTCGTGGCCGTGCTGGTGTTCGTGTTCGGCGGCCTGGTCATCCAGCGCATGTCGCGCACCATGGATCCGCTGGGCATGCTCTGGTACATGTATCTGGCGGGTGGAGTGATGTTGGTGGCGCACGCGGCAATGACGCCCGCGTCGTATCAGGCGGACACGTGGCAGATGACGTGGTGGCCATGGCTGGTTCTGATGTTCTCGGCGGTGATCGCCTCGGGCGTCAGCAACATCATCTGGAACGCCGGCATCGCGCGTCTGGGTATCAGCCGCGCGTCTTTGTTCGTGAATTGGCTGCCGATTTTCGGGCTGCTGTTTGCGTCCCTGTTCCTGGACGAGCACGTCACGCTGACGCATGTCGTGGGGCTGGCTTGCGTGCTGGGCGGAACGTGGCTGGGACTGCGCCGCGTGGCGCCCGCCGCGCCGCGAGGCGGACGCGCGGGCTAGGCCATCACTGGCCTGGCCCGCTGGCCGGAGACGCCCGGCCAGCCATACGCGGCGCGATCAGCGTTGGGCTTTCAGCAGTTTGGCCGCTTCGATCGCGAAATACGTCAGGATGCCGTCGGCGCCTGCGCGCTTGAACGCCAGCAGCGCTTCCATCATGACCTTGTCGTGGTCCAGCCAGCCATTGGCGGCGGCGGCCTTGATCATCGCGTATTCACCGCTGACCTGGTAGGCGAAGGTCGGCACGCGGAACGTGTCCTTGACACGGCGCAGCACGTCCAGATACGGCATGCCGGGCTTGACCATGACCATGTCGGCGCCTTCCTGCAGGTCGGCGGCCACTTCGCGCAGCGCTTCATCCAGATTGCCCGGGTCCATCTGGTAAGCCATTTTGTTGGACTTGCCCAGGTTGGTGGCCGAGCCCACGGCGTCGCGGAACGGGCCGTAGAACGCGCTGGCGTACTTGGCGGAATACGCCATGATTTGCGTGTGGATATGGCCGTTGGCTTCCAGCGCGCGGCGCACGGCGCCGATGCGGCCGTCCATCATGTCGCTGGGCGCCACCATGTCGACGCCGGCGGTGGCTTGCGTCAGCGCCTGCTTGACCAGGATCTCGACGGTCAACTCGTTGATCACGTAGCCGTTGTCGTCGATGACGCCGTCCTGGCCGTGGCTGGTGTAGGGATCCAGCGCCACGTCGCACAGGATGCCGAGTTCCGGGAAACGCTTTTTCAATTCAGCGACGACGCGCGGAATCAGGCCGCGCGGATTGGTCGCTTCGATGCCGTCGGGCGTCTTGAGCGACGCGTCGATGACGGGGAACAGCGCCAGCACCGGGATGCCCAGCTTCACGCATTCTTCGGCCACGGGCAGCAGGGTGTCCAGCGAATAGCGGACCACGCCGGGCAGCGACGCCACGGCTTGCTGCAAGCCGGTGCCTTCGGCGACGAAGACGGGGTAGATCAGGTCATTGACCGTCAGCGCGTTCTCGCGCACCAGGCGGCGGGTGAAGTCGTCGCGGCGCAGGCGGCGGGGGCGGGAAACCGGAAACTCGGGGGTGATGATCTGCGGGTTCATGGTACGACCTTGGGAGAAATCCAATTTTCGATATGGGCGCCGGCCTCTTCCAGACCGATGCGCTCGGGCGCCGAGAAAGGAATGGTGTGCAGGGCGCCGATGTCGGCCAGGTCTTTGCGGACCGAGAAGACGGTGCGCATGCGCTGGCCGTAAGGCAGCTTGTCCGCCTTGGTCAGCAGCGCCAGCACGGGGCGTCCGGTGGGGGCGATGAAGTTGGCCAGGCGGCGGTCGAGTTCGGTGACGCCGCGGCGGATGTCGATCAGCAGCACGATGCCGGCAAGCGACTCGCGGTCGCGCAGGTAACCGCCAAGGATGTCGGCCCATTTTTCTTTTTCGTTGCGGGCAACCGAGGCGTAGCCGTAGCCGGGCAAGTCGACGAGAAAACCGATGTGGCCTTCCGGATCCAGCGGGTCGGGCAAGCCGAACATGTTGATCAAGCGCGTGCGGCCCGGCGTCTTGCTGGAAAACGCAAGACGGCGCTGGTTGCACAGCACGTTGATGGCCGTGGATTTGCCGGCGTTCGAGCGGCCGACAAAGCAGACCTCGGGAGCGCCGGCGGCCGGCAACTGGTCGAGGCGAGCTGCGGAGGTAAGGAAGGAGGCGCGATGTAGGAGGGACACGGATGGGCTTTGGATACGGTTGGTTTCGAGCCCTATTGTATAATCCGGCGTTTGCAACAGTGGTCCCCGTGCGCGGAGCCGTCTTTTTTGCTTACTCTTTGGGTTGCCGGTGGCTGCCTGGAAGGCAGAATGGGCAAACCAGGTTCGAGACGGTTCTCCAAGGTGTGCGGGGCAGGCGTGGGCGCCTTTTTGCGCCTTGATCGATGCGATCGTCGAGGTCTTCATGAAGCGTGTGCTGTCCCGGATGTTGGTTGCGAGCGGGCTGTTGCTCGGCGCCTCCGCCTTAACTTCACCCAGTTTCGCCGCTGACGGCGCTGCAGGCCCGGCCAAGCCAGATGCCGCCAAGGGCGGGCAGCTGTTTGACCAGGGCGATGCCTCAAGAGGCATTATCGCCTGTGCGTCCTGTCATGGCGCGGCGGGCAACAGCACCATCCCGGTGAACCCCAACCTGGCCGCGCAACCCCACGAATACCTGGCCAAGCAGTTGGCCGACTTCCAGGTCAAGCAAGGCGCCAAGCTGCCCGTGCGCAATGGCGCTGGCGGTAATCCGACCCCGATGACGGCCATGGCGCAGAACCTGACGCCGGCCGACATGCAGAACATTGCGCTGTATCTGGCGCAGCAGCCGCTGAAAGAGCCCGCCACGGCCGGCCAGGAGAAGCTGGTTGATCTGGGTCAAAAGATCTGGCGCGGCGGGTTGCCCGAACGCAATGTGCCCGCCTGCGCGGCATGCCACTCTGCCAATGGCGCGGGCTTGCCCGGCCAATACCCCCGCTTGTCGGGGCAGTTCCCCATGTACATCGAAGAGCAGCTCAAGCTGTTCCGCAGCGGCGACCGCAAGAACGACATCATGTTCGCTATCGCGGACCGGATGTCGGACGCCGATATCAAGGCGGTGTCGGACTACGCGGCTGGCCTGCGGTAGGCGTAAGCCTGCAACGCGCGCGGCTGGTCCGCGTTCATGCAACTTGGGCATGACGGAACCTCTTTCCGCCATGCGCTGTCTATGAGGGGGGTAGCCGATTGCGCGGCCCCCCTTTTTTCATGAATTCAACACGAACCCATACCCGCCCCTCCTTGCGCAGCCTGCCCCGCGATTTCTTCGAACTGCTCGGTTCGATGCGTTTCGCCGTCAGCCTGTTGATGTTCATCTGCGTGGCGAGCCTGGTCGGGACCGTGTTGCAGCAGAATCGCTCGTCGAACAACTACATCGACCAGTTCGGCCCGTTCTGGTTCGAAGTGTTCGACAAGTTCTCGATCTGGCACGTTTACAACAGCTGGTGGTTCCTGCTGATCATGGGCTTCCTGGTCGTGTCGACCTCGGTCTGCCTGATCCGCAACGCACCCAAGATGCTGCGCGACGCGCGTTCGTTCCGCGAGCACGTGCGGGCCAGCAGCCTGCGCGGTTTTCCGCACCGCGTCGAAACCGAAGCTCCCACCGATGTGCCGCAGACGGCAGCCGGCCTGAAATCCATGCTGGAACGCATGGGCTACGCCGTGCGCCAACGGACGGACAACGACGGCGTGATGCTGGCGGCCAAGAAGGGCAGCGCCAATCGGCTGGGCTACGTGTTCGCGCACGCGGCGATGGTCATCATCTGCATTGGCGGCCTGCTGGACAGCGAACTGCCTGTGCGGTTGCAGGTCATGCTGGGCGGCAAGAAGCCCATCGTCGAGAACATGCTGATCTCGGAAGTGCCGGAAAGTGGCCGCCTGTCGGTGGACAACCCGAGCTTTCGCGCCAGCGTCCTGGTGCCCGAGGGAGGCCAGGCCAGCACCGCGGTCGTGATGGTGGGCGACGGCGCCCTGGTGCAGCCCATGCCTTTCACGCTGAAGCTGAAGAAGTTCATCGTCGACTACTACTCCACCGGCATGCCCAGCCGGTTTGTCAGCGAAGTTGAAGTGACCGACCCCGACACCGGCAAGACGTTCGATTCCACCATTGAAGTCAACGAACCTTTGCGCTTCAAGGGCATGACCGTCTATCAATCCAGCTTTGACGATGGCGGCAGCACGGTGGTGCTGAAAGGCTACCCGCTGGTAGGTTCCGACAGCAAGGCATTCGCCGTCGACGGCACGGTGGGCAAGACCGCCGAAGTAACCGCTCACACCGCGAACGGCCCGCGCAGCATGGGCGTCGAAATCACGGCCATGCGCCCGATCAATGTGGAAGACCTGACGCGCGGCGATCCCAAGGGCGATAACCGCAGCTTCGCCGAGCATGTGGCGTCGGTGTCCGGCAGCGCGGCGGGCAAGAAGAACGAAAACCTGCGCAACGTGGGGCCCAGCGTCGAATACAAGCTGATCGACGATGCGGGGCAGGCGCACGAATTCCAGAACTACATGCTGCCCATGGAATTGGACGGCGCCAGCGTGTTCCTGGCCGGCGTGCGCAACAATGCGTCCGAGCCGTTCCGCTACCTGCGCATCCCCGCCGACGACGACAGTTCCATCGCCGAATTCATGCGTCTGCGCGCGACGCTGGCCGACCCGGCGGCGCGCCAGGAGGCGGCCCGTCGCTTTGCCGAGCGCAACAGTCCGTCGGGCGCGGATCGCCAGCCCTTGCAGACGGCCGCGGAACGCGCGCTGGAGACGTTCTCGTCGGGCGGGCTGCAAGCCGTCGCCGCCTTCCTGCAGGCCAACACGCCCGCCGCCGACCTGGAGCGCGCGGCCGACGTGGTGATCCGCCTGATCGGCGCCAGCATGAACGAATTGCGCGCCATCGAACGGGAACGTGCCGGCCTGCCGGCCGTGGCGTCCGAAGGGCCTGAAGGCGAGCGCGCGGCCGTGTGGTCGCGTCTGGCCGTGGCGGCGTTATCGGACCTGACCGTGTACCCGGCGCCGGTTTTCCTGTCGCTGGCTGACTTCAACCACGTGCAGGCCAGCGTGTTCCAGGTCAGCCGCACCCCGGGCAAGAACACCGTCTACCTGGGTAGCCTGCTGCTGGTTCTGGGGGTGTTCTCGATGTTCTATATTCGAGATCGCCGCATCTGGATCTGGGTGAAGCCGAATGAAAGCGGAAGCAGTGTGATGGCGGCCATGACGTCCCAGAAGCGTACACTCGACTTCAATCAAGAGTTCGAACGCTTCAAGCAGGCGCTGCTGCGCCAGAAGAGGTCTTAAGGTTCATTTATGTCGACTACGACCACTACCCATCCCTCGTCGCCGGACACGCTCTGGCAAGACAATCTGTCGGAAACCGGCGATAGCCGCGCCCGCCGTGGCAAGCCGGACTGGACCGACGTCGTCTTCTTTTTGTTGCTGTCGGTGGGCGCCGCGTTCGCGCTGACCCGTCACGGCAACGCGATGGATTATTACGAGAAGATCATCCTGTGCGGCACTGTGCCGGCGCTGGTATGGTTGGGCTGGCTGTGGCGGCCCCTGCGCCACCTGATGATCGCCTGTGCCATCGCGGCCGGGCTGGCGCTGGTGCTGTACGGCAATGACCTGGCTCGCGCCGAACAGGTGTTTTTCCTGAAGTACCTGTTCTCGTCCCAGTCCGCCATTCTGTGGATGTGTGCGCTGTTCGCGTTGGCGATGGTTTGCTACTGGATCGGCGTGGTCAGTCCCACGGCCGCGTGGCTGGGCACGGCGCTGACCTGGGGCGCCGTCTTCGCCGGCGTCACGGGGTTGCTGGTGCGCTGGCGCGAAGGCCATCTGATGGGGCCGGACCTGGGCCACATCCCGGTCAGCAACCTGTATGAAGTCTTTGTGTTGTTTTCGCTGATCACGGCGCTGTTCTACCTGTATTACGAACGCAAGTACGCGACCCGTGCGCTGGGCGGCTTCGTGCTGCTGGTGGTGACGTCGGCCGTGGTCTTTTTGCTGTGGTATTCGTTCACGCGCGACGCCGGGCAGATCCAGCCGTTGGTGCCGGCTTTGAAGAGCTGGTGGATGAAGCTGCATGTGCCGGCCAACTTCATTGGCTATGGCACGTTCTCGCTGGCGGCGATGGTGGGCTTTGCCTATCTGATCAAGCAGCACGGGCAGACCACGTCGTGGGCCAAGCTGGCGCCGCTGTTCGTTCTGGGCGTGCTGCTGTGCGCCGAGCCGATGGTGTTCCGCACCGACGGCCTGTCGGCGACCTGGATGCTGTATTTCGGCATTGGCGCCGTGATCGTGGGGGCCATCCTGCTGGGCCGCCGCCGCATTGCCGCGGCGCTGCCGTCGCTGGAAGTGCTGGACGACATCATGTATCGCGCCATTGCGGTCGGGTTCGCTTTCTTCACGGTCGCGACCATCCTGGGCGCGCTGTGGGCGGCCGACGCCTGGGGCGCGTATTGGCAGTGGGATCCCAAGGAGACCTGGGCGCTGATCGTCTGGCTGAACTACGCGGCCTGGCTGCACATGCGCCTGATCAAAGGCCTGCGCGGCACCATGGCGGCCTACTGGGCGCTGATGGGTTTGCTGATCACGGGCTTTGCCTTCCTGGGCGTGAACATGTTCCTGTCCGGCCTGCATTCCTACGGCGAACTGTAGCCCGAGCCAAGCAGGGTCACGCCGCCAGCGCGAACATCGATTTCTGCGGCGTGGCTACCTTGACGCCCGGCGTGTTGATGGTGTTCTGCACCGTCAGGCTGCTTACGCGGACGAGCGGGGCGGCACGCACCAGGACGGTGAACGCCCCGGTCATGTAACGGGCCTGGCCCATGAACGTCTGGGATATCACGCCGCCGCCCACGCCGGCGGTATCGCCCAAGGTGACGGGAATGGGTGTGACCATGTTGTGCATCGGCGCGCAGCTTAACCATACGTTCCAGACCACGGGGATACCCATGGACGATGTCGACACGTCGATATGCGGCACGGGCGGCACCGGGGTCTTGCAGACGTCGGGGAATCCAAGGCCGACACTGGGCAACTGGCAGAGTACTTGCATGTTTTCCACTCCTGATGCGATGGCGGCGCAGCGGTGCCACGCCGAGGTCAAAGGGGTGCGCGTGCCGCCGACCACAGTTCGGCTTCCAGCAAGGGCGCATCGTTTTCGATAATGCCGTGGCGCTGCGTCCAACGCGCGCCACGCGTCAGCGCCCGGTGCATGCGCGTGCGCAGGAAGGTGGCGTCGCGCAGGTCCGCCAGGCTCAGGTCGGCCAGGGAAAAATCAGCGTCGGCAAGATGGGCACCGCGAAAGTCGGTGCCGGCGCAACGCGCGCGCTGGAAGATGCACAGCGCCAGGCTGGCGCCCTGGAAGGTTGCGTCATCCAGGGTCGCTTCTGCCCAGATGGCGCCGTCGAAACGGCCGCCTTGCAGGTTGGCGCCGCGTAGATCGGCCAGCGGAAAAAGCCCCTGCGGGGCGGATGCGCCGGCAAAGCGCGCGCCCCGCAGCGACGACCCCTTGAACCCGGCCTGGCGCAGGTCGGTATGGCGGAAGTCCGCAGCGTCCAACTGGCAATCCGTGAAATGACACAGGGGGTAGGCTCGTCCGGAAAAATCCTGTTCCGACAGGTCGCATTCGATGAACATCGTGCTGGCGGCATTGACGCCCGCTAACGTGACGCGGCGCAAATCCAACTGATGGAACAAGGTGTCGCTGAGTTGGGCTTGCGACAGGTCGGCGCCTGCCATGTCGCCGCGTGAGAATACCGAGCGCTGCACCCGGGCGGATCGCAGCGAGGCATCCGCAAGCGAGGTGGCGGTGAAGGTCGACTCGTGCAAATCGGCTTGGTCAAGACTGGCGCCGGTCAGGTCGCATTCTGTAAAGCTGGCGCCATGGAGCCGGACGCCGCCGAGCAGGGCGCCTGGCGCCTGGCAGCGGATCAGGCGCGCCATGTCCAGATTGGCGCCGCTGGCGTCCCAACGCGTCAGGACGCAGTGGATGAACTGGCTGTCTTGCAACTGGCAGCCTTGCATCTTCGCGCCGCTGAAGTCCACATGATCAAAGAAGCCGCCCGCCAGATCCAGGCCCGAGAGATCAACGCCCGCCAGCTTCAGGTGCTGGATCGGTTCGCCATGGCGCACGCGGTCCATCAACGCGTCGCGGTTCATGCGGGGTGCTCCGGCTGCCGGGCGGGCCAGCGCTTCGCGCCTTGCGTGTAGGCATGGTCAAGCCCGGTGCTGTCGTCCATGAGTGTCTGCGCGACATCGGCACGGAAGAAGTTCGCGCCGGCAAGATCGGCGCGCAGAAAGATGGCCTTGCCCAGCAGGCTGTTGATCAAGTTGGCGTTGCGCAGCCGGGCGCCGGTGAAATCCGCGCGCACGAAGTACGTGTCGGGGGCGATCAGGCCGCTCAGGTCGGCGTCTTGAAAATGGCATTCCGAGAAATCACTGGCGCTCAGTCGAGCGCCGCGCATGTCGGCGCCGGTCAGCGTTGCGCCGCGCGCGCTGCCATGCTTGAACTGGATGCCGCGCAGGCAGGCGCCCGCCAGCTCGACGCGGCCTGCGAAGGCGCAGCCGTCCAGCGTGGCGTTTTCCATAGTGAAGCCGCCGGAGAAGGCGACATCCATGAAGCTCACGCGCACGAGCGCCGCGCCAGAGAAGTCGGCATCCGCGAGCGCGCCTTGCATGAACACGCATTGATCCAGCCGCACGTCGCGAAAGCGGCAAGCTTCCAGCGTGGCGTTCATGGCCGCCCATTGGTCGAACCGCGCCCGGGTGAGGTCGCAACGCAGCAGCCGCGCCTGGTGCAGACGCCCCTGGTGCCATGCGCTATCGACAAAGCAGCAGTCTTCGCAGTGAGCATGGTCCCAGGTGGTGTCGACCATCTGGCTCTCGGTGAAGTCGGTCTGCCGGCACTGCGTGCGGCCCAGGTTGGCGCGTGTCAGGTTGACGCGGCGCATGCCGGCCCGCGTCAGGTCGGCGCCCGTCAGCACGGCATCGGTGAGGTCACTGCCGTCCAGCCGCGCGTCGACGAGCGTCGCGCCTGCCAGGATCGCGCGTTGAAAGTTGACGCCCGAAAGATCCATGCCCGATAGGTCCGCGCCGGTGAGGTTCATGTCGCGGCAGTCGCGGTTGGTTTTCAGGCGCGCGTCCAGCTTGCGGCGGGTGCGCTGCGCACGTAGCGGCGGCATGGGCGGGGGCGGGGCGAAATGGTGCGCGGATTGCTGATAGGCCTGATGAACCTGCACGCCGAGCGTTTCGGCAAGCGGCGGTGTTCCGTCGCCTTCGGCCGTTGCGCGCCGGGCCTGAGCATGCGGGCTGGCGTCGAATTCGGCCAGATGCCGCTTGATCTTGCGGGGATCGAAACCGGCGGGCAGCTTGCCGTCGTCTTCCTGCCGGCGCAGCGTGTCCATGTCCACGCCGGCCACTTCGGCCATGACGGGCAGGTTGGGGTCGGCCAGCGCGCGTGCCGCGGTTCCGCTGGACAGGCGCTTGGCCTCTTCCAGCTCTTGCTGCATGCGCAGAATCGTCTGCGGCAGGTCGGCAAGCTTGGGCGCGGTGGGGGGCGGCTCAAGCGGCACCATGTAGCGGTCCGGATCCAGGCCCTGTGCCAGCAGCGACTCGCGTTCGCGCGCGTGGCGCCGCGCGGCGCCGGCATGCAGATTCCGGTGGGAGGGACGCGTGGCCGACGCCTGCGCATCGTCTTCCGGCGATCCGCCGCAAAGGTCTTCCGGCACGAGCTGCGAATCCAGCAGGGCGTAAACCGCGCCCAGTTCGGGGTCCAGGCGTTGCCGCACCACGTCTTGGTAGTAGGCCACCTCTTTCGGCTGCCCGGCGTGTTCCAGCGCCGGCATGATGTGCCGGATGTCGGCCGCGTCGTCTTCGCGCACGGGCAGGACGCCGTGCCAGATCAGCACCATTTTCGTATGGTCGGGAAAAAACCAGGCGGTGGACAGCCGCAGGTCGGCCTCTTCGAGCGCGCTGCCGTCGGCCTGGCGGCTGACAAAGCAGCGCGCGCGCCAATCGGGCAGTCGTCCGCGCAACACCGGCTGTTCGGGATGCATGTTCCACAGCTCGTAGTCCGTGCCGCCGGCAAGCGCCGTGTTCGCAGGCCCCCATTGATCGGGTTGGGCCGCGTTGAAGAAGCGCCAGTCCATGTCGGGCGCAAACCCGGGGAAGTCATGCTCCAGCCATTCCTGGCCGTACTCGCGGCCCATGTGCGCCGCCCGTTGCGGCCACTCCAGGGGCAACGCGGTAAAGCCCGCCGGGGCGACCCGTTGCCCGGGGGCGCTGATCCGCTGTAGTGGGTGCTCGACGCTCGGCAGACGCCGCACGCGTACCCCGTTGATCTCTTCGTCTTGCGCACCGATGCCCAGCGGGTTTTCGGCGACGTCAGGCCCGCCGTAGGCGCGGCTCCAGTCCAGCCGCATGCGCTCGAACGGCTGCGGCGCGGTGGCCTTGCCATCGACCCAGTAGCGGTCGCCGAACACCAGCAGCGACTTGTCTATCGTGCCGACTTTCAGGCGCACGCCGCAGGCGCCCGGGCGCTTGGCATCATGCGGATAGGCGTGCCCCGTGACCAGCACTTCCGGGTGAAGTTTTGGCGTGGCCAGGTCCAGCGCGCCGATGCCCTCTGCGGCGGCCAGCTTCCAGAGTTCCTGGTCAGTCAACAAGGTGGCCGGCGTTTGCGCGATGTCGACCAGCGCGAAGACCGACACGCCCAGCAGATCGCGGCGCTGCCAGCGGTACGGCCGGGTAAGGATGCCCAGGCGGAAAGGCTTGATGGTCTTCATGGGTTATCCGGTGGGCTGGTCCACGACGATTTCATGCGTGGCGGCGTCCACGCGCACCCGCACGGTCTTGCCTACGCCGAAGTCGGCCAGATGCAGCGGCGACAACGGTACGGCGAGCGTGCGGGTGAGCGCCGGGGTGGCGGCGGTGGCGGCCACGTCGAGGTCCAGCTCGATGACGAAATACAGGGTGTCGCCGATGCGGCTGCGCGTGTCGCGCGCGGCAGTGACGCAAGCCGTGCTGGCCACACCGCCGATGCGCACGGCTTGCAGGCGTTGTGCTTGCAGGCGCGCGGCCGCGCGGCGCTTGTGGCCGCGCCACAGCATGACGCCCGCCTGCACGGCCGACAGCAGCAAGCCCAGCGCGACCCACTTTGCCCAATCCGGCCAGGCAGTCATGAAGTCCGACATGGCGGCTTCAGATGATGGTCCAGAGGCCGACCATCGACGCGCCAAGCCCGACTTTCTTCGCCTCCACGGCATCGAAGGAATAGCCGGCACCCGTGGTGCGGTAAGAGAGCATTTGCCCGATGTTGCTGATCATGGCGTAGTTGGTGAATGAGGTGTTCAGCATGACCGTCGTGCGGAACAACGCCACGCGGTGCAGGCCGAATTCCGCCTTGGCCACCGCCAGGCCGATGGAAAACGGGGTGGCCTGCAGCCAGCTCTCTTTGGAAAGATCCTTGACGTTGGCCGCGTCCATCACGACGTCCGCCGGCGTCTTCAGCGTGATGTTGCCGTCGGCCTTGATCATCACCGTGGCGCCTTCCGATTCCATGTGCATCTTGCCCTTGGACTTGAGGTCCATCGTGGCGGTTTCCGATTGCACGAGCATCGCGGTCTTGGCCTTCACGTCCATATTGGCATCGGTGGAGAGCAGTTCGACCTTGCCCTTGGCCTTTTCGGTCAGCGTGCCCGTCTTGACGTGATGCAGCGAATCGCCTTCGTCGACATACACCTGCTGGCCGGTCTTCAGCGTTTCCTTGAACAGCCCCGTGACTTCACGTTCCTCGCCTTTCGCGGCAACGGTCGTCTTCAAGCCGTTGTCGAACTTCTCTTCCATCAGGCCGTCTTTGACGTTGACGGTGCGCGATGCCTTGACGGTGTATTCCTCATGCCCTTTGACGAAAACATCGCGGCGCTTGCCGACTTCAAGGTTGTCGGTGCCGGTGATCTTGGTGTCGCGAAAACCGCCGATCTTGGTGGTGTCGTTCTCGCCGATGGTGGTGTTGCGATTCAGGTCCGTCGAATGAATTTCGTTGGCCTCGACCTCGGTGCAGAGCTCGCGCTCGGCATGCAGCCAAATGCGTTCGCTGCCGCTCTTGTCGTCGAACATCAACGCGTTCGCGGTGGCGGGCGTGCCGCTCTTGGAGCGGCTGAGAAAGCCGCTTTGCGTCGCGTTGTCGGGCAGGTCCCAGGGCGGCAGGTTGTTGGCATTGAAGACGCGACCGATCACGATGGGACGGTCGGGCTGGCCGCCGATGAAGTCCACGATCACTTCGTCGCGCACGCGCGGCAGCTGGATGCCGCCGAAACCGCCGCCGGCCCATGGGCTGGACACGCGGACCCAGCACGAGCTGTTTTCGTCCTTCTTGCCGTAGCGGTCCCAGTGGAACTGCACTTTCACGCGGCCCATCTTGTCCGTCCAGATTTCTTCGCCCTGTTTGCCTACGACCGTCGCGGTCTGAGGGCCGTGCGTGCGCGGGATCGGCGTGATGCGCGGCGCGCGGAACTGCGTGCTGGAGGGCACCACGACGAACTCCAGGTCGAAGTCGCCCGCGTCGATCTGGCCGCTGGCGTAGCCCGATTCGCGGATCCGGTAGTAGGTGCTGACGACGAGATACTCGCGGTTCTCGGCCTGCCGCGGATGGTTGCGTAGCGTGAACAGATGGCCGGGAGAGAGGCCGCGTGCGTTGGATGAGCCCGTGCTTTGTTCTTGCCGGCATTGCAGGTCTTGCAAGCGCACCCGGGTGTAGTGTTCCGCGTCGTCGGGGTTGGTGTAGCCGCCTTGCCATTCGTACATCTCGAGGTCGCCGTGGTCGTAGGCGCCGGGATTGTTGCGGCGCGCCTCCAGGCTGGCGGCGGGCGTCAGGGGGTGGTAGTCGGTGGTGGCGAACGCGCCGGGCGTGATCTGTTCGGCGACTTCCCACTTGTGGATGTAGTCTTCGCGCGGGACCGTGATGCGGTCCGGCCCGTAATAGGGGATCTGCTCGTAGTCGGGAACGGGCTCGTGCTGCGTGATGTCGTCCGTGAGCACCAGCGTGTGTTTGCCGTTGTCGTGCTTGAACCAGAAGTAGATGCCTTCGTGCTCCATCAACCGGCAGATGAAGGCGTAGTCGGTCTCTTGGTATTGCACGCAGTATTCCCAACTGCGGTAGGTTTCCGTCAGCTTGAACTCCACCGGGTAGGCGTAGTCCTTGAGCACTTCGCGGATAACGTCGGGCACGCTCTTGTTCTGGAAGATCTTGTTGTCCGAGGTCTGCGTCAGGTACCAGAGCCACGGGCGCACCGTGGCGCGGTAGATGGTGTAGCGCGACGTGTTGTTTTCGCGGCCGATCAGCATGCAGCGCGTGATGTGTCCGCCGAGATAGCGCGGCGTGGACGACGCGGTTTCGATTTCAAGCGTCAGCGGTTTTCCCAGCAGCGACTTCATGTCCAGCGAATAGGATTCCGAGACCAGCTCGACCTCCAGTTCGAACAGCTGCGAAAGACTCTCGGCGCCGTGCACGCTGCGGAACTTCAGCTGTTCCGGCGGCAAGGGCGTGTGTGCCTTGACGACACGTTCGCTTGGCACGTTGCGGTCCATCTCATCGTCTCCTTATGAGAATTCACCTGCTGCTGCGCTTGCTTGTTCTGGATGCTCGCGGACGCGCGAAGCGCGCGCGCCACGATGACTGCAAAGGGATGGCCGGCCACGCAATGGGGCCGCTCGTAAAGGGCGGGCGTGGCCGTAAGGGCCTCGCTGGCGCCGGGGACGTCTGTCTCTGATTCTGCCTGCGCGCCGGTCTGCCGCCAGCGTGAGCGCCGATTGTAGGCACCGCCCAAAGCGGCCGAGAAGCGCTATCACATGCTTTTGTGTTTTTTACGGTTCGGTAACAACGCTTGCGACTGCGCCCTCTGCGCGTAAGGAGTATGTCAAAACATCAGCGTAGCTGGGTCACAAGTGTTCAATTGTTTAGGGGGTTGTTAGCTGCCTGTAAGAAAAATCTGAAGTTGTTAGTTGTCCGTTGCATGCGGAAAGACGTGCCTAGAATTCACCTTCCGTGAAGCAGCGCGGAGCGTAGTGGTTGTATCCAGGCAGCATCCCCAGGCATTTAAGCAATGACTATGGACTTCGCCGATATCCTCAATACACTCGATTCACGTCTGCCCTGCGGGGACGACCTCGAATACGACGCTGACTTCCTGCAGCTGCAGCAAGCCGCGGCCGGCCGGGACGAACAACAGTTCGGCTCGACCATCATCGCCGCGCAGCCGCCCGACTGGCGCGAGGTCGAACGCCTGGCCCGCGCGCTGCTTGAACGCACGCGGGACCTGCGCGTGATTGGCCTGCTGACCTGCGCATGGACCGAGATACGTGGCCTGCCTGGGTACGCGGACGGGCTGGCGTTGGCCGTCGACACCCTGGAACGCTATTGGGAGCCCGTGCATCCGCGCCTGGACAGCGTGGGCGAAGACGACCCGATGCCGCGCATGAACGCCCTGGCGGCGTTCGGCGACATGCTGGGTTGCGCGCGCAGCGTGCGGTCGGCGAGCCTGGTCAACGGCGTGCACGGCCAACTGTCTTTGCGAGATACCGAGGCGCTGCTTGATGGCAGCCGCCAGGATGCGGACTGCTACCCCGGCGGGCGCCCCCGCGTGGTCGCGCGCCTGCGCGAAGCATGGACGCAACGCGAGGCCGGCGTGCTGGCGCTGGCGTCCGCCGCGGATGCGCTGCGGCGCGTGCAGAAGCTGGTGACCGACAAGCTTGGCGTCGCCTGGACGCCGGATTACAGCGCTATTTTGCGGACGTTGGACGTCGTGCTGGACGCGGCGCGCGACCCGCCGAATGCGGCGCCGGAAGCGACTGCCGCCGTGGGCCAAGATGCCGCCACGCCTGCGGCGGCCACACCGGCCGGCATTGCCGCGCCGGCCGCCGGCACACGCGGGCAGGATGCCCGGATCCAGTCGCGTGAGGAGGCCATGGCCATGTTGGGCAAGGTGTGCGCCTACTTCGAGGCCAACGAGCCCGGGCACCCCGCGCCGTATCTCATCCGCCGCGCGCAGCAACTCATTCCCTTGAGCTTTCACGACATCATCAGGAACCTGGCGCCCCAAGGCCTCGAGCAATTCGAGGCCTGGCTGCCGCGGGACACGGGGAGCCGGCCGGAATCGTAAGCAGGCCAGCCCCGGACACCAACAAGAGGAGACAACACCATGGCGACCAGCCTGAAAGGAAGCGGTCAGAAGTTCATTGCCAGAAACCGCGCGCCACGCGTGCAGATCGAGTACGACGTGGAGATCTACGGCGCGGAACGCAAGATCCAGCTGCCGTTCGTGATGGGGGTGCTGGCCGATCTGGCCGGCAAATCCGAAACGCCGCAGCCGGACGTGGGCGAGCGCAAGTTCATGGACATCGATATCGACAATTTCGATGAACGCATGCGTTCGATCCAGCCACGCGCGGCGTTTCAGGTGGCCAACACGCTGACCGGCGAAGGCAATCTGAACGTGGACATCACGTTCGAGAGCATCGACGACTTCTCGCCAGCCACGGTCGCCAAAAAGGTCGGCGCGTTGAATGAACTGCTGACCGCGCGGACCCAGCTGGCCAACTTGCTGACCTACATGGACGGCAAGACGGGCGCCGAGGAACTGATTGGCAACGTGCTGAAGAACCCTGCGCTGATGAATGCGCTGGCGGCCGCGCCAAAGCCCGACGCCGCGCCCGCATCCGATTCCGCAGGCGCGGACCGGGCCGCCTAGTTTCCGTTCGAACCGCTTTTCGGAGAATGCCATGACCGCAGTGGCCAAACGCGCGGACGCGCGTGCTGTCGAGACCCTGGAGGCGGACGACCTGTCCGCGCTTCTGAAAAAAGAGTTCAAGCCCAAGACCGAGCAGGCGCGAGAGGCGGTGGAGCATGCCGTGCGCACCTTGGCCCATCAGGCGCTGGAAAATAGCGGGGTCGGCCTGTCATCGGACGCCTATCGCACCATTCAGGCGATCATCGCCGAGATTGATCGCAAGCTGTCCGAACAGATCAACGGCGTGATGCATCACCCGGACTTTCAGCAACTGGAAGGCGCGTGGCGCGGCCTGCATTACCTCGTCACCAACACCGAAACCGACGAGCTATTGAAGATCCGCGTGATGAGCCTGTCGAAGGCGGAGCTGGGGCGCACCCTCAAGCGCCACAAAGGCGTGGGCTGGGACCAGAGCCCCATTTTCAAGCGGGTGTACGAGGAAGAGTACGGCCAGTTTGGCGGCGAACCGATTGGTTGTCTGGTGGGCGACTATCACTTCGACCATAGTCCGCCGGATGTGGAGTTGCTGGGTGAAATCGCGAAGATCTCGTCCGCCGCCCACTGCCCGTTTATCGCGGGCGCGTCGCCCAATGTGATGCAGATGGATTCTTGGCAGGAGCTGGCCAATCCGCGCGACCTGACCAAGATCTTCACCAACACCGAGTATGCCGCGTGGCGCAGCCTGCGTGAGTCCGAGGACTCGCGCTATATCGGGTTGGCAATGCCGCGCTTCCTGGCCCGCCTGCCCTATGGCGCGCGCACCAATCCGGTCGACGAGTTCGACTTTGAAGAGGATACCGACGGCGCCAACCACGACCGCTACACCTGGGCCAATTCCGCCTATGCGATGGCCGCCAACGTTAACCGTTCGTTCAAGCTGTACGGCTGGTGCACATCCATCCGTGGCGTGGAATCGGGCGGCGCGGTGGAGAACCTGCCGTGCCACAGCTTTCCCAGTGATGACGGCGGCGTCGACATGAAGTGCCCGACCGAGATCGCGATCAGCGATCGGCGCGAAGCCGAACTTGCCAAGAACGGCTTCATGCCGTTGGTGCACCGCAAGAACTCCGACTTCGCGGCCTTCATTGGCGCGCAGTCCCTGCAGAAGCCGCATGAGTACTACGAGGCCGACGCGTCCGCCAACGCCAAGCTGGCCGCGCGCCTGCCCTACCTGTTCGCCTGCTGCCGCTTTGCGCACTACCTGAAGTGCATCGTGCGCGACAAGATCGGCTCGTTCCGCGAACGCGACGACATGGAGCGGTGGCTGAACGACTGGATCATGAATTACGTGGACGGCGATCCGGTGAACTCGTCGCAGGAAACCAAGGCGCGCAAGCCGCTGGCGGCGGCCGAAGTGCAAGTGCAGGAGATCGAGGACAACCCGGGCTATTACTCCGCCAAGTTTTTCCTGCGGCCGCACTATCAGCTTGAGGGGCTGACGGTGTCGTTGCGGTTGGTGTCCAAGCTGCCTTCGCTTAAGCAGAACGAAGGCTGAGTGTCAGACAAGACGGGCGCAGCCGCGCTCGATAACTCCAGGAGACAGATGTGGCTGTGGATATGTTCATGAAAATCGATGGGGCCAACGGCGAATCCAAAGACGCCAACCATAAGGACTGGACCGACATCGTGTCCTTCTCGTGGGGCGCGACGCAGCCAGGCAATATGGCCAGCGGCGGCGGCCTGGGCGCGGGCAAAGCCAGCTTCAATGACCTGCACGTGGTGGCGCGTATCGATAAGGCCGCGCCTGCGGTGATGAAGCATTGCGCCAGCGGCAAGCACCTGAGCAAGATCGAGCTGTCCATGTGCAAGGCGGGTGGAGAGCAAGTCGAGTATTCGAAGATCACGCTGGAAGACGTGCTGGTGTCGTCGGTGCAGATTTCGGGTGATCGCAGCGCCGAAGGCGTGGTGGTGAACTTCGCGTTCCAGGCGGCCAAGGTCAAGCAGCAATACTGGGAGCAGACCGAAAAGGGCGGCAAGGGCGCCGAAAGCCTGGTGGCCTGGGATATCAAGCAGAACAAGGAAGTCGGCTAGGGCGGATCCTCCATGTCTATAGCTGCCGTTCCTTTCGGCGCGATCAGTCTGTCTGGCCAGCTGGATGATGTGCAGGCGCAGATCCGCCGCCGGCCGGCCGACGCGGATCTGCGCGCGCAACTGTTCCAATTGCTGGCGGTGCAGGGCGATTGGGCGCGCGCCGCCGAGCAACTGGCCCTCTGTGGCGAGCTTAGCGCGCAGGCGCGCCCCATGGTGGCGCTGTACGCCTGCGCCATCGCGGCCGAACGCGAGCGCGAAGCCGTGCTTGCCGGCGAGGGCGAGCCGGTCTTGCTGGGCGAGTCCGGCGATTGGATGCAGGCGCTGGTGTCGGCGCTGCGCCTGGACAGTCGAGGAGCCGCTGACGAGGCCGCGGCGCTGCGCGGCCAAGCCTTGCAGGATGCCGCAGCGGGCGCGGGGGCGGTGCAAAGCGTCATGCACGATGCGCCGTTGCCGTTTCAGTGGATCTGCGACGGCGACAGCCGCCTGGGGCCGGTCTTCGAGTTCCTGGGAGGAGGGCGGTACGCCTGGCTGCCGTTTACGGCGGTTAAGCGCGTGCGCCTGCTGGCACCGGAAGGCGTGTGCGACATGGTGTGGGCCCGTGCCGAGATCGAGCTGGCGGATGGCCAGGTGCTGCAGGGCCTGGTGCCGGCGCGGTACCCCCCCGCGCCGGGCGCGCGCATGGTCGACCTGCCGGATTCGGTGAAGCTGGCGCGGGTGACCGAGTGGCGCGGACTCCGCGGCGACTCCTATGCCGGCGTGGGCCAGAAGATGTGGATGACCGACGTGGGCGATTTCGCGCTGCTAGATATCCGCATCCTGGAGCTTGCCTGATGGGCCACGCCGACGACCCCGCCGGATGGGCGCCGCTATCGCCCAGTCAGCGCGCGGCGCGCGACCGCCTGCAGCCGTCGTTGCTGGATCGTTTGATGGACAACGATCCGGCCCGCCGCACGGAGCCGCGCGACAACGCCATGCTGACGCATGAGCAGTTGCGCGCGGCCGTGCTGCGGGACCTGCGTTGGTTGCTCAATACGGTGAATCTGCAAACGTCCCAGGACTTGTCGGCGCATCGTCCCGTTGCGGCATCGACGGTGAATTTCGGCGTGCGCGCCATGGCGGGAAAGCGCATGTCGGAGATCGACTGGATCGACGTGGAAGAGTCGATCCGCAATGCGATTTCGGCGTTTGAGCCGCGCATTCTGGACTCCTCTGTCGAGGTGCGCTGCGTCACCGACACCGGCACGCTGGAACACCACAACGTGCTGAGCCTGGAGATCCGGGGCATGCTGTGGTGCGTGCCGCATCCGCTTGAATTTCTGTTCCGCACGGACATCGACCTGGAAAGCGGCCATATGGATCTGCGCGACCTGGGTGGCGTCTGATGGATGCCCGTCTGCTGGACTACTACAACCGCGAGCTGGTGTACCTGCGGGAGCTGGGGGCGGAATTTGCGCAGGCCTATCCCAAGGTGGCCGGGCGCCTGGGCATGAACGCGACGGAGGTCGCGGACCCGTATGTCGAGCGGCTGCTCGAAGGCTTCAGTTTCCTGACCGCGCGTATCCAGATGAAGATGGACGCGGAGTTTCCGCGTTTCTCGCAGCGCTTGCTGGAGGTGGTGTATCCCAACTACCTGGCGCCCACGCCGTCGATGGCGATTGTGCAGTTTTCCCCGAGCATGAACGAGGGCACGCTGGCGGGCGGCTTCGAATTGCCGCGCGGCACGGTGCTGCGCGGACGCGTGCCGCGTGGTGAACAGACGCCCTGCGAGTTCACGACCGGGCACGCTGTGCGCCTGTGGCCCTTGCAGGTGATTCAGGCCGAGTTCACCGCGGCGCCACAGGATCTGCCGCTGGCGCGGCTGGGCCTGGCGGGCCGGACCGGGCGCGTGCTGAGCGCGTTGCGCATCCGGATCGAGATTGGCGGCGGCCAGCGCCTGGAAGACTTGGACCTTGATCAACTGGTGTTTCATCTGAATGGGCAGGACCTGCAAATGCAGCGCTTGCTGGAAGTGCTGATGGGACACACGGTGGCGGTGCTGGGCCATGACACCTCGCGGCCGGTGGCGTGGATCAACAAGTTGCCGGCAAGCGCGGTGCGCCACGAGGGCTTTGCCGATGACCAAGCCTTGTTGCCCGGCGACGCGCGCGTGTTCCAGGGCTACCGCCTGCTGCAGGAGTATTTTGCTTTCGCGCGGCGTTACCTGTTCTTCAGCGTGAATGGCTTGAAGGCGGGCTTGCGCAGTGCGGCCCAACCGCAAGGCGCCCCGCGCGAGACGCGCGCCTTTGACCTGACCTTGCTGTTCTCCACTGCCGCGCCGGAACTGGAGGGAGCGATCTCCGCCGCCAATCTGGCGCTGCATTGCGCGCCGGTGATCAATCTGTTTCCCAAGCGCGCGGACCGCGTGGCAGTGACGCCGCGCACGTCGGAGTATCACGTGGTGGTCGATCGCAGCCGTCCGCTGGACTACGAAGTCTTTGGCGTGACGCGCGTCACCGGCCATGCGTCGGCGCAGCAACAGGAACAGGAATTCCGCCCGTTCTATGGATCATTGGGCAGCGATCCCGATGATTATGGCGCGTACTTTTCCGTGCGCCGCGAGCCGCGCCTGATCTCCGACACGGCACTACGCAATGGCACCCGCACCGGCTACACCGGCAGCGAAGTGTTCCTGTCGCTGGTGGACCGGCAGGAAGCGCCGTTTTCCGGCCAGTTGCGTCACCTGTCGCTTGAGACGCTGTGCACCAACCGCGATATGCCGATGCTGTTGCCCTTGGGTACCGACACGGACATGACACTGCGGGTATCGGCGCCGGTTCGCGCGGTGAAGGTGCTGCATGGGCCGACACGCCCTTGCGCGGCATTGGCCGAAAACGCCGCCACCTGGCATCTGATCAGCCACCTGGGCCTGAACTATCTGAGCCTGACGGATCTGGACACGGAGCAGGGTGCCCAGACGCTGCGCGAGATGCTGCACGTCTACGGCAACCTGGCCGACCCCGCCGTGCGCAAGCATATTTCCGGTTTGCGGCATGTCAGCGCCAAGCCCGTTTATCACCGCCTGCCGGTGCCGGGCCCCATCGTGCATGGACGCGGCGTGCGCATTGCGCTGCAAGTGGACGAAGCGGCCTTTTCCGGCATCAGTCCGTATTTGTTCGGCGCCGTGCTTGAGCAGTTTTTCGCGCGCCATGTCTCGATCAACATGATGTCGGAGCTGGTCCTGTCGACCCTGCAGCGCGGCGAAGTCGCCCGCTTCAAGCCCCGCATGGGTCGCCGGCCCGCAGTCTAGCCGTCGACCCGCCATGAACAGGAGCGCAAGATGAAATCCGCCGCAAGTTTGAACCGCATCGCTTATGACCCCGTCCATCTGCTGGGCGAGGTGCTGTGCTGCGAACCCGACGGCAGCTACGCCGTTGCGTGCGATGGCCGCATGTGGAGCACGCGGCGCGCCGCCAGCTGCCTGCTGGCGCCGCGACCGGGCGACGAAGTGCTGATCAGCGGACCGGATCCGTCGCGGGTGTACCTCATTGCGGTCACCGTGCAGGCAGCGCCTGCGCACACCACGCTGGAGGCGCAAGGCGAACTGGTGCTGCGGTCGAACGGCGGAAACGTGCGGGTGGAAAGCGCGGGTGACGTGCTGCTGCAAGGCCAGCGCGCGGTGCGTATCCGCACGCCCGAATACGCGATCGAAGCCGAAGACGAACGCCACGCGTGCAAGCGCGTGCGGCTGGTGGCGGAACAGTTGCACGCCACGGTGGGCGAGACCCTGCTTGTCGGAAGGAACTATGAGGCGGTGCTGGACCGCATGACCCTCATGGCGCGCTTGTCGATGCGCAGCGTGAGCGAGGTAGAACAGGTGCGGGCAGGCTCCATCGATTATCAGGCCGAGCAGAGCGCGCGGCTGCACGCGTCGTACACGTTGGTGACGGGTTCCGACCTGGTCAAGGTGGACGCCAAGCAAATACACATGGGGTGACGCGGTGGACGTCACGCAACCTGTCGCCGATCCGGTTCCCGCTGGCGCCACCGATGAAAACGAGGCGGTGGCGCAATGGTGGCGCGCCCTTGAGCGCGAGCCGTATGCGCACGACCTTTTTCACGCCCTGCGCTGGATCGATGCGCAAGCCGGCGCGCGCAAGCCGCTGGGACGCGAGACCGTGGCGCGCTACGAGCCTGTGCGCATGCGGCAGGAACCGTCGATGGCCTTCGCGCCGTCCACCGTGGCGCGCGCCCGGGCCGGCCGCGAGGGCCGGCCGGCGGAGATGTCCATATACGGGTTTGGCCTGTTCGGCCCCAACGGCCCCTTGCCGCTGCACCTGACCGAGCACGCGCATGAACGCATGGCGCACTACGGGGATCGCACCCTGTCCGCGTTCGCCGATGTGTTCCATCACCGGCTCATCTTGCTGTTCTACCGGGCCTGGGCGGACGCGCAAAGCACCGTCAGCCTGGATCGCAAGGAAGAGCGCTTCACGCGGTACGTGGCCAGCCTGCTGCATCTGGGCGAGCCGTCGATGCGGCGGCGCGATGCCGTGCTGGACCACGCCAAGTACTTCATGGCGGGGCATCTGGTGCGCCAGACGCGCAACCCCGAAGGGCTTAAGCACATCCTGCAGTGTTTTTTCGGGCTGCCCGTGCGCATTTGCGAATTCGTCCCGCAGTGGATCCGCCTGGAACCCGAGCAACGGCTGGGCCTGGGCGGCATGGCGGGGCTGGGGCGCGACACGGTGCTGGGCGTCGCCGTGCGCGACGCCCAGCACAAGTTCCGGATCGAACTCGGGCCGCTGACGCTGGAGGACTACACGAGCTTCCTGCCGGGCGGTCTGCGCGCCCGGCAATTGACGCATTGGGTCAGGCACTACGTCGGCGTGGAACTGGCCTGGGACGTGCGGCCCGTGCTGCGCGCCGAAGACGCGAGGGGACTGGCCCTGGGCGCCCCACGGCCGCTGGGCCTGTCGGCGTGGCTGGGCCGGCGACGGCCGGCGCAGGGAGACGCGTGCGATCTGTTGCTGGACTATGAGCGCCGGGGGCAAACGCCGGCACGTGGCCGCTCGCCGGCTCAACCTTCCAGGAATGCGCGCGCTTGAACGCGTCATGACGCCATGTCGGATATCGGCCGCATCGAACTCTTCGGAAAGCTCAATCCTGCGCTCTACCAGGCGCTGGAAGGCGCCACGGCGTTCTGCAAGCTGCGGGGCAATCCTTATGTGGAGCTGGTGCACTGGATGCATCAGATCCTGCAGTGCCAGGACAGCGATCTGCATCGCATCGCGCGCGGCTTCGACCTGGATCTGGCGCAATTGCAAGCCGACCTGACGGCCGAGCTGGACCGGCTGCCCGCCGGCGCCGGATCGGTATCCGACTTGTCGGAGCACATCGACCACGCGGTTGAACGGGCGTGGGTGCTGGGGTCCTTGCGCTATGGCGCGGCCCGCATTCGCAGCGGCCACCTGCTGGCGGGGCTGGTCACCACCTATGCGTTGCGCCACGTGTTGCTGGGCATGTCGCCGCAGTTCTCGCGCATCGAGCCCGACAAGCTGTTGGCGCAGATGCGCCAGATGACGCAGGGTTCGCCGGAAGCGGCCGCTGACGCGTCGGCCACCGACGCGTCAGACGTCGATGCGGCGCAGGGGGGAAATCTTGCAGCGCTGGAGCGGTTTGCCGTGGACCTGACGGCCAAGGCACGCGCTGGCGCGATCGACCCCGTGTCCGGGCGCGACGAAGAGATTCGCCAAATCGTCGATGTGCTGATGCGACGCCGGCAAAACAATCCGCTGCTGGCCGGAGAGGCCGGCGTGGGCAAGACCGCCGTGGTGGAAGGGCTGGCCTTGCGTTTGGCGGCCGGCGATGTGCCGCCGCCCTTGCGCGACGTGTCGCTGTATCTGCTGGACATCGGCCTCCTACAAGCCGGCGCGGGGGTGAAGGGCGAGTTCGAGCAGCGCTTACGCGGCGTGATCGATGAGGTCCAGGCCAGCGAACGGCCCATTGTGCTGTTCATCGACGAGATCCATACGCTGGTGGGCGCGGGCGGCGCGGCGGGCACGGGCGATGCCGCCAACCTGCTTAAACCGGCGCTGGCGCGCGGCCAGTTGCGCACCATCGGCGCGACCACCTGGTCGGAATACAAGAAGCACATCGAGAAAGACCCGGCGCTAAGCCGGCGCTTTCAGGTCGTGCAAGTGCATGAGCCGGACGAAGCGCGCGCATTCGGCATGCTGCGCGGCCTGGCCGAGACCCTGCAGACCCATCATGGCGTGCTGCTGCTGGACGAGGCGATCACCGCCGCAGTAAGCCTGTCGCACCGCTACATCCCCGCGCGGCAGTTGCCCGACAAGGCGGTGGCGTTGCTGGATACAGCTTGCGCCCGCGTGGCCATCAGCCAGCACGCCGTGCCGCCGGCCCTGGAAGATGCGCGGCGGCGCATCCAGACGCTGGAAATCGCGCAGCGCATCGCCCGGCGCGAGCTTCATCTTGGCGCGGGTGACGCCCAGCGTCTTGAACGTCTGGTTGCGGAACACGCTGACGCGACACAAGCGGAACAGGCCTTGGCGGCACGTTGGGAGGACGAGCGCGCGTTGGCGGCGAAGGTGTTTTCGCTGCGCCAGGCGCTGGATCACGGGTCGGCGTCCGAACAGGCCGCCGCGCGGCAGGCGCTGGCGCGGGAAACCTCGGCACTGGATCTGCGCGAAGCGCCGATGATCCATGTGTCGGTCGATGCGGCGGCCGTGGCTGCCGTGGTGGCCGATTGGACCGGCATCCCCGTGGGGCGCATGGTGCGCGACGAGGCGCAGGCCGTGCTTGCGCTGGCCGATACGCTGGAGAAGCGCGTGATCGGTCAGCGCGACGGACTTGAGGCGGTGGCGCGCCGCATCCAGACATCGCGCGCGCGGCTGACCGATCCGGATAAGCCGGTGGGCGTGTTCCTTCTGTGCGGCCCCAGCGGCGTCGGCAAGACCGAGACCGCGTTGGCGCTGGCCGAGGCCCTGTATGGCGGAGAGCAGAACCTGATCACCATCAACATGAGCGAATTCCAGGAGCCGCACACGGTCTCGACGTTAAAAGGCGCGCCGCCCGGCTACGTGGGTTACGGCGAAGGCGGCGTGCTGACCGAGGCCGTGCGCAGGCGGCCCTACAGCGTGGTGCTGCTGGACGAGGTGGAGAAGGCGCATGCCGACGTGCACGAGATTTTCTTCCAGGTGTTCGACAAGGGCTGGATGGAGGACGGCGAAGGGCGCTACATCGATTTCCGCCACGCCGTGATCATCCTGACCTCTAACGTCGGCACGGACCGCATCGCCGCCCTTTGCCGCGACCCCGCGCTGATGCCCGACGCCGAAGGATTGGCGGCGGCGCTGCGGGAACCGTTGCTCCAGGCTTTCCCGGCGGCGCTGTTGGGCCGGCTGGTCACGGTGCCCTACTTGCCGCTATCGGACGCCATGCTGGCGCGCATCGTGGACCTGCAATTCGAACGGGTGCGCCGCCGGCTGCAGGCGCATCACGAGGTTGCGTTGGACGTGGCGGCCGACGCGACGGCGCTGGTGGTGGCGCGCTGCACGGAAGTCGAGTCGGGGGCGCGCATGGTGGACGCCATTCTCACCAATACGGTCCTGCCGCAGATCAGCCGCGAATTGCTGGGCGCGTCGATGCAGGACCGCCGGCTGCGGGGCGTGCGTCTGTCCGTGGATGCCGGGGAGTTTTGCTATGACTATGACTACGCGTGAACCGCTAGCGGCCGTTGCCGTCGGTTGCTTTTTTCACGGGCGCGGGGCGCATGTAGCTGCCGACTTCGCGAAGGTGGTCGGACGCGCTACGGCCGTCCGTGCCCTCGCGCGGCGCGCCCAAGGCAGCGTCGACGGGGTGGCTGCGGTGTTCGGCCAGCGGGTCCTGGTTGGGCAGCGTGGATGGCGTGCTGTCGGCGAAGACGCTGGGCGGACCCTCGCCGGGGGTGTCGAACAGCGCCAGCGGATCGGTGATGGGGCGCGACACCGCGGCATCGCCCGGCGGCAGGTGCCGCAAGGGGTCGTCGGGGTTGCGCGCTTGCGCGGACGCCAGGTCGAAGGGATGGGTGGATACGTCGGGGGCGCTGCCGACCGGCAAGGTGCCGGGCCCGATGAGGTCGCTGAAGATGTCGTCGTCGATCACGGCGGCCGGCGACGCTGCATCCACGGCGGGCGTGGTGGCTTCCGCCCGCAGCCGGTAGGCGCCGATCTGGAGCTCGTCGCCCGGGATCAGCGGCACCTCTTGATCCTGCGCCACGGGGCGGCCGTTGACGCTGACCGTGCTCATGCTGCTGAGGTTCACGAGGAAACCGGTGGCGTCCGCGCTATTGACGCGGATGGCCGCCTGTACGCGGCAAATCCCGCGTGCCGGGTCGGGCAGGGCAAGGTGGTTCTCAAGGCTGCGTCCCACCGTGCCGCCGGGCGCCATGAATTCGGCATGAATGGGTTCGAAGGCCGGATTGCCGGCATGTTGGAACGCGGTGAGCTTCATGCCTGTCTCCTTGGCGCCTGCGGCGCCTCAGTGGGCCTGGGCGGCCTTGGCTGCCCGATAGGCGGGCCCCCATTGGGGATGCCCGGTTTCGTTGGGCGCGAGTTCGAACGAAGGTTGCAGTTGCAGGATGCGGGCGAAGCTGTCTTCGCACAGTTGCCGATAGCCGATGACGCAGTAGCTGAAGGCCTGGAGCTTCAAGGCTTCGACACGCATGGGCGTGGGCGCGGTGGCCAAGGCATCGGACGTGGCGACGGTGCGCGCGACGGCGCCGAACTGGCTGGCGGCGTATTCGTCGCGGACTTGCTGCAAGGCGTCCGCGGCTTGCGGCGAAGGGGCCGAAGTACAGGCCGCGAGGACCGCGAAGAGGAACATAAAGCTGATACGGACGAGCTGTTTCATGGCGCGGGCGTGTCGGTCGAAGAAGAAGAGACAAGGCTATTGCGCCGATGATAGCGGCCCTGCGCGGCAGGGGTGCGTCTCGGCGTAACAGACGTGTGTGTTTTTATTTCCGAGGTCTTATGGACGCTTTACTCCATCGAACAGTCCTCGCGGGATATCGGGCCCGCGGGCTATTGCGCCGTGCCGCGCTGATCGCCGCGAGCCTGGCGGCCGGCGCGTTGATCACAGGGTGTTCGTCCACGGCCAAGCGTGTGCCAGCGCCTTATGCCATTGAATTGCGCGCGGATCCGAAGGTGAACGCGAACGCCAGCGGCAGGCCGTCGCCGGTGCAGGTAACCATCTATGAATTGAAGTCGGCCAGCACCTTCGAATCGCGGGATTTCTTCACCTTGCAGGCCGACGCGCAGGCGGCGCTGGGCGCCGAGCTGCTTAATACCGAACAAGTGATCCTGCGGCCGGGCGAGACCAAGGTGCTGCGTTACCCCGGCAACCCGGAGGCGCGCGTGGTGGGCGTGGTGGCGGCCTACCGGGAGCTCGAACAAAGCAAATGGCGCCTGCTGGTGCCGCTACCCGAACCCCAGGACACCAATATCTACAAGGTCTGGCAGTTTTCGCCGAACGAGGAAACGGTGAAAGTCGCGGTCAAGCGCGCCGGGCTGGAGGAAGTGGACCGCGAACGTTCGTGGTGGCCCTTTTAGAAACACAATAAGAGAACCGGACCATGGTGAGTAAAGACAAAGTGATCTGGTCGGAGGGAATGTTCCTGCGGCCCCAGCATTTCCAGCAGCTTGAACGTCATCTGCTGCATGTGGCGCAGCAGCGCGCGGCCGCGGCGCAAGGGTTCTTCTGGGGTTTCAGCCAACTGTCGCTGGACCGCGATGCGCTGGCGATCGGCAAACTGGTGCTGACGCAGGCGCAGGGTGTCATGCCCGACGGCACGCCCTTCGACTTTTCGGAGCCGGATGCTGCGCCCGCCGCGCTGGAGGTGCCGCCGCAGATACGTGGCACGCGGGTCCTGCTGGCGATGCCGCGCGCGCGGCCGGGCGCCACCGACGTGATCTACGAAGGTGAAGAGGACACCTTGGCGCGCTATCTGGTGCACGAAGCCGATGTGGAAGACACCGGTTCGATGGGGCTGGAGCCGGCCCTGCTGCAACTGGGCCGCCTGCGGCTGCGCCTGATGCTGGAAAACGAGTTGACCGACGATTGGCTGGGCCTGGGCGTGGCGCGCGTAATGGAGCGCCGCCAGGACAACCGGGTGGTGCTGGACGACGAATACGTGGCGCCCTGGTTGGCGGCGGGTGAACATCCGGTGTTGCGGGGGCTGGTCAACGAGCTGTACGGCCTGCTGGGCGCCCGCAGCGAGGCGCTGGCCGAGCGCCTGTCACAACCCGGCCGGGGAGGCGTCTCTGAAGTTTCCGACTTCATGCTGCTGGAAACCGTCAACCGCTACCTGGGCGCGCTGTGGCATGCGCGGCAAAGCGCCGCCCTGCATCCGGAGCGCCTGTTCCACGACTGGCTGATGCTGGCCTGCGACCTGTCGACGTTCACGTCCGCGACGCGGCGTCCGGAGGTGCTGCCCGAGTACGTCCACGACGACCTGCAGGCCAGCTTCGCGCCGTTGATGGCCGAGCTGCGCCGTTCGTTGTCGGCAGTGCTGGAGCAGCGCGCTTTGCAGATCCCGCTGCAGGACAGGGGCCAGGGTGTGAGGGTGGCGCAGATCACGGACGCCGAACTGCTACAGACCGCCGGCTTCGTGTTGGCGGTGCATGCGGACCTGGGCGCGGACACCGTGCGCGCGCGCTTTCCCGCGCAGGTCAAGATCGGCCCCGTCGAACGCATCCGCGACCTGGTGCATTTGCAATTGCCCGGCGTGACGGTGCGCGCGCTGCCGGTGGCGCCACGGCAGATTCCCTACAACGCCGGGCACGTGTATTTCGAATTGGATAAAAGCGGCGAATTCTGGAAACAGCTGGAACGCACCGGCGCGCTTGCGCTGCATCTGGCCGGTGACTTTCCGGGGCTGACGATGGAGTTCTGGGCATTGCGCGATTAAGCGCGGAGAGAGCTATGCACGCATCGGATCACACGATGTCCGCACCGCCGGGCGGGCTGGGCGATAGCGCCGCCCAAGGCGCCGGCCGGTTGCGGCCCCATGACTATGTCATCAGTGGGACAAACCCGCTGGTGGCGGCGGCCAACCCGCTGCTGGACTTGATCCCGCAGATCCGCGCAACTGCGGCGCATCCGTCGGCGGCCATGCTGCGAGAGCACTTGCTGGACGAGATCCGCCAGTTCGAGTTGCGCGCGCAGCAGGCGGGTATTTCGAACGAGACGATTCTTGGCGCGCGCTACTGCCTGTGCACCGCGCTGGATGAGGCCGCGGCGCTGACGCCGTGGGGCGGAGGCGGCGTGTGGTCGGCGCACAGCCTGCTGGTCACGTTCCACAACGAGACCTGGGGTGGCGAGAAATTCTTTCAGCTGTTGGCCAAGCTGTCGCAGAATCCCGCGCAGCATCTGGACCTGCTGGAGCTGCTGTACTACTGCCTGTTGCTGGGTTTCGAAGGCCGCTACCGCGTGATGGACAATGGCCGCTCGCAGCTGGAAACGTTGCGTCAGCGGCTGTTGCGCATCCTTCGTAGCGCGCGCGGCGAATACGCGCTGGCCTTGTCTCCGCATTGGCGCGACGCGCCGGCGCAGACGCCCCTGCGTCGGCTGCCGGTGCCTTTGTGGGTGTTTGGCGCGCTGGCCGCCGTGCTTGCGTTGGCCCTGTACTGGGGGCTGGGTTGGCGGCTGGGCAGCGAGTCGGATCGCGTGTTCGCGTCCATCAGCCAGCTCAAGCCGCCCGCGGTGCAAATCGCGCCGGCGGTCGCGAAACGGCCAGCGCCGGCGCCTCGGCTGGCATTGTTCCTGGCACCCGAGATCCGCGACCAACTGGTAAGCGTGCGCGACGAAGTCGACCGCAGCGTGGTGGTGCTGCGCGGCGACGGGGTGTTCGAGTCCGGCGCGAGTTCCGTGCGCGACCCCTACCTGCCGGTGTTGTCGCGCGTGGCGGATGCGCTGCGTCAGACCCAGGGCGCGATTCTGGTGCGCGGCTATTCCGACAACACGCCGATGCGCAGCGCGCGTTTTCCGTCCAATTGGCATCTTTCGCAGGCGCGCGCCGACGCCGTCAAAGACATGTTGGAGCAACGCCTGGGGCAACCGGGGCGGGTGCGGGCGGAAGGCCGCGGAGACGCCGATCCGGTGGCGCCCAACGATACGGCTGCAGGGCGCGCGCTGAATCGTCGGGTAGAGATCACCGTGCTGGTGCCGCCCACGCCGCATGAGGATGATGGACAGGGAGGCCGACAATGATCTACAGGCTGTTCGGATGGTTTTTCAGCCGGCGCGTGTGGAACTTCCTGGGGCTGGTGGCCCTGGCGCTGCTGATCTGGATCGCGGGGCCGCTTGTCGCGGTGGGCACCGTGCGCCCGCTGGAAAGCGAGGCGGTGCGCATTATCGTGATCGTGGCGATATTCGCGATATGGCTGCTGCGCCTCTTGTGGCGAAAATGGCGGGAAGGGCGCTTGAATGCGCAGTTGCTGGGTCAGTTGCGGCCCCGCCCACGCGCCGAAAAGGCCGTGGAAGAGACCGCGGAGAACGATGAAATACGCCAGTTGGAGGCGCGATTCGACGAGGCGGTCGAACTGCTGCGCAAGACGCGCTTCGAGAGCCGCAGCAAGCGCCGCCCGCTGGATCGCTTCTCTAAGCAATACCTGTATCAGCTGCCCTGGTACGTAATCATCGGCGCGCCCGGGTCGGGCAAGACCACGGCGCTGGTGAATTCGGGGCTGAATTTCCCGTTGGCCGAGCGCTACGGAAAGGTGGCCTTGCGCGGGGTAGGCGGCACCCGCAATTGCGATTGGTGGTTCACCGACGATGCGGTGCTGCTGGATACGGCCGGGCGCTACACCACCCACGAAAGCGACCCGACGGGCGACGAGCAAGAGTGGCGCGGCTTTCTGGGCTTGCTGACCAAGTACCGTGGGCGGCAGCCGATCAACGGCGCAATGCTGACGGTCAGCGTCGAAGACCTGCTGTCTGCGTCCGATGCGGAACGGGCGCAGCATGCCGCGGTGCTGCGGCGGCGCCTGCAGGAATTGCGCGAACAGTTGGGCATTGCGTTTCCCGTCTATGTGCTGGTGACCAAGACCGACCTGCTGTCCGGCTTTGAAGAATATTTCGCTTCCTTCAGCCGCGACGAGCTGGCGCAGGTATGGGGCTTTACGTTGCCCTACGCGCGTGCACAGGAGCCCGGCTTTGACCTCTACGAGGCCTTCCACGAAGAGTACGCACTGCTGCAACGGCGCCTGGACGACGCGCTGCCGGAAGTGGTGGCGGCCGAGGAAGATCCGTCGCGCCGCGCGCTTGCCTACATGCTGCCGCAGCAATTCGCCGGGCTTCAAGCCATCTTGGGCCATTTCCTGAGCGACGTGTTCGCCACGTCGAAGTTCGAAGCCCGGGTGATTCCGCGGGGCGTGTACTTCACCAGCGGCACCCAGGGCGGCGAAACGTTCGACCAGGTAACCGGGCACCTCAAGCGTTATCTGCGTATCGAAGGCGCCGCCGCCCCGGCGTCCGGCATATCGGGCGAAGGCGAGGGCCGCAGCTACTTCCTGAAGAACCTGCTGCGAGATGTCATCTTCCGCGAAGCGGGGCTGGCGGGACGCAACCTCCGTTGGGAACGCCGCTACCGGCAACTGCATTGGGCAGGCTATGGGCTGGTCACCGCGATGTTCGTCGCGCTGATCGCAGGCTGGGCGCTCAGCTACCGCAACAACGCGGCCTATGTGGACGAGGTCGCGCGGCGCGTGCCCGCCGTGGAAAAATTGACGCGCGACATCAAGATCACGCGCACGGGCGATTTGCTGGGCCTGATGCCTTTCCTGGACAGCCTGTGGTATCTGCCGCGGCATGAAGCGTTTGAAATCGATAAGCCGCCGCTTGGCTATCGCTTCGGGCTGTATCAGGGCCAGAAGCTGCAAGCGGCCGCGCAGGGCGTCTATGACAACACGCTGGACCAGGTGCTGTTGCCACAAGTGGCGCGGCGTGTCGAGGCGGCGCTGCGGGACGCGTCGGCCAGCGACCTTGAGTATTCGTATGAAGCGCTGCGCGCCTATCTGATGCTGTACGAGGCCGACCGCTACGACCCGGAGTTCATGCATGCGTGGCTGTTGTCCGACATGCAGGCTACCTTGCCGGACGGCTATACGCGCCGTCAGTACGAACAGTTGTCGCTACATCTGCGCAACCTGACGCAGGGCCGCGTGCTGGCGTCGCCGTTTCCGAAGGACGATGCGCTGGTGGCGCAGGCCCGCGAGAAGCTGGCGCGCTACACGCTGGCGCAACGGGCCTACAGCCGACTGCGCCGCACGCTGGCCAATACCCATGCGGCGCCCGAGAACACGGTGGTAACGCTGGGCGGCGCGCAGGCCAGCGCCGTGTTCGTGCGCAAGAGCGGCAAGCCGCTAAGCCAGGGCATCCCGTCGCTGTACAGCTATCGGGGCTATTGGGACGTGTTCAACAAGCGGGTCGCCAGCGTGGCGGAGGTGCTGCGGTCAGACGATGCCTGGATCTTGAATATTCCTGCGCCCGGGCTGCTGGACCAAGCGGCGCAGCGCCAGTTGGTGGCCGGTATCAAGCGCCTTTACATGAACGATTATGTGGCGCAGTGGGACGGCTATCTGAACGACTTGCAGCTGGCGCCCAGCAAGTCCTTGCTGCAGAACATCCAGATGGCGCGAACCCTGTCGGCGCCGGAATCGCCGCTGGTGCAGCTGGTGCGCGGCGTCGCGCGAGAGACCGCATTGCTACGCGAATCGGGCAAGGACGACCGGTCGCTGGTGGATCAGGCGCGTGACCGCGTGAGCAGCACGCGCGAAGCGCTGGAACAGATGTTCGGCCCCACCGGGCCGGACGCGGCCACGCGCGCCGACGCGTCCGATGAAAAACTGGAACGCATCGTGGACCAGTACTTCGAGCCGTATCGCCGGCTGGCGCAAGGCGAAGGCGGCGCGACGGGCGCCGCCCCGCCCATTGCCGCGACCACGGGCCTCATCAACGAGCTCTACACCTACCTGACCGCCGCGGACGCCGCCCTGCGCAGCGGCAGTCCGGCGCCCAGCTCGGACTCGGTGACGAAGCTGCGCGCCGAAGCCGGCCGGCTGCCCGGCCCCTTGCGCGATGTGCTCAATTCGCTGTCGGTGAACGCCTCGGGGGAAGTGTCCGATGTGGCAAGGGCGCGCATGGGCGAAACCGTGTCCGCCACCATTGGCGTGTTCTGCGGCCAGTCGGTGGCGGGACGCTACCCGTTTTCCAGTCGGTCGACGCGGGACGTGGCGCCCAATGACATGGCGCGCCTGTTCGCGCCCAACGGCATGATGGACGATTTCTTCCAAAAGAACCTTGCGACCCAGATCGACGTTTCGGGGCAGCGCTGGCGCTTCAAGCCCGGCGTCGATGGGCGGTCGGGCGGTAACTCCGCCACGCTGGACGCCTTCCAGCGCGCCGGCGTCATCCGCGATGTGTACTTCATGGCCGGCAACCCCATGCCGTCCTATCGGGTGGCCATCCGGCCGGTCGAGATGGACGAGGGCATCACGCAGTTCGTGATGGACGTGGACGGCCAGGCGGTGCGCTATGCGCACGGGCCGCAGGTGGCGACCACGGTGCAATGGCCGGGCCCGCGAGGAAGCAATCAGGTGCGCATCGAATTGACGCCGCAAGGCGGCGCGGCAGGCATGACGACGTCGGGCCCGTGGGCGCTGAACCGCATGCTGGACCGTGCGCAGTTGCAACGCGGCGCGTCGCCGGAGATCACTTTGGCCACCTTCGATCTGGGCGGCCGCAAGGTGGTGCTGGAGATCACCGCCAGCAGCGTTAAAAGCCCCTTTCATCTTGCCGAGATGCAGGGCTTCGCCTGCCCCGGCGCGTCGTGACCAGGACAGGGACATGGAGCTAGGCGTAGCGTTCGGACAGGTAGGCTGGTATGGCAAGATCCCGGCCGCAGGCGATTTCGTGCATCGGCGCTTGCCGCGTGAACTGATCGCGTGGTGGGACCGCTGGCTGCAATTCGGGCTGATGGCGCTTAAGCAGGCGCCCGACGCCGCCGCGGCGCGCAGTTTCGCGTCCGCGCCCATCTGGAATTTCGCGATTCCGGCCGGGCCCGGCGCGGGCGTGGCGCAATTGGGCTGCATAACGCCCAGCCGTGACCGGGTGGGGCGCGGCTATCCCCTCTGCGTGGTCGTGGCATTGCCGCCCGCGCAATATCACAGCAGCATCCTGGACGGCGCCAGCGACTACTACCGCCAGGTGGGCGCCAGCATGCTGGCCGCGGTGCGCCATGGCTGCGCGCCCGAACAGTTCGACCGCAGCCTGCAGCAGGTGCGCATGCCGCCCGCCGCGCCACGCCAGGCCGCCCCGCCAGCGGGCAACGACATCATGGACATCCTGCGTGCCGGGCGGGAGCCGGATACGGCGCCCGTGGCACGCCGCGCCTTGGGCGCGTGGCCGGATCTGCCGTTTTGTTTCAATCCCAGCTCGCACACCAGCTATTGGTGGACCAATCAGGCCGACGGCGCGGCGTTGCAGACCTATGTCCATGGTGGCGCGTTGAATGCCACCTTGTTCGCCCGCCTGTTCTCGTCGCTGCCCACGTGGCGGCCATGACCCTTTTCGATCCCGGAGGACCGCACATGTCCAGCCCTTCTGCAGTGCCGCCGGACCCGCACATCACCGCCCCCGCCGCCCCCGGCGAGCCGGGTCTGGAAGCGCTTATCCGCCTGCCGCCGGGCCCGGCACGGCAAGCGGCGATCACCCGGATCGTTGCCGGCCTGGCCGCGCCGCTGGCGGCCCTGCACGAGGCGGGGCAGGTGCACGGCGGCATTTGTCCGGCTGCCGTGGGCGGTGACCCGTCGCGCGAGGCCGTTCTGGCGACGCCGCCCGTCGCACCGGCGCCCGACGCGGAAGACGCGCCCCGGCAAGCCGGCTACGCGGCGTTCGAGCAATACACGGATGACCCGGCCTATCCCTGCGGCCCCTGGACGGACGTTTATGGCGTGGCGGCGCTGGCCTATTTCCTGGCGACCGGCAGCGCGCCGTCCAGCGCGCTGGCGCGTCGTGTGCGCGACGACTACGTGCCGCTGGCGGATTGGGGCGGAGACGCCTACGGCAAGGCATTCTGCGACGCGGTCGACAGCGGCCTGGCGATGCCCGCGCACGCCCGGCCCGCGACCGTGGCGGCGTTTGCCGCGGCGATGGGGGCATTGCAGGCAGCGGAGCGCACGGCCACGCTCATGTCCGCACCTGAGCCGGAGCCTGGGCCTGGGCCTGGGCCAGAGCCCGGGCCTGAGCGTGAGCCTGAGCCTGAGTTTGAGCTTGAGCCCACGCCCACGGACGAACCCGCCTTCATCCCCCTCGCGGCATCGCCGACGGACGGGCGTCCTGCCGATGACGACGCACTGGCGCGTTCCACGGCTGGTGTGTTGACACAGGCGCCGCCGGAAATCCCGGTTCGTCGTCGGCGCATGTCGCCGTTGATGCTGGTGATGTTTGCCCTGCTGCTGGCCGGTGGAGGCTATGCGTGGGTCCGAATGACGACGCCGCCCGTGCAATTGGCCGGTACGCCGCAGACATCGTCCCCGTCTCCCGCACGAGCGCCGGAGGTGCCTCCCGCCGCGCCTCCTGTCGGACCCGAAGCGTCGCCGCAGGGCTTGCCTCAGACTGCGCCTCAGACTGCGCCCCAGGCTGCGCCCCAGGCTGCGCCTCAAACGACGCCTCCCACCACGCCTCCTGTCGCTGCGGCGCCTGCGCCGGCTGCCGTCGCGCCCGTCGCATCCGTCGCCGAGCCGATCGCTGAAGCCAGCTCCAGCCCTGAACCCGCTCCCGAACCCCCCTCCGAAGCCGGCCCGCCGGGCGCTGGTCCGGCCGCCGCAGCCGGCACCTCCGATATGCCCCCGCCATCGGCTGCGGTGCCGCCGACGCCACCCAAAGCCGCGCCCGTGGTGGTCCGCGTGGCGGTGCGTCCGTGGGGCGAGGTGCTGGTCAATGGCCGTTCACGCGGGGTAAGCCCGCCGCTGCGGGAGCTTTCCCTGGCGCCGGGCCGCTACCAGGTGACGGTGCGCAACGCGTCGGCGGGAGAGCACAGCATGACGCTGAGCGTCGCGCCGAACCGGCCCGCCGTCATTTCGCACGAGTTCAAGTGAACAGACGGGAAAGCGCGCATGGGCTGCCTGACGCGGCCGCTGTCCGGCGGGAGCCGGCTCAAGGCAGCGTGGACTCGCCCTTGAGCAGGTCGTCCAGCGTTTCCCGCTGGCGCACCACGTAGTACTTGTCGCCATCGACCATGACTTCGGCCGGGCGGACGCGCGCGTTGTAATTGCTGGCCATGGCCATGGCATAGGCGCCGGCCGATTCCACCGCCAGCACGTCGCCCTGCTGGATCGCCAGGGGGCGCTGCCGAGCCAGCCAATCGGCGCTTTCGCAGACCGGGCCGACGATGTCGTAGTCGGTGGGTTCGTCCGCGCGTGGCCGCAGGGCCCGCACGCCGTGGAACGCGTCGTACAGCGCCGGACGCAGCAGGTCGTTCATCGCCGCATCGACGATGGCGAAGTTGCGCGCGTCGGCATGCTTCAGGTATTGGACCGTGGTCAGCAGCACGCCGGCGTTGCCGACCAGCGAGCGGCCGGGTTCAAGCACCACATGCAGGTGCCCGTGGCCGCGTGCGTTCAGCCGTTCAAAGACGCGGTCAAGCAGGGACATGGGCGAAGGCGGTGTCTCGTCCGCATAGCGGATGCCCAGGCCGCCGCCCAGGTCCAGGTGCGCGATCTGGATGCCTTCCCGGCCGAGCGTGTCGATCAGGTCCAGCAGCTTTTCCAGCGCGTCGAAATAGGGGCTGATGTCAGTCAGCTGCGAGCCGATATGGCAATCGACGCCCACGATGTCCAGGCCCGGCAAGGATCGCGCCGTGCGATAGGCGTCCAGCGCCGCGTCGATGGCGATGCCAAACTTGTTTTCTTTCAGGCCGGTGGAGATATAGGGGTGCGTCTGCGCGTCGACATCCGGGTTGACCCGTAGCGACACCGGGGCCCGCAGGCCCATGTCTTCGGCCACTTCCGACAGGCGGTGCAATTCCGCCACGGATTCGACGTTAAAGCACTTCACTTGGGCCGTGAGTGCGTCGCGCATTTCCCAGGCCTGCTTTCCCACGCCCGAAAATACGATCTTGGACGGGTCGGCGCCCGCGGCCAGCGCGCGTTTGAGCTCGCCGCCAGACACGATGTCGAAGCCGGCGCCCAGGCGCGCGAATTCCTTCAGCACCGCCAAGTTGGAATTGGCCTTCATGCCGTAACAGACCAGCACCGGGCGCAGCCCAACCGCACTGCGGTAGGTTTCCCAGGCGGCTTTCAGCGCGGCGCGCGAATAGACGTACAGCGGTGTGCCTAGCCCATGCGCCAGATGGTCCAGCGGCACGTCCTCGGCGTACAGTACGTTATTGCGGTACTGGAAGTAGGGATGGCCGGCCAGGTCTGGCTGCGCGGGATAGGCGGGCGTCATGGGATCGTCGGCGCAGGTGGAATTTGCGGCGCGGTCTGCGTCGGCGTGCGCGACGGCGGCTTGCCGTCAGGCGTCGGCATATACAAAGGCCCCTTGTACCCGCAGGCCGCAACCATGCCGGAGGCCAAGAGCGTGGCTACAATGCGAAGAGCCATGCGGCTGAATGCCAATTGGAACACTGGGAACTCCGTAATTCTTGCAGGCTCGATTATGACCGAAACCGAATTTCTTGCGTTGATCGACCAGGTGCTGGACAGCATCGAAAGCCAGGCCGATGACTGGGCGGCGTCGCTCGACGTTGACGTCGAAGCCAGCCGCAGCGGCAACGTGCTGACGATGGTGTTCGAGGACAATACCCACGTCGTGGTGAACAGCCAGGCCGCCATGCAGGAGCTGTGGGTGGCCGCGCGCAGCGGCGGCTTCCACTACCGCTACGACGGCCAACACTGGAACGATACCCGAGGCGGCCCGCAACTGCCCGACGCCTTGTCCCAAATCTGCTCCGCCGCGGCAGGCGTCCCCGTGACGCTGAAACTGTAAACCTCGCCACCCCAATAAAAAAAGGCCGGCCTATCAAGGCCGGCCATTTTTTTAGAACGGGATCTTCTGCGACCAGGGCGCGGTGTTTTGCGTCCCGACGCCTGGCGCAACCTTGATCTTCGTGTCTTCGTTGCTGCTGCCCAGGCCGTGCAGGAACTCTCCCAGCGTGTCGGCTTCCGCCAGCCCCAGGCGGGCCACGGCCTGCCCAGGCGGGAATTCCGAGAAGTAGAACTCGCCGTTTTCGACGATGATGCCGTCCGGCCGGGCGCGCGGCTTTTCTTCCGGCACACCCTTCAGCACGTCCTGCATGTAGTCGACCCAGATCGGCATGGCGACGCCGCCGCCGGTCTCGCGTGAACCCAGCGACTTGGGCTGGTCAAAGCCCAGCCAAGACGTCGCCACCAGGTTCGGTGTGTAGCCCGAGAACCAGGCGTCCACGGATTCGTTGGTGGTGCCCGTCTTGCCGGCGATGTCGTTGCGCTTGAGCAGGGCCCGGGCGCGTGCCGCGGTGCCGTAGGTGGCCACGCCACGCAGGATGTCGTCCATGATCCAGGCGGTGCGCGGATCGATGGCGCGTGCGGCCGCGTCGCCAGCCACGACCGGCTTGGATTGCATGATGACCTTGCCGTTGCTGTCGGTGACGCGGTCGATCAGGTAGGGCGTGACGCGGTAGCCGCCATTGGCGAATACCGAGAACGCGCCAGCCAGCTGCAGGGGCGTGACCGAGCCCGCGCCCAGCGCCAGCGGCAGCACGGCCGGTTGACGGGCCTTGTCGAACCCGAAGCGGGTCAGGTAGTCCTGCGCATACTGCGGGCCGATGGCTTGCAGGATGCGGATCGACACCATGTTCTTGGACTTGTACAGGCCCTGGCGCAGGGTCAGCATGGGCTCGTACTGGTTGCCGTAGTTCTTGGGGTTCCAGGCCTTGGACCCCGTCTGGGCGGCGGTCAGTTCGAACGGCTGGTCGGAAATCTGCGTGGCCGGCGTCAGGCCGCGCTCCAGCGAGGCCGCGTAGATGAAGGGCTTGATGTTCGAGCCCGGCTGGCGCCATGCCTGCGTCACGCGGTTGAAGTTGCCGCGATAGAAGTCGAAGCCGCCCACCATGGCGCGGATGGCGCCGTCCTGCGGGGCCAGCGCCACGAACGCCGCCTGCACCGACGGCAGATTGATGATTTCCCAGTTGTCGCCGAACTTGCGGATGTACACGACGGAACCGCGCTTGATGCGCTGTTCGGGCTTGGCCTTGTCGTTTAACGCGCGGGCCACGACGCCCAGCACCTTCTTGTCGGTGACGGTGATGATTTCGCGCGAGCTGCGTGCCAGCTTCACCTCGGTCGGGCTGGCCGACAGCACCAGCGCGGTCAGCAGGTCGCCGCTGTCGCTGAACTTGTCGAACACGCCGTCCAGGAATTCGTCCAGCGCGGCCGGATTGTTCTCGGTGCCCGGGGGCAGGTCCAACTGCTCTTCGGGGCCGGGGTAGGGCGCGCGGCGCGTGTATTCCAGCACGCCTTCGCGCACGGCGCGGTAAGCCGCTTCCTGGTCCTTCGACTGCACGGTGGTGTAGATGTTGATACCGCGCGAATAGACGTTGTCCTGGTACACGTTGTACAGCAACTGGCGGGCCAGTTCGGCCACGTACTCGCCGTGGATGGAATAGCCGCCTGCCGGCGTGCCTTCCGCCGATTTCATGACGATCGGCTGCGCCATCGCCTGCTTGTATTCGGGCTCGGTCAGGTAGCCCAGCGATTGCATGCGGCCCAGCACGTAGCGCTGGCGCAATTCGGCGCGGGGGCGGTTCGAGATCGGATTGAAGCGCGACGGGGCTTTCGGGATGCCGGCCAGCATGGCGGCTTCAGCCGGGGTCACTTCCGACAACGGCTTGCCGAAGTAGGCGCGCGACGCCGCGGCGAAACCGTAGGCGCGGTGGCCCAGGTAGATCTGGTTCATGTAGAGCTCAAGGATCTGGTCCTTGGTAAGCTCGGATTCGATCTTGAACGTCAGCAGCAGCTCATAGAACTTGCGCGAATAGGTCTTTTCCGACGACAGGTAGAAGTTACGCGCCACCTGCATCGTGATCGTGCTGGCACCCTGCGTCTTCGACATGTTGATCAGGTTGGTCAGGCCGGCACGCGCCACGCCCATCCAGTCGATCCCGCCGTGCTGGTAGAAGCGGTCGTCTTCGGCCGCCAGCACCGCGGACTTCATGACGTCCGGAATTTCGTTGAAGCGCAGCACGTTGCGGCGTTCTTCGCCAAATTCGCCGATCAGGACGCGGTCCGCCGTATAGACGCGCAGCGGCACCCGCGGGCGATAGTCCGTCATCGCGTTCAGGTCCGGCAGGTTTGGCCAGGCCAGCGCCAACGCCATCCCCGCCAGCAGTACGCCGCACAGGAACAGGCCGGCACAGAAGATGCCGGCCTTCACGAAGAATCGCAGTATCGGGGAGCCGCTCTTGGCGGGCTTGTCTTTCTTGGAGGAATTCTGGGGCTTGCTCATCGCGGCGATTTTACGGGACTCTCCGGGCCCGGCTTAGCGCGGGGGATCGGTTTCTGTAACAAGATAGTTCAATGTGGTGCGCGGGCAACTGGCGGCAGATGTGATAATGCCGTCATGAACTTTTCCGCCAACTCATGTCCGGAGGCTGATCCGGACCCAGCGCCCTCCGACGAGGGGCCTGAAAATCTGCCTTGCGCCGTCGAGTGCACAGGCAAGACCGTGTCGTTGCCGCACGACCTGCCCGTCTTCCTGGTCGGAATGATGGGGGCGGGCAAAACGACCATCGGCCGGAGCCTGGCGCGTGCGTTGGGACGCGAGTTTATGGATCTGGATCATGAGCTCGAGGCGCGTTGCGGCGTGCGGGTGCCGGTAATCTTTGAAATCGAGGGCGAAACCGGTTTTCGTCGCCGTGAATCCGCCGCCTTGGAAGAGTGTACCCAACGGCGCAACATTATTCTTGCCACCGGAGGCGGCGCGATCCTGGCGGAGGAAAACCGCCAGCGCCTGCACGAACGTGGCATCGTCGTCTACCTGCGGGCCAGCGTGGACGAATTGTTCCGCCGGACCTGCCGCGACCGCAACCGCCCCTTGCTGGCCACCGCCGACCCGCGCGGCACCCTGCGGGACCTCATGACCCTGCGAGAGCCCCTCTACAAGGAAGTCGCCGATCTGGTGGTGGAAACCGGCTCGACGCCCATCCACACCCTGGTCAAGGCGCTGCTGCCGCAATTACAAGCCTTTGAGAAGCGTATATGAACGTTGTTGACGTCGACACCCCGGGCGGAAGCTATCCGATCCATATCGGCCCCGGCCGCATCGATGCCCTGGACCAATGCATCCCCGCCGACGCCACCGCGATCGCGGTCGTGACCAACCCCACCGTGGCGGCGCTGTACGGCGAACGCGCCGAGGCGGCGTTGGCCCGCACCGGCAAGCGGGTGCTGCGTATCGAACTGCCCGACGGCGAGGTCTACAAGGACTGGCAGTCGCTGAACCTGATATTCGATGCCCTGCTGACCCATCGCCTGGACCGCCGCTGCGTGCTGGTGGCGCTGGGCGGCGGCGTGATCGGCGACATGACGGGGTTCGCGGCGGCGGTGTACATGCGCGGCGTGCGCTTCCTGCAAGTGCCCACGACGCTGCTGGCCCAGGTGGATTCGTCGGTGGGCGGCAAGACCGCCGTCAACCATCCGCTGGGCAAGAACATGATTGGCGCGTTCTACCAGCCGGTGGCGGTGGAAATCGATACCGATGTGTTGAACACCTTGCCGGCGCGCGAAGTGTCCGCCGGCCTGGCTGAAGTGATCAAGTACGGCCTGATCCTGGACCCGGCTTTCTGGACCTGGTGCGAAGACAACGTCCGGCAGCTGCGCGCCCTGGACCCGCAGGCCGTCGCCTACGCCATCCGCCGTTCCTGCGAACTGAAGGCGCAGGTGGTGGGCAAGGACGAACGCGAGTCCGGCCTGCGCGCCATCCTGAACCTGGGCCATACCTTTGGCCACGCGATCGAATCCGGCCTGGGCTATGGCGCCTGGCTGCATGGCGAGGCGGTCGGTTGCGGCATGGTGCAGGCGGCGGAACTGTCGGTGGACGTGGCCGGCTTCGACCGCGCCGACGTCGACCGCGTGCGCGCGTTGGTGGCGGCCATCGGCTGCCCCGTGGTGGCGCCCGACCTGGGCGCCGACCGCTGGCTGGACCTGATGCAGGTAGACAAGAAGACCGAGGGCGGCTCGATCCGCTACGTGCTCATGCCGCGCATCGGCGAAGCCTTCATGCAGGCTGCCCCGGACGACGCGGTGCGCGCCGTCCTGGCCCGCACCACCCAATAACCGCGACCGGAGACGGTGTTGCAGATGAAAGAACTGGCTTCCTACGCATCCGACCCGTCTCAATCGCGCGGCCGGAAATTTGCCGAGCCATCCCCTGAAAATCGGACGGAATTCCAGCGCGATCGCGACCGCATCGTGCATTCGAGCGCCTTTCGGCGCCTGGAATACAAGACGCAGGTCTTCGTGAACCACGAAGGCGACCTGTTCCGAACCCGCCTGACCCACAGCCTGGAAGTGGCGCAGATTGCCCGCACGCTGGCCCGCAGCCTGGGGTTGTCCGAAGACCTGACCGAGGCCATCTCGCTGGCGCACGATCTTGGCCACACCCCGTTCGGCCACGCCGGCCAGGACGAACTGAACGCGTGCATGCGGGAACTGGCGCCCGAGGCGGGCGGCTTCGAGCACAATCTGCAAAGCCTGCGCGTGGTCGACGAGCTTGAAGAACGCTATGCGGATTTCAATGGCTTGAACCTCTGCTTTGAAACGCGGGAAGGCATCCTGAAGCACTGCTCGGCCGCGCATGCGCGCCAGCTGGGCGATGTGGGCGAACGCTTCCTGAACCGCACCCAGCCATCGCTGGAAGCGCAACTGGCCAACCTGGCGGACGAGGTGGCCTACAACAACCACGACATCGACGACGGCCTGCGCTCCGGGCTGATCACGCTGGAACAGCTGCAAGAGGTTTCAATTTTCGAACGCCACCACGCTTACGTGCTGGACCGCTATCCGGGCCTGGCCTCGCGCCGCGCGGTGGCCGAGACCATCCGCCGCATGATCAACACGCTGATCGTGGACCTGACGCAAACGTCGCTGGCGCGCATCCGCGACGCCGCGCCGGCCAGCGTCGACGATGTGCGCCACGCGCCGCCGCTAGCGGGTTTTTCGGACGACATCCGCCGCGAGGCCGATGCGCTGAAGAAGTTCCTGTTCGACAACCTGTACCGGCACTATCGAGTGTTGCGCATGACCACCAAGGCGCGCCGCATCGTGCGCGAACTGTTCGCGGCCTTCCTGGAAGACCCGCGCCTGCTGCCGCCGGACTACCGTCGCCCGGCCTTCAATGACCAGGCCCGCGCCATCTCCGACTACATCGCCGGCATGACCGACCGCTACGCCATCCGCGAACACAAACGCTTGTTCCAGATGGCGTAGGCCGGCCAGGGCACGCGTCAGCGCGTCAGATAGCGCTGCGTCAGCAAGACCCAGTACGCCGCGCCCACGGGCAGGCTGTGGTCGTTGAAATCGTAGCCGGGGTTGTGGACCATGCAGGCGCCATGCCCGCTATTGAAGCCGTCCGCCGAGCCGTCGCCGTTGCCCACCAGCAGGTAAGAACCGGGCACGTCCTCCAGCATGAAGGCAAAGTCTTCGCTGCCGGTCAGCGGCCGCGTCTGCGGATCCACGTTGTCGGCGCCGACGAGCTCTATCGCCACCTGCCGCGCGAAATCGGTTTCGGCCGGGGTGTTCACCAGCACCGGATAGCCGCGGCCATAGTCGATCGTTGCCTGCACCTGGTAGCTGGCAGCCTGATTGTGGACAAGCTCGGTGATGCGCGCCTGCAGCGTATCGCGTACGTCGCGGTCCAGCGCACGCACGCTGAGCTTCAGCGTGGCGGTCTGCGGGATGACGTTGTTGGCGCGGCCGGCATTGAACGCGCCGACGGTGATCACCGCCATGTGCAAGGGATCGATATTGCGGGCGACGATGCTCTGCAATCCCATCACGATCGCCGCGCCGGCGACGACGGGATCGGCGGCGCGATGCGGCACCGCGCCGTGTCCGCCCACGCCCTCCAGCACGATGGTGACGTTATCGGACGAGGCCATGGTGGGGCCATCGCGCAGCAGCAGGCGGCCTTGCGGGTGGCCAGGCATGTTGTGCATGGCGAAGATGGCGTCGCAGGGATACTTCGCGAAGAGCCCGTCTTCCATCATGCGCTTGGCGCCGCCCAGGCCTTCTTCCGCAGGCTGGAAGATCAGGTTCAGCGTGCCGTCGAAGTCGCCGTGCCGGGCCAGGTGGTGGGCCGCCGCCAGCAGCATCGCGGTGTGGCCGTCGTGGCCACACGCATGCATGACGCCATCGTTGCCGCTGGCGTGTGGCAGGCCGGTGGCCTCTTGGATGGGCAACGCGTCCATATCGGCGCGCAGCCCCAGGCGCTTGCCGCCGTTGCCGCGGCGCAATTGCCCCACGACGCCTGTGCCGCCCAAGCCGCGTTCCACGTCATAGCCCCATTGCGTCAGGCATTGCGCCACCAGGTCGCTGGTGCGAAATTCCTGGAAGCCCAGCTCGGGATGGCGATGGATGTCCCGCCGGATGGCGATGAACGCGTCGGCTTGGGCGGTAAGGGTCTGCAGAATCGGATGCATGGCGGGTGGTTCCTTGTTGTTAAGTGCCGCGGTCAGGGTTTATCGGCCAATTCCACGCGGTGCGAGATCTCGCGGAAGCGGCTCGTCTCGGCGCGGTACATCGCTTGCGCTGCGTCCGCGTCCATCGGTTCCGACACCTTGATGTTCTGGAATTCCAGCCCGCGCTTCACGGCGGGGTCCTGCATGGCGTTGTTAAGCGCCGCGTGCAGGCGCAGGACGACGTCTTCGGGGGTGTCGCGCTTTACGAAATAGCCAGTCCATGTGGTGAAGTTAAAGCCCTTCAACTGTTGCCCTTCATTGACGGACGGCACCGCGGTCAGGGAGGGGAGTTGGCTGCGTTGCGGGTCCAGCGTGGCCAGCAGCTTGACGCGGCCCTGTTCAGCCAAGGCCATCTGCTGCTGCGACAGCGGCAGGATGGCCAGATCGACCTGACCGCCGCCGATATCCTGCATCAGCGGCGCGCCGCCTTTGTAGGGCACATGGACCATGGTGGCGCCAAGCGTGCGGGCCAGGTGTTCGCCCAGCACGTGGTAAAGCGAACCGACGCCCACGCTGCCGAAGGTAAGCGGCTGCGACGCCGAGCGCGATCGCGCCAGCGCGGCCAGGTCGTCGGCGCTGTTGGCCGGCAGGTCGCGGCGCGCCACGATCACCAGCGGCGCCATGCCGATCATCTGCACCAGCCGGAAGTCCTCGCTCTTGAGTTTGACCGCGGGGTTGGCGATAGGAGACAGGATCAGCTCGTTGGGTGACCCCTGGAACAGGTAGTAGCCGTCGGACTTGGCCGCCAGGACTTTCTGCGCGCCCAGCGCGCCGCTGACACCGCCCAGGTTCTCGACCAGCACGGGTTGGCCCAGCGTTTTCGATACCGGGGGCGCCACCAGGCGGGCAATGGCATCGGACGTGCCGCCGGCCGGGTAGGGCACCATCATCATGACGGGCCGGCTGGGATAGTCCGCCGCCTGGGCTCCCTGGGCCAGCAATAACACCGCGCCCAACGCCAAGACACGCGCCGCCGGGCGCAGGTAAACGGAAAGCATGCTCACGAGTTTCCCCTTGTGATGTGATTGTGATTCGCATGCTAGGGACTGGCCTCGCTAGTTGTCTAACGAATTGTTATTCTGGAAGCTAGAAAAAAAACTCATAGCAAGGCATGAACCTCAAGCAGCTCGAACACCTGTTGGCCGTGGCCGAAGCGGGCTCATTCAGCCGCGCGGCCGAACGCCTGCATCTGACGCAATCGGCGCTGAGCCGCAGCGTGCGCCTGCTAGAGGAAGACCTGGGCGCGTTGCTGCTTGACCGTATGGGAAAGCGCACCGAATTGACTCCGTTCGGTTTGACCGTGGCCGGCCGGGCGCGCCGAATCCTGTTCGAATCGGCGGAATTGCGCCGTAGCGCGGAACTCTTGACCCACGGGGACCAAGGGACCATCAGCATCGGCCTGGGCTCGGGGCCTGGCGCGATGCTGATGACGCCATTGCTGACGCATGTTGCGCAGCGCCATCCCCAATTGCACCTGGAGCTTATGCGCGGGCCGCTAGAGGCGCATTTGGCGCTGCTGCGAGAACGGCGCCTGGATGCGCTGGTGGTTGATACCCGAGGCATCGCGCCTGCCGCGGATCTGCGTATCGAACCGGTCTCGCAGATGCGTGCCGGCTTCATCTGCCGCCGCGCGCATCCGTTGGCCCGCCGCGCGCGGCCGCCGCGCTTCGCCGAGATCGCGGCCTATCCCCTGGCGTCGACCTTCCTTGCCGCCGACACCGAGCGGATCCTGATCGAACACTTCGGCATCGAGCCGGACCCGCGCGTGTCGGTGCGCCTGCGCTGCGACGAGATCGGCAGCCTGCTTGAGGCGGTGCGCGTCTCCGACGCGGTGTTTCTGGGGATCGTGGGCGCGGCCCGCGCCGGTATCGCGGCCGGCGAGCTGATCGAATTGCCCAGCGATCCACCCCTGCGCAGCCACGCGCTGTTCGCGCTGGTGACGCTGACCGGCCGGACCGAAGCGCCCGCGATGGCGCTGCTGCGCGCGTTCATGGCGCAGCGGCTGCACGATTGACCGGGTGGGATAACGCGTTAGCGATGCTTGCGGTAGGGCTCGTCTTCGGGAACGAACGTGGCTTCCGCGCGCGCATCGCGCATCCATTCCTGCATGGCGGGCAGCGCCAACACCGCGTCCATGTAGTCGCGCACGGAGCCGGCGGCCGCGACGCCGTAAGTGGTGAAGCGCGACACGACCGGCGCGAAGAAGGCGTCCGCGATCGAAAAGGCCCCGAACAGGAACGGGCCGCCCTGGCCGAATTCCGCCCGCGTGTCATGCCAGATGGATTGCAGGCGCGAGATGTCCTGCCTGGCGGCTTCGGGCAGGTCGATGCCGGGCAGATGGGCTTCGACGTTCATCGGCATGGCTTGGCGCATCGCCGAAAACCCGCTGTGCATCTGCGCCGCCAGCGACCGTGCACGGGCGCGCGCCTTCGCCTCTTCAGGCCATAGCTGCGCGTCGGGGTGCTGTTCGGCTACGTACTCGCAGATGGCCAGCGAATCCCAGACGGCGAAATCTCCGTCCAGCAGCACGGGCACCAGGCCGGCGGGCGATACCGCGCCCACCTGGCGCGAGAACGCTTCCGTGAAGAACCCCAGCTTTTGCTCGGTGAAGGCAACCCCCGTGGCCCGCAGCGCGATCCACGGGCGCAAAGACCACGAAGAGTAATTCTTGTTGCCGATGATCAAGGTGTACATGCCGTATTTCCTTACGCAGTGGGGCCGGGGTTGTTCGCTTCAATGGGCGGGGTCATCGTCCTGCATTGCGGCGCAGCAGCTTGCCCAGGTACTGCCCGGTGTGGCTGGCTTCTGCCGCCGCCACGTCTTCGGGCGTGCCTTGCGCCACCACATAGCCGCCGCCGTCGCCGCCTTCCGGACCCATGTCGATCACCCAGTCCGCCGTCTTGATGACGTCCAGGTTGTGTTCGATGATGAGTACGGTATTGCCGCTATCGACCAGTTGGTTCAGCACTTGCAACAGCAGCTCGATATCGCGGAAATGCAGGCCCGTCGTGGGCTCGTCCAGGATGTACAGCGTGCGCCCGGTGCTGCGGCGCGACAGCTCCAGGGACAGCTTCACGCGCTGCGCTTCGCCGCCCGACAGCGTGGTCGCGCTTTGGCCCAGACGAATATAAGACAGACCAACGTCGATCAACGTGTGCAGCTTGCGGGAAATCGCCGGCACGGAGTCGAAATACTCCAGCGCCTGCTCGACCGTCAGGTCCAGCACTTCGCTGATATTGCGGCCGCGGTACCGGATCTCGAGCGTTTCGCGGTTGTAGCGCTTGCCGTGGCAGACGTCGCAAGGCACGTACATGTCGGGCAGAAAGTGCATTTCGACTTTGACCACGCCGTCGCCCTGGCAGGCCTCGCAGCGGCCGCCCTTGACGTTGAAGCTGAATCGGCCCGGATCGTACCCGCGCGTGCGCGCTTCCGGCACGCCGGCGAACAGTTCGCGGATGGGCGTGAACAGGCCCGTGTAGGTGGCAGGATTGCTGCGCGGCGTGCGCCCGATGGGGCTTTGGTCCACGCTGATGATCTTGTCGAAGTTCTCCAGCCCCTGCATGGACACGTAGGGGGCGGGCTCGCTTTGCGCATGGTGCAGCTGGCGCGATACCGCGACCGCCAGCGTGTCATTCACAAGCGTGGACTTGCCGGATCCCGACACGCCCGTCACGCAGACCAGCCGCCCGGCCGGGATGCGCAGCTCCACGTCTTTCAGGTTGTTGCCGCTGGCGCCGGTCAGGGTCAGCCAGGGCAGTTCGTCGTTGACCGGGCGGCGCGGCGGGATCGCGATCTCGCGCGCGCCGCTCAGGTACTGGCCCGTCAGCGAATTCGGGTCGCGCTGCACGGTGTCGGGATCGCCTTGCGACACCACTTCGCCGCCGTGCTCGCCCGCGCCGGGTCCCATGTCCACGACCCAGTCGGCCATGCGTATCATGTCTTCGTCATGCTCGACGACGATGACGCTGTTGCCCAAGTCGCGCAAGTGCTGCAGGGTGCCGATCAGGCGGTCGTTGTCGCGCTGGTGCAGGCCGATGGAGGGCTCGTCCAGCACGTACATCACGCCGGTCAGCCCCGATCCAATCTGGCTGGCCAGCCGGATGCGCTGCGCTTCGCCGCCCGAGATCGTGTCGGCGCTGCGGTCCAGCGACAGGTAGTTCAGGCCGACGTTGTTCAGGAAACTAAGCCGCGCTTCGATTTCACGCACGATGCGCTGCGCGATCTCTTGCTTGGAGCCGGTCAGGTTCAGGTCGCGGAACCAGGCCAGGCACGCGGACAGCGGCATGGCTTCGACTTCATAGATGGCCTGGCCATGGCGTTCGCCGCCGCGCGGATCGTGGCCGATCAGCACATTGCGTGCTTCGGGGCGCAACCGCGAGCCGGCGCAGTCCGGGCAGGTCTTGATATTGCGGTACTTGCCCAACTCTTCGCGCACGGTGGCCGAATCCGTTTCGCGCCAACGGCGCTCCAGGTTCGGGATCACGCCTTCGAACGTGTGCCGCTTGACGGTGCTGCGGCCTTTCTCGTTCAGGTACAGGAACGAGATTTCTTCTTCGCCGGAGCCGTACAGCACCTTGTCGCGAAGCGCTTCGGGCAGCTCTTCGAAAGGGGCTTCGATGTCGAATTCGTAGTGCGCCGCCAGGCTGGTCAGCAGTGAATGCGTGAAGGCATTGCGGCGGTCCCAGCCGCGGATCGCGCCGGCGGCCAGGCTGAGTTCCGGGAAGGCGACGACGCGTTTGGGGTCGAAGAAGCCCACCTGGCCGATACCGTCGCAACTGGGGCAGGCGCCCATCGGGTTGTTGAAGCTGAACAGCCGCGGTTCCAGCTCCGGCAGGCTGTGGCTGCACACCGGGCAGGCGTAGCGGCTGGAGAAGACCTGTTCGCGCTCGCTGTCCATGTCCAGCGCCAGCGCGCGGCCGTCGGCCAGCTGCAAGGCGGTTTCGAAGCTCTCCGCCAGGCGTTGTTTGCTTTCGGGCTTGATGCGCAGCCGGTCGATGACGACGTCGATATCGTGCTTCTCGGTTTTCTTCAACGGCGCCATGCCGTCGATCTCAACCAGTTGCCCGTCGATGCGCAGCCGCACGTAGCCTTGTGCTTGCAGGCTGGCGCATTCGTCCTCGAAGCTGCCTTTCTTGCCGCGTGCGATGGGCGCCAGCACGGCCAGGCGCGTCTCGGGCGTCCAGCCCAGCACCGCGTCGACCATCTGGCTGACGCTTTGTGCTTGCAGGGGCAGGCCGTGGTCGGGGCAGTAGGGCGTGCCCACGCGTGCGTACAGCAGGCGCAGGTAGTCGTGGATCTCGGTGATGGTGCCGACCGTGGAGCGCGGATTGTGCCCCGCGGCCTTCTGTTCGATCGAGATGGCCGGCGACAGGCCCTCGATCAGGTCCACGTCCGGCTTGTCCATCAGCTGGAGAAATTGGCGGGCATACGCGGACAGGCTTTCCACGTAACGTCGCTGGCCCTCCGCATACAGCGTATCGAACGCCAGGGACGACTTGCCCGAACCGGACAGGCCGGTTACGACCACCAGTTTGTGGCGCGGCAGGTCCAGCGAGACGTTCTTAAGATTGTGGGTGCGTGCACCCCGGATGCGTATTGTCACGTCGGTCGGGCGTCCATAGGCTCTTTTAAGCGGTTTCAAAGGCCAACTTGGTACTATAGCGCGCCGAATCCCCCCGTGTTCAGGGTAGTCCGTCAAGTTGGACTGAACCGGGGCCGGCGCGGCACCGCTAGATCAGACCGTGAGCGTGTGACATTCACGCGCGCCCGCCCTTGTCATTGTTGAAATTTCCGCATGCCGGCAGATACCAGACTGAAATTGACCCCTTCCGAGCGCCGCGCCAGCATCGCGCTGGCCGGCCTGTTCGCCGCGCGGATGCTGGGGCTGTTCCTGTTGTTGCCGGTGTTCGCCGTGGCCGCCGCCGGGTTGCCAGGCGGCAACGATCCCGCCCGGGTCGGCCTGGCGCTGGGCATGTACGGGCTGACCCAGGCGTTCATGCAGATCCCGTTCGGGCTGGCCTCCGACCGCTGGGGCCGGCGCCCGGTCGTGCTGTTCGGCCTGCTGCTGTTCGTGGCCGGCAGCATCGTCTGCGCCCAGGCGACGGACGTCTACTGGATCACCATCGGGCGCGCCATCCAGGGGGCGGGCGCCATTTCCGCCGCCGTGACCGCCTGGCTGGCCGACGCCACCCGCGACGAGGTGCGCACGCGCGCCATGGCCATGGTGGGCGGGTCGATCGGCCTGTCGTTTGCCGTGTCGCTCGTCCTGTCCCCCGTGCTGGTCGGCTGGTGGGGCCTGTCGGGCCTGTTCTGGACCATCGCCTGTCTGGGCGTCGTCTGCCTGGCGGTGGCGCGCTTTGTCGTGCCGGTGGTGCCACGCACGCAGGCCCGCACCATGCAGGGGGCCAATGCGCGTGAAGTCCTGACCCACCGCGATCTGCTGCGCCTGAATTTTGGCGTGTTCGTGCTGCATTTGATCCAGGTGTCGCTGTTTGTCGTGGTGCCGGCCCTGCTGGCTAAAGTTGGCGGCCTGGACGCGCGCGAACTCTGGAAGGTCTATCTGCCCGTCATCCTGGTGTCGTTCGTGCTGATGGTGCCCGTGGTTTTCGTCGCGGAAAAGCGTCGCGCCCACCGGGGGGCCTTGCGCGCGGCCGTGGCGGGCCTGGTGGTCGTGTGCGCCTTGTTGCCGGCGGCCAGTCACGGTTTCTACACGCTGGCCATCGCGCTGACGGGATTCTTCGTGGCCTTCAACGTGCTGGAAGCGCTGCAGCCGTCGCTGGTGTCACGCGTGGCTCCGCAGGCCTACAAAGGCCTGGCGCTGGGCTTCTACAACACGGCCCAGGCGGCTGGCCTGTTCGCGGGCGGCGCGCTGGGCGGATGGCTGGCATCGCATTCAGGCGCAAGCGCGGTTTTCATCGGCGCCGCCGTCCTGTCCGCGATTTGGCTGGCCGTGACCTGGGCGCTTCGGCCTCTGGCATGACTTCACGGGGATGCGTCCCCGACTGCATGGAACCGTCGCCGATCGTGCCGTCTACGCCGGCCAACCGCCCCGAATTCGTTTTCCGGGCTGGACGGATTTGTCACCAATGGCGTTTGGCGCGGCAGCCGCTTTTCGTCGATAATACGTACCAAATTAGGGCTTCACCCGGCGTCGCCGGTCATCGTTGCGATGACCGGCGTGTTTCATGAAGCCGGTCTTCAACATCGCTTTTTATGTTGTTGCCGGCGCGCTCGCGGCAACGCACAGGCGCAGGCTGACAACAACAGAGGGACAACGGCATGGCATCGGTTAACAAAGTCATTCTCGTGGGCAATCTGGGACGCGACCCGGAAGTCCGCTACAGCCCCGACGGGGCGGCAATCTGCAACATGTCGATTGCCACCACTTCGTCCTGGAAGGACAAGGCCAGCGGCGAAAAGCGCGAAGAAACCGAATGGCACCGCGTCGTCATGTACAACCGCCTGGCTGAAATCGCCGGCGAATATCTGAAGAAGGGCCGCTCTGTCTACATCGAGGGCCGCCTGAAGACGCGCAAGTGGCAAGACAAGGACACCGGCGCTGACCGCTACAGCACCGAAGTGGTGGCTGACCAGATGCAAATGCTGGGCGGCCGCGAAGACGGCGGCGGCGGTGGCGCAAGCTTCGGCGGTGGCGGCGGCTACGACGACGCACCGTCGCGTCCGCAACAGCAACGCGCCCCGGCGCAACGCCCGGCGCCCCAACAGCGCCCGGCTCCCGCAGCGGCTCCGGCCAGCAGCGGCGCCAACCTGGCGGATATGGACGACGATATTCCGTTCTAAAAAAAAGCGTCAGTTCAAATCTAAAAAAACCCCGGCAACGCTACGGCTTGTCGGGGTTTTTCCATTTACATCACTTTTTCTCTAGACGCCTATATCCGTTACCGGCATCGCGTTTCTGCGACAGCTTCGCTAAACAGAAAAATACTAGTTTAGTAGGGCGGAAACCTTAGCTTGCGTATTTATAACGGCTGCGACCTTCGCTTGCTCAAGCGGATAGTTGTTTAAGAGATCATGAGCTGTTTCGCCCAGCGAATTTGCCTTGCTCACGCGTAGGCCAGGCAACGTCAAAACATAATCCAGAAAGGCCCTGCTATGTTCTGACGTGTCTTGGCACACGCTTAATGCTGCAATGTGCAATACGGTTCGACCGCTTCCATCGACATTATTTATATCTGCTCCCAGTCCAATCATCCGCCCTGCTGTTCCATATAAACCGTTGATGATTGCCGTAGCAAGATTGGTCCAGCCGCTCTTGGCGCGACCCGTCACAAAAGCTGAAAGCTCTCTCTCGCTTAGCACCGTTTGGGCAAGTGACATAAATTTATCGGCGAGCGCGACGCTTTTCTTATTCACGACGTAGTACAGCACGTTCATATCGCCGGAATCGACACTCATTAACGTGTCCTTATTGAATCGCCATTTTTCGAAGTTGTCCGGAGTCAGTGCGTCGCAGGCAATGGCAAACCCTAACAGCAGCCTAGTGTCGTTAGCGTCGTTGAACGAGATCGTGGCTGTCCGAAAGGGTTCGTAGAAGGGGGACTGCACCATTTTCTCCAAGCCCGCGTGCGCGCCTTTGGCCATTGCCGCAGTTAGAGAACGTAAAAAGTCATAAGGCCGCGATTCAGTCGAGCTTCGTTGAATGTACGACTGCGTCGAAATAATGCCGGATTGCGTTGGAGTCTCCGGCGGTCGAGCCATTGAAAGCATGTGAAGAGGGTTGCCCGTTGATACGGTAGCGGCTGGTTTCACGCGCGACGGGGGCGAGGGCTGCACGGATACGTTTACATCCCCTCCTGTATCACGTGTTCCCCTTTTATCGGCCCGCGGAGCGAAGCCTTCTTGTGTTTTTGAGCCAACGTTAGACGGCCACATATCCAATCCATTCAAATGTCATGACTGGCCTGAGTAACCCGAGCACTGGCCGGGTTCCTTACGAAAAAGCGGCGGACTTCGATTACAAACGAATGGCAATGCAGAAGTAATCCACGAAGGAATAAATCACCGGCGTGCTCAAGGAGGGCGGGGCCAGAGCTAAACCGGCCGACTTGTGCCGCAAACACGGGCCACGCGTCGTTCAGGCCCCGGCCCGAATGCCGTCGGATAGGTTTCGAACCTCATTCAACGCCGCGTCGATGCCGTCCGTTGCCAATACGTCCACCAGCCGCGTGCCGACGGCGACCAGGTCGGCATGGCGGCTGACGGCGCGAGCCTGCTCGGCGGATCGCACGCCGAAGCCTGCCGCGATAGGCAATGGCGTCCTGGCTCTTACCCGTTGCAGGGACTGGGCGATCGCGTCATCGGGCGGCAGTGCGCCGCCCGTGGTCCCTGCCAGCATGACGTGGTAGACGAAACCGCTTGCCCCGCGCAACACGGCGTCCAGTCTGGCGGCGGGCGTCGTCGGGGCCGTCATCCGGATGATGTCGATGCCATGGGCTTGCGCCAGCCTGCCGATTTCGCCGCCGTGGTCCGGCGACAGGTCCACGATGATCAGCCCGTCCACACCGGCCTGGCCCGCGTCGGCCATGAACTCCGCGACGCCGAACCGCAGGAGCGGGTTCAGGTACCCCATGAGTACGACCGGGGTTTGCGGGTCCTGCTGCCGGAACGCTTGAACCAGGTCGAACGTCCGTCGCATCGTCTGGCCAGCGCGGATCGCGCGGTCGTTGGCCAATTGCAGGACGGGGCCGTCCGCTACCGGATCGCTGAATGGCATGCCGAGTTCAATGATGTCGGCGCCGGCGGCGGGTAGCCGATTCAAGAGGCGCAGGCATTCGTCATAGGATGGGTCGCCCGCCGTGAAGTAGGCGGCCAGCCCCGCTCTGCCGGCGGCTCGCAGCGCGGCGAGCTTATGTTCAAGACGGCTCATATCGATGCTCCGGCAAATTGCACGACGGTGTTCAGGTCCTTGTCTCCGCGGCCGCTCAGGCAGACCACGATGGTCTTGTCCGCATCCAGGCGCGGGGCAAGCTTTCGGGCATAGGCCAAGGCATGCGCGCTTTCCAGGGCGGGGATGATCCCTTGCTTCTGCGTCAGCCACCGATAGGCGTCGACGGCTTCGTCGTCAGTCACCGAGACATAGTTCACCCGGCCAGTGTCGTGCAGCAGGGCGTGTTCCGGCCCGACACCGGGATAATCCAACCCGGCCGAAATCGAATGCGCGTTCGTGATCTGGCCGTCTGGATCCTGCAGGAAGTAGCTGCAACAGCCATGCAGCACGCCCATCCGGCCCGCGCCGATGCTGGCCGCGTGATACGCGGTGCCGACGCCATGTCCGGCGGCCTCGACGCCATGCAACTGGACCTGGGCATCACCCAGAAACGGGTAGAAGAGGCCGATTGCGTTCGAGCCGCCGCCCACGCAGGCGATCATCGCGTCGGGCAAGCGCCCTGTCTTTTGCAGGATCTGCGCGCGGGTCTCTTCGCCGATCACCTTTTGGAATTCGCGGACGATCCAGGGATATGGGTGCGGCCCGGCGCCGGTTCCCAGCAGGTAGTACGTGTCGTCCGGGTGGGCAATCCAATCGCGGATGGCCGCATTCATCGCGTCTTTCAGCGTGGCGCCTCCTTCCGGTACTGCACGAACTTCCGCGCCCAACATCTTCATGCGGGCCACATTGGGGGCTTGGCGTTCGACATCGACCGCGCCCATGAAAATCACGCATTTCAAGCCGTATAACGCGCAGACGGTGGCCGTCGCCACGCCGTGCTGGCCAGCGCCGGTTTCCGCGATGATCCGCGTCTTGCCCATCCGCCGGGCCAATAAAATCTGGCCCAGGCAGTTGTTGATTTTGTGGGCGCCGGTGTGGTTCAAGTCTTCCCGTTTCAGGAAGATGCGGGCGCCGCCCAACGACTCGGTGATCGCCCGGGCATAAAGAAGGGGGCTGGGCCGCCCGACGTAGTCCGCCAGCATCGACCGGTACTCGTGCCAGAACGCGTCATCGTTCAGAACGCCGCGATAGGTCCGTTCCAGGTCATCCAGCGCGGGGATCAACGTCTCGGGCATGTACCGGCCGCCATATTGGCCGAATTGCCCAAGCGTATCGGGAGAGGCAGGGTGGGGAGCAAGAGACATGGCTTTAGCCCATTGAACACGTTAAGGCTATGGTAACGAGACAAAATTCCCTGATAAATCATAGATTTCTTGCTTTCCGTTATTAGATTTTCTAATATTCCTGCATGCGAAAATTGCCCCCGATGAACGCGCTGCGTGTCTTTGACAGCGCCGCCCGGCACTTGAACCTTTCATTGGCCGCTGGCGAACTGCGCGTGTCGCACAGCGCGGTCAGCCAGCAGATACGGCAGTTGGAAACCTGGCTGGGCGGCAAGCTGTTCGAACGGCATTCGGGGGGCGTGCGGCTGACTGCCGCAGGCCACGATCTGCTGCGGGCTTCCCAGCCGGCCTTCGACATGCTCGAACAACGATGCGTCGAGCTGCGCGGCAGAACCGCATCTGCCGATGTGGTCGTCGGCGCTCCGGCCAGTTTGCTGTCCAACTGGATCATTCCCAGGCTGGAACATTTCGAGCGCGAACATCCGCAGATTCAGGTCAGGCTGCAAACGGCAACCGACATCTCCCTGTTGGAGCGTCGGGTCGTTGATGTATTGATCGTCGCCCAGGATCATGCCTCGGCAGGGATCGACGCCATGCCGCTGTTCCCCGAGGCGATAGGGCCCGTCTGCATGCCCGACGTTGCCCAACGGGTCGCCACGCCGGCCGACGTGCTGGGCTTGCCGCTGCTGCAGACCTCTTCCCGGCCCGAGGCTTGGGAACAGTGGGCCCGGTCCTGCGGATTGCTGCCCGCCCAGGTTCGGCCAAAACGCCAGTTCGATCAACTGAATCACATGCTCGACGCGGCGGCGGTGGGCCTGGGCGTGGCGATCGCGCCGGAAATGCTGGTGCAGGGCGATCTGCAAGCAGGAAGGCTGTTCGCGCCCCTGGGGTTCAAAGAAACGGGAGGCTGGTTCCGCCTGTATTTCCGCGCGGACGCCAGCGCGGCGGTAGGCGACCTGAGTCAGTGGCTGAAAACCGCAGCGGGGGCGGCCGCCATCTAGCCGCTCGACTTCTGGAACTGTTCGGCCAGGAAATCGATGAACGCGCGAGCCCTTGCCGTCTGGTGCCGGCGCTGGGGGTAATACACGAAGAGATCCGCCGAAGGCAGCAGGAAATCGGGCAGCACCACTTGTAGCCGGCCGCTTTCCAGGTACTTCGCCAAGTCCCATTCCGAACGGATCAGGATCCCGTGGCCGTCCAGGGCCCAGCCCAGCACGATGTCGCCGTCATTGCTGGATAGCGCGCCTTGCACCTTCACCACCTCTGTCTGCTTGGCGCGCGTGAAGCGCCAGACGCCGTGGGCTTCGTCATTCTGCGTATGGAGAATGCAGCGGTGCCGCGCCAGATCGGCCAGCGTAGCGGGCGTGCCGAAGCGCTCAAGGTAGCGGGGCGATGCGCACAGGAAGCGGCGGTTCGTCATGATGCGCCGCGCGCTTAGGCGTTTATCGGGTAATTCGCCAAAGCGGATGGCCAAGTCGAAACCGCTTTCGACCAGGTCGACGGGCCGGTCGGTGACTTCCAGCAGGACTTCGACGTCGGGGTATCGCTTGGCGAAGCGGGACACGAGCGGCGCGATGGTGGTCCGGCCGAAGCCCAACGTGGCGTTCACCCGCAGCAGGCCGCGTGGCGTGGCTCCGCTGCTTGAGACCGCATCTTCCATGTCGCGCAGATCCGCCAGGATCTTCACGGCGTGGGACAGATAGGTCTCGCCTTCGCTGGTCAGGCTGATGCTGCGGGTCGTGCGGTTGACCAGCCGGACGCCCAAGCGGCGTTCCATCAGCGCCAACCGTTTGGTGGCGGCCGGCGGCGTCAAGTCCAGCTCGCGGGCGGCGGCCGACAGGCTGCCCTGCCGCGCGACCTGCACAAAAAATTCCAGTTCGGAGGCGATGTCGCTTTTCACTAAAAGTGAATAATCAAATGAATAGAGGTGAATCTTAGTGCCAGCCGGCACGGCTACGCTAGCGGTTCCCCTGTCAAAGCGCCGCTGTCGCACCCCGGAGACACATCATGAGAATCGTCGAGATTCGCGAGCAGACCCTGCCCATCAGTTCGCCCATCCGTAACGCCTATATCGACTTCAGCAAGATGACGCTGAGCCTGGTCGCCGTGATCACGGACGTGATCCGGGACGGCAAGCCGGTTGTCGGCTACGGCTTCAACTCGAATGGCCGCTACGGCCAGGGCAAGCTGATGCGGGAACGCTTCATTCCGCGCGTCATGGAAGCGGCGCCGGAGTCGCTGCTGGACGCCACGGGCAACAACCTGGACCCCCACAAGATCTGGGACGCCATGTTCACGAACGAGAAGCCGGGCGGTCACGGCGAACGGTCCGTCGCGATCGGCACGATCGATATGGCGGTATGGGACGCCGTAGCCAAGATCGAGGGCAAGCCCTTGTTCCAGCTGCTGGCGGATCGTTACGGCAATGGCCGTGCCGATCGCCGCGTGTTTGTCTACGCCGCGGGCGGTTACTACTACCCCGGGCAGGACCACGGCAAACTGAAAGACGAAATGCGCAGCTATATCGATCGTGGCTACACAGTCGTGAAGAAGAAGATCGGGGGCGCGTCGCTGGACGAGGACCTGCGCCGTATCGATTCAATCCTGAGCGTGCTGCAAGACGGCCAGAAGCTGGCGGTGGACGCGAACGGACGCTTCGACCTGGACACCGCCATCGCGTATTCCAAGGCCTTGTCGCAGTACGACCTGTTCTGGTTCGAAGAGGCGGGCGATCCGCTGGACTTCGAATTGCAGGCCACGCTGCGCAACTACTACGACAAGCCGATGGCGACTGGCGAAAACTTGTTTTCGATGCAGGACGCCCGCAACTTGATCCGCTACGGCGGGATGCGTCCGGACCGCGATTGGCTGCAATTCGATTGCGCGCTGAGTTACGGGCTGGTGGAGTACCTGCGCACGCTGGACATGCTGAAGCAGCATGGTTGGTCGGCCAGCCGCTGCATCCCGCATGGCGGTCACCAGATGTCGCTGAACATCGCGGCGGGGCTGGGCCTGGGGGGCAACGAGAGTTACCCGGACCTGTTCCAGCCCTTTGGCGGATTTCCGGACGGCGTGACCGTCGACAATGGTTATCTGACCATGCCCGACCTGCCCGGCATTGGCTTCGAAGGCAAGGCGGACCTGTACGCAGTCATGCAGACGCTATCCGCCTGAACGGGCGTAAGGGACGACGGCTCCTGACAGGAGCCGTCCATGACTCAGAACCGCTATGCCGCCCCTGAATTCTTCGAACGGGGCGGCATCAAGAAATATATTGTTTCACAATACCCGCTTGCGTTGTCTATCTAGTAGTAGGTAAGATTCATCCATCGACGCAGCAAACCAAACCAAAGCCGCTGACGCCGAAGCCAGAAATACAGTAGGACCGCTTTTTTATTTCCCTTGTTGTCTATCTATAAGTAGATAGCTTAAACCGAAACCCGCATCGAACCCGTTATCTGGAGATCAACCATGAAGACCCTCGTATCCGCCCTGATCCTGTCCGCTTCCTTCATCGGCGCCGCCCAAGCTGGCGAACTGGACTACCCGCCCGCCCTGAACACCGAAAGCACGGTCACCCGCGCCCAAGTGCAGCAAGAGCTGGCCGCCGCCCGCGCCAACGGTGAACTGGTGTCCGGCGAAGAAGGCTACGCCGCGACCACGTTCGTCGCCGTCGGCAACGACAAGACCCGTGCCCAAGTGAAGCAGGAACTGGCCGCTGCCCGCGCCCAAGGCCTGACCGAAAGCGGCGAACTGGACTACCCGCCCGTCCAAGGCTGAATGTTTGAAGTCTCATTTTTGAAGTCGTATCTATCTAGCCATAGATAGCTTTCTTGCCCCATCTCTGATGCAGCACTGATCCTTACTGGAGATCAACCATGAAGACCCTCGTATCCGCCCTGATCCTGTCCGCTTCCTTCATCGGCGCCGCGCAAGCTGGCGAACTGGACTACCCGCCCGCCCTGAATACCGAAAGCACGGTCACCCGCGCCCAAGTGCAGCAAGAGCTGGCCGCCGCCCGCGCCAACGGTGAACTGGTGTCCGGCGAAGAAGGCTACGCCGCCACCACGTTTGCCGCCGTCGGCAACGACAAGACCCGCGCCCAAGTGACGCAGGAACTGGCCGCTGCTCGCGCCCAAGGCCTGACTGAAAGCGGTGAATTGGATTACCCGCCCGTGCAAGGCTAAGCAGGATGCCGGCACATGCGGACCCCGGGGGGCGGGATGTTTCCCGGCCGGGGTCCGCACGGGCGCTTGGACCGCACATAGGGCGGCCCCCGATGACGAACCGACCTATTAGTAGGTAATATTCAGCCATGGACACTCCGACCCCCAACACCACCCGAGACCTGCTGCTGGCGCACGCCGAGAAGCTGATCCGCACGCGCGGATGCAATGGTTTCAGCTACCGCGACCTGGCGGAGCATGTGGGCGTGAAGACGTCCAGCATCCACTATTACTTTCCAGGCAAGGACGACCTGCTCTACGAAGCGGTCGAGGCCTACAGCGCCCGCGCGCTGGGCACTGTGCGCGCCATCGATACCGCGCAGCCCGCGCAAGCGCAGCTGGAACAATATCTATCCATGATGGAATCGCGCGCCTGTGGCGCCGGTGAACTTTGCCTGGGCGGCATGCTGGCCGCCGACGTTATGAGTTTGTCCGATCGCGTGCGTGGCGCACTGCAGGGTTTCTTCCGTGCGCATGAGGCATGGCTGGCGCGTGTGCTGGCCGAAGGCGCGGCGCAGGGCACATTGAAATTTTCGGGCACCGCCGACGCGGCCGGCCGGGCAGTGTTCGCCACGGTGCAGGGCTGCCTGCTGGTGGCGCGCCTGTTTCAGCAGCCGCCCGCTTTGTGCGAGGCCATCAGCGCGTTGTACGTGGAATGCGACAAGGCCGGAAAGCCCGCCTCTACCGCATAGCAAACGGTTTCGCACCACCTGATACACGGCCGCCATGCGCCAAGCAGGCGGCCGTTGTCACGTTTGGCGTCCGCGCCGTGCGGACTCAGGCTTGCAAGGCGCGCGCCATGTCCACGCTGGTGCGTTCCTGCACGCCCAGGTCGCGCATGCGCTGCAGGAAGAGGGATTGCGCATCGGCGAATCCGGCGACGGGGCTCATGCAGTCGGTCAACAGCACCACGCGCGACAGGTTGCCGCCGGGCAGGTGTTCGGCCAAGTGCTCCGTCGTGGCTTTCACGCAATGGCTGCCGGCTTCGCCGGCGATCAGGATGAGTTCGGCGCGATCCAGCGAGTCGACCAGGCTGCGGTTGAGCTGGCTACGCGGATCGTCGGGGTCCGGCACTTCAGCCATCAGCGCGCTGTAGTGCTCGGTCCACGGGTTGGCGCCCTTGGGCACTTTGCGCACGATGAACTGGCCGGCGTCTTCCCACCGGCTGTAGGCCGCGCGCACGTCGGCGTGCACGTTGTGGCCCCAGGTGCCGATTTCGCAATGCACGGGCCACACCATCAAGGTGTAGCGGCCGCGCGCTTCCAGTTCTTCCAGATACAAGCGGGTGCGCGGCAGGTCGTCGGCATGCCGCGGCTGGAAATCGCCTGCGTGCAATTGTGCGGCGGTAATCGGCGTGAAAGGCGCGACAGGCTCGCCGTCGCCGGTGCGCCAGAACGTGGGGTGGGCGATGTCCAGCCGATGGTGCGAGTCCAGCGTCACGGTGATGGAGGTCAGCACCGGGGCGGTGGCATCGATGAAACGCGCCAGCCGCTGCATGTCGGCGTGCGCGCCCGCCACCGGCAACGCGGGCCGCGTGATGTCCCCGGTCAGCGGGTCCGTGGGCAGGTAGGCCTCGGGCAAATCGCAGAAATCATTCTGCGGATCAATGATCAAGAGATGGATTGAACGCGGCATGACGGGATTCGGTAGGGATATCCCGGAATATAGACCGGGATGCGCGGTATCCACTAGAACAGCACCAGATGTTCGGCGCAGTCGGGCAATTGCCGAAGCAACGCGCGCCATTGTCGCCATAGCTGCGCCACCAGGCCGGCGGCGATGACTGCGATCAGAATCCACATGGCGGGCTCCTAAATATTCGCACGGTCGTGCGAAATTGATGAAAAGGAACGCCGGCACGAGCCGGCGCGGGGACGGGTTATTCCAGGTAAGTAAAGCTGCGATAGGTTGAAATCAGCCGGTCATAGGCGGCGCGCACGCGCGTGGGCGCTTTCGGGTCGCGCAAGAAACGCGCGTCGTGCATCAGGCCGATCATCAAACTGTAGATTTCGAACACCAGTTGTTCGGGGTCGGTGTCCGGCCGCAGGTGGCCCGCCTCCAGTGCCTGCGTGACGGTGCGCACCATGGCTGCGCGCCACCGCCGCAAATTGCTTTCCAGCACCGCGCGCAGGGGCGACTCTACATCGTCGTATTCGAAGGCGCCGGCCACGTAGATGCAGCCTGTCAGCATTTCGACGTTGCTGGCCCGTTCGACCCACAGCGAAACCAGCGCGTTCATGCGGGGCAGGCCGCGGGGATAGGCCATGGCGGGCGTGAATACGGCGGCTACGAAGCGGCGGTCGTATTCGTCCAATACCGCTTGCTGCAAGGCTTCGAGCGACCCCACGCGCGAGAACACTCCGCTTTTGCTGATGCCCAGATGCCGGGCAACTTGGCCAAGCGACAAGCTTTCAATGCCTTGGGCGGCGGCCATGTCCACGGCCGCGTCCACAATGGCCGCGAAGGTCAGCTCGCTTTTTTCCGTTTTAGCAGTCATGCGGAAAAATTTAGCACGACTGTGCGAAAAAGTGATATTTATTTGGGTGTCTGAAACCGGCATCCAGACAAAAAAAGGACCGCCACAGGGCGGTCCGATTCGATTTGCCAGCGGGCCGCGCGATCAGACGGCGTTCTTGAATTGCAGGCGGTACTTGTGCAGCAGCGGCTCGGTGTAGCCATTGGGCTGCGTCAGACCTTCGAACACCAGCGCGCATGCCGCCTGGAACGCCAGCGACGTATCGAAGTGACCGGCCATGGGTTGATAGGCCGCGTCGCCAGCGTTCTGGCCATCAACCACCTTCGCCATGCGCTTGAAGGTCTCCATGACCTGGTCCTGGTTGGTTACGCCGTGGCGGAGCCAATTGGCGATGTGCTGGCTGGAAATGCGCAGCGTGGCGCGGTCTTCCATCAAGCCCACGTTGTGGATGTCTGGCACCTTCGAGCAGCCCACGCCCTGGTCCACCCAGCGCACCACATAGCCCAGGATACCCTGGACGTTGTTGTCCAGTTCTTGCTGGATGTCGGCGGCGGACCACTTGGCGGGGTCGCCAACCGGCACGGTCAGCAGCCCGCTCAGCAGATCGTCGCGCACGTCGTCCAGCTTGGTGCGTTCCAGCTCTTTCTGAACGGCCTGCACGTCGACCTGGTGGTAGTGCAGCGCGTGCAGCGTGGCGGCGGTGGGAGAGGGCACCCAAGCGGTATTGGCGCCGGCCTTGGGATGCGCGATCTTCTGTTCCAGCATGGCGGCCATCAGGTCGGGCATGGCCCACATGCCCTTGCCGATCTGGGCGCGGCCGCGCAGGCCGGTATCCAACCCGACCAGCACGTTGTTGCGTTCGTAGGCGGTAATCCAGGCGGTGGATTTCATGTCGCCCTTGCGCAGCATCGGGCCGGCTTCCATGCTGGAGTGCATCTCATCGCCGGTGCGGTCCAAGAAGCCCGTATTGATGAAGGCGACGCGCGACGCGGCCGCGCCGATGCACGCCTTCAGGTTGATGCTGGTGCGGCGTTCTTCGTCCATGATGCCCATCTTCAAGGTGTTGCGCGGCACCTTGATCAGGTCTTCGACGCGGTCGAAAAGTTCGCTGGCGAACGCGGCTTCAACGGGGCCGTGCATCTTGGGCTTTACGATGTATACGGACCCGGTGCGCGAATTCAGCTTGGCGCTGCGGTCATGCAGCGCGGCCAGGCTGGTGACAACGGCGTCCAGAATGCCTTCGGGGATTTCAAGGCCGTCGCGGTCCAGGATGGCCGGGTTGGTCATCAGATGGCCCACGTTGCGCACGAACATCAGCGAACGGCCATGCAGGGTCAGCGGTGACCCGTCGGGGCGTGTGTATTCGCGGTCGGGATTGAGCTTGCGGGTGAAGGTCTTGCCGCCTTTGGTCACGGCTTCGGTCAGGTCGCCCTTCATCAGGCCCAGCCAATTGCGGTAGATGTGGACTTTGTCGGCCGCATCGACGGCGGCGACCGAGTCTTCGCAGTCCATGATGGTGGTCAGCGCCGCTTCGACCAGCACGTCCTTGACGCCGGCGGCGTCGGTGGCGCCGATGGCGTTGGCGCGATCAATCTGGATTTCAAAGTGCAGCCCGTTGTTCTTCAACAGGATGGCGACGGGGGCGGACGCGTCGCCCTGGTAGCCGGCGAACTGCGAGCCGAACTTCAGGCCGGTGGCGCCGTTGGCCAGCGCCACGCGCAACTGGCCGCCTTCGACCGTGTAGCCGCGGGCGTCGGCGTGCGAACCCTGGGCCAGCGGGGCGGCGGTATCCAGGAAGGCACGGGCGCGCGCGATGACGGCGGCGCCGCGTTCGGGGCTGTAACCCTTGCCGGTATCGCCCGGGGTGGCCGGAATGGCGTCGGTGCCGTAGAGCGCGTCATACAGGCTGCCCCAGCGGGCGTTGGCGGCATTCAACGCATAGCGCGAATTCGACATCGGCACGACCAATTGCGGGCCGGCCTGTTGCGAGATCTCGGTATCGACGTTGTCGGTCGTGGCTTGCACGCTGGCCGGTTGCGGCAGCAGATAGCCAATGCCTTCCAGGAACTTGCGGTAGGCGGCCGGGTCGGTGATGGGGCCGGGGTTAGCACGATGCCAGGCGTCAAGTTCGGCTTGCAGGCGGTCGCGTTCGGCCAGCAGCGCGCGATTCTTGGGGGCCAGGTCGTGCACCAGCACCGCAAAGCCTTGCCAGAAGCCGTCGGCATCCAGGCCGGTGCCGGGCAGGGCTTCTTGTTCGATGAACTGATTGAGATTGGCCGCCACTTGCAGGCCGTGGTGCTGGATGCGTTGAGTCATGCGGATCTCTAGCGATAAGAAGGGCTGGCCGGCGCCGGGCGCCGGGCGAATCTGTCCTGACATCATCGTTCGCACCTGCCGCAATGTCTATATCAAAACCAGCTGGTCATACCAGTTTATTTTTGTCCTGCCAGGCAAAACTATTATTTTTATGGTTTTATATCAGCAACTTACAGTGACGCGATCAAGCGACCCAAATCGTCAATAAGCCTTGGTCATACCACTGGTCCCGGAGACTGCATGTACGCGGAAATAGAAGAGAGGCCCCGCCAGGTGGCGGACGAGGTGGCCGAACGGATCGAACGCCTGATCCTGGACGGGGTGCTCAAGGCGGGCCAGGCCCTGCCGTCCGAGCGGCGCCTGACCGAAAAGCTGGGCGTATCGCGCACGGCGCTACGCGAAGGACTCAAACTGCTGCGGGCGCGCGAGATCATTCATACCGCCCAGGGCAAGGGGTCATTCGTCGCGCAAATTTCGAAAGTGGACGCCGGGCCGCTGATGCACTTATTCAACTCGCAGCCGCGCACGCTCTACGATCTGCTGGAGGTGCGTTCCTTGCTGGAGGCCGAGTCGGCCCGGTTGGCGGCCATCCGCGGCACAGAGGCCGATTTCATCATGATCCGCCGACGCTATGACGAGATGGTGGCGGCGCAGGGCACCGCCACCGATACCGCCACGCACGCCCATCTGGATCACGCGTTCCACCTGGCCATCTGCGAGGCCTCGCACAATCCCGTGCTGGTGCACACGCTGCAATCGCTGACCGACCTGTTGTTGGGCTCTGTGTTCGCGTGCGTGAACAACCTTTACCACCGCGAACCCGAGAAGCGCCAGATCGACCGGCAGCACACGCGCCTGTTCAATGCCGTGACCGGTCGGCAGCCCGACTTGGCCCGCAAGGCCGCGGCAGACCATGTGGACAGCGTGCGTCAAAGCTTGGCCGAGATCGAGCAGGAAGAACAGCGCCTGGTGCGCGCGACGCTGCGTCTGGAGGGCTGGACGTAGCGTCGCGCCGCGGCGGCGAATGCGCCGGCGCTTAACGGTCGGCGATGGCGCAGCCGGCCAAGGCCAGCGGCTTGCCCGCGTAGATGCGGCCGAAGCGGTTGTTCAGCAGGGTGTCCAGGTCGATCGTCTCCTGGCCCACGAAGCCCTGCTGGGGCAGCGCGCCTTGTGCCACCAGATCCAGCGCGGCGCAGATGCCTGCCGCCGTGGACAGCTGGATGGCGCTCAGGCGGTGCCCGTCCACATCGGTGCCGAATACGCGGATCGGGTACGACTCTTCTTCCAGCCGGCCGTGGCGATAACCCGATGCCGAGGCCTGGATCACGATCACGTCCTGTTCGGTGGTGGGGATGGCCGACTCGAAAATGTCCTTGAGCAGATCGCGGCGGTCGCGCAGGCGCAGGTCATTGAGCAGCAGCTTCATGATGTTGCAGTGGCCGGGATAGCGCACAGACTTGTAGTCCACATTACGCGCGCGGCCCAGCAGTGTGGCGGGCAGCGTGCCCAGTCCGCCCGAAGTGTTGAAGGCCTCGTATTCGACGCCATCCAGCGCGAAGGTTTCATAGCCCTCAAGCGCGGGCACGCTGGTCATTTTCCCGTCGACGATGGCCTCGCACGGATTGCAGTATTCGTTGATCAGCCCTTCCGTGCTCCACGTCAGGTTGTAGCGCAAGCTATTGGAGGGATAGCGCGGCAGGGCGCCGACGCGCATGCGCAAATCCAGCAAGGTATCGAAGCGGCGCGCCAGCGCGTTGCCGACGATACCGATAAAGCCGGGAGCCAGCCCGCACTGCGGCATCAGCACGCTGCGCGCGTCTTCGGACAGCGCCTGGATGGCGTGGGTGCTGGCGACGTCTTCGGTCAGGTCGAAGTAATGGACGCCTGCCCGCGCGCACAAGCCAGCCACCGCGGTGGCCCGATGGAACGGCAGCGCGTTGACGACCGCATAGGCGCCTTCGATGCAGCGCGCCACGGAAGCATCGTCGCTGATCTGGCGCGTCTCGCAACCCAGCTCGGCCAGCAGGGCCAAGCGGGCGGGATCCTGGTCGGCAACCATGACGGAGTAGTCGCCGCTGCGCTGGAGCATCAACGCGATGGCGAAACCGATTTTTCCGGCGCCCAGCAGAACGATGGGACGGTTGGGGGTGGACATGGTGCAACTCCTGCGTAGAGGGGGATGGGTTGGCCTCATCCTATGCGGGAGTGCTGTCGATTTGTAGATCCGAAAGTGTCGTAACGGCTTAATTTAACGTCGTTATGACTTAAAACTACGTCGAAATGGCAAAAACAAAGCCCCTCGGCTTGTGGCCGAAGGGCTTTCGATGGGCGATCACAGGGCCTTTTCAGGCCAGGCGATCAGCTGCCCATGGGGGGGTAGTCCATGTTGCCGAAGGTGACCAGGCCTTCTGCCTTGGCTTGGGCCAGTTGCGATTGCACTTGAGCGCGGGTCAGCGACGTGGCGGTTTCAGCGGCGGCGGTGGGCGGGTAGTCCAGGTTGCCGAAGGTGACTTCGCCGGCGGTCTTGGCCTGGGCCAGTTCAGCTTGCACTTGTTGCGAGGTCAGGCTGGACTTCTGGGCGATGGCGGCGGGGTAGCCTTCTTCACCGAACGTGTATTGGCCCGAAACCTTGGCTTGTTGCAGTTCGGCTTGAACCTGGGCGCGCGTCGGGCCTTGGTCGGCTTCAGCGGCTTGAGCGCCGGCAGCCAGGACGGACATGGACAGCATCAATGCGGTAGCAAGGGTTTTCATAGCAGACCTCCGGTGTCTTGTGAGCTTGGGATCCGAACCTCTGGCCTCATTGCTGGGGGTTCGCTTGCTGTGTCCCGATGAGATGCATTCTGTCCTCAAACAACCCTGGGATAAACCCTTATTACCTGAAAACATCTTTCCAAAATCCGCACTAATCGATTTCGATTCTTCCAAATGACACCATAGGTGGCGATATTTCCATTTGATGACGCAATAGGTAGTAGTTCCGGAGGCCAGCCAAGGGCCCATGAAAAACGCAGCCCCGGGACGGGCCCGGGGCTGCGCAAGGGAAATCGGGGGGGGGCTGGCTTAGCGGTTCAGTTCGACCAAGGCGGCGTTGTATTCGGACTGGGCTTCTTCCAGCTTGCGCTGGGCCTTGTCGATTTTGTCCTGCTTGCCCTTGGCGCGCGCCTCTTTCAGATCCTGCTCGCGTTCGGCCACCTTCGACTGCTTTTCACGCACGTCGGCTTCGCGCTGCGATTGCAGGCGAGTGTCGGTGCAATGGGCTTTGGCTTCGGCCAGGGCCTTGCGCAGCCCCGCTTCGCGGCGGGTGTTGTTCTGGGCCTGGGCGGCCGCGATGTCGTTTTCGATCTCGCAGAACTTGGCTGCGCAGCCGCGTTGTGCCGAGCAGTCGGTGGCGGCTTGCGCCGGCAATACGCCGAACAGGGCGCATGCGGCGACGGCGGCCGTCAGGGATTTGATCAAAGCAGGCATGCGTTGTCTCCGTAAGCGTGGCGGGACCCCATGATCGCGCGATCCCGCGCCGTCGGCAATGCGCAAGGTCAATCGCCTCCGGGCGCCGGCATGCGGGCTCAGCGGATAAGCGTGCCAGCCAGCGCGGCGCCCACCAGCAGGGCGCCCAGCCACAAGTTGGCGCGGAACAGCATGAAATTGCGGTCGGGGCGCTGGATGTCGAATACCTTCAATTGCCATGCCAGATGGACGGCGACGGCGGCGATGCCCGCCTGGTACGCCCACGACAGGCCCATGGCGTAGCCGCCCCAGGCCCACAGCAAGACGGTGGCGACGTAGAAGCCGCCGATCCACAGCTTGCCCTGGTCGCCAAAGCGCATGGCGGTGGAGTGCAGCCCCAGGCTGCGGTCGTCGCGCACGTCGACATAGGCGTAGATGCTGTCGTAACCCACCTGCCAAAGCACCGCGCCCAGCCACATGGCCACGGCGGCCAGCGGCACGTGGTTCTGCGTATCGGACCAGGCCATGAGCATGCCCCAGTTAAAGCAGATGCCCAGCACCACTTGCGGCCAGTACGTGACGCGCTTGCATAGCGGGTAGATGAAGACGAAGGGCAGCACGGCCACGGCCAGCCAGCGGCTCATTTCGTTCAGGAAAAACAGCAGGGACCCGCACACCAGCAACTGGCCCAGCAGGAACCACACGGCGTTTTTCATCGTCAGCTGGCCGCTGGTCAACGGGCGGAAGCGCGTGCGTTCGACGTGTTTGTCGAAGTTGCGGTCGCACATGTCGTTGACCGTGCAGCCAATGCCGCGCATCAGCAGGGCGCCCAGAGAAAAGACGATCAGCCGTTGCAAGTCGGGCAGGCCGCCGGCCGACTGGACCAGCGCGGCGATGGCCGGCAGCAGCGTCAACCACGTGCCGATGGGGCGGTCCAGGCGGCACAGGCGGGCATACGGCCGCCACGACCTGGGAAGCCAGCGTTCGACCCAGTCGGTGAAGACGATGTCGCTTAAGTCGACGGGAGATTGTTGCGGAGCGCTCACTGTCACGGTCGGAAAATGGTCGGGAAAGCCGACAGCATAAAACAACGGCCGGACATTCAGTCCGGCCGCCGGATATTCCGTCGTGCCAGGCGCCCCTACGAGGCACCTCCCTCATAGGCCGCCAGCGCAGCTCAAAGCGGGGCCGCACGGATCCGGCTCCGCCGGTCCGTCGCGGCGCCCCCTGGGGGAGGCGCCGCAGGCGCTTCGGGGGGGCTCTACTCCCCTTTTAGCAGCTTGCCCAGGATAGCGATGCCGGTGCGGATCTTGTCTTCCGGCACGGTGGCGAAGCTTAGGCGCAGCGTGTTGGCGCGGCCCGCGCCGCTGTAGAACGGCGCGCCCGGCACGAAGGCCACGTTTTGCGCGATGGCCTTTTCCAGCAGCTTGGTGCTGTCGATGTGCTCGGGCAGCGTCAGCCAGATGAACATGCCGCCTTCCGGCTGGGTCCAGGTGACGGTGGACGGGAATTCGCGCTTGATGGCCTCGAGCATGCAGGTGCCCTGGGCGCGATAGATTTCACGCACGTTGGGCAGGTGCTCGTCCAGGAAGCCATCCTTGACGATTTCGTACACGGCCATCTGCGTCAGCGTGGGCGTGTGCAGGTCGGTGGCTTGCTTGGCCTGCACCAGCTTGTTGATCAGCGGGCGCGCGCCGGCGATGTAGCCCAGGCGCAGGCCGGGGGCCAGCACTTTCGAGAACGTGCCCAGGCGCACGACGTTGGCGCCGTATTCGGCTGCCAGCGACACCAGGCCCGGCTGCGGCTCGCCTGCGTAGCGCAGTTCGCCGTAGGGGTCGTCTTCGATGATGGTCAGGTTCAATTCGGCGGCGCGCTTGACCAGCGCGATGCGGCGTTCCAGGTTCAGCGTGCGGCCCGTCGGGTTCTGGAAGTTGGGCAGCGCATACAGAAAGCGCGCGCCGTCGGCCAGTTCAGGGGTGATGGCTTCCGGGATCAGGCCGCCTTCGTCGGTGGGCACCGGCACGAACTTCGGCTGGTACAGGCTAAACGATTGCAGCGCGCCCAGGTAGCTGGGATCTTCAACCAGGACCTTGCTGTCCTTGTCGATCAGCACCTTGCCCAGGAGGTCCAGCGCTTGCTGCGAACCCGAGACAATCAGGATCTGGTCGGCGGCAACATTGGCGCCGGCGCGGTTCAGGTCGTCGGCAACCCATTGACGCAGCGGCGCGTAGCCTTCGGTGGGGCCGTATTGCAGGGCCGCGCGGCCGTTGGTGGCCAATACCTTGTCGAATGCAGCACGTACCACTTCTACCGGGAAGCCGCCGGGCGCAGGCAGGCCGCCAGCGAACGAAATGACTTCGGGGCGCTCGGTGACCTTGAGGATTTCGCGGATGGCGGAGCTGGTAAGTTGCTGAGCGCGTTCCGAAAAGGAAAACGCAGGTTCGAAAGGCTTGTCCATGGATTGCTTCTTGAAGAAGAAGGGTAAAGGGAGAGGCTTGTGAAGGGGACTGCGACAAAAAACTATTGTCCCATACGGTAGCAGCCCGGCCCCTTTAACGGACGAAACCCCTAAAATCACCTGCATCGATAACCGCCTGTACAGTTACATTTGACGCCATGTTTGAAGCCGCCCCGATCGTCGCCGATTCCAAAGCCGCCTTGTACGCCGAACTGGCCGCCCAGGCCCGCGCGCTGCTGGAGGGCGAGCCCGACCGCATCGCCAATGCCGCCAACCTGAGCGCACTGGCCTACCAGGCCCTGCCCGACCTGAACTGGGCGGGTTTCTATTTCTTCGACGGCACGGAACTCGTGCTGGGACCGTTCCAGGGCAAGCCGGCCTGCGTGCGCATTCCGCTGAACCGCGGCGTATGTGGCGCGGCGGCCAGCCAGCGCCAGACGCAGCTGGTGCCCGATGTGCATGCGTTTCCTGGCCATATCGCCTGCGACGCCGCGTCCCGCTCCGAGATCGTCGTGCCGCTGGTGCATCAGGGCAAACTGATCGGCGTGTGGGACGTGGACAGCCCGGTGCCTGACCGTTTCGACGAAGACGACCGCCGGGGCATGGAAGCACTGTGCGCGGTGTTCCTGGCCAGTCTGGGCTGAACGGCGCGGCACGCATTCGAACGTTGCGCCTGCCGCCGTTGACACGGTGGCAGGCGCCCGGTAGATTTCTGCATCCGTCGCTTATCGCGCGTTCCAAACATTCATGATTCATCAGGCCTTCCAATCTGCTTCCTGTCTCCGCGCCCTGGGCGTGGTGCTGGCTGCCGTCGGCCTGAAATCCAAAAAACAGCCGCTCATCTGACCGGAGCATGCTGTTCCGTCAGATGGGCGACGGAACAGCGGCCTCCTGGCGGCGCTTTGGCGCCTCTGCGCACCCCCTGATATCCCGAGCACTTCTGTACGGCCACCACCACGGTCCGCTTACATCGAAGGAGTGTTCTCATGCCGTCTCAATCTTCTCTTTTCCAGGGCGTCTGGGTGCCGCTGGTGACGCCGTTTTCCGGCGGCGCCGTGGACGGAGGCGCCTTGCGCCGGCTGGTCCGCCATTACGCCGCGGCGGGCGTGGACGGGCTGGTCGTGTGCGGCAGCACCGGGGAAGCCGCGTCGCTGGACGACGCCGAGCAATTGGCCGTGCTGGACACCGTGCTGACCGAGGCCGGCCGCCTGCCTGTTGTCATGGGCCTGGCCGGCAACCATCAGGGCCACGTGCTGCAGCGTTTGTCCGCGTTCGGTACCCGGCCGCTGGCGGGCATCCTGGCGCCCGCGCCATATTACGTGCGGGCCGGGCAGGAAGGCGCGGCGGCGTACTTCCGTTGTCTGGCCGATGCGTCGCGTTTTCCCCTGGTGCTCTACGACATTCCCTACCGGACGGGCACGACGCTGGACACGGAAACCCTGTTGACGTTGGCGGCGCACCCCAACATCGCCGCCATCAAGGACTGCGGCGGGTCGCTTGCGAAGACGCTGGCGCTGATCGCCGACGGCCGAATGAACGTGCTGGCGGGTGAAGACCTGCAATCGCTGTCGACGCTTTGCCTGGGTGGCACGGGCATGATCGCGGCGGCGGCGCATATCCGGCCCGACCTGTTCGTGGCCATGTATCAGGCCGTGCGTGCGCAGCAGCTGGACCTGGCCCGCAAGCTGTTCCAGGCATTGGTACCCGTGATCCAGCTGGCGTTCGAGGAACCCAATCCGGGGCCGTTGAAGGCGCACCTGGGGCGCCAGGGGTTGCTGACGGATGAGTTGCGCCTGCCAATGCCTGCGGCAAGCGCGGCGCTGGCGGCGCGCATGGATGCGGCCGTTGCGGGCTTGAACCGCCAGTATCCCTGCCAGTAGCCGGAAGTTAGACCGTTCCCGACGCCCCGTCCGCCAGCTTTGTGGTGCCCGGATTCATTTTGTAATAAATGCCTTACCGGGAAGCTGACGGATTGCTTATGATGCGGCCATTCTCAGGGTGAAACCAAACGTTTATGGCCCAAGCTTTTGAAGCCTTGTCCGGCTGGCAGGTAATGCTGGCAGGGCTGCTGTTTTTCAGCGGCATCTATCTGGTCTTCGGCGCGGCGACCTGGCTGCTGACCCAGCACGTGTTGCCGGCGTTGGGCATGGGGCGGCCGCTGGACCCGCGGCCCTTGGCGCCGGGCCAGTTGCGACGCGAATTCGCCCAGTCCGGGTTGTCCATCCTGTTGTTCGGCACGGGGATGATCTTCCCGTGGGGCCTGTTGCAGTTGGGTTGGGCCCATCTGGACCCGAACCCGAGCTGGCAGAAGGTCGTGGTCGAAATCCTGGTACTGGTAGCCTGGAACGACGTGCATTTCTGGGTCAACCACCGGCTGCTGCACACCAAGCCGCTGCGCCGCTTCCATCTGCCGCACCACCGTTCGGTGGTGACGACGCCGTTTTCCACCTACAGCTTTCATCCCATCGAAGCCCTGATGCTGGGCAACGTGATTTTGCTGCCGATGCTGCTGCATGATTTCAGCTTCTGGGCGCTGGCGTCCGTGCCGTTGTTCAGCCTGTTCTTTAATTGCATCGGGCATGCCAATTACGACTTCTTCCCCAAGGTGTCCTATGCCCACTGGTTTGCAGCCAGCCGCCGGCATCACCTGCATCATGCTTGCTACAACGGCAATTACGGTTTTCAGTTCACGTTCATGGACCGTCTGTTCCGCACCCGGCTGAAGGCCGAGGCGGCCGCCGTGCAGCTTGATGCGTTTCAGCGTAGAGAATCGCTTGGCGGACGGGCGTAGTCCAAGACGCCGGCTGCCGTCGCTGCGCAACTGGCGCGACTGGCAAAGCCTGGCCTATCTGGCCGTGCTGCCCGCGTTGGCCGCCTGGCAATGGGTGCATGGATTCTGGTGGCCGCTGTATGCGCTGATGCTGTTCCTGACGCTGGGCATCGGTGTCATCCACCACAACCACACGCATATCAGGATGTGGCGCGGGCGCTGGACCAACCGCGCCACCGATTTTTGGATCACCCTGTTGCAGGGGCATCCCACCTTCGTGTTCTATCCCGCGCATGTGGCTAACCATCACCGCTTCAAGCATGGCGCGCGCGATGTGGCGCGCACCTACCGGTTCGGCGGCGACACGAACCACCTGTGGGGCTATCTGATTCATCCGTTGCAGGCTGGCTGGGTGCTGTATCCGCTGTTCTTCGCGTGGCTGGCGCGTTTGCGCCGCCATTGGCCGGGCGCATGGCGCTACTGCCTGGCCCAGTACGGCGCGTGGCTGGGTTTGTGGGGCGGCCTGTTGGCCGTGAATCCGGTCAAGGCGCTGGTGTTCGTGATCGTGCCGCAGCTGCATGGGTTGCACTGGCTGCTGGCCACGAATTACCTTCAGCACGCGCATGCCGACGGCGGGCCGCGCGCCGTCGCCGGGCTGAATTACGCGCGCAATTTCGAAGGGCTGGTCAACCCGTTGCTGTTCAATATCGGCCTGCATACCGCGCATCACGAGCATCCGCGCGCGCACTGGTCCGACCTGACCCGGCTGCATCGCGAGCACTATCGCCAACACGTCGATCCGGCGCTGAACGAAGGAGGGCTTGCGCCCTACATGTTCCGCGTCTTCGTGCTGGGCGCGTTCTTGCCGCGGTTCCGCAGCCGTTCCTGCATGGCGCCCGAGCATATCCGCTAGCGCCGCCCCATTCCCACTAGAGACCCGCCACATGCCTATCGCGTTCAATCGTGTCTACCTGGAGAGCGCCGGCTACTTCATGCCGGGCGAGCCCGTGTCCAACGACGCCATGGACAGCTACATCGCGCCGCTGAACCGGATGTCCAGCCGCATCAAGAGCCGCATCCTGGCCGAGAACGGCATCAAGCATCGCTACTACGCCATCGATCCCGAAGGCGCCACGGTGTTCACCAATGCGCAGCTGGCCGCCAACGCCATCCGCGATTGCCTGCGGCGCAACGATAGCGACCTGTCCGCCGTGTCCATGTTGACCAGCGGTTCGTCGGGCGGCGACGCGCTGATGCCGGGCTTTGCAAACATGATCCAGGGCGAACTGGCCGCGCAACCGATGGAGACGCTGTCCGTGCATGGCATCTGCGCCGCCGGCGTATCGGCGATCCAGGCCGCCGCGCAGGGCGTGGAGATGGGCGGACACGCCAGTGCCTTGGCCGTGGCCAGCGAACTGCCGTCGCGGCTGTTCAAGCGTTCGCGCTTTGCGGCGCGCGGCTACGACGCGGACTTCGACGCGCATTTCCTGCGCTGGATGTTGTCGGACGGCGCCGGTGCGCTGCTGCTGGGCAATACCGGCCGCGCGCTGCCTGGCGCATCCAGCGGCGTGCGGCTGAAGTTGAAGTGGGTGCACCAGCGGTCATTCTCGGGTGATTATCCGGTGTGCATGCAGCTGGGGTTGTCGGCGGACCGGCAGAAGGGCCACCTGGACTATCCGTCCTGGAACGAGGCCGAGGCCGATGGCGCGCTGTCCTTGCGACAGGACATCCGGCTGCTGCCGCACCTGTTCGATATCGGCATCCACGAATACGCCAAGCTGGTACGCGACGGCTGGCTCGATCCGGACCAGGTGGACCATTTCTTGTGCCACTACTCGTCCGAAAAATTCATCCCGGTGGTCGAAGACCTGATGGAGAAAGCGGGCCTGGTGATTCCGCGCGAACGCTGGTTCAGCAACCTGGCGTGGCGCGGCAACACCGGGGCGGCGTCCATCCTGATCATGCTGGCCGAATTCCTGGAGACGCGCGAAGTAAAGCCGGGCGAGCAGATATTCTGCTATATCCCCGAGTCGGGACGCTTCATGGCTGCGTACATGCTGCTGGAGGCCGAAGCTGTGCACGCGCCGCTGGCCGTGGCGGGCAAGTCGGCAGGCGCGGGGCCGGTGGCGGCGCGCGACGACGCGCAAAGCGGGGATGCCGACGCGATCGCGCCGCCGCATGATCCGGATATGGCGCCCCAAGGGCTGGGCCAGTTGCTGACCGAGCTGGCGGCCATCTGGCACGACTACCGATCGCGCGTCTGGCGCACGCCGGTCGTGCGGCGGTTGCGCAATCGCCAGTTCCAGACTGCCGACTACCTGAACTGGATGGAGAACTGGATCCCGCAGGTGCGCGAAGGCAGCAAGTGGATGCGCGAAGGCGCGGCTTCGCTGTCCGGGCAGTACGCGCCGCTGGCCGCGCTGATCGACATGCACGCGGGCGAAGAGCAGAACGACTTCCAGATACTCTTCCAGGACTACCGCAACGCGGGCGGCACGGTGGACAGCATCGACAAGCTGCGCCGCAATCCGGGCGGCGAAGCACTGAACGCGTATTTGCACAGCTTGGCCGCCACGCGCGACCCCATTGGCCTGCTGGGCGCGATCTACATCATCGAAGGCACGGGCCAGCGCATCGTGCCGGCGCTACTGCCGCTGCTGAAGGCCAGCCTGGCGCTGCCGCCCGATGCCTTCCGCTTCCTGGAATACCACGGCCACAACGATGAGCACCACTTGGCGCGTTGGTTGTCGGCGGTGGAACTGGCGTTGGACTGCGACGAGGACGGCCGCGCCGAACAGCGCATCGTGGACACCGCGCGCCGCACGGCCGCGCTGTACCTGATGCAGTTCCATCATGTGATGGAGGGCGACACGGCATGAGCAAGGAACCCGAATTCCTGACCAAAGCGCACGACCCGGCCGACCCCAGCCCCTGGCTGGCCTTGTACCTGGATCGCAGCACACCCTTGCCCGACAAGGTGAAGAAGGCCTGGCTGACGGATTCCAGTTGCGCGTCGCGCCAATACCTGCTGCCGTTTTTGCGGCCACTGGCGCGTGCCTTCATCATCCTGATTCAGGTGATCAAGACGTTCCTGCCGCGCCGCTGGTCGCATTCCCGGCTGCTCCACCGCATCCTGGCATGGGGACTCAAACGCTTCGTGTCGCCCGAGGCCAACTGGCTGATCCTGCGCCACTTCCACCTGGGCGCGCAGGCGCTGGCCTTCATCGCCGCGAACTCGCCGGTGCCGATCACGACCCATCCGCTCGAACCGCTTGAGATCGACGACCTGAAGGACGAACTCTTCGTCAAACACGACCTGAACCTGTTCAACTTCGTCATCCGGTTGAACCAGGCGCTGCGCGAGGCGGGTGTGGAAATGCATGCGCCCCAGACCGTCGATTTTTCGATGATCAAGGATCCGCCGTTGAAGCTGGAAGACATGCCGCAGGGCAAGCTGAACTTCCTGGACCTGCAAAGCGCCATCGAACTGTTCACGCCGCTCTACCAGCTGATGCTGACGGACAACGATTTCTGGCGCGCGGCCAATTCCCTGCAACTGGACGAGACCATCGGCATCTACGCGGCCAAGCTGCTGGGCGCGCCGCAGCACCTGATCCTGGTCAACAACAGCCATCCGCTGGTGCCCATGTCGACGCTGCGCGCTGGCTATCGCCTGGTGTTGCACGGCTTGTCGACCGAGATGCTGCACAGTCTGCTGATGGAGATGAAGGCCGCTCAGCAGGGGGCGGAACCGCCGGCGCCAATCGCGTAGGCATGCGGGGCGGCGATGGGCCGCCTGCCCTGACTTGCGTTGGAGCGACTTGGTGTAGACCCTGCGTTACACGGAAAAACGCCTGCGTTATATTGCGTCCCTTGTTCGGCGGGATGCGCCGGACCGCGTTCGCATCGCGTGATTCTCCGTTGCGTAAGTCTTTATTCCGGAAGTCTCTCTTATGCCGCAGCCCATCGAAGTTATCGCCACCGTCTTGTTCGCCGTGGCGGTCCTTCATACCTTTTCGGTTCCCGTTTTTGCGCGGCTGGCGCATCGGGGCGGACCGCATGCGGGCTTCTGGCACCTGTTTTCGGAAGTCGAAGCCGTCTTCGGTGTGTGGGCCTTTGCGCTGATCGTGGCGATGGCCGCGTTGTCGGGGCCGGCCTCCGCCATCAATTACATGGACACGCGCAACTTCACGGAACCGCTGTTCGTCTTCGTGATCATGGTGGTGGCGGCCAGCCGGCCCATCCTGGAACTGGTAGGGCTGATGGTGCGCATCGTGGCGCGCATGCTGCCGCTGCCGCGCGAACTGGCCACGTTTTTCGTCGTGATGGCGCTGGTGCCGCTGGGCGGCTCGTTCATCACCGAGCCTGCCGCCATGACGCTGGCCGCCATCTTGCTGCGCGACGCGTATTTCCGCACAAGCGGGCGCGCCGGCTTCAAATACCTGACGCTGGGCGTGCTGTTCGTGAACGTGTCGATTGGCGGCGTGTTGACGTCATACGCCGCGCCGCCGGTGCTGATGGTGGCGTCCACGTTCGGCTGGGATTCCACCTTCATGGTGCAGCACTTTGGCTGGCGCGCGGCGGTGGCGGTCTGCCTGAACGCCGGCCTGCTGACCTTCATCTGCCGCAAGGCGCTGATGGAGCGGTCGGTGGGCACGGGCGGCGGCGTGGACGCGCCGGAAGGCGCGGATTCGCGTCCTCCGGTGCCCGCCCTGGTTATCCTGGTGCACCTGGCCTTTTTGGTGGCGGTGGTGCTGGCCGCGCATCATCCGGCGATCTTCCTGGGCCTGCTGATGATGTTCATCGGCTTTTCCGAGGCGTACAAGCGCCACCAGAACCGCCTGCTGATCAAGGAAGGCCTGATGGTCGGATTTTTTCTGGCCGGCCTGGTGGTGTTGGGCGGGCTGCAGAAATGGTGGCTGCAAGACCTGCTGGGCGGCCTGGAGCCGTTCGTGCTGTTCTGGGGCGCCACTGCGCTGACCGCCATTACCGATAACGCCGCGCTGACCTACCTGGGGTCGCTGGTGGAAGGCACCAACGAGGCCTGGCGCTACATGCTGGTGGCTGGCGCCGTGACGGGGGGCGGGCTGACGGTGATTGCCAATGCGCCCAACCCGGCTGGTTTCGCCATCCTGAAAAACCACTTTCCCGATGGCAGCATTTCGTCCGGCCGGCTGTTCCTGTCCGCCCTGGGGCCGACCTTCGTGGCGGCCGTCATGTTCCTGCTGCCTGTCTAGGGGAAGGGGGAGCCAATCCCGGCGCCGGCCCCCTGGGAAGGCCGTTCCCGGCCCGCCCGACGGGCTGGACACCGACGGTTCATGAAAAACCGCTAAAATTCAAGACTTTCCCGTACTTTTTCCGGCCTTGCCCACCCGCCGCCCCGGATCCGTTCGTCCGGCGGCCGACGGCTTTTGATTTGCCGGGCCCGCGCCTGGGAGCCCCTGATGCCCATCTACGCTTATAAGTGCAGCGCCTGCGGCCATGCCAAAGACGTTCTGCAGAAGATCTCTGATGCGCCGCTTTCGGTTTGTCCCGAATGTGGCCAAAGCACGTTTTCCAAGCAGGTGACCGCGGCTGGATTCCAGCTCAAGGGCTCCGGCTGGTACGTCACCGATTTCCGCGGCAACGGTTCTGGCGGCGCCGCGCCGGCCAGCACGCCGGCGTCGTCGGAAAGCGGCGCGCCCGCTGCGGCGTCCGCCGCGCCGGCGGCTCCGGCGGCCGCTCCCGCGCCTGCCGCGCCGGCCAGCGGAACGCCAGCCGCCTAGCGCGCACGCCATGCGGATGCGCCTCATCAAAAAGTACTTCATCACCGGCCTGTTGATCTGGGTTCCCCTGGTCATCACGGTGTGGGTGCTGGGTTTGCTGGTCGCCACCCTGGAAGGGTTCGTGCCTGGCTTTTTGTCGTCCGAATCGCTGTTCGGCATCGATATCCCCGGCTTCCGCTTCGTCCTGGTCATCGTGGTGGTGCTGATGACGGGCGTATTTGCGGCGAACCTGATCGGCCGTACCATGGTGGACCAGTGGGAGAACCTGCTGGGCCGCATTCCGCTGGTGCGCTCGATTTACAACTCGGTCAAGCAGGTCAGCGATACCGTGCTTGCCCCGAACGGCCAGGCGTTTCGCCGCGCGGTGCTGGTGCAGTATCCGCGGGCGGGCTCCTGGACGATTGCCTTTGTCACCGGCACGCCCAGCGGTGAAGTCGCCAGCCTGTTGCCCGGCGACCACATCAGCGTGTATGTGCCGACGACGCCGAACCCCACGTCCGGCTTTTTCCTGATGGTGCCTCGCGTCGACGCGATCGACCTTCATATGAGCGTGGACGCGGCATTGAAGTACATCGTTTCCATGGGCGTTGTCGCCCCGGCCCTGGCGTCCGCGCCGGAGGACCGGCCGGCCCCGCTCTCTCCGGCGCATGGCGTGCAAGACGCACCCCGCGCCGATTCGTAACCCTTACGCTCAAACTAAGCACACAACGGAGTCATCCCGCATGCGTACCTGCTACACCGGCCAGGTTTGCCGTGACCATCTCGGCCAGACCGTCACCCTGTACGGCTGGGTGAACCGCCGCCGCGACCACGGCGGGGTCATCTTCATCGACTTGCGCGACCGCGCGGGCCTGGCCCAGATCGTGTTCGATCCGGACAACGCCGCCTTCGCCACCGCCGAGCGCTTGCGCAATGAATTCTGCGTTCGCGTCACCGGCCTGGTGCGTGAGCGTCCGGCCGGCACGGCCAACAGCGAACTGGCATCCGGCGAAATCGAGGTGCTCTGCAAGGAAGTCGAGATCCTGAACGCGTCGGTCACGCCGCCGTTCCAGCTGGATGACGACAACCTGTCGGAAACGACCCGCCTGACGCACCGCGTGCTGGACCTGCGCCGTCCGCAGATGCAGCGCAACCTGATGCTGCGCTACCGCGTGTCGATCGAGACGCGCAAGTTCCTGGACCAGCTTGGCTTCATCGACATTGAAACCCCGATGCTGGCCAAGAGCACCCCGGAAGGCGCACGCGACTACCTGGTGCCTTCGCGCGTGAACGCCGGCCACTTCTTCGCGTTGCCGCAGTCGCCGCAGCTGTTCAAGCAGATGCTGATGGTGTCGGGCTTTGACCGCTACTACCAGATCACCAAGTGCTTCCGCGACGAGGACTTGCGCGCCGACCGCCAGCCCGAATTCACCCAGATCGACTGCGAAACGTCGTTCCTGAACGAGTTCGAGATCCGTGAAATCTTCGAAAACCTGATCCGCCACGTGTTCAAGGTGGTGCAGGGCGTCGACCTGGCCCAGCCGTTCCCGATCATGCCGTGGACGGAAGCGATGCGCCGCTACGGTTCGGACAAGCCGGACCTGCGCGTGAAGCTCGAATTCACCGACATCACCGACGTGATGCGCGATGTGGACTTCAAGGTATTCGCCGCCGCCGCCACGGCGCCCGGCAGCCGCGTGGTCGCCCTGCGCGTGCCCGGCGGTGCTGAAATGTCGCGTAGCGAAATCGACGGCTACACGCAGTTCGTCGGCATCTACGGCGCCAAGGGCCTGGCCTACATCAAGGTCAACGAAGTGGCCAAGGGCCGTGACGGCCTGCAGTCGCCCATCGTCAAAAACCTGCACGACGCCGCGCTGGCCGAACTGGTCAAGCGCACCGGCGCGCAAGACGGCGACATCATTTTCTTCGGCGCGGATCGCGAGAAGGTCGTCAACGACGCCATCGGCGCGCTGCGCGTGAAGATCGGCCACAGCGAATTCGGCAAGAAGACCGGCCTGTTCGAAGCCGGTTGGCAGCCGCTGTGGGTGGTTGACTTCCCGATGTTCGAATACGACGAGGAAGACGGCCGCTACACCGCCGCTCACCACCCGTTCACCAGCCCGAAGGATGGCCACGAAGACTTCCTGGAAACCGATCCCAGCAAGGCGTTCGCCAAGGCCTACGACATGGTGCTGAACGGTTGGGAAATCGGCGGCGGCTCGGTCCGTATCCACCGCGAAGAAGTGCAGAGCAAGGTGTTCCGCGCGCTGAAGATCGGCGCCGAGGAAGCCCGCGAGAAGTTCGGCTACCTGCTGGACGCGCTGCAGTACGGCGCGCCTCCGCATGGCGGCATCGCCTTCGGCCTGGACCGCATCGTCACGATGATGACCGGCGCTGAATCGATCCGCGACGTGATCGCCTTCCCGAAGACGCAGCGCGCGCAGGATCTGCTGACGCAAGCGCCGTCGGAAGTCGATGAAAAGCAACTGCGCGAATTGCACATCCGCTTGCGTAACGTCGAAAATAAGTAAGCCCCCCCCCCCGAGGCGCCGGGGGCGCCTCCCCCCCAGGGGGGCGCCTCGCGGGACCGGCGGAGCCGGATCCTCGGCGGCCCGGATTGTGCGGCGGTACTTGCTTGCGGCGTGTTGCGTTGCCTTTGTGGCGTGGCTGCTTGTTAATGTTCTGTTGCGGCTAGGGGTTGCTGAATTGGAGTAATCTGGCAAACGCCGCTTTGTTGGCGGTGCTTGCCGGGCCTGCTCTTGGGCCCGGCTAGTGGTTCCTCTGCTTTCAAAGGCGCCATCGCTTTTATGTCGCTCATCCGTGTCGTCAGCTACAACATTCACAAGGGCCGTTCGGCATTGGGCCGACTCGATTCCCTGAATGAACTTCGCCTGGGCCTGTATGGCCTGCGCCCGGACCTCGTCTTCCTGCAGGAAGTCCAAGGCCGCAACGAGCAGAAATCGCTGCTTGACGCTCAACACGAATCGCTAGCTGCCGCCCTGCGGCTGGATGTGGCCTATGGCCGCAACGCTATCCGCCATGCGACCGATCACGGCAACGCGCTGCTGTCGCGCTTTCCCATTCTTGACCACGAAAACCTGGATATCTCCGACCATCGGCTGGAGCAACGCGGCTTGCTGCATGCGCGGATCGAGCTTGATGGCCGCGCGGTGCATTGCTTCGTGGTGCATCTGGGCCTGTTCGCCGGTAGCCGCAGCCGCCAGATTCTGGCGCTGACCGAACGCATCCGGCACATGGTGCCGGACGGCGAGCCCATCTTGATCGCGGGCGATTTCAACGACTGGAATGATCGCCTGGCCCCGCTTTTCGTGCAGCAGCTGGGGCTGTATGAAGTGTTTTCGCATGCACCGCGTAGCCATGGCGGCGAATTGCCGCGTCTGCGTGACTCGGTTAAGCGCTTAAGCAATGCACTGCGGGGCTTGCCCAACAGTGGGCTGTCCGTCATGGAGCGCAACAACCAATTGGGCATGGAAGGCAGCTCGCGCCTCTTGTTGCCGCCGCCCCGAACGTTTCCCGCCGTGTTCCCGTGGTTCCGCCTGGATCGTATCTACCAGCGCGGCTTTGCCGTGCGCAGCGCGCGCGTGTTGCGCGGCCGCGAATGGGCGCGGATGTCCGATCACTCCCCCTTGCTGGCCGAGCTGGAACTTCCGTGAAGGCCGAGCAGGTCAAGCTGGAATGGACCGACGGCAACGGCATCCGGCTGTTGCAGAACGGCACTGATTTCTTTCCCGCGCTGTGCGCGGCCATCGATGCCGCCCAGTTCAGCGTGCATCTGGAAACCTATATCTTCATGGTGGACCGCACCGGTTCACGGGTGCTGGAATGCCTGGCCGCAGCCGCCCGGCGCGGCGTGAAGGTACGCGTGGTGCTGGACGGCTTCGGCAGCGCCGACAGCGTGGCCATGGTGCGCGACCGCTTGCTGGAAGCGGGCGCGCAATGCCGCATTTTCCGGCCCGAACCGCGCTGGTTCGCCCGTCTGATCCCGTCGCGCAGCCGCTTGCGCCGGCTGCACCGGAAAGTCACCGTCGTGGATGGGCGCGTGGCGTTCATCGGTGGCATCAATGTCATCGACGACTACGACGACCTGGATCCCACGGATGGCATCTCGGCGCCGCGCTTTGATTTTGCCGTGCAGGTGGAAGGCCCGCTGGTGACGGACGCGGCCTATGCGCAAGACCTGCTGTGGGTGCGGTTGAACTGGGCGCGCCTGCGGCGCCATCCGCGCGACTGGAACCGCATGCGGCTGACCAAGCCGCGCCATGCGCCGGTAGCCCCCTGCGGCACGCTGCGCGCGGCGTTGGTGCTGCGCGACAACCTGCGCTACCGGCAGACGTTTGAACGCGCCTACCTGTACGGCATTACACAGGCGCGCCGCGACATCCTTATCGCCAACGCCTACTTTTTCCCCGGCCGGCAGTTTCGCCGTGCCCTGGCCCGGGCCGCCGCGCGCGGCGTGCGAGTGCGGCTGCTGCTGCAAGGCAAGGTCGAATATCGCATGCAATACCATGCGACCCGGTCGCTGTACGACCAATTGCTGCGCGACGGCATCGAAATCTACGAATACATGCCCAGCTACCTGCATGCCAAGGTGGCGGTAATCGACAACGTGGCGACCGTGGGCTCCTCCAACCTGGACCCCTTCAGCCTGCTGCTGGCGCGCGAGGCCAATGTCGTCGTGGACGACCAGCCGTTCGCGTGGGACTTGCAGGAACGCCTGGAAACGGCCATCCGCGAGGGCGGCCGCTTCATCCGCCCGTTGGACTACCAGCGCCGGGGATGGGTGCGGCGCTGGGTGGATGCGGTGTCCTATACGCTGTTGCGCATCGGCGTGGCGTTGACGGGCACGTCGGATAAATACTGAGCGCGGGCTTAGACGCGACGCTTGACCAGGCCAAGCGCCAGGGCCGTGCCGATCAGGATGATGGCGGCGCCCACCGCGATGGACGGGGTGATGCGTTCATCCAGGAACCACGCGCCCCAAACTACGCCAAATATCGGCACCAGGAACGTTACGCTGACCGCCCCGGTGGGACCGACGTTGGCGATCAGGCGGAAGAAGACGATGTAGGCCGCACCGGTGCAAACGACGGCCAGCAGGATGGTGGAGATCCAGGCAGCCATCGATGCGGGCGCTTCGGGCCACGCAGAGATCGCCAGCGGCAGCAGCACCAGCGAGGCGGCGATCATGCTGCCGGTGGCGCTGGCCAGGGCGTCCACGCCGGTGAGGAAGCGCTTGGTCCAATTGGCGGCGATGCCGTAGAAGACAGGTGCCGACACGGCGGCCAGCACCGCCGGCCCTGTGCCGCCAGCCTGGAAATTCAGCTTGTCCCACACTAGCACGATGATGCCCAGGAACCCGATCATCAGGCCCAGAGAACGCATCCAGGGCAGCCTGTCCTTCAGCCAAAGCCATCCCACGACCGCGCCCCACACGGGCGTCACCGCATTGGCCACCGACAGGAAGCCGGCGCCGAGCGACTGCGCCGCGTAGGCGTAGAGCAGGAAGGGCACGGCGGCGTTCAGGGTCCCCACCACCAATAGCGCCTTCCAGTGCCGGACGATCACCGGTAGCTTGCCGCGCCACAGCGCGGCCGGCAGCAGGAAAAGCGCGGCCAGGCCCACGCGAAGCTCGATCAGCGCGATCGGGCCAAAATCGCCGACGGCGACGCGCATGAACAGGAAGGAGCCGCCCCAGACCGCCGCAAGCAGCAGCAGGTCCAGCAGATTGCGTTGGCGCATGGTTTGTCTCGGATTCGCCTCGGGGGCGTTCTTGGGTGTGCCTGGGGTAAAGCCCGGGGACTGGGGTGGCGCCTGGGGTGACGCCTACTTCCGGCCAGTGACCAGATTTTTCATCTTGACCCGATACGCCAGCAGCGCGCAGGTCAGCGACAGCACAATACACAGGACCAGGCCGGCCCGCACTCCGTTTAGTACCGTGCTGTGTGAAATGATGATGCCGACCACCGCCGTGCCCAAGGCGCTGCCGATGGCGCGCGTGGTCTGCACCAGCGCCGAGGCCACGCCTACGTCGCGGCGTTCGCTCAGCATCTGCATGAAAAGCGTCAGGTTGGGCAGCAGGAATCCCAGCGCGCAGCCGTTGACGAAGAAGGCGGCAAGGATCCACCACGCCGACGTGCCCGGGGAAATCAGCAGCACCATCAGCGTGCCGGCCGCCAGCAACAGGGCACCGAACACCATCAGGCGCTGCGGCTCGGTCTGCTTGGGGAACAGCCGGCCGTTGACGATGCTGCCAACCGAGATCGCCGCAACCAGCGGAGTCAGCAGCAAGCCGGCCTCGCTGGGCGTGTAGCCCAGCACCTGCTGCAGCAGCAGCGGGCTGTAGAAAATCAGCACGAACATCACCGCGCCGACCATCATGGCGGCCAGGCTCAGCAGACGGGAATCGAGGCCCGCCAGGACGCGTAGCGGAAAAATAGGCGATTTCACACGACGTTCGGTAGGAATCAAGATGGCGATGGCGGCCACGCCGACGAGCGCCAGCATGCCTCCCAGAAGCGGACGCGCGTGTTCGCCGCTGGCGAAGGCCAGTTCCAGCGCGGCCAGCGGCGCGCCCACGGCCAGCACCAACAGGATGGCGCCCACCCAATCGATTTTGCGGCTGCCATCGTGGATGGGACGGATACGCGGAAAATAGCGCGCAAGCAGGAAAAAGGCGCCGGCCGCCGCGATGGGCGAGATGAAGAACGCCGCGCGCCAGCCCAACGCCTGCGTGGCCGCACCGCCCAGGACCGGCCCGATGCCGCTGGCCATGGCGAAGGCGGCGGACACCAGGGCCATCCATCGCACCCGCTGCTTGGCGTCTGGGAACAGGTCGGCGGGCGCCGCGAAGGCGGTGGCGATCATCATGCCGCCGCCTACCCCCTGCAGGGTCCGAAACAGGATCAGCTGGGTCATGGACTGCGCCAGACCACAGGCGATCGACCCCAACGCGATGATCAGGACCGAGACCAGCATCAAAGGCTTGCGGCCGAACATGTCGCCCAGCCGGCCGAAAATCAGGATGGACGCCGCGGTGGCCAACAGATAGCCGGTGCCGACCCACGCATACAGGGCCATGCCGTTTAGCGCTTCAGCCACACGGGGTAGCGTGGTGCTGATAATGGTGGAATCCAGCGCCGCCAGCACCACCGTCGCCGACACGCCCGCCATCGCCATCAGGAGGTCCCTGCGGGAGCGGGCGGGGTCGGCGGCTGGCGGGGGCGATGATGGCGGCGGAGTCATGCCGCTTAGGATATCACCGGCCCACTAGGGTTTTCACTTGTAGAACGAGTGGTAACCCCAGAACACCGCGACCACCAACAGCACCAGCACCCACGACCAGCGCGAATTGGAGAGTCCGCGGGGTTCGGGTTCCGGAGGAGGGGGCGGGGGCGCCAGGCGAGGCTGGGCCGCCATGTGGTCGATAAAGGCGGCGAAGAACTTCTGGATGATCTTGTCGCCGGCTTTCAGCAGCAGGCCTTCGCCGCATTCGGCCAGTTTGCCGCCCGCCATGCCGGCCACCGTATAGGCCACGCGGGTGCCCTGGTCCTTGGTGCTGAGATTGACCTGGGCGGTGCCGATGGCGAGACAGGCGGCCCGGCCCTTGCCTTCGAATACCAGCGTGCAGCTATCTGGGGCGTTGACATCGGAGAGCAGGATCTCGCCTTCGTAGTCGGTGTCGATTCCGGCGATATTGGCCCGCAAGGTGACGGCGTACTCCGTAGGGCTGCGCATCGCGACTTCCACGCAGCCCGGTATGCATTTCTGCAACACTCTCGGGTCGGTCAACGCATCCCAAGTCTGGTGTTGCGTCGAAGGAATCCATTGGGCATCGGCAATGCGCATGGCAGTCTCCTTGGAAGAGTTATGCGTTCATTCTTGCGCCGTTTGGAACTTTTGGCTACTGCTCAACGCCGATGGCCAGTGGCGGATCTGCCAAGCGGCGGCGCGATTTCAAGGCCGAGCATGGGAACGTCATCGGGAACCTAGCCGTCGAAACGGTTAAAGTTCTCCCCTGCGCGGGCGGTGGCTACGGGTGGCCCAGTCGAATAGCCCTAGCGGAGGGCGACATGTGGCCGGTAGTGCGCCGGGCAGCCCTCACGGTAAAATCTGATCGTGCGCCAATGCGGCGAGCACGGGACAGTTCAGGGGACGTGCGACATGCGCATTGAATGTGGGTGAAAACCCAACAAAACACCGGCCGTTGTGTACCAAAACGGCAATAAATATTGCGTAGCGCTCCATGGGGAGGGCTTAGTACTAAAATTGCGCGAAATTACAAACGCGGTGTTTTTATGGTTTATGTGCTAGTAGCATTCCTGATTTCGCTTGTGGTCACACTCTTGCTCGTGCGCTACAACACGTTGCATGCCAAATATACCGCTGACCACGACGTATCGGGTATTCAGAAATATCATGTTGTTCCTGTGCCGCGAGTTGGTGGCGTGTCGATTATCGTCGCGATGTTTAGCATTTGCGGGCTGGTCGCATTCAGGGAGCCGTCATTGCAACAGGAGTTGCTGACGCTCATGGCAGTTTCCATGCCCGCGTTTCTCGGTGGATTAGCTGAGGACCTCACGAAAAGGGTGAGGGTCCTTGTGCGTCTAGGGCTGGCGATGGTGTCAGGATGTGCCGCATATTATTTTCTTGGCGCGGAATTGACGCGCCTCGATATCATCGGCGTCGATTGGTTGCTTAAATTCACTGTCGTGTCGTTCATGTTTACGGCAGTCGCCATGGCTGGTGCAGCGAACGCGATCAATATCATCGATGGCTATAACGGACTTGCCGCGGTGATTTCAGCAATGATATTTGCAGGTTTCGCCTATGTCTCCTATTACCTGGGTGATAGGTTCCTTCTTGTGACTGCCGTGGGGATGATCGGCGCCATCGCGGGCTTTCTGGTATGGAATTACCCTCGCGGTCTCATCTTCTTGGGAGACGGCGGGGCTTACTTCGTGGGTTTCATGATCGGTGCGATATCGGTTCTCATGCTCGCCCGGCATCCGCAAGTTTCGGCATGGTTTCCGCTGTTGCTATGTATTTACCCGGTTTTCGAAACTTTGTTTTCGATATATAGGAAGAAGTTCTTGAGGGGCCAGTCTCCCGGTATGCCGGACGGTGTGCATCTCCACATGCTTATATACAAGCGGCTGATCCGGTGGGCCGGCGGGCAGGAAGTGCGTCATCAGATCCAGCGGAATGCAATGACCTCACCGTATCTCTGGTTGCTGTCGTCGTTTGCCGTCATACCGGCGGTGTTGTTCTGGCAGTACGAGTACATACTCATTTTGTTCGTTTTTCTGTTTTCGACCACCTACCTTATTCTTTACAGAAAGCTCGTCCGGTTCGATATGCCGAGATGGTTGGTAATGAGGCAGAGAAAACGGCCACGTCTCAAGAAAACGAAACTCTGAGAGCATCGTCTTGCTGTGATGTTAGGTAAATTTTAGATAATTCGGTTAATAGGAAGAATAATTGTGCTGTCCAACAGGAAGGGCGTTGTAATATCGGTGATATTCGCGTTGTTATTGCTGATAATGCTTCCCCTGCAACCGGTCCTAGATGCCTCAGGAGCACTGAAGATAACCGCCACGGGTGAGCGGAACCCCCTGGCGAAATCGACCGAAGTCTGGCTTTCCTCGCCGCTGGTCGATGATGTCCGCGACTCCGCCACGCAATTGGATAGCGGCTGGGAGCGGCGCGACGGCAGTTTGGTTTCGTTTCAAAATCAACCTGCGACGATTCAAACCAATGCCCGGATCGGATCCGGAGACACGCTGAATTTCACGAAGCATGAATATTCAGGAATAGTCGAAATCAGTAGTGGCGATTTTTCGCAACGTTATGACCTGTATTCCGCCACGCCGGGCACACTCAGGGTCGATCTCTATAGGACGCTGCCGCTTGAGCTGAATGTATGGCGCACGGCGCTGAAAGGCATCCTGGTCTTTGTCACCGCGTTTATGGCGTTCCTTGCCGCGACAAAATTTCTAGCTCGCCTGCGTTCCGACAGTACGGAACCCCGTGCTTGCGCAAACAGCAAATTGCCGCTCAGCTTGTGGCTTGCGATTCCGAGCGTTCTCATTTACGGGCTGGTGCTTGCAGCGTACTGGCCAGCGCAGATGTCGCCGGATTCGATCGACCAATGGAGGCAGATCGTCCACGGGTATTACGCGGACGCGCATCCCATTATGTCGACCTTCCTCTATAAATTGGCGTATCTGATATACCCCGCACCTCAGGCGGCGGCTTTGTTTCAGATTATCGCCTTTACGGCTGTGACCTGGTTTTTCCTGAAGGAAGCGATGGCGTGGGGTGTGCACCGAAATGTCGCAGCGGTGTCGATGGTCATTTTTCCCCTGTTTCCGGCGAATTTCATGCTGGTCACGACATTGTGGAAGGATGTGCCGTTCACCATCGGCATCATTCTATTGAGTACGTTGGCTGCCCGGGAAGTCAGGCGCAACCTGACCCTAACGTGGGGCTCGATCGTTGCGATGAGCTTAGCGGGCATTTTGACCTTTGGCGTCCGCCATAACGGAATCATCATTGTTGTCCTCTTCTTCGTGTTGCTCTTCGTCTTTGCGAAGGGCCGGCGCAGCAAATTGAGAGTTGGGGGGGCTTTGCTTGCTCAACTCGCCGTGTTCCTTATTTCGAAAACACTCTTGTTGAGCGTTCTTGGCGCGTATCCCGTTGCTCCTCATTACCGATCCATTTTTGCTGTTCACATACTGGGCGCTATGGAGAGCGCCGGCGTGCAATTCGATTCCGCCGACAACGACCTGATGGAGAAGGTACTTCCACGCCAGGAGTGGATCCAAGGGTACAACTGCCAGTCGGTTGTTCCGTTGTTCTGGAATAAGCATGTTTCTTATAAATTACTTGCTGAAAGCGCGGGGGATTTGAACGCTCTGATGTTCAAGGAAATTTTGCGCCATCCCGGCGTGTTTCTACAGCATCAGCTTTGTGTTACAGGATTGATCTGGCGTATCGGTGGCATTGGTGACGAAATGGTCGCGATATCGCCGGGAGAAATCACCCGGATGCCGGAAGGCGAGGCTTTGGGTCTCAGTACTCGGCCGCTGCTGCCGGAAGCCAAGCAGGTGCTGGACACTTGGCATAGCCAGATCTTCGCGAAGAGCACCGTCTACACTCGTCCCGCGCTATATATCCTTCTTGGTCTGCTGGCCACGTTGATGGTGATGTATCGTAGCGTGCCCGCGGCGGCCTTGATATTCGCTCCGGCATTGTTCAATTGTGTCGGGCTCAGCGTGCTCATGAGCGCGCAGGACTATCGTTACTTATGGCCATCCGTGGCGATGTCGTTGCTGGTTGTCATGATGGCGATAGGCATGGCCGTCTCCGGTGCGCGGCTGGGCGAAATGACTAAACAGGCTAAATGATGTCTTCGAGAATTTCTGTCGTTATTCCCAGTTATAAGGTCAAGAAGCACATTCTCGAGGTTATAAAGGGCATTGGACCGGAAGTCAGTCGGATATACGTTGTGGACGACTCCTGCCCTGACGACTCGGGGGCATTCGTCCGAGAGAATTGCGACGATCAACGAGTTATCGTGCTGCGCAATGAAGTGAATCAAGGCGTCGGTGGCGCGGTGATGGCGGGGTATCGGGCTGCCATTGCGGACGGTATGGATGTGATGGTAAAGCTGGACGGCGATGGGCAAATGGACCCTAGGCTCATTCCTGATTTTGTTGCACCTATACTTTGTGGGGAAGCTGACTATACCAAGGGGAATCGGTTTTTTGACCTCGAGGAAATCAGGGCCATGCCGAAGATCCGTTTGTTCGGAAATGCTGTGCTATCGTTCATGACAAAACTGTCGTCGGGATATTGGAATTTGTTTGATCCGACCAACGGATATACCGCCATTCATAGGGAAGTCGCTAAGCACTTGCCTATGGACAAAATAAGCAACCGGTACTTTTTCGAAACGGATCTGTTGTTCCGATTGAATACGTTGCGGGCCGTAGTGCTCGATGTGCCGATGGACGCAAAATATGGTGATGAAGTCAGTAATCTGAAGATCGGGAAAATCATCGGCGAATTTTTCTTCAAGCATGTAAGAAATTTCTCGAAGCGTATTTTCTACAACTACTACTTGAGGGATATGTCCCTGGCTTCGATTGAATTGCCGTTGGGATGCTTGATGATTTTATTCGGAAGTTTGTTTGGTATCTACAATTGGATTGATGCGGCGGGCCACGGGTCGACCACCCCCGCAGGAACGGTGATGCTGTCTGCTTTGCCGATTATTGTCGGACTGCAATTGATATTGGCATTTCTCGGGCACGATATCAGTGCCGTGCCGGATAGGCCATTTCACCGCGTTCGTGGATATTCGGCGTTAAGTTTGAAAGATTCGGAGAAATGAAGTGCATAATGAAGACAAGGCTTGGGTGGAATATCGGGAAAAATTCGCCGATGTCTACGATGAGCGCAACTACGAAAGCCCGCTGCAATCCTGGGTGATGCGCGCGAGCCACAAGCTCACTGAACGGCCATTTGACAGCAGCGTCCAGTTTGGTCGGGTATTGGAAATTGGAGCGGGTACTGGCGAACATTTGCCGTTTGTCAGACATCAATTTGACGAATATGTCCTGACCGATATGGATCCCAAGACGCTGGATATCGCCGCCAAGAAGATTGGCGACCAGTATGGTGGACGCGTTTCGTATTCGGTGCAGACCGGGGCCGACATCGATTGCGCTGATAATAGCTATGATCGGGTTATCGCCACGCATGTGCTCGAGCATATCTACCATCCCCACCTAGCCTTGAAGGAATGGCGGCGGGTGCTGAAGCCGGGGGGCACGTTGTCAATCCTTATTCCTACCGACCCCGGATTTGCATGGCGCCTGGGGCGGCGTCTTGGTCCGCGTAAAGCCGCATTGGCGATGGGGATTCCTTACGACTACGTGATGGCGCGCGAGCACGTGAACCCGTGCAATAACCTTATGGCGATTTTGAAGCACTATTTTCCAGAAGCTCAGGAATCTTGGTGGCCCACCAGATTGCCTGCGATGGACCTGAATCTTTTCGTGGCATTTCACGCGGTTGTTGATAAGCCTGATGTGGCAAGCCGATGATTTACATTGCCGCCGTATTGTGCGTCGTCGGGTTGGCAATCGGCCAGATCCTGTTCAAAGTAAGTGCGTCTGCGCTGGCGCAGTCAGGCACTTTTTTTTCGACAAAACCGCTTGGTGCCTTGTTCGCTGCAATGGTGCTCTACGGGATTACGTCGATCGCCTGGGTCTGGGTGCTGCAACGCGTCGAACTCGGGCGGGTGTACCCCATCATGGCACTGGCATTCGTCTTGGTTCCGCTGGGAAGCCATCTCATTTTCGGAGAGCGATTCAGCACGCAGTACTTTTTCGGCATTGCGTTGATCATGGTTGGGATTGTCGTGGCAGGAAAAGCCTAGGATTTTCAGGCGGTTGGCCGCCGTTACCCGACGCTTCCGAACGTGTGGAATAGCAAGAAAGCGCAAAGACGGTGTCTGATCGCAGCGCGGATGTGTACGCTTGCGTTCGTTCGTTTTAGAGGATCAGCAACTACGACCGGCAAAGGATCGTAGCGTGCAGACGCTCCACATCCACGGCTCGTCGCCCACATGGCGGCCGGACCGCATCGAATTTTGATCTAAAATATGAGCGCCCTCGTCGACACGAGGCCGTGGGTCGGGCACGCCGGGCGTCCTGGCCATATCTCTTCTTCCGCGAACTGCCGCCATCGAGCATTTCCTGGGCGGAGTTCGATCTGGGCACGATGCATACTAGCAATTCCATTACTCGACTTTCATGACAATCCATTCGACGAATTCCGGGGCGGCGCCAGAGCATCGAGATCCCATCGGGGAAACCGCACCTGCGACGGGCGTTGCGGTCGATACTGAAACGGCAAAGCTGCGGATGGAATTGGCGAGCACCGTGGCATTGCTTGCCGACACAACGGCCCGCTATCGCGAGATCGAAGGATCGGTTGCCTACCGCGTTGGACTGCGTCTGTCGAAGGGACCATTGGGTCGGGTGTACCGCGCGGTTGCGCGGCGCCAGGTGCCAAAGCCCGTATCCCGGGGGACTGAGAGGCCAGCTGGCACCAGCGGCAACTCGCCTGAGGGCGCAGCTGGCATGCCATTGCAGGCGGTACGGAGCCTCTGTCCCGATGCGGTGATACAAGCGCTGCCATTGAGCGTCCCCGTGGCTATCGCGCATCCGGATTGGTTGGGCATTCGCAGTTCAGCCGCGCAGATGTTCGATCATCTGCTTTTGCTCACAGACGAGGTGACACCGGATGACAGCGAGGGCATTGTCGAGCGCCTGCTCCAGAGGAGCCCAACCGCGGTGGTGCTGCAGGGATTTCCGTTCTCCTATCAACATCTCGTTGAGGCGCTGAATCGGCAAGCTCCGGATCTGCCCGTCCATGTCGTGTGGCATGGCACGTTCATGCAGGCGACAGAAGACTATGCCTGGCGGAGTTTTCGCCTCATGTGTGCGCTACAACGGCAAGGCAAGATCCATCGTATCGGGTTGGTGAAGAAAGGTCAGGAGCAGATCCTGCGGCGTCGTGGAATTGACGCGCATTACCTGTTGAACATGTACCGTGAGATTCCTGAAAGAGCTGCTGCCGTGCCGGTCGCGCCGATCAAGCTCGGGATCTGGAGTATTTCTGAACTGAGGCACAAGCCGCCCTACGAAATGCTGGCGGCGGCTTCCACCATTAAGGATGCACAGATTGTCGGCTCGGTCGCCTCGGAGCGTATGCTGGATTTTTGCCGGGAATTCGGTCTTGCACATAGCTTTCTGGGGGGCATGGTGCCTCAGGCCGAAATGCCCGGTCACCTTGCGACCACGCACCTGAATCTTTATGTGACGCTCAATGAATGTGCTCCAATGCTTCCGCTGGAGAGTTTTGCAGCGGGAGTGCCGTGCATCATCGGCCCCAATACTCCGTATTTCGAAAACCATCCCTATCTGCATAGCCGATTGGTGGTCGCTGTGCCCGATGACGCGTACGCAATCGCCCAAAAGATTGAGTTGGCGTTGGATGAGCGCGACCAGATCGTTTCGGCGTATCGCGAATATGCGATCGAGCACAACGCGGAATCCGTCCGGTCCTTGCAACGGTTCCTGAACTGATGCAGACCACCTGCTTCGTCAGCTATGAGTTATTCCCCGTCACCCGCGGCGGTTGTGGCGCGCTGCTTCACAACCTTGCCGTACAGTTGCTTCAGTCCGGCGGGCGTGTGGTCTTCTTGCTGGACGTTGATGCTGAGGTGTTTGCGCATTTCGACAAGGATGAAAGACTCAAGCTTCCCAATCCGCACAATTGCGTCGCCCATCGGGTCGAGGATATCTGCGGCCAAGGTCTGTTGCCGCGCGATAGTTTCGCTTCATGGTATGAGTGGCGCTCCTATGTGCTGAATGAGGCGGCCCGTAGAGTTCACGAATTGGAGCGGCCGGCGCTCATCGAGTTCTTCGATTATCACGGCGTTGCGTACTACGCACTATGCGAAAAGCTCGCATTTGGCAGCTACGAAGGCGCGCGAATTGCGGTCCGGTACCACGCCACGATCGAGGCGATGGATCGCGTAGACCTGACGAATTCCCTTCATCCCGAGCTCTATCTCCTTTACTCGCTTGAGCGCGCGGCCTTGGCATTGGCGGAAACCGTAATCGTTCCTTCAGAGTCTGTATCCAAGCGTTCGCTTGAGGACCTTTATCCGACGGTAGCCTCCCGGCAAGTGGTGGCCGTGCCGCCGCTGCAGAAGACGCTCAACAAGCGGGCCTCGGATGGTGTTGAGAATGGCATCTTGTTTTATGGAAGATTGTTTTCGATCAAGGGCGTCGACCTGCTGGTGGATGCCGCCGTTCTGTGGATGCGCCAAAGACCGGAGTTGACCCCTGATTTTTATTTTGTGGGTGGAGATTCCAAACAGCCGCCGGATGGCTGCGGGCTTTACGCGGACTACTTGCTGCGGCGCATTCCTCCAGACTTGCGCGAACGGTTCCACATCCTGGGACATCTATCGCACGAGGCAACCGAAGCGCTGCTAGAAAAGGTCCGTTTTGCTGTTTTTCCGAATCGCGCCGAATCATTTTGCTACGCTGCGCATGAACTGTACGCAGGTGGCGTCCCACTTATCGTTTCGGATATTCCTGGGTTTGACGACTTTTTTCAGCATGAACGCAACAGTTTAGTGTTCGATTGCAAATCGTCCGATGCCCTTGCGGCACAAATTGGCCGGCTTTGGGATGACGCCGGGCTGCGGGATCGATTGACATTCCCCTATCCTGTGGTGCCGGCCAGCGTTGCACCAATCTATGAGCGCGCCGAAGCGGTACCGACGGAAAAGGCCGTGCCTGTGGTTGCCCAGGGCTTCAAGCTGTCGGTGATTGTTCAGGCGGAAACGCTAGCTCAGGCGCAGCCGCTGTGCAAGCGGCTCGCGGAAGGCAACCATCGGGCCATTGTCCTGTTGCCCGCCCGGGACGCCGATTCCAGGGGCTCGGCATTCTTGTTCGGCCGGAACGTCTATAGTGTGGATTCCACCGGGGCGCCTATCGGCTTACAGGCATTGCGAACGACCGAAGCGCTTGTCATTTTGAGTGCGTGCGATGTCGTCGAACCGTCGTATCTGGATATCGCCGTACGCGTTTTGAGCGCGCGCGCCGACATTCCGTTTGTGTCGGGATGGTCGATTCGTCGTGCTAACGGAGAGCCGCGAGTTGACACGTACGCGCTGCCTTTGACTCTGGATACAGCGCCTATGAGCGGACGGAGCCCGGGAATGCGGGCGGTGTTCCGTACTCGGCCGGGTCAACTTATCCTGGATACCTTCGATACCGGCCTTGCCGAGTATGCGGAACTTAAACATCTATGGAGCCTGACGCAGGACGGCGAGATCGGCCTGTTAATTCCGCGCGCCCTGATGGAACTGCCTGCCGAGGACGCCCACTATCCGAGCGCCAAGCAGATCTCGTATCTGCTGAACGGGGACGACAGCGCGGCCCGTCGAAAACGGCTCTCCCAAAGCTCGATCGCCGTGTGGAACTCCAATGCATTTTCCAATACTCCGGCAGCCGAGAGAAAGGCGCTTCAGGACGTGACCGCCCTGCCGCCGGAGCTGTTGCGATTGCTGCTGCGTATAGGGAATCTTGTGGTGGCGCTGTACCAGCGATGCAGGCCTTTGCGCCCGGCGATTGGTTTCGCCAAACGACTGCTAGGCCGCCGCTCCGCTGATGCGCGCCGGTCATGAAACAGAACGCGAATGTGAGAGGTAATTCTTGATTTCCGAAGTGGTGAACGTAGTGCGCGGCATGGCGACCCGCCATCGCCAACTGATACTGCAAATGGTGAAACGGGAAGTCTTGGGCCGTTACAGAGGATCTGTATTTGGCTTGGCGTGGTCGTTCTTCAATCCATTGCTGCTGCTGATCGTTTACACGTTTGTGTTCTCTGTCGTCTTCAAGGCGCGGTGGGGAGGGGCAGGGGCAACAGCTCCGCACTCGCATGGGGATTTTGCGGTGATCCTGTTCGCAGGTCTCATCATGAACAATCTGTTCGTTGAATGCATCAACCGCGCGCCATCGTTGATCCTATCAAACGTTACTTATGTCAAGAAGGTGGTCTTTCCGTTGGAAACACTGGCCGTCATTGCTTTGGGATCGGCGCTGTTTCATTTGCTGGTGAGCCTGGTAGTCCTGATTGCAGCGCAGCTTATATTCATCGGAAGCGTTCCTTGGACGGTGGTGTATTTCCCGTTGATCCTGATACCTCTCATGTTCCTCTGCCTTGGACTTTCGTGGTTTCTGGCGGGCCTAGGCGTTTACATCCGGGATATGACCCAGGCCGTGTCGCTATTTACTATTGTCCTCACCTTCATTTCGCCAATCTTCTATCCGCTGTCCGCCATCCCTGAGCGGATGCAAAAGTACGTGAAATTGAATCCGATTACATTTGTCGTCGAAGAGACGCGCAATGCGGTCATCTTCGGGAAACCATTCAACTGGACTGGCTGGTGGATATATACGGTTGTTGGGCTGGCCGTGGCGGTGCTCGGGCTCATTTGGTTCCAGAAAGTACGAAAAGGGTTCGCGGATGTGCTCTGATACAGTTTCCATACACGTCGAGAACCTAGGCAAACGATACTCGATCTATTCCAAGCCGCAGGACCGGCTGAAAGAGGCATTGATCGCGCGCGGAGCGGGGTTTTTGGGACGCAGTGTAAAAAGCTACGCGCAAGAATTTTGGGCGTTGTCGGATGTGTCTTTCGATGTGAAAAAAGGCGAGACCGTCGGGATCGTGGGCCGTAACGGGTCTGGAAAGTCGACGCTGCTGCAGATGATCTGCGGCACGGTCACACCCACCACCGGTTCGGTCACGACTCATGGCCGCGTTGCGGCCCTGCTCGAGTTGGGCGCGGGATTCAATCCGGAATTCACTGGCCGCGAAAACGTCTACCTGAACGCGTCCCTGCTCGGCCTGACGCATGAGCAGATTGACCAGCGATTTGACAGTATCGCCGGATTCGCCGATATCGGGGAATTCATCGAGAGTCCGGTCAAGAAGTACTCCAGTGGCATGTTTGCGCGGCTTGCGTTTTCGGTAGCCATCCACACTGAGCCCGATATTCTCATCGTGGATGAAATCTTGGCAGTCGGCGACGCGGCCTTCCAGCGTCGATGCCTTAAGAAGTTCTACGAAATCCGCGATATGGGATGCACAATATTGTTTGTGTCCCATGACCAATATCAGGTCAAATCCATCTGCCAGCGAGCGCTTTATCTTGAGCGGGGCGTTCAAAAGGCGTTCGGGCCCGCTGGCAAGGTGATCGACCAATACACCATCGACATGCAGGCGGCATTGCGCGAGTTCGAGGCCAGGGAAGAGGCGGCAGGCAAGCATACTGTCGTGCCTGCGGAGATGGAAGAGCTGGACCACTCCAATCCGCCGAGAGCCGACGCTTCGGAGGCCGGCTTCGGGCCGCATGTCGATGTTGCTAGAGCTTCTGGAAAGGCGGGGCCGTTGTACCGCAAAGAGCCCGATAGGCTCTACGAGATAGATGAGGTCTGGCTGTCGACGCCTGTCGGCGACCGGGTGGACCGGATCAGCACCGGAGCTTCGCTGAGGCTGAATGTGCGGTTCCATGCGGTGAGTCCGATCGTTCCGGAAGATATGAGTTTTGTTTTTAATCTGTATCGTCACGACGATTTGTATATTTGTGGCACGACCACGTTGATGGATGGGTACCCAGCCCATGCGGGGGCGCCGGCGGGCCAATTCAGCATCAACTTTCCCAGTGTTCCCCTCTTGAGTGGGTCATACAAGTGGCGCGTAGCCATCAACGACGGCGGAGGGTTCGTCGTGCATGCAGAAGCCAATAATGTTTGCCCTTTTCAGATCTCAGATGACTTCGAGGCAGTTGGCGTAATGAGCTTGCCTCGCGAGTGGGAATTTGAATTCAGCAGCAACGCGACTAAACCTGACTAAAAGCACATCTACATAATGGAACGACTGAGTTTTGGACAGAGCGGCCGCTACGACGGGTTTGAGGCGGCAATTCACATCGCGCGATATTCCTTTGCCAAGGAACTATGCGCGGGAAAGCGCGTGCTGGACGCCGCGTGTGGCGAAGGTTATGGCTCGCGGCTGTTGGCGAACTGGGGTGCCAGCGAGGTTGTGGGCGTCGATATTTCGGCCGAGGCGATAGCAAGTGCGCAACAACATTTTTCCAGCCCGAACGTAAAGTTTATCCAGAACGACGCGGAGACGTTACCGCGCCATTTTGAATTAAATAGCTTTGATCTCATCGTTTCGTTTGAAACCATCGAGCACGTGCAGGACCCCGAGCTATTCCTGCGCAATATCCGCGATTTGTTGAAACCGGGGGGGGTTGTCGCAATTAGTTGTCCCAATGATTGGTGGTATTTTCCTACCGACGCCGAGCGCAATCCCTACCATCTTCGAAAATACCGCCTAGACGAATTCCGAACAATGACCGAGGGCGTCCTAGGACAGGCATCTGCATGGTTTGTCGGCGGTCCGATCACAGGATTTGCGAATCTGCAGCTCGACGAGTACTTGGCTGACGACGATCGCTCGGGACAAGTCCAGATGCTGCAGACCTCGGAGACATTGCATGCGCAATTCGTGCCTGCGGAGTTGAATGCAGGGCCCGGGGCAGAGAACGCCAGCTACTTCCTCGGCATCTGGGGCGAACCGGAATATGGATCTCGGTCCAACGCCGGTACGGCTATTCTTCCGCTCTCCATGGATTGCTTCAAGAAGGGGATCTTTCAGGGGCACCTGCCTCGCGAGGAAGCGGGGCAGCAGGCGAAGTCCCAGCCCCAGGTGTCAGCGATTGATATATTCGATGCCATTGCGTCGGGTGACGTCGACCGCATTGCCAGAGATGCGGCCCTGAGAGCCCAAGCGGCAAATACCGAACTGGCGTTAACTCAGAGCACCATCGCCGAGCGGGAAACGCAGTTGCGGGCGAAGGAACTTGAAATCGAGCAGTTGCTTGGGAAAATAGCTGCCCTTAAAGAGAAAATGGAGGAGTTGGCCTTGCCCGCTGCACGATACTTCCGCTTGCGGGACAAAGTTCCGCATTGGATCCGCGCAATAGCCGTTAAGGTCTTCAAAGGCACCGGGGACCGTTGATCGTGGGTTATAAAGCGAACCTCGCTCCTGGCGTGACAGCCTATTCATATGTTTCCGACCCGCGCCATCGCGTTCTGGCAAGCGATGCGGCCAGTATTGCTGGCCCTAATATCGGCGGGAATGGTGAGAATCTTACAATTACCTGTCTCTCGCTCAACAGAAGCGAATTGACCCTGCGTCTTATCAATTCTATCGCTGCGCAAGTACCGTACTTCGCGGGAGAAATACTGATCGTCGATAATGGGTCTACGCCGGAAGCTTTGCAAGTGTTGTACGAAGGCTGCGCGCAGTTGAAACTGAACTGGCGCGTGATGGAGCTGGGCAAGAATTACGGCGTGGCTGGTGGTAGGAATCGCGCATTTGCGCAGGCAAAGAAAGACTGGGTATTTTGCCTGGATAATGATATTTTTTTTCTGGCAAACCCGCTGCCGAAAATTCAGAATGATATAGCGGTCCTCGGGTGCCACTTCCTGAATGTTCCGCTACTAGATCCCGACCGCGAGACGATATTCTCATTCGGCGGGCATCTGCATGTGGGGATAGGGGTGGGTGCATTGCACGTAGGCGCGAGTAGTGCCTTGGCGCAGGCGCCAACCGAGGATCGCCAAGGCGATCCTTTTCTTTCGACTTTCCTGCTCGGAGGCGCGTGCGTGTGCAAGCGCTCGACGTTTGAGAAGTTGGGAGGCTACGATGACAATATGTTTATTGGCTTCGAGGATATCGACTTCTCGATCCGGCTTTTCCAAGAGGGTTACAAAGTTGGCGTCACAGGCCATGTCGTTTTGGTGCACGATCATCCCGCACCTCAAAATGAAACCGATCAAGCCTATGAGCGCCAGCGGTTTTCACGGCAGATGATTCATGATTCCGCCCGTTACATGGAGAAGAAGCACGGCTTCGATATATGGAACGACGGCTTGGAAGGATGGATTGCCCGCCGTCATGCGCAGCTGGGAATAGTTTCTGACGCTTTGCCGACGGCTGTCCGTCGCGTGCAGTCTGTCAGCAGCAAACCAAGAATCGCCTTGGTCATAGATACGGATAACTGGGCATTTGGAAACATCGCGCGCCAGCTCAAGCTTCATTTGTCCCATCGGTTTGATTTTAAAATCATTCCATCGGAAGTCCTGGAGCATGTACATCATATCTTCATGGCCGCTGAGAAGTGCGATCTAGTGCATTTCTTTTGGCGGGAGTATTTTCGGATGATCGAAAGTTCTTGGTGCATAAACCATGTCCAGCGCGCGGGTGTTCCGTTTGATGTCTTTGACAAGCGATTCGTTCGCAGCAAACCCGTAACGACAAGCGTATACGATCATTTGTTTCTCGGCCCGGAAGAAGTCCAGGAGCGTGCCGCCTTCTTCAAGGATCGTGTGGCCGCCTATACAGTGTCGTCGAAGCGGTTGGAGGGCATCTATCAAGGCCTGGAAGATTTTCCGCCACCCTCCATCGTGACACACGACGGCGTGGACCTGGAACGGTTCGGTCCCGCCAGACTGGAGAGGCTCGGCGAAGTCGGTCGACGCCCACTGGTGATCGGCTGGGCGGGAAATAGCAGGTGGGCTACGGAGCTGCAAGATGCCAAAGGTTTCAATTCGATTTTAATCCCGACTCTTGAGAAACTGAGAGCGGAAGGCCATCGTATTGACACCTGTTTCGCGGATCGGCAGATAAGATTGATTCCGCATGAAGAGATGCCTGCTTTCTATGGGTCTATAGACCTCTACGTTTGCCCGTCCTTGTTTGAGGGTACGCCGAATCCGATATTGGAGGCCATGGCCTGCGGCGTTCCTGTCGTCACTCACGACGTAGGAGTGGTCCGGGAGGCGTTCGGCCCAAGGCAGAGTGAATTTATCGTTACGGAACGCTCGGTCGAGGCCTTTGCCGAAAAAATACGCCAGCTTCTGGTACAGCCGGAGAAATTGCGCCTCCTGTCCACCGAAAACCTGGAACGGATCCAGGCCTGGAGCTGGAGCAAAACCACCAAGGCGTACGAAAAGTTCTTTGATGACGTATTGACTGCGCACTCGGCGTAGAACGCCGGACGCTCGGCCCCCATTCACAATCTCCATTAGTTAGACGGCGTAAAATGGGCCACATGTTCGGCCCGCATATATATGAGCTTAAAAAAGATCGGCGCATTCGCTAATTCTGGAATTCAAGGCGGTGGCGCGCTCGGCAGGTTGGGGCGCGACCCGTTGAGCGCTTCTGTGCCGTATTGGTCGGCGGACCTGGGCCAGTACCTGAGCGACCCTCAGGTCCAGAAGGCCGTGCTCGTAGGCGCTTTTAGCCCGATTGAGGCGTCGGTGCCGGTGATCGTTCATGATCCAAGCCGAAGCGCCGCCTTGGAGGCACCTCCCGTGGCCTGGACGCTTGATAACTGGACGGGGCAGGTGGACGCGCTTGTCCGCTCGCATTCCTCTTCAGGCACTGCGTGGATCGTGTCCGTCCGCCTGCTCGCGCAGCTAATCGACCCCAGGCCTCTGCTTGCCGCGCTCAAGCGCCTCAGCCTCGACGTTGCGAGCCCGATTCTGTTCGTGGCGGAAAAAGAGCTGTCGGACACCCTAACCTGGACTCACAAGCAATTCCTGGATTTCCTTGAGGCGAGCGGTTTTTCGTATCGCCAACGAAACTCCACGACATCTGCGGTGCTCGTCGAGGCTAGCGTGGAGCGAGAGGCGTATGGCCGATACTTGGAAGGGCTAGGGTTTTCGGCGGGGCTGCTGGACGCCGATCAGTTGCTGTTGACAACGGAGGATGCCACCGTTCGGGCCACCGGTGGAATTGGCACCTATGTGAAGAACATCAAGGCAGTGGATCCGCGTTCCTGTGCCCTGATGTGCGATGTCGACCTGAGTCCCGGCGGGTTGGACGGACGCACGTTTGTGCCACGTATGTTCTTCGACGGTATCAGCCCTGACAGCTTTTTCGACGGGCTGGGTTTGCTTGAGGCGCTGAAAGGCATCTTGTACTTGTTGCCGCGGATAACGTTGGTAGAGGCGCAGGATTACAAATCAATCGGCTTTCGCGTCGTACAAGCCAAGCAGACTGGCGTTCTGCCCCAATGGCTGCGCCTGCGCGTGTTCATGCATGGGTCTATCGACTACGTGAAATACGGGGTTCAGAATGAATCGTCCATGGACTACACGCCGCACGAGTTGGCCTGGGCGGTCCGGGACAGCTACCTGTTCAAGTATGCGGATGAGTGCTTTGCGCCCTCCCGCTACCTGGGCGAACGCCTGCTTCAGCAGGAGTTCGGTTATGAACTAAATAATCTCTCCATTAGGAAGCTGCCTTTCGACCTTGATCTGTTGCCCCCCGCACAGACCACGAGCTTTCAGAAGGTAAAGCGTATCGTCTTTATCGGAAAGTACAACCAGTTAAAAGGATGGCCGGACTTCCTGGCGGCAATGGAGTCGCTTGCCGCTGCTGATCATCTGCGCGACATTGATGAAGTCGTGTCGCTGGGGCCGTTGGGGCCGGGAAATGAAGATCGAAAGAGGCTCGCAGCCATCTGCAACTACAAAGATCTGCATCTAACACACGAGCAATTGCTGGCGTTCGTGTATGAAAGGCTGTCGGATACCTTGTTCGTTGTGCCGTCGCGGGGCGAAAACTATCCCTTTGTTGTTCTTGAGCAGTTACTGCTGGGCTCGCTGTTTGTGGCTTACAACACCGGGGGAGCGATCGAAGTCGTTGATGATCCGGAGCACGTCGAGCGTTTTTTTTCGGCTCCGGACGCCGCGTCGCTTGCGAAAAAGCTTGGGCAAGTCCTGAGTATGTCTCCCGAAGAATACGGCGACGACTTGAATGCATCCCGCGAGCAGGCAAGGGCCAGGCAAATCGCCATCAACGCAGGCTGGAGTCGCTCTGATCTGCCGTCTCGGATTCCGGATTGGCGGGCTTTCGAGGCCACCCCGGCATGTGATGTCTCCGTAGTCGTGCCGGTTTTCAACACGCCAGTGGATTACGTCGAAGAGTTACTGGTTTCGATTGCCCGATCCCGACTGAGACCAACGGAGCTTCTCGTTATCGACGATGGATCGGCTCCCGAATATCACGCCGAGTTGCGCATTCTGATCGATCGGATAATTGGCGAGAAGATTACCGTTCGTCTTCATCGCCAGGAGAATCGCGGTTTGGCGGGGGCGCGAAATACCGGACTCAAGCTGTCGCGGTCACCGTTGACATTCTTCGTCGATAGCGACGACGTTCTGTTGCCGCAGACGCTGGAAGAGGCTTGGGCTGCAATGTCGCTGGATGCGTCGCTGGTGGCCGCAACCGGCTTCGCGTTGCATTTTACGGATGTGAAGTCGCTGCCGAAGACCACTGAACCGCTGCGGGATGGATGGTTCTGGAAGCCGCTAGGTGTGCCTGAAGCCAAGGCGCTCGCGATACTGGAGAACCAGTACATTACCGCAAATGTCATGGTGCGCACGGCGCATTTGCTTGAGCTTGGGGGTTGGGACGATTCGGACAGGTCTGTTTGGGAAGACTGGGCATTTTTTGCCCGTCTGGCGTGGTCCGGTCAGCGTTTCTCCCTGATCCCGACGCTGGGGTATTTGTATCGAAACACCCCTGGCAGCATGTCCAAAACATATAACAAGTACTTTGGCCGTCGCCGGCTTGTGCGGAATCTTGCAGGCTTCAGCCGCCTTGATGCCAATATCCTGTTCAGTTTGGCGAACACGGATGGTGGTAAAGGAAGCGCCCGGCTGGCCGGGGCCAGTCTGTCGGAGAAAGAAATCGAGTTGGTCAATTTGATTCGTTCGATGATGCAGAAGCCAAGGCTGCGCAAGGTTGTAGTGGCGGTATACCGTGGATACTCGAGGCTCCGGAGACTGGTCCGGTGAACCATCTCGAAGCGCATACTGCTGACAACGGTCGTTCAGGTCAGGAGCAGTCAGCGCCGGGTCTGATGTTTTCGGTACTCATGTCGGTCTATCGAGGGGAAAATCCCGCGTTTCTTGACGCCGCGTTGTGGAGCCTTCGGGCCTCTACCGTCGAGCTTCCCGAAGTTGTCCTGGTGGAGGACGGGCCGCTGCCGGACACGCTTCACGACGTCATTCGGCATCACGAAGCCGCGTTGAAGTTCCGGCGGGTCCCTCTGGCGCAGAACGTGGGGCTGGGACTGGCGCTCACGGAAGGGTTGAAGCAATGCCGCTATGGATGGATTGCCCGGTTTGATACCGATGACCTGATCGTTGCCGACAGATTTGCGCGGCAATTGGAATTGATTATGTCTGCCCCTGAGATTGATCTTACAGGAGGGTGGATATGGGAGTTCGAGACGGATCCCGGTTCGGACGAGGGACGTCTGCGCCGAGTACCTGAAAGCCATGCGGCCATCCTGGCCTACGCCAAGCGGCGTAACCCATTCAATCATATGACGGTCATGTTCAGGCGAGACTTGGCGTTGTCGCTGGGCGGTTATCGCAATGAGCATTTGTATGAGGACTATGCGCTATGGGTCCGGATGATTCAAGCGGGCGCGCGTACGGCGAATCTGCCTGTGGTCTTAGTCAACGCCAGGGCGGGCGCTGGAATGTATGCGCGCCGGGGTGGCTTTGCCTACGTGGCGGGAGAGTGCCGCGCCCAATGGGCGTTTTACCGATCGGGGTTCATCGGCCTGTTTCGCCTCGCGTTGAATCTGGCGTCCCGGTTGCCCGTTAGAATTTTGCCCGATCGGTCCCGGCAATTTCTGTACGAGCGCATATTGCGCGTCGGAAAAGGACATTCACATTCAAAATGACAAATAGAACATTATTGGTGACCGGCGGAGCCGGTTATATCGGCTCGCACACCCTGCTTGCATTGATCATGGCTGGCTACCGTCCGGTCGTGCTGGACAATTACTCCAACAGCGTGCCGGAAGTGCTTCGGCGGGTGGAGCAGTTGAGCGGAACGTCGATTGAATTCGTGCAAGGCGATGTTCGGGACGCAAAAATACTGGACGAGCTGCTCCAGCGGAAGATGGAGGAGGGGAATCACGTCCAGTGCGTGGTGCATTTTGCTGCCTTGAAGGCGGTTGGCGAGTCTGTCGCGAACCCGCTCGCCTACTACGACAACAATGTGGGCGGAACCACGGCCTTGTTGTCGGCGATGGACCGCGCGCAGGTGCGTCATCTCGTATTCAGCTCGTCCGCCACCGTTTATGGCGAGCCTACCGAATTGCCCTATTCCGAGCACCACAGAATCGCACCGACCAACCCCTATGGATGGACGAAAGCGATGGTGGAGCAAATGCTGAAGGACTGGGCGGCGACCGGCGAAGACCGTAGAGCGGTGGCGCTGCGCTATTTCAACCCCATTGGTTCGCACGCCAGCGGCATCCTGGGTGAGGCGCCGCAAGGCACGCCAAATAACCTGTTCCCCTTCATTACGCAGGTTGCTGTGGGCAAGCGGGAAAAATTGATGGTGTTCGGTGATGACTACGACACCGTCGATGGCACTGGTGTACGAGATTATCTCCATGTCGAGGATCTGGCCGACGGCCACGTGCGGGCTGTGCAGTACGCATGTCGGGCGACGGACCCATTTTCTGCGATAAACCTTGGAACCGGCAAAGGGACAAGCGTCTTTCAGCTGGTGCGGGCGTTCGAGCAGGCCAGTGGCAAGAAGATCGCCTGTGAGATCCAGCCGCGCCGGCCTGGCGATATCGCTGCAGCATGGGCGGACGCGGCGTTGGCTTACCGATTGCTCGGTTGGAAGGCGGAACGAGATATTGAAAAAATGTGCGCGGACGGTTGGCGCTGGCAATCAGGGAATCCTGACGGCTACGGCAGCTAGGGCGGCTTCTTCGGGCCATTGCCAAGGCCGATTCAAGGTCTGCCCGGTCAATCTCTTTAGTGCTAAGCTGACGAGCCTGTACACACCCCCCATCAGGACCGGCGAAAACGCGAGCTTGCGAGCAGCTTGTCGGACTACTCGTTCAAATATATGAATATCAAGCCGATCCAGTTCAACGAAAACTCGTTGAAGAGCTATTCCGGGCTTTTTGCACGTTGTTTTCCCCCTTCCGCCAAGTTCGGCATGGAAGGCCTGAATTGGCTTTATACGAAAAATCCCGCAGGCAACGCCGTGGGATTTGATGCATGGGAAGGCGATGAACTTGCGGCGCACTACGTCTGCATTCCCACCATCGTTTCGTTCGCGGGTACACATAGCAAGATGCTGCTTTCGCTGAATACGGCGACACACCCGTCATTTCAGGGGCGCGGGCTGTTCACGAAGCTGGCGCAGGCGACCTACGATGCTGCTGCGGCTCTGGGATTCGATGCCGTCCACGGCGTCGCCAATGCGAACAGCACCCCTGGATTTATCCGCAAGCTGGGGTTCAAGCTCGTGCAGCCCCTGGAGGCTCGTGTTGGTGTTGGAAGCCTGGACGTTGACGTACAGCGCCTGAAACAGGAGGCACAGTTTCAGCGGGTTTGGACGAGCGAGCATTTGAACTGGCGTTGTGCCAATCCGGTCAACAGGATTTCGCCTCGCTCGGGCAGAGATTTCAGCCAGTTCTTCGCCGAGGCCAAGGGTCGCGTGCTTTCGGCTTACGCCCAACTGGAGAGTGCTGAGCTCGGGAAAGCGTACTCAGGCCCCGGAGTGCCAGCATCACCGCTGCGTCTGTTCCTCGGTTTGTATCCGGCCGGAGCGTGCAACTATGCGCGTTATATCAGCATTCCGCAGCGGTTCCGTCCGTCTCCTTTGAATTTTATTTTCCGTCCACTGAAGGCCAATCTGTCTATGTTGGAGTCGGGGGCAGTGGCATTTTCGTTCCTGGACTTCGATGCATACTGAAGCCGTCGAATCCGAGCCGATTGCTCTTTTCTTCTTTGCGCATCAAGACGATGAGTTTGGCGTTTTCCACGCGATTACTGAGGAAAGGCGTAAGGGGCGCAGAGTGGTGTGCTGCTATTTGACCGATGGGGGTTTTGGCGGCGTTTCTGTTCAACGCCGGAACGACGAGTCTCTGACGGTGTTGAGCAAGCTGGGCGTGGCGGGGTCCGACGTCGTGTTTGCCGGAGAAATGCTGTCTATTTCGGATGGCCGCCTAGTCGATAACCTGGATGCGGCAGGCGCTTGGATCGAGAATTGGGTGGCGGGATTCAAGGCTGTGCAGGCAATCTATGTCACCGCATGGGAAGGCGGACACCATGACCACGATGCTTTGCATGCGCTGGTGGCAATAGTCAGCCATCGGCTGGGGTGTCTTCTGTTGTGCCGCCAGTTTTCACTATATAACGCCTACCGCTGCAAGGGGCCGCTATTCCGGGTGCAGCTTCCGCTGGTAGGCAACGGCCCCGTCACCTACACGCCTATCCCTTGGCATTTCCGGATGCGGTTCATCGGATACTGTCTTGGATATCCATCGCAGACCAAGACGTGGCTGGGTCTGTTGCCCTTTGTTGTTGCCCATTACGTCCTGGACGGGCGCCAGGCGACCCAACCGCTTGACCTGACGCGCCTGCTGCAACGTCCGCACGATGGCGCGCTTTACTACGAGAAGCGGGAGTTTTGTCAGTGGGAAAAGTTGCTAGACGCCCTGCAGGTTTGGCGCCGCCAGTTTGAGCGGCCGAGCTAGTTTCGCGGTATTCGCCGGCGGGAGCGCCAGTTTTCCCTGCGCCCTTCGTGGCAAGCGATGTTTGTTGTACATTCGCTCCTTCAATTGCACGATCGTCAGTTTTGATGCCCACCCGCATTCTCATCGTCCGCACGTCTTCCCTAGGCGACCTCGTCCACATGCTGCCGGCTATCACCGACATAGCCCGGCATGTGCCTGACGCACAGATCGACTGGGTCGTCGAAGAGGCATTCGGTGAGATTCCGTCCTGGCACCCAGCAGTCAACGAAATCATCAAAGTCGCGCATCGCCGGTGGCGAAAATCGTGGTGGTCCTCGCAGGTGCGAGCCGAGCGCAAGGCATTGAAAGAACGCCTGCGATCCACCCAATACGACATTGTCCTGGACATGCAGGCGCTGCTGAAGTCCGCGTGGCTGGTGCGCCAGGCGCGCGGCGTGCGCCACGGGCTGGACTGGCGTTCCGCGCGCGAACCGCTGGCCTCGCTTTTCTACAACGTTCGCCATCGTGTGGAATTCTGGCAGCCCGCCGTGATCCGCCAGCGCAAGCTGGCTGGCTTGACGTTCGGCTATCAGCATACCGGCTTGCCGGACTTCGGCTTGCAGTCCTTTGTGCGCCAAGCGGGCCAAGCGGCTGCTCCCACGCATGAAGTGAGCAGCGACGGGCTGAATGCCGCCGAGTTGCCGCGGCTGCATCACCTGGATACCGATCGCGGCTACGCGGTGATCATGCCGTCGGCCAGCCGCGACGATAAATTGTGGCCCGAAGAAGACTGGCGCGCGGTTTTCCGCCGCTTGCGCGAGGCAGGCTGCACGCTGAAACTGCTGGCGGGCAATGACTCCGAAGCCCAGCGCGCCGGTCTGCTGGTGGCGGGCATGGACGGGGCCGAAGTGATGCCCCGGATGGACCTGACTTCCGTGGCGCGCCTGCTGGCCGGCTCCCGATTGATGGTGGGCCTGGACAGCGGGTTGACCCATTTGTCCGCCGCGTTGGGGCGCCCCACGATCGGCATCTACCGCGCTTCCACGCCGGTGCGCACGCCGCTGGTGGGTTCGAACTACACCGCCAGCCTGGGCGACCGCGGCGCTTCGCCGTCGCGCGAGGCCGTGATGGCGGCGGTGGAGCAGGCATTGGCCGCCCAGTGATATGAACCGCGGCGTCTATTCGCTGGCGCTCAGGGCATTGTCACCGCTGGTCTGGGTGTGGATGGCCCATCGCGCCAGGCGCGCGGGCGGCCACTGGGATATCTTTTCCCCAGAGCGGTTCGGCCATGCCGCAGCGCCGGTCCCCACCCCCTTGCCGGTTTCTCCGTCCTGGACGCAGCCCGTTTGGGTGCATGCGGTCAGTTTGGGTGAAACCCGTGCTGCGCAACCGCTGCTGCAGGCGTTGCTGGACCGCGGCCTGCCCGTGCTGCTGACCCATATGACGGCGACCGGTCGCGCCGAAGGCCAGCGACTGTTCTCAGAGGCCATCGGCCGCGGACAGTTGCGCCAGGCTTGGCTGCCTTACGACTTTCCAGGTGCGACGCGCCGTTTCATGGATAGCTACCAGCCGCGTTGCGGCCTGCTGATCGAACGCGAGATCTGGCCCAACCTGCTGGCTGCGGCCCGGCGCGCGCGGGTGCCGATGGCGCTGGTCAGCGCCCGGTATTCGGCGTCGTCGCTACGTCAGGCAGGGCGGATGGGCAGCGTGATGCGTGAAGCGTTGGCCGGTCTGGACCAGGTGCTGGCGCAGACATCCGAAGACGCAGCCAGGTTGGCGCAGGCGGGCGCGCCCCAGCCTATCGTGACCGGGAATCTGAAATTTGATCTGGTGCTGCCGGCGTCGCAGGTGCAGGCGGGCCGGGCGTGGCGGGCGCAGCGGGGGCGGCCGGTGTTGGCCGTGGCCAGCACCCGCGAAGGCGAAGACAGCGGTTTCATCGCCGCCATCAAACGGCATGCTGCCGCGCCTCGCGGGCCGGACGCGCCGCTGTTTCTGTTGATCCCCCGCCATCCTCAACGCTTTGACGAGGCGGCCCGCCAGTTGACGGAAGCGGGGCTGCCATTCGTGCGGCGCGCCGACGGTGTCGAGCCGGGCCCGGACACGGTGGTGATGCTGGGCGATACGTTGGGCGAGATGGCGTTCTATTACGCCGCGTCGGACGTGGCCGTCGTGGCGGGCAGTTTCGCGCCGTTGGGCGGCCAGAATCTGATCGAGGCGTGCGCGGCCGGCGTGCCCGTGATCGTTGGGCCGCATACGTTCAACTTCAAGCAGGCGGCGGAAGACGCAATTGCCGAGGGAGCGGCCTGGCGCGCGGCGGATGCGGGGCAGGCGGTGGACCGTGCGATGGCGTTGTTGGCCGATGCGCCGCGCCGGGAAGCGGCCAGCCAGGCGGCGCGGGCCTGGTTCGACACGCATGCGGGGGCGACGCGGCGGACGCTGGACGCATTGGCGCCCTGGCTGGACTGAGCGGACGGCGCGTTCAACGCGCGGGCCGTGGACTAAGCCGCTATGGCGTCTTCCGGGGCACCAGCGTCACCGCTCCCGGGTTCAGCTCCTGGCTGAAACGACGGGTGTCGCGGCCTTCGTCTTCGGGCCGCACGCCGATCCAGCCCTGGCCCAGCGCCAGTACCCACAGATTGGCCAGCAAGATCAGGATGAAGAGCACTCGCATGGCGGGCCTCGTTCAGGCGTTGGCGTCCAAGGTGGCGCGCGCGACCGCGGCCAAGCCGTCCAGGACGGGGTGATCCAGGTAGACCGGCACCGGCGCGACGCCGAACGCGCCACCGGCGTCCGCCAGCAACCGCTCGATCTCCTGGTGGACTTCGGGCCAGCCGCCGCCTGCCGCGTAGATCTGCGGGGTCTGCCCATAACGCTGGCGGCCAGCCAGCCATTGGCGCACGACGGCGCCGGCCTGGGCGGCTGCGATGCCCGAGGCGATGGCTTCGTGCGTATCGACGGGGTAGGGCACGACCTGGCCATTGGCGATCGGCAAGTTGGCGGTGCCGTGCGCCAGCGACGTGCGCATCATGGCCGGACCGGGCAGGATCAGCCCGCCGGCGAAAACGTTGTCAGGGCCGACGGTATCGATCGTCGTGGCGGTGCCGAAGCTGGCCAGCACGAAAGGCGGGTGCGCCCCGGGCAGGCGCGACAGCACGCCCAGCAGTGAAGCCCAGCGGTCCGCGCCCAGTTGGGTCGGCACGCGATAGCTGTTGGTGAGGCCCAACGTGCTGGCTTGCGAGGGCGACCAAGCGACCGCGCAGCCGTGTTTTTGCAGGATGGCGGCAATGGCCGTGCCACGGGCATCGCCCGCCACGTTTACGCCCAAGGCGCGCAGCGGCCGGCGCGGCAGGGCGGCCAGCCAGTGGTCCAGCGCATCCAGGTCCAGGCCGTCGAACGCGACCGCCGCCGGTTCGCGCGGCATGTCCGGGTTGCTGGCGTCCAGCCAACCCACTTTGAGACGGCTGTTGCCGGAGTCGATAAGAATGATCATGCTTGGCGCCGAATCGAAATTTCGCCGACCGAAATGGGTGTGGCGCCGTCGGGCGTGCGCACCAGCAGGCGGCCTTGCTCGTCCACGCCGCTGGCGGCGCCACAAAGCAGGATATCGCCTTTCTCAAGCACGTTGACCACGCGGCCCGCCAGCGCGTCCACCTGGTCGAAACGTTGTTGGAACGCCGCGAAGCCCTCGCGTTCCAGCGTCTGCACGGCTTCGTGCCAAGCGGTGGCGCTGGCGCAGACCAGGTCGGCGGCGGTGGCCAGACGGTGCGCCCGGGCCTGCACCTGCGTCCAGTCGGCGACTTCGCGGCCCAGCGCCTGGGACAGTTCCGCTGCGTCGATCAGGTTCACGCCCATGCCGATGACGACGGTGTAGCCCGCCTCTCGGCCACCGGGGTTGCGAGTGGTCTCCACCAGCACGCCCGCCAGCTTGGCCTCTTGCCATTGGACGTCGTTGGGCCATTTCATGCACAGGCCCTGGGCCTCGGGGCCAGCGACGGCGCGCAAGGCCTCGCAGGCGGCCACGCCCGCTAATGGGGACAGTGCGGGCAATTGCGCGGCCGGCAGATGAACGTCGAATGCGCAAGAGAACATCAGGGTGGAACCCGAACGGTTCTGCCAGGGTCGGCCCGCGCGGCCGCGGCCGGTTTCTTGCAAATGGGTGCCCAGCAACCAGGGTTTGCCGGCGCCGGCGCCCGAGCGGGCACGGGCCAGCAGGTCGGCGTTGGTCGAGCCGGTGCTGCCTGTCCAGGCAATGTCTTGGAATACGGGCAGGCGCGAGCCTAGCTCTCGGGCCAGGGCTTCTGGCGCGGGCAGGTCGATAGGGCGGACGTGATCGGACATGGCGGCGATTGTAGGGCACGCGGCCGGCCGTCGCGGCCTTTCGGCCTTCAAGCGTTTATGATTGGCGATACATTTTTTGCATCTGTCCCCCGCCTACATGCCGCAAACCGCTTCGTCCGCGTCTACCGCCGCGCCGTTCCGCCAGGACGGGAACGCCTGCCATATGGCGGGCGACTGGAGCGTCCTGGCGCTGGCAGAGGCGGGCGAAGTCGATCGGCGGCGGTCGGCCTTGGCCCGCGCGGTCCGGGACGGGGTGCGCTGGGACTTGCACGGCATCAGCCGGCTGGACACTATCGGCGCGTTGCTCATCTGGCAGGCCTGGGGCGAAAAGCTGCCCGAACGGGTGCGCTGGTCGGCCGGCCAGCAAGACGTCTTCAATGCGCTGGCCATGAACAAGGGCGGCACCAGGGCGCCCGAGCCCAAGGCGGAATCGTGGGGCTGGGTGCGTGCCCTGGGCGGCGCAATATTCCATGGCGCCGAAAACGGCAGGGCGCTACTGATCATGTTGGGCCAATTGGTGCTGGACCTGGGCGGCATGCTGCGCCGCCCGTGGCTGGGCCCCTGGCGCGAGATTTCCGCGCAGGTGTATCGCACCGGCGCGCAGGCGCTGGGCATCACGGCGTTGGTCGGCTTCCTGATCGGGGTGGTCTTGTCGTACCTGTCGGCGCAGCAGCTACAGATGATCGGCGCCGACCGTTTCATCGTTCGGCTGCTGGGCGTGTCCATCGTGCGCGAACTTGGCCCCGTCCTGGCGGCCATCCTGGTGGCGGGCCGGTCGGGGTCGGCCATTACGGCGCAGATCGGCGTCATGCGCGTGACGCAGGAGCTGGACGCGATGCTGGTCATGGGCATCTCGCACGGGCAGCGGCTGATCCTGCCGCGCGTGATCGCGCTGGCCGTGACGATGCCGCTATTGGTGCTGTGGACGGATGCCATGGCGATCCTGGGCGGCATGCTGGCCGCGCAGATGCAGTTGGGCGTCTCGGCGCAGTGGTTCCTGACATCGCTGCCAGACGCCATCTCGCTGACCAATTACTGGATCGGCATCCTGAAGGGCGTGACCTTCGGCATCCTGATCGCGTTGATCGCATGCCATTTCGGCCTGCGCATCCAGCCGAACACGGAAAGCCTGGGCCGCGGCACGACCACATCGGTCGTAACGTCGATCACGGGCGTGATTCTGCTGGACGCGCTGTACGCCATTATCTTCAGTTCGGTGGGCATCTGATGAGCGGCGCCGCCCAACACCGTTTGTTCACCGATGACAGCGTCACGGTCGAGCCCGTCATCTCGGTGCGCGGGCTGCGCACCGCTTTCGGCGACCACGTGGTCCATGACAACCTTGACCTGACCGTCTTCCCGGGCGAAATCCTGGTGCTGGTGGGCGGCTCCGGCACGGGCAAGACAGTGCTGTTGCGCCAGATCATCGGCTTGGACCAGCCCGCCGCCGGCATCGTGAAAGTGCTGGGGCATGCGCTGTTCGACCTGTCGCCCGGCGAGCGCAGGCGCCTGTCTTACCGCTGGGGCATGCTGTTCCAGGCGGGCGCGCTGTTCTCGGCGCTGTCGGTGTTCGACAATGTGGCCTTGCCGCTGCGCGAGCTGCGCACGGTGCCGGAAGACCTGGTGCGCGACGTCGTCATGTGCCGGCTGGCGATGGTGGGCCTGTCGGCGCAGGACGCCGGCAAGCGGCCTTCGGACCTGTCCGGCGGCATGGTCAAGCGCGTGGCGCTGGCGCGCGCGCTGTCGCTCGACCCCGAACTGGTGTTCCTGGACGAGCCCACGGCCGGACTGGATCCGTTGCGGTCGGACGAATTCGTAGATCTGGTGCGCAGTTTGCACCGGCAGTTGGGATTTACCGTCGTCATGGTGACGCACGATCTGGACACGCTGCTTGCGCTGGCCACGCGTGTCGCCGTGCTGGCGGACAAGCGGGTGATCGTGTGCGACACGGTGCCGGAAGTCCTGAAGGTTGATCACCCGTTCATTCACACATTCTTCCTGGGCGAACGCGGTCTGCGCGCGCTTGGGGATTTGGCGCCGAAGGGATTGCATCATGGAAAACCGTAGTCATGCGCTCATGGCCGGTATCTTTACGCTGGTCTTGCTGGCCGCCGCCGCGTTGGTGGCCGTTTGGATTGGCCGGGACCGGACCAAGCTGCAAACGTACGAAATCGTGTCGGCCACGGCGGTCAGCGGGCTGAATCCGCAGTCGGCCGTCCGCTACCAGGGCGTGCCGGTCGGCAAAGTGCAGTCGCTGGCGCTGAATCCGAACAAGCCGGGCCAGGTGCGCATTCGCATCGGCGTGGCGCCGAACACGCCGATCACCGAGTCGACGTGGGCCGAACTGGGCGTGCAAGGCGTGACCGGCATGGCCAATGTGGAACTGCGCGACGACGGCACGTCGCTCAAGCGCCTGGCGTCGTCGGCCGAGCATCCCGCCGCTATCCCGCTGCGTCCGGGCTTCCTCGACCGCATCGAGCAGCGCGGCGGCAAGCTGATTTCGAACGTTGAAGAGGCCACCGAGCAGTTGCGCCGCGTGCTGAGCGAACAGAATGTGCAAGCACTCACCGCCAGCCTCCAGAACGCCACCGACATCACGCATTCGTTGAAGGAAGCCAGCCGAGAGCTGGCGCCCACGATGGCCAAGCTGGGCCCCCTGATTGAATCGCTGGGCAACACGTCGCGCCAGGCGGACCGCGCGGCGCGCGAAGTGGGCGACCTGGCGCAGCAGGCGCGGCAGTCGCTGGCGCGTCTGAACGCGCCCGACGGCCCGTTGACGGTGGCCACGCGCAGCTTGAACGACATCGCGCTGGCCGCCGCGCGGCTGGATGGCGAAACCCTGCCCGCCGTCACCAACATGGCCGCCAACGTCAGCGCCGCCGCGCGCGGCGCGGCCACCACCCTGCGCCGTGTGGACAGCACGCCGCAATCGTTCTTGTTCGGCCCGGCGCCCGTCGCGCCGGGACCCGGCGAAGCCGGATTCGCAGGCTTCGGGAGATAGCCAAAATGAACATGCGTCGCACCGTTTTGATCCTGACATTGTCCATGGCCACGACCCTGGCGGGTTGCAGCATTGGCCGCGTGGGGGCGCCGCCATCGGTGTTCGACCTGGGCCTGGACGCCAAGCCCGTGCCGGCGTTGCCCGCGCGCGCCCCGATCGCGCTGAGCTTGCAGGCCGTGCCGGCGCTGTCGGACACCAGCGTGATCTGGCGGGTGGGCGACAGCGCCGCGCCGAAGGCCTACGCGACCTACCGCTGGGCCTCGTCGCCGTCGGAACTGGTGCGCCAGCGCATCACGGACCGCTTGTCCCGCCAGGGGGCGGTGCTGGCCGATCGCGTCAACCTGCAGATGCCGCAGTTGCAGCTGTCGCTGATGCAGTTCGAGCAGGTGTACGCCGAAGACGGCCAGTCCAGCGAGGGCCGCATTCTGCTGCAGGCGGTGTTGGTCAATGGCCGCGCCGTGGTGGGCCAGAAGCGCATCCAGGTGCAGATGCCTGCAGCCACGCAGGATGCCGCGGGCGGTGTCGCGGCATTGCGTCAAGCCACCGACGAAGCCGCCGACCAGTTGGCGCAATGGCTGGCCACCGCCGCATCCCCTCCTGCCTCCACGCCCCGGCCGGGCGGTTAACATCAATCTCTTTTTCGCACGCTGAGTTCCGCCATGTCCGCACGTACTGATACCCACGCCTTTGCCGGGGCCGCCGGCCGCATCGATTGCGCCGTCGACTGGCCTGCCGGCACGCCGCGAGGCTGGGCCCTTGTCTTGCACCCGCACCCGCTGCAAGGCGGCGCGCGCGAGAACAAGGTCGTCACGACCCTGTCGCGCGCTTGCGTGCAGCATGGGCTGGTGGCGGTGCGCCCAAACTTCCGGGGCGTGGGCCTGTCGGAAGGCGCCTTCGATAAATCGGTCGGCGAAACGCAGGACATGCTGGCCGTGGTGGCGCAGATGCGCGAGCTGCACCCGGAGCTGGCCGAAGCCCCCTGGGTGTTGGCCGGATTCTCCTTTGGCACCGCGGTGGCCGCGCAGACCTATTCGGCGCTGGCCGAGGCGGGCGATACCGTGTTGCCGTCAGCGCTGATGCTGATGGGGCCGGCCGTGAACCGCTTCCAGTCACATGAAGTTCAGGTTCCTGACGATACGTTGATGGTGCACGGCGAAGAAGACGAAGTCGTGCCGCTGTCCGAAGCCATGGACTGGGCGCGGCCGCGCTCGATTCCCGTGGTGGTGGTGCCGGGCGCGTCGCACTTCTTCCACGGCAAGCTGCTGGTGCTGCGCCAATTGGTGCAGGCGCGCCTGAAAGTCGCGCTGGATTGACCGATCATTGCGGCGGGGTTGCATCAGGTTGCATGATTTAAATGCGTGCGGAACCCTGCGCGGGGCGGACCGGTCCAACGGGCTGCCTATAATTGTCAGCCATTAGCCCCGCGCCGGCGGGCGTCTCTCCTGGACCCACGTTGCCGATGAAGAATTTGCCTTACTCCGCTCAATCCCCCGTTGTCTTGACCCGCCGCCTGCTGTCCGGCGCGGTGCTGTCGGCGATGCTCGCGGCCTCGATGCCGGTCTGGGCGCAACAGGCGCCTGCCGCCACGCCAGCCGCCGCAGGCGCGACGGCACCGGCCCCGACGGCGTCTGGCGCGGTGCCGGTGGGTGACGTGTCTTCCGTGCCGGCGCCCACCATCGCGGCCAAAGCGTGGATCGTTATCGACGTGAACAGCGGCCAGACGCTGGCTGCCTCCAACCCCGACATGAAAGTCGAACCGGCGTCGCTGACCAAGATCATGACGGCCTACGTCGTGTTCAACGCGCTGGACGAAAAGCGCCTGACGCTGGAGCAGACCGTTCCCGTGTCCGAGCACGCCTGGCGTACCGGCGGCTCGCGCATGTTCATCGAACCGCGCAAGCCCGTCACGGTCGACGAGCTGAACCAGGGCATGATCGTGCAGTCCGGCAATGACGCTTCCGTGGCATTGGCTGAAGCCGTGGGCGGCAGCGAAGCCGCCTTCGCGTCGCTGATGAACCAGGAAGCGGAACGCCTGGGCATGAAAAGCACGCACTTCATGAATGCCACCGGCTTGCCCGACCCGCAACACATGACGTCCACGCGCGACCTGGCCACCCTGTCGTCGCACCTGATCACCGATCACCCGGACTTCTTCCACTACTACAAGCAAAAGAGCTACACCTACAACAAGATCACCCAGCCCAACCGCAACCGCCTGCTGTGGGCCGATCCGTCGGTGGACGGCATGAAGACCGGCCACACCGATTCGGCCGGCTATTGCCTGGTCTCGACCGCGGTGCGCGGTGATCGCCGCATCCTGGTGGTCGTGGTGGGCACCGACAGCGAAGCCACGCGCGCCGAAGAAAGCCTGAAACTGCTGAACTGGAGCTTCCAGAACTTCGACACCGTGAAGCTGTTCGACAAGAGCCAGCCGGGCATCGATGCGCGCGTCTGGGAAGGCACGGCCGAAAACGTCAAGCTGGGCCCGCCCAAGCCGGTGGCGATTGCGGTGCCTCGCGGCAAGGCCGGCGATTTGAAGCCGGTGGCGCAACGCACGGATCCGCTGATCGCGCCGTTGGCCAAGGGCCAGCAGGTTGGCACGCTGCAATTCACGCTGGACGGCAAGGTGCTGCGCACGGAACCGCTGGTGGTGCAGGACGCCGTCGAACGCGCCGGCTTCTTCGGCCGCATGGTCGACACCGTCAAGCGCTGGTTCCAGTAAACGGACAAGCGGGCGCGCCATGGGCGCGGCCACGGGTGTAAGCTAGCAATGGGCGTTTCGTGCGCGAAACGCCCATTTTCCATATTGGGACGGACCGGGCGGTTCGTCCCTTACTTTTGAAAATTCAGGAGTGCCTCATGATTCCGGGCGTGCCGGGCGAAAGCCAGGTGTATCTCAATGGTGAGTTCCTGCGTGTGGACGAGGCCAAGGTCTCCGTCCTCGATCGCGGCTTTATTTTTGGCGACGGCATCTATGAAGTCGTCCCCGTGTATCAAGGCAAAGCGTTCCGCATGACGGAGCATTTGGACCGCCTGGATCGTAGCCTGGCCGCCTTGCGGATCGCGCAGCCGTTCGACCGCGAAGGCTGGACCACTCTGATCGAGCAGTTGCTGGCGCGCACGAACCTGGACACCTGCATCGTGTACTTGCAGGTGACGCGCGGCGTCGCCCGTCGCGACCACCAGTTTCCCGCCACGCCGGTTGCGCCCACCGTGTTCGGCATGATTTCGGCGTGGACCCCGCCGCCTGCCACGCAGCGCGCCCAGGGCTTGACGGCCATCAGCATCCCCGACGAACGCTGGCTGCACTGCGAGATCAAGTCCGTGTCCCTGCTGGGTAACGTGCTGGCCAAGCAGCAGGCCGTGGACGCCAACGCCGACGAGGTCGTGCAGTTCCGCGATGGCTATCTGACCGAGGGCTCCTCCACCAACATCTGGGTGGTCGCGGGCGGCAAGTTGCTGGCGCCGCCAAAGAACAACCTGATCCTGGAAGGCATCCGCTATGGCTTGATGGGTGAACTGGCGGCCCAGGCGGGCATTCCCTTCGAGGCACGCCGCATCACGCAGGAAGAAGTGCAATCCGCTGAGGAATTGATGCTGTCGTCGGCCACGAAGGAAGTGCTGGCGATTGTTTCGCTGGACGGGAAACCGGTCGGCTCCGGCAAGCCCGGCCCTGTTTTCCAGCAATTACGCGCGGGTTATGATGCCCGCATCGCCGCGCTGTAAACCGTTGTTCGGGGCGGCCCTTGGGGCCGTCCGGCAGCCGGCGGACACTTGCCAACGCCCCGCTTGCCCCCATATAAGAACATTCAGGGGCAACCACTACACTAGGCAAATCATGCATATTCCGCCCGAAGACTCGCTTATCGAATACCCCAGTGACTTCCCCATCAAGGTCATGGGCAAGCACCACCCCGAATTCGCGCAGACGCTGACTGAAGTCGTATTGAAGTTCGACCCCGGCTTTGACGCCGCGACGGTCGAGATGCGTCCCAGCAAGGGCGGCAATTACATGGGCCTGACCTTCATCGTGCGCGCAACCTCGCGCGAACAGCTGGACAGCCTCTACCAGGCGCTGCACGGCCACCCGATGGTGTCCATCGTTTTGTAAGCAGGAATGCCGTGATCAAGTGGCTCGCGGGGCCGGCGGACTATCTGCCGGTCTGGCAGGAAATGCAGGCGTACACCAACCAGCGCAGCGCCGATACGCCTGACGAGATCTGGTTGTGCGAGCACGCGCCGGTTTATACGTTGGGGCAGGCTGGCCTGCCCCAACACGTGCTGAATCCCGGCAATATCCCCATTGTCCATTGCGACCGCGGCGGCCAGGTGACCTATCACGGGCCGGGCCAGGTGATGGCGTATGCGTTGTTCGACCTGCGCCGCGTGGACATGTACGTGAAGGAATACGTCAACTTGCTGGAAGGCGCCGTCATCGACACGCTGACCCAGCACGGCGTTGTCGGCGCTTGCCGCAAGCCCGGCGCGCCGGGCGTGTATGTGCCGGCCCCCGACGGTGGCGAACTGGCCAAGATCGCCGCGTTGGGCATCAAGATCCGCAACGGGCGGGCTTATCACGGGGTTTCGCTGAACGTGGCGATGGACCTGTCGCCGTTCCTGGGCATCAACCCTTGTGGCTACGAAGGCCTGCGCACGGTCGATATGGCGGCCTGTGGCGTGCGGCGCGCGCCCGCTGGCGTGGGCGACGCGCTGGCGCAAAACCTGGCGGCTGCCTGGCGCCGCGCAAGGAACCCCGCATGAAGACCTACAGTGCCGCCGACGTTGCCGCGACGTCCCCCGAACAACTGGCGCGCCTGCGCGAAGGGCCGGCCGAAGACTATGCCGCCTGGATCCGAGCGGCCGCTGAACTTGGGCTGGTCGAGGCACAGACCATCTACGGGCAGATGCTGCTGGACGGCGTGGGTGTCGACAGCCAGCCTGAACAGGGATTGGCCTGGTTCAAGCGGGCCGCCAACGCCGACCACCCGATGGCCATCAATATGGTGGGCCGCTGCTATGAGAACGGCTGGGGTGTGCCGCAAGACGATACGGTGGCGGCCTACTGGTTCCGGCTGGCAGCCGACCGCGGCCTGGACTGGGGCATGTACAACTACGCCCACATGCTGCGCAGCGGCCGCGGCGGCGTCACGCAGAACAAGGCCGCGGCGTTGGCGCTGTATCAGCAGGCGGCGCAGACCGGCCACGTGAAATCGATCGGCGTGGTCGGCCGTTTCTACGAAGCGGGCGACGTGGTGGCGCAAGACATGGAACGCGCGTTCGACTGCTACCAACGCTGCGCCGAAGGCGGCGATTTCCGGGGCATGTTCCATCTGGGCCGCCTGCTACTGTTGCGTGGCCAGAAACAGGAAGCGGTGCAGTGGCTGGTCCGCGTGCCGGAAACGTCCCCCCCGGCGTTCCTGAAGGAAGCCAACGCCATGCTGCAGGACTGCGGATTCCCGGCGCTGTACGAGGTTTGACCTGACGCGCCACTGCGGCAGCAGGGATCGTAGGATGGGTGTAGCGCGAGAGTCCATAGACAAGAACACCGGCGCCTTAAGCGCGCGCAACCCATCAAGCGGCCTCCGCGTTGTGGCTGAGACTGTAAGAACCTACCGCTGCATGATGGGTTTCGCGCGCTGGGCACCCGCCTTCTTGCGCAAGCACTCTCGCGCTGCACCCATCCTACGTGCTTAACCGGGTCTCGAAGACCGCTTCCAGCGTGTCGCCCTGACCGGCGCCGCGAACGCCCTCCAGGCGGTCCAGCAGCAATTGAGCGGCCCGCCTGCCCAGATCGGCGGCGTCCACGCCTAGCGTCGTCAGCCCTTGCGCCCATTGGGCCGCGCTGCCGTCGTCCGTGAAGCCCAGCACCGCCAGGTCTTGCGGCACGTGCAGGTCTCGGTTGTGCGCTTCGGACACTGCCGCGGCGGCCAGCAGGTCAGACGTGCAGAACACCGCGTCGAAGATCGTATTGGTGGCCAACAGCCGCAGGAAGGCCATGCGGCCATCATTCATCTGCTGCACCTCGGGCTGCACGATATCGGCGACCCGGTCCAAGCCCAGCGCGGCCGCCGCGCTGAGGAAGCCGTCGCGCCGCGCGCGTTCCCAGGGGTTGTCCGCACTGATGCAGGCGACCAGCGCATGGCGCTTTTCGGCCAGATGGCGGGCTGCCGCCCGGCCTGCTTCTTCGTTGTCGATCACGACTGCGCTATCCAGCGGCCGTGTCGAGGCGCTCCAGGTTTCCACTACCGGTATTTCCAGCGCAGTCAGACCGGCCCGCAGTGCGGGTTCGTCCAAGGGGCCGATGACCAGCGCCGCCGCCGGGCGTAGCACGGCCAGTTGGGGCAGCATGGCGGCATCGTGCCAGAGGCCGGCGGCCAGGTAGTAGCCGGCAGGCGCCAGGCGTTCGGCACAGGCCTGGATGGCGCGGCCGGCCGCCGCGGCATCCAGGCGGGGCGCGATGAGCGCGACGGGGCGCAGCATAGGCAGGGAAGACATGGGGAGTTTCAGGGGATTCGTCAGGCGTGACGATAACCCAGTCGGACGGGCGCCGCCCCGGGGCAGGCGTCCGTCCGGGGCGGATCCTGGCGCGGAGGGGTAAAATGCCTCTTTTGTCCCAGACCGGGCCGTCTTGCGCACCGGTTTCGAAGGTGTCCAATGTCTACGCTTGCCGAGTCTCCTGTTCCCTCGAACGAATCCGCCGCCGCGCCCGCGGACTCGGCCTACGATCCGACGCAAAAGCAGAAATCGCAGGCTAAGACGGCACGCATTCCGATCAAGATCGTCCCGGCAGAACGCCTGAAGAAGCCCGAGTGGATCCGCGTGAAGGCCGCCGCGCCCGGCTCGCGCTTCTACGACATCAAGCGCATCCTGCGGGAACACAATCTGCACACCGTGTGCGAAGAAGCCTCGTGCCCGAACATCGGCGAGTGCTTCGGCAAGGGCACGGCCACGTTCATGATCATGGGCGACAAGTGCACGCGCCGCTGCCCGTTCTGTGACGTGGGCCACGGGCGCCCCGACCCGCTGGACACCAAAGAGCCCGAGAATCTGGCGCGCACCATCGCCGCGTTGAAGCTGTCTTACGTCGTGATCACGTCCGTTGACCGCGACGACTTGCGCGATGGTGGCGCCGCTCATTTCGTGGATTGCATCACGCACATCCGCGAACTGTCGCCCACCACCCGCATCGAAGTGCTGGTGCCCGACTTCCGCGGACGCCTGGACCGTGCGCTGGCCATCCTGAACGCCGGCCCTCCGGATGTCATGAACCACAACCTGGAAACCGTGCCGCGTCTGTACAAGCAGGCTCGTCCGGGTTCGGATTACATGCACTCGCTTAAGCTGCTGGCCGAGTTCAAGAAGCTGCACCCGGAAGTACCCACCAAGTCGGGTCTGATGCTGGGCCTGGGCGAGACGGACGAAGAAATCCTGCAAGTGATGCGCGACATGCGCGAACACAATGTAGACATGTTGACGATCGGCCAGTATCTGCAGCCGTCGGAACATCACTTGCCCGTGCTGCGCTATGTGCACCCGGACACGTTCGCCATGTTCGAACGCGAAGCTTATGCCATGGGCTTTTCGCATGCGGCGGTGGGCGCGATGGTGCGCTCGTCTTATCATGCGGACGAACAGGCGCACGCGGCTGGCGTGAACTGAATCAGCCGGTTTCGGCGTCCCTGAAGTACGCGCCGTTGCGGTCCTTCGCGGACAGCAACGGCGACATGCCGCCCGGCCACGCAATGGCCAGGGCGGGATCGTCCCAGCGGATGCAGCGCTCGTGCTGCGGCGCGTAATAGTCTGTGGTCTTGTACAGTACGTCGGCCGAGTCCGACAGCGTCAGAAAGCCGTGGGCGAAGCCTTCGGGAATCCACATCTGGCGCTTGTTTTCCGCCGAAAGCACGACACCGACCCACTGCCCGAACGTGGGCGATGCGCGCCGCATGTCGACCGCCACGTCGTAGATCTCTCCCGCGCAGACGCGCACTAGCTTGCCCTGGGGCTGCACCACTTGGTAGTGGAGACCGCGCAGAACGCCTTTGGCGGAGCGGGAATGGTTGTCCTGCACGAAGCGGCGGGCCACGCCGGTCGCGGTTTCAAAAGCCGACTGGTTAAAGCTCTCGAAGAAGAAGCCGCGCGGGTCGTCGAAGACGCGTGGCTCCAGGATCAGCACGTCGGGAATCGCCTGAGCAAACGCTTTCATCAGAACACCCTATCGACCAAGACGCGCATCAGGTACTGGCCGTAACCGCTCTTGGACAGGGGGGCGGCCAGTTTTTCCAGAGCCTCGGCGGTGATCCACCGGTGGCGGAAGGCGATTTCTTCGGGGCAAGCCACCTTCAAGCCCTGGCGGTGCTCCAGCGTGGCGATGAACTGGCTGGCTTCGAGCAGCGATTCGTGGGTGCCGGTGTCCAGCCAGGCGAAGCCGCGGCCCATGATCTCCATGGCCAGCTTGCCTGCTTGCAGGTAGTGGCGGTTGACGTCGGTGATCTCAAGTTCGCCGCGCGCCGACGGCCGGATGCCGCGGGCGATGTCGATCACGTCGTTGTCGTAGAAGTACAGGCCCGTGACCGCATAGCTGGATCGGGGGCAAGCGGGCTTTTCCTCGATGGACAGTACCTTGCCGTCGCGGTCGAATTCGGCCACGCCATAGCGTTCCGGGTCCTGCACGTGGTAAGTGAACACCGTGGCGCCGTCCGCTCGTCCGTTGGCACTTTGCAGCAGTCGGGGCAGTTCGTGGCCGTAGAAAATGTTGTCGCCCAGCACCAGCGCGCAGGGGGCTTGTCCGATGAATGGCGCACCGATCAGGAACGCCTGCGCCAGCCCGTCAGGTGAAGGCTGGACTGCGTAGCTGAGGTTCAGGCCCCACTGCGAGCCATCGCCCAGCAGCTGCTGGAACCGTGGCGTGTCTTGCGGCGTTGAAATGACGAGGATGTCGCGGATGCCCGCCAGCATCAAGGTCGTGAGCGGGTAGTAGACCATCGGCTTGTCGAAGACTGGCAGCAGCTGCTTGCTGACGGCAAGCGTTGCCGGGTGCAGTCGTTCGCCGGCGCCGCCGGCCAGCACTATGCCTTTGCGCATCATGTGAATTCCCCGCGCGCGGAAAGTTGATCCAGGAAGTGGTCCGCGCCTTCTGTCCAGGAGGGCAGGCGCAGCCCCAGCGCATCAGATAGCCGCGTCGTGTCCAGTCTGGAATTGTGCGGGCGTTTGGCTGCGGCCGGGTAGTCTTTCGATGGGATGGGGTGGACCTGGTCTGGCGTAAGCGCCAGGGCGGCCCCTCTGGCCACCGCGCCGGCAACGACGTATTGCGCGAAGGCATGCCAACTGGTGGCGCCGCTGGCGGCCAGATGATAGATGCCGCCTGGCAGAGGCTGTTGGCCGTGTCGGGCAATGGCCAGCGCGGTAACGCCCGCGATCAGCGCGGCCGAAGTCGGCGCGCCGACCTGGTCCGCCACGACATCCAGCCTGTTCCGGGTTCGCGCCAGGCGCAGGATGGTTGCAGGGAAGTTCCGCCCGTGGGGCGCATAGGCCCAGCTGCAACGGAACACCAGCGCATCGCAGCCGCTGGCCAGGATCGCGGATTCCCCTGCGAGCTTGGTCAGGCCGTAGACATTCAGCGGATGGGGCGCGTCGGTTTCCGTGTAGGGCTGGTCGCTGTCGCCGTCGAAAACATAGTCGGTGGAATAGTGCACCAGCAGCGCGCCCGTGTCCTTCGCATAAGCCGCCAACGTGGCGACCGCTTGCGTATTGACCCGAGCGGCCGTGTCTTGGTCGGTTTCGGCCTGGTCGACGGCGGTATAGGCTGCCGCATTGACGATGACTTCGGGACGGTGCGCGGCCAAAGTGCGCAGCAAGGCGTCCTGATCACCCAGGTTGATATCATCGCGGCCGAGCGCGACGACTTGCCCCAAGGCGGGTAACGCGTGCCGTAATTCCTGGCCAACCAGCCCCGCTTTGCCCAGCAATAGGATCTTCACGCGATCTCCGCTATGCCGGGCGCTGGGAGCGATAGGCCCCGCTGGCCACGTTCGCCACCCACCGCGCCTCGTCCAGGTACCACAGCACGGTCTTGCGGATGCCGGATTCGAAGGTTTCGGCGGGCATCCATCCCAAGTCGCGCTGCAACCGCGTCGCGTCCACGGCATAGCGGCGGTCATGGCCGGCCCGGTCCGGCACATGGACGATCTGCGTCGCGTAAGACTGGCCATCGGCCCGTGGCCGGTACTCGTCCAGCAGCGCGCACAGGCCGCGCACCAGCTCCAGGTTGGTCTTTTCGTTCCAGCCGCCCACGTTGTAGGTGGCGCCCGGCGCGCCAGCTTCCAGCATCCTGCGGATGGCATCGCAATGGTCGGCCACATACAGCCAATCCCGCCGTTGCAGGCCGTCGCCGTAGATTGGCAGCGGCTTGCCGGCAAACGCGTTGTGGATAACCAGCGGGATCAGTTTTTCCGGGAATTGCCGCGGCCCATAGTTGTTGGAGCAATTCGATGTCAGCACCGGCAGGCCGTAGGTCTGATGGTAGGCGCGCACCAGATGGTCACTGGCCGCCTTGCTGGCGGAATAGGGGCTGTTTGGCGCGTAGCACGTCAGTTCGGTGAACGGCGGGCCGTCGTCGTCCAGCGAGCCATAGACTTCATCGGTCGAGACATGCAGGAAGCGGAAGTCGGACTTGCCGCCGGCGTCTAGCGCCGTCCAGTAGGCACGCACCGCCTCCAGCAAGTGGAAGGTGCCCATCACATTGGCCTGCAGGAATGCGCCCGGATCGGCGATGGAGCGGTCGACGTGGGTTTCCGCCGCAAAATTGAGCACGGCGCGCGGGCGGTGCGATTGCAGCAGGGCCAGTACCGCCGCCTGGTCAGCGATGTCGCCGTGGACGAACGTGTGCCGGGGGTCTTGCGCCAGCGGCGCAAGATTGTCCAGGTTGCCTGCGTAGGTAAGTTTGTCCAGCGTGACGACGGGCTCGTCGCTGTGGGCAAGCCAGTCCAGCACGAAGTTGGATCCGATGAAGCCGGCGCCGCCGGTGACGATAATGCTCATGTGCTTGGAAACCTCAGGACCCGAGGGCGTCCGGGCGTAATCCGGCCGCGCCTTATCGGCGCGCCTGGGCGCCTGCCCAGAACGTGTCTTTCTGCCCCGCATCCTGATTTATACAACGCGCCAACACAAACATCAGATCCGACAACCGGTTCAAATACTGCCGGACCGGCGGGTTCACCGTGTCGGACTTGGCCAGCGCTACCACCGCGCGCTCCGCCCGCCGGCATACGGTGCGCGCCATGTGCGCCTGTGCCGCTGCCCGCGTACCGCCGGGCAAGATGAATTCGCGCAAGGGGGCCAGCATCGCGTTGTAGTGCGCCAGCCGTGCGTCCAGGCGGGCGATCTGCGCGTCCGTCACGGCTGCGTGGCCGGGGATGCAGAGTTCCGCGCCCATGTCGAACAGATCGTGCTGGATCGCCATCAGATCCAGCGACACCTCGGGCGGCAGGGGTTCGGTCAGCAGCAGGCCGATGGCGCTGTTCAATTCGTCGACATCCCCCAGCGCCGCGATGCGGGGGGCGTCCTTGGGGCTGCGTGATCCGTCCCCAAGTCCGGTGGTGCCGTCGTCTCCCGTGCGGGTGGCAATGACGGATAAGCGGTTAGCCATGGGAAAGACGTCCTGGATCGGGAAATGGGAGAGGGTTTGCGTCCGGCGGTAAGCGGCCGCGCGGGCGGGCGGCCCGTTCGCAATCAACTGTCAGGATTGTTGCGTCATGCCGCCGGAACTGTTTCATAACGGCGGTATCCTAGCATTGTGGAAAGCAGCAAGGGCTTGGCCCTGGCTTTCGCTGTCAATGGAGGACGCCGTATGGCTTTTGACCGCAAATATGCAATGCCCATGGCCATCGCCACCGCGATGGCCGTCGTTACCCTGGCTACGCCGTTGGCGTTCGCCCAAACGGCGGACGCCAGCGGGGAAGTGCGCCGGGTGGACCCGGCCGCGGGCAAGGTCACGATCAAGCACGACGAAATCAAAGCCCTGGACCTGCCGGCCATGACGCTGGTCTACGAGGCGGATCCGCCGGCCCTGCTGGCCAAGATCAAGGCGGGCGACAAAGTCCGCTTCACCGCTACCCGCAAGGATGGCAAGTATGTCGTGACCGCCATCACGAACTGACGCCCCAATGGAAAACGCCGTTTACCCCAAACCAGGGGTAAACGGCGTCAGGCAGGGCGCGCCATGCGCGCCGCCCGCTTTACAGTACGTAGCGCGCCAGATCCTGGCTGCTGGCGGCTTCCGCCAACTGCGAGTTGACGTAGGCGGCGTCGATCTTCACGTGCTTGTCCTGGCTGGACGTGGCGTCGAACGACAGTTCGTCCAACAGCTTTTCCATCACCGTGTACAGGCGGCGAGCCCCGATGTTCTCGGTGGTTTCGTTCACATCGTAGGCCAGTTCGGCCAGACGGCGCACGCCCTCGTCCGTGAATTCCAACTGCACGTCTTCGGTGGCCATCAGCGCGGTGTACTGCTTGGTCAGCGAGGCGTCCGTGTCGGACAGGATGCGCACAAAGTCCTCGGCGGTCAGCGATTCCAGTTCCACGCGGATCGGGAATCGGCCTTGCAGCTCGGGGATCAAGTCCGACGGGCGAGCCAGGTGGAACGCGCCCGACGCGATGAACAGGATGTGATCGGTGCGGACCATGCCGTAGCGCGTGTTGACGGTGGTGCCTTCAACCAGCGGCAGCAGGTCGCGTTGCACGCCCTGGCGTGACACGTCGGCGCCGCCGGATTCCTGGCGGGCGGCGATCTTGTCGATTTCATCCAGGAAGACAATGCCGTTCTGCTCGACATTGTTGATGGCTACCGTGCGCAGGTCTTCTTCGTTGACGCGCTTGGCGGCTTCCTCGTCGACAATCAGCTTGAAGGCTTCACGCACCTTCATCTTCTTGGCCTTTTTCTTGTCGCGGGCCATGCCGGCGAACATGCCGCGCAGCTGCTCGGCCATTTCTTCCATGCCAGGGGGCGTCATGACGTCCATCTGCGGCGCGGCCTGGGCGACTTCGATCTCGATTTCAAGATCGTCGATCTTGCCTTCGCGCAGGCGCTTCCTGAAGGTCTGGCGGGCGCTGTTGTCTTCGCCGCGTTCCGGTTCGCCGGATGCGCCGCGGGCCGGCGGCACCAGGGCGTCCAGGATGCGGTCTTCGGCGGCGTCTTCGGCCTGGGTGCGCACGCGGCGCATTTCCAGTTCACGCGTTTGTTTGATCGAGTATTCGGTCAGGTCGCGGATGATGGTGTCGACGTCGCGGCCCACATAGCCCACTTCCGTGAACTTGGTGGCTTCGATCTTGATGAAGGGCGCGTTGGCCAGCTTGGCCAGGCGGCGCGCGATTTCGGTCTTGCCCACGCCGGTGGGGCCGATCATCAGGATGTTTTTCGGGTGGATCTCGTGGCGCAGGGGCTCGGCGACCTGCTGGCGGCGCCAGCGGTTGCGCAGGGCGACGGCGACGGCGCGCTTGGCGCGGTTCTGGCCGACGATGTATTTGTCGAGTTCGGAGACGATTTCTCCGGGCGTCATGTTGGATGCGGACATGAGGGCGAATCCTTGGGCTAGGGCGGGCTGGGGAGGCGGCCGCGGCGCGGGGACACACCCGTGCGCCGCGTGGCGGGCGTCAGTCGCCCAGCGTTTCGATGACGTGGTTCTGGTTGGTGTAGATGCAGAGGTCGCCGGCGATTTCCAGCGATTGCTTGACGACGGCCTCGGGCGACAATTCGGTGTTGCGCAGCAACGCCAGCGCGGCCGATTGCGCATAGGCGCCGCCGGAACCGATGGCGGCCAGGCCGTGTTCGGGTTCAAGCACGTCGCCGTTGCCGGTCAGCACCAGCGTATGCTCGGTGTCGGCCACGATCAGCATGGCTTCCAGCCGACGCAGGACGCGGTCGGTGCGCCAGTCGCGCGTCAGTTCGACCGCGGCGCGCATCAGGTTGCCCTGGTGTTTTTCCAGCTTGGCTTCGAAGCGTTCCTGCAACGTGAATGCGTCGGCGGTGGCGCCGGCGAAACCGGCCAGGATCTTGTCGTGGTACAGGCGGCGGATCTTGCGGGCCGTGCCCTTGACGACGATGTTGCCCAGGGTGACCTGGCCATCGCCGCCGAGCGCGACGCGGTTGCCGCGGCGCACACACACGATGGTGGTGGCGTGAAATTGTTCCATGCGTTCCTTCCTTTGAAAGGACTAGCTGGGGGCGGTTCCAGGGAAATCAAGCGCGGTGTGCAACGGCCAATAAAAAAGGCCATGCTGGTAACCAGCATAGCCTTTCAGGGCATGGCATGAAAACGTGACGGATCAGTCGCCGTACAGCTTTTGGCGCATTTCACGGCGCTCTTGGGCTTCCAGCGACAGGGTGGCCGTGGGGCGGGCCAACAAGCGAGGTACGCCGATCGGTTCGCCGGTTTCTTCACACCAGCCGTATTCGCCGCTGTCGATGCGCGCGATGGACTGTTGCACCTTCTTCAGCAGCTTGCGCTCGCGATCGCGGGTGCGCAGCTCCAGGGCGTGTTCTTCCTCGATGGTGGCGCGGTCGGCGGGATCGGGCACGAACTGCGTTTCGCGCAGGTGCTCGGTGGTCTCGCCGGCGTTGGCCAGGATGTCCTGTTCGAGTTGTTTAAGCCGTTCCTTGAAGAAAGCCAGCTGGCGTTCGTTCATATAGTCGGACTCGGGCATGGCCAGCAATTCCTTCTCGCTGGGCAGATCAATCGCCGTATCGCTCGTCGACTTACTTGATTTTTTGGTTGCTGCCTTGGTAGCCATGAAAACACTCCACTATGAATCGATCCTGGCGCGGGCGTCCTTTCCCGGTCCGTGTTGCTTGTTGCTTACGCTATTCGTACCTCACAGTACTGCCTTCGTCGCATTGCGTCACGTCAGGAAGGGGGATTACCCCGCCAGGCACTGCTCCAAGCCCCGGGTGAAAATCTCCTGGGGCAGCTTACGTCCAATGAACACCATCTTGGTGGACGGTTTTTCGGCCGCGGTCCACGGCTTGCCGGGTTCGGCGCCCATCATCATGTGCACACCCTGGAACAACATGCGGCGGTTGATGCCCTTCATGTACAGGATGCCCTTGTAACGCATCAGGTCGGGACCATAGACCTGCACCACGCCGCCCAGGAATTCCTCAAGGCGCGCGGGATCGAACGGCTTGTTGGAACGGAACACGAACGCGCCGATTTCGTCGTCGTGCTGGTGGTGGTGATGATGGTGGGCATGATCGCAGTGCGCCCCGCAATCGCCTTCGTGGTCATGATCGTGGCCATGGCCGTGATCGTGCCCGTGGCCATGATCGTGATCGTGGCTGTGAGCGGCGTCGGGGTGTTCATCGGCCAGGAATTCCGGGTCGATGTCCAGAATGGAATTCAGGTTGAAGCCGCTGATGTCGATGATGGACTTCAGGTCGACTTCGCCGAAGTTGACCGGCGTGATCGGCGCGCGCGGGTTCATGTGAACCAGGCGGTGGCGCAGCGCTTCGTAGTCGACTTCGTTGACCAGGTCCCGCTTCGAAATCAGGATGCGGTCGGCGAAACCGACCTGCTTCTGGGCTTCGGGTTGCGCGTCCAGCGTGGCCATGCCGTGCTTGGCGTCGACCACGGTCACCACCGCGTCCAGGCGGTAGTATTCGGCGATGTCGTCATCCATGAAGAACGTCTGGCAGACGGGGCCGGGGTTGGCCATGCCGGTGGTTTCAAGGATGACGCGTTCGAACGTCAGTTCGCCGGCTTCGCGCTTGACGCGCAGCTCGGACAGCGTGCGCATCAGGTCGCCACGGACCGTGCAGCAGACGCAGCCGTTGGACAGTTCGATGATCTCTTCATCGCTGTCTTGCACGAGCAGGTCGTTGTCGATGCTTTCCGGTCCAAATTCGTTTTCGATGACCGCAACGCGGCGGCCGTGGAATTCGGTCAGGATGCGTTTGAGCAGGGTGGTCTTGCCCGCACCGAGAAAGCCGGTGAGGATGGTGACGGGAACCATTTTGTCCAAACTGCGCGGGGTGTTCATGGCGAAGCTGCTAGCGTGAGGTCAAGGCTGAAGTCTAGGCATTCAACACACGGCCTGGCAGGGAGTTTTCCCGTGCAGGATGAGGTTTGCCACAGGCTGCGAAGGCCGCCAATAGCGGCCGGACGCAGGATTACAGCACAGTCGGGGGCAGGGGGCAAACCCCGGGTCAACCCAGGGGCTGAAGCCGTCCGGATCGCGGCTGTACGCCGTCAAGTATTCGGCGATATCACTATTTTGGGGCGATTTTCGGAATTTCAAGGGCGGGGGGCGCCCCGGCGCGGGAGACCCGCGGCGCCTATCCGGTCGGGCCTGGCAGGAAGGCGGACCGGCAGCGCCGGCCCGCTTCGCAGCCACTTGGCGCTGCTGCCTAGTGGTGATGGTGGTGGTGGCCGGCGTCGGCGGGCTGCTTCTGCTGGCATTGGGGACACAACGCGCGGATCTCGGTCTCGTGAGTGGCCAGCGCATAGCCCGTTTGGGCGACGCGTTCGGCCAACTGGCGGCTCATTGCCGGATCGGACACTTCGGCCACCGCACCGCAACCCGTGCAGACCACCAGCAGATCGTGGGGTGCGCCGCCGGCGTCATGACAGGCGCTCCAGGCGTTGACGGCGTCAAGCCGGTGGATCAGGCCTTCGTCCATCAGGAAGTCCAGCGCGCGGTACACGGTGGGAGGGGCGGCGCCGGGATGCACTTCGCGCATGGCGTCCAGCAATTCGTAGGCTTTCAAGCTGCGGCCGTGACGCAGCAGCAGTTCCAGCACCTTGCGACGGATGGGCGTGAGGCGGCGTCCGCGTTGCTCACACAGCGTTTCGGCGACGCTGAGCTGGGCGCCGACGGTGTCGCTGCGGGGGGATCGGGGCGGAGCGGGCATGGCGGGCTTTACCTGAATGGGGAACGCGCGCGACGCGCGCGAGATGCCTGGAAGGTAGCAGAAAACATCGATATGCGGGCGGCCAAGGCAGATTCAAGCCGTATTAGTTATGATATAACATAATGAAATCGTGTTGCACCGCAATTCCGCCGTCTTTTGACCGTCTGTTTTCCCATGTCCCATTTCTCGCTTCTGCCTCCGCGGCCCGGCGCCGCTTCCCGGCAAAGCGCCATCCGCCGTTCCGCTTTCCTGGTATCTGCCTGGCGCCGCATGGCGGTGGCGCTGGCCGCCGCCGCGGCGCTGTGGGCGCTGACCGGCTGGGCGTTGGGCTGGTGGCCGCAATGAACGCCGCAGCGGTGACGATTGACCTGGAAGATGCCTCGTTCGGCTGGCACGGCCATCCCGCGCTGAAATCGGTGTCGGGCCGGTTCGCCGCAGGCGGCATGACGGCCGTGGTGGGACCCAACGGGGCGGGGAAGTCAACGCTGATCAAGGGGATCATGGGCGTGCTGCGCCCGATGACCGGCAAGGTGCGCATCGGCGGCGCGGGACGGTCCGAGCTGGCCTGGCTGCCGCAGGCAGCCGAATTGGACCGGTCGTTTCCCGTGACGGTGCTGGACCTGGTGGCGATGGGGGCGTGGCGTCGCGTGGGCGGCTGGCGCCGGTATGGTGGCGAAGAGCTCGACCGCTGCATGGACGCGCTCGAGATGGTGGGCCTGGCCGATGCCGCCGGACGCGGAATGGACACGCTCTCGGGCGGCCAGATGCAGCGCACGCTGTTTGCCCGGATGTTGGTTCAGGACACATCCGTGTTGTTGCTGGACGAGCCGTTCGCGGCGGTGGACAGCCACACGACCGATGATCTGATGGCCTTGCTGTGCGGACTGCACGGGCAGGGCCGGACCGTGATTGCCGTGCTGCACGATCTGGACCTGGTGCGCGACCACTTCCCCGATTGCCTGCTGCTGTGCGGGTCGGTCGTGGCGTGGGGGGCCACCGAAGACGCCTTGAATGACGCGCATCTGAAGATGGCGCGGCAATGGCATGCGGAGGCCTGCCTGTGAGCTTGGCGCAATGGGTGGTGTCGCCCTTTCTGGATTACGGATTCATGCGGCGCGCGCTGGCGGGCGCCAGCGCGCTGTCGCTGGGCGCCGCGCCGTTGGGGGTGTTCCTGGTGCTGCGGCGCATGAGCCTGATGGGCGACGCCATGTCGCACGCCATCCTGCCCGGGGTAGCGGCCGGCTTCCTGCTGTCGGGCCTGTCGCTGGGCGCGATGATGCTGGGCGGCATCGTTACCGGTCTGGCCGTGGCCTTGCTGGCGGGGCTGGTCGCGCGGCTGACGCCGCTGCGAGAGGACGCCAGTTTCGCGGCCTTCTATTTGATATCGCTGGGGTTGGGCGTGCTGCTGGTGTCGTTGCGCGGCTCCAATATGGATCTGCTGCATGTGCTGTTCGGCACGGTGCTGGGGCTGGACGATGCGGCGCTGCTGCTGGTGACCATCACGGCCAGCGTGACCCTGTTGGCGCTGGCCGCCATCTACCGGCTGCTGGTGGCCGAATGCCTGGACCCGGGCTTTCTGCGCGCCAGCGGTGGCGGAGGCGGCTGGGTCCACATGGGTTTTCTGGTGCTGGTCGTCGTCAATCTGGTGGCGGGCTTCCAGGTGCTGGGCACGCTGATGGTGGTCGGGATCATGATGCTGCCCGCCGCCGCCGCCCGCTTTTGGGCGCGTTCCGCAGCGCGGCAGATCCCGCTTGCCGCGGCGTTCGGCGTGCTGGCCTCCGTTAGCGGCCTGCTCGTGTCCTACCACTACGACGTGCCCGCGTCACCGTCCATCATCCTGGCGGCGGGCGCCCTTTACCTGTTTTCCATCGTCGGCGGCCCGCATGGCGGGCTGCTGCGGGCGCCGCGCCGCATGCGCCGGGCCTGACTTCACTAGGAGATTCGCTATGCGTTCCATTCTGCCGACGCGCCGCCGCGCGCTGTTCGCCGCGGCCGGGTTGTGCCTGTCGGCCGTTTTCGGCGCGGCGCATGCCGCCGAGCCGTTGAAGGCCGTGGCCAGCTTTTCCATCCTGGGCGATATCGTGCGCGAAGTGGGCGGCAACGACATCAGTCTGACCACGCTGGTGGGACCCGACGGCGATGCGCACGAATATGAGCCCACCCCGGGCGACGCGAAGAAACTGTCCGCCGCGCGGGTGCTGTTCGTGAACGGCCTGGATTTCGAGACCTGGCTGCCCAAGCTGACCAAGGCTGCGGGCTTCGCGGGGCAGACCGTAGTGGCCTCCCAGGGCGTGATGCCGCGCAAGTTCGCGGAACAAGGCGGCGCCGGCAAGCAAGACGAACAGGATCACGATCACGGCGATGACCATGGCCACGACCATGGCGGCAAGGACGGTCATCATCACCATGGCGACGCCGACCCGCACGCCTGGCAGGATCTGGCCAATGGCGTGACCTACGCGCGCAACGTGGCCGAAGGCCTGGCCGCCGCCGATCCGGCTCATGCCGGCAACTACCGCCAGCGCGCCACCGCGTACATCGCCAAGCTGCAAGCGCTGGATGCCAGTGCGAAGAAGACGTTCGCCGCCATTCCCGCCGAGCGCCGTAAAGTCGTGACCTCGCACGATGCCTTTGGCTATTTCGGCGCGGCCTACGGCGTGGCATTCGTTTCCGTGATGGGCGTGTCGACGGATGCCGAGCCGTCGGCCGGTGAAGTCGCCGCCATCATCGAACAGGTCAAGCGCGAACGCGTGCCCGCTGTCTTCGTCGAGAACATCACCAGCCCCAAGCTGGTGCAGCAGATTGCGCGCGAGACCGGCGCCAAGGTGGGTGGTACGCTTTATTCCGACGCGTTGTCCAAGCCCGGACAACCGGGCGCCACTTATCTGGAAATGTTTGAATGGAACGTACGTCAGCTTGCCGCGGCCTTGCAACCCTGAGCGCCGCGACGGCCTTGCTGGCGGCGGGCGCCGCCAGCGCGCACCCGCACATGTGGATCGACGCGCGCGCGACAATCGAAATCGATGCGCGGCACCGCATCACGGCGGTGCGCCAGGTGTGGTTGTTCGACGAGATGTTCGGCGCTTACGCCACGCAAGGTTTGAAGATGGGCAAGGACGGTTCCTTGCCCGCCGCCACCCTGAAGGGCATGGCCGACGACTGGATGAAGGCCCTGGGCGAACCGATTTCGCATTACTTCACCCGGGTCACGGTGGATGGCAAGACGGCGGCGTTCGCGGCCCCGCGCGATGCGCGTGTCGACTGGAATGCGAAAACCAAGCGATTGACGCTGTCCTTCACGTTGCCGCTGGCGTCGCCGGCGGCAATGGGGGCGGAGGGCGCGCAGGTCGATATCTACGACCCGACGTATTTCGTCGCCTACGCTTTCGACGAGAAAGAGGCGGTGGCGCTGGGCGGCCCGGATGCCGCGGCGTGCTCGTCCCACTACCGCAAGCCTAAGGAACTGGATTGGAAGACCATGCAGCAACTGGCCGCGATCCCGGCCGACCCGGACGCGTTGCCCGACGAACTCTTCGCCATCACCAAGGGGTTGACGCACCGTATCGAGGTGAAATGCTCGTAGCCGCGCCCCGACGCGGCGCGGCGGCGTGGCTGATCGCGGCGGCGCTGCTGTTGGGCGGCATGGGCGTGGCGGCGGCTCAGGGCGGGCACCCCTTTGGCGTGCCGGAAAGCGCCATGGGCATGGGCGGGCCGGGATGGTTGGCCAGCTTCTTTGGCCAGGTCTCGGTCTGGCAGAGCCACTTCTACCGCCAGCTTACGGGCGCGGTGCGCGCCTGGCAGGCGGAAGGCGGCGCGGCCTGGGCCTTGATTGGCCTGTCTTTCGCCTATGGCGTGTTTCACGCATTGGGCCCCGGGCACGGCAAGGCGGTGATCTCGTCATACGTGCTGGCCAATCGGCAGACCGCGCGCAATGGCGCGTTGCTGGCGCTGGCGTCGGCGTTGATTCAGGCGCTGGTGGCCATCGCGATGGTGGCGGTGCTGGCAGTCGTGTTCAACGCCACCGCGGCGACGATGAACCAGGCGACGCGCTGGCTGGAGTTGACGTCCTACGTCCTGGTGACGTTGCTGGGCGCCTGGCTGGTGTGGCTGAAGGCGATCCGTCCGTTGTTGCGGCGGCGTGGCGCAGGCCAGGCGGCGCCGGTTGCCGTTGCGCCGGCGCCTGTTGCTGCCGTGGCGCCGGTGTCGCCCGCGCCCGCCCTGAAGGGCGCCGCCGCGCTGCGGGCGATCTCCGTGCATGCGGCCGCCGCGCCGGCTCATGGTCAGGCGCATCAGCATCACCATCACCATCACGATGACGACTGCGGTTGCGGCCATGCGCATGTGCCGCCGCCCGACCAGGTGGCGGGCCAGATGAACTGGCGCCGCGCTGGATCGGCCATTCTGGCGGTTGGGCTACGGCCATGCAGCGGTGCGCTGATTGTGCTGGTGTTTGCCTTGTCGCAGGGCTTCTTCCTGGCCGGCGTGGCGTCTGCCCTGGCGATGGGCCTGGGCACCGGCTTGACGGTGGCGGCGCTGGCGTGCCTGGCTGTTGCGGCCGGCGGCGCGGCAACGCGCCTTGGGCAGCGCCTGTCCAGCGCGGGCGCTGCGCGTTTGCGCTATGGCGTGGAAGCGCTGGCGGCGTTGGCGGTGCTGTTGCTGGGCGTCATGCTGCTGGGCGGCATGGTGGCGGGGGGCGGCTAGGCGTTCAGGATTTGCGGCCAGCGCGCGGATGGGCCTGGTCGTAGGCCTTGGCCAGATGTTGGAAATCCAGACGCGTGTAGACCTGGGTGGTAGAGATGTTGGCGTGGCCAAGCATTTCTTGCACGGCGCGCAGGTCTTGCGCCGACTGCAGCACGTGGCTGGCGAAACTGTGGCGCAACACGTGCGGATGCACATGCGTGGGCAGGCCGGCCTGTTGCGCGATCTGCGCCAATTGCAGTTGCACGACGCGCGGAGAAATGCGTTTGCCGCGCGCGCCCAGGAACAGGGCCGCGGCATCTTCCGGCGCGGCGCCGGGCGGCGCCAGGCGCGGCCGCGCCGCAATCCATTTCTGCAAGGCGTCGACGGCGGCGCGGCCTACCGGCACCGAGCGGCGCTTGCCGCCTTTGCCCAGCACTTCGACTTCGGCTTCGTCCAGCTTCAGCCAGCCGCGGGATTCATAGCCGGCCGAGCGTGTGTAGCGCAGATCCAGCCCCACCAGTTCAGACAGCCGCAGCCCGCTGGAATACAGCAGTTCAAGCATGGCTTGGTCGCGCAGCGCGGCGGGCTCGTTCGCGACCTTGGCCGGCGGGCGGTCCAGCAGCGCCTGTGTCTGTTCCACGGATAGGGCTTTGGGCAGGCCGCGCGGGGCTTTGGGCGCGCGCACGCCGGCCACGGGGTTGCCGGCCAGTTCCATCGACGGCGCCCACCATTGGTAGAAACCGCGCCAGGCCGCCAGTGTGCGGGCCAGGCTGCGCGGGCCGCGGCCCTGTGCATGCAGGCGCGCGACGAACTGGCGGATGTGGCCATTCGCGATCTTGTCCAGCGGCAGGCGCGCCTTGTCGGCGAGCTCGGTCAGGAAGTGCAGTTCGCGCCGGTAACCGTCCAGCGTGTGGGGCGAATAACGGCGGTTGGTTTCCAGATGGCGCAGCCAGGCGCGCATCGGATCGGGCAAGGCTTGCGCGCCCGCGTCGGCGGGCGGGGAGTCGAGCGGCGGCGCGTTGCGCGTGGTGGGGGTCATGTGCGCCCGCCCGGGTGTTGCCCTACGCCTTCGGCGAAGCCGGATTCAGGCGATGCAGCGCCGCCGAAGCCAGTTGGCCGATGGATTCCAGGAACGCCGTGCCCATTTCCGGGATGAAGCGCTCGGGGTCGTCTGAACCCAACACCAGCAGGCCGACAGCGGGGCCGTCGGCTTCCAGGCGCAACGGCACCAGCGCCAGCGACTTCGGCTTGCCATCCAGCCAACTGGCGGCTTCGAACGCGGTATCGGTGCCGCAATACGGGGTCTTCAGGCTGTCGGTGAATGTGCGCACGTCTTGCGAGACGGGTTCGCCGTAACCGGTGGGGGCGAGTTCGGACAAGTCCCACAGGCGCAGCGCCACGTGGTTGAGTTCGAACTGTTCCGCCAGCCCCAGGGCGATTTCGCCTGGCACGCGCTGCGCGTCGTTTTCGGACAGCAGGCGGCTGCACCATTTGGCGACATGCGTGCCAATGCTCTCGTTGGCGGTGGCGTTGCGCACCAGTTCGTTCAAACGCCATTCCAGTTCGCGGTTACGTTCGCGCAGCGTCAGGATCTGGCGTTCGCCCAGCGAAATCGCGCGCGAACCATGCGGATGCGGGACCTGCATGGTGGCGAAGAGGTCAGCGTGCTCGTCGAAAAAGCCGGGGTGCTCTTGCAGGAAGGCGGCGATGTCGTGGGCGGTGAATGCGGTATCAGTCATAGGGTCAGCGGTTCAGCGCCATGGAGAAGACGAGCTTGTCGATGTCGACTTGCCCCGTGAATACGGATTCGGCCGGGCCGGTCATGCGGAGCTGTTCGCCGTTCCAGGCGACAGTCAGCACGCCGCCGCGCGTCTGCACGCGCACGGGCGATTGCAGCAGGCCACGGCGGATGCCGGCCGCGACGGCGGCGCAGGCGCCCGTGCCGCAGGCCAGGGTTTCGCCCGCGCCGCGCTCAAACACGCGCAGGCGGATGTTGTGGCGGTCGACCACTTGCATGAAGCCCGCGTTGACCCGGCGCGCAAAGCGCGGATGGGTTTCGATCAGCGGGCCTTGCACGGCGACGGGGGCGGTGTCGACGTTGTCGACCACCTGCACGGCGTGCGGGTTGGAAATGGCTACGGCCGACAGCAGCACCTTGGCCGGCACGCCGGCGGGCGTGTCGAGTTCCAGTTCCCAAAGGGTGTCTTCGCCCTGGCGTTGCGAAGCCAGGCCGGCAGTGTCGAAGGGAAGGGCGGGAGGGTCGAAGCGGGTGCTGCCCATTTCGACGGTGACTTGTTCGTCGTCGCCTTCGTCCAGAACGAGGATGCCCGTGGCGATTTCGGCGCGCAGCGGATTGCGGTCGGACAAGCCCTGTTCGTGCACGAAGCGCACGAAGCAGCGGGCGCCGTTGCCGCAGTGTTCGACTTCGCTGCCGTCGGAATTGAAAATGCGATAGCGGAAATCGGCGTCCGGCCGGGTGGCGCGTTCGACCAGCAGGATCTGGTCGGCGCCGATGCCGAAGTGCCGGTCGCCCAAGGCGCGCGCCCGTTCGGGCGTCATCTCGATGGTCTGGCGGACCCCGTCGAGCACGACGAAATCGTTGCCCGCGCCATGCATTTTGGTGAAGTTCCAGTTCATCCCGGGATTATCGCCCATTATTAAGGCGCGGACAGCCTGGGCCGGACGTTCAATAGACTTTGGGTTCGCCCGGGGGGCGAGTCTTGAAGCGGCGGTGCACCCAGTAGTACTGGCTGGGGCAGCGGCGCACCCAGGATTCCAGCTCGCGGTTCAAGCGGGCGGTGGCGGCTTCCAGTGAGTCCTCGCCCGGAAAATCGGCAAGCTCGGGCAGTACGTCCACGTGGTAGCGGCCCGTATCCGGATTCCAGAAGCCCACGACCGGCAGTACGGCGGCGTTCCATTTTTGCGCCAATTGGGCGGTGGCCACGAGGGTGGCGGCCTGCACGCCGAAGAACGGCACGAACACCGAACCCTGGCGGCCAAAGTCCATATCGGGCAGGTAATAGACCGGGCGCGGCGCGCGCAGGTGGCGGATCAGATCGCGCACGCCGTCCTTGCGGCTGACCAGGAAGACTTCGTTGAAGCGGGCGCGGCCCGCCGCGACGACGGCATCGATGTGCGGGTCGCTCTGCGGGGTGTACATGGTGGCCGCGCTGGGAAGTTCCAGGGTCAGTCGGGTGGCCGTCGCGTCCAGCGCAATGAAGTGCGGCGCCAGCAGGATCACGGGGCGGCCCTGGACGATCAGTTCGTTGATGCGCTCGACACCGGTTTGCGTAACCATCTCCTTGACGGCCTCGGCCGTGCCGTACCAGAGCACGCCGCGGTCCACGATGGATTGCGCCAGCGCCCGGAAGTGGTCGGCAAGCCATTGCTCGCGCACGGACTCGGGCTGGTCGGGAAAGCACAGGGCAAGGTTGCGGCGCACGATGTGCGCGCGGGATCTTGCCAGCCGGGGGGCCAGCCAGCCCAGCACCGCGCCGATGCGCTGGCGCGTCGACGGCTTGATGCGGCTGAACCATTTCAACAGGGTGACCAGCGTGCGCGTTTTCGGATCATTCATGGCGGTAGGATAAGACCGGGCTGCTCGGGACGGGCGGGCGCTTTCAGGAAGCGGCGGGGGGCGCCGTGCCGGCGTCGGGCGCTGGCGGAGCGCCGCGCGGGGTCTTGTAGCGGTTGTAGCTCCAGAGGTATTGCTGGGGGCAGCGGCGGATCAGCGTTTCCATCGAGGCGTTGATCAGGGCCGCCTGCGCTTCGGGGTCGGCGGGCAGGGGTTCAGGCACCCGCACGTAGTGGATGCGCCAGCCGCGGCCCTTGGGCAGCCGTTCGCCGGCGGTCAGGATGATGGGCACCCCGGTTTGCGAGGCCAGCTTGCTGGGCAGGGTCATGGTGTAGGCCAGACGCCCGAAGAACGGCACCCACACGCCGTCGCCCACGCTGGGCGCCTGGTCGGGCAACATGCCGACGGATTCGCCGCGGCGCAGCGCGCGCACGAACTCGCGCACGCCTTGCATGGTGGCGGGCACGGCGTTGACGGCGGAACTGTTGCGCGCCGTTTCCAGCAGCGGGGCCAGGATGTCTTTGCGCGGAGGACGGAACATCACCGTCATCGGCATCTGGCGCGCCAGGTAGCGCGCGGTGATCTCGAAGCAGCCCAGATGGGGCGTCAGGAACAGGATGCCGCGGTTTTCGGCGCGGGCGGCGGTGACGATGTCGTTGTCGTCCGACACCACCTGCGCCAGGCTTTGCTCATTCTTGAACCAGACGCGGGGGTTTTCAAGGATCATGGCGCCGGTCTCGGCCGCGGCTTGGCGGGCGAACGCCGCGCCGGGGTAGCCGGCCTGGGCGGCGTTGGCCTGCAGTCGGCGCCGATATTTGCCGGGCCAGGCGTAGACGGCAAGCCCGGCCAGGCGCCCGATGGCGTGCGCGACGGGTAGCGGCAAGGCGGCAAAGAGTCTGAACAGGGCAAGCAGCATTCGGCGGATGGGTAAGGACGGGCACGGTCATGCCACGGGATGCCGGGTTTCCGGGAATATGTTTACATACCGGGCGTGAGCATAAGAACGGCATTTTCGCTTAAAATGCGCTCAGTCGCCGAGTTAACCGACAACTTGCGGGGCGACGGCAGGGTGCAGCGCATTGCGCGGCCTTTGCCAAATCCGCTAAAGCGTCGCGCCCAGATTAGCGTAAGCCATGCAGTCAGGGGTGCAACGCGCCTCGTGAACCTATGCGCCGGCAAGGCCGGACACTAAGGACGTATCTGTGGCCAATAACGACTTTCTCTTCACTTCCGAATCCGTCTCCGAAGGGCATCCCGACAAGGTTGCCGACCAGATTTCCGACTCGATTCTGGACGCCATCTTCACGCAGGACCCCAACGCGCGTGTCGCGGCGGAAACCCTGTGCAACACGGGCCTGGTCGTCCTGGCTGGTGAAATTACCACTACCGCCAACGTCGATTACATCCAGGTCGCCCGGGACACCATCCGCCGCATCGGGTACGACAACACCGAATACGGCATCGACTACAAGGGTTGCGCCGTGCTGGTTGCTTACGACAAGCAATCGCCCGACATCGCCCAAGGCGTGGACCGCAGCTCGGAAGATTATCTGAACCAGGGCGCGGGCGACCAAGGCCTGATGTTCGGCTACGCGTGCGATGAAACGCCCGACCTGATGCCCGCTCCGATCTGGTACGCGCACCGCCTGGTGCAGCGCCAGAGCGAACTGCGCAAGGATGGCCGCCTGCCGTGGCTGCGCCCGGACGCGAAGTCCCAAGTGACGTTCCGCTACGTCGACGGCCGCCCGGCGGAAGTCGATACGGTGGTGCTGTCGACGCAGCACGCGCCGGAAGTCACGCAAGAGACCATCCGCGAAGCCGTCATTGAAGACATCATCAAGCCGAGCTTCCCCGAAGGCCTGATCACGCCGGACACGAAGTTCCTGGTCAATCCGACCGGCCGCTTCGTCATCGGCGGTCCGCAAGGCGATTGCGGCCTGACCGGCCGCAAGATCATCGTCGACACCTACGGTGGCGCTTGCCCCCACGGCGGCGGCGCGTTCTCGGGCAAGGATCCTTCCAAGGTCGACCGTTCGGCCGCCTACGCCGCGCGCTACGTGGCCAAGAACATCGTGGCCGCCGGTCTGGCGCGCCAGTGCCAGGTGCAGGTCAGCTACGCCATCGGCGTCGCCGAACCGATCAACATCACCGTCTACACCGAAGGCACCGGCGTCATCCCCGACCACGAGATCGCCAAGCTGGTGCGCGAGCACTTCGACCTGCGTCCGAAGGGCATCGTGAACATGCTGGACCTGCTGCGCCCGATCTACGCGAAGACCGCCGCCTACGGCCACTTCGGCCGCTCCGAGCCCGAGTTCTCGTGGGAAGCCACGGACAAGGTCCAGGACCTGAAGAAGGCGCTGTAAAGCGGTTCTTCACGGAAAAGCCCCTGCGGATGCAGGGGCTTTTTGCTTTGGTTCGCACGTAGGATGGGTGGAGCGCGAGATTCCGTACACAAGAACACCGGCCTCAAGCGCGCGCAACCCATCAAGCAGCGATGATTTCTTGGCAACTTTAGCCATAACGCAACCGCTGCTTGATGGGCTGCGCGCATTAAGCGCCTGCGCTCGGGTAATGGGACGTCTTGCGCTCCGCCCCTCCTGCGCCCGGTCGGACGTCTTCGGCGTCCAGCGCTTGCGCGGCCTGGTCGCAGGCGGGCATCAGCAAGGGCGGCGTCATAGTCGGCTTGCGATATCCCGCCGCCCGCCGCGAAGCCGCGTCGGGGCCTCAGGCGCCCAAGTAGGCGCGGGCCAGCGCGCCGTCCTGCGCGATTTCCGCCGCCGTGCCTTGCGCGGCGACGCGGCCGGACTCCAGCACGTAGGCGCGGTCGGCCAGCGATAGCGCCAGCGCCGCCATCTGATCCACCAGCAGGATCGTCATGGACTCCGTGCGCAGCTGGTCCAGCGCGTCGAACAACTCGTCGATAATTTTGGGCGCCAGGCCCAACGACGGTTCGTCCAGCAGCAGGATCACGGGCTTGGACATGAGGCCGCGGGCAATCGCCAGCATCTGCTGTTCGCCGCCAGACAAGAGGCCGGCGCGTTGGTGCAAGCGTTCACGCAGACGCGGAAACCGCGTCAGCATCTCTTCCACGCGCGCTTCGCGGTCGTGGGGATGCAGGAAAGCGCCCAAGCGGATGTTGTCCAGCACGCTCAGGCCCGGAAAGACCTGGCGGCCTTCGGGCACCAGCACCAGGCCGCGCGCCACGATGCGGTCGGCGGCCAGGCCATTCAATTCCTGCCCTTGCAGATGCATGCCGCCTTGCGCCGGCCGATGCAGGCCGGCCAGCGTGCGCATCAAGGTGGATTTTCCCGCGCCGTTGGCGCCCAGCAAGGCCACCATTTCGCCCTGCCGTACTTGCAGGTCGATGCCGTGCAGCACGGGGTTGGCGCCATAGCCGGTCACCAGATTGCCCACGCCCAGCACTTCGGGCGCGATGGGGGCGCCGGCTGGCCGCTGCCGTGATGCCGGGGCGCGCCGGGCGGCGTCATCGCCCAGGTAGGCCTGGCGCACGGCAGGCGATTGCTGGATGTCGGCGGGGCTGCCTTGCGCCAGCTCGCGGCCGGCGTCGATGGCGACGATGTGGTCCGACACCCCCATCACCAGCGCCATGTCGTGTTCCACCAGCAACACGCCCGCGCCGGCCTCGGCGATGCGCCGCAGCAGGCCGGCCAGCCGCGTCTTGTCTTCGCGGGACAAGCCCGCCGCCGGTTCGTCCATCAGCAGGATGTCGGCATCGGTGGCCAGCGCGCGGGCGATCTCCACCAAGCGCCGGTCCACGTGGGGCAGGTCGGCGGCGGGGATGTCCAGCGCGCCTTCGTAACCGCAGAACGCCAACAGCGCACGCGCCCGTTCGCGCGCGTCCGGGGCCCGGAAGCGCCGCGACGCCAGCAGCCCGCCCAGCCGGCCACGCACCATGCCCAGCGCCACGTTGTCTTCCACGCTCAGCGTGTCGAACAGCTGCGAGGTCTGGTAGGTGCGGCCGATGCCGCTGCGTGCCACCTGGTAGGCTGGCAGCGCGGCCAGTGGCGTGTCGCCCAGCGCCACCGCGCCGGCGGTGGGCTGGTAGTAGCCGCTGAGCATGTTGATGACGGTCGACTTGCCTGCGCCGTTGGGTCCGATCAACGCCGTCACGGCCGCTGGCGGCACGGTGAACGACACCGATTGCACGGCGCGCACGCCGCCGAAAGTCATGGTCAGCGCGTCGGCGCGCAAGATGCGCCGGGGGCGTCCGCCGGCCGGCATTGGGCTGCCTTGGCGCGGCGTCAGCGCATGGCCCGCCGCGTTGCGGCGCCAACGCGACAGCAGCCCGGCCACGCCGTCCGGCGCGGCCCACAGCACCACCAGCAGGAAGGCCCCGAAAAACAACAGGCGGTATTCCTCCAGGCTGGATAGCAGCTCTGGCAGCAGTCCGACGACGACCGCGCCCAGCAATGGCCCGGCCAACGATCCCGCGCCGCCCAGCGTCACCGCCAGCACAAACAGGATGGACTGCATGAAGTTGAAGTTGTGCGGCGTGATCATGCCGGCCTGCGGCGCGTAGAGGCCGCCCGCCAGGCCCACCACCGCCGCCGACACCATGAACGCCACGGCCTTGACCGCCAGCGGGTTGATGCCGATGGACTCGCTGGCCGTTTCGCTGTCTTTGACGGCGCGCATCGCCGCGCCCCACGTGCCGCGGGACAGCAGCGCGTAGGCCGCCAGCGCCACGAATGCCGCCACGATGGCCAGCATGGCCACGCCCCGGTCCCCGCCGATGCCGGCCAGCGACGGTTGCACGATTCCCATCAAGCCGTTCTGGCCGCCGGTGAGCTCGCCGCCTTCGATCAGCGCGTGCTCGACGATGAAGCCGAAGGCGATGGTGATCATCGCCAGGTAAGGGCCTTTCACGCGCAGCGCGGGCAGGGCCAGCAGCAGGCCGAAGGCGCCGGCGATAAGCGCCGCCGCCGGCCAGGCCAGCCAAAAGCTCCAGCCGGCCTGGCCGGTCAGGATCGCCACGGTGTACGCGCCGATGGCGTAGAAACCGGCGTGGCCGAACGACATCTGCCCGGTCAGCCCCAGCAGTACGTTCAGCCCGATGCCGGCCAGCGCCAACAGCGCCACATTGCCCAGCACGAACACGTAGTAGCCGTTGACGGTGGCCGCCAGGGCCAGGCCGGCCGCTGCCAGCAGGGCGTAGAGCGCCAGCGGCAGCCAGCGCGATGCAAGTCGCTTATTCATCAGACCTTCCTGACATCGGCGCGGCCGAAGAGTCCGTTGGGACGCACGGCCAGCATGACGATCACCAGCGTGAAGCTGATGATCTGGGTATATCCGGAGCCCAGCGCCACCGTGATCAGCGCTTCGACCACGCCGAACAGCAGGCCGGCGATCATTACGCCCCAGGCGCTGGTAATGCCGCCCAGGATCGCGACGACGAAGGCCTTCAGGCCGAACAGCGTGCCCATGTCGGCCTGCACGTTGAATAGCGGCGCGACTAGCGCGCCCGCCACGCCGGCGAACAGCGTGGATACGGCAAACGCCGCCATGATGGCGCGGCGCACGGGAATGCCCATCAGCCGTGCCGCGCTGGGGTTCTGCACGACCGCCAGCAGCGCCACGCCCCAGCGCGTGCGGCGCGACAGCGTGTGCAGCGCCGCCGCCAGCACCAGCCCGACCAGCGGAATCAGCAGCTGCAACGGGTAGACGCCCAGGCCCAGCCCGCCGATTTCAAGCGGCGCCTGCGCCAGTGGCGACGGCAGGCTGCGCGGCTCTTTGCCGAACGTGAACATCACCACGTTATCCAGCACGATGCCCAGCGCCACCGTGGACATCAGCCAGGCGTTGGAGCCCCGGCTGGCGAACGGCCGCACGGCCAGCCGTTCGACCACCAGGCCGTACAGCGCGCACAGCGCCAGCGCCGCCAGCAAGGCGGGCGCCAGCGGCCAGCCCAGCGTCTGCGCGAACGTAAAGGTCAGCACGGCGCCCAGCATCATGGAACTGCCCTGGGCGAAGTTCACCGTGCCGGACACGGCGTAGGTCAGGTAAAAGCCCAGGGCCATCAGCCCGTACATGCTTCCCAGACCCAGGCCGCTGACGATGGCGGACATCAACAACATGCGCGTCTCCCGCGTGGACCAGCTGTTTACTGCGCGCCTTTGACGGGCAGGATGCGGTTATCGATGAACTGCGTCCACACGTAATCGTCTTCGCGCAGCGCATCGTGCGAAGTGGGCGTGAAGGGCTGTTCATAGGTTTTGATCAGGCCGTCGTACTTGTCGATCTTGTAGAAGCCCTGGCGCACCGCGTCGCCATCGGTAGAACCGGCTTGCGCGATGGCCAGCGCGGCCAGCTGCATGCCGTCGTAGGCATTGGCCACGCCCACGGCAGGCGTGATGTCCTGCGGGCCCTTGATGTCGGAATACTTGGCCTTCAGCGCCTGCATCACCTTGTCGCCCACCGGGCCCTGCTTGCCGAAGAAGCTGTAGGTCTGCACGAAGTGCACGTTCTTGGCATTGGGGCCGGCCAGCTCGGTGAAGCGGCCGCCCGCGGGGCCCCAGTGCGACACGATCGGCACCTTCCAGCCCATGCGGTCCAGCGATTTCACGACCTGCGCCGACGGGCCGACGTTGCCGACCAGGAACAGCGTGTCGGCGCCCCCGGCCTTCAGGCGGCTCAGTTGGGGCACCACGTCCAGGTCGTTGGGTTGGAATTTCTCGACGCCGGCGGGCGTGATCTTGGCCGCGGCCAGCGCGGCGTTCAGGCCCTTCTCGTTGGATTCGCCCCACGGATTGTTCACGAGGATCATGCCCGGCTTTGCGCTCTGGAACGTCTTTTGCGCGTACTGGACCATCGCGCTGTCCACGATCTCGTCCATGGCCGACACGCGGAACACGAAGTTCGGGTTGCCCTTGTTTTGCGTGATGGCGGTGCCGGCCGCCCACGGCCCCATGAACGGCACCTTTTCCTGGTTCACGATGGGCACGATCGCCATCGAGACCGGCGTGTCCAGGCCGCCGAACAGCACGGCGACCTTTTCCTTGAAGATCAATTCGCGCGCGGCGGCCATGCCCTTGGCGGGATTGCCTTCGTCGTCGCGCCGCACCAGCACGATCTGGCGGCCGCCCAACAGGCCGCCTTTCGCATTGATCTCGTCGATGGCGATCGTCATGCCGCGCGTCAGCGCTTCGCCCGCTCGTGCCGACTCGCCGGACAGCGCCGTGATCAGGCCGATCTTGATGGGGTCGGCGGCAAGCGCCGGTTGCAGGGTCAAGCCGGCCGTGAAGAGGGCGGCGGCGGTGGCGCGAAGCAAAAAGGAACGGCGGGTCGGGACCATTGGGCACTCCTGGAAAAGTGGAACGGATCTTGCATGGGGTTAAGGGCTGCCTGGTTTCCCCATGCAAGATCCATGCCATCTGGTCCCAACCGGCCGCCAGCTGCGGCGATCGCGCTGTCACGAGGGGGAATGTGGCGTCTTCAGGCGTGGTTTGTCCGCGTCAGATCCAAGTTTTGTCTACAAAGATTCCGAGATTTTGTTAACAATCATGCATCAGGATTTGCACCAAAATGAATCCAACCTTGCTTTCAAGCACTAATCCGGGGCGTGGCGACGCGTCCGCATGGGCGCCCGCGCCGCTGGCCTGCCATGGCCGCTTCGCCTATCAGCCGATCACCGGCCGGGGGGATTACGCCTGGCCGAACGGCGCGCGCCTGGCCGTGTACCTGGGCTTCAACATCGAGCACTTCGCCTTTGGCGAGGGGTTGGGGGCTGAACTGGGACCGGCCTCGCCCCATCCCGACGTGCTGAACTACGCGTGGCGCGAGTACGGCAACCGGGTGGGCGCGTGGCGCTGCCTGGAACTGTTCGACGAACTGCGCTTGCCTGCGGGCGTATTGCTCAACACCGCGCTGTACGAGCACTGCCCGGAATTGGTCGACGCCTTCCTGGCGCGCGGCGATGAACTGATCGGGCATGGCTACAGCAACGCGCATCGCCAGGGCGGCCTGCCCGAAGCCGAAGAAAGCGCGCTGCTGGCGCATTGCCGCGACCGCATCCGCCAGCACGCCGGCCAAGCCCCGGCGGGCTGGCTGTCGCCATGGATATCGGAAAGCCGCGCCACGCCGGACCTGCTGGCCGAGGCGGGCTACCGCTACACGCTGAACTGGTGCCACGATGACCAGCCCATGCGGATGCGCACCCGCGCGGGCGATCTCTGGGCCATTCCGTATCCGCAGGAACTCAACGACATCCCGATGATCATGGGCCGCAAGATGGACGCCCGCGACTTTGCCGATATGATTCTTGATCAGTTCGAGGAAATGCGCGCGCAAGCCGTTCGCCAGCCCCTGGTGATGGGCATTGCGCTGCATCCCTATATTGTGGGGCAGCCTTACCGGCTGCGGCACCTGCGCCGGGCGCTGGCGCCGTTGGCTGCGGCGCGCGACCGGGGCGAGATCTGGTTCACCACGCCGGGCGAAATCTGCCGCCATGTGGATAGCCTGCCGTCCGGCGCCGCTGCCGCGCGTTAGCCGCCGGTTTTTCGATTCCCTTTCTCTGTCAGCCCAACCGAGTCCCGCATGCCTACCCGTCGCCCCGCCCAACCCCGCGGCCAGCCCGCCGCCCGCAGCAAGCCGGCCGCTCCGCCTGTTGTCGCCCCGGATGCCGCCGGCCATGCCGACGCCGCGCCGGACAGCGACATGGAGCGCCGCATCTGCGAAGCCGTGTACGAAAGCGTGATGAGCCAGCGGCTGACGCCCGGCACGAAACTGCCCGAGGCCGCGATCTGCGAGCTGTTCGGCGTGTCGCGGTCCGTGGCGCGCAAAGCCCTGCAGCGGCTGGCGCACGAGCACGTCGTGGATTTGCACCACAACCGCGGCGCGGTGGTGGCCGAGCCCACGCCCGAAGATACGCGCCAGATTTTCCAGGCGCGCCGCGCGCTGGAAGCGGCGTTGCTGCCCTTGGCCGTGGCCCGGGCCACCAAGGCCGACTACGCGTCCTTGCGCAAGCAATTGCGCGACGAACACGCCTTGCTGCATCGCGCCGGGCAGCCCGCGTGGGCGCGTCAGGCCAGCGCCTTTCACGTGCGTCTGGGCGAACTCTCCGGCAACGCGATCCTGCACGGCTATCTGGCCGAACTGGTGTCGCGGTGCTCGCTGATCGTGGCGCTGTACGAGCCGCCCGGCAACGCCGCCTGCGAACACGGCGAGCACGTGCTGATCGTGGACCTGATGGAACGCGGCGACGTAGCCGAAGCCGTGAAGATCAATGACAACCACCTTGCGGACCTGGAGCGGCGTATCAGCCTTGAACGCCCGCAACCCGCGCAAACTCTTGCCCAGATGCTGGGACTGGCCTGACATGGAAATCGATTTCGACGCAATCACCGAATACCAGCGCTACAAGTTGATGGCCAGCCTGATCGTGCCCCGGCCGATCGCGCTGATCACCACCTTGTCCGAAACCGGTGTGGTCAACGCCGCGCCGTTCAGCATGTTCAACATGCTGGGCGAAGACCCGCCGATTGTCATGGTCAGCATCAACCGGCTGGAAGACGGCGGCTTGAAGGACACGGCCCGCAACATTGCCCGCGATAAGGAATTCGTGGTGCACCTGACCGACGAAGCGATGGCGGAAAAGATGCACCGCTGCGGCGACCGTCTGCCGGCGGACGTCAGTGAACTGGCCCACGCCGGGCTGGACGCCGCGCCCAGCCACCACGTCAAGCCGCCCCGCATCGTGCAGGCGCCGGTTGCCTTCGAATGTACGCTGTATGAAACGATGGAAACCGCCAGCCGGCAGATCTTCATTGGCCAGGTGCGCTGGCTGCATGCGCGCGATGGCCTGATCGACACGGAAACCTGGCGCGTGCGCCTGCAGGACTATTTTCCGGTGGGGCGTTTCGGCGCAAGCTTCTACGTCACGACGCGCGACCGCTACGCGATCGGCGCGGGGGACGCGCCTGCGGGAACGGCGGCCAGCACCGCGATCGACGAAATCTAAGGCGCGGCCTTCACCAGACGGCGCCGTGGCCGCCCGGCGGGCGCAGGTGCCGGGCGAAACGCTGCGTCAGGAACTCCACGAACGCGACGGTCTTGGCCGGCAGGTTCAGGCGTTCGGGATACAGCGCGTGAATGTCGGCGGACGGCGTGCGCCAATCCGCCAACACTTCGCGTAGCCGGCCCGCGCGCAGGTAGGCCGCGGTTTCCCATTCGGACCGCATGACGATGCCGTGGCCGTCCAGGGCCCATTCCAACGCGCTTTGGCCGTCATTCGAACTGACCGGACCGCGCACTTTGACGGTTTCGGCGCGCTGGCCGGATTCCAACCGCCAGGTGCCGTAGGCCACGTCGTTCTCGCGCACCACGATGCAGCGGTGGCGCTGCAGGTCGCCCGGCGCGCGGGGTTCGCCGTAAGTGTCGAGGTAGCGGGGCGACGCGCAGAGCAGCCGCCGGTTGGATGCGATCTTGCGTGCGGTCAGTCGGGCGTCGGGCAGGTCGCCGAAACGCACGGCCACGTCGAAGCCTTCCTCGATCAGATTCAGCGGCCGGTCCGTCAGCCGCATTAACACTTCGACGTCCGGGAATTGGCGCGCGAAGTCCGAGACGGCCGGCACGATGTGGGCGCGCCCGAAACCGAACGTGGCGTTCAGCCGCAGCAGGCCCTGCGGCTGGGCGCGGGCGCTTGAGACCGACCGTTCCAGGGCTTCCAGGTCAGCCAGGATGCGGGTGCCTTCCGCCAGATACAGCTCGCCCTCTTGCGTGACGCTGACCCGCCGTGTGGTGCGGTTCAGCAGCCTGACGCCCAGCCGCTGCTCCAGCCGGGCCAATCGCGCGCTGATGGCGGGCGGCGTCAGGCCCAGTTCGCGCGCGGTGGCGGACAGGTTGCCGTGCTTGACCACCAGTGAGAAGAAGGCAAGGTCGGAAAGGGCGTCCATGGGCGGGCCTGGTAAACGTTATTTATAAATTAAATTTAATAAAGATTTAGTCTGGCCCGCAATTATAAGAATTAAACCGGCTTATACACTGGCCCTACCGATATAGAGCCGCACCCACGCGGCCAACCGAGGAGACCAGGAATGAAATTCAAACCCGTGGCCGGCGCGGTCTGCGCCGCCCTTGCCGTTGCATCCTGTTGGAGCTTTGCCGCCGTGGCCGCCAACGCGTTTCCCGAGCGCGCCGTGACGCTTGTCGTGCCGTTCGCGCCCGGCGGCAGCGTGGATATCGCCGCGCGGCTGATTTCAGACGCGTGGGGCCAAGCCCTTGGCCAGAGCGTGATCGTGGAGAACCGGGCCGGCGCTTCCGGCAACATCGGCATGGCCGCCGTGGCGCGCGCCCAGCCCAACGGCTACACGCTGGCGATCAACACGATGTCGCTGGCCATCAACCCCGCGCTGTTCAAAGACATGCCTTTCGACACCAGAAAGGATCTGCGGTCGGTGGGCACGGTGGGCACGTCGCAGCACGTTCTGACGGTGACGAACACGTTGCCGGTCGCCAGCGTGAGCGAGCTGCTGGCCTATGTTCGCGCGCGGCCTGCCAATGACCTGAGCTTCGGTTCAGCGGGCACGGGCAGCACCTTCCACATGGCCGCCGAACTGTTCAAGTCCGTATCCAAGACGCAGATCCTGCATGTGCCGTACAAGGGCGGCGGCCCGGCCATGGTGGACACCATCAGCGGCCAGGTGCAGATGAGCTTCCCCGTGCTGTCCGCAGCGAAGCCGCAAGTCGACGGCAAGAAGCTCCGCGCGCTGGGCGTGACCGGCACCACGCGTTCGCCGCTGTTGCCCGACGTGCCCACCATCGCGGAATCCGGCCTGCCCGGCTATGCGTTCAACACCTGGTTCGTGGTTAGCGCGCCGGCCGGTACGCCGCAAGCGGTGATCGATACGCTGAACGCCAAGCTGGCCGAAGCGTTGCAGTCACAGGCTTTGAAAGAACGCATGCAGAAGGAAGGGTTCGAACCCCTGATTTCCACGCCGGCCAAGACGGACGACATGGTGGCCGCCGAGATGACACGCTGGGCGGGCATCGTGAAGGACGCCGGTATCCAGGCCAACTAGAGGTAATGCGAGGCGCCTGTCAGGTTGACAGGCCCTTGCCGCAGGATGCGCCCGCGGTTGGTCGTGGGCGCCGCAATCAAGGACGACAAGACATGCCCGGCATGACGCTATACGACAAACTGGTGGCCAGCCATGAAGTGGCCCGCATCGACGACGAGCACATTCTGCTTTACGTCGATCTGCACATCATGAACGAATACACCAGCCCGCAAGCCTTCAGCGGCCTGGCCGCGCGTGGCCGTGGCGTGCTGCGCCCCGGGCAGCAGATGGCGGTGGTGGACCACATTATTCCCACGCATCCGGTGCCGGCGCCGCTGCGCGTGATTCCCGACGACGCGTCGTCGCGCCAGGCCCTGAACCTGAAACGCAATTGCGACGCCCAGCGCATCGCGCTGTTCGACACCACCGACCCGCTGCAAGGCATCGAACACGTGATCGCGCCCGAGCACGGCATGATCCTGCCCGGCATGGTGGTGTTGTGCGGCGACAGCCACACCACCACCTATGGCGCGTTGGGCGCGTTGGGCTTCGGCATCGGTACGTCGGAAGTCGAACACATCCTGGCCACGCAGACGCTCGTCTACCGCGTTGCGCGCAACATGCGCGTCCGGGTCGACGGCGTGCTGGGCGCTGGCGTGTCCGCCAAGGACCTGGTCATTTATCTGGTGCATCGCATCGGCGCCCAAGGCGCGCGGGGGCACGCCGTGGAGTTCTGCGGCGCGGCGATCGACGCGTTGTCGGCCGAAGCCCGCATGACCCTGTGCAACATGACCGTGGAGGCCGGCGCGCGCGCCGCGCTGATCGCGCCGGACGCGACCACGGACGCGTATGTCGCCGCGCATGCGCCCCACTTGCGCGGCGAGGCGTTGCGCGCGGCGCGCAGCTATTGGGCCACGCTGCGCACCGACGACGGTGCGACGTTCGATGTCGAACACGTGTTCAACGCGGCCGACATCGCACCCTTTGTCACGTGGGGCACCAGCCCCGATCAGGCCATGCCGGTCACCGGGCGGGTGCCGGATCCGCAAGCGGAACCCGACACGCTGGCCCGGCTGGCGTTGGAAAAGGCCATGGACTACATCGGCCTGGCGCCCGGCATGCCGATCGCCGGGGTGCCGATCGACCGGGTGTTCATCGGTTCGTGCACCAACGGCCGCATCGAAGACCTGCGCGTGGTCGCGGCGATGGTGCGCGGCCGCAAGATCGCCGCCGGCGTGCGCGCGATGGTCGTGCCGGGGTCGGGTGCGGTGCGCACGCAAGCCGAAGCCGAGGGGCTGGCCGCGCAACTGATCGACGCCGGTTTCGAATGGCGCCAGCCGGGCTGTTCGATGTGCCTGGCCATGAACGACGACGTGCTTCGGCCTGGTGAGCGCTGCGCCTCCACTACCAACCGTAATTTCGAAGGACGCCAGGGGCGGGCCGGGCGCACGCACCTGATGAGCCCGGCCATGGCGGCCGCGGCCGCGCTGGCCGGCCGCATCGTCGATGCCCGCGACTGGGAGCAAGCCAAATGAATCCGATGATCGAAGGCATCGCCGCGCCGCTGCCGTTTTCCAATCTGGACACCGACCAGATCATGCCCAAGCAGTTTCTGCGCATCATCGACAAGGCGGGGCTGGATCGCGGCCTGCTGTACGACCTGCGCTTTGACGAACATGGCGCGCTACGCCCCGGCTTCGTCCTGAACCAGGACGCCTACGCCGGCGCATCGCTGCTGGTGGCCGGCCCCAACTTCGGTTGCGGCTCCAGCCGGGAACATGCGGTGTGGGGCTTGCAGCAGTTCGGCATCCGCGCGGTGATCGCGCCGAGCTTTGGCGAGATCTTCTACTTCAATGCGCTAAACAATGGCCTGCTGCTGGTCAGCCTGCCGCCGACCGAGGTCGACGCGCTGCTCGCGCGGGTGTCCAATACGGGCGTGGCGGGCGGCAATCGGGTGGCCGTCGACGTGATGGCGGGCCAGGTCCGTGCCGGCGACGGTTGGACGGCGGGCTTCACGTTGCCGGAACGGCACCGCCGCATGTTCGCGCAGGGGCAGGACATGGTGGGCGCGTCGCTGGCCCAATTGCCCGAGGTGGAACGTTTCGAAGCGGCCCACTGGGCGCGCCACCCCTGGATGAAGGACGTCGCGCGCACAGTGCGCGACCGTCTGGACGCGGGGCCAAAGTAACCACAGGAGGCAGTACCCATGACCGCATTCTTCGACTTGCCCGTGCGCCGCATCCCGGTCGATGGCATAGACATTGCCGCGCGCATCGACGGGTCCGGGCCGCCGCTGCTGTTGCTGCATGGCCACCCGCAGACGCATGCCATCTGGCACCGTGTGTGGCCCGAGTTGACGCGGCACCGCACCTGTGTGGCGGCCGACCTGCGCGGTTACGGCGACAGCGGCAAGCCCGCGGCCACGGCGGATCATTCCGCCCATTCCAAGCGTCAGATGGCGGCCGACATGATCGCGGTGATGCGCGCACTGGGCCATGAGCGGTTCGAGGTGCTGGCGCACGACCGCGGCGCCCGGGTGGCGCATCGGATGGGGCTGGATCATGCCGGCGCCGTGTCGCGCATGATGCTGCTAGACATCGCGCCCACGCTGGACATGTACGAGGGCACGACGCGGGCTTTTGCGCAGGCTTACTTCCACTGGTTCTGGCTGATTCAGCCGGCGCCCGGCCCCGAAACCATGATCGGGCACGACCCCGTGTTCTACCTGCGCTCGGTGATGGGCGGTCGGCCGGGCGGCCTGGCCCATTTTTCCGCCGAAGCCATGGCGGAATACGAACGCGCGGCCCGGCAGCCCGGCTGGGCCACGGGCTTGTGCGAGGACTACCGCGCGTCGGCCACGCTGGACCTGGACCATGACCGCGCCAGCCGCGCCGCCGGCGAGCGCCTGCGGATGCCGGTGCGCGCGCTATGGGGCGAGCGTGGCGCCGTCGGCAAGAATTTCGACGTGCTGGGGCTGTGGCGCGCGGTTGCCGACGAGGTCTCGGGGGCATCGTTGCCCGGGGCGCACTACCTGGCCGAAGAAACCCCCGACGCGCTGCTGGAAGAGGCGGGCGCGTTCTTTGGATGGCGGTAGCCGGGGCTGTCAATCAAGCCGGGGCGGGCGATAGGGCTATCCAATAAGGGACGCACCCCTGGTGGTAACCTTCGCCCCATGAATCGTTACTTCGCCGATCTTTCCGAATTGCCCGATCCAGACGACGCGCAACGCGTCTTCAAAGCGACCGACTCGCCCTGCGTGGCCGTGTGTTCGACCCTGTTCGACGATATCTGCCGCGGCTGCGGCCGCACCGCCATGGAAGTCGCCAACTGGGTCTTCATGACGGAAGAGGAAAAGCGCGAAGTCTGGATCCGCATCAAGGCGCAAGGGTATCCCCGGCGCAACAATTAAGCGCGAACGGCGGTCGGCACGCCCGGCCGTCTTGGGCATGTCATATCGCGCGGGCTAAATCGCGTTATCGCCCACTTCCGGCCCTATCATGCGCATCGTTCTGGTTACGGATGCCTGGCATCCGCAAGTCAACGGCGTCGTCCGCACCTGGACGACCATGCAGCAGATCCTGAATGAATGGGGCCACGAGCTGATCGTGGTGAACCCGCAGGGCAGCCGGACGATTCCGGCCCCATCCGAACCGGACCTGCGGCTATGCCTGCAGCCGGGGCGTCAATTGCGGCGCATCCTGGGCGACACGATTCCCGACGCGCTGCACATCGCCACCGAAGGGCCGCTGGGCCTGGCCGCGCGCCGCATGGCGCTGGCGCGCGGCTGGCAGTTCACGACCTCGTTCCACACGATGTTTCCCGACTATCTGCAGGCGCGAATGGGCATCCCGGCGGCCTTGCCGTGGCGCTATCTGCGCTGGTTTCATCGCCCTTCGCAATGTGTGCTGGTGCCAACCCCCACCGTGCGCGACGTTCTGGTGCGGCGCGGGCTGGCAAACCTGCGAGTCTGGTCGCGCGGGGTCGATCCGCGCAAATTCCAGCCGGCGGATAGCGCCGCCTTCGCCCACCTGCCGCGGCCGGTCTATCTGAGCGTGGGACGGGTGGCGCGCGAAAAAAACCTGGACGCTTTTCTGTCGCTTCCGCTGGCGGGCAGCAAGGTCGTGGTGGGCGCCGGCCCGGACGAGGCGCGGTTGAAGAAGGCTTTTCCCGACGCGGTCTTTCTGGGCATGCAGCAGGACGACGCGCTGCCGGGTTTCTACGCCGCGGCGGACGTCTTCGTGTTCCCCAGCCTGACAGACACGTTCGGCCTGGTGATGCTGGAGGCCATGGCCTGCGGCACGCCGGTGGCGGCGTTCCGCAGCGAAGCGCCGCTTGCCGTGGTGACGGAAGGCGTCACCGGCTGCCTGGACGACGACCTGGCCCACGCCTGCCACGCCGCGCTGCCGCTTGACCGCCACGCGGTGCGGGCGCACGCGCTGACCCGCAGCTGGGATTCGGTGGCGTCGGACCTGCTGGATTCGCTGGTGCCGCTGGTGGCGGACGCGTCGTCGCGGCCGTCGCTGGCCCGCGCGGGGTGAAAGCCGGCGGGCGCCGGGGGAAATTTTCGGGGACGGGTTTCCGGACGGCACGCCAAACCGGTACAATCCTTCGCAATCCTGAGGAGCGTTGCGACGACCCTGTGGTTCCCTTCATGCTGTGATCTCATACAGCCATGCCAAGTGGAACCCGGCTCGCCAGGCTCAGGAATCCTTGTTCAAGCGCCGCGCCCTGCGCGTCGCTACAGCAACGGCGCTCACCTTTGTCGCATATGGCGGGAAAGGCGAGCACTCGACTGTCGTGGTGTATTCGCGTTGACCGGCCATATCGTGCGCCGTTCGAAATTCACGTGGAGCCTACACACACCATGAACGCTGTAACTGATAAATCCTTTTCCGATTACCTGGTTGCCGACCTGTCGCTGGCAGGCTGGGGCCGCCGCGAACTCGCCATCGCCGAAACCGAAATGCCCGGCCTGATGGCCATCCGCGAAGAATTCGCCGCCGCGCAGCCGTTGAAGGGCGCGCGCATCGCAGGCAGCCTGCACATGACCATCCAGACTGGCGTGCTGATCGAAACGCTGGTGGCCCTGGGCGCCGAAGTGCGCTGGGCCTCGTGCAACATCTTCTCCACGCAAGACCACGCCGCCGCCGCGATCGCCGCGTCGGGCACGCCGGTCTTCGCCGTCAAGGGCGAAACGCTGGAAGAGTACTGGCAGTACACCCACAAGATCTTCGAATGGCCCAACGGCCAGAACGCCAACATGATCCTCGACGACGGCGGCGACGCCACGTTGATGCTGCACCTGGGTACCAAGGCCGAGAAGGATATTTCGGTGCTGGCCAACCCGGGCAGCGACGAAGAGCGCATCTTGTTCGCCGCCATCAAGGAAACGCTCAAGCGCGATCCCAAGTGGTATTCGACCCGCCTGGCGTTGATCAAGGGCGTGACGGAAGAAACCACGACCGGCGTGCACCGCCTGTACCAGATGTCGCAAAAGGGCGAACTGGCCTTTGCCGCCATCAACGTCAATGACTCGGTCACCAAGTCCAAGTTCGACAACCTGTACGGCTGCCGCGAATCGCTGGTGGACGGTATCAAGCGCGCCACCGATGTGATGATCGCCGGCAAGATCGCGGTCGTGGCCGGCTACGGCGACGTGGGCAAGGGTTGCGCCCAGGCGCTGGTCGCGCTGCGCGCACAAGTCTGGGTCACCGAAGTCGACCCCATCTGCGCCCTGCAAGCCGCGATGGAAGGCTTCAAGGTCGTGACGATGGAAGAGGCCGCTGCCCACGGCGACATCTTCGTCACCGCCACCGGCAACTACCACGTCATCACGCGCGACCACATGAACGCGATGAAAGACCAGGCGATTGTCTGCAACATTGGCCACTTCGACAACGAAATCGACGTTGCCGGCCTGGCGGATTGCCAGTGGGAAGAGATCAAGCCGCAGGTCGACCACGTGATCTTCCCGGACGGCAAGCGCATCATCCTGCTGGCCCAGGGTCGCCTGGTGAACCTGGGTTGCGCCACGGGTCACCCGTCGTTCGTGATGTCGTCCTCGTTCGCCAACCAGACCATCGCCCAGATCGAACTGTTCACGCGCAACGAAGCCTACAAGTCCGGCGAAGTCTATGTGCTGCCCAAGCACCTGGACGAGAAAGTCGCCCGCCTGCACCTGAAGAAACTGGGTGTGAAGCTGACGACGCTGCGCCAGGATCAGGCCGACTACATCAACGTGCCGGTGGAAGGTCCCTTCAAGCCGAACCACTACCGCTATTGATGCATGTAGCAAAATAGGGAAGTGCCGCGCCATGTTGGCGCGGGCTTTCCGAACCGCGGGGTTCCCCGGCGTCGCTTGGCGATCAAGGGGCCGCGCAGCGCTTACAGGAGAACGAACATGGTGACATTGATACTCGTCTGGATCCTGAACGCAGTGGCCCTGCTGGCCGTTGCCTACCTGTTGCCCGGCATCGCCGTGGCCAGTTTCGGATCGGCGCTGATCGCGGCGCTGGTGCTGGGCCTGGTGAATATGCTGGTCAAGCCGGTGCTGGTGCTGCTGACGCTTCCCATCACGATCGTCACGCTCGGGCTCTTTCTTATCGTCATCAACGCCCTGTTGTTCTGGTTCGTCGGCTCCGTGCTGAAGGGCTTCCAGGTCAACGGGTTCTGGTGGGCCGTGGGCGGCGCGATCCTCTACAGCATCATCTCTGGCCTGCTTACCAAACTGATCCCCTAATGTCCGATTCGATGTCTCCCGCTTTCAGTCTGGAATTCTTCCCCCCGCGCGATCTGGCCGGCCAGGAACGGCTGGTCCGCGCGGCCAAGCAGATGCTGGCCATCCAGCCCAAGTACGTCAGCGTGACCTTCGGCGCGGGCGGTTCCACGCGCGCCGGCACGGCGGATGCCGTGCGCACGCTGCGCAACCTGGGCTGCGATGCGGCGCCTCACTTGTCGTGCGTGGGCGCCACGCGCCAAGACCTGCGTGACATCCTCCAGACCTACAAGAACGAGGGCGTGCGGCGGGTGGTTGCCCTGCGCGGCGACCTGCCTTCGGGCATGGGCGGCGATGCGGGTGAATTGCGCTACGCCAACGAACTGGTGTCGTTCATCCGCGAGGAAACCGGCGACTGGTTCCACATCGAAGTCGCGGCCTATCCCGAAACGCACCCGCAAGCGGCCAATCCGTCCGCGGACCTGGACCATTTCGTGGCCAAGGTGAATGCCGGCGCCGATGCGGCCATCACGCAGTATTTTTTCAACGCCGACGCTTATTTCGACTTCGTCGATCGGGCCCAGGCCAAGGGCGTTCGCGTGCCGATCGTGCCGGGCATCATGCCCATCACGAACCACACGCAGCTGCTGCGTTTTTCGGAAATGTGCGGCGCGGAAGTGCCGCGTTGGATCCGGCTGCGGCTGGCGGAGTTTGGCGATGACAAGGCTTCCATCCGCGCCTTCGGCGTGGACGTGGTCACCGAACTCTGCCAAACCCTGCTGGACAACGGCGCGCCGGGCCTGCACTTCTACACCTTGAACCATGCGGAAGCGCCGCTGGCGGTGTGGAAAGAACTGGCGCTGTAAGCGTCGCGCCGCGTGCGCAATGCGAAAGGCCGGCGCATCCGCCGGCCTTTTTTTTCGCTATTGAATCGCAGGGCGGGCCGTGCGAGATACGCCTCGCACGGCCGCTGCGATCAATCCGCGTACACGCCCGCCTTGCGGATAATGCCGCCCCATTTGTCGACCTCGGCTTGCAGCCACGTCTGCAGGCCTGCCGGCGTCTGTTTGGCTTCGGGCACGATCTCGGCGCCCAGCTCGGCCATTTTCTGCGTGAAGGCCGCATCCTTCAGCGCCGCGCGCAGCGCCGCATTGAACTTCTCGATAGCCTCCGGCGGCGTGCCCTTGGGCGCATAAACGCCGTGCCACACCTTCACTTCAAAGCCTTTCAAACCGCCTTCCTGCAGGGTTGGCGCGTTCGGCAGGGCCTTGATGCGGTCCAGTGTCGTGACGCCGTACAGCTTCACGCGTTCCGCCTTGATCTGCGGGATGGTCTGCGTGGTCTGGTCGCACAGTACATCGACCTGGCCGCCCAACAGCGCGGTCATGGCCGGCGCCGTGCCGGCATAAGGCACGGTCGTGAACTGAACGCCTAGCGACTCTTGCAGCAGCATGCCGCACAGTTGCGACACCGCGCCCAATCCCGCGTTGGCCAGGTTGACCTTGTTGCCGTTCTCTTTTGCGTACTTGATGAAGCCCGCCATGCCGTCGGCCGGCAGGTCCTTGCGGCCCAGCAGCGTCATAGGCACGTCCGCCACCTGGCCAACGTAGGCAAAATCCGTCAGCGGATTGAACGACAGCTTGCGATACAGCGCCGGCGCGGTGGCCATGCCGTTGTGGTGGATCAGGAAGGTATACCCGTCCGGCGCCGCGCGCGCCACATGCTGGGATGCCAGCGTGCCGCCCGCGCCGGTGCGGTTTTCGATGATGATGCTCTGGCCCAGCGTCTTGGCCATGGAGGCGCCCAGGCTGCGCGCCACGACGTCCGTGGGCCCGCCCGCCGCGAACGGCACGACGAGCGAAATGGGATGGTTCGGATATGCGCCTTGCGCGCTGGCGGAACCCCAGGCAAAGCAGGACAGGGCCAGCAGGGGCCAGGCGGCACGCGTCGCCGCGCGCGTGAAAATGGGGGGCATGTCTCGCTCCTTGTGGTTGTCTCGGGCCCGCGAACGCAGCGCGGGCCGGCACCAGTGTCGCGTGTCAGGCCAAGGATGAGAATTTGCCGTTTCACAAGCCGGGCTTCGGCTGGGGGAAAGGCGGGTTTACGCGGTATTGCGCTATTCAGCGACGACCAAGCAGGCCTTAATTCGCCTGGTCCTTGCCCGGGTCTTCGGCCAGCACCTGCGGCGTGGGGTAGCTGGGCTGCGGCGTGTTGGCGGGCTCAAGGCGCAGCGGTTGATGGACGCGGCTGGGCGGCACCAGTGAACCGGGGTCGTCCGGGTTGGTCCACAGCGGGTCCGGGATCTCGGCGAAGACCTGGCGCAGGCGTTCGCCCCACGTGCTGCGGATCATGCGGAAGTACTGGTTGTGCTCGTCGATACTGGCGAAGTGTGTGACGCATAGCGCGTTCGTGTCGTAGACCAGCAGGTCCAGCGGCAGGCCGACGGAGATGTTCGAGCGCAGCGTGGAGTCCATCGAGATCAGCGCGCACTTGGCGGCTTCGTCCAGCGAGGTGTCGGGACGCAGCACGCGGTCCAGGATGGGTTTGCCGTACTTGGCTTCGCCGATCTGGAAGTACGGGCACTCCTGGCCGGCCTCGATGAAGTTGCCCGCCGAATAGACCTGGAACAGCCGGCAGCGCTCGGCGCCAATCTGTCCCCCGAAAATGATGCTGACGTTGAAGTCTACGCCTTGCTCGTGCAGGGCAGGGGCTTCGCGTTGATAGACTTCGCGCACGGCGGCGCCGACGCAGCGGGTGGCCTCGAACAGGTCGGCCGCGTTCCAGATGGTGTCGCCGCCATCGTCGTGTTGGCGAGTCAACGCATGCAGCACGGCCTGGCTGACCGCCAGGTTGCCGGAGGTCATCAGGACCATGACGCGCTCGCCCGGGCGCTCGAAGACGGTCATTTTGCGGAAGACGCTGATCTGGTCGACGCCGGCATTGGTGCGGGAGTCGGACAGGAAAACCAAGCCGGCGTCGAGGCGGGCTGCTACGCAGTAAGTCATGATCGGAAATTTGGAAAAACCACGCCGCATTGTATTGCGGCGCGGGTTCGGCCGTTATTGCTGTCCGGAAGTCTGGACCTGCACGCTGATCTCCATGGATTCCTCGCCGCCGCCGCTACGCACGCCGCGGATCGGCGACGCCGAATCATAGTCGCGCGCCACGGCCAGGCGGCAGTGGCTGTCCGAGGCGAATTGGCGGTTGGTGATGTCGACGCTGGTCCAGCCGATGTCGGCCAGCCAGACGTCGGCCCAGGCGTGGCTGGCCGAGTGTTCCGACGTTGTGTACACGTAGCCGCTGACGTAGCGGGCGGGCACGCCCAGGCCGCGCACGCAAGCCAGGAACAGGTGGGCATGGTCCTGGCAGACGCCGTGCCCCATGGCCAGCACCTGGTTGGCCGCCGTGGTGACGTCCGTGGTGCCGGGCTCATAGGCCACCCGGTCGCTGATGGCGTTGGCTAGCGCCAGGATGTCGTCCGGCGTGCGAAGGCCGTTGGGCAAGACTTCGCGCACGAAGGCCATGATCGTGTCGTCGGCTTGCGTCAGTGGCGTTTGAACGCAATAGGCGTGTACCGGCAAGCGGCTGTCTTCGCCGCCCAGCACGCCGCGCGTAAGCGGCGCCACCTGCACCTGCCCGACCACGCGCAGTTCGATGTCGGTATGGGCGCGATTCAGGGTCAGCGTGTGGGTGATGTTGCCGTAGGCGTCCACCTGCTTTTCCAGCGCGCCGGGTGCTTCGATGTGCCAGCGCAGCACGCGCTGGTGCTCGTCGTCGCGGGGCGTCAGGCGCAAGGTCTGGATGCTGTAGGTGACCGGCGCGGTGTATCGGTAGTGGGTGACGTGGGTGATGAACTGTTTCATGGCTGTCTCCGAGTTATGCCGACAGCGGGACCAGGAAGTCCTGGCTGATCCGGTTGCCCAGGTCGTTAATGCGGTCCAGGAAGTGGTCCAGGTATTGGTGCAGCCCGCTATCCAGAATGTCCTCGACGCGGCCGTACTGCAGTTCGGCGCACAGCATGCCGGCACGGCGTTCGGTTTCGGTCGAGCGCTGGTTGGAGACGCGCGCCAGGTCGTCAGCCACCGCTCGCATCGACGCCAACAGTGAACGCGGCATGTCGCCGTGCAGGATCAGCAGTTCGGCGACGCGGTCGGGCGTGATCACGTCGCGGTACACCTTGCGGTAGATCTCCAGCCCCGACACCGAACTCAGCAGCGCGGACCATCGGTAGAACTCGCTTTGCAGCGCAGCGGTGCCAGTGGGCTCGGTGCGCATTTCCTGCGCGCCGTTCTGCGATCCGTTTTGGGATGCGCCCTGCGCGCCGTTGCCATCCCGTTCATGGAACTTCACGTCCAGCATCCGTGCGGTGTTGTCGGCCCGTTCCAGATGCATGCCGATGCGCAGGAAGTACAGCGCTTCGTCCTCCAGCATGGTGCCGATGGTGACGCCGCGCGCCAGGTGCGAGCGGAACTTCACCCATTCGAAGAACTCGCCCGGATTCCGCTCCAGCAAGCCGGTGTGCAGGTGCTTCAGCAGTTCAAGCCAGGTGGTGTTGTAGGTTTCCCAGACTTCGGTCGTCAGGCTGCCGCGCACCGCGCGCGCGTTTTCACGGGCGGCCCGCATGCACGAATAGATGGACGATGGGTTTTCGGGGTCGCGCACCATGTACTGCAACACGTCGTGGGGCGAGATGGCGGCGTATTTGCTCTGGTACAGACCCTGCAGCTCGGAAATGCGCAGGACGCCCAGCCACGAACCCTCGCGCGTCTGCGGGTCTTGCGGCAGTAGCGACATTTGCAGGTTCACGTCCAGCATGCGCGCGGTGTTCTCGGCGCGTTCGGTGTAGCGGCACATCCAGAACAGGTTGTCGGCGGTTCGGCTCAGCATGGTCAGTCCTCCAGAACCCAGGTGTCTTTGGTGCCGCCGCCCTGGCTGCTGTTGACCACCAGCGAGCCTTCGGTCAACGCCACGCGGCACAGGCCGCCGGGAACGGTGCGGATATCCTTGCCGCACAGCACGTAGGGGCGCAGGTCGACATGCCGCGGCGCCACGCCGGACTCGACATAGGTAGGGATGGTGGACAGCGCCAGCGTGGGCTGTGCGATGTAGTTGGCGGGGTTGGCGCGCACGCGGTCCTTGAACGCGTCGACTTCGGCGCGGGTGGACGATGGGCCCACCAGCATGCCGTAGCCGCCCGCGCCGTGCACCTCCTTCACCACCAGCTCGTGCATGTTCGCCAGCACATGGGACAGTTCATCCGGCCGGCCGCAACGCCAGGTGGGCACGTTCGACAGGATGGGCTCTTCGCTGAGATAGAACCGGATCATGTCCGGCACGTACAGATACGTGGATTTGTCGTCGGCGATGCCGGTGCCGATGGCGTTGGCAAGCGTGACGCGGCCGGCCCGGTACACCGACAGCAGGCCGGGCACGCCCAGCGCCGAATCAGCGCGGAATGACAAGGGGTCCAGGAAGTCGTCGTCCAGCCGGCGGTAGATCACGTCCACCTTGCGCGGACCTTGAGTGGTGCGCATGTACACGGTGTTCTGTTCCACGAACAGGTCCTGGCCTTCCACCAGTTCCACCCCCATTTGCTGGGCCAGGAAGGCGTGTTCGAAGTAGGCCGAGTTATACATGCCGGGCGTCAGCACCACCACGGTGGGATCATCTCCGCCATGCGGCGCGACTTCGCGCAGGTTGTCCAGCAGCAGGTCGGGATAGTGCGCCACCGGCTCGACCTTGATCCGGCTGAACGCATCCGGCATCAGCCGCATCGACATCTTGCGGTTCTCAAGCATGTAGGACACACCGGAGGGCACGCGCAGGTTGTCTTCCAACACGTAGAACTCGCCCGCGCCCGCGCGCACGATATCCACGCCGGCGATGTGGCAGTAGATGTCTTCGGCGACGTCCACGTCCTGCATTTCGGGGCGGTACTGCGCGTTCAGGAACACCTGTTCGGCCGGCACGATGCCGGCGCGCACGATGTCGTGGCCATGGTAGATGTCGTGGATGAACATGTTCAGCGCGCGCACGCGCTGCTTCAGGCCGGCCTCCAGGTGGCGCCATTCGTCGGCGGGGATGATCCGGGGGATCAGGTCGAATGGAATCAGGCGCTCGGTGCCGGCGGCGTCGCCGGCAACCGAAAAGGTGATGCCGACGCGGCGGAAACTCAGGTCTGCCTCGAGCCGTCGCACGGCCATGGCTTCGGCCGATTGCTCTTGGTGCCAGCGCTCGAAGGCCTGGTATTGGGAGCGTATGCCGCCGGCGCTGTCGCGCATTTCGTCAAAAGCGGCTGGACGGGATGATCTGTCCTTCATGGCTCCTCCGATGCTGGGTGCGGCGGCCAGCCGGCAGGCGGCGGCCTCGCACACGGTCATTACCCGGCCGATGCGTGGCCGGTCTAAATGAATAAGCAACCCCCGTGCCAGCTTTTCGGCAGGCGGCCGCCTTGGGCACAATATCCTCCCAAGGGCGCCGAAACACCATCCCCCGTCGCGCGTAATGTGTCCGCAGCGCGGCATGCACCTGATTGGTGCGCGCTGCCGGGCCGCTCTGGTGCGTCAGTTCATCCGATACGTATGCAGTGTGGTGCCGCTGGCGCCGCCTTGTTCCAGCGGCGCATGCGGCACCCAGCCGTCCTGCGTCAGCACGGCATCCAGCGGGAAGTCGTGCGCGGCCGGGGCATAGTCGGCGTCCAGTTCGCCGCAGCTCCAGGCGATGCCGATCGTAATAAACGGATGGCCGCGTTCGCGCAGGGCCGCCAGGGTGCGGTCGTAGTAACCGCCGCCGTAGCCCAGGCGGTCGCCCTGTTCCGTGTAACCAAGCGTCGGCACCAGGACGACGTCGGGCAGCACGTCGGCGCCCGCCACCGGCTCCTGGATGCCATACGGGCCGGCGCGCAGTTCGGCGTCAGGCGTCCACGGCAGGAAGGCCAGCGGGGCGTTGCGTTCACGCACCACCGGCAGCGCCACGGCGACCCCGTTTTCCACCCATTGCGACAGCAGCGGGCGCAGATCGGGTTCGTCCGCCATGGGCCAGAAAGCGGCCACGGTGGCGGGGGCGGGGCGGCCGGCGCGGGCCGCTTCGTCACGCGCCACATTCAGCCATGTGAACAGGCGTGCGCGCATCAGCAGCCCACCCCGGCTGCGCTGGTCTTCGGGCATTTCGGCACGCAGTTTCCGCAATCGCGTGCGGTGCTGGACTGCGGTATCCTCTGGTGTATTTTGCGTAGTCATGCAGTGGCTGTGATGGGGGTGGACAATGAAGGCGAACATGCTGGAATCGGGCATGCGGGAATCTGGCAAGCGAGAGCCTGGCACGCGGGACTGTGGCGCACGGGACTCTGGCGCACGGGAATCTGGCACGCGCGTCGTCGGCATGCTGGCGAGCAAGGCCGCTGTATGACGGCAAATGAGGGACACGGCATGACTCAGATTCTGCAAGCCCGACGGTATCAGAAAACCGGCGGGAAATCCCCCCGCGGCGCCGTCGCGCCGGACCCCCGTTCCGGCCTGCGCCGCTGGCTGCCGTTGCTGGCCTTGTTCACCGCCGCCTGTGCCCCCGTCGATGCGCAACAGCGCAGCGCCTCCGTCAATCCGCAGCCGCAACCCGCCGTCCAGGCAGCGCAGCCCGTTATCGCGGTCCCGCCCGCCGTGCTGGCGGGCCTGCCGCCCACCGCCGATACCCCGGCATTGGCCGCCGTGGTGGCCGCGCGTGAAGCCATGAACCGCAAGCAGTGGTCCGTGCTGGGCATGCTGGTACCCCAGGCCAAGTCCGACACGCTGGGCATGTACCCGGAATATTGGCTGCTGCGCTATCAACTCTGGACCCCGCCCGCCGGTGGCCGTCCCACGGCTGATCTGCAGCGCTTCATCAGCAGCAACAGCGACGCCTATCTGGCCGATCGCCTGCGTGGCGACTGGCTGCTGGCCGCGGCCCGCAGCGGCGACTTCGAAACCGTGCGCAAACTGGCGCCCGTGAAGAACAGCAACGCCCAGATCGAATGCGCCATCCTGGACGCCAAGCACATGACCGGCCAGCGCGCCACGGCGGCGCAGGCCACGGCGGTGTTCGCGCCAGGCAGCGCCTGCTGGGCGCTATACGACCAGCTGGTGGCCGACGGCATCCTGGGTTGGGAACAACTTGAGCCGCAACTGCGCGACGCCATCGAAGCCGACAAGACAACGGACGCGCGCAAACTCGTCCAATACATGTTCGAGCCGCGCGACCTGAAAACCTACGACGTCCTGATGAAGGACCCGATGAAGTGGCTGACCCGGCAAGACCGTATGCCGGTGGGCCGCAACGAGAAAGAACTCGTGACCATCGCGCTGGCCCGCCTGGCGCGTTCGGACGTCAGCGTGGCCGATTCCTATCTGCGCCGCGAATGGGCCAAGTCCATGTCCAAGCCGAACCTGGCCTGGGTGCGCGGCCAGTACGCGTTGATGGCGGCCTTGAAGCTGGATAGCCGCGCCGACGACTGGTATCACGAAGCCGGCCACATCCGCATGACGGAATACAACGCCGGCTGGAAGGTGCGCGCCGCGCTGCGCCAAGCGAAGATCGACTGGAAGTGGGTGATCGAGTCCATTGACGAGATGCCCGCTTCGCAGCGCAACGACCCGTCATGGGTGTACTGGAAAGCGCGCGGCCTGGCCGCGACCGGCCGCAAGGACCAAGCCAACGCCCTGTACGCCAGCATCGCCGACCGTTTCGATTTCTACGGCCAGTTGTCCGCCGAGGAACTGGGCCGCCGCATCGACGTGCCGCCGCGCCCCGCGCCCGTCAGCGACCGCGAGATCGCCGAGGCCCGCGCCAATCCCGGCCTGCAACGCGCCGTGCAGCTGTTCCGCCTGGGCTGGCGTGGCGAAGCCGTGCCCGAATGGAACTTCACGTTGCGCGGCATGACCGACCGCCAACTGATCGCCGCCGCCGAACTGGCCCGCGCCGAGAACATCTACGACCGCGTGGTCAACACGTCCGACCGCACGGAAAAGGAATTCGATTTCAGCCAACGCTTCATCGCGCCGTTCGAAGGCCGCGTCACGGCCAAGGCCAACGCCATCGCGCTGGACCCGGCCTGGGTCTACGGCCTGATCCGCCAGGAATCGCGCTTCATCATGGACGCGCGCTCGCACGTGGGCGCCTCCGGCCTGATGCAACTGATGCCGGCCACCGCCAAATGGGTCGCGGGCAAGATCGGCATGACGGATTTCACGCCGTCCAGCGTGAACGACTTTGACACCAACACCGTGCTGGGCACCAACTACCTGAACATGGTGCTGCGCGACCTGAACGGGTCGCAGATGCTGGCCAGCGCAGGTTACAACGCCGGCCCGCGGCGGCCGCACAATTGGCGTTCGACCTTCACGCATCCCGTCGAAGGCGCCATCTTCGCCGAGACCATTCCCTTCAATGAAACCCGCACCTACGTGAAGAACGTGATGTCCAACGCCGTCTATTACGCGGCGATGTTCAGCGGGCAGTCGCAGTCCCTGAAGGAACGTCTGGGCAACATCGTGCCGCTGGGCGCCGAGAGCACGGCGATCCCATGACGCAAGACCCGGCCATCCACGGTTTGCAGGCCTATATCGTGGGCGGGGCGGTACGCGACGCGCTGCTCGGCCTGCCGCCGGGCGACCACGACTGGGTCGTGGTCGGCGCCACGCCGGAAGAGATGGTGCGGCGTGGTTTCATCCCCGTCGGCGGCGATTTTCCGGTGTTCCTGCATCCGCGGACCAAAGAGGAATACGCGCTGGCGCGCACCGAGCGCAAGTCCGGCCGCGGCTACAGGGGGTTTACGTTCTACACCGGCGCCGACGTGACGCTGGAAGAAGACCTGCGCCGCCGCGACCTGACCGTCAACGCGATCGCCCAGACCCAGGACGGCCAGCGCGTCGACCCGCTGGGCGGCGAGGCCGATGTGCGCGCGCGCGTGTTCCGCCACGTGGGCGACGCGTTCCAGGAAGATCCAGTACGCATTTTGCGGTTGGGCCGGTTCGCCGCGCGCTTCGATGATTTCACCGTCGCGCCCGAAACGCTGGCGCTATGCCGCCGCATGGTCGAAGCCGGCGAGGCCGACGCGCTGGTGGCCGAACGGGTCTGGAAGGAACTGTCGCGCGGCCTGATGGCGAAGAAGCCGTCGCGAATGTTGGGCGTGCTGCAAGATTCCGGTGCGCTGGCCCGCGTGATGCCCGAACTGCAAGGGGCGGACGTCGTTGGCGCCGACGTGGACCGCGCCGCGGCGTTGTCGTTGTCGTTGGCGGGGCGCTACGCCCTGCTGTGCCGGCTGACGCCCGAACGCGACGCGCTGGGCCGGCGCATGCGCGTGCCCACCGAATGCAATGACTACGCGCGCTTGCTGCCCGACGTGCTGACGGGTCTGGATGCGGCCGAAACGGGCGGCCCGGACGCACAGCTGGCGCTGATGGAACGTGCGGACGCGCTGCGAAAGCCCGAGCGGTTTTTCGATCTGTTGAAAACGGCTTCGGTGTTGCGGCCAGTAGACATGGCGGCGTGGCGGGCGCGGGCGGATGCCGCGCGCGGCGTGGACGCTGGCGCCATCGCCCGGGCTTGTGCGGGCGATCCCGCCCGCATCAAGGACAGCGTGCGCCAGGCACGGCTGGACCAGCTTCGGGCAGGCTGAAACCGCCCGCCCGGCGGCACGAATCCGCGGTTACAGCTTTCCCAACCGGTCGCCGCGCGAGAACCCCGTCAGGGGCGCCGTCATGCCGCGGCCCACGGCCAGCACCTTGAAGAGTTCGCCCATTTCGGCTTCCGACAACAGTTTCTGCACGGGCGCCACGGCCTGCGCGTACTGCTGGGCGTCCGACGGATCCAGTTGCGCCAGCAGGTCCATCAGCCCGGCGTTCATCAGGAAGCGGGCCTGCGACGTATAGCCCAGCACCTGCAGTCCGTGTTCCAGCGCCGCATCGGCCATGGCGGTGAAATCCACATGCGCGGTGATGTCCTGCAAGCCCGGGGCCGCGAAGGGATCGCCGTGCGCGTGGTGCCGCAAGTGGCACATGAGCGTACCGCCCGCGCGCTGCGGATGGTAGTACTCGCTGCGCGGAAAACCGTAATCCACCAGTAGCGCCGCGCCGCGTTCCAGCCAGCTGCCCATCGCGGCGATCCAGGCCTCGCCTTGCAGATTGATTTCCGACACGTAGCCGGGCAGCGCCGGCATGCGCGCGGCAACGGCGGACGCCAGCGCGGGCGAGGCGGGCCGGTCTGCCCAGACGAAGCCGCCGTTCGCATCCAGCGCCACGCCGCGTTCCTGCACGGCGCCCGCCGCATCCCACGAGAACAGCGATACGGGCATGGCGTCCAGCACTTCGTTGGCCAGCACGCAACCGGCGAACGCATGGGGCAGCGCGTCCAGCCATCGCACGCGGTCGCCGAAAGGCGCCAACCGTGCCGCCTGGCGGGCGCGCAGGTCGGCGGACACTTCCAAAATCAGGTATTGCGTCTGGGGCAGGCCCAGCGCGTCAAGCTCGCGCAGCACGCCTTCGGCCAGCGCGCCCGTGCCCGCGCCAAATTCCAGCACGGCCTGCGTTTGCGTCTGGGTCAGCACCTGGGCCGCCTGGCGGGCGATCGTGCGGGCGAACAACGGCGTCAATTGCGGCGCGGTGACGAAGTCGCCGGCAGGCGTCTTGGCGTCGTCTCCCGCCTCGGCCAGCTTGACGTTCCCGGCAGCGTAATAGCCCAGGCCCGGCGCATACAGGGCCTCTGCCATCCAGTGGTCGAACGGCAGCCAGCCGCCGTTGGCCGCGATGGCTGCGCGCAGGTGCGCGGCGGTGGCATCGCGGTGTTTCTGGGCGGAATCGGACAGCGGGGGAAGATTGGCGGGGGCGGGGCGTTGCATGGTCGAAGAAGGCGTGGTCATAGCCGCATTTTCCCAAAAAAAGAACGGTCACGCTGCGCGCATTTGCCACCCTGAAAACACAAACCCCGCGACGGGCGCGGGGTTTGTTGGGGGTCAAGCGGGCGAATTAGCCGCGGCGGTCAGCCGGCTTGGCAAAGCGCTTGGCGGGGCCGCCGGGGCGCTTGTCGAACGAGGGCTTGGCGCCACGGAAACCGCCTTCCGGACGATCACCGCCGCGGAAGCCGCCTTCGCGTTGCGGACGGTCGCCGAAGCTGGGGCGATCGCCGAAGCTCGGACGGGCGTCACGGGGAGCGCGCTCGCTGAACGGACGGGCGTCGCGCTGGGGGCGGTCGCCAAAGCTGGGGCGATCACCGCCGAAGCTGGGGCGTGCATCGCGGTCGCCGCCACGGAAGCCGCCTTCACGCGGGGGACGGTCGCCGAAGGGACGATTGCCCTGGTAGCCGCCTTCGCGCTGCGGACGATCACCGAAGCTGGGGCGGTCGCTGAACGAACGTGCCGGGCGGTCGCCGAAAGGACGATTGCCTTGGTAGCCGCCTTCGCGCGGTGCGCTGTCGCGGTTGCCTTGGTAACCACCTTCACGCGGCTTGAACTCGCCACGCGGGGCGCCGTCACGAGGGGCGAACGAACGACCTTCACGCGGTGCGCCGTCACGGTTGCCTTGGTAGCCGCCGCCTTCATGGCGCGAACCACCGAAACCACCAGGACGCTTGCCGAACGGCTTGCCGCCGCGCGGGGCGCCGCTGCCACCTGCGGACGGACGCGGCGTGCGCTTCGGTTCCAGGCCGGCGATCACTTCAGGCGTGATCGATTGGCCGATGTAGTGCTCGATACGGCGGACCTTGTGGCGCTCGGAGTGCGTTGCCAGCGTGAACGCCAGACCGCTGCGGCCGGCGCGGCCGGTACGGCCGATACGGTGCACGTAGTCTTCGGCTTGCATCGGCAGGTCGAAGTTGACGGCGTGGCTGATGCCTTGCACGTCGATGCCGCGGGCGGCCACGTCGGTGGCAACCAGGATGCGCAGCTGGCCGCGTTGCAGTTGCGACAGCGTGCGGGTACGTTGGCGCTGGTTCATGTCGCCGTGCAGGGCAGCGGCGGCAAAACCTTGGTCGGCCAGGCGGTCGGCCAGGTCATCGGCGCCGCGCTTGGTCGACGTGAAGACAATGGCTTGGTCCAGCTTGGCGTCGCGCAGCACGTGATCCAGCAGCTGCATCTTGTGGCTGGCATCGTCCGCGTACAGCAGGCTTTGCGTGATGTTGGTGTGCTTTTCCTTGGCGCCGGCCAATTCGATGCGTTGCGGGTCGCGCATCATTTTCGCAGCCAGCTTGGCGATCGTGCCGTCCAGCGTGGCCGAGAACAGCAGCGTCTGGCGGTCTTCCGGCAGGCGGCTGATGATGGTTTCGATATCCTCGATGAAGCCCATGTCCAGCATGCGGTCGGCTTCGTCCAGCACCAGCGTGTGCACGGTGTTCAGCTTGACGCGGCCCGATTGCAGGTGGTCGATCAGGCGGCCGGGGGTGGCGACCAGCACGTCAACGCGGCGCGACAGTGCCTTCAGTTGCGCGCCGTAAGGCATGCCGCCCACGACGGTTGCCGTGCGCAGGTCAGCCAGCTTGCGGCCATACATATCGGTCGCTTCGGTGACTTGCAGGGCCAATTCGCGGGTCGGGGTCAGGACCAGCACTTGCACGCCGACGCCTTTATTGGCGGGCATCTGGGCAATGCGGTGCAGGGCCGGCAGCATGAAGGCGGCGGTCTTGCCGCTACCCGTTTGCGCGGACACCATCAGGTCGTGGCCGGCCAGCGCTTGCGGAATGGCAGCGGCTTGGACGGGGGTGGGGGTGCTGAAGCCAGCTTCTTGAACGGCCGACAACAGAGCGGGTGCAAGACCCAGGTTTTCGAAAGACATTACTTTCCCTTGCCGCAATCAATGCGACGCAGTGCTTGGTCGGGCCAGGGGATTAGGCGGCCGGATCCAGGCGACGGTTGATGGAGCATCGTGCCGACCGAATCAACCGTGCGCGTGGCGCGTTCTCGTATACAGAGTGGAACGCAGGGCGAAAGGAAAGGAGGTCAGGAATCGATGATAGTTCGGCATGGGGCCGGGGCGTAGGCTGCCCGGCAGACTGCAAAAAATTCCGCTAAATCAAGGCGGTAAATGCCGAACTCTTTTTGTGCAGTGCGAGGATCATAACCCGAATTCGCCTTGCAGGGGAATTATTTTTTTGTCCAGTCCCCAATCAATAGGGTTTTTCCCTTGGTCCACCAGCCAGTCGTTGGTCGCCCGGAAGTGGCCGCAACCTAGAAACGGCACCGGCGGCCTGCGGGCGGAAAGCGGCGAGGGATGGTTGGACATCAGAACCAGATGCCCGCTGTTGTCGGGAAGCAACGACCGTTTGGCTTGCGCATGGGCGCCCCACAGCAGGAAGGCCTTGGGCGAGGGGTCGCGGGCGACCAGCGTAATCAGCGCGTCGGTTACGGTTTCCCAGCCGCGTTTGGCGTGCGAAGCGGGCAACCCATCTTCCACGGTCAGCGCGGTGTTCAGCAGCAGCACGCCCTGGTCCGCCCACGGGCTCAGGTCGTTGCCTTGTGGCACCGGCGTGCCGGGGAATTCCTGCGCGATCTCGTTGAAGATGTTGCGCAGGCTGGGCGGGCGCTTGCAGTCGTCGGGCACCGAGAACGCCAGGCCCTGGGCTTGGCCGGGGCCGTGGTACGGGTCTTGTCCCAAGATCACGACGCGCACATCGCACGGCGCCAGCCCGTGCAGCGCCCGGAACGGCGTGGCGGGATAGACGCTGGCGCCCTCGGTCAGGCGTTGTTCGACGTGGGCGGTTATCGCGGCCAGCGCGTCGGCGACGGCGCTGTGCGCGAAAGCGGCGGCCCAGGCGTCGGGTAGTTGCGCCGTCTGGGCGGCAAGGGCGTGGGGAACGAGGCGGTTATCGATCGGCATGGGCGCGATTTTGGCATAGCCGGCCCGACGGAACACGCGGCCCGCCGCCGGAATCAGACCGGCCAACCCGCCTGCCGGTGGGCCGAATCCCAGAACATCCATTCCAGCTGGGCGGCGTGCGTGTAGGCCTGATGCATGGCTTCGAGGGTGTGCGCCGAGGCGGTTTCGGCGGCGCGGTCCACCGAGGCGATCACGGCCCGCACCAACGCATGGAAGTCATCGCCGGCATACGTGTCGATCCATGCCGCATAGGGATTGGGGCGCACCGCATGCGCGTGGATATCGCGGCCGATCTCGGCGTAGATCCAGAAGCACGGCAGCAGCGCCGCCAGCGCCACCGGATACGGCGCGCTCCAGGCGGTGGCGATCAGGAAGCTGGTGTAGTGGTGGCTGGCGGGCGTCAGCGGCGTGGCCTCGAAGGTGGCGGCGTCGATGCCGAATTGCTTCATGAAGCCCGCATGCAGTGAACGTTCGGCCACGACGGCGCCTTTGGCCGCATCCGCGAACTGCACCACGCCGTCGGCGTCATCGGCTTTGGCGGCCGCGATCGCCAGCGCGCGCCCGAATGCGACCAGGTAGTGCGCGTCCTGGATCATGTAGTGCTTGAATGCGTTCTCGTCGAGCTGGCCGCTGGCCAACGCCTGGTTGAACGGCATGTCGCGCGTTTTTTCGTAGAGCGCGGCGTTGCGCGCCCACGCGTCAGAACTGAAAGACATGGGATTCCTTGTATTTGCATGCGGTTATTACGCGCGGTGCTTGCTTGTACCCGCCGTGGCTGATCACGAACCTTCCCGTGGCAGACCACGAACCTTCTTTACCATGTCTGCTTCGCGGATGCGCAATTCGCGGGCCCGCCCGATTTGCCGGCAACCCCGTCCGTGCGGTCGGGCCAGGCCGCCGATCCGACCGCGGCTTGCCGGTAATATCTGACCCGTTGCGGCGGCTGGACCCTTCCAGACGCCTTTTCTTCTTGCAGGCGGTCAGCGTCGTGGCAGCAGATTTCATCCAGTGTTTTTCGGGAGCGGCGGTCCGCGTGGCGTTGTGCGCGGGCGTTCTGCTGGCGGGGGCGCCCGCCCAGGCGGCGCATATCGTGGTGGATACGGGGCACACGCTCAGGCGGCCGGGCGCGACGGGTGCTAGCGGGCGGGTGGAATACCTGTACAACCTGGATGTCAGCAATCTGGTGGCAGCAGATCTACGCGCCGCCGGCGACCGCGTGACCCAGGTGGCGGCCAATGGCGCGGAAGTGGAACTGGGCAAGCGGTCATGGGTGGCGCCAACGGCGGATCTTTTCGTGTCGATTCACCACGATTCGATGCAGCAGCAGTACATCGACGCGGGCCGTCAGCGCGAGTTCGCGGGCTTCGCCGTGTTCGTGTCCGAACGCAATCCCAAGTATGCGCAGAGCCTGCGCTGCGCCCGCGCCATTGCCGAGGCGCTGATCGCAGCCGGGGAAAAGCCCTCGCTGTATCACGCGGAGCCGATCGCCGGCGAAAACCGGCCCTTGATAGACAGCCGCCTGGGCGTGCACCGCTTCGACGGCTTGGCCGTGCTGAAGACGGCGCCCATGCCTGCCGTATTGGTGGAGGTGGGCGTGATCGTGAATCCGGACGAGGAACGCCGGTTGGCCCGCCCTGAAGTCATTCAACGGGCCGCGCGGGCGATCGCACACGGGGCCCGCACCTGCCAGCAGCCCTAGCTCAACGCGGGTTCTGCCGGCGGACTGCTCATGCGCAGCAGCAGGAAGCCGATCACTGCCGAGGCAAGTGATCCTGTCAGCACGCCGATCTTGGTGGCGTCCACCGTAGCCGCATCGGTGAAGGCCAACGCGCCAATGAAGAGGCTCATGGTGAAACCGATGCCGCACAGCAGCGCCACGCCGTATAGCTGCGTGAACGAGGCATGGCGGGGCAGGCTGGCGACGCCTGTTTTGATGGCCAACCAGGCAAAGCCGAACACGCCCAACTGCTTGCCCAGGAACAAGCCCAGCGCCACGCCCAGCGGCACGGGTTGCGTCAGGCTGGCCAAGCCCATGCCGGCAAACGACACGCCGGCGTTGGCAAAGCCGAAGATGGGCACGATGAGCAGGGCCACGGGCTTGTGCAAGACGTGTTCCAGGTCATGCAACGGCGAATGTGCCTCCGGCTTGCCCGCGTTGCGCGGCCGCAGCGGAATCGTTAGCGCTAGCGCCACGCCGGCCAGGGTGGCATGCACGCCGGACTTCAGCACGAAATACCACAGCACGGCGCCGATCACCAGGTACGGGGTCAGCCGCAGCACGCCCGCGCGGTTCAGGCAGAACAGGCAAGCCAGCAAGGCGCCGGCCATGACCAGCGCAAAGACATTCAATTGCGAGGTATAGAACAGCGCGATGATGATGATGGCGCCCAGATCGTCCAGGATCGCCAACGCGGTCAGGAAGATCTTCAGTGACGTCGGCACGCGGCTGCCCAGCAGCGCCAGGATGCCCAGCGCGAAGGCGATGTCGGTGGCTGCGGGGATGGCCCAGCCGCGCAGGGTGTCGGGGCTGCCCAGGTTGATCAGCACGTAGATCAGCGCTGGCGCCGCCATGCCGCCCAGGGCGGCGATGCCGGGCAGGATGATGCGCGCGGCGCCGCGCAATTGGCCGTCCAGCACTTCGCGCTTGATTTCCAACCCCACCAGCAGGAAGAACACGGCCATCAGACCGTCGTTGATCCAGTGCAGCACGGTTTCCTTGAGCACAACGGGACCGGCCTGGAAGCCCAGCTTGGTTCCCAGCACATCGGAGTAGAGCGGCGCGGCCGCACTGTTGGCGATGATCAGCGCGGCCAGGGCGGCGGCCATGAGCACGTAGCCGCCCAGGGCTTCGGATTGCAGGAACGCCTGAAGGAATGAGGGGGGACGGGAATGGGGCGGAACCTGCTGGTTCACTGGGCCTCCTTAGTCATATTTTGTTAACATGGCGGACTGATCCTGAATTTTAGCTGAATAAAATATAAGGGACGGATTTATGCGGCCGAACGTCGGCCATTTTCCCGCAATTGTGGCGAAAAACGGTGGATAGCGATACGGCGCCCAGGCGTCGATTGCGGTAAGTACAGATGACACCCTCCAGGCGCTTCGATTAAATTTCGGAGTACGGTGCCTTTTTGCGTAAATAAATATTTCTAGAAATTCAAGAAGGCGCATTTTCTTGCGCGTTTTGCCTTCCGCTTTCTGCCTTAATTTTGACCAGTTCGTGGCTAGCGACGACGCTTGGCGACAACGGCTAGCACATGACCCTGCCTTCCCTATCCGTCTTGATCTACACGCCCGCTAAGCCCGGCGCCACGAGCCGTCTGGTCGACGTGGGAACGTCGTTGGACGTCCCCGCCTGCCAGCCTTCGCATGGCAGCTATCAGCTCAAGCAGCTGAGGCCCAGCATGCGCCTTTTGACGTGGCAACGCGAGGGGGCGCGCTTTGACCTTTCGCGCAGCGGCGGGATCCGCGTGTGGGCGGGCCGCCAGCTGACGGCGGCCGAGCGCGCACCAGGGGGCGGGCCGCAGCCCGCCGCGCCGTTGGCGCCGGACGACGTCGCTTATCTCGAAGCCTACCTGCTGCTGCAGAACCGCAGTTGGAACAATTTCAACGCCGCAGAGGATCCTTCGCATGACGCATACTCCCGCTGAACCGCACGCTGGCCGCGCCGGCGCCCGTCTGCGCATTTTGCACACCGAGGCGGCCACGTCTTTCGGCGGGCAGGAATTCTGCATTTATAAAGAGATGATCGCCATGCGCGACCGCGGCCATCACCTTGAGCTGGTCTGCCAGCCCGGGGCAGAGCTGGGAGACCGTCTGGCCGAGGCCGGGTTCACCGTCCACCGCATCGTCATGGACGGCGCCGGCAACTTCGTGCGCGGCGTGGCGTTCGTGCGGCGCCTGCTGCGGCAGGGGCGCTTCGACGTGTTGAACACCCACAGCCGCCGTGACACCGTGCTGGCCGCCATGGCCGCGCGCCTGGCCGGCACGTCCTTGATCGTGCGCACGCGTCATCTGGCCAAACCCATCAATTCCCTCTATGCCTATACCTGGCTGGCGCATCGGGTCATCGCCGTCAGCCGCTACGTGCGAAAGCAATTGCTGGACGGTGGGGCGCGGCCAGAGTCGGTCGCCACGATCCACTCCCCGATCGTATTGCCGCATGTACGCGAAGACGCATGCGTGCGCCGTGAACTGGGCCTGCCGCCGGACGCGCTGGTGGTGGGCTGCGTCGCCGTGATGCGGACCGAAAAAGGGCATTGCGACCTGATCGACGCATTCCACCAAGTGTCCGCCCGCTATCCGTCGGCGCACCTGGTCCTGGTGGGCGACGGCATGCCGCTGTTCGATCAACTGCGCGCGAAGGCATCGGCGCTAGGATTGGCGGACCGGGTGCATTTCACCGGCCGCAGGCAGGATATCGGCAATGTGATGATGGCCCTGGACGTGTTCGCCTTGCCGACGCATCGCGAGGCCCTGGGCACCGTGTTCATCGAAGCGGCGGCGATGGGCGTGCCCGTCATCGGCACGGAAGTCGGAGGGGTGCCGGAAACCATGCAGGCCGGCGTGACCGGGTTGCTGGTGCCGCCGCGCGATCCTGCCGCGCTGGCCGCCGCGCTGGAGACGTTGCTGGCGGACCCGGCCATGCGCCGCAGAATGGGCGACGCGGGCCGTGAACGAATTCGGGGCCAAGGCCTGTTTTCCGCCGAACGCTCCGCAGGGCTGGTGGAAGATGCCTACACGCACTGGCTGGCCGAGCGACGCCGGCCCGCGCGTATGGGCTAAGGCCGGATCCGCTGGCCCCGGGGCCAGCATTGAAGGCCGGGGTTCCCGGCGTTCAATGCATGAGCAACGCGTTCATCGCTTCGATCACGCGATTGCGGTAGCGCGGCAGCAGGGCATTCGTGCGTGCCTGCCGGTCGTGCCATTCGGCGGGCTCCGATCCCGCCGCGACACGAGGCGCCGCCCAGATCGGATCGGGAAAATGGCGGTCGCCGCGCCAACGTGGAATGACATGCCAATGCAGGTGCGGCACCATGTTGCCCAGCGAAGCCAGATTGATCTTGTCTGGCGCCAGCACGGCCTGCTGCGCTTCTTCCACCGCGTACACGGCGCGCATCAGCAGGTCGCGCCCATGCGTGGACAGGCTGGTCATTTCCGCCAGATGGGCGTTCCACACGACGCGCGTGAAGCCGGGATAGTCGGCGTCGGCGACTTCGATCACACGCAAGTGCGGACCGCGCCACAGCAGCGTGCCGCCGTCTTCCTGGCACAGGGGACAGTCAGGGTCGCGCGCGCTCAAGCCAGCACCTTGCGATACTGAATGAAGCCGGAGCGGTCCGCGATGCGGTCGTACAACTGCATCGCGGTCGCGTTGGTTTCGTGGGTCAGCCAGTACACCCGGGCGCAATTGTTGGCCGCGGCTTGGGCGTAGACGTGTTCGATCAGCTTGCGGCCCGCGCCCGTGCCGCGCACGTCGGGGTCCACGTACAGGTCTTGCAGATAGCAGTAGTCGCCCGCAGTCCAGGTGGACCGGTGGAAAATCCAGTGCACCATGCCGACAGCCCGGCCGCTTTCATAGGCAAGCGCCGCGTGCATGGGTTCGGCAGGGTCCAGGAAACGGGCCCAGGTGTTGCGGGTGACGGCGTCGTCGATGTTGACGCGGTAGAAGTCCTGATAGCCCTTCCACAAGGGCAGCCAGACTTCGAAGTCGGCGGCGACGACGGGGCGGATTTCGGCGGTGCTCATGGCGCAGGGCCTCCTGTGATGTTCAGAGTTGATTTTCCATCGCTTCGACGACGTGTCGCAGCACTTGCAGGCGAGCGTAGCGCTTGTCGTTGGCGGACACCAGATGCCACGGTGCGTGCGCGACATCGGTGCGGGCCAGCATCTCGTTGGCCGCCGCCGCGTATTCCTTCCATTTGTCGCGGTTGCGCCAGTCGTCGGGCGTAATCTTGAAATTCTTGAAAGGCGATTTCTCGCGCTCTTTGAAGCGCTCCAACTGCACGTCGGCCGTCACGGCCAGCCAGAATTTCAGGACGATCGCGCCGCTTGCCGCGAGTTGTCCCTCGAAGTCGTTGATCTCGGCATACGCGCGGCGCCAGTGGGCGGGCGCGGTCAGCTTCTCGACCCGTTCGACCAGCACGCGGCCGTACCACGAGCGGTCGAAGATCGCGACGCGGCCGTGGCGCGGCAGTTGGCGCCAGAAGCGCCACAGGTAGGGGCGCGACAGCTCGTAGCTGTTTGGCGCGGCCACGGGGGTGATGTCGAACTGCCGCGCGTCCAGCGCGTGGGTCACGCGCCGGATGGCGCCGCCCTTGCCTGCCGCGTCCTGTCCCTCGAACACCAGCACCAGGGAGCGGTCCTGGAATTTCCTGGATCGGGCCGCACGCGCCAGCCGGCCTTGCAGCAAGCCAAGTTCGGACTCGTAGTCGCCTTTGTCGACGCGGGCGTCGTAATCCAGTTCACCCAGACGGTCCACGATGCGGGCAGGCGCGGAATGCGCCATGAACGACTGCGGGATGCGGGGCACGCCGCGCTGGCGCATCGCGGTCAGCACGGCTTCCGCGGTGCGGGCGGAACGCAGGTTCTCGTCGGCGCTGGGGATGATCACCCAGGGCGCGTGGCCGCTGTCGGTATGGTTCACCACGACCTGGCCGCCCGCGCGGATGCGGTCGTATTTCTTGTAGACCTTCAAGTCGACGGGACTGACTTGCCAGGATGTCTCGGGGCTGGCCAGGAGCCGTTGCGCACGGTCCTTTTGCGCCTTTGCCGACAGGTGGAACCACAGTTTGATGATCTGCACGCCCTCCGCGGCCAGCATCGCCTCGAAGCGGCGGATCGCGGCGGCGCGCGCTTCGATGGCCTCGTGATCAGGCTTCTTGCGGGCGGCTTCGATGATCAGCGGCGCATACCAGGAACCGAATACGATGCCGGTGCTGCCCTTGGGCGGCAGGTCTTTCCAATAGCGCCAGAACGGCGGGCGGTCTTGCTCTTCGCCTTCGGGCGGGCCGTATGCCAGTGTCTTGATGTGGCGCGGGTCCATCCATTCGTTCAGCAGGTTGACCGTGGCGCCCTTGCCGGCGCCATCGATCCCGGCGACTACGATCAGCAGCGTCTTGTCCGCTTGTTCAAGACGCCGGTATTGCGCATTGAGCAGGGCCACGCGCAGCCTCGCTTCCAGCGGCTTGAATTCCTCTTTGGAAAGGCTGGGGTCTTTTTCGGCTTCTGCGAACATGGGAGATCCGTCTGATCGGCAATCGGTAGATCGGCCGATCTTGCGGGATAAGCGCCCGGCGCGCAAGTGCGGCGGGCGGTCTCTGGTCAGAGCGCGTCGATGGGGATTTTCAGGTAACGCACGCCATTGTCTTCCGGCGCCGGAAAATGGCCCGCCCGGATATTCACCTGGATGGCGGGCAGGATCAAAGTGGGCATGGAGAGGGTGGCGTCGCGCCGGGTGCGCATCGCAACGAAGTCGGCTTCGCTGATGCCGTCATGAATGTGGATGTTGGCGGCCCGCTGTTCGGTCACCGAGGTCTGCCAATGGGCCTCGCGCGTCGGTGGCGGGTAGTCGTGGCACATGAAGAGCCGCGTGCCGCCGGGCAGGCGCAGCAGCCGCTGGATCGACCGGTACAACTGGTGTGCGTCGCCACCGGGAAAGTCGCAGCGCGCGGTGCCCACGTCCGGCATGAACATCGTGTCGCCCACGAACGCGGCGTCGCCGACCAGATAGGCCATATCGGCCGGCGTGTGTCCCGGCACGTGGATCGCGGTGGCTTCCAGCGCGCCGATGCGAAAGGTCTCGCCATCGGCGAACAGATGGCCGAACTGCGAGCCGTCCAGCTGGAATTCCGGCTCCAGGTTGAAAATCTGCTTGAACACGCCCTGCACGGTGCGGATGCTCTGCCCGATGGCGATGACACCGCCCAACTGTCGTTGCAGGTAAGGGGCGGCGGACAGGTGGTCGGCATGGGCATGCGTTTCAAGCAGCCATTGGACGGTCAGCCCTTGCTCGCCCACATAGGCCGCCACGCGGTCGGCGCTGGTGGTGCTGCTGCGTCCGGACTTGGGGTCGTAGTCCAACACCGAATCGACGATCGCGCAGACGCTGCCATCGTGCACAACGTAAGTGACCGTGGCGGTGACGGGATCGAAGAAGGCTTGTACGTTGGGATTCATGGCCGCCCGCTAATAACAATATATATATTTAAATAATATTGTTTGATAATTTATCCGTCAATATAATGATCCGTTCATGTCCTTCTGTCGATCCGCCTTATGAATGCCGCCCTGACTGATTGCGAACTTGCCGTCTTGCGGGAATCCGCCGCTCAGGCTTGCGCGCTGCTCAAAGCGCTGGCCAACGAAGACCGCTTGCTGCTGTTGTGCCAACTGGTACAGCAAGAACGCAATGTCGGTGAACTGGAATCGCTGACGGGCATCCGCCAACCAACCTTGTCCCAGCAACTGGGCGTGCTGCGCGACGAAGGGCTGGTGACGACGCGCCGCGACGGCAAGTACGTGTACTACCAGATGGCCAGTTTTGAAGTCAGCCAGGTCATGAAGACGTTATCCAGTTTGTACTGCGGCCGCGCCTTGGAGTCACTCGCGTGAGCCTGGACTGGGCGGCCTTCACTCCCGCGCCCGCCACGGCGGGCGGCTTGCTGATCGGCGCCGCCGCCGTGCTGCTGATGGCGGGCGCCGGGCGCATCGCAGGCATTAGCGGCATTCTTGGCGGCTTGCTGCCACCGCAGCGCGACAGCCTGTGGCGCGTGGCGTTCCTGTTGGGCCTGTGCGCGTCGCCCTGGCTGTACCAACTGGGGGCGGCGCTGCCGGCGGTCACCGTGGACGCGGGCACGCCGCGCCTGATCGTCGCCGGCCTGCTGGTGGGCATTGGCACCCGTTTCGCATCGGGCTGCACCAGCGGCCACGGTGTCTGTGGCCTGTCGCGCGGGTCGCGGCGGTCTTTCGCGGCGACGGCCCTGTTCATGGCCGCGGGGTTCGCCACCGTGTACGCCGTGCGGCATCTGGCGGGGGGCTGACATGGGTGCGTTGATTGCCTTTGCATCGGGCCTCGTCTTTGGGCTGGGCCTGATCGTGTCGGGCATGGCCGACCCCGCCAAGGTGCTGGGCTTCCTGGATATTGCCGGCGACTGGGATCCGTCGCTGGGGTTCGTGATGGGCGGCGCGGTGCTGGTCACGACGGCAGGCTTTGCCGTGCTGCGCCGCCGCCGCGCCAGTGCGTCCGGCGAACCGATGCGCTGGCCCACGGCCACCCGCATCGACTTGCGTCTGGCCGCTGGCAGCCTGGCGTTCGGCGCGGGCTGGGGGCTGGCGGGGTTTTGTCCGGGCCCCGCGCTCGTGGCCGCTTCGGCGGGCGTGACCGAGGCGCTGATCTTCGTGGCCGCGATGTTGGCCGGCATGGGGGTATTCTCGGCGTTCGAACACTTCAACAGCCGGTAGACCGGCGCGGAGACAGACATGCCCCAAGCACAGTCAGCAGCACAGGCGTCCGCCGATTTCGACGTGGTGGTGGTGGGCGGGGGCGCGGCCGGCATCGGCGTAACCGCCAGCCTGCTGCGGCGCCGGCCGGACTTGCGCATCGCCGTGATCGAACCCAGCGACAATCACTACTACCAGCCCGCGTGGACGCTGGTGGGCGGCGGCGCGTTCGATGTGAAAAAGACCGTGCGCCCGACCCGCTCGGTGATGCCGTCGCGCGCCACGTGGCTGCACGCGTCGGCAGCGGGATTCGAACCGCAATCGAACCGGGTACGGCTGGCGGACGGCCGCGGTGTGACCTACCAGCAGTTGATTGTGTGCCCCGGCTTGCGGCTGGCCTGGGACAAGATCGACGGCCTGTCCGATGCGCTGGGCAAACACGGGGTCACGTCCAACTACCGCTACGATCTGGCGCCCTACACCTGGGAGTCGGTGTGGTCGATGAAAGAGGGGCAGGCGCTGTTCACCCAGCCCGCCATGCCGATCAAATGCGCGGGCGCGCCGCAAAAGGCCATGTACCTGGCCTGCGACCATTGGCGTCGTACTGGCGTGCTGGGTCGCATGCAGGTCGAATTCGACCTGGCAGGCGCGGCGCTGTTCGGCGTGCCGGCATTTGTGCCGCCGCTGATGCGCTACGTTGAAAGCTATGGCATCGATCTGGCCTTCAACTCTACGTTGGTGGCGGTGGACGGCCCGGCCGGCAAGGCCTGGTTCGACAGGAAGGGCGCCGATGGCGCCGTGTCCCGCGTGGAGAAGTCGTTCGGCATGCTGCATGCGGTGCCGCCGCAAGTGCCGCACGACGTGGTGCGCGACAGCGCGCTGGCGGATGTGGCAGGCTGGTGCGAGGTTGACCCCGGCACCTTGCGTCACGTGCGTTTCGACAATGTGTTTGGCCTGGGCGACGGCATCAGCACCAGCAATGCCAAGACGGCGGCCGCCGCGCGCAAGCAGATCGTCACCGTGGCCGAAAATCTGATCGCCGTGCGCGAAGGCCACGCCATGCCGGTCACCTACGACGGCTATGGCTCATGCCCGTTGACGGTCGAGCGTGGCCGTATCGTGCTGGCCGAGTTCGGCTATGGCGGAAAACTGCTGCCTACGTTCCCGCTGGACCCGACCGTGCCCCGCAAGAGCGCCTGGTTCCTGAAGGCCACGCTACTGCCGTGGATCTACTGGAACGGCATGCTGCGTGGCCGCGAATGGTTGGCGCGGCCGCTGGGCAATTAAGCGCGCGCTACTCGTAGGTGCGCACGTCGTCGATGACTTTGCCGTCATTCGGCAGGCCGTCGGCGTCCACCCATTCCACGTCGGCGCGCAGCTTGGTCACGTCGCGCACCGATTCGGCGATGCGCTGGGACAGGTCTTCGCCGCGCACGCGCGCATCCACCTTCAGCACCATGCGGTCCGATCCGGTGGTGCCGCTGATGACCAGGCGCGCGCGCAGGATTTCAGGATGGCGCCGCACCACGTCGGCGACTTGCGACGGATGCACGAACATGCCGCGCACCTTGGTGGTCTGGTCGGCGCGGCCCATCCAGCCCTTGATGCGCGTGTTGGTGCGCCCGCAAGGCGAGATGCCCGGCATGACCGCCGACAGGTCGCCGGTGCCGAATCGCACCAGCGGATAGTCGGGGTTCAAGGTGGTGACGACCACTTCGCCGACTTCGCCGTCGGGCACGGGTTCGCCGGTGCCGGGGCGCACGATTTCGACGATGATGTCTTCGCCCAGCACCAGCCCTTGGCGGGCGGGCGTCTCGAAGGCAATCATGCCCAGGTCGGCGCTGCCGTAGGCCTGGTAGCCTTCGATGCCACGGGCCGCCAGCCAGTCGCGCAACGATGGCGGGAAGGCCTCGCCGGACACCAGCGCGCGCCGCAGCGAATCCAGCTTCACGCCCAGCTCGTCGGATTTCTCCAGGATGATTTTCAGGAAGCTGGGCGTACCCGTGTAGCCGCTGGGCGCAAGGTCCTGGATGGCGCGCACCTGCTGTTCGGTCTGGCCCGTGCCGCCGGGAAAGACCGTGCATCCCACGGCATGCGCCGCCGTCTCCATCATGGAGCCGGCCGGTGTGAAGTGGTAGGAAAAGCAGTTGTACGCCAGTTCGCCGGCGCGAAAGCCCGCCGCGTACAGGGCGCGCGCGAAGCGCCAGTAGTCGGCGCGCACGCTTTCCGGTTCGTAGATAGGGCCGGGCGAGGCGAAGACGCGCATCGCTTCGCCCCAGCCGATCGCCGAGAAACCGCCAAAGGCCTTGCCGGGGCCGGCGGGTGTCGTCGCATCGTCACGGCTGTGCTGCTGGCGTTCCAGCAGTTCGTGCTTGCGCAGCACGGGCAGCCGGGCCAGCGCCGCGCGCGACGTGATGGTGGCGGGGTCAATGCCGCGAAGCTGCTCGGCGATCGCCGGCGCGCGCGCCATCGCCCGTGTGATCGCGCCGGGCAACGCGGCCATCAGCTCGCGCTCGCGTTGCTCGGGCGCTCGGGTTTCCAGAACATCGAAAAACTCGGACATGGGATCGCACCCTCTCGTGTGCCTTACTGCGGTGTCGTTGCCGGCCGGGCGCCGGTCCACACCGGCGCTGCCGCTCCAGGAATCAGGCCAGCCAGCGTTTGCGGCGGCGATAGAACTTGTTGTCGCGGAAACTCTTTCTTTCGCCGCTGGAAATACCCAGATAGAACTCTTTCACGTCCTCGTTCTGGGCCAGGTCCAGCGCGGCGCCGTCCATCATCACGCGCCCGTTTTCCAGGATGTAGCCGTAGTCGGCATACCGCAGCGCGATGTTGGTGTTCTGCTCGGCCAGCAGGAAGCTCACGCGTTCGCGCTGGTTCAGGTCGCGCACGATCTCGAAAATTTCTTCCACGATCTGCGGGGCCAGGCCCATGGAGGGTTCGTCCAGCAGGATCATGTTGGGGTTGGCCATCAGGGCGCGGCCGATGGCAGTCATCTGTTGTTCGCCGCCCGACGTATAGCCGGACTGGCTGCTGCGGCGCTGCTTCAGACGCGGGAAATACTGGTAGACGCGCTCCAGCGCGGCAGCGGTGTCGCCGCGGCTCATGCTGCGGGTGTAGGCGCCGGTCAGCAGGTTTTCTTCGATGGTGAGGTGGGCGAAGCAATGCCGGCCTTCCATCACCTGCACGACGCCGCGCTTGACCAGTTCCGACGGGGACAGCCTTTCGATGCGCTGGCCGCGGTATTGAATATGGCCCTTGGTAACGTCGCCGCGCTCGCCCTTGAGCAAGTTCGAGATGGCGCGCAACGTGGTGGTCTTGCCTGCGCCGTTGGCGCCCAGCAACGCCACGATCTTGCCTTCGGGCACTTGCAGGGACACGCCCTTGAGCACCAGGATGACGTGGTTGTAGATCACCTCGATCCCGTTCACGTCGAGCAGCACCTTGGGCGCGTCGGCGGCGGGGGAAGCGGCGGGTGCAGCGGTAGAGGCGGCAATTGTTGCAGCGGTCATGACGATTCCTGCGGCGTGGTGGCGGCGGGCGCCGGCAAAGGCGCCCGCCGCCGGTTCACATCAGTTCTCGCAAGTGCGGGGCGTGATGTTCTTTTCCTTGGCGTACTTGGCCGCGGCATCCTTGACCATCGGGTCCAGGATGGTCTTGTCGGCCTGGTACCAGTCGGAGGCAACCTTGAACTTGGCGCCGTCCCACTGCACGATGCGGGCCCAATCGTCGCCCTTGTGGTTGCTGCACGAAGTCTTGACCGGGCGCATGATCTGGCCAAAGCCCAGCTTGTCCAGTTTCTCTTGCGTCAGGTTCAGGTTCTCGAAGCCCCAGCGGACCTGCTCGGGCGTCAATGCCTTGCCCTTGCCGTACTTCTCTTGCGCCGTGCGGATCGCTTCCACTTGCAGCATCGAGATCATCATGCCGCGCGTGTGGGCGATGGTGCCCAGCGTGTTCTTGGCCGTCTTGTCCGAGCCCTGGCCCTTGTCGTAGACGAACTTCTTCAGGTCGTCATAGACCTTGTCGTGCTCGGCGCCGCTGTTGTGCACGGTGATGGCGTTGTAGCCCTTGGCGACATCGCCCAGGTCTTTCACGTCGCCTTCGGAGCCCGCCCACCAGATGGCGTACATCTTGTCGCGCGGGTAGCCGCTGGCCTGCGCTTCGCGGATGGCGGTGGGCGTCATGATGCCCGCGCTCCACAGCAGCACATAGGCCGGGCGTGCCTGGCGGATTTGCAGCCAGGTGGACTTTTGCTCGACGCCCGGCGCGGTCACCGGATACAGCACCAGTTCGAAGCCTTCCTTGGCGGCGCGCTTCTGCAGCAGCGGAATCGGTTCCTTGCCATAGGGCGAGTCGTGGTAGACCAGGGCGATCTTCTTGCCCTTGAGCTTATCCATGCCGCCTTCTTTCTTGGCGATGTCCTGGATCATCACGTCGGCCGCGGTCCAGTATGTGCCCAAGAGGGGGAAGTTCCATTCGAACACGCTGCCATCGACCGATTGCGACAGGCCGTAGCCCATCGTTTCGACGGGCACCTTGTCGACCATGGCCTTGTCGCTGACCGCGAATGTGATGCCGGTGGACTGGGTGTCGAAGCCCGAGGCCCCCGTGCCCTTGCCCTTCAGGCGTTCATAGCATTCCACGCCGCGGTCGGTGGCGTAGGCGGTCTCGCATTCTTCATACGTGATCTTGACGCCGTTGACGCCGCCGTCGCGCTCGTTGACCAGCTTCAGGTAATCCAGCTTGCCATCGGCCCACGGAATGCCCAGCGGCGCGAACGACCCGGTGCGGTACACCAGCAACGGAACGAACTGCTCTTCGGCCGCCATTGCCGGCGTGGCCACGGCGCCGATGGCGCCGGCTGCGGCCACCAGGGCTGCCGCCAACTTCAGGTTAAGACGCTTCATCTCCATTTACCTCCTGCGTGGTGTTTGGGGCAATAAACCCTGGGACACCGGGATTGGCCCGGTCTTGAGCCGGGTATTCAGGATGTGGATCACGGCACTTTTGCCGCCGCGATCCGCAGAAATCAATGCGAAATCAATTCAAGGCAATGCGCCCCTTCAGTGGGGGAACGGCCAGATGCGCAGCTTTTCTTTGCCGATGCTCCACAGCCGCGCCAGCCCGTGCGGTTCGGCGATCAGGAAGAACACGATCAGCGCGCCGAACACCATGTGCTCGATGTGCGCGGCGGTGTCCACCGACAGCGGAATGCCCAGCGCGTGCGGGATGTTCGACAGCGCCACCGGCACCAGCACGATGAAGGCCGCGCCGAAAAAGCTGCCGATGATCGAACCCAGCCCGCCGATGATCACCATGAACAGCAGCTGGAACGAACGCGTCAGGTCGAAGGCCAGCGGTTCCCACGAACCCAGATGGATGTAGCCCCACAAGGCGCCGGCCACGCCGACAATGAATGAACTGACCGCGAACGCCGTCAGCTTGGCGTACATGGGCCGGATGCCGATGACGGAGGCCGCCACGTCCATGTCGCGGATCGCCATCCATTGGCGGCCGATGGCGCCGCGCACCAGGTTCTTGGCCAGCAGGCTGAAGATCACCACCAGGATCAGCACGAACAGGTACTTTTCCATCGCCGATTGCACGGGCAGGCCGAAGGCCGTCAGGGGGGGCACCGACACGTTGCCCGACGACGAATAGTTGGTGAAGAACGGGATGCGCAGGAATGCCCAGTCCACGAAGAACTGCGCGGCCAGCGTGGCCACGGCCAGGTACAGCCCGCGGATGCGCAGGCTGGGAATGCCGAAGATCACACCCACGATGGTGGCGAAGCACCCGCCCAGCAAGATCTGGGCAACCAGCGGCATGCCGGGGAACCGCACGCCGAAGTTCCAGGCCGCATACGCGCCCACCGCCATGAAGGCGCCGGTACCCAGCGAGATCTGGCCGCAATAGCCGACCAGGATGTTCAGGCCCACCGCAGCCAGCGACAGGATCAGGAACGGGATCAGGATGGCGCGCAGCAGGTAGTCGGACGACAGCGCCGGCACGGCGATGAACGCCACCGCCAGCAGCAGCCAGATGAAAATGCGGTCTTGGCGGATCGGAAAGATCTGCTGGTCGGCCCGGTAGCTGGTCTTGAATTGGCCGTTTTCGCGATAGAACATGTTTTTATCCTAGAGGGCCTGGTGTTTACACGCGGTCGATGATCTTCTCGCCGAACAGCCCTTGCGGACGGAACAGCAGGAACACCAGCGCCAGCACATAGGCGAACCAGATTTCGATACCGCCGCCCACGAGCGACCCCAGATAAACCTCGGACAGCTTTTCGCCCACGCCGATGATCAGGCCGCCCAGGATGGCGCCCGGCACCGACGTCAGCCCGCCCAGGATCACGACCGGCAACGCACGCAGCGCCGCGGTGGACAGCGTGAACTGCACACCGAACTTGGATCCCCAGATAATGCCCGCCACCAGCGCAACCAGGCCTGCCACGCACCACACGATCACCCAGATGCGGTTCAACGGGATGCCGATGGATTGCGCGGCCTGGTGATCGTCGGCCACCGCGCGCAGCGCGCGGCCGGTGGAGGTGTACTGGAAGAACAGCGCCAGCGTGGCCACCAGCAACGCCGCGATGACCGCCGCCGTCAGGTCTTCCAGGTTGATCAGCAACCCCCCTTCGAAGACCGTGTCCAGGATCATCATCGGATCCTTCGGCATGCCCACGTTGATGGAATACACCGAGCTGCCAAACGTGATCTGGCCCAGGCCGTCAAGGAAGTAGCTGATGCCCAGCGTGGCCATCAGCAAGGTCGTGGCTTCCTGGTTGACCAGGTGGCGCAGCACGAAGCGCTCGATGGCGACGGCCAGCAGGAACATCACGATGGCGCTGACGATGAACGCCAGCACGTTCGCCAGGATCATGTTGTCAAAGCCGAGCCAGCGCGGTATCCACTCCGAGAAGCGCGCCATGGACAAGGCGGCGACCAGCACCATCGCGCCCTGCGCGAAGTTGAAGACGCCCGATGCCTTGAAGATCAGCACGAAGCCCAGGCCGATCAGCGCATACATCATGCCGCTCATCAAGCCGCCGAATAAGGTCTCTAGAAAAAATCCCATGTCTGTCCGCCTTAGTGCGACACGCCGAGGTAGGCTTTGATGACGTCTTCGTTCGCGCGGACTTCGTCCGGGCGGCCGTCGCCGATCTTCTTGCCGTAGTCCAGCACCACCACGCGGTCGGAAATATCCATGACCACGCCCATGTCGTGCTCGATCAGCACGATCGTCGTGCCGAATTCGTCGTTCACATCCAGGATGAAGCGGCTCATGTCCTGCTTCTCCTCGATGTTCATGCCGGCCATCGGCTCGTCCAGCAGCAGCAGGCGCGGCTCCATCGCCAGCGCGCGGCCCAGGTCCACGCGCTTTTGCAGGCCGTAGGGCAGGCGTCCTACCGGTGTCTTGCGATAGGCCTGGATTTCCAGGAAGTCGACGATGTTCTCGACGAATTCCCGATGCCGGGTTTCTTCGCGCTCGGCCGGCCCCAGGCGGAACGCCTGCGATAGCAGCCCGCACTTCATGCGCAGGTTGCGGCCCGTCATGATGTTGTCCAGCACGCTCATGCCCTTGAACAGGGCCAGGTTCTGGAACGTGCGCGCGATGCCCATTTCGGCGGCGCGGCGCGGATTCATCTTCGAGAAGCGCTCGCCCCGGAACGCGATGCCGCCTTGCTGCGGCGTGTAGACGCCGTTGATGACGTTCAGCATCGAACTCTTGCCCGCGCCGTTGGGGCCGATGATGGCGCGGATCTCGTGCTCGCGCACATTGAAGGAAATATCCGTCAGCGCCTTGACGCCGCCAAAGGACAGGGAGATGTTCTGCATGTCCAGCATGACGTCGCCGATACGCTGGTCGCGGTCGTTGTTGCTCATGATCTCTACGCGGCCTTGGCAGTGATGGCGGGGAACGTCTTGACGGGGCGGATCTTCAGGTCGGCCGAGATCTTGCCGGAGCGTCCGTCTTCGAACTTCACTTCGGTCTCGATGAACTGCGACGGCTTGCCGCCGAACAGCGCGTCGATCAGCACGCCGTACTTCTGCGCGATGAAGGCGCGGCGCACTTTGCGCGTGCGCGTCAGTTCGTCGTCGTCCGGGTCCAGTTCTTTATGCAGGATCAGGAAACGGCTGACTTGCGAGGCCGACAGCTTCGGGTCGGTGGCCAGATCGGCGTTGACCTGTTCGACGCATTCCGCGATCAGCTGGTAGACCTCGTCCTTGGCGGCCAGGTCGGTGTAGCCAGCGTAGGGCAGCCCGCGCCGCTCGGCCCAGTTGCCCACGGCTTCCAGGTCGATGTTGATGAACGCGCACACGTCTTCGCGGTCGGCGCCGAAGGCCACGGCTTCCTTGATGTGCGGGAAGAACTTCAGCTTGTTCTCGATGTACTTGGGCGCGAACAGGCTGCCATTGGCCAACTTGCCGACATCCTTGGCGCGGTCGATGATCTTCAACTGGCCATCGGTGTCCAGATAGCCCGCGTCGCCCGTGTGGAACCAGCCGTCGGCGCTGCGCGCCTCGGCCGTGGCGTCGGGGTTGCGGTAGTACTCCTTGAAGAGGCCCGGGCTTTTGACCAGGATCTCGCCGTTGTCCGCCACCCGGATCTCGACGCCGGCCACGGGCGGGCCAACGGTGTCGTCGCGCACGTGGCCGTCGGGCTGCACGCAGACGAACACGGACGTTTCGGTCGAACCGTACAACTGCTTCAGGTTGATGCCGATAGAGCGGTAGAACACAAAAAGATCGGGGCCGATGGCTTCGCCGGCGGTGTAGGCCACGCGCACGCGGCTCATGCCCAGCGCATTGCGCAGCGGACCGTAGATCAGCGCGTTGCCCAGCGCGTAGCGCAGGCGGTCCCAGGCGTTGACGGATTCACCGTCCAGGATCTTCGTGCCGACGCGGCGCGCCAGGTTCATGCAGGCGCCGAACAGTTTGCGCTTGATGAAACCCGCGTCTTCCATGCGGATCATCACGTGGGTCAGCAGGCCTTCCAGCACGCGCGGCGGCGCGAAATAGTAGGTCGGCCCGATGTCGCGCATGTCGATCGAGACGGTGTCGGGCGATTCGGGATGGTTCACGGTAAAGCCCGTGACCAGCAGTTGCGTGTACGAGAACATGTTCTGGCCGATCCATGCGGGCGGCAGGTATGCCAGCACGTCCTCCTGGTCGGTCAGCTTTTCCATGTCGGACACCGCACGCGCGCGGTCGATCAGCGCATGGTGCGTCAGCACCACGCCCTTGGGTTTGCCGGTGGTGCCCGACGTATAAAACATGGCGGCCGGGTCGTGCGGCTGCACGGCGGCGATGGCGTGGGAAAGGTAATCGGGATGTTGGGCCGCGTATTCCTGGCCCCGCGTTTCCAGCTGTTCATAAGACAACAGCATGGGGTCCGAGTAATGGCGCAGGCCGCGTGGATCATCGAACACCACGTGCTGCAAGGCCGGGCACTGCTCGCGCACTTCCAGCATCTTGTCGACCTGTTCCTGGTCTTCCACGACGGCCACGCTGATCTCGGCGTCTTGCAGCACGTAGACCATCTCTTGCGCGACGGCATCCTGGTAGAGCGGCACGGGGATCGCGCCCAGCGACTGCGCCGCCATCATCGCCATATACAGGCGTGGCCGGTTTTCTCCGATGACGGCCACGTGCATGCCGGGCCGGATGCCCAGCGAGGCCAAGCCGTTGGCCACATGGCGGACATGCGCGGCCACGTCGGACCACGTAAGGGTTTGCCAGATCCCCAGATCTTTCTCACGTATCGCGGGCCGCGACCCGCGAACTTCGGCATGCGCAAACAGCAGCGCTGGAAAGGTGTCCAGCGCTGCCGGCACCTGTGCAGATGCGGGCGATGAATGTGCCACGTTGTCTCCTCCGGTTTGGGCACATCGCGCCGAACCCCGCGGGAGCGGCAGTGGCGATGAAGGGCTTGACCAGTTGGTTTTAGATTTACGGCAGGAGTTAAGGTATAAGGTTGGGTTGCTACCAACTGTCACCATCGCGACATTCAAGGAACTTTTAGGGTATTCCCGATGCAGCTAGCCGACTCCCTGCAACTTGCCGCCGCCTGGTTTCGCTTGCTTAATGCGGAACAGCAGACGCGCGTCGAGCGGGACCTGACCGTGCAGCAAGTCGTTGCCGGATCGATCATAGAGCGCAAAGGCGAACTCGCCCAGGCTTGGATCGGCGTATTGGCAGGGCTGGTCAAGGTATCGGTTGGCAATGCCGAGGGCAAGGTCGCCTCGCTGACCGGCGTGCCCGCCGGCGGGTGGATCGGCGAAGGGTCGTTGTTGAAGCGCGAAGTCCGCAAGTACGACATCGTCGCGCTGCGTGATTCGGTGGTGGCGCGCCTGCCCGCGCCCACATTCGACTGGTTGCTGGACACCAGCATCCCGTTCAACCGCTATCTGCTCCATCAATTGAACGAGCGGGTGGCGCAGTTCATCGGCAAGGCGGAGTACGACCGACTGCTGGATCCCGACGCCCGCGTGGCGCGCTGTCTGGCCGAACTCTTCAACCCATTGCTGTATCCCGGCATGGGGATGCGGCTGACGATTACGCAAGAAGAAGTCGGCTATCTGGCCCGGGTATCCCGCCAGCGCGCGAACCAGGCGTTGCGCAAGCTGGAAGAGGCCGGCCTGCTGAATGTGGAATACGGCGCCGTCCGGGTGCTGGATCTTGAAGGCCTGAAACTGTACGGGTCCGACCGCAGCACGGTCGAGGGCGAACAGACGGCCTGATCCGAAAAGCGCCGAAAAAAAAACTTGACGATACATAGTGCGCTATTTAATATTGCGCAATGAAATCAAGATCCAAACTCAAAGGCGCTGTTAATCCGCTGCTGCTGGACAGCCAGCTGTGCTTCGCGCTGTACTCGACGTCGCTGGCGATGAGCAAGGTGTACCGCAAGCTGCTGCGCGGGTTGGACCTGACCTATCCGCAGTATCTGGTGATGCTGGTGCTGTGGGAAGGCGACGAGATTACGGTGACGGATATCGGCGACCGCCTGTTCCTGGATTCCGCGACGCTGACGCCGCTCTTGAAGCGCCTGGAAGCTGCGGGACGGGTCAGCAGAAAGCGTGCCGTGGATGACGAGCGCCAGGTGATCGTGTCGCTGACCCAGCAAGGGCGAGATCTGCGCGAGCAGGCGGAATCCGTCCCGCATGCCATCGCGGGCGCCGCGCAGTGCACGCTGGATGAGGCGCAGGGCATGATGAAGACGCTGCATGCGCTGCGAGAGAAGTTGGTCGGCAGTCTTTGAAGAAAGGAGTGATGCCTGTCATCATCCGGTCTAATACATAGTGCACGATGTAATAGTATGCTATTCAGTTTTAAGCAGTTCCGCAGGTTATCGGTAAGCGCCGCGGCGGGAGGGCCCGCCAGGCGAGGCAGTTCAACTTTCAATAAAGGAAACGCATCATGTCTATCGAAAAAGTCCTCTACCGCGCCAATGCCACCGCAACCGGCGGCCGTGAAGGCCGTGGCGTCAGCGATGACGGCAACCTGGACGTCAAGCTGACCACGCCGCGCGAACTGGGCGGCGCGGGCGCAGCCGGCACCAACCCGGAACAACTGTTCGCCGTGGGCTATTCGGCCTGCTTCCTGGGCGCGATGAAGTTCGTCGGCGGCCGTGACAAGATCGCCATCCCGTCGGACGTGTCGGTGAACGGCATCGTCGGCATCGGCGCCATTCCGACGGGATTCGGCATCGAAGTCGAATTGAAGATCTCGTTGCCGGGCATGGAGCGCGAGTTGGCCCAGAAGCTGGTGGCGGCGGCGCATATCGTTTGCCCTTACTCGAATGCTACGCGCGGGAATATTGATGTGACGTTGACGATTGTTTGATCTTTGCTTGGTTCAGGGCGGGCGGGGGATCTTCGTAGGTTGCCCGCCGACTTGCGGCCACCGGGGCGGCGCGCAATCGTCGTAGGATGGGTGGAGCGCGGGAAATCCGCCACGAGAACGATGCCGACTATCGCGCGCAACCCATCATGTCAGCATGTTTCGATGGCGGATGACCTGTGGCGTGCGCCAATGAAGGTGACTTCCGGCATGTGTCGAAGATGGGTTGCGTGCGGCATGCGTCCGCGTTCGCGGGTAGACCCGAACGCACTCCACCCATCCTACGAAAAATGACGACACGCGCGCGCCACACGCGAAGCGGCATCATCACGACGCAAGACGCCGCGTAAGCCCCACGAGGCCGCCCGCGCGGCCGGCATGGGGCGGGCCCCGCAAGACCGTCCACCACCCCCCACCATTGATGCGAAGCCAAAGAACACCGATCGTCCCAGCTGCATTGAGATTGCAGCTAACCGAGCCCAGGCCACCCACGTGCCGGGCGGCCCAAAAAAACCAACACCCGCAAAAAAAGCCTCCTCTAATGCCCCCCCCCAAGATAAGCCGCAACCACCGCCGGATCATCTCGTAGCTTCTCCGCGCTGCCATGAACAGATATGCGCCCGTTCTCCAGCACGTACCCGTAATCCGCCACATTCAACGCGGCGGCCGCGAACTGTTCCACCAGCAGCATCGTCACGCCTTCGTCCTTCAGCCGCGCAATGATCCGGAACACTTCCTCCACCAGGATCGGCGCCAGCCCCATCGACGGTTCGTCCAGCAGCACCAATTCAGGGTTCAGCATTACGGCGCGGGCCATGGCCAGCATTTGCTGTTCGCCGCCGGATAAGGTTCCGGCCAGTTGCTCGCGGCGCTCCTTCAAGCGCGGGAACAGGTCCATGGCGCGCCCCAGGTCGGCCTGCACGTCGCCTTTGGGGCGGCTGCCGGTCAGGCGCGGGAACGCGCCCAGCAGCAGGTTGTCGGTCACGGACAGGGTCGGGAACACGCGGCGGCCTTCCGGCGAATGGGCCAGGCCCAGCCGCGCGATGCGGTGGGATTCCAGGCCGTCGATGCGCTTGCCGCTTAACGTGACCTCGCCCGCGGTCGGCCGGATCATGCCGGACAGCGCCCGCATCGTGGTGGTCTTGCCGGCGCCGTTGGAGCCGATCAGCGTCACGACCTTCGCCTTCGGTACCTCCATGCTGATGCCGTGAAGCACCTTGACCTTGCCGTAACCCGCTTCCAGATTCTTGATCGATAGCATCTTGTCGTCCTCTTGGCGTCAGGCGGGCGCGCCGCCCAAATACGCCTCGATAACCTTGGCGTTGCTTTGCACTTCGTTTGGCAGGCCCTCGGCGATTTTCTGGCCGAAGTCCAGCACCGATACGGTGTCGCACACGCCCATCACCACATCCATATGGTGTTCGATGAGGATCAGCGTGATGCCGTGGTCGCGCACTTTGCGGATGATGGCCAGCAACTCCACGATGTCGGGCGCGGTCAGGCCGGCGGCGGGCTCGTCCAGCAGCAGCAACTGCGGGTCCAGCGCCAGCGCGCGGGCGATTTCCAGCAGGCGTTGCTTGCCGTAGGGCAGGTTGCGGGCCTCTTCGTTGGCCAGCGATTCCAGGCCGACGAATTCCAGCAGCGCCATCGCGCGGGCCCGGGCGCCTTGCTCTTCGCCCTTCCACTTCGAGGTACGCAGCGCGATGCCGGCCAGCCCCGTGGTAAAGGTGTGGTGCAGGCCCACCAGCACGTTTTCAAGCGCGGTCATCTCGCCAAACAGCTGCACGTTCTGGAATGTGCGGGCGATGCCGGCGGCCGCGATGTCCGCGGGCGCCAGGCCCACCAGCGACTTGCCCGAGAATTCCACCGCGCCGGCGGTCGGCACGTAGATGCCCGTCAGCACGTTCATCATGGTGCTCTTGCCGGACCCGTTGGGGCCGATCAGCCCGTGGATGGTGCCGCGCTTGATCGTCAGGTCGACCTCGTTCAGCGCTTTCAGCCCACCGAACTGCATCAGCACGTTTTTGGCCGTCAGCAGCGTTTCACCCTTGCCGGCCACGGCATCGGGCACGGCCTCTTGTTCCTTCACCAGGTCCGACTTGACCGACAGCGCCGCGCGGCGGTTCGAAAAGAACAGATTGCGGACGAAGCCCACGATGCCGTCGGGCAGGTAGTACACGACAAACAGGATCATGGCGCCGAAGATGGTCAGGCGCCAGTCGGTAACGGCGTCCAGCCAATACGAGAAGGCCGCCAGCACGACGGTGCCGACGACGGGCACCACCACGCGCCGGGGTTCGGCGCGGCCCTTGGACACCGCGATGACGCTGCCCACGGTCACCAGGATGGCCACGGCCAGGGCAATCAGCCGGAAGGTGCCGATGTCGTCCAGCATCTTGGGCAGCAACACGATGATGGATGCGCCAAGCAGGGCGCCCATGCGGCTCTTGCGGCCCCCCATGATGATGGCCAGCAGGAACAGGATGGTCAGTTCGAAGTTGTACGTGTTGGGCGAGATGTACTGCTCGGAATACGAGTACAGCGCGCCCGCCAGGCCGGCAAAGCCGGCGCTGATCACGAAGGCGAACACTTTGTGCCGGTAGACCGACACGCCCATGCAATCAGAGGCGATCGGGCTGTCGCGCAAGGCCTCGAACGAACGGCCCAGGTGCGACTTCAGGATGCGGTGCACGACAATCAGCGAGATCACCAGCAGCGCGCCCACCAGCCAGAAGTACTCGCTTTTTGTCAGGATGTGCCCGCCGATGGACGGCTTGGGGATCTTGATGCCCAAGGGGCCTTCGGTCATGAAGGTCATCTCGTTGATCAGGATCTGGATGATCGTGCCGAACGCCAACGTCACCATGGCCAGATACGGTCCCGTGACCCGCAGCGCGGGCAGCGCCAGCACCGCGCCGAACGCCGCCGCGATCAGGATGGCGGCGGGAAGGATCACCCAGATGGGCATCTGCAGATGGAAGAACAGCACGCCCGCGACATACGAGCCGATGCCGAACAGCCCGGCGTGGCCCAGCGACACCTGGCCGGTGTAGCCCACCACGATATCAAGCCCGAACAGCAGGATCGAATAGATCATGATCGTTTCGATCAAATGCAGGTAGTACGTGTTGGTCACGCCCAGCGGCACGGCGGCCAGGCAGGCCACGGCAACGACAGAGAGCAATAGGTGCAGGGGTTTCATCGCTTACACCTTCTTGATCGCGGTCTTGCCGAACAGGCCGGCGGGCTTGAAGGTCAGAACGAGCAGCAGCAATACCAATCCCGGCACGTCTTTGTACCCCGTCGAAAGATAGAAACCGGTGGTCGTTTCGGCGATCCCCAGGATCAGCCCGCCCACCACGACGCCCATCCCGCTGGACAGGCCGCCGATGATCGCGACGGCGAACGCCTTAAGCCCCAGCACCGCGCCCATGGTGGCGCCGGTCAGCGTCAACGGCGCCACCAGGACGCCGGCGAACGCCGCCGTCAATGACGACAGCGCATAGGAAAACGTGATCACCATGCCGGTGTTGATACCCATCAGTCCCGCCGCGTCGCGGTCATTGGAGGTGGCGACGAAGGCCTTGCCGTAGATGGATTTGCGGTTGAAGATCTCGACCAGGATCATCATGCCCAGCGCGCCGAAGACGACAAGCAGCTCCATGGGCAGCACGTTCGCGCCCAGCACCTGAATCGGCGCTTCGGGCAGCGGGGACGGGAAGCGCAGGTCGTCGCGGCCCCAGATGTTCTCGGCCACGTTCTTGAAGATGATCCCCAAGGCGATGGTGGCCATGATCCAGCCGAATTCCGATCGGGTCTTGATGGCCGGCCGCACGCCCACCCGTTCGACCAGCGCACCTTGCGCGAAACCAAAAATGCAAACGATGGGGATCATGACCCAATAGTTCACGCCCAGGCCGACCAGCGTCAGTCCGACCAGCGCGCCCAGCATCAAGGCTTCGCCCTGGCCAAAGTTCAAGGTGCCCGATGTGGCGAACGTAAGCTGGTATCCGAACGCGATGACGGCATAGATCATGCCTAGCGCGATACCGCTATAGATAAGCTGTAGAAGAATCATGGGTGTGTTTTCATAACGCCGGCGTTCCGTTCCAGGCAACGCCCGCGGAACGCGGTGTTCAGTTGTCCAAGGCGCTGCGCGCCACCTGCATCACATGAAGCGGGAAAGGGCATGATCGAAGCGGCGCGAAAGCGGCATTGCCGGTCCCACGCGGCGCTCCCCGGTGGGGAAGCGCCGCGCCTGCTTCGGGAGTGGGCCGATCAGTTGGCCTTGACGACGCGCCCGGCCTTGACCTCGCCGATGACCACTTCTTTCGCGGTGATCGCGTCGTGGTTGTCGTGGGTGAATGGCTTGTTGTAGGTCATCACCACGCCTTCCACCGGCGCCTGCAGGTTTTCAAGCGCTTCGCGCACCTTCGGGCCATCGGTGGAGTTGGCCTGCTTGATGGCCGCGGCCAACAGGAAGACCGAGTCGTAGCCCTGGGCCGCCGACACCGGCGAATCGATGCGGTTGTTCTTGGGCTTGAACTTGGCCAGGTAGGCGTCGATGAAGGCCTTGCGCTTGGGGGTGTCCGGGTCCTGGATGAAGGTTTGCGGCATGCGCGCGCCTTCGCCGTTCGTGCCCGAGTTGTCGATGTAGTTGGCCATCGACAGGGTCCAGCTGCCAATGATCGGCACTTTCCAGCCCAGCTTGGTCATGCCGTTGGCGACCTGGGCCAGTTCCGGGCCGATGCCGTAGGTCAGCACGGCTTCGGCGCCGGCGGCCTTGGCCTTCAACAGCTGGGCCGTCATATCGACGTCCTTGATGTTGAATTTCTCGACCGCGACGGCCTTGATGCCCTTCGCGCTCAGGGCCTTTTCCAGATCTTCGCGCCCCAACTGGCCGTAGTTGGTGGAGTCGGCCAGGATCGCCACTTTCTTGAAGCCGCGGCGGGTGATCGCTTCTTCCACGATCATCGGGGCCTGGATGCTGTCGTGCGCCGCGTTGCGGAACACGTAGTTGTCGGGGAATTCCGGGGCCTTGAACTGGTGCGTGATCACGCTGCCGGTGGCCACGTTGTTGAAGACGGGGATCTTGGCTTCCTGGTAGAAGCGCTGCGAGGCCAGCGCCACGCCCGTATTGATGTAGCCGACCGTGGCCGCTACCTGTTCTTTGTTGATCAATTCCTGGGCGATCTGCACGCCGCGTTCGTTCTTGGCTTCGTCGTCGCGTTCGACGGCCACCAGTTGGCGTCCCAGCACGCCGCCATTCTTGTTGATTTCTTCAATGGCAAGCCGCACGCCATCACGCATGCTCACGCCCATGGATGAGGAACCGCCGGTGTAGGGGCCGGCCACGCCGATCTTGATCGGGTCGGCGGCGTAAGAGGCGGCCGATGCGGCAAATGCAAGGGTTCCTGCGAGCAGCTTCAAACGAAAATCCATGGATGTCTCCGTTGTAATTAGATGAACTGCGTGGAAAACCGTGTGCCGGCGCCAAACGGCGGGAATCGATTGCTGCGGCGCTCTCCTGTCTTGCGTGTTGTGACTGTCTGCTTAATCGCTTACGCGAATCTGACCCGGCGGGCGCTTTGCGCGTAAATACCTAGTACGGGCGCACGGGGTGCGGCCAGGCGCTGCGACGCCGCGCCGGGCCGGCCACGTTCGCCGCATGCTAGCCAGCGTGGCGCCCAAGCGTGCGGAAATTCGTTCCGCCCATCACTGGAAATTTATTCCTGACCGGCCGGCAGGCCGCGTGGCCATTGGGATGCCTGTTTGCACACGTCTTCCAGCCATAGGGAAAACGCTTGGACCGCACGGCCCGGGGGGCGCGCGCTTTCGGTGCACAGGTAGTACTGGGATTCGCCAGGGATGTCGATATCCAGCACGCGCACCAGTTTGCCTTCATCGAGCCATTCCGCCGCCAGCGTGCGGCGGGTCAAGGCCAGGCCCTGGCCGGCGCGCGCGGCAGCCAGCATCATGCCCAGATCCACCAGCCAGACACCGCGCGAGGGTTCGGGCCAGTCCAGGCCGGCCGCGTCCAGCCACGGGCGCCAGGGCTCCATCGGGCAACGCAGCAGCGCGGCGGGGCCCAGGTCGGCGGGACGGTGGAACGGACCGTGCCGGGCCAGGTACGACGGCGAGCACACGGCGAACACCGGGTCCGCGGTGAGCTGCCGCGCTTGCAGGCCGGGATACTTGCCGCTGCCGAACCGTATCCAGACGTCCGCGTTGGGCGGCATGATGTCCAGGTAGGGAATCGACAGCATGATTTCCAGTTCCACGTCGGGATGCGCCGCCGTGAAACCGGGCAGATAGGGAATCAACACCTGGCGGGCGAAAGTCGGCGTGGAGACGACGCGCAGCGGTTCGGGCTTGGGTTCGCCGCGCTTGTGCAGCGAGGCGTCGGACAGCAGGTCCAGCGCGGTGCGCACTTGGTTCAGGTAGTCGCGGCCGGCTGCGCTGAGGGTGGCGCCGCGGCTGCTGCGGATGAAGAGCGAGACGTCCAGCAACGCCTCCAGCGCGGCGATCCGCTTGCCGATGGCGCTGGCGGTGACGAAGAGTTCCTCGCTGGCGCGCTCGAACGAGCCCAGCCGGGCGGCAGCTTCGAAGGCCTGGATGGCGGCCAGCGGGGGCAGGCGCACATCTTTAGAGGGAGAGGGTCCGCGCATGATCGTCTGGCGGGCCGGCCGTGCGCCCGACGAAAGAGTGGCAACGGGGCATTATAAAAGTGATGGCGGCGCGCGCTCGGGGCGCGCCGCCTTGCCCGGGAAAGGCCGGACGGGTTTAGATGCCCTTGATGGCCAGGCTGACGGCCAGTGCCGCCATGACCACGGCGATGACGCCGTCCAGGACGCGCCAGGCCGACGCGCTCGCGAAAAAGCGGGCGAACAGGCGCGAGCCGATGCCCAGCACGGCCAGCCACAGCAAGCTGGCGGTGAAGGCGCCGGCGGCGAACGCCATGCGGGCGTCGTCGAAGCCGTGCGCCAGGGAACCCACCACCACCATGTCCAGCCAGAAGTGGGGGTTCAGCAACGAAAAACCCAATGCGCCCAGCATCGCGGCGCGGCGCGAAGGCACCACATCGCGCGCCGCGGCCAGGCCGCCCCGAGCCGTCCAGGCGCGGCGGGCCGACTGCAACGCATACCACGACAGGAACGCCACGCCGAACCACAGGATGGCGGTCGTCAACCACGGAAACCAGGCCGTCAGCGCTTGCAGCCCGGACACGCTGGCGAAGATGAACACGGCGTCGATCAGTGCGCAGATGGCGACCACGCTAAGCAGATGGGCGCGCATCAGCCCTTGGCGCAGGATGAAGGCGCTTTGCGCGCCGACGACGGCGAACAGACCCAGCCCGGTGGCGGTTCCGCTGGCCCAGGCGGTCAGGAAGAGAGGGGATGACAAGGTGGCGAACATGATGGGAATACCTGTAACTGCAACGCCTGTGGCGGCGCTTCGATAACGGCTCCGGAGGCATTGCGCACCCCGGCGATAGCGTATTTTCCCTTGCGTGGGCGATGAAATACAGCTAATTTTCCTTCACTATATTAAGTAAAACTAATCAATGAAACTCGATCACGGAAACCTGCGGGCACTGGCCGCCGTTGTGCGTGAAGGCAGCTTCGAGCGCGCCGCGCTGTCCTTGAGCGTGACGCCGTCGGCCGTGTCGCAACGGATCAAGGCACTGGAAGACCGGATGGGCCGGCTGCTGGTCCAGCGCACCGTGCCGGCCGCCGCCACGGCGGATGGGCAAGTGCTGGTGCAACTGGCCGAACAGACCGCGTTGCTGGAGCACGATGCGTTGAACCGGCTGGGGGTGTCGGACGATGAGGTGCCGCACGCCAGCATTCCCATCGCGGTCAATCACGACAGCCTGGAGACCTGGTTCGTCGATGCGGCCTTGCAGTTCGCGGCCCGCACGCGGGCCACGCTGGACATGCTGTCCGAAGACCAGGACCACACGGCGGCCCTGCTGCGCAACGGCTCGGTGCTGGGCGCGGTGACCACCCTGGCGGATCCGGTGCAAGGCTGCCGCATCCACGCGCTGGGCAGCATGCGGTACGTCGCCACCTGCACGCCGGATTTCCACAAGCGTTACTTCGCGCAGGGCGTGAATGCGCAAACACTGGCCGAAGCCCCCGTGCTGGTGTTCAACCGCAAGGATGCCTTGCAGGCACGCTTTGCGCACAAGATATCGGACCCTGCGCCGTGGCAGCCGCCTGTCTGGTGGGTGCCGTCCACGCGCGCCTTCGTGCAGGCCACCCTGGGCGGCCTGGGTTGGACCATGAATCCGTTGCCGCTCGTCCAGGAGCACCTTGATGCAGGTCAGTTGATGCTGCTTCGGGGCCGCGCCTGGGAGGATGTGCCGCTGTATTGGCAACATTGGCGGGTAAACTCCGAGGCGATGGAAGCCTTGACCGATTCGGTTCTGTCGGCCGCCCGCAGCTTGGTCCGGCGGCGTTAACCCACTAGGAGGACACCCCATGAACATCCGCAAGTTCGCAGTCATCGCCGCCCTGGGCCTGTGCACGGCCGGCTCGGCATGGGCGAAGGATTACAAGGTCGGCCAGGTCGAAGTCGACGACCTCTGGGTCCGCGCCTCGGCGCCGGGCCAGTCCAATGGTGCGGGGTATATGGACATCGATAACGACGCCAAGACCGCCGACCGCCTGCTGTCGGTCTCGTCGGACGCCGCCGAGCGCGTCGAGCTGCATACCGTGCAGACCGAGAACGGCGTGTCGAAGATGCGCCAGGTGGAAGGCGGCATCGCGCTGCCCGCCGACACCGAGGTCAAGCTCAGCCCGGGCGGCTACCACGTCATGTTCATCAAGTTGAAGGCGCCGTTCACCGACGGCGCGACCGTGCCGGCGACCCTGAAGTTCGAAAAGGCCGGCGAAGTCGCCGTGCAGTTCAAGGTCAAGCCGGCCTCGCACAACCCCGGCATGAGCCATGGCGGCATGGACCACGGCACGATGAAACACTAAGCGCCCTGCGCTGCCCGCGTCTGATGGCGCGGGTGTGTTTTACCTGAAATACCCGAGAAGCCAGCCTGATCGGCTCAATCGGGCAAGTCTCTCCAGACCAGGCACAGGTCTACCCCAATCGGGGCCGCGCGGAGCCGGCTTCGCCGGTCCGCAGCGGCGCCCCCCTGGGGGGGAAGCGCACAGCGCTTCGGGGGGGTTAATACAAGCCTTGCTGGCGCATCGCGTCGGCCACTTTCACGAAACCGGCGATGTTGGCGCCGTCCAGGTAGTTGACGTACTCGCGTTCGCTATGGCCATGGCGCACGCAATTTTCGTGGATGTCGCGCATGATGGCGTGCAGGCGGGTGTCGACCTCTTCGCGCGTCCAGGACAGGCGGGCGGAGTTCTGGGCCATTTCCAGGCCCGACACGGCTACGCCGCCGGCGTTGCTGGCCTTGCCCGGCGCGTACAACACGCGGGCGGCGATGAAGGCCTTTGCGGCCTCCAGCGTGGCGGGCATGTTGGCGCCTTCGGCCACGCACAGCACGCCGTTCTTGATCAGCGTTTGCGCGTCGGCCAGTTCCAGTTCGTTTTGCGTTGCGCACGGCAGGGCCACGTCCACCGGCACGTGCCAGGGACGCTTGCCGGCTTCGTACTTCAGGCCGAATTGTTGGGCATAGGTGTCCAGGCGGCCGCGCAGGTCGTTCTTGATGTGCATCAGGGCCACCAGCTTCTCGTGCGTGAAGCCGGCTTCGTCCACCACGGTGCCGTTCGAATCCGATACCGTGACGACCTTGGCGCCTAGCGACATGGCTTTTTCAATGGCGTATTGCGCCACGTTGCCCGACCCCGAGACCGACACGCGCAGGCCGTCGAAGGACTTGCCGACGCGCTTGAGCATTTCTTCGGCGAAGTACACGGTGCCGTACCCGGTGGCTTCGGGGCGGATCAGGCTGCCGCCAAAGGTCAGGCCCTTGCCCGTGAAAACGCTGGCAGTCGAATTCGACAACTTTTTCATCATGCCGGCCATGAAACCGACTTCCCGAGCGCCCACGCCGATATCGCCAGCGGGCACGTCGGTGTCCGGGCCCAGATGGCGATACAGCTCGATCATCAACGCCTGGCAGAAGCGCATGACTTCGGCGTCCGACTTGCCCTTGGGATCGAAGTCCGAGCCGCCCTTGCCGCCGCCCATCGGCAGCGTGGTCAGCGAGTTCTTCAGCGTCTGCTCGAAGGCCAGGAACTTCAGGATGGACAGGTTCACCGAGGGGTGAAAGCGCATGCCGCCCTTGAACGGGCCGATGGCCGAGCTGTGCTGGATGCGGAAAGCGCGGTTGACCTGGGCGCGGCCCTGGTCATCGGACCAGCACACGCGGAACTGGATCACGCGTTCCGGTTCCACCAGGCGCTCCAGCAAGGCGTGCTCGGCGTAGTGCGGGTGCTTTTCGATGAAAGGCCACAGGCTCAGCATCACCTCTTGGACGGCTTGCATGAATTCAGGCTGCTGCGGGTCGCGCGCGGCGACGCCACGCAGGAAGTCGTCCAGACTCTGCACTTTCAACATGATCTCCTCGGGGGTGCTTCGAAAGGGTGCGGATGTGCGCCGTTTTGGGGCGCAAATTATTTATCCTGGTGCATCGATCGCACCAGCGTGGTGCGGAATTGTAGGGGCAAAATGTTGCCCTGCGCAAAGCCGCAAATTCCGCCATCACCTTGATATCAAAGCACTTTTTACCGTCAATTAATAGGGACGCATAATCGAGGAAAAGGCTGGAATAGGGGCCGGACAAGGTGGTTTAACGCCGACCGGCATTGAATCTACAGGGGAAATTGATGCGTCCCTATATTGTGGTGCAATGCGGATAGGGCAGAATGGCCCCGGATTCATAGGAAACAAGAGGTTCTCGACGGGGCTGGGTGTCTGCGGGTCATCTCATTTAGCTGTTATGCGTCCCCGTTATTTTCTTGAGAAAAATCACCTGCCGGCTGGCCGGATCAGACCTGCGCCACCGCCAGCCCCGCACCCAACGCCATCAAGATCGCGCCCACGATCCGGTCGGCCGTGCGTTGATGGTCAAGCAAAACCCGTCGCAACATCACCGACGACACCGACCACGCGACCACGCTGAACCATATCCAGTGGGCAAACGACATGAACAGTCCGTAGCCGAATTGCTGGGCTAGCGGCGTGCCCGGCGCCACCACTTGGGTGTAGGTGCTGATGACGAACAGGGTGGTCTTGGGATTCAGCGCGTTGGTCAGGAAGCCATGGTAAAGCGCTTGCCAGGGTGAAATCGGCGGGCGTGCCGACAGGTCCTGGCTGACCGGGGTGCGATTGAAGAAAGTTCGCCAACCCATGTAGAGCAGATAGCATGCGCCGGCAAGTTTGATGCCTTGCAGCACCGGCTGCGCATAATGGGCCAGCAGGCCCGCGCCGAACATCGTATAGAACACGTGGACTTGCACGCCCAGGGCGATTCCCAGGGCGCAGACCAGCCCCGTGCGTCGGCCGAACAGGTAGCTATAACGCGTGACCATCGCAAAATCGGGCCCCGGACTGATAACGGCAAGCACGGTGATGAGGGCAACGGCGATCAGTTCGGTCATGGTGGCGGCGGGCGGGGTAGCGTCCGGGAAAGCTTGGGGAAGGGCGCCCATTGTGTGGCGCTGGCGCCGCGACGAAAAACGATTTTTAATGCCGGATATCCGTTAGAAAAAATCACTAATTGCCATGAAACTTCCCCCGCTTGGTTCGTTGCGCGTCTTTGATGCCGCGGCCCGCCACGAGGCGTTCGGCAGGGCAGCGCAGGAACTGCATGTGACGCACGGCGCGGTCAGCCGTCAGATCAAGCAGCTGGAAGAAGCGTTGGGGCTGACCTTGTTCGAACGCCGCAATCGGGCTGTTTTTCTGACCGATTCGGGGCGCCAGCTACTCATGCTGACCCGTAGCCTGTTCGAGCAGTTGACGGCCGGCCTGGCGCAATTGCGGCAACCCGCCGCTGACGCGCCCCTGGTGTTGTCGTGCGAACCGACGATCGCGATGATGTGGCTGATTCCCCGCCTGCCTGACTTTCAACGGGCGCATCCCGGCGTGCAGGTGCATCTGTACGCGGCGGGCGGGCCCGTGGATTTCGCGGCGCAAGGCGTGGACGTGGCGTTGCGGCGCAACGATTTTGAGTGGGACGCCGCCTTGCACGCCGAACGGGTATGCGATGAATGGACGGGGCCGGTCTGCCGGCCGGGCGTGGCGGATGATTCTGGCGATGGCGTCTGGACGGGCGTGACGGCCCTGGGCAGCGCGACCCGGCCGGGCGCCTGGCGCCAATGGGCACAGGCGTCCGGCCACAAGGTCCCGCGCCGGACAGGGCCCGTCTATGAGCATTTCTATCTCAGCCTGCAGGCGGCCGCGGCGGGATTGGGGCTGGCCATCGGCTCGGCGCTGATGGTGCGGGACGCATTGCGCGACCGCCGGCTAGAGGCCCCTTGCGGGTTCGTCCGCGACGGTTCGGCGTACTTTTTGTTGTCGCCCAGGCCATTCCAGGACGATCCCCGGGCGGCGGTCTTTCTGGCGTGGCTACGGCAAGAAACGGCCGCGTCGCTGCCTGGCCCCGAAGGCGACGGCGCCGGGCCGGGCACGGATCAAAGCGTGGCGTCGTAATCGATCGTCAGCGGCGCATGGTCCGAAAAGCGCTCGTCTTTGTAGATGGCCACGTTGCGGGCGCGGGCGGCGATGCCGGGCGTCGCGATCTGGTAATCAATGCGCCACCCCACGTTCTTGGCCCAAGCCTGGCCGCGGTTGCTCCACCAGGTGTATTGGTCCGGGCGGTCGTCGATGGTGCGGAACACGTCCACGAAGCCGCGCTTGTCGAACACGTCGGTCAGCCATGCGCGTTCTTCGGGCAGGAAACCGGAGTTCTTCAGGTTGCCCTTCCAATTCTTCAGGTCGATTTCTTTGTGCGCGATGTTCCAGTCGCCGCAGATGATGAATTCGCGGCCGGTAGTCTTGTGCTCGTGCATCAGCGCGTCGATCCAGGGCCCGAAACGGTCCAGGAAGCGGTACTTGGCTTGCTGGCGCTCGTCGCCGCTGGAGCCCGAGGGCAGGTAGGCGCTGATCACCGACAGGTTCTTCCAGTCGGCGCGGATGATGCGGCCTTCGGGGTCGAACTCTTCGCAGCCCAGGCCGATATTTACCCGTTCGGCGGCGTCGCGCAGGTAGATGCCCACGCCGCTATAGCCCTTCTTGACCGCGTGGTGGAAATGGCCGGTGTAGCCGGGGGGATGGCGCAGGTCATCGGTCAAGTCCGCATCGGCGACCTTGATTTCCTGAAGGCAAAGGACGTCTGCGGCATGCTTCTCCATCCAGGGTTGCAGACCCTTGCGGAAGGCGGACCGGATGCCGTTGAGATTGATGGACGTGATGCGCAGCAAAGCGAAGCTCCTGTAGAGCGGCCGCGGGGGCCGGAACAATGCCAGGAATTTAACCGACTCGGCGCCGCCGTCCGGGAAAAGCCCTGACAACGGATAAAATGCCGGGGTTTGCCATCTATCGGATCCCTTCGTATGCCCGCCGCCACCTCTTCCGCCACCTCCCTTGATTTCGTCCGTTTTGCCCTGAACGAAGGCGTGCTGCGCTTTGGCAGCTTCAAGGTCAAATCGGGCCGGATCAGCCCGTATTTCTTCAATGCCGGCCTGTTCAACAGCGGCGGCTCGGTTGGCAAGCTGGCGCAGTTTTATGCCCAGGCGTTGCTGGACTCGGGCGTGGCATTCGATATGCTGTTTGGCCCGGCATACAAGGGCATCCCGCTGGCCACCGCGACGGCGGTGGCGCTGGCCAGCCACCCGGCCATGCAAGGCCAAAGCGACGTGCCGTTTGCCTACAACCGCAAGGAAGCCAAGGACCACGGCGAAGGCGGCACCCTGGTTGGCGCGCCGCTCAAGGGCAAGGTCGTCATCATTGACGACGTGATCACGGCAGGCACGTCGGTGCGCGAATCGGTGGAAATCATCCGCGCCGCCGGCGCCGAACCCGCTGCCGTGCTGATCGCGATGGACCGCATGGAACGCGCCGGCCCGGACGACGCGCTGTCGGCGCATTCGGCCGTGCAGGACGTCGCCAAGACCTATGGCATCCCGGTGGTGGCGATCGCGTCGCTGTCGGACATCATGGCATTGCTGCAAGACGATGCGTCGTTCGCCGAAAACCGCGACGCCGTGCAGGCGTACCGGACGAAGTACGGGGTGAAGTAAGGGGTGAAGTAAAGGGCTGAAAGTAAGGGGCTGAAAGTAAGGGGCTGAAAGTAAGGCGGCGCTCGGCGGGCCCCCTTCTTCGCAAGGTAAAAGGCCGCGGCAATGTGCCGCGGCCTTGATCAGCGTGATCCCCGTTCGGGCAGTCAGCTATCGAGCTTTTGCTTGAGCAGGTCGTTCACTTGCTGCGGGTTGGCCTTGCCGCGCGCGGCCTTCATGATCTGGCCCACCAGCGAGTTAAACGCCTTTTGCTTGCCGGCCCGGTACTCTTCCACAATGGCCGGGTTCGCGGCCAGCACCTCGTCGATCATGGCGCCGATGGCACCCGTGTCGCTGATCTGCTTCAGGCCGCGCGCGTCGATGATGGCGTCTGCGTCGCCGCCGTTCTCGCCGGCCCACATGGCGCCAAAGACTTCGCGGGCGATCTTGTTGGAGATCGTGCCGTCGATGATGCGGCCGATCAGCGCAGCCAGCGCCGGCGCTTGCACCGGCGAATCGGCGATGCCCTTTTCTTCTTTGTTCAAGGCCGCGGCGACTTCGCCCATGACCCAGTTGGCGGCCAGCTTGGCCTGGCCCGCCGGCAGCGCGCGCGCCACGGCTTCGAAGTAGGCGGCCAGATCGCGGCTGACGGTCAGTTGCGCGGCATCGTAGGCGGGCAGCCCGAATTCCGATTCAAAGCGGGCGCGCTGGGCGGCCGGAAGTTCCGGCATGGTGGCGCGCACCTCGTCCACCCAGGCAGGCGAGATCACCAGCGTGGGCAGGTCGGGGTCGGGGAAGTAGCGGTAGTCGTGCGCGTCTTCCTTGCTGCGCATGCTGCGCGTTTCGTCGCGGTCGGCGTCATACAGGCGCGTTTCCTGGACGACCGTGCCGCCGTCCTCGATCAGTTCGATCTGGCGGCGCGCTTCATAGACGATGGCGCGTTCCAGGAAGCGGAACGAGTTGACGTTCTTGATCTCGGTGCGGGTGCCGAATTCCTTCTGGCCCACCGGGCGCACCGACACGTTGGCGTCGCAGCGGAACGAGCCTTCCTGCATGTTGCCGTCGCAGATGCCCAGCCAGACCACCAGGCTGTGCAGGGCGCGGGCATAGGACACCGCCTCGGCGGCCGAGCGCATTTCGGGCTCGGTCACGATTTCCAGCAACGGCGTGCCGGCGCGGTTCAGGTCGATGCCGCTGGCGGGCGCGCCGTTGGCCAGGGTGAAGTCGTCGTGCAGCGATTTGCCAGCGTCTTCTTCCAGGTGCGCGCGCGTCAGGTTGACGGTTTTTTCTTCTTCGCCCACGAAGAACGACAACGAGCCGCCCACGACCACCGGCAGTTCGTATTGGCTGATCTGGTAGCCCTTGGGCAGGTCGGGGTAGAAGTAGTTTTTGCGCGCGAACACCGAGCGCGGCGCGATGGTGGCGCCCACGGCCAGGCCGAAGCGGATAGCGCGTTCGGCCGCGCCGCGGTTCATGACCGGCAGGCTGCCCGGCAACGCCAGATCGACTTCGTTGGCATGCGTGTTGGGCGCAGCGCCGAAGGCGGTGCTGCTACCCGAAAAGATCTTGGAGCCGGTGGAAAGCTGGGTATGCGTTTCCAGGCCGATGACGATTTCCCAGTTCATGTCAGGCGTCCTGCTTTACTGGCGAATGCTTGTGCCAGTCGGTGACTTGTTGGTAGCGGTCGGCGATGGCTAGGAGCTTGCCTTCGTCGAAGTAGTTGCCGATGATCTGCAGGCCGACCGGCCGCCCCGAGCCAAAACCGCAAGGGATGGACATGGCGGGCAGGCCCGCCAAGCTGACGCCCAGCGTGTAGACGTCGGCCAGCCAGTCGGCCGTCGGGTCGTCGCGGTTGTCGCCAATGTTCTTGGCCACCGTTGGCGTGACCGGGCCCATGATGACGTCGCACTGGTCCGCGTAGGCGCGCTGGAAATCCTGTGCGATCAGGCGGCGCAGTCGTTGCGCTTGCAGGTAGTAGGCGTCGTAGTAGCCGTGCGACAGCACATACGTGCCGATCAGGATGCGGCGCTTGACCTCGCTGCCGAAGCCTTCGGCGCGCGAACGGCTGATCATTTCGGTCAGATCGCCGTACTGCTCGGTCCGGTGGCCGTAGCGCACGCCGTCGTAGCGGGCCAGGTTGCTGGACGCTTCCGCCGGGGCGATGACGTAGTAGGCGGGGATGGCGAGTTCCGTGCGCGGCAGCGATACCGGTACGCGCACAGCGCCCAGCGCCTCAAACTGGGCCAGCGCGGCTTCCACCGCAGCGGCCACGTCGGCGGCCAGGCCGGCGCCGAAATACTCTTCCGGCACGCCGATGCGCAAGCCCTTCAAGGGTTGGCTGCCGGCCGCGTCGAACGCAGCCTGGGCCGAATCGAAGTCGCGGCGGACGCGGCCAGGTTCGTTCACGGCGGCGTCGCACTTTTCCAGACTGGTCGCGTCGCGCGGATCGAAACCGCTCACGACGTCCAGCAACTCAAGCAGGTCGCGGCTGCTGGCGGCCAGCGGGCCGGCCTGGTCCAGGCTGGAGCCGAACGCCACCATGCCGTACCGCGACACGGTGCCGTAAGTCGGCTTGATGCCGCTGACGCCGCACAAGGCGGCGGGCTGGCGCACCGAGCCGCCGGTGTCGGTGCCGGTGGCGGCGGCCACCAGGCGGGCGGCCACGGCGGCGGCCGATCCGCCCGACGAGCCGCCGGGCACCGCGGCGTGGTCCCAGGGATTCTTCACCGCGCCGTAGGCCGAGTTCTCGTTGCCGGAACCCATGGCGAATTCGTCGCAGTTCAGCTTGCCGATGGACACGGCGCCCGCTGCGGCCAGTCGTTCGACGACGGTGGCGTCGAACGGGCTGACATAGCCTTCCAGCATTTTGCTGCCGGCGGTCGTGCGCCAGCCGCGAGTCACGAACGCGTCTTTGTGCGCGATGGGCACGCCGGCCAGCGGGCCCGCCGAACCGTCGGCCAGGGCGGCGTCGGCGGCGCGGGCCTGGGCCAGCGTCAATTCAGCGTCAATATGTAAAAAGCAATTCAGGCCGCTGGCCGCATCGGCAGCCGCCAGGGCGCTTTGCGCCAGTTCGACTGCGCTGACCTGGCGTTGGGCGAGGGCCGCGCGCAAAGCGGCGATCCCCTCGAATTGGGTATGCAAGGCAGGTTTCGTCATGGCTTAGTCTAGGACTTTAGGAACCAGGAACAAGCCTTCCTGGGCGTCGGGGGCGTTGGCCAGCAGCGCCGCGCGGCGGGCTTCCGAGCTGGCTTCGGTAACGGCGTCTTCACGCAGGCGCAGCACAATGTCCTCATGGGCGGACAGGGGGTGGGCCAGCGGTTCGACGCCTTGGGTGTCGACGGACTGAAGCCGTTCGATCAGGTGGAGGATGCCGTTTAACTCGGCCTGCGCAAGCGTGCGCTGGTCGGGGGTCAGTTCGATTCTGGCCAGCCGGGCAATGCGGGCCACATCTGTGTCATTGAGCGCCATAGGGATTGCAAAATCGATAAGCGAAGGCCGAAGGGCGGGACTGGGCAGTATGCACCCGCCAATCCCGTTACAAAGCTTGAATAGCCTGCATTTATGCGCTATTTCCGGGGAAATTATAAGTTATGATTCACGGTTTAATCGCCGTGATGACAGGCGGACCCGACGTTTCTCGGGCCAGACGCCCCACGACTTGAACCCAATTCCCCCCAGAATTTAGCTGAGCTCCCATGTTCGGATTCCTGCGCAGTTATTTTTCCAGCGATATGGCGATCGACCTCGGTACCGCCAATACGCTGATTTACGTCCGCGGCAAGGGCATCGTGCTCGATGAGCCCTCCGTGGTCGCAATCCGTCATGAAGGCGGGCCTCACGGCAAAAAGATCATCCAGGCCGTCGGCCACGAAGCCAAGCAGATGCTTGGCCGAGTGCCCGGCAACATCGAGGCCATCCGGCCCATGAAGGATGGCGTTATCGCCGACTTCACGGTCACCGAACAGATGCTCAAGCAGTTCATCCGCATGGTGCACCCCCGCAACATGCTGGCGCCCAGTCCGCGCATTATCGTCTGCGTGCCCTGCGGTTCCACCCAGGTTGAACGCCGCGCCATCCGCGAATCGGCGTTGGGCGCGGGCGCGTCCCACGTCTTCCTGATCGAAGAACCCATGGCCGCGGCCATCGGCGCCGGCCTGGCCGTGTCCGACGCCAGCGGCTCCATGGTCGTCGACATCGGCGGCGGCACCACCGAGGTGGCGGTCATCTCGCTGGGCGGCATGGTCTATAAAGGTTCCGTGCGCGTCGGCGGCGACAAGTTCGACGAAGCCATCGTCAACTATATCCGCCGCAACTACGGCATGCTGATCGGCGAACCCACCGCCGAGCTGATCAAGAAGGAAATCGGTTCCGCATTCCCGGGTTCCGAAGTCCGCGAAATCGAAGTCAAGGGCCGTAATCTGGCTGAAGGCGTGCCGCGCAGCTTCACGGTCTCGTCCAACGAGATCCTGGAATCGCTGACCGACCCGCTGAACCAGATCGTTTCCGCGGTGAAGATCGCGCTTGAGCAAACCCCGCCCGAACTGGGCGCCGACATCACCGACAAGGGTATCGCCCTGACGGGCGGCGGCGCTTTGCTGCGCGATCTGGATCGCCTGCTCCAGGAAGAGACCGGCCTGCCCGTCGTGGTGGCCGACGATCCCCTGACCTGCGTCGTGCGCGGTTGCGGCGAAGCGCTGGAACACCTTGAGAAACTGGGCGCCATCTTCATCAACGACTAATACCGCCCGCCAGCCCGGAGCCCCGCTTGTTTACGGCTCCGGCCGCTGTGGGAGCTACGGACGCGGGCGTCCGGGCTGAGATTCATGCAACGACAAGGGACCCCCCCCCTATTCAGGCGCGGCCCACCAGCGGAGGTGCGGCTGGTCGTTCTGGTCGTCCTTGCTTTGGCCCTGATCATCATGGATTCGCAATGGCGCATGCTGGAACCGGCGCGCCGCGCGATGTCCGTGGCGATTTACCCCTTCCAGCGTGCCGTCATGGCGCCGCGCGACCTCGTCCAGCAAGTCAATGAGTGGGTCAATGCGGCCAACCTCATCCGCAGCGAAAACGAAGCCTTGCAGCGCCAGCGCATCGAACTGGCCCAGGTTGCCAGCCATGCGGCGCAACTGGCCGCCGAAAACGCGCAACTGCGCCGCCTGCTGGGCGTGACCGACACCGTGGCGCAATCGGCGGTGGTGGTCGAGGTCATGTACGAACCCACCAACGCGTTCACCCAGCGCCTGGTGTTCAACAAGGGCAGCAAGGCCGGCCTGGCGCCGGGCATGCCCGTGATCGACGAAGGCGGCGTGGTCGGGCAGATTGTCCGTGTGACGCCGATGACGGCCGAAGCCGCGCTGGTGACGGATGAGCAGGTGTCCATTCCCGTCCAGCTGCTGCGCAATGGGCTGCGGCTGATCGCGTTCGGTGGTAATTCGCCGGGCAAGATGGAAGTCCGTTACCTTGCCGCCAATGCCGATATCAAGGAAGGCGATACTATCGTCACCAGCGGCGTCGGCGGATTGTTCCCCGCCGGCTTGCCCGTGGCCAAGGTGACCTCGGTCGAACGCGACACCGCCTCCGGTTTCGCGCGTGCCGTGTGTGAACCGCTGGCTCATCCCGAACGCTATCGCCACTTCCTGGTCTTGCAGGTGGATGTGGCCCGCGCCGAGTCCAACCGTCAGGAGGTCGATTCCGGTGGATCGGACTAATCAATCGCAACCCAGGCGCCGCCTGGGCACCCCCAGCAATGTGCACCCAGACCGCCTGTCCGGTCCGGCTCATGGCGTCTTCGTCTGGGCCACGGTGCTGCTGGTGTGGCTGGTGTCCCTGCTGCCGTGGCGCCTGTGGCAGGGCGCGCCCGACGTGCTGCTGCTGATCATTGCCTTCTGGTGCGTACATGAACCTCGCCGCGTGGGCCTGTTCACCGCGTTTTTCTTCGGTTTGCTGATGGACGTGCACGATGCGGGCCCGCTGGGCGAGCACGCGTTGTCGTACACGCTGGTCGCCTATGGCGCGGTGGTGCTGCACCGCCGGCTGCAACGGTTCGATCTCTGGAGCCAGGCGATGCACATGCTGCCTGTCTTCTTCATCGCCCGTTTCCTGACCCAGATCATTCATGCCTGGCTTGCCGGAAAATGGCCGGGCTGGGACTGGTGCATCAGCGTGGCCATCACCGCTGCGCTGTGGCCGTTGGCGGGCTGGGTGCTGCACTTGCCGCAGCGCGGTGCCGACGACGCCGAATCCTCCTCCGCCTGACGGCGGCGTCGCGTCATGTTCGAATTCAAGAAAACTGGCCAGCAGCAGAAGCAGCGCTTCCGCCTGCGCGCCTGGGTAGGCGGCGTGTTCGCCCTGGTGTGTTTCGGCGTGCTGGTGGGACGGTTCTGGTATTTGCAGGTCGACCGCTACGAAGGCCTCTCCGAGCGCGCCGACCGCAACCGTATTGCCGTTGTGCCGATCCCGCCCCGGCGCGGCGAGATCCTGGATCGCAATGGCGAAGTCCTGGCGCGCAACTACCGCACCTACACGCTCGAAGTGGTGCCGGCCCACGCCGGCAACATGACGGAGCTGTTCGAACGCCTGACCGAAGTCGTCTACATCAGCCCCGCCGACCAACGGCGCTTCAAGCGGCGCGCGGCGGAGTCCAGCCGCTACGCCAGCCTGCAATTGCGCAACAACTTGAACGAGACCGAGGCCGCCTGGTTTGCCGCGCACTCCTTCCAGTTCCCGGGCGTCGAGCTGCGCGCGCGATGGGTGCGCGAGTATCCGCAGGGCCTGTCGGCCGCGCACGTGGTGGGCTACATCGGCCGCATTGCGGAAGGCGACAACGAAGAGCTGGAACGCGCCGGCCTGCTGGGCAATTACCGCGGCACGGATGTGATCGGCAAGAAGGGCATCGAGAAAACCTGGGAAGAGCAGCTGCATGGCCGCACCGGCCTGGAAGAGGTCGAAGTCACTGCCGGCGGCCGCCCCATGCGCACGCTGCGCCGGATCGACCCGGTGCCGGGGTCGGACATCATGCTGTCCATCGATCTGGGCCTGCAGAAGGTGGCCGAAGAAGCCTTTGAAGGCCAGCGCGGCGCGCTCGTCGCGATCGACCCGGACACGGGCGAGGTCCTGGCCTTTGTGTCGCAGCCGTCCTTCGATCCCAATCTGTTCGTGGACGGCATCGACGTGGACAACTGGCGGATGCTGAACGAATCGCCGGACCATCCGCTGATCAACCGCCCGCTGTATGGCACCTACCCGATCGGTTCGACCTACAAGCCCTTTGTTGGCCTGGCTGCCCTGGAACTGGGCAAGCGCCGCGCGACCGACCGCATTTCCGACCCGGGCTACTACGAATTCGGCGGGCAGAAGTTCCGCAACGCCGGCGGCGCCGCCTATGGCATGACCGACATGCACAAGGCAATCGTGGTGTCGTCCGACACATATTTCTATTCGTTGGGCCCCGAGATCGGCGTGAATGCGCTGCACGATTTCACCAAGCAGTTCGGTTTTGGCCAGATCACCGGCATCGACCTGGAAGGCGAAAAGCGCGGCGTGCTGCCCTCCACGGACTGGAAGCGCGCCGCCTACAAGGACAAGGACCGCCAGCGCTGGTATGCGGGCGAAACCATTTCGGTGGCCGTGGGCCAGGGCTACAACGCGTTCACTCTGCTACAGCTGGCGCAGGGCACGTCGACATTGGCCAACAACGGCCTTTACCGCCGCCCGCACCTGGTGCACGCGGTGCGCGATCCGCGCAGCGGCGTGGCCAAGCCCACGGAATCGACGCCCGACTACCGAATCCCGCTGAAGCAGGCCAATGTGGATGTGATCAAGAACGCCATGGCGGACGTGGTGCGGGCGGGCACGGCACGCCGCGCATTCGCCAATGCCCCGTACCAGGCGGCCGGCAAGACCGGCACGGCGCAGGTGTTCAGCCTGCGGGGCGGGCACTACCGCGCCAGCGCGATCGACGAACGCCTGCGCGACCACGCGCTTTTCATGGGGTTCGCGCCGCTGGAGCATCCCCGCATCGCCGTGTCGCTGATCGTCGAGAACGCCGGCTGGGGCGCCAGCGTGGCGGCTCCCGTCGCGCGCAAGGTGTTCGACTACTGGCTGGCCAAAGACCGCCAGGACAAGATCGTGCGGCCGGAACGGGCCGATCCCGTGGCCTCCGTTGAATCCATTACTTCCGACGTGGTGCGCCAACAATGAAGCGCCTGGGCCTTATCCTGCTACGCGTCTTCACGGCGTTCGATTGGCCGCTGCTGGCGATTTTGTTGATGTTCGCCGCGTTGGGCCTGACCGTCATGCATTCGGCGGTGGGCGGCACCGATTGGCGTTTTGCGGAGCAGTCGCGCAACTTCGTCATCGCGTTCTTTGCGATGTGGACGATGGCGCTCATTCCGCCCAAGTGGCTGATGAAGCTGGCGTTGCCCTTCTACGTGGTGGGCGTGGTGCTGCTGCTGGGCGTGGAGTTTTTCGGTGAAACCAGCAAGGGCGCGACCCGCTGGCTGAATCTTGGCGTGACGCGCATCCAGCCTTCCGAAATGATGAAGATCGCGGTGCCGATGATGCTGGCCTGGTACTTCCAGCGCCACGAAGGCGCGGTGCGCATCCGAGACTTCCTGGCCGCCGCCGCCATGCTGGCCGCGCCGTTCGGCCTGATCGTGTTGCAACCTGATCTCGGCACGGCGCTACTGGTGTTCGGCGCCGGTTTTTTCGTGATCTATTTCGCGGGCCTGTCGTTCAAGCTTCTGGTGCCGGTGATGCTGGCCGGCATCATCGCGATCGGTACGCTGGTGTATTACGAAGACCAGCTATGCGAGCCGGATGTGGACTGGGTGGTGCTGCACGATTATCAAAAGCATCGGGTCTGCACGCTGCTCAATCCCAGTTCCGATCCGTTGGGCAAGGGGTTCCACACGATCCAGTCGATGATCGCCGTGGGCTCGGGCGGCGTGTACGGCAAGGGCTACATGAAGGGTACGCAGACGCACCTGGACTTCATCCCGGAACGCACGACGGACTTCATTTTCGCGGTGTACGCCGAAGAGTTCGGCCTGTATGGCGGTATCGCGATCCTGGTGCTGTATGGCCTGATGATGGCGCGGGGCCTGACGATCGCTTCGCGGGCATCGTCACAGTTTGGACGTTTGCTGGCGGGGGCGCTGACGATGATGCTGTTCATCTATGTGTTCGTGAACGTGGGGATGGTGACGGGGATCTTGCCGGTCGTCGGTGTGCCGTTGCCGTTCATGAGTTACGGCGGGACGGCGTTGTTCACGATGGGGATCGCGTTCGGGATCATGATGAGCATCAGCAGGCATCGATCGGCGAAGGGTTGATGCGGGAGTGAGGTTCGTCGTGTAGTGCTTCGTGGGTCGCCCGTCGGCGTGGGCGGCATGGGCACTCGCGCCCACGATTGCGGTCCGGCGCGCAGGCGCCGGACTTCCCCTTCGTCATCTTCGTCCAGGCCTACGGCCTTCCCTTCAGATTCCCTCGGGCGCATCGAGGTTGCTCGCGCCCATGCCGCCCACCCCGACGGGCTCACGCCGTCTTGGCTCGGCGCGTTGCTGGGCCTGTCAATCATGTCGAGATTTGCGGGGCCCGCCGATTGCGGCCGCGCGGGCGGCCACAATCGGCCTACGCGCGGTGCGTCGTCGGTGATGTGATCGCTGCGCGCTTGCGTGGGGGCATTGCTGATGGGCCCGCAATCAAGTGGGGCGGGTAGAGATGGGCGGCGCGCGGCAGGGAGCCTGTTGCGTATGCAGACCCTCTCGCGCACGCCGCCCATCCGGCACAGGGGTTCAAGTGACGATTAGCGGCGGCCCGTTTTCTTGCCTATACGCGTAGCGGCAGCGTGTCGATGCAAGACGCTGCGTAAGCCCCCAAAGGCCGCCCGCGCGGCCGGCTGGGGGCGGGCACTACAAGCTATTTCTCTTTTCGATGCCGTATGCCAGAACCCTAAGCATGCAGCTCGTCCCAGCTGACGTCCGCTTTCAACTGCGCGAGCCCGTCGTGGTGGTGGCCTGCCGGACGCGGGGAGTCGATAAGCCCGAGGGAATCTGAAGGGAAGGCCGAAGGCCTGGACGAAGATGACGAAGGGGCAGTCCGGAGCGAAGGCTCCGGACCGCAATCGTTGACCCGCGTCCGGCAGGCCACCGCCGCGACGGGCGTCTTAAGAACCCGCACCCGCCGTCACCAAAACACCCACCATCAACCCGGTAACGCCTCCGGCACACCCAGGTCAGACGCCAGCTTCTTCAACCCATCCCAGATCCGGCTATCGAACTCCACCGAATCTGCGTTCACGGCGCGGTTGCGGGCTTCGTATTCGCCCGGATACTGCACCGCCTCGACGCCCGGCTGCGGTTTGCACGCATGCAGGTAGTCGATGAACGCGCCGACTTCCATCGTGCGCCAGTCGGTGTTGAAGTCCACTTGCGGGTCCAGCAACAGCGCGAACATGTTGTTCGTGGCCACGCCGTTGCGGGGGTGTTCGGGCTGGATCGTGCCGCCGCCCGACAAGACGCCGGCCAGCAGTTCCGCCACCAGGCCCAGCGCATAACCCTTGTGGCCGCCGAAAGGCAGCAGGGCGCCGGGCGGGTCCGAGAACAGCGCGTTCGGATCGGTCGTGGGGTTGCCGTCGGCGTCGATCAGCGACCCCGGGGGCGCTTGTTCGCCCTTGGCCGCCAGCACGCGTGCCTTGTTCACGGCGATGGAGCTGGTGGCCATGTCCACGATGAACGGTGGGCGCCCGCCGGGCAGCGGACCAGCGAAGCACAGCGGGTTGGTGGTCAGGCACGCCTGGGCGCCGCCGAACGGCGCCACGGTGGGCGCGCGGTTGATCACGTTGGTGAAGGCCAGCAGGATCAAGCCCTTGGCCGCCACCATTTCACCGAAGTGACCCATGCGGCCCAGGTGATGGCTGTGGCGCAGCGTCACGATGCATTGCCCGTGTTCCTGGGTGCGCTCGATCGCCTTTTCGATGACGACCTTGCCAACGTACTGACCCAGGCCGTGGTGGCCGTCATAGGCGAGCATGGCGCCGCGGTCGTTCACCAGTTCAGGCCGGCCGTCGGCCTGGGCCAGGCCTTCGGACAGCACGCGCCGGTAGTTCGTCAGGATCGACAGGCCGTGGCTGGTGTAGCCGACCCGGTCGGACTCGACCAGGTGTTCGGCCACGTCGCGGGCGATGTCTTCGGGCACGCCTTGCGCCATCAGCACGCGGCGGCCGTATTCATTGGCTTGGGCTAAGGAGAGTTTCATGATGCGTTCTCCTTAAAGCCAGCCAAGCCAGCGCCAGTACGTCGCGCCCATGACCAGCATCAGCAGGTACCCCACGATGGTGACGATGATGCCGACTTTGGCAAACTGCTTGGCATTGAAGGTTTCCGTGCCCAGGCAAACCATGTTCTGCGGCGCGTTGATCGGCAGAATGAAACCGTAGCTGACCACGAAGCCCAGCAGCATGGTCATGCCCAGGCGGCTGAAATCGCCCGGCAGCGTGGCCAGCACCGAGATCAGGATGGGCAGCATGGCCGAGGTCAGCGCGGTGGCGCTGGCGAAACCCAAGTGAATGACGATCAGGAACGCGGCAAGGATGGCGAAGATCGCCAGCGGCCCCAGTTGATCCAGCCCGGTATGCGCCACGACCTGGTTGCCCAGCCATTGGCCTGCTTGCGTCGTCAACAGGGCGGTGCCCAGGCTGATGCCCACGCCGAACACGATGACCGTGCCCCATGGGATGCGCGCTTGCACGTCTTTCCACGTCATCACGCCAAAGCGCGGCAACATCAGCAGCACCAGGCCGAAGTAAGTGGTCGAGGTCGTGTCGAACTTGTGCAGCTTGCCTTCGGTCGACCAGAACAGCAACAGCATGACCGACACCGCCATCAGGCGCTTTTGCGCGCCTGTCATGGGGCCCAGTTCAATCAGCGACTTTTCGACCGCTTCCTTGCCCCCGGCGATGCTGTCGCTTTCCGGCGGCAGCAACTTCAGCACGACGAAGATCAGCACGGCCGACATGATCAGCGACCAGGGAGCGCCGGCAATCAGCCAGTCCGACCACGCCACGCGTTCGCCCAGCATCTTTTCCATGAAGCCGACCGTCAGCAGGTTCTGCGCGGCGGCGGTCTGGATACCAACGTTCCAGATGCTGGTGGCCTGCGCCACGATGATCATGATGCCGGCGGCGATGTTCGACCGCTTGTCCACGCCGAAGGCCGCGATGACGCCCATCATGATGGGCACCACGGCCGCGCTGCGCGCGGTGGCGCTGGGCACGACCAGGCTCAGCACGATCGTCACGGCGATACATCCGATCAGGATGCGGCGCGTGCTGGTGCCGACTTTCGACAACGTGACCAGCGCGATGCGCCGGTCCAGCCCGGTGAAGGTCATGGCGGCGGCAATGAACAAGGCGCCGGTGACCAGCGCCAGCGCCGAATTTGAAAAACCGTTAAGCGCCATGCTGATGGCGGCGGACGTGCCGTACAGCACGTTCGGGTCTTTGATTGTCGGAGCCGTGCCCAACAGGAAGGCCATCAGCGTCGTGATCATGATCGCGCTGGCTTCGTAAGACACGGCTTCGGTAATCCAGACCACCACGGCAAACGCCAGGATCGCCAGCATGCGGTGGCCCGCGACCGGCAGGTCGGCAGGCAGGGGCATCATCAGCACCCCGATCATCACCAGGATGCCGGCGATGAGTCCGATTGGAATTTTTGCTTTCTTTGGGGCTTGCGAGGCAGGGACAGCGGCTGGCGCAGTCATATCCATCTCCGGTTGAGGTCAAACTTCCGACACACTCCCCGCGAGCACGGGTTTGTTTAATTCGATGTGTCGGTGCTACAGGATGATCGTGACGGCATTGAGGAAAACCCGTATTGATGTGGGTCAAACCGAAGAAGATATGAGCTTGTAGAAACCCACCTTGGGCATTATGCTCGTCCGCCCTTGGCGGTCGCAAGCTTGGGAATGTTGCGTAAATGCACACCAATTGTGTCGAACGGGTCCAAGGCGCACTCAGAGGCCCTCGGTAATTCGTTCGTGTTATGCCGCAAATGGGCCCGAATCGGCCGTCGGTGGATGGCTTAGCCCAGGGCCAGGCGCAGTTGTTCGTCCAGGTGCAGCGTGGGCGCCACGCGCCAGCCGCTCTGCGCATAGCGCAGCCACCGGCCCAGCACCAGGTGCGTCAGCAGGCTGGCGTGCGCGGCGACATTCGCGTCCGGCGGCAGGCCGCCGTCGGTGATGGCGATGCGTAGCGATTGCTTTAGCGACGTCTCGATGCGGTCGTTGATGTGGTTGATGCGTTCTTGCAGCCGGTTGTCTTCCGTGACCAGCGCGTCCCCGGTCAGCACGCGCGTCATGCCTTTGTTGCGTTCCGAGAAGGTCAGCAGCATCGAGACGGTCTTGTGCGCTTGCGGCACGCCGTAGGGTTCGGCGGTGGCAATCTGGTTCACCAGCGTGAAGATGCTGGTTTCGATGAATTCGATCAGCCCTTCGAACATCTGCGCCTTGCTGGCGAAGTGCCGGTACAGCGCGGCTTCCGAGACTTCAAGGCGCGCGGCCAGCGCGGCCGTGGTGATGCGGGACGCATGCGGCTGCTCCAGCATCTCGGCCAGTGTCTGCAGAATCTGGGTCTTGCGCTCGCCGGGTTTGCTCGCCATGGAAGGAACTGCTCTCGCGCAGGCTTGACGGTGAATGGGGGGAGGAGCGCGCCGCTATCCCCGCAGGGGACGTCGGCGTAACAACAAATCACTGACGGAGTTTACCCGCAAGTCGACATAGGCCGGACGATGTGAGCGGCCACGGGAAAAGGGCGTGCCGGGGTGATAGACGTGCACGGTCCGGACGCCGGCCCGGCGCGCGCCGCGCAGGTTGGCCAGCGTGTCTTCCACCAGGACGGCGCGATGGGCGGGCACGCCTTCGCGGGCCAACACATAGCGCAGCAGCGCGGGCGATGGTTTGGGCCGGAATTCGCCGTGCAGCCGCATGTGCTCGATGGCCCACAGGCTGTCGAACTGGCGCAAGATGCCCAGCCGGGCCAAGACCGCGCGCGCGTACCGCAGCGGCGCGTTGGTCAGCAACACCTTGCGACCCGGCAGCTGCCGCAATTTGTAGGCCAGCGCCTTTTCAGCGCGGATCAGCGGATTGACGTCGAAGTCGTGGCTGCGGTGCAGGAAGTCGTGCGGATTCACGCCGTGGTGGCGCACCATGCCGATCATCGTGGCGCCATAGCGCTTCCAGTACAGCCGGCGCACGTCGTTGGCCGTGTCGATGTCCACGTTCAGGGCTTCGGCCACGGCCATCGTCATGCCGTGGTCGATCTTTGGGAAGATGGCGTGCGAGGTATCGTGCAGCGTATTGTCCAGATCGAACAACCACAGGCGTTCGGAAACGCCCGTGGCCACGCTGCGCGAACGGCGCATGCGCACCGCAGGCCGCAGCAATTGTCGGCGCGCTTGCATCAAAAACGCCACCGGAGAAACGGGTCGCCCAGATCCGGGCCGCGCGGATCCGGCTCCGCCGGTCCGCAGCGGCGCCCCCTGGGGGGCGCCGCGCAGCGCTGCGGGGTGGGCATCAGTGCGAGCTGATCATCGTGCCAACGCCCTGATCGGTCAGGATTTCCAGCAGCAGGCAGTGCGGCACGCGGCCGTCGACGATGTGCACGGAGTTCACGCCGTTCTTGGCGGCGTCCAGCGCCGACGAGATCTTGGGCAGCATGCCGCCCGAGATGGTGCCGTCCGCGAACAGTTCGTCGATGGTCTGGGCGGACAGGCTGCGCAGCAGCTTGCCGGCCTTGTCCAGCACGCCCGGCGTGTTGGTCAGCATCAGCAACTTTTCAGCGCCCAGCACTTCGGCCATCTTGCCGGCGACGACGTCGGCGTTGATGTTGTAGGCGGTGCCGTCTTCGCCATAGCCGATCGGCGAGATCACGGGGATGAACTGGTCGTCCTGCAGGGCTTTCACCACGGCCGGCTCGACCAGGGTGATGTCGCCCACGAAACCGATGTCGATCGGTTCGTCGGGGTTGTCCTTGTTGGCCATCAGCTTCTTCTGGGCCTGGATCAGGCCGCCGTCCTTGCCGGTCAGGCCCACCGCCTTGCCGCCGACTTCGTTGATCATCATGACGATGTCTTGCTGGACCTGGCCGCCCAGCACCCATTCGACCACTTCCATGGTCTCGGCGTCGGTCACGCGCATGCCCTGGATGAAGGTGCCCTGCTTACCAATGCGGCGCAGCGCGTCGTCGATCTGCGGACCGCCGCCGTGGACGACCACCGGATTCAGACCCACCAGCTTCAGCAGCACGACATCGTGCGCGAAGCTGCGCTGCAAGCGCTCTTCCGTCATGGCGTTGCCGCCGTACTTGACCACGATGGTCTTGCCGTGGAATCGTCGGATATACGGCAGTGCTTCAGAAAGCACCGCGGCTTTGACAGCGGGGGACGAAACGGCAGCAGGGTCGGGGGTGTCGGTCATGGCAGCTAAGTCGGCAAATAAGTATGAGTGGTTAGAAAAAATGCCTGCACAAAATCGCGTTCGGGACGCGGTAGCGCAAGCATACGACGGATTGTAGTACCCGCAGGTTTCATATGCCTAAAACCTATGTCCATATGCCCGACAAATAACCGGCATTCAGGTAAATTGGGGGCGTTTTCGAGAGCGCGGCGCCCCGCAAAAGGGGGCGAATCCGCATCCGGGCGGACATGGGCCCCCATTTTTATCCCTATAAGAGGCAAAACATGCGTTTGAACTTCGTCCGCTCTGCCCTTGCGGCATCGGCCTTCCTGGTGGCGGCCAATGCCGCCCATGCTGAAAAAGTGGTGGTGGGCGCAACCCAGGTGCCGCACGCCGAGATCCTGGAAGTGGTGAAACCGCAGTTGGCCAAGCAGGGCGTCGAGCTCGACATCAAGGTGTTCAGCGATTATGTGCAGCCCAACCTGCAATTGGCCGACAAACAGCTGGACGCCAACTTCTTCCAGCACAAGCCCTATCTGGATGCGTTCAACAAGGACCGCAAGGCCACGCTCGTGCCGGTGGCGCTGGTGCACGTCGAACCCTTCGGCGGCTACTCCAAGAAGATCAAGAGCCTGTCCGAACTGAAGGACGGCGCTTCGGTCGCAATTCCAAACGACCCGTCCAACGGCGGCCGCGCGCTGGTGCTGCTGCAAAAGCAGGGCGTGATCAAGCTGAAGGATCCTTCCAACATCCTGGCGACCGCCGCCGATGTGGTCGAGAATCCCAAGAAGCTGAAGTTCCGCGAACTTGAAGCCGCGATGCTGCCGCGCTCGCTGGACGACGTGGACCTGGCGCTGATCAACACCAACTACGCGCTGGAAGCCGGCCTGGTGCCCACCAAGGACGCGCTCTTCATCGAAGGCGCCGATTCACCCTACGCCAACATCCTCGTGACCCGCGCCGACAACAAAGATGCGCCGGGCATCAAGAAGCTGGTCGATGCCCTGCACACGCCCGAGGTGAAGACGTTCATCCAGGAAAAGTACAAGGGCGCCGTGATTCCGGCGTTCTGAATCCGGCCAGTCTCAGGCCAGCCATGAAAAAACCGCCCATCGGGCGGTTTTTTCATGGGGAGGCGGGCGGCGCGTCTAGCCGGCGGCCAGCGCCTTTTCCACGGTGGCGTGGAATTCGGCCACATCGTATTCGCCTAGATAGCGCTTGATGATGTGTCCCTGCTTGTCGATCAGGAAGGCCGTGGGCGTCAGGCGGATGTCGCCGAAGGCGCGGGCGATGTCGCCCTTGGTGTCCAACGCCACGGGGAAGGGCAGCTTGCGCTGCTCGGCGAAGTTCAGCACGAAATTGGGCGGGTCGTAATCCATGGCGACTGCCACGGCCTCGTAGCCCTTGCTGGCGTACTGTTTATAAGCCGCGATGGTTTCCGGCATCTGCTTCACGCAGGTCACACAGCTGGTTGCCCAAAACTTGACCAGCACGACCTTGCCGCGCAGGTCCTGCATCGAGAAGGACTTGCCTTCCAGGGTGGTGAAGGTGACGTCGGGCGCCGTCTGGGCAGGGCGCCAGACGAACCAGGCGCCGATGCCGACCGCCACCAGGACGGCCAGGGCTACGATGGCTTTTTTCATTTGATGGGCATGGCCTCTACGCCGTTGCTCGTGCCGGCCGCGTTGCCGCTGGGTGCTGCGCCGGCGCCGCTTTCAATGGGCGCCTTGGTTTCCGTGGATTGGTCCCGGGTGCTGCTGTTGGACAGCCGGATTGCTTCTTCCCGGCTGATGGTCTCGAACAGTTTAACCACCTTCGCGACGCCGCCGACGTCGGCCGTGGCATTCGCGGCGTAGTCGCCCTCGGCCTGCGTGACCTTGCCCATCAGATAGACGACGCTGTGGTCCGTCGTCAGTGCGATGGTGCCGGACGGCACGTACTTGGTGTTGATCAGCGCGGTCTTTACTTTAGAGGTCAGCCAGGTGTCGTTCGAGCGGGTGCCGAACGAAGCGATCGGGCCCACGTTCAACTGGTTGATGACCTGTTTGACGTTTTCGATGCCCTGGGCGATGGCGGTGGCCTGGCTTTTGGCTTCCTCGGTGGGGACGTCGCCCGTCAGCAGCAGGTGGCCGCCGTAGGCCATCGCGTTGACCCGGGCGGTATCGCCCAATTTCTGTGAGATCTGGCTTTGCGCCTTGAAGGCCATGTTCTGGTCTTCAAGCTGGGTGCCGGACGTGCGGCGGTCCGTGACTACGACCGCCGTGGTGGCGGCGGCGCCGCCCACGATCAGGGGCGCGCAGGCCGTCAACGACAACGCCGCGGTGGACAGGGCGGCCGCAAGCATCAGGGGTCGGACTGCGGTTCTGACGTCAGAAATCATTCAGTGTCTCCAAGCAGAAGAGCGTCGATGCCGTCGCACAGCGCGTGCAGCAGCAGAATGTGGACTTCCTGGACCCGCATCGTGCGGTCGCTGGGAACACATAGATGGACGTCCATAGGCGTAATGAGTTCCCCCATGACGCCGCCGCCCTTGCCCGTCAGGGCAAGAACATGCATCTCGCGCGCGCTGGCGGCTTCCATGGCGCGGACCACATTGGGGGAATTGCCGCTGGTGGAGATCGCCACCAGGACGTCTCCGGCCTGGCCGAAGGCGTTGACCTGGCGTTCGTAGATTTCATCGAAGCCGTAGTCGTTGCCGACTGCGGTGAGGATCGCGGTGTCGGTATTGAGCGCGATGCCCGCCAGCGGCAGGCGCTCGCGTTCGAAGCGGCCCACCAGTTCGGCGATGAAATGCTGCGCATCCGCGGCGGATCCGCCGTTGCCGCAAGCCAGAATCTTGCCGTTGTTCGCCAGGGCGCCGAATAGCACGTCCACCGCCACCGCCAGCGGTTCGGCCAGGACGTTCATACTTTGTTCGCACGCAGCCATGGCGTCGCGAAAGTGCGACGTCATACGAGAGGTCATATCCATGGCCGCGATTATCTCACGCGGCGGTCCCCCTGTTCTGTCGATCCGTAACGACGCTGCGGCAGGACGTTACGGTGGTGTCCGGCCAGAGCCGGCCGCGTCCGGCGTCGGCCTCAAGGCAGCAGGAAAGCGCCGCGCAGCCATTGGGGTTGGCCGGCGTCGAAGACCACGGCATCGAAGCGTGCCGGCGGCGGCGCGCCGTGCCAATGCCGCCGGGCCAGTTCCGGCAGCCATTGCGCGGCGGCGCGGGCCAGCCGGGCCTGCTTGTCGCGGCCGATGCTGGCCGCGGCGCCGCCGTAGCGGGTTTGGCCGCGGGCCCGGACCTCGACGAACACCAGCGTGTCGCCGTCGCGCATGGCCAAGTCGATTTCGCCTGCCCGCGTCCAGAGGTTGCGCGCCAGCAGCACCAGACCCTGGGCCAGTAGCAGGCGCAGTGCGGCGTCTTCATGGAGATCGCCGCGGCGTTGCATGGGTGAGCGGCGTACAGGCGCATCTTCCGGCGTGGTACGCGGCCGGGCGCGGCGGCGGCGCTTGTCCGCGCGGCGCCGCGCGGCCAGCGCCAGTTCGCAGGCCAGGCGCAGGGTGTCGTCCGTCATGGGGGCTCCGAAAGGGCGGGCATTGGCGGCTACACTGACATGGTTTTCCGTGTCAGTAGGCTGCAATGAATCAAAATGTCTCACCCCCGCCTGCCGGCGATGCCTGGAATCGCGTTGCCGAACGCGTGGCCGGGCAGCATTGGCCCGCGTCGACGTTGTACGTCGTGGCCACGCCGATCGGCAACCTGGGCGACCTGGGGCTGAGGGCCTGGCATGCCCTGCAACGCGCCGATGTGATCGCGGCCGAAGACACGCGGGCCAGCCGGACCTTGCTGGACGCCTGGGGGGTCAGCACGCCGCTCATGGCGGCCCACCGCCACAACGAGGCTGCGGCTGCCCAAGCCATCTGTGAACGCCTGGCGCAAGGCCAGCGCGTGGCGCTCGTGTCGGACGCGGGCGCGCCCGCCGTCAGCGATCCGGGCGCGCGCGTGGTGCGCGCCGTGCGCGAAGCGGGTTTCACCGTGGTGCCCGTGCCCGGTCCCAGCGCGGTGATTACGGCCCTGATGGGCAGCGGCGTCACCACCGACGAAAACCCGGCCTATGCGTTTGCCGGCTTTCCGCCGCCCAAGGCCGTGGCGCGCCAGCGTTGGCTGCGTTCCTGGTGCGCCTTGCCGGCACCGGTCGTCATGTTCGAATCGCCGCACCGGTTGGCCGCCACGCTGGCCGATCTGTTGGAAGTCTGCGGCCCCGACCGTCAACTGACCGTCGCGCGCGAGCTCACCAAACGATTTGAAGAGATCGCTACCTTCACGCTGGGCGAGGCCGCCGGTTGGCTGGCCGCGGACTCGCATCGCGAACAGGGCGAATTCGTGTTGATCGCCCACGCGCAAGCGGGCCAAGACGTCGACGAGGAAGCCGACCCTCGCACGGACGTGCTGCTGGACGCGTTGCTGGAATCGATGTCGGTGCGCGACGCCACCCGCGTGGCTGCCAAGGTCACGGGCGTGGCGCGCGACGTGTTGTACAACCGGGCGCTGGCCCGCAAGAAGTCGTCGGAGTAAGGCATGGTGTATTCAACGGTCGTGGCGAACAAGCCCGCCGATCCCCTCGAACCCATTACCTATCGCGATATGCCCACGCCGCTGGGTGAAATGCGCCTGGTCGCCAGCTCCAAGGGCCTGCGCGGCGCCTGGTTCACTGACCAGGAACTGCTGCCGTCGGCCGAAGGCTGGACGCATTCCGAAACCGATCCAATCCTGGAGCAGGCGCGGCGCGAGCTGGACGAATGGTTCGCGGGCAAGCGCCGCGGCTTCGACGTGGCGCTAGATCCCGTGGGCACGACATTCCAGCACAAAGTCTGGCACGCGCTGTGCGCGCTGGATTTCGGCAAGCTCGCCAGCTATGGCGATCTGGCGCGCACGGTGGGGCGTCCGAAGGGGGCGCAAGCGGTGGGCGGCGCAGTGGGCCGCAACCCCATCATCATCATCATTCCCTGTCATCGCGTGATCGGCGCCGATACCTCGTTGACGGGCTTCGGCGGCGGCTTGCCGCGCAAGCAGGCGCTGCTGGCGCACGAAGGCAACCGGTATGTCAGCCGCAACGCGCGTGCGCGCCGCGTCTGCGACGGACAGGCCGAATTGCCCTGGTAGGCGGCTGATAGGGGGTTGACCGGCTTGGCCCGCCGCCGTGCTTATTGCGCGGCGATGCTCGGCAGTATGCCGATTCGGTCCGACACCAGTTGCACGGCGTCCAAGGCGCTTTGCCGATCGGGGTAAGGCCCGATTCTGACCCGGTACAGGTTGTTGGCTTGCTCTACCTGGGCGGACGGCGCGCCCGCCGCGCCCAACTGCGAATTGATGCGGGCGACGAGCGATTGCGCATTGGCCGACTGGCTGAATGCGCCCACTTGCAGATAGACCGTGCCAACACCGCCCGACGGGGCTTGGCGCACCGGCGCGGACCCCGCGGCAGGGCCCGGCAGCGGCTCGGCGGTCAGCGCGACGGGCTCGGCGGCCACCGGCGCCAGCACGGGCAACGAGCCCGTGGCGGAAGCGGGTTCCGACGCCGCCGGCGCGGCCGGCGCGCCCTGCGAGGCCAGGCGGCGGATCTCCGCTTGCGGAATGCTCTCCACGACGACCTGGCCGCTGCCCGGCCCGATGATGCCCAGCTTGTACGCCGCGACATAGGACAGGTCCATGATCCGGTCGCTATGGAACGGCCCGCGGTCGTTCACGCGCACGACGATCGTCTTGCCGTTGACCAGGCTCGTGACGCGCGCATAGCTGGGGATGGGCAGCGTCGTATGGGCGGCCGTCATGGCGTACATGTCGTAGGACTCGCCGATGGACGTGGAATTGCCGTGGAATTTCTTGCCGTACCAGGACGCGATGCCGCGCTTTTTGTACGGTTGGCCGCTGGTGTCCGGCACATAGCGCTGACCAAATACCACGTAGGGCCGGTTGGCGCCGCTGGCGTAGGGTTCGATACGCGGCACCGCGTCGGGCACCTGGTCCAGGTTGGACGGCGGGTTGGCGTCCGGGCCGTCGTCCTTGTAGTAACCGCCGCCCTTTTTGCGTCCACCGGTGGAAGAGCATCCCGCCACGGCAATGGCCAGCAGCAACATCAGGATCAGGTGGAGCGGACGGGACAGGATCATGCGGATTCGGTGGGCAATTGGTTGCGGTGGCGCACCAGCAGGGGGTCGTGATCGGCGAAGCGCAGCGCCAATTGCTCGACCACATAGACAGAGCGGTGCTGGCCACCCGTGCAGCCGATCGCCACGGTCAGATAGTTGCGGGTGTCTTGCGTGTACTGCGGCAGCCAGCGGTTCAGGAAACCGGCGATGTCGTCGATCATCTGCCCGACCTGCTCGTACCCCGCCAGCCATGTGGCCACGGGTTCGTCGCGGCCAGTCAGCGGACGCAGGTTGCGGTCGTAATGCGGGTTGGGCAGGCAGCGCACGTCGAACACCAGGTCGGCGTCGCCGGGCACGCCGCGCTTGTAGGCGAAGGACTCGAACGTCAGCACCAACGGCGCGCGGTCGGCCTGGATCAGGTCGCGCACCCAGGCGCGCAATTGGCCGGGCGTCAGGTCGGACGTATCGATCACATGTTCTTGTTCGCGCAGCGGCGCCAGCAGTTCGCGCTCCAGTGCGATGCAATCGGTGAGCGACGGTGCGGTGCCGCCGCGCTGAAGGCGGTCGGTGAGCGGATGGCGGCGCCGGGATTCGGAGTAGCGTTGCACCAGCGTCGAGGTGTTGGCGTCCAGGAACACCACGCGCAGGCTGGTGCCCATGGCGCGCAGGGCCGTGACCACGTCGGGCAGCTCGGCCAGTTCGCCGGGGGACCGGACGTCGATGGCGACGGCAACGCGCTCAAGGCCGTCATCCCGTGCGTTGGCGATGAATTCAGTCAGGAAGCGGACGGGCAGGTTGTCGACGCAGGTGTAGCTGGCATCCTCGAGCATGCGCAGGGCAACGGATTTGCCTGAGCCTGAGATGCCGGTGACAAGGACGACTTTCAACATGGACATAATTGTGGCACGCTTTTCCAGGACGATGCCGGCGGGATGGCATCTGATATGGCCGTAAACTCGGAATCTGCGCCTGTACCGTTTCATCTGCCCTGGCGTAAGCTTGAGGCCGGATACTTGATCGATTCACTTACGCGCCCCGCCGTCATGCGTTTCGGGGGATTGGAATTCGACCTAGATGTTAGCCCTCATTTCGTTTTGTAGTGTTTCACTGCCGCGGTTTGGGGCGCTTTTCCGCGTGATGTCGGTGGCTGTTGTTGCCTTTATGGCAACGTCCGCGCTGGCGCAGCCTGCCGCTTCCGACACGTTGCGCCCCGACACCATGGCGGCCCGGGTCGCGGCCTGTACGGCCTGCCATGGCGCGCAGGGCAAGGCCGGCACCGACGGCTATTACCCGCGTCTGGCCGGCAAGCCGCAAGACTATCTCTATCACCAACTGTTGAATTTCCGCGATGACCGTCGCCAGTACCGCCCCATGGCGCATCTGCTGGCCGGCCTGCCCGACGACTACCTGCGCGAGATGGCCGCGTATTTCTCCCAGCAGCATGTGCCGTATCCGCCACCGACGCGCGCGCAGGTGTCCAATGCCACGATGGAAGCCGGACGCACGCTGGCCTTGCACGGCGACGCCGCCCGCGGCCTGCCCGCCTGTGCTGCCTGTCACGGCGCCACGCTTAGCGGCCTGATGCCAGCCGTCCCCGGCCTGCTGGGCTTGCCGCGCGACTACATCGGTTCGCAGATCGGCAGTTGGAAGAACGGCCTGCGCCGCGCCGCCGCGCCGGATTGCATGGCCGACATCGCCGACAAACTCACCCCCGCCGACATCGGCGCCCTGGCGGCGTGGCTGTCTTCGCAACCGGTCGGCGAGCCCTATCTGCCCGAGGCCGCTGGATCGCTGCGCCTGCCCGCGGAGTGCGGCAGCCAGGCTCAACGCTGAAGGGTGCCCGATGAAACTGATAAAGAGAATCCTCAGTGTGTTGCTGCTGGCCGTGGTTGCCACGGCGGGGGCCCTGTATTGGATGGGCACGCGCGATGACACCAGCACCGGGCCTGCCGCGGCTGCCGTCGACGCCTCCACGCTGATCGAGCGCGGGCGTTATCTGGCGCTGGCGGGCAATTGCATGGCCTGTCACACCAGCCGGGGCGGCAAGGCGCTGGCAGGCGGCACGCCGATCCCGACACCGTTTGGCACGGTGTTTGGCCCGAACATCACCCCCGATGACAAAACCGGCATTGGCACCTGGACCGCCGACGATTTCTGGCAAGCGCTGCACAACGGCAAATCGAAAGACGGCACGCTGCTGTATCCCGCCTTTCCGTACACGGAATACACGCGCGTCACGCGCGCCGACGCCGATGCGCTTTATGCCTATTTGCGCAGCGTGGCGCCCGTCAATCAGCCCAACCGCCCACCCGAACTGGACTTCCCCTACGACCAGCGCGCCTTGCTGGCCGCATGGCGCGCGTTGTACTTCAAGCCCGGCGTGCGGGAAACCGACGCGGGCCAGTCGGTGCAATGGAACCGCGGGCGCTATCTGGTCGAAGGTCTGGGGCACTGCGCCGCCTGCCATACGCCGCGTAACAGCCTGGGCGCGACGCGCGAGTCGGCATCCCTGACCGGCGGCGTCATCCCGGTGCTGGATTGGTATGCGCCGCCACTGACCAACGACATGCAGACGGGCATGGGCCGCTGGTCGGCGGCCGATATCGCGGCGCTGCTCAAGACTGGCATTGCCGCGCATTCCAGCGCCAGCGGGCCGATGGCTGAAGTGGTGCTGGGCAGCACGCAGCACCTGACCGACGACGACGCGCTGGCGATCGGCGTCTACATCAAGTCGCTACCGGCCACGCCGGCCTCCACGCCGCGGCAGAAGGTGGCGGCGGCGCCGGCTGCGATGGAGCTGGGCCGCAAGATCTACGAACAACAGTGCGCGCAGTGCCATCAGTCGAAAGGCGAGGGAAGCGGCACGGCCTGGCCGGCGCTGGCGGGCAACCCCACGGTGACGGCGCCTTCACCCCTCAACGTGATACGCATGGTGCTGGACGGCGGCTATGCGCCCGCGACGGCGGCCAACCCCCGCCCGCATGGCATGCCGCCGTTCGGCCAGATCCTGAACGACAACGACATCGCCATGCTGGTGTCGTACCTGCGCAATAGCTGGGGCAACGAGGCCGGCGGCGTCACGGCGCTTGAGGTCAAGCGGGCGCGCGCCGCTTCGACGTTGAACTGACGTTGAATTGACGGCGCGCTAGCGTGGCCGGACGGCCTGCTCGCAGGCTTGCCGCGCCAGGGCCCCCAGTACCTGGATGGCGGTGTCGTGCGCGGCGTCCCAGGGGTGCCCATAGTTCAGGCGCACGGCGCTGGCGAACTGGCCGCTTGCTGAAAATATCGGCCCAGGCGCCACGCTGATGCCGCGCGCGAGCGCATCGCGGTGCAATGCCAGCGCGTCAACCGCGGCGGGCAACTCCAGCCACAGGAAAAATCCCCCCTGTGGACGCGTCACGCGCGTGCCGGCGGGGAACTCGCGCGCAATTGCGTCGGCCATGCGTTCTTGCTGGGCCTGCAGCGTTTCGCGTAGCCGGCGCAGATGGCGGTCGTAGCCGCCTTGCTCCAGGTATTCGGCGATCGCGCCTTGTGCCGGGCCAGAGGCGGACAGCGTGGACGTCAACTTCAAGCGCTGGACGCGCTGCGTGTAGCGGCCGGCCGAGACCCAACCGATGCGGTAACCGGGGGCCAAGCATTTTGAAAATGACGAGCAATGCAGCACCAGCCCTTGCTTGTCGTAGGCTTTGGCGGGCACCGGCCGCGCAGCGCCGAAATACAGTTCACCGTAGACGTCGTCTTCGATCAGCGGGATCTCATGGCGCGCCAGCAATTCCACCAATTGCCGCTTGCTGTCGTCCGGCATCAGGCTGCCCAGCGGATTCTGGAATTGTGTCATCAGCCAGCAGGCCTTGGGGGCGTGCCGCTGGATGGCCGCCTCCATCGCGTTCAGGTCGATGCCGGTACGCGGATGGGTCGGCACTTCCAGGGCCTTCAGCCCCTGCCGTTCAAGCGCCTGCAATGCGCCGTAGAACGTGGGCGCTTCGACGATCACGGTGTCGCCTGGCTGCGTGACCGCTTGCAGGCACAGGTTCAGCGCTTCCAGCGCGCCGTTGGTCACGACGATGTCGCTGGCGGGCACGTTGATGCCGCCGATCAGGTAGCGCAGCGCGATTTGGCGTCGCAGGCCCGGATTGCCGGGGCTCAAGTCTTCGACGGTATCCAGGGGATCGTGGCGCTTCAGGTGCGTGGCCATCGCTTGCGCCAGCCGTGCCAGCGGAAACAGCAATGGCGAGGGAAAGGCAGACCCCAATGGCGTCACGTCGCGGTTGCGCACGGATCCCAGGATGTCGAAGATGCGTTCGCTGATCGCGAGTTCGGTGGACTCGCCGTCGGGGCTGGATGCTCCCGGTTCGGGGGGAAGGGATTCCGCCGGAGCGTGCACGTAGTAGCCCGAGCGTGGCTGCGCGCGGATGAGGCCGCGCGCTTCCAGCAGGTAGTACGCCTGGAACACCGTGGAAGGGCTGACGCCCCGGGCCGCACAGGCATCGCGCACGGACGGCAGTTTGTCGCCGACGCGCAATACGCCATCCGCGATCGATTGGGCGATCTCGGCGGCCAGGGTTTCGTACAGGCTCACGGTGCCGCGTGGCGACGCGCGTTCATTTACTGCTTTGCAGGATCGCCATGGCCTGGCGTTCCATGAACTCGCCCAGCGTGTCGATGCCGCGCAGCTTGAGTATCGTATTGCGCACGGCGGCTTCGACCAACACCGCCAGGTTGCGGCCGGCGGCCACTTGCAGCATCACCTTGCGCACGGGCAGGCCCAGCATGTCTTGCGTGATGTCTTGCAGCGGCAGCCGCTCGAACTTGTCTTGTGCGGTGGCGCGCACCAGATGCACGATCAGCTTCAAGCGCATCTTCCGGCGCACCGAGGTTTCGCCGAAGATGGTGCGGATGTCGAGCAAGCCCAGGCCGCGCACTTCCAGCAGGTTCTGCAGCAGTTGCGGGCAGTGGCCTTCGATCATGTTGGGCGCGGTGCGCGAGAATTCCACGGCGTCATCGGCCACCAGGCCGTGTCCGCGTGAAATCAGTTCCAGCGCCAGTTCGCTTTTGCCCAGGCCGGATTCGCCGGTGATCAGTACGCCCAAACCCAGCACGTCAAGGAATACGCCGTGCACGGTGGTGGTGGGCGCAAGCTTCTTGCCGAGGTAGATACGCAGCAGGTCGATCAATTGGGCGGCGGCCACGGGGGTGGACAGCAGCGGCACCTGGTGCTGGTCGCATTGGTCGACCAGGTCTTGCGGCGGCGTCAGGCCGTCGGCCAGCAGGATGGCGGGCACGCCGCCAATCAGCAGCTCGTCCATGTGATGCATGCGGCGACGCAGGTCGAAGCGGGTGTAGTACGCCAGTTCTTCCTGCCCGAACACCTGGATGCGCGAGGGGTGGATCAGGTTCAAGTGGCCGACGAGGTCGGCGGCCGCCATGCCGTCATCGGGAATTGCGCGGTCCGCGGCGCCTTGGCCCGAGATCCAGTTGAAGGGGATTTTGTCGGCGTTGTCGTCGACGAGTTCCTGCACCGTGAGCATGGCAGCGTTTCCGCGGAGGGTCAGAGTTGGCCGGTCGTGAGCATCTTGTGGACGATGGCCGGATCGGCCTCCGTGGCCAGGGCTTCGCGCAATGCCTTGTTGGACATGAGTTGAGCGAGTTCGGCCAGGATGTCCAGGTGCTGCTGGGTGGCTGTTTCCGGCACCAGCAGGCAGAGCAGCATCGACACGGGTTGCCCGTCGGGCGCGTCGAAAGTGATGGGCTGCGCCAAGCGGATGAATGCCGCCAGCGCCTGCTCCAATCCCTTCACGCGGCCGTGGGGAACGGCAACGCCCTGCCCAAGGGCAGTAGAGCCTAGACGTTCCCGGGCAAACAGGCTGTCGAACACGAGCGCGCGCGCCAAGCCATGGTTGTTTTCAAAAAGAAGGCCAGCTTGTTCGAACGCACGTTTCTTGCTCGTTGCGAGCATATCGAGCACGACGTTGCCGGCGGGTAGGATGCGCGACAAATGATTCATCGGATCATTATATGGTTATATGACGCAGTGCAATAAATTGGCCTCGGGCCGCGCCCATCGTGTGGGCGGACGACCTTACGGCAAGAGCGACAGCATAGACTGATCGCGCCGGATTGTGGGCATTCCGAGGGCCGCCGCCCGCTTCAACAGGCCGATAACGACGCGAAAAGCCGGAAATCCACGGCGCAACCACGGGTCTTCGGGCAAACCGAAGATTCAGGGACAAAGCTATTGGGGAGTAACGCGGAAGGGATAGTGCAGGGACTTTTGCCGATGCCCCGGCTGGACTGACGTCTAGCGGGACACCGGGACTTAGGCAGGATTTTTACAATCGCTGTTTAGCTTGATCGCCCAGGGCGAGTGATCATGAAGCGCATTACTGCTGGGGTGGCGAGAGGCTCGCCGCTTGCCGCTTCACGGACTCCGCTGAGTGACTTCGTACCTTGTCCTTGTGCTTGATGACCTGACGGTCGACTTTGTCAGCAAGAAGGTCTATGGCTGCATAGAGGTTTTCATCGGTTGCTTCACAATGAATGTCCTTACCGCTTAGACGCATGGTGATTTCGGCTCTATGCCGCAGGGGCTCTACTGAGAGCATGACCTGGGTATCGATGACGTGATCGAAATGCCGCAGCACTCGCGCCAATTTGTTCATGACATATTCCCGGATTGCCGGGGTGACGTCGAGGTGACGACCGCAGATGCTCAGGTTCATAGTGTGCTCTCCTTCTAAAAGAGAAAAATGGGTGCGCAAAATGCGCGGTGAGGTCGTTAGGCGTTCTCCTTGATTGGGTGGTTCGTTAAGTACTAGTGTATAGACTCGGGCCGATAAAACAAGCTGACCTAGCGCAAGAACATGGCATTTTTATGGCGGAGTCCCAGGGAGGTATTCATCCTTGCCCGCAGGGGGGCTAGGGGTCTTCCCCAGGGTGCCTGTTACATGCGGAAGTGCTCGCCCAGATAGACGCGGCGCACCGCCGGATCACCCACGATTTCGTCGGGATGGCCGTCGGTCAGCACTTTGCCCTCGCTGATGATGTAGGCGCGGTCGCAGATGCCCAGTGTTTCGCGCACGTTGTGGTCGGTGATCAGCACGCCGATGCCGCGGCCCTTCAGGAACCGGACGATGCGCTGGATTTCGATGACGGCAATGGGGTCCACGCCGGCGAAGGGTTCATCCAGCAGGATGAAGCGCGGGCTGGTGGCCAGCGCGCGCGCGATTTCCACGCGGCGGCGTTCGCCGCCCGACAGCGAGATCGCGGCATTGCTGCGGATGTGGCCGATTTGGAGCTCTTCCAGCAAGGATTCCATCTGCTCGTTGATCTTGGGCGTGGAAAGCGCGCGTCCGTCGGCGTCGACCTGCAATTCCAGTACCGCGCGGATATTCTGTTCCACCGTCAGGCGGCGGAATACAGAGGCGTCCTGCGGCAGGTACGACAGGCCCATGCGCGCGCGCTTGTGGATCGGCATTGCCGTGATGGGCGCGCCGTCGATTTCGATGCGGCCGGCATCCGCGGGCACCAGGCCCACGATCATGTAGAAGCTGGTGGTCTTGCCGGCGCCGTTGGGGCCCAGCAGGCCGACGACTTCGCCGCTGACGACGGACAGGGACACGTCCTGCACCACGGTCCGGCCGTTATAGGTCTTGCGCAAACCCGTTGCGCGCAGGCTGCCCTGCTTGACCCCGGAGGGGGCGGAGGTCACGGGGGTCGGCACAGAAGGTTGATTCATCGTGGCTGCGAGTGGTGTTGCATGGGGGGCGGCTTAGCGCCCTTTCTTGGCGGCTTGCTGTTTGCGGCATTCGGCGACCGCCGCGTCCGACTTGGCGCGGGGCTCGGCGACCGAGCGGACGCGTCCGCCAGCGGCCGCGGAATTCGGGCCGCCCTGGGCTTCGTAGGTTCCGGTTTTCTCGTTGTAGCGTACCCGTTCGCCGCGAATCGTGTCGAACGGTTTGCCACAGACGTAACGGACGACCACGGCCTGGCCGATCAGGTCGAAGGTGCTTTTGGTGCCGTCGTATTCGGCGCGCAGCCCCTTGCCTTCGATCAGTTCGAACGTCTCGGGGCGTTCCTGGCGGATGGTCACGACTTTGCCTTTGTTGGCGGTCGCCGTGCCGTATTGGCCGCCCTGGGCGTCCTCGTGCATTTCCAGCGTATCGGAGGTCAGCGTCATGAGGCCGCGCGTCATGTTGACGTTGCCCGTGAAGACGCTCTGCTTTTTCACGTCGTCATAGTGCAGCGTGTCCGACAGGATCAGCGTGCTGGGCTCCTCGGCGGGCGCTGCCGCCTTGCTCGCGCCGGCCGCGGGCTTGGCCGCGGCGTCCTGGGCATGCGCCGGCGCAAGCACCGAAGCCGTCAGCAGGACCGCGCCGAGCAGGCGGGTCGTCGGGGCAAGGAGAATCCGGAGGTCGGTCATGGTTTCTTCTGGTCAGAGTTGTTGGCGGGTATCTCGGTCTGGCGCTGCTGCTTGCCTTCGGAACCGGAGATTTCGACGTCCGTCGACGCGGATACCTGCAATTGGCGTGTTTTGTTGTTGTAGTGCATGCCCTTGCCGTTCATGCGCGAACGGCCCTTGATCACCTCGGCGGGCAGGTCGGTGAAAACCACATCTTCGTCCGGCAGGATGATCAACTGCTGGCTGCGCACGTCCAGCACGTCGTTGTTGGCGTCGGGCTGGCGGTGTACGTGGGCATCGCCGTTCATGACGATGCGCTTGCCGCCTTGCTCCATCACGGCGGTCTTCGAGACGCCCACCGTGATGGGGTTGGCTTCGCGTTGGCCCACCGCACGCGGCGCCGTGATGTGGTACGAATCATCGTCCGGGAAGTGTTCGGCGTATTCGCCTTCCAGCCGGTTGATGGGGCGTCCCGATGGATCGGTGCGCAGCATGACGAAATCGCGCGACCACGCGTCCATCTCGTGGGTGAGGCGACGCGGCGGATCCACCTGGACGGCGCGCTGCGCGTAATCGGCCGCCCACCAGGAACTGGCGACAAGCACCAGCAGGAGGAACAGCGCGATCAGTGAAGGGAAACGTTCTTTCATCAGGTTCGCCGCGCGGGCGTGTGCGGGTTCAAGGGGGTCATTGGATAGCGCCGGGGCCTAGCAGGCCCGGCGCTGCCAGGAACGCGCCCAGGCGCCCCTGGGAGGCCAGCAGCAGGTCGCAGCATTCGCGCACCGCGCCGCTGCCGCCTGGTTGCGTCGAGACCCAATGCGCCGCCTGGCTGACATAGCCGGGCGCGTTCGGCACGCTGACGGCGAAGCCTGCGCGCTGCATGGCCGGCAGGTCGATGATGTCATCGCCCATATAGCCGGTCTGGTTCAGTTGGACAGCGTTGCGTTGCGCAAGTTCTACCAGGGCCGCGCCCTTGTCGCGCACCCCTTGCATGACTTCCGCGATGCCCAGTTCGGCAGCACGGCGCGCCACGATGGGGCCCGAGCGGCCGGTCATCAGCGCCACTTTCAGGCCGCCTTCCATCAGCAGGCGCAGCCCGTGGCCGTCCAGCGCGTGAAAGCGCTTTTGCAGTTCGCCGCTTTCGCCATAGTAAAGGCTGCCGTCGGTCAGCACGCCGTCGACGTCGAACACCATCAGGCGCACGGCCGCGGCACGGTCGCGCACGGTGGCGGGAATACGGGCAAGGACCAGCGCTTCGGCCGGGTGAGTCACGGAAGCAGGAAGATTCATAGTCATACCACTTTAGCGGCCATCAGATCGTGCATGTGCAAGGCGCCGAGCAGCGCGCCGTCATTGTCCAGCACCAGCATCTGGCTGAGCCGTAGCTCGTCCATCTGCTGGGCGGCTTCGACGGCAAGCGCGTCGGGGTTGATGCTGCGTGGCGACCGGGTCATGCCGGCCTCCACGGTCAGGCTTCGGATATCGCCGTGCCGGGCGATCAGGCGGCGCAAGTCGCCGTCGGTGAAGATGCCCAGGGGGCGGCGCTGCGCGTCGGTGATGACCGTCATGCCCATGCCTTTTGCCGACATGACTTCCAGCGCCTGGGACACCGGGGTGCCGGCCAGCACGATCGGCAGGGCGTTGCCCTGGCGCATCACGTCGCGCACGTGCGTCAGCAGGCGGCGGCCAAGAGCGCCGCCCGGATGCGACCGCGCAAAATCCTGCGGGCCGAAGCCGCGCGCTTCCAGGCAGGCAACCGCGAGGGCGTCGCCCAGGGCCAGCGCCGCCGTGGTGCTGGCGGTGGGGGCCAGGTTCAGCGGGCAAGCCTCCACCGCTACGCTGCCGTCCAGGTGCACGTCGGCCAGCAGCGCCAGTTCCGATTGCGGGTTGCCGGTAATCGCGACCAGCTTCGCGCCCATGCGGCGCGCCACCGGCAAAATGGTCAGGAGCTCTTGGCCCGCGCCCGAATACGAGACGGCGATGACGACATCGTCCCGCGTGATCATGCCCAGGTCGCCATGGACCGCTTCCGCGGCATGCACGAAGAAGGCGGGCGTGCCGGTCGAGGCGAACGTCGCGGCGATCTTGCGGGCGATATGGCCGGTCTTGCCGATGCCGGTGACGACGACGCGGCCGCGGCAGGCCAGCAGCAGGGCGACAACTTGGGTAAAGGAGTCGTCCAACCGCGCGGACAGGTCCAGCAAACCCTGACTTTCGATTTGCAGCGTTCTGCGCGCGGATGCCAGCGCGGTATCGGACGATGTGGTGGGATGATCAGTCATGCGGCGATTTTAATATCAGTATGCGGGTTTGCCCCCGGCAGGGGCGTATGGCATCCTGGCGGCTGTTTTCAACGGCTTTCAATCCTTCTATCCAGGCCCGCTCCATGTCCAGCATTTCCAGCCCCGTCCTTGGCACGCCCCTGTCCCCCCTGGCCACCCGCGTCATGCTGCTCGGATCGGGCGAATTGGGTAAAGAGGTCATCATTGCCCTGCAGAGGCTGGGCGTGGAAGTCATTGCGGTGGATCGGTACGCCGATGCGCCTGGCCATCAGGTGGCGCACCGGGCGCACGTGGTCTCGATGACCGACGCGGACGCCCTGAAGAAGATCATCGAACAGGAACGGCCGCACGTTATTGTCCCCGAAATCGAGGCTATTGCCACGAGTTTGCTGGTGGAGCTGGAAGCGGCCGGCGTGGCGCGCGTGACCCCGACCGCCCGCGCGGCCCAATTGACCATGAATCGCGAGGGCATCCGCCGCTTGGCCGCCGAGACCCTGGGCCTGCCGACTTCCCCGTACAAATTCGTCGATACCGAAGCCGAATTGCGCGCGGCCATCGACGGCGGCATCGGTTACCCCTGCGTCATCAAGCCCGTCATGTCTTCATCCGGCAAGGGTCAGTCGGTAATCAAAAGCGCGGACGACGTGGCGCAATCGTGGCGGTACGCCCAGGAAGGCGGCCGCGTGGGCGGCGGCCGGGCCATCGTCGAGGGCTTCATCCGCTTCGACTACGAAATCACGCTGCTGACCGTCCGCGCCCGGGGCGCCGACGGCCGCGTCGAGACCCACTATTGCGAGCCCATCGGCCACAAACAAGTCGATGGTGACTACGTCGAAAGCTGGCAGCCGCACCCGATGTCGCCCGCCGCGCTGGCGCGGGCCCGCGAAATCGCCCTGGCCGTCACGGCCGACCTGGGCGGGCTGGGCATTTTCGGCGTCGAGCTCTTCGTGGCCGGCGACCAGGTCTGGTTCTCGGAAGTCAGCCCGCGTCCGCACGACACGGGCATGGTGACCATGATCACGCAGGCCCAGAACGAATTCGAATTGCACGCCCGCGCGCTGCTGGGGCTGCCGGTGGATACGCGCCTGCGCCAACCGGGGGCCAGCAGCGTTATCTACGGCGGGGTGGATGCCGCCGCCGTGTCGTTCCATCACGTGGCGGAAGCCCTGGCGGAAGCCGGCACGGATATCCGCCTGTTCGGCAAGCCCGAATCCTTCGTCAAGCGCCGCATGGGCGTGGGCCTGGCCGTTGCCGACGATGTCGCGACCGCCCGCGCCAAGGCCAAGCGCGTGTCCGCCGCCGTCTCGGTCAAGGCGGGCTGATACCGCCGGGCGACGCCCGCCCTATTGTCATTTCCGCCGGGGCGCCTGCCCCCCTTTTCAGGCACCCGCGCCGTCCGCAGCCACCCGCCTTTGGCCGGTGGCTGCTTGCATTGGGGCCGCAGGGCCGGGTTTAGCCGCCGACTGGCTGCCCTTGCCGCGCCGCCCGCCGCCCCGACCGTAGCGCGGCTTGCGCCATTGCCCACGCCGCCAGTGTGGTTTGCGCTTTCTCACAGTTTGTTCGATAATTTCAGGAATTACTGAAAACGGTGTAACTGTATTTATCAGCCGCACCGTGATCCGACCGCTGGCGCCGATAACTTATGGTTCTTACTCCTCAAAACGAACGCTTCGTCCTGCATTTCGGCGAAATGGGCAGCCGCTGGGGCGTGAACCGCACTGTCGGCCAGATCTACGCCCTGCTGTTCCTGCATCCCGACCCCCTGAATGCCGACGACATTGCGGAAACGCTGGGGTTCTCGCGCTCGAACGTCAGCCTGGGGCTGAAAGAGCTGCAGTCTTGGCGGCTGGTCAAGCTGATCCACCAGGTCGGTGACCGTCGTGACTACTTCGAGACGCCCAAAGACGTGTGGGAGATCTTCCGCATCCTGATGGAAGAAAAGCGCAAGCGAGAAATCAATCCCACGCTCACTCTGCTGCGTGACACCCTGCTGGAAACGCCGTCGGGGCCCAACGACGCCTACGCCCAGCAGCGCATGACCGAAATGTTGGAGCTCATCGAACTGTCTTCCGGATGGTTCGATGAGGTTCAACGCCTGCCCCCGGAGACCGTGCAAAAGCTCATGCGACTGGGTTCGCAAGTGCAGAAAGTGCTGGGCTTCGCCGGCAAATTGCGGGGCAAAGGCTGATTTGCCCATGCGCCCCGATTTTTCAGGAAACCTCTATGAAGTTGTTTGCAACGCCCGTAACATGGCGCGAGAGACGGCCTGGGAACCATGCCGGTTGCCGCGGCACCTCAACTGCTTGGGAGCGCCCCAATGATTGATCTCGACGTCGTAAATCTGTCGCGATTCCAGTTTGCCGCGACCGCGCTTTACCACTTCCTGTTCGTCCCTCTCACGCTTGGCCTGTCGTTCATCCTGGCCATCATGGAAAGCGTGTACGTCATGACCGGCCGCCCCATCTGGAAGCGGATGACCATGTTCTGGGGCACGCTTTTCGGCATCAATTTCGCGCTCGGCGTCGCTACCGGCGTGGTGATGGAGTTCCAGTTCGGTATGAACTGGTCTTACTACAGTCACTACGTGGGCGACATCTTCGGCGCCCCGCTCGCGCTGGAAGGGCTGATGGCCTTCTTCCTGGAAGCCACCTTCGTCGGCCTGTTCTTCTTCGGCTGGAACCGCATGTCCAAGGTCAGCCATCTGGTGGTGACGTGGCTGGTGGCGTTCGGCACGAACTTCTCGGCCCTGTGGATCTTGATCGCCAACGGCTGGATGCAGAACCCGGTGGGCGCGATCTTCAATCCTGACACCATGCGCATGGAGATGACCGACTTCGCGGCGGTGATCTTCAACCCGGTGGCGCAAGCCAAGTTCGTGCACACGGTCAGCGCAGGGTATGTTGCGGGCGCCATGTTCGTGATGTCGATCAGCGCCTGGTACCTGTTGAAGGGCCGTCATACCGACCTGGCCAAGCGTTCGATGGCGGTGGCCGCCAGCTTCGGCCTGGCGGGTGCGCTGTCGGTCGTGGTGCTGGGAGACGAAAGCGGCTACCTGACCACGGAACACCAGAAGATGAAGATCGCGGCGATGGAGTCGATGTGGCACACCGAGCCGGCGCCTGCCTCCTTCAACCTGATCGCGATCCCCAACCAGGCTGAACGCAAGAACGACTTCGCCATCGAGATCCCCTACGTCATGGGCATCATCGGCACGCGTTCCCTGACCACGCCGCTGCTGGGCATCGACGACCTGATCCTGCGCGCTGAGAACCGCATCCGCGACGGCATGGTCGCCTACGACGCGTTGCAGAAGATCCGCGCCAATCCCAAGGACGTGGACGCGCGCCTGACGTTCGACAAGACCTGGCCCGACCTGGGTTACGCCTTGCTGGTCAAGCGTTACCAGGAAGACATGAGCAAAGTCACCGAAGCCGATATCAAGAAGGCTGCGGTGGACACCGTGCCGAATGTGGCGCCGCTGTTCTGGGCGTTCCGCATCATGGTGGCGGTGGGCATGTACTTGATTCTGTTCTTCGGCGTGGCGTTCTGGCTGGCCTCTCGCGGCCGTCTGGACAGCCGCCGCGGGCTGCTCAAGGTGGCGTTGTGGAGCCTGCCGCTGCCGTGGGTCGCCATTGAAAGCGGATGGTTCGTGGCGGAATACGGCCGTCAGCCCTGGGTGATCGAGGGCGTGCTGCCCACGTACTACGCCGCCTCGGGCCTGACGATCGCCGACCTGGCCATCAGCCTGGCTATCTTCCTGGTGCTGTACACGGTCCTGCTGATCATCGGCGTGAAGGTAATGTTGCACGCCATCAAGGCGGGTCCGAAATCCGATGGGCCGACGGCGGGCAACGCCGCCGCCGATCCTGTGCGCGCCGCCGTGCGCGCCTGAGGGGGAGAAGCAGATGGATACCCTTATTCCTTTTGACTATGGCACCTTGCGCGTGATCTGGTGGGTGCTGCTGGGCGCGTTGCTGATCGGCTTCGCCGTGATGGACGGCTTCGACCTGGGGGTGGCCGCCTTGCTGCCCGTCGTGGCCAAGACCGACGCCGAGCGCCGCGTGGTGATCAACGTGGTCGGCCCCGTATGGGAAGGCAACCAGGTCTGGCTGATCACGGCGGGCGGCGCGATCTTCGCGGCCTGGCCGCTGCTGTATGCCGCGTCGTTCTCCGGGTTCTACCTGGCGATGATGTTGGCGCTGATCGCGCTGATCCTGCGCCCCGTGGGCTTCAAGTACCGCAGCAAGATGGAAGGCACCCGCTGGCGTAATAGCTGGGACGGCGTGCTGTGTTTTTCGGGCGTGGTGGCCTCGCTGGTGTTTGGGGTGGCGGTCGGCAACATCATTCTGGGCGTGCCGTTCACCTTCCAGGGTTCTGCACTGCGGATGGTGTACGAAGGCCATTTCTACCAGCTGTTCACGCCATTCGCGCTGTTGTGCGGCGTGTTGAGCGTGGTGATGCTGGCCATGCACGGCGCGGTGCTGCTGGCCTGGCGCACGGAAGACCCCATTTCGTCGCGGGCGCGCAATTGGGGGCGCCTGCTGGCGTTGCTGACGGTGGCGCTGTTCGTCGCGGGCGGCTTTTGGGTCGCGGGCGGGCTCAGCGGCCACGTCATCACCAGCGCAGTCGACATGAAGGGGCCGTCCGACCCCATGCTCAAGTCCGTGAGCGTGCAGGCCGGCGCCTGGATGGCCAACTATGCGAAATGGCCGTTGATGTGGATCGCGCCGGCGCTGGGCGTGGCGGGTGCGGTGCTGGTGCTGCTGCTCTTGAGCGTGCGCGCCCATGTCCTGTCGTTCCTGGCCTCTGCACTGTCGATTACGGGCGTCATCCTGACGGTGGGCTTTTCGCTTTTCCCGTTCCTGATGCCCTCGTCGACCAATCCCCAAGCCGGCCTGACCGTCTGGGACGCGTCGTCCAGCCATCTGACGCTGTGGATCATGGTGATCGCGGTGGTCATCTTCCTGCCTATCGTCACGCTCTACACCGCCTGGGTGTATCGCGTCATGCGCGGCAAGGTCACCCATGATTCCGTGGGCGACACGCCCAACTCTTACTGAAAAAGGAGCCTCCACCATGTGGTATTTCTCGTGGATACTCGGCTTGGGCCTGGCGTGTGCATTCGCTATCCTCAATGCAATGTGGTTTGAGCTGCGTGAAGGGCATTCGCATGACCCGCGCGCCAGCCGTGGCGAAGAGTGAGCGGCAGCGCTAGCACCCTCGAGCACGATCCATCGGCCAGCCTGCAGAAACCGCCGCGCGAACAGTCGCGGTGGTTGATGGCGCTTGCGAAGGCGGCGAGGGTTCCGTTGATGCTGGCGGGGGCCGCGCCGTTGGTCAGCGGCGCCTTGCTGGTCGTGCAGGCCTGGCTGTTGGCAAACGTGTTGGACGCGGCCATCGTCCGCCATGCGCCGCGCCAGGAGTTGCTGACCGGCATCGTGGGCATCGCCGGGTTGATGCTGCTGCGCGCGTGCATCACCTGGGCGGGAGAGCGGGCCGGGGCGGACGCCGCTGAACGCATCAAGCGTCATGTGCGCCAGTCACTGTTCGCCCGGTTGGTCGCGAAGGGGCCGTACTGGAGCCGAGGCAAGGCGTCGGGCGAATTGGCCAGCGCGGTCGTCGATCAGGTCGAGGCGTTGGACGGCTTCTTTGCCAAGTACCTGCCCGCGATGGCCGCCGCCGCGATGCTGCCGGTGGCATTTTCGGTGCTGCTGTTGCCGGTGGACGTGATCGCCGGTCTGGTGTTGTTGATCACCGCACCGCTGATCCCGCTTTTCATGGCATTGGTGGGGTGGGGCGCGCAAGGCGCCAGCCGCCGCCACCTGCGTGCTTTCGCGCGCTTGTCCGGTTTTTTCGCCGATCGGTTGCGTGGGTTGTCCACGCTGAAACTCTATGGCCGCGCCGAAGCCGAGGCGGCCTCCGTGGTGGCCGCCAGCGATGCGTTGCGCCAGCGCACGATGTCGGTGCTGCGCATCGCTTTCCTGTCGTCCGCAGTGCTGGAGTTTTTCGCCGCGTTGGGCGTGGCGGGCGTGGCCGTATATATCGGCCTGACTTATCTTGGATTTCTGGACGTGCGCTGGTCGCCCCTGACCTTGCAGGCGGGTCTGTTCTGCCTGTTGATGGCGCCGGAGGTCTATGCGCCGTTGCGCCAGTTCGCCGCCCACTATCACGACCGCGCCACGGCGTTGGCGGCCGTGACGCAGATCGCCGTGTTGTTCGATGGCCTGCCGCAAGACGATGCGCAGCCTCGGCCAGCCGCGCAGGGGGCCGTCGCGGTGGCGGCGCTCGGCGTCGGGGCGCGGGTCGACGTGAAAGACTTGCGTGTGACCGCGCCCGGACGCGGGCAGACCATTCTGGACGGTACCGGGTTGCATCTGGCGGCGGGCGAGCAAGTCGCGTTGATGGGGCCCAGTGGCATCGGCAAGTCGACGTTGATCGAGGCCCTTGCCCGTTTGCGTCCGTTTGACGGCGATGTCCGTATCGACGGCGTGCCGCTGGCCGACTGGGATGAAGCTGGCTTGCGCCAGCGCGTGGCGCTGATCGGGCAAAAACCGCAACTGCTGGCAGGGTCGATTGCCGACAACATCCGGCTGGGCCGTCCGGGCGCGTCCGACGCCGACTTGCAGGACGCCGCGCGCCGCGCTTGTGTGCTGGAGTTCTCGGACGAGCTGCCGCATGGTCTGGACACGCTGCTGGGCAGCCGCGGCCATGGCCTGTCGGGCGGGCAGGCGCAGCGTGTCGCGCTGGCGCGTCTTTTCCTGCGGGATCCCGCGCTGATTCTCCTGGATGAGCCCACTGCGCATCTCGACGAGGCTACCCAGGCCCGGGTGCTGGATGAAATCCTGGAATTCTCCGCGGGCCGTACCTTGTTGTTGGCGACGCATGCGTCGGCAGTCGCGGCGCGGTTCGGCCGCGTGCTGCGCGTGGCCAGCGGAAAGGTGGAGGACGCATGAAAAACCTGTTGTTGCTGGTGCCGTTGTATGCACGCCGTAAAAGCGGGCTTTTGCTCGCATTGTTATGTGCGCTGGCAACCGTTGCCGCAGGTGTCGGCCTGCTGGGCGTGTCCGGTTGGTTCCTGACGGGCGCGGCCTTGGCGGGGGCGGGTGGGGTGTTCAACCTGTTCGCGCCGTCCGCGCTGGTGCGTGGGCTCTCTTTTCTGCGCATCGTTTCTCGCTATGCGGATCGTGTCGTGGGCCACTCCGCTACGTTGCGCCTGTTGGCCGACCTGCGCGCCACGGTATTCGGCGCGCTGATCCGGCTGACGCCACGCCAGTTGGCGAAGTATCGCAGTGGCGATCTTGTCGCGCGAATGACGGGCGACGTCGACGCGCTGGATACCGTTTTCCTGTTTGTTTTGGCACCCTTGGCCACCGCCATCCTGGGAGGCGCCGTGCTGACGGCGGTGCTGGGCATGTGGGTGCCTGCCGCCGCGCTGACGTTTGCGCTGGCGTTGCTGGCCGCCTGTGTCCTGGTGCCTGGGTGGCTGCTGCGCGCAGCGCGCAAACCGGGCGCCGCCGCCCAGGAAAGCGCGTCGGGGCTGCGTGCGGCCACGTTGGACGCGGTGGACGGCCACGCAGACATGGTGGCGCTGCATGCGCAGGCGCCGACCACCGCGCATTTCGAACGGCTATGCGAAGCCAGCGCGCTGGCCCGCCGCAGTCAGGCCCGGGTGGCGGCGCGCGGACAATGGTTCTTGCAAGTCGCGGCCGGCCTGTCGGTGCTGGCGTTGCTGTGGTTCGGGTTGGGGACGCATGAGGCTGGACAGATCGAAGGCCCGGTGCTGGTGGGCTTGTTGCTGGCCGTGATCGGCATCTTCGAGGTGGCGGGGCCGATCATGCGCGGCGCATCCCGCATGGGGTCGGCCATGTCGGCCGCGGCACGAATCCGTGAAGTGACGCAAGCGCAGCCGGACATGCAGGATGCGCCCGTGGCGCGCGCCTTGCCGTCTGCTGGCGCGCTGGAACTGGACGGCGTCGTGTTCCGTTATCCGCCCCGAGGGGACGGCGCGAGCCCGGCGGTGCTGGACGGCGTCAGCTTGCGGGTCGAGCCCGGCGAGCGGGTCGCCATCTTGGGGGCGAGCGGGCAGGGCAAGTCCACGCTGCTGCATCTGATCCTGCGGCTGGAGGATCCTCAATCGGGGCAGGTGCGCTTCGGCGGGTGCGACGCGCGCAATTGCACACAGGCGGATTGGCACCGGCGCATTGCACTGCTGTCCCAGGACGCACCGGTGTTCCTGGGCACCTTGCGCACGAATCTGCTGATCGGGGACCCTGGCGCGGACGATGCGGCGCTGTGGGGCGCGCTGGACGCCGCCAGACTGGGCGATTTCGTGCGCGGTCTGCCCGACGGGCTGGACACTTGGGCGGGCGAGACCGGTTCGCAACTGTCGGTGGGCCAGGCGCGCCGCCTGTGCCTGGCGCGGGCGCTGCTGTCGCCGGCGGCGGTCATTGTGCTGGACGAACCGACCGCCGGCCTGGACGCCACGGCCCAAGCCGACTTCTTCAACGACCTGCAGCGCGCGGTGCGGGGACGCACCGTCGTGCTGGCCACGCACGCGGTGTTGCCCGCCGGCGCGGTCGACCGTTGCTACGCGTTACGCCATGCCCGATTACATGACTTGTCACCGGAGGCAATCCTGGCTTAAGCGCGGTGGCAAGGTTATAGTTCGCCTTGCTTCAATTCTTCAGGGCCGCCTTCCATGCAGACCGACAACGCCGAGTACATCCGGCGCACCATCCGCAGCGTTCCGGACTGGCCCCAACCGGGTGTCGTGTTCCGCGACATCACGCCGGTTCTGCAAGACCCGCGTGCGTTCCGGGTGCTGATCGATCTGTTCGTCTATCGTTATATGCGCCAGCGCCTTGATCTGGTGGCGGGCGTGGACGCACGCGGCTTCATCGTGGGCAGCGTGCTGGCCTATGAGCTGAATCTGGGTTTCGTGCCCGTGCGCAAGAAGGGTAAGTTGCCTTTTCGCACCGTGGCCGAGGAATACTCGCTTGAGTACGGCAACGCCGCCGTCGAGATGCACACGGATTCCGTGCGCACCGGCCAACGCGTGTTGCTGGTCGATGACCTGATCGCCACGGGCGGCACCATGCTGGCCGCCATCAAGCTGCTGCAGCGCCTGGGCGCGAACGTGGTCGAAGCCGCCGCTATTATCGATTTGCCCGATTTGGGCGGTTCGGCCAAGGTGGCCGCCACCGGCACGCCGCTCTACACGGTCTGTCAGTACGGCGGCACCACGCCGTAAGCGTCCCCCGATTGCAGGGCGTAGGATGGGTGGAGCGCGAGGATTCTTAAGCAAGAACGCAGGGGCTCAGCGCGCGAAACCCATCAAGCAGCCTGTGCGTTGTAGCTGACGCTGCCAAGAACCCACCGCTGCTTGATGGGTTTCGCGCGCTGAAGGTCGGAGTTCTTGGCACCGAACGCTCGCGCTCCACCCATCCTACGAATCCGATAGCCGGGGCTGGATGAAGTCCAGGAACGCCTTGGTCTTGGCGGGCAGCATGCGGGACGGCAGCAGCGCGAACAGCGGTAGAGGCGTCAGGCTCCAGTCGGGCAGCACGCGCACCAATCCCGCTTGCTTGATGGCGCGCTCCATCGCATCGAACACCAGCAGCGGCGTAATGCCCAGCCCTTGGCCGGCCAGGCGCCCCAGCATGCCTACATTGTTAGCCGACAGCCGGCCGGAAACCTGCACGCGTTCCACCTTATCGCCCGAATGGAGCATCCAAAAGGATGATTCCTCGCGCATGGTCGGCCGCAGGCATTCATGGTGCGTCAGGTCGGCGGGCACGCGCGGCTCGCCGTGGCGCGCCAGATAGTCCGGCGACGCGTACAACTGATGCGCCATCAGCACGATTTTGCGCGAGATCAGGCTGGAATCGGGCTGCTGCCCGAAGCGCAGGATCAGGTCGAACGGATTGCTGATCGGGTCGATCGGACGCATGCTCAAATCGAAATCGCATTCGATATCGGGATGCTGCTCACGAAATTCGCTGATGACGGCGGGCAGGAACAACTGGGCCAGGCTGGTGGGCAACGAAATGCGCAGGCGGCCTTTGGGCTGCACCGCCATGTCCAGCAACTGGTCGTGGGCGATGCGCGCTTCTTCCACGATGTGTCGGCAGCGTTCAAAGTAGATGGCGCCCGCTTCGGTCAGATCGATCTTGCGCGTGCTGCGGTTCAACAGGCGCATCCCCACGCTGCGTTCCAGTTCGCTGACCCGGCGAGAGAGCGTGGAGGTCGGAATATTCAAGGCTTCCGCTGCGTGGCTGAAGTTCTTGCGCTTGGCGACTTCGACAAAAAGCGCGATGTCGTTAAGCTGGATATCCATAAGGCCCTCTAAACTCAAAATTCCATTTCTGGCAGATTTGTATGATAAATGGAATTATTGTCCCGCCAGCAGAAATGTCTATTTATCCACGCGGAACATCCCGTTCCCGGAAGGTGGCCGCACGTTCCATGGCGCAGCTTGCTTGCAGCTGAATGCCGCCAAGGCTTGTCGCGCCTGGATCCGCACCCGGGGTGCGCAGAAATCGCGCAGGTTGCGGCAGATACATCGTGCAATTGTCCCATCCGTGAAAATATGTTCACCAAAATAAGGGTTTTTACTAGGCGCCAATCGCCAGATACTTCGTCCCAGCAATCAAACAGTCACATCGCAGCTGCCAGCCTGGCAGAAGACGCTGTGCAAGGTTTAGGATGGAGTCATCACAATGAAAGCCCTAGCAACCGCACTTATGGTCACCGCAACCCTGGTTGGCATGTCCGCCGCTCACGCCGATGGCAAGACGCGTGAACAGGTTCAACAAGAACTGCAGGCCGCCAAGGCCGCAGGCCAAGTCACGTTTGGCGAACTGGACTACCCGCCCGCCGCCGCCGCTCAGACCAGCCTGACGCGCGATCAAGTCCAGCAAGAACTGCAAAGCGCCAAGGCCGCCGGCCAGGTCACGACCGCCGAACTGGACTACCCGCCCCGCGCTGCCGTGTCGCAATCCGGCGGCAAGACCCGCGAGCAAGTCCGCCAGGAATTGGCCGAAGCCAAGGCCCGTGGCGAATACACCTTCGGTGAACTGGACTACCCGCCGAAGGGCAAGTAAGCCTAGACGGTGAACGTTCGGCCCCGGATGGTCACGAGAAACCCCTTGAGACGCCGAGGGGTTTTTTATTGCCTGTCCGCGGCGAGGCCAGCGACACAGTGTGGCGTTTTTGCCGCAAAACTGTGCGCACGCTGGAACAAGTGTTGTCGGTGAATCCGGCGCGTCGAAGGAACAGGACAGCGCCCATTGCCGCTTTGCGAGCAAAGATTCATATTTATTTTCAAGGTGTTAACGCAGGTCTCCAGACCTGGCGAGGTGTCAGCGGTTCGTCATTATCCCAATCATGGAAAGTAGTTCTTCGAAATCCGTGTTACTTCGGGTTGGCGCAAGCCGGACACTAGATTCAGTGCAGACGCCGCCTGCGTGTTCGCAGGCGGCACGCAAAGGCCCCGTCATCGGGACGGCGCGTTTGCGGATGCCTTTTATCTCGCCATTTTGGGGACTTATATGAAGAAGACGCTATTGGCCGTCGCGTTGCTGGCAGGCTTTGCCGGCGCCGCGCAAGCCGCAGACTCCGTGACGCTGTACGGCTTGATCGACGCCGGTATCGGCTACGAGCAAGTGAAGTTCAATGGGGTGTCGCAAAGCCGCTTCGGCGGCGTGCAGGGCGTGAGCAGCGGTTCGCGTTTTGGCCTGCGCGGCACGGAAGACCTGGGTGACGGCCTGCGCGCCGTGTTCACGCTGGAAGGCGGTTTCGGTCCCATGAACGGCAAGTCGCTGCAGAACGGCCGCCTGTTCGGCCGTCAGGCCACCGTGGGCCTGGACAGCGATTCCTGGGGCCGTCTGGAATTCGGCCGCCAGACGAACCTGGCGTCGAAGTATTTTGGTTCCATCGACCCGTTCTCGATCAGCTACAACACCGCCAACATGGGCACTACGTTCGGTAGCGCCAACACGATGCGCCTGGACAACCTGGTTCTGTACCAGACCCCGAGCATGGGCGGCTTCAAGGCAGGCGTGGGCTACTCGTTCAGCGCCGACGACAGCGTCAGCGACACGACCCAGACCGGCTTTGCCACGGGCGACAACAACCGCGTGCTGACCGCCGGCGTGCAATACGTCAACGGCCCGCTGAACGTGGCCCTGGCCTACGACCGTTTCGATCCCACGAACAAGCGCGTCGGCGGCAAAGACTCGGCCCGGATCCAGGAATACATCATCGGCGGTTCGTACGACTTTGAAGTCGTGAAGCTGGCTGCCGCTTTCGGCCAGACCCGCGACGGCTGGTTCGTCGGCCAGAACATGGGCACCACGCCCGCTGGCATGAACAATTTGGGTTCGTTCAAGCTGGCTGACGGCTTCCGCGCCAACTCCTACATGATCGGCGCCACCGTGCCGATGGGCCGTCACGCCGTGTTCGGTTCGTGGCAGCGCGCCACTCCGGGTAACGACAAGTTGACGGGCGATGACGCCACGTTCAACGTGTACAGCCTGGGCTACACCTACGACTTCACCAAACGCACCAACCTGTACGCCTACGCTTCCTACGGCGACAACTACGCGTTCCAGCACGATGCGCGCGATACCGCCGTCGCAATGGGTATTCGTCACCGGTTCTAAGCGGCGAATCGCCCGGCCGGACCTTGCTGAATGCGCGGCTTATCTCCGTAAGCCGCCGAGTGACAGCGAACCCCCCGCTTATTGGGGTTCGGCCGGGCGCGTTTGACGCACAGAAGGGCAGGGCCTCCGTCAGGAGGCCCTCTCGCATTGGGGCGGCGGGCGGTTTGGCCTCGCGCCCGTCGCCTACAGGAACAGCTTGTAGGCCGGGTTGTCGGTCTCGTTCCAGTGGGGATAGCCGAGTTCCGCCACGAAAGACCGGAATTGCTTCTTGTCCGCCGCCGGCACCTGGATGCCGATCAGGATGCGGCCGTAATCGGCGCCCTGGTTGCGGTAATGGAAGAGGCTGATGTTCCAGTCCGGATTCATCGCATTCAAGAAGCGCATCAGCGCGCCCGGACGTTCCGGGAATTCAAAGCGATACAGCAATTCATCGCGCGCCAGCGCCGAACGCCCGCCGACCATGTGGCGCAAATGGGTCTTGGCCATTTCGTCGTGCGTCAGGTCCAGCGTGTCGAACCCGTGGCGGCGGAAATTGGCGGCGATCTTGTCCGGCTCGGCGGCGGACGACACCTGGATGCCGACAAAGACGTGGGCGCGGTCGGCATCCGAAATGCGGTAGTTGAATTCCGTGACGCTGCGTTCGCCAACCAGTTCACAGAAGCGACGGAAACTGCCGCGTTGCTCGGGCATCGTCACGGCGAAGACGGCTTCGCGCATTTCGCCCACTTCGGCGCGTTCGGCCACGAAGCGCAGGCGGTCGAAGTTCATGTTCGCGCCGCAGGCAATGGCCACCAGCGTCTTGCCCTTCAGATGGTGTTCGGCCGCGTACTGCTTGGCGCCCGCCACCGCCATGGCGCCTGCCGGTTCCAGCACGCTACGCGTGTCCTGGAAGACGTCCTTGATGGCGGCGCAGATTGAATCGGTGTCGACCACAACGAAGTCGTCGACGTATTTGCGGGTCAGCTTGAAGGTTTCGGCGCCCACCATCTTGACGGCCGTGCCATCGGAAAACAGGCCCACATCGCTGAGTTGCACGCGGCGGCCGGCGCGCACGCTGCGCAACATGGCGTCGGAGTCCTCGGTTTGCACGCCGATGATCTTGATCTCGGGCCGCAACTGCTTGATATAGGCGGCCACGCCGGAAATCAGGCCGCCGCCGCCGATGGCGACGAAGATGGCGTCGATGGGGCCCGGGTGCTGGCGCAGGATCTCCATGCCCACCGTGCCCTGGCCGGCGATCACGTCAGGATCGTCAAAGGGGTGGACGAAGGTCAGCTTCCCTTTCTTTTCCAGGATCTGCGCGTGCGCGAAGGCATCGGTGAAGCTCTCGCCCGCCAGCACGACCTCGCCGCCCAGCCGGCGCACTGCGTCGATCTTCACCTGGGGACTGGTCGTGGGCATCACGATGACGGCGCGGCAGCCCAGCCGGCTGGCGGCCAGCGCCACGCCTTGGGCGTGGTTGCCGGCGGATGCCGCGATGACGCCGCGGTTGCGCACGGCGGGCGCAAGATTGGCCATCTTGTTGTAGGCCCCGCGCAGCTTGAAGCTGAAAACGGCCTGGGTGTCCTCGCGTTTGAGCAGGACCGTGTTCGCGATCCGCGCGGATAGCTGCGGCGCTATTTCCAGCGGCGACTCGACCGCGACGTCATAAACCTTGGAAGTCAGGATGCGTTTCAGATAATCAGTGGACATGGACCGCGCGTAGGGGCAAGAGTGAGGACGTGGGCACGATTATTGCAGGGAAAACCGTGTTGCCCGAAAGGTTTACGCCCCTGATGACGCTGCGTGGACGGGAATGGCCCGACCGATTCCCGATCGTCATTCACTTGCGCGCGGCTACACTCGCTCATCATGGAAGAAAGCCTCCTATCCGCTGTTCACTGGCTCCTGGGAATGCTGGCGCTGCCCTCGGTGGGCTTGTCGGCCATTTTTACGGTGTCGCTCGTATCCGCCACCTTGCTGCCCCTGGGCTCCGAGCCGGCGGTGTTCGGCTATATCAAGTTGTCGCCCGACATGTTCTGGCCAGCCATCCTGGTGGCCACTGCCGGCAATACCGTGGGCGGGGCGATCAGCTACTGGATGGGCGTGGGCGCCGAAAAGGCCGTGGAGCGCTGGAAGGAAAAGCACCCCCATCCGCACCCCGACACGACCGAAAGCGGCCGCATGCGCGGGCGCTGGAACGAGCGGGCGCATGACTGGATCCATCGCATGGGGCCGCCGGCCTTGCTGCTATCTTGGCTACCCGCGGTGGGCGACCCGCTGTGCGCGGTGGCGGGATGGTTGCGGCTGTCGTTCTGGCCGTGCGTGCTGTATATGGCCATCGGCAAATTCCTGCGTTATCTGGTGATGACCGCCAGCTTGCTGTGGTTCTTTCCCGGGCAGGTTTGAGGCTGACTGAAAGCTTAATTGGGGACGCATTGGTGTCGTTTCCCCACGCTTTTGGCCGGCTTCCTAGGGGTATTTGGGGTCAAGTCCGCCCGATGGCATAAAATAATTTTTTATGGGCCCCTCTTGCCGCCATGAACGCCCCACTCGCTAGCCACATCTTGAACGGGGCGATGCCGCCCGCAGCACCCGCGCGATTGCGCGAAATTCCCTACAACTACACGTCGTTTTCCGACCGCGAGATTGTCGGCCGGCTATTGGGCGAAGACGCCTGGAGCCTGCTGTCCGACCTGCGCGGCGAACGCCGTACCGGCCGCTCCGCGCGGATGCTGTACGAAGTGCTGGGCGACATCTGGGTCGTGCGCCGCAATCCGTATCTGCAGGACGACCTGCTGGACAATCCCAAGCGCCGCAAGCAGCTCATCGACGCTTTGCACCACCGCTTGGGTGAGATCGACCGCCGCCGCGAACCGGGCACGCCCACCGAGGAAGGCCACGATCCGCGCCGTGACGAAAAGGTCGTCGGCCTGCTGGCCCGCGCCCGTTCCGCCATCGCCGCTTTCGAGGGCGAGTTCGACCAGACCACCATGATGCGCAAGCAGGCGCAGAAGGTGCTGGGCCGCATCACGGCGCGCGACAACATCAAGTTCGACGGCTTGTCGCGCGTATCGCACGTGACGGACGCGACCGACTGGCGCGTGGAATACCCCTTCGTGGTGTTGACGCCGGATTCCGAAGACGAGATCGCCGCGCTGGTCACGGCCTGTATCGAGCTGGGGCTGACCATCGTCCCGCGCGGGGGCGGCACCGGCTATACGGGCGGGGCCATCCCGCTGACGTGGAAGTCGGCCGTCATCAACACCGAGAAGTTCGACAAGCTGGGCAAGGTCGAGTCCTGTATCTTGCCCGGGCTGACCGAGCCCGTGGCCGTCATCCATGCCGGCGCCGGCGTGGTGACCAAACGGGTGTCGGAAGCGGCCGAGGCCGCCGGCTTCGTGTTCGCCGTGGACCCGACGTCGGCCGAAGCGTCCTGCGTGGGCGGCAACATCGCCATGAACGCGGGCGGCAAAAAGGCCGTGCTGTGGGGCACCGCGCTGGACAATCTGGCCTGGTGGCGCATGGTCGATCCGGACGGCAACTGGCTGGAAGTCACCCGCCTGGAGCACAACATGGGCAAGATCCACGATGTGGAGCTGGCCCGTTTCGAACTTAAGTGGTTTGACGGCAAAGGCAAGCCCGGCGAACGCCTGCTCAAGACCGAAACGCTGGAAATCAAAGGCCGCGTGTTCCGCAAGGAAGGGCTGGGCAAGGACGTCACGGACAAGTTCCTGGCGGGCCTGCCGGGCATCCAGAAGGAAGGCTGCGACGGCCTGATCACGTCCGCGCGCTGGGTGTTGCACCGCATGCCGCGCCACACGCGTACGGTCTGCATGGAATTCTTCGGGCAGGCGCGCGACGCCATCCCGTCGATTGTCGAGGTCAAGGGCTACCTGGACGGCGAAGGGCGCGCGCGCGGCGCCATCCTGGCCGGGCTGGAACACCTGGACGAACGCTATCTGCGCGCGGTCGGCTACGCCACCAAGAGCAAGCGTGGCGTGCTGCCCAAGATGGTCCTGATTGGCGACATCGTCGGCGACGACGATGATGCCGTGGCCGCTGCCGCCAGCGAAGTCGTGCGCCTGGCCAATACGCGCCATGGCGAAGGCTTCGTGGCCGTCAGCCCCGAGGCGCGCAAGAAGTTCTGGCTGGACCGCTCGCGCACTGCCGCGATCGCGCGCCACACCAACGCCTTCAAGATCAACGAAGACGTGGTGATTCCGTTGCCCCGCATGGGCGAATACACGGATCACATCGAACGTATCAACATCGAGCTGTCGACCCGCAACAAGTTGAAGCTGCTGGGCGCGCTGGACGCCTACCTGTGCACCCCGCTGCCGGTGGGCAAGGCCGACGACGCCGATATCGAAAGCACCCGCGCCGAAGTGCTGGCCGATCGCACGCGCCAGGCGCTTGAGCTGCTGGGCAGCGTGCGCCAGCGCTGGCAATGGCTGCTGGACAACCTGGACCTGCCGCTGGCGCAGGCGTTGCCGGACCTGCAGGAACTGGGCCTGGGTGACGTCCATGCCACGCTGACGGACCGCTTGGCCGCGCAGCCCACCGCCCGCGTGTTCGACATCGTGCAGGACCGCACGATCCGCGTGTCCTGGAAGGTCGAAGTGCTGCCGGGCCTGCAGCGCGCGTTTTCGGGCGCCGCTTACAAGAAGATCGTGGATGAACTGATCGCCATCCACGGCCGCGTGCTGAAGAGCCGCGTATTCGTGGCGCTACACATGCACGCCGGCGACGGCAACGTGCACACCAACATCCCGGTCAACTCGGACGACTACGAAATGCTGCGCGAGGCCCATCAGGCCGTCGACCGCATCATGCAGATCGCCCGCGACCTGGACGGCGTGATCTCCGGCGAGCACGGCATCGGCCTGACCAAGTATGAATTCCTGACCGAAGCCGAACTGGCGCCGTTCCAGGACTACAAGCGCCGCGTGGACCCCAACGGCCACTTCAACGCCGGCAAGCTGATGCCGGGCGCCGACCTGCGCCACGCCTGGACGCCCAGCTTCAACCTGATGGGCCACGAGTCGCTGATCATGCAGCAAAGCGACATTGGCGCCATCTCGGACTCCATCAAGGACTGTCTGCGTTGCGGCAAGTGCAAGCCGGTGTGCGCCACCCACGTGCCGCGCGCGAACTTGCTGTATTCGCCCCGCAACAAGATCCTGGCGACGTCGCTGCTGGTTGAAGCCTTCCTGTACGAAGAGCAGACCCGGCGCGGCGTCAGCCTGAAGCACTGGGAAGAGTTCGAAGACGTGGCCGATCACTGCACCGTCTGCCACAAGTGCTACAACCCCTGTCCCGTGGATATCGATTTCGGCGACGTGTCGATGAACATGCGCGCCGTGCTGCGCCGCATGGGCCGCAAGTCGTTCAATCCGGGCACGGCCAGCGCCATGTTCTTCCTGAACGCCAAGGATCCGGCCACGATCAATGCCACCCGCAAGGCAATGGTGGGCGTGGGCTACAAGGTTCAGCGCGCGGCGCATGACTTGTTTTCCGGCCTGGTGAAGAAGCAGACGGCCAAACCTCCCGCCACCGTCGGCAAGCCGCCGCTGCGCGAGCAGATCGTGCACTTCGTGAACAAGAAGATGCCGGGCGGGCTGCCCAAGCAGGCCGCGCGCAAGCTGCTGGACATCGAAGACGCTAACTACGTCCCGATCATCCGCGATCCCAAGGGCACGACGGCGGATACGGAGGCGGTGTTCTATTTCCCCGGTTGCGGTTCCGAACGCCTGTTCTCGCAAGTCGGCCTGGCCACGCAGGCCATGCTGTGGCATGCAGGGGTGCAGACCGTGCTGCCGCCGGGCTACCTGTGCTGCGGCTATCCCCAACGCGGCAACGGCATGACGGACAAGGCCGAGCAAATCATCACCGACAACCGCGTGCTGTTCCACCGGGTCGCCAATACGCTGAACTACCTGGATATCAAGACGGTGGTGGTCAGCTGCGGCACCTGCTACGACCAGTTGTCGGGCTATGAATTCGACAAGATATTCCCGGGCTGCCGTCTGATCGACATTCACGAGTACCTGCTTGAAAAGGGCATCAAGCTGGAAGGCGCCAAGGGTGTGCGGTACATGTACCACGACCCCTGCCACACACCGATGAAGCTGCAGGAGCCGATGAAGACGGTGCGCGCCCTGGTGGGTGACGACGCCGTCAAGAGCGACCGCTGCTGCGGCGAGTCAGGCACCCTGGCGGTGAGCCGGCCGGACATCTCCACGCAAGTGCGCTTCCGCAAGCAGGAAGAGCTGCTGAAGGGCGACGCCGCGCTGCGCAGCGACGGCTTCACGGGCGACGTGAAAGTGCTGACCTCGTGCCCGTCCTGCTTGCAGGGCCTGTCGCGCTATGAAGGCGACGTCAAGATGGAAGCCGACTACATCGTTGTCGAAATGGCCCGCCACATCCTGGGTGAGGGCTGGATGGAAGACTACGTGAAGCGCGCGAACGCCGGCGGCATCGAGCGGGTGCTGGTGTAGGTATCGTCCCGGTCCCCGGTGTCGGTCTGGGTGGGGTGCTGGGGCGGTGAGGGGGCGGTGATGGGTTGCGCGCGTTGCGGCGTCCGTGATCCCGCCCGCCGCCCCGCGCGCTCCACCCATCCTACAAGGCAAGGCCATCATCCGCAGGAGCGGTAAAGCGCAAAAGCCGGTGTAAAGCGCAAGCCGCCGTAGGATAAATAAACCGCGCAAGTCGCCCGTAGGATGGGTGGAGCGCGAAAGCGGGTGCAGAAGAACCCACGCGCCGATCGCGCGCAACCCATCATCCGGCAAAAAAAACGCGGCCCGCAATGGCCGCGTTTTTTTTACGTCTTGCCGGATCATTCCAGCTTGATGTTCGCCTTCTTGATGACGTCGGCCCAGGCGCTACGCTCTTGCTCGGCATACGCCTTGAAATCCTGGGCGGACATCGGCATCGGGATCACGCCCATGTCCAGCATCTTTTGCGACACGGCCGGGGTTTTGAGCGTGGCGTCCAGGTCGGCCGACAGCTTCTTGACCACGGCTTCCGGCAAGCCGGCGGGGCCGACCAGGCCTTGCCACGCATAGGCCGTGAAGTTGGCCACCCCTTGTTCGGCCATCGTCGGCGCGTCGGGCAGCACGGACACGCGTTCCGGCGTGGCGGCGGCCAGGACGCGCAGCTTGCCGGCCTTCACGTTGGGCAGGCCCGAGGCCAGGTCAATGAACATCACGTCGACCTGTCCGCCCAGCAGGTCCTGGATGGCGGGAGCGGCGCCTTTGTAAGGCACGTGCAGCAGGTTGGCGCCCGTGCGCTGCTTGAAGAGCTCCAGCGCCAGGTGGTGGGGCGAGCCCGCGCCGGCCGAGGCCGCCGTCAGCTTGCCTGGTTCTTTCTTTGCGGCGGCCAGCACGTCGTCGACCGTCTTGTACGGCGAATTGACGTTCACGGCCAGCAGCAGCGGGAACTTGGCGATGCCGCCGATGTAGGTGAACTTGGCCGGGTCGTAGGACAGCTTGGCGTACAGCGACGAGTTGAACGCCAGCGTGCCGGAGTCGGCCGTGCCGATCAGGTAGCCGGTGGGCTCGGCTTGCGCGATGGCCGTGGCGCCGATGATGGTGGCGGCGCCGGGACGGTTTTCAACGACGATGGTCTGGCCCAAGGGCTTTTCCAGCCCACTGGCGACCGTGCGGGCCACCACGTCGGTGCCGCCGCCGGCGGGGTAGGGCACGATCCAGCGGATCGGCTGCGTGGGCCAGGATTGGGCGGAAGCCGTGGCGGCGGCCAGCGACAGGGCGGCCAGCGCCAATAGGCGCCGTGCGGGGTTTTGCATGGGGTGTCTCCTCGTGCGGGGTCTGTATTGAGCGCGACGCCGGCGGCAATCGAGTCTTGCGCCGTCAGTATGCGTCGCTTTTTTTGCGACGCTATTATGCCTCGCGTTGCGACCGGAAAGGCGGCGTCATGCCTCCCGGTTTTCCCGCACTGCACCACGTGGCCGGCTACTGCGGATCGGGGTAGGTGCGCGCCCCGAAGATCGCCGTGCCGATACGCACTTCCGTCGACCCTTCTTCGATCGCCAGTTCGAAGTCGCCGCTCATGCCCATCGACAACCGGTCCAGCGAGATCCCGGCGATGCCTTCGGCCCGCAACTGGTCGCGCAGCTCGCGTAGCGCGCGAAAGCAGGCGCGGACTTCCTCGGGGTCGGGCGAATTCACGGCTAGCGTCATCAAGCCCTTGACCCGCAAGGTGGGGAATTCGGCGGCGATGCGGCGCAGGAACGCGCCCACGTCGCCCGGGGCCATGCCGAATTTGCTGGGTTCCGCCGAGGTCTTCACCTGCACCAGGACGTCCAGCGTGCGGCCTTCGTTCAGCAGCCGGCGGTGCAGCGCTTCGGCCAAGTCGGGCCGGTCCAGGGACTGGACCTCGGTCGCGTCGCGGGCGGCGTCTTTCGACTTGTTGGTCTGCAGGTGCCCGATCAGCACCCATTCCAGGCCCTGTCCGCTCAGCGCGGCGGCTTTCTGGCGAATCTCCTGCGTCTTGTTTTCGCCAAATCGGGTCAGACCCAGCGCCATGGCTTCGCGGATCGCGTCCACGTCGAAAGTCTTGCTGACGGGTAACAACACGACGCTGTCGGGCGCGCGTCCGGCGCGCGCGCACGCGCGGGCGATGCGTTGCTGGATCTGGGCAAGGCGCCCGGCCATGGTGTCTACGACGGTCATGCAGCTCTCTTGCAGGAACAGGATGTCCCATAGTGTAGGACTGCGCACGATCGTTTCGCCACACTGGCCGCTTTCGCCGTTGACCCTGCGTAATCGGCAGGCTTAGAATTTATAGAGATTTGTTTATATTTCAATGTTCTATGCCACCTGTGCCGCCCGCCGGACGACACGGTTTCCCACCTTTCCAGTCCCCCGCCATGTCCAGCGCTGCGCCAGAATACGCCTTTGCCACGCCTTTCCTGAATCCCCCCGCATCTCCCATCCGATCGCTCATGCCCTACGCCATGCGGCCGGGCACGATTTCGCTGGCGGGCGGCTATCCCGCGCAAGAACTGTTCGATGTGGAAGGCCTGTCCATCGCGTCGACACAGGTAATGGCTCGCCTGGGCGCCTGCCTGCAATATTCCAATATCGATGGCCAAGCCACCCTGCGCCATGAATTGGCGCGTCTGTCCGCGGCGCGTGGCTTGCAGTGCAACGCCGACACGGAACTGATGGTGACGGGCGGGTCGCAGCAGGCGCTGGCGCTGCTGACGCGCGTGATGCTGCAACCCGGCGATCACGCCATCATCGAATCGCCCGCCTTCCCGAATTCCGTCCAGGCCTTGCGCTACACGGGCGCCACGGTGCACACCGTGCCCTCCGGCCCGGACGGCATCGACGTCGACGCGCTGGACGAACTGGCCGGCCGGATCAAACCCAAGATGGTCTGCGTGGTGGCGTCGTTCTCGAACCCCTGCGGCGCGACGCTGACGCGCCAGCGCCGCCTGCGGCTGCTGGAACTGGCGGTGAAGCACCGCTTCCTGATCGTCGAAGACGATCCTTACAGTGAATTGCGCTTTGCCGGCGAGGCCGTGCCGCCCATCGCGGCTCTGGCTGAAGGCGAAGCCCGCCATTGGGCGGTGTATCTGGCCAGCATGTCCAAAACGATGGCCCCCGCGCTGCGCATCGGCTGGCTGGTCGCCCCGCCCGAGATCCGCCGTCGCTGCGTCGGCGCCAAGGCCGCCGACGACATGGCCTCGTCCGCCTGGATTCAGGAAGTGGTGGCGCAGTACCTGGCCAACGGCCGCTACGAAGAGCATGTGCCGCGCATCCGCGCCGCCTACGGCCTGCGCTGCGACGCGATGGCCGATTCGCTGGCCCGCGAACTCAACGGCCGCGTCCGGTTCAGCAAGCCCGAAGGCGGCATGTTCTTCTGGGCGCGCCTGACGGGCGACGTGGATGCCACGCGCCTGTTGCCTTACGCAATCGAGCACGAAGTGGTTTATGTGCCCGGCAAGGCCTTCTACGCCAATGCGGACCAGGCCGACCTGTTCGCCATGCGCATGTCGTTCGCCACCATGAACGAAACCCAGATTGCCCAAGGCATGGTCCGGCTGGGCCGCGCGCTGGAGGCCTGCGAAGCCAACGAACCCGTGTCGATTTCGCTGGCGGCTTAGGCAACGCTTTCTTGCGGCTTGGGCTGTAAGCGATGGCGGCGTGATCGCGGCTTGATCCGGGCCAAGCCTGCCCGCGCAAGCCGTGGGTATGCTGGAGCCCAGTCTGGCCGTGCCCGCATCGGGCGGCCGATGGGCATACCTAAATAAGCGCTTGTTATTTGGCGTGGGCGCTTCATATCTATAAGCTTCTCGCCTTGGCGCGTTCCCGCGCCCGGCATAACAGGAATCCAGGTCATGAACATTGCAAAAGGGTTGGCGGGCGCGGCGCTCTTGATGGCGGCGGCGCAAGGCGCGCAGGCGGCAACACTGGACGTCGTGCGTCAGCGCGGCGCAGTGGCTTGCGGCACGACCACGGGCTTCGCGGGCTTTTCGGCGCCCGACGCGCAAGGTAAATGGCAGGGGCTGGACGTGGACCTGTGCCGCGCGATCGCCGCAGCGGTCTTCGGCGACGCCGACAAGATCAAGGTGGTGCCGTTGAATTCGCAGCAGCGCTTTACTGCGCTGCAATCCGGCGAAGTCGACGTGCTGACGCGCAACACCACTGTGACGCAGCAGCGCGATACGGCGCTGGGCATCATCCACGCCGGCATCAACTTCTACGACGGCCAGGGCTTTCTGGTGCCCAAGTCGTTGGGCGTGAAGAGCGCCAAAGACATCAACGGCGCCACGATCTGCCTGCAGACCGGCACGTCAAACGAGAACACGCTGGCCGACTGGGCGCGCGCCAACAACGTGACCTACAAGCCGGTGGTGATCGAGACCTTCAACGAAGTGGTGAACGCGTTCGCCGCAGGGCGCTGCGACGTCTTTTCCACGGATGCCTCGGGCCTGGCTTCCATCCGGATCTCGAAGCTGCAGAATCCCGACGATTACATCGTGCTGCCCGAGATCATCTCGAAAGAGCCGCTGGGGCCCTTCGTGCGCCAGGGCGACGATGCTTGGTTGAACATCGTGCGCTGGTCGCTGTCGGCAATGATCGAAGCCGAGGAATACGGCGTCACGTCCAAGAATGTGGATGAACAGGCCAAGAGCGCCAACCCCAACATCAAGCGCATCCTGGGCGTCACGCCCGGCGGCGGCGCCAACCTGGGGCTGAATGAAAAATGGGCCTACAACATCGTCAAGCAGGTGGGCAATTACGGCGAAAGCTTCGAGCGCAACGTCGGCCAGGGTAGCCCGCTGAAGATCAAGCGCGGCCTGAACGCGCAGTGGACGCAGGGCGGTTTGATGTACGCATTGCCGATTCGCTGATTGCTGATGGGTTGCGCGCGCTGCGCAACGATATCCTTGCCTAGGGATTCTCGCGCTCCACCCATCCTACGGTCCTGCGGCACACCGCCCATCCTACGGGCATGCGGCACACCCCCCCTCTTACGGGCATGACCTGACTCTGTAGGATGGGTGGAGCGCGGCATGGCTTGCCGCTATCGGGCTGACGCGCAGCGCGCGCAACCCATCATCCCCGGCGATACAACTGCGCGATCTTCACGAAGGCGCTGCGCAATTCGCGCGTGCCTCCCTGCAGGATCACCGGCCGCCCCCGGTGCGTAAACACTACCAGCCGTTTTGAGAACAGCATGGGCACGAAGCGTGCGTAACGCACGTCTTCCCAGGCAACTTCGCGGCGGGTGAACCAGGTCTGGCGCAGGCCGCGTTCATCGATGGTGGTGATCGACGTCTGCATGTGCCAGGACACGAACAGCAGGCCCACGAAGCACAGCACCACCACCACCGCCAGCACGGTATCGAAGGGCTGCGCGGGCGCGCGGATGGCGGTCGTCACCACCTGCACGCCCAGCACCGCCAGGATCACCCATGCCAGGATGCGCACCCAGTCGGGCCATGCCTGGCCCGACAGCGGCAGCGGGCCGATCTCGCGCAGCAACGCCGCGCGGTCTTCCATGGCGGGGGCGGTGTCAGGCGTGCTCATGCGGCCCGTTTGGCGGCGATCGCGTTGCCGGCCCGGCTGGAGCCCTTGCGGTTCAGGTGGGCCGACATCCATTGGCCGATGTCGACCACGGCGTCAAAGTCCACGCCGGTGTCGATGTCCAGGCCGCGCAGCATGTAGAGCACGTCTTCGGTGGCGACGTTGCCGGTGGCGCCCTTGGCGTAGGGGCAGCCGCCCAGGCCGGCGACGGACGTGTGGAAGATGGAAATGCCGGTTTCCAGCGCGGCCAGAATGTTGGCCAGCGCCTGGCCGTAGGTGTCATGGAAGTGGCCGGACACGCGGGCCGGGTCCACCACGCGGGTGACCGCCGCCATCACGTCGCGCACGCGCTGCGGCGTGCCCACGCCGATCGTGTCGGCCACGTCGATCTCGTCGACGTGCATCGCCAGGTAGCGCTGTGCCACGTCAACCACGGACTCCACCGGGACGTCGCCCTGGTAGGGGCACCCCAGCGCGCAACTGATGCTGCCGCGCACACGGATGCCGGCCTCGCGCGCGGCTTGCACCACGGGCTCGAAGCGGGCGATGGACTCGGCGATGGAGCAGTTGATGTTCTTTTGCGAGAACGCTTCGCTGGCGGCGCCGAAGATGACGATCTCGTCCGCGCCAGCGGCCAGCGCGCCTTCAAAGCCCTTCATGTTCGGGGTCAGCACCGAATAGATCGTGCCGGGCCGGCGTTCGATGCGCGCCATCACGTCGGCGCCGTCGGCCATCTGCGGCACCCACTTGGGCGACACGAACGACGCGGCTTCCACATTGGGGAAGCCTGCGGCGGCCAGGCGGTTGACCAGTTCCACCTTGACGTCGGTGGGCACGAATTCCTTTTCATTCTGCAGACCGTCGCGAGGCGACACCTCGACGATCTTCACGCGGGAGGGCAAAGCCATGTCTCTTCCTGGTTCGGTATTGGGTGACGCGGCGCGCAAGGCTGCGGCGCTTGCGTCAATATTAGCGCCATCGCACTGCAGTTCGCTTACGCCGAGCGGGCAATGCGGCCCTACTTCAGCCGTTGGTAGCGGCCGTCATCCAGGCGGGCGACACGGCCTTGCAATTCCAGTTCGACCAGTTGTGCTTGGAGGTCGCCCGTGTTCAGTGTCAGACGCGTTTGCAAGGTGTCCAGGTGCAGCGGGTCGAAGCCAAGCGCTTCCAGTACGGGATGGTCGGGCAGTGGGGCCTCGGGCCTGGGCGCGACGCGCACGGCGGGGGTGGGGCCGGCGCCCAGTTCATCGGTGATGTCGGCTGCGGTTTCCACCAGCTTGGCGCCTTGGCGGATCAGCGCATGGCAGCCGCGCGACAAGGGGGAATGGATAGAGCCAGGAATGGCGAAGACCTCGCGCCCGCTTTCGCCGGCCAGCCGCGCCGTGATGAGCGAGCCGCTTTGCTTGGCCGCTTCCACCACCAGCACGCCGCGCGCCAGGCCGGCCACAATGCGGTTGCGTTTGGGAAAGTGCGGCGGCAAGGCCCCTGTGCCCAGCGGAAACTCGGAAACCAGTGCGCCATGCGCCGCGATGCGGTGCGCCAGGTCGCGGTGGCGGGCGGGGTAGATGCGATCGATGCCGGTACCCATGACGGCCACCGTGCCCGCGCCTTCCGGACCGGCGTCCAGCGCGCCTTCATGTGCCGCCGCATCGATGCCCAGTGCCAGTCCGCTGACGACGCGCCAGCCGTGCGCGGCCAGGTGGCGGGCGAAGGCGCGGGCGTTTTCCTGGCCGCCGGGCGTGGCGTTGCGCGCGCCGACGACGGCCAGCGATGGGCCTTGCAGATAGGCCGGGTCGCCAGCGACATAAAGCAGGATGGGCGGATCCGCGATGGTCAGCAGGCTCTGCGGATAAGTGGGGTCGGCCAGCGTCAGGATATGCCGGCCGGGGGCGCTGACCCATTCCAGCGCGTTGTCCACCTGCGCCGCCATGTCTTCGGGCATGGGCGCGGCCAATTGCCGCGCCAGCGCCTCGGGAACATGGCGCACCAGCGCCGTGGCCCGTTGCGCGTAAATTTGTTCGGGCAGGCCCAGCGCGCCCAGCAGCATGCAGGCGGTGGCGGACCCGATATTGGGTTCCAGGGACAGCCGCAGCCAGGCGGCTAGTTCGGCGGAAGAATGCGTAAGCGGCATGAGGCAAGCGCGTAAGGCGTCGAAGGGTGCATGAGTGTCGCATGCAAGGCGGGCGAGCCCTGCGGGAGCGGGACCGAACTGTCGCGCTGGCCGCGCCGCGCGGGGGCTTATTAAACCGGGGACGCAGCAATGTCCGTAATGCTCGACTTAGCCGAAAACTATTAGAAATCAAGACTCTAATGAATTAAACTCTTAGCTAAGCATCAATTACTGGCGATACCCCTTCAATGGCTTTACTTCCTATCCTTCGCTATCCGGACCCGCGCTTGCACAAAAAGGCCAAGCCGGTAGCCGAAGTCGACGACCGCATCCGTCAACTGGTGCGCGACATGGCCGAAACCATGTATGACGCGCCGGGCGTCGGCCTGGCCGCGACCCAGGTCGACGTGCACGAACGCGTCGTCGTGATCGACGTGTCCGAGGACAGCAACGATTTGCTGACCCTGATCAACCCCGAGATCACCTGGCGCAGCGACGACTACAAGATCTACGAAGAGGGCTGTCTGTCCGTGCCCGGCGTCTACGACGAAGTCGAACGCGCGTCGCGTATCCGCTGCAAGGCGCTGGACATCGACGGCAAGCCGTTCGAGTTCGAAGCCGACGGCCTGCTGGCCGTGTGCGTGCAGCACGAACTCGACCACCTGGAAGGCAAGGTCTTCGTCGAATACCTGTCCAACTTGAAGCAGAACCGCATCAAGACCAAGCTGAAGAAAGCCGAGCGCGAAGCGCTGCGCGACTGACCTAAAGTCCCTTCCCCAACCCGCTTGCTTTGTTCTTCATCCCATGCGCCTAGTCTTTGCCGGCACGCCGGAGTTCGCCCGTATCGCCTTTGATGCCTTGCGGGCCGCAGGTCACGACATTGCTCTTGTCATGACGCAGCCCGACCGCCCGGCCGGACGAGGGCTGAAGCTCTCGCCCAGCCCGGTCAAGCAGGCCGCGCTGGACGCGGGCATCCCCGTCGCCCAGCCGCGCAGCCTGCGGCTGGACGGCCGCTATCCCGACGAAGCCGCCGAGGCCCGTGCGCTGCTGGAACAGGTGGCGCCGGATGTCATGGTGGTGGCGGCCTACGGCCTGATCCTGCCGCAGTGGGTACTGGACCTGCCGCGCCTGGGTTGCCTGAATATCCACGCCAGCCTGCTGCCGCGCTGGCGCGGCGCGGCGCCCATCCAGCGCGCCATCGAAGCTGGCGATTCGCAGACAGGCGTGACCATCATGCAGATGGACCAAGGCCTGGATACCGGCGACATGCTGCTGGAGCGCGTGGTGCCCATTTCGGCCGATACCAATGCGGCGCAATTGCACGACGCATTGGCCCAGGCCGGCGGCGAGGCCATCGTTGAGGCGCTGGCCGCATTGGCCCAAGGCGGCCTGACCCCGACCAAGCAGCCCGAAGCCGGCGTGACCTACGCCGCCAAGCTGGACAAGGCGGAAGCAGCATTGGATTGCACCCAATCGGCTGAATTGCTGGAACGCCGTGTGCGTGCCTTCAATCCGGTGCCCGGCGCCAGTATCCGCCTGCCCGGCTTGGCCGACCCGGTGAAGGTCTGGCGCGCGCAGGCGCTGGCGTCGTCAACGGCGGGGGAGCCCGGCAGCGTGTTGCGCGCCGATGCCGCGGGAATCGATATCGCCACGGGCAATGGCGTGCTGCGCCTGCTTGAATTGCAGAAAGCGGGCGGCAAGCGTCAGGCGGTAGACGTCTTCTTGCGCGGCTGGCAGCCGGCCTGAACGTTCAAGGCTGGCGGTCGGCCAGCAAGTCCAGGTAGGCGCCCGACAGCAGCTGCGTGGGCGCCACGCCCAGGCCCTGCATCAAGGTTCGGGCTTCTTCCATGCCGGCTTCGGCGCTTTCGCCGTCGCGCAGCACCACTTCCAATTCCAGGAATTCCCCCAGGCCTTCCACCTTGTCCAGGTGAATGCGGGTGCGTCCGGCCATGAACACCGTCCGCTGCTTTTTCACGCGGCCGATCGCGCCGTAGGCCCGCGTAAGCGCGTCGCGCAAGGTGCTGGGCGAATCGGTTGGCGAGATGACATAGAAGCTCTCTTTCGGCCCCGTATCGTCGGCGCGCTGATAGAAGATCAATTCCCCCGTGCCGTCGGCGAACGCACGCAGCTTCAGCCGTCCGTGGGTGCAGGTGAAGAAGGTGTCGTCCTGGGCGATGAAAACCGGCTCCTGCCCGGACAGCGCGGCGGCCAGGGGCTCGATGGCGGCCAGGCTGTCGACCTGCGCTTTGATTTCCACGTTGCGTGCCATGCGGAGCGTCCTTCTTTCAGCGTCAATACAGGGTGCCGGCCACGCGCCCGGGCAGGTCGCGGTCGTAGGTCGCGCCGTCGAAAGTGCCGGCGGTCAGGTCCGACAGAATGCGGCCGACGCTGGGCAGGGCGCTGCGTGGCACCTGCGTCGCCGGATCCCACAGGCGTGAGCGCAACAGGGCGCGCGAGCACTGGAAGTACACCGTCTGCACGTCCACGATCAGCACGGAGCGCGGCTGCTTGCCGTCGATCTCGAAACGCGCCAGCAGCGCGGGCTCTACGCTGATGCGCGCCGTGCCATTCACCCGCAGCGTCTCGCCCACGCCTGGCACCAGGAACAGCAACGCCACGCGGGGATCGGTCAGGATGTTCAACAGGCTGTCGATGCGGTTGTTGCCGCGGCGGTCGGGCAGCAGCAGCGTCTTTTCGTCTTCAACCACGACGAAGCCCGCAGGGTCACCGCGCGGCGAAGCGTCCAGCCGGCCGGGGCCGGACGTGGCCAGCACCGCGAACGGCGCGGCCTCGATGAAGGCGCGATAGTGCGGATGCACGTGATCCACTTCCTTCTTCAGCGACGCTTCGCCGGGCGAGCCATACAGCGCCTGCAAGGCGGCGGCATCAGTGATGACATGAGCGGGATCGGTGTGCATGGCGGGGTCCAGGTTCAGGCCAGGATGGCGGGCAGGTCGTCGACGTTCAGAAAAATCTCGTTGGGGCCGCGTTCGCGCAGGGCGTCCACATGGTTATAACCCCAGGCGACGGAACCGACGTGCACGCCCGCCTTGCGGGCGGCGTCGATGTCGCGCATTTCGTCGCCCACCAGCAGGAAACGGTCGGCGGCGATTTCGTGCCGGCGCATCAGGCGGTCGATCTTGGCGGCCTTGCCGAACAGGTCAGTGCCGCATTCGTAGTCGTCGAACAGCGCGGCGGCATCCGGGCCTAGCACGCGCTGCACGTTTTCGATGGAATTCGAGCTAATCACGGCTAAACGCAGCCCGCCGGCCTTCAGCCGCGCGAGCACTTCGGGGATGCCGTCGAACAGATGCACGCTGGGGTCGATGTCCTGCATCAGGGTGCGCACGTGCGACATGATCGCCGGCAGCTTCCACAGCGGTATCCCCAGGTATTTCAGGATGTCGGCGGCTTCGCGGTGGCGCAGGTTTTCGCGTTCCGACAAGTCGATCTTGCGAAAGCCGTACTTATCGGCCACGGTGTTCAGGATGGAATTGAACCAAGGCATGGTGTCCGCCAGGGTTCCGTCAAAATCAAAAGCGGCGATGTCGTATTTCAAGTGGGATCCAGTAGACGGCGCAGGCGTGGCTACAAGCCGTTGGGGTGAAGCAGATAGTGGACGACCGGCGCCAGGGCTTCCAGCGGCGGCGCGCTGGCCACGACGCGGGCGGCGTTCGTCCACGGGTAATCCAGCGCCAGCAGCCAGCCGAAGACGGCGGCCATGTCGCCCGGAGGCAGCGTCACCATGGTTTCGATCGTGATCGTGAGGTCCGTGGCGCGGTAAGGGGCGTCCTGGAATTTCCAGTCGTACCGGCCGCAGCCCACGCGCACGTTGCCGGTGGCCTTCTCGGTCATGGCCACGATCCAGTCGCATTGGTAGTCGGGCAGACAAGCGCCCGGTGCCGGCCGCGACAGGTAGAACGTGTAGACGTTGTCGTAGGTCTGGCCGAACTTGCGCACCAGCGTGTCGGCGATCGCCGCCAGGCCATGCGATTCGGGGGGGAAGGCGATGGCCTGCGTGCGCAGCGCCATTTTCAGCACGGCGTCTTCAGCGAATGCCCGCGCCATGTAGTGCGGGCGATTCTCGTCCTTGGCGTGGAAATAGTCGCGCAGCACGGACTCGGTGCTGGAAGGGGACAACGAATCGGGCATCATTGCGTAAGCTTCCGTTGGGTCATGAAAGGGCGGCTTCAGGCCTTGATGGGGTCGAACCACTTCGAGACATTGGGCGCCTCGTAGATGGCATAGCGGTCCAGCAAAACGGCAGGGTCTTCTTCCACCACCAGCATGTCGCGATGCTGGGGGCGGATGAACGCTTCATCGACGGCATGGTCCACGAACTGCACCAGCGCGTCGTAGTATCCCGCGATGTTCAGCAGGCCGCAGGGTTTCTGGTGCATGTTCAACTGCGCCCAGGTCCAGACTTCGAAGAATTCTTCCAGCGTGCCGGCGCCGCCGGGCAGCGCGATGAACCCGTCGGCCTTTTCAATCATCATGGCTTTGCGCTCGTGCATATTCTGCACCAGATGCAGTTCGGTAAGCCCGCGGTGCGCTTGTTCCTTTTTTTGCAGCAGTTCGGGTATCACGCCGATCACGCGGCCGCCGCCGGCCAGTACCTCATTGGCGATGACGCCCATGATGCCGACCACCGACCCGCCGTACACCAGGCCCAGGTCCCGCTTGACCAGTTCGCGCGCCAGCACGCGGGCCTGTTCGATGTAGTCCGGGCGGGAGCCCGGATTCGAGCCGCAATACACGCAAATGTTCTTCAGAGTCATAAAAGGTCGGAGATGGCCGTCCCGTTACAGATTGCGTCACGGGCTTTTCGGGAAGCCGATAGTTTACGCAAGGTTTGACCCGGGGTTTTGTTGCCCGGGCGCCCGGGCAGGCGGGATGCGGCGCAATGTTTGGACACAGCACGATCCGCCATGATCGGTAGACTGGGTTGTTCGGCACGACTGGAAATCCAGCGTCGTAGTGCTTTCACTAACCCGAGGAGCTAACGATATGGAACACGCAACCCGAACCCCCCAGAACACGAGCCGTCCTTTCGACATGGACGTGAAGGCCATCCGCGCCAAGGCGCGCCAGGACATCCAATCCGGCGCCGTGACGGACACCTACCGCGCGGACCGGCAGACAGTGCTGAAGCTGCTGAACGAAGCGCTGGCCACCGAGGTCGTCTGTGTGTTGCGCTATAAGCGCCACTTCTTCATGGCCCGAGGCTTGAACGCGGAACCGGTGGCGGCGGAATTCGCCGAACACGCCACGCAAGAGCAGGACCACGCCGACCGCCTGGCCGAGCGCATCGTGCAGCTGGGTGGCGAACCGAACCTGTCGCCCAAGGGGCTCTTGGAGCGCAGCCATTCGGAATATGTCGAAGGCAACACGTTGGAAGAGATGATCAAGGAAAACCTGATCGCCGAACGTATCGCCATCGACAGCTACCGCCAGATGATCGAATACATTGGCGAACAGGATTCCACCACGCGCCGCCTGTTGGAAGAGATCCTGGCGGTGGAAGAAGAACACGCCGACGACCTGTCGGACTTCCTGGCGAAGACGTAGAAGGGCAGCGCAAAAAAAACCGGCCTCGCAAGGCCGGGTGTTACGTCGCGGCGGCGGCCAGCGGGCCGCCCCTGCTTCGATCAGATCGCGTCGCCCCACAGGTCGTATTCGTCAGAATCGGTGACGCGCACGCGCACCATGTCGCCCGCCTTCAATGGCTTGTCCGAACTGACGTACACGCAGCCATCGATCTCGGGCGCGTCGGCGCTGCTGCGGCCCACGGCGCCATCTTCGTCCACTTCATCGATCAGCACGTCGATCTCGCGGCCGACCTTGCGGGCCAGGCGCGCGGTCGAGATGCCTTGCTGCAATTCCATGAAGCGTTCCCAGCGGTCTTGCTTGACGTCGTCCGGCACGGGATTGTCCAGCAGGTTCGCGGGCGCGCCTTCGACCGGCGAATACTGGAAACAGCCCACGCGGTCCAGCTGCGCTTCCTGCATCCAGTCCAGCAGGTACTGGAAGTCTTCTTCGGTTTCGCCGGGGAAGCCGACGATGAAGGTCGAACGGATGGTCAGGTCGGGGCAGATCTCGCGCCAGCGCTTGATGCGCGCCAGGGTCTTGTCTTCGAAGGCGGGGCGCTTCATGGCTTTCAGGATGCGCGGGCTGGCGTGCTGGAACGGGATATCCAGGTACGGCAGGATCTTGCCTTCCGCCATCAGCGGAATCACTTCGTCCACGTGCGGGTACGGGTATACGTAGTGCAAGCGCGTCCAGACGCCCATTTCGGACAAGGCCAGACAGAGCTCGGTCATGCGGGTCTTGACCGGCCGGCCGTTCCAGAAGCCGCTGCGGTACTTCACGTCCACGCCGTAGGCGCTGGTGTCTTGCGAGATCACCAGCATTTCTTTCACGCCGGCCTTGACCAGGCGCTCGGCTTCGCTCAGCACGTCGCCCACCGGGCGGCTGACCAGGTCGCCGCGCATCGACGGAATGATGCAGAAGCTGCAGCGGTGATTACAGCCTTCCGAGATCTTCAGATAGGCGTAGTGGCGCGGCGTGAGCTTGACGCCCTGCGGGGGCACCAGGTCCAGATAGGGATTGTGGTCTTTCTTGGGCGGGGCGGCGTCGTGCACGGCGCGCACCACCTCTTCATATTGCTGGGGACCCGTCACCGACAGCACGCTGGGGTGCACTTTGCGGATCACCGACTCCTCGACGCCCATGCAGCCGGTGACGATGACTTTGCCGTTCTCGGCCAGCGCTTCGCCGATGGCTTCCAGCGATTCCGCCTTGGCGCTGTCGATGAATCCACAGGTGTTGACGACGACGACGTCCGCATCGTTGTAGTCGGGCGTGACTTCGTACCCTTCGGTGCGCAGTTGAGTCAGGATGCGTTCGGAGTCGACCAGGGCTTTAGGACAGCCGAGCGACACAAACCCCACGCGCGGGGTGTGGTCTTTAGAGTTCATTGATTTTGAAGGGCTTTTGATGAGATGGCCGTGATAGGCACTGGTGGGGCACAAACGGCGCCCAGGGGTACGAAGCCAATGCGCAATTTTAGCGCGTCGCGGAAAAAGCGGGGAAATGGGGCATCTGGGTGCCCCTTCGTTCCCCGGGTCTCGGGCGCTAGCGGTGCTCTTCGCAGTGTGGGCTCATCTCAGGCGGTTCAACGTGTCCGGGCAGGTCGCGCGCCGGTTCAAGTTGAAAGGTTCAGTGTGGGAAGGGCGTAAAACAGCGCAAGGTGATCGTCGTTAATCCTTGTGCCATTAAGCGCGACACTGCGCCATTGCATGTCGACTATATGTTCTGCTTGCAGATCCACGATGCGTCCGCCGGAAAATTCTATTTCCGTGATGGACTGGGGCAGGCGTGCCAACCATGCGCCCGATAACGCAAAGTCCGGGTCCAGATCAAGCGCCAGTCTTTGTAGCTGTGCGTATATTTCGGGCGTTGCTTGCAACGCTTCGAAGAAGTGAACGACCTCAGGGCCTGTCATTTTCGCTTGAGTCGGCGTTTGTATAGATAATGTTGGAAAAGTCTGTGAAAGCGCGAGAAACCCGTCGGTTGTGACGGTATCGTCGTCGGCAATGACGCCCCTTAGAAAATGCGGCAGGACTCTCGTAATCGGATTCAGCTCCAGCAATTCGTCATAGGCTATGTGACAGGCATTCAGTATGAGCGTTGCCGCGCCGGTACGGTCAGCTAGCGCCGCGAATGCATCGGCGTCAAGTGCAACGTTGCTGAGAGATATAGTGGTCAGGTTGCTGCCCTCGTCGGGGCGGAAAGTCAGCATTTCAATGTCCTCGGCGTCGAGCGCGAACCCAGGCCGGCGATTGGCGCGGCCCCAATTGTCAGCGTTATCCTGATAGGAAATGTTCAAATGGATTGTCGACTGAGGGATGCGGGCCAGAAACATGTGCGGCCCTGCGCGGTATACAAGGCTCAGGTGGCTCACTCCCTCTGCGTGGTGCAGCAATTCACCAGACGCCAATCTTCTTAGGCCTCCTTCTTGAAGCGTTAAAAAATTACCGTGGCGTACAGAAAGTCGTGGGTCGATGCGAAGGGCGATATTTACCCCGTCGTTCGTCAGTTGCAGATTTTCGGAAACGGTCAAGAAGCGCCCCTCAACCGTCGACGTGCGTGAATTTATCGCCATCGCCTGCAGATCATTGTTTTGCAGCTCGCATCGCAGGAACGTCAAGTCGAGGACATTTGATCGCAACAGTGGCCCGTATGCCTCGGCGTCGATCCGCGCAAACGCGAACCCGAAATGTGTAACGGCTGAATTATGTAGAAAGTCACTGGGGAGAAAAGAAACGCTACCGCCCAGGATGACAAGCGTGGCAGTGGAGTCGGGAAGCACGACGGGAAACTTCCTGAGGTCGTGCATCCCGGCGGCGCCACCAGAAAGATCTACGTAAACAGTGCCTAGCCCAGGAGGTGGGGCGGACAGGGCATCATTCATTAACTTCAATTTACTTCCGAATACGCGCACGTAGGCGGCGTGATCGCCGATCGCCGAAAGTCGGGTAGATTCCTCACACGGCATCCGCAGGTAAAACGCATTCACACGGGGATTGCCGCGTACATCCAACCACTCCAGGTTTTGGATGGGCCCCGCACTGATCAGGTCGATCATGTGATCCGATTTCAACCGGCAATTTTGCAATTTCAGTTCGGCAAGGCGGGATATGTGCTGGATATCGATAAGTTGCCCGGGGTGAATAACCGAGTCGCTCAAGTCCAACGTCTTGATATGAATATTGTTTCGCAAGAAGGTGGGTATGGGAATATCGGAAAATGCCCGCAACTCAAGATGTTCGACGGTACTGGTTTCCAGGCACTGCGCCAGAACGACTGGATTGACAAGCCGCTCGTTAATGTGCAGTTCGCGAAGTGAAGGTATCTGGAAAATACGGATAAGCTCCGCGGCCTCGCGCGTTCCGACATTGATGGAGAACCCACTGTCGGCTAACACCAGGCGTTTTATGTGATCTCCTATTGCCAACACGGATGGCAGACTCGCGGCATCCAGACCTACTAACGAAAGTTCATTCAGGGGTTTCGGCAAGCTCTGAAGCTGTGCCGGGGAAATGCCTTGATTGCACCTGAGCACAAGCGAGTCAAGATTTCCAAAATTCCGGGTCCGCCCTTCCAAGGCAGCAAAAAATTCCGTGAGTTCGTTTTCGCCTATTTCCAGCGGGCCTGTCCGCATGTGCTCCCGCAAATAGGTGAAGTCCCGGCTTATCGAGCCGAGCCTATTTGAAAGAACCGCAGACTTGCCCATGGAGGAGATTAGATACAAGAGTTCCATAGGCAGTGAACTCAACGTCGCTGTCGGCGTGGAAGACCTCGCGGGCTGTGCTTGCGCAACAGCGAATTTCTGATCCCTCCACGCCTTCAGGATCTTGCGGATCTCCACTTTATCGATCGGTGGCCGTACTTGCTGGAAGGCGGGGGTGACCGCCGGCATGGCCTCTGGCTGCTGTGGAGGCGGATTGTTACCGGGCGGACTGGCATGGGCAGGCTTGTTGGATTGCATGAGGGCACCTTTGATTGTCTGTCGCTAGGTGCCCTCGAAAAGTGTCTAGTTCCCTGTTCGAATTGCCAGCCATCGCCGCAGGCGGTGTGGCGCCCGTCAGGCTAGGCAGCCCCGCACCGGTACAGCGCCAGCGTGCCCGCCAGCCCGATCATCAAGCCGCCGCAGACGCGGTTCAGCCAGCGCAGGCCCGACCCCTGGAAGGCGCGCACCAGTTGGGCGCCCAGCGTGGCATAGACCAGCATCGTCAAGATATTGATGGTGGCCAGGACGCAGGCCACGATGGCGTACTGGGGGGCCAGCGGCGCTTGCGGGTCGATGAACTGGGGCAGGAAAGCCGACATGAAAAGCAGCGCCTTGGGGTTGGTCAGCGCCACCATGAAGCTGCGCAGCCCTAGCGCCAGGCCCACGGGCCGGTCCGCGCCGGCCCCGGCCGACGGCAGGATCAGCGCTGCGTCCGAGCGCAGCATCTTCCAGCCCAGATAGGCCAGGTACGCCGCGCCCACCCATTTGACAAGCTGGAAAGCGACTTCGGATGCCGCCAGCACCACGCCCAGGCCGGAGGCCACCGCGCCAACCAGGATCAGGTCCGCCAGCACCGCGCCGGCCATCCCCCAGCCCGCCGCGCGCACGCCGTGGCGCGAGCCGTTGCTGAGCGCCAGCAGGGTGGTCGGGCCCGGCGTCACGATGGCGACGGCCGAGGCCAGGATGAACAGCAGCAGCGTGGCGGTAGTCATGAGAAAAGCGCTCCCTGGGGAAGGGCCAGTTTGACGCGCGCGCCGCCATTCGTCCAGGTCCGGCTACCATATCGGTCTTATCCTCTGAATTCCCACCATGTCCACGCGTTCCGACTCCCCCCATCTTGCCCCCCCGCTTTCCTCCGTTCTTCTTTCCAGCGCGGGGGTGGTCGAGGGCGTGCTGGACGGCCGTTCCCTGACGGACGCGTTGACGGACGTGAATTCCGCCTTGCGCCCGGCCACCCAGGCCGTGTCGTTCCATGCGATGCGTTACCTGGGCTGGGCCGACGCCGTGGGCCGCGAGCTCGTCCAGCGCTATCCCAGCGTGCTGTTCGAATCGCTGCTGCTGGTGTCCCTGACCTTGCTGAAAGAAGAAGGCGAGGCCGCCGCCGCGCTGCCCGGCATGCCGGTGTACGCGCCGCATACGGTGGTGGACCAGGCCGTGACGGCCGCCTCCAATACCCGTGCCCTGGCGTCCTTCAAGGGCATGCTCAACGCTTGCCTGCGCCGCTTCCTGCGTGAGCGCACGGCATTGGAAGCCGCCGTGGCCGACAGCCCCGAGGCCGAATGGAACCACCCCGGTTGGTGGGTCAAGCAACTGGGCGTGGCTTATCCGGAGCAATGGCGCCAGATCCTGGCCTCGGCCAACGTGCCGGCCCCGCTGACGCTGCGCGTGAACCGCCGCCGGGCCAGTCGCGAACAGGTACTGGCGGCCTTCCACGACGCCGGCCTGTCGGCGGAACCCGTGGGCCAGGCGGGTCTGGTCATGAGCAGCCCCAAGCCCGTCATCCAATTGCCCGGCTTCGCTGAAGGCTGGTGGTCGGTGCAGGACGCGGGGGCGCAACTGGCGGCCGAGCTCCTCGCGCCGGCCGACGGCATGCGCGTGCTGGACGCCTGCTCGGCGCCCGGCGGCAAGACCGCCCACCTGCTGGAACTGGCCGATATCGACCTGGTGGCGCTGGACGCCGACGGTGAACGGCTGGAACGCGTGGAGCAGAACCTGGACCGCCTGGGCCTGGCAAGCAAGCGCGTCCAGCTGCAAGCCGCCGACGCGTCCGATTTGGACGCCTGGTGGGACGGCAAACCCTTTGATGCGGTGCTGGCGGACGTGCCCTGCACGGCGTCGGGCATCGTGCGCCGCCACCCCGACATCCGCTGGCTGCGCCGCGAAAACGATGTGCGCCGCACGGCTACGCTGCAGGCCAAGATCCTGGATTCGCTGTGGCAGACGGTTGCGCCCGGCGGCCGCCTGCTCTATGTGACCTGCTCGGTCTTCCCGATCGAAGGCGCGCGCCAGGCCCTGGAGTTCCTGCAACGGCATCCGGAGGCCCAACGGCTGGACGCGCCGGGCCAATTGCTGCCTGTTGCGGTCGATGCAACACCGGCCGCCCAACATGACGGGTTTTTCTACGCCTTGTTTGCCAAGCAGTCCTGAATCACCAAGAATAGGGGCATGACGGTGTTTCGGTGTCGTATGTCCATTATTTCGCGTTTATTTCTTGGGTTGTTGCTGGTATCCGCCTTGCTTTCCCTGGTGCCGGGCGGCGAAGCATATGGTGGCGAGCCGAAGGTCGTGCGGGTCGAGCCGGTCGTGCGCAACGGCCGCCTCGAGATCGACGCGGACATCGACTTCGAACTGAATCAACAGTTGCGGGACGCGGCCCAGCGCGGCGTCCCCCTGTATTTCACGGCCGACCTGACCATGACGCAGGAACGCTGGTGGTGGTTCGACAAGGCGCTGGTGGACACCTCCCGCACCTGGCGGGTCGTCTATAACGCCCTGACCCGGCAATGGCGCGCCGGCGTGGGCGAACTTTCGTTTCCCGTGGCGTCGCTGGACGACGCCATGAGCGTCATCCGCCACATTCGCAATTGGTCGGTGGCTGACGCCGGCGACTTCGACGAAGGGGTGATGTACGGCGGCCAGCTGCGGCTGCGCCTGGACACCTCGCTCTTGCCCCGGCCGTTCCAGGTGAACGCCTTGAACAGCAGCTCATGGGCGCAGGGGACTCCCTGGACGGACTTCTCATTCACGCTGAGCGGCAAGGAGAAAGATCCCTCATGAGGCTGTTGCTCCGGCTGGCCCTGATGGTGGGTGCCGTAAGCGGCCTGGCATTGCTGGGCTTGCTGGCATGGTCCACGGGCAACGCCTCGCGCTTTGCGCGCTATTACGACACGTTGCTGGTGTTGAACGGCATTTTCGCCCTGGCGCTGTTCATCTGGGTGGTGGCGCTGACGGTACGGCTGGCCCGCCAGATCCGGCGCCGGCAGTTCGGCGCCCGCCTGACCGCGCGCTTTTCGCTGGCGTTCGCGCTGATCGGCGTGGTCCCCGGAGCGCTGATCTACACCGTATCGGTGCAGTTCATGTCTCGCTCCATCGAATCCTGGTTCAACGTGCGGGTGGATACGGCGCTGGAGGCAGGGCTTAACCTGGGTCGCGCCGCGCTGGATTCGTTGCTGGCCGACCTGGATGCGCGTGCGCGCTCCATGGCCATGGAACTGAACCGCAGCACCGACAGCGGCGTGATGCTGGCCCTGACCCGGCTGCGCGAAACCAATGGCGTGCAAGAGGCCATGGTGTTCACCGGCAGCGGGCGCATGGTGGCGTTTTCCACCAGCCAATATGGGCAGTTGCTGCCCGCCATGCCGCCGTCGACCGTCATGAACCAGCTGCGGCTGGCGCGCGGCTATTCCGCGGCCGAAGCCGATGACCCCGTTACGGCGGGCGCCGAGGGGGGGCTACACCTGCGCGTGGTGATTCCGCTGACCGGACCGGACCGCTATGACAACCTGCTGGGGGCGGCGTCCGAACCGCGCTGGCTGCAATTGCTGCAGCCCGTGCCGGAGCAGATCGCGCACAACGCCAACCTGGTGCAGCAGGGTTTCCGCGATTATCAAGAGCTGGCGCTGTCCCGCCTGGGGCTGCGCAAGCTCTACGGCATCACGCTGACGCTGGCGCTGCTGCTGGCGGCGTTCGGCGCCATCGCCGTGGCGCTATCGCTATCCAAGCGCCTGGTGCGGCCGCTGCTGAGCCTGGCGGGCGGCACGCAGGCCGTGGGCGTGGGCGACTACCGGCCGCTGCCCGAACCGCCCGAGCGCGACGAAGTCGGCCAGTTGACGCGGTCGTTCAACGCGATGACACGGCAGTTGGACGAGGCCCGGCGCATGGTCGAAAGCAACCGCCAGCAGCTGGAACGGTCCAACGTCTATCTGGAAAGCGTGCTGTCCAACCTGTCGTCCGGGGTGCTGGTCTTTGACGAATCGTTCCGCGTGACCACGGTCAACCAGGGCGCCCAGACCATCCTGGGGGCGGATCTGCGCTCGGTGATCGGGCGTCCGTTGGAAACCGTGGATGGCATGCTGGAATTCGCCAATATCGTGCGCCAGGCGTTTTCCACCCACGCGGCCGTGGGCTCGGAGCGCCAACACTGGCAACAGCAATTCGAAATCAGCCCGGCCCAGGGCGCCGCGGCCACCGCACCCCAGCCGCTGACCCTGCTGGCGCGTGGCACCCATCTGCGCGTGGACGGGCGCGGCAACGGCTATCTGGTGGTGTTCGACGATATTACCGAAGTGATTTCGGCCAACCGCACCGTGGCGTGGGGCGAAGTGGCCCGCCGGCTGGCGCACGAGATCAAAAACCCGCTGACTCCCATCCAGCTGTCGGCCGAGCGTTTGGCCATGAAGCTGGAAGGCAAGCTGCAACCCACCGAAGCGCAGATCGTCACGCGGTCCACCAATACCATCGTCAGCCAGGTGGCGTCGCTAAAGCAGATGGTGGACGACTTCCGCGAGTACGCCCGGACGCCGCCGGCCGTCATGCAGCGCATCGATTTCAACGCGCTGGTGGCCGACGTGCTGTCGCTGTATGGCTGGGAGCCGGACGGCGGTTCGTCCCGCCTGACCGGCAAGGCGCTGAATCTGGACGTGAACCTGGGGGCGGACCTGCCGGCGATCGAAGGCGATCCGACGCAGCTGCGCCAGGTGATCCACAACCTGATGTCCAACGCCCGCGACGCGATTGCCGAAATGGGCGGCGAGGGCAGGGTCAGCGTGACGACCCAGCTCATGCGCAGCGAACAGCCCGACCGGGCCGATCAGCAAGCACTTAGATTTACCGTTGCCGACACCGGGCCGGGCTTCCCGCCGCAGGTGATGCAGCGCGCGTTCGAGCCCTACGTAACCACCAAGTCCCACGGGACTGGGTTAGGATTGGCAATCGTACGCAAGATTGTGGAAGAGCACGGCGGACGTATCGACCTTGCCAACCGCAAGGAAGGAGGCGCGCGGATTTCCATCTTGTTGACCCGGTTGGCTCCCGGGGCAGATACTATGGACGCGACCGCGCAAGAAAAGGATAATGCGGCTACGCAATAGGTGGATGCTTTATGGCCAGAATTCTGGTGGTTGACGACGAAGTCGGTATACGCGAGCTTTTGTCGGAGATCCTTTACGACGAAGGACACACGGTCGAACTGGCCGAAAACGCGGCGCAAGCGCGCGCCGCACGCCTTCGCATGCGTCCTGATCTGGTGTTGCTGGACATCTGGATGCCCGACACCGATGGCGTGAGCTTGCTGAAAGAGTGGGGCTCGCAAGGCCTGCTCGACATGCCCGTGATCATGATGAGCGGCCACGCCACCATCGATACGGCGGTCGAGGCCACGCGCATCGGCGCCATGGATTTCCTGGAAAAGCCCATCACGCTGCAACGTCTGCTGAAGACCGTCGCGGCGGGATTGGCGCGCGGGCGCGCCCCGCATCCGGCGCCAGCCGCCGTGCATCCGGCCGCCGCCAACGCCACCGTGGCGCTGGAAGACGAGCTGGATCCCCCCGCCGTGGTGGCTGCGCCCGCCAACGAAGTGCCCGTCACGTCCAACGGCCAATTGGGCAGCATTTCGCTGGACCAGCCGCTACGTGAAGCGCGCGACGAATTCGAGCGCATCTATTTTGAATACCACCTGGTCCGCGAAAGCCACAGCATGACACGCGTGTCCGAACGCACCGGGCTGGAACGCACCCACCTCTACCGCAAGCTCAAGCAATTGGGCATCGAGTCGGCGCGCAAGCGCAGCACATGAAGATCCTGATCATGGGCGCTGGTCGCGTAGGCACCAGCGTGGCCGAAAACCTGGTGTCCGAAGAAAACGACATCACCGTGGTGGACTCCGATCCCACGCAGCTTCAATACCTGCAAGAACACTTCGACCTGCGCGTCGTCCATGGCGACGGCTCGCAGGTGTCGGTGCTGGAAGCCGCCGGCGCGGCGGACACCGACTTGTTCATTGCCTGTGCGGCCTCCGACACTGCCAATATGGTGGCGTGCAAGATCGCCCGCCAGCTGTTCAACATCCCCCGCCGCATTGCCCGCATCCGTTCGGCCGAGTTCCCGGAACACCCGGAACTGATGAGCGAAGAGGGCTTTTGCATCGACGCCCTGATCAGCCCAGAACGCAGCGTCACCACCTATCTGCACAGCCTGATCGAATTTCCGGAGGCCTTGCAGGTCGTGGAATTCGCCGAAGGCCGCGTCTGCGTCGTGACGGTGCGGGTGGGGCATGGCAGCCCGATGGCGCATTCCTCCGTGGACAAGCTGCGCGACGTTTGGCCCGACGTGAAGGCGCGCGTGATCGACGTGCTGCGCGGCGGTCGTCCGCTACGAGCCGGCAGCGGCACGGTCATCGCCCCGGGCGACGAAGTCGTGCTGGTGGTGGATTCGCGCGATGCGCGCCGTGCCGTGCGCCAGCTGCGCGAAGCCGAACGCGCCGTGCGCCGCGTGATGATCGCGGGCGGCGGCAACATCGGCCTGCGCCTGGCGCGCCAGTTGGCCGAAGAAAAGTACAGCGTGCGCATCATCGAACGCGACCTGAAACGCTGCGAATACCTGGCGACTCAGCTACCCGATAGCGTCCTGATCCTGCATGGCAGCGGCACGGACGAAGCCCTGCTGGAACGCGAAAACATCGAAGACATGGACACGTGGCTGGCGCTGACCAGCGACGACGAAGACAACATCATGTCGTCGCTGCTGGCCAAGCGCCTGGGCGCCCGCAAAGTGATCGCGCTGATCAACCGCCAGGCGTATGGCGAACTGATGCAGGGCAGCCACATCGATATTGCCGTGTCGCCTTCGCAGGCGACGATGAGCGAGCTGCTGCGCCATGTGCGCCGCGGTGACGTGGCGGCCGTGCACCGGCTGCGCCAGGGCGTTGCCGAGGCCCTGGAAGCCATCGCCCACGGCGATCGCTCAACCTCCAAGGTGGTGGGCCGGGCGGTGGGTCAGATCAGCCTGCCCAAGGGGGCCAGCATCGGCGCGCTGGTGCGCGGCGACGAAATCATCCTGCCGGACGCCGATACCGTGATCGAAACGGACGACCACGTGATCGTCTTCGTGCCGTCGCGCAAGCAGATGCCGCGCGTGGAAAAGCTGTTCCAAGTGTCGGCGTCGTTCTTCTGATGCGCACCCGCCCCATGCCTCGCCCCAAGCCGCTCGCCGCCGGATAACCCCATGAAGCGCGTTCTGGCCACCCTTTATATCCTGGGCCTGACCATGGTGATGTTCGCCCTCACCATGCTGATCCCGCTGCTTGTCGCCTATGTGGGCGGCGATGCCGCGCGCGAGGCTTTCCTGAACGGCTTCCTGATTTCGGTGGGCATCGGGGGCGGGTTGGCCGCCCTGACCCGGCACAGCCGTTGCGAATTGCGCGCGCGCGACGGCTTTGTGCTGGTGTCGGCCGTATGGGCCGGCCTGCCGCTGCTGGCCGCAATACCGCTATTGCTGTATTTCCACGGTGCCGGGTTGCCGCTGTCGTTCACCGGCGCCTACTTCGAAGCCATGTCCGGGCTGACGACCACTGGGGCGACGGTGCTGACCAACCTGGACGCGTTGCCCGCGTCGATCAACCTGTGGCGCGCCACGCTGATCTGGATTGGCGGCATGGGCATCCTGGTGCTGGCCGTGGCGATTCTGCCCCTCCTTGGGGTGGGCGGCCATCAGGTGGTGCGGGCCGAAACGCCAGGCCCCATGAAAGACGAGCGCCTGACGCCACGCATCGCCAGTACCGCCAAGGCGCTGTACGCGGTGTACTTCGTGTTTTCGATCCTGTGCTTCCTGGCCTATCGCGCCGTGGGGCTGTCGTGGTTCGAGGCCTGGTGCCACATGGCCACGACGATGGGGCTGGGCGGATTTTCTACCTGGGACGACGGTTTCGCCCATTTCGATTCGGTCGCGGTGGAAATGGTGGCTATGGTGTTCATGCTGATCGCCGGCATCAACTTCGCCACCCACTTCAACGCCTTCCGCCAGCGCAGCGCGCGCGCCTATTGGCGGTGTCCGGAAGCCATTCCCTACCTTGTCATCGTGCTGGGAGCAGGGCTGGTTATTTCGATTTTCCTGTACGTGAAGGGCGTTTATGGCTCGCCGCTAGAGGCGCTGCGCTATGGCATGTTCAACACCATTTCGATGGCGACCACCACGGGCTATGCCAATACCGACTTCGCCCAATGGCCCTTGTTTGCGCCGCTGACGATGCTGCTGCTCTCGGGTTTCGCCACGTCCGCGGGATCAACCGGGGGCGGGATCAAGATGATCCGGGCGATCTTGCTGGTCAAGCAGGCACGCAATGAACTGGTAACAATGTTGCATCCGCATGCGGTCAGCCCCGTGCGGATCAACGGCCGGGCGGTAGACACCCGGACAATGTCGTCCGTGCTGGCGTTCATGCTGTTTTATGGGCTCTCCATTGCGGTATTCACCAGCCTGCTGCTGCTGTCCGGCCTGGATCCGATCACGGCGTTCTCGGCTGTTTTTGCCAGCGTCAACAACACCGGCCCCGGCCTTGGGCCCGTAGGGCCCATGGGCAACTTCGCGGTGCTGTCCGATTTCCAGATTTGGGTCTGTACCTTCGCCATGTTGATTGGGCGCCTGGAACTGCTGACCGTCCTGGTGCTGTTCACGCCGATTTTCTGGCGCAAATAAGGGCCGCCGGGCTCGAATATTTCATAAGGGATTACCCTGATCAGGGTTATCCCGCCCCATCTCGGAAACCGCTTCCCGACTGCGATTCCGGCCGCCGTCGGCCCGCGACCCGCGCCGTTTCTATGTTGTGAGCGCTCGCTCACTTCCCTTCAGAGGGCAAAACTGGATGCTTCGCGATGTTGCACACAAATGTCACGATTTTCAATCGTTTTGCCACAAACCTGCGGCTATCATGCGTTCACAAGTCGCCGTCTAGCACCCCCCGGGAAGTTACCGGGCTTCAAGGTCGAACGGTGCGTCCCTCATCAAACATTCAAAGGAGTCCGAGATGGAACAGATCCCGTTCATTTCGTCGGCCCCCAACACCCTGGGCATCGAACTCGAGCTGCAACTGATCGACCCCCGTAGTTTTGATCTGACCGCAGCCTCTGACGAGCTGCTGGCCCAAATGGCCAACCATCCCATTGCCGACCGCGTTAAACCGGAAATCACGCGGTCCATGATCGAATTGAATTCCTCGGTGCACGAGCACCCCATGGGCCTGCTGGCCGAAATGCGCGAGATGCGCGACGCCTTGGTTGAAGCGGCCGACGCAGTCGGCGTGGCGGTCGCCGGCGGTGGCGCCCATCCCTTCATGCGCTGGCAAGAGCGTTCTATCTCGGATACCCCGCGGTTCCAGTACCTGGCCGAAATGTACGGTTACCTGGCGCGTCAATTTACGGTGTTCGGCCAACACATCCACCTGGGCGTGAAAAATGGCGACGACTCTATCAAACTGTTGCGCCGGCTTTCCCCCTACGTCCCGCACTTCATCGCGTTGTCGGCCTCGTCCCCGTATTGCGAGGGCGTCGACACCCTGTTTTCGTGCTCGCGCCTGAATGCGGTGAACAGCTTCCCGCTGGCCGGCCATATGCCGCCCGACGTCAAGGACTGGTACCAGTTCGAGGCGCATTTGTCGCAGCTGCGCGCCTACGGTCTGGCCGAGAGCATCAAGGACTTGTACTGGGACATCCGTCCCAAGCCGGAATTCGGCACGGTAGAGATCCGCGTGTGCGATACGCCGCTGACGGTGGAGCGCGCGTGCCAGATCGCGGCCTTCGCCCAGGCCTTGGCGGTCTTGCTGATGCGCGAGGACGACCCGCATGACAACGCCTGGCTGTCTTACCGCAGCAATCACTTCCAGGCCTGCCGTTTCGGCCTGCAAGGCAGCTATGTCACGCCGGATGGCCAGCGCCTGCGCCTGATGGACCATCTGCGCGCCTTGTTCCAGCGGCTGATGCCGGTGGCGGAAGAACTGGGCACGGGCGACATGATTGCCGCCCTGCGCGACGAAGCCATGCGTAGCGGCAACGACGCCCGGTGGCTGCGTAGCCAGTTCCACCGCCTGCGCGATCTGCCGCTGGTGGTGGACGCCATGACGCACACCTGGCGCGGCGAGCCGGCCGGGGCTGCCCCGGCGGAACCCACGGCGGTGCTGCGCCGGCGCATCCGCGCCAATTCGGAGCCCATGCAGCCCCTGTCGGCGTCTGAGCCGGGGGTCAGCGTGCCCCTGCCCGAACGCTTGCACTGAGCGGCCCCGTGGCGGGCCCCCGATTCAAGGGGTTCCGCGGTGCCGGCCGCCGATTGCGCTGACGGATAGCCGGGTTTCTCCGGCTACCGTGCGGTGCGCGGCGGCGCGCCACGCGTGGCCATAGGCCACTTCGATACTCAAGGCGATCAGGCCGTCGGGCCGGCGTTGCGCTTCCAGCGCGGCGCACAGGCGGTCGCGCCAGTCGCGCCCGACCAAGCCGCCGCGGCGGCCTTCGGCGGGGTTGCCGCCCAGCGCGCGGACGTCTTGCAGCAGCTTTTCCGGGCTGCGGTAGGTCAGGGTCAGCAGTTCCTGGTCCATGACCGGATCGGCAAAGCCGTTTTCCACCAGCAGGTCGCCGAAATCATGCATGTCCACGAAAGACGGCGTGGCGGTTGCAAGACCGGCGTCGGCCAGCGCCTGGCGCAGCTCACGTAGGGTGGCGGGGCCCAGACAGGAGAACATCGCCAGCCCGCCCACTTTCAGGATGCGGCGCCATTCCGCCAGCACCGCGTGCGGAGCGCGGTGCCAGTGCATGGCCAGGTTCGACCACACCAGTTCCAGCGATTCGGGCGGCAGGCCGGTATCGGCCAGGTCGGCATTGACGAAAGCGGGGGCCGCCGGGCCGCGGCGGGCCAGCTTGCCGATCCAGGCGCCCAGACCTGCGGGCGCATGGCGCTTGCGGGCCTGGTCTAACAACGGTTCGCAGTTGTCCAGCCCGGTATAGGCCGCGTCCGGATAGCGCTCGCGCAGCACCGGCAGGTTGTCGCCCGCGCCACAGCCCGCGTCCAGCATCGCCTGAGGCTGCACCCGGATGTACTGCAGACGGCCGAGCATGCGGCGGGCCACTTCCCCATAGAGGAATTGTGCGTCGGATAAGTCGCCTCGGCGCGCGAACTGCCGCGGCACGTCGGCGCTAACGAGGGGAAGGGAAGGAAGCGGTGCGGATTCTGGCAGGGACATTTCGGTCGCGCCCGCGTCTTCGCCGCGGGGCGGAACATGATTTCATAAGGGATGGCACACATTATTGCGCATCCGGGCGGCCGGGCCCGATTCTCCCTACAGGGCATGGGGCGGCGGCTGGGGTCCCGGATCGGCTGCGATTGCCCGTTATGCGGCGCGCGGGTGGCGGGCGCGCGGCTATGTGGCGGCTGCGAAGCCGACATTACCGCTTTGCCAGGCGGGCGGCCCCGGTGCCCGGGCTGCGCGCTGCGCCTGCCGGCCACCGCGTCCTCTTGCCCGGCATGTCTCGGCGCATCGCGGGCCTACGGACGGACCATCGCCGCATTCGACTACGCGCCACCCGCTGACGCCCTGATTCAGATGCTTAAAACCCGGCTGCGCCTGAGCATGGCGCCGGTGCTGGCCCGGTTGCTGGCTGCCGAGGTCCTGCGCCACGGCGGATTGCCAGTGGGCAGCCTGCTGGTGCCGGTGCCCGCCGGCCGCGCCTCGCTGCGTCTGCGCGGCATGAACCCGGCCGGCGAAATCGCCCGAAGCCTGGCAGCCCAGCTGGCGCTGCCCCTGGCGCGCGGGGCGCTGCGGCGGCGTCGGGAAACGCCCCGCCAGACGTCGCTGGGGCGACGCGCCCGCCAGCAAGGCGCGACGGATCTGTTCCTGGCCTCGTCCCGGGTGCTCGGCCGTCATGTGGCGGTGGTGGACGACGTCATGACCACGGGCAGCACCGTCCAGGCGGCCGCAAGCGCCCTGTTGGCGGCGGGCGCGGCCAGCGTCACCATCCTGGTCGCGGCCCGCACGCCCTGAGGCGGCCAGGCTTGGGCCCGGGTCCGGGCCAGACCCGGGCCAGCGCGCCACCGCGGCAAATCGGCGACAATTCGCCTGTGTGGCCACTCTGGCGCCGCACGCCGTCCTTGTTCCTTATTCGCCATGTTCCACGTCATCCTCGTCTGCCCCGAGATTCCCCCCAATACCGGCAACGCCATCCGGCTGTGCGCCAATACCGGCGCCCAACTGCATTTGGTGCGCCCTTTGGGTTTTGAACTGGACGACGCGCGCATGCGCCGCGCCGGCCTGGACTATCACGAGTGGCAGCCCGTGCGCGTGCACGACACGCTGCAAGAGGCGTTGGACGACACCGGCGCCGACGCCTCAAGCATCTACGCGCTGACCACGCAGGCGCAGCGCAGCGTGGCGGATATCGGTTTCAAACCGGGTGACGTGTTTGTGTTCGGCCGCGAAACGGCGGGGCTGTCGGCGGAGCATCAAGCGATGTTCGCGCCCCAGCAGCGCCTGCGGCTGCCGATGCGCGCGGGCCAGCGCAGCCTGAACCTGTCCAATGCCGTCGCGGTGACCGTGTTCGAAGCCTGGCGCCAGCAAGGCTTCGAAGGCGGCGTGTAGGATGGGTGAAGCGCGCCAGTCCGTATGCAAGAACACCGGCATCGAGCGCGCGCAACCCATCAAGCGGCGGTTGCGTTGTGGCTGAAGCGGGCAAGAAATGACCGCAGCATGATGGGTTACGCGCGCTGGGCAGCAATATTCTTGCTTAAGACCTCTCGCGCTACACCCATCCTACGACCCATCCGATGGCCCATCCGACGACCCATCCTACGAAGGCAAGCCGCTGGCGCGCGCCGGCCGTGCTTAATCCAGCGACAGCTTCAGTTTGTCGATCACCTGGTCCCAGCGCGCCTTTTCGCTCTTGATGCGGGCGGTCAGGGCTTCCGGGGTGGATGCCGCAGGCGTGAAGTACTGCAAGGCCAGTTGCTTGCGCACGGCCTCGCTGTCGATGATGCGGGCCAGTTCGCTGTTCAGCCGTTCGATGACCGGCGTGGGCGTGCCGGCGGGAACCAGCACCGCGTTCCACGAAATGGCTTCGAAGTCGGGGTAGCCTTGCGACGCCATCGTCGGGATGCCCGGCAGGGCCTCGCTGGGTTGCAGGCTGGTCACCGCCAGCAGCTTGACCTTGCCGTCCCGCGCCTGGGGCACGGCGATGGCGGGCACCATGAAGCCGGCCTGCACGTCGCCGCCGATGATCGCCGTGATGACCTGCGGGAATCCGGAATACGGGATGTGCGCCAGGTCCACGCCCGCGCGTTCCTTGAACATTTCCATCGCCAGATGGGCCGAGCTGCCGGGGCCAACGGACCCGTAGTTCAGGGAATTGCCGCGGCCTTTGACCAGTTTGACGAAATCCTGGACGTTATCGACCTTCAGGCTGCCCGGCACGACCAGCACGTTGGGGCTGGTGCCCACCAGCGTGACCGGGGCCAGATCGGCCAGCGGGTCGTAGCCTAGCGTTTTCTTGTACAGCGTGGGCGCGGTGACCAGCGGCCCGTTGATCGTATAGAGCAGCGTGTAGCCGTCGGGCTTGGCCTGCGACACGATGCGCGTGCCGATGTTGCCGCCCGCGCCCGGCTTGTTGTCGATGACGATGGGCTGGCCCAGCGCCTGCGACAGCGGCTCCGAGATCGTCCGGGCCAGGATGTCGGGCGACGATCCGGGCGGGAAGGGCACGACCATGTGGATGGGGCGATCGGGCCAGTCGGCATGGGCGGCGGCCGGCAGCGCGGCGGCCAGGCTGAGGCACAGGGCGCGCAGAAGCGGGCCTACTCCGAATGTGCGGGTTTGCGTCATGAAGGATGTCTCCTCGGAATCGGTGCGGTGTCTTGTTGTTAGGGTGGGGTCACAGATGGCCGCCCAGCGACGGGTCCAGCGGGCCGCCGGCGTCCGCGCTTTCGTCGCGCGCGTCGCGGGCTAGCAAGGCGGAAACCGCGGTCATGGGCGCCACGCCGTCGAACAGCACGGCGCAGACGGCTTCGGTGATGGGCAATTCGACATGAATGGCGCGGGCGCGGTCCAGCGCAGCGCGCGCGCAGCGCACGCCTTCGGCCGTGATGCCGCTGGCCAGGATGTCGGCCAGCTTGCGGCCGGCGCCGATCTCGAGGCCCACGCGGCGGTTGCGCGACAGGTCGCCCGTGGCGGTCAGCACCAGGTCGCCTAGGCCGGTCAATCCGGCGAACGTCTCGGCGCGGGCGCCCAGCGCCACGCCAAATCGCGTCATTTCGGCCAAGCCGCGGGTGATCAGCGCGGCGCGGGCATTGGTGCCCAGCGCCAGTCCGTCGCCGATGCCGCAGGCGACGGCGATCACGTTCTTCAAGGCGCCGCCCACTTCCACGCCCACGACGTCCGCGCTGGCGTAGACGCGCAGCGCCGCGCCATGGAAGGCGGCGGTGGTGGCATCACGCAAGGCGGCGCTGGTACTGGCGACCGTCAGCGCCACCGGCAGGCCCTGGGCGACTTCGCGCGCGAACGAGGGCCCGGACAGCACGCCGCCGACGGCGCCGGGCAGCGCCTGGCGCACGATTTCGTGGGGTAGCCTGGCCGTGTCGGCTTCAAAGCCCTTGCACGTCCAGACAATAGGGGTGTCCTGCAATCCCAAGACGGGCAGCCGGCGCGACAATTCGCCGCAAATGGCGGTCAGCCCGGCCACGGGCACGCCCAGCACGATCAGGCGGCGTGCGCCCTCGTCTTGCAGGCTGCGCAGCGCGGCGTCGAGATCGGAGGTGACATTCAAGGCCTGGGGCAGGGGAATGCCAGGCAGATAGCGCGCGTTCTCGTGCGTGGCGGCCATGCTGGCGGCCTGCGCGGCGTCGCGCGCCCAAAGCAGGGTGGCGTGGCGGCGGCTGGAGGCCGCCGCCAGCGCGGTGCCCCAACTTCCCGCACCCAGGACGGCAACGCGCAGGCGCGGCTCTGTGGGATTGTTCATCGGGGCGCGGCGTGCTTACTGGCGGGTGGCGCTGGGGGGCAGAATGATGCCCGAGTCGCTGCCGTTGCCATTGCCGTTGGTCGCGCCTTGCTGCTGTTGCAGTTCGGCCAGGCGTTGCTCGTACAGGGCCTGGAAGTTGACTTCCGTCAGGTGCAGCGGCGGCATCGAGGTGCGGGTGATCGCGTCGGCGATGTTGGCGCGCAGGTACGGGTACAGCATCGTCGGGCAGACGATGCCCAGCAGCGGATCCAGTTGCTCTTCCGGGATGTTGGCGGCTTCGAAGATGCCGGCTTGCGTGCCTTCGACCAGGTACACGACCTTATCGTTGATGCGGGTGGTGACGGTGACGGTGACCGTGGTCTCGAACACGGTTTCCGCCAGACGCTGGCCGCCCACGGTGATGCTCACTTCGACCTGGGGCGCTTCTTGCTCCAGGAAGACGTGAGGCGCGTTCGGCATTTCCAGCGAAAGGTCTTTCAGGTAGACGCGTTGCAGATTGAACGAGGGCGCGTCGTTGCCGCCTTCTTGCTGGGTGTTTTGGTCTTGATCAGCCATGAGTGTTTCCGTTGGTGGAGGGGGCAAAAGAGAGGGCGATTAGCCGTTCAGCAAGGGGGCAAGGCCGCCCGAGCGGTCCAGGGCCATCAAGTCGTCGCAACCGCCGACATGGGTATCGCCGATGAAGATCTGCGGCACGGTGCGCCGGCCGGTACGTTCGATCATGACATCGCGCTGGGACGGGTCGCGGTCGATCTGGATGATCTCCAGGTCGGTCACGCCGCGTTGCTCGAGCAGAGCCTTGGCGCGGGCGCAGTAAGGACAATAGTCCTTGCTATACATGACAACTTTATTCATAGGCGCTCCTGCGATTCGGGTTTGAAGGAAGGGGACGGACGCCCCGGTTCAACCCTTTTGGGTAACCGGCAGGCTGGCGGCCGACCAGGCGCGCATGCCGCCATCCAGCGGCACGACGTCGGTGAAACCTTGCGCGCGCAGCTTGGCCGCGGCACGGGCGGAATCGCGGCCATTGTCGCAAACCACGACCAGCGGCTTGTTCTTGGGCAGCGACGCGGCCTTTTGTTCAATGTCGGCCGCCGGCACGTTGCGTGCCTGGGCAATATGGCCAGCCTGGAATTGCTCGGCGGGACGCACGTCGACCCAGACGGCATTGCGCTGGTTGACCATCTGAATGGCCTCGCCGGTGCTGACGGCCGAGCCGCTGCGCCCCTTGCGGAGCGCCGGAATGGCCAGCATCACGCCGGAGATCACGGCGACGGCGACGATGAAGACGTTATTTTTATCGAGCAAGAATTGCAGAAGATCCACGGGGCATCCTGAAGTACGGCGACAAGCCTGGTAGGGGCGAACCCTTGGCGTCGCCTCAGGGGCCGCGCCAGGGAAATGGGCGGGTGCGCCGGGGCAAAATCAAGGGCAAAATCACTCAATTATAAAATGAGCGCATTCTTTAACCATCCCCTAACTTTAACCCGCGCGGAAAGCGTGCCAAACCATGCATAAACTTGTTCTGATGCGCCACGGCGAAAGCCAATGGAATCTGGAAAACCGTTTCACCGGCTGGACCGACGTCGACCTGACCGAAACCGGCCGTGAACAGGCCCGCAAGGCCGGAGAATTGCTGAAGAAAGAGGGCTACACCTTCGATCTGGCCTATTCGTCGCTGCTCAAGCGCGCCATCCGCACGCTGTGGATCGCGCTGGACGCCATGGACGCCATGTACACTCCCGTCGGCGTGAACTGGCGCCTGAACGAACGCCACTATGGCGCGCTGCAAGGCCTGAACAAGGCCGAAACCGCCGCCAAGTACGGCGACGAGCAGGTCCTGGTCTGGCGCCGCGCCTATGCCATCGCCCCGGAACCGCTGTCGCTGGACGACGAACGCCATCCGCGCTTTGACAGCCGCTACGCGAAGATCCCGGCCGACCAGTTGCCGGCTACCGAGTGCCTGAAAGACACCGTCGCCCGCGTGCTGCCGTTCTGGAACGAATCCATCGCCCCGGCCATCCGCTCCGGCCGCAAGGTGCTGGTCGCCGCCCACGGCAACAGCTTGCGCGCGCTCATCAAGCACCTGGACAATGTGTCGGACGACGACATCGTCAACCTCAATATTCCGACCGGCCAGCCGCTGGTCTACGAATTGGATGATGACCTGCGCCCCATCCGCCACTATTATCTGGGCGATGCCGCCGAGATCGAGGCGGCCATGGCTGCCGTGGCCGCCCAGGGCAAGGCCAAGAAGGACTAAAAGGACCCGTTCACCCCAGATGGAACCTCGCATGATTGCGCAATCACCCTCCGGGCAGGCTGGCACTCGGGCGCCAGGCGTCGTGGTGGCCACCTTGCGTGGTGCAGGCCGCGCGGCGTCGGCCACGCCTGGCCTGGCCCCCGATTTCCAGTTTGTGCGAGGCTCCTTCCGGTGAGAGCAGGTCCTTCTATGCGTCACACGGCAGGGTTGTTGTTGGCGGTCATGTTGGCGGGTGGGGCGCTGTCGGCCCGCGCGGCCCCCAACGACCTTGCCGGGCGCCAGTCCGACGCCGAACGCCAGCAGGCCGCCTTGCGCGACCGCATCGAAAGCCTGCAAAAGGACATCGACGGCCGCGAGGCTGCCCGCAAGGAAGCGGCCGACGCGCTCAAGCAGTCGGAATCCGCGATTTCCAAGATCAACCTGCGCTTGCGAGAGTTGGGCGAAGCCAACCGCCAGGCGCAGGCCGATCTGACCAGCCTGGAAAAGCAGATTGGCGCGCAAGAGGCCGTGCTGGCAAAGCGCCGCACCGAGCTTGCCGATCAGCTGCGCACCCAATACACCAGCGGCGTGTCGCCCTGGACGGCGCTGCTGTCCGGCGACGATCCCCAGGTGCTGGGCCGCAACCTGGGCTATCTGGATTACGTGTCGCAGGCCCGCGCCAATGCCGTGCAGGCGCTGCGGGCCGACATCGAACGTTTGGCCGCCTTGCAGGCGCGCGCCGATGCGCGCCGCGGCGAAATCGAAAAGGTCGTGGCCGAAACCTCCGAACAGAAGACCGCCCTGGTTGGGCAGCAGAAAGAGCGCGCCACGCTGCTGGCGCAACTGGAAGGGCAGATCGCCGCCCAGCGCGCCGAAGCCAACAAGCTGGGCCGCGACGATCAGCGCCTGTCGCGCCTGATCACCGACCTGGACGCGGCGATCACCAAGCAGATCGAAGAAGCCCGCAAAGCTGAAGAGGCGCGCAGGAAGGCCGAAGAGGCGCGCCGGGTGGAAGAAGCCCGCCGCGCGGCCGAAGACGCCAAGAAGCGCGCCGACGCGCAACGCCGCGCGGACGAAGCCCGCAAGAAGGCCGAGGCAGACCGCAAGCTGGCGGCCGACGCCGCCGCCCGGCGCGATCGCGACAGCCGCGACGCCCAGGAAGCGGCCCAGGCCCGCGAACAAGTCGAGACGGCGTCGCGCCAGAATCGCGGCCCCGTCGCCGTGGCCGACCCGGACGCCGCCGGATTACGCCCGGCTGAACAGCGCCACACCCGGCTGACGGATCCGGCCGACACGCCGCCGCCATCGACGAAACCCGCGGATTCTCCCAAAAAGGCGGAACCCGCCGAAGCCGAAACCACTCCAACCCGCACCGCATCGGCCCAGCAGGCCACCCGCGCCGTGCCGCTGGGCGGGGGCAACGGCTTGAAGCATGGCCTGGCCATGCCGGTGCGCGGGCAGGTGCAAGGCCGTTTCGGGGTCGACCGCCCGGACGGCGGTGTCTGGCGTGGCGTGGTGCTGCGCGCGCCGGAAGGCACCCCCGTCAAAGTGGTGGCTCCGGGCACCGTCGTCTACGCCGAGTGGCTGCGCGGTTTTGGCAACCTCATCATTGTGGATCATGGCCAGCAGTACCTGACGGTCTATGCTTACAACCAAAGTCTGCTCAAACGAGTGGGAGATTCAGTGACAGGTGGCGATACTATTGCTACGGTAGGGGCAACCGGCGGCCAAGTGGAATCCGGCCTATACTTTGAAATTCGCCATCGTGGCGCTCCTGTGGATCCGGCCCAATGGCTGGCCCAGTAGGGGCATTGGCAAAATTGTCGTTGGTAAATAACCGTTGGTGAATTACCAAACCCCATCGGCGAAAACAAAATTCGGGAAGTGTGCATGGGCACTCGCAAGTTTCGCGGTTTCGGTCTGATAGCCATCGGTGCGGTGGCTGGCGTATTGCTTAGTGTTGGCGTGACAGCCGTCGCCCAGCGCGGCAGTCCCTTGCCACTGGACGAGCTCAGGCAACTGACCAGCGTGTTCGCCGCCATCAAGAACAACTACGTCGAGGCGGTCGACGACAAAACCCTGATCGACAATGCCATTTCCGGCATGGTTTCGAACCTGGACCCGCATTCCGCCTACCTGGATGCCGACGCCTTCCGCGAAATGCAGACGGCCACGCAAGGCGAATTCGGCGGCCTGGGCATCGAAGTCGGCGCCGAAGACGGCTTCGTGAAGGTGATTTCGCCGATCGAAGGCACGCCCGCCGCGCGCGCAGGCGTCATGGCCGGCGACCTGATCATCAAGATCGACGACACGCCCACCAAGGGCATGACCCTGAACGACGCGGTCAAGCTCATGCGCGGCGCGCCCAAGTCGCCGATCACGCTGACCATCATGCGCGCCGACCGTCCCCAGCCCATCGTGCTGAAGATCGTCCGCGACATCATCAAGGTGCGCAGCGTGCGCAGCAAGATGCTGGACAACGGCGTGGGCTACATCCGCGTCGCGCAGTTCCAGGAAAAGACCGGTTCGGACCTGGCCAAGGAACTGAAGGACCTGGGCGCCAAAGAGCCACTCAAGGGCCTGGTCCTGGACCTGCGCAACGATCCGGGCGGCCTCTTGACCAGCGCCATCGGCGTGTCCGGCGCCTTCCTGCCGGCCGACGCCCTGGTGGTGTCCACCGACGGCCGCACGCCCGACGCCCGCCACAAGTATCTGGCCACGCCGTCGGAATACGCTCGTGGTGAAAGCAACTACCTGTCCGGCCTGCCGGCCTGGACCAAGACCGTGCCGATGGTGGTGCTGGTGAACGTGGGTTCGGCCTCGGCTTCCGAGATCGTGGCCGGCGCGCTGCAAGACCACAAGCGCGCCAAGGTGCTGGGCAACCGCACGTTCGGCAAGGGCTCCGTGCAGGTCATTCTGCCGCTGTCCGAAACCACTGCGGTCAAGCTGACCACGTCGCGCTACTTCACGCCTAACGGCCGCTCCATCCAGGCGACCGGCATCGAACCGGACTACGTCGTTGCCGATACGGCCGACGGCGACTTGTTCCGCCTGCCGCGCGAAGCCGACCTGCAACGCCACCTGTCCAACCCGGGTACGTCCAACGAAGTGAAGTCCAATTCCGAACAGGACAACGTCGACGTTCCGACCAAGGTGTTCGAATTCGGCGGCAAGGACGACTTCCAGCTGCAGCAGGCGCTGAACGTGCTGGCCGGCAAGCCGGTGCAAAAGGGCTCGGCCCGCGCGCAGGCCAAGGCTGACGCCAAGGCCGGCGGCGGCACGCCCACGCGCATGAAGATCACGCCGACCGGAGTCGAGCCCAGCAAGGACAAATGAACGACGAGCAACTGCTGCGCTACGCCCGCCACATCCTGCTGGACGAGCTAGGGATCGAAGGGCAGGAAAAACTGCTGGCGGCGCGTGTGCTCATCGTAGGGGCGGGTGGACTGGGTTCACCCGCCGCGCTCTACCTGGCCACCGCCGGCGTGGGCGACATCACCCTGGCTGACGACGATGTGGTCGAACTCAGCAACCTGCAACGCCAGATCCTCCATACGACTGCCAGCGTCGGCCGGCCCAAGGCCGAGTCCGGGCGCGACATGCTGGCGGCGTTCAATCCCCAGGCGCAGGTGCATGCCCGGGTCGAACGCCTGAAAGACCAGTCGCTATCCGACGCCGTCGCCGCCGCCGACCTGGTGCTGGACTGCACCGACAACTTCACCACCCGCCACGCCATCAACCGTGCTTGCGTGCAACACCGCAAGCCGCTGGTGTCCGGCGCGGCCATTCGCTTTGACGGGCAGGTTAGCGTGTACGACCTGCGCGATGACAACGCGCCCTGTTACCACTGTCTGTTCCCGGAAGCGGACGACGTCGAAGAAGCCAACTGCGCCACGATGGGGGTCTTCGCCCCGGTCGTCGGCATCATCGGCAGCATGCAGGCAGCCGAAGCGCTGAAACTGCTGTCCGGCGTGGGTGAAAGCCTGTCCGGCCGTTTGCTCTGGCTTGACGTGCGCACCATGCAATGGCGCAGCGTCAACGTCCAGCGCGACCCCGAATGCGCGGTTTGCAGCCATCGCGGGCACTGAAGCCAGGCTGCGGCGCCAGCCGAAAAATCCTTGTCGTGCCGGGAGCTTATTGCCCTTTGGGACAATATTAAAGGCTTGAAATACCTGCTATAACGCCAGCCAGCCTACTCAATACAGGTAATGGCGATGGACGTGACGGTGTGGATACAGGACTGAAGTTCAGCTTGCCCAAGTGGCGCCTGACGCAATGGTTGACGCACGCGGGCCAGGATACGCCTGCGGATATCCGCGCGGCGTTGATCGCCAGCCTGTTCGGCACGCTTCCCATCTTTGCCGGCGGCGTGATCAATACCCTGATGATCTCGGGCGTGGTCACCTGGCGCCGCCCCGAGCCCCTGTACATTTCGTGGCTGGTGCTGGAGGTGGTGTTGGCCATCGTCCGGGTCACGATCCTGCGCGCCGCCTTGCGCGCCGCGCCCAAGGGCGGCAACACCCATACCGACATCTACATCCTGCTGGCGCTGCTGTGGGCGTTCAGCGTGGGCTATGGCGTGTTCGTTACGTTTCTCAATGGGGATTGGCTGGCGGCTACCCTGGCGGGGGTGTCCTGCGGCGCGATGGCGGGCGGCATCTGCTTTCGCAACTACGGCGCGCCCCGCCTGGTTGGCGCAATGATCTTCTTGAGCCTGGGGCCCATGTGCCTGGGCGCGCTGTTTACCGGCGAATACGTTACTGCCATCGTCTTCATCCAGATTCCGTTCTACCTGGTCAGCATGAGCATCGCGTCGCATCGGCTGAACCGCATCCTGGTGTCGACCATGCTGGCCGAGCGCGACAGCGAACGCCGCGCCAACGAAGATGCGCTGACCGGCCTGGCGAATCGAACCGGGCTGCAGGTGGCGCTGGAGCGCGTCTGCGCCAGCGCGCGGGCGCACGACAGCCATGTCGCGCTGCTGTACATGGACATGGACGACTTCAAGCGCATCAACGACACCTACGGCCACGCCGCCGGCGACCAGGTGTTGACCACCGTCGCCCAACGCATGCGCGGCATGCTGCGAGTGGACGACGTTGCAGCCCGGATCGGGGGCGACGAATTCATCGTGCTGGTGACGGGCATCGACGCCACGGCGGCGCTGCGACTGGGCGAACATCTGCTGCACGACGCCTCTCAGCCCATCTCGCTGGCGGACGGCACGCGGGTCAGCGTGGGGCTGTCCATCGGGATTTCGATTATTTCCAGCGCCAATCGCAGCCCGCAGGCCGTGCTGGATTCCGCGGATGCCGCGTTGTACCGCGCGAAGGCGCGGGGCGGCCGCTGCTGCGAAATCGTCGGTAGCGACGACGCGGAAGCGACGGCGACGGCTGGCGCCAACGGGGCACCTGCCACGGTTTGAACCGGTAGGCGCCCCTGGATCGCGGGCAAACGCCGCCAAAGTTATCAGATAACCTGAAAAATCTGCCTATAATCGCGTCATGCTGACCAAGACACTGACTTTGACCGAACAAGTCGCCCGCCAGATTGCTACGGACATCGCCGATGGCGTGCATCCGGTCGGCGCCAAATTGCCGTCCGGCCGTATTTTGGCCGGGCAATACGGCGTCAGCGCGGCCGTGATCCGCGAGGCGACGGAACGCCTGCGCGCCCAAGGCTTGATCCAGAGCCGGCAGGGCTCCGGCAGCACGGTGGTGTCGCGCACCGGCAGCCAGGGCTTCCAGGTATCCAGCGGCATCGGCGTGGATCGTGGCCAATTGGCCGGCGTCTACGAATTGCGGATGGAGCTGGAAGGGGGCGCGGCCGCGTTGGCGGCGTTGCGGCGCAATGCCGCCGACCTGAGCGCCATGGCGCAGGCGCTGGCCAACCTGGAGGCCCATCTTGACCATCCCGACGACGGCGTGGAACACGATGTGGCGTTTCACATCGCCATCGCCGCGGCCACGCATAACAGTACTTATCAAGACCTGTTGCAGTATTTGAATCTGCAATTGCGGCTGGCGGTCCGCACCGCGCGGTCCAACAGCCGCCTGCAGGAGGGGCTGACTGCGGCGGTGCACCAGGAGCACGTCGCCGTGTTCGAGGCCATCCGCGCAGGCAATCCCGAACAGGCCCGCCAGGCGGCGGTCTTCCATTTGCAGCAGGCGGCCTGCCGCCTGCAACTCGATCCCCTCTTTTCCGCGGCAACGCAGACACCATGAGCGCATCCGACTTCACGCAACGCCTGACCCAGGCCCTGGGCCCCGACACTGTCTATACCGCCGACGCGGATATTGCGCCCTGGCTATCCGACTGGCGCGGCCTGTACAACGGCCACGCCCAAGCCGTCGTGCGCCCGCGCACCACTGCCGACGTTGCCGCTTGCCTGGCCTTGTGCCAGCAGGAAGGCGTGCCGGTGGTGCCGCGTGGCGGCAATACCGGCCTGTGCGGTGGCGCGACGCCGGATGGCAGCCCGAAGAATGTGGTGCTTAGCCTGGACCGCATGAACGCCGTGCGTTCCATCGATACCGTGGCTAACACGATGGTGGCCGAAGCCGGCGCCATCCTGGGCAATCTGCGCCGCGCGGCGCAGGACGCGGGGCGTCTGCTGCCGTTGAGCCTGGCGGCGGAAGATTCCAGCCAGATCGGCGGCAACGTTGCGACCAACGCCGGCGGCGTCAATGTGGTGCGCTACGGCATGGCGCGCGAACTGGTGCTGGGCCTGGAGGCCGTGTTGCCCACGGGCGAGGTCTTCAACGGCCTGCGCACGCTGCGCAAGGACAACACCGGCTACGACTTGAAGCAGTTGCTGATTGGCTCCGAAGGCACGCTGGGCGTGATCACGGCGGTGGCGCTGCGGCTGTTCCCGCGCACGGACGTGCGTTCGGTGGTACTGACGGCCGTCGAGTCGCCGGCGCAGGCGCTGCAGTTGTTCGAGATTCTGTTCGAGCAGTGCGGCGCGCGCCTGCAGGCGTTCGAGTACTTTTCGGGCGATTGCCTGGATCTGGTGCTGACGCACGCCGAAGGGGTGCAGGAACCATTCGATCAGCGTTACCCGGCGTATGTGCTGGTGGAATTGGCTGACACGGCGGACGAGGCGGGCCTGACGACGCTGTTGGAAAGCGTGATCGGCACGGCGCTGGAACGCGGCCTGTGCCTGGACGCCGCGGTCTCTGCGTCGCTGTCGCAGCTGCAGACGCTATGGAAGTTGCGTGAAGAAATCTCGGAAGCACAGCGCGCGGACGGTCCGCACCTGAAGCACGACGTGTCGCTGCCGATCGAACGCATTCCGGCGTTCATGGTGTCGGCAGAGGCACGCGTGCGCGCGCTATACCCCGATATCCGCCCGTTCATTTTCGGCCACTTCGGCGACGGCAATCTGCACTACAACCTGTCGCGTCCGGCGGGAGCCGACAAGGATTGGGTGGCGGTAAACGGTGCGGCGATTACGGATGCGGTGTTGGATGAAGTGAATCGCTATGGCGGAAGCATTTCAGCGGAGCACGGGATCGGGCAGTTGAAGCGGGAGCATTTTCTGCATAGCAAGGATGCCGTGGAGTTGAGGTTGATGCGGGAGATCAAGAAGGTGATGGATCCGGCGGGGATTATGAATCCGGGGAAGTTGCTGTAGGGGTGTTCGTGGGGCGTCTTTAGGTCTTCGTGGGACGTCTTTGGATCTTCGTGGGGCGCTCGTCGCCGGGGTTGGGTGGGTGGCGCGCGCCCACGATTGCGGTCCGGAGCCTTCGCTCCGGACTGCCCTCTCGTCATCTTCGTTGCGGCCTGCGGCCGCTGCCTTCAGATTCCCTCGGGCGCATCAAGGTTGCGCGCCACCCACCCAACCCCGGCGACGAGCTGCGCCGTCTTGGTTTGCGCGTTGCTAGGGTGCGGTTTACTGACGAGGTTTGCGGGGCCCGCCTCAAGCATCCGCGCGGGCGGACGCTTTCTGCATACGCGTTGTCGGGGTGTTGTCGCGGTGGGCGCTTGCGCGCTTTTGATGGGTGGTTTTCTGGTGGCCCCGCCGTCAGGTGGGGAGGTGGAGCGACGGGTGGCGCGCGGCCGATAGCTGCTTGTTTTTTCGCACCAGTACGCGCGCCACCCGTCTAAAAGGGAGGCCGGTGATAGGGGCCGGCGATGTCGTTCTTTTGAGGGATTATCGTTAACGGTGAATTGATCGCCAATCATGCGGTGATCGTCAACCGTGAATTGATTTCCGGCGACGCATTGATCGCCAACCACGAATTCATCTCCGACGGCGCATTGATCTTCAACCGCGAATTCGTCTCCGATGGCGCATTGATCGCCAACCGCGAATCCGTCTCCGACGACGCATTGACCGTCAACCGCGAATCCGTCTCCGACGACGCATTGATCATCAACCACGAATTCATCTCCGACGGCGCATTGATCGTCAACGGCAAATTCATCTCCGACGACGCATTGATCGTCAACCGCGAATTCATCTCCGACGGCGCATTGATCTTCAACCGCGAATTCGTCTCCGATGGCGCATTGGCCTTCAATCGTAGGATGGGTGGAGCGCGGCGAACCCTGCATAAGAACGGCAACGCCAATCGCGTGTACGGACCGGGGACATAGGTGACACATGTTCGGAGACATGGGTAACACATGTGTTTTTATCCTAACGGGGTTCTC
>NZ_JBMGRB010000005.1:0-511025 GCF_049060505.1 Achromobacter marplatensis
GGTGGCCTGGGGCGGAATCGAACCACCGACACAAGGATTTTCAATCCTCTGCTCTACCGACTGAGCTACCAGGCCAATACCTGAACAGGTACGCTTTGCAAAAAGCCCAGCGCGGGGCTGGGCTTTTTTTGGGGTTTGGTATTGGCTGCCTGTTGGCTACCGCAACCCCAATAATTCTTTTGGTGGCCTGGGGCGGAATCGAACCACCGACACAAGGATTTTCAATCCTCTGCTCTACCGACTGAGCTACCAGGCCAACGAAGTCCGCAACTATACACAAATTTCGGGCCGTGCGCCAGCCAGCGCGGAAAAATCCTCCATCCCTTTTGGCAGGCGCACTTGCGCCAAGTGTTGGGTGAATGGCACGGATGGGTGCGGCGCAGGGTCGCGGCAGGGGGGCAGATTGGCCTGGGGATAACCCGCAGGGGTATAATCTTGAACGGTCTGCTGTTACGAGCAGGGGCATGTTGCAGGTTCGCCTTTCGCACTCTTTCGCACCTATTTGCACGTAACGCATTGTTCTTGGTGGCAGTTCTCTTGGTGGCAGTTCTTCACGCTAACTCATGTCGGTAGCTGTCCTTGCCTTCGGTCTGAATCACACGTCCGCGCCGGTTTCGGTCCGCGAACGCGTGTCCATGCCCGTCGATCTGGTCAAGCCCGCACTGGAAGGCCTGCGTTCGGCCTTTGGCGGCTCGGTCCGCGAAGCCGCCATCCTGTCCACCTGTAACCGCACCGAAATCTACTGCGCCGCTGACGGCCACGTCGCCGATCAACTGCCCGCCTGGCTGGCTGAACACAACCGCCTGGACGCCGGCACGCTGCGCCCGCACCTGTACCGCCATCATCAAGACGACGCCGTCCGTCACGCCTTCCGCGTGGCCAGCGGGCTGGATTCCATGGTGCTGGGCGAAACCCAGATCGTGGGCCAGATGAAAGACGCCGTGCGCGCCGCCGGCGAAGCCGGATCGCTGGGCACCTTGCTGCATCAGATGTTCCAGCGCACCTTTTCGGTCGCCAAGGAAGTGCGGTCGCAAACCGCCATCGGTGCGCAGTCGGTGTCCATGGCCGCCGCCGCTGTCCGCCTGGCCGAACGCGTGTTCGGTAATCTGGACCAGGCCCGCACGCTGTTCATCGGCGCGGGCGAAATGATTGAATTGTGCGCCACGCACTTCGCCGCGCAACGCCCGCGCAGCATGGTCGTGGCCAACCGCACCGCCGAACGCGCCGAAATCCTGGCCAATCGCTTTTCGGCCAGCACCATGAAGCTGTCCGACCTGACCGAACGGCTGTCGGAATTCGACGTCATCGTGTCCTGTACGGCAAGCTCCTTGCCCATCCTCGGGCTGGGGATGGTGGAACGGGCCACGCGCCTGCGCCGCCACCGCCCGATGGTCATGATCGACCTGGCCGTGCCGCGCGATATCGAACCTGAAGTCGGCCGCCTGGACGACGTCTACCTGTACTCGGTGGACGACCTGGGCCGCCTGGTGCAAACCGGCACCGACGCGCGCCGCGCCGCCGTCGTGCAGGCCGAAGCCATTATCGAAACCCGCGTCCAGGGCTTCATGCACTGGATGCAATCCCGCGAAGTGGTGCCCGTCATCCGCGACCTGCACCAGGCCGCCGAAGACGTCCGCGCCGCCGAACTGGAACGCGCGCGCCGGTTGCTGGCGCGCGGCGAATCGCCCGAAGCCGTGTTGGAACAGCTGGCGCACGGGCTGACGCAAAAATACCTGCACGGCCCGCTGGCGGCGTTGAACCGCAGCGAAGGCGACGACCGCAAGCAGTTGCTTGCCTGGATGCCGCGCCTGTTTCCCGGCCGCGACTCCCGCCGTTAGCGAATCTGTCCCACGCCCCGCCTCCTGGCGGGCGTTCGTGTTGTGGGCGCCCGCGATTCCTGTCTTTTCTTTGGTCATTCCCCCATGAAATCTTCCATGCGCAGCCGGCTGGAGCATCTGTGTCACCGCCTGACCGAGGTGGACGCGTTGCTGGCCCAACCGGAAACCGCGTCCGATATGGACCGTTTCCGCAAGCTTTCGCGCGAACGCGCCGAACTGGAGCCTGTCGTCGAAGCCTTCACGGCTTTTGCCCGGACCGAGGAAGACCTGGCGACGGCCCAGGAAATGCTGTCCGATCCCGACATGAAGGCCATGGCGGAAGACGAGATCAAATCGGGTCGCGGCAAGCTGGAAAGCCTGGAAAGCGCATTGCAACTGTTGCTGCTGCCGCGCGACCCCAATGACGGCCGCAGCGTGTTCCTGGAAATCCGCGCGGGCACCGGCGGCGACGAAAGCGCGCTGTTCTCGGGCGATCTGCTGCGCATGTACACGCGCTACGCGGAAACGCGCGGCTGGCGCGTCGAACTGATGTCGGAAAGCCCCTCGGAACTGGGCGGCTACAAGGAAGTGATCGCGCGCATCGACGGCGACGGCGCCTATGGCCGCCTGAAGTTCGAATCCGGCGCGCATCGCGTGCAGCGCGTGCCCGCGACCGAAGCGCAGGGCCGCATTCACACGTCGGCCTGCACCGTGGCCATCATGGCGGAAGCCGACGCGATGTCGGAAATCGTCATCAACCCCAGCGACCTGCGCATCGACACGTTCCGCGCCAGCGGCGCCGGCGGCCAGCACATCAACAAGACCGATTCGGCCGTGCGCATCACTCACTTGCCCACGGGCCTGGTGGTGGAATGCCAGGACGACCGTTCGCAGCACCGCAACAAGGACAAGGCCATGCAGGTGCTGGCCGCGCGCCTGAAAGACAAGGAAACCCGCGAACGGCAAAGCAAGGAAGCCGCCGAGCGCAAGAGCCTGATCGGCACGGGCGACCGTTCCGAGCGCATCCGCACCTATAACTTCCCGCAGGGCCGCGTGACGGACCACCGCATCAACCTGACGCTGTACAAGCTGCAGCAGATCATGGAAGGCGATCTGGAAGAGCTGACCGGCGCGCTGATCGCCGAACACCAGGCCGAGCAGCTGGCGGCCCTGGGCGACGACATCTAAGGCGCGCGCCATGACCACGCCCCAGCTCAACAGTCTGCTGGCCGACACCCGGCTGCCGCGCCTGGAAGTGCGCATGCTGCTGGAGCACGTGCTGGGCAAACCGCGCGCGTGGCTGCTGGCGCACGACACCGATCCGCTGGATCCCGCGGTGGCGGCGGCCTACGAGGCATTGCTGGCGAGGCGTCTGGCCGGCGAGCCCATGGCCTATCTGCTGGGCCACCGCGAGTTCATGGGTCACCGGTTCCGCGTGACGCCCGATGTGCTGATCCCGCGTCCGGATACCGAGGTGCTGGTGGAGACCGCGCTGGAATGCGTGGCTGGCGTGGCGGGCCCCGCCGTGCTGGACCTGGGCACGGGCAGCGGAGCCATCGCGATATCGATCGCGCTGGCCCGCCGCGATGCGCGGGTGATGGCCTCGGACGTCAGCGCGGCCGCGCTGGCGGTGGCCGCCGGCAACGCCTGGGACCTGACCGCGTCGGTGCGTTTCGTGGAAGGCAGCTGGTACGGCGCCGTGCCTGCGGGCGAGGGCTTCGACCTGATCGTGTCGAACCCGCCCTATGTGGCCAGCGACGATCCGCACCTGGACCAGGGCGACCTGCGTTTCGAGCCGCGCGGCGCGCTGACCGACGGCGCGGGCGGGCTGGAAGACCTGGGCCGCATCGTGGCGGGGGCTGGCCGGCACCTGAAACCGGGCGGCTCGCTGTGGCTGGAGCACGGCTGGGACCAGGCGCAGGCGGTGCGTGGCCTGCTGGCCGAGGCCGGCTTTGAAGACGTGCGCAGCCGGCAAGACCTGGCCGGAATCGAACGGATTTCGGGCGGGCGCTGGCGGTCCGCCGGACGTTGATCCGCGCGCTCTGTTACAGATTCTGCCCCTGAATTTCCGGCATAGGCCGGCGCCGCATCCGGGTAATCCGGGCGGTTTCGCCGGCTGTACCTATAATTGGCGTATTCCGTTATGCCTGTCCAAGAGACCACCATGAGCGACGTTCAAGAATTCATCCGCGAAACCGTGACCCAGCACCCTGTCGTGCTGTTCATGAAGGGCACCGCCCAATTCCCGCAATGCGGCTTTTCCGGCAAGGCCATCCAGATCCTGAAGGGCTGTGGCGTGAAGAAGCTGGTTACCGTCAATGTGCTGGAAGACGACGAAGTCCGCCAGGGCATCAAGGAATTCTCCAGCTGGCCCACCATCCCGCAGCTGTACGTGGCGGGCGAGTTCATCGGCGGCTCGGACATCATGAACGAGATGAACGAATCCGGTGAACTGAAGACGCTGCTGGAGCAATCCGGCGCCACGGCCTAAGCCGCCCATGCGGCGACTGGTCATCGGCATCACGGGCGCCACCGGCGCGCTCTACGCGGTGCGCATGTTGCAAGCGCTGCGCGGCGTGGACGATGTCGCGACGCATCTGGTGGTGTCGGCATCCGGCGTGCTGAACATCAAGCATGAATTGGATGTCGGCCGCCACGACATCTACGCGCTGGCTGACCACGTGCACTCCGTGCGCGATGTGGGCGCCACGCTGGCCAGCGGCGCGTTCCAGACGGCGGGCATGGTGATCGTGCCCTGCTCGATGCGCACGTTGGCGGCCGTGGCCCACGGCCTGTCCGATAACCTCATCACGCGCGCCGCCGACGTCACCTTGAAGGAACGCCGGCGCCTGGTGCTGATGGTGCGCGAAACGCCCTTCAACCTGGCGCATCTGCGCAACATGACGGCCGTGACCGAAATGGGCGGCATTGTGTTTCCGCCGCTGCCCGCTTTCTACCACCGGCCGGCTTCCATCGAAGAAATGGTGGACCACACGGTGGCGCGGGTGCTGGAACTGTTCGACATCGTGGTGCCCGGCCCGCACTGGGAAGGCATGAAGTAGGGATCCCGCGGGATCCCTGTTGCGCCGCTTTGCTGCGCCAGGCCCCAAGGTTCGGGCCCGAGCGTCAGGCCCGATGCGCCAGGCCCGATGCGTCAGACCCGATGCGTCAGGCGTATTTTCCGGTCAATCCGCCGTCCACGACCAGTTCGGTGCCGGTGATATAGGACGCCTCGTCCGAGGCCAAAAACGCCACGGCATTCGCGACCTCCCAGGGGGTGCCCATCCGGCCCATCGGCACTTGCTTGTCGCGCGCGGCCAGGGCCGCGTGAAGGTCGTTCGGGTCGAACATCCGCGCCACGTTTTTCGCCACGCGCGGCGTGTCGATCAAGCCCGGGATGACGGTATTCACGCGGATGCCGTCGGCGGCGTATTGCTGCGCCGCCATGCGCGCGAAGTGAATCACGGCGGCCTTGCTGACGCTGTACGCCAGGTGCGGATAGCCGGTGTACCGGATGCCCGCGATGGACGACACCGTGACGATGGCGCCGCCACCCTGCGCGCGCATCAGCGGCGCGAGCAAGCGCGTGGCGATGAGCAGGCTGGTCACGTTCACTTGCTGGATGCGGTCCCAATCTTCCAGCGAGATCTCTTCCGGCCCACCCACTTTGCCGATGCCGGCGTTGGCTTGCAGGATGTCGATGCGCCCGTAGCGGCGCAGCGCGGCATCCACCGCGGCCTGCATCGCGTCGGGATCGGCCACGTCCGCCTGCACTGGCAAGGCGCTGCCGCCCGCCCGTTCCACTTCATGCGCGGCGTCTTCCGCGGCGGCCAGATGGGCGTCCAGCGCCACGATGGCCGCGCCTTGCCGCGCCAGGGTCACGCAGCTGGCCTTGCCGATGCTCCAGCCGGCGGCCGACGCGCCGGCGCCGGCCACCAGGGCGATCTTGCCCGCCAGGCGCGTGTCGGCAGCGGCCGCCGTCATGCGGATTCCCCGCCGTCTTGTTGATGGGTCTTGCCCTTGCCCACGTATGGGATGGCGTGGTCGATGGTTTCCCAGATATAGCGGCCCGACGGGCTCTGCTGTTCTTCCGCCACGTGCGACACCAGCCCGGCCGCGCGTGAGATCACGGCGAAGCCACGCATCAGGTCGGTCGGCACGCCGATCTCGCTAAGCAGCGCCGCCACCGCGCCCGTGGCGTTGATGGTGATGTGTTTGCCATAGATCTCGTCCACGGCCGCGGCCAGCAGACGCAGGGCCTTCACCGACGCGCCGTCCAGGTCCGGCTCGGCTTCGGCCAGCGCCAGCAGCTTGATCGAACGCGGGTCATCGGGCTTGTGCAGGTGGTGCCCGAAGCCGGGCAGCGCGCGGCGCTGTTCGCGGAATTCGCGCGCGATGGCCAGCGCTTCCGTCCGGCCATCCGCCGCCTGCTTGATGCGGTCCAGCAGCCGTGAGCAGTTTTCCATGGTGCCGACGAACTGGCTGCCCACCGCCATCAGGCCCGAGGCCACCGCGCCTTGCAGGTTTTCCGGCGCGCTCATGTAGATCAGGCGCGTGGCGATGGCGCTGGGCGTCATGCCGTGCTCCATCAGCGTCACCAGCACGGCGTCCACGATGCGCATGTCCACCGGGCGCGCGTCGCGGCCCAGGATCTGCATGATCATGACTTCGGTAAAGGTCTTCTTGCCGATCAGGTCTTCAACCAGGTCGACGTCGCGGTACGACATCCCGGTCAGGTGATGCGCGCAGAGGCGGGTTTCGGGGGTGTTCATGGCGTCTCCTTTTGCGCGGCGTCGCGCACGGCGTTTTTCAGGACCTTGCCGACGCTGGAGCGCGGCAGGCTGTCATGGATGTGGAATTGCTTGGGCGTAGCCACCGGGCCCAGCAAGGCGCGCACGTGGGCCTTGAGCGCATCAGCGTCGGCTTGCGCACCGGGGTGGAACTGCACGGCGGCGTGGACGGCTTCGCCCCACTTGTCGTCCGGCAGCCCGAACACCGAGCATTCATACACGGCGGGGTGCGAGGACAGCGCGTTTTCGACGTCGACGGGATAGACGTTGAAACCGCCGGTGATGATGACGTCGCGCAGGCGATCCTTCAGGAACAGGTAGCCGCGCGCATCGATCAGGCCGGTGTCGCCGGTATGCAGCCAGCCGTCGACCAGCGTTTCAGCGGTCTTTTCCGGAAGGCGCCAATAACCCGTCATCGTCAGGTCGCCCTGCACCACGACTTCGCCGATTTCGCCGCGCGGCAGCAGCGCGCCGTCGGGGCCCATGATGGCCACGTCCGACAGCCAGGTCGCGCGGCCGACCGACGCGCGGTTCTGCGGCGCTTCCAGGTCGGCGGGGCGCAGCACGGTGGCGATCTGCGGCGCCTCGGTCTGCCCGTAGGTCGTGCCCAGCACGGGCCCGAAGAAGTCGCGCGCGCGGTCGATTTTTTCAGGCGGCATCGGCGCGCCGCCGTAGATCAGGTTGCGCAAGGCGGGAAAGTCCGCGCGCGACACGCCATCCTGCGCCATGATCATGTAGATCAGGGTGGGCGGCATGAAGCTCAACGTGCCGCCGCGCTCGCGGAACGCTGCCGTGATGGTCGCGGGGGTGACGGTGTCCAGCAGCAGGTGCGCGCCGCCGCAGGCCAGCACGGGCAATAGGTACGTGCCCGTGCCGTGGGTGATGGGGGCCGACACCACGTAGCGGTCGTCGCGGGTCAGCGCCCAGCTGGCGATCTGGTTGATGATGCCGGCGTTCCAGGCGCGGTAGGGCTGCATCACGCCCTTGGGCAGGCCCGTCGTGCCGCCCGTGAACTTGATGGCTTGCGTGGCGTCGCGGGACAGCGAGTGGCGCACCGGCTCCTGGCCGGCGTGTTGCCGCAGCAAGGCGTCCAGGCGCAGACCGCCGCCGTCATCGCCGCCACTGGGTGGGATTGCGCCAGCCGCTTCCAGGTTGATCCGCGCGCTGTCCGACGGCGGCGCCAAGGGCTCGCCAGCGTGGTCGACGATGACGATGGAAGGTTCGGTGGCATCCAGGATGCGCCCGATCTCGCGCGCGGTGCTGCGATAGTTCAGCGGCACCCAGATTTTGCCGCTGGCCAGCACGGCCAGCAGCGCCAGGATATGCCGCGCCGAGTTGCCGGCGCAGATGGCGACCCGGGTCTGCGGGTTGGGGTCCAAGCCTTGCAGCGCGGCGGCCAACGCCCGCGTGTCGGCCGCCAGCTGCGCATAGGTGACGGCGCCCTCGGGGCCATCCAGCGCGACGCGTTCGGGATACTGCTCGGCCGCGCGGAAAAAGAAATCGATCGGGTACACCTGTGCTCCTTGGGGTATTGGCAGGCCTTAGTTGGCCTTGAGGTCGGCGCGCTTGACGACGGCGCCCCATTTGCCGATTTCGCTGTCGATCTTTTTCGCGAAAGTCTCCGGCGTATTGGGCTGGGCGGGCGTATAGAAGCCTGACTGCTGGTAGGAGGCCTGCAGCGCCGGGTTGGCCAGGGCCTGGTTCAGCGCTTCGTTCAAGCGCGCGATGACAGGCGCGGGCGTGCCGGCGGGCGCCACCAGGCCAAACCACGATTCCACGTCGAAGCCGGGCAGGCCGGATTCGGCCAACGTGGGCACGTCGGGCGTGGACGGCAGCCGCTGGAGCGATGTGACGCCAATGGCGCGCAGCTTGCCGGCCTGCACGTGAGGCAGCGACGACGGCAGGTTGTCGAACATGGAATCCACCTGGCCGCCCAGCAGGTCGGCCACGGCGGGGCCGCTGCCGCGGTACGGCACATGCAGGATGTCGGTGCCCGTCTCCATCTTGAACAGTTCGCACGACAGGTGGATGGACGAGCCGCTGCCAGACGATGCGCACGTCAGCTTGCCGGGATGCTGCTTGGCGTAGGCGATGTACTCCTGCACGGTCTTGACCGGCACCTTGGGATTGACGGCCAGGATGTTGGGAATGGTCGCCACCAGGCCGACGGGCTTGAAGTCTTTGATGAAGTCGTAGTTCAGCTGGCTGTACAGCGTGCGGTTGATCGTGTTGGCGATGGACCCCATGTACAGCGTGTAGCCGTCGGGCGTGGCGCGTGACACGATTTCCGCCCCGATGTTGCTGTTGGCGCCGGTCTTGTTTTCGACCACGAACGTCTGGCCCAGCGCTTCCGACAGCGACTTGGCCATCAGGCGGGCGACGATGTCGGTGGCGCCGCCTGCGGCGTAGCCCACGACAAGAGTCACGGGCCGTTCGGGATACGGCTTGGCCGCAAGGGCAGGGGTGCCGAGGGTCAGCGCGCCGCCCAGGGCCGTCGCCAGGGCCGCCAGCCGTCTGGTAAGTGTCTTCATTGTTGTCTCCGTCCTGTTTGTCTAATATTTGGACAGATCTTTGTCTGCCCGATTTCATATTGGGCTTTGATAGCGCGGTCATCAACGCAACGTGTCCAAAATATGAACAAGCCGGATTTGGAAGCATCGGGGCCCGTCGTGTTGCGACGCGGCCTGCGGGTGCTGGGCGTACTGCGCCAGGCGGGGGCTGCGGGCCTGCATGTGGTGGACATCGCGCGTGCGGCGGGCATGCAGCGGTCCACTGCCTATCGCTACCTGGATGTGCTGGTGGCAGAGGGGTATGCGCTGCGCGAGTCCGAGGCGCCGCGTTGGCGCATCGCGGAACTGGGTGTGATGATGGCGGGCGATCCGCACGCGCAGGCGGTGCGCGGGCTGCGTCCGGTGCTGCGCCAGATCAGCGATGTGACCGGCGATTCCGCGTTCCTCATCTGCCGGGCGGCGAACGATTCGTTATGCCTGCACCGTGAAGTGGGCAACTATCCGGTGCAGGTGCTGGCGGTGACGGTCGGGCACCGTCAACCGCTGGGCGTGGGGGCGGCGGGGCTGGCGCTGCTGGCGGCGTTGCCGCCGGCCGAAGCCGATGAGGTCGTGGCGCAAAACGAGCAGGCGCTGCGCGCCTACGGCGGCATGACCGGCGTGCAGATGCGGCGGCTGGTCGAGAACACGCGGGATCGGGGGTGGTCGGTGGTGGGCAACGCCGCGGTGCCTGGGGTGCTGGGCGTAGGCGTGGCGTTATGCGACGCGGGCGGCTACCCGCGCCTGGCGGTCAGCGTGTCCAGCCTGATCGACCGGATGCAGGCGCCGCGCCAGCGCAGCATCGCGGAATTGATCCGCGGCCAGCTGGCGCAGGACGAGGTCAGGCGGCTGCCGGGGGCGGCGCCCGGTACGTCTTCTGGTAGTGCACGGTGAAGGTGTTGAACGCGTCCAGCGCCTTCTTCGGGTCGTGTCCGGCCTTGACCAGGAAGCTGTTGAAGCCCACGCGCGCTTGATAGTGGATGGTGTCGATCATCACGTCGCCGACCGCGCGCAGTTCGCCCGTCCATTGGTATTGCGTGCGCAGCAGCTGGGCCAGCGAATAGCCGCGGCCGTCGGTGTAGTTGGGAAAGTCCACCGCGATGAAGGCGATGCCGGCAGGGTCCAACGTGCCGTCGGGCTCGGCCAGGTCGCGCAGGTCGGCATCGGGTTCCAGCCGCACGGCGACGGGATGCCGGTGGCGGCGCAAGGTCGCGCGGGAGGCTTTCCAGACAGAAAGGGGCACGATCCAGCCAGGTTCGTCGCTAGGCACCTGGCCTTCGGCGGCGACTTCCGGTTCGGGAACGAACGGCCGCGCCGTGTCGGCTTGCAGGCGGCCGTCAAGGATCAGGTGCGGGCCGGGAGCGTCGTGGGCGTACAGGTCAGGCATGGGCGGGCTCGGCGCTTTGTGTGGGTTTGGCGAAGGCGGGATCGGCGTAGACGTCTTGCTTGAAGGGGTCGATGCCGACGCGGTCCACCACGTCGATGAAGCGTTCGATTTCGCTGTCGCGCAGGCCCAGATAGGTGCGGATCAGGCGGTCGACCACGCCGGGTACCTGGTCGCGGGCGAACGACGGCCCGATGATGCGGCCCACGGCGGCACCGCCGCCGCGCGTGGATTCCAGGTCGGGAAGGGGCTTGGCGGCGCCGTTCTGGCGGCCCCCCAGCGTGACCTGATACCACTCTTCGCCTGCCTTATCGACACCCAGGATGCCGATGTGCCCCACATGATGGTGGCCGCACGAATTGATGCAGCCCGAGATGTTCAAGTCCAGTTCGCCGATCTCGAACAGGTAATCCAGGTCGTCGAATTGGCGCTGGATGGCTTCGGCGACGGGGATGGACACTGCATTGGCCAGGGCGCAGAAGTCCCCGCCCGGACAGGCGATGATGTTGGTCAACAGGCCAATGTTGGGCGTGGCCAGGTTCAGCGCTTCCAGCTTTTGCCAAAGCTCGTGCAACTGCGCGCGGCGCACGTCGGCCAAGATCAGGTTCTGCTCGTGCGAGACGCGAAGTTCGCCGAAGCCATAGGCGTCGGCCAGGTCGGCCACGGCGTCCATCTGGTCGGCCGTGATGTCGCCGGGCGGCACGCCGGTGGGCTTGAGCGAAACGGTGACGGCGGCGTAGCCCGCGACTTTGTGCGCGTGCACGTTGGTGCGCAGCCAGCGCGCAAAGCGCTTGTCGCCGGCGGCAAGCGCGTCGGTGTTGTCGGCGTCGGTGGCGGCGGCAGCGTCGTATTTCGGCCAGACGAAGCGCGCCTTGATGCTGTCGACGAATTCCTGGGTGATGGTGTCGGGGCCGCCCTTGATGAGCTGCCACTGTTCATCGACCTGCTGTGCGTAGACTTCGGGCGTCAGGTCCTTGACCAGGATCTTGATGCGCGCCTTGTACTTGTTGTCGCGGCGGCCGTGCAGGTTGTAGACCCGCAGCGCGGCCTGCATGTAGGTCAGCAGGTCTTGCCATTCGACGAAGGGGTTGATCAGTTTGCCGACGATGGGCGTGCGGCCCATTCCGCCGCCCACCCAGACGCGGAAGCCCAGCTTGCCGTCGCGTTCAACGGCTTGCAGGCCGATGTCGTGCACGCCGACCGCCGCGCGGTCTTGCACGGCGCCGCTGACGGCGATCTTGAACTTGCGCGGCAGGAAGGCGAATTCCGGGTGCAGCGTGGACCATTGGCGGATGATCTCGCACCAGACGAGCGGGTCGACCAGTTCGTCCGGCGCGACGCCGGCGAAGTGGTCGGTCGTGGTGTTGCGGATGCAGTTGCCGCTGGTCTGGATGGCGTGCATCTGGACGGTGGCGAGTTCCGCCAGGATGTCCGGCACATCTTCCAACTTGGGCCAGTTGAACTGGATGTTCTGGCGGGTGCTGAAGTGCCCGTAGCCGCGGTCCCACTTGCGCGCGATATGCGCCAGCGTGCGCAGTTGGCGCGACGCCAGCATGCCATAGGGGATGGCCACGCGCAGCATGGGCGCGTGGCGTTGGATGTACAGGCCGTTCTGCAGGCGCAGAACGCGGAATTCATCTTCGGTAAGCTGGCCGTCGAGGAAGCGGCGCGTCTGGTCGGCAAACTGCGCCACACGCTGCTCGACAAGCTGCTGGTCGACGGGGTCATACACGTACATGTCTACTGCCCTTGAAGTCTTCTCGGTCTGAGTCCCTTCAAGCCCGGCGCCGTGCGGCGGGAAAAGGGGATTCATAACCGTAACAGGCAGCAGACAAGACCGTCTAAGTCATTCTCGTAATAAGGAAATAAGGCCCCCACGCTGCGCACGCTTCGCGCGCTTGCTGCCCCCCGAGGGGGCGCTTCCCCCTTGGGGCGGCCCGGCGGGGGGAAGATGCCCCCACGCTGCGCACGCTTCGCGCGCTTGCTGCCCCCCCGAGGGGGCGCTTCCCCCCTTGGGGCGGCCCGGCTGGGGGAAGGAGGCCTCGCGCTACGGGCACTGCATAAGCTCAGCAGGGGACGTAGGATGGGTGGAGCGCGAGAATTCTTAAGCAAGAATATTGTTGCCTAGCGCGCGCAACCCATCAAGCGGCGGTGATTTCTTGGCAACTTCAGCTACAACGCAACCGCAGCTTGATGGGTTGCGCGCGCTAAAGGCGTTCTTTCTAATAGAGCCCTACTCGCGCTCCACCCATCCTACGTTCTAGCGGGGGGCGCACCACACCGGGGCGCGGAACGCCGGGGCGCAGCACACCGGTGCCGAGAACGCATTTTTCCGGTCGTGGGTTGTAGTGCGAATCGCGCTCGGCGCTATAGCGCCGCATTCACTGCCCAGCGCGCGACGAAGACCAGGATGATCACCAGGCAGGCGGCCAGTAGCAGGCCGGTGGCGATCAGGGGGCCGGGTTTGTTGTGGGCGATGTCGGCCTGGTAGCCGCGACCGCGGCGGACGCCGAAAAAACCCCAGAGCACGGAGCGGACCGTGCGCAGGAAACTAAGCATATGCGCCTCCTGGCGGAGAAAGGGGAGTGGGCACTGTAGGCTGTGCCGTCCGTGCCAAACAGAGGCAGATCCGCGTCAACCGACCATATCAGATGACGGCGCTCCGGGCGCGCCGATGCCCCGGACGATATGGTCCAAAAGTTCGCGGGCGGCGGGCGAGATATGGCGTCCCGCGCGGCTCAGCACATGCAGGCTGCCCTGGTTCAGGATCGGGTTGGCCAGCGGCAGGCTGGCCAGCCGTTGCGCCCGCATGTCCGCAGTGACGGCGATGGGCGGCGTCAGCGCATAGCCGATGCCGGCCGCGGCGAACTGCCATAGCGCCTTGAAGGAAGACGTGGTGAGCACATTGCGCAATCGCACCTGTTCGCTGATCTCGGCGGCCTGTATATGTTGGCGCACGCCAAACCCCTCCTGCATGGACGCGCCCGGATGGTCAGCCAGATCGGTCAGCAGCAAAGGGCGGTTCAGCCGGGTCAGCGGATGGTCTTGGCGCACGATGGCTCGGATGGGCTCGGGGCGCGAGTAATGGGTGCGCAGCCGCGCGTCGTTGGGCGGCTGGAACACCAATCCTATATAGGCGCGGTCGTCCACGATGCGCTGCACGATCTCGGAGGTGCGGGCCACGTCGATATCCAGCGTGACCTCGGGGTGGCTGCGCCAGTAGCCGGGCAGCACGCGGTCGAACATCAGTTCGACGAAGCCTTCGCCCAACACCAGGTCGATATGGCCTCGTTCGGCTTTGCGCAGGCTGTCGATCTCGGAAAAGAAGCTCTCTTGGATGTTCTGCTGGCGTTTCACGTAGCGGGCCAGGATGTGGCCGGCGTCGGTGGGCACCACGCCGCGTCCGCGGCGCTCGAACAGCGCCATGCCGCAGTCGCGTTCCAGGGCGGCGATGGCGCGGCTGACGGCTGACGGGTCCATGTCCAGCACCTCGGCGGCGCCGCGCACGGAGCCGCGGCTCATGACCTGCATGAAGTAGTGGGTGCGGCGGGCGTCGAGTTTTTCATCCATGGCGGGGCTCTTTAAAGCGGAGTGCGGCGGGATACCCACAGCGTCGACCTGGGGTTTACCCGTAAAATATCGGATACCTTGCAAAATTTTCCCAGGAAAAGGCTGTCCATTGCATTTTACGCAACGCTAATGCGCAGGTGGTGTCATGGTTGCCCGCAAGGCCGCCGGGCGAAAATCGCGCCTGCTGCCCGCGCCGCCGGCGTCATGCGCCGCAGCGCCGCTACGAAAACTTATTCACGTTCATCAGGGGAATTCGATGTCTCACGCCAGCGCCAGCCTGGCCGCGCCCTCCATGCCGCTATCCGCCCGCATTCGCATGCTGGCCGCCATTTTGCTGGTGGTCGTCATTTCCGAAGCGATCGGCAGCGTCACCTTTGCGGTGGGCCCGGGCAAGATCGTTCTGCAACCGATGCTTTGGGCGATCTTCATCGGCGCCATCGTGGCCGCCTTCGGCCAGCGCCTGCCGGCAGGTTCGGGCATCGACAAGGCCATGCAGACCCGCATCAGCGGCTATCTGCAATACGCCCTGCTGCCGTTCCTGGCGAAGCTGGGCCTGATGGTCGGCGGGTCGCTGCCGCAGGTGCGCGAAGCCGGGTGGGCCCTGGTGTTCCAGGAATTCGGCCACTTCTTCGGCACGATGGCCATCGGCCTGCCGCTGGCGTTGTTGCTGGGCATCAAGCGCGAAGCCATCGGCGCCACCTTCTCGGTGGGCCGCGAGCCCAGCCTGGCCATCATCGGTGAACGCTACGGCATGAATTCGCCGGAAGGTCGCGGCGTGATGGCCGAGTACATCACGGGCACGGTGATCGGCGCGCTGTTCGTCGCGCTGATGGCCGGCTTCATCACCAGCCTGAACATCTTTGATCCGCGTTCGCTCGCCATGGGCGCCGGCGTGGGCTCGGGCAGCATGATGGCGGCCGGCGTGGGCGCCATCGCCTCGCAGCAGACGCCGGAAATGGCGCATCAAGTGGCCGCGCTGGCCGCTGCCGCCAACCTGCTGACGACCGTGGTCGGCGTGTACTTCACGCTGTTCATCTCGCTGCCCACGACCATCTTCCTGTACGGCAAGCTGGAACCCGTGCTGGGCCGCTTCTCGCGCGGCAAGGCCTCGGAAGCCACCGTTGACGACAGCGTGTCCGAAGACGTGCCGGCGCATGGCGCAAAAATGGGCTTCGGTGACCGCCTGACCGCCTATCTGGTCTGCGGCCTGTTTGCGCTGGTGGGCAACCGCCTGGGCTACAACGTGCCGTTCATGGACGCGCTGCCCGGCATGGGCATCATCATCCTGCTGGTGGTCCTGACCGACCTGATCCTGCGCGTGGTGCCCAAGCTGCCGGCCGTGGCCGTGCTGTCGCTGATCGCCATGACGGCGGGCTGCCCCGGCGTGCTGCCGTACTCGGACCAGATCATCGCCGCCGTCGGCAAGGTGAACTTCCTGCCGTTCACGACCGTGATCCTGGCCATGGCCGGTCTGTCGATCCTGAAGGACCTGCCTGCGTTCCGCAAGCTGGGCTGGAAGATCGTGGTCGTGTCGCTGGCCGCCAACGCCGGCACGTTCATGGGCGCAACGATGATCGCGGAATTCTTCCACTGATCGTGCGGGCCTGAACGTCGGCCGACAAAAACGAGCCGCCTGGAAACAGGCGGCTTTTCCTTTTGGGGCGCCGCGCCGCGATGGCGGGCGCGGTGGGCGGCAAGGGTGATCAGCGCGTGTCGGGTGCGAAGCCGGACCGGTAGCGGGCGTTGTCGGTGACGTTCTCGGTGGCGCCGATGTTGGCCACGGCGGGCACGGCGGCGCTGGCGGCCTTCATGGCCACGGCGGCTTGCCATTCCTGCACCTGCGGATTGCCCATCGCCACCCGGTAGGGTTGCAGTGGCGTCAAGCCTTCGATGGTGCCCAGGTCGTTGGCGCTGCCGGCGCGTTGCGCCAGCGGATCCGGCTGTGCCGAGAAATCGTCGACGGCGCGACGCATGCGCGCATCGGCGTATTGATCGCGTAAGGCGTCCACATTGGCTTGCGGCGCGGGCGGCAGGCGTGGCGCATCGGCGCCCACTTGGGCATTTCGGGCGAAGACGCCAAAGGCGGCGGGCGGGTCGGCGTCGCGCAGTCGGGCGACGCGCTGGGCTTCCCAGGCCGTGGCGGCCTGCGCGGCGCGCTGGGCCTGGCGGGCGGCGGCATTTTGCGCCACGCGTTCGGCGTCCCACGCGGGGCGAGTGTCTTCCAACATCGGGATGCGCGCCGGATAAGGCGCGGCGACGCGAGGAATGGCGGAGATCGCAGCAACGTCCATGCGGGGCTCCCTGTCGTGGTGGGCCAGAAGTTTGGTCTGTCCAGCGGGTGACAAGTTCACTGTAACAGCATGGAAAAGCCAAAAAAAGCCCCCACGCTGCGCCCGCTTCGCGAGCTTGCTGCCCCCCAAGGGGGCTTTTTTTGCCTTGGGGCGGCCCGGCGGCCAAAAAAAAAGCCCCAGGCCGAAGCCTGGGGCCGAGCGGCGCCGTGTTTGGGGCGGCGCCGTACTAGACGGGCGGCGGGACGGGACTCCGGCGGGATTTCCCGGCCATGCCGCCTGCCCGAAAAACGATCAGGGCTTGGTGGCCTGCATGGACGGGCGTTGGCTAAACGCTTCGTACCAGGCTGCGGTGGCGGGGTGCCCGTCGCGCCAGTTCAGGTCGGGGAAGCGGAAGTCCAGGTAGCCCAGCGCGCAGCCGATGGTGATGACGCCGATGTCCAGGCGGCCTTCCAGCGACGCGGCGTGTTTTTCGATCAAGGCCAGGCCGTCGCGGACCTTGCCCAACTGGCCCTCGATCCAGCCGTCCCAGCGCAGCGCTTCGGGGCGCAGCGCGGTTTCATAGCGCGCCAGCAAGGCGGCGCCCATCATGCCGTCGGCCATCGATTGCTGCGTCAACACCTGCCAGCGGGTGCCGTCGGCGGGAAACAGCGCGCCGCCGCCCAACGCGTTCAGGTATTCGCAGACCACGCGGCTGTCGAAGATCGACTGGCCATCGTCGGTGATGAAGGTCGGCACCTGGCCCAGCGGGTTGCTGGGAATGATCGTCTGGTCGCGGGCGACGGGGCCGGCGGCGCTGGGCAGTTTTTCGATGCGGTCGGCCAGGCCGAGTTCATGCGCCACGACCATGCATTTGCGGACGAACGGCGAAGCGGGCGAGTGGAAGATCTTCATTGGGAGTCCTTGTCGGTAGAGAGGCGTCAGTGTTGTGCATGGGCCAGGTGTTGTCCAGCCACCCAACCGAACGTCAGGGCGGGGCCCAGCGTGATGCCGGGGGCCGGATAGGCGCCGCCCATGACGGAGTGCATGTCGTTGCCGGCCACATACAGGCCGGGGATGGGCGCGCCCGTGGCGTCCATGGCCTGGGCGTTGGCGTTCGCCGCGATGCCGCACGCGGTGCCGATGTCACCGGCGTAGACCTTGACGGCGTAGCAGGGGCCGGCGGCAAGCGGGGCCAGGCAGGGGTTGGGCTGATGGTCGGGGTCGCCCAGATAGCGGTTGTAGGCGGTGCCGCCTTTACCGAAATCGGGGTCCTGGCCTTGTGCGGCATAGGTGTTGTAGCGTGCGACCGTGGATTCCAACGCCTCGACCGGCACGCCGATCTTCGCGGCCAACGCGGCCAACGTCGGCGCCTGGACCAGATAGCCGGCGTCGATCAAATGCTGGCGGGGGCGGCCGCCCGGCAATGCCAGCCCCAGGCCCCAGGTGTCGACGAAGCGTTGGTCGCAGACGAGGAACGCCGGAATGCTGGGCACGGTCTCGTTGCTGCGGTACATGGCCTGCACGAACTCGTGATACGACGTGGATTCGTTCACGAAACGCTTGCCCGCGCCGTTCACGGCAATCAGGCCGGGCTTGGCGCGGTCCCACACCAGATGCGGGTAATGCAGGCGCTTGCCATCGGCGGATTCCAGGACGGATATCGGCGCCCAGAACGCGGGGCTGGCATAGCCGGCGCCCAGGGCGGCACCCGCCTGTTCCGACATCCGGATGCCGTCGCCAGTGTTGTCGCGGGGCGACATGGACCAGTCGCCGCTGGGTTGGGGGTAGGTGCGGGCGCGGCGTTCGCGGTCCCAAGGGAAGCCGCCTGTCGCCATCACCACGCCGCGCCGCGCACGGACGTTCAAGGTTTTTCCGTCCCGCTTGACCGATGCGCCCAGCACGCGGCCCGCGGCGTCGCGGTGCAGGACATGCACAGGCGCGTCCAGCCAGTATTCGACCCCGCGCGTGATCACGCCATGGAACAGTTGCGCGGCCAATGCGTTGCCCAGCAGCAACCGGGTGCCCCGGTGGTAGCCGCGCGCGCGGTCCGCCACGAAGCGCAGCACCAGCTTCATGCTGTGGCGCCAGGCGGCGATGGAACGCGTGGCGCGAAGCAAGTGGCGCACATCGGTGATGTTGACCATCATGCCGCCCAGCACGGTGAATTCCTTTAGTGGGTCGCGCAACATGCGGAAGTGGCGGCCCAGTTTTCGTCCGTCGAATTCCACCGGGTCCAGCGACCGGCCGCCCATCGCCGCACCGGGCAGGTCAGGGTAGTAATCGGGCGACGCGGTGCGCGCCGCGACGTCCAGGAAACCGCGCGACACCAGGTAGTCCATCATGCGCGGACCAGCGTCCAGATACGCGCGCTTCATGTCGTCGGACGCCGCGGCGCCGACGGTCTGAGCAAGATAGGTCCAGACCTTGTCGAAGCTGTCGGGGTGGCCGGCGGCGTCCGTCTGGGCATTCAACGGGATCCACAGCGCGCCGCCGGAAATCGCCGTCGAACCGCCAATGCGGTTGGTCTTCTCGACCAGCAAAACGTCCAGCCCTTCCGCGTGCGCGGTCAGCGCCGCCGCCATGCCGCCCGCGCCGGAACCGACCACCAGCGCGTCGACTTCCTTGTCCCACTTGATGCTGTCCATGCTGCTTATGCTCCCGACCCGCCCAGCGATTTGCCGCCATCCACGAAGAGGACCTGGCCTGTGATGAAATCCATATGCGGCGCGGCCAGGAAGGACACGGCATTGGCGATGTCTTGCGGTTGGCCCGCGCGGCCGGTCGGCTGCAACGCCAGTTGCGCGGCCAGGCGTTCTGGCGTCAGGTTGCGCAAGAGCGGCGTGTCGATAAGGCCCGGGGCAATGGCGTTAACCAGGATCCCGCGCCCGGCCAGCTCCATGGCGGCGGCGCGGGTGTAGCCGACCAGCGCAGCCTTCGAGGCCACGTAGTGTGGATGGTTCTTCGCGCCCAGATAGGCGCGCGATGCGATGTTGACGATCTTGGCGCCCGCCGCCATGGTGCGCGCGGCTTCCTGTGTCAGCGTTGCCACCGCCAGCAGGTTGACGTCGAACGCACGGCGGTAATCGTCTGAATCGACTTCGAAGAACTTGCGCTCGTCGAACAGGCCGGCGTTGTTGACCAACGCGGCCAAGGGCGGAAGCAAGCGGACCAGCGCGCGCGTGGCGGCTTCGTCCGTCAGGTCCACCACGCGGTGCGTAACCGTCAGCCCCTGCGCTTGCAGCGCTTCGGATTCCTGCTTCGCCAGCGCACCGTTGCGGTCTGCCATCACGACGCTGAAGCCGTCGCGCGCCAGGCGCTCGACGATCGCCAGGCCCATGCCGCTGGCGCCACCCGTGACCAATGCCGTGCCCAGATCCATGATGTCTCCTTATACGGCCAGATAGCCGCCGTCCACCGGCAGCACCACGCCGTTCACATAGCTGGCCATGTCCGAGGCCAGGAACAGGACGGGGCCGACGATTTCGTCCGCGCGGCCGGCGCGTGCCAGCGGAGCGCGGCTCATGTACCAATCGGTGCCGTGGGCTTGCGCGCGCTGGCCCGCCGTCATCTCGGTCTCCATCAAGCCGGGCGCCACCGCGTTCACGCGCACGCCATGGGGGCCGAGGTCGCGGGCCAGCACTTCGGTGAACGAGCGCACGCCGCCCTTGGACACCACGTAGCCCGCGGTCGAAATGCCGCAGCCGTAGGCCACGATGGAACACAGGTTGACGATGACGCCGCGCGTGGCCTTGAGCTGCTCGACAAAAGCGTGCGTGACGTTGAATGTGCCTTGCAGGTTGACCTGCATGACGCGGTCCCAGATGGCGGGCGTTTGCGGGTCGTCGAACGGCGCGCGCGCCGAGATCCCGGCGTTGTTGATCAGGATGTCCAGATTGCCGTGGCGCGCCGCGCAATGGGCCGCGAAGGCGCGGACGGCATCGGCATCGGTCACGTCCAGCACGGCGTCCGACGCCCGGCCGCCCGTGTCGCGGATCGCCTGCGCGGCGCTGGCAGCCAGCGCCGGGTCGATATCCGCCACGATGACCGCCGCGCCCTGCCGGGCAAAGCCCTGCGCGATGGTGGCGCCCAGGCCGCGCCCGGCGCCTGTGACGAGAACCCGTTTGTCTTGCATCATCGATGTCATGGTCTGTCCTTCGCGGCGCGTCACGCGCCCAGATAGGCGCGCTGCACGCCTTCGTCGCTAGCCAGCCGGGCGGATTCGCCTTCTAGCGCGATCTCGCCGTTTTCCAGGATGTAGGCGTAGCTGGACACCGACAGCGCCAGCTTCACGTTCTGTTCCACCAGCAGGATGGTGATGCCCTGTTCGCGGTTCAGCCGCAGCACGATGTCGAAAATCTGCTCGACCACCAGGGGCGAAAGACCCATTGATGGCTCGTCCAGCAGGATCATGCGCGGCCGTGCCATCATGGCGCGGCCCGTGGCCAGCATCTGCTGTTCGCCGCCGGACAACGTCGCGGCCTTTTGCTCGAACCGTTCCCGCAGGCGCGGGAAGGTGTCGCAGACCATGTCCAGGTCCTGCTTCACCGCGGTGCGATCGCGGCGCAGGTAGGCGCCCATTTCCAGGTTCTCGCGCACGCTCATGTCGCGGAAGATCTCGCGGCCTTCGGGCACCTGCACGATGCCGCGACCCACCACGGCGTCGGCCGCCAGGCGGTGGATGGCCTCGCCTGCAAAGCGCACGCTGCCCGCGGTAGGCGTGACCAGGCGCGAGACGACGTTGAGCGTCGTGGACTTGCCCGCGCCGTTGGCGCCCAGCAGCGCAACGATGGCGCCTTGCGGTACTTTCAGCGACACGTCCTGCAGCGCGCGGATATTGCCGTAGGCGGCCGAGACCGCGTCGATTTCCAAGAGAATGTCAGCCACCTGCGGCTCCCTTGCCCAGATAGGCTTCGATCACACGGGGGTTGCTGCGCACCTCCGCGGGCGTGCCTTCCGCGATCTTCTCGCCGAAGGACATGACGGTGATGCGGTCGGAAATGGACATCACCAGTTGCATCACATGCTCCACCAGCAGCACCGTGATGCCGTCGCGTTCGCACAGTTCGGTCAGCAGGCGGTCCAGCGTTTCAATCTCTCGGTTGCGCAGGCCTGCGGCCGGCTCGTCCAGCAACAGCAGCTTGGGCGAGATCGCCAGCGCACGGGCCAGCTCCAGCATCTTCTGGCGGCCGAAGTCCAGGCTGCACGCCGGCGTGTCCAGGAAGTCCGCCAGGCCCACGCGTTCCAGCAGATGCTCGACGCGCTCGCGCGCTTCGGCCGCCGCCGGGCGCAGCAGCTTGCCCGGGGTGGCGGCGCCATGCGCATAGGTGCCCAGCAGCGCGTTTTCACGCACGCTCAGCGCGCCGAACAGTTCCAGGTTCTGGAACGTGCGGGCGACGCCCAGCGCGGCCATTTCGTGCGGTTTCTTTGTCGTGATGTCCGCGCCGTTAAACCGGATGCTGCCACTGCTGGGGCGGTAGTAGCGGGAAATGCAATTGAAGGTCGTGGATTTGCCCGCGCCGTTGGGGCCGATCAACGCGTGGATGCGGCCGCGCTCCACCTGCATGGACAGGCCGTTGATAGCGGTCAGGCCGCCGAACTTCACGGTCAGGCCCTGCACGTCCAGATAGGGATGTTCGCTCATGCCGCGCTCCTTTGCGCGCCTTTGGCCGCGCCTGCGCCAGAACGCGCGGCAGCGGGCAGCGGGGCTGCCGGGGGCGGTGCGCGGCGGCGCGCGTCACGGCCGGCGAACAGGCCTTTTGGCGCAAACATCATGAAGCCCATCAGGATGACGCCGTAAATGATCTCCTGGAACGACAGCGCCTGGCGCAGCAGTTCCGAGATCAAGCCGAACGCCAGCGCGCCCGCGATGGCGCCGCGGACCGAGCCGATGCCGCCTACCACCACCATCGTAAGGATCAGGATGGTGGTCTGGAAACCCAGGCTTTCCGGATGGATGAACGACGCGAAGGTGGTGTACATGCCGCCCGCGATGCCGGCGTAGGCCGCCGACAGCGTGAAGGCGGTGCGCTTGATGGCGTTGACGTTCACCCCCATCGCCTGCGCGGCCACATCGCTTTCCCGCACCGCGCGGAAGGCGGATCCCAGCTGCGAGCGCGACAGGGCGATGGTGGCCCACAGCAAGAGCGCGGCGATCAGCACGACAAAGGGATAAGCCTTCAGGTCCGACACCAGTTCGTACCCGAACAGCGTGGCCGGAGATATCCGGAAGCCGTTCGATCCATGGGTGACCGACTGCCAGTTCAAGAACACCCATTGCATGGCTTCGCCGAACGCAAAGGTCGACAGCGCCAGGTAGATGTCGCGCATGCGCAGCGCCAGTGCGCCGATCAGATAGCCCAGCGCCGCAGCCAGCAGGCCGCCCGCGATGATCGAGATGAAGAACGGCGGATGCCACAGATTGTTGATGAGGCCGGCGGTGTAGATGCCCACGCCGTAGAACGCGGCATGCGACAGCGCGAATTGCCCGGTTTCGCCGATGACCAGATGCAGGCCCAACGCCAGCACGACGAACACCATCAGCAGGTTGACGACGTAGATGACATAGCCGCTGGCCACGAAGGGCAGGGCGGCAAGCGCCACGGCCATCAGCGCCAGCAAGGTGCGATCGATCTTGTTGTTCATACTTTCTTCACCTGCAATTTGCCGCCCAGCAAGCCTTGCGGACGCAGCAGCAGCACGACCATGATGGCCACGAACGGGGCGACCACGATGGCATTGGTCGAAATGAACAGCCCCACCAGGTTCTCGGCCACGCCGATTATGAAACCGCCCACCACCGCGCCGGGCAGGCTGGTGATGCCGCCCACGATGGCGGCTGCGTAGGCCAGGATGGCGATGTGGCCGATGTCCGGGGTGATGAGGATCTTGGGCGTGATCAGCAGCGCGGCCACGGCCGAGATCAGTCCCGACAGCGCCCACACCATCATGCGGATGCGCGTGAGGTTCACGCCCGTCAGCCGCGCGGCCTTGGAGTTCATGCCGACGGCGCGCATGGCACGGCCGACGCGGGTGTAGGTGAACATCGCGAACAGCAGCAGCATGACGCCCACCGCCACGGCGAAGATCACCATGTCCAGCTGCGTCAGCACGGCGTCGCCGATGATGACGGCATCGGTCGGGGCCAGCGGCGGCAGCGAGCGCGGCGTGTCGCCCAGCCCGGTCTGCCGCACCAGGCCCTTCAAGGCATAGGCAAGCCCCAGCGTGGCGATGACCATCTGCACGCCCACGCCTTTCGAGGCAATAACGCGTTCCATCACGACACGCTGGAACAGGCCCGACACGATGGCGACGGCGGCCAGCGTCACGGGGATGACGGCCAGGTACGGCCAGCCCATCACCAGCGTCAGGAACAGGGCGATGTAGCCACCCACCATGAAGATTTCGCCCTGGGCGAAATTGGGCACGTCGGTGGTCTTGAAAATGATGACGACGGCGACGGCCAGCAGCGCGTACACGCTGCCCGTCACCAGTCCTGACAGCACCCCTTGCTGCAGGAACAACCAGAAATCGGCAAAGCTCATGATGTTCTCCGGCGGCCCGCGCGGTGCTGCGCCACGGCGCGGGCTCGGTCTGTGACAGGCCGCAGGCCTATTTCTGGTATTGCCAGACGCTCTTGAATGCGCCGGGAACAAGCGTCATGGCGGTGCCGTCGAACTTGATGTAGATGGCGGATTCCTGCGCGGCGCGGTCGGTCGGGCCGAACTCGATGGGGCCGGCCATGACGCCCGAGTCGAACTTCATCGTTTCCAACGCCTGCAAGACCTTCTCGCGCGTGGGCTGCGGGCCGGCGGCCTTCAGCGCATTCACCACCGCCATCGCGGGCGGCAGGCCATAGGGCATGTAGGTCTGCGGATGGCCGGGCTTGGCGGCCAGGTCCGGGTAGGACTGCTTGTACATGTCGTACACCCAGGTCAGCTTGGGGCCGCCGGGCACGTCGGACAGCACGTCCTGGATGTAGACGTTCTTGAAGGCGTCCTTGTTGCCCACGTTCTCCACCAGCTGCTTCAGGTCGGCGGTGCCATTCACGGCCAGCACGATGGGCTTGTTCCAGCCCAGCTCTTGGGCCTTCTTGATGATCAGCGCGGCGGGACGGGCGTAGGTGGTCAGCAGCAGCACGTCCGGGTTGCCGGCGCGTATCTTCAGCATGGGCGCCGTGACGTCGGTGATGTTTGGGTTCACCGATTGCACCTGCAGGCCCAGGTCGCCCAGCTGCTTGGCCTGGGCTTGCGCCGCTTCCAGGTTCCAGCCGCCGTAGGCGTCGTCGTGGTTGATGTAGCCGATCTTCTTGGCCTTCAACTGTTCAGACGCGAACTGCACCATGGAGCCGCCCACGGCGTGTTGCGAAATCGAGAAAGCGCCGTAGATGTACTTGGACGGCGGATACAGCGCGCCGTCGCCCGAGGCGTTCAGCATGACGAGCGGCACCTTTTCGCGTTCGATGTATTCACGCGAGGCGACGACGGCCGCCGAGCACGAACCGCCGTTCAGCAGGAACACCTTGTCCTGCTCGTTCAGCTTCTTCACGGCGGCGACCAGGTCGTTGGCGTTGCAGCGGTCGTCCTCGATGACGAGTTCGATCTGACGGCCATGCACACCGCCTTCCTTGTTGACCTTGGCGTACCACATCTTGGCGGCGTTCAGTACGTCGAAACCATAGGCCATGCCGCTGCCGGACAGCGGCGCGAACAAGCCGATCTTGATGGTTTTGTCCGTGATGCCCGGCTCTTGCTGCGCTTGCGCGCCTGTCGTGAAGGCCCACGCGCAAAGCGCCGCGGCGGCCGCGTAGCGACTACGTTGATTCATGTTTTGTCTCCCGTTTTTTTTGAAATACGCGCCTGTGTGTGCGGCGCTTTGCTGCATAGGCCGGCGTGCCGCCGGATTGCCTTACTGCATGCGGTAGCCGCCGTTTACGTCGATGACGCTGCCGGTGATGTAGCCGGCTTCTTCAGATGCCAGGAAGCGCACCGCGGCGGCCACGTCGTCCACCGTGCCGATGCGGCCCAGCGGGATGGCTTGCGCGGCGGCGGCCAGCGCGCCGCTGCTGGTGACCGTACTGCGCAGCATGTCGGTGTCGATCAGGCCCGGCGCGATGCCGTTGACGGTGACGCCCAGGTGCGCGGATTCGCGCGCCATGGCTTTGGTCAAGCCCAGCACGGCCGACTTGGCGGCGATATACGACGCGCTGGAGCGGTAGCCGCCAAGCTGGGCGGCGACGGACGTGAAGGTGACGATGCGGCCATGCGCCAGCGGCGCGGCTTCGCGGCGGCGCAGATAGGCGCGGCCGCACAGGAACACGCCGCGTGCGTTGACGGCGAAGCTGCGTTCCCAGATGTCCAGCGTTGTGTCTTTGATCAAGGGGCGTTCGCCGTCGGGCTGGAACAGCAGCAATCCTGCGGCGCTGACCAGCACGGCGATCGGGCCGTGCCGGGCTTCGATGGCATCGAACGCGCCTTCCACCGCGGCTTCGTCGCTGACGTCGAAGGCGTGGGCGGCATGCGGCGCACCCAGTTCATCGGCCACGCGGCCGGCGCGCGCCGCATCCACATCCGACACCACGACGCGGTATCCCGCGCGCGCCAATTCCTGGCAGATCGTGGCGCCGATGCCGCCGCCGCCGCCGGTCACAAGCGCAAGACGGGAAGCCGCCGCGGGCGCGGCAAGCGTGGATACATTGGACATGCTGTCTCCTGATTGGCATGCCGTTTACCTGGGGAGGCTCGGCCGCTGATTTGAATTTTTTGCGATTATGTATACATGGCGGATTCGCAGGTATAGGGGCTTACCCGCATCATCCTTTGATTTAGGACATAGACACTAGGGAAAGCACGGATGTAGGGACGCGATCAATTCCCGCATGTATTCTTCATGTATACAATGTGGGTATGGACACGCTATCTCAACACGTTACCGATACGCTGCGGGACTGGGTGCTGCACGGGCAATTCAGCCCGGGCGCGCGCCTGGAAGAAATTCCGTTGGCCGAGAAACTGGGGGTGTCGCGCACACCGGTGCGCGCGGCGCTGGCGACCTTGGGCAACGAAGGCTTGCTGGAGCATCTGCCCAAACGCGGCTATACGGTGCGCGCCTATGACATCGGCGAGATCGTGGCGGCCTATGAGGTGCGCGCCGCGCTGGAAGGGCTGGCCTGTCGGCAGGCGGCCTTGCGGGGGCTTACGAACGATGCGGTGGCCGTACTGAAAAACTGCCTGGACGAGGGCGACCGGATCCTGGCGAAAGGGGTGCTGTTGGCCGAAGACCATCTGCCGTACCAGAAGGTGAACATCACCTTGCACAACGGCATCCTGGAAGCGGCGGGCAACCCGTGGGTCAAGCGCTTCGCCACGCAGGCGCAGGCCATTCCCTATGCGTCGGATCGCATCATCCTGTGGGAAGACCACGGGATCATCCTGCGCTCGCACGATGACCACCACCGGATCGTCAGCGCGATCATCGCGCGTGACGGGGCGCGCGCCGAAGACCTGATGCGCGAACACGTGTACTACGCGGGGATCATCCTGAAGAACAACTACGAGCGGCTGGCGCAGGCTTATCGTGTGTAAGCGCCGCGCCGGCCGCGGCGGCGTTTAGCCGTTGATGCCGGTTTCCAGGCAGGGTTCGAATTCGCCGGTTTCCGGGTTGCGCAGGAACAGCACGCCGGTAGCCACGCCGAAGTAGGTGCCATGCAGTTCCAGGTCACCCTTTTCCACGCGGCGGCGGATGGACGGGAACGTCATCAGGTTATTCAGGCTGTGTTCGACCACGGCCAGTTCCAGGCGCTTGAGCTTGGTCTGGCGGTCGCCGGTGCCCGGGCCCAGGCGTTCGGCCACGGGCTCGATCTGCGACATCCACTTGCCGATGAAGTCGCCCTTGGACAGGGGCTTGGCGTCGTCGAAGAACGACCGGATGCCGCCGCAGGACGCATGGCCCAGCACGACGATGTGCTTGACGTTCAGCCCGTTGACCGCGAACTCGATCGCGGCGCTGGTGCCGTGATAAGACGACTCGGAGTCGGGCTCACAGGGCGGCACCAGGTTGGCCACGTTGCGGACCACGAACATCTCGCCGGGCCCGGCGTCGAAGATCACTTCAGGCGACACGCGGGAATCGCAGCAGCCGATCAGCAGGATTTCGGGGCTTTGGCCCAGTTCGGCCAGTTTCTGATAGCGGCTGCTTTCCGAATGGAAACGGCCGTCCAGGAACGATTGGTAGCCTTCGGTGAGTCTTTTTGGGAACATGATCTTCGCTTCCTAGTAACAAAGCCAGGCCTGCTGGCACGCCGACAGACGCAATAAGGGGCTTCGTGTGGAAGCCCCTGTTATCGAGTCGACAAGCCGAATTTTCCCATACTTGTCCCCACAGCCACCTGTCTAAACCCTGATTTCAGAAGGGTTTTTTGCTTCGTATGAAGGCAGAGCGAGCGCAGCGTGCGAAGCGTGGGGGCCCCTATTGGGCTCTTACGTCCAACACCGTGACCCGGGTGAATTGCAGCGGCGTGATCGCTTTCACCAGCCGGATCTGGCCCGGCGCCATGGGGCCGATGACGTCGTCGTTGACTCGTCCGACTTCCCGCCCTTGCGCGTCATACAGCACAAAGGTCAGGACGGCGCTGGAAATGGGGCGGCCTGACTGATTGGCGAGCGATCCCGTAATGGTCGACAGATTCATGTTCGTGTCGCGCACCGCCTGCACGTTGCCCAGGGTGACGCCGTAAGCCAGGCTTTGGGCGCCAGCGGCGCCGGACAGACCGGCAAGCAAGACGACAGAGGCAAGGGCGAGTTTCATGGAAGGTCTCCTGGGACGCTGGCGTCGGGGCGCCTGCTTGTCCGCGCCGCCGTCTTCGCCACCCGCATATCGCGCGGATAGCGGTATCTCACACCTTTCCGCACCCACGCACAACGGGTCAAAAGGATGAATGGGTAACAGGTTGCGCGGCTTGTTCCCATATTCGATAGGGGATGGCACAAATGCATCGGAATGTCTCTGGCTTGAGCCTTTCTGTCGTCGAAAAGCTGAATGGGGGCGCCCGATTTCCTGGCTTTTCTTAACCTTTCCGCGCTTGCGAAGCCTGACGGTTTGTTCGATGATGGCCGGGCCGGCAACTGGCCGGCAGATCGTGCCGTCCGCTGTCATGTGCGCCTGTGCGCCAAGCGGACGCTTAACGCCCAAGGGAGAAACTCATGCTTTCCCGTACTAGCCAGCTGGCCTCGGCCATCGTGTTGTCCGCATGTTTTTTCGGGGCGTATGCGCAAACCCCCGCCGCGCCCGCGCCCGCCAAGACGCCCACGCCGCAACAGCAGCGCATGGCGGACTGCAACAAGTCGGCCACCGGTAAGACGGGCGACGACCGCAAGACCTACATGAGCAGCTGCCTGAAAGGCGAAGCCCCCGCGCCCGCCAAGCAACTGACGCCGCAGCAACAAAAGATGAAGGACTGCAACGCCACCGCTGGCGAACAGAAGCTGACGGGCGACAAGCGCAAGGCCTTCATGAGCACGTGCTTGAAGGGCTGACCGGTTTTGATGAGATCGTAGGATGGGTGGAGCGCGGGAGTCCTTAGCCGAGGGGATTGCTGGTCAGCGCGCGTAACCCATCGAGCAGCGGTTGCGTTGAGGTGAAGTCACATGAGAACGGGAATGCTGCTTGATTGGTTGCGCGCGTAGCCCATCAAACGCCGGTTGCGTTGTGGCCGAATCGGCCAAGAACCGACCGCTGCCTGATGGGTTGCGCGCGTTGAACGATGGCGTCCTTGCTTAAGGACTCTCGCGCTTCACCCATCCTACGGTTTGACGGCCTTACGGCCCCAGTCCCTTGTCGACGGCTTCACAAAAAAGCCCCCTTTCGGGGGCTTTGCGCATCCTAGACGGTAGCGATCGGCGTGACCGGTGAGCCGATCGCGTGCGGCAGTCGCAGCGGAGGGGCCGTCAGCATGAAGTGATGGCGTCCGTTCGTGTGCAGGAAGTCCGCCAGATCCTTCAGATACCACAGCTCGGCAAGGGGCAAGCCCAGCTTGAACAGGCAATGGTGGTGCAGTGGCAGCATGGCGCGCGGGCCGGTCTTTTCGCGGGCGGGGTAGGCTTCGACCGCGTAGTTGTCCGCGCAGATGGCGGCGATGCCGCTGTCCGTGATCCATTGCAGCAATGCGGCGTCGGTGCCGTCCAGCGCGGCGCCGTAGGTGTGCAGCACGTTGGGGTCCGGCGTGCCGTTCATGGCCACGACGGCTTCGGCGTAACCGGTGCGCAGCACCAGCATGTCGCCGCTTTCGACCGTGATGCCATCCGTTTGCAGCACATGCATCAGTTCGGCGTGGCCGATCAGCGTGCGGCCGGGGCCGTAATGGCGGAACAGGTCCACCAGCACGCCGCGTCCTTGCATGCCTTTCTGCGCCAGATGTTCCACGCCCAGCTTCAGCGCGGCCGACGGGCCGCCGCTGTTGCAGCCGCAACCCGTGTGGTCGCCGTCGGCCGGCCCCACGACGTCGACGCCGGCCTGGAAGCCGTTGTAGTAGCGCAGCTCGGGCTTGCCGTCGCCGTCGGCGTCGAACAGCGCGCCCACGTGCGCCAGCGCGTCCCACTGCGTGGAGTACTGCATGGACAGCAGCACCTGGTCGTCGCTCAGCACGTCGACGGCATCCGGGTTGACGTTCTTCAGCGGGAAGTTCAGATACGGCGTGTCCGCAAGCCTGGTAGGGCTGAGCTGCGGCGGATGGCGGCGCGGGTTCAGCACGTTGCCACCGGGAAGGTCCAGGGGCAACGACAGGCAGAACGTCTTGCCGGCACGGATTTCTTGCGCGCCTTTCAAGACTTGCGCCTCGGTGATGAGGTTCAGGCGGCCAAGTTGGTCGTCGGGCCCGAAGTCGCCCCAGTTGGAGCCTTCGGGCCGGTGTTTCCAGCGCTGCATGCGGTTACTCCGCCAGGAAGTCGACGACCGCGCGGGTGAAGGCTTCCGGTTGCTCCCAGTTGGAAATGTGGGAGGTGTTCAGTTCGACATAACGAGCGCCCGGGATGGCGGTGGCCAGCTCCTTGCCCTGGGCGGGCGTGGCGGCCAGATCGTGCGTGCTGCTGATGACCAGCGTGGGCGCGGTGATCGCCGACACTTGCGCGCGGTAATCGGCGTCGCGCAGCGCTGCGCAGTTGGCCGAGTAACCGGCGTCGGGCGTGCGGCGCAGCATGTCGATCAGCACTTGCGTCAGGCCCGGTTCGCCCGCGCGGTAGCCGTCGGTCAGCCAGCGTTCGACGAGCGTGGGGGCCATCTTTTCCAGGGTCTGATCGGCCACGGCGGCAATGCGGGTGCTCCAGCCTTCGGCCGAGCCGATGCGCGCGGCCGTGTTGCACAGGATCAGCTTGGTGACGAGCTGCGGGTGTGCCAGCGCCAGCGCGATGCCGGTGGGGCCGCCCATGGACAGGCCGCAGAAGTGGGCCTGCGTGATGTTCAGGTGCGCCAACAGTTCCGCGACGTCGCCCGCCAATTGCGCGAAGGTGTATTCGCCATCGGGGATGGAGGACTTGCCGTGGCCGCGGGTGTCGTAGCGCAGTACGCGGAAGTGCTTGGTCAGTTCGGGGATCTGGCGGGCCCACATGTCGGAGCAGGTGCCCAGCGAATTGGAGAGCACGAGCACCGGCGCGTCGGCAGGGCCATCGATGACGTAGAACAGCCGTGCCTGGCTGAGTTCGGCGTAAGCCATGTGGGATACCTCGGATGAAAACGCGGCCGCGCAAAAGGCGGCCGCGACAGGATTACAGGTGGCAGGTGCCGTCGACGTAGGCTTTGCGCCAGCGCGTGATGGTCACGCGGTCGAAGAGGTTGGCCTGCGAAAACGGATCGGCGTCGATGAACTGCTGCGCGGCTTCGCGCGTGTCCAGGTCGACGATGTACAGGCCGCCGCCTGCGTCCTTGCCGTCATCTTGCAGCTTGGCGCCGCACGCCAGCAGCAACTGCTTGTTGGCGTCCAGGTATTCCAGGTGCGCCGCGCGATGCTGTTGGCGCACTTCCTGGTGGTTGGGCTTGTCGAACGTTTCGATGATGTAGGGCATGAAGTGCTCCTGTCAGATCGCCGAGGGATGGCGCGCCAGCGCCGTGACGTTGATGTCCATGTACGGGAACAGCGGCAGCGACGCCAGCAGCGTGTGCAGCTCGTCGTTGCTTTCGACGTCGAAAATGCTGACGTTGGCGTAGCGGCCCACCACGCGCCACAGCTCTTTCCACTTGCCGTCGCGTTGCAGTTGTTGGGCCAGGGCCTTTTCGTCCGCCTTCAGCTTGTCGGCGCGTTCGGCCGGCATGTCGACGGGAAGATTGACTTGCATTTGAACCATGAACAGCATGATGGGGGCTCCTGATTAGCGGGAAAACTTCAGCGGCAGGCCGGTCAGGGCCAACAGCTCGTCGGCGGTGACGTCGCCGAACATGTCGATAACGGTCACGCCGTCGGCGCGGATGTCGAACACCGCCACGTCCGTGTACACGCGCGACACGCAGCGCACACCGGTCAGCGGGTAAGTGCAGGCTTCGACCAGTTTGCTCTGGCCTTCGCGGGTTTGCAGTTCCATCATCACGAAGACGTCCTTGGCGCCGATGGCCAGGTCCATCGCGCCGCCGACGGCCGGGATGGCGTCGGGCGCGCCCGTGTGCCAGTTAGCCAGGTCGCCGTGCTGCGACACCTGGAAGGCGCCCAGCACGCAGATGTCCAGGTGGCCGCCGCGCATCATGGCGAACGAATCGGCGTGATGGAAGAACGAGCAGCCCGGCAGCTCGGTGACGGGCTGCTTGCCGGCGTTGATCAGGTCGTAGTCTTCTTCGCCCTTGGCGGGCGCGGGGCCCATGCCAAGCATGCCGTTTTCGGTATGCAGGATGACTTCGCGGTCGGCCGGCAGGTGGTTGGCGACGAGCGTGGGCAGGCCGATGCCCAGGTTCACGTAGGCGCCTTCAGGGATGTCCTGCGCGACGCGGGCGGCGATCTGGTCGCGGGTCAGTTTGGTGCTCATTGCTGCTCCTTGGCGGCCGGCGTGGCGTCGATCTGCACGACGCGTTGCACGAAGATGCCGGGGGTGACGACGGTTTCGGGGTCCAGCGTGCCCAGCTCGACCACTTCACGCACTTGCGCCACGGCCACGCGCGCGGCGCTGGCCATGATGGGGCCGAAGTTGCGGGCGGTCTTGCGGTAGACCAGGTTGCCCCAGCGGTCGCCGCGTTCGGCCTTGATCAGCGCGTAGTCGGCATGCAGGGGATATTCCAGCACGTAGTGGCGGCCGTTGATTTCGCGGACTTCCTTGCCATCGGCCAGCGGCGTGCCGTAGCCGGTGGGCGAGAAGAACGCGCCGATGCCGGCGCCGGCGGCGCGGATGCGCTCGGCCAGGTTGCCTTGGGGCACCAGTTCCAGCTCCAGCTTGCCGCTGCGGTACAGGCCGTCGAAAATCTGCGAGTCGGCCTGGCGCGGGAACGAGCAGATGATCTTGCGCACGCGGTTCGCGCCAAGCAGGGCGGCAAGGCCGGTGGTGCCGTTGCCGGCGTTGTTATTGATGATGACCAGGTCTTTCGCGCCCTGTTCGAGCAGGGCGTCGATCAATTCCATGGGCTGGCCGGCAGTGCCGAAGCCGCCGATCATGACGGTGGCGCCGTCGGGTACGTCCGCCAGGGCGGCCGCCGCGCTTGCAACAAGCTTAGAGATCATGATGTTCGCTCATAGGTGGCGTGTCATAATTTGTTCTTCATTAGAACTTTCGTTCTTCTGAAGAACATCGTTTCATGGGGACCGCATAGCGTCAAGGCAAGCCGGCGCAGCGCGATCCTCCATCGTTTTGCGTTGCCTTCAAGGGCAACGGACGGCTCGCCAGTGGCGAGCTTTTTTCTCGTGAGACCGGACGGATGGCCGAGCAAGACACCCAGCAACCCAGCGACAGTTACGTGCAATCGTTCGCGCGCGGCCTGTCGGTGATCCGGGCTTTCGGCCCGGACCGCTCGCAGATGACGCTGTCCGAAGTAGCCGCGGTGACGGGACTGACCCGTGCCGGCGCGCGCCGCATTCTGCTGACCCTGGAACACCTGGGCTACGTCACCGCCTTCGACCGCAAATTCGCGCTGACCCCGCGCATCCTGGAACTGGGCTACGCCTACCTGTCGGGCACGCCGTTGTGGAACCTGGCGCTGCCCTACATGGAAGAAGTGGCCGAGCTCACGCGGGAGTCCTGCTCCGTGTCGGTGCTGGAAGGGGCGGATATCGTCTATATCCTGCGCCTGTCCACGCACAAGGTCATGACCATCAACCTGGCCGTGGGCAGCCGCCTTCCGGCATGGGTGACGTCGATGGGGCGCGTGCTGCTGGCTGGCCTGCCGGAAGCGGAGTTGGACCGGGTGCTGGCCATGAGCCAGATCCAGTCCTATACGCCCGATACGGTGACCGACATCGCCGAGCTCAAGCGCGTGCTGGCTGGCGTGCGCGCTGACGGCTACGCCTGCGTGGCGCAGGAACTGGAGCCGGGCTTGCAGTCGGTTGCCGTGCCCATCATCGATCGCAGCGGCCGGGTGATCGCCGCGATGAACGTCAGCGGCCATTCCAATCGCTTCTCGCGCGAGGCCATGCTGGAAGCCTTCTTGCCGCCCTTGCGGCACGCCGCCGACCAGATCAACCACGCGCTGCTGCGCCGCTAGGCGAACCTGGCGGCAGGGCAGAAGGCAAGGCTGGGCGTGCATGGCGGCCGGGCTCAGATCGGGGCGACGCCCAGCGTCGTGCCGCCGCACACGTACAGCATCTGGCCGGTCACGAAACCATTGTCGGGCGACAGGAAGAACATGGCGGCGCGCGCCACGTCTTCCGGCGTGCCCAGGCGCTTGACGACGATGCTGTTGATGATGCGTTCGGTCTGCGGAGCGCCTGCCGGATTGCTCTTCGTGAAGAGATCCGTGGCGATGGGGCCGGGGCCGATGGCGTTGACGGTGATGCCGTCGCCGCCCAGTTCCATGGCCAGCGTGCGGGTCAGACCCACCAGGCCAGCCTTGGTGGCGGAATAGACCACGCGGTCCGGCTTGCCCAGCGCCGCGCGCGACGACATGTTCACGATGCGGCCGAAGCCGGCTTCGCGCATGGCGGGCAGCGCGGCCTGCACCAGGATCAACGCCGTGCGCAGATGCAGGTTCACCACATAGTCCAGATCCGCCAGCGTGGCCGTATCGGCCGTGCCGGGACGGGTCGCGCCGGCGTTGTTCACCAGGCCCACGATGTTGTAGGCGGCGGTGACTTCGGCGGCGACTTCCTTGGTACGCGCTTCGTCGGTCAGATCGGCCTGATACGAGACCAGCCCGGCCGGCGGATTCTCGGGCAGGCGGTAGTCGATGTTGACCACCTTGTGGCCCGCATCCAGCAGCATGCGGATGATGGCGGCGCCAATGCCGGCGCTGCCGCCGGTGACGAGATACGCTGTCGGTTTGCTCATATCAGTTCCCGTTTGGTTTAGAAAAGCACTGCCCCAAAAATTAAAGCCGGTTTCCCCGTCTGGGACACCGCCAGATCCGGCTTTGCCGGTCTGCAGGTGTTGCCCCTGGGGGCGCGCGTGAGCGCGTAGGGGGGGCCTATCAGTGCGTGGCGTAGCCCCAGGCCAGCACGGCGGTGATGTGGATCACACCGACCCACAGCATCATGATGACGGTATAGCCCATCACGTCGCGCAGCTTCAGCTTCGACAAGGCCAGCGCCGGCAGGATCCAGAAGGGCTGCACCAGGTCGTTCCAGGCGTTGCCCAGCATGACGGCCATCGTCGTCTGGTTCAACGCGCTGCCGATTTCCTTGGCGGCGTCAATCATGAACGGACCCTGGATGACCCAGTGGCCGCCCGCGGACGGCGCAAAGAAGTTGATGAAGAACGAGCTGATCAGACCCCAGAACGGCAGCGTGGCCGGCGTGGCGAAGTCCACGAACACTTGCGAGATCGACGTCACCAGGCCGGATGCGGCCATGATGGCCATGATGCCGGCGTAGAACGGGTATTGCAGGATGATGCCGGAGATCGTCTTGATGCCTTCGGTCAGCTTGGCCACGTAGGCGGCCGGCGTGCCCAGCAGGATGATGCCCAGGAACAGGATGATGAAGTTGATCAGGTTCAGGTCCAGCGAGCCGCCGTCCATGAAGTGGAACGTCACATAGGCAATGCCCAGCGCGCCGATCAGCAGGCTCAGGATGCGGCTGTTGTTCAGCTTCGAAGCAATGGTGCCCTTTTCCAGCATGTCTTCGCTGGCGTTGGAGGCATTGGCGTCGCGGTCGATGGCCGGGTCCACTTCAACGATCTTCTCGCCCTTCTTGGGGTGCAGCCAGGCGTTCAGCAGCGGCAGCGTGATGATGATGACCAGGCTGGTGATCAGCATGGGCACCGAGAAAATGGTTTCCGACAGCGGGATGGTGCCCATCTGCTTGGCGGTGGGGTGGCCGGGGGTGGCGACCAGCACCGGGATGCTGGCGGACAGGCCCAGACCGTACATCGTGAAGCCGCTATAGGCGGCCGCGATGATCAGGGGGTAGTGCACGCCCTTGACCTTCAGCGCCAGTTTCTTGGCGACGATGCCGCCGATAACCAGACCGAAGCCCCAGTTCAGGTAGCTGCCCACGCCGCCGACCAGCGTCGCGACGATGATGGCGGTGTGCGGCTTGTGCACATGGCTGACGATGCGGTTCAGCAGGCGGTCGGTCAGCGGTGCGGTGGCCAGCACGTAGCCCATGGCCAGGATCACGGCCATCTGCGTCGTGAAGGCCAGCAGGCTCCAGAAGCCCTTGCCCCAGGCGCGGGTGACGTCGCCGATGCTCTGGCCTTCGATGCCCATGGCCAGCAGCACGGTCAGCAGAGTCAGCGCAATCGCGAAGACGAAAGGATCGGGCAGATACTTGCGCATCAGCTCGGTAAAGAATGAAGCGAGTTTATTCATGGTGCCTCCAATAACTCCGTAGGCGGGTTCTTTAGTGTCTTGCCCTGCCCGCGGCCGGGTAACGGCGCGGGCGGGTGCAACGTTTGGTTTTCTTTGTGTGGTCGGGCTCGTGGCCCGTTGACGCGATGGGCCACGAGCCCCCGCGCCTTATTGGTCTTGAATTCGAGGAAACGCCGTCAGGCGTCGCCGGCCTTGCTGTTCAGCCACGCGGCCAGTTCGCCCAGCGTGGCGCTTTTTTCGCGCAGTACGCGTTCGCGGCGTTCGGGGCTCCAGGTGTAGAAGCCCTGCCCGCTCTTGGCGCCGATCTGGCCGCTTTCGACCTTGCTCTTTAGCAGCTCGGACGGTTCGGTGCGGTTTTCCAGGTCTTTGTACAGGTAGCTGGCAATCGCGTAGTGCACATCGATGCCGTTCATATCGCGCTGTTCCAGCGGGCCGGACAGGGCCAGGCGGATGCCCAGGCTCCACTTGACTACTTCGTCGATGTCTTCAGCGCTGGCCACGCCCTTTTCCAGGAGCGAGATCGCTTCACGGGCCAGCGCGTGCTGGATGCGGTTGGCAATGAAGCCGGGAATGTCCTGGCGCACCAGCACCGGCCGCTTGCCGGCGAAACGCAGCGTGGCCATGACCCGGGCGACGGTGGCTTCCGAGGTGTCGTCGTTGCGCACGACCTCCACCAGCGGGATGACGTCGGCCGGGGTGAAGAAGTGGGTGCCCACGAAGCGGTCGCGGCGCGTGACCGCGCTGGCGATGGCGTTGATGGACAGGCCCGACGTATTGGTGGCGAACAGCGTGTGCGCGGGGCACAGGGCATCCAGCTTGGCGAAGATGCCGCGTTTGAGTTCCAGGTTTTCCGGCACCGCTTCAATGACGAGGTCGCTGCCCGCGGCGGCGTCCAGGCTGGGGTCGAAGCGGATGCGCTGTATGGCTTCTTGAACGCCGTCGGGGGCGTAGACGTTCAATTGCCGCTCGATGATTTTCAAGGCGCGATCCAGGGCGCCTTCCATCGGGTCGATCAGGACGATGTCGAGTCCCTTCGAGGCGAACAGCGCGGCGATGCCGCTGCCCATGGCGCCTGCGCCGATGACGGCGAGATTCTTGAGGGGAGTATCCATGATGGTTCGCTCGGTGCTGTCTTGCAGGCTGCCGCGGTTCAGTCGGGCACGCAGGCGAATCAGGGTGATCTCTGTCTCATCCTAGGGTGCCTTTCTGTGCGGCGAGGCCAGAAAAATCGTTTTGTTCTATATACGAACATTTGTGCGTATATAGAATTTATGATGGGAATAGTACTAAAAGTCACCGAGGATGGACAAATGGGGATTTTTTGGCGTTCATCTGGTGGACAGGCGACCCGTAGGATGGGTGGAGCGCGGGAGGGCGTCGCCTGGAACACGGCTATCCAGCGCGCGTAACCCATCGAGCAGCCGTTGCGTTGTAGCCAAACCGGTCAAGAACCCGACGCTGCGTGATGGGTTGCGCGCGTTCAAGAACGGTCATCTTGCGCCCGCCCTCCCGCGCTCCACCCATCCTACGTTGATCAGGCAGCAACGAGGCCCAGGCAGCAGCGATATCAGGCAGCAGCGACGCCAGTCACGCCCAGGAGCGCCAAAAGGCGGTTCGTCCCGCGCAAACCGCCGCGGGACGCGTCTGACCCCTCACCGCTCGCAAAATCGCTCGCCGGCGTCAGCCCGAGTTGCGCAGGCCCGCCGCGATGCCGTTGATCGTCAGGTGGATCGCGCGTTGCACGCGTTTATCGATCTCGGCGTCCGGGTGTTTCTGCGCCGCGCGATGGCGGCGGATCAGATCGATCTGCAGGTAGTTCAGCGGGTCGATGTAGGCGAAGCGCTCGCGCAGGGAGTCTTGCAGGGTGGGGTTGTCGGCCAGCAGTTCGCGTTGGGTCAAGAGCTTCAGCATGGCCAGCGTGCGGGCGTGTTCGGCGCTGATGGCGCCGAAGATGCGGTCGCGCAGGGCGCGCTGGGGCACCAGTTGGGCATAGCGGGCGGCGATGGCCAGGTCCGACTTGGCCAACACCATTTCCATGTTGGACAACAGCGTGCGGAACGCGGGCCAGTCCCGCGCCATCTCGCGCAGCTGCGCCAGCCGGCCGCGGCGCGAACGCGGGGCCTCGGGAGCGCCGGTTTCCAGATAGGCCTCGATTGCGGAGCCCATGCCGTACCAGCCCGTCAGCATCAGGCGGCATTGCGCCCACGAAAAGCCCCACGGAATGGCGCGCAGGTCTTCGATGCGCTGGCCCTTCTTGCGCGACGCGGGGCGCGAACCGATGTTCAGGCCGGCGATCTCGGTGATCGGGGTGGCGGCGAAGAAATATTCCGCGAAGCGGGGCGTGTCGTAGACCAGGCCGCGGTACGTGCGCTGCGCCATGTCCGACATGAACGACATGGCCGGCCCGTGATGCGCCATGTGCGCGTCTTCGGCGCTGGTGGCTTCGGCGCGCGCGGCCAGGCTGGATTCCAGCGTGGCGGCCACCAGCAGTTCAAGGTGCCAGCGGCCGACCTCGGCGTCTTTGTACTTGCTTTGGATCACTTCGCCTTGTTCGGTCAGGCGGATCTGCCCGGCCACGGTGCCCGGGGGTTGGGCCAGGATCGCGTCGAAGCTGGAGCCGCCGCCGCGGCCCACCGAACCTCCGCGCCCGTGGAACAGGCGCAGGCGCACGTGGCGGGCCGAGAACACGTCGACCAGCGCGCGTTCAGCTTGGTAAAGCGACCAATTGGAAGTCAGGAAGCCGCCATCCTTGTTGCTGTCCGAATAGCCCAGCATGACTTCCTGCGCGCCATTCTGCGCCAACTTCACGCGCTGGCGTATTTCGGGCAGGTCCAGCCAGGCGGCCATGATCTCGGCGCCGCGCTGCAAGTCGGGGATGGTTTCGAACAACGGCACGACCATCAGGCCGTCTTCGGCCGCGATGTCCTGGCCGGCGGGCGCGATCAGGCCGGCCTCTTTTTGCAGCACCATGACTTCCAGCAGATCGCTCAGGGTCTCGGTATGCGACACGATGGTCTGGCGCACGGCCTGCTTGCCGTAGCGGGCGCGGCCGGCGGCGGCCGCACGCAGCACCGCCAGTTCGCGCGTGGTGTCTTCGCTGTAGGCGATCCAGGGCGATGCCAGCGGGCGCGCCTGCGCCAGCTCGGCGCGCAGCAGTGCCACGCGTTCGTCTTCGCTCAACGCCAGATAGTCCAGCGTCTGGCCGTTGTGCTGGGTGCCGGCCAAGGCGAACAATTCGGCCAGCGCGCGCTCATGCACGTCGGAGCTTTGGCGCAGGTCGACCGTGGCCAAGTGGAAACCGAAGACCTCCACGGCCTGTTGCAGCCCTGCCAACCGTAGCTTGCCAAGGGGCGCGCCATGGTGGGCGGCCAGTGATGCGGCGATCACGGCCAAGTCGGCCGACAGTTCTTCAGGCCCGCTGTACGGGGGCGCCGCCACCGTGCTGCGGCGGGCCAGGTCCTGGCCGGTGAGGCCTTGCGCGGTGGCGGCCAGGCGCGCGTAGACGCCGACCAGCGCGCGGCGGTAGGGCTCGTCCCTGCGATGTGGGGAGTCGTCGCCGCTGCTGTCGGCCAGTGCCAGCAGTTCGGGGTCGACCGAGATCAGCAACGTGGTGATCGACAGTTCCGCGCCCAGCGCGTGGACCTCTTGCAAGTAGTGTTCGAACAGTACCGTGGCTTGGCGCAGCAGCGCGCGTTCCAAGGTGCTGGCATCCACGTTCGGATTGCCGTCGCGGTCGCCGCCGATCCAGCTGCCCATGCGCAGGAAGGGCTCCAGCGGCGGCGGCGGCGCGGCGAAAGGCTTCGCGGGTTCGCGGTTCAGCAGCCGGGACAGGTCCGCATACAGGCGCGGGATGACCTGCAGGAAGGTGCTGCGGTAGTACGACAGCGCGTTTTCGATTTCGTCGGCCACTGTCAGGCGCGTGTAGCGCAGCATGCGGGTCTGCCACAGCGTGGCGACGCGGCCAAGCAAAGAGGCGTCCAGTTGCGCCAGCTCTTCCGGCGTCAACGGGCCGTCGCGCTGCGTCAACGCCAGGGCGATTTCGCGGTGGACGTCCAGGGTGCTTTTGCGCTGCACTTCGGTGGGGTGGGCGGTCAGCACCGGCATCACGCAGGCTTCGGCCAGCAGGCGGCGGATGCGGGCGGCGCCCACGCCATGCTTGGCCAGCGTCTGCACGGCGTCACGCAGGCTGCCGCGCGCGGCGGTGTCGTCGGCCAAGGCGCGGGCGCGTTGGCGGCGGTTCTGGTCGCGGTCTTCCGCGATATTGGCCAGATGCAGGAAGTAGCTGAAGGCGCGCGCGACGGAGTTCGGGTCGTTGCCTTGCAGGCGCTTGACGCGTTGCTCCAGCAGTTTGCTGTCTGCTTCATTGCCTTCGCGGCGGAATTTCACGGCCGTGCGGCGCAGCGTTTCGATGGTGTCGAAGACGCGCTTGCCTTCGCATTCCTCGATGACCGTTCCTAACAGGCGGCCTAACAGCCGGATATCGTGACGCAAGGGTTCTGCTGAATCGGACTTCGTGCGGATGGCATTCATCGGGCGGGGATCCGTCGGGCGGCTGGAAAGGGAAGGGGAAGGGGAAGAAAACGTCGCGGCTGAAAACTACGAGAGGGGAAACGGATCCGATTTTACGCAGGCTTGCTTACGGGAAAGGCGCCGGGGCTGCGTTAAAGTTCGCCTGTTCCCTTCGTCTTTCTAGAAGCCCCCTTTATGCAAAATCATCAACGCCGCGCGCTTGTCCTCTTTTCGGGTGGGCAGGACTCCACGACCTGCCTGGCCTGGGCGCTGGACCGTTATGCCCATGTGGAGACGGTGGCGTTCGATTACGGCCAGCGGCACCGCATCGAACTGGACGCCCGCCTGAACGTGCTGCGCGACATCCGCGAGCGCTTTCCGCAATGGGCGGCGCGGTTGGGCGAGGATCACCTGCTGGACTTGAAGGTGCTAGGCCAGGTTGGCGATACCGCCATGACCAGCGACCGTGCCATCGAGATGCAGGCCAATGGCTTGCCCAACACCTTCGTGCCCGGCCGCAATCTGCTTTTCCTGACGCTGGCGGCGGCGCTGGGCTATCGGCGCCAGCTTGATGTGCTGGTGGGCGGCATGTGCGAAACCGACTTCTCGGGCTATCCCGATTGCCGCGACGACACGATCAAGGCGCAGCAGGTGGCGCTGGGTCTGGGCCTGGGAAGCCGCGTCACGATCGAGACTCCACTGATGTGGATCGACAAATCCGAGACCTGGGCATTGGCCCAAACGCTGGGCGGCGACGCGTTGGTCCAGACCATCGTCGAAGAAAGCCACACCTGCTATCTGGGCGAGCGCGGCGCGCGCCATGCCTGGGGCTACGGCTGCGGCACGTGCCCGGCGTGCAAGCTGCGCCGCGCCGGCTGGGAAAAGTGGACGGCCGCGCAGGCCTGACGCCTGTCTTTTCTGCCGTGCGCAGGCCGATGACGCGTATCGCTATGTTTCGCTGATTTTTGAGGTTTGTTTTGATATGTTGAGTATTTTTCATATAAATATGAAAAATACTCAATAAAAAATGACTTAAAACCGCCCTTTTCGTATTCAGGCCCCTTTTTTTGCGACTCTGTTCCAGGTATGGAAATGCGTCCAGACATTTCGATACCGTTCGTTGGAACGGCATTATCAATCAGGGCTTAATCATTATGAATCGGTCGCGGATTATTCTCGTTTTCGACAACGAGTTTGCAAAACGGGGAATTTCCAATTCCCTCGAGCAAATCGGTTTTATTTTGAATTCCGTCTCGCTGCTGGATGGGTCGGCAACTCGCCTGTCCGGCGAGATCCTGGTGCATTTGTGCCTGCCCCGGGACCTGGACATCACCATCGGCCAGTTGCGGGCGAATTTTCTAAGCGCCACGATCATCGCGATACGCGACATCGAGAGCCCCACGGTGCGGATTAATGCGTTGCTGGCGGGGGCCGACAGTTGTTATGGCGCCAGCATCAGCTATAGCGAAGTCGCGGCCGCCATTCAATCGGCGCAACGCAAGCAGACCCTTTCCTATGCACCCGCCAGCCATGCCATGCGCAGGCAGGACCCGGCGGCCGGCCCGGTGGCGGCCAGCCCGCCGCCTTCGGAAAAAGCGTGGCGGCTGGGGGACAACGAATGGACCCTGATCTCGCCGGGGGGCGTCGGCATCAGCCTGACGCGAATGGAAAGATCGATTATGAAAGCCATGCTTCGGCACCCCGAGAAAATGGTCGGGCGAGGCGATTTCATGATCGAAAGCGCGGACATTGCCGGCAACGGGCGCTCGCTGGATCTGATCGTCAGCCGCCTGAAGCGCAAGGCGAATATCGCGGGCGCTTCCATCCCGATACGAAGCATGCGCGGCAAGGGATACTCGTTTTCGGGCGAGTTGCGCCTGGACGGCGGGCAGGAAGACACGCCGGAACCGGCGGCTGTGCGGCCGTTGCTGCCGAAGGCCGACGCGTCCCAATATCCGCTGCTGGCCGCGATTCAGGACGAGCGGCTGCTATTCCATTACCACGCAATCGTGTCGGCGCAAACGCGGGAAATCGTCGGGGCGGAGGCGCTGCTCCGGAGCAAGGACGCCAGCGGCGGGGTCGCCGACATCGATGGCCTGCTAAGGGAGGCGTGCGCATCAGAGGCCGCGCATGCGCTGGTCGGCTGGGGGCTGCGGAGCATCTCGGCGGACCAGGCGCGCTGGCGGCAGGCCGGAGACGGTGCGGGCATGGTCGTCAACATCAATGTCTCTCCCCAAAGTTTTGCTCGCCGGGATGTGGTGGACGCGATTCTGCTGGGGGTGTTTTCGCACGGCCTTTCGCCCCGGGACCTTCGCCTTGAAATCACCGAAGAGGCCACGTCCCAGATCCGCTCGGCCGATATGCGCGCCATTCTCGAGGAGTTCACGAGTTTGGGGGTGCAGGTCTGGCTGGACGATTTCGGCAAGGGCAGCAACAACCTGGAATGGTTATCGACGCTGCCGTTAGCTGGCCTGAAGCTGGAAAAGAATATCGTCTGGAACGCCGCTCGCAATCCGGATTCTCATAAGGTGCTGCGGTCCATATGCCAATTGGCGAAGGACCTTGGCATTACGACCGTGGTCAACGGTATTGAAACGGACGCGCACTATCGGGCCGCGCTGGATGCCGGCTGCGAACTGATGCAGGGCTTACTGTTTTTCAAACCGGTCGCAAGCGACGAATTCGCCCGCGCCCTGGCCGGACAGCGGGCGCGCCGCGCTGCCGTCATGCCCGAGTCCGGGCGATAAAGCGCCACCGCAGCGCGAATGCGGCCGCCAGGATGGCCGCGGCCAATCCCACAGATATCCCCATCGCCGCACGCGCGCTGTACTGCTCAAGCACAAAGGCATAGGCGACAGGCGCCGTGGCGGTCAGCAGAAAGCTTGGGATCAATAGCGCGCCCACCAGCGTCCCGTAACTGCGGAAATCGAACAAGGCCAGCGGCAGCGTGCCGCGGGTGATGGTCATCAGCCCGTTGCAGGCGCCGTAGAGCAATGCGTATGCGGCGGTGGCGTAAAGATTGCCTTGCGACAGCAGGGCCAGCAAAAAGCACAGCGGAAGCAATAGGCTGACGGCCAACGTGAGCGTTAACGGATGTAGCCGCGACCCCAGGGCGACATCCGCCATGCGGGCGGCGAATTGGCCCACCCCCCACAGGGCGGCGACGCTGACGGCGGCCGTCGTCGCCAGGCCCAACCCCGCGAGCAAAGAAATCAGGTGGGCGGCGTTGCCGGCGGCCAGGAAGTTGGTCAGCATCACGATGACCGCATACAGCGTGCCGGCCTGTCGGCGTTCGTTGGCTGTGTGGGTCAGGCCCGCGGCGTGCCGGGCAGCGGTGGCGCTGGCGGCGGCGTAGCGTTGACGGGGCAGCGCCAGATACAACGGCACCGTCGCCAAGGCCAGCGCGGCGTAGACCAGCGCCGCGCCGCGCCAGCCCAGCCAGCCGGATAGCGCGTGGCCGACGGGCCACATCACGGTGGAAGCCAAACCGCCGAACAGCGTGATTTGCGACATGGGCCGGCGCGCGGCGGGACCGGCGGCGCGGGCCAGCGACGCGAAAGCCGCGTCGTACAGGCACAGGCGCATGCCGATGCCCAGCAGCAGCCAAGCCAGGAAATACACGGGAATAGCATGCGCGGCGGCCAGCAACGCGCAGCCGGCGGCGGCGGCCACCGCGCCCAAAGGCATGACGCGGTGGCCGCCCCAGCGGTCCACCGCCATGCCCGCCAGCGGCGATACCAGCGCCATCGTCACGATCGCCGCGGAAAAGCCGCCGTAGACCGTGGCGGGGCTCCAGCCCAGGTCGGCCGTCATTGCGGGACCCAGCGCGCCGATCAGATAGAACGTCACGCCCCAGCCGACCAGCTGGGTCAGGCCCAGGCAGACAATCGCGCGCGCCGGGATCACGGCCGCTGCGGCGGGGTGGCGTCGCCATCGCCCAAGGCGCGTTGCATCAGTACCGTGTCGCGCCATTCACCGTGCTTGTGCCCCACCGACCGCAGGGTACCGACCGGATGGAAACCTTGGCTGGCGTGCAGCGCCAGGGACGCCGCGTTACGGCTGTCGCCCACCACCGCCAGCATCTGGCGCCAGCCTGCGGCGGTGCAGCGTTCGATCAGCGCGGCCAGCAGCTTGCCGCCGATGCCAAGGCCGCTGCGGCCCGCCTTTACGTACACGGAATCCTCTACCGTGTGGCGATAGGCCGGACGCGGCCGGTAGGGAGTGACGTAGGCGTAGCCGACGACTTCGCCGTTGATTTCCGCCACCAGATAGGGCATTTCCTTTTCCAGCACGGCGCCGCGGCGTTGGCGCATTTCGGCGATGGACGGCGGTTCCAGCTCGAACGAGGCGGTGCCGTGCTCCACATGGTGGGCATACAGGGTTTTGATGGCGGGCAGGTCCGCGTCCGCGCTGTCGCGGATCAGAACGGTAGGCTGGGAGGGCGGCATGACGGGGGCAGAAAGCTCGATGGGTGGAAAACAAGCTGCCAGTGTCGCGCAAGGCAATTCATTAATAAAGCTTTGGTTTATTATGGTTTTCATAAGCAAAACTTTGGATGAAAGCGATGCGTGGCTTGAATCTGGACCATCTGCGCACGTTCGCCCAGGTCGTCGAATTGGGTAGTTTTTCCGCAGCCGCCGAGCGCGGCGGCGTGACGCAGCCTGCCGTCAGCCTGCAGATTCGCCAGTTGGAACGGCGCTTCGGCCTGAAGCTGGTCGAGCGCATTGGCCGCCGCGCGGGGCCGACCGCCGCCGGGCGCGAATTGCTGATCCATATCCGCGTTATCGATACCGCGCTGGCGCAGGCGGAACAGGCCATGTCGGCCCATGCTTCGCAGGTGTCAGGGCGGATCCGCATGGGTACGGGCGCCACCGCATGCACTTACCTGTTGCCGCCGGTGCTGGCCGACCTGCGCCAGCGCTTTCCCGCGTTGGATATCGTGGCCAGCACAGGGAATACATCCGACATGCTGCGCGGGCTGGAGAACAACACGCTGGACATGGCGCTGGTCACCCTGCCTGCGCCGGGCCGCATGTTGCAGGTTACGCCGGTGCTGGAAGACGAATTCGTGGCGATCTTTCCCGCCCGCGATCCGGCCGCCATTCCCGCCGTCGTGACGCCGCTGTCGTTGGCGAAGCTGCCGCTGGTGCTGTTCGAACCCGGCGCCCGAACCCGCCGCCTGGTCGATGACTGGTTCGAAGCGGCGGGCGTGGCGGCCAAGCCCGTCATGGAACTTGGCAGCACCGAAGCCATGAAGGAAATCGTGGCTGCCGGTTTGGGTTGCGCGGTGCTGCCGAAACTTGCCGTGTCGGGCGCGGGGCAACGCGACGCACTCGTCGTGCGTTCGCTGACGCCGCGCCTATCGCGCGACCTGGCCATCGTGCTGCGCCGAGACAAGCCGCTTAGCCGGGGGCTGCGCCATCTGCAAGAGGCGCTGCTGGCGTTGCGTGCGTGAACGCGTAAGGGTGGAACACGTCCACGGGTAACTGGTTGCAATCCTGGACGCATTCGCGCACGGCGGCCATGTCGGAGAAGTCCAAGCCGCTGCGCACGCCTTGCAGGTCCAGATTCATGGCCAGGGTCACCAGGTCCACATTGCCGGTGCGTTCACCGTTGCCGAAGAGGCAGCCTTCGACCCGGTCGGCGCCTGCCAGCACGGCCAGTTCGGCCGAGGCGACGGCGGTGCCGCGGTCATTGTGCGGATGCACGCTCAGCACGATGCTGTCGCGCCGCGCCAGATGGCGGTGCATCCATTCGATCTGGTCGGCATACACGTTGGCCGTCGTGCATTCGACCGTGGAAGGCAGGTTGATGATCATTTTGCGCGCGGGCGTGGGGCCCCAGATGGCGCTGACCGCATCGCAGACCTCCAGCGAGAAATCCAGCTCGGCCAGGCTGAACGTCTCTGGCGAGTATTCGTAGATCCACTCCGTTTCGGGGTGGGCATCGGCCAGGGCCCGGATCTGCCGGGTGCCTGCCAGCGCGATTTCCTTGACTTCGGCGCGCGTCATGCCAAATACGATGCGCCGCCATTGCGGCGCAATGGGCGCATACAGGTGCACGATGGCTCGCGGCGCCCCGCGCAGCGATTCGAAGGTGCGTTCGATCAGGTCGGGACGCGACTGCGTCAGGACCTCGATCGTTACGTCGGTCGGTATGCGGTGCTCTTCGATCAGCTTGCGCACAAAGTTGAAGTCCGTGTCCGAGGCCGATGGAAACGCGACTTCGATCTCTTTGACGCCCACCGCCACCAGTTGCTGGAACATGCGCAACTTGCGCGCGCTGTCCATGGGTTCGATCAGCGCTTGATTGCCGTCGCGCATGTCCGTGCTCATCCAGATGGGCGGCGCAAGCAGACGGCGCGTGGGCCAGGTGCGTTCGGCGTAATCCCGCGTGAAAGGTTGGGGGGGGCGGTATTTGTGTTGGGGTTGTTCAAGCATGGAAACCTCCGGCCACGGGCAGGCGCCGCAGCATCAGACAGCCATGGCCGCGTGGCGCGGCGACGGCAAAGAAATCGGGGAGGTGGCTTCAGGGCCTGTCAGCGGGCCCCGGGCTGCCGGGCGGCCACGGGGCGCAAGGCCCGGCAACCGCGCGCTAGTCGCAAGGCTAGGAGGGGGGCGGCCAAGCCGGTCGCTTGCCCACGGCCGGCGGCCGCAAAAGCGGCGCGGGTGGGGTGAGGGGCGATCGGCGGGGGCATGGAGTCGTCAGAAGATTCAGCAGGGATTCGGGGATGGTAAGTACACTGGGAAAGACCGTCTAACGCTATCCAGGCAGCAACCATCGCAAAATGGACATTCCATCCTCTCCGCCGACCGGAAATACGCGCGCGCCCACCGATGTGGATTTATTCCCCTATGAATCGTCGCAGCGCCCGGTGGCGGGGCTGGCGGTGGATTACGAAGACGGCCATCGCGTGCGGCGGCATCGGCACCGCCGGGGGCAGTTGCTCTACGCGATCTCCGGAGTGATGGTGGTGGATACCGATGCCGGCATCTGGATCGTGCCGCCTACGCGCGGCGTGTGGGTGCCCGCCTGGGTGCCGCATGGCATCCGCATGAGCGGAGAGCCGCGCATGCGCACGGTGTTCGTCGAACCCGGCGCCGCCGCGCATCTGCCCGAGCAATGCTGCGTGCTGTCGATTTCGCCGCTGTTGCGCGAATTGATGGTGGCCGCGGCTGATGTGCCGCTGGATTGGGCGCCCGACACGCGCGACGGCCGCTTGATGATGCTGCTGCTGGACGAACTGCGCCAGGAACCGGTGTTGCCGCTGCATTTGCCGCAACCGTCCGAGCCGCGGCTGGCGCGCATCTGCCGCGCCATCGTGCGCCATCCCGAGCGGCAGGCGGGGGCGGCGGAATGGGCCCGCGAATTGGGGGTGGACCCCAAGACGGTGCATCGCTTGTTCCTGCGCCACACCGGCATGACGTTCGGCCGCTGGCGCCAGCAGGCGCGCCTGCTGGCGGCCATGGAGCGGCTGGCGCGGGGCGCGCGGGTGCTGGACGTGGCGCTGGACCTGGGCTACGACAGCCCCAGCGCGTTTGCCGCGATGTTCCGCCGCGCCGTGGGCGAACCGCCCAGCGTGTTCGCAGCCCGAGGCGGGGCGTCCGCCTGATGGCCACGAACGGCTTCGGGGGCGGCGGCCGGGCAGCGCCGCCCCGATCCAGCGTATTATTTACCGTTTTGCCGCCACGCTAACAGCACTCGAGACAAACCATGCCGCACTACCGTTCCCGCACATCGACCCACGGCCGCAACATGGCCGGCGCCCGCGCCCTGTGGCGCGCCACCGGCATGAAGGACGGCGATTTCGGCAAGCCGATCATCGCGGTAGTGAACTCGTTCACGCAGTTCGTGCCGGGCCACGTGCACCTGCGCGATTTGGGCGCGCTGGTGGCCAAAGAGATCGAAGCCGCGGGCGGCGTCGCCAAGGAATTCAACACGATCGCCGTCGATGACGGCATCGCCATGGGCCACGGCGGCATGCTGTATTCGCTGCCGTCGCGCGAACTGATCGCCGACTCGGTGGAATACATGGTGAACGCGCACTGCGCCGACGCCATGGTCTGCATTTCGAACTGCGACAAGATCACCCCGGGGATGTTGATGGCCGCGATGCGCCTGAACATCCCGGTCGTGTTCGTGTCCGGTGGCCCGATGGAAGCGGGCAAGGTCAAGTCGCCCACCGATGGCACGGTCATCGCCAAGATCGACCTGATCGACGCCATGATCAAGGCGGCTGACCCGAAGGTTTCGGACGCCGAAGTGGCCGAAGTGGAACGCAGCGCGTGCCCCACCTGCGGCTCCTGTTCCGGCATGTTCACCGCCAACTCGATGAACTGCCTGACCGAAGCCATCGGCCTGGCGTTGCCGGGCAACGGCACCATCGTGGCGACGCATGCGTGGCGCAAGGGCCTGTTCGAGCAAGCCGGCCGTCTGGTCGTGGACCTGTGCCGCCGCTATTACGTGGAAGAAGACGAATCGGTCCTGCCGCGCAACATCGCCACGAAGAGCGCGTTCCAGAACGCGATGGCGCTGGACGTGGCGATGGGCGGCTCGACCAATACCGTGCTGCACTTGCTGGCTGCGGCGCAAGAAGCGGGCGTGGATTTCAAGATGGCCGACATCGACCGCATTTCGCGCAAGGTGCCTTGCCTGTGCAAGGCGGCGCCCGCCACCGACAAATACCACATTGAAGACGTGCACCGCGCTGGCGGCATCCTGGGCATCCTGGGTGAACTGGCGCGCGCGGACCTGCTGGACTTGTCTTGCGGCAACGTGCATAGCGGCACGCTGGGCAATGCGATCCAGCAATGGGACGTGGCGGGCGATGCCAGCGAGGAAGCGCGCAAGTTCTACCGCGCGGCGCCCGGCGGCATCCCGACGACGGTTGCGTTCAGCCAGGACGCGACGTTCCTGACGCTGGATACGGACCGTAAGACGGGGTGCATCCGCAGCAAGGAAAATGCGTATTCGAAGGATGGCGGTCTGGCGGTGCTGTACGGCAATCTGGCCGAGAAGGGCTGCATTGTGAAGACGGCTGGCGTGGACGAGTCGCAATGGGTTTTCACCGGCCGTGCGCGCGTGTTCGAAAGCCAGGACGATGCGGTGGAAGGGATCCTTGGCGACAAGATCGTGGCGGGCGATGTGGTGGTGATTCGCTACGAAGGCCCGAAGGGCGGTCCGGGCATGCAAGAGATGCTGTATCCGACGTCGTATCTGAAGTCCAAGGGTTTGGGAAAGACGTGCGCGCTGTTCACGGACGGGCGTTTTTCGGGCGGTTCGTCGGGGCTGGTGATCGGGCACGCGTCGCCGGAAGCGGCGGAAGGCGGCATGATCGGCCTGGTGGAAGAAGGCGATGTGATCGAGATCGATATCCCCAACCGCAAGATGCATCTGGCGGTGTCGGACGAAGAACTGGCGCGTCGCCGCGCGGCGATGGATGCGCGGGCGGACGGCTGGGAGCCGGTGGGCCGCGAACGCGTCGTGTCGCAGGCGTTGCAGGCTTATGCGGCGTTGGCGACGTCTGCGGATCGCGGTGCGGTTCGGGATTTGTCGCAGCTGAAGCAGAAGGGCAAGCGTTGATTTTCTGATTTTCTGGCTGGGAAGAAGCGGCGCTTTATGCGCCGCTTTTTTTGCGCGGAGGGCGGGGTTTGTGGGGGAGATTTGCGGCGTGGCGGGTGGGGGGCGCGTCTTTAGATCTTCGTGGGGCGTCCTTGGATCTTCGTAGGACTTCCGTAGATCTTCGTGGGGCGCTCGCCGCCGGGGTCGGGTGGGGTGGCGCGCGCCCACGATTGCGGTCCGGAGCCTTCGCTCCGGACTGCCCTCTCGTCATCTTCGTCCAGGCCTGCGGCCTTCCCTTCAGATTCCCTCGGGCGCATCAAGGTTGCGCGCCACCCACCCGACCCCGGCGACGAGCTGTGCCGTCTTGGTTTGCGCGCTGCTAGGGGGCGGTTTACTGACGAGTTTGCGTGGCCCGCTTCAAGCGGCCGCATTCGGCATACGTGGCGGTGATGCGTGGTTGGCAGGGCGCTTGCGGTGATGGATTTTCTCGCGCGGGTCTTCATCGTAGGATGGGTGGAGCGCGGCGGACCCGGGATAAGGATGAGGGGCCAATCGCGCGTAACCCATCACGTCTGCATGCCTCGATGATGGGTTACGTGCGGCACACCTTCGTGTGCTTGGCCCTGCCGGAACGCACTGCACCCATCCTACGGGGCGAAGCAGCTGCGTTGCGGCGCTGGACGCCGATCGGGGCGGGCCTGCCATAAAATGCAGCCAACCCCGTCTGGAGCCATTCATGTCCCTTAACTCTGATGCACTGCGCCTGTTCCTTGGCGTCGTCGACGCGGGCTCCATGAGCGCTGCGGCAGAAATGCTCGGCCAAACTGCGTCCGGCGTCAGTCGCGGGCTGTCTCGGCTTGAAGAGGATCTGGGTGTCATTCTCTTGAACCGGACAACCCGGCGGATGGAATTGACCGAAGAAGGCGCTCACTTTCTGCCCAAGGCGCGTCAGATCGTGGCGGCGCTGGAAGAGGCCGAGGAGTGCATGCGGATGGTGCATCAGCGGCCGGCGGGGCGGTTGCGGGTGGATGCGTCGGTGCCGGTGATGCTGCATTGCGTGGTGCCGCATGTGGGGGAGTTCCGGCAGCAATATCCCGAGATTACGCTGGAGCTGACCAGCAACGACCGCATCGTCGACTTGATGGAGCATCGCACCGATATCGCTATTCGCATGGGGCCGCTGACGGACTCGACGTTGCATGCGCGGCCGTTGCGGCCCGCGCCGCGCTGGATGATGGCCAGCCCTGAATACATCGCGCGGCGCGGAGCGCCAGAGACGGTGGAGGATCTGGCTGAGCACGAGGTGTTGGGGTTCACGCACCCCGAGAGCCTGAACGTGTGGCCGCTCAAGCATGCTGGCGGGTCCAGCTATCTGGCGACGCCCACGCTGGCGACATCCAGTGGCGAAACCCAACGGCTGCTGGCGCTGCGCGGGGTGGGAATTGCGTGCCTGTCGGACTTCGTGGTGCGTGAAGACATCGCGGCGGGGCGATTGGTGAAGGTGATGGAAAGCGTGTACAGCGATTACCTGCAGCCGATGCACGCGGTGTATCACCGCAACACGCAGCTGTCGCGGCGCATTGCCTGCTTCCTGGATTTCTTTGCGGGGCGCGTGTAGGGCGATGGGTTGCGCGCGCTGAATGCTCGTTCCCTTGCGGACGCGTTCGCGCGCTCCACCCATCCTACGAAGGATCGCGCTTCAACCATACGACGGAGGATCGCGCTTCAACCATCCTACGGTTGACCGCCGTACCCTGTAGGATGGGTGGAGCGCGCGGTTCGAAGCAGAAGAACGCACAATGCGCATCGCGCGCAACCCATCATGCCGCCTACGCGTGCAGCGCCTTGCCAAACGCCGACAACACCGATTCGTGCAGCGTTTCCGACAAGGTCGGGTGTGCAAATACCGTCTGCATCAAGTCCTCTTCGGTCGCTTCCAGCGAGGCGGCCACGCCGTAGCCTGTGATCAGCTCGGAGGCTTCCGGATGGATGATGTGGGCGCCCAGCAGTTCTCCGGACTTTGCATCGAACACGGTCTTCACCAAACCCTGGTCTTCGCCCATCGCGATCGCTTTGCCGTTGCCGGCGAAGGTGAATTTGCCGACGCGGACCTCACCGCCCGACCGTGCGGCATGTTCGCGCGCGCGGGCTTCGGTCATGCCGATGCTGGCAACTTGCGGGTGCGAATACGTGCAGGCGGGGATGCGCAGCGGGTCGATGGCGTGGGCGGGAAGGCCGGCGATGGCTTCCACGCACATTACGCCTTCGTGGCTGGCCTTGTGGGCCAGCCAGGGGGCGCCGGCCACGTCGCCGATGGCATAGACGCCGGGTTCGCCGGTGCGGCATTGGGCGTCGGTGACGATGTGGGTCTTCTCGACCTTCACGCGCGTGTTCTCCAGGCCCAGGTTCTCGACGTTGCCGACGATGCCGGCCGCGACGATGACGCGTTCGACTTCCAGTTCGGATCGCTTGCCTTGCTGCTCCAGCGTGACGTTGACGCCGGTAGCGGTAAGGGACGATGCCGTGACGGCGCATTGCGTCAGCACGCGAATGCCTTGTTTTTCAAACGCCTTGCGCGCCAGTTGCGAGATCTCGGCGTCTTCTTGCGGCAGGATTTCCGGCGTCATGTCGATCAGGGTGACGTCGGCGCCGATGGCGCGGTAGAAGCTGGCGAACTCCGCGCCGATCGCGCCCGCGCCCACCACCAGCAGCGACTTCGGAATCCCGGTGGGGGCCAGCGCCTGGCGGTACGCCCAGATGCGTTCGCTTGTCGGCAGCGCAGGCAGTTCGCGGGCGCGCGCACCCGTGGCCAGGATGATGTGCTTGGCGGACAGCGTCGTGCCGATGTCCAGCGCCAGCTTGCCCGATCCCGCCAGCTTGGCGCTGGCGGCGTACACGGTCACGCCGTTCTTCTTCATCAGGTGTACCACGCCCTGGCCCAGGCGGCCCGCCACCTTGCGGGATCTTGCCACCATCGCGGCCAGATCGGGGCGGGCCTCGCCCGCGCCGGTCACGCCGTAGTGGGCGGCTTCGCGGCAGGCGCGTAGCACGGTGGCGCTGTGCAGCAGGGCCTTGGTGGGGATGCAGCCCCAGTTCAGGCAGATGCCGCCCAGTTCGGCGCGTTCCACCAGGGCAACCGACATGCCTAGCTGCGCGCCGCGGATGGCGGCGACGTAGCCGCCGGGGCCGCCGCCGACGATGATCAAGTCAAACACGGTTTTCGTCATGGTCGGGCTCACAGCAGGATGCGCACGGGGTTTTCGATCAGCGTGCGGAACGCAGCCAGCCAGCGGGCGCCGACCGCACCGTCCACGGCGCGGTGGTCGGCCGACAGCGTCACGGTCATGACGGTGGCGGCGGCCAGTTCGCCGTTGTCGCCCACGATGGGGCGGCGTTCGGCCGCGCCCACGGCCAGGATGGCGGCCTGCGGCGGGTTGATGATGGCCGCGAACTGGCTGATGCCGTACATGCCCAAGTTACTGACCGTCAGCGATCCGCCTGTGAATTCTTCGGGCTTTAATCGATTGATCTTGGCGCGTCCGGCCAGCTCGACGATTTCGCCCGCGATGGCCGACAGGGACTTGATGTCGGCGTCGCGCACGATGGGCGTGACCAGGCCGCCATCTGTCGCGACCGCTACCGAAATGTCGGCGCCCGCGTGGTATTCGATGGCGTCTTCGTGCCAGCTGACATTCACTTCGGGCACTTCGCGTAGCGCCAGCGCGGCGGCGCGCACGATGAAGTCATTGACCGACAGCTTCACCGCGCCGCCCTGATTGGCTTGCGCGCGCAGCGCCAGCAGGGCGTCCATCCGGCAATCCACCGACAGGTAGAAGTGCGGCACGTTCTGCTTGCTCTCGGTCAGGCGGCGGGCGATGGCGCGGCGCATGCCGGTATGCGGCACGCGGCGCGCGGCGGGGCGGCCGGCCAAGGGCGCGGCCGCCACCGGGGCACGGTCGCGCGCGGCTTCGACGTCGCGGCGGACGATGCGGCCATGCGGGCCGGTACCCGCCACGCCAAGCAGGTCCACATGCCATTGCGCGGCCAGCCGGCGCGCCAGCGGGCTGGCGAACAGGCGGCCGCCCGGAACAGCGGCGGTGGAAGGGAAGGGGGCCGATGCTGCAGCAGCCGATGCTGCGGCAGCCGGTGCTGCGGCAGTCGGCGCTGCCGCACTGGACCCCGCGACAGCCGGCGCTGCGGCGGCCGACACCGCAGCAGCAGCCGGCGCTGCCGTCGTCGCCGACGGTCCGCCGTGTTCAGCCAGCGCGCGGTCTATCGCCGAGGCGTCGTCGCCGTCGGCCAACAGCACGCCGATCACGGTGTTGATCGGCACTGACGCGGCGCCGGCCTGGACCAGGATGCGGCCCAACACGCCGGCGTGTTCAGCGTTGATCTCGACGATGGCTTTTTCGGTTTCGATTTCCGCCAGCGCGTCGCCGACGGCGACCTTGTCGCCTTCTTTCTTCAGCCATTGATGCAAGTTGCCGCCTGCCGTATCGGCGGCGACGGAGGGGAGCTTGATGAGGTGTGCCACGATGTTCGTCCTAGTTTGCGGCGGCGACGGCCAGGTCGGGCCGGTAGGCGGCGGGATCGTCGTATTCGACCAGTTCCAGCACATTGCCTTCGGGGTCGCGGAAGAACGCCAGCCAGGTGCCGGGGCGCACTTCCATCGGCGCCGGCGCGCTGTCGAACACGACGCCCTTGGATTGCAGTTCGCGCACCACGCCAGCCAGATCACGCACGATAAAGGTCAGGTAAGTGGCGCCCTGGCGATCCAGGATCGCCGCACCGCGCACGGCAGCCTCGGGCGCCGCCGTGGGCTGTAGCAGCTTGATGCGTTCGCCGTAGGACGTCTGCAGGCGCGCCACGTCGTAGCCATGCACCGTCAGCCCGGTGGCGCGCGCCTTGTCGGCGGGCACGCTCACGCGGTTGACGAGCGTCAGGCCAACCACTTCCGTATAGAACGCCAGCAACGCGTCCAGGTTCTTGCAGCAGATGCCGATTTCCATCGGCACGGTCATTTGCAGCGCGCTCATGCCTATTCTCCCAGATCCGCCAGCACGTCGGCCAGGCCGGCCAGCACTTCTTCGGTATCGGCGAAGGCCGCGCGTTCCAGTACCTTCGAGATGCTGGGCGACGCTTCGCCGCCGGTGACGCGCTTGATCGGCTGGTCCAGCCAGTCGAAGTAGCGGCGCTGGATTTCGTCGGACAGCATGGCGCCGTAGGACGTGCCGCGCGCGCCTTGCTCCACGATCAGCACGTTGTTGGTTTTTTGGATGCTGGCGCCGATGGTGTCCCAGTCCAGGCTGGCGCGATCCAGCGTGCGCAGGTCGATCACTTCGGCGTCCACGCCGGCTTCCTCGGCGGCCTTGAGCGCGCGGCTGACCATCGACAGGTAGGTCAGGATGGTGACTTTGCTGCCGGCGCGGCGCACGCGGGCGCGGCCAAACGGAATGGCGTAGTCCAGATCGCCGGCGGGCACGTCGCCCGACGACGCATACAGGTCCACGTGTTCAATGACCAGCACCGGGTCCTTGGAGGCCAGCGCGGTGTTCATCAACCCCACGTATTCGAAAGGCGTGGACGGGGCCACGATGCGCCAGCCCGGCGCCGTGGCGAAGATGCCGGCCGGATCCATCGAGTGCTGCGAGCCGTAGCCCGTGCCCATCGCGACCTTGGTGCGCAGCACGAAGGGCACGTCGATGTCGCCGCCGAACATGTGGCGCGCCTTGCCGATCTGGTTGAAGATCTGGTCGGCCGCGACCCACATGAAGTCGGGGTACATGAACTCCACGACCGGTTTATAGCGCCCGTCCATCGCCAGGCCGCCGCCCAGGCCGGCGAAGGCGTTCTCGGAAATCGGGGTGCCCAGCACGCGATCGGGGTATTTGTCTTTCAGGCCGCGCGTGGCGCCGTTGGTGCCGCCCTTCAGACGGTGCACGTCTTCGCCCAGCACAACCACGCCGGCATCGGTTTCCATGCGGCGGTCCAGCACGTCGGCGACGACATCGACGAACTTGCGCTCGGCCTTGTCGCCGACGTAGCCGTCGACGTCCTGGTAGCGCAGGCCGGCCAATTCGGCGCCGTCGCTGCGCAGGCCCACATCGCGGAAGTCGGGGCGGGGCCAGAGGTCGGCGCGCACGCGGCGTTTGCCGCCGTCGGCGGCTTCGGTCAGGCGGCCGCACACGTCCTTCATGACGTCCTTGCAGCGTTGGCGCAGCGCGTCCACGTCGGCTTGCGTGATCAGCGCGCGGCCGATCATTTCGGCTGCGATCTTGTCCAGCGGATCGCGGCGGCGCCATTGCGCTTCCTCGTCCTTGGTGCGATAGCCGAAGGCGCTGCCGGGGAAGGGGCCGTTCTGATGGAAGAAGCGGTACACGTCCACTTCCACGATCGTCGGGCCGTTGCCGGCGCGCATGTGCGCCACGGCCTCCGACATGGCCAGGTGCACGGCCAGCGGGTCCATGCCGTCCACTTTCCACGACGGGATGTTGAACGCCAGGCCGCGCGCCGACAGGCGCGGTTCCGCGGTGGACTCTTCCACCGTGGTCGACACGGCGTAGCGGTTGTTTTCGATGAAGAAGCACAGCGGCGTCTTCCACGCGGCGGTCAGGTTCATCGTTTCCAGCACGGAACCGATGTTCACCGCGCCGTCGCCGAAATAGGTCACCGCCACGCGGTCGGTGCCGGCGTGCTTGTGCGCCCAGCCCGCGCCGGCGGCCAGCGGCACGCCGCCGCCCACGATGGCGTTGGTACCCAGCGCGCCCGCCTCCAGCCAGCGCAAGTGCATGCTGCCCCCGCGGCCGCGGCAAAAGCCCTGGGCCAGCCCCATGATTTCGGCCAGCGTCTTCTGCAGCACGTCGTCGATGGCGGGCGTGAGCGGATTGCGCGGGTCCAGACCCAGCGGGGCGACATGCTGCAGCGCCTTTGCCAGGAATTGGTGGTGGCCGCGGTGCGATCCGTTGATCTGGTCGCCCGCGCCCAGGGCCAGCACCGAACCGACGGCGCCGCCTTCCTGTCCCACGGACGAATGCGCGGGGCCGTGCACCAGGCCTTCGGCGGCCAGGTCCAGCACGGCCTCTTCAAAGGCGCGGATCCAGTGCAACTGGGTAAGCATGGTGCCGAGCAGGGCGGGGTCCGCCTGCTGCCAGTCCTTTGCGTCGACCGTCAGTTGCCGCCAGGGCGCTTGGGACTCAAGCGGTTGGTAGGTGGCCATGAGTGAATCTCCAGAGTATTTTTAAGCGTCGATGCGGTTAAAGGTAGCTGTAGCGGCTCCAGCCGCCGTCGGCCACCAGGGTGTGTCCGGTGATGTAGGCGGCCTGGCGTGACGCCAGGAAAACCGCCAGGTCGGCCATTTCGGCCGGCTGCGCCATGCGGCGCAGCGGGGTGCGTTGCTTCAAGCGTTCGGGGTCGAGCCGGCCGCGCGCCGCCAGGTCGCGCACCAGATCGGTTTCGACATAGCCAGGCGCCAGCGCGTTGACGCGCACGCCCATCGGGCCCCATTCCACGGCCAGCGTTTCCGTCAGCAGCACCACGGCGCCTTTGGTTGCGCAATAGGCCGCGCGATCGGGCGCCGCCACCACGCCATACATGGACGCCAGGTTGATGATGCTGCCCGAGCCCGCCGGCACCATGCGGCGGCCGGCGGCCTGCGCGCACAGGAACACGCCGGTCAGGTTGATGTCGACCGCGCGGCGCCATTCGTCCACGGTGACTTCCAGCGTGGGCTTGTTGGCCGAGATGCCGGCATTGTTGACCAGCACGTCGATGCGGCCCCAGGTCTGTTCGATCTGGGCGAAGGCGCGTTCGACGGCCTCGGCGTCGGTCACCGAGGCTTGCACCGCGATGGCGTCGCCGCCGGCCACCTTCAGTTCGGCCACCGCCGCGTCCAGGGCGGCTGCGTCCATGTCCAGCAGCGCGACGCGCGCGCCCTGGCGCACGAAGGCTTGCGCGGTCGAAAAGCCGATGCCTTTGGCGCCGCCGGTGATCACGACGGTCTGGCCGCGCAGGTCGCTGTGGATGACTTCAGTAGGGTTGTCCAAGGTGTTTGCCTGTAGTGGGGTTGCGTGACGGCGGGTCAGACGGCCAGCCATTCCTGGACGATGTCCTGGCGCTCGTGCAGCTGCGCGGGCGGCCCTTCAAATACGATGCGGCCGTGGCCCATCACGCTGACGCGGGTCGACACCTTCAGCGCGATGGTCAGTTTCTGCTCCACCAGCACCACCGACACGCCGCGCTGATGGATATCGCGGATGACATCGGCGATAACCTCCACGATCTTCGGCGCAAGGCCCTCGGTCGGTTCGTCGATCAGCATGACCTTGGGGTTGCCCAGCAGCGAACGGCACATGGTCAACATCTGCTGTTCGCCGCCCGACAGATTGCCGGCGCGGGTGTTGCTGCGTTCCTTCAGGCGCGGGAAGTAGTCGAACATCTGCGCCACGGTCCAGAAGGGCGCGTCGTCGCGTTTGGGTTGTTCGCCCATGCGCAGGTTCTCGTCCACCGTCAGGTTGGCAAAGACCTCGCGCTCTTCCGGCACGAAGCCCAGGCCGGCGCGCGCGATCTCGAAAGGGCGCTTGTTGGTGATGTCGCGGCCTTCGATGGCGATGCGGCCACCGGTCACGTCCACCAGGCCCATGATGCTCTTCATGGTGGTGGAGCGCCCCGCGCCGTTTCGGCCAAGCAGGCTGACGACTTCACCGCGCCCGATGGACAGGTCGATGCCGTGCAGGATGTGGCTCTTGCCGTAATGCGCGTGCACGCCTTGCAGGCTGAGCAAGGGGGATTGCGGGTTTGATGCCACGTTCATACCGTTTCCTCTCCCAGGTAGGCTTCACGCACGCGGGCATCGCCGCGGATCTCGGCGGGCGTGCCCGTGGCCAGTATCTCGCCGTACACCAGCACGCTGATGCGGTCGGCCAGCGAAAACACCACCTGCATGTCGTGCTCGACGATCAGCAAGGTGCAATCCCGCGTCACGTCCTTGATCAGTTCGACCGTGTAGTCGACTTCGTGCTGCGACATGCCGGCCATCGGCTCGTCCAGCAGAATGACCTTGGGGCGCGAGGCCAGCGTCATGCCGATTTCCAGCGAGCGCTGTTCGGAGTAATTCAGGTCGCCGGCGGCCGTGCCTTGCTTGGCCGTCAGCCGTACTTTCTCAAGCAGGCGGTCCACGTCTTCGTTGACGGCGCGGTTGCGCGCAATAGGCCGCCAGAAGTTGTAGACCAGCCCGTGCATGCGCAGCACCGCCAGGCGCAGGTTCTCGCGGACAGACAGGCGCGGGAACACGTTGGTGATCTGGAACGAACGCGCCAGCCCCAAGCGGTTGATGGCTTCGGGCGCCAGGCCGCCAATGGAACGCGACCGCAAGCTGATGTCGCCCGACGTGGGCGCGAACGAGCCCGACATCAGGTGGAACAGCGTGGACTTGCCGGCGCCGTTGGGGCCGATGACCGCGTGCCGTTCGCCGGCATCGATCGCCAGGTTCACGCCGCGGATGATCTGCGCTTCGCCAAAGGACTTGCGCACGTCGGTCAGGGTGAGGATGTCGTGGCTCATTTTGCGGGCTCCAGCATCGGGGCGGCGGCGCCGTCGTTGCGCCACAGGGCCAACGCCCAGCGGCAGGCTGCCAGGCCCACGGCGAACAGCGCCAGCGGGATCAGCCAGGTGGACACGGCAAGCGGCGCCCACGCTTGGCCGAAGAGCGGTATGGGCGGCCAGCCGGCCTCTGGGTTCATGGCCAGCAGCGCGCGGTAGTCGCGGGCGAACATGCGTTGCAGCAGTTCGACCGCGAAGACGGTGGCGGCGGTCAGCAGCAGGCCGCCCGCCACCGACAACGCGGCGCGCGGCAGCCAGTTGGCCAGCCCGCGCTCGCGCAGCGATTTGGCGGCGCGCTGCACCAGGCCGACTAGGCCGTCCGGCACGAACAGCATCACCAGCACGAACAAAATGCCCTGATACAGCAGCCACGACCGGGTGATATCGGCCAGCGTTTGCGACAGGAACGTCAGGATGGACGCGCCCAGCACCGGGCCCAGGAAGGCGTTGACGCCGCCGATATAGGCGAACAGGACTGCATCGGTGGACAGCTTTACCTCGAACAACACGTAGTTGCCGGCCTCGATGTTCAAGGCCTGCAAGCCGCCCGCGATGCCGGCGAACATGGCCGACAGCGCGAACACCATCGTCTTCAGCGTATGCGGGCGGTAGCCCAGGTAACGCAGGCGGTTGGCGTTTTCGCGCAGGCCCAGCGTCAACCGGCCCAGCGGGGTGCGGGTCAGGCCGTACAGGGCGGCCAGCGAAATCAGCACCCAGGCCAGTACCAGGAAGTACACCTCGATGTCCGACCCGAAGGTGAAGCCCCAGGCCGGCATGCGCATGGCCGATACACCGGCTTCGCCGCCGAATACGCCTTTCAAGTGCGGCGCCAGCGCGTGCAGCAGTTCCGCAAGCGCCAACGTGATCATCGAAAAGTACACGCCGGAACGCATGGTGGCGAACCAGCCCGCGACCAGGCCGAACAGCAGGCCGGCCACGCCGCCCGCCAACGGCATCAGGGGCGTGGGCAACAGGCCCGCGCCGCCCAGTGCGTTCATGGCGTGGATGGTGGCGAAGGTGCCTACGCCGAAGTACGCGGCATGGCCGAAGGACAGCATGCCGCCCTGGCCCGCCAACAGGTTGAAGGCGCAGGCGAAGAGCGCGGCGATCAGCATCTGCACGGCCGCCACCAACTGGCCCGGAGGCAGCAACCACGGCAGCGCGCACAGGATGCCGACGCAAACGACAAGCAGCAGGGCGCCCGAGGCGATACGGGTTTGGCTCATGCCTGTTCTCCCTTCAGGCCGGACGGCTTGACCAGCAGCACCACCAGCATCAGCAGGAAGGGCAGGGTCGCCGCCAGGCTGGAAATCTTCACGGTCATCAGACCGCCCACGCTTTCGGCCCACTCGCCCGCGCCGAATACGGCGAACAACGACGCCAGGCTGGCATCGATGCCCACCGAAAACGAACTGATCAGGCCGATCAGCAGCGATGCGATCATCGCGCCTTCAAGCGAGCCCAAACCGCCCACGACCACCACCACGAACACCAGCACGCCAAGCTCCAGCGCCATGTTGGGGTTAGTGGTGTAGAAGGCCCCGGCGACGGCGCCCGCCAGGCCAGCCATTGCCGCGCCCACGCCGAAGACGCTCATGAAGACCAGCGGCACGTTGTGGCCCAGGGCTTCGGCCATGCGCGGGCGGTAGATGGCCGACCGCACCACGATGCCGACGCGGGTGCGCGACAGCAGCAGGTAGATCACGGCGAACATCGCCAGCGACACGCCGCCCATCAACAGGCGATAGAAGGGATAGTCCGCGTCGAACACACGGAAGGCCGCGAAATTCAGGAATTGCGGTACGCGGTAGTCCACGGGAAAGTCGCCGTAGAACAGTTTGATCAGCTCGGCGACGATGAACGCCAGGCCGAACGTCACCAGCAGTTCCTGCGCGTGGCCAAACTTGTGGACGCGGCGCAGGAAGAAGCGTTCGACCCCCATGCCCAGCACGCCCGCGATGATCGTTGCCAGCACCAGCGCCGTCCAGAAACCCGTGACGGGCGTCAGCGTGTACGCGGCGTAGGCGCCGATCATATAGAACGACGCGTGCGCGAAGTTCAGCACGCCCATCATTCCGAAAATCAAAGTCAGGCCTGCCGACACCATGAATAGCAGCAGGCCGTAAATCACGCCGTTCAACAGCGAGACGGTAAAGAATTCCATGTCCGCTCCATAATTCTTGCGCTAGGACGCGAGGCGTCCCGCGAGCGATCGCGCACGTTGTTTTTTCCGGCCCGCGCCGGGAGTGCGCTTATAGGGGCTTTCGGGGACCAATGGGTTGCGCGCGCTGGACGCCGAGGTTCGCGTGGCGAAGTTGCCGCGCTCCACCCATCCTACGAAGGGACGGTCCGCATCCGTAGGATGGGTGGAGCGCGGGGGCATCACGCCGCGCGCGCCGCCTTCCAGCGCGCGAAACCCATCAATCCGGCCGCTGCATCTTGCACGTCGCCTGTACCGGCGCCGACACGTCCGCCGCGGCCAGCACCTTCACCGGTTCGAAGCCCATGTCGGTGCCGTCGGCCTTGTACTTGGCGTTCTTGCCGACCTTGGAGACGACCATCGGCAGCTGCACCTGGTGGTCTTCAGCGCGCATGGTGTAGGTGCCCAGCGACGACGTGTAGGTGACCTTTTCCAGCGCGCGCGCCAGATCCGGCACGGACAGCTTGCCGTCCTTCGGGGGCACCTGCTTCAGGGCTTCGCCCAGGAAGCGCACGCCGATGACCGTTTGCGGTTCCGTGTAGCTGGGGTAGTGGCCGGTCTTGGCCTTGTAGTCTTCGGCGAACTTGGCGCCTTCGTCGCCCGCGGCTTCGATGTTGTACGGGTGCGCGATGTAGTGGCCCAGGGCCACTTCGCCGGCGTTGGCCAGGTTGCCCACCTGGTCCAGGAACACGGTCGCGAAGCGCACCTTCAAGCCGGCGGCCTGCGTGGCCTTCATCAGCAGCAACAGATCGTTGGACCAGTTGCCGGTGACGACGGTGTCGGGCGTGGCCGAGCGGATGCGCGCGACGTAGGGCGCGAAGTCCTGGATCTTGTTGACCTCGTGCAGCGTCTTGCCCACCACTTCATAGCCGTACTGCTTGGCGAAGCGCTCGGTGGCGCCTTCCATGTCCTGGCCCCAGGAATAATTCTGGTTGATGGCGTAGACGCGCTTGCCCAGCGTGCCGTCGGCCGACATCACGGACGCCAGCGACTTCACGCGCAGGTCGGCGTTGGTGGCAAAGCGGAAATGGTAGAAGTGACACTTCTGGCCGGTCAGCTCCAGCGCTTCGCCGCCCACGTTCAGGAAGACGACTTCCTTGCCCGGGTTGCGCAGGTTGTGCTTGCGCACGTCTTCGGTCAATTGGCCCGAGATCGCGGATGACGAGCCCTGCACCAGGATCTGCACGCCGTCGGCGGCGGCGGCGCGAAAGCGGTCGGACGCGCCCACGGGGCCGCCCTGGTTGTCGAATTCAACCAGTTCCAGCGGCTGGCCGTTCCAGCCGCCAGCCGCGTTGATGCGGTCCAGTTCGTATTTGACCGCGGCGCGGAAAATCAGCCCGGTCGAAGCCTGTGGGCCCGACAGCGTTTCGATCAGGCCGATCTTGACGGGCGCGGCGTGCGCGGATGCGGCAATGCCGGCCAGGCACAGCAGGCCGGTGGTGAAAGCCAATTTCATGTGTGTCTCCTCCGTGGGACGGGGGTGGTAAGTCCGTGAATCAAGCAAGCGCGCTTTGTTGCGGCTCTTCTACGCCCAGAAAACGGGCAATTTCGGTGAGTTGTCCTTCCAGCATGTACAGGCCGGGATGGGTGCGGCAGCCTTGCGCGGCGGCGGCGCACAGCAAGGGCGTGTCGACGCGGCTCATCACGGCGTCGGCCACGACGGTGCCGGGGGCCAGTTCGTGCAACGGGAAGGGCAGGGGATCGGTGTCTTGCAAGCCCAGCGAGGTTGCGTTGACGGCGATATCACAGGGTTCGGGCACGGGGCCGGCCACGCGGATGTCCAGGCCGGGGTATTGGCGGGCCAGATGGGTGGCGAAGGCGTGTGCCTTGTCGGCCGATCGGTTATAGAGGCGCAGGCTGGCGGGCCCGGCATCGGCCAGGGCGCAAGCAATGGCCTTGCCTGCCCCGCCCAGGCCGGCCAGATAGACGTGGCGCCCGGCGGGATCGTGGCCCTGGCTTCGCAGGCCGGTCACAAAGCCCATGCCGTCGAAGTTGCCACCGGTCATCACGCCGTCCTGCAGGCGCACGGCATTGACCGCGCCGATCAACCGGGCCGCGGGCGTCAGGGCGTCGCACAGGGTGGCGGCATGTTCCTTGTGAGGCACCGTCACGACGACGCCGCCCAGGTTGGCCAGGCCGCGCAAGCCGCTGAACAGTGCGGGCAAGGCGTCGGCAGAGACATGGAAGGGCACCATGACGGCGTCGATCGCGCGTTCACGCAACAGAGCGTTCAGCCGCTGGGGCGTCTTGACGTGCGCGATCGGGTCTGCCGCAATCGCAAATACGGTAGTGCTGCCGGTGATGTCCACCTGGTTGTCCCCTGCCTGTCATGTGGCCTGCGGCCGTGTTTTTCTGACCCTTCTTGCCTGAAAGCGCGACTTGAATTACGCTTTCGGAATAAGTTGTCAGGCAACTTTATCAAGTTGTCCGATAAATCATAGGGCATGCGTTTTTCTCGTGTCAAGCGACGGATTCAGGAGTTCAATCCAGGAAACCGCCGCTGCCGAAAGAGCAGGCGGCCCACTCATCGCGCGCTTTGGAGACAAGATGATTTCGTTTGAAGGACAGGTGGCCGTGATCACCGGCGCAGGCAATGGCATTGGTCTGGCGACCGCGCGGCTGATGGCCGCCCACGGCGCGCGGCTGGTGCTGACCGACATCGACCACGCCCGCCTGGAGGCGATCGCGGCCGAGCTGGACCCCAGCGGGCAGCGGGTCTACACCCACGCGCTGGACGTCTCCGTATCGCACGACTGCGAACGCGTGTTCGAGTCGGCGGCCAAGCATTTCGGCGGGCTGGACCATCTGGTCCACTGCGCCGGCATCTACCCCGAACAACTGGTCAAGGACACCAGCGACGAGGCCTGGCGCACGCTGATGCGCGTGAACCTGGACGGCACGTTCTATGTGTGCCGCTCGGCCCAGCGCCATCTGCGCCATAACGGCTCGATCGTGCTGCTGACTTCGCTGGCCGCCCAGCGCGGCAGCTACGCGCACGCCGCCTATTCAGCGTCCAAGGGCGCCGTGCAGAGCTTCACGCGCAGCCTGGCGCTAGAGCTTGCGCCGCAGATCCGCGTGAATGCCGTGGCGCCGGGCATCATCGCAACGTCCATGACGCATGACCTGATCGGCCAGAAGGGCGCGCAGCTGCTGGAAAGCACGCCTTTGCGCCGCTTCGGCACGGCCGAGGAAATCGCCGGATCGATCGCGTTCCTGTGTTCGCCGCTGGCGGGCTTCGTGACCGGCGAAGTCATGCAGGTCAACGGCGGCATCTATATCGCTTAAAGTGCAGGACGCCGCCATCACGATCCGACGATTTTCCATGCAGCCCACTCAAGAACAGGACCCGCCGCGCGCCGCGCCCAAAAGTTCGCTTTCCGCGGCCTTGGGCGACGCGCTGGCCGAGCAGATACGCCAAGGGGTGCTGGCCCCGGGCGACCGCCTGCCCACCGAAAAGCAACTGACCGAAACCTATTCCGTCAGTCGCGCGGTCGTGCGCGAAGCGCTGGCCCGCCTGAAGTCGGAGGGGCTGATCACGTCGCAGCAGGGCAGCGGTGTGTTTGTCGATCCGAACTTCCAGCGCAACGCGTTTCGCATCGCCGCACCCACGCCGGGCGACACCCAGGACCTTGAACATATCCTGGAACTGATGCTGTCCATCGAGGTCACTGCCGCGCGCTACGCGGCGCAGCGCCGCACCGAGCAAGACCTGAAGAAGATCCGCCAGGCGCTGGTGGGCATGGAATACGCGCTGATCAACGACAAGCTGGGCGACGAAGAGGACTACCAGTTCCATCAGGCGATCGTGCAGGCCACGCACAACCCGCACCTGGTCGCGCTGAACGACTACCTGGAGGCCAATGTGCGCCGGGTGATCCGCAGCGCCCGCCACAACACGGCGCGCAGGTATGCCGAGCGCATGGCGGCCGTGCAAAGCGAACACCAGGCCATCTTCGCCGCGATCGAAGGCTCCGACCCGGACGCCGCCGGCCGCGCGGCCGAACAGCACCTGCGCAACGCGGCGGACCGCCTGCGCCTGTTCCAGGCCGAACGCCCGGCGCCCGTCTAAGCGGGTGGGGCGGGCGGCGGGCTTGGCTTATGCGAAGGTCTGTTCCATTTCGCGGCGGAATTGCACCGCCGTGGACCGTTCGTCGTATTCCACATCGCGCCAGCGTATCGCCTGCGACTGGCGCACCGGGTTCTTAAGTTTGACCTGGTGCGACAGGCCCAGCGGCAGATAGCCTTCTTCCACGGAGTCTGGCGCGGGCATCAGCCGGCCATAAACCGTATAACCGCCTTCGCCGTCCAGCACCTGGCCGGCTTGCAGGTCGCGCTTGGCGGTGGCCACCACGTCGCCATGCCAGCCGGCCGGCGCGCCCGTGGGCTCGCGCCGCAGGCCAACGCTGGCCACGCTGATGCCCAGCTCCAGTCCGATCAGGTGATAAGGCTTGTACATGGCGGTGAAGTTGCCGCTGGGGTCCGTGACCAGTCCGTATTCCTGGAAGCAGCGCCGCACGTAATCGCTGTCGGCGGCCAGCGTCACGTAGACGCCCCAGCGCAGGTCGCGGAACACCGGGCGGCCATCGCGTTCCAGGGACGAGATCACTTCAACCTGCCCGCGATGGTGCAGGATGCCGCCGTCTTCGCGCGGGCGCAGCACGCGGGCCAGGTCGTCCACGCCGCAGGGCGGGAAATGCAGGCCCGACGGCGACGGCAAAAGACCCGTGGCATTGGACACCGCCGCCATCTCGATGGCGCTTTTGGTGCCGTCCAGGAAGCTGTTGAACATTTGCGCGTTGAAGTCGCCCGCCGCCACCATTTCGGCGGTGAAACCGTAATAGGGCCACACGGTGTCCGGGGTGGACGTGTGGAATTCCGGCAGGTATTTGGTGCCCTTGCCCGCGGCCATCACTTCGAAGCCGGCGGCGCGTGCCCAATCCACCATTTCGCAGATCAGGGCGGGCTGGTCGCCGTAGGCCAGCGAATACACGATGCCCGCCTCGCGTGCGCGGCGCGCCAGCAGCGGGCCGGCCAGCGCGTCGGCTTCGACGTTGACCATGATGATGTCCTTGCCGTGTTCGCAGCAGGCCAGCACGTGGCCGATGCCGGCCGCGGCCTGGCCGGTGGCGTCGATGACGATGTCGACGTCCGGGCTGGCGATGATGGCGTAAGGGTCGTCGCTGAAATAGACTTTGCCGTTCTTTAACGCGTCATTGGTGCTGGTGGCGTTCAGCGCGCTGGCGGGCCAGCCCACGCGGGTCAGCGCGGCGCGGGCGCGGGCAGGCGCCAGATCCGCCACCGCCACCAGCCGCATCCCCGGCGTGCGGGGCGCCTGGCTCATGAACATCGCGCCGAACTTTCCGGCGCCCAGCAATGCAACTCGCAAAGGCTTGTGGTCGGCTTCTCGCTGCTTGAGCAGACGGTGCAGATTCATGGTGCGGGCTCCTCCGGGGTGGGGGTACAGCCCACACAGAATAGCCCTAAATCATGACGGCTGAACAGGCGCCGCGTGGACTCATTCGTCTGCCGTATAGAGCTCGCCGGCCAGCACATTGCGCCAGTTCGCCCAGGTGATGCGGGGGCGGTCGCTAACCTGCCGGTTATAGGGCGCATCGAACAAAATGTGCTTCCAGCGCGGCTTGACCGCGCCTTCGATCAGCGGCTTGTCGTCGATCAGCAGATGGCCGTGCACCAGGGTCTTGTCCTTGGTCAGCACCAGCCGGTTGGTGGCTTCGCGCCCCAGGTGTTTTTCCACCCACAGGTACTTCTCGGCCACGCAGTTTTCGAACTGCGATAGCGGCGACGTGCAGATCCGCACGTCCATGCCCAAGGCCAGCAATTCCCGCACGGCGTCCAGGGCGCCCGGCACCGGCGGCAGGTTGCGGATGAACCCCGGCGCGGTGTAGATGGCCTCGGCCATCCCCCGCAGTTCCAGGGGATAGTCCTGGCGGATGTAGAAGGATTTCCGGTCTTCGAATTCGATGGGAGCGATGTCCGGGTGGCGGGCGCGCCAGGCGTCGATGAACGCGTGTTCAAAATCCGCCAGCACGCCGTCTTGGTCCAGCAGGATGATCATGGTGATCCCTGGTCGTTGCAACCGGGTGATTGTGCCAGAGCGGGGCTACCTGCCGGCGGGGCGTGATTGGGCGACGATGCGGTAGCGGCTGCCGCCCGTCAGGGATTCGGATGCCACCAACACCATGCGGTCGTAGTGCCAGGCAAGCGGCGCGGGCGGGGTGTCAGGCGGCTGCGCATGGTCGATGTTGCGCAGCAGGGTCACATGGGGGCGGAAGGGTTGCGGCGGGGCAGTCAGGCCAAAACCGGCCAGCCATTGCCACAGGCTGTCATGCGCGGCCTGCAGGGGGGCGGGCGTCTGGCGCGGGCCGGCCCACAGGATGCGCTGGCGGCTGAACACGCCGTAGTGGTCCAGCGCCACCTCGCCCGCGGGTAGCTGGTGTGCCGGCGTGGCGGCTGCCAGCGTGTCGGCCAGTTGCGCGTCGACCGGGCCTAGAAAGGCAAGGGTCAAGTGCAGCGTCTCGGTGCGCATGACGCGTCCGCCGGTGGTTGGCCGGGCCTGCTCCGCCCAGCCCGCCAGCGACGCGGCGAGCGAGGGCGACGGCCACAGAGCGAAAAAAAGGCGGACGCTGGACATGCCCTGATTGTAGGCGCGTCGCAGTATTAGCTGTCCGTGGTTTCCGATTTGCGCAAGCGGCTCAGCGCGGTGTCGAAGCGTTCCACGCCAGGACGGGCAGGCCGGTCGAAGCGTTCGACGCCGGGGCGCGCGGGCTTGTCGAAGCGTTCGACACCGGGGCGTGCGGGCTTGTCGAAACGTTCCACGCCGGGCCGGCTGAAGCGTTCGACGCGCGGCGGGCTTTGCGTCTTGGCCTGCGCGCTTTGGGCGGCCGCCTGCTCGCGCTTGGCGATGATCTCTTCGGCGCGCTGGTGGTGCGGCGCCATCTTGCGCACCATCACGCGGCCGTCGCGCGGAAAGTAATTGATGCGGCGCGCGTGCACGTCGCCCAGGTCTTGCGCCTTGACCGGGATGCCTTCGGTCCTGAGGTAGTTCAAGACGAATTCGCCGTTGCGTTCGCCGATGTTCATCTGCTGCATGGCGCTTAGCACCGCGCCGCCGCCGAATACCTTGGCTTCCAGGCGGTCGCGCACGGCGCCCGCCTTCAGCAATTCGTTGATCAGCACTTCCATCGCAAAAGCGCCGTAACGCATGGTGGCCGACGCAGGCGATTGCATGTCGCCTTCCGGCAACATGAAATGGTTCATGCCGCCCACGCCCTTGATCGGGTCGTGGATACAGGCGGCGACACACGACCCGAGTACGGTCGAGATCATCAGGTCTTCAGCGGTGACGTAGTACTCGTTGGGGAGTACCTTCACCGCCTGACACTGGAACGCGCTATCGAAATAGTGGCGCGTTGCGCGGGCTTCAAGACGGGCGGCCATGGGACTTAAGGGGCAAGAACAGCGATTTGGACACGAAGGACGGCGCTCGGCAAAACAAGGAATGTTTCAAAAAGTGTAGAAAAATGTCGCTTTATTCTTGCATATCCCAGCACACAACGGGAGAAATGCTTGTAACCGTGACGGCGCACCACGTCCCCGATTTTTTTCGGCCGTTCACAGGATGGCTTGCAACCATCGTACCCGGGCGGGTTGCGCGCCTTTCCCCGGATCACGGGGAGGATCGGGCTTTATACGTGGCTTTAGGGCGGAGTGGGGCGGCCGCGCGCGGGCCTTGAGCGCGGCTGTTGGGAAAGGCTGCCGACAACGGGCCGACAACGGGCCGGCAGCATCAGAAGCGCGTGCTGCGCGTGACGGACCAACGGGCGGACAGCGCGCCCAACGCGGCCGAGGCGGCCACGGCCGCGATCAGCACCGAGGCGCCGGGCAGGTGCAGCGCGAACTCGGCGCCATAGCTGCGGGCCAGCCCCAGCAGGGCGTCGTTCAGCGGCGACAGCGCGATGGCCGCCACGCCGATGGCCAGCAGAGACGCCACGGCGCCCGACAACGCGCCCAGATACAGGAACGGACGACGGACGAAGGATTCGGTGGCGCCCACCAGGCGGGCCACCCCGATTTCCTCGCGCTGCGACAGCGCTTGCATGCGCACGGTGTTGAACACCGTCGCCAGCACCACGACCGCCACGCAGGCGGCCAGGAAGCCCAGGCCGATGCGGGCGAACCTTAAGATGGCCTCCAGCCGTTGCACCCAGGCGCTATCCAACTGCACCAGGTCCACGTGGTTCCATTGCTTCCAGGCGCCGGCCAGCTTGTCGGCGCGCCCCGCCAGGTTGTCCCCGTCGGCCAGCGTGACCACCACGGCGTCCGGCAGCGGGTTGCCCGGCAAAACGGCCAGTGCCTGCTCCCAGGCGGGGTTGGCGCGCAGGTCGGCCAGCGCCGCGTCGCGCCCCACCACCCGGACTGCCCGCACATCTTGCGAATAGTCGTTCTTGATGCGTTTGGCCACCTCGTCGGCGGCGCCGGCGGGAGCGTCCACGCGCATGAAGACGGTCACTTCGGGGGTGACGGACATCTGGCGCGCCACCGGCTGGACCGATACCAGGATGGCGCTACCCAATAGCGGCAGGGCCAGGGCCAGGGCCATGACCAGCAGGTTGGCCAGTGAAGAGAACGGCTGCTTGGCCAACCGGCGCAGGGTCACCATGAGCGCATAGCGGTGTTGCCGCAACCAGGCGTTCATGCCGATTCTCCCGGGTGGCCGAAGCCAGGTTCGGCGCGGCCGCCGCCGGTGCGCGCGGGGGCGGGCGAAGAGGGGTGCCCGGCGTCCGGTGGCGACGCAGCGCCGTGGGAATCGGCAAACTTGCCCGGGTCGATGCGCAAGGTACGGCTGGCGTAGCGCGCCATCAGGTCCTGGTCGTGCGAGGCGATCAGCGTCGTCACGCCGACACGGTTGAAGTCGCGGAACACGTTCATGATGCGCTGCGCGTTGTCGTGGTCAAGGTTGGCGGTAGGTTCGTCGGCAATCAGGATGGCAGGCCGGTTCACGATGGCCCGCGCGATCGCCAGACGCTGTTGTTCACCGCCCGACAGTTCGATGGGATTCAGGTCTTCCTTGCCCGACAGGCCCACCTTGTCCAGCGCGGCCCGGGCACGCGCGGCGGCCGAATCCCAGGGGTGGCCCTGGACGGCCAACGGCAGCATCACGTTTTCGAACGCGCTTCGATCGAACAACAGGTGGGTGTCTTGCAGGATGACGCCAACCGCGCGTCGCAGGTACGGCCGGGCGCGCGCAGGCAGCTTGTCCAGCCGTTGCCCGTTGACCTGGATGGACCCGCGGCTGGCGGGTTCCAGCCCGCCGATCAGCTTGAGCAGCGTGGACTTGCCGGCGCCTGACGGCCCGGATACGAAAACGAATTCTCCCGCGCTGACGCGGAAGTTGATGTCGGCCAGAATATTGCGGCCGCGACCATATGATTTGAATACGTGCTGGAATTCGATCATGGCGGCTGTCAGATGAAGCCGCAATAGTAACTCGGGGACAGTAAGCGGCCTACGCCTGTTCTTGGGCGGGCTGTGAAAAAGCGTATCCATGTGACCGCCCGGACACGTTTTCGCCAGAACGAAATGAATGCGTCTTCGGACAAATCGGATACGCTAAAACACGTCCCCGTTTTCGTATGAAAACACCGATTGATTTCGCCAGTGTCCCTAAATTTCAAGGGAATTCCCGGATGTGCCGGCCGCTGCGTGGACGCTACCATCCGCCCCATGCGTCGGCCCAACCCGGTCGAGGCAAGGCTCGATTTGTCCCACACGGAGATCACGATGAAAGTACTGAAACTCGCTGCAATTGGCGCGGCACTGCTTGCCGCATCCACGGCTGCCAATGCGGGCGCGACCTTCGATAACGTTAAAAAGAAAGGGTTTGTCCAATGCGGGGTTTCGACGGGCATTCCGGGTTTCTCGATCGCCGACAGCAAGGGTGAATACAAGGGCATCGACGTGGACCTGTGCCGCGCCATCGCCTCCACGATGTTCGGCGACGCCTCCAAGGTCAAATTCACGCCGCTGAACACGCAGCAACGCTTCACCGCGCTGCAGTCGGGCGAAGTCGACGTGCTGACCCGCAACACCACCGTGACGCTGACCCGCGACACGACGCTGGGCCTGATCGGCGTGGGCGTGAACTACTACGACTCGCAAGGCGTCATGGTCTCCAAGGACCTGAACGTCAAGAGCGCGAAGGAACTGAACGGCGCCACCATCTGCGTGCAACCGGGCACCACCACCGAACTGAACCTGGCTGACTGGTTCCGCGGCCAGAAGATCGAATTCAAGCCGGTCGTGATCGACAAGTACGACGAAATCATCCGCGCCTTCTCGGCCGGCCGCTGCGACGCCTTCACGACCGACAAGTCGCAACTGGCGTCCACCCGCACCACGCTCGAGAACCCGGACAAGTACGTCATCCTGCCGGAAGACTTCTCCAAAGAGCCGCTGGGCCCCATGGTCCGCCAGGGCGACGAGCAATGGTTCAACGTGGTCCGCTGGTCGCTGAATGCCATGCTGGAAGCCGAGGAATACGGCATCACCAAGGCGAACGTCGAAGAAATGGCCAAGAGCCCCAATCCCAATATCCAGCGCATCCTGGGCGTGACCCCGGGCATGGGCAAGAACCTGGGCGTGGACGACAAGTGGGCATTCAACATCATCAAGAACGTGGGCAACTACGGTGAAAGCTTCGAAAACACGCTGGGCAAGAACAGCGCGATGAAGCTGGAACGTGGTTTGAACGCGTCGTATAAGCAAGGCGGGTTGATGTACGGCTGGCCGGTGCGCTAACACACGGCTGCCTGGCAAAACGGAGCCTCGGGCTCCGTTTTGCCTAGCCCGCCATAGAGCGGGCGGCAGGAGTGGGGGGCGTGGCCTTGCCGGCGTTGCCACCCGGTGTACGACTTCTGTAGATTCAACATGACGACTTCCAATAAAAACGCCCCGATTTCGGCGCCCCGCCGGCGGCTGAACTGGAACGACCCCGGCGTGCGCTCCGTGGTCTACCAGGTGCTTGCGCTGGCAGCGGTAGCCTGGGCTGTGTGGTTCCTGGTTTCCAACACGCTTCACAACCTGTCCGTGCGCAATATCGCCACGGGCTTCGGGTTCCTGAGCCGTGAAGCCGGGTTCGCGATCGGCGAAACGCCCATCGCCTACACCCCCGCAAACGATTACGGCCGTGCCATCCTGGTCGGCTTGCTCAACACCCTGCGCGTCGCCGTCATCGGCATCGTGCTGGCGACCATCCTTGGCACCCTGATCGGTATCGGCCGCCTGTCCAAGAACTGGCTGGTGGCGAAGATCACCTCGGTGTACGTCGAAGTGATGCGCAATGTGCCGCTGCTGCTGCAGCTGTTCTTCTGGTACGCGCTGATCACGGAAAACATGCCGGGCCCGCGCCAGGCGCACAATCCGATGCCGGGTGTCTTCATTTCCAACCGCGGCCTCAAAGTCCCCGGGCTGGAAGGCAATTCGCTGGACTGGATGCTGGCCGGACTGGGATTGGCCATCGTGGCCATCATCTTCCTGGGTCACTACGGCAAGAAGCGCCATGAGGCCACCGGCCATATGTTCCCGCTGGGCCGCTGGGCCATCGGCCTGCTGATCGGGTTGCCGCTCGTCGGCTGGCTTGTCAGTGGCGCGTCGCTGACGCTGGACATGCCGGAACTCAAAGGCTTCAATTTCTCGGGTGGTTTGACGCTGTCGCCGGAATTCGCCGCGTTGCTGGCGGGGCTGGTGATCTACACGTCGGCGTTCATCGCCGAAGTGGTGCGCTCGGGCATCCAGGCCGTGAACAACGGCCAGTGGGAAGCCGCCGGTTCGCTGGGGCTGCGCCGCAAGCAGGTGCTGCGCCTGGTCATCCTGCCGCAGGCGCTGCGCGTGATCATCCCCCCGATGACCAGCCAGTACCTGAACCTGACGAAGAACAGCTCGCTGGCGGTCGCCATCGGCTATCCGGACATCGTGTCGGTGGTCAACACCACGCTGAACCAGACGGGCCAGGCGATCGAGGGCATCCTCATCATCATGGGCGCCTACCTGACGGTCAGCCTGTCGATCTCGATATTCATGAACTGGTACAACAAGCGCATCGCGCTGGTGGAGCGTTGAGATGAGCAGCACTACGCATACCCCCAGCGAAGGCCTGCCGCCGCCCAGCACGCACGTGGGCGCATGGGCATGGATCAAGTCCCGCCTGTTCTCGTCGCCGCTGAACATCCTTATCACGGTACTGCTTGCGTGGTTCCTGCTGATGGCGGTGCCGGCGCTGCTGGAATGGGCCTTCTTCAAGGCTGATTTCAATGCGGCCAACGCCCAGGAATGCCGGGCTTCAGGTGGCGCCTGCTGGGCGTTCATCATCGAGAAGCACCGGCTGATCCTGTTCGGCACCTATCCGTTCGACGAGCAATGGCGTCCGCTGATCGCGACCATCATCCTGGTGGCGGTCATTGTTTGCAGTGGCATCCGCCGTTTCTGGAACTGGAAGCTGGCGGTCATCTGGGTCGTCGGCCTGACCGCCGTGGCGCTGTTGATGTGGGGCGGCGTGTTCGGCCTGACCTACGTGGAAAACGCACGCTGGGGCGGCCTGCCGCTGACGCTGATCCTGTCCACGTTCGGCATTGCCTTCGCGTTCCCCATCGGCGTGCTGCTGGCCCTGGGCCGGCGCTCGAAGATGCCCGCCATCAAGGCGCTGTGCGTCGTGTACATCGAGCTGATCCGTGGCGTGCCGCTGATCAGCCTGCTGTTCATGTCGTCGGTGATGCTGCCGTTGTTCCTGCCGGAAGGCTTCTCGATCGACAAGCTTTTGCGCGCGCAGATCGCCATCATCATGTTCGCCGCCGCCTATATCGCCGAAACGGTGCGCGGTGGTTTGCAGGCCATCCCGAAAGGGCAGTACGAAGGCGCGGATTCGCTGGGCCTGAACTACTGGCAGCAGATGCGCAAGATCATCCTGCCGCAGGCGCTGAAGATCGTGATCCCGCCGCTGGTCAGCATCTTCATCGCGCTGTTCAAGGACACGTCGCTGGTGGTGATCATCGGCATCTTTGACTTGACCTTGGCGGCCAAGGCGGCCTTGTCCGACGCGGCATGGCGCGGATTCGGCGTAGAGGCGTATCTGTTCATCTCGCTGATCTACTTCGTATTCTGCTTTTCCATGTCCAAGTACAGTCAGGCGCTTGAAAAACGTCTTGCGACTGATCACAAACGCTAGCCAATGCCGCGCGTCCGCCGCAAGGCGGGCGCGCGCAGCGATATTTACGGGAGTACAGGCATGCCGGATGCCATTATTCGTTTGCAGGACGTGAACAAGTGGTATGGCCAGTTCCACGTGTTGCGCAACATCAACCTGGACGTGGCGCAAGGCGAGCGCATCGTGGTGTGCGGCCCCTCGGGGTCGGGCAAGTCCACGATGATCCGCTGCATCAATCGTCTGGAAGAGCACCAGAAAGGCCACATCATCGTGGACGGCACGGAGCTCACCAATGACCTGAAGCACATCGAGACGATCCGCAAGGATGTGGGCATGGTGTTCCAGCACTTCAACTTGTTCCCGCACCTGACGGTGCTGGAAAACCTGACGCTGGGCCCCATGTGGGTGCTGAAGAAGCCGCGCGCGGAAGCCGAGGCGACCGCGATGAAGTATCTGGAGCGCGTGCGCATTCCGGAACAGGCCAAGAAGTTTCCGGGCCAGTTGTCGGGCGGCCAGCAGCAGCGCGTGGCCATCGCGCGTTCGTTGTGCATGAATCCCAAGATCATGCTGTTTGATGAGCCGACGTCCGCGCTTGACCCCGAAATGGTCAAGGAAGTGCTGGACGTGATGGTCAGCCTGGCCCAGGAAAGCGGCATGACGATGATCTGCGTGACCCACGAAATGGGCTTCGCACGCAAAGTCGCCAACCGCGTGATTTTCATGGACCGAGGCGAGATCATCGAGCAGAACAGCCCGGACGAGTTCTTCGACAACCCGCAGAACGACCGGACGAAGTTGTTCCTGAGCCAGATCCTGCATTGATCGGCTGACGACAAAAAGCCTACACGGCAAACACCCCAGCAGTTGGATTTCGGTCCGGCTGTTGGGGTTTTTTTTGCCAAAGACGGAGTTCATCTCAGTTTGGACCTTGCTAAGCGCAGGCGTATACCGGGATCCTCTTGTCTTAAAAAAACCATAGCTGGAATACGCCAAAGGATGTAATTTGGACGTCGAACTGATAATGGCGCCCATTGCTCCGGCAGTATGTCCGTGAACGAAATGGCCGAGCGCGCAAGCCGACTGCACTACTGGCTGGACCGGGTGTGTCGACGCGTCAGATACCTGGTGATCGACGACTCACATTAATGATCATAGAAAAAGGTAGGCGATGAAGTTGATTAGTGCATCAATGGTTGCAGCATTCGCAATCGCCCTAGCTTCGCAGGCCCATATCGTTGCGGCACAAACCAATGCGAAGAAAATCGACCCGCTCCCGCCTGCATCCGGCACGGTACCGCTCTCCGATGAACAAATTAGTCAGGCCTATAGCTACCTCTTGGGCCGACTATTTGTCACTCGACAGCAACAGCTGGATTTCCAGGAAGGTTTCCAGTGGAACCAGTTAACCCATCGCAAGCCCGGAGCGGTGGACTGGCCGAATCCAAATCTCGATGTCGCCTATTCCGAAGCGTGGATCGCCGTGGACGACAACAGCTGCACGGTCGTGAGCGTTCCACCGGTCAAGGGCAGGTACTTTACCGTTCAGATACTGAGCGGCTGGGGAGAAACCCTCGCGAATATCAATGAACGTGTTTTTCCAAAGAAACCGCACGGCGAGTTCGCGTTGTGCTTGGCGGGTTCGAATGCACCTGCGCCCGCTGGCGCGACGCGGATTGATCTTCCGGTCAAGTATTCACGGATTCTGACCAGAGTCGCACTGGGCAGCGATGTGGAGGGCGCAGTTGCCCTGCAACATCAGTTCCGTCTGACTACCACTGGGGCGCCCGCGCTTCCGACCATACCGAAAACACCAATTTTTGGGCTGGAGGACTTTCCCGGTGTCGAGGCATTCGACGCCGCTGCGATGGCGCTCGATAGTGAGCCGGACAGGAATCCGGGGCTCGAGAGCATGGACGCGCTGGTTCGACAAGTCGCCAACGCAGCCAAAACGCCATCACAGCGGGACCGCATTGATCATGTGATCCATACGAAGGCACTGGCAGACATTGCCAAGGCGGGCGAAATCATCGGACATGGAACAGTGCAACGTGGCTGGGCTAGACCCGGCGTGGTCGGCGAATATGGAATCGACCATGTCACTCGCACGCTTGTGAACTACCGCGGCATATGGGCGAATATCAAGCCGGAGGTGCTTTACTATCGCGGCGCCCAGGATTCCACGGGCGCGGAACTGAACGGCGACAATGTCTATACATTGACCTTCCCGAAGGAGGCATTGCCGTCTCGCTTCGCCAACTATTTCTGGTCTGTGATTGCCGTGGATAGCACCCGCTTTCGCGTACTGCCCAATCCTTTGAATAAGTACCTTATCAACGAGGCGTCTACGCTGACCTACGCAGACGACGGCTCCCTGACGCTGTATTTCGCGGCCGAAAAGCCGTCGAATGCGCCACAAGGCAATTGGCTGCCCACTCCGCGCGGCTCGAAGTACCGCTTAACGTTCCGCTTCTATGGCCCGATTGATGGGGTTGCGAACGGAACATATTTCCCTCCTGCGCTTGAGCGTGTTCGCTGAACGATCGACCTGGATTCTTCGGCTCGGCAAGCCTGGGCATGGGCTTCATTTATTTCTTCTAGATCATAGATATTTCCGGTTTCATCAAGTCTGACCGTGTGAGTGTTACCTCGCAACTTCGGGAGAGTCGTTATGAAACGCTGGCTAGTATCAGGTTCATTGCGTCCGCAGCGTTCGGCGCTGCGCTGGTTATATCCCCTGGTCACTACGGGGTCGCTGCTGGCCGTGACAACATTCGTCTCCGCTCAGACAGTGGGCCCCGGGCCGATAGCGGCGCCCGTCAATGTTGGCAGCGGTACCACCACCGTGGTGGGCGGCACCGCGGTCACCACCGCAGGGACCTCATCGACCGTGACAGGCGGGACGTTGATCGTTGATCCCACAGCGGGCCCCAGCCCCGGACCGGTGTCTTTTTCCACCAGCAACTTCAACGCATTCGGTGTCTACGCAACAGGCGGGACGATTATCTTCCGAAGCGGCGCGGCGCCCGGCGACACCACCTCGCTCAATACCACTGGAAACGCGTCGGCCGGCCTGTGGACGCGAAATGCGAATGTATCCGCGACATCGGCCGGAGGTCTGAACATTCATACCACCGGAGGCTACGCCAACGTTGGCGGTCTTCCCGTCGGCTCATACGGCGCCGTCGCCAGTCACAACAGCAGTATGTCGTTGACCCAGGCCAACATTCTTACCGAAGGCTTGGGCGCAACGGGCGCCTATGCCTTCGGTAGTCAAATTACGCTTAATGGCGTCACGATCGAGACACGTGGCAATGCTTATCGGGACGCCTCCGGTACCTATGGCGCCTATGGGGCGCTTGCCAACGCACTGAGTGGCACGCGGGGCAAGATAACGGTCACGGGCGGGACAATTTCCACGGGCGGTGACGTGGCCTATGGGGTGGGCGCCATCGGCTCCGACGCCACGATCAATGGCACCACCATCACCACGACGGGCGCCAGCGGTAGCGGCCTGTTCGCAAACGCCGGCACGATCGGCGCATCGAATGTGGGGGTGACGGTATCCGGGGCCTCAGCCTATGGCGTCTATGCGGTCATGGGATCGACCATCACGCTGCAAGATGCACAAGTCACCACCGAGGGCACCTCTGGATACAACCTGCTCAGTTATGGCGCGAACTCTACCGTGACGGGAACTAACGTCACTGCACTGTCCAAGAACATCAATGCTCCCGGCGCGACCGCATGGGGCGCAACGGCCACCGACAACGTGGCATTGAGTTTGACCAATGGCTCAGTCAGAACGGAAGGCGCCAACTCGCACGGCTTGTACGCCCGTGGCGCGAAGGCAACCGTTTCCGTCGATGGCACGTCGGTCAGGACCTCCGGCCAGGGCGCCTTTGCCGCGCGTGCGATGAACGGTACCTTGAATGCAGCCAATGCCACATTGCAGGCGGATGGCGTCGATGCCGCCGGTTTGGGACTAAGTAGCGATGCGGGTATCACGGCCACCGCGACCCTCGTGGGCGGTACGTTGACCAGCGCGCAATCCGATGCCATCGCCGTCAATGGCGGCACTGCGCAAGTTACGTTGACCGGTACGCAAGTCACGGGGGCACCGCGTTGGCTGCGTGTGATCGGAGGCTCGGCGCTTGTCGCCGATCCGCTGGCGGCGCCCGATACGACGACCGCTTCGGGGTTCAACTCGTCCGATCTCTCAGGCGTAGGCGTGGCGATTCTGCCGGGCGGCGTGAGCGCGCCAGCGGCGGGCCCCCCGAGTATTGCCATGATTAACGCGTCTGGGGCCACGCTCAACGGCTCGGCCCTGACCGAGTCCGGCGCGACGTCCACCGTCTCGCTAAACAACGGCACGGTATGGAACATGTCCGGAAGTTCCAACCTGACTTCCCTGGCCAACAACGCCAGCCAAATTCTGTTCACCGCTCCCGCATCGGGCACGTTCAAAACACTGACCGCGGTTAACTACACAGGTTCTGGCGGCGGTCTGGTCGGCCTGAATACCTATCTGGGGGATGACAGTTCCCCCTCCGACCGGCTGGTCATAGATGGCGGAGCCGCGACGGGCACCACCGGCCTGCGCATCACAAATGCCGGAGGCCCGGGGGCGTTGACCACGGCAGCCGGCATCAAGGTCGTCGACACGATCAACGGGGCCACGACCCAATCGTCCGCCTTTTCCTTGACCGGACGCGCCGTCGCGGGCCCCTACGAGTATCGGCTCTACCGGGGGTCGGCCGCGGCGCCCACCGATCAGAGCTGGTACTTGCGGTCCGAAAAAGAACCGGAGCCGCCGCCCGAACCGCCCGTGCCGCCCGTTCCACCCGTCCCGCCTGTCCCGCCCGAGCCGACACCCGATCCCGAGCCGCTGTACCGGCCCGAAGTTGCGGCTTATCTGGCCAATCAACGCTTGGTTGGACAGATGTTCGTGCAGAGCATGCACGACCGGCTGGGAGAGCCCCAGTTTATCGAAGCGCAACCGTTCCCGAATGACGGCAGCAAGCGCCGCGCGCTCTGGTTGCGAGCGGTCGGAAAATGGGAAGGCACCCATAGCCGCGACGGCAACTTTGACGTCAGCACCGACCTTTTCCTGTTGCAGGGCGGCGGAGATCTTGCGCAATGGAAGCTCTTTTCAGAGACCGATCGCTTGCATCTGGGGGCCATGCTCGGTTACGGGACGGCTGACAGCACCGCCCGCGCGGACGGCAACCCATACAAGGCAAAGGGCCGCGTCAACGGGTACAGCACAGGCGTGTACGGCACCTGGTTTCAAAACGATGAGACCAAACTCGGCGCCTACGTGGACACCTGGTTCCAATACGGCTGGTTCAACAACCGAGTGCAAGGAAGCGATCTGCCGCGAGTCGACTACGACTCTCAGGCTTGGGCGGTGTCCGCAGAGGCCGGCTACGCATTCAAGCTGAGGGAAAACTGGATCCTGGAGCCGCAGGCTCAAATAATCTATGTCGACGCCAACACCGACAGCATTACCGAGCAGAACGGCACCCGGGTAGACCGTGCCGACTCCAATGGGACCATTACCCGCCTTGGGGCGCGCACGTTCACTACGCTTGATCTTGGCAATAACCGCAAAGCCCAGCCCTTCGCGACCGTGAATTGGTGGCACAGCAGCGTCGACAGTTCCGTATCGTTCAATCAACTACCCGTTGGAGGGCTGTATCCCAAGGACCGATACGAACTGAAGGTGGGCGTCCATGCCGACTTCACGAAGGGCTGGACGGGATGGGTCAACGCGTCTGGCAGTTGGGGCGCGCAGGATTATCACCAGTATGTCGGGCGGATTGGCGTGAAGTACACATGGTGACGGGTGCGGTGTGATCTCGGGGAGACACGGTGCGATCGTCAATGGTGCAACAGACGGTTGCGGTATGCTACTGACCGCCATAGATCTGGAGTGAGGAGAAAAACACCATGACGAACACCCCCCGTAGCGCGGTCCGCCGCGCCTTGTTGCAGGGCGCCGTGGCGCTGGCCGCGACCTTGCCGTTTGGCGCGCCCGCGCTGGCGCAGGCGACTGATTTCCCGACGAAGCCGATCCGTTTTGTCGTGCCGTACCCGCCTGGCGGCCCGCTGGACACCATGGCTCGCATGTTGGCCGAGAAGGTGCGCGGTTCGCTGGGCCAGCCCGTTATTGTTGAAAACCGCTCGGGCGCGGGCGGCAATATCGGCGCCGACCTGGTGGCCAAGGCGCCGGCTGATGGTTACACGCTGGTGATGGGCGCGGTGGCCACGCACGCCATCAACCCCTGGCTGTTCGCGAACCTGCCCTACGACCCGGTCAAGGATTTCGCGCCCGTGACCATCGTGGCGTCGGTGCCGAACGTGTTGGTGATGAACGTTGAATTCGCCGACAAGAACAAGATTAAGACGGTGGCCGACCTGGTCGACTACGCCAAGAAAAACCCGGGCAAGCTGAACTACGGTTCGGGCGGCAACGGTAGCGCCGGCCATCTGTCTGGCGAACTGCTCAAGGCGCGCGCCGGCATCAGCGTCGAACACATTCCTTACCAAGGCGCGGCGCCCGCGCAGTTGGCGTTGCTGTCGGGGCAGTCGGATTTCATGTTCGACAATCTGGCGGCGTCGGCGCCGTTGATCAAGGACGGCAAGGTCAAGGCGCTGGCCGTGACGACGGCGAAGCGTTCGTCGTTGCTGGCGGATGTGCCGACGGTTGAAGAGTCCGGTGTAAAGGGCTTTGACCTGGGCACGTGGTTTGGCGTGTTCACCACGGGTGGCACGCCGGCGCCGGTGGTGGCCAAGTTGAACAAGGCCTATGCCGATGCGATGCAGCAACCCGACGTGAAGCAACGCCTCTTGACCATGGGTTCGGAAGCCGCCCCGATGACGCCGGAAGCCTTTGCCGATTTCGTGAAGAGCGAAAAGGCCAAGTACCAGGAAATCGTCAAGATCTCGGGCGCCAGCTTGAATTGATGGATCGTTGATCCGACGCCACGGCAGGTCTTTGGGGGCAGCATGCGCTGCCCCCTTTCATTTGCTGCCTACATCTTGCAGTCGGCCGCGTGCACGTCGGTGTGGTCGCGGGCCAGGACCTTCTGGTTCTTGTACACGAGCTTGCCGTCCGGGCCGGCTTCGATGTGCAGCAGGTACCAGTCCTGTATCGGGTGCTGGTTGGGGCCGAACTTGAATTTGCCGCGCACGGTGGGGAAGTCGGCCTTCCTTAACGCAGCGCGGAAGTCGTCGGCGCGGCCGGTGACGTCGCCGTTGACGGCTTTAAGCGCGGAAGCGATCAGGTTGGCGGTGTCGTAGGCTTGCGCGGCATACGCCGTGGGCGGGCGTTTGTAGGCCTTGGTGAAGGCGTCGACGAAGTGCTTGTTCTGCGCGTTGTCCAGGTCGGCGCTCCACAGCGAACTTAGATAGAAGCCCTTGCTGGCCATGCCCGTCGCGGCCAGCATGCGATCGTCCATCGAGTAGATGGGTGTGATCATCCGGATCTTGTCCGACAGGCCCGAGTTGGCGAATTGCTTGGTCAAGTTGATGCCCGCGCCGCCCGGGTGAAACTGGAAGATGGCATCGGGATTCAGCGAACGGATGCGGGCAAGCTCCACCGAGAAATCGGCTTGTTCCAGCTTGGTGTAGATCTCTTCGGCGATCTCGCCTTTGTAGGCGCGCTTGAATCCGGCCACGGCGTCGCGGCCGGCCTGGTAGTTCGGGGCCATGACGACGACGCGCTTGGCGCCCAGTTCGTTGGCGGCGATGCCGGCCGTGTCGGCGTAAGAGTCGTTCTGGAAGGCGACGGCGAAGTAATTCGGGTTGCAAGCCTTGCCTGCATAGTTGGAGGGGCCGGCGTTCAGGCTGACGTAGAAGCCGCCGGCGTTCAGCACCGTGGGGCCGACGGCCGCCATGACGTTCGAGAAGTTCACGCCCGTGAAGAGCCGCACGCCGTCCTGCACCATCTTGTCGGCGATCTGTTTGGCGTTGGCGGGCTTGAGCGCATCGTCTTCGACGCGCACGTTGACGGGCACGCCGCCCAGCTTGCCGCCGCCTTCCTTCACGGCCAGCATGAAGGCGTCGCGCTCGTCCTCGCCGATGTAGCCGGCGGGCGTGGAAAGCGTGCCGATAAAGCCGATGTCGACCGGCTTTTGCTGCGCGTGGGCCGGGGATGCCGCCAACGCCAGCAGGATGGCGGCCGTGCCGCCGATAGCGCTCTTTTTCATGTTGTCTCCTCTGGTGCTGTTGTTATGCCGCCGTGAGGCAGTTTTCTACTTTCCAACCGTACAGCCACTGCAACGCGTCATAGAACTGGGACTGGCTGCGGCCGGTCCACAGCATGTTGCGCACGGTGCGTTCGACGCCCCGCGCGTGATAGAGCCTGCCCATTTCCCGGGTGGACCAGACCACGCGCGCGCTGCGCGGGATGCGGACCGATTCGTAAAGGCGGAAGGCGGCCTCCAGGTCGTGTCCGCAATGCCGCACGGCCTGGCCCAGCGTCACCGCGTCTTCCAGCGCCATGCACGCGCCCTGGGCCATGTATTGCGTCATGGGATGGGCGGCATCGCCCAGCAAGGTCACGCGGCCCTGGCCCCAGTGTTCGACCGGTTCGCGGTCGGCGGTGGCCCAGCGCTTCCAGGTTGTGGGGCGATCCAGCATCTGGTGCGGGCGCGGATGGATGCCCTGGAAGTACGACAGCACTTCTTCCTTGCTGCCTTCGCGCACGCCCCATTCCTCTTGCTCGCGGCTGTGGAAGGTGACGACCAGGTTGTACTGCTGGCCGCCGCGCAAGGGGTAGTGCACCAGATGGCAATGCGGGCCGGCCCACAGCACGGGCGCGTTGATGCGCAGTTCTTCGGGCATATTGTCGCGTTCGACCACCGCGCGATAAACGACGTGGCCCGTCACGCGCGCGGGGTCGCCCACCGTGCGCTCGCGGATCACCGATTTGACGCCGTCCGCGCCCACCACGGCGTCCGCCCGGTAGCGGTTGCCGTCCGTATCGATCACCTCGACGCTGCTGCCGTCTTGCATCATGCCCGCGATCTGGGTAGACGTGCGAAAGCGGATCAGCGGGTTTTGCTGCACGGCTTCCAGGATGGACAAGTGGATGTCGGCGCGATGGATCACGGCGTATGGGCCGCCGAAGCGCGTTCGGAACGCGTCGCCCGTGTCGATGCGCACGACTTCCCGGGCGTCGACCGCGTCCATCATGATGATGTGATCGGTGAAGACCGCGCGCGTGCGCGCCGTCTGTCCGACGCCCAAGGCGTCCAGCGCCGCGAAGGCGTTGGGCCCCAATTGGATGCCGGCGCCGATTTCGCCGATATGCGCGGCCTGCTCCAGCAGTTGCACTGCGATGCCTTGCCGGGTCAGCGCCAGCGCGGCGGCCAGGCCGCCGATGCCGCCGCCCACCACGATGACGGATCGGGTTGCCTGAGTGGTTGTCGTAGACGTGTTCATGATTGTTTTCCGCGCCCCGTCATGCCTGGCCGCCAAGGAAGGCGCCTTGCCGTTTCAACTGGGCCTGCAAGGCCGCGATGGGCACGTCGGCAGGCGCGATATCGGCGCGCAGGGCCATCGCTGCCGCGGTGCCCGCGGCTTCTCCCATGACGAAGCAGCTGCCGCTGACGCGCGCGGCCGACTGGCCTTCGTGCGTCATCGATGCGCAGCGTCCCGCCACCAGCACGTTGTCGGCGACGCCGGGGCCGCGCTTGGGCACCATCATGCGGAACGGCAACTGGTTGTAGCCGCGCGATTCGGGAATGGGCGGCCACATCCATTGCACGTCGCCCGCCGTGTGCATTTCCAATGGCCAACCGTTCACGCCGATGCTGTCGTCAAAGTCGGCGCAGCCCAGCACGTGTTCCTTGGTCAGCACAACTTCGCCGACGATGCGGCGGGTTTCGCGGATGCCCAGTTGCGGCGCGATGTCCAGCACATACGCGTTTTCGAATCCGGGCACCTTGGCGCGCAGGAACGCCAGGTATTGCACGATCTGGCGGCGGCCTTCCAGTTCGCCGGCGGACAGCGAACCGGCGTCGGTGCCATCGGCCGCGCTGCCGTCGGCATTGGCCAGTTGCGTGACGTTGACGCGCCATTCGTAGTCGTGCTTTTGCGGACGCACGATGGCGCCCCGGCGCGGGAACGTGAATTCACCGCTGGCCGCGGCCTGGTCCATCAAGACAGGGATGGTCTTCCAGGCTTCCTGGGCGCGCGCGCCGTCCACATTGCCTACCTTGAACATCAGGGTGGGGTAGAGCATGTGGCCGTGCTCATCGCCTTTTTCGAAGGGCAGGCCGCCCCATTTCGCGATGTCGGCATCGCCCGAACAGTCGATGAACACCTTGGCGCGCACGGCGCAGCGGCCCGACTTGGTTTCCAGGAACAACGCGTCCACGCGGCCATCTTCGCGGCGTGTCAGACCGGTGGCCAGGGCGTGGAACAGCACCTGCGCGCCGCTATCCTGCACCAGGCCGTCGGCCGCGCACTTGAAGGCCGATATGTCATAGGCCTGGGCGTGGATCTTGCCCAGGATCAGATGGGGGTCGTTCAAGCCGTCCATGGCGCGCATGCGGTCAAGCAGGTCGTTGGTCATGCCATGTACCACTTGCCGGATGTCGCCATGGATGTTGGCATGCAGGCCGCAGAAGTTCGACACGCCTGCCGCCGTGCCCATGCCGCCCAGGAAGCCGTAGCGTTCCGCCAGCAGCACGCGGGCGCCGTTGCGCGCGGCGCTGGCGGCCGCCAGCACGCCGGCGGGGCCGCCGCCCAGCACCACCACGTCGTATTCGCCATAGAGCGGGACTTGGCGCGCGGGTTCGTTGATGACCATTTGATTCTCCTTGCTTGTCGTGCGTCGCTTGCTTGCCTTGCCGGTCACTGGCCTTTGATGCCCAGCTTCTTGATCAGGGGTTCCCAGCGCTTCAGCTCGTCGTCCATGTAAGCGCGGAACTCGGCGGGCGTGCTGCCGACTGGATCCATGAACGGCGTTTGCAGCCGCTTGGCGACTTCCGGGTCGCGGATGGCCTGGATCAGCGCATCCGACAGCTTCTTCTGGATGTCCGCCGGCACCTTGGACGACACCACGAAGCCGATCCACGCCGACCCCTCGATACCCGGCACGCCCACTTCAGCCAGCGTGGGGATGTCCGGCAGCAGGGCGGAACGCTTGGACGAGGTGACGGCCAGGGCTTTCAGCCGCCCGTCTTTCACCATCGGCATGACGGCGATGGGGGGCAGCGCCGCGAACTGCGTATCGCCCGACAACAGCGAAGTCAGCGCGGCGGGCGACGAGGGGTAGGGCACGTGCGTGGCGCGCGCACCGATCTGCTGCAGCAGTAGTTCTACGGCCAAGTGCGATACGGTGCCTGCCCCGGGCGACGGAAAGTTGTATTTATCCGGATTCCGCTTCAACGCATCCAGCAACTGGCCGACATTGGCGATGCCGGCCGACGCCGGCACGACCAGCACGTTGGGCTGGTGCACGGCCAGCGTCAGCGGTGACAGGTCGGTCGCCGGCGCATACGGCAGCTTGTCGAACAACAGCGTGTTGTTCACCAGCGGGCCGGTGATGGACACGCCGAATGTGTAGCCGTCGGGCTTGGCGTTGGCGATGGCGAAGGTGCCGATGTTGCCGCTGGCGCCCGGCTTGTTTTCAATGACGATGGTTTGGCCCAGGATGGCGCCCGCCTTTTCGCCGACGATGCGGGCGACCTGGTCGGGGCTGGAGCCGGGGCCGAAAGGGACAATGGCTTTGAGCGGTTGCGTGGGCCACGCATCGGCGGCAAGGGCCGAGGTCAGCGGCGCCGTGGCGGCCAGCCCCAGCATCAGGGCGCGCGCCGCCACACGGCGGACCAGCGTCAGCGGACGGAGCTTATTCATGCGCGTCTCCCACGTCTTTCATGGTGTTGAAATAGGTTTGTTCGTTGGCGATGAAAGCGGCGACCATCGCGCGGTAGGTCGCGTCGACGACGGCTTCAAGGTTGGCGAAGCCTTGGTTGTGGCGTTGCGCCAGCGCGCGCGCCTTGTCGAACACCTGGGCCTGGCGCGCGGGCGCGCTGACCTGGAACGCATCGCGCTTGAAGCGCGCGGCGTCTTTCACGTACATGGCGCGCTCGGCGATCAGGCGCACGATCTCGTCGTCCAGCCGGTCGATGTTGGCGCGCACCTCGGCCAGGGTGGCGCACAGCGGGCGGTAGTCCGGGTCGGTGTATTCGCGCAGCGGCGCGCCGTGGGTGTCGGGTTCTTGCATGGGCGTCGTCATTGGGTGTAGTCGGGTTGGCGCGCGGGCGCGGCTTGCTGGAAGGCGGGCTGTGCGTTGCAGTGGTCGAAGATGCGCAGAATGCGCGGGTAGGCGGCCAGGTCGCAGCCCATCCGCTGCGCGTTGGCCACTTGTGGCACCAGGCAGCAATCGGCCAGCGTGGGTGCGTCGCCGAAGCAATAGGCGCCATGCCCGTGGCGCGCCAGCAGCTCCTCGACCGCGGTCAGGCCTTCGCGGATCCAGTGGTGGTACCAGGCGTTCTTCTGTTCGTCGGTTGCGCCCAGCACGTCTTGCAGATAGCGCAAGATGCGCATGTTGTTGACGGGATGGATGTCGCAGGAAATGGCGTCGGACAGTTCCAGCACGCGCGCGCGGGCCAGGGTGTCGGCCGGCATCAGGCGCGGCTCGGGATGCGTGGCGTCCAGGTAGTCGATGATGGCAAGCGATTGCGACAGCCGGATATCGCCATCGACCAGCAGCGGTACGCCCGCCGACGGATTTTTGGCCACATAGTCGGCGGCGCGCTGCTCCTGTTTGCGCAAGTTCACGGGCAGATACGTGTAAGGCAGGCCCTTGAGCGCCAGCGCGATGCGCACGCGGTAGGACGTCGAGCTATTGAAGAAGCTGTGGAGTTGCATGGGTTGTGCGTCGGTAGGGGCGGAAAGTCGTGGAATGGCCTTATTCGGCCGTGATGCCGGTGCGCGCGACAACGTCGTCCCAGCGCTTGGCGTCACGAGCGATCAGGGCGCCGAAATCGGCGGGCGTGGACGTCGCGGGGACCATGCCTTGGGCGTCGAAGGCGGTGGCCGTGGCGGGCGTCTTCAAGATGGCATTGATTTCGCGGTTCATGCGGTCGACGATGGCGGGCGGCGTGCCCTTGGGCGCCAGCACGCCGTACCACATGTCGACGTCGGCGCCTTGCAGGCCGGCTTCCGTCAGCGTGGGCGTGTCCGGCAATTGCGGCAGGCGCTTCGGGCTGCCCGTGGCAATCACTTTCAGCTTGCCCGCCTTGATTTGCGGCAGCGCCACGTGCACGGGCAGGAACATGTAGTCCAGGCGGCCGCCAAGCATGTCAGTGACGGCGCCGGCGGTGCCCTTGTAGGGCACATGCAGCATGGTGGCGTGGGTGCGGTCCAGGAACAGCGCCATCGACAGATGATGCGGCGTGCCTACGCCGGGCGTGCCGTAGCTGAGCTTGCCGGGCGCGGCGCTGGCCGCGCGCACCACGTCGTCGACGGAGTTGGCGGGGTTCGACGGATGGGTGACCAGCAGCAGGGAACCCCAGGACGTCAGGCCGACCGGCGCGAAGTCCTTCTGTGGATCGAACCTTAGTTTGCCTTTGTAGAGGCTGGCGTTCATGACGAACGTATTCACCGTCACCAGAAAGGTGTAGCCGTCGGCCTCGGCGCGCGCGGCTTTTTCGCTGCCGATGTTGCCGCTGGCGCCGGCAAGGTTCTCTACCACGACAGGCTGCCCCAGCGTTTGGGGCAGGCTTGCCGCCAGTTGCCGGGCAATCAGGTCGATGCCGGTGCCCGGCGTGAACGGAACCACCAGCGTAATGGGCCGTTCCGGCCATGCCGCGTGGCTGGCCGCGGCCGCGAACGCCAGGACCGCGGTGCCAAGCAGGCGGATGAAGTTGCACATGGTTTGTCTCCTGTTCCTGTTGCCGGTCATGCGCCGGCTTGGTGTCGGCGGCGGCCCAAGGCCGCGCCGGGTCGGGCTACACGTAGGGTGCCCGGGCTTTCAGGGCTTCGGGGTCGAAGCCGGCCACCTGCTTGTAGCGCCGGGAAATGCTCTCCAGCTCGTCGCGGCTGATCACGTCTTCAATGCGCGTGTACGGACGATCGGCGGAACGTTCATGCACCTCGCGCAGGATGGCGTCGGGCGGATTGCTGCGGTTGGTCAGGACCACGCGGGTGGTGGCCTCTACCCGGGCGCGGTCATAGGCCTGCAACGCGTCGGGGATGAGCCCCTGGCGCTTTAACTGGCCCGTCAGATAGCGGGCGTCTATCACCGCCTGGCCCGCGCCGTTCGAGCCACGGGGCACCATCGGGTGCGCGGCGTCGCCCAGCAAGGTCATGCGGCCTTTCGTCCAGGTGGGCAGCGGGTCCTGATCCACCATCGGATATTCCAGGATGGCGTCGGCGTCCTGGATCAGGCGCGCGACATCCAGCCAATCGAAATGCCAATCGGCGAACGCGGGAAAGAAATCCTCAAGCCGGCCGCTGCGGTTCCAGTCGCGGACGGCGGGCTCGGCGGCTTCGATCTCGGCCACCCAATTCACCAGCTGGTTGCCGTTGGCGTCGATGTTGTCGCGGATGGGATAGATGACCATTTTCCCGGTCGACAGCCAGCCCGCCCGGACCATGCTGGCGCCGGACAGGAACGGCTTGCATCGCGTGGTGCCGCGCCACATGTTCACGCCGGAATAGCGGGGCGCGCCTTCTTGCGGATAGAGCTGCTTGCGCAGCACCGAGTGGATGCCATCGCAGCCGACCGCGATGCGTCCGCGCACGAGGGCCAGCGCATTGCCGTCGTTGTCCTGGAAGCGCGCCGTCACGGTGTCGGCGTCTTGCTCCACGCCGGTGCAGCGGGCGTTGACGGTCACGCAACCGTCGCCCAGGCGTTGCCGCACGGCCGCCAGCAGCGCCATTTGCAGATCGCCGCGATGGACGGAGTATTGCGGCCAGTCGTAGCCGGCATCCAGGCCGGCGGGCTCACCGTAGATGAACTGGCCATGGCGGGTATAGAACACGGATTCGCGCGTGCGCACGGCAATCGCGTCCAGCGCGGGCAGTAACCCCAGTTCGTCCAGTTCGCGCGTGGCATGCGGCAGCAGGTTGATGCCCACGCCCAGCGGCTTGATCTCGGGCACGGCTTCGTAGACGCGGCACGCGATGCCGGCCTGATGCAGGCTTAGCGCCAACACCAGGCCACCGACTCCGGCGCCCACGATGATCACATCGGTGTCGTATTGCATGGCTACCCCATCCGCACGCTGAGCGTGCCCAGGCCGTCGACGCCGCCCACCATCGTGTCGCCGCGCACCACGGGCCCCACGCCTTCCGGCGTACCGGTGTAGATCAAATCGCCGGCTTCCAGGCGGAAGTACCTGGACAGATAAGAGACGGTTTCGGCGACGGACCAGATCAGCTTGCCGATGTCGCTGCGTTGCTTGTCGGCGCCGTTGACCTGTAGCCAGATGGCGGCCTGGCCGATGCCGTTGACTGACTCGGCGGGGTGCAGCGGGCCGATGGGCGCGCTGTGGTCGAAGGCCTTGCCCAGTTCCCACGGGCGGCCGGCCTCACGCATTTTCATCTGCAGGTCGCGCCGCGTCATGTCCAGGCCCACGGCATAGCCCCAGACGTGCGCCAGTGCGTCGTCCACTGCGATGTTGGCGCCGCCCTTGCCGATGGCCGCGACCAGTTCGATCTCGTAATGCAGGTTGGCGGTCTCGGGCGGGTAGGGCAGGTCCCGCGTTTGGCCGTCGGCGACCGGCACGACCGCGTCGGCCGGCTTGCAGAAGAAGAAGGGCGGTTCACGGTCGGGGTCGAAACCCATTTCGCGGGCGTGGGCGGCGTAGTTGCGGCCCACGCAGTACACGCGGCGGACGGGGAAGGCGTCCTGGCTGCCAGCGATGGGCACGGCGACAGGAGCGGCGGGAGCAAACACGAAAGACATGGATCACCCTTGGGATACGGGGGTTGGGAAAATCGGAATGGGTCGCGCGGCGCCCGATCAGGCGATGCGTTCTTCGCGCCACAAGCCCAGCGCGTCTTGCACGGGGCGGTCCGAATAGCTGAACAGCGTGGCGTCTTCCAGCGCGGCAAGTTGCACGGGCAGCCAGGACGGGGCGACGAAGACGTCGCGCGGGCCGAAGTGGAATTCCTGGTCGCCGATGCGCGCCGTGCCGCGCCCTTCCACCACGCTGTAGACCGTGGAGTCGGTGCTGCGGTACGTCTTGCCCTGGAAGCCGGCGGGCAGCAGTTGCATGAACGTGGCCATCGTCGGCATGGGGTAGCCGCCCGTGGCAGGGTTCAGGTAACGCAGCTTCACGCCGTCCCAGGGATCCAGTTCGCCGTGGCGGTACAGGGCGTCCAGCGCCTCGCGGCTGCGTTCGTAGGGGTAGTTAAAGATGGGCGAGGTGCCGCTTGTGGCCTGATGGCGCACGGGCGCCATGTTGTGTCCGAAGCGGGCCATGCTGTCGCCTTCGGGCCGGGTGACGGGCTGGGTGGCCTGGGGATAGTTTTCGGCGAAGCCGGCGTCCAGGAACCGCAGCAGCGGGATGTCCAGGCCGTCCAGCCACACGACGGGTTCGCCGCCTTCCGCAGTCTCGGCATTGCCGTGATCGTGCCACGTCCAGGAGGGCGTGATGATGAAGTCGCCCGGGTGCATGGTGGTGCGCTCGCCGTTCACGGCCGTGTAGGCGCCGCGTCCTTCCACGATGAAGCGCAGTGCTGACTGCGTGTGGCGATGGCTGGGCGCGATCTCGCCGGGCAGGATCAATTGCAGGCCGGCGTACAGGCTCTGCGTGATGCTGGCCTGGCCCGGCAGACCGGGGTTTTCCAGGATCAGCACGCGCCGCACGGCTTCTTCGGCGGTGATCAGCGAACCGGACGCCATGACGTCGTCGCGCACGTCGTCGTACTTCCACAGGGCGGGCACGCAGCGCGGGGCGGGCTGGTGGGGTACCAGGTTGTGCAGGGACTCCCACAAGGGAGCCATGTGCTTCTTGGCGATGCGCGTGTAATAGGCTGCGCGGTCAGCGCTGCGGTCGGCAGCGTGATCGGCGCCGGCGGTGTGGCCGTCGGGCATGGTTGTCTCCTGTATGTCCGGCTATTGCCGGCTTCTACGGGTGGCCGCCGCGTGGGTCGCGGCTGGTCCGGGTATGGAGACGATTATGCGCAGGCAGCTATGTGTTTAATAATGAAATTATCTTATTATCCATACGAATAACAATATACATACGAGACAAACCTCCTTCCAACGAGGGCCCGCATGGACTGGACTCACCGCCTGCGGCTGCGCAATCTGAAGATGCTGCTTAGTCTGGCGCAGACCCGCAACATCAGCCATTCGGCCGCGATGCTCAACACCACGCAGCCGGGGTTGTCCAAATGGCTGAAAGACCTGGAAGACGATATCGGCCTGCCGCTGTTCGAGCGCCACGCGCGCGGCTTGCGCCCGACGCCGCATGGCGATGTGCTGATCGCCCATGCCCAGCGTGTGGAATCGCAGCTGGACCGCGCCAGCGCCGACATGGCTGCGCTGCGTGAAGGCGGCGGCGGCCGCGTGGTGATCGGCGCATCGGGCGCGTCGGCGTCCGATACGGTGCCGCTGGCGGTGATGAAGCTGCTGGAACGCATGCCGCAAGCGCGCGTGAAACTCGTCGAGGGCACGACGGACCGCCTGCTGGCGCAACTGGCCCAGGGAGACCTCGACATCGTGGTGGGACGCTCGGCGCCCGAACACCATGACCCCGCGATCCGGTTCGAAGCCTTGTACCTGGAACCGATCCACCTGGTGGCGCGTCCGCGCCATCCGCTCTTCGCCATCGAGCAACCTGGGTGGCAAGACCTGCTGTCGTACCGCTGGATCCTGTGGCCCAAGGGCACGCCCATCCGCAATGCCGTGGACGCTGCGTTGGCGGCGGCGGGGCAGGCGCCGCCGGCGGACCATATTGAGTCGAACTCGGTCACGATCAACCTCACGCTGATCAACAACAGCGACATGATCGGCGTGGCGTCGCACCGCGCGGCGCTGCGGTTTTCGCAGATGCGGGCGATGCGGATTATTCCGATGCGGCTTTCCGGCTTCGGATCCGTGGCGATGTACTGGCGTGAAGACGCCTTCAGGCCCCTGGCGGTGCAGGAAGCCATGGCGGCCTTGCGCAACACGGTGTCAGAGCATGCGCCTGGCGTGACAAGGCCGTGATGCCTGCTTCCGGCGCGGGCCTGAATGCGCTGATTGCGCAGTGCCGACGGGTGGAGGCGGCACTGGCGGACGGCGCCGATCCGGCCACGTCGGTGGCGCTGCATCGGTTTCTGGCCGATATGGATGCCCGGCGGACCCCGCCAGGAATGTGGTCGCCGCTGGCGTTGTCGGTGCTTGTGATGACGGGCGGCCTGGGCGTGGGCATAGAAGTGCTAAGCCTGCTGCTAAGCGTCGTGGGCTCGGCCTGGGCGGCGTTTGCGCTGGTGGTCGTGTGCGCGGGAACGGCGCTGGCGTTGTCGATCGCGGTGGTGATGCTGATGGCGGGGCGGTCAGCGGGACTGGTGATCGTGAAGTGGCTGGCGACCGGCTTGGTGGCGGTGGGCGGTCTGGGGCTCATCGCGTGGACGCAAGGGGATGTGCGGGCGGTGGGGCCGGTGGTGGCGTTGCTGGGCGGGTTGGGAGCCTGGTTGGTGGCGAATAGCGGCGGGTTTTTTGTGTTCGTGGGGTATCGGGTGGCGAGGCGGTATCTGGATCGTCGGGGGTAGGGTGTTGGTTCTTGAGGCGCCCGCCGCCTGGGCGGCCTTCTGGGGCTTACGCGGTGTCTTGCGTTGTGGCGTGTGACTAACTGATCGAGCTCTGTAGGATGGGTGGAGTGCGCCGCGCTTTGCCCGCGAACGCGGCTACCTGCCGCACGCAACCCATCATCGATGCATGCCGCTGCCGCTGCCGCCGACATGGTGATCGACGCCTGCAGGAGGCCGCGACGATGGGTTACGCGCGATGGACGCTCGTGTACGGGTGTAGCGCATTGCGCGCTACACCCATCCTACTTGGCCGCCACCGCGTCTGGCGGAACCGGATTTTCCCAGCCGCCGCCGATGGCGCGGATCAGGCCTACCGCCGAGCGCGCCTGCTCGCCGCTCAATTGCACGGCGACGCGTTGTTGCAGCAGGACGCTGCGATCGGCTTCGATCACGTCCAGGTAGCTGATCGAGCCTTCACGGTACTGCGTGTGCGACAGCTTGGCGGCGCGGGCCGAGGCTTCGACCGCGGCGTCTTGCGCCTTGGTCTGGTCCGCCAGGATGCGCAGGTTCGCCAGGTTGTCTTCAACTTCGCGGAACGCGTTCAGCACGGTCTGCCGGTAGACGGCGACGTCTTCCTCATAGACGGCGCGGGCGCGGTCCAGGCCAGCTTGGCGGCGGCCGCCGTCGAAGATGGGCATCGACAGCGCGGCGCCGACCAGCGGGCCCAGCAGGAACGTGCGGCTGGACCACTGGAACAGGTTACCCAGGTCGGACGACTCGTAGCCGAAGGCGCCGGTGATGTCCAGGCGCGGGAAGAACGCGGACTTGGCGGCGCCGACGCGGGCGTTGGCAGCGGCCATTGCGCGTTCCGCGGCGGCGATGTCGGGGCGGCGTTCCAGCAGCGTCGACGGCAGACCCGCGGGGATCGACAGCGCGACCTTCTGGATCGGCTGCGGCGGCATCGTGAAGTCGGACGGGGCGCGGCCCAGCAACACAGCCAGCGCGTGTTCGGTCGTGGCGCGGCGACGGTCGATGCCCAGTGCTTCCGATTGCGCGGAGGCGAGTTCCGCCTTGGCCCGTGCCAGATCCAATTCGCTGATGTCACCGGCGTCGTAGCGGCGCTGGATCAATTGCAGGGTGTCGGTGCGCAGCTTGACCGTTTGGTTGTACAGCTGCGATTCCGCGTCCTGCTCGCGCACCAGGAAGTACGTGGTGGCAACGTCGGCCTGCAGGGCCAGCAGCACCGACCGGTACAGGGCCTCGCTTTGCTGGGCGTCGGCCGTGGCGGCGTCCGCGGTGGATGCCACGCGGCCGAACAGGTCGGCTTCATACGACACCGCGCCTTGGGCGCGCCACGTGGTCACCGGGTTGGTGGACGTGCCGTCGGGCAAGCCTTGCGACACGGCCGAGGGGCGTTGGCGGTTGGGGCCGAAGGCCGCATCCAGCGTGGGGAAGAAACCGGCGCGGGCTTCGCGCTGCAGGGCGCGCGACTGCGCCAGGCGGGCGGCGGCGGCTTGCAGGTTCTGGTTGGCCTGTTGCGCTTCTTCCTGCAATTGGTTCAGGCCGTCGTCGCCGAACACTTTCCACCAGGCGCCGCGCAGCGCGTCTTCAGACGGCTCAGCGGGCTTCCAGGTGCCGGCTTCGGACGCGGGCAGGGCGGCTTCCTTGAAGGCCGCCGGCGCGGCGGCGGACGGTTTTTCGTAAGTGGGGCCCACCGCGCAGCCGGCCAGCACAAGCAGGACGGCAAGCAGGGCGGAACCGCGGGTCAGTCTTTGGATCATGATGAATTCTCTTTGTCGCGCGCCTTGCCCGCTGGGGCAAGGCGCGCTGGCTTCTCTGTGGGTCTGCCAGCCGGTCAGGCGTGAGGCTGCGGGGCGGGCGGCGCATTCGTGTCGATGTGCGGCGCGCACTCCGGCGCTTCATGCGGGGCCGCCGAGTGCAGCGGCTTGCCGCCCAGCGAACGCAGCAGCACGTAGAACACCGGCGTCAGGAACAGGCCGAACAACGTCACGCCCAACATCCCGAAGAACACCGCCACGCCCATGGCATGGCGCATTTCGGAACCGGCGCCGGACGACAGCACCAGCGGCACCACGCCCATGATGAACGCGATGGACGTCATCAAGATCGGGCGCAGACGCAGGCGGCTGGCTTCGATGGCGGCTTCCAGCGGCGTGCGGCCGCTCATTTCAAGCTCTCGGGCGAACTCCACGATCAGAATCGCGTTCTTCGCCGACAGCCCCACCAGCACCATCAAGCCGATCTGCGTGAAGATGTTGTTGTCGTTGCCCGTCAGGTAGACGCCCGTCAGCGCGGCCAGGATGCTCATCGGCACGATCAGGATCACGGCCAGCGGCAAGGTCAGGCTTTCATACAGCGCGGCCAGCACCAGGAACACCAGCAGCACGCTGATCGGGAATACCCACAAGCCGGCATTGCCCGCCAGAATCTGCTGATACGTCAGGTCGGTCCATTCGAACTTCACACCGCGCGGCAGCGTTTCGGCGGCGACGCGTTCGGCCGCGGCTTGCGCCTGGTCGGACGAGAAGCCGGGCGCCGGTCCGCCGTTGATGTCGGCGGCCGTGTAGCCGTTGTAGCGCACCACCATTTCAGGCCCGAAGGTCTGCTTGACCGTCACCAGTGACGACAGCGGCACCATGTCGCCCGCGGCATTGCGGGTCTTCAGTTGCAGGATGTCGTCGGCGTGGGCGCGGAACGGCGCATCGGCTTGCGCACGCACCTGGAACACCCGGCCGAAGCGGTTGAAGTCGTTCACATACATCGAACCCAGGTAGATCTGCATGGTGTCGAACACTTCCGTCACCGGCACACCCAGCTGCTTGGCCTTCACGCGGTCCAGATCCACGTCCAGCTGCGGCACGTTGATCTCGTAACTGGAGAACGACGGGCCCAGTTCAGGCGTTTGACGCGCCTTTTCCAGGAACGCCTGCTTGGCCTTGTCCAGTTCGGCATAGCCCAGCGCGGCGCGGTCTTCCAGTTGCAGCTTGAAGCCGCCCAGCGTGCCCAAACCCATCACGGGCGGCGGTGGGAACACGGCAATGAACGAGTCCTGGATCGTCGCGAACTTCTGGTTCAGCGAGGCGGCGATGGCGTTGCCCGAGAGTGCGGCGCCCTTGCGTTCGTCAAAGGGCTTGAGCGTCACGAACACGATACCGGCGCTGGAGCTGTTGGTGAAGCCGTTGATCGACAGGCCCGGGAAGGCGATGGCGGATTGCACGCCAGGTTCCTTCAGGGCGATGTCGCTCATGCGGCGGATCACCGCTTCCGTGCGGTCCAGCGACGCGCCATTAGGCAACTGCGTGAAGCCGATCAGGTACTGCTTGTCCTGCGCGGGAACGAAGCCGCCGGGCACCAGGTACGACACGCCGATGGTGGCGGCCACCAGCACCGCGTACACGCCCATCGCGCCGGCCTTGCGGCGGATCACGCCGGACACGCCCGTGCCGTAGGACTCGGACGCGCGGCCGAACATGTTGTTGAACCAGTTGAAGAAGCGGCCGAAGACGCGGTTCATGCCACGGGTCAGCCAGTCCTGCTTGTCGTGATGGCTTTTCAGCAGCAGGGCCGACAGCGCGGGCGACAAGGTCAACGAGTTAAAGGCCGAGATCACCGTCGAGATGGCGATGGTCATGGCGAACTGCTTGTAGAACTGGCCGGTCAGGCCCGTCATGAAGGCCAGCGGCACGAACACGGCGCACAGCGTCAACGCGATGGCGATGATGGGGCCGCTGACTTCACGCATGGCGCGATAGGTCGCGTCGCGTGGACTTAACCCGGCCGCGATGTTGCGTTCCACGTTTTCCACCACCACGATCGCATCGTCCACCACGATCCCGATGGCAAGCACCATCCCGAACAGCGACAGGGCATTGATGGAATAGCCGAACACCAGCAGCAGCGCGAACGTACCCACGATGGACACGGGCACGGCCAGCAGCGGGATGATCGACGCGCGCCACGTTTGCAGGAACAGGATCACCACCAGCACGACCAGCGCAATGGCTTCAAGCAGCGTGTGCACCACGGCTTCGATACTGGACCGCACGAACTGCGTGGGGTCGTATTCGATGCGGTATTCCACGCCCGGCGGGAAGTCTTGCGACAACTCGGCCATGGCGGCGCGCACCTTGCTGGAGACGTCCAGCGCGTTCGCGCCCGGCGATTGCATGATGCCCATGCCCACCGCCTGCTTGTTGTCCAACAGCGAACGCAAGCCATATTCCTGCGCATCCAGCTCCACGCGGGCGACGTCGGACAGGTAGGTCACGGCGCCGTCGGGCGAGGTCTTCAGGATGATGTCTTTGAACTCTTCTTCGCTTTGCAGGCGGCCACGCGCATTCACGTTCAGCTGCAAGGGCACGTCGCCTTGCGTGGGCGATGCGCCGATCACGCCGGCGGCGACCTGGACGTTCTGCTCGCGGATGGCGGCGACCACTTCCGACGCGGTCATGCCGCGCTGGGCGACCTTTTGCGGGTCCAGCCAGACGCGCATCGAGTAGTTGCCCGAGCCCCACACCGTCACTTCGCCCACGCCCGTGATGCGGGCCAGGCGGTCCTTGACGTTCAGGATCGCGTAGTTGCGCAGATAGGTGATGTCGTAGCGGTCATTGGGCGAGATCAAGTGCACGACCAGCGTCAGCGTGGGCGAACTCTTGGCCGTCGTCACGCCCAGGCGCTGCACGTCGGGCGGCAGGCGCGGCAGCGCTTGCGACACACGGTTCTGCACCAGCTGCTGCGCCTTGTCCGGGTCCACGCCCAGCTTGAAATTGACCGTCAGCGTCAGGTTGCCGTCGCTATTGGCCTGCGACTGCATGTACAGCATGTCTTCCACGCCGTTGATGGATTCTTCCAGCGGCGAGGCAACGGTTTCGGCGATGACCTTGGGGTTGGCGCCCGGGTATTGGGCACGCACCACCACCGACGGCGGCACGACTTCCGGATATTCGGAAATGGGCAGCTGGAACATGGCCAGCAAGCCAGCCAGCAAGACCAGGATGGACAACACGCCGGCGAAAATCGGCCGGTCGATGAAGAACTTTGAGATATTCATGAACGTTCTCTGTAGACGCGCCGGCCTTACTTCAGCTCGGCTGCGGCGGTCTTGACCGGGGCAGCCTTGGCGGCAACCATGGGCACGACGGTCGGGGCCACGGCGTCGCCGGGGCGGATGCGTTGCAGGCCATTGACGACGATGCGTTCACCCGCGGCCAAGCCGGTATCGATGACGCGCAGGCCTTCCTGGTTGGCGCCCAGCTTCACCTGGCGGTAGACGGCGTGGTTCTTGTCGTCCAGCACCAGCACGTAGCGCTTGTCCTGGTCGGTGCCGATGGCGCGTTCGTCGATCAGCACGGCCGAACGCGGGTCGCTGCCGCCCAGGCGGACGCGGGCATACAGGCCGGGCAGGAGCGAACCGTCGGCGTTGTCGAATTCGGCGCGCACGCGGATCGTGCCCGACGTCGCGTCCAGGCGGTTGTCCACGGATTGCACGAAGCCGGTGCGCGAATAGCCTTCCTCGTTGGCCAGGCCCAATTCAACCGGCACCGAACCTGCGCGGCCGTTGCGCGCCGGGTTCACATATCTCAGGAAGGTTTGTTCGTCGACGTCGAACGATGCGTACATCTTCGCCACCGACACCAGCCTCGTCAGCGGCACCGACGCGGCGCCGGCCGCGACCACGTTGCCCACGGTGACTTCAGCGCGCGAGACGCGGCCGGCCACCGGCGCTTCGATGCGGGTGTAGCCCAGGTTCAACTTGGCGGAGTCCAGCGCGGCTTGCGCGCCTTGCAGGTTGGCGGCGGCTTCGCGCGCGGCGTTCTGCTTTTCCTCGAAGTCGCGGCGGGCGATGGCGTTGTCCGCCAGCAGGCGCTGGCCGCGGGCCAGTTCCGTGGCGGTGTACGACGCGCGGGCCTTTGCGGCCGTCAGGGCGGCAGCGGCGCGGTCCACTTCAGCTACGTAGGGGCGCGGGTCGATGGTGAAGAGCAGGTCGCCCTTCTTGACGATGCTGCCGTCCTGGAAATGCACTTGCGTCAGCGTGCCGGACACCAGCGGGCGGATGTCGACGCGGTCGATGGCTTCCAGGCGGCCGGAATAACGCTGCCAGTCCACGATGGTCTTGGTGACGACTTCGGCCACCTCGACGGGCGTGGCGGCGGGGGCGCCTTGCGCCATGGCGACATTGCCGCCGGCGGGGCCCCGGGTCAGGGCATAGCCGCCTCCGGCCGCGAGAACGGCTGCAAAGACGACGAGCATAGCGATACGATTGCGCGAAACCATGATGTTTCCTTGAGTGGTATAGGGGCGAAAGCGCGCTTGTTTGAGCCTGGGGCGGAGGCGGCGCCGGCGGTCCGGGGCATGGCAGTCCTTAGCGTCCGCGGGATATATGCATATGCTGCAATGCAACATGCAACAGGGTTGCGATTCCCGGGCAGGGGCGCCTTGGCGGGGCGGGATCACTGCGGTGTCGGAAGCTGAGGATTGACATGCCCTGTAAAGGCGCCGGGAGGCAAGGGCACTTCAAGATGGTTTGCATTCTGAGTGTTTTGTGGGGCCGGATAAACATGTCTATCTCGGCAACACTGTTCGACAGAAATGACTAATCAGCGGCGAAATCGGGTTATGCTCCGTTCACCCCGACTTATTTGCCCAAAAGGACACCGTCGCCATGGACCGTTTTCAGGCTATGCAGGTGTTTGTGCGCGTCGTGGACGCCAATAGCTTCACCCGGGCGGCCGACAGCCTCTCGCTTCCGCGCACCACCGTCACCACCATCATCCAGAACCTCGAACGCCTTCTGGGCGTGCGCCTGCTCAATCGCACCACGCGCCGGATCGGCCTGACGCCGGACGGCGCGGGCTATTACCAGCATTGCGTGCGCATCCTGGCGGACGTCGAAGAAACCGAGGCCTGTTTCCAGGAAGCGGCGCTGCGCCTGAAAGGGCGGCTGCGCATCGACGTCCCGACGTGCATCGGGCGGCTGATCCTGATTCCCGCATTGTGTGATTTCCACGACAAATACCCCGACGTCGAGCTGGTGCTTGGCCTGGGCGATCGCCCCGTGGATATGGTGCAAGAGGCCGTGGACTGCGTGATCCGCGCGGGCGACCTGGAAGATTCCAGTCTGGTCGCGCGGCGCATCGGCACCCTGCAGACGGTGACATGCGCTTCACCCACCTATGTGGCGCGCCACGGCATGCCGCAAACCATCGAATCGTTGCGCGACCACCACGCGGTGCACTACTTCATGAGCCGCACGGGCCGTAACTGCACCTGGGATTTCAAGGTCGACGGCAAGCACCAGGAAGTGGACATGAAGGGCACGGTGGCGGTGAACGAAGCCGGCGCCTACCTGGACTGCGGCCTGAAGGGCTTCGGCCTGATTCAGGTGGCCCGCTACATGGCGCTGCCTCACTTGCAGTCCGGCGAACTGATCGAAATCCTGCCGCAGTGGAAACCCAGTTCCACCGCGATTTCGGTGCTGTATCCGCAAAGCCGGCAGCTGTCGCCCAAGGTGCGCGCCTTCACTGATTGGGTGGCGGAATTGTTCGCCGGGTGTCCCTTGCTCAGTGGCCGCGACGAAACCGATCCGGCCGCCAGCTCGTGCGGCGTCTTCCAGCGCCAACTGGGCATGCCCAGCGCGATGACCCTGGCGCAGCCCCAGCCCCAGACCGAACCCGCACGGCTGCAAACGACGCCGCCGCGCCGCCGCAGCGCGCGCGAAGAGGCCGCCGAATACGCCTTGTAAGGGGCAAGCGTGGCGGTCCGACCGGGCCGCTGCGCCGGGAAAACCACGGGAAACCCCGTAGTAAATACAGGGCTTGCGTCCCTCGTATTTCGTGAAACGTCTGTATAGTCCGACAGTCAAAGCCTACAACGCCTTTACTGTCGATCCGCTCTATGCAGCCTGTTCTACCCGCTTACCTGATCGCCCGTTGGCTGCTGCTGCTTGTCTTATTGGCAGGGGTTTACTTCCTTAGCGGTTTTCTCGTTCCCGCGCTTGCCGCGCTGATCATCGGCCTGGCCAGTTGGCCCTTGTACCAGCGTCTGGTCCGGCGCTGCGGCGGCCGCACGGCGGTCGCGGCGTCGCTGGCGCTGCTGGTGGTCGTCGTGGTGCTGATCGTGCCGATGACCTTGGCGCTGTCCTACGCCATCAAGGAAGCCAGTACCTTTTTCGCCTGGGCCATCGCGGCCAACCGCCACGGCGTGGCCGTGCCCAACTGGATCACGTCCATGCCCGTCGTGGGCGAACGCCTGGGCCAATATTGGGAATCGTATATCGGCCAGCCCCACGCGCTGGGCGCGCTGGTCGAAGCCGTCAGCGGCGAACATCTGGGCAATATCTACCGCATGGTGCTGGCGGCCACGGGCAATGTGTTCCAGCTGCTGCTGACCGTGCTGTTCATGCTGATCACGCTGTTCTTCGTCTACAAGGACGGCATCCGCATGGTCGCCCAGCTGGACGTGCTGGGCGAACGCATCCTGCCGGCGCGCTGGCAGCGCTTTTCGCGCGTGGTGCCGGCCACCATCAATTCCACCGTCACCGGCATGGGCCTGATCGCCTTGGGGGAAGGCCTGGTGCTGGGTATCGCCTACTGGGTGGCGGGCGTGCCGTCGCCGGTGCTGCTGGGCGTGGTCACGGGTTTCATGGCGCTGATCCCCGGCGGCGCGCCGTTGTCGTTCACGCTGGTGTCGCTCTATCTGGTGGGCTCCGGCCATCTGGTGGCGGGCATCGCGCTGATGGTCTGGGGCAGTGTCGAACTCTTCATCGTCGACAAGACCCTGCGTCCGCGCCTGGTGGGCGGACCGGTCAAGCTGCCGTTCCTGCCCACGTTCTTCGGGTTGGTGGGTGGCGTGAAGACCATGGGCATCGTGGGGCTGTTCGTGGGCCCGGTGCTGATGGCGTTGCTGGTGGCGGTGTGGCGCGAATGGGTGCACCACGAAGTGCAGGAACGCGACGCAGCCCGGCTGCATCCCCCGATTGCCCCGCCAGCCGAAAAAACACCGTCGACCTGACGCCGGCGCGCCCGGCGCTTTGGTAATCTAGCCATCCCCGCGTATACCGGCGCCTGACCGGTACGCGCCTGCCCCGCACGCAGACGCTTCGCAACCGCCGCGGGGTGTGAGGATCGAGATGTCCGGGTTACTGCCTGATGATCAGATAGCCGTCCTGCGCAAGCAGGGGTTTGTGGTGGCGCGCCAATTCGTGGACGCCAAGCGGGTAGCGGCGCTGCGCGCGCTGGCCGAACGCCATTTGCGCGAGCACGTGGCCCCCATCGAATACGAAGCCGATCTGCGCTACCCCGGCGCGCCCGAATCGCGCGCCGCGGAAGGCGGGCTGACCGTGCGCCGCCTGCTCAGCGCCTATGCGCGCGACCCCTTGTTTGCCCAATGGGCGACGGACCCCGGCATCGGCCAGTGGCTGGCCCGCTATTTCAGCGAGCCGGCCGTGCTGTCGACCGTGCACCACAATTGCGTGATGACCAAGCATCCGGCCTACGGCAGCTTGACGGGCTGGCATCAGGACATTCGTTATTGGTCGTTTTCAGATACGGACCTGGTGTCCTGTTGGCTGGCGTTGGGCCCCGAAAAGCGCGAGAACGGCGGGCTGTCGTTTATTCCGGGTTCGCACGCGGCGGCCTTTACGGCCGAGCAGTTTGATGGCCAGAAATTCTTCCGCGACGACGCGCCGCAGAACGCGGATTGGATCGCGCGGGCGGTCTGCCCGGAGCTGGAGGCGGGAGATGTGGTGTTCTTCCATTGCCGCACCTTGCACGCGGCCCAAGGCAACCGCAGCGACCGCGTGAAACTGTCTGTGGTGCACACCTATCACCCGCAGTCCTGCCATCCGCTGCCCGGCACCCGGTCTGCCTCGCAACCCGGGGTGCCGATGGAAAATGCTGCCGACGAAAGCGCCTGAAGTAATTGATATTTGCTATTAATAATTGAATTACAATTACATTAAGCGCAATACGCGATGAGGGACCGGCATATACCTCCTTCGCGGTGATTCTTGCGCGGCATCCCTAGAACTCAATAGGCTGTTCCCTGTGCGCAAATCCACCCCTGACGACACGGAAAAACCGCAGGCGCCGACCGAGACCCGGTCTTCGCTGTTTGTCGGTTCCACTGAAAAAGCCTTTCAGGTGCTGCACGCGTTCGACGGTTCGAAACGCCACATGACGCTGGCCGATATCGCGCGCGCATCCGGCCTGGACCGCAGCGCGACGCAGCGCCTGGTCTACACGCTGGAAACGCTGGGCTATCTGCGCCGCATTCCGGATACGCGCAATTACGGCCTGACGCCGAAGGTGCTGCAGTTTTCGTACAACTATGTGCGCGCGAACGAGCTGATCGACAAGGCGTCACCCTATCTGCTGGACATCAGTCGGACGCTGGGCGAGACGACGAATCTGCAAGAATTGGACGGTCACGAGATCGTTTTCGTGGCCCGTTTCCCGGGCCATCATCTGGTGAATGTGGATATCGCGGTGGGCAGCCGCCTGCCGGCGTTTTTCACGGCGTCGGGCACGGCGATTTTGTCGCGGCTGTCGGACGAGCAGCGCCGCGAGATCCTGGCGCACACAAGGCTGGAAGCGATTACGCCGTATACCGAGGTGAACCCCGATAAGCTGCTGGACCGGGTGCAGCGGGTAGCCGAAAAAGGCTACGCGATTATCGTGAACGAGACGGTGCTGGGCGATATTTCGGTCGCGGCGCCGGTGATCGATCATCGGGGGCTGGCGGTGGCGGCAATCAATATTTCTGTGCCGACGACGCGGTGGACGGTGGCGCGGGTGGAAGCAGAGTTGGCGCCGCATGTGCAGGTGGCGGCGACTTCGATTTCTAAATCTAAGTTTTCGGCTTATTCGAGGTAGGGGGCGGGGGCGCGGAGGGGGCTTTAGGTCTTCGTTAGGCGTGCGTTGGATCTTCGTGGGACGCTCGTCGCCGGGGTCGGGTGGGTGGCGCGCGCCCACGATTGCGGTCCGGAGCCTTCGCTCCGGACTGCCCCTTCGTCATCTTCGTTGCGGCCTGCGGCCGCTGCCTTCAGATTCCCTCGGGCGCATCAAGGTTGCGCGCCACCCACCCGACCCCGGCGACGAGCTGCGCCGTCTTGGTTTGCGCGCTGCTAGGGTGCGACTTAATGACGAGGTTTGCGGGGCCCGCCGAATGCGGCCGCGGGAGCGGCGCGCGATCGGCTTACGCATCGCATTACGTCGGTGCGATATTCGCTGGCGCGCTGGTAGGGAGTGGTTTTCTATTGGCCCCGCCGTCAAGTGGGGGAGGTGGAGCGACGGGTGGCGCGCGGCAGATAGCTGATTGCTTGGCCCGACCTGTACGCGCGCCACCCGTCTAAAAGGGAGGCCGGTGATGGGATCCGGCGATGTCGTGCTTCTGACGAACTATCGTCAACGGTGAATTGATCGCCAACCATGCGGTGATCGTCAACCGTGAATTCATCTCCGGCGACGCATTGATCGTCAACCGCGGATTCATCTCCGACGGCGCATTGATCTTCAACCGCGAATTCGTCTCCGACGGCGCATTGACCGTCAACCGCGAATTCATCTCCGACGGCACATTGATCGTCAACCGCGAATCTATCTCCGACGGCGCATTGATCGCCAACCACGAATTCATCTCCGGCGACACATTGATCGTCAACCGCGAATCGGTCTCCGACGGCGCATTGATCGCCAACCGCGAACTCATCTCCGACGACGCATCGATCGTCAACTGCGAATTCATCTCCGATGGCGCATTGATCTTCAACCGCGAATTCATCTCCGACGATGCATTGATCGTCAACCGCGAACTCATCTCTGACAACGCGTTGATCATCAATCGCGAATCCGTCTCCGACGGCGCATTGACCGTCAACCGCGAACTCATCTCCGACGACGCATCGATCGTCAACGGCGAATTCGTCTCCGACGGCGCATTGATCGTCAACCGTGGATTCATCTTCGGCGACGCATTGATCTTGAATCGCGAATTCATCTCCGGTGACGCATTGATTTCAATCGTAGGATGGGTGGAGCACGGCGCACCCTTCATAAGAACGGCAACGCCAATCGCGCGCAACCCATCATGTGGGCATGCACCGATGCGATGCTGCCTTATATGCATGGATCGGCGTCATGCGTGATGGGTTACGTGCGGCATGCGTCCGCGTGCTCGGGCCTACCGGAACGCACTCCACCCATCCTACGGAGCACGGTCAGCATCATCACGACGCAAGACACCGCGTAAGCTCCCAAAGGCCCGCCCGCGCGGCCGGCCGGGAGCGGGCCCCGCAAGATCCTCCACCACCCCACACTGTGGAGTAAGACCTTAAGCACACCGCCCGCCCCAGCGATCGGGAAATTGCATTCAATGGAGCCCGTCGCGGCGGCCCCCCGGGGAGTGCGGGGAGTCGATAAGCCCGAGGGAATCCGTAGGAACTGCCAAAGGCAGCGACGAGGATGACGACGGGGGCAGTCCGGAGCGAAGGCTCCGGACCGCAATCGTTGACCCGCACTCCCCGGGGGGCTGCCGCGACGGGCGTCTAAAGAACCACCAACCTCAAAAAGCAAAGGCCAGCAAAAAAAGCCCCCTCTCCAAACCACCCCAACCCAAATCCCCCCCTTTAAACCACCCCCTCGAACTCCTTGAGCAAAGGCCCCAACTCCGCCCGCAACGCCGCCTGCAAGTCGTCTGCTGGCGCTACCAACGGATCCAGCACTTCAGGCGCGTTCACGCCGATCAGATCCATCACCGACTTCATTGGCCCCGGATTCGTCTCTGCGAACGCCAGATTCATCAGCGGAATCAAACGGCGATGCAATTCCATCGACTCCCGCGTGTGACCTTCGGCCGCCAACGCGTACACCTTCCGCCACGCCGTCGGCAACAGGCTTGCCGTTACCACGATGCCGCCTCGCGCGCCGGCTGCCAGATGCACGGGCAATAGCGTGTCTTCTCCGCTGAACACCGCGAACGACTCGTCCACGCCCGCCACCGTGCGCAGGAAATGGTACATGTCCGTGTTGCAGGCCTTCATGCCGATGATGTTCTCGTGGCGCGACAAGTCGTGCAGCACTTCCGGTGCGATCGCGATGCGGGTGCGGTACGGAATCTCATAGATCATCACGGGCAGCGGCGATGCGTCCGCGTAGCGCAGAAAATATTCGCGGATGCCGGCTTGCGTGGGGGTCGTGTAGTACGGCGTCAGCACCATCAGCGCGTCCGCGCCGGCTTCGGCGAATTCTCGGCCGGCCTGCAGGGCGTCGTGGAAACCGGGGTCCAGCACGCCGGGGATCACCGGCACGCGGCCTTCCACCGCTTCCACCGTCAGCTTGCACATGCGGATGCGTTCGGCGCGGGGCAGCGCGCCGTATTCGCCCGTGCCGCCCAGCGGCACGATGCCATCGATGCCTTGCTTCAGCAAGTAGGCGATCAGCGCACGGGCGGCGGGGACGTTGATGGTGTCGTCGGCGTGGACCGGCGTCGGGATGGCGGGGAAAACGCCGCGAAGATGGGTTGCATTCAACATGTTGCGAATCCTAAGAGGTAATACAAACGCGCAGGGTCAGTTGGCCAGGCTGCGGCGGCGGAGCCGGTCGGCCAGCCAGATCAGCGCGGCAATGAAGATGAAGAGGCACGTCGAGACGGCGGCGATCACCGGGGAAATCTGTAGCGTCACTTCGTCCCAGAACTGCTTGGGCAACGTGGCGTTCAGGCCGCCCGAGGCGAACAGCGCAATCGTCAGTTCATCGAACGACGTTGCGAAGGCGAACAGGAACGACGACATCAGGCCGGCCCCCAGAATGGGGAAGGTCACGAAGCGCAGCGTGGCCCAGGGGCCTGCGCCCAGGCTTTGCGCAGCCAGGTCCAGGCGCGTGTCGTGGTTGCGCAGCACCGCCATCATGGTGATCACCACATAGGGCACGGCGACCACCGTATGCGCCAGGATCAAGCCAATGGTGGAGCCCACCAGGCCGACACGCGCAAAGAAATAGAACATGCCCACGGCGATGATCATGCGCGGCACGACAATCGGCGACAGCACGAAGGCCAGCATCGCCGACTTGCCCCGCATGTTGGCGCGCACCAGCAGGAAGGCGGCGGGCGTGCCGACCAGCATGGCCAGCAGGCCGGTGCCCACGCCCACGATCAACGAACGGGTGATCGCCTGCATCCACACCGGTGATGTGAACATCTGTTCATACCACTGGAGCGAAAAGCCCTTGGGCGGCCACGTCAGGCCGGACCCCGAATCGAACGACAACGGGATCATCAGGAACGCGGGGGCGCTCAGGAACGCCAACACGCCCAGCACGATCCACCACAAGGTGCGCGACTGCCCGGTGCCCGACACCGAGCGGCGCAGCCGCTTGGGTAGCAGCGCGAACAGGGCGTCGGAGACGTTGGCCAGCGCGGTCAACACCGCGTCGCCCGCGCGGCGGGACAGGCTTTCCTTGCCCGATGCGCGCACGCGGGTGGACGCGCCGCCCGTCATGGTGGACAGGCCCAGCACCTTGTCGTAGATGGCGAAAACCACCAGCACCACCACCAGCAGCAACACCGACACCGCGCCGGCGAACTCCCAGTTCATGGTTTGCTGGACCTGATCGATGATGATTTGCGTGATCATCGTTTCTTTGCGCCCGCCCAGCAGCGCCGGCGTGATGAAGAAGCCGATGGCCGTCACGAACACCATGATGGCGGCCGCCGCTACGCCGGGCATCGACAGCGGGAAGTAGATCTTCCAGAATGCCGTGCCGGGCCGCGCGCCCAACGTGGACGCGGCGCGCGGCAGGTTGCGGTCAATGTTCTCCATGACGGACAGCATCGTCAGCACCGCCAGCGGCATCAGGGCGTGCACCATGCCGACCAGCACGCTACCGAAGTTGTAGAGCAGGTTGGCCGGCGCATCCAGGATGCCCAGGGCCTGCAGCAACTGATTGACGACACCGTTGCGGCCCAGCAGCACCACCCAGGCGAACGTGCGCACCAGGAAGCTGGTCCAGAAAGACAGCAGCACCCAGAACAGCAGCGACGTCTTACGCTTGGCCGTCAGGCTAGAGATCAGGTAGGCCACGGGATAGCCCGCCACCACCGAGAAGAACGTCGTCCACAGCGAGATCTTCAACGTGATCAGCAACACGTTCACGTAGACCGACGATTCGAACAGGCGATGGTATTGCGCCAGGCTGAAGCCTTGTTCGCCGACGACGCTTAGCAGCAGCAGTTGGCCGACGGGGTAGATCAGCAGCACCAGCAGCAGCACGACCAGCGGAGCCGCCATCAGGAAATGGCGGCGGCCCGGGCTCATGCGCTTGCGAGGATTGGCAAGGGTTGTCATGCGTTCACTCCGCAATGGCCACCGCGTCAGCGGCCTGCCAGCTGACCGTCAGCGGCTGGCCGATCGCGTATTGCTCGGCCTGGCGCTGCGTGGGGTAGGCCACGACGAGCGGCGCGGCATCCGCCACGCCCGAATCCAGATACAGCTTGGTCAGGCTGCCTGTCACCATCACGTCCAGCAGCTTGCCCGTCAGGCCGGGGTCGGCGGTGGCCACGCGCAGGTTCTGCGGACGCAGCATCACCGTGACTTTCTGGCCCGCCTTGATAGGCGCGCCGTTGGACAGCGCCTGCCCGGTCACGCCCTGGTGGGCCAGCTTCACTGTCAGGGTGTCGCCGTCCACCGAGGTCACTTCGCCTTGCAGCAGGTTCGATTCGCCCAGGAAGTCCGCGACGAACAGGGTGCGAGGGCGGAAGTAAAGGTCGGCCGGCGTGCCCAGCTGTTCGATCGCGCCGCCGTTCATCAGGCAGATGCGGTCGGACATGGTCATGGCCTCTTCCTGGTCGTGCGTCACGTACACGATGGTGGTGCCCAGCTCGCGGTGGATGCGTTTGATCTCAAGCTGCATCTGGTCGCGCAGCTTTTTGTCCAACGCGCCCAGCGGTTCGTCCATCAGGATGATGGCCGGGCGGTAGACCATGCAACGCGCCAGCGCGATGCGCTGCTGCTGGCCGCCGGAGAGTTCGCGCGGCAGACGCGTGGCGACGTGCGGCAGGCGCACCATTTCCAGCGCTTCGTGGGCGCGGCGGCGGGCCTCGGCGGCAGGCACCTTGCGCATCTTCAGGGGGAACGCGATGTTCTCCTCGATGCTCATGTGCGGAAACAGCGCATAGTTCTGGAACACCATGCCGATATCCCGTTCGTATGGCGCGCCGTAGGTGACATCGGCGCCGTCGATCAGCACGCGGCCCTCGTCGGGCTGCGCCAGGCCGGCGATCAGGCTCAGCAGGGTGGTTTTGCCGGACCCGGACGGACCCAGCAGGGTCAGGAACTCGCCGCGAGCGACGTCCAGGTGCGTGGGCGCCAAGGCGACGAAGTCGCCGTAGCGTTTGCCCAGGCCCGAGATTTGCAGATTGGAAGAAGACATGGTGTTCATTCAGAAGAGAATTACTTCAGGACCCAGCCGTTGAAGCGCTCGAGCACGTCGCGCTGCTTGTCCAGCCAGTACGCCGCATTGATGTGCAGACCTGTCTTGATGTTGTCGGGGTGGGTCGGGCAATTGCGCGCCACGTCAGCCTTGATGTAGTCGAAGGCGGCCGGCTGCGTGACGCCGGCGGCAAAGAACTCCACCAGCGCGGCCTGCCGCTTGGGGTCGGAAGCGAACTTGATGAATTCGCGGCAGGCGTCGGCGTTAGGCGTGCCTTTCAGGATGGACCAGTTGTCGCAACCCCAGATGTTCTGGTCCCAGACGATCTGCACCGGCGCGCCGTTGGCGATGGCCGATTGCGCGCGGGACACCCACGTGGCAATCATGTCGACTTCACCCGACCCCAGCATCTGCTCGACCTGGGCGCCCGTGTTCCACCACACGTCCACTGACGATTTGACCTTGTCCAGGCTGGCCAGTGCGCGGTCGATGTCGCAGGGGTAGACCTTGTCGGTCGGCACGCCATCGGCCATCAGCGCTTCTTCGATGGTGTCGAACGGATGCTTGCGCAAGCCGCGGCGGCCGGGGATGTCCTTCACGTTCCAGAAATCCGCCCACGAGGCCGGGGCGCGGCGACCCTTGAACGCGTCCGTGCGGTAGGCCAGCACCGTCGTGTAGACGTTGTTGCCTACGCCATAGGGCGACATGTATTGCTTGGGGATGGTGGCCACGACCGGGTCCGATTCCAGGCCGTGCTTTTCCAGGTAGACCTTGCCGCCTTCGGTCAGCATCAGAATGGCGGGCTGGCTGATCTTGGCCATGTCCCAGGTGTAGTTGCCGGTGTCCACCATGCTGCGGATCTGCGCGGTGGGTTCGGCGTTTGCCTGCACGCCCACCACTTGGATGCCGGTGGCTTCCGTGAACGGCTTGTAGAACACGGCGCCATACGCCTTGCTGTAGATGCCGCCGTCGTCGCGCACGACGATGCGCTTGGACGCCGCGCGCGACGGCGTCCAGATCATGGGCATGGCCAGCGCGGCGGCGCCGGCGGCAACGGTTTTAAGCGCGCTGCGGCGCGAGGCGTTGTGGAGGGTCGATTTCATGGAAGACTCCTGCGGGTCGGGTCAGGGACGACGGATCAAGAACGACGGCTCAAGGCAGCAAGCGGCCGGGGTTGAAAAGATTGGCGGGATCGAAGGTGGACTTCAGCGCGCGCATCATCGCCAGTTCGACGGGCGATTTGTAATGCGCCATTTCGGCCAGCGACGTGCGGCCCACGCCGTGTTCGGCGCTGAACGTGCCGCCCAGCGCGTCGGCCACGTCGTTGACGGCGCGGCGGATATCGGCGGCCATCGCGTCGCGCTGGGGCAGCGCCTGCCAGGCGTCGAACGTGAAGAAGGGGATGAAGTGCACGTTGCCGTCGCCCAGGTGCGCCACGATCAGCACGGGCAGGTCCGGCACCAGGCGGCGCACCGCGGCGGTGGCGGCTTCGATGAAATGCGGCACGCTGGCGACCGGCACGGCGCTGTCGGTGGTCAGCCCTACGCCGGCCTTCTTGTTGCCTTCCGACACGCTGTGGCGCACTTCCCAGAGCGCGGCGCGCTGCGTGTCATTGGTGGCGATGACGGCGTCGTGCAGCAGACCGCGTTCGGAGGCTTGTTCCAAAATCTGCTGCAGCAGGTCTTGCAGTTCAGCGCCGCTGCCGGTGTCCGACAGTTCAACCAGCACGTGCCAGGGATGCGCGCCGGCCAGCGGGTTCTTGCGGCCCGGCACATGCGTCATCACGATATCCAGCTGGTTGCTGTCGATCATTTCAAAGGCCGACAGGCGCGAGCCGCAAGCGCGCTGGAACAGGCCCAGGATATCCAGCGCCGCTTGAGGACTGTCCGGCGCCAGCCAGGCCACGGCGTGGGCGGTGGGCAGCGGGTGCAGCTTCAATACCGCCGCCGTGACGATGCCCATGGTGCCTTCGGCGCCGATGAACAGGTGTTTGAGATCGAAGCCCGTATTGTTCTTGCGCAGCGCCGTCATCCCGTTCCAGACGGCACCGTCCGGCAGCACGACTTCCAGGCCCAGGATGTTGTCGCGCGTGTTGCCGTAGCGCAGCACGCCCGTACCGCCGGCGTTGGTGGCGATGGTGCCGCCGATCTGGCAGGAGCCTTCTGCGCCCAGGCTGATGGGGTACAGGCGTCCTTCGTCCGCTGCGGCCTGTTGCACGGCGGCCAGCACGCAGCCGGCCTCGACTTCCATGGAGTTGTTGGCGGCGTCGACGCGGCGGATCTTGCGCATGCGCGCCAGATTCACGATAACGGGCGGTTTGCCGCCGGCGTCCGGCACGGCGCCGCCGCACAGGCTGGTGTTGCCGCCCTGGGGCAGTACCGGGGTGGCATGCGCGTTGCACAGACGGACGATATCGGCGACCTGCTGTGTGTTGCCGGGCAAGGCAACGCATAGCGCGGGGCCCTTGTACCGGCCGCGCCAGTCTTCGGTGTAGCCGGCCGTATCGGCGTCGGAATGAAGGATGGCGTCCGTGCCCAGGGCCTGGGTCAACGCGTCTAGCAGGGTCGTGCCGTTGGTCATGTCTGTGGTCCCGAATGGGGCCCGGACGTCAATGGAAGTCCGAGCGCATTGAGGCACAGCATACGATTACTTAAATCGCTTTTCGATTTGATTAATCGTATTTCAATCGATTCTAGGGTATGTACTAAGGGTGAATCCGTCTGGTACTGCGCGTTGGCGGGGGTCAGAGGATTGCCATGGTCAGCGCAGACCCGCATTCTGCCAAGCTCTGCCGACGACGGCGGCTGATTCGTCTTGCTTTGCAAGACGAAATTGGCCGCTAGTGGATAGCCCCGGATTGCGGTTTTCAAAACGATCGAAATACAATCATATCGTGTGAAATGCAATTCTATTCGGCTCCTGCAAATGAAGGAAGGGACATGCTTCCCAGCGTGATGGAGTACCGACGGCAGGCGCAAAAGCGGCTGCCCCGGCTGGCATTCGATTATCTGGAGGGCGGCGCGGAAGACGGGTTGGCGCTTGCCCGCAACCGGGCGGCGTATGCCGACCTGGAATTCCGCCCCGACGTCCTGGTGGACGTGACGGATTGCCGTCTGGACGCCACGGTGCTGGGAGCCTCGGCCGCCATGCCCGCCATCGTCGGGCCCACGGGCCTGAATGGGTTGTTCTGGCCGGACGCCGACGTGCATCTGGCGCGCGCCGCGCATCAGGCGGGCTTGCCTTTTGTGCTGTCCACCGCATCGACCTCGTTGCTGGAAGACGTGCGCGCCGCCACGCCCGGCGAACTTTGGCTGCAACTGTATGTGCAGCGCGACCGCCGCATCGCCGAACACCTGATGGACCGCGCCTGGCGGAACGGCTATACCGTGCTGTTTCTGACGGTGGATGTGCCGGTGCACGGCAATCGTGACCACGACAAGCGCAATGGCTTCTCGCTGCCGCTGCGGCCGTCGCGCCGGCTGTTGATGGACCTGGCGGCGCACCCGGGCTGGTGTTGGCGGATGTTGCGCCACGGCGGGCCGCAATTGAAGAACCTGGCCGTCAGCGCCAACGCGCGCGAGAACATCACGGAACAGGCCTCGGTGCTAAGCCGGCAGATGGACCTGGCGCTAAGCTGGAACGACGTTGCCTGGCTGCGCCGGCATTGGCGCGGCCGCATCGTGATCAAAGGCATTCAGGGCCTGGCCGACGCGCGGCGCGCGCACGCGCACGGCGTGGACGGGATCGTGTTGTCCAACCACGGCGGGCGGCAGCTGGAAAGCGCGCCGTGTCCGCTCGAAGTGCTGCCCGAAGTGGCCGCTGAGCTCGGACAGTCGCTAGAGATTCTGGTGGACGGCGGCGTGCGGCGCGGCAGCGATATCGCCAAGGCCATGGCGCTGGGTGCACGCGCCGTGTTGCTGGGCCGCGCACCGTTGTATGGATTGGCGGGGCGCGGGCCGGCGGGCGCGCATGACGTCCTGGCGATCCTGCGTACCGAACTCGACAACACCCTCAGGCTGCTCGGCCGCAATCACATCGGCGCGGTGAACGCCACCGCGGTCCGAAAGCGCTGAAGGCCGTTCTTGCCTCCCTTTTTTTGGAATCAGAGCAACATGCGCGAAAAGATCGTCTTCATCGGTGGGGGCAATATGGCCTCCGCCATCATCGACGGGCTGCTCGAACAGGGCCGCCAACAAGCCGACTTTCTGGTGATCGAACCCTATGCGCCCACGCGCCATGCGCTGTCCGCGCGTGGCCTGCGCTGCCGCGAATGCCTCGGTCCGGAAATCACCGACGCCGCGTTGTGCGTGCTGGCCACCAAACCGCAGGTGTTGCGCGACGCTTGCGGGCAGGTGCGCCAGCATCTGTCGCCGGCGGCTACCGTGGTCAGCATCGCAGCCGGCGTCCAGCTGGCATCACTGTCGGACTGGCTGGGCGGCCATGCGCGCATCGTGCGCGCCATGCCGAACACGCCGGCAAAGGTGGGGCTGGGCATGACGGGTCTGTACGCCACGCCGGCATGCGGCGAGGCCGAACGCGCGCGGGTGGACGCCTTGTTCGCCGCGGTGGGTGATCGCATTTGGACAGACAGCGAATCCATGATCGACGCGGTGACCGCCGTGACGGGCAGTGGGCCGGGCTATGTCTTCCACTTCATGGCGGCGCTAGCGCAGGGCGCGCTGGAATTGGGATTTTCCGCCGCTGATGCGCGCCGGCTGGCCGTCGCTACGTTTCGCGGCGCGGCGGGGCTGGCCGCCAGCGAAGACGTGCCGCTGGCCGACTTGCAAGACCGTGTCACGTCCAAGGGCGGCACCACCTACGCCGCGCTGTCCTACATGCGGGAAGCCGGCGTGGCCGACGCGATCGCGCAGGCGGTGCATCAGGCCGAACAGCGCGCGCGCGAGCTATCGGCGGGGTAGGCCGGGATACCGCCAAAAGGCGCCGGCACTGACCCGTTTCAGGGGCGCCGACCCAGCCACCCCAGCAGCAGGGTCGACACCGCGATCGCCGCCACGTTGAAGTGCATGGCCGAGGCGAACGCCTGGGCGTAACGCTCGGGCGCGCCGGCATCCGCATGCGCTTGCAGCGCGCCGCTGAACAGCATGCCCGCCGCCGACACGCCCAGCGCGGCGCCCACTTGCTGCAACGTCGACACCACGCCCGCCGCCATGCCGGCCTGGCGGTCTTCAACCAGGCCCAGCACCAGATTCACCAGCGGCGTGTTGACCGCGCCCTGCGCCGCGCCCAGCCACACCAGCGCCGGGACCAGCGACCAGGGCGCCAGCGCCGCGCCCGCTGCGCCTACGTGCGCCATCAGCGCGGCGGTGGCCCCGCCATATAGCAACGCGGCCACCGCGATTGCACCGGTGCCAAAGCGCGCCACCAGCCGCGGTGCGGCCATTGATCCCGCCACGAAACCCACGCTGGCCGGGGCGAAGATCAGGCCCGCCGTCAGCGCATCCAGCCCGAAGCCGGTCTGCACCAGCAGGGCGTAGCAAAGGAACATCGCACTGGCGGTCGAGAACACCAGCATCACCAGCAGGCAGCCGGCGGCAAAGCGCGGCTGTGCAAGCAGGCTCATGTCGACCAGCGGCGCGCCGCCCTATCGCGTCCAGCGCAAAGTCGGATTGATCCCTGCCGGCGGAGGCGGTTTCATGCGCCGCGCCGTCGCGTATGCGTTGATTGCCTGGCTGCCTTTGGTGATTGCCGCATGGTTGTCCGGCACGGCCATTGAATCGTTTCAAGACAAAGAGCCATTGCTGGGACACATCGGCATTCATGTGCGCTGCCTGATTGCCATTCCTTTGCTTGTGCTGGCCGAAGGCATCGCCCAAAAGCTCACTCCGCTAGGCTTGCGCGAATTTCGGCGTTCGGGGCTCGTTGACGAGAGTTTGTCCGCCAGATTTGATCAAGTCCTGATGGGGGTGTTGGCGCTGCGAAACCGCATTGCACCCTGGATCGTCATTACCGTCTTCGTCGTGACGTGGATCGCCGTCCTGTTCTTCTCGCCCAATCTGGACGAGCTGCGCTGGGCGGATTCAGGCAGCCAAAGTCTTAGCTTCGGCGTGTGGTGGCTATTGCTGGTGACGCGGCCCATTTTTTCGATTCTGTTGCTGGCCTGGGTGTGGCGGCTGATATTGCTTGGGCTGTTGCTGTTAAGGATCGCGGCCTTGCCCTTGAAGCTGGTGCCCAGCCACCCCGACCGCCTGGGAGGTCTGGGCTTTCTCACGCGGCTGCCGGTTGTCTACGGTCCTTTCCTGTTTTCTGTTTCGGCCGTCGTGGCGGGCGTGTGGGCGCATGAAGTCCTGTATCACGGGGTGACGGTGCCTTCGCTTTATGGCCAGATCGCAGCGCTGCTGGCGGTGCTTACGATCATCGGACTGGCGCCGCTGCTGGTGTTCACGCCATTGCTGCTGCGCGTAAAGCGAGAAGCGCTTCTGGATTACGGCGTGTTCGTGTCCCGGCACGGGCGGGCGGTCCATGAAAAATGGATAGAAGGCAAAGACGTGCCCGACTCTCCCATGCTGGATGCGCCCGAGCTCGGGCCGGTGGCGGATGTCCAGGCGATCTACCAAGCGGTCGCGGCCATGCGGGGAGCCATCGTCAATAAATCCGTGCTGCTGAAGATCCTGGCGCCGGCTGCCTTGCCCATGCTGCTATTGATCTCGATGCAATGGCCGTTGAAGAGCACGCTGTCCAAGCTGCTGTTCACACTGCTCTAGCCTTCCACAGGCGGGGCACTGCGCTGATCGTAGGCGGGCGGCGTGGAGGGGAGGCGAGGAAGGGAGGCGAGGAAGGGAGGCGAGGAGCGTCGCGCTTGACGACGGGTTTTTCGTGGGTGTATCGTAAGATATATATCTAAAGATACATCTTACGAGCTAATCATGCGCCATTCCCATTTCCAAGACGACCATCACCCTCACCACGACCATCACGGTAGCCACGGCCATCACGGTAGCCACGGCCATCACGGCCACCGCGGCAGCCACGGCCACCATCACGGCCCCCACAACCACCATGACCATTACGCCCGCCACGCGGCCGCGGGCGGCGACTGGTTTTCGGGCCCGCCCGACGGCCGGGGCGATGCCGACGGCTTTGGTGGCGACGGACGCGGCTTCACTCGCGGCCGCCGGGTGTCCGCCGACGATCTTCAATTGATGCTGTTGGGCCTGCTTGAGCAAAACCCCAGCCACGGGTACGAACTCATCAAGGCCCTGGGCACGCTCAGCAACGGCTTCTACACGCCCAGCCCAGGCATGGTCTATCCCGCGCTGACCTATCTGGAAGAGCTGGGCTACGCCACCGTTGAGCAGGACGGCGCCAAAAAGCGCTACCACCTGGCGGAAGCGGGCAAGGCGCACCTGGAGGCCAACCGCAGCCGCCTGACCATGATGTTCAACCGCTTCAAGCACATCGCCCGCAAGATGGACTGGATGCGCCAGGCCTGGAGCGGCGAGCCCCGCAACCTTGGCCCCGAAGGCCAAGACATGCGCACCGGCTGGCTTCCCGAATTCGTAGAAGCCCGCCACGCCCTCCGGCAAGCCTTGCTGGACCGCACCGACGCGTCGCCCGCCGAACAACGGCGCATTGCCGCCATCCTGGCGCGCGCCACCGACGAGATCAACGGCACGCCCTGTGCTTGACCCGTCCCCCCGATTTGGAGTGTTCATGACCCGTACCGATTTGAACGTGGAGCGCGTGCGCCACAACCTGAAAATGCGCGTGCTGACTGTCGCGCGCACCGAACGCATCGCGGGCCTGCTGGCCCGCATCACCTTCACTGGCGACGACCTGCAGGACTTCGTGTCCGCCTCGTTCGACGACCATGTAAAGCTCTTTTTCCCCGCCGACCCGTCCCTGCCGCCGGTGTTGCCTTCCGTCGGCCCTGATGGCATCAAGTTCCCCGACGGTATGCCCAAGCCGGCTGCGCGCGACTACACGCCGCGCTATTTCGATGCGGCCCGCCGCGAATTGGTCATTGACTTCGTGCTGCATGGCGATGGCCCCGCGTCAACCTGGGCCGAGCAGGCCGCACCCGGCCAGACGCTGGGCATCGGCGGCCCGCGCGGTTCCTTCGTGGTGCCCAAAGCCTTCGACTGGCACGTGCTGATCGGTGACGAAACCGCGCTGCCTGCGATGGCGCGCCGCCTGGAAGAACTGCCCGCCGGCGCGCAGGCGTTAGCGCTGATTGAAGTCCCGTCCGCCGCCAACCAGATCCCGCTGGCATCGGCCGCTAAAACGTCCGTGCGCTGGCTGCACCGCGACGGCACCGCGCCGGGCTACAGCACCTTGCTGCTGGAAGCGGCGCGCGAGTTGGTGCTGCCCGCCGGCGAAGGCTATGTCTGGGTGGCCGCCGAATCCGCGGTGGCCAAGGCCGTGCGCGAAATCATGGTGTCCCAGCATGCCATCGACAAGAGCCGCATTCGCGCCGCCAGCTATTGGAAGCGTGGCGCCGTGGCCGTGCACGAATCGCACGAGGACTGACCGGCCTACGACGTCGCCGCCGTCCGTTACGCCTTACGCGTCAGGCGAAGCAGGTTTTCGACCTTTCCGCCGGACGCGTCTTGCCGCACCGCCAGGCCCAGCACCGCCCGCGGCCAGTCCAGTGCGAAAGGGCGGTAGACGACGCCGTCGGGGCGCAGGTGGCGCAACGACGCTGGCACCACTGCCACGCCCATGCCTGCCGCTACCAAGTTCACCGCCGACGACAGCTGCGGCGCCCGTTGGCCGATCAGCGGGTTCAGGCCATGCTGGCGGCACGCCGCCATGATGTCCGCGCTAAGCCCGTACCCAGACTTCCGGGAATACAGAATGAAGCGCTCCTGCGTCAGGTCTGCGGGCGCCAGCCGCTTCCTCCGCGCCAACGCATAGCCCAGGGGCAGGGCCACCACCAGCGGTTCTTCGGCCAACTGCGTGAAAGCCAGACCGCCATCCAAGGCGAACGGGGGCCGCACGAAGGCGGCGTCGATGGCGCCTTCGCGCAACTGCGCCACCAGCGTCTCGCTATCGCCTTGCGACAGCGTCATCTCCACATCGGGATACTGCAGCCGGTACTGACGGATCAGCGCCGTTACCACACCATTGAACGAGGCAGATTCGGTGAAGCCCAACGTCAGCTCTCCCACTTCGCCGCGCGCCGCGCGCTGCGCCGTCTGCACGGCGGCTTGCGTGCGTTGCAGGATGTCTTGCGCGCAAGCAAGGAAGGCGCGGCCGGCGTCGTTCAGCGCGACCCCGCGGCCCGTTCGGTCAAACAGCGGCGTGCCGACTTCCTGTTCCAACTGACGGATTTGCTGGCTGAGCGGGGGCTGCGCCATGCCCAGCAGTTCCGCCGCCCGCGTGAAGTGCTGGGCCTCGGCCGTTACGACGAAATAGCGCAAATGGCGCAGTTCCATATTCATACCTGAAAAGTACTGGTTATCAATTTTCCATATATTGGACATTCTATTGCAGCGGGCCGATGATGCAGGCATCCCTTCATTGCCATCAAGGAACCCGCATGAATACCCCCGTCAAACCCAGCACCCTGTTGCGCCGGCATCTGGCCCAAGACATCGTCGTGGCGCCCGGCGCCTATGACGGCATGTCGGCCCGGCTGGTGGCCGCTGCGGGCTTCAACGCCGTGTACGCCAGCGGCGGCGCCATTGCGCGCGCGGCGGGCTATCCGGACATCGGGCTGCTGAGCTTCACGGAAGTGATGGACCGGGTGGAGAAGATCGTCGACGCCAGCGGCCTGCCGGTAGTGGCGGACGCCGACACGGGCTTCGGCGGGTCGGCCAATGTGGAGCGCACCGTGCGCATCATGGAGCGCGCAGGCGTGGCGGCCTTCCATATCGAAGACCAGTCCTTTCCCAAGCGTTGCGGCCACCTGGACGACAAGAGCCTGGTGGACGCCGACGAAATGTGCCGCAAGGTGCACATCGCGCGCCAAACGCTTTCGGATGCCGATGCGTTGGTCATCGCACGCACGGACGCGATCGCGGTCGAAGGCTTTGACGCTGCGATCGCCCGCGCGGAACGCTATGTGAAGGCGGGCGCGGACATGGTTTTCGTGGAGGCGCCCGAAACGCTGGCGCAGATCCAGGCCATCGCCGAACGCCTGCCGGGATTGAAACTGATCAACATGTTCTACGGCGGCAAGACGCCGCTGGTGCCGCTGCCCGAGCTGGCGGCGATGGGCTATCGCCTGGCCATCATTCCGTCTGACCTGCAACGCGCCGCCATCCATGCCATGCAGGCCACGCTGGCCGCCATCCGGCAGACCGGCGACAGCAGCGCGCTGGCCGACCGCCTGACGAGTTTCAAGGAACGGGAAGCCATCGTGCAGACGCAGCGCTACTTGGCGTTGGACGCGCAATAGGCGTCCAACGCCAGAACCCTAGCGGCGGCAGCGCGCCGGCAAGGACAGCGGCCACAGGCGCTGGCCAGCGCTGCCGTACAGCGCGCGCATGCCGCAGATCATCTCGACGCGGGCCAGCGCATTGCCGGCAGGGTCGATGATCTTCGACATGTCCATCGTGGATACCACGGCGCGCTTCCCGGCGAATGGCGTGACCGCGCTGTAGCTGGGCGGGATGACGAACTTGCCCTGGCCGTCCACGTAGCCGAAGTCGAGGTCGCTGCGGGCGGCCGCCAGGCCGTCGCGCAGGGCGCCCAGCGCGTCGAACGCCGGACCGCTCAATGCGCCCTTGGCGTCGACCGCGCGCACGGCCCGAGTCGATAGCAGCGTGACCGCGCGGCCCGCTGAAAACGCCGATGCCGTGCCTTCCACCTTCATGCGCGGTTTGCCGTCCAAGCCGGCGTACTCGGTCATGGTCTTGCCGTTCGTGGCGTAATGCCGAAGCAGCAAGTCCGAGCCCTGCGGCCAGCGCCAGTCGCCGCCAGGCAGGGTCAGGACGGTCTTGCCGGTGACGTCGATCAATCGCGTCCCCGCGTCATCGGTGGCCAGCGCGCGCGCCGGCGTGCCCTGGAAGACCGATCCGACGGCAGCCGTGGGGCCGATCTGCCAACCGCCTTGCGCGTTCAGATAGCCATAGCGCACGGCGCGGCGGATTTCCAGCCAGTCGCCCACGCGACCGTAGGTGGCGTCCTGCAGGTCCAGCGCGCTGCTGCCGTCGGCCGCCACGATCCAGCGGTTGTGCTCGCCGTCGGCCGAGATGGATCCGCCTGCTGCCGCGGATATCTGCAAATGCGGTTGGAACGACGTCAGCGCGCGGCCCTGGTTGTTGAATACGGCGGCGGCGCGTTCGTAGTCTTCTGCCTGTCCGCCGGCCTGCCATACCTTCCACAGCTTGTCGTTGATGCGGGCCACGCCGTGATGCGCCGCGGGCACCACCCAGCGTCCCTGCAGATCGATCACGCCCACGCGGTCCGCACCCAGCGAGGCCACGGCCTGGCCGTTCTGGAAGTGGCCGATCTGGTGGAAAGCGGGGGCGGCCAGTTCCTTGCCGGCCACGAAATCGTACAGACCCCATCGCGCGTCTTCGCTTGCCGTCTTCAAGAACCGGACCACGCCGGGCGCGACGATGTCGGTTTGAAAAACATCGGGCAGGTCGTAAGTCTTGCCGTCGCGGTCGATCATGCGGTTGACGCCGGCGGCGTAGGTCAGCGCATAGCCGTGGCGGAAGGTGCCGATATGCTGCTGCGGCGGCAAGGGCAACGGCTTGCCGTTGGCGTCCAGCAGTTGCAGGCCGCGTTCGGTCTCGGCCGCGTAGCGCAGTTGGTCGGGCTTCAGCGCGTCCGGGCCGTCCGGGTATTCCGGGTCGTCGCCGCGGCGGTCGTCGGAATCGTCCAGCGCAATCAGGTCCGTCCACCACGGATCGGTGACCCAGCTGCCGTCGGCCAGAATCAGGCCGGCGCCTGTCATGCCGCATTGGCAATGCCCCTGGCCCAATATGCCCAGCGGCGCGCCCGGGATGTTCAACGGCGGCGCCTTCAGTTCCATGCTCTGCGTCGCTTCCACCGCTTCGGGCTTGAGCAGTACGCGGCCGTCGGCATCCAGGACGTTCAGCAATCCGCCTTCCTGCTTCCGGATCCACAGCCGGCCCTGGCGCAGCTCCATCGGTCCTGCCTGGGGCAACCAGGCAGGTGCCGTGTCGCCGCTTAGCCAGACGCCCTTGGGCGTCAGCACGCCGGCGGGCGCGCCCGTCTGGTCAGCGAATATCACGAAGCCTTCTTCGTTCTGGGTCGGCGTCGACGCGCCGCTCAGTTTGATCGGTGCGGGCTGCCCGGGCACCAGCGCCATGAGCGTTTCCCCCACCGGGTAGACGATGGTGTCCTGGAAACGCTGGGACGCCTGGGCTTCGTCCGGCTTCATTGTCGTGACGACCGCGCCTGCGGCATTCAGCACGGCATAGCCCTTGCGGCCATCCAGCTCGGCGCTCCAGAACGCGCGGCCCACGGGCTGCAGGCTGTTGTAATGCTGGTCCGCGCCGGTCACCTTGCCGTCCGTGCCGATCAGCACGGCGCCGTCGCGGCCAAAGGCCACGGCGGGCCTGTCGTCGTGCTGCGTCAGGATGTCTTCGTAGGCAGGTTCGATCACCCAGTTCCAATCGCCGTCCACCACGCCGTAGCGGTGTTCGTCATTGATGGCGATGTACAAGCCCTTGCCATAGGACTGCGTGATGGTGATGCCGGGCTTGGCGAAACGGCGTTCGCCATTGATGCCGCGGTATTCCTGCTTGTATTGCACCGCAGCCCGGGCCGGCACGCCATCGGCCAGGAACAGGTTCTGGATACCGGCGTCCAGGGGTTCCCCCACGGGTTCTCCGTGGCGGTCAATCAATTGCTGGCGTCCGTCCAGCATGGCCACGGCCAGGCCGATCTCGGCGTAGTCCTGGACGCTGTCATAACGCGGTGGCACCGCCATGCGGCCGCGCGTGTCGATAAAGCCCCATTTGCCCTTCCATTGGACGGCGGCCAGGCCGTGGCGGAAATCGCGCACATCCTCGAATAGCGGGCGGATCGCCAGCCGGCCGTTCGGGTCCAGGAAGCCCCAGGCGTGGCGGCGCAGCGACTGGTCCATGGGGACGCGGTTGATGTTTTCCAGGGCCGAAGGCAGCAACACCGCGGCGCGTCCGTCCGACAGCGCGCGGATGCAGCCGTTGGTAAAGGGACTGCTGTTGGAGATGTCGTCGGCGTTGGTGTCGGCGCCGTAGCTGCCTTCGTCAAGGCAATACAGATGGCCGCTTTGCGCATGCGCGGACAGGGAAGCGCCCAGCGCGGCAATGGCGCAGGCGAGTCGGGTGGTGCGGATCACGCGTGACGTCATGGTTATTCTGCTTTGGCGTTGGCGTTGTTGAGGGCGGGGGGCGGCACCTGCGTGGCTTCGGGGCAGGTCAGCGCCTCTTTCGGCCACGTGAGGTTTTCCTCCGCGTCGAAGATCACCACTTTGTCGCACAGCACGCCAAACAGGGCGGTCGTTTTGCCTTGGGTGTCGATGAATTCAACCCCGCCGTCGCGCAGGACCATCGCGCGCCCGTCATGGAAATCGTCGGCCCACTTGAACGCGGGCGGAATCGCGTAGCGCCCGGTCAAGTCGATGAATCCATACAGCTTGCCGGTGCGCTCCAGGCGACGGGCGCGGGCCAGGCCGTCTTTCATCGGGCCGAGTTGGGAGAAGTGCGCGCCGACGATACGCTTGCCGTCCGCGTTCACGAAACCCCAGCGGCCGCTTTCGTCGCTGTAGGGCGCCACGCCTTCGCTGGCGCGGTTGTACTCGACCGAATAGCGCCCGGGGAAACGCGTGATTTCCCGGCCTTGCAGGTCAGTCATGATGGCGCTGGATTCCGAGGCGTCGGTGAACAGCAGGCGTTGCATCGACGCCAGCGGAAAGCCGTCCCCGCGTTTTTCCAGCACCGTCTTGCCGCGTTGGTCGATCAGGCGGTATCCGGTCCCCAGGTTGACCCGCGCCAGGCCTTCCGGCTGCACGAAGAAGGGATTGAATTCGCCATACAGGGCGGGCACGGCGAAATTGCCGCGCGCATCAATCGCGCCTTCGCGTTCATCGTGGCGCATGATGACCCAATCACCGTACTGGTCACGGCTTTCCGGCTTGCCCTCCGACAGGCGGGTCGCGTGGCCTTGCGCGTCGAACAGCACGGCGCTGCCGTCCGCCAGTTCTCCGACGTAGCGTCCGTCCTTGATCTTGTTGGGCTTGCCGTAGATCGTGTCGCTGGCCTTGCCGGTGCGAAGGTTGACCAGGCGGTACGGGCTGTCCGCGTAGCGGTTGGCGGTGTCCTTGGCGTCGGGGTCGTCCACCAGCATGAAGCCGTCGCCCAGGTATTCCATCTTGTAGGCGCTCTCGTGCGTGGGGCGCACGACCCACTGGCCGTCGCGGTTGACGACGCCCCAGTGGTCCTTGTCCTGGACGCGGGCCCAGTCGTCTTCGAATTCCTCGATGTGTTCGTAGGCGGGTTTCAGCGCCGGCGCGCCCCGGCGGATGTTCCAGATGCCCCAGCGGCGCGCGCGGTTCTCGTCCGGCGCGCGGTAAAGCAGCAGGTCGCCGTCAAGGTGCGTGGCGTCGGCTGCGACGTCGGCGGGGATCGGTACCGTCTTGCCCCGCGCGTCGATCAGCAGGGCGTCGTCGCGGGACATGTCCGGCGTGCGGGCCCAGGTGTAAGCGCCGCTGAAGTTCCGGATGCCGCTGTACTTGGGCGGCACCGCCCAGCCACCCTTGCCGTCGATGGCGCCGAACTTGCCGCCGGTGGTGCGCACGATGAGCGGCATCGTCGCGTCATAGGTGTCGATGGCTTCCCATTCCGGGTTCGAGACCACCGTGCCCGACGCCGTCAGGATCGACGGCGGCTGCTGATAGTCGTCGGTTCGCAACAACGCCAGCGGCATGTCCGCCGCAGCGCGGCTACGCGCGGCCGCCTTGCCGGGCGAAAAGGCGCTGATCTGGTAGGCCCGCAGCCGCGCGACGGTGTCCGCATTCAACAGCGGCTTGCCGTCCCCGGCGTAGATCTGGACCAGGGTTTCGACGCCCGGCGCGGCCATGGACGTCGTCTGACTGTCGCCGTCGACCTCAAGGGTGGATACCGTCACGTCGGTGGCTGCGGCGGTATCAGCATTCGAGTCGGACGCGGCCTGCGCGCTGTCTGCGGCCGGCGGAGGGGCCGCGACGTCCGTCATGACGGTCGCGGCGGTATCGACGGCCGCCGCTGCGGGGACCGCGTCCGCCGCGGATCCGGCTTCGACGGCAATGCCTGCGGCGTCGGCAGCCTGGACAGCGCCGGTCTCGGCCGAGGTTCCTTCCTTCGCGGCATCCATCAGGCCAGTCGCGCGGGTGGCGTCATCGGTCGCGTCGGCGTCCGCCGCGCCGGGCGGCGACGCCTGCACGCCGTAGACCCAGGCCCGCCCCTGGTTGATCTCGACACGGCCATGGCCCAGCGCCAACTGCTCGAGCGTGCCGGTCGGGCTGATCAGCAGTGTCATCGAGACATCCGGCAGGTAGCTCCAGCCATCGCGCTCCTGCAAGCCGACGTAGGCATTCGAAAAGGTGTGCAGCGTCTGGAGGGTTGCGTCCAATAGCGCCGCCTTGCCGTTTTCGGGCGTTACCAACCACAGGCCGGCCGCCACCCGCTGCACGCGTTCGTAGCGCGCGGGCGACAACGCCGTGCCGCGCGGATCCACGAATTGCCATTTTTCGTCGCGGCGCACGGCCAGCACGCCGCCGTCGCGAATCGGCGCTGCCTGCGAGCGCAGCACGTCCGGCGGCAGTGCCCAGCGGCCGTTGTCGTCCAGCAGGCCCCACCAGCCGTTGTAGCGGGATTCGCGCAACTGGGCAGGCAGATACCCCTCGGTGGGGGCGGCCAACGCCATCACGCCCGCAGGCAGGGATGCCGCTTTGCCCGTGGCGATATTGAAGAGACGCGGCGGCGTGGGCACTTCGATCGACGCCAATTTCTGTCCGGGTTGGAAGCCCCATGTCCGCGTGCCCAGCTCGAAGATTTTGATGACCTTGCCCTGACGATCGATCAGCACGTCGCGCTCGTCTTCTTCGGCCAAGGCCGTGCCTTCGGCATTGAATCCCGACGCGCTGCCGAAGCGCGGCTTGATGACCCACTGGCCTCGGGTGTCGATGTAGCCCCAAAGACCGTCCTGGCTGACCGCGGCCAGGCCATTCTGGAACGGAGAGGCCTCGGCGTAGGCGGGGGCGATCGCCATGCGTCCTTGATTGTCGAGGTAGCCCCAGACGCCTGCCGGGTCGTCGGCCGAGCCGGTCATCACGGCCGCCAGGCCTTCGCTGTAGGCCTGATGGCAGTACGTGTCGGACCCCTGGCCGTAGTAGCTGGCGGTGCACCGGTTGATCCACGAATCGGCTTGCGCCGTGCCGGTCAGGCCAGGCAGGGCAAATGCCAAGGCCAGCGCCAGGGGCTTGATCGCGGCCCTCATTGCGCGCGGGCGCGGGAGGGGCCCGCGAAGAGGAATACGCCGAGCCGGACGTGCCACATGTCAGGTGCCTGTCAAAAAGGGGAAGGCAGCACTGTAACCAGCAGTAGCAGTCAATAAAGCGGTAAATGTAACGATAAAGAAGAAAACGTTAATTCCGGTGCGCCGAATTGGCTCGAAAGGCCCCAGGGAAGCGACACCTCTGTGTCAAAATGATGCGCCGTTACCTGGACTCTCAATAGACGCATGACCGCTTCCGCTGCGTTATCTTCGAGTTCAATGCCGCCCGCTTCGGAACTGCACGCGCTTTATCGGGGCGAGCTGGCCCGCCTGCTGTATCGGCAGTCGTATGGCGTGCTCTTCGCCAATTTCGCCATTGTCGTACCCGTCGCCTACGTGATGCGCGCCAGCGTGCCGATCTGGCTATTGGCCGCCTGGGCCGCCGCGCTTTATCTGCTGACGGCGCTGCGCGTGGTCGTGAACCGCCGTTTCCTGCGGCGCCAGACCGCGCCCGCGGACTTGCAGGGCTGGGTCTCGTCGTTTTGCGTGCTGTCGTGGCTGTCGGGCCTGCTATGGGGCCTGGCCGGCCTGGTGGCGGTGCTGTCCGACGACGGCATGATGCTGGCGTTTGGCTGCGTGATGCTGGCCGGCATGTGCAGCGGCGCGGTGCCGTCGCTATCGGCCTATCCGCCCGCCTACGCGGGATCGGCGCTGGGCATGCTGGCGCCGTTCACCGTGGCCTGCCTGGTCCAGGACGATGCGCTGCATCTCATTTATGCGGCCTTCGCGTTCTGCCTGCTGGGCGTGAACATGTATTTCAGCGCCATCACGTACCGCAGCCTGAAGACCACCGTGTCGCTGCGCTTTGAGAACCTGGGTCTGATCGGCGACCTGCAACGCGAACGGGACCGCGTGGCGGCCGCCGACCAGGCCAAGACCCGCTTCCTGGCCGCTGCCGGGCACGACTTGCGCCAACCGGTGCATGCGTTGGGCCTGTTCACCGACATCCTGGCCAGCCGCGCCCAGCAGGGCGACGCCACGCCGCAAGACGTGCTGCACGTCGCGCAGCGCCAGCAAACCGTGCTGGCCAGCCTGAACCGGCTGCTGGATGGCTTGCTGGACGTGTCCCGGATGGATGCGCACCTGCTGCGCATCGAGCGCCGCCCGGTCCGCCTGGACGCGCTGTTCGACGAAATAAGACAGGATTTTGAACCGCAGGCGCAGGCGCAGGGCTTGCGCCTGTCGGTACTGCCCACGCCTCTCGTGCTGGAGACCGACCCCACCTTGCTGCGCCGCATTCTGCATAACCTGCTGAGCAATGCGCTGTCGTACACGCCCCGGGGCGGCGTGCTGCTGTGCGCCCGCCGGCGGCAGGGCGGCGTGCTGATCCAGGTGTGGGACACCGGCGTCGGCATCGCGCCGGATGCACAAGACGCCGTCTTCAACGAATTCACGCGGATCGGCGACGCGCCGGCGGGGCAAGGCCTGGGCCTGGGGCTGGGGTTGGCCATCGTGCGGCGGCTGACGGGATTGCTTGGGTTTGAGATCCGGCTGCGGTCCGTGCCGGGCAAGGGCTCGGTGTTCTCGGTCCATGCTTCCGCGTCGATCCCGCCGGATCACATTCCCGCAGGGCATGGTAGCGGTCCAGTTCATCTTGCGCCTGGGACCAGAACGCATCCCCGCCGTTGATGGTGGAAGCGGCGCCGGAGGCGTCCAGCAAGACATAATGCGACGACAGATCGGTGGCCATTTTGCGCATCCTCGGGTGGGGAGTCGTGCTGTCATAGCAACGAGGCGAACCGGATTCGCCCCAGGCGCGCGCGCCGGTTCCAGCGTGGCGCCGCGAAGCGATATCATGTCGGCCATCAGCAACCACAACGGGAAAGGCGATGAGCCAGGGGTTCGATGGGGTCAGGCCCGCGTCCGAATCGTCCATCGAGATCGGCTTCTTCTATGACGGCCGGCACTGCGTTGAACGCATCCGCGTCAAGCCCACCGCCGCCAACCTGAAACGCGCCGCCGACCGCCGGGCAGCCATCCTGGACGCCATCGCGCGTGGCGATTTCGATTACGACGCTGAATTTCCCAAACGCGGCACGCTTCCGAAACCATCACAGGGTTCCGCATGACAAGCCACACGCAACTGATCGTCAACGACCTTACGCCGCAGGCCTTTTCGGCTTACGGCTGGATGCTGGGCAAGCCCATGCCGGACGGCAATGGCGTGCCGCTGTTTTCCAATCCGGCCACGGATTTCTGGCAGGAACACCTGTTCAACACGGGCGCGGGCGGCGACGCCGAACTGCTGTGGGTCAACTACCGCAGTTCGGCGGAGGAAATCGCCAGTCTGGAAAAGCACTTGCTGACGCAACAGGCCATCGTGCCGTTGACGGGCCAGATCATCCAGGTAGTTGCAAAAAGCGCCGCCGACGGCAGCCCGGATCTCACCACGCTGGCCGCGTTTCGCGTGCCGCAGGGGCAGGGCGTCTGCATGCGGCCGGGTTGCTGGCATGCGACCCGTGTCGTCGAGCACGAAGTCACTTGCCTGATGTTGACGCGCAGGTCCACGACGGTGGACCTGATCCAGCACCTGACCACCGACGCGCGCGCAACCGAAAGCGCCATCGTGGATATTCCCCTTCACCGCCTGGAAAACCTGGCCGAATGGGTGCCGGAAACCGCTGTGCAATAAGCGCAATCAGGCCCGCAGCGGAAAAGCCCCCGGGGGCATCCCGCCGTGGTCAGTCCGCTTCGCCACACGTCACGCCCAGGCGCTTGAACAACGGCCACTTGTTGCGGTAGCCGTCCGTCCAGCACATGGCGGTAAACGCCGCCAGCGGTTCGTCCACCGCATGCACCGCGATCTGCGCCGCCGCCGCATCGTCTTTCGGGCAGAAGGGCTGGCCCGGCGTGGGATACAGGGCGCCTTCCCATACGGCGCTGTCGCAGTGTTCGCAGAAATTGGTCCACTGGCCGTTGCGCTCAGGGTTCTGCCGCACGGTGGGGGCCAGTGCGCGCAGCGTGCGTGCGACCGGGTCCGACAAGATGCCAACCTGCGACAGCAGCGCGGGCCCATCGATGTGTTGCCATTGCGCCGGGCTGAATAGCCATTGGTGGAACGCACCAGGGTCTAGCCCAGTGCTGTCCCCCTCTGCGTCCAGCTCAAGGTCGCCTTCCGTGCTTTCGTGGTCGGGCGGCACGGCCAGCGCGAACACGGGCGTGGATTCTCCGCATTGGGTGCAGCGGCACGAAGCCTGCAGCACGTAGTACGACGGTGCTCGCAGGTTTGCGCCCAGTTCGTCGCCGTCCTTCTCTTGATTCAGTATGCCCATGCCTGTTGTGTTGTTCCTGTGCGAACCCGTGCTGAACTTGCTGCACCGGTCCTTTTTCATCAACGGGAAATATGCCAGAATCGTTTTCCGGATTTCCTGCTTAGCCCGCGACGCTGCCGCCACCAGGGCGTTGCCAACATCAGCCACGTGTTGGAGCCACCATGCGCGACCGCCAGAGTAGCACTGGATTTTCCTCCGCCTTGCGTGGCAAGCCCGCGCGGTGGTTCACGGCGGCGCTGCTGGCGGGCGGCCTGGCTGGTTGCAGCTTCACATCGCCGGACGAGGCGACCGGGTCGCAATCGGTGGGCATCCACGGCGTGACGGGCCAGCAGGCGCGCAGCATCGCCCGCGAGGCCTATCTGTACGGCACGCCCATGGTCGCCAGTTACCAGACCATGTACGCGTTCAGCATCGACAAGAACAACCCGCAATACAAGGGGCCGTTCAATACGGTGAACAGCATCTCGCGCGTTTTCACGCCCGAAGACACGGCGTTCGTCACGCCAAACGCCGATACGCCTTACTCGTTCGCCATCCTGGACCTGCGCGCCGAACCCGTCGTCATTTCCGTGCCCCCCATGGAAAAGCGCCGTTACTTCGTTCTGCAATTGATGGACCTGTACACGTACAACTTTGCCTATATCGGCAGCCGCACCACCGGCAACGGCGGCGGCAACTTCCTGATCGCCGGCCCGCGTTGGAAAGGCAGCGTGCCCAAAGGCATTACCAAGGTAATCAAGTCGGAAACCGAGCTGGTCAACATGGTGGGCCGCACCCAACTGTTCAATGCCGCAGACCTTGAAAACGTCAAGCGGATCCAGGCGCGCTACAAAATCCAGCCCTTGTCGGCCTTCGCCAAGCGGCCTGCGCCGCCCGCACCGCCTGCGGTGGATTGGATCCCGCCGGTGCCTCCAGGCGAAATGCGCTCGTCGCTCGAGTTCTACAACCAACTGGCTTTCCTGCTGCAATTCGCGCCCACGCACCCCACCGAAAAATGGCTGCGTGAACGTTTCGGCAGCATCGGCCTGAAGCCCGGGCAGCCCTTCAAAACCGAGGACATGAATCCCGCGCTGCGCCGCGCCTTGCAGGAAGGCATGCACACGGCGCAGAACGACATCGACAAGAACCGCGCGGCGCTTGCCGGCAAGACCGACACGCTGTTCGGCGACCGCAACACGCTGAAGAACGACTATCTGTCGCGCGCCACCGGCACGCAGGTGGGCATCGGTGCCAACAGCCGCGACGAAGCGCTGTATCCGGTGCTGGAAAAGGACAGCCGCGGCCAGGAGCTGGACGGCCAGTACGCCTACACGCTGCGCTTCGCGCCGCGCAGCCTGCCGCCGGTCAACGCGTTCTGGTCCATGACCATGTACCGGTTGCCCTCGCAGTTGCTGTCGCCAAATCCCATCAATCGCTACCTGATCAACTCGCCTATGTTGCCGTCCCTGAAAAAGGATGCGGACGGGGGCTTGACGATCTACATCCAGGCAAAATCGCCAGGCAAGGGCAAGGAGTCCAACTGGCTGCCTGCCCCGCAAGGCCCGTTCATGGTGACGATGCGGTACTACTGGCCGAAGCCGGCCTTGCTGGAAGGCAAGTGGGAATCACCGGAAATACAGCGGGTGGCGCAATAGGCACATCGGCGCGCATCGCCTGGATTGGGACGCCGAAGACCGGTCGGGCCAAGGCCGGCCGCTTGTCCCATCGGGAGGGTTCAGGGGCATGAAGCGCAACTTCAACATCCACGATCTGCGTATCTTCTATACGGTCGTCATGACCGGATCGACGCGTCAGGCGGCGCAGGCGATGAACCTGACGCAACCGGCGATCAGCCACGCGGTCTCTCGCCTGGAAAGCGCCACGGGCGTGCAGCTGTTCGACCGTTCGCACAAAACCCTGCGGCCCACCGAGGCGGGGAAGTACCTGTACACCGAGGCCAAGTTCGTGCTGGATGAACTGGTGCGCATCGACGAAGCGCTGCACAGCATCGAGCAGTTCGGCGGCCGTGGCCTGCGCATCGCGTCGTCGCCGGCGCTGGCGCTGAGCTATGCGCCCGAGGCCGTGAAGCGCTACCTGGACGAACACGGCAAGCGGCCGTTCTCGGTCGACGTGGAGTCGTCGGTGCAGCTGATCAGCGCGGTGGAGACCATGCGGGCGGATTTCGGCCTGGGCGCGGTCGGGGGCGACAGCCCGCGCCTGAACTTCACGCCGTTCCTGCGCACCGACGTCATGGCCATCGCGCATCGCGAACATCCTTTGGCCAGACGCGGCGTGGTGGCCGTGGCGGATATCGCGCCTGACACCTTCGTTAAGCCGCTTTGGTCCGACTACGTGGTGGCGCAGGGCGATACCGGCGATTCGGCGCAGCTCGAATTCGGCATGCAGGCGCATATGACGCTGGTGCCTGGAACCGTCCGTGCCGTGAAGGGCATCAGTTTGGTCAACGCGTTGTCGGCGTCCGACATCGCGTCGGTCTACCCCGATCTGGTGGCGCTGCCGCTGGCCTCGCGGCAGTGGTTCGAATTCGTGCTGATCACGCGTCGCGACGCCCAGAACCAGGAACTGACCGGCCGGCTGTTAGGCGCGCTGCACGCCACGGCGCAAGCGCGGCGAACAGGCGTCTATGCCGACACGATTCAGCTGATCAGCTAGCGCCGCCTTAGTCGGGTGGATCAGGGTTTCATCAGGCGGCAGGTGGATTCCTGCGGCGACGTGTAGATCTGGTCGCCGGGAATCTGCGCGATCAGCTTGTAGTAGTCCCAGGGCCCCTTGGACTCGGACGGTTTCTTCACCTGCATCAGGTACATGTCGTGCACCATCAAGCCGTCGGCGCGGATGCGGCCGTCTTTGGCGAAGAAGTCGTTCACCGGGTTGGCCTTGAGCCATTTCATGATGGCGTCGCCATCCGTGGTGTTGGTGGCCTGCACCGCCTTGAGGTAGGTGGTCGTCACAGAATAATCGCCGGCCTGCAGCATCGACGGCTTCTTCTTCATGCGCTCCTCGAACCGCGCCGCCCATTTGCGAGAGGCGTCGTCCTGATCCCAATACCACGCGGTGGTCAGGTACATGTCCTGCGCGGCGGCCAGGCCCAGCGCGTGGATATCGGTGATTAGCACCAGCAGGCCGGCGATCTTCATCCCGGGCGTCAGCCCGAATTCCGCGGCCGCCTTGACGGCATTGCTGGTGTCGTTGGCGGAATTCGCCAGCCCCAGCACCGTGGCGCCCGACGCTTGCGCCTGCAAGATGAACGACGAGAAATCGGCCGTGTTCAACGGATGCCGCACGCGGCCCTTCACCTGGCCGCCATCGGCCTGAACGACCGCCGACGCGTCGCGCTCCAACGCATGGCCGAACGCGTGATCCACGGTCAGGAAGTACCAGTCTTTATTGCCGGCCTTCAACATGGCCCGCGCCGTGCCGCGCGACAGCGACACGGTGTCGTACACGTAGTGCACCGTATAAGGCGTGCATTGCGCGTTGGTCAGCTCGGACGCGCCGGCGCTGACCACGAAGAACGGCGCCTTCTTCTCTTCAGCCACCTTCGCCATCGCCAGCGCCGCCGCGGAATTGGCACCCGCGATCAGCATGTCGACGCCTTTCTGATCCAGCCATTCCCGCGCCCGCGACGACGCGATGTCGGCGCGGTTCTGGTGGTCGGCCACCAGCACTTCGATCTTCTTGCCCGCCACCGCGCCGCCCATGTCCGCTACCGCCATCTTGATGGCTTCGGCGCCACCGGGGCCGTCCGCATCGGCGGACAAGCCCGACATGTCGGTGATGAAGCCGATGCGGATCACGCCGTCATCGGCGCTGGCCGCGCCGCCCAGGCTAAGCAATACGGCGGCTGCGGCCGCATTCAACGTCTTCGTCATGGTGTTGTCTCCCCGCGAGGGTTGTTGTGTTATTTCGCCACCGCGTCAGAACGAGACGTCCTGCGCCGGCCCGTCGCATAGCGAATCTTTCAGGCCTGCGCGCAGATAGCCGCATGCACCGAGCCGGTAATGGCGCAGGGGGTGATCACGCGGCTCTTGGGCTTTTCATGCGGCCCATTCTGTCGCACGGCCCAGGCCTTGTCACCTGAACAGAAATTATCAACTGATAGGCTTTCCGGTGCTGCGGCGCAACGTGGGCGCGGCGCGTTGCCGCCTGAAAAAAAGCCGCCGCCCGGGCGGGCGGCGGCGCTACGGGAAAACACCATCAAGTCTGGTCTTTGGTCGGCGACTTGGGGCCGTTCGTCTTGACCGATGCGATGCCCTTGTCCCGCGCTTGCGCGGTCAAGTACATCTCGCTGCGCCCGACCGATTCGCCATTCGCCGCTACCAGCGTGAAGTAATGCGAACCGTCTTTTGCCGTCTTGTGCATATAGCGCGCATCGTCGGCCGAGTATTTCTGCACGGCGGCCACGCCGCCCTCGGCCGAGGCCTTGGTGGTGTAGGGTTCGCTGGTCAGGATCACCTCGTGATTCCCCGCGTGCAGATTGAACATGAACTGCGTCCCGCTACGCTTCAGTACAAAGTAACCGCTCATCGTCGTCTCCGTTCTTGTTGAAGGGGTAACGCCTGGGCAACTTGCAGAACGCCGGGTGGCGTGCGCCGAGAATACTTGATGCGCGCGATTTTGGGATAGCGGGCTGAAATACAATCGGCGGCTATGCCCGACAGCCCGACACTTCGCCTGGGATGCCCGCGTCGTCATCATGGACGAACCCACCGCCGCGCTGGGCGTGAAGGAAACGGCGCTGGTGCTGAACCTGGTGCGCAAGCTGCGCGAAGAGGGGCGCACCGTGATCCTGATCAGCCACAACATGGCCGACGTCGTCGCCCTGGCCGACCGCGTCGCGATCCTGAAGCACGGGCCGACCGCGTCGCGATCCTGAAGCACGGGCCAAAGTCATCGAGCGCGACGTGGCCGGGCTGAACGCCGATGCCTTGGCGCATAATCAGCGGGCGGGCCTGCGGGGCGTTGGCACACGCGATCGGCCACGCATCCAATATGTAGGATGGGTGTAGCGCGAGAAATCCGCCCTAAGCAGACAAATGCCAACCGCGCGCAACCCATCAAGCCGCCCCAGTGTAATCGCCCAAACGGCCAAGCAATCATCGCAATGTGGCTCGATGGGTTACGCGCGATCCGCGTTTGTACAGGTCGCCCAAGCCTCGCGCGCTACACCCATCCTACGGTCCGCGAATTCGTACAGAAAAAGGCCGCCGCCGGGTTTCCCCTGGCGGCGGCCTTTTTTCGCGTGCAGCAGCGGGACTTAGTCCTTGCGGCTGGTCACTTCAACCAGGTGATAACCGAACTGGGTCTTCACCGGGCCCTGGACCACGCCAACCGGGGCGCTGAACACGACGGTATCGAATTCCTTGACCATCTGGCCCGGGCCGAAGGTACCCAGGTTGCCACCGTCACGGCTCGACGGGCAGCTGGAGTTTTCCTTGGCGACTTGGGCGAAGTCAGCGCCGTTTTCAATGGCGGTCTTGAGTTCGTTGCACTTGTCTTCAGTGGAAACGAGGATGTGACGGGCGGAGGCTTGTGCCATGGGGGCTCCTTGGGGGAATGAATCGGGGAGGGGAGAGTAACGCATTTGGGCGTACTCGCTAGCTTGCAATCATAAACGGGGATTTGGGCCGTCCTGGACGGCGAGGCTGCCCGTTCTTGCATGTGCTTTCAAGTTACGTGGGGAGAATCCGTTGTGTTGCAAAAAGAAACGGTATGCCATGGATGGCCGGCGTCGGATAAATGGCCCGGCCGTCCGGCTTTCCTGCTTAATCCGCCAACCAGTTCCGAAACGGTTCCAAATCCATCCCGCCAGGCACATACCAAACCTTCCTGGTCTTATCCCACTGTGCCCCCAGCGCCTTCACCACGTCCTTATTCTCATAAGCGACTCGAAGATCCCGGTGTCCCACCGCCTGCGTGGGCGCGGCCATGTTTCGACGTAACGCCGTATCCGCCCGTTTCTGAATTGCCGCCAGCTGCATCCGGTCTACAAACGCGCTACGCCGCGCCGGGTCCTCCGACGAGACCAGCGTCAGCCGCGTTTTCGTCCGTGTTGCCGCCACATAAAACAGATTCTCTTCTTCCCCCAATTCCCGCAGCGGATTCGGGAACTCTCCCGCGTCCAGGAACGGCAGGACGACGTGTGGGAATTCCTTGCCTTTCACGTTCACGATGCAGTCCATCAAGACCGCGTTTTTCCCTGGTCGTCCACCGGCAAACGCTTCTGCGGCGCCGATCCATTCCGAGAACTGATTCAACGTCTTTCCGGAATCGCGCGCCGTGGTGATGAATCCGCTGACCGACTTGGTGACAACCGACGCTTCATAGGGATGGATGTACAGGCGCTTGGCCAATTTATCCATGTCCATGATGTTGCAGACTTGCTCCAGCGCGGGGTGGGCAAGGGAATCGGCAGACAGGCCGCGCAGGTACGACACAGCGTCCGCGATGCGTGTGCGGGCCGACACGCTGCCTACGCGCTGGATCTGGCCGTCGAAGAAGTGCTTTAGCGCAGAAGGTTCTTTCGCCAGCGTGGTTTTGGCTTCGCGGAGCTCGTCGGGTTCCAGCGGGACTTCCGCGAACGTGGCAAGCGCTTCCACGATGGCCTCGCGCGTTTTGGGAGACGCGACGTGATGGAAGTCGTCGAGCGCGATGGCGACCATGCCGCGCAAGAACAGAATCTCTTCGCGCAGCAGGTAACTATTCATGGTCAGCGTGCGATATTGCACGCCGGCGTTCATCAGTGCGTTTTCTATTTCTATCGACTGATGGGCGTCGCGGAACAGGATGCAGCACTGATCCAGCGCCTGGCCGTCTTGTTTCCACTGCAGCACGGCCTTGACGACTTCGGCGCCGCAGGCGCCGGGCGCGTTGGTGTAGGTTCGTTCGTGGATATCCGTGCGGACAGGCAGGTTCGAGTCGACGGGCTTCAGCTTGAAGGCTTCCATGGCGTAGGCCAGATGGGGGCCATGGCGGTACGTCATCGTCAACGGAAAATGGGCGCAGTCCGTAAAACTGGCCGCGATGCGATGCTGCAGAAATGCTTCGTCCGCGCCCAGATGCGAATAAATGACCTGGTCCTTGTCGCCCACTCCGACGAAGTAAGTGGTGTCAAGGCTGACCAGCGCTTCGACAATGCAGAACGAGGCTTCGTTCATGTCGTGCAATTCGTCGCAGACCACGAGCTTGTAGCGGGGCAGGTCCAGACGCGAATCCGGATTTGACCGCAGCAGGCAGGCCAGATCATAGGTCGCGTCGAAAAAGCCGCGCGCGTCGACATAGCCGAATACATCGACGCGCTGCTTCTCATATTCGACGGCCCACAGGTAGTCCGTCAGTGGCAGCCTAAGGGTTTCTGCCGCGTAGACGGGATCGTCGCCGCCATCCGGCGCAAGCGTCATCGTGGCTTTCAGCTTCAGCAGGTTGTCCAGGAACTGGCTGACCGCCGTGTTGTGCGTGCGGATATCCAGCAGGTCGGTGTACTGCGGGTGGTTGCGCGCCACGTTCTCCAACACGGACAGCGCATAGTCCTGCTGTTCTCGCGTGGACGGCAGGGGTTCCGGCTTGCCGTCCTCGACGCCGGACAGCACGCGCCGTGCAAAATCTTCAACGGTTTGGACGTTGATGCGCTTGGCGGTGTTGTAGGCGATGCCGACTTCCACCAGACGCGCTTGCAGAACCTGCCGGGCTTCGTCGGTGAACGTCAGCCCAAGGATGTCTTCAGGCGGCAAGCCCCTGGCAAGCGCCTCACCGATGCGCAGGGCCAGGGTCGTCGTCTTGGCGGCCCCCGCGTTGGCGACCACCAGACTGGTCCGGTTCCGCGAGGCCTGGATCTTTTTCTGTTCCTCGGTGGGAACGAATCCGGCAGGGAGGAACTGGGTCGAAGGGGAGGTTGTCGTCATCGGGGCGGTGAAGGCGCGAGCAGGAAGTCGCTGAGGAATGTCGCTGGGGTCAGACGCCAGTGTAACGATTCCCAAAATGCGCTCGACCAATGCAGACGGCCGGCGGTCGCACAGGGCGGCCGCCGGCCGTTCAGGCCCCATTACAGGGACCCCGTATCACCCGCTAAGGCGGCGCTTAGCGCATCGGCCAGCCGTACATCAGCCCGCCATCACGGTACGACGCATTCAAGCCGCGCGACAGCTTCAGCGGGCTACTGGGGCCCAGGTTCTTTTCGAAGCTCTCGCCGTAGTTGCCGATGTGCTTGATGATGTTGTAGGCCCACTTGTCATCCACGCCCAGGTTCTTGCCCATGCCCGGGGTCACGCCCAACAGGCGCTGCACGTTGGGGTTGGTGCTTTTCAGCATCTCGTCCACGTTCTTCGACGTGATGCCATATTCCTCGGCCTCAAGCATGGCGAACATCGTCCAGCGGACCACGTTGAACCATTGTTCGTCGCCTTGGCGGACCATGGGGCCCAGCGGTTCCTTCGAGAAGTTCTCGGGCAGGATGTCGTATTTTTCCGGGTTCTCGAGGTTGGTGCGGGCGGCGGCCAACTGCGACTTGTCGCCGGTGAACGCGTCGCAGCGTCCCACCGCGAAGGCGCGGATGATCTCGTCCAGGCGTTCCACCACCACCGGCTTGAAGACGATGTTCTGCGAACGGAACCAGTCGGACAGATTCAGTTCGGTCGTCGTGCCGGGCTGCACGCACACGGTCGCGCCGTCCAGTTCCTTGGCGCTCTTCACGTTCAGGGACTTGTTCACCATGATGCCCTGGCTGTCGTAGTAATTGACGCCGACGCCGATCAGGCCCAGGGTCGTGTCGCGGGTCAGCGACAGGGTCGTGTTGCGCGGCAGCACGTCCACTTCGCCGGATTGCAGCGCGGTGAAACGCTGCACGGCGCTGACGGCCATGATCTTGGATTTGGCGGGGTCGCCAAACATGGTGATGGCCAGCGCGCGGCACAGGTCGACGTCCAGGCCGATCCAGCCGCCCTTGCTGTCATTGACCGAAAAGCCGGCCACGCCGGTTGAGACGCCGCACTGGACAAAGCCCTTGTTCTTGACGCTGTCGAAAGTCACGCCGGCCGTGGCGGCCCAGGACGAAAGAAATAAGGCGGTGCCTGCCGCAACGTGTTTGAGTGCTTTCATGGTGTCTCCGCGCGATGGGCGCATTGGTATTCTGTCGGCCGCGGGCCGAGGTGCGCGGAATGGTAGCCACGCCGTCTGGGCGGGAATATCAGGGAATTCCCGTTAAATCCACTGGGCGGAATTTACGCGGGATAATTCTTGGCGGGCCAACACAAGGGCGATAAATGAATCAGAAAGATCCTCCGGAAGACGCTGGCGACGGCGGCCAGCCTCGGCGCCGCCCGGGGCGTGGCTTCGTCAAACAGCAAGTGCAAGGCACGTGGCGCGAACTGACCCGCGTCAATGCCAGCGACCGGCGTTGGGAAATGCCGTTGGCGGCGGCCTTGTCTTCCGGCCTGCCGTTGATGGTGGGCGCGTATTTTGGCCGCATGGACTATGGCCTGATGTCCAGCCTGGGCGGCATGGTGTTTCTCAGCCTGCCCAATACTTCACTTGCCCAACGGATGATGATGTTGCTGGCCGCATCGTTCGGCATGGTCGCCTGCTACGCCGTCGGCGCGCTGACGCAGTTGTGGCCGACCGCCATGATTGCCGCGCTGACCGTCATCGCCATTTTGGTGAACATGGTGTGCCGCTGCTATCGGCTGGGGCCGCCAGGCAGCCTGTTCTTCATCATGGCCACCGCCATTGCCGCGTATACGCCCGGGCATATCGAAGATGTGCCTCTGCGCGTCGGCATGGTCGCCTTGGGATGCTTGGTGGCCTGCCTGGTGGCCTTCGCCTACTGCCTGCACATGACGCGCGTGGCGCCGCCGCCACCCGAAGCTGCGCCGCCCAAACCCACGTTTGATTTTGTCGTGTACGACTCGGTCATCATCGGCCTGTTCGTCGGCATTTCCTTGCTGGTAGCGGAATTACTGCAGCTGCCACGCCCGTATTGGGTGCCGGTCAGTTGCCTGGCGATTATCCAGGGCGCAAGCCTGTGGGCCGCGTGGAACCGGCAACTGCATCGGATACTGGGAACGGCGGTGGGGTTGTGCGTGGCGTGGGCGTTATTGAGCCTGCCATTGAATGTGTGGACGCTTGCCCTGGTGATGATGGCGCTGTCGTTCGGTATTGAAACGCTGGTGGTCAGGCACTATGCCAGCGCAGTGGCGCTGATAACGCCGCTGACCATATTCCTGGCCGAAGCGCCGCATCTGGGCCAGGGCTATCCCGCCGACGTCATTGAAGCGCGGTTTGTGGACACGGTCATTGGCGCGTTCATCGGGGTGCTGGGCGCGGTGTTGTTGCATAACCAGCGTATCCGGCCCCGCTTAAGCCGGTGGATGCGTGCGGTGTTGCCGAACCGGGTGAACTGATTGCGTTGGCTCGGGGCGTGCGGATGCCGCTCGTTGCGCTTATCTTTCCGTTGCGCTTATCCGCCTGCGGCCGCCAGCCCCGCCACGCAATAGGGGCAATCGGCATCCGGCGCGGTGGCGGGCACCGTGGCCCCTTCCACGGCCGCCCGATGCAAACATTCATGCGACAGCCATTGGCTCAGGCGGTCATAGCTTTCCATGTTGCTGCGCCAATTCGGCGCGCACAGGTAATAACCCAGCGGGCTTTCAAACGTCCGGTTAAACACGTCGACCAGCTGCCCCGTGGCCAGTTCCTTTTCGATCAGGCAATGCGGCATCAAGGCTACGCCAAAGCCGGACGAGGCCGCCTGGATAATCATTGAAAACAGATTGAACCCGGGGCCAAAACGCGCGCGGTCATAATCGCCGATATACGTCGAGAACCAGTATTCCCAAGACAGCGGAATCTCGATGTGCTGTAGCAGCGTGCACTGCTTGATATCTTCCAGGCTGTTGATGGGATGCTGTTCCAGATAATCGCGCGAACACACCAGGCGGGTTTCACGCCCGGTCAGGTACTTGGCATCGCCATCGTGCCAATCCCCATAGCCATACTGAATGGATGCGTCGAAATCCAGTTCAGTGCTTTTGTAATCCGCCACGCTGTAGCGCACGAAGTTGACCGAGATATCGGGATTGAAGGCGCGAAACGTCTTCAGCCGGGGAAACAACCACTGCGCGGCGAAGGTGGGCGCCGCCGATACGTTCAACGACTTGGCTGACTGCTGCGTGGCCATGATCTGCGACGTGGCGCTTTCCAGCGTGTGCAGCGCGGGCCGGATCAGGCTGAGATACGTGGCGCCCATGCGCGTCAGCTGCAAGCCATTGGTGGCGCGGATGAACAGCGCGTGGCCCAGATAGCTTTCCAGCGTTGCGATATGCCGGCTGATCGCACTTTGCGTCACGAACAGTTCCTTGCCCGCCTTGGAGAACGACAGATGGCGTGCCGCTGCGGTGAACGCGTTCAGCTCAGACAGGGTGGGGCAGCGACGTCTCATGGTGGTGTGCGGAATCCGGCTACGCGTGGCGGGTTGGGGAATGCGGATACGAAATACGGATATGAAGCCGTGTGGGCGTGAACCCCGCAAAGGGGGGTATGAGTAAAGCGCATAAGGCTGTTCAATTTTGTGTCGAACGCCTAAGGGGAGACCCGGTATCGGACGTTTGGATTGTACCGGTAGAGTTCGCCATGCTGAATTTCCTGCATGTTGAACAGATAGCGTGATTTATTTATGAAGCCGGTTGTTGTTAAGAATTGCAAGATCTTGAATACCCGATCGTTGGTCCTCGAAGACGCGGTCAACGTATTGATCGAAGACGGAATGATCTCCCGCATCAGCGCCGACGACCTGACGGGGTCCGACGCCGACGTGGTTGACGCCAAGGGCATGACCTTGATGCCGGGCATGATTGACTGCCACGTGCACGTGGTGGCATCGTCGTTCAACCTGGGCCGCGTGGCGGCGCTGCCGAATGCGCTGGCGCTGCTGCGCGCGCTGCCCATCATGCAAGGCATGCTGGACCGGGGCTTCACGTCGGTGCGCGATGCCGGCGGGGCGGATTGGGCCTTGGCGCAAGCCGTGCTGGATGGCGTGGTCGATGGCCCGCGCCTGTTCTGCTCGGGCAAGGCCTTGTCGCAGACGGGCGGCCATGGCGACTTCCGGCCGCGTAACGACGAACTGGACCCGTGCCCGTGCTCGGTCAAGATCGGAAACATCGGCCGCGTGGTTGACGGCGTTGACAACTGCCGCCTGGCCGTGCGCGAAGAAATCCTGAAAGGCGCCACGCAGATCAAGGTCATGGCGTCGGGCGGCGTGGCGTCGCCGAACGACCCGATCCAGAACCTGGGCTTTTCCGAATCCGAATTGCTCGCCATTGTTGAAGAAGCCAGCAATGCCAACACCTATGTGATGGCGCATGCCTACACGCCGCGCGCCATCACGCGTGCCGTGCGCTGCGGCGTTCGCACCATCGAACACGGCAACCTGGTTGACCGCGAGGCAGCCGAGGTAATGAAGGCGCACGGCGCCTACATGGTGCCCACGCTGATCACCTACGAAGGCCTGGCCAATGACGGCGAGCGCTATGGCCTGCCGGCGGACTCGGTCAAGAAAATCGCCACCGTGCGCACGCAGGGCTTGAAGGCGCTGGAAATCCTGGATGAAGTCGGCGTGAAGATGGGCTACGGCAGCGACCTGCTGGGCGAAACCCACTACATGCAAGCCGACGAGCTGCCTTTGCGCGCCCGCGTGCTGGGCAACGCCAAGGTGATCCAGCAAGCGACGTTGATCGGCGCCGAAATCCTGAACCAGGAAGGCCTGCTGGGCGAAGTCCGCGAAGGCGCACACGCCGACCTGCTGCTGGTCGACGGCAACCCGCTCGACGACATCGCCCTGTTGACGCAGCCCGATTCCATCAAGCTCATCATGAACCGCGGCTTGTTGCACAAGAACGCCTGCTGACGTTCTTTCACCCTTACTCCCGGAAATCTTCACCATGTATTCCGTATCGGACCGCCTGGAGCGGCTACCGTTTTCCAGCTTCCATTTCAGGTTGCTGTTGATCGGCGGCCTGGGGCTTGCGTTTGAAGCGCTGGACGCCGGCATCATCGCCTTCATCATCCCCTCGTTGCGCACGCAGTGGGGCTTATCCACCGGCCAGATCGGCTGGATCGCCAGCAGCACCTACGTGGGCTTTCTGGTGGGCGCGCTGTTCTCCGGCATCCTGGGTGACCGCTACGGCCGCAAGAAAATCATGATGTGGGCGTTGATGCTGTTCTGCGTCGCCACGTTCATCAACGCGTTTGCGCGCAACTACCACGAGTTCTACATCCTGCGCATGATCGCCGGCATCGGCATGGGGGCGGAAGGCGCCATCATCGCGCCGTATCTGGCGGAGTTCGTCAGCAGCAAGTACCGTGGCCGCTTCACGGGCGCGCTGGCTGGCTTTTTCTCATTCGGGTTCGTGCTGTCGGCCCTGCTGGGCTATTTCATCGTGCCCTTGAGCGATGATGGCTGGCGCTGGATCATGATCATCGCGTCGGTACCCGTCGTGTTTTTGCTGTGGTGGCGCAAGTCGCTGTTTGAATCGCCGCGCTGGCTTGAACACACGGGCCAGACCGCCGAAGCCGACCGCATCTGCTCGGCCATCGAAGCCGAAGTGCAGCAGAAGCTGGGCCGTCCGCTGCCCACGCCCATCGCGACGCGCCGTGCCGCCACCGCCGCCGAAAATCCGCAAAGCGCGATGGACAAACTGGCGTCCTTGTTCTCGAAGACCTACCTGGGCACGACCGTGCTGGTGTGGGTGTTCTGGATCACCGTGCTGTTCTGCTACTACGCCTTCCTGGTGTGGATTCCCAGCCTGTTGGTCGAGCGCGGGTTCACGATCACCAAGAGTTTCTCGTACACCATCCTGATCTACCTGTCGCAGATTCCGGGCTATTTCTCGGCCGCGTATTTCAACGACAGGATTGGCCGCAAGTACACCATCCTGATCTACATGCTGTTGTCGTGCCTGTCGGCGCTGGGGCTGGCGCTGGCCAGCGGCGAGCACCAGATCATCATGCTGAGCATGCTGCTGTCCTTCGGCATGAACGGCGTGATCGCGGGTCAGTACACCTACACCGCCGAAATCTACCCCACCTCCATCCGGGCAACTGGCATGGGCGCGGCGTCGGCCTTTGCGCGGATCGGTTCGATTGCCTCTCCGACCATCGTGGGCGTGGCGTATCCGGTGTTGGGCTTTGCCGGGGTATTCGCGATGATGACGGCGATTCTGCTTGTCGGCGGCCTGGGCATCTTGTTCTTCGGCAAGAACACGCGCGGCGTAGTGCTTGAGGAGATCAACGCATGACGGCGGCATCCGTGTTCGCGCCCTGGGCCGGGTATGCGCGCGCCTTGGGGCTGGCAGACAGTCGCGCGGCGCAGTGGGGCGTGGTGTCCGAGCTGTTGGAGGCGGCCTTCGGGCATCGGCTCTTCACCGCGCTGCTGTATCTGGAAGCGCATCGCCTGATGAAGCGCTTGTACACGTCTGATGAAAGCACCAGTCCGTTGGGCGGCTTCAAGGCGACGGGAAATGGCCCTTGGTCGCGCCACGTGCTGGAGCAGGGACGCTTGTATGTGGCCAGCAACGAAGACGATGTGCGCGCGGTGTTTTCCGAAGCGCCGATGCTGATCGACCGGGGCTTGCAATCGGCGTTGAACATCCCGGTGCACCACGAAGGCCGGGTGATCGGCTCGCTGAACCTGTTGGCCGGCCGTCATGCCTATGACCAGGCCGATCAAGACCTGGCGGCGGTCATTGCCGGCCTGTGCGCGCCAGTCTTCCTTGACGAAATGCGGGCTGCGCAGTCGGCCGCGGCGCAGGTAGACCGCGCCCAGCTGGATAGCGTCTAAGCGGGCGCGGCCAGCACGGCGCGTACCACGTCGGGTGTGAAGGGCGCTTCATAGAAGCGTCGCCCGGTGGCATCGAAGAGTGCGTTGGCGATGGCGGCGGGGCCGGGCACCGAAGCCGACTCGCCCGCGCCCATGGGCGGTTCGTCCTGGCGCGGCATCAACAGAACGTCAATGGGCGGCAGGTCCTTGAAGCCGATGATGGGGTAACCGCCCCATTCACGGCTGGCCACGCCGGCGGCGTCAAAATCGACCTTTTCCAGCAGGCTGCGGCTTAGCGTCTGATTGACGTTGCCGTGGATCTGGTGGCGCACGCCGTCCGGGTTCACGACCATGCCGGTATCTTGGCCGACGACGATGCGTTCGACGTGAATGCGGCCGGTGGCGGCGTCCACCCGCAGGTCGATGACCCAGGCGGCCCAGGCGGCGCCGAACCCTGGAAACTTGCTGTGCACGTAGCGCGCATAGGCGACGCCCCGGCCGCGCAATTGGCCGTCGGGCCCGGGCGTGCCGCGGCTGCCTGGTGTGAGCGGATGCCATTGCGCGCGCTCGGCCGTGGCCTGGATCAGCGCGATGGCGCGGGTATCGTCCAGATGGCGCACGCGGTAGTTGACGGGGTCAGCGCCGGCGGCATGCGCCAGTTCATCAATCATGCATTCATGCGCGAACGAATTGGGCAGTGCCGACACGCCGCGCAGCCACGATGCGCGCACCAGCGGCGCCATGTCGTGGCAGACCACGCGCCGGTTCGGGTAGCGGTACGGCGGGGCCGCCGTGCGGTCGCCCATTTCCAGCGTGCGTGGGTCGGCCGGGATTACGCCGGTCAACAACAGCGCCAGGATGGGCGCGTCGTTGGATGGGTAGCGCACGGCAAAGTCGTAGGCCAACAGGTCGCCGTGCGCGTCGATGGCGGCAGCGACGTCCATCAATTGGCCCGTGCCCTTGGGTTCCCACTGGTGCTCCTGTTCGCGGGTGAGCTGCACGCGGACCGGCGCGCCGACCGCGATGGACAGCAGCGCCGCGTCGGCGCAGACGTCGTCGGCGCAGTTGCGGCCGTAGCACCCCGCCGCTTCCAGCCGCACAAGGTCTATCTGGCCTTCACCCAGTTTCAGCAGGCGGTCCAGGTCGGTGCGCAACATGTGCGGGTTTTGCGACCCCGTCCAGACGGTCAGGCGGCCATCGCGGAAGTCCGCGACGGCGCACGAGGGGCCGATGGAGGCGTGCATCTGGTAGGGCCAGACGTAGCTGCGGCGCAGATGCGTGGCGGCGCCTGCTGACGCGGTATCGACGTCGCCGTCTTCGATCAGCGGCCGGGCGCGCGCGGGTTGGGCGCGGATGGCATCGGAAAGGTTATCCAGTCGGGGCGCGGGGGGAATGGGCTTCCAGCGGACTTTCAGCGCGCGCATCGCGGCAATGGCCTGTTCTTCGCGATCCGCCACGACGCCGATGAAATCCCCCTGCGCCACGACCTGCACGTTGCCGGGCAGGTGGGCCACGGATTCCCGGTCCAGGTCGATCAGGCAATGGCCGATGAAGTCGCCGGCGTCGCGCCCCGGGTGGGGCGGACGGACGACGCGGCCGTGGCGCATGCCCGGCACGCGCACATCGTGCACGAAGCTGAGTTCGCCGGTGGCCTTGGCAGGAATGTCCACGCGGGCGACGCCTTGCCCGACGATTCGGTAGTCTTCCATGGGTTTAAGGCGCACCGCCTGATCGGGCGCGGCCAGCATCAGCCGCGTGTGCTGGCCGCGCGCCAGTTGCCCGTAGTGCAATTGGCGCGGGTCGCTGCTGTCTGCCGGGCGGATCACGCCGTCGCGCACGTGCAGCGCATCGCGCGGCAAGTCCCATTGCCGCGCCGCCCTGGCCAGCAGATGCTCGCGCGCCTGCGCAGCGGCGCGGCGCAGGGGAACCGCCGCTATCTGGATGCTGGCGCTGGCAATCGTGGGCCCCTGGTTGGGGGCGGCGTTGGTGTGTCCCAGCACCATGTCCAGGCGCGACATCGGGATATCCAGTTCTTCGGCGACGATCTGGGCCAGGGACGTCTTGATGCCGGTGCCCAGGTCCACGTGGCCATTGAAGGCCAGCACGCGCCAGCCGGGCTCGGCGCCGTCGGCGGGCAAGTCATCGCCGCCCAGCACCGCGATGAATATCTCGGGGCTCGCCTGCACGTAATCCGAGGCGGTGCCGGGTTGGCCCGGCGCCGGCCGGGGCGGGGCCGAGGGCTCGCGCACGATCAGCAAGGCGTCGGGGTGCGCAAGCAGCGTGCCGACCAGTACGTGAGGCTGAGGCAGGTTCATCGGGCGGAGGGCGTCGGGACCAGAGAGAGAATTATGCCGCCATTACCGGGCGTCAGGCGGCCCGGGGTGGCGTCATGGCGTCCGTATCGGAGATGGCCTGGTCCAGCGGCATGACGGCGGCGTACTTCTGCGCCATGTCGAACAGATTGGCGTTGTGCGGAGCCAAGGCACGGTCGCCGCAGCAGTCGGCCACGACCAACGGCCGAAAACCTGCCTGCATCGCGTCCACCACGCTGGCCCGCACGCAACCGCTGGTGACGCACCCGGCGACCACCAGGGTCTGCACCCCGCGCTGCGCCAGCCATGGCGCCAGCATGGTGCCAAAGAAGGCGGACGGCGTGCTCTTGCGCACCACGTATTCACCGGCGGCGGGGGCCAGTTCCGGCACGATGGCGCTGTTGTGGCTATGTTCTTTCAGGGCCAGCATAGCGGGCACTTTCAGGCAGAAGATGTTGCTGTCGGCATCGTCGTCCGAGAACACGATGCGGCTATGCGCCACCGGCCAGCCGCGCGCGCGGGCGTGGGTCAACAGATGGCGCGTTTGCGCGATAGCTTCAGGGATGTTGCCGCCACCCAGCACGGCGGGGTCGGCAAAGCCGTTGACGAAGTCGACGATAAGCAGCCCGAACGGGGCTTTCAATGGCAACGGGGTGCCGAAGCCTTGCCGCGAATACGCAGAGATGTCGCCGGCGGCGCCTTGGGTGGGAATGGTCTGGGCAGCGAGTGTCATTTGCTTTCCTTCCGGCGGGCGGCACGGGCCAGCCCAGGTTCGTCCTGCACGACGCCGTGGATGACAACCGGCTGATCGTCCAGCGCGACGCTGCAATGGCGCATCGGGATATCGATGTGGCAGGCGGTAGTGCGGCTGCCGCCGGCTTCATTGTTGGGGCCCATGGACCAGAGGAAGTTGCCCTCGAAGGCGCGGGCATCCATGCCGATGTGGGCTTCCTTGTTGTAGTGGGCCAGCATGGACCACTGGGCGCGCGGTTGCAGGCCCCAGCCGATATGGGACACGGCGTAGGCTTCCGGGTCTTCGTAGGCCGCCATGTATTCCTTCAGGATGTCGGCCTGCAATCCGCCATTGATGCGGGTGACGTAGCCCTTTTCGATGACGAGTTCGATGGGATCGGTCACGTAGTCTTTCATGGGCAGCAGGATGTCCCCGCGGTCCAGCACCACGCGCCCTTCGCTTTGGCCTTCGTTGGGCCACGTCAGCACGAAGCCGCTGGGCCAGTGGTCCCAGCGGCCGGGCTGGTCCACGAACCCGTATTCAGAGATCGCGGGAAAGTCGCCCAATTGGCAGCGCAAATCGGTGCCGGCCGCGGACGTGATGCGCATCTGGCGCGAGGACTCGATGCGGCGCGCGGCGGCCTGCACGCGAATACGGTCCGCCTCGGTGGGAACCAGCCGGCACAGCACTTCGGGCGGTTCGATTGCCAGCAGAATCTTGGTGCCGGTTTGCAGGATTTCGTGTTGCTCCGGCGAAAAAAGTAGCGTCATCAGGTCCAGCACCAGGTCGCTGGCCGTCAGCGCCGCGATGGCCGCCGGATTGCCCGTCAGCGGCGTGGTGCCCAAGTAGGCCAGGGCGTCGCGGCTGATGGACTTGTCGGCATTGACGGGCGGCAGATCCAGCCGGTTGACGCGGGCGCCCATGTCGGTCGCGGCGGCGATGGCGCAGCGCAGGGTTTGTGGGTGCGTGTCGGCGCCGGTAAGCACGGTGACGATCTGGCCGGCTTCAAGCCGGGAGAGCGCAAGCACCTGCTTCCAGGCGTGGATCAGGTCGATATCGCTGACGGACATGGGATTTCCTTGGGAAGGCGGCAGAGGGAAGGGATGGGCGGCGGTTCAGTCCAGCGGGTGGCCCAGGAAGTCGCCGAAGGCGGCGTAGAACCCGGCTTCGTTGTCCCAGGGAATCATGTGGCCGGCGCCGGGCACCCGCACATGCTGGGTCTGCGGCGCCAGGCTTTGCCATTCGGCCACGTCGTCGTCGCCGACGACGCCGCCCTTCTCCGCCGTCATCAGCAGCAGGGGCACGGCGATGCCGGGCAAGTCGGCATGAATGTCGTCACGCCCGAAATCTTCGAAGCTCTGCACAATCGCGGGTTCGTGGCAGGTGTGCAGCCACTGGGCGCGCAGTTGGCGTTGCGCGTCCGTCCAGGTGGGGCAGAACGCGCGCATGTCTTCGGCGGTCATGCCTTGGGTGGCTTGGCGGATGGAGTCCACGTACCAGGCCAGGTTGGCGGGATAGGCGCGGCGGCCCGGGCCGGATACCGGCGGGTCGACGATCACCAGGCGCGCCAGGCCCTGCGGGGCCTGGCCGGCGGCGCGGACGGCGATGCGCCCGCCCATGGAGTGGCCGACCAGCGCGTACTGCGCCAGGCCCAACGCCTGGGCGAAGGCCGTCACGTCGGCGGCTTGCGCGTCCAGCCCGTAGTCCAGGCCCGGGCCGGATGCCGACAACCCGCGGCCGCGCACGTCCAGCACATAGGTGTCGAAGTGCCGGCCCAGGTGTTCGGCCACGAAGCCCCACGTCACGGCGGGGCTGGTGATGCCGGGGATGATGATGACGGACAGGCGTTCGGCGCGTTCGCCCGCGTTGCCGCCATAGCGAAGATAGTGCTGGCGGATGCCGTTCGCGTGGACGTGGCCGCCGTAGAGGTAGGTGCTGGTTGCGGGGGTCATTGCGCGTTCCTGGAATAGGGATATGCGCCCGAGAGCAGGGCGCCGGCGCCCGGCACCACCGGGTCCAGGCCCAGCTCTTTCAGGATCGCGTAGGTGGTGGCGATGGAGGCGGTCAGCACGGGCTTGCCCGTTTCGGCTTCGACTTGCGAAACGGCCGCTAGCGACGGCATCTGCACGCAGGCGGACAGCACGATCACATCGGCGTCGGCGACGTTCATGCCGGCAACGATGCCGGGCAGGCGGGCGGGGTCGTGGCGGCCCACCTCAAGGTTGTCGGGAATTTCCAACGCGCGCCAGTCCACGATCTGGAAGCCTTCGGCGGCGATGTAGTCCATGACCAGTTCGGTCAGCGGCACCATGTAGGGCGCCACCAGCGCAATCTTCTTCGCACCCATGACGTGCAACGCGTCGACCAGGGCGCCGGCGCTGGTGATCACGGGCGCCGACGCGCCGTTCTCGGCGGTGCGCTCGGACAGGCGTTTCTGCGAGACGCGGTGATAGCCCCGGCCCATGGCCATGATGGCCACCAGGCAGGCGTAACCCAGTACGTCGACCCGCGCGTCGCTGAGCTCCAGCGCGCAGCGGTCGCTTTCGGCGTCCATCGCTGCCAGTTCTTCCTTTTGCACCTTTTTCATGCGCATCCGGCTGGAATGGAACGTGAAGCGGTTCTCGGGCCGAAGCGACGAATGCGCCTGCAGCATCGCGGGGACTTCGGTTTCCATGGTGGTGTTGGAACTGGGGACGATCTGGCCGATTCGAAAATTCTTCGTCATGGGGTGCCTTGAAGGGAGAGCCTAGGGTTTCCGATAAATTCAAAAGAAGCGTATACGCTCTATTCTTGCAAAGAGCGAGGCAGATAGCCAACCTGGTTTTCGTAGTGGTTTTCACCTAATACGGTGAAAAACATGCACTATTTTGGTGATCTGTCTTCGGGTTTACGCGTGGATTGAAAAATTTGATATCTAAAAATGAAGTGTGTACTTCATAATTTTTCAAATTTCATGGTCATGCGCCGGCGCCGCCGCGAGCTGGCCCGCAACGTGTTCAAGCATTCACTCATCCCGTCATTCACCATTCAGCAAGGAGAAGCCCCGTGTCCACATCCCCCCGTATCGCCATCGTTGGCGCCGGTCTTGGCGGCGCCGCAACCGCGGCGCTGTTGCTCAAAGAAGGACTGAATGTCCGCGTCTACGAGCAGGCGCCGGGCTTTTCGCGGCTGGGTGCCGGCATCCATGTGGGCCCCAACGTCATGAAAATTCTGCGCCGGATCGGCGTGGAAGATGCGCTGAACGCCCAAGGCTCCCACCCGGACTACTGGTACAGCCGCCATTGGCAAACGGGCGACATCCTGGCGCAGATTCCGCTGGGCGACTACGCCGTCAAGCACTACGGGGCGTCGTATCTCACCGTGCATCGCGGCGACTTCCATGCCTTGCTGATCGACGCCTTGCCGAAAAGCGCCGTTGCCTACGGCAAGTCGCTGACCCAGGTAGAGGATCGGGGCAATGTGGTGGTGATGCACTTTGCCGACGGCACCTCGGAAGAGGCCGACATCGTGATCGGCGCCGACGGCGTGAACTCCCGCATCCGCGAAGAACTGCTGGGGCCGGAACTGCCCAAGTACGCAGGCTATCTGGCGCACCGCGCCGTGTTCCCCACGCCGCAGGTCAAGGCCGGAATGCTGCCCTTCGACGCCTGCGTGAAGTGGTGGAGCGACGACCGCCACATGATGACCTACTTCGTTACCGGCAAGGCCGACGAGCTCTATTACGTTACCGGCGTGCCGGTCGAGCACTGGGACCTGAACGACCGCTGGCTGCCCAGCAGCAAGGACGAAATGCGCGAGGCCTTCAACGGCTGGCATCCCACGGTGCAGGCGCTGATCGACGCCACGGTGGAAGTGACCAAGTGGTCGCTGCTGGAGCGCGATCCGCTGCCGCTGTGGAGCCGCGGGCGCCTGGTGCTGCTGGGTGACGCCTGCCATCCGATGAAGCCGCACATGGCGCAGGGCGCGGCCATGGCCATTGAAGACGGCGCGATGTTGGCGCGATGCTTCAAGGAAGTGGGCGTGCACAGCCATGAACTGGCGTTCGCGTTGTATGAGGCCAACCGCGCCGAACGCGCCAGCAAGGTGCAGCGTATTTCTCACGACAATACGTGGCTGCGCACCAACGAGGACCCCTCGTGGTGTTTTGGCTACGACGTGTTCAGCGAGCCGTTGGTGGACGCCAAGTCGCGGGCCGCGGCGTGATGTTCTCCGTCGCGCTGGCCAGAAACCTGCCCCGGGAAGAGAAGGGGCTTGCTCCCCGGCCCGCGTAGCGGCAACCTTTCACCCTTTCACACAGCAGCCACGCGTTACGCCCATGGGATCCTCAGTCACTCCAAGCAACGTCTCGCCTTCCATCCGCTTGACGGTCAACGGATGCGCACATGACGTGCCGGCGGCGCCCGATACGGCGTTGCTGCATGTGCTGCGCAATGACCTGGAACTGAACGGCCCCAAGTACGGCTGCGGCCTGGGCGAATGCGGCGCCTGCACGGTGCTGATCGATGGCGTGGCGGCGCGGTCCTGCGTGATCCCGGTCAGAGCGGCGCAGGCAAGGGCGGTGACCACCCTGGAGGGCCTGGGCACGCGGCAGCAACCCGGGCCGACCCAGCAGGCGTTCATCGACTGCCAGGCGGCGCAGTGCGGGTATTGCCTGAACGGCATGATCATGACGGTGGAGGCCCTGCTGCGCCGAGATCCCTGCCCTACGGAACAAGCCCTGCGCAGCGAACTGCAACACAATCTTTGCCGGTGCGGCACGCATGTGGAAATCATGCAGGCGGCGCTGCGGGCCGTGCAATTGCGCGCGGCGGGCGCTGCGGAAGATCTGCCACGATGAGCGCGAACGCTTTTGCAGCCTTGTCGGCACACACCGGCCAGCCGCCCGCATTGCCCACCGACCCGTTGCACGGCATTGCCCTGCGGCCCCCCGAGCTGACCTGGGACGGCACGCGCTATCGCGGCAGCCGGTTGCTTAGCGTGCGTCTGGCAGAGGTTCGCACCCTGGCGGGCGTGGTCGCGACGGTGCAGCACGAACATTTCGCGGGCGTCGTGGCGGTGACCTCGCTGTATGCCCGGCAAGCGGCGGTGGGGTTGGCTCCTGTCTGGCAAGCCCCGGGGACGAACCCGGCGCCGCGCCCGCCAGCGCCCGACGCGGATGCGCTTCGCTACGGTTTTCGGCTGCCTGCGGGCGAATCCAATGCTGGCGGGCGGGTCACCGTCTGGAGCGTGAACGGGCATACCGCCGTGTGGGTGCCGGCCTGCGCGCAAGACGTTCAACAACAATTGCGGCGCGAGCTATCCGCCTTGCTGCAGCAACCCGAAGCGGCGATACAGTTGACGGTCATGGATGCCGGCGACACGGCCGCAGCGTGGCAAGGTGCGCCGCATCCCCTGGACCTGCTGGATGCGGCGGCCGACGCAGCGCTGCTTTCGCAGGCGGCGGGCCGGCCGGTCTGCGTGGCCTGCCATGCCGGAACGGCGGATGAACTGGTGCTGCACGCGCGGCAATCGGCGGTGATGTCGGAAGGGGCCCTGGACGCCACGACGTCCGTGCCCGATGCCGGCAACGATCAAGCGCCGCCCACGGTGTTGTGGTCGGACGCGCCCTGGGCGATGCGCCCCAGCGTGGCGCGGCTCTTGAGCCAGCCCGGGCATGCTCACGCCTTGGCGCAAGCGACGGTGCGCAGTGACGTTGCCGTACAGGCAAGCAAGCAGTCGTCCCGTCCGCTACGCGCCAGCGTGGCCGAATTGAATGCGGCGCAGGTATTTGCCGAGGAAAGCCAGTGGCACGAACAGGCCGTGGCCCGTGGTGAAGACCCCGTGGCGTGGCGGCTGCGGCACCTGCCTGAAGGGCAAGGGCTGGCGCTGGCGCGCCAAGTGGTGGAGCGGGCGGATTTCTCTGCCGCGGCCGGCGAAGGTGTGCCGGAAATCGGCACCTTGCGGGGCACCGGATTCGCCGCTGCGCAAGTGCAGTGCGTAGACGACACCGGCGCTGACCGCATGGTCTGGAGCGCCTGGGTGGCCGAAGTGACGGTGCAGCCTCAGACCGGCCGGGTCGACGTCACGCGGGTAGTGGCCGGGCACGACAGTCAGCCGCTGCAGCCCGCGCAGATTGCGCCCTTCTTGCCAGAAATCGAGCATCAGACGCCACGGCTGCTGGCCAGCGCGCGCCGGCTCCTGGCCGGGCCGCCGGCGTTTGATGACTGGATCAGTCCGGCGGCGAATGCGGCAGCCGAATCCGGTCGCGCGCTAAGCAAGCATGAAGGTAAAAAAGGCTTGGCTCGAAGTGATCTTGCCGACGACGGCGTGCTGACGCAAGGGCAGCTGGGCGTGGACGGCGTCGTGACGCTGCCTGCGGCGGCTGCCATCGCCAACGCCATCCACGACGCAACGGGCGTGCGCCTGCGGCATGCTCCGTTTGACCCCGAGCAACTGCGGCTGGCGCTAGCCGGTAGCCGCCGCGCGCGGCCGCGCAATGCGTTGGCGCGGGGCTGGGGCTGGCTGGCAGCCGGGATGGCAGGCGTGGCCGGAATGGCCGTTGCGCTGTGGCCGATGAAGCCCGCGCTGCCGCTGACGGCTGGGCCGGACGTATCGCTGTATTCCGTGGGCGCGATCGAGCGCGGACGCCTGGTGGCGGCGGCGGGCGATTGCATCGCGTGCCACACCGCGCCCGGCGGCAAGACCAACGCCGGCGGCCTGGCCTTGGATACGCCATTCGGCACCATCTACACCACCAACATCACGCCCGACAACGACACCGGCATCGGCCGTTGGTCGTACCCCGCATTCGAACGCGCCATGCGTCAAGGCGTGCATCAGGACGGGCGGCAACTGTACCCCGCGTTTCCATACACGGCTTACGCCAAGCTAAGCGACGCGGACATGCAGGCGCTGTACGGTTATCTCATGTCGCAGCCCGCGGTGCGTGCTGAACCACCCAAGACGCAGTTGGCGTTCCCCTTCAATTTCCGTCCGCTGCTGGCGGGCTGGAATGCCTTGTTCCATGATGCCAAGCCGTTCGCGCCGGATCCGTCGCGCAGCGCGGAATGGCTGCGTGGCGCGTATCTGGTGCAGGGCGCTGGCCATTGCGCGGCATGCCACTCGCCCCGCAACCGCCTGGGCGCGGAAAAGACGGGTGTGAACTACCTGGCGGGTGGCGAGGCCGAAGGCTGGACCGCACCCGCGCTGAACCAACTGGCCACGGGCGCCCGCGCCTGGACGGGCGACGAACTGTTCCAGTACCTGCGCACGGGCTATTCGCCGCGCCACGGCGTCGCGGCGGGCCCGATGGCGCCAGTGATCCACGGCCTGGCGGAATTGCCCGACAGCGACATCAAGGCCATCACCACGTACTTGCTGGATCTGCCGCAGGCGGCGGGCGCTGCCGTCGCCAAGCCGGACTCGTCCGCGCCGATGCAGGCTGCGCAACCCGCGCCGGCCGCCGCCACGATCCAGTCCCTGCAGGGCCGCCGTGCGAACGGCGAACGCGTCTATCAGAATGCCTGCGCGGTCTGCCATGAAGCCGGTAGCGGCCCCACGCTGTTCGGGGTGAAGCCCCTGTTAAGCGCAAACACCAATTTGCATGCCGCGACGCCCGACAACCTGATCCAGGTGATCCTCAACGGCATTCAGACGCCCGCCAACGACGAGCTGGGCTACATGCCGGGATTCAAGGACGCGCTGGACGACAGGCAGATCGCGGATTTGGTCGGCTATTTGCGGGAACGCCATGCGCCAGGCAAGGACGCCTGGCCAGATTCGACGGACACGATTAGCAGGCTGCGCGAGCACGCGGAGCTGAACTAAAGGAAGCGCGGCCACAACGCGTGCAGCAGTTTGTGTTGATCACAACAAGGGGTTTTTCATCTATGTCAGCTTCATTGGTTTCAGTGGACAAAGCCATCCAGGTGGCGGGTGTCGGCAAGTTCCAGTACCGGCTCTTCGTGATATTCGGCCTGGTCTGGCTGGCCGACGCCATGCAGGTGCTGTCGATCGGCTTCAGCGCGCCGTCGATCGCCAAGACTTTCGGCATCACCGTGCCGCAGGCATTGCAGAGCGGCACGTTCTTCTTCATCGGCATGTTGATCGGCGCATTCGTGTTCGGCCGCATGGCAGACCGCATCGGCCGGCGTCCGGTCCTGATGATCGCCGTGGTCATCGACGCCTGCGCCGGCGTGGCCTCGGCCTTCGCGCCGGAATTCACGTGGTTGCTGTTCCTGCGCTTCCTGACCGGTATCGGCGTGGGCGGCACGCTGCCGGTGGACTACACGATGATGGCCGAATTCCTGCCCAGCGACCGGCGCGGACGCTGGCTGGTGCTGCTGGAATCTTTCTGGGCCGTCGGCACCATTTTCCTGGCGCTGTTGGCGCTGGCCGCGGCCTCATGGGGCGACGACGCATGGCGCGTGATTTTCTTCGTGACGGGGCTGCCCGCCCTGATCGGCGTGGTGCTGCGCTTCTATATTCCCGAGTCGCCGATGTTCCTGAATCGCAACGGCAAATCGGATCAGGCGCGCAAGGTGCTGGAACGCGTGGCCCGCGTCAACCGCCGCGACGTTGACGTGCCCCATCTGCAACCCGAAACGGCCGGGCACAAGTCCATGTTCGCCCTGTTCTCGGCCAGCTACCGGCGCCGCAGCATCGGGCTCTTCCTGGCATGGGCGCTGATCTCCATCGCGTATTACGGCGTCTTCGTCTATCTGCCCGTCAAGCTCAGCACCGAAGGCTTCGCCTTCATGCGCGGCCAGGAATTCCTGGTGCTGCTGGCATTGGTGCAATTGCCCGGCTTCGCGTTGTCGGCCTATGGGGTGGAACGCTGGGGCCGCAAACCCACGCTGGTCGGGTTCCTGATCCTGAGCGCCGTGGGGTGCATGCTGTACAGCCTGGGAACGTCGCCTGCCGTGGTCATCGGCTCTACCTTGTTGATGAGCTTCTCGTTGCTGGGCACGTGGGGCGCCTTGTACGCGTTCACGCCCGAGGTCTACCCGACCGACCTGCGCGCAAGCGGCATGGGCATGGCGGGTGCCGTAGCGCGTTTTGGCGGGCTCTTTGCGCCGGCCATCATCGCGCCCATCATGAGCAGCCACTTCACGCTGTCGCTGGTCGTGCTGTCCAGCATGTTGGTGGCGGGCGCGATCTCCATCTGGTCTGTCGACGTGGAATCACGCAACCGCGCGCTGGAATGATCGGGGCTTGAATGATCGCCTGGCTGACTGCCAGGCTGATTGACTGACGGCGACGAACAGGCTTTATGCCTGCTCGTCGCCGTTCAGCATTTTGGTCAGCAGAAAATCCAGCGCCACACGCTCGGCGGGGTTCAGGTTGCCGTAGGTGCTTTCGGTAATCTGCTTGGCAAACGGTTCCATCTGAGCAACCAGCTCTCGCCCGATCCGCGTCAGATTGATAACGACTTTGCGGCGGTCGACGGGGTCGTGGTCCACCTGGACCAGTTCGCGCTGCTTCAACCGGTCAACCACGCCGCGCACGGTTGCCTGATCGATAACCGTTGCCTTGACCAGATCCGCCAGCGAGCTCGCGCCATTGTCCCGCACCGAACACAGCACCACGAATTGGGCGGCGGTAAGTTGCGAATCCGGTATGTACTGCTGAAATAGCGCGGTATGCCGCTGATAGACACGCCGCAGCAGGTGACCTATCTGATCAGAAAACAAATAGCCATCCTTGTTGGACGAGGACTTGCCTTTCATAGTGCGCATAAGCCTATCTGAAGTACTGCGGTGAATATCATGACTTTTATCAACGGTACACGGTTTGAGCGCCAGCGGGTTCGGTTTGCACCGAAAGTCAATCCGCCAGCAGTTTCACCGTTTGCGGATTGAACGCGCTGAAGGCGCCGCCGCAGCCGGCATAGGCAGCCGCGCGCGTCGGCAGGCCCGTTGCGCGAATCGCCAACTGATCCCGCGACTTCCGCACTTCCACAAAACGCTCGCCCTCGACGGAGCCGTCCGGCAGGAAATAAAGCTGGACACGCATCAACGTCGATTCGCCATCCATGCTTTCCGGCTGGCGGAATGCGGGGACCTGCAACGTGGCCGTATGCCAAACCTGCGGGGCGTCCAGCGTTTGCCAGCGCAGCGTCAACGGTTGGCTAAGGTCGGCGAAAGCCCCGCCCGCCGGGTACGGGTAGTCGTGGCACGATGCGGGAAGCGGCACAACCGGTGTAAGCGCCTGCTCGCCGATATCCAGCGTTTGCCCATTGATCTCCAGCCGTGCAATGCCATGCGGCGCGTAGTTCTGTGTCTTGAAAAGGACAAGCCCTTTCTGCGTCTTGTCGTCGAGCCGTTGCTCCGTCATCCCGGCCAGGCGTTGCAGCGCGGGCGCAACTTCTACGTGATCGGGATAGTGGTAATAGAAATATCGAAGCATCGCCGCTTCATTTTTTCCAAGAGCGGCAAAGAGCGGCTTCAGATCCGGGTACGCAAGGCGCTTCAACGGCAGCGAAGCGCCCGCGTCGCCCGACGCAAGACGATAGGTGTACTGCTGGACCTTATCGTTCAAGCGGGCGCCGCTGTACGGAAACGCGGGTGAAGTTTCCGACCCGCTGGCTTCGGTCTTGGGGCTGGGATAGCGGATAAAAGCCGCGAACCGCTCCGGCTTGCTGGCCGCAAGCGGCATATTCGGGCCGGCGCCTGAAGCGGTGCTGGCATAGGGCTTGGTATCAAGCCACAGATCGTTGCCGCTTAGATTGACGTGCGTCTCGCCGATGGGAGGATGGGCCGCGCTGAACGTGTCGTACTTGCCCCGTTCGATCGAGTCACTGACCGGGTAGATCATCAACGCCAGCAGCGTAGGCGCAAAGAGCAGCGCATGCACGCGTCCCGGCATTTGCCCCCGGTCGCGCACCATATAAGCAATCCAGGTGATCGCCAGCAGGATCGCCAGCGGCACGCCCACCCAGATCGCCGCCGTGATCACGGCCACAATGCCCCAGCCCAAGTTCGGGGTAGCCACCGCGATGATGCCAAGCGCGGCAAGCCAACCCGCCAACGCGATCGAGAGGATGATGCCGAAGAGGTAGTGCCGGTAGGTTTTTGTCGTCATCTCGCGGGGCGCGGAATGTCTTTTTGGCTAGCGCAATATTGCGTTACTGGAACTGTACCTGACACTACGCCGAGCATGTCTACCGAGAATCCGGTATGCCTGCGGCCGGAGATTTTGGTGCTTTATGGTGTTTGCATGGGGACGCAGGGCGAAGCTGTGCGCGGGTGGCGTGCTTGACAGCGGCTGCCGGCCCAAAGGAGACACCGGCGGACGATCCGAATAGCAACGAGGTCTTTACTACGGTGCTTTCATCTCCTTCGCCTTTTCCTTATCCTTTTTTTCTCCATCGTAGTGAGACTTAATGGCGAAAAACATACCCGTGCCCAACACGAGGAGCTTGAACGTACCGAAGACTACAGGGACCCAAAAATTCATCATTTCCTCAAAATGCTGCGTCAGCAGCTTCATTAACTACGCGTGGGCCAGGCAAAGACGCACGAGCGACAGCCGGCGGGGCACGAAAAGCACCAGCCCGATCCCTGGACAGGACCGGAAGGCTTTCCCCATGTCTTCATCAAGGGGTTAGCGCCAGACTTCCGATAGATAATCAAATTTTACCGTCAAGCGCCATACAAATTGTTGAATTGTTCGATATGCACGTCTTATCTGACTTGCGCAAGTTGCCGAACATCCAGCTGCCGCCGCCGACGAGGTGTGCCCGGACGCGGGCTCTGTGACGCGGGCTCTGTGATTACTCGGTACGGTTCGATCCAAGATTGGCGTTGATCCAGGACGCCACGTCGGTGACCGGAATCCCTTGGCGTTGATTGAACGTCCCGCGCTTATCCCATGCAACGCCTCGGCCTTGTGCAAAGGCAGCACGATATTTACGCATCATGTTCTGTGGGTCGCGCGCCAGGTCATCCATCAAATACTGCACGCTCCACTCCGAACGCCTGAAGGGCCGGCCAAGGCCCGCTTGCAACTTGTCGGCGACCTCTCCGTAAGTCACGGTGTCGCCAGCCAGATACACGATCTCGTTTCGGATACGAGGCTTGGCGAACACAATTTCGGCAGTCAGCGCGCCGATATCGTCGGGCGTCGTCAGCGTCACAGCAGTGTCGAGGCTGCCCAGGGCATGGACTGCGTCGTGTTGCAGGTCAACGACACCGAACTCCGGCTCGAACAGGTAGCTCATGAACATGCCGGTCGAAATGATGACCCACTCAGTCTGCTGCTGACTGCGCAGAAGTTCACGCACGTCCAACTGTGCGTCGAAGATGTCCTGCGGGCTGCCGCGACCGATCACGTCAAAATCGACGCCGAATTGCCAAGGAAAGTACCGCGGGATGCGCGCCTGCAAGGCAGCCCGCGCCAACTTCATCGGCGTGTTGATTCCCGCTGCATAGCCTGCACAACCGATTACCGTGTCGTACCGCGCGAATACGACGGCCAGCTCATCGACGGAGTGCTTCACAAGATCGCCTACGACAATCTCGATCCCAAGATCACGGATCTCCGCGATATCATTTCGCTTGCCAGGCTCGCTGGATTCGACGGCACTTGCGCGCAGCAGCACGCTGATCTTTTCCCCATCTACGGTCTTGGCTTTGCGCGCAAGGTTGCGTAGCACGGGAAGACCGAGTTCACCGGCACCGAGTACCAGGATGTTCTTGGACGTAGCGTTAAGGCCGGTTTGGTTCATGGTGTAGACCACTGAAGATTGCGTTGCGGCAGTCTAGCAATGCTTGCACGTGTCGGTAAGAAGGCACACGCGTGATACTGGGAGCTGGATATGTTGGACCGAGACGAAATTCTCCGATACTCGCAGACCGTGTGCGATGGCCTGAGAGATGATGACGATGGGCTGCGGCGAGAGGTGCTTGCGCATGCCGGAAGCCGCTGGTCTCTCGGCGTCGTCCATACGCTTGGCGTGTATGGCAGGCTGCGTCATGCCGAGATCGGCAGACGCATGCACGGGGTTACCCAACGCATGCTGACGCTTACCTTGCGACAGCTTGAGCGTGACGGCCTGGTGCATCGTCATGACTTCGGAGAGGTGCCGCCCAGGGTCGAGTACGAGCTTTCAGACACGGGCATGGAGCTGCTCGTTCGTATGGTGCCGCTGTGGACCTGGATCGTCGAGAATGCCGACCGCTTTCGAGAAGCGCGGCAAAATTTCGACAACGCGCAGCCCAAATAACGAGCCCGTGGCGAACTGGGCAAGCGGGATTGTCGTTGGCAGGCCCCATGGTAAAGACAGCGCCGTGGCAAAGTCCGTCGAACGTGGCTGCCTTCACGACGATAGATGTGATCGACGCTCTGGTCGCTTTGGTCCAGAGCGAACCAGCCGAAGAATGCGGTGATCGTGGGCGGGGACTGGGGCGTCAGCATCGCATGTCGCCAACGGTCTTTGGACGGCTACCAATTTTTATACATGGTCGGAATTTCGCTGTTCAGGATTTCCCTTTTGTATTGGGCCAGGCGCGCAGGATTTCCCGCCAGGTAAGCCGTTGCCTCGTCTCGCACCCGCAGCTCGGGCATTGCTGCTGTCAAGGTCCGAAGGTCATTCATGAACCACTGTTCAAAATGCTCTGGTTCCCACAGCGCCTGTGTATGGAGACGCGACAACTGTGGGAACTTGTTCGGAATGGCGGTGAGATCGTCCTGGGAATAGTTCAAGGCGAAGGTGTTCATGACGAACAAACTGAATCTCTCAAGATTTGGCAATGCAGGAAGATCGGAGATGCGCTGCTCGGGGTTTTCCTCGCTTCCGAGGATGTCGGTGCCCAGCATCAACCGCGTCAGGTTGGTGAGGGCGTTCAAGTTGGTCCCCAGCAGCGTAAGATCAAGCTGCTCCGCTTTGAGTACCAGTGCCTCGAGGTTGACCTGTCTCGAAATACTCTCTACGAGCGCTCCCTCGATCAGGCTTTGATTCGAATACAGCGCTAACTCCTTCAATTGAGGAAGAGCGGGGAGACGGTCTGTATCGCGAGCAACGTTCCCTAAGGCCAGGCTTTTAAGACGCGTTAACTGCTGCAGGCAGTCAAGTGATTTGCTGGTATTTTCCAGAGCGGATCCGTGCCGTGGGCCACAGATCACCAATTCGATCAGGCCAGGGCATTGCGTCACGATAGATTCCAGCATGGTCGCCTGGCTCGAGGGTCCGGTCGCGTCCTGATAATGCAGCGTTAGCGAGGTCAGGCCTGGCGGCAGCTGTAGCAATGGGCTGGCGCCCGTCTGCGTACCCCAACCGGTGTGGGGCACAAATAGCTCCAGTTGCTTTCTGCCCGAATTTGTATAGTTCGCCAAATCCTGCAGGTCGATGCGTAAACGTGTTGGCCTATCGACGTTATTGACCTGCCGCTTCCAGTCTTTGCTTACTGTTTGGCTTGTCTCCCACATCATCGGATCTTGGTGGGCAAGCTCATGCATAATTTTCTTAACGATTACCAGATTTTCGAGCGTTTTCTGCTTTAGCCTGTCCTCTTCCGTGACGGGATCAGCGGTGCGAATGGCTGGATTCTGGGAACTGGAGGGTGAGATATTCATAAATGTCGATATGAGAGGATAGGCTGGCCGGCTGGCCGAATTTGTTAGCCAAGGTCTCGGTGGCATGCCGGGGGTGCCTGGTTCCATCGACCACCGAATTCGGCGCGGTCGCGAAAGATCCGAGACTGCTGGCTCCCTGGGCCCCTCGTCGACCTGGGATCTGAAAATTCGCAGAAAATTCAAGCCTTATTCAAACCCTGGAAAACACACAACCATGGGGCAGGGGGTTACGGCACCCCGGCGCAACAACTCGACCCATCCGTTGCAGCGACCGGTTGAATGCACGGCCAAAGCGGCGCCGGCTCCTCAATTCGCCGGCTTAACGCCAATTAGCGACACAAGTGGTGTCCAGAGGGCAATGTCGTCTTGGATACGACGGGCGAATTTCTCCTTGGCCTCGCCCACGCAAGGTTGACTGCCGGAGGCGTCGAACTTGCGCAGCACGTCCGGATCGCGCAGCATGATTTGCACCGCGTCAGCCAGCCGGTCAACCACCTCGGCGGGCGTGCCGGGCGGCGCAAACAGGCCGTTCCAGGTCTGGATCTCGTGCCCCGAAATGGTGTCGGCGATAGCTGGTACGCCGGGCAGTTGAGGCACCGGCTGACGGCTGGACACGCCCAAGAAGCGAATGCGGCCGCTGTCTTTATAGGGCAGGATCTCGGATATGTTGGCCGAGTAAAGGTCGGTGGTTCCGCCCATGGTGTCAAGCAAGGCCGGCGCACCGCCGCGGTAGCCGATAAGGGTTGCCTCGATACCCGCGCGCTTCAGAAACACCAGCACGGACATATGCGACATCGAACCTTCACCGCCATGCGCAACGGTCAGCGCGCCGGGATTGGCACGGCCATATTCGATCAACTGCGCCAGGTTATGGAAACGCGAAGCAGATGGTACGGTGAGGACCAGCGGGTTGCTGGCGATATTGGCCACCGGCACAAGGTCGTTCAGCGGGTCGTAGCGCACGTTGAACAGAAACCGCACCAACGAGACCTGGCCGATCGAGCCCACCATCAGTGTGCTGCCGTCGTTGCGAGAGCGGATCAGCGCTTCGGTGGCGATGGTGCCGCCGGCGCCGGCCTGGTTCTTGACCACCACAGCCAGGCCCAGCGTGCGCCGCAGCGAATCGGACGTAATGCGGGCGACATAATCCGTGTTTCCGCCGGGCGGGTAAGGCACGATCAATGTGGTGGCGGGCCCTTCCTGAGCCTGCGCCAACGCGGACAGCAGCAGCGGCGACGAGGCCAACAAACGCGAGAACTGACGACGATTCATTTTGATTTCCCCTTGTGTCGTAGTAGTGCGCGGCGTTCGCTTAGCGGGCCGCGGCAGCCATCTTGCCGCCGCCCTTGGCGCCGACCACTTTCCCGTCTGCATACACCGTCGTGCCGCGCACAAGGGTACGCACCGGCTTGCCCTTGAGGCGGCGGCCGGCGTAGGGACTCCAGCCCACCAGGCTGAGTACGTCCTCATCACGCACTTCGTATTCGGTTTCCAGGTCGACCAGCACCAGGTCTGCGTCCAGACCCACGCGGATTTCCCCTTTGTCGCGCAGCCGGAACAGCTCGGCGGGTTTGGTCGAGCAGGCCTGGGCCACGCGTTCCAGGCTTATCTTGCCCTCCTGCGCGGCAGTCAGGAACATGCTTAGGTAGAACTGCGTCGAAGGCGTGCCGGTATGGGCTTTCCAGCCGTCGGTCCAGCCCACTTCCTTTTCTTCGCGGGTGTGCGGGGCGTGGTCGGTGGCAACGATATCGATCGTGCCGTCGTTCAACCCTTCCCACAGTCCGGGCACGTTTTTCTCTGGAACCCAGTAAGACAGTGCATACGAGCCCAGGCGCTGGATGGCCGACCATTCACAACCCAGGAAAAGGGCCCATGGATTGATCTCGCAGGTGACCTTCTGGCCTGCCGCCTTGGCTTCGCGAATTAACTGCACGCTGCCGGCGGTTTGGGTGTGCAGAATATGAAGGTGGCAGCCGGCTGCCTTTTGCAGCCGCAGCAGGGTGGCGATAGCCGTTTCCCAGATGACGCCGTCATGGGCGGCATAGGCGCGGGCATAGGCAAGGGCATCGCGTTCGCCGCGATCCCAGTAGGTTTGTTCGATCACGTCCATCAGGGCCTGGTCGTGCGGATGGACCATCAACGGAACGTCCAGCTCCGCGCACCGCTGCATGATGCGCAGCAGCTTGCCGTGGTCATGTACGCCGATGCCGGGCATGTGCGGGTAGTCTCGCCCTGTGTCCACAACCATGAAGATCTTGAACGCGGCAATGCCCGTGGTGCTCATGGCCTGCATTTCCGACTCGATCGTCGGAGCCGGGTTGAAGTTCCAATCCACCACCGCGTCGCTGCGATAGATGTCAAACTGCTTTTCCAGCAGATCCAGCGAATTGGGCGGTGGAGTCACGTTGGGCATGCCCACGCTGGTGGTGACGCCGCCGGCGGCGCATTGCTGCGTGGCTGTGTGAATAGTGTCCTTGTACTCGAATCCCTTCTGTGAACCTTGACGGTGGTGCGAGTGCATATCGATGGCGCCCGGCAATACCGTCAGGCCGGTCGCGTCGATAATGGTACGCGCCTGCGGCTCGGCGCCGGCCTCGTACAGGCCGGCGATCTTGCCGTCGCGGATGCCAACGGACGCGCGCAGGCAACCCTGCGGTGAAACTACCAGGCCATTCTTGATCAAGGTATCCATGCTGTTTTCCTTGTGATGGGGATTGCGAAACGATCAGGCGGCGCAGGCGGCAGGCTGGCTTGCGCGCTGGCGCACCGTGTCCCATACCTGCATGACGTAGTCCTTGCTCAGGCCCTTGGTGATGAAGACCATTCGGGATGTCTTGTCCGTGCCAGGCCAGCCGGGTAATTCCGCTGGCGGATGGAACAGACGCTGCACGGCTTGCAGCACGATGGGCCGGTCGTGCCCGGCTATATGCAAAATGCCCTTAACGCGCAGCAGCTCGTCCGGATGCGCCATGACCAGTGCATCCAGCCAGGCGCTGACCTGCGGCCACTGCAGGGGTTCGCTGAAATCCACGCAAAAGCTGTCGATCTGCGTGTGACGATGCGCGTGTTCGTGTACATGCTCGGGTTCGGGTTTGTGTTCGTGCTCATGTTCATGTTCATGTTCATGTTCATGTTCATGTTCATGCGCGGGGCCGTCGCTGTGGTCCTGGCCATGCTTGCGTTCATGGCTCCTCGTGTACGGGGCGGCGTTCAGCCATTGCCGCGCCTGCTCCGGGCCCACGGACGCGGCGTAGACGTCAGGACCGTCCAGCACCAGGGTGTTTGGTCTGGTCGTTAAATTGCACACCACGCGCGCGGCGCCGGGGTTGATTTGCGCAAGCTCTTCCTCCAACGCCGTGGCGTGGGCGTCGGGCAAATCGGTCTTGGTGATGATCATCGCGTCTGCGACGGCCACCTGTTTGACCGCTTCCGGGTGCGCTGCCAACGTACTGGGCCCGTTCACCGCGTCCACAACGGTCAGCACGCGGTTCAGGCGAAACGAGCGGGCGACGGGAAACGTCATCAAGGCCTGGATCACCGGAATCACGTCAGCCATGCCCGTTGTTTCGATCAGAACGCGGTCGAAGGCAGGAATACGGCCAGCCGTGCGCTTGGCGAGCAAATCCCGAAGGGTCTCGACCAAGTCGCCCTGCACGGTGCAGCACAGGCATCCCGTGGTCAATTCGATGGTGTTGTCGTTGCTGCTGGCGATCAGCGCGTGGTCGATGCCGATCTCGCCGAACTCGTTGACGATGACGGCCGCGTCGGCCAACGCGGGGTCGCGCAACCAATGATTCAGCAAAGTGGTCTTGCCGCTGCCCAGAAATCCGGTCAGCAAGGTCACCGGAATGCGTGTTTCGGAGGTCTCGTCGTTTGCCATATTCCGTCCTTTTGCAAAATCATATGAATTCGCATTGGTTGCGAATTAGTCAATTCTTGCATCGAGTTGGCGGTTTGGCAAGCCCTCGGATGGCGTCATTCGGGACGCGGCTCAAGGCGCACGGGGGGCGATGCTAGAATTGCCGCAAAATAAGTTTTCGCAATCACTGCGAAATTTCTGCGCTGCTAAGCGCAACGATGAGGAGATCGCGACGTGGCGGGCGAAATCAGGACACGCAATCGGATACTGCATATCCTGCAGCTCTATGACCGGCGTGCCGCGTGGTCCGTCGAGGAAATCGCCGGTGAAATGGATATTTCCGTCAGCTCCGCCTATCGAGATGTGCAGGAACTGGTGCACGCCGACTTTCTGACCCCCGTGATGGGCGCGCGCTACGTGTTGGGGCCCACCTTTGCGCATTTCGATCTGCTGATGCGCCACGGCGACCCGTTGTTGAAGGTGGCCGAGCCCCATATGCGCGGGCTGGTAGGAGCCACCACGCCGTTCTCGGCGTCGGTGCTTACCCGCAGCTATCAAGACAAAGTCATGTGCATTTATCAGGAAATCGGCGACCCCACCGCGCGTATCGGCCGCTATGAACGCGGCGCCACCATGCCGATGTTTCGGGGCGCGACTTCCAAGGTCATCCTGGCGCACCAGAGCCGCCGCGCGCTCGAACGCATGTATCTCGCCCATGAAGAGCAGGTGCGCGCCAACTCACATCGGCAGAGCCTGAAGGATTTATGCCATGAACTCGACGCCATCCGCGAAGCGGGCGTAGCCGTGAGCGACTCCGAGATCACCCCAGGCACCATAGGCATCGCCGCGCCCATCTTCATGGAAAAGAAAGTGGTGGCCGGACTAAGCCTGATCGTGCGTACCGAGCACTGCCGCCTGGAGCCCTTCCAAGCATCGGTCATCGACACTGCCGCCAAGATCAGCCGGCAATTGGCCGACGTGGACGGCGCCTGGGTCGCTCGCGCCTGAGTGTTGGGCGTGCGTCTTTGGGCGGATGCGCAGCGTCGGCAGGATGGATCGTAGGCAATAAAAAAATGCCGCTAACTCGCAGCGAGTTAACGGCATTTTTTGTATCTGGTGCCCGGGGCCGGAATCGAACCGGCGCGCCTTGCGGCGGGGGATTTTGAGTTGGGGATTAAGGTGCGGCCTCTAGCGAAGGTGGATGTAGTTGGGCGTAGCGTGATGTAGGTAAAAGCACATTTATATCAGGAGGTTAGCGAAATAAATAGAAGGTGGCCGAACCTGATATGTGTACCGCTACTGTACCGAATTTCAGAAGGATTGATCGCTAGGGCCAAACGGCCTGGGAACTGGCTTCTTGCACATTCATACCGTCAGCAAACCCGGAGGTTCGTCAATGCGGTGTCGCCCAAGTGGGCGGCGTCAATCGCTGTTCACTGACTTGCCATTCAGACAGGGAAGAGGGGCAGATCGTTGAGAATTGTCTGTGCGGTATCCCGCGGCCGCTCCGCTAGGTACAAGCTATCGATTGCTCTGGTCGGCGTTCCCCCTCTCGCGAGAGAGATTAGTGATGCTGCTTTGTAATGCCCCTCGACGTTTGCGCCTTCAAAGGAATTGAGATGCGCATAGAACCGGAAAGCAGGTCCGCGGAGGACTACTTCAATCAGGTACTTTAGGATGTTAGCTTCAAACAGCGGCTGATAGAGACGGTCACTTCGAGTGGTGCGTTTGACCGCAATAGCAAAAAGAAAGCCTGTACTTTCAATTTTGTCCTCTAGTAGACGGTGTGCCGACTCGACTTGCGTTAACGAAGCCCCCTCCAAGTTAGCGAGCGGTGAGAGGAAAAGATTGAGCTCAGGGGGTAACGGATGAGGCAATCTAACACCAATAATGTCCGGCGATGAGAGTCCCAGTTCCATTTGCTGAAGGTTAAGCGCGTGCTCAAATGCATGGATATTCGCTCTTACTTCGGGTTTGAACAGTCGAGTCGCATCGTAGCCCCGAGGCAGCTTCACAATGGCTACTTTGCGGAGAGGTGTGGCCACAGCACCCGGCGGGCATGAAAATATCTGGGACGGCCATAGGCCTTCGTCCATGAAGCGGTTCCAGTCAGCCGCAGCGTTCCAAAGCGCAGCGGCCTCTAGGAGTTCGAAGACATCGCCTTCAACTTTTGCTAGGGCCGGTGGGGCTACCTTGAATGCTGTGTCATGTACTCGACGTCCAGCCGACAAGGCATTGCTCCTGAACTGAGCTAGATAGGCCGAGTATGTCCGATCAGGCTTCGGATCGTTGTCGGAGCCAGGAACAAATTCACTGAAGGTGCAATTAAGTGCGGCATGTTGGCGTAACCGGAATTCTGTTTCACGTCCACGGACTCGGTTCACCCGGCGATCTTCAAAACAAAGGCCATAGGGACACTGTGCACAAAGTTCCGTGTCAAAGTCGAAAGACACTAGTTTTCCCCTTCTGACTCTTTTATGACAGCCAATTCGCGGGCAGTGCAGAAAATGACATCAAGATCTGCTCCCAGCCCCTCAGCGATACGCTGCATCACTTCTAATGATGGATTCCGGACCCCCCGTTCAACGCCGCTGATGTAAGTGCGGTCTATACGAGCCCGATCAGCCAGATCTTCCTGACTAAGGCGTAGGAGCTCACGGTGCCGGCGGATTGCCAAACCAAAGAAGGGGGCCAGATTCATGCCGCGCAGCGTACTTCCATGATGCTGATTGGTACACGGACTATTAGTCACATTTCCGTGGTTTTGCACACGAATTAGCCGTATGTTTGACGGAAATTGTCCGGTCCCGTACACTCTCGCGAGGTATAAAAGTCACACGAGTTCACCGGTCTACTGCTATGAAAAATCGGCCCAAAGCGCTATCTCTGTTCTCTGGCTGTGGGGGGTTTTGCGAAGGCATCCACGTGGCTGGCTTTGAAGTCTCTGCTGCGGTTGAGTGGGATAAGTTCGCCTGCGAGACTTACCGCTATAACTTTCCTAGCGTCCCGCTCTTCGAGGGCGATGTGCATGACTTCCTTGGGAAGAAGGAAGAAGCTACCCGCTTTGAGGGCTTAGACCTGCTCTTTGGTGGCCCTCCATGTCAAGGATTCAGTCAGATTGGCACACGCCGGCTCGATGACGAACGGAATGAGCTGTATAAGCAATACACTCGAATCCTCAAACAGACTAAGCCCCGTGTCTTTTTGATGGAAAATGTCCCAAATTTGGCCATGATGAATAAAGGCCATTTTAAAGAGCTGATTCTTCAAGAATTCGCCTCTTTGGGTTATAGCAATACAGTCATGCTTCGTGTTTCGGCAGATGATTACGGCGTACCGCAGACGAGGCAGCGCATCATTTTCATTGGAACGAGAGACAAAGACCGGTTTCCTTTTGACTTGGCGGCGTTTTGCGAAAAGGTCTTAAGTGGTTTGCGGGTGAAGAAGCCCGTGACAGTTTCGGAAGCCATTGGCGATCTGCCCGAAAAGGTGGTGGATAGTGGCGAGGTTATGGCTTACGAGAAGGCGGCTAAACCGTCTCATTTCATGCGGGAAATGCGGCTTGATTACGATGGAGGTATTTATTCCAAAGTAATGAAGCGGGAGCGAGGGCTCGGCAAATCCAAACCAGTCCTTCATAACCAGCATACGAAAGAGATACAGGAGCGCAGAGCGCACCTAATATCCCTACTCCAACCGGGTATGAAAGCGGATAGCTTGCCGAAAGAGATTTGGAATGGGAAGCGCCCGGAAAAGTGGAGAAGGCTGCATCCCGATTTGCCCTCCTACACAATCCTGGCCCATATGCATCGTGACCTGAGTGAATGGGTTCATCCCAAGTTGAACCGGTGGATTACTGTGCGGGAAGCTGCCCGATTGCAGTCATTCCACGATGGGTTCATATTCAGGGGGAGTGAGTGGCAGCAGTTAAAACAGATTGGTAATGCTGTCCCTCCGCTGCTAGGGCGTGCTCTTGGTGTATTGGCTTCAGAAGTGTTAAATGTGCTGGATATGCCGCTTGCATCGCAGCCTGCACTAGCAGTGCCGAAAAGCCGCAAAGCTGAGCCCTTGCAGCGGCGCTTGACCCTTGTTGCTTAGGCAGCTAATTTGCTTTAGGCGGTTCTTATGGCAATTGGCCGCAGCGAAAACATGCGGCGTATCCGGAGCAAGAACACCCAACCGGAATTGCGTGTTCGAGCCGTGCTCCGGGAACTAGGCTTCACCGGATATCGACTCCATCGCAGGGAACTGCCCGGTAAGCCTGACATTGTGTTCATTCGCAGAAAGCGGGCTATTTTCGTGCATGGCTGTTTTTGGCACGGCCATGACTGCCTGGAAGGCCGCAGAATACCTAAGTCTAATGCAGACTATTGGGTTGGAAAAATCAGCCGTAATAAGGCTAGAGATATTGAGCATATCAAGAGCCTCCAATGTGCAGGCTGGAAAGTAATTGCCGTGTGGGACTGCGAACTTAAAGACGATTCAGCGTTGCGCGACAGACTCGTGCAATTTTTCCTAGAGATTGGAGATAAACTTTCTGATCCACGTTGACGCTCCGATATTTTCCGTCCGGTTGTTTTCAAAGTTGTATGGTTTGTATAAATGAGAATCGAATATGAAACCGATCGGGGCAGAATGGTTTTCTATCAGGACCTTCGCTCGAACAACTAGATCCATGGCATTGTGCTAGACGGCGTATCGGTCCTAGAGATGATGGATCGTGCTTTGCTGCCTTTAGAGGCAATTGGCGGAGCGACCGCATGCCCATATGTACTCGCCCTCTAACGGGCCATAAATCGTTGAGTGTTCATATCCAGTGCGCCAAGTCCACTAATGCCTGCGGGGTTGTTGCGTGATCCAGATTGCCATTCTGCCGAGTGGTGGTGACGAAGCCAATGCGGGATGCGTCGTTTTTTCCTATTCCGAGATGAGCTTCGATTGCTCCATTCGGCCAGATCCAGATATCCTGTGCTCGTAACGCGGCTACGATGCGGCCCAGTTCGAGTGCCATCGCTTGCGCCATCTGCGCGAACGCCTCGGCAGGTTTTAAGGCAGACGGGACTCCCTCAGGGCCCTGCTTAGTCGGCAGCCCGTCTTCGGCCAGAAATACGCCGAGACGCGCGGCATTAGCGGCAAACCATGCTTTGCAAGCCAAAATGTCCGGATCGGTTATGTTGATTAGCGCAGCGTAGGGTGCCACTTTAAAGGCGAAGTCTAGATCTGCTAGCGCTTTGGGTGTGTACCCTACGGCGCGTAGGATAGTCATCATTGGTAACAGCGCAGAACTGCTAGAGCCGGAGACAAGGCAACCTTTGTCATGCGCGTAGGAGTGACCGCGGATCACCTGATAAATTTCCGGCACCAACATAATCTCGGTTTTTCCCTCTACGAGCAGGACCTTCTCGGAGAACAGCAGGTGAGTTGCTGTTTGTAGAGCAAAAACTACCTCAGCCTGGGCCGGATGGGCAGCCAGTGCGGAAGCTGCTGACTGCAGCTTCTGACGCGCGGCTGTGCGATTATCAGCATCCTTGTAGATCATAAGCGTCTGCAAGGCGTGGGTACTTCCAATGAGCAGCGGCGAATGTGTAGAAAAGATGATCTGAAAGTTCTGTGCAGACAGCAGCAGCAGAGATTCTCGCAGCAGCTCCACCGCCTGCGGATGCAGACACAGCTCCGGCTCGTCAATCAGAAGCACGATAGTCCCGCCTGGGTTGCCACCGGCCGCACTACTCATATCAGCAAGTAGCTTGATTAGTGCCATGTGTGCGCTGCGCTGCGCGCCGTGACCGAACGACGAAATGGGGCGAGGGCTCCCTTGAACGTCTGATAAGGTCACTGTAGATGTTTTGAAAATTTCCTCGATTCCCGGCGTTGCAAAGTTCAGGTGCAAAGACATCCCCGGGAAGAAGGCCGCTATCGCATCACTGGCTTCGGTCTCGAACGTGGTGAGCTCGGCCATACGGTTCTGCCCTGTAAGAAGGGCAGATACTTGGGAAAAGGCGGACTGCATGGCAGTGACCGCCGGTACATTCCGTGTTTGAATCCTCCCCAACACTTGCTTGAGCAGAAGGCCGATGGTGTTTTTAGCGGAAAATTTGCCGATATCTTCGCTGGTGTCATCCATTGCCTCAATGTAGATTGGCTCCGGAAACAGTACTGCCAGCGCGTTGTCGAGCCCAGCGGGATTGTCGGACCACGTGTTGTTCGTATAGTCAAAAACTTCCACTTTGACTTGAGTTGCAGGGCAGCCGGGAGAGGGCTGGATCCGCCTTACCTTCAGTGCGCCTTCATGCAAAAACGGTGTAACTGCGCGCTGTTGATTCTGTGGCAGTAGTGCGAGGTTTACATTTTCGATGACGCCGGCCACCCAAATCGATTCGCCTTCATGATGAAACATGTGTACTGGCTGAACCGCCTTTTTGAGTAGCCAGTTTATTGCCCGAAGAATGTTGGACTTGCCCGAATTGTTATACCCAACGATCGGATTGAATCCAGCCAACGGAACCGTCAAGTCATGGCAGGAACAGAAATTCTTAATCGTAACTTCCGAAAGCCTCATTTTTTCCCCTGATAGTTATGCGAAGTGTTCGCCAATGTCTACCCAGTCTGTAGTTATGCCAAGGCGTGCAATACGAAAACCGGCGATAGCCTATCCTGCACTAGTCCCCAAATCCTAAATTTCTTCGTCATGACGAAGACTTTGGGAGTGCTAATGCGTCAGCGCGCGGCTGCACAAACTCTTGCAGGCTTATCTGGCCGTCGACGAAACGCTGAGCGTGGGCCTCATCTGCTTCACTGAGCGAGAAATCTTCTAGACCGACGGAGGCCCGCGCATAGTTAACTGCCGATTGCCGGCGGCTGCGTTCGGTATCCGATATGGTTTTGTGGGGCTGTTGCCTGCATCTACCCGTGCCTGCCATGGTGCCTCCTTGCCGTAGGTAACTCGATCTTACAAGAAGTATGGGTAATTTGGTTTAGGTACACGTAGCCACAGAGGTGGTGCGCTGAAATTGTCTTGTTTTACCTGCTATGGACGCCAATATCGGCTGCGTACTAGCCGTAGTTTCCAAAGAGGCTTTGCCTCTCTGGACTCTCCACCCTCGCCGGCGGGAGCCTCGGGAGCAGGGGTTGCGGGCCCTTGGCCCGGAACTCCTGCCCCCGGGCATAGCGTGGGGCGCTTCCGCCGCGTCAAGGGGCCGTGTCCTCGCCCTGTGGGCTGCGGGCCGCGCCAACCCCTTGACCCGTCATCCGCTTGATAGCACCGCTACTGACGCCGTTTGGCCGGAAGAGGTGTCAAGGGCGGGACCGGAAGCCGCAGCCCGAAGCGCAGCGCAGGGAACGGGTGAGGATCCCGGGCGAAGCCTTCACCCTTGATGCCTCTGGAAGCTATGCAGCCTATCGGCCGGGGGAGGAACAAGGCGAAGCCGCTGGGCCTGCCCCCGCGGCCAGTCCGGCAAGAACGGACGCGGGATGCAACCGAAGGGGTTGCCCAAGCGTAGCGCGGAGATATGTGCGCCCATGAATCAAAAGGCCTCGCTGATGACGAGGCCTATGCGGACGCAACATGCACATCACTTACCGTTGACGGAGCCGCCCGTTGCCGGTCCCCAGTTCTTGCCCATGTTCTGCAAGACGTGTTGCCGATAGGCTGGATTCCACATGGTGTTGCCTGCGATCATGTGGTTGGTTCGGCCAGCAGTAACCATCATGCCCGACTGCATATCGCGGCGAGTCGTCTTAGGATTCACCACGTTGCCAATACCCTGCGCCATGCTCCTGAATGTCACAGCGTCAAAGGCGATGCCGCCAGCCAGTCTCGCCCCAAGGCCACTCGTTTTTCTTTGCGCGAAGAAGATGATCAAGGCAAGAACGATGATCTGCACAAACGAATTGATGGGATTGTCCGTGGTCGTCCTTATTACCCTGTCGAACAGCGCCTTGAATAGCGCCACACCGATAGACACGACAACCATTGTGATGGCAATTTCAAGGATGTAGGCCAGCGCCTGCTCAAACCATTTGTCGAACCATTTCGCGGTGACTGGAAACATTAGCGCCGCGATAAATAGTGGTCCGAGACCAAGCATTATTCCGAGACCGAGCTTTGCCATGATGATGGTCGCGGCCGCAGGCAAATGAATAAGAAACACGGCAATGGCCATCATGAGTGCATTCAGGGCATCCCAGAACATATGACCTAGTTCGTAGAACTCGCGCTTTGCGACTTTGCCTAGCATGTCGTAAGCCACGTTAAGCCCTTTGTCCGCCGAGTTATCCAGCACCTGATAGATGCTTGTCGCTTGAGCGTTAGACGTGGACATGATGTCGGCGAGACCTGTCTCCAGGCCTTGAATGGCCGACACAACAGTGGCGGTGTAAGAATCAGCTGTCATGCAGAATGCCGTGATGATGAGGATCTTCATGCACTGCTTGATGAAGGTCTGAAACGGAGCTTCAACCGCGCCCGCGCTGATGGCGTAGCCAGTCAAGGTGATGTAAAGCGTGACGCCGGTCAGCATCAGCATTTGAAAGCCGAGGATGACGTTCGAAGCGGTTTCCGATACGAAGGTGTTCAGCATCGCATCGACGCTGCTGCCTATCCACTGGAATAAGGCGAATCCCATGTTATTGACCTCCCTTGAGCGGATTGATCGGTGTCAGGTCGACATAGCCTCGCTTGTCGACGGCCAGATGGTTTGCCGCTGTCTTGGCGTTGATGCAGTTGGCGGACGCGGCGAGCTCGCCAGGACTGGCTTCGCATTTCGCGATCATCGCGTTGCGTTCGTGGGCATGCGCCTTGTACCAATCGACGGTTTGAACGGCGGTGTTGTCGCCGCAAGCTGCGAGCGTGAGTGTGATGAAGAAAGGGAAGAGGATGCTTTTCATTTGTGTGCCTCGCGTGCGTTGATGATGTCGAGTGCGTGGGCCACTTCGGTGGCCTCAATGATCCGTAACGCTGCGAGGGTTCGCACGACACTTTCGCGCATGCCGCCCCATGTCGGCTGTGTGAAGCGATTCGGCGCATTTGTCCAAACGATGCCGATGCACGCAATGGATGTGACGGCAGACAGGATGATGTTCATCCAAGGCGGCAACGGTTCTTCATCAATGAACGGCAGTGTGAATCCAAACCAGCCCATGGCCGCGTAGTAGGCCGTGAAAGCAGCCATACCGATAGCCACGACATCCAGGCTTCTCATCAGCGGCGCACGCCGCAAAAGCTCTCGGTAATACTCAGGACTCAGGCGGCGAGCGCAAGCCCAGAAGCGATAGATGGCAAGGCATAGCGTTACCACTGGAACCAGTGTGATTGCGTAGAACGGAGCCATGATGTTCTCCTTAGCGTGCAAGCGGGTTGAAGACTTGAAGAGTGGGGTAGCCCCGTTGATCAACAATCTTTGCGTTGATCTCCTTCCGCCGTTGCTGCTGTAGGCGGTCTTCGGCTGCCGCGACCATCTGGTACATCTGTAGCTTGGTCTGCTCGTTCTGAATCATGGCCTGCTCGGCTGCGATGCGGCCTTGAAGTTCAGCAATGGCTTTCGGGTCCTGCGTCTGGTTGATCTGCTGCATCAACTGGTCGATTTGACTGAGGCGGTTTTTCGCCGCGTCGTAGGCATCGAGCGCAAAGGCTTTGTCTTGCGCGCCTTTGACGGCTTGCGCTTCGCAGTTGGTGCGCTGCTCTGTCGAGGCAAAGCCGGTGCATGCGTCATAAACCTTGTTGTTGTCGTAGATGGCTTCAGCGCGCCCGCTCAGGCCGGCATAGCCGCCTGATTTCACGCTGTCATAGACGTCTTGCCAGTCTTGCGGCAGGTAGTCACGCAGCTGCGGGTTGTTGAACAGTTCGCCCATGCCGCGCGCGCCAGTGACCGCAGCGTATTGCTGTTTCATCTGGTCGATCTGGCTGACCATCTGGTCGTACTGCATCTTCCACTTCGCCATCGTTTCGATCTGGTTTTCCACGCTCTTGGCGATGGAAGCGCCATCTGTCACGGGGATTTGTGCGAAGGCGGCCGAGGACGCGGCAATGCCGACGGCCAGAATGCAAGAGGCTGATAGTTTCTTCATGTTCGCCACTCCTGAGAGATTGAGGGCGAACGTAGGACCGTGCTGTCCGGTCTGTCGGTCTGTTCAGGGACCGCGCCCAGTACGACAAAGCGTTCTTGGGGCGACTAAGCGGCCGATCTGCTCTCGGCGGTCGGAACCCTTCTTTTCGGGTCGGCACCCGGTACGCTAGGCGTCCTTGGGGCGGTGCAACGTTCGTTGTGGTTAAAGGTACAACCGAAGTTGATTGTACTTACGGTTAATGCAAAGTAGTTTCCGACTACGGCGACCACGCGCGACGGTCAATGATGATGCAGTCCGATAGATACGAGATGTTCGCCAGTTCCGCCAAGGCCATTTCTACGGTTCGGAACCGGTACGGTCGACCCTTGTCGTCCATGACGCGGTGCTCTGTAGTGCCGTCCTGCACGGCCAAGGCAAAGCCCTTCCAGTAGTGCGCATACAGAATGACCTGTACATCACCGGTGCGCGCTGGATCATCACAGTAGTCTTGCAGCGCGGCGTAGCGTAAAGCCATCTTATGGTCCTTCTTGCGCAATCGATCAACGGCTCAGGTCGCCTTTGCCTGGATGGTTGGTCTTGTCCTGTTGCTGGGCATCCTTGATCACTTCTGTGCTGCTCTGGCTACGCTGTGGGACCTGTAGCGTCCTGTCCTGCGAGGGATCAAGGAACCGGACAATTTCCAGGGCAAGCGATTTGTCCTCCATGCCACCCGCGGCCAAGGCTTTCGCAATGTGCCCGTAGCCATTCCTGATGGCACGTGAAACGCCGGAAAGCCCGCGTTGTTCCCGCTCGGCCGCTTTGGCGCTCTTGCCCCGCTTGGCGGCATGTCGCGTTGCCTGCTTGACCGTAGCATGGGTGTTAGACCGTGCCCTACGCGGTGTGGCATTGGCCTCGATGCCTTGTTCACGCAGCGCCTCGGCGAAGCGTTCCCTCCATCGTTGCAGGTCCGCCTTTCGTGGGTTGAGCCGGCTACCGTCGAGACCGAGCGCCTTAACGCAAAGGTGGCCGTGGGGATGGGCTTCGTCGTCATGGATGGCGAAGACATACGCGTGGTTGGCGCCGAACTCCGTTTTCGCGAATGCACGGATAGCGTCATTCACTGCGCGTCGATCGGTGCCGGGTGGCATGGACAGCACGATATTGAACGTTTCACGGCGCGAGCCGTTATCAGGCAACCCGTACTGGCCGCTTTTCCATTCGTCGCGCACGTCCTGCACGGCCTCACGGCCAAGGATGACTTCACCGTCTTCATTCTCCAACGCTACCAGGCCGTTGCGCGATATGTAGTCGAGGTGCGCTTTCACCTGCGCGATGCCTTTGCCGCCGCCGGAGATCTTCACCATGACTTCGGGCGCTTTGCGAGTGGTCAGCATCAACTTGTCACGGACCCGAGCACTGCCGGTCAGCAGCAGAGGCTTGGAGGGCGGCGAAGTACGTGACCGCGTCACCGTGCGCTTAATGCCTTGGCTGGTCACGGGCTTGGTATAGATGCGTTCGCCCCAGTCCTTCAAAATTCCATCGATGACCAGACTCATTCCAGCCTCCAGCGGTCAATGTTGGCGCGCATGATGTCTGCCACCCGCGCGGTGTGGGTTTTGATATGACGGGTCAGTGTGTCGATACGCTCAGCGGTTACCACCGTCTCCAGCGCGCGTCCTGCGTTCATATGCCGGGCGATCTGGTTCAGGTTGCGACCGATGGCCAGCAGCCGTGAATTCGATTCGCCCAGCGTCCGTAGCTCTGTCATGCCGAACTGTGGTTCGCCGCTGAGATTGGCCCGTATCAGGTGGATGACCCAGCGATTGGCTGACATGCCCTGCTGCAAGGCTAGTGCTTCGATACGGGCATATTCCGTCTCGGTCAGGCGGAGTTCCAAGCGGCGACGCGAAGTATCGGGCTGCTCGTGTTTTGATGGAGTGGGCGAAGCGTCCGTTGCCGAACCGTTGAGAAGGCGGACAATGATCTGCCGCAGGCCGTCGCTGGGCGTGCTGCCTTGTCGAAGACAAAGTGCCTGCCAACGCTGCTTCAGATCACCATCCAGGCGGATGCTGAGTGTGGTCTTGCGCGTCATTTCGGCATCCTCGTATGCAGCTCCAGTTGGGCTTTGATTTCTTGAAGCCGGGCTTGGGATTCAGCTTTGCTGAGTGGTGCTGATTCCGAAGCGCGCGACATATCTTGGGTCGCTGCCAGGCGTTCTCTTCTGGTCGCTATCGGGATGCCAGCAGACGGCACGAATCCCCCTGTACGGTGGCGTTCAAGGATTCCTTTGAAATAGGCGACCTTCGTCTTTCTGATGGTTCCGGGTGTCTTGATGGCCCCGTCCAGTTCGTCAAGCAATGCTTGCGCATCAGCTGATTGGACGTCGGTAAGCAAGTTTTGGATCGACAGTTTCTCAGCGGGGACCAGCGCGGTAGGGTACTGAAGATCGTCGTCGGTTCTCGTTGTAGTAGTAGGGTTATAGATAGGGTTAGTGTTAGTAGTAGTGTTACCCGGCCCCCTGCCCATACCCTGGTGATAGGCTGTCGCTGGGGTATGCCCGTTGCTAATCGATTGATTTCTATGGATGTCTTTTGCTTCGGCTGGAATGGACGTCCGGCCGTCGTCTGGGCCCGCATAGGGTGTCGATAGCCTATATGGACCGTATCCAAGGGCTTTGGCTACCGTATTGCGCAGCGGATCCTCGATAGGCAGTCGATCGATAAAGTCATTCACGTAAGCGTCACGCCAGCCTTGGGGCAGTGCCGCTATTTGCTCGAGTGTCTTTTTCCTAAGGGTTGTTGCCACTGCCATCTTGGCGGAATTGTGGTCCCACCAATCTTTGATCCAAATGTAATTCGCCTGCGGGTCAAAATCCAAGATGCCAGCATCGATGAGACGACGCATCACTGGCATTAGTTGTGAATCGGGGTCCCAGCCCATTTCTGAGGCTGCAACGCGAATGACGATTTCATAGGCGCCGATGACATTGCTGAATGGCGATGTCAGGAAATAGAACAGCGCATAGCGGTCTTCGACCGTGCAGCCTGACAGGCGATTTGAGCGCCATATCTGGTCGTTGATGGTTCTTTGCCGACTCATGCGCGCGGCCCTCGCGTAGCGACCTCTGCGGGCGTGATTTCATCGTCTGCCGGCTGTTCCAGATTCAGGGCTTCTGTGACCTGCATCGTCCGAAAATAAACGCGGCGGCCGACCCGCAGCATGGCTGGTTTCAGCTTGCGTGAAAAGTCGGTATCGGTATAAAGCGCCATGCGGACGCCATCCGGAGATCGGCCTAGCAAGGTGGCAACGTCAACGATGCTCATCAACGGCCCAAACCGTCCCAACAAATATTCTCCAGTAGTCATTCCTATGCCTCACAAGTTCACCGTAGGTAATGCCAGTCTTTACCGTGAAGGCATGGTTGTCAAACTTAAGTCATTGATTTTAAAGACCAAAATAGGGTGTCTATGAAAACCCAGATTAGGCATCGCCAAATGCCAAGATATGGCACATTGGTTTTTTTGCGATGAAGCGATCAAGCAAAATAAATCTAGAAATCATGGGCTTAGGCGCGGTCAGAGATGTGCTCTGATTTCGGCGTCTGAAGCGTCGGTGGACAGGGAAAAATTTTGTGGAAAATTACCAACGATGTGAGCATGCTCACGCTGTTGGCTCGCATTCGAAGTGATGGCACTAGGATCAGCGGATTACGTGTCACGCGGTCGTGAAGAGCCAAGTATCATGGGACATGCATGACAAGTCGTTAGGGAGCTATATGGAACCTAGGAATGACGTCCGGTAATGTCCGAGTCCGGCGCTTTCAATTGAATGCCAGCGGCCGTGATTTTGCGGTGGGTGACATCCACGGTCATTTTGGTCGCCTTGAGGTCGCGCTGGCTGCCGTAAGGTTCTCGCCAGAAAAGGACCGATTGTTTTCCGTGGGGGACCTTGTGGACCGAGGTCCTGAGTCAGCCGATGTTCTGAAATGGTTGGAGCGCCCGTGGTTTCACGCGATCTGTGGGAATCACGACCTGATGACGTGGCGACGGGCGATGGGCAATCCGATTCCGGACGTCGATCATCGCGTGCACGGCGGCGGATGGTTGGATGCCTGGGCCGGCGATGTTCGTGAACGCATTGCGGCCTGCTTGAGTGCCTTGCCGCTGGCTATCGAGGTGGAAACGCCGAGTGGTGTAGTGGGTATGGTTCACGCCGACTTCCCCTATGACGATTGGCAGGCCATTCATGGCGCTACTTTCAGCCCGGAGGATGAGGATGCCTGCCTATGGTCCGTAGACCGCTATCGAATTCAGTATTCCCAGCCTGTCCGCAATGTACGTGCGGTGGTCCATGGACATATGACGCTGCGCAAGCCTGCACAGCTTGGCAACGTTTACTACATCGATACAGGTGGATGGCAGGATTCGGGGATGTTTACGTTGCTGGACTTGCATACGCTTAAGTCGTGGCCGCGCTGATTCCATTCTCCTACCTCTGAATATATGGCGCAGCCCTTAAAGGCCCGCCAAACGGGCAGATGAGAGAAGTGATTAGATAGGCAAAAAAGAAGAGGTTCATCGCCGATTTCCGGGGAAGGTTTCTCGCGTGACGTTTTCGAGCTTGCGCAGTAGCAGCCAGCCCAGGACCTAATGATCTTGCGCACCACTCGGTCGCCGTTTAGGCGGGCATGATTCGCTCAGGAAGACATACGGCCGAGTTCGGCCAGCAGCAGACGTTCCCAGGCGGTTCACCAAAGCTGCCCTTCGCGCAGCTCAGACTGAATTGCATCATCGACGCCTAGGGTTCTACAATCATCGAGCCCGTGAAGCAGCAATTCCAATCTGCGTGTGGAAACCAGATCACGACTGGGCAGCGACAGGAACTCGAAATGGCGCTCCCAACCGATTGAACGCGTTCATTGCGGCGATCGTGATCGTGAGGTCAACGAGATCCTTGGGCGCGAATTGTGCCGAGGCGGCGGCATACGCCTCATCAGACGCGTGCGTCTCGCTGACACGGGTCACCTCCTCAGCCCAGGCCAGCGCGGCGCGCTCCTGCTCAGAAAACAAATGGTGCACCTCGTCCCATACCGGTACCAAACTGATCTTGTCGATCGACATGGTTTTTCTTAGATCGCGACTGTGCATATCGATGCAGTGTGCGCAGCCATTGATTTGCGAAACGCGGAGGAACACGAGGTGCACGAGTTCCTCCGGAAGGTTCGTCCTCCTCGTGACATAGTGGTGGATACCGAAAAGTGCCTTTGCGCCTTCAGGTGCGATTTCTTGCCAGTTCAAACGGGTCATCACAGTCCTTTGCGGTTGTTGATGATTGTCGGATCGCGGCCGGCGCGCCCCGAAGGCCGCCTATCGACTTCGACCGCGATCCATGTCATAAGCAGACCTTAATCCACCGGGTGTTGGAGAAACAGGCCCAAAAACTGCCGAAACGACTGACCCAAGATGACTGACTTAAGTACGTTCGATGCGCTGTCGATTCAAGTGGACCGAGCCGCCGTCGCGCCAATCGGCGACCAGATCCATGCGAGCCTGCGACAGGCGATCCTCGGCGGCCGGCTTGCGCCAGGACAGCGTTTGCCTTCCGGTCGGGACCTCGCCGCGCAGCTTGGTGTCGCGCGCGGCACCATCCGCGTGGCATACGATCGGCTAATCGCCGAGAACCTGGTATTCGGTGCCGGACCCGCAGGAACGCGCGTATGCGCTCGGCCGCCTACCATCGAAGCGGTCGACGACTTGCCGATCGACGGACCTTTGGCGGCTTTCAACCGTCCATTTTCGAGCGCCCCACGGCCGTTCCAAATGGGCGTACCCGCTCATGACGCTTTTCCAGCCAAGCTGTGGGCCCGCATGCGAGCGCGTGCCCTACGCGACGACGCGAGCACTGACACGGCCTACGCTGACCCGCGAGGCGAACCCGTGCTGCGGGCCCAGATCGCGAGCCACCTTGCCATCAGCCGACAAATGCAATGTCATCCCGATCAAATCATCGTCACCGGTGGATACCGGCAGGGCCTGCTGCTTGCCCTCACGGCGCTACGCGCTCAAGGGCGCAAGGCGTGGATCGAAGACCCAGGTTATCCGCTGGGAAGGCGCGGGCTCGAGCTGATCGGCGCCACGCTCGAACCTGTGGCTGTTGACGCCGAGGGGCTGCGCGTGGACGATGGCATCGCCCGGGCCCCAGACGCCATGCTGGCACTGGTCACCCCAGGCCAACACGCACCGCTAGGCGTGACCCTATCGCGCGCACGAAGACACGCCTTGCTCGACTGGGCGGCGTCAAGTGGCGCCTGGATCATCGAAGATGACTATCTTGGGGAACTTCAGCTCGACGGTAGGGCTGCACCGGCCCTTGCCTCAGGCGCAGGCGCCGAGCGTGTGATCCACATCGGGTCGTTCAGCAAAACGCTCAGTCCGGCGCTCGGCCTTGGTTTCGTCGTCGCCCCACGTTCGCTGGCGGAACGTCTGGTCGAGGTTGCCGCCGTGTTGGCCCCGGCTCCGAACCGGATCACCCAGTTGGCTGTTATGGAGTTTCTATCCAATGGGCACTTCCTGCGGCACCTGCGGCAGATGAAGGCTCTCTATGCCGAGCGCCGCAACCTCGCGCTAACGCATGTAAACAGGCTTCTGCCGGGCACGCTGGCGGCTGGCCTGAGCGTGATCGCACCGCTGCCACAGATTGCCGACGACATCGCCGTGGTGCGTATCGCCCGCGCACATGGCCTCGCGCCCTCGGCGCTCTCGGCTTGGCATCTTAGCCGCGGGCACGCGCAACGTGGCTTGCTACTCAGCGTGACGAACCTGCACCCCGACAACATAGAAACCGCATGCGTGACGCTTGCAAGAATCGTTGCATCTAATTGAATCGTGGACCGCATATGCCCGTGGATCTTGCACGCGGCGTCGGAGCGTCCGGTTCTCGTGGAAACTGACGTCCGCGGTCGGCGGCGAAGTTCCGCCGACGGCCATCAAGCGACAGTCGTCTAGGCACGCCGCATGGCCGTAATACTGCCAGCACCCGCCATTCCTGAAAACATCGTAGGAAAATCCGCAAAGTGCTTTAATGTCCCTGCTGACAGACTGTCAGCTTTCGTCAAAGGCCACAAATGAACCGATCCTTTTGCCTGTTGATCGCAGTTGTTTGCATCATGGCCTCGCTGCCCGAAGCCGCGCGAGCGCAAGACAGTCCACTACCTTCCGCCCAGCAGGTTGCATCACAGGCCCTGCACCGTCGCGCAGTCGAAGCAGTCATCTGGGGCATGCCCATAGTCAGTGTCGACGCAATGCGTGAAGCGTTTTTCCGTGATGCCGGCGCAAAATACGGCGACATTGTTTATTGGTCGAAGGGCTCCGACTGGAAGAACCAGACGACCACGCCGAATTCGACCTCCCTCTACATTTATTTCAACTTCAACACGAAGGACGGACCGGTTGTCCTGGACTTCCCTGCGGCTGCGGGCGCGGGCCTTTTTGGCACGATGCTTGATGCTTGGGAAACGCCGCTTACGGACGTCGGACCGAAAGGAGCCGACAAGGGGAAAGGCGGTAAATATATTATTCTGCCACCGGACTACAAAGGTGCCATCCCGGCTGGACACATCGCGGTGCGGTCCTCCACCTTCAACGGCTATGCGCTGTTCCGCGCCATTCCTGCGTCATCGGCAGATAGCGATATCGCTGCCGCGATTGCGCTGGTCAAGAAGCTACGGCTCTATCCGCATGCCGCACAGTCACATCCGCCTGAGCAGCATTTCATCGATATGGCCGGCAAGCTGTTCGATGCCATTGTTCCCTTCGATGAGACCTTTTACGTTCGCCTTGCGCGGATGATCAATGAGGAACCGGTGCAGACTCGCGATCTGGTCGCAATGGGGCAGCTACTTACGCTGGGCATCGAGAAGGGCAAAGCCTACAAGCCCGATCCGGCGTCAGCTCCCGCGCTGAAGTTAGCGGCTAAGGATGCGCATGCCGGATTCATCGCGGCCTTGAACAAAGGCGAACCATGGTGGGCCGGGTCGATGTGGGTCTTGCCCGAGAATCTCGGTCCCAAGACGGCATTCTCATTCCAGACGCCCGATTATCTTGGCGTCGACGGACGCGGCATGATCTTCTTTCTTGCCTATGCGCCGCCTGCGGAACTTGGCTCGGCCACCTTCTATCTGACGGGTGTACACGATGCGCAAGGGCACTCGCTAGAAGGTAGCAAAACCTACCGGCTACGCATCGCACCTGATGTGCCGGCAAGTCAATTCTGGGCAGTGACTGTCTACGACCTTGACTCGGCAGGCTTCATCAGAGAATCACCTCGCGTCGGGCTCGATGCCTATCAGAACTTGCGCAAAAACCAAGACGGTTCGATCGATGTGTACTTCGGACCGACGCCGCCGGCGGGTGAAGAGAGCAACTGGATTTATACCGCGCCTCATCAACGCTGGTTTTCGATGTTCCGATTTTACGGTCCGATGAAACCCATCTTCGACAAGACATGGAGGCTGGGCGACATCGAGCCCGTCAATCAGTAGTAACTCGATGAACCGTAATCCGGCGTTACTTCTCGCTCACGCTCCCCCTGCTGGATCTTTGCACGAAACTGCCTGGAGAAATATGATGCGCGCTTTCCATGTCCCTGTTGTGATTGCAGCAGCGCTGGGCTCTCTTTATACGTCACAGACGGTAGCTGCCGAGACTGAAAAAACCAAAAGTACCGTACCGGTCACCGTGGATAACTTCATTCGCGCCGAGTCTGACACTTACTTTGGCGCGGTGGCAATAAAAGAAGGCGGGTTCGGAAAGTTCGAGCATCATCGCGATCTATCGCCGGTCGACGCGCAGACGATCATCCGTCAGAACCGCGATACGCTTTATTCGGCTGCGGTCTTTGACCTGGATGCCGGCCCCGTGACCATCACGCTTCCTGACGCTGGCCGCCGCTTCATGTCGATGCAGGTGGTCAGCGAAGACCAGTATTCTCTCCCGGCGATCTACACGCCGGGAAGGCATACGCTCACGAGAAAACAGGTCGGTACGCGTTATGTCCTGGTGGGAATCCGGACGCTTGTCGACCCCAACGACCCGGCAGACATGCAGAAGGTGCACGCCTTGCAAGACGCCTTGAAAGTCGAGCAAAAGTCGTCAGGCACTTTCGAGGTGCCTAGGTGGGACCCTGCCAGCCAGAAGAAGGTGCGTGACGCCCTTATCGTGCTTGGGACAACGATGACCGACACCAGCCACGCATTTGGACTCAAGGGAGAGGTCGACCCAGTGCAACGATTGATTGCCGCAGCCACGACCTGGGGCGGAAATCCACGGAAAGATGCCATCTATCTTAATTTCACCCCCCCGAACAACGACGGCGCCACCATCTACAAGCTCCGCCTCAAAGACGTGCCAGTCGATGGGTTCTGGTCCATCAGCCTGTACAACGCGGATGGCTACTTTCAGAAGAACGACTACAACGCTTATTCGCTGAATAACATCACGTCTAAAAAAGAAGTCGATGGCTCAGTTCTGGTCCAGTTCGGGGGATGCGATGGCAAGATCCCGAACTGCTTGCCGACGATGCGAGGCTGGAACTACACGCTTCGACTGTATCGCCCACGCGGCGAAATTCTCAACGGCAAATGGGTCGCCCCGCAGCCCCAGCGCGTAAATTGACGCTGGACTGGCGGCGCCCTGTCGGCCAACCGTCCACAGTAACTACAGTGGCACGATTGAATGTCCGAAGACGACGGAAGAGCGGTCGTTCCACCGAATTCGACGCGCGTCGCCATTGGGTCGGGATCGGTCTGTCGTCATAGACGGCACCCGGCCAATAGCGGTCATAATGCAAGGTCAATATTCACAGCTGGCAGCTGCTTAGTGGCGCGCCCGGCTCCCGCGAGCGATGCTAATCTGCCGGGACTCATCTGCGTATGGGAGATGGCATGGATCGAATTGCTGATCGCTATTTGAGATTTGCAAAAGTCGAGGCGGCGGGGCGCTCGCCGTTGTATGAACAATGGGCGTTGCATGTCGCGAATTCGCTTGACGCACTGGCGTTTTTACAGGGTCTACCTGTAGATAAACAGCAACCCAATCTGCTGTTTGCAGCGTTCCGGCATATCGTAGGCGTGCCCACGTCGCCTGCGGAATTCGATGCAGGCCTGGCGCAACATGACGCCGCCATTCGGGCTCTTATGCTGACTCGTTCCACGCAGACTAACGAACCGGGGCGCTGTGCAGTATTGTTGCCTGCTCTTGCTTCGGTCAGGGGCAAGATAGCGCTCATCGAAGTGGGGGCCTCTGCAGGGCTGTGCCTGCTGATGGACAAATACGGCTACGACTGGGGGGGACAACGCCTGGCTCCGTGTGGAGACGATTTGGGTTATCCGGTATTCCCCTGTACGGTCTCCGGCGCGGGCTCTCTCCCCCACACCTATCCTGAAATTGTGTGGAGGGCTGGACTAGACCTGAGCCCAATCGACGTTCACTGCGACGAGGATAGGAAGTGGCTTGAGGACTTGGTGTGGCCCGAGGATGGCGATCGACTCGCACGCCTTCAGTCTGCGCTCCGGATTTGCAGACGCGCGCCGCCTCAGATCGTCCGGGGCGATTTGCTGCGGGATCTTGCTTCCTTAATCGAACAGGCTCCGGCGGAAGCGACCGTGGTTGTGTATCACTCCGCCGTCCTGAACTACGTTATGGACCAGGCACTGCGCAATGAATTTGCACGCAACATGTTGGCCTCGCGTTGCGTCTGGATTAGCAACGAAAGTCCATTGGTATTTCCACAATTCTTGCCCGCGGCCACCCCGCAACCGTCCGGCATGTTCCTGTTATGTGCCGATGGCCATGCGTTGGCCTGGACGGATCCGCATGGTGCCGTGTTGCAATGGCTGTGATTCAGCGCTTTCGTCGCTACCCGCCGTCGGAGTCTTCGCCATCAAGAGATAGAAGAGACCGCTCTGTGTCGTTCGGCGACCCGAATCACCCCGCAGAGCGGTGTAGAGCCAAAGAAAAGGCCCTTCACTCATAGGTGAAAGGCCTTTTCGATTTGGAACTGCGTCAGGGGTGTTATCCGCGCTTGAATAGGCGCTCGTGCATCCATCCATCGTTGGTCAGGATGACAGCCGCTTTACCCTGTATATCTCCCTGGGTCTGTTCCGCAAAATTCTTGTAATTGGCACGCATGCCTTCCGATTTGGCCCAGTCATCTGCACCTTCTACCTTGTAGCGGTAGTTCACCTGCGACAGCTTTACGCCCATCATGTCGCTGGGTTCAGTGAAGTTGCTCACTTCCACAACGGTGTACTTTCCGGTGCAGAAGGCATCTTGTCCAGCCATCGTGTTGGCACCATTGGCGACGAGGAACTTCTTGCCGGTGTCGGTGACTTGGTATTCGGTGGCCGGCTCCATCTTGTTGCCGAACATGGCTTTGACTTCGGTGTCTCGCTTCGTCAGCAGCCCGGCATCGACCAGCGCGTCGGCGCGCTTCTTGCTCTGACCGCCCAGCATGTCTTGATTCGCCAGGGTGAACGGCAAGCCCTTTGCGGGAATCGCAGCGCACAGGCCCTTCTGAGTATCCAGGTATGCCTGGATGGCCTTGCTGAAGTTGCTCTTGTTGGCGTCCTTGGCGCTGCCGCACGCGGCAAGGGTAAGGGCAAGGCTGCTGATAGCGACGATCTTGATAGCGGTATGCAAAACTAGCTTCCTCCGTAGGTTAAGACAATCGGTTATTCATTATGGCAACGCGATGGAGCGATTATGCGTTGTTCTCTGTTTGGGAGTCGGCCTCACTCCGTTGTTTAGAAGTGGACGGCGCGCGACGCGCGAGGCGGTCCAGCTTCTGCACCAGGTCTTCGGCCCGCAGGTGCGTATAGCGCTTGAGCATCTGCATCGACTTGTGGCCGCTGATGGCCGACACCTCCTGATCGCTCAAGCCGGCTTCCACGAACCGGCTGACAGCCTCGTGCCGCAGGTCGTGAAAGCGGAAGTCTTCAAGGCCCGCTGCTCGCTTGGCATCGGTCCATGCTTTGTCGAACAGGTAGGGGCGTCGTATGCCATCCCGGCCGGGTTCGCCGAAGAACACCAGTTCGGTTTCGGCTGGGCGCAAGGGGTTGGCCAGTGCCTCGGTGAACACTCGCGTTGCCTCGGCAGTCAGAGGAACGGTGCGGGGAGAAGAGTTCTTGGTGTGGTCCAGCCGCACGACGCGCCGCTCGATGTCCACTTGCCGAATACGCAGCGTCGCAATCTCGGACAGCCGCATGCCGGTCTGAACGGCAATGCGGACGATCCAGCCGAACATCGGGTTGGAGTGCCTGTCCACGGCTTGCAGCAGGCGGGTCTGTTCTTCGGGAGTCAATCGCCGGTTGCGGCCCGAGCCGGGGGCAGGGCGGCGAATGTTGGACACGGGATTGAAGGGCAGGCCGATGCCCCATTCTTTGATCGCGACGGTGAACAAGTGGCCCAGCAGCGCCAGTTCCAAGCGTACCGTGTTGTTACTGCGAGGCCGTAGCTTGCCATGCTTGTCCGGGTCGCCGGCCAGTCGCATGTCACGGAACTGCGCCACGATCTCGGCGTTCAGGGCGGCCAGCGAGTACTTGCCAAGATGGCGGATGATGACCTGTGCCTTCTTGTGTTCGCCGGCTTGGGTCGATTCCCGCTTGGTGGGCGTGACTTCCTTGAGGTAGCGGGTCAACGCCGCTCCGACGGTCATGCGCTCGGCCGGTGCTCGCTGGATGTACACGCCGCGTACCATTTCGTCTTCGGTACGGCGCGCCCAGTCTTCGGCGTCCCGCTTGGTGCGGAACGTCTTGGCCGTGGCCGGCCAGCCGGTCTTGCGAATGAGGGCTTTCCAAGTGCCCGAGGAAGTCTTAACGATCGTAGCCATGAGTACTCCGTATGGGGCTAGCGCCGCATCACTGTACCGAAACTGTACCTGACCACAATTTTAGGAAAATCCCCCGGTGCGGGGCTTGTACTGCGAAATCTTCTAATGGCTTGAATCATCAGAAGATTTTTAGATGGTGCCCGGGGCCGGAATCGAACCGGCACGCCTTGCGGCGGGGGATTTTGAGTCCCCTGCGTCTACCAATTTCACCACCCGGGCAAGGGGGTCGCGAACACGTCCAGATGACGGCTGCGGGAGAACGAAGACAGCGATTATATGCGGACTTTCGTAAATTGTCAGGTGGCCCGGAATCGGGCCCGTCCGACGAGGCCGGTTCGGGCGCTGCCGGCACGCGGCAACCCCGATCGGCCCCTTCCGGGACTTACTTCTTTTCAGGCAGGAACCAGTTCATCACCAGCGCACAAATGCCCCCGGTGGCGACGCCCGATTCCAGTACGCTTTTGACCGCATGCGGCAGGTGCGACAGGATTTCCGGCACTTGCGACACGCCCAGGCCCAGGGCCAGGGACACGGCGATGATCAATAGCGCACGGCGGTCCAGGTGGATGCCGGCCAGGATGTTGATGCCGGACGCGGCGACGGCGCCGAACATGACCATGGCGGCGCCGCCCAGGACGGGTTCCGGCACGGCTTGCAGCACGCCCGCCACGCCCGGGAACAGGCCCAGCAGGATCAGCATGCCGGCGATCCACACGCCGACGTGGCGGCTGGCGATGCCGGTCAACTGGATCACGCCGTTGTTCTGCGCGAAGACCGAGCTGGGGAAGGTGTTGAAGACGCCGGCCAGGAGCGAGTTGGCGCCGTTGACCAGGACGCCGCCCTTGATGCGCTGCATCCACAGCGGGCCTTCGACGGGCTGCTTGGACACTTTGCTGGTGGCGGTGACGTCGCCGATGGCTTCCAGGGACGTGACCAGGTAGATGATCAGCATCGGCACGAACAGCGCCCACGAGAAGCCCAGGCCGAAGTGCAGCGGCACGGGGATCTGGAACAGGGCGGCTTCGCGGGCGCCGGTGAAGTCCAGGCGGCCCATGGCGGCGGCGGCGATGTAGCCGACGGCCAGCGCCAGCACCAGGGCGGTGCTGCGGATCCAGACGACCGGCACGCGGTTCAGCAGGATGATGGTGCCCAGCACCAGGCCGGACAGGGTCAGGTTTTCCGCGCTGGCGAAGGTGCCGTTGGCCATGGCGCCGAAGCCGCCGCCCATGCTGATCAGGCCGACCTTGATCAGCGTCAGGCCGATCAGCAGCACGACGATGCCGGTGACCAGCGGGGTAATCAGGCGTTTGACGAAGGGCAGGATGCGGCTGATGCCCATTTCGACGAACGAGCCGGCGATGACGACGCCGAAGATCGCGGCCATGACGGCTTCGACCGGCGTGCCTTGCTTGACCATGACCGAACCGCCTGCGATCAGCGGTCCGACGAAGTTGAAGCTGGTGCCCTGCACGATGAGCAGCCCCGCGCCCAGGGGGCCGAAGCGCTTGCACTGCACGTAGGTGGCGATGCCCGAGATGACCAGCGACATGGACACGATCAGCGTGGTGTCGCGGGAGCTGACGCCAAGCGCCTGGCAGATCAAGAGGCCGGGGGTGACGATGGGAACCAGGATGGCCAGCAGGTGCTGCAGCGCGGCGACGAAGGCGACGGGGGGCGCGGGGCGATCGTCGGGGCCGTAGACCAGGTCATGGCTGGGCGCGTCGTCGGCGGCGCGATGGGGGGCGGGTTGCGAGAGGGAGGCGGGTTGCATGGCGGGGGGCCGGCCAGGTGGGGGTAGGAGGGGGAAAGTGCGGGATTTTAGCGGGGAAGGCGCTAGCCCGCCCGGGGAAAACGCGCGCGCACGCCTGGGGCCAAGCCTGCTTGATAGAATTTGTGCCGCCAACCTCGAGCCATAGGCGCCCGCCGGGCCAAATTGCGATGCAGAAACCGTGATGCACAAGCGCACTAGATGGATCGGGATTGTCTTGGCGCTGTTCATCGCCGGTTTGCCGATGTCGCTGCTGATATTCGTGCTGGACGACGATCCCTACGCGGCCGCCGATAAAGGCGAGTCCTATCGGGCCAGTATTTATAAGCGCTATCAGGGCGTTATTTACGCCGCCGTGCCCAGCAACGGCTATTACCCGGTGGATGAGGCGGACCCGGCAAGCTTTCAGCCGTTCGACACGCCGGCCTATGACGGCCGCCAGGCGGCCAAAGACGCCCGTCACGTGTATTGCGGCAACCGGATACTGCCAGGCATGTCGCCGGCCCCCACGCAATACCTGGGCAACAGTTATTTCGGCGACGGGTCGACGACCTATTACTGCGCGTTGTTCTCGGTGGTGAACCCCGACTTAAGCCCGGTCCAAGAGGTTTGGCAGACAGTTCTCTTCGGGATGGGGCGTGGCGCCAAGCCGCAGAATTACCTGTACCCCTTCCGCGCGCTGCCCGGCAGCGCGCAGCCGTACCGGGCACTGTTGGACCGTGACCTGGCGACCGATGGCGCAAAGGTGTTCTACCGTGGCAGCGAATTGCCGCAGGCGAACCCGGATACGTTGCGGCGTCTGCCCGCGCCGCGGGACGGCAGAGAGGCGCCAAGCGATGATTTTTTTGGCGATGGGCGGCATGTCTATTTCCATGAAGCGTTGCTGCCCTTGTCGGATGATCCGGGGCTTCGCGCGTTCAAGGTGGGCGATCTGGATCGCGAGCCGTATCTCTACGATCCACGTGACGGCATGGTGTATGTGGGCACGCAGGCGTTTGACGCGGCGCATGCGCCATACCGGCTGCTTAGCAAGGACGGGCAGCATGTGAACCAGGCGCTGTTTGCGGGTAGGGACGGCATTTATTTCTATAACGGTCAAAAGCAACGGATGGAGCGGGCCGGTGACGACCCGTTCGCCTCCGGCGGCTTTACCGCGTTGTCGCCTTTTGTGTTCTGGGACGGCAAGCAAGTGCTGTTTTTGAAGGGGGCGGAATCCTGGAGTTCGTCCCGAGGCGGCGGCGGGCTGGTTTCTCGCTCGACGCTGATCAAGCGCTTGAAGGACGCGCCGGGCGGCGATTGGAAAAAACTGGGCGACGTATATCACCAGTTCGGTTCGGTCTGGCAAAACGGCGACCAGCGCTATTACCTGGATCAGACGGGCAGCAGCCAGCTGGTCTTCAGCCCTATTTATCGGATCATGGACGGCGACACGGCGGATTTCCTGCTGCGCTCGCAGCAGACCCTGGATATCCGGATGGACGATATCCGCCAGCTGATCCGGGGCGGAAAGCTGGTGGCGCCGGCCAGCGACGAGGTGCTGGAGGCGAAGGTCCGGTACCGGAGTTTTCTGTCCTGGTTCTGACCCGTCTTGAAAAGTGCCTCATAGCCCCCACATCAGTAGGGTCTCCGGGATGCCAGGCGCGGTTGCCGCCCCGGGATGCCCCGTTATTTGTCCCTAATTTTTTCGACCTTCACGTAAAACTATGAGCCAAACCGCCACGTCTTCCACGTCCGAAACCCTGGGGTTCCAGGCCGAGGTGAAGCAGCTGCTGCACCTGATGATCCATTCGCTGTACAGCAACAAGGAAATTTTCCTGCGCGAGCTGGTGTCGAACGCATCGGACGCTTGCGACAAGCTGCGCTTTGAAGCCATCGACCAGCCCGAGCTGCTGGAAGGCAATGGCGAACTGGCTATCACGGTCAGCTACGACAAGGCCGCTCGCACGATCACGATTTCCGACAACGGCATTGGCCTGTCGCGAGACGAGGCCGTGGCCAATCTGGGCACGATCGCGCGTTCCGGCACGCGGGAGTTCTTTTCCCAACTGACGGGCGACAAGCAGAAGGACGCGCAGCTGATCGGCCAGTTTGGCGTCGGCTTCTATTCTTCGTTCATCGTGGCGGACAAGGTCACGGTGGTCAGCCGCCGCGCCGGCGCCACGGACGCAATCCAGTGGGAATCGGACGGCCAGGGCGAATTCACGATTGCCGCCACCCAGAAATCCACGCGCGGCACCGACGTGACGCTGCACCTGCGCGCCGATGAAGACGAATTGCTGAACGGTTGGAAGCTGCGTGAGATCTTGCGCCGCTATTCCGACCACATCTCCTTGCCGATCCGCATGGCCAAGGAAGAGTGGGATCAAGAGAAGGGCGAACAGGTCAAGACCGACGAGCTGGAAACGGTGAACCAGGCGAACGCGCTGTGGGCCCGCAGCAAGTCGGACGTGACGGAAGAGCAGTACCGCGAGTTCTACAAGACGGTGTCGCACGACTATGACGATCCGTTGGCCTGGACGCACAACCGTGTGGAAGGCCGTAGCGAATACACGCAGCTGCTGTATGTGCCGAAGCATGCCCCGATGGACATGTGGGACCGCGACGGCCGCCATGGCGTGAAGCTGTACGTGAAGCGCGTGTTCATCATGGACGACGCCGACCAGCTGTTGCCGTCGTACCTGCGCTTTGTGCGCGGCGTGATCGATTCCGCCGACCTGCCGCTGAATGTGTCGCGTGAAATCCTGCAGGAAAGCCGTGACGTGCGCGCGATCCGCGAAGGGTCGGCCAAGCGCATCCTGTCGTTGCTGGAAGACCTGGCCGAGAACAAGGCGGAAGACTACGCCACCTTCTGGTCGGAATTCGGCCAGGTGCTGAAGGAAGGCGCGGGCGAAGATTCGGCCAACCTGGAACGTATCGCCAAGCTGATGCGTTTTGCGTCCACGCATTCGGGTGATCAAGCGCAGACGGTGTCGTTCGCCGACTACGTGTCGCGCATGAAGGAAGGCCAGGACAAGATCTACTACGTGACGGCGGATACGTTCGCCGCGGCCAGCAACAGCCCGCATCTGGAAATCTTCCGCAAGAAGGGCATCGAAGTGCTGCTGCTGTCGGACCGCGTGGACGAATGGATGCTGTCCTACCTGCGCGAATTCGATGGCAAGTCGCTGGTGTCGGTCGCCAAGGGCGGCCTGGACCTGGCCGAGCTGGCCGACGAAGAAGAAAAGAAGCACCAGGCCGAAGTGGCCGAGGACTTCAAGCCCTTGGTCGAGCGTCTGCAGAAGACGCTGGAAGATCAGGTCAAGGAAGTGCGCGTGACCTTGCGTCTGGTGGATTCACCGGCGTGCGTGGTGGTGGGCCAGAATGAACTCAGCCCGCACCTGCTGCGCATGCTGAAGGCCGCCGGCCAGGAAGCGCCGAACGTGAAGCCGGTGCTGGAAATCAACCCGGAACACCCGCTGCTGGCGCGCATTCGCGCGGCGGAAGACGGCGAGTTCGACCAATGGGCGCGTCTGCTGCTGGACCAGGCCTTGCTGGCCGAAGGCGCGCAGATCGCGGATCCGGCGGCTTTTGTGAAGCGGTTGAACGCGCTGCTGCTGAAGTAAGCGGTACGCGTGGTGAAGAAAAGGGCACCTTGGAGGGTGCCCTTTTTTTATTGCCGCGATGTCAATATCGCCGGCTGGAACAAGTCGCCGCCGGCACAGAACGCACGCTGATCGAACGCCTGGGCCGGTGGATCACATCGAACACCCGCAAACACGCTAAACGGTGGGAATAAGCACCGCGTCCAGGGCCAGCGCGCCTTGGCCCACGGGCAAGGCCAGCAATGGGTTGATCTCGGCCGAGCTGATGTCGTGGCGCCGCGAATAGGCGAAGCGCGACAGCGCGACCAGCGCGTCGGCCAGCGCATCGATATCGCAAGGGGGCGTGCCGCGCGCGCCTTGCAGCAGCGCATAGCCCTTGATTTCGCGGATCATCGATAGCGCCTGCTGGCGGCCGAAGGGCGCCAGGCGGAAGCTGACGTCTTTCAGTACTTCCACGAAGACACCGCCCAATCCGAACATGACGACGGGTCCGAACACGGGGTCGCCATGCACGCCCGCGATGCACTCCACGCCTTGTTGTGCCATGGGCGCGACCAGCACGCCGTCGATGCGCGCGTCGGGGCGATGGGTGCGGACGCTGTCCAGGATGGCGGCGTAGGCGCCGCGTACCGCGTCGTCGCCAACCAGGGCCAACTTCACGCCGCCGACATCGCTCTTGTGCAGAATGTCGGGCGACACCACTTTCATCACCACCGGGCCGCCAAGCCGGGCGGCCGCGCGCACGGCGTTGTCGGCGTCATTGGCCAGCGTGCAGTCGGGCACGGGCAGGCCGGCCTGGCGCAGCACGTCCATGGCCTGCACTTCGTTGTAGGACGCCTGTCGGGACGCGGTGGCGTCCGTAGCGGGGATGGCTTGATCCGGTTCGGCCTCTGCCTGCGCGGCCAGGTTCGCTACCGCGCCGATGGTCCGGATCGCGGCGCTGGGGTCGGTGAATACCAGCGTGCCCAGCTTTTCCAGTTCGCGGCGGCGGTCGGGTGGGAACAGCGCGCAGATGGCCAGCGGCACGTCAGGCTGCCGCGCGCGCATTTCCCGGGCGAAGGTTTCGAAGGTGGGCCACAGGGTGTCGGACGAGCCCGCCGCGGCCAGGAACACCGCCAGGGCGTCGTAGCGGCCGTCGGCCAGCATGTCTTCGGCGGTGGCCAACAGCAACCCGGGTTCGGAGACGACCTGGCCGGTGACATCGACCGGGTTGCGGCCGCTGGCGAAGGGCACCTTTTCCAGCAGTCTGGCTTGGGCATCCGCGGCGGGCTCGGGCAGCAACAGGCCGGCGTCTTCGGCATCGTCCGCCATCAACGCGCCGACCCCGCCCGAGATCGTGAAGATGCCCAGGCGCTTGCCTTGGGGCCGTTGCTTCCAGGTATCCAGCGCGTAGCCCAGGTTGAAGAATTCTTCGACGGTGCGGGCGCGTACCGCGCCGTATTGGCGGAACAGGGCGTCATAGACGGCGTCATCGCCTGCCAGGGCGGCGGTGTGCGAGGCGGCGGCCTGCGCGCCGGCCTGGGTGCGGCCGATCTTGGTGACGACGACGGGCTTGCCGGCGTCGCGTGCGGCGGACAGGGCGCGTCGCAGTTTGTCGCCGTCGCGGCAGCCTTCCATATAGGTCATGATGACTCGCGTGTCGTCATCGCGGGCCAGCCATTCGATGCAGTCCGCCACGTCGATATCAGCCTCGTTGCCGGTGCTGATCCAGTGCGACAGGCCCAGGCTGCGGTCGCGCGCCATGCAGTACGCATAGGCGCCGAACGCGCCGCTTTGCGACACCATGCCGATGCCGCCCGGGGCCACCGTGCCGTTGGCGGGGGCAGGCGAGAACGTGGCGTAGATGTTGCGCCGGATGTTCATGAATCCCAGGCAGTTGGGCCCCAGCAGCCGGATGCCGCGTTCGCGGGCGATGGCGCACAGCTGTTCCTGCATGGCGGCGCCCGAGGCGCCGATTTCCGAGAAGCCCGACGTGAACACCACCGCGCCGCCGACCTGGCCCGGACGCGCCTGTTCCAGCGCCTGCGCGGCGTGTGCGGCCGGTACGGCCAGGATGACCAGATCGGCCTCGGTGTCTAGCGCCGCCAGGTCAGGCGCGGCGGGCAGGCCCTGGATGGATTCCGCGCGGGGGTTGATGGGCAGGATGCGGCCGTCGTAGCCATGCTGGCGCAGCAGGGTGACCGGCATGGCGCCGATCTTGCCGGGCGTGGCGGACGCGCCCACGATGGCGATGCTGCCGGGGTTGAACAGGCGGGTCAACAAGGAATCGGAGGGCTGAGTCATGGTCTGTGCGAAGAGGGGTCGGAAAACGCGATCGGAAGGCGCGTGGGAAAAGCGCTTAGGAAAAGCGCACGACGCTGCGGCCGATGCTGCCGCGTTCAAGCAGGGCGGCCAAGGCCTGCGGCAAGTCGCGGGGTTCGATCACGCGCGAGGCCAGCGCCAGGCGCGTCGGGCGATAGTCGGCGGCCAGCTTTTGCCATAGTGCGCGGCGTAGTGGCATCGGACTGTTCGCGTTGATGCCCAACAGCTTGACGCCGCGCAGGATGAACGGGATGACCGAGGCGGGCAGGTCCGCGCCGCCCGCGTTGCCGAAGGCGGCGACGACGCCGTCGGGCCGCACGCAGGCCAGGGCGTGGGCCAGCAGCTTGCCGCCGACGGAATCGATGACGCCGGCCCAGCGCGCGCTCATCAGCGGTTTGAGCGCGCCTGACAGGTCGGGGGGCGCGATGACGTCCGCGGCGCCCAGCGACCGCAAGTAATCAGCGGCTTCCGGCTTGCCGGACATGGCACAGACCGTGTAGCCGCGCTGGCTGAGGATGTCGATGGCAATGCCCGCCACGCCGCCGGTGGCGCCGGTCACCAGCACCTCGCCGTGTTCGGGCGTCAACCCGCAGTGCTCCATCCAGTGCAGCGACAAGGCGGCGGTGTAGCCGGCCGCGCCCAGCACGGCGGCGTCGCGCAAGCTGATGCCGTTCGGCAAGGGCAATACCCATTCGTGCGGCACGCGTGCATATTCCGCGTAGCCGCCGTCGCAATCCACGCCGATGCCGAAGCCGTGCACCACCACTTCCTGGCCGGGCGCAAGCGCCGGGTCGGCGGAATGGACCACGGTGCCGGAGAGGTCGATGCCGCCGATACGCGGATAGTCGCGGATGACGTTGCCGCGTCCGGCCTGTGCCAGCGCGTCCTTGTAGTTCAGGCCGGCGTAGGCGACTTTGATCAACGTGTCGCCAGCGGACAGCGCATCGGCCGTCAGCGTGTCGAAACGGCCTTGCGGGGCGGCGCCGGCCTGGCCGGCATGCAGGCGGTAAGCCTGGAATTCAAGGGAAGCCATCAGGGTCTCCAAAAGGCGGTCAGGCCCGCGCCAGCAGGCGGCGCGCCAGCGTGGCGCGGTGTAGCTCGTTGGCGCCGTCGTAGATGCGGAAAGGGCGCATTTCCTGCCAGACCATGGCGACGGGGGTGTCGTCCGACAAACCCGTGGCGCCCATCATTTGCACGGCGCGGTCGGCCACGCGGTTCACTGCTTCGGACACGAACACCTTGGTCATGGCGCTGTGCTGTTTCACGGACAGGCCTTGATCCATGCGTTGCGCGCAGTCCAGCGTCATCAACCGGCTGGCGTGCAGGTCGATGTGCGAGTCGGCGACCATGGCCTGGATCTGCTGCAGATCGGCCAGCCGCGAGCCGAACGATTCGCGTTGTGTGACATAGGCCTCTGCGGTCTCCAGTGCGCGGCGGGCGCGGCCGATGTAGCGCATGCAGTGGGACAGGCGTGCGGGCTCCAGACGCAACTGGGCATATTCCAAGCCCCGGCCAGGTTCGCCCAGAACCGCGTCGTCGCCCACGTCGCAGCCGTCCAGTTCGATCTCGGCGTGGCCGCCGATTTGATAGCCCGTGACCATGCCGATATCGCGCACGACCCGATAGCCGGGTGTGTCGGCAGGGACGACGAACAGCGTGGCCCCGGCATCCGTCTGCGCCAGCACCAGCGCGAAGTCCGCGCCCACGCCGCCGCTGATGAACTGCTTGTGGCCGTTCAGCACCCATCGCTGGCCGCGCCGTTCGGCGCGGGTGCGCAGCATGGACGGGTCGGAGCCGGCGCCTGGGGCGGGCTCGGTCATGGCGAAGCAGGCGCGTTGTTCGGCACGGATCAGGGGCCGCAGATAACGCGCTTGTTGGGCCGGCGTGCCGAGGCGCAGCAACGTCAGCATGTTGGGCTGGTCGGGCGCCGCGCAGTTCAGGGCGGCGGGGCCGAGGAACCCGCGTCCGGCCTCTTCAAGCACGTGGGCCAGGGCGTGCCACCCCAGGCCCAGCCCGCCCCATTCCAAGGGCAGTTGCGGGGCATACAGGCCGGCCTGGCGGGCTTGGTCGCGCAGGCTTGCCACGACGCGGTCCAAGGCAGCTACATCGCGGGCAATGGCGGGGGACTCCGCGGGGATGGCGATGTCGTCTACGAACTGGCGAACGCGAATGCACAGGTCTTGCAGCGCGGCGTGGCCGCCAGGTTGCTGATTGGGATGCATGGTGTTCTCCGTCCAGCGCTATTGGATCTTGGTGCCGGTGGACTGCACCAGCTTGCCCCACCACACGGTTTCGTCGGCGATTTGCTTGGCGAATTCCGCCGGGGAACTTCCCAATGGCTCGGCGCCCAGTTCCTGGAAGCGCTTGCGCAACTGCGGGTCCTGCAAGGCCTTGACCACGGCGGCGTGCAGGCGGTCGACGACGGCCGGTGGCGTGCCCGCCGGGGCCATCAGGCCTTTCCAGGCCATCACCACGAACTCGGCTTGGCCCGCTTCGTCAAAGGTCGGGAGGTCGGGCGCCGCGGAGGCGCGCTGGTCGCTGGGCACGGCCAGCGCGCGGATGGTGCCCGCCTTCACCTGCGGCAGCAGCGCCGGCATGTTGTCGATCATGAAGTCGATGTGACCCGCCACCAGATCGGTGATGGCGGGACCGGTGCCTTTGTAGGGCACATGCACCGCTTGCAGGCCGGCCTTCTGCTTAAGCAGTTCGCCAGCCAGTTGCGCGGGCGATCCGTTGCCCGGTGATCCGAAAGAAAGCTTGCCGGGATTGGCGCGGGCGTATTGCAGGAATTCCTGCAAGGTCTTGGCGGGCAGGGACTTCGTGACCACCATCAGGTTGTGCTCTTTTTCGATGCAGGTGATGGCGGCGAGGTCCTTGGCCGGGTTGAACGGCATGTTGGCGTACAGGCTGGGGTTGATGACCGTGGGGCCGGCCGCAGCCAGCAGCAGCGTGTAGCCATCGGGGGCGGACCGGGCGACATAGTCGCCGCCGATGTTGCCGCCGGCGCCGGGCTTGTTCTCGACGATGACGGGCTGGCCCAGGATCGGGTGCAGCGCTTCGGCCAGCAGACGCCCAAGGATGTCGGTGGAACCGCCGGGGGCGAACGGGATGATCAGCCGGACGGGTTTTTCCGGGTAGGCGGCAGCGGCGTGGGGCGCGACGGCGGCGAACGCCAACGCGGCCGCCGTGGCGGCGATCCATCTGGGCAAGTGCTTATGCAGCATGTCAGTCTCTCCTTTGGTTCAAGGCCCGCTTTGTTGAACGGGCCAGCTGGGCCGCCGGCTTCTAATGGCTGCGGTCCCGAGGTTCGCCCAGGCCTAGCGGCCGGGCGCGTAGCCCGCCTGGGTCAGCGTGTGGCGGGCGATGGTCAGTTGGTGGATCTGGCTGGTGCCTTCGTACAGCCGGAACAGCCGCACGTCACGGTAGAAGCGTTCAATGCCCTGGTCGGCGATGTAGCCGTAGCCGCCATGCATCTGCACGCAACGGTCCGACACGCGGCCGCACATTTCCGACGCGAAGTACTTGCAGATCGAGGCGTTCAGCGTCACGTCCTGGCCGGCGTCGCGTTCGCGCGCTGTTTGCAACACCAGCGCCAGCGCGGCCTGGATGTCCGTCTGGCAGTCCGCCAGCATCGCCTGGATCAATTGAAAGTCCATCAGCGGCTTGCCGAACTGCTGGCGCTGGGCGACGAACCGCATGGTGTCGTCCAGCATGCGGATGGCGGGCCCGATGCACAACGCGGCCAGATGGATGCGTTGCTTGTTCAGGACCTTCATGGCCGTCTTGAAGCCCATGCCTTCGTGGCCGCCGATGATGTTGGCGGCGGGCACGCGGCAGTCGTCGAAATGCACGGACGAGACGGGCGATCCGGCCTGGCCCATTTTTTCGTAGGGCTGGCCCGTGGACAGTCCGGGCGTGCCGCGCTCCACGATGAAGGCCGAGATGCCGCGGGCGCCCGGCGCGTCCGGATCGGTGCGCGCCATGACGGTGAACAGGCCGGCCAGCGGCGCGTTGGTGATGAAGCACTTCTCGCCATTCAGCACAAAGCTGTCGCCGTCGCGCACGGCAGTCGTGCGCAGCGCGGTGGCGTCGGACCCGGCCTGCGGCTCGGTCAGCGCAAAGCAGCCCGTGAGCTCGCCGGACGCCATGCGAGGCAGGTAGTGCGCCTTCTGCTGCTCGGTGCCGTCGGCCACCAGGGCTTCAGAGCCAATACCGGTATTGGTGCCGACCCGGGCGCGGAACGCCACGGAGCATTGGGACAGTTCAATCGCGGCGCGGATCAGTTCTTCGGTGGTCATGCCCGCGCCGCCGTAGGTTTCGGGGATCGAGTAGCCGAACATGCCCTGGGCGGCCATGGCGCGCACCAGATCGTCCGGCACTTCGTCTGACCGCGCCACGTCGGCCTCGCGCGGCGTCAGCTGTTCGCGGACAAAGCGGCGCAGCGCATCGAGAAAGGCGGAAAAGCCGTCGGGGTCCCTGATCATGAAGTGTCTCCGTTTTTCTTAGTGCCAGGCCTGGCGGGCGGGGTGAGGAAAGCCCGGGTGGCAGGGAATCCAGGCTAGCAAAGCGCCGTCAAATGCGAGACAAGTGTTTTGCTATCTTGAACGCATGACGAGCCGGAATAGGGTGGTGTTGCTCTATCATCGACGGCAAGGGCCCGCGCATTCGCCGCAGCGCCAACTACCGGATAGCGACCATGACCACGCCCTTGGGCGGCCGCCACCCCGATCCTGCTTTCGCCACCACGCTGGCGCACGGCCTGTCGCTGCTGCAGACATTCCGGCATGGCGAACCGGCGCTAAGCAACCGCGAACTGGCGGATCGCACGGGGCTGTCGAAAGCGACGATTTCGCGGCTGACCTATACGCTGGTGCAGCGAGGACTGTTGCGGTACGACAGCAGCCTGCGCCGCTACCGGCTGGGCACGGCCCTGCTGTCGCTCAGCTACCCCCTGTTGGCCAGCATCAAGCTGCGGCAGCTGGCGCGCCCGCTGATGACGCGCCTGGCGAATGCGGCCGGCGGATCGGCGTCGCTGGGCATGCACCATGGCATGCACATGGTCTACCTGGAGACCTGCCGCGGCCACGACGCCGTGGCGTTCCGGCCCGATATCGGGGCGATGCTGCCCATGTTGCAGTCGGCCATGGGCCGCGCCTGGCTGGCGCAGGCCGATCCCGCCGAAGCCGGCGCGCTGCTGGATGCGCTGCGCGCCCAGGATCCCGCTGCGTGGCAGCGCAATCAGGCCGGGTGGGAGCAGGCGCGCCGGGATTACGCGCAGCACGGTTATTGCCTGGCCGAAGGCGATTGGCACACCGATGTGCACGCCGTGGCGGTGCCGATGCGCCGGCGCGTGGACGGGCAGGTCTTCGTGTTCAATTGCGGCGTGCCGATACGGCGGTTGCGCGGGCGCGACCTGCGCCAGCGCATCGCGCCGCGTTTGCTTAGCCTGGTGGCGCGGGTGGAAAAAATGCTGGAGCGTCGGGATGGCGCCTGACCGGGACCGCGATTTCGCCACCACCCTGGCCCATGGCATCGACATCCTGGCGTGTTTCCGGGCGGATCGGCCCGAGCTGGCCAACAAGGATTTCGCGCAACAGACCGGCCTGTCCAAGAGCGCGGTGGCGCGATTGACGCACACGCTGGTCGAACTGGGCTTCCTGCAGCGGTCTGGGCCGCCTGCCCGGTATCGGCTGGGCGCGTCGGTGCTGGCGCTGAGCTACCCGTTGTTGGCCAGCATGCAGATCCGCCAACTGGCGCGGCCGCTGATGAAGCAGTTGGCCGACCACGCCCGAGGCGCGGTGTCGCTGGTGGTGCGCGACCGGCTGCAAATGGTGTTCGTGGAAACCGCCCGGTCCAACGACGCTTTGCAAACCCGTCCGGACATTGGCGGGTCGTTGCCGCTGCTGGCCAGCGCGGCTGGCAAGGCCTGGCTATGCCGGGCGTCGGACAGTGAGCGGGCGGCCGTGCTTAACCAGCTGCGCGTGGCCGATGCCCGCTACTACGCGGAACATTTCCCCAGTCTGGAGACCGCCGGCCGCGATCTGGAACGCAAAGGCTATTGCGGCAACAACATGCAGTGGCGCCCGGACGCCTTCGGCTTTGCGGCGCCGCTGTGCCGTCCCTATCAGTCGCTGCTGTACGTGTTCAATTGCGGCGTGCCGTCCGGAGACGGCCCCTACCGGGAGCGCGCGGCCGATATCGGCCCCCGCCTGGTAGCCCTGGCGCGCGAGACGGAACAGTTGCTGGGGCTGGCTTAGCCGGATTCGTGACCCCAAGTCAAAAGTGTTTGCCCGGCAGACGGCTTTTTCCGCAAGGATGGGGCCGTCATACTGCACGCCTGTCTAGCCGATATGCCCGCCAATTCAGGCCGGCCACGCCCCGGGGACACCCTGCCGGCGCGATCGAACTCGAGGAATCCGCAATGAATCCGCAAGAAACCCAACCGGTGAAAGCCGGCCTGCCATTGTTGGCGCTCGCCGTCGGTGCGTTCGGCATCGGCGTGACCGAGTTCTCCCCCATGGGGCTGCTGCCCGTCATCGCCGAGGGCGTGGACGTGTCCATTCCCAGCGCCGGCATGCTGATCAGCGCCTATGCAATCGGCGTGATGGTCGGCGCGCCGCTCATGACGCTGGCGTTTTCGCGTTGGTCGCGGCGCAAAGCGCTGATCCTGCTGATGGCCATCTTCACGATCGGCAACATCCTGTCTGCCCTGTCCCCGAACTACACGACGCTGCTGCTGGCGCGTCTGGTCACCAGCTTGAACCACGGCGCGTTCTTCGGCCTGGGCTCGCTGGTGGCGGCCAGCGTGGTGCCGCGCCACAAGCAGGCGAGCGCGGTGGCAACCATGTTCATGGGGCTGACGATCGCCAACGTGGGCGGGGTGCCCGCCGCAACGTGGCTGGGCCAGGTGATCGGTTGGCGCATGTCGTTTGCCGCGACGGCCGTGCTGGGCTTGGTCGCCATGCTGTCCCTGTGGTTCGCGCTGCCCGCCGGTGAAGCCGGCCGCCGTCCCAACGTGCGCCATGAACTGGCCGTGCTGAAGAGCCCCGTCGTGCTGCTGGCGCTGTTGACCACCGTGTTGGGCGCGGGCGCCATGTTTACGCTGTACACCTATATCGCGCCGACCCTGGCGGACATTACCGGCGCGTCGCCCGGCTTCATTACCGGCATGCTGGTGCTGATCGGGCTGGGCTTCACGTTGGGCAATGGCCTGGGCGGCCGCATGGCCGATCGTTCGCTGGACGGCACGTTGATCACGTTCCTGGTGATTGTCATCGTCGACCTGCTGGCGTTCCCGTGGATCGGCTCCACGCCGGTCGGCGCGGCCGTTTCGCTGCTGATCTTCGGCGTGGCGACCTTCGCGGTGGTGCCGCCGTTGCAGATGGGCGTGATGCGCGCCGCGACGGCAGCGCCGGGCTTGGCGTCGTCGGTGAACGTGGGCGCCTTCAACCTGGGCAACGCGGTGGGCGCCGCGGCGGGCGGCGCGGTGATTTCCGCCGGCATGGGCTACGCCGCCGTGCCGATCGCCGGCGCGGTCATCGCCACGGCCGGCCTGGCGCTGGTGCTGGTGCAGCGCGCCGCCAACCAGCGCCGCAGGCTGGCGATGCAGGGCTGCTGATTCCTGCGTGGTGAAAGCCGGTCCCCGGGTAGACGGGGCCGGCTTTTTGCCGTCTAGAAATCGAACGACGCGGCAAGCTCGTAGGTACGCCCGGGCGCCACCAGGACCTGGCTGGTGTCGCGTCCGCCGTAGTAGGCATACAGCTTATCGGTCAGGTTGCGCACGCGGAAGGTCAGCAGCGCGGGGCGGATGCGGTAGCTGATGGCCGCATCCACCGTGGTGTAGCTGTTGATGCGGATCTGGTTGGCGCGGTCGGTGTAGGTCTTGCCGGTGTGGTTCATGCCGACGAAGAGATTCATCGGCACGTCCTTGAAGCGGTAGTTGGCGTACAGGTTGACGATGCGTTCGGGTACGTTCGGCGGGGTGTTGCCGATGCGCGACGTGCCATCGCCTTCAATCAGGGAGTCGTAGCGGGCATTCAACATGGCGACATTGCCCGACAGCGTGAGCTGGGGCGTCACGCGCCAGTCGGCCGAGAGTTCCACGCCGCGCGAGGACTGCTTGCCATTGTTCACGGTCAGGGCGGCGTTGTCGGGATCGCGCGACAGCACGTTGTCCAGTTTGATGTGATAAACGGCCGCGGTCCATTCCACATTGTCCAGGCTTTGCTTGAAGCCCAGTTCCCATTGCTCGCCCTTGGACAGCGGGAAGTCCGCGTTGGACTGCGACAGCAGGAACAGCGAGCCCACGGGTAGCGTGGCATTGGTGTATTGCGCATAGACAGACGACGACGGCGTCAGGTCCACGACTGTTCCCAGGCGCGCGGAGCTGGCGGAATACCGCGTGCCGAATTCGCTGCGCGTGCCGGCGTTCAAGTCGGTCACGCTGCGGTCCACGCGGATGCGGTCGTACCGATAACCCGCCACGACGGTCCACGGGTCGGCCAGCTTGAGCGAGTCTTCCAGGAACAGCGCCGCGCCGCGCACGTCGGTCGAGAAGTCGGTGCGGTTGCCGGGGCCGCTCATCAAGGCGGGGTCATCGTTGTAGTAACCGACGTCCGGCTGGCGCAGCGAGACGCGTAGCGCGTCGCCCGTGGCCGGGGCACGGTTCGAGAAGCGCCGCTCGCTGTCCAGACGGGTCTTGCTGAGTTCCCCGCCAATCACGATTTTGTTCTGCAGGCCGGCCACCTGGCCGGTGTGCGTGGCGTCGAAGCGGTCGATCATGTAGCGCTGATCGTGGGTGATCGTCGTCTGGTCGCGGTCCACCCATGATGGCGCGTGGAACACGGCGGATTCCGAGTTCTTCCACAGGCGGTCCACCTTGTTCACGGCGAATTCGTTGCGCAAGCTCCAGGCGGAAGTCAGCTCGTGGGTGACGCGGGCCCGCAGCCAGTACGCTTCCGCTTCGTTGCGGTCATCCAGCACGTTGTAGTTGTTGCGAACAAGGTCCCGGTCGAGCACGCGGCCGTCGGGCGTGCTGACCACGCCAGTGGGCGACGTGGCGACGCTGCGCGGGACCAGCGGCGTGCCCCAGTAGGCATGGCCCGTGTCGCGGGAATAGTCGAACGACAGGTCCAGGCGGGTGGCGGGCGCCACGTCGAAGGCGACCCCCGTGGTCAGGTGGTCCATCTTGTTGGTGTTGCGCTCGATGGTGCCAACCTGGGTCTCGTTATGGCTGTAGTCGATGCGATAGGCGCCGGTCTGGCCGAAATTGTCGCCCAGGCCGATGCCGGTGCGCGTGGTGCCGTAGCTGCCGTAAGACACCATCGCTTCACGGCTGGGGTTGTCGCGGTCGGGGCGCTTGGTCTGGAAATTGACGATGCCGCCGATGGCGCTGTCGCCCTGCAGCACGGACGCCGGGCCTTTCAGCACTTCGATGCGTTCGTAGTTCCAGGTGTCCTGGACGCGATTGGTCGAGCCCGCGCCAGACATGCGCAGGCCGTCGTACAGGTACAGGATATCGGTGAACCCGCGCGAAGACAGCGTGGTGGGCGACGAAGGTGGGCCGCCGCCGGCCAAGCCGGTGACCCCGCGCAACGCTTCGCTGAGCGTGCTGGCCCCGCGCTGGCGCATCGCTTCCTGCGAGACGATCTCCACCGACGCCGGCGTTTCGCGCAGCGTCAGGCCCAGACGCGATGCCGTGCCGCTTTTGGCGTTCAGCGCCAGCCCCTCTGTTTCGCGTGCGGCTTCTACACGGATGGCCGGCAGTTCCTTTTCGTCTTCTTGTGCTTGAACGGCAGGCACGGCCGCGCAAGCCGCGATCGCGGCGGCGGATACGACTTTCTTCATGATCTTTCCCGATGGACTTGATAAGTGATGCGTGAGCGCAGGGCGTCAGACGACGCGGTAACGGCGCAACCGCCACGCCGCAAGGCCTAGCAAGAGCATGGCGGGCGCCAGCAGTTGCAGAAGCGCCCGTCGCGCTTGCGTGCGGACGGCGGCCGGGTCTTCCTCTTGCCAATGAAATGCCGGGATGGCCGAAAAGTCCGCCGCGGTGATGGCGCGGCCCTGTTCGATGCGCGGCAGGAAGAACGCCTTCCAGGCCTGGTGATAGGTGTCGATCTGTGCCATGAAATGCGCGTGCCGGCGCTGCCCGGTGCCCGCCAGCGCGGTGATGCCTTCATAGGCCACCGCAGCGGGCGACAACACGCTGTAGCGCGCCACCAGCGCTTGCTGGCGCTGAAGCTGTGCCTCGAAGCGCGCCAGTTCCGGCGCCATGGCGTCGTCTACCTGGCGTTCGACCCGGGCCTGGCCCAATGGCCGGCCGCTGATGTGGATGCGGCCGTCGCGGGGCATCAGCGCATCGGGCTTGTCCATGTGTTCGTAGTCGGATGACAGCAGCGCCGCGTTGTCGTGCATGGCCTGGGCAGTCGCTACCCGGGTGCGGGTGGCCAATTCCGCGCGCGACGGCGCGGGGCTGGCGAACGCGGCGGCGATGTTCAGCAGCACGGGCGTTACCAGCACCAGGGCAACCCACCCCACCATCAGCATCATGGCGTTGGCCGCCGACGATTTGCCGAAGGCGTTGACCGCCACCACCGCCGCGAACCAGAAAAGGGCATACGCGCCGACCAGCAGCACCCACCAGAGCGTGGCGTCCGACGCCTGCAAGACCTGGGGGCGTGCGATCAGCAGCACCGCAAGCGGCATTAACACGGCCGCGCCCAGCAGCACGCCCGCGCGCACCGCGATCTTGCCCGCGATCAGGGTGGCCAGGGTGAGCGGTTGCGACAGCAGCAGGCGCAGCGTGCCGTCTTCCTTTTCGCCGGACAGCAGGTTGTAGCCCAGCGCGAAAATCAGCAGCGGCAGCAGGTAGACCACCACGAACGCCAGGTCGAAGTGCCCGCTAAGCAGATGCCACGGGTTTTCGATGTCGTTGTTGTGGATGAAGTTGACCTTGCTTTGATAGGTCACTCGGAACTGCGACGGGAACAAGTCGGTCTGCCCCAGCGCCACCGGCGCCATGGCCACGCTGGGCATGATGGCGTAGTGCGCGCCCAGGCCGCCGCCCAGGTTGGCGGGGCTGGCGGGATTGCCGAACGGCGTCGGCGTTTCGGCGCCGGCCATGATGCGATTCAGCTGCGCGAGCTGTTCGCCACGCGCCTGGGCATCGGCGTTTGCCAGCGCCGCCTGCGCGTTGTCGCGCAGGGACGTTTGCAGCAGACCGTTGAAGACCGCATAGCCGACCAGCAGCAGAAACAGAACGCCGGCGATCCATAGCAGGCGTTCTTTCGCCATCAGGCGCAGCTCGTGCCGGACGATCAGCCGGAATCGGGGAAACTGGAAAGCGTGCACCGGAAAAAGCTCCTACAGGGGTTGCTGCCGGGCTACGGCGCGCCACGCGAAAGCGATGCTCAGCAGCAGGCCGGCGCACAGCATCAGCAGACCCATGGCGCCGCGCCGCAGCGCCCAGCCAGCGGTTGGCGTTTGGTACTGGAATTCAGGCACGCGCGCCCAGAGCTCGGGGTCGGCCTGATATGAAAAGTGCGCGTGATCTTGCGTATCGGCGTGCTGCACCAGGTCTTGGCTGACGATGTCCTGGATCACGCGGCGCTGCTGTTCCGCCGCCACGGTGAAGTCCCGGTGGTGCGCGAAATCCGTCCCCGCCATGGCGGCCGAGAACGCGCGAATGGCCAGCATGGGCATCAGCCATCCCGCGCCTTCCTGCACCGTCTGTTGCCGTTCCCACGTATCCCACAAGCCGCCGAAATGGCGGTCGTAGACGACGTAGCTGGACTGGTCGTCCAGCTTCAAAGCCAGGCCCCATTGGTTCAGCGGCACGTCGCGGCTCCAGCGTTCCGTGGTGCCAAACGCCTGCATCCACACGCGGTCCGACGTGGCCTTCAGGTCGGCATTCAACGCCTGGTTGAATTCCAGCCGTGTGGGGCTGGGGTACAGCGCACGCGATAGCTCGGCCATTACGCGGGGCGCCACGACGGTATTGGCGATCCACACCGCAAGCAACAGCGTGATGGCGATGCGGGACGAACGCGCGGCCGCCGACACGCCCAGGGTGATGAAAACGAAGGCCGCCAGATACAGGGCATAACCGGATGCCAGCGCGGCGAACCGGAACAGCGCGTCGGCGCGGCCGCCGGCGATCCAGACAGCGCCTGCCGCGACCAGCGCGGCGGGCGCCAGCAACAGCCCCAGGCTCATGCCCAGCGCCGCGGCCTTGCCCCACAACAGGCGCCACGGGGCGACGCCCAGGCTAAGGGTCTGGCGCAGGATGCCTTGTTCACGCTCGCCCGAAAAGGCGTTGAATCCCAACACGATCACCAGCAATGGCCCTAGCGCCTGCAGGATCCATGCGGCCGACAGGTCGCCAAAGCGCTGTAGCCCCGTGGCGTCCTGCGCGGGCCGGAACTTCACTTCGCTTTGGCGGTGGGCCTGCAGCCACACGGCGCTGCCGATGTACGGGTTGATGCCGGGGTCCAGCAACGACAGCGCGGCTTCGGGCTTGAACACGTGCATGCCCTGGTGCGCCGCGTCGTGCGGGTGGCGCGCGCCTTGGCGCAGCCAGTCGCGGTAGTCGGCATTCTGCGCGGCGGCCTGCTCGGCGCGCGCCGCTTGCTGGTGCGAATAGCCCACGGCCAGGGCTGTCAGCAGCAGCAAGGCGACAATGCCGCCCGCCCAGAACAACCTGCCGTCGCGCAGGCGTTCGCGCAGATCCTTGATCGCGATCAGCAGGATCATGCGTCGGCCCTCATGTGGTCCAGGTACAAGGCCTGCAGGTCCGTGGCGGCGATCTGCCGGCTGTCCAGGCTGTCGACCAGGCGGCCGCGCTTCATGATGCCGATGCGTGTTGCCGTCTGCCGGGCGTGGAACAGATCGTGGGTAGTGGCCAGGATCGCCACGCCGGATTCGCTAGCCCGCTGCAGCAGCCGGGTGAACTCGGCTGCTGCCGACGGGTCCAGGCCCGACGTGGGTTCATCCAGCAGCAGGGCGCGGGCGTTCTTGGCCATCGCCACTGCGATCCAGACTTTCTGGCGCATGCCTTTGGAATACGCCGCGACACGCTTGTCCGCCGCGGCGGCGTCCAGCCCCACGTCTTCCAGCAGCGCCATCAGGCGGTCGCGCGGCGGGGCGTGCCCCAAGGCCAGCGCGGCGAAGTAGCGCAGGTTCTCCAACCCCGTCAGCGTGCCGTAGAGGTTCACCTGTTCCGGGATATACGCCACATGCTGTTTGGTGGCGAGGGGCTCGCGCACCACGTCCAGGCCGTGGATCAGCGCCTGCCCGCCGTCGGGCTGGATGAAGTTCAGGAACAGGTTGATGGTGGTGGTCTTGCCGGCGCCGTTGGCGCCCAGCAGGCAATAGATCTCGCCCGGCTCGATGCGCAGATCCAGCGGATGCAGCGCGATCTGGTCGCCGTAGCGTTTGGTCAGGCCGATGGCTTCAAGCACTACGGGTCCTTCCTGGGTTCAAGTGAAGGTATTAGTACGTTATATCATAACAATAAATCCAAAAAGAACGACAGCGTTCGCGGCAGCGCAGCGCGTACCGCCGGCCGACAGCCCAAAAAAGTGGGCGTCCTTGCGGACGCCCACTTCAAGCCGAAACGCTGGCAGCGCAGGGATCAGGCCTCGATGCGCTCTACCTTGCCCACCAGCAGGATGTACGACAGCGCGCCCAGCAAGGCCAGCGACGATACATACACGATCGCCGGCGCGAAGCTGTCTTTCGACACCAGGAAGCCGATGACGATGGGTGTGCAGATCGACGACAGGTTGCCGACGAAGTTGAAGACGCCGCCCGTCAAGCCCAGCAGCCGCACAGGCGCCAGCGTGGACACCAGCGACCACGTGATCGACGCCAGCCCGTTGCCGAAGAACGCCACGGCCAGGAAGAAGATGACCCACGGCGTGGAATCAGTGAAGTTGGCGCCGATCATCGACGTCGAGATCAACAGGCCCAGGATGATCGGCAGCTTGCGCGCCAAGCCCACGGTGGCGCCGCGCCGGATCAGGAAGTCGGACAGCACGCCCGAGCACAGCACGCCGACGAACGCCGCCAGGAACGGCACCGACGCCAGGAAGCCGGACTTGATGAAATCCATGCCGCGGTACTTCACCAGGTACGTCGGGAACCACGTCAGGAAAAACCACAGCGTGGACGTCAGGCAGAACTGGCCCAGGTACACGCCCCACAGCTTGCGCTTGGTCATGACCAGCGCCAGGTCGTTCCAGTCGAAGGGCGCCTTCTTGGCGCGCGCGTTGCGGTCCAGGTCGACCACGCCGCCGCCTTGCTGGATCAGTTCGATCTCGGCGGCGTTCGTGCCCTTGAACTGGCGCGGTTCGCGGTAGATCAGGTACCACAGCACGCCCCAGACAATGCCCAGCAAGCCCGTGCTGACAAACACCATGTGCCAGCCGTAGTGGTGCTGCAGCCAGGCCAGCACGGGCGTCAGGAACGCCAGGCCGACAAACTGGCCGGACGTGTAGAAGCCGATGGCGGTGGCGCGTTCCTTTTCGGGGAACCAGGTCGTGACCACGCGGTTGTTGATGGGGTAGGCGGGCGCTTCCAACGCGCCGACGGCCAGGCGCAGCACGAACAGGATGACGAAGCTGCCGGCGAATCCCATGAAGAAGGTGGCCGCCGACCACAGGATCAGCGCGGCGGCATACAGCACGCGGGGCGACACGCGGTCGACCAGCCAGCCGCCGGGGATCTGCATGGCGGCGTAGGTCCAGCCGAAGGCCGACAGGATCAGGCCTTCATGCACCGTGTCCAGGCCGAACTCGTCCTTGAGGGCGGGCGCGGCGATGGACAGGTTGCTGCGGTCCAGGTAGTTGATGACGACGGTGATGAACAGCATCACCATGATGAGGTAGCGGCTGCGGGTGGGCCGCTGGGCGCTTTGCAGGCCCGCGTGGGTGGCGGTGGACAAGGGTGTCTCCTCTCTTTTTTATCCGGTTACCACTCGGCGAAACTGCCGTCGGCGTGGCGCCAGATCGGGTTGCGCCAGCGGTGGCCCACGGCGGCGCGTTCCTTCACGTATTCCTCGTTGACCTCGATGCCCAGGCCTGGCCCCTGCGGGATCGCGACCATGCCGTCTTCGTAGGCGAAGACTTCGCGGTTGCTGACGTAGTCCAGCAGGTCGTTGGCGGCGTTGTAGTGGATGCCCAGGCTCTGTTCCTGGATGAAGGCGTTGTAGCAACCGGCATCGATCTGCAGGCACGTGGCCAGCGCGATCGGGCCCAGCGGGCAGTGCAGCGCCAGCGCCACGTCATAGGCCTCGGCCATCGCGGCGATCTTGCGGGTTTCGGTGATGCCGCCGGCGTGCGAGGGATCGGGCTGGATGATGTCCACGTAGCCGTCGGACAGCACGCGCTTGAAGTCCCAGCGGGAAAACAGGCGTTCGCCCAGCGCGATCGGCGTCGACGTCAGTGGCGCCAGTTCCTTCAGCGCTTCGTAGTGTTCGCTAAGCACGGGTTCTTCGATGAACATCAGCTTGAACGGGTCCAGCTCTTTCATCAGCACCTTGGCCATGGGCTTGTGCACGCGGCCGTGGAAGTCCACGCCGATGCCCACATTGGGCCCCACGGCGTCGCGCACGGCGGCCACGTTCTCCAGGCACTTCTCGACCTTGTCGAACGAGTCGATGTATTGCAGCTCTTCGGTGCCGTTCATCTTCACGGCGGTGAACCCGCGGTCCACGGCGCTCTTGGCGGCGGCCGCGGTGTCGGCGGGCCGGTCGCCGCCGATCCACGAATACACCCGGATGCGGTCGCGGACGTTGCCGCCCAGCAATTGCGACACCGGCACGCCCAGGTGCTTGCCCTTGATGTCCCACAGCGCCTGGTCGATGCCGGCCAGCGCGCTCATGTGGATGGCGCCGCCGCGGTAGAAGCCGCCGCGGTACAGCACCGTCCAGTGGTCTTCGATGTTGCGCGGGTCTTTGCCGACCAGGTAATCGGACAGTTCTTCAACGGCGGCCGCCACCGAATGGGCGCGGCCTTCGACGACGGGTTCGCCCCAGCCGACGATGCCTTCGTCCGTTTCGATTTTCAGGAAGCACCACCGGGGCGGCACGATGTAGGTGGTGAGCTTGGTGATCTTCATGCTTGGGTCTCCTGGACGGGATAGGCGCGTTGCCAGGCGGCAATGAATGCGCGCGCGTTCTGGCCGACTTCGGTGGCCGACAGGCCGGGTTTGTACAAGGCGGAGCCCAGGCCGAAGCCACTGGCGCCCGCCTGGGCATAAATGGAAAGGTTGTCGGGCGTGATGCCGCCGACGGGCACCAGCGCGATCGGCGGGCGCATCACCGCGCGCCAGGCTTTCAGCACGGCGGGGCCCAGCTGTTCGGCGGGAAACATCTTCAAGACGTCCGCGCCCGCGGCCAGCGCGGCGAAGGCTTCGGTGGGCGTGGCGACCCCTGGGCAGGACGCCATGCCCAGCGCCTTGGCGGCGCGGATCACTGCGGCGTCGCTGTGCGGCATGACGATCAGTTCGCCGCCTGCGTCTTGGATGCGGGCGCAGTCGTCGGGGTTCAGCACGGTGCCCGCACCGATCAGGCAATCGGTAGGCAGCGCCGCGCGCATTGCGCGGATGCTGTCCAGCGGGTCGGGCGAATTCAGCGGCACTTCGATCAGGCGGAAGCCCGCGCGATAGAGTTCAACGCCGATGGGTTCGGCTTCGGCGGGTTTAATGCCGCGCAAGATGGCGATCAGGCCGCAGTGGGCCATGGCGGTTTGCAGACCGGGATGGTTCATGTCGAGCTCCTAGACGGATGCCGAAGAAGGGGTTGCCGAGGCGACCAGTCCGGCGCAGACCGCCAGATGCCATAAGCCGCGTTCGGTGGCGTTCTGGGCCTGTTCGGGCGTGCCCAGGCCGTAGTGGCGCATGGCCAGGATGTAGCGCTGGCACAGCGCGGGGTCGCCGCACAGCACGATGCGGAGCGGTTCGCCCTGGCGCAGCATCTCGGCAAGCGCGGCGACTTCGTGGCCGATCAAGAGGCCTGACAGGTAGTCGGCTTGCGAGGCGGGCGGCAGTTCGCCGGTCAGGCCCAGCGCGCGCGTGCTGAAGATGGTGGACAGCACGCCCGCGCGCCCGGCGGGTGCGCCCGCCACTTTCACGCCGCGCTCGAACGCGGCCATGTCGGCGGCGGGCGCTTCGCTCATCGTGCGGCCCAGGATGGTGTGGCCGCGCAGCGCGGCGTAGACCTCGCCGGTCATGAAGGTGTCGAAATGCGTCACGCGGCCGCGGCGGGCGTTGACCCATTTGGAGTGCGTGCCCGGCAAGCCGATCAGCACGCTTTCCGTCGCTTGCGAGTTGGACGCGCCGGCTTGGTCGAACATCACGCCAAAGACTTGCGTTTCTTCGCCGCGCATCACATTGGGTAAGCCGTGACGCTGAATCAGGCCGGGCACGATGTGCACGGGCGTTGCGTCGCCGCGGTCGACCTTCGTCAACAGCGTGCCAATGCGTTCCAGATCGACGGGCACATCCAGGTAGGCGGCTTCCTTCCAGCCTTGTGCGCTGCCGACCATGCCGCAGGCGATCACCGGCAACGCGGGTTCGGCCCGCAACCAGTCGCCGCAGGCTTGTTCGAACGCCAGGTCGAAGCCGGACAGGGCGGTGCTGGCGGCGCCGTCCTGCAAGGGCTGTGGCAGGCGCATGATGCCCCAGGGCAAGTGGCGGGTGTCCAGCGTGCGGCCTTCGGCATCCAGGCGGTAGGCGCGCAACGATGAGGTGCCCCAGTCCAGCGCGATAAGCGCCGCGCGGGCGGGCGATCCGGTAGTCATCTGATCTGTCTCGTCTCCGGCCGCAGCGCCGGCTGCGGATCGCGCGTGGCGCGCGGAGCAGCGGGACGTTGCGGACCTTGTTGTCGAACACGCCGGCTGCCATGAGGCGAGGGGCGCGCATTGCGAAAAATTCTAGATCAGCGCTTGAAAAATCTCAAAATATAGAATTAAATCCCACATATAGGGAATTTGTATGGGCATGGACTATGATGTGCGCTCAAATTCCGCCGCCTTCGCTGTCTTTGCCCACGTTCATGACCTCTGCCGCCCTGTCTTCCGCTCGTTCCTCCTCGCTGGACCCCGACGCCGCCGCGCCCGCCGGCACGCAAACCCTGATGCGCGGCCTGGCCGTGGTGCAGGCCGTGGCCGATGGCGCGCGCGACTTGAAAGAGATCTGCGCCCGTATCGGCGTGGCGCGCAGCACCACGCACCGGCTGGCCAGTTGCCTGGTGCAAGAGCGCTATCTGCGCGCCTTGCCCGGCGTGGGTTATGTGCTGGGGCCGAAGCTGATTGAACTGGGCTTCCAGGCGCGTGAAGCGTTTCCCATGGCGACACTGGCGCGCCCGTATCTGGACAGCTTGGCCGAACTGACGGGCGACACCATTCACTTGGCCGTGCGCGACAACGACGAAGTGCTTTACCTGGAAAAGATTCCCGGCAAGAAGGGGCTGGAAATGCGCTCGCGCGTGGGCCATCGCATGCCGTTGGCTGCCACCGGCGTGGGCAAGGCCTTGCTGCTGGACACCGAAGAGCCGCAATGGAAGGCGTTGCACCGCATCGGCGCGCCTGTGTCGTCGCGCACGCCTGGCGGGCCGCAGACGTGGGAGGCGTTTCGCGACCGCATGCGCGAATACGCCGCGCAGGGCTATGCGTTCGACCTCGAAGACAACGAACCCTCGATCCGTTGCGTGGCCGCGCCCGTGCGCGATGCCTCCAGCGGTATCGTGGCGGCGATCAGCGTGTCCAGCACCGTGCCGTACATGTCGCTGGAGCGCATGCGCGAAATGGTCGCGGTGGTGCAGGGCGCCGCGGCCGGCATTTCCGCGGAAATGGGCTGGAAGGTGGACCGCGGCTGAAGGGCGAGGTTGAAGGGCGAGGCTGACGGGCGAGGCTGGCCGGATCGTAGGATGGGTGGAGCGCGCGAGGCCTTGTGCAAAAACTCGGCCATCGAGCGCGCGCAACCCATCAGGCAACGGTTGCGTTATGGCCGAAGCCGTCAAGAACCCGGCCATCAAGCGCGCGCGACCCATCAGGCAACGGTTGCGTTATGGCTGAAGCCGCTAAGAACCCGGCGCTGCTTGATGGGTTTCGCGCGCTGTCCTGCGGGGTTCTTGATTAAGAGCGTGCGCGCTCCACCCATCCTACGAATTGCGAAGGACCTGTCCCGCGGGGTTACTCCAGCGGCAGCGTCAGCACGCCTTGCGGGGCGGGGCGCATCATGACGCGGCGGTACCAGGCCGAAAGCGCCGGCGTGTCGGGGCGCTGGATTGGCAGCGCCAGCCAGCGGTGCGCGGAACTGACCAGCGCGATGTCGCCGATGGTCAGATGGCGGCCCGCGATGAACTCGCGGCCCTGCAATGCCTGGTCCAGGATCAGCGCGCGGGCATTCGACCGCTTGACCGACTGTTCGATCGCGGCGGCGTCGCGCTTGGCTTCCGGCGTGCGGATCAGCCCCAGGAATGCCGGGACCATCGCGCCTTGCCATTCGGTCGTCTGCCAATCCATCCAGCGGTCGGCATCCGCGCGCATGCACGCGTCTTCCGGCCAGAGCGTGCCCACGCCATAGCGCGCGGCCAGGTAGCGGACGATGGCGTTGGATTCCCACAGCACGAAGCCGCCATCATCGATGACCGGCACGGTGCGGTTGGGATTCAGCTTGGCGAACTCCGGCGTGTCCACCACGCCGAACGGCCCGCCGGCCTGGATAAAGGTGTGCGGCAGCGCCAGCTCGCGCACGGCCAGCATCACTTTCTGCACGTTGACGGAAGTCAGGCGTCCCCAGATCTTCAACATATCCAGTCCTTGAGTTGTGTCAGACGGGCGGCAACTGCCGCCGCGCAAAGCCGCTGTCGCGCGAAAAGCGCGTCCAGTTGAAAGCAGGTCCGGGGTCGGTCTTGCGCCCCGGGGCGATGTGTTCGTGGCCCCAGGCCGCGGCCAGGGGGTAGCGCGACCGCAACACCGGCGTCAGCCTGCGCAGCGCCAAGTACTGCTCATCGGTGTAGGGCAGGGTGTCCGTGCCTTCCAGTTCGATGCCGATGGAGAAGTCGTTGCAGCGCTCGCGTCCGCCAAAGCGCGACACGCCGGCGTGCCAGGCGCGTTGCTCGGTGGATACGAACTGGACGATGCGCCCGTCGCGTCGAATGAAAAAGTGGGCCGACACGCGCAAACCCCGCAGGCGTTCCAGCCAGGGGTGCGAAGCATAATCCAGCGTGTTCAGGAACAGTCCGGCCACTTCGGGGCCGCCGAACTGGCCGGGCGGCAGGCTGATGTTGTGCAGCACCAAGAGCGAGACCTGCGCGCCAGCGGGGCGCGCGTCGCGGTTGGGCGATGGCAGCAGGGTGACACCCGGGGCCGGCGCCAGCCAGCCATGTCGATTCAGAAGCAGAGCCATGGAAGAGAACATGCGTGGTGAATCCAACAGGCATTATGCCGTGGCTGCAGCGGGCTCCCAAATTGGCGTTTGCACGGCACGGGATGCGCGCCGCTTCGGCTACTTCTTCGCCGGCCCCAGTCTTGCATGTTCGGCGCTGCACCACGTCAGGCCGTTCTGCAGCATGGCTTCGGAGCGCGGCAGGTGGATGCCGCAGTGGGCGCAACGCACCATGGATTCCGGTGCGGCCGGCTCAGGTGCCGCCCGTTTATGCCCCCCGCGGCGGGTGTCGGCCTGCGCGCCGGCCTGCTTGGCCGCGGCCATGCGCGCGGCGATCCGGGCGACGAACAGCACCGCGATGATCAGAACCACCCAAAACAGCAACTTGCCCACGTCAGCCTCGATGCAAAATCATTTCCAGCACGAAACGGCTGCCGGTATACGCCAGGATCAGGAAACCAAAGCCCGTCAGCGTCCAGCGCAGCGCCACGCGCCCGCGCCAGCCACGGATGTGACGGCCAACCAGCAGCACGCCGAACGTCAGCCAGGACAGCAGGGTGAAGACGGTCTTGTGGTCGAACGGCAGGATCTTGCCGGTCAGCTTCATGGACGCGACCGACCCGGAGCCCACGGCCAGGGTCAGCACGATGAAACCGATCCAGATGATACGGAACAGCAGCTGTTCTTGCACCAGCAGCGGCGGCTGGGAGTCCAGCACGCGGCCGATGATGCTGCGTTCGGTGGGCGCGTCCAGCGGGCGGTGCAGGTGGCGGTCCAGCAGGGCCATCATCATGGCGTGCAGGGCGGCGATGGTGATCAGGCCGTAGGCGGCCAGCGCGATCAGCAGGTGGACGCGCAGCCAGGCGTCGTCGGCGTGGGGCACGAATTGCCCCTGCGGGAACACCGCCGCCAGGGCGCTGGCAATGGCCGCGGCGGGCAAAAGCAGCAATTGCAGGCCGTCGATGCGCACCAGCAGGCTTTCCAGCCAGAACACCACCATGCCCAGCCAGATGGCCGCCGAGAGGGCAAGTGCCCACCCAATGAACAGATGCTGGGCGCCCAGCATGGCCTGTTGCAGGCCGATTCCATGGAGAACCAGGGCCCCCAGCAGGCACAGACGGGCGATTTTGCCCGTCTTTTCGACTTCCCCGGCGCCAGCCAGGCGGATCCAAAGCGACCCCCCTAGCACTGCGTACGCCAAGGCAGCCGCTGTGTGAAATACAATGCCTAGTGACATAGAAACCGTTGTCTGGATGGGGCCTTGGGGTGCATGTCACCCGAAAGCGCAGAATCCGCGCCTGCGGCCACCGTTCAATCAACTAGTTTAAGCGGAAACGCCTCTCATGCTCGATAACCTAACTACACGCCTATCGCGCGTCGTCAAGACGCTGCGCGGTGAAGCCCGCCTGACCGAGGCCAACACCCAGGAGATGCTGCGCGAAGTGCGTATGGCGTTGCTGGAGGCCGACGTGGCGCTGCCCGTCGTCCGCGAATTCGTTGCCCGCGTGAAGGACAAGGCGCTGGGCGAAGAAGTCGCCGGCAGCCTCAGCCCGGGCCAGGCCCTGGTGGGCGTCGTCCACAAGGAACTGACCGCCTTGATGGGCGGCGACCTGGGCGCCGATTCCAACGAATTGTCGCTGGCCGTGCAGCCGCCCGCCGTCATCCTGATGGCCGGCCTGCAAGGCGCCGGTAAAACCACCACCACCGGCAAGCTGGCCCGCTGGCTGTCCGAAGGCCAGCACACGCAGCACGGCCGCAAGACGGGCAAGAAGAAAGTGCTGGTGGTGTCCGCCGACGTCTACCGTCCGGCCGCTATCGACCAGTTGAAGAGCGTCGCGGCGCAGGTCGGCGTGGATTTCCTGCCGTCCGACCCCAGCCAGAAGCCTGAAGACATCGCGCGCGGCGCGGTGGACCATGCCAAGCGCCATCACTACGACGTGCTGATCCTGGACACGGCCGGCCGCTTGGGCATCGACGAGGCCATGATGCGCGAAATCCGCGCCTTGCATGACCTGGTCAAGCCCGTTGAAACGCTGTTCGTCGTGGACGCCATGCAGGGCCAGGACGCGGTCAACACCGCGCGCGCCTTTGGCGATGCGTTGCCGCTGACCGGCGTGGTGCTGACCAAGCTGGATGGCGACGCCCGCGGCGGCGCGGCCCTCTCCGTGCGCCACGTGACCGGCAAGCCGCTGAAGTTCGTCGGCGTCTCGGAAAAGCTGGACGGCCTGGAACCGTTCTACCCCGACCGCATGGCGCAACGCGTGCTGGGCATGGGCGACATTGTTTCCCTGGTCGAACAAGCGCAGAAGAATATCGATATCGCCGAAGCCCAGAAGCTGGCGGCGAAGATCAAATCGGGCAACAAGTTCGACCTGAACGATTTCCGCGATCAGCTTGGCCAGGTGAAAAAGCTGGGCGATATGGGTTCGTTGCTTGAAAAGCTGCCGGCCCAGTTCCAGCAGGCTGCCGGCCAGTTGCAGGGCGGGCAGGCGGAAAAGCAGTTGCGCCGCACCGAAGGCATCCTGAATTCCATGACGGCCGCCGAACGCGCCAAACCCGAACTGATCAAGGCGTCCCGCAAGCGCCGCATCGCGACCGGTTCCGGCGTGCCGGTCCAGGAAGTCAACCGCTTGCTGGCTCAGTTCGAGCAGATGCAGGGGATGATGAAGCAGATGAAGAAGGGTGGCATGGCCAAGATGATGCGCGCCATGGGCGGCATGAAGGGATTGGGCCGCTTCGGCATGAAGTAAGGCCCCCACGGCGCGCGCACTGCGTGCGCTTCCTGCCCCCCAAGGGGGCGCTTTTCCCTTGGGGCGGCCCGGCGGGAAAATGGTGGCCCCCACGGTGCGCGCACTGCGTGCGCTTCCTGCCAAAAAAATGGCCAGACGTTGCGTCTGGCCAAGCAATCGCGGCAGGCAGGGGGCGCCTTGCCGCGACACAATCCGGAAAACGCATGGGTGTTTCCCGGGTTGTTGGATTGCGTTGCGGCTTACGCCAAGGGCGGGATGCGCAGCACCTGGCCCGGATAGATCTTGTCGGGGCTGGTCAGCATCGGCTTGTTGGCCTCGAAGATCAGCGAGTTCTTGGCGCCTTGGCCCTTGCCGTATTGCGCTTCGGCGATCTTCCACAGGTTGTCGCCCTTTTGTACCGTGTACATCTTGGCTTCCGGCGTGGCCTGCTTCACTTTCAGCTGGTTGTCGACCGCTGCGACGCCGACGGTATTGCCCAGCGCCAGGGAGATTTTCTCGGCGTCTTCGGTGCTGAGGGCTTCGCCTGCCACCGTGACCTTGTCGCCATCCACCGTGATTTGCAGGCCGTCTGCGTTCAGGCCGTGCTTATCCAGCTCTTTCTTCAACTCGTCTGCCGTCGCGGCCTTGGCCTCGCTGGCGCCGAAGAGCTTTTCCCCAACGTCCTTGATGAAATTGAGCAGACCCATAGTGTTTCCTTTATCGATGTTGCGGTGAGAAAACCAGAAGTGCCTTCAGGGCGCGCGGCCCACCAGCATCTTGCGCACGACGCCGACGATCAAGGTCAGCACGGCGCCACCGACACCGCCGCCCACCACATCGCCGGCGATCGTTGAAAGATCCAGTCCGGTACTGCCTGCCGTTGCTGCCGCTCCCGCGCCGGCCGTGATCATGGGCGCCAACCACGACCCGCCTGCCAGACCGCCGATGGCCCCCGCGATGGTGTTTCCAAGTGGGCCCAGGTTGAACTGCTGGAGCATTTTCCCCAGTCCATTGCCCCCGGCTGCGCCAGCGACAAGCTGGATGAGAAGATTGATGATGACCGCGGTGTTCATGATGCCTCCTTGCCCCATGGGGCGATGTGCAACGCTAGAACAACAACACGACAACGTAACAACGCCAGCAGCAACGATTATTACTCGCGGACTTGCCCGCAGACGAGGGGTTAACGTGTAACAGGTTGCTAGCCCACTGGCAGACTACGCAAGAATGCTCGTCAGTTTGCAGGCGGTACCGGACGACAGGCGCAAACTGCATCGGGCGCCAGGTGTCATGCGCCGCAGCCCGATCGACAACGCCTAAGCAAAGGGCCGCTGAATCAGCGGCCCTTCGTGTTGTGTCGTGTCGTTTGCGTCGGGGCTTCGCAGCTCCGCCGGAAATGCGGCGCGGAATCAGCCCCCGCCTACCGCCACCACGATCTCGATCTGGTCGCCGTCGGTCAGCGTGGTTTGTTCGTGTTGGCTCTTGGGCACGATCTCGCCATTGCGCTCCACGGCCACGCGCTTGCCGGCATAGCCCAGCGTTTGAAGCAGTTCGATGACGGTCGTGTCCAGCGGGAACTCCCGCGCGTCGCCGTTCAGGGTGATGTGCATATCAGGTCTCCTCACTGTTTCGCATAGGCGTCGGTGGCGCCGATCAGACGCGCCAGCGTGCCGGGCTCATCGAATGCGTGCCCTGCGTCGGGCACCAGATGAAAATCGGCTTCCGGCCAGGCGCGGTGCAAGTCCCACGCGGTGCGCGCGGGCGTGCAGACGTCGTAGCGGCCCTGGACGATGGTGCCGGGAATGCCGCGCAGCTTGTGCGCGTCGCGGATCAGCTGGCCTTCTTCCATGAAGCCGGCGTTCACGAAGTAGTGGTTTTCGATGCGGGCAAAGGCCAGCGCGGCGCGGTCGGCGGCATGGCTTTGCTGATGGCGCGGGCTGGGCAGCAGCGTAATGGTGCTGTCTTCCCACTTGCTCCACGCCTTGGCCGCGCGCAATTGCTCGGCGGCGTCATTGCCCGTCAGGCGCTTGTGGTACGCCGCCACCAGATCGCCGCGCTCGGCTTCAGGGATGGGGGCCAGGTATTCTTCCCAGCGGTCCGGAAACAGCCACGACGCGCCTTCCTGGTAGAACCATTGGATTTCCGCGCGGCGCAGGCCGAAGATCCCGCGCAGCACCATTTCGCTGACGTGCGACGGATGCGTTTCCGCATAAGCCAGCGCCAGGGTCGAGCCCCACGATCCGCCGAACACCAGCCACTTCTCCGCGCCCATGATTTCGGTGCGCAGGCGCTCGATGTCGGACACCAGATGCCAGGTCGTGTTGTTGTCCAGGCTGGCGTGCGGCTTGGACCGGCCGCAACCGCGCTGATCGAACAGCAGCACGTTGTAGCGCTGCGGATCGAACAACTGGCGATGCACGGGCGAGCAACCGCTGCCCGGGCCGCCATGCAGGAAGACGGCGGGCTTGCCATTCGGGTTGCCCGACATTTCCCAATAGATCTGGTGGCCGTCCCCGGTATCCAGAATGCCGTGGCGGTAGGGTTCGATCGGCGGATAGAGCATTAGGCGACTCGCTTGAATATCAGGTCCCAGACGCCGTGGCCCAAACGCAGGCCGCGTGTCTCGAATTTGGTCAAGGGGCGGTAATCGGGGCGGGGCGCGTAGCCGTCCGCCGTGTTGGCCAGCAGCGGTTCGCCGCTAAGCACTTCCAGCATCTGCACCGCGTAGTCTTCCCAGTCGGTGGCGCAATGGATGTAGCCTCCGGGCGCGATGCGGCTGGCCAGCAGCGACACGAAGGCGGGCTGCAGCAGGCGGCGCTTGTGATGGCGCTTTTTGGGCCACGGGTCGGGGAAGTACACATGCACGCCGGCCAGCGAATCCGGGGCGATCATGTCGCGAACGACTTCAACGGCGTCGTGCTGGATGATGCGCAGGTTCGGGATGCTGGAATCTTCAATGCGGCGCAGCAGCGAGCCGACGCCGGCGTTGAACACCTCGACACCCAGGAAGTTGTCGTCCGGGCGGGCCAGCGCGATCTTCTCCGTGGTTTCGCCCATGCCGAAGCCGATCTCAAGCACGGTCGGCGCCTGCCGGCCGAATGCGGCGGCGGGGTCCAGGCGGCGGGGGGCGTAAGGGATGGACCATTGGCCCATCAGGCGTTCCAGCGCGGCCAACTGGCCCTGGGTGATGTGGCCGCGGCGATGCACGAAGCTGCGGATGTGGGTGGCGCCCGGGCTGTTCGGGGCGTGGGCGGTACTGGCCAGCGCGGCCTGGGTTTCCGGGGAAACGGGGGCTTGCGTCGCGGCGGGCGTCGCAGCGGGCGCAGCGGCGTCGGCGGTCGAGTCGGGGGTGTTCACGGGGGGCGTCGCGGGCTTGTCCGCGGGGTTGTTCGTATTCATAGCCCCGAATTGTAGTGGCAGGTGCGGCGGGGCGGAGTCGGCCTGAAGGACTAAATTGGGGACGTATTTATCCCGCAGCCAACGGAACGATCCGCGACGGGGCCGAAAATCCCGCTGGAATCCAAAAAAAGGCGCGCTATAATCATCGGCTCTGCTCCGGCCCCTGCGCCGCGGCACGACACCCGAGCGGGTGTAGTTCAATGGTAGAACGGCAGCTTCCCAAGCTTCATACGAGGGTTCGATTCCCTTCACCCGCTCCAATCAAGACTCTCATTCGCCCGAAGATGCGCATGGTGTTCGACCGCCGCAAGCGGCGTTAGCGCGCACACGGTACGCAGCCGACCGCAGATACGGCATCGGTCTATTCGTATAGCGTCAAATATGAATTTAATTAGCGTATAAGTGTCTATATATGACGCGTTATGCGAAAAATATTGGGCCGCCCATAATTTCGCCAATGTGTTCAAATATGAACTCTTAATTGTCGCTTTAATGCATATCTGAACGGGTGTCAGCATGCCATCTTCCGAGCAAAGACGTTCTGGCGCACAGGTGGCGTTGCCGCGGCCTGTTGAACGCGCGCTGCACCGACTTGGGCAGGACATCTCGACTGCACGTCGTATGCGCCGATTGAGCCAGGAAGACCTGGCGCAGCGTATCGGCACGTCACTGAGTACCGTCAGACGCATGGAAGACGGTTATCCCGGCACAGCCTTGCACACCTTCCTGCGGGCGCTGCAGGTCCTCGGCCGTCTTGACGCTGTGGTCAATGTGATGGCAATGGAGAATGACGTGCTGGGGATGGAGCTGGTGCGGGAACTGTTGCCGCAACGGGTCCGGATGTCTCGCGGCAGCAAACTGCGAACTGATCGTCCCGCGACTACCAAAGAGCGCACCGCTGATGACGGCGATGAACTGGAGGGTTTTTGATGGCTATCAAGTCTTCCAAACGTCAGGATCTAGAAGTGCATCTGGGTTCAAGCGGCCAGGTCGTCGGGCGGCTTCATCTGGATAGCGGTAAGCGCAGCGCGTTCAGTTACGACGAGCGTTGGTTGCGGGATTCAAGATTCTTTACGCTATCGCCCGACCTGCTGCCGGTCTTGGGCGCTCAATATCCTCAGCAGGTATTCTTCCACGCGCTGGAGGACACTGCGCCGGACTCGTGGGGTGAACGCGTGATTCGGCGTGCGCATGCGAAGTTTCGGCAGCAAGATCGTGAGACGCCTGCGCTGGAGCTTGTCGATTTCTTGATGTGGGTGGATGACGAGGCCCGTGTCGGCGCGCTGCGTCTTTTTGATCCTCAAGCCAACGTCTATTTGCGCTCTGGCGGAGCGCATTGGCAGGTGCCGCCGTTGGTAGAGCTGAGCAAGGTTTTGCAAGCGGCCCACGCGTTGGAGAAGGGCACGGAGAGCACCCAGGACCTGCAATATCTGCTTGGGCTAGGTACCTCGCTGGGGGGAGCCCGGCCCAAGTCGACCGTTCGAGACACGGACGGTCGTCTGGCCTTGGGTAAGTTCCCTAGCCAGGCGGATCAGCGCGACGTCATTCGAGGCGAGGTATTGGCCATGCATCTTGCAGCCAAGGCGGGCATCAAAGTGGCAAGGGCGCGTGTGGAATTGATCAATGGGACGGCAGTCGCCATCATTCGTCGTTTCGACCGTACCGACGATGGCGGCCGTATTCCCTATATATCGGCTGCGACAATGCTGCAGTCTGATGGCCGTGGCTCGACGCATGCGTATACGGAACTGGTGGATGCCCTGCTGCAGGAGGGTGCCAACCCGATTGCCGACATGCACGAGTTGTGGCGCCGTTTGGTCTTCAATTTTCTGATCTGCAATACCGACGACCACTTGCGTAATACCGGGTTTTTGTATGACGCGCGCAACCATGGGTGGCGTCTGTCGCCGGCGTTCGACCTCAATCCGATGCCTGGCGATCGTCGCGAGAGCAAAACATGGTTGACCGAGGATTCCGGATCGATTGACAGCCGGGATATGCTGATGGAGGGCGCGGGTTACTTCAGATTGGATGCGGATGAAGCCGCTGCCATCTGGGCGGAGGTTGCTCAGGCCTTGGACAGCTGGCGCAGGGTGGCCAAGGGGTTGGGCATGCGGGGAACGGATTTAGTGGATTTTGAGCCAGCATTTGAATAGTTCCGGCACTGAAGAGGGGTTGGATGCTTACAATCCGTTCCCTATGCGCTATTCCGACTTCGATCATCGCCTTGCCACACTTGGCGCCCGGCCCGTCCATCGCGGCCGGGTCGTGCGCGTCTGGCTGAACGGGCAAGCGCTCGACACCGGCACGCGGCGGCGGCGCGCAGAGGACTTCCTGCCGCTGGCGCTGCGCGATGCGCTGCCCGCCTTGACGGCGGAACTGGATGGCCTTGCCCGTGTCCGCTCGGAACACGCCGGCAGTGACGGCTCGCGCTTGCTAGTTGAACTTTCAGACGGGCAGATGGTGGAAAGCGTGCTGCTGCCGCGTGACGGCCTTTGCGTTTCCACGCAAGTTGGCTGTGCGGTGGGCTGTCGTTTCTGCATGACGGGCAAGAGCGGGCTGATCCGTCAGGTCACCAGCATGGAGATCCTTGCCCAGGTCGTTCTGGCACGGCGCCAGAGCACCGTGAAGAAAGTCGTCTTCATGGGCATGGGAGAGCCGGCGCACAACCTGGAAAACGTGCTCGAAGCGATTGATCTGCTAGGCACTGAAGGCAATATCGGCCATAAGAACCTGGTGTTTTCCACCGTGGGCGATCTGCGTGTGTTCGAGGCCCTGCCGAAACAGCGGGTCAAGCCCGCGCTGGCGCTGTCGCTGCACACGACCAAGAACGAACTGCGTGAACACCTGCTGCCGCGTGCAGCGAGAATTTCGCCGGCAGCGCTTGTCGAACTAGGCGAAAGGTATGCCCGCGACACCGGATACCCCATCCAATACCAGTGGACACTGCTTAAGGGCGTCAACGACGGCGACGACGAACTCGACGCCGTCCTGCGCTTGCTAAAGGGCAAGTACTGCGTGTTGAACGTCATCCCTTTCAATAGTCTTGAAGGCGACGACTATCAACGCCCCGATCCCGAACGCATCCGCGAGATTGTCCATTACCTCCATCAACGCGGTTTATTGGCCAAGGTACGGAACAGCGCCGGGCAGGATGTAGACGGCGGCTGCGGCCAGCTTCGCGCCCGCGCCGTTGGCGCCGAACAGGTCGTGGCGCTGCGTCGCCAACGCACGCCAAAACCGATAGCGGCATAGAAAACGATGAATACGCCCCAGAATTCCCTGCCCGCCGCGCCGCCCTACGGATTGAGCGCGGGTGACACGCCGAAGAAGGTAAGCGTCCAGACCTTTGCGGACATGCGTGCCCGTGGCGAGAAAATCGCCATGCTGACCGCCTACGACGCGACGTTCGCGGCCGTGGCGGATGCGGCCGGCGTCGACACGCTGCTGGTGGGCGATTCGCTGGGCATGGTGTGCCAGGGAGGCAACGGGACGGTCGGGGTGTCGCTTGACGACATGGTTTATCACACCCAATGCGTGGCGGAGGGCGTCCGGCGCACCGGCGGTCGCGCGCTGATCGTGGCGGATCTTCCCTTTGGCAGCTATCAAGTCTCTAAAGAGCAGGCAATCGTTTCGGCGATGGCGCTGATGAGCGCCGGCGCGCAGATGGTCAAGCTTGAGGGCGGGGGATGGGTGGCGGACACGGCGCGATTCCTGGTGGAACGCGGCGTGCCGGTGTGCGGCCATCTGGGGCTGACGCCTCAGACGGTGTCGTCGCTTGGCGGCTTTCGCGTGCAAGGACGCACGGACGAGGGCGCGGCGCGCCTGCGCGAGGACAGCGCGGCGCTGGAAGCCGCCGGGGCCACGATGCTGGTGCTGGAAATGGTGCCGGCCGCGCTTGCCGCGGCCATCACTGCCGACCTGCCGGCTTGCGCCACCATCGGCATCGGCGCGGGCCGGGGCACGGCCGGGCAGGTGCTGGTCATGCACGACATGCTGGGCGTCAACCTTGGCCGGATGGCCAAATTCGTCCGTAACTTCATGGAAGGCAGCGACGGCGTCAAAGCCGCGATGGAAAGCTATGTGCGCGCGGTGAAGGACGGGTCGTTCCCGGATGACGCCAAGCACGCATGGTGAGGGTTTTCCGCCTTTTCAGGACGGCTCGCGATTGAGTTTGGCATGGCGGTATAGCGCGTCCCGATCCAGGACCGTCAATCCGCCGTAGTGCGTTTGGAGGACCCCGGCCCGGGCCAGTGTCACCAATGCCGTATTGCAGCGTTGCCGTGACACGCCGCACAGGCTTGCGATCTCTTCTTGCGATATCTTCAAGCGGCCGTTGGTGCCGGAATGCGCTTCGGCGTCCAGCTGCGCCGCGACGGCGCGCGCCACCGTGGTGTCGACGTCCAGCAGCACATTGCCGGTATAGGACGCCATTAGCCAGTTGACCCGCTGGGCCAGGTGCGTCATCAGCGCCTTGGTGAACTCGATATTGTTGTTCCACAGGCGCTCGCAGGTGTCGCGCGGCAAGATGACCACCCGGCTTGGCCGTAGCGCCACCACTTCGTATTCGAACCGTTCGCGGCGGATCATGGTGGCTTCGCCAAACCAGCTTCCGGTGCTGAAGCCGGCCAGCGACAGCGAGCGGCCGTCCGATCCCCGGGACGACCATTTCACCAGCCCTTCCACCACGCCATACCAGCCGGGCGACTTCGCGCCTTCGCGGAACAAGTATTCGCCCGTGCGCAGCGACACGATGCGCAGTTCCGCGCGGACAAGGCCGCGTTCAAGCTCCGGCAATCCGTTGTACCAGGGAACGACGTCCAGCATTTTGTCGACAGGGCATGGCGCCGGCCGACGTTTGGCGCCGGGCGATTCGTTGCCGGTACCGGTGGGCGGTCCGCGCATAGTGCTCCCTATTCAGCAGTGATGACCCCGCACAGGTAAACCCTAGGGCGCATTGTCAACTTGATGACTGTCCGCCTGAAGGGTCCAGTCCCAGAATAGTCGAGGCCCTAAGAGCCGAAAACCATAAGAGGAGACAGGTATGTTGTCAATGCCACGCAGGTTGTCCTGCGCCGCGCTTGCTTGCGGCGCGGCTATTACGTTCGGCGCGGGCGTTGCGCATGCGCAGATGTCCGACGACGTCGTGCGAATCGGATTCATCACCGATATGTCGGGCGTCTATTCCGGCCCCGATGGTCCTGGCGGCGCCGAGGCCATCAAGATGGCCATCGAGGAAATGGGCGGCGAGATCAATGGCAAGAAGATCGAGCTGCTGACGGCCGACCACCAGAACAAGGCGGACATCGCGTCGGCCAAGGCGCGCGAGTGGTTCGACCAGAAAGGCCTGGACATGCTGATCGGCGGCACCAATTCCAGCACGGCGCTTGCCATGTCGAAGGTGGCGGCCGACAAAAAGAAGCCGATCATCGTGGTGGGCGCGGGCGCACCGGCGCTGACGAACGAGCAGTGCACGCCCTATACCCTGAACTATGCCTATGACACGGTTGCGCAGGCGCGCGGCACGGGCGCCGCGGTGGTCAAGGCGGGCGGCAAGACCTGGTACTTCCTGACGGCCGACTACGCTTTCGGCAATGCGCTGCAGGCCGATACCACGAAGGTGGTCGAGGCGGGCGGCGGCAAGGTGGTGGGGTCGGTCAAGCATCCGCTGGCCTCCAGCGACTTTTCGTCCTTTTTGCTGCAGGCGCAAAGCAGCAAGGCGGAAATCCTGGCCTTGGCGAACGCCGGCGCCGACGCGACCAACGCCATCAAGGCCGCCAACGAATTCGGCATCACGAAGACGATGCGGCTGGCTGGCCTGATCATGTTCATCAATGACATCCATGCCATGGGGTTGGACGCGGCGCGGGGGCTGTACCTGACCGACAGCTGGTACTGGAACACGTCGGACGAGACGCGCGCCTGGGGCCAGAAGTTCTTCGAGCGGCGCAAGGCCATGCCGTCGTCGCTGCAGGCGGCGGACTATTCTGCTGCGTTGCAGTATCTGCGCGCCGTCAAGGCAACCGGCACCGACGACGCCGACCGCGTGCTGGCGCATATGCGCGAAAACAAGCTGAACGACCTGTACATCAAGAACGGCGTCGTCCGTCCCGACGGACGGGTGGTGCATGACATGTACTTGCTGCAGGTCAAGACCCCCGCGCAATCGAAAGCGCCTTGGGACTACTTCAACGTGGTGCAGACCATCGACGGCAACGAGGCCTTCACGACCAAGGCGGAAAGCCGCTGCGCGCTGTGGAAGTAAGGAGAATCGCATGTCTAAACGCAAAGTGATCGTGACCATCGCCCCGACCGGGGGCATGGCGCTGAAAAGCCAGAACCCGCATCTGCCGACGCAGCCCGCGGAAATCGCCGAAGACGTCTACCGCTGCTACAACGCCGGGGCCAGTGTGGTGGCCCTGCACGCGCGCCGGCCCGACGATCTGGCCACCTGCAACGCCGACATCTATCGCGACATGAACCGGCGCATCCGCGACCGTTGCGACATTGTCCTGAACAACTCCACGGGCGGGGGCGTGCATGGCGACATGGTGAAGGAAACGTCGCCGGGCACCTGGGAAATCCTGTGGGAAGAGCGCCTGAAGGGCATGGACGCCGGCGCCGAGATGTGCACGCTTGACGCAACCACGCTGAATCTGGCGTTTGGCGACCGTGAATACCTGATGAACACGCCGCTGACCCGTGCGCGCGAGATGGCGGCTGCCATGCAGGCACGCGGCATCAAGCCCGAGTGGGAAGTGTTCAGCCCGACGCATATCCTGCAGGACGCGACGACCCTCATTAACGAGGGCCTGGACGAAGCGCCGCATTTCATTAATCTGGTGATGAACGTGCACCGGAATTTCCAGAACGCCATGCCGTTTTCGCCCCGGCATCTGCAGATGATGGTCGACCTGCTGCCGAAGAACAGCATTTTCTGCGTCAGCGGCATCGGACCGGCGCAGCTTGAGGCCAACATCAGCGCGCTGCTGCTGGGCGGGCATGCGCGGGTGGGGCTGGAAGACAATCTGTATTACCGCCATGGGGAGTTGGCCACCAACGTCCAGCTGACCGAACGCATTGTCCGCATCATCCGTGAAATGGACATGGAGCCCGCGACCCCCGCTGAAGCGCGTGAGCTGCTAGGCCTGCCGCTGCAAAGCGGCGTGCGGCCGGCGTTCGCGCTCTGATCCGGCTTCCGACCCTTTATCGATAAAGCGACATGATCGAATCCCTGAAAGGCAAGCGCGTCCTGATTACCGCCGGCGCGCATGGCATCGGCCTGGCCATCGCGCGCAAATTGCTGCAGGCAGGCGCCGACGTGCATATCTGCGATGTGGACGCCGACGCCTGCCGGGCTGCCCGCGACGCGCACCCGGCCTTAAGCGCCAGCGTGACCGACGTCTCCGACGAGGCCCAAGTGCTGGCCATGTTTGAAGACGTGGCCGGGCGGTGGGGCAAGCTGGATGCGCTGATCAACAATGCGGGCGTATCCGGTCCCACGAGCCGGCTTGAGGACACGGCGCTGGAAGCCTGGCGGACCACACTGGAAGTGAACCTGACCGGGACGTTCCTGTGCGCCCGCAGCGCGGTGCCGTTGCTGCGAGCGGCGGGGGGCGGATCCATCGTCAATATCTCGTCGGTGGCAGGCCGCCTGGGGTTTTCATTGCGCACGCCGTACAGCGCTAGCAAATTCGGCTTGGCTGGCTTGACGCAGACCTGGGCGATGGAATTGGGCCCCGACGGCATCCGGGTGAATTCCGTGTTGCCGGGCGTGGTGGCAGGCGACCGCGTCGAGCGCGTGATCGCCGCGCGCGCGGCGGCCGGCGGCGTCAGCAATGACGAGATGCGCATGCAGTTGGTCGAGAAAGTGTCGCTGCGCCGCATGACCCAGCCCGAGGATGTGGCGAACCAGGTGGCGTTCCTGTGTTCGGACGACGGCGCGATGATCAGCGGGCAGAGTATTTCGGTGTGCGGCAACGTGGAGCACCTGGGGTAAGACGCGCAGGGAAGTGCCCGGCCACCGGATAGAATGGTCTGCTTTCACGGCAACGATTCTTCTGGCGACCAGACCGCATGACCCGGGCATTCGAACTTGAAACGTTGAAGATCCGCATGAAAGATGCGGATCTTCAACGTTTGGACCTGCATCAACGCATCCAGCGGGCGCTGCGCGCCTTGATCCTGGACGGCGCCCTGGACCCGGGCGTGAAATTGCCAGCCACGCGCGCCATGGCGGCGTCGTTGGGCGTGGCGCGCGACACGGTCGAGAACGCCTACGTGCAGTTGCACCGCGACGGCTACATTGTCCGGCGCGAAGGGTCGGGCAGTTATGTCTCCGACACCGTCGGCGCCGAATTGCGCGGGGCGGCGGCGCGGCGTATCCGGCTTGCCGACGACAGGCGCGGCCTGGCCGAACCTGGCGCGGGCCTGAGCCGCCGGGGCAAGATGATTTTCGATAGCGGCGGCGTCAGCGATCAGCGCGCGGTCCAGGCTTTTGCCACCGGGCTGCCAGAGACCCGCACGTTTCCGACCGAGGTCTGGGAGCGCTTGCAGCGCCAGGCGCTGAAAGACCATCGCGATCAGGTGTTGCTGCATGGCGACCCCCAAGGCGCCGCGCCCCTACGCAAGGCGATCGCGTCGTATCTGAACCTGGAGCGGGGCGCCAAGGTGTCGCCCGACCAGATCCTGGTGCTGAGCAGCACGCGGCAGGCCCTGTTTCTGTGCGCGCAGTTGCTGGTGGATGCCGGCAAGCCGATCTTATTGGAGAATCCGGGCTACTTCGGCGCCAAGAAAGCGTTCGAGTCCGCCGAAGCCAGGATCGTGCCCATTGATGTCGATGCCCAGGGCATCCGCACGGACCTGTTGCGCGCGGACCGCAGCGGCGCCAACTGCGTGTATGTGACGCCTTCGCACCAGTACCCCACGGGCGCCACCCTGTCGCTGGCGCGGCGGCTGGAGCTGACCCGTTGGGCGGCCGAGAACGGCAAGTGGATCATCGAAGACGATTACGACAGCGAATTCCACTACGACGGTTTGCCGACCGCCTGCGTCCAGGGTCTGGACAAGTACCAGCGCACGCTTTACATCGGCACCTTCAGCAAGACGCTTTATCCCGGACTGCGGATGGGGTACATGGCGCTGCCCAGCGAACTGGTCAGCGCCTTCGCCTATGCGCGCAGCATCCTGGACGGACATACGCCGCAGATTCTGCAACTGACGCTGGCGCGCTTCATGGAAGATGGGCACTACAACGCCCATATCCGCGCCATGCGCAAGCTGTATGCCACGCGTCGCGACGCCATGTTGCACGCGCTGGACACGCACATGGCTGGCATTGTTGCCGCCGTGCGGCCAGAGGGCGGGCTGCAAATTCCCTGCTTGCTTCTGCGCGGCTGGTCCGAGGAAAAGACGATCCGGCAGGCGGCGGGCGCGGGCCTGCTGCTGCCGGGACTTAGCCGGCTCTATGCCGGGGCGGACAAGCAGCAGGGTTGGATACTGGGCTATTCCTCGCTGACCGAGCACGAGATCGACACCGCCATGCGCCGGCTGTCGCTTGCGCTAACAAGACGGTAGCCGCCCACGGGCTTAGGGCTTGGCGGCGCTGCCGATCAGCGCGCGGCTGCCGCCGTGCATCAACAGGTGGGCCGTCAGCCCAGCGACCAGCCCCCAGAACGCGCCGCCCACGCCCAGCAGCGTGACGTTTGCGGCCGTGGCCAGGAAGGTGATCAATGCGGTCTCGCGGGTGCGGGCGTCGGCCATGGCGTTGGCCAGGCTGCCGCCGATGGCGCCCAGCAGCGCCAGCCCTGCCAACGTCGTGATGAAGGCCTTGGGCAACACCATGAACAAGGTCGCCAGCGTAACGCCGAAGGTGCCCACCAGGATGTAGAACACGCCGCAGGCCAGCCCCGCCAGGTAGCGTTTGCGCGGGTCTTCGTGCGCGTCGGGGCCGGTGCAGATCGCGGCGGTGATGGCCGCCACGTTAAAGGCGTGCGCGCCGAACGGGGCCATGATCAGCGAACCCAGGCCAGTGACGGTCAGGATCGGGTTGGCGCTGGTTCGGTAGCCGTCGTTGCGCAGCACCAGCATGCCGGGCATGTACTGGCCCGTCAGCGTGATCACGAACAACGGCAGCGCCACGCCCAGTAGCGCTTGCAGCGAAAACCGGGGCATTTCGAAGACGGGCGCGGCAAGGCTCAGATGCACGGCCGCGAAGTCGATGCGGTCCTGCGCGATCAACATGGCGACGCCGATGAGCAGAATGCCGACGACGGCGAAACGCGACGTATAGCGCTTAAGCAACGCATACGAGACCACCAGCACGATCACCAACGCCGGGTCGACGCTGGCGCCGCCGAAAGCACTGACTCCGAATTGCAGCAGGATGCCAGCCAGCAGCCCGGCCGCGATGCCGCCAGGAATCTTGCGCACCAGCTTTTCAAACGCGCCGGACAGGCCCAGCACGACAAAGCCCAGGGCGGACACGACATAGGCGCCGATGACCTCGCCATAAGGCGTGAACGGCATGACGGTGGCCAGGAAGGCCACGCCGGGCGTCGACCACGCCGTGATGATCGGCGCCTTGTATCGGAAGCTGAGCAGGGCGCCGGTGACGCCAACCCCGATGGAAACGGCCCAGACCCACGATGCCGTCTGGGCGGGCGTCAGCCGGGCCAGCTCGGCGGCCTGGAACACCAGCACGAAGGTCCCGCCGTAATTGACCAGCACCGAGATCAGGGCGGCCACGGTCGGGGAAAAAAAGTCGGCGGGTCGAAGGCGAGCCGGCGGTGTCGTCATGAATCACTCCACATTGCATAGGGCCCCAGGCGCGCTCGGGGGAAGGCGCAAAGTGTAAGAGTGATGTGGACTGTATATTCAGGCCGCTTTAGGGTTTATTGGCAGACCACTCCGGGGCGCGGCGATCGTATCGGGGTTGCCCGGGGGCCTGGTATAGGCCCCGTCGGGGGTGACGCGTCCGTCGGTTATTCGTGAAAAACCGGGTGTTCGGCCCGGGGGCTTTTCCATAAACTACTGGACCGTCCCCGGTATCGACGCCGGATAACGATCCCCATAACGAGAACGCCATGAGACAGTTTCTTCCCACCCTGGGCGCCGCCCTGGTCTTGTCACTGGGCGCGCACGCCGCGTTGGCCCAGCAAGCGCCCGCTGCCGCGCCGGCCGCCGCCACTGCCGTGCCCCGGGACCCTTTCTTCTGGCTGGGGGAAATCAACAAAGCCACCGCCGTCATCAACACCGATGAAGGCCTGCTGGACAAGTCCATCGCGCCGCGTCTGGCGGTCGGGGTCGCCAAGGTGATCAGCGACGGCAATCAGCCGGGCGCCAAGCGTCCCGCCAGCGTTATCACCTTTGAACCGTTGCTGATCAAGGCGGCGGGCGAAGATGTGACGTTGCTGCACGCGGGCCGGTCCAGCCAGGACATGCACGCGACCTACCGCAGCGCCATCCTGCGCGACAAACTGCTGGACCTGGCCGACCAGTTGAACAAGACGTCCACCACGCTGGTCGAACTGGCCGCCAAGCACGCCGGCACGATCGTGCCGAACTACACCAATGGTGTCGCCGCGCAGCCCAACAGCTACGGCCACTATCTGCTGGGCCAGGCCGCCGGCCTGGCGCGCGACGCGCAGCGCATCCGCGAAGCCTATGTCCGCATCGACCGTTCACCCATGGGCACGACGGTGCTGAACGGCACCAGTTGGCCGCTGGACCGCAAGCGCATGGCGCAATATCTGGGCTTCGAGGCCCTGGTCGACAATGCCTACGACGCCTCTCAGATCTCGTCCATGGACCAGCCCGTGGAGGTGGCGTCGATCGTGACCAGCATCGCGCTGCGCACCGGCAACTTCGTCGAAGACGTCATGACGCAGTACGCGCAGTCGCGCCCCTGGATCCTGCTGGAAGAGGGGGGCGGCAATACCTACGTGTCCAGCGCCATGCCGCAAAAGCGCAACCCCGGCCTGTTGAACGACACCCGCAGCGACGCGTCGACCGCCGTGACGCTGGCGATGGGGCCCGTAATCCAGACGCACAACATCACGCCGGGCATGAGCGATCCGAAGGACGTGAAGCAGAACTCGGCGATGGTCGATAGCGGCATCTCGGCGCTGAAGCGTTGGGACCGTGTGCTGAAGGCCATGGTCATCAGCCCCGAGCGCGCGCTTGAAGAACTGAACAGCGACTGGACCGCCTCGCAGGAATTGGCCGACGTGCTGATGCGCAAGTACAAGCTGCCGTTCCGCGACGGTCACCACTTTGCGTCTGAGGTCGTGACCTACGCCAAGGCCAACAATATCAAGCCGCTGGATTTCCCGTATGAGCAGGCCCGGCGCATCTATGCCGACGCCATGAAAGACTCGAAGTACGGCAACGAGCTGCCGATGAGCGAAGCCGAATTCCGTTCGACGCTGGACCCGGTGGCCATCGTGAAGAACCGCGCCACCAGCGGCGGCCCCCAGCCTGCGGAAATGGACCGCATGCTGAAGAGCGCGCGTGAGCAATTGGCGTCGCAGGGAAAGTGGATCAAGGAACGCCGCGATCACATCGACAAGTCGCTGGCCGCGCTGGACAAGCAGTTCGACGCCTTGGCGGCTAGCGCTCCGAAAGATAAGTAAGCGTGTGCGGGCGCGGTCAGCCGACGGCGTCCAGCACGCACCCGCGCAGCCACCGATGGGCGGCATCGCCGTCCATGCGCGGATGCCACAGCATCGACACCGTGAACGCCGGCATCGCGAAGGGTAGCGGGAAGGTATGCATGCCTGCCCGCAGGCTGCCGGTATGCCGCTCGGGCACGGTAGCGATCAGGTCGGACCCGCGCGCCAGCGCCAGCGCCGTCGAAAATCCCCCGGCGATGGCGGTGATTGCGCGTTCGCGGCCGTGCGAGGCCAGTGCGTCGTCCACCGGCCCTTTTTGCAGGTTGCGGCGGGATACAAGGATGTGTCGCGCGGACGCATAACGGGCAAGCGTGACCTTGCCTTGGCTGAGCGGGTGCCCGGCACGCATGACGCCCACGAAGCGGTCCTGGAACAGTGCCCGCGTGCGCAGTTCGGGGCTGGCTGTGTCGCCGACGATGCCCGTTTCCAGATCCACGGCGCCTTCGCGCAGCGGCGCGCTGTCCTTGTCGGTCTTCTGCACGAAGCGCAGCCGCACACCAGGCGCGTCGACGCTGGCGCGGGCCAGCAGGGCCGGGCCGAAATTCTCGGCGAACCCGTCGCTGGCGCGCAGCGTGAAGGTGCGCGCCAATTGCATCAGATCAAGCTGCGCAGCCGGGCGCAGCACCGCTTCCACGTCTTGCACCAGCACGCGGACGCGATCGCGCAATTCCAGCGCGCGAGGCGTGGGCACCAGGCCTCGGCCGGCACGTACCAGCAGCGGGTCGCCGGTGGTTTCACGTAACCGGGCTAGCGCCCGGCTCATGGCGGATGGGCTTAAACGCAAGCGTCGGGCGGCGCGCGCGACGCTGCCTTCGGCCAGCAGCACGTCAAGGGTGGTCAGCAGATTGAGGTCGGGGGTTGCCATGCCGCAAACGTAGCACGGTTGGCGCGTCGTGGTGGATGTTGATAGCGCGTCTGGTGCAGGTATTTAGTGCAAATGCTGCGTCTTCCGCCAGGTGCGCGGCAAGCCTAGGATGTGCGCAGGGCGTCGCGTCGGCGCCTGAAATCCTTGCAGGCCAGCCTATGCGTACCGCAGCTCCGTCCATTCCCCCGTCCCGTCCCTCTGTGCCCCTGCTGGCTTGCCTGTCGGTGTCGATGTTGCTGCCGGCGCTGGGCACCAGCATCGCCAATGTTGCGCTGCCCGCCTTGGCAGAGGCCTTCAATGCGCCGTTCCAGGCGGTGCAGTGGATCGTGCTGGCGTATCTGCTGGCGATCACCACGCTGATCGTCAGCGTGGGTCGGTTAGGCGACTTGGCCGGCCGTCGTCGGCTGATGCTGGCGGGAATCGGGCTGTTCACGGTGGGGTCGGCGCTGTGTGGCGCCGCGCCATGGCTTGGCGGATTGATTGCCGCGCGTGCCGTCCAAGGGTTGGGCGCGGCAATCATGATGGCATTGACGCTGGCGTTCGCCAGCGAGGCCGCGCCAAAAGAAAAGACCGGCAGCGTGATGGGCCTGCTGGGAACGATGTCGGCGATTGGCACGGCGCTGGGGCCCGCGCTGGGCGGCATGCTGGTTGCCGGGGCGGGCTGGCCGTCGATCTTCCTCATCAATCTGCCGTTGGGCGCGCTGGCGTTCGGGCTGGCGTGGTTTCACCTTCCGCCGGATCCGCGGACGCCGGCAACGCCCCGCGCGCGCTTCGATTCACTGGGATCGTTGCTGCTGGCCACAAGCATCGCGGCGTATGCGCTGGCGATGACCCGCGCGGGAAGCGGTTTCGATGCGATAAGCGGCGCGCTGTTGGCGCTTGCCGTGGCGGCGGCCGCGGCATTTGTGCGGTCGCAGGCCCGCTCGGCATCGCCGCTGATCGGGCTGGCGCTGTTTCGCCGCCCCGTGCTGAGCGCGGGCGTGGCGGCGAACGGGCTGGTTTCCACGGTCATGATGACGACGCTGGTCGTTGGGCCGTTCTACCTTGCAGGCGGGTTGGGGTTGGAGGCGGCGCAGGTGGGGCTTGCGATGTCCTGCGGGCCGATCGTGGCCGCGCTGGCGGGCGTGCCGGCGGGCAGGGCCGTGGACCGCTACGGCGCCCAGCGCGTGATGGGCGCCGCCTTGGTCGCCATGGCGGCGGGGGCAGTCGGTCTGTCGCTGGCGCCCGTGGCGTTCGGCGTGATCGGTTACGTGGCGCCGTTGGTGGTGATCACGGCAGGCTACGCCCTCTTCCAGGCCGCGAACAGCAGTGCGGTGATGACGGAAGCCGGCTCCGCGCAGCGCGGCGCGCTCTCGGGCCTGCTGAACTTGTCGCGCAATCTGGGATTCATCACCGGCGCATCGCTGATGGGGGCGGTATTCGCCTGGGCGTCGGGGGCGGGCGACTTGCGGGTTGCACCGCCCGCCGCGCTGGCGACGGGGATGAGCTGGACGTATGGCCTGGCGGCGGCGTTGCTCTTGCTGGCGTGGGTCATCGCCGCGGTGGGGCGAAAGCAAAGCGGGGCTGCGACGGCCTGACCGGCGCGAATCCGCCCGCAGCGCGGCCCGTTACTCCGCCTTCAAGCCCGCCTGGACGATCAACGGTTGCCACTTCAGCCGTTCGCTGCGCGAAAACGCGGTCAGCTCCGCGGGGGTGCCGCCGCCGGGTTCATGGCCCAGTTCCAACAGGCGTTGCCGCACCTCGGGACGCGCCAGGATCTTCACCAGTTCGGCGTTCAGCCGCTGCACGATGGCGGGCGGAGTGCCCTTGGGCACGTACAAGCCATTCCAGCGCCGGGACGGCTACAGCATGGACCGGAACAACTACATCAACGGCGTCGTCGTGATCGCGGCGCCAGTGCTGAACAGCCAGAACCGCATGACGCATTCGCTGGTTGCGGCGGGGCTGGCCGAACAACTCGACGATGCCCGCGCCCACGCATTAGCCAAGGACCTGCAGGCCGAAGCGCATACGCTGTCGCAATTGCTGTCCGCGCGGAGCTGATCCGGCGGGCGCGGCCCTGCGGTCCAACCCGGCTTAGAACCCTTCTTTCGGCACGTGGATGCGGCCTTCCATCAGCACGCGCGCGCTGCGGCTCATGATGGCTTTGGTGACCTTCCATTCGCCATTCACCCGCTGCGCCTGGGCGCCGACGCGCAGCGTGCCGGAGGGGTGGCCGAAGTTGACGCTGTCGCGTTCGGTGCCGCCCGCGGCCAGGTTCACCAGCGTGCCGGGAATGGCCGCCGCCGTGCCGATGGCGACGGACGCCGTGCCCATCATCGCGTGGTGCAGCTTGCCCATGGACAGCGCGCGCACCAGCACGTCGATGTCGCCCGCGCCGATCTGCTTGCCGCTGGACGAAACGTAGGCCTTGGGCCGCGCCACGAACGCGACCTTCGGCGTGTGCTGGCGGCTGGCGGCTTCTTCGACCTTGCTGATCAGGCCCATGCGCAGCGCGCCATGCGCCCGAATGGTCTCGAAGCGGGCCAGCGCGGCGGCGTCGCCATTGATGTCGTCCTGCAATTCGGTTCCGGTGTAGCCCAGGGCTTCGGCGTCCAGGAAGATTGTCGGGATGCCCGAATTGATCATCGTGGCCTTGAAGGTGCCCACGCCGGGCACGTCCAGATCGTCGACCAGGTTGCCGGTGGGGAACATCGAGCCGCCGTCGCCCTCTTCGGCGGGGTCCATGAATTCCAGCCGCAGTTCGGCGGCGGGGAAGGTCACGCCGTCCAGTTCGAAGTCGCCGGTCTCTTGCACCGCGCCGCCGGTCATCGGCACGTGCGCGATGATGGTTTTCTTGATGTTGGCTTGCCAGATGCGCACGACGGCGATGCCATCGGCGGGCACGCGGGCCGGGTCGACCAGGCCGTTGGTGATGGCGAAGGGGCCGACGGCGGCGGACAGATTGCCGCAGTTGCCGCTCCAGTCCACAAAGGGCTGGTCGATGGAGACCTGGCCGAAAAGATAGTCCACGTCATGGTCAGGCTGGGTGCTCTTGCCGACGATGACGGTCTTGCTGGTGCTGGACGTGGCGGCCCCCATGCCGTCGATCTGCTTGCCGTAAGGGTCCGGGCTGCCGATCACGCGCATCAGCAGTGCGTCGCGCGCGGCGCCGGGTGCGCGCGCGGATTCGGGCAGGTCGTCCAGCTTGAAGAACACGCCTTTGCTGGTGCCGCCGCGCATGTAGGTGGCGGCGATCTTGGTTTGGGGTGCATGGGCCATGGGGTCGTCCTGATGTCTTGGTGCAAGGTGTTCGGTAGGCTGGCGGGCGCGTCGGCGCCCGCCAGCCGGTGGTGTTAGCTGGCTTGCTTGGCGCCGGCCACGGATTCGGCTTCCAGGAAGTCTTGGGCAAAGCGCTGCAGCACGCCGCCGGCTTCGTAGATGGACACTTCTTCGGCGGTGTCCAGACGGCAGGTGACGGCCACCTGCACGGTCTCGCCATTGCGGCGGTGGATCACCAGCGTCAGGTCGGCGCGGGGCTTGCGTTCGCCGATGACGTCGTAGCTTTCGGTGCCATCCAGGCTCAGCGTCTTGCGGTTCACGCCGGGTTTGAATTCCAGCGGCAGCACGCCCATGCCGATCAGGTTGGTGCGGTGAATGCGTTCGAAGCCTTCGGCCACGATGGCTTCCACGCCGGCCAGCCGCACGCCTTTGGCGGCCCAGTCGCGCGACGATCCCTGGCCGTAGTCGGCGCCCGCTACGATGATCAGCGGCTGCTTGCGGTCCATATAGGTTTCGATGGCTTCCCACATGCGCATGACCTGGCCCTCCGGTTCCACGCGAGCCAGTGAGCCTTGCTTCACGGTGCCGTCGTCGTTCAGCACCATTTCGTTATAGAGCTTGGGGTTGGCAAAGGTGGCGCGCTGCGCGGTCAGGTGGTCGCCGCGGTGGGTCGCGTAAGAGTTGAAGTCTTCTTCGGGCAGGCCCATCTTGTCCAGATATTCGCCGGCCGCGCTGTCCAGCATGATGGCGTTGGACGGCGACAGGTGATCGGTGGTGATGTTGTCGCCCAGCACGGCCAGCGGCAGCATGCCGCGCAGCGTGCGGGCGCCTGCCAGCGCGCCTTCCCAGTACGGCGGGCGGCGGATGTAGGTACTTTGCGGACGCCAGGCGTAAAGCGGGCTGACGCCAGCCTTGCGGTCATCCTGGATGCCGAACATCGGCGCGTAGACCTTGCGGAACTGTTCAGGCTTGACCGCGGCCTTGACCACCGCGTCGATCTCTTCGTCGGTGGGCCAGATATCTTTCAGGCGGATCTCGCGGCCGTCGGCGCCCGTGCCCAATACATCGCGTTCGATGTCGAAGCGAATGGTGCCGGCGATGGCATAGGCCACCACCAGCGGAGGCGAGGCCAGAAATGCCTGTTTGGCGTAGGGATGGATGCGGCCGTCGAAGTTGCGGTTGCCGGACAGCACGGCGGTTGCGTACAGGTCGCGGTCGATGATTTCCTGCTGGATCACGGGGTCCAGCGCGCCCGACATGCCGTTGCACGTGGTACAGGCGAAGGCGACGACGCCGAAGCCCAGTTTTTCCAGGTCTTGCGTCAGGCCGGCTTCGTCCAGGTACAGCTGCACGGCCTTGGATCCCGGCGCCAGCGAGCTTTTCACCCAGGGCTTGCGCGACAGGCCGGCGCGGTTGGCATTGCGTGCCAGCAGGCCCGCCGCGATCACGTTGCGCGGGTTGCTGGTGTTGGTGCAGCTGGTGATGGCCGCGATGATGACGGCGCCATCGGGCATCCGGCCCGGTTCGTTTTCCACGACGCCAGAGATGCCGCGCGCGGCCAGGTCGGACACCGGCAGGCGACGATGCGGATTCGACGGACCGGCCAACGTGCGCACGACCGTGGACAGGTCGAAGCGCAGCACGCGTTCGTATTCGGCCGTCTTCAAGCTGTCGGACCACAGGCCCGCGGTCTTGGCGTAGGTTTCCACCAGCGCGATCTGCTCGTCCTCGCGGCCGGTCAGGCGCAGGTAGTCGATGGTCTGCTGGTCGATCGAGAACATCGCGGCGGTGGCGCCGTACTCGGGGGCCATGTTCGAAATGGTGGCGCGGTCGCCCAGCGTCAGGCTGGCGGCGCCTTCGCCGTAGAACTCCAGATAGGCGCCCACCACCTTTTCCTTTCGCAGGAATTCGGTCAGCGTCAGCACGACGTCGGTGGCAGTGATGCCGGGTTGCGCGCGGCCGGTGAGTTCCACGCCGATAATGTCGGGCAGGCGCATCCAGGACGCGCGGCCCAGCATCACGTTTTCGGCTTCCAGGCCGCCCACGCCGATGGCGATGACGCCCAGCGCGTCCACGTGCGGCGTGTGGCTGTCGGTGCCGACCAGGGTGTCGGGGAAGGCCACGCCGTCTTGCGTGTAGATCACCGGCGACATCCGCTCCAGGTTGATCTGGTGCATGATGCCGTTGCCCGGGGGCACGACTTCGATATTGCGGAAGGCTTGCTTGGTCCAGTCGATGAAGTGGAAGCGGTCTTCGTTGCGGCGGTCTTCCACTGCACGGTTCTTGGCGAAGGCATCCGGATCGTTGCCATCGAATTCCACGGCCAGCGAGTGGTCGACGATCAACTGCACCGGCACCACCGGATTTACCTTGGCCGGGTCGCCACCCATGTCGGCAATCGCATCGCGCAGGCCCGCCAGGTCGACCAAGGCCGTCTGGCCCAGAATGTCGTGACAGACCACGCGTGCCGGAAACCACGGGAAATCCAGGTCGCGACGGCGTTCGATCAACTGCTTGAGCGCGTCGGTCAGCATGGCCGGATCACATCGGCGCACCAGGTTTTCCGCCAGCACGCGCGACGTGTAGGGCAGGCCGGCGTAGGCGCCGGGCGCGATGGCCTCGACGGCGGCGCGCGCGTCGAAATAGTCCAGGCGGGTGCCGGGCAGGGTTTTACGGTACGAGTGATTCATCATGCCTCCGTGCGCCGCAGGTTGCTCTGGGCGATCTGTTGTTCGATGTTGATTCGGGATACGCGGATATGCCGGCGCATCAGGATTTCGGCCAGCTCGCCGTCGCGGTCCGCGATGGCGTCAAGAATGCGGTGGTGTTCGGCGTAGGCCTGTCGCGGGCGGTTCGGCGTGGTCGAATACTGGATGCGGTACATGCGCGCCAGTTGATAGAGCTCGTCGCAGAGCATGCGGAACAGCATCTGATTGCCGCTGCCTTTGACGATGCGGTAGTGGAAGTCGTAATCGCCTTCCTGCTGGTAGTAGCCCAAGCCGGCCTGAAAGGCGGCGTCGCGTTCATGGGCTTCCAGCACACCGCGTAGTTCGGCGATTTCGGCGGGCGGCATGCGTTCGGCGGCCAGGCGGCAGGCCATGCCTTCCAGCGATTCCCGGATCTCGTAGAGTTCGGACAGCTCTTGCTGCGACAGCGAGACGACACGGGCGCCCGCGTGCGGCACCCGCACCAGCAGCTTTTGGCCTTCCAGCCGATGCAGGGCCTCGCGCAGCGGTCCCCGGCTGACGCCGTGCTGGCGCGCCAGTTCGGGCTCGGAAATCTTGCTGCCCGGGGCGATTTCACCTTTGACGATGGCAGCCTGGATCTTCTTGAAAATGTGATCCGACAACGTTTCGCCATCGCCCGGCGGGTGGCCCGGCAGCGTCAGCACTTTGCTCATGGTGTCAACAATCTATCCGGATTTGTCAAAAATACTCGGGATAAGGCGTATTGGAATGCCAGATTGTCAACAATTTACCGTGGGAGGCCCGGCAGCGCAAGCGGGCCGAGGGGCGCCGCTTGCGCGCAAAGGCCGGTGGCGCTACCGCTGGTGGTGCACGGCTTGCAGGCCGTAGACCTGCACCGGCAGCCCGACGTGCCGCGCCTTCAATTGCAAGGACAGGTACTGGGAATAGTGGCGGGATTGGTGCAGATTGCCGCCGTGGAACCACAGGCCTTCCTGCTGCGTGGGCTTCCACATGTTGCGCTGTTCGCCCTCCCAGGGGCCGGGATCCTTGGTGGTGTCCGACCCCAGGCCCCAGCACTTGCCCACCTTGTCGGCCACGTCCTGGCTGATCAGGTCGGCGGCCCAGCCGTTCATCGAGCCGTAGCCGGTGGCATAGACGACCAGGTCCGCAGGCAGCGTCACGCCGTTCTTGAGCACGACGGCGTCGTGCGTCAGATGGCTGACGTCGGTGCGGGATTGCAGCTTGATGCTGCCGTCGATGACGAGGTCGCAGGCGCCCACGTCGATGTAATAGCCCGATCCGCGCCGCAGGTATTTCATGAAGAGGCCCGAGCCGTCGTCGCCCCAGTCCAACATGAAGCCCGCCTTCTCAAGCTTGGCGTAGAACTCGGCGTCGCGTTCACGCATCTGGTCGTAAAGCGGAATCTGAAACTGCGCCATGATCTTGTAGGGCAACGAGGCGAACGTCAAATCCGCCTTGCGCGTCGTCATGCCGTTGGCCAGCGCCTGCTCGGAATACAGGCCGCCCAGGCCGATGTCCATCAGCGTGTCCGACCGGACGATGTGCGTGGACGAGCGCTGCACCATCGTGACGTTGGCGCCGCCTTCCCACAACGCCGCGCAGATATCGTGAGCGGAATTGTTGGCGCCGATCACCACCACGTTCTTGCCGCGGTACGCGTCGGGGCCGGGGTGCTGCGAGGAATGCTGCTGCTCGCCCTGAAACGCGTCCTGTCCCGGAAAGCGCGGAATGTTCGGTTTGCCCGACATGCCGGTGGCAAGCACCAGTTGCCTGGGCCGCAACACCACGGGCTTGCCGTCACGCAACACGGTGACTTCCCATTCCTGCTTTTGCTCGTCGTAGCGCGCCGACTGGCAGACGCTTGAGGTCCAGTAGTTCAGCTCCATCACCTTCGTGTACATCTCGAGCCAGTCGCCAACCTTGTCCTTGGGCGCGAAGACGGGCCAGTTCTCGGGGAAGGGAATGTAGGGCAGGTGGTCATACCAGACCGGGTCGTGCAGGCACAAGGACTTGTAGCGCTTCCTCCAACTGTCGCCGGCGCGCTCGTTCTTTTCGATGATGATCGTGGGTACGTCCAACTGGCGCAGCCGCGCGCCCAGCGCAATGCCGCCTTGCCCGCCGCCGATGATCAGCACATAGGGCTGCGTCTGGTAGCCCAATTCGGCCGCTTCCTGTTCGCGCTTTTCCAGCCAGGTCTGGCGTTCGCGGCGGTTGCCGTGTTCGGCGCCCTTGGGGCGGCGCGTGCCGCTGGGTTCCTCGTGGCCCTTGAGTTCGGACATGGTGGTCAGCAGCGTCCAGATCTTGCCGTCCTTGACGCGAATATGCCCGTAACCGCGCGCCAGGTTGGTGTCGATGTGCAGCCAGCCTTGCAACAGTCCGCCTTCGTCGGCGACGGCTTCCCGGTCGTCCCGGGTGAAGCGCACCGGTTCGACCTGCGGCAGTTGTTGCGCCAGCATGTCGCGGATCTGTGCGTGCCCCTCCAGCGTGCGCAGGTTCCAGCTGAACAGCACCAGGTCGCGCCAATAGCAGTCGTCCTGGAACAAGCGGGCGACACCGTCAATGTCCTTGTTGCCCAGCGCGGTATTCAGGCGCGCCAGCACCGCGTCCAACGCGGTGTCGGCGTGATCGTTCGGCATGTCTTGTCTCCTTGCCCGTGGCGGGCGTTGTCGTGGCGTTCCGATAACGGCCCCGGCCTGTGCCGGCCGGTAGGCGTCATGGATAGACATGCAATTGCCGTGCCAGCTTTCGGGTAACTGGGCGAGGCCCGTGGCTGCTGGGCGGCCGGGGCGTGGCCTTGCTCATCGGGTGTGGCACGCGCCACACCTGTGGCGGTGCGGTGTGGCGGCCGGGCGCGGCGGGGCGCGCGGCACGTTGGCGCCGGCCGCCTCAGCGCCTTGGCGTCAGCCCGTAGCGGCGCATCTGGCGATGCACGGTAGAGCGGTCGATGCCCATTCGCCTGGCGGCTTCCGAGACATTGCCGGCGCAACTGGCCAGCGCGGACCGCAGCGCGGCTTCTTCGGCGGTGGCGGCATGGCCGGCGGGCGCCAGCGCTTCGGGCAGATCCTGCGGTTCGATCACGCCGTGTTCGCACAGCGCCGCGGCGACCGCGATCACGTTGGCCAGTTCGCGGATATTGCCGGGCCAGGCGTGCGCCTTCAGCGCCCGCAGCGCCCGCGCGGACAGCACGGGCGCGCCGGACTCGTCCTGATGCCGCGCCAGCATGCGCGCGATGAGCCAATCCAGGTCCTGGCGTTCCCGCAGCGGCGGCACCGTGAGCGTGGCCGCGTTGATGCGGTAATACAGGTCTTCGCGGAAGCGGCCCTCGCGCACCAGCGCGCCCAGATCACGGTGCGAGGCCGACACCAAGGTCAGGCGCACGGCGCGCGGCGCGTTGGCGCCGATGGGCGTGACCTCGGATTCCGCCAGCACGCGTAGCAAACGGCTTTGCAACGTCAACGGCATGTCGCCGATCTCGTCCAGGAACAGCGTGCCGCCGTCCGACGCTTCGATCAGGCCTTTGCGCCCTTTGGGCGCAGCGCCCGTGTAGGCGCCCGGCAGATAGCCGAACAGTTCGCTTTCGATCAGGGATTCCGGGATGGCCGCGCAGTTCACCGCGACAAAGCTGCCCGGCCGCCGGCTGTCTTCGTGGATGGCTCGCGCCAGGTATTCCTTGCCCACGCCGGTCTCGCCTTGCAACAGAATGGGTAGCCCCTGGCGCGCCAGTTTGGCGGCGCGCATCTGCAACGCCGCCATCTTGGCGTCGCCGCCGTCCAGCCCGCGCAGGGCCGAGGTCGTGGCGCGCACGGCGACGGACGCGCCGCGCGCATGGCGGTTGGGTTCAATGGCGTGGGCGAATAGCGCATTGCCGTCGCGCGCGACGATCAGGCGGTCTTGCGGCGCATGGCCGCGGGTGAATTGGGGCAGGTCGTCCAGCTGCACCTCGAAGAAGCGCGTGACCGGTTGGCCGATCAAGTCCGAAGGGCGGCGCCAATCCAGGCCGGCGGCGCGGGCCAGCAGCTTGGCCCCCGAATGCGTCATGCCCAGGATGCGGCCGGCGCCGTCCAGCGAGATCGCGGCTTCCGGATCCACGTCCAGGAATTCGGGCGACCGCGCAAAGCGCAACACCCATTCGTTGCGCGTGCGCGCCATCAGGTTGGCCAGTTCGATGCGGCGGGTGGTGCTGTTGACCAGATGCAGCGCCAGGTTCTGGCTGGCCTTCAGGCTGGGGGAACTGAGCAGCGAAATATCCAGCACGGCCGCCAATTCGCCGTCGGCGTTGTAGATGGGCGCGGCGGTGCAGGACAGCGGCGTGTGGGTATTGTCGAAGTGATCGGTCTGGTGGATGGTCAGTGCTTCGCCTGTTTCCAGGCAGGCGCCCACGGCGCAGGTGCCAGCGCGCGGTTCCGACCATTCCGACCCCAGGTACAACCCGGCTTTGCGCAGCTTGTCGGTCTGCGACGGGTCGCCCAGGAACTCCACCGTGACGCCCTGGCGGTCGGCCAGCAACAGCACGTAGTTCTGGCCCGCGACCTGACGGAAAAGATGGTCCAGCCCGCTGCGGGCAATGCTGATCAGGGCTTCGGATTGCTGGCGGTGTTCGCGCAGGCGGCCGTCAGGGACGATGTACGCCTCGCACGCCTGGGCCGGATCCAGCCGGTATTGATCCAGGCAGCGCAGCCAACTGCGCACCACATGCGCGTCGCGCTGCGTGGGGCGGCCTTGGCCGACCTGTTCGATCTCGCGGATATGGGCGGAATGCAGGGATTCCTGACTAGGCATGTCGTCTCCATGGTGCGCCCGATCTACGCCGGATCAGCTAGGCAGCATGCACGGAGACGGCCCCGCTTGTAAATGGTGGTTATCCAGCGGTCTCGCTGTCTATCGAACGGAGCGCTTTGGGAATCCGATAACGCTTGCCGTCAAAGCGCAGCGTGTGGCGCGTCTTGCCTTGGCTGACGGTTTTTTCTTCGCAGCCGCCTTGTTGCACCGCGGCATGGCTGGACGAGTGCGAGTCCGTGGCGACTATGTTGCGGTAGCCCTTGGTTTGCGCCGTGCCTATCGCCAGGCTGACCGCGCGTTCCGTGAATTTTCCCGCGCAGCTCGTGTCCCATTGGCCGGACGAGTGGTTGACGATCAGGCCGTCGAGCACCAGGCGCAATTCGTTGTCTTCCACGGTGAAGAGCCGCAAGCTGGTTTCGTCCATGGGGTTGGCGCGCGAGGCGCCTTCGCGTTCGATGCGGATACCAAACGCACGGCGGTCGGCCGTGACGTCATAGCGCGCCGTATCGAACGACAGGCTGGTGATGCGCAGGGCATCGTCCGACATCAGATCAACCACCGTGCGGCGCTGCCGCACTTGCAGCGTCTGGCGGTCCAGCACCAGCACGTCCAGATCGCCGACGTGGCCGTTTTCGGGGTCTGGCGTGGCTTGCATCAACGGCACCGCCACAAGCAGCAAGTCCGGGTTGGCCGGCCAGGCCTTGCACGCCACCGCAAAGGGCGCGCCGACGTCCGCGTCAGACAGCGTCACGATGGCGTGGCCTTGCTTTAAGCGGATGCGGCCTTCGCGGTCGGGCTTGTCCTGGTTTTGATACACGCTGCGCACGATGTCGGCCGCCTCGGGGCAAGGGCCGCTTGCGGCGTGCGCCACGCCACCCGTCAACAGGGCGGACAAGGTCAGGGCGCCGGTCAAGAAGGATAGGGGGCGGGGCATCGTAGGCGGGCAGGGACGAAGAAGACCGAATTCTAATCACGCCACCTGCCGGCGTTGCGCCCCTTTCGCTACCGGCCGCTACAGATCGCTACAAGTCCACCCGCACCTTGCCTGCCTTTACCAGCGCGGCCACGTCGCGGATTTCCGTTAGCAAAGCCTGTTGCAACTGCGCCGGCGTGCCGCCCGTGGGCTGGAAGCCCTGTTCGGCCAGCTTGGCCCGCACGCCCTCGGTTTGCAGCGCGCGGTTGATGCCCTGGTTCAGCGCGGCAATCGTTGCCTGCGGCGTGCCCGCGGCGCAATACGTGCCGAAACGAATCTGCGCCTCAAAAGCCGGGTAGCCGCTTTCGGCGACGGTGGGAATGTCTGGATACTTGGGAAGGCGTTCGCGGCTGGTCACTGCCAGTACCCGCAGGCGTCCGCCCTTCAGGTAAGGCTCGACCGCCGCCACCGTCGCCACGACGAGCTGGATCTGGCTGCCCAGCAGATCCGTCATCATCGGCCCCGTGCCGCGATACGGGACGTGCAGCATGTCGATGCCGCAGGCGGCTTGCAGCAGCTCGGTAGCCAGATGCTGCGGCGTGGCGTTGCCGGGCGATCCGAAGGTCAGCCCTTTGGGTTCGCGCCTGGCTTGGGCCACGAGTTCGGCCAGTGTCTTGGCCGGCAGGTCGCTGTTGACGGCCACCATGTAGGGCGAACTTGCGATCGCGCATACCGGCGCCAGCTGCTTGAGCACGTCTTCCGGCGGGCGGGCGTAATAGCGCACCGACGGCACCAGCCCCGCGAACAACAGCACGCTGCCATCCTTGGCGGCGTTGGCGGTGTAGTCCGCGCCCAGCATGCCGCTGGCGCCGGGCTTGTTCTCGACGACGACAGGGCGGTCCAACGCGCCCTCCAGCGTGGCCGCGATGACCCGGCCCAGCACATCGGTGCCTCCGCCCGGGGGGAAGGGCACGATCACGCGCAAAGGCGCTTCTCGGGCTGCGGCATGGCGGCTTAGCGACAGAGCGGCGGGCGCCGCGGCGGCCAGGGCCAGGTGCTTCAGTACGGTTCTGCGATTCATGGGGTTGTCTCCATCTCCGCCCCTTCGGGGCGATGGCCGATCGCCTCTGTCAGGCGGGCGATTCGGCGGTTTTCGGCAGTAGAAATGCTTGCAGGGCCGATGCCACCACGGCGGGAGCTTCCACCGGCAGCATATGCCTTTGGCCTTCCACGACCCGGGCTCGGCCGTCGGGCAGCGCGCGCGCCAGGCCCCGGGTCATGCGGGCAGTGGACCCAACATCCTGTTCGCCTGTCATCGCGAGGGTCGGGCAGGCGATATCCGGCGCTGCCTGCGCCAGTATCGGATCGCCCTGCGCGAACAGCCGGTATGCCGCCAGGAAGCTGGCGCGGTCGTTGCGGACCAGGCGCTGGCCGATGGCCGCCACCCGCTGCGGGCGTGTGGCCAGGAATTCGGGCGTGAACCAGCGTTGCAGCGATATCGCGGCAGCGGCCTCCACATCCTGGGTGGCGGCCGCGGTCAGGCGGGCCGTCACGGCGCTGGCCTCTTCCGGCGTGCGCTGGAACACCGTGCTAAGCAACACCAGGCGTTCGACACGCTGCGGTCGGGCGGCGGCATAAGCCCCCGCGATCAAGCCGCCCATGGAATACCCCAGCACGCTGGCGCGCGGCCAGCCGGCCCGGTCCAGCTCGGCGTCAAGCTGCGCGATGAAGTCCTGCACGCGCGCTTCGCCCGTGAGGCCCGGGGCCGCGCCATGGCCCAGCAGGTCGTAGCGCAGCACGTCGAAATCCGGTTCCAGCAGCGGAACCAGATCGTCCCATAGCGTGTGATCCAGCCCGACGCCGTGCAGCAGCACCAGCGGCGCGCCGTGGCCCGAGCGGCGGCGGGGCGCGCTCATTTCGATTGCGCCTCTTGCGCCAATTCCTGCAGATCGGAATAGCGGTTGCCGATCCGGTGGTGGGGGCGGCCAGAGGTGGCGGCGCCCAGCGCGATCACGATCTCGTCCGGCGCGGGGGCATCATTGATATTGGTCTGCACGGTCAGGTAGTGTGACCGCAGCCCTTCGTCCAACTTGTGCATCAGCGGCACCGAGATCACGCATCCCGGACCGCCCCGCGTATTGGTGAAGGCGAGGTAGCTGGTGCCGCCCACAGCGTTGCGATAGGCGTTGCCGAAGCGCAGCGTGTGGATCAGCGCCGACGCATGTTCGACCTCGCCGGCGGTGCCCACCACGGCGGCCTTGCCGTAGGCCTCGATCTGGTCGGCGGAACCCGCCTGGCGCAGGATCTCTTCCACCAGCAACTCGCCCAGCGGCGGCGCGGCTTCCAGGATCTGCGGGCGCAGGTCTTCCTGGAAAGGCAGGCCCGCCCAGGGGTTGCGGATCACGGCGGCCGCCACGATCATGATCAAGGGCCGCTCGGCCGCCTTGCCGCCTTCAATGCAGGTCTTTTCGACGTAACTGACGATTTTTCGCACTTGCAAAGCCATTCCGTTGCTCCCATGCATGCTTGATGAACGATGCCTGCATTGTTGGGCGCAGCCTGGAATTTTGACAATCCAAATTAACGTAAGTTAATTTCGGAAAACCTGAATTCGATTGCTTGCGACGCCATGCCATCCCCCCTGAAGATCCAGCACCTGCGCCAGTTCCTGCTGGCCGCTGACCACGGCAGCTTCCGCTTGGCGGCCGAAGGCACGCACCGTTCGCAGGCCGCGGTGTCGGCCGCCATGCAGGACCTGGAGCAGCAGCTGGGCGCGCCCCTGTTCGAAGCGGGCAAGCGGGCGCAACTGACGCCGTTGGGCCATGCGGTGGCGCCGCTGCTGCGTGAACTGCTGGCCACGCATGACCGCGTGCTGGACGCGGCGCGCCAGCTGGGCATGGGCCATACCGGACCCGTGTCGCTGGCGGTGATGCCGTCGCTGGCGGACGAATGGCTGCCAAAGCTGCTGGAGCGCTACGCCCGCAGCCACCCGGACATCCGCATCCGGGCCCTGGATGAATCGTCGCAGGATGTGCACCGGCTGGTGCTGACCGGTGAAGTGCAGGTGGGCGTGGCGGGCCAGGTGCCGCGCACGGCCGAGGTGGCGTTCACGCCCGTTGCGCGGGATGCGTTCGGGCTGGTGTGCCGAAAAGGGCATCCGCTGGCGCGCCGGCGTGGCCCGGTGCCGTGGTCGGCGCTGGAAGCCGAACGCCTGATCGGAAACGCCACGTTCGACAGCTTGAAGAGCCGGCAACTGGGGCACGTCATCGACGACCCGGCCATGGTGGTGTCCAACCGCGCGTCGTTGCTGGCCAGCGTGGTCGGCGGGTTGGGCGTTACAGTGCTGCCTGTGTTGGCGCGGCCGGCGGTCGGCTCGGGCCTGGCCTTCGTGCCGCTGTCCGAACCGACGGTAGAGCGCATTGTGGGTGTGCTGACGCGCAAGGAAGAAACCTTGCTGCCGTCGGTGGCGGCCATGCATGCGATGGCGCTTGATTCGTTGATGCGGTTCACGCGCCGCAAGGGGGCCGTGCTGGTGTAGCCGGTTGAAGCCCGCGCCTACACCCCGCAAGCCACCATCATGAACTGCCGAAAGGCATCGGCCGGCTTGGCCAGCCCCGTGCGGGGATGCCACAGCAGCCCGGCCTCCATGGGCGGCACGGCGTCGGTGATGGGCACGGCCTCGATCTTGCGGCCTTCCAGCGACCAGGGGCGGTAGACCATGTCCGACAGCATGGTGACGCCGAAGCCATGCGCGACCAGCCCGCGCAGCGCTTCCATGGACCGCGTGCGCAGGGCGATATCGGGCCGCAGACCATGCGTGCGCCAGTAGTTCAGCGTGGACCGTTCGCCTTCGTCCACCTCTAGCAGGATGTAGGGATAGCGCGCGATGTCGGCCAACGACGGCGCCGAGGCGGACAGCAGCGGATGGCCGGACGCCGTCCACAGTTGCCGTCGCGACCGCACCAGCACCTGATGGCCAAATCGCTCGCGCTTGTCCACGTTGGACAGCAGCGCCACGCCCAGTTCGACGTCGCCGCTGGCCACCGCCGCTTCGATTTCAGGGCGGTCCAGGTCCACCAGGTCCAGCACCACCTCCGGGTAGCGCCGGCGAAAGCGCGCCAGCAGGTCAGGCAGGAAATACCCCAGCACCGTGTACGACGCGGCGATGCGCACCGTGCCGCGCAACGCATAGCGCTGAAAGCCGGGCTCGCGGATGGCGTCGTCCAGCGAATCCAGAATGTCCTGCGTCCGCCGATGAAAATTGTGGCCTTCCGGCGTTAGCGTGACGCCGTGCGGATGGCGGTCGAACAGGCGCACCCCCAATTGGGATTCCAGGGCCAGCACGGCGTTGGTGACGGCGGATTGCGAAACATGTTCGTCGGCCGCCGCCATGGAAAAGCGGCCCGTGCGGGCGGCCGCCGCGAAATAGCGCAGCTGCCGCAGGGTGACGTCATTAGCCATCTGTTTTTCGAATACCTGCTAGCTGAAACTATGAATATACGATAACCAACAGCGTTCCTACACTGCGGAAAACACTCAAATCCGCATGCAGGAGACAAGCGCGTGAACGCCCCACTACCCCCTGGCGTGGCCGATACCCATGGCCTGACGCTCGACGACAAATACACCCGCGCCACCGGTCGCATCTATCTCAGCGGCACCCAGGCGCTTGTGCGCCTGCCGTTGTTGCAGAAGCTGCGCGACCAGCAGGCCGGCCTGAACACCGCCGGCTACATCTCGGGCTATCGGGGCTCGCCGTTAGGCGGCCTGGACCAGGCGCTGTGGAAGGCCAAGAAGCACCTGAAGTCGCACGATGTCGTGTTCCAGCCAGGCGTGAACGAAGACTTGGCCGCGACCGCCGTCTGGGGCTCGCAGCAGTTGAACCTGTTCCCGGGCGCCACCCGCGACGGCGTGTTCGGCATGTGGTACGGCAAGGGGCCGGGCGTGGACCGTTCGGTGGATGTGCTCAAGCACGCGAACTCGGCGGGGTCGTCCGCGCACGGCGGCGTGCTGATGTTGGCGGGCGATGACCATGCCGCCAAGTCCTCGTCGGTAGCGCATCAGTCGGAACATGTGCTGATCGCCAGTGGCATCCCGGTGCTGTACCCATCGAATGTCCAGGAATACCTGGATTACGGGCTGCACGGTTGGGCCATGAGCCGCTACACCGGGTTGTGGGTGGCGATGAAGTGCGTGACGGACGTCGTCGAGTCCAGTGCATCGGTGGATGTGGACCCCGCGCGCGTGCGCATCGTGCTGCCGGATGAGGCGCTGCCGGAGGGCGGGCTGAACATCCGCTGGCCGGATTCGCCGCTGGCGCAAGAGGCCCGCTTGTTGGACCACAAGTGGTATGCCGCGCTGGCGTATGTGCGGGCGAACAAGCTCAACCGCGTGGTGCTGGATTCACCCCGCGCGACCTTCGGCATCATGACGGCGGGCAAGGCGTATCTGGATGTGCGCCAGGCCCTGAATGACCTGGGGCTGGACGAGGCAGCCTGTGCCGAAGCCGGTATCCGCGTCATGAAGGTGGGCTGTATCTGGCCGCTGGACGCGCAAGGCGCGCGCGAATTCGCCACGGGCCTGAAAGAGATTCTTGTGGTCGAGGAAAAGCGCCAGATCCTCGAATACGCGCTGAAGGAAGAGCTCTACAACTGGCGCGACGATGTGCGGCCGCGCGTGTACGGCAAGTTCGACGAGCGCGAGCATGGCGGCGGCGAATGGTCCACGCCACGCGGCGGCTGGCTGCTGCCGGCGCGCTACGAGCTATCGCCCGCGCTGATCGCCCGCGCCATTGCCGCGCGGCTGGACAAGGCTGACCTGTCTTCCGGCCTGCGCGCCCGCATCGCGGCGCGGCTGGCCGTGATCGATGCCAAGGAACGCGAGGCCGCGCGCCCCACGCTGGTGGAAGAGCGCAAGCCCTGGTTCTGCTCGGGCTGCCCGCACAACACCTCTACCCGCGTGCCGGAAGGGTCGCGCGCGGTGGCCGGTATCGGATGCCATTACATGGCGATGTGGATGAACCGCGACACCGACACCTTCAGCCAGATGGGCGGTGAAGGCGTGGCGTGGCTGGGGCAAAAAGACTTCACCCGCGAACGCCATATCTTCGCCAATCTAGGTGACGGCACCTATTTTCATTCGGGGCTGCTGGCGATTCGCGCCGCAGTGGCCGCGCGCGCGTCGATCACCTACAAGATCCTGTACAACGACGCCGTCGCCATGACGGGCGGCCAGCCGGTGGACGGCGTGCTGACGGTGCCGCAGATCGCGGCGCAGATGCAGGCGGAAGGGGTTGTGAAAACCGTGGTGGTCACGGACGAGCCCGAAAAATATGCCGGCGCGGCGGCGTTGCCGGGCGGCATCGACGTGCATCATCGCAAGGCGCTTGACGACGTGCAGCGCGCGTTGCGCGAGATCGAAGGCACGACGGTGCTGATCTACGACCAGACTTGCGCCACCGAGAAGCGGCGACGCCGCAAGCGCGGCGATTACCCGGATCCGTTGCGTCGGGCCTTCATCAACGACGCCGTGTGCGAAGGCTGCGGCGACTGCTCGGTCAAGTCCAACTGCCTGTCGGTGGAACCCCTGGACACGCCGCTGGGCACCAAGCGCCGCATCAACCAGTCGTCTTGCAACAAGGACTTTTCGTGCGTGGAAGGGTTCTGCCCCAGCTTCGTCACGGCCGAAGGGGCGGTGCTGCGCAAGCCGGCCCTGGCGGGCACGGCTCAGCCGCCGATGCCCGATGCGCCATTGCCGGATCCCGCGTCCATCGCCACGGGCGCGGCCTATCGCATGGTGATCGCAGGCGTGGGCGGAACCGGTGTGGTGACGATCGGCGCGCTGCTGGGAGCGGCCGCGCATATCGAAGGCAAGGGCGTCACCGTGCTGGACATGGCGGGTCTGGCGCAAAAGGGCGGCGCGGTGCTTAGCCATGTGCAGTTGGCCAACAAGCCCGAAGACCTGCACGCCACCCGCGTCGCGTTGGGCGAGGCCGACCTGGTCATCGGTTGCGATGCACTGGTGTCGGCGTCGCCCGAGGTGCTGTCGCGGCTGCGCCCCGACCATGGACGCGCCGTGGTGAACAGCGCGGCGGCGCCCACCGCGGCATTCCTCTCGCAGCCCGCCTGGCGTTTTCCTGGCGCGCAGGCAGAGGCGGCCGTTGCCGCAAGCACGGGCGGCAACTGTGATTTCATCGAGGCAGGGCCGCTGGCCGAAGCCTTGCTGGGCGATACGATCTACGCCAATCCGCTGCTGCTTGGCTACGCATGGCAAAAGGGCGGCCTGCCCTTAAGCTACGACAGCTTGCGCCGCGCGATCGAGATCAATGGCGTGTCGATGGATAAGAACCTGGCCGCGTTTGAACTGGGCCGGCAAGCCGCGCATCGCGGCGCGGCGGCGTTGCGCCCGTCCCAGGCCACGCAGGCGGCCGGGCAAGTCGTTGCATTGCCCGAATCGCTGGACGGGTTGATCGAGCGGCTGGCCGCGCATGTCGGGGCCTACCAGGACGCGGCCTACGCGGCGCGTTTTCGCGAGGCCGTCGAGGCCGTGCGGGCGCGTGAATCCGCGATGCCCGAGGGGCGGCGCCATGAGGTCACGCGCGCGGTGGCGCGCAGCCTGGCCAAATTGATGACCTATAAGGATGAGTACGAGGTGGCGCGCCTATACACGGACCCCGCGTTCAAGGCCAAGCTGCAAGCGCAGTTTGAAGGCGAGCCCGGGCGCGACTACCGCCTGCGCTACTACCTGGCGCCGCCGGCCTTTGCGCGGCGCGATGCGCAGGGCCGCCTGCAAAAGCGCGCCTTTGGTGCGTGGGTGGGCGTGGCGTTCCGCGTGCTGGCCCCGATGAAACGGGTGCGCGGGACCTGGCTGGATGTGTTCGGCAAAACTGCTGAACGCCGCATGGAACGCCAACTGGCTGCCGACTTCCTGGCGTTGGCCGCCGAGTTCTCGCGCACGCTGGACGCCGGCAACCGCGACGCCGCGCTGGCGCTGGCCAATCTGCCGGACACCATCCGCGGGTATGGTCACGTCAAGGAGAAAAGCGTGGGCCAGGCGCGGTCGCGCCAAGCGGAACTGCTGGAGCGCTATCGCCACCCGCAACGCGAATCGCGGGTCGCGTAGGAAAAAAGCGGCAGACTGGCGGGGGATCGCCTGGTGTACGATTCCCCGTCAATGCGGATCACGCCGCGTATTTGTTGCCCGGCCATGGAAAACCTCCTACGCAAAGTTGATCTGACCTCACTTCGCCTGTTTGTCGCCGTCTGCCAGGAAAACAGCATCGCGCGGGCGGCCGAACGCGAGTTCATTGCGCCGTCGGCCGTCAGCCGGCGTATCGCGGATCTGGAATCGCTGGTCGGGCTGCCGTTGATCAAACGCCATACGCGCGGCGTGACCGCCACCCCGGCCGGCCAGACGGTGCTACGCCACGCGCAGCAGATCATCGGCGCCGTCGAATCCATGGGGGCGGAGCTGTCGCGCTTCTATGCGGGGGTGAAAGGGAATGTGCGGGTAGTCGCCAATCTGTCGGCCATCGTGCAGTTTCTGCCTGAAGACGTGGCGGCGTTTCAGCGCTTGTTCCCCGACGTGGATATCGACCTGGAAGAACAGCACAGCCCCGATGTGCTGCGCCTGGTGCGCGAGCGCGCCGCGGACTTTGGCATCTGCAACCGCATCGCCGGCGCCGAGGGGCTGGCGCAATTGCCGTACCGGCGCGACCGGCTGGCGGTGATGCTGCCGGCCCATCATCCCAAGGCCGCTGCCAGGCAACTGAGTCTGCAGGACATCGCAGACGAGACCTTTGTGGGTTTGCGGGAAAGCAGTGCGCTGACGCAACTGCTGGCGGCGCAAGCCCAGGCCTTGGGCGCCACGTTATCGGTGAAGATCCGCGTGGCCAGTCTGGATGCGCTGTGCCGCATGACGCATGCCGGGCTGGGCATCGCGGTGATGCCGCAGCAAGTTGCCGAACTCTACCTGCAATCGCTGGACGTCGTGGTGCGTCCCCTGTCCGACGAGTGGGCGCGGCGGCAGCTATGCATCGTATTTCCCGGCGAAAGCCAGTTGTCGGCCACCGCCGCCACGCTGGTCAAGTTCCTGGCCCAGCAAGGCTGATCCGGCATCTCCGTTTGCGATGGCAGGCCTGCCAAGACGACACTTCGGCAATCGCCGTGCGCTCCTTATAGTCAGGACGCGCCCTTGACGTGATTCGTGGGCGCGGCCCAAGCCGGGGCAGACAGACCCCGCTGCCACGAGACGGAGACAACATGACCCCCACCAGATTCCTGGCGTCCTGTACGCTTGCATTCAGCGCCTTGCTGCCCACGGTGTCCGCGCAGGCCGCGGGCTACCCCGACCATCCCATCCGCCTGATCGTGCCGACTTCGCCGGGCTCCACCGCCGACGTCGTGGCCCGCGTGGTGGCGGAAAATCTTGGCAAGGCGCTGGCGCAGCCCCTGATCGTCGAGAACTTGGCCGGCGCGGCGGGCATCCCCGGCACGCGCCAATTGGTGGCCGCCAAACCCGATGGCTACACGCTGGCCATCGTGTCGTCCAACCACGCTATCAACCCCAGCCTGTACAAGAGCATGCCCTACGATTCGGTGAAGGACATCACGCCGATTTCCGTCATCGGCACGACGCCCCTCGTCGTGGTCGTGGCCGAGAACTCGCCGTACCGCACGATCGGCGATCTGTTGGCCGCTGCCCGCGCGCAGCCCGGCAAGATCAACTATGGGTCGTCCGGCAATGGCAGCGTGCTGCATCTGGCGGGCGAATTGCTGAAATCAAAGGCGGGCGTGAGCATGATGCATATCCCGTACCGCGGCGGCAATGCGTTGATCACGGATGTCATGTCCGGCCAGATCCAGGTGGCGTTCCTGGCGGTGCCGTCCGTGCTGGCGCAGGTGCAGGCCGGCAAGCTGCACGCGCTGGCCGTAAGCACGCCCAAGCGCGTGGCGGCGCTGCCCGACGTGCCGACGCTGGACGAATCGGGGGTGAAGGACTATTCCTACGACGCCTGGATTTCACTGATCGGCCCCGCCAAACTGCCCGACGATATTGTGCGGACGCTGCAAGCCGCCACGCAGCGGACCATGGCGTCTTCCGCGGTGCTGAATACGCTGTCGCCGCAGGGCTTCGTGGCGCAGGGAAGCAGCGCAGAGCAGGCGGCCCAGACGTTGAATGCGGAAATCACCAAGAGCCAGGCGCTGGTGAAGGCTGCGGCCGTGACGCCTGAATGACGGTTGGAATAACGATGACTGCTGCTGTGGCATTACCGGCCTGCGTGCTTGACGCGGCGCCCCGAATTCTTCTTCTGTCGCAGGATCCTGCCTGCATCCTGGCGCAGTTGGACGGCACCCGCGAGCCGTCGTCTGCAGCGCCCTTGCGCGACGACGTCTCCACTGACGAGATCACGCCGTTGCCGATCCTGACGCATTTCGACGAGAAGCTGGGGCGGTATCCGTATACGGGCCTGAGAGCGGGGGCGGCGCAGCCCATCGGCGTCGATGCGATCAAGCGGGCCGGCATCAATGTGGTCGTGGCGGGAAAGCGCTACGGCAAGGGATCCTCGCGGGAACACAGCCCCATGGCCGAAAAATGGGCTGGCGTGCGGCTGGTCATCGCCGAGAGCTTCGAGCGCATCTATCGGCAAAATGCCGACAACATCGGTTTGTACACCAGTACAGACCTGGGCCTGGTGGAGCGTTTGCGGCAAGGCGAGTCCATCACGGTGGACGAAATCGTTGCGGACCGCGACAGCTTGGCGGCCACCATTGTGCGGGCGGGCGGGTTGCTGGCGTTCGGGCAAAGGCACTTGCAAGGCGTGACGCAGGCGCCTGCCGTCGGCCGGGGTGACGTCCAGGCAGCGCAGCGGAACGTACCGCGCACGCTGTTCGAAAAGATCATCCAGCGCCACATGCTGGAAACGCCTGTCACGCCTGGCGATGCGCCGCAAGGCGCGGGCGTTTTCGTCCGCGCCGACTGGCGCTTTATCCACGAGTACTACACGGGCATGGCCGCGCACATGCTGCACACGCGCTTTGGCGGGCCGCTGCGGCTGGTGGATCCGGCGCGCATCGTGGTGTTCGAAGACCACACATCGTATGTCGACGAAAGCCCCAACCACGTCAGGGCAGGCATCGTCCCCAATATTCGCGTCATGTGCCAGGCGCAGCGCGATTTCGTCGATGCCTACCAGCTTCGACATCACCGCACCTTGACCGAGTCCGAAGCGGTGCAGGAGACGAGCGCCAATGTGGCGGGGATTTCGCACGCGATGATGGCAGAGCACTACGCGCTGCCCGGGCAGGTAGTGGTGGGCACCGATTCCCACACCCCGCATAGTGGCGCGCTGGGGTGTGTGGCGTTTGGCGTTGGCACCACCGACATGGCCAACGCTTTTGTCACGGGCGCCGTCCGTCTGACGCTGCCGGCGTCGCTGCGCATCGACCTGGCGGGCGCGTTGCCACAGGGCGTCACGGCAAAGGACATTGTGTTGCATCTGCTGGCGTTGCCAGAGATCCGTGCAGGCGAGGGCGTGGGCAAGGTATTTGAATTCACGGGCGACGTTATTGCGGCGATGTCTGTCGATGAACGCGCCACCTTGACCAATATGACGGCCGAATTGGGCGGCTTGACCGGTATCGTCGCGCCCGACGCCGAGACCGTCCGCTTCCTGCGCGAACGGCGCGGTGTGGACGTGGCTGTCGAAGCCTGGATGCACAGCGACCCCGATGCCGTCTATGCGGCGACGTTGCGGGTGGACTGTTCGGCCTTGTCGCCCCTTGTGGCCGCGCCGGGCGATCCGGGCAATGGCATCCCGCTTTCCAGCCTGCGGGTGCGGCCGCGCATCAATATCGCATACGGCGGCTCGTGCACCGCCGGCAAGCGCGAGGATTTCGACGCCTATCACCAAGTGCTGGCCTGGGCCGTGGACCGCGGCCTGCGCTTGCCCGATGGCGTGACGCTGTATCTGCAGTACGGCACCACGGCCGTGCGCGACTACTGCGTGGCGCAAGGCTATGACCGCACTTTCGCCGCGATTGGCGCGCGCATCTTGCAACCCTCCTGCGGGGCTTGCGCCAATTGCGGTCCGGGGTCGTCCACCGATCCGGGCCAGGTCACCATCAGCGCCATCAACCGGAACTTCCCGGGCCGCTCCGGCCCGGGAAGCGTGTGGCTGGGTAGCCCGCCCACCGTTATGGCGAGCGCGCTGGCGGGCAAGCTGACGTCGTTCGCGGAATTGCAGGCCGGGCACGTAGCCTGAAGGCTTACGGCGCCCTGGGCCTTTTATCTAGGGGTTCCTCCCAATTCGGACGCCGTGAAGCCCAGCTTAATGAAACCTTAATTGGCAGTCGTCCGGCACTGCGTCAGAGTGCGCACAGAGCAAACGGCCACCAGACGCCGTCTCAAGCGGCGATGCCATCCGTGCCGCAGTCAGCCCCGCACAGCAGACACCTATCAAAAGAAACCCGGGACAGACCGGGTGGCTTGCTATCGGCCGTCGCTGCCAGGCGGCGGCTTTCCCTGTTGGTCCGAGGAGACAACAATGAGCAAGAGCTGGAAGACGTTTGCGGGTGCATTGGGTACGGCGGCAGTCATGGCGGCAGGCAGTGCGCACGCCGCCGACGCGTCGCCGGACATCAAGTTGATGCAGCTTTCTGTCGGCAAGATCGAGCTGGACAAGGGCTTCATGACCGCGATGGTGGACGTGGGCACCAAGATCAAGATTCCGGTGCCGGCTTACGTGATCCAGCACCCGCGCGGGCTGGTGCTGTTCGATACCGGCATGAACCAGGCCACCGCCGATGGCAACTGCGCCAACTATTGGGGGCAGGGCCTGTGCGGGGCGTTCAATTCCATCCAGGAGCGCGACGAGGTCGTGGACCGGCAGCTGAAAGCCGCCGGCTTTGACGTCAGTGATGTGAAGTACGTCGTCTATTCGCACTTCCATCTGGACCACGCCGGCAATATCAAGATGTTCCCCAAGGCCAAGCACGTGGTGCAGAAGGCCGAATTGCGCGCCGCCTGGTGGCCCGAAAAATTCCAGCGCGCCGCCTACGTGATGAAGGACTTCGACACCACGCGCGACTACGACTTCATCCAGGTGGAAGGCGACTTCGACCTGTTCGGCGATGGCTCCATCGTGCTGCTGGATACCAAGGGGCACACCCAAGGCCATCAATCGTTGCAGGTGAAGCTGAAGAACACCGGCACGGTGCTGCTGGCGGCAGACGCCATCTACACGGGCGAGAACGAGGCGGGCGTGATTCCTGGCATTACCTGGAACACGGCGGCATCCATGCAGGCCATCGACCGCCTGAAGCAGATCCGCGACGCGCGCCAGGGCCAGCTCTGGTACAGCCATGACGCGGAGCAGCATGCGCAGAACGCCAAGACCAAAGTGTTCGACTGACGGAGCGCGCCATGCAGCCGGCGGTTGCCTTGCACGAGGTCTGCAAGTCGTTCGGGCCGCGTCAGGTCCTGCATTCGCTGAGCCTGTCCGTCAGGCCCGGTGAAATCGTAGGCCTGCTGGGTCCGAACGGCAGCGGCAAGACCACGACCCTGCGCCTGATGGCGGGATTCCATGCGCCCGACAGCGGCCGCGTCACGATCTGCGGGCGCGCGCCCGCTCCGGGGCGCGGCAACGCCGACATCGGCTATCTGCCGGAGCGCGCACCGCTCTACGATTCTCTGACGGTGACGCAGTACCTGGAGTTCGGGGCGGGGGTGAAGGTGGAGGGCGGGGCGCCTGCGCGCCGGCGGGCCATCGACCGCGCGATCGACGGCTTCGATCTGCAGGCCGTGGCACGCACGGTGATCGGCCGGCTGTCCAAAGGCCAACGCCAGCGCGTGGGCTTGGCCCAGGCTGTGCTGAACGACCCGCCCGTCTTGCTGCTGGACGAGGCCACCAATGGTCTGGATCCGGTGCAGATCGTCGAGGCCCGCGCGATGATCCGCCGTTGCGCCGAAGGCCGCGCCGTCGTCTTCAGCAGCCACTTGATGCAGGAAGTAGAGGCCCTGTGCACCCGTATCGCCATCCTGCGCCAAGGCAGGCTGGTGGAGGATGCGGCGCTGGGCCAGGCGCAGTCGGCCCTTCAATTGCAGCTGGCGTTGCCGGCGGCAGGCCATCCGGCGCTGCATGCCGCCCTATCGGCCTGCCCGGGCGTGCGCGGCGTGGATGCCGCGCCGTTGGGCGAGGGGCTAAGCAAATGGCGTATCAGCTGGCAAGCGGGCGAAGGCATGGGCCTGCTTCAAAGCCCGCGCGAAGCGACGTGTGACGCCGTCTTGCACATTGTGCTGGCGCACGCCGAAGTGCGCGCTGTGCTGTCGCTGCACGACGCGGTCGAAACCCGGCTGCTGGCCGCGCTGGCGCCCAACGATCCCTTGTTGCGGAGGCGGGCATGAAAGGCTTCGGGGCTTTATACCGGAAGGAACTGCGTACCGATTTCGGGTCCCCGGTGGCGCTGGTGGTGGTGGCGGTCTTTTGGGCGTTGTCGGGCTACCTGTTCAGTTTCAATCTGTTCTTCGTCAGTACCGGCCAGATGGTGACGGCATTTCACAACATGACGATCTTGCTGATCCTGGTAATGCCGCTGGTCAGCATGCGGGCGTTTGCCGAAGAGGCCCGGCAAGGCACGCTAGAGCTGTTGCTGACCTTGCCGCTATCGGATGCGGCGCTGGTGGCGGCCAAGTACGCGGCCGGATTGACGGTGTTGGCGCTGATGCTGGCCGGCACGGCCGCCGCCGTGTTGCCGCTGGCCTGGTACGGGCAGCCCGACTACGGCCCCATCCTGGGCGGCTACATCGGCGTGTTTCTGTACGGCGCGCTGTTCCTGGCGATCGGCATTGCGGTATCCAGCGCGTGCAGCAACCAGATCGTTGCCGCCAGCGCGACGTGGGGCATCCTGGTGCTGCTGTGGTTCATCGACTACCCCGCCGCGCTTGATGCGTTTCCCGCGCTGTCGCCGTTCTTCCAAGCCTTGTCCCTGTCGGCGCAGCATGTGGACTTCATCCGGGGCGTCCTGCCGGGGCCTGCCACGGTGACGCTGGCTAGCGTCGCCGTGCTGGCGCTGATGATCGCCGCGGTCAACTTGAAGCGCTGGAGGCTGCGGTGATGGCGCGCCCGTCATGGCGGCGCGCGGGCAAGCGCCTGTCGCTATGGCTGCCCGTGGTGGCGGTGGCCGCGTTGCTGCTGGCGTTGAACCTGTGGGCCGCCCGCAATCTGGGCCGTCTGGATTTGACGGCGCAGCGGCTCTATAGCCTGGCGCCCGAAAGCCTTGAGGTGGCCCGCCAGATCAAGCAGCCCGTAACCGTCACATGGTTCTACGACCTGCGCAACAAAAGCATGGTCGACGCCCTGGAACTGTTGCGCCAGTACGAGCACGCCAATCCGCTGATCCGCGTGCGCGGCGTGGACCCGGCGCTGCGCCCGGCCGAGGCGCGCGAGGCCGGCATCCAGTTCGCGGGCAGCGCCGTGCTGGCCGCCGATCACCGCAAGCTGACGATCAATGGCGGCACCGAAACCGACTTCACCAACGCGTTGATCCGCATCAGCCAGCGCGGGGCGCAAACGGTCTGCTTCACGCAGGGGCATCGCGAAGCCGTGCTGGACAGCCTGACGTCGCTGGACGACCTGGAAGACCATGGCGACGACGAAAACCTGGTGGCGCGCGTGGAAGTCCATGAACAACATGGCATGGCGATGGCGCGCAATGCCTTGCAGACCCTGGGATACGCGACGCGCGGCGTGCAGGCCGGCAGCCTTGCGCAGGCGCTGCCGGCTTGCGCCGTGGTGGTGGCGGCGGGCCCGCGCACGCCGTTCGGCGGCGGCGACGCCCAGGCGTTGCGCCAGTGGACCACGTCGGGCGGTAAGACCTTGCTGCTGCTGGAGCCCGATACGCGGCATGGCCTGGACGCGTTGCTGGGCGACTTCGGCATCGCGCGTCCGCCCGGGGCATTGGCGGACCCGGGCAGCCATTACCGCAATGACCCGGGCAGCCCCGCCGTCAGCGACTACACGCGCCACAAGATGACGCGCGGCTTGCCCCTTAGCTTCTTTCCCGGCGCGGCGGGCCTGGAGCCCGCGGGCGACAGCTTGCCCCAGGGCGTCGTCGTGACGCCCCTGGCGCAAACGTCCGTCCAGGCGCATCTGCCCGGCCAGCCGGCGGGGCGCTACACCTTGATGGCGTTGGCCACCCGCAACGCGCAGGCGGCCAGCGTGGACGGCGCGGCGCACCCGGCGCTATTGGTGGTGGGCGACAGCGACTTCGCCACCAATCGCCATTTCGCCACGCTGGGAAACGGCGCATTGTTCACCAGCGCCGTGACGCTGCTGGCGGGCCAGGACGCCTTGCTGACGATCCGGCCGCGCCACTACGAAGGCCGTCGCGTCGAACTTACCAACCGGCAGATGCGGACGGTGTTCTGGACCAGCACTGTCGCCTTGCCGCTGCTGGCATTGATGACGGGGCTGCTGCTGTGGTGGAGACGGCGGTGAGGCCGGCGGGGATATCGGGGCGCGCCATGTGGCTGCTGTTGCTGGCGACGGGCGTGGGCTTGTCGGCGTGGCAATGGCACGAGGCCGCCGAAGGCCCGGCCAGCCATGGTGGCCACACGCATCTGCACGACGACGCCGGCAAACCGGCGCGCCTGTATGCCTGGGATGCGGCCGAAGCCGCGCACCTGACGCTAGCCACACCCGCGGCGTCGGTGACGTTATCGCGCGGTGGGAAAGGCTGGGCGCCCACGTCCGACGGGCTTGCCGGCGGGTTTGACGCGACGCAGTTTCTGGCGCTGTTTTCGCAAGCCCGCAGCGACCGCGTGCTGACGCCCCATGCCGATCAATCGTATGGACTGAATCCGCCCCAATTGCAGATCGACATCCGCGATGCCGCCGGTCTGCGCCTCGCCCAAATGGCGGTAGGGGCGATGGCGCCGGACGGCTTAGGCCGTTATGTGCAATTGCCTGGCGAAGCGCAGATCCGCATCATCCCCGACTACCAGACACGTGCGCCGATGGCGGCGATGCTGCAGGTAAACCCGGATGTGGAAATCCCGTAGCTGGCCGCCTCTCTATCGCTTGTGAAGCCCGGCTTGCACAAAGATAAATAGGCGCTGAAAAGGGGCCTACCTATACTTCGTTTCCATTATCGGACGGGTTCGAACCGGCGCCTTCACCAGCCTGGCGAACCACCCACATAAGCGCCTTGCGGTCCGCTTCGCTTGTATCGAAGTCGGGCATGCAAGGTCCATAACGAGACAAGGGCGCGTGAAGCGCGTCCGGGGCGACAAGCCCGCACTACCGTGCAGATTTCACGTTGTCGCGGCAACGCGTCGTCCGCGCGGCAGGTGTTTAGCGTATTGGGAGAAGACGCTTGACCTTGGATCTACTGCCTCTCGCCTTGGTGGATGGCGTGGCCTACGCCAGTCTGCTGTTCCTGGTGTCGATGGGGTTAACCCTGGTGTTCGGCGTGATGGGCATTTTGAATGTCGCCCATGGCGCCTTCTACGCGTTCGGCGGCTACGCCGCGGCCAGCCTGGTCATGTTTCTGGCGCCCAAGACCGACTCCCCCGTGCTGTTGTTCGCGGCGTTGTTCGTGGCCGCCATCGCCGTCGGCCTGGCGCTGGGCAGCATCATGGAATTCGTGCTGATCCGCCGGGCGCAAAACTACGACCCCATCCTGAAACTGCTGATCACCTTTGGCGGCTTCCTGATGCTGGAAGACATCCAGCGCTTGCTGTGGGGCGCGCAGCCCTACAGCGCCAGCGAGGTCGTCAACCGGCTGGGCAACATCGAAATCGGCGACATCACCTACACCACCTACCAACTGGTCGTGGTGCCGGTGACGGCGGTGCTGGCCTACGTGTGCCTGGAGTTCTTCCTGCGCCACACCAAGCTGGGCAAGCAGACCGTGGCCACCACCCACAACCGGGAAGTCGCGACGTCGCTGGGCATCAACGCCAAGAAGATCGGCTACGTCACCTTTGTGATCGCGACCATCCTGGGCGCCCTGGGCGGTGCGCTGGCGGCGCCCACCACATCGCTGGTGCCGGGCGCCGGCACGGACATGACGGTACTGTCTTTCGCGGTGGTCGCCACCGCGGGCCTGGGACAGATCACCGGCGCGCTGATCGCGGCGCTGCTGATCGGCATCATTCGCGCCATCGCGGTCTACGCCGCGCCTGAACTGGAAGTGGCGGTGCCCTACATCATCATGGTGCTGGTGCTGATCATCCGGCCGCATGGCCTGTTCACGGTCGCCCAAGCGCGGAGGATCTGATGAAAGTCGCCGTACTCAGCCTCGTGGCCGCGCTGGCCACGCTATTCCTGGGCTATGCCTATTCCTGGACCATCACGCCGATCGTCATCGGCCTGACCTACGCCATCGCCGCGTTGGGCGTGTCGGTGATGGCCCGCGCCGGCCAGATATCGTTCGGCCACGCGATGTACTCGTGCATCTCGGCCTATACCGTGGCCTTCCTGGCGCGCGCCATGCCCGGCACCGACGCCTTGGTGCTGATCCTGGCGGGCGTGGTCGCCAGCTTCGTGTCCGCCATCGTGATCGGCCTGTTCGTGGTGCGCTACCGCGGCATCTTCTTCGGCATGTTGAACCTGGCGCTGAGCATGGTGCTGTTCGCGCTGCTGGGCAAGCTCTACACCCTGACCGGCGGGTCGGACGGCCTGCGTATCGTGCGCCCGACCATGGCCGGCATCCTGATGGAGCGCGAATCTTTCGAGCGCGCGCTGCTGGTGTTGACGCTGGTGCTGTCGATGGCCTTGGCCTGGTGGGTGCAGCGCTACTTCCGGTCGGGCAGCGGCCAGGCCCTGTCGGCCATCAAGACGAACGAGACGCGCATCGAATACCTGGGGTTTTCCGCGTACTTCATCATGTGGAAGGGCTATCTACTGTCGGCCGTCGTGGTGGGCTTCTCGGGCGCCATCCTGGCCTTGATGCAGGGCCTGGTCACACCGGAAATCGGGTCGTGGCTGCGCTCGGGCGAATTCGTGTTCATCACGATCCTGGGCGGGGCCGGTCACGCGGCGGGCGCATTCCTGGGCGCGGTGGGCTTCGAGACCGTGAAGCTGGTTTCGGCGGCGTACTTCCCGGGCCTGTGGCAGTTCCTGCTGGGCCTGACGCTGATCCTGGTGATCTTCATGTTCCCCACCGGATTCGTCGGCCAGATCATGAAGCGCGCCGCCAACCGCAAGCGCGACCTGGCGCGTGCCGGCGCCACCGGGCAGGCGCGGGTATCGCCCAATGCGCAGGCAGCGGCAAGGAACTGACGATGAAACCCCTGATTCAAACCACCGGCCTGTACCTGGCCTTCGGCGGCGTCGTCGCGGCCGACAACATTGATTTCGAACTGCACGAGGGCGAACGCCTGGCCGTGATCGGACAGAACGGCGCCGGCAAGACCACCTTCATCAACATCTGCACGGGCTATCTGGCGCCGTCCAAGGGCAAGGTGTACTTCGACGGCCGCGACGTCACGGCCATGGCGCCGCGCAAGATCGTGCGCCTGGGGCTGGGGCGGTCGTTCCAGCTGCCGCAGCTGTTCACCGAGCATACGGTGCGCCAGTGCGTGCAGATCGCGGCGGCGCGGCGCAACAAGGAACTTAGCTGGTTCCGGTCGCTGGAAAGCACCATCGACGACAAGGAAGTGGACGCCACGCTGGATTTGGTGGGGCTGCTGCCCGAGGCCGACGAAGCGTCCATCGAACTGCCGGAAGGCAAGCGCAAGCTGCTTGACGTGGCGATGGCGCTGGCGCTGCAACCCAAGCTGCTGATCATGGACGAACCGACCAGCGGCGTCGCGTCTGAAGACAAGTTCGCCTTGATGGAAACCGTGATGCACGCGCTGGACGAACGCCGCGTGACAAGCTGGTTCGTCGAGCACGACGTGGACATTGTGTCGCGCTACGCCACGCGGGTGGCCGCCTGGATCGCCGGCAAAGTGGCCGCCGACGGCACGCCCGCCGAGGTCTTGAATAACCCGCAGATCAAAAGCGAAGTGCTGGGGGCCTGAACCATGTTGAATCTATCGGCCATCAACGTCGACCTGGCGGGCAACCGCATCCTGCGCGACGTCAGCGCCAGCTTCGAACCATCCAAGACCATCGGCATCGTGGGCCGCAACGGCGCGGGCAAGACCACGCTGCTGCGCACCATCATGGGCCTGACCAAGATCAAGTCCGGCAAGATCGCGTTCGACGGCACGGACCTGACGGCGTTGCCCGGGCACAAGCGGGCCGCCCTGAAGGTGGGATACGCGCCCGAAGACCGCGTGATCTTCCCGACCATGACCGTGGAAGAAAACCTGAACCTGCCCTGCGAAGTGCAAGGCCAGTCCAAGGCCGAGATCGCCGCGCGCATTGCCACGGTGCTGAAGGTGGTGCCGCAGCTGGAACCCATGCTGGGCCGGTCCGGGTCGGCGCTGTCGGGCGGCCAGGGAAAGATGGTGGCGCTGGCGCGCGCAATCATGATCGGCACCCGCCTCTTGATGCTGGACGAACCTTTCCAGGGCCTGGCCCCGAAGCTGGCGCGCGACTATACGGAAGCGCTGGCGCGGCTGAAGGAACTGCAACCCGACCTATGCGTGGTGATCACCGAGTCCAACGTGAAGTTGCTTGGCGACATCCCTGACCAGATCTGGACGATCGAGCGCGGCTCGATCACCTTGAATTGAATACCCGGAGACTTTCCATGACGCAGATGATTATCGACGGCCGCAAGGCCGATGCCGCAGACGGACGCACCATCGACGTGGTGTCGCCGGTGGACGGCAAGGTGTTCACCACCATCCCGCGCGGCCAGCAAGCCGACGTGGACGCCGCCGTGACGGCGGCGCGCGCCGCGCTGGATGGCGGCTGGGGCAGCATGACCGCGCTGGAGCGCGGCCGGCTGCTGCTGCGCCTGGGCGAGTCCGTGCTGGCGCACCACGAAGAACTGTCTCAGCTGGAATCGCGCGACACGGGCAAGCCCATGTCCACGGCGCGCGCCGACATCACCGTGCTGGCGCGCTATTTCGAGTTCTACGGCGGCGCGGCCGACAAGGTGCATGGCCAGACCATCCCATTCCAGAAGGACTATTCCGTCCAGTTGATCCGCGAACCGCTGGGCGTCACCGCGCACATCATTCCGTGGAACTACCCGGCGCAGATGTTTGGCCGCAGCGTGGCCCCGGCATTGGCCATGGGCAACGCCGCGGTGGTCAAGCCGGCCGAAGACGCCTGCCTGTCCATCATCCGCGTGGCCGAGCTGGCCTTGGAAGTGGGCTTCCCGGCCGGTGCGCTGAACATCGTGACGGGCTTGGGCGAAGAGGCGGGCGCCAGCCTGTCGCGCCATGCCGGCATCAACTTCATCACGTTCACGGGATCGAACGAGGTCGGCGTGCTGATCCAGCAAGCCGCCGCCGTCAACGCGGTGAAGTGCGTGCTGGAACTGGGTGGAAAGTCTGCCCATATCGTGTTCGACGACGCCCGCTACAAACTGGCCATCCCCGCCATCGTCAAAGGCATCGTCCACAACGCGGGCCAGACCTGCACCGCCGGCAGCCGCCTGCTGGTGCAAAAAGGCATCTACGCCGACTTCATGAAGGCGCTGGCGGAAGAGTTTTCAAAGGTCCGCGCCGGCACGCCGGACATGGATCTGACGTGCGGCCCCGTGGTCAACAAGGCGCAGTTCGACCGCGTCAACCGCTACATCGCCAAGGGCCTGGCCGACGGCCTGAAAGTGGCGGCCGAAGGCGCCATCGCCGACGGTGTGCCGGCGGGCGGTTACTTCGTCAAACCCACCTTGTTCAGCGCCCCATCGCACGACAGCACGTTGCTGACCGAAGAGATCTTTGGCCCCGTGCTGGTCGCGCTGCCGTTCGACACCGAAGCCGACGCCATCCGACTGGCCAACGCCACCGACTACGGCCTGCTGGGCGCGGTCTGGACGGAAAACGGCGGGCGTCAGCAGCGCGTGGCGCGCGGCATCAAATGCGGGCAGGTCTATATCAACGGATTTGGCGCCGGCGGCGGCGTGGAACTGCCGTTTGGCGGCGTCAAGAAAAGCGGCCACGGGCGCGAAAAGGGTTTTATCGCCCTGGAAGAAATGAGCACGACCAAAACATTGATCCAATTCTACGGCGAATGATCGCCAAGCTATCCGGGGACAAGTCATGAGTCAGTTGCAAGGAAAAGTCGCCATCGTCACCGGCGGGGGAAGCGGGTTCGGTGAAGGCATCGTCAAGCTGTACGCCAAAGAAGGCGCGAAGGTGGTCATCGCCGATATCAACAAAGAAGCCGCCGACCGCGTGGCCGCCGAGGTGGGCGCCGCCGCCCTTGCCGTGAAGGCCGATGTGTCCAGCCGCGCCGATATCGACAACGTGGTCCGCACGTGCCAGGAAACGTTCGGCTCGGTGGATATCGTCGTCAATAACGCGGCCATCACCCACAAGAACCAGCCGATGCTGGACGTGGACGAGGCCATGTTCGACCGCATGTTCGACATTAACGTGAAGTCGATCTACCACATGGCGCAAGCCGTGGTGCCCGTGATGCGCAAGCAGAAGCGCGGCGTGATCCTGAACGTGGGGTCCACGGCGGGCATCCGTCCGCGCCCCGGGCTCAGCTGGTACAACGCGTCCAAAGGCGCCGTCAACGTGTTGTCGAAATCCATGGCGGTGGAACTCGGCCCCGACGGCATCCGCGTCAACGCCATCTGCCCCGTGATGGGCATCACGGGCATGTTCGAGTTGTTCATGGGCCTGCCCGACACGCCCGAGAACCGCGCCAAGTTTGTCTCTACCATTCCGTTGGGCCGATTCTGCCAGCCGTCGGACGTGGCGGCCGCGGCCTTGTTCCTGGCCAGCGACGCGGCGGAGTTCATCACCGGCGTGGAATTCCCCGTGGACGGCGGCCGTACCGTCTGATCGTTTTGAATGGGCCCGGCCACGTCCGGGCCGTCTTCTCTCTACCGTGGGTGTCAGACGCATGAAAATCAAAGCGGCGTTGTTGCGCAACGTAGGGGTTCAAGGCCCCTACGCCCAGACCCGGCCATTGACCATCGCCGAGATCGAATTGGACCCGCCCGGTACGGGCGAAGTGCTGGTGAAGATCAAGGCGGCTGGGCTGTGCCATTCCGACTTGTCGGTGATCAACGGCGACCGCCCGCGCGGCGTTCCCATCGTGCTGGGCCACGAATCGTCCGGCGAAGTCGTTGAAACCGGCCCCGGCGTCACGGACCTGAAACCGGGCGATCACGTCGCCATGGTGTTCGTGCCCAGTTGCGGTTGCTGCAACCCGTGCATGGAAGGCCGCCCCGCATTGTGCGAGCCGGGCGCCGCCGCCAACACCCAAGGCACCTTGCTGGGTGGCGACCGCCGCCTGCACATCGGCAGCGAATACATCAACCACCACACCGGCGTGTCGTGCTTCGCGGAATATGCGGTCGTGTCGCGCCGGTCTTGCGTCAAGGTCAATGTCGAACTCAGCCACCGTGAGGCCGCGCTCTTCGGCTGCGCCGTGCTGACCGGCGCCGGCGCGGTGTTGAACCGCGCGCGCATCAAGGCAGGCGACACCGCGGCCATCGTGGGGCTGGGCGGCGTGGGACTCAGCGCATTGCTGGCCGCCGTGGCCGCCGGCGCGCGCCGCGTGGTCGCCGTTGACCTCAGCGACGAAAAACTGGCGCTGGCCAAGGAACTGGGCGCCACCCACACCGTCAACCCCAAACAGGTCAAGACGGACGACGACCTGTTCGATCTGGCCGGTGGCCGCGTGGACTACGGCTTCGACATGGCAGGCGCCGTACCCGCCTTCGAAACCGCCTACAAACTGACCCGGCGCGGCGGCGCGACCGTCACGTCCGGCTTGCCCAACCCGAAATTCAGCTTCCCCTTGTCGCTATCGCAAATGGTGGGCGAAGAGCGCGACATCCGCGGCAGCTATCTGGGGTCGGGCGTGCCTGCCATCGATATCAGCCGCTACATCGACCTGTACAAGGCCGGCCAGTTGCCGGTGGACCGGATGATGGGCAAATCGTTTTCGCTGGACCAGATCAACGAGGGGTTCGATCACCTCGCTACCGGCGGCAGCCTGCGCGACGCCATCGTTTTCTAAGGGCATAGACCCGACTACAACACTGGAGACAAGACCATGAAAACCTCAAGACTGGCTGCCCTTTTGGGCGCCACCCTGCTGTCGGGCTTCACGGCGCTGGCCAGCGCTGCGGACAAGCCGAAGGAATTGAACATCGGTATTTCGACCTTCCTGTCGGGGTCTGCATCGGTGTTTGGCGTGCCGGCCCGCGACGCGGCCGAGATCCTGATCCAGGACATCAACGCCGCCGGCGGCATCGACGGCGTCAAGCTCGTTCCCAGCTACATCGACGAAGGCGGCGGCGGCGAAAAGCTGTTGTCCGAATACCGCCGCCTGGCCGAAGGCGGCACGCGCGTCATGCTGTCGGCCATCTCCAGCGGCCATTGCAACATCGTGGCGCCGGTGGCCGAAGACCTGAAAGTGCTGAACGTGTTGTGGGACTGCGGCACGGAAAAGGCCCTGGAAGGCAAGAAGTACAAGTACGTCGTCCGCACCCAGGCCAACGCCACCACCGAAATGGTCGCGCAGGTGCTGTACCTGATGAAGGTCAAGCCCGACTTCAAGACCATCGCCATCGTCAACCAGGACTACGCCTGGGGCCGAGATTCGCGCGACATCTTCCTGGCCGCGCTGAAGAAGTTCAAGCCGGACGTGAAGGTCGTGGCCGAGATGTTCCCCAAGTTTGGCGCCGCCGACTTCTCCACCGAAATCAGCCGTTTGCAAGCGCTGCGTCCGGACGTCATTGTCTCGACGTCGTGGGGCGGCGACCTGGACAACTTCGTGCGCCAGGCATCCCAGCGCAACCTGTTCAAGAACTCGACGTTTGTGCTGTCGCTGGCCGAAAGCTCGCTGGAGCGCCTGGGCAACGCGTTGCCTGAAGGCGTCTACGTCGGCGCTCGCGGCGACCACTACTTCCTGCATCCGGAAACCAAGGACGATCCGAAGCACCAGGCCTTCGTGAAGAAATTCCACGACAAGACCGGCGCCTACCCCATCTACTCGGTCTACCACATGGTGCAAGCCATTCAGGGCCTGAAAGCCGGCTACGAAAAAGCCATCAAGGACAACGGCGGCGCGTGGCCCAGCCCGGAGCAGGTGGCCGCCGCCATGCACGACGTGACCTTCAAGGGCTACGGCCGCGAAGTCAAAATGCATCGCGCCGACGGCCAGGGCCTGGAAGCGCAGTTGTTCGGCGTGACGAAAAAGAGCGACAAGTACCCGTTCAAGGTGCTGGCCGACATCACCATCGTCCCGGCTGAACTGGTCACCCCGGGCGTGTCCGACACGTCGATGGAGTGGATCGAAAAGAGCCTGACCCCGGACGTGCTGAAAAGCGACCAGATCAAGGTCTTCGCGAACTGATCAATCGGTGTTGTGTGTGTGCAGGGACGTCCCCGGCGAGCAATCGCCGGGGTTTTTTTTGTGCAGGGGGCATCCTGCGCAGCGAGGCCGACTGCTACGGGAGGCCTGACGGGTTCTCGTGCGTCAGGAACGTCGTCGGAACGTGGGCGGTCAGCCATACGCCGTTGTCCGCCTGGTAGAACGCAAAGCCTTGCTGATGCATGGCCCCGGCGGCAACGTGCAGGATGACAGGTGCGCCATAACGCTGGCCGACCGACATAGCCGTCTGCCGGTTATCCGACAGGTGGACATGCTGCCGCTGCCCGGGCTTCAAGCCTTCCTGCATGATGGACGGGATAAACCGCGTCGCCGTCCCATGGAAGAGTGTCGCGGGCGGGGTGATGGCCGTATGGCTGATCGCAACGGTTTCCGTCGTGTGCCCCTGCGCGGCGCGGATTCGTTTGCCGTCTTCAGAGATGCTGAAGCGTTGCTTGTCGTTGTCCCGGACAACGGTGCGAAGCAAGGTGTCGTCCAACGCCTTGCCCGCCCGCCGCGCGCCGTCGATCAAGGTAGCAATATCCGCCCATCCCTCGCTATCCAGCGTCAGGCCAATAGCTTGGGGATTGTGGCGCAGCACATAGCTGAGAAATTTACTGGTTTCTGTGGTGTGGGTTTTCATATTTTTTTGTTTGGGTCGCCGGACGGAATTTAGCCCCGGCGTTTTGAGCGGGCGATCCGTGGGAAAAAGGTCGTGCATTGCACAGAAAGCTCGAGGACCGTGCCGCTGCTTTTCATTGTTGTCATGCCGGTCATACCCGGTATTCAAGCGTATCTGCGGTGGCGATGTAAAGCGATCACACCCTACGACGGTCTGATACGACATCCGGACGTTGTGGCAGCGCAACGGCGTATCGTTCCGCTGGGGCGAGGGAGCGACACCGCCGGCACCACCCCAACGCAAAATTCGCCCCGTCGTCGACCTTGCCGAGCGACACGCTGGCATGCGATTTAAGGTGTCAGGCCGACACCTTATTCCGGATAAACTGCGTCGTGGTCCCATGGAAGAGGATGGCCGGCCGGGGAGCAGGATTGAAAGGAACACTGATATTAGGCATATTGGAATTCAATAAGGCGGTTTTAGACGACGGCCTGATGATTCTTCCAGGTGCTCCTGCCGGCCGATCGGAAGGCGCGACAAAAGGACTTCATATGAACAGTACGATGGAAAACAACAATACTCTGTCCGGCAAGGAGTTGGCAGCGCAATGATCGGCTGGTGGATCGTTATATCGACGCACAGCCCCGAGGAATGCGATCGCGCCGACGCGAAAGCCTGTCGTGCGGCCATCCTGGCGCAGTGGGAGGCAGGCGCGGAGGGTCTTCGCTGGATCGAAAAACTGGTCAAGCAAGGCAAGGCCGCCAAGGTCTCAGGAAGCGGCTACCCGAACCGCTACATCTCCCGCGCTGGTGATGTGCTGCCGCTGATCGAAGGCGGCGGCATCCAGTCATCCCAGGTGGGCGTCTGGATTTTCGGCATCGACGAGGGCGAGGAATATGCCCAGCCGCCTGGCTGGATGGGCAAGATTGAAGTACATGCCGACCGCGTGGCGGCCTGTCCCGCCAAACACTTCCTGACCATCGACGCCTGGGATCAGTCCTGAAAAAATTAAGGTGTCAGTCTGAGCTAGCCCGGGTTTTCCGGACACCCGAAGAAGTAGGCAGTACTTGAAGGAGGTGTCCTATGGATAACTCCAACCCTTCAAACAACCTCAAACCGCACATCCACGTTGTCGCTGATCGCCCGCGAATACGGGCACATCTGATGCGCGCCTTCCACCAGCACGCGCTTCTCCTCCTGGCTCAACCCCGGCAGCGACACCGCCAGCAGGACCGCCAGCGCAAAATTCGCCCCGCCGTCGACCTTGCCGAGCGACACGCTGGCATCAATCGTTACTTCCTTGGGCACAACGATGCCATTCGCGGCGCCCGCGCGTTTCATCGCGCCCATGAAGCAGGCGGAATACCCCACGGCGAACAGTTGTTCGGGATTCGTGCCCAGCTTGCCGGACCCGGGCGGGCTCAGTTGCACGTCCAGCGCGCCGTCGCTGCTGCGGCCCGTGCCGTCGCGGCCGCTGGTGGTGTGGGTGTTGGCGGTGTAGAGGACTTCTTCAAGTTGCTTGGCCATGATGGCTCCCGATCATGATGCGGCGTGGCCGCGGGGTGGAATGGAGCCTGCATTGCACCAAGCGTCTGTATCCCGCTTGTGTCGGCGGGCTGGCGGTGTCGCATTGCTGTGTATCGCCAGGGCAACCGGATACGCTGGGATACAGGGCGCTGCACCGATAGCAGCACACATCGCATGGTCAGTACTCCGCCCATTGGAACCCCCGCATCATTTAAAGTATGTTCCGCCCTGCGCGGCATTTCGTCGTGTCGCCAGCTAAATACAAGGACATCATGAGCCGTCTTGCCATTCTGGGCGCTTTGCACGAAGAGATCGCCGACCTGCTTGCCGCGATGGATCCGGGTGCGGCCATCCATCGCATCGCCATGCGCGATTTCCATGTGGGCACGCTATGGGGTACGCCGTGCGTGATTGCGCTTAGCCGCATCGGCAAGGTGGCGGCGGCCGCGACGGCGTCGATCGTGATTCGGGAATTCCAGGTGTCACGCGTGCTGTTCACGGGGCTGGCCGGCGGCTTGCATGCGGATGTGGATGTGGGCGATGTGGTGGTTGCCAGCAGCCTGATGCAGCACGATATGGACGCGCGGCCCTTGTTCGATCAGCACGAGATTCCCTTGTTGGGGCGGGTGCGCTTTGAGGCGGATGCGGGCTTGAGCGCGTTGCTGCACGAACATGCCGGGCAGTTCATCCGGGCTAGGGGCGCGTCGGTGGCGATTGGCCGGGCCACGCTAGCCGTGCCCACCGTCCACCAGGGCCTGATTGCCACGGGCGATGTTTTCGTAAGCCACAACGACGACGCGTTGGCGCTGCGCAAGCGTTTGCCCGATGCGCTGTGCGTAGAGATGGAGGGCGCGGCGATGGCGCAGGTCTGCTACGAATTCGGGATTCCGTTCGCGGTGATGCGGGTGATTTCGGACCGCGCCGACCATGCCGCAAAGACCGACTTCACCGCGTTCCTGCAGAACGTGGCGCGGGTGTACACCGCCGGGATTTTGGAGCCGTTGCTGAAGTCGGGTGCCTTGGCCGCAAACTAGGATCCGCCGCGCACCGGGGGCCTTACCGCGACAGGCGGAGTTCCGCGGATAAGCCTCCACCATCGCGGTTGCTCAAGACGAGCTTGGCGCCCAATACCTCGGCCAGTTGATGCGCGATGGCCAAGCCCAGCCCCGTGCCACCCGTGTCGCGGTTGCGCGAGCCTTCCAGGCGATAGAAGGGTTGCAGCACATTCGCCAGTTCATGCGCGGGAATGCCTGGCCCGCGATCCAGTACAAAGATCGATAGCGACTCGCCGCGTGCCAGGACCTGCACCTCGGCGGCATCCGCGAACTTCAGCGCGTTGTCGATCAGGTTGCCCAGGATCCGGCGCAGCGCATGCGGACGGGTCTGCAAGGGGCCGGCACGGTCGCCCGACAGGCTGACCTGCTTGCCGGTGTCCTGGTAGTCGTACACCAGGCTTTCCAGAAAGGCGGTCAGCTCCACGCGGACCGGTGGCTCGACCTTGCCGTGGGCGCTGCGGGCGTAGTCGATGCCTTCGCGTACCAGCCGTTCGACTTCGTTCAGGTCGTTCGTGAGCTTGTCGCGGTCGACGGAATCTTCCATGAATTCCGTGCGCAGCTTCATGCGGGTTATCGGCGTTTGCAGGTCATGCGAGATGGCGCCCAGCATCTGCATGCGCTCGGCGACGTGCGTGGCGATGCGTTCCTGCATGGCGTTGAATGCGGCGACGGCGTGGGAGACTTCGGTGGGGCCGCGTTCGTCCAGCGCGGGACTCTTGCTGTTCGGGTCCAGCGCTTCGGCGGCCTGGGCCAGGCGTGTCAATGGGCGAACCGCCAGCCGCACGGCCAGCCAGGCGCAGCCGATCAGCAGGACCAGTTGCACCGCCAGCACCACCAACAGCCACGGGGCCGGGCCTATCAGGGAAAGGTGGATGTCCAGGATCACGGGTTGCCCGTCGGACAGCACGACGCGCGCCTGGATGTGCCGGGGATCGTTGGCCATGGCGCGCACGGTGACGGGCCGGGCGGCGCCCAGTGCGGCTTCGATGGTGCGCGCCGCCGTGCGCGCGGCGTCCAGTTCCAGCGGCTGGTCGGCATCGCCGTTGCCCAGCAGATATTCCCGGTTGCCGCTGGACAGGCGCGGGAGCCAGGCGGGGCGTTCGGCGGCAGGCAGTCGGTCCAGGATGTCCATGGCGATGGCGACGTCGCGCTCCAGGTCGCCCAGCATCATGGTTTTGGTGGCGTTGTAGCGTTCATAGAATAACGAGGCGAACGACAGGCCATACGCCAACAGCAGGCCAACCAGGAAGATCAGGAACAGGCGCGCGACCAGCGTGCCGGGCCAGGCGAAGCGGCGCGGGGCGGTGGCGTTCACTGATCGGATTCCGAGACGTCGACGGCGGCCGAGAACACGTAGCCTTCGCTGCGCACCGTCTTGATGTAGCGGGGTTCGCGCGCGTCTTCGCGCAGGCGCTGGCGCAGGCGGCTGACCAGCAGGTCGATGGACCGGCCGAAGAAGTCGGCGTCGCGGCCTTGCGTCAGGTTCAGCAACTGGTCGCGGTTCAGCACGCGTTGCGGGTGATCCAGGAAGACGCGCAATAGCCGGTATTCCGCGCCGCTCAGGGACACGACCGTACCATCGGCGTCCAGCAGATGGCGCGCGGTGGTATCCACGCGCCAGTCGCCGAACGCGATCTCGCGGCCCGGTTCCGTCACCTGGAAGTTGGGCGGCAGCATGCGTGTGCGCCGCAAGATCGCCTTGATGCGAGCCAGCAGTTCGCGCGCCACGAAGGGTTTGACCAGATAGTCGTCGGCGCCCATTTCCAGGCCCAGGACGCGGTCCATGTCGTCGCTGCGCGCCGTCAGCAGCAGGATGGGGATGCGGCGGTGCTTGCCGCTGCGCAATTCACGGCAAAGCACCAGCCCGTCGTCGCCGGGCATCATGATGTCCAGCACGATCAGGTCGACGGACAGGCTTTCCAGCAGCGACCGCATCTGTCGGCCGTCGGCCGCCAGCGTGACGGCCAGTCCGTTCTTCTTCAGGAAGTTGCCGGCCAATTCGCGGATTTCCCGATCGTCGTCGACGATCATGACGTGATCAACGTGATCCATCTGAGGATGCCTTTTCAGGGTGGGAGGACGTGGCGTTCATGATACCGGGGGCAGGGGATCCCGGCGTGGCCGGGTGTTGGTGATCAGCTGGCATTGGAAAGGCTTGGCGGCTTCGGCGGTAAAGCCGCCGAACAGCAGCAACAGCACGGCAAGGAATCGTTTCATCGGAAGGGCTCCGCAGACGGGATGAACGGGTTATAGCGCCGCCGGATCCGGGATGTGTGTCGTACTGTATACGGGCGGGGGGCGGATACATAAGCGGGAAAAAAGCGCGCCAAACCGGCACAAGCCGGATACGTGCCGCGGGTGCAATGGGGCCTCTTTCCAAAGGACACCCCCATGGACCTGATCAACACCCCCATCGCCTTGCTGGCCGGCATGCTGACCATCGCGTCGCCGTGCGTGCTGCCCTTGTTGCCTGTGCTGCTTGCCACGTCGCTTGAACATCCCGGGCGGATGCGCCCCTTATTCGTCGTGTCCGGCTTCGTGCTGGCGTTCGCCGGGCTGGGCATCGCGCTCAGCCTGCTATCCAATCTGAATGCCACGGTGCATGAAGCCGTGCGCTCAACCTCGATCGCGTTGCTGGCCTTGTTTGGCCTGGTCCGCATCTGGCCGCAACCCTATGACCGGCTGATCGCCCGGTTTGGCGGCCCGCTGCAACAACTGGCGTTCAGTGCGGGCGGGGCCGGCGGCGGAAATGCGGGCGGCTTCGTGCTGGGCTTGTCGCTGGGCGCTGTGTGGACGCCCTGCGCGGGCCCGGTGCTGGCGTCCATCCTGGTGCTGGCCGCCAAAGCACAAGACCTGACCCAGTCCAGCACGCTGCTGCTGGTGTTCGCCGTGGGCGCCGGCATCCCCATGCTGGTGATCGCATACGGGGGGCAGGCCATCGCGGCCCGGGTGCGTGGGCTGTCGCGCTACACACACCGTTTGCAGCAGGGCTTCGGCGTGCTGCTGATCCTGACCGCGGCCGCTATTTATTTCCAGTACGACATCCTGGCCTATGCCTGGATCAGCAGTCTTTTCAACTGACCTTCGCAACTGACGTTGCGCAACTGACTGCAAGGAGTTCGACCATGTTTGTTTTCATCAAGAAGATCGCGCTAAGCGCGTTGATTGCTACGTCGCTGGTCGCGTCCGTGCTCCCCGGGGCCGCGCAGGCCGCGGGTACGCCGGTCCCGGCGCCGGAGTTCACGGGCATCGAGAACTGGCTGAATAGCCCACCGCTCACTGTCGCGGCGCAGCGCGGCAAAGTCGTGCTGGTGGATTTCTGGACCTACACCTGCATCAACTGCATTCGCACGCTGCCGTACGTCACCAGCTGGCATCAGAAGTACAAGGACCAGGGCTTGGTCGTGGTGGGCGTGCACACGCCGGAGTTCCCTTTCGAGCGCTCGACCGCCAATGTCCAGAAGGCGCTGGAACGCTTCAAGATCACGTATCCGGTGGCGCAGGACAACCGCTACGCCACCTGGGAGGCCTACCGCAACCAGTATTGGCCGGCGGTCTATCTGATCGACAAGCAAGGCCAAGTGGTCTACCGCCACTTCGGCGAAGGCAACTATGCCGAAACCGAAGCGGAGATCCAGCGCTTGCTGGCTCAGCCGGGCTAGGCGGGGATGGCGAACTGGCCCCCCGTCTGATCCGCGCACCCGTCGCGGATTTTCTCCGGTGCGGGTGGCCTAGCGGCCGGTGTCGGGATAGTTGGGCCCGGCGTCATGGAAGCCGCCGTTGCTGTACGGGTTGGCGGCGCCGGGATGGGGCGGGCCGCCCTTGCCGGGGGCGCACCCCGCAAGCAGCAAGGCGGTGGCCAGCAGGGCGATCAAAGGCTTCAACGAGGATTTCATGGCGGTCTCCTGCGGCTGCCCAAGGCAGGCGCGTTGCGTGCAGCGCATGATGACGATTATAGGGCGGCGCGCTACACATCCAACTCCAGCGTGCCGCAACTCCGGGAGACGCAAACCATCATGCTGCGGTTCGCCGCGCGTTCTTCGTCGCTCAGCACGTAGTCGCGATGGTCCACCTGGCCGGACAGGACGCCCGCCTCGCAGCTTCGGCATAGCCCCTCGCGGCAGGCATGCGGCCAGGCGATGCCGGCGGCTTCCAGTACCTCCAACACGGACTTCCCGGCGGGAACGTGGTAGCTTCCGCCGCTACGGGCCAGGACAAGGGTGAAGCCGGAATTGGGGTCGGCGGCGCTGGTCTCCGTTGCGGCTTCGGCCCCGGCTAGGGAGAAGCGTTCAACATGCAGTTGAGCGGCAGGCAGGCATTGGCGTTCACAGGCCAGCGCTACCGCGTCCATCAATGGCCCGGGTCCACAGCAATAGACATGGGAGCCCGGTTGCAGGACACCGGTCAGATGCGGATCCAGATCGCATCGCGCGCCGCCTTGTTCATCGTCGAAATGCAGACGAAGACGGTTGGCATGGGCCGACAGCTCATTCAAGAACGCGGCGTGCTTGCGGCTGCGCGCGCAGTACAGCAGCGTCCACGATTCCCCGCGTTGTTCGCACGCGAAGATCATGCTCAAGATGGGGGTGATGCCGATGCCGCCCGCGATGAAGTGATGGGCGCCGGCCTGGGGGTGCAAGCCGAAAAGCGAGCGGGGCTCGCCGACGGCCAACAGATCGCCTTCGCGCAGCGTGTCGTGGATATGGCGCGACCCTCCGCGCGAATCGGAGGCCAGCCCCACGCCCAAGCGGTACACGCCACGGTCGGCAGGGTCGCCGCACAACGAATACTGGCGGATCAGCCCGTTTCCCAATTTCACGTCGACATGGGCGCCCGCCGCATAGGCAGGTAAATCGGCGCCGTCGGGACTGCACAGCAGCAGCCCCAGCACGCCTTCCGCCTCGCGAGTGATCCGGCTGATGATCAGCGGCCGCATGTCAGGCGACCTCCCGGTTGGCGGCAATCGGGATGATGCCGGCTGCTTGTTGCCGCTCCTCTTCAAGCCGCCGGGAGACGACCCAGCGGAATTGCGACAGGGCGGCGTCGACGGACAGCGGCACCATCTTGAAGTCCGGCGCCAGCGACAAGGAGCGTTGCTGCGCCGTGATGATGTCGCGGTCTTCGTCGAAAGCGGCAACCACGCTTTGATGGATGGACGCGGTGACTTCAGGCCGGTCGATCGCGAAATTGTGCGGATGCGCAAAGAAGTAGTGGGTCGAGTTTTCCGTTTCCGGCGTCAACGCCTGACAACCCCGGAATTCGGCGGCATCCACACGCTGGCCTTCCTGCGCGCCGGTGCCGGTGGGGGCCATGCCGGAATCCATCAGCAGGATGCCGGGGAGGGTGAAGTTGTAGATGTTCCAGCGGTCGACTCGGCCCGGCCATTGCTTGACCTTGGTGGCGAAGGCGGGGGCCTCCGTGTCGATGGTCCAGCGCGTGATGCGCACGCCGTCAGCCAACCTTTCGACTTTGGGCGACACGGCGGCGTAGTCTTCGCTGCCGCCCAGCGTCGTGGGGTGCACGAACGGTAGATGGGAGAAATCCAGAAGGTTGTCGGCGATCAGCAGATAGTTGACGTCATAGTGGATGTAGCCGTCCTGACTGCGCCAGTCGGGATGGTCCAGCCATTGCGTGTCGGGGATCAGGGCCGTGTCGGCGCGTGCCGGATCGCCCATCCAGATCCAGATCCAGCGATGCCGTTCTTCGACGGGGAATGTGCGCACGCGGGCCTGCGGCGGAATGCGGGGCTGAGCGGGCGCCTCCACGCAGGCGCCCGTCGCATCGAATTTCAAGCCGTGATACAGGCAGCGCACGCAGTCGCCCTCGCGTCGCCCCACGGACAGCGGCGCGCCACGGTGGCAGCAGCGGTCTTCCAGCGCCACCAGCCGGCCGGCGCTGTCGCGGTACATCAGCACGGGAACGCCGATGATCGTGCGCGAGAAGAGGCTTTCCGCGCTGACTTCCTTGTCCCAGGCGGCCACATACCAGGTGTTTTTGACGAACATGATCGATTCCTATTGCACGTAGCGCCACGCGCCGTTCTTGATCTGAACCATCACGGCGGCGCGTGCGTCGTAGCCGACGTGGTCGCGGGCCGACATGGTGGATATCCCTTGCGACGTCACGACGTCCCGGGTGGCTTCGAGCGCGTCGCGCAAGGCCGACCGGAATTCGGCGGTGCCGGGTTTTGCCGTGTCCCGCGCAGCCGTCAACGCCTGTTGAAGCACGATGCTGGCGTCCCATGCATTGGCGGCGAACACCGACATGGAATCCTTGCCGTAGGCGGCTTCGTAGCGTTGCGTCAGGTCGGTGGCGACCGCGCGGATCGGGTTGGCGGCGTCAAGCTGGCTTGCGACCACCACGGGGCCGACGGCGAACACGGCCCCTTCGGCATCTTTGCCGGCGATGCGCAGGAACTCGCGGTTGGCGATGCCGTAGGTCTGATAGATGCCGCCCGGGTAGCCCCGTTCGCGCAGCGACTTCTGGGGCAACGCGCCAGGTGTGCCCGATGCCGCCACCAGGATGGCGTCCGGGCGCGCGCCAAGGAGCTTCAGCGTTTGGGCGGTGACGCTGGTGTCGGTCTTCACATAGCGTTCAGCCGCCACCAGCTTGATGCCGGCCTGTTCGGCCTGCATGCGGGTTTCGGCCAGCCAGCTGTCGCCGTAGGCATCCGCAAAGCCGATGTAGCCCAGCGTCTTGATGCCTTGAGCCTTCATATGGGCAACCGTGGCGGCCACCATCAGGTTCTCGTTCTGGATGACCTTGAATACCCATCGCCGTTGCGGGTCCATCGGTTCCACGATCTTGGCGCTGGCGGCCAGGCTAAGTAGCGGCACTTGCTTTTCTTGCGCGATGGGCACCAGCGCCAAGGTCGCGGGCGTCACCGAAGCGCCGAGGATCACGTCTACCTTGTGTTCGTCGACCAGTCTGCGAAAGGCGCGGGAAGCCTGGGTCGTGTCGGAGGCGTCGTCCAGGACGGTGTAGCGGATCGCCTCGCCGCCCAGTTCGCGCGGCAGCAGGTCGATGGCGTTTTTCGCCGGTACGCCGAGCGACGCGGCGGGCCCGGTCAGCGACAGCACTACGCCCACGTTGATGTCGGCACTGGCGGGGCTACAGGAAAGCAGGGCGCAGGAAAACAGCGCCCCTGAAGTGAGGCGGATACGGGGTTTCAAGATTTGTCTCCTAGTCGGAACGCCGATCTGCGCGGCGCTTGACAGCAAGATAGGCAGATGCGGAATATGCGTCAATGTCATAGGCCTAATACTGGGAATGCACCTTATGCATAACGAGAAGTTCGACCTGAACCTGCTTGCCGTTTTCGACAGCCTGCTGCGTGAACGTAGCGTGACGCGCGCGGGCGAACAGCTGGGTTTGTCGCAAAGCGCGATGAGTCACGCGGTTAACCGGCTGCGGTCGTTTTTCGATGACCCCTTGTTCGTGAAGACGGGGCAGGGCATGCAACCCACGCCAAAATCGGAAAGCCTGGCGCCCACGGTGCTGGACCTGATGGCGACGATACGCGCGCAGATACTGTCCCAGGCCCAGTTCGATCCTGCCGTGGCCAGGCGCGCGTTCACGCTGTGCATGACAGACATGGGCGAACTCGTGTTCTTGCCGCCGCTGATCAGGCGCTTGCGCAAGCTGGCTCCGCATTGCACGTTGCGGTCGCGGCAAGTGCCGGTTCCGCAGATCGAACCCCTGCTGGCCTCAGGCGAAGTAGACCTTGTGCTGGGCTCGTTGCGGGCCGCGCCGTCCGGCTTGTTCCAGCAGCAGCTATTCATGCATAAGTTCGTCACGCTGGTCAGCGTGAAGAACCTGGAGGTGGGCGACACGATGACGCTGGAGCAGTTCCAACGAATGCCGCAGATCGTGGTGACGTTGGCGGGGCGTTCGTCCGAGGCTTATGACAGCGCGATCGAAGAGCAGGGAATCACACGCAACGTCTTCCTGTCGACGCCGCATTTCCTGGTCGTGCCTTTGCTGATCGACCAGCACCCGGACCTGATTGCGACGGTGCCCCAAGAATTGGGCAATGTGTTCGCCGGCTACGGGTCGGTCCGGGTGCTTGAACCGCCCATGCCTTTGCCGTCATTCGCATTGCGGCAGCACTGGCATCCGCGCTTTCACCAGGATCCCGCCATCGTATGGCTGCGGGAGCTCGTGAAAGAGACCTTTGACGCGTATCCGTTGATACCGGACTAGCCGGTTCTGACCATGAACGCGCTTCCCGGCGGTCAGCTGGCCACCGTTTTCCGTTTGGTCCGCGGTTGGTCGCAGCGCTGCCGGTACGCGTTCACCGCCGGGGAGTCGGCCAGCTGGAAATAGGGATGCGGATACTGCGCTTCCCGCATCGCGTCGTGCAGGCGCCGGCCCCATACGCACTGCGCCTGGGCTTCGTCCCACAGCCGCTCGGCCTGTTCCGGTTGGCCGTGCCGCCACAACGTCAGGCCGTAGTCCGCCACGATTTCTTCGTTGCGCGGGATGCGACGGTACGATTCGCGCATCAGGCGCAGGCCCTCTTCGGTGTTGCCCCGCAACGCTAGGATCCAGCCCAGCGTGCCCTGGTTGTAGGGGTTGGGGCCAGCGCGGCGGATGGACTCGCGCACTTGCGCTTCGGCCTGCGGTAGAAAGTTGGGGAAGTCCGCCAGGTAGTAGGCGATTTCGTTGTCGTAGTCCGCGTCGCCTGGGCGTTGCGCCCGTCCGCGCTTGGCTTGTCGTTGCTGCAGAAGCTGCGCATCGGCCAGGGCGAAGGCGGGCATGGCCAACAGCCGTTCCAGGTTCAGGCGGTCTTGCACCAGCGCCGTGTCCGGGCGTTGCAGCGATTCCGGAAAACGCCACTGACGCGCGCGCAGTACCCATTGCCGGGCTTGGTCTTGCTGGCCGGCCATCAACAGCAGGTGGGCCAGGTCCAGCTGTTGGCGTGGCGTGTCGGCGCAACGCATGGCGCCGATCGATTGTTCCGCGCCTTCCAGGTCGTTCCGGGATAGCTTCCGGTTGATGGCATCCAGCTCGCCGAAGCAGGCGCGGTTGTCGGTCGTGCGGGATTCGATGGACAGCGAGATGCTGCCTGCCGGCATGTTGTGGCTGAAGTAGGCCGTCGCGCCCTGGCGGGTGGTGTAGCCCAGGTCGACCCATTGCTCGCCCCAACGCTGGCGCAGCGTCAGAATGTAGGGCCACGCGGGCAGCGGTTCGTTGTCGCCGCTGGAATGCAGCTGGAAGAAATGGCCCCATGGGCCGTCGCCGATGCGCCGGATCAGGGTGAAATCAGCGGCGGCGTGCGGTTGCGTGGTCCAGACCCAGGCGGTTCGGCCCTGTGCGTCGGTGACGCCATGCAGGATGCCGTCGCCGCTGGGCGTGCCCTGGATCGCGTCGTTCTTGGCGGTCAGGAACAGGCGGTACGGCGTGTTGGCGGCGGGCTGGAAGGTGTCGCCGTCGTACAAGCCAAGCGTCAGGCTGCGGCCGTGGCTGCCTTCGCCGTATTCGGGCATGCCGGCCGGGGGCGATGCGGTGCGGGCGGTGGTCTTGCTGGGGGCCGGCGTGTCGGCGGCATGCGCGGCGGGCGGCATCAGGCATAGCGCGGCGGCGAGCACGAGCGCGGTGATCGGAAGGGGCTGCAAAGGCGTCATAAGGACTGCTTGGGATACCGCGGAGTGGGCGTGGCGGGATTGTGCACGACAACGCGCGCCGCGGCGAATCCGGCGCAGGTGGGGGCTGTTGCCCCCAAACACTCAGGTCAGTTCAAGCGTGCGGGCGGACGGGGGTTCAGCCGCCGCCATGCTCCAGGCGATAGAACTGCTGGCTGGCAATCAGCGTGGCGCCGCAGGATGTCTTCATGCCTTCCAGCGCGGTGCGCCGGTCGGAACTGACGCCCGGCGCGCCTTCGACGATGACGTGCTGGCCCGCGCAGGTGGGGCAGGCGACGCGGTCGCCCAACCGGGCCATGGGCTGGCCGAAGATCATCACGCTCTCGTCGCCGGTGACGACCACCCCGCCGTGCGAGGTGCGGTCGCCCTTGCGTATTACGGATCGCTCTGCCATGGCGGTACGGGGCTCCGGAGGGTTGGTAAAAAGTGCTTACAGGTAGGTGCCGTCCGGCGCCATCCTGGGGGTGCCGATCACGAAGGTGCCGTCGGGCGCCATGCGGACCGGGCCATCGCCGCCCAGGTATCGGCCGTTGGGCGCGCGCTGCGGTTTGCCGGCCACATAGGTGCCGTCGGGGGCACGCGTGATGGGGCCGCCGTCGCCGACGTAGGTGCCGTCCGGGCAGCGGCGGGGCGTGCCGTTGATGAAGTGACCGTCAGGCATTTGATGGAAGGATTTGTTCATCGCGTTTCCTTGCGTGCGGGAACACGAATCATATCCAGGGTGCGTGATGCGCTTTGTAATAGGACGTGTCATCTTCGAACGTAAGTGCTGGACAGATATGGGATCATCGGGCCTCTTTCGGGCGGTCGCACCCGCAAGCGGGTGGCCGCGATCTTGCCATTCATCAAGACCAATATGACCGATATCGACACATTGCTGGAGCCCATCCCGGGCGATGCGCCTTGTGGCGCCGACATGGTGTTCTCGGCCGAGTTCGACGCCATCCGCGAAGCCCGCCGCCAGGACGATCCGCATCTGGACCAGGGCGATTGGATCATCGACATCAAAGAGGCCGACTGGCCGCACGTGATCCGCGTCTGCACCGAGGTGCTGCGCGACCGCAGCAAGGACGTGCGCGTGGCGGCATGGCTGGCCGAAGCCTGGGCCAAGACGCGCGGCTTTGCGGGTTTGCGTGACGGATACCTGCTGCTGGATGGCCTGTGCCGCCGCTATTGGGATGGGCTGCATCCCGTGCCCGAGGATGGCGACGTGCAACAGCGGGTGGGGAATCTGGCCTGGCTGCTGTCGCGATCGCAGCAGCTGATCCGCGAATTGCCGCTGACCCAATCCGAAGGCGGCCGTTTTGGCGCGGCGATATGGGAAAGCGCGGCGCAGTTGGCCAACGCGGTCAAGCGCACGCCGCAGCACGCCGCGGACCTGACGCGCGGCAAAGTCACCATGGACCAGTTCGACGCCGCGCGCCGCGATACGCCGCCCGCGTTCTATTCCGAACTGGAAGCCAATTTGCAAAGCTGCTTTGCCGCGGTCGACGTGCTGGAACGCACGCTGGCCGAATACCTGGGCGACGAGGGGCCGGCCTTCTCGCCGGTGCGCGACGCGTTGAAGGACGTGACCGCGCTGGTGCACCGCTTTGCCCGCGAAGCCGGGCTGCTGGTGCGCGCCGACCTGGCGCCGTCCGCGTCCGCAGCGACCGCGCCGGGAATTCCTCCCGCCGCCACGCGATTGGAGCCTTCCTTGTCCGCCGCCAACCCACCGACCGAATCCACCGGCTTTGCCGCGCCGGCTCGCGGTCCGCTGCAAACGCGTGATCAAGCGCTGGCGCAATTGCGTGAAGTGGCCGAGTTCTTCCGCCGTACCGAGCCCCACAGCCCGGTGGCCTACCTGGCCGACAAGGCCGCCAGCTGGGGCGAGATGTCGCTGCACCTGTGGCTGCGCACCGTCGTCAAGAACGGCGAGGCGCTGTCGGGCTTGGAAGAACTGCTGGGCGTGCCGAAACCCTCCGACAACAACGGCTAAAGGCGGTGTCGTCCCGCCCAGGCGGCGGGGCCGCCGGGCGCTAGCGGCTGGCCCGGAATTCGATGCGGCGGTTCTTCGCGCGGCCTTCCGCCGTAGCGTTCGTCGCCACCGGCTGGTCAGGGCCCGCGCCCAGCGTTTCGAAACGCGCGGGGGGCAAGCCCTTGTCCACCAGATAAGCCCTGACCGCATCCGCGCGCGCCTGGCTTAGCGCCAGGTTGGTGCTGCGGCTGCCGGAACTGTCGGTGTGTCCGATGATCTGCACCTTCTCGCTATGCAGCTTGGGCACCACGTCGGCCACCAGGTCCAGCAATTCGCGCCCGCGCGCGGTCAGCGTGGTGCTGCCGGTTTCAAATTCCACGACGCGGTTGGTCAGCACCTTGTCCAGCAGGCCTTGCTCGTCTTTGCTGGCGGACACGCGCAGGCCGTTCACGATCTTGTACGTCGGGTTCAGCGAGGTGGCGAAGGTGCTGGCGATCTGCTGGCGGGATGCCTCGTTCTGGACTTCGCCGCGCAGGCGGATCTGTGTGCCGTCGATTTCCAGCTGGCCGCGATTGATCTGTTTCAGGGGCGGCCCGATCAGCTTGCCCACGTGTTCGGACCAATTGGGCGGCGCCACGACGCCGCCCACGTCGATCTGGTCGATGACATTGCCCACGCCGTAGACCTGCTGCAGCCGCGCCAGCACGTCGGCCTTGGTGGCCTCGTCGGGCACGGAACCGCTGGCGACCACCTGGCCGGGCTGCGGCACGACGTTGGCGGGAACGACCGTTGCGCCGTCCTGCGCCGCCGCGGCGCATGAAAACAGCGCCGCCATGATCAGGAGAGAGACACGCATGGTCAGGCTCCGGTGAAGACTTCGCGGAAAGTGTCCAGCGCCATGCGCAAGGACAGCCGCGGTTGATCCAGATAGCTGGAAAGCTTGGCCAAGCCGTGACTGGCCGAAACGTGGTTGCGCACCCAGGGCGCGTCTTCCAGCACGATGTGCTGTTCGGCAAACGCCTGCGGGGTGGACAGCAGGCTGGCCAGCGTCTGTGCCGACGCGCCACGGAAACCGATCACCAGCCGGTGCTTGCCGGCGATGCGGCCGATAAAGAGGGTGATCTCGAAATCCGCGCGCGACAGGAACGGTGCGATCAGCGTCATCCAGTACGCCGCCACCAGGTTCTTGTAGAGCGGATCGTCCGGCAGCGGCAGGGCCAGCCCCTTGTCCAGTTGCGAAGAGCCGCTGGACATCACCGGTTCCAGCAAGATTCCCAGCGCCAGGATGATGTCGTGCAGGCTGGCGGCGTGGCCGTTTCCGCGAAGCATGGCCTCCAGCCGCTCAATCGTCTGCAAGTCCACGAAGGCGTCAAAGCCGTCGTCGGCGGCCGTGCGGATTTCGCCTTCCAGTTCGTTCAACTGTTGCAGGGCCGCGCTGGGATCGGCGTCGGTCATCAGCATGCCGGCCGCGCCGCTCATGCGGTTCCACATCCTGCTGAAGGCGATGGGGCTGCGCGCGATGAACTCCAGCGGCCGCTGCACTTCAACCGAGGTTGCCGACAGAAACGGAAACCGCCGTCCCGACTGGTCTTGGCTGGGTTGCAGATGGCCGGCGATGGCCAGTTTCCCGCGCGATCCCAGGATGGCGAAGGGGGTGGGCTCGGTGTCGTCGTATAGCGCCTTCCAATGCGGCTCTTGCGCCAGGATCTCCATGGTGTTGGCGACCCACGCGTCCAGCGTGGCCATCAACTGCGGGTGCGACGTGTTCTTCACGAAATCGCCGCGCGTGGGGATCTTGCCGAAGTAGGCCGTTCGGAACAGGGGGGACTGCACGTTGCTCATTGCGGCGCTCCGGGTCGCGGCTGGGCGGAGGGTTCGGGGGAGGCGCCCACCACGGAGGAGGGCAGTCGCAGGTTGCGCAAGCCCTGGCTGCCGGGCTCGCTGCCGCCGGCGCCGGGCGCCTGGGCGTTGCTGATGATGCGCAGCTTGACGGGCACGGTCACATTCGACTTGCCCCAGCTCATGTTGAAGCTGCCATCGGGGTTGGACGTGCGCTGGGCGGTAGAGATCAGGCGTTCCAGGCCGAACCGGCCCGGCTCGTTGACGATCTCGACGACGCTGCCGTCGAACGTCGTGGCGGTGATGCGGGCGCCGGGCGCGCCTTGCGCGTTGGGCCAGACGAAGTTCACCCACTGCGGCGGCGTGTTGCGGTAGCGCAGTTGCTGGCCGTCGATCTCGATGGTGTATTCCGTGACGCCGCCCGCCGGCTTGGGCTGGATCTGGAATAGCGTCTGCGGCTGGGTGGCGGCGCCGGCGCCCGCCGCGCCACCCGACAAGGGGGCGACCCATTGCGCGAAATTGGCCGTGAAGGTCGGCTGCAGGCTGACGCCCATGTCGCCCCAGGTGCGTGCGGTCAGGATGTCGCCGCGGCGCACGGTCAGCGGCCCCAGCGTGTCGTTGACGTACTTCGCGATGCTGCCCTGCGGTCCGAAGACCTGGCCGATCTCGTCGCTGCTGGCTTCGACGCTGGCGCGGCCGGCGAAGGGGTATTTTTCCGCCAGCGTCTGGTTGAAGGGTTGATAGACCTGCGCGTTCCAGACCTTGTTCAGTTCGGATTCGGCGGGCTGCATGGTGACCGAATAGGCCTGGATCAGCGGGCGCACCAAGAGCGGGCGCAACGTTTCGCGCTGCGTGGGGCTCATGCCGGCCAGCATCTGCTCATCCACCAGCTTCAGGGCATCCGCCAGTTCCGAGTCCTTGCCTTCCAGCGTCTGGCGCATCAGTGTCAGCGCGCCGGGGCCGGGGTCGCCCTGGTTGTTCAGCAGGTTGAAGCGCGTGCGGATTTTCGACAACGCGCCCATGTAGTTGCCCAGCAGCGATTGGTTGTCACGCGTGACCACCAGGCGCGCCACGTCCGAAAACTCGCGGCCGACGGGGCCCATGGGCATCGCCTCGCCGTTGGCGGCGGCCGCTGCCGGCGCGGGGGGCGTCTGGCGCAGGATCACGCGCTTGAACCAGCCCACCACGCCACTTTGCGCCTGTTGCAGCCCGGCGTTGATCAGCGAGGGGTTGTCCCAGGACGTTTGCTCATAGGTCGTGTTGATGAGCTTGGCGATGGGGGACGTCTGCGGGTCGCCCAGGCGGTTCATCGCCGCGACCGATTGGTCGAAACTGGTGAACGGCTTGATCGTCACGCCGCGCAGGAACTTCTGCCATTCCTCCGCGTACTCCGTCTTGTACATCGTCGCCAGGCTCTTCTGGATCTGTTCGGGGCTGCCTTCCAGGGTCAGGTCGTCGCGGGCGTTCACACCCAGTACCCAGTCGCTGGTCTGCACCTCCTTCTTGGCCGCTTCGCCGATGGCGGGCTGGATGTACTGCTCCCAGGCTTCGCGCGTGAACGTGCCCGGAATGGCGTAGCTGCCCGCTACCACGCCGGCATCGTTTTCGCCGACGATGCGCGCCACGGTCATGGTCTGGAAACGCGTTGCGGCGCGCGCTTTCAACGTGGCGTAGGCGCGTTCGCGGGCCGGCATGCCTTGCATGACCGAGCGCAGGCTGCCGCGCGTCTTCTCGACCAAGGCCAGATTGGTGTCGATCTGCGGCCAGCCGGCGTCCGGCGCGCGGCTGACGTAGAACGAGATCAGGCGTTCGGCGCTGCGGATCAACTGGTCGCGCGGCATCGCGCCGCGGTTGGTCTCCAGCCAGCCGCGCCAGAAGCGCGTGATCTGATCCGACAGGTGCGTGGGATCCACGTGCTGATGGTTGGCCATCATCAGGTACGTCTTCAGCGCGTTGTAGGCGTCATCCGCGTTGGTGGGCGAGGCATCCTGGAACAGGGTGTCGCCACCCGCGTTGTGCGACGCGCGGGCGGCCTGCGGCGCGGGCTGCGGCGTGCCGCCTGTAGCGGCCGCGGCGGCCGAGATGTCCACCTTGGCCAGGAAGTCCTCCAGGCTGGCCTTCACGGGCGTCAGCATGAATTGGCGAGCGCCGTTGTAGTACTCGGCCAGCAGGCGTTCCTTCAGCACGTCGCCCTGGTACAGGCCCAGCCCCAGCGACCACGGCCGGCTGGACGAATAGCGGTCCAGCTGTTCGATGCGGTCTTGCAGGATCTCCATGGCTTCCAGCCGGCTCTGCAGGTCGGTGCGTTCGCTTTGCAGACGGACCACTTTGTCCATGTCGGCCTGTACGTTCTGCGCCAGCTGCCGGTTGCCCAGGTACGACCAGCTCCAACCGCCCAACACCAGGCCCAGCGCCAACACCAGGCCAAAGAAGGTCAGGTAGCGCATGCGGGTCTTGGCCGGGCTGGCGTGCTGGCGCACGAGTTTCTTGTCGGCGAAGATGACGCTGGAAAACAGGTCGCGCAGGAAGAACCCATTGTGCGACGACACGTTGCGCGCTTGCGCCCGCTGAGCGGGATGCAGGTCGAAACGTTCGGCCAGCCGCTCGGTGGAGGTGCTTTGCGACACGCCTTCCTGCAAGGCGCTGGTGAAGTAGAAGCCGCGGAACACGGGCTTGTACTGGAACGGATTGGTTTCGAACAGGGTGGACAGGAAGGTCCGCAGCGCGGGCTTGATGCCGGCGAATTCCAGCGGGAAGGTCAACAGGCCGGGGGGCAGTTCGCGGTTGCTGCGCAACGAGATCTGGGCGGTGCCCATTTCCTTCAAGCCTTCGTACAACTCGTCGAAGCGCTCGTCGAACAGCGCCAGCACGTCGCGGTTCTCTTCCGCGCCGTAAGGCAGGGTGGCGCCCCAGACGCGGTCGCGTTCGTGCTGATCGTAGTCCGAGAAGAACTCGCTGAAGCCGGAGATCAGGTCGGCCTTGGTGAAGATGATGTAGACCGGCGCAAACACTTCAAGCCGGTCCGTCAGCTCCTGCACGCGCTGGCGCAGGTTCTTGGCCAGGTTGATCGCGAATTCGGGGCCAGAGCCCGTCAGTTCTTCGATGCTGGCGGCCACGATGATGCCGTTGATGGGGGCCTTGGGACGATGGCGCTTAAGCAGATCCAGGAACCCCATCCACTCGTTGCGGTCTTCTTCGTGCACCGAGTAGCGGCCCGCCGTGTCCAGCAAGATACCTTCCGTGGTGAAAAACCAGTCGCAGTTGCGTGTGCCGCCCACGCCGCGCACGGCCGCGCCGTTCTTGTCGGCGAACGGGAATTGCAGGCCCGAATTGATCACCGCGCTGCTTTTGCCGGCGGCCGGGTTGCCGATCACGATGTACCAGGGCAGTTCATACAAGGCCTCATTGCCCGACACCTGGCCGATCTTCGAGGTCTTGATGGTGCGCACGGCCTGCGTCAGCCGGGCGCGCAGCGCATCCACCTCGCCGCGGTTGGCGGCGGCGCCGGTCTGCGCCTGCTGCTCCAGCATGTCGCCCAGTTGCTTGTTGGCATGCCGCGCGCGCCGGCGCCGCCACACGAACACGCACAGCCACAGGAACAGGAAAATGCCCAGGGCGATGGCGGCCCAGGTCAGGCCGATCTCGACGGTGTCGGCAAACAGGAACAGAAACACCACCAAGGCCAGCAGGCCGATCGCCATGAAGGTGCGCGGGTTGGCCAGAAGGCGCGACGACCAATGCCGGCCTTCGCTGAGCGCGCTGGATATTCCGGAAAAGAAACCTGAGGGGCTACGCATGATTTTTGACTGTTTTTTTGTGGGTCAGGCGGAGGGGGGAAGCGCGGGGGCAACAAGCGCGCATGCGCGTAGCGCGGGGTCCTGGGTCAACACGACAAGCACGGGGCCTTCCATTTGGGCGCAGGCCTCATTGGCCACGACAAGGGTCAACAGGTGTGAGGCCGCGCCGGTGTAGCCGCACGCGGCGCCGACGGCCAGGCAGTCCTGGTTCGGGTCCAGCTTGGGAAACAGCGTGGTGGCCAATCCGGCCGCTTCCAGCGGACGGCTGCCGCGATGATCGGCATCGCTGACCAGCGCGACGATCGCGTCGGCGGGTTGCGCGCGCCGTTCCAGAAATTGCGTCGCCAACGCCGCCAGCATGGGTTCGTTGAGGGCGCCCCGCGCATCGGCCGCGGTGGCGCGTTGCGCCGTGGGTGACAACGTCAACGTCATTGCGCCGTCTGGCGGCGCAACCGGCGTTCCGGCGTCGTGCCAGCCCAAGGCCAGGTCCACGAGCAGTCCGGCCGCGGCTTCGCCGGGGATGCGGCCCTGCGGCGTGGCGTTGCCGGCCAGCGCGCCTTGTTGCTCCCAGTCCTGCACGCGATTCGCGTCGATGTAGGAATCGGCCGCCGCTACAAGGCGCAGCGTGGCGATGGCGGGCGTCAACGGTTCCTGGGCCAGCTGGCGCAGCAGGCTATCGCTGTCCAGCGCGTTTTTCGCGGCGTGGGGGCGCATGCCAAGACGGGAGTCTGGCCAGACGGCCGCCGCGCGCGCCTGCTTGCAGGCATGGTCGCGTGCTGCTTCAGGCCACTGCACGGGCAGCGCCAGTTCCAATTGCAGCAGCGGCCACGCGTCGTCGCGTTCCGGCGTGCCGCTGTCCAGCACCCGTGCGCGGGCTTCTTGCGACAGGGTCTGGACGACATCGCCCAGCAACGCGGTGGCCCGGACGATGTCCTCGGCCAGGGCCACTTTGGGAGCCTGCTGCCCCGCTGCCGCGTCGCGCAGTAACTCCGTGTCCAGATGTGCCGCGCGCGCGGCGAAGATGGGAAAGCCCTTGGCGTTGATCAAGGACACATCCAGCGCGGGGCGCTGCTGTTCGGCCACCGCGGCATGGATGGACGCGGGGTCGTTGCCCAGCGCGGCGCGCGCGGTGCTGGCCAGCACGACCAGGCGAGCCGTCGCTGGCGTGGCGGGGGCGGTTTGCCCGTCGCCATCGGTGGCGGCCGGCGCCGGGTTGGCGCGGGCTTCGCGCCGCGCTTGCACGATGCGCTTGCCCGCCCATCCCGCCGCGATCAGCGCCAGCGGCAAGGCGAACAGGTACAAGCCGATATCCACGCCGGTGGGCAGCGTGTGCGACTCCTGCCACCAGATGATGACGGCCAGCCAGACGACGCCGAAGACCATGGCCAGCACGAGGCCGGTTTTAAGCACGCGGGTCATGAGGCTCCATGAAAATAGCGGTTGCGGGGGCGCGCGAAGGCGGCGTTCGTTGCATGCTGACGTGGCGGCATGACGGCATCATGGCGAGGCTCCGGCGCCGCGCTGCATGACGCCCGCGCGACGCAGTTCCGTGTGACCGAAGTCCATCAGCTTCCAGCGTCCGCCCCACGTCAATCCGACGCGTTCGGCGGTCTGGCCGAACAGTTCGTAGCCCCGCATGGCCCACGGGTCTTTCTCTGACACGACGACCTTGCCGTCGCGCAGGAATGCGCTGTCCGCGGCAAGGCCATATTGGTGATAGCTCTGGTAGGCGCCGGCGTTGGTTACGTGCGACCCCTTGGCCGCCAGCTCGGTCTGCCGCTCCGGGCTCCGATAGCCTTCGATCAGCACCATTTCATAGCCGTGTTCTTCGCGCATCACCCGGTATGCGGCCAAAAGACGTTGGCGGTAATCGGCATCCAGCAGGTTCCAGTCGCGGCTGGCGCCACCCAGGTTCGGGCGTACCAATTCGACCTCGCGCGTGGTGAATATTTCGGGGGGTAGCGGGGGCGGCGGAACCAGCCGTTCACCGGTCAATAACGCCTGGATTCTAGGGTCCGGACCTGCCGTTCGGTCCTCGTAAAAAAATGTGTGATTGTGTCGCATGACGAAAGCGAAAAGTGACGGAAGCAACACGACTGCCAGCCCCCCGGCGATCTGCCAGCGATAGGCCGAGAACGTGGCTCCCGCCTTTCCCAAACCCGTTCGAACGCCCTGCGCGGAGCCCCCCACGACACCCGCTGCCTCACCCGCGCGACGGGCCAGCGCACGGCGCACGCCCAGCGCCAACGCGCGGACGCTTCGCGCCGTTCCCATCCGAAAAGACGGGAAGACGAGCAGCGCCGATACGCCTATCGCAAGCAGAAAATAAAGGGGCAGCAGAAGTAGCAACGGTATCCCTCAATCACGAAGGCGTAATCTTTTGTTCTATTTGGGATTGAGGCAAGCGCTAGGGCGTTGCAAACAGCGTCTGTGCCTTAGGAATCGTAACAAGAATCGGTGATCAAAATGCGTGGCTCGGGTATTCTCGATCACCTTGGTTACGAGGGGTCCGTGGGCCCTTCGCCGACACGGGACCTTGCATGGCAGAAGACGAAAAAAGATCGCGCACACCGACCTCTATTCCAAGTTTGCTAGCCGGGCGCGCTTCTCCAGACGAGGCGCGCGAATCGTCGCGCATCCTCGCCGCGCTGGAAGGGCGCGTGCCCGATGCCGAGGTCAAACACCTGGCGCCCAAACGTCGATCCAAGGGGCCGATGTGGGTGTTGCTGCTGCTGTTGCTCTGCGTCGTAGGCGCGGGAATGTGGGCGGTGTTCGACACGCCCGCCTTGCCCGATGTCGTGGCCAGGGCAGACGCGCCGGCAGACGCGCCGGACGCTTCAGCGCGCGCTCAATCCGCATTGCCAACTGCCGCGATGGCGCCCGCGCCCAGCGCGCCCGAGCCACCGGCCTCCAACGCGGCCACGATCGTGGAAGACCATCCCTTGGCGCAGCTGACGCGGGACCGCGACCGCGATGCGGGCGAACCCACCAATCCGCTGTCCGCGCTGGCAGTGACCGCGGCTGCGCCCAAGCCCGCCGCCGTATCCGCGGCGCCCCATTCCGCTAGCGCCAAAGCGCCGGGCCCCACGGTGCAGCGCGCCGAGCACGCGCGTGATCCGGCGGCCACCGCCAAGGCTTCCGCCGCGCGTGGCAAGCCGGCGCCGCGCAGCGATAGCGATGCCGCGCTGCTGGCCACATTGATGTCCTACGGCTTGCCGCCGGCCTCGCCGCCAGGCACCAAGGTCTATAAGAGCGATGGTATTTTCATACGTGAATTGCCGGGCTCGCCGTTGTCGGCGCGGCTGGCCGAATGCCGCAAGCTGGGCTTCCTGGAAAGCGAGCAATGCCGCCTGCGCGTATGCGCGGGTCACTGGGGCACCGCTGCGGAATGCCCCAATGCCCAAGCTCACACCGAGCCCTGATGCGTCCTTGATGAAGGTTCTTCCGTGATGGATTCCACAGCGACGAACGGTCTGTTCAGTTCCGCCGCCCGCCTGTACCGCCTTGAGGGTGAAGGCGCGCTCGCCGCGCTGCAAGTGGAAGGCTGGGTGGCGCGTGAGGCCCTGTCCGGCGTGGCGCAACTGCGCATTGTGGCGCTGTCCGACAACGCCGGCCTGGCGCTTCACGACATGATTTCACGCCCGGTGACGTTGTGGACGACGCGCGCCGATGGCAGCGAGATCAGCCGCAGCGGCCTCATCCGCGAGGCCGAGCTGCTGTCCGGCGACGCGGGCCTTGCGCGCTATCGGCTGACGGTCGTGCCGTGGTTGTGGCTGGCCACGCAGCAGCGCGCAAGCCGCCTGTTCGAAGACAAGCCGGTGCTGGACATCGTGCGTCATGTGCTGGACTGCTACGAAGGTTACGTTGCGCGTATTGCGCCCGGCGTGGACCAGGCGCTGGCCGATCTGGCGCCGCGTCCGTTTGTGACGCAATACCGCGAGACCGACTATGAATTCATCAGCCGGCTGTTGGCCGAAGCGGGATTGGGTTGGACGGTGATCGAGGCCGCCGACGTGCCCGCGAAGCATGCCGTGCTGATCTTCGCGGATAGCCGAAACCTGGACGAGGACGCCGAATCGGCCAGTGGCGGCGTTCGTTTCCATCGGGCAGGCGCCACCGAAGCGCGCGACACGGTGCAGGCCATTGCGCGCCGCCGTCGTCGTATTCCGGACCGCATCACGGTGCTGGGCTGGCACCCCAGCAGCAAGCGCGCCATCGCGGCCGAGGCGCTGGTCAACCCGGCCAACGGCCACGACGATGCCGCTGGACTGGAATGGTACGAGCCGCTGGGCCACGGCGGCGTTGCCGACGAGGCCCAGGCCAAGCGCCAGGCGGCATTGGCCATGGAAGCGGTGCGTGCGCAGGCCGAGATCTTCGTCGGCCAGGGCGGCGTGCGCACCTTCCGTTCGGGCACGCGTTTCACGTTGCAAGCCATGTCGTCGCTAGGCCCCGTCAACGAAGCGGGCTTCGAGCCCGTCTTCGCGCTGGACCGTGTCGAGCACGTCGGCATCAATAACCTTCCACCCGAGACCCGCGCGTCGCTGGCGCAGCGGCTGGGCGGACTGGACGCGCATTTGATGCTGGACGACGATGCCATCGCGGCGCCGGGCGCGGAGCGGGACGACACCGTTGAGCCGGCCCCCGATGCGGCCGTGTTGGCCAAGGCGCACGAGGTCGGCTACGCGAACCGTTTCGACGCCGTGCGTTGCGATCGCCCGTGGCGGCCCCAGCTGCCGCAAACGCGCGGCGCCCGCCTGGCTGGCGCGCCGTCGGTCCACGGCGTGCACACGGCGATCGTGACGGATGCGGAAGGCGCCACGCAGGTCAAGGGGCAGGACGAGATACTCAGGAACCACCGCGGTGACGTGCGTATCCGTTTCCATTGGCAAGCCGAGGGCAAGGACGGAGAAGCCAAGAGCCGTTGGGTGCGCGTGGCGCAGCGCCAGTCAGGCGCTGGCATGGGCATGAGCTTCGTGCCACGCATCGGGCAAGAAGTGCTGGTGCGCTTCCTGGACGACGATGTCGATCAGCCCGTGGTGATCGGCGCGCTATACAACGGGCGCGGCGAAGGCGGCACGCCGGCTACACCGGGCGGACGTCCGGGCGGCCAGGCCGATACGCAGGTCTACGCCGCGGCGCGGGACGGCATGCCCAGCGCGCAGGCGAACCTGGCGGCGGGCAATGCGCCGGCCTGGCACGGCGCGGCCGGCGGCGACGAGAACCACCGCAATGCCGCCGCGCTGACCGGTTTCAAGAGCAAGGAGTTCGGCGGAGCGGGCTACAACCAGATCGTCTTCGACGATACCGACGACCAACTGCGCACGCAGATCAAGAGCACGCAGGGATCCAGCGAACTGAACCTGGGCCATCTGATCCATCAGGCAGGCAACTACCGCGGGGGGCTGCGTGGCCTGGGCGCAGAGTTGCGCACCGATGGCTACGGCGCCGTGCGCGGCGGGGCGGGCGTGCTGCTCAGCACCTACGCCACCGACGGCAACGCCAGCGCGGCAGGCGATGCGGCTGGCTTGCTGGCCCTGGCCAGCCAGACGGACCAGATGGCCCGATCGCTGGACTCGGTCGTGGGCGCTCATCAGGGCATGCGGCTGGCTACGGTGCTGGGCACCAAAGGGCCCGCCGCAAGCGTGCCGGACGCCGAGCGGGCGCCGCTGGCGGCGATGCACCGCATCACGTCCGGCACCGTGGCCGCGGACGGTCTGGCGCCGGCGCAGGCCGACGCCTCGGCCAAGCATACGCAGGCCGCCCAGGGCAAGGTTCCGCATTCCACCGACCCGGTGGTGCTGATGGCCGCGCGGGCGGGACTGGCGCAGATAGCGGGGCAGCACATGCAGTACGTGGCAGGCGACTCGGTGCATTGGTCATCGGGAAAAGACCAGAACCTGGCCGTGATGGGCGCATTGCGCCTGCATACGGGGCAGGGCCTGGGGATCGTCGCGGGCTTGCAGCAAGGCGGCGCCGATTCGGGGCTGGACCTGATTTCGGCGACGGGCGACGTGGACGTGCAGGCGCAGCACGACATCCTGCGCGTCCAGGCCCAGAAAGACATCACGATCGGCAGCGCGCAGACGGCCGTCGACTATGCCGCGCCCAAACGCATCCGCATCGCGAACGCGGCGGGCGCCAGCATCGTGCTGGAAGGCGGCAACATCACCGTGACCGCGCCGGGCCGCATCGATGTGAAGACGGGCAACAAGCAGTTCGCGGGACCGGATCAACTGCCTTATCCTTTTCCGCAACTCCCCGAGAGCGTCTGCGTCAGTTGCGCGGTGGAGGCGGCGGCGGGCGGACATGCCATGACGGTGAAGAATGCTTGAGGACCGCGATACCTGGATCGATCCCGCCCGGCCCGAGGTGGGCGACGCGCTGTTCGACGAGGCCTGGACGCATCCCGACGACCCTGGAAGGTATGTCCTGCTTGATGCCAGCTTCTCCCCCGGCTTGCCCGAACGGCTGTCGCGGTGGGTGGAGGCGGGAGATTTTTGCTCGCTTTACGCCGGGCGCTACGAAGGCGACGGCCTCGATCAGGTGGCGCCCTATCTGTTGCGGTTGCCCTGGGTGCCCGCGCTGCGCAAGCCCTTATGCGAAAAGCTGATGCGGGTGACACAAGGCAAGCCGATGCTGAACCTGCTGCGGAGCGAGGCGTCGCTGGAGCAACTGGCGGGTCACTTAAGCGCGCAGATCGAGGCGGTCAATGCCGAAGGTAAGGCGTATCTGTTGCGCCTGGCCGATACGCGCTCGTTCGCTGCCCTGATGGAAGTCCTGGCGCCGGCGCAGCGCCAGCGTTTGCTGGCCGGCATCCGGCGCTGGGCCTATGTGGACCGGTCAGGCGCGTTGCGGCAGATAGAAGGAAGCCCCGATTTCGACCCGGACGCCGATACGCGGCCGTACCTCATCGCCGCGGATCAGCATCGCCATTTGAACCGTCTGGCATTGCCGGATGCCATATTGCGTTTCGTGCAGCTGCGCGCGTCGGTATTCGGCGCGCTCGACTGCACGCCCGCGGCTGCGCATCAGCTTATCCGGGATGGCGTGATGCGCCTGGCGCGCCGTGGGCTGGACAACGAAGCGCTGGCTTATCGGCATGCGCTGACGTTGCTGCGCAGCCGAGGTTTGCTGGTTTCTGTCCGCCATTCTCAAGAGTCCGCCGCTTTCGGCGTGGAATCGTAATCATGACTTTGAAATTTCGCTTCGCGAATCCCTGCCGTGAAATCCCTTCGGATCTGGATTTCAAGGAACAGCGCAAGGCTTGCCAGCGCATGGGCGAGAAGGCAGGAACGGATTGCTCGATCGAGCTGTTCTTCGGATTCTTCTTCGACGGCACGCGCAACAACATGTATTTGTCCGACAAGGCCGGGGACCACACGCAGACCAACGTGGCGCGCTTGTACAACGTATTCGACGACACGAATGATCCCAGCTACAGCGCGCGTCAGCACCGCTTCCGGACTTATGTGGAAGGCGTGGGCACGCCTTGCGTTGACAAGGTAGGCGACCCGGGCACCGGCGCGCATGCGCAGGCCGGCGCCGCCGCCGGCTGGGGCGGTGAAGCGCGCATCAATTGGGCCTTGCTGGAATTTCAGAATCACCTGTATTCCCACTTCACGTCGCGTGAACTGTTCGAAGATCTGGGTCAGGACCCACGGACCCTGGTGCGCGAAATGAGCGCCGACATGTCGTTGTCGCGCCTACAGGTTGAAGACCTCGCCAAATCCGCCAAGATCCCGCTGTCCGCCTATAGCGACATGAAGCCCGGCGATGCGGCTGAAGTGCTGGCCAGGCGCACGCAAGGCTTCGTGGATACGCTCTTGCGAGTCCGGCAGGTCAACTATACCGAACCGAAGGATATGGCACGTTATACGGTGCTGTCGCGGCGCAACCGGGAGCTTCGGGAGCGGCTCTCCGGCTACTTGACGGCCAATCCGAAGATAGAGCGCATCCGCGTATCCATCTTCGGGTTCTCGCGTGGTGCGGCTGAAGCGCGTGTATTCGCCAACTGGCTGAAGGATGCTTGCGATGTGCCGGAAGGAATGTCGTTCTACAATCCTCGCGGGGATGGGGTGTTGCGGCTGGCGGGTATCAAGGTCGACATCGATTTCATGGGGCTATTTGATACGGTGGCTTCCGCTGGCATCGCCCAAAGCGCCGCCGAGAACATCTGGGACGGACATGGGGCCTGGGCGCGTAAGCCGGACATGGAGATTCCCAGCCATGTATCTCGATGTGTTCATATGGTCGGCGCACATGAGGTACGGGGTTCTTTTCCGTTGGATTTGATCGATGGGGCGGGCTGCGAGGAGATCGTCTATCCCGGCGTCCATTCCGATGTGGGGGGCGGCTACAAGCCGGCAGAGCAGGGGCGCGGCCAGAATGACAGCGACAAGTTGTCGCAGATCCCCTTGTGCGACATGTACCGAGAGGCCGTGCAAGCCGGCGTTCCGCTGAGGCTGCACCGTGCGCCAACGCGCTTCAAGGTCCAATTCGACGTGTCGCCTGAGTTGCGAACCGCGTTCAACGCCTATGTGGAGGCAACTCGGGATATTTCCGCCCGGCAGGCGTCGACCCGCCAGATCATGTATGGTCATTATGTGCAATATTTGCGTTGGCGCCGTCTGCGCGCGGAACGCGGGCCAGAGTGGATCGGTGGCATACCGAGCGCGCTGCGGGCCAAGGCGAACTATCCGCAAGACTATGAGGATCTGGTCCAGGCCAATGACGAGTTGTTGCTGGAAGTGCGAAAGCTGACGACGGACAACGCGCTTGAGCGAACGGGCATGCCTTCCATCATGCCCGGCCCGGGCGCGGAAGGCGCTCGGCTCTACGACAGCATCATGCTGATGCTGCGTGGCACGAAGGAGAAAATGTGGTTGGAGCAGATTCGTAACGTCTGGAACCTGCCGGGCAGACCTGCCGCCGGGGTGGTCACTCTGCTGGACAACTTCGTGCATGATTCGCGGGCCTGGTTCAAGCCGCTGGGCAAGGACGATGACGTCTGGGGCGAGATTCAACGAGACCGCGTTAAGCAGTTGGAACAACGCGAAAAGCAGGCGGCTCACTACGCTGCCACCGCTCGGCCGGATTTGGCGCTGGTGGCAGGGCTGAATAAGGAAGAGCGGGAGGAATTGGCTAGATACCGTGCTAACCCGAACGACTTGGCGCTGCAGTCAAACGGGCGGGAATTCTATTGGCAATGGGGGTACTTGCGCTGGCGCTCTATCTATGTCAATCCTCAGGTCCGGGCGCAAAAAGAGGCGCAAAAGGATCAAGAAGACACGATCCGGGCGTTGCAGAACATGCCGATAAACTTTAATGCTCTTCCTCGGTTCTGATCATGCAGATATTGCACTTGCCGACGTCTTGGTCTGCGCTGTTCCAACAGTTTCGCCTTGGCGTCAAGCTCGCACTCGGGGGCCTCGTGATCGCTTATGCCCTTGACTGCGGGGCCGTACAGGCGCAGCCCATGCCGATTCCCGAGACGATCGCGGTGCGGCTGGGTATTATCAACTATCTGGATGAAGGTCTGGCTCCTGTCTACATCAATCAAAGCTGGGCCGGGGGCGTCCGAGGCCGTGCCTATACCTCGGGCACCTGCTGCGTTTCAATTCCCTCCCAGTGGAAGCCTGGCATGACGATGCGGATCGAGTGGAACTCAGATTCGATGTTCGAGCGTGGGGAAAACGATCTGGCCGCGCGGGATGCTCCAGTCTTGCCCTACCCGCCGTTTCACAGTGGTTATGCTTGGGCGATCTTCCTGCCTGGTGGTGAAATGCGTGTACAGCCCGGCCCGACGAGGCCGGGGGCACCGGATTTCTTGCAAGGACTACCCGAGCCCGGAGAGGCGACCGAGGTTGAACTGCGGAGCTTTATCGAAAGGACCAGGCCGAAGCCATAAGCGAACGTTCTGGAGTGCAGATGCACAAGCGCATAATCACCGGTCTTGCATTGGCGTACGTCGGTCTGCTGTCGGGTTGCAATGGTGAGCCCCGCTACCAAGGACTTTCCTTTGTGGCATACAACTACACGCCCTGGGACCTGGACAGGATCGAGTTGAAGGACGGAAAAGGCAATTCGGCGGTCTCGGGCTCGATCGGAGCCGGCGGGGGCGAGGGCTCGGTGACATGCTGCTATACCTTGACGGGCAGCGACTTCAAAGTCGAATGGCGTGGCGCGGACGGCGAATTGGCCAGAAAGCACATGTTCGACGGCAAGTTGGACGAAGTCATCTTCAATAAAGAAACGCCGGTCCATTTCCCGCCTTCGGAGATGCCAGCAGGCGATGGGCCGCTTTATCTCGAACTGCACATCTATCCCGACGAACACATGGAAATAGCGCTCAGCCGCAAGCTGCTGGGCCAGGTTCGGATTCCCATTGTCGATGCGACGCGCTGGCTGTATGCGCAGCATCGCGACGCATTGGGAAGTTATCGAAGCAGCTCGGAACTCAGGCGCGTGGTCGCCAAAGTCGCCAAGAGGGCGTGGGTCAAGTATCGCATCGAGGACCCGCAGGACATGCGGCAGTACATGTTCCTGTATTTCACGGTGGCATCGAATTTCGATACGAACACCGAGATTGCCGCGATGCTGGAAAAGCCTGGCCGCAAGCCCGGGGAGTTCGCGGTTGCCGTGCAAGGAATGCCGCAAGAGAAAATTGCGCAGCTAAAGGCGGTGGGGACACCGCCAGGAGAAAAGAATGGCTAACCCCTACGCTGGCGAATTGTCGCCGATCGACCGCACGCCGGCCTCGGTGCTGAAGAAGATCGCCGAGTGCGAGGCCGCGTATCCTAAGGACGACCGCCAGGAGTGCGCTGCGGTCGTGCGTATCGGCTTTTTCTTTGACGGGTTTGGCCGTGGGTGACGTGGCCGAGCCCCGAGGCGCGACAGTGAGTATGCGCAGGCGCATGATGGCGGCACTGATCGCGGGCGGCTTGCTGACCGGCTGCAATGGCGAACCAAGCTACCAAGGATTTTCGTTCGTGGCGTATAACTACACGCCCTGGGACCTGGATGCCGTTCAGATCACCGACAGCGAAAGCCGTTCTGCGGGCACAGGGTCGATCGGTCCTGGTGGTGGAGAGGGCACCGTCACCTGCTGCTTCACGTTGCGAGGTACCGATTTTGCCGTGAAGTGGTCGGGTCTGGACGGCGAAGAAGCGATCCGGCACCTCTATGACGGAAAAATGGACGAGCTGTTTTTTCACAAGGAAGCCCGCGTGCATTTTCCCGCATCCGATTTGCCGCCGGGGGACGCGCCGCTGTACCTGGAGCTGCATATCTATCCCGACGAGCACGTCGAAATCGCGCTTAGCCGAAAGTTGCTTGGGCAAACGCGGATTCCGATTATTGAAACGACTCGATGGCTGTACAGGCAGCATCGCGACGCCCTGAACGCGTATCGTGATATCTATGAAGTGCAGCGCGTGCTGGCAAAAGTCGCCAAGACGGCCTGGATCAAATACCGACTTGAAGACAGGCTGGACCTGCAGCAGTACATGTTCCTGTATTTCACGGTGGCATCGAACTTTGATTCGGATCCGGATATTGCCGCTTTACTGGCAAGTCCCGGCAGGAAACCCGGAGATTTCGCGGCGGCTGTCGAATCCCTTTCCCCGGAGACGGTCGCCCGACTAAAGGCGACGGGAACGCCGCCAGGCGATAAGGTCGCCGGATAGACCGGGAAAAAAGGCGACTCAATTTCCCACAGGATGCCGATCATGCAGACATCGCAATCGCCAACGTTCTGGCCGCTCGGACTTCGCTTGCTCCGGTTTGGCATCAAACGGATGCTGTGGCTGTGCATGAGCGCTTCTGGTCTTGCGGGAGCGATCGCGCAGGCGCAGCCTATGCCGATTCCGGAGACGATCGGGGTGCGGTTGGGGATCATCAATTACCTGAATGAAGCGCTGGCTCCCGTCTACATCAATCAAGGCTGGGCGGGAAATGCGCAAGCCCTTGCCTCTACCTCGGGAACGTGCTGCGTTTCGATCCCTTCCCAGTGGAAGCCGGGCATGACGATGCGGATCGAGTGGAACTCCGATTCGATGTTCAAGCGCGGGGAAAATGAACTGATCGCTCGGGATGCGCCCGTCCTGCCATACGAACCCTTCCACAGCGGCTATGCCTGGGCGATTTTCCTGCCTGGGGATGAAGTACGTGTGCAGCCCGGCCCGACGAGCCCGGGGGCACCGGATTTCTTGCAAGGGCTACCCGAGCCCGGAGAGGCAACCGAAGCGGAGCTGCGGCAGTTCATCGAAAGCACCAGGCCGAATCGCTAGGCCATCGGGGTCATCACAAGGAAGCGCTATTCAGGGGGGAAGGATGAATAAAGGGCTGATCGTCTTGCTGGCGGGGCTTGGAATGCTGTCGGGTTGTACCGATGAGCCTGGTTACCGGGGTTTGACGTTCGTCGCCTTCAACTACACGCCCTGGGACATCGACACCATACAGATTATCGATAGCGACGGACATACGGCGACTTCCAGTGCGATGGGCGTGGGTGGTGGAGAAGGATCGGGAACGTGTTGCTATACCTTGAATGGCACGGAGTTCACGGTGAAATGGCGTGGTGCCGATGGGGCTCTGGCTCAAAAGCACATGTTTGATGGAAAACTGGATGAGGTGATCTTCAACAAGGAGGCTCACGTTCATTTTCCGCCGACCGATCTGCCGCAGGGCAAGGGCCCGCTACCTGCAGCAGTACATGTTCCTGTATTTCACGGTGGCATCGAACTTTGATTCGGATCCCGACGTGGCGGCGATGCTGGCCAAGCCGGGTCGGAAGCCGGGCGACTTTGGCGCCGCCGCCGCTGCCATGTCGCAAGCCCAGATAGCGCGCATCAGGGCGGCCGGGTCGCCGCCGGGTGACAAGAACGGCTGATCAGGCCGCGCCTACCGCGGCGGCAGCACTTCGATCGTGACGGTGTTCGACCGCAAGCCGTTGGACTCGACATACACCTCATACTTGGCCGGGCTGGCCGGTAGCCCGGCGCGGGCCGCCAGGTCAGTGCTGAACTGCGTGCCGACACTCATGCCTGGTGCGACGGGTTTCCCCCGTGGCGGGCGCGAACTTGCGATGGTGTCGACCTCGACGCCGGGACGTGTCGGCAGCTTGTATTCGAACGCCACCTCATCGTAGGCCTTGCGTGTTTCAAGATCGGTCGCCACGATGCGCGGCAAGGTCGGGTGCTGCACGGCAGGCACGATGCCGCGCACACACACGGGAATGACCAGCACGCCGGGCCCCCGCGGCCAGACGCGGGCAGGCGCCGCGATGTGGAGCTGTTCGTCGTAGCCGTCGTTGGCGGGCATGCAGGCATGGTCGCGCATGCTGTTGATCGGCACGGATGCGAAGGAAGCGGGTTCGGTCCAGTCGGAATTCATGGTCTTCTGCGGCGTGACGGATGGAGGTTGGGCGGACGCTGCCGGGGTGAATGCCCAGGCGGCGGCGGTGAACAGCAGGACAAAGGCGCGCGCCGGGAAGCGGCGCCGCGCGTCAGGATGTGGTCCAGCCATTGGACATGTCCACCTTGCGTACCGCTTCCGAGCACGACGGGCAGAAGCGGATGCTCTGGCAGTCGCCGCCGAACATCACGCATGCGCCGACGTTGCTGGAATTGGCCTGGTTGGCGGGCAGGCCGAAGTGGCAGTGGTTGCCCGCGTCTGAATAAAAGTAGCGTCCCCCGTCCAGCTTCGACGCGTCATACAGTTCGCCGCCTTCGTTGGCGTTGGCCCATTCCGGCCCGCTGGGCGTCATGCCCAGCAGGTGGCCCATCTCGTGGACCAGCGTTTCCTGCTGGTACGCCATCGTCGCCAGCTGCCAGGGTGTGCGCACGGCGACGCCCAGGATGTTGGTGCCCAGGAAGGCCACGCCGCCGGCGGCGCTCTCCAAGAGCTTGACGCGCAGAATGATCCGGCCCGACGTGGGCACGGGTAACAGGCCCGCCATGCGTACCCTGACGCTCGGGCACGCACTGGGTTCGCTGGCGTCGCCTGCGATCGGCGTGACGCGATCCTTCGGCACCACGGCCCGTTTGACCGTCCCCGCGGCATCCGTATATTCGAACAGGCATTCCAGGAACCAATCGTCGTTCGGGTCGATGTTCAGCCAGAGGTAGGCGGGGTTGCCGTCGGGGCCAAGCAGGTCCATTTCAACGTCGCCCACGCCGGGGCCGGCGTTGGCGCGGATGATCAGTGGTGCGACCGGCCATTGCGCCGCCAACCGGTCGATATGGCAGACCGCGATGGTGTAGGGCTCGTGCCGGGCGCCTTCCGAGCGCGGATAGACGGACTGCACCAGCTGGCGCATCCGCGCGTCGCCTTCGTCCGTCCAGACATCCGAATTGGCGTCGCCGCGCGTCTGTACGTAGGGTAGTTGCAGCACGTCGATGCCATGGCGCGCGTATTCGTCGGCGGTCGGCTGAAAGCCGTAGCGGCGCTCCATGTTTTCCGGGCCGGGCATGCGGATCTCCTGGATGTACATGCGGCGCACGGTTTCGATCATCTCGGTCATGACCGTCTGGTTCTGGTCGTTCAGAACCTCGAACAGATAGCTGTTCAAGCCCGCGGCGGGCAACGTGATGTTGTCGACGACCTTCGTGCCGTCGGGATCGGTCACGTACTGGTAGGTGGACTGGTCGGGGTCGCGGTACAGGGGCTGCCGATCGCGTTCGCGGGCCGTATAGACGGCGTTGGTCCGGCGGGCCATGACTTTGACCGTGAACCGGTGTTCTCCGCGGCGATTGAACGACACGCGGATCTTTGGCCGGTTGGTCTGGCGGTCCAGGCTGTTCAGCGCCTGGCCGTCGTTCCAGCGCGCTTCCGAAGTCTTCAGGTTCACGTACTGCAATTGCGCGCCGCTCTGGCTGCGGTAGGTCGACACGGCGAGCGTGCCGCCCGGGGCGCCGCCACCGTCCGCCGGACCGCTCGCGCCGCCCGTGCCGTCCTGGCCGGCGGGCCGCGTCGCGGTCCCCGGCAGTCCGATGCCTGCCGCGTCCATGGCGCGGCGGACCAGGCCCGGATAGGGCGAATTCGCCACGGCCGGGATACTCATGATGGTTTCGGCCACCTTGGGGAGCGTGATGCTGGTCACGCTGGGCGACTGGAGGATCGCGCCCACCACGGTAGGAATGGCGGAATCGCTAAGGCCGGGCGTGCTCAGGATCGCGCCGGCCACCGCCGGGATGTTGTCCGCGTTGACGTCCGGCATGGCCAACAGCGTGTTGACGGCGGATCCCAACGTTGCGCCCTTGTCGCCCATGGCGTTCATCGCTTGCGTCATCAGGGGCTGGATCGCCGCGCCGACGCCGCCCTGCGAGCCGCCCGCCGCGGCCAGGCCGGTGGCGGCTGACAACGTCGAGGCCATGTTGCCCGCCTGCGCGGCCATATCGCCGGCTTGCGCCGCCATGCCGCTGGCCCGGGCGGCGGCACCGGCGGCCTGCGTGACCGACGCCGGCATCGCCGACGCCAACGCGCCCGCCGCGCCTTCCGTCAACGACGGCGCGGCGCCAGCCATCAGCGACGGCGTCGCATCGCCCATTAATGATGGGGTAGCTCCGCCCATTAGTGACGGCGCCGCACCGGCCATCAGGGAAGGCGTCGCGTTGGCGATGGCGCTGCTGGCCATCTGGCCGGCTCCGGTGCTGCCGATGGCGGCGCCAGCCATGTCGCCCGCCTTGCCGGCCGCGGCGGACATCATGCCCGTACCGGTCTGCTGCACCGAGGCGACTGCGTTGTTCGCCCGGGCGGCAATGTCCTGGATGGGCTTGAGCGCATCGCTGGCCATCGACTTGGCGCGGTCGAGCATGCCCGACGCGCTGTCCTGCAGGGATGCCAGACCGCTGGATACGGCGCTGGCGCCCTTGGCCAGCGTCGCCCCTATCCCACCCTCCGCCGCAGTGCTCGAAGCGGCTGTAGAGGCTGTGGTGGCCGCGGCGCTGCCTGCCAGCGCGTCGGATGCCCCGGCAGCGTTGACGGCCTGGCCCGATCCCGCCAGGGCTTGCAGCATTTGCTCGGGCCGGTGCACCAGTTCAGCCTTCACCAGCATCACGTCGCCCACCTGCGTGGAGGGCAGGGCCGGCAAGGCCGCGGCGTCGCTGGCCGGACCGATCAGATTGTGCGACGCGCCTTTCACCGAGAACATGCCCGGCCCCTTGAACACGATATCGGCGCCGTCCATGATGATGCTGCCGCCACCCGCCTGCAGGGTGATGCGCTGGTTCGCCAGGATCTCGATGCTGTCCGTGGTCGACGTGATGGTGACGTCTTTTCCGGCCAACAGTTCCAGCATGTCGGTATGCGCGTGTATCGACACCGGCGCATTGGCCGCGATGGCGCGGATGCCGCCGTCCTGCACGAACAGGCTGGTCGCGCGTCCCGATGCGCTGGCGAAGGTCTGGCGTGCCGCGACATGGCCGTCGGCCTGCGCGGTGACGTGCAGGTTTTCGCTGGCGTGCACGATGGCCGACGCGGGGGTGGCAAAGTTCAGCGATGCAGGCGCGTCGATCAGCATGCGCGCGCCATCGATACGTTCGACGGGGTCCGTGCCGCTGCGTTCGCCGTTGGTGGCTTTGACCGCTTGCTGGCCGCCGACATTGGCCGGATAGCGCCCCTTCGCCTTGGGGTCCACGGCGTCGATCAGCGCATCGAACGTGTCGGTCGCGGCCAGTGGCCGCGCTTGGCGCTGTGTGGCGGCTGCGTTGATGCGCTGGGCGGCATGCTGCGCGCCACGCATGAGCGCCAGCGCTTGCGGGGCGTCCGCCAGCGTGGATCGGGCATTCGTTTGCGCATTGGCCGACAGCAGCATGCCTTGCCCTGATCGAACCACGGTCCACGCGTCCGAGCGCAGTTCGAAACCGGTGCCGCGCCATTCGCCGCGATGGGAGTCGTCTGGCGCCTGCTTGACCAGATAGCCCAAGCCCAGTTGTGAAGCCGCGATCGAACTGGACAGCCGCGTGCGGACCTGGCCCGCCGTGTCGTCGAACAGCCATTGGCTGTGGCCTTGGCCATCCAGGCCCTGGCTGTGCCAGCCGCTCAGCGTGCCGGGGTGGTTGGCCTCGGCGTTCACGCCGGCCGACCACGGGGGTAAATCGGCGTCGTTATACAACTGCGCGACCACGACCGGCTGATCGATGTCGCCGTCCAGAAATTCGACCAGCACTTCGGTGCCTTGGCGCGGCAAGTGATGTGCGCCCCAATTGGGACCCGCCTGCGCGCCGGTGACGCGCAGCCACGTGCCCGAGCTGTCGTCGCCAGGCGCATTGCCGGCATCGTCCCCATGGCTGCGGTGGGGCAGGCCGCCGGACAGCGGGCGCTTGCCGCGCTGCCAGGGGAATTGGACTTTGACCCGCAGGTCGCGGCCCGAGGTGATGGGGGCGTCCTGCGCCGTCACGACCACGGCCGTCACGCCTTCCGGCGCGGTGGGCTTGGCGCGCCAGCCCGGCAACAGCGCGGCCGCCGCCGGCACGGCGCTGAACGTGTTGCGATACGCGCCGCGTTCCAGGTCCGGCGCGTCCAGTACCTGCGCGGCCTGGGCGCCCAGGTTGTTGACCGCTTCGTGCGTTACGCCCAGCAGCGTATAGCGGTTGCCTCCCATTTCGTCCAACGCCTGGCCCGACCCTTCCGCATAGCGGTCGTGCTGCGTCAGGGCGAACGTGTGGCCCGGCATCATCTGCCGCGCGGTGCCGCCGCCGTCGAACCGCACCGTGCGCGATTCATGCGCTTGCAGGCTGCGTGCCGCAAGGGCTTCGGCGCCGGCATCGTCCGTGTAGCGGCCGTGGCCGTCGAAATCGTAGTCTTCCAACGGCGGCACTGCGCCCACGTCCAGGTCCGAGCGGGCCTCGGCCCCGTGCGCAAGCAGGGCCCGCTCGTTCCAGGCGACACGCGTGACGCGGTTCGGCTGGACGATGCGCGCCGCGCCGAACCGCAAAATGCTGTCCTCGGATTCGGTCGCGTCGGCGCGATGGAACCGCAGGGGCGACGCAGGAGTCTCCGGGCGCGCGGCGCCGGCGTCGAACACGACAAGGCGATGCTGCGCGCCGCCCGTGCCGCCGCCCTCCTGGCCGTCGCTTTGTTGGTGGTCGAAGCGGAAACTCAGCCCCGACTCGGCCATCAGGCGCAGCACGAAAGCCAGATCGGTTTCTCGATATTGCGTGCGGATCGGGCGGGGCGCCAGCGGCTCGGTGATGTCGAAGGAAAACGACGCCAAGGGATAGTCCGCGAAGATCTCGCTCAGGATATCGGTGGCCGATTTGTCCTGATAAAGAAAGCTGTCGCGGCGCAGGCGCAGGGTCGCCAACCAGGGCGCGGCGTGCAGCCGGTAACGCGCCAGGCCGCCGTCGGCGCCCAATGCGTCTACCCCTTCCACGACGGCATGCCAACGGCGGCGGCTGCCGTCGGCCAGCAGCAGGTCCACGCTGATTTCCTTGCCCAGCAGCGGTTCCACGTCCAGCTCGGCCGAAGGGGCCAGGCAGTCCAGGGTCAACGCGAAGAGTTCCGAGACACCTTCTTGCAGGCGCATGCGCTCGGCCGTCAGCGCGTCGCCCAGCGGCGTGCGCACTTGAAGCAGGCGCGCGTTCTGGGATAAGGCGGCGGCGTCCAGGCTGCTGTAGCCCTCAGGCGAGAAAGAGCGATCGATCATGGTGCGTGGCCGTCCGGGGTGGACCGTCAGGGAAGCGAGATGGTCAGGTGAGCGGCGCGCGGGCCGAGTTTGACGATGTCGTGATACGGCGCCATCGCCGTCTGCATGTCGCCGTTCAGGAAATGGCTCATGCCCAGATACGCCAGCAAACCCAGCAGCGCGAAGATGGCGCCGATGCTCCACAGCGGAACATCGCGCTTCAAGGTGTGCGCGATCTTGTCGGGCAGCGCCCAGTGCGGCGCGAAGCCCGCGCGCTTGCCGCGCAACAACGCGATTTCGTCGCCCAGGCGCGCCGTCAGGTAGCCAAGCTTTTCCTGGCCTTCGATCATGTACTTGCCCTGGAAGCCCAGCAGCAGGCACATGTAGAACACTTCCAGGGATTGCAGCCGGGGCGCGCCTTGCGCGCGCAGGTCTTCAAGACGGGCGAAGAAATTCTCGCCTGCCAGTTGCTCGCCGAACAGCGTCAATTGCAGGGGCTGCAGCATCCACGCATCGCGGATCGAGAATCCGGAATTCAGCACGGTTTCGTCGACGGCGGCGCAGAACGCGTACTTGGTGGCGTACACATCTTCGGCTGGGATTTCCAGCTTCTTCGCGGTGCGCTCGAAGTCCGCCAGGAACTGCTGCACGCGCGCCGAGAAAGACGCCGCGCTGGCGGGTTGCTGTCCGCTCTTGAGCAGGAACAGCATCAGGAATCCGTCGTACAGCAGGTCCAGCAGAGACTTCGCGGGCCGTGAGCCGTAGAAGTCGGCGGCACGGGGAGGAAGCGTGGTTCCGGGCATCAGAGAGGGCGCGTCGGCGGTCATGGCGGGCTCTTTCGGTGGACAGCGGTTAGCGGGTGACGGCGATCAGGTCCAGCTTCAATTCGGGGATGCCGGACGGGGCATAGATCGCGATGCTTCGTGCCTGCAGCATGCGGTCGTAGAGCGATCCGCGTGTTTGCAAGGTGAAATAGCAGGCGCCTGGCTTGACGGGCACGGCGGGCGGCACTTGCGGCGTGTAGACCAACTGCACGCCGGGCATGGCGGAAAGCACCAGCTTTTCCACATCGTCGGGCGCGCCGACCTTGAAGCGCAGCGGCACGGTCTCGGCCAGTTCGCTGGCCGGCGTGGCGGCCGACACCGACAGGTACAGCGCGGTGGTTTCATCGAGCTTGCCGGAATCCAGCCGGCCGACGTGGAACGACGGCCGCACCTCGTCGAGGACAACCGAGAAATAGCGGGTCGAAATGACCGTGTCGAGCAGGTCTCGCAGAATGTCGTCCAGTTTCGCAAAGGCGGCGCCGGGCTGGTCGTGGCGGTACGCGGGCAGGTCGGCCAGCGTATGCACCTTCGAGAACGTCATCAGCGCGCCGGCCAGTCGCAGCATTTCCTGGAACAGGCGCTCGGGGTGAAGTTGCGGGTTATGGAACAGGTGGGACAGCGCCGAATAGGCTTCATTGGCCGTGTGCAGCAGCCAGAACGACGCCACATCGCCGGAGCGGAACTCGATGATGTTCTTGCTGGGTTCGCGGTGAAAACCGTACAGCGCATTGACCTTGGCTTGCAGCGCATCCAGCAGCCGGCGCAACTGTTCGAACAGCGCGCCGCAGGCCTGCACGGTCAGGCTCGGCGCGATATAGCCGGTGTCCAGTTCATAGCCCGCGCTGGCGGTGCGGCGCACGCGGGCCACGGGGATGGTCAGCAACGCGTCGCGGGGCTCGTGTTCGGACAACAGCCGCACGTTCTTGCGCAGAAAGGCCAGGTTAGCCGTGCTGGCGTTGGTGTAGAGGTCGGGCGCCGGGCTGTCTTGATGCGCGTAGCGGGCGTCGAAGCCCGGGCCTTGCGCGCCATCCCGGTAGTTGCCGCCAATGTCCTTCATGGGGTGCAGCGCCAGATAGAACACCGCGTCGCTCGCGCCGTCCAGGCCATCCAGCGCCACGGCCGGCGGCAGGTCATCGTTGTGGGGCGCGTTGTAGATTTCGCCGTCAGGGAAAATGGCCGACAGTTCGGTGGCGCGCAGCATGCCGTTGGCCAAGGCCGCGGCGTCGAACCGCACGGTGCGCAGGCCCCATGAGTACGGGTGCAGCGCGCGGCTCATCTCGGCCAGGCGGGCCTCGTGATAGGCGTCTTGCCGCTGAAAATGTTGGGGCCGTAGAAACAGGCCCTCACCCCATAGGACTTTCGCTGAATAACTCACGTTGGCTGGCTCTTATAGATATATATAGGTAGCGGGCGTTTCGTAGTGACGTGGGTTGCAACTGCCTTCAGTTCGGACACTGCACCGAAGCGAGGCGGGACGGATCGAATTCAGGCACGCCGGGGGGCAAAACGATCTTGCCGGTCGCGACGGTCATCGCGCAGGCATGGGCGCCCAAGACAATGCCGGAGTCCTCGGCGGACTTCACTTCAAACACATATTTCCAGCGCTGCGGCGCAGGTGCGTAGAACAAGGCCGCCACTGCGATATACGTGGCGGCCTTAGGCACTTTTTCCACGCTCTCGTAACGCTGTCCGGGTGTCAGGATGACCTCGCGTGAAGCGATGAGGCTATCGCCCAGTGCCGCCTTTTCCTGCGCAGTATCAACCAATTGTGTGAGCGGCGCGCGCAGGAATGCCTCGGCATTCTTCAAATAGTATGTTTTCGTAACGATGGCCATGGGTTGGCCACTGCTCGCGTTCAAATTTTCTCCGGCATGGATCGCCAATTTCACGTCGATCGGCGCATTCGGGTCCTTTTTCAGGCCCGTAATGTCGAGCGCGCTGCCGGTCATTCCGGCCACGGCGCCGATCGCCGAAACGGCCGCACAACCGCTGATTGCCAAGCTGGCCGCAATCAACGAAAAGGCCGCCAAGCATCGCGATAAATTGAGATGTTTTGACATGGCTCTTTATACCGGAACATTGCGGCAGTATGAAGATCGCGGCACGTTAGGCGACGTTTCGCGCAGAGTTACATCGCGTTAATCACTGTAGTGGTGTACTAACAAAAAGTTGTTGAAATACGCGGCCTTGGTTACAACCCCACGTGCCCAGAAAATGCAACTTTCCCGTCTCTTTCTGATCGGCGGAATGGTGGCTTTGATGACAGGCTGTGCCGCCTCCGTCAAACCGCAGACCGACGCCGAATTCAAGCAATCGATTACGCAGGCCACGCAGAGTCTTGCCTCGAAGGGGGGCGAGCAGGCCGTGGCGGAATTCGAGGAGATCGCGCAGCGCAATCCCTCGCGAGGCGAGCCCTGGTCGTACATCGCGAAGATCCGTTTCGATGAGCAGAAATACGGCGAAGCGATCGTGGCGGCAGACGAAGCCCTGAACCGTGACCCGGAAGATTTCACCGCCAAGACGGTGCGCGCCGTGGGTGGGCTGCGCGTGGCCATGCAGTCGCTGGCGGATCTGCGCGCGGATGCGCTGCTGGCGGGCAATGCCCGCACCGACGCGGTGGCGCTGGCCGCCGCGATGCGCGAAACCCTGGGCCAGGATGTCCTGTTCCCCGAAGGACGCAAGCCGCCCGCGCGGTCGCGCCAACCCGGCAAGCGTGCTGAACCGCCCGCGGCGGACGCCGGCACGCCGTCCACCGCTGCGCCCGCCGTGGCTACGCCCGCCAGAACCGCGTCACCCGTTGCATCTCCTCCGAACCAGGCACCCGCCGCGCCGTCCGCGACAACGCCGGCCACGCCCGCCGCTACCGGCGGACGCGCGCCGGATCCGTTCGGCAATCTTCTCAAACCCTGACCGGCTTGCGGGCGCCGGCGCCACCGGCCTTGTCAGCCTTACCAACACGCACCTCGCTGGGAGCCCTCATGGCTAAGAAAGAAAGCGTTCAGAAACGACTCCAGAAAGTGCGCCCGCCGCGCGTCCAACTGACTTATGACGTTGAGAAGGGCGATGCGATTGAACAGAAAGAGCTTCCGTTCGTCGTGGGGGTGGTGGGCGACTTCAGCGCGCAATCCGAAGCAGAGTTGCCGCGCCTGAAAGACCGCAAGTTCGTCAACATCGACGTGGACAACTTCGATGACGTGATGAGCGGGTTGGAGCCGCGCGCGGCCTACCGCGTCAAGAACCGCCTGACGGACGAGGGCGGCACCTTCGGCGTGGACCTGAAATTCCGTTCAGTGGAAGACTTCCGGCCAGAAGCCGTGGTGCAGCAGATTGAACCGCTTAAAGAGCTGTTGGACATCCGCACCAAGCTGGCCGACCTGCGCAACAAGCTTGCCGGCAACGACCGGCTGGAAGATCTGTTGGGCGAGGTGCTCAGCAGCACTGAAAAATTGCAGCAACTGACCAGTGAAGCCGGCAAGAACGGCAAGGGAGGCAGCCATGAGTAATTCCGCCGCCGCGCAGAACTCGGCCGCTCAAGCCGCCGAGGCCGATTCGGGCCTGCTCGACCAGATTGTGGAACAGAGCCGGGTGGCGAAATCCACCGCCGAACACGACCGCGCCAAAGATCTGATCGGCGAACTCGCCCGTGAAGTCATGAAAGGCACCGTCGTGGTGTCGGACAATCTGTCGGCCATGCTGGACGCTCGCGTCGCTGAACTGGACCGCCTGATTTCCGCGCAGCTCAGTGAAGTTATGCACGGCGCCGAATTCCAGAAGCTGGAAAGCACATGGCGCGGCCTGCACTACCTGTGCCAGGAGAGCAACACCGGCCCGATGCTGAAGATCAAGGTGTTGAACGTGACCAAGCGCGATCTGGTGCGCGACTTCCAGACCGCTATCGACTTCGACCAGAGCTTGATGTTCAAGAAGGTCTACGAAGAAGAGTTCGGCACGTTCGGCGGCTCGCCATTCGGCGCGCTGCTGGGCAACTTCGAGATCACGCGTCAGCCCGAAGACATGTATTTCATCGAACAGATGTCGCACGTGGCCGCCGCGTCGCACGCGCCGTTCATCGCGTCCGCGTCGCCCGAACTGCTGGGCCTGGATAGCTTTGCGGACCTGGGGCGCCCGCGCGACCTGGCCAAGGTGTTCGATACCGTTGAATACACCAAGTGGCGCAGCTTCCGGGATTCGGAAGATTCCCGCTATGTCGGCCTGACCATGCCGCGCTTCCTGGGCCGTCTGCCATACGACCCGAAGGAGGGGACGTCGGTGGAAGGCTTTAACTTCGTCGAGGACGTAGACGGCACGGACCACGCCAAGTACCTGTGGTGCAACGCTGCCTGGGCGTTCGGCGCGCGCCTGACCGCTGCATTCGCCGATTTCGGCTGGTGCGCTGCCATCCGTGGCGTGGAAGGGGGCGGTCTGGTGGAGAACCTGCCCACCCATACCTTCAAGACGGACGATGGCGAAATCGCCCTCAAGTGCCCGACCGAAATCGCGATTACCGATCGGCGCGAAAAGGAACTGAGCGACTTGGGCCTGATCCCGCTGGTGCACTGCAAAAACTCCGACTATGCGGCCTTTTTCGGCGCGCAGTCGGTGCAGAAGGCAAAGAAATACAACACCGATAGCGCCAACGCCAATGCAGTGCTGTCGGCCCAGTTGCAGTACATCTTTTCGGTGTCGCGCGTGGCCCACTACCTGAAGGCCATGATGCGCGACAAGATCGGCAGCTTCGCGTCCGCGCAGTCGGTCGAAAGTTTCCTGAACCGCTGGGTCTCGCAGTATGTCCTGCTGGACGACAACGCCAGCCAGGAACAGAAAGCGCAATTCCCGTTGCGGGAAGCCTCGGTGCAAGTCGCCGAAGTGCCGGGTCGCCCCGGCGTGTTCCGGGCCGTGGCATTTTTGCGGCCCCACTTTCAGCTCGACGAGCTTTCGATTTCGTTGCGTTTGGTCGCGGAGCTTCCCGCCCAGGCCCAGAAGTCCTGATGCCCGTCCGATAAGCGGTTTTTCAACTTGAGAGGCTATGAATGAAGGACATTTACGTCAAATTTGGCAATCCTGCGCTTAAAGGCGAGTCCCAGGACAAGGACCACCCGGACTGGATCGAAGTCGGCTCTTGGCGCCACGAGATCATCCAGCCGCGTTCGGCCACGGCCTCGACCTCGGGCGGCCACACCGCCGAGCGCACCGAGCATGGCGAAATGGTCTTCACCAAAGATCTGGATGTCGTCAGCCCGCTGCTGTATCAGCACGCGTCCGGCGGTACGACTTTCGACGAAGTGACGATCGATTTCCTGCGTGCCGACGGGGAAGGCAACCGCGTCAAGTACCTGGAAATCAAGCTCAAGTACGTGATTATTTCGCGCGTGGCGCCGGAAGTCGTCAGCGAAGGTCTGCCGCACGAATCGTTTTCGCTGAAATATGCCGCCGTGCAGTGGAAATACACGCAGCAGAAGGTGGGCGGCAACCAGGGCGGCAACGCCCAGGGCGCGTGGAGCCTGACCAAGAACGACAAGACGTACTCGGTCTGAACCCGACCGCGTAGACAGCGCGCGCCGCGCCCCTTGCCCGGCGCGCGGCTTGCGCCGAACGGAGGTCCGTAATGAAAGGGTTCGAGCCGAGCCTGTTCGACAAATTGTTCGACGGCGACGGGCAGGCGCCGCATGCCTTGCGACGTTTGTCGGTGGAAGAAATCAAGGAAACGGTCGCGCGCGACATCGAAGCGCTGTTGAATACGCGCATGGTCTTCACGGAAGAATCGCTGAAGCGCTACCCCAATTGCCAGCGGTCGATCCTGACCTATGGGCTGTCGGATTTCTCGGGGCTCAGCCTGGCCAGCCACTACGACCGCGAGTTCATTTGCCGGTCTCTGGAGCAGGCCATCGCGCGGCATGAGCCGCGGCTGACGCACGTGCGGGTCGTGCTGCAAGTGGACAGCCGCGCGACGTCGGTCCTGTATTTCGCGATCACCGCGATGCTGGATGTGGGTCCGGCACACGAGCCGGTGACGTTCGACGCGACGTTGCAGCCGTCGACCTTGCAGTATTCCGTCAGCAAGGGATGGGCCAAGGCTGCGGCCGTCGCCGGATAGACAACAACGTACACGGGCGCGGGCGGCACGCCGCCGGAGAGGAAGGAAAAGATGGAAGAACTGCTGCCCTATTACGAACGCGAACTGGGTTTCTTGCGCGGGTCGTCACGCGATTTCGCGCAGCGCTATCCCAAGATTGCCGCGCGGCTAGGCTTGTCGGGCGAAACGTGCGAAGACCCGCATGTAGAGCGGATGATCGAGTCGTTCGCCTTGCTCGGCGCGCGCATCAACAAGAAGCTGGACGACGACTATCCGGAGTTCACGGAAGCGCTGTTCGAGGTGATGTACCCGCATTACCTGCGCCCGTTCCCGTCGTGTTCGGTGGCGCAGTTCGATATGGGCGGCGTGGCGGCCCAACTGACGGCGCCGGTGCGGATGCCGCGCGGCACGGAACTGAAATCCCATCCCGTGCGAGGGGTGGCCTGCCGCTTTCGCACCGCCTACGACGTCACGCTGGCGCCGGTGGCCATCCGCCGCGCCAGTTTCGCGTCCACGGCCAACGCGCCTTCGTCGACGTCGTTGCCGGCCGGCGTGACGGGCCGGCTGTCGCTGACGCTGGCGTGCCTGGCCGAGACGCAGAATTTTTCGAATCTGGCCGTGGACACGCTGCGCGTCTACCTGCATGGCGAACCGTCGTTTGTGGCCGCGTTGCGTGATTGCCTGTTCCTGCGCACGGCCGCCGCCTATATCGAAACGCTACCCGGCCGCTGGCACCGCCTGGATGATGTGCCGCTGGCGCAAGTGGGGCTGGCGGAAAACGACGCGCTGATCGATTTTCCGGCCAGTTCGCACCCGGCCTACCGGTTACTGGCCGAGTATTTCGTCTTCGCCGAGAAGTTCAATTTCGTCGATATCGACCTGGCCGCGTTGCGGCGCGCGGCAGGCACGGCGCGCGAATTCACGCTGCATCTGCCCGTCAAGGGCCTGCGCGCCGATTCCAACACGGCGCGCTTGCTGGAATCGGCGTCGCCCGACCATTTCCGGCTGGGATGCACGCCGGTCGTCAACCTGTTCGCGCAGCGCGCCGACCCCATCCGCGTGACCCATGCGGCGGCGTCCTATCCCGTGGTGGCGGACGCCCGGCGCGCCTATGGCTATGAGGTGTATTCGATCGATCGTGTTCGGCAGGTTCGGCAGAACGCGCAGGGCGATTCGGTGGTGGAGTTTCGTCCGTTCTACTCGCTGCACCATGGTGAAACGCCAGAGCGCGCAAGCCACTACTGGACGGCGCGGCGCGATGCGATGGTGGCGGAACGCAGCCCCGGCTACGAGATGGAGATGTCCATCGTCGATATCGATTTTGATCCCTCGGTACCGCAGACCGAGACCCTTAGCCTGGACCTGACCTGCACCAATCGCGACCTGCCCGCGCATCTGGCGGTGGGCCAGTCGGGCGGCGACCTGTTCCTGGAAGGGGGGTCCGTCGCTCGCGAAATCCGCATGCTCCGCCGGCCAACGCATACGCATCGATTTCAGCAGGGCCGCGCCGCGCATTGGCGCTTGATCTCGCATCTGGCGCTGAACCACCTGTCGCTGGTGCAAAGCGGCTTGCCCGCCCTGAAAGAGACACTGCGGCTGTATGACTTGTCGCATGCGGCGGTGGCCGCGCGGCAGATCGAAGGCCTGGTGGGGTTGGACTACAAGCCTGCAACGCACTGGATGCCGGGCGAGCCGTTCGCCACTTTCGTGCGCGGCATCGAGATCCGGCTGACGATCAATGAAGACAACTTCGTCGGAACCAGCCTGCATGCCTTCGTGGCGGTGATCAATCGCTTCTTCGGCCTGTACGTGCACGCCAACAGCTTCGTGCAGCTGGTCGTGTTGTCGCGCCGTGGCGCGGAAGAAATTCTACGGTGCCCCCCGTGCAACGGCGACGCGATCCTAGCGTAATCGAAGCGCTGCTGGCCGAGCCGCAGCGCTTCAAATTCTTCCAGGCCGTCCGGGTCCTGGAGCTGTGGTTCGCCCGTCAGGAGGGCACGCGCGCGAAAAATGCGGTGCCTGCCCACCTGCGATTCCTGAACTCGTCGTCACTGGGCTTTCCGGCAAGCGAGATCGCGGCGCTGATGGCTTACGACAAGGACGGAGTGCCATTGGAGGACACCGCGTCGCGCCTGGCCGCGCTGGCCGAGGGCAAGTTGGGGCGGGTGGAAATCGAGCCCGCTTTCTTCGGCCTGCTGGGCGGGCAAGGCGCGTTGCCGCTGCATTACTCCGAGATACTGAGCCACCGCGAGAGCGCCAAGCGCGATCGCGGCGCGCGTGCCTTCTTCGACATCTTCTCGAACCGGGCGTCGGCGCTCTTCTACGCGGCATGGAAGAAGTACCGCATGCCGATACGCCACGAAACCGAGCAGGACCACCACTATCTGCCGCTGCTGCTGGCGCTGGGCGGTATCGGCCATCCCGCGCTGCGCGATCGCCTGCACCAGGGCGACGGGCAGGTGTTCGACGAATCGCTGGCGCACTACGCCGCCGCCGCGCGGCAGCGGCCAGTGTCGGCGGCATTCCTGCAGCGGGTGCTGTGCGACTACTTCCAGGTGGACATGCGGGTGGAACAGTTCGTCGGGCGCTGGTATCACGTGCCGCCCGAACACCGCACGCAGTTGGGCATGCCGGGCGCGGTGCTGGGCGTATCCGCGATGGCTGGCGACCGCATCTGGCAGCGCGACCTGCGCATCCGCCTGTGGATCGGCCCTTTGTCGCGGGCCGCCTTCGCGGATTTCCTGCCCGGCGGCGCGCGCGCGCAGGCGCTGGAAAAGTTGCTGACGATGTTTGGCGGCATGAGCTTCGAATACGAGGTGCGGCTGATCATGGCCCAGGCGGATGTGGCCGGCAGCGTGCTGGGCGGTGAGGGCGAGGGGGCCCGCCTGGGCTGGAATTCTTTCCTTTGCACCGCCCCTGTCGACGCCGACCGCGACGATGCCAGCTACGAACTGCACACCATCCATTGAGCACACAACGAACGAGAACATGGCCATTCCGCTGAAAACCCTGATCGCGAAGCTGAACCAGACCTGCCGCCAGGCCGCCGAACGCGCCGCAAGCCTGTGCATGGCGCAAGGGCACTATGAAGTGGATCTTGAGCATCTGTTCCTGGCCTTGCTGGAGCGGCCCGCCAGCGACTTCAGCATGGTGGCGCGGCGCAGCGGCATCGAAGCGTCGGTGCTGGAAGCCGACCTCAATGCCGAGATCCGCGGCTTTAAGAACGGCAATACGCGCACACCGGTTTTTTCGCCGCACTTGCCGAAGCTGTTCGAACACGCCTGGCTGATTGCGTCGCTGGATACGCAGACCACGCGCATCCGCTCCGGTCATCTGCTGCTGGCGCTGTTGGCGGAGCCCGACCTGGCGGCGCTGGCGCGGCGCGGGTCGCGCTTGTTCGAGTCGTTTCGGCTGGATGCGCTGAAGCATGACTTCGCGGCGTTGACGGCGGGTTCGGAAGAGGCCGGTCAGGCCGTTTCGCTGGGCGACGGCGTCGATGGCGCCGCCGGCCAGGATGCCGCCGCGCCAGCTGCCGCCTTGTCCAAGACGCCGGCGCTGGATCAATACACCACCAATCTGACGGAGCGCGCGCGCGAGGGCAGGATAGACCCCGTGATCGGGCGCGACGCCGAAATCCGCCAGATGATCGACATTCTGACGCGGCGTCGCCAGAACAACCCCATCCTGACTGGCGAGGCCGGCGTGGGCAAGACGGCGGTGGTCGAAGGCCTGGCGCTGCGCATCGTGGCGGGTGACGTTCCCCCTTCGCTGGCAGGCGTGGCGCTGCGCACGCTGGACCTGGGCCTGTTGCAGGCCGGCGCCAGCGTCAAGGGCGAATTCGAAAACCGCCTGAAGCACGTGATCGACGAGGTCAAGCAAAGCCCGACGCCCGTCATCCTGTTCATTGACGAAGCGCACACGATGATTGGCGCGGGCGGCCAGGCGGGCCAGAACGACGCCGCCAACCTGCTCAAGCCGGCGTTGGCGCGCGGCGAATTGCGCACCATCGCGGCCACCACCTGGAGCGAATACAAAAAGTACTTTGAGAAGGACGCGGCGCTGGCTCGCCGCTTCCAGGTCGTCAAGGTGGAAGAGCCCAGTGAGGCGCTGGCCGCCAGCATGCTGCGCGGCATGGCGCCGCTGATGGAAAGCCACTTCGGCGTGCGTGTGCTGGACGAGGCCATCGTGGCCGCGGCCCGGCTGTCGCACCGCTACATCAGCGGCCGGCAATTGCCCGACAAGGCGGTTAGCGTGCTGGACACGGCATGCGCCAGGGTGGCGTTAGGCCGCAGCGCCACGCCGGCCTTGATCGACGACGCGCGCCATCGCCTGGCACGGTTGGACACCGAGCGCGCGGCGCTGCATCGCGAGGCCGCGACAGGCGGCCCCGCCACCCGCCTGCGCGAGCTGGACGAGGAAATGGCTGCCGTGCGGCAGACGCTGGCAGACGCTGAAGCGAGATTGACGCAAGAAAGCGAGCTGGTCCGTCAGATCCATGCGCTGCGCGAGGAGCTGGAAGCCGCGGGCGTTCCGGCAACGCCCGAGCCCGCAGGCAAGCGGCGGCCAGCCAAGGCGGAACTTTCGCCGGGCCAGGCGCAGCTGGCGGAACTGCAACAACAGTTGCGTGCGCTGCAAGGCGACGCGCCGCTGGTGCCCGCGTTCGTCGACGCCCAGGTCATCGCCGAAATCGTGTCGGCCTGGACCGGCATTCCGCTGGGCCGCATGGTGAATGACGAAATCCGAACGGTGCTGGAACTGCAGCCGCTGCTGGCGGAACGCGTGATCGGGCAGGACCACGCGCTGCATGCGATTGCGCAGCGTGTGCGAACGGCGCGCGCCGGATTGGAGGACCCCAACAAACCCAAGGGTGTGTTCCTCTTCGTCGGGCCGTCGGGCGTCGGCAAGACCGAAACCGCGCTGGCCGTGGCCGACGTGCTGTATGGCGGCGAGCGCAAGCTGGTCACCATCAACATGAGCGAATACCAGGAGGCGCACAGCGTGTCGGGGCTGAAGGGTTCGCCGCCGGGCTACGTCGGGTACGGCGAAGGCGGCGTGCTGACCGAAGCCGTGCGTCGCCAGCCCTACAGCGTGGTCTTGCTGGACGAGATCGAGAAGGCCCATCCAGATGTGCTTGAGCTGTTCTTCCAGGTGTTCGACAAAGGGGTGATGGACGACGCCGAAGGCCGCGAGATCGACTTCCGCAATACGCTCATCATCCTGACGTCCAACGTGGGCTCATCGGCCATCATGCAGGCCTGCCTGAACAAAAGCGCGGCCGAACGGCCTGATGCCGAGGCGCTGCAGGCCCTGCTTGCCCCGCAGTTGTACAAGGCCTTCAAGCCCGCCTTTCTGGGCCGCATGAAAACCGTTGCCTACTATCCGATCGACGACGACGCGCTGGTGCGCATCATCGGACTGAAGCTCGGCCGCATCGCCGCGCGCGTGCAGGCCAACCACCGCGCGGCGTTCGAGTGGGACGATGCGCTGGTCGAGGCAGTGCTGGCGCGCTGCACCGAAGTCGATACCGGCGCGCGCAACGTCGATCACATTCTTAACGGCACGCTGCTGCCGCAGATTGCCGAGCAAGTCCTGGGCCGCATGGCGCAGGGCGAGGCAATCGCGCGTATCCGCGTGACGGCGGGCAAGAACGGCGATTTCCGCTATCGCCTGGCCTGACCCCGGAACCCAAGCCATGCCTCCCGATTCCGCGTCCCTCTCCCGCCTGCCTGCCGCCGCCGCCGATCAGGCCAACCGGCTGCTCGACCTGGGCACGCCGCTGGGGCCCAACAAACTGGTGGCCGAAACGCTGGAAGGCGTCGAAAGCCTGTCCGACGGCGGATTCCGCCTGGAGCTGACGGCGTTGTCCGAAGACGCGCATATTCCGCTGAAGGCCCTGCTGGGGCAGCCGGTGACGCTGCGGCTGCAAACCGCGCTTGACCGCAGCCAGCCTCGCCTGTGGCACGGCCACGTGACGGGCGCGGCGTATCAAGGCGCCAATGGCGGCATGGCGCGGTACGGCCTGACCGTGGAGCCGTGGCTGGCTTTCCTGCGCCAGCGGCACGATAGCTTTGCGTACCAGGACCGGACGGTGTTCGAGATCGTCGAGAGCATCTTCGCCGACTACAAGGGCAGCGGCGTGCTGGCGCCCCAATGGCGCTGGGACCTGCGGGACCGCGCCAGCTACGCCAAGCGCAGCCTGACGATCCAGTACCGCGAGACCGACTATGCGTTCGTGGACCGGTTGCTGGCCGAAGAGGGGCTCTTCTACTGGGTAGAGCACGACGCCGATGGCCACACCCTGGTCATCGCCGACCACAACGGCGCCTTCAAGCCCGGGCCGCAAGCCAGTGTGCGTTTTGCCCGCGCGGATGTCACCGAAACCGAAGACAGCATCCAGCAATGGAGCCGGCGCCAGCGCTGGCAGACCAACGGCGTGCGGCTGGCCAGTTGGGACTATCGCGGCGCGCAGGCGCGTCCCGTGTCCGCGCAGGCCGCCGCCGGCAAGCTGGCCAACGACAGGGAACTGGTGCACCACGACTACCCGGGGCAATACGCCTACGAGGACAGCGCCCAGGGCGAACGGCTGGCGCACAATGCCTTGGCCGCGCTGCGAGCGCGCCAGGACTGCGTGGAGGGCGCCGGCACCGTGCGCACGCTGGCGCCCGGGCAACGGTTCGAACTTACCGGCCATTACCAGCAAGACGCGCAGCCCGCGTATGTGGTGATCGCCATGACGCACCGCGCGCGCAACAATTTTGATGCCGACCTGGGCCGCGCCGTCAGCGAATCGGGCGCCGCGAAGGCGGACGAGGAGTTCTACCGCAACCGCTTCACCTGCATCGGTATCGACACCGAGTTCCGTCCCGTGACGGCGGACGGTCATGGCGCGCGGGTGCATCCGCGCCCTACGGTGTTCGGTGCGCAGACGGCGCTGGTGGTGGGCGCTGACGCCCCGGTGCTGACGGATCGCGACCATCGGATCAAAGTGCAATTCCACTGGCAACGGGGCAAAGCCTCCAGCAGCCGCCTGGCGCATCCATCAGGTGACGAAAACGCGCCCGCCAAGGACGAACTGGGCACCTGGGTCCGCGTGGCGGAGCCGGTGGCCGGCGGCGACTGGGGCGGCCATTTCGTGCCCAGGGTGGGGCAAGAAGTGCTGGTGGAATTCCTGCACGGCGATATCGACCGGCCCGTCGTGGTGGGAGCGCTGTACAACGGCGAGGGCGCCGAAGACGCGCCGCACAATCAGGTGCAAGCGGGCGGCGCCAACGCAACGGGCAACGCGCCCGCCTGGTTTGCCGGGGGCCAGGACGGCCATGCGCACAACGTGGTGATGTCCGGGTTCAAGACCCAGGCATTGTCCGACAGCGGGACGGGCACGGGGGGATACAACCAGCTGGTCCAGGACGATACGCCGGGCCAGTCGCGCTTGACCGCGTCCACCACGCAAGCGGACAGCCGTTTGAACCTGGGCCATATCAAACAGCAACGCGACAACGAGCGGCTCGATGATCTGGGCTTCGGCGCCGAACTGTCCACCAAGGAAGCGGTGGCGGTGCGCGGCGGCTCGGGTCTGCTGATCAGCGCCGACCTGCGCGAAAACGCCGATGGCGCGCTGTTGGACAGCGCCGAAGCGGCCAAACAGGTCAAGATCGCGATGACGGCCGCCAAAGAGCTTGCCGAGACCGCGGTCAGGCAAAAGGCGATCTTGAAGGACGACCCCCAGACACTGCCCGCGCAAGAGGCGCTGGCCCACATCCTGGACGTGGTGGAGACCACGCAGGACGACCCGAACACGGCCGGCGTGGCGGTGGCGGCCTATGGCGAACCGCACATCCAGGTCAGCGCGCCCAGCGGCATCGGCCAGTACACGCCCGCCGACGCCTTCCTGGTGGCGGGCAAGACCTTCGCCCAGGTGGCGCCGGACGTGAACTGGGCCAGCAGCGCCAATCTGGCGATGGGCGTGGCCGCGGGGGCCGTCCTGTACACCATGGGGCTTGCGGCGTCCGGCGGCCGGCCCGTCAAGGAAAGCGGCCTGCGGCTGCACGCGGCGGGCGGCAAGCTGCGGGTGCATAGCCAGGACGCCAAGATGACGTTGACGGCCGAAAAGGCCGTAACCGTCGCGTCGGCGGACGCCAGCGTGACGGTCCAGGCGGCCAAGCGCGTGCTGGCCACGGCGGGCGGCGCCTATCTGCGCATCGAGGGGGGCGGCATCCAGTTGCATGCCCCGGGCAAGGTGGAACTGAAGGCGGGCGTGCATAACTGGGTCGGGCCGCAATCCGCGCCGATCCCCGACATGCTGCCCGCAGGGGATTTCCAAGGCTGCCAATTGAAGATGCAAAGCGCGGCGGCGTCCGGCGCGGCGGTGGTCGACCTCTAGGACGGATGCGGAAATATGAATTCCTATACGTCGGGCATCGAATTGGCGGAGACCGTGCAGCGGCTTGCAGCCTCCCGTGGGGATTCCCGCTGCCTGCTGCTGATCGACCCGTTGCTGCGGGACCCGGCCGACGACCCGGAATGGGAAGGGCTGGCGGGCGAACTGGCCGCGCGCGAGACGCCGGTGCGGCTGGCGCACCCGGACATCGACCCGCGCGTATGGCCGCGCCTGATCGGATTGGATTTGACGCGCCCGCGCGATGCGGACATCAGCCGCGCCGCCGCAGGCATGGCGATCAAAGATTGGGAGCCCGCCGCTTTGGGCCAGGGCGATGGCCGGCGGATAGGCGGATGGATATTCGGGGCGGGCGCCGCAACGGCGTTGGCCAGCCACCTGGGGCGCACCTTGTTGGCGGTCCGGGCGGACGGAGGAAGAACCCTGTTGCGGCTGCACGACCCGGCGGTGCTGGATCTGGTCTGGCGCCAGGTTTCCCGGCAGCAGAAAGCCGACCTGTTGGGTCCGGCAGGTCTTTGGGTGAACGTCGACCGTTGGAAACGGTTGGCCCGGTACGACATCGACGAGCCGCGTACCGGCTCGGCCATGCGTTTGGACGGCGATCAGTGGCGGACGGTCCGGACTTTCGCCGCAGTCAACCGCGCGTGGCGCGCGGTGGCGCCCAGGGCCGGCGAGATATTGCCGGAAACGTTGGAGCAGGTCGTCGCTTGCGTGCGCCGAGGGGCCGAAGCCGGGCTGCGTGACCTGCGCGATTGGGAGGCCATCGCCTTGCGCGCGCTGACGGTGCATCCCGAATTCGATCAGCATCCGACGGTGGCGGAAATGCTGGCTGCCCGGCCCGACGATATCGGCTTTTCGCGGCTTGTCATGGCGTTGACGGATGCGGACTGGGCGGCGATCGCGCATGCCTGCCGGCAGCCAGGCCGCGCGCACATTCCAGGTTAGGACACACGAATGAGTAATGCTTGTAGCGTATGCCAGGCGGGCGGCTTGCCGATTCTTCCCACGCGGTATGCGGTGGTGCCGGCGAGTTTTCCACAGGCCGGCCTGAGCGACTTCAGTGGTGAACGCGTGACCGGCGTGGAGTTGGACGCGTCGCGCTACAAATACGTGACGCGCACGCTGCGGCAGGGGTTCCTGTACCTTTTCTACGAGAAAGGCCCGCAGGGCGCGAATTACTGGGAAGTCTATTCGGTAACCGCCGACGGCACACTGTGGCGCTGCGACGATGCGGACAGCGCCCGGCTCGAACCCTCGATGAAATGTGCAAGCCAGGGACACAACCCGCTTCGCATGCACTACATCGTCATCGAAAAGCCGGAGCAGTGCGGCACGGTATGGCTGGCCTACAGTGAACACAAATGGAGCCCTCAAACGCGCGCACGCTACGCCACGCCCGCGCATCGCGCATCGCGGATGCAAGCGATCGAGCCTTCCGTTTGGGCCCAGGGCACCTGCGAGGCCAAGAACCATCAGTCCATCCTTGCCGTCGAATCGAATTTCAAGAAAATCCTGGAGTACGGGGACCATCAATTCAGCAGCTTGACCGGAGAGCCCCCCGCACTGCCATGCACGGGCTTTGATCGCGTGCGCGTCCTGAGCCGCGCGGACGGGTCTTACGATGAGGCGTTGTTGACCGAGCAATTCACGAAGACGCCTTGGTATCCCCGAAATCGGCCGGTTGGCGACCGAAAAGACCTGGTGCTTCAGCAGCTGCTGGCGCAGATGCTGGACAAGTGCGGCGACCCCACCATGGGCGTCAGCTACTGGCCGATGGCCTTGGCGCTCTGGGACGCCATCGGCATCGCCGATGAACTCAATGGGTACTGCAACGACGCGCTGGGCGCGATAGCCCGGTACGGCGAAGAACGCGCGTTGGAGATCACGGCAATCAGCAATATCGAGGGCGCGAAGGCGGCGCTGGAAGGCAAGGCCGATGACGCGGCAAGGCGCACGGCCGAGGCCGTGCAGCTTGGCCAGCGCAGCGGAAGCCGGCACTACGAGGTGATGCGCCGCAATCAGATCATCAACCAGAATGTGCAGGATATGCCAGGCAAGCAGGCGCTTGCGGGCTTGGAAAACGAGCGCTCGAACGGTGTGATATCCAATGCCGAGTACCAGCGCCGCCGGGGCTTGTTGCTGGACCAGTACGTGCCGGCGGCGCGCAGGGCGCAGGCAGAGGCGGACTTCAACGCCTACGACGCCGAGATCGCGCTGGCGGACCGCACGCGCGACCAGAATCTGGAGAACTATCGCCAGGACCGCGTCCGGCAAGCCTGGGATCGCTACAACGACAATATCGATTGGGACAAGCTGCGGCGTTTCAAGGGAAACTACGACCGGTTCCAGGAGGCGGCGACGACGCTGGCAAACGCCAGGACGGTGGAACTGATCAAGTGGCTGGAGTGGGACCTTCTGTTCGATACGCTGGAGGACTACAGCGAAGACGTCGAAGACGATGGCCACGAGTTCATTGAAGTCGTCGCCGACATGACCGAAGGCATCGGCGCCAGCGAAGCGGGGGCGCGCTACCTGAAGACGCTGGTGGAAGTGCGGCGGGACGCCAGCGATCGAAGGTCGCTCTTCTGGCGGGCGGTGGCCGCGAACCAGAAAGCGCTTAAACCGCAGGTCACGGCCGCCGTGGATGAAGCCGTCAAGGGCAAGCAGACGCTGCTGTCCGTGGGTTTGGCGATTGTCGAACGAGCGACCAGCAACCTGAAGACGTTTGCCGGGTACTACAAGCGAGCGGTGTCGCTGGTTGGCGAAAGCAACGCGCAGAAGTTGGGGCCTTTGCCGCGCGCGATGAAGAACGCGGGTGTCGACAAGCTGATGATGACGGCCGGGGACACGGTATTCCGTTGGCTGCGCCTGAACGGCCTGGGCGATTACGTTGGCGAAAAGATCATCCAGAATATATTCCTGATGTCCACGGGCATCAGCGACGCCGACGCCCTGGCGCTGGTGCGCCAACAGGCACGCTACGACGGCGTGGCGCGCCAGGTCGCGCTGCAACGGTTGCGCACGGCACGCACGTTCCTTGAGGCCAACGAGGCCATTGCGAAAGAGCCTGGCCACCAGGTCATGCGCGACATGTGGAGCAAGATTCGGCCCGCGAACGGGCGCAATGGTGCGACCACCATGCGGATCACGGTCGTGGTCGGCTTGATTGAACTCGTGAATTTCACGAAGCTCATCGCGGCGACCGACAAGACGACCACGACGTATGCGAAGCTGATCGCGTCGGCCGCCACATTGAGTGCCGCCGTGATCGACATTGCGATCGTGCCGTATCAATTGGCCGGAAAGAAAGCCTTTGGATTTCAAAAATGGAAGCTGATGGGCGGCATGCTCGGGGCCGGGGCCTCGTTCATCACGGCGTCGATCGATTTCAACGAAGCGACCGAACGCAGGGAAAAGAAGCAATACAAGCTGATGGTGCTGGTCGGCATAAAATCAGCGCTTGGATTTACCGCCGCGGGCGCCGCGGTGATCACGGCGATCGCCACTTCCGCACCCCTATTGAAGATCGTGGGCCGGCGCTTGGGGCTGAACGTCGTCGTGATCGCGGTGGACGGCATCGCCGCGCGGGTTGCCGTCGCATCCGTCGCCCGCGTGCTCGGTCTGCTGGTGGGCTGGGAAATCGCGGTGGTGCTGGTCGGTATACAGTTGCTGGCGTGGTACTTCACGCCCGACACCCTGGAAGAGTGGTGCGAAACCAGCGCTTTCGGCCGCCGGACTTTCGGCACGCCCGTGGACGACCCCAAGAAGCAGGAAGAAGGTTTCGTCGCCGCCCTGGCTGACGTGGTGTAAGGAATACGATGACCAAGGAATCGAACGATCCCCTCCGCAAGATCACGGGAACCATCAGCGGCCTGAGCAAGTCCCGCCGCAATCGGGATTTCGTCCTTAGCCAGATGGGCAAGGATGTTGGCGCGTCCGCCGTGTCGGCGGGCCTGGCAGACATGGGGGGCGCGGGGATCGCCATCGCCACGATGGACACTTCGGAAACAGCGGATTTCGTAGAGTTCCAGGTCAACGGCGAATCCGTGCGTGGCTGGTTCTGGCGGTTTCCATTTCAGGACGGCGATGCGGTCGATGTGGTGGCGGAACCCGACGGCCAAGCAGCCTGGACGGCGTATGGCGTCCGGCGCGATGCCGATGCCCTGGTGGCGGTGTATCCCCATTGTTTCGAGGGACGCCGGTCGCACTACCGGTCTACGTTCCGGTTCTGGGGCATTGTCGTCGCTGCGATTTTCATCTTCATGATGTGCCTGGATGCCGTGCTGGCGTTGTTCAAGGGCACGTTCAGCATCCAGAACCAGTTGGATGCCTATGGAATCTATGCCATGTATCTGCTGCCGGGCCTGCTGCTGGTGTTCGGCTTCCTGGCATGGCGCGGGGGCCGCAAGACGGAAGGCTTCGCGCAGGTGGCTGAAACCATCTTCAAAGGCTTCGGGTGGGCCGATCCGGGCGGCATCAATTTGCGTGAAATATCCAGGAAAAAGCGCCGCGCAGGCGATGGGAAGGATTACGGCATGCGCTATTTCCGGTACTGAACCGGGCCGCGCGCAATGGACTTCACCGGTTTCATTTCAACGTTCCAGAACAACCGGCCACTAGGGGACTTCGATCGGCAGCATCGCCTGGCCCAGAAAGTGCGCCTGGATGTTCCGCTGCTGGCCCAGCATTGCGTCGTGACGATGAACGCCAATAGCCTGGTGTCGGTGGACCGCTGGTATGGATGGCGCGGCTTCGTCGCGTTGCTCGGCGCGATAGGGGTGGGCTTTGGGCTGGGTGGCATCCTGATGCTTGCCTGGATCCTGGTCGTAGATGGCCTGCCCAACGAGAACGGCCTCTGGGAGGCGGTCTTCATCAGCATGGCGATGCTGGCCGCATTGGCGGCAGCTGGGGCCTGGCTGGCCGGCAAGGAAATGTTCCGCTGGACGCATTACCCCATCATGCTGGATCGCAAGCATCGCCAGGTGCACGTGTTTCGCCTGGACGGCACCGTATTGTCGGCGCCGTGGGACAAAATCTATTTCACGCTGGGAAAAGGCAGGGGACCATTCGGTGCGTTCAACTGGGACATTCGCGGGCTGGTGCTGGACGACGACGGCCAGACCGTGCGCGAGACCTTCGCCTTCGCCATTGCCACCAGCCGGCAGGAGAACGCCTATTCCCATTGGGAGTTCCTGCGCCGCTACATGGAGGAAGGGCCACAGGCCGTGATCCAGGAGGTCACATTCTGCATGCCGGTGGACGGCAGGCGCGAGACCTTCGCCTTCAGCAAGGAGCGGGTCTTCGCCAACGACGCGCAAAGCCCCGCCCTGATGTACGTCACGATGATCCCTTTCAACTACCTGCACACCCTCATGCGGTGGGCGGTGATGCGGACCAGCCGGATTCCGGCGTTTCCCGCCGACATCGCAGCGTCGCTTTCGCCGGATCCCGGCGACCCGTACATGCGCGACGCATCCATCAACCCCGAGGACCTGCGTCAGGCCCAGGCGCGGCTGCCACGCTAGCGGCCCGCGTCCTCGGCCTGCGCCGGACCGCGACCTGTGGCATGCTGCGGCCGGTCCATTTTCCCGCGCGGCGACACCGTCCTGCCATGTCCACGTTCCTGCTCCGTGTTTGCGACTTCCTGCTGCTGGCCGCTGCCGCGGCGATCTTTGGCGCCTGCCTGACCTCCGTGCTGACCACCGACGCCTATGGCTGGGTAATTCCGGACGCGCCGTACGTCTATGAACCGCGCGACTTCTATGCCGACGCCGTGTTGGCGGGGCTGGCGGGCCTGCTGGCCTTGATCGCGGCCGAAAGGGGGGTGAAGGCGCCGCAGTCAGCCGCGTGGCGGGCCGGGGCGGGATTGGCTGCTGCGCTGGTCGCCGTGTACCTGGCGCCGCCCTCGCCGCAGGTTTTCGGCAATACCTGGGCGCCTGGCGAAGCGACGCGGGAACTCTTCCTGGGGCAGTGGCGGCTGGCGCTGCCGATCGCGCTGGGCGTGGCGGCGCTTCGGGCCGCCCTGTGGCGCCTGTCCGGCCGGCGGCTGCGCTAGGGGCAAGGGCCGGCGCTGAGCCGGCCGGCAACCCCGAAATCTCGCGGAATTCCCGGGATTTGCGCTAGGATTACCGCGCACATCCCGCCGCAGAGTATCCGCCCGCCAGGAGAACCCCGCATGACCTCGCTTGATTCGTTTGCCATCACCAAGAAGTGGCCCGCCGCCCATCCCGACCGCATCCAGCTGTACTCGCTGCCCACGCCCAACGGCGTGAAGGTCTCGATCCTGCTGGAAGAACTGGGCTTGCCCTACGAGCCGCACCGCGTCAGTTTCGACACGAAGGACCAGTTCACGCCCGAATTCCTGTCGATCAGCCCGAACAACAAGATTCCGGCCATCCTGGACCCCAATGGCCCGGACGGTAAACCGCTGGCGTTGTTTGAATCCGGCGCCATCCTGATCTACCTGGCCAGCAAGACGGGCCGGTTCATCCCGGCTGACACTGCGGGGCGCTACGAGACGCTTCAATGGATCATGTTCCAGATGGGCGGTATCGGGCCCATGTTCGGCCAGTTGGGTTTTTTCCATACGTTCGCCGGCAAGGAATACGAAGACAAGCGTCCGCGCGACCGCTACGTGGCCGAGTCCAAGCGCCTGTTGGGCGTGCTGGACCAGCGCCTGCAAGGCCGCGATTGGGTGATGGGCGATGAATACACCATTGCAGACATCGCGATCCTGCCGTGGGTGCGCAACCTGGTCGGCTTCTACGGCGCTGGCGATCTGGTCGAGTTCTCGCAGTTCAAAAACGTGGCTCGCGTGCTGGAGGCCTTCGTCGCCCGCCCGGCGGTGGTGAAGGGCCTGACGATCCCCGCCGCATAACGGCGCGGGCAAACAGCCGCCATGGAACTCCGCCAGCTGCGTTACTTCGTCCGCGTCGTTGAAGCGGGCAGCATCGGCCGCGCGGCCATGTCCCTGGGCATGGTCACGTCCGCGCTCAGCCAGCAGATCAGCCGGCTGGAAGGCGAGCTCTCGACCCGCCTGCTGCAACGCAGCGCCAGCGGCGTCGTGCCGACGGATGCCGGGCTGGCGTTCTTCCGGCAGGCGCAGCTTGCCTTGCGGCACGCCGACGATGCCGTAACCGCCGCGCAGCAGGCCCGGCTGGCCGGCCATGTCAGCGTAGGGCTGCCGTCGACCACGGCGGCCATCCTTGGCGCGCCCTTCCTGCAAGCCATGAACGAGCGCTATCCGGATATCCGCCTGCATCTGGTCGAGGCGCTGTCGGGTCATTTGGCCGACATGCTCAACGGCCGTCTGCTGGACCTGGCGATCGTGTTCCATGCCGAGTCCGCGCGGCGCTGGAGCATCATGCCGCTCCTGGATGAACCGCTGTACCTTTGTGCCCGGCGCGACATGCCGGGCGTACCCGATGGCGACACGACGCGGCTGGACGCCATTGCCCATCTGCCGCTGGTGTTGCCCAGCGGCCGCCATGGCCTGCGCGCCCTGGTCAACAACGCATTTCAGCAATTGGGGCAGACCCCGCGCGTGGTGGCCGAAGTCGATGGCCTGTCGTTGCTGATGGATGTCGTGCAATTGGGCAATGCCGCCACCATCCAGCCCAGCTCGGCCACCGCGCGGATCGCGCCCGGCCAGTTGCACATGGCGCGCATTGACGACGCGCACCTGTTTCGCCCCAATCTGCTGGCCAGCCTGTCCGACGAGGAACTCTCGCCCGCGGGGCTGGCCGCCCGGCTGGTGCTGGCGGACGTGTCGCGCACGCTGGCGCGCGACGGAAAATGGGCGGTCGTGGCCCTTCACGAATCGTGAACACCCGTTGACGCCCGCCTGATATCGCAACTGCCGGCCGCTGAGTACAGTCGCCCCATTGATTTGGGGACGATGGCATGGTGGACGTCTTGGTGGTGGGAGGGGGCAATGCGGCGCTGTGCGCGGCCCTGATGGCGCGCGAGGCCGGCGCAAGCGTGATGCTGCTTGAAGCCGCGCCACGGGAATGGCGCGGCGGAAATTCGCAGCACACGCGGAATCTGCGTTGCATGCACGATGCGCCGCAGGATGTGCTGACCGACGCCTATCCCGAAGAGGAATACTGGCAAGACCTGCTGAAGGTCACCGGCGGCTTGACCAACGAACATCTGGCGCGGCTGGTCATCCGCGAATCGTCGACGTGTCGCGACTGGATGCGCCGTCACGGCGTGAACTTCCAGCCGCCGCTGTCGGGCGCGCTGCACGTGGCGCGCACCAATGCGTTTTTCATGGGGGGCGGCAAGGCGCTGGTGAACGCGTATTACCGCAGCGCCGAGGCGCTAGGCGTGCAGATCCGCTACAACGCGCCGGTCGATGCGCTGGAGCTGGAAGCAGGGCGTTTCAAGGCCGCGCGCATCGGCGCGGAGCGCATCGAGGCGCGCGCCTGCGTGCTGGCGGCGGGCGGCTTCGAATCCAACCGGGAATGGCTGCGCGAAGCGTGGGGCCAGAACGAGCGCGGCGAATGGCCGGCCGACAATTTCCTGATCCGCGGCACGCGCTTCAACATGGGCGTGCTGCTGAAGTTCATGCTGGATGCGGGCGCCGACAGCATTGGCGATCCGTCGCAATCGCATTGCGTGGCGATCGACGCGCGCGCGCCGCTGTACGACGGGGGAATCTGTACGCGCATCGACTGCGTATCGCTGGGCGTGGTGGTCAACCGCGACGCCGTGCGCTTCTATGACGAAGGCGAAGATTTCTGGCCCAAGCGCTACGCCATCTGGGGCCGCCTGACGGCCATGCAGCCGGGGCAGATCGCCTATTCCATCATCGACGCCAAGGCCATCGGCCGCTTCATGCCGCCCGTATTTCCGGGCGTGCAGGCCGATACCCTGCCGGAGCTGGCCGCCAAGCTGGGCCTGGACCCGGCAACGTTCGAAAAAACCCTGCACGACTACAACGCGGCTTGTCGCGTCGGCACGTTCGACCACACCGCGCTGGACGATTGCCATACCGAAGGCCTGACGCCCGCCAAGACGCACTGGGCCAGGCCGATCGACACTGCGCCGTTCTACGGCTACGCGCTACGCCCGGGCATCACCTTTACCTATCTGGGCCTGAAGGTGGACGACACCGCCGCCGTCCGGTTCAACGATGTGCCCAGCGACAACCTGTTCGTTGCTGGCGAAATGATGGCCGGCAACGTGCTGGGCAAGGGCTACACGGCGGGGGTGGGCATGTCCATCGGCACCGCGTTCGGCCGCATTGCCGGCACTCGGGCTGCCGCCGCCGCGCGCGCCCAGACCCTTGCGAAGAGCACGATATGAAGCAGCTTGAAGCCCTGACGCGCGAAGCGCAGTCCTTTTCCACCCCGCATGCCGAGGCGGCGCCCGGCATGGTCGAGCAGCCTGTGCGCTGGCTCGGCAAGCAGGCCCCCCCCCAGCCCGACCTGCTGACCGCCGACGAGACCGAAGTTGCCCGCGTCATGCAGATCTGCAACGCCTGCCGCTACTGCGAGGGGTTCTGCGCGGTGTTCCCGGCGATGACGCGCCGGCTGGAATTCGGCAAGGCCGACCTGAACTACCTGGCCAACCTGTGCCACAACTGTGGCGCCTGTCTGCACGCCTGCCAGTACGCGCCGCCGCATGAATTCGCGGTGAACGTGCCGCAGGCCATGGCCAAGGTACGCATGCAGACCTATACCGATTACGCTTGGCCTGCTGCGCTGGGCACGCTGTACAAGCGCAACGGCCTGGCCTTGTCCCTGGCCACGGCCGGCGGGCTGGCGCTGTTCCTGGTGCTGGCGGTGCTGATGGCGGGGGGCCTGTTCCACGAACCCATGGCCGGTAATTTCTACGCCGTGTTCCCGCACAACACGCTGGCGTTGATGTTCGGCGTGGTGTTTGGATTTTCGATGCTGGCGCTGGGGGTAGGCGTCACGCGCTTCTGGCGCAACGTCAGCCCGGGGGCGGCCTCGGGCGCGGCGGTGGCGGAAGCGGCGCACGACGCGCTGCGCCTGCGCTATCTGGATGGCGGGCACGGCAAGGGCTGCAACAACGCGGACGACGCTTTCACGCTGTGGCGGCGCCGCTTCCATCACTTCACGTTCTACGGCTTCATGCTGTGCTTTGCCGCGACCTGCGTGGCCACGCTCTATCACTATCTGCTGGGCCAGCAGGCGCCCTATCCGGTGCTGAGCGCCCCGGTGCTGCTGGGCACGGCGGGCGGCATCGGCCTCTTGATCGGTCCGGCGGGGTTGCTGTGGCTGAACCTCAAGCGCCATCCGCAGCAGGGCGACGCGGCACAAAAGCCGATGGACCGCGGCTTCATCATGCTGCTGTTCCTGACCAGCGCCACGGGCCTGGCGCTGCTGGCCGGGCGCGATGGCGGCGCGATGGCGCTGTTGTTGGCGATCCATCTGGGCGTGGTGATGGCGCTGTTCCTGACGCTGCCCTACGGCAAGTTCGCGCACGGCATCTATCGCTCCGCGGCGCTGCTGAAGTGGTCCATTGAAAAGCGCCAGCCCAACAAACTGCAACTCGGATCCGACTAAGCGGAGCCGTCCATTGTGGGCATGACGGCGCCTCTTGAAAGCGCCGCATTCGAATACAAACCAGGAGACATTCATGTTCCGTACCCGACTGCTGGCGCGCATTGCGCTGGCTGCCTGTCTGGCGCCGGCCCTGCCGGCCGCGCAGGCGCAAACCTTCCCCGTCAAGCCGATCACTGTGGTGGTGCCGCATTCGGCCGGAGGCACCTCCGATATCCTGGCGCGCACGATCGCGGCCGAAGCCGCCAAGACCTTGGGCCAGACCATCGTCATCGACAACAAGGGCGGCGCCAATGGCACCATCGCCGCCAAGCAGGTGGCCTCGTCCGCACCGGACGGCTACACGCTGCTGCTGGCCACCGCCAGCACGCACGGCATCAATCCATCCCTGTATTCGCGTATCTCTTATGATGCGGTGAAGGACTTCACGCCCGTGACGCTGCTGGCGACCGTGCCGAACGTGCTGGTCATCGGCCCCAACGTGAAGGCAACCAGCGTCAAGGAATTGATCGCCTACATCCAGTCGCAGGGCGACAAGATCAACATGGGGTCGGCGGGTGCCGGCACGCCGGGCCATCTGGCCGGCGAGATGTTCAAGAGCGCCGCCAAGCTGCAATTCACGCACGTTCCCTACAAGGGCGGCAGCCCGGCCATTACCGACCTGATTGGCGGCCAGATCGATTTCATGTTCACCACCATCCCCGGCGTGTTGCCGCACGTGAAGGCGGGTACCTTGCGCGCGCTTGCGGTGACCTCGCCCGAGCGTTCGCCGGCGATGCCGGACGTGCCGACGATGGCGGAATCGGGCCTGCCGGGTTTCCAGGCGGTATCGTGGCATGGCATCGTCGCGCCGGCCGGCACGCCGGATGCGGTGGTGGCCACGCTGAATACGGCGCTAAGCAAGGCGCTGGCCGCACCCGCGGTCAAACAGCGCTTGATGGAAGAGGGCGCGCAAGCGTCCAGCGTGAACACAGCCGCATTCGGCACGTTCATCCAGTCGGAAATCGCCACGTGGGCGCAAGCCGTCAAGGACTCGGGCGCGACGGCGAATTGAGGCCCGGCGGCGTAACGCATGCGGCGACGCCCGCGCGGGGCTGAGCGCCGCCGCATGCTAGGATTCCCGCCATGTTGACGACCCTGTTGTTCTCGCTGCTGGCGGCTGTCCCGGGCAACGCCACCTTTGATCTAAGCTGCTATTACGCCCGAAAAGACGCGGGTGGGATGCTCGAAACCGCCGAACATTGCGCGCGCGCGGACAACGACGCGCTGGTGCTCCGGCCCGAAATCCTGCGGGCGATGGATTTCAATGCCGACGGCCTGTCGCCATTGTTCACCAACCAGTCCTGGCATTGGGTGCGGTCCGACGGCAAGTCAGTACCGGTGCTGACCTACGACAACTTTGCCGATGATTTCGAAGCCGGCCTGACGCGCGGCCCGTGGTCTGGCGGCATGGCCTATTACGACACCGCGTTGAATCGCGTCATTGCCACGCCCTTCGAGTGGGTAGACCGGTTCAGCGCCGGGCTGGCCGTGGTGTGCGAAGGCTGCCGCAAAGCGTTCACGCCGGATGGCGAACACAGCTTCATGACGGGCGGCGAATGGGGGGCGATCGACCGCCAGGGCAAGTTGGCGCTGCCCCTGCGGCCGGATGCGGCCTCGTTGCTGCGCGAGGTCGAGGCGGCACGCGCCGCCTCTGCGCCCACCGCGCGATAGACGGCCTGCAACGTGTACCGAAACTGCAAATATGCTGCGCGGGGCGCCGTAGGAAACCCCGTTGTCATTGCCGCCGGCATCAAGCCAGGATCCGGTCCGGCTTACCGCGCCTGATACGCGTCGCACAGCGCCAGATATTCGTCGCCGTCAATCTCCAGCGCCATCGCCGAGATCAGCACGCGCTTCCTGTCCGGCAGGGACGTCTTCAACTGGATCTGCTTGGCGGTCGGAATGCCCACGTAGTTCTGGTTGACGTAGGTGTTCTCGGTGATGGCGCCCCACGGAATGACGGTGCCGTCCGTCAGTTTCAGACCGTCGCGGGTGAACGTAATGACCGGCGTGGCGGGGCCGAACGCGCGCTTCAGGCATTTGACGACCAGCCAGATGGCGATGGCGGTGATGGCGCCGAAGAACACCATACCGCCGGTGTTGCCGCGCGCATTCAAGGTCAATGCGCCGAAGGCCAGTGTGGCCAGCAACCACACGACGGCGCCGGCGATCAGGCGATTGCGCGAAAAGTACACCGGACGGTCCGCAAGCGTTTCGGATTGCCGGGCGGTAGAGCTATAGATTTCCATGTCGTGGCTACAAAGAAAGATGATGGGATGCCTGGCCGGCGAAATACCGGTCAGCGCGTTGGCTTATGCGCCGGGCAGGTACTGGCGCAGACAGGCCAGCATGACCGGTTCATTGACGATCTTCGAGCGGTCGATCTTGTGGGTCTTGCCGCGCGCGACGATGATGAGGGTCTCGTCGGTTTCCATGCCTTCGCTATCGGACTGCGTGCGGATGGAATCGATGGCGGCCCACGGAATCAATTGGCCCTTGTAAGTCAGCCCTGACGCGCTCATGGACAGCGGGCCGAAACCGACGGTGTCCTGGGCCTGTAGCCGGCGTAGCGTGGCGGCCTCCAGATTGCCGCCGATCGATGCTTCAAGCTGGTCGGCCAGCCCATAGCCGTCTTCCCAGATCGCCAGGCGGATGCGGACGCGTTCGCCGGTGCGCGTGGTCAACACCAGATGGTCGCGGTTGTGCTGATGGCGAATCGACGCCACATCGGCATAAGCCAACTGGCGGGGGCCGATGTGCAGTGCGTGGCTGTCCAGGGTCAGTTCGCTTGGCGCGCGCCACCAGGCCACCAGGTCCGACCCGCGCCACAGCAGATAGCCGACGGCCGGCAAGGTCAGGAAGAAGACCAGCCACATGGCGCGGTAGCGCAGCATCTCGATGAGCAGGCGGCGAGGCAGCAGCCAGATGTCCAGCGCGGCCAGCAACTGGGCGCTGAACAGGTAAAGCAGGGCGAACGCGCCGGCGTAGCAGCCCAACGCATAGCGCGGCAAAACACGAGGATAAGAGGCGGTCATAGGCAAGGGGCCGCAACGCGGCACCGCTGGAAAATGAAAGCCTGGAACTCTAATGGATGGCTGTGGCGGGCCCGGTTTCTATCTGTATCAAGAAACGGATTTTCATGTCCTGAACCTGTTAAGCAGCTGACTCAGGCACTGCCCAGCAGCTTGCCCAGCGTCGCCATCCCTTGTTCCAGGTCCACGCTCCACGGGTGGCCGTGGTTCAGCCGCAGGAAATTGCCAAACGCACCCGATGAGGAGAACAACGGGCCCGGCGCAATGCTGATGCCATGGTCCAGCGCGGCACGGTGCACCTTCAGCGTGTCGATATGCGCCGGCAGTTCCACCCACACGAAATAGCCGCCAGACGGCCGCGTGGCGCGCGTGCCCTTTGGAAAGTAACGGGCCACGGCTTGCAGCAGTTCGCCTTGCTGCAAGGCAAGCGCCTGGCGAAACTGGCGCAGATGGCGGTCGAAACCGCCTTTTTCCAGATAGGCCGCGATGGCGGCTTGCGTGGGCGCGGCGGTGGCCAGGCTGGTGGTCAGCTTGTTGCGCATGATCTTGCGCGTGTAGCGTCCGGCCGCCACCCAGCCCACCCGGTATCCCGGCGCCAGCGTCTTGGAAAACGACGAGCAGTGCATCACGATGCCTTCTGTGTCGAATGCCTTGGCCGGACGGGGCCGCGTTTCGCCGAAGTAGAGTTCACCGTAGACGTCGTCTTCGATCAACGCCACGCCGTGCCGCGTCAGCAGCTTGACCAGCGCTTCCTTCTTGCCGTCGGGCATCAGGCTGCCCAGCGGATTCTGGAAGGTCGTCATCAGCCAGCAGGCGCGCGGCCGGTGCTGCAGGATGGCCTGTTCCAGCGCTTGCAGGTCGATGCCTTCGCGCGGATGCGTCGCCACCTCGATGGCGTGCAATTGATTGCGTTCCAGCGATTGCAGCGCGGCGTAGAACGTAGGGGATTCGACGATCACCGCGTCGCCCGGGTTCGTGACTGCGGCCAGGCTCAGGTTCAGCGCATCCAGCGCGCCGTTGGTGATGATGATGTCGTCGACCGGCACGGACACGCCGTCCGCCAGATAGCGCAGCGCGATGGCGCGGCGCAGCGCCGCGTCGCCGGGACTGAGGTCGTCGATGGAACCCCATGGATCCAGCTGCTGCACGGTGGACGCCATGAACTTGGCCAAGCGTCCGTAGGGCAGCAGGGACGGACTGGGGAAGGCCGAGCCGAAGGGAACCATGTCGCGGCGCAAGGTGGCGTTCAGCACCTGCAGCACGTTGTCGCTGACATCCACGGGATGGCGGCCCGCGCTGGCGGTCGACAGCCCGTCCGGTTCGGGCAGGGCGGTGTGGGGGGCGCGCAGGACGTAATAGCCGGAGCGGTCCCGCGCGCGGATCAGTCCGCGTGCTTCCAGCAGGTAATAGGCCTTGAATACCGTAGACGGGCTGACCCCTCGGCTGGTGCTGGTCTGCCGCACGGAGGGCAAGCGGTCGCCCACTTGCAGCAACCCTGATCGGATCGAGGCGGTAATGTCTTCTGTCAGGCGTTCATAGCGCTTCATGAAAGCTCCGTTTCTTTGTGGCCGTGTTCATGGGAATCAGAGCGACATCCCGATAGCGCGCATGACAAGGCGCAGCGCGTAGGCGGTCACGCCAAGCGCGGCCACGCTGGCGGCCCAGATCAGCGCCAGCCACAGCAGACGGCTGCGCCATGACGTCGGTGCGGGGGCGGGGCGGTTCATCGCGTTCATCAGTGGAACTCCTCGCCGGTACGGACCTTGCCGCGAAAAACGTAGTACGACCAGGCGGTGTACATCAGGATAATGGGAATGATCAGCAAGGCTCCCACCAACGCGAAGCCCAGGCTTTGCGGTGGCGCAGACGCGGTCCAGATCGATACATCGGGCGGGATGATCGCGGGCCAGATGCTGATCCCCAAGCCGCTGTACGCCAAAAACACCAGGCACAGCGACAGCAGGAACGGGCCGGCGGCGGGCAGCTTGCGCACGCGGCGAATCAGGTCGAAACCGGCCGCCGCCACCAAAAGCGGCACCGGGAAGAACCAGAACATGTTGGGCAGGCTGAACCACCGCTGCGCGATCTGCGGCTGCGCCAGCGGCGTCCAGATGCTGAGCACGGCGATGACGGCCAGCAGCGCCAGCGTCAGCGGCCGGGCGATATCGCACATGTGGCGGTGCAGCCGGCCCTCGGTCTTCATGATCAGCCAGGTGCAGCCCAGCAGGGCGTACCCCGCCAGCAAGCCCACGCCCGTGAACATTGAGAACGGGCTGATCCAGTCCCATGCGCCGCCGTGATACGCGCGATCAACCACCGGAATGCCCTCGATGTAGGCACCCAGCGTCACGCCTTGGAAAAAGGTGGCGCATACGGAACCGAACACGAACGCGCGGTCCCAGAAGGGGCGGTGATGTTCGTCCGCCTTGAAGCGGAATTCGAAGGCCACGCCCCGGAAGATCAGGCCCAGCAGCATGAAGACCAGCGGCAAGTGCAGCGCGCTGAGAATGACGGAATAGGCCAACGGAAATGCGGCCATCAGGCCGGCGCCGCCCAGCACCAGCCAGGTCTCGTTGCCGTCCCACACCGGCGCCACCGTGTTGACCATGACATCGCGTTCATCGCGGTCGCGGATCAACGGGAACAGGATGCCGATGCCCAGGTCGAAGCCGTCCATCACCACGTACATCATCACGCCGAACAGGATGATGACGGCCCATATCAGTGCAAGATCGATGCCCATGGCCTCAGACTCCTGATTGCGTGCGTTGCGCGGGCTGGGCGCCCGCCTGGGTGGATGCGGCGGACAGCGGCCGAGACGGCTGGCGCGGTTCGCCCGGCCCGCCGGACAGCGGCGCGTGGCCGGGCGCGGGGCCGGGGCCCATGCGGATCAGCCGCAGCATGTACGACACGCCGGCGCCGAACACCAGCAGGTACACAACCACGAACAACGCCAACGTCAGCGTCAGTTCGCCCAGCCCGTGGGGCGTGGCCGCATCCGCCGTGCGCATCACGCCATAAACGATCCACGGCTGGCGGCCGATCTCGGTCACATACCAGCCGGCCAGCATTGCCACGATTCCGGATGGCCCCATCCATAGCGCAAAGCGTTGCAGCGCGCGCGATTCGTACAGCCGGCCGCGCCAGCGCGTCCTCAGCGCCCAGCCCGCCAGCAGGATCATCAGCGTGCCCAACCCGGCCATGACGCGGAACGACCAGAACACCACGGTCGCGTTGGGGCGGTCTTCAGGCGGATACGACTTTAAACCGGGAAACTGGCCGTCCCAGCTATGCGTGAGGATCAGGCTGCCCAGGCGCGGCACGTTCACCGCGTATCGCGTTTCCTCGCGCTCCATGTCGGGAATGCCGAAGAGCGTCAGCGGCACGCCCGCGCCCGGTTCGTTTTCCCAATGGCCTTCGATGGCCGCGATCTTGGCGGGTTGGTGCTTCAGCGTGTTCAAGCCATGGATGTCGCCCACCACGGCTTGCAGCGGCGCGACCAGCAACAGCATGCCCATCGCCATCGCGAACATCTTCTTCACGGCCGGGCTGCGGTCGCCGCGCAGCAGGTGCCAGGCGCCGGACGCGCCGACCAGCAGCGCCGTGGCCAGGAAGGCGGCGATGCCCATGTGCGCCAAGCGGTACGGGAACGACGGATTGAAGATTACGGCCAGCCAATCGGTGGGCACCACGCGGCCGTCCAGGATTTCGTACCCGGCGGGCGTCTGCATCCAGCTGTTGGACGCCAGGATCCAGGTGGCCGACACCAGCGTGCCCAACGCCACCATGATGGTCGAGAAAAAGTGCAGGCCCGGGCCCACGCGCGACCAGCCGAACAGCATCACGCCCAGGAAGCCGGCTTCCAGAAAGAAGGCGGTCAGCACTTCATAGGCCAGGAGCGGCCCCGTGACGCTGCCGGCGAAATCGGAAAAGAAGCTCCAGTTGGTGCCGAACTGATAGGCCATCACCAGGCCGGACACGACGCCCATGCCGAAGTTGACGGCGAAGATCTTGGTCCAGAAATGGTACAGGTCTCGGTAGACGGTTTTTTGCGTTTTAAGCCACAGACCTTCCAGCACGGCCAAATAGCTGGCCAGCCCGATGGTGATCGCGGGGAAAACGATGTGGAAAGAAATGGTGAAGCCGAACTGTATTCGGGCAAGCAATAGCGCGTCGCTATCCATAGCGGTCTTCCTGACTTCGTCGCCGGCGCGGGCAACCGTCACAAGACGGCACGCGCGGGCGGGTGTTGAACCTACCGCACGAAGTTAGGGTATGGCGACTGCGTAGTACAGATTCAGAAAACGCTTAAAAAAGCGGATCAGTTTTATGAAATACAGGCGGTTTCGCGAACCGTCATAGGGGAAAAGCCATCAGTTCAGATGCAATGCGGGGGGGCGAGTTACAAAAAAAGCAGTACAGGCGCTGCGGGTGCGTCCCCTGATCCGCAGGCCGGGACGCACGGCTCAGGGCGCAGGCCTGACGGCCAGCGGGGCTGCGGGCACCCGTTGCGCGCGCTGGCTTAACCAGACGCTGGCCACCACGATCGCCATGCCGGCCATTTGCGCGGCGCTCAGGCTTTGACCCAATACGCCCCAGCCCAACAGCACTGCGGATATCGGGCTAAGGAACCCCAGCGATGACACCACTGCGGGCTCCAACCGGGATACGCCGCGAAACCACAGCACGTAGGTCAACGCGGCGCCGATCAGTCCCAGATACGCCAGTCCTGTCACGTTCAAGGCGGTAAGCGGCGGCAACGCGGGCTCTGCCAGCAACGCCACCGGCAACAACAGGATGCCGCCCGCGGTCAATTGCCAGGACGTGAAGGTCAAGGCCGACACGGGGGGCTGCCAACGCCGGCTTAGTACAGTGCCCAACGCCATCGACGCCGCGCTGGCCAGGCCGGCGCCAATGCCCACCGGATCCAAGGCAGCCTTGGGCGTCAGTACCAGCAGCGCCACGCCAGCCAGGCCCGTGATCGCTGCCACCACGGACAGGCTGCGGATGGGCGAACCCAGCAGCGCGCGAGCCAGCAGAATCACCCCCAGCGGCTGAAGGGCGCCCAATGTGGCCGCCACGCCGCCGGGCAGGCGGTACGCAGCGACGAACAACAACGCCCAGAACACCGAGAAATTCAGCGCGCCCAGGATGCAGGCGCGCAGCCACCAGATGCCGTGCGGCAACTGGCGCACCGCCAGCAGCAGCAGGACGCCTGCGGGCAGGGCGCGCAACATGGCGACGGTCAGCGGGTAGTCCGCGGGCAGCATCAAGGTGGTGACGACGTAGGTGCTGCCCCAGATGGCGGGCGCCGTCGCGGTCAGCAGAAGATCGGAACTGCGGCTCATGGGGGTTTCCAGTCGGTAGGGGTGTCGCCGACGCCGTTTTTCGCGTTGCCGGATCCATATCCACAGGCTAATTGAATCCAGGGGATACGATAATATCCATTCCATTCGCAATATCATTCACTGTAGGTGAATAATAAATGGGCCGTGCTGACAGCACTGTAGGTGAATAATCAATGGACCATCTGACGGCACTGAAGGTGTTCAGGCAGGTCGTGGAGCAGGGCGGCTTCGCGTCGGCGTCGCGCCAATTGGGCCTGTCGCCCGCCGCAGTCAGCAAGAACATTGCCGAACTGGAACGCCATGTGGCCGCAAGGCTGCTGAACCGCACCACCCGGCGCATGAGCCTCACCGAAGCGGGCACGCGCTATTACGAGCAGGTCGCGCGCATCCTGGATGACCTGCAAGAGGCCGAGCAATCGCTGGGCCCTTTGCAGAGCGAACCTTCGGGCACCCTGCGCGTCAGTGCGCCCCTGTCGCTAAGCCTGCTTCGCATCTGCCCCGCCATTCCGGCATTCCTGGAACGCTATCCCCAGGTGTCGCTAGACCTGAATCTGGAAGACCGGCGCGTCGATATCGTGAAAGAAGGATTCGACCTGGCGATCCGGGGCACCGATCGCCTGGAAGATTCCAGCCTGGTCGCCCGCAAGCTGATGACGCTGGACCATGTGCTGTGCGCGGCCCCGTCCTACTTCCGGCGCGTGGGCATGCCAGCTTCGCCCGAGGCCGTGCGCGCCATGGAGCGGGTGCAGTTCACGTTGTCCGGCCATGCGGACGAATGGGTGTTCACGCGCGCCGGGCAGACGCAGCGCGTGCCGGTTCAGGGGCGCTACAAGGTCAGTTCCAGCCTGGCCGTGCGCGATGCCGTGCGGGCAGGATTTGGTGTCAGCCTGATGCCGCGCGTGTATGTGCAGGACGATCTGGACAGCGGCGTGCTGCAAGCCGTGCTGCCAGATTGGCGGCCCGTCGAGACTTATGTCTATGCGGTTTATCCGTCGCGCCGCCACATGGTGGCCAAGGTGCGGGCGTTTGTGGATTTTCTGTTTGAAGAACTGGGCGCGCAGCCTGCTTGACCGCCGCGCGCCGTCAAGACGTCAATCCATGTGCTGACCGCCATTCATGGCCACGTTGCTGCCGGTCATGAAGCCCGCCGCATCGCTGCAGATGAATGCGACCAAGGCTGCGACTTCCTCGGGCTGGCCCAGTCGGCCGACCGGGATCTGCGGCAGGATCTTTTCCTTCAGGACTGCTTCGGGCACCACCTGCACCATCCGCGTGTCCAGATAACCGGGCGATACGGTGTTGACCGTGACCCCCTTGCTGGCGAGTTCCAGCGCCAGCGATTTGGTGAACCCGTGCATGCCGGCCTTCGAGGCCGCATAGTTGGTTTGCCCGAACGCACCCTTGCTGCCGTTCACGGACGAAATGTTCACGATACGGCCCCATCCGCGGTCCGCCATGCCGCCGCACAGCGGCTGCGTCATGTTGAACATCGAATCCAGGTTGCTGCGCAGGACTTCCGACCAGTTCTCGTAACTCATTTTGCGCAGGCGGGCGTCCCGGGTGATGCCGGCATTATTGACCAGGATGTCGATCTGGCGGCCGTCGCGTTCCAGGCGGCCCATCAGTGACTGGCACGAGGCATAGTCGCCCACGTCCACCTGGTAGAGGTCGAAGCGGCGTCCGTTGGCCGCTTCTTCATCGGCCCATGCCCGCGTGGCGTCTTCGCTGGCGTGGTAGGTGACGATGACGTCATGGCCGGCGTCGCAGAGCGCCCGCGCGATGGCCCGCCCCAGGCCGCCGCCGCCAGTGACCAGCGCCGTGCGTTTAGCCGTCATGGCGGCCGCCCGGTTGGCTCGCATCGCGTAGCGCGGAGCACGCTGCCGCCATCTGGTTCGACATCGTGGACCACATTTGCGTCATGGGCGAGGCGTCGGCGGCCATGCCGGCGCTGGTGGCGCTTTTGAACCAGCCGCTCATGGCTTCGCCCAAGCCGGCGGCCAGGGCCGCCTGTTCTTCCAGGGCGGCGTGGGTAATGGCCTGGCTGGCCTCCAGTTGGCATTGCCATTGCTTGCGCGTGATCTCGCCCAGGGCGGGGGCGATTTCCTGCCAGTTTCCACCGTGGTTCAGCGGGCCGAGAGTGGCCAGGTAGCGGGCGGCGTTGTCGTCGGCCAGGCGGCGGCCAAGCGTCATCCAGCGTTGTTGGCTTTCTTGCGCAAGTTCAGCCAGCCGTTGGCAGTAGGCGGCGTTGGCGCCGGCGATTCCTTGGGTCGTGGGGGCAGTAGTCTTCTTCATCATCCGTCCTTTTAAAAAAGTGGTAAGGGGAAACGAATCAGCCCTCAAGCCGTCTGGCCCAGGGTCTTGCGAATATGCGCCGCCGTGTAGTTGCCCGGGAGGCGTAGCGAACCGAACTACGAGCGTCAACAATAGCCCAGCCAAGGGCGGTACGGCCAGCCCCGGCCCCTTTCATTGTGGGCGCCGCTGCCCATGCGTTCCTTGACGCGGGTCAAGCCGGACCAGCGTCTTGACGCTGAGTCGCGCATAGTGTCCTATCCATCCAGGGAGTCATTTCACCGTGACGGAATTTCCAGCGAGGCACTTTTGTCGACATCAGGAATGACGGTTCGGGTGCCATCATGGCGCTATCTGCCGGTGGCGTTCGCCCTGGTCGTTCCCATTTTGCTGTGCGTGGCCTGGACATGGCTGCATGCCAAGAGCGAACAGCGCCATGCGGCCGAAGCCGCGGCAAAGATCGTCCGCGTCCAGGTCGAGAATATCCTCTCGCAGGCCTGGGACCTGCTGGATCGGGTAGCGGAACTGACGCCCCAGCCGTGCGCTGCCGTGCTGCCTTCGCTGCAACGCTGGAGCGCGCTGAACCCGTACTTCCGCGCGCTGGTGCTGGCCAACAGTGACCACATTTATTGTTCGTCGGTGATCGGCTCCGTCGATTTCTCCATTGGGGACTTCCGCAAATGGCCCATCGAGGGCACGCCCGACCGCTGGCTGTTTTCCGTGGCCGGCACGCCGTTGGCGCCCGGCCGGCCGGCGATCCTGCTGGGCAAGCCAGGCGCGCCGGGATACAGCGGCGCGGTCGCCGTGGATGGCCGCTACATACTCGACCTACTGAACGCCGTCGCGACGCTGGGCGATTACCGGCTTGAACTCAGGGTGGGCGACGGCGCGCCGATCCGCAGCGAATCCGGGAATGGCGCATCTGGCCCGGCCGGCCTCGTGTACGAAGAAGTCACGCGCAACAGCGGCCGCGTGGCGCTGTCCATCAGTGTCAAGGCGCCGCCGGAAAGCCTGGTCACCGCCTGGCAGCAACTGATGTTGAGCTATTTACCCGTGGCCATGCTGATTGGCGCAGCGCTGGCGATCGCCGCCTACCGCCTGCAAGTCAACCGCCTATCGTTCAAAGAGCAGTTGCGTCGCGCCATGCGGGCCGACGAATTCCAGGTGTACTACCAGCCGGTATATGGCCAACAGACAGGCCAATGCGAAGGCGTCGAGGCGTTGATGCGCTGGAACCGGCCCGGGGTGGGATTCGTGCGGCCAGATATCTTCATCGCGGCCGCCGAGGCCGAGGACATGATCGTTCCGCTGACGCGGCATCTACTGCGGCTGATCGAACGCGACCTGCAAACCTGGAACACGCCGCCAGACTTCCATGTCGGCGTGAACCTCGCGCCCGAGCATCTGTCCAGCAGTGGGCTCGTGGCTGAAATCCAGGCATTCCGCGCCAACGTCGTGGCGCGCAGGCCGCTGATCGTGCTGGAAATCACCGAGCGCAGCCTGATCTCGGACAACGGTCAGGCGCGCCGCAACATCGATGCGCTGCGCGCCGAAGGCGTGCGCGTGGCTATCGACGATTTCGGCACGGGCCACTGTTCGCTGTCGTACCTGCAGAAGTTTCCGGTGGATTACCTGAAGATCGACAAAGGCTTCGTGCACGCCATCCAGCCCACGGGCGAAGAGGCGCCCGTATTGGATGTGATCGTCACGCTGTCGCACCGGCTGAACTTGGCGGTCGTGGCGGAAGGCGTTGAAACGCAGGCGCAGTTCGATTACCTGACCTCGCGCGGCGTGGCGTTCATCCAGGGCTACCTGTTTGCCCGGCCCATGCCTTCGGCGGAATTCGTGCGCTGGTACGCGAGCCACTCGCCGCCGGGTTCCCAGCCCGCCTGAACTGGCCTGTCCGGTCAGGACGGCTTGGTCGCCGTCGCGGCTTTGGCGAAGAACAGGTCCGTGATGGCCTGGCTGTCCATGGGCTCGCCATTGATGGCGCGCGTCAGCAGTTCGGCGCCCAGCAACTGCACCGAGAACACCATGTCTGGCTGCACGCGCCGGATCTTTTCCAGATGCTTGCTGGTATTGACCAGGGCAACCGTCTTGGCGCCGCTGTCGCCGGTGGCTTCCTTGGCCGCAAGCACGATGAATGCGTTCTCGGCATCATCGGCGCGCAGCGCCAGCACGTAGCGCGCGCGCGTGACGCCCGCGGCGCGCAATACCTCCACGCTTGAGGGATCGCCTTCGATCAGGTCCGCCGCGGCGGGATATTCCTGCGGTGAACCCGAGGGCACGATGACCGTGACCTCTTCGCCGCGGCGGCGCAGCCCGTCGTAGACGCTTAGCGCCAGCGGGGTCTCGCCTGCAATGATGATGTGATTTTTACGCATGGCGGTGGAGAACCTGCCTTTGACCAGCCGCTTCAGGTTTCCGCCGATCACCGGGCCGGCGATCGCGCTGATGGAAGTGGCGAAAACGGTGATGCCAAGAATAATAATCGACGCCGTGAATAGCCTGGCGGTGATGGTGTGCGGCGTGATGTCGCCATAGCCCACCGTGGACATGGAGACAATCGAGAAGTAGAACGCGGTGCCCGCGTCCAGGATGGGCGGATTGAATTCGTTGCCCAGGTACAGCGTGCCGAACACCGCGTAAATCAACAGCGATAGCACGCTGACCAGCGCGAACAGCGAACCCGCCGTGACGCTGGCGCGGTCGAAGCGGCGCCAGTAGGCGATCAGCGCGATCACCAGTACCAGCGTATAGATACCCAGTCCCGCGCGCCCGCCCTGGCCCAGGATGCCGAAGGTGCCGATGCCGATCAGCAGCACCAGCGAGAAGGCCCATGCAATGCGAGCCTTCAATATCAGGCCCAGCGCGATCACTTGCAACCCCACGCCCAGCACCAGGCGTGGAATTTCCAGCAATCCCACCACGCGCATGACTTCATGCCAGTTATCCAGCGCCAGCCAGAATGAATATTCGCGGGCGCGCACTTCGCGCAGCACGGGATGCATGAAGGCATATCCGTCCAGCGCCACGAGGATGGCCAGGCACCAGTTGGGCGGAAAGAACGCCAGCACTTTTCTGAAACGCTGCCGCAGGGAAGGGGACGTGAGGGGCATGGGGGCGTGTCCTTTTTCGCCATTTTAGGGCGGCGAGCACACCGCGCTGCTATATCTAATAGGTATAGAAGGCTATCAACAAAGAATTACTGGATTGAGGCTCGAAGTCCTAAACTCCCTTCATCACGCGGCTATCCAAGAGGAAAACCGCTGATACGGGCGATAAGCCCGCCAGTAGTCAGGGCGGGCCCAGACCCCGGGCGTTGATCACGTTGCAGCTTGCGCGGGGACTAGAGACCCCGTTCAAGTTCACGGTCGGACCGTGCGTGAGCAGTATGAGGCACGAATGTTGGAATCGCGTGATCCAGGTAGAAGGCATCAGTGCCGGCTGATGACTCCGGGTTCACGTGTTGTTTTAGCGCGGCGTCTTACCTCTCGGGGGCAGCGCCGCGTTTTTTTCGCCTGTTGCATGGCGCGCGGCCCACGCCGCCCGGCCATCGCGGCTGCGATTCGTCTTAGGTTGACGCGCCTGCGTCCGCCGTCTCGCGGCGCCAGTCCTCCAGCCCGTCCGCGCGGCTGTCATGTCCAGCATCCCGATAGTCCAGATCCAACGTGATGTCTGCGGCGAACATGTAGCCCCAGCCATGCACGGCGCGGATCGGCAACGTCATCTGATTGGCGGCCGCCTTGCGACGCAGGCGGCTGATCATCACGTCCACGAAGCGACGGCGCGTGATGCCGCTATCGGCGTCTTCCGCGCCATCGGCATAGAAAGCATCGCGGCTGATCTTGCGGTCGGGTGCGGCCACCAGGCGCGACAGGAAGTCGCGTTCGCCCGTCGTCAGGCCCAATATGCGGCCGCCGGGGCTGACCAACGTCCATCCTTTATTCGCCAGCCGCCAGGTTTCCTGGGCGGGTTCTTCCGTGTGCGCGTCCGACGCCGCGTCCATGCCGTCCAGCCCCACGGCGCGGCGCACCAGCGCCTGCAGCACCGCGGCAAGTTCCAGTCCGCTTACGTCGGGCGGCAGGCAAGCGTCCGCGCCGCAGAGCAGCGTGCGGATGCGGCTCTCGGTATCGGCGAACGTGGCAATCGCCACGATGCCCAGGCCGCGGTCCACCGCGCGCAGCCGGACCGCGGCGTTGTGGATGTCGGGTAGCGGCGCTTCCAGCACCACCAAGGGGCTGGGCCTGCGGGAGTACCGGTCATAGACATCCACCAGGTCGTAGCAACGGCGGACGCTGAAGCCCAGGTGGGACAGGGCGTCTTCCAGCCTGGCATGCCTGGCGTCGTCCTGCCCTAGGAAAATGACATCCAGCGTGTTGTTCATTGATGCTTCCAATGAGGTTGCGCCGCGTGGGGGCGGCGCTTGAAAGGGAAGCGCGTCGGCCTCGGCTGTCCTGGCATAGCTCCCCTCTTTAAGCTGCGCGCCATGACGGGACCGTCTGGCGGTGTTGTTTGAATGTGGGCGGAAGGTCTGGACCTTTGTCCAGGTTCTATGCGCGCTTGCGGCCAGCCTGACCGGGCCGGGATCCTGCCTGGCGCGTGCCGCGGCGTTGTCGCCCCTGGCCGCCGATGACCCGATCCTGCATGGAAGTCACGCCCGTGTTTCATTTAAACACGGGCGTGTTTTTTTGTGAAGATACGTTTCTGTAGTTTCTGATGGTAACTTCGCGTTCCGGCCAAACCCCCTGGAAGCGGGTGAAACGCTGTTCATGGGGCGTTAATGACGGCAGATTATTTAGTATTACCGATACATTATTTTCTATTTTTGACGCCGGATTGCCCATAAACTTATGCGGATTTTTCCAGGCGGGTGCGGGCCTTGCCTCACGCAAGCGGTTCCGGCGCCTGTCTTGGAAAGTCCCGGTAAGTCAATAGCGGGTATGGGTTTTTCTGGATTACGCCAGCGGTGCCGTGCAAGCCCCGGCCAAGGGATAACCGGGGCAAACAGGTAAATAATGCGATTTATGGATTAGCCCGCAAATTGGGGTGTAGTCCGTTTCTTTGGCGCCAGTATTGAGATGTTTTAATCAAATAAATAAATTCATATTAATGTCTCAGGTTGATCGATTGGACACGTTTAGCCATCGTCTGCGCAACGCAAGAATGCTTCAGGGATGGACTCAAAAGGACTTGGCGGTCGCAAGCAACCTGTCGCAAAGCGCCATTGGCAACTACGAAAGCGGGCAACGCCTGCAACCCTCCAGTGATGCGCTCATCAAGTTGGCCCGCGCATTGCGGGTCAGCCCGATGTGGCTCAGCACCGGAGAGGGGCCGATGCTGAATTCCGGTTATTCCGAGCCGGCCGCCAGGGCCGGCGATGTCGACCCGCCGCCCGCCTGGCCGTTCGAATCGGTGTCTTACGCGACCTATTCGCGGTTGAGCTCGCAGGAAAAGCGGCAGATCGAATTGGTGCTCGCCGCGTATATCAAGGCGCGCGGCGAATAGAGCCCAACGCCTGGCCCGGCTGCGCGGGCCGTCGCGTGTTCGCCGCTGGTGTCTTTTCGCCCCTTGGCGGGTCGCTGCGCAACCGGCTGCGTAGACGTTCCACCGGATCCGCGATCAAGCCGTTAAGCAACGCCGAAAATCCGATACAACCCGTGACCACCAGCGCGGCAAAGAGCATGGGCTGGTTCGCTTCGACGTCGTTCAGCAGCCAACTGAAGAACATGATCACCAGCGAATGGCAGATGTAGATGGGATAGCTCAATTCCCCAACCGCCTTGTCCAACCGGTGGCGCGACTGGAACAGGAACGCCAGCGGCAGCAGGCCCGCGAACAGCATTACCGCCAGCGCATCGCGCACGTTGTGGTTCAGTCCGATCGAAAAGTGCAGCAGGCAATAAGCGACCAGCACGGCGGTGCCCGCTTCGGGCAGCCGATGGATGCGCCGGGTCCAGGCTTTGCATCGCGGCAGCAGCACTTGGTGGGACAGCGACCCAACCAGGAACAGCGCAAGTTCCGTTGGGAAGAAGCGGTAGGTCCACGGGTCGCTCATGCCGATGCCGGTGGCGATAAGCACGGCGCGCAACGCCAGCGACGCCGCCAGCAACGCCATCAGCCGGCGCGGGGAATGCAGCACGAAGGGCGCCACAAGATAGAAGCTCATCTCCACGCCCAGCGTCCACGCTTGCGGCACCAGCAGCCCCTGGTACAAGGGCACTTCACTGTGCGCGAAGCTGCCCGTGAAGGCCAGCGCGCCGTGTTCAATGCCGAAGAACATCAGCCAGTCCTGGCCCAGGATAAGCAAGTTCGCCACCATCAGGAACAGCTCAGCGGAAAACGGCAGGGTGTCGTAGATGCGAAAGAACGCGCCGCCGCTCAGCACGTGCGCCATCAACGTCAAGGCCGCCACCGCCAGATAGACGGGGAAGAGCCGCAGGAAGCGATTCGCGTAGAACTTGCCTGTGGCGCCCTGATAGTTGTCCGTCCCGGTCAGGACAAATGAAATCAAGAAGCCGGAAATCACATAAAAAAGCTGCACTGCAAGCCGGCCGCCGACCAAATGATCGGCGTAGCCGCCGCCCAAGTGATCCAGCACCACTGATAGCGCCAGTAACGTTCTCAAAAAGCCCATCGCCGTGTCTCCCCGTCGTTTTATTGTTGGCCCCATGGGCCGGACACCTGCGTTCGCGGTAGGTATGTGACCGACGGCGTTTCCCCCTGCTGCCCGGGGCGTGCCGGAAATATGGTCTGCAATGATTCTGCGCGTCACCTGAAAGCGCCGCCATGCGGCATTCGATGCAGCTGCCTGCATCATCGGTGTGGGCGTCGGTCTCCGTTTGCTGCTTTTGGATACGGCTGTAGGGGGGAGGAAAGGACGTCCTGCCCCGGCGCCGGTTACAGTTGGGGGTGTGATTTTTTTAGGAGTGCCATCCATGCTTACCCATTTGTCTTCGCGCGGCCGGGCGCTGTGCCTGAGCCTTCTGACTGTCGCATTGACGGGTTGCGCGGGGTCCACAGGGGGCGCGCGCCCGGAAGGCGCTGCGGCGGCCAATGCGGCAAGCAGCGCCGATTCGTTGGCGCAGACCAGCTGGGAACTGGTGCGCTGGACGCAAGCCGGCGGCGCGTTGCGGGACATTCCGCATGGCGACAATGGTGAGCCGGTGCGCCTGACGTTCCTGGCGCAGGGCAAGCAATACCAGGTGAATGGCTTTTCGGGCTGCAATCGCTACATGGGTTCGTACAAGCTGGAACGCGGCAAACTCTTCATCAATGCGCCGGCCTCGACCCGCATGGCTTGTCCGGCGCCCGAACGCGCCAAGCTGGAAGCGGACTATCTGCGCGGCCTGACGGCCATCGATACCTTCACGCTGGATAACGGCGGCGCCCCGCGGCACCTGACGTTCAACCTGCGTGGCGGCGATGTGCTGGAATTCGAACGGCGCCAGGATCCTCCCACGCCATAATGCCCCACGCCGCGGATAGCCGTTTCAGGGTGTTTTCGGGCTGAAAACACGGCCGGGACGCGCCTACAATGGCGCTGCCCGATCGTGGCCGCCTCGCGCGGAGTCGGGCCGTTCCTTGCCGAGATTCCGGGAGACCCCCATGTCCTTTACCGCTTCCTTGCGCTGGTTGGCGCCCTGCATGCTGTCCGTCGGCCTCGTTGCTTGCGCATCGTCGCCGCAGCGCGCCGCCGACGGGCAGGATCCCCGTTACCAGCCAGCCTCGGCCTCGGACATCCTGGCGCAGACCAGCTGGGACCTGGCGCGGTGGACCCAGCCTGGTGGCGGGTTGCGCGCCATTCCGCATCCGTCCTCAGGGTCGCGGCCCCTGACCGTCACCTTCATCCACGACCGGGGCGCCCCGCGCATGTCTGGCTTCGCGGGCTGCAACCAGTACAACGCGCCCTATACCGTGGCCAACGGCCAATTGATCGTGCAGGCGAATCCGGTGGCGACGATGATGGCCTGCGCTGCGCAGAACATGGCGCTTGAGCGCGCCTTCCTGGACGGCCTGACCCGCATCACCGCCACGTCACTGGACAACACCAATAACCCACAGCGCATGACGTGGGTGCTGAGCACCGGCGATACGCTGGACTTCGGCCGCCGCGTCGACCCGGTGGCGGGCGGCCAGGCGGGGCCGACCAAGCTGGTCTACGTGAATTCAGAGCGCGTGCCCTGCAACGCCGGCGCGGGCCGCACCCTGTGTTACCAGGTACGCGATAGCGCCGCGCAGCCGTGGCAGTTCTGGTACGGGGATATCACCGGCTTCAATTTCCAGCCAGGCATCCGCTACCGCCTGCGCGTGGTCGAGGTCGCCGACCCGAATCCGCCAGCCAACGGTTCGTCCATGCGCTGGGTGCTGGACGCCGTGATCGAGCAGGAAATCGTTAATCGTTGAGCCGGATCAAGGCGGGCGGGGCGCAGGGTAACGCGCCCACCGATTACTATTACGGGCTTCGCCGTCCGCTTTTCTTCGCTTTGCCATGACTTCCGTCGTCAATATCGCCGCCTATAAATTCGTTTCGCTGGATGCGCTGCCCAACCTGCGCGCCCGCCTGCTGGCCTTGGCCGGCGACGCCGCGCTCAAGGGCACCATCCTGTTGGCCGAAGAGGGCATCAATCTGTTCCTGGCCGGCTCGGCAGAGGGCATCGAGCACTTTCTGCAAACGCTGCGCGCGGATGCGCGTTTCGCCGACCTGGAAGTCAAGTTCAGCCACAGCGAAGGCGTGCCGTTCCGCAAGCTGTTGGTGAAGATCAAGCGCGAGATCATCCGCATGGATCACCCCACGATCCGTCCCGAGGCCGGTCGCGCCCCGGGCGTTGACGCGCAGACGTTGGCCCGCTGGCTGGACCAGGGCATGGACGACGCTGGCCGCCCCGTCGTGATGCTCGACACCCGCAACGCGTTCGAAGTGGATGAGGGCACGTTCAAAAACGCGATCGATTGGCGCATCGACCGCTTCACGCAATTCCCCGCCGCAGTCCAGGCGCACCGCGCCGAACTCGAAGGCAAGACCGTCGTCAGCTTCTGCACGGGCGGCATCCGCTGCGAGAAAGCGGCCATCTACATGAACGAAGCCGGCATCCAGAACGTGTATCAGCTGGACGGCGGCATCCTGAAGTACTTCGAGGAGACCGGCGGGCTGGGCTACGAAGGCAAGTGCTTCGTGTTCGACGAGCGGCATTCGCTGGACCCGGGGTTGGCGCCTAGCAAGGCGTAGGTCCGGTCGCACAACAAAAAGCCCACCAGTTTCTTGGTGGGCTTTGTACTTGCTGCGCGGGTTGCGTGATCAGCGCACGCGCATGCCGGGCTTGGCGCCCGGAAACGGTTCCAGCACGTAGATGCCGGCGTCCACGGCTTCGTCCGCGTGGCTGGCCGCCAGCACCATGCCTTCGGATACGCCGAATTTCATCTTGCGCGGGGCCAGGTTGGCCACCATGACGGTCAGTTTGCCGATCAGGTCTTCGGGCTTGTAGGCCGACTTGATGCCCGAGAACACGTTGCGGTGGCGGCCTTCGCCCACGTCGAGCGTCAGGCGCAGCAGCTTGGTCGAGCCTTCGACGTGTTCGCAATTGACGATCTGCGCGATGCGCAGGTCGACTCGGGCGAAGTCGTCGATCGAGATCGTTTCAGCCACCGGCTCGCCGCCGGGCACCACCACCGGGGCGGCGGGCGGTTCGAACAGGTCTTCCAGCATCTGCGGTTCGACGCGCTGCATCAGGTGCTTGAACGGCGCGACGCGCTGCGGCAGCACGGCGGCGTCGGCCCACGTGAACGGAGCCTGGGCGCCGAACAGTTCCAGCGCCACGCGTTCGGTCAGCGACGGCAACACAGGGGCCAGCATCACGGACAGGGCCTTGAAGCCCGCCAGCGAACGCGAGCAGATGTCCTGCAGCGCGGCTTTTTGCGCGCCGTCGGCGGTCGCGATGCCCTTGGCCAGCACCCACGGCTGGGCCGTGTCGAATGCCTGGTTGATGCCGTCGGCATACGCCATGATTTCGCGGATGGCGCGGTTGTATTCGCGCGCTTCGAAGGCGGCACGGATGGATTCCGCCTGTTCGGCGTATTCGGCGGACAGCGCGGCGGTGTCGCCCGAATAACCCAGTGCGCCGTCGAAGTGCTTGGTGATGAAGCTGGCGGCGCGGCTGGCGATATTGACGTACTTGCCGACCAGGTCGCTGTTGACCCGGGCGATGAAGTCCTCGGGGTTGAAGTCCATGTCTTCGACCCGTGCGTTCAGCTTGGCGGCGATGTAATAGCGCAGCCACTCGGCGTTCATGCCGATTTCCAGGTAGCGCAGCGGCGAGATGCCGGTGCCGCGGCTCTTGGACATCTTTTCACCGCTGACGGTGATGAAGCCGTGCACATTCACCGCGTCCGGCGTTTTGCGGCCAGCGAACTTCAGCATCGCGGGCCAGAACAGCGCGTGGAAGTACACGATGTCCTTGCCGATGAAGTGGACTTGCTCGGTCGTGCCGTTGGGATCCAACAGGGCGTCGAAATCCAGGCCCTTGACCTCGCAATACGATTTCAGCGACGCCAGGTAGCCCACCGGCGCGTCCAGCCATACATAGAAGTACTTGCCCGGCGCATCGGGGATCTCGATGCCGAAGTAGGGCGCATCGCGCGAAATGTCCCAGTCCCCCAGCTTGGCTTCGCCGTCTTCGGCGCCCAGCCATTCGCGGGTCTTGGCCAACATTTCCGGTTGCAGGTGTTTGCCGCCGTTGGCGTTCGACCCCGTGGTCCATTGCTGCAGGAATTCCACGCAGCGCGGGTCGGACAGCTTGAAGAAGAAGTGGTCCGACGACTTCAGCACCGGGGTGGCGCCAGTCAGCGCCGAGTACGGGTTGATAAGCTCGGTGGGCGCGTAGACGGCGCCACAGACCTCGCAGGAATCGCCGTACTGGTCCTTGGCGTGGCACTTCGGGCATTCACCCTTGATGTAGCGGTCGGCCAGGAACATGCCCTTGACCGGGTCGTAAAACTGTTCAATCGAGCGCGTTTCGATCAGGCCCTGGGCCTTCAAGGCGCGATAGATATCGTGGGACAGCGCGACGTTCTCGGCGGAGTCCGTGGAATGCCAGTGGTCGAAACGGATGTGGAAGCCGTTCAGGTATTGCGGACGCTCAGCGGCGTAGCGGGCAACCAGCGCCTGCGGCGTGATGCCTTCCTTTTCGGCCTTCAACATGATGGGCGCGCCATGCGCGTCATCCGCCCCTACGAAGTGCACCGTGTGGCCCGCCATTCGCATCGAACGGACCCAGATATCGGCCTGGATGTACTCCATGATGTGGCCGATGTGGAAAGATCCGTTGGCGTAGGGCAGCGCAGTGGTGACAAATAGGGTGCGAGACATGGTTGTCAGTAGAGGTTGAGGGGAAAAAGGGAGTTAGCCGGCCATTTTAGGGCAACGGAGACGACTTGCCCGGCCAGGGGCGGGCCGGTGCCCGAAAACGACGCAACCCGCCTATCGCAACGCTGCGAAGGAGGCGGGTTGAAGGAATGCGGGGACAGGCCGCGCGCCGGCGGTCTGCGCGGAGACGCCCGGGCGACACGCCGCGCATTGGCCGGCTTGCGCCGCAGGGCGGCGCAAGCGCTCACGCAAAGCCGCCGTCAGCGGATTTCGCGGGCTTCGACGTCGATCACATCGCCGCGCGGTTGCGTGGCGAAGGGGGCGGTGGCGGACTGGAACGGACCCGGTCGAGCGCCTTGGCGCTGGCTCCAATAGGCGCGAACGCCGAAAGGTTTGCCGCGCACCTTGGCGACCACGTACAGGATCGCCACGGCGAGCGCCGTGGACAGCATGAAGACCAGCGCCATCGCCATGCCGATCAAGGCCAAGGCGGCGAATAGGACGGCACGGAAGAAGCGGATAAGTGTGTTGGTCATGAAGGTCGGATGCAAAACGCAGCGAAAGGTTCCCGTGTATCCGCTATCCTTTAGGGGACGGCGGCCCGCAGAAGCCGCGCTGCCTACGGAACCATAGTGACATGAGTATAACGATAGAACACATCCGCGCCGCTTTGCGCGCCGCGCACGACCCCAACACCGGACTGGACCTAGGCGTTTCTGTAAAAGATCGTGACATTCAACTCGCGGGCGGCCGCGCCGCGCTGACGCTGGAACTCGGCTACCCGGCCGACAGCGTCCGCGACCAGGTCCGCGACATCGCCGTGGCGGCGCTGGCTGCCGCCGGCGTGCCCGACGCGCAGGTCACCGTTACCTGGAAAGTTGCCGCCCATGCCGTCCAGAAGGGCTTGAAGCCCCTGCCGAACGTGCGCAACATTATTGCAGTGGCCTCGGGCAAGGGCGGGGTGGGCAAAAGCACCACCGCCGTGAACCTGGCGCTTGCACTGTCCGCCGAAGGCGCCAAGGTGGGCGTGCTGGACGCCGATATCTACGGCCCCAGCGTGCCGACGATGTTGGGTATTTCCGGCCGTCCCGAAAGCCTGGACAACAAAAGCATGGAGCCGCTGACGGGCCACGGCCTGCAGGCGAATTCCATCGGCTTCCTGATCGACGCCGATTCGCCCGCCATCTGGCGTGGCCCCATGGTCACGCAGGCGCTGGAGCAACTGCTGCGCCAAACCAATTGGCGCGATCTGGACTATCTGATCGTCGACATGCCGCCGGGAACCGGCGACGTGGCCCTGACCCTGGCGCAGAAAGTGCCGGTGGTGGGCGCCGTCATCGTCACGACGCCGCAGGACGTGGCGCTGCTGGACGCGCGCAAGGGCTTGCGCATGTTCCAGAAGGTCGAGGTGCCGATCCTGGGCGTGGTCGAGAACATGGCCATCCATATCTGCTCACAATGCGGGCACGCCGAACACATCTTCGGCGAAGGCGGCGGCCAGCGCATGGCCGAGCAATATCAGACGCCCTGGTTGGGCAGCCTGCCGTTGACGCTGGCGATCCGCGAGCAGACGGACGCCGGCACGCCGACCGTGGTGTCGGACGCGGGCAGCGAAGCCGCCGCGTTGTATCGGGGGATTGCCCGGAAGCTGGCAGCAGGCGTCGCGGCGCTACCGCGCGACATGGCCGGAAAATTCCCGTCCATCGTCGTACAACAGCCGACCTGACGCATGCGGTGGGCAGCCCGAGCCTTCTTGGCTGGACTTTGCATGGTATCGGGCGAGGCGCTGGCCAAACGTCCGGAGATCATCGTGGACCCCGGCGGCGTGCCGCCGGCCGCGCTCCAGGCGATTACCGAGGCGGTGGGCGCGATCGCGCGGCTGGCCGAAGACCAGGACGGCGGTGAAATCAACCGGTTGCGGCGTCGCGCGCGCGACGCGACGCTGGCCGCCCTGGCTACCCAGGGCTACTTTTCGCCCACGGTCACGCTCGAAGCCGGCACCGATATCGGCGGGGAAACCTGGGATATCGGCATCGTTTCCGGCAAGCGCACGACGGTGTCGGAAGTCGACCTGACGTTCACGGGCCGCATCACCCGCCCCGAATTCGCGCAGCGCGTGCAGAAGCTGCGCGACGACTGGCAGCTGAAGGCGGGGCAGCCGTTCATCAACAGCGACTGGAACAAGGCCAAATCAAGCCTGCTGGACCAGGTCTCGACCCGCGACTTCATGCTGGCGCGCATGACTGCGTCACAGGCCGACATCCAGGCGGATGCGGCGTCGGCTGTGCTGCGTGTCACGATCGACAGCGGGCCCCAGGTTCGCATGGGCGAACTGAATACCGAGGGCCTGAAGCGGGTGCCGGACAAACTCGTCCAGCGCTACGTGCGCTATTCCGTGGGCTCGGCCTACGACCAGGACCGTCTGGACACCTGGCAGCAGGACCTGCAGTCCACCGCGTTTTTCCGTGGCGCCTTTGTCTCGCTCGAGCAGCCGGGGAGCGCGCAAGAGCAGCTGGCGCAAGACGTGAAATCGGACCGGGCGCGCGCGCCGGGCTCGACCGATCTGGCCGCGGCCACGCCTGCGGGCGACCCCTCCGTGTCCGGCGCCGTGCCGCCGCCGCCCGCCGCCTATGACTCCGACGGCGAAGTGACGCTTCCCGTGCAGGTGCGCGTGGTCGAAGCGCCGCCCAAGCGTTTCACGGCGTCGCTGGGCGTGGACGACGAAGCGGGCGTGCGCGTGGAATCGCTGTACCGGCAGAACGTGGTGTTCGGCCAGCCGGTCACCATGGAGACGGGTTTCAGCGTGGACCGGCTGCGCCAACGCGCCTATGCCGACTTTCTGTTGCCGCCCACCGCGCGCGGCTATAAGGATTCCTTCGGCGTGCTGGCGGACCATTCCGATATCCAGGGTCTGGACGTCACCCGCTACGCGCTGGGCGCGACGCGGCTGCAAGAACGCAAGGGCGCGGGCGACAGCCGCGTGGAATACGAAACCCGCTGGGGCCTGTTGCTGGCGCAGGACCACGTGAAGATCGACGGCGGCGATGAATACACCTTGCCGACGCTGACCGCGACGGCCGAGTGGCTGCGCCGCGATGTGGACAACAAGTACGACCCGCGCGAAGGTCACCTGATCGCGGTGGGTGGCGGCGTGGGCGTGACGCTGGACACCGGCGAGCCCTACACGCGCGCCCGCTTGCGCGCCCAGAAATGGTGGCCCATCGGCAAGCTGGACGTGCTGACCGTGCGGGGCGAAGTCGGCCGCGTCTGGTCCAGCAGCAAGGTGCAGGTGCCGGACGATTTCGGCTTCCGCACAGGCGGCGCGCGCTCGATTCGGGGCTACAAGTACCAGAGCATCGGCGTGCAGCGCGACAACGCCGTCGTGGGCGCGCCCACGCTCGTCGTGGGCAGCGTCGAATACGACCACTATTTCGATGAGCGCTGGGGCATGGGCGTGTTCGTGGACGCCGGCGACGCCGCGGAGTCGTTCGGCGACATGTCGCTGGCGGTGGGCTATGGCGTGGGCGCCCGGGTGCGCACGCCGGCGGGCCCGCTGTTCCTGGACCTGGCCTACGGCCAGCGTGAACGCGACCTGCGCCTGCACTTTTCGTTGGGGATCGCGTTTTGAAGGTGTTGCGCAAAATCCTGCGCCACATCCTGGTTTGGTGGTTGCCGGGCCTGGCGATGCTGGCGCTGCTGGCCAGCGGATTCCTGTTCTGGCTGGTGGGGTCGCAAAACGGCACCCGCCTGCTGTTGACGACGGCGGCCCAGCAATTGAACGGGCAGGCGCTGGCGGTGAATGGTTCGCTGCTGCGCGGCGTGTCGGTGGGCAAACTGGACCTGGATGTGGGCGGCACCCGGATCGACATCACCGATCTGCATCTGGACGTGCATTGGCGTGCGCTGGGCGACCGCCTGCTGCATGTGCGCGACGTCTCGGCGGGGTCGGTGCACGTGACGCTGAGCGCGTCGCCCGAGACGACGCCCGAGGAAGACGACGGCACGCCGTTCACGCTGCCGTCGCTGCCGGTGGACATTGCCGTGGACAGCGTGGCGCTGGGCGACTTCCAGCTGGACCAGGACGGCCAGCCGCTGCCCGTCACGTTGGGCGGCCTGAACGCCACTTTCGCGGCGGGCAAGCAGGGGGCGCAACTGCGCATCGCCAACCTGCGCGTCGGCCATGAGGTCGGGCAGGCCGAGGTATCGGGTCAGGCCGATCTGCAAGGCATGGCCGATCCCTGGCCGTTCACCGCTCGGTTGGACGTGACCGCCCGGGGTTCCGGCCCGGATTCCCCGTTGTGCCAGGCGGACAAGCTGAGCGGCGTGTTCGACACGCGCCCGGGCAACGCCAATACAAAGGCCGATCCCAAGACCAAAGCCGATCCCAAGACCAAAGCCGACCCCAAGGCCAAGGCCGATCCCAAGGCCGCCAGGCCGTCCGAGCCCGTCGGCCCGCCCGCGCCCGCTTGCCAGGTGCTGCTGCGCGCGGACGCCGCGGGTTCCCTGGACGGCATCCAGGCCAAGCTGGACGGCGTGGGTTCCGGGTTGCTGCTCGAGGTGGTGGCCGACCTGGCGCCACGCACCGCGCTGGTGTTGCGCAGCGCCCGCGCCAATGCGCAACTGCCCGATAAATCAACGCTTGCCGCGCAACTCGATCTGCAGTCCGATGCCGCCCAGGGCGCGGGCCGCGACCGTATCGTGGGCACCATCAGCGCCCAGCGCCTGGATCTGGCGCCCTGGCTGGGCGAGGCTATACCGCCCGCCGTGCTGACCTTGCGCGGCGACGTGCAGGCCGATATCGAAAACCTGAGCCAATTGCGGCACGCCGCCGTCGACTTGCGTTTCGAAGACGGCACGCGCTGGAACAAACAGCCGCTGACCGGGGCATTGAAGGCGCAGGTCGACCTTGCCGCGCCGGAGGCCTCGGCGCCGGGCGCGGCGACGCCTCCCGGTAGCGCCGAGCCGGATCCGCTGGCCGGCTTGCGCATTCATGGCCTGGACGTGGACGTGAAGCTGGGCCGCAACCGGATTCAGGCCAAGGGCGAACTGGACGCCAAGGACGGTTCCTTGACCCTTGACGCCCAGGCGCCCCAATTGGACGCCTTCTGGCCCGGCATTCCGGGCGGTGCTGAGGTCAAGGGCAAGTTCGCGGGCACGGTGGCCGCGCATCGCGGCGAGGTGACTGCCGGCTACACGCCGCCCAAGCCGCGTCCCGGCGTGTTGGGGCAGGCTCCGGCCAAGGCCAATATCGTATTTACCGGCGCCTGGGGCAAAGGCGCCGCCGGTCAGCCTGATGCCGAACTGCAGGGATGGCGCGGCGCATTCTCCACGCTGACGGCCGATACCGCCGGTTTTACGGTGACGGCGGACCGACCGGTGACGCTGGCCTACCTGCCTTCCGCCGTGGCGCCCCAGTGGCAATGGCAAGTCGGCCAGACCGCCTTGAGCCTGACACTCCCGGGCAAGGAACGCCTGACCCTGGCGCACCAAGGGTCGCGCGGCGGCGGCAAGCGCTGGGAAACAGCCGGCCAGGCCGATAACCTGGTCATCACCGCCGCCATGGCCCGCCAGGTGATCACTGCCGTCGATCCCGAGGCGGCCTCGAAGTTGGGCAAGGGGCCCAGCCGGGTGAATGCAATGGTTCCCGAAGGCCAGCGCCGCATCGCGCTGGACGTGCTGTGGGACCTGAAATTCGACGGGCGGCTGGGCGGCAAGGCCCGTATCGCTCGCCGCGACGGCGATTTGCTGATTCCGGGAGATCCGCCTATCCCCTTGGGGGTAAAGGCGCTGGTGCTGGACCTGACCGCCACGCCCACCTCGGCCAATGCCAGCCGGCTGGACGCCAAGATCAACCTGGCGACCGACAAGATGGGCACCGTCAACGGCACCGGTTCTGCCGTGCTGGTCGTGGATGCCAAGGGCGGCATGGCGCTGGACCCGCGCCAGCCCCTGCGCGCCAAGTTGGACGCCGATATCGCCGACCTGGCCTGGGTCGGCCTGTTCGTGGGCGATTCGATGGAGGTCGGCGGCACCGTCAAGGCCAATCTGGAGGCCCAAGGCACCGTGGCCGGAAAGTGGTCCGCCAGCGGCACGATTCGCGGTGACAAGCTGCGCGTGGTGCGTATCGACGACGGCGTGCGCCTGATCGACGGCACCCTGTCCGCGCGTCTGGACGGCGACCGGCTCGTGCTGGACAGTCTGCGTTTTCCGGCGTCGTTACGGGTAATGCCAGCGGAATGGCGCACCAAGGAATGGATCACGACCAACCCCGAGGCCAAGGGCGGCTATGCCGAGGCCCGTGGCCAGTGGAACATCATGGACGGCGGCGGCGACATCAAGCTGACCTTGCACCGGTTCCCCGCGCTGCAGCGCTCGGACCGCTACGCCATGGTGTCCGGCGTCATCGACCTGAAGGCGGCCATGCCGCGCATCGAAATCGTGGGCGACCTGAAAGCGGACGCGGGCTGGTTCAGCCTGGAAATTCTTCAAGGCGTGCCCTCGCTGGATGACGACGTCAAGGTGGTCCGCGCCGGGCAGGACCCGACAGCGGTGTCGACGCCGTTGCAGACCAGCATGAACCTGAAGTTCGACATGGGGCCGCGGTTCTATATCACCGGAATGGGCCTGGATGCCGGCTTGCTGGGATCGATCCGGATCCTGCTGAACGAGGGCCGCTTGACCGGCGTGGGCCAGTTGCGCACGCGGGGCGGCGGCATCGAGGCCTATGGTCAGAAGCTGCGGCTGAGCCGGGGCACGCTGACCTTCCAGGGGCGCTTGGACAATCCCCTGCTGGATATCGAGGCGCTGCGCACCGGTGAACAGGTCGAGGCGGGCGTCAAGGTCGTGGGCACGGCGCAGCGTCCCCGAATTGACCTGGTGTCGTATCCCGACGTCAGCGACGTGGAAAAGCTCTCTTGGCTGCTGTTGGGCCGGGGCCCGGACGAAAGCGGCAGCGACGCGGCCCTGTTGGTGTCGGTGGGCACGGCGCTGTTGGGGGGCGGGCAACCGTTCTACAAGCAATTCGGGTTGGACGATGTCAGCGTGCGCACGGGCAACATTGGCAGTTCCGGCAGCATCCTGCCGGACCGCACTGTCGCGGGCGACGTCAACCGGGACAGCGATAGCCAGTTGGCGACGCAGTTCCTGGTGGCGAGCAAGTCGTTCGCCAACGGCATCACGCTTAGCGTCGAACAGGCGCTGGCGGGCAGCGACACGGTCGGACGGGCCAGCTACCGGCTGGCGCGCGGCCTGTCCGTGGACTTGAAGGGCGGTTCCGTCAACGGCATCGCGCTGGTCTACCGGACGTTCTGGGGGAATTGAACGCGGGCGGGCGGGGCGGGATAAAGGCGTCCCGCCCGGCCCGCCGGCGGGCGGGGCGCGCTCGGGATAAAATGAGGCCCATTCCTTCCCCTTAGCACCATTCCCACCATGAGCATCAAAAGCGACCGCTGGATCCGCCGCCAGGCCGAAGCCGGCATGATCGAACCCTTTGAAGCGGGTCAGGTCCGCACGGCCAATGGCGGGCGCATCGTCAGTTACGGCACCAGCAGCTACGGCTACGACGTGCGTTGCGCCGACGAATTCAAGATCTTCACGAACATCAATTCCACCATCGTCGACCCCAAGAATTTCGATGAAGGCTCGTTCGTGGACTTCAAGGGCGATGTCTGCATCATTCCGCCGAACTCGTTCGCCCTGGCCCGCACGGTCGAATACTTCCGCATCCCGCGCAGCGTCTTGACGATCTGCCTGGGCAAGAGCACCTACGCGCGTTGCGGCATCATCGTCAACGTGACGCCGCTGGAACCCGAATGGGAAGGCCACGTCACGCTGGAATTCTCGAACACCACGCCGCTGCCCGCCAAGATCTACGCCGGCGAAGGCTGCGCGCAGATGTTGTTCCTGGAAAGCGATGAAGTGTGCGAGACGTCCTACGCCGATCGCGGCGGCAAATACCAGGGTCAGCGCGGCGTGACGCTGCCGCGCACCTGATCCGTCAGCCGCCCTGGCCGGGCGCGGGGCGCAGGTAGTCGATATCCCACTCGGTTTCACCGGTCTGGATAAACCCGTGCCGGCGGTAGAAACGGTTGGAATCGCTGCCGCGCAGCGCGCCCACGGATACCGGCAGCCCCCGGCTGTCGGCGTCTTGCAGGATCCGGCGCATGACCTCGCTGCCCAGGCCTTTTCCTTGCGCGGACGGCGCCACGTACAGGTGGTCCAGCCGCAAGCCCGTGCCCTCCGGCCGCAGGGCGTAAAACCCCACCATTTGCCCGTTGTGCTCGATCGCCCAGGTATGTTCGGGGCGGAAAGTGTTGCGCAACCGGGCCCGCGCCCGTTCCGGGTCGAACCGGCCCAAGCGCGTCAGGCTGTCCCGCATGGCATCGATCCGCAGGTTCGCCAACGCGTCGAAATCCGCGTCCGACACCGGCCGGTACTGCGTTGCGCCCTCTGACAGCGCATCGTAGCCCTGGCCCAGGAATTGCAGGATGCAAATGCCGTGGCCATACGGGTCGCTAAGGTGTGCGATGCGGCCCCAGGCGTGAGAGGCTGCCGGGTCTTCCAGGAGGGCGCCGGCCGCGACGGCCTGCTGCACGGCGCGGTCCACGTCTTCCACCACGACATCCAGGTGCACGGGCGTCCAATGCCGCGCGTAGTCGCGCGTTTGGCGCGCTGCGCTTGCCGCGGGCGTGCCGGCGGGTTTCTCCAATAGATAGATGGGCGCATCGGCACCCAGCATTTCCGCCGCCTTCGGGCCCAACCGCCGATGCAGCGTCAAACCGAAGGCGCGTCGATAAAAGTCGATGGCGTGTTCAAGCTCGGGGACGTCGATGTTGACCAGGATCCGCATAAGGGTTTTCCTTTTGGGGGAAGCAAGAAACCATATCACGGGCCCGTGGCGGCATGCGGGCCTTCGTGTCTGCCGCGCGCGCTAAAGAAACCGGCTGGCTTGGCCGTAAAAAGGATATATGTGTTTGCCGATTTGGCGACGTCATCTCTGCAAGCTGAGCAAGGCCCCGACCCCCGTGCGTTACCCCCATATTCCCTGGCTGCCCCTGTTGTTCTATCCCGCGCTGCCAGTGGCGGCTGCGGTCGGCCTGATGCTGTGGCGCGATTGGCCGCCGGCGCTGACGCTGATCGTGCCGTTCGTGCCGTGGGTGATGGCGCTGATCGGCGCGGCGATCTGCTTGATGTATCAGCGGTCGCAAACCATGGCGCTGATGCTGTGCGTGCTGGCCGCGACCGCGGTCTGGCCCACACTGGTGCGGGAAGCGCCGTGGGCGTTGGGGCCCGCGTTGGCGTGGTGGTCGGTGGCCTATACGGTCAATGCGCTGTGGTCCGAGCGGTCAAGCATGCTGTTGGATATGGCCGCGCGCCTGGGGCTGATGGCCGTGGGCGTGGCGGTGATCGCGCTGGTCGGCAAGGACGGGTTGACCGACGTCTTCGGTACGCTGGCGGTGCAGGGAAAGCTGGCGCGGCTGGGCGTGCCGATCGAAACGCTAGTGGCGCTATTGTTGACGGGCCTGACGTTGACGTTGCTGCTGCTGCGCTACGGGCGTCCGCAGCAAGCCGGGCAATGGTTGGGGTTCGTTTGCATGGCATGGGCGTTGCCGCGTGGCGCACAGCATCCGGTTGAACTGGCCCTGATGTCGGCCGCGGCGTTGACGGCGCTGTGCATTTCACTGGCGCATGAAGGCTTCCACATGGCGTTCCGTGACGAGCTGACCGGCTTGCCGGGCCGGCGCGCGCTGAATGAACGGCTGCAGCGCATGGGCCGCGTCTATACGCTGGCGATGGCGGACGTGGATCACTTCAAGGTTTTCAACGATACCCACGGGCACGACGTGGGCGATCAGGTGCTGCGCATGGTGGCCTCGCAGCTGCGTCGCGTTCCCGGCGGCGGGCAGGCGTACCGCTATGGCGGAGAAGAGTTCACGTTGGTGTTTCCCGGCAAGACCGCGGCGGAGAGCATCCCGCACTTGGAAACGGTCAGGCGCGCTATCGAGGCCTATCAAATGCGCTTGCGCGACAAGCCGGCCCGCCCCAAGGCGGACCAGGCGGGCCAACGCCGGCGCGGGTCGCGGGGAGGGCGCGGCGCGCGTCCGCTGCGGGTGACGGTCAGCATCGGCGTGGCCGAGCGTGGCGACGCCTTGCGGGCGCCGGACGCGGTGATCAAGGCGGCGGACCAGGCGCTATACAAGGCCAAGGACGGCGGCCGTAATCAGGTCTGCGCGTATGGTATTCGGCGCAAGGCCGGGGCTTGAATCGCCCCACGGCGCTACCTGCCTGACAACGCCAGCGCCATCAAGGTTTCGTCGTAGAGTTTCCCGTTCACGCATAGCGCTTCGCGTTCCGTGCCGTATTCCACAAAGCCCAGGCTGGCGTAAAGCGCCGCCGCGGCGACGTTGTTGGCGGTCACGCTCAATTGCACTTGCCGGATGCCGCGCATGGTCTGCGCATGCGCGATCGCCGCATGCATCAGCAGCCGGCCCAGGCCGCGCCCGCGTTGGGCAGGGGCGACGTACATGCTCCAGATGTGCGCCTTGTGGCGCATCTTCAATTTGCGCTGACGGCCCACGCCGACCATGCCGGCAAGCGCGTCGTCCGCGAACACCCCGAACAGCGCGCCGTCGTCCAGCGGCGTGATCCACCCCCGGATGTCCTCCAGTGTCAGCGTGTGTTCCTCTTCGTAACTTGATCCGAACGATTCGGGCGTTTCCACCAGCGCATCCAGGCGCAATCGGCGCAGGGACGGGGCGTCAGGGGCGGTCAAGCGTCTGACAAGCGAATCGGGCATGGGCGCAAGTGTTGGGAATACGGAACGGTCGGGGGGGATTCGGGCAGTATAGGCGGGCCGCTTGCCTATAATAGGCACATTGCCGCTTGCGGTTTTCACAAAGGAGCCAACGATGTTCGGTTTCCTCAAGATAAACCAGGACGCCAAGCGCGACGAAGTGCAGGAAGAGTTCGTCGCGCGTGTGGCGGATGCCGCGCAAGACTTTGTACAAGCCGCCAGTTCCACGGGCGCAGTGTTGGACTATTCCCTGTCCAGCGTCCACGCGCTGGATGACGCGCTCGAGGCCGCCCACGTCGGGACCTTGCCTCTTACCCCCATGCAGACTGTCGGCGCCGCCGCCTACCTCTACGAGATCGGGCGCCGGGCGCACGGTGGCCTCTACGAGGTCTGCGACGACGAAGACCCGGTCGTGCTGGTGTGCGGCGACCCCGGCTCCGAAGTCTGTTTTGGCGCCATTGCCAAGGTCGAACGGCGCATCCGGTACGGCGCCTCCGAGGCGATCCCCGCCTATTTCGAGATGTTCACGGCTGCCTTGCAGACGGGCGAAGCCCAGACCATCCGCTAGGTTTGATCCCCCCGCCGCCGTTGCCGCTGTGCTGAAAGCGCCCGCTTTTGGCGCGATGACAACGGCCGTTCAGGCCTTCTGGGGATTTCCCTTAGGACTGTAAGAAAAACAGCCCTACAATTCCGCCATTCCCGCCTCCCCGGCGGGTGCTCGCGCCGTCTGTCATCAGGCGGATTTTTACTAGAAGTACATTCGCGCCGCGATAAGCGTCCGATCCCGTCTTGCCCCAGGAGCGCCTGCATGAAATTCCGCTTCCCCATCTTCATCATCGACGAGGACTACCGTTCCGAGAACGCGTCCGGTTTGGGTATCCGTGCCTTATCTGAAGCGATCGAGGCCGAGGGCGTCGAGGTGATCGGGGTGACCAGTTATGGCGACCTGAGTTCGTTTGCGCAGCAGCAAAGCCGCGCCAGCGCCTTCATCCTGTCGATCGACGATGAAGAGTTCGACGTGGATTCGCCCGAGGACGTGGCCAGCGCGATCAAGAACCTGCGCATGTTCATCGGCGAACTGCGCTTCCGCAACGCCGACATTCCCATCTACCTGTATGGCGAGACGCGCACGTCGGAACACATCCCGAACGACATCCTGCGCGAGCTGCACGGCTTCATCCACATGTTCGAGGACACCCCCGAATTCGTGGCGCGCCACATCATCCGCGAAGCGCGCAGCTACGTGGATTCGCTGCCGCCGCCGTTTTTCCGCGAACTGGTCAAGTACGCGCAGGACGGTTCGTATTCCTGGCACTGTCCCGGCCACTCCGGCGGCGTGGCGTTCCTGAAGAGCCCCGTGGGACGCATGTTCCACCAGTTCTTCGGCGAGAACATGCTGCGCGCCGACGTCTGCAACGCCGTGGACGAACTGGGCCAGTTGCTGGACCACACCGGCCCCATCGCCGAGTCCGAGCTGAACGCCGCGCGCATTTTCCATGCGGACCATTGCTTCTTCGTCACCAACGGCACGTCCACGTCCAACAAGGTCGTCTGGCACGCCAACGTCGCTGCCGGCGACGTGGTGGTGGTGGACCGCAATTGCCACAAGTCGATCCTGCACGCCATCACGATGACGGGCGCGATCCCGGTGTTCCTGCGCCCGACTCGCAACCACCTGGGCATCATCGGCCCGATTCCGCTGGAAGAATTCCACCCGGACAATATCCGCAAGAAGATCGAAGCCAACCCCTTCGCGCGCGAAGCGGTGAACAAGAATCCGCGCATCCTGACGTTGACGCAAAGCACCTACGACGGCGTCATCTACAACGTGGAAATGATCAAAGAGCAGCTTGGCAGCTATGTCGACACGCTGCACTTCGATGAAGCGTGGCTGCCGCATGCCTCGTTCCACGAGTTCTATCAAGACATGCACGCCATCGGCCAGGACCGTCCGCGCAGCCACGACGCGATGGTCTTCGCCACGCACTCCACGCACAAGCTGCTGGCCGGCATTTCGCAGGCCTCGCAGATCATCGTGCAGGAATCCGAGACCCGCAAGCTGGACCGCAACGTCTTCAACGAGGCGTACCTGATGCACACGTCGACCTCGCCGCAGTACGCGATCATTGCGTCGTGCGACGTGGCCGCCGCCATGATGGAGCCGCCCGGAGGCACCGCGCTGGTCGAAGAAAGCATCCGCGAAGCCCTGGACTTCCGCCGCGCCATGCGCAAGGTGGAATCCGAGTTCGGCAAGAACGACTGGTGGTTCAAGGTCTGGGGCCCGAACCGCCTGGTGTCCGAAGGCATCGGCAACCGTGACGAATGGATCCTGGAAGCCAACGACCACTGGCACGGCTTCGGCGAAATGGCCGAAGGCTTCAACATGCTGGACCCGATCAAGGCCACGGTCATCACCCCGGGGCTGGACATGTCGGGCAGCTTCGGCGAAACCGGCATCCCCGCCGCGCTGGTGTCCAAGTACCTGACCGAGCACGGCGTCGTGGTCGAAAAGACCGGTCTGTACTCGTTCTTCATCCTGTTCACCATCGGCATCACCAAGGGCCGCTGGAACACGCTGTTGACCGCCTTGCAGCAGTTCAAGGACGACTACGACCGCAACCAGCCGCTGTGGCGCATCCTGCCGGATTTCTGCAAGGTCCATCGCCGCTACGAGCGCATGGGCCTGCGCGATCTCTGCCAGGAGATCCACGAGGCCTACCGCGCGCGCGACGTCGCCCGCCTGACCACCGAGATGTACCTGAGCGACATGGTGCCGGCGCTGAAGCCGTCGGACGCCTTTGCCCGCATGGCGCACCGCGAAGTCGAACGCGTCGACATCGACAAGCTGGAAGGCCGCGTGACCGGCGTGCTGCTGACGCCGTATCCCCCGGGCATCCCGCTGCTGATCCCGGGCGAACGCTTCAACCGCACGATCGTGCAGTACCTGCAGTTCGCACGCGAGTTCAACGAGCGCTTCCCCGGTTTCGAGACCTATATCCACGGCCTGGCCGACGAAGTGGGTCCGAATGGCGAAAAGCGCTACTACGTCGATTGCCTGATCGAAGAGTAAGACCCGCGGGTCTGGAGTCCTGATGTTTGATGTAGCCGTACTCGGCGCCGGCGCCGCTGGCATGATGTGTGCAGCGGTGGCCGGCCAGCGCGGCTTGCGCGTGGTGCTGGTCGACCATGCCGACCGCCTGGCGGAGAAAATCCGCATTTCGGGCGGCGGACGCTGCAATTTCACCAACATCGGCGCCGGACCCGCCAATTTCCTGTCCGACAATCCGCATTTCTGCCGCTCGGCGTTGTCGGCCTATACCCCGCAGGATTTCCTGGCGCTGATGAAGCGCCACCATATCGCCTGGCACGAAAAGCACCGCGGCCAGCTCTTCTGCAACGATTCCAGCGAGTCCATCATCGACATGCTGCGCGCCGAGTGCGACGCGGGCAATGTGCAATGGCGGATGGGTTGCCCGGTGTCCGAGATCGGGCACGGCGACGCGGGCTTCGAACTGCGCACCGGCCAAGGCGTGATTCGCGCGGCCAAGCTGGTCGTGGCGACCGGCGGCATGGCGATTCCCCAACTGGGGGCCACGGATTTCGGCCTGAAGATCGCGCGGCAGTTCGGCCTGAAAGTGGTCGAGCCCCGGCCGGCGCTGGTACCGTTGACCTTCGACCCCGCGCAATGGCAAGCGTTGTCAGAGCTCTCGGGTGTGGCGCTGGAAGTGGGCCTGCACACGGGGCAGGGCAAGGCGCGCGGCGAATTCCTGGAAGACCTGCTGTTCACCCATCGCGGCCTGTCCGGCCCGGCAATCCTGCAGATCTCCAGCTATTGGAAACCCGGCGAACCCATCGTGATCGACCTGGCGCCGGGCCGCGACCTGGCCGAAGAACTGCTGGCGTCCAAATCCGGCAACCGGCAGCAACTGCACACGGTGCTGGCGGGCCTGTGGCCCAAGCGGCTGGCTGATCGCTGGTTGCATCTGGCCGAGCAGGGCGGCAAGCCGGGGCTGGCCGCGTTGCGCCTGGCCGACGCGCCAGACAAGACGCTGCGTGCGCTGGCGCAGGACATCCATCAATGGTCACTGGTGCCCAGCGGCACCGCTGGCTACAAAAAGGCCGAAGTCATGCGCGGCGGCGTGGACACGCGCGGTCTGGACCAAAAGTCGATGCAGGCAAAAACCACGCCGGGCCTGTATTTCATCGGCGAAGCGGTCGACGTCACCGGCTGGCTGGGCGGCTACAACTTCCAGTGGGCCTGGGCATCGGGCGTGGCCTGCGGCAAAGCGCTGTAGGGCTGGCGCCCGGCGCATAGCCGGGCGCTATGACGCGAATTGCGACAATACCATTGTGATATCAAATAAAAATACATATCATTTATGTTTTCGATATTGACTTGCGCCTTCCCTCTGGAGGGCGGGTCCACCGGAGACATGCATGGCCTACACCCTTCCGACCCTGCCGTACGCCTATGACGCCCTGGAACCTCACATCGACGCGATGACGATGGAGATCCACTACAGCAAGCACCATCAAACATATGTCACCAGCTTGAACGCGGCGCTGGACGGGGCTGGGATCAGCACCGACGAGCCCGTCGAAGCGCTGGTGGCGCGCCTGGATCAACTGCCCGAGTCCATCCGCGGCGCGGTGCGCAATCACGGCGGCGGCCACGCCAACCACAGCCTGTTCTGGTCGGTCATGTCGCCCGAAGGCGGCGGCGAGCCCGACGGCGCGCTGGCGGCGGCCATCGAATCCGAACTGGGGGGCCTGGCCGCCTTCCGCGACGCGTTCACCAAGGCCGCGCTGACCCGCTTCGGCAGCGGCTGGGCCTGGCTGTCCGTGACGCCAGCCGGTAAGCTGGTGGTCGAAAGCAGCGCCAACCAGGACAGCCCGTTGATGCAGGGCAACACCCCCATCCTCGGTCTGGACGTGTGGGAGCATGCCTACTACCTGAAGTACCAGAACCGCCGCCCGGAATACATCGGCGCCTTTTACAATGTCGTGAACTGGCCCGAAGTGGCTCGCCGCTATGCGGCCGCGAAGGGCTAACGCCATCTCTCTCAAGGAGGGTAGCGGCCCTATGAACACTTTCAGCCGTCATCGCGTGCGGCCCGCGGCCACCAGCATCAGCGTGTGGACGCTTGCCGTCCTGGTGTCGTGCCTGGCGCTGCATCAGCTCTGGGCGTACCTGGACGTGCGGGCGCCGCATGTGGCCGACGCCCTGCTGGGCGGCTTGGTGGCCGCGGCCGCCACGGCGCTGGGCACCTTGCCCATCCTGTTCGCCCGCACCATCCCGCAAAAGGTGCAAGACAGCATGTTCGGCTTCGGCGCCGGGGTGATGCTGGCGGCCAGCGCATTCTCGCTGGTGGCGCCGGGCGTCGAGGCGGCCGAGTCCCAGGGCATGGGCCCGTGGGGCGCCGGCCTGACGGTGGGCGCCGCCATCCTGCTGGGGGCGGCGGTCCTGCTGGTCATGGACCGGACCTTGCCGCACGAGCACTTCATCAAGGGCCGTGAAGGCATCGAGGCCCACCGCCTGCGCCGTACCTGGCTGTTTGTGTTCGCCATTACCCTGCACAACCTGCCCGAAGGCCTGGCCATCGGCGTGGGCTACGCGGGCAGCGACCCCGTGCGCGGCACGGCGCTGGCCACCGGCATCGCCATCCAGGACATCCCGGAAGGGCTGGTGGTGGCCGTGGCGCTGTTGGCCGCCGGCTACAAACGCGCCTTCGCCGTGGCGCTGGGCATGTTGTCCGGGCTGGTTGAACCGCTGGGCGCGGTGATCGGCGCGGCTATCGTCGGGTTCTCCGCGGCAATGCTGCCCTGGGGCCTGGGTTTCGCCGCCGGCGCCATGCTGTTCGTCATCAGCCACGAAATCATCCCCGAATCGCACCGCAAAGGGCACGAGGTCTATGCCACCTGCGGCTTGATGATCGGCTTCGTGTTGATGATGCTGCTGGACACGGCGTTGGGGTAGGCCTGGCGGGCCTCTCGGGGCGTTCGGCCCCGAGAAGTCCCGCTTTTCCAGCCTCCAGATTCGTTGTATGCTTGGCGCCGCTGTCACGCATGTTTGCGGGAGAGAGCGGCCTATCAATACGGGCCGCCGCCGAAGGCGCAATTCGCCCAGAATCGCTCAGGTAACCGATATCGCACATGCTTGCCCTGTCCCGGCCTTCTTGCCGTGTGGACGGGGCAAAACAGTACTCTGGAGAGACCTGGCGCCGCCCCTGAACAAGGGACACATAGCGTGTAGCCCAGGCGCCGAAGGTGCAAACCCGCCACGCGCGGGGCAACTCTCAGGCAAAAGGACAGAGGGGCGGAAGATTCAGCCGTAGCCGCGCGGGCGTCGTCCGCCTGTCGCGACCGGCATTCCGTAACCCTGGCAGCCCACTGCCGTCCCGGAGTTTCCGCGCATGTCCGCAACCCTCAAACGCACCCCGCTGGCCGAAGAACATATCGCCTCCGGCGCCCGAATGGTCGATTTCGGCGGATGGGACATGCCCTTGGCCTACGGCTCGCAGCTGGAAGAGCACCATGCGGTGCGCCAGGATGCCGGCATGTTCGACGTGTCGCACATGCTGAACGCCGACGTCGTCGGCCCGGACGCCTTTGCCTTCCTGCAGCGGTTGGTCGCCAATGACGTGGCCAAACTGACCGTGCCGGGCAAGGCGCTGTACACCTGCATGCTGAACCCGCAAGGCGGCGTCATCGACGACCTGATCGTCTACTTCTTCGCCGCGGATGAATGGCGCGTGGTGGTCAACGCCGGCACGGCCGACAAAGACATGGCCTGGATGCAGCGCGTGAAGCAGGCCGGCAATTTCGATGTCACCATCACCCCGCGCCGCGACTTGGCCATGGTGGCCGTGCAGGGCCCCAACGCCCGCGCCAAGGTCTGGGCCGCCCGCCCGGCATGGCAAGCCGCCACGGAACCGCTGACGCCTTTCGTCGCCGCCATCGTGGGCGACGACACACTGGTCGCCCGCACGGGCTATACCGGCGAAGACGGCTTTGAAATCGTTTTGCCCGCCGCCGACGTCGTGCAGCTGTGGCGCGACCTGGCTGCCCAGGGCGTGCGTCCGGCGGGCCTGGGCGCGCGCGACACGCTGCGCCTGGAAGCCGGCATGAACCTGTACGGCCAGGACATGGACGAGCTGACCCACCCCAACCAGGCCGGCCTGACCTGGACCGTGTCCCTGAAGGATGCCGAGCGCCACTTCATTGGCCGCGACGCACTTGAGCAGTTCGCCACGCCCGCCACCTTCATCGGCCTGAAGCTGCAAGAGCGCGGCGTGATGCGCGCCCACATGGCCGTGCGCACGCCGGCCGGCACGGGCGAGCTCACCAGCGGCACGATGTCGCCCACGCTGGGCGTGTCGATCGGTTTTGCCCGCCTGCCGCAAGGCGTGCGTCCGGGCGATACGGTCGAGGTCGATATCCGCGGAAAATGGGTCCCCGCCCAAGTCTGCAAACTGCCGTTTGTCCGTAACGGCAAAGCCGTCGAACACTCGTAAACTCGAAGCTTCGCGCGTGCGCCGGCCCGGTCCGGGCAAGCGTCGCCCGCGCGAGGCGCGCAACACCATTCATCTACCCGCATTCCCTCAGGAGTTCCCATGAGTCTGCCCACCGATCGCAAGTACACCCAGTCCCACGAATGGGTCAAAGCTGAAGGCGACGTGTTCGTCGTCGGCATTACCGACACCGCCCAGGATCAATTGGGCGATCTGGTCTTCGTTGGCGACGTGAAGGTCGGCGCCAAGCTGAACGCAGGCGAAACCGCTGGCGTGGTCGAATCGGTCAAGGCCGCCTCCGACATCTATGCGCCCATGGCCGGCGAAATCGTCGCTTTCAACGACGAGCTGGAAAACAACCCCAGCCTGATCAATGAATCGGCCTTCACTGCCTGGATCTTCAAGATCAAGCCGGTTAACGCGGCCGATGCCGACAAGCTGCTGGACGCCGCCGGCTACGAAGCCGTCGCCAACGGCTAAAGCCGGTCCGAGGCGGGCGCGGCCTGTGCGCCGCGCCCGCCCTGACGCACCACCACCCCGAGATTCCCCATGTCGCGCGCCCTAGACACCCATACCGACTTCATTCCCCGCCACATTGGCCCCTCCGACGCCGACCAGGCCGCCATGCTAAGCGTGATCGGCAGCCCCAGCCTGGACGCCCTGATCGAAGAAGTCGTGCCTTCGAAGATCCGCAGCCAGGCCCCGCTGGCGCTGCCGCCCTCGCGCAGCGAAACCGACGTGCTGGCCGAGCTGAAGCAGATCGCGGGCCGCAACAAGGTCTACCGCAACTACATCGGCCAGGGTTACTACGGCACGCAGACGCCCAACGTCGTGCTGCGCAATATTCTTGAGAATCCCGCCTGGTACACGGCCTACACGCCGTACCAGCCGGAAATCTCGCAGGGCCGCCTTGAAGCCCTGCTGAACTACCAGACCATGGTCGCCGACCTGACCGGGCTGGATATCTCCAACGCCTCGCTGCTGGATGAAAGCACCGCTGCCGCCGAAGCCATGACGCTGGCGCGCCGCGGCGCCAAGTCGCAAAGCCCGGTGTTCTTCATTTCGCGCCATGTGCACCCCCAGACCATCGAAGTCGTGCGCACGCGCGCCGAAGGCTTGGGGCTGGAAATCGCGGTGGGCGACGAGGCCGAAGGCCTGCCCGAGTGCTTCGGCGTGCTGCTGCAATACCCGCACAGCACGGGCTCCGTCGCCGACTACCGCAAACTGACTGAAACCGCCCATGCGCAAGGCGCCGTGGTGGCGTGCGCGACCGACCTGTTGGCGCTGGCCGTGCTGGCCGCGCCGGGCGAGTGGGGCGCGGACATCGCCATCGGTTCGGCGCAGCGCTTCGGCGTGCCGTTCGGCTTCGGCGGCCCGCACGCCGGCTTCATGGCCTGCAAGGATGGCTTCAAGCGCAACATGGCCGGTCGCCTCGTCGGCGTGTCCAAGGACTCGCAAGGCAATCCCGCGATGCGTCTGGCGCTGCAAACGCGCGAACAGCACATCCGCCGTGAAAAGGCCACGTCCAACATTTGCACCGCGCAGGTGCTACTGGCCGTGATGGCCGGCATGTACGCCGTCTGGCATGGCCCCGAGGGCATCCGCCGCATTGCGCAGCGCGTGCAGCGCAGCACCGCCATCCTGCGCGGCGAACTCATCAAGCTGGGCGTGAAGGTCGTGAACGACACGTTCTTCGACACGCTGTTGCTGGAAACGGGCGCAGCCACCCCGGCCATCCTGACGGCCGCCGAGTGCGAGCACATCAACCTGCGCCGCGTCGATGGCGCCCGCCTGGCGGTGTCGCTGGACGAAACCGTCACCGTCGCCGACCTGCAAGCGTTGGTCAACGTGTTTGCCGCCGGCCTGGAACGCGATGATGTCGAACTGGACATCGACGCGCTGGATGCGGCCGCCGCCAGCGGCATTCCCGCATCGGTCGCGCGTGAAAGCGCCATCCTGACGCACCCGGTCTTCTCCAGCGTGCAGTCCGAAACCGACATGCTGCGCTACTTGCGCCGCCTGGCCGACAAGGACCTGGCCCTGGACCGCACGATGATCCCGCTGGGTTCGTGCACCATGAAGTTGAACGCCACCGCCGAGATGATCCCGATCACCTGGCCCGAATTCGCGCTGATCCACCCGTTTGCCCCCGCCTCGCAAAGCCAGGGCTACAACGAGCTGATCGACCGCCTGTCGGCCGCGCTGTGCGAAATCACCGGCTACGACAACATCAGCCTGCAGCCCAATTCGGGCGCGCAAGGCGAATACGCCGGCTTGTTGGCCATTCGCGGCTATCACCAGGCCAACGGCCAGCATCAGCGCAATGTCTGCCTGATCCCGTCGTCCGCGCACGGCACCAACCCCGCGTCGGCGCAGTTGGCCGGCATGGACGTGGTGGTGGTGGCGTCCGATTCCAACGGCAACGTCGATCTTTCCGACTTGCGCGCCAAGATCGAACAGGTCGGCGACAAGCTGGCCGCGCTGATGATCACGTACCCGTCCACGCACGGCGTGTTCGAAGAAGCCGTGACCGAAATCTGCGACCTGGTCCACCAGGCCGGCGGCCAGGTCTACCTGGACGGCGCCAACATGAACGCGATGGTCGGCGTGGCTCAGCCGGGCAAGTTCGGTTCGGACGTTTCCCACCTGAACCTGCACAAGACGTTCTGCATCCCGCACGGCGGCGGCGGCCCCGGCGTGGGCCCCGTGGCGGTGCGCGCGCACTTGGCGCCGTACCTGCCGGGCGTCGTGAACGAGCAAGGCAAGTTGCCCGGCGACGCGAAGGTCGGGCCGGTCTCGGCCGCGCCGTTTGGCTCCGCCGGCATCCTGCCCATTCCGTTCGTGTACATCTCGCTGATGGGCGCCGACGGCCTGCGCCGCGCGACGGAAGTCGCCATCCTGAACGCCAACTACATCGCGACCCGTCTGCGTGACCACTACCCGGTTCTGTACGCGGGCCGCAATGGCCGCGTGGCGCACGAGTGCATCCTGGACGTGCGGCCGCTGAAGGAAGTCAGCGGCATCAGCGCCGAGGACATCGCCAAGCGTCTGATGGACTACGGTTTCCACGCACCGACGATGAGCTTCCCGGTAGCCGGCACGCTGATGGTCGAGCCGACGGAATCCGAAGGCGTGGCCGAACTGGACCGCTTCATCGACGCGATGATCTCGATCCGCGAGGAAATCGCCCAGGTCGAACGCGGCGAACGCGATCGCGAAGACAACGTCTTGAAGAACGCGCCGCATACCGCGCAGATGCTGATGGCCGAAGAATGGCTGCACGACTACCCGCGCCAGCAAGCCGCCTATCCGGTGGCGTCGCTACGCGAGGCCAAGTACTGGCCGCCGGTGGGCCGGGTGGACAACGCCTACGGCGACCGCAACCTGGTGTGCGCGTGCCTGCCGATCGAAGCCTACGCCTGATGGCATGACTGCCCGGCGCAAGCCGGGCAGGGATCCTGATGTGAGGGATCCCGCAGGCAATAAAAAACCCCCATCTTTTTTCGATGGGGGTTTTTCTTTGGGCGGGGCGACGCAGGCTTACTTGGCCGCCGTGCCCTTGCTCAGCGTGCCGAAGTCTTCGGCGATGCTGATGAAGGTGTTCAGCAGGATTTGCAGGTTTTCCTTGCCGATGCCGCCTTCGGCGTTCATGTCCATCTGCAGCACGGCCTGGTTCTTGTCGTCCAGGTAGGCGCGGGTCCAGCGGTATTCCTGGTTCCAGGTGTTGATGGCCTTCAAGGCCATCGGCTTCTTGGTCTTGTAGGTGGCCGTCACGACCAGGTCCAGGCACTTCTCGGTGAAGTCGTTGCACAGGAATTCCAGGCGCAGGTCGCTGGCGCCGGTGGTGCCGGGATCCAGCACCAGCACCGGGCCTTCGTCGCCATCGCTCTGCTTCACGGTGTAACCCATGTCGTCGAGCATGCTGCTGACCATGTCCAGGTCGAAGTTCTGCATCATGCCGGCGGTCGGGGTGTCGGTCACCGCGGGCTCTTCCTGGCCCGGCATCGTTTCCTCTTCGGGCTCCTCATCCATGGAGTCCATGCCGGCTGCACCCAGCAGGCCCGAGAAGAGTTCGTCGGCCGGGATCTTCTTGCCGTTCAGATCGCCCATGCCGTCGGCAAAGGTGAACTTGCCGACGATGTTGTCGCCTTCGTTCTTGCCGACGTTGAACATTTCAGCCATGCCCGACATCTGGCGCACGTTTTGTTCGGCTTCTTCGGCGGCCTTGTCGGCAGCCATGCCATCCTTCTTGACGGCGTATTGCGTCATCAGGTCTTTGACCATCGGCTTGGAGATGATCAGCGTGGCGTCGATGCGCTTGATGGCTTGAACCGCGATTTCCTGCGGCGTCAGGTTCTTGACGTCGGCGGGGTTGGCCAGGTCCAGCGTGAAGTTCAGCTTGCTTTCGCCCTTGCCGGTCTTCCAGCTGATCGGATCGATGCTGAACGACGGGTTGCCGGCCAGCAGCTTGCCCGCGTTGTCCAGCAGCACCTGGATCTGCTCGTCCTTCAGGCCTTCGTCTTCCGTGCTGGCCATGTATTGGCGCACCAACTGGTTGTAGGTGTCGGACAATTGCTTGACGGCCTGGCCGTCCAGCTTGGCCAGCTTGATCACGGCTTGGCCGTTGCCGAGCGCGACGTCGTTCACGATGATGTCGCCGGTCTGGTAGGCGGCTTGCACGTTGATCGATTTGTCGTCTTCCGACAGCTTCACGCCGTAGCCGAAGTTGTCCAGCGACAGCTTGATGTCGTCTTCGGGGCGGGTGACGTCGATGCGCTTGATCTTCAGGTCGGAATCGCCGATCGACACGCCAAACTTGCCCACGCGGCTATTGGCGTCGATCGTCATGCCGGCGATGGAAACCTTGGCGGGGTCGCTGCTCTTCGAGGCGTCGATCGTCAGCGTGTCCATTACGCCGCGTGCGGTCACGCCTTGCAAGGCGCGATCGAACTCGCCGGTCACGACCATGCCGCTGAAATCCACCGAGGTGCCTTCGTGCGTGACCTTGACCGGGGCGATCTTGGACGTGGAGCTGGTGATGCCGCTATAGCTGATGGTGGCGTCGCTGATCAGCGGCGATACGCCCTTGGTCAGTTCGAACACTTCCTTCAGGTTGTCCGTCTTGGCCATTTCGGCATGGACGTAAGCCAGCTTGGGCGCAAGGGCGCCGGTTGCCAGGGCGCTCTTGGGGAAGGGGCCGTGTTCCACGACCGCGTCGAATTCAATCATGCCGGCGGGCATGGCGTCGGGGCTCTTGTCGTTCTTGACAAGCGACAGGCCATAGCGGGCCTGGGTCGAGAACAGGCTGCGTTCGTACTTCAGCTGGTCGATGCGCAGGCCGAACAGCGGCGTCAGCTTGGCCAGCTTTTCGTTGGCCTCGGCCAGATGGCGCTGCGAGCTTTCCTCAATACGTTTGCCGGTGTACCACGTGGCGCCTACCCAGCTTCCCGCTCCCACTATGACCACGCCGAGGGTGATCGCTACGCTCTTTTTCATCGTTCTGCTTTTTTCGTTGATTATCGAGTCATATCCGACAGGCGAGGCGTTTATTGCCATCGCGCCTTGGCGGCCAGCAGCCGCCGTCGGTATACACGTATTCATCGGCCTGTAAGGGCCCGCGGCGAGTATACCGAGGCGCGCCGTAACCTGAGCGTGCGCGCAGTTACTGAAGATTTCAAAATGAAAGGCCAGCGCACAAGCGCTGGCCTTCTACCGATGGGCGGGCGCCCGGTAAAGCCGCCTTCGGGGGTAGCAAGCATGCAGAGCATGTGCGCGGCGTGGGGCTTTATTCCTGCAATATGACGGCTTGGCGCCGGATTACAGCGGATCCAATGGGTAAATCGGGCGGCGAACGTGCTTGAAATCCAGTTGACTGTAATCGGATGTCGTGACGCCCACGCCCGTGCATTCGATCACCTCGGTCGCCATGTCCGAGAATCCCGCGCGCCAGTGCACGCGGCTTTTCAGCACCACATAGCGCTTTTGCAGCGGATCGATGCCGGCCGACAGCAGGCAATTGATGTCGAAGGGTTCCTGGTGGCGCGACACCACCACGATGTCGACGCGGCCCGTGTCGATGACGACGGTCAGGCCCGTGTCATTGCGCACGCCCCGATACATTGGGCCGCGGTTCAGGTAGACGCCGTCGAACACCAGTTTGACGCGGCCGGTCACTTCCAGCGGTTCGCTGGCTTCCTTGATGGCGGGCATGGGCAGCTTGCCGCCCAATTTCAGCGTGAGGGTGGCGCCTACGCCGGCGGCGGCGGCTTCGTTCGCGGCCTGCGGGTCGCAGATGGCGTAGAAGACGACGTTGTCCAGTTCCTGGCGCAGCACTTCGGCCAGCACGGCGGTGGTGTCCATGGTGCCGCCGGAACCGGTGTTGTCAAAGTGGTCCAGCAGCACGACGGGGCCCTGTTCGATCGTCTTCGCGCGGGCAATGGTGGGCGCCAGCGGTTCAGGGTGGAACACCCAGTCCGCGCGGCCGGCCCACGCGCGTTCCAGAAGCTCGTCGCGGTATTGCCGCGCCTCGTCCGGCTTGCCGTCCGTACAGACGACCGCGCTCAGGCCGGCTTCGCGGATGTCGGCATGCGGAAAGCCGACGAACACGGAGGCCGCCAGCACGCCATTCGCCTCAAGTTCCTTGCACCGTTCCTGCAAGGGCTTGTTCGGCGCAGCGTGCGTGCCTTGGCACATGATGTGCGGCAGCATCGGCTTGTTGGCCCAGCTCATGACGGGGCGAACCTCGCCTTTGAGCGTGCGCACGATCACGTTGGCGGCGCGCACGCCCGCTGCGCGGATGTCCACGTGGGGATAGGTGTGGAAGCCGCTGATGACGGTGGCGTTGTTCACGATGTCGTCATAGATGTTGGCGTGCATGTCCAGCGTGACGGCGACGGGCGTCTTGGGGTCGATTTCACGCAGCCGGCGCAGCAGGTCGCCCTCGGCGTCTTCCACCCCTTCGGCCACCATCGCGCCGTGCAGATCCAGCAGAATGGCGTCAAAGCCGCCCAGCTTGACCTGGTCCAGCACCAGTTTGCACAGCCGTTCATGCGTCTGGGCGCTGGCGGGGCCGCTTGGCCAGGACTCGGCGGCCACGGGCACGACGATGTCGACGCCTTCGCGGCGGGCCACTTCGATATACCCCCCCAATCCGCTATCGGTATTCTCGTAGGCCTTGATGGCGCGTTCGCCGGCCAGGATTTCGGGATTGCCGCGGAAAAAGCGTTCCAGCGGGGTCGGCACGGGCGAATAGGTATTCGTCTCGTGCTTGATCATTGCCAAAAGCCAACGCATGGGAATTCCTGTGGGTTGCTGTGGAAAGTCAGTTCGCTTTGGGCGGCTGGGGCCACGGATGCTGCGCGGGGCGCATTTGCTCCCAGGCGCGCGCCACGCGCAGCACGCCCAGATCATCAAAACGCGCGCCGGCGATCTGCAGCCCGATGGGCAGGCCAGCCCGCGTATAGCCGCAATTGACGGACGCGGCCGGCTGTTCGCTCATGTTGAAGGGCAGCGTGAAGCCGATGTGGTGCATGGTGGTGGCGACTTCATTGGTCGGCGACGGCCATTCAGCGTTGTAGGCCACCACGGGCGCCACGGGCGAGAGCACGTAATCGAACGGGGCGCAGGCCGCCACGGTCTTGGCGCGCACGTTCAGGGTGTCGTAGTAGCTGCGGAAGACGGCTTCGCCGGACTGCCCGCCGCCACTTTCCGCCCAAGCGCGAATGAATGGCAGGATTTTCGCGCGGCGCGCGTCGGGCAGCGCGGCAAGGTCGATCGCCGAGCGCGTGCGCCAAAAACGGTCCACGCCGTCCAGCATGTCGGGCGTCATCCAGGGCAGCATCGGGGTGACGATGGCGCCGGCGGCCTCGAAGGCTTGGGCCGCGGCTTGCACCGCGTCGCGCACCTCGGGGTCTAGCGGCAGCCCGCAGCCAGCTTCCATCAAGAGGCCGATTCGCAGCCCGCGCACGTCTTGCGCCAGGTTCAGCCAGTCGAAGTCCTGGAAGGGAAGGCTCATGTGGTCGCGCGCGTCGGGTTGCGACAGCACGCCCATCATCAGCGCCGTGTCCGTGATCGTGCGCGTCATCGGGCCGGCGCAGCGGCCCATGAACGGCGGATCGATGGGAATGCGGCCCAGGCTGGGTTTCAGCGTGGCGATGCCGCACCAGGCGGCCGGCAGGCGGACGGAACCGCCAATGTCGGTGCCGATATGCAGCGGCCCATAGCCGGCGGCGGCAGCGGCGCCCGCGCCGGCGCTGGAACCGCCGGGATTCTTGGAGAGGTCCCAGGGGTTGCGCGTCAGTTCGTGGAAGCTCGACAGCCCCGAGGACAACATGCCGTAGTCGGGCATGGTGGTCTTGCCCAACAGCACGGCGCCGGCTTCGCGCATGCGGGCGGCGGGGGGCGCGTCGGCGGCGGCCGGGGTCAGGTCGGTGGCGGCGGTGCCCAGCGGAATGGGCGTGCCACGGGTGGCGATGTTCTCTTTGATGGTGGCGGGCACGCCGTCCAGCGTGTAACCGCCCGCGGACAGCGGTTCGCCTTTCAGCCAGCGGGCTTCGGAGGCTCGCGCCATCGCCAGCGCGGCTTCGGGATCCAGCGCATAGGTGGCCTTCAGGTGCGGTTCCCAGCGTTCGATGTGTTCCAGCACGGCGCGCGTGGCTTCAACGGGCGAAAGCGACTTGTCGCGGTAGGCGTGCAGCAATTCCTGGGCGGACAATTCATGCGGTTGTGACATCTTGGTTCCAGTGTGCGGATGGAGACATTCAGGGCGTCAAGGCGTGGGCGCGTGTGCGTGTGCGTGCGCCAGCGTGGCCGCGACGGGCTGGAAATTGCGGAAGTCCCAGTCGCGCCCGGGCGCCGCGTCAATCAAGGCGCGGGTGTACTCGTGGCGGGGCTCGGTCAGCACGGTTTCCGCGGAGCCGGTTTCGACGACCTTGCCGCGCTGCATCACCATGATGGTGTCGCAGATTTGCGCGGCCACGCGCAGATCGTGCGTGATGAACAGCACGCCGACGCCGGTGCGCTGGCGCACCTGCTCCAGCAGTTCCAGCACCTGCGCCTGCACCGACACGTCCAGCGCCGACACCGCTTCGTCCGCCACCAGGATTTCGGGGTCCATGACAAGCGCGCGCGCAATGCAGATGCGTTGGCGCTGACCGCCGGAGAACTGGTGCGGATAGCGCCGCATGGCGTCCGGGCTGAGGCCCACGACGGTCAGGGTTTCGCCCGCGCGCTTCAAGGCCTGGTCGCGCGGCATGCCGAAATTGAGCAGGCCTTCGATAATGGATTCGCCCACCGTGCGGCGCGGATTGAGCGAGCGGTAGGGGTCTTGGAAGACGATCTGGATACGCCGGCGAACCGGGCGCAGCGCCGAGCCGGATAGCGTGCTGAGGTCTTCTCCGCCCATCATCATGTGGCCGGCGGTGGGTTCGATCAGGCGCACGATGCAGCGCGCCACCGTGGACTTGCCCGAGCCGGACTCGCCAACGATTCCCAGGATCTCGCCTTTGCGCAGCGTCAGGTTGACGTCGGTGGCGGCGATGACGTTCTGCGCCGCCTTGCGGGAAAACAGCGAACTCTTGCCCGCGTAGGTGCGGCCCAGCCCCTTGACGTGCAGCACGGGCTGGCCGTCGGGCGCGTCTCGGCGGATCGGCACCAGGCTGGGCACGGACGACACCAGCCGCCGCGTGTAGGACTGCTTGGGTTCGGCAAGGATCTCGTTGCGGGTGCCGCTTTCGATCAGGTCGCCGCGATTCATCACCACGATGCGGTCCGCGATCTCGGCAACCACGCCGAAGTCGTGCGTGATGAACAGCACGGCGGTCTGGTGCTTGACCTGTAATTCCTTGATCAGCGCCAGGATCTGCTTCTGCGTGGTGACGTCCAGCGCGGTGGTGGGTTCGTCGGCGATCAGCAGCTTGGGTTCCAGGATCAGCGCCATCGCGATCACGATGCGTTGGCGCTGGCCGCCGGACAACTGGTGCGGATACGCGTCGAAGATGCGTTCGACGTCCGGCAGGTGCACCGAGCGGAACATGTCCAGCACCTTGGCGCGGCGTTCGGCCGCGCTCATGCTCTTGCGATGCAGGCGCAGCACTTCGTCGACCTGCTTGCCCACCGTATGCACGGGGTTCAGCGCGGTCATGGGTTCCTGGAACACCATGGCCATGCGGGTGGCGCGCATCTCGCGCAGCCGGCGTTGCGAGGCGGTGGCCACGTCTTCGCCTTCGACGCGGATGGAACCGGCGCTGATGGACAGGATGCCCGGCGGCAGCAGGCCCATCACGGCCAGCGACGTGACGGACTTGCCCGATCCGGATTCGCCGACCACGCACACCGTTTCGCCGGCATGCACGTCCAGGCTCAGGTTGCGCACGACGCGGTTGCCCGCGCCGCCGACTTCCACCGACAGGTTGCGGATGGCCAGGATGGCGGACGAGGTATCGCCCGCGGGAGGGGTGGGGGAATAGGTCATGGGCATCAGATCCTGCGAACCATTTTGGGGTCCAGCGCATCGCGCAGGGCGTCGCCCAGGATGTTCACGCTAAGCACGGTCAGCGACAGGAACAGGCCGGGAAAGAGAATCAGCCCGGGCAGCATGCGGAAGTACATGCGACCTTCGGACATGATGTTGCCCCAGGATGCGATTTCGGGCGGGATGCCCGCGCCCAGGAAGCTCAGGATGGCTTCGGTCAGCATCGCGGACGCGAACACGTAGGTGCCCTGCACGGTCAGCGGCGCGATGGTGCTGGGCACCATGTGGCGCCACAGCAGCAGCGGTAGCGGCGTGCCGAGCGCCAGCGCGGCCTCGACGTAGGGTTCGCCACGCACGGTCAGGATCTGGCCGCGCACAAGCCGCACCACCCGGGGTATTTCGGGGATGGTGATGGCGACGAGTACGGTCGTGATGCTGGCGCCGGTGACCGAGACCAAAGCGATCGCCAGCAAGATGCCGGGAATCGCCATGATGGCGTCCATCGTGCGCATGATCAGCCCGTCCAGCGAACGGAACCAGCCGGCGATCACGCCGATCACCAGGCCGATGACGACGCTGACGACCGCGGCGCCCAAGCCGGCGATCAGCGAGATGCGGGCGCCGTAGGCCACGCGCGACCAGACGTCGCGCCCGAAGGCGTCGGTGCCGAACAGATAGTCGGTGAAGGGCTGTTTGAGCCGCGCGCCCGGGTCGATGAAGGTGGGGTCGACCGTGCCCAGCAACGGCGCGAACAGCGCGATGGCGATGATGGTGACCAGCACCACCAGCGCCAGCATGACGGGCCAGCTTTTCAAGCCCTGGCGGATTTGCCGCCAGGCGGTCACTTGAGGGTTGCCGCCTCCGGGAAGGTCGGCTGCCGCCTGCACGGCGGCGTCGGTTGGCGTTTGCATCGGGCGGCCTCAGTATCGGATACGCGGGTCGAACACCGTGTAGGCGCAATCGACAACGAGATTGATGAACACGTAGACGAACGCGAAGAACAGCGTCAGCCCCTGAATGACCGGATAGTCGCGTGCCAGCACGGCTTCCACCACCAGCCGGCCCAGGCCGGGGATGTTGAATACTGATTCGGTCACGACCACGCCGCTGATCAAGAGCGCGATGCCCAGGCCCACCACCGTGGCAATGGGCACGGCGGCATTGCGCAGGGCATGGCCCAGCAGCACGCCGGTTTCACCCAGGCCCTTGGAGCGAGCCGTGCGGATGAAGTCTTCGCCCATGACCTCGATGACGCTGGTGCGCGTGATGCGCGCGATCAGCGCCACGTAGACCGTGGACAAGGCCAGCGACGGCAGGATAAGCCGGTGCAGGTAGGGCCAGAAGCCCTTGGCCAGCGGCGCGTAGCCCTGCACGTTGAACCAGCCCAGCTTGATGGCGAACAGCCAGATCAGCAGGTAGCCCGTGACGAACACCGGCACTGAAAAGCCCAGCACCGAAAAGCCCATCACGGCGCGGTCCAGCAGTCGGCCTTGCCGCCATGCCGCCAGGATGCCCAGCGGAATGGCGACGACGAGCGTGAACAACAGGGTCAGCACCGCCAGGCTCATCGAAGGTTCAAGACGTTGCACGATCAGTTTGGTGACCGGCACGCCAGACATGAGCGAGGTGCCAAGATCGCCTTGCAGGAGCTTGCCGCCCCAGATGAAGAACTGCTTGATGACCGGTTGGTCCAGGCCCATCGTCTGCCGTATCTGGACGATACGTTCAGGCGTGGCGCCGTCGCCAGCCATGATGATGGCCGGATCTCCCGGGCTGAAACGCAATATCGCGAAGACCACCACCGCGACCATCACCAGAACGGGGATGGTCGCGAGGAGCCGGCGTGAGACGAATGCCAGCATGTATTTCCCCCTGAACTGCTTGCCCCTTTAAGGAGCTTTCTTGACGTTCCAGAACGCAAAGACCGGTGCATGCACCAGGCCGGAGAGCTTGGTCGAGTAGACGGTGGGCACGGACATCTGGCCCAGCGGCACGTACAGGCCTTCGTCGATGCCGATGCGCTGCAATTCGTCGGCGATTTTCTTTTGCTCGGCGGGGTCGGAAGTCAGCGCGAACTTGGTGCGCAGTTCTTCCACCTGCGGCATGTCGGGCCAGCCGAACCAGGCGTTGTCGCCGTTGGCGGCGGCGGGCGCGGAACGCACCGGGTCCATCACGTCGGTGGCGTACCAGTTGGTGTTGTGGATGTTCCAGCCGCCTTCAGCCGGCGCGGCCTTGGACGCGCGGCGCGTGGCCACGCTTTGCCAGTCCATGGCGGCCAGGTTGACGTTGAAGCCGGCCTTGCGCAGCGCTTGTGCCATCACCACGGGTTGCGCGGACAGCGTGCCCACGTCGGTCGCGTGCATGACCAGGATGGGCGTGTTGTCGTAGCCTGCTTCCTTCAGCAGGGCCTTGGCCTTTTCGATGTTCGCCGGCACCACGACTTCCTTGCCGATGTCGCTTTCCATCGGCGTGCCGCAACCCCACAACGAGGCGCAGGTCTTCCAGTATTTCGGATTGCCGACCAGCGCCTTCATCACGTCTTCCTGGCCGATGGCGTACATCGCGGCCTGACGGATCTTCTTGTTGTTGAACGGCGGATACTTGAAGTTGAAGCGGTACATCGTGAAGTAGCCGACCGGGCTGAGCGACTCTTCCTTCAAGTCCTTGTTGCCTTCGATCATCGGCAACAGGTCATACGGGAACTGTTCGACGAAATCGATCTCGCCGCCCAGCAGCGCGTTGGCGGTGGTCAGGGCGTCGGGCATGACGTCCCATTCGACCTTGTCCACGTTCACGACCTTGCCGCCGGCCAGGGCGCTTGCGGGCTCTTTGCGCGGCACGTAGTCGGTGTTCTTGGCATACACCGTTTTCACGCCCGGCTTGAATTCGATGACCTTGAACGGGCCCGAACCGGTCATGTCGGTGATGGGCTGGCCAATGGCCTGTTCGGCGATGCGCTTGGGCATCATGAATGGCGCGGTGCCGGTCGGCTTGGACAGGGCGCGCAGCGCCAGGTCCGTGGGTTCTTTCATGACGATACGAAAATTCTTGTCGTCAATGACTTCGATCTTGTCGGTGAATTTCAGCAGCGTGCGGCCCATGCCGTCGCCTGCGGCCCAGCGCTTGATCGAGGCCACGCAGTCTTCGGACGTGACGGGCTTGCCGTCGTGCCACTTCTGGCCGTCGCGCAAGGTCATCGTGTACGTCTTGCCATCGGGCGAGACTTCCCACTTCTCAAGCATCTGCGGCTGGATCTTGTTGTCGGCGTCGGTGGCCAGCAACGTGTCGTAGATCATGTAGCCGTGCCACGTCGTGATGTACGCGGTGGTGGCGTGCGGATCGGTTAACCGCAGCGGCGAGTGCATGACGGACTTGATGACGGTTTCGGCGTAAGCGCCGTGGGCCATCATCAGCGTTGCACCGGCCAACGTGGCCGCTCGAACAAACTTGAGCATGGAGATTCCCCTTGAAGCGTAGTGAGCGGCACTGTCGGCCGCTACGTCGTTAACGCGCCGCGCAAGGGCGGCGTGCGAGGGTCAGGCGGTCGCGGCTCGGCCGGAAAACACCGGTCCGCAAGGCGCCATTCTGATACCGGGACGCAACCGTGTCCATGGTTGTTTTGCCGCATCCATCAGCATGGAGCCCGGCGCCGCGCAAACTAGAATCGTCTGGGAGATCGACGTGAAATCCGCCCGGAAGTGGGCGGAACTCTTCACCACCAGAATCGCGGCGCGCGTGGGCTCCACCCCCGCGAACCGGAACATCTCCTGGTCGGCCATCTGCACCTTGTTCGACGCGACGATGATGCGCACGCCGCCGATGCGCAGGCAGGCGCTGGGGCCCAGGTCCATGTGGAAACCACGGTAGAACGCGCCATGCGTGTCGAAGCGTCCGTCTGAAGTTTTCTCGACAATGAACTCGCTGTCCAGCGGTTCGTCGTCGGGAATACCCGAGTGTCCACCTAGTGCAATCCGTACCTTGTTGCCGACGCCCGCGCGGTGCGCGGCCAGGGCCGCGGCCGGGTCCACAATCAGACCAATGGAAGCGTCGCGCGCATCGTGGCGGATCAGGGCGCGCAGCACGCCGGTGGTGTCCGAACTACCGCCGGCGCCGGGGTTGTCTTGCGCGTCGGCAATGACGATGGGCTTGCGGGCGTTCTGCGACAGCCGCATGGCTTCCTGCACGGCTTCGTCCGGGGTGTATAGCTTGCCTCCGAAGTCGCGCTCGGCGTTCAGCACCGCTCGCGCCATTTCCGCGGCGGCGGCGTCGGCGTCGGCTTGCGTCGTGCCGTAGGCCCACACGGTGGGCGCGCATTCCGGGAAGTCTGCAGCGGGGAATCCCGTGGCGAACGACAGGCTGGTCACGCCGCGCGATTCAATCTCGCCCACTAGCGCGTACAGGCTGCGCGAGGGCTCGATATCGGTGGATTGCCAGCAGAGCGAAATCAGATAGGGCAGGGCGCGCAGCGACGCATAGGGCCGCGGCACGCCGGCCAGGCGTAGCGACAGCAGCGCGGCGGCGCGCTGCCCGGTTTCGGCCATGTCGATGTGGGGGTAGGTGCGGTAGCAGACCAGCGCGTCGGCGTGGCGCACCATGGCGCGGGTGACGTTCGCGTGCAGGTCCAGGCTGGCGACGACAGGTACGTCAGGGCCGACGAGTTCCCGCACGCGCTTGAGCAGTTCGCCTTCACCGTCGTCCACGTGTTCGGTGACCATGGCGCCGTGCAGATCGAGGTACACGCCGTCTAGCGGCATCGCCTCGGCCAGGCCTCGCAGGATCATGGCGCTGATGCGTTCGAACGCGTCCTTGGTGACCAGCCCAGACGGACTGGCGGCCGCCCAGGTGGTGGGCACGAGCGTGTGCTGTCCCATGGCTTCGATGAAGCCCGCCACGGGGATGTTCGCGCCCGCCACGGCCGCGAACATCGCGGGCCCGCTGACAAGGCGTGGCCAGCCTCCACCTTTCTCGGCGAAGTCTTCCCAGGTGGCGCGCGAGGGCGCGAACGTATTGGTTTCGTGCTGAAAACCGCCAATCCCGATGCGCATCTGGCATCCCCTTGTCGTCTTGGTGTTCGGAAGGCGCGGGGACGACACCGCGCCTGGTTCAGTACTCCCCTGGCGCCGGCGCACACCCCGCGATCCACGGATCGGGCGCAGCGGCGCCCCCTCGAGGGGGAAGCGCGCAGCGCTTCGGGGGGGGGCTCACTTCGCCACGGGCATGGTGAATTCCGCACCCTTGGCGATGCTGTCCGGCCAGCGCTGCATCACGCTCTTGTAGCGGGAATAGAAGCGGATGCCTTCTTCGCCGTAAGCATGGTGGTCGCCGAACAGCGAGCGCTTCCAGCCGCCGAACGAATGCCAGGCCATGGGTACGGGGATCGGCACGTTGATGCCGACCATGCCGACCTTGATCTGGCGGGCAAAGGCGCGCGCCACGCCGCCGTCGGACGTGAAGCACGCCACGCCGTTGCCGAATTCATGCGCATTGATCAATTCGACCGCGCTGGCGAAGTCAGGCACGCGCACGATGCACAGCACGGGGCCGAAGATCTCTTCGCGGTAGATGTTCATGGAGGGCTTGACGTTGTCGAACAGCGTGCCGCCCAGGAAGAAGCCCTTTTCGTTGCCGGGCACCGTCAGGCCACGGCCGTCCACGACCATGTCGGCGCCGGACGCGATACCGTCTTCGATGTAGCCCATGACCTTGTTGCGATGCTGCGCGGTCACCAGCGGGCCCATTTCCGCATCCGGCTGCATGCCGTCCTTGACGACCAGCGCCTTCACGCGCGGGATCAGGCGTTCGACGACCTTGTCGGCCACGTCGCCCACGGCCACGGCCACGGAAATCGCCATGCAGCGTTCACCGGCCGAACCATACGCCGCGCCCATCAGCGCATCGGTCACCTGGTCGAGATCCGCATCGGGCATCACCACCAGATGGTTCTTGGCGCCGCCCAAGGCCTGCACGCGCTTGCCGCGCTTGGTGCCTTCGGAGTAGATGTATTCGGCGATGGGCGTCGATCCGACGAACGACAACGCTTCGACGTCGGGATGCGCGATCAGGGCGTCCACGGCCTGCTTGTCGCCATGCACCACGTTGAAGACGCCGCCGGGCAAGCCGGCTTCGGTCAGCAGTTCGGCCAGGCGCAGCGAGGCGGACGGGTCGCGTTCCGACGGCTTGAGCACGAAGGTGTTGCCGCAGGCGATGGCCACCGGGAACATCCAGCACGGCACCATCATCGGGAAGTTGAACGGCGTTACGCCGGCCACCACGCCCAAGGGCTGGCGCATGCTCCAGTTGTCGATGCCGCCGCCGATCTGGTCTGAATACTGGCCCTTGAGCAGTTGCGGAATGCCGCAAGCAAATTCGACGATTTCGATGCCGCGCATGACCTCGCCCTTGGCATCGGAGAAGACCTTGCCGTGTTCGCGGGTGATCAGTTCAGCCAGTTCGTCCTGGTGCTGGTCCAGCAGCGCCTTGAAGTTGAACAGGATGCGGGCGCGCTTGAGCGCGGGGGTTTCGGACCAGGCCGGGAAGGCGGCCTTGGCGGCCGCGACCGCCATCGCCACGTCTTCCGTGGAGGCTAGCGGCACCGAGGCGCAGATTTCGCCGGTAGCGGGATTGAAGCCATCGGCGTAGCGGCTGCTGCGGCCTTCGTAGTGCTGGCCATTGATGAAATGGGAGATCTTCTTCATGGTGTGGAAGCTCGAAAAGCGGGATTCTTCAAAAACGTCCGAGGGCGGCCATCGGCCGCCCGCGAAGCTGGGTCAATGCGCGGCGACGCCGCGGCAAGGGGCTTGCGATGCCGCTCAAGCGACCTCTTTCAGGACCTTGCCGATCTGTTCGAAGAGCTGGCCGATCTGGGCCTCTTCGATGATCAGCGGCGGCGAGACGGCGATGATGTCGCCGGTATAGCGCACCATCAGGCCGCTGTCGAAGCACTTCTGGAACACTTCGCTGGCGCGCGCGCCCGGTGCGCCTGCACGCGGCGACAGTTCAATGCCGGCCACCAGGCCCAGGTTGCGCACGTCGATCACGTGCGGCGCGCCCTTCAGGCCGTGCACGGCTTCCTGGAAGGCGCCGGAGAGCTTGCGGGCGCGGGCGAACAGGTCTTCGCGGCGGTAGATGTCCAGCGTTGCCAGGATGGCGGCGGCAGCCAGCGGGTGCGCCGAATAGGTGTAGCCGTGGAAGAACTCGATGCCGCCCGCCGGGCCGTTGACGATGGCGTCGTGGACCTCGCGCTTGACGGCGACCGCGCCCGCCGGCACCGCGGCGTTGCTGACGCCCTTGGCCATGGCGATGATGTCCGGCGTCACGCCGAAGAACTCGGAAGCGGTGGCGGCGCCCAGGCGGCCATAGGCGGTGATGACTTCGTCGAAAATCAGCAGGATGCCGTGCTTGGACGTGATCTCGCGCAGCTTTTCCAGATAGCCCTTGGGCGGGATCAGGACGCCCGTGGAGCCGGCCATGGGTTCCACGATGACGGCGGCGATGGTCGAGGCGTCGTGCAGCGCGACGATGCGCTCCAGTTCGTCGGCCAGGTGGGCGCCCCAGGCGGGCTGGCCCTTGGAGTAGGCGTTCTGCTCCAGGTTATGGGTGTGCGGCAGGTGGTCCACGGCGGGCAGCAGCGCGCCGGAGAAGGTCTTGCGGTTGGTCGAGATGCCGCCGACCGAGATGCCGCCGAAGCCCACGCCGTGATAGCCGCGTTCCCGGCCGATCAGGCGCGTGCGCTGGCCTTCGCCACGAGCGCGGTGATAGGCCAGGGCGATTTTCAGGGACGTATCGACGGATTCAGAGCCGGAGTTCGTGAAAAAGACGCGGTCCAGGCCTTGCGGCATGAAGCTGGCGACGGCCGTGGCGGCTTCGAATGCCAGCGGGTGGCCCAGTTGGAAGCCGGGCGCGTAATCCATGATGCCGGCCTGGCGGGAAATGGCATCGACGATTTCCTGGCGGCCGTGGCCGGCGTTGACGCACCACAGGCCGGCCGTGCCGTCCAGGATCTGGCGGCCATCAGCCGAGGTGTAGTGCATGCCTTTGGCCGTTGCCAACATGCGCGGGTGTGCCTTGAACTGCTTGTTGGCAGTGAAGGGCATCCAGAGATGGGACAAATCGGGCAAGTTGGCGGGGGCGTTCATGGCGGCTCCAGAGAATGGACAACCGGCGGGTCTGCATGGAAAGGGCGCAACCACCGGGATTCGAATGATTCTGGTACGTCCCGCAGGGAATGAAAATATACGATCTGCGCAAATGCCGCTAACTGTATAGTTGCAGGTGGTCTAACTGTACAGTTTTCTTCGTGATCGATTTCCAGCCCAACCGCGCCCGTGGACTCGCCCCGACCTTGGTCGAGCAGTTGGTCACGGCCATCTTGCACGCCATCGAAGCGCAGACGCTGCGTCCGGGTATGTCCCTACCCTCGGTCCGTGAATTCGCGCGCCAGTACGGTGTCAGCACATTCACCGTGGCCAGCGCCTATAGCCGCCTGGTGTCGCTAGGCTGGCTGGCGGCACGGCCGGGCGCCGGCTACCGGGTGGCGTCGCCGGACGCGCCCGCGCGGCAAGGCGAGCCCTTGTCCTGGGAGCCGCCGCGCCTGAACGCCGGCTGGCTGCTGTCGGACATCTTCGCGGATCATTCCATCCCCATCAAATCGGGGTGCGGCTGGCTGCCTGGGGAATGGCTGAATGAAGAGGGCATGCACCTGGCGTTGCGCCACATGGGGCGCGTGCCGGCGATGCGCATCGCCAATTACGGTCACCCCTATGGCTACGCGCCGTTGCGCGAGACGATCGCGGCCAGCCTGAGCGCGCAGGGCATGGAGGTGGAAGTTTCACAGGTGCTGCTGACCCAGGGCGTGTCGCATGGGCTGGACATGGTTAGCCGCACGCTGCTGCGCCCGGGCGACACCGTGGTGGTGGAGCAGCCCGCCTACGCGAACCTGCTGCAGCTGCTGCGCCTGCTGGGCTTGCGCGTGGTGGCCGTGCCGCGCACGGCGGACGGGCTGGACTGCGAGGCCCTGGAACGCGCCGTGGCCCAGCATCAGCCGCGGGCGCTGTACATCAATACGGCATTGCAAAACCCATCCGGCGCCAGCATCGGCATGGCCAATGCATTCCGCATCCTGCAAGTGGCCGAGCGGCATGGGCTGTGGGTGATCGAGGACGACATTTCCCGCGACCTGGCGCCGGGCGTGACGCCGATGTTGGCTGCGTTGGACGGGGCGCGGCGGGTGATTTACCTGGGCGGCTATTCCAAGGTCATCAGCCCGTCGGTACGCGTGGGCTACGTGGTGGCGCACCGCGACCTGACCCGCGATTTCGCGCGGACCAAGATGGCGGTAGGCCTGACGTCGCCCGAGATCATGGAGCGCATCGTGCACCAGGTCATCCGAGAGGGGCGCTACCGCGCGCACATCGCGCGGACCCGTGAGCGGCTGGCCGAGGCGCATGCCGTCGTCGCCGGGCGGATGCAGCAGCATGGTTTCGAAATTTACGGCCGGCCCCAAGGCGGGTTGTTCCTGTGGGCCAAGGTGGCCGGGCAGTGGCGTGAACGCGGCGCCAACGGCTTGGCCGAGTTGGCGTTAAAGGACGGAATCTGGCTGGCGCCGGGTTCGTACTTCGAGGTGGACGAGGCCGATACGCCCTGGGTGCGATTCAACGTGGCGTATTCCGAAGCGCCCGCGTTGTGGCGGTTCATGAGGAATGCGGGGGCTGCCTGACGGGTGGCGCTTCAGCGTTCGTAAGTGACGAAGTCGTAGTCGTAGCCGTTCTCGGCGGGCTGGGTTTCGCGCGCCGTTTCCTTCCATTCGAAGGCGGGCAGCAGCGGGAAAAAGGCGTCTCCGTCCACCTGGGCGTGGACTTCGGTGGCCAGCACGCGCCGCGCCCGTGGCAGGGCCTGCGCGTAGATCTGCGCGCCGCCGATCACGAAGGCCTGGTCCACGTCGCCGCAAGCGGCAATGGCGGCGTCCAGCGTGGGGACGACGGTCGCGCCGGGGGCGGCGAAATCCGGATTGCGGCTGATCACGATGTTGGTGCGGCCGGGCAGCGGGCGGCCCAGCGAATCCCAGGTCTTGCGGCCCATGACGATGGGATGGCCCAGCGTGCTGCGCTTGAAGTGCGCCAGGTCGCCCGGCAGTTTCCAGGGCAAGGCGTTGTCGCGTCCGATGACGCGGTTGTCGGAATAGGCAACGATCAGGGTAAGGCTGGCGGGCATGCGGGCGGGCAACGGTGGGGACGGCCGGGAGTCGGCCGATCAGACGGCGTAAGCGTAGCAAATTCCGCCGCAGCCAGCCGGCTGCCTGCGGCTGGTCCCGCGTAGCGGCCTCATGGCCGTCGCTATCCCGCCGCGTGCTCCAGGAATTCCGTCGCGGGCATCGGGCGGCCCAGCAGGAAGCCTTGCAAGGAATCGCAGCCCAGGCCGGTCAGGAATTTCTGCTGCGCCGCCGTCTCGACGCCTTCGGCGACGATTCGCAGGTTCAACTGCTGCGCCAGCGCAACGATGGCCGACACGATGGCGGCATCTTCGTTGTCATGTTCCAGCTGGTTCACAAAACCCCGGTCGATCTTCAATTCGGTCGCGGGCAGGCGCTTCAGGTAGAGCAGGCTGGAATACCCGGTGCCAAAGTCGTCAATGGAGATGGTCACGCCCAGGCCGGACAGGCGCTTAAGCACGGCCAGGCTGGCCTCGGCGTCGCGCATGGCCGTGGACTCGGTCACTTCCAGCGTCAGGCACGCGGGCGGCACGTCGTGTCGTGCCAGGGCGGCGCGCACCGTTTCAACCAGGCCGGCGTGGGCGAACTGCAGCGCCGAAATGTTGACGGCGATGGTCCAGTGGCCCTGGCCGGCGTTGATCCATTCCCGCATCTGCCGGCAAGCGTCGTTGATGACCCATTCGCCGATGGACAGGATCAGGCCCGTCTTTTCGGCGATGGGGATGAACTGGTCCGGGCCGACCAGGCCGCGGGTCGGGTGGTTCCAGCGCAGCAGCGCTTCGGCGCCCATGATGGGGCCGGCGGGCGCTTCGTACTTGGGCTGGTAGTGCAGCACGAACTGGTCGCGCTCCTGCGCCAGGCGCAGGTCGTGCAGCAGTTCGATCTGTTCATGCGCGTCCGCGTTCATGGACGGCTCGAAGAAGCTGTAGCCGGTGCCGCCCAGACGCTTGGCGTGATACATCGCGGCGTCCGCGTTGGTCAGCAGGCTGTGGGTGTCTTCGCCATCGTTGGGGTAGATCGCAATCCCCACGCTGGACGTCACCAGCACTTCGTGTCCGTAGACCATGACCGGGCGGGCGATGGCTTCGATCAGCCGGTCGGCCACGTTCGCGCCGTCGGTGGGTTCGATGACTTCGCTCAGCACGATGAACTCGTCGCCGCCCAGGCGCGCCACCGTATCCTGCGTGCGCAGGGTTTGCCGGATGCGCTGCGCCAGGTCGATCAGCAGGGCGTCGCCGGTGTGGTGGCCGTAAGCGTCATTAACCGCCTTGAAGCCGTCCAGGTCGAAGAACAGCACGGCGAAATAGCCCTTGCGGCGGCTGGCGCTTTCGATCGCCTGCTCCATCCGGTCTTCAAGCAGGATGCGGTTGGGCAATTTGGTCAGCGTGTCGTGCAGCGCTAGTTGCACCAGTTCTTCGTTGGCCTCGGCCAGCGAAGACGCCAATGCCGACGTGCGCGCCTCCAGCCGGTTGTCCAGCACGGCGACGACCAGGGCGATAGCCAGCACGCTGAGCGTCACGGCGGTGACCGCGATGGCCAGCCAGCCGGCCGAGATTCCGCCGTCGGCGGCCATGCAGATGCTGCCGGCCGGGAAGCCCGCGGCCTCCATCCCCGAATAGTGCATGCCGACGATGGCAATGCCCATGACGACCGACGCCAAGGGCCGGGACCAGGCCATGCGCGGCCCATCCTGGCGCAGCCGGTATGTGATCCACAGCGCGGCGCCGGAGGCGGCCACGGCGATCAGGATGGACAGCGAAAACCACGTGGTGTCGTAGACGATGCCCGGCGCCATGCGCATCGCGGCCATGCCCAGGTAGTGCATCGCGGCGATCCCGGCGCCCATCAGCAACGCGCCGGCGGCAAGCCTGCGCCAGGGCAGCTCATCCTTGCACACGATCCAGAGCGCGAAGGCCGAGCAGCCGATGGCGATCCCCAACGACAGGACGGTCAGGGGCAGGTCGTAACCCATGGGAATGGGCAGGCTGAAGGCCAGCATGCCGACGAAGTGCATGGACCAGATGCCGATGCCCATGGCGAGGGCGCCGCCCGCCAGCCAGTAGCGCGCGGCCGGCAACCCGTTCGATGCCCGCACGCGATTGGCCATGCCCAACGCCGTATATGACGCCAGGATGGCGACCCCTAGGGATACGAGGACGAGCGAAGGGTTATAAGTTCCAACGAGCATTTGTGGGTCCTGTCCTGAGCGCTTACTGCGATCGCGCCGGCCTCAAATCAAATCAATTAGTAGTCAACAGTTGCAATTCGGTCGCAAGACAAATCCTGCTGTCGACGCTGGCGATTTACATACTCTCTTGTCGGGAAGGGGGATGCGGCGGGCGATGCCTGCGGTCGGCGCTGCCGGATGGGCTGCGCGGTTTCGCGGCTAGCGATACGCGCGGCTCGGCATGGGCCGGTCGGGAGCCGCGGCGCGCAGCGCATTATGGATGCGCGTCCGAGGCTAAGGGATGGGTTATACCGAAATCGCGCTTCCAGATGCTCACCAATCTTCACTTATGCCCGTAGGCGCGGCATGTCCGCCTGCGCCAAAGGCCGCGCCAACGTCCGCGCGCCCGGAGCCGCCGGAGGTGGCGCGCCGGCCGCGATCTTACACGGCCATGGGCGCGGTGAGCGGGGCGTGATGCGTGTAGCCGGACAGCGAGAAATCGCCCGGCTCCACTTTTTCCAGCCATTCGGGTTCGTAGCGGCCCGTCACGGCGAAATCGGGAATGCGGTCGGACAGCACCAGCTTGGGCGATTCGTAGGGCTCGCGGGTGAGCTGTTCGCGCAGCATCGGCAAGTGGTTCTCGTAGATGTGGGCATCGCCGATGAAATACGTGAACCAGCGCGGGGTGTAGCCGGTCAGGCGGCCCACCAGATGCAGCAGCGCGGCGCCTTCGGTCAGGTTGAAGGGCGTGCCCAGGCCGACATCGTTGGAACGGATGTACAGGCAGAGCGAGATTTCGTGGGTGGTCGCGTTGGGCAGGAATTGGTAGAGCAAATGGCAGGGCGGCAGGGCCATTTCTTCGATCTGGGCCCAGTTCCAGCCGTGGAACAAGATGCGGCGGTCGCCCGGACGCTCGTGGATGGTGTCCAGGCATTGGCGCAACTGGTCCACCGCCTTGTACAGCAGCACCTTCGGGACGCCGCCTTCTTCCAGGTCGGCCACTTTGGCATAGCCGCGCGCCAGCGCGTCTTCGATTTGCGCCGGCCGGCTGGCGTCCAGCACCTTGTAGGCCGGCCACTGGCGCCATTGCACGCCATAGACCGGGCCCAAATCATCCGGCCCTTCGCGATACGGGTTGGCCAGCCATTGGCTGTTTTCGTTGGCGTTTTGGTCCCAGACCTTGCAGCCCAGCTCGCGGAATTCGGCGGCGCTGCGCGAGGCGCGCATGAAACCCACCATTTCGCCGATCGCGGATTTGAACGCCAATTTTTTGGTCGTGACGGCGGGGAAGCCCTTTTGCAGGTCGAACCGCAATGAGGCGCCCGGCATGCTAAGGGTGCGTATGCCCGTCCGGTTTTCTTGCCACGCGCCGGTGTCCAGAATGGATTGAACGAGGTCCAGGTATTGTTTCATGGCGGTCCTTGTGTTCGCCCACCCCGCGGGTGACGCAAATTGGCCGCCGCGTGCAACGCGGCGGCGCTTATCAAGATAGGAAAGAAGGGATAGGGCGAATTACACCACGCGGGCGCGCCTCAGGCGGCGGCCGGCGCTTCCTGCGTATCGACGATTTCGACCGAAAACGTCAGCGCCGCCGTTTTCTCCAGCATGGCCGAGGCCGAGCAGTACTTTTCGTGGGACAACTGCACGGCGCGCTCGACCGCGGCTTGCGGCAGGTTGCGGCCCGTGACCGTGAAGGCGAAGTGGATGCGAGTGAAGACCTTGGGGTCGGCATCCGCGCGATCGGCCTGGAGCTTGACGCTGCAGCCGGTGACCGCATGGCGGCCGCGCTTGAGGATCAGGACGACGTCATACGCTGTGCAGCCGCCGGTGCCGGCCAGCAGCATCTCCATCGGGCGCGGCGCCAGATTGTGTCCGCCGCCGTCCACGGCGCCGTCCATCACGGCCACGTGGCCGCTGCCCGTGCTGGCGGTAAAGAGCATGCCGTTCGGGCCGCCCCAGTCGATCGTGCATTCCATGTTGTGTGTCCTTGAGCGTTGAGCGCAATCAATGGTTGATGATACCTGTTGCGTACAATTCCAGGCATGAGAGCCCCGCCCCGCATCAGGGGTGTGTGCCGCCTGTTTTGCCAAGGAGTCGTCCATGTCCACCGCCCTGTCACAATCCGGCCCCGTTTCTTTCTTGCGCCGCGCCAGTCCCCTGGACGCCTTGCTGGCCGAAGCGGACCGCGCGCTACGAGTCCTGTCCAACAGCGCGACCGCCGGTCGGCCGTACCCCGCCAAAGCCGAAGAGCCGCTCACGGCCCTGTCCGCGCAGGAAAAGCGCCACGCGGCCGGCCTGATGCGCGTGAACCATGTGGGCGAGATCTGCGCGCAGGCGCTATACCGCGGGCAGGCGTCGGTCTGCCGCGAGGCCGCGCCGCGCGCGCTCTTGCTGAACGCGGCCTCCGAGGAAGTCGATCACCTGGTGTGGTGCAACCAGCGCCTGACCGAACTCGGTAGCCGGCCCAGCCTGCTTAATCCCGTCTGGTACGCCGGTTCGTTTGCGCTGGGCGTGCTGGCCAGTTACGCGGGGGTTCCCCGCAACCTTGGTTTCATGGCCGAGACCGAGCGCCAGGTCGAGGCGCATCTGGAAGAACACCTACGCACCTTGCCGGTGCAGGACGAGCGGTCGCGCGAGGTCGTCCGCAAGATGAAGGACGACGAAGGCGAGCACCGCGCCAGCGCCGAGCGGGCAGGGGGCGTGCCCCTGCCAGGCCCGGTAAAGGCCGCGATGCGGGCGATGTCCAAGGTGATGACCACCACGGCCTACTGGATCTGACAAGGCCGTGGCCGAAATGTTGCAGTGCGCAAATTCGGTCGCATGCTGGTGCAGAGCGCACCATTACGGTGCAAATAACAGGGTGGGATTACCCGATAGCGTCTAGGGTTAGTCCGCAATGGGTTTACCCGTTCGGCAAAAACCCTTTTTTTGGCAAGGTCGTTGATGGCTGCGGGTCTCCAGGGTGCGACGCTGGAATTTGCGGCAAAAATGCAACGCGAAAACGCGTCTTCCAAAGAGATTAAAAAAATTCTTGCATCGCACAAAAAACCTCGGTACTATTCACTCATCGGATGTTGAAACGCAGTCGGCGCGGTGCCAAACCCCGAACGCGTAGTGAGCAGAAGCCCAGCTCCCAGCATGCCACGGTTGTCTCCTCCACCCTCCTCCTTTGGTGGATTTAGCCCGAGATCTCACGATCTCGGGCTTTTTTTTGTCCCGAATTAACCCGTCCCTATTTTGTTGCAAGATATGCCGGAAGCCGTCGGCTTACCGCATTTCCTCCCTATGGCGGTCTCCGCGTTTTCCCTGGGATATTTCGGGTGTTGCCTGGCGGAAAGCTCTACAATCAACGCATGAAATCCGACCTTCCGCGCACCCGCGGTTTCGATGCTCCAGCCCCCTTCAACCAGCGGTTTGACTGCGGACGAACGGCCCGGCGGCGGGCGTTACGTTTCGTGCCCGTGAATTGCACTTCCTTATCCCTCCCATATATGGGCGTTACACCTGCCTCCGATAATGGCGGGCCTGTCTCGATAGACCAACCAGAGGTGATTCTGTGACCTGGCTGTATATCTGCGTGGTCGCGTTCATGGTGGGCGGACTCATCGTGTGGTCGGAGCGCTGGCACGGCCGGTTTACCGGCGACAGCGATCTGAACAAGCCGCAAGCGAACCATTCCCGCGCCACGCCGCGCGTCGGCGGCCTGGCCGTGCTTGCCGGCACTTTGCTGGGCCTGCTGGTGCTGGGCCCCGCCAACATGACATTGACGTGGCTGTGGCCCGCGCTGTTCGTAGCCGCGCTGCCGGTGTTCGTGGCCGGCTTGTTGGAAGACATCACTAAAGATATCGGCGCCAGCAAGCGTTTGCTGGCGGCATTCCTGTCGGCGGCGATCGCTTGGTGGTTGCTGGGCGGCGTCAGTCGCGTCGGCATGGCGCCGGTGGACTACGTACTGTCGTTCTGGCCGGTATCGCTGCTGTTCACCATGTTCGCGGTGGGTGGCTGTACGCATGCACTGAACATCGTGGATGGCATGAACGGCCTGGCCGGCATGGTCGCCACCTTGATGGCGGTGTCGATCAGCCTGGTGGCGATGCAAGTGGGCGACGTGCCGATCTTCCTGATCTCCGCCGCATTGGCGTCGGCGACACTGGGCTTCCTGGTCTGGAACTTCCCGTTCGGACGCGTGTTCCTGGGTGACGGCGGCGCGTACTTCCTGGGTTTCATGCTGGCCGAACTGGCCGTGTTGCTGGTGGTCCGCAATCCGTCGGTGTCGCCGTTCTACGCACTGGCCGTGCTGTTCTATCCCGTATTCGAAACCGGCTTTTCGATCTGGCGCCGGCGCTTCAAGCGCGGCGTCCCGGTCGACCAGCCGGATGCCTTGCACCTGCATCAGTTGGTGTTCCGCCGGCTGGTCCGCGTGACGTTCAGTCGTGGTCGCCGCCATGCGGTGCCCGCGCTGTGCAATGCGATGGCGTCGCCCTACATGTGGGTGCTGGCGCTGATCGGCCTGGTGCCGGCCACGATCTGGTGGGACAACGCGTGGGCGCTCGGCGCCAGCCTCGTGGTGTTCGCCAGCGTCTATATCTGGCTGTATGCGCGGCTGGTCTCCTGGCGCCGGCCGGGATGGCTGCTGCTGCCGTCCGTTTTGAAAACCACGGATTAGGTTTGAGTGCCCCGGCGAATGCCGCCGGGGGCTCGGTTATCTATCACCCGACCATATTTAAAATGCCGTAATCGTTCTACGGTGAAGGGAGAGTTATGTTGCGAATTCAGGATGTGAAACTTGCTGTCGTGGGCTTGGGCTACGTCGGTCTGCCGCTTGCGGTGGAGTTCGGCAAGAAGCGCTCGGTCATCGGTTTCGATATCAACACGCGCCGCATCGACGCCTTGAAGGCCGGGCACGACCACACGCTGGAAGTCAGCGACGCAGAGCTGGCCGAAGCCGCGCAGTTGCGCTATACCGCCGACCGCGCCGAGCTGGGCCAGGCCAACGTGTTCATCGTGACCGTGCCGACCCCCATCGACGAGTACAAGCAGCCTGATCTGACCCCGCTGGTCAAAGCCAGCGAGACCATCGGCGCCGTGCTCAAGCGCGGTGACATCGTCATCTATGAATCGACCGTTTACCCGGGCGCCACGGAAGAAGACTGCGTGCCCGTGCTGGAACGCGTGTCTGGCCTGAAGTTCAACGTGGACTTCTACGCCGGCTACAGCCCCGAGCGCATCAACCCGGGCGACAAGGATCACCGCGTCAGCACGATCAAGAAGGTTACCTCGGGCTCGACGCCCGAAGTCGCCGAGCTGGTCGACCAACTGTACAAAGAGATCATCACCGCCGGCACGCACAAGGCGTCCAGCATCCGTGTGGCCGAAGCCGCCAAGGTGATCGAGAACACGCAGCGCGACGTCAACATCGCGCTGATCAACGAATTGGCCCTGATCTTCAACAAGATGGGCATCGACACCGAAGCCGTGCTGCAAGCCGCCGGCACCAAGTGGAACTTCCTGCCCTTCCGTCCGGGTCTGGTCGGCGGCCACTGCATTGGCGTGGACCCGTACTACCTGACGCATAAAGCGCAATCGATCGGCTATCACCCCGAGATCATCCTGGCGGGCCGCCGCCTGAACGACTCCATGGGCGGTTATGTGGTCTCGCAACTGGTCAAGGCGATGACCAAGCAGCGCATCCATGTGCAAGGCGCGCGCGTGCTGGTCATGGGCCTGGCCTTCAAGGAAAACTGCCCCGACCTGCGCAACACGCGCATCGTGGACATCGTGGGTGAACTGCGCGACTACAACGTCGAGGTCGACGTCTACGACCCGTGGGTCGACCCGGAAGAGGCGGTGCACGAGTACGGCCTGACCCCGGTGGCCAAGCTGGAAGAGGGCAAGTACGACGCCGTGATCCTGGCGGTGGCGCACAACCAGTTCAAGGCCCTGGGCGCCGAGGGCATCCGTAAGTTGGGCAAGGCCCAACATATTCTTTATGACCTGAAATACGTGCTGTCGGCTGATGAATCCGACTTGCGCCTGTAAGGATTCAGATATGACGACGCGTTTTGACACCATCAAGCAGGAACTGACCGCCGCGCCGCGCAAGTGGCTCGTGACCGGATGTGCCGGCTTCATCGGCTCGAACCTGCTGGAGACCCTGCTGAAGCTGAACCAGACCGTCACCGGCCTGGACAACTTTGCCACCGGCCACCAGCGCAACCTTGACGAAGTGCGTGGGTCGGTCTCGGCCGAGCAATGGGCGCGCTTCACCTTCGTGGAAGGCGATATCCGCGACCTGGACGCCTGCCACCGTGCTGTTCAGGGCGTGGACTTCGTGCTGCACCAGGCCGCGCTGGGTTCCGTGCCGCGTTCGTTGAAGGATCCGATCACCACCAACGAGGTGAACATCGGCGGCTTCCTGAACATGCTGGTTGCCGCGCGCGACGCGGAAGTGAAGTCGTTCGTCTATGCGGCGTCCAGCTCCACCTACGGTGACCATCCGGCATTGCCCAAGGTCGAAGAAAACATCGGCAAGCCGTTGTCGCCCTACGCCGTGACCAAGTACGTGAACGAACTGTACGCCGACGTGTTCGCGCGTTCGTATGGGTTCGAAACCGTGGGCCTGCGCTACTTCAATGTGTTTGGCAAGCGTCAGGATCCGGACGGCGCTTACGCCGCCGTGATCCCGAAGTGGACCGCCGCGATGATCAAGGGCGACGACGTCACCATCAACGGCGACGGCGAGACCAGCCGCGACTTCTGCTTCGTGGACAACGCGGTGCAAGCCAACCTGCTGGCCGCGATGGCCCCGGCGGAAGGCCGCAACCAGGTCTACAACGTTGCCGTCAGCGGCCGCAGCACGCTGAACGACCTGTTCGGCTTCCTGGTCAAGGCCTTGGGCAACGAGAACGTGAACTACGGCAAGAAGCCGGTCTACGCCGACTTCCGCCCGGGCGACGTGCGCCATTCGCAGGCCGACGTCAGCAAGGCGGGCCGTCTGCTGGGCTATGCGCCGTCGCATACGGTGCTGCAAGGCCTGGAAGTGGCCATGCCCTGGTACACGCAATTCCTGCGTTGATTTGAAAGCACTCGTCCGCAAACTCGGCAACATCCACCCGGACCACCAGCGCATCTTCAAAGGCGCTTTCCGGGTGGCCGTGTTCCTGCTGCTGGGCAAGGCCGCCGGCGCCATCAAAGAGATGGCGGTGGCGTACCGGTACGGCGTCAGCGACGCCGTGGACGCCTACCAGTTCACGATGACCATGGCCACCTGGCTGCCGGTCACGATCGTGGGCGTGCTGTCGGTGGTCTTGATCCCGGTGCTTGTGCGGCTGCGCCGCGCGGAAGACGCCGAACGCGACCAATTCATCAAAGAACTCCAGGGCTGGGTGGCTGCGGCCGGCATCGCGCTGGCCATCGCCACCTGGTTCGCCTGGCCGTATGTGGTGGACCTGCTGGGCGAAGGCCTGCCCGATCGCGTGCGCGGCATGACGGGCGATCTGCTCGTCGCCTTCGCCCCTGTGTCGGCGCTGCTGCTGATCGCCGGCATCAGCGCGGCGCGCTTGCGTGCCCATGAACGCCACGTCAATACGCTGCTGGACAGCGTGCCCGCCGTGGCGACGCTGGCCTGGGTGATGCTGGCCGTCAGCGCCGATGGCGTCGGGCCCCTGCTATGGGGCACGCTGGTGGGCTATGCCGTCCAGACCGTCTGGCTGGCCTGGTTGGCGGCCCGGGCGGACAACGGTTTCTGGGGCGCGCCGCGCCTGACGCTGCGTTCCCCGCATTGGCCCGAACTGATGGGCGCCGCCGGTGTGATGCTGATCGGCCAGGTGGCGATGAGCTTCGTCGGCCCGCTGGACCAGTATGCCGCGGCCAACCTGGGCGCCAACGCGAACGCGACGCTGGGTTACGCCAGCCGGCTGCTTTCCCTGCTGCTGGGCATCGGCGCCGTGTCGGTGGGCCGCGCCGCGCTGCCGGTGCTGGCCGACGTGCAAGCGCGGGGCGACACTGGCCGCGCGCGCGGCATGGCGCTGAAGTGGTCGGTGCTGATGGTGGGGGCGGGCGCCGTCGCCGTCGCGGTCGGCTGGGTGCTGGCCCCGTGGGGGGTGTCGGTGCTGTTCCAGCGCGGCGCCTTCACGGCCGAAAACACCGAGGCCGTCGCGCATGTGCTGCGCTGGGGCCTGCTGCAATTGCCTTTCTATTTTGGCGTGCTGATCCTGGTGCAGTTGCTGGCCAGCCAGAACCGCTATCGCATCATGGCCGCCATTGCCGTCGCCAATTTTGCGCTGAAGGCGGTATTGAACACCGTGCTGGCGCCCAAGATGGGCGCGGCCGGCATCATGCTGGCGACCAGCCTCATGTATGTGCTGTCCTTCGCTTGCTACCTGGTGGTGGCAATGCGCAAGGCCGAACCCAAGAAGGCCGATTGAATGTCCCAAAGCGATTCCGGCCGTGCCTTGCGCGTCCTGCTTTTCATCCATTCGCTGCATGGCGGCGGCGCTGAGCGCGTTGCCGCCGACCTGAGCGCCCATTGGGCCGAGATGGGGCGCGAAGTGATGGTGGTGACGCAGGCCGGCGCCGAAGGCGACGTCTATGCGCTGCACCCCAAGGTCCGACGCGAAGTCCTGCATACGGCAAGCGAGGGCGGGGGGCTGCGTGGCATCTGGAGCAACGTGCAGCGCGTGCGCGCGCTGCGCCGGGTGATCAAGGCGTTCCGGCCTGACATCGTGCTGGGCATGATGACCACGGCGTCCGTGCTGTCCGTGCTGGCCAGCACCGGCCTGGGCTGCCGCGTGATCGCCACGGAACACACGCATCCGCCGTCACAGACCTTGTCGGGCCTGTGGCAGCGCTTGCGTCGGCTGACCTATCCGCGCGCCGCTCGCGTCGTCGCGCTGACGCGCGGTACGGCCGACTGGATCGAGCAGCACGTGCCCGGTTCCCGGCTGGCGGTCATCCCCAATCCGGTGCATTGGCCTTTGCCGCGCGCCGAACCCCTGCTGATTCCGGTGTCGGGCGACGGACGCAAGCGGCTGCTGGCGGTTGGCCGGCTGCATGCGGACAAGGGCTTCGACCTGCTGGTCCAGGCGTTCGCCGCGCTGGCGCCGTCGCATCCGGACTGGGATCTGGTTATCCTTGGCGAAGGCGGGGAACGCGCCGCCCTGGAAGCGCAGGTGGACAAGGCCGGGCTGGCGTCGCGCGTGTCAATGCCCGGGCGCGCCGGCAACGTGGGCGATTGGTACAAAAGCGCTGACCTTTACGTGCTGACTTCCCGCTTTGAGGGGCTGTCCAACACCTTGCTTGAATCGATGGCCAGCGGCTTGGCGGCCGTGTCTTTCGATTGCGATACCGGCCCGCGCGAAATCGTGCGGGAAGGAATCGACGGCGTGCTGGTCCGGCCCAACGGCGATGTGCCTGCGCTGTGCAAGGCGCTGGCGCACGTCATGAGCGATGACGCCGCGCGCCAACGCATGGGGCAGGCGGCGACCGACGTGCGCGACCGTTTTTCGGCCACGCGCGTGCTGCAACAATGGCAAGAACTTTTTGACGGCGTGCGCGCATCGGGCCGGTAGGCCCGCGCGGCGCGTCGTTGCTACGGTGACCACGAGAACTACATCATGTGTGGAATAGTCGGAATTTGGGGCCCCCTGGGAAACAAGGAACGCGTGCTGGCGGAAAGCTGCCGCCGCATCCGCCACCGCGGGCCGGACAGCAACGGTTTCTGGGAAGACGCCGGTGCCGAACTGGCCCTGGCGCACGTCCGCCTGGCGATCCTGGACCTGACCGAAGCGGGCCACCAGCCCATGGCGTCCGCGTGTGGCCGCTATGTGATGGTCTTCAACGGCGAGATCTACAACCATCTGGACATTCGCAAGCAGCTGGAGCAATCCGCGCTGGCGCCGTCCTGGCGCGGGCATTCCGATACCGAAACCCTGTTGGCGGGCTTCACCGCGCTGGGTATCGAGGCGACCTTGCAGGCCGCCGTCGGCATGTTCGCGATCGCGCTGTGGGACCGCGCGTCGCGCAAGCTGGTGCTGGCGCGCGACCGCATGGGCGAAAAGCCGCTGTACTACGGCTATTCGGGCGCCGAGCTGGTGTTCGCATCCGAATTGAAGGGGTTGATGCCCATTCCCGGATTCGGCCGCGACCTGAACCGCAACGCGTTGGCGTCGTTCATGCGGCACAACTACATTCCGGCGCCCCAATCCATCTATGAAGGCATCGCCAAGCTGCCGCCGGGCACCTGGGTCGAATTCACGGCCGACGACACGCGCAGCCGCCGCATGCCGGAACCGCGCGTGTACTGGTCGGCGCGCGACGCGGCCGACACCGCCGCCAAATCGTTATTGAAATTCGATTCGGACGCGCAAGCCACCGAAGCGCTGGAAGGCGTGCTGTCCAAGGCGGTTGGCGGCCAGATGCTGGCCGACGTCAGCCTGGGCGCTTTCCTGTCGGGCGGTATCGATTCGTCCACCATCGTGGCCCTGATGCAGGCGCAAAGCGCCAAGCCCGTGCGCACCTTCGCCATCGGTTTCCACGAAAAGGGCTACGACGAGGCACAGCACGCGAAGGCCGTGGCCACGCACCTGGGCACCGACCATACCGAACTCTATGTGACCGCGGCGGACGCGTTGGCCGTGGTGCCTTCCTTGGCGGACATGTACGACGAGCCGTTCGCCGATTCGTCGCAAATCCCGACGTCGCTCGTCACGAAAATGGCGCGCCAGCACGTCACCGTGGCGCTGTCGGGTGACGGCGGCGATGAACTCTTCGGCGGCTATTCGCGCTATTTCCGCGTGAACAACTGGTGGCAGCAGTGCGAGCGCGTGCCTGCGCTGTTGCGCAAGCCTGCGGGCGCGCTGCTCTCCGCATCCACGCATCTGCCGGGGCGCGGCGCCTGGCGCGGCAAGGTCGGCAAGCTGGGCGAACTGCTGCGCACGGACTCGCGCGGCGATTTCTATCGCCACTTCGTGTCGTACTGGGCGGATCCGTCCCAGGTGGTCAAGGGCGGCGTGGAACCGGTCTCGGAATTCGCGCGGGCCATGCAGGGGTCCACGTTCGAGTCCATGATGAAGCTGGACACGGTGACCTATCTGCCTGACGACATCCTGGTCAAGGTGGACCGCGCCGCCATGGCGGTCAGCCTGGAAACGCGCGTGCCGCTGATCGACCACCGCGTCTATGAATTCGCGTGGGGTTTGCCGCACCAGTACAAGGTGCGCGGCAACACGGGCAAGTGGTTGCTGCGCCAGGTGTTGCATCGCCACGTGCCGCAAGCGTTGGTGGACCGCCCCAAGCGCGGCTTCGCCGTGCCGCTGGCGGCTTGGCTGCGCGGGCCCTTGCGGGAATGGGCGGATGCACTGCTGGACCCCACGCGACTGCGCCAGGAAGGCTGGTTCGAACCCGAACCCATCCTGCGCAAGTGGCGTGAACACACGTCGGGCCATCGCAACTGGGATAGCCATTTGTGGGGCGTCCTGATGATGCAGGCCTGGTTGGACCGTTATCGGACAGGATCGGATCAAGGGGGATCTATTGGGAGTCTCTGACGAATGAGAATACTGATGCTGGTCAGTTCCATGCATGCGGGCGGCGCCGAAAGGGTTGCGGCCACGCTGGTCAATGCATGGGCCGAACGCGGCGATTCCGTCACGTTGACGCCCACTTACTCGTCCAAGGGCACCTGCTTTTATCCATTGTCGGACAAGGTCGAATTGGCCTGGCTGGCGGACCTTGCGGGCACACGCGTCTCGGGTCCGATGGCCGCGTTCAAGCGACTGCTGGCGCTGCGCAAACACATCCGCGACGCCAAGCCCGATGTGGTGGTGTCGTTCCTGACCAACGTCAATGTGGCCGCCATTCTTGCGACGCGCGGCCTGGGCGTGCCGCTTATCGTCTGCGAGCGCACCAACCCGGTCGCCGAGACCACGACGGGAACGGTGTGGCGCAGGCTGCGCCGCCTGCTGTATCCGCGCGCCGACATGGTGACGGTGCAGGCGGAAGACACTGCTGGCCCGTTTTCGCGCCAAGTGCCCGGCATCAAGCGTCTGGCGGTCATTCCCAATCCTTTGCCCGCCCCATTGCTGAACGCCCCGCGCGTGATGCAGCGCGACGGCGACGGCCCGCGCGACCTGCTGGCGATGGGCCGCCTCGTGACGGACAAGCAATTCGACCTGCTGATCGATGTGTTCGCGCAATTGGCGCCGTTGAATCCCGACTGGAACCTGCGCATCTGGGGCGAAGGCCCCGAGCGCGCCGCGCTTGAAGCGCAGATTGCGCGACTGGGCCTGCAATCTCGCGTCAGTCTTCCCGGCCGCACGGAGGCGCCCTGGGACGAACTGGCCCGGGGCCAGGCCTTCGTGCTGAGTTCGCTGGTCGAGGGCTTTCCCAATGTGCTTCTTGAGGCCATGTCGCTGGGCCTGCCGTGCGTGGCGTTCGACTGCCCCAGCGGCCCGCGCGAGATGACGCGCGATGGGCAAGACGCCTTGCTGGTGCCGGCGGGCGACCGCGGCGCCTTGCGCGACGCCTTGCAGCGCATGATGGGCGACCTGAATTTACGCCGGCAACTGGGCGAACGCGGCGCAACGGCGGTGCGCCACCGTTATGCGCTGGCCAGCGTGCTGTCCGAATGGGACGAACTATTCGAAGCGGTGCAGGAGGGGCGATGAGCACCCGGGCGATGCGCGTCCTGCACGTCATTACCGGGCTGGGGCAGGGCGGCGCGGAATCCGTGCTGCTGCGCCTGGCGACATACCCCGAATCCGGCGTCGAGCACATCGTCGTGTCGTTGACCGACGAAGGCATCTACGGAGCCCGCCTGCGCGCAGCTGGCGTGGCCGTGCATGCGCTGGGCATGAAGCGCGGCCGCGTGAGCCTTGGCGGCTTTCTTGCCTTGCGCCGTTTGATCGCTAACAGCCGCCCCGATGCCGTTCAGACGTGGATGTACCACGCCGATTTGATTGGCGGCCTGGCTGCCCGCCTGGCCGGCGTGCGTGCCGTCGCCTGGGGCATCCGTAATTCGGGCGCGCACCTGGAACGCAGCAGCCGCTCGGCACGCCTGGTGCTGCGCGCGTGCGCGCTGCTGTCGGGCAGCGTGCCCCGCGCGATTATCTGCGCCGCCCAGAACGCCGCCGAGCGCCACGCCGAAAAGGGCTATCGGCGCGACCGCATGGTGGTGATCTCGAACGGCTATGACTTGTCGCGCTATGCGCCCGACGCCCAGGCCCGCGCTCACGTGCGGGCGCAATGGGGGCTATCCGAAGATGCGCCGGTGATCGGCTGCGTGGCCCGTTGGGACCCCCTCAAGGACCACGCCAATCTGCTGCGCGCAGTGGCGGCGCTGGTGCGCGACGGCCGCGACGGGGGCTTGCGCTGCGTGCTGGTCGGGCGAGGGATGACGGCGGACAACACCGAACTGGCGGCGCTGATCGACAAGCTGGCGCTGCGCGAACGGCTGATCCTGGCTGGCCCCAGCGACGACGTGCCCGCCGTGATGAACGGTCTGGACCTGCATGTGTTGTCCAGCTGCGCGGAAGGCTTTCCCAATGTGGTCGCCGAGGCGATGGCCTGCGGCGTCTACTGCGTGGTGACCGACGTGGGCGACGCCGCCTTTATCGTCGGCGACACCGGCGTCGTGGTGCCGCCCGAACAGGCCGAGGCGCTGGCGCGCGGCATCGAGACCGCGCTGTGCGACGTGGCCGCGCGGGGCAGCGGACGGGCTGGCGAGGCAGGACGCGCTCGCGTGCTTGAAAATTTCGACCTTGCCCGGATGGTGCAACGTTACCTCGCCGTATGGCGCCGTATTTCTGGAGTCCAGGCATGACCGCAGGCCGCCGCCTGATGTTCGTCGTCAATAACCCGGCATTCTTCATGTCGCATCGCGTGCCGGTGGCGCAAGCCGCGCAGCGCGCGGGCTACGACGTGCATGTGGCCACGATGGATGGGCCCGCCGTGGCCGACATCGAGGCGCTGGGCATGACGCACCACGCCATCCCGATGACGCGTAGCGGCAAGCACCCCTTGCAGGAGTTGGGCACGCTGCTGGCCTTGCTCCGCTTGTTCCGGCGCGTGCGTCCGGCCGTGGTGCACCTGGTCACCATCAAGCCCGTGCTCTACGGCGGCATTGCCGCGCGGCTGGCCCGCGTGCCGGGCATGGTGGCCGCGATTTCCGGACTGGGCTTCGTGTTCTTGTCAGATTCGCTGAAGATGCGGCTGGTGCGCTCGGTCGTGGCCAGGCTGTACCGAATCGCGCTGGGCCATCCCAACAGCCGCGTGATCTTCCAGAACGTCAATGACCGGGATTTGCTCAAGTCACTGGGCGCGGTGCGAGACGGGCAGGTGGTCATGATCCGCGGCGCTGGCGTCGACCTGGACGCCTATCGCGCATTGCCCGAGCCGGCTGCGCCGCCGGTCGTGGTCACGATGGTGGCCCGCTTGTTGCGTGACAAGGGCGTGCAGGAGTTCGTGCAGGCCGCAGGCATTCTGCGCCAGCGGGGCGTGCCGGTGACGATGCAATTGGTCGGCGGCGTGGACGCGGGCAACCCGGCATCGGCGACGCAGGATGAGGTCGATGCCTGGCAACGCGACGGCGCGGTTCAGGCGCTGGGTGAGCGCTCGGATGTGCCCGAACTGTATGCGGCCTCCCATATCGCCGTGCTGCCGTCGTATCGCGAGGGCCTGCCCAAGTCGTTGATCGAAGCCGCCGCGTGCGCGCGCGCCGTCGTCACGACCGACGTGCCCGGCTGCCGGGATGCGATCGAACCCGGTGAAACGGGTTTGCTGGTGCCGGTGCGGGACGCGCAGGCCTTGGCCGACGCCATCGCCCGCCTGGCCGAAGACGCCGCGTTGCGGCAAGCGATGGGCAAGGCTGGCCGGGCGCTGGCCGAACGCGAATTCAATATCGAGCAGGTTGCCCGTATTCATGTGGCGCTTTACGACGCGCTAAGCGCCTGACGGCTTGCGGCCGCCGGCCGGCTAGTGGCGGCGCGAGATCGCGTCGATCCAGAAGCGGGTGGATGGGTCTTGCTGGCTGGTCTGCGGCGAGTCCAGCTCGCGCATGATGTTCTTGGCCAGCACCTTGCCGAACTCCACGCCCCACTGGTCGAACGGGTTGATGCCCCAGATCACGCCCTGCACGAACACCTTGTGTTCGTACAGCGCCAGCAGCGCGCCCAGCGTATAGGCTTCCAGCCTGGGCAGCACGATCAGCGACGAGGGCCGTCCGCCCGGGTGGACACGATGTTGCGCCAGCAGGCGCGCGCGGGCCGGATCCGGTTCGGTCGCGGAGGCTTCCGCCAGCGCCTCGTCGAAAGATTTGCCACGCAGCAACGCGGAGCGCTGCGCCAGGCAATTGGCGATCAGCAGTTCATGGTGGCGTGCATAGTCGTGGTTGGGTTGTTCGCACAAGATGAAATCCACCGGCGCGCCCATGGTGTCCTGGTGCAGCCATTGGAAGAACGTGTGCTGACAGTCGGTGCCCGACATGCCCCAGATCGCAGCCCCGGTCGGCACGCCTGCGGGGCTGCCGTCGGCGGTGGCCACTTTGCCCAGAGACTCCATTTCCAGCTGCTGCGCCCACGGCACGATGTGGTACAGCCGCGAGTCGTAGGGCGCGATCACCAGTGAGTCATAGCCGAACACGCTGCGGTTGACCACGCCGGCCAGCGCTAACTGCACCGGGGCGTTTTCCGCGATTGGGGCGGTGCGGAAGTGCTCGTCCATGGCCGCGGCGCCGGCCAGCAGCTGGTCGAACGCGTCGTTGCCCAATGCCAGCGCGATCGGCAGGCCGATCGCCGACCACAGCGAATAGCGGCCGCCAACCCAGTCCCAGATCTGGAAAATGTGGTCGGGCAAAATCCCCAGGTTCAACGCGGCTTCCACATTGGATGTGATTGCCACGACCTGTTTGATGGGATCGGCCACGCCGGCTTCTCGCAGCCAGTTCATCGCCACTTCGGCGTTGGCCAGCGGTTCGGTGGTCGTGAAGGATTTTGACGCGACGATGACCAGCGTGTCGTGCGGGTCCAGCCGGCTCATGGCGTCGGCGACCGAGTGCGAGTCCACGTTGGAAGCAAAGCGTACTTCCCGTTTGGCGCCGCCATGGCGCAGGGCGCGCGTGACCAGGCGCGGTCCCCAGTCGCTGCCGCCGATGCCCAGATGCAGCACGTAGCCATAGCGGTCCGCCGCGTCGGCCTCGCGCACGAATTCGCGCAGGCGTTCGCGTTCAGCCAGCACGACGCCGGCCACCGCGGCGGGCGGTTGCGGCGCACGCAAGGCGGTGTGCCAGGCGGCGCGGCCTTCGGTCCAGTTGGCGTTGCCGCCGTCGAACAGCGTGGCGCGGGCGGCGTCAAAGTCTTGTTGCGCCAGTAACGCCGCCGAGGCTTCCTGCAGGGCGGGGGAATGGGCTTGCGCGCTCAGGTCCAGGCGCAGCCCCGGAGCGTTGATCAACCGCAGTTGCTCGCCGCGTCGCGAGGCGGCTTTGGCCGCCGCGGTGAATTGTTGCCAGGCTGGGCTGTTGGGAAGGGACATGGGCGATTCAGAAAGGCAGTTTGGCTTCCGGCGCAAGCTTGCCCAGTTCGCGGCGGAAGTCGGCTTGGATGCGTTGCAGCGCCTCGGCGGTTTCGGCTTCGAAACGCAGCACGACGACAGGCGTGGTGTTGGACGGCCGCGCCAAACCGAAGCCGTCCGCGTATTCCGCGCGGACGCCGTCGATGGTGATCACGCGGCGGGCGTCGGGGAATTGGCCTCGGTCCTGCAAGGCCTGGACCAGGGCGAAGGGCTGGCCTTCTTCCATTTCCAGCTTCAGTTCGGGCGTGGATACGTCTTGCGGCAAGGCTTCCAGCGGCGCGCACGCATCGGCGAAGCGCGACACGATTTCCAGCAGGCGGGCGCCGGTGTACAGGCCGTCGTCGAAGCCATACCAGCGTTCCTTGAAGAAAATGTGGCCGCTCATTTCGCCCGCCAATGGCGCGCCGGTTTCGGCCAGCTTTGCCTTGACCAGTGAATGGCCGGTCTTCCACATCAGCGGCGCGCCGCCCGCGGCGTCGACCGACAGGCCCACATGGCGGCTGCACTTCACGTCATAGATGATGGTGGCGCCGGGGTTGCGTTCCAGCACGTCGCGCGCAAAAAGCACCAATTGGCGGTCGGGCCAGATGATCTGGCCCGATTTCGTGACCACGCCCAGGCGGTCGCCGTCACCGTCGAAGGCCAGGCCCAGTTCGCAGTCGGTTTCGGCCACGCACTTGATCAGGTCTTGCAGGTTCTTGGGTTCGGCGGGGTCGGGATGGTGGTTGGGGAACGTGCCGTCGACTTCGCAGAACAGCTCGGTGACCTCGCAGCCCAGCGCGCGGAACAACTGGGGCGCGACCGCGCCCGCGACACCGTTGCCGCAGTCGATCGCGATCTTCATGGGGCGCGCCAGCTTGACGCCGGACGCCACGCGCGCGATGTAGGCCGCGACCAGGTCCAGTTGGCGGCGGATGCCGACCTGGGCGGCGGGGGCGGCAGCGCCGCCGTTCATCGCCGCGCTCAGGGCCTGCACGTCGTCGCCATACAATGCGCGTCCGCCCATCATCATCTTGAAACCGTTGTACTTGGGCGGGTTGTGGCTGCCCGTGATGGCCACGCCCGAGCCGCACTGCATGATGTGCGTGGCGAAATAGACCAGGGGGGTGGGCACCATTCCGATGTCGACCGTGTCCACGCCGCCTTCCAGCATGCCCTCTTGCAGCGCCGTCGACAGCATTTCGCTGCTGAGGCGGCCATCGCGGCCCACCACCAGCGTTTGCACGCCTTCAGCGCGTGCGCGGGCGGCCAGCGCCCCGCCCAACGCGCGGGCGAAGGTGGCGTCGATCAGGTCCGGGACGGTGCCGCGGATGTCATAGGCCTTGAAGACCGAGGCAGGAAATTGCGACTTGTTATTACCCACGACGATTCCTTGATAACGGTGTTACAGCGGGGAATCCGACGGGGCGATATGGTGAAAACCCGCGCATCGAAACCCGGCTGGCAAGAGGGTCAAGGTGGAATTATCCCCCATTGGCGGGTAGCGCCTCATCCCGCGGGCGGAGTAGGGCATCTTAAGGGTTGGCGCACGCCCTGGTTTGGTGCATGCGGGGGCGGATCGCATTGATCCGGTGCGGACCTCGAAGCGGCCGAAAGGGCGTTTGCCAGAGGGCGGCGCATGGCATGGAAATTGCTCGTCATCCGAAGGTGATACGCTTGCTATGCAAGCAGAAAGACCGGGAGGGGCCATGGGTGCCAAAGTTTCTACTGTCATGTCGTCAAGGGGAGCCACCAGCAGGCGCGGCCCCCCCACGGACTATGCCGGGCCGGCCGCAGGTCGCGAACGCCGGCTTGATATCCATGTATTTGTATCGGAAAGCGGCGAACTGGCTACCGGCCGCGCCTGGGAGCGCTGCGTCTGGCGCGAGGCCCGGGTGCTGATCGCCGAATGCCCGGCGCCGCACCTGCCGGCTTCCGTCGAGGCCGCGTTGCGGGTCATCGCCGCCGATGTCGCCCGCGACCGTGGATGGCAGGGGATGGGCACGGTGGCCTTTTCGCTGGATGACCGCAGCGGGGTCTTCCGGGTATCGGGCGCCCAGGCGCAACCGAACGCCGCGGGCTCGCCCGTTGCCGGCCATGACCCGGATGCCGCCCATGCGCTGGAAATGCGTATCGACGGCTGCGTCGACCGCCGCCTGCCATGCACGCGCCTGCTGGTATGCGGCGCCACGCGCGGCGAGGCCTTGCGCCGCGCCTATCGCGCGCTGTCGGAAATGCCCGGACCCGCAGGCGTCGACCGGGCTTTCCTCATGAACCGCATCGCGTCCCGGGCCTACTGCTCCGGGCTGACCGGCACGCGGCTGGACCAGGCCGTCGGTTAGACGCCGGGCTTTCGACCCGCCCTGCGGGGAGGGCGATTCCGCCCCTACAATAGTCCGCATATCCCTTGACCTGCGCCTGGGCGACCCCAGGCCTTTCTTGTGCGGCGCCTATGACTTTGCTGAGCGATCTACAGTCCCTGCTTGGGGTCCCCCATGTGTTGACCGGCGCGGACGCCGAACCCTACGTGCAGGATTGGCGCAGGCGCTACCGTGGCACCGCCTTGGCGGTTATTCGCCCGGGTTCGACGCAAGAGGTCGCCAGCGCCGTGAAGCTGTGCCTGCACCATGGCGTGCCAGTGGTGCCGCAAGGCGGTAATACCGGTTTGTGCGGCGGCGCCACGCCGGACGAATCCGGCCGCGCGGTGGTCCTGTCCACGGCCCGCCTGACGGCCGTGCGCAACCTGGATACCGCGAACGACACCATCACGGTAGAGGCGGGCTGCATCCTGCAAGCCGTTCAAGACGCCGCGGCGGCGGCCGACCGCCTGTTCCCGCTCAGCCTTGCCGCCGAGGGCAGTTGCACGATCGGCGGCAACCTGGCCACCAACGCCGGCGGCACGCAGGTGCTGCGCTACGGCAATACGCGCGACCTGACGCTGGGCCTGGAAGTGGTGACCGCGGAAGGCGAAGTCTGGGACGGCCTGCGCGGCTTGCGCAAGGACAATACCGGCTATGACCTGCGCGATCTGTACATCGGCAGCGAAGGCACGCTGGGTATCATCACCGCCGCCACGCTGAAGCTGTTTCCCCGGCCCGTGGCGTCTTGCACGGCGCTATTGACGGTAGACACGATCGACCATGCGGTGGACCTGCTGTCGCGCGCGCGTTCGGGCTTTGGGGCGGCGCTGACGGGTTTTGAACTCATGAGCGGCGCCTGCCTCCAGGCCGTGGTGCGCCTGTTTCCGCAGCAGCGCCTGCCCTTCGAAGGGGATTCGGCCGAATCGCCCTGGTTCGCGCTGCTGGAACTGTCCGACAGCGAAAGCGAGGCGCATGCGCGCGAACGCTTCGAGGCCGTGCTGGGCGACGCCATCGATGCAGGCCTGATCGGCGATGCCGCCATTGCCGCCAATGTGGCGCAGAGCAAGGCGTTGTGGCACTTGCGCGAGAGCATTCCGCTGGCCGAGGCCGAACTGGGCAAATCGGTCAAGCACGACGTTTCCATCCCCATTTCGTCCATCGCCGGGTTCGTGCACAAGACCAATGCGCTGCTGCAAGCGCGTTTTCCGGGCGTGCGGCACGTGATCTTCGGTCATCTGGGCGACGGCAACCTGCACTACAACGTGGCTAACGCGCCCGGCCAGACCGAAAGCGAACTGCTGGTGCTGCAAAGCGAAATCTATGGCGTGGTGCATGACAGCGTGCACGCGCACAGCGGTTCCATCAGCGCCGAGCACGGCGTGGGGCAGCTCAAGCGCGATGAACTGCCGCGCTACAAGAACCCGGTCGAACTTGCGCTGATGCGGCGGATCAAGCGCGCGCTGGACCCGCAGGGGCTGATGAACCCGGGCAAGGTACTGCAAGCCTGAGCCGCCGGAACGCACACCGATCCTGATTTCCAACAAGGAATTTCAACTATGGCTGCCAGCCCCGCGGCAGGTGCGAACAACCGGATCCTGATCGTCGAAGACGACCCCATCATCGCCGGCAATCTTTACACCTTCCTGGAAGCGCGCGGCTTTCTGCCAGACGTGGCCTATACCGGACATGCCGCGCTGGAGCGCGCGAAAGCGCAGCGTTTCGACGCCGTCATCCTGGACATTGGCCTGCCCGGCATGGACGGCAACGCGGTGCTGCATATCCTGCGCAACGATATGCGGATGTCGGCGCCGGTGCTGATGCTGACCGCGCGCGACAGCCTTGAGGACAAGCTGGCCGGGTTTTCGCACGGCGCCGACGATTACCTTACCAAACCCTTTGCCCTGCTGGAAGTCGAGGCCCGTTTGCTGGCCCTGATCCAGCGCGCGAAAGGGGACACGGTGGATTCGGTGCGCCAATTCGGGCCGTTGCAGTACGACACGCGCAGCCGCGGCGTATCGGTTAATGGCACGCCCGTGCACCTGACGCGAAAGGCCGGTTTGATCATGGAGGCGTTGATGCGCGATCCGGGCCGGGTGGTGGCGCGCGAAGAACTGGAATCCGTGCTGTGGGGCAACGAGCCTCCGTCTTCCGATGCGCTGCGCAGCCAGGTCCACCTGCTGCGGCGCGCGTTGGCCGATGCCGGCTTCGACGGCATCGAGACCATGCACGGCACCGGCTGGAGGCTGGTGTTGCCCGGGGGCGCGCCATGACACGCGCGGCCGGCGGCACATTGACCCAGCGGGTGGTGTGGGCGCTGACGGGCACGGTCGCGCTGTTCGTGACGGCACTGGCCTTGCTGGCCTATCTGACCTTCGACCAGATGGAAGACGATCTGGTCAACGACATCCTGAATACGGAAATGGACCGATTGGTCCAGCACGCGCGCGCCAGCGACGAGTTCATGCCGCGCCAGGGTGCGCGCGAGCTGGGCGGTTCCATGCGGGCATGGATGAGCGTCGACGGCCAACGCCCGGCCGGCATTCCCGATGAAGTCCTGGGGCTTGAGAGTGGGCTACATCTGATCGAACCCGGCGCCTATACCTGGCACGTCATGGTGGCCGAGATCGGCCGGGGCAAGGTTTACCTGTTGTACGACGCCACCGACAACGAAGAACGGGTGCATGACTTCGGCTTGATCGTGCTGGGCGTCGGCGCCATCTGCGTGATCGGCGCCTATGCGTTGTCGCGTCGGGTGGCGGCGGTGGCGGTGGGGCCGTTGCTGGATTTGACCGACCGCCTGTCGACCTGGGCGCCGGGATCGCCCGACATGGCGGTGACACGCGACGACGAGGCGGGCCGGCTGATCGAGGCCTTCAACCGCGTGCAAAACCAGGTCGACCGATCCATCGCCCGCGAACGCGAGTTTGCGGGCAACCTGAGCCACGAGGTGCGCACGCCGCTGGCAGCTATTCGTTCAGACAGCGAACTGATGCTGCTGACCCAGGCGCTGACGCCAGACCAGCGCCAACGCCTGACGCGGGTAGTGGATAACGTGGATGATGTGATCGTATGCCTAGAGAGCGCGCGGGCGATGGCGCGTGACCAGTTGCTGCCGCCGGCGCCGGTGGACGTCGCCGAGTGCATGGAAGACGCCTGGCGCGGCTACGAGGCGCAGGCCGGACAGGCCGAATTGCGCTGGGATAACCAGATCGCGCCCGGCCATGTCCTGACGCTGGACCGTTATGCGCTGCTGACCGTGCTGCGCAACTTGGTGCGCAATGCGGTAGAGCACGCCGCTCCGGCCACGCTGACGACCCGTTTCAGCGCGCCGAACACGCTGGAACTGAGCGACGACGGCAAGGGCATCGCCGCCGACGATTTGCCGTTCCTGTTCCGCCGCTACTACAGCGGACGGATGCGGGACTCTCACGCCGGCGACCGCGACGAGACGGCCCGCGGGCTGGGGCTGGCGATCGCCAAGCGCGTCTGCGACATGCAAGGGTGGTCGCTGACCGTTGAATCATCGCGCGAACCGGGGGCGCGGGGAACGCGCTTTTCCCTGCGGTTCGACGCCGGCGTCGCGGACGCATCCGGTGCGGCGGCTGGCGGTGTTGCGCCAGCGAAACAGGGCCGGATTTGACGAAATTTCGACTCTCGGCGAACTAAGCTCTTCGCTTGTCCGATGCGTCCCTGGTCTATCGACCCATGTCGTCCCCTTTGCTGCCTGCGGCGCGCGCGCCGTCGCCTGTCTGGTACCTTTGCAGTCAGCTCATCGGCGTGACGCTGGCACTGGCCTGCCTGGCCTGGTGGGCCAATGCCTCGGGCCTGGATCTGCGCATCGCCCGGGCGCTGTTCGATCCCGTCCTGGACGACTTTCCGCTGCATGTGAACCGTTGGCTGGATCTGCTGGGGCATCGCATGGTGCTGGCGTTGCCGATCGGCGTGGCGCTGGGCGCCGTGGGTGTGGCGGCGGCCAGTTTTCGCATCCCCGCCTGGCGCGCGTGGCGCGGCCCGGCCCTGGCCCTGGCGGCGACGTGCCTCATGGGCCAATTGGTCGTCAATCAGCTTAAGCATCACACGACGCTTCCGCGGCCCTACGACCTGCAGACGTTGGGCGGCTACACACCGTATCCGCTGCATTGGTGGACCTGGGCTCGTGCGCGCGCCGGGGGCGCTTTGCCCAGCGGCCACGCGGGCGCGGGCTATTCGATGCTGACCCTGTACTTCCTGGGCTGGGCCCTCGGTCGCCCGGCCTGGCGCTGGTGGGGCCTGGCCGTGGGCGTGGCCGCGGGCGCCGGCTTTTCGGGGGTGCGCATTTTGCAGGGCGCCCATTTCCTGAGCCAGACGCTTTGGTCCGCCGCGCTGTTGTGGTTCCTGGCTGCGCTGTTCTTCTATCCGGTGATCGCGGGACGGGCCGCGCGCGCCGCCCGTTCCGCGATCCCGCCGGTCAGTTGAGCAGCACGCCGGGCAGCCACAGCGAAAAGGCCGGCACGTAGGTCACCAGCGCCAGCGCCGCCAGCAGGGCGCCGTAGAACGGCCAGATCGTGCGCATCACCGTGCCGACCGATACGCCGCCGATGGCGCAGCCAACAAACTGCGTCGTCCCCACTGGTGGTGTATTCAGCCCCAACGCGCAGTTCAGCAGTATCACGATCCCGAATTGCACCGGCCCCATGCCGTACTGCATGCAGATCGGCAGGAAGATCGGCGTGCAGATCAGGATGGTGGCGGCCATGTCCAGAAAGGTGCCAAGCACGAACAGGATGATGTTGACCATCAGGAAGATGGCCCACGGGCTGGTCGACACCGATGCCATCAGCTCGCCCGTTTTTTCGGCCACGCCGTAGAAGCTGATCAGGTAGCCGAAGGTGGCTGAAATGCCGATCAGCAGCAATACCACGCCAGTCGTCTTGACGGCTTTGCTGGCCGCCCGCACGAACTGATCCCACGTCAGCGACCGATACACGAAGATAGTCAGCGCCAGCGCATACAGCACCGCGACCGCCGCGGATTCCGTCGCGGTGAACACGCCGCTGAGGATTCCCGTGATGATCAGCACCACCACGAACAGGCCCGGCGCCGCCGCGACCAGCGAACGCAGCACGATGCCCCAGCCGGGGAAGGTGCCCGCCGGATAGCCCCGGCTGCGCGCCACGAAATACGCGGCCGCCAGATTGCACAGGGTCAGGATCACCGCCGGCACGACGCCCGCCGCGATCAGCGCCGCGATCGACACCTTGCCGCCCGCCGCCAGCGTGTAAATGATGATGTTGTGGCTGGTGGGCATCAGCGCGCCGACCAGCGCGGCATGCGTCGTGACGTTCACCGCATAGTCCGCGTGGTAGCCCTCGCGCTTCATCATCGGGATCATCACGGACCCCATCGCCGATACATCCGCCACGGGCGACCCCGACACGCCGCCGAACAGCGTGCAGGCCACCACGTTGGACATGCCCAGCCCCCCGCGCACATGCCCGACCAGCGACTTGGCGAACGCCACGATGCGATCGGCGATGCCGCCGTACAGCATGAGCTCGCCGGTGAAGATGAAGAAGGGGATGGCCAGGAACGAGAACGCGTTCATGCCGGACGTCATCTGCTGAAAGGCCACCGCCAGCGGCAGGTCCTCGACCATGATGGCCGTGATGGATGACAGGCCGATGGCGAACGCGACCGGCACGCCGATCACCAAAAACCCCATGAACGTAAACGAAAGCAGTGTCAGCGCCATGCCGGTACCACCTTATGGTTGCGCAGGATGGCGATGATGTGCTCGATGGAGAAGAGCGCGATCAAGGTGCCCGACAAGGTTGCGGGGATGTACTTCCAGGCGTTCGAGATGCCCAGGTTGGGGATCTTGTAGGCCGCGACGGATTCAGCCAGCACGCCGCAATTCCAGGCCATCAGCACGCCGAACAGCAGCACCAGCAGATGGATGAAGATCCGCAGCCGGCGCTGGCCGGCCTTGGGCAGCGCATCCAGCAGCGATTCGAAGCCGATGTGGCCCGCGTCGCGCACGCCAACGGCCGCGCCCAGCATGGTCACGTACAGCACCAGCAGCAGCGCCAGGCTTTCTGCCCAGGTCGGGGTACTGTTAAGCACGTGACGGCCGACGATCTGCAAGGTCACGGCGATGATCAGGCAGACCAGCCCGAACACGCTGGTCCACATGCAGAACCGCGCTAGCGCCGCGCAGCCTCGGGTATAGGCATCCAGCGGGGCAGCCAGGGCTTGCGCCCGGCCCCCCGCGACGACATCGGTTTCATTCGTGGGTGTGGCCAACATGGTGCCCTCACTGGACGGCCTGGATCTTCGCGACCAGGTCTTTCATTTCGGGCGTGGTGACGAAACGCTCGTACACAGGCTTCATCGCGTTCTGGAACGAGGTCTTGTCCACCTCCACGATTTGCGAACCGGCGCGCTCGACCACGGACCGCGACTTCTGTTCGCGCTCGTCCCACAACTTGCGCATGTAGGGCACGGATTCGCGCGCCGCTTCGCGCAGGATCTTCTGGTCGTCGGGCGGCAGCTTGTCCCATTGGCGCTTGGAGAAAATCAGAATCTCCGGCGTCATCGTGTGTTCGGTCATCGCGTAGAACTTCGCGACTTCGTAGTGGTGCGCGCTTTCGTAGCTGGGGAAATTGTTTTCGGCGGCGTCCACCAGCCCGGTTTTCAGCGACGTGTAGACCTCGCCCATGGGCATCGGCGTGGCGTTGCCGCCCATCGCCTCGACCATGGCAACCGATAGGTCGGATTGCTGGACGCGGATCTTCAGGCCTTTCGCGTCGGCCAGCGTCTTGATCGGTTTGTTGCGCGTGTACATCGAGCGCGCGCCGCTGTCGTACCAGGCCAGGCCGACAAAGCCCGCGCCTTCGCACGAGCGCAGGATCTGGTCGCCGATATCGCTGTCCAGCACTTTGTGCAGATGCTGCTTGGAGCGGAACAGGAAGGGCAGCGACGGCACCCGGGTCGTCTGGCAGATGTTGTGCATGGCGGCGCTGGATACGCGGGCCATGGCCAGGGCGCCCAGCTTGACCTGTTCGATCGAGTCGTCTTCGTTACCCAGCGCGCCGCCCGCGTACACCTTGACGGTGATGCGCCCATTGGTGCGTTGCTTGATCAGTTCGCCGAAGTGGCGCACGGCCAGCACGGTGGGATAGTCGTCGGGATGGATGTCAGCCGAGCGCAGTTCGGCGGCATGAGTGGCGGGAATCAGCGTCAGCAAGGCAGCCGCCGCCAAAATGGCGCGGGTCAGGGTGGGGCGCAGCATGTCTACCTCCGGTTGGAGTACGGCGTTTCGTCAGTGGCCAGGACGGCCTCGAAGCTCTTTGATATGGACGGGCCTACTTACTTCGCTTGGGGCCGCGCGACGGCCGCCCCGGTCGGGTGCTAACCGGCGCTTGCGGTTTCCTCCAGGCCTTGCGCGCCGGGGCGCAGGGCAAACACGGCGCCTTCAAGGCTGCCGGGCGCCGCGGATGGCGGGCGGATGGACGTGATGAACAGGGTGTCCATGCCGGCGCCGCCGAACGCGCACATCGCGACGCGGGCGGCCGGGACGTCCAGGGTCCGGTCCAGTCGCCCGTCGGGCGTATAGCGATAGACGCGGCCGGCCTCGTTGCCGCAGATCCAGTAACCGCCGTCGGTGTCCACCGCCGCGCCGTCGGGGCGGCCGGCGGGCAAGGCGGCGATGAACGGGCGGCGGTTATGCGGCGTGCCGGTGTCGATGTCGTAGTCGAACGCCCAGACCATGGCGCGCGAAGGGTGGGAGTCCGAGAGATACATCGTCCTGCCGTCGGGGCTGAAGGCCATGCCGTTGGGCACGATCAGATCGTCCAGCAGCACGGACAGGCCTTGGGCGTCATAGCGGTACACCCGGCCGGCAGGTTGCGCCAGCCCCATGTCCATGACCATCGTGCCCGCCAGGAAGCGGCCTTGCCGGTCGCAACGGCCATCGTTGAAGCGCATGCCGGGCGCCGCGTGCGTGACGGAAACCAGCGGCCGCGGTTCGCAGGGTTGCCCGGCCCGCAACGGGTCGCAGGCATAGAGGCCGTCCTCCATCGCCAACAGCCAGCCCGCCCCTCGCATGGCGATGCAGCCTGCCATCTGCGGCAGTGCCCAGCGCGCGATGTCGTCGCTTGCCGGCGACCAGCGCCACAGGGTCTTGCCCGGAATGTCGGTCCAGGTGAAGGCCTGATCGGCGGCGCGCCAGACCGGGCTTTCTCCTACGCCGCACAGCATGTTCCCGATACGTTCGACGGTTGCGGGCATGGTGGCGGTTACTCGGCCGATGAGGGCGTGGGGAAGGGAAAGGGGCCGGCCTTGACGAAAGCGCCGCCCTGATAGCGGGCGGCGGGATCGTCGGCGGGTAACGGGGGCTGCGCTTCGACCTGAGCGCGGAAGCGTTCGGACGAGTCCTTGGGGACAAAGCCCAATATCCTGGCGGCGTCGTCGTTCCACCAGCGGTCGCGGTTGGCCGACGCGCCGTACACGATCAGGTGGCCGACATCCGGCGTGAACAGCGAGCGCGTGACCAGGTCGGTCAGATCGTCGTAGCTAAGCCACGTGACCATCATGCGGCGGTCCTTGGGCTCGGGAAACGAAGAGCCGATGCGCAAGCACACGGTTTCGATGCCGTAGCGGTCGAAGTAGAAGCGCGACAGGTGTTCGCCGTAGGCCTTGCTCAAGCCGTAATAGCCGTCCGGGCGCAGCGGCACGTCCGCGTCCAGCTGTTCGCCCTGTTCATAAAACCCGATGACATGGTTCGAACTGGCGAACACCACGCGCCGCACACCGTGGATGCGGGCCGCTTCGTACAAGTTGTAGATGCCCTGGATGTTGGCCGGCAGGATCTCGTCGAATGGCCGCTCTACCGAGACGCCACCCAGGTGGACGATGGCGTCGACGTCTTGCACCAGCCGGGACACCGCCGCGGCGTCGGCCAGATCGCAGGCAATCGCTTCTTCCCCCGGGCCGGCGGGTGCGGGCAGGGCAAGGTCGGAAACACGCAGCGCCTCCGCATGGGCCTTCAACCGGGGACGTAGCACTTGGCCCAGGTTGCCGGCGGCGCCGGTCAATAACAATCGACGGCAGCGGAACGAGGCAAGCGGGGTGTTGACGGTTCGGCTCATGGCGCAATGCTCGGTGAGAGGCGCGTGGGAGTAGACTTATCTGGTACGTTATCGTACAACCTGAGCAAAGTATAATGAGCGCCAAATTTCAGCGTCAAGCTTTGCGCAACCGCCTTCGGATAATCCCTGATGAACGCTCCTGTCGATACCCCCGTCTTGCCGCAGCGTCGTCCCCGGAACCTGGCCCAAGGCCTGGTCGAGAACATTTCCGAACGTATCCGAGGCGGCGATATCCGTCCCGGCGACAAGCTGCCCACTGAATCCGAGATCATGCGTCAGTTCGGCGTCAGCCGCACCGTCGTGCGCGAGGCGCTGTCGCGGCTGCAAGCGTCGGGGCTGGTCGAAACGCATCACGGCGTCGGCACCTATGCGCTGGAACCCAGCGGTGGCGGCGATTTCCGTGTCGACCCCGCCGACATCGCTACCGTGCGCGACGTGCTGGTCCTGCTGGAACTGCGCATCTGCCTGGAAAGCGAGGCCGCCGGGCTGGCCGCCATCCGGCGCAGCGACGTGCAGCTGCAAGAGATGCGCCGCGCGCTGGACGTGTTCCGCAGTGCGCTGGAAAGCGGCGGCGATACGATCACCCCTGATTTCCACTTCCATCTGCTGGTGGCGCAATCCACCGACAACCGTTACTTCGCGGATCTGATGTCGCATCTGGGTTCGGCCATCATCCCGCGCACCCGCATCAATTCCGCCAAGTTCGCGCACGAAGACCGTGCGGCGTATCTGGCGCGCGTGAACCTGGAACACGAAGACATCTACAACGCGATCATGCGGCAAGACGCCGAAAGCGCCCGCGCGGCCATGCGCACGCATTTAAGCAATAGCCGCGAACGGCTGCGCCGCGCACAATAGCTGGCGGCGCGCGCACGGCGGCTATTGCGCCTTCCTGCGCGCACGCCACAGACATTTGAAATACGATGTCGTACAACGTTTAACGCAGTATCTCTCTCCGCCCACACGCCCGAAACCGCGTTAACCTTGGCCCGGTTTCATTTTCGGACAACGAGGCGGCATGGCTTTGCTCGGCACATCAGGCACGACCCATTCATTTGAAAAGGCGGATTCGCGCCGCCCTGGGGGGGCCGCCGCATGCGCCGCCTGACACTCCGGTTCATTGTCGCCGTCCTGGTGATGCTGACGCTGTCGCGTCTGGGCCTGTCATTCTGGATGTGGGACCGCGTTCAGGCCGCGGGCGGGCTGTGGCCCGTGCTTTTCGGCGGACTGCGCATCGACGTTTGCCTGCTGTCGATGGTGATCGCGCTGCCCGCCGCGTTGTCGCCCTGGTTCGGCCACCGGCCGCTGGCGGCGCGTATCACTGCATGGTGGTTCCGCGTCTGGTGGATGCTGTATGTGCTGCTGGAAGTTTCCACGCCGCAATTCATCGCCGAATACGACACGCGGCCGAACCGCCTGTATTTCATCTATCTGTTGAATCCGAAAGAAGTGGGTTCGATGCTCTGGCAGGGCTACAAGGGCGTGCTGCTTGCCGCCTTCGTGGCGCTGGTGCTGGCCGCCTGGCTGGCGGTCAAGCTGTTCCCCACGCAATCGCGTGATTCCTTCATGGCATGGTGGAAGCGGCCGATTGCGTTCTTCGTGATCCTGGCGCTGGTCGTGCTGGGCGCGCGCGGCACGCTGGAACATCGCCCGATCAATCCGGCCAAGGTGGCTTTCAGTTCGGATGCCATGGTCAACGCGCTGGCGCTGAATTCGCTGTACAGCGTGTTCGACGCTGCCTACCGGATGCGCGACGAGCGTTCGTCCGCGGCGATGTATCCCAAGATGCCCGTGGACCAGATGAACGCCATCGTTCGCGAGAAGGCCGGCTTGACGGGTGCGCCGCTGGATCCGCGCTATCCCAGCCTGCATGAGCAGAAAGCCACGGTGCGCCGCGACAAGCCGCTGAACGTCGTGATCATCCTGCAGGAAAGCCTGGGCGCGCAATACGTGGGCAGCCTGGGCGGCCGCGACCTGACCCCCAACATCGATCGCCTGTCCCGGGAAGGCTGGATGTTCCACCGCGCCTACGCCACCGGCACGCGATCGGTGCGCGGCATCGAAGCGGTGACGGCGGGCTTCCTGCCCAGCGTGGCCGACGCCGTGGTCAAGCTGCCTCGCTCGCAGACCGGCTTTTTCACGCTGGCCCAGGTGCTGGGCAAGCACGGCTATCACTCGCGCTTCGTCTACGGCGGCGAATCGCACTTCGACAACATGCGCGCGTTCTTCCTGGGCAACGGCTTCGACGAAGTCGTGGACCGCCCCAAGTTCGTGAACCCCGTGTTCGAAGGGTCATGGGGTGCATCGGACGAAGACATGTTCAATCAGGTAGACCGCCTGCTGCGCGCCGACGGCGACAAGCCGGTCTTCACGCTGGCGTTCTCGGTCACGAACCATTCGCCGTGGGAGTACCCGGAAGGCCGCATCCAGCCCGTCGGCGACCCGGCCACGGTGGACAACACGGTCCGCTACGCGGACTGGGCGCTGGGCCAGTTTTTTGAAAAGGCCAAGAAGGCCCCGTACTGGGACAACACGGTCTTCCTGGTCATCGCAGACCACGATTCACGCGTGTACGGGTCGATTCCCGTGCCGGTTCGCCACTTCCAGATCCCTGCGTTGTTTCTAGGCGCAGGCATCGCGCCGCGTCAGGACGAACGGCTGGTCAGCCAGATCGATATGGCGCCGACGTTGTTGTCGCTGATCGGCCTGGACAACGTGAACCCGATGCTGGGCGCGGATCTGACGCAACGCGATCCGAACCGGGCAATCATGCAGTACGCGGATAACTTCGGGTATCTGCAAGGCGACAAGTTGCTGGTGCTGGAGCCGGCCAAGGCGCCGCGCGAATTCCGGTACCAGGCGGCCCCGGTCGGCCGCGACGAAGTCTATGCCCCGGTGGAGCCCGCAGATCCCGGATTGACGGAAGAAGCGCTGGCCCATGCCTTGTGGGCATCGTGGGTGTACCGTGAAGAGAAATACCGGCTGCCATGATGACGTTTCTTTGGTGGAATTCGCGAATGCGGGGGTTGATCTTGCGCAAGCGGATTTCCGCCCGCGGCCAGCAAACTGGCGACCATGACTGTTCCAGACCTTCCCACCGGCGCAAGCCGGGCCGTCTCCGAGGCTCAAATGAGCAAGCATGAATCTGATCGGCCCGTGCCGCGCCAGCGCGCATTTCCCGTGCCGCGCGGCCGCCTTGGGTGGCTGACCGGGGTATTCAGCGTGATCCTGTTGGCCGTTAGCACGGTGTTTTGGTGCTTGTTGCTGCTTCCGATTGCGCTGCTGAAGCTTGTGCTGCCCTTCGCAGCGGTCAGACGGCGCGTCGATCCCGTCCTCAACAGTATTGCGACGGCGTGGGTTTCCGGTAACGCCGGCTGGTTCGCGCGGATCCAGGCGGTGCCATGGGATGTGCAGGGCCATACGGGCTTGCGTTACGCGGACTGGTATCTGGTCAATTGCAATCACCAGTCCTGGGTAGACATCTTTGTGCTGCAACGCGCCCTGAACCGGAGGATTCCACTGCTGAAATTCTTCCTCAAGCAGCAGTTGATTTACGTGCCGGTGATCGGTCTGGCGTGGTGGGCGCTGGACTTTCCATTCATGAAGCGTCACGGCAAAGCGGCGTTGCGCCGTAATCCGGCTTTGGGCCGTCAGGACCAGGAAGCCGCGCGCCGCGCCTGCGAGAAATTCTCGCTGGTGCCGACAAGCGTGATGGTGTTTGCCGAAGGCACGCGCTTTACCCAGGCCAAGCGTGCTGCGCAGGGTTCGCCGTACCGCCATCTTCTCAAGCCCAGAGCGGGCGGGCTGGCGGTCGCGCTGAACGCGATGGGGGCGCGCTTTCGATCAATGGTCGATGTCACCATCGCCTATCCGGAAGGCGCGCCCAGCTTCTGGGAAATGGCTTGCGGCCGCATGGGCCCGGTGCTGGTGCGCATGCGGCAGTTGCCGGTGCCGCCAGCTTTTTGCGTTGCGGACTACACCCGGGACAAGGCCTTCCGCGCCACGTTCCACCATTGGCTGGGAGAGCAGTGGCAGGCCAAGGACGACGAGATCGAGGCGTTGACCGCGCGCCGCGCGGACTAATCGCCAGCATGCCGCGCGCGCCCCAGGTTGCGGGGCGCGCATCATTCTCAAGCCATCAAACGCGGGCTGGCAGCACGGTGCCCGAGCTTTCTCCAAAGCCGATCCGCGGGTACCCTTCCTTCACGCACGCGGCGCGCATGATCACCTGATCTCCATCCTGCAGGAACGTCCGCTTCTCGCCCCACGGCAGGTCAATCGCCGTCTTGCCGCCATTGCTCAATTCCAGCAACGAACCGGCTTCCGACGCCTGGGGGCCCGACAACGTGCCCGTGCCCAGCATGTCGCCCGGTTGCAGATTACAGCCGTTGACGGTGTGGTGCGCGATCAACTGGGCCACGTTCCAGTAGGCATCGCGGAAATTGCTGCGCGACAGCGTCACGGCGGGTTGCTTGGATTCACGCGATTGCTGCGTGGTCATCAGCACTTCCAGCTGCACGTCATACGCACCCTTCGCGCGATTCGCGTCAGAGGCCAGGTAAGGCATGGGCTGCGGTTCCGACGGGCCGCGGTTCCACTGCGTGCGGAAAGGTTCCAGCGCTTCCATCGTGATGATCCACGGCGAAATCGTCGATGCGAAATTCTTCGACAGGAAAGGGCCCAGCGGCTGGTATTCCCAAGCCTGGATATCGCGCGCCGACCAGTCGTTCAGAATGCACAGGCCGAACACGTGGGCGTCAGCCTCGGCCAAGCCGATGCGCTCGCCTTGCGGGTTGCCGGTGCCTACGAAAATGCCCAGCTCCAATTCATAGTCCAAGCGCGCGCAAGGGCCGAATTGCGGCGTTTCGCCTTCGTTGGCCGGGCGCGTCTGGCCGATGGGCCGCGGGAATTTCTGGTCCACGCCGATGCTGGACGCGCGGCCGTGATAGCCGATCGGCACCCACTTGTAGTTCGGCAGCAGAGGATTGTCGGGACGGAATTGCTTGCCCACCGCGGTCGCGTGATGCACCGAGATATAGAAGTCCGTGTAGTCCCCGATGCGGGCGGGCGTGGTGTATTCGGCGTCGGCCTGCGCCACCAGCAACGGCTCGACGGTAGCGCGCAAGGCGGCGCCTTCGCGCAGCGCGCGCGACAGCGCAAGGCGTAGGGCGCCCCAGTGCGGCTGGCCCAGCGCCATCAGCGCGTTCAGGCTGTCGCCGGCGCACGCGGCCAGCGCTTCAGCGGCCCGGCCTTCAAACGGCTGCTTGCCGGCCAATGCGGCCAAGTCCAGGATCTGGTCGCCGATCGCCACGCCGGGGCGGAACGACTCTTGCGAGCCCTTGCGGCGGAATGCGCCATACGGCAGGTTCTGCACGGGGAAATCCGACGTGCCGGTGTTGGCGCTGGCGATCCAGCTCTTCAAGGACGGATCGTGGGTTTCGTTGATCGTGGTGCTCATGGCTGCGTGTCTCTTTAATGGGGGAATGGGTGGCCAGCAGGTCTGACGGGTCAGCGGCGCCGGAAAACTCAAAAGCCAAACGGCGATGTGCTTGCGCGCATCGCCGTGGGCGTGGATCAGCGGGAAGCTGCCGTCACGCCTTCTTGGGATCGAAGTGCTTCACGATGCCCTGCCAGCACCGGTAATAGTCGCCCTGCAATTCTACCGACGCCAGGGCCTGCGCGGTCGGGCGGATGACGCGGCGCGTTTCGAACATGAACGCCATCGTGTCGCGGATGTAATGCGCGGTGTGGGTGTCGGCGCGCGAGGCCTTTTCGAAGGTCTCGGCGTCGGGGCCGTGGCCGCTCATGCAATTGTGCAGGCTGGCGCCGCCCGGGGCGAAGCCATCGGCCTTGGCGTCGTACACGCCCTGGATCAAGCCCATGAATTCGCTGGCGATGTTGCGGTGGAACCAGGGCGGGCGGAACGTGTCTTCCATCGCCAGGATGCGCGGCGGGAAAATCGCGAAATCCATGTTGGCCGTGCCCGGGGTGTCGGACGGCGCCGTCAGCACGGTGAAGATGGATGGGTCGGGATGGTCGAAGCTGATCGAGCCGATGGTGTTGAAGTGGCGCAGGTCGTATTTGTACGGCGCATGCGTGCCATGCCAGGCCACGACGTCCAGCGGTGAATGGTCGATGGACGCGCGCCAGAATCCGCCCGTGAACTTGGCGATCAATTCAAAGTCGCCTTCCACGTCTTCATACCAGGCCACTGGTGTCTGGAAGTCGCGGGCATTGGCCAGGCAGTTCGAGCCGATCGGACCCAGTTCGGGCAGGCGCAGGGCCGCGCCGAAGTTCTCCAGCATGTAGCCGCGCGCGGTGTCATCCAGCAGTTCGACGCGAAAACGCACGCCGCGCGGAATCACCGCGATTTCCAACGGCTCCAGGTCGATCAGGCCCAGCTCGGTGGCCAGGCGCAGCCGGCCTTGCTGCGGCACCAGCAGCAGTTCGCCATCGGCGTTGTAGAAATAGCGGCCCTGCATCGACCGGTTGGCCGCATACATGTGGATGGCCACGCCGCCCTGTTCATCGGGCCCGCCGTTGCCGCCCCAGGTCTTCACGCCTTCCAGGAAGTCGGTCGGGGCCTCCGGCATCGGCATCGGGCTCCAGCGCAGCTGGTTCGGGGTGACCGGGCCATGGCCGAAGGTGCTTTCCCAGCCCGCCGTGCCAGCGAAAGGCTCGAACGGCTTGTGCTGCGCGCCCGGGCGGATGCGGTAGAGCCACGAGCGGCGGTTTTCGCTGCGCGGGGCGGTGAAGGCGGTGCCGGACAACTGCTCGGCGTACAGGCCATAAGGGCATTGCTGCGGCGAATTGCGGCCCACCGGCAGCGCGCCGGGCAAAGCCTCGGTCGCGCAGTCGTTGCCGAAGCCGGTCTGATATTGCAGTTCCATTGAATCCTCCTGGGTGGCGGCGCGGTGCTTGGCCGCGCGGTCGGTATTCGGGGGCGGTCTGGAATAACCCAGGGCCGATGCGATATTGTCGGGAAAAATGCCCATCACGGCTACGGGAATGCAAAAATAGAGACTATAAATTTTGTGAATAGTAGGGGGCCGCATGGCCGAATTGCGCGACGTTGACTTGAACTTGTTGATCCTGTTCCAGCACCTGCTGGAAGACCGCAATCTGTCGGCCGTGGCTCGGCGGATGGACCTGACGCAGCCCGCGGTCAGCAATGCCCTGCGCCGCTTGCGCGAAGCCTTTGGCGATGAGCTGTTCGTGCGTACCGCGCAAGGCATGCTGCCCACGCCGCGCGCGCAGCGGCTGGCCGGCCCCGTCAGCGAAGCGCTGACGATGCTGGGCCAGGCATTGAAGGATCAAGACGTGTTCGACGCGGCCACCAGCAACCGCCGCTTCCGGGTCGCCATGACGGACGTGGGCGAAATCCACTTTATGCCCCGGTTGATGGAGGTCTGCGTGCAAGTGGCCCCGCATGTGCGCATTGATTCGGTGCGTGTGCAGGGGCCGGATCTGCCGCGCGAAATGGAGTCGGGCAGGGTGGACCTGGCCATCGGCGCGTTTGACGAAATGGGGGCGGGCACGCTCCAGCGCATGTTGTTTCGGCAGGGCTACGCGACTTTGTTCCGTCAGGCGCATCCCACGGCGCATGCGGGCATGGGCATCAAGGCGTTTCGCGCCGAGCGGCATTTGATCGTGTCGCGCGCCGCGCCTTACGGGCAAGTCAATCAGTCGATGGAGCGCGCGGGCGTGGCGCTGGCCGAGCATTTCAGCGTGCCGCACTTTTCGGCCGTGCCCTACATCGTCAGCGCGACGGATCTGCTGGCGACCGTGCCGGAAAAGCTGGCCGCCAGCGCCGCGCCGCCGTTCGGCTTGCGATTCATCACCCCGCCGGTGAAAGTGCCCGCGCTGCAAACCAATATGTACTGGCAGCGCAGGGTGGACCGCGACGGCGGCAACCAATGGTTGCGCGCCCTGATCGTGAACACCTTCGCGGTGGGCGTGTGATGTGGCCGTCCCCTTTGCGCTCCACCCATCCTACGCCTGCACCACCGACGCGCGTGCTTGCTGCAAGGCTTCGCGCAGCAGCGCCACGTCGCCCAGGTGATTGGCCAGCAGCAGGATCAGCGCCGCGTTCAGTTCCTGGCTTTGCTCGTTCGTCAGGTCGCGGTGCGTTTCGATCAGCGCTTCGTAGAAGTCGTCCGGCGAGCTCAGGTTGGTTTCAGTAATCAGCATGATGGGTTTGACCTCTGGATTCAGGCGTGGCCCGTGGCCCGGTTGATGGCGCGGGCGACGGCATCGGCGTTGAATGCGCGCCAGCGGGCGGCGATGTGCTGGTCCGGCCGGATGAGGTAGGCCGTGCCGGGCTGCGCGTCGTAGCGTTTGGTCAGGCAGCCTTCGGTGTCGGCCACCACCGGCACGCCGGCGGGCAGAACTGAACCGTCGCAACCGGCGCTGGCGACCAGGACGGCCTTGACGGGCACGGGCGCCATGCGCAGGGCCTGCAAGGCCTGGAGCGTGTCGGCGCCCGGCAGGGCGTCGCCACAGAACACCGCCAACACGAAACCGCCGTCCAGCTGCGCCAGCCACCAGTCTGGTTCGCCGCGGCTCGTCACGGGCGCGTCCAGCGCGACCGCCCCGGGCACCATGCGGCCCGTGAACGCGTCGGCGTCCGGCGTATTCAACGGCGAGCCGCCGTATGTGGCCGGCAGCGACAGGCGCCCGCTGTTGACGAGCGAACGCGCGAACGGATGCGTCTTGGCCAGGTTCAACACGGCGTTGCGGAAGCTGCGGCTGATGTCGCTCTTGGGCGTGATGAAGTCGGTGGCGCGCGACGAATTCAGGATGTTCTCGTCCGCGGCGTACTCGCGCTCGGCGCTGTAACTGTCGATCAGCGTGTCGGGCGCCAGGCCCGCCAGCACCAATTTCAGTTTCCACGCCAGGTTTTCGGCATCCTGCACGCCACTGTTCGCGCCGCGAGCGCCGAACGGCGACACGCGGTGCGCGGAATCGCCAGCGAACACGACGCGGCCATGGCGGAACTTGTCCATGCGTTCGCACGCGAAGGTATAGACGCTGACCCATTCCAGGTCGAACTGCGCGTCGGGGCCAAGCAGGGCGCGGATGCGCGGCAGCACGTTCTCGGGCTTGACGGCTTCCACGGGGTCGGCGTTCCAGCCCAGCTGGAAGTCGATGCGCCAGACATTGTCGGGCTGGCGATGCAGCAGCACGGACTGGTTGGGATGAAAGGGCGGATCGAACCAGAACCAGCGTTCGGTCGGAAAGTCGGCCTTCATCTTCACGTCGGCGATCAGGAAGCGGTCGCGAAAGATGCGTCCATGGCTTTCCTGGCCGATAAGCTTGCGCACCGGCGACCGCGCGCCGTCGCAGGCAACCAGCCAATCGGCGTGCAACGTGTACGGCCCTTCAGGCGTTTCGATCGTCAGGTCGACGCCGTCTTCGGCTTGCGCCACGCCGGCGACCTTGTTTTTCCAGCGCAGATCGATGTTGGGTTCCTGGCGCGCCTGCTCATACAGGTAGCCTTCGGCGTAGTACTGCTGAAGGTTGATGAAGGCGGGGCGGCGGTGGCCGGGTTCGGGCAACAGGTCGAAGCGCCAGACTTCCTGTTCGCGGAAGAACACGCGGCCGACGTTCCACGACACGCCCTTGTCGATCATGCGTTGGCCCACGCCCAGGCGGTCCCAGATTTCCAGCGTGCGCTTGGAAAAGCAGATGGCCCGCGAACCCATGGACAGGCGGTAGTCGTCGTCCAGCACCACGACGCGCACGCCCTGGCGGGCGAGGTCCAGCGCCGTGGTCAGGCCGACCGGGCCGGCGCCCACGACCACGACCGAGTGCCGCGGCGGTGCGCCGGCGCTTTGGTCGCTGTGCTTTTCATAGGCGAACTCCATCGCCTGAAAGTCGATGTCTCCCACGGTTGTCTCCTGTGTGGGTCATTTTGTTTTTATGTCGCGAAGCCGCGCGCCGTCCGGAGGCGCGCAGTTCCGATACTGGCAATATCCGGCCTGGGCCGCATCCGGTCTGCGCCGGACTCGGCCCCTGGGCCTTTAGCCTTCCAGCTGCGCCCACATTTCCAGATCGCGCTTGTCGGTCCAGATGCGGGGATGGGTGTGGCCGCTGGCCTCGTCATAGGCGCGCGACACGTCGAACGGCATGCAGTGGTCGAAGATGACCCAGTCGCTGTAGCGCGGCTTCATGAAGTCGTAGACCTCGCGGTAGATCGTCTTCAGGTCCTTGCCTTCGGCCACGCCGCGGTTCACGGCGCCGTACAGGTCGGTCAGGAAGGCGCGGGTGCCGGCCAGGCCCTGGCGGACTTCCGTGGCGTTCTTCAAGGCCGGGCCGCGGCCAGGAACCATCTTTTCGGCTTCGAAGCCCGACAGCGCGTCCAGCGTGCTGGGCCAGTCGCGGAAGTAGGCGTCGCCGCAGTACGGGGTGGACTGGTATTCGACCAGGTCGCCGGCAAACAGGATCTTCTGTTCGGGCAGCCAGGCGATGGTGTCGCCCTTGGTGTGGCCGCGGCCCACTTGCAGCAGCTTGACTTCCAGGTTGCCCAGGTCGACGGTCATTTCGCCCTTGAACGTCATTGTTGGCCACACCAGGCCCGGCGGAATCGATTCGGCGTTGCGGAACAGGCGGGGGAAGCGGCCGATCTCGCTGGCCTTGTCCTGTTCGCCGCGTTCGGCGATCAGGTCGTAGGTATCGCGGCTGGCCAGGATCTCTTGGGCGTTGTAGGCAGAGGCGCCGAACACGCGCACGGCATGATAGTGCGACAGCAGGATGTACTTGATCGGCTTGTCCGTGACTTCGCGGATGCGGCGGATCACGTCCTGGGCCATGACCGGCGTGGCCTGGGTGTCGATCACCATGACGGCCTCGTCGCCGATGATCACGCCCGTGTTGGGGTCGCCCTCGGCCGTGTACGCATAGGCGTTGTCGGACAGTTTTTCGAACGAGACGACCTTGTCGTCCAGGTCGGCGTGCGAGGCGAATTGCTTGCTCATGGAGGCTCCTTCCACTGTTCTAGGAATAGGTGTGTGAAAGGAATATAGCGTGGCGTTAGTGTTTGTGCAATACGTTTGCTATAAACAAATGTCCTTGTTTTTGCAGGGATTTCCCGGGGGTTTTCAGGGGCCCGGGGCTAGTTCCGTTGGCATTTTGGGCAGTAATAAGTCGCGCGCTGACCCTGGACGAAGCGCCGGATCGGCGTGGCGCAGACTCGGCATGGCAGGCCCTCGCGTTCATAGACCGCGGCATGGATCTCGAAGTAGGCCCCGGGTTCGCCGGTGGCGCCCACGTAGTCCCGCAGGGTGCTGCCTCCGGATGTCAGGGCGTCGGCCAGCGTGGCGCGGACCATGTCCGCCAGCCGGTCGCAACGGGCGGGTGACAGCTTGTTGGCCGGGGTCTTGGGGTTGATCCGCGCCCGGAACAGGCATTCCGATGCGTAGATATTGCCCACCCCGACGACCGCCAAGCCGGCCAGCAACACCTGTTTGATGGCGGCGCCATGGTTCTTGAAGTGCCGGTGCAGCCAGGCGCCGTCAAAGCGGGGGTCGAAGGGCTCGATGCCCAGCTTGGCCAGCAGGGGATGGGTCTCGATGGGGCCGTCAGTGCCAGGGTGCCATAACACCGCGCCGAAGCGCCGCGGGTCATGCAAGCGCAACACGGCTTCGTCGAAAATCCATTCAACGTGGTCGTGCTTGCGCAGGAATTCACCGGGGGCGACGCTGCGCAGCGACCCGGACATGCCCAAATGCACGATCTGGGTGCCATGTTCAAAGCGCAGCAATAGATATTTGCCGCGCCGGGCGCATTCCAGGACGGCGCGGCCGCCGATCAGCGATGGCAGATCGGGCGGAATGGGCCAGCGCATGCGGGCTTCGTGGACGACCAGGCGCTGGAGCGTCCGGCCAGTGATGACGGCGTCAATTCCCCGACGCGTGGTTTCGACTTCAGGCAGTTCCGGCATGAGCCAGTGTAAGATCATCAATTGCGTGTACGAAGATTGTGCCATCAACCGGACGGGCCGCGTGAAGTCGTCTTTCAAACAAATGAATATCGGGATCGCCACGCTTGCGCTTGCGCTGGCAACAGGTTTTGCGCTGCCGGCCCAGGCGGCCGACAGCCGGACGCGTGATGCGACCGGGCCCCGCATGGCGCCGCAGAACCATCAGCCCGAAACCGAGGTGATCCGCCTGCGTCCGGGCCAATTGCCCTACGTATCGCTCACCGCCGACATCTTCTATCGCGTCCTCGCGTCAGAGATCGCCGCCCAGCGCGGCATGTACGGCACGGCTGCAACCACCATGATCGGCCTTGCCCGGGACACGGGCGACCCCCGCTTGGCCCGGCGCGGCCTGGAGTTCCAGCTGGCCGGGGGCAATTTGCCCGGCGCGCTGGAGGCGGCCCGTGTCTGGGCGCGCCTGTCGCCCAACGATATCGAAGCCAGCTCCACCGAACTGGCGTTGGCTGCCGCCAATGGCCAGACCAAGGGCCTGGCCCAGGCGCTGCGCAACCGCATCGACGCCTCGCGCGACAAGCCGGCCGCCATCGGCCAGGCGCTGGCCGTGCTCAGCCGCCTGAACGACCGCCGCCTGGCGCTGCGCATCCTGGACGAATCGCTGAGCGACAGCGTGCGCAAGCTGCCGGCCGCCCATCTGGCGCTGGCCGACGTGGCCTCGGCCTCGGGCGACTACGAGCGCGCCGCCCAGGAGTCTCGCGCCGCGCTGGCCGCCGATCCCAAATCCGAAGCCGCCGCCCAGCGCGTGCTGGAATACGGCTCGAAGGTCGATCCGCAACGCGCCATGACCGAGGCCCGTGCCTATATCAACCGTAATCCCGGCGCCCGCAAGGTTCGCCTGATGCTGGCCGGGCAACTGGCCGACAGCGGCGACTACAACGGCGCGCTATCTGAACTGCAAGCCATGTCGCGCCGATCACCGGAAGACTTTGACTTGTTGTTCATGCAGGCCCAACTGGCCTACAAGGCGGGCCAGTTGCCGCAAGCCAAGACGCTGCTTCAGCAGTACCTGGACGTGCAGCAGCAGCGCCAGCGGGCTACCGTGCCCGGCGCCACGGATGCCGGCGCCGCCGCGGCGGACGCACACGTCCTGCTGTCGCGCATTGCCGAAGACCAGGGCCAATACGACGAAGCCATCAAGGAACTTGGCCGTATCGATGACCCCACGCTGCGCTATTCGGTCGCCATGCGCCAAGCCGCGTTGCGCGCCAAGAGCGGCCGGGTGGACGATGCGCTGGCCATGATCGACGCCGCCGGCCCACAGGACGACGAAGAACGCACGCTGGGCGTGCTGACCAAGGCGCAGATCCTGCGCGATGCCGACCGCCTCCAGCAAGCCGTGACCACGCTGGAAGCCGCCGACCAGGCGCTGCCGGACACGGTCGAGGTCAAGTACGAACTGGCCATGCTGTATGAACGCCAGAACCGCCTGGCCGACCTGGAACGCATGCTGCGCCAGGTCATCGCGCTGGACCCGGACCACGCCCACGCCTACAACGCGCTGGGTTATACGCTGGCGGACCATAACCAACGCCTGCCCGAAGCGCTGGACCTGATCACGCAAGCGCTGGAACTGTCGCCGAACGACCCGTTCATTCTGGATAGCATGGGCTGGGTCAAGTTCCGCATGGGCGAATCCGAGTCCGCCGCGGAATACCTGCGCCGCGCCTATAGCGTGCGCCCGGAAGCCGACATCGCCGCCCACCTGGCCGAAGTGTTGTGGTCCCAGGGCAAGCGTGACCAGGCGACTGATCTGCTGCGCGCCGCACTGATGAAGGACCCGAAGAACAAGACCGTCCAGGACGTCGTCAAGCGTCTGGGAGTGGGTCTGTGACGGCAGCGGTGCAACGCTTGGCTGATGTTTCGGGCTGGCTGCGCTGGGCGCTGCTGGCGATGCTGGCATTCACGCTGGCCGCCTGCACCACCACGCCAAAGCCAATCGAAGGCGCCAGCCCCGATGCCTTTTCCCGCATTGGCCGTTTCGCCATCACCGTGAACGAAGAAAGCGGTAAGCAGAACGCCGTGCAGGGCGGCTTCTCGTGGTCTGACGATGGCCGGCGCTATGTGCTGGATCTGACCAATCCGCTGGGCTCGACCGAAGCGCGCGTGGAAGGCCAGCCCGGCGCCGCCAGCCTGACCAAGGCCGACGGCACGCGCCTGGTCGCCGATAATCCCGACGCCCTGGCCGAAGACGCGCTGGGCAGCAGCGTGCCCGTGTCCGGCTTGCGCGACTGGCTGCGCGGCAGGCTGCCGGCGCAACCCGAAGCCTCCGACGTCGCCCGCGATGAGCTGGGCCGGCCCGCCTCGTTCGAGCAAGGCGGCTGGCGGGCAAAGCTGTCGCGCTACGACACGCTGGGGCCGCAATTGCTGGTCCTGGAGCGCCAAGAGCCCGGACGCCGCGTCACGGTGCGCCTGGTCGTCAACCAGCCTTGACCCCGGCGGAGCCGTTTGCGCTCCGTCGCCTTCCCCCTTGAATGCCACGGCTTTCTGCCGGCCGGCCTAACACGTCCGGCATTTCGCAATCCGGCAAATAAACGCCGCAAAGGCGCTCGTGTTACGGCTTGAAATAGTCAGGCCGGACTGAATAATTCTCCTCATGCCCGCGCGGGGCCACCCTTCGCGCGGACCGCAAGTGCGGCGGCGGCCAATCCTGTCACCGCCTTTTTTGGAGAATGCCCTATGTTCAGGAACACGCGCATCGCGACGATGCTGTTGGGAATCATCGCGATATTTTTCACGTTTCAGCTGCTGGTGGGCGGCATGGGCTTTGTCGCGTTGCGCCAGACCAACCAGGACGTCGGCCAGCTCTATCGCCTTTCCTCGCAACAGGTCAACGCCGTGAACACCGCCGCCCTGTCGCTGGTGGCGGCCCGCACCGATTTAAGCCGCTACGCCACCCGCGTCGCGCAAGGCAACCTCAGTGATACGACGGCGCTGCGTCTGGCGCGCCAGCGCATCGCGGCAGGCGACCGCGCTTTCCAGGGCTTTTCCAGCGGCCTGTCGGCCGACGAAAAGACCGCTTCCGCGGACCTGATCCAGGCCTACGCCAACCTCAGCGCCAATCTGCAAAGCGTCGGCCGCGTGCTGGAGGCGGGCGACATGGAAAGCTATTTCAAGCAAGGCACGCAGCAAGCGCAGGAGCTGCTGGTCAGCGAACGCGACGCCTTCATGGTCCGGGCCGAAGAGGCGGGGCAGGGCGCCATGAACGAGATATCTCTTTTCCACACGCTCTTCACGTCGTTGTTGGGCGGCATCCTGGCGCTGGGCCTGTTGGTGGCCGTGGGCGCGCACGTACTGATTCGCCGCATGATCGTGCGTCCGTTGCTGGAAGCCGGCGAGATCTTCCGCCGCATCGCTGAAGGCGATCTGACCCGCCGCGTGGCCGATCGTGGCAAGAACGAGATCGGCGCATTGCTGGCCGCCTTGAAGGGCATGCAGGACAGCCTGGTGCGCACCGTGTCCGCCGTGCGCAGCGGCGTGGACGAAATCAATGTGGGCGCGCGCGAAATCTCGTCGGGCAACACCGACCTGTCCAGCCGCACGGAAGAACAGGCCGCGTCCCTGGAAGAAACGGCCGCCAGCATGGAAGAGCTGGCGTCCACGGTGAAGCAGAACGCCGACACCGCGCGCGAAGCCAATCGCATGGTGGCAACGTCCGCCGCCGTGGCGCAGCGCGGCGGAGAGGCCGTTTCCAGCGTGGTCGAGACCATGCGCGCCATCTCCGGTAGTTCTTCGCGCATCGCCGACATCGTTGGCGTCATCGATGGCATTGCATTCCAGACCAACATCCTGGCGCTGAATGCGGCGGTGGAAGCCGCGCGCGCGGGCGAGCAGGGCAAAGGCTTCGCCGTCGTGGCCAGCGAAGTGCGCACGCTCGCGCAGCGTAGCGCGGCCGCGGCCAAGGAGATCAAGCAATTGATCGAAGACTCCGCGCAGACCGTCGGCAAGGGATCCGAACAAGTCGAGCGCGCCGGCGCCACCATGCGCGAGATCGTGGACTCGGTGCAGCGCGTGACCCATTTGATGGGCGAGATATCCGCGGCGTCCGAAGAGCAGGCCAGCGGCATCGACCAGGTCAACCGCGCGGTGTCGCAGATGGACAGCGTGACGCAGCAGAATGCGGCCCTGGTGGAAGAGGCGGCCGCGGCCGCCGGGGCGCTGGAAGAGCAGGCCCGCCAGTTGGCGGGCGCCGTGTCCGTCTTCAAGCTGCCGGCCGGGCAGGTGATCGACGCGCCGGCAGGGCGGCTGGCTGGCGCGGGCACGCCGCAATTGGCCTGACGCCGGGCGCGGCAGCCGGTGCGTGGCTAGAATGTGGGCATGTCCCGCACCGGTGGTCTTCTGTGACTTTGTACGACGTTCCCGCTCCCGCCAAACTGAATCTGTTCCTGCATGTGGTGGGCCGCCGCGCCGACGGCTATCACTTGCTACAGACGGTCTTCCGTTTCATCGACCTGTGCGACACGCTGCATTTCGAGGTACGCGCCGACGGCGTCATCAGCCGGGCGTCGGCATTGCCCGGCGTTACCGAAGCCGATGACCTGACGTTGCGCGCGGCCCATGCGCTGCAACGCGCCACGGGCACCCGCCAGGGCGCTCAGATTGCGTTGGAAAAACGCATTCCCCAAGGCGGCGGCCTGGGCGGCGGTTCCAGTGACGCCGCGACCGTGCTGATCGCCTTGAACAAACTGTGGGGGACGGGGCTGACGCGCCGCGAACTCATGGCGCTTGCCTTGCCGTTGGGCGCGGACGTGCCGGTGTTTGTGTTCGGCCAATCGGCATTCGCCGAGGGCGTGGGCGAAGATCTGACCGCCGTGGCGCTGCCAGAACGTGCTTATCTGGTGGCACAACCCGACACCAGCGTGCCGACTGCTGGAATATTCTCCGCACCCGATTTGACAAGGGATTCTTCTTACATCACAATAGCGGACTTTCTTGCTTCGCCAACTTTTTCCTTCGGGAAAAATGATCTGGAGCCGGTAGTTCACCGTCTTTATCCTGAGGTTCTCAGGGCAACGCGGTGGCTTGCTGAACAGGGCATACCTGTTCGCATGTCGGGATCAGGCGCGTGTTTATTCGCCGAGTTTTCCGAACTGTCCGAAGCCGTTTTGGCAAAAGCAGAAATATCCGCTATAATGCGCGGCGCTGTTAAAACAAACAGCACAACGCATCCAGGGTTTCGGTTAGTGCAGGCATGTACTGGTTTAACTGAACATCCATTGCGGAATTGGATTGCAAGATAGTTGGGGAGTCGCCAAGCTGGTTAAGGCACCGGATTTTGATTCCGGCATGCGAAGGTTCGAATCCTTCCTCCCCAGCCAACCGAATACATAAAAAAGCTGTTGAACACGCCTGTAAGACACTGGCCCGGGTTCAGCAGCTTTTTTATTTTCCGGGTCCGCTGGTGTCTCGTAGCACCCCGCATCACCTCGTTAGTGTCTTACAACGACCATCGCATCATCCATCATGGCAAACGATAGCTTCATGATCTTCACGGGCACGGCCAACACTCGGCTGGCCGTGGACGTAGTCAACCACCTCGATATGTCCCTGGGCAAGATGACCGTCGGTCGCTTCTCGGACGGCGAGGTGATGGTCGAAATCAACGAGAACGTGCGTGGCAAGGACGTCTTCGTCCTGCAGCCCACCTGTGCTCCTACCAACGACAACCTGATGGAAATCATGGTTATGGTCGATGCCTTGCGCCGCGCTTCCGCTGGCCGCATCACCGCCGCGATTCCCTACTTTGGCTATGCCCGCCAAGACCGCCGCCCGCGTTCGGCGCGCGTTGCGATCTCGGCCAAGGTCGTAGCCAACATGTTGCAAGTGGCTGGCGTCGACCGCGTCCTGACGATGGACCTGCACGCCGACCAGATCCAGGGTTTCTTCGACATCCCCGTGGACAACATCTACGCCGGTCCGATCTTGCTGGGCGACATCTGGCGCCGCAATTTCTCGAACCTGGTCGTGGTGTCCCCGGACATCGGCGGCGTGGTCCGCGCACGCGCCCTGGCCAAGCAGCTGGAAGCCGACCTGGCCATCATCGACAAGCGTCGTCCGCGCGCCAACGTGTCGGAAGTGATGAACATCATCGGTGAAGTCGACGGCCGCACCTGCATCATCATGGACGACATGGTCGACACCGCCGGCACGCTGTGCAAGGCGGCCCAGGCCCTGAAAGACCGCGGCGCCGGCGCCGTTTACGCCTATTGCACGCACCCCGTGCTGTCGGGCGGCGCCATCGACCGCATTGAAGCGTCGGAACTGGACGAACTGGTCGTCACCGACACCATCCCGCTCTCCGAGCAAGGCCAGGCCAGCGGCAAGATCCGCCAGCTGTCGTGCGCCGCGCTGCTGGGCGAGACCATCCTGCGTATCTCGAACGCGGAATCGGTCAGCTCGCTGTTCGTCGACTGACGCCCAGGCGTCGGTCAGGCAACCGCCCACTTTAGTTTTTGCACCTTGCTGGTCGCGGCAAGGCGCAATCAACACGGCGCGCATGTTGCGCGCCGTGCCGTTAACTGGTGAAGCCTCTTCACCTTATTTTGTTTTTGGAGTTTTCCATGAAATTTATCGCCACTGCGCGTAGCGTCCAGGGTTCGAGTGCGAGCCGCCGCCTGCGCCGCGCGGGCCGCGTTCCCGCCATTGTCTATGGTGGTACGGCTGCCCCCCTGAATATCGAACTCGACCACAACGAGATCTACCACGCCCTGCGTAAGGAAGAATTCCACGCATCGATCCTGCAAATGCAGCTCGAAGGCGCCAAGGAAGAGCAAGTTCTGCTGCGTTCGGTTCAATGGCACGCCTACAAGCCGCAAGTCCTGCACGTGGACTTCCAGCGCGTCGACGCCAACCAAGCCCTGCGTACCAAGGTGCCGCTGCACTTCGTGAACGCTGAAATCTCGCCGGCCGTGAAGCTGTCGGGCGCCATCATCAGCCACGTGACGACCGAACTGGAAATCACCTGCCTGCCGAAGGCTCTGCCCCAGTTCATCGAAGTCGACCTGACCAACATCCTGGCTGGCGCTTCGATCCACCTGGCCGACATCAAGCTGCCCATGGGCGTGACCTACGTCCCCCACGGTGGTGAAGACAACCCGCTGCTGGCTGCCGCCATCGTCAAGGGCGGCGCTGCTGCCGCCGACGAAGCCGAAGCCGCCGCTCCGGCCGCCTAAGTTCTGCGGGAAGGCCTTCGGGCTTTCCTTGCGGCTTATGCCCGAAACCCTGCGTGTGCATTTGCATGCGCAGGGTTTTTTGGTTTAAACACCCTCCATCATGTCTATTCCCATACGCCTCATCGTGGGATTGGGTAATCCCGGTCCTGACTACGAAACCACCCGGCACAACGCCGGCTTCTGGCTGGCCGACCACCTGGCGGACGACCTGCGCACTTCTTTTGCGCTGGAGAAATCTTTTTTCGGCATGGTGGCCAAGTCGCGCCTGGGTGCAGACAACGTGCTGCTGCTCAAGCCCATCACCTATATGAACAAATCCGGCCAGGCGGTCGGCGCGCTGGCCCGCTTCTACAAGCTGGAGCCGGAACAGGTGCTGGTGCTGCATGACGAACTCGACCTGCTGCCGGGCCAGGTGAAGCTCAAACAGGGCGGTGGCCATGCGGGCCACAACGGCCTGAAGGACATCCAGGCCGTGTTGGGCAGCCCCAATTTCTGGCGCCTGCGCATCGGCATCGGCCATCCGCGCACGTTGAACCTGGCCCAGCAAGTGGCGGACTTCGTGCTGCATCCGCCGCGCCGCGAGGAACAGAAAGAGATCGAAGCCGTCATCGACCGTTGCCGCGCCGTCGTGCCGGCGATGCTGGCTGGCGATTTCGCGCTGGCCACGCGCCAGCTGCATAGCGGCAACGTCGCCTGATGTCCGTCAACCCGCAGTCCTCCTCCGGCGGCAAGCTGCGCTTTCGTGGCGAGGTCGCGGATTTCTGGCGTTTCATCCGTCATCCGCGTCCCGTGGCGCGCTTGTCCGGGCGCTTCGCCGGCGGCAGTCTTGCCGCCGACTGGTGGCCGCGCATCGGTCCCGGGCGTTTGCTGGCGTGGGCCGGGCTGCTGTGGGCGCTGAACCTGTTCGCGCTGGGGCCGGTAGCCGTGATGGCGGCCGGCATGGGCGGCGCGACGCACCGTATCGACCCGGCCAACCTGCCATGGCTGACCGCCGTGCTGTGGGCGCCGCTGGTCGAGGAAATGCTCTTTCGCTACGGCTTGCGCCGTCCGCGGCAGGTGTTGTGGCTGGTGCCCGCCCTGATGCCCGTCGTGTTGTATGGCCCCAAGCTGTGGACAGGCCTGCTGCTGGCCGCATTCGTGCTGCTGGCATGCTGGGGGACACGCCAGCGCGCCGAGCCCCTGACGGGCTGGGATACGACTTGGCGACGCTATTACCTGAAGCACTTCGGCCTGGTCTTCCATCTGGTGGCGCTGACGTTTGCCGCCGTGCACCTGACCAACTTCGTCTACAGCAAGACGCCGTACTGGCTGATGCCGCTGCTGGTGCTGCCGCAGTGGCTGACCGGCCTGGTGCTGGGCTGGATGCGCGTGCGGCGCGGCATCGGCGCGGCCATCCTGCTGCACGCCACCTTCAACGCCGGCCCCATTTTGATGATCTGGGCCGTCATGCGCTGGGCGCCCACCGCCGCCAGTTAGCGGGGCCGCATCCCCGGCGCGGCGGCAGGTCGCCTGCCGCTTGCCGGGGTAAACTAGAACGTTAACGATCAATACCGTACTTACACAGGATTCCCATGGCTCTGCAATGCGGCATCGTCGGCCTGCCCAACGTTGGCAAATCGACACTTTTCAATGCTCTGACCCGCGCCGGCATCGCCGCCGAGAACTACCCGTTCTGCACCATCGAACCCAACGTCGGTGTGGTCGAGGTGCCGGATCCGCGTTTGCAGAAGCTGGCTGAAATCGTCAAGCCCGAACGCATCCTGTCCGCCACCGTCGAATTCGTCGACATCGCGGGCCTGGTCGCCGGTGCGAGCAAGGGCGAAGGCCTGGGCAACCAGTTCCTGTCGCACATCCGCGAAACCGACGCCATCGTCAACGTCGTGCGCTGCTTCGAAGACCCCAACGTGATCCACGTTGCCGGCAAGGTCGACCCCATCGCCGACATCGAAGTCATCGAGACCGAGCTGGCGCTGGCTGACCTGCAGACCGCCGAAAAGGCCCTGCTGCGCCACCAGAAGACCGCGCGTTCCGGCGATAAGGAATCGCAGCGCATCGTGGCCGTGCTGGAAAAGTGCATTGCCCAGCTGAACGAAGCCAAGCCGATCCGCGCGCTGGACCTGACGACGGAAGAACACGCCGACATCGCCCAGCTGTGCTTCATCACCGCCAAGCGCGCGATGTACGTGGGCAACGTGGCCGATGACGGCTTCACGAACAACCCGCTGCTGGACCGCCTGACCGAATTCGCCGCCGCGCGCAACGCGCCGGTCGTGGCCATCTGCGCCGCCATCGAATCCGAAATCGTGGACCTGGACGACGCCGATCGCCAAGCCTTCCTGTCCGACATGGGCATGGAAGAGCCGGGCCTGAACCGCCTGATCCGCGCCGCCTTCAAGCTGCTGGGCCTGCAGACCTACTTCACCGCCGGCGTGAAGGAAGTGCGCGCCTGGACGGTCGCCATCGGCGCCACCGCGCCGCAAGCCGCCGGCGTCATCCACACCGACTTCGAGCGCGGCTTTATTCGTGCTCAGACGATCGCGTATGAGGACTTCATCACCTACAAGGGTGAGCAGGGCGCCAAGGAAGCGGGCAAGATGCGCGCGGAAGGCAAGGAATACATCGTGCAGGACGGCGATGTGATGAACTTCTTGTTCAACGTCTAACTCCACCCACAGGAGCTTGCCCGCCTTGACGGCGCTGGCAAGTTCCTTTGCTTGGCAGTTCCCGGCGCGGCCCTATTGCGGCACGATGCCGGCGGCGGTGACGATTTCTCGCCATTTCTGGCCTTCAGCCAGATTGAAGCGCGCGAAGTCCGCCGGGCTCGACCCCACCGGCTTGGCGCCCATGCTCGCGTATTGGCTGATCACATTCGGCTGCTTGAGCGCCAGCGCTGCATGCTCGGCCAGTTTGGCCGTGATGGCGGGCGGCGTGCCTTTGGGCGCCCACAATCCATACCACGTGCTGATATCGAAACCAGGAAAACCGGATTCCGCCATGGTCGGAACATCCGGCAGTTCCGGCACGCGCTGCGAGACGGTGACGGCCAGCGCTCGCAGCTTGCCCGACTTGATGAACGGGGTGGCCGAAGGCATGGAGTCGAACATGAGCTGGATCTGCCCGCCCACCAGATCGGTCAGGGCGGGCGCGCTCCCTTTGTAGGGCACGTGCTGCATCGGCTGGCCCGTGCGGGTCTTGAAGGATTCCCCTGCCAATTGCTGCGCCGACGCGCTGCCCGCCGAGCCAAAATTGAGCGGCTGGGTCTTGCCCATCGCCACCAGGTCCTGCACGGTCTTTGCGGGGCTGGACTGCGGCACCACCAGCACCAGGGGCACGTCCGCCAACTGCGTGATCGGCGTGAAATCCTTGAACGCATCGTGACGCATGGACCGGTAGATGTACGGGTTGATGACGTGCAGCGAAGCATTGGCCAAGAATGTGTAGCCGTCTGGTGCGGCGCGCGCCACCAGGTCCGCGCCGATCATGCCGCTGGCGCCGGGCCGGTTGTCCACGATGATGTTCTGGCCGATCGTCTTGGACATTTCGGCCGCCACGAGCCGCGACACGATATCGGTGGGGCCGCCAGGCGGATACGGCACCACCATCGTGATTGGGCGGTTGGGATAGGCGTCGGCGGCGTCCGCCGGCATCGCGGCGGTCATGCCGGCGCAGGCCAGCGCCAGCACGGCAAGGCGGTTGAAGGCGGGCCGCGGCGCCTGGCGCGGGCTTAGGGCGTGGTCGCCGCAAGCGGCGGTGGGGGATTGCATGGGCTTGTCTCCGATATTATTTTGAGTGCCACTTTGCCCACGACCTGGCGGCTTTCCAGCGCTTCGAGCGCAGCGGCGAGTTCGGCGATCGGATAGACCGCCGTTACTGCGGGATGGATGCGCTTGCCGCGCGCCCATTCAAACAGGGTCGCCATGGCGCGCTGCATGGCAGGCGCATGGACCACGCGCTCGTCGACGGGCGTCCAGCCCAGGTAGCGCCCGAAGAAAAAGCCGTGCAATGCAATATTCTTGACCAGCAGCAGGTTCAGCGGCGCTTGCGGCACGGTGCCGCTGGCAAAGCCCACGGACAGCATGCGTGCGTTCGCGGCGGCCGCGCGCACCCCGTACTCGAATGCCGTTCCCCCTACCGGATCGAACACGATGTCGGCGCCGCGGCCTTCGGTCAGCGCCTTGACCGCCGCCGCCATGTCGGCGTCCGCCAGCATGGCGTGGCTGGCGCCTGCCGCCAGCGCGGCTTGCCGCTTGGCCTCGGTGCTTGCGCAGGCGATGACGCGGGCGCCCAGCAGTGCGGCCAGTTCCACCGCGGCAAGGCCCACGCCGGAGCCTGCGCCCAGCACCAGCACGGTTTCGCCGGGCTGCATGGCCGCGCGCCACAGCAAGCCGCAGTAAGCCGTGCCATAGGAGATGGGCACGGGCAGGGCGAGCAGCGGCTCCAGGCCGTCCGGGACGGCGTAGACGGTGTACTCGGGCAATGTCAGCCGTTCCGCATAGCAGCCCCAGCGAGCCAGCGCCACCACGGTGTCGCCGGGGCGCAGCCGTGTCACCGCGCTACCGCAGGCCAGCACTTGGCCGACGGCCTCGGTTCCGGGCACGAAGGGCATGGGCGGGCGGGTCTGGTAGCGGCCTTCGATCAGCAGTTTGGTGGCGTGGCTGACGCTGGCGTATTGCACCTGGATCATGACTTCGGACGGGCCCGGTGGCCGGGCATCGGGCGCGTCGCGCAACGCCACGTCGCGCACGGGGCCGAACTGTTCGCAGAGCAGGGCGCGCATCATGCCTGCTCCGGTTGCGTGTCGTCCTGCCGCAGCGCGCCCGCCGTCATCAGCGCGCGAATGTCGGCCGGGCTCCACCCCCAGTCTTGCAGCACCTCGGTGGAATGCTGGCCGATCCGCGGCGCTGGCGTCAACGGCCGCCGCCGCGCCAGGCCGGGTAGCGGCGCATAGGGCAATGCGCCCACGCCGGGCTGGTCCAGCGTCTGCAGCAGTTCCACGTGCGCGGCCTGGGCATGCGCCGCCAGATCGTCGTAGTCGCGCACCGTGGCGTGCAAAACCTCTTCGCGCGCCAGCCGTTCGATCCAGTGCGCCGAAGGCCGGGTGGCCAACTGCGCCGCAATCTGTTCATGCAATTCGTTCAGCCGCGCCATGCGGCCGGCGTTGTCCGCATAGGCGGGCTGCTGCAGCCATTCGGGCCGTTCCAGCGCGCGGCACAGGCGGGCGAACTGCTCATTGTTCAGCGCCAGCACCGATAGCCTGCCGTCAGCGGTGGCGAACACGCCGTTGGGCGCGCTGACCGGGCCGGCGCGTCGCGCGCCCGCCATGGCGTGGGCCAGGATGTCATTCACCTGCAGCGCGGCGCACGCTTGGAACAGGCTAAGCTCGACATGGCTGCCGCGACCCGTCCTGGCTTGCCGGTACAGCGCGGCGGCCGTGGCCTGCGCGGCATACAGGGCGGTGGCGATATCCGCCATCAGCATGCCCATGCGGCGCGGCGTCCCGGCCTCGTCCTGGTTCGCGTACATGAGACCGCTGTCGGCTTGCATGACCGAATCCGATGCGGGCGCGCCGGCGTAAGGGCCGTCCGGCCCGTAACCGCTGATCGACACATAGACCATGCCCGGCGCGTGCTGCCGCACGTCTGCGTAGCCCACGCCCATGCGTTCGGCGACGCCAGGGCGGAAGTTCTGGATCAACACGTCGGCGCTTCCGGCAAGGCGGCGCAGTGCCTTTTTTCCCTGGGGATGGCGCGCGTCCAGGCACACGCCGCGCTTGCCGGCGTTGTAGGCCACCGATAGTGCGCTGTGCCCGTCGCGCTGCGTGCCGACATGGCGGCCCCAGTCACCGGCGGGCGGCTCCACCTTGATGACTTCGGCGCCTTGCTGCCACAACATCTGCGCGCAATACGGGCCGGCGATGCCCTGGCTGATATCCAGCACGCGCAAACCGGAAAAGGGACCGCAGGCCTGATCGGCGTCAACAGCTGGGTTCATGGCATCCATGGGCGGAAGATCGATAAGCCGATGGTAGACTCGGCTCGTCCGGTGGACAATCCAAGTAGTTGTTCCTTTAATGGTGAACAATGATTGACAAAGAGTTGGATCTGAACCTGGTCAGGCTATTCGTCGCGATGGTGGAATCGCGCAACCTAAGCGCGGCAGCCGAGCGCTGCGGCATGACCCGTTCAAACATGTCGCACCGGTTGAAGCGGCTGGAGCTGGCGATGGGTTCGCAGCTTTTGCGCCGCACCACCCGGCATGTGGAACTGACCCAAGCGGGGCAATTGCTATACCAGCACGGCGTGCGGCTGCTGGACGAAATGCGTGCGGCGCAAGCCTCCATTCCTAGCCTGGATGGCACCGTGCGCGGCGACGTCCGGATACGCCTGCCCACGGGGTTAGGCCATCTTTATCTTGCGCCGGTGCTGCTGGACTTCACGCGCCGCTATCCCGATATTTCATTGCGCGTCCACATCAATGACGCCATCGGCGACCTGGTGTCGGCCGAAGTGGACATGGCCCTGAAGATCACTTCCGCGCCGCCGGAAGACCATGTGGCGCGGCGCATTTGCGACGTCCAGTGGTGCCTGTGCGCGACGCCGGATTTCCTACGCCGCCAAGGGCCGGTGACGACGCTTGAGCAGTTGGGCCTTTGTTCGTTGATCGCGCCGCAATCGCTGGGCCGGCGCTTTGATCTGCGCTGCAAGCGCGAAGATGGCGACCCGCTGCTGCTGCGTGTGGCGCCAAGGGTGCAGTCCGGCGATTATCCCTTCTTGCGGGATGCCGTCATGGCCGGATTGGGCGTGGCGCTGCTGCCCCGCTACGCGGTTTGGAGCCAGCTGCGCGACGGCGAGCTGGTCGAGATACTGCCCGAGCTGGAACCGGAAGGCGTGGGCAACGCCATCTATTTGCTGACCGCTCCGAATCGTTTTCCGTCGATGGCCACGCGGACCTTGGTGGAGCATCTGCGCGAACATATCGAACAGCATCGCGGCGATTGGCAGCGCGTTGCCGCTGCTTGATGGCCTAGGCTTGGCTGGCGCGCCGCGCGCGGCCATGCCGCAGCCATTTCGCGGCGGGCTACGCGGGCTTGCCGCCCGCCGCGCGCAGGAAGTTCTCTTCCAGCACGCTCAGCACGCGGTTCAACGTGTCGACATCGGCCGCCGACAACCCCTTGAGCGATTCCTCGAAGAAGGCCGCGCGCTTGGGCAGGGCGTCGTTCACCACGGCCTGGCCCGCCGGCGTAAGCGTGGCGTTGGTCAGGCGGTTGTCTTGCGGGTCCACCGCGCGTGAGATCCATCCCAGTTTCTGCATGGCCTGCAACTGGCGCGTCAGTGATGCGGGGTCCAGACGGCAGCGTTCGGCCAGATGCTTTTGCGAACACTGTCCGCATTCGTGCAGCGCCAGCAGAATGCGCCAGCGGGGCAGGGCGTGCCCCACCTTGCTGCTGAACGCGCTTTGCATCACGCGGTACGTCTGCCCCATGTGCTGGACGACTTGCAGGCCTTGTTGTTGTTTGGGCAAAAGCTACTCTCCGACGCCCGCAGGCTCCGCTTTCGCAGGCCGGGCCAATTGCACCAGGGGCACCCGCCGCACGCACCACAGCGCGAAGATGGCGACGGCCAGCGCAATGAGCTGCCCTTCGTGAATGGCGCCCACCAGCGCAACGCGCGCGATCTCGATCAACGACGTGCCGTCCTGGCCTTGATGCGCCAATTGTGCCAGGAACTGCGTTTGCGCCGCGGGATTCACCAGCATCTGCGGATCGTTCAGTTCCGGCAGCCATTGCGCCGAGGCGCCGCGCAGCGTGGATTCAACGCCGCTGAAATAGCTGTGGCTCACCATCGTGCCGACCACCGCCGTGCCCAGCATGCCGCCGATCATGCGCAAGGATTGCAGCAGCGCCGTGGCGATGCCCAGGTGCGTGCGCCCCGCGGTCTGCTGCGCGAAGACGGTAAGGTTGGGCATGATGAAGCCCATGCCCAGGCCGGCCATCAGCATGTAAACGGCGATCAGCCCGTGTGACGTATAGCTATGGGTGGTAACAATACCCAAACAGGACAGGGCCATCAGCAGGAAGCCGGCGTAGAGCATCCGGTTGGGGTTGCGGATGCGCGTGATGACGCGCCCGTTGATGATGCTACCGACCGTGATGAAGACGACCATGGGCGTGATCAGCAGGCCGGCGTCCTGCGGCGACAGGCCGAAGCCGCCTTGCAGCAGCAGGGGGGCATAGAACAGTAGCGAGTACATCGTCACGCCCACCAGCAGCGCCAGCGTGAAGAGCGTGGCCAGCCCACGGTTGCGGAACATGTCCAGCGGCAAGAGTGGGTGCGGGCAGCGCTTTTCCCACCAGTACAGCAGCGCGAACGCGGCGATGCTTCCCGCGCCCAGCAGCACGATCAAAATGCTGAGGCCTTCCTTGGGCAAGAGTTCGACCAGCAACTGCAGGCTGCCCAGCGCCAGCGCGACCAACAGCGCGCCCTGCCAGTCCAGCCGCACTTTGCCCGACGTATGGTTGCGCAAGTGAGGCAGGTAGCGCGCCACGAACCACAGGCCCAGGATGCCGATCGGCAGGTTCACGTAGAACACCGAGCGCCAGCCATAGTGTTCAGTCAGCGCGCCGCCCAGCGTCGGGCCGACGGCGTTGGCGATGCCGAAGGCGGAACTGAGCATGACCTGCCAGCGCAGCCGCACGTGCGGGTCGGGAAACAGGTCGGGGATCGACGCGAAGGCCGTGCCCACCAGCATGCCGCCGCCAATGCCTTGCAAGGCCCGCGCCAGCACCAGCGTAAGCATGCTGTCGGCCGCGCCGCACAGTACCGAGGCCAGCGTGAACAGGATGATCGCGGCCACCACGAAAGGTTTGCGGCCGTAGTAGTCGCCCAGGCGTCCGAAGATCGGCACCGTGATGACGGACGTCAGCAGGTAAGACGTCGCAACCCATGCATACAGTTCGAAGCCCTTGAGTTCGGCCACAATGGTCGGCAAGGCAGTGCCCACCACCGTCTGGTCGATGGCGACCATCATCATGACGAAGCACATGCCCAGCATGGCCATCAAGGTCTGGCGGAAAGGCAGCACCTGGCCGGGCGAATGCGAAGTGCTGGGGGCGGGGGCGGGCATTGTTGGATGTATCAATGATTGATGGATCAATCATTCTAGTCCTACAATCCGCCAGACAGAAAACCGTCAGCTTCCGGGCGCCGTCAACGCCCGGTGAGCTACGTGAATCGCCCTGGTTTTTGGCGCCGCGGCCGGGTTGGCATCGCGAAGCCGGCCCGATTTGTTACGATAGCGGAATCTGCACGCTGGTCATGCCGGCGTCTTCAGCAGGCCTTCCTTGGTAGACCCTCTCTTTTGGCGCCGCAGCCACAGGCTTCCGGCAGAAGCGAGGACTCGTCCTAAAAGGCACACAGCTCCAATTGGCGCGTGGTTTTCCACCGCTATTAGCACCATCCCCGCGCCATGGCGTGGTGGGCGGCATTCAAGGATTTCCAGTCGAGGTACCGACGGGGCGGCAATGAAAACGTGGTTCAAGCGCATTTTGATAGGCCTGGTGGTGTTGGTTGTCGTGGCCGTCGTTGGCCTGGCCATCTTCTTGCTGACATTCGATCCCAACGCGTACAAGTACAAGCTGGAAGAGCTTGTGCAGGAACGCTATCACCGCACCCTCACGATCGATGGCGAGATCGAGCTGTCGCTCTTCCCGCGCATCGGCCTGTCGGTGCAGGGCGTGTCGCTGTCCGAGCCCAATAGCTCCGACACCTTCGCTTCCATCGAAAGCACCCGGCTGGCGGTTGCGGTGTGGCCGCTGCTGTCGAACAGCTTCGTGGTGGACCATGTGGCCATCAGCGGCTTCAAGGCGCGCGTGGTGCGGGACAAGGACGGCCAGTTCAACTTCAGCAACCTCGTGGGCGGCACGCCCGTGATCATGACCGCGCCGGCCAATCCCGCCGAAGCGTTGGTGGGGGCGGCCCAGACCGCGGCCCAGGCCATCACCAGCGGCACGTTGCCGCCGACCCGCAACAACATGCAGATCGACATCGCCGGGCTGGACCTGAAGGATGGCGAAGTGCAGTTGCAGGACGCGATCTCGGGCATGGCCGTGGCCGTGACGAAGATCAACGCCAACACGGGCCGCGTCACGTTCAACCAGCCGTTCGATGTGCGCCTGACGGCGCGCGTCGAAGGCGGCAACCCGCGTGTTGACGCCAACCTGACCGGCCAAGCTTTGCTGACGCTTGACCCGTCGGCCAAGCGTTACGCGGCCCAGAAGCTGGATTTGCGCATGGACGGCAAGCTGCCAGGCGCCGAGGCCAAGAGCCTGGCCATGCGCGGCAACCTGGCCTTCAATGGCCAGAAGTCGGCGCTGGACGTGGCAGGCCTGGAAGTGGTTTTCCAAGGCGACATCACCGATCCCGCCGCGCGCGCCACCAATGTAGAGGCCAGTGTGGCCATGCCCAAGCTGGCAATCGATCCACACAAAAGCCAGCTGCAGATCGAAAAGCTGGCGGTGCGCGCCAAGGGCAGTTCGCCTGATGGCCCGTTTGAACTGGCCGTGGACGCGCCCGCGCTGAATATCTCGCCCGCGTCGGCTACCGGTGAAGCGCTGACCGGCCGCGTGCGCGTCAGCGGCCTGGATGCCAGTTTCGGTCTGAACGGCATCAGCGGCAACGCTGGCGAATTGGACATCAAGGAAGCCAAGGTCGACAGCACGTCGAAGAATGGCGAACGCGTGGTGAAGCTGAATTTTGCTTCGCCGCTGACGTTGAACCTGCTGCAACGCAGTGGCGGCCTGTCCGGCTTGCGCGGCGATGTCAACATTACCGACCCGGGGTTGCCCAAGGGCAGCCTGCAGATCCCCGTGATCGGCAGCCTGACCGTGGACCTGCTGAAGGACCAGGCCAGCAGCAAGATCAACGCCGTGCTGGAAGGCGGCAAGTTCGACCTTAGCGCCGACATCACCAAGCTTTCCGATACGCCGATGGTGAAGTTCGCCTTGGCGGTGGATACGCTGGACCTGGACAAGCTGGTGCCGCCCGTCGCGGCCGCGCCGGCCAAGCCGCCCGCCGAAGGCAAGAAAGACGAATCCAAGCCCGCAGCGCCGGCTGCGCCCGTGGACGATTCGATCGATCTGTCCGCGCTGGTGGGCCCCAGCGTCAACGGCACCTTGAAGGTCGGCAAGCTGGTCGTGCGCGGCCTGAAGGCCGATGAAGTCGCCGCAGTCGTGAAGCTGGACAAGGGCAAGCTGGATATCTCCAGCCTGACCGCCGGCCTGTACGGCGGCAAGCTGGCTGGCGCGTTGTCCGTGGACGCCGCGCAGGGCAACCAGTTGGCCACCAAGATGTCGTTGGCGGGTATTGCCATCGAGCCCCTGCTGATGGACCTGGCCAACCGCAACGTGCTCAGCGGCACGGGCAGCCTGGCGCTGGACCTGAAGACGGGCGGCGCCAATGTCTATGCAATGAAGAGTGGCCTGGGCGGCACCGTGCAGGTGCGCCTGCGCGATGGCGCGGTCAAGGGCATCAACCTGACGCAGACGTTGCGCGAATTGAAGGCCGCGTTCAAGCCCGAATCGCAGGACGAGACCGTAGCCGCCGACACCAGCAAGCAAACCGAGTTCTCGGAGATGGACGCCGATCTGGCCTTCACCAAGGGCGTGGCCACCGTGAAGCGCTTGAACGTCGTGTCGCCGTTGCTGCGCGTCACGCAGGGCGAGCCGGCCACCATCGACTTCGTGAAGAGCGAGCTGGACCTGGTGGCGCGCGCGCGTGTCGTCAACCCGGCGGCCGATCCCGAAGGCAAGGAACTGATCGATCTGAAAGATGTGACGATCCCGGTGCACGTGAAGGGCCATTTCGACAAGCCGACCTATACGGTGCTGTGGAAGGACGCCATCGGCAACATCCTCAAGCGCAGCCTGGAAAACAAGCTGCGCGAAGCCGCCACGGGCAAGGGCAAGAATGGCGCGCCGCTGGATAAAGCCTTGAAGGGATTGCTGGGCAAATGAGCACTGAAAATTTCCAGCCCATCGCGGAATGCGGCGTCACCACGCAACCGGCCGCGGCCGCGTATCAGCGGCAATGGCTGATCGCCAACGATTCCGGCCAGTGGTTGAACCGCGAATTGTGCCCCCGGCTTGCCGACGTGTCGGTCGAGCTGCGCTTGGGCTATCTGGTGCTGAAGGCGCCGGGCATGCTGCGCATGGATATTCCGCTGGACGTCATCGAAGACGATGACAGCGTGCGTTACAGCATGAAGGTGGGTGAGCAGACCATCGACGTGATCGACGAAGGGGAGCTGGCCGCGGCCTGGATCTCGAACTTCGTGCAGGTGCCTTGCCGCATCATGAAGGTGCACCCGGACACGCCCGTGGCCGCCTGGCCTGCCTGAACGTGTTCGGAAACCGCCGGAGCGATCCGGCGGGCTAGACGCCCGACTTGGCGCGCTTGTATTCGAATGCCGTATGGGCCAGCAGGCCCGCCGCCAGGCCCCAGAAGGCCGACCCGATTCCCCAGAAGCTGAACCCCGACGCCGTTGCCAGCAACGTGATGAGCGCGGCTTCGCGCCGTTGCGGGTTGGCCATCGCGGCGGCCATGCCGCCCATGATCGTGCCCAGCAGCGCCAGACCGGCCAACGCGGCCAATAGCGCCCCCGGCAAGGCCTGGAAGAACACCGCCACGGCGCCCGCCACGACGCTTAACCCGACATAGCCCAGCCCGTAGGTCGCTGCCGCGATATAGCGCTTGGCGGGATCGGGGTGGGCTTCAGGGCCGGTGCAGATGGCCGCGCTGATGGCCCCCATGGTGACGCTGTGCGCGCCGAAGGGGGCTGCCAGCAAACCCAGCAGGCCCGTGGCGGCCACGATGCGCGAGGCAGGGGGACGGTAGCCGGCGGCTTGCAGGATCGCCAGGCCGGGCAGATTCTGCGACGCCATGGCCACCACGAACAGCGGGATGCCCAGGCTGACGATGGCCTGGGCGCTGAAGGTGGGCGTGGTCCAGACGAATTCCGTCAGGTGCCAGTCCAGCAAGTCCAGCCGTATCAGGTCCAGCCCGAAGGCCAGCGCGATGGCGATCACCATCACCACCAGGACGGCGTAGCGCGGCGCCCAGCGCCGGCAGGCCAGATAGGTGGCGCACATCGCCAGGACCAGTGCGGGTTGCTTGCCGACGCTGCTGAAGATGCCCATGCCGAAATTGAGCAGCACGCCGGCCAGCATGGCGGCGGCGATTTCACCGGGGATCCGACGCAGGATGGGGTCGATCCAGCCGAACAGCCCGCAGAGCAATGTCAGGCCCGCGGCCAGCACGTAGGCGCCGATTGCTTCATTGAAGGGAATGCCGACCAGCGCCGTGACGAGTAGCGCGGCGCCGGGCGTGGACCAGGCCATGACGATGGGCAGGCCGGTGCGCAGGCTGTAGAACGCGCCGCCGAATCCGAAAGCCAGGCTCAGCGAACCGATCCAGGAGCCGATCTGCGCCGAATTCAGGCCCGCGGCATGGCCGGCCTGCACCATCAGGACGGCGGTGCCGCCGAAGCTGACCAGCACGGCGACCAGGCCGGCGGCGACCGCCGAGGCGGACACGTCGCGGCGCGCGTGATGGGGAGCTGGCGACGGGGAAGGAAGGTTGATGCCCGTCTGCGTCGTGCCGCTCATGCGGCACCGGTCAGGCGGCGGTACTTAGCCATGAGCTGCTCTTGGCCTTCGTTCCATTGCGGGTGCAGTTCAATGCACTCCACCGGGCACACCACCTTGCACTGGGGTTCGTCGTGATGGCCGACGCACTCCGTGCATTTGTCGGGATCGATGACGTAATAGTCCTCGCCCATAGAAATCGCGTCGTTCGGGCACTGGGGCTCGCAAACGTCGCAATTAATGCATTCTTCGGTGATTAGCAGGGCCATGATGGGCAGCGGAGGAAAGCCAGGGGCGGCTCACATTGTACTGCCGGGCGGAAAAGCGCAAGAAGGGCGCGAAATCGCGCCCTTCAGGGATGGTGCGGCGCTGGGCGGATCAGCCCGGCCAGGACTGTTCGCGGCGTTCCTTGGCCTTTTCCTGCAGCCAGCGCTCGACGGACGGGAACACGAACTTGCTGACGTCGCCGCCCAGCTGGGCGATTTCGCGCACGATCGTGCCCGAGATGAACTGGTATTGGTCCGACGGGGTCATGAACAGCGTTTCCACGTCGGGCAGCAGGTGGCGGTTCATGCCAGCCATCTGGAATTCGTATTCGAAGTCGGACACGGCGCGCAGGCCGCGGACGATGACGCGGCCGCCCTGGTCGCGGACGAAGTCCTTCAGCAAGCCGCCGAAGCTCTGCACTTCCACGTTGGGGTAGTGGCCCAGGACTTCACGGGCGATTTCCACGCGTTCGTCGATGCTGAAGAAAGGCTTTTTGTTGCGGCTAAGCGCGATGCCCACCACGACTTTGTCGAAAAGCGTGGCCGCGCGGCGGACCAGGTCTTCGTGGCCCCGGGTCAGCGGGTCGAAAGTGCCGGGATATACAGCGATGATCATGCGAGCTCCGTACCGTTATTAGTGGTGTACACCATCCTCCGAAGCTCGGATTATTGATCTATTTCCGCAATGCAGCAAATTCGAGCAGGTGGTAGTGGACCGCGCCTGCCTTGTCCTGCCGCAAGATCTGGAATCCTTCGGGGGCGTCGATGGCGGTTTCCGCCTCGACATAGACTAGCCCATGCTCGGTCAAAATGCCCGGCAGGATGGGCCACAGGCGCGGCAGCCAGCCCTGGCCAAAGGGCGGATCCAACAGGATGAGGTCAAACCGGGACGCATCCATCCGTTCGGCGACCTGCATCGCGTCGCCCACATGGATGCGTATCATGTCGGCTTTGAGCTTGTCGCGCAGTGTCCGCAGCGCGGACGCAGCGGTTTTGTCCCGCTCGACCATCTGCACATGCGCCACGCCGCGCGAGGCCGCCTCGAACCCCAGGGCGCCGCTGCCGGCGAACAGATCCAGTACCTGTTTGTCGGAGAATTCGCCGGCCCACAGGTGATTCAGCCAGTTGAATAGTGTCTCGCGCACCCGGTCGGGCGTGGGGCGCAGCGTCTCCACGTCGGGCACGGCGATGGGGGTGCGCCTGTATTGGCCACCGACGATACGAATATACTTGTTACCCATGTTTAGCCGCTTCTTCAAGAAAAAATCCCCACCGCCCGCCGCGCCGGCTCAGCCCGCGCCGCCGCCTGAGGTCGTAGACGCCGCCGTGGCGCCTGCGGAGCCCGCCGCCGCGCCGGTGATTCCGCCGGCCACCGTGCCGGCCGCACCCGCTCCGAGTCCCGTGGTTGCCGTGCCGACGCCTGCGCCGGTGCCCGATCAGGTGCCCGCGCCTGCGCCTGTCGCACCGACCGTGCAGACAGCGCCGGTTGCTCCGACTGTAGCGCCGATCGCACGCGCCGATGCGCCGGCCCAGGCGCCGACGCCGGTCAACGCACCGCTTGATGCACCGCCCGCCGCGGCGCCCGTGGCAGCACCCGCGCCGGCTCCGACTTCAGCGCCAGCGCCTGCCGCGCCCGTCGCGGTCACCGCACCTGCTCCTGCACCTGCTCCTGCACCTGCTCCTGCACCGGAACCTGTTCCGGCCGTCGAACCCGCGCCCGCCGAAGCGCCGAAAAAAGCGTCGTGGCTGTCGCGGTTGAAGCAGGGCCTGTCGCGCACCGGCCAGAGCATTGGCGGCATCTTCATCGGCGTCAAGGTCGACGAAAACCTGTTCGAGGAACTCGAATCGGCGCTCATTATGGCCGATGCGGGCCTGGAGGCCACCGAGAAGCTGCTGACCGCGCTGCGCGCGCGCGTCAAGAAGGAACGCATCGAAGACCCGGCGAAGGTGAAGACCGCCTTGCGCCAATTGCTGGCCGACCACCTGCGTCCGCTGGAGCGCGCGTTCGACCTGACCCGCACCAAACCGCTGGTGGTGATGATCGCCGGCGTGAACGGCGCGGGCAAGACGACGTCCATCGGCAAACTGGCCCACACGTTCCAACGCCAGGGCGCCAGCGTCCTGCTGGCCGCGGGCGACACCTTCCGCGCCGCCGCGCGCGAACAACTGGTGGAATGGGGCAGCCGCAATAACGTCAGCGTCATTGCGCAGGATGGCGGCGACCCTGCCGCCGTGGCGTTCGACTCGGTCAACGCCGGCCGCGCGCGCGGCATGGGCGTGGTCATGGTGGACACCGCGGGGCGCTTGCCGACGCAGTTGCACCTGATGGAAGAACTGAAGAAGATCCGCCGCGTCATCGGCAAGGCCGATGCCACCGCGCCGCACGAAGTGCTGCTGGTGGTGGACGGCAACACCGGCCAGAACGCGCTGGCGCAGATCCGCGCGTTCGACGCGGCCATCACGCTGACTGGCCTGGTCGTCACCAAGCTGGACGGCACGGCCAAGGGCGGCACGCTGGCGGCCGTTGCCGCAGGCAGTCAGGGGGTGCGTCCGATCCCGGTCTACTGGATCGGCGTGGGCGAAAGCCTGGAAGACCTGCAGCCTTTCGTGGCGGACGAATTCGCCGCGGCCTTGTTGGCGGACTGATCCGCCGGCAGGCCTGAAACAACGGGGCGGTGCGCAAGCGCCGCCCCGTTGCCGTTTGCGCGGGGTACACCGCGAAGTGAGCAGCGAAATGAGCCGCAGGGTGAGCCGCGGCGCTACCGTCAGGCCGTCGCGTCAGGCACCTGGCCCATCGCCGGGTCGCTGACCCCGTCCTTGCCCGTTTCCATGCGGCCGGCAAAGCGGCGTTGGAACGCGGCATAGCCTTCGCATGCCACCGCAAAGTCGTACCACTGCCCGCTGTCGCTTACGGGCCAGCTCAGTTCACCGGTTTGGCCGGCCTGCACGATGGCGGTCCACGGGCCGTCGCTGCGGTATGCCTTGGCGCTGACGGTGAATGTGCAAGCCTGGCTGCCGTTGTTGTGCAGCTTGACTTGCACCTGCGGGTCGTCGCAAGGCACGTAGCACACCTGGATCTCCGGCTGCGCGCCGCCGGTCTGCATCAAGTCGCCCGCGAAGGCGCGGTGATAGCCGTTCGGCCCCAACACCCACAAGTCGTACTTGCCGCTATCTGCGGACACATCCCAGGCGTCGTCCAGCGACTTGCCCGCCTCCACCACATAACGGCGCGGGATGCGGTCCAGATGCAGCTTGTCGTACACGTGGAAGACGGCGGCTGTCTGGCCGTTGCTGGCGTTGGCGAATAGCAGCCTGACGCGGTGCTCGCGCGCTTCTTCGCGGGCGCTCGTGTGCAGCTCGTAGGGCAGCGCGCGCGAGGGTCGGGTGCCGGGCGCCTGCTTGGCCAGCGTCTGTTGCGTGGGGATGGCAATGGCAGGCTGCGATTCCTGCCATGTGGTCAGGCCGTCGGCGTCCGTCTTGGTCGTGCGGCCCGACAACGTTGGCAGGGCGGCGCTGTTGGGCGAGACGAAATTCAGCGTCGAGGTGAGGTCGCCGCAGACCGCGCGCCGGAACGCGCTGATGTTGGGTTCGACGACGCCGAAACGCTGTTCCAGGAAGCGCAGCGCCGATGTGTGGTCGAACACCTGCGAGTTGACCCAGCCGCCGCGGCTCCACGGCGAAATCACCCACATCGGCACGCGCATGCCGGGGCCGTAGGGCTTGCCGTCGGCGGTCAACTGCTTGGGCGTGGCGGGCGGGTAGGTGAAGTACTCGAACGCCATCTCGGCGTCCGTCAGGGTGGACTTGCCCGCCAGTGTGCCGTCATCGTTGCGCGAGGGCGCGGAAGGCGTCGGCATGTGGTCGAAGAAGCCGTCGTTTTCGTCGTAGGTCACCAGGAATACGGTCTTGCTCCAGACCTCGGGCGATTGCGTCAGGGCGTCCAGCGCGGCCTGGATGTACCACGCGCCCTTGGCGGGGCTGGAGGGGCCGGGGTGTTCGCTGTAGGCGGCGGGCGGGATGATCCACGACACTTCCGGCAACGTGCCGTTCATCACGTCGTCGCGCAGGCTTTGAAGAAAGCCGCCGTCGGGCATGGTGTTGCCAAAGCCCTTGGCCAGCGGGCTGTAGAGATCGTCGATGGCGGGGTTGTAGGCCGGGCCGCCCTGGTTGGTCACTCGCCGGTCGGCGGGCATCTTTTCGATTTCGGCGCGCCAGTGCCGGAAGCTCATCATCTCGTTGCAGCCGAAGTTGTCCGGGATGTTCTGGTAGACCTTCCAGCTGACGCCCGCCTGTTGCAGGCGGTCGGCGTAGGTCGTCCAGGTCCAGCCTTCGGTGGACGGGCCCACGTCGGCGCCATCGTTCATTTCGTTCATCACGACCGACACGTTGTCGCCCGACGGACCGTTGGTGCCGGTCCAGAAGAAAAGCCGGTTGGGGATGGTGCCCGCGTGCATCGCACAGTGGTAGTTGTCGCACAGCGTGAAGGCATCGGCCAGTGCGCGGTGGAAAGGGACTTCGGCGGTCTCGTAGTAGCCCATCGACAGCGGCTGTTTGACGCTTGCCCACTTGTTCATGCGGCCATGGTCCCAGGCGGCTTGGCAATCGGGCCAGGAGTGCGGCGTGCTGCCGGCGCGCTGTGCGTTGCCCAGCGTCGTGTCCAGGTGATAGGGCAGCTCTTCGGTGCCGTCGCTGCGCGTTTGGTGGAACACCGACTTGCCGTTGGCCAGCGGAATGGGGAAGCGGTCACCGAAGCCGCGCACGCCGGGGAAGGTGCCGAAGTAGCCGTCGAAGGAGCGGTTTTCCAGCATCAGCATCACGACGTGCTTGACGTCCTGGATGGTGCCGGTCGGGCTGCTGGCTTCAATGGCCAGCGCGCGGCGGATGCTGGGCGGGAACATCGACAAGGCGCTTACGGCAGCGGTGGTTCCCAGCGTGGTCTTGAAGAACTTTCTTTTGGAGGCGTCGAACGTCATTGGCTTCTCTGTCGTTGAAGGTCGGAGGGGAACGGGCTCAGGGGGCGCAGTGCGACGCGCACGCGGCGGGCGGCGGGGTGGGCGTCGTGGTGGGCGGGGGAGCGGGTTCGTCCGAATCGTTGTCGTCGCCGCCGCAGGCGGACAGCGAAAACACGAGCGACAGCGCGCAGAAGGCCGCAAGGCCTCGTCTTGCATGGGCGAGCAAGTGGGAAGTGGTTTCCATGGTTCTGTAAGTGTGGATGGGCTGACGGCCCGCAGGGGCCGTTGCCGTCACACAGGACGCATGTCGGGCGGATGCTGCGGGCCACGAGTGCGTCCGGCGCAGGGGGCCGGACGACAGCGATCCAGTATTGGCGCGTCGGATGTCGTTCTTTTTACAGACAGCTGACCCGAAGCTGGCCGTGCCATTTTTTTTGAAACGCAGTGCTAGATGCGTGTCCAGGTGAAAACGAATTCACGAATTGACTTGCCGCTGCGGTAAACGCGCGCGCCCGTCCGGGCCAGGGCGGCCGGGACGGGCGGGCTTGAAGCCATTACTTCCAGAAGGGCTTGCTGCGCGCCAGGTCGTCGAAGGCTTTCTGCGCTTCGTCCGCCAGTTCTTCCAGGCGCGCGCTGATCCAGCCCAGCGCGAACCAGGCTTGCGGATGCGTGGCGGTACACGACTCGTAGTAGTCGCGGGCGACGGCCAGGTCGTTGATTTCGCCCAGCACGTCCTGCACCTTGGACAGCAGCTTGCGGTAGCCGCGCAGCTTGGCCGCGGGCAGCAGTGATTCCGCGAACGCCAGGCTGTAGCGCAGCCGCTTGCCGCGCTTGCGCAATTCATGGCGGGTGGGAACATCAAGCGTGGCGAACTGCGTGCCCTGGTCAGCCACTTTGCTGTGCCAGCGGTGCAGGCGGCGCGCCAATTGCTTGTGCAGACGTTGCGGATCGGGTTCCGGCGCCAACATGGGGATGATGGTGGGCTTGACGCTGGGACCGGCCACGCCGCCTTCCAGCCGGATGGCAGGCTCGGGCGCGGCGTCGCTGGGCGTGCCGTTGGCGATGGCATGGCCAGGGTTGGCGGGAACTGCGGTCGGCACGTCCAGGCTCCATTCCAGCAGTTCAAGCAGCCAAGCCTGGAAGGCCTTGCCGCCGGCGATGGTCTGGGCGTCCTGTTCGGGCGGTGCGGCCTCCATGGGGATCACGGGCATGCCGGCGCGGATAAGCGCGGGCGCGACGGTCTCGTTCAGCACGTCCTGGTCGCGGTTGGCGCCGAAAGCGGCGAAGTGCGTGCGCACGCCTTGCAGCATGGTCTCGGGCACCGGCGCGATCCAGCCATCGAAGAGCTTCCAGGCTGAGCGCAGACGGCGCACGCCCACGCGCAACTGGTGCACGTGTTCGGAGTTGCCGGCGCGGTACACGCCTTCTGTGTCGACTTCGGCCAGCACCGCGGCGTTGCGCGCGATCTGGTCCAGGCATTCGGCCGCGATGCGCCCCATTGCCTGCGACGGCGTCATGTCGTCGCGCAGCTTCACGGCAGCCGCGCTGCGAGGCGCCCAGAATTGGGCGATGGCCTGGGCCCGGCGCGTTTCAAGGTCGTCGCCCGGGATGGCGTCCACGTCGGCCAGGCGTTGCGCCAGCTGGGCAAGCGCGTCGCCGCGTTCGGACTTGCTGCGGGGATCCAGCACCAGGCTATGGCGCTGCTGCCAGCCGCGCGCGCAAGCAAAGATGGCGGCCGGACGGCCCGACACCAGTTCGAATTCCAATTCCGAGATGGGCAGTTCCAATGCGCCGGCGCGCAAGATGCCGGTGTCGTAGGCAAGTTCCACCGTGCCGAAGCGCGTGCGGACCTTGCGCAGCAGGCGCTGCACGTCGGTCTCGTAGCGCAGGCCAAGTTCGCCTTTGACCGCGGACAGCGCGGCTTCGACCTCGGTGCCGGCATACACAGACAGGTCCAGCACGGGGCCGGGACGCGGGTGATTCAATTCAATGCGGGTGATGGCGTTGATGCCTGGCATCTTCAGCGTCTGCACCCAATCGCGGCCTTCCTGGCGCAGGCGGATGGCGATGCGCGCCCGCGCGAGTTCGCGCTCCGGCGTGTCGAAATACATGGCATGCAAGCGGATGCGCGTGGCCTCGCGTTGCTTGATCTCTTTCAGCACGGCCTGGCGCGAAGCCGTGGGCACATGCAGTTTCAATTCCTGTTCCGACATGGCGGTGGGTGTCCAACGGCAAAAGCCGAGATCTTAATCAACCCGGAGGCGGGATTTGATGACCGTTCATATTTTGTTCACATTGAGCATAGACGTGAACGCAGCCTGTGGACAAGCCGCGTGCTTTTGCTGGGCAAGAAAAAACGCCGCCCTTTTTCAAAGGCGGCGCCAAGGAGCGCTGGTCAGGGGAAACCGACAAGCGTAAAACAGGGACGCGATCAAAGAATGCGTTTGCGCGCCTGCGTGATGATGATTTCCGCCAGCACGACCACAATGAAGATCGCGGCCAGCACCAGCGCCACGCGGTCCCACTGGAAGAGGTTCAGCGCGGTGTCCAGCGCCATGCCGATGCCGCCCGCGCCCACCAGGCCCAGCACGGCGGATTCGCGCACGTTGATGTCCCAGCGCAGCAGCACGATGGACCAGAACGCCGGACGGATTTGCGGCCAGTAGGCGTACCACAGCACCGATGCCTTGCTGGCGCCAGTGGCGGTCACGGCTTCAATGGGCCCGCGCTGCGCTTCTTCGATGGCTTCGCCGACGAGCTTGCCCACGAAGCCGATGGAACGGAATGCGATGGCCAGCGTGCCGGCCAGCGCCCCCGGGCCGAAGATGGCGATGAACAGCAGCGCCCACACCAGCGAATTGACCGAGCGGCTGGACACCAGGATCAGCCGGGCCAGCATGTTGATGGTCTTGCTGGGCGTCAGATTGTTGGCCGCCAGCAGGCCCACCGGCACCGCCATGAAGACGGACAGGATGGTGCCCAAGGTGGCGATGTGCAGCGTTTCGATCAGCGCGTTATGCACGCCGTCCGGGTAGTAGGCCCAGTCGATCGGCCACATGCGGCGGAACAGGTCCGCCATCTGCTCGGGGGCGTCATACAGGAACTCCGGGATGACTTCCACGCCGCGGATGGCCTGGACGATGGCCGCGACCACCAGCAGGTACAGCGCGAAGCGCAGCAGCCGCTGGCCCATGCTGTAGCGCTGCCACACGCGCGGGGAACCGGCGGGGTTCAGGGTGGAGGCATGGACGTTCATTCTTCCACCTCCGCCTTGCGGGCCACCGGGGGCTTGCTGGAGCCGATGCCGCGGGCCCCCGCGAAGCGGCCTTGCAGAATGCGGTCGAAACCCAGGTTGTCCAGGAACACGGCGCGCACAAAGCCCGCGATGATTTCACCCAGCATGATGATGGCGATGAGCGTCAGCAGGATGGCGCTGACGAAGTCGTAATCGAAACGCTGGAAGGCCGAGAACAGGGTGCCGCCCACGCCGCCCGCGCCCACGATACCCACCATGGTGGAGTTGCGCAGGTTGGAATCGAACTGGTAAGTGGCAAAGCCGATAAAGCGCGCGAACACCTGCGGCAGCACGCCAAAGATGATCACGTTGGCAAACGACGCACCGCTTGCGCGCACGGCTTCCACCTGCTTGAGCGAAATCTCTTCGATGGCTTCGGTGAACAGCTTGCCGATGAACCCGATCGACGCCACGGTCAGCGCCAGGATGCCCGCCAGCGCGCCGAAGCCCACGGCCTTGACGAACAGGATGGCGACGATGACCGGGTGCAGGGCGCGGCACAGCGCCACCAGCGAACGCGCGGGCCACGACACCCAGGCGGGCATCATGTTGCGGGCGCCAAGAAGGCCTACCGGCAGCGCGAACAGAATGCCCAGCACTGAGGCCAGTACCGCGATTTCCAGGCTTTCCGCGATGCCCTTCCACAAGGTCGCGGGCTTTTCGAAATTAGGCGGGAACATGCGCGAAAGAAACGTCGACGCGTGCCCCATGCCGGTTTCAAAGCGCGCCCAGCTGAAATCCAGCTGCGCACCGGCGTAGATCGTGTAGATCACCAGCAACACCAGGCCCGCCTTGGCGCGCCCGGACATGGCAAAGGGGCGGGCGCCCCGGGGATGCGTCATTCCAGCCAAGACTCGCCTCCATAAATGGTTTTGAGCATGGTCGCATCCAGGCCCTGGCCATCGCCGTCGTAGACCACGTGCCCGCCGGACATGCCGACGATGCGGGTGGCGTAGCGGCGGGCCAGTTCCACGTCGTGGATGTTCACGATGACGGGAATGCCGGTGGCGCTGCCCTGGTCGGACAGCAGCTCCATGATTTCAACGGAGGTCTTCGGGTCCAGCGACGACGTGGGTTCGTCGGCCAGCAGCAACTGCGGGCGCTGCATCAGCGCGCGGGCGATGCCCACGCGCTGGCGCTGGCCGCCCGACAGCGCATCGGCGCGCTGGTCGGCAAAGCCGGCCAGGCCAACGGTATCCAGCAGCTTGTAGGCGTGCTCGATGTCTTCCGGTTCAAAGCGGCGCATCCAGGCCTTGAGGGCCGAGGTGTAGCCCAGCCGTCCGGTCAGCAGGTTTTCCATCACGGTCAGGCGTTCGACCAGGTTGTATTCCTGGAACACCATGCCGATGCGGCGGCGTGCGCGGCGCAGCGACGCGCCGCGCACGCGGGCCAGGTCCACGGACCCATCCTTGGACTGCAGCACGATCTCGCCCTGGGTGGGTTCGATCAGCCGGTTGATGCAGCGCAGAAGCGTGCTTTTGCCGGTGCCGGAAGGGCCGATGATGGCGGTCAGCCCCTGGCCGGCGATTTCAAGGTTGATGCCATTGAGAACCGGCCGGCCGGCCCGGTATTCCTTGACCAGGCCGGAAATGCGTAGCGACGTCGTCATGCTGGATTACTTCTTGCTCTTTGCGGATTCGCGGTCGTAGGCGGCGCGGTTGAAGCTCTCGCCACCCGATTCAGCCACCTGGCGGACGATGGCCCAGTCCTTCTGGTAGGTCACCGGATAGAAGCGGTCGGCGCCGTCGAAGGCCTTCGACATTTCCGCGGGGAAGCGGTAGTCGTAGAAGCACTTCAACATCTGGTCGCGGAACTTCGGTTCCAGGTCATGCGCGTAGGCGAATGACGAGGTGGGGAATTTCTCGCTCTTGTAGATCACGCGGAAGTCGGCTTCCTTGACCTGGCCGCGTTCGACCATGCGCTTGAACACGTCGGAGGCCACGGCGGCGGCGTCATAGTCGCCGGAGTTCACGCCCATGACGGATTGGTCGTGCTTGCCCGAGAAGATCACCTTGTAGTCCTTGTCCGGCGTCAGGCCTTCCTTGGGGAACAGGGCCACGGGCGCCATGTGGCCCGAGTTCGATGACGGCGCGGTGTGCGCCAGCTTCTTGCCCTTCAGGTCAGCCAGCTTCTGGTAGGGGCTGTCTTTCTTGACGATGACGATCAGGTTGTAGCCCTGGAAGCCGTCGGCATAGCCCTTGACGGCAAACGGCACGGCGCCCGCGATGTTCACGGCGAAGGCAGTAGGGCCGGTCGAGAACCCGCCCACGTGCAGGCGGCCCGAGCGCATGGCTTCGATTTCCGCAGCGTTGCTTTGCACCTGGTAGAACACCACGCGCTTGCCGGTGCATTCCGACAGGTGCTTGGTGAAGGGCTTGAAGATGTCTTCGTAGACCGCCGGATCTTCCACCGGGGTGTAGGTGAACACCAGCGTCGAAGGCGTCTTCAACTTGGACGCGTCGGCGGGCGTATCGGCCACCAGGTCCTTGTTGTTGTCGCAATACATCTGGTCCAGATCGCCCCGGTTGGAGCAGGTGTCGGCGGCCTGGGCGGTGGCGCCGCCAACGGCGAATGCGGCCAGGGCGGCCGCTTGCAATAGACGCATCGCGTGCATGGTTTGTCTCCTCTTGTGGGACGAATTTGAATATTCGCTGAATTCAACCACACAAGCGGGGACGGCACACCTGGGAAAGTCCCTGCCTTTCTTTTCGTCTTTTGTTCGAATTGTTCGTTTTATGTTCGTTTATTTTCGGTCAATCGAACGTGCCGGGTATGCGCCTGGCCAGGATCCGCCGGTTCAGCCCCGGTAGCCCAGCTTGCGCGAGATCTCCTGCGCGCACGCCAGCAGCGGGCGGGCGATCGTGCCGTCCCAGCCCACATCGAAAAGGCCCGTGGGGCCCAGGCTGGTCAAGCCCAGGACGATGTTGCCGGTGTTGTCGAACACCGGCACCGACAAGGCGTCCACGCCGGGCAGCGGGTTGCCCAGCGCGCGGGCCATGCCGTGTACGCGGATATCGGCTAACTGCGCTTCGATATTGGCCCGCGATGCTTTGCGAGGGGGCGGCACGCTGGCGATGACGGCCGTGTCGCCTTCTTCGCGGGCGATGTAGTGTTCGCTGACCTTGGGCGGCAGCCAGGCCGCGAACACCAGGCCGGTGGCGGTGTGCAGCATGGACATGACGGTGCCCTTGCGCATGTTCACGTGGACCGGGTAGCTGGCTTCGGTCATGTGGATCATGGTGGGTCCGTGCGAACCCAGCACCGCGATGCCCAGCGTGTGGCCGATCTCGGATTGCAGCTTGGCGATCTCGGGCATGGCGATGCGCACGGGGTCCAGCCGTTGCAGGCTGACCAGCCCCATCTGCAGGGCAAAGGGGCCAAGTTCGTACTGGCCGGTGATGGTGTCTTGCTGCACCAGGCCCACGCGGATGAAGCTGACCAGATAGGGGTGCGCCTTGGCGGACGTCATGCCGGCGCCCGCGGCCAGGTCGCGCAGGGTCAGGGGCTTGGCGGCGTCCACCAGGGCGGCCAGCAACGGCACGCCCACTTCGATGGACTGGATGCTGCGGCGGCCGTCGTTGGCGGCGGAGGCGGGAGTCTTGGGAGTGGCCACGGGATGCGGACCTCAGGCCGGTTGCGCGTGCGGCGATTGCACGGACGGGCGGGCCGCCAGCAGCCGGTCCGCCATTTCAACGAAGCCCGCGCCGCCGTGGAAGGCCGCGACGAAGGCGGGCCGGTGCGTCAGGCGGTGCAACTGGGCCTGGATGTTGGCCACGCCGACCGAAATAGGGAAGTACGCGAACATGGGTTCGTCGTTGGGCGAATCGCCGATGAACAGCGTGCTGTCCAGCGCGCCAGCCACGTCCGCGCCGAATTCGCGCTGGAACATCGTGCGGGTCATGGTCAGCTTGTCATAGTCGCCGAACCAGCCGTTGACGTGGATCGAGCTGACTTTGGCTTGGGCGCCAGCGTCGTGGAAGATCTGGACGATCTTGCTGATGGCCGAATCAGGAAGCGCGGGCACGTCTTCGCAGAAGTCGATGGCCAGGTCGGCCACGCGATAGTCCTGGTCGCTGGCGACGGCCGAGCCCGGCACCTCGGCCAGCACGCGGTCGCGGATGGCGTCCAGCTGCTTGCGGCTGGCCTGGCGCGAAGCGGCGTCCGTCCAGTAGTGGGTGGTCATGCGGCGGGCCTGGCGGTCGTAGGCGTAGTAGAACGCGCCGTTCTCCCCCACCACGGCGCGCACGGGCCACATGCGGGCGATGTGGTCGCACCAGCCGGCCGGGCGGCCGGTGATGGGCACGACCTGGATGCCCGCCTGTTCCAGGCGTTCCAGCGCGGCGTAGGCGTCGGCCGGCAGGCGGCCCTCGGTGGTCAGCGTGTCGTCGATATCGGTCAGGACGACGCGAACCGCCGCCGCGACGGTCAAAGGCATGGCCGCAAGGGCTTGCATGGGTTTTTTCCTCGAGGGGGTGTCGTTTTTAGGGGTATCTCCGGGCGAAAGTTTAACCGGATGGCCCCCGCCGGCAGCCGTTCTGGCGGCCCGATAGGGGATCTGGCGCCAGGGGCGCTAAAATCCGGGCTTTCCCGCCTGGTTTGCGTGCCCGCCATGTCCGTCCAGTTGTCCTCTTTGCCCGGCTCCGAGCCGGAATCCTTCGGTATCGCTTCGGTTGCCGAGATCATCGCCGAGCTTCGCGCCGGCCGCATCGTCATCCTGGTTGATGAGGAAGACCGTGAAAATGAAGGCGACCTGGTCATGGCCGCCGAATTCGTCACGCCTGAAGCCATCAATTTCATGGTCACGCACGGCCGCGGCCTGGTGTGCCTGACGCTGACCGAAGAACGCTGTCGCCAGCTGGAGCTGCCAATGATGGCGGCCCGCAACGGCACGCGATACGGCACCAATTTCACGCAGTCCATCGAGGCCGCGGTAGGGGTGGAAACTGGTATCTCGGCCGCCGACCGCGCCCGCACGATCCAGGTGGCGGTGGCGCGTGACGCCAAACCGGCCGACCTGGTGCAGCCCGGCCACATCTTCCCGGTGCGCGCCGTGCCCGGCGGAGTGCTGGTGCGCGCCGGCCACACCGAAGCCGGCTGCGACCTGACCGCTATGGCTGGCCTGACGCCTGCCGCGGTCATCTGCGAGATCCTCAAGCCGGACGGCACCATGGCCCGCCTGCCGGACCTGGTGGAATTCGGTCGCCAGCACAACCTGAAGATCGGCACGATCGCCGATCTGATCCAGTACCGCAGCGAACACGAATCCATCGTCAAACGCGTGGGCAAGCGCCCCATGCAGACGGCCTGGGGCACCTTCGAGGCCGTGGCCTACGAAGACGCCGCCACGGGCTCCGCCCATTTGGCGCTGGTGCATGGTAACGTGAGCCCCGATGTTGAAACGCTGGTGCGCGTGCATGAGCCGGCCTCGGTGCTGGACGTGCTGGACACGGGCGCCAGCCCGCACAGTTGGGGCGTGGCAAAAGCGTTGCAGGCGATTGCGGCCGCTCCGGCAGGGGTGCTGGTGTTGATGAACTGCCAATCGTCCACCGAGCACCTGTTCGGCCAGATCGCCGGCTGGAACGACCCGAAGGCCCAGGCCGACGCCGCCGCCAGCACCGACCGGTTCGGGCTGCGCACCTACGGCATCGGCGCCCAGATTCTGCGCGACCTGAATGTTGGCCAGATGAAGCTGCTGGCCCGGCCGCGCAAGATGCCCAGCATGGCGGGCTTTTCGCTCACCATTACGGGTTACGATTGCGACCCGCTGAATACTTCCGCAACACACTGAAGGCCGACACATGAACCCTTACATCCTTACCCCCGACCTGAACGGCGAAGGGCTGCACATCGGCATCGTACGCGCCCGCTTCAATGAAGAAATCGGTCAAGCCGAACTCGAAGCGTGCCTGAAGGAACTGGCCGAACTGGGTGTGGACGAACGCGACGTGATGGTCGCCACCGTTCCCGGCGCCCTGGAACTGGGCGTGGCCCTGTCGCACATGGCCGAAACGTTTGAATTCGACGCCTTGATCGCGCTGGGCGCCGTCATCCGTGGCGAGACCTATCACTTTGAAGTGGTCAGCAATGAAATGGCCATGGCAATCACCCGTATCTCCCTGGAAACCGGCATCCCCGTCGCAAACGGCGTGTTGACCGTCGACACCGACGAGCAGGCGCAAGCCCGCGCCGCCGGCAAGGGTCGCGATTGCGCTCAGGTGGCCGTTGAAATGGCCAACCTGGTGGCGGCGCTGGAACCCGAGGAAGAAGACGAAGACGACGAAGACGAGGACGAAGATTTTGACGACGAAGAAGACGACGACCAGCGCTGATAGCGCGGCGCAAGCCCGCGCCAGCGCGCGCAGCGCCCGCCGCCGTGCACGCGAATTCGCGCTGCAAGGTGTGTACGCGTGGCTGCTGCGCGGTGGCGAAGGCACGCAAGACGCCGGCGAGATCGACGCCCACCTGCGCGACACCGAGGATTTTTCCGAGGCCGACGCGCAGTGGTTCAAGACCTTGCTGCACGGTGTCCTGCGCGAAGCGCCCGCGCTGCGCGAGCGTTTCACGCCCTACGTCGACCGCCCGCTGGCCGAGCTGTCGCCCGTTGAACATGGCATCCTGCTGATCGGCAGCTTCGAACTGATTCATCATGTCGAAGTGCCGTACAAGGTTGCCATCAACGAAGCGGTCGAGCTGGCCAAATCGTTTGGCGGCACCGACGGCTTCAAGTTCGTCAACGGCGTGCTCGACAAGCTGGCCGCCGACGTGCGTGCGACCGAAGTCCAGGCTGCCGCTAGGAGGTAGGCCCCCCCGAGCGCTGCGCGCTTCCCCCCAGGGGGGCGCCTCTGCGGACCGGCGGAGCCGGCTCCGCGTGGCCCCGTTTTTTGGGGGCATTTGCTTCTTGCGATGCGCGCGGCGGTGGGCTTTTTTCCCCGTTGCGTGCGCCGCGCATGATCTTCGGGACTGTTCGTCCCATGTGGGCGTTAATGCCGGCCGGCCGTGCCGGATAGCGGAGTCGCCGTGGCGTCCGAATTCGATCTGATCGCGCGCTATTTCACCCGGACCGCGCCCGCAGGAATGCTGGGCGTGGGCGACGATTGCGCCTTGTTTCCCGTGCCGCCTGGCGAACAGGTCGCCACCAGCACCGATCTGCTGCTGGTGGGCCGGCATTTCTTCCCCGATGTGGACCCCCGCGCCCTGGGCCACAAAGCCCTGGCCGTGAATCTTTCCGACCTGGCCGCCATGGGCGCCCGGCCGATCGGCTGCGTGCTGGGCCTGGCCTTGCCGCGCCTGGACGAACCCTGGCTGGCCGCGTTCGCGGACGGCTTTCACGCATTGGCTGCCGCCCATGGCTGCCCGTTGATCGGCGGCGACACCACGCGCAGCGCGCATGACCTGGCGATCAGCGTTACCGTGTTCGGTGCCGTGCCCGCCGGCCAGGCGCTGCGGCGCGACGGCGCGCAGGCGGGCGACGACATCTGGGTGTCCGGAGAACTTGGCGCCGCCGACGTGGCCTACCGCCTGCTGGACGGCCAATATCCGGTCGACACGGCCCTGCTTGCCGCCACTCGCGGCGCGCTGGAATGGCCGCAGCCTCAGGTCGCGCTGGGATTGGCGCTGCGCGGCGTCGCGCACGCCGCCATCGACCTGTCCGATGGCTTGCTGCAAGACCTGGGCCACATCCTGGCCGCCAGCCGGGTGGGCGCGTCGGTCGAATTCGGCCGGATGCCGGTGGCTGCCGCCTTGGCGGCGATGGACGCGGCGCCGTTGCAACGCGCGGTGCTGGGCGGCGGTGACGTCTATCAGTTGTGCTTCACCGCGCCCGCCGCCAAACGCGACGCCGTCCAGGCCGCCGGCCTGGCCGCCAATGCCCGCGTGACCCGCATCGGCCAGACGCTGGCGCAGCCGGGCTTGACGGTGCTGGACGGACAGGGTCAGCCGATGACCGCGCTGCCGGCTGGTTTCGACCACTTTCCCGCGGCCTGATCCACCGCGGATCCGCCAGCCTCTACCAACATCCCCTTTACCCACCGGCCCAGGAACGCCATGTCCCTTACCGATAAGCCATCACCGTCCATGCGCGAACGTTCGCGGGCCGAGTATCCGCCGCTATCCTGGATATGCCGCGATCCGGGCCGGCTGATCGCCTTTGGCCTGGGCAGCGGCCTGATCCGTCCGGCGTCGGGCACGTGGGGCACCTTGCTGGCGTGGGGCATCTGGGTGGCGGCCGCGCCTGCCGCATCGGACTTGGCGATTGGCGTGTTCCTGGCCCTGGCTTTTCTGTACGGGTGCTGGGCCTGCCATCGCGTGGGCCGCGAACTTGGGCAGGCGGATCATGTCGGAATGGTCTGGGACGAGATGGTGGCGTTCTGGCTGGTGCTTTGGCTGACGCCCGCGGGCTGGGTGTCGCAGTTGCTGGCGTTCGGGCTGTTTCGCCTGTTCGACATCGTCAAGCCGCCTCCCATCAAGTTCTTCGACGCTCATATCAAGGGCGGCTTCGGGGTTATGTGGGACGATATCGTGGCGGCCGGCTATGCCTTGCTGGTGATGGCGTTGGTCGCGCGCACAGGAGTCTTGGGATGAACGATCAACACGAAGCGGGATCGCGGTCGAATCTGTCGGCCGCGCAGTTGAGCGAGGCCACGGCTATCGGTCTGGCCGAGCGGCTGGGCGACGCGATGCGGCGCCACGGCTGGATGCTTGGCACCGCGGAATCCTGCACGGGCGGCTTGTTGGCCGGCGCGATGACATCGGTAGCCGGTTCCAGCGAATGGTTCGAACGTGGCTTCGTCACCTATAGCAACGAGGCCAAAGTGGCGGAGTTGGACGTTTCCCCCGATGCGCTGCATCACTTTGGCGCGGTCAGCGAACCCGTTGCACTGGAAATGGCCAACGGTGTGTTGCTGGCGTCGCCCGCCGCACAGGTGGGCGTGTCCACGACCGGCATCGCCGGACCAGGCGGCGCCACGCCGGGCAAGCCGGTGGGCATGGTGTGCTTCGGCTTTGCGATGCGCGTGGGCGACGGCATCACCAGCCGCGCCGTGACGCACGTGTTCCCCGGCGACCGGACGCAAGTGCGCCAGGCCGCGGTGGAATACGCGTTGCGGGGGCTGCTGGAATTCGTGGGCGCGCCGGTCAACCGGCGCTAGGCGGGTGTTGGGCCCCACGCTGCACACGCGTTGCGTGTTTGCTGCCCCCTAGGGGGCTTTTTTGCCTTGGGGCGGCCCGGCGGCAAAAAGGCCGCCCGGCCACATCCCAGGATCAACGCACCGCGTTGATCGCGTCGCGCAGGCCCATGGCCGCGCGGCCGGCGGCCTCGCGCCAGTCGTCGCCGCCGCTGGCGTAGATGATGGCGCGCGAAGAGTTGATCATCATGCCGTTGCGGGCGGCGTTCGCGCCCGCGTTCACGGTGGCGGTGATGTCGCCGCCCTGGGCGCCGATGCCGGGCACCAGCAGGGGCAGCGCGTCGCCGATGCGTTGGCGGACGGCGGCCAGTTCGTTCGGGAACGTGGCGCCCACCACCAGGCCGCACTGGCCATTGGCGTTCCATTTGTCGGCCACCAGCCCTGCGACGTGCAGGTACAGCGGTTCGCCGTTATCCATTTTCAGGAATTGCAGGTCGGAACCGCCGGGGTTCGACGTGCGGCACAGCACGATCACGCCGCGGTCGCGCCAGGCCAGATAGGGCTCGACCGAGTCCAGCCCCATGTAGGGGCTGACGGTCAGGGCGTGCGCCTGATAGCGCTCGTAGGCTTCGCGCGCGTAGTTTTCAGCGGTGGAACCGATGTCGCCGCGCTTGGCGTCCAGCACGATGGGCAGGTCGGGATGCTTGTCACGGATGTGCTGGCACAGGGCTTCCAGCTGGTCTTCGGCGCGATGCGCGGCGAAGTACGCAATCTGCGGCTTGAAGCTGCAGGCGTAGGGCGCGGTGGCGTCGACGATGTCGCGGCAGAACTGGAAGATGGCGTCCGGTTTGTCCTGCAATTCGCGCGGGAAGCGTTGCGGGTCGGGATCCAGCCCAACTTGCAGAAGCGAGTTGCTGGTGGTCCAGGCGTGTTCGAGTTTTTGCAGGAAATTCATGGGGAGTTCAGTGCAGTTTGACCCGGGGGCGCGTGCGCCGCATAAGCAGGCGGGCCAGGGCCAGGGAGGCGGTGCGAGAAATGCCGAGCACTGCTTTGTGGTGCATCAGGTGCAGGCTCATGTACATCAAGCGCGCCAGTGTACCGCTTACGAACAGACCCCGTCCGGCCAGCTTGCCCATCAGGCTGCCGACGCCGGCGTCCTGGCCCAGCGACACCAGCGAACCGTGGTCCTGATAGACGTAGGGGCCGGCGGGCTCGGCCGAGCCGCGCAGCCGAGCCGTCAGCTTCTTGGCCAGGTAATCGGCCTGCTGGTGGGCGGCCTGGGCGCGGGCGGGCACGGTGCGTCCGTCGCGCCAGGGAACCGAGCAGCAGTCGCCCAGCGCCAGGATGTGCGGATCCGCCGTTTCCATGCGTTCGTTCAATTCCAGCTGGCCCAGCTTGTTCAGCGGCAGGCCCAGGTCGGCCAACAGGGCCGGGCCCTTGATGCCGGCCGCCCACATGCACAGCTGGGCAGGGAATTCGCGCCCGTCGGCGGTCTTGACGCTGCTGTCCGTCACTTCCGACACGCGGCAGGAGGTTTCCACGCCAATGCCCAGTTCTTTCAACCGGTTAGTGGCGGCTTCCGAGATTTTTTCGGGCAAGGCGGACAGGATGCGCGGCGCGCCTTCGACCAGCGTGATGGCCAGGTCGCGTTCGGCGCGGAAGTTCGGCAGACCGTAGGCGCTGACCACGTGGCTGGCCTCGGTGAGTTCCACGGCCAATTCGACGCCGGTGGCGCCGCCGCCCACGATAACCAGATCCAGCCGGGCCGACGGGTTGCGTACCTTCGCCAGGTCCACTTGCGCCATGGCCTTCAGCATGGTCAGGCGGAACTGTTCGGCGTTTTCGGTGGTGTCCAGCGTCACGGCGTGGTCGGCCGCGCCGGGCGTATTGAAGAAATTGGAGGTGCTGCCCAGGGCCAGCACCAACGTGTCGTAGGCCAGCTCGCGGCGGGGCAGGACCTCTTGGCCTTGCGCGTCGTTGACGGCGTCCACCGCGATCTGGCGGCGCTCGCGGTCCACGCTCAGCAAGCGGCCCTGCGCGAACGAAAAGCCGTTCATGTGGGCCAGCATCAGGTAGGACAGGCCTTCCTGATGGATGTCGAGCGTGCCGGCGGCCGCTTCATGCAGCGATGGCTTCCAGATATGGAAGGGGCGGCTGTCGACCAGCGTGATGTGTTGTCGGCCATGAATCCGGCCCAACTTGGCGGCCAATTCCAGGCCGCCGGCACCGCCGCCGACGATGACGATGCGTTGAGTGGGGGCTGACGTCGATTTAGGCATCATGGCTCCCAGTATAAAGACAGGCGCGGCCCTCGTGGGACGCCGGCCGTGTCAATGCATGACGAAACGGCTGATGGCCACGCCGATCCAGACCGCGCCCGCGAAGAGCAGCAGCAGCATCACCGCCGCGCTGCCCAGGTCCTTGGCCCGCCCCAGCAAGGGATGACGTTCCACGGACAGCGCGTCGGCCAGCGCCTCGATGGCGGAGTTCAGCAATTCGGCCGCCAGCACCATGATCACGGTGCCGACCAGGAAAAAGACCTCGACCGTGGTCCGGCCCAGGAAGAACGCCGCCGGGATCATCAACACCGCCAGCGCCAGTTCCTGGCGGAAGGCGGCCTCGTATTTGACGGCCGCTTTCAGCCCCTGCCAGGAGTAGCGCAGCGCATTCAGGATGCGGCGCAAGCCGCCAGTGCTTTTAAAGGGCGAGTGTTGCGGGTCGTAGGTCATGGATGCGGAAGATTGCCGGGTGTGGCGGCTTTTTAACAGATAAGGGTTGCCCGCGTGGTGCGGCGTGGGGCTATGGGCAAACCCTAATTGTGACGGAACGAAGGCAGGCGCAGGATTCTGGTCAATTGGTAAGGCCACTTTACCTTTTCGCTGTTGCCTCCCCCTGATCCCATGCCGATCCAGACTATCGAGCCCCGCCGCTTGTACCGCCAGATCGCCGACCAGCTCCGGTTGCTGATCGAGGCCGGGGAATTTCCGGTGGGCGCCCGGCTGCCGCCCGAGCGCGACCTGGCGTTGAAGCTAGGGGTGTCCCGCCCGTCGGTGCGGGAAGCGCTGATCGCGCTGGAGGTCGAAGGCTGGGTGGAGGTGCGCATGGGGTCGGGCGTGTATGTGCAAAGCCTGGCCGGCGCGCCGCGCGCCAGCCTGACCGCCGAAAGCCCCCTTGAAACCATCCGCGCGCGCTGGACGATCGAAGGCGAACTCGCCGCGCAGGCGGCGCGCAACCCCGTGCCCGCGCTGGTCGACGGCCTGCTGGAAGCGATGGGCGCGATGGAAGACGAGGCCCAGGCGGGCAGCGTGCCCATCCGTGGCGACCGGTTGTTTCACCTGCGCGTGGCCGAAATGGCCGGCAACGCCGTTCTGGTGCGCGTGGTGGGTGAACTCTTCGACGAACGGCACAACCCTTTGTCCGTGAAGCTGGGCGACTACTTCGAAAACCCGGACAGCTGGGCCGTGGCCATCACCGAACACCGCCGCGTCATCACTGCCATCGCGGCCGGTGACGAGGCCGCCGCGCGCGCGGCGATGCATCACCATCTTTCCTGCTCGTTTGACCGTTTGACGGCCAGTTGGCCGGCGGCCGCCGACGCGCTGAGAGCCGAATAGCAAAGAACCTGCGGCGTCTAGACGCCGCAGGGGAAGCCGTAGTCGCTGTACCAAGGTGCAACCTGTATGTGAAATTCCCATGTGAAACATAAAGCGGGCCGAGCGCGTAACGACATTCGCCGGACTCGCTACCTCAAAGAGAGGAGACATCATGAATCGAGGCAACGCTATCAAAGTGCTGTTTGCCGCCGCGCTGCTTGCCGTCAGTGGCAGCGCGCTGGCGCAAACCAAGCTGAAATGGGCGCATGTGTACGAGACGTCCGAACCGTTCCATACCTCGTCGGTGTGGGCGGCGCAGGAAATCGAGAAACGCACCAACGGCCGTTATCACATCGATGTCTATCCCGCCTCTCAGTTGGGCAAGGAAAACGACATCAACCAGGGGCTGACCCTGGGCACCGTGGACATGATCATTTCCGGGTCCAGCTTCGCCGCCAAGAGCTTTCCCCGCATCGGCGTCACGTACTACCCCTACATCTTCCGCAATCCCGAGCACTTGATCGCCTACACCAAGAGCGATATCTACAAAGAGCTGACGCGGGGCTACGACGAGAAAAGCGGCAACCACATCGTCGCCACCACCTATTACGGCACGCGCCAGACGACGTCCAACCGCGCCTTCACCAAGTGCGCGGAAATGAAGGGCATGAAGATCCGCGTGCCGGACGTGGCCGCCTACCTGGCGATGCCGCGCGCCTGTGGCGCCAACACCGCGCCCATCGCGTTCGCCGAGGTGTACCTGGCCTTGCAGAATGGCACGGTGGAAGCGCAGGAAAACCCGCTGACCACCATCGAAGCCAAGAAGTTCTACGAGGTGCAGAAGAACATCATCCTGACGGGGCACATCGTCGATCACTTGAATACGGTGATCTCGGGCAAGCTGTGGAAGAGCCTCTCCGATGAGGACAAGAAGATCTTCTCCGAAGTGGCGCAGCAGGCGGCGGAAAAGGCATCGTCCGAAGTGGCCGAAAGCGAGAAGAAGATGGTCGAGGTGTTCAAGAAGCGCGGGCTGAACGTGGCCGAAGTCAATGTCGATGACTTCCGCAAGACCGTGCTGGAGAAGGTGCCGTTCGAGCAATACGGCTACCAGAAATCGGATTGGGAAAAAATCCAGGCGGTGAAGTAAGCCGCGCGGGCGGGCCCTTGCGGCCCGCCGCCCCATACCCGATGACGACCAGGGGACATCCATGCACTTGAACGCGAAGGCCGCGCCGATGGCGGCCGTCAACCACGGCCCGGGCCCGGCGCCCGGCCACGATTCGTCGAAGCCGGGCCCGCACCAGGCGTCCGTGGACGAGCTTGTCCAGAGCTTTGAAGAAGCCGACCATCATGAAGTCAGCCTTGCCGGCTACCAGCCCGAAGACTGGATCTGCCTGGGAATATTCTGGACGATGGCGATGTTGGTCTTCCTGCAGTTCTTTTCCCGCTACGTGTTGAACGATTCCTATGCGTGGACCGAAGAGCTGGCGGTGTATTGCCTGATCGGCGTGGTGTTCCTGGGCGCCGCGATGTGCGTGCGCGCCTGCCGCCACATCCAGGTGGATTTCCTGTACCGCTATTTGCCAAAGCCGGTAGGCCGCGTGCTGTCTACCGTGATCGATATCTTGCGCACGGCCTTCTTCGGCTATGCCGTATGGATGACGTACCGCTACATCGTGCTGGTCGGCGACGAGCCCATGACCACGCTGTTCTGGAACAAATCCTATGTTTATTGGGTCGCCTTGGCGGGCTTCGTCATGATGTTCCTGCGGTCGTTGCAAGTGTCCGTGCAGAACTGGCGGCAGGGCTATTCGATCCTGGAGAATCCGGCGGCTTACGAGTCGCTGGATTGAACGGCGCGCTGCGTCGCAATGCTTAAGAATCCGCAGAGCCTTTCCAGGAGCAAGACATGGGCACACTGATTGGAACCTTTTTGCTGTTGATGATCCTGGGCCTGCCGGTGGCGGTGTCCATGGCGGGCGCGTCGCTGTTGTTCGTCCTGATCTCCGGCAGCGTGCCGGACGTGGTGGTCGCGCAGCGCATGATCGCGGGCGTGGAGTCGTTTCCGCTGCTCGCCGTGCCGTTTTTCATCCTGGCCGGCAATCTGATGAACATCGCCGGCATCACCGGCCGCATCTATAACTTCGCGGTGGCGCTGGTGGGCTGGATGCGCGGCGGGCTGGGGCAGGTAAACATCATCGGGTCGGTGGTGTTTGCCGGCATGTCCGGCACCGCCATCGCGGACGCCGCGGGCCTGGGCACCATCGAGATCAAAGCCATGAAAGACCACGGCTACGAGACCGAATTCGCCGTGGGCGTCACCGCCGCGTCGGCGACGTTGGGCCCGATTATTCCGCCGTCGTTGCCGTTCGTGATCTACGGCATGATGGCCAACGTGTCGATCGGCTCGCTGTTCCTGGCCGGCCTGCTGCCGGGTGCGGTGCTGACGATACTGATGATGTTGACCGTGGCTTACTACGCCCGCCGCAACAACTGGGGCGGCGACGTGGCCTTCAACTGGAAGCGGCTGGGCGGCGCGGGCCTGGAAGTGTTGATCGTGCTGTCGTTCCCCCTGTCGATCTGGCTGATGACGCTGGCCGGCGTGTCGCCCAACGTGGCGACGGGCATTGCATTCGTTGCGTTGCTGGCGCTGGATTGGCGCTTCAATTTCTCGGCCGTCATGGCGCTGATGGCGCCCGTGATCCTGATCGGGGGCATGACCCTGGGCTGGTTCACCCCCACCGAGGCGGCCGTGGCCGCGGTCATCTGGGCGTTATTCCTGGGCTTGGTGCGGTATCGCTCGATGACGTTGAAGACCTTGGCCAAGGCCTCGTTCGACACCATCGAGACGACGGCGTCGGTGTTGTTCATCGTGACGGCGGCCTCCGTCTTCGCGTGGTTGCTGACCACCACGCAGGCGGCGCAGGCGTTGACCGACGCCATTCTCAGCGTGACCCAGAACAAATGGGTATTCCTGCTGATGGCCAACGTGCTGATCCTGATCGTCGGCTGCTTCATCGACACCATCGCCGCCATCACGATCCTGGTGCCGATCCTGTTGCCCATCGTGCTGAAACTGGGCATCGACCCGATCCACTTCGGGCTGATCATGACCCTGAACCTGATGATCGGGCTGCTGCATCCACCGATGGGCATGGTGCTGTTCGTGTTGGCGCGCGTGGCGCGGTTGTCGGTCGAGCGCACCACGATGGCCATCCTGCCCTGGCTGGTGCCGCTGTTCGCGGCGCTGATCGCCATCACCTACATCCCCCAGATCACGCTGTGGCTGCCTACCGCGATGGGCATGGCCGGCAAATAACAGGAGCTTATCCATGTCGGGAAGACTGCAAGGCAAGACCGCCCTGGTCACGGCCGCGGGCCAGGGTATCGGCCGCGCCGTGGCCGAGGCGTATGCGCGGGAAGGCGCCGACGTGCTGGCCGTGGACATCAACGCAGAGGCGCTGCAGACCTTGTCTGGCTGCCGGACCCAGGTGCTGGACGTGACGGATGGCCGCGCCATTCTGGCGCTGGCGCAAGGCGCGGGCCCCTTCGACGTGCTGTTCAACGGCGCGGGCTTCGTGCACGCCGGCACCATCCTGGATTGCGACGAAGACGCCTGGGATTTTTCGTTCAACCTGAACGTGCGGTCCATGTACCGGCTGATCCGCGCCTGCCTGCCGGGGATGCTGGCGCGCGGGTCGGGGTCCATCGTCAATATGGCGTCGGTGGCGGGCAGCATCAAAGGGGCGCCCAACCGCTGCGCCTATGGCGCGACCAAGGCAGCGGTGATCGGCCTGACCAAGGCCGTCGCGGCCGACTTCGTGGCCCAAGGCATCCGTTGCAATGCCATCTGCCCGGGCACGGTGGAGTCGCCCTCGTTGCGGCAGCGGATCGAAGCGCAGGCGCAGGCCAGCGGCCAGTCCATCGCGGCGGTGGAGGCCGCGTTCACGGCGCGCCAGCCGATGGGCCGTATCGGGCGTACCACTGAAATCGCCGCGCTGGCGGTGTATCTTGCCAGCGACGAATCCGCCTTCACGACCGGCACCGCCCAGGTGATCGACGGCGGCTGGTCCAACTGAATCCTTAAACCCGTTTGCAACAAGGAAGCTGCTATGAAACTGATGCGCTATGGCGCCAAGGGCGCCGAAAAGCCCGGCCTGATCGATGCCCAGGGCAAGGTGCGCGACCTGTCCGGCGTGTTGCCCGACATTACCGCGCAGACGTTGGGGCAGGCCCGTCTTGCCGAACTGCGCGCGCTGGACCCGTCCTCGCTGCCATTGGTGGCCAACCCCGGCCGCGTGGCGCCGCCCTGGAGCGGCATGGGCAAGTTCATCTGTATCGGCCTGAACTACGCGGACCACGCCGCCGAATCCGGGTTGCCGGTGCCCGCCGAGCCGGTCATCTTCATGAAGCCCACGTCGGCCGTCGTTGGCCCGAACGATCCCGTCGTGCTGCCGCAGGATTCGGTCAAGACCGATTGGGAAGTCGAGCTGGGCGTGGTGATCGGTGAAAAGGCGCGTTATGTCAGCGAAGCCGACGCCATGAAGCATGTGGCGGGCTACTGCGTGGTGAACGACGTGTCTGAACGCGAATACCAGATCGAACGCGGCGGCACGTGGGACAAGGGCAAGGGCTGCGACACCTTTGGCCCCATCGGCCCCTGGCTGGCCACGGCCGACGAGATCCCGCATCCGCAAGACCTGGAAATGTGGCTGGAAGTGAACGGCAAACGCTATCAGAACGGCAGCACGCGCACGATGGTGTTTGGCGTGGCGCAGTTGGTGGCCTACGTCAGCCGCTTCATGACGCTGTATCCCGGCGACCTGATCAGCACCGGCACGCCGCCGGGCGTCGGCATGGGCCAGAAGCCCGCGCCCATCTACCTGAAGGCGGGCGACGAGATCAAGCTGGGTATCGCTGGCCTGGGCGAACAGCGCCAACGGGTGCATGCCTGGGACCCGGCACTGATCGACGGCTGACCGGCCGGCGAACCCGCACCCCTTACTTTCCGGAGTCCTCATGTCTCAGAACGACACGGCAGTGATACGCATCCACCCGGCGGACAACGTCGTGATCGCCCGGCGCCAATTGGTCAGCGGCACGCGGCTGGAAAGCGAAGGGGTGACGGTGCAGGGCCTGGTTCCGCCCGGCCACAAAATAGCCGTGCAGGCTATCGCGGCGGGCCAGCCCGTGCGCCGCTACAACCAGATCATCGGCGTGGCGCGGCAGGACATCGCGCCGGGCCAGCACGTGCACACGCAGAACCTGGAGTTCTCGGAGTTCGAACGCGACTACGCAGTGGGACAGGGCGCGCACGCCACGGACTATGTGGCGGAACCCGCCACCTTTGACGGCATCGTGCGCGCCGACGGCCGCGTCGCCACGCGCAACTACATCGGCATTCTGACCAGCGTGAACTGTTCGGCCACGGTGGCGCGCGCCATCGCCGACCATTTCCGCCGCGACATCCATCCCGAAGCGCTGGCGTCCTGTCCGAACGTGGATGGCGTGGTGGCCCTGACCCACGGCGCGGGTTGCGCCACCGGCAGCGAAGGCGAACCGCTGCGGGTGCTTCGGCGCACGCTGGGCGGCTATGCGCGCCATGCCAATTTCGGCGGGCTGATGATGGTGGGGCTTGGTTGTGAAACCAACCAGATCGGCGGCCTGATGGAACAGGAGGGCCTGCGCGAAAGCGGCCTGCTGCACACCTTCAACATCCAGGACACCGGTGGCACGCGCAAGACGGTGGCGCGCGGCATCGAACTGGTGGAGCGGATGCTTGAGCAAGCCAATCAGATACGGCGCCAGCCCGTGCCGGCCAGTCACCTGACCGTGGGGCTGCAATGCGGCGGGTCGGACGGCTATTCGGGCATCAGCGCCAACCCGGCGCTGGGCGCGGCGGTGGACCTGCTGGTGCGCCACGGCGGCACCGCCATCCTGTCCGAAACGCCCGAGATCTATGGCGGCGAACACCTGCTGACGCGCCGCGCCGAAACGCCAGCCGTGGCCGACAAGCTGCTGGCCAGAGTGCGCTGGTGGGAAGACTACTGCGCCCGCAACGACGCTGAAATGGACAACAACCCGTCGGCGGGCAACAAGGCGGGCGGCCTGACCACCATTCTGGAGAAGTCGCTGGGCGCAATCGCCAAGAGCGGCACCACCAATTTGACCGACGTATTCGAGTACGCGGAAACCGTGCGCACGCGGGGGCTGGTGTTCATGGACACGCCGGGCTATGACCCCGTGTCGGCTACCGGCCAGGTGGCGGGCGGCGCCAACCTGATCTGTTTCACGACGGGGCGGGGCTCCGCCTACGGCTGCGCGCCCGCGCCGTCCCTGAAACTGTCGACCAACACGGCGCTGTGGCAGCGCCAGTCGGACGACATCGACATCAATTGCGGCGAGGTCGTGGACGGCGCGCAAAGCGTGGCGCAGATGGGCGAACGGATCTTCCAGCTGATGCTGCAGACAGCATCGGGGCAGCGCACGCGCAGCGAAACTCATGGCTATGGCCAGAACGAATTCGTGCCATGGGCGCTGGGCGCGGTGATGTAGCGGCGGCGGCATGGCGGGCGCCGGCGTTGCAATAGGTCACGCTGCCGATATCGACGAAATCGGCGTCAGCGGATATCCTCATCCGCGCGCCGACTGGCCGGTCATCCGACAGGTGCATGGCGCCTTACGCCACTGCTCAACCATGCTTGAACGTTTGAATACGGAGTCGTTGCCGCGCCTGCCCGCAGACGTGGAAAAACCCATGTATGACCGCAGCCGCCTCACCCCCGGTATCGTGCATCTGGGGATGGGCGCCTTTCACCGCGCGCATCAGGCGGTGATGACGGACCTGGCGATGCAGGCCAGCGGAGATCTCAGTTGGGGCATTTTGGGCGTCTCGTTGCGCAGTGCCGCCACGCGCGATGCGCTGACGCCCCAAGATGGGCTGTATACGCTGGCCTTGCGCGACGGCGGACCCGAAGGCAAGACTCGCGAGCAATTGCGCGTGGTGGGTTCGGTGCTGCGGGTGATGGTGGCGGCCGAAGACCCCAATGCGGTCCTGGAACGCATTGCCTATCCGCAAACGCGAATCGTCAGCCTGACCGTGACGGAAAAGGGCTATAGCCACGAGCCCGCCACCGGCCATTTGCGCTGGGACGATCCCGACATCCTGCACGATCTTGAAAACCCGCACCGCCCGCGCAGCACGATAGGCATGCTGGTGTACGGCCTGGCCCTGCGCCGCGAACGCGGCCTGCCGCCTGTCACGCTGCTGTCCTGCGACAACCTGCGCGGCAACGGCGATACCTTGCGCAGCCTGGTGCTGGCTTTCGCCTTGCGCGTGGACGTGGGGCTGACCCAGTGGATCGACACGCATTGCACCTTCCCGAATTCGATGGTTGACCGCATCGTGCCGGGCACCGGCGATGACGACCGGCAACGCATCGCCGAACGCCTGGGTGTGCAAGATGCGTGGCCCGTGGTGGGCGAACCCTATATGAACTGGGTCATCGAAGACAAATTCGCCGCGGGCAGGCCGGCTTGGGAAAGCCATGGCGGCGCGACGTTCGTGCGCAATGCCGCGCCCTACGAACGGCTGAAGCTGCGCATGGTGAACGGCCCCCATTCCACGTTCGCCTATCTGGGCGCGCTGCTGGGCCTTCGGACGATCAGCGAATCAGTACAGACGCCCGCGCTGCGTCACTTCGTCGATGCCATGATGCAGCACGAGATCGGACCCACGCTGAAAGGCGTGCCGGATAGCGGGCTGGAGGAATATCGCCGCCGCTTCCTGGCGCGTGTTGCTAACCCGGCGCTGCCGCATCCGATTTCGCAAGTGGCGATGGACGGCTCGCAGAAGGTTCCGCAGCGCCTTCTGGACACGATCCAGGACCGCCTGCGGACGGGCGACGATATCCAGCGCCTGACGCTTGCCGTTGCGGCGTGGCTGCACTACCTGCGCGGCGAAGACGAAACGGGTGCCCGCTACAGAATCCAGGACCCGATGGCGGCGCGCCTGGCCAAGCTGCTGGCGCGCGCCGATGTCGCCGCGCGCGCATCCGCGCCGTCGCAGGCCGCGCATCGCCGTGCCATGGTGCTGTCGGGATTCAAGCCCGTGTTTGGCGACTTGGGCCGCGCATCCGAATTCGTTTCGGCGTTGGCCGCGCATCTGGAAACCTTGCGCCTGCACGGCGTGATGCGTGCCGTGGAGGCCGCTACCTGAGGAGTGCTGCATGAATGCGCAATGCCGAGTGGACGCCGTTGAATGGGAACGTTGGGGACAGGACTGCCTGCGCGTCCAGGGCTTCAGCGATGAAGACGCACGGTGCCTGGCCGAAAGCCTGGCACGGACAAGCTTGTGGGGCATCGATTCCCACGGCATCGGGCGCTTGCCGCATTACTTGAACCGGGTGGCGCACGGCTCCATCGTGGCGCGGCCCGATATCCGTATCGAACGCACGGGACCGGGCACGGCGCAGCTACATGGCGGGCAAGGGCAGGGCATCGTGGTGGCGCATCGCGCCAACGCGCTGGCGATCGAGCTGGCGCGCGAGGCGGGCATCGCCGCCGTGGGCGTCAGCGACTCGTCGCACTGCGGCGCGATCGGCCTGTATAGCCGCGCAGCCGCCGTGCAGGGCCTGATCGGCATCGCATTCACGCATTCCGATTCGATCGCCGCGCCGCACGGCGGCTATCAGCCGTTTTTTGGCACCAACCCCATTTCAATGGCGTTCCCACGCGCGGGCGGCGAACCCCTGTGCCTGGACATGGCCACCACGGCCATTCCCTGGAACCGTGTCATGAACGCCCGGCGCGACGGCGTGACGCTGCCGCCCGGAGTGGCCCTGGACGCGCAAGGGCAGGATTGCACCGATGCCGCCCAGGCTCGCGCGTTGCGGCCTTTGGGCGGTGAGGACTATGGCCACAAGGGCTATGGCCTGGCGATGACGATCGAGCTGTTGTGCGGGCCGCTCAACGGTAATCCCTTCGGGCCGCATATTTCACCCATGTACGACGCGCTGGAACGCCCGCGCGAACTGGGCGCATTCTTCATCGTGATCGATCCCCTGCGGTTCGCCGGTGGCGCCGCCTTGGCGGGCGTGGTCGCCGGGATGGCGATGGAGTTGGCCCAGGCGCCCGGCGGGCCGCGCATGCCGGGCGACCCCGAGGCCGCCGCGCACGCCCAGCGCCGGCAGCTGGGCATTCCCATTCCGCCGGCCCTGTGGGATGAAATGGCGGACTGGAGCGCGCGGCTAGGCGTGGCGCTGCCCGCGCGACGGGCCTAGCCGGCAGGGCTGCCTGGCCGTGCCGGACCCGCCTTCCGGGGGGTCAGACGCCCAAATATTGCAGGAGCCGGGGTTCATCGTTCAGAAATGCCTGCGACGAACCGGTCCAGGCCACGCGGCCCTTTTCCACGATGGCGTGATGGTCCGCCGTGGCCAGCAGCGGCTCCAGGTTCTTGTCGATGCACAGCACCGCCAGTCCCGTCTGCTTCAGCGTGTCCAGCGCCGTCCAGATTTCCTCGCGGACCACAGGCGCCAGGCCTTCCGTGGCTTCGTCCAGGATCAGCAGGCGGGGGTTGGTCAATAGCGCGCGTCCGATTGCCAGCATCTGCTGCTCGCCGCCCGACAGATGGCTGCCCAAGTGGCGGGCGCGTTCGGACAGACGGGGAAACAGCGCATATACCCGGTCCAGTGTCCAGGGATGCGCCGCGCCCTGTCGGTTGTGGGCGGTGGCGACCAGGTTTTCGCGCACCGACAGGTTGGGGAAGATGTGCCGCCCTTCCGGCACCAGCCCGATACCGCATTGCGCCACCTTGTACGAGGGCAGCCGGCTGATGTCGCGGCCATCGAACACGATGCTGCCCTGGGTGGCGGCGTGCAGCCCCATCACGGTCTTTACCGTCGTGGACTTGCCCATGCCGTTGCGCCCCAGCAAGGTCACGAATTCGCCGGGGCCGATGTCCAGGTCAATGCCAAACAGCGCCTGGCTGGCGCCATAGTGCGCGGTCACGCCTCGCAGCGACAGCAGGGCGCTCATGCGGGTACCGCCGGATGTTGCGCGCTGCCGGCGCGCCGGTTGCCGCGTTCGCTGCCCAGGTAGCATTCGCGCACCTGGGGATTGTTGCGGATGTCGTCCGCCGTGCCGCACGCCAGGGCGCGGCCATAGACCAGGACGGTGATGCGGTCGGACAACGCGAAGACGGCTTGCATGTCGTGTTCCACCAGCAGGATCGTGTAGTGCCCGCGCAATTGCAGCAGCAGGCGCGTCATGGCGTCGGATTCGTGTTGGCTCATGCCGGCCATCGGCTCGTCCAGCAGCAGCAGGGATGGCTGGCAAGCCAGCACCATTGCCAGTTCCAGCTGCCGTAGCTCACCGTGCGCCAGTTCGCCCGCGGGCGTGTGGGCGCGGGCGGACAGGCCGACAAGGGCCAGGGCGTCCTGCGAGGGTTCCGTCAGCGCGGCGGTGGACAACACGGGGCGCCAGAAGCGGAAACTGTGCCCGCGCCGCGCCTGCACCGCCATCACCACGTTTTCCAGCGCCGTGAACGGCTTGAAGACCGAGGTGATCTGGTAGGAACGGGCCAGGCCGTGGCGCACCCGCTTTTCGACCGGCATCCGGGTGATGTCCCGGCCATCCAGCAGCACGCGGCCGCCGTCGGGTCTTAGTTCGCCGCTAAGCTGGCCGATCAGCGTGGTCTTGCCCGCGCCGTTGGGGCCGATCACGGCATGCAGTTCGCCAGCGTGCACGTCCAGCGACAGGTCGTCGGTGACGGTCAGCCCGCCGTAGCGCTTCAGCAGGTTCTCCACGCGCAGCGCGCTCATAGCGGTTCTCCGGAAGGCTGGCGCAGCGGCCGCGCCCCGCGCCGGCGCCAAGGCGTATCGCGCAGGCTGCCGTACACGCCTCGCCGCGATACCAGCACCACGCCGACGATCAGCAAGCCCATGATCAGCATCCAATGCCCGGTCAGCAGCTTCAAGCCTTCTTCCAGCAGCAGAAAGGCCAGCGCGCCCACGACGGGGCCGAACAGCGTGCCGATACCGCCCAGCACGACCATCACGATCAATTCGCCAGAGGTGGTCCAGGCCAGATAGGACGGCGACACGTACATCGTCAAGTTGGCCAGCAGCACGCCCGCCACCCCGCAGATCATCGCCGACATCACATAAGCGGCCAGCCGGTAGCGCAGCGTGGGAAACCCAAGCGCGCGCATCCGGCGTTCGTTGGCCTGGCAGCCGCGCAGGGCCATGCCGAAAGGCGCGTGGACCAAGCGGTGCATCAGCCCCAGCACGGCCAGCAGCACGCCGAACGCCGTGTAGTACAGCGCCAACGGCGTATCCAGCCGAAAGGCGCCGAAGTCGCTGCCCGCGAATAGCGACATGCCGTCGTCGCCGCCAAAGCCGTCCAGGCCTGTCGCCAGAAAATAGAACATCTGCGCGAAGGCCAGCGTGATCATGATGAAGGCGATGCCCGACGTGCGCATCACCACATAACCACTGATCAGCCCGACGACCGCGCAGGCGCCCAGCGCGCCCGCCAGATGCAGCCAGCCGCTTTCGATGCCGTAATGCGACATCACCCCGACGGCATACGCGCCCAGCCCCAGATACAGCGCGTGGCCGAAGCTGACCATGCCGCCGTACCCTAGCAGCAGGTTCAGGGCCAGCGCGGCCACGCCATAGACCAGCACGCGGCCGAACAGCGCCAGCAGGAACGGTTCGCCCTGCCATTGGGCGTAGACGGGCACCAGCGCCAGCAACAGCAACAAGGCGCCGGCTACTAGCGTGCGAAGAGAGAGCCTGTGCATGATGTTCGCCTTTATCCGTGCTTGACGGGAAACAGGCCCTGCGGCCGCAGGGCCAGCACCAGCGCCATCACCACATAGATCAGCATTGAGGCGATGGCCGGTCCGGCCGCGTTGGCGGCGGCAGGCGGCAGTGCGGCGCGCAGCAACGTCGGCAGCAACGCGCGCCCCAGCGTATCGATCAACCCGACCATCAACGCCGCCAGGAAGGCGCCGCGCACCGAGCCGATACCGCCGATCACGATCACCACCAGCGTCAGGATCAGAATGGGTTCGCCCATGCCGGTCTGCGCGGACAGGATCGGACCTGCCATCAGCCCGGCCAGGCCCGCCAGCACCGCGCCCAACACAAACAGCAGCGTGTTCAGCCGCGCGATGTTCACGCCCAGCGCGCCCACCATCATGCGGTCGGTTGCACCCGCGCGTATCAGCATGCCCAGCCGCGTGCGGTGAATCAGCACATAGCAGCCCGCCGCCACCAGCAAACCCACCACGATGATCAGGAAGCGATACAGCGGATAGGTCACGCCCAGGATATCGATGGTGCCCGACAGCCACGACGGCAAGCCCATGCTGATGGGCGCCGGCCCCCAGATGATGCGGGTCAGTTCGTTGAAAAACAGGATAAAGCCGAAGGTGGCCAGCACCTGGTCCAGGTGTTCGCGCGGATACAGCCGCGCCAGCGCGATGCGGTCCAGCAGCAGGCCCAGCGCCGCCATGCCCGCGACGACGGCGGCCGCAGCCAGCAGGAACGACCCGGTGTGGCGGAACACGGTGGCGGCGATGAAGGCGCCCATCATGTAGAGCGAACCGTGGGCCAGATTGATGAAGTTCATGATGCCGAACACCAGCGTCAGGCCGGCGGCCAGCAAGAACAGCAGAATGCCAAGTTGCAGGCCATTCAAGGCCTGCACCAGCAGCAGCGTCGTGGACATGGGAATCACCTCTTGCCGGCGGCCGCGACGGACGTCTTGGCCGCCCGCCTTACTTCATGGCGCACTGGGCGGCGTACTGGTCGGCGACTTTGGACAGGTCCGGGAAGATAGGGCCTTTGTTCACAAAGGCCACCTTGCCGTTCGCGCCCGCTTCCACGTCGGCGCGGAAGAATCCGGCCACCGGGAAGTGGTTGGGTTGATAGCGGAATTCGCCGCGCACGGATTGGAAATCAGCGGCTTCCAGCGCTTTGCGCAACGCGTCCTTGTCGTCGGTCTTGCCGCCCGTTTTTTTCAACGCCGAGCCAATCAGTTGCGCGGCATCGAAGGACTGCGCCGCGTAGCTGGAGGGCTCGCGTCCGTACTTCTGACGGAACGCCGCGGCAAAGGCCTTGTTGGCGGCGTTGTCCAGGTCCGGCGAATACGGCACGTTGGTTACCGCGCCCAGCGCGTCCTTCTGCAGCGCAGGCAGCGTCGCGCCGTCGATGGTGTCCACCGACAGCAGCGGGATTTTGCCGAAGAGCCCCGCCTGGCGGTATTGCTTGATGAAGTTCACGCCCATGCCGCCAGGAAAGAACACGTAGGCGGCGTCCGGCTTGGCGTCGGCCAGCGCGGCCAGCTCCACCGAATAATCCGGCTGGTTGACCTGCGTGAAGACTTCGTTGGCCACTTCGCCTTTGTAGAAGCGCTTGAAGCCAGCCATGGCATCCTTGCCCGCCTGGTAATTGGGCGCCAGCAGGTAGACCTTCTTGAACCCCATCTGGTTGGCCATTTCGCCGCTGCCTTCATGGCGTTGCGTGTTGTTCCAGGAGGTAGAGAAGAAATAGGGCGAACAGTCCTTGCCCGCCAGGTTGGTGGGGCCGGCGTTGGATCCCACCAGGAACACGCCGGCCGTCGTAACCGGGCGCACCACGGCCAGCATCACGTTGGAATACACCACGCCGGTGATGATCGGCACCTTGTCGCTTTGCACCAGTTTGCGCGCGGCCTGCACGCCGACTTCGGGCTTGAACTGGTCGTCTTCCTTAATGACCTGCACGGCAACGCCGCCCAGCTTGCCGCCGCCTTGCTCCACGGCCAGCATGAAACCATCCAATTGATCCTGGCCCAGCACGGAGCCCGGACCGGTCAAGGTGGTCAGCAGGCCGATTTTCACGTCTGCCATCGCGGTGGCCGATAAGGCCAGCCCCATGACCGCAGCGGCGGCCAGCGTGTTGGTGCGTTTCATGGTGTTTTCCCTTGAGTCGCCGTGTGGCACGGTCGTGTGTCGTGAAAGGCGCGCAGCGGGCTACGCGTTCAAGCCAAAGAACGTCGTGGTATTGCGCAGCAGGATCTTCTGCTGCACCGTCGGGCTCAAGTCGGCGTGGGCCACCAGGCGGCCGACTTCCTGCTCGCCCAGCGGGTAGGGGTAATCGGAGCCCAGCAGCACGCGGTCTTCGCCCATCACATCCACCAGCAGGCGCAGCGCGCGCGGGTCGAACACCGCGCTGTCGGTATAGAACCGGTTGGTGTAGGACGACGGCAGCTGCGGGCAGTCTTCGCGGATGATGTCGCGGTGACGCCAGGCGTTGTCCACGCGGCCCAGCAGGTAGGCGAAGCTGCCGCCGCCATGCGCGAAGCACAATTTCAGGCTGCGGGGAATGCGTTCGAACGCGCCGGACAGGATCAGCGACAAGATACCCAGTTGCGTCTCGGCAGGCATGGCCACCAGCCACGGCAGCATCCATTTCTTCATGCGGCCGTCGGTCATCATGTCCCAAGGGTGCACCAGCACCGGGATGTCGTTGTTGGCGCAATGGATCAGGAATTGCACCAGCGTGTCGTCATCCAGATCGCGCGGGCCGACGTGGTTGCCGATCTGCACCCCCAGGTGGCCGGCGGCGCGCGCACGCGACGCTTCCTTGCAGGCCAGGTCCAGGTCTTGCAGCGGCACTTGCGCCAGCGCCTTCAGGCGCGACGGCGCATAGGCGCAATGCTCAAGCGCCAGGTCATTCATGCGGGCCGCCCAATCGGCCGCGGCCTGGCCGGGGTAGGTGTAGCCGAACATGATGGGCGTGGCGCACAGAATCTGCACGTCGACGCCGTGGCGGTCCATCTGCGCGATGCGCAGCGCCGGGTCCCACAGGGTGGCGTCCACGGGGCGGAATGGCCGGTCGCCCGCCATGATCTGGCCGGTGGCGCCATCGGCGTCGGGCCGCAGCCACGGGGCGTTGACGGGGTCCAGCGCAGCCGCTTCCTGCCGTGTGATCGGCGGAAAGAAGTGGGCGTGCATGTCGATTTTCTGGATCATGGAACAGGCCCTAGGCGGGGGTGGCTTGTGGCGAAGGGGCGTGGCCTTTGCCGGGATGGATTTCTCCGCAACCGGGGCAGGTGCGTTTTTCGGTGCTGGCGTAGAAGCCCTGGAACAAAGGCGGCAGGTCGGTGACGATGCTCTTGAGCTGTACTTCCACGCGATGCACGAGGTGCCCGCAATGCGGGCAATACCATTCAAAGCCGTCGACCAGGCCCAGGGGGCGCTGGCGTTCGATGACCAGACAGGCGCTATCGGTTTCGGGGCGTTGCGGCGAGTGCCTGACGTGCGGGGGAAGCAGGAAGATGTCGCCTTCCTTCAGGTCCACGCGTTCGGGTTTGCCGTCTACCCAGAGGGACAGCCAGGCGTTGCCTTTGATCTGGTAGAAGAACTCTTCCAGCGGGTCGTCGTGATAGTCGGTGCGATGGTTCGGACCGCCAACCACGGTGACGATGAAGTCCGCGTCCTGCCAGATCTGCTGGTTGCCGACCGGGGGCTTCAGAAGATGCGCGTGGTCTTGAATCCAGCGCTGGAAATTCAACGGCGGGCCGTAGGCGGGCATGACGGGACTCCGATGGGGATTTTGATGCAGTCTAGGCGGGCGAGGCGGCGCCGCATAATAGAAATTGTCGGGCTGGGTATGCGGGTTATCTATCGCGGGGTTTCCCTTGGGGGGTTGGTTCTTGAGACGCTCTGCGCACGGGCGGCGTGGGGCGCGCGGGTCAACGATTGCGGCCCGGAGCCTTCGCTCCGGGCTGCCCCTGCGTCATCCTCGTCCGCCTTCGGCTCCCTTCGGATTCCCTCGGGCTTATCGACTCCCCGCGCACCGCGGGCACGCGCCACGCCGCGCTCCGTCAGTGGCACTCTGCCGTCAGCGGGGGAGAGGGGTGTGCTTGGGGTGCTCGCCGCCGGCGGGGGGGGGATGGAGGATCTTGCGGGGCTCGCCCCAGGCCGGCCGCGCGGGCGGCCTTTTGGGGCTTTGGCGGTGTCTTGCGTCGTGGCGTTTGGAGGCTTGCTGCTGGAAGGGTGGACTCGAACTTGGGGGCGGAATCGTGCGACGGGATGGCGGGACTGGAATCTCGGCGCTAGGACTTCGGAGCTGAGATCGCGCGGGATTCGTAGGATGGGTGGAGCGCGGCAAGCGGGGCAAAAGGACGCGGCGGTTCTTCGCGCGCAACCCATCATCGCGGCAAGGTAGGCGGTGCGCGATGTATTACGGCCGTTGCGCCGCGATCGTTTTCAGATAGTCCACCAGCCGTTGGCACGCTGGGGTCAGCGGGCGGTCTGCGCGGATGGAATAGCCGACGTCGCCGAAATCGCCGAATACATCCGTGGGCAGACGGGCAAGCAGGCCCATCGAGAGGAATTGAGCGGCGGCGTCGTAGGGGATCAGGGCCAGCGCGTCGCTGTGCATGAGGATGCCGATGTTGGTCAGCAACGAAAGCGATTCGACGTGGCGGGCGGGCAGGCGCAGGCCGGCGTCGAAGAAGGTGCGTTCCACGGAGGCGCGCAGCGGCGAGGTGGGGGCCGGCAGGATCCAGATGTGGTCGATCAGATCGGGCAACGTCACCGAGGCTGCGTTGGCCATGGGGTGCTGGGCGCCGACCACCAGGCATAGCGATTCGCGGTAGAGCTTATGGTGGTCGACCGCCACGCCCGAGATCGAAGCCATGTCCGCGCCGGGCAGGCGGCCCACGACGATGTCGACGTCGCCGGTCGCCAGCGCGGGCAGCAACTGGGCGGACGGGCCTTCGCGGACCGTGACCTGGATGCCGGGATGTTCGGTCATCAGGCGCGCGATGGCTTCGGGCAGCAGCTTGGCGGAGGCCGCGATCAATGTCCCCACCACGACGTGGCCGCTGGCGCCGCCCAGCACCGCGTCGATGTCGTCGGCCATGTACCGCACCTCTGCCATCATGGCGTGGACGCGGCGGCCCAGCACCAGGGCCAGCTCGGTGGGCGTGACGCCCCGGTTCGACCGTTCGAACAGCGTAGCGCCGAAGAAGGCTTCCAGGTCGTGGACGGCTTTGGTGACGGTGGGCTGGGTCAGGTGCAGTTCGCTGGCCGCGCGCGACAGCGAACGGCGCGCCAGCACGCGTTCGAAGATCTGCAATTGATGCAGCTTCAGCTTGTGGCTGAGCGCGTTGGGCGTGATGCGGAAGTTCGACATGCGTGGCCCGGCCCGCGCGGTGCGTCGCAAGCCGTCATCCTGTTCCCTGTGTGAACGCGAAACGCCATCGCCCATCATCTGCCCGCCGCGTCCCAAGGGCTAGCGCGCAAGCGGCTTGTAGGCGACCGCCTTGATTTCAATCAGCAATTGCGGGTGCGGCAGCTGATGCACCGCGACGGTGGTGCGCGCCGGGCCATCGGCGTCGAAGAACTCGCCGTAGACCTGATTGTATCCACCGAAGTCGTTCATGTTGACCAGGAAAGTACTGATCTCGACTACATCGGCCAGCGTCGCGCCGGCGGTCGCCAGGATGTCGCCGATATTCTCGATGACGGCGCGCGTTTGCACGCGGATGTCCAGCGTGGTGGTGCCCATGGCGTCGACCTCGGCGCCTGCGATGCGGTTGTCGGGTAAGCGCGAGCTGGTGCCGGAGACGAACAGGAAGTCGCCGGCGCGCTTGATGTGGGGATATTTGCCGCGCGGCGTGGCTTTGCCGGCGACGACGGTAGCGCTGACGTTGGACTGGGTCATCGTGCGTTCCTTGGTGTGCGGGATCAAAGTTTGATGCAGACGTTGGTGGGTTCAGTATAGAAATGCAGCGAATGGCGGCCGCCTTCGCGTCCGATCCCGGAAAGCCCGCTGCCGCCGAACGGCGTGCGCAGGTCGCGCAGGAACCAGCAGTTCACCCAGGCCAGGCCAACCTTCATGGCTTGCGCCACACGGTGGCCGCGGGTCAGGTTCTGCGTCCAGACCGCGGCGGCCAGGCCGTACCGCGTGTCGTTGGCCAGGCGGATGGCTTCGTCTTCGGTATCGAAAGGCGCTACGTGGCACACCGGGCCGAACACTTCTTCCTTGATGCAACGAGCATCTTCTTTCAGGCCGGTCCAGATGGTGGGTTGCACATAGGCGCCCGCGTCGCGGTCGTCGCCAAACACCGGCACGCCGCCGCCCGCCACCACGGTTGCACCTTCTTCGCGCGCCAGCGCAAAGTACGACAGCACTTTCTCGCGGTGTTCGCGCGACACCAGCGGGCCCATTTCGGTGGCCGGATCCAGGGGCCAGCCGATGCGCATGTCGCGCGCGCGGGCTGCCAGCGCGGCAACAAAGCGCTCGTAGATGGGGCGTTCCACATAGACGCGCTCGGTGCACAGGCAGACCTGTCCGCAATTGGCGAAGACCGACCGTGTCACGCCGTCGACCGCGGCGTCGAAGTCGGCGTCCGCGAAAACCAGCGCCGCGTTCTTGCCGCCCAATTCGAACGACACCGGCTTCACGCCCGGCGCCACCGCCCGCATGATGGTGGCGCCCGTGGCGGATTCGCCGGTGAAAGTGATGCCGTCGATGTCGGGGTGCGTGGTCAGGAATTCGCCTGCGGAATCCGGCCCGAAACCGTGTGCCAGATTCAGCACGCCGGCGGGCAGCCCCGCCTGGTCGGCGACTTCAGCCAGCAGCGTGGCCGTGCTGGGCGTGACTTCCGATGGTTTCATGATGACCGTGTTGCCGAACGCCAGCGCGGGCGCGACCTTCCAGGTCAAGAGCAACAGCGGCAGGTTCCACGGAGAAATCACGCCGACCACGCCCAGCGGCTTGCGGTAGGCGTAGTTCAGCGCCTGCCTGCCGTCCGGCGTGTCCGTCATGTAGCTTTCCATGTCCAGCGTGCGCGCCAGCTCCGCGAACGCGCGAAAGTTCGCGGCGCCGCGCGGAATGTCGATCTTCCCGGCCCAGCCGACCGGCTTGCCGGTGTCGCCGATCTCGGCTTGCAGGAAGTCATCGAACCGGCGCGTGATGCCGTCGGCCAGTGCCAGCAGATGGTCCGTGCGCGCCTGGACCGACAGGCCGGCCCACGCCGGCAGCGCCCGGTGCGCCGCGGCGATCGCGCGGTTCACCTGATCCCGGCTGGCTTCATGAACCTGCGCGATGCGTTGCCCGTTTACCGGGCTGTGCTTGTCAAAGGTGGACACGCCGTCTTCAAAGCGGCCGTCGATGTAATTGCGCAGTTGGCGGATCGTCACGATCTAGCCCCTCGGATGGTGTTTGAATGGCGGAAAATAAATACGTATACGTACTATATTCCCGGATCATAGGCAGCGCCAACAGCCAAGTCAATGCGCATTTTCGCGGAAGCCAACGCCTACAATCGTCGGGCACAACCCATGGAAGCCCGATGACCGCCCCCGCCCGTCCCGCCGCGGCCCCGCCCCGCGACTTGCAAGCCTTCGACCTGACCCAGGTCGCCTCGCACCTGCTGCGGCGGGCGCATTTCCGGGCCGAGGCCTTGTTCGCCCAGGCTTTTCCAGACGAAGACCTGACGCCGCGCCAGAAGGCCTTGCTGATCACGGTGTACCAGAACCCGGGCGCCACGCAGAACCGCATCGCGGAACTGATCGCGTTGGACCGCAATTCTTTCGCCGAAATGATGGCGCGCATGACGGCAAAGGGCTATGTGCGCCGCACGCGCTCGGCGGAAGATGGCCGGGCCTATGCGCTGGAGATCACCGACGCGGGCGTAGCGCTGCTGGCGCGCATCCTGCCGCAGGACGCCGACGTAGAGGCCCAGGTGTTGGCGCCGATCCCGCCCGAACTACGTCCGGTATTTTTGAAGTGCCTGCGATTGATGACGGGGTTGGAACAGCAGGATTGAACTCGCCGCAACGAGGTTCGCGGCGATGGCATGATGGGTGTTGCGCGTTCTGCCTAGGTGCCCAAGGCGAGTGCTTTCCGCGCTGCATCCATCATTTCGGTGGTGTCTCGGCGCCAGCATTCATCACGTTAACCTCTGGCTTTTCCGCATTGCCAAAACGCAGCGCGAATTGCCGCGTGAACACCGCGCCGAAGAAGAAAATTTGCGCGGAATAGTAGATCCACAGCAGCAGCGCGATCAGCGAACCGGCCGCGCCGTAAGCGGATACCGCCGCGCCGCGGCTCAAGTAGACGCCAATTCCCCACTTGCCCACCAGGAACAACGCGGCCGTCACGATGGCGCCGGGGATCACGTCCTTCCACGAGATCTTCGCGCTGGGCAGCAGCTTGAAGATCACCGCGAATAGCGCCACCACCACCGAAAACGAGAACAGGCTGGAAAGCCAATCGGCCGCCGTGGCGATGGTGGATGCCATCCACAAGTCTCCGTAGAACTTGCGCGCGGCGCCCAGGGCGGCGTTCACGGTCAGCGAAATCAGTAAAAACAGGGCCAGCACCAACACCAAGCCGAACGACAACATGCGGCTGCGCACCATGCCGTGGATGCCGCCCTTCTGGTGTGGCGGCACTTCCCACAGGTCGTCCAGGCTGGCCTTCAGTTCGGCAAACGCCGTCGTGGCGCTGAAGATCAGCACAAAAATCGAAATCAGCGCGGCAATCCAGCCGCCGCCTGATTCATGAGCGCTGGCCAGCACGGTCTGGATGACCTCGGCGCCGCGTTCGCCCGTCAGGTCGCGCAGGGAAGAAAACAGCTCGGAGCGCACCGCGTCTTCGCCGAAAAAAGCGCCGGCCACCGCGATCACCAGGATAAGCATCGGGGCTAATGAAAACACCATGTACAGCGCCAGCGCCGCGCCCTTGCTGGAGGCGCGATGGCTCGACCACTGGTTGGCGGAATCCATCAGCAATCCGCCGATTTCGGACGGACGCAGGGCTCGCAGGCTCTGGGGAAGGCGCATGGGTCTGGACTCGGTCTATGGACCCTTTATTGTAGGGACGCATGTGCCCAGGCGAAACCCACAGTTTGTGCGCAAACGTTTTTGGGCGCACAAGGCGCTGCGAGGCCTTGGAAGAAAAGCCGGCGCCAAAAGAAAAACCCCCGGGGCGAAGGTCCGGGGGTTTTTCAGATACTGCATTCCCCGGCATGAAGCCGGGGAGGCCGTGCAAGGGAAGCGGGACTTAGAAGTCCATGCCGCCCATGCCGCCCATGCCACCCGGCATGGCCGGGGCAGCGGGCTTGTCTTCGGCCAGTTCCACAACGGCGGCTTCAGCCGTCAGCAACAGGCTGGCGACGGAGGCAGCGTTCTGCAGGGCGGTGCGGGTCACCTTGGTGGGATCCAGCACGCCTTGCTCAACCAGGTCGGTGTACTCGCCGGTTGCGGCGTTGTAGCCGTAGTTGCCCTTGCCGTTCAGCACGTTGCTGACCACGACGCTGGCTTCTTCGCCGGCGTTCGTGACGATGGTGCGCAGCGGCTCTTCCACAGCACGCAGGATCAGCTTGATACCGGCGTTCTGGTCAGGCGTGTCGCCCTTCAGGTCAGCGATGGCTTGCTTGGCGCGCAGCAGTGCAACACCGCCGCCAGCCACAACGCCTTCTTCCACTGCGGCGCGGGTAGCGTGCAGGGCGTCTTCGACGCGAGCCTTCTTTTCCTTCATTTCGACTTCGGTGGCAGCGCCAACGCGAATCACGGCAACGCCGCCGGCCAGCTTGGCCACGCGTTCTTGCAGCTTTTCACGGTCGTAGTCGGACGTGGCTTCTTCGATCTGGATACGGACTTGCTTGACGCGAGCCTCGATCGACTTGCTGTCGCCAGCGCCGTCGATGATCGTCGTGTTTTCCTTGCCCACTTCGATGCGCTTGGCTTGGCCCAGTTCAGCCAGGCCGGCCTTTTCCAGCGACATGCCGGTTTCTTCGGAGATCACCGTGCCGCCCGTCAGGATGGCGATGTCTTCCAGCATGGCCTTGCGGCGGTCGCCGAAGCCCGGAGCCTTGACGGCGGTGGTCTTCAGGATGCCACGGATGTTGTTCACAACCAGGGTGGCCAGCGCTTCGCCTTCGACGTCTTCTGCGATGATCAGCAGCGGACGGCTCGACTTGGCAACTTGCTCCAGCACGGGCAGCAGGTCACGGATGTTGCTGATCTTCTTGTCGAAAATCAGGACATACGGATCTTCCAGCACGGCAACTTGCTTTTCCGGGCTGTTGATGAAGTAGGGCGACAGGTAGCCGCGGTCGAATTGCATGCCTTCGACGACGTCCAGCTCGTTTTCCAGCGACTTGCCGTCTTCGACGGTGATGACGCCTTCCTTGCCAACCTTGTCCATCGCGTCAGCGATGATCTGGCCGATGGAGGCATCGCTGTTGGCCGAGATCGAACCGACTTGAGCGATTTCCTTGCTGGTCGTGACCGGCTTGGATTGCTTCTTCAGTTCAGCCACGGCAGCGGCGACAGCCTTGTCGATGCCGCGCTTCAGGTCGATCGGGTTGAAACCGGCGGCAACGTACTTCAGGCCTTCCATGACGATGGCTTGAGCCAGCACCGTGGCGGTCGTGGTGCCGTCACCGGCGTTGTCGGAGGTCTTGGAAGCAACGTCCTTGACCAGTTGTGCGCCGATGTTCTCGAACTTGTCCTTCAGTTCGATTTCCTTGGCGACGGACACGCCGTCCTTGGTCACGGTCGGGGCGCCGAACGAGCGCTCCAGCACGACGTTGCGACCCTTGGGGCCCAGGGTGGTCTTAACAGCGTTGGCGAGAACATTCACGCCGCGGACGATGCGCACACGGGCGTCGTCACCGAACAATACTTGCTTGGCAGCCATTTCTTAGCTTCCTTCGAAAATTCGTTTGAGGCGGGATTACAGAACCACGGCGAGGATTTCGTCCTCGCGGATGACGAGCAGTTCTTCGCCATCAACCTTCACGGACTGGCCGGCGTACTTGCCGAACAGAACCTTGTCGCCAGCCTTCAGGTCGACGGGCAAAATCTTGCCTTCTTCGGTCTTCTTGCCGGGGCCGACGGCCACGACTTCGCCTTGATCAGGCTTTTCAGCAGCGCTGTCGGGGATGACGATGCCCGAGGCAGTCTTGCGCTCGTTTTCGAGGCGTTTGACGATCACGCGATCGCCCAGGGGACGCAAGGCCATGAGTAACTCCTGTTTACTTGAAAAAGTGAATGATCAGTGAGCCACGGGAGGGCTGTTAGCACTCACCGGTGTCGAGTGCTAATTATAGGGATGATGTTCTGAGGTTCAAGGGGGGGCGGGGCGGCTGTTACATATTCGAGGGCCGCAGGAAGCGCCGCAGCTGTCGAACGTCATCGAAAGTGCTGTCGAAATTCATCTAACTGGGGATTTGCGTCATCCAGCTTGGGGATCGAGGATTTACGATATACAAGCACTGATGCGGTCTCCAGCCGGATTTCGCCTCTGGAGGTCCAATTTCGTGTGTCACGCTTGGGGTGATGTCGCTTTAAGCCGGCAGCCATCGACGTAGCGCGTGAGCGCCGGCCACTGGTTCAAGGCATACGAGAGCCAAAAGTTGCACGACCTCTCGACAAACGGGAAAATCGATCGCTTGGTCCACCAGGTCCGTGGCCGCAGACTATTCAGGAGTGAAGGACGTGCGCAACCCCGTTCTCGCGGCAATACCGACCGGCATCATGGAAGGCCGGTGCCGGCAAAGCGCTCAAGGCAAACACGCGATCCTGCATGCTGTGATCTGCGCGGTCCTCGCCAGCTCTCCTTTCCTGCAGATCGAAGCCGCCCATGCCGCCGGCTTCGACTGCAAGGCCGCGAAAACCCATGTAGAACATCTAATCTGCGCCGAACCTTCGCTGTCCAAGCTGGACGATCAGGTGAAGGAGCTTTACGAAAAGATTCAGGCCGAAACCGCTGGCCGTGACGGTGAAACCGGTGAATGGCGCGATCCTGTAGCGAAAGAGCAGACGCAATGGCGCACCACCGTGCGCGACCGTTGCCCCGACGCCGCCTGCCTGAAATCCGCCTACGTGGACCGCATCGCTGCCATGAAAAAGAACTGGGCAGAGGCGCTGGGCCCCGCAGGCAAGTAATACGCGAAGCCCTCCGGGGTGGTCGAATTTTGCTATTTAAAAGCATCCTGTCGAGACCATTTAAGCTGAAACCGATGTCCAAAAAGCCGCTTAATCTGACTCGCCGGGCTGAGGTCCAAGGTCCAAGGACCGAGGCAGGGGCTCTTTTCAGGCGATAGCGCATGGATAAGCATGGCTACCCGGCCCGGTATGTTGAACCTACCTGGGGAAGGCCCAAACCTAAAACGGTGACCTTGTGGCCGTTGGGCTACATAACTAATCACGCAGCAAATTCATGATGCCCTGGGTCTACAAATGACCACATTGGGTGATGTCGCGGATATGTTGAAAACAGTCCGCATGGAATGCGATTTGTCGCAGGAAGAACTTGCGAATTGCGCTGGCTTTGCTCGCACGACTGTTGCTCGCATGGAGACAGTCGCGCGAGGAGACATGAGCGTAATGGTGTTCGTTCGACTGCTTGCCGCGGCCGGCTACGATATGAAAGCGGTGAAGCGGGGCACGGGAGAACCCTGGAAGACATTCTCTATCCGCCATTGCTTCTGCGTGGTTGGCATAGTCGCGTTGCCAGACCCGTTCTATTTTCAGGTTCAGGAAGAAGCGCTCCATCACCGCGTTATCCCAGCGGTTACCTTTGCGGCTCATGCTCAAGATCAGGCCATTGCGATCAAGGGCGGCCTGGTGAGCAGCACTGGCGTACGTGGCGCCACGATCAGAAAGCACAATCAGACCCGGTGCGGGCAGGCGTTGAGCGATGGCCATCTGTAACGCCGAGTAGACCAGCTCGGCCGGCATGTTCGGCGCCATCGACCCGCCTACGATCTTGCGTGAGCGCAAGTCTATTATCGCTGCCAGATACATCCAGCCACTGCGGGTACGGATGTAGGTGATGTCTGCGGTCCAGGCCAGGTTGACCGCCTCGGGACTGAACTGTCGATTCAGGATGTTGGCTGCTATTGGCAGGTCATGATTGCTGTCTGTGGTATGGACGAACTTGCGCTTCCAGACGTGATCGAGACTGGTTCAGTTTTCGTTGTTTGCAAATTTCGTACTTCTCCTATATCCAAAAAAAACGGCCACGCTTTAAATCACGGCGAAACACTGCCCGTTCGGTTGGGCAAAACGATCACCAGTAATCCGGATCTTGTTTCGGTGCGTCCATTTCTGGACGGGGTTTAAGGCTATGTCAGTCAATTGTCGGCAGGTACGCCGATGTCTCGCGTTTGCGGATCTACGAGGTGACGGAAGAATGCATTTCGATAAAGCAGTGAGTGCGCGAGCGAACGTAATGTTGGCATGAACAGAGTCCGACCCAGTTTTATGTCTGTGTCCTTCGCTCTCGCGAGCGTTGGTATGTCGTCGGGTGCATTGGGTCAAGCTCCGTCCGCAATGGGGCATGCCTCCGAAATTGAGCGTCGTCAAAAGCAGGAACTCGACGCGCAGCGGGCCCGCACGGCTGAGCGACCAGACGTGCTGTTATCCGCTCCGTCAGAGGTGGCTCATGGCCTGGTCCTTTTCGCCGAAACGCCTTGCTTCCTGTTGTGGGAAGTCGTTTGGGATGACGCGGAACCGCCCCAATCGCTTGCCCGCGCCGCCGCGGTCGTTGTCGGCCAATGCGTGGGCGGCAAGGGTTTGCGCGCCCTGCAGGAATACCTGATCAACCTGCTGATCGACAACGGCCAGGTCACCGCGCGTGTCGTCGTGCCCGAGCAATCGCTGGCGGCGGGCACCCTGACGTTGCGCTATCTGCCCGGCCGCATCTCGGCCGTCAAAGGCGAGGGCGCTATCGGCTGGTGGCGTACCGCCTTGCCCACGGGGCCGGGCGGCGAACTGAACCAGCGTGACCTGGACCAGGCGCTTGAGAACATCCGGTGCCTGGGCAGCCAGGCGGACGCGGCCATCGACATCGTGCCCGGCCCGTTTGGCTATTGGACAGTCTTTGCCGGCGCCAGCAAGTCCACCTATCGCCAGACCGTGGCCGGCTTTGAAGAGCCCATCATCTACGGCGGCACCACCAAGCAGATCCAGACGGGCGTGTCGGTCGTACCGTACCGTGGCACGGCGTACAAGGGCAATCTGTCGGTCATGTTGCTGCGCAAGCGCACCGACAGCACGCTGAACGACGTGCCCATCGACCGGCAGCGCCGCGACGTCACGGGCTACGAGATCAGCTGCGGGCACCGCCACTCTCGAAGGCCTGACTGGCCTGTCGGGGCAGCAGCTTTACACCGGCGTGGACGTGGCGCGTGTCGGAGGTCCTTCCGCCTCGTATCTGTCCGGCCGCTGAAAAAAGCCCGAATCGCTTGAAGCCGCAGCCACCGTCTTTGCGATGGCGTTGATGTTCGAGTTCTAAATCCGTTGTTGCTCAGCAGGTGCGCATGATGTCCAAGCTTCGTTCGTTGATCGTCTGGTCCATCGTTTTCACGCAGGTATGGACGCCGGTGTTGGCGCAGACCTTGCCGATCTCGGTCGACAAAAGCGTGTCCGGCCAGAAGCCATCAGTGGGCATCAACAATGGCGTGCCGGTCGTCAACATTGCGCCGCCGTCGGCGGGCGGGGTTTCCAACAACCGCTATACCCAATTCAACGTGGGCCCGTCGGGCGTAGTGCTGAACAA
>NZ_JBMGRB010000006.1:0-383104 GCF_049060505.1 Achromobacter marplatensis
CCGCGCGCCGTATATCGGAAGACATTGGCCGGGTCGGCCACGATCTCCTCACAGGCCGCCGCCACGCCGGGCGAGTATGCCAGGGCCAGGTCGCGCTGGTTGACGAGCGGCTTGGAGGCCACCACAGAGATCTTTCCCGGGGTGGGAAACTCGTGATAGTCCAGTGCTGCCTGGCGGTCGGAAGGGTTGTTCATGGGGCGGTAGCCTCGCTGTCTTGAATATGCAAAAATTCTAGGCCCCAAGACATAAGACGATCATTCGGATTTAATATTGTCCCATTACCCATTCCTTATGGCTCGTCTATGACAGCCTTTGATCCGGATGCCGTCATCCGGAAACTGACCTCGCGCCTGAAGATGCGCCACCTGATGCTGCTGCTGCAAATCGAGCAGCACGGGTCGCTGACCCGGGTGGCCGAGCACATGGCGACCAGCCAGCCGGCGGTGACCAACGCCCTGGCCGAACTGGAAAGCATGTTCGACGTGCCGCTCTTTGACCGATCGGTGCGGGGCATGACGCCTACCGCGCTGGGCGCCGTGGTGCTGGCGCGCGCCCGGGGCCTGGTCCATGACCTGGGCCATCTGGTGCAGGAAATGGAGGCCGTGGCAGCCGGCCATGCCGCGCACCTGCACATCGGCGTCATCCCCTTCGTGTCGGGCCAGATGCTGTCGGCCGCCATCAGCCGCACATTGCCGCAAGGCCGCCGCATTACCGCCACCATTCACGAAGGCCAGGGGCCGGCGCTGCTGCGCCAGCTGCGTGACCACACCCTGGACATCGTGGTGGGTTGGGCGACGCCGTCGGTGGACCTGAGCAATATCGATTTTGAAGTGCTGTATCACCAGCAGCCCCGGCTGATCGCCAGCCGGCGCCTGGCCGCGCGACTGGGCCGGTCGCGGCTGGAATGGAACCGGCTGGCCGACCTGGACTGGATCCTCGGCACGCCGGGCAGCCCCATCCGGGAACAGGTGGCCGACATCTTCCTGCGCGCCGGCCTGCCGCCGCCGCCGCCGTCGGTGCAAAGCGATTCGTCCAAACTGATCGGAGAAATGATCGTGGCCAGCGACCGCGCCGTGTCCATCCTGCCCGCCGACATCGCCGATGAGCTGGTGCGCATCGCGGGCGCCGCCATCGTGCCCTATTCCTTCGACTGGACCCTGCCCCCGATCTCGCTGTTCACACGGGCGGATGGCCTGCGGCGCAATGTGGACGCGTTGTTCGCATCGGCCTTGCGCGAGGTCTATACCAAGGGGGCACGGCTGGGCGCGTAGCACCTGGGCCCGCTCGTTGGCCCGCTCGTTGGCCTACCCGTCGCCGCCCCATGCTTGTTCTCAGGCCTGCCTTGGCCCCTCCCATCGCGTGGACGGAATGCCAAGAAATGTAAAGGCCGCGCCCGCGCCGGCGCCTGCCCTCCTATACTTGCGGCGCCACGTATCACGCAGGAGGGCAAGCCGCTTGTTCACTCATTCGCCACATCCCCCGAACCGCCGCGCGCTTGCCTTGATCGCCCTTGCCGTGCTGACCACGCTGTCCGGCTGCAGCTCGCTGCTAAGCGAAGGCACCGGCGCCGCGGCGGGTATCGCCGGCACCGCCATCGCCAACCAAGTCACCGACAACGCGACCGTCGCCACCGGCATCGGCTTGGGTGTGCAGGCGGGCGCCAAAGCCGCGCTGGCCTACGCCCAGCGCAAGACCCGAGGCGAAGAACAAGACGCCATTGCCGCCGCCGCCGGGCCACTGGGCGTGGGCGCCGTCGCGCCCTGGAGCGTGAAGCACCAGCTTCCCATCGAAAGCGATGCGCGCGGCCAGGTCGCGGTCAGCCGGGCGTTTGGCGGCGTGGGCCTGGAATGCAAGGAAGTGGTCTTCTCGATCGACACGCCCGCCGACAAGGCAGCCGACGAACCGTCGCGCGAGTTCTTCGTCACGACGGTCTGCCGCGACGGCGCGCAGTGGCGCTGGGCGAACGCCGAACCGGCCACGGCGCGCTGGGGATCGTTGCAGTGATGCGCCGCGCATGCCTGCTGGCGACGCTGGCGGCCGCCGTCGGACTGAGCGGCTGCCAAAGCAGCTCCATCGGCGGCGCGGCTGGCGCCGTGGTGGGCACCGTCAGCGGGGCGGCCACCGCAAACCCCGTTGCCGGCTACGCCATCGGCGTCAGCGTACAGGCCGCCGTCGACGCCACCGTGAAATACGTGCTGCGCGAGTGGAAGAACGATCAGCAGAACGTGATGGCCAACGCGGCGGGCGAACTGCCTATCGGCCAGGTGCGCCAATGGCAGATCCGCCATGCACTGCCCGTCGGCAATGAACGCGGCGGCATCCAGGTGGTGCGCAACATTGATACCCCCCTGGCGCGCTGCCGCGAAGTGCTGTTCACGGTGGAACAGGACGACGCGCCCGCGCCGGCCTATATCAGCATGATTTGCCGGCAGCCTGACGGCCAGTGGAAGTGGGCAGCGGCGGAACCGTCCGTGGCGCGCTGGAACGGACTGCAATAGAATCGGCATCCCGTTGCAGCGCGTTGAAGTGATTTCGGCTACGCTGCAAGCATCACGGCTTCGGCCGGCAAGGGAAGGAAAACCATGAAGAAGTTCGTTACCTTGAGCGCGGCAGCCGCCGCGCTGGCTATCGCGGCGCCTGGCTGGGCCGCCCCCTCTTCCGACGGCAGCGTCCAGCTGTCGCCGGCACAAATGCAGCGCCTGGACACCGACAAGAACGGCGCGGTCAGCCGAAGCGAATACCAGGCCTTCATGGAAGAATCTTTCGCCAAGCTGGACGCCAACAAAGACGGCCATCTCAGCAAGAGCGAATTGCCGAATAACCTGTCCGCTGAACAATTCGCGGCCATGGACGCCAACAAGGACGGCAAGATCAGCCGCGCCGAATTCCTGCAGCAGGTCATGAAGGAATACAAGGGCTAAGCCCCTTCGCCAGCTCTGCGCACATGCAACCCGGCCAGTTCATCATGCGGCGCAGCGCGCTTGCCGGCGTGCAGGCCGTGGCTGCCTGCACCGGCCACGCCTTTTCGCGCCACACGCACGATCAATTCGGCATTGGCGTGATCCGCGCAGGCGCCCAGGTGTCGCATAGCGGGCGCGGCCGGGTGCAGGCCGGTCCCGGCCACGTCATCACGGTCAATCCCGGCGAGGTCCACGACGGCGCGCCCGTCGGCGACGGCACGCGCGCCTGGCAGATGCTGTATCTGGACCCGGCCGTGGTTGCGCAAAGCGCAGCGGAGCTGCTCGCTGACGGACGCCGCTACGAATTCGAACACCCTGCCCGCGACCACCCGGCGCTGGCGCGCGATGTGCTGGCGCTTTACGCGCACGTGACGGATGGCGCGGAAGCCGGGCTGGCATGCGACGCCCTGCTGTTGCGTATCGTGGCAGCGGCGCACAGCCCTTACGCGGCGCCGGAAGCCAGCCGCGGCGTGCCCGACGCGATACGCCACGCCCGCGCCCTGATCGACGACGACCCCGCTGCCACGATATCGCTGGCCGATCTGGCCGCCGCCAGTGGCCTGAGCCGCTACCAGGTGCTGCGCGCCTTTGCTGGCGCCACCGGCCTGACGCCCCATGCCTACCAGATGCAGCGCCGGCTGCTGCTGGCGCGCCGCCTGATCCGCGAAGGCACGGCACTTGCGGACGCCGCGGCGGCGGGCGGCTTTGCCGACCAAAGCCACATGACCCGCCTATTCGTGCGCACTTACGGCGTCTCTCCACGGCGCTATGCGCAGGCCGCGCGCTGATCGCTTGCGCCGCGTCTTCCTCCCTGCAATTTCATTCAAGACCGGCGCCTTGCCGGCGTCCTACGCTGCGGCTTTCTGACTTTGCGGCGTAGACGGACATGAATGGAAGGATGCAAGGGTACTGCTGCCTGGCGGCAGCGATGGTGCTGGTCGGCAGCACGGTCGTGGCCAGCAAGATCATCGGGACGGGGCTGCCGCCCTTCACCGCGACGGCGCTGCGGTTTGCCATCGCGCTGCCCTGCTTTGCCGTGCTGATGGCCGCCACCGGCGCCCGGATGCCACGCCTGGGCCGGCGCGACTGGCTATTGCTGGCGGCGCAGGCCATCGCCGGTAGCGTCGGCTACACCACGCTGCTGATCGCCGGGCTGCAGCGCACGTCGGCCGTGGACGGCGGCGTCATTCTGGGAACACTGCCGCTTGTCACCGCCGCGATCGCCATCGTGCTGCTGGGTGAACGCCCGGGCAAAACCATGCTGGCAGCGATCGCCGCCGCCGGCTTCGGCGTCTGGCTGATGACGCGTCATGCCGCGTCCCCGGGCGGCGCCCCATCATGGATCGGCAACGCGCTGATCCTGGGCGCGGTGCTGTGCGAAGGCCTGTTCATCCTGCTGAACAAACGGCTGCGCATACCGGTTCCCCCGCTTGCGCTCTCCACCGTCATGACGGGTTTCGGGCTGGCGTTTTCGGCACTGGCGAGCGTGACGGAATCGCCCTGGCAGCTAGACGTGTCCGGCGACGCGGTCATGGCCGTGGCGTACTACGCCGTGGTGCCCACGGTGGGCGGCTTCTTGCTGTGGTACGCCGGCGCCGCGCGCGTACAAGGTTCCGAAGCGGCACTCTTCACTGCGCTGGCGCCGGCATCAGCAGTCGCGCTGGCGGCGGGCGTGCTGGGGGAACCCTTGGCGGCCGCCCAGATCGCCGGGATGGCCTGCGTGCTTGGCGCGGTGGCGCTGTTGGCTTGGCCGGGCCGCAGGCGGTCCGCGGGCAGCCCGGCGGGCGGCTAACCCCGGCTGAACGCCAGCGCGAAATCGTCGGAAAAGATGTCGGCCAGCGCATGGCGCAAGGCCGCCGCGCGCTCTGCGCCATAGGCGGCTTCGAACCGGTTCTGCGCGTCTTTCCACAAACGCTTGGATTCCGCCAGCTTGGCGCGGCCGGCATCCGTCAACGCCACGCGGCGGCTGCGGCCGTCGCGTTCGTCGCGCGCGGTCCGCACATAGCCGTCCCGTTCCAGCGGCTTCAAGTTATGCGCCAGCGCGGAACGGTCCAACACCATGGCGCGCGCCAGGTCCGTCATCGACGGCGTGCCGGCGCGCGCGATGTGGATCAGGATGGAGTGTTGCGACACTTTCAGGCCGCAAGGCGCCAACACCGTGTCATACAGCTGCGACACGCGACGGGTCGCTTTACGCAAGGCGGCGCCGTTGCAAACCAGAGGGTCTGGAACAATGGCGGGAACGGAAGGATCGGCGGCGGACATGGCGGCGGGGACGGCAACGGGAAAGGACAAAGCCATTACGCTACTGCCGGGCCGGACTCGCGTCCAGTTCATTCTTGACAGGTATTGGCATATGCACGTAAATTTTACCGCACCCCCTTTCGGCCTTCCCCATGTCAGCGACGCCCCCGCCACGCCCCGCCAATGCGCGCTTGCAAGCCATGCTTGAAGCGCCCATCGCTCCCACGCTGGCACGTCTGGCGTGGCCCAATATCCTGATGATGTCCGCGCAGTCCGCCACGGGCCTGATCGAGACCTGGTTCCTGGCCCGGCTGGGCACGTCCGTATTGGCGGGCGTGGCGCTGGTGGTGCCGGTGCTGTTTCTGATGGGGAACATGTCGCAGGGCGCGATGGGCGGCGGCATTTCCGCCGCCGTGGCCCGCGCGCTGGGCGGCGGCCGCCAACAAGAGGCCGACCAGTTGGTGCTTCACGCGGTGGTGCTGAACGCGTTGCTGGGGCTGGTGTTCTGTGTGCTGCTGCTGGCGTTCGGGCCGCAGCTGTATCGCGCGCTGGGGGCCGAAGGCGAAGCGCTGGACGCTGCCCTGGCCTACTCCAACGTCATCTTCGGCGGCATCGTTCTGATGTGGCTGATGAACGCGTTCGCCAGTGTCATTCGGGGCACGGGCAACATGCTGGTGCCCGGCGCGGTGATCTGCGGCGGCGCGTTATTGCTGATTCCCCTGTCGCCGTGCCTGATTTTCGGCTGGGGCCCCTTCCCCGCGCTGGGCGTGGCGGGCGGCGGCTGGGCCCTCGTCATCTACTACGGCGTGGGCGCGCTGATCCTGGGCGCCTACTGCGCCAGCGGCCGCAACCCCGCTCGGCTTGTCCTCAGCCGGCTGCACCCCAGCCTGATGCGCAGCATCCTCAGCGTGGGCGCGCTGGCCACATTGAACCCCCTGCTGACCAACGCGCTGGTGGCGCTGACGGCAGCCCTGGTCGGCGCCTATGCCGGCACGGCGGCCGTGGCGGGCTACGGCATCGCCGTGCGGCTGGAGTATCTGCTGATTCCCATTGCCTTCGGATTGGGCGCGCCCATGGTCGCCATGGTGGCGTCCAACATCGGCGCGGGCCAGCCCGAACGCGCGATGCGAATCGCGCTGACGGGCGGCGCGATGGCCTTCGTACTGGCCGAAGCCATCGGGCTGGCGGCCGCGTGCTTCCCTGAAGCGTGGTTACGGCTGTTCGGCGCCGAAGACCACATGCTGCAAGCCGGCTCGGCGTATCTGCGCACGGTCGGCCCGGTCTACGGGTTCTTCGCGCTGGGATTCTCGATGTACTTCGCTTCGCAAGGCGCAGGCCGGCTGAAGTGGCCGTTGATCGCAGGCTCCCTGCGCCTGTTGACCGCCGTGGGCGCGGGCGGCGTGGCGCTGCACCTGACTGGATCACTGACGGTGTTCTTCCTGGTCGCCGCAGTGGCGATGTGCCTGTACGGCTTGATCATCCTGGCGGCCGTCGCTTCCGGCTCGTGGTTCGGCCGGGGCCGCCTGCGCAATCCCCATCCCGTGGCGCGCCCGTAGCGGCGGGCGCATCGCGCAGCGCGTAGGCGACCAGCTCGGCGGCGTAGGCCGGAAGCGCGTCGCGCACGCACAGCACCAGATCGCGCGCGGCCCAGTCGTCGGCCAGCGGCACGCGCAGCAAGCCCGCGGCGCGGCCGTAGCGCATGGCGGCCACGCGCGGCACGATACCGATCCCCACGCCTTGGCCCACCATCCGGCATACCGCGTCAAAGCTACGCAGGCGCACGCGGTACGACAGCACTTTTCCACCGCGCCGCGCATGATGCGCGATGTGCTCCTGCAACGCGCTGCCCTCAACCAGGCCCACGAACTCCTCGTCCGCCACCTCGGCCAGCGTGACCGCCGGACGGCCCGCCAACGCATGCCCGCGCGGCACGACCAGCGTCAAGGGATCATGGCGGAACGTCAGCGTATGCAAACCGTTCAGATCGGCCGAATCGGCCAGTACGCCGATGTCGCACGTGCCCGCACGCAGCGCATCGGCGATCTCGTGGCTAAGCCGTTCTTCCAGGTCCACCGACACACGCGGGTGATCCTTCAGGAAAGCGCCCAGCACGGGCGGCAGGTATTCGCTTAGCGCCGTGGTGTTGCACAGCACGCGCACATGGCCTTTCAGCCCGTGGCCATAATGGTCCAGTTCACCGCGCATGCGGTCCATCTGGGCCAGCACCACCCGCGCATGGTGGGCCAGGGTGCGGCCGGCCGGCGTGGGCTCCACGCCCCGGTGCTCGCGCAGCAGCAAGGGCACGCCCAGGGCGTCCTCCATGCCGCGGATGCGTTCGCTGGCAGAGGCCAGCGTCATGTGGGAACGTTTGGCGCCTGCGGTGATGGAGCCGGCTTCCTGCACGTTCAGGAAGAGCCGCAGATCGGTCAGGTCGAATCGCATACGGCCAGCGTAGCACGCGAGGCCTCAGGCTGGACCATAGGCAAGCTATGCCATTTCCCGATACGGGTTCAAGGCCATGGCGGCGCAGAATAAGGGCGAGTTCCACCAAACCGTCGATCCGAACCCATAAGGTGACCATGATGACCCTCAACCGATGCGGCCGCCCATTGCGATGGCCGGGCGTCGCGCTGCTGGCGCTGGCCTTGCACACCTCAGGCGACGCCATAGCCCAACCGGGCCTTACCGCATACACCACGCCGGCACAGAAGTATGCGCTGGCGCTGGAAGCCCAGACCGAAGGGGACGTGCCCGGCATGATGGCCTGGCTGCGCGCCGCGGCGCGCGAAGACCATGCGCCGGCGCAACGCCTGCTGGGCATGGCGCTGATTGGCGGCCCGGCGCTTTACGGCACGGCCATGCCTGTGGACGTGTGTGAAGCGCGGCAATGGCTGCTGCGCGCCGCCCGCCAGGACGGCGCGCAGGCGGGGGACGTGGCCTATGCGTTGTTCGGCCGGCCCAGGCCGTCGCAACCCTTCCAATGCGAACGCTCATGAATCCGATGGATCTGCTTCCCGGCGGCCCGCCGACGTTGCTGGCATTGACGGTCGCGGTGTTCATCCTGGCCGGCGTCGTGAAGGGCGTGGTGGGGTTGGGCCTGCCCACCATTTCCATGGCGATGCTGGCCCTGGTCATGGCACCCGCACAAGCCGCCGCGCTGCTGATCGTGCCGTCGCTGATTACCAACCTGTGGCAGGCGCGACCCTGGCCGACGCTCTTGCCGACCTTGCGCCGCATCGGCGCCATGCAGGCGGGCGTCTGCGTTGGCACGGTCGCCGGCGCGCTATGGCTGGGCGCGCCCAGCGGCCATTGGGCCAGCGTGTGCCTGGGATTGGCGCTGATCGCCTACGCGGGCTGGGGCCTGTTCGGCTCGCCGCTTGGCGTGCCGCGCCGGTACGAACAGGCACTGGGCGCGGCGTTCGGGGCAATCACGGGCGTCATCACCGCAGCCACGGGCGTGTTCGTGATCCCTGCCGTGCCTTACCTACAGGCGCTGAACCTGGGCCGGGACGGCCTGATCCAGGCCATGGGAATTTCCTTTACGGTGTCGACGGTGGCACTGGCGGCGGGGCTATGGCTGAACGGCGGCTACAGTTCCAGCGCAGCCGGCGCTTCGGTGCTGATGCTGCTGCCCGCGCTAATCGGCATGGCGCTGGGCCAATGGCTGCGCCACCGGCTGTCCGCGCGCACATTCAAACTGTGCTTCATGATCAGCCTGGCGCTGCTGGGCGCGTACCAGGTCGTGCAAGGCTGGACGGCCTAGGCGCCCCGCCCGCCCCCGGGAAAGTCAAGCCGCCAGCCGCCGTTCGTCGATAAAGCCGATCGACACCGACATCTCGCGCCAGCGCGCCAATTCCTGCTGCACCGATTGGATCTTGCCACGCGCCTGGTCGAACGCGTCGCGGCCCAGGAATAGATGCAATGGCGCGTACTGCGCCTGCGCCGCGCTGATCAACGCTTGCGCGGCCTTCGCCGGATCGCCGCCCGAGGCATGCCACAACGGCTCGCGCGCCGACATGGCGGGCGCCTCGCCGCGACCTGGCGTCGACGCCGGACGCATAACGCCCGGATAAACCAGCGACACCCGCACGCCCCAGGCCGATGCCTCGGCAGCCAACGCTTCGGTCAACCCGCTGACCGCGAACTTGGCCGCGCTGTAGGCGCCCCATTCCGCGTGGCCGCCGTCAAAGCCCAGGATCGACGAGATGTTGAACACATGCCCGCTACGTTGCGCGCGCATGCGCGGCAGCACGGCGCGGATGACATTCAACATGCCAAAGACATTAATGTCGAAGGTGCCGCGCAATGCGTCGTCGGACAGGCTGTCCAGCGCGCCTTGCAGGGCATCGCCGGCATGGTTCACCACCACGTCCACCGCACCGAACGCGGCGATGGTGGCGGCCACCGCGCGGCGCACGTTGCGTTCGTCGGCCAGGTCCACCGACAAGGGCAGGAACTGCCCTTCCAGCTTGGCCCCCACGGCCTCCAGCAGTGCATCGCCATCCCGGGCCGTCGCCGCCACCTTGACCCCACGTTCCAGCAGCATCTTCACCAGTACCAGGCCCAAGCCCGACGACGCGCCTGTCACCAACCAGATTTTTTCGGTATTCATGCGATTCCCATCCCTTGCTAGCCTGCATGCTTGCAGCCGCCGGCAAGATGCCGTGGCGGCCAGGCCGGGCGAAGCACTCATGCCTGACGCTTCGGCCCTGAGCCTGGTTAAGGATATTAAGAATCGCGCGGACTGACGTACAGGCTCGTTCTTGCGTGAAACCTGCCTATTTCTCCGCTGATGGCTGTGGCGCCGCGTTGCGGCGCGCGCGCTCAGCCCAGCGCGCTACGGTAATGCTCGCGGTCGAACGCGGGCGCGGTGTCTTGCGTGACGGCGGCAGGCGCCGTCACCGGCTCTTCCGCCGCCTGCACGCCGAACAACGAGAGTTCAGCGTTGACCAATGCCAGTATGAAATTCGCCATGATGATTCCTTGAGTGAAGCGTTCCGGCCGGCGGACTGTGCGCTGGCCTCGGTAAGGACATGAGCGTCATGGTGCGGGCCATGGCGCGCCCCGTCCATTTGCTTTACTCAATGGCCGCGATAAACGCCGGCGATGCCTTTAGCGGATCAGCGCCCGAACCGCCGTCGCTGGCCCGTCTGCCTGACCGCCGTCACCAAGGCCCGCACCGCGGGCTCGGCAGAGCGCAGATAGGCGTAGAACCGCGTCATGGGAAGATCGGGCATGCCGTCATCCGCCGACAGCGCGCGCAAGCCCTCGCGCAGCTGGCTTCGCGCCACGGGGGCCACCGCGAAACCCGCCAGCGCGGCGGCCAGGCAACCGGCCATGCTGCCGCTTTCGAAAGCAGGCGCCCATCCTTGCCGGGTCTGTCCCAGTGCCGCGATGGCCGCCTCGCGGTACACGCAAGGCTCCGGGAACACGGCCAGCGGCACCTGCCGCCCCGGATTCCAGGGTTTATCTTCGCCCCAGGCCCATACCAGATCTTCTTCCCACAACAGTTCGCCTTCGTCCTGCACGCGCGAACATTGCTTGCCGAACACTACGTCGAGCTTGCCCCGCGCCTGCTGGCGCAGCAGGTCGGCGGTGACGCCGACTTTCAATTCGATCGAGGCTTCTGGATGTCCGCGGTGAAAAGCGTGCAGCACCTCGGCCAGCCACGCGCCCGCGAAATCCTCGGACGAGCCGATGCGCAAGCGTCCCTTCAGGCGTGTGCCGCTCAGCCGGGCGCGCGCCTCGCGTTCCAGATCGACGATATTGCGCGCGTAGGCATACAGCGTCTCGCCCGCGGGCGTCACTTCAAAACTGCGCGTGGTACGGTCCAGCAACGTGGCGCCCGCCACCACTTCCAGGCGCTTGATGTGCCCGCTGACGGCCGACGGCGTCAAGGACAGGGCATCGGCGGCCAATGCAAAGCCGCCGCTGTCCACGACCTCCAGAAACGTGCGCAAGAGCGTCAGGTCCAGCACCGCGCCGGCGGAGTCGTTCAAGGTATCCATGCCTGCCGTCCTTATATTCATGATTTATTGATAATAGACGCCTATTCATCAAGAATCATGACAAACCGGACCACTATCGTGACAGCTCCGTCACTGAAAGAAGGAACCGCCATGCCCGCCTACGCCAACGTCCAGACCCCGTTGCTGGATGTCGCCTACCTGGAATGGAATCCGTCCGGATCCCGCACCGCCGTGCTGTTGCACGGCTGGCCCGACAGCCCTGAAAGCTGGAACACCGTGGCCGCACGCCTTGCGGCGGAAAACTACCGCGTGCTGTGCCCCGCGCTGCGCGGCTTCGGCCCGACCCGTTTCCGGGACGCCGCCACGCCGCGCAGCGGCGAACTTGCGGCCCTGGGGCGCGACCTGCTGGACGTCATCGACGCGCTGGACTTACGGCAACCGCTGCTGGTGGGCCACGACTGGGGCGCGCGCGCCGCGGCCAACGCCTGCGGTCTGCGGCCCGACGTCGCGGCGCAACTGGTGCTGCTGTCGGTTGGCTACGGCACCAATGATCCGAGCCAGACGCTGTCGCTGGCCCAGGCCCGCAACTACTGGTATCACTGGTTCATGGCAACGCCACGCGGCGCCGAGGCGGTACGCGGCAACCGCCGCGAATTCACCCGCTTCATGTGGGACACGTGGTCGCCTGGCGCCTGGCACGCGCCCGAGGACTTCGACGAAGCGGCGCAAGCGTTCGACAACCCCGACTGGGCCGACGTGGTGCTGCATTCCTACCGCCATCGCTGGGGCTACGCGGAAGGCGACCCCGCCTACTTGGCCGACACGGCGCTGCTGACCCCCGCGCCGGTGTTGACCGTCCCGACGCTGGTGCTGCATGGCGGCGCCGACACCTGCAACCAGCCCGCATCCTCGGAAGGCAAGGAGGCATTCTTCCAGGGCGGCTACACGCGCCGCGTGCTGGATGGCGTGGGCCATTTCCCGCAGCGCGAAGCGCCGCAAGCCGTCGCCGACGCCATCCTGGCGTTCTGCGCCAAAACGGACGCCTGAGCCCGCCAGTCGTCCGCGCAGTCGCCCCTGCCCGGCCCCGACGGGGCCGGCGGCTGGGCAGCCCGCCCCGGAATGGCGGATAATCCTTCTGTTTCCCGCCGCAGCACGCGGCGGATTTTCGTGGGCGCGCAGCGCCCGACAGCATTCGGAGTCAGCTATGTATCGCGGCATTCAGGCGATTGAACAATTCATGGAATCCATCGGCCTGACCTGGCGCCCCGGCTCGACCGAAAGCGCCGAACTGCGCGTCAGCTACCGCATCGGCAATACCCGCCCCCTGGGCATCGACCGCACGCTGGTCGAGTTCCACTGCGATGCCCGCCGCGCCAAAGTCTGGGTGCCGGAGTTTTCCCGCACCAGCTTCCACCAATGGTTCGAAGTGCCGCTTCAAGACTTCGAATTCACACCCGGCGGCTCGATGCTGAAGATCAAGGCCGCCGCACGCGGCAACGCGCCTCCGTACAGCGTGGGGATCAAGCCGCTGGCTTGAACGGGTTCTGACTAAGCGCGATGGCCACCCCGGGGGTGGCCTTTTTGCTGCCGCATTACTGCGCTGGCGTCAGCGTACCGATCCGTTTGTACATGATCGTCGTGGCATCCAGCTTGCCCGCGTCATGCGGATCGCGGCTGAAATCCGGGATCCGTCCGACCGCTACATAACCCAACGAGGCGTATAGCGGCTCGGCGCTGTCGCCGCTGCGCGTGTCCAGCGTGATCAGGCTGCGGCCGATGCGGGCCGCGTGGGCTTCCGCCTCGCGCATCAGGCGCCGGGCGATGCCGCGGCGGCGGAAATCGGGGTGCACCAGCAGCTTGCGCACCTCGGCGCGATGCGGCTGGTTGGGCGGCGTGTCGCTGTCCAATTGCACTGATCCGGCGATGCGGCCGTCTTGCCGCGCCACCCACAACGCGAGTTTGCCGCCGGCCAGCGCCGGCAGGATCTTGGTGCGCCAGAAGGCTTGCGCGTCGTCGGACGAATACGGCAGGACGAAGCTGACGCTGGCCCCGCCCTGCACGCAGGCATGCAGCAGTTCGCCCAGCGCGGGCAGATTGGCCGCGGCGTCGTCCGCCGTCAGCAGGGTCAATTCAAGGGTAGCGTGGTCGTGGGACATGGCGGCTCAGACGATGAAGAGCAGGTAGCGGGCGCCGCGATGCGGCGGTGTGATGAAAAGGCTGGCGCCGAACAGTTGGTAGCGCAGGCAATCGCCCGGCGCCAAGGCATGGGTCTGGCCGTCGACAGTGATGTGCAGCTCGCCCTCAAGCATCAGCAAGTGGTGCTCTAGGCCCGGCCGCGGCGAATGGTCGTAGGCGATGCGCGCGCCGGCCATCAGTTCACAGGCCAGGACTTCGCCTGCCAGCTGCTGCGCGGGCGGCGACACCGAACGCCGCCGGAAGCCCGCGCTGTCGTCGACCCAGACGGCCTGTTCGCGTTCGGGGACCAGCGGCACGAAATCGTCCTCCACCATCATCATCAGCCGCGACATCGTAAGGCCATGGGCCGCGCACAGCTTGCCCAGCACGCTGGCGGTGGGGCTGACGTCGGCGTTTTCCAGCCGCGACAGCGTGGCGCGGCTGACGCCGGCCAGGCCGGCCAATTCATCCAGGGACCAGCCGCGCTCTTGCCGCAGCGCCTTCAAGCGCTGGGCGATGCGTCGGTCCAGATCGGCATCGATTGATGTATTTTCCATATTCGGGAATTTATTCCAAATATGGAAATTCCACAAGATCAAGTGGCCCGCGCTTTTTTCGGCACAATACGGGCATGCTTTTGGCCAAACCCCTACTTATGACCGCCCTCTGCCTTTCGTTTTTAAGCGGGTGCAGCCTGCCTCCGCTGGACAAGCGCAGCGAATCCCGGACGCTGACGCCCGAACAATCAGGCGCCACCCCTCTGGGACGCGGCATCGCTCCCCTGGCGGCGGCCCACCCCGGCAAGTCGGGCATCTACCCGCTCTCCAATCCGTATGACGCGTTCGCCGCCCGCATGATGCTGGCGCGCGCCGCCGAACGCAGCCTGGACGTGCAGTACTACATCTGGCACGACGACATGACGGGCACGATGCTGCTGGAAGCCCTGCATGCGGCGGCCGATCGCGGTGTGCGCGTGCGCCTGCTGCTGGACGACAACGGCACGGCAGGCCTTGACACCGTGCTGGCCGCAATGGACGGACACCCCAACATCGAAGTCCGCCTGTACAACCCCTTTGTGCTGCGCTGGCCGAAGCCGCTGGGATATGTGACAGAGTTCAAACGCTTGAACCGGCGCATGCACAATAAGTCCTTCACGGCGGACAACCAGGCCACCATCATTGGCGGGCGCAACATCGGCGACGAGTACTTCGGCGCGGCCAATGGCGTGCTATTCACGGATCTGGACGTGCTGGCGATCGGCGCCGCGGTCAACGACGTCTCGACGGATTTCGACCGATACTGGGCCAGCGAGTCCGCCTACCCCGTGGACCAGCTGCTGAAAACGGCCGACCCGAGCGCGCTGCAAGCGCTGGAGGAACGGGCCGGCAAGGTGGAAGGGTCTGCCGAGGCCGCGGCCTACGCCGACGCAATGCGGCAACTGCCCTTTATTCGGCAACTGCTGCAAGGCGACCTGAGCCTGGAATGGGCCGACACCCGCATGGTCAGCGACGACCCGCGCAAGACGCTGGGCACCGCGCCGCCCGAAGCGATGCTGCCGCACCAGCTGCATGAAATCATCGGCGCGCCGACGACCAACCTGGAACTGGTGTCGCCGTATTTCGTGCCCACGGCGGCCGGCACGGAGGCCTTCGCCAAGCTGGCCAAAAGCGGCGTCAAGGTGCGGGTGCTGACCAATGCCCTGGAAGCGACCGATGTCGCCGTGGTGCATTCCGGCTACGCCAAGCGCCGCAAAGACCTGCTGGCCAGCGGCGTGGAATTGTTCGAGATGAAGCGCATGTCGGACGGAGTCGAACGCAACAAGAGCATGGGCCCCTTCGGCAGCTCGGGTTCCAGCCTGCACGCCAAGACGTTTGCGGTGGACGGCCAGCGCATCTTCGTCGGGTCGTTCAACTTCGACCCCCGCTCGGCAACGTTGAACACGGAACTGGGTTTCGTGATCGACAGCCCGACGCTGGCGCGCCGCATTGCCGACGCCTTCAAGCACGACCTTCCCGACGTGGCCTACCGCGTCTGCCTGGACGACAAGGGCAGTTTGTACTGGCTGGAACAGCGCAACGGGGAAACCCTTCGCCACGACACCGAACCGGGCACCACGGCGTGGAAGCGGTTTTCCGTCTGGTTCGTATCGCTGCTGCCGCTGGAGCCGCTGCTGTGAGCGCCGCGCAACAAGCGGAGTTCGCCTGACGGCGAGCAGGCGTAGACTGGTTTTTCCCTATTTCCTGCCTGGCCGCCCCGACGTCATGGATGCCCTGCCCGCCCTCTCCTTGCCCGACCTCGATTGGGTCCGGATCGCCGAATCGCTGGATGCGCATGGCAACGCCATCGCGCCGGGGCTGCTGACGCCCGCGCAATGCGCGTCGCTTGCGGCCGGCTATTCGGCAACGGAGGGCTATCGCAGCCGTATCGTGATGGCGCGGCATGGCTTCGGCCGCGGCGAATACAAGTACTTTTCGTATCCGCTGCCACCACTGCTACAACATCTGCGCACCGCCTTGTATCCGCGGCTGGCGCCGATCGCGAACCGGTGGAACCAGCAACTGGGTGTCGCCGTGCAGTATCCCCCCGATCATGCCGCCTTCCTGCAGCGGTGCCACGACGCCGGCCAGCGCCGCCCCACCCCTCTGATCCTGGAATACGGCCCGGGCGACTACAACTGCCTGCATCAAGACCTGTACGGCGAGCACGTGTTCCCTTTGCAGGTGGCCGTGCTGCTGTCGCGGCCAGGCGTGGATTTCACGGGCGGGGAATTCGTGATGACGGAAACCGGCAGCCGCGAACAGCGCGCGGACGTGCTGCCGCTGCAACAGGGCGACGCGCTGATTTTCACCGTGAACCAGCGGCCGGTACCCGGCGCGCGAGGTTGGCGCCGAACCGCCATGCGGCACGGGGTCAGCGCCTTGCGTAGCGGGCAGCGCCACACGCTGGGCCTGATCTTCCACGACGCGCAATGACCATGACGCGGGATCTGTTTGGCGACGACGACACCGCGCAAAGCGGACGCGAGGCGATCGGCCCCCAATCGTTCGTGTTGCGCGGATTCGCGCTGCCGTTCGTCGAAGCGTTGCTACAGGGCGTGGACGCCGTGACCGCGCAATCGCCCTTCCGGCACATGCAGACGCCGGGCGGCTACACCATGTCGGTGGCGCTGACCAATTGCGGACAATGGGGCTGGACGACGGACGCGCGCGGCTACCGCTATGCGCGCATCGACCCGCTGTCCGGCCAGCCCTGGCCGGACCTGCCCCCGGCCTTCTTGCAACTGGCGCGGGCCGCGGCGGCCGATGCCGGCTTTCCCGATTTTGCGCCGGACGCCTGCCTGGTCAACCGGTACAAGCCGGGCTCCAGGCTGTCGCTGCACCAGGACAGGAACGAACGCGACTACAGCGCGCCCATTGTCTCCGTGTCGCTTGGCATGCCTGCCGTCTTCCTGTTCGGCGGCGAGGAACGCTCGGACAAGGCCCTGCGCGTGCCCTTGCTGCACGGCGACGTGGTGGTCTGGGGCGGCGTGGACCGGCTGCGGTATCACGGCGTGCTGCCGATGAAGGATCTGCCGCATCCCAAGCTGGGCAGCCAACGGATCAACTTCACCCTGCGCAAGGCGGGTTGAATGCGGGCCGCGGGCGCATGAGGGTTCCCCGCGTCTGGTCGGCGGTGCGCGGCGGCCCTACTATGTCGCACCCTTGGCCCTGCGCCCCCGCGCCCGCGACTCTCCATGCGTATCCGTTCCAGCCTGTTGTTTGCCAATTTACTGCTGTCGACCCCGCTGCTGGCGGCCCCCGCCGCCGATCCGCCTGCCCTGATCCAGAATTCGCTGGGCATGGATTTCGTGGCCGTCCCCGCCGGCACCTTTCAGATGGGCAGCGACGAAGCGCCCGAGACCCTGGCGCGCGACTATCCGCAGTATCCCAAGGACCGATTCGCCCAACTATTTGACGAAGCGCCCGTGCATACCGTGCGCATCACCCGCCCGTTCTACCTGGAACGCACGGAAGTCACAGTGGGCCAATTCCGGCGTTTTATCGAAGCCTCCGGCTACGTGCCGGAATCCGAGGCCGACGGCACGGGCGGCTATGGCTACAACGCTGCCTACGACCCCGAACGGTCCGAAAGCGGGGACGCCTTCGAAGGCCGCGACCGCCGCTACTCCTGGCGCAACCCAGGGTTTGCCCAAACCGACGACCATCCCGTGGTGAACATCAGCTGGAACGATGCCCAGGCCCTGGCCCGCTGGCTGACCCAGAAGGAAGGCCGTGTCTACCGCCTGCCCACGGAAGCGGAATGGGAGTACGCCTGCCGCGCTGGCACGCGCACACGCTACCAGAACGGCGACGACCCGGCTGGCATGCCCGAGGCCGGCAATGGTTTCGACGCCGATGCCAAACCGCTGTGGCCGACATGGCAGGCATTCGCGTCCGCGCGCCACGACGGGCACACTTTCACCGCGCCGGTGGCCAGCTACGCGCCTAATGCCTTCGGCCTGCACGACATGCACGGCAACGCCTGGGAATGGGTGGCGGACTGGTATGGCGAGGACTACTACACCCATTCGCCCACGGACGACCCGCAGGGCCCTGACAGCGGCAACGTGCGGGTTCGCCGCGGCGGCTCCTGGCACACCTGGGCGCTGTATACCCGGTCGTCCTACCGCAATTGGAATACCCAGGAAACCCGCTATCCCCTGGTGGGCCTGCGCCTGGTTCTGGAGGCGGATAGCCGGTAACGCGCCGCGCCGGGTTAGCATAGCCGCACGCTTAACCTCAAAGAGAGTCCTGACATGCATTCGCTGGGCCGTCTCGTCCTTCTCGTGAACGACTACGACACCGCCATTTCTTTCTACCAAGACAAGCTCGGCATGGAGGTGTTCGTCGATATGCCCGTGGGCCCGCAACGGTATGTGCACCTGCGCCTGCCGGCACAGCCTGCCGTGGGCGTCTGGCTGTTGCAAGCCCTGACCCAGGCGCAGCGCGACCGCGTCGGCGACCAGACCGGCGGCCAGCCGGTGGGCGTGTTCTACACCGACGACGTGGTGCGCGACCATAGCCAGTTCGCCGCCCGGGGCGTGCGCTTCACCAAAGAGCCAGTCCATGACGACGCCACCGTCTACGCCCACTTCATCGACCTGTACGGCAACGAGTTCGTGCTGGTTCAGGTGAAGAAGTAGACCCTGCCGCGTCTCCGCCATGACGTCGGCCAAGCCGAAGCAGGACTGGATACTGCGCGCCGCGCCCTCGGGCCATGTGGAGCGCATCGAAGCCTACTTCGGCGGTCATGGCTACGACATGCACCGCCACGACACCTACGCCATCGGGCGCACGCTGTCGGGCGTGCAAAGCTTCCACTACCGCCGCGCATTCCGGCACAGCCTGCCAGGCAGCACCATCGTGCTGCATCCCGACGAGCCGCATGACGGCCAGGCAGGCACCGAGGCCGGTTTCCACTACCGCATGATCTATGTCGAGCCCGCGCTGATCCAGCAGATTTTGGGCGGTCGTCCGCTGCCGTTCGTGCCGGGCGGCATCTCGGCCGACCCCAGGCTGCACGCCGCCAGCGGCGCGTTGCTGCAAAGCACCCGGGCCGCGATCGACCCCTTGCAGGAAGACGATGCGCTGTATGACCTGGCCCATGCGCTATGCGCCGCCGCCGGACACCCGCAACGGCGCCGCGCCGCCGACTACCCGGCGGCGGAGCGCGCCCGGCAGTTCATCCACGCATCGCCAGGCCAGCCCATCACGCTGGACCAGTTAGCGCAGGCGGCGGGCACCGACCGCTGGCGCCTGTCGCGCGATTTCCGCGCGCTGTTCGGCACCAGCCCCTACCGCTACGTAATGCTGCGCCGGCTGGATTTGGCCCGCCGCTTGATCGCCGCCGGCCAACCCCTGGCGGACGCCGCGGCCAGCGCCGGTTTCACCGATCAAAGCCACCTGACGCACCGGCACGTCCAGACCTATGGCATGACGCCCGACCGCTGGCGGCGGATGTTGCACGGCTGACGGCCGGCTCCCCGGCAACCTGCAAGAACGTACAAGACGGGGCGCGGCGGGGCGTCCTATGCTGCGGGCGTCCTTTCTTTTCGAGCCCCCGTCATGTCCCTTATTCCTGCTATCAATATCGCCGGCAAACTGTCGCTGTTCTCGGAACACTGGCAGCCCAAGGTCATCGCCCAGATGAACGACTACCAGTTCAAGGTGGTGAAGGTGCAAGGCGAATTCGTCTGGCACAGCCATGCCGATACCGACGAGACCTTCATCGTCGTCAGCGGCCGATTGCGGATCGAACTGCGCAACGGCCATGTCGACCTGGGCCCCGGCGAAATGACGGTCATTCCGAAGGGTGTGGAACACAAGCCGTGCGCGCGGGAAGAAACGCACCTGATGCTGATCGAACCCTGTGGCGTCGTGAATACCGGCGACCAGGGCGGCGCGCGCAGCGCTCCGAACGACGTGTGGATTTAAGCCGCCGTTCTGCTAACGTGGCAATCACGCAGGAGATAACCATGTCCAAAGTCATGCTCGTCACCGGAGGCAGCCGCGGCATCGGCGCCGCCGTCGCCAAGTTGGCCGCCCGCCGCGGCTACGCCGTCGCCGTCAACTATCGCACCCATGCGGGCGCCGCCGACGCGGTCGTGGCCGACATACGGCGCGAAGGCGGCCAGGCCCTGGCCATCCAGGCCGACGTCTCGCAGGAAGACCAGGTGTTGCAGATGTTCCGCACCCTGGACGAGCGCCTGGGCCGCCTGGACGCGCTGGTCAACAATGCCGGCATTCTTGAAAAACAGATGCGGGTCGACGACATGGACGCCGACCGCCTGCTGCGCGTGCTGTCCACCAATGTCATCGGCGCCTTCCTGTGCGCCCGCGAGGCCGTGCGGCGGATGTCGCCGCGCCACGGCGGCCAGGGCGGCGCCATCGTCAACGTGTCGTCCGCGGCCGCGCGTCTGGGTTCGCCCAACGAATATGTGGACTATGCCGCGTCCAAAGGCGCGCTGGATACGTTGACCATCGGCCTGTCCAAGGAAGTGGCGCCCGAAGGCATCCGCGTGAACGGCGTGCGCCCCGGCACCATCTACACCGACATGCACGCCAGCGGCGGCGAGCCCGGTCGCGTGGACCGGCTGAAAAGCGTGATTCCGCTACGCCGCGGGGGTTCGGTGGAAGAAGTGGCCGGCGCGGTGCTGTGGCTGTTCTCGGACGAAGCGGGATACACCAGCGGCTCGTTCATCGACGTGTCCGGCGGCACTTGAGCGCGCGCCGGACGGACGTCGTCATGTGTTGCCTTTCGATTTCACGCCCGACGTAATCACGCTTTGTTCCTGCGGCGTGGAAATGCGCGCTTCCACGCGCCGCAGCACCGCCAGGACGAACAGGGCCATCAGGGTGCTGACCAGCGCCGTTGCCTCGCGGCCCATGCCGGCCGCCACGCCGATCGCGGCAGTCATCCAGATGCTGGCCGACGTGGTCAGCCCGCGGATTTCCCGTTCGTCGCTTAGCTTGATGATGGCGCCCGCGCCCAGAAAACCGATACCGGCGATCACGCCCTGCAGCACGCGGCTGATATCGCCCACCTGCATGCCGCCCTGCAAGGGAACCAGCACGAAAATCGCCGCGCCCAGCGCCACCAGCATGTGGGTGCGCAAGCCCGCCGCCTTGCCGCTGCGTTCGCGCTCATAGCCCAGCAGGCCGCCCAGGATCACGGCCATGCCTAGCCGCAACACGATGCGCGTGGCTTCGCCCACGTCCGGGATGTCCGCGAATTCACTGCGCACGGTGGTCCAGATTTCCAACCAGATTTCCGACATCGCCACATCCTTGGGGATCAGGTGGATTCAGCATAGCAGGCGCGCGCGCGAACGCGCCATGCCGCGTTCAGGCTGGCACCTGGCCCGCAACTGGTTTACAACCTAAGCGTGTCCCGCAGGGGCGGGCGTCAATCGACAGGAGCGCTTCATGGACTTGCAGCTGGCCGGAAAACGCGTGCTTATCACGGGCGCATCCAAGGGCATTGGCCTGGCATGCGCAATGGCTTTCGCCCGCGAAGGCGCGGACCCGATCCTGGTGGCGCGGGACGACGCCGCGCTGCATCAGGCCACGGCGTCGATCCGCGAAAAGACGGGCCGCGCCGCGCAGGCGATGGCCCTGGACCTGGCGCTGCCGGGCGCCGCCGAAAAGCTGGCCAAGGACACCGGCCCCATCGACGTGCTGGTGAACAATGCGGGCGCCGTGCCGGGCGGCGCGTTGGACCAGGTGCAAGACGAACGCTGGCGCGCCGGGTGGGACTTGAAGGTGCATGGCTACATCAACCTGGCCCGCCACTACTACCCGGCCATGCGCGACGCCGGCGCCGGCGTCATCGCCAACATCATCGGCATGGCGGGGGCCGCGCCGCGCGCGGACTACATCTGTGGCGCGTCCGCCAACGCCTCGCTGATTGCGTTTACCCGCGCGTTGGGCGGTGAAGCGCCGCGCCACGGCGTGCGCGTCTTCGGCGTGAACCCGTCGCGCACGCGCACCGACCGCGTGCTGACGCTGGCCCGCCAGCGCGCCCAGGCCCGCTGGGGCGACGAAACGCGGTGGCAGGAAACGCTATCCGACCTGCCGTTTGGCCGCCTGATGGAACCCGAAGAAGTGGCCGACATGATCGTGTTCGGCGCGTCGCCGCGCGCCGGCTACCTGAGCGGCACGGTGATCGACATGGACGGCGGCGAACAGTACGCCAACCACGCGCGCTGACGGCGCGCGGCAGGCCCCGGCGGCCTAGCGCCCGCCAGCCTGCCAGCCCGCCAGCAACGCGGGCAGTTGATTCATGTCGGTGAACACATGGGCCACGCCCACGCCGCGCAGGGCTTCGGCCCCGCTGTGGCCGTTGGCGTCCGGGCTGTATCCGAACACCGTCGCGCCCGCAGCCACGCCAGCGGTGGCGCCCGTGACCGTGTCTTCCACTACCGCGCAACGCTTCGGGTCCACGCCCAGCGCCAGCGCGGCGGCCAGATAGACATCGGGAAACGGCTTGCTGCGCGGCATTTCATGGCCGCTGAAGACACGCCCGTCAAAGCACTCGGCAATGCCTACCTTGGCCAGTTGCAGTTCCACCTTGAGACGGTCCGCGCCCGAGGCCACCGCGATACGACCGCCCAGCGCCACGTGCAAGGCGCGCACGGCATCCGGCGCACCCGGGATTTCCAGCAGGTCGCTATCCAGCGCGGCATTGCGGCGCTGGCGGAATTCGCTGAACCAGTCGGGGCCCAATTTGGCGCCGGTACGGGCCTCGATCAGCGGCAGCTCGTCTTTGACGGCCTTCCCGGTAAAGAGGCGCATGGTCTCGTCATGCGTGATGTCCCAGCCCAATTCGTTCAGCATCTGGGTCAGCACACCGCTGGTGATGGGTTCGGAATCAACCAGCACGCCGTCGCAATCGAACAGCACGGCGTCAAAGGGGAAATCAGTCATTGCAGGCGGCATAAAGGGGGTTCGTGAAGCCGTCAAGCATACTGCAAGGGCCCGAACGGTTCCGCCAAGACGGCTACAGCCATCGCAAGCAGCGGAGTGACGCACGCCTCGTCCGGGCTCTATCCTGCCGAGATGCGCACGCCTTCCCGCCCCCACCATGACACCTGACCTCCTGCCCCTTCCTTCTTACGATTGGAACCTGGCCGCCCAGGACCTGGACGCCGAAGGCTGGGCGCTGCTGCCCGGCTTCTTCCCGGAGGACGCCGCGCGGCGGCTGGCGCTGTCCGACGCCGATCCCGCCGACTTCGAGCCGCTGCGCGCGGCGCTGTACCGGCAGTTGCTACCCGTTGCCCGTCGCTGGGCCGCTGCGCTGCAACAAGACGCGGCATACCCGGACAACTTTCCGGCGTGGGTGCAACGCAACCGCGAGGCCGGCCAGACACGGCGCCTGTCCGGCCTGCATCGCCTGTCCACCGACGGCTATCAGCCGCTGATCCAGCATGCCGACAGCGCGCACGTCTTCCCATTGCAACTGGTCGCGCTGCTGTCGGAACCGGGCGTGGATTTCACGGGCGGCGAATTCGTCATGACCGAGCAGCGCCCGCGCATGCAATCGCGCCCGATGGTCGTGCCGCTGGGATTGGGCGATGCCGCGCTGATCGCGGTGTCGCACCGCCCCGTGCACGGCGCGCGCGACATCTATCGCGTCACCGCCCGGCAGGCGGTCAGCCGGGTGCGCTCGGGGGAACGGATCGGCCTGGAAGTGGTGTTGCACGACGCGCCGGAATAACGGCGGCGGGCGGTGGCCAGCGGCGCGCCGTCTGCCTTGCCTTCAGTTTTCCGCCGTGATGTGGCCATCGGCCACGACCTTGGCGAAGACCGCCGTCTGCCCCTTGATGAAGGCGCGGAACTCGTCCTGGCTCATCGGCTGCACTTCCCCGCCCAGTTCGCGGATGCTGGCCACGAATTTCTCGTCGCGTAATGCGCGGCCGATCGCGGCGGCCAATTTCTGCTGCGTGTCGACTGGCGTGCCCGCCGCGACGAACACGCCAAACCAATTTTCCAGCGCGTAGTCCTTCAAGGGCGCATATTCGGCCACGGCGGGAATGTCCGGCGCGAACGAGGCGCGCGTGGCGGAGGTGACCGCCAACGGCTTGACCTTGCCGCTCTTGATGAAGGGCAAGGCGCCCGCCAGGCTGACGAACGTCAGGTCCACGTTGCCCGCGGCCACATCCACCAGTTGCGCGGACGCGCCCTTGTACGGCACGTGGACCATCTTGATGCCGGCCAGCGACTGCAACAGCTCGCCGTTCAAATGCTGCGGGTTGCCCACGCCGCTGGTTGCATAGGTCAGCTTTTCGGGATGCGCGCGGCCATAAGCCACCAGTTGTTCCACATTGGCCACCGGCAGTTTGGGGTTGGCCACCAGCACATTCGGCACGCGGGCGACCAGCGCGATCGGCACCAGGTCCTTTTCGGGCTGGTATTGCATCTTGCCCTTGAAGACCAGCGGGTTGATGGCGGTCTCGCCCGCCGAGCCCAGCAGCATCGTGGCGCCGTCCGGCGCCGACCGCACCACCGTCTGCGCGCCCAGCATGCCGCTGGCGCCCGGCTTGTTCTCCACCACCACGCCCTGCGGCATCTCGCTACGCAGCCGTTCTGCCAATAGACGGCCCATGCCATCGACGCCGCCCCCTGCGGCAAAGGGCACGATCAGGCTGACCGGACGGCTGGCGTCGGCGGCCCGCGCGGAGGGAAACGGGAGGAAAGCGGCCACCGCGAGCGCGGCGGCGAGCAGTCGGATATGGGGCATGGTCTGTCTCCTGAGCGGCCTGTCCGGATGACGGCCGGGTTTTTACTTAATTGCATTTTATAGATGCAATATGCAAAACTGGCAGCTATGGAAAACACCAATGCCCCGCTGCGCCACACATGCTTCACGTTGGACGGAGCCACGTATACCTGCCCGGACTTGCCCGCCACGTTCGGCGTCGACTATTTCCGCCTGCCGGTGGTGCTGCGCCTGCTGTTGGAAAACGTGTTGCGCAATATGCAAGGCGACGAACGCGACGCCGCGGTGGCTGCGCTGTTCGGCTGGCTGGCCCACGGCACCAGCGATGCCGAAATCGCCTTCCAGCCGGGCCGCGTGCTGATGCACGACACCACCAGCACGCCCGCGCTGGTGGACATCGCGGCAATGCGGGACGCGCTGGCCGAAGCCGGGGTGGACCCCGCCGTGCTGAATCCGGTGCTGCCCGTAGACGTGTCGGTAGACCATTCTCTGGCGGTCGAAGCCTATGCCCGGCCCGATGCCGCGACGCGCAATCTGGACCTTGAACTGCGTCGTAACGCCGAGCGCTACCGGTTTCTGCGTTGGGCGTCCAAGGCCTTGTCGAACGTGCGCATCCATCCCCCGGGCACCGGCATCATGCACACCATCAACCTGGAGCAGCTGGCCACGGTGGTCTGCCAAGGCGACGGCGGCGCGCTGCATCCCGACATGATGATCGGCACCGATAGCCACACGCCGATGATCAACGGCATCGGCGTACTGGGCTGGGGCGTCGGCGGCCTGGAAGCGCAAACGGTCATGTTCGGCATGCCCACCCTGCTGCGTATTCCGGACGTGATCGGCGTCCGGCTGACTGGGGCGCTTGCCGCAGGCGTTACCGCCACCGACCTGGCATTGACGGTGACGCAGCGGCTGCGCGCCATCGACGTCTCGGGCGAATTCGTGGAGTTCTTCGGGCCGGGCGTCGGCACGCTGTCGGCGGGCAGCCGATGCGTGGTGGCGAACATGGCGCCCGAGTACGGCGCCACCACCGGCTACTTTCCCATCGACGGCGAAACGTTGGCCTACCTGCGCCAGACGGGCCGCCCGCAGGCCGACATCGCGCGCATCGCGGCCTATGCCGAACGCACGGGTATCGCGCTGGACCCGGATGCCGCTCCGCGCTATACCCGCGTCATCGAGATCGCGCTGGACCGCGTGCAGATGCATGTGGCGGGCCCCAAGCGGCCGCAGGATCTGCACCCCTACGGCCAAACCCGCGCCATTCTGGCTGCGCTGGACTTCACGCCAGCGTCGGCCGCCGGCCATGGCCTGCCCCGCTACCCGGTCGCCCTCGCCGCCATCACCAGCTGCACCAACACGACGGATCCGCGTTTATTGATGGCGGCCGGGCTGCTGGCCCGCAAGGCGCGCCAGGCCGGCCTGCGCGTGCCGGCCTGGGTCAAGACGTCGCTGGGCCCGGGTTCGCCCGCCGCCGCCGACTACCTCGCCCGCGCCGGCCTGCTGGACGACCTGGCCGCGGTCGGTTTCGACATCGTGGGGTACGGCTGCACCACCTGCATCGGCAATTCCGGCCCCCTGCCCGATGGGGTGCGAAACGCCATGCTGGCCGGCGCGGTCCATCCCGTCGCGGCCCTGTCCGGCAACCGCAATTTCACCGGCCGCATTCACCCTGACTTGGACCTGGGTTTCCTGATGTCGCCCCCGCTTGTCATTGCCTTCGCGCTGGCCGGCGACGCCGAGCGCGACCTTAGCCAGGAACCGGTGCAGGTTACGGCCGACGGCCGTCCGGTGTATTTACGCGATTTATGGCCGGACGACGCCGACATCGATGCCGCGCTGGCCCGCGGATTGCGGGCCGCGGACTTCCGTGCCGCCTTCAAGATCGCCAGCGCCAATCCGGCCTGGCAGGCGCTGCAATCGCCAGACACGCCCCGCTTTCCGTGGGACCCCGCGTCCACGGCGCTGCGGCGTCCGCCCTTCGCCTCGACAAGCGCCGGCAGCCAGCTTGGCCGTTACACCGCGCACCCGCTGCTGGTGGTGGGCGACGACGTGACCACCGACCACCTGTCGCCCGCCAGCGCCATTCCGCCGGACAGCCTGATCGCCGACTTCCTGGTGGCCCGCGGCGATGACCGTCATGACCTGAACGTGTTCGCCTCGCGGCGCGGCAATTGGGAGGTCATGATGCGCGCGGCGTTCTACAGCAAGAGCTTGACGAACCTGCTCTGTCCGGACGCCCCCGTGGGCCACACGCGGCATGCGGGCAGCGGCCGCGTGGAACCTATCTGGGAAGCCGCTGAACACTACCGCCGCGACCAGCAGCCCGTGGTGCTGTTGGCCGGGGCGCGCTTCGGCACCGGCTCGTCGCGCGACTGGGCGGCGAAAGGGCAGCGCCTGCTGGGCATCCGAGCCGTGCTGGCCGTGAGCTTCGAACGAATCCACCGATCCAATCTGATCGGCATGGGCATCTTGCCCCTGAGGCTGCCCGATGGCGTCACGCCGGCCACGCTGCGCGTGCAGTCCGGCGACCGCATCGAGATTGATGCCCCGGCGGATACGCTGGCGCCGCGCATCGCCGTGCCCGTGCGCATCCTGCGGGCCGACGGCCGCGTGGACGCGCTGCACGCCACGGCCGCGGTCGAGACCCGGTTGGAGGTGCGTTTGTTGCAGATGGGCGGAGTCATTCCCGCTATCCTAGCGGATACTCTCCGGCCATCTTCCCCCCCATGAGCGCGCAAACCAATACCGTCACGAAGATCCTGGACCTGATCCGGCAAGACCGCCTGCCCGGCGGCGCGCACCTGACCGCGCAAAAGCTTGCCGACCGGCTGCGGCTGTCGCGCTCACCCGTCAATGACGCCTTGGGCATCCTTGAGCAGCATGGCATCGTGGCCCGCAAACCCAACCGCGGCTACTTCCTGCAGCAAGACTTCGACGCGCTGCCCGACGCGCGCGCCGGCCTGACGCCGCCATCCGTCGATGACATCGTGACGCAAAGCTACTTCAAGCTGGCCGACGAGCTGCTGCGCGGGGAACTGCCCATGCAATGCAGTGAGGCCCAGTTGCGCACACGCTATGCGCTGACCAATGCGCAAACGCAGACGCTGCTGGCCCGCATCTCGCAGGAAGGCTGGGCCCAGCGGCGGCCCGGCTACGGCTGGGAGTTCTCGTCCATGATGACCACGCCGGACAGCCTGCTGCAGTCGTACCGCTTGCGTCTGGCGCTGGAACCCGCGGCGTTGCTGGAGCCGTCGTTCCGCATTGAAAAATCCGTGATCGAACGATGCCGCGCCGCGGAAAAACACTTGCTGGACGGCGGCATCGCTACCGACACCGCCGACCAGTTGCACGAACGCGGCGTGCGCTTCCATGAATCGCTGGTGGAAGCGTCCGGCAATCCGTTCTTCATCGACACGATCAAGCGCGTCAACCGCGTCCGACGCCTGCTGTCGTACCGGTCGATGCAAGACCGCAGCCGCTACCAGCAACACTGCGACCAGCATCTGGAAATTCTGGACTTGCTGGAGCGCGAACGCAACGAAGACGCCGCCGCCGCCTTGTCCAGCCACCTGCGCAGTACGTTGGACAACCTGGCCCGCATCAGCGGCATCCTGATTTCCTAGGCCAGCGCCTGACGCGCATGGCCGCTTTCTTTCAAGCCGAGGATCGTTCCATGCACGTCTACATCGGTTCCCGCACCACGCGGGAACGCCATGCCCGCGGCGAGGGCATCAGCGTGTTCGATTATGCCCAGGACACCGGCGCGCTGACGCTGACCCAAGTCGTCGGCGGCCTGCTCAACCCCTCGTATCTGCTGCCGCACCCTACGCTACCCGTGCTGTACACCGTGCATGGCGACAGCCATGAGGTCAGCGCGCTGCAGCGCGACACGCGCACCGGCGCGCTGACGCCATGGCGGCAACAGGACTGCCAGGGCCGCAACCCGGTGCATCTGGCGCTGGACCCGGCAGGCCATTACCTGATGGTGTCGAACCACCTGAGCGGCACGCTGGCCGTGCTGCCCGTCGGCAGCGACGGCGCGCTGGCGCCGGTGGCGCAGTCCGTGTCCATGTCCGGCGAACCCGGGCCGCACCGCAAGGAACAGCCCTTCGCCAAACCGCACTACAACCTGGTCGACCCGTCGGGCCGCTATGTGGTGGTGCCCGACAAAGGGCTGGACCGCGTGTTTCTCTATGCCTTGGAGAACGGCGGCATCAGCGCCGACCCCGCCTGCATCGCCGCCACGCGTGAAGGCGCGGGGCCGCGGCATGCGGCGTTTCATCCCGCCGGCCGCTGGCTCTATGTCGTCAACGAGCTGGACAACACCGTCGCCGCCTACACGCTTGCGGCCGGCTCGCTGCGGCCCTTCCAGGTTCTGCCGACGTTGCCCGACACCTATACCGGCAACAGCCGCGCCGCCGGCATCTCGCTGGACGCGCACGGCTGCCATCTGTACGTGTCGAACCGCGGCGACGACAGCATCGCGGTGTTCCGCGTGGACCCCGCCAATGGCCGCCTGACGCCTGTGCAGCATGCCGCGTCCGGCGGCAAGACGCCGCGCTTCTTCACGCTGTCGCCCGACGGCCGCTTCCTGTTCGCGCTGAATGAAGACAGCGACACGCTGGTGCGCTTTCGCGTCAATGCGCAGGACGGCGCCCTGACCCGTGACGGCTACGAGCTGCGCATCGGCAGCCCGGTCTGCATGGTGTTCGCCCGCCGCCGCACCTGAACGGCGCGGCGGGCAGGCGGTTAGAAGTCCATCGACGCCGACAGCATCAACGTGCGCGGCACGCCTTGCGACACCGTGCCGTAGGACGCCACGCCCGACCAGTACGCGCGATTGGTCACGTTGACGACATTGGCCCGGAACGTCACGTCCTTGCCCTGGATCTTCGTGGCATAGCGCGCGCCCACGTCAAACGTCGTCCAGGACGGCACCGACTGCGTGTTGGCCTGGTTCACGTATTCGCGGCCGGTGTACATCATGCCGCCCGTCAGGGTCAGGCCGGGCACCCAAGGCGTATCCCATTCCGCGCTAAGGTTGGCCGAGAACTTCGGCACGCCCACCGGCTGGTTGCCCACCGTGGCCGGGTTGCTGGTGCGCGTCAGTTCGGCATCCAGGTAGGTCACGCCGCCCAACAGGCGCAACCCGCGCACCGGCTCACCAGACAAGTTCAATTCCAGGCCGCGGTTGCGCTGTTCGCTGTCGGCGCCATACACGCCGTTGGTCAACTGGCCGCTGGGCTTTGTGATTTCGAACGCGCTGAACGTCAGCATCGCGTCGTCCAGGTCCACCTTCACGCCCACTTCCTTCTGCTTGGCCTTGTAGGGCTTGAAGACCTGGCCGGCGTTGGTCGCAGTGGCGGGCGCCACATCTCCCTTGCTCAGCCCTTCGATGTAGTTCGCATACAGCGACACGTTGTGCCAGGGCTTGATGACCAGGCCCGCCAGCGGCGTGGTGGCGCTTTCGTCATAGCTGACGGTGCGCACGCCGGTCGTGGCGTTGAAGTTGCGCGATTCAATGCGCTGCTGGCGCACGCCCAGCGTCAACTGCGCGCGTTCGTCCAGGATGCTCATCGTGTCGGCCAGCGCCAGGCCCGACAGGTCCGACGACGACACCTTGGGCACATTGGCCGGCGCCGGGATGTTCTGCTCGGGGCGGGTGATGGGGTGATAGATGTTGGAGGTCAGCGGCGTGCCGGACACGCTCGCCTGCAGGTTGCGGTCGCTGTACAGGCTGCCCATGAAGCTGACGGCATGGCGCACCGGCCCGGTGTCCAGCTTGGCGCGCAGCCCCGCGTTGTACGTGCTGCGTTCCACCTTGAAACGGAAGTTGTTGGGCGTGACCCGCGTGTCGCCGGCGCTATTAACGATGGTGGGCGTCTGGTCCGACAGGCGCGACACCTCGGTGTCCGATCCGCCCGCATCGGCGAACACGGTCAGCCGGTCGCTGACGTCGTATTCCACGCGCATCAACGCCGACTGGCCGTCGGACTTCCACCAGCCCCAGGGCTGGGTGGCATTGCGGCGGCCGTCGGCGGCATGCGGCACGTCGATGCCAGCCGCAACCAGAAAGGGCCGCGTCGGCGCATCCACTTTTTCGTTCTGCGTCAGCAAGTCCAGCGACGCGCGCAGCCGTTCGCCTTGATAGTCCAGCGACAAGGCGCCGATGTCGGTGCGGGAATACAGGTTGTCCAACGGCGTGTCGCCCTGGCGGTGCATGCCGTTGACGCGCACGCCCCATTCGCCGTCGTTGCCGAAACGGCGGCTCAGGTCCACCCGAGCGCCGAATTGCGAATCGCCCACATAGTCGGCGGACACGCGCGTCAGGTCTTCCGGCAACGACCGCTTGGGCACCATGTTGATCACGCCGCCCACGCCGCTATTGGGCGACATGCCGTACAGTAGCGCCGCCGGCCCCTTCAACACTTCGACGCGCTCGATGTAATCGGTGAAGACGTGGTAGTTGGGCGCAACGCCGTAGACGCCATCGAACGCGATTTCGCCCAGGTTGCCTTCGCCGATCGGAAAGCCCCGGATATAGAACGAATCCGTCACGCCGCCGATCTGGCCCGTGAACCGTACCGAGGGTTCGGCGTTCAAGGCATCGGCTAGCGTCACGGCCTGACGGTTGGTCAGCAATTCCGACGTGTAGCTGGTGACATTGAACGGCGTGTCCATGACGTCGCGGTTGCCCAACAACCCCAAACGGCCGCCGCGCGCCACTTGGCCGCCGGCGAACGCGGCAGGCAAGGCCGATGGGCTGACGCCCGCCCCAGCCACGGTGATGCTGGGCAGCAGCGTCGCGGCATCGCTCTCGCCCGCGGGCAGCTTGCGCAAGGAATATGCGCCGGCCCCCTGTTCCGCCAAGGCATAGCCCGATCCGCTCAACAAGCGCGTGAAGCCTTCACGCACCGTGTAGGCGCCCGTCAGGCCCTCGCTTTGCCTGCCCGCCACCAGGGCCGGATCGAAGGACAGCGGCACGCCCGCCGCCGCCGCGAACTGGGCCAGCACGTCGCCCAGCGGACCGCCCGAGATCGCGTAGGACTTGCGCGCGGCGGCGGCCCCGCGCCCCTCGGCGACGGCCGCCGCGGCATCGGCCGCCGCGGCATCGGCCGCCGATGCAGGCGTGGGCGTGGCCGCCACGGCCAGCAGCATCAGCCCCATGCCGGTAGCCTGGAACATCGCCGCCATCGGCGGCAGGACGGCCTTGCGACGGGGCAGGCGCGACCAATGGGAAATTCGGGAAACCATGAAACGATCCTTCGTAGGAAACTGGGTGACGCTCGCATGTCGCGACGATTCACCCGGTACACCGGACGAAGCGGAAAAAAGTGTCAGCGGATCGGCGATTAATTTGTAACGGGAGCGCGCGGCGCCACCGTGACCCAGAACGGCGTGACGCGGCTGATCCGCACGGGCAGCGTTTTCTCTAGCAAGCGCAAGCTGCCGTCGGTGTCCGCCAGCGGAAATGCCCCCGACACCCGCAGCCCGGCCACGGCCGGATCGCAACGCAGGAGGCCCGGGCGGTAGCGTGCCAGCTCATCCACCAGGTCGGCCAGCCGCCAATTGCGCACGGCCAGCATGCCTTGCTCCCAGGACGTCGACGCCGCATCCGCCGCCGCCAGCGGCTCGACGTGATGGGCGTTGAATACCGTCTGCTGCCCGGCCTGCAACACCACCGCCGCCACACCCGGATCTTGCGGCTGGATTTCAACCGCGCCGTCGAATACCGCCACCCGGATGCTGGCGCGCTCATCGCGCACCATGAAGCGTGTGCCCAATGCGCGGATCGTGCCTTGCGACGTCCGCACGATAAAGGGACGATGCGCGGGCGCCGGGTCGCGGCCGGTAGTCAGCAGGATTTCGCCGGCGCGCAGCCACAGCATGCGCTGTTCGGCGGTGTAGAGGACGTCGACGGCGCTGGCCGTGTTCAACACCAGCCGGGTGCCGTCGGCCAACGCCATGTGGCGCTGCTCGCCCGTGGCGGTGCGCACGTCCGCAGCCCATTCCCGCCACGGCAGCGTGCGCCATCCCGCCCAAGCCGCCGGCCCCAGCACCAGCAGGCCGCCCAGCGCGCGGATGGCCTGCCGGCGGCCCGGCCGGTCCAGGCGGCGCAGCGTGTCGCGCCCGATCGCGGGTGGTACCTGGCCAAACCCCCGCACCATGTCTTCCACCCGCTGCCACGCGGCGCCGTGCGCGGCGCTGCGGCCGCGCCACCGGTCGAAGGCGGCGCGGTCGGATGCGGACAAGGTTTCGGATTGAAAGCGCACCAGCCACCCGGCCGCCTCTTGCAGAATCGTGGGGTCGATCGCCGCGCTCATGCCGCGTGGACCTGATAGGCGATCAAGCAGGCCGTCAGCGCCTTCTGCATGTGCCGTTTGACGGTCGCCAACGACACCCGCTGGCTGTCGGCGATGTCGGCGTAGGCCATGCCGTCAAATTGCGACATCAGGAAGATCTCGCGCGTTTTCGCGGGCAGGGTCCGCAAGGTCGCGTCGATGGCGTGCAGGGTTTCCAGGATCAACGCGCGCACTTCCGGCGACGGCACTTCCGGTGCGGGCAACTGCGCAACCACGGCCAGATAGGCGTCTTCCAATGCGCGCCGACGCCAATGGTCCACCACCAGCCCCTTCGCGATATGGGTCAGCAGCGCGCGCGGCTCGGCGCCCATGCCGTCGTTGCGCCGGCCGCTCATCACGCGCACGAAGGTATCGTGGGCCAGATCCGCGGCATCGAACGAGTTGCCCAGCTTCTTGCGCAACCAGATCGACAGCCAGCCGTGATGGTCACGATAGAGCTTCGTGACGGTATCGGCGGGCAGAAAGTCGGACGGAGGCAAGGCGCACCTCTTGGCAGTTTGTAAATGGGAACGATTTCTATTTTAGCTTATCTCCGGTGCTCCGCTATTTCCTCTTCGATCCTCCCTGGATCCCCCCGATCGGCGGCCTTCGGTCGGATAGAATCAATCACCCTTCAGGCCATCGTCGATAACACCATGCAGAACGACTTCCCCATGCCCTCTTTCCTTGCTGGCGGCGGCGAGATGGGCTTTCGGGTCGCCGCCTTCGACTGGGCGGCCTCGCCACTAGGACCCATCACCGAATGGCCCAGCGCCTTGCGCATCGCGACCGGCATGGTGATGGCGTCCCGATTCCCGTGCTGCCTGGTCTGGGGCAAGGAATTGATCACGCTCTACAACGATGCCTTCAGGCCAATCCTGGGCACCAAACCCGATGGGCTGGGACGCCCGTTCAGTGAAATCTGGCACGAGGCGTGGCCGCTGATCGGCCCGATCGCGGAACGCGCCTTCGCGGGCGAAGCCACCTTCATCGAAGACTATCCGCTGCAGATCATCCGTTCGGGGCAGCCTGAAGACGCCACCTTCACCTTCTGCTACAGCCCGGTGCGCGACGAGCGCGGAACGGTAGTCGGCATGATGGACACGGTCATTGAAACCACCTCGCGCGTCAATGCGGAACGGGCCCAGGCCGAGGCCTTGCGGCAGGCCGAAGACACGTTGCGCCAAAGCCAGAAGATGGAAGCCGTCGGGCAATTGGCCGGCGGGCTGGCGCATGATTTCAACAACCTGCTGATGAGCATTACGGGCAGCCTGGAATTGCTGTCCATGCGGCTTGCCCAGGAGCGGCACAACGACCTTGAACACCATATCCAGGTCGCGCAGAGCGGCGCCCGCAGGGCGGCTGCGCTGACGCACCGCCTGCTGGCCTTCTCTCGGCGCCAGCCGCAAGACCCCAGGGCCATCGACGTCAATCGCCTGGTGGCCGGCATGGAAGAACTGATCCGCCGCAGCATCGGTCCGGGCATCACGCTGGACCTGGCGTGCGAACCGGGATTGTGGCCCGCCTGGGTCGACACGCACCAGCTAGAGAACGCCCTGCTCAATCTGTGCCTGAACGCGCGCGATGCGATGCCGGGACAAGGCACACTGGAGATCGCGACGCGCAATGTCACGCTGGATGCCGGGCCGGCACGGGATCTTGGGCTGGCGCCGGGCGACTACCTGGTGCTGCGCGTCACCGACACTGGCTGCGGCATGCCCCCTGACACGGTACAGCGCATCTTCGAACCCTTCTTCACCACCAAGTCGGCGGGCCAGGGAACGGGGCTTGGGCTGTCCATGCTGTACAGCTTCATCCGGCAATCGCGCGGGCAGGTCCACGTCTATTCGCGCCCGGGTCAAGGCACGGCGATGACGCTGTACTTCCCCCGCTACCTGGGCGCCATGGCTTCGCTGGAAACCGCCGCCGTCGATGCGCCCCCGGCCACGACCCGCGGCGAAACCATCTTGATCGCGGAAGACGACGCCGCCGTGCTGGCGGTCGCCGCCGAGTCCCTGAAAGAGCTCGGCTACACGGTGGCCGAAGCGGCCGACGGCGCAACCGCCCTGCGCCTCCTGGCGTCCGCCGAACCGCTGGACCTGCTGATCTGCGACCTGGGCTTGCCGGGCGGCGTGAACGGCCATCAGGTCGCCGAGGCCGCGCGCCAGCTGCGGCCCGACATGAAAGTGCTGATCATGACGGGATCGGGCCTGGATGGCCGCGACGCTTCCGCGCTGGGACTCGCCGCTCCCATCCTGCCCAAGCCCTTCGCGCTGGAAGACCTGGCGCGCCAGGTCCATGCGCTGATGCACGAGTAGCCCCGCGCCGCTTTGATCCGCAGCGAACTACAGCTTGGGCGCGTAGCGCACCGTCAGCATCACATTGCGCGGCTCGCCGTAGTAGTTGTTGCCGGACAGTGTGTTGTAGGACGGCACGTAGTACTTCTTGTCGAACACGTTGTTCAGGTTCAAGGCGAAACTCAGTTCCGGCGTGGCCTGGTAACCCAGGCGCGCGTTCCACACCGTGAACCCGGCCAGCTTGAACTCGCGGTCTGAACTGATCGTGTCGGTCTGCGTGTTGACGCCCGCGCCCACGCTGACGCGGTTCATCATGCCCGGCAGCTTGTAGTTGGCCCACAGGCGCAACATGTGCTTGGGTGTCCAGGTGTTGAAAACCGCGCCCTGGTTGTCCGGGTCCGACAGGTACTTGGTGGTGTTGTAGGTGTAGCCGGCGTACAGCTCCAGGCCCTTGACCACTTCGCCCGAGATCTCGGCTTCGACGCCCTGGCTGCGCACTTTGCCCGACGCGCGCGAGCAATACCAGCCGTCGCACGCGAAACCGGCGTCGTAGTCATTGACGGCGCGGTTCTTGTGGTCGTAGCGGAACACCGCCAGCGACGTATTCACGCGGCCGTCCATCAATTCGCCCTTGACGCCGACTTCGTAGTTGTTGCCCTCGATCGGCTTGAGCAGGCTGCCGTCCAGGCTACGCGCCGTTTGGGGTTCGAACACGGTGGTGTAGCTGGTGTAGGCGGACCAGTTGTCGGTCAGCGAGTAGACCAGGCCAACATAGGGAATGAACTTGCCCGACGTGGTCGAGGTAGTGGTGCTGCCGCCGCTGGAATAACCGTAGTCGTACCAGCCCACGCGGCCGCCGCCGATCAGCGCCAACGACTCGGTGGGCTTGACGCGCCACGTGCCGTAGAGGCCTTTCTGGCGAATGTCGTAGCTGCTGCGCGAGTCATAGCCGCTTGCCGCGGCAATGCTGTCCATATCCTGCCACGGACGATGGTGGTCGATATCGAACACGTTGCCGCCGGACTGCCAGGCCCGCGTGAAGCGGTCCGCCGTCGTCAGTTTGGAGTAGGCCGCGCCCACCACCACCTCTTGTTCCATGCCCAGCGCAGTGAAGTTGCCGCTGACCGACATGTCCAGCCCGCGCTGCTTACTCTTGAAATCCACGCCGAAGTTGCCGTAATCCAGGCCGCTTCCATCCGGCATGATGGGGCCGACGGCGCGCTGATGCACCGTCGTGTTCTTCTCGTTCATGGCGACGCCGGCCAGCCTGAACCGCCACGCGTCATTAAAACGGTGGGTCACGTCGGCATTGAAAATGGTCTGGTCGTTCTTCGCTCGGTTCCAGGTGGACCCGGTGAAAGTCGAGCGCGGCAGATCAATGTCGCCACCGTCCTCGTAGCGCGGATAGGCCACGAACATCGGCCGCGAACGGCTATAGCGATTGCTGATGCCGATGCCGACCGTGGTGTCCTCGGTCACGTCGAAATCCAGCGCGGCATACAGGTTGCGCGTCTTTTCCCACGCGTAGTCGACGAAGGAATCGCTCCGGTCCTCGTCCACGACCACGCGGCCGCGCAACGTGCCTGCCGCGTTCAACGGCCCGCCCGCGTCCAGCTGCAAACCATAGTGGTCCCACGATCCGGCCTTGCCGGTGATGACCACCGACGGCTCCGCTCCGCCCCGTTTGCGCACCAAATTGATCGCGCCGCCCGGGCTGCCCGCGCCTTGCAACAACCCCGCCGCGCCGCGCAGGATTTCCACGCGGTCGTAGAACACCAGCGAATCCTGCTCCCAGTTGCCCAGGCTGTAGCTGTTGCGCAGCAGCGCCACGCCGTCGTATTGCAGCAGGTCCACGGGGAAGCCGCGGGCATTGATCGCCACGCCCGGCCCCACGCCCTGCACGCCCACCATGCCCGCCGTGTTGTTGATGGCGTCGGGCAAGCTGGTCATGTCCTGGTCGTCCATGCGTTGGCGGGTCAGCACCGTGATGGACTGCGGAATGTCTTTCAGGGCCTGGGTGGTCTTGCCGATGGTGACGGCGGGCGACGTGTAGGACGCCGTGCCGTCCGTGGTGGCGTTGTAGCTGCCGGTCACGGTGACTGGCGCCAGCGTCGCGGCCTGCCCCGCAACCGGCGCTTGCCGCAGGCGGAAACCGCCCTCCGGGCGCGCCACCGCTTGCAAGCCCGTGCCCGCCAGCAAGCGTTCCAGCGCGGCGCCCACCGGATACGTGCCCGTCACCCCGCCGGTCCGGGCGCTTGCCGTCAAGGCGGGGTCGGACGCCACCATGACGCCGGCCTGCACGCCGAACGCCCCCAGCGCCGTGCCGAGCGGGCCCGCCGGGATGCTGAAGGCGACGCCGTGCTGGCTCGCCCCCGCTTGGGCGTGCACGGCCGATGGCCACGGCGCGGCCAGCACGGCGGCAGGCAGCGCAAGGCGCAGCGCGGCGCTCAGACGGGTGCGGGACAAGGTAACGCGGGCAAGGACCGCGGCGCGGGCAGGACGAGAAGACATAAAGGATTCCCTGGCACATGAAGGATCGGCGCAGCCGCGGAAGACGAACCGTCCGGGCTGCTTTCCTTACATGAAGCGCGAGGTCAGGATTTCCGCCGTTCCCGTTACAACTTATATGCAAGAAGACACGGAAACGCGGCTCACGCGAGGCCCACCGTGACCCAATAACGCGTGTAGTGGCGCACGCGCACAGGCAGCACTTCTTGCAGCATGGCCAATACCTTGTCGGTATCGGCCAGCGGGAATGCGCCCACGACGCGAAGCCCGCCCGCCGCGTCGGAACAGTTCAACAGCCCGGGACGATAGCGCCCCAGTTCGCGCAGAAAGTCCGATAAGGGCAGTTCGTCGGCGACGAGCATGCCGTTAAGCCAGGCAGCGGTCGCGGGTTCCAACGGCCCGGCCACGAAACCAGCCGCAGCCGAGAAGACGGCCTGTTCGCCGGCCGGCACACGCCGGGGCGCATCGGCGGGCCCCAGGCCGCGCACGTCCACCGCGCCCTCCAGCACTGCCACCCGCATTGCCCGGCCCTCTTCCAGGTCTCGTACCAGGAAGCGCGTCCCCACCGGCGTCAGCAGCCCGCTGCGCGTGCGTACCGTAAAGGGGCGGCCTTGCGGGTCTTGCGCGGTGGTCACAAGGATCTCGCCTTCTCGCAGCACCACTTCCCGCTGGCTGGCGCTATAGCGCAGGTCCACCGCGCTGCCCGTGTTCAGTTCCAGCAAGGTGCCATCCGGCAAGGTCAGCGCCCGCCGTTCACCGGTGCCGGTGCGCAGATCGGCGGTCAGGCGGCGGACCGCGCCGCGTTCACCCACCGCCCACGCGCCCAGGCCCAGCCCGGCGGCCGACACCATCCACCGGATCGCGTTGCGGCGCGACTGGATCAGCGGCGCCTGACGCAACGTGCGCCCGGCCACGCCGCTGCCCGCCTCGGCCACGCCCAGCGTCACGTCGCGTGTCAGCGCGCTCATCCGCTGCCAGGCCAATTCATGGGCGGGCTGCGCCTGGCGCCAGCGCTCGAACCCCGCGCGGTCGGCGTCGCTTGCGTCCTCGCGCAGGCGCGCCCACCAGTCAGCCGCCTGGCGGATGACCTTGGGGTCGATCCGGCCCGCTTCGGGCGCATGCGGCCGCAGCAGCCTGGGGCTGTCCATCCGGCCGACGCTCATCCGTAGACCGCCGTATAGCAATGCACCAGCGCCCGCGCCAGCGACTTTTGCACCGCGTTGGGCGTCAGGCCCAGCTGTTGCCCGATTTCGGCGTAGGACAAGCCATCGATCTGCGCCATCAGGAAGATGCGGCGACTGGTCATCGGCAGGCTGTCCAGCAATTCGCACACCTGTTCCAGCGCCTCCAGGATCAGGGCACGGGCTTCCACCGACGGTTCCACCGCGGCCGGCTGCAACGCCAGTGATTCGGCATAGGCCGTCTCCAGCGCCGCCCGGCGCGCGCGGCCGATCAGCAGCCGCGTAGCGATCGTGCGCAGATAGGCGCGCGGCTCGCTCAGCGGTTCACGCACATTGGCGCGGATCAGCCGTTCAAAGGTGTCGTGCGCCACGTCGGCCGCATCGGACGCATTCCCCAGCTTGCGCTGCAGCACGCCCCGCAACCATTGGTGGTGGGCCAGATAGACGGATTGCACCTCGGCGCGAGGGGCGAATGAAGAAGAAGGCATGACGTGGCGCCCCGGCGTCGCCGCCAGATATCCATACACAATGAAAATGATTCGCAATTATAATTGTCTTCGATCCGTTTACAAGAACCGCGAATTCGCACTGGGGAGCAGCATGAGCAGCCATTGCATGGCGGCGGACGCCGGGCCTGACAATGACCTGAACCGCCTCTACCGGGACAACCACCGCTGGCTGCAGGACCTGTTACGCCGCAAGCTCGGCGGCGACGCCGATAACGCCGCCGACCTGGCGCACGATGTGTTCGAACGCATCCTGTGCGCCGGATCCGTCGCCAGCGTGCGGGAACCGCGCGCCTACCTCACCACCGTCGCCGCCCGGCTGACGGCCAACTATTACCGCCGCCTGGCGCTGGAACGCAGCTACCTGCAAGCGCTGGCCAGCCAGCCGGACGCCGTGCAACCGTCTGAAGAAGAGCGCGCCCTGGTGGTCGAAGCCTTGTCGGCGATCTCACGCGTACTGGCGGACCTGCCTGCGCGTGCGCGCAGCATCTTCCTCATGGCCCAACTGGAAGGCATGAGCTACCGCGAAATCGCCGGCCACATGAAGCTCACGCTGAATGTCGTGCAAAAAGACATGGTGAAGGCAATCGCCCATTGCTATCAGGCGGTCTACGCGTGAATGCCGGCAGCGACGGGCGGTCCCTGTTCCAGCGCGACCCGAACGCCGTGCCGTTGCCGCCCGCCGTGGTCCAACAGGCGGCCACCCACCTGGTGCAATTGCAGTCATCGCCTGGCGATCCTGGCGTGGCCGACGCCTGTACGCGCTGGCGCGCGGCGCACCCGCATCACGAAGCCGCCTGGCAACGGGTCTGCGCCCTGCTTGCCATGCCCGGCGCGGCGGACCGCCTGCAAGGGCCCGCCGCACGCAGCGCCATCGAACAGGTCGCACGCCAGCGCGGCCGGCGCCGCTTCCTGGCCTTGGGCCTGACTGCCGGCGGCGTGGGCGCAATGGCCTGGTCGCTGGAAGGCATGAATCCCTTGCGGGCAACCTTTGCCGATTACCGCACCGACGCGGGCGAACGCCGCGAGGTCGTGCTGGACGACGGCGCGCGCTTGCTGATGAACACCGGCACCGCCCTCGACGTTCGCGACGAAGACGGCGTGCGACGCGTCGTCCTGCTGGCCGGCGAGATCATGGTGACGTCCGGCACGCAGGCCAGCCGGCTCCCGCTACGCGTGGATACCCGCCACGGCACCATCTCGCCCGTGGGCACCCGCTTCAGCGTGCGCGATACGGGCGAAGGCCATGTCCGGGTGGCGCTGCTCGAAGGGATCGTGCGCCTGCAACCGCGCACCGGCCCATCCGTTCTGCTGGAGGCCGGCCAGGGCGCCGACTTGCGCGACGACCGCGTATCGACGCCCGCCGAATTGGGCCTATCGGCCGAATCCTGGACGCGCGGCGTGCTGATGGCCGAACGCATGCCGCTTGCGCAATGCCTGGCCGAACTGGCGCGGTACCGCCGAGGCATCGTGCGATGCGACCCCGACATCGCCTCATTGCCAATCTCGGGCACGTTCCCGCTAGACCGCACGGACCAGGCGCTGTCGCTGATCGCGCGGGTGCTGGACCTGCGGATCACGTACCGCACCCGCTACTGGGTCACCGTCAGCCGGAAATAGCGCTTTCCCCAAGTATTTTGTAACAGCCCGGCAGATTTCCAGCGCTCGCGTTTCATACCGGCAAGCCTGCCGCGATTTGGCGGCAAAGGCATCCAAGGAACGCAACGCCGATGACCCCGCATTCTTTTCATTTCGCCGCGCGCCGCGGTGTTCAAGCCCCCACGTCCTTCCGGCTGGCCGCAGCGGCCCTGGCCGTGGCGGCCGTATTCACTGGCGCTTGCGCCACGGCCCACGCGCAACCCCAAGCACAAGCCGCCGCCCGCGACTATCGCATCGCAGCCGGATCCCTGGATAGCGTGCTGGCGCAATTCGGTGCGCAGGCCGATGTACTGATCGCGATCAACCCCGCGCTGACCCAAGGCAAGTCCAGCCAGGGGCTGTCGGGCAGCCACAGCGTATCCGGCGGCCTGGCGCGGATCCTGCAAGCCTCCGGGCTTGAGGCCGTGGCGGAAGACGGTGGCAGCGCCTACCAATTGCGCCGCGCCCCCGCGGAACCCGGCGTGACAACACTCAGCCCCGTCACGGTGACCGGCATGCGCGACAACTGGACACCGCCTCCGCCGGCGCCCGGCGGGCAGGTCGCCACCGGCGGCCGGGTCGGCATCCTGGGTAACCGCGATGTGATGGATACGCCGTTTTCCACCATGAACTACACGGCGGCGCTGATCCAAAATCAGCAAGCGCGCAGCATCGGCGACGTGCTGGCCAATGATCCGTCGGTGGTGTCGGGCTGGCCGCGCGACAGCTACATCGACCAGCCGCACGTGCGCGGCTTCAACATATTGGGCGAGGACATCACTTATGGCGGTTTGTACGGCGTGGCGCCGCCCACGAAAATGCCGGTCGAAACCGTGGAACGCGTGGAAGTGCTGAAAGGCACCTCCGCCTTCCTGCGCGGCATTTCACCAGGCGGCAGCATCGGCGCCAGCATCAATCTGGTACCCAAGCGGGCCGAAGACGATCCCCTTACCCGCTTTACCGCCACGTACGATTCGCGCTCGCAGTTCGGCGGCCACGTCGATATCGGACGGCGTTTTGGCGAGTCCGACCAATTCGGCATCCGCGTCAACGGCGTCTACCGGAATGGCGAAGGCGCCGTGCGCGACAACAACAAGACCATGGGCAACGCCACCGTGGGCCTGGATTACCGCAGCGAGCGGGTGCGTTTGTCTGCCGATCTAGGCTACGACCGCCTGAAGATCGAACGCGGCGCGTGGTGGTACTTCGTCGACACCGGCTCGTTCTCGATTCCCAAGCCGCCGGGCAAAGACGTCAACCCCACGCAAAAATGGAATTACGCCAATTCGAAAACCCAATACGGCATGCTGCGCGGCGAAGTGGACATCGCGTCGAACGTGACGGCGTACGCCGCCGTGGGTGGCCAGCACTCGCAGCGCGACATCCTGTCGCCGGAACCGGTGATCAGTAATTCGCAGGGGGACTTCCTGGAGTACTTCTCGTATCGCCCGGCCGAAACCCGCTCGACCACTGGAGAAGCCGGCGTGCGCGTCACGTTCTCGACCGCCGCGATCCAGCACGAGGTGACGGTAGGCGCAACCGGCCTGTGGCAAAAGAACTATGCGGCCCGCGAATACAACGGCGAAGGCGCGTCGAATCTCTACAACCCCATTTACTACCCCAAGCCGGACTTCACGACGGATCTCGACAACCTGCCCATGACCTCGCGCAGCAACTTGAGCAGCGTGGTGCTGGCGGACACGATGTCGATGCTGGACGGCCGGCTGCTGATCATGGGCGGCATCCGGCATCAACGCGTGGACGTGACCGACTACACCAATGGCGTTGGCAATTCTTACGACAAGAGCGCCACGACGCCGGGCGTGGGCGTGGTTGTGAAGCCTTGGCGCAATGTCTCGGTCTACGGCAACTACATGGAAGCGTTGAACAAAGGCCCCACCGCGCCCGACTTTGCCCTGAACGCGGGACAAGTGTTCGCCCCCTACAAGAGCAAGCAGTACGAGGCCGGCGTCAAGGTGGATCTGGACACCTGGATGGCCACCGTCAGCGCTTTCCAGGCCACCCGGCCCAATGCCCAGTACGACCCCGCCACGCGGCTGTATTCGCTGAATGGCGAACAGCGCAACCGCGGCCTGGAGTTTTCAGTCATGGGCGAACCCGTGCGCGGCGTGCGGGTGCTGGGCGGCGCGATGCTGCTGGACGCCGTGCTGACCTCGACGCCCGACGGCAAGAACGACGGCGACAAGGCGGCTGGCGCGCCCAAATGGGTGTACCGCGCGGGGGTGGAATGGGATCCCGCTTTCGTGCCGTCGTTGACGCTGACCGCGCGCGTCAACCACGCCAGTTCGCAATACGTGAACACGGGCAACACGCAGAAGATTCCCGCGTGGACAACGCTGGACCTGGGCGCGCGGTACGTGCTGAGCTTGCCCAACGCCAAACCGGTCACCTTGCGCCTAGGGGTGGACAACGTGTTCGACAAGCGCTATTGGGCGTCTGCCGCAGGCGTCAGCGGCGGCTGGTTGAACATGGGCAGCCCGCGCTCGGTATCGCTGTCCGCGCAATTCGACTTCTAAGTCCGCGCCGCCCGGTGGATTACGAATGGGCGGCCCGGGGGGTGCGGCCGGCGCCCCGCCAGCGCGCCACCGCTTAGAACTTCGCGGTCAGGTTCACGAACACGCTGCGCGGTTCGCCGTAATACACCTGGTTGCCGATACCGCCCAGGTAGTACTTCTTGTCGAACAGGTTGTTCAGGTTCAACTGCGCGGACAAGTTCGAATTGAAGTCGTAGCGCGCCATCAGGTTGTAGATGGCGTAAGCCTTCTGCTTGACGGTGATGGTGTCGTTGCCGGCGCTGACTTCGCTATAGGTCGAGAGCTGCCAATTGACGCCGCCACCCACCGTCAGCTTGTTGAAGGCGCCCGGCAAACGGTACGTCGTGAACAGCTTGGCCATGGCGCGTGGACGTTCCGTGTTGACGGAGACGCCTTGCGCATCGCGGCTGGTGTAATAGGTGCCGCCCGCGTAGGCGTTCCAGCCTGTCGCCAACTGACCGCTGATTTCCAGTTCGACCCCCTTGGTGGTAACGCCATCCGCCGTCGTGTAGGCCTGCTCGAAAGAGCCCGGCACCAGCGCATCGCCGTCCAGCACGGCCACCTTGCTTTGCTCGACCTTGAACAGTGCGATGGACGTGTTCAGCCTGCCGTCCAGGTATTCGCCCTTCACGCCCACTTCGTAATTCTTGCCCTGCGTCGGATCCAGATAGTTGCCGTTGCGGTCGCGGTTGTCTTGCGGTTGGAAGATGTCGGTGTAGCTGGCGTAGGCCGAATACGTGTCGTTGATGTCGAACACCACGCCGGCATACGGGATGAACTGCGAATCCTTCTGGTCGCGCGTGTCCGACTTGGATTTCCAGGTCGCGTAGCGGCCGCCCGTGATGGCGGTCAGGCCATCTGCCAGCGACCAGCGCACGGCGCCGTATGCGCCCGTCTGGTGCGTGACGGTCGGGCGCAGGCTGGCGGTGGTCCAGGCAGGCTGCGCGAACGATCCGTCCCATTGATAGAAGTTGCCGGTGCTGGCGAGTGAACCGCTGTCAAAGCCGTAGCGGTAGAAATCCTCGCCGTAACGGCTGCGCATCGCGCCCACCACGACCTCGTGCTTGCGGCCCAGCAGCGTGAACGGCCCCTTCGCCTGCACATCCAGCGACGTCTGCTGCGCGTAGGAATTCCAGTAGCCCGGCAGCGCACGCAGGCCCGTGCCGGTTTCGCGGTCCAGGGCGCCGTACAAGTACAACAGCTTGGCGTCGTACTTGCTCTTGCGCTGCGACCAGTCCGCGCGCACTTCCCAATCGTTCTCGAAGCGGTGTTCCAGCGTGGCGAACATCGTCTGGTTGGTCGTGTGCCAATACGTCCAGTCCGCCGCCGTGGTCTTGGACCGGCGCCAGTCGGTGGCGGTGCCGTCGCTGAACACCACGGGCAGGCTGCCCCAGGTAGAGGCGCGCGGACGCTTGTCCTGATAGTCCGCCCCCACGCTCAGCCGCGTGTTCGGCGTCAGGTCGGCATCGATCACGCCGTAGAACACCTTCTTGTTGGCGTGGTAAAGGTCAATGTAGGAGTCGCGCCCCTGGTAGAGCGCCACCATGCGCGCGCGCACGGTGCCTTCCTCGTTCAGCGGCGTGGACATATCCACGGTGCCGCGGTACTGGTTCCACGAGCCGAAGCCCGCGCTGACCGACCCCGTGAACGTCTTGCTATTGGCGTGCTTGCGGACCAGGTTGATCGACGCGCCGGGGTTGCCCGCGCCCGTCATCAGGCCCGTCGCGCCGCGCACCACTTCAATGCGGTCGTAGACGAACGAATCGTTGTCGGATTCGCCGTACATGGACAAGCCGATGGTGGTCGGCACGCCGTCGTACTGCAGGCTGTCGATGTAGAACCCGCGCGACCAGAAGTCGGTGCGGTCGGTGTCCTCGCTGACCACCTGCACGCCCACGACATTGCCCATCACCTCGTCCAGCGATCGCAGGTTCTGGTCTTCGATGCGCTGCCGCGTCACCACGCTGACCGATTGCGGCGTCTCGCGCAGCGATAAGGTCAAACCCGTGGCGGCGGCCGTCGCCGGCGTGGTGTACGAACCGGTGCCTTCGGTGATGGCGGGGTCCGAACTGCCCGTCACTGTCACGGGCGCCAAGCTCGTCACGCCGCCGTCGCGCGACAGGATGATGCTGTCGCCCTGCCAACGGTATGCCACGCCGGTGCCTTGCAGCAGGCTGCGCAACGCTTCCTCGGGCGGCAGGCTGCCCCGCAGGCCACGGGAGCTCAAACCCGCCACCACGTCTGGCGCATAGAACACGCGCACCTTGGTCTGGGCGGCCCATTGCATCAGGGCGTCGCCCAGGGGTTGCGCGGCGATGTCCACCGATACGGCGGCGGCTTGGGCGCGCGCGGCGTCAGGCGCGCCGGTCAGCGCCAGGCCCAAGGCCAGCATCAGGGTGGAAAGCATGAAACGCGGCGCGGTGCCCGGACGGCGCATCGCCGCGGGGGAATGACTGCTTGTGGAATGGGTCACGAATATCTGCTGTTTCGGTTCGACGGAGGGGGTTGCGCGCCCGACGCCGGGCGTGCGGCGCAAGGGCCTTCCTTCGTAGAACGCCTCAACCGCAGATAAACCTGAATCTCATTCTTATTTATTTTGTAACAGCGCCGGGCGCGCTCAATTCGCGTGGATGTCGATGGGGCCGCCCGGCCGCGGCGTCAGGCGCATCGGCGCCACCGCCGGCAAGGCGTCGACCAGCGCCTCGGGGCGATCCAGGGTGAATGATGCCGATACCCGCAGACGGCCCGCCTTGTCATCCGCCAGCCGCAGCGGCGTGGCCAGGTAGCGATTCATCTCGCGCACCACCTCGGACAGCGGCGTGTCCTTGAACACCACTCGGCCGTCCCGCCAGGCCGTCGCGGTCTGCACGTCGGCGGGCGCGGGCACGCCGATCGCGCCGCTGCCCGGCACCGTGATGCCGTGGCCGGCCCGCAGCACGGCATGGCCCAGGTTCCACCAGCGGCCCCCTGATACCTCTACCGTGCCGGACGCCACCAGCACGGCCACCCGATCCACATCGCGGCGCACATCGAAGACCGTGCCCGTCACGCGCACCACGCCGCTGCCAGCATCCACGATGAAGGGCCGCGCCGGGTCGGCGCTAACGGTGAAATTGATTTCTCCGCTTGCCAGGTCTACCTGCCGATGCCCCGCATACAGCTTCACCTGGGCGCGGGTGCCGCCGTTGACCTCCAGCACCGAACCATCCGGCAAGGTCAGTTGGCGGCGTTCCCCGCGTTCGGTGCTGACCATCGTGGTGAACGACGGAGCTTGCACCGGCAAGCTCCACCAGACGCCCCACGCCACGGTAGCCAACCCCGCACAGGCCATGGCGACGCGCAGCGCAACGCGGCGCTGGCGCCGCAGTCGCGGCCGTGCCGGCACCGCCCCGCCCAGCAGGCCGTGCACCTGTTCCCGCGACAGGCCAGCGGCGGCCTCCCCCCATTGCTGCATGCGGTCAAATTCGCGCGCGGCATCAGGATGCGCGCGCCGCCAGCGGGCGAACTCGCGCCGGTCGCGCCGCGTCAACTCGCCCGAGTGCCAGCGCGCGAACCACCACGCGGCGGTGGCGGGTTCGCGCGGATCGTCGCGGTCGTTCGAAAAAGGCATGCTCATGGGTTGTGTTCGCGCAGCCGGTCGCGCACATGTTCAATGGCGCGCATGACATAGCGCTCGATCATATTCTTGGACAGGCCCATATGCGCCGCCACCTCGGCCTGCGTCCAGCCTTCAATGCGGTTCAACACGAAGGCCTCGCGGCACTTGGGGGGCAATTCTGCCAGGACTTTGGCCAGATCGTCTGCCAGCCTGGCGGCGCGCACGGGCGCGTCGGCGTCTTCCAGCACCTGCTGGTCGGCCTCGTCCAGATCGTCCCACGGAATGTGTTCCGCGCGATCCTGCCTGCGCCAGCGGTCGATCAACCGGTGCCCCGCCGCCTGGAACAGATAGCCGCGCGCTTTCAGGGCAACGCTGGCATCCGCTTTCAGCAGGCGTTCGATAGCGTCATGCGCCGCGTCTTCAGCATCGTGGCGGTTGCCCGTGCGCCGGCTCCATACGCCCACCAGCTCGTCGTAATAGGCGAGCCAACCGGTGCGGGGCGAGGAAGGGCGAGACATGGACCAAGCGCGGGGCGAATGACGGCAGGGCTGCGAGTTTCACAAATAATTCTCATTATCGCAACCACATCGTCGCGCGCCCGCCACAATGCGCGGGCCCGCTAGTAGTCCATGGGGATATGGCTTTGCGCCGCCCGGATCTCCTGTATGTGCCGTTCGGCCTCTTCTTTTTCCGCATCTGGCGGCAACGGCCGCCAACCCACCATGTTGCCGGGGGTCTTCACCGGCATCCAACCCAGCACGCTGTACAGCGTGATGGCCGTGCGTCCCGTGTCGAACCGGGTTTCGTAATAGCCCTGCCGATCCGGCGCGGTATCGCCGGACGTCCAATCCAACTGAGACATCCATGTCTCCTTTATTGAAGCTTATTGGCTGGTGCGCCTACCCCGCGAGACGGGCGAGCAATCGCTTGATCGTATAGCGCTCTTTTAAGCCTGTACTGTCACCTTGCGCCCCCTTTGCAATTCTTGACAGAGGGGAATCCCTAGGATTTCGAGGCATTTCGATTGCTAAACCGCGAAAACAGCGACTAGGATGTGGCAAAAAGATTCTTACAAACAAGGCAGCGGATTCATTCGCTGGCACGGATCCAGGGCAAAACCGCCATGCCGAAATCAACGCTGCCGCGCTTCCCGAAAGACCGCTTGGCCGCGCTAGCCACCGCTGGCTCCTTGCGAGCCATCCGCGAAGGGCTGCTTTGGACATTGCCCTGTCTGCTGGTCACCGCCCTATTCCTGGTTTTGTCCGTTGTCGCCCGCCAGCTGGGCCTGCCCGCCGCGCTCGTCGAACTGCTGACCGGCATCCATGACAAGCTCACCGGCATCATGCCGATCCTGGTCGGCGCGTCCATCGGCTACATGCTGTCGTTCCGCCATCATGTTCCCCACTTGCCCACCGCGTTCCTGTGCCTGTCCTACGTGGTGATCGCCGAAGGCCTGATGGCGCCCTATCCGCTGGCGGCGGCCACCCTGGTGCTTTTCATCGCCATCATTTCGCCATTGCTGACCGTGCCGTTGATGGCGTGGCTGCATCGGCGCCGCTGGACATGGCTGGCGCCGGACGGACTGCTCAGCGAGAACGTCCGCGACACCTTGAACATGGTCGTGCCCGGCCTGCTGACGGCGTGCCTGGTCGTGGTGGCGCTGTCCGCCTTGTTGAGCATTCCCGGCGTTGCGCAATTCAACATTCCGTTGAACCTGGCCTCACTCGGAAGCCCTTTCACATCGGGCGCGCTGATGGCCGGCCTGGACTCCCTGCTGTGGTTCTTCGGCATTCACGGCTACCACGCAATGGCGCCCGTCATGAGCGTGATGGAGCAAGCAACCCAGTTGAACGCCGTCAGCCACGCCGCCGGCTACGAGGGCATGTATGCGCTGAACAGCACCCTGCTGGGCGCCTTCGTCTTTATCGGTGGTTCAGGCGCGACGATGTCGCTGGTAGCCGCCATCTTGATTTTTTCGCGCAACGAATCCCTGCGGCTGCTGGCGCTGGCCAGCCTGCCCGTGGGACTGTTGAACGTAAACGAAATCCTGTTGTTCGGCCTGCCCTTGATCCTGAACCCGCGGCTGCTTGTCCCGTTCATTCTGGCGCCGGTGACCAATGTCGTCCTCGCGCTCGGCGTGGTGCACCTGGGCTGGTTGCCGACCGCCGCGACGCCGCTGCCCCTGACCTCGCCCGTCCTGTTCAACGCCTACGTCGCCGCAGGCGACAACCTGAGCGGCGTGGTGTTGCAGATCTTGCTGGTCGGCATCGGCGTCTGCCTGTATGCGCCGTTCATCCTGGCGCAGGAACGCAAGCGCCACGACAGCGCGGCGGTCTACTTCAAATCGATGGACACCACCTTTTTGCGTCTACAAGAAGAATCGCTGCTGCACGGGCAAGACCCCATCGTGAGAACCTACACCGACCGCGCCCGCCGGATCACCGAAAACGCCCGTATCCGCGCGGCCAGCCAATACGATTTCTATCTGCAATTCCAACCGCAGGTGTCGCTGCGCAGCGGCTTGTGCACCGGCTGCGAGGCCCTGCTGCGTGCCACGGGCCCGGAAGGCACGCAGCAGGCGCCCGTGGAATTCCTGCGATGGCTTGCAGAGGCGGATCTGATGCGCGAGGTGGACTTGTGGGTAGCCAAGCAGGCCGTCTTGCAATACCTGGAATGGCGCAAACGCGATTTTCTGCTGCCGATGACCATCAACGTCACCCCGGGCACACTGACCTCCGGCGTCCACCTGGAAAAGCTGATCACCGTGCTTGCGCAAGCCGGCGGGCATGTTTCAGTAGAAGTGACGGAGGATGCGCTGGTGGAAGACGCGCAGGCGCTGCATACCGCGTTCGATCGCCTGCATGCGATCGGCGCGCGGGTCTACATCGACGACTTCGGCACCGGCTATTCCGCCCTGAGCTATCTGCATCAGTTCCAGATCGATGCCGTCAAGATCGATCGCAGCTTCGTCATCGCGCAAGAGTCCGACCGCGGCGCGCTGGTCATGAGCGGGCTGCTGCGCTTTTGCGAGGCCTTGAACCTGCAGATCATCGTGGAAGGAGTGGAAACGGACCAGCAGCTGATGGCGCTGGTATCCCCCGCCGAGATCATCGTGCAGGGGTGGTACTACAGCAAGGCGCTGTCAGGCGACAGCCTGGTGGATTTCACGCGCCGGCGGCAGGCGGCTTCGCCCGTGCCGGCGCATCCCCACTCTTCGGCGTCTATTTGATGCCGATGAACGGCAAGGCCGCGCCCGGTATTTGCGTGGACGGCAGCACGCCGTCCCATTTTTCCACGGCGTTCAGGCTCACCAGGTTGGTGTTGGCGGCCAGCGCCTCGGCCTTGGCGCGGATCGATGCCGCTTCGGCGTCGCCACGCATGCGGATGCCGTCGGCCTCGGCGGTGAACTGCTGACGGCGCGCGTCGGCTTCGGCCTTGGCCTTGACCACCTGGATCTCGGCGTTGATCATCGCCGTTTCCTTCTGTTGGCGCGTCGTCTCGATCTGCACCTGGGCCAGCATGCGCTGTTCGATGGAATGCTCGTAGGCTTGCGAGAAGCCCACTTCCTCGATCTGCACGCCCACCACCTGCACCGGGGCGCCCTCCATCGTCTTCAGCACGGCGTTGTTCACGTCCAGGCCCAGCTTCTGGCGTTCCTGGATCGCGCGCACGGCGGTGTATTGGCCAAACACGTTTTTCACGGCGTCGGGCGTCTTGCGCTCCAGCACGCGCATTTGCAGATTGCCGATGGTGCCGTATTCGGAATACAGCTCGGCCACATGCTCGGGCGGCACGCGATACGTCACGGACACGCGCAGGTGGGCCGGCTGCTGGTCGTAGCTGTAGGCCTCCAGCTTCTCGAACACGAACGTGTGGTCGCGCACCGACACCGTCATCACGTTGTCGATAAAGGGCGTCTTGAAGTCCAGGCCCGGTTCGGACACGCGAACCAGCTTGCCGTTGCGCAGCACGACGCCGCGTTCGCCCTGATCCACCTGGAACCACGAACCGAATGCCAGGAACAAGATCAGCAGGAACAGGATCCCTGCGCCGATAGCGACCTTGATACTACGCGGCTTGACCGCGCCGATCGTCTTGACCATCTGAATGTCTGTCGGCTTCACTTGGAATCCCTATCTGTTTTTGAACGTTTACGGTCCGAGAGCACGGCCGCGATGCCGCGGGCCAGCAAGTAGGCGACCACTGCCGCGCCAACCAAGATCAGGAAATACCTCATCGAGCGTCCCCCCCGGGAAAGAAGCATCGGATTCTATCCCGAGGCGGGGACGGATGGCCCCCCGCGACGAGCACGAGTGTTGCCAGACTTTGCAGAACATTGCCAAGCATACTTTTCCAGCAACATCTGCGCGTGGCACGCGCTGGCCCGGCACGCGTAGCGGGCGGTGGAAATGTCGAACGCTCAGGGCGCGATCTTCACGCCGTAGTACTGCAACCCCAGCCGCGACAACACATCTGGATAGTCCCAGAACGCATGGTCCAGCGACTCCATCTCTTCTTGTTCCGCATCGGTCATGGCGCCGTAGATATCGTTCAGCGCCACCACCTCGGGCAGGGCTTCGAAACGGTCGATCAGCGCGCGCATGCGCGACAGCACGGCCAGCATGTTGGCCGCGCCCACCTTGCGCAGGGCCTGCAAGGCCAACTGGCAGGTCGGGTCGCCCCAATTGCACAGGAACTGCATGAAGCCGCCGTTGTTGATGTCGGCTTCCATGCGCCATAGCGCCACCAGTTCCTGGTCGGCAAGCGGCAGGCGGTCCAGGTTCCACTCGGCCGCGGCCAGTGCGGCCATCGCCTGTTCATAGCGTTGGTCCCAAAGCAGGTCCAGCACGTTGAGCATGCCTTGGGCCGACGGCGCCAGCAGCGCAGGCCAGACCACCCCAAAGCCGTCATCCACCCATTGCCATTGCTCGCGTTGCGCGGGCGTCGCTTTTTCCAGCCGGATGTAGCGCTTGATCGGCTCGGACAGCACGTGGCCATTGGCCAGCGTCAGCAACAGATGCGTATCGGTCAAGCCGATGGATTGAATGCGGTAGGGGGTCAATGACATGTCAAGAAGAGCAGATTCAGAAGCGGGCAACCTTACCGGGCCGGCGCTTCCGTGTCGAGCCGCCGTCGCGTAGGCAGCGCTCGCATCAGGCCGCACACTGTTACGTCCGCATGGCAAGGCCATCTGCTACCGTAGTTCTGCCTGCACCGCGCCACCACTGGCCCGGCAGCCACGACAGAGACCGACTATGCCACGTCCTTCCGAGTCCGCTCCCCTGATTGGCGTGATCCCGCCCTATGTGCTGGACCGCCTGGCGCAACATACCGACGCCCGCGTCAGCATGCCCGCCGTCAAGACGCTCATCATTGATCAGCAACAGCGCGGTTTACGCGAAATGGCCGGGCAGCCGCCGCGCGCCACGCTGGCGCCGGGACGCAACCCCGCGCCCCCCGGCACACCGCAACGGGCGGTGCATGACGCCGACAACACCACGACCCTGCCCGGCACGTTGGCGCGCGCCGAAGGCCGGCCCGCCAGCGGCGATCCCGCCGTGGATGAAGCCTACGCGCATCTGGGCGCCACCTACAAGCTGTTCTGGGACATCTACAAACGCCACTCCATCGACGGACACGGCCTGCCGCTGGTCGGCACCGTGCATTACGGCGAAGACTACGACAACGCTTTCTGGAACGGCGCGCAGATGGTGTTCGGCGACGGCGACGGCGAAGTCTTCAACCGCTTCACGATCGCGGTGGACATCATCGGCCACGAACTGACGCACGGCGTGATCGACACCGAAGCCGGCCTGCTCTACCAGGGCCAGCCCGGCGCGCTAAACGAATCCCTGTGCGACGTTTTCGGCGCGCTGGTCAAGCAGTACGCGTTGGGCCAGACGGCCAGGCAGGCGGACTGGCTGGTGGGCGCCGGCCTCTTCACCGAGAAGATCAACGCCCGCGCGCTGCGCTCCATGGCGGAACCCGGCAGCGCCTATGACGACCCGCTGTTGGGCAAGGACCCGCAGCCTGCGCACATGCGCGATTACGCCGACACGCCGCGCGACAACGGCGGCGTGCACATCAATTCCGGCATCCCCAACCGCGCCTTCTTCCTGGCCGCCACCGCGCTGGACGGGCCGGCGTGGAAAGGCGCGGGACAAGTCTGGTACGACACCTTGTGCGACAAGCGCCTGCGTCACGATGCGGACTTCAAGGCCTTCGCCTCGCTGACACTGACGGTCGCGGGCGAACGCCATGGCGCGGCCGTACAGCAAGCCATCGCGCAAGCGTGGACCGCCGTGGGAATCCTGCCATGATCGATCTGCCTCCGCTAGAGCTGGTACTGCTGGTGCGGGTAAGCCGCGAAGGCGGGCTGGCGTACCTGCCTGCCCTGTCGCAGCCCCGCAGCATCAACTTGTCGACCTGCCCGCCCGGCGTGCGCCAGGACGTGCGCGATGCCCTGCAACGCGCCGCGCCGAAGGCCGTGCCTGAATGCGGGCAAGCGGGCGGCGACCAGCGCTACTTTCACATCGAAATGGTGATGGACCGGGATGACCAGACGGCCGTCAGTTTCGACGTGCCGGAAGCGGATGCGCCCGACACGCTGGTCCGCTTGTGGAAGGCCCAGGCCGACCCGCAGTGAAACCCTGCGCAGCCGTTATTGCGTGGCGGCCGCGGTGTGCGCCGGATGTTCGCGAAATCCGCCAATCTGCATGGCGCGGCCGGCATACAGGCCGATGACGGCCATCGCCACGCAAAGCGCGGCGCACGCAGCCAGCGCCACGCTCCAACTATTCAGCCTGTCGTGCAGCGCACCCACCACGGCCGGCCCGGTCGCCGCGAACAGATAGCCCACGCACTGCGCCATGCCGGACAACGCCGCGGCCTGCTGCGCATGGCTGGCCCGCAAGCCCACGAACGCCAGCCCCAGAATGATGCCGCCGCCCGTGCCCAGGCCCAGCAGCACGATCCACAGCGTGGCCCACGCCGGCACCGCGATCAGACCGGCCAGGGCGACGAACGATGACGCCGCCGAGCAGAACGCCGCGCCGCGCTGATCCTTCAAGCGGCGCACCACTGGCGCCAGGAACAGGGCGGGGCCGGCCGACATCAATTGCAGCAGCCCGTGCAGCGATCCGGCACGCTCGGCCGAATAGCCGGCGTCTTGCAGGATGGCGGGCAGCCAGCTCACCGCCACATAGAAAACGAAGGAATTGATGCCCAGGTAGAGCGTCACCTGCCATGCCAAAGGCGAACGCCACAGGCGGCCGCCATGCGGCGCATGCGTCGTGGTCGACGCGGGCGCCGTGTGATGGGACAACTGCGGTAGCCAAAGCAACAGGCTGACGACGGGTAGCGCCAGCAGGCACAGTGTCGAAAAGCGCCAACCGCCCGTCGACAGGTTGGCCAGCGGGATGGCGATGGCCGAGGCCACGCCGGCGGCAACGCTCATGGTCAGCACATAGGCCGACGTTAGGCCCGCCACGCGCTGCGGGAAGTCGCGCTTGACCAGACTGGGCAGCAGCACGTTGCCGATCGCAATGCCCGAACCGATGATGGCCGTGCCCGCATAAAGCCCCCAGGCCCCGCCCTGGGTGCGCGCAACGATGCCGAACGTGATCAGCAGCAACGCGCAGAACAGCGTGCGCTCCAGCCCGAAACGTCGCGCCAGCCCCGCCGCGAACAGCGATACCACCGCGAATGCCAGCAACGGCAACGTGATCAGCATGCCGGCCGCGGTCGACGACAGGCCCAACTGTTCGCGGATCATGCCGATCAACGGCGCCACGCCGGTTACCGGCGCACGCAAGGCCATGGCGATGCAAAGCATGCCTGCGATAAGCAAGACCGGACGGGCGCCGGGACGAAAGGAAGCGGGAATTCGAGTCATGCCATCAGCTTACGCATCCGCCGCTTTACCGAATTTCGAGACAATGACAAACTATCCCTAAATTCCGCCAACCCCGCTTCCCATCCGTCGCCCTCCCTACGCCGCCCATGCGCCTGCCCCCCCATCCGCCCCCGCCCTTCGACACCGACTCCCCGGCGCAATGGACGTTCGCCATGCGGGTGAACGCGGAGGATCAAGACAACGAATCCCCCACGCATTGCCACCACATGGGGCAATTGGTGCTGGCGCTGCGCGGCGGCGTGACGTGCTCGGTGGCGCAAGGCCTATGGATGGTCCCGCCTCAGTGCGCCGTCTGGATTCCAGGCGGCGTGCCGCACAGTAATCGCGTCACGGCGAACGGGCGCGTCTGTTTTCTATTCGTTCCCGCCGGTGTCCCCGGGTTGCCGGCCCAATGCTGCACGCTCGCGGTCACGCCGCTGGTGCGGGAATTGCTGGTGCATCTGGCCCACTTGCCCACGGCCGAAGCCGCCACGCCCGCCAACCGCCAGCTGGCCGACGTGCTGGTCGAACAGTTGACGCACATGCCGACCGAACACCTGCACCTGCCGATTTCCCAGCACCCCCGCCTGCGCCAGATCGTTGACGCGCTGAACGCGGACCCGGCCGACCGCAGCACGGTCGCGCAATGGGGCAAGCGCGTCGCCATGAGCGAACGCTCACTGGCTCGCCTGGTGCAACAGGAAGTCGGCATGAGCTTCGGACGCTGGCGCCAGCAACTACACATCATCCTGGCCCTGCAACGCTTGTCGGCGGGCGTATCGGTGCAACGCACCGCCGAAGACCTGGGCTACGAATCGGTCAGCGCATTCATCACGATGTTCAAGAAAACGCTGGGCAAGACGCCCGCCCGTTACTTCGCGGACAAATCTGACGCGGCTGGCGGATAGTCCAGCTCGCCCGACGTCATCAGCCCGCGTGCGCGGGCTTCGCGCAGCTCGGCCTGAACCTGCTCGCGCGTTTTGCCCGTGGACGCGGCAACGTCGGGCGGATAGTCCAGTTCGCCGAACGTCACCAGGCCTGCCGCGCGGGCGGCCGCCAGTTCGTCTCGAACCTGGCGGGCGGTCTTCGTTTCAGTGGCCGGCACATCGACGGGATACTGCTGTTCGCCATACGTGACCAGGCCCTGTGCCTTGGCTTCCATCAATTCGGCGCGCACCTGTTCGCGCGTCTTGCCGTCAGCGTGCGCGGCGCCGCCCATGAAGGCCAGGCACAGGGCAAGGGTGGATAGGTGAAATGTGTTCATGGAATTCCTTTGCGGTGATCAAGTGCCGCCATGGTCGTCCGAACGCCCGCCGCGATAAATCCCCTGTCGCGCAATCCAGTGTTGTCCTGCATGCAAGCCCCGCTCCGCCGGCATGCGCCATGCCTTGCACGCGGCGCAAGCCTGCGTTGCGCCGCGCCCGGTGTTTCACAAGGACGCATCTCCCTAGACTGAATGGCTCCTGTCTTCCAAGGCGCTATTCCCATGCAGTCTCCCTCATCGGCCTTTGGCCGGCGCATCCTGACCGGTCTATCCGGCGTGCTGCTGGCCGTCATCCTGGCCGGCCTCAACGAGAACGTCACCAAGATGGCGCTTCCCGACATCCGCGGCGCGCTCGGCATCAGCTACGACCAGGGCACCTGGTTCGTCGCGGTCTATGCCGCCGCCTCGGTCTGCGCCATGGCTTTCGCCCCATGGTGCTCGGTCACGTTTTCGCTACGCCGGTTCACCGTCGCGGCGCTTGGCGCCTTCACGGTGTTCGGCGCGCTGTGCCCCTTTGCCCCCAACCTGCCCGTGCTGCTGCTACTGCGCGCCTTGCAAGGCCTGGCCGGCGGTGCCTTGCCGCCAATGCTGATGACCGTGGCGCTGCGCTTTCTTCCGCCCAATCTCAAGCTGTATGGCCTGGGCGGCTATGCGCTGACGGCCACGTTCGCGCCCAGCCTTGGCATTCCGCTGGCCGCCTTCTGCACCGACGTGCTGGGCTGGCGCTGGGCGTTCTGGCTGGTCTGCGGCCCCGCGTTGCTGGCCATGGCCGCGGTCTGGAAAGGCCTGCCGCAAGACCCGCTCAAACTGGAACGGTTTCGCCTGTTCGACTGGCGCGGCTTGCTGCTGGGCGCGCCGGCACTGGCCATGCTGGTCATCGGCCTGCTGCAAGGCGACCGCCTGGACTGGCTGAATTCGCCATTGATCGCCGGCCTGCTGGGCGCGGGCGGAGTGTTGATGGTGCTCTTCATGGTCAACGAGTGGTCCCATCCACTGCCGTTCTTCAAGATCCAGCTTTTGCGCAACCGCAATCTAAGCCATGCCCTGCTGACCCTGGGCGGCGTCCTGATCGTGCTGTTGGGCGTGATTCTGATACCTGCCAGTTTCCTCGCGCAACTGCGCGGCTATCGGCCGCTGGAAACCGCGCCCGTGCTGTTGACGATGGGCCTGCCGCAACTGGTCGCGCTGCCGCTGGTCGCCGCGCTGTGCAATCTGCGGCAGGTCGATTGCCGCTGGGTGCTGGCCGCCGGCCTGTCGCTGTTGGCCGCCTCCTGCGTGTTGGGCTCCCAACTGACGCCCGTCTGGTCGCGCGAGCAGTTCTATCTGCTGGAGGCCGTGCAGATCTTCGCGCAACCCATGGCCGTCATCCCCTTGCTGATGCTGGCCACCGGCGGCCTCGCGCCCCAGGACGGCCCGTATGCGTCCGCATGGTTCAACACCATCAAGGGGTTTGCCGCCGTGGCCGCGACCGGCCTGCTGGACGCGCTGACGACCTGGCGCCGCAACACGCACGCCAGCCAGCTGGCTGACCAGTTGGGCAACTTCCCCTTGAGCATCGGCGGCGAAAGCGTGGCCGGGCTGTCCCGGCGCGTGCAGGAGCAGGCCGCCGTCATGACCTCCGCCGATCTCTATCTGTGCATGGCCGCCGTGGCCGTGCTGCTGATTCTTCTGATTCCCTTTGTCGCGACCCGGATCTACCCGCCTCGCGCCGCAACCTGACATCGAGTCCCTTATGACAACACCTTCATTTCGCACTTTGCTTCCCCGCACCGCGGCGTTCGCCGCACTGGGCCTGCTCGCCTACGGCGGATGGTCGTGGTCCGCGTCGACCTCCACCGAGTCCACGGACGACGCCACCATCACCGCCGACCACACCATCGTCGCGCCGCAGGTCTCCGGCTTCATCGAAGCCGTGCTGGTGGACGATAACCAGGACGTCAAGCAAGGCCAGTTGCTGGCCCGCATCGACGACCGCGATTATCAGGCGGCGTTGGCCGCCGCCCGCGCCGACCTGGCCGTTGCCGCCGCGCAACTGTCCAACGCCTCCGCCACGCTGGAACGCCAGCAGGCCGTGATCGACCAGGCCCACGCCGTCACCCGCGCCGATCTGGCAGACATCCGCTTCGCCGAGAGCGAACTCCAGCGCCATCGTCGCCTGGCCAGTGAAGGCGCAGGCACGCAACAGGTGTTCGAACAGGCCAAGAGCCGGCTGGAGACGGCGCAGGCGCGGCAGGCCGAACACCTGGCCACGCTGCAGGCCGCGCGCAAGCAGCAAGACGTACTGTTGGCGCAGCGCGATGCCGCGCGGGCCGGTTTGCAACGCGCCCAAGCCTTGACAGACCGCGCCGACCTGAACCTGTCGTACACGCAGATCACCTCGCCCATCGATGGCACGATCGGCCGCCGCGCGGTGCGCGTAGGCGCCTATGTCAGCCCTGGCACGGCGATCCTTGCGGTCGTGCCTTTGCAGCAGGCCTATGTGGTGGCGAACTTCCGCGAACGGCAATTGACCCACATGCGGCCGGGCCAGACCGCGACGATTACCGTCGACGCCTACCCCGGCACGCCGCTGCACGGTCGGGTGCAGAGCATCGCGCCCGGCACGGGGTTGAGTTTCTCTCCCGTTGCGCCCAGCAATGCCACCGGCAATTTCACCAAGGTGGCGCAGCGCCTGCCAGTCAAGATCGTGCTGGACGCCCTGCCGGACACCACGCCACGGCTGCGTGCCGGCATGTCGGTGGAAGCCGTTGTCGACACCGTCGCAACGTTGCAGGAGGCCGTGCAATGAAACGCCGCCTCCCATCGCGCGCGCTGCTGCTTATCACGCTGTTGGGCTTGGGCGGTTGCGCGGTCGGGCCCGAGTTCGTCGCGCCACAAGCGCAATTACCCGCGCAATGGCGCGCGTCCACCGCCACGCCGGCGCCCAGCGCGCCCGTCCAAGACGCCTTGAACGCATCGTGGTGGGACAGTTTCGGCGACCCGACCCTGACCGCATTGATCGCCGAAGCCGGCGCAGCCAATGTAGACATACGCATCGCCTACGAGCACCTGCGGCAAAGCCGGGCCGCGCTGGGCATCACGGAAGCGGGCGCCCTGCCCCGTGCGGGCGCCGGCGCCAGCTACCAACGCGGCCAGAACAGCGAGGCCGGCTTGGCCGATCCATCGGGCCGCAACGGCCGCTCGTCCTTCAACCTGTGGCAAACCAGCGTGGATGCCAGCTGGGAGCTGGACCTGTGGGGCCGAGTCCGGCGCGAAGTCGAACAATCCGACGCGCAGTCGCAAGCGGCCCTGGAAGCGCAACGCGGCGTCGTCTTGTCGATCCGCGCGGAAACGGCGCGCAACTACATCCTGCTGCGCGGGGCGCAAAACCAGTTGGCGGTATTGAACAAGACGTTGGACAACGCCAACCGCAACCTGGCATTGACCCGCCTGCGCCAGCGCGAAGGCGTCGCCACGGAGCTGGACGTGTCGCAGGCCGATGCGCAGGCGGCCGCCATCGAAGCGGCGGTCCCTTCGCTAACCCTGCGGGTCGATCAGTTGATGAACGCGCTGGCGCTGTTGCTGGACCAACCGCCCCACGCGCTGCACGAACGGCTGGCGGCGGTCGCGCCGATTCCGGGCGGTCCCGTGCGGGTGCCGGTAGGCATGCCCAGTGAACTCGCCGAACGCCGGCCCGACATCCGCCGCGCGCAGGCCACGCTGCATGCGGCGGTGGCCGCGATTGGCGTGGCCGAAGGCGACTTCTATCCGCGCATCACGCTGTCGGGCAACCTTGGGCTGCAGGCCCTGCAGCTGCGGGACCTGGACACGGATAACGCCGGAATCTTCGGCGTGGGCCCGGCGTTGCGCATTCCGCTGTTCGAGGGCGGTCGCCTGCGGGGCCGGCTGCGCCTGCGCGAGTCGCAAGCGCAGGAAGCCGCCCTGCTATTCCAGAAAACCGTGCTGGCCGCGTGGCACGAGGTCGATAACGCGATGACCGCCTATCAGTCCCAACAGTTTGCGCACGCCAGCCTGGAACGCGCGTCGGCCAGCGCGCGCCGTGCCCTGGTCAACGCGCAGCGCCAGTACGCGGCCGGCGCGTCCGACTTCGTCAATGTGCTCAGCGCGCAAAACGCCGTGTTGACCAGCGACCAGGCTCGGGTGTCCACGCAGGCCGCGGTGTCGTTGGCGCTGGTGGACCTGTACCGGTCGTTGGGCGGCGGCTGGCAATAGGGCCCGGCGCGCCGCGCTCATGCCTGTTTTGGCCCTGCCACGATGAACAGGCGCGGAAACGGCAGCAGCACGGTGCCGTCGGCAAGCGCCGGATAAGCCTCGGCGATCAGCGCCTGGTAACGCGCCAGGAACCCGGCCTGCTCGGCGGCGTCCAGCTTATCCAGATATGGGCGCAACGCCGTGCCCTTGAACCATTCCACCACGGCGGCGGCGCCCGCCAGCGGGTGGTGATAAGTCGTGCGCCACACGTCCAGCACGCCGCAGTGCGGCTTTAGCAGTTCGTAGTACCAGGCGGCGCTGTGGCGCGGCGGGTGCTTGACGCCGCCCGTCTTGGCGGCCCACGGCGCTTCGCCGGCCACCTGGCGGGCCAGGCGGTGAGCGGGTTCTTCCATGTTGTCGGGCGTCTGCACCGCCAGGATGCCGCCCGGGGCCAGCTTGCCGACCAGGCGCGGGTACAGCGTCGCGTGGTCGGGCACCCATTGCAGCGCCGCGTTCGCCAGGATCACGTCGAATTGCTGCGGCGGATTCCAGGTGGCGATGTCCGCCAGTTCGAACTCCAACGTGGGCAGGCGCTTGCGGGCGGCCTGGACCATGTCTTCCGAACTGTCCATGCCGGTGATCTTCGCATCGGGATAGCGGCTGGCCAGCACCTCCGTGGAGTTGCCGGGGCCGCACCCCAGATCCACGGCCAGCCCGACGGACGGGTTGGGCAAGGCGGCCACCAGATCGCGCACCGGCCGCGTGCGCTCGTTTTCGAAGGCGGAATACTGCTTGGCGGACCAACTGTTGTTGCTCATGACGGCTCCTTGCCGGACGACGGTATACGGCCGGACTCTACGCCTGGCGTAGCCATATTTCAAATATGGAAACAGGGACGAATTCATATTTACTGAATATGAATAAGGCGGAAAAAAACCCGCCGGGGCCAGCCGGCGGGTTCTCCACTGCGTCGATGCAATAGCTGCGTCTTCAATTACTGCGTCTTCAATTCAGCCGACCGGGTTTTCCACAGCGAGAACAGCACGCCGCCGAGGATCAGGCTGAAAGTCACGCCCAGCGAAATCGCCGCCGGCACCTTGCCGATGAAACCGACCAGGAAGATCTTCGTGCCGATGAACACCAGGACCAGCGCCAACGCATACTTCAAGTAATGGAAGCGGTGGATCATCGCCGCCAGGGCAAAGTACAGCGCACGCAGGCCCAGGATGGCGAAGATGTTGCTGGTGTAGACGATGAACGGGTCGGTCGTGATGGCGAAGATCGCCGGCACCGAGTCCACCGCGAACACCAGGTCCACGAATTCGATCAGCACCAGGGCCAACAGCAGCGGCGTCGCGAAACGCACCTTTTTCGACGTGGCCGGATCCGTCTCGGTCACCATGAACGCGTTGCCGCGCAGGCCTTCCGTGACACGCATGTGGCGCTTCAGGAACTTCAGAATCGGATTGGTAGCGATGTCGGGCGTCTGATCAGCGATCATCCACATCTTGATGCCCGTGAACACCAGGAACGCGCCGAACAGGTACAGCAGCCAGCCGAAGTTACTGACCAGCGCGGCGCCCAGTCCGATCATGATGGCACGCAGCACGATCACGCCCAGGATGCCCCAGAACAGCACGCGATGCTGGTATTGGCGCGGAATCGCGAAGAAACTGAAAATCAGCGCGATCACGAAGACGTTGTCCATCGACAGCGACTTTTCGATCATGAAGCCCGTGTAGTAGGCCATGCCGCTGGCGGCGCCCAACTGCCACCACACCCAGGCGCCGAACAACAGCGCCGCGCTGATGTAGCCCGCGGACAGCAGCAGACTCTCACGCACGCCGATCTCGCGGTCTTCCTTGTGCAGCACGCCCAAGTCGAAGACCAGCAAGCTGACGACGATACCGATGAATAGCAGCCAACTCCAGGTCGGTGTCCCTAGAAAATCGGCCATGAAGAAGGTGATCAAAGTGTCCATGAGTGCCCCGCTGTGTTCGAAGGTGCCCATGATCCGGATCTTGCCCAGACGGAGAAATCAGCTTGAAAGTGAGTTAAGGTTCGAAAAAACCGAAGTGAGCCAGACATGCTGAACTACCGTCATCTGTACTATTTCTGGATGGTCGCCAAGGAAGGCGGCTTTTCCCGCGCCGCCGAACGGCTGGACATGGCCATCCAGACCATCAGCGCCCAAGTGCGCGAACTGGAGAAAAACCTGGGCCACCAGTTGCTGAAACCGGCCGGCCGCGGCGTGACGCTGACCGACGCCGGCAAGGCGGCGTTCGCCCGGGCCGAAGAGATTTTCCAGATCGGCCACGTGCTGCCGCAGGAAGTGCGCGCCGCCGCCACCAAGCCCGTCATCCGGCTGTCCGTGGGCTTGTCCGACGGGATCTCCAAGCTGGCCGCCCACGCCCTGCTTGGCCCCGTGCTGGATACCCCGGACCTGCGCCTGACCTGCCACGAGGGCGAAGTCGAAGAACTGCTGGGCGAATTGGCCCAGCACCACCTGGACCTGGTGCTGGCGGGCCAGGGCGCGCCCGCTAACCCCAACCTGCGGCTGACCAGCGACCGGCTCGTCTCTTCGCCCGTGGACTGGTACGGCCCCGCCCGGCTGGTGCGCAAGTCCGACACGCTGGACTTTCCCCGCTGCCTGGAGCGCCTGCCCGTGCTGCTGCCGACGGGGCACTCCGTGCTGCGCCAGACCCTGGACCGCTGGTTCAGCGAGCAAGGAGTGTTTCCCAACGTGGTGGGCGAATTCGAAGACAGCGCGTTGATGTCGGTGTTTGCCGCCCGCGGGCTGGGCGTATTTCCGCTCAGCCGGCTGGGCGGCGACGACATCGGGCTGCTGCGCGGCTTGCGCCCCCTGGCCCGGTGCGACGATGTACAAGAAGAGATCCATGCGATCCGCAACCGCCGCGGCCAGCACCACCCCCTGGTGCAAACCGTGCTGGCGCATGCCAAAACTTCGGTTTTTTCTTAATGTTTGTCACATTAGTGCTGGTTTTTCAGAAATAGAATCGGTTCTATCCTGTCGGTTCTTTGAAATCGGAGTACCACTGCAATGAAAAAATTCATCTGGCTCGCTTTTGCCGTGCTTGCCGCACTCTGGACCGGGCTGGTAGCGCTGACCTTGCAACTGACAGACTGGGTCCTGGCAACGATCGCCACGGCACAGGTGCCCGGCACCGCGCTGGACACCTCGCAATGGGTCGCACCCGCCTGGGCCGCCGGGTGGGTTGACCCGGCCTGGCTGCAGTCGCTGCAAGGCGGCCTGGTATGGGCCGCCCAGGGCCTGAACCAGATCCTGCCCGTGGCCGGCAGCCTGGGCACGCTGATTTCGGTGCTGGGCTGGATTGTGTGGGGCTTTATCATCGCCTGCCTGCTGGTCGTGGCGCTGATCTTGAACTGGCTGGCGGGCAAACGCCAGCAGGCCGCCGAGGCTCCGGGACGCCAAGTGGTGTAATAAGGCTGGCAACGCGCCACCCGGCACGCTGCCTCCCTCAAGGAGCGTGCCGTGCCCACCCGATCTGCCCCTGCCCTGACCTTGTCTTTGGCGACCCTGCTATCCGCAGGCGCCATGGCGCCCGTGCACGCCGCGCCCACCCCCTCGGGCGTGGAAGTCTGCACGGTCACGGGCACGTCGGGCCAATACAGCGTGCGCGTGCGCAACACCGGCTCCGCCCCGCTGACCCGCGTCGACGTCACGGGCGTCCGGCTGGACGCCGCCGGCCAGGCAACGGACCATTTGACCGTCAGTCTGGCGGACATTCCCCCCGGCAAGTACAAGACCGCCATCCTGGCGCGCCATGAAGAATCGGCCGCGCTGGACAGCATCGTGACCTATACCGCCGTCGACGGCGTGGAAACGGCGCAGGAAGAACTGTTTGCGGGCAAAGTCGCGCACGTATCGCCGGGCTCCGCCTTGCAGTACACCCTGGCGCCGCTGGCCGTGCGCGGCTGGACGGTGGCGTATGGCTCGGCGACGGCCCCCAAGCTGAATGCCGGCAGCGCCGTCCTGTTGTCTTATCCCGTGCGCAGCGGCAAGAAGCCCGCTACCCGGCCCGAAGCCGGCCGCACGCCGTCCGCCGTTGTGCCCCTGGCCCCTTGCCGCGAAGCCGGCAAGGCATCCTGATCAGGTGCCGCTAAGCAGATCGCGCTCGTTCAGCAACGCATAGACGATCTCGGGCTTATTGTCGAAACCCCGGCGTATCGCGGCGGGGAGCGACGTGCGCGTCTTGCGGCACAGGCCAGGCGCCTCGTCCAGCTGAATCGAAATACCCCGCGACGTGCGCACTTCGTTATCGCTGGGCGTGATACGGATCACGATGCCCAGCTGCGCCTGGATGCGCCCCTGCATGGCGCGCAAATCGTCCAGGCTGACGATATTTTCCAGCCGCGCCACCAGCCGTTTTTCTTCTTCTTTCGTCAAGCGCAGGATGCGGACGTCCGCGGCCGGATCGGCCAGCAGCCTGTCGCGGTCGCACACGCAGGCGCCCGGCGGACATTCTTGGCGGATGGGAAACGGAAGGTTCATGGCGGACTGACGCGCAAAGGCTCGACGCAGCCTCGAAAGGCGAGGACAACGCCAGACCGTCAATTCTACCCAGGAAGCCGGGCGGCACGAGTCGCGGCACTGCTCGTTTTCCCGCGATTGGCTGCGGTATATTGCCCCACTCAATTCGAAGCGGGGAGAGGCGGTTGAAACGGATTCTGCTTGCGGCCGCCCTGGCCGCGCTGGCGACATCAGGTCAAGGCACGCAGGCGCAACCCGCCCCGCGCGACTTCTCCTACGCCATCAAGGCCGGCCTGCCCGCCGTGGTTACGATCAGCGGCGACGACGAACCACGCGCGACCGTGCGCGTGGGCAACGGCCCCGCGCAGCCATTGGGCACGTTCGACGAGACCGTCGACCAGATGGGTTCCGTCGACATCGACCACGACGGCTACCGTGATCTGATACTGGGGCAAAGCGGCGGAAGCACGCAGATCTTCGCCCGCCTGTTCCTGTACCGGCCCGATAGCGGCGCCTTCCAGGAAATTGCGCATCCCGACCAGACCAGCCCCTGCCGGGGCTTCGTCAACCCCGAGATCGACGACAAGCAGCCTGTTATTCGCGTGGCTTGCCGCTATGGCGCCGCCAGCAATGGTTTCGAAGAATATGTACTGCGTCCCGATGGCACGGCGCGCGCCACGTCGTGGGGCACGCAGGCGCTGTTCGGTCTGGAAAGCCAGGCCGCCGAAGTGACCTACCGCTTCCGCGAAGACGGCGCCATCGCGCGCATCGAGATCGAGGGCGAAGGGTCACCGCTGGAAGGCGGCACCGTGCCGGTCAGCAAGCTGGATCTCTACGACTCGCCCGACGTCAACGCGCGGCCCACGATGACCGTGGCCGAAAATGAACACCTGGACGTCGTGGCGCTGCGCCCGCCGGACTGGCTGCAAGTCCGCGCCCCCGGCAAGACGGCGGGCGACGTACTGAAATGGGTGCGCTACGGCGATCTACGCGTGGACAAGCATCGGTTGGCGGTGCCGTCACCGCAAGCCGGCCTGACGCTGGACCTGGCCGACACGCTGGCCGATTGGAACGGCGAAGACGGCGGCCTGTTCATGGTCAGCGTGGCCAACACGGGCGACGCGCCCGCCTCCCTCAATGCGCCGCGCATCTGGCTGTTGCTGACCAACGCGCAAGGCGACCGCATTGTGCACCCCCTCTACCAACGCGAGGGCGACACCCTGCACCCCGCCAACCCGCTGGGCTTTGCTCGCGACCCGATCGTCTGGGCGCCCGGCGAAGACGGCAAGCCGGCCTATCTGGTGAACGACAACGGCTACAGCAATGTGCCGTTCCTGCCAGCGCTTGCGCCCGGCAAATACCGCGCAGCCGTCGTGTTGACCGATCCGGGCAATCTTTCCCAGCCCATCGTCTCGAACGAAATCGGGTTCGACTACCCCCTGCCAAAACGGTCGCCGGCGCCGCGGTAAGCCGTTTTTTTTTCGACGACGACAATCCTCGTGCCGCCTGCCACCCGCCCTGTTCCATACCGTCCGCTGCGGCGCGCGGCCTTTCTGCTGCTCGCCTTGCCGCTGGGCGTCCTGCTGCTGGCTGCCGCCGCGCTGACGGCAACCGGGTTGCTGGCCACCGCCCGCCCCGCCGACGTCGCCATCGTGCTGGGAAACACCGTAAAAGCGGATGGCCAACCCGCGCCCCGTCTTGCCGCCCGCCTGGATCGCGCCTATGACTGCTTTGCCGCATCGCAATGCCGCATCCTGTTCGTCAGCGGCGGCGTGGACCCCGCCGGCGCCGACGAGGCCGCCGTGATGCGCGACTATCTGCGGGCGCGCGGCGTGCCCGCCGACCGCATCGTGACCGACAGCGCAGGCGTGAATTCCTGGGCGACCGCTCGTCATGCCAGCGACTACATGCGTGATCACGGCTACGTCAGCGCGCTGGCCGTCACGCAGTACTTCCATGTGCCACGCACCGTGCTCGCGTTGCGCCGGCACGGCGTGGCGGATGTCAGCGGCGGCTATCCTCGCTTCTTTGAATGGCGCGACCTGTACTCCGTTTTCCGCGAGCTTCCGGCCGTAGCGTGGTATGTATTCCGGCCGCTATAGTGGCGTTTTTGCCGCCTTCCATTTTCTGAATCCTTCAAGGACTCGACGCCGTGCAGATCTTCCACAACCCCGTCCATGACAAGCATGCAGGCCGCCAGGAAATGTTCCGCGGCAAGCTGGTGCCCTGCCACGAAACGCCAGCGCGCCTGGAATACGTGCTGGACGCGTTGCGCCAACGCGGTATCGGCAATCTGCTGGCTCCGTCGTCGCCTGATCTGGACCTGATCAAGCGCGTGCACACGCCGCGCTACGTGGACTTCCTGGCCAGCGCCTGGCAAGACTGGGTGTCGCTGGACCCGGCCAACGCAGACATCGACATCCTGCCCTCGGTCTGGCCGGTGCGCGGCTTCCGCCACGATATCGAGCCCACCAATTTCGCCGCGCGCGTCGGCCTGTTCTCGTTCGATAGCGGTTGCCCGCTCACGGCCGGCACCTGGGAAGCGGCCACCGCCGGCGCGGCCTGCGCCATCGACGCCGCGCGCGCCGTCACTACGCCCGGCGGCCCACGCGCCGCCATGGCATTGACGCGGCCGCCCGGCCACCATGCCGGCGCCGACTTCTTCGGCGGCTACTGCTTCCTGAACAACGCCGCGCTGGCAGCGCAAGCGCTGCGCGATGCGGGCGCCGCACGCGTGGCGATTCTTGACGTCGACTATCACCACGGCAACGGCACGCAAAGCATCTTCTACGACCGCGGCGACGTGCTGACGGTGTCGATCCATGGCGACCCGACTACCGAATACCCCTTCTTCCTGGGCTATGCCGACGAGCGCGGCGAAGGCGCGGGCCTGGGCGCCAACCTGAACGTGCCGCTACCCGCCGGCACCGATTTCGCCACCTGGACGCAAGCGCTGCAACAGGGCCTGTCCGCCATTCAGGCGTTCAACGCCGACGCCGTCGTCATCGCGCTGGGCGTGGATACTTACGAAGGCGATCCCATCTCCAAGTTCAAGCTGAAAAGCGTTGACTATCTTGAAGTGGGCCGCAAGCTGGCCAGCCTGGGCCTGCCGGCGGTATTCACGATGGAAGGCGGCTATGCCGTGGCGGACGTGGGGATCAACGTGGCGAACGTGCTGGAAGGCTACGGCCGCTGACGCGGCAATGCCCTACGGCCCACTGCGGCCCTTGATCAGTCGCGCGTTTCCAGCACCTTGTTGATGCGCAGCGCCAGCAAGGTGCATGCCGCGCCCGAAAGCAGATAGACGCTGACGGCCACCAACCCGAATCGCGCCGACAATCCCAACGCGACCAGCGGCGCGAACGCCGCGCCGACCAACCACGCCATGTCGGACGTGAGCGCCGCGCCCGTGTAGCGGAAGCGGCGCGTGAAGTTGGCGGTGACGGTGCCCGACGCCTGGCCATACGACAAGCCCAGCAGCGCGAAGCCCACCAGGATGAACGCGTCCTGGCCCATCGGCCCGCCGCCCAACAGCCAGGGCGCGAACAACGCGAATACGGCGATCAGCACGGCCAGCAAGCCCAGCGTGGTGCGCCGGCCGATGCGGTCGGCAAGCCACCCCGATGCCACCGTCCCCAGGATGCCGATCACGGCACCGATGATCTGCACGATCAGCACATCCGTGATCTGTTGCGTGGCGCTGACGGCGATCCACGACAGCGGGAACACCGTGACCAAGTGGAACAGCGCGTAGCTGGCCAAGGCCGCGAAAGCGCCGATGAACAGGTTATAGCCTTGCGAGCGCACCATCTCGGCGATGCTGATGGGTTCAAGTTCGCCCTCTTCCAGCAACTGCGTGTATTCCTCGGTGACGACCAGCCGCAACCGCGCGAACAGCGCCACCACGTTGATGGCGAACGCCACGAAGAAGGGATAGCGCCAGCCCCACTCAAGAAAGTCAGCCTGCGTCAGCGTGACGTGCAGGTACAGGAACAGCGCGCTGGCCACCATGAAGCCGACCGGCGCGCCCAACTGGCCCATCATCGAATACCAGCCGCGGCGATTGGGCGGCGCATTCAGCGCCAGCAGCGACGGCAGCCCATCCCACGATCCGCCGAACGCCAGCCCTTGCAGACACCGGAACACCGCCAGCAACGTGATGGCGTGCGCGCCAAGCGTGTTGTAGCTGGGCAGGAACGCCATGCCCACCGTGGCCGTTCCCAGCACGAACAGCGCGACCGTCAATTTTGTGGCGCGGCCCCAACGCCGCTGAATTGCCATCGACAAGGCCGTGCCGATGGGCCGCATGATGAACGCGAAGGAGAAGATGACGAAGGCCCAGAGCGTGCCTTCCAGCTGCGGTTCGAAGGGGAAAAATACCTTCGGAAAAACCAGCACGCAGGCGATGCCGAATACGAAGAAATCGAAGTATTCAGAGGCGCGTCCCACCACCACGCCGACAGCGATTTCACCCGGAGCCACCTTGGCGTGGCTGGCCCCACCGGCCGTTGGCCCCGGGCCGGGAACAGCGGGGGCATGACCGGGATATTGCGTGGTGGTCGACATGGGTTTGCTCACTGTAGGAGGTCCGAAATACGCCACTGCCTTGCACACTTTTGTTCTTTTTACCCTAGATTTTTCGCGGCTTCCAGCGTAGTGTTGCGTTTACCTCCCACGGTTACGTTTCGAGGTATGGCTATGCCGTCCTTCACAAGGCTCCGCGGATTGATCCTGATTGCCGCCCTGCCATTGCTCGCCGGATGCAATGCGGTGCTGCTGTCGCCATCAGGCGATGTGGCACTTCAACAGCGTAATCTGATCATCATCTCCACCGGCTTGATGCTGCTGATCATCGTGCCGGTGATCTTCCTGACCTTCCTGTTCGCGTGGCGCTATCGGGCCAGCAACAAAGACGCCCACTACGACCCGGAATGGAACCACTCCACCATGCTGGAGCTTCTGATCTGGGCAGCGCCCCTGCTGATCATCATCGCGCTTGGCGCCCTGACCTGGGTCAGCACCCATCAACTGGATCCCTACCGTCCGCTTGCGCGCCTGTCCGAAGGCCGCGAGGTCCCGGCGGGCACCAAGCCGCTTGTTGTCGAAGTGGTGGCGCTGGACTGGAAATGGCTCTTCCTCTACCCCGAGCAAGGCATCGCCACGGTCAATGAAATGGCCGCGCCGGTCGACCGCCCCATCCAGTTCAAGATCACGTCATCGACCGTGATGAACTCCTTCTTCGTGCCCGCGCTGGCGGGCCAGATCTACGCCATGCCCGGCATGCAGACAACGCTGCACGCGGTGATCAACCATCCCGGCGAATACGAAGGCCTGTCCGCCAACTACAGCGGATCGGGCTTCTCGGGCATGCGCTTCAAGTTCCACGGCCTGGACCAGCAGGGCTTCGACAAGTGGGTAGCCGACGCCCGCTCCTCCCCCGACAAGCTCAGCCGCGACGTCTACCTGAAACTTGAACAGCCCAGCGAACGCAACCCGGTCCAGCGCTACGCCACGGTCGCGCCGGGCCTGTTCGACGCCATCGTGAACCGCTGCGTCGAAGGCAACCGCATGTGCATGAAAGACGCGATGGCCATCGACTCGCAGGGCGGCATGGGCATCCCGGGCGCACTCAACATCACTACGCTGGATCCGGAAACGCGCGAACGCCTGGGCCTGGCCGGCACGCCGCCACGCAAGTACGTAGGCGCCATGTGCACGTCCACCGAAGGGCTCGTGCTGTAGCGGCTTGCCGCGCGTCCGTCGCGACGCGGGCCGGCTAATGCAGGGGCTTCATGAAATCGTGGTCTTTACGCTGGAATAAAGATGCCTGATCAACCTGACCTCATCAAGCTGATCTTCGGTCGACTGACCTGGGACGCCATCCCTTTTCACGAACCCATCCTGCTTGCCACCTTCTTCATGGTGGCGGTAGGCGGCATCGTCGTGGTGGGCTCCATTACGTACTACAAGAAATGGGGCTACCTGTGGCACGAGTGGTTCACCAGCATCGACCACAAGAAAATCGGGATCATGTATGTGATTCTGGGCATCGTGATGCTGCTGCGTGGCTTCGCCGACGCCATCATGATGCGCTTGCAACAGGCGGTGGCCTTCGGCGATTCGGCGGGTTATCTGCCTCCGCACCACTATGACCAGATCTTCACCGCGCACGGCGTGATCATGATTTTCTTCGTGGCCATGCCGTTGGTCACGGGGCTGATGAACTACATCGTGCCGCTGCAGATCGGCGCGCGCGACGTGGCGTTCCCCTTCCTGAACAACTTCAGTTTCTGGATGACAACGGGCGGCGTCGTGCTGGTGATGATGTCGCTGTTCGTCGGCGAATTCGCGCGCACGGGCTGGCTGGCCTACCCACCCTTGTCAGGCATCATGCAGAGCCCTGACGTCGGGGTGGACTACTACATCTGGGCGTTGCAGATAGCGGGGGTGGGAACCCTGCTATCCGGCGTCAACCTGCTGGTCACCATCGTCAAGATGCGCGCGCCCGGCATGACCATGATGCGCATGCCCATCTTCACCTGGACGGCGCTGTGCACCAACGTGCTGATCGTGGCGGCCTTCCCCGTGCTGACCGCCGTGCTGGCCCTGCTGTCCATGGACCGCTACGTCGGCACCAACTTCTTCACGGCGGACTTCGGCGGCAACGCCATGATGTACGTGAACCTGATCTGGATCTGGGGCCACCCCGAGGTCTACATCCTGATCCTGCCCGCCTTCGGCATCTTCTCGGAAGTAGTGGCCACCTTCTGCCGCAAGCGCCTGTTCGGCTATGCGTCCATGGTGTACGCCACCGTCGTGATCACGGTGCTGTCGTACCTGGTCTGGCTGCACCACTTCTTCACCATGGGGTCGGGCGCCAGCGTGAACTCATTCTTCGGGATCACCACCATGATCATCTCGATCCCGACCGGCGCGAAGATCTTCAACTGGCTGTTCACCATGTACCGTGGCCGCATCCGCTTCGAGGTCCCGATGCTGTGGACGCTGGGCTTCATGGTCACGTTCGTGATCGGCGGCATGACGGGCGTGCTGCTGGCCGTGCCCCCCGCCGACTTCGCGCTGCACAACAGCCTGTTCCTGATTGCGCACTTCCACAACGTCATCATCGGCGGCGTGCTGTTCGGGTTGATGGCGGGCATCACGTACTGGTTTCCCAAGGCGTTCGGCTACAAGCTTGACCCGTTCTGGGGCAAGTGCTCGTTCTGGTTCTGGCTGGTGGGCTTTTACGTGGCGTTCATGCCGTTGTACGTGCTGGGGTTGATGGGCGTGACGCGTCGCGTGAACCACTTCGAAGACATGTCGCTGCAAATCTGGTTCCAGGTAGCGGCCTTCGGCGCGTTGCTGATCGCCTGCGGCATCGCCAGCTTCATCATCCAGCTGGTCGTCAGCTACCGCCGGCGCGACCAGTTGCGCGACGACACCGGCGACCCCTGGGACGGCCGCACGCTGGAATGGTCCACGTCGTCGCCCCCGCCCAACTACAACTTCGCATTCACGCCGCGCGTGCATGACCTGGACGCCTGGTGGCAAATGAAGCAGCACGGCTATCAACGGCCGCAGCAGGGCTTCATCCCCATCCACATGCCGAAGAACACCTGGGCCGGCGTGGTGCTGGCGGCGATCAGCGTGGTAATGGGCTTTGCGCTGATCTGGCACATGTGGCCACTGGCCGTGCTGTCGTTCGTGGCGTTGATCCTGGTGTCCATCATTCATACCTTCAACTACAAGCGCGACTACTACGTGCCGGCCGACGAGGTCGTGCGCGAAGAAGCCGCCCGGACAAGGTTGCTTGCGAAAAATGTCTGATACCCTGGCCCCCACCCTGCCCGGCGGCACGGCGCCGCCCCCGGAGCCCGTGTTCTACGTCGCGGGCGAACATCATCCCAAGAACGGCACCCTGCTGGGGTTCTGGGTGTACCTGATGAGCGACTGCCTCATCTTCGCCTGCCTGTTCGCAACGTATGGCGTGCTGGGCCGCAGCTACGCGGCGGGCCCCTCCGGCGCCGACCTGTTCGACTTGCCGCTGGTGGCGGTGAACACGTCCCTGCTGCTGCTGTCGTCCATCACCTATGGCTTTGCGATGCTGGAGATGCGGCGCAACCGCGTCGGCGCCACGCAGTTGTGGCTGGCGGTCACCGGCATCCTCGGTTTGGGCTTCCTGTCGCTGGAACTCTACGAATTCGCGCACCTGATCCACCAGGGCGCGGGCCCTCAGCGCAGCGCCTTCCTGTCGTCGTTCTTCACGCTGGTCGGCACGCACGGGCTGCACGTCACGTTCGGCATCGTCTGGCTGGTGACGATGATGATCCAGGTGCAGATGCACGGCCTGATCCCTGAAAACCGGCGCCGCCTGATGTGCCTGTCGATGTTCTGGCACTTCCTGGACCTGATCTGGGTGGGCGTGTTCACCTTCGTCTATCTGATGGGAGTGCTGCCATGAGCTCGCACATGGATAACCTGGTTGATCGTGGGCACGGCAGCCACGGCCACGGCGGCGGCCACGATCACCACGACGATGACGACGGCGCGGGACACGGCACGCTTAAGAGCTACTTCACGGGCTTTGTCCTGGCGGGCATCCTGACCGCCATCCCATTCTGGCTGGTGATGGATCGCGTGTTCGCCAGTTCCCGCACGACCGCGCTGGTGATCCTGGCGTTTGCCGTCGTGCAGATCGTGGTCCACATCGTGTACTTCCTGCACCTGGACACCAAGTCCGAAAGCGGGTGGAACATGTTGGCGTTAATATTCACGCTGGTGCTGGTCGTAATCACGCTCAGCGGGTCAATCTGGATCATGTATCACTTGAACTCCAATATGATGCCCATGTCCACACACGACATGCGGAATATGCCCTGATGGCAGCAGTAAAAGACACTCATACCGGCGACACCCCCCGTAATCCGCGCAGCAAAACCACCCTGGTCATCCTGGGGGTGGTTGCTGTCGCATTGTTCGTGGGCCTGTGCGCCCTGGGCACCTGGCAGGTGCATCGGCTGGCCTGGAAGCGCGACCTGATCGCGCAAGTCAATCAGCGCGCCCACGCGCCCACCACGCCAGCACCGGGCAAACGCGACTGGCGCGCCCTGTCCTTCAACAATGCCGAATACCGCCACGTGGCCGCTTCCGGCACGTACCAGTACGACCGGCAGACGCTGGTGCAAGCCGCCACTGAACTGGGCAGCGGCTACTGGGTCATGACGCCGCTGCAATTGGCCGACGGCGGCACCGTGCTGGTCAACCGTGGTTTTGTGTTGCCGGAATGGCGCAAGAACGCGGCCAATACCACGCAGCCGCCCGCAGCGGGCAGCGTCACCGGCCTGCTGCGCATGGGCGAACCCGCCAGCGGTTTCCTGCGCAACAACGATCCGGCGGCCAACCTTTGGTATTCGCGCGACCTGCCTGGCATCGCCACGGCGCGCGGCTTGACGGACGTGGCCCCGTACTTCATCGATGCCGACGCGGCATCCAGCCCCAGCCGGGATCCCGCCAAAGCGCCCGTCGGCGGCTTGACGGTGCTGACGTTCCCGAACAACCACCTGGTCTACGCCATCACCTGGTATGCGCTGGCGCTGATGATCGTGGTGGGCGTGGTGATCTTCGTGCGCGAAGAGAAAAAGGCGCGCGGCAAGGCCTGAGGCCCCTCCTCGGCCCATGCCGCCACGATGGGGTACGCGCGGCAGGCCACTCCATTCTTTTCCCGGATTTGCCGCGCTCCACCCATCCTACGGTTGACGATTGGATTGGCTGGAAGCGTTGTCCGTTCGTAGGATGGGTGGAGTGCCCGCCGGCTGGCCCCAGCACGCAGGTGCCTGCCGCACGAAACCCATCAAGCGACCGTCACCCCGCCCCCCCCCCCTCACCAAGCGCTCAGCGCCCCGCCCAATCAATGCTCCCCGGCGCCGGGCACACCCACGATCCTTGCAGCCGTTCCCGGATCTGGGCCAGGCTTTGCTCCACCAGCAAGCTGCCATCGCGGAACACCGGCACCAGCGCGCCGCCCTCGGCTTGCTCGGGGGTCTGCTGGTCGTGCAGCACGTACCCCGTCGCCGTTTCATCGACCCGCAGCAGGCCCTTGGCCGAACGCTTGACGCCGGAATCCGTGACCGGATCCTTCACCAGTTCCTGGGGTTCGCCGTCGACTTCGGCATACGTTGCCTTCAACGCCCACCCGAACGTGTCGCGCGTCAGGTATTGGTAGGTGTAGGACCCAATTCCAAGCACGACGTTACCCGAGGCGAAGCCCTTCTTTTCCAGCCTGACCAGAATGTCGCGGCCGCGGGCCAGCGTGATGGAATCGCCATAGATCAACCCCACGTGCGAGTCCAGCAGCTTGTAGCCGCGGTCCGTCACCGCGCCGCCGAAGATGTCCCACAGGCACTGCACCGCGCCTTTCACTTCCGCTTCGCGCAGCGCCTGGCTTGCGCGCGCATTGTCGTCCAGCAGCCAGAAGGCGCCGGTCGCCACGTCGCGCACCGCCTCGAAGCCGTCGCGGGCCGCGGCCGCCAATGCCGCGGCGTCTTCCACGCTGGCCACGTCCGTGCAGAAGTAGCCGGTCAGAATCTTCACGGGGTCGCCCGAATCGGGGCGGAACACGACCTTGGCGTTGCCGAACGGGTCGGGCTGGCGTGCCAGAATTTCCGGCTTCAAGGCGGCGGCAAAGTCCGTCACCACCTGCCAGAAGTCCCACGTGTCCGACACCACCGACACGATACCCCCCGGGTAGACCTGCGTGACCAGGCGGCGGATGGTCGCGATTTCGCCCTCTTTGCTGCCCAGGCACATCACCGAGTGTTCGGTCGCCGGCACCGAACCGCCGATCAGTTCACGGTCGGAATCGGCGCCATACAAGTCCTCCAGGTAGTCAATGGCCGGGATCGTGTCGGTGCCGGTGAACGACAGCAAGTGTCCCGCGCCGCACTTGCGGGCGTCGTGCAGGCCCGCCATGCCACGCATCGAAAAGTCGTGCCCCTGCCAGTTCACGAAGTCCATCGGGCTGCCCGTCAGGCGCGCGAAGTACGTCAGCAGCTTCCGGTATTCGAACGCGATGGTCGCGACGGTGGACGCCTTCCAGGACTCGCAGCTGAACAACGTCTCGATATAGGTCACCAGCCACGCGAATGCCGGATGCGTGTTGATGAACGTCACGGGCGGCACGCGGATATCCACGCGCGCGCCCTCGGGCACCGAACGGATCTCCAACGGCAGATAGCCCAGCTCATACAGCGCCTGCAAGTGGTCGACGGTAACCGCGCCCTTGCCCAGCGCGTTATCCACCCGGCGCTGGTACTGGCGCACGGCCACGCCAGCCGGCTTGCCGAAGAATTCGCGGTCGAACAGGTCGATCAGGATTTCCTTGATGAAGCCTTGCAGGCCGAACCAGACGATCTTGCCGTCGAACAGCTCGGGCAACACCGGCGCCAGCCGGGCCGAGCGCGGCGTGAAGTTGGCCAAGATCTTGTTGGTGCCCTTGGGATACTGGAAGGGGTGGCCCGTCTTGTAGAAGTCGGCTTGCAGGAAGGGGTTAATGCCGTTCTTGAGGGTCAGGTCGTCGCGGGTATTCATGGCTCGGTTTCCTTCTTAATTGACAAGCACCGGAGCGCCAGCGCCTTCGGCGCCGGTCCAGTCGTAAGCGGTAAAGATGCCGGCGTAGCGGGCGTTAAGCTCGCCTAAGCCCTTGCTGAAAATGCCGTGCGTGACATACAGGTAGACCGGCTGCCGGGTCGTATCGCGCAAGGCGGCCGCCAGCTCCAGGAAGGTGCGGCCGCCGTCGCAGATATCGTCCACCACCAGCACCGGCTGCGCAGGGATGTCGCTGGGCACGCGGGTTTCGGTGATGCGGCCGGTTTGCGGGTCGCGGACTTTTTCGGCGAACCGGACGTGCGCCACGCCCAGCGCCTTGGCAAGCGCTTGCACGCGCTTGCGGGCGCCGGCATCCGGCGCCATCAGCGTCACGCCCTGGGCAAAGGCCGGTGCGGCCAGCGCGCGTTTCAGGAAGGCGGCCGCATCGACGACGCGGACGCGTTGCAGCAGCGCAGGCGTCACGTCGCTATGGGGTTCGACGACCGTCACCGTGGCGTACTGCTGATCGTTGATCAGCTTGCAGAACACGGCGGCCCCCAACGCCTCGCCCGGGTTGCACACCCGGTCCTGCCGGGCATAAGGCACGTAGGGCATATCCAAGTGCACCGGCACGGCCGGGTTCAAACGCCGCAGCGCGTCCGTCAGCATCAGCAGTTGCATGACGTCGTCGGCCGACTTCAACAGGGCGTGGATGCGGAACTCGCTGGCCGCATCGGCCTGGGCGCGCAGCCCAGCCGGCACCGTGACCTGGCTTTCGCCCCCGGGAAACACGAACGCAGCCGGCGTATCGCTCTGGCGTTGCCCTTCTACTACCGCAGTGATGGTGAACATGATCAGCCCTTAGTGGCACTTTAAAACTAAGTGAGGCCAGTATAAGCCCACTTATTGTTGATTTGCAACTATGTTGAGGTTCAGGGACGATTCGACGCTTATCCGACGCTACGGTCGAACAAGGCGAAGTCCTTCAGACGGTACAGCCGGGCGGGGCGTTGGGCGCCCACCACGTAGTCCTCGGTGGCTTCCAGCACGCCCCAGGCTTCCATCTTTCGGCGGAAATTCGATTTCTCAAGGCGGGTCTGCAAAATGGCTTCGTAGGTGTGTTGCAGTTCGGTCAGTGTGAACCGCTCCGGCAGCAGGAAGAACGGCAAAGTGGAATAGCTGGACTTGCCGCGCAAACGGGCAACGGCGGCGGCCACAATGTCGGCATGGTCGAACGCCAGAGGCGGCAGCGCATCCACACTGACGAAGCGGAATCCGGCCTGCGCCGCGGCCTCCAGTTCGGAAGCGGGCACCAGCGCCACATAGGACACCGACAACGACCATTTGCGCGGATCCCGGCCCGGCCCGGAAAACACCTGCAATTGTTCAAGATAGCGCGGCTCGAACCCCGTCTTGTCGCGCAGCACGCGGCGCACGCTGGCTTCGGTGCTGGCGTCCTCGTCCACATGCACCACTCCGCCCGGCAAGGCCATGGCGTCTTTGAACGGCGCGCGGTCGCGCTGGTGCAGGGCGATTTCCAGAACACCGCCCCGCAGGGTGAGCAAGACGGCATCGACGGTGACAAGCGGCAGTGGATAGTCCACAGAAAGTTCCGTAAATATGGCTTCGGGGCAAGATGCCACTATGGCGTGGAACCGTCAAATGCGGACCGGCGATACAGGAGGGCAAAGCCAGCGCGACGGCCTTTTGGAATTAGGCGAAATAGCCTGGAAATTCAACGTAATAAGCAGAAAATAACGCAAATGTTTTACAATGCGTGCCGGGAACACCCGCTTGGCGCTATGCCGGGCGTGCTGTTCCCTTTGTTTTTTTACGCTTTCCAACCCGTACCCCAGGAGATCCCCGGATGAAAAAGACGCTGCTCGCCGCTGCGATGCTGACCGCTTACACAGGCATCGCTCAGGCAGAACCGTCAGTCACCCTCTATGGTGTCATCGACACCGGCATCGGCTACAACAAGATCAAAGGCGACGGCTACAGTGGTAGCAAGCTCGGCATGATCAACGGCATCCAGGCCGGCTCCCGCTGGGGCCTGCGCGGATCCGAAGATCTGGGCGATGGCCTGCGCGCCGTCTTCACGCTGGAAAGTGGTTTTGATTCCGCAAACGGCCAGCGCGGCCAATCCGGCCGCCTGTTCGGGCGCCAAGCCACCATCGGCCTGGCCAACGACGCCTGGGGTCAACTGGATTTCGGCCGCCAAGCCACCATCGGCTCGAACTACCTGGCCGACATCGACCCTTTCTACACCAGCTACACCCAATCCAACCTGGGCCTGGGTTTCAGCGCGGCCAACACCATGCGCTGGGACAACATGGTCATGTACCGCACCCCCTCGGTGAACGGTTTTGAGTTCGGCATCGGCTACTCGTTCAATGCGGACGACACGACCACCGACCAGACCGGCTTCCGCACGGCGGACAATACGCGCGGCATCACCGCCGGCTTGCGCTATGTGCAAGGCCCGCTGAACGTCGCGTTGACCTACGACCAGTTGAATGGCTCCAACCGCAGCGCCACGATCGACAGCGACGCCACGCCGCGCCAATACGCGCTGGGCGTGTCGTATGACCTGGAAGTCGTGAAACTGGCGGCCGCCTACGGCCGCACCACCGACGGCTGGTTCGTTGGCCAGGACCTGCCCGCCGGCACGCCCTTCAGCGACGAGTTCGGCACCAACCGCTTCGTGAACGGCTTCAAGGCCAACGCCTACATGCTGGGCGCGACCCTGCCCGTCGGCGGCGCCAGCAGCGTGTTCGCCTCGTGGCAGCACGTCGCGCCCTCCAACGACAAGCTGACGGGCGGCGACGCCAACATGAACGTCTACAGCGTGGGCTACACATACGATTTGTCCAAGCGCACCAATCTGTATGCCTACGGGTCATACGGCACGGACTACGCGTTCATCGACGGCCTGAAGAGCACCGCCGCCGGCGTGGGCATCCGCCACCAGTTCTAAGCGTCGCACAGCGTAAAAACGCGCCGGCCTCTTACGGGGCCGGCTTTTTTTATCTTGGGCCGCCCCAAGATAAAAACACCCCCTGGGCAGCAAGCACACGCAGTGTGCGCAGCGTGAGGGGTCACCTTTTTCGCCCCGGTGATTCTCCATAGATGCGGCGGTACATGGCGATGAACGCGCTATCGCTGGCATAGCCCACCGCATGCGCGACCGCCGTGACCGACATGCCTTCGGCCAAGTGCGCTCGCGCGGCCAGCAATCGGGTCTGCGTCCGCCAGCGGCCAAACGGCAGCCCGGTTTCCAACAGGAACAACCGTTCCAGCGTGCGGCTGCTGGCGCCCACCCGGCTGGCCCAATCCGCTAGGGACAACGGGCAAGCCGGGTCAAGCAGCAGCGCTTCGGCAATGGGCGCAAGCCGCCGGTCCCGAGGCATGGGCAGAGACATCGGCGCGGCAGGCGCGGCCGCCAATTCATCCAGCAAGGTCTCCACGATGCGCGTCTGGGCCAAGCTCAGGGCGGCGTCGGCCGGCCAGTCCGTCACGCGCAGGATCAGCGCCCGCAACAACGGATTGACGTCCAGGATCAGCGGTTCTGCCGGCAGCCCCGGATAGGCCTGCACATCGAAATACAGGCTGCGGTAGGCGAAACTGCCGTGCATGGCGGTACGGTGCGTACAACCGGCGGGCAGCCATGCGGCCTGCAGCGGCGCCAATTGCCCCACGCGGTCCGGCAGGAACAGCGTGACGCCGCCTTCCGCCTGATAAAGCAGTTGGGTGCGGCGATGCGTATGCCAGTCCGACGCATGGACGCGGGTATCAATCGCAAGCCCCACGATGGGACACGTTGCGGTGTCGGGATCCAGCACGGAATCAGGCAAATAATGCGGCATGTCGGATTAGCGATGTTTTATGGCGAAACGTCGTGATTTTGCTTTTATCAGGCTGGGTACGCTAGGCCCTTTTCACCGCGCCCATGAAACAACCCTTCCGAGACGGCCTACCGCCGCGCGGCCTGATCCTTGCCTTGCTGGCGCTACCGCAGATCGCCGAAACCATTCTCGCCCCCGCCCTGCCGGACTTGACGCGGCATTGGCGGCTGGACGCTGGCGCCGCCCAATCCGTCATGGGCATCTTCTTCCTGGGCTTCGCGCTGGGTGTCCTGCTATGGGGGCACCTTGCGGATGCCTGGGGCCGCCGTCCCGCCATGCTTGCCGGTCTGGCGATCGGCTTGGCCGGCACCTTGTGCGCGCTGGTGGCGCCCAGCTTCGAAGGCTTGCTGTTTGGCCGCTTTATTCAGGCAGCGGGGCTGGCGACTTGTTCCGTCACGACGCAAACCTTGTTGCGCGACCGCCTGGCCGGCGACGCGCTGACACGTTACTTCGTCGCCTTGGGCGCGGTGCTGGCATGGTCCCCCGCCGTCGGCCCCCTGGTGGGTCAACTGGTCTCGGATCGCGCGGGTTACCAAGGCGTACTGCTGACCATCGCGCTGGCTATTTTCCTGCTGCTGGCTCAAGGCGGCCGCCTGCTGCCTGAAACACGTGGCGCCGCCACGGCTACCGTTGCACTGCGGGCGCTTGCCCGCCACATGCTGGCGGATGCCCCGCTGCGGCGCACCACCGCGCAGGTCGCAGGATTGAACTTCCTGGTGTTCTCCTTCTACTCCGCCGGCCCTTTCATGGCCGGCCACCTGCCCGTCCTGGGGTTTGGCTGGGTCGGTTTGGCCGTGGCCGCGGCCGGCTGCCTGGGCGCCGCCAGCAACCGGCGGCTGCCGGCGCGGACCGTCCCGGCGGATCGAGTGCGCTATGGCTTGCGCTTGGTGCTGGCCGGCGTGCTGGCGCAATGCGCCGTCGTGTTGGCGGCCCCGCAACCAGGCTGGATGTGGGCCATCGCAGCGCTGCCGATCTTCGCTGGCTACGGACTGGCGATCCCGAATTTGCTCGGCCCCGCGCTAAGCCGGTACGGCCATTGCCTGGGCCGGGCGGGCGCCTTGTTCGGCTTTGCCTACTACGCCATGCTGGGCGCAGGCTTGGCCGCCAGTTCGTGGCTGCCGTTCCATTCCGCCTGGCCGCTGTCCGGCGCCTGGCTCATGGTCTGTGCCTTGCTGCTGCACACGCACCGACGGAATTACCCGCGCGCGCCGGCACGTTCCAGCAGTTGAACCGTTTCGCGCTGCCCGCGTTGGCGGGCATGCGCCAGCGGCGTGCGGCCGTCCGCGTCAGCCAGGTTCACGTCGGCGCCGCCTTCAATCAGCAACGCCACGATCGCCTGATGGCTGGGGCCGCCATCGCTCAAGATGATGGCTTCCAACAAGCCTGTCCAGCCCAGCCGGTTCACGTGGTTGGGGTCCACGCCCGCTTGCAGCAACGTCTTCACGACCTCCACATGGCCGCGTTCGCATGCCGGAATCAGTGCCGTGCCCCCATAGCGGTTGGTGCTTTTCAGGTCGGCGCCATGCCGCAGCGTCAGCGCCAGGATCTCGCGATAGCCCTGGGCGCCTGCCAACAAGTAAGCGCTATCCTGCATTTGATTCTGCGCATTCACGTCGGCGCCCGCCTCGATCAGGACGCGAGCGGCCTGCGCATGGTTGCCCTGCGTGGCGCGCAACAAAGGCGTATTGCCCTGCGCATCCCGCGCTTCCAGCGGCGCGCCGCCGGCCAGCAGCTCGCGCACGCGCGCCGTCTCGCCCTGCGCGGCGGCTGACAACAGTTGCGCGGCCGGCGCTTCGGCCGCAGCCGCGCCCGTGCCCACGGCGCCCAGGAACGCAACGAAACAAGCCCGCCAGAAGTTGATGATCGCCATTGCCGGTATCCTCCTTTGAATCCCAAGCGGGATTATGGACAATCGCGCCAGGCCTGGGAATTTCCATTGCCCGTTCGCAGTGCAATACGCGGGACACACGAGCCAGTCATCATTGGATACTTTTGACCGCAGCTGCCACCGGCCAATGACACAGACCGATACCACCACGAACCCCGCCGTTCTCTCTCGCCCGCTTCTGCGCCTGTTGGCCACGGCCTTGCTGCCGCTGGCCCTGGCCGCCTGCAACGGCGGCAGCGATGGCGACGACACGCCCGCCGTCACGACCCCGCCTGTCGCCCCATCTCCGCCTGCCATCGATCCCGCGCCGGAGGCGGAAACGCCTGCGCGCAACACCGCTTATCTGAAAGCCAAAGCCGGCGACGTCATCCGGGTTCGCATCGAAGAACTGCGCCCGACCCAGGCCGCTATCGGCTATGACCAGATCTACTACAAGCTGGGCCGCTGGCAAGGCGACTTCAACCGCGCGACCTGGGCGGCCGATGCCACCCTGCAATTGGACTACCTGGACCGCACCGTCGGCAAAAAATTCGACGACTACTGCGAGGACATGGGCGGCACCGAGCGCGCGCAGAAATTCGCGGACATCGCCGCGGCCCGCGCCGCGCGTCTGGACCAGCCAGCGACCTTCGCTTGCAAGGACGCACCCGGCACGCATACCGAAAACCTGAAAACCGTCGTCGTCGGCTGGGACGGCAACCTCTACCTGACGGACGGCCACCACACGTTTTCGTCCTTGCGCACGATTTTCGACGGCGGCCCCAAGCTGCCGGTCTGGGTAAAGGTCGACGCCAACTACAGCGACGTGACGAGCGCCGCCGCGTTCTGGCAGCGCATGGTCGACGAACGCCGCGCCTGGCTGCGCGATGGCCAGAACCAGCCCATCACCGTGGACCAGTTGCCCAGCCGCCTGGGCATGGCCAGCGCCGACGAGGCCGGCGGCATGCAGGAAGACCGTTACCGCTCGCTGGTCTACTACACCCGTGACGTGGCCTACAAGAACGGCAGCCTGCCGGAGTTCGCGGAGTTTCTGTGGGGCGACTGGCTGCGCCGCCAAACCGCCGCCGGCCAGTTGCCCACGCTTGACCAGTACAAGATGCAGGCGCCGGCCACGCCTGCGCAGATCCTGGCTGCCAGTTCGTTCAATGCCACGCTGGCGCCCGGCGGCGCCAACGACAGCTACGCCGCCGCCGTGCGCGATGCGTCATTGAAGATGGGCGCGCTGGCCGTCACGGACATCGTTTTCGAGGACCGCACGGCGGCCAGCCTGGGCGTGATTCCGCTGACGGCAAACGTCGCAGCCGGCGTTTCCGTCAAGGGCTCGCGCGACACGCTGGACGAGCTGATCCGCAACGACGTCAAAGGCGACGGCACGCCCCGCAATGCCGGCAAACTGTGGTTTGCCGTCAACTACCGCGCTTGCGGCAAACCTGCGGCAGGAACCTGCTGGGGCTGGTAGGACGGCTTGCCCGGAGCTTCCCTCAGCCTGACACGGTAGCGCCACCACGCCGCCGTGGATGGCGCGGTCTGATGCCCGATCCTGCCGTTTTTCGGGCGATTGCGATCGGTGTATTTTTCACGTGCTTCGAGTATCTTGTGGCTCTTTCCGCCCCTTTTCGAGACCCGCACAATGAGCATCGATTCCCTCTCCGTCCAGGACAAGAACGCCGCACCCGGCGCGGACGCCTTTCTTCAATTCCTGGTCAACCTGGTGAACAACGGGAGCCAGATCGAAAGCATCGGCGTGACGTTGCAAATGGGCGGCATGATGGTGTCCGGCTCGATCGTGTCGGGCGCGGAATATTTCGACCGCTTCGCCGCCGGTTTCACGAATTCGCTAAGCACGATCGACGCGGAAACCCGCGCCAGCGTGCATGCGTCGTTGACCGAATTGGGCGACGTCTTCCGCGTGCCCCAGCCCGCCGACCCCCTGCCCAATTACATCCACCTTGCCGATGCCCTGTTCTTCGCGGCGGACGGCTCGCCTGTGGCTGGGCAGCCCACGCTGTGGCGCGGCCGCACCAGCGCGGTCGATGGCTTCATTCTGGGCCGCATGCAATCCGAAACGGCAAACTAACGCGCCGTGTTCCAGAACGCCAGGGCCGCCGCAAAGTGCTCCGCGCCCCTGCGCGTTAATTCAGCCGGCAGGGCGCGTGGTACCGGCGCGGAATGACCGCCATGCGCCGCTATCGGCTTGCAGCCAGATATCCAGGCAGTCGGCGCCAAGCGGCGCAGACAGGGCGGCGCCCCGGAATAGCAGATCGCTATGCAGCCGCATCCACGCGAAATCGCGGATGTCGTCGACATCGCTTGCCACCACTTGCAGGTTGGCGCTCCAGGCGCGCTCCATCAGCGTGAAGAACCGCCCCTGCAGGGGCCGGTTTGCGGACAAGCCCGACGGTATCTGCACTTGTAGCCCTTCGGTACGCAATGCCCCGTGTTCGGATGCAACGCCATCGGTGATGCTGGGCACCAGGCGCGCGCGCAAGCGGGGAGCGAAATCCGGATAGCGTGCCAGGATGTCGGCGCGCCTGGAGAGCCTGGCGCTGAGCGGCAACGTGAACGTGACGCGTGACGCCGCCACCATCAGAGGCGCGGTATCGTCATGGCAGGTGTGCTTGTTGACCCATATTGCTTCGTTGACCACGCCGATGCCCAACTCGACGCACAGGCGTTCCGCCAGGCATCCCGAGGCGTTTACGTCCAGCGCATGTTCAAACGATAGTTCGATCGGGGCGTTGAATCTTTTGAAGAACGCCACGCCCGCCTGTAGCCCGGTGGCATCCCGGGCAGGCGCGAGGCCGCTCCAGAGCGAGGGCCGGCAACGTCCCAGCACGGCATATTCGTGAACTTGGCCGTGTGCCGTGAAAATGGGTTGAAAGCGCAAATGAACGGACGCTTCCTGTGAAGGCCAGGAACGGGCGTCATCCTTCATGGGTCAAAATCATTCTGTTCTCGATTAACGTCTGGCCGCAGCGCAACGGCGGCTGCACAGCACGTGAAGCGGCCTCGTTGCGGCATCGTGAGGAAGTCCGAGGCAGGAGTTCCGTATTCCGCCAATACTGCCCAGGCCTGCTCAAAAAATGAACAAGAAAGTTCTTAAACCGGCAGGCCAGACGACCCTCGTCAATCCTGCGTCCGCCTACCTGCGCGCATCAAAGCGCGTCCACGCAAACCGGTTCACTTTGAGATTCTTCTTATTCCCCTGGTAAGCAGGTGTTTCTATCATGGGAACAATGCTGGTAGAAGACCGCGGCGCTCTCGCCCTTGAACCTCAGGCCGCGCCACGCGCGGCTTCCTTGCTGCTGCATTTTCTTGCGGTGGCCTTGCTCGTCTGCATTGCGGCGGGCGTCACGCTCTACCTGTATGGGGCGTTCACCAACGTTGTGTCCAACTATCGCCGCCACATGAACGCGGCCGCCTATGACGCGCAGCAATTCTTCGACCAGCGCGAAGCGCTGCTGCGGTCCATCTCGGCGTCCGTTGTCCGCAACAATGGCACCCAGCACATGGATGACGCGCTTGCGCACGCAGGGGCAACGCCGCAGATCGAGATCCTGCCGCTGCAATCGACGCCGGGTGATTACGAATGGGCATTGGTGCTGACCCATCGCGATCTGCAACGCGTGGCGCTGGCCAGCACCAGGGTGGTCTACAGCTCGCCCCGCCACGCCAGCGCACTGCGCATGTCTGCCCGCGACCCGCTTGCCCTGGCCCCGATCTCCACTGACATCCAGGAATGGCTGACGCGCACCCTGACCGATATCGATATCCGGCCGGCCTCCCACGGGCAACCACGGATCATCTGGCTGCACCCGCCACAGGACACCGCCATGCGGCTCTTCCTGTTCACGCCGCTGGACCCTGCGGACCCGGAGACGGGCTGGATCGGGCTGGAAGTCCAGGGCGTTGAATCCGCCGTGAACATGCCGCGCGCGGGCTCAGGAAACTATGTGCTGTTCGACGAGCGTAACCGCCCCGTCATGCATAGCCCGGACGTCGCTGCCGCCGACCGCACGCTGGCCCACATCTCGCGCGAAGACGCCTTTGGCCTGCAAGGCGAAGGGTGGATTCCTGACTATCTGGTGCTAAGCAAATCGGTGGGCGAAGACGGCTGGCGGCTGGTGTATTACATGCCGCTGCTGCGCGTGCTGCAAGACAACGCCATTGCCTTGCAGGCCACGGCCTTCGCGTCACTGCTGCTGACCATCGCCGTGGTTCTCCAGGTGCGCTATATCCGCCGCCATCTTGTACTGCCCGCGCTGCGTCAGTACGAAGCCCTGGCCGACAGCGTGTCGCTCAATCAGAAGCTGATCGAAGTCGCGCCGGTGGGGCTTTGCCTGCTGCGCCGCGCCGACGGCGCCATTGTGATGTCCAACGACATGGCGCGGCGCTGGTTTCGGGGCGCGCCGGGTTGGCGGGCCGACCTTCTCTCTCGCGATGGCAATGAGACCACTCGCGAACACAAGCTGAGCGACGGCCGTAGCGCCTACCTGACCTTCGCCCCCACCACCTATCGGGGCGAAGCCGTCGTGCTTTGCGGCATCAGCGATATCTCGCCGTTGAAACGCGTGGAGCAATCCCTGTTGCAGGCCAAACGCGACGCAGAAGCCGCCAACGAGGCCAAGACCCTTTTTCTTACCACGATGAGCCACGAAATCCGTACACCGCTATACGGCATTCTTGGCACACTGGAATTGTTCTCGCTGACCCCCGTCAGTGGCCAGCAGGCGCAGTATCTCGAGACCATTCAGCAGTCGTCGGCGACCTTGCTGCGCACCATCAATGACACGTTGGATATCTCGCGCATCGAGGCCGGCCATACGGCACTGCAATGCGCCCCCTTCTCGCCTGTCGAGCTCCTGAACCAGGTCGTCGCCAGTTTTGCCGCGCGTGCGCATGCCAAAGGCTTGCGCGCCTATGCCATCGCCGATCCCGAATCGCCAGCCGCGGTCATCGGCGACGCCACGCGGATTCGCCAGATACTCGACAACCTTGTCAGCAACGCCATCAAATTCACGGACTCTGGCCAGATCGTATTGCGGCTGAAGCTTGACGGCAGCGATCACGAAGCCGCTGACCTGAGTTTCCAGGTGGCTGACACAGGCCCGGGCATCGCCTTGGCCCACCAGAGCCGATTGTTCGACCCTTACTATCAGATTTCCGGGGAAACGTCGGCGGATTTGCCGGGTACCGGCTTGGGACTATCGATCTGCCGCCGCCTTGCGGATACGATGGATGGCCAGCTCAATGCCGTCAGCGAATCCGGCCTTGGCACCAGCATTACTTTTGAAATCCGCTTGCCGCATGCGGCGGACACGTCAGACTCGCCCGCTCCCCTTCTGGACGGCACCGCGGTATACGTGCAAGGCGCGGTGCCCGAAATCGTCAACAATCTTTGCGAGTGGCTGCGCCGGTGGGGCGCGGTGGCGTTGCCCTATTCCGCAGGCGGCGCCAAAATGGCCGGCCCTGCCGTGCTGGTGCAAGCCTGGCCGCACGCGAAACGGCGCGGCCAATGGAGCGAACCCCAGGTCATCATCCACCCCCCTGGCCTGCCGGCACCGGCCGATGACAGCCCCAGCACCTGGTTCGCCAACGCATACAGCCTGGCCAGCATCCGACACGCGGTCCACCTGGCGCAAAGCGGTTTGGCCCGCAGCCTGGCGCCTGACGCCAGGACACCGTCCGACACGCTGAACCTGCGTGTGCTCGTCACCGAAGACAATCCCATCAGCCAGCTGATCCTGCGCGAACAACTGGAACATCTGGGCTGCGCCGTCGCCTTGGCGGGCAATGGCGAAGAGGCGCTGAACCTGCCCGGGCTGATGAGCTTCGATGCCGTGCTGACCGACCTGAACATGCCCAGGCTCGATGGCTACGCGTTCACGCGAAAACTACGGCAGCGTGGCTATGACGGGCCAATACTCGGCATCACCGCCAACGCTTTCCCCGACGAGCAGCGACGCGGCATGGATGCCGGCATGACCTGCCTGCTTGTCAAACCCTTGGCGCTGGCCGCATTGCGCCAAACCCTGCAATCGATCAAGGCCCTTCCCAGCTGACCATGCATTCTGCTTACAACGCAACGAACGTGGACGGACAGTCGTTTCGCTGCGCTGCCGGGCTTCGAGGACTTTTCCTTGAAACCATGCACAGCGATCTGACGGCATTGGAACAATCGATCGCGAAACGGGACGTTCTGGCGGCGCAGCGAACCTTGCATCGCATACGCGGCGCGCTGTCCATGGTAAAAATGACCGCGCTATCGGCCGGGCTCGAATTCGTCGAATCAAGACTGGGACGTCACGGCTGGGATGAACTAGCGTTTCGCAAGACCTCAGGCCTGGTACTGGAACTTCGGAAATTCCTAGTTCAAGTGTGAGCCATCGTGCAGAATGTTTCCGATGCTCCACCCGCTCATTTCACCGCGCCCCCGAATGGAACGACTCAGAATAGTCCTTGCCGACGACCACCCGCTGGTGCTGATGGCCATGCGCGATTTGCTCGAAAAGGAGCTCAGTTTCGAGATCACCGCGACACTGGCCAACCCGACGGCGCTGATCGAGCATCTGCGCCTTGACCTGCCTGATGTAATCATCACCGACTATTCGATGCCGGGCGACGAGACCTATGGCGACGGGATCCGCCTGGTCAGGTACCTGACGCGGCACTTTTCCCGTGCACGGATCGTCGTGCTGACGATGGTGTCCAACCCCATGATCATTTCGGCTCTGTATGACACCGGCGTCGCCGCCGTGGTGCTCAAGCGCGACAACCTGGCCGAAATCGTGACGGCCTTGCAAACGCTGCGCGCTGGCCGCACGTACTATCCGCCGGGTTTTCAGGGCGAAGGCACTACCGATTCGCGCACCAAGTTCATCGGTGAGCGCATCAACAGCCTGTCGCCCAAGGAATACGAAGTGCTGCGCCATTTCATTCAGGGCGAATCCATGATGCAGGTCGCGGAAACGCTCCAGCGCAGCGTGAAGACGGTTAGCGGACAGAAGATCTCGGCCATGCGCAAGCTGAACGTCCGGACGGACCAGGAATTGGTAGCATTCTGCGTAGAAAGCGGAATTTTCCAGTAAAGAAACGAGACCACAAGCATGACGCAAGACGCAATTGAAACCGTGACGGACCTTGAGGTGGACCGCAAGGCGATGGAGGCCTTGATTGAACGCGCGGCGGGCCGGCCATTGTCGTTCCAGGACTGCGATTTCCATGAGGCCGACTTTTCCCGGCTGGACCTGCGTGGCGCGCAGTTCACCGCGTGCGCCATCGCGGGCGTCTCGTTTCAAGGCGCCACGCTTGCCGACACGTCGTGGGTACGCTGCCGCGGCGGCCAGGCCAACTTCGCATCGGCCGACGCAAGCGATGCCGTATTCCAGAACTGCGACCTGAACAACGCCAACTGGCGCCGGGCCCGGTTGGCGGCCGCCACGTTCCAAGGCTGCAAACTGACCGGTTCCGATTTCGACGGCGTGGCCTGCCTGGGCTGGACCGTGGAAGAATGCCTGCTGGTGGGCGCGCTGCTGCGCGGCGTGTCGTTCCGCAAGTCGACCATCATGCAACTGGACTTCTCGGACGCCGATCTGGCGGGCAGCGACTTTCGCGACACGGTGTTCCACGGCGGCAGCCTGCGCAACGCGAATTTGAAGAACGTTCGCTTCGAAGGCGCCGACCTGCGCGAAGTGGACCTGAGCGGCATCGACCTGACGGTTGCCGCCCGGCTGGCCGGCGCCACGATTTCCAAAGCGCAGGCCGCCGTGCTGTTGGCCGAGTTGCGCATCAGTGTTATCTGACGCGCCCCCGGCTTACGCCAGCCCCATCGCGGGATCGCTTACCGTGTGCTTGCCCGTCTCTACCCGGCCCGCGAAGCGGCGGTAGTAGGTGGGGTCGCTGGCGCACGTGACGGCAAAGTCGTACCACTGCGCGCTGTCTTCCAGCGACCAGTGCAACGACGCCGTCGCCTTGCCCGCCACCGCCTGACGCCATGGGCCATCCTGGCGGTAGGCCATCGCGCTCACCGTGAAGTCGGCGGTCTGAGCGCCGGCGTTCATGAGCTCGGCGTAGACGTCGCCATTGGCGATGTCGTAGCAGACGCGGATCTCGGGCGCGACGTCCGTATCCGCGATGCGCTGGGTGTCGCCCTTGAAGTGACGGTGCAAGCCGTTGGGCCCCAGCACCCATAGGTCGTAGCGGCCCATATTGTCCTGGAACGCATTCCAGGTATCCGACAGCGACTTCTCCGCTTCCACGACATAGCGGCGCGGGATACGCGCCAGGTTCAGCCGGTCATAAACGTGGAAGACGGCTGCTTGTTTGCCGGTGTTGGAGAACAGCAGTTCAACCATGCCTTCGGCGCTGCACCGCGCACTGACGTGCAGTTCGTAGGGCAGGGCGCGCGACGGGCGCGTGCCGCTGGCCTGGATGGGCCGTTGCATGTCGGTCGGCAAGGGCATGGCGGGCAGGGCTTCCTGCGCGCGGCGCAACTGGTCAGCGGCGCTGCGGGTCGTGCGCCCGGCCAGCGTTGGCAGCGCTTCCGTGTTCGGCGTCTGGAAGTTGAACGCGCTGGTCAAATCGCCGCAGACGGCCCGGCGGAACGCGCTGATGTTGGGTTCCCTGACCCCGAAACGCGTCTCCAGGAAACGCAGCACCGAGGTGTGATCGAACACCTGCGAATTGACCCAGCCGCCACGGCTCCACGGTGAAATCACAAACAAAGGCACGCGGGGGCCGGGGCCATAGACGCGGCCGTCCGGCGCGGGTTGGCTGACGCTGCCCGCCGGCGCGGGATGCGAGAAGTACTCGAACGCCATGTCGGCGTCGTCCAGCGTCGACTTTCCCGCCTTGGCCAGGCCGGAATCGGGCGAAGGCGCCGATGGGGACGGCACATGATCGAAGTAGCCGTCGTTCTCGTCGAAGTTCACCAGCACCACTGTTTTGCTCCAGACTTCGGGCACGGCAGTCAGGGCGTCCAGGACTTCCTGCAAGAACCACGCGCCCTGGACCGGGCTGGACGGGCCGGGATGCTCACAGTAAATCGACGGTGCATTCATCCAGCTGACCTGCGGCAGCTTGCCTTCGCGGATGTCGCGCTTGAAGGCATCCAGGTAATTCTCGGGCGCCGTGCCGGGCAAGGTATTGGCGATGCCTTTATACAGGGGGTTGTGAGCGTTGTCGGTTGCCGCGTCGTAGGCGTGGTAAGGCAGCGCCTGGCCCGTGTTGGCATACGGCACGCCCGGCTCGCCGCCGCTGGACACCGGGAAGCCCGAAGCGATGTTGGCGCGGCGAAACGTCTGAAACGCACCAAGCATGTTGTCGCCCCACTCGTCCGGCATGTTTTGATAAGAGATCCAGCTGACCCCCGCCTCTTCCAGCCGTTCGGCATAGGTCTTCCAGGTGTAGCCCCGGTTCTGCGTCGCGGCCTGCCCGTCGATCCAATCCCATTCATTGTTGACGAACGACGCGCCGCCGGCCGTCGCGCCGTTCGTGCCGGTCAAATGGAAAGACCGGTTGGCGTCGGTGCCGGTATGCATCGAACAGTGATAGGCGTCGCATAGCGTGAAGGCGTTGGCCAGCGCGAACTGGAACGGGATTTCACGCTCTTTGAAATAGCCCATCGAGATATCGGTTTTCTCGGCGGGCCACCGCTGCATGCGGCCATGGTCCCAGGCCGCCTGGCTGTCCGCCCAGGTATGGTGTGCGCCATCCGCGCGCTGCGCATTGTTGGCGCTGCCGTCCAGATGGTAGGGCGTGAGCACGGCGCCGTTGGCGCGCTCCTGCTGCCAGATGTTGCGCCCGTTGGCCAGCGGGATGGTGAAACGGTCGCCAAACCCGCGCACCCCTTTGAGCGTGCCGAAGTAGTGGTCGAACGAGCGGTTCTCCTGCATCAGGATGATCACGTGCTCGACATCGTTGATGGTGCCGGTGGCATTATTGGCCGGGATGGCCAGGGCGCGGCGAATGCTGGGCGGGAACGCGGCCAGCGCGGCCGCGGCAAAGCCTGCGCCCGTGGTGGTCTGTAGGAAGTTGCGGCGAGAAGTCATTGTCGGGTTCGGTGTCGTGAGGGGCGGGACGAGACGGGTCGAGCCGGCGCGGCTCAGGGCGCGCAGCGCAGCACTGGCGCGGGCGCGGGCGGCTTGGGCTGCTCCGTAACGGGAGGCTCGGGATTGGCCGGCGTGGGCTCGTCGTTGTCATCGCCGCCACAGGCGGACAAGGCGGCGGCCGCGAGCAGCGTGGCCGCAAGCATTCTTGCAAGGGGTTTGGAGGGCATGGGAAGGTCGGAGTAAATGGCGGAAGCAGACTCTCACGCCGACGTCAGCCGGCATGACCTCGGGGAGTCTAGGAACGCGACGTGACATCCACATGAAATGGCCGGCGCGCCCGGCTGCGTGGATGTATCGGCGTATTTCCGCTGCGCGTATAAGCGGCGCGCGGCGCTCAGGCTAGCGCCTGCGGCGCAAGAAGCGCTGCTCGACCACCACGCTGCCCCATTGGCGGCCTTCCGATTCGTCCGTCAGGACAAACCCAGCCGCCTCGTACAAGTGACGGGCAGCATCCAGCCCTTTGAACGTCCACAGGTAGGTCTGGTTGTAATGCGCGTCGGCGAACGCCAGCGCGCGTTCAAGCAACGCCCGGCCCACGCCCATGCCGCGCAGCGATTCGTCCACGATGAACCAACGCAGGTGCGCCTGACCGCTGGCCGGATCGCCATCGATCACGATGGAAGCCAGCACCCTGCCCCCGTCCACGTACAGCCACATGTTCTTGCCCGCCGCCGGGAGTCCTTCGGCGAAGTCGCCCAATTCGCTGGCCACCTTGCGTTCGAAGTACACGCCAAAACCCGAGGCCTGCGCGTAATAGCGGGCATGCAGACTGGCGACGTCGCCGATGCAGCCCGGTACATAGCCTTCGCGGATCTGATCGCCGATGCCGGCCACCGCCCCTGGCAACACGTTGGGGTTTTCGCGCGACAGCGCATCGGCGTACAGGGACATGAAGCGGATCAGCGATTGCTGATCCGCCGGCGCCAACTGGCGCAACGCCCGCGACACCTGATCGGTGGCGAACTGGTCGATCCGGGCCCGCAACGCCAGCCCCGCGTCGGTAAGCGCCAGGCGAGAAGAGCGCGCGTCATCGGTGTCGGTTTCGCGCGAGACCAGTCCGGCGGATTCCAACTTGGCCAGCTGACGGCTGGTATTGGATTTGTCCAGCCTGAGGATAGCCGCCAGATCGCGGGCGGGGATGCCCGGCTGCAAGCCGATCTCGATGATGGCGTGTACGGCCGAGGGCGCCAGGTCGCTACCCGCCAAGGACGTTCGCATGAAACCCAGTTCGCGTACCAGCTTGCGGGAAAATTCACGCAGGTCGCGAATGGTCTCGTCGCGGGACTGGGAGGGAAAGTCGATGAGATCCATGGCGGCCCCGATAAGTTGCGGTACGCAACCAATATACTTGCGGACCGCAACCAAATCAAGCTTCCCTTTTCGCGCCTTACCAGGCGTAGCGGACGCCCAACTGCCCCGTGGTGCTGCGCGTATAGCCGCTGTCGACGCTGGTCGTATAAGCCACCTTGCCGTAGATGCCCAACCGGTCCGTCATCTGGGCCGTCACGCCCAACGCCAGTTCCACTGCCGTACTGTCGCGAGAGATATCCACCCCGTCGTTGCCCAGTACGACACGGTCGGTGCCGCTGAAGGTATGCCACAGGTTCGCCCTGGCGTAAGGCCGCCATTGCATGCCCCCCGATTCATACGCCCCCTGCAAGCGCAAGCCGATGCGGCCCGTCACCGCATTGTCGTTGCTGAGACTGATGCGCGAAATATCGTCATCGAAATCGTCCACCCGCGTGCGTTGGTACAAGAGCTGCGCCTGGGGTTCCAGGGTCCAATCCTGCGATAAGGGGAATGGCATTCCGGTCTCGAGGGATGCCGTGAACGTCGAGCCGTTGGTGCCAGCGCTGCGTTGCGCTTTGGAGTCTGTATCGATATCCAGCCAGGTGTTCATCAGTACCGTATCGACATACCAGCCTGCGGCCCCCACGCGGGTCCAGTATCCGCCCAAGCTATAGCCGTCGATCGTCAGCCGGCCGGCCCGAGCGCCGGTCAGGCCCGACACCGACCCCGCCACGTCGCCGCGCGCATGGGTGTAGCCGGCGAACAGGCCAAGCCGACCATGCGTGTTGGACGCGTTGATGTGCGTGTAGAGATCCTGGCCCACCTGCAGACCCGTCAGGTCACCGTCGAACGCCGGCTGCGCATCGCCATCCAGCGTCTGCTTAAAGCTGCCGCCAAAGCCTCGCGCCCACCCCGAGAGCCTGGTGCCGTCGCGACGCAAGAGATCTTGGTCACCCTGCCGATCGTGAAAGGTCGACAACTGCGTCAGGCTGACCCGGCGCGCCACCATGGGAATGGCGCTGTAGAGCGCCACTTCAGGCCGGTATAGGTTGACGGACGCGATGGCGGGCGGCTCCTCGCCCGTTCGCTCGGCGATCTCAGCCGCGATGGCCTGGGCTTCCAGCAAGCTGCCGGCCACTTTCCCGTCCACGAGATACCCGCGCGACCGCAGGAACCAGCTATCGGTGTTGCCCCCTTCGGCGCCGCCGCGATACAGGTGATAATCGTACGCGCCCGCCGTCAAGGGCGTGGCTAGCGAGAAAGCCCCCGCCGTCGTGGTGGCGCCATTCACGGCCTGCACCACGGCAATGCCGTCGCCCGTGGTCAACGCGCCGGCGCCGCCGCGATTGGTGACCGAGATGGGCGTTGCGCCGCTGGCTTGCCCTGCGTCGATGACCAGGCGGTCGGAAGGGGAACCATCGGCGCCCAGTTGGGCATTCAAGGTCAGCGAACCGCCCGCGCCCACGTAGTCCCCGCGTATGGTCAACGCGCCAAAACCCACGCCATCATTCGGACCTGGCCGGATTTCACCTGAGTTATTCAAGGCGCCCACCAAGGTGCCCGTGCCGGCCAAAACGGCGCCTGACGCCAGCGCATTGGCCGGACTGCCCAAAGTGCCCGTCAAAAAGAAAGTACCGCTCTGGAGCGAAATGCTGTCAGAGAAGGTGGAGTCGGACGTCCAGCGCCACTGCTCGCCGCGCATCGTCAGCGTGCGGAAATTGGTAAACACGTTGTCGACAGCACCCTGGCCTTCCAGATAAGCGTTGCTGGCTGCGCCGCCCGCGTCCGCTAGCCCTCGGATCACGGAGCCGGTCCGCAGGATCAGCGTGCCCGTCCCCTGCGGCCCCATGAAGATGGCCGTGTTGGCCGACGCGCCTCCGTAGCCTTCGACATACCCCGAGTTGATGAACGTATCGTTGCCGTTCTGACCGCGGTAGGCATAGGAATGGTCGGCGATGATCGATCCGCCCGGCAGGTTCTCTACTCGCGAGAAAAAGCCGTTGGCATTGGTCGTGTTGACGTGCACACCGTCGGCCCCGGCGGTGCCATTGGAACTGGCGCCCCGGGCGCGGATCGAGCCGCTGTTGATCAGCACGTTCTCGGCGCCGCTGCCGCCTTGCAGGTAGATGCCCTTGGCGTCCGTGCCGCTGACATCGACAGTTCCCGTATTGGTCACCAGATTGCCGGGCCCGTTGACGGCGATGCCGTGCCCGTTGGAGCCCGACGTGACGATGCTGCCCGCGTTAGTCACCTTGGTGTCGGTGCTGCCCAGGTTAGGCACCGAGATTCCACGCACTGACACGCCGGAGGCCACGATGGAACCGTTGTTGATCAACGTGTTGTTGTCGCCGAAGCCGACCATGACGCCGCGCGAGGCACCCGAGGCCCCCCCCTGGACGGTCAGCGTGCCGTTGTTGATGATGGTGCTGGCGTCCTCGACCGAGAATGCGCGTAACGCGTTGGTGACGAAAGTGGCGCCGGGGGCCAGGGTGATCGTCACGTTCTGGCTGCCGGTAGCGGCAGCAACGAAGGCGTTGGTGGTGGTCCCGGTACAAGTCACGCTTTGGCCGGTTCCCGGCGAAGTCGTGGGTCCGCACTCGGCAACCGCCAGGGCAGGCAGCAAGGCCGGGGTCAGAATCAGGGCCCATAACGCGGGCTGCGTCAGTCTAGGAAAACAGGAAGAAAATTGCGCGTGGAACTGGCGTGATGAGACGATCAATCTCTGCTCCCGAGTGCCGCTGCAAGGGTTCAACTGCATTATTTCGGTTGAATACTGGCGGATACACGAGGCTGCCGCAATTGATTAAATGTACAAAATCGTGTCGGATCAATGCTGCGAAGCCGCATCGCGGCCGGCGTGCCGTGGCGCTATGCCGGCCGTTTGAACGCTGCCCGGGCGGCCTCGATGGCTGGCCGGCAGACGCAACCGCTCATGTGGTCGTTGACCATGCCCACCGCCTGCATGAAGGCATACATCGTGGTGGGGCCCACGAAGGTCCAGCCGCGCTTTTTCAAGGCGCGGGACAGCGCGGCCGATGCCGCCGACGTCGGATTCTGGTTCCAGTAATCCAAATCCACCCGATCCGGCCGGTCGCAGGCGGGTGGCTCGTGGCGCCACAACCAGCCGGACAGCGATCCCGTTTCATCGGCCAGCGCCAGCGCCCGGCGTGCGTTGTTGATGGTGGACACGATCTTGGCGCGGTTGCGCACGATGGCGGGGTTGCCCATCAGCCGGTCGACGTCTTGCTCCGTATAGCGCGCCACGCGTTCAAAGTCGAAATCGTCGAAGGCTTCGCGGAAGGCCTCGCGCTTGCGCAGGATGGTGATCCACGCCATGCCCGCCTGGAAGCCTTCCAGGCAGATCTTTTCATACAGGCGGCGGTCGTCGCCAACGGGACGGCCCCATTCGTGGTCGTGATAGTCGGCCATGGACGGTTGCCAGAAGCAGCGCGGCACGCCGCGCGCGTCCAGCACCAATCCGGACCGGTCCAAGTGGTTGGGGCTGCCGGCGACACCCGCGACGTCCGGCAACGTCATTCCTTGGCCGGAACCGGGCAGCTCAGGTCGCCTTCCTGGCATTTCAGGTAGGCGCCGAGCGCTTTGGTGCGTGCCTGCGTGAGCGTGTCCAGGCACTGGCTCAGCACCATCGGGTATACGCTGCCGCCCGTCGTGCCGCTGGCCGAAAAAGCGCATTCCGCATCGCGGAAAAAGAGCCAGGCCTTCTGGGCGGCTTGCAGCTGCGTCGTCTGGGTGCGGTCGTTTTTCAGACGTCCGATGACGGTCTTATAGACCTTGTTCAGATCGGCATCCGACTTTCTGTAGGCTTGATCGGCGCACAGGTTCATGTCCGTCTGCGTGGTGGCATTGGCGCAATTGAGCGGCTGCGCCTGCGCGCTGGCCGCCAGGATCAGCGCGGCGGCCGTGGCGATCGCGATACGCATGGGCGTTCCTCCTGGTTGTCGGATGAGTGGGTAGTTCCCAGAAGAAAGTGTCGCATAAGATATCGGACATGAAGATCCAATTGCTTTCCGACCTGCATCTAGAATCCGACCCCACCTTCCTGGCGCGGCCCACGCCGGGCGCCGACCTGCTGGTGCTGGCCGGGGACATCGGCTCGTACCAGCGGGGTTCGAAGCTGAATGCCACGGACTTCGGCCTGGGCAGCTATGCGCCGCGCAACGGCTGGCCCACACCCGTGGTGTTCGTCCCCGGCAACCACGAATACGACAATCTGGATTTCGACGACACGCACGACCGCCTGCGCGAGCTATGCCACGCGCTGGGCATCCAGTGGCTGGAGCGCGAAACCTGCGTCATCGACGGCGTGCGGCTGGTTGGCACCACGCTCTGGACGGACTTCGACGCATTGGCCACCGACAGCGACACCCTCGGCGCCGCGCTGACCAAACGTGCCAAGGCCTTTCGCGCGGCCGATTTCTATCTGGAAAAGGCCCAGATGCGCCGCGCAGGCGCGCCCTTCATGGCCGAGCAGATGCGCGAACAGGGCCTGGTCTGTCAGCAATGGCTGGATGCGGCGCTGCGCGAACCGTTCGATGGCCCGACCTTGGCCATCACCCACTTCGCGCCCACGCTGGCCAGCGCGGACCCACGCTATGGCGTCACGCCCGGCACCGCGGGCTTCTGCAATGCGCTGGACGCCCTGCTGCCGCTGGCTCACACATGGATGCACGGGCATTTGCACTGCGCGCACGACTACGTGAAAGACGGCTGCCACATCGTGGCCAACCCCTTGGGCTATGCCCGAAAGGGCGAACAGGCGGACTTCGCGCCTGATCGCCTGTGGGAAGTGAACGCCTAGAACTTGACGCGTCTGCGGCGTGATCTTGTACATCAACGCGAGGGTCGGCGTCAGCACGCCGCTCTTGTCGTAGCGCGACGATTGTGCGCCCGTGGCGTCAAATGCCGTCTGCTCGTAATTGGTGTAGCGCAAACCGCCCAGCAGCGACCAGCCCCCCCGTAAGGTCGATCGTGTCACTGGCGAACATCGCCTTCTACGTGATTTCCGCCGCGCGGTACAGGTCCAGGCTGCCCTCGCTGTAGTACGTGTTCGTGTTCTGCGAACGCAAGTTACCCGTGCCCTGCAACTGATACACGCCATCGACGCTGTAGTCGTTCTTCTGCTTTTGCCATGATGCGCCGGCCACCACGCGGTGCTTTATCGGACCCGTTGCGGCGTGTGCGCGTAGTGCTGTAGGTGTAATCGGTGCGCACGCTCCAGTCGGACGACAGCTGAGACGGCAGTTCACTGCCCACCAGTTGCCCCGCATAGATCGTGGGCTTCTTGGTGACGTAATTGACCAGGCCGCCCGGCGAACCGAAGCCGTACATGAACCCCGACGCGCCCTTCAACAGATCAATCTGCTCGAACTGTTCGAAGGGCAGCGTCGTCACATAGCTCAGGAACGGCTTGCCGTCGATGCGATAGGAATTCTGCCAGTCCAGCGGCAAGCCGCGCACCGTCAGATAGCTGGCCCATGCGTCGTAGGACGCACTGTTATCGCTGACGGACGCATCCAGCGCGAACACATCGCCCAGCTTATTGACTTGCCGTTCCTGAATATCCGCCGCGGTCACCACCGTTGTCGAAAACGGCGTTTCGAACTGGCTGCGATTGCCCAGCGCGCCCGTGTTAACCGGCGTGGACAGATGCTCTAACGTTTCATCGACCGGCGCCGCCTTGACCGTGACCGCGGGCAACGGCGCCTTGCGCCGAGCCGGTCTAAGGCTTCAACCCAGCCACCGGCAACGCGAAAAGCACCACGCCTGGATTCGCGATCACAAACCCCGTTCCCGCCAGGAAGGTGACCGGCGACAGCAGCTTCATCATGTCGGCGGCGCTGCCTTGCGAGTCCTGCACCGTGATGCGATACGACTGGTCCAGCGGCGTCGGGGCGACCCCTGCCGCCTGCGCCATGGTGGGGGTATCCGGCCGGGCCAGGTACCGCTTGCCTTTAAGGTGATGGGTGTAATAGACCAGCCCACCCTTCGTGGTGTTGAAGTGCATGGCCAGCGCCTCTTTCCGATCGCTTGGCGAGGCGTTATCCGTCAATTGCAGGCGCACCAAGCCCCAGGCGAGGCCATCGGCCCCTACGTGGAAATCGCGCAGGACCACGGCAGTCAGCCGCGTCCGGAACCCGGACGCCATCGCCTGCGCCATTGCGGGCGGCATATCGAACAAATAGTGATACCGCGGCCCCAGCACGGCGAAGGTCTTGCCGTCCGACGACACCATCAGCGTGGAGACGTCTTCGGTATAGACCTTCGTCGATGCGCAACCCGCGACCACGAAGGCAAGCGCGGACAGCAGCAAAGTCGTCAGGAGGCGTCGCACGGCGCTTGGCAAGCGCTTGGGATGGCTTCTGGCTGACACCGGCTCAGGGCGCGGGATTCGGATGGCGCGTGTGGATCCCGTCGATCGCCTTCAGCAATTCCGGCGACAAGGTCACGTCGACGCTGTCGATGTTTTCCTTCAGCTGTTCAAGCGTCGTGGCGCCGACCAGGTTGCTGGTGACGAACGGGCGCTGGTTCACCCAGGCCAGGGCCAGATGGGTCGGCGACAGGCCGTGTTCGCGCGCCAGCGCCACGTATTCGGCGGTGGCGGCCTCGGCCTGCGGGTTGCTGTAGCGGGTAAAACGCGTGTAGCGGGTCAACCGCGCGCCCTCGGGACGCGCGCCATTCAGGTACTTGCCGCAAAGCATGCCCATCGCCAACGGCGAATACGCCAGCAGGCCCACGCCTTCATGGTGAGTGAATTCGGACAAACCGATTTCGAACACGCGGTTCAACAGGCTGTACGCGTTCTGGATCGAGACGATGCGCGGCAGCGCCTGGGTCTCGGCATGGCGCAGGAACTGGCCGACGCCCCACGGCGTTTCGTTGGACACGCCCACGTGGCGCACCTTGCCGGCGCGGATGAAGTCTTGCAGCACCGACAACGTTTCCTCGATCGGCACGGTGTGCTCGTCTTCCACCCAGGGGTAGTTCAGTTGGCCGAACGTGGCGGTAGTGCGGTCGGGCCAGTGCAGTTGATACAGGTCCAGATAGTCCGTCTGCAGCCGCTTCAGGCTGGCATCCAGCGCCGCCGTGAGGTTCTTGCGGTCCAGGAAAGTCTTGCCGTCGCGGATATGGCCCGGGCGCTTGGGGTCGCGCACCGGGCCGGCCACCTTGCTGGCCAGCACGATGTCCTGCCGGCGCTTGCTGCGCGCCAACCAGGTGCCGATATAGGTTTCGGTCAGGCCTTGGGTCTCGGGCTTGGGCGGCACCGGATACATTTCGGCCACGTCCACCAGGTTGACGCCGCGCGACAGCGCGTAGTCCAGTTGTTGATGCGCTTCGGCCTCGGTGTTCTGTTCGCCCCAGGTCATGGTGCCCAATCCAATCAGGCTGACATCCAGGTCGGTACGGCCGAGTTTGCGGGTTTTCAAGTTCTGCTCCGTGCGGGGTCTTAATCGGGAATCGACACCTTACCGCAAGATGTTGGCGTTTCGCTGACAAGCCCCGGGGATCCGGCAGCTTGCCACCCTGCCGCAATCCGCATACGCTGGCGTCTCCCCGAGGGAGGCGCCATGCTCAGGAATTTCGACGAATCCTATCTTTTCTTCATCGGCGTCATCGTTTTCCTGGGCATCATCGAGCTCTGCTTCCGGCTAGGCCGCCGGCAACGAAAACCGGCCGACGAGTCGCACCGCACGCACATCACCGCGTTGCAGACCGCCCTGCTTGGCCTGCTGGCGCTGTTGCTGGGCTTTACCTTCGCCATGTCGGTCACGCGATTCGAAGCGCGCAAGAACCTGGTGCTGGAAGAGGCCAACGCCATCGGCAACGCCTATTGGCGTTCGCAATTGATCGCGCCATCGGCGCGGACGCAGGTGCCGCCCTTGTTGCTGGAATACACCAAAGCCGCGCTGGAACTGCATGATGCGGAAAACGACATTCCCCGGTTCGACGCGGCCAGCGCCACGTCGCGCCGCATTGAACGCCAGATCCGCACCTTGGCCGCCGACACCGCCGACAACCCGCCAGCCATCTCGACGATCATGTTCATCCAGGCCATCAACGAAATGGCACAGGTCAACGAGAAACGCCGGGTGGCGCTTGAGAATCACGTGCCTGAGCCGGTGTTCTACCTGCTGTTCATCGTCAGCGCGGGCGCCGTGGCCTACATTGCCTACGGCACCGGCCTGTACGGGCGCAGACGGCTGACGTCGACGGGCCTCTTCGCGGCGCTGATCGCGCTGGTGCTGACGTTCATCGTCGACATCGACCAGCCCGGGACCGGCGTGATCCAGGTCAACCAGGAAAGCATGGAGCGGATGCAGGGCATGTTGGAACAAGAGCGGTAGCGCGTCTCAGCCTTGCCATGCCGGGGCGTGGCTTACAGGACTCAGGCCGCGCAACACGATGCAGGCGACGACGTGGACGGTACGGAACGGGAGGGTGCTTTGCCGCCCCTGCCGCCGCCCGGACGCCTCAGATGCCGTTGCGGGACAGAAATTCGCGCACCGCGTCCAGCACGGCGGCTTCTCGCTCTCGGTGGGGCACATGGCCACAACCCGGCATCGGCAACATCGAAGCCGGTCCGCCTGCCAGCGCCACCAGTTTCTCGGGATGACGCATGGACCCGTACTCGTCGTTTTCGCCATGAATGGCCAAGAGCGGCACCGTGATGCAAGGCAAGACCGCGTCCAGGTTCCAATTGGCGAACGCATCCGACTGCCAGGTCTTGACCCAGGCATCCAGCACCCATTGCGCCTTCTCGCCGTGATAGCGCTTCAGGCGGTCCAACTGGGCCGGGTCCTTGAATTGCTCGCCTGCCACGCGGATGCCTTCCAAGGTACGGTCTTCCACGAATTCCTGTGCGGATTCGGTCAGGACGCCGATGCAGCGTTGCGGAAACGCCGCGGCGACCGACACCGCCATCCCGCCGCCGACGCTATGGCCGAAAACCAGGAAGCGGGCCAGTTCGAAATGGTTCGCCAGCGCGGCGAAGGCGTCTCGGGCTTCGTCGGCGACGAAGTCCGGCAAAAGGTGGCCCGGGTGCGGGTCGGATTGGCCGAAACCCAGCCGGTCATACGCGATCACGGCGCGCCCCGTGGCCTGCGCCAGTTTGGCCGGAAAGTCGCGCCACAGGTCTACGCACCCAAGCGAGTCATGCAGCAGAACGATCGGCGCGCCGCCCGCCCGGGCGTCTCCGGCTGGCCACATCCGGGCGTGGATCCGTCCCAGTGCGGTCGGAATCAGGCCACTTGCTGGGACGGGCGCTGCGTGGTCAACCATCATTCATCCTCTGTTCAGTTCTTGGGCTTCGCAGATTCTGCGGCCAACCAGGCTGACAGGCAACTCCCGCCTGCTTGCCAGGCGGGAGGCGATGGGACCCGCGAAAGCCTCAATAGGCCGGTGCCGACCGCGGCAAAGCCAGCATGCGGGGCGCCGAATCAGGGGCTTGGTCACGCAGTTTGAAACGCGCGACGGTATCAGCCAGCACGCGCGCCTGATCGCTCAGCATGGCCGACGCTGCCGCCGACTCTTCCACCAGCGCCGCATTTTGCTGCGTTGCCTGGTCCATATCCGCCACGCTGCGGTCGATCTGGCTGATGCCGACGCTTTGCTCAGTCACCGCACCGTGAATCTCGGCCACCAATCGCTGCACCCGTGAAATGCCTTCCACGATTTCGCTCATGGTGGAACCGGCGGCTTGCACGCGTTCGGTGCCGCTCTTGACGTTTTCGACCGACGCCTGGATCAGCGTCCGGATCTCTTGCGCCGATGCCGCGCTGCGCTGCGCCAAGGTGCGGACTTCTCCCGCCACGACGGCGAAGCCGCGGCCTTGCTCGCCCGCGCGCGCCGCTTCGACGGCCGCGTTCAGCGCCAGGATGTTGGTCTGGAACGCAATGCCGTCGATCACGCTGATGATCTCGGTGATGCGTTGCGACGATTGCGAAATCGCGCTCATCGTCGTCACCGCGTCCGTGACGACCTGGCCGCCGCGTTCCGCGGCCGAGCTGGCTTCGGTGGCCAGGCGCGTGGCGTGCTGCGCCGCCTCTTCCGTCTGGCGGACACTGGACGTCAACTGCGTCAGCGCCGACGACGTTTCCTGCAGGGAACCCGCCGACGTCTCGGTGCGCTGCGACAGATCACGGTTACCCATGTCGATTTCGCTGGTGGCGGCGGACATCGAATGCACGCCCGTGCGCACATCCAGCATCACGGTGCTGATTTTGTCGACAAACGCATTGAACGACGAGGAGATCTGCGCCACCTCGTCATGGCCCACGACTTCCAGGCGATGCGTCATGTCGCCGTCACCGGACCCGATCGTGTCCATCGCGTCGCGCACGGCCGACAAGCGCTTGAACGCGCGGGAAGTCACCACGCTGGCGATCGCCACGGCCACCAGCGTCAGCACCACCAGCGAGATCAATGTGGCGTTCAACACCTGCGCCAAGCCAGCAGTGGCTTCGGCGCTATCCAGCGCGATCACGAGCGACCAATCCGTGCCCGGAATGCGGCGCGCCTTGAGCAGCTTCGGCACCCCGTCCAGATTGACGGCCAACGGCTCGGCGCCGTCGCGCAACATCGCCGCCAGCGCGGCAGGCGTCAGTTCAGGCGCCACGTCGGTGGAAGGTTTAAGCGCCAGCTTGTCGTTCACGTGCGCAATGACCTGTCCATCCGTCGCCACCACGAAGGCCAGGCTGGACGGCGTGGGGCGGATCGCGCGGATAATGGTCTGGATGCCGTCCAGCGGGACGGCGCCGCTCAACACGCCCGTCGTCTGGCCGCCGCGGATCATCGGCGTGGTGAACGCCACATAGAGCTTGCCCGTGCCCGAATCGCCATAAGGCTTGGTGACGGTCAGCTTGCCCGCCGCGACCGCGCTTTTGTACCAGGGGCGTGCCGTGGGGTCATAATCGGCCGCCACCTGCGTGGTCGAGAAAAAGGTCTTATCGGACCAGCCGATGGTGGAAATGGGGAAGCCGTTGGTTTCGCCCATCAATTTGGTCAGGCCGCGCGGGTCGCCTTTTTCGACGACGGCAGCGGTCGCGACGACGGCCTGGGCCTTGTCTTCGGACCACCGTTCGATGGCGCTGGCATTGCCGGCGGCAATGGCGTCCAGGTTGCCGGAAATCGTCGCCATCATGTTGCTGCGGACGATCTGGTAGGTCGTGATCCCGGACAGGACCAAGGCGCCGACAACGGTAAAGCAAGTAATCAGCAGGATCCGGTTGCGCAACGAGGTAATTTTCATGCTTGCCTTATGTCAGCCACTGCCCGTATCGGAGGACACGGGTCCACGGCCCACGGCTGAAAACCGGCGGCCACGATGGACTTACGGCATGCCTGGCCCAGACTTTAGGGGTAAACCCTTAAATTTTCGGCATTTCCTGTTAAGGGAATAGCCGCCCTGGCGCGGGTCGACCCGGCCTGGCCCATCGCCCGCGCCGGCAGCCCGTTGCGCTAGCCCGACGACTCGACCCGGCGCCGGCCCGACTACCGCGGCATGATCTTCCTGCAAGCCGGCTTCGACGTAGCAGCCCTGCGGTAAATGCGCCCTGCCGCCCCGCAATCGGTCTAAAATCCGGCCACATTCCGAACCGGGATCCTCCGGTCCTGGCCCCTCCCGCGCGAAGCGATCCCAGATCCGTGCAGCCCTCTCCCGGCCCCCTCCCCTCAGCTTCATCGCACGCTGCGCCCATCCGCCAGGTGCAGGTAGATGCCCTACGACGCAGCTTTCCGTTCGCGTTGGCGGGATCGCTGGTCAGCGCGTGCTTTTCGGCCTACGCCTTGCTTGACGTCCTGCCCCTGCATGAAGTCCTGTGGTGGATCGCGGCGACACTGGTCGTAGGTGCCTTGCGGCTGACCGCCATGCTTGCGTATGACCTTCACCGCACGGACCCGGGAGCCGCCCAGCGGTGGATCCGGCGGATGTTGGTCGGAAACCTGTGTTCCGGCATTCTATGGGGCCTGCCGTTCGCCTATTGGACCTTGTTCGTGCCGCTGGAGTACCAGCTCTTCTTCATCGTCATTCTCTTCGGCCTGGGCACGGGCGCCATCTACTCCAACTATATGATTTTGCCGGTGATGTATGCGTTCGAGATACCGGCTTTCGCGCCCATATTCGTAACGCTGGCCGCTCAGCCGTCCGCCATACACCTGGCGCTGGTATCGGGCGGACTCGCGTACCTCATCGCCAGCCTGGCCTTCATCCATCGCATGAACCGCACACACCTGGATGCCTTGCGGCTGGGCTATGAAAACATGGCGCTGCTGGAACAGGTCAGGTGGGAAAAAACGGCCGCCGAACGCAGCGATCTGGAAAAATCCCGCTTCCTGGCCGCCGCCAGCCATGATTTACGGCAACCGGTCCACGCCGTGACCCTGTTCCTTGGCCTGCTGACCAATGAACCGTTGTCCCGCCATGGCCGATACCTGGTTGACAACATCGCCAGCGCCATCGCGGCGATGGGACACTTGTTTGACGCCTTGCTGAACCTGTCGCGGTTGGACGCCGGCGTGATCGAACCTCGGTGGCAGGGATTTTCCATCAATCCGCTTCTGGTTCAACTGCGAACCGAGTACGCGCCCCAGGCCCGCGAAAAAGGCATGTCGCTACGCGTTCGCGCCTGCTCGGCAAGCGTGTTTTCGGACCCGGTACTACTGGAACGCGTTCTGCGAAACCTGATCAGCAACGCGATCATGCACACGACAGGCGGCCGTGTGCTGGTCGGTTGCCGGCGCGTCGCGGAGCAGTTGCGCATCGAGGTCTGGGACAACGGACCGGGCATTCCTACGTCGGAGCAAGAGCGGGTCTTCTGGGAATTCCACCAGCTCGACAATCCAGAGCGCGACCGTAGCAAAGGGCTGGGGCTGGGGTTGGCAATTGTCCGTCGAACCGCCAAGCTGTTGGGGCATGCGCTCACGATGCGCTCGGAGGTAGGCCGAGGCACCGTCTTCATGGTGACCGTGCCGATATCCCGCGCGGCCGGCGACTCTCCCGCCAATGCCGACGATGCCCATCACGCGCCGCGCCGAGCCGAGCGGCAACAGGCTCGGTTAAATGGAAAACTGGCGTTGCTGGTGGACGACGACGCACAGAACCTGGCCGGCCTGACCATGCTATTTGAAAGTTGGGGGTTTCGTGTGATCGCGGCGACAAGCGGGAATTCCTTGTTCGAGCAGGTGTTGCCGCTGAACGAAGGCCCAGCGCTGATCGTCAGCGACTATCGCCTGCGCGACCATGAGACCGGCATTCATGTCATCGACCGGCTGCGCGACGAATACAACAATCCAGATCTGCCCGCCTTGCTGATCAGCGGCGATACGGACCCGGCAAGGCTGGCTGAAACCGCCGCCCGCGGCATTCCGCTATTGCACAAGCCGGTAGTCGTGCAAGCGTTGCGGGAACGCGTGACAAGCCTGCTGCAAGATGCCGCGGCTAAATCCTTCGACGGAGACACCGCATGACGGCCGTACTGCTTGTCGACGACCACGCCATGTTCCGCGAGGCCCTGGCCATGGCGCTGACGCACGCTATGCCGACCCTGACTGTGCATCCCGCGGCGAACGCCCGCGAAGCCTTGGAGGTTCTGGATCGGCACCTTGGCATCAGCAACGTCATCATGGATTACTACCTGCCAGACATGGCTGGAGCGGACCTGCTGCATAAGTTTTTTCTGCGGCGTTCACACGTGCGCGTGCTGGTGCTGTCCGCCTCGCAGGATCCCGAAGACGAACGTCGGGCACTGGAGGCTGGCGCACGGCAATTCCTGAACAAATCGGCCAGTTGCCACGAGCTGGCCGCCGCGTTGGAAGCGATCAATGCGGACCCACCGCGCCACGCACCCTCCGCCGGAACGTCAACCCGTTCACCCGACGACGCCACCCTGCTGCGCACGTTGACGCCGCGCCAGGGCGAAGTGCTGCGGCTGATGTGCGATGGCCTGCGCAACAAGGAAATCTCGGAACGCCTCAACATGACGGAAAAGACCGTCAAGACACATGTGTCGGCCATCCTGGCCACGCTGGGCGTGCTTAATCGTACACAGGCGACGCTTGTGGCTCGGCGCGGCGGCGTGTTCGGGAAGCCGGTTTAAGCACGCCACTGTCGGCGGCGACCTTGCCGCCCACCAGCCCGATCTCGCGCCCGGCCGCGGCAATGGTATCGGGCCGATGCGCCACGATCACCCGCGTCATGTTCAGCTTGGCGATGGCCAGGTTGACCACCCGCTCGCGCGTGATGTCCAGATGGCTTGTCGCCTCGTCCAGGAATAGCAGCGCCGGCTGCTTGTACAGCGCGCGCGCCAGCAACACGCGCTGCTTCTGCCCGCCCGACAATACCGTTCCCATATCGCCGACCAGCGTGTTGTAGCCCATGGGCATCGCGCAGATGTCGTCGTGGATGGCGGCGATTGCCGCGCACTCCGCGGCCCGGTCCGGATCGTACTGCGGGTCGAAGAAGCTGATGTTCTCGCCGATGGATCCCGCGAACAGCACATCGTCCTGCAGCACCGTGCCCGCCATCCTGCGCAGGGCGGCCGCGCCCATTCCGCGCACCGGCACGCCATCGACCAGCACTTCGCCTTCGGTCGGCGTCAGGATGCCCAGCAAGATATTGATCAGCGTTGTCTTGCCGCCCCCGGACGGGCCCGTGATGGCGACCGATTCGCCCGGCTCGATGCGGAAACTGACATCGTCCAGCACGTAGGGCTCTTGCGGGCTGTAGCGAAAGCGCAGGTTGCGCACTTCGATGGCCGGCGACTTCGTCACGGCGCCATCGGCGCGCGGCATTTCATCGGCGGCCTCTGGCGTCTCGCGCACAATGTCGGCCAGGCGTTCGCCTTGCAGCCGGAGCATTTTCACTTCCACGAACTTGTCCAGCAACGCCGCCACCCGCTTATCGAACAGCGTCTTGTAGACAATGAAAGCCAGCAAGGCGCCGACGGTGAACTGGCCGTCCAGGACCAGCCGCGCGCCCAGCCACAGGATCGCGATCGATGACAGGCCGAACAACAAGCCATTGAACGTGCGGAAAAACAGCGCCCACTTCTGCACGCGCAGGTCCGCATTGATTTCATTGACCAGCAACGCCAGCCAACGCGAACGCCGGTCGTTCTGATGCTGAAACAGCTTGATTGCCTTGACCCCGCGCACGGTTTCCAAAAAGTGCGATTGCTCTTTCGCGGCGTGGACGATGTGTTCTTCGGTGGCATAGCGCAACGAGGCATAGCCCGACCACCGCGCCAGCCCGTACAGCGCCATCGCACCCACGGCGATCCACGCCAGCGGCGGGCTGTACAGGAACATCAACACCAACGTGATCACCATGACGATGCCGTCCAGCAACGCCTCCAGGAAGGACGTGGTGACGGTGCGCTGGATGGTGTCGATGGCCCCGAAGCGCGACACGATGTCACCCAGGTGCCGCTTTTCAAAGTAGCCGACCGGTAGCCGCAGCAGATGCGTGAAGACGTTGCTGCGCCATTGCAGGTTCAGCGTCGTGCCCATGAACATCAGCATCCAGCTGCGCGCCACCGAGGTCAGCTGCAGCATCACCATCAGCAGTCCAAAGGCCAGCGCCAACGTGGTCAGAAGATCCCGGTCGCCCGTGTTCAGCACGTGATCCACGACCCATTGCAGGAAAAAAGGCTGAACCACCGTCAACACTTCCAGCCCCAGCGCCAGCAGCATCACTTGCGAAAATGCCGCCCCCAGGCCGGTGACGCGACCTGTCAGTTCACGTAGCCGGACGGGCTTGTTCTCGTTGGCCATCTGGAAATCCGGCGTCGGCCAGAGTTCCAGCGCCACGCCGGTGTACGACGCCGATAGCTCGCTGATGGCGCATTTCCGGACGCCGGAGGCGGGGTCGATCAGCGTGGCCGACCGCGCATTGATATCGGTCAGCACCACGAAGTGGTTGAACTCCCAATGCAGGATGCAAGGGAGCTTTAGCTTGCCCAGCGCCCCCAGGCCCGCCTTCACGGGCCGGGACGCCAGGCCCAACTGGCCCGCCACATGGATCAGCGTTGCAAGCGTGGCGCCTTTGAGGGACACGGGAAAGCGGCCTCGCAGGCTGGCCAGGCTTTGGTGGTGCCCATGGAACCCTGCAACCATGCCCACGCAGGCCAGGCCGCATTCGGCGGCCTCGGTTTGCAGGAGTCTGGGCACCCGCCGTTTGACGCCGAGCGTCAGGCGTTCAAGCATCGTCACAGTTTCCCCGACAGTCGGTAGGCGGGATCGAACGCCCATTGGTACAAGCGGCGCGTCTGCTGAAGCAGGTCCGCGTCCAGCCGCATGCCGGGCCGCAACGCCAGCGCCTGCCCCTGCGAGCCGTGGGCTGACGGGTCCAGCGACACCGTGATCCGGTACATCGGTTCCTTGTCGCCCTGCCCCGCGGCGCCGTCAGTCATCTGCCATTCCGGCAACGCGCTGCGCGTCACGGTCTGGACCACGCCGCGCTGCTGGCCAAAGGTCTGGTACGGGTAGGCTTCAAGGCGGATCAGCACGGCGTCGCCCGGCGCCACGAAGCCCACGGCGCGGCTTGGCGCGTACAGCTCGGCCAGCAACTTCGCGCCGTCGGGCACGATCGTGGCCAGCGGGCGCCGGGTGTCCACCGCCTGCCCCACCTCGGCCGTCATCGCGGTCAGCACGCCCGCCTGCGGCGCCGTCACGACCACGCGGCGCTTGGCTTCGCTTTGGGTCAGGTCCACCGCCACGCCCGCCAGGTCACGGTCCAGCTGCGCCAGCTGGTTCTGCTGGCGCAGCGTCAGGTCGGCCAGGGACGATTTCCGATTGGCAAGGTCCATGGCGATGCCGATGCGGTCGCGCAGCAAGGCCTGCAGTTGGTTACGCTGTTCGAGCAGATCGGCGCGTTTCTGGTCAGATTCTTCGGGCGACAGGTAGCCCTTTTCCATCAGAGTGCGATAGCGCTGCGCACTATCCTCGGCCAGCTTGATCCGGCCACGCTGGCCGCCGATCTGGCTGTCGATCGCCGCGAGCTGCGAGGTCAACCCGCCGATGCCGGCGGTCAGGTTTTCATGTTCGCTTTGCTGCAGCATCAAGGTCTTCTGGCGCGCCTGGCGCAGGCTGTCTTCGCGTTGCCGTATCTGCCCGCTGATGGCTTGCTGCGTGTCGCCCAGCGCGCTTTGCTGTTCGCCCGACACGACATACAGCACGTCGCCCGCATTGACATGCTGGCCCTCGCGGGCCGGACGCTCCAGCACCACGCCCGCCTGGGGCACATAGAGTTTGAGCAGGCCCGCGTCGGGCGCAAGCTGGCCGCTGACGGTCGCGCGCTTGGTATAGGTGCCGAACGCCAGGAACAGGCACACGGCCAGCACGAAACCGCCCAACACGACGGTGACCAGGGCGAACGACACCGGCCGGATCAGGACGATGTCGCCCAGCCCGACGGAACGTTGCGCGGCAAGCGCCTGTTTGCGATAAAGCGACATCGGGCAAGGCCTGAAACAAGCAAAGAGAAAAAAGCCCGCGACGGCCAAGCCGCCGCGCGTCATGACTACGGCCCGGTACCTACCTGGCTTACCTGAAGATGCTCTGGCGGCTCGGCTTGGCGCCGGCGGGGCCGCCCGGGGCCGTCGGGCTCTTGAGGAAGATCTGCCGGCTATTCGCGCCGCCGCTTACTTCCAGGACTTCGCGTTCGCTAAGCGGCTGGACCTGCTTTTCCAAGGCGTCGTCCATCGACGCCATAGACACAGTCTTTTCCATGGACTACTCCTGTTGGCAAGCGCCTTGACGGCGTCGCCGGTTGAATCAACGTGAGTGGTAAACCGTTTTGCGGCCGGAGGCGGTGTTGCTACCGGCCGACACGGAGGCTTGGCCCATGCGACTCGTGCCGTGGCCGCCGCTGACTTGCGCGATTTCTTCTTTGGTCAAGGGCTGCACCTGGTGGTCTTGCGCCTTGTCCGCCGCTTCCGGTTGGTGGGTTTTCTTCATGAAATTCTCCTGCTTGCTGGCAAAGGAAGCCGCGCCAGCGTCGGCCAGGCAGCCACAGCCGCCTGGCTCCCGCCACGTTGCCATGCAAACGGAGGGGGGGAGCTTAAGCTGCTGGACTGCTCCTGGCGGACGGTAGCAGCGGGCTTTTGCGCGCGCATCGGTCTTTAGTCGTAGACCGCTGTACGCCAGGGCGGCGGGACGGGTCGGGACGCGGCCCGCGCGTCGTCGCAGGTTCGCACCGAACAGCAAGCGCAAGCGGCCGCCTGGGAGTCGCCCTCCCTGCGTTCCCATCGCAAGCTTGATGAACGAATCACGCTATCTCAAGAGGCCGTGCGGCCTAACGGCGACCGTGTCTTCCTGATCTCGGACAGCATTGTGCCTATCACGCGGAACTTCGCGCGCCGGCTGATCGTGCCGCCCATGAACATGCCCTCTTCCTCCGCATTCAACAAGCAGGAAGGCCTGGTTGTGCTGGGCTTGCATCTTTCGGCGGCAGGCGTCATCGACGCCTGGGTCATCACGTCTTCCGGCTTCGAAGAAATTGACCAAAGCGCCCTTCGGATGCTGCGGCGCGGACGGACCGAAGGTGACTTCCCGCCTGCGGGCAACGTGGTTCAGTTCACGGTGACGTTCACGTCGTCGAAGAAGAAATAGCCGCCAACTGCGGCGCTTCCCCGACGGCCGCACGCGTTTCCAAGGACTCCAGCAGTTCGGCGGACGGCACGAAGAACAGGCTGCCCGTCACGGCCCGGCTGTAGTCCAGCAGCCTGTCGTAATTGCCTGCCGGGCGGCCGACAAACATGTTTTCGAGCATTTGCTCGATCGGCGCGGGCGAACGCGCGTAGCCGATGAAGTAGGTGCCGAATTCGCCCACGCCCGGACGGCCAAACGGCATGTTGTCGCGCAGGATCTTCACTTCCTGGCCATTCTCTTCCAGCGTCGTCAAGGCGCTGTGCGACGACGCCGGCTTGATATCGTCGTCCAGCTCCACGTTGGACAACTTGTGGCGGCCGATGATGCCTTCCTGGCTTTCCACCGTCAGGGCGTTCCACCCGGCCATGTCGTGCAGATACTTCTGCACCAGCACGTAGCTGCCGCCCGCGAAATCCGGGTCTTCGTCGCCGATCACGGTGAAGTCGACCGCCTCGCGCCCTTCGGGGTTTTCGGTGCCGTCGACGAAACCGATGATGGCGCGCCGGTCGAAGTAGCGGAAGCCATGGACTTCATCGACCACGGTCACCGCGTCGCCCAACCCTTCCACCAACAGCGTCGCCAGCTCGAAGCAAACATCCATGGCGTCCGCGCGGATATGCAGCAGCAGATCGCCGGGCGTGGACACCGCGACGCGCGCGCCGTCGCCGAACACGCGGAACGGATGCAGGGACGCCGGCCGCGGTTGCCCGAACAACGCGTCCCAGGCCTCAGACCCGAACGCGCAGACACAGGACAGGTTCTGCTGCGGCGCGCGCGTTCCCACGGTACGCGTCAATGTGGCCACGTCGGCGCACCAGCCGCGGATGGTTTCGGCGGCGGCAGCCCCCGGATTCAGCGTGGCGACAATGAAAATCGCGTGACGCGTCGCGGGGCTATGGACGGCTTGAGGGTCTGGCGGAAAATCAGGCATGGGATCGGATCATCAAAACGGGGGGACGGAAATTCTGGCGGAAATTGTATCTGTTCCACCAGAGAAACCGTCAGCCATCTTGCCCCGGCCATGCCGACCGGTCAGAAGCGGTACGCCACGCCCACCGAGCCGAACACGTTGGTCTTGCGGTCCGTCAGCGGGCTATCGCGCGCGTCGCCCAGCAAGGTATTGACGCCGACCGTGGACATCGTGCTCCAGCTGGGATTGATGCGATAAATCCACGTGGTGTACAGGCCAACGTTCTTGAATCCCGACGACGGCGAGTACGTCGACAGGCCTTCGCGGCTGCGGGCCGCTTGCGACGACGTGACGCCGTACCAGGTCTGCATGTAGTCGCTGCTGGCCCATTCGGTGCGGACTCCGACCTGCACGGTGTTCTTCTCGGTCATTAGCGCCGCATACGACGCCCGCAGTTCCAGCGTGCCGCCGTAGCCGCTGCGAGCCGCCTGCTTGTAGCCCGCGCCCAGCGAGTATCGGCCAGGGCTCCATTCCACGTAGGCACCGTAGGCGCCGTGGAACTTGATGTCGTCCAGCCCTTTCGTGAGGTCGGCGTCATCGGCCTTGCGCCCCAGCGCCATGCCCACGAAAACGCCTGCCTCCAGGTCGGATGCCAACGAGGTTTTCAACCCCATCGCGGGCAGCCCCATCCGGGGCGTGATGAAGAAATTGCCGGATTGGTAGTTGATCAGCGGCACCGGAAGCGCCCGATACTCGCTGGAACCCTCATAGACGGGAATCGCTCCGACCCCCAATCCGATGAAGTTCCCGCTTTGCGCGTAGACAGCGCCAGCCCCGGTGAACATCGCGCCTGCAAGCGCGCCTCTTGCTAATATACCCATCCGCATCAGGGCTTCCTTCAGTGTTATTACAGTGGCCGTGGGCGACCGCCCCCGGGCTTGGCCTGCATTGTCCTGAGCAACTTTTAATAATTCTTTAAGACCCCGGCGCAACCCGCCAGGGACGGCTCTGGAGCTTGCTTGCGTATCCTGCTGGTAGAAGACGACCCCATGCTGGGCGATGCCTTGCGCACGGGCCTGATTCAAGATGGGGCCGCCGTGGACTGGGCGCGCGACATGCCGCAAGCGCACTTGGCGCTGGTGGACCACGGTTATCAGGCCGTCCTGCTGGATCTGGGGTTGCCCGACGGCAGCGGCTTGACGTTACTGAAGGCGCTGCGCGCCCGCTTCGACACGACACCGGTCCTCATCATCACCGCCCGTGACCGCCTCAGCGAACGCATCCAGGGCCTGGACGCCGGCGCCGACGACTATCTGGTAAAGCCTTTCCAGCTGGACGAACTGCTGGCCCGGATGCGCGCCGTGCTCCGCCGCAGCAGCAACAGCGTGGTGTCCGCACTGCGCTGCCGCGACGTGGTGCTGGAACCCGCGCGGCGCACGGTGACCCAGGGCGGCAGCGAAGTCAGCTTAAGCGCGCATGAATATCACACGCTGTTGGCACTGATGCAACGCATGGGCAACACCGTCAGCCGCGATCAACTGGAAGTCGCGGTCTACGGCAGCAGCGGCACCATCGAAAGCAACACCGTGGCGGTCTATATCCATCAATTGCGACGCAAGCTGGGCGACGGCCTGATCGAGACCCAGCACGGATTGGGCTACCGCATCGTGCCGGACGTGTCGTCATGAAGACACTGCGCAGACAAGTCGCGGTTACGCTATTCCTGGCAATGATCGCCACCTGGGTAACCGTCTTTTCCTTGATCTACCTGGAACAGACCCGCGCCGAGACCGGTATGTCAGATCGGGATTTGCGTGATTCCGCCCAGAAAGCGCTGCTGTCGTTGCCCACCAGCCTGCTGCAGGCAAAACCCTCCAGCGAAGACCGCTTTGAACTGCCCGACTCCAACCGCTTCGACGGCGAATCGTTCAATTTCCAGGTGTGGGCGCTGGCCGACAAGCGGCTGCTTGTGCAATCGCCTTGGGCGCCCGACCAGCCCCTGATACAGGACTTCCACAACGGATTCGAAGACGTCACGCTGCGCGGCGAACGCTGGCGTGCCTACTCCGTGGCGGATGCCGATGGCCGCATACAGGTCCAGTTCGCCAAGTCGGAAGTACAACTGCGCAAGGAAACCGCCGCGCGCATGCGCAATGGCTTGGCATTCCTGAGCGTGCTGTTTCTGATACTGACCGGCCTCACGTGGCTGGTCATGCGCCGCGCCTTCCGCCCGGTGGACCGCGCACGCGACGCCATCCTGAGCCGCCCGGCCATGGACTTGACGCCATTGCCGACGTCCGGAATGCCCGGCGAACTACAACCTTTCATCCAATCCATAAATAGCCTGCTGGAACGCCTGTCGGCCTCTCTCGATCGGGAACGCCGCTTTCTGGCCGACGCCGCCCACGAGTTGCGCACGCCATTGGCAGCGCTAAGCGCCTACGCCGAATTAGCGGTGCGCAGCGATACCCCCCAGGCACGCGGCGAAGCGGTCGACAAGCTGCGCGACGTCGCGACCCGCACCACTCGCCTGGCCGAACAACTGTTGGACCAGGCGCGTACCGAGGCGCAAAGCGAGGGCCGCGCCGAACCCGTTTCGCTGGATCGATTGTCGCAAATGATTGTGCGCGACAGCGAAGCGCTGGCCCACCGAAAGCACCAGCGCATCAGCCTCGACACCCAGCCGGCAATGGTGAACGGCAGCGTCGACGCGTTGGGCGTGCTGCTGCGCAACCTGCTGGACAATGCCTTGCGCTATACGCCCGAAGGCGGCCGCGTGGCCGTCTCGTGCGGCCCGCTGCCCGACGGCGGCGCGCAGTTGTCCGTGGCCGACAATGGGCCGGGCATCGCGCCAGCCGAGCGCGAACGCGTGTTCGACCGCTTTTACCGCAAGGCCGGCACCATCGAGCGCGGCAGCGGCATTGGCCTGTCGCTGGTGGCGCAGATCGCCGCCAAACACAACGCCCGGATCGAATGGGGACCTGGCCTGGACGGCCGCGGCGTGGGCATCACCGTTGCGTTTCGCGCAAGCGGCGACTGACGGCGGGCCTGCGGCGCGCTGCTCCCTACGCTAGCGGACATACCCCCGCAGCGTCGCGGCCAGCGACGCCGGCAACATCTCGCCATGGCCCAAGCCTGGAAACACCTGCAAGCGAGCCTGCACGCGGGGAATGCCGCCCAGTGCGCGCACCACGCTTTCCGGGCTGTCCGGACGATCTTCGCGGCCCTGCGCCTCTTCGCCCGCCATCACGGTCACGTCCACGCCCGGTTCCGGCACAGGCGCCGGACGCGCCAACGATTGCAGGATGAATCGGCCGTTCCACCAGATCGACGGGCTGGCCGCCACGTAATGCCGGAAGGCCTGGGGCTGGGTCAGCGCCACATGGAGCGCGAACAGACCACCGTAGGAATGGCCGTATAGCGTGCGGTTGCCGGCATCGACGCGATAACGCCGTTCAACCAGCGGTTGAATGCGCTGTTGCAGGATCGCCAGAAAGCGGTCGGCGCCGCCGCCGGGCTTGGCCCAGCCTTGCGCAGCGGGATCGCGCGGCGACCCGCGCGGCGCGTCCGCGCCAGGAGACGGCGGCGTGTAGTCATAAGACCGCGCCGTCACATTGAAGCGTTCGGCGTCGTCGTAGCCGATGCCCACCACCACCGCTTGCAGCGACGTCCCGGACGGCAAGGCGGACGGGGTCCGCGTCAGGCTTTCAAATACCGCGTTGCCGTCCAGCATGTAGACCACCGGATAGCCGGCGGCCGGCGGCTGCCCGCCCGGCGGCGTCCAGACCGACACGCGGTACTCGGGTCCGCCGTCCGGCGCGGCCATTACATAGCGCTGCACCTGCCCGGCCGGCACGCCAATCGCCAACGCGGGGGGTTGCGCCGCCATGGGCCGGGCGTGCCCGGGCTGCGCGTTGGCGGCCGCCGCCACGCCCAGCGCCAAGGCAGTTCCGATCAGAACGAAACGGATGTGTTCAGCCATAGACGGCGCCCCTCATCGACTTGCCAGTTTCCATCCAGACCGGTCGTGCGGGTACGGTAGTCCACCGGGACGCGCTTGTCGGTCAAGTTCATCACCGCCAAACGGAAGGTGACGTGCGGGTTCAATTCGTAGCTGCCGCCCAGGTCGAACGTCGTGGCGCCGGGCCGCCGGCGCGTCGTCGTCGATACATTGCGGTAGTTCGCCCAGTACTGCTCGCTTTGCACGTTCGCCGACGCGTACAGCGACAAGGCGTCCGTCGCCCGCCAATCCGCGCGCACGTTCAGCACATGGCGCGGTGTCCGGTCCAACGGTTGCCCCTGCAACGACGTGCCGTCATAGGCGACTTCGTCATTGGATTTACGCTTGGATTGCGTATAGGTGTAGTTGCCCGTCAGCGTAACGGTACGCGACAGCGGCAAGGTCAGGCTGGTTTCAACGCCGCGCAGCGTGGCGCGTCCGATATTGCCCCATTCATAGGTGGCGCCCGAGGTGCCCGCGCATCCGGTCACGCACTGGCTGTAGATTTTGTTCTTGAATTCGTTGTTGAACAGCGTCACGCCGGCCGCTACGCCTTCATCGTCCTGGTAGTGCAGGCCGATTTCGGTGCTGGTGCTGGTCTCGGGCTTCAGGTCGGGGTTACCGGCAATACTGCCGCGCGGCGCGCCCACGGCGCCGCCCGTCGCCTGGACGTAGTCCGCCGAACTCTGGCGCAGTTCAGGCGCGCGGAATGCACGCGCGACACCGCCCTTGAGTGTCCAGGCGTCCGACAGGTGATAGACGGCATACCCGCGCGGACTCCAATGCTGGCCATAGCGCTCGTGGTCGTCCAGGCGCATGCCGCCCGTCAGCGACAGGTTGTCGGTGACGGCCCATTCGTCTTCGCCGAACAACGCCCAGGACCGCGTGCTTAGCCCCGACACGGTGTTGCGCGCCGTGGTGGACGCCGCTTCCTTGTCGGTGCCATACAGGCGCGTGTCGATGTACTGCCCGCCCACCTTCAACATGTTGCCAGGCAGGGGCAACGTCAGCGTGGCGTCCAGCGTCGTATTGACCAACCGCGTGTCCGGATACGAGGTAGTGTCTTTGTCTCCGATCGTGTTGCTGGCCTTGCCCTCTTCGCGCTGCAGCGACACATTCGTCGTGCCGAAATTCCAGCGACCCTCGTGCGAGACCGAATAGTGCGTGTGCCGGTTCTTCAATCGATAGTCGCCCGTCTCGGTGGCGGCCAACGATTTGCCCACGGTGCCGTAGCGGTTGTATTCGTCCTGGCCGGCTTCCAGCTGGATGTCCTGCTCTTTCGTCGGCGTCAGCGTCAGCCGGGCGGTCAATCCACGGTCCCGGATGCCATACGAGCCGTCCACCACATCGGCTTGCGTGCGTTGATTGGATTTTCCAAACAGCTGCAGGCCCAGTTTTTCTTCCTTGATCGGGCCGGCCAGGTAGAAATCCGCCTGCCGGCTGTTGCCCAGTTCGCTGTGCTGCTGCAAAGTCGCGCCCAGGTTGATCGAACCGGTCCACGCCTGCGGCACCTTGCGCGTGATGATGTTGACCACGCCGCCGATCGCGTCGGATCCGTACAGCGACGACATCGGCCCCCGCACGACTTCAATCCGCTCGATGGCGGCCAACGGCGGAATCTGGCTGGCCTGCACCATGCCCAGCTCTTCACGATTCAGCATTTCACGCGTGCCCTGCCGCTTGCCGTCCACCAGGATCAAGGTGTATTTGCCCGGCATGCCGCGGATGGAGATGTCCTGCTTGTTGGCATTGGCGCCGACGATGCTGACGCCTTCGACATTGCGCAGCGCGTCCTGCAGGGTATTGAAAGGCTGCCTGGCCAGCTCTTCGTGCGTCAACACGGTGATGCTGGCGGGCGCGTCGGCGATGGATTGGTCATAGCCGCTGGCAGTCACCACCACGGGGGCCAGGGACTGCACGGGGCTTGCGGCGGCGGCGCCTGACGGCGGAACGGTCTGCGCCTGGGCGGCGCCTGCCATGCCGGCGAAGGCCAGGGCCATCATCGTCCGGGGCCGGCGGAGGGCGAAGACGGCGGGACTTTGGGTCATAATGGTACTGATTCTCATGGTCATTTGGAAAGCCCGCCCATGATTCCACGGAAATCAGGCCCGCATGTTTGCGCAAAGCACCAGATGCTTTGCGGCGGCGCACGGCAACCACGCGAAGCGTGCGCGGCGTGGGGGCATTTCCCTTTTTTTTTTGGAGCAAGCATGGCGGGGCCGCGAAAACGGGCGGAAATGGCGGGCGGGATCTCATCCGCCCAACTGCGTGCGGCGGGGACGCACGTAGGGGGATCGCACGACATCGAATCCCGCCATGGCGCGGGCGCCAAGACCCCGCTGGAAGGCAGCTTCGAGGTATTGGCGATGCGGCCGGGCCTGATGCTGCGACGCGCCGACGTTCGGGATTGCGGTGACAACGTCGTGCGTTCCACGCTCACGCCAGGCTTGAAATTGATCGTGCTGGAACACGGCGACGTCGAGCTGGAATTCGGCCATCACCACCTGCGCTTAAAGGGGCCCGCGCCTGGCGAAAGCCAACAAGCGCGCTTGCTGATGCTGACCGAACCGGCCAGCTTTATGCGACGAGCAGCCCGCAACCACCGCGAACGCTCGATCACGCTGACGGTGGCGCCGCAATGGCTGCAAGACGGCGGACTGATCCCAGGCGGATCCCCTGGCGCCGTCGACACCTGGGCCATCCAGTCCTTTCTACAGACGCATTTGGCGCTGCATGCGTGGACGCTCACTCCGCGCGGCGTCACGCTGGCGCAACGCATCGCGCGTCCTCCCGCCCACGAAGACGGGGTGGACCGGCTGATGCTGGAATCCCGTTGCCTGGCGTTGCTGGGCGAAGGGCTCCGCCACGTGGCGCTAGCCGCAGCCGCCGCTGGTGAAGGCGCCGGCACGCTGGCCAGTCGCATCAACCCGCGTCATGCCGCGCGTCTGCTGGACCTGCGCGCCCGCATCGACGCCGGAAAAGTCACCGGTCCGGGCCGCCTACCCGAGCTGATCGCCCAAACCGGCTTGGGCGTGCGGGCGCTGCAACAGGGCTTCCAGGCACTGACGGGGTCGTCCGCCGTCGAGTATCTGCGAGAGCAACGGCTACGGGCCGCGCAGCGCGCGTTGTTGAATCAAGGCGTCAGCGTCGCCCAGGCCGCCGCGATGGCAGGCTACTCCAGCGCCGCCAACTTCGCCACGGCCTTCAAGCGGCTGTTCGGCGTGTCGCCCCGCGACGTGCGGATGCACGGATAAGCGCGCCCGCGCCACCGTCGCGCAAGGGCCGCTTTTCACGCAAAACCGCGCCCCCCTTCGGGTATAGTCTGAATCTCTTCGCGCCCTCAGGAATCCTGCGCCACCATGACCAGCGCCCGCGACCTTGTCTACGGGGAACTCCGCCGACGGCTGATGTCCGGCGTGTTCCTGCCCGGCGAGCGGCTGCGTGAAGAGCACATCGCGGCCGAACTTTCCGTCAGCCGCACGCCCGTTCGCAGCGCGATCGAACGGCTGATCACCGATGGCCTGGTCAAGCGCGAAGGCCGGCGCGGCGCGGTGGTGCTGGGCTGGGTGGACCGCGACATCAACGAGGCGTTCGAACTGCGCCTGCTGCTTGAGCCTTATGCCGCGCGTACCGCCGCCGAACGCGCTACGCCCGAACAGATCGACCACCTTGAGCAAATCAACCAGCGCATGCTGGACGCCATCCTTTCCGACGACACCGACCGCGTGGCGCGGGTCCAGCACTGCAATAACCTCTTTCACCATGCCTTGCTTGACGCCGCGCAATCCGCGCGGGTGCGGACCATGGTGGAAAACCTGCTGGACATGCCGATCATCATCGGCTCGTTCTATTTCTACACGCACGACGACATGCTGCGCAGCGTGGAACATCATCGCCAGATCATCGCCGCATTGCGGGCCCGCGATCCGGGATGCGCGGACATCGCCATGCGCTTTCACCTGACCACGACGCACCTGCTTTTCCGCAGCCAGCGCAAGCCGCCTGCCGATACGTCAGCCGCGTGATCCCGGCCGCGGTTTCGCGCCTTTCCCTTTATCCGCTTTCATGTATTCGCCCCAGATCCTTGTCGCCCTCTTCGTCCTGCTGCTTGCGGTAGCCATTCCCCTGATCACGGTTGCCGTCCGCGTGGCGCAGCTGTTGCGCTGGGCATTCCACGCCGACCCGGCGACGCGGGGCGAACGTCCGCGCTTTACGGGGCCCGTGCTGGCTCTGCTGTTCAGCGTGTTGGCGGCCAGCGACTTCACGTCCTATGAGCCGATGCGAACCATCGCGGAACTGAATCCGGTACCGATGGCGGCGCGCGCCTACTTCACGGTGGCGATGCTGGTGCTGGCGGTGCTGTCGTGGGCGTATGGCGGCGCAGTCAAAGACCGACTCCTGCGCCGCCTGGGAAGCGCCAAGGCCTGAAGACAAGCCTTGGCGCCGCCTGCTCAGGGCTTCCAGCCCTGCGCCTTCAGCCGGGCGTCGATCCACGAAGTATCCAGCGTGCCGGCGGCGATCTGCGCCAGCATCTGCTCTTCGACCGCATGCTTGGCCGATGCGGCTTCATACAAGGCGGGAACCTGGTCATACGGCAGGCACAGCAAGCCGTCCTCGTCGCCCAGGATCAGGTCGCCCGGCTCGATCGTCATGCCGTCCAAGGCGATGACGGTATTGATCTCGCCCGGACCATCCTTGTAGGGCCCGCGGTGCGTGACGCCGGCGGCGTACACCGGAAACGAGCCGCGGCGGATGGTGCCGCTATCGCGGATGGCGCCATTGATCACGATACCGGCCAGGCCGCGCGTCTGCGCATAGGTCGTCATGATCTCGCCGATGATGGCGTTGGTGAGGTCGCCGCCGGCGTCCACCACCACGACGTCGCCGGGCTGCGCCAATTCCAGCGCCTTGTGCACCAGCAGGTTGTCGCCCGGGCGCGTGCGTACCGTCAGCGCGGGGCCGGCCAGCGGATGGCCGTCGTGCATGGGCCGCAGGCGCGCGCCGCCGGCCGTCATGCGCCACATGCAGTCGCTGATATTGGCGACGGGAACGCGGCGGAATTTCTCGACGAACTCGCTTGCAACCGCGCGCTTGCGCGGGTGGATGTCAAAACCGGTCATTAGAGGTCTCCTGGTGCTTCATCTGAGGGGTTCGCAAGATCATTGTTTCGGGATGCCGGCTTCCTGCACGACTTTGCCGAAGATGTCGTGGTCGGCGCGATGGCGCTTGCCCAAATCCGCCGGCGTGCCCTTCATGACGCTGTAGCCGGAGTCTTCAAGCTTCTTCACGACGTCCGGCTGCGCCTGGGATTTGTTCAGCGCCTGGTTCAGCGTCGCGATCACGTCGTCCGGCGTCTTGCCGGGGGCCATCAGCCCCCACCAGATCGTTTGGTTGATGGTCTTGAAACCGCTTTCCGCGAAGGTCGGCACATCCGGCAGCGCGGGCGAGCGCGCGTCCGCCACCACCGCCAACGCGCGCACCTTGCCTCCGCGGATCTGGGGCAGCAGCGACGCGACCGATCCGGTGTAGAGGTCGATGCGGCCGCTGGCCAGATCCGGAAAGGCCTGCGACCAGCCGCGGTACGGCACGTGCATCAGCTCCATGCCCGCGGCCTTGCGCCACAGATGGCCGATCAGGTCGCCGCTGCCGCCGATGCCGGGAATGCCCAGCGATACCTGGCCCGGGCGCGCCTTGGCCGCCTTGACCACGTCGTCCAGCGTCTTGTAGGGAGACTCCGGCACCACCACGAATACGCTTGGCGACGAAGCCACCAGGCCCACCGGCTTGAAATCCTTGAAGGTGTCGTAGCTGAGCTTGTTGTAGAGCCACGGGTTCAGAACGATGTTGTCCGTCTGCGCCATGACCAGCGTGTGGCCGTCGGGCTTGGCGCGCGCCGTGGCATCAAGCGCCAGGTTGCCGCCCGCGCCCGGCTTGTTTTCGACCACGACGTTCCAGCCCGTGTCCTGCGCGATGGCCGAGCCAATCATGCGGGTCAAGGTGTCGGTGCCGCCGCCCGGCGGAAACGGAGAGATCAGCGTGATGGGGGCCGAGCCCATATCGGCCGCGCCGGCCACGGCCGAGGTTGCCAGCAGCGCCGCCGCCAGCAGAGTCTTTACGGATGTCATTGTCTTCCTCGCTTATGTTTGGGTATGTCGCGGCCCTCTGCGGGGCCGCTCTGCGCATCAGGATTGGCGAGCCAGGGGCGTCAGCCAGGCCAATCGCTCGGCGACCGAGTCGGGCACATTGAAAGAACCGGCCTGGCGCGCCGCTTCGATGCCTTGGGCGGTCCGGGCGAAGAGCCGTTCCACGCCGTCCAGCACCAGCGGCTGCAAGCCGGCTTCGACCAATTGCTCGCGCGCTTCGCGCACTTCGGCCAGGCGGCGCGGCGCGTGCAGCACATGCGAACGCACGAACGAATCGACGAATGTCGTCAGCGGCGTCCGGTCCATGTCGGACAACACTTCGTACAACGACGCCCGCAGGCCCATGCTTTCTGCCGCGACCAGGCATTCCACGGCCAGGCTTTCCATGCCCTTGGTCAGGATGCTGCGCAACAGTTTGAGGCGGACGGCATCGCCGGCCTGGCCTTCGATCGCCTGCGCGGGCGCGCCGCAGGCCAGCGTGAACGCGGCCACCGCGGGCGCCCCCGTGCCGGCGCACAGCAACGGCGTGCGCGCGCCCAGCAGCGCAATGGCGCCCATGATCGCGACGTCGGTAAAGGGCACGCCACGTTGCGCGGCAATGTCGGCGGCGGCGCGCATGTCGGCCGCGCTTGCGGTCGTGAAATCGGCATACGACGCATCACCGCGCAGATGCGGCAGCGCCTGCGCGGCAACGTGCAACGCCGCATGGCCAAACACCGCCGACACCACGATGTCGGCCTGCGCCAGCCAGGGGCCGGGTTCGACGTGCAACACGCTGCCATGCAAGGCCGCGCGCGCCTGCATCTCGGCGTCTTGCCGCAGTTCGCAGATGCCGACGATCGAATGCCCGCCGGCCACCCACGCCTGCGCATAGCAGTCGCCCACTTCCCCACATCCAATCAGTGCTATTTTCATGTTCATAAATACAAAAAAAATACAAACATGGTTATAGCGCGTTGGAAAGGTGCCTTATTACTAGGGATAACCCGCACATTCCAAAGCCATGCAGAACATAAAAAGTACATTCCGTAGGAATAGACGCGTCGCCGCCCCGGCATCGCGGCGCGAACCGGGGCGGCGGTTCGCCTTACTTCACGCTGGCCACCGCGTCCAGGATCACGCGCGCCACATCGGCGGGACGCGATTGCTGCGGCACGTGACTGGACGGCACCGCCGTCACTTTCGCCCCCATCCGGGCGGCCATCTCGCGCTGCAGTTGGGGCAAGATCATGCGGTCGTTTTCGGCCACGACAAACCACGACGGCTTTGTTTTCCAGGCGGCGGCAGACACCGCGTCGCCAAACGCCGTCGCCTTGATCGGCCCTTGCGTGGCCGCCATCACGCGGGCCTGGGCGGCCGGCACGTCCTGCGCGAAGTCGCGTGCAATCCCCTGGGGCGGCAGGCTCAGCCAGCCATGGCTGTCGGCGACGATGCTGTCCGTGCCCGGCGCCTTGGGCTGGTCTTTCGTCATCGACGCGACCGACTGGCCGGCATCGGGCGCGAACGCCGCCACATAAACCAGGTTGGCCACCTTGTCGTGTTTGCCGGCTTCGGTAATCACCACCCCGCCCCACGAATGGCCGACCAGCACGACTTTGCCGGGCTGGTTGTCGATAGCGCGATTGGCTGCGGCCACGTCGCCAGCGAGCGAATCCAGCGGATTCTGCACCGCTTGTACCTGCACGCCCTTGTCTTGCAACAGCGCGACCACCTTCGCCCAATCCGAGCCGTCCGCAAAGGCGCCGTGCACGATCACGACCGAAGGCTGGGCCGAAAAAGCCTGCGAAACCGGGCCGGCGAACAAGCCAGCCGCCAACAACGAGGCTGCGATAATATGGCGTTTCATCTGGAATTCCTTTAGGTTGGGTGCCAAGCGACGGTGTTGCGCTTGCTGGGTTCCAGTGTCGTCATCCACCGGAAAAGCCGGTATCGGTTGATTAACCGATAAGCCCGTCCCCCTCTCCTCTCTTGACCGCCCCGCCCCCGATGACCGCCCCGAGTACGATGGAACTGACCGACGCCGTGCTGGCCATGGCCTTCGTCGGAGACCTGAGCATGGGGCGCGCCACCGACCACTCGCGCCGCACGGCATGCCTGGCCGGCAAGCTTGCCGAGGCCCATGGCGCCAGCCCCGCTACCCAGAACCACGCGCGCGCCGTCGCATTGCTGCGTTGGTCGGGCTGCACCGCTAACGCCAGTGGTTTCGCCGAACTGCTGGGCGACGATGTCGCCGCGCGCGAAGCCATGATGGCGCAGACGCTGCCGCCGCTTGATCCGCGCACCCAATCGCTGATCGTGCCGCTGGCGCTGATCCACTGCGAAATCTCTGGCGACGTGGCCGTTAACCTGGGCATGCCCGACGACGTGGTGGCCGGCCTGCGGCACGCCTTCGAGCGGCACGACGGCAAGGGCATGCCGCAGGGCGTTCCTGGCGACGCCATCCCGGGCGTGGTGTTCTATGTGAATGCGGCAAGCGACCTGGAAATCCTCAGCCGCGCGCACGGCCGCGCCAGCGCGATGGAGTACCTGCGCGCGCAGGCGGGCGCCAAGTATCCCGCCACCGTGGCGGAACTGGCGGTCCGCCATGGCCAGGCCTGGCTTGACGATATCGACGCCCACCCGCCTACCGGCGCCGAGTGGGCGCTGGACGGGGCACGCGCCAATACGCCCGCTGCCGGCTTGACGCTGCTGGCCGACGTCGCCGAACTCAAGCTGCCCTGGCTGGCGGGCTATTCCCGCCGCGTCGCGCAGTTGGCCGCCCGCTGCGGCGCGCTGCTGGGCATGGGCCCGGCCGCGCAGGAAGCACTGCAGGCGGCCGCGTTGGTGCACGGGATCGGCCGCGCGGCGTTGCCGAACCGTTTGTGGAACACGCCCGGCAAGCTGTCCGCCGACCAATGGGAACAAGTCCGGCTGATGCCCTATTGGACCGCCCGCGCGGCCCGTCAGATCCCGGGCTTGAGCGACGCGGCGGAATTGGCCTCGTATGCCTACGAACGCCTGGATGGCAGCGGCTACTTCCGCGGCGCGGCCGGCCCCGCGCTAGGTCAGGCGCAGCGTGTGCTTTCAACCGCCGTCGCACTGCAAGCACTGTTGGAAGACCGCCCCTGGCGGCCCGCCTATCCCTTGCACGAGGCGGCCCGCCTCTTGCGTGAAGATGCCGACGCCGGCCGCTTCGATACCGAGGTGGCTGCTGCCGCCATCACTGCCGCCGGAGGCGGCAATCCCGCCCCGCGCCGCGCGACCAGCACGCTGTCGCAACGCGAGATCGAGGTATTGCGGCAGATCAGCCTGGGGGCCAGCAACAAAGAGGCCGCCCGCGCACTGAACATCAGCCCCAGCACGGTGCGCACCCACGTCGAAAGCGTGTTCCGCAAACTGGATTGCTCGACCCGCGTCGCCGCCACCTTGAAGGCGCTGACCGCGGGGATTCTGTAAGCCGCCATCCTGTCGCCGATTGCTGGTAGTCTTGGGCCTGCCGCGCGGGTTGCCCCGCGCCCGCCTCACCCATTCTGCGAGCTCCCTCATGACCAGTCCTATGTACGACGCTTCCGTCCCTGTCATCAAGCAAATGCTGTCCGCCCTGTCGGACGTGCTGAAGAAGGCCGAAGCCCACGCCACCGAAAAGAACATCGACCCGTCCGCCTACCTGGGCGCGCGCCTGTTCCCGGACATGTTCCCGCTGTCGCGCCAAGTGCAGATTGCCGCTGACTTCGCCAAGGGCATCGCGTCCCGACTGGCCGGCGCGGAAGTTCCGTCCTGGCCCGATGGCGAACCCTCGTTCGCCGAGCTGCAAGCCCTGATCGCCAAGACCCTGGCGCATGTCGGTTCCTTCAAGCCGGAACAGTTCGAACAAAGCGCATCCCTGGAAATTGTGCTGCGCCCGGGCACCCCGAAAGAAAAGAAACTGTCGGGCAGCGCCTATCTGCTGCACTACGGCCTGCCGCAGTTCTTCTTCCACGTCACGACGTCCTACGCGATCCTGCGCCACAACGGCATTGAAGTCGGCAAGCGCGACTACATGGGCGCGTATTGATGTCACCGAAGTGCGTGCGGGCTTGACGCCGCACAATTGAACAAGGCCGCGGCGTTGATCCCGCGGCCTTTTTCATGGCGCCCGCGTCTGGTATGCCCGCACCGGTCTTCCGGTCCCTCAGCCATGCGACGCAGGTCGGAACCGTTGACGGCGGCATCGCGCTTGCTCTAATTTCGCCAGACGCGAATCGCGTAACGCACGCCCCCCGCCAATGCCCCCCCCCGTTCAGGGAGATCCATGATGATCGCGACAACCGTTCTGGTCGTAGGCGCGGGCCCTGCCGGCCTGCTCACCGCCGTGGAGCTGGTTCGGCGAGGCGTCCCGTGCTTGCTGATCGACGCGCACGAGCAGCCCATGGATTGGGACCGCGCCACCGTCGTGCATCCGCGATCAATCGAAATACTGGACGCACTGGGGATCGCCGACCCGCTTTTGCGCCTGGGCGTCAAACAGCGCCATGCCCGTATTCACGCCGATGGGGCCGTGCTGGGCGACATTGACCTGGCGCTGTGCGGCAGCCGGTATCCCTTCAATATCGGCATCTCGGAAGAAGTCACCGAATCCATCCTCCACGACTATCTCGTCGCACACGGCGGCGCCGTCACGCGCGCCACCACGCTGGTGGGCTTGGCGGCCCGACCCGATGGCGTGACGGCCACGATCGATCAGCGGGGCGCGCGGGCAGAGGTCCACGCACAATGGGTCGTCGGATGCGACGGGCACCACAGCACCGTCCGCACGTTGATGGGTATCGAACAAGACGGCCACGACATCCACCAGCCTTGGGCCGTGTTCGATGCGGCCATCCCGTCATGGCCGGAGTCCTTTGAAGCCAACTATGCGTATCTGGACCCGACGCCCGTCATCCTGACGGCCCTGCCGGACCGCCGCTGGCGCGTATACCTTCGCCCCCGCTCGGCGCAATCCGATCTGGTCGCCGACGCGCTGGCCACCTTGCAACGCTACCTGCCCGAGGCGCGCTTTGACCAGATTTCGCATCCCACGCGCTTCGATTGCCACACCAAGGTTGCCCGGACTTTCCGGTCAGGCCGAGTGCTGCTGGCCGGCGACGCTGCGCACACCTGTAGCCCGGCGCAAGGGCACGGCATGAACACCGGCCTGCAAGATGCCTACAACCTGGGCTGGAAGCTTGCGCTGGTTTGCCAGGGGCATTGTTCCGACGCGTTGCTGGACAGCTATCACGCCGAACGGCGCCCCGTGGCCGATCAGGTAATGGCCTCGGGCGATGCCGCCGAACGCGCACAGATGCTGGAAGGGGAACGCGCCCGCCGCGAACGGGATGCGGCGATCCGGACGGTCTTTGCCGACCCTGCCACGCGGCACCACGAAGCGGTCGCGGAGGCCGAGCTTGATATCGACTACGCAGGATCCCCCATCGTCATGGGCGATCCGCACGACGCCCTTTGGCCGGGCCAGCGCCTGCCTGATCAGATTCCCCTGGCGTTCGCGGCGGGCGGCGTCGGCCACTTGCATGCCTGCACTGGCCGTCAGGGCCACACCGCCGTGCTGATCGGCTGCGCCGCGACGCCCGAGGACGCCCTGGAGCAGGTGCGCCGCGACATGGAAGCACTGGCTGACGGAGCCATCATCGAACAGGTGTTCGTCCTGTCCGCGAATACCGGCGTGCCCGGAGCGCATGCTTACCTGGCGCCCGACATCGCCCGCGCACTGGGCGTGCGCGGCATTGTGCTGGCGGTCGTCCGAGCCGATGGCCACGTCGGCCTGCGTGCCGAACAGGGGCATGCCGAAGCGCTGTCGGCGTACATCGGACGGTTACAGAATTAGGGGTTTTCACTAACGCCTGCCATGTCGATTTCGTTGTCCTCTGAACGTCGTATGAGTACGACCCTCTCATTCCAAGGCGGACACACCATGACTACCGGAACCGTGACCTTTCATCGCGTCTTGCGCGCCTCCCCCGAGCGCGTCTACCGCGCCTTCCTTGAAGCCGACGCCATTGCGAAATGGCTGCCCCCCTACGGGTTCACCTGCCAGGTCCACCAGTTGGACGCCAAGGCGGGCGGCCGCCACAAGATGTCGTTCCGCAACTTTTCGACTGGCACCGTCATCAATTTCGGCGGCGAATACCTGGAACTGGTCCCGTCCGAAAAAATCCGCTACACCGACCAATTCGACGACGCGAACCTGTCGGGCCAGATGCAGACCACGATCACCTTGCGCAAGGTCTCGTGCGGCACCGACATCAGCATCAAGCAAGAAGGCATCCCGGCCGTCATTCCGCCCGAAATGTGCTATCTGGGCTGGCAGGAATCGCTGGCGCAGTTGGCGCAGCTGGTAGAACCCGAAATCCCCGACTGATCCCGCACGGCCGCTGGCGGCGCGAATCGGCGTCTCCATGCCCTCGGTAAAGGCCAACCCAAGGACGCCTATGCGGCGCTTCTGCCGTTGGTCCGCGTGACGAGGCGATTCGAAGGCCCCAGGAACGCCGGCGCCAGGCCCGACAACTGTTGGGCGGCGGCGCGCAGCGCAGGCAGGATGGTCTTGACGGCGTCTTCCTGGGACATATCGCCGGAAAGCAGGTTGGCGCTGATGGCCGCGACCACATTGTTCTGCTCGTCGCGCACGGGCACGGCCATGCCGCACACGTGCTGATCGAATTCGCCGTCGACCCACGCATAGCCCTCGCGCAGCACCGTTTCCAGTTCGGCGCGCAACGCCGTCTTGCTGTCCACCGTGCGCGCGGTAATGGTTCCCAGCTCGGTCCCCTCAACGTAGTGGTTCAGGAATTCCTCGCTTTGGAACGCCAGCAAGGCCCGGCCGGGCGCGGTCGCGTATGCCGGTAGCCGGCTGCCCAATCCCAGACGCAACGACATGATCTTCGGCGACGGGATCCGCAGCACGAAAACAACCTCCTCCCCATCGAAGACAGCCAGTGCGCAAGACTCTTTCACCTGCGTGCACAGGTTCTCCAGCACGCGCTGGGCGTGCCCCCAGAAAGGCAGCGACGTCAGATAGGTCATTCCCAGGTTGAGGACCTTTGGCGTCAACCGGAATCCCCTTTCCTCTGATTCCACCGCGAAACCCAGTTCGCATAGCGTCAACAGAATGCGCCGCACCACCGTGCGCGGCAGGGCGGTCGTTGCCGATACCGTCGCGACGGTGTGCGTGCCGCTGCGGCCCATCGCCTCGATGACGGCCAGCCCGCGCGCGAATGCGCGCACGAAACCTTCGTTTTCTGGGGTTGCCATGGGGCATGCCTCTCCACAATGCGTCCCGGTTTTTTTCGACCGAAAAGTCGGACCGATCAACCGGAACTTCGTTGACAAAAATTATAAAACGGATCTACAAATCAATTTATCGGACATCAATATCCGCCAGGCGGTCATTTTAGAACACGCCGCCACAACAATCAGGAGACAACCATGAACTTGAAGACACCGCTTCGTTCCGTCCTGGCGTCGTTCGCCCTGACCGTGCCGATGTGGGCCGCCGCTGCGGACGCGCCGGCCTTCCAGCCAACCAAGCCGCTGCGCATCATCGCGCCCAGTTCGCCCGGTGGCATCCTGGACCAGACCAGCCGGTTGCTGGGTAAGGGGCTGAGCGAACATTTCCGCCAGCCCGTCATCATCGAAAACCTTCCCGGCGCCGGCGGCGTTATCGGCGTGCAGGCAATGCTCAAGGCCGAACCGGACGGCTACACGATGGTCATGGGAAGCCTGGGGCCCAACGCGGCCAACTACGCGCTGCACGACAAGTTGCCGTATGCCTACGAGGACCTGGCTCCCGTGGCGCAGGTCTTGTCCATGCCCGACGTGCTGGTGGTCAACCCCAAGCTGCCGGCGCGCACCATCGCCGAACTGAAGTCCTACGCGGCCTCGCGGCCCGGCGGGCTGTCGATGGCGGTCTCCACCAGCGGATCTTCCGGCCACCTGGCCGGCGCATTGCTGAAGCAACGCGCCGGGATCAACGCTGTGGACGTGGTCTACCGCGGCGCGGCGCCCGCCCTGACCGATCTGGTCGGCGGCCAAGTCGACTTCATGGTCGACAACCTGATTACCGCGCTGCCGCTGATTCGGGCGGGCAAGCTGCGCGCAATTGCCGTCACCACCAAGGAACGCAGCCCGGAATTGCCCGACACGCCGACCGTCATGGAGGCGGGCTACGAGGATTTCGACGTATCGGTCTGGCTGGGCCTGTTTGTATCGTCCAAAACGCCGCAGCCTGTCGTGCAGGCGCTTAACGCCGCCGTAAACAAAGCGTTATCCGACCCCGCCATGCAGAAGACGCTGGCGCAGCAAGGCGGCCAGGCCGTGATGGGAACGCCAGCGGAGTTCGGCGCCTTCGTGCAAGCCGAAAAAACGCGGTGGGCCCAGGTCATCAAGACCGGCAACATCAAGAGCGAATAACCCCTCGATATCCACTCGCAACACCGGGAGCATTCCATGAAGGACAAAGTCATCGTCGTGACGGGCGCCGGCAACGGCATCGGCCGCGCCATCGCCATGCTGCTTGGCGCCCAGGGCGCCAAGGTCGTCGTCAACGATCTGGGATCCAGCGGCAGCGGCAACGGCCACGACAGCGGGCCAGCCAGCACGGTGGCGCAGGCGATCACCGCCGCAGGCGGCATCGCGGTGCCGGACACGCATTCCGTGGCCGCCTCCGATAGCGCGGCGGCGATCGTGCGCACCGCCATCGACCACTTCGGACGGATTGATGGCGTCGTCAACAACGCCGGGATCCTGCGCGACCGCATCTTCCACAAAATGTCGGACGACGAATGGCAAGGCGTCATCGACGTGCATTTGAACGGCGCCTACTACGTGAGCCGCGCCGCCGCGCCCTATTTCAAGGAGCAACAAAGCGGCGTGTTTGTTCACATGACGTCCAGCGCGGGCCTGATCGGCAACTTCGGGCAAGCGAACTATGCGGCCGCCAAACTGGGAATCGTCGCGCTGTCCAAATCGATCGCCCTCGACATGGCCCGCTTCAACGTCCGCTCGAACTGCATAGCGCCCTTTGCGTGGAGCCGGCTGATCGGTACGCTGCCCAGCGAAACCGACGCCGAAAAGCGGCGTCTTGCGCGGATGCAGGCCATGACGCCGGAACAGGTAGCGCCCGTGGCCGTGTTCCTGGCCAGCGAGGCGGGTCGAGACGTGAACGGACAGATCCTGGCGGTGCGCGGCAACGAGCTGATCGTCATGAGCCAGCCCAGGCCTGTCATGTCCGTCCACCGCGCCGAAGGCTGGACGCTGGACAGTCTGGCGGAACACGCGGTGCCCGCAATGCGCAGGGCCTTCACACCGCTGGACCGTTCTCCGGACGTCTTCAATTGGGATCCCATCTAAGGCGCGCCATGGCCATCGACTACCACCAACTCAAGCAATGGGACATTCCGGAGCAGGTCACCCGGTATCTCGAGGACGACTGCATCCGATACGCGCTTAGCCTCGGCATGGCGACGGACCCGATGGACGAAACGGACCTGCGGTACGTCCATGAACAGAACACGCTGGTCGTGCCGACCTTCCTGGCGACCGTGGGCGCTCCCGGCGCGTGGGCGTCGGATCCGGGGACCGGCATCGACTGGATGCGGATCTTGCACGGCGAGCACCGCATGCGCTTTCACGGGCCATTGCCGGCATCAGGCAGCGTGCGCAGCCGAACCCGCGTCAGCCATGTCATCGACAAAGGCGCAGGCAAAGGCGCGCTTGTCGTGACGCAACGCCACGTCACCCACGCGGACACCGACGCGCTGCTGGCTACCGTTGACCATGTTTCTTTCTGCCGCGCCGACGGCGGCTTTTCGGGTCCTGGTCAGCCGGCGGACGAACCGCTGGAAGCCCTGCCTGCCGTGCCCGAGGGACCGCCCGACCTAAGCCTGGAAATGCCGACGCGCCCCGACGCCGCGCTGCTCTACCGCTTGAACGGCGACCGCAACCCTATTCACATCCTGCCGAAGGCCGCGCGCGAAGCCGGCTTTGAACGCCCCATCCTGCACGGGCTGTGCACCTATGGCATGGCGGCCCGCGCCGTGCTGCGCCAAGCCTGCGGCGGCGTCCCCGCGCGCCTGGCCAGCCTGGCCGCCCGCTTTTCCTCGCCCGTCGTGCCTGGCGAAACGCTGCGCGCCGACATGTGGCGAGTCGCCGACCAGGTGCGTTTCCAGATGGTCGCAGTGGAACGCGGCGCGGTCGTTCTCAGCCACGGCGTCGCCGACCTGCGCCATGAATAACCCGACGATGGAGACCGTCATGTCCGTACTTGAACGCCACGCCCGGCAGATGCCCGACGGGATCGCCTACCGAATGGTCCCCTCGGGGGAAAGCGTCTCGTGGCGCGAACTGGAACTACGCTCGCGCAAATGCGCCGCCGCCCTGCTTGCTGCCGGCCACGTCGAAGGCGACGGCATCGCCGTGCTGCTGGAGAACCACGTCCGGTACTTCGAGATCTTGTGGGCCGCGCATCGCATCGGCCTTTACTACACCACCATCAGCCGCCACCTCAAGGCGGACGAAGTGGCCTACCTGATCGCCGATTCCGGCGCGAAGACGCTGTTCTGTTCCGCGCAGACGCTGGGCGACCTTGACCCGGCGATCGTGGACGCATTGCCGCCGAACCGCATCCTGCTTGACGGGCGCCAAGCCGGATTTCAGCAATACGAGGCATGGATCGGCGAGTTCCCGGACGATGTGCAATTGCCTCGGACCCTGGAGGGTACCGATTTCTCGTACTCGTCGGGCACCACCGGCATGCCCAAAGGCATCAGGCGCCCGCTGTCCGATGCCAACGCCTACTTCAAGGCCCGCGCCGACTCGCGCACGCGCTGGAAGGATTTCGACGAAAGCTCGGTCTATCTCTCGACGGCCCCGTTCTATCACACCGCGCCCGTGCGCTGGAACATGGCCGTCATGCGGGCCGGTGGAAGCTGCGTGCTGATGCAGAAATTCGATCCCTCGATAGCGCTGGACGCAATTCAACGCTATCGCGTCACGCATGCGCAATGGGTGCCGACCATGTTCGTCAGGCTGCTGCGCCTGCCCCAGGAAGAGCGCACGCGCTTCGATCTGTCCAGCCTGCGTTTCGCCATCCACGCCGCGGCGCCCTGCCCCATCCCCGTAAAGGAACAGATGATCGGCTGGTGGGGCCCGGTGCTGTATGAGTACTACAGCGGCACCGAATTGGTTGGGCGCACCTCCATCGACTCCGAAGAATGGCTGTCGCACAAAGGTTCGGTCGGCAAACCGGAATTCGGGCAGGTGCACATTGTGGGTGAAGATGGCGCCGAGTTGCCTGCGGGACAGACAGGCGTCGTTTATTTCTCGGGCGGAGGCCGCTTCGCGTACCACAACGATGCCGAGAAGACCGCCCGGGCCTACAACGACCGCGGCTGGGCGACCTACGGCGACGTGGGGCACCTGGACGCCGACGGTTTCCTCTATCTGACCGACCGCCTGGCCAACACCATTGTCTCTGGCGGCGTGAACATCTATCCGCAAGAGGCGGAAAACGTCCTGCTGACGCACGAGGCCGTGGCTGACGTAGCCGTAGTTGGTGTACCCAACGACGAATTTGGCGAAGAGGTGAAGGCCGTCGTGGAGCTCCATGACCCGCAGCGCGCCGGCCATGCGCTTGCGCAAGAGCTGATGCAACTGTGCCGCGCTAGGATTTCCGCCATCAAGTGTCCGCGTTCCGTCGACTTCGTGCCGGCGCTTCCGCGCACCGAAAGCGGCAAACTGCTTAAGCGCACCGTGAAAGCCGCCTATTGGCCGTCCGAAAACCGCATTGCCCATTGATGGGGGCCTCGTCCATGACACAGCACCAAGCAAGCTACTCGCCACCGCGCGCCATGTTCACGCCCGACCATGAACTGTACCGCTCTAGCGTCGCGCGCTTCATCGCCGAGCGGATCCAACCGTCCCACGCGCAATGGGAAGACGCCGGCATGGTGCCGCGCGGACTCTGGCGCGAGGCCGGCGAGGCGGGCCTGTTGCTGCCCAGCATCGACGACGCCTACGGCGGCGGCGGAGGAGACTTTCTGTACAGCGCCGTCGTCGTCGAGGAAATCGCCCGCGCCCTCGTCAGCGGGGTAACCGGCTTCACCACGCACTCTGAAAATGTGGCGCCTTACCTGGCTGAATTCGGCACGCCTGCGCAAAAGCAGACGTTTCTACCGAAAATGGCCACGGGGGAAGTGGTGGGCGCCATCGCGATGACCGAGCCCGGCGCTGGCAGCGACCTGAAGGCGATCCGCACCAGCGCCGCCCACGTCGACGGCGGCTATCGGCTGAATGGCCAGAAGACGTTCATCACCAACGGCTATCACGCCGACTTCGTGCTTACGTTCGCCAAAACCGACCCATCGCGCGGCGCGCACGGTATCAGCCTTTTCTGGGTGGACACATCGACACCCGGCTTTTCCCGCGGACGCCTGCTGGACAAGGTCGGTCAAAAGGCGCAGGACACCGCCGAGCTTTTCTACAACGACGTATTCGTTCCCGAGGACAGGCTCGTCGGCGAAACCAACGCGGCCTTCGGCTATGCCATGAGCGGACTGGTGCGCGAGCGACTCCTCATTGCCCTGCGCTGCGCGACGGCCCTGGAAGTCGCCCTGGAATGGACGCTGGATCATGTCAAGCAACGCCGCGCCTTTGACAAGACCCTGATCGAAAACCAGTTCATCCGCTTCAAGCTGGCCGAAATCAAAACGCATGCCTGCGCGACGCGCGCGTTCGTCGACAGCTGCCTTGCGCAGTACTTGACCGGTGCGTTGACGCCGGACGGCGCCGCCATGGCCAAGCTCTGGGCCAGCGAAGCGACGCGGGCAATCGATGACCTGATGCAGTTTTTCGGCGGCTACGGCTACATGCGCGAATACCCGATCGCGCGCGCCTACACGGACGTTCGGCCAAACCGCATTTACGGCGGCTCTTCTGAAATCATGCGCGAAGTCATCGCCCGCGCGCTCTAAACCATCGACCGGATATTCAATGACGCAAACCCTCTCACGCTCCATTGCCATCGCCGGTGTCGCGGAGTCCGACCTGGGCAAAGTGCCAGGAAAAACGGCGCTGGAGTTACAGGCGCAGGCCGCCGGCCGCGCATTGCGCGACGCGGGGATCGGCCTGAATGAAGTCGACGGCGTGTTTGCCCACACCGACGACCGCTTCTCCAGTCTGCAACTCTCGGAATACCTGGGTCTTAAGCCCCGGTATGTCGACTCGACCAATGTCGGCGGCATGTCGAACATACTTCACGTGCGCCACGCGATGGCCGCCATCGCGGCCGGCATGTGCTCGGTGGCGCTTGTCACCTACGGCAGCACGCAGCTTTCGGACGGCTCGCGCAAGAGCGGCGCGGGCGTGGCCGACAACCCGGCCTCGCCGCGAGGCCAGTTCGTCGCGCCCTACGGACAGCTCAGTCCCATCGGGTATTACGCCATGGTCGCGCAACTGCACATGCATCGCCATGGCACGACGCCGCAAGACCTGGCTGAAGTCGCCGTCGCCGCGCGCCGCTGGGCGCAACTCAATCCGCAGGCATATCGCCGCGAACCGACCAGCCTGGAAGAAGTGATGGCGTCGCCCGTTATCGCGTCACCCTTGCGCCAGCGCGACTGCTGCCTGGTGACCGACGGCGGCGGCGCGCTGGTGATCACGTCCGCCGCGCGCGCCAGGGACTTACCCGGCAAACCCGTGTACGTCATGGGCATCGCGGAATCCCATTCGCACCACTACACACCGTTCGACACGGCCGACTGGCTGGACACGAACGTGGCGCAAACTGCCGAAGCAGCCTTTCGCATGGCGGACGTCGCACGCGACGACATCGATGTGGTGCAAATCTATGACCACTTCACCATCGGTGTTCTGCAGTCGCTGGAAGAGCTGGGCTTTTGCGGCCGAGGCGAAGCCGCCGACTTCGTCGCGGGCGGCGCGCTGGCGCCAGGCGGCCGCTTCCCGATCAACACCTCGGGCGGCGGACTGTCTTACGGCCACCCCGGCATGTTCGGCATTTTCCTGGTTATCGAAGCCGTCCGGCAGCTTCGCGGCGAATGCGGCGAACGCCAACTGCCGAAAGCCGAACTGGCCCTGTGCCACGCCCCGGGCCTGGTCTTCTCCTGCAACACCACGATGATTCTTGGAGCATGACGATGAGCGAACCCGAACGCCTCTTGCCTCAGCCGACCGACCTGACGCGGCCTTTCTGGGAGGCCGCTCAGAACCACCAACTTACTGCGCAGTTCTGCCTGGCGTGCCGGCAGGCACAGTTCTATCCCCGGCCGTTCTGCGTGAAGTGCGGCTCGGAAAAGATCGAATGGAAAGCGCTTTCAGGCAAGGGCCGCATCTATACCTACACCATCAATCAACGTGCGCCCAACGCCTTCATGAAAACGCGCCTGCCCTATGCGGTGGCCATCGTAGACCTGGACGAAGGGGTGCGCATGATGGGGAATATCGTGGATAGCGATCTGGCGGACATCCAGATAGGAAAGCAGGTTCATGTGGTGTTTGAGGCGCTATCCCAGACCCTGAAACTTCCACAGTTCACCCTGGCGCCTGTCACGCCCCCCGCACGCTGAGCGCGCCTGCCCCCCCAACCCTTTGCCGTAATAGGAATGCCCATGCTTTCCGGCGTCAAGATCATCGAAATCTGCGGGATCGGCCCTGGTCCGTTCTGCGCCATGCACCTGGCCGACCTGGGCGCGGATGTCATTGCCGTGGAACGGCCGCTCCCGGCGGACGCCGTGGATCCGAACAGCGACGGCTATGTGCTCAACCGCGGCAAACGTTCCATCACGGCAGACCTCAAGACGGCCGAAGGCCGCGACCTCGTGCTACGGCTGGTGGAGCAGGCGGACGGCTTGATCGAAGGCATGCGCCCGGGGGTCATGGAACGCTTGGGATTGGGACCGGAGGCCTGCATGGCGCGCAACCCCCGTCTTGTCTATGGGCGCATGACGGGTTGGGGCCAAACGGGCCCGTTGGCCCACGCCGCGGGCCATGATGCCAACTACGCGGCGCTGTCCGGCGCGTTGTACTACAGCGGCGTGGAAGAGCCGCCCACCTCCCCTTTCACGCTGCTTGGCGATATTGGCGGCGGCGCGCTCTATCTGGCGGTGGGGATGCTCTCCGGCATCCTGCGCGCCCGGGCCTCTGGCGTCGGCGCCGTGGTGGACGCGGCGATCGTCGACGGGTCCGCGCACATGCTGCAACTGTTGCTCTCGACGCAACGAAAAGGCTATATCTCTGGCCGCCGCGGTGCGAACCTTCACGACGCCTCGCACTTCTATGCGACCTACCGCTGCGCAGATGGGCACTTCATCACCGTGGGCGCCATCGAGCCGCAGTTCTACGCGCTACTGCTCCAAAAGCTGGGGTTCGACAAAACGGCGGGGTTCGCCGATCAATGGGATCGCAGCCAGTGGCCGGCACTACGCCAGCAAATGGCGCAGGTCTTTGCCAGCAGGACCCGCGATGAATGGTGCGCGCTGCTGGAAGGCTCGGACGTGTGCTTCGGCGCCGTGCTAAGCCCCGAAGAAGCCTCCGTTCATCCCCATCACGTGGCGCGGGGGACGTTCTTCCAGGCACAAGGCCATGCCCAGGTCGCCCCGGCCCCGCGCTTCGATGGCCGTGTTGCGCCCCCTGGCGTCATCCCCCGGCGCGGTCAGCACACCGCCGAAATCACGGGCGCGCTGCGCCAAGATTCCGCCGCAAGCCCCTGGATTTGAATCGCACTGTATCCACGTCCAGGGGCCATACATTCCGACACCCAACGCCTTTGCGCAGCCTCTATAAATCGTTCGCAGCAAGCCCCAACCCCGCGAACCTTTTATGGAGTCTCCACGATGAAGTCCCCTATCGACCCGCAACGCCGCCGTTTGCTTACCGGCACCTCGACACTGGCTGCCGCCAGCCTGCTGAACCTGGGCATAAGCGGCACGGCGATGGCCAAAGCCGCCTCGCCCGTATCCTCGACCAAAGGCGGCGGCGGCGCGGCGTCATTTGGCGACATCCGCCAGATCCGTGCCGGCAACCTGGATATGGGCTATGTGGACATGGGCCCGGGCACCGGCCCGGTCGCCGTCCTGCTGCACGGGTGGCCCTACGATATCCACGCGTTCGCCGAGGTGGCGCCGCGGCTGACGGCCGCCGGCTACCGCGTGATCATCCCCCACCTGCGCGGCTATGGCACGACGCGCTTCCTGTCGGCCGACACGCCCCGCAACGGCCAACAGGCGGTTGTCGCCGTCGATATCATTGCGCTGATGGACGCACTGAAGATCGAACGCGCGGTCATCGCCGGCTTCGATTGGGGTGCGCGCACCGCCAACATCATGGCCGCGCTGTGGCCCGAACGCTGCCAAGCCCTGGTGTCGGTCAGCGGTTATCTCATCGGCAGCCAGGAAGCCAACCGCAAGCCGCTGCCTCCGCAGGCGGAATTCCAATGGTGGTATCAGTTCTACTTCGCCACCGAGCGCGGCGCGGCAGGCTACGCCGCCAACCGCGACGGCTTCAACAAGCTGATCTGGCAGTTGGCGTCGCCTCAGTGGAAGTTCGACGACGCCACCTATCAGCGTTCGGCGCAGTCATTCGACAACCCGGACCATGTGGCGATCGTGGTGCACAACTACCGCTGGCGCCTGGCGTTGGCCGACGGCGAACCGCAGTACGACGAGCTGGAAAAGCGCCTGGCCGCTGCCCCGAAGATCAGCGTGCCAACAATCACCCTGGAAGGCGACGCCAACGGCGCGCCGCATCCGCCCCCCGCCAGCTACGCCAAACAGTTCACGGGCAAATACCAGCACCGCGACATCACGGGCGGCATCGGGCACAACCTGCCGCAAGAGGCGCCGCAGGCGTTCGCCGAGGCGGTGCTGGACGTCGCCCGGCGGTAAGCGCCTACGCGCTGGGCGGCCTCTGAACAGTCACGGGCCGCCGCTCCAAAAAATGTCGCACGGAGGGTACGTATCGGCTCAAGGGCGGCGGCCGGCTTCCACCTGGATATTCAACTCCACTTCCGGCTTGAACCCCATGTCCAGGCCGAAGTTCAGCCCGAAGTCCTTGCGGTTGAACTTCGTGGACACGTCGGCGCCGCAAACTTCACGCTTTTCCATCGGGTGCTGAATGCACTTGAAGTCGTCGATCTCCATCTTGACGGGCCGGGTGACGCCGCGCAGGGTCAGGTCGCCCGTGGCCTCTTCCGGGCGGTCGCCGTCGAATTTGGTGAATGTGCCCTTGAAGGTGGCGGTGGGATAGCGGGCGGCGTCGAAAATGTCGGGCGCGACCGCGTGCTGGTTCATTTCGTCATGGCCGAAGTCCACGGAATTGATGTCCACCGTGACTTCCACGGTGCCGGTGCGCGCCTCGCGGTCCAGTACCACCACGCCCTTGGACTTGTTGAACTTGCCACGCCACGTGGACAGGCCGCCCATGTGATCGGCTTCGAAACTGGGGTAGGTATGGGCGGGATCCAGGTCGTAGGTCACCGGCGCGGCGGCGGCCGGCAGGGCAAGCATCAGCGCCGTGGCGCCCAGTAAAGACGATATCGACTTCATCGGAGTTCCTTATGACGGGGAAGGTGCCCGCGCGCCCAGGGCACGCCGGCACAGGTTGGAACCCCGACCATATCATTCAGTTCCGCGTCAGTCTTGTAATCCGTTTGAAACGACCTGTCAGGCTTCCTCACGCATTAAGAATAGGAATATCCCTATTCACGCCATAATGCGCCGGGCATCTTTCACAATCACAGGAATGACAATGAAAACCCTGTTGGCTTTGCTCATATCAATCGCGTTGCCGGTTGCGGCCCATGCGCAACCCGACGTCGAGCCGTTGACGCGGAATTCGGATAACCAGCTTCTCTGCAATGCCCAGGCTGATTGGTGCGTCGGCATCAAGACCGACGGGTCGTTCGAGACCAACGGCCCCTTCGCCACCAGCCGCACGCTGCGCGCGGACCGCGCGTTCTGGGACCTGCCCGACGTACCGGACTTTTCCGGGTTCACTGTCTGGCCGCAATTGATCCGCATGAGCGAAGACCGCGCGCTGGTCGGCGTGGTGGGCCCCGCCGAGCCCGACTACGAGCTGGAAACGTCATTCTCGGGCGGCAGCTTCAGTCGCAAGGATCTTTACCTGTTTGAAGTCAGCCTTGGCGAGCAGACCGCCAGCAATCTGGTGTTCATCATGCCGCTTTCCACCGAAGCGAACATCCGATCCTGCTTCAATGAAGCGGACCAGAAAAAACGCGATGGCCATTGCATCGACGCCTACCAGTTCAAGGCCGATTTGAAGCCCCTGGCCGGCACGAAGACGGCCGCCGGGGTCGAGTATCCCGACTTGCAGGTAACCACGCAGGCCACCCGCGCGCCCGCGAACGCCAGCCGCTACGCCGACTCCACCGCGAAGCCGGCGCCGACGAAGGCGCAGGCCGGGCCCGCCATCGACAAACAATGCAGCTATACGGTGACCTACAAATGGAATGCCGACGGCTCGGTGTATGCCCCCGCGTCGCCGCTGCCCGATTGCGCCGAATTCCTGCAAGCCTCGCCCGAGGCGAAGCCATAACGCCGGGGCCAAGGCCCGCCCACGACAGACGGCGCCCCAAAGGCGCCGTCCGCGCGGCTTATTCCGCGTAGCCCGGGTTCTTCCTGTCCAGCCGGCGCAGCAAGCCCGGCCAAGCCAGCGCCGCTTTGTGCGCCCGGTCAGCCGGAGATTCCACGGCCGCGCGCGCCAGCACCTCCGGCGGGATGAAAATCAGTTCACCGCCGCCCGCCTGCGCACGCACCTGCGCCATGCAGGCGGCTTCCAGGCGATGCATGGCCTGGAATGCTTCGGCCATCGTCTGCCCCACCGTCAGCAAGCCGTGGTTGCGCAGGATCAGGTAGTTGTTGCTGCCCAGGTCATGCACCAGACGGGGCTGCTCTTCCGGGTTCAGCGCCAGGCCTTCGTAGTCGTGATAACTGAGCGAACGCAGCGCAATGAACGCGAACTGCGACAGCGGCAGCAACCCGGCTTTCTGCGCCGACACGGCCACCCCGTTGATGGAATGCGTGTGCAACACGCACATCGCGTCTTTGCGGGCGGCGTGGATACAGCTATGGATGGTGAAGCCGGCCGGATTGATGTCGTAGTCCGACGCCATGACTTTGTTGCCGTCCAGATCGATCTTGACCAAGCTGGACGCCGTAATCTCGTCGAACATCATCCCGTAAGGATTGATCAGGAAATGCTCGGTGCCCGGCACCTTGGCCGTGATGTGCGTGAAAATCAGGTCGTCCCAACCGAACAGCGCCACCAGCCGGTACAAGGCAGCCAAATCGGTGCGGACTTGCCATTCCGTCGCGCTGACTTGCTCGCGCACGCTGGCGCCCTGCTTGCTTATCGTATCCATCCCGTCTCCCGTCTTGGTATCCAGACTTCATGTTGTCCCAAGGCGACCTTGCCTTCGGCTTATCGAACACTGTATTAGTTTTGCGCCGATCCGGCATCGGGGGAACGGCGGCCGTCCGTCTGGTGGAAACAATTATCCGGCACCCGGTTTTGCCCGGCAGCCGGCTTCCGCTTGCATAATAAAGGCCGACCGAATCAGGAGACCCCGTCATGTCGCTTGCGCTCTACGGCCATCCCTTTTCCTCTTACACGCAAAAAGTGCTGATCGCGCTGTACGAGAACGGCACTCCCTTCGAATTCCGCAGTATCGCGCCCGATACGCCACAGCACGCCACCGAATGGCTGCAGCGCTGGCCGCTGCGCAAGTTCCCGCTGCTGGTGGATGGCGCGCGCAACGTCGCCGAAACCAGCATCATCATCGAATACCTGCAGCTGGCCCATCCCGGACCAACCCGGCTTCTACCCGCCGATCCGACTGCGGCGCTCGAGGTGCGCTTTCTGGACCGGTTCTTTGACCTGCACGTCATGAACTGGGTGCAGCACGCCGTCAATGGCGCGCTGACGGGCGACGATGCCAAGCGGCGGGAAGGCCTGGCGCTTGCCACGGAAAAACTGGAGCTGGCCTATGCCTGGCTGGACGGGCAGTTGGGTGGCCAAACCTGGGCGACCGGCCCGGATTTCTCGATGGCGGACTGTGCCGCCGCGCCGGCGCTGTTTTATGCGGACTGGACGCATCCCATTTCGGAAACCTATCGGGTCCTGCGCGCCTACCGCGCCCGGCTGCTTGCCCGGCCCTCGTTCGCCCGGGCCGTTGAAGAAGCGCGGCCGTTCCGCCCCCTGTTCCCGCTTGGCGCGCCGGATCGGGACTGACCGGACGATGCCTTCGCCACACGGCTCCGCCCGCCGCCTGCCCGATTTTTTCCGATCGCACCTGGAATCGTTGTCCGGCGTCGGCCTGCTGCTGGGCACGCTATTCTTCGCGGCGTCGCTCACGCCTACCCTCGTGCCCCGCACGTATGTGACTCAAGGTGTACTGGCCGGCGCCTGCCTGGCCGCCGGATACGGGCTGGGCGTGCTGTGGCATTGGCTATGGGCCTACCTGGAACTGCCGGAACCCCGGGCCCGCGCGGCACGCGTCACCAATGCGCTGATCACCGCGCTGTGCCTGTCCGTACTGATCCTGTTCCTGTGGCGCGCCGCGGATTGGCAGAACACGATCCGGGCCCTGATGAAGATGGAACCCGTGACCAGCGCGCACCCGTTCAAGGTCAGCGCGACGGCGCTGGTCACATTTTCCCTGCTGCTGGCGCTGGGCCGGCTATTCAAGCGGGTGGCGCGCGCCGTGTCGGCCCGCGTGCGGCGCGTGGTGCCGCGGCGTGTGGCCAATGTGACGGGCGCGGCAATCGCGATCCTGCTTTTCTGGTCGTTGGCCAACAACGTGTTCTTTCGCGCGGCGCTGCATGTGCTGGACGCCTCGTTCCGCGAGTACGACGCGCTGATGGAGCCAGAACGCCCGCAACCCGCCGACGCCGCCAAGACAGGCAGCCCGGCTTCGCTAATCGCGTGGAAGCAGTTGGGCCGCGCGGGCCGCGAGTACATCGCGTCCGGCCCCAGCGCCGCCGACATCCGCGCCCAGACGGGGCGCGACGCACAGGACCCCATCCGCGTCTACGTGGGCTTGCCTGGCGCCGACACGGCACAGGACAGGGCCAGGCTGGCGTTGGACGAGATGAAGCGCGTGGGTGCGTTCCAGCGGTCCGCGCTGGTGGTCGTGACGCCGACGGGCACCGGGTGGATCGATCCGGCGGCCATGGACACCGTCGAATACCTGCTGCACGGCGACGTGGCCAGCGTCGCCATCCAGTATTCCTATCTGTCCAGCCCCCTGTCCCTGCTGGCCCAGCCCGAGTATGGCGCGGAAGCCGCACGCGCGCTGTTCGCCGAAATCTACAACTATTGGACCGCGCTGCCCAAGCACAACCGGCCCAGGCTGTATCTGCATGGCCTGAGCCTGGGCGCCATGAATTCCGCCCGGTCCGCCGAACTCTTCGAAATGATCGGGGACCCTATCCATGGCGCGCTTTGGAGCGGCCCGCCATTTGAAAGCCGGGTCTGGCGCGCGGTCACCGATGCCCGCAATCCGGGCTCGCCCGCCTGGCTGCCCGAACTACGCGATGGCGCTTTCGTGCGCTTCATGAACCAGAACGGATCGCCCGTGCCCACCGACGCGCCGTGGGGGCCGATGCGCATCGTCTACCTGCAATACGCCAGCGACGCCGTCACGTTCTTCGACTATCGCGACCTGTACCGGCGCCCCGCCTGGATGGACCCGCCTTACGGCCCCGACGTCTCCCCCGACCTGCGCTGGGTGCCAGTGGTCACCATGCTGCAACTGGCGCTGGACATGTCCGTCAGCACGCACACGCCGATCGGCTACGGCCATGTGTACGCGCCGCAGCATTACGCGGATGCCTGGCTGGCCGTGACGGGCGCACCGGGTTGGACGGACGAAGCTCTGGCGGATCTGAAGCGGCATCTGAGGGAACGCATGCGCGCGTCGATGGATGGCGGCAACGGCGAGCAAGCCGCGAACGACCACCGCGGCGGATGATCGGTTTGCCCGCACGTGGGCGCCCCAGCACGAGCTTGCGCGAGATAGCCTTCTCGGAGAAGATCGAGTTCCCGGGCTATGCCATCAATTCCGATCACTTTCCGGCCGGCGCGCTGGCCAGGAAAATGACGGAATGCGTGCAAGCCGTGTTCGCATCGCTGAATCCGGCCAGGGCCGCGAAATGACCAACACTTTTCTGACCTCGTATTTCTGGAGCGGCGACACCCTGCGCAGCCGTAGCGTGGGCGACACCATGCTGTCCGGCAATGTCGATGTGCCTGCGCCGCCGCCACGCGTGACCGCCGACTGGAACCGCGAGATCACCACGCGATTGCTGCTGGAACCCGGAGACGTCGAACAGATGCCGCTGGCGCGGACCCAAGTACGCTGGCCCGACTACGGGCGCTGCGTGCAGGCCATGGCCGACTGGACGCGCGCGCGGGGGCTGGGCGACGTGCTGGCCGGCAGCGACATCGCCCTGATGGCGTGCCGCGGTGCCCGGTATCACCACGACGGCGACCAATACGGCGGCGCGGCCTTCTGCAACCTGTTCCTGAGCGAAGACAAAGGGCTGGATGTGCATTTCCCCGCCTCCGGCCATCGCATCCCGCTTGCGCGGGGCACCGCCATTGTCTTCGACACCTGCCAGCCGCACGCCGTGATCCGCCGCGATGCCAGCGGATTCGATGCCGCCGACTTCGCCTCCAGCGAGGATCTCTCGCAACTGTTCCTGACATGGGAATTGCCGCTCGAGGCGCAAGGCGTGGCGCAAGCGCTAGGGGTGGTGTTCGATGTGGATCCAACAGGCGCTGCGCGGCTGAAGGACGAGCAAGTGTGGAAGGACGGCGCGCGGGCGCAGGTAAGGCCAGCGTCCGGGCAGTGGACGCCAGCCGGCTAGCCACGCAAGGAAAAATAAAAGTGACGGACCGATAGTCCTGCCCCTGGCAATACGGGCCGCCGCCTGGGGCGCCATGCCCCCAAATTGCAGTCTGACACCCTATCCAACACTCTGTTCCGCTTCGCTCGATAATGCGCCGCACCTGCCCGCTATACTCGGCAAACCAAAAACACATTGCCGCGCCGCGCCTTTTAAGCGACGCCTATTTATGCCAGCTTTGATGGCCTTTGTGCGCCCCGTTTGCCGGGCGCTATTCTGCGCAGCCGCCCTTGTTGTCTCCGCTTCCGCGTTGGCCTCGCCGCCCACGCTTGAGCAATGCCACGGCATCAAAGACCTGGCCTTCGTTGCCCATATGGACGACGACCTGCTGTTCATGAACCCGGACATCGCCTCGAATATCGAGGCCGGCGGCTGCGTGCGGGTGGTCTACCTGACCGCCAGCGACGCGGGAGAAGGCGACGGCTACATGCTGGGCCGCGAACGCGGCATCCGCGCTGCCTACGCCTACATGGCGCACAAACCCGACGAATGGAAGGAAGACGCCGGCACCGCAGGCGGCCGGGCCATCGCGCGCTTTACGTTGCAGGACAATCCGCGCGTGCAACTGTGGCACATGCGCCTGAAAGACCCCTGGCTGGGCAAGGGCTGGGGCAGCCTGACGCCACTGAGCCGAACCGAGTCCGAACCCGGGCAAAGTGTCGACACGCTTGGCCGCTACCCCCAGGTCTACACGCGCGAACAATTGATCGACACCCTGGCCGACCTGATTCGCCAGTACAAGCCGACCACGGTCCGACATCTGGACGACACGATGGTCGTGCCTTATACGCAACTGTGCTGGCGGTGCGCGGGCCATGGGCATCCCGACCACATCGCCAGCGCGCGGCTGGTCCGTGAAGCCATGCTTCGCGTGCCGGGCAACTATGCCGAGACCGGCTATATCGACTATCCCAGCCAGGAACGCGCCACCAATCTGGCGGATACCGAAATCGCCAGCAAGTCGGTAATCTTCCAGCACTACGCCTGGAACGACTACCACTATTGCGCCGGCCCGACCGGTTGCAAAGAGCCCGCAGGGCCCGCCGCCGCGTGGGTGCAGCGCGCCTATTACGTCTCGCGCCAAGACATCGCGCCGCAGTTGTACCCGGACGGACGCGGCGGTCTGGTGGTGTTCGCGGCCGGCGAAACCAATGCCGCCGTCAACCGCTGGGATTCCAGCCAGCGCCGCTGGCAGAGCCTGGGCGGCCGCACAAGCGGCCCGCTGGTTTCGTTCACCCATGCCGACGGCACCGCCGGCCTGATGGCCCGCGACCCGCTGGGCGGCGTTTGGGCGAACAAGCAACGCCACGACGGCACCTGGCAAGGCTGGCAAGCGCTGGGCGGGCTGCGCGTTACCCAGATCCCCGCCGTCGCGCCGCGCGGCGAGGCCGCCGCCGTGGCGCTGGGCTACGACGGCGTACTGCATTGGATCACCCCGTCCGGCATCGATGGCAGCTGGAGCACGTGGCAGGACTTGCCGCCGCTGGACGGCGCCACAGGGGCCCCGGCCGCCGCGCGCGGCGCCGACGGACGCTATGTCATCTTTGCGTCGGCCGGCGCAGGCGAACTTTTCTACACGCGCCAACTGCCGGCCGCCAAGGGCCAGCGCCCCGAATGGCAAGGCTGGCGCCGCGTCCCCGCGCCCGAAGCCGCGGGCGGCCTGGCCGCGATCCGCAACCACGAGAACCGTGTCGAACTCTACTTTCGCCAGCGCGGCAACAACCATCTGATCAAGCTGGTCGAAGCCGGCGACACCACCGATCTCGATATGGACTGGAGCGCCGCCGCCGATATGGGCGTGCCCTACATCGGGCGTCCGGCCATCGGCGCCGATGCGCAAGGCAATGTCGTTCTGGCGGTGCTGGAACGCGCAGGCGGGCCGCTCTGGCTTGTCGAACACGGCAAACCGCTCAAACTGGACGCCCTCGCGGCGTCGCCGCCTGCGCTTAATATCATCGACGGCACGCTGTATGTGGTGGCGCGCACCGCCGGCGCGCCGCAGCAATATCAAGTCCTGTCGCGCCATGACGGCCAGTGGACAGGCGCGCTGACATTGGACGGCGTGCCAGCGGCCGGCGGCGGCCCCTTCGCCACGGTGGCCGCCCGCCCGGCGGATCTGCCCAACCTGGGCGCCAATAGCACCAACAACGCCGCGGTGGTGCGGCCTTCGCCCACCGCGCCCGGCACGCTGACGCTGGAACGCATGCCCGCGCAGTCCTCGCGCGCCGCCACGCCCACCACGGTGCAATAACGAGCGTTCACCGCCGCGCCAAACCCGGCAAGCGGACGCCGCCGCGCAAGGCCGTCAAGAAGCCGGCAGCGCCGTGCCCATCGCGGCAAACAAGCCTCCGCATAGCTTGTTGAAGCGTCGCCCCGAACGTTCCAGCCAAGGCCGCACGCGATGCGCCAGCCTGGCCAGCACGTACTCGACCAGGAACTCGATGACCGCGAACGTGCCCGCCATAATCACGAACTGCATGAATAGGCTGCGAGCCGGGTCGATGAACTGCGGCAGGAAAGCCCCGTAGAAAAGCAGCGCCTTGGGGTTGGAAATGGCGGACAGAAGCCCCTGGCTAAACAGCCGGGTGCGGCGTGGCCGGGGTATATCGGGCTGTGGGCTCAGTTGCACACCCGGCGACCGCCACATTTGGATGCCCAGCCAGATCAGATACGCACCGCCCGCCCACTTCAACACCGTCAGGGCCGGCCCCCACGCCTTGAGCAGCGCGCTGATGCCAAGCATCGACAACGCGATCAACGCAATGAAGCCCACCGCGCCCCCGGCAATGGTGCACAACGCCTTGCGGTGCCCGTGCAACGCGCCGTGGGTCAGCGCAAGCAGCGTATTCGGGCCGGGCGTGATCGACAGGCCGATGACGGCCACCAGATAAATGAGCCAGCTATGGAGGGCCATGACGGAGCGTGGGCGAATGATGGGGAAATCAGTCTAGCGCTGGCGGCGGCACCGGGCAAACCGCATGCCGCGCCGCGGCTCAAACAGCCGGCCCGACGGCGGACCGCGGAAGCGGGATAGCAGCGTTCCGATCGGGTAGAATTCCAGCGACCGAGCCATCTTGCTCCCGCCGGCCTGGACGACCTGACCGGCGCGTGTCTACACCGGGGACGACCCCGCTTCTCTTTCACGGAAAGAACAGCGATGCGCGTCAATGGCATTCCCAACACCACCTGGTTGAAGCTTGGCTGGGCCTGGCTCGTCGTCATAGCCTTCACGGTCTACGGCGGCACATGGCTTGCCGAGCCGCTTACGCCGGCCACCGCCGCGGCCTGCTTCGCGGTGCTTTTCTTCACCATCGTCGCCGCCTCTTTCGGCGTGGTCCATGAAGCGGACCTTCTTGCCCACAAATTGGGTGAACCCTACGGCACGCTGATCCTCACGCTTTCCATCGTCTCGATCGAGGTCATCCTGATTGCGTCGGTGCTGCTTGGCCCGGGAGAATTCCCGACCATCGGCCGGGACTCCATCTTTGCCGTGATGATGATCATCGTGAACCTCGTCATGGGAATCTGCGTGATCGCCGGCGGCTTGAAGCATGGCGAACAAGAGTTCAACGCCCAAGGCGCCAACGCCTACCTGTCGATGATTGCGCTGCTGACGGGCACGGCGCTTGTGCTGCCCAACTATCTGTCGGGCGCGGGCGAGTTCGCGCCGCTGCAAGCCTGGACAATCGCCGCCGTCACCGCGGCGTTGTATGCGGTGTTCCTGCTGCTTCAGATGCGCAGCGAAAGCCGGCTGTTCATTCAACCGCGCCCCGGCATGATGGCCGTTCCCGCGCCCGCCAAAGCATCCCCAAGCCCGCCGCAGGGCTCCCCGCAAGGCTCGCCGGAAGGCTCGCCGCAAGGCATGCCCGCCACGACCGGCGACCGGGCCGCCATCCTGACCAGCAGCCTGCTGTTGCTGGGCATGATCATCCCGATCGTGCTGCTGGCGCACCACCTCGCCATCGTCATTGACTACGGCGTGGCGACCGCCGGGGCGCCGGTGGCCGTCAGCGGCGTGTTGATCGCCATCATCGTCTTCACGCCGGAATCCCTGACCGCCGTCAAGGCCGCGCTGAACAATGAAATGCAGCGCGCCATCAATCTCTGCCTGGGCGCGTTCGTCTCTACCGTGGGGCTGACCGTCCCTGCCGTGCTGATCATCGGACTGATAACGGGCAAGCAGGTCGTCATGGGGATATCGCCACTGGAAACGGTGCTGCTGGTATTGACGGTCCTGCTTGGCATGCTGTCGTTCAACGGTCAGCGCACGTCCGTCATGCAAGGCGCCATGCACCTTGCGCTGTTCATCACCTACGGCTTTCTTTTGTTCTATCCCTGACGAACGACGTCGTCGATGCACACCCTGCTCAGCCGGCCCAACCGTTGTCCGAATCCACGAACGTTTGGGCATGCGCTGCCTGCGTCAACGCGGCGCGCTGCTCGGTCGCGCTATAGGCGGCGCGGGAAAGGGCAACTCGGTGCGCCGTCTGGCGTAGGGATTCCAACGCAGCCACTCGCGCTGAAGGCGGCAATACGGCGTTCAGTTCCGTGCTATTGGCCAACGCGAATTCCAGGGTCTGATACGGAGATACCCCCGGGGCCACTTCACGCGGGGATAGCGCAGACAGCAGCATCATCAAATCTGCATCGGGCAATGAATCGACTGCGTGAAGCAACGCCGTCTGACGGGAAACGCGTGTTGGGGAATCGGCACAGAAAAATCGACAGAAGCACTGACTCAGCACGCCCAGGTCATACGCAGGTCCGGCCCGCCCCAGCAGCATGTCCATCCACACCTGCAAGTTCCTCGACATATCCAGCAACGTTGTACGCTTGGCGTGTGTGCAGGTGATAAGCGCCATTACATGCTGCGCGATTCGGCGGTCATCGGCATTGGGCCATTCCCGTGGGGTCACGTCAATAAGCGTCCCTGTCTCGATCTTTCTCAGATCGAAGTCCGTCAAATGCGACAAATGACGTTCCAGTATGGGTAGCAGCGTGCCCTCGACGATCGCGTTATTGCAGGGCGCGCTACCGTGCAACACGGAAATTCTCCTTACCACCGCGCGCAACGCGGCAGTGCCCATTCCCGTTCCGTCAGTCCCCCGCTTCAGGGTCAACGTCCCAAGCAGATCGGCGGTCGCGCTGCTGAGCTCTCGCGCGTGACTGCGGCGCAACAGCAATGCGCGAAGCCCGGGTAGCGGAACGCTGCACGCCACGGCCCAACAGACCGCCGTTCGCACGCGTTGCAGACATCCGGCGGGCGTGGTCGCCAACTTGTGGGCGTCGGTGAACGTCGTGACGATGCTTGGCGGGTCGCGGCGTAGATTTCCCGTGTATCCGAGCGCGGCGTCGCGATAGTCCCGCTTTACCTCCTGAAAAACGCCGGTATCGTCGGGGGCGAACGCGCTCATTTTCCAGCGTCCGCCTGATGGATCGCGTCGACACTCAACGCGCAGATGCGGTCTTTTCGCACCGTCAGAATTTCCAGGAATCCGCTGACATCGAATACCTCATGCACCGCGCCGCTCAAGCCGCAAACGATCAGAATGCCACCGGACTCCCTGACCTTCTTGGCCAGAACCAAAACGACCCGCAGCCCCGCACTGGAGATATAGGACAGATCGGCCAGATCCAGAACGAGCCTCGCTGGGCGCTGTTCCAGTTTGAGCATCAGCTCGGCTTCCAGTTCTGCCGCGTTTCCGCTATTGATGTGCCCAGGCACGCCCACCACCAAGGTGTCGCCCACCTGCTCTGTCGCGAGATTCATTTCTGTGTCCCTTCTGCAGCGTTGCCTGATGTCCCCGGGAGAGATCTCAGTAACCGCCGGCAAGGACGTGTTCCCCTGATGCCCTCGAGCAACGTGAACTTTTCCCGTGAAATGCCCACACACGGTCTTCCTAACCCCATTTGCGCCCGTATGCCTAACAGCGCTTCGATGCTCGACACTCTGATGCTGACACCGACAGCCGATGCCGTGGCGACGGCGACTGCATGGCTATCCGCCATTTGCCAACGCGACGGCTTCCCCCCTGCCCGGTCCATCACCGTCGGCCTAGTTTTGGAAGAAGCGCTGACCAACGTGCTCCAGTACAGCTTTTCCTCGTTGCCGGCAGACGATGCCGCATACGTCCGTCTGCAGCTTACGCAGGAGGATGAAAAAGTGACCCTTCGAGTCACGGACAACGGCATCGCCTTCGATCCGACGGCAGTGCAATTGGCCAACAGAGCGGGCGACTTGGACTCGGCGGAACCGGGTGGCCATGGGATCCGCCTGATGCGGCATTACACCCGACGCATGCAATACCGGCGGCTTGGCGGTGTCAACGAGTTGGAACTGGTGCTTGTCTGACGGCAGGCAAGGGAACCGATCGCCGATGCAAGCCACGTAGAGCGTCATGACGCTCAATACAATCAGTTTCCCGCAAGGGGCCTCCCGGCCGATCCGAATTCGTATCGATCCGTCGGCGTTGTCCCATAACCTGGCATGCTTGCGGGCCCGCCTGGCTTGCCGCGACTCGGTTCCTCGACTATGGGCAACGGTCAAGGCAGATGCCTACGGCCATGGCCTTGCGCGCCTGTTGCCGACGCTGCGCGCGGCGGATGGACTGGCGGTCCTTGATTTGCGTGACGCCTGGCGTGCGATCGAGCATGGCTGGACAGGAAGAATCCTCGTGTTGGCCGGCCTTTACAACGCGGATGAAGCCAACCACTTACCGGACCTGCCATTGGATTTAGTCATAACGTCCAATCGGCAACTGCATTGGTTGGCCCTGGCGGAGCCGCAACACGCGCCCGCCCTGTGGCTTCGCTACTGCTCCGACATGCACCATGGCGGGTTCGACGAAAAGTCCTATCGCGACGCGTACCGCCATGCCTGCCATCTGCGCGACACGCGCCGCGCCTCGTTCGTTGGACATTTGTCCCACTACGCTTGCGCCGAAAACGCTGTGCGGCGTGACGCCTGCGACGTGCAGTTCGACCGTGTCATCGCCGACCTTCCTGGTCCGGTCAGCCGCGCAAATTCCGCAGCCGTGCTGGGAGACGCTTCCGCACGCCCGCATGAAAACTGGGTTCGAACGGGACTGGCGCTATACGGCGCAAGCCCACTCCCCGGCATTAGCGCGGAAGCCTTGGGGCTGCGGCCTGTGATGAAGCTAACCACCGAAGTGATCGCGGTGCGCAAGGTGCAGACCGGCGCCTCCGTCGGTTATGGGGGGGATTTCGTTGCGCCCAGGCCTATGCGCATCGGCGTCGTCGCCGCCGGTTACGCCGATGGCTATCCAAGATACGCGCCCACCGGAACCCCGGTATGCGTGGGACGCTTGCCCTCCCGCGTGCTGGGCCGCGTGGGCATGGACAGCATGGCCATAGACCTCACTGACCTGCCCCATGCTGATCCCGGCGCCGAGGTCACGCTTTGGGGAACGTCCGAGCTACCGGTCGAAACGATCGCCCAGGCTGCCGGCACCATTTCCGCGCAGCTCTTATGCGGCGTCAATCCCCGCATCGCGGTGCAATTGTGCTGATCTTCCCTTCGATGCCGGCGCCCTCGTTGCGAGGCAAGATCTTTGTACTGGTTGTCGCCGTACTCCTCAGCCTGGCAGCGACAATGATGTTCGTGACCCAGCGCACCGTCACCGCGACCATCGTGGCGTCCGAACACCATGCCGTCCGAAACGTGATGGCGTTACTGCGCCGCGAGATTGACACGCGATGGGCCTCTCTCTTGTCGGAAAAAGTAGAGATCGTCGTCAGCCGTAAGCAGCAACTTCGCCAGATGGGCCAAACGGTCTTGGCCATGATCGCCGCCTACGCGGATCTGGCTCATCGGGGCGTGGTGAGTGAAGGCGCCGCACGAGGCCTGGCGCGCGCCTGGATCAAGCGGCTGAACACTGCTGGCGGCCATGACATCCTTATTTACGATTCGGCGTTTCGGGTGCTAGCTTCGAACCGACCTGCCTTGATCGATCTTGATCTAACGCCATTAGCCGACATCAAAGGGCGCGCCTTTGCCTCCGCCATGCGCGATGAAAACGCCAGTCTGAATCAGGACTTTGCGCTGTTCCGATGGCCTGCGCCCGGTTACCGATCGGAAGAAACCCGCTTCGGCCACTTCTCCTATTTCCCCCAGTGGGACTGGGTGCTGATGGTGGATGATGGCCTGCAATCGGTGGTTGAGCGCGCGCAATCGCGGCGCGAGCAGATGGAATACTCGCTGCGCGAAACGCTCTCTCAGCTCACGCTGGCCCAGTCGGGCTTCGTCATGATCCTGGATGAGCAGGGTCAGGCGGTGGTGCCCGCCCCGCCTCGGTCAGCGGCGCTGCTAGCGAGCGCCGACAAGGCGACTGGGAAGCCTTTGGCTGAGTTACTACGCCCGAAGCAAACCAATACAAGTCTGCGCTCCATTCCATTTTCCAACGATGCGGGCCCATGGTTGATTGACGTTTCATACTTCGCGCCATTGAAATGGACCTTGATCGGTGCGGTGCCGCACGCCGACCTGAATGCACCCGCGCAAGAACTCATCCGTCGCCAGGGAATCGCATTGGCGCTGACGCTAGTGCTTTCCCTGATGTTGGCGTGGCTGCTCTCCGCAAAGCTGTCCAAGCCGCTAAACCAGCTCGCGCGTTACGCGTTACAGCTGTCTGGGCAAGATTTGGCCCATCCCCAACCAGCACCGACAGTCATCCGCGATTTACCGTCTCGATACCGCGACGAAACGGGCCGCCTTGCAGCCGCGTTTTTGCATATGACCGATCGGCTGGTGTTGAACGTGCGTCAGTTGCTTGAGGAAACGACAGCCCGCGAACGGTTCGAAAACGAGCTGAAAATTGCGCGCGAGATCCAATTGGGCCTGCTCCCCATGCCCTTGCCCCATGCCATTCAGGAACGGCTGGACCTGCACGCCTTGATGGTGCCGGCGAAGCAGGTAGGGGGGGATCTCTATGACTACTTCGTCATGCCGGACGGCCAACTATGTGTCGTGATAGGCGATGTTTCCGACAAGGGCATTCCAGCTGCGTTGTTCATGGCAGTGACTCGCACGCTCATTCGCACCGTGGCCGAGGATGAAAGCGACCCCGCGCTCATTGTGACCAGGGTGAATGAAAAGCTGGCCCAGAACAATCCGCGGCTGATGTTCGTCACGCTGATTGTCGCCACCATCGATCCGGTTACCCGCCGCCTGAGTTGGGTCAACGCCGGGCATCCTCCACCGCTCATGTGCGTATCCGAACATCAGGTCTGGGCGCTAGCCGGCCGTAGCGGTCCCGCCTGCGGTATCCAGGCCGGCATTCCCTACCGGAGCTTTTCCGCCACCATGCACCCGGGCGATCTGCTGCTCAGTTATACGGACGGCGTCACCGAGGCCATGGCGCCTGATGCCAGTCAATACGGTGAGCAACGTCTCAATGCCCGCATCGCCGAGACCCAGGAATTGAGTTGCGCTGCCATCCTGGAAACCATCCTTGCCGATGTCCAGGCCTTTGCCCGTGAGGCGGAGCAGTCCGACGACATCACCTTGATCGCAGTCCGCTTGCAATGAAGCAACAACTTTGCCTCCTGCTGTCCGCACTCCTGGTGGCGGCGCCGCTCTCCAGAGCCTCCGCCGCCTCGCCGCCCGGCGGAGGCGCAGCAAGGGCCCGTGCGCTCGCCTCTCTCGCCGCCGGCGCGACGGCGGCCTCGGCGCTTACGCAACGCCCGCAGAGCAAGCCGGACGGTGAACGCTGGCGAATCGGCTACGTGCAAAGTGGCGATTATGCCGAGTACCCGCGAACGCTTATCGCGGTCGTCAAGGGCCTGCAGGAACTAGGCTGGCTGTCGATCAGCGACATTCCGTCGGATCTCAGCGGGCAAGAGACCTGGGCCTACGTTGCCGAGCACGCGCATAGCGACACATTGACCTTTGTGGCAGACGCCTCTTGGCAGCCCGGCAATTTCGACGCCGCTGCCCGCCCTGCCCTGCGCCAGGCGATGCAGGACCGGCTTACGCGCACCCGCGACATCGACCTGATGATCGCAATGGGTACCTGGGCAGGGCAAGACATTGCAAGCCTGGGCCCGCCGGTGCCTACGATCGTAGGATCGGTCAGCGACCCGATCGGCGCGGGTATCGTCGCCAGCGCGGCCGATAGCGGACGCCAGAACCTGCACGCACGCGTCCAACCGGAAAAGTACGAACAACAGTTGCGGCTATTTCACGACACCGTGCCCTTCAAGACGATCGGGGTCGTCTATGAAGACAGCGTGGAAGGGCGTGGCTATGCCGCGCTAGGCGCACTGGATCGCGTTGCGGCGGAGCGGGGCTTCCGCGTCGTGCCGTGCTTGGCTCGCACCACGGACGTCAGTAGCGCGTTTGCGCAGTTAAGCGTGTTCACCTGCTACAAGCGCTTAGCCGCCACGGTAGAAGCCGTGTATGTGACGGCCAGCGCGGGCTTGACAGCCGAAACCACCCGCCGCGTCGCGACGCTGTTGCGCACCCATAGAACGCCCAGCTTTGCCATGCTGGGTACTGACGACGTGCGGAAAGGTCTGCTTTTCAGTATGGCTCGCGCCGATTACGCGGCCGTAGGTTTTTTCCACGCGGCCACAATCGCGCGAATTTTTCATGGCGAGCTGCCCCAAAAAATTAGCCAGATCTGGAGCGACCCGGCACGGATCGCGCTCAACCTGAAAACCATGCGGCAAGTTGGGTTGGACCCACCTATGAGTCTGCTATTGGCGGCGGACGACATCTTCGAGCAGGACGATCCACCTCAACGCCGTTCATCAACAAAAGACTAAGTCTCAAATAGAAATATTTCGTAATTTATTAATTTCTCACATACCGGGATTCACCCGTAGCTAAGTGCTTCGATAAATCCTAATATTCGCCGGAATCCTCCGGTGCAGCGGCTGCAAGCCTTTCAACAGGATGGCAAGACGATGAGCCCAGTTTCAATGCAACCGAATATGTCAGCGCTGGCGGACGCGTTCCCGTCGCCTCCCGGCGGCATGACGCAACCCGCGAAAGCCGGAGTCCTCCCACCAAGCGGCAAGGCGGAAGCGTCCGCGCCGTCCGGGAATGCCAAGCGCAGTTCAGGGATGTCGTTCACCGTCGCGCGCGGCCACGCGGCCCGCGCTGCGAAGTTCGCCACGACGCAGACAGCGAAGGTCGGCAAAACCGCCGTCCGTGCGTTCGAGGCCAGGATCGGAACTCCCGCATGCCGGACGGCACGGAGCATTCGCGCCGCAACGGCAGAATTGAAAATTGCGGTAAAGAGCATGCTGATCCGAGCGGAAGCGTCGCTGTCTCCCAAGCTTCAGGCAGCGCTCAGCCGGCTGCGCCAAGCTGCCCAGGCGCTTGAAAAAAAGGCCGGCGGCAACACCAGGCATGTTGTTGAAAGAAGCGTGGCGCAGCACTGCGCGGGCCTGAGCCAGAATGCGCTGAAAACGCTGCACGACACCCTGAAAAAGCAGGTCCAAAGCGCAGGCGGTTCATCCCACGGCGGGAAAGTCCCCGCCCAGCTGCAAGGCTTGAACCAGAATGACTTAAGCCGCGTGGCGTTGCCCATTATTGAGAAAGCGCTGGCCATGCGGCAGTTCGGCCCATGCCTCACATCCTTGAGCAACATGATCAAGGCCAATCACGATAAGCCCGCTATTGGCGCGCTTGATGCTCAGCTTGCAAAACTCTGCGAGACGACCCTGGCCAATCTCGGCCTGACGGTCATGCACGGCCGCGACAAATTGGAGGCGGGGCTGATCAGCCAGCTCGACGGCAAAGACCACAGCTTGGCGCAATTGCGCCCGCTGCTCAATAGCAAGCTATTCCAATCTGAAGGGTGCAGCACCGAAACAGGTCTACTGCTTTCGGCACTAACGACTGCGGTCGAAAAGACCACCGACAAGCGTTTGGAAGATTGCAAAAAACAATGGGAGAAGATCGCCGAGCCCCCTTCCGACCTTGCCCCCAATGAGGTACCTGGCACCGACCAGGTAGGACGCTTACAAGACGCCACCAGCTTGGCGTTCAGGGATTTGAATCGTCTGGGACTGTTCAATCCCGGCGCGGGCGGCGCAGCAGTGGACGCGACCGCCCTTGTCTCCGAAAAAATGGCGCCGCTTCTTGGCAAGTACAGCGAATTCGAAAAATTCGAGCGCCAGGAGGTTATAAACGAACACGCGAACCGGCTAGCCTCCTTCGCGAACACCTCGGAGCAAACGTGGAACCGAGACCAGGGGCCAGGCACCTTTTTCAACGATTGGAAAACCCGCGAAATTCAGCAGGAGTTATACGCGAGAGATCGCGGCAGCTTCCTCTGACTCGTTGGCGGTCAGGCGGCCCCGCATGCACGAAGTCGATCGCCCGGCTTTCGATATCCCTTGCATGCCGGCCGCCGCGGCGTCTCATCACCCAGAGGCGCCGCCGATACCCTCCGGCTACATCCGCTGCCCGGTCCGCGTCCATCACACTGACATCATCCCGCGCTCAGTGTCCGCGCCACAAACGTCCAAAGCCAAGCGCCTTCCACGAAATGGTGAAGCCCCCTAATGTTTCCGTCAGCGGCCACATTCCGTTGACGCACGCAATCCGAAACGAGTCGATACCCTAGGAGTCCTAGAGCATGGTACGCCGCAATTCCATCCATCGTGAAGTCAAACTCTACATGTGTTCCGCATCGATCGACGATGAGCCGTCCGAAAAGCATGCAGGGGGGGGGGAAATGCCGACACAGATATTGCCCGAAGGCCGTCTACGGGTGATGGTCGCGGAAGACCACAATCTTGTACGCGAGGGCATCAAGCTTGTCCTGTCGCAACGTCAACCTGCTCAACAAGTGGAGATCGTCGCCGAAGCCGCGAGCGGCGAGGGCGTGCTTGCAGCACTGGCCACTCAGGCAATCGATCTGTTGGTTCTGGATCTTGGCATGCCCGGCATCACCGGCTCACGCTGGATACGCGCCCTGCGCGACCAATATCCTGCACTCCTCATTATCGTAATGACGGCAAATCAAGACGAGCGCACGCGCGAGGCCGTGCTTGCGACGGGCATAGAGGCTTATCTTCCCAAACAAGGTGATGCGCAGGCGCTGCTGGACACGGTCAGTGCGTTAAGCAACTGGATCAAGCCCTCGTCCGACACAGGCGCGACGAAGAATTCGCCCCCACCTGGGGCCGTCGCGGCCGGCGCCCCCGCTGAACTATTGACGCGCCGCGAACAGCAAATCCTGGCGTTGATCGCGATGGGGGCAACGGGACCCGAAGTCGCCGAGCGGCTGTTCATCAGCCCTCAGACGGTGCGCAAGCATCGCGAGAATCTGATGCGCAAACTAGAGGTGCACAGCACCGCAGGCCTGGTGTCTTATGCACTGAAACTTGGCCTGGCTTAAGCCAGGGCACGATACCGTGGCATTCGTGGCATTCGTGTAACCAGGATCTTTCATAAAAATACGATAAACGCCGTATAGGTTACATCGGTTGCATTCGGTACAGTTCCCTCAAGCGAATCATCAAACGATCGCGCGGCAAAATCAACGCCTCCCTCCGTGAAGAGTTTCACGGAGTCCGTTGAAAACCGCGATCCGTCATTCCGGCCTGTTTCATAGAGTCAATTGCCTTCGAAGTCATTCGACGGCTGGGAACTCCTGCGCCTGCAAAACGGAATCGATCAACGGTAAGTCCGGCACCGTGAGCAATGTCGGACGGGGATTCAAGCGATCGGGACAACCATGCCAACTCTCTCCAACCGGGCAGCAACCCAGCCCGCCATGCCGCCGCTGTCGGGCGTTCTTGAAGAAGCCCGCCGTACCTCTAAGAGTATCGACGCCCTGTTCAGTCAGTTGTTCTGTGAACATGGCAACCGGCTGCACAGGTTCGTTACCCGGCGAATAGGCAACGAAACAGAAGCCGCCGATATTACGCAACAGACTTTCATCGAGGCATCGAACGCCTACGCGAATTTTCGTGGCGATTCCAAGCTATCCACTTGGCTCTACGGCATTGCCCTGAATCTCATCCGCAACCATCTTTCCCGCGCGCCGGAGAAACGTTATTGCTTCGTGGACGAGACGGCGCTGACCAATCATGTGTGCTTATCGCCAAATCCCCAACAAATCCTGGAAGAACGCCAGGTCATGAACGTGCTCTTAGGCGCATTGGAATCCCTGCCCGATAGCGTTCGTGAAATACTGCAGTTGGCTGCGGTGGAAAACCTGTCGTATGAGGAAATCGCCCAGACGCTGAACGTCCCCATGGGCACGGTTCGTAGCCGCTTGTCCCGAGCACGCGCGAGCCTGCGCCAACGCATGGAAGCGTTGGGTGTCGTCCTCAATTTCTAAGGGTGAGCGGGGCGCAAGCCCCGCTCCCGTCAACGCTAGGGCAGCGCCGAGGCTCTTGGTGAAATCGGTGCCTGGGTCGGCATGGCTGACGCAGGAACCTGCAAGACAGTGCTGCGACTGTCCACCATGCGGAGCATGCTTTCGCTCTGAACACGGTCAAGAAAGGCGTCCGAAGTCTGATCGACCTCCGTTCCCCAAGGAATTGACAACGCGGTGCCCATGGAAGGGTTGCGCGCTGAGATGCCGCCTGGCAGCGGATTTGCCAAATTCGCCGCGGATGCCGTCACGCTCTGTCCGTTGATCGCAACCACGCGCGGACGAAGAAGAAACAAGCGCTCCCTACGCTTAGAGGTATTGGACTTGCTTGAGAATAAAGCGCCCAAGAACGGAATATCGCCAAGAATTGGCACCTTGTCGACTTTGTCTTCCTTTTGGGTGGAGTTGTAGCCGCCAATAAGCAGCGTCTGCTGATCCCCCACGACCGCCAGTGTGCTGATATTGCTTTTCTTCACGGTCGGTAATCCGTCCACCTCGACGCCCTGCTGCACGCTACCGTCTTCGATGTCCACCGTCAGCTCAACCTGAGCGCCGTCGGGCCTGTCGATATATCGCGGCGTGACGCGCAACGACGTGCCCACCGTAACCGGCGTCACGGTCGCGACCCGCTCACCGGTCGTCTGAATGTAGAACGTCTCCGACAAATCAATCATCGCCCCGAGGTTGTCGGCGGTCAAAATCGAGGGCTGCGAGAGAATATTGGCCACACCCTTGCTTTGCAAGGCCCGCACACGCGCGACGAGCGTCGAACCCACGCTCAGGGCCATCGTGCCGGGGGTGAGCTTGGCGCTTGGGTTGATCGGCAAACCGTTAGAGGGCGTAAGCGCCAGATCGCCATAACCCAAACTGGCTCTGCCGACATTCGCACCCCACGTCACCCCTAATTCGTTGATCGCATCGGAATTCACATCGACGATCATCGCTTCAATCTCGACCAGCGTGCTTGGCACGTCCAGCTGTTCAATCAGCTTTCTATAAATTGGCATCCGATCGGGGATGTCTTGAACAACGATGGCATTCAGGCGCGTATCGGCTTGAATCGAGGGTTCGCGCCCTATCACGTTGGCGCGTCCGATCGGACGGCCGCTCTTCGCCCGCACCGGTTCCGCGGCCGCCTGCGCTACCGTGTTCACTTCCACCGCGGGGCCACCAGCATCGAAGAAATTCGGCGGATTTTCTCGCAATGGCGCCGCGATCTCTGAAAGCGCGTGGTTGCCGCCGTTCCCTTGGATCAGGTTTCGCAGCATCGTGGCGAGCCCGGGCGTCGATACCTGCTGGCTTCGATAGCTGATGACACGGTCGTTCACCGATGCGTGCTTTAAGCGGAATATCGCAACCTGCTGCCCCCCGCCTCCCATCGGCAATGCCGCTACGGTGCGTTCGACGAGATCCACGTAGCTCGGCGGCCCGGATATCAGCGCAACGCCCTGATCAGGCAACTCGCCCCAACCAAAGCGTGCGTCGATTACACCCAGCTGCACCAGCGCCTGGCGCAGCTGGCCGATCGACCCTCCCATTGCGCTGATTGATCTTGTCGTCATATCGCTGGCGCGGCTGACGAATAGCGTTCCCGCGTAAACGAACCAGTTGAAACCGTATACGCCACCCAGCTTGTCCATGAAGTCAGTCGGACTAGACGCATTGAATTTCCCGCTCACGGTCCCCTGCAAACCTGGCGTCATCTGTAGCGCCAGGCTGAAACCGCCCGCGAAATCGCGCAGCACATCCTGCACACTTTCGCCTTTTGCGTAGTAGCTATACGCGGCAATCGGCCACGAGGGCGCGGCAAAAACGGGCATTGTCGAGCTCAACCCGATAATCCCAACTGCTATCAGCCGTTTCAAGACCCTTCTCCCGCACTAATGAAGCTGCGCCATTTGGCCAGTGCGTTGAGATAGGCGCCGAGTACCTCCGGCATCGACTCGCGCGGGCAGTCCGGTCGCAACATCTGCTGCAAATGCAAGCTCTCTTCGTTTGGGTCGACCGCCATCCCGGCCGCCGTACCGCGCAACATGCTCATTGCGAACTTGCCACATCGTCGCAACAACACGTCACGCTCGATGCCAGGCATCGGCAATGCGCATAACCGGCTTTTCACGCCCACCCATCCGGATTCAAGGGGCACCAGCTGGATGCGATAGATATCGTCCACCAGGAGGGAGAGTGTTCCCCCGATGCCTGCCGAGGTCGCGGGCAAGGCAAAACTGCGCATGCAATACTCGACCAGAGGATGATAGGTTGATCTATCCATGATTGGAAATTCCTTGATCGAGCGACGCACGCAACAGGCGCAAAAGTTCAGCGGTGGGAACGATCAGTTCGGCAGGGATGTATTGGTCGATTTGCCCCTGCGCCATCAAGGCGCGCGCCAGCGGAATATTCTGCATGACGGGAATGCCTTCTTCGCGGGCGGCCTTGACCATGGCCGCCGCCAGCGCGCCTTCGCCTTTGGCCAGAATGACAGGAAGCGGAACCTCGTCTTCCTCGTAATACAGCGCGATGGCCAAGTGCGTCGGATTGGTGACCACCACCGAGGCCTTGCGCGTATTCGCCACAGCCCCGTTCATTGCCATTTCCTGGTGCAGGTGCTTACGCGCATGCTTGATATGCGGGTCTCCCTCCATTTCTTTGTACTCCTGCTTGACCTCTTCCTTAGACATCATCAACCCCTTTCTGTATTGCATGCGCTGCCATCCCAGGTCGACCACCGAAATAATGAAATAGGCCACTGCAATGTTGACGACCAGCGTGCGCATCATGCTTCCCATCGCCGCGGCCATGCCCGCAAGACCACTATGGGGGATCGCCATCAATTCGGGCATTTCATCCCGGATCACCTGAACGACCAGGATTGTCAAGAAAACGATCTTCACGATCGACTTGATGAATTCCACCAAGTTCTTTTTGGAGAAGATGTTCTTCAGGTTGCTGATGACATTCAGCTTCTTGGCGGACGGCAGCAGTTTTTTGAAGGCAAGCACCAGTCCTACCTGCAGGACTTCGGCGAATATCCCAACCCCGATGGCGATGCCCAGGAATGGCAGAAGCACGGCCAGCATCTCTTGCAGCAGCAGGTCGAAGACGGTGTTGATCGCCGCCTCGAAAGGAACGTTCGTGAAGTTAGCGGGGATCAGGATGATGCGGGCAAAGGACTCAACGATGGCCTCGGCGTTTCCGATCATGTAACCGAACATCGCGAGTATCAGCACGGTCTGCGTGAAGTCTTTGCTATGCGCGACTTCGCCCTTCTTACGCGAGTCCCGCAGCCGTTTCTGGCTAGGAGGTTCTGTTTTTTCCCCGCTCATTGCGGCAACCATTCACGTTGTAGAAACGGCAACGTTTCGCTGACTTCCGCCACGCTTTCCCAAGCAAAGCCGAACAGAACCTTGGTGTAGAGGACAAGCACCAGCAAGGCTAACGCGCTCTTAATTGGCATCGCCAGAAAAAAGACCTGGAGCTGCGGTGCAAAACGGCTGACCAACGCCAGACCTATCTCGGCCAGGAACATGGCGATGACCGCGGGCGCGGCATACAACAGCGTCATACGCAGGAACTTGTCCAGCAAATCAAGAAACAGGGGAATAGAACTTGCATGCAGCGTGGGCCACCAGTTCCAAATGCTCCAGACCTGAAAACTGGTAACGATCATGGTCATCATCAGGAAAAATCCGCCGCTCGTCAGGAAAAAAACGATGAAAGCCTGGTTGAACAGAATTCCCATCGGCGAGGAATCATTGCCTGTTCCCGGGTTCAGTGTGGCGCCCAGACTGGCGCCGCGTTGGTTGTCGATAATGAAGCCAGCCGCTTCGAAAATCCAAAAAGGCAGCGCAATGATGTAGCCCATCACCAGGCCCACAAAGGCCTCTTTCGTCAAAATCAAAATGATATCCAGCGTTCCGCCGCCCCAACGCGCGTAATCCACGGCAAGCGCGGGCACCAGGATCAATCCCATCGCCGCTGCCACGGCGTAGCGGAGCATTCCTGGCAATAAACTGCGGTTGAAAATGGGCAGCATCATGCTCAAGGCAAGGATGCGCGGTTGCGTCATGGCCAGCGTTCCCAACAGGATTTTTGCTTCTTCGTAGGTAACGCCTGCAATCATGGAGTTCCCCGGCCCGCGCCGCTATCGAATCTGATGAAAAACGTTGAAGACGCTGACGGTGTAGTTGTAGAGCTCGGTCCCGACCCAACGGGCCGACAACAGGATGACGGCGAAAACCACCACCATCTTGATGGCGAAAGACAACGTCTGCTCCTGGATTTGAGTCAATGCCTGGAACAACGAAAACAGCGTGCCAATGATGGCCGCGGCAGCAATCGGAGGCAGCGACAACCAGAGAACCAGGTACAGCGCTTGCGTCATGTACGCGACGATATCGCTTGTATTCACGCCATATCCCTAGACATAGGACAACACCAGACCTTGGATAAGGCGGCTCCAGCCGTCCACCATGACGAACAGGAACAGCTTGAGTGGCATGGATATCGTTACGGGCGACACCATCATCATCCCCAACGCCATCAGGATGTTGGACACGATCAGATCGATAATGACAAACGGCAGGTAGAGCAGGAACCCCACCTGGAACGCCACTATCAGTTCGGACAACAGGAATGCCGGCACCAAGACGATCAAGTCGCTTTCCTGCAGGCCTTCCGCCTGCTCCGCTCCCCACAGCTGGCGGGCGGTGCGCACAAAGAAATCCCGTTGCTCCGCGCGGCTGTTCTTCAGCATGAAACTGCGCATCGGCTCGGCCGAGCGCTGCGCGGCGTCAAGAAATTGGTCAAGCGAACTCGTCTGTACGGTCGTGGGCGACGCCGCCGCAACGCGTAGCTGATCGGCGATCTGGTAGCCCACTGGCGCCATGACGTAGGCTGAAAGCACAACAGCTAATCCGTACAACGCCATATTAGGCGGCGCTTGCTGAACGCCCAGCGCATTCCGCAATAGAATCAACACGACGCTGATCTTCAAGAACGACGTTGTCATGACGACCGCCAGCGGCACCAGCGCCAGCATCGCCAGCGCTATCGCCAGCGTGATGGGATCATAGCCATTCATGGCATTGCGGCCCCGAAAGACCGCAACATGACGCCGATGCGCCCATCGATCTCGACCAGGTCTCCGGTGCCGACCTGCCGGCCATTGGCGCGGACCCGCACGCAGCCGTCGGCGATAGGACGATCCAACTCAAAGATCTCGCCTGGCGCCAAGGTCTTCAAGGTTCCCATCGCAATCGACCGCTCGCCAAGATCGAAAGTAAGGCGAACGGGGATGTCATCGACATCAAAGCTGGACGCGGGATGCGCCTCTTCCGGCTCCACGTCGCCATCCTCCGCTTCATAGCCAGGCGCGGGGTCGGATCCCGCTTCCTCGTGGCCTTCAAGGGGCACGATCGAGTTCGAGAGGTTTGCTTCTTCGTCCGCGGCGGTTCCGACGTTGGTATCCATGATCTTCTTCCAGGTTTTCGTGACAACGAGTTGCCCGTGCTCTTCGCGCACGCACACGCCCCACTGCGTATCCAGGGTCAACCAAAGCTCGCCATGCCCATCGATGTAGCTGTCATCGAACAGCACCACATCCCGTGCTGCCAAGCCGCTAAGGTGGGCGCGGTTCAACGTGGTGGCGCCAAGTAGCGCCCGTACCCGGACCGGGATGGCCGAGGTATCCAGCGTTTGTGCCGTGGACGGCTGCCGACCCATCAGCCCCGCCAACAGCATTAATCCCAGGGCGTCGCACGACAGGCAGGCGAACGCGGTCATGCCGGATTCGACGCTATGCAGCCGAAGCATCCATTCGTGCTCAAGTCCCACCGAGGCGTTGCCATCGAGTGTCAGCTCAAGTAAGCGCGCCGGACCATTGCCGGCTGCTCCCAGGGCGCCAAGCACCTCGTCTAAAAGCGCTTCGACGGCCGCTGCGTAAAGGGGCTCCGGCAATTCGCCAAGGTCCAGATCGGGCATGCGTGCCGTCAGCCAGACGTCTATGCCTGTCTCGGGCATGCAAAGTCGCAAGCGCGCGCCGGCCCATTCAATATGCGCGATGACGCGGGAAGAAACCCTGACCGCCTCGTCGACCTCTCGCGTAAAGGTCACCTCCCAATGGACCGGCTTCGCATCGGGGCCAGCGCCTTCCAAAGGGGGCATGGCCAATGACAACCGCGCGCCGTACCGAGCGATGCGCGTGTAGGCGCTTGCGGTCTGGCCACTCATGCGCAATAAGGACAATGGCACTTCAGCGGGGCGATTCACGAAAATCCGTCCTCTAGATTCAATATTCCGGAACGTCCGAGACCCATTGACCCGGGTAGAGATCGGCACCTTCCTTGTTCTGCAGATTCACTCGGACCTGTCGGGAAAGGCTTGCGGCCAAATCGTTGGCCAGGCCCGGGGCCAATCCCGAGACTCGAGCCTGCGCCTCGTCTGTCCCACACCGGAATGCCGCGACCAGTTGCCCTGCCTCTTCGTACAACGACACGCTGACGTCGGGAAGGAAGTCATCGGCTAACTCCAGCCTGACTTCGCGAGGCCCCGAGCCGCCTTGGTCCGACACCATCAACCGCTTGGCCGCAACCCCGACTATTTCGTCCAGCGGCTTCGCAGCGGCCGCTTTCGCCGGAATTTCCCTGGACGCCGCGCCGAACAAGCCGAACGGAGTCGCTAGCGCCGCGTGTGGCAACGCCTCGGCCGGTCCATTCATGGCCCGCTTGAAAGCATTGGTGTCATCTTCGCCGGGTTTGTCTCGCTGATTTCTATCCGATCCAAATCCTTGCTCCCCGCTTGGCGCTTGGCGCGCCAAGCCGGTGTCTAACCCAGTTCGCCTGTCGTTGCTCATGCGGGGCATCCCTCAATGTCGTCGTCCCACTCCCGCGGCCGCCAAGCCGCGGAAGCCACCTCTTCGATTTCCGCGTCTTCCTTGCTATCGCGTTCTTTAACTTCTTCAGCCAGATACACGCCCGCCAAATCCACGAACTTGTCGCACTGACGGACGGCCTGTTGGTGAACAAGACGCGCGCCCTTCAACGACTGTTCCGCCGCCAGTTCAGTCTTCTCCGCCTGTTCTCGCACGTCATCGCATTGGCGCTCGCCATCGCGCAGGCCGGCGACGCGTTGCAGCACGCCGTCGATTTCGCGCACCCGCACTATCCGGCCGCACAGGTCTGCATACATTCCGTCTTCTTCGATTCGAGCCTTCTCGCGGAACTGCTGTAACGAGATTTCGGCTTCCCGGCGTGCCCTTGCCGCTTCCGCCATGCGGCGACGTTCCCGCCCTACCGAGAGTTCGGCCTGTTCCTCTCGAAAGCGCTTGATCTCAAGTAGGGCATCGAAGATCTTCATCACTGCCCCGCAATGCGGCTCATGCCGTCCAGGGCCTCCTCCAGCGTCGATAGTTCATCCGTCCGCTGGCGAAGGAAGGCCCGAATCGCGTCGATCTTCTCCAACGCTTCATCCGTGGCCGGATCGCCGCCCGGCTTGTACTCGCCGATCTTCACCAGAAGCTCTACCTCTTGATACTTGGCCATCAACTCGCGTATCCGGCCCGCCGCCGACTTATGCGCTTTACCGACCACCGCATTCATGACGCGGCTGGCCGAGGCCAGCACGTCGATCGCCGGATAGTGATTTCCCGAGGCCAGTTTTCGCGACAGCACGATATGCCCATCCAGAATCGATCGGGTTTCGTCGGCGACGGGCTCGGTCATGTCGTCGCCTTCGACAAGCACCGTGTAGAGCGCGGTAATGGAGCCTTTGTCGTTCATGCCGACCCGTTCCATCAGCTTTGGCAGCGTGGCGAACACAGAAGGCGGGTAACCGCGCCGCGTAGGCGGTTCGCCGGCTGCCAGCCCAATCTCGCGCTGCGCCCGTGCGAACCGGGTTACCGAATCCATCAAGAACAACACCTTCTTTCCTTGGTCCCGGAAATACTCGGCGATAGCCGTCGCGACATACGCGGCCTTGGCCCGCTCCATGGAAGATTTGTCGCTGGTGGCACAGACAATGACACTGCGTTTTCGCCCTTCCTCGCCGAGTTCGTGTTCAAGGAATTCGCGCACCTCCCGCCCTCGTTCGCCGATCAGCGCAACCACCGTGACGTCGACCGCGGCACCTTTCACCAACATCCCCATCAGCGTCGATTTTCCGCCGCCTGCAGCGGCGAAGATCCCCATGCGCTGTCCCTCCCCGCATGTCAAAAGGCCATCCATGGCCCGGACACCGAGTTCCAACGGTTCGGCGATGATGCGCCGCGTCAGAGGGTCGGGCGCATCGGCGAAAACTGGGTAGAATTTGCTCGCCTCCAGGGGCCCAAAGCGGTCTGCATCCAGCGGCCGGCCCAGCCCATCCACCACACGGCCCAGCAACCCGGGGCCCACCGGAACCATATGGGAGCGGCCGGTCGGAATTACCTCGGTCGACGAAGAGATACCGTGCATGTCGCCCAACGGAGTCAGGAGCGCGGCGTCTTTCACGAACCCCACCACCTCGCCCTTCATCTCGAATGCTTCACCCGGGTTGCGCAGCAGGCAAACCTCGCCGATCTTGACGGCCGGGACCACGGCTTTGATGATGGTCCCAACGACTTGGGTCACCCGGCCCTTTACCTGCAGGGTAGGCGCATCTTGCAACGCCATACCCATCATCTCCATGATGTAGCTGAATTCACGCATGGCGGACGCCCGAAGCGGCGGTCATACCCGGCTTCCCAACACGCGTTCGAACGCCCCGCGCATCGCCTGCAACTGCGCGTCCAAACTCGCCTCTACCAATCCGATCTCGCTCTCGACAATGCAGCCGCCCCGCGCAAGGCGGGGGTCGGGAACCAGATCGACGTAGCCCATTCTTGGGAACTCGGCCAGCCAATCATTCATGCGGCCTTGGGCCACGTCCATGTCGTCGGGGTGCATTCGCAGCGTTACCTGCTTCTGGTTTCGCACGACCGACAGGGCATTGCGAACGACCACTGCCACCCTGTCGCGATCGTCGAACCCCGAAATCAGTTTGCGCACGGCCTGCATCACCACATCGATCATCGTGGTCTCGACGTTGGCGAAGTACTCCACCGTGCGGCCCACGGCCTCGATCATGTGGTCGGCAGCCTTCAAGTTGGCCTCCTGACGTCCTGCCTCGTGCCCGCGTGCCCGCTCGGCTTCATACGCCGCCTCGGCGCCCGCAACGATTTGCTCGGCGCGACGGTTCGCCATGTCGATCAGCGCTTGCGCATCGCCGAGCGCGCTATGCTCTGCGGCGCGCACTATCCGTGTGCCGGGAGCGACCCGCCCGGGCAGCCCGAGCGGTGTCAGCGGTCCTTGGGAAATGAGGAAAGCCATGTGGGATCCATTTTTTCGATAATCCGGCACTCAAGCTCCAACGCGGCGCCAGCCGCCAACGGCGCCGAGCCCGCTGCAACCGTTGGCAGCTTCAGTTCAAACCGGCGCGCCACCGCGGGCCCGGCGTCCGTCACGGCAGCCAGCAACGTGCGTTGGCCCAGTTCTTCCACGGCACTCAACGCCTCCTCCAACGTCCAATTCCGCGTGCCTTCCAACCCGGGATGCAAGGACTCTGCCTGGCGGACGAACGCGACGATGTCATCGCCAAGCGCCGCACGTAGCGTCCGAACCTCCGCACCGACAATAGTGCGGCGCAGCCGTGGTCCGCACAGGACGGCCCCCGTTTGCCGCGCCAGGTTCTCCAACGCGTCCGGGGGCAAAAGCGCCACCACCAGCTCGCGGCGACCTGTATCGAAAACCGGCTCCGATGCCACGCCCAGACCTTGCAAAATCTGTCTGGACCAATGCCGATGCAGTGCGGCGCGCGCCTTGGGGTTGGCTTCCAATACGGCCAGGTTGGCGGACCGTGCAAAGGCCTCCCGACGCGAAGGATGCAGGGTCTGGCTCGGCAATTGATTAAACTCCATCAGTCGACGGCCAAAGAGCTGAAGAGGCGCGGTCATGTCGCGCCGTCGCCGGAGGACGGTTCGCCACGCTTGCCGCGCAGCGCCCCGGCGGTCTTATCGCGCAGCGTCTTGGGCAACCGTCGCCACCCCAGCCAAGCTCCCAGGATCGCCATCACCAGCACCATCAACATGGCGAACGCCAGCAACGCGCTTAAACGGCCGGCCGACCCAGGCTCCACCGCGATCCCAAGAATACGGCTAGGCGCCTGCGCGGCTTCCCCGCCTCGGGGTGCGCCCGGCTGGGCATTGACCAATGTCACCGACACCCTATCGTCGGTCAGGCCGGGAATGGCGTGGATCACCAAACGGCGGATCTGTGGCAAGAGCGCATCCAGCGAGTAGCCAGGCTGGTTCTTGATGAAGACGGCCGCCGTGGAAGGCGTTGCCACCTCTCCTACGCCTCCCCGCTCGGGTAGCACGACATGCACGCGCGCGGTGATGACGCCATCCATCTGGGACAACGTGTTCGCCAGTTCTTGCGATAAGGCGTAGATGTAGCGGGCACGCTCTTCCAATGGCGAAGAGACCAGGCCTTCTTTTCGAAAGATCTGTCCCATCCCATCAAATCGTTCACGCGGCAGACCTTTAGCGCGCAGCACCGTCAAGGCCCGCTCTACCTGGTCCGAATCTACGCTGACGGATACACCTGCCTTGCCCACGGCCTTTTGCGCGTTGATCCCCGCATCGAGCAATACCGATAACACTTCATTCGCTTCGGATTCCGGCACGGCGGCCAGCAAGTCGACGCGCGATCCACAGGCGGCAAGCAACGCCAGCGATACCAGGGCGATGCCGGCGCGCAGCCGGCGCCACAACCCAGCGTGTCGTGACGGCGATATCGAGCCCAAGGGAATCATCAGTTCATCCTGACCAGGGCGTCGAGATTCTGCGTACTCTTGGCTACCGCCTTGCCCACGACTTCATACTGCACCGATACCTTGAGCAAATCGGCCTGCAATCGCAACATGTCGGCCGAGGAGGGTTGGGCGACCATGGCATCCAGCCGGGCGGAAATACCCGACCATTTATCGGAGAACTCGGTCACCGTGCCGCGTAGCCCGCCCAGGATCTGATTGCCCATCGTGGAGACGGGTTGCGCAGCCGCGAGCGTGGCATTCAGGAACGAGCTGGTGGCTTCGATGCCCACGGCGGGTTCCACAACGGCGGTCGGTGCGCTCATCAGCGCGGCAAACTGCTGCGTTGCTAACGATGAGTTCGGCGCCAACGCGCCCGCCGCCGGGGAAACAGCAGCGGCCGCATTGGCCGCGACAACCATTCCAACATCCATGCCAACTCCTACGTTTTAATGGCCTGGCCAAGCAGGCTGCTTGCCAGCACGGACGCTTCCGTGTTCGATTCCAGAACATGGCGCAAGAGCCTGACGCTCTCTGCCGAATACCCCGCCTGCTGCAAGGCCACCGCGCGCCAGCAGTCCACCAGCCCGCGCTCTTCCGGCGGCATATCGCGCGGCGCCGATTCGAGTACGCCCACTGCGGCAACAGGGCGCCCTGCATTCATCCACGCCACGCACATCCCGACGCGGGGATAGGCGCGCATCGGGCGAAAAGCCAACAACGCGCCAAAAATCGGCTCCGCGCGCGCCACGTCTCCCGACGCGGCCGCGAGGAATCCGATCTCCGTCAACAAGTGCGCGTGCGACGCCGACAGCGTCACGCCTTGCGTGCGATCCCGCGCTTGTGCGCCGAATAGTTGCTGCATCGGCTCATGCCGCCATGGGCGCGGCAGCAAGCTTCATCAGCGCTTGCGCGCGCCGCCCGATCTCCGCATGGTCCGGAGACGCCTGCGATTCCTGGAGCACTTGATTCAACGTGATCTGCGCCTGATCGCACATTCCGGCAGCGATCTGACACTCCGCGACATGGAGCGTGGAATCGGGAGAATCGGGAAAGAGCATTGAGTTCAATGTGTAAATGGATGCGGCCTCTTCGTGTCGGCCGGCCATGTTCAGACAGAGCGCCATACCCGCCCAATAGTGCTTGCGCGTGGGTCCGTACTGGGCCAGAAAGGCAAATACCGGCAACGCCTGTTCATACTTCTTCTGCACCACATGGGCATACGCCAGGCCATAGATCACTTCCAATTGCGCACTGGAGAACCGTTGCGACGAGGGCAAGGCAGCCAAGGCGGCGTAAAGGACTTCGTCCTGGCTGGTACGGCGGGCACTGTTTGCTTGAGGCATGTCTTTATCTCCCGACAGATGGTACGCGCGGTCAAATGGTGACGCGCGAGCTGATATTGGCTGCAATCTGAGATTTACTGTCTGCTTGACCGTTAATGACCTGCGACACGAGCACCATCGCGTCATCAATGCTCTTTAGAATTTTCTTCATTTGCTCCAAACCCTCGTCCATGGCGGCCTGCAACTGAATGGAGAACGCAATGAGCTTTTCATTCGCGGCCTTTGCCAGCTCCGCGTCTTCCTGGGTTCCAGCGACCTTCAAATCGTTGACTCCTTTACCGATGCCCATGGACCCTTGCACCACCGCGTTGCTCACATTAACGATCGTGAGCGTTATTTTGGTAGCGGTATTGACGGCTGTAGAACCGCCGCTCATCACACCGGAGACGATGCCCACGGTCAACGCAGCCACCATGCCGACGATCATTCCCGTCAGCGCCACGGTATTGGCGTCGGCACCTGACAATTCCGCGATTCCGGTCGCCATATCACCGAGAATTGACGGTTCCACCACCAATGCCGCAGGCAACAAGATCGCGACGGCGCCGGCCACGACTTTGCCAATGCGCGTAGCGGTTTCCGGATCTACGCCGCAAGCCTCAAGCGTCTTTCCGACCAGCGTCGTGAGCATATTGCTCAGGCTGATTTCCGGGCCGCCGAATTCCTTCGATATCTGGTCCGCCAGGGCCATAGTCGAACCAATCATTGCCATCGTTGCCAGAGCCATCACAGGCGCGCCTAGACCTCCAGTCAACCCTGTCAGGCCGGCCGCAACGACCATGAAGACCGCTGAGGCGATAACGGCAAATACCTTCGCGATCCAGCCGAATATTTTGCTGACGGTGCTCTGATTTTTTGCTTCGGCGCACTTATCCGCCCACTCTTGCAGTTTCTCCATCTGCGCTTCGTTGTTGTCCTGCTTCTTTAGCTGGTCTCCCTGAACTTTCTGCTTGTTGGTGTTCAGTTGCTGGTCTTGGGTCTTGGTAGTCCAGACCCGAATAAAATCGGTCATATCTTCAGCCGAGAATTCACTTCCTTCGGCCAACACCGGAGAACCGTCCGCATTCAAGACGCCATTCGCCCGGGTTGGCGCGATTCCCGCCATCTTGTTCATGGCGACCATCTCGGCCACCTGTCCATCGGTCAAGGGCGTCGTTGTTGATGCGCTTGTCGTGCCATTAATGGGCTTGCCGCCCTCTCCGTCGCCCCAAACAGTATTTACGACCGGGGCGCCCGTTACTGTGTTCACATTCGGCATGGCATGGATTCCTAGAGGAACTTCAGTCAGTCGGTTCAGACATTTCGTGCCATGGCGCGAACGCTTTCAGTGTGCGATCGCTCCTTTTCAGCAAGAAGGTCACAGATCTGTTGCGTCGTCTGATCTATGTGCTCATTATTTTTCCGACTTGTTTCCACGGCTGCGTCGTTAACGGTTTGGTAAGCTTGCAGCCGCTGTTTCTCGGCGTCCTCCAGGCCCGCGTTGTATTCGTGTTGCGCGTTGGCCATCTGGCCGGAGCCAGACAGCGACGCCGAACCGCCCTGGCCGATAGCGAGGGCCGACTGGCTATACGAACCATGCTTTTGTGCCAGACTGTCTTCTATCTTTGCGACGCCCGACCACTTCGCATGGGCACTGGTTTCCACCTTAAAATCGCCAGCCTTGATTGCATTCTCTGCGCTCGCCGCCGTGTTTTTGGCTCCCTTGGCGCCGTATATCCCGCCCATAACGCCCGCGCCCATTTGCAATCCGCCGCCGGCGATCGCCAAACCAGCCGCGGCCACCGAGCCGGCATAACGATCGCTTGCAGCCTGTTCCATCTTGTCCGCCATGCTCATCAATGCGTCGTTCGCGTTGCTGGCGGCGGCAAACCCTTTTCGTCGCTCAGCTGTTTTCATCTCCTGCTGCATCTGAAACATCAACTTGGCGACCGCGGTAGCGTCGGCGGCGCTCTCCTCCACGCTCAGCGAGCTCACGGCGAGAAGCGTGTTGCGCACATCGGCTGCCGTCACATTCCCGTCGTCGGGCCGAGGAAGCCCGGAAGCGTCCGCCACGAGAGTTCCGGGCACTGCCGACACGGCGTCGGAAAGTAATTTCGGATCGATCTGTACAGTGCCTGCCTGCTGCACGCCATCCGCAGACGCCAGCGTCCCGGGCAGGTCCTGAACGGTATAGCTTGAAGATACTTGCATGGTTAGGTCCTCACTTCGGGTAGGTCTGTAAACGAGCCATGAGTTGCCGGGCTTGCTCCGCCACTTCGCCATGCTTTTCAACCGAGCAAAGCGATATCGCGAGCTCAAGCGTTTCCAATGCTTCTGATGTGTGCCCCATCGCAGCCAGGCACTGAGCGCTATGGAAGATTGGCTGTGGGTCATCCACCAGGAATACCGCCGCCGTCATGTACTGGGTCAAGGCATCCCTGTATCTGCCTATCATCTGCCCAGCGGCGCCCAGGCCCATCAGATAGCGGGGCTCCATGCTGTTTTGCATGACCAGAACGGAGAAGATCTTGAAGGCCTGTTCGTATTGGCGCTGACCGTAGAACTGACGGCCAAGCGCATAGACCGCCTCATTCTCCTGGTCGCTGATACCGCGCAATTCTCCCGGGGTACCGCCCCGTTTCAGGTAGTCGCCAAATGTCCTGACTTCCTGGGATAGAGCGTCCCAGACTTGCTCGCCATCCTGCGTTGAGTGTGTCTGCATTGGTTGTCCCGCGAAAAGCGATTTCGGTTTTCAAGGTTTGGATCAGATCATCCGCCGGCGCCCCAGCCCGGTGCGCGCCACCGGAGCGCCCGCCAGGCTGGCGTAGTCGAGCCTCAGCTTTTCCTGCTCCACTTCGTTTTTGACATCGGCAAGGTCTTGCTTCAGTTTCTCAGCGACTTCTTGTTCGAGCTCCGGAGACATTTTCAAGTGAAGATCCGCAAGGCTCATGTTCGAGGGCAACCCCATCGAATGCAGAATCCGAGTATGTTCCCGCGTGGTCTGCTCGATGCTCTCGATCAGCGCACGCGACTCGGCCAGGATCTCTTCGGTGCTTTTTCTCATCGTGCTCCGCCCACTCGTAATAATCAGCCGCCGATCAACGCAAATTCGACAAGATGGCAGAGATGCCGTCCTGGACCTTTTTCATGAAGTTGGTCATCAGTTCAAACGCCTCGTTGCGCTTATTGCTCAATGACTGCAGACCCATCATGTCCATCTGCGACGTGCTGTTCATGTTGTCCAACTTTCCTTGGATTTCGTTTTGCAGCTGCTTCACGTCATGCTGAGTTCGACCGCCTGCGAAGACGGACTTTCCGACTGCTATGCTGCCATCGCCGGTCCGTCCGCCAAGCTCCGGCCCGGATCCAAAATTAAGAAGCCCGACCGCCTTCAGCGCATCGTTCAACGGCTTCTCCAGCGTGTTCACTTTGTTGGCGTCCCAATCCTCAATGGTGGCATCCGCCTCTGAATTTTTCGGAAACGCGTTCAGCACAATATTCACCTTCGCCATCGCTGTGTTCAGCGCAGCGGTCGCTTCATTTTTCGCCCTTACGTCTTGGATTCGATCAGCGAGTTGCTTGTCCAGCAATTTGGTTCGCTCCGTCTGAACAAGCATCAGCGCTCCAAGGATGTCACCCGAGCTCAGCATGGCGCTCAGGGCGGAGCTGGCGGTCGATGCAGGAATGGGCATGGCAGAAACGGACATGGCGGGTTCCTTCGTAAAGTGGAAGACGAATACAAAGTTGAATCGATATTTCTTGGTGACTGCCGCAGCGATGTGGTTCCCGGACAAGCGCCCACTCTCGTGGTTGCCGTTGCTTTCAGGCACGAAAGCGGGCGCTTCCGTTCAAGCCGTGCCGAGCGCAGCGGGCCGAATCCCCATTCCGGCCAACCGCTCGTGTGCATAAATCTCCCCGCCCGCGTTAGCCGCTTCCAGCCAACCTTCCCAATGGGTCACGGTGTCGGTAAATCGGCCCAACGCGACATCAAACTCCACCTCATCAAGCGACCTTAGCGGCAGCACCCGGCCAAGCAAGACTCTCCCAGAAGCCTCATCGATGGAAAGCGTGGCGCCGCCGGTCTCCTTCCAGAAGGTGTTCGCCGTCAGCAAACGCGCGTAGATTTCCAACTGCCGATCGGGCTCGACTTCCTGCAGGATGGCGTACAGAATGATCTCGTCCGCCTCCGCATCCAGCTGCATGTGCACGAATTGATCGTCGACCTTCAACATGAGGTAGCCGTCTTCGTCCGGGGCCATGTCCGGCATATTCAACGCTTTACCCAACTTCGCGATCAGTTTCTCGTAGTCGCTCATCATTGTTTTTGCTCCTTATTGCAAGCCATTCAAGCGGAAGCGAAGGCGCCCAAGCCGGCCAGGTACTGCATTACCTGCAAGTCGCCAATCCTGTCCTTCATATGGGGAGTCTCTTTACTTCCCGGCAGGCCCGCGTTACGTGTCTGGTTCTCCAATTGGCCGGACTGAGCCGACATCTGGTTGTAGATGCTGCGGTCCTGGTCATCCATTGGCCGGTCATAGCGAAGGTCGCTGCCCAAGTCCTGCAAGACCATTTTCGTTTTCACCTCTACGTCCAGGACGCCGCCTCTGTCCTTGTCGGACTTACACCCTTTCGAAACGGTGGCGGCCATCGTGTCGACGCCCGCTTGCTGCAATGCCCGATCGGCCAAGGTCTGCAAGAAGACGATCTCCCGCCCCATCTTTGCGGAATCGCCATCGGCCCGCTCGAATTCACGTTCCAAGAACATGTTGCGCACCACCTCTGTCTGCAGGTGCAACCGGCCGACCATGTCGCGCAGGGCCTCTTGGCGCGGTAGATCCAGCGTGCCGTCTGGCGTCGACAGCTTCGCGGAAACGGCTTCGATCACCTGTCCGATGAAGCCTCCCGGAGCCGTGCCTCGCAAGTCGGCGCCGCGACTGCCTGCCGGGCCGAGATCGCCGATCAGCTTGATCATGTTGCGGGTATTGTGTTCATTCACGTTGCGCCAAACCCCACTGATCTGGCCCAACAACGGCGAAGTGGCGATCTTATTAATGCCAAAAGAGAACGTGATGGCGTTGATGTCCAGCCGGACTTTCAACTCCTGCCCAGGCTGTTCGGGATCCACGATACCCACTTGGCCAGCTTTGGCGGCATCGTCGAACGCAGCGAACTGATTACGCGTGAATGTCAGCTCGTCAAACTTGGGATTGAGGCGACGCAGCAGAGGCAAACTGCGGATGCTATCTGGCGAGATCAGCCCCACACTGACGTGCGTAAGGCGCGGCGGCGGTGCTAGCTCATCCCCTCCTTCCGTCGTCTGGGCAGCTTGCCGCAGTCGGGCCATTAAGCCGGCGTTTCCGGTCACGGCGGCATCCAGCACCTGGCGGGCGCCCGCGGCATTGGCGTCTCGACGCGCCGCCTGGTCTGTGATATCCCACATATCCAGCACGCCATGGCCCACGATATGGGCCACGCGTTGGCCTTGTCCGTCCACCAGCTCACTGATCTTCAAATTGCGCACGCCGCCTTGGCCGTCCGTCGTGCCAGCGCCCACCATCCCATCGGCATACTTGGCCGCGAAGCGCTTATCGATCGCGCTGGCGGGAGTGGTGGTACTCACGTACTGGCGAGAAACGCCGTCGCGCGTGAAGACCATGCTTTTGCTTTCCGGCGTCCAATTCCCCAGCGCTGCCTGCAACTCGTTATGCACTGCGGAAAGCACCTTCTTTGACAGGCAATTCTCAACCAACTCCTCTTTCAGTCCAACGGCAAGAAGTTCCTTGCGTAGGTCACCCAGGATTTTTGCCTTGTCCGCCACGATCGGGTGGGTAGTGTCGGCTTTCCCGCTGGGCGCCCTGACTTGATCCGTGAACAAGTCCATATTCCGCGCCCGGGTCTCAAGGTTCGTCAAGCGGCCTAGCCACGACTTTTTCAGCGCTTCGAGCTCGCTTTGGGTCGCCAACCCCTCTTTGATCAGCTGATCTGTCTTGGCCGGGTTTTTCGCCATCCCTGCCTCTTTTTCCGCTCTTGCGCCGCGCACTTCTTCGGCTAAGGTCCGATGCGCGGTCTCCACGACGCGCAGCCCGACCGCCACCCATTGTTTGTTGCTGGCCAATCGCGCGTGCCTGGATAGCGGATCGTTCCTTGCCATCATTTCCACCGTGTCTATCTTTGCTTCGACCAGACGCTTTTGCGTGTCTAGATCCATCACCGTGGCGGCCGTCAACGTGCCTGGGCTAGAGTCCTCGCCTGCGTCGATAGCCGCTTGCGAGATGGAATTGATCAAGGATTCAAGCTCACGACGATGGCCATGCAACGCCGTGTGCAGTTGCTTCAGGCCATCCTGATTCCAAGCCGTCTTGGCCAATAGCTCGGAGCCAGATTCCAAAAGACGGAAAAGACCTGCAACACGTTCCTGCGTCAGCGCTTTATCGCAACCTATCGCCTTGATTTCGGCTGGGGAAAGGGCCTTACGCCGCAGTTCCGTCCACGGAACGGTGATCGCCTGACCGGGGGTTACGGCCTTGTCTGGAGAGTCACTCGCGGAAGGCGTCCCCTGACTTGTCCCGATGACGTTTTTCTGCAAATAGCCGGTCAAGCCTGGAAACTGTAGATGCGCGCGCTGACGCAGTGTTTCGGTTGCCCTTTGCGATGCCTTCTCGCGCAGAGACACCAACGTGTCATTGCTCAATTCGACTCGTCCGTAGTCCGGATGACCGCGAACCTCATCCGCCAACGCGGCTTTCACCGTGCCATCCACCTCGGCAGCCAGATGCAGCGTCAATGCGCTTTCGTTCTTGCGCACGGTATTCAGGCGATATTGATCCGCCAGATCCAGGACGTGCGTCACCTGACGGGACGTAAGCGGTTTTCCCTGGTGGATTTTCGCCGTCGATAGCGCCATGTCCGCGTGCCGCTCACCCATAGCAGTTGTCAATGCCGCACGCAACTTCTCCGCGACATGATCGGGAACTGGCGGCACCCGGCCGGCTTTCTCAAAGCAGTTCAGCAGCTTGTTGCCCCAGCCCATGACGCGCTGAGCAAGCAGGGAACAGCCCCGCTGTAGTTGCCCGTCCTTGCCGATCAGTACGGTTCGGTCCAGGCTCAGCCCGCTTGCGCCAACCGCCCGGAACTGTTCAATGCCTAAGTTCATCGCTAACTCCTACCCTTCGATTCGTCTTGTTCATGACGCGTGGGTAACGGGCGAGGCCAACCCGGTTCCAGGGGTGCGATGGAACTTTCGGCAGGGCCCCCGTTACTACGGCTTACGTGGCCGCTCTGGCCGCGGTCGCATCGTGCACGCTTCGCCCTCAGGACTGATTCAGGATCATGAAGCTCGACAACACTCCTACCACGCCACGACACCCCTTCGGCGCCGGTCAATCGGCACTTGCGCAGTACCGGATGCCCCAGCCCCAGACTGGGCCGAGCGCGCTAGGCACCGCCGCGGCGCCCGATATGGACGGCGCATTCAGCCTGGCCGACGCGGCGGAAGAACTCAGCCTGCATATGGCGCACAAGGTGGAAGAGAAGCGCCATAGCGAGCGGAAATTCGGGGCTGACAAGCCGCTGCGGATCATGCAAAACGCCGAAATCATCGACGCGCGGCATCACTACCATGAACCTGACATCCAGACGCGCCTGGTCGAGTTGACGCGCAATCTGCTTGGCGGTCGGGAGGGGCCGCGAAAGCTCGTCAGCCAGAGCTTCAAGGACGTGACGCAGCAGTACCTCTCGCTTCAGTTCGCGCTGAATCAGGCCGAGAAAGAACGCGCGTCATCGGACGTCCTGGATGGGCTGCGTAATGCGATCGCCGATATGGAGTTGGAGTCCGGGCCGCAAATCCGGGCCGGGCTGAATGCCCTGCCGGCGGCGGGCGCATTTGCCCAGACGGGTCAGGCAGTACAGGGGTTTGTGGATACCTACCGGGATGTCGTCCTTGGAGAATCCACGCTGTCAAAGACCCTCTCCCTGGCCATGGAGCGCTTTGGCGGAGACGACCTGGAACGCGCAGTCGGTCACCTCATTCAGGCGCTGGGCGTCGATCTTGCCGCCACGCACCCCTCCACGCATCCCGAGCGTCTAACGGCGCTGGTTTCGGACTTGTACCAGTTGGAGGTCGCCGCGACGGTCCTGGAAAGTTGCAACGCGACCGTGCGGAAAATGGTCGAGGCCGGTTGCCCGCCATTCAAGAAGAGCGAGCTGATGCACGATTTGGTGTCGATCAGCGCCAGCCAATGGGTAGACGCGCGAAGCATCGAGAATCTGGCCGACAAACGGGCCATCACCGTTCTAAGCCCAAAGATCGCGTTTCTCAACGACGTGCGAAATATATTCCGGGGCCTGCCTCTTCCTGTTTACCCGAACACTGAAACGCGCAATGCCGTCCTGAACGCCAACCAGGCCGCGCTGGACATCGTTATTGCACAAGAGGATGAGGCATGAACACGGAGCTGCTGCTGAACGAGTTCACGCGCCACCTCGGCCTGCCGGATGTCGTCCTGGACCGAAACAGCGAATGCGCCATTGAACTGGGTCATGGCCAATACCTCGGTATGCAGTGCCAGCCAGACGCCATCCTGCTGTACATCGCTCATCCCCTTGGCGTCGACGACCTGATGGCCTATCTGGATGCCAGCAAGCGCGCCCACCTCGCGCACCTGCGCGAAGACGCTTTCCAGCTGGCATTACGCGAGATGAATCATCGCTACTGGTTGCTTGCGCTCAGCCGCATTCCCGCTGCGGAGTTTTCCGCTTTGCGAGGAGAACGCGCTTGCGCGGACCTGCGGCATTGGCTTCAAAGCCTTTGATCCCTTTCTCCTTGCGAACCCTGATCATTTTAGGAATTTCCCATGCCTGACCTTTCCTTCAATAATTCGCTCAGCCTGGACATGGGACTGAGCGGCATCAGCTATCAGAGCCGGCAAAACGTAAAGCAGTCGCTACCGGAACGGCGGGAGATAGCGCCTGCCGAAGAGTCCGTAAAAAATCATCTGGAAACGCTGCTGTCCACCCCGAACCTCAGCAACTATGTCACGGCGCAGCTTCGCCCTGTACTGTCGAACAACGACATGCTGACACCGGCCAGATTCGCGTCCGAATTGAACCGCGCCTGCGCGTTCCTGGACACGGCCAAGCAATCCAACCCAAGGGATGCCACCGTACTCCAACGCGCTGCCCGGACATTGCGCGAAGAGGCCGGGCTGCGGGACCTGGTGACCATGTACCGAAGCGCGTTATATCAAGGATGAAATCCTCGCCGAAGCTCAATCCCGAAACGCGTGAAATGATGCTTGTGCTGGCGTTCGTATATCTGGAGAACAACCGTCCTGAGAAAGCTGCCGCCTTGCTGGACGCTATGCAGGCCATGTCGATGACGGACGGCCGCGCCCGTTGCACGCTGGCGCTTTCCCAGCTTCGTAGCGGCAAGCCCAAGCTGGCCTTATCGACGCTTGACGCCATGGCGATGAGCGGCCAAGCGACCGCCGTCTTTCATCTGGTTCGCGCGGAATGCTTGCAGAAACTCGACCGCCACGATGAGGCGGCCGCCGCAATGCGCGCTTATGTCGGACTGCGAAAGGCCGACAGCCGGGCCGCCCCGCTGGATGCGGTTCCGGGAGCCTCAGGTGTATAAGTTCCTCAACCGCGGTATTGCGGTACTCACAAGCCGCAACGACATCGTTCTTGCCGTGATCATCGTGGCCATCATCTTCATGATGATCCTGCCACTGCCGACGCTGATTGTCGACGCCCTGATCGGCATCAACATGACTTTGTCCGCCGTACTGCTGATGGTGGCCATGTATCTGCCCTCGCCGTTGGCGTTCTCATCGTTTCCGTCAGTCCTGCTGGTCACCACGCTGTTCCGACTCGGCATTTCCATCGCCACGACCCGTCTCATCCTGTTGCAGGGAGACGCCGGTCATATTATCGAAACGTTCGGCAACTTCGTGGTGGGCGGCAACCTCATCGTCGGCCTGGTGGTATTCCTGATTCTCACGATCGTGCAGTTCGTGGTGATCACAAAAGGGGCGGAGCGCGTCGCGGAAGTGGCGGCCCGCTTCTCATTGGATGCCATGCCCGGCAAACAAATGTCCATCGATGCCGACTTGCGCGCCGGCACCATTGACATGGACCAGGCGCGCCAGCGCCGCTCAGTGGTAGAAAAAGAAAGCCAGTTATACGGCGCCATGGACGGCGCGATGAAGTTCGTCAAAGGCGACGCCATTGCCGGTTTGATTATCGTTGCCGTGAATTTGCTGGGCGGCATCCTGATCGGCACGCTGCAGCGCGGCATGACGGCGGGCAATGCCGTGCAGGTGTATTCCATCCTGACTATCGGCGATGGCCTGATCGCACAGATTCCCGCCCTGTTCATTGCGATCTGCGCCGGCATAATCGTTACGCGCGTGCAAACGGGGGATGGGCCGTCCAACGTCGGCAAGGACATCGGCTCGCAAGTGTTGGCTCAACCCCGCGCGCTGATCATCGCGGGCGTGATCGCCATGGGAATGGGTCTTATCCCCGGCATGCCGACGCTGATCTTCGCGGTCCTGGCCATTTCGGTAGGCACGGTCGGCTTCGTATTGTTGCGATCGACACGTAAGGTCGTCAACGAGAAAACCGGTGAAATCACGGAGATCTCGGCGCTGACCGCGGATGGTCGGAAACCCGAAAAGCCCAAGACAGATGGCAGCGCGGAATTTGCACCCTCCGTGCCGCTGATGCTGGATGTCGCCGCCGATCTGCAACGGGCGTTCGACGCCACCACGCTCAATGCGGAATTGATGAAGATCCGCCGGGCGCTCTATTTCGATCTGGGCGTGCCGTTTCCCGGCATCCAGCTTCGGTTCAACGAAGCCCTGGAACAGGACAGCTACACGATCCTGCTGTCCGAGGTTCCGGTCGCGCAAGGGCGTTTGCGGCCCGGCTTCTTGTTGGCCCGCGACACGGAGTCTCATCTTCAAGCGCTGCAGGTAGCCTTCGAGGTGGAGAAGAAGTTCTTGCCGGACCTGCCCACGCTATGGGTGAAGGAAGAACTGGGCGAAACATTGCACGCAGCAGGGGTTCCAACCCTGGACAGCAGTCAAATCCTGGCTTGGCACCTGGCTTTTGTACTCAAGAAATACTCTTCCGATTTTATCGGCATTCAAGAGACACGATTCCTGTTGACCGCCATGGAAGACCGCTTTCCGGAGCTTGTCAAAGAAGCCAGCCGCATCATGCCGGTACAGAAGGTCGCCGAAATCTTGCAGCGCCTGGTGTCCGAGGACATTTCCGTGCGCAACCTGCGCGGTGTTCTGGAAGCGCTGATCGAATGGGGGCAGAAGGAAAAGGACTCGGTTCTGCTGACGGAGTATGTGCGCATCGCGCTTAAACGGCACATCAGCTACAAGCATTCCTCGGGCCAGAACATCCTGCCGGCGTACTTGCTGGCACCCAACGTCGAAGAAACACTGCGCGGCGCGATCCGCCAGACCTCGGCGGGTAGTTATCTAGCGTTGGATCCTGCAGCAAACAAGTCGCTCCTCGACAACATCAAAAATGCCGTTGGCGACTTGAGCAGCTCCGCGCAAAAGCCCGTCCTGCTGACATCGATGGACATCAGACGCTATCTGCGCAAGATGATCGAACAGGATCTCTACGAGCTTCCTGTTCTTAGCTATCAAGAGTTGACGCAAGAAATCAATGTCCAGCCGCTGGCGCGAGTTGACTTATGAGCGCTCCCGCATTGGAACTCCGCGTTCTTTCAGGCATGCACCGCCATGCCAGCGCCCTCGTGACCCAGGGGACGCTGATCGGCGCTGACGCCGACTGCGACATCGTGCTTGCCGACCCGGGCATCCCCCCCCGGGTGGCTCGCGTGCATATCGGTGCGGACACCTGGATGCTGGTACCTGAAGACGGCGAGTCGCCCGGTACGCCCCGGCAGCCGAATCAACCGGTTCAATTGGGTTCGATTTGGCTGACGTTAGCCGACACCGATGCGCCCTGGATCGATGCGCCTACGCCGACACCCGCGTCCCCGCTTGACGCCGACCTTCTTCTGGAGACATCTCCCCCGGGCGAGGCGTCGGCGGGACCGGACCTGGAAACCGAGCGCGACGGCCTCGCGGCTTCTGGGCTCGCGACATCAACGGCCGCGGGGCTGGTCGCCTCGTCCGCTGCGCCAGTTCAGCGCAAAAGCCGCGAAGCCCTATACGTGTACGGCGGCACGGTGGCGATGCTGTTGCTTTCGGTCGCCGGCGTTATTTTCTTGCTTCAGCCTCCGCCGCGCGTGCCTGCCGGCGCCGACCCGATGCGCGCGTCCATCGAAAAGTCGTTGCCTACGATCATGGAGATTCTTGAAAAGCAGGGGCTGACGTCAAGGTTGACGGTGGGTCGACGTCCAGATCAAACCATCGTGATAAGCGGCTGGCTGCGCACCGCCGCCGAACAGGAGCAGCTGGCGACCGCCCTGTCCGCCGTCTGGCCGATGCCTGCCCTGCGCGTCAACAACGAAGCCGAACTGGTCGCTGCCGCGCTGAATGTGCTCAAGGCGTATCCGGTGCGCTACGACGCCAGCTACCTGGGCGACGGTGTGCTGAACATACGAGGCATCTCCGCGGACGCTGCGCAACGAGCACAAGCCAGCGACGCCGTTCGAACCGCGCTGCCCGGCCTGAAGTTGAACATGCAGGACGTGGAATTGGTCGACGACGTCAGCCAGAAATTCGCGGATGCAGCGAAACAGGCTGGCTTGGAAGACGTGCAGATGAAATGGAACGGCGAAAAGCTGGAAATCTCCGCTCCTGAGGATCCCAAGGAAATCGGCCGGCTTCAACTCGTCATCGATACCTTCAACGCCGGGAATTTCCGGGTGGCCACATTGCTACCCGCCGCCCCGGCACAACCCGCACGCCGCGCGATCGCGACAACCGTTCCCTTCACGATCCGTAGCGTCATGGGCGGCGCGCAGCCGTTCATTGTCGTAGAAGACGGAACAAAGCTGGTTCCAGGTGGCGTGTATCGGAAGTACCGCCTGGTCTCGGTCGAGAACGGGAAGGTGACCTTCGACGGACCAACCTACGCGGTGGTCAGCCGTTAACGCAACAAATCCCCGTACCGGAAGCCATCATGCCCACAAACCCGATATCCCCCAACGAACTTGAGGAGCGTTTGAATGGACCTCAAGGCGTCACCCTGAAAACGGCTTTGATCCAAGAGCTGGCCGACCTGGAGCTCGTGTATCGCCACTTGGCGACAACCGGGCTTTCGCGCGCGGATCTTCTTCTGTGCCAGGCTGCTGCGGAAGCGGCCGCCAGCGCCATTTCGGTACTCGCCCGTTACCCCGCGGCGGGCGCCGACAACCCGCCTGCGACCAAAATTTTGCACTGATCGGCAGGTTTTTCAGACACATCCAAGGAATGACAATGGCAACACTAGACATGAACGGCAGTAGCTCGTTGAGCTTTAACTATATCAACGAGACCATCTTTACAGGCATGAAAGCGCAGGAAGACAAACTCAAGACGACCTTGGCGGGGTTGGGTGCGACGGGAGATGGGAACCTCAACCCAACCCAGCTGTTGCAGGTGCAGCAACAGGTCCAACAGTGGACCATGATGACGGAGATTCAGAGCACCATGGCTAAACAGTTGGCCGATTCCATGAAAGGGATCATCCAGAAGTCCGGCTAGTCCGCAGGTTCCCGCAGCGCGCCGCCCCAGGCGGCACGCTGCGGGACGACTCGGTTTGATCGCGTGAGGCAGCACTCACCAGATGTTGCGCGGCAGCCTGCAACGCCAAGAAAAAAAGCCCGCCCGGATTACGGCCGCTATCCAAACGGGCTCCTCGTTTTGATTGAAGATTCTGAGAAGGCGGATTTTTCCTGGAAGTTAGGCGCGCAAGCTGAACTGAGACTGCTCGGACGGTTCGATCGCGCGCATCGGCACGCTGTCTTCGGCTTCCATCGGGGCCGAAAGGCGTGTCTTCCATTGGCCAGCCGCCGCGACCAACATCTCGATGGCTTCAGAAAGATATTCCACATCAGCGACTGCCAAGTCGATACGCCGTGTCAGCATGAGGTCACCGGTCGAATCATCCAGACCCAACGTCCCGCCAGCCGTCTCATGGCAAAACACGTTGGCCTGCAGCATCGCGCTATAGGCCAGTAACCGCGCGTCGTCTTCATGCGGGTCTTCACCCACGACCACGTACAAGTGCAAAGCGCCGTCCTGCTCCGCGTTTTCAAGGTTAAGCACGACGCCATCCGCAAACTGCAACGCCAACGTGCCCGCGTCGCTTAGCGCCAGCGGAACTCCGGAACGTTCGCCAAAAAGAGAGATAAGGGTATGAACATCCATGAAGGATCACTCCTGATAGAAAATCAACTTAGACGCCACGCGCCATGTCGGCACGGACTTGTTTGATGACGGTGTTGAGCTGGCCGCGATTTTTCATAATTTCTGCCGCCTGTTCTGCGATCGATGCACGCTTGGGGGCCGCAGGTGAACTGTCCGACGGGCAATGTTCTTAGCAACATCAACCCCATGCTTGTTTCCGCAAATTCTGGCGTGGTGATATGAGGCCTTGATGTCACTGATATTCATGATTCCTCCTTGTTTCGTTGAAATCAGTTGAGAAAACCGTATGCTGACCTGCGTTCGAAGCTTGTCCCATCAACAGCCAGCCTGCCGCCTCCAGGCACCCTTTCGACGGCGGAGTTTCCGGTTCTTTCCTGTCGAGCGCTGCCTGCTTCGTAACAGGGGCCATTTCGCGGTTCCCTCTGTCCCGACCGCCCGCTAACGGGAACCAAAGCCAGCGTATGGCGACTGAGTTCGCTCGACCCTCTTACAAGGCGATCACCGCTATGCACGTCATCGATCACCCCAGCGTTGCGTTGACCTTTGCCGACGCGCCACGCCCTGCCGTGCACGCGCCCCCGCCATCGCTCGCCAGTGCTGGCGTGGGCTTGAAGCTCGGGCTTGAAATGGAAATGGTTGTGGCGCGCGCGGATTGCGGCGCAAGCCATCCTGTCACGCGGTACTTCGAGACGCTCGCTCGCGTCAAACGCTCACGTGGCGAGCCTGCCGAGTTGCTGAAGCTCGGTGAACGTCCCAACGCGGTTCTGGGACGTCTTGGCAATAGCGGGCTGGACAATGGCTACAATTTGCTCGAAACCGCATTCCACCCAGTGACAGGCGGACTGGGCGGGCTTGACCGCTTGGCTGCCAACGTCTGGCGAGAGATCGAAGACGTCCAGACGGCACTGGCCGCTGAAGACGCCGTGTTGATCAATGCCTCCGAACATCCCGCCTGTTCGCTTGACCCCGACTGGTACCGCCTGGTCTGTGTGCCGCGCCCGATCTACACCGAACTTGTCGGGCATCGCGGCTGGCTGCATCGCACAGGAATCGACGCGAAAGCGCAAAATAGCCCCTGCACGTCAATACCCGTTTCTTTGGCTGCCCGAGCGTTGAATGTCGTGCTGGCATTATCGCCAGCGGCCATCGCTATATTTGCCAATAGCCCGCTGCAAGGCGGGCGCGAGACCGGGTTGAAAGAAAATCGAATGACCATGTGGGACCGGATGTTCCGCCACTCCCGTTTCGCGGGCGACCACTTCCTGCAAATGCTGCCGCAACGCCCGTTCGAAGATCTAGGCGCCTATTTCCGCTGGATGTTCGGGAACAACACCACTAGCCGCGCTTTGCCGGCCGCGTCCGACCAGCGCTACAAATCCGCGGTTCCGCTTTACCTGGAAGATGACCCGAGCCTTGAACGCTTCCTGGCAGCCCCCGAATGGGTCGCTTATAACGGCGTAACAGGCCAACGGAAGATGCTGCGGCCCGACGGCTCGCATTTCGTCTATTCGCAATTCGCGCATTTTCTGGACGCCCGCTGGCGGTATCGTCTGCGCAGCCCCCTCGCGCTTGATGAGCTGCATCATATGTGGGCCCAGCCTGGCGGCATCGAAGCCCTATTCGACAAGTTGGGCGTTGACGGCTATATCGAAGGTCGAGCGCCCGGCGCGGTCTTTCCGGATGCGCACTTGCAAGAAGAGGCTGGTCCCGCCATTTCCCGGAGTGTTCCGTTGGCTGCTTCCGCCTTGCAACTTGGCCTGCTACAGAATCTGGCGCAGGCGGAAACCCTGGTTCGGGATTGGGGATGGATGCGGCTGCGGGCGCTACGAGCGGTCGCCGTGCGCGAAGCCCTTGACCACGATGCGGTATACGCGCTGGCGCAAGACGTGCTTGCCGTAGCGCTTGAAGGATTGGAACGAGATGAACGAAGGTGGCTTGCTTATGCCGCGTACTGCATCGACACGCGCAGCACAGGCGCGGACCGCATGCTGCGCCGGTGGCGCGATTTGCCGCAAACGGACACGAGGGTTCGCGACTTGACCCGCCAGCTGACCTTATCGTTCTAGCCCGGCGCCACTTGGCGTGGCGCGTCTCAACGCGTTTCGTATATCTCGTCGGCCGCCAGCAGCATATCCAGGCTGGGATCAAAACCAATCTGGCGGGCCGTCCCCAGGTTCAGGGCGATTTTTGCGGGATCGACCCATATCTGCGTCAATTGCCGCGGTCGCGCGCCGTTGAAAATTCGGGCGATCGTCTCGGCATGGAAACGCCCAACGTAGGAATAGTCGGCTTGGGTCAGGCTCATTAACAGTCCTGCACGAACCTCCTGCGCGCCGAGCATGGCGAAGCTTGGAATTTTGGCATGACGTAAGGATGCCGCCAGTTCCTCCACCGCGTGCGGAGTCAGGCCGCGATGCACCGTCACATACATCGCGTCGACTTTTGTCTTCAATTCTTCGTAGCAGCGCAGCGCACTGCGTGTCGCATCCCGGACATCGGCGCCGCTTGATCCCGTATCGCATTTCTTTACGGAAAAGCCTTTTTCCTGGGCCACCTGCGCCACGGCATCAACCGCGGCATATGTCCGTCCCGCCGGGCTGTCTTCGTACACGACCCCAAGCGTCTTGAAGCCCACGGTCTCATGAAACAGCCGCAATTGCCGCTGGTAGCGTTCGGGCTGCACGCGCGCATGCAGATTGTCCTGGCCGCTATCGACAGCGCTGCTGACGATACGGGCTCCCACGGCGTCGCTCGTCGACGCCACCACCGTTGGCACCGGCGTGCCAAGCGCCGCCATGTCCTGGCCTGCCCACGTTCCCATGGCGATGATGAGGTCGATGTCATCGCGGCGGCTCAGACGTGCCTTCACTTGCTCCATGACGGCGGGGCGCTGCGCGGCATCGAAGTTTCCCGGCTTCCAATACGCGTCGCTCACGAATTCCAGCGATTCGCTGCGAGCGTTTCGCGCCAGAAATTCCCATGTCTCCTTGCCACTAAGACCCGAGGGAATTTCCGATGAATCCAACCACCCCAGCTTTCCCAATCCGCCCACGATTTCGCGCAGGATACGTGGATAGTCTTCGTAGTCGCCGCTTTCGTAATAGCCCAAACGCCATTTAGTCCCGTCCGATTTGGCGGAGGGATGAGTGGAAAAAAGCGCCGTCTTGGGTGGCGACGGATCGGCGGGTGGAGTCTGTGACCAAGCCAACGAGGGGAGGCACAAAAAGAACGAAAGCAGCGAGCGAAATCGGGCGTTCATGGCGGGCTCTGAGAAGCGTTGATATGACCTGAGTGACCAGCGGCCGAGCCTCGGTTCCTTACAGGTTCCCGCCACGGAACCATCATCGCCACCCCGTCACTCACCCCCAACGACTGACTACCAGAAAAAACAATGGTGAAGACCGTGCAGCTAGGCATACGCAAGTGGGGCGCCCTCTTGCGCGCGCGCGCCGCTTTGCCAATAACAATAGGCTGCTTATGCATGCTCATTCTGGCGCAGGCACTGATCGGCGTCCTGAGTCTGGCCGCGCTGAACCGGCTAGTCACCGACATTACGGCGGATCGACTGGAAGTTGCCGCGCGCCAGATTGGCGACAGCGTGGAAACCGGGTTACGGCTGGGTAAGCCATTGGGGCAGTTTTTTGGCCTTGAAGACCTGCTGCGCAGTGCCTCAAAGGTTGCGCCGGAACTGACTGGACTTGCTGTGTATCTGCCGAACGGCCAAGTCCTGGCGCAGGAAAAGCGTCCATCGGTAGACGTCGCGCCTTTAGTCCAAGCGCTGACGTCGCCCCCCAATGCGACGCTGGGAAACGGTCTTGTCCCGCGCGTATCGGGTGCGATTTCCCTGCACGCATCCAATCAGGTGGTTCTGGCCATCGCGTTGAAAGACGCGGCGGGTGCGCTGCAAGGCGCGGTTGTTCTGTCTACCCCGCGCGACACAGAAAAGACGCGTGCGCTCATCATCGATAATGTTCGACTGCTGATATTAGTGACGCTCGTCGTCGGGATAGGGTTGGTCCTGACCGTGCACTACGCCGTTCCCAACGCCGAACGGGTCGGCGAGGGACGGGCTCGGCTTTTAGCGCCCTTGCTCGCCCTGATGTTGGCGCAAGGAGTGTATGCCAGCTACACCATCCACACGTTCCGGAACGCCTGGCTCGACGTCACGCGCAGCAACGTTCTGGTTCTGGCCGAGGGGTTGCAACGGGGCCTGAATCGCGTTCTGGATTATGGCGTGCCGATCGATCGGCTTCGTGGCATCGAGACCCCGTTTGCCCGGCTGAGCGCCACGTTCCCCGCTATCGATAGCATTGAGTTGACCGATTCGCAAGGACGCATTCTGAATCGCGCCGGCGCGAAAGGGCCTTTGCCTGTGTCGCCCTCGCAACAGACGCGGAATCAGGACGAAGCGTTCACGCTGGTGCTGCCATTGGGGCAGGAAGGCGCGGCTCCGCAGGCCCGCGGCAATCTCATCGTCAGGCTATCTAGCGAAGTCATCGCCGCCGGGGTGCGGGCTCGCGCACTGGATGCAATGACTGTCACCGTCGTGGCGGTGGTTGCGGCGAGCGAAATGCTCCTGCTCCTGTGGTTGCTCATCGAACGGGCGTATTCCACGGTCAAGCACCGCACCGACGGGCGTGATATTGGCCGAGTTACCCGCCCCGTCATGTTCGGTTTCCTTTTTGCGTGGGCGCTGCCGCTGGGATTTCTTCCGATTTTCGCCCGGAGTTTGCCCGCCGAGGGGCTGACCATTCCTCTCAGCATGTCGATCGCCTTGCCTATTTCCGTGGAAATGGCTTGTGGCCTCCTCGCCGCGCTGGCGGCTGGGCGCCTGAGCGACCACAAAAGTTGGCGTTTGCCGGTCATATTGGGAATCGCGCTGACTTTCATGGGCATGGTGAGCTGTTCGCTGGCCATGAGCCAGCCGGCATTCATCGGAGCGCGGGGACTTGTTGGCATTGGCTACGGCTTGACGTGGATGGGGCTGCAGGGCGTGGTGGTCACACGTAGTCCGACTGAACACCGCGGACGCAACATGACTGGCGTGATTGCCGGCGTATTCGCCGGGCATCTGTCAGGCGCCGCGGTCGGTGCCATGCTGATGGAGCAACTAGGACCACGCGCTGTGTTCCTCGTCGGCGCCGTAATGCTGGTCCTTCCGCTGGTTGGCGTTCTGACCGTCATGCGCGCCTTTCGCGGAAGGCCCGTCGAGCCGCCGCTTTTTCGGCCTTCGGTAGCTGCCGGTTCCCTGCGTGAGCACATTCGCCAGTCGCTTCGACTATTCCGTACACGCGATTTTGCGCTGCTTTTGATCGGGAGCGTAGTGCCGTTTTCAATGTCCCAGGTCGGTCTTCTCTCATACGCTTTGCCGCTGTATCTGGAGGCTGATGGAGTCGCGGCGTCCAGCATCGGACGCGTGCTGATGATCTATGGCCTTTGCATTATTTACCTGGGACCGATCATGGGCCGAATCATCGACCGCTCCAGCGTCAACAAGAGATGGATCGTCGCGGGCGGCATGATCGGAGGCGCTGGCATGCTGGGCCTTTACTTTCACAATGGTATGGCGGCCGCCATGCTGGGCGTGCTGGCCTTGGGGTTGGCCAGCTGCTGCATCGGCGCCTCGCAGGCTGCTTACATGCTGGCGTTACCCCAGGTGCAGGCCTACGGCGCAGCCGGCGCCCTAGGCATTCTGCGCGCGTCGGACAAGCTCGGGCAGATGGCCGGCCCCCTCATTGTCGGCGCCGCCATCGGCACCGTTGGCATGCACGCGGGATTGGCGCTCATTGGCGCGTTTTATCTGACCGCCACCTTGGCTTTCCTTGTTTTCGCGCGTTGCGGCGCCAAATCGCGCGGAACATCCCCCCCGCGCGCCACTCCCCAGGACCCCGAATGAGCCATCAAACCTACATTGAATTACTGAGCGAATTTTGCTCGCTCGTTAGCGCCACCAACACCGCCGACATTCTTGAACACGGAAACCTGCATATCGACGGGGTCGCCTTCTCGCTCGCGCACGAGGATACGCTAGGCCGCGACGACATCATCATCTACTGCGACTTCGGCCCCCTTCCGCAGAAGGATCCCAGCCGGGCCCACCTGGAGCTGCTGCGGGCGAATCTCATGCTGTATGGCGGTTCGCTCGGCGGCACATTCGCCATCAATCCGGAATCGGGAAATGTCCTGCTGCTTGCCTATCAACGCCTGCTGGATGCCACTCCGGAAGGGCTGGCCTCGCACCTGCACATCCTCGCCGAACTCGCCAAATTATGGCGTGACGGCGAGGCGGTCCTGGACCGGCTCTTTGCTATCGAACCGGCGTCGCGCGCCGCGACGGCGGAACGATTCTGACTCGTGCCCGGATTTATTCCGCTTCACACCAAGTGATCTCATATGTTCAATTGTTTATATCCTCGCACTGCCACCGTCCCTGGTGATCAGCCGCAACCTCCTAAGCTCTTCTTTCCACGAGCCAAAGAGGTAATTTCCAGTACCGTCTCCGGCGCCGTTTACGGCGCCGTAAGCAGCGCCCTACGAAGGAATATTCCCCTACAAAGTCTTTCGAGGGCGCTGTATTGCACAATCGTTCCGGGTTGTGTGACTGCGGCGCTTGTCGGTGGTGTTGCAGGCCTGGAGATCGTAGAAAAATATGGCGGCCCCCGGCCTTCCAAGGGCCTGAAAGTGGCCGGCGCCGCCATCGGCGCGATTTTGTTTGGCGGCGCTTCGTCTGTTGGCGCCGCGTATTTTTTAACCAAAGCCACGACTCTAGCCGACGTTACGAATGACGACCTTGAAGTGCTTGAGAAATTGCTCGATTCCGTCGTGGCAAATATCGTTGCCAGCATCGCCTCAAAAATGATTCAAACAGCCGGGATCAATCTTTGCGTTCGCGAAGTGACGGCATCCGGTTTGGATACGCATGACAAATCCACACTGGCGAAGCGCGACCTCCTGCAGGCGGTCCGCTGCCTGCTCGACAGTTTGCCCAGAATGTCATTGCTCGGCATCCACGAGGTGACCGATAGCTGGACGGGCGCCATTCTGATCCACACCGGAGTGGGATTCACGGGAAATATCGCCGCCCTCGGTTGGGATGAGTTACGGGGCCGCAAGTTTGGATGCGACGAACCGCATCAGCGCAAAAACAGGGAGGTTAAAGAAGGGACCTGGTTGAACTTGAGGAACAAGGTCGGAGTCAGCATAGGAGCGGCGTGGGGCGCCGCCACGATTGCCCCTGCCATCAACGACGCAGGCGGTGTGCCGCTGGGTTGGCGGGCTGTCGTGTTTGCCGCGATCGGCTGCCTGATGGGAGCGGTTTTTGTCGGCCCGGCGCAAGCGCACTTCGCCAGAGCGCCGACGCCATCCATTGAGGGTGGAAACGCCGATGACGGCGGCGCTCCCCCCAGCAATGCGGCTCCGGGTTCGAACCCCGGCGAAGACGACGATCCGGACGGCAATGGGCTCGCGAATCCGAATCCTGTTGAAGACCTGAATTCGGACACCGATGCCTCTGGCAATTCGAACATCGGCGAGCCTCTCGACATGAACATCAATGTTCCCATCCCTGCAAAAACTGATGAAGTTGCCAATGCCTCCCCTCGCAGCGACGCCCGTTCGGCTTCCGATGACGACGACCAGGGCATCGAAATGCAGCCCATGGGAAATGCTGAATCCAACGTATAGGTCGTTGCGTTAGACCCCGTTCTGGGGCGGAAAGTGGTCTGGCATTCGTATTAAATGCGGCATGAAATGCTATGCCACTCAAGGCCTAAACTTGCTTCTTTTGACCGAGCCTCTTTGGCCCCACCCCGCCATCATGACGAACCTTGCACAATCCGACGACCCCATACCCCTCGTCAGCGCCCTTGCCTTGCCCCAGGCCGACCGGGACATCTGGGCAGCCATCGAGTCCGAACGGCATCGTCAGATGCAATCCATCGAACTCATCGCATCGGAGAACTTCGCCAGCCGCGCGGTGCTCGAAACCCAGGGGTCGGTGCTGACGAACAAGTATGCCGAAGGCTATCCGGGCCGCCGTTACTACGGCGGCTGCATGAACGTCGACATTGCGGAAGACATCGCGATTACGCGGGCAAAGCGGCTTTTCGGCGCGGCGCACGTCAACGTGCAGCCCCACTCCGGCAGCCAGGCGAACCAGGCGGTCTATCTGGCGCTGCTGACGCCTGGCGACAAAATCCTTGGCCTGGACCTGAAGGCCGGCGGACATCTGACGCACGGCGCCAAGGTCAATATGTCGGGCCGCTGGTTCCAAACCTTGAGCTACGGCGTCGACCCGGCATCGCAGCGCGTGGATATGGACGAGGTGGAACGCATCGCCAGGCGCGAGCGGCCCAAACTTATCGTTGCGGGCGGCTCGGCCTATTCGCGGACGCTGGACTTCGCGCGGTTCCGCGCCATCGCCGACGACGTGGGCGCCATTTTCATGGCCGACATGGCCCATTTCGCCGGCTTGGTCGCCGGCGGCGCCTACCCGTCGCCGGTGCCGCATGCGCACGTCACGACAACCACGACCCACAAGACGCTGCGCGGGCCGCGCGGCGGGATGATCCTGTGCAACGACGGCGAGATCGCCAAGAAGATCGATTCGGCCGTGTTCCCTGGCCTGCAAGGCGGCCCACTGATGCACATCGTGGCGGCCAAGGCCGTCGCGCTGGGCGAGGCCCTGCAACCGTCGTTCCGCACCTATGTGCGGGCCGTGGTCGACAACGCGCAAACGTTGTGCGACCGCCTCGCGGCGGGTGGATTGTCAGTCGTGTCGGGCGGCACGGATTGCCATCTGGGTGTCATCGATCTGCGTCCTTGGGGATTGGCGGGCAACACCGCCGAACAGGCGCTGGAGCAGGTCGGCATCACCTTGAACAAGAATGCCGTGCCCTTCGATGACGCCAAGCCCACGGTGACTTCCGGCATACGCGTGGGCAGTGCCGCCTGCACGTCCCGGGGCATGGGCGCCAGCGCGTTCAAGCAAATTGGCGACATGATCCTGGCCGTGCTCGGCGACGTGCGCTCGGGCGCTTCCGACCCTCGCACGGCATCCGCCGTGCGCGCCGAGGCGGCTGACCTGGCCCGGCGCTTCCCGCTTCCGTACTGAAACCACTGCCCGGCCAAGCGCCCGCCCATCGACCCGGCGACGGCCGCGATCAATCGCGATGATGGCGGCCATTTGAACGGGAATAACCCCTGTGCCTGTCGTGGTCTCGGTAGCCCGCGCGACGATATGAATGGTCGCGGCCGCGGTCGCGGTCCCAGTCGTGCCGGCGCCGTCCGCGGTCATCGTCGCCGGTGATGACGTGGCCCAACAGGCCACCGGCGGCGGCGCCGCCCACGGTGGCCCAGGGGTCGCCTTCCGACAACAATGCGCCGGCCACACCGCCCAACCCGGCGCCGATCACCGTATTGCGGGTCTGCTTATCGGCCTGCGCCGTCATGCTGACACCCAACGCCAGCACCCCTGCAAGAACTGCTTGGACAACGCGCTTCGTAATGGCCATCTTTTATTCTCCTGTAGCGGGCCGCGCCTGCAATGCGGCCGTGCCTGACGGCTTGAACCAGAAATCAAACATCTGGAAAGCAAGTTATCACTTCAGGTGTGTGTCAGTCCCGCAGGCTGGGATACGGTGTGTATAAGCGGTTTCAATCGCTTTCTGCGCCAGGCCGCGTAGGCAGGGAGAACGCGCTTCTTGTCCGGGCATGGCGACAGGCGCGCCGTCCGCGCCTAACGTTCCGGCGCTCTCGGAAGCAGACCGGCTTGTTCCAGACGCCAGCGCGGGATCTGGTATTCATACGAGGCGGCTTCCAGCGTCTCGTATTGCTTGAACCACGAGACGACATGCTTGTCGATATCGCCCGGAAGCGTCTCGAGCCAGGTGGCCAATTCTTCCGGCGAGGTAATGGCAAGCAAGGCGCCGCTGGCAAAGGTGGGCTCATCGGCCAGGCCTTGGCCGGGCACCAGATAAGCCCGGCGATACAGGCGGCCCTTGTCCCAGATCTCGGTGGGCACATACACCGGCCACTCCCGCTCGCAAGGCACCGACACATGCACGGCCAACGATACCCATTGCGTGTTTTCGAACGACGCCTTGTAGCGGATCAACTCGACGCCTTGCTCCACATCGCCCAGCGCACGCCACAAGCAGCGCTTGCGCTTCTTCTTCCAGCCCGTGAATGCGGGCTGCGATCGCAGCATCTCCATAAAGCCTTTCTCGATCAGATCGAAATCTATGGGCATATCGGGCTCCGGGGTCCTTGTTGCGCGATGCGGCACGCTGGTTCAAAACGAATTTAAGCACAGGCCTGCGCGGGTCAACTCTCGATACAATTGCGACACGCAAGACCGGCGCGCATGCCCTAGGATGCGGCTTCCCACGGCCCGGCCAGAAACACAAACGCTGCAGTACGTGGCATTGAACCCCATGAAAAAAATACTTTTGGTTGACGATCAGCCGATGCTCGTCGACATGTTGCGCGAATTCCTGCACATCGAAGGCTATGACGTCACGACCCATACCGATGGCCTGACCGCGCTTAAGCAGATGCTTGACGTGCGCCCCGATCTGGTCGTGACCGACTTCTCCATGCCGGGCATGAACGGCGCCGCGCTACTCACCGCCATGCGCGAAAACGCCTACCTGAGCGACACGCCCGTCATGGTGCTGAGCGGCCGGCCGGAACATGAAATCAGCGCGACGTGCGATGGCTATGCCGCCTATATGCGCAAGCCCGCCGAGCCGGCGGACGTGCTGGCGGTCATCCGCCGGCTGACGCCCGTGCCCTCCCGGCAGCCGCATCACATGGGCGGACCCGGGCCGATGACGGCACCTGCCCTGTTGGACGCCGCGCATGTCTGAACACCACCAATTCCTGTTCCCGCGTTATCCCCACCTGCCTGCGCCGGATTGGAAAAGGCTTGAATCGCAATTGCTTGACGCCGGGATCGTGCTGCCTCCGTTCGGTCGCAACGTGCCGTTGCGGGCGCTGGTCAATCTAAGCCTGACGCTGGCGCGCACGTTTGACTGCCCCTACCGCTACGACGACGCGATGCGCAGCCCCGCCGAAGTCTTGGCGTTGTACGAAGGGTGTGGCGGCCTGCCCGCCGACGCGCGGGCCGAGCCGGACTTCAGCATTGCGCAGACGCTTGAACTGCTGGCCCGTCACGGCGTGGAGCCAGACCGCACCTTCCTCGAGGACGAGGACAGCTCCTGGCATAGCCCGCATTACCTGTTGGGGCCTGGCGCGCGCGAATTCCTGAGCGCGCATGCCGCGCAAACCTATGACCTCGAGCCGCAGCAATTCGGCTTGATGCTGTTGGCCTACGACGGCCCGAATCCAGCCGTGAAAGTGGGCGAGAACCTGGAAGTGCCGAGCTTGCCGGAAACCGGCGAACCGGTGTCCGACATGGCGCCCTTCGACGACCACGTCGATTTCATCGGCGCGGCCTTTGAAGACCCCGCCGTGCAATGGCACTGCCCATCCAATGGCAACGCCTATCGCATTTTCGACCTGGACTGGCATTTCAGCCTGGCCCTGGGCTTCCGGATGATACGCACCGAATGGCTGGACGAAGAAAGCGCCCGCATGCTGGCGGATGCCGTGGGCAAGATCGTCGACGCGCCGATGGCGTGCAGCCATCGGCACCTTTGAGGGCTTACGCGTCGTAGTGCGCCAGCAAGCCGGTGATCGCGTGGCGCAAGGCGCGCTTGATCATGCGCGCCTCGGCGTCGTCGTCTTCGAGCCGGGCGTCGCGCACGTGGCGTTCTCGCACCGGGGCGCTCAAATGCGCGACGCGCAATGCGATCGCGCCGCCCGCGCCCGGTTGCGTGGCGCTGATGCGCACATATTCCGAATGGGCGATCTGCCGGACCAACTCGCGCGCGCCTGTGGCGGTCTCCGAGTACTGCGCATGATTCGAAGGGCCAGATCCGAATCGCACGGACAGTTGCGCAGGCCCCGCCGTGCGCAGCAAGACCGACAGGCGTTCCATGGCGTCTTCGATTTCGCCAGAAAAGCCGTCATAGACTCCATCGATCTCTCTATGCGGGCGCAGCAACGCCTGCACGTCGGAAAGATCCGCAAGACACGTCGCCAGGCGTGCGGCACCACGGGCATCGCGGCGCAACCAGCGCGGCGCCACAATGTCCGAGATCGCATGCGTGGGCGGATGAAAGCGATAGCTGCGCCCGTGGCGCGACATGACGCGGCTGCGATCGGGGTCGGTGTCGTCGGTGGCAAGCAGGCCGACCTGCGGCGATTCGGTGCAGTACACGTCATTGCCAGCGGCGATCAGGCAGTCCGCCCGCAGCGCGCCGCGCACCAGCACCTGGCAGCGATAGTGGCGGCATAACAACCCCGTGGCGTCCAAGCCTTCGGTGAACGCATGCCGCCCTGCGGGCAGCATCAACAGGCCGACCCGCGCCGGACCCAGCGCGACCAGCATCGGGCCGTCCTCAGGGTCGGCGCCTGACGCGCCGGGTTCCGAATGCCGGTCCGCCGCTTCTGCCACGCGCACCACATTAGCGTCCAGACCCGCCGCGAACACCCAGCCCGCTATCCGCAAGGCCGGGTGGTCGGGCAGTTGCGCCGGTAGCGCCAACGCCGTTGCCGCCACCGGCTCGTCAGCCACCAGCACCACCCATTGCCCGTCTCCGGTGATGGGCCGCCGTGCCGCCGCGACCTCGTCCAGCAAGGCGTAGTACGCACCGTTGTCGGTGTCGCGGATCCGGCCCAACAGCGTCTGGGCCTGCGCCAGGTTCAACGCCCGCAGCGTCAGGCCCTGCCATGCCACGCGGGCCTGGGCCGGTGTCTGGCGCGCGCGCTCCGTCCAAGCCTGCTGCTCGGCCGCCCGGGCGTCAAGCGCGGCGCGCTGATCGTCGGCCTGCTCTAGCCGCTGCGCGCGCTGCTGCTCGCGCCAGCGCTTGCGCGGATCCCCGTCCGCAGGTTCGCTCATTTTCCTTTGCGCATCGACACCGGCACGCCCCAGACCGGGTCTTCCATGCCCTGCTTGCCCAGCGTCGTGATCTGCATCGGTTCCAGCCTGGACAGCAACTGCTGGTGTTCCGCGCTGACGTTCTTGCGCTGCGCGATGAGCTTCTTCGAAAACTCCATGGGCGCCGGGCGGGTGTAGACCGTCAAGTCTTCAAGCGGGCATTCGATCATCTTGGGATCGACCGCGCGGCATGCCGATTGCTTGTACTGGTAAGCGGGCGTCTTCAAGTGCATGCGCTGGCTCAGCACCAACTGGCCGCTTTTGAGCGTGAAGCTTGCCAGCGCCTGCTTGGGCGGAATGCGCGACTGGATCTTGATCGCGGGGATGTCGCGATACTTCGTATCTTCGCGGTAGCCCGCCGCCGAGGTCTGCGTGGTGTCGCTGTATTGCTGCTCGCCCCAGCTCACGCAGGCGCCCGACGCCGCGTGCACGGCGGTGCAGACCGATCGCGTTTTGGTCTGCGTGCCATAGCTGGCATCTTGCCATGTGGTCTGTTTGTAGAACTCGCGATAGAGTTCGGGCGACAAATAAGACGTGCCATTCGCGCCGCGCCCCGACCCGACGGGGCCCTTCTGAGCGCCCACCTCGTCAAGCAACGCATTCAGTTTGTAATCGTCGCCACCCGTCAGCAGGTACTTGCCAGGCGGCAGGATATGCACCTCGAACGATTTGAACAGATGAGGCATCTTGGTGTCCTGCTGCAGCGAATTGGTCTGGAAGCTGCGGCTGAAGGTCACCTGCGGCGCGGCTTCGTTCATCCAGATCGCGCGGGTGGTGTACTTCGTCATGGACAACGCATCGCCCAGCGTGGGATGGGGCGTCAAGTCGGCCACCAACACCACGGCCATGCCCGACTTCAGCGCTTCGTCGATCAGATCCAGCAGCTGCGCGTAGCGCGGATCATCCCGGGTGCCCTCGTCGCTCATTAGCGAAGGCGACGCGCAGCCCGACAGGGCAATCGAAAGGGCCAGAGTGGACAACGCAAGTCGCGTTCGCGGCAAAGTCATGGATTGGTCCTTGAATGAGGCTGAATCAGGTCGTTGACCGCGCATACTACTGAGCCACTACCGGACCGCAATGCCCGCTTGGCGGCCTGAAACATGGCGCGACACGCGATTGCGCACAATGCGACAGGCCTTGCGCGACAACACGGACCAGCATTGCGGCCAAACCGCCAGCAATGGCGCGGGTCTTGGCCGCGCCGCGCCGGTGCGCCGCCCGGCAGCCCCGGCGCCAGCCGCAGCGACGTGCCCGAAAATTATTGTTGCGATTGTTTCCGGTCCTGTTGCTGTGATAGAGTCAATGCACAACGTCAACACGCCATCAGCCAACACCGTGTCCAGATTCCCGTCGATCGTGATTATTCGCTCCTCCGCTGCCATTGGGCGCCGGGGGCGAATTACGTTGGGCAGCTAAGCCCCACCTTCGCACCTCGCCTTCCAAAGGGCAGCGTACAGAACGCTGCCCTTTTTGCATTTCTGGACTCGAAAACATGTACACGCTGAATCTCTTCAAGCATGCCTTCCCGCTGACTACCACCCACGCCGATAAAACGGACACCCTGCAACGGTGGGCAAGCCCGCCAGTCGTCGAGGACCTGCATCGCGCGCAAGGCGCACGCCCGCTTTTCCTGCTGCACGACGGTCCGCCGTATGCCAATGGCGCCTTGCATCTGGGTCACGCCGTCAACAAAGGCCTGAAAGACTCGGTGGTCAAATTCAAACGGCTTCAAGGCTATTTCGCGCCGTATGTCCCGGGCTTTGACTGCCATGGCCTGCCCGTCGAACTGGAGGTCGAACGCTTGGGCCACGCCAAGGACGATCCACCGGCTTTCGTGGCGGCCTGCCGGTCCTATGCCCGGTCGCAGGTCGAACTGCAAACCGCCCAATTCCAGCAACTTGGCGTGGCCGCCGATTGGGACCAGCCCTACCTGACCATGGCGCCCGGTTTCGAGGCCGGTGCGGCCAATGTGTTCCAAACGTTGCCCGGCGCCGTCACGCGGCTGCGGCCGGTGCATTGGTGTCCGGCGTGCGCCTCGTCACTGGCGGAAGCCGAGGTCGAGTACAAGACCAAGGCCGGCGATAGTCTCGTCGTGCTGTTTCCGGTCGCAGGCGCCGACAACCTCTTCCTGGACGTATGGACCACCACGCCCTATACGCTGCCCGCGAACAAGGCCGTCGCCTACAACCCGGCGCTTCGCTATGTTGCCGCGGTCGACGGCCCGCGCACCCGGGTGCGCTTGCGCCAAGCGGGCGACGAGCAACTACCCGACTTCGAACTGGCGGGGTTGACGGTGGTCAGCCCCTATACCCGGGACACCGTCCCTGTCCTGCCGGCGGACTTCGTCAGCCGCGCCGGGACGGGGCTGGTACACATGGCGCCGGCGTTCGGCACGGACGATTTCCGCGTCTGCGAACAGCACGGCCTGGCGGTGGAGCAGTACCTGGACGCGCGTGGACGTTTTGTCGTGCCGGACATGCAAGGCATGGATCTGACGCAAGCCAGGGCCCACGTGCTGCAACGGGTGGCGCCCCTGGTCGTCTCCCTATCCGCCTTGGAACACGAATACCCCCATTGCTGGCGGCATAAGACGCCGGTGTTCTTCCGCGCCTCGCAAGAGTGGTTCCTTGACCTGGCCGAAACCCGGCAGCATGCCCTGCGCGCGTTGGACGAGGTGGAGTTCGTGCCGGCCTCTGGCCGTGAACGGCTGACCAGCATGCTTGCCGGGCGCGGGGCCTGGTGCGTATCGCGCAACCGGTTGTGGGGCACGCCCCTGGTGGACCCCGCCAACCCCGACGACCTTCGACTGGCGGCGCGGGTCGCCGAGGAAGGCGTGGAGGCCTGGCAAAGCGAAGGCCCTCGCCGCACGCTGGACGTGTGGTTCGACAGCGGCGTGACGCATCAGCTTGTGCTGATGCGGCGTTACGGACGTACCGCCGACGTCTATCTGGAAGGCTCGGACCAGCATCGCGGCTGGTTCCAGTCATCGTTGCTGACCTGCGCGGCGGCGGGCGGCGGCGCGCCCTACAAGCAGGTCGTCACGCACGGTTTCGTGGTGGACGGCACGGGCCAGAAATTCTCGAAGTCCAGCAAGAACTACCAGCCGCTGGATCAGATGTTGAAAACCTTGAGCCCGGACGTGCTGCGCTTGTGGACGCTGCAGCAGGACTTCACGCGCGAACTGAAGTTCTCGGCGCAGGCGCTGGCGCTGACCCAAGAGCGCTTTCGCAAGCTGCGCAATACGATGCGCTTCTGCCTGCAGAATTTGCAGGATTTCGATTGGAAGTCGCCGCCGCTGGTTCACCCGCTGGACCGGGTGCAGGCGGCCTTGCTGCGCAAGCTGGGCGGAGACGTCTGCGCGGCGGCCGACCGCTATGACTTTGCCGGCGCGGTATCGCATCTGCTGCGCTATGCCGAAAGCGCGTCCAGCGATTATTTCCCGGCGGTGAAGGACAGCCTCTATTGCGACCGGCCTGACGCGCCGCGCCGGCGGCAGGTCCAGCATGTGCTGGGCTTGCTGGTCCGCACGCTGGTGCGGTTGCTGACGCCCGTCCTGGCATTCTCTTGCGAGGAAGTCTTCCAATACCTGAAAGCCGCGGGCGCGGAACAAGCGGACAGCGTGCTGCTGGCCACGCTGGCCGACGTCCCCCTGCCCGCCTTCGACGACGAGGCCGCAAGCCTTGCGGCCTTTGACGAAGCGGTCGAGGTCAAGGGGGCCCTGCACCGCTGGGTGGAGGCCCATCGGGATGACTGGGTCAAGGGCGCGGCCCAGGTGGCGGTCACGCTGTCGCCAGAAACGGCGAACCGCCTGGGCGCATTCGCGGACGTACTTGGCGCCGCGGATGTGCGGCAAGACGATTCGATGGCTGCGGGCGCGCAGGCGCACTTCGGACCGACGGCGTGGCCCGCTTGCCCGTGCTGCCGCAGGCACGAACCGTCCGTGCCGGATGACGGGGGCCTGTGCATGCGCTGCGCCGACGTCCAGGCAGCGGTCAACCCGCAAACGCGACCGGGCCGCCTTGACACCCAACCGACCAACTAGTAGATTGGTTGTCATGCGAAAGGAATATCGACACTTTTCTTGCGTAGAACGCTGGGCGCTCCGCCCGTCTTCCGTCACACCGCCTGGATTCACATGAGTTTGGAGCTATCCCCAAGAGCCCTCGAGATCGTCGCGCAGACCAAGCAATTGCTTGCCGCTGGCGGTTATCACGGCTTCAGCTATGCCGATGTGTCCGAACGGGTCCATATCGGCAAGCCCAGCATCCACCATCATTTCCCGGCCAAGGCGGACCTGGTCCTTACCGTGGTCATCCAGCACCGCGAGCAGGCCCGCAACGGGTTGGCGGCGCTGGATCAACACGTTCCGGATCCGCTGGCCCGCTTGACGAACTACACGGATTATTGGGCCAAGTGCCTGCGCGATGGCTCGATGCCCATCTGCATTTGCGCGATGCTGGCTGCCGAACTGCCGATGATTCCCCAAGAGGTCGCGGACGAGGTGCGCGCCTATTTCGGTGAATTGACGGCCTGGATAGGATCCGTGCTTGAAGCTGGCGCCGCCGATGGCCAATTCCATCTGCGCGATAGCGTCGAAGTGGAAGCGCAGGCGTTCATGTCGACGGTGCATGGGGCGATGCTGACCGCGCGGGCACTCGGCGCCCCCAAGGTATTCGCATCGATTTCGCGCGCAGCCATTCGCCAGCTGACCGTATCGGATTGATCACAACGTGAAGCGCACCCAGCGGTGCGCTTTTTATTTGCCCCACAAACCGACCAACTAGTTGGTTGTTTATTGAGTTTCAAGGAGCCGCAAGCCATGCCACATCCCATTTCCGCCTTGGGGGCCGCCCACACCCTCATCAGTCTCGTCCCAGCCACCGTTGGCCTATACAGCTTTGCGCGATACCGCGGCATCGACAGCGCGACGCGAAGCGGCAAGATTTACCTGGCCGGGCTGCTGGTGGCCGTGCTGACGTCGTTCGGCCTATCCAGCACCGGCGGGTTCAATGCCGGCCATGCGCTGGGCATCCTGGCGTTGCTCTCGGTATCGGGCGCGCTGCTTGTATCGCGACTGCCCTGGCTGCCCCGCGCGCACCCCTATCTGTCCCAGCTTGGCTTCTCGTTCAGCTTTTTCCTGATGTGGATCCCCGGCATCGCGGAAACACTGACGCGGCTGCCTATCTCGCATCCGCTTGCGGACGGGCCGCAAGCGCCTTTGGTGCGCGGCGCGCTGGCGGCGTGGCTCGGGATTTTCGTCATTGGCGCCGTGACGCAGCAACTGTGGATTCGTATGCAACGACAAGCGCGCAACGCCCCTGCCCGCGCATAGCGTTTGCACGCGCCGCCAAGACCCTGCCGCGTGCCCTGCCACGCACAGCGAAGGATTCGCCATGAATTTGCATAGCATTGCCCCCACCGGCGCGGCCCGTATCAATGGCGTGCCCGATAGCGACCGTGCCGGGCGTTTGCGCGCCCAGGCCCACACCGACCGTGCGGCGTCGCCGTTCGCCCATTGCCTGAAGCACGCCGTCCAGGCATTTCACGATCAGCAAGCCAGGCTGGACGCGCATTCGATCGCCGTCAATCAGGCGCAGCGAGACGAACAGACCGTGCTGGAGGCGCGCGCCGAAGCGGCCAACGACCTGGGCACCATCCAAGGCCTGCTACCGCTGCAACCGTATCGCTTTGCGGTGGGACCGCCGCCGCTCCTGCCGCAGCGGACGTTCGGCAGATAAGCCATATCCCATTTGAAGCAGGCCCATTTGCCGAGGCCGTCACCGCCCCGAGCGAATAGCCTGATCGGAGCCACGTCGTCCACTGATCGCGCTGTCGTTTCTGTTATTTCTGTCTTGACAGAAATAACAGAAACCTCCTACAGTGGCCCCATGACACTGACTCCGATCGCCGAACGATTCATTCTCCATTGGGGCGAGATGGGCTCGCGCTGGGGCGTGAACCGCACCGTCGCCCAGATCCACGCACTGCTCTACCTGCTGGGCCGTCCCGTGCCCGCCGAGGAAATCGCCGACACGCTTGGCGTGGCGCGCTCGAACGTCAGCAACAGTCTCAAGGAATTGCAGGCCTGGCGCCTGGCCCGGGTGGTCCACGTCATGGAAGACCGGCGCGACCACTTCGAAACGTCGACCGATATCTGGGAACTGTTCAAACTGATCGTCGAAGGCCGCCGGCAACGCGAAATCGATCCCACGCTGACCATGCTGCGCGACAGCCTGGCCAGCCCGGAAATCGAAAACGAAAGCCGCGCCACCGAACAGCGCGTGCGCGAAACACTGGAATTCCTTGAAATCCTGACCACCTGGTCCGACGAGATGCTGCGCATGAAGCCTGAAACGCTGATGAAAACGCTGGGCATGGGCGCAAAGATCAGCAAGACCATGCGGCGCGGCAAGGCTTGATTCTTGAAGGCGGGACGAACATCCCGCCTTTTTTTCAGCACCAATTTCTGTCTATACAGAAATAGCAGAAACTAGAGAACCCAAAAACCATGAACGGCTTATCCATCAAGGCGACGGCATGAACATCCTGGTCTGCGGTGCGAACGGATTTATCGGCCAAGCCCTGTGCGACGCCTTGGCGCGTGACGGCCATCGGGTGCTGAAAGGCGTGCGGCTGGCCAGCCGGCCGGACGAGATCGCCATTGACTACATGACGGACACTCATCCGGCGGCCTGGACAGACCGGTTGCGCGGTATCCATGTGGTGATCAACGCCGTGGGCATCTTGATCGAAAGCGCGGACGCCACCTTCGACCGGGTCCATCGGGCGGCGCCGATCGCCTTGTTCGAGGCCGCGCGCCTTGCCGGCGTCCGGCGCATCGTGCAACTGTCGGCGTTAGGCGCCGAACATGGCGAAACGCCTTACTACCAAAGCAAGCGCGCGGCCGACGATCATCTGCGGTCGTTGCCCGTCGCTCACCATATCTTGCGGCCGGCGTTGGTCTATGGAGAACAAGGCGCGTCAGCCCGGTTTTTCCGCGCGCTGGCCACATTACCGATCCATCCGCTGCCGGGTGGCGGCCGCCAGTTGCTGCGTCCGATCCTCGCGGACGAACTGGCCGAGATCGTGGCGCGGTTGCTGCGCAATGACGATGGCGGCCCGTCCGTGCTGGACCTGGTCGGCGGCACCGAGGTTGAGTTTCGGCAGATGCTGGCAGCCTACCGGGCGTCCATGGGCTTTGCGCCGGCGCGGCGGTTCTCGGTGCCGGCTTGGCTGGTATCGGCCGGCGCAGCGCTGCTGAACCGGTTGCCGGGTTCCTTGTTGACGCGCGACACCTGGCGGATGCTGCGCGCCGGGAACACGGCCGCCTGCACGACGACGGCCCGGGCACTGGGGCGTGCGCCCGCCGGGGTCGAATCCTTCATCGAACCCGCCGATGCGCTGGCGCTGCGCCATCAGGCGCTGGCGGCGTGGCGGCCGGGCCTGCTTCGCGGCGCGCTGGCGCTGATCTGGCTATGGACGGCCATCTGCAGCGCTTTCCTTTATCCCGTAGCCGCCAGCCTGGCGCTGCTTGAACCGGTCGGCCTGCAAGGTGCCGCCGCGCGCGTGGCGCTGTACCTGGCTGCCGCGTTGGATTTCACGTTGGGCATCGCCACGCTGTGGCGGCCCGGCCGGCGTCTGTGGGCCGCGCAGTTGTGGCTGGTGTCGGGCTACACGGCCGTGATTGCCGTGGCGCTGCCCGAGTTCCTGTGGCACCCGTTCGGCCCCGTCCTGAAAAACGCCGCCGTCATCGCGCTATTACTTATTCTGCTTACCGAGGAGCCCAAACCATGAACGTATATCTGACGGTCAAGACACTGCATATTCTTTCGTCGGTGCTGCTGGTGGGCACGGGTTTCGGCACGGCCTTCTACCTGTTCTTTGCCAACCGAACGGGTTCCATCCCGGCGATCGCCGCCGTGTCGAAACTGGTGGTCCGGGCCGATCTATGGTTCACCACGCCTGCCGTCGTGTTCCAGCCCCTGTCGGGCCTCTGGCTGGCGCATGCCGCCGGGTGGCAATGGACCACGCCCTGGCTCAGCCTGTCGATCGCGCTGTATCTGCTGGCGGGCGTGTGCTGGCTGCCGGTGGTGTGGCTGCAATACGAAATGTCCAAGATGGCCGCCACCGCGCACGCCTCGGGTCAGGCCACGTTGCCGGCGCGCTACTGGCGCTTTGCGCACTGGTGGGAACGCCTGGGCTACCCCGCCTTCCTGGCCATGGTGGCCGTGTACTTCCTGATGGTCCTGAAGCCGGCGTTATAAAGCGGCGGCGCCGTTTTTCAGCCAACGTAGCTGGCCGTCATACGAACAGCTCAGGATACCCTTGCCCATGGCCATGACGTCCGTAGTGAAGTTCCGGCTGCTTTCCGCGCAAAGCTGTGTGCGGTCGGGCATCGCCCACAAACGCGTCTGGTTGTCTTCGCCTGCGGAAGCTAGCAGGGTTGCCGATAACCACCGCACACGGCGCGCGGCGGCGCGGTGCGCGGCGAACGAGCGCTGCTTCGTCCAGGCATCACCCCGCCGTTCCCACACCGCAAGGCTTCCGTCGATACCGGCGGTTGCGATATGGCGTCCGCCTTCGGATACGGCCAGGGAGCGCAGGGCAACGGCCCCCGGCAATACCTGCAAGCAGGCGCCGCTGGCCGGGTGCCAAATCCTGACGTCGCCATCTTCCGATGCCGACGCCAGCCGTCCCTGCGGCAGCTTGTCCACGCCCCAAACCCAACCGTCATGCCCTTCCAGCACGCCGCGTGCGTTCCCGTTCACATCCCACAATTTGATGCGCCCGTCGGCGCCGGCCGTGGCGATCGTGCCGTCATCCAGCGCCACCACGCTTAGCAGCGTGGCCGCGTGCGCCGCTTCGACGACATGCAGGCACCGTCCCGATTGCCAGTCCCAGACCCGCAGCGCGCGGTCGCGGGAAACCGACGCCAGGCACCGGTCGGACAAGCGGGCCAGACCCAGCACGGACTGCGTGTGCCCGTTCAGCGTTTGCAGCAAACTGCCGTCTCGATGCCATACCCGGATCGAGGTATCGCGCCCGCCGCTGGCGAAGATCTCGTCGCTCAGGCGTTCCAGCGTCCACACATAGCCCTGGTGTCCCGATTCAAAGGTGGCCGGCGCAGCCTGACACGGCCCGTCCGGCGCGCGATAGATCACGTCGCTGCGCAAGATGTATTTGGTCCCCGACGCCACGCGCGCGCCGGCATGCCACAGGCGGTGATCAAAAACGATCAGACTTCCCGCCTGCGGCGTCACCGTGGCGATCGGTTCGCCGTCGCCAGCATGCCCGGCTTCATAGAACTGGGTGTCGCCGCCCTCGCATGACGCCCCATCGCTCAGATAGACCAGAAAGGTCAGGCACGATTGCTGGCTGCGGCTTCGATGATGCACGCCATCCTGGTGCATGTGAAACACCTGCCCGGGGCGATAGCGGCATAAGCGGAACCGTTCATTGATCGAATCCAGCGTCCAGGGCAAGGCCGACGGTGCCGTCTCCGCCAGCGGCATGGACGCGGGCACCAAACCTTGCAACCGCGCGAACATTCGAGAGGCCAGATCCGGGCAATCGAGCACTTGGCGATCGTTGTTCCGGTAGGACGGCGGGTAATCGCTATCGGCTCCTGCGTAGCCCCGAGCCTCGCTTTCCGCGATCAGGCGGTCGCACTCTTCCCTGGAGAGAAAGCCGGGTATCACTTTGCAGAACAGGCTTCCGTCGGGCAGTGGGAAAAAGGGCTCGGCGGCGCGGCAGGCGGAGGGGTTAGACATGGCTATGGCCCGATCAATGGCATTGTTTTATAAATTGGTTGAACAACCAATATTGAAAAATTACTCCTCTACGGCACTTCGCGCAACTAAAATTGGTTATCTACCCAACTATGACGCCCACGCCATGGCCCGAAGCCCCAACACCGAAGCCCGCCGCGCTGAAATTACGCAAGCCCTGCTCACCGTCATTGCGCGGCACGGCTATGAGAAGGCAACGATCCAGTCCATCGCAAGCCAGGCGGGCCTGGCACCGGGCCTGATCCACTATCACTTCAAGCACAAGCAGGAAATCCTGTTGTCGCTCATTGACATGCTGGCCGAGGTCGCGCGTAGCCGTTTCACGCGTATTTGCGATGAAGCCGCCGCGCCTGGCCTGCGCCTGGATGCCTATCTGGAGGCCCGTCTGGGCAGGGGCGAAGGCGCGGCGCCGGAAGCGGTCGCGGCCTGGGTCATGATCAGCGCCGAAGCCGTGCGCCAGGAAGAGGTGCGCGCGGTGTACAGCCAGGTGATCGCGCAGGAACTGGCGATGGTCACGGAATTGGTGGTTGCCGCCTTGCGCGAGCAGCAGCGCGACACTCGGGGCGCGCGAACGCTCGCGGCGGGCGTGCTTGCCCTGATGGAGGGGGCATTCGGGCTATCCAGCGCCACCACCGCCGTGATGCCGGCCGGGTATGCCGCGAAAGCAGCCAAGGACTTTGCGCATATGGCTATCGCGGCTGCCGCCCCCGCCCGGCACGCCGGCCGTTAACGCTTCATCCCGCGTTCGCCGCAAGCTTGACCGGCGAATCAACGGCCTGCTCGGCCGAATCGGCATCCACCGAAGCCAGCCGCTGCTTCGCGTGCTTGGCGCGGTAATCGCCCAGGAATTTGGCGATGCGGCCGATAGCTTCCCGCAGGTCGGCTTCGTGCGGCAAGAACACAATGCGGAAGTGGTCGGGGCGCGACCAATTGAAGCCCGTGCCCTGCACCAGCATCACGCGCGTGGCTTCGAGAAGCTGCAAGAAGAACTGGCGGTCGTCCTGGATGGGATAGACCTCGGGGTCCAGCCGCGGGAACATGTACAACGCGGCCTGCGGCTTGACGCAGGTGACGCCCGGGATGGCGGTGATCAGCTCGTAGGCCAGTTCGCGCTGGCGGTGCAACCGCCCGCCCTCGCGCACCAGATCGTTGATGCTTTGGTAACCGCCCAGCGCGGTCTGGATCGCCCACTGGCCCGGCACGTTGGCGCACAGCCTCATGTTGGCCAACATATCCAGGCCTTCGATGTAATCGCGGGCAGCTGCCTTGTCGCCCGAAACCACCATCCAGCCGGCGCGATAGCCACAAGCCCGGTAGCTCTTGGAGAGCGAATTGAACGTCAGCGTCAGCACGTCGGTAGACAAACTGGCCAGCGCGGTGTGCTGGACATCGTCGTACAGCACCTTGTCATAGACTTCGTCGGCCAGGATGACCAGCCCGAATTCGCGCGCGATGTCGACGATTCCGCGCAGCACGTCATCGGGGTACAGCACGCCGGTCGGGTTGTTCGGGTTAATGACCACGATGCCCTTGGTGCGCGGCGTGATCTTGGCGCGGATATCGTCCAGGTCGGGGATCCAGCCATTCGCCTCGTCGCACAGGTAGTGCACGGGCGCGCCACCGGACAAGCTGGTGACCGCTGTCCACAGCGGGTAGTCCGGCGCGGGCAGCAACAGTTCGTCGCCGTCATCAAGCAGCGCGTTGGTTGCCATCGCGATCAGGTCGGACGCGCCGTTGCCCAGATAGATATCGTCCAGCGTCACGCCCTGCGTGCCCTGCGCCTGGGTGTAGTGCATGACCGCCTTGCGCGCGGCGAAGATGCCCTTGCTGTCCGAATAACCGGCCGAGTTGGGCAGGTTGCGGATCATGTCCAGCTGGACTTCTTCCGGGGCATCGAAGCCGAACGCGGCCAGATTGCCGATATTGAGCTTGATGAGGTGCTGGCCTTCGTCCTCCATCTGTCTGGCCCGATCCATGATCGGGCCACGAATGTCATACAGGACGTGAGCGAGCTTGCTCGATTTTTTAAGGGTCTTCATGGACGGGTTACCGTGAGATGCGCGCCTTGCAGGGTCGGGCGCTTGATCAGCCAGGTCATTAATCACCGGATGGCGACCAATGATAGCCGCCTGACGCCGACTGTCGATGACGTTCCTGGGCCGCGCGGCCCCACACCCTTAAAAATCAAAGACTTAGACAAATTTCACGGTAATAGGCCACGCCCGATTCCGCATGGCGGTCAGCTAACGCGATTCCATGAGCCGTTCGAGAAACCACCGGCCTGCCGGGCCAGGCGGCGTGTCCTTTCGGTAAACCGCGAACATCGCTATTGGCGGCGTGCGATCCTCGAAAGCCTCCAGCCGCAGCCTGACAAGCGCGCCGGCATCCAGGTCAGCCTGTACCATCGCCAGCGGCATGTGCCCCCACCCGAATCCGGCGCGCAAGAACGCGTGCTTTGCGCCAAGGTCAGCAAGCCGCCATGTCTGCGGAGAAAACACGGCGAAGGTCGCGCCGTCGGTCAGCGCCGTGCGGTCGGTAAGCACCAACTGCACGTGCTCCTTCAATTCGCGCGGCTGGATCAGGCCATCACGAGACGCCAGCGGATGTGACGGCGCGGCAACCGTAACCATGGGCACGTCTAGCAGTTTTTCCGCTTCCATGAGGTCTGGAATAACCGGCATTGAACCGCTGATGCCAATCCGGCACGTTTGTTCAATGACCGGCTGCATGACGGCGCCTAGTGCTTCTACGTAGAGTCGTAATGGCGTGTGCGGAAACGCTTTTCGGAATGCGCCGACCGCATCGGTCAGCGATGACATTGGGTACATGACGTCGACCACTACGGACAGTTCTGGCTCGAGCCCTTCCGCCATCGCGCGCGCCTTCGATTTGAAGCCGTCCATCCCGCTTACAACCGTGCGCGCCTGAATCAGGAGCGCGGCGCCTTCTTCGGTCAGGCGTGGATAGCGTCCGGTGCGATCAAAGAGCCGCACGCCAAGTTGGCCTTCCAGGTTCGCCAGGGTGTGACTGACGACAGATTGAGCGCGCCTTAGCTTGCGGCCCGCTGCCGAAAAGCTGCCCTCGTCGGCGGCGGCGATAAAGGTGCGAAGCTGGTCGAGCGAGACGGCGTCGAGCATGTATCTGGTATTTAGATAGATAACATCGAAAAATATAGGCTTCATGGATAGGAGTCAAGATCCTAAGCTTCGAACATCAACTTTTCCACAAGGATGTTCACCATGAATTCGACCCCCAACACCGCTACGGCACTTCCCTTGATCGGCCGCGTATTGATGGCGGCAATTTTCTTATTCAGCGCCCTGGGCAAGCTGATAGCGCCCGATGCGAATCTGGCATACATCGCATCGATGGGATTGCCAGCCCCCGTGCTTGGCCTCGTGGCAGCGGTGGTTCTGGAACTGATCGGTTCAGTCCTGCTCGGGCTAGGTTATCGGACCCGTCTGGTGGCTGCCTTACTGGCGGCGTACACCATCGCAACCGCGTTTATCTTTCACCATGCGCTGGCGGACCAGAATCAGTTGTTCCACTTTCTTAAAAATCTGGCCATGGCAGGCGGGCTTTTGCAGGTGGTGGCGTTCGGCGCGGGCGCGTTCAGCCTGGACAAGCGTCGCGCGCACATTGCATTGGCCGCCGTTTGATAATCCCTTCATAGGAACACGATCATGAATAACGCAGCGACTTTGTTGGAACAGCATTTGCTGTGGCTGGTTGATGACAATCAGCAATGGCAAGGCCTGATCCATGACGACATCGTATGGGACTTGCCTTACGCACCCAGCCTTGGCCACCCATTGCAGCTTGATGGCCGCGAGGCCGTCGTCAAGCATGCGAACTGGTTCAAAAACGCAGTTACCGATTTCCGTTTTTTTGATATCGAAATCACAGCAAGCGACGTCCCCCATAAAGCCGTCGCACGGGTGCGAGCCGAAGGGCGGGTCCCCGAAACGGGGCGGCTCTACCAGCAAGAGTATGTTGTCTTCCTGACAGCGCGTGACGGACGTATCGCGCACTTGCGAGAGTATTTTGATCCGGTCAAGGCCGCGCTGGCATTCGACGCGCCGATCGTCGGTGTCGCCACAACGCGCAGCTGATGCCCGGTCAAACCAGGCTCTTGAATAGCGCATGACGGGCCACGTCCAAGGATAGGAAATTCCCGGACGTGGCCGAATGGCAAGGCCTTAGCTGCCGAAGCGGACTGCGGGCGAAAGCGTGAACGATTCGCGCATGTCGCGGACTTCATGTAACGGCGTCCGCCCAAACAGGCGCTTGAACTCACGGCTGAACTGGGGCGCGCTTTCGTATCCCACGCGAGCCGCTGCCGCGGCGGCCGTCACACCGTCACGTATCATCATCAGCCGCGCCTGATGAAGGCGAGTCGACTTGATGTACTGGATCGGCGAGGTCTGCGTCACGGTGCGAAAGTTGGCATGGAAAGCGGGCACGCTCATCCCGGCTTCCTCGGCAAGACTCGCAACGTTCAGGGGCGTTGCGTAGTCCGCGTGGATACGTTTGAGGGCGCGCGCCACACGCCCAAATCGGCCGTGATGCGCAAGCGCGGCACGCATCGCGCCGCCTTGCTCGCCCGTCAGTACCCGATAGCAGATCTCGCGCACCAGGCTGGGGCCGAGCACCTGCGCGTCAAGCGGGTCGGTCAAGGCCTCTAGCAACCGTAGCGTGGCGCTTGCAAGGCGTCCCGCCAGCCGCGTGGAGGCCATGCCGGCCGGCGGTGCATCGGGATGATGACCCGCCGACCCGATCTGCGTGATCAGGTCGCTTAGTTCAAGCAGGTCCAGGCGGATGGATACCGCAAGCATGGGTTCCTCTGGCGAGGCCTGCGTTTCGGTGGAAAACGGTAACGGCACGGACAACACGAGGTAATGCTGCGCGTCGTAGACATACACCTCGTCGCCCAGGAATCCTAGCTTTCGCCCCTGGCAAACGATCACGATGCTTGGCTCATAAAGCACGGGCGTGCGTCCAAGCGGGCGGTCGGACCGCATCAGACGCACGCTGTCCAGCGCGGACTGCGTGTAGCCCTCGTTGGGCGCCAGCGTCTCCAACAAGCGAACCATCTTGATCGAAGCAGTACTTCGGACCTTGGCCACCGCCTTCTCCCCCTGTGTCGCGACAGGCGCCATTCTAGCTTTTCCCTGCCCGACCACGCCAGCCAGAACGATAGGAATAGGCAATAACGGGATCGGTCCGTGTATTCGTCTTAAGCGCGGGATTTCCTAACATTCATGCACCGGATGATGAATGAATAAGGCTGTAGCGCGGGGCGAAACCCGTCAGGCACGCCCCCACGATTCAATCTCCGGATACACCCGAAGGCTGCAATCGAAAAATAGGATTATTCAACATGGCAATTTCCTCGAACGAATCGAAAGTGATCCTGATCACCGGCGCCAGCAGCGGCATCGGCGAAGCCGCTGTCCGCTTGCTCTCCACGCAAGGACATCGGCTTTTTATCGGCGCCCGCCGCACCGAGCGGCTTGCCCAGCTGGCGAAGTCGCTGCAGGACGCAGGCGGAATCGTCCAATACCGGGAACTCGACGTTACGTCGGCAGAGAGCGTCGCGACGTTCGCGCGCGCTGCGCTTGATGCGTTTGGCCGCATCGATGTGCTGATCAACAATGCCGGCGTGATGCCGCTTTCCCCGCTCAGCGCGGTAAAGGTGAATGAATGGGACCGAATGATCGACGTGAACATCCGAGGCGTGCTTCATGGCATCGCGGCTGTCCTGCCGACGATGGAGCAGCAGGGTAACGGTCAGGTCATCAACATTTCTTCAATCGGCGGCCTTACCGTGTCGCCCACCGCGGCCGTGTATTGCGCCACGAAGTTCGCCGTCCGCGCCATTTCCGACGGCTTGCGCCAAGAGACGGACAAGATCCGCGTCACGGTGATATGCCCCGGCGTCGTGGAATCTGAACTGGCCGATTCCATCTCCGACGATACCGCCCGCTCGGCCATGCAAGCGTTTCGCCGTATCGCCATCCCCCCCGATGCCATCGCTCGCGCAATCGCCTACGCGGTCGAGCAGCCGGCCGACGTCGACGTCAGCGAAATCGTTGTGCGCCCGACCGCCAGCCCCTTTTAACCACACGACGGACATCGTTCACTTTGACAAGGAACATCACCATGACTGCACGCAAGACTGAAACCGGCGCCTTCGCGGGCAAGGTCGCCATCGTTACCGGCGCGGCCAGCGGTATTGGCCTGGCCACCACCGAACTTCTGCATGCCGAGGGCGCCAGCGTTATCGCGGTTGATCGAAGTTGCAATATCGAGGCACTGGCACGCCCGGGCATCATCCCCCTCGTGGCCGACGTGGCGCATGAAGAAAGCGCCGTGCAGGCCGCTTCAATGGCGATTGAACGCTTCGGCAAGCTCGACATCCTGGTGAATAACGCGGCCATCATCATGAACAAATCCCTTGTGGATATGTCATTGGAAGACTGGAATCGCGTTCAGTCGGTAAACGTGACCGGTGCATTCCTGTTCTCACGCGAGGCGATGCGCGCGATGGTCCCGGCGGGAAAGGGCGCCATCGTCAACGTAGGTTCTTACGCCTGCTATCAGGCTTTCCCGCAGATCTCGGCGTATGCGGCCTCCAAGGGCGCACTGGCGCAGTTGACGCGCGCCCTGTCGCTGGAAGCCATTGAGCATGGCATTCGCGTTAACGCGGTGGGCTCCGGAGATGTCATCACCAACATCACCAACCATATCCACGCAGACGGTCAGGCGTTCCTTGCCGAGCATGGCAAGAAAGCGCCCATCCGCCGCGCGGCGCAGCCGCAGGAAATCGCGGAAGTGATCGCGTTCCTTGCTTCAGACAAAGCCAGTTTCATCCTTGGCGCCGTCGTCATGGCCGACGGCGGCATGAGCGTGGCGCTTGCCTGAAGTCTCCTGGATCATCATCACGAATATGCCCCGCGGCCGGAGGCCACCCGCATCGCGGACTACAGCGCCGCGGGGCTTCCCTTCAGCCTGATCTCGGCCACGGTACGGTCGCCGCGCTGATCCAGCGAGAATTCGTATCTGTCGGCGTACCGCAAGGCCAGGCGGCGGCACAGATTGCCCAGCCCGCCACCGCTCTCGACCAGATCGAATGGCGCCTGCAGGTGACCCGGGTTGTCCACCTCGATGATCAGCTCGTCGCCGTGCAGCCGAGTGCGGATGTGGATCAGAAATCGATCATGCACCGCCCGCATGCCGTGCTTGACCGCATTTTCCGCCAACCCCTGCAGCGTCATATGGGGAATGTTGATCTGCAGCGTGGCCGGGTCGATCTGGCAATGGCACTCAAGCTGCTTGTCAAAGCGCAGGGCCTGTATGCGGATATAAGCCTGGGCCGCCTCGATCTCCTCTTCCAGCCGGCTCAGGCCGCGACCGCGCCGGTCCAGCGAATAGCGCAGGTAGTCGGCCAGGCGGCGCGTCATCTCTTCGGCAATCGCCGGGCGCTCGGCGATCTCGGCGACGATGGTGTTGAGTGAATTGAAGAGAAAATGGGGCTCGATTTGCCGCTGCAGATGTTCCAGCTCTAGCTGCAGGGACCGGGTTTCGGCCTTCATCTTGGACATCCGTTCGGTGCGCGCAGTGATCTCCGCCGACACGCCGAAGTAGATCAGCGTCCAGATAGACAGTATCCCCATGTAGTAGATGAAGCCCAGCCGGTACTGATTGCCCGGCAGCCCAAGTGGCCCCCAAGAAAAGTAAGCGGATACGACTTATCTTGGGGCGTTCGAACCGGCAGCGAAGAGGCCGCCGCCTTAGAATTGCCAGCGCACATTCGCGTTAACCGAATGCTCCCGGCTGTCGCTGGCGTACTGGCCGGCATACCCCAGCCTTAGCGACGCCGTGCGCGCGATCGCAACCTCGGCACCCAATTCCACCAGCGCCGCGTCGCGCCCGATGGGCGCGCCCGCGACGGTGAACGACTGCCCCGCGCCGAACGCCAGTACCGATTCCGGCTTTATATCGCCGAACACGTGGCGCCAGCCCACGCTGCCGAACACCTTGCCTTGACGGCCACCGGCCTCAAACCCTTGTGCGGCGCGCAGCCCCAACGTCGTATACGTTTGCTGCGTGCTGCCGGACTCGCCCGACAGTGCAGCCCCGCCGCCGCTTTCAGCAAAGCCGCGCGTGCGCAAATCGCTCCAGGCCAGGCCGACGAACGGCTCCAGCGTGGTGCGTTCCCCCAACGACCTTGCATAGGACAATTCCGTGAACACCTGAGCGGTGCTCGCGCCATAGTCCGCCGTCAATGCGGCGGTTTGGCTGTTGGCGTAGCGCCGCGTCGAGATGTCGTGCCACGTATAGCCGGCGCCCGCCAGGAATTGCCACGCGCCGGGACCGGCGGCAAAGGATTTCCCGCCATAGACCAGCGCGCTGTAGCTGGACACGTCTGCCTGAGAGGCCCGCTCGTCGACACGCGCTTTGCTGTCGGTGTAGCCCAGGGCGCCCCCAACACGCCAGCCCGCGCCCACGGGGCGATCGGCTCCCACGAACAGTCCGCCAACATGCTGGCGGATTTGCGCGGCATTGCCATCGGCATCGATGGTCTGCCAATTGCCCACGACTTCGGCCCAGGCCGGCAAGGCGCCGGACGCCGGCATCTCGCTGGCCGAGAGCGGCGCATCAGACACGCCCGCGGCGGCGGTGGGGCTACCCGCCCGCGCAGTCGCTTGCAGGTTCGCGCGCAGCTTGGCCAAAGGTGTCTGGCGCACCTGCGCCGCGCTCTGAAGCAACGTGCTGGACACGCTGGCGTGTATTTCACCGGACAAGCTGTCGAAGGCGTCTTCGGTCTGACCCACTGCCAGCGTCGCCACATACTGTCGCAACGCGCTGTCTGGCCCCATGCTTTCCAGGGCGCCGGCCACGGCGCGCTGATTGGGCGTATTGGCGCCGGTAGGAAAGGCGCGCGTCTGCAGCAAGCCCAGCTTCACGTCCGTCGCGCTGTACGCAAGCTGGGGATCCAGAAACGCGTAGTTCGACGACACGCTCTCGAATCGGCCTTGTACCGAATTCGCGCTAAGAATGGTGTAGCTCAGGTTGGGGGTGAAGTTGCCGTCCGGCCCGACGTGCAGCACCGAGCCCGCAAGACGCGCGATGCCGTTCACCACGACCCGATCGCTGTCGGCCGATGCCGGCGCTGCTTCGACGCGGTAGGTGGACCCGGGCGCGAAGGTCAGGTCGCCATTGACTGTCAGCGTGCCGATCGAATTGCCGGGGCTCAAAACCGAGCCGGCGGCCAGTGTGACCGCCCCCACCGAACCTGCCCCGCCCAATGTGGCGCCCGCGCCCACGCTGACCGGACCCGCCAGCGCCCCATTGACCGTCAGCGCGCTTCCCGACACCGTGGTCAGCCCGGTATTGCTGCTGTTGCCGGTCAGGATCACGTCGCCCGACAGGATGTTGACGCGGCCATTGCCTTGAATGCTGCCGCCATAGGTCAGGGCCGGGCCAACGAAGTTGAACAGCAGTTCGCCATCACCCGCGCCAAATCGCAGCACTGGCGCATTCAACACACCCACGGGCGCCGCGCCAAAGTCCGCGGGCGTGCCCATGACTAGCGTGCCCTTGGACCCGGCGGCGTTCGCGATCACGACTTCACTCGCGTTCAGCGCGCCTCCGAACATCAGCAGCAGCCGTCCTTCGCCTGCATCGCCCACGGTCACCGGACCGGTCGACGTCCATTTGGACCCGTCGCCCGAAATCGTCACGTTGCCATAGGATCCCGCCCGCCTGCCCAATGTGCCGTTCCAGCTGGTCAGCTGCCCGCCGCCGGAAATGCCCAAGCCACCCCGCGCACCGCGGGCGTCGCCCACGACAAAGATCCCAGTGTTGCTCCAGGACGATCCCGTCCCGCCAATCGAAGCCGTGCTGACGCTGCCGGACCCGACGCCAACGAACCCGGACGTGCCGCTAAGCGTCGCGCCGTCGGCTATCAACAACGTGCCGCTGCCCTCTTTGCCGATTTCCACCGGCCCCGAGCTGGTCCAGGACGAATCGGCGCCTGTCAGCAAGACGCTGCCGCTTGATCCCGCTTTGTCGGCCGCGATCAGGCCGCCGCTTAGCACACGCCCCGCATGGTTGACTTCAAACAAGCCGCTGCCAAAATTCCCCACCTTCACGGGCAATGCAGAATCCAGCGACGATATCTCGCCGTCCACGAGGAGGGAACCCGTGGAAAGCGCCGAGTCCCCAATGCTGATTTCGGTGGCGATAAGCGTCGCGCCCGCCAGCACGCGCACCGTGCCGCGAGCGCTTGTGCTGGGCTGCCCGAACTCATCGCCGCCGACCAGCAAGATCCCGGCCTGCAAGGTGGAGCCTGCGTCGGCCACCTGGATTTCGCCCCACCCGTCGCCGCCACGCCCGGCTGCCAGAACGCCCGCCTGCACCACGCCCCCATTGTTGATGGCCAACGTAGCCGTCCCTAGCTCGCCGACGTACAGGGTGGACAACACTTCGAGCCGGCTGCCCGGATCCGACACGGTCACCGATCCCGTACTGTTAGGGCCCTTGGCGATCGTGCCGTACATGGAGTTCCAGATATTGCCGGCGCCCACGCCCCCCAATACGGCCGCCCCGTTCGAGCCGCCATCGTTGCCCAGCACGAAGCTGCCGGTAGTGAGGCTTGCGCCCGTCCGAAACACCAGCGCGCCGGCGGCGGTATCGCCCACCAGCAACGAGCCCGCTTCCCTCATACCGTCAAGCTGAACCGTGTTGGCTGCGATATAGGCATCGTCCGCAAGGGTGGGCAGCGCACCGCCCCAGTTTGCGGGAACCCCCCAAAACGCCCCGCCGCCGCCGCCGACCCAGGTGACGGTCGCCGCACCGGCGGATGGCGCGCCAAGGCTGGCGACCGCCATGGCAACCGCCGCTGAAAGCGGACGCAGAGGCAAGTGGGAAATCATGGGTGACAGGCGCATCGGCTTCATTCTTGGCTTCCAGGTTTTGGGCTGCCGGACGTTCACATCCCGGCGCGGCGACGAGGAGTATAGGAATTTGCAAGCGTCTGAAGCTGAGCAAGTATGAGCGCGGCAACCGGGAAAAGCTGCTTGCGCATGCGGGACTGCCGGCGGTGCGACATTCAAAAAAAGCGCTGCGCAAGGAAACCAAGTCGGGTTAAATTGAGCGCCTTGCTACCCGCCCGGGTACGCATCTACCGGTGCCTTGATACCAGCCCCGAAGCCTAATGTCCCATACGCCGCCTGCCGACCTGATGCCCATGCTCCTGGACGCCGTGTGCGTCGTGAACGCGTCAGGCGTATTCCTCAGCGTGACCGGCGCTTGCCAGCAGATTTTCGGCTACACACCCGAAGAAATGGCGGGACGCTCGATGATGGACCTGATCTACGAAGCCGACCGGCCCGCGACGCTGGCCGCGGTCAACCGGCTGATGGGGGGCAAGCTGCAATACGATTTCGAGAACCGTTACGTGCGCAAGGACGGACGGATCGTCCACATTATGTGGTCAGCCCGCTGGTATCCGGACAAGCAGATTCGCGTTGCGGTGGCACGAGACGTCACCGAACGGCATGTTCAGCGCACCGCGTTGGAAGCCACGCCGGCGGCACCGCAGCCCCTGCCATGGCAACTCTGCGATTCGCCGCCCAGCCTGGTTCCTCCCGGGGCTTCGCCCATCCCCTTGTCCCACCAGGACTACACCGTCCTGGCCACGCTTGCCGCGCACGATCAAGGGGCCAGCCGTAAGGCCATCGTCGAAGCGCTGGGAAAGGACTACTGGACCTACGACCGACGCAGTCTGGATACGCAGATGCGGCGCCTGCGCAGGAAAGTCGAACAAGCCTGCGACCGCGAACTGCCGGTTGCGACACTGCGGGGAATGGGTTATCGGTTTTACGACCTGATCGAATGCCGGCAGCGGGGCGAGGTAGCGCGGTCGGATTGAGCGCAAACGTCCGGCCACAACGCCGGCTCGGCGCACGGCGCCCGGGCGGCCTCGTCATAATGGTTCCGGGTCAAGCGCTTACCCGAGGTCCTGCACTCCCAAGTCGCGTGTTTCAGCGCCTTGTTCGGGGTCCGTCTCTTGGATACAACTCCCGGACGCCGATTTATTCTCGATCTTGCGAAATACGTAGCTCGAATACGCCAAAAGATGTAATTTTTACGACGAGCTCACAGTAACAGCCACTGCCCGGTAGTACGTCCACTAAACAACGTGTGTACGGAAAAGGAGCGTGTATGTATCCAGCCAACGTGCCGGACAGCCGTCGTTCTCACTATCTTAGAGATGCACTGCGGTTCACCTGTCTCTACACCCCCGCCCACACGCAGTTTCCTGCTGTTCTCCCTGCCGCGACCTTGCGCGGTGACTTGAACAACGGCGTACCACCGCGCCCCAATGCAACCTGGGCCAAAACCCACTGGTGCCTTTTATTAGGCTCCCTGACAATCGGCGCCGACGCGGTCGCGCAGACGCCTTGCCCTTCCGGGCCCGTCTATCAATCTGGAACCGCCTGTCAGGTGACTGGCGGACCCGCAATTAATGTACTGGTCGCGGCCCAGCCCGGTTTGGATGCACAGGGTATTAACGGTGAAATCACGGCACGCGACGTCACGATAAACCTCGGCGGCACCGGTTCGACGTTGCCTCGCAACTATATTGGCGCACGGGCCGGCACAGGCGGCCGCATCACCTTTGACAACGGCCAACTGACTACCGTGCAAGCCGCCAACAGCCAGCAAGGGCTTGTGGCGTCCGACGCCGGCAGCTTGATCACCACCTCCGGCTCCAAAATCACGGTGGGGCTGACCACCACCGCCAATGACAACGTCGGCGTGCTTGCCGTGAACGGTGGCACCGTGCAGATGATCACCACGGATGTGGCGACCCAGGGCGGCGGCGGCGCCCGTAACCACGCGCTGTCGGCCACCGGCGTCGGCAGTTCCATTTCCCACGCAGGCGGCCTCATCAGCACCACCGGCCGGGGCTCGTTCGGCGTGCACGTCGATGGGGGGGCTTCGGTCACGCTGGGTTCCGGCACGTCGATCGTCACGACGGGCACCATCACCTCGGGCGGCTCGGCAATCGGCAGCCACGGCGTGTGGGCCAACGGATCGGGGATCAACGGCAGCACGGTGGTTCCGAGCCACGTGGACGCAAACGGAATTTCGATCGTCACCGGAGATCCGGGCATCGGGACGAGCAGCGGCACCAGCGCGGCGGGGGTCCGCCTTGAGACCGGCGCAACCGCGTCCTTGACCAATGTGTCAATTACGACCCGGGGCGCCGGCACGACGATCAATCCGGCGGCAGGCGTGCTGGTTATGTCGGGCAGCAGCGTGGTCGTGCAGGGCACAAGCGCTATCACCGCGTCCGGCCAATTCGGACATGGAATCGTGGCACAAGACCCGGGTTCAAGCGCCGTCGTCAACGGCGGAACGTTCCAGGTGGGCGGTGCGCGGTCCATAGGCGTCAACGTGCTGGCTGGCGGCTCCGTTTCGATGAATTCCGCCAGCGTTGTGGCGGGATCCGGGGCTGCGATCGGCGTTCAGGCGGACGGAGGCACTTCCGGCGCGGGCGCCACGTTTACCGCGGTGGACACCACAATCTCCGCGTCCAACGCCAGCGGACATGCCTTGCGGGCCAACGGCGGCGCAACCGTCACGCTAACGCGGGGTTCGGCGACCAGCAACGGGATAAACGCGAATGGCCTGGTCGCCGCAAATTCAACCATCACGGCAACCGACGTCTCTATCCTGACAACCGGCGACGGCAACGCCATGGGCGCGCTGGCAGACCTGGGCAGTTCCATCACAGTGACAGGCGGCAGCGTCACCACCCAGGGCGCAGTTTCTCCGGGGTCCCGCCGTCCCCACGCACTCGCGGCCCGTAACCCGGGTGGCCGGCTGTCGGCCCAAGACACCGTCGTGCAGACCAGTGGCGATGAAGCGATGGGCGTCGTCGCCGATGATGGGGGTTCGGTCATCCTTGAACGCGTACCCGTCACCACATCGGGCACGCTGGCGATAGGCGCATTTTCCGTGGTGGAACAAGCCGGCCCGCAGTTCGCGGCCGACATCGCGGCCACGGACTCGACCATCCGGACAACGGGTCTGCGCGCCTACGGCGCACTCGCACAACGCAATTTCTTGGACGCGCCGGCCACCATCGGGCTGCTCAATTCCTCGGTCACGACCGAAGGCGCGGAAGCGGTCGGTCTGCGCGCGGTCAGCGCGGGCGCCGTCACGGCCACGACAAGCAGTGTGCTGACGCAAGGCGCGGCCTCGCACGGCGCGCTGGCGCGAGACAGCGGCAGCCAAATCACGCTTAACCAGACGCAGGTGACGGCGCAGGGCGCCGCGTCGCACGGCGCGGTTGCGCAAAACGGCGGCAGAATCAGCGGCGACGGCGCGGTGATCCGCGCCAACGGCGGCGCAGCGATGGGCCTGTTCGTGGTGGGCGACCCGGGGCCGGAAGCCAGCATCGCGCTGGCAAGATCCAGCGTGACAAGCGTAGGCGCGCCCGCGATCGGCATGGCCGGTCTTGCCAACGTTACGCTGCTGAACAGCACGGTTTCCGGAAATGGCGTGTGGCTACAGGTAGGCACCATCGACAACTTCCCGCTGTTATCGGCACCGGACGCGCCGTTGACAGGCATCCCGGATCCCGACACGCTGCTGGGCGACGCCGTCGCGACGCCCGCAGCCGTGAATGCCGTCGGCACCGCTGGACAGGCCACGCTGACCGCTTCGGGTTCAACATTGACCGGCGCCGCGCTAACCGCGCCGGGCAGCGTATCGAACGTGGCTTTACAGTCGAATACCGTCTGGACAATGACGGGCAATTCGAACATCACGAACCTGACGAACACCGCCAGCCAGATCGTCTACGCGCCGCCTGTCGGGAATGCCTACAAGACGCTGACCGTTTCGAATTACGTAGGCGGCGCCGGCAGCGTCGTCGGGCTGAACACCTTTCTGGAAGGCGACGGTTCCCCTTCCGATATGCTCGTCATTACCGGCTCGGCCACTGGGCAAAGCGGCTTGCGCATCACCAACGCAGGCGGCGCGGGCGCCGTGACGCAAGCAAGCGGCATCAAGGTGGTGGACGCGATCAATGGAGGGACCACGGCAGAGAGCGCTTTTTCGTTGAGCGGCCGGGCAGTCGCGGGCCCTTACGAATACCGGCTTTTTCGCGGGGGCACCGCGCCCGAGGAATCGAACAACTGGTACTTGCGCTCGGAAAAGAACCCCCAGCCCCAGCCCCAGCCCGCCCCGCCTGATCCTGAACCTTTGTATCGCCCGGAAGTGGCCGCGTATCTTGCAAACCAGCGCCTGGTGGGACAGATGTTCGTGCAAAGCATGCATGACCGACTTGGCGAGCCTCAGTTCATCGAGACGCAGCAATTCGATAACGACGACAGCAAGCGCAATGCGCTCTGGTTGCGTGCCGTCGGAAAATGGGAAGGATCACACAGCCGGGATGGAAACTTTGATGTCAGCACAAACCTGTTCCTGCTCCAGGGCGGCGGCGACATCGCCCAGTGGAAGCTGTTTTCCGAAACCGACAGGCTACACGTTGGCGCAATGCTCGGATATGGAACAGCCGACAGCACGGCACGCGCCGATGGCAACCCTTACAAAGCCAAAGGACGGGTCGACGGCTACAACGCCGGCGTATACGGCACATGGTTTCAAAATAACGAAACCAAGCTTGGCGCTTATGTAGATACGTGGTTTCAGTACGGCTGGTTCAATAACAGAGTCCAAGGCACCGATTTACCGCGTGTCGACTATGACTCCCAGGGTTGGGCAATTTCGGCCGAAACGGGGTATGCGTTCAAGTTGCGCGAAAACTGGATGCTTGAACCCCAAGCCCAGATCATCTACGTCGACACCGACACCGATAGCGTCACGGAAGACAATGGAACGCGAGTTGATCGAGCCGACTCCAACGGAACCATCACGCGTCTGGGCGTGCGCACCTATTCGACCTTTGATCTAGGCAATGCCCGCAAGGCGCAACCCTTCGCAACGATCAATTGGTGGCATACCAACGTCGACAGCTCCGTATCGTTCAACCAATTGCCCCTGGGCGCGCTCTATCCCAAGGATAGATACGAGCTCAAACTGGGAGTGCATGCCGATTTCACCAAAGGCTGGACCGGCTGGATCAACGCGTCGGGCAGTTGGGGCGCGCAAGACTATCACCAGTACGCAGGCCGGATCGGCGTGAAATACACCTGGTGATGGAGAGCAGCATTAGCACGAATCGTCTGAGTAGTACGTTTACCTACCATTGAGTAAGTACGGAACCAAGGAGCGTGTTGAATGTGCAAGCCTAATCCCGGCTCGCGATCCGCGGCCATTATTGGAAGCGCCTTGTTGTGGTCTTGCCAGACAGGCATCACCTACGCGCAGCTTTCCGCGCCTATTCCCCCCACCCCAAGCGACAACGACCTGACGGCCCCTCAGCTGGGCGGATTGACCGGTACGGTTCCCGCTGCCCAGGCTATTTCGGGCCAGCTCTACAGCACAACCGGGGTATCGAATCCGGCGCTACGCTCGGATGGCGTCGGCGCGGGCAACGTCAGTAACGGTATCGTGGTGACTGGCGGAGGTGGCGTCACAGCGCAGAACCTCAATGGCACGTCGCTCGGCGTCGTCAACGCGATGATGGGCGGGTTTGTTAATTTGGGTAGCGGGTCAACGGTGAATGCCAGCGGCACAGGTTCCAATCCGGGCATTATCGGCGCCACCGGCTTGTACGCGCGGGACATCGGATCAAACGGCGAACGCTCTAACATCACCGCCAACAATCTCACCATTAGCGCCTCTTCCGATAAGGCCTATGGCGCCTATGCCAGCTACGGCGCCCAAATCACGTTAACCGGTCTCACCTCCATCACTACGCAAAGCAATGGCACCGAGGGATGGGCCATTACGACAAACTACGCCGGTCTTCTAAGCGCGGAAAATGTAGTTGTCAATATGGATGGCTGGAATGGGGGATTTGGCTCATCGCAGATGGCGGTTTCCTCATGGAGGGGTAGCGTTACCACCATTACGGGCGACGCGAACCTGACGGTAAAAGGAAAGTCGGCCACGCTACTTTATGCGAGCGCCGCGGATTCCCAGACGAACGTGAACAACGTGACCGGTTCAGCGGTAAGTACGGAAACCTACGCTGTCATCGCTGGAGCAACTGGCGGCGGCTCCATCAGTGCAACGGGTAACGTGAATGCAACGGTCAATGCCGTCACGACGGGTTATGGGTTGAACGCCAGCGATGGCGGTAATGTGTCTTTTACGGGATCGTCGACCTTGAACATCAACGGCGGGCAGGCCGCCACGGGATTGGCGGTGTTCGACGGTGGAACGATGCAGTGGTACAACGGCACCGCCAACATCAACGGGGTGAAGAGCCCGACAGATGTCGTGGCGGCCCTGTATTCGGAAGGCACCGCCGCCACGACGGCCTCCTCTTTTGATATACGCAACAGCACGTTCAATTCGAACGGCGACGGGATCGTCATTCGCGGGGGCACGGCCACCGTCGCGTTCAACAACACGAAAATGACCAACGCCTCCGGCATCGCGTTGGATGTGGGCGCCGAAGGTGCCATCCCCGGAACGCTGGAGTTCACGGCGGACGGGGGGTCGCAATTGACGGGTTACGCATTGCTCGGAGCCGGCAGCACGTCGAACCTGACTTTGCAAGGCAACTCGCTTTGGAACATTACCGGCGACTCCACTCTCAGCAATCTTGTCCTGAACAATTCCCAGGCAATATTCACACCCCCCACGGCAAACACCTATAAAACGCTTACGGTCAATAACCTGAACGGCAGCGGCGGCACGATCAGTTTGAACACCGAGCTGGGCGACGACAATTCGCCGACCGACAAAATCAGGATAGACGGCGGCACGGCCAGCGGACAGACCCGTCTGAACATTCTGAACCAGGGCGGCGCGGGCGCGGTTACGGTGGCAAACGGCATCCGCGTCGTGGAAACCGTAAACGGTGGGACCACAGGCGGCTCGTCCTTTACGCTGGCGCAACGCGTCGTGGCCGGCCCCTATGAATACAAGCTGTTCAGGGGCGCGGCGACGGATGCCAACCCGGAAGACTGGTATCTGCGCTCCCAGAAGGAAGCACCGCCTCCCGAACCAATCCCAGGTCCCACGCCCGAGCCAGATCCTGAACCCTTGTATCGTCCGGAGGTGGGCGCCTATCTCGCTAACCAACGTCTGGCCGCGCAGATGTTCGTACATAGCCTGCACGACAGGCTAGGCGAACCACAATTTATCGAATCGCAGTTTGGGGCTCCTGACAGAACACGCCGCGGCGCCGGATGGATGCGCGTGGTGGGTCAATGGGAAGGCACAAAAAGCAGGGACGGCAATTTCGATGTAGACACCGACCTTTTTCTTCTGCAAGCCGGCGCAGACGTGGCGCAGTGGAAGCTGGGCGGGGAAAACGGCCGCTTGCATCTGGGTCTGATGGGCGGGTACGGCAATGCGCACAGCGACGTGTCGGCATCCGGCAACCCGGCTAAAGCGAAGGGCAAGGTCGACGGCTATAGCGCGGGCGCCTACGCGACGTGGTTTCAAAACGACGCGCAGAAGCTGGGGGCCTACGTCGACACCTGGTTCCAATATGGTTGGTTCAACAACGAGGTCAAGGGCGACGACTTGGCAAACCAGAAATACGATGCGCATAGTTGGGCGATTTCCGCCGAGACCGGCTACGCGTTCTCGCTTGGTGAACAGTGGGTGATTGAACCTCAAGCACAGCTTATCTATGTCGACTACAAGCAAGACGACGTGACAGAGGTCAATGGCACGGATGTCGGAAAGGCAAACTCGTCGGGCGTGATCACGCGTCTGGGCGCACGCACCTATAAGACGTTCGAGATGTCCAATGGCCGCAAGATCCAGCCCTACGCCACCGTGAACTGGTGGCACAGCAATCCTGCCAGCTCGGTATCTTTCAATGGCCTGCCGGTCAAAGATCTGTATCCCGCCAACCGTTACGAGCTGAAGATCGGGGTCAACGCGGACCTGAACAAGGGATGGACGACATGGGCCAACTTGGGCGGCTCTTGGGGCGCTCAGGACTTTCACCAGTACGCAGGCCGTGTCGGCGTGAAATACACCTGGTAAGTGCGTCATCGGCGGCGTCCGGGGGGCAGTCGCCCCCCCGGATGCCGGGTGGGAAGGCCCGCCAACAGCCAGCCCGAAGATGGGTCGGAGCACGTCCCCAGCGCGTTTAACATGCTAGGCTGGCATTATTTCCGCCCGTCCCTTGCAGATGAAGTCCTTTCTCCATTCCGAGAAGTTCCTACTCTTGGCGTGCGTCGTCGCCGTTGCCGGATACGCGCTTGACCCCTCTTCGCGCAACGTCGGCAGGCTGGCCAGCCTGGCGCAAGCCACCGTGCTGGTTGCGGCTATTCTTTGCGCCTCGTTAAGCGTGGCGCGCCATGCCGAGCGCATCGCGCAAAAGCTGGGCGACCCCTACGGCAGCATGATCCTGACACTGTCGGCGGTGTTGGTAGAGGTGATCGTGCTGGCTATCGTGTCGTCCAAGGGCGGCTCACCCACGCTGGTGCGAGACAGCATCTATTCCGCCGTCATGCTGGACATCAACGGCATCCTGGGCGTGGCCGCGCTGATCGGCGGATTCAAGCACGGCGAACAAGCCTACAACGACGACTCTGCCCGGACCTACAGCGTGATGATCCTGACCGCCGTCACGGTGTCGATGATCATCCCCGAATTCGTGCCCCAAGGCAGCTGGCGCGCCTACAGCGCCTTCACCATCGTGGCGATGCTGCTGTTGTACGGCGTTTTCCTGCGCATGCAGACCGGCCCGCACAGCTACTTTTTCAGCTACAGCTATCCTGAGAAGAAAACGCGCCGCAACTTGCCTGCGGGCGCGCAAGCCAGCTGGCGCCCGTCGGCGGCGATCATGGCCGCCGGCATCGTCGCCGTGGGCTTTCTTGCCGAACTCATGTCGCATTCGCTGGACCGCAGCCTGGAAGGCCTGGACGTGCCGATCGGCCTGGTCGCCTTGATCGTGGCGGGCATTTCCGCCGCGCCCGAGATGCTGACGGCCCTGCGCGCCGCCTTGGCCAACCGCATGCAATCGGTGGTCAACATCGCGTTGGGCGCGTCGCTATCGACCGTGATCCTCACCGTGCCTGCCATGGAGGCGATGGCGTTGATCTCTGGCCAGCGCATCATCATGGCGATGACGCCGCTACAGACCTTGATGATGCTGGTCACGCTGCTGGTTGCCGCCATCAACCTGAACGACGGCCAGACCAACGCCATTGAAGGCATGACGCACTTCGTGCTGTTCGCCGCCTTCCTGATGCTGTTGAGCCTGGGGCTGTAGGCACGGCGTTGCGGGCCGCGTCAAAAGCGCTGATGCTGCCCGAAAGGCACCTCGGCATCGGTCGGTTTTTCAAAAGTAGGCGCTTCGCCGTTCAAGTCGGCCGCGTGGATGCGCGCCAGCCGCGTGGCTTCGTCAATCGCCGTCTGCGCGGACGGGTATGGGGTTTCGATGGCGACGCGTTCACCCGGCTGCGGCTCGCCACCCAACGTCAACGTATAGCCGATACGCCATGCCCCGCCGTGTTCAACGGGCCGCTCGATCTGAAAATCCCATTTTGGCTTTTCCATGATTCCTCCTGTTGACACGCAACATGCTACAGCGATTGCCCGTGACGAAAAAAGTCCTTTGTGACCGCAACGACGGGCATGCCAATTGCTGCGCAACGGGGTTCACGGCGCCCAGGACACGCCATGATTTCCGAACGATTGCGCGGGTTGCGTCACATCGCGCAATTAGCCAAATCCCGTAAATCGGGGGCACAATCACGCCGTTGCCAGTTATCCGGAATCATCATGCAAGCCACCATCGCCGTCTTGACGTGTGCCGCCTTCATCGTGCTGTCGCTGTGGCATATCTATTGGGCACTGGGAGGCCGGATGGCTTACCTGACCGCCTTGCCGGTTAAGGACGGCAAGCCGCTGTTTAGGCCGTCGGCGCCGGGAACATTTTTGGTGGGGTTGGCCCTGATGGCGTTTGCCGGCCTGGTGGCGGTCAATGCGGGCTTTCTGAGCGCGCCTGTCGCGCCGACCTGGCTCCGCTGGACCAGTGCCGCGCTGGCGCTGGCTCTGCTAGGACGGGCGATTGGCGATTTCCGCTACGTGGGACTGTTCAAGCGGATGGGCGGCGAGCCCTTCGCCCGGTTGGACACGCGGGTGTTTTCACCGTTGTGCCTGTTGCTGGCCGCCGGCGTGGCGGCCACCGCCTGGCCGGGCTGACCGCGCGGTTAGCCGCCGGCTTGCCGGCCCCCCGGCCAACCGCGCCGGGCGTTCCTATTCGCGGCGGGTCAGCAAGCGGATGCCGAACGTGCCTGCGCGGGCGCATCCGTCTTGACGATCACTGCGTCCAACTCGTCAGCAGAGACGGGGTACCCGAAAAACCACCCTTGGCCGACGGCATGCGGCGCGCGTTCTTGGATGTAGTCGACCTGCCTTCGCGTTTCCAGCCCCTCCACGACCAGTTGGACGTTAAGCTGTTTTGCCATTTCGATCACTTGATCCAGCACCGGGTTGGTGTTTGAAACGTCTCCGATTGACTGGACAAAGACCCGGTCCAACTTGATTCCGCTGACGTCCCATTGAAGGACATTTCCCAGGTTGGAATAGCCCACGCCAAAGTCATCTAAAAACACGTTGAAACCCGCCAAGCGCAAGCGCCTGATCAGCGCTGCCGGAGACGCGGACGAGAACTTTGCCGACTCCGTGACTTCGATGACTATCCGCTTGGGCGAGACTCCTCGCTCTTTGACGCAAGCAACGAGAAAATCGAGGAACGACTCATCTTCCAGGTCCGCGGGAAAGACGTTAACGCTTAAATAAAATGGTCTTGCGCCCGTCAGTCGCTCCTTAACCCCGTCAATCGCATTCCGAATGATGTATCGCGTGAAATCTCGACGAAGTCCCATCGACTCGACCCAGGGGATGAATGTGTCCGGGGGAATAGGGCCGACCTCGTCGTGCGTCCAACGGGCTAGCGCTTCGGCGCCGACCATTTCGCCGGTCGCCAGAGAGCAAAGCGGCTGATACCGGACCTGGATTTTTTCTCGGCGTATGGCTTTGGCAAGGCTCACCCGCAGGCCGTTAGCGCCACGCCATGAGACCAGCAGTGCCACGCCGCAGGCGACACCGACCAGCGCTCCAACGAATCCGATCGCCAAGACCGGCACGCGCGCGTCCACTTGCGCCGTAGAAGCCACACAGACATCAGGCTGGCCGGGCGCCGAACACGTCAATCCGCTGCGGACAATCCGCAGCCCGCCGCCAAGCTTCCCCAAAAGGCTTGTATCGGTCTCGGCAGGCGGGTGAGCACCGAACTCCTGGATCACGCCGCCATCCCTCGAAAACGTTCGCCCCCACAAATTCCCGGAGTGCTCCTCCACATCAACGAACGCGCTGGGGCCATTGAACACCGCCACACGGTCGTTTGCCACGACGTCTGCGCTGAATGCCGGATGGACCGGGTTCGCCAGATTCCTCCATACAAAGGTGTTCTGGTGCATCGCCTTTCGCTCGGCAGGCAAGACATAAGGCTCGTCCCATTCGCCCCACACGGCCGAGCACTGTATTGCCCCCTCCGAGATCCGCGCGATATCACCCACATACTTCGACTGAAATACTCGTTCCCTCATCTGATCGAGGTCCTCGGCCGCGCATGGCATCGCCGGGGCGCTAAGTTCGTCAATGATAGCGATCTGCTCGTTCACGATGTCGAATGAACGCTGAAGCAGATGAACATTATGGTGGTCAATGACGTCGTCCAAGTGTGAAGCCTCGAACGAATAGCCAATCGCACCAAAAAACGTAGCAAGCCCCAATGTCGGCACAAGGATAAAAAGCAGCCCAAGCCGGCCTGGGAGATGTCCTGTTGTCATGATCGTCCCTGGTAATTGCCAGATTCTACGATCAGTATTGGCGGCGGGTAGCATTCCAACAAACCCACTTTTGGGGCGCATTTTGAACAAACACCATGGTGCATGGCAGCAACGCGGTTGTAAAAGCCTGGGCTGCCGAATCCCCTACATAAATTCACAATCCTGCCCACGCGTGGGCCATTTGTTGCGTCCGTCGAGCCTGTTTGTCCGCATACATTAGCCGGTCGGCTTCCTTAAGCGCGGCTTGTAGCGACGTGACAGCAGGGTCCACGCTGACAATTCCAAGGCTTGCGCCTCGATAGTCGAAACTACACTCGGCCAAGGTATAGGTACCGATCAGCGGCAGCGCCAGCCGGCTGCGCATTTCGTCCGCCGCCCTTTGCGGATCGTCGGGCCTGGACGGAGCCACTAAGCCAATGACAACGAACTCGTCGCCGCCCCATCGACCCAGCATATCGCTCGCGCGTAAGCCGGCCGACATGCGCCTGCCGACCTCTATCAAAAATCTGTCGCCGGCCTCATGCCCATAGGTGTCGTTGATCGGCTTGAATCCATCCAGATCGATAAATGCCACCAGAACCCATTGCTGCGTCCGCTTCGCCAGAGCGAACAAGCGCTCCAACTCGGCCAACACCGCGCGTCTATTCGGCAGGCCGGTCAGTACGTCATAGTTGGCCGCATATCGTTCATCCCGTCGGCGCATCACGATCTGGCTGGCCGCATGCCCCGATAACAAGATCAGGATCAAGCCGAATACCGCAACCAGCCCTGCCATCCAGAAGTGTTGTCTGCGCATGGGTGCCAGATGCTCCAGCGTAGCCAGCGTGAGCAACTGATATTGTGTGCCCGACAAAGGCTGACGCCGCAGCAGATAGGGCCGGCCGTCGATGAGCCAATGGTCGGCACGGTCTGGGCTACCTGCGGGGCGCACGTCCATGCGCTCGCCTAGCGCTTCCTCGCCGTCCGGCGGAAGTAACGTGCCTGGCGGCAGGAGCGCCGCGACGTTGCGTAGCATGAACGGCTCTGACGACGTCGTGATCACGCGCCCCTGGCGGTTCACGATCAGCGCGACATGACGCCCTGTCAGATAAAGCGCCACCTCGGGCGCGTCAAACTTGACCGTGACCGAGCCCAACGGCACGTCGTTCGCATCCTCGATACGACTGGCCACGAAATAGGATGGGGATTTATTCAGGCGAGCAATCCCGAACGAATGGCCATTGCCGGTGCGCAGCGCATCATTGAGGTAGGGCCGACCCGCATAGATCATGCCCACGATGCTGTCGGGCTCGGCCCAATTGCTGGCCGTCACCGTGTCGTCCGACAGGTTGTTCATGTAAATGCGCGCGTAACGCAGATCACTGGCCAGCGCGTTCATGACGTCGCCGACCCTGCGCACCAAGGGGTCGCGCGTGAACTGCGCGGCGCGCTCCTGCCGTGTCAGTTCGGCGACCCCCGGCGCATCCGTGCGATAACGCATGGCAAGCTCAATGACCAGGCTCTGCCGCGCCACCATATTGGCCACGCTCGCCATTTCGGTGAACAGCCGGTCCATAACGCGCGCGGTCGTTTTAGCTTCGTATTCGGCGCTGGCCGCCTGGCTAGCCAACTGTGCCGCCACGATCCTCTGCGAAATCCACCACCCCAAGCCGGCCACCAGCGCCACCCACACTGCGGCCAAAATCAGTGTCACCCGGCGCATCTTGGGCCGCATCGGTTGTTCACGCCTGCCTTGCTGCAGCGACACGTTATTCCCCTCACGAACTAATCATCCAAAACAACTCTCTTTAGCGTTTTTGGCCTTCTTGCTCGTGGCCAGAGTATAAGCATCGACGCGCCGCACGCGGCCTATCTTGATTCGGTTAAAAGCGCTATCCAGCAAGACAATATCGCGATAGATTATCTATGTTTTTTTAATTGACAATATTTGACAGTTAAATACTGGCGACACATTACGACACGCTGTCGTCTTCTCCAACACATACTGTGCCGCACCGGGCTTTACCCGGCTGGCACGGGGACTGGCAGGTGCCTTTACATCGCGACATAACCTCCGCGCCTTCGCACCCATCTTTTCCACATCAGCGAGGCGCTATTCCGCGCGGGTAACCACCTATGAAAAATAGCGGGCAGTATGCCGTAGCTATAAGCGTGGTTCCTATTTACTTATTTACCTCAGGAAGGAATTGCCGTGGTCAGCGAAAACTGCAAGCTCGCGGGGCGCTCAAAATGGATCGTCCTAGTCGCATTCGCGGCCAATTTCACGCACCCCACGTACGCTCAATCGGTGTCCAGTACCGGCCAGGTATCACCTGGACCCGTCCAGACGCCGGTTTGGGATGTTGGCGGCCCTCTATTCGTTGGCGACTCCCTTCCCGGGACGTTGACCATCAGCGATGGCGGTTCGGTGCTGAACGATTGGGCCGCCATTGGCGATCTCAATGGTGGCAGGGGTTTTGTGACGGTGTCAGGCCGTGACGGCAGCGGCACTGCATCCACCTGGACCAGCCTCGGCGCGGTGTATGTCGGCACCCAGCCCGGCAGCAATGGCACGCTGCACATTCTGGATGGGGGCATGGCACAAAGCGAGTCGGGCGCCATTGGCTTTGCTAACGGAAGCGTCGGCAGCGTGCTCGTTTCCGGGCCGGGGGCGACATGGAATCTCTCCCCGAACAGCACGTTCGAAATCGGTGGGAGCGGCGAGGCCACGCTGCGTATCGACAATGGCGGCGCCGTGCATAGCGGCCAAGCCGTAATCGGCTGGGTCGCCGGCAGCGAGGGCAGCGTGACGGTATCGGGGCCGACATCCGTCTGGGACCCGGTCAACAATATCTACGTAGGCTTCGAGGGCGTCGGCGAGCTGCACGTCGAGGATGGCGCCACCGTGCGCACCGTCGGATCGTCCGCGCCAGGCGCTGCCGCAACGGTCTACATCGGCAACCACGCGGGCAGTGTTGGCACGGTGACCGTATCAAGCTCGACGGCCGATATCTCGACCCTTACCGCAAGCGACCGTATCGATATAGGCGCGGCAGGCACGGGAACCTTGAGCATTTCCAAGGGCGGACTGGCCGTCGCCAACCGCGATACGTGGCTGACCGTCGACAGCACCGCCACCGGGACGCTGAACCTCACTGGCGATGCCACAGGCCGCGGCGTGCTGGAGACCGGATCGGTCATCAAGGGCGGCGGCAACGCCACCTTTAACTTGAATGGAGGCGTGTTGCGCGCTCGGCGTGACAAGGCCAATTTCCTGAATGGTTTCCTGACGCAGGCGATTGGCACCGAGGGCGCCTCGTTCGATACCAACGGCTACGAGGTGGGCGTGATGACCGCGTTCTCGGGCGCGTCCAGCCTCAACAAGCTGGGCGCCGGCAGGCTGACCTTGTCGGGCAACAGCGCGGCCTTCACGGGAAACACCGATATCCAGGCCGGCACACTGCAGGTCGACGGCGTGCTGGGCGGGCCGGTGAACGTCCTGGCCGCAGCCCGGTTGACCGGCACGGGGCGCGTCGGCGCGACGGTCAACCAGGGCACCATCGCGCCGGGGCCGCGCAGCGGCTTCGGCACGCTGACCATCGCGGGCAACTATACGGCGCAGGGCGGCAACCTGGAGATCCGCACCCAACTTGGCGGCGACAACTCGCCGACCGACAAGCTGGTGATCACGGGCGACACCGCGGGCGCAACACCGGTCATCGTGCAAAACATGGGAGGCGCTGGCGCGTCGACCCAACGCGGCATCCAGGTCGTGCAGGTCAACGGGGTCTCGGCGGGCCAGTTCAACCTGGCTAACGGCGACTATGTCATCGAGGGGCGTCCGGCGCTGGTGGCCGGCGCCTATGGCTATGTCTTGCAACAGGACTCGGCCGACGGCGACTGGTATCTGCGGTCGTCCCTGACAGATCCCGGCCTTCCCCCAATCGGTCCCGGCACGCCCCCGACCGGTGGTGTTACGCCAGGCGCCGAAGCGCCCATGCTGTATCAGCCCGGTGTGCCGGTCTATGAAGCCTACGCCAACACGCTGCTTAACCTGAGCCGGCTGCCCACCCTGCGCCAGCGGGTCGGCAATCGCCTCTATGATTCGGTGGATGTCGGCCGCAACGGCGTATGGAGCCGGATGGAGGGCACGACGAGCCGGCTCGATCCTTCCGCGTCGACCACGGGCGCACGCCAGGACATCGACAGCTGGAAAGCACAATTTGGGGTTGACCGTATCCTGGCAGGCCAGGAAGAAGGGTCCCGTCTGGTGGGTGGCATCGCCTTTCACTACGGCAAGGCCGACACGCATGTGTCCTCGACGTATGGCAACGGCACGATCGACACCACTGCCTATGGCCTGACGCCGACGCTGACCTGGTATGGCAAGAACGGCCTCTATATCGACACCCAGGCCCAGGCCACCTGGTACGACAGCGACCTGAATTCCCGACTGGCCGGCAAGCTGAAAGGCGGCAACCACGCCAACAGCTACGGGCTGGGCATCGAAGCGGGCAAGGCGTTCGGGTTAAGCGAGCGATTGGCCCTGATCCCGCAGGCGCAGCTAAGCTACGTATCAACCCGCTTCGACCGCTTCAACGACAAATTCGGCGCGCGCGTTGAAAGCGACAAGGGCGACAGCCTGCTGGCCCGCGTCGGTATCGCGCTGGACTACAAAAGCAACTGGCAGACGGCGGGCGTGAACCGGGAATCGAGCGTCTACGGCGTCGTCAACGTGAAACATGAATTCCTGAACGGAACCCGAGTAAACGTGGCCGACGCGCAGGTGGCAAGCCGCATGGCGCGAACCTGGGGTAGCGTGGGCGCCGGGGCCAATTACGGTTGGGGCGACCGCTATGCGATCTACGGCCAGATTGACGCCGACGTGGATTTCTCGGGCAGCTATATCGTCACCGCGACTGCGGGTTTCAGGATGACGTTCTAGACCCGGCGATGACCGCAAATCACGCCTGCGTCGGGGCGCGGATCTGGCACAAGAGACCTGGCAAGCGCCTCCTGATCATATGCCGTCAAGAAGAAGCGCCCGTTGCAAGCATTCAAAAATCTGTTCGACCTGAGCAGGGCTGATGATGAGCGGCGGCGAAATGACGATCATGTCGCCGGACGCGCGCACCAGCACGCCGTGGTCAAAGCAATAGCGTGCGACATCTGCGCCTCGCATGCCGGCTGCGCCGGCGCGCGGCGCCAGGTCCACGGCGCACAACAAGCCGATGCTGCGCACGTCGTTGACATGCGGCAGGCCTTTGAGCGCCAGCGCATGGGACTGCCAGACGGGGCTGATCTCTTGCACCCGGGCATTGATGCCCAGTTCCTGATGCAAACGCAGCGTGGCCAGCCCGGCGGCGCAAGCCAGCGGGTGGGCGGAATAGGTGTAGCCATGCATCAGTTCCACCACTTGCGGCGGGCCGGCCATGAAGGCCTCATAGACGTCGCCGCTGACGATGACGCCTCCCATGGGCACCGCGCCGTTGGTCAGGCCCTTGGCCACCGTCATCAAGTCGGGCGTGACGCCAAAGACCTGCGAGGCGAAGTTGCCGCCCACGCGCCCGAAGCCGGTGATCACTTCGTCGAAAATCAGCAGCACGCCGTGCTGGGTGCATAGCTCGCGCAAGCGTTGCAAATAGCCGACCGGTGGCGGGTAGACGCCGCCCGAACCGGTTACCGGCTCGACGATGACGGCGGCAACCGTGCTCGGGTCCTGGATATCCAGCAACTGCGCAAGCGCTTCCGCATAGCTGGCGCCCTGCTTGGGTTGCCCGGCGCTAAAGCGCATGCTGGCGTCATAAGGCAGCGGCAAATGGCTGACTTCGCCCAGCAGCGGGCCGAAGTCGCGCTTCTGGCGGCCGATACCAGAGACGGAAAGGCCGCCGAAACCCATGCCGTGATAGCCCTTTGCCCGGCCAATGAATTTGATGCGGCGGCTGTCGCCGCGTGCCTGATGGTAGGCGCGCGCAATCTTCAAGGCGGTGTCGACGGCTTCGGAACCCGAGTTGGTGAAGAACACCCGGTTCATGCCTTCGGGCGCCAAGTCAATCAAGGCATCCGACATGGTCTGCGCTGCCGGGTGACTCATCTTGAACGACGACACAAAGTCCAGGCGAGCGGCGGCCTGCTGAATGGCCTGCACGATGCTAGGCTGGCCATGACCGGCGTTAACGCACCACAGGCCGGCCATGGCGTCCAGAATTTGGCGGCCGTCGGGCGTGCGGTAGTACATGCCCTCGGCGCTATCGAACATCATGGGCTGTTGTTGAAACTGCCGCATGGGCGTGAATGGCGCCCAGAATGCATCGGAAACAGAACTGGCGTCGGTCATGGAATGTCCTTGAATGGTTGAAACGGGGCCGGCTCAGGGTTGTGCCGAGCGGATGCGATAGCCACCGCTAGCCAGCCTTTCCAGCGGGCTGGCTGCGGCCAGCAATTTGCGTGTGTAGGGGTGTTGCGGGTTGTCGAACAAGGCGTCGCGGCCCGCGATTTCGACTATTTCCCCCTGGCTCATCACGGCGACGCGATGCGCGATCCGTTCGACTGCCGCCAGATCATGCGAGATAAACAAGCACGCAAATCCATATTGCTTCTGCAAGCGCTCGAACAGATCCAGAATCTGCTTCTGGATGGTCATATCCAGCGCCGAGATCGGCTCATCGGCAATCACCATCTTCGGCCGCCGCACCAGCGCACGGCCGATGGCCACACGCTGGCGCTGGCCGCCAGACAGTTGATGCGGGAAGCGGTCACGGAACGACGGATTCAGGCCGACATCGTTCAGCGTTTCCGCCACTCGCGTGCGACGCTGCGCTTCGTCCAGGTCATCACTATGACGCAAGGGTTCGTCCAGAATCTGCCCTACGCGCATTCGGGGATCCAGCGACGAATAAGGATCCTGAAAGATCATCTGGCATTGCAGGCGGGCGCTGCGGTGGACGGACCTGAGTAAATCCACCCCATCAAACTTGATGCTGCCGGCGCAGGGTTTGACCAAACCCGCCACCGCGCGTCCCAGCGTGGTCTTGCCAGAGCCGCTGCCCCCCACCAGGGCCAGCGTTTCGCCCGGCGCGATGCTGAGATCCACGCCGCGCACCACGCGATAGGCGGCGCTGCGCCACCAAACGCTGCGCTGCCCGGGGTATTCGATGCACACGCCTTTGATTTCGACCAGCGGCGCGCTGGCCTGGGGCAAAGGAGGCAGAACGCCACGGCGCGGCAGCGCCTCCAGCAACTGACGGGTGTAATCGGCTTGCGGGTTCAGCAGGATGGAGGCCGTCGGCCCCTGCTCGACCGCCTGCCCATTGCGCATAACCACGACCTTGCTGGCGTAACGCGCCACCAGCGAAAGATCATGGCTGATGAAGAGCACCGCCGTGCCCTGCTCGCGGGTCAGTTCCAGCATCAATTCGATGACGTCCAACTGCGCCAGGCAGTCCAGCGCCGTGGTCGGTTCATCGGCGATCAACAGGGCTGGACGCAGCAGCATGACCGAAGCCAGCATGATGCGCTGGCGCATGCCGCCCGAGAATTCATGCGGATAGGCCGTCAGGCAGCGCACCGGATCCTTGATGCCGATGCGCTCGAGCATGGTCAGGCAGCGCCGACGTATTTCGGCGACGCCAAGCTTGGTATGCAGCTTAAGTGCCTCGCTCATTTGCCGGCCAATGGTCAAAGCCGGGTTGAGCGAGACCATGGGCTCCTGGAACACCATGCCGATCTCGGCCCCACGCACACGGCGCAAGGCTCTGGCGTTCTGCGTGTCCAGGACCTGGCCCTTGAACCCTATGCTGCCGCCCGCCACCTGCATGGGAGCGGGCAAAAGGCCGATCACGGCGCGGGCGGCCATGGTCTTGCCGCTGCCCGACTCTCCTACCAAGGCCAGGATCTCGCCCGCCGCAAGCTCAAAACTAACATCGTTCACGGCCAGCGGGCCATCCAGGCCGGCAGAGATCTTGAGATTCTTGACAGACAATAGTGGCGCTTTTTCGGTCATGGTCACTTCCTCATGCGCGGATCGAGGCGATCGCGCAAGGCATCGCCAAACAGATTGATACCCAGCAAGGCCACGCTGATCAGCACGCCGGGAAACACGCCCAGCCAGGCGGCCGAAGCGATGTAAGGCCGGCTGGCCGCCAACATACTGCCCCAGGTGGCGGCAGGCGGCGGCACGCCAAGGCCCAGAAAGCTCAACGCGCTTTCGGACAGCAATGCCCAGCCGAACATGCTGGTAGCCAGCACGCACACCGGTGCCAGGCAGTTGGGAACAATGTGGCGGATCATCGTGTACAGCTCGGAATTACCGATGACTCGGGACGCCTCGATGAACTCGCGCTCGCGCAGCGACAACACGCTGCCGCGGACCACACGCACCACCGACGGCGTATAGGCCATGCCCAAGGCCAGAACAATGCTGTATTGGCTGGCGCCCAAGACGGCCATGATGCCCAACGCCAGCAGAATTCCAGGAAAGGCCAGCAAAGCGTCGTTGAACATCATCAGGATGCGATCGGTCCAGCCGCGAAGGTAGCCGGCCAGCATGCCTATCATGGTGCCGCATGCCAAGGCCACCGCCACGGACAGGAGACTGATCCACAGGCTGGTCGACGCGCCGATGATGAGGCGGCTCAAGACATCGCGGCCGAACTCATCCGTGCCCAGCCAATGCAGCGGGCTGGGCGCCTGAAGCCGGAAGCCAAGATCCAGCTTCAGCGGGTCATACGGCGTCCACACCAGGCCCAGCAGGGCCAGCGCGACCAGGCTCAGCAAGAGGCCGCCGCCGATCAGGGCATTGAGCGCCGGCAGGCTGCGGCGTCGCGCAGGCGCAGCCGGCAGAGAGATGGCGTTGCCATTCATAGTTTCACCCTGGGATCAAAGACCGGATACAGCAGATCAACGATCAAATTCACCACGACATAAATGCTGGTTATCAACAAAAGACACCCCTGCAAGACCGGATAGTCGCGTGCGAAAATCGAATCAACCATGAGCCGGCCGATACCCGGCAGGGTGAAGACGGTTTCCAACACCGCGATGCCGCCCAGCAGATTGCCCAGGATCAGGCCCACCAGCGTCCAGGTCGGCGCAAAGGCATTGCGCAAGGCATGGCCCCACAGCACCGCTGTTTCGGACAGACCCTTGGCGCGGGCATGAGCGATGTACTCCAGCCGCAAGACCTCGATGGTGCTGGCGCGCGCCATGCGGGCAATCGAGCCGAACTCCACCAACGTCAGCGTCACCACGGGCAGGACCAGGTAGCTAAGCCCTCGCAAGGGATCCGCGCTGACGCTGACGTAGCCAACGATGGGAAGCCACCCCAACTGCATGCCGAAGAAGTACAACAGCAGCAAGCCCAGCCAGAAGGCCGGAATCGACAGCAGCAAGGTGGCGCCGGCGACCAGACCCAGATCCATCAGGCTGTTCTGCTTCCAGGCCGCGTAGAGGCCAACCGGCACGGCCAGCAGCACGGCAAGGCCAACCGAGATCAGGACGATGACGGCGCTGACGCTGAAGCGCTCGACCAGCAGATCCAGCACCGGCTGGCTGCTGCTGATGGACAAGCCGAAATCGCCGCTCAACACGGCCCGGATCCAGATCAGGTACTGGGTCACGAAAGAGTGATCCAGACCCAACGTCTTGCGCATCTCAGCCAGGCTGTCCGCGTCCGCCATATCCCCCAGCATCAGCAGGGCAGGATCACCGGGGATAAAGCGGATCAGGCCAAACACCATGATGGAGATCAGCAGCAAAGTGGGCAGCGCCATGCCCATACGCTGAACGAAGAATCGCAACATGACTGGCCTATTTCGCGGTTGCGGCCAACGACACACCCCACAGGCGCGGCTTGGATATCGGCCAGGTTCGATAGCCCTGAATGCCATCGCGGAAGGCGCCGATGGCGGTGCCGTTGTAGATGATGACCATGGGAACATCCTGGATCAACATGCCATGCAGCTGATCAAACAGCGCCTGACGCTTCGCCGGTTCGGCTTCACGCATGGCTTGACGCAAGATGCCGATGGCGTCCGCGTTGTCCCAGACTTTACGGGCTTCCTTGGATTTGTCTCCCAGCACCTGCTCAAAACTCAGGGCCGGGTCGAAACGCGGCGAATAAGAGAACGACATCATTTGGTAGTTGCCGCTCTGGTAGCGTTCGAGCTGCGTGCCCCATTCCAGCGTTTCCATCTGGATGTTGATGCCCACGGACGCCAGCATGGCCTGGCTCAGGATGCCCATATCGAACATCTGCGGATAGCGCTTATTCACGATCATCTTGATCGGCTGGCCGCGGTAACCGGCGGCGGCCAACAACGCCCGTGCCTCGGCCAGATCGGTGCGATAGCCCGTGGCGGTAGCCGCGTCATAGTAGGTGCTGCTGCTGGGCACGGCCGAGTTGTTGACCTGGGAAAGTCCGCTGGACAGCGTGGCCACCATCTGACCGTAATCCAGCGACAGCGCAATGGCGCGGCGAATGCGCACATCTTTCAGCAGCGGGTCGCGGGTCTGGAACAGCAAGCCGTTGATGGACATGGCTGGGCTGACCTGGATGGTCAGGCCCTTGGCCTGCTTCAAATCAGCCGCGTCCGTTGCCGTGACGTCGGGCAGCAGATCCACGCCTCGGGCCATCAGCGCAGCCTTTGCCGTGGCATTGTCGGGAATCACGACAAAGCGCAGTTGGTCCACCAACGGCTGCTTGTTGCCGGTATAGCCGTCTGGCTTGGCCTCGGCACGCGCGGCGTATTCGGCAAAACGTTGCAGGTCAATATATTGCCCGCGTTGCCACTGCCCCACTTTGAAGGGGCCGGTCCCGATCGGGGCACGCCACGCCCCCTCGGGCGTCAGTGAGTCCGGATGCAGAATGCCCGTGCCGCCGCAATCGGTTCTAGCCATGGTCGCCAGAAACAGGGCGTTGGGCTGCTCCAGCGTGAAGACCACGGTCATCGGATCCGGGCTGCTGATGTCCTGCACCTTGAGCAGGCCACGGCCGTCAAAGTCGGCCAGGCAGCGCCATTGCGTCTTGGGATCCAGGTAACGGCGCCAGGTCCACAAGACCTCGGCTGCGGTCAGCGGCGCGCCATTGTGAAAGCGCACGCCCTCGCGCAATTTGAAGCGATAAGTGCGTCCATCGTCAGAAACGCTGATCGATTCAGCCAGCATGGGGCCCACGGTCGCGTCTTCGCGGTAGGCCACCAAGCCCTCCACCACATGCATGACGACAGCGTCGGTGTTCTCATCCCGGTTGACGCCGGGGTCAGTGCTGCGGATATCCCCGCTGATGCCGACCTGGATGCGTGATGGTTCGGTAGCGTGAGCCCCGGCTGCCGCCAGCGCCAATGCCAGCGTGGCGCAGCTCACGGCGGCTTTTACAGTGTTGTGCATGAAGTACTTCTCCTTCAATTGGGGGCTGTAGGGCCGGATCCGGCCATGCCGTTTGTGCTTATTGCGGCACTTGGCGAGCCCGCCGTTGGCGCAACACCGCAGCGAAGAACTTCTGCGCGGCCGGCATGACTTTGATACCCATGTGTGGCACGTTGGGAATTTGGTCCAGCGTGGCCTTCACGCCGGCGGCTTCAAAACTGGCGCGCAGACGTTCCAGCCGCTCGGGCCGGGTGCGGCCGGCGTCATTGGCGCCTTCCATGTAGTGCTTGCCGCCGGGGCGATGAGTGATCTCCCAGGTTTCGAGATCGGCTGCGCCGACCACCATATGGATGGGCACTTGACGCAGGGCGTCCAGGTTCAGCGCCTTGCCAAAACGCGTCTCCATATCGGCCACGCCCACCCACCACTTGCGATCGGTGTCCAGTAGCGTGACCGAACCGGGCGCGCCTATCGACGCGGCCCAGAGCCGGTCGGGGTGCAGATAGCAGAAGCGATTGGTGAATTGGCCGCCGCCCGAATAGCCGAAGAGCCCAAAGGTGTCGAAGTGACGGCCGTATTTCTTGCCGACCTCGGTGACCATATCCAGCAGGATCTGGTCATACCGGATATCGCCTTCAAGAATTTGCTTGTAGCCGTCGCCATTGCCATCGCCCTGCACGCCCACCGGAAACAGCGGCGCCAGGATGATGCAGTCGTTCCAGCGGCCGAACTCGGCAAAGCTGTTCCGGTAGGTCTCCATCGCGCGGTTTGAGCCGTGCACCACAACCACCAGATCCACCGGACGCGTTGCATCTTCGATGGACTCCGGAACGTAAAGACAGTACGAAAAACGCTTGTCGCCCACATGGGAGTAGACCGTCGTCGGGCCTTGATCGTAGAGACGCCGCGCGGTTTGTCGCGCCAGCAGTTCGGCCTGGGATTCCGGGGTAGCAGTGCTCATGGTCTACACCATTCAATGGGAAAGACCCGCAGTATCCATCGGCGCCTAAACAAAGAAAATCTAATTTAATTTTAATTAGAGTAAAGTAAACCTTTACCAAAACCGACTCGACATGAGCAGCATCCGGTTCCTCAGAACATTTATTGCCGTCGCCGAAGAAGGCAGCTTTGCTGCCGCAGCCGATCGGGTCGCGTTGACCAGCGCCGCTGTCGGCCAGCAAATGCGCGCGCTTGAAGATGAAATGCGCCGCGCGCTGTTCGAGCGCAACCACAGACAAACAAGTTTGAGCCGCGAAGGGCAGCTCTTGCTGCCGCGGGCCAAGCGCCTGGTGGCCGATTACGAAGCGATGCTGGAAGACCCCGATCGCGACTTGCGCATGGAAGGCGAAATCACCGTCGGCGGCATCATTTCCGCCATGGGCCTGCTGGCCAATTGTCTGGTGCAGTTGAAGGCCATTCATCCCAAGGTGTCGGTCACGCTGACCAGTGCCCGCTCAGATGAATTGGCCCCCCTGTTGCTGGCCGGCGAGTTGGATGCCGCCGTGGTGGTGAGGTCGCCCCGACAGGACTTCAAAGGGCTGAGCTGTTCGCGGCTATACGACGAACCCTTGATCTTGCTGGCTAGCGCCGAGGCTCATGCCAGAACGCCGGACATCACGGAGCTGCTGGCTACTCAGCCCTATATTCGCTATGACCGCAATACGGCCACCGGTTCCAAAGCCGACCGGGTGCTGCGCCGCTTGCGAGTCAAGCCGCAAGAAATCCTGGAGCTCAACTCGATCCTTGGCATTGCGACGCTGGTGCGCCAACAAGTGGGCGTCAGCTTGGTGCCCTTGCTGCAAAACGTCTATTGGACCGAGGACCGAGCCTTGAAAGTGCTGCCGTTGCCGGGGCCGCAAGAATTCCGCAGCATCAGCATCGTGGAACAGGGCCGCAAACGCCATCTGACTGCCGAAATCAGCAGGTTGTTGCGCGTCGCTTTCGATTTGCGCGGCCGCCCTATAGAGAGCAGAAAATAAGGCCAATGGGCATCTGATCAGCGCGCGGCGCGCTCAACTGGCCGCCTCGCCCGTCGATACTTCCTGGCGGGCATGGATGGGCTTGACCCCGTCGTACCCTTCCCGCCCGATGAACCAATACAGCGCCACCGCTGTCACCACGGTAACGGCGCACAGCACGTAGAGCAACGCGGCAAACGCCTGTCCCGACGCCAGCGCCAACGCGGTTTGCTGCACCGACGGCAGCAGCGTCATCGCCCCTGCCACATCGCCGGCCACCAGGCGCTGAGCCGCCATCCCCACCGATGCCGCCCCTTCCCGCGCGACGGCCGCAAGATAATGGGACGTCAACCCGGCCAGTATCGCGCTTACGATCGCCAGGGCCAGGCCCTCACCCGCCACCCGCGAGGTGCTGAAAATGCCAGCCGCCATGCCGGCGCGCTCCTTGGGCACCACGCTCACCGCCAGTCCATCCATCAGCCCCCAGGGCAGACCAATGCCCACGCCGATCAGCAGCATCGGCCAGACCATGGCGGGCACATCGGCGCGCAGCATCACGTGGCTCAGCCAGGCCAACCCCGCGGCGTTCGCCAGCAGTCCAACGGCGCACAGGCTTGCTGCCGAAAACCGTTGAACGAGGCGCCCCGCCAGCATCGGCACCCCCATCAACGGGGCCGACAACGCCATCATCAGCAGGCCCGTATGCACCTCGTCCAGGCCGGACACCGCGATCAGACGCACCGGCAGGAGAATCAAGAGCACCACGAACCCATACGCCGGCGCCGCAGCCAACAGTTGCACGCCGACGAAGCGCGGATGACGGAACAGCGTGAGATCGAGCAACGGCCGCTTGCTGCGCAGCTCGATTTTTACGAAGGCGATGAACGACAACACGCAACCCGCCAGCAACCCCAGGGTGCCGCGATCCGCCCAACCGGCGGCCGGCACGCGCAGCGCCATGCACGTCAGCAACGCCAACGCGCCCGAGAACGTGAAGGCTCCCGCCCAGTCCAGCCTGCCCGCCTCCGGATCGCGCGATTCGCGTAGATAGCGCCATCCCAATCCCCACGCGGCTAGCGCCATCAAGACCGTCAGGCCGAACACGCCGCGCCAGCCGAATTGCGCTACCAGCAAGCCCGACAGGATCGGCCCGAATGAAAGCCCCACGCCGAAACTCGTGCCCATCAAGCTGAAGGCCCGCGTGCGCGCCGCGCCATCGAATTCCTGCGCCAGCGCCGCCGCGCCTGCCGACAAAATCGCCGCGCCGCCCAGCCCCTGTGCGGCCCGCAATAGGTTGAACACCGCCATTCCCGGGGCCGCGATCAGCGCCAGCGACGCCAGCACGAAAAGTGCCGCGCCCCACAGATAGACCCGCCGGCGCCCATGCCGGTCAGCCAGCCCGCCCGCTGCTAACAAGGTGCTGCCAAACGCCAGCATGAACGCATTGGTGACCCAATTGAGCGCTTCCGGACCTGCATGCAACGCCTGCGCCAGCGCCGGCAGCGCGACTGCCGGGCCGGTGAAACTAAGCGGCATTACCAATGCGCCAAGGCAGACGGCAGCAAGCGCCAATCGCTGCGAGGCGGAAGAAGTCGAAACGGGCATGGTCATGGTCAATGCGAAATCCAAAAAGGGATTTCAAGATAACGGGGCAGCCGTCTCGGATAAATGGGGTGATAATCCGGTCATTACGGAATAACATTCTTGAATAGACATGGACCGCCTTGCCGCTCTTATGCCGTTTGTCTGTAGCGCCGAGCTGGGCAGCTTCGCCGCCGCAGGCCGCAACTTGGGCCTATCGCCCTCGGCCGTCGGCAAGGCCGTCGCCCGCCTGGAACAGGATCTTCACGTGCGCCTGTTCCAACGCAGCACACGCCGCATGCAGCTCACCGAAGAAGGCCGCCTGTACTTCGAGCGCTGCAAGCGCATCCTCGACGACCTTGATGACGCCCACGCCATGCTTTCGCGCGCGCGGGACGAACCGCGTGGCCGCCTGCGCGTCAGTGCGCCGCTGATCAGTTATCACTTTCTACTGCCGGTATTGCCCGACTTCGCGGCGCGTTATCCCGGCGTTGAGCTCGATCTGGACTTCAATGATCGCGTCGTCGACCTGATTGGCGAACGGATGGACGTCGCGATCCGCAGCGGCGACCTGCCGGACTCCCGGTTGATGGCCCGGCCGATGAGCCAGTTTCGGATGTTGCTGTGCGCCTGTCCGGAGTATCTGGCACGGCATGGCGAGCCTCGATCGCCCGACGACCTGCAAGCACATGCCGCGGTCCGATTCCGCTATCCAAATTCTGGAAACCTGCAACGCTGGCCGCTGACGGATCCCGACCCTGCGGTGCGCACGGCGCTGACCTGCAACAACATGGAAGCCTTACGCGGCGCGGTAATACAGGGATTCGGCATCGGCTGCATGCCGGATTTTCTGGCGCGCGATGCGCTGGCAACGGGCGTTCTGATAGAGGTGCTGCCCCAGCACACAAAAGGCGCGGGCCGGTTCCAGCTAGTGTGGCCGTCGAACCGGAACCTGTCGCCCAAGGTGCGGGTGTTCGTGGACTTCATGGGGCAGCGCTGCGGCGACGCGCAGGCGGCCCGATAAATGCAATGGCGGCCGGCCTGTGGCTCGATCGGGCCAGGCCTTATTGCAGTTCGATATTCGCGTTCTTCACGATTTGCGCATATTTTTGCGTCTCGCTCTTGAAGTAATCGGCCGTATTCGCAGGGTCTAGCATGGTGATCGTATTGCCCTGCAGGTCCATGGCTTTTTTTGTTTCGGGGTCGTGATATGCCGCGTCGAAGGCCTTGTACACGCGCCGCACTTGATCCGCCTGCAACTTCGCGGGGCCGATCACGGCAAACCAGCCTTCCACTTCGTAGTCGGGCATGCCTTGTTCACGAATGGTGGGAATGTCCGGCGCTGCCGGACTACGTTCCTTGCTGCCCACGCCAATAGCTTTCAGCGCCCCACTTTTCAGATGCGGCAAGATGGACGGCAGCGAGGTCACGCCAAAGTCAACCTGCCCGCTCATGATGTCGGTCACCATGGGGCCGGTTCCCTTGTAGGGGATGTGGCGAATTTTCAGTCCGTTTTGCTGCAGGAACAGCTCGCACCCCAGGTGCAGGATGGTGCCATTGCCCGATGATCCGTAGTTATAGGCGTCGGGCTTCGCCCGCAAGGCCGCGACCAGATCGCGCACATTGCTGTAGGGCAGCTTTGTCGGATTCACGACCAGAAGCAGCGGCGTGGTGCCGATGATGGAAATCGGCGTGATGTCCAAGATGGGATCGAACGGTACGGATTTCAGCACGCTGGGAAAGATCACATGGTTGTTGGACACCACGCCCAACGTGTGGCCGTCGGGCGTGGCGCGCACAATGGCCGAGGTGCCCAGGATACCGCCAGCGCCCGGCTGGTTTTCCACCACCACCGACTGCCCGAACGCCCGATTCAACGCCGGCCCTGCGGAACGCACGATCGTGTCCACGCCAGAGCCCACGCTGATGGGCAGAATCAACCGCACTGGCCGGGCACTGTCTTGCGCATGCGCAATGCGCAGCGGCAGAGCGGCCCCCAGCATGCTCGCCCCCAAGACGCCCAGCATCCCACGCCGGGTACAAGATATGTCGTGTGCCTTCATGATGCTGTCTCCTCTCGTTTTATAGGTATCGGCACGGCCAGGCGGTCAGTGGATGACGCCTTGCTCGCGCAACTTGTGAATACTCTCGTCGGGGTAACCCACGTGTCTCAGCAATTCCGTGGTGTGTTCCCCCATGATGGGCGGTTGCAGCCGCACATCCAGCCGTGCTCCGTCCATGGTGATCGGAAACAACGTCACCTTCGCCTGCTGCCCGGCGCGTTCGCCATCGGTCAACCGTATATTGGCCAGGCCACCGGTGGCGCGCAGATGCGGGTCGTCGAAAAGCGCTTCCGGCCGGACGATGGGCGCGAACGGCAAGCCGTTCTTTTCGAAGACGCGCGCCAATTCGTCCACCTCGTACCCCTTCAAGCGCGTTCGCAGATCGGGCAACAGTTCCGGTCGCGCTCGCACGCGGTCGTTATTCGTTTTCAGATGCGGCGCGTTCTTAAGATCGTTAAACCCGAAGGCATCGCAGAACGTGATCCATTGCGCGTCGCTGACAGCCGCCAGGAAGATCTGGCCCTCGTCCTTCACGGTAAAGACGTCGTACAAGGCCCAGGCGGAAATGCGCTCGGGCATGGGCGCGGCGGCCTGGCCGGTGACCGCGTATTGCAGCATGTGTTGCCCGACCAGGAAGACGTTGTTTTCGAACAGCGCCGATTGCACTTCCTGCCCAAGGCCCGTCGCGCTGCGCTCCTGTAGCGCCCCCATCGCGCCTATCGCGCCAAACATGCCGCCCATGATGTCGTTCACGCTTGAGCCGGCGCGCAAGGGGTCGCCCGGGCGGCCCGTCATGTAGGCCAAGCCGCCCATCATTTGCACGACTTCGTCCAGCGCGGTGCGTTGTTCATACGGGCCGGGCAAGAACCCCTTGCAGCTGACATAGATCAGGCCGCGATTTCGCTGGCTTAACGATGCGTAATCCAGACCGTATCTGGCCATGACGCCGGGCCGAAAGTTCTCGACCACGATATCGGCGCTGCCGCATAGCTTGCGCGCGGCGTCGGCGCCGGCAGGACTGCGCAGATCCAACGAAATGGATTTCTTATTCCGGTTGAACATCGGAAAAAACCCCGCGCCCGCGCCCAGCAGATGACGGGTACGGTCGCCCTCGATGGGTTCGACCTTGATCACCTCGGCGCCCAGGTCCGCCAGCACCAGACCGCAGGTAGGCCCCATCACCATGTGGGTGAATTCCACCACACGGATACCGGCCAACGGCAAACGGCGTGTCCTGCCAACCGCCGGTGCAACGGGCGCAGAGGCGTCGCCGGACGAAGTGCCGTTATGTTCCGGCGCGGGTGCTGGAGCGGCGGCCGCGTCGTCCGCGGCCGACGCCACGCCCTTCCAGATCTTCGGCAACCCTGCTTGCGCAATCGATCCGCGCAGCGTTTCCCCTTCCAGCCAGACGCCGGCCTGTTTACGCAAGGCCAGCAGCCGCGGCATGTCCAGCCCCGTGTCCACGCCCATGCTTCCCAGCAGATAGGCCACGTCTTCGGTGGACACGTTGCCACTGGCGCCCGGCGCATGGGGACACCCGCCGATTCCCGCCAGACAGGCATCGAATCGCGTAATGCCGGTATCCAGCGCCGCCATCACATTGGCCAGCCCCAGGCCCCGCGTGTCGTGAAAATGCGCGCACGTCAGGCGGTCGCCGGCAATGCGGCGCGCGGCTTCGAACAAGCGGCGCACCATCAGGGGATCCGCATACCCCACGGTGTCGGCCAGGCTGACACAATCAACGCCCGCGTCCAGCAACGCCTGCATCAATCGCAGCACTTCCGCCGGCTCCACATGCCCCTGTAGCGTGCAGCCGAACGCAGTGCCCACGCCGCCTTCAAGCACCATGCGGGAACCGGCGGCATCTCGCGCCGCGCGGATTCTTGCGACCTCCTTGACCACGTCGTCCGGCGTCTTGCGCAGATTGGCCAGGCTGTGGGCATGGCTGGCCGACAACGGCACGACCATCAAGTCGGCGCCAGCGTCGATGGCGCGTTCCGCGCCCTTCAGGTTGGGCACCAGCACCGTCGCCCGCAAACCGGGAAACGTCCGGGCATAGGCCACCAGCTCGGCCGTGTCGGCCAATTGCGGCAGCAGGCGCGCCGGCACAAACGAGCCAACTTCGATTTCGCGGAGTCCCGCGGCATAGGCCTGCGCAATCCACCCACGCTTGATGGCGGTGGGCACCACCCTTGCCAGGCTTTGCAGGCCGTCGCGCAAACCCACCTCGCGCAAGATCGCGCGGGCAGGCCAGCCAGCAGGAAGTTCGGTAGCAAACATGAATGGCTTCGTCCGATAAGGCAGGAATAGACGTAGTGTAGATTTCACATATCGGCCGAATAACGATCATTTGGAATGCAAAACGTTCCAAAACGGAATATCTTAAGCAGGTCTGATGACTTTCCTGTAACGGGACTTCCCATGCGCGACCTGGACCTGACTTCATTGCGGCTATTCGTGGCCGTTTGCGAAACGCGCAACATTGCCCGGGCGGGCGAGAACGCCAACCTCGTCGGATCCGCCATCAGCAAGCGTCTGGCCCAGCTGGAAAGCGCCGTGGGCGCCAAACTCCTGACCCGACGCAAACACGGCATGGAGCCCACGCCAGCCGGGGAAACGCTGCTGGAACATGCCCGCGCGATCATGACCAGCACGGCCCGAATCGAACGCGACATGTCCGCCTATTCCCATGGGCTGCGGGGCCAGATCCGTGTACTGGCCACGTCCTCCGTGCTGGCCGAATCGTTGGCCGAAGATGTGGCAATGTTCCTGCAAGACCCGCGTCATCGCAGCATCCGCGTCGACATGGAAGAAGGCTTGAGCCACCAAGTGATCCGCGGCATCAAGGAAGGCGTGGCATCGTTGGGTATCTGCTGGGACGCATCGCCTCTGGATGGGTTGCAGTCCCGCCCATACCGCAACGATCACCTGGCGATGGTCGTGCACCCCGCCCATCCCCTGGCACGGGAATCCACGTTGCAATTCAGCCAAACGCTCGATTACGAACATGTGGGCATGCCCGTCGCAAGCTCCGTGCAAGTCATGTTGCACCGGGCCGCCGCGCAAGCCGGAAAACCTTTATTGCACCGGGTGATCGTGTCGAACTTCGATTCGGCCTTGCGTGTGGTTCGCGCGAACCTGGGCATAACCATCGTCCCCCGCGAAGTCGCGCAGCCCTATGCGCACGCAACGGGATTGATCGTGATTCCGTTGACCGATGCCTGGGCCGAGCGGCGTTTCACCTTGTGCTTTCGCGACGAAGAAAATCTGTCGCCCGCCGCGCAGGTGCTGCTGGAACACCTGGCCAATGTGGCGCGTCACGACGACACCGCCCCGGCGTTCAAGTCATGAATCATCCCGCTGTGTACCATCGACAGTTCGAAGGTATGGAGGTACGTGTGGGATGAAGTGGCGAATGATCCGCCACATCACGGTCGTCACCGCGTCCAGGCCATGCAGAGCGGCGTGCTGTCTTCGCGCATCGCGCGATCAAATCGACTGACCGCCCGAGACTTCGATGCGCTGGCCGTTGACCCAGCGATTATCCGGGCCCAACAGGCTGGCGATCATGGGGCCAATATCATCCGGCACCCCCACACGGCCAAGTGCGGTCAGGTCGGCGAAGGCCTTGTTGTAGTCGGGGATATCGCGCACCGCCCCGCCAAGGAAATCGGTTTCGATAGCGCCGGGCGCAACGGCGTTAACGGTGATGCCGCGGCTGCCCAGTTCCTTGGCCATGTACACGGAAAGCGTTTCCACGGCGCCCTTGGCGGCGGCGTAGGCCGAAAACCCGGGAAAAGACACGCGGGTGAGGCCCGACGACAGGTTCACAATGCGGCCGCCGTCCGCCAGCAACGGCAGCAGCGCCTGGGTCAGGAAGAACACGCCCTTGACGTGGGTACCAAAGAGCGCGTCGAACTGCGCCTCGGTGGTGGACACGAAGTCCGCCATTTCGCCGTGGCCGGCGTTGTTGATCAGGTGATCGAATCTGTCACGGCCCCAACTGCTGCTTAACGCCTCGCGCAGGGCGGCCACGAAACCCGCAAAGGACGCCACGTTGTTTGTGTCCAGTTGCAGCGCGATCGCCTTGCGGCCGAGCGCTGCGATGTCGGCGACCACCGCATCCGCCGAAGCCCTGTCGCTGCGATACGTGATGATCACGTCGCCACCATGGCGGGCGATGCTCAGGGCCGTATTGCGGCCCAGACCTCGGCTAGCGCCGGTAACAAGGGAAATAGTTGTCATGGAAAGCTCCTGAAACGTTGAGCGTTCATCTTAGGAGTGACCGGGTTAAGCAGGTTGCCCGATCATATTGGCCACTTGCCTATTTGTTTTATCGTAGAAAACCAGAAACGCCAGGCATACAATTTCCAGACGATTTTCTCCACGCGTGTTTGCCCAAGACAATGAATTCACTTGCCCAATCTGCTGAATCTTGCGTGGCAACGGCCGACTCATCCAGGCATGTCGGTGTAACCGACGCCTTGTTGCAGGTAGCGCGGCGCTACGCCGATGCACATGTCAACGGCGAAGGCTTCGCGGCCACTTCCATCGACAACGTGGCCCTCCTGCGTGAAGCCTCGCCCTCCCCCCTGCAACACGCCATCACCAAGCCCTTGGTTGCCTTGGTTTTGCAAGGCCGAAAGCGCGTGACCATGGGCGCCAGGACCTTCGAATTTGGCGCGGGCGAATCCTTGCTGATCACGATGGACGTGCCGACGGTCAGCCAGATAACCGCGGCCAGCGCGGCCGCGCCTTACTACTCGTTTGTCATGCAATTGGACTTGGGCGTGATCACGGATCTGCTCAGCGAAATGCGTGCCCTGCCGGCCGTGCCCGATCAACCCGTGCGCGTGGATCCCACCGAAACGGAAGTCGCGGAAGCCGCGTTACGGCTGATCAGATTGCTGGACCGGCCGGGCCCGATCGCCTTGCTGGGCCGCCAGCTGGTGCGCGAACTGCACTACTGGCTGCTGGTTGGCCGGCATGGCAACGCGATTCGCGCACTGGGTGTCACGGACAGCCACGCGCACCGCATTGCACGCGCCGTTGAAATCCTGCGGAAGAAATTCACCGAACCCTTGCGCGTCGAAACCCTTGCCAATGCCGCCGGCATGAGCCTGTCGGCGTTTCACACGCATTTTCGTAGCATCACCACGCTTACCCCGCTGCAATTCCAGAAGCAGCTCCGCCTGCTTGAAGCTCGCCGACGCCTGCTTGCAGAAGGGGCCGCAATCAGCTCCACCGCCTATGGCGTCGGGTATGAAAGCGTGACGCAGTTCACGCGTGAATACGCGCGGATGTTCGGCCAGCCACCGGGACGCAGCATCCGTGAAGCCCGCGCGCTGGCGCATTCGCACGAGGTTTTGTAGGATCCAGGGCTGAACCCGTCGGTTCGGCTTTTACACAGGAATATATTCAATGAGCAGCATTTTCCCAGGCGATCTCTGGGCAGTGGGTGAAACCCGCATCAACGGTTTTTCAGTCATCGTTCGTTTTCGTACCGGCCTGCCGTCGGCGCCTGATCGTCAGGTAAACGAAAACTTGATCATTGTCTCTTGGCCCTATACCGGCATTGAGTCCGGCATGCCCAATGAAGAAGACAAGAAGAGCGCCGACAACTTTGAAGGCGCCATCGAGAAGGGCTTCGAGAACTCCAATGTTGGGGTCCAGGTGGTGGGCCTGACGGGCAATCATCTGAAAGAGTGGCGCTTCTACACCCACGACGTCGATGCCTTTATGGAGGCGTTCAACCAATGCCTGGCCGGTCACCCGGCCTACCCCATTAATCTACGCGTGTTCAAAGACCCGGATTGGAATGGGTTGTCGCAATTGCAGCCCAAAGGCTCGGAACAGCTCCATTGAATGATGGGCCTGCGGCGCCCGCGCGCCGCAGCCCGCGCAAGCCCCGGCTTACGGCGCGTGCGTGGCTCAGGCACTGGCCAGTGCCCGCCTGACCGGAGAGGGCGCGATTCGCTTTGGCGCCGGCGGCACATCAGACAGCTGGCTGTCTTGCAAGCGAAACACGCTAACCGCTTGCAGCAATTGGGCGGCCTGGGCTTGCAGGGCCGTGGACGCGCTTGCGGCCTCTGCGATCAGGCCTGCGGTTTGCCGGGTCAGTTCGTCCATCTTGGCCACCACCTGATTCACCTCTTCGATATCCGCGCTTTGGGCTCGGCCGGCGTCGCCGATCTGGCCGACGATGCCCGCAACCCCGTCAATGCTGGAAACGACTTCGCGGATCACGCCCGCAGCATTGTCGGCCTGACGGAATCCACTGCTGGTCTTTTCCAATGAACCTTCGATAAGGCCGCGGATCTCGCGCGCGGCGCCGGCGCTACGCTGGGCCAGCGCGCGGACTTCAGCGGCCACCACCGCGAAGCCCTTGCCGCTTTCACCCGCGCGGGCGGCCTCCACGGCCGCGTTCAAGGCAAGGATATTCGTTTGAAACGCGATGCTGTCGATCACGCCGATGATCTCGGAGATCTTCTTCGCTTCCTGCTGGATTTCTCCCATCACGGTCGCGACGCCGGCCACCGCCGTACTCCCCGTGCCCACGATCTGGCGGGCCTGATCGGTCAGTTGCCGGGCCTGCATGGCGTGCGCCGCGTTGTCATGGACATTGGCGGCCAGGCCACGCATCGACGCCACGGTCTGCGCCAGCGAATCGGCCTGCGCGCGCGAACGCTCTTCCAGCTTCTGGTCGCCCTGCATCATTTCGCCAGACGCGGCCGATAGCGTCGTCGCCGTGGCGCGCACTTCGCTCATGGTCCGGTGCACCGCGTCCATGGTTGTCTTGAAGCTGCGGCCCAGGCCGCTATCCATGCTCAAGCCGCCAAATCGCAGGTCGAATACCCCCGGCTCGCGTCCGATATGCGCGCTAAGCCGGGCCAGCTCTTCAGCGGCGATGCCGGCGCGTTCCATCTTCCAAGCCAGCCATCCCAGCGCTGCAGCCTGCACCACGACGTAGGTCGCATGCAACAGCACCATCCCGAGGCTGGGCTCCGTGAAGCAGATCGTTCCGTATCCCCATTGCTGCAGGAAATTGAAAGACAGGTGATGTACCGCGATCACCAGGGCCGCGCACAGAATGGTCCGCCAATCCCGATACGCCAGCAGCAGGGAAAGCAGCACGAAGATGCCGAAGTGCATCTCGGTCATGCCGGACAGGAGGTGAATATGAAGCGCGGCCAACACCATCAGGCTACAGGCCACCGCCAAGCGGGTGGACAAGCTGCCCGGCCGCCACAGGATCAGCAGGGTGGGAATGCCCGCCGCCACCGCGCCTACCGTGACAGCGGCGCCCCATCGGCCATATTGCGGCGCCAGGCATAGGCCAACGATGAACAGCAGCCAGAGCAGCGGCAACATCGCACGGTCGGTCCGGCGATACGATTCTTCCAGCAAGCGGCTTGCGGTGCGCATGGGCAGATCCTTCGGCAGGGGCGCGAGGGGTCCGCGCAAACGCAATTTTGATAGAAAAATTGCAGTTTGTGAATATTTGTTCCAAATAATTCATGGCGGACGCCGACAGGTGCTTCGACCAAAAAAGACCACAAAGCCCCCACTTCCCACGCTGCTGGCTGATCGGTCCCGCTCCCCTCCCTCACCCCTCCCCGTGGAACCCTAGGGTTTCCACATATATGTACATTTACAATATTAATGAATACTGTATTTGCACAGTTATGTGCGCAAGAAAGATGAGCGAAACAAGCTCTCAACGAGACGAAGTGCCTTCACAAAGGGGGAGGAAATGGAAATAACCGCATCCGCACCACATTCGGCGTCCATGTCAAAAAAGGATAGACGCGTCATCATCGCTGCGTCGCTGGGCACGGTGTTCGAGTTTTACGACTTCTTCCTGATCGGGCTGCTGGCCGCCGAGATCGCCCGTGTGTTTTTCTCTGGCGTCAATCCAACCGCCGGCTTCATCTTCACGCTGCTGGGTTTCGCCGCAGGCTTCATGCTGCGACCGTTCGGCGCCATCGTCTTTGGCCGCCTGGGAGACCTGGTCGGGCGCAAGTACACGTTCCTGGTCACGATCGTCCTGATGGGCGGGTCGACCTTTTTGATCGGGGTATTGCCTTCGTACGAAACCGCCGGCCTGATCGCCCCGATCGCGTTTGTGCTGATGCGCATGATTCAGGGATTGGCGCTCGGTGGCGAATTCGGCGGCGCCATGATCTATGTGGCCGAGCACGCGCCTACCAACAAACGGGCAACCTGGACGGCGTGGGTGATCCTGACTGCCGCCGTGGGGTTTCTGCTGGCGGTCGCCATCATCATCCCTTTGCGCCTGAGCATGGAGCCGGCCGCATTCATGGCATGGGGCTGGCGCATTCCTTTCATCGTTTCCATCCTGTTGTTGGGCATCTCGCTGTGGATACGCCTGAAGCTGGACGAATCGCCTGAATTCAAGAAGATGAAGGCAGAGGGTCGGGCATCAAAATCACCATTGGCCGAGACCTTTGGCCACTGGAAGAACCTGCGCCTGATTCTGATCGGGGCACTATGCATTCTGCCGGCGCAAGCCGTGCTCTGGTACACCGGCCAGTTCTACTCGCTGTTCTTTTTGACCAAGGTCTTGAAGGTCGAGACACTAACGGCAAATTTCATGCTGATCATCGCGACCGTGCTGACAGCGCCGCTCTACATCATCTTCGCGAATCTGTCCGACCGGATAGGGCGGCGTCCGGTCTACATCGGCGGCTACATTCTTGCGGCAGTGCTGACCATTCCGATCTTCCAAGGCCTCACGCACTATGCCAACCCCGCACTGCAGCGGGCTCAGGAAATGTCGCCGATTGTGGTCGCCACGAATCCGGCCGACTGCTCGGTGCAGTTCAATCTGCTCGGTACCAGCAAATTCACCTCGTCTTGCGACGTCGCCACCAACGCCATGACGTCACTCGGCCTTAACCACACAAGCGTCGCTCGGACAGACATCCGCGTGGCGGAAATCCGTGTTGGCGATAAGGTGATCGCCTCATACCAGGGCGACGCGCCAAACGCGGCCGAGGAAAAGAAACGCTTTGACGCTGAATTGCGAGCGGCACTCATCGAGAAGCACTACCCGCTGGGCAACGCGAACCCCGACGACGTGAACGCGCCGGCCATCGTTCTGCTGTTAATGCTCTTGCTCAGCTTCGGCACGATCACATTCGCACCGTCCACGACCTCTTTGCTGGAAATGTTTCCCTCGCGCATCCGTTATACGGCCATGTCGTTCCCGTATCACCTCAGTGCGGCCTGGTTCGGCGGGTTCCTGCCTGCGACGGCATTCGCGATTGTCGCAGCCACCGGAAATATCTACGCCGGCCTTTATTACCCGGTCGGCATCGCAATCGCCTGCACGGTGCTTAGCCTGATTTTCGCGCGCGAAACAAAGGGAACCGATATCTCGCGCGGCTAGCACGAACCGGCCAAAGAGCCGGCAAACATCTACGCATCAAGAAAGACAGAGGAAAGGAGAACACCATGAAGGTAGCCGAGTACAGCGCGCGCGTGGGGGACCGCCTGGCGGACCTTATCGCCGCCTACGGCGCGGCAGACGCCGCCGCGAGCGACCTGCTATGCGACCGGCACGATCCGGGCGCCACCGCCTATCGCGTCGTCACTGCGGACGGCAAGGCGATCGTCATCACTTACGGTCGGCTGCGCGAGCGGTCTGAAAAGCTCGCCAGCGGATTAAGCAAGCGCGGCTACGGCGTGGGCGACCGCATTGCGACGCTGATGGCCAAGGGCGAAGATTATCTCGTGACGCTGCTGGCGATCTGGCGCCTTGGCGCCGTGTATGTCCCGCTATTCACGGCCTTCGCCAAGCCCGCCATCGAGATGCGGCTTGCAAGCAGCGGCACCAAGCTGGTGGTGTGCGATGAGGCGCAGCGTGCCAAACTCCAGGGGCTAGCTGGGGACGTCCTGCCCGGGCTTGGAGTTGCAATCGCCGGCCCAACTTCCGCGGACGGGCTAACGCTGGCTGAGATCGAAGCAGGCGGTGACTGGTCTTTTTCGGCGCATGTCACCTCGGGCCAAGGCGCCATAATCGAGGTGTACACGTCAGGCACCACCGGCAAGCCCAAAGGCGTCGTCGTGCCATTGCGCGCCGTGGCGGGGTTTCAAGCCTATGGGGAATTTGGACTCGGCCTTATTGCCGAAGACACATTCTGGAACGCCGCGGACCCAGGCTGGGCCTATGGGCTCTATTTCGGCGTGATGGTCTCGCTTTCCACCGGCGTGCCGTCGATCATGCACACGGAGAAGTTCACCCCCGAAGGCACGCTGGCGGTGCTAAAGCGCGAGGGCGTGACCAACTTCACCGCGGCGCCCACGGTCTATCGCAGCCTGAAAGCCCACGGCATACCTGCGGAATTCGTCTCGTTGCGCTGCGCATCCAGCGCGGGCGAGCCCCTGACGCCGGACGTCAATCAATGGGCGCCCGCCGGTCTGGGAACGCTGGTTCACGACCATTTTGGCCAAACGGAAGCGGGAATGCTGCTGAACAACCATCACCACCCCGATCTGCGGCAGCCCATCAAGCCTGGCTCGATGGGCCGCGCCCTGCCGGGCTGGCATATGACCGTGATCGACCCCGCGACGCACGAGGAGCTGGGCCCCAATCAGGCCGGTCTGCTGGCCGCGTGCCTGTCCCGTAGCCCCTTGGCGTGGTTCGAGGGATACGCCAGCTCGCCGGAAAAAAATGCCGACAGACTCACGCCTTGCGGACGTTGGTATCTGACCGGGGACCTGGCCTTGTATGACGACGAAGGCTACTTCCGCTTCTCGTCACGAGACGACGATGTAATCATCATGGCCGGCTACCGGATTGGCCCCTTCGATGTGGAATCCGTTATCGCCTCACATCCGGCCGTGCGGGACGTCGCCGTCGTCGCCGTCCCTGACGAAATCCGGGGCGAAGTCCTGGAAGCGGTCGTCGTCCTAAACCCGGGATACTCGGCCAATGACGCGTTGTCAGAGGAACTTCAGAAAAAAGTGCGCACGGAATACGCTGCGCACGCCTATCCGCGCCGGGTTCACTACCGGGACGAGCTACCGAAAACCCCTTCCGGGAAAACTCAGCGGTTCGTGTTGCGCAAAGAGTTGCGTGATGCGCTAAGGAGTCCGGCATGACACTGGCAGCTTCAACAGGAATCGTGACCGGCGCCGCCTCGGGACTGGGTCGTGCCACCGCCTGGTTGTTGGCGTCCCATGGCGCAAGGCTTGTGCTGGTCGACCTGAACAGGGAAAAACTCGATGCCTTGAAGGCCGAGTTGCCCGGCGATCACGTCGCCGCCCAGGCAGACGTTTGCAACCCCATGGAAGTCAGCGCTGCCATTGACCAAGGGATGTCGGCGTTCGGGGAACTTCGTTTCGTCGTCAATTGCGCCGGCATTCCTTCCGCGGCAAAGACGGTTTCGCGCGGCGTTGCCCATGATCTTGAGTTATGGAACCGGATCATCGCCATCAACCTGACCGGGTCATTCAACGTATTGCGACTGGCCGCCGAAAAAATGATCGAAAACCAGCCAGACGGTCATGGCCAGCGCGGTGTGATCGTGAACACCAGCTCCATCGCGGCTTTCGATGGATTGAAAGGACAAGCCGCGTACAGCGCAAGCAAGGCGGCCATCGTCGGTATGACCTTGCCGATTGCGCGTGACCTGGCCGAACACGGCATCCGCTGCATGACGGTGGCGCCGGGCGTTTTCGAAACCGAGCTCACCGCGAACGTCCCGACGAAGGGCATGGAGGCCATGGAGAAGAGCTTCCTTTTTCCGAAACGTACCGGGCTACCGGACGAATTCGCACAGATGGTGCAGTCCATTCTGACCAACCCGTACGTGAACGGCACCTGCTACCGCCTGGACGGCGGGGCGCGCTTTGCACCATAGGCCGAAGAAACAGCACTACCGATGGAACACAAGGTGAAGTAATGGAACACGCTGGATTGGAACACGAAGGACGTCTGCTTACCCGGATCTGCAGGGTGCATGCAGGCATCGCCTGGATCACGCTCGACCGCCCGGAAAAGGCCAACGCCGTCAGCTCCGCGCTGCTAAGCGATGTGATCGCCGCATTGGATGCGGCGGAAGCCGAATCGAACGTGCGGGCAGTCATATTTTCTGGAGCGGGGCGGAATTTTTGTGCGGGAGCCGACCTCGTTGAATTGCTGGAAGGCGGTAAGACGGCCGTGCGGCGACTGCTGGACAACTTCCGTGAAGTCTGCCGGCGATTCGAATCGTCTGCCCTGCCCATTGTCGGCATGGCCCACGGCGCCGTGCGCGCCGGCGGACTGGAACTGCTGTTGTGCTGCGACGCCATCATCGCGGCGGACGACGCCACCATCGGCGACGCCCACACACTACGCGAACTTCTGCCCGGTGGGGGTAGTAGTGTCAGGCTGCCGCGTGTCATCGGCCATCAGCGGGCCAAATGGATGATCTTGTCTGGCAGCGCGATAAGCGCCACGCAAGCCATGGATTGGGGCATCGTGCACGCCGTGGCGCCGATGGAAGCATTGCGACAATGCGCCATCCGCCTTGCGGGCGAAATGTCGCTTGCCGATCGGCAGACGATCCAACGGGCAAAATCCCTGTTTGTCGCCGCCCACGCACTGCCCATCGCAGAAGCGCTGGAGAACGAGATCACGACGCTCGAAGCGCATTCGGACACTCGCGCCATGCAAGACGGGCTAGCTCGATTTGTAGGCAGCCGTTAGGCCGACCGCCAACGGTTGCTCACCGTCGCTCGACGGCTCTCACGCAAAAGTCCGCAATTTCTCTGACGCTCTCCAGCCGCTGACGGTCGGTCGCGTCGTTGTTGCGCGCCAGCGGGCCGACGAGTGCCTCGAACAATGACCCCACGATACATGCGGAGGAGACCTCCGGGTTTTGTTCAACGAAGTCGCCATTGCGCATGCCCCGTTCAATGATCGTTTCAAAGACGCGCATCAGCTTGCTTCGGTATTTCAGCCGTTCGAGCTCAATGGCGGAGTCAACCGGCTCGGCTACCAATGCGTAGCCAAGCTGCTTCGCGCGGATGGCACGGCTGCCGAAAGCATAGGCGCACGCCCGCAGCAGCGTCGCGGGCTCGTCATTTCCCATCGCGATCCCGGCAACGACATTGACCTCATGCTGCGAGACGTGGGAGACCACTTCCACCAGCAGGCTTTCCCGTGAACTGAAATACCGGTATAGGGTCGCGGGCGCCATGCCCGCGCGCTCGGCGATCGCATTGACCTGGGTGTCGCGAAACCCCACCTGCGCCACCAAATCAATCGCCGCCGCCAGAAAGCGCGCCCGTTTGTCATGCAGCGGCAAACTGTAGTTTGGCCGGCCGGCCCTCACCGCGTTGTGTGCCGCCCCGCTCTCGCCCTGCGTCGCATCCCCATTATCCGTTCGGGACAAGTACCAATTCTCGGCAAAATGCCGCGCCTTGCCCAAGTCTTCCGTCTTGGTGCTGATGCGCTCACTCTTGCCGTCGAATGTGGCTTGGCATTGCCAGAACCTGCTGTTCGGCCTTCGGTAGATGCTGACTCGCCCGCCCACCGCAGAGTGCTTCTCGTCAGCCATGACTTGATTTTCCGATGATGTGAAAAATAAAAGGATGATGAATACAATTTTTGCACAATACAAGCGTACTTGAGTTCATGGCCACTCAACTGCTTTCCAAGACGGCGCCTGCATCTTGCACGGGCGCCAAGACCGGCGTTCCGAATGCCCGGCCCCGGGCAACGTTGCCCTATGGCTTCTTGGCGCCGGAAGGCGAATTCCACCGCAGCGCCTCAAGCACCAACGAAAACGCATGGGACGGTTGCTTGCGGCTTGGGTAGTACAAGTAGTATCCCGGGAACGGTGGACACCAATCCTCCAGTACGCGCACCAGCCGCCCTTCCTGAAGGTGCGGCGCGAACTCTTCTTCAGGCAGGGACGCTATGCCCAATCCCGCCACCGCCGCATCCACGATGCTGGGCGACGTGTTGAAGACGAGTTGACCATCCACCCGAACGTTCAGTGATTGGCCGCGACGTTCGAAGTCCCAGGTGTAGAGACCCCCTGCCGTCTGCATGCGCATGTTGATGCAGTTGTGGTTGAGCAGGTCGCGCGGCACCTTGGGGACGGGATGCGTCTGGAAGTATGCCGGCGAAGCCGCGATCGCCATGCGCAATTTCGGCCCCACGGGCACCGCGATCATGTCCCTGTCGATGGTGTCGCCCATCCGCACGCCCGCATCGAAGCGGTCGGCCACGATGTCCCGGAATCCGTAGTTGACGTCGAATTCGACTTTGATGTCTGGATATTCCAGCAGCAGGGGCGTCAGCTTGGGTAGCAGCGTTGTCCGAAGAATGTGCTCGCCGCACGTGATCCTTACCGTGCCGGCCGGCTTGTCCCGCATCTTGGTCAGTTCATCGAGTTCCGCGTCGATCTCATCAAATCGGTTCCCGATGGCATTAAGCAGGCGCTCGCCGGCAGCCGTGGGCGACACACTGCGCGTGGTGCGCGTAAGCAGCCGGATCGACAGCCTGGATTCCAGGCCGCTGATGGCCTGGCTGAGGGCCGACTGCGTGACGCCCAGCAACGAGGCGGCGCGCGTGAAGCTGCCTTCCCGCGCCACGGTCACGAAGTACAGAAGATCGTTCAGGTTGCGTTTGACCATGGCAGGAGTCTCCCACGAACTATTAATTAGTGAGACTAATATACCTTTTAAGATTTCATTAGCTAGTCGAGTAACCTTCCGTGCGCCAAGATTCATGGCATGAAAAAACAGTATCGATCCCATGGCGATCCGAACTGGAGCGGCGTGTTCGCCATGTCGCTGTGCGTCTTTGCGCTGATCGCCTCCGAGTTCATGCCCGTCAGCCTGCTGACGCCGATCGCGGCCGACCTGCGCGTCAGCGACGGAATGGTCGGGAAAGGGATCGCCATCTCTGGCGCGTTCGCGGTGCTGACCAGCCTGTCCATCTCGCGGCTTGCCGGCGACATGAACCGCAAGACGCTACTGCTTGCGTTGACGGCGTTGATGGCCGTCTCCGGCGCCGTGGTGGCACTGGCGCCCAGCTACCTGATCTACATGGTGGGACGCGCGCTCATCGGCATGGTGATCGGCGGGTTCTGGTCCATGTCGGCCGCGACGGCCATGCGCCTGGTGCCTCCCGAGCAGGTGCCGCGCGCATTGGCGATTTTCAACGGGGGCAATGCGCTGGCGACGGTGATCGCCGCACCGTTGGGAGCCTGGCTGGGCGCTATCCTGGGTTGGCGTGGCGCTTTCTTCTGCCTCGTGCCGGTGGCGGCGGTGGCGCTGGTCTGGCAGTGGATCAGCCTGCCGGACATGGCGGCCCAACAGCGCGCGCCGGGTTCGAGCAACGTCTTCAAGGTACTGGCAAGCCCACCGGTGGCCCTGGGAATGGCCGCTTGCGGCGCGTTCTTCATGGGGCAGTTCGCCCTGTTCACCTATGTGCGGCCGTTCCTGGAAACCGTGACAATCGTGAACGTGACCACGCTGTCGCTCATCCTGCTGGCGATCGGCGTGGCCGGCGTCATCGGCACGGCGCTGATCGGCTCGGTCCTCAAACGCAGCCTGTACGGGGCGCTGATCATCATTCCCGTACTCATGGCGATGATCGCGTTGACGCTGATTCCTTTCGGCGCGCGGGTCGCCGCCGTGGTCGCGCTGCTGGCCCTGTGGGGCCTGATGGCGACCTCGGCCCCGGTAGGCTGGTGGAGCTGGATCGCCGACGCCATGCCTCGCAACGCGGAGGCCGGCGGCGGCCTGATGGTGGCCGTGATCCAGTTGGCTATTGCCCTGGGCTCCACCCTTGGCGGCCTGCTGTTCGATTCGACAGGCTACCAAGGCACCTTCATGGCAAGTGCCGCCGTGCTGTTGTTCGCGGCGCTGCTCGCCTTCCTGACCTCGCGGTCGCAAGTCCGGGCAAGCAGCCGCTGACCCGGCCTGCGCCGCACCCGTTCACGCCGATCGATCCACCGTGCGCACCGGCAGGCTGCGCACGCGCTTGCCGGTGGCAGCGAAGATGGCGTTGCATAACGCGGGCGCCACGGGCGGTACCGGCGGTTCGCCGACGCCGCCTGGCGGCAGTGCGTAGTCGTCATTCACCAGGTGGGTCCGGATCACGCGCGGCGACGCATTGTGGCGCAATACCTCGTAGTCGTGGAAATTGCTCTGCTTCACGCGGCCCTTTTCGAAGGTGATTTCGCTGCTAAGGGCCAGGCTCAGGCCCATGATGGCGCCGCCTTCCATCTGGGCGCGGATGCGCTCGGGATTGATCTGCGGCCCGCAGTCCATCGCCATGTCCACCGCGATGATGCGCACGTCGCCCTTGTCGTCCACGGCAACCTCGACCACGGTGGCGGTGTAGCTCAGGAAGCTATAGCAGAATGCCAGCCCCAGGCCGTGGCCCTTGGGCAGCGTGCGGCCCCATTCGGCGCCTTTGCATGCCGCCTCGATAACCCCGCGCAAGCGGCCGGTGTCGTAAGGATAGCGTTCGGGCGATTCGGAGTAGTTCCAGGTGTCGGCCAGGGTGCCCGGGTCGATGCGTCGCGCCGGACCGATAAGGTCTAGCGCAAAGTCCTTGGGATCCTTGCCTGCGCGGTCAGCCAACTCGGCGATGAAGCACTGGGCCGCGAAGGCATGCGGAATGTTGGCGACAGAGCGGAACCAGCCGATGCGGGCATGCGCCTCGACTTCGGCCGTTTCCACCTGCACGTTCGGAATGCGGTAAGGCATGTTGATCGCCGACATCGCCGACTCGAACATCTGCTGGCCTTTGGCCCCTTCGGAAAAAAGCGAGGCGATAGTGGGCGCGGCGCTGCGGTGCAGCCAGGATTGGACCTGTCCGTTCTTGTCCAGGACGGCCTCCAGCCGTTCGACCGACACGGTGTGCAGGTAATCGTGGCGGATGTCGTCCTCGCGCGTCCATACCAGCTTGACTGGCGTACCCTCGGGCATGGCGCGGGCGACGATGGCCGCTTCATCCACGAAGTCGGGCTTGGACTTCCGTCCAAAGCCGCCGCCCAGCAGCAACACGTTGACCTTGACGTTGGCCGGTTCAAGCTTAAGGCGGGCAGCCACGGCCTCGCGCGCGGCCGCGGGGTTCTGAACGGACGTCCAGACCTCGGCGGTGCTCCCTTTGATCAACACCGTGGCCACCGGCGGTTCCATCGAGGCGTGAGCCAGATGCGGCACGTAGTATTCCGCGGCCACGCGCTGGGCTTCGGGCGCCTTGGCCCAAGTCTGCGCGGTGTCGCCTTGCGTGCGTATCGCCTTGCCGGCTTTGCGCGCCGCCGCCTCTAAAGTCTGGCGGTAGGCGGTTGAGTCGTAGCCGCCATTAGGGCCGTCGTCCCATTCGATCTCCAAGGCGTCGCGGCCCAGGCGAGCGGCCCAGGTGTTGCGCGCCACGACCGCCACGCCGCCCAGTGGCTGGAAGGCGGGCGCGCCTTTCATCGCGGGGATCTCCACGACCTTCAGCACGCCTGGCACGGCTAGCGCCTTGGCGCTATCGAAACGACGCAGCCGCCCGCCCACCACGGGCGGGCGCGCCACCACCGCATAGACCATGCCGGGCAGGCGCATATCCATGCCGTAGGTGGCCTGGCCTTTACCGATGGCTTCCAGGTCAACCAGGCGCACACGGTCTTTGCCGATGTACCGGAACTCGCTCCGGGCCTTCAACCTGAGCGCGTCGCCCGTGGGCACCGCCTGCTTGGCCGCGTCCGCCGCCAGTTCGCCATAACCCAGCCGACGTCCGGTGGGCGGGTGCAGCACCTCATGCTGCACAGCCTTGACCTCGGCCACGGGAACGGACCAACGCGCCGCCGCCGCGGCTTCAAGCATCTGGCGGGCGGCGGCGCCGACGCGCCGCATGGGCGTCAGAAAATGGCGGACGCTGCGCGAGCCGTCCACGTTCTGGTTGCCATAGCGCACCTCGTCGGCCTCGGCCTGCACGACCTTCACGCGCGCCCAGTCGGACTCCATTTCGTCCGCCACCACCATGGGCAAGCTGGTGCGCACGCCCGTGCCCATCTCGGCGCGGTGCGCCACGATGGTGACGGTGCCGTCCGGCGCGATGGACACGAAAACCAGCGGATCATCCACCGTGCCGCCGGGCATGGAGTCGGCGCCGTATTTTGGGGCGGTGGTGTCGGCAGCCCAAGCGGCCGTGACCACGCCCTTGGCCGTGACGGCCAGCGTTAACGCGGCGACGGTGCCTTGCAAAAATCCGCGCCGGGAGAGTTGAGAAGCGGCGGTCATTGCTTGTCTCCCTGCGCCAGGCGCTGGGCGACCTGTTGAATGGCGGCGCGGATGCGCGGGTACGTGCCGCAGCGGCAGATGTTGCCGCTCATGGCGTCGTCGATCTGCTGTTCGGTGGGCTTGGGCGTTGTCTTCAGCAGGCTTACCGCCGTCATGATCTGGCCGGCCTGGCAGTAGCCGCACTGCGCCACGTTGTTCTCGACCCAGGCCTGTTGCACGACCTTGCCCAAGCGGTCCGCCTCCATGCCTTCGATCGTCGCGATCGCATGGCCGACGGTAGCCGAAACCGGCGTGACGCACGAACGGATCGGCGACCCGTCCATGTGGACCGTACAGGCCCCGCACAAGGCCATGCCGCAGCCGAATTTTGTGCCGGTCATGCCAAGCTCATCGCGCAGGGCCCACAGCAGGGGCATCTCATCAGGCGCGCTGATCTCTGTGGTCTGGCCGTTGACTTGAAGACGCATCATGGACGAACTCCTTGGGTCAGAGCCAAGAACATTGTGCGATGCCCCGAACGAGGGGATTGGCTCGAAAGTAAATCATTCTGGTGCAAAATTCCGCCATGGACAATTAGCGGGGCTAATAGGCACTTTAAGCGTTCACGGGGTAGTCGTGCGCAAATTGACTCGCCTTGGCGTCAGCGCGCACGCCGATAGTGCATGGCGACCACACCGCCAGGGAGCGGCTTGGCAGAGATCAAATCAAGCAGTCGCGTACCGGGCAGCCCGCCCTCGAACAGCGTCGGGCCGTGCCCGGCGATCCGAGGGTGAATAAGGAATTGGTATTCATCGACCAGATTCAGCCGGTCCAGCTCGGCCGCGAGATTGCCGCTACCAACCAGCACACCGCTGGGGTTCGAGTCCTTGAGCTTCTGTACGCCAGTGCGCAGGTCGTCTGCGATGTGACGGGTGTTGATCCACGGGTAGTCCTTTCGCGTCGAGGACACGACGTATTTTGGCTTGGCGTCCAGCTTGACGGCCCAATCGCGCATCGCCGCAGATGCCTCGACGTCGCCGCGGGCGACGGCCGGCCAATAGGCCTCCATCATCTCGTAGGTGACGCGCCCCCACAACAACGCCCCGCACCCATCCATGAGCCGGGTGAAGAAGGCGTGCGTGTCGTCGTCGGCGGTCCCTTCCCGATGGTCTACGCAGCCGTCAAGCGTGACGTTCATACTGAAAGTCAGGATTCCCATGATGTCGTTCTCCCGAAATTCTTGAATCCGGCTCCAACTTTGCGAATAAATCTGCGGATTAAAGATACATCAGACCGGGATGGACTTGAATAAAAGCGATGCGGTGCTCAGGAAGAGGATTCCGCCCAGCTCGCGAGCACGCGGTCGCAAATAGATTGCGCTTCACCCAAGTAGGTGGCGGGATCGCCCAGGCGGTCAAGGTCATGGTCGCCCAGCAACTCGCGTGTCGCTTCATGCTTGGCTAATGCCTCGCGTACGCTTGCTTTTAGCGAACAGTTGCGGCGCACGGCGTCCTGTGATGCTTGTTCGATCAGCTCGTGGGCCTCTATGCGGCCGATTCGAGCGCCCAGCGCAAGCGCATAAGCCTCGGCAAGGATCAATCCGTTTGTTGCGTCTACATTGCGCGCCATGTTGGCGGCGTGGACTTCAAGGCCGTCCAGCATGCCTGCCACGTGGCGTAGCGCGCCACCGGTCAGCGCGCAGATTTGTGGCAGGACGTCCCATTCCGCCTGCCAGCCGCCCAACGCGCGTTCGTGTTCTTGCACCATGGAGGAGAGCATGGTGGACACCAGTGGCGGCACGCGGGTGGCGGCGGCCAGGATGGCGGCGCAGCTGACGGGATTGCGCTTGTGCGGCATGGTGCTGGAGCCGCCCCGTCCCGGGCCGCCGGGTTCGGCAAGTTCGGCGATTTCGGTCTGCGCCATCAACGACACATCGCGGGCGATCTTGCCCAGCGTGCCCGTCAGTACGCCCAACGTCGCGGCCATATCGGCCAACCGGTCGCGATGCGCGTGCCAGGGCATATTGGGCAGCGCCAGGCCCAACTCTTTGGCCAAGGCGCCGGCGATGGCGGGTGCGGCGTCGCCCAGGCTGGCCAACGTGCCGGCGGCGCCGCCGAATTGCAGCAGAGCGGCTTGTTCGGCGTCGTGCCGCAGGCGTCGCTGCGCCCGCGCCAAGGCTTCCAGCCAACCGGCCGTCTTGACGCCAAACGTAGTGGGCAGCGCGTGCTGCAACCACGTGCGCCCGACCATGATCGTGTCGCGGTGCGCCGCCGTCAGTCGCGCACATGCACGTTGCGCCGCGTCCAGGTCCTGGTCCAGCTGCGCGGCGACCTGTTGCAGCTGCAAGACCAGCGCGGTGTCCAGCACGTCCTGGCTGGTGGCGCCCCAATGCACGAAACGTGCCGCCTCGGGATCAACCCGACGCACGGCGGCGGTCAGTTGCTTGACAAAGGGAATGGCAATGTTGCCGGCCAGCATTGAGGCCGTGGCGATCGCCTCCAGATCCAGGATGGCATCAATATCCTCGGCATGGCAGACGTCATGAATGCTGCGGGCCGCGCGGGCGGGGATAACGCCACAGTGCGCCTGGGCGCGGGCCAGCGCCGCTTCCACCGCCAGCATCCGCCTGATGGTGCCGGGCCCGGAGAACAAACCCAAGATGTCGCGGTCGGAATAGATCTGTTCGGTCAGGCCGGAAAGAATGGTCATGTGGCGCGTCCGTTGCCGTGGCGATCAAACATCGAAGAACACGGTTTCGCCCGCGCCCTGCAAGACGACATTCCAGCGCAGTACGCCGTCGTCCGACGCCTGCGCGACCAGCGTTCCCCTGCGGGCGGCGGGGGTCTGGCGCATCACCCAATCCTGTTCGTTGGCCTGGGCTTCATCCGGAAAGTACAAGCGCGTCGATAGGTGTTTAAGCAGGCCGCGCATGAATAGCGAGACCAGCAGATGGGGCGCTTGCAGCGTGCCGTCCGGCGCGGGCACGCTGCCGGGCTTGATCGTGGTGAAGCGGAACGAGCCGTCCGCTTCCGTCGGCACGCGTCCAAACCCCGTAAAGCCCGGCGTACTTATGGCGGGCGCGCCATGGCGCGGGTCGTCCGGATGGCGGTAAACGCCGCGGGCGTCGGCTTGCCAAATTTCGATCATACCGTCCGGCACCGGATTGCCCTGGCCGTCAATGACGCGCCCTTCGATCACGACCGAGGCCACGGCCAGGTCGGGCTGACCCGCGGTCAAGTCCGCACAGTTCAGGCCCGACAGGCCGATGTGCAGGTAGGGGCCGACGGTTTGCGAGGTAGTGGGGTAGAGCATGCGTTACTCCATCGGGGTAGCGTTGCGGCCGCGCAGCACGATATCGAAGCGATAGCCCAGCGCGTATTCAGGCACGGTGGTTTCCCAGTCAAGCGTGGCGACCAGGCGCGCGCGCGCCTTGGCGTCCGGCACGCACTGGAAAATGGGGTCGAATTCCAGCAACGGATCGCCCGGAAAGTACATCTGCGTGACCAACCGCGTGGCATAGGCGCGGCCAAACAACGAAAAGTGGATATGCTGCGGCCGCCAGCCGTTGTAATGATTGCCCCACGGGTAGGCGCCGGGCTTGATGGTCTTGAACTGATAACGGCCATGTGCGTCCGTCACCGTCCGGCCCTCGCCGCTGAAGTTCGGGTCCAGCGGCGCATCATGCTGATCGCGCTTGTGCAGGTAGCGGCCGGCAGCATTGGCCTGCCATATTTCGATCAGCGCGTCGGGCACGGGGCGGCCGTTCTCGTCCAGCACGCGGCCCGACACGATGATGCGTTCGCCGATGGCCTCGGCGCTGGCGATGCGCGTCAGGTCGTTGTCGCCCTGCTTGACGAAGGCGGCGCCGAACGCCGGGCCAGTGATTTCCGACAAGGTTTGCGGCAGCGCGATCAGCGGCTCGTTTGGCGAACGTAGCAGCGTGGAACCATACGCGTCAAAGCGGTAAGCGGGCTGCGTATCCCAGAACGGACGCCGGTATTGGGCAAGTTTGGACATTGCTGGAATTCTCCTTTGAATAGCGGTTCGCGCCTGCCCCGTTCAGCAATGGGAACGAGGCGCGAACTAGGCATGCGTATCAACCGCCGAACCAGCGCGCGGGCACGATGACCAGCGCGGGGAAGACGACCATCAGGAACATGACCGCGAATTCCGCGGCCATGAACGGCATGACCCCTCGGGTGACGTCGTCCATCTTCATCTTGCCCACGCCCGCCACCACATTGAGCACGGTGCCCACGGGCGGCGTCACCAGGCCGATCGAGTTGTTGATGATGAACAGCACGCCGAAATACACCGGGTCGATGCCGGCCGCGCGCACCACCGGCATCAGCACGGGCGTCAGGATCAGGATGGTGGGCGTCATGTCCATGGCGGTACCCACCACCATCACCAACACCATGATCGCCGCCATCAGCAGGATCTTGTTGCCGATGTAGGGCTGAAGCATGTCCACGACTTTGGCGGGCAGGTCGGCCACGGTAATCAGCCAGGCGCTGACCATGGCGGCGGCAATCAGGAACATCACGATCGCGCTGGTCTTGGCGGCCGACACAAACACCGCATACAACTGATTCAACTTCAGTTCGCGGTAGACCAGCGTCGATACCAGCAGCGCATACGTGGCCGCGACCACCGCGGCCTCGGTTGGCGTGAAGACGCCCATTCGCAAGCCCACCAGGATGATGACCGGCAGCATCAGCGCCCACAGCGCCTTGCGCGCCGCCGTGCCGATTTCCTTGGCGGATTTACGCGGTGGCGGCGCCACTTTCTCACGGCGAACCAGCCAGGCCCAGGTCAGCCACAAGGCCCCGCCGATCAGCAGCCCCGGCACGATCGCGGCCATGAACAGCTTCGAAATCGACACGTTCGCCGCCACGCCGAAAATCACCAGGCCGATGCTGGGCGGGATCACCGGGCCGATCACGCCCGTGGCCGCAATCAAGCCGCCGGCCGTTGATTTCTTGTGGCCGGCACTGACCATCATCGGCAGCAGCAACGCCGTCAACGCCGCCGCATCCGCCACGGCGGAGCCGGACAACGCCGACAACAGGCAGCCGGCCATGATGGTCACATAGCCCAGCCCGCCCTTGACGTGCCCGACCAGCGCCAACGCCAGGTCCACGATGCGCTTGGACAGGCCGCCCACGTTCATGATTTCGCCGGCCAGCATGAAGAACGGCACTGCCAGCAGCGGAAAACTGTCGGCGCCACCGATGACGTTCTGCGCCAGGATCTGCGAATCGAAGATGTCCAGGTGCCACATCAGGGCCACGCCGCTGGCCAACAGTGCAAAAGCGATGGGCACGCCCAGGGCCATCACGCCCAGCAGCGACCCGATGAATACGAAGATAGTCATGCGCTTCTCCCCGGCGCGCCGTGGTTGGCGTCGTCCAGAATCTGCTTGAGTTGCACGGCTTCTTCAGACTCCTGGACCATGATCAGGTCCTGGTCGCGCAGCTTTCCGGCCAGCACGCGGTACAGATCCACGGCGATGATCAGCCCGGCCAGGGCCGAGAACACCAAGCCCGCCACATACACGATCGCCATCGGCAAGCCGCTGACCGGCGCGCTGACGTCCGCATTGATCACAGCCTGTTCCCAGCTGCCCTTGAACATCAGGCCCACGATGTACAGCATGATGATCTGGCCCACGACCAGGCAGATCTTCTTGCCCGCCGTCGGCAGCTTGGCCACCACCATGTCCATGCCCAGGTGGCCGCGTTCCTTCAACGCGATGACCGCGCCCAGGAACGTCAGCCAGATGAACATCCAGCGCGATAGCTCTTCCGACAACGTGATGCCGGAATTGAAGCCATAGCGTGCAACGACGTTGCCGAAGACCAGCACCACCATCGCCGCCAGCAGCAGCGCGATGGCCATTTCCAGCACGCGGCACGCCGCCGCGATGCACCCATCTATGAAAGCCATGGAGCGGCCTCCCTCGGCGTGGAAAGAAGAGTGCCCCGTGTCATGCGCGTGCTTCTTGCAGGATGTCGACCAACCCACGCAGCGCCGTCAGGTATGAATGCGGCCCCAGCCCCTGCACGGTACCGCGCACCGCCGGCGAAATGATCGAATGCGCGCGCCACGTTTCGCGCGCGGCGATGTTCGACATATGCACTTCCAGCGTGGGGAACGGCATGGCCTTGATGGCGTCGTGCAGCGGCACGCCGTGCTGCGTCAGGCCGGCCGGGTTGACCAGCGCGCCCTGCGCCGCGTCGATGTTCTCGTGCAAGAAATCGATCAGCGCGCCTTCGTGGTTCGATTGCAGCGTGGCCAGTTCCACGCCCAATTCGGCCGCCAGGGCGGCCAGCCGCTGATTGATTTCGGCCAGGGTGGTGGTGCCATAGATGTGCGGCTCGCGGCGGCCGAACAGGTTGAGGTTCGGGCCGTGCAGAACAAGAATCTTCATGATGGATACGCCGGTGCGTTTACTTGCGGATGCGTGCGAGTTCGTCGTTGTAGAGCTTGACGATGGCGGGGTCATAGCTGCCGGTGAAGTGTTCGATGACCGGCTTGACGACCTGCTGCATGCGGACTTTCTGGCCCGGCTCGATCGTGTTGTATTGGATGCCCTTGGCCTGCAATTCCGCCACGGCCTTTTGCGCGGCTTCGCGGCTGACCTTGCGTTGGTAACCGCGCGCTTCGTCGGCCGCCTCTTGCATCATGCGCTGTTCGGTGGGCGACAACTTGTCCCAGAACTTCTTGCTGACCAACACGATGTTGGCCGCGTAGACGTGGTTGGTCGCGCTGACGTACTTCTGCACTTCGTAGAACTTGTTGGACAGAATCACCGAGTACGGATTCTCCTGGCCGTCCACCGCTTTGGATTCCAGCGCGCCGTACAGTTCCGCAAACGGCATGGGCACGGGGTTGGCCTTGAACGCCTTGAACGTGTCCAGGAACACCGGATTGGGAATAACGCGGATCTTCAGGCCCGCCAGGTCTTCCGGCTTGGTGATGGCGTGCTTGGAGTTCGTCACGTTGCGAAAGCCCAGGTCCCAGAAACCCAGCGCCACCAGGCCTTTTTCGGGCAGCTTGGCGGTCAGCGCGCGGCCCAGCGGGCCATCCAGCAGGGCGTCCGCCTGACCAAAGTCGGTGACCGAAAACGGTAGATCGATCAGCCCGAATTCCTTAACGATGCCGGCCAGCGAGGTGGACGCTGGCGCGGACATTTCCTGCACGCCGCCTTGCAGGCCGGACTGCTGCTGCATCTCGTTGCCCAGCTGCGATGCCGGGAATTCCTTCACCTTCAGTTTGCCCCCGCTTTTGCTGGACAGGATCTCTGCAAACTTCTTCACGCCCGCGCTCACGGGGTGGTCGGTGTTGTTCAGGTGGCCGAAGCGGATGGTGCGTTCCTGGATGTCCTGCGCGTGGGCCGTCATCGCGGCCGAGCATAGAACGCCCATCAAGCCCAAGCAGAAAATGCGGGTCTTCATCGTTGTCTCCTTCCGGGTTTTTTTGGAATGTTCTCGATGTCTTGGAGGACTCGGTAGTGGAATGTAATTCCGAGTGGAATAGTTTTCCACCTAGGGTTATCATCCATTACCCCACTACTTGTTGAGATGACATGGCCGGAGTCCTCGAACGCGCGCTTGCCGTCATGGAGCACCTATCCTCCAGACCCGAAGGCGTGCCGCTAGCCTCGCTTGCGCAGCAGCTGGAGATCCCTCAAAGCGCCGCCCACCGCCTGCTGACCGACCTGTGCCGTTGCGGCTACGTCAGGCAGATCCGCGACCACGGCGACTACGCGTTGACGGCCCGCGTGGCGTCCATCGGCCTGAGCTATCTGGCCGCCACGGGAATCGTCGATATCGCCCAGCCCCTGGTCGACCGCCTGGCCGATATCTCGGGCGAGTTGGTGCGCCTGGCCATCGTCGACAACGAACGGCTGACCTGGGTCGCCAAGGCGCAGGGCGCGCGTCATGGTCTGCGCTATGACCCGGAAATGGGATCGGACGCCAGACTGTCGTGCAGCGCATCCGGGCACGCGTGGATGTTGACGATGTCGGACGAGCGCGCGCTGGATCTGGTGTCGCGCCAGGGCTTTGGTTCCCCCGCGGAATATGGGCCCAACGCACCCACTACGATTGCCGCCCTGACCAAGATGCTGCATGCGGGCCGCAAGCGCGGCTACGCGATGATCAATGAAGTGTTCGCGCCCGGCATGACGGCCATGGCGGCGCCCGTGCAGCGCAAGGGCGAAGACGCGATTGGCGTGCTCAGTATCGCGGGGCCGGCCATGCGCCTGACCGAAGCACGTATGTTGGAACTTGGGCCTCAGCTACTGGCCGCCACCGAAGAGCTGGCGCTGGCAAGCCTGGCATCGCCCATGTTCCGCAAGCGCTTTCCCATGCAGGGCCGCAATGCCGACGACGAAGCATCCCCACAATAAGCAGAGGAGACAATCATGAACGAGCACCAGCGATTCGAGCAGGGCCTGGCGGTGCGCACCGAGGTCCTGGGTGAAGCGCACGTCAGCCGCTCGCTGGCGTCATCGACGGAATTGAATCGCGAATTCCAGGACCTGATCACGCGATATGCCTGGGGCGAAATCTGGACGCGCCCGGGGCTGCCGCGCCACACGCGCAGCTTGCTTGTGATTGCGACCATGATCGCGTTGAACCGCGAGACCGAACTCAAGCTGCATCTGCGCGCCGCCGCCAACAACGGCGTCACGTTGGACGAGGTGAAGGAAGTGCTGCTGCAATCCGCTATCTACTGTGGCGTACCGGCGGCCAATTCCGCGTTCCACACCGCGGCGGAAATCTTCGCTGAAGAAATCGGGCATTGAACAACGGCTATCCGCCTGGATTGCTCAGAAGATCGATCAGGGCGCGCGCAGCGGCCGACTGGTGTCGGTGCGCCGCGTAGACGACAGAGAATGGACGCGACCGTCCCCGCAACTGCGGCAGTACCTCCACCAGCCTGCCGTGCTGGATGCGGTCGCGGACGATGAATTCATAGCTTTGGCAAATACCCACGCCCTGTTCGGCCAGCGACACCACGCCTAGCACGTCGTCCGAGATCTCGAAGCGAGAGCCTGGCACCCAATCCCTGTCGCACCCGCCGTCGCGGAATATCCACGGCGCGAGCCGGCCCGTGCTGGGCATCATGAAGGGAAGACAGACATGGTGATGCAGGTCTTCCACGGTCTGTGGCGCGTCCATTCGCTTGACGTACTGAGGCGAAGCGACCAACAGCAGCGGCGCATCTTCGAGCTTGCGGGCCACCAGGCCGCTGTCGGGAAGGTGGCCCAATCGGATGGCCAAGTCGAATCCTTCGGCAACCAGGTCAACGTTGCGGTTGGTGATGTTCAGTGCCACCTGGACCTGGGGATACAGCTGAGCAAAGCGCGCCAGTAGCGGCGGCAATCGGTAGTGCCCGTAGGTAGTGGGCACGCTCAGTCGCACGCGGCCGGCCAGTTCGCCCTCCTGGCCAAGCACTTCCCGCCCGGCGTCCTCGAACTGGGAAAAGGCCGAGCGGGCCTGTTCCAGGTAGCGCCGGCCCGCGTCGGTCAGGCCCAGGCGGCGCGTCGTCCGCTGCAGCAATTGCCGCCCCAGGCGCGTTTCCAACCGTGCAACGGCGCGGCTCAGCACCGAAGCGGTGGTCGATAGCGCCACGGCGCCGGCGGTGAACGATCCATGCTCGACCACCGCGACGAAGGCCTCTACATCCCCTAGGTAGTCGAATTTCCGGCCCATCTTGCTCTCAAAAGAACAAATATTGTTCTGAAAGCCTAGTTTATCTCTTCTGGCGGCCCTAATACAGTGACGGCATTGCAAGACGCGCGGCTGAACCAGCAAGCGCCCCCCTTCTAAACCTGAAATCCGCCAGGAACCACAAAATGAAATCGATGCACAAATTTGCGGCCGTGATGGCCCTGGGCCTTGCGGCCACCACCGCCCAGGCCGGCAACGTGCTGGTCGTGTTGTCCGATGCCAACCGCCTGGACCTGAAGGACGGAAAGGTCTTTGCGACCGGCTTCTATCTCAACGAGCTGATGCAGCCCGTCAAGCTGCTGCTTGATGCGGGTCACGAGATTACGTTCGCCACGCCGCTGGGATCGGCTCCGACGGTGGATGCGAGCTCCATCGATCCGATGTACTTCGGCAACGACCCCGCCCAGCTGAAGGTCCATCAGGCTCTGCTCGACCGACTTGCGCTGACCTCGCCGGAAAAGTCGCCGGTCGTGAGCCTGGCGCGCATCGAGCAGCAGGGCTATGGCCGCTTCGATGCGGTCTACATCCCCGGCGGTCATGCGCCGATGCAGGACCTGCTGAAAAGCCCGGCGCTGGGGCGCTTGCTCGCCGACTTCCACAGCCGCAACAAGACCACGGCATTGGTCTGCCATGGGCCGATCGCGTTGCTGTCGACGCTGCCGGACGCCCAGCACTTCGTGACCGCGCTGGAGTCCGGCCAGGCCGGCCGTGCGCCGCAATGGATATACAGCGGCTATCAGATGACCGTCATCAGCAACCAGGAAGAGGAACAGGCCAAGTCCCAGCTGGGTGGCGGCCAGATGAAGTTCTATCCGCAGACGGCATTGCAACAAGCCGGGGCGCAGTATCGCAGCAACGCCGCGCCGTGGACACCGAATGTCGTCGTCGACCGCGAGTTGATCACCGGCCAGAACCCGGCATCGGCGCTTGGCGTCGCGCAAGAGATTCTCAAGCGCCTGAAGTAGTCCAGGCCACGCCCGGCGTGTCACGGAACCTCGCCCCCCCTGCATGGTCACTCTAGTACAGCGCCGGCAGCGGGCCGGCGCCAAAACAGGAGCCATTGCATGACACGAATCCGACATATCCAGCTTGCCGCATTGTGCGCCAGCCTGTTGCTGGCGGGCGGCGCGGCATGGGCGGCCGATGCGCCCAAGGTGCCTGACTACGGTCCCAACCTTGAACGCTTCCAGTATCCGCACCCGGTCCATCGCCACACCGTCAACTCGCAGGGCCAGACGCTGTCGATGGCCTACATGGACGTAAAGCCCAAACAGGCCAATGGCCGGACCGTCGTGCTGATGCACGGCAAGAACTTCTGCGGCGCCACCTGGGACACCACGATCACGGCGCTGAGCCAGGCCGGCTATCGGGTCGTGGTGCCTGACCAGATCGGCTTTTGCAAATCCGACAAGCCGGCAAGCTATCAATTTTCGTTTCACCAGCTTGCGGCCAACACCCAGGCCCTGCTGACGCACCTGGGCGTGGAACGCGCCAGCGTGGTCGGACATTCGATGGGCGGCATGCTGGCGGCGCGTTATGCGCTGATGCACGGCGCAACCACCGATGCGCTGGTGCTCGTGAATCCCATCGGGCTGGAAGACTGGAAGCAGGAAGGCGTGCCCTACCGCAGCATCGACGCTTGGTACGCACGCGAACTCAAGGCCAACTTTGCCGGCATGAAGAAGTACCAGCAGGGCACGTATTACGCGGGGCAGTGGCGCGACGACTACGACAAATGGGTACTGATGGCCGCCGGCATGCTGCAGGGCGACGGCCGGGAACGCGTGGCCTGGAACCAGGCGCTTACCTACGACATGATTTACACGCAGCCTGTCGTGCATGAGTTCGGTCAGATCGCCGTGCCCACTACCCTATTGATCGGCGAACAGGACAACACCGCGCCCGGCAAGGACGCCGCGCCGCCCGAGGTCGCCAAGCGCCTGGGCAATTACGCCGAACTGGGCCCGAAGACGGCTCGCGCGATCCCGGGCGCAACGCTGGTGATGTGGCCCGAACTGGGACACTCGCCGCAGGTCCAGGATCCGCAGCGCTTCAATGCAGCGCTGCTCGATGCACTGAAACGGCCCGCGCCGACCAAGGACGCGCCGATTAAGGGCGCACCAGTTAAGGGCGCACCGGTCAAAGGCTAAGTGCGCGCCGGCGTGGGCTCGCGGCTAGTCGCGCAGCGCATGCTCTCGCCGCGCGGGAACACTTGGCAAAAGCGTATCTCCGTGACGATTCGCAGGGACTGAAAAATCGCTTCACGCCCGTTGAACCACGGTTGCCGCCTCGCGCAGGGCGTTCAGGAACGACGAGGCGGCAGCCGCCGCACGCGCATCGCGCCGGGTCATGATGCCAACCGGATGCAGCCGCGCCTGCAGTTCCAGCGGCAGGATGGCCAGCTGCCCGCTGGCGGCAAATGCGCGCGCCACGCGCAACGGAATGGCCGACAGCAGCGAGGTCCGCTGCAGTAACGAAACAATAGTCAGAATGGCGCTGGATTCGATGGCGACCTGCGGAAAACCCGCCCCCCGCGCCGACACGGCGGCTGCGACCATGCTGTAGAGCGCGGCATTGCGCGACGGCAACACCCAGCGGCAACGATCCAGGGCAGCGCCGCTCAGCCGCCTGCGCAAGGCCAATGGATGCGCCGGTCCGCAGACGACGGCGGTCGCTTCGTCGTACAGAATCTCGCATTGCAAGTCCGCGTCCGCGCCCTCCACTCCCAGTCTTCCCACGACGCAATCCAGTTCGCCCGCGCGCAAGGCCGGCAGCAACTGCTTTTCCAAGCCCTCGGACAATTCGATGCGCAGCGCCGGGTGCGTCGCTTGCAGGCGCTCAACCGCCAAAGGCACCAACAGATGCGCCACCACCGGGAAAATACCCGCCCGCACCTTGCCCGTCGCGCCATTGGCTGCGGCGGCCAGTTCGGCATGGGTGGCATCCAGTTCGTTCAGCAGCAACCGCGCGCGGTCGATCATCAACATGCCCAGCGCCGTTGGCGCGACGCCATGATGCGACCGCTCGAACAGCGCTTGGCCCGCCAGCGCCTCGGCTTCGCCCAACAGTTTGCTCAGCGCCGGTTGGCTGAGGTGCATCGCTTCGGCCGCGCGGTGCAGATTTCCCACGCGCCCCAGCTCGTCCAGCAACACCAGGTGGCGGATGCGCAAGCGCGACCGCAATTGATGCAACGTGGGAATTTCCGACATGGGCGGCACTTGGAAAGTGGTTATCGACTGATCATGAATTGCAATTATCCAGTTATCGCCAACATGCCCATACTAGGGTCATCCCGCTAGCCGGGCCATATCCAGAAGAAGGGGAATAGCCATGTATCGTCGTCTTGCCGCGCTGGCGCTGGCCTGCGCCCTGGCGCCTAGCGCCGCCCTCGCTGACATCCGCATCGGCATAATCGCCAGCAGCACCGGACCTGGCGCATCCATGGGTTCGCTGTACCGCAGCACCGTGCCGCTCCTGCCCAAGACGCTGGGCGGCAGGCCCGTGGAGTACATCGCGCTGGATGACGCGACCGACCCGTCCTCCGCGGTCAAGACAGCGCGCAAGCTGGTCTCCGAGAACAATGTGGACGCCATCATCGGGCCAAGCAACGTGCCGACCTCGATGGCGGTCACGGAAGTTGCTCGCGAAGCCCGCACGCCGCAGTTGTCACTGGCGCCCATCGTGATCGGTCCCGACCGCGCCGAGTGGATTTTCGTGGTGGCGCACGGCATCGACCTGATGGTGGATTCACTAACCGCCAACATGTCCAAGCGTGGCGTGAAGACGGTGGCGTACATCGGCTTTTCGGACGCCTGGGGCGACGCCGTATATCGCGCGCTGCAAACGTCGGCCGCCAAGCGCGGCATCAAGGTGCTTAGCAACGAGCGCTATGCGCGCACCGACAATTCGGTCACGGCCCAGGTGCTGAAGATCGTATCGCTTACGCCGGACGCCGTGCTGGTCGGCGGATCGGGCACGCCGGGCGCCCTGCCCCATTTGTCGCTACGCGAGCGCGGCTACCAGGGCGTCCAGTACAACACCCATGGCGTCATCAACAAAGACTTCCTGAAACTCGGCGGCAAGGGAGTGGAGGGCGTGATCGTGCCCAGCGGCCCGGTGCAGGTGGTGGAACAATTGCCCGCCGACAGCCCGATCAAGCCGGTGGCCAGCCGTTACGCCCAACAGTACGAAGCGGCTTACGGCGCCGAATCGCGTAACGCCTTCGCGCCGTATACCTACGACGCCTACCTGCTGCTGGACGCCGCCGTGGCCAAGATTCCCGCCGACACGCCGTCCGGCACGCCGGCCTTCCGTCAAGCCTTGCGCGATGCGCTGGAAAGCCTGCAAGGCACGGTCGGCACGCAGGGCATCTACATGATGTCGCCCACCAACCACAACGGCCTGGACGAGCGCGGCGTCGTACTGATGCAAGCCCGTTCTGGCGCCTGGCAGTTCCTGCCCTGAACCGTCCTTTTGCAGCAGGAGTCCGCATGACCGGTGTACACATTCCCTATGGCGTGTATTGGAGCACCCCGTTTTCGCGTTGGCAGGGCAGTTTGTCACGCCTGCATAGTCTGCGCTTCGCGGCCTGGACCGCGAGCCGCGAACTGGAACGCCGGGGCATTGCCCCCACGGCGCTGCAAAGCGCGGTGCTGGGCTGCTCGGTGCCGCAACAAGGGGCGTTTTACGGCCTGCCCTGGGTAGCCGGCATGCTGGGCGCACCTCATCTGGCGGGACCGGTGGTGTCGCAGGCTTGCGCCACATCCGTGCGTGGTCTGGCAACGGCCGCGGCCGACCTCATGCTTGGCAATGCCGAGACCTCGCTGGTCCTGATGGCTGACCGGGTTTCGAACGGCCCGCAGCTCTACTATCCCGACCCCGCCGGCCCCGGCGGTTCCGGCACGCACGAAAACTGGGTGCTGGACAACTTTTCGCATGACCCCTGGAGCGGCCTGTCCATGGTGCAAACGGGCGAGCGCGTGGCCGCGCGCCACGGCATATCCACCGATGAGCAAAATGCGGTCACGCTGCGCCGCTACGAGCAATACGCGCAGGCCTGCGCCGATGGACGCCGGTTCCAGCAGCGCTACATGACTCTGCCCTTCGAAGTCCCCGACGCGCGTTACGCCAAGATCGCGTCGGTGATGGAAGGCGACGAGGGCATCCACGCCACCACGGCGGACGGCCTGGCGCGCCTGGCCCCGGTGCTGGCCGACGGCACCATCACCTACGGCGGCCAGACGCATCCGGCGGACGGCAACGCGGGCATGATCCTGGCGACCGCGGAGCGCGCCCGCGAGTTGTCGCGCCGCCCCGAGATCAGCATCGAGATCCTGGCCTTCGGCCAGTCGCGCACCGAAAAGGGATACATGCCGCAGGCGCCCATCGAAGCCGCCAGCCGCGCGTTGGCGCGAGCCGGCCTGGCGGTCGCGGACTTGCATGCCGTGAAGACACACAATCCTTTCGTGGTGTCGGACATCGCATTGGCGCGCGCCATGGGGTTCGACGTCATGGCCATGAACAACAATGGCTGCTCGCTGGTGTGGGGCCACCCCCAAAGTCCGACCGGACTGCGGTCTGTCATCGAGCTCATCGAGGAGCTGGCCGATCGCGGCGGCGGCCTGGGCTTGTTCACCGGCTGCGCCGCCGGCGACAGCGCCATGTCGATCGTGCTACGGGTAGACGCTACCGGAGGCGCAGCATGAGCCCCGTCAGCCTGGAAAACGTACCGCGCATTCCCGCACTGCTGGCGCGCGCGGCCCAAGACTATCCGGAGCGTACCGCGCTTGTCTTCGGCGCGCGCCGTATCGACTACCGGCGCTATGCGGCGGAAATCCAGGCAACGGCCGGCCGCCTGCGCGAGGCCACTCGCTTGGGCGACCGGGTCGCGACGCTGCTGGGCAATTCCGACCTGGCGTGCGTCATGACGCTGGCGCTGCAATGCGCCGGCAACCAGCACGTCCCGCTCAATCCGCTGTATACGGCCCGCGAATTGGAGTTCATCCTGCGGGATGCGCAACCCGGGCTGCTGGTCGCCGACGGTCCGTCCGCCGCCGTGGCCGCCCCACTTGCGACGGCGTTGGGCATCCGGCTGGTCATGGAAGACGAGGCCCGCGCCTGGATGGAGCCTGCGCCGGACATGGCGGCCACGCCCCTGGACGACGTCGCGTCGCAAGCGCCGGCCTTGCTGCAATACACGGGCGGCACGACCGGGCAACCCAAGGGCGTGATCCTGGGGCGAGACGCCATCGCCACCAATGTGTTTCAACGGGAATTGGCCCTACCCACCCGGTACGGCGCCGACAGCGTGCTGTGCGCCATGCCGCTATTCCATTCCTATGGCATGGCAATGGGCCTGTTCCTGGCGGCCAGCGCCGCCGCGACGCTGGTGCTGCTGCCACGCTACCGTCCCGACGATGTTTGCGACGCCGTTGAGCGCGAGCGCATTACGTTGTTTCCCGGCAGCCCCACCATCTATACCGGCCTGCTGGCGCACGCGCGCTTCGCGCTTACCGACTGGTCCAGCGTGCGTGTCTGCTATTCCGGATCCGCGCCGCTAGCCGAAGAAGTGCATCGGCGCTGGGAGGCCGCGGTGGGCGCGCCGATATACGAGGGCTACGGCCAGACGGAAGCTGGCCCCATCCTTACCTACAACGGCCCGTCGGGAACGCGCCACGGCTCCGTGGGCACGCCGGTCGCATGCACCGAGGTGCAGGTGGTCGATCTGGAATCGGGCACCGTCGTGCTGCCGCCCGGCCAGCGCGGCGAAATCCGCGCGCGCGGCCCCCAGATCATGCAGGGTTACCTGGCCAGGCCGGATGCCACCGCCGAATCCCTGCGCGACGGCTGGCTATATACGGGCGATATCGGTGAATTCGCGGAGGACGGCTTTTTGTACATCCGCGACCGCAAGAAAGACCTGGTGATCTCAGGCGGCTACAACATCTATCCGCGCGAAGTCGACGAAGTGCTGTATTTGCACCCGGACGTAGCGGAAGCGGCGGCGGTGGGCTGGCCGGACAGCTACCGCGGCGAGGTCATCCGCGCCTTTGTGGTCCTGCGGCCGGGCGCGGCGGTCGACGAAGCCGGCCTGATCGCGCACTGCCAATCCAATCTGGCGCGCTACAAGGTGCCGACGGTCATCAGCATTCTTGACGCCCTGCCCTATACCAGCGCCAACAAGGTCGACAAGAAAGCGCTGCGCGCCGCCTAGGGGCCGGCTTTTCCGGGTTTGCCTATATCATGGCAAAAAATAGAGCCGCCCCGCGCGCCGTCAAGGAGACTCCCGCTTGTCCGCAGGCATGCACACGCCCAACCCGGAACCGTTCCCCACCTTTGAAACTTCCGATTTCTCAGGCGAGGGATCGTTCTATTTCGACCTTGTCCGCTTGCAGGACCGGGACGATATCCCGCGCGGCTTCCTGCACCGGCACAACTACTATCACTTGCTCTGGATGAGCGAGGCTCGTGGCACCCACATGCTGGACTTCGAGCAGCACGAGGTGCGTGACCACTCGGTGTTCTTCCTGTCACCCGGCCAGATCCACGCCTGGACTTCGTCCGTCAAGCCACGCGGCTACGTGCTGAACATCAGCACGGACTTCTTCGCGCACATGTTCCCGCGCGCGGACGACATCGCCAAATTTCCCTTCTTCCACCTGGCGGGCGGTTCGCCCGCCATTTATCTGTCGCGGGAACAGCACGACGGCATGCTGCCGCTGCTTAATGAAATCGAACGCGAAACGCGCGACCGCCAGACGGGGCGCTTCGACGTGGTGCGCTCTTACCTGCTGATCCTGCTGACGCAGCTGCGCCGCCTTTACCCGGCCGACGAGCGAGAGACCACTGCCGGCCCCAGCTATTCGCTGGCCAAGCGGTTCACCATGCTGATCGAAGAACACTATCTGGACTTCGACGCCATCCGCCAATACGCCGACGCGTTATGCGTCAGCGAACGCCAGCTGAACGAGGCGGTCAAGCGCAGTGTGGGCCGCACCGCCAGCCAACTGGTGCAAGAACGCGTCGCGCTGGAGGCCAAGCGCCTGCTTAGCAATACGGGCCTGAGCATCGCCGAAATCGCGTTCCAGCTGAACTTCGAAGACCCCTCGTACTTCGCCCGCTTCTTCAAGAAGCACACTGGCTGCACCGCCGGCGACTTCCGCAAGAAGTACGACCGCCCCATCGGCTGACGGCCGCCCGGGCGAACCTGCGGAAAAGTGCAATACAAGCTCTGATCTGTCCTAACGCGCCCGACGCCGGGCTGCGTAAAGTTCATCCAGACCCAACCCGCCGCCTTGCGGCCTGATTGAAACTGCGATGAACGACACTCCAACATTGATGACAGGCGGCCAGCACGTGGTACGGGCGCTGCTGGAACACGGCGTGGACACCGTATTCGGCGTTCCCGGCGAAAGCTATCTGGACGTGCTGGACGCGTTGTACACGGAACGCGAGCGGATCCGCCTGGTGTCCTGCCGCCACGAAGGCGCGGCCTCGTTCATGGCTGAAGCGCATGGCAAGCTGACCGGCCGACCGGGCATCTGCATGGTCACGCGCGGCCCCGGCGCCACCAACGCCAGCATCGGCGTGCAGACGGCGTTTCAGGATTCCACGCCGCTTATCGTGCTGGTGGGCCAGGTGGGCAACGACATGGTCGAGCGCGAGGCGTTCCAGGAAATCGATTACCGGCGCATGTTCGGCCAGTTCAGCAAATGGGTGGCGCAGATCGACAGCGCCGCGCGCGTCACCGAATACATGAACCGCGCCTTTTCGGTAGCGATGTCGGGCCGGCCCGGCCCAGTGGTATTGGCGCTGCCCGAGGACATGCTGACCGAACTTGCCGCGCCCCAGGGCTGCGGCACGATCCAGTTTCCGCAGGCGCACCCGGCGCCGGATGCACTGGCCGACATGCAGGCCCTTCTGGCCGGCGCGCGGCGGCCGCTGATGGTCGTGGGCGGTTCGGGCTGGACAGACGCCGGCCTGGACAGCCTGGCCCGTTACGCCAGCCGGAACGGCCTGCCCGTGACGTGCTCGTTCCGCCGCCAGGACCTCTACGACAACCACCATCCGCAATACGTCGGTGAAGTGGGTATAGGCGTCAATCCGGAACTGGCCGACGCCGTGCGCAACGCCGATGTGATCCTGGCGGTGGGCGCGCGCCTGGGTGAAATGGTGACGGGCGGCTATACGCTGCTGCAGGCTCCCGTGCCCAGGCAGACGCTGATCCATGTGCTGGCCAGCCCTGAAGAGCTGGGCCGGGTGTATCAGCCCGTCTTGAAGATACCGTCGGGCCTGAACGCCTTCGCGGACGCGGCCGCCAGACTGGAGCCAGTAGACGCGGCCCCGTGGCGCGGCTGGCTGGACGGGCTGCGGCAGAGCTACCTGCGCTACACGGAACCGCCCGCCAACGATCTGCGCATGGATCCCGCACGTGTCATCGTCGCCCTGCGCGATGGGCTGGATGCGCGCGCCATCCTGACCAACGGCGCGGGCAACTACAGCGCCTGGGCGCATCGCTACTACCGTTTCAGCCATCGCCGCACCCAGCTGGCGCCCACCAGCGGCGCCATGGGCTACGGCGTGCCCGCCGCCATCGCGGCCAAGCTGCGCCACCCCGAACGGCAGGTCGTCTGCCTGGCCGGCGACGGCTGCTTTCTGATGACCTCGCAGGAGCTGGCCACCGTCAAGCAACACCGCCTGGCCATCGTCTTCATCGTGTTCAACAACGGCATGTACGGCACGATCCGCATGCACCAGGAAGTGAGCTATCCGGGCCGAACCATCGGCACGGACCTCTGCAACCCCGACTTCGTCGCCTACGCGGAATCGTTCGGCGTGGCCGCTGAACGCGTGGACAGCCACGAGGGCTTCGCGCCCGCCTTGACGCGGGCGCTGGACAGCGGTTCCCCCTATCTGATCGAACTCAGTCTGGACCCCGAGGTGATCACACCCCGGGCCACCCTGACCCGCTTGCGCGAAAAGGCGCAGCTTGCCGCATCCTGACGTTCAGGATCGGATTGCCGCGCACCGGCCGCAAGCACGGCGTGCGGCGACCCCATAAAAAAAAAGCCATACCTGGAGAGAGACTATGAATACCCCCCTGCCCCCCTTGCGGCGGCTGGCCGTGGCCGCGATGCTGGCCGCCGCCACCCTCAGCACCGCATCGTCCGCCGCCGCCTCCGGCTACCCCGAGCGCCCCTTGCGCATCATCGTGCCCTTTGCCGCGGGCGGCGCCACCGACGTGATCGCCCGCACCGTGGCGCAATCCATGTCCACCCGCCTTGGCCAGCCGGTGGTGGTGGAAAACAAAGCCGGCGCCAACGGCAACATCGGCGCCGTCATGGCGGCGCGCGCCGAGCCCGACGGCTACACGCTGCTGATGGCCACGTCCAGCCATGCCATCAATTCCACGCTTTATCACAAGCTGGACTACAGCCTGACGGGCGACTTCGCGGGCCTGTCGAACCTGGCATCGGTGCCCTTGCTGCTGGTGGTGAACCCGTCGGTGCCGGCCAAGACGCCCGAAGCACTGGCCGCATACGCCAAAGCCAACGGCAACCGCGTGAACTACGCCTCGGGCGGCACCGGCACGGCATCGCACCTGGCGGGCGCCCAGTTCAATTCGCTGGCCGGCGCGCAGATGACGCACGTGCCCTACAAAGGGGGTTCGCAAGCGCTTAATGACCTGATGGGCGGCCAGGTCCAGATCATGTTCGCGAACCTGCCCGAAGTGCTGTCGCAGGTGCAGGCCGGCCGGCTGACGCCCATCGCCGTCACGGGCCAGCAGCGCCATGCCGCGCTGCCCAACGTGCCGGCGTTTTCCGAAACGTCCTACCCGGCCATGAACGCCCGGTCCTGGTTCGGCCTGTTCGTGCCCGCGGCCACGCCGGCGCCCGTGGTGGAAAAGCTGTCGCAGGCCATCACCCAGGGCGTGGCCGACCCCGCCGTGCAAGACAAGCTGAAAGGGCTGGGCGCCGACCCCGTCGGCGACGGCCATGCCGCCTTCCAGCAATACGTGAACCAGGAAGTCGAACGCTGGAGCGTGCTGGTAAAGCAGTCCGGCGCCACGGCCGACTGACGATCGATTCCCCTTCGCAACCCCAATCGCAACACCCCATCAAGGAAACACCATGCTTTACGACGTAAGGACTTACACCTGCCGCGCCGGCACCATCAAGAAGCACCTGGCGCTTTATGCAGAGCACGGCTATGAGGTGCAAAGCCGCCACCTGGGCAAACCCCTGGCCTACATGCAGACCGAGACGGGCGACGTCAACAGCTACATGCACATCTGGGTCTATGACAGCGCCGCCGACCGCGAAGCCAAGCGCCAAGCGCTGCAGAAGGACCCCGCCTGGGCGGGCTACCTGGCCAAGAGCGCCGACGCCGGCTATCTGATCCGCCAGGAAAACCGGCTGATGACGCCCACGGCGTTCTTCCAGCCCTGAGGCACGTCCAACGCCCAATTGCGCTTTATCTGACAGTGCAGGAAGCGCGGCAGTAGGTTTCGATGCTGTGCAAGTCGACCTCGAATCCCAAACCCGGTGCTTCGGGCAACGATAGAAAGCCGTTATTGATCCATCCATCATAGGTACAGGTGGATCGAAGGGGGTTGTGATTAACGTCCAACTCCAAAAACCCTTCCCCTCCCGTTGCGGCAAGCACGTGGGCAGATGCCATCGCGGCGATGTGGGTTCCGAAGGAATGGGGGCAGAAGTGCCTATCCAAAGCGATTGCGTGAAGCCCGACGGTATGGACTCCGCTGACTCCGCCCCATTTCGCAACGTCAGGTTGGATGACGTCGAGCCAAGACATGGCCTCGACGAATTCGCCGGAAGCGGCGAGGTTCTCGCCAGCAGCAATCGGAAGCCGCGTCATGGACTTGAGCGCCCGCCATTCGGAGGCGGGGCACTCCGGGCCCAACGGCTCCTCGATCCAAGCGAAATCACCCTCCTCCAACTGCGCCAAAGCCTGCTTGGCGGCGGCCAGGTCCCAGCCACAATTGGCATCCAGCATGATTGATTCTGCTGGATCCAGCCCGCGTTGTTGCCGGAGCAACAGGGGGATGGTCCTGGCGTCGTCGAAACCGGCTTTGAACTTGAACGCCCGGAATCCCTGCTCCCGCAACCTATCGAGACGAGCGGGCGATGTATCCGGCGCAAGCCCGCTTGCGTAGCACCGCATACGGGCTCGCGTACCACCCAGGACACGATAAAGGGGCAAGCCCAATCGCCTTGCCTGAAGATCCCAAAGGGCCGTATCGATGCCGCCAAGAATCTGGGCGGCCGGTCCCGGCTCTCCCGCCAGGCGAACGACTGGCAGGAGCAGTCGGCGCAGTTGGGCGACAGCCGGCTGTACCTCCTGAAACGTCGTCCCCACCAGCGCAGGAGCGACAAACTCTCGAAGAAGGTTCAGCCGGTGCAGCGCGCCCGACGCAGGCATGCCTGCCCATACTTCGCCCCAACCGCAGGAGCCGGAGTGACCGCAGCAAGTTGCTCGATACGAGTCTCGAGGTGGTCTACATGGAGGACGCTGTGACTGCCGCCTCCCAGGCCTTTCTTGCTTACTTGAAAGGACAGGGAGTGGCACTCAAGCGAAGTGCGTAACGCCGTGGCCAGGATGGCAGCTACCGGCCAGACACGTCGGTTGCCATTGAGGCCGCCGATTGCATGCAGGACTTGAACCGATCGCCCCTGGCGAGGGCGTTCAGGCGCTCAGGAAGCGAGTGACTTCGGCCCAATCGTTCGTCGACAGGGCGACGTCCTCGAAGTCGCCAGCTTCCTCGTCGTAGCGCGAAACACAGAAGCGCTGGCTCCTGCCGGATGCGCGGTCGGCATAGTTGGCGTAGTCGACATACACTTTCAAAGTGCCCTCCTTGTTCTCGAATGAAGGCGCTGCATCGATGTAGCTCGACGCGTCGAAATACCCTTCGGGTAGGGTGGGCAGGGTCGTGATGTCAAAGTCGGGAAATTCACGACGGAGTCGTTCAAGGTTCATAAAAGACGCATTTGGAGGCCGAAGGCCTGATATTTTACGTTGTTCAGTGTCGTCAGTCGCCACAATGGCCCCCAAATAGAGTTTGAATCAGCGCTGCGCGAATTTTCGCCATGCCATGCGAAGAGCCTCGCACGTTGCGCATGCGTATCCCGGGATCACTATTGCCTCCTGCGCGGGCTTTGTTTCTGACTATGCGCCCCCATCGCCTGCCGCATGAACGCCAGCGTCGCGTCGTCCGCCCAGGTGCCGGCGGTTAATTCAGGCTCGGTCATCAGTGCCTGCCGGAACTTGGCGTGCGTGGCCGGGTTCTTGCCCGCATACGAACTGAACAGTTCCAGCCACCGCCGCGCCAGCGCCCGGCCGGTTTCCGAGTCGGGCGCCACGCCCGCGTCAATGGCGTTCCGCACCTCTGCGATTAACGACGGCCATTCCGAGATCCGGTCGCCGTAATGCTCACGCATGAACCGGGCTTCGTCTGGCGTCAGATATTTTTCGTAGATAAGCAGTTTGCTTTCCGAGAAGGCGCGCAGTACATAGTCGCGCATGGCTTTGGAAACGCCGACGTGCGTCTGCATGCCGGGTTCCTGCTCGTGCATGTGATTCAGCTTCACCAATAAGCGCGGATCGCCGTTGGTATCGCGCAGCAGCAGTTCCATCCAGCGCTGGGCAAGTTGGCGCGGCTTAACGTCCTCGGGTGCCACGCCCTGCCCCATCTGCTGCCCCACTTCCCGAACCAACGCAAGCCAATCCGGGTCGCCGTCCGGCCCACGGGTGTACAGGGGCAAACGCGCCAGTTCTTCTGGCGAAAAGTATTTATCGTACATAGTCATCATTTCCAGAGTTTTTAGCCAATCGGCCAGCTCAGGCTCCGTGCCGTCCGCCAGCTGCTCGTGCAGCTGCGCCAAGCGTTCGCGCAGGCGCGCGGCCTGCTGCATCTGACGGTCCAACAGGGCAATCTGCCGGGCGATCACGTCCGCCAAGGGAGCGCCGGGCTGGTCCAGGTAAGCGCCGATTTCCGCCAACGCCAATCCGAAGCGACGCAATGCCTGGATCTGATGCAGACGGGCAATCTCGTCGCGGCCGTACAGGCGATAGCCGTTGTCGGCGCGCGCTGAAGGCGTCAACAAACCAATCGCGTGATAGTGGTGAAGCGTGCGCACGGTCAGCCCGCTACGCTTTGCCAGTTCTCCTACGGTCAGCCGCATGTTTCCTCCTTCGAATGCGCAGGCCAAACTCTGGGGCATCACGTTACGTGAGGGTCAAGCAGTGCTGCAAGTTCTGTGGGCGGCCAGGGTTCAATGCGATGTGAGGCGCCGGAGCATGCCGGAAGCGACACACGTGGGTTGACCGCGCCGCGCCGGCACTTCTGCATCGAGCGCAGTTGCAAGCCGCCATCCCGCCGCCCGGTTATGCGTGCTGAGCCGTTTCGGTGTTTTTGTCCTGCTCTGGGCGAATCTTGAACCAGATCGAATACATCGCCGGCAGAAAGACGAGTGTCATGATCGTGCCGCCCAGCGTCCCTCCGATCAAGGTATAGGCCAACGTTCCCCAGAACACCGAATGCGTAAGCGGGATGAAGGCCAGAATGGCCGCCAGGGCGGTGAGCAGCACGGGGCGCGAGCGCTGGACCGTAGCTTCCACCACCGCGTGAAAGGGGTCCAACCCCTCGTGCTCATTGTGGTGAATCTGCCCAATCAGAATCAGCGTGTTCCGCATCAAGATGCCCGACAGCGCGATCAGGCCCACCAGTGCGTTGATGCCAAACGGCTGCTGGAAAATCAGCAAGGTCGGCACCACACCGATCAGCCCAAGCGGCGCAGTGAGGAACACCATGACCATGGCCGACATCGAACGGACCTGCAGAATGATGATCAGCAGCGTCAGGGCGATCATGATCGGGAACAGCGGCAGCATCGCCGTGCTGGCTTTGCCCGATTCCTCGATCGAACCCGCCTGTTCAATCCGGTAACCATCAGGAAGCCTTTCGATGACCGGCTGCAAGTCTTTGGATATCGCTGCAGATACGTCAGGCGGCTGCAGGCCTTCGGCAATATCGCCTCGCACCGTAATGGTGGGGGTGCGGTCCCGACGACGCAGAATGGGATCTTCCATGCGAACATCGGCGTTGCCCACCTGTGACAGCGGGATGCGCTGGCCAGCGGAACCCACGAGGGTAAAGCCTTCAATCTTGGCGGGATCGAGTCGGATATCGCCCGCTGCGCGCCCCACCACCTGGACGGACCGAATATCCTCGCGGACGGCAGTGATCGGCACGCCGGTGAGCAGGAATTGCAACTGCTGGGCAACGGCCGAGGACGTCAGCCCAACCGCCTGCAAACGATCCTGATCCAGCGAGAAATGCAGTGTCGGCACCAGCGGCCCCCAGTCAGTATTGACCGTGCGCATCATGGGACTGGCTTGCATCACCTGCTGCACCTGACCGGCGATATCGCGCAACCTGGACGGATCGGGTCCCATCACTCGGTAGGCCACAGGGAACGGCGAATACGGGCCGAACACGAGCTGCGAGACCCTGACGCGGGCTTCCGGCGCAAGTCCGTCAGCCGCGGCTTCACGCAGGCGTAGCTTGAGCGTTTCGCGCGCCTCCTGGCTGTCGGTAAGCACGACGATCTTTGCGAACGAGGGGTCGGGCAGCTCAGGCGCCATGGCCAGATAGAAGCGCGGCGCGCCCTGGCCAACATACGCCGTGACGATCAGCGCTTCTTCCTGCTTTTGCAGCCAGGCTTCGATCTTCGCCGTGGTGGCGCTGGTTTGCTCAATGGAGGTGCCATAGGGCATCTGCACCTCGACCAGCACCTCCGGACGATCAGAATTCGGAAAGAACTGCTTCTTGACCACGCCCATGCCAGCGATCGCCACCGCAAATGCCGCGATGACCGTTCCAGCCACCAGCCACTTGCGGGCGATGACACGGGCCAGCACCTTGCGAAAGCGGTTGTAGCGAGGCGTGTCGTAAATGGCCGCGTGCCCTCCCTCGACTTTTTTGATATTCGGCAGCATCTTCACCCCAAGGTAAGGGGTAAAGACCACGGCGACGACCCACGAGGCGATCAGGGCAATGCCCACGATCCAGAACATGTTGCTGGTGTACTCACCCGCCGTCGACTGGGCAAAGCCGTTGGGCATGAAGCCGACTGCGGTGACCAGGGTGCCAGAGAGCATGGGCGCCGCGGTGTGGCTCCAGGCATAGGCCGAGGCGCTGATCCGCTCATAGCCTTCCTCCATTTTCACGACCATCATTTCGATGGCAATGATGGCGTCGTCCACCAACAGGCCAAGCGCCAGAATCAGAGAACCCAGTGTGATTCGGTCGAAGTTCTTGCCGGTGGCCGCCATGATCACGAAGACCACCGCCAACGTCAGCGGCACGGCCGCCGCGACCACCACGCCCACTCGCCATCCCATGCTGACAAAGCACACCACCATCACCACCAGCAGGGCGACGAAGAATTTGACCATGAATTCGTCGACCGCCGAGCTAATGTTGACAGACTGGTCGGTGACCTTGGTCAGGGTCATACCCAGTGGCATGTCTTCATTGATTTTGACCGCCTCGGCATCAAGCGCCTTGCCCAGATCCAGGCCATTCCAGCCTTCGCGCATGATGACGCCCAGCAGCAGGGCTTCTTCGCCGTTATTGCGCACCAGGAACGACGCCGGGTCTTCATACCCGCGCTGGATGGTTGCTACATCCGAAAGCTTGAACGAGCGCCCCCCCGCTACGATGGGCGTATTGCGGATCTTTTCCAGTTTGTCGAAGGCCCCGTCAAGGCGCAGGAAAACCTGCGGCCCTTCGGTCTCGATCGAGCCGGCCGGGGTAAGGACGTTCTGACTGTTCAGTGCAGAAAAAATGTCCTGTGGCGATACGCCTAGCGTGGCAAGACGGTCATGCGAAAACGAAACGAAAATACGTTCGGCCTGCTCGCCAATGATGTTGACTTTTTTGACACCAGGCACGTGCAGAAGACGTTGACGCAGCGTTTCGGCGTCTCGCACCAACAACCGCTGCGGCTCGCCCCGGGCTTTCAGCGCGAAGAGCGCAAAGGTCACGTCCGAGAACTCATCGTTGACCATCGGTCCGATAACACCGGCCGGCAACTTGCCCGATTCGTCGCTGAGCTTCTTGCGGGCCTGATAGAACTCCTCCTGGACTTCGGAGGGCGGCGTCTTGTCGGCAAGAGACACCATGGTGAAGGCCAAGCCTGGACGGGTGTAGGTTTCCGTTCGGTCGTACCACTTCAACTCCTGCATGCGCTTTTCAAGCGGCTCGGCCACCTGATCCTGCATTTCCTGGGCAGTAGCGCCCGGCCAGGCGGTGATGATCGTCATCTGCTTAACCGTGAACGGCGGATCCTCCGCACGACCCAACTGGAAAAACGCCAGGGTTCCGGCAACCGCAATCAGAAAAATGAGGAATACCGTAACCGAGCGCTCACGAACGGCAAGCGCCGAAAGATTGAAACGCCCCTCGCTCATGGACGGCTCCCGGCTACGCTGGCGACGCTCTGAGAAGCCAGCCGGACCTGCTCGCCCTCATGCAGCAAATGGGCGCCCAGCGCGACAATCTGCTCGCCGGGCTTCAGTTCACCGGACACGCGCGCGGCATCATCGCCCAGGCTCAGGACCTCGACGGATCGCCACGTCACTTTTGCCGGGTTGCCCGCAATCGCCCACACACCCGGCCCCTTGCCGGCGTTATAGATGGCCGCGATCGGCACTTGAAGCACTGGCTTGTTGGTGGGCCCTTCGGGAATATGAAGCGTAACCGTCGCGCCCAGTGGGGCATTAGACAGCGCACCTTCCAGTACGTAGCGCGCCTCGAACGTCCGAGTAAGACGGTCCGCCGAGTCAGACAGCAGCCTCAGCGTTGCGGATACCGCACCGGTGTTGCGGCCATATAGCGTCGCTAGCGCCGTGGATCCAGGAGCCGGGCGCAGCGTCTCTGGCAGGTTCACGATTGCCTCTCGCTGGCCAGCGCGCGCCAATCGAACCACTGGCTGCCCCGGACTGACGACCTGCCCGGGCTCGGCCAATGTCTCCATCACCACACCATCGGCGTCGGCCAGCAGCACGGCGTAGCCCGAGGCATTGCGGGCCACATCGGCCTGTGCGACCGAAGCGCTTAACTGCGCCCTGGCCGAGTCGGCGGCTGCCTTGATCTGGTCATACGCGGATGCCGACACGGCGCCGGCAGCGACCAGGTCACGATAACGCGCCTCATCATCGGCGGTTTGCTTGGCCCGCGCCCGCGCGGCCGTCACTGCCTCTTGCTGTGCGCGTGCCTGAAGACCAAGGTCAATGGGATCCAGGCGCATCAGCGGCTCACCGCGCTTGACGGTCTGTCCGGTATCGACCAGCCGCTCAAGGACCTTGCCCGATACGCGGAAGCCCAAGTCGCTCTGCACACGGGCCGCGACAGTGCCGGTGAACGAACGGGAAGTATTGGAAGCATGTTGGACCACTGCCGATCTTACGAGTGGCGCGTAAGTGCGCGGATCGTCGGCCCTCGAGGGCTCGCCACACGCCGTCAAGACGAAAGGCAGCAAGCAAACGGCAATGGTGGCAGGTCGTAGCCGAAGCATGGGTTCCCTTACTTAGATGGATAGAACAGGAACCGCATTCTGCGACTAGTGACTACTAAAGTCAACGGTCACTACAAATCTAGGGCGACAGGCTCCTCAGGATGAGCGCTGATAGTTGCACTGCCGACTCCGTCGCCATGTCGAGGTTGTACTGAAGCTGTACAGGATTGATGTAAGGCCGCATGACCAGATAGATGGCGTTGGACGCTTCGTCCAGCGGCGTCTTACGCTCGAATTCGCCCGATTCGCGTCCCTCCAGAAGGATGTTCTGGATCACCTGGCGCAAATGTGCCTCCAGCGCACGCACGGCAGGCCATTGATCGCGTGCGGCAACGGCGGCAATGTCATAGAGCTTGCGATCATGGAAGAAAAGGTCGCTGCCGGTCTCGGCCAGCGCACGGAAAAGGCGACGCAATCGCTCTGACGCGGAGGGCGAATCAGCGATTACCGAGTCCACGACCTGCATGATGATCGCAAGACGGTTCGAGCAAATCACCTCGCCGATGGCCTGCTTGGAGTCGAAGAATTTATAGATGTAAGCCTTGGAGAAACCGATCGCCTTGGCCAGATCCGACACAGTCGTCTTCTCGTAGCCGTAGTGGCTGAAGTGCTCGGTCGCCGCGTCGACGATCTGGTCGCGCACGTTGTGCTCGGAAGGCCCACGCGAGGGGGCTGTAGTACTGTTTTCAGTCATTTACTTAGCTTAGCCTGAAGAACTTTGATTGACAACGAGTGACTATATTGTAATATCGTCACCTCTCCGTGCTCATTCAAGGATCCCCCATGCTTTCCCCTCGCTCTCTCGCCCTGGTGATGAGCGCCTGCCTGGTGACGGGTTGTGCGGTGGGGCCGGACTATCACCGGCCGGATGCTCCGCTTTCAGAGCACTACATGGGCAAGCAGGCCGTCGAACAACGGACGGCGGCTACCCCTGCCAGCCTTGCGATCTGGTGGGAGGGCTTTGGAGACCCGGTACTGAGTCACTTCGTCACAAGGGCGCTTGAGCAGAACCTGGATCTTGCCCAGGCTTTGGCCAGGGTGACTCAGGCGCGCGCCGGACTGGGCGCCGCGACAGCCGCATTATTGCCTACCGGCAACATCAATGGCCAGGCAGGACGTGCGTATCAGTCTATTGAAACGCCGCTCGGCCAGGTGCTGAACTCGACCCCGGATTTCGACCGGTACGGCAACTCGTATGAGACCAACCTGGGTGCAAGCTGGGAACTGGATGTGTTTGGAGGGTTGCGCCGCGAACGCCAGGCCGCGCTCGCCGAATACCAGGCATCAGAGGCAGGTGCTGCGGCCACACGGCTGGCCGTCGCCGCGCAGACCGCCGACATTTACATCACCATCCGCGGATTGCAGGCGCGCCTGGACATTGCAAACCAACAGGTAAAGACGCAACGGGGGTTGCTGGAGAAGGTTCAGTTGCTACACAGCAAGGGCCTTGCCGCCGAATACCAGGTTCGGCAGACTGAAGGCTCGCTTGCCCAGGTGCAGGCAACGGTTCCCGTGCTTCAGACCGGCCTGGATGCCGCGATGAATGCGCTGGACGTCATGCTGGGCACCCCGCCTGGCACCCATCGCACGGAACTGGCAGCCATCGGAACTATCCCGAAGGCCCCGCAGATCGCCTCCGCAGGTACGCCTGCGGACCTGTTACGCCGTCGACCCGATCTCATCGTGGCAGAACGTCGCCTTGCCGCATCCAACGCGCGCATTGGCGTGGCGATCGCCGAGTACTACCCGAAATTCTCGCTGAATGCCTTGCTGGGCAGCGCCACTTCCATTTCCGGCGGTAACCTGTTCACAAGCGGCGCCAGCCAGTCGGCCGCGATTCTGGGCCTGCGGTGGCGGCTTTTCGACTTCGGCCGCATCAATGCGCAGATCGATCAGGCCAAGGGACAGGAAGCCGAAGCGCTCGCGGCCTACCGCCAGTCCGTGCTTCGCGCCACCGAAGACGTCGAGAACGCGTTCTCGGCCCTGGTCAACCGGGAGGCGCAAGCCACGACGCTTACCGGTGGCGAGGACTCGTTGACGCGTGCGCGTCAGTCGTCATTCATCGCCTACGAGAAAGGCACGGCCAGCCTGATCGACGTCCTGCATGCGGACGAAACCCTGCTGCAAGCCTCGGACGCAAGGGCGCAAGCGCAGACCGAGTCGGCTCGGGCCGCCATTTCGGTGTTCAAGGCGCTGGGCGGCGGCTGGCTGCCCCCTCGGTTTGAGTCCGTGGCGGTTCGATGACCTGGCGCTTGCGCGCATTGGGGGGCCAAGGAGAAATTCGGACATAATTATTGAATTGGCGACCCGGCCATAGCACTCAGCCGCACCGCCTTGGCATACTCCGCGCCGAATTTTCCATGAACCTTGCCCGCATCGACCTTGTCACACTTGCCCTGTTTGTTTCCGTTGCGCGCCAGGGCAGCATCTCGGCCGGCGCACGCCAGTCGCACCTGGCGGTTGGGGCGGCCAGCAAACGAATTTCGGACCTGGAGGCGGCCCTGGGCACCGCGCTGCTGTACCGCAACGCGGCCGGGGTGGAATTGACCGACGCCGGCCAAGCCTGCCTGGTGCACGCGCTTCGCGTGTTGCAGGAAGTGGAGCAGATGACGGGCGCGCTATCTGATTTCGCCCAGGGCGTGCGCGGGCAAGTACGCATTGCCGCCAATACCTCGTCGCTGACGCAGTTTCTGCCCGAAGACCTGGCCGCCTTCATGGATGGCCATCCGGCCGTGCGGATCGACCTGGAAGAGCAGAACAGCAGCGACATCGTGACCGCCGTGCTAGAGAACCGCGCCGATATTGGCGTATTCGCCGACCGCACGCCGGCCGACGGCTTGTCGACATTTCCCTATCGGCTGGATGAACTGGTGCTGATCGTGCCGCAGCGCCATCCGTTGGCCGCCGAGGCACAGGTGGCGTTTGCGGACACGTTGGCCTACGACTACGTGGGCCTGCCGCCGGCCACGTCGCTGGCGACCCGCCTGTCCGACGAAAGCGGCCGTCTGGGCCGGGCGATGCGTTTGCGCATCCAGGTGCGCAGCTTTGACGCCATCTGCCGCATGGTGGCAGCGACCCGTGGCGTGGGCATCCTGCCGCGCATCGCCGCCGAACCGCATGCGCGGTCGATGCCGATCAAACTCATCCCCCTGACCGATGAATGGGCGCGCCGCTGGCTGCTGCTGGGCGTGCGCGATGCCGACACGCTGACCGTCGGCGCCCGCCTGCTGCTGGCGCATCTGCGCGGCGATCACTGAGGCGATTGCCGCTGCGGGTTTGCCCGGGGTTTCTCGTTCCAGGAATACCCCTTTCCCCGATTGTCCATTCCGTGCGCCCTCGCTTCGCGGGCACACTGCCGCCTATCAATATCGAGTGTCGCCAAGGAGGCGTAATGGCTGGGCAGATTCTTGCTGGCATCCGCGTGCTGGAGCTGGGTCAACTGATAGCAGGGCCGTTCGCCGCCAAGACCCTGGCGGATTTTGGCGCGCAGGTCATCAAGATCGAACCGCCCGGACAGGGTGATCCGCTGCGCAAATGGCGTTTGCTGCACGAAGGCACGTCCGTGTGGTGGGAAGCGCAGTCGCGCAATAAACAGTCGGTGTGCGTGGACCTGCGCCAGCAGGAAGGCCAGGACATCGTGCGCTTGTTGGCGCAGCAGGCCGACGTGCTGATCGAGAATTTCCGCCCCGGCACCCTGGAAAAATGGGGTTTGTCGTGGGAAACCCTGCATGAACTGAACCCGCGCCTGATCATGCTGCGCATCTCGGGCTACGGCCAGACCGGCCCCAAGGCGCGCGAACCGGGCTTTGCCGCCATCGGCGAGGCCATGGCCGGGCTGCGCTATCTGAACGGCGAACCGGGCCGCGCGCCGGTGCGGGCCGGCTTGTCGCTGGGTGACACCATCGCGGGTCTGCATGGCGCGCTGGGCGTAATGATGGCGCTGTACCAGCGCGATGCCCGTGGCGGCGTGGGCCAGGTGATCGACGCGGCGCTGTACGAAAGCCTGTTCAACCTAAGCGAAAGCCTGTTGCCGGAATACTCCGTTTTCGGCGCCGTGCGCGAGCCGGCCGGGGCCGCGCTGCCTGGCATCGCGCCGTCCAATGCCTATCCCTGCCAGGACGGCTACGTGCTCATCGCCGGCAATGGCGACGCCATCTACACCCGCCTGATGGCCCGCATTGGCCGCGACGACCTGGGCCAGGACCCGGCCTTGGCGCACAACGATGGCCGCGCCCGACGCGTTGCCGAGATCGACGCCGCCATCGGCGCATGGACGCAGACCCGGCTTATCGACGACGTATTGGCCGCGATGCGCGAAGCCGACGTGCCGGCGGGCCGCATCTATTCGGTAGCGGATATCGCCGCCGACCCGCACTACCGGGCCCGTAACGCCATCACCACCGTGGCATCCGCCGCCGGCGTGCAAGTGGAAATGCCGTCCGTCTTTCCGTATCTCTCGGCCAATCCCGGCGCGGTGCGCGAACGCGCGCCCACGCTGGGCGAACACACCGATACCGTGCTGGCGCAGGCGGGATTGTCGAACGAACAACGCGCCGCGCTGCGCGTCAAGGGAGTGATTGCATGAACGCCGGCCCCGCCAAGATCGAGATCAACGAAGTCGGCCCCCGCGACGGCCTGCAGATTGAAAAAGCCCTGGTCGCCACCGACGACAAGGTCGCCTTCGTGGACGCCTTGTCCGACTGCGGCTTTGCGCGCATCGAAGTCACCAGTTTCACGTCGCCCAAGGCTATCCCCGCGCTGGCCGACGCCACGGAAGTGATGCGCCGCATCCGCCGCCGTCCGGGCGTGATCTACACCGCGTTGGTGCCCAACATCCGCGGGCTTGAACGCGCGTTGGAAGCCGGCACCGACGAAATGAACCTGGTCATGTCGTGCAGCGAGACGCATAACCGCGCCAACCTGCGCATGACGCGCGAGCAGTCGTATGCGGAACTGTCGCAGGTGCTGGCCGCCGCCGGCCGCAGCGGCACGCCGTGCAACGTGTCACTGTCCACCGCCTTCGGCTGTCCGTTTGACGGCGACGTGGCCGTGAACCAGGTGCTGGATCTGGCCGCGCGGCTGGCGGACGCGGGCGCCACCGGCATCACGCTGTGCGACACCACCGGCATGGCGTTCCCGACGCAAGTAGCCGCCTTGTGTGAACAGGCGTCCGCGCGTCTGCCCGGCGTGGCGCTGACCGTGCACCTGCACAATACGCGCGGCATGGCGCTGGCCAACGCGATGGCCGCCTGGCAAACCGGCATCACCCGCTTCGACGCGGCGGCCGGCGGCCTGGGCGGATGCCCGTATGCGCCCGGCGCCAGCGGCAACGTCAACACCGAAGAACTGGTCCACATGTTCGCCTGCATGGGCGTGGACACCGGCGTGTCGCTTGCGCCTTTGCTGGCCATCGTGCGCGGCTTGCCCGCGCTGGTGCAGCGCGACCTGAGCAACGCCTTGCTGCAAGCGGGGCCTCGCCTGGCAACGCACGCGGCCCCAGCCTGGCTGGCCGAGAGATTTCCGCAGTCGTAGCGATGTAGCGCCCTACCGAGGTCGCGCAGCCGTTTTATCCGTTTGTTTTGACCACACCTATAAAAAACCAAGGAGACATCCCATGGCATTGCCAAGCCTGCCCACCATCCTGCGCGCCGGTATCGCCGCCGCGCTGACCCTCGGCGCCAGCGCCGCCAGCGCACAAGCGGACTTTCCCAACCGCCCTGTCACGTTGATTGTGTCCGCCGCGCCCGGCGGCACCACCGACATTGCCGCCCGCCTGATCGCCCAGCCCCTGGGCGCGGCGCTTGGCCAAAGCGTCGTGGTCGAGAACAAGCCGGGCGCCTCCGGCGGCATCGCCGCGCAGGCGGTGGCCCGCGCCAAGCCCGACGGCTATACGCTGCTGCTGCAATACTCCGGTTTCCAGGTCATCACGCCGCACGTGACGCCTGCCGCCGGCTGGGATCCCATCAAGGACTTTGCCCCCGTCGCCAACGTGCTGTCGGCGCCGCAAGTCGTGGTGGTGCGCCCGGACCTGCCCATCAACTCGCTCAAGGAACTGGTGGCATACGCCAAGGCCAACCCGGGCAAGCTGAACTACGCGTCGTCCGGCAACGGCTCGTTGCAACAGGTGGCCACTGAATTGCTGAACCAGATGGCTGGCACGCAGATCACGCATATTCCCTACAAAGGCACCGGCCCCGCGCTGAACGACCTGCTGGGCGGCGCCGTGGACATGACCATCACCACGCCCCCGCCGCTGTTGGGCCAGATCGCCGCCGGCAAGCTACGCGCGCTGGCTGTCACGGGCAATGCCCGCCTGCCGTCCCTGCCGAACGTACCAACCGCGGCCGAAGCCGGCTATCCCGACCTGATCGTGTCGTCGTGGTTTGCCATGTACGCGCCCAAGGACACGCCCGCGCCAGTCGTGGATAAGATCGCCGGTGAAATCCAGAAGATCATGAAGACCGACGCCTTCCGCCAGAAGGCCGCCGAACAAGGCGCCGAAGCCATCTTCATGGGGCCGAAGGAACTGGGGGCTTATACGCAATCGGAACTGGACCGCTGGGGCAAGGTGGTCAAGGCCGCCAACATCACGGCCAACTGATCGCAGGTTTCCGTCCTGGAATGGGAAAGGCAGGTCTTTCCAACGTGGGACGGTCAGCCGCTCACGTGCGAAGGCCCGGGTCCGGTATTGCACCGGACCCGGGCCTTACTGCGTGGCGCCCCCCGCGCCGCGTCGGGCGGTAGCGCGCCAGTTCACCGCGGGAGTATCGTGAAAGTCGGCAACAGACACCGGAGCCCGTCATGCTCGACACGCCCTACATCGAGGCCAGCGCTTCGCAACTTGGCAATCTGACACAGTTTCTGATCTGGGTGGCCGAACGCCCCCGTACCTACGCCGACATCATGGAGGCGTGGCGCACGTCATGCCCGCGCCTTTCTGCATGGGAGGACGCGACCGCCAACGGGCTGGTCGATCTGGCCCCCGATCCGTCCGCGGCGACGAAAACCCCGGTGGCGGTTTTGACGCCCAAGGGTCGCGCGTGGCTGTCGACGCGAGGGGCGCAGCGCGAGCAGGCATAAGTGCCTGGCTCGGGATGAAGCAGCGGATTTAGAATGACCGGCGCACATTCGCGTTTATCGAATGCGGGCGGCTGTTGCCGGCATACTGGCCCGCGTATCCCAGCCTTAGCGACGCCGTGCGCTTGCATCGTTGCCGTTGACGCCCTCTATTCCGCTCTAGCCCCCGAAACCTTGACCGTCTCGGCCCACCGTTTTGTTTCTGCGGCAATGAATGCCGCGAATTCTTCAGGCGTGGAGCTGATCGGATTGAGCGACATCGCGGCATTGGCCTGGGCGACTTGAGGGGTCTTGAGCGCAAGCCCGATCGCTTCGTTCATACGCCCAACGATTGCGTCCGGGGTTCCCTTTGGCGCCACGATTCCTCCCCATGCCACCGCTTCGAAGTTCGGAAACCCGGATTCAGCCATCGTCGGAACATCCGGCATTGTCGCCAGGCGCTTCGAACTGGTGACCGCAAACGCTTTAAGCGTTCCGTTGCTGATGAACTGTTGCACGCCATTCACGTTGTCGAACATGACGTCGACCCGGCCGCTGACGACATCTGATAGCGCCATGGAACCACTGCGATACGGCACGTGAGTAATCTCAAGCGCTCCGACGGCTTTCATCATTTCACCGGTCAGATGGCTACCCGAACCTACCCCCGTTCCGGACGCGAAGTTCACCTTGCCGGGGTGCTGTTTTACATACGCAATAAACTCGGCGATGGAATTCGGCTTGAAGTCTTTCCTTGCAACCAGGATGTAGGGGTTATCGAACAGCAAACCGACTGGAGAAAAGTCCTTTATCGGATCATAGGGCAGGCTGCGATAGAAACTCGTATTAACTGCCAAGGTGATGTTGTTGCCAAAGCCAAACGTGTATCCATCCGGCGCTGCCCTTGCGACCGTACGGGTGCCCACGATCCCGCCAGCGCTCGCCAGGTTTTCCACGATAACGGGCTGTTTGAGAATTCTTCCGATCTGTTCGGCAACGGGGCGCGTTGCAACGTCAGGACCCGACCCTGCGGCATAGGGAATGATCAGCTTGATCGGCTTGCTTGGCCAAGATTGCGCATGCACTGCCGTAGACAATGTAATTGCCAAGAGCAATATCAATCGGGGAATTTTCATTGCGTTCTCCAACGTACCTATTAAGTTCATCCGTGCAAGATTTGAATCAGCCGATTCGTCCAGGGCGAGTTCGGTTCCCCTGCCGAAATCGCCGGGGAAAAATGATCACCCGGGAGCACCATGGTTTCGCATGGAAGCCGCAGCCGGCGCAGCTCGACTTCCATGGTTTGATTTCCCTTCACGATGCGTGGCAAGTCCTCGCTGGCATAAGCCAGCAACATATAGGGCACGTCCTTATTCAAGAGACACACCGGACTCGCCATCGCGGCTTCCGAAACGTCGTTAAACAGATTCAGATGAGTGCGCTCTTCTCCACTGCCCGGCGCGCGATCGGGATATCGGATATCAAGAGGCGCGCACAGTGGAAAACAAGCAACGATCGACGACGTCGGGATGTCGTGACGGGTCAGACCCTCGGCGCTCAGGGCGGCAAGCGTCATCAAATGACCGCCTGCGGAATGGCCTCCAAGAGCCATGCGCTTGGGGTCCCCGCCATACTTGTGAATGTTCCGATGCACCCAGGAAACCGCTGATAGGCAATCGTCCAGCAGCGCCTGCCATTTGAAGCGGGGCGCGAGGCGATACGAAACCGAGACAAACGTAATGCCGGCGGCGACCAAGGCAGGGGCCATCAACCCCACCCATTCCTTGTAGCCATTCGTCCACGCTCCGCCGTGCGCGAAGACCAGCACTGGGCTCGCTCTCCCATCTGCGTTTCGGCTCGGGTACACGTCCAGCCTGTGCGCGGCGGTATCCCCGTATTGGATGTCGGCGACACGTTCGCAGCGCAGCGCGGCAGCGGCCGACAGTTCCAGGGCCGCCTGCGCATAGTCCTCGGCCTCTGGGGGATACAACGGGGGCTGTGCAGAGAGATTGGCAAAACTCATGTCTATTCCGTCTTGATGAAGGTCGTTGCAAGAAAGCGCTGGCCAATAGCGACCCATTGAGACGCCCAACGCGCCCCCGACGGCTCCTTGGCAAATACAGGCCGGCTTGGCAAGCCCCGCTGAAAGGCACTACTGAAGATTGAACTCCACGACGGCGCCACCGCTGCCGTACAGCGGCGCGTACTCGTGCACGATTGCGCGCTTGAAATTCCCACCTATCGCGCCAAGTAGCCAATAGAACTGCTTCAGCCCCATGTCCGGACGCGCTTCTTTGGCATATTCCGGCAGGCTTGCGCGAATAGCCTCCACATCGCCGCTTTCCATCAAGGCAAGCAAACGCCGATTCCACGCGTCATCCGCTTCCGACAGGATGTGATCTTTCTGAAGATCGATGTTTTCGCGGAACATGCCGCTGGAGAGCCCCCCGATTCCAACCACCGCGACGCGTTTGTCTTGCAAGGCGTTGGCGGCGATGGCACCCAGCTGCTCCGTCTGCGCGGCGCTGTGGTAAAGGTTGTTTGCGGCGATGACCACCGGAAGCACCGATGAGCCAAAGCGCATCAGTGTCGTCGCGGTAATGGTGCCGGTGTCTATCGGGAATTGGTCGTAGTCGACACCGCGTGTCTTGATACCTGCTTCGTTGCAGGCTTGGACGCATCGATGCGCCAGAGCTGACTCAGAATGAATGTCGAACGGCTGCTCACCGAACTCGTGCCAGTTCTCATCGACATGTAGCCCGGTGCTGCGTGGCCGGGTTATCCAAAGCTGGTCCAACACGGCGAACCATTGTGTCGAGTAGACCAGCACGCAATCCGGTTTTGACTCGGCCAGCAGTTTTCCGGCTTGCGCGAAGGCGTCTTTAAGGCGGCCCCACGGCGCAACATCGGGACGCAACTGCGGCAGAGGACTGCCCGGAACAAGAAACGCGGATACGACGCTCATGCAATTCCCCTTTTTCTTTAGCAAGCTGCGCAATCAAGCGGGCCGGGCTGCTGACTTCAGGCCTGAAAGCCCTGCATCCTGAAGGTTCCACTCGACAACGGCGTTGCCGGTGCCGATGACGGTGCCATAGCCGTGCAGCCTGCCGGCAAGTTCGGGATATCCCATCGCGGCGTGCATCCATGTGAAGGCGCCGGACTTCACCTCGGCAAAAGCTTCATCAATGAACTGAGGAAGAAGTTGGAAGGTCTCTTTCATGCGGCCTTGTCGCATCAAATTGATCATCCGCACGTCCCACTTGTAGCCGTCATAGCGCTCGGGATGCTCTTTGGTCATGTCTTCAGGCAACTCCGGTTCTTCGTGAAAATGCCAGTGGGACAAGGTATTGCTGGCCAGCAGAACGGCGCGGCGTCCGGTCTTGCGGATGGCCTCCCGCGTGGCACGGCCCAGAAGATCCATCTCGCCCAGGCCTTCCTTGGTGTTGAGGAAATACGGCGTGTTATTGGCGGATATCCCCACAACGGGGATGTCCCATTGTGGTCGGACCATGTGGAGTGTCGTGATCGTTCCGTAGTCGGGCCGGAACTTCGGATTGCGCATCATCTTGCTGACCAGCCCAAGATTTTTGGCCTCTTCGCAGCACGCCTCGGCCAATTCGACGTCCACGTCCATGCCGAAGTCATACCGGAAAATGTTGGGGAAGATGGGATCGACCGAACGCCCGGTAAGCCTGGGAACGCCAAGAAAGTGGTGCCCCACCTGCGTAATCCAATGAGGGGAATGGACCAGCAGCACGTCAGGCTTCATGCGTTCGATGCTCTCGCGCGCGTGCTCATACGCCCAGCGCAGCGGTTCCCAGCCGCCTTCAGACCGCGGTTCGTTCTGGGGCGGGTTTTCACCGTAGACCAGATGGGGAGGATGCGGCGCCAGGAAACCGGAAAGAATCAGTCCTTCGCTCATGATGAAGCTCCTTACTTTGACAGTTGAAGCTCACCTCCGCGGCGGCATCCTGCGGACTGGGCTTTATCAGACGTATACGTACTATCGTAAGTCGGAGCGAAATGCCAAGAAACGCGTACAAACCCTATATTTATTGCTTGGCTGTAAGGGCAAGGGCTTTCGGAAAAAACCTGAACTTATACGTACACGTGCTATGGTAATTACGCGGGATCCCCTCCTAATATCCTCAACGACCGTCAAAGCGCTGCGATCAAAATGGCCCGATCACCCTCCCCGAAGCTCCCCCCACCGCATGTCTCGCCTTCGCCCGCCCCGGCCAAAGTCGAATCACTGCTGAAAAATTTCCGCCTTGAGGATGTGCCGTCCCATCTTTTACGCCGAGCTCATTTCAAGGCCGAGGAGATCTTCGCGGCTACGTTTCCCGGCGAGGGGGTAACACCCAGGCAAAAAGCCGCCTTAGTCTTGCTTTACCAAGAGCCCGGGCTTAGCCAAAACTCCTTGGCGGAACGCTTGGCAATGGATCGCAATACCGTCGCCGAAATGGTGAGACGCATGCATAGCGGCGGACTGATAGAACGACGGCCGTCACCGACGGACGCTCGGGCCTACCAGCTTTATGTCGCGCCAGCCGGTATGGACCTTCTGTGCAGGGTGATGCCGCGCGATGTGCTGGTGGAAGACCAGCTGCTGGCGCGCCTGCCCGAGGAATACCGGGGACTGTTCGTCAAGTGCTTACGTTTGATTGTTGAGTACGGCAATGACGCGGGCCCGCCAAAGCCTGATTGACGAATGCCGGTCCGGCGCGGGCAAGGGCGGACGCTGGCCGTCCGGGAGGTGATGCCATCGTCGGACCCAACGACATGGCAACCGGGTCAGGGCAGGGTTTTGCGCATTCTCACTGCGTGTGAGAACTCCGTGTCCACGGTGGCGGCAAACAGAAATCCGGAGGCTTCGTAGAATGATCGCGCTCGATCGCCAACCACGGCGTGGAGCGACCGAATTCCAAGCTGCGCGGCGCGATGCTCGGCTTCGTTAAGCAGCCGCGTTCCCACACCCATTCGCCATAGTTCGGGCGCGACAAACAGGTCTTCGAGTTCCGCCTCGGTGCCGGTCTCGGGGACTACCGTTATGAACCCGACGAGAACGCCATCCAGTTCGGCGACCATGGCGTATGGCAGACGTGCAGCGGAAAACTGCCCCGCCTCTGCCAGCGCAAGCAACTCGTCAACATGATCGCCCCACGCCAGCGTGGATCGCAGTTTGAGCGTGCCAAGGGTATCTTTGTCCGCGTGGTGTGCCGCTCGAATCAAGACCTCCATAGCGATTTTTCCTTATCTCGCGTTCGCGACCAGTTTCTTACGCTACAGGGCATTGCCCGTGCAGCACATCGCCCTTGAGCAGCTTTTTTCGCAATCGACGGCTCACGGCCAGGAGCGGTCGCTTGACATCGAGGCCGCCGATCGCATGCAGGAATCCACTGCACAGATTCAGGTTGGGCAGCAGCCGAAACTACTCGTCAACCGCCTTCAACCGCCACCGACCATCACCCTGACACTCCCTACGCTTGTCGAACGCCCATCATCGACCGCGAAAGTCGACTGGCTGCGGTCAGAATGGGCTCCTTGAGCTCGAGCAGCACGCTTTCGGTCAGACGCGAAATCGGCCCCGAGATGCAGATGGCCCCCTGCAAGGTCCAGTTGATGCCGTAGACCGGCGCGGAAATGCTGGAGACTTCCGCATCGCGCTCGCCCAGGGAAATCATGTAGCCCGCGCGACGCACCGATTCGTAAGGCTCGCCCGGCTCTCCGGAAAACGCCAGCAGCACACGCCCCGGTGAGCCCAATTCAAGCGGCAGCGCCGCGCCAATCCGCACATGATGGCGGATTGATTTGGGTCCTTCGACCCGCGCCATGCAAATGCGCTGTTTGCCCTCGCGCACATAGAACGTGGCGCTTTCTCCCGTTGTGGCCGATACCTCCCTCAGGACGGGCTGCACGATTTCCGCGATGTTGAACGTGGCCTGGTAGCAGGCGCCAAGCCAGCCGGCTGCGCGCGCCAGACGCCACGTGCCGTCTGGCCGTTGGGCCAGATAGTCGTCCATGGCGAGCGTGCGCGCCAAGCGCAATACGGTGGACCGGTGAAAGCCGGTACGCCGGCTCAGTTCCGCCAGGGACAGATGGGTGTCTTCCACGCCGAACGCCGCAAGGATGCTCATCGCTCGACGCACGGCCACTACGCCTTCTTCTGCCGGGGACTCATCAGCATCGCTAGGTTCTTCTGCGTTCATGGTATGGAACATGTTTCATCTGACGGACTTGCATTGTATTAGCCGGAACACCGATTCACAATGCCGGCACCAAAAACAACGATCGGAGACAAATCATGAAGCAGATCGCGCGTGTGCTTTCGGGCCTGGCCCTGGTGTGCGTGAGTGGCCTTGCCGCGGCGCAGGGCTACCCCAACAAACCCATTCGTCTGATCGTTCCTTTCCCGCCTGGCGGCGGCACCGATGTGCTGGCCAGAGAGGCGGCGATCAAGGTAGCCAGCAATACGGGCTGGAACATCGTCACGGAAAACAGACCCGGATCGGGCGGCAACATCGGCGTGGATACGGCAGCCAAGTCGGCGCCGGACGGCTATACGCTGGTACTGGGCCAAACCAGCAACTTGGCGATCAATCCCACGCTCTACGCCAAGTTGCCCTACGACCCCGAAAAAGACCTGACCGCTATCGGTCTGGTCGCGGACGCCCCGCTGGTGATCGTGGTTCCCGCCAACTCGCCGCTGAAGACCTTCGAGGACATGCTTGCCGCAGCCAAAGCCAAGCCGGAGTCCTTGAACTTCGCCAGTTCGGGCAACGGCACCGTGGCTCATCTGGCTGCGGTGCAACTGCAGAATGCCGCGGGCATCAAGCTTACGCACATTCCTTATAAGGGCGCGGCGCAAGCGTCCAATGACCTGATTGGCGGGCAGATCGACATGTATCTGTCATCAGTGCCCACGCTGATTGGCCACGTGCGCAGCGGCAAGATGCGGGCGCTGGCGGTGACCTCGGCACAGCGCGTGCCCGATATGCCCGACGTGCCCACCATTGCCGAACGCGGCTTCCCGGGCTTTGAAGCCGTGACCTGGTTCGGCCTGGCCGCGCCGGCCGGCACGCCCGAGGACATCGTGCAGCGCCTGAATACGGAGTTCAACAAGGCGCTGCAAGCTAAGGACCTGAGCGTGAAATACCAGGAACAAGGCGCGCGCGTGCTGACCAGCACGCCGGCAGATTTCGGAAAACTGATCCACGACGACCGCATCCGCTGGGGCAAGATCGTCGAAGAATCGGGCGCGAAGGTCGAGTGATTGGTCATGCAGGCGCGCTATTCCCATCGCTGCAAAGTCATCCGCGGAGCCGGTATCAAGCCGGCCTGATTACTCCCCGCATCACCCGCTTCTTCAAACAGGAATACTCATGGCCAATCAGGACATCATCAAGGATTTCCCCCGCGTCAGCGCCGACATTGTGCGTCGCGCCGCGGATCTGCAACCTGCCATCCTGGCCGACGTAGCCGGCCGACGCGGCGCCCTCAACGGCCGCATCCGTCCGTTGCATCCCGGCATGAAGCTTGCCGGCACGGCGTTTACGGTTGAAGTGCGTCCCGGCGACAACCTCATGATCCACGCCGCGATTTCCCTGGCCAAGCCCGGCGACGTTCTGGTGATCGACGGCAAGGGCGACCTCAGCTCGGCGCTGATGGGGACCATCATGATGAACGCCTGCCGCAAGCTCGGCATCGTCGGCGTGGTGATGGACGGCGCCGCGCGCGACACGGTCGAGATCATCCAGATGGACTACCCGGTGTTCGCCGCCGGCACGAATCCCAATGGTCCGACCAAGAACGTCCCCGGCCGCATCGGCCATCCCGTGTCGGTGGGCGGCGTGACGGTCAATGCCGGCGACTTCATCATCGGTGACGCCGACGGCGTAGTCGTGGTCGAGCGCGAAAAGATAGAAGGACTGTTGCCCGCCGCCGAAAAGAAAGTGCGCGATGAAGCCGCGCGCATTGCCGCCATCCAAGCCGGCGACACCGAAGCCAAATGGCTCGGCGCGGCCCTGCGCGCCGCTGGGGTCCTGAAAGAAGGGGAATCGCTGTGAACGCCGCCGCGACGGGCAAGCCCGCCATCGTCGTGACCGCGGCGGACCTGGCGCCGGAGGCGTTGGCGCTGCTCCAGGATTTCGAGCTGGCTTTCGCTGGAAAAACACCCACGGAGAGCGACATCGTGACGCTGTGCCGCAAGCACAACCCGGTCGCCATCATCGTGCGGTACAGCAAGGTGGGCGCCGCGGCGATGGACGCGGCCCCCGCCCTGCGTGTGATCTCCAAGCATGGCAGCGGCACTGACACCATTGACAAGACGGCGGCCGCCGAACGCGGCATCCAGGTCGTCGCCGCAGTCGGCGTGAACGCCGCCGCCGTGGCGGAACAGGCGCTGGCGCTGCTTCTGGCCTGCGCCAAATCGGTCATCGGGCTGGACGAGCGCATGCGAGCGGGCCACTGGGACAAGTCCACGCACAAGAGCATGGAGCTGGGCGGCAAGACCATCGGCCTGATTGGCCTGGGCGCCATCGGCCAGCGCATGGCCGCCATGGTCCGCGGCCTGGACATGCGCGTGATCGGCTTCGACCCCTATGCAAAGAACTTGCCGGGCCATATCGAGAATGTGTCGTTGGACACGATCTGGCGCGAGGCCGATGTGGTGTCGCTGCACTGCCCGCTTACCGATGAGAACCGCGGCATGATCAACGCGACGACGCTGGCGCAGTGCAAGCAGGGCGTGATCCTGGTGAACACGGCGCGCGGCGGCCTGGTCGACGAGGACGCACTGTTGCAGGCCGTGCGCTCGGGCCATGTGCAAGCGGCCGGCCTGGACAGTTTCGCGGTCGAGCCCATGCCTGCCGGCCATCCGTTCCAGCAAGAGCCGCGCATTATCCTGAGCCCCCACATCGGCGGCGTTACCAGCGCCGCCTACGTCAACATGGGCGTGGCCGCGGCGAACAACGTGCTGGACGTGCTGACACGCGAAGGCGCCAGACGGCAAGGTTGACCTTGCCGCCCGGCGTCCTGGTTAGAACGACATTTCAGGAGCAGGTGCGGCGGGGGCCTTGGCCTCCTCCGGCGCCTGCGCCACGGTCGCGTCCGTCGTCAGGATCAGGCCGGCGATCGACGCCGCGTTCTGCAACGCGGTGCGGGTGACCTTAGTGGGATCGATCACACCCAGTTCCACCAGGTCGCCATAGTTACCCGTGGCCGCGTCGTAGCCATGGTTGCCCTTACCTTCCAGCACCTTCGCCACGATCACCGAGGGCTCGTCACCCGCGTTGGTGACAATGGCCCGCAACGGTGCCTCCAGCGCACGCAACACGATGCGGATGCCCGCGTCCTGATCCGCGTTGGCGCCTTTCAGGCCGTGGATGGCCGTGCGCGCCCGCAGCAACGCCACGCCGCCCCCGGGCACAATGCCCTCTTCCACGGCGGCGCGCGTCGCGTGCAACGCGTCGTCCACACGGTCCTTCTTCTCTTTCATCTCGACTTCGGTGGCGGCGCCCACCTTGATCACGGCAACCCCGCCGGCCAGCTTCGCCACGCGTTCCTGGAGCTTTTCGCGATCGTAGTCGCTGGTGGCTTCGTCTGCCTGCTTGCGCAAGACCGCCACCCGCGCTTCGATGTCCGCCTGCTTGCCTGCGCCGCCGATGATGACGGACGCTTCTTTGCGCACCTCGATGCGCTGCGCGTTGCCCAGTTCTTCCAGCGTGGCTTTTTCCAGCTGCATGCCGGTCTCGTCCGAGATCACCGTCGCGCCGGTCAGGATGGCGATATCTTCAAGCATCGCGCGTCGGCGGTCGCCAAAGCCGGGGGCCTTCACCGCCACCACTTTCAGCACGCCGCGAATGGCGTTCACGACCAGGGTGGCCAGGGCTTCACCGTCCACGTCCTCGGCCACGATCATCAACGGCTTGCCCGCCTTGGCGGCAATTTCCAGCACTGGCAGCAGATCGCGAATGTTCGAGATCTTCTTGTCATGCAACAGCACCAGCGGCTCGTCCAGCTGCGCCACCTGCTTCTCGGGGTCGGTCACGAAATACGGGCTGAGATAGCCGCGGTCAAACTGCATACCCTCGACCACGTCCAGTTCGTTGTCCAGCGACTTGCCGTCTTCCACGGTAATGACGCCTTCGCGGCCAACCTTGTCCATGGCCTGGGCAATGATCTGGCCGATGGTCTCGTCGGAATTGGCCGACAAGGACGCGACCTGGGCAATTTCCTTGCTGGTCGAGATCGGTTTGGAAAGCGCTTTCAGCTTTTCCACGACGGCCTGCACCGCCTGGTCCACGCCGCGCTTCAGGTCCATGGGGTTCATGCCCGAGGCCACATACTTCATGCCCTCTTGCACGATGGCCTGCGCCAGCACAGTGGCGGTGGTGGTGCCGTCGCCCGCCACGTCGGCGGTCTTCGAGGCCACTTGCTTGACGATCTGCGCCCCCATGTTTTCGAACTTGTCCTTCAGCTCGATTTCCTTGGCGACGGACACGCCGTCTTTCGTGATGGTCGGGGCGCCGAAGCTGCGTTCCAGCAGCACGTTACGCCCCTTGGGGCCCAGCGTGACCTTGACGGCGTCGGCCAGAATGTTGACGCCCTTCACCACGCGGGCGCGCGCGTTATCGTGAAATTGAATGTCCTTGGCACTCATTTCTAAGGCTCCTGATATTTCTTTGGAAGATTCCTGATACCGGCTCGGGCAGCGGCATCAAGCCGCTTTCTTCAACGTGTCGCGGGCGGGTTCCAGCACCGCCAGCACATCGTCTTCCCGCATGACCAACAGCTCTTGGCCATCGACCTTCACGGTCTGCCCGGCATATTTTCCGAAAAGGACGTGGTCGCCCACTTTCAGTTGCAGCTTCTGCACGGCGCCGTCGCGACTGACCTTGCCGCTACCGACCGCCACGACTTCGCCCTGCTCGGGCTTTTCCGCCGCGGAATCGGGAATCACGATGCCGGATGCGGTCTTGCGTTCCTGTTCGATGCGCTTGACGATTACCCGGTCATAGAGGGGACGGATCTTCATGACTCAATCTCCTGAACAAATCAGATCACCAAACACTGCGCCTCGCGGGCGCGCATCAAGATTTATGGGCAAGCTCCAGCGACTTCAAGAGCCCAAAATTGCATCAAATTGCATCACCCACGAACCCAGATGCCGACGGCCTTGCCCAGCCGGAAAGTCACGCGTTTTTGCAGCCTGCCCGAGGGCGCGACATGCACGGGACACGGCTGCGAGCGCCCGCCCTCGGCGTCCACCGTGGCGTCGTCCGCGTCGGTCTGATTCCAGATGCCGTTCTTGCGCGGCCGGAACATCCAGCGCAGATACCCCTTCCTGGCGGCCAGCTCCATCAGCGCCGAGTGATCCGGCGCTTCAAGCGCGACCCGCTCCTGCCCGCCGGGCAAATCGGAATAATCGGCAAACGCCCGTCGGCAGGCCACGGCTTCTTCCAGCGGCGCATTCAGACGGCACCAGCCCGAATGCGCCACGCGTTCCACGTCCCAGGCGCCCAAGCGCCATCCCGCTTCCAGCATGGCCTGGTCGATGTCGGCCACATCGTTCCAGCGCTGGTTCAGCTGCATGGCTGACGCGGCAACCGAGCGTAGCGGTTTTGTAATCGCCGTCCTGTCGGCCGTAAAGCCGTGCCAGTGCAGCGTCAACAAAATGGGAGTGTCGGCCTTTTGCACAGCGCTGGCGCTGACCGCGTACAGCGGCAGGCCAAGCGCGGCAATGTGGGTGCGAATAGTCGTGATTAGGTCCATGAGATCTCCGTTAGCCAGAAGCGGATTTCGCGTGGGGTGATGCCCAACGAACCAGACATGCCAAGTAAATTTATCGCTTCTTGGGGTGGCGCTCAACTGCCTGGTGTAGACCTTCAGCGTGCCGAGCTTCTGGTTCGCCATGCGCCTCGGGCAGCTTTTTCTGCTCGTCACCGTCGTGCGGGAACAATGGCAGCCACAGCTTGAACAGCGTGCCGTCAGGCAGTGGCTGCCAAACGCACCGCGCGCCCAGTACCGCCACGCGATTGCGGATATTGGCCACGCCCCGCCGCCCCGGCAATGCCAACTCCGGCGGCGGTGGCATGAATGGCCGGCCATTGTCCCGCACGCACACCCACACGCCGACCTCACCCGCGCCGCTCGCAGCCGCCATCGCTTCGGCGGTGGTCACGGTGATTTCGGTCGCATCGCTGTGCTTGACGATATTGGTCAGCACTTCCTGCAGGATACGCAGCACATGCAGGGCGCTTTGCGCGTCGAGCCACTGCAGCGGCGGCAGGTCGCTCATCCGCCAACGCAGCGCGATCCCGGCCCCGGTCAACCTCGGCCCCAGACGAAAGCGCAAGGCCCCCAATAAGGCCAACAGGTCGGCATCGGTGCTTTCCAGGGAATCGATGGCAATCTTCAGATCGTCGATGCATTCCCGCAGAACCTGGGCGATATCAAGCGGCGTGCGCCCCAGCTCCACCTGGCGCAGCGCGCTCATCAGAGAAGATCCCACGCCATCATGCATCTCGCTCATCAGGCGCTGACGCTCGTTCAATAGTGTCTGTTCGCGCTCGGCGACGCGCAGACGCTCGTGGGCCTGGACCAGTTCGCGTTCCTGTGCGGCCAATTGCTCGGCCAGCACGACCCGGGCTCGCGCAGCCACCTCCAGCGCACGGGTGTAGCGCGTGAACGCGACATACACGAACAGAGTGAGCAAGCCCAGATTCACATAAGGCGTCAGGTAAATGCCTTCCATGTCGACCTTGAAGCTCTGCATGCGCAGGTCATGCCACGCCATCAGCAACGACACGGGCCCCCATGCGGCCAGCAGCACATTGGCGCGGCTGCGCTCATGCCAGGCGTTGGCCATGGCGGCATAGATCTGCGCCAGGGCCGGCGGCAGGACTGCCAGGCGTTGCACTGCCAGAACCCCCGGATACTCCGCCCACCAATAGGGCAGCGTCGCCACGACGACGATGGCCCAGTACACCACCAGGACGCGGCCCAGGCGCGGGCGCGGACGGCGCTGCACCATGCCAAGAAAATGAAACCCGCAGACCGGCACGGTGACCATGCCCACCAAGGTCATCCAGGAGAACCAGGCGAAGCTCATGTCCAGGCCCGCGTCATCCACCAGGAACAGCAAGGCAGCCAGCGCCTGCGCAACCGCCATGCAGAAGAAAAGCGCGAACGGCCACGCCCCGCCGGCCGGCGCCAAGCTGGTATCGCGACGGCGGTTAGCGCGCAGCCACACGGCGATGCCCAAGGCAAAGAATCCCAGCAGCAGGAAAGAGCCGCGCCAATAGGTCGGCAGCGCCGTCTGCAGAAAAGTGCGCCAGCGCCAGGACGGCACCAGATCGGCAGCCGATCCGACCCACATCGACGACAGCGCGCCGCCCGTATTCGGCTGGTTGGCCATGCGCACATACACCCATGCGTCCTTGCCCGGCTGGAGCAGACCGCCCAGATCCACCCATAAAGGATGATTGAAATTGTTCCAGGCGCGGTCACCCCGCGATTGCCAGGCGCGCTGCCCGTTCACGTATACGGCCAGCGTGCCGGTTGCCTGCCAGCGGGGAGCGTATAGCCGCAGCCGCGGCGTCGTGAAGGCCGTGGCGGCAATGTGCATGCGGTACCACTGCACTTCGGCGCGGTCCGCGGCGCCCTGCACACGTCGCGGCCACGGCGCTCGCGGCCGGGCATGCGGCAGATCTATTGGATGCCAGTCGGTGTCGGCGGCATTCATGGCGCTGTCCCCGGCGTCCAGTTCAGCCATCGAAGCCGGCTGCATCCAGGCCGTGCTTGATGATGACCACATCTGCGCTTCGGTGATATGGATCACGGGCGACTCGGCGCGCGCCAATCCGCAAACAGCCAGCAGAAAAAAGCCGAGCATTGACGTGAGCACAGCGTCCCAATCACGAATGGCCACCCAAGGCCACCCCCTCCCTGCCCGTTCAATCCTCACTCAGCCACCCGTGTCGCGCGCCCTCGCGCACCGCTTCGGCCCGCGAATTCACCTGCAGCTTGGTATAGATACGCCGCACAAAGGTCTGCACGGTGTGCGGTGAGACGCCCAAGGCACTGGCGACCTCGTCTACCGTATAGCCGCGCGAGACCAGGCGCAGCGTCTCGGCTTCGCGCGCCGAAGGCGATACCAGGGGCACGCTTGCCGGGGCGGCGACGGCCTCGACGGGCGCCGCCTGCACGGTGTGCCGCAACAGCAGCTTCCTGGCCACCATCGGGTTGATCGGACTGCCTCCCGCATGCAGGCTGCGGATTTCGGCGACCAGTTCCTGCGCGCTCAAGTCCTTCAGCACATAGCCCATGGCGCCCGCTTCGATGGCGCGCAGGACGTGCGTCTCATCGCCAAAAATGGTGCTTACCATCACGGCGCAATCAGGCCAGGCCTGCCGCGCCGCGGTAATCACATCCAGGCCGGAGCCATCGGGCAAGCCCAGGTCCACCAGCAGCACGTCGAGCGGCTGGCGCGGCAGCAGGGACAACGCTTCGCGCCGGTTGGCCGCCATCCACACCATGCTTAATCCCTGCGCGGTCTCCACGGCGTGCGCCAACGCCTGCAGGCAAACCGCATCGTCTTCGACCGTCGCGACACGTATAGGCGCCCCGTCGGCTGCCGATGCGCGGCTCGCGCGCGGCAGCGCTTGGTTCGTGCCGGGAGTTTGCGCCGCCGGTTCAGGCCTTTGTTGAGTGTCTTTTTTTCGCATCAGATGATCATCGGACGGCTTCGATTTATCTCGACCCTGGCGCACCGGATCCCTAGGATGAACCCCGCTCGGAACATAAACGAGGAGTCTGCCTTCATCGGCTTCTTCCGTCATGTCCTTAGTTCTAGGGACATACAGTGTCGCACAAGTTTTTTATGCTGCGTCAGCCTCCCTCAGCGCCCTATTGATAACCGGAAGACCGCATGACCAACCGCCGGGTTTACCTTCGCGTGACCACACTCTCAGCCGCGATTGCCGGCGCCTTTTTGGGAGGTACGGCGTCTGGCCAGACGTACAACTGCGGCGGCAACAGCGGCGGGCTGTCCTGCAACACGTCGGGCACTTCCCAGGAAGCGGTCATATTCCAGGCCGGAAACTACAACCCCGTGCCGCCCATGAACGCGAGTACCAGCGCGGACATCACGGTAACGGTTGGTGCGTCAACGAAGGCCGCGCTGCAGGCCTTGTCGATAGGCGGCAACGGCAATCCAGATGGCACGCTGACCGGTATCGATACACAAGGCCTGACCGTGATCAACACGGGCAACCTGACGTTGCAGTCCGCAGGAGGTTCGATCGTCACCGACGGCAACCTCTACGGGCTTTTCGCCCAAATGCAGGGCGGCAATGCCGCCAGCAGCAGCAACGGCGACTATGGCGGCAATGGCGGCGTAGCCGGCCGGTCGCAGACCGAGATCCTTTCGGTGACCAATCATGGCGACGTCAGCATCAATCTGCCCAACGTCACGGTGGCGGGCGGCGCGGCCGTGGCCGCGCTGAGCCAAGGCGGGGCCGGCAGCGGCACCACGGATGACCATAACCCCAGCGGGGCCGGCGGCCAGTCGGCGGGAGCGTCCATCGTCAATACGGGAAACATCAACGTCAACCTCGCTGGAACGGGACGCTACGCAGGCATCCTGGCCTCTAGCAGCGGCGGCAATGGCGCCGATCAATACGACGGCGGCGCCAACATGGGCGGCGGCGGCGGCAGCGCTTCGGTCACGAATTCCGGCAACGTCGCATTGAATTGGGTTTGGGCGAACAACTCGGACGCCTCGTCCGCGCTGTATGGCGTCCTGGCCCAGTCCACGTCGGGCAAGGGCGGCGATTCGACCGACAAGGGCCTGGGTGATGGCGGTGCGGCCGGCATCGGCGCCGCCAGCGACCTCAGCGCCAAGGTCACCTTGCTAAGCGGCGGCAACGTCAGCGTCACGCAGGCCGGCACGCCGCCAGCCCCCGGAGCGGGCGTTGCAGCCATCATCGTGGCGGGCAATGGCGGCAATGGCATGGCCGACGAGGATGACACCTTGGGCGGCAATGGCGGCAATGCGGGCAGCATCAACGGCTCGCAGGTGCCCTTGCAGATCAACGTGACGGACGCCAGCGTTTCAACGACGGGAAGTCAGTTGCCGGCGTTGCTGGTTTCAGCGCGCGGCGGCGCCGGCGGCGGCAACTTCAACAGCGGCAGCTATCACGATCGTAATGGCGGCCTTGGGGGTCAGGCTGGCGACGCGGGCGTATGGGTCACCACGGCCAGCGCCCCCATCACCTTGTCCACCACAGGCGACCATGCTTCGGGCATCCAGACCTTACAAGTGGGCGGGGCGGGCGGCGCGGGCGGCTACTACAGCGGCGATGCGCTGGGGTTAGGCAGCAGCAACGCGGGCAATGGCGGCAACGGTGGCAATGTCGGCAGCTTGACGGTCAAATTGGCGGGCAGCAAGGCCCTGCCCATCGCCATCACCACCACGGCGAGCGACTCCCATGGCATCTATGCGGTGTTGCAAGGCGGACTGGGGGGCAACGGCGGTACGCTGACCGGAACGATCGGCGGCGGTTCAGGAGGCGATGGCGGCGCCGGCGGCTCCACCGGATCGATGAACGTGACCCTGAGCGGAACATCGATCTCCACGCAGGGCGCGAACTCCTTCGGCATCCTTGCGCAGAACCTGGGCAATGTTGGCGGTACCGCCGCGTCCGCTACCGGGACTGACGTCCAGGGCGGCAACGGCGGCAATGGGGGCTCGACGGGCACGGTGACGATATCCACGGATGCAAACACGACCATATCGACGCAAGGGCAAAGCTCGCCCGGCATCCTGGCACAAACCGCCAGCGGTGCCGGCGCTAACGGCGGCAACGGCAACGGCCAGTTGAGCGGCGTTGACGGCAGTGGTGGCAACGGCGGCGCGGCAGGCGCGATAACCATAGCCAACGCCGGCACGATCACGACCGCCGGCGCGGACGCAATCGGCATCATCGCGCAGTCCCTGGGGGGCGCGGGCGGCGCCGCGTCGGTCGACTACGGCATCTTCTACAGCAAAGGCGGCACCGGCGGCGCCGCGGGTTCGCCCGGCGCCATTACCGTGACCAACACCGGCGCCATTCGCACCAGCGGCACCATGGCGATGGGCGTCTTGGCACAGTCCATCGGCGGCAGCGGCGGCGCGGCGGGAAGCGCCAGCGGCCTGGGTGTTTCGCTGGGTGGCGATGCCAACACCAATCCGCTCCAGGCTAATGCCAACAAGGTGAGCATCAACGCGTCCGGGACCATCACCACCACGGGGCTGTCCGCGATAGGTGTCCTGGCGCAATCCATCGGCGGCGGCGGCGGCGCGGGCGGTGCCACGCAGGGGCTGATCAGCCTGGGCAGCACCGGTGGCAAAGGCGGCTCGGGCGGCGAAGTCATCGGCACGCCCACCAACCTGACACTCACTACCGGCGGCGACAACGCGCACGGCCTGGTCGCCCAATCCATCGGCGGTGGCGGCGGCAATGGGGGCAATGCCAGCAGCTTTGGCATTTTCCATTCGGTCGCCATTGGCGCATCGGGCGGCGACGGTGGCACGGGCGCGTCCGTCGTGTTGAACCTGGACAATTCCAATATCGTCACCCAGGGAACCAAGGCGGCAGGCCTGGTCGGCCAGTCCATCGGGGGTGGCGGCGGCACCGGGGGGCAGGCGTTCGCTTACAGCGTCGGCCCCCTGGCGACAGTCGCCGTCGCGGTGGGCGGGCAAGGCGGAGCCGGCGGCAACAGCGGCGTCGTCAGTTCCCAGATGTTGGGCGGCAGCATCAAGACGGGCCAGACCTCGCGGCTGGTCAACGGCACCTGCGCCGACCCGTGCCTGACGGCGAACGCGCAGCCCATCGATTCGTTTGGCGTCGTCATCCAAAGCGTAGGCGGTGGCGGCGGGTTAGGCGGTAACGCCACGGCGAAGGCGGCGGCAATCGGGATCCCGGTGACTGAAGCCGGCACACAGGTTTCGATTCCTGTTTCGGTGGCGGTGGGCGGCACGGGCGGTATCGCCGGTGATGGCAACTACGTGACCTTTGCCGCGGCGCAAGGGGCACAGATCGAAACCCGGGGCCAGGGCGCGCACGGTGTATTGATCCAGAGCATCGGCGGCGGCGGCGGCGCGGGCGGCGACTCGTCGTCGCTGGCCGCTGCGCTGGATTACGGCGGGACGGTGCCGGAAAAAGCGCTCTCCTTATCCCTGAATGTGGCCGTGGCCGTGGGTGCGGACGGCGGCGCCGGCGGCAGCGGCAATTCCGTCTGGAGCGCCCTTGGGGGAACGGTCAACGTATCCGGCGGGCAAGCGACGTTCACGGCTGATGCGGCCGGCACCGCAAGCAGCACGATCGCCACCTACGGCGATTATGCCAACGGCATCACCGCACAATCGATCGGTGGCGGGGGCGGCAACGCCGGCTTTGGCAGTGCAAACACGCAGGATTTCGGCACCGGGTCCGTCCTGACGGCGAGCATCGGCTTGGGCGGATCAGGCGCTGGCGGCGGCGATGGGGGCCTGGTCCAGGTGGAGGTCTTGCCCACGGGGCAGATCCAGACCGCGGGATCGGGCGCCATGGGCGTGCTGGCGCAGAGTATTGGCGGCGGCGGGGGTGCGTCACAAGGCGGCTCCTATAACTTCGTTGGCCTGGCCATGCACGTGTCACCGTCGTTCGACGTCAAAGTGGGCAAGACGGGCGGGGCCGGTGGCGCGGGAGGCGCCGTTGGGGTGACGGTCGGCGGCAACATCGCCACCTACGGCGGTGACGCCGCGGGCGTGCAGGCGCAGTCCATCGGCGGTGGTGGCGGGCAAGGTGGGTCGGCCGGGTCGGATGGTTCCGCGGACAATCCCATCGTCTCCATTCTTGATGGTCGCGTCGACGTCAAGAACGTGCTCCAGGATGTGTACCAGAAGCTCTTGAAAGAGACGCCGCCCAACTTTCAGCTCAACCTTAATCATGATGTGTCGATCGGCGGCGCGGGCGGCGCAGGCAATACCGGTGGCGCGGTCACGGTGAATCTGGATCCCACAGGCACGATCACCACCGCGGGCGATTGGTCTGCGGGGATATTCGCCCAGAGCATCGGCGGCGGCGGCGGTAAAGGGGGCAGCGCCCTTGCAACGGGCTCGGGCTGGGTAGATCCGACGAAAATCGACGTGAACTCCAACTACAGCCTGGGCGGCGATGGTGGCAAGGGCTCAACCGGCGGCAGGGTGACGATGGCGCTCAATGGTGGATCGATTGCCACCAGCGGCTATGGCGCGGCCGGCATCTACGCGCAGAGCGTGGGCGGTGGCGGCGGCCATGCCGCGGATGGCTCGGACGGCTTTTTCGGCACCCTCGCCGTCGGCGTCGGCTACGGCGGATCGGGCGGTGGCGCCGGCGATGGCGGCGCGGTCACCCTCTTTACCCCTGCCGGCACTCCGGCCAATATCACGACCATCGGCACGCAAGGCGAAGCGGCGTTCGGCACGGTGCTGCAATCGGTGGGCGGTGGCGGCGGCTTCGCGGGTGCGGGCACCAGTGTGCGGGTTGCCGTAGCCGACGATCCCATACCGGCCATCAAACTGTCGACCGGCCAAGCCCAGAATACAAGCGAAGGCAACGGCGGCGCCGTGACGCTGCAAGACAGCGGTACGCTGCGCATTACGACGCAAGGCAATAACGCCTTTGGGGTGCTTGCGCAAAGCGTGGGCGGCGGCGGCGGGATCGTGATCAACTCGCAAAATCAACAAGCGACCGCCGGGATCAACACCAGCATTTTCGGCAGCACGCCGGAGATCGGCGCGCGGACTGACGGCGGCACGGTGACCGCAAGTCTGGGCACGCAAAGCTGGATCAAGACAACCGGGACCGGCTCCCATGGCCTGGTCGTCCAATCGGTGGGCGGAGGCGGTGGCTTAATCGGCCTGCCAGGCACTTCGCCCATCCTCAGCGTCGATGCGAGCCAGGCCGGGTCCATATCCGCGGGCGAAGGGCAAGGTGGCAACGTCTCGGTGACCAACAACGGCATCATCGCCGTGACGGGCGCCGGCGCGGTCGGGATCCTGGCGCAAAGCGTCAGCGGCGCCGGCGGCCTGAAGCTGGCGGCGGATGGAAATACCGTCTATGCAGGATCAGTCGTTTCGGAATTCCTCAGCGAAGCCACGGTCGATGTCACGGTCGGCCCCAATGCGATCGTCTCGTCAACGGCGGTCAATGGCATCGGCATCTTCGCGCAGAACGCGAATGGAAATGGTGTCACCCTCACCATCGGCGGCAGCGTCACCGGCGGATCCGCCACCGCGCAAGCAACCGGCATATGGACGGACAGCGCGGCCCATAGCATGATGACCATAGCGAGCACTGGCTCGGTAACCGGTGCCACCGCGGTCCGGGCCACGACCGGCCTGCTCAATATCAACAACGCCGGCTTGTTGATGGGGAACGTCTACCAGAACGGCGGCGGGATGATAAATACCGGCACCTTTTCGTCCGGCCCGGAATACGTAGGGGTATCGCTGCAGAACAACGGCTTGGTTGCGCTGGGCGGACGTGAAGGCATCAACTGGGGTTATGACCGAACCCGTTTCGTCGCAACGACCTTCAACACGACTTACACGCAGTCCGCGCAGGGCACCCTAAAGGTAGGGGCTGACTTCGACAAGATGGCATCCGACTTCCTTACCCTCAACGGGCCTGCCACCCTGGATGGCAAGTTGCTCGTGGCGCCGCTCGCGCTGTTGCCGAATCGGGAGTTGGCGGTAATGAACGTCAAGGGTGTCCACACCGGCGCCTTGGCCGCATCGGATTCCCCAGTGGTCGACTACGAAACCCGCCAGGATGGCAGCACGACCCACGTGCGCGCTGTGGGCGCCAACTTCAACGCGGATTCGATGCAGTTAAAGCGCAACGCGACCAACGTGGCGAGCCACTTGCAACGTGACTGGGATCAAGGCGGATCCGCCGAGCTTGCCAAGCTGTACGCGGTGCTGGACGCGGCTTCGCGCCAAGGCGCTGGCTCGTACCAGAATCGCCTGTCGGACCTGTCGCCCGGCGTCGCGCTGGCGCCCGCCGCGCAAATGCAGCTGGGCATGGCGCGCTTCACCGGCGCGATGATGTCCTGCCCGACGTTCGTGGCGGACGGTCCGATGACCAAGGAGCAAGAGTGCGTCTGGGGGCAGATCACAGGGCGCAACACCAACCAGGACGGCGCCAACGGCTCATCGGGATTCTCGCTGGACAGCGTTACGTACCAGCTGGGCGGTCAGCGGCGGATTGCGCCGGACTGGTATCTGGGCGGCTCATTCGCCTACCAGAACTCGCATCTTAGCGGCGACGACAATCGCGTCACCGGTTCTGGCGACACGGGGTATGCCGGCCTGGTGCTCAAGCGTGAAGCCGGACCCTGGACGATTTCGGGCGCGCTGGGCGGAGGCTATGGGTCGTATGACCTGAATCGCAATCTGGCGATTCCCAATTTCAAGTCGCAAGCCACGGGCAAGCCCAATGTGTATAGCTTCGGCGCGCGCATACGCGTGGCCAGAACGTTTACCGACGGCAACGTCTACGTGAAGCCCTATGTGGATCTGGACGCGACTTACTCACGAATGTCCAGCTATGAAGAGTCGGGTGACGCCCTGCATCTGAAGGTGGCCAGCAGCGATCAAATGGTCTTCGGCCTTGCCCCCACTTTGGAAGTCGGCGGACGCAGCGAACTGCCGCGCGGCGCCATGTTGCGGCCCTTCGCCTACGCAGGCGTGTCGCTGCTTTCGGAAGATGGCTGGAAAACCAAGTCCAGGATCGCGGGCGCCTCTGACAGCGTGGGAAGCTTCACCACCACGATGCCCACCGACAATGTGGTCGGACGCATCGGCGCGGGCATCCAGGTCACGCACGCCAATAAGCTGGACTTCAGGCTGCAGTACGACGGCGAGTTCGCGTCCCGAGGCAACAGCCATTCGGGATCGCTGAAGGCGGCTTATCGGTTCTAGGGGGCCGGCGCACGGCCCCCTACCTGCTTCAAAAGTCCATTGAAGCAGAGAGCATGAAAGTTCGCGGCGCGCCGAGGGCCAGGCTAGACAGTTGAGGCATCCCCCAGTAAGCCTTATTCGTCAGATTGGTGATGCCGCCTCGCAGCGTGACGGCATGGTCGGCCACCCGGGTCGCGTAACGCGCGCCCACGTCGTAGGTCGTGTGCCCCGCCACGGACAACGCGTTGTCGGCACTGATGTATTGCTTGGATACCGCGGTCGCATTGGCGGTCAACGTCAAGCCCTGCACCGCCGGCACATCCCATTCCACGCCCAGCTTGCCCTGAAGCCTGGGAATGCCGGTAGCCTGCTTGCCCTCGTTGGCTGAAATGGCGGCTTTCGTCACCTTGGGGTCGATATACGCGACGCCGCCCATGAGCCGCACGCCGGCCATCGGCTCGCCGAAGAAGCCCCATTCCACGCCTTGATTGCGCTGTTCGCCGCCAAACGAGAAGACGTTGGTGACGGGGTCCGTATAGCTGCTGGGCCTGTTTATCTCGAACAGCGCCAGCGTATGGGTGAAATCGCCCAGATCAACCTTGAGTCCGATTTCCTTCTGCTTGGTCTTGAACGGCGGGAACAGCTGCCCGGCATTGGCGGCGGTTACCGGCGCGGTCTGGCCTTTGCTCAGGCCCTCGATGTAGTTGGCATAGACGGAAATATTGTCCGTCGCCTTGATCAGCAACGCGGCGGCGGGCGACGTGGCGCTTGCGTCATAGCGGCTGGTCAGCGCCCCGGTCGTCGCGTTCAGGGTATCGGTGCGGACTTCCTGCCGGCGCGCGCCCAGGGTCAGTTGCACGCGGTCTTCGGCGAAGGACAGCGTATCCGCCAGGCCGTAGCTGACCAGGCGCGTCTTGGAGCGCAATATCGGCGGCCAGAAACCGGCAGGGGCCGGCCCCCAGGCCGGGTTGTAGAGGTTGGTGACCCAATCCGCCCCGGGCACCGAACGGCGGCCGTAGTCCCGCTGATCGTCCGAGTAGTACGTGGCATTGAGCACCCACTGGTGCTTGACGGCGCCCGTTTGCAGTTTGCCCCGGAAGCCGGCTTCACCCGACGTCTTCTTCAAGTTCATGTTCAGCTGGCCCATCGAGGTCCGAAAGTCGCCAGCATCGTTAAATACCTGCGCCGACATAGCGCCGTTGTAGGTGTACTCGGTTCTGCTGGTGCCGATCGCCGCGTAGGCCATCAGGCTGTCGCTGACGTCGAATTCACCGCGGATCATGGCCGCCCTGTCCTGGTTTTTCGCATAGGCCCAGTCCGGGTTCAGCAGGGTTTCCGGCTTGGGCGGCTTGGGCACGCCGATGCCGGGCGCCAGGTTGATGCCGCGCGTCACGCCGTCAATGCGCTCATCGCTGTCGTACAGGTCGGCGGAAATGCGCACGCGCTCGCCACGCCAGTCCAGGCCTACCGCCGCCAATTGCGCCCGCCGCTTCTGATGGTCGACGGGGCCGTCTCCATCCCGATACACACCATTGAACCGCAGGCCGAACTGCTGGTTCTCGCCGAAGCGCCGCCCCATGTCCACATGCCCTCCGAACTGCGCATCCGACATGTAGGTAGTGGTCAGGCGCGTCAATGGCTCCGCGCCGGCACGCTTGGGAACCAGGTTGATGCTCCCGCCCACCGATCCCCCCGGAGGCATGCCGTTCAACAGGGCGGACGGCCCCTTTAGCACCTCGATGCGTTCGAACATGTCGGGCATCGTCCGGTAATACGGCGCCATGCCGAACAGCCCGTTGAACGCCGTATCCGTCGTGCTAGTACCGAAACCGCGTATCGAATAGGTCTCGCTCCAGGCGCCCGTCACGCCGTTGCTGAAAACCGATGGATCAGTCCTGGCGATCACGTCGGTGATGTCCCTGGCCTGCACATCCTGGATGTACTTGTCCGTATAGCTGATGACGGAGAACGGCGTGTCCATGAAATCCTTGTCGCCAAGAAAGCCTACGCGGCCACCATACGTGACCTGCTCCCCTGCGTAGGGGGTGGCCGGGACCTCGGCCTGCCCCGTGACCGTCACCGTCGGAAGCGTCTTCACCCCGGCCTCGGCGGCTTCCTGGGCCAACGCTGCCGGCGCGGCGGCGCCGAGGGTCAGGCCGAACAAGGCTGCGACGAGGTGGTTGGGGGCGAAGACGGCGTTTGCCCGCCGTGCTTGTAGCGCAGGGCGTGCGGCGTATCCGCTCTGGCGGCGTTTGCTCATGGAATGCTCCGTTGGGTTGAGCTTTGGTTTGCCCGGAAATTCAGGCGACTGGGAATCATTTACGTTTGAATCGACAAAGACGCGCCTGGCGTCGATCGAATCAGTTCCGGTAGGGCTTGGTCACGTCGTCGATCATGAGTTCAAGCGACTTCACGCTGGCGGCGGTGACGTACCAGGCCTCGGCGTCCGCAAACACCACGCGGCCGTTGCGCCACGCGGACGTCTGGCGCAAAAGGGGATTGCTTAGCGTGTCGGCGTTCAGGCTCGGCCGGCGCTCCATCACGGCGGTGCGATCGACCACGTAGACGATGTCGGGATTTGCCTGCTGGATGAACTCGCTGGATATCGGCTGGCCGTGCAGGCCGGCCTCGGCCGACGGGCTGGCGGGCTTGACGCCCAGGGCCTTGAAGATGAAGCCATAACGCGACTGCGTCCCGAACGAACTGAACGCGCCGTTGTTGTGCAGCACGATGAGCGCCGTCTCGGGCCGGTCCTGGATAAGGGTCCGTGCCGCTTTCACCTTGGCGTCAAGTTCCGCGGCCCTCTGGCGGGCAAGGCCTTCCTTCTGGAAGATCCGCCCCAGCGTCATAAGGTGGTCCTTGACGATTTCGACGTGATTGGCCTGGCTGTCGCGATAGTCCACGTCGAAGTGGATCGTCGGCGCGATCTCGCTCAGCGCTTTGTAGTGGTTCGCCTGCAGCGAAGTGATCAGGATCAGGTCGGGCCTGGCGGCATGCACGCGTTCCAGGTTCGGCTGCACGATAGCGCCCATGTCCTGCACCTGCGCCGCATCCTTGTAGCGGGCAAGAAAGTGCGGCACAAAATCTTTGGGCATGCCGACGACCGGCACGCCAAGTTCGTCCAGGAAGTCGACTTCGTTCATATCCAGGGCCACCACACGCTGCGGCAGCTTTTCAATGACGGTCGTGCCCAGTTTGTGCTGAACCGTGATGCTGGCGTAGGGCTGTGACGCAGCGGAGCTGGCGGCCGCCGCGGGTGCCTCTGCCTTGGATGATTCCGCGGCTTCCTGGCTGCACCCTGGCAGCGCGGCCATCGCACCCAGTGATACCGCCAACGACAAGGCCAGTGCACGCGGTCTGTGCGTAAAGATCATTTCAATTCTCCCGGGGGGTTGAAGTAGTTGCACAGGCGTCCCCGTTCTCCGTGCGTGATCTCGAAATCCAGTCCATACAACTCCCGCAGGCAGTCTTCGGTCACCACCTCGGACACGGCGCCGGCGCAACGCACCGCGCCGTCCTTCATCGCAACGATGTGATCGGAGTAGCAGGCCGCGAAATTAATGTCGTGCACCACCAGGATCACCGTGCGGCCTTGTTCATCGCACAGCCGGCGTAGCGCTCGCATGATCTGAACGGCGTGCTTGATGTCAAGGTTGTTCAGCGGTTCGTCCAGCAACAGGCAATCCGTCTGCTGGGCAATGGTCATGGCCAGGAACGCCATCTGGCGCTGGCCGCCGCTTAGCTCGTCGACATAGGCGCGGCGCAGTCGGTCCAGCGAGAGAAACGCGATGGCCTCGTCGATCGCCCGCAGGTCGCGCGGCGTCAATGCGCCGCGGCTGTACGGAAACCGGCCAAAGGCGACAAGTTCCTCAACCGTCAGGCGCAGGTTGAATTCCGGGGATTGGCGCAAGGTGGCGACACGCTTCGCGTAATCGGCGCTACGCACTCGGGCCACGCTGGAACCGTCGAGCAGGATGTCGCCGTGGGTCGGGTCCAGCAGCCGCGCGATCATCATCAAGAGCGTGGTCTTGCCCGCGCCGTTCGGACCAATAAGCGAGGTCAGCGCGCCAGTGGGAAATTGCACGCTCACATCGCGCAGGACGGACTTCGATCCGTATGTTTTGAACAGATTCCGAGTGGTAATCATGCCGTGCCCCGCGTGCGCGCCATCATTGCAAGAAACCACCCGCCGCACACCAGGTTGACCAGGATGCCAACGGTGGTCTTGTAGTTAAAGACATGCTCGACCGCGAGCTGGGCCAGGATGAAGATGCCCACGGCGATGGCGCAGCCGGTGGGCAAAGTGATTCGGTGCCTGCGCGAGCGCGCCTGCGCATAGGAGGTATTGGCGATGAAGATCCCCATGAACGCCGTGGGCCCGAGCAGGCTGGTCGACACCGCAACCAGTACCGCGATCAAAGCCAGATGCAGCCGGACGGTGCGCCGATGGTCCACGCCGAGGGAAATGGCCTGATCGCGCCCCAGCAAGATCACGTCCAGCGTCGGCAGGCTTCTGAAGCCCGCCAGGCACACCGCGGCAACAAGGGCGGCGGAAACAAGCAACTGCCCCGGCTCTGCCCGGCCGAATGACGCCTGGGTGAATCCGAGCAGAATCGAGAACTCGCCGGGACTGGTTTTCAGCTGCACGAACTGCGTGAGGGTGCCAATCACCATCGTCAGCACCAGCCCCACCAGCAGCACGAAATACACGTTCTGGCCGCCGTTGCGGAACAGCCAGCGATGAAGAATCCACGAATAGCCCAGCATCAGCAGGACCGACAGGAAGAAGTTGCCGTTCACGCCCAGCGCCACCAGGCTCTGCGCCCCCATGGCCAGCACCAGCAGGGATTGCAGCAAGAGGTAGACCGCCTCATAGCCCATGATCGCCGGCGTGAGGATCCGGTTCCCGGTGAGGGTCTGGAACGCGATCGACGACCAGGCAATGCAGATGCCGCCGAGGATCATGGCCGCCAGCCGGGCCAGCCGCTTCGGAATCACGTAATCGAAGTCCAGGCCCGATCGAAAGAACAGAAAGAACACGGCCAGTGCGATGACCGTCAACCAGATCATTCTTTGGGAAGCGGCGCGCATCATCGGTGCTTCCACAGGATAAGCGCAAGGAACAAGACGCCGCCCATGCCCCCGGCGGTCAGGCCGATGGGGACTTCGAACGGATAAATCAGCAGGCGGCCAACGATGTCGCAAAACAGCAGCAGCGACGCCCCGCCCAGGGCCACGACAGGCAAGGTGCGGCTGAGGTTGTCGCCATAATGGAGCGCGACCAGGTTGGGGATGACCAGCCCGACAAACGGAATCGCTCCGACGGTGATGACGGTGGCCGACACGGTCACCGCCACCAGCATCAATCCCAACGCCACGGTGGCCGAATAGTTCAGCCCCAGGCTGGACGCCATGCCCTCGCCCATGCCCACCACCGTGAAGCGGTGCGCATACAGATAGGTCAGCGCGACGATCGGCAGGATCAGATAGACGAGTTCGTAGTTGCCCTGCACGATCTTGGAAAAGTCGCCCAGCAGCCAGCCCTGCATGCTCTGCAGGATGTTGTTGCGGTAAGCGTGGAATTCCGCCAGCGCGCTCAGCACGCCGCCGTACATCAGGCCGATAACCGGGACGAGGATCGTGTTCTTGAACTTCACGCGGCGCACGATGGCCACGAAGACCAGGCTGGCCGCGAAACAAAAGCCCAGCGCAAACAGCATCCGCCCCACCGTCCCGATGGACGGCGCCAGCGTCATCGCCACCAGGATGCCAAGCTTGGCGGCGTCAAGCCCGCCCGACGTCGCCGGCTCGACGAACTTGTTGCGGACGATGTGCTGCAGGATCACGCCGCAGACCGACAGCCCGATTCCCGTCAGCGTCAGCGCCGCCAGCCGCGGTAGCCGACTCGCGGTCAACGTCAGCCACGCGTCGCCGGACAGCGAGAACAGCTGCAACCACGCCATCTGCCGGGCGCCGATCAATAGCGATATGCCGCAGAGCGCGACGAACAGCGCTAACAGCCCTGCACGCATCAGGCGTCCCCTCCGCCAATGCGCCATCCTTTGGCGGCCTGACGCTGGCTAAGAAACCGCGCATACCGCCCCCGGTTTTCGCGCAGCGCCGCGGGCGTCCCCTCTTCCACGATCCGGCCGCCCTCCAGCACCGCGATCCGGTCGGCCATCGCCACCGTGGAAAGCTGATGCGCGATCACCACCAGCGTGCGCTTGCCGCGTAGCCGCGCCAGCGTCTCGGCGATGACGGCCTGGTTCTCCGCGTCCAGGGCCGCGGTGGCCTCGTCCACCAGCAGAATAGGCGCGTCGCTGAGCAGCGCCCGCGCGATGGCGATGCGCTGCCGCTCGCCGCCGGACAGGCTTGTGCCCCCCTCGCCCACGGGCGTTTCCAGGCCCTGCGGCAGGCGCAAGACGATTTCCGCCACGCCTGCCTGCCGCACGGCGTCCAGGAGTTCGGCATCGGTGCAATCGGGTTTTCCGACGCGGATGTTGTCTGCGATGGTTCCCGTGAACAGATAGTTATCCTGGAAGATCTGGCTGATCTGACCCGCCAGCCGCCCGCTGGAAATCTTCCGCACGTCCACGCCGCCGAGCCGCACGCTGCCTTCATCCACATCGAAGAAGCGCGCGATCAGCCGCGCCAGCGTGGTCTTGCCAGAACCCGATTCGCCGATCAAGGCGATCATGCTGCCAGGCTCGATGCGCAGATTCACGCCGTGCAGCACATAGGGTTCGTCCTGGGCGTAGCGAAAGTGAACATCGCGCAGTTCGATCGACGCGTCCAGCGGCACCTGCGGCGCGTCGGGCTCCGGCAAGGGTTCGACCGCAAGCAATGCTTCGATGGCGTCAAGCTGGGCGCGCGCGCCGCGCAGGATTTCGCCATAGCCGGCCACCTCCAGCAGCGAATCGATGTAGCGGGCGACCAGCAACATCGAGACCATGGCCGCCACAAGCGCCGCGGCCCCTGCCTGGCTGCCCAGCAACGCGTTGATCCACCAGGCTCCCGCGATCAACAAGGCGGCAAACGTGGCCTGGACGGCCCATGCGTTCAGAACGGCGGCTCCGGCCGACAGCCAGATCAACCGCGCCCCCGACGCGCGCTGCCGCTCCACGGCCTCTTCGAAATAGCGCATGCCCCCTCCCTGCCCGCTGAAGGCGCGCAGCACCGATTGGGCTTGGGCGAATTCCACCACGCGCTGGCTGGCGTCGGCGAAACGCTGGTGAAAGGCATTGTCGGCACGCCGCGCAAGCCGCGCCGTAAGAAAGAGGACGCCCGCCAGCAAGGGCAGGGCCGTCAAGGCCATCACGCCCAGCAGCCAATGCTGTGCAAACAAGGCGAACACAAGCACCACGGGCGTCGCCACGCCCGCGATGACCGGCGTAAACACGTGCGCCGGAAGCTGGGCCGCGGACATCATGCCCTGCGTGACCACGTGCCCAAGACGGGCCGTGTTCTGCGGCGTGAACCAGCCGACAGGCAGGCGTGCCACATGGTCGCCAAGCCGGTGGCGGCCGCCTTGAAGGATGGCGACGCCCACGCGCACGCCGGCACGCTCAACGTGGCCACGCAGCGCCCAGCAGATCCCTGCCCCGCCGAGCAGCGCAATCAGCCAGGGTGCGGCCCGCCTGGCTTCTGCGCCCAGCAAGTGGGTAAGCATCGGCACGATGGACGCAATGGTGAGGCCGCAGAAAACGCCGTAGACAAGGGCCAGCCAGAGGTAGCGGCGCAGGACGGGCGCGTCCCGGCCCAGCAATTGCATCAAGGACTTCAGCATGACGGCTCCTCTTGGGCCGTAGCCGTTTCGTAGCCGCCCAGCTTCCAAAGCCGCGCGTAGCGGCCGCCTTGCGCCAGCAACTGCTCATGCCGGCCTTGTTCTGTGATGACGCCGTCCTCCAAGACGATGATGCGGTCGGCGTGCTTCACCGTGTCCAGCCGGTGCGCAATGACCATCAGCGTGCGCCCTTGGGCGAAGCACGACAGCGCCGCCTGGATCGCCGCCTCGCTGCCGGCGTCCGCCGCCGCCGTGGCTTCGTCCAGCACCAGCACGGGAGGGTCGAGAAGCACCGCGCGGGCGATGCTCACGCGCTGACGCTCGCCGCCGGAAAGCTGCGCGTCTTCGCCGACCATGGAATCGTAGCCGCGCGGCAGGGCCAGGATGCGTTCATGGATGTTGGCAGTACGCGCGGCGGCTTCTATCTCCTGCTGGCTGGCGGCGGGCCTGCCCAGCGCGATGTTGTCGCGCACGCTGGCATGAATCAGGCGCACTTCCTGCAATACGAAACCCACGCGCCGGTAGAGCTGCGTGCTTTCAATCCGCCGCAAGTCGGCGCCGCCGAGCGTAATGCGGCCTTCGGCGGGATCAAAGAATCTCAGCAACAGTCGCGCCAGCGTGGATTTCCCCGCGCCCGACGGGCCAACGATGGCCGTGACCGTCCCGGGTTCCAGGGTGAAGCTAATGTTCGATAGCGCCGCGCCTGCGGCGTCGTAGGAATAGCCCACGCCCTCGAATCGGACTTCATGCCCCTCGGGAGTTTGCTGGCGGCCCGGCGCGGGCGCTTCCAGCACCGGGGTTTTCAGCAACGCCAGCACGCGCTGCGCGGCACCCGTGGCGCTGCCCAGGTCGTGCAGCAGCGTGTGCAGCAGCAGTAGCGGGCTGCAAATGCACGGCGCCACCAAGGCGAATGCCAGCACATCCACCGGCGCCATCCAGCCCAGACCCACAAAAAGCGCGCCAAAACCCAGCACCACGCTCAGCACGGCGACCGGCGCGATCAGTGCGTGGGCACGGGCCATCGCCGCGACCAGCGGACGCGTGAATTCGACGAAGGCGTCGGCAAATCCGTCCACGGCGTCCCGGTAGCCGCGATGCGCCTTGCCGGCGTCGCCGAACGCCTTGGCCACGGAGATCCCGCTTACGAACTCGACCGTCGCGCCATTGATGCGCCCAAGCCGGGCGACAAACGCCTGCATGTTCTTCCCGCTGGCCTTCATCGCCCGGCGCAGGAACAGGAAGAAGCCGCAGAACGGCAACAGCGCCACCAGGGCGAGGCGCCAGTCCAGCGCGAAGAGGTAGATGACGGAGATCACGATGACGCCAGCCGCGCGTGCCACCGCCGTGAAGAAATGCGCGGTCAGGCTGTGCAGGGTCGCCATGTCGTCCTGCAACGCCTGCTTGACCTCGCCCGACGCCCTGCCGGTGAACCAGCCCAGCGGCACCTGCGCCAGCCGCCGTGCACCGGCGAGGCGAAGGCGATGGGTGATGCGATTGTCAGCCAGGTGGGCGGTCAATTCGCCCGCGGAGACCATCAGCATGCCGGCGAACATGCACGCCACCGCGCCGATGACGGTCCACCAGATTTCGGGCCAGGCGTCGGCCAGGTGAGCGCCTTCGCTGCCGGCGCCGGAAAGGAGGAGTCGCGCAATATGCGCGATGGCTGCCAGCGGCGCCAGCGTCAGCATGGCGCCCACCGCGGCCAGTACGGATGCGACGATGAGTTGCCCCCGGATAGGGGTCAACACCAGATCGAGCGGGCCGGCGTGGCGGGGGTTGGCCGGCTCGGCGCCAGAAGTCTTCATGAACAAATACCGGGATGTTGGTGATAATTATTTGCATTACTATAAACTAAATCACGCTTTAGTTGCATGCCAATAAACTAACTATTCATGGGGCAAGTTAAAGTGCTGGGTAGACGTCATCACGAAGAGGGAACAGACATGCAGCCGCCAGAGCGCCGCACCACGCGGGGACGGCCTCCCACCATCACTCGCGAACGGATCGCCGATGCCGGCATCGCGCTGGGCTTGCCCAATATCACCTTTGTGGGCGTTGCGGCGGCGTTGGGCGTCAGCCACATGGCGCTCTACAAACACGTGCCCAGCCTTCAGGAGCTCAAGCGCCTGGTCGCCGATGAGATCTTCAGCCGCTGGGATATCCCCCAGGCCTGTAGCAACGGCGCGGGCGGGTTGAAGCAATACCTGACCCTGTTCGCCACGTCGGCAAGAGAGTTCGTGAAAGCCCACCCGGGCGTGACGCCCTACGTGATCCGCAGATTGGCGGCAACGCCGGCCATGCTTGCGAAAATAGACGGGCACCAGCGCCATATCGCCAGCGCGTTCGGCATTTCAAAGGAGCAGTCCCGAATCCTGCTCGCAACCGTGGCCTTCCACGGCCTGGCGGTAGCCGATACGGTGTACACGGTCGCGGGGAAAGAGCCGGTCGTGGACGAGGCGCGCGCCGCGGAAGAGTCAGAGATGGAAGTGGAGCTTGACCAGGGCATGCAGGCGCTGATCATCGGCCTGCTAAGCATGTTGGAAGAAGGTCCGGCGCAGCCGACTAATTAAGCGTAAAAGCGTTGACACCACCCGTGCCAATAGCAGTGATATGAGCAGCATTTCCCAATGACAATCAACGCGAACCAAGGCCGCCTGCGCGGATGCCTTTTTGGCCTGTTGGTCGGCGACGCCCTCGGCGTTCCATACGAATTCCACGGAACGGAGTCCATCCCTTCGCCCCCCGACATCGAAATGGTGCCCCCCGCCGGCTTCGATCGAGCCCATGGCGGCGTCCCTGCAGGCACATGGAGCGATGACGGCGCACAGGCGCTCGCTTTGTTGGATGCGCTATTGCGCGATGGGGATCTCGATCTCGACGCATTCGCCATCAATCTGCTTGACTGGGCCCGGCAAGGGAAATTCACCCCGGACGGCAACGTCTTTGATATCGGATTGCAAACCCAGCGGGCATTTCAAGCGTTGGGTTCGGGCACCGCACCTGCCGTCGCCGGTCCCGCGGACGAACGTGACAATGGCAATGGGTCGCTGATGCGATGCTTGTCAGTGGTGATGGTGGCGTCGTCGCGGGAGAGTGCGATTAGCCTGTCCATGAAGCAGAGCTTGATCACGCACGGACACATACGCGCGCAACTGTGCTGCGCGCTGTGTTGCCTGACGGCCATGGGCATTCTGGACGGGCAGTCGGCGCCCGATGCCGTTCGCGCGGCGGAAGATGAGTTGCTGGGACGTTATGCCGGCTTGGCGGAAGAAGCTGAGTTGAAGATCGTACTGGACGGCCGTTTCGATCCCCCTCAAGGCTCCGGCTATGTGGTCGACAGCTTCTGGTCCGCCATTCATTGCCTGTTATCGACCGGCAGCTACGAAGGCTGCGTGAAACGCGCAGTTGCTCTGGGCAACGACACGGATACCACGGCAGCTATCGCCGGCGGGTTGGCGGGCCTTCTCTACGGAGTCACCGCCATCCCTGACCGCTGGCTAGCGGCACTACGCGGCAAGGACTTTGTCGAATCCCTGTTGGCAGAGATTTAAAGTGCGGAGACTCCTCTCGGCCAGAAGCAGCCCTCGGCGAAAGGGCGCTGCCGACCGAGGCTGGGTGATAACGCTTTCCGTTCTGACAGCCACAGCGCAATCGCCTGGACCGCACCGACTTGGACGGTATTCGGTTCAATTTTCCGAAGCGGGGCTCGCCCTGGACCGTTTGGGCGGCCTGGATAAGTCCTGAGGTGTGTCCTTGGGCACATAGAGGGCTTAGCCGCCCGCAGCTAGCATTGCTTTCATCGTTTGCGACACACCGCAAGGAGACCGCCATCGACTTGATCGCGGACCTAAAGTCGACGTCGCGTCATCAACCTAGGCCCGTCTGGCGCGCTATTCGGGCGCGCGCACCTATCGCTAACACCAATGGCTGATTGATGGTGTTGAGGCCGAGTCCTACTCTGCGTCTGCGCCTGATCGTCAGGCCCCAGACGCCTGCGTGCTAAAGCGCGGCGACGCCCCCCCCTTTCACCCATCGAAAGGGCACGCCCCCTCGTTCCCAGTTCCCCGGAGGATTCCATGCGCCCATCCATCGCCCGCGTCGGTGACGGCGGCACGCTGCCCTGCGGTTCCGCGCCGCGCAAACGCAGCTTGCCGATAACGCTTGAGCGGCAGGCAAAGACCATGTTGCTAAGCGGCCAGAACTCCGTCGCCGACGTCGCCCGTGCCTGCAAGCTTTCACGCACGCATTTCACGACAGTATTTCGCGACGCGGAGGGCACTACGCCCCACCGTTGGGTGCTTCTGCAGCGTATCGCCGATGCCCGCGAGCAGCTTCGGATACCGAACAAGACGCTGGCCGATATCGCGCTGGATTGCGGGTTTTCCGACCAGGCCCACTTCACGCGCGTGTTCCACAACCTGGTGGGCGTGCCCCCAGGCGCGTGGCGTCGCACGGCCAAGGCCTGACGTAGCCCCGCAATCGCCGGCGCATCAACACATCGGATTCCACGCCTATACGAAGGCGTTATTGTGCCGCCGATGACCGCCCCATAAGCTTCGTTTCGTCCACTGCCGGACACCTTTCAATGCCACGGGATGCCCGCGCATCCCCATTCACAATCCGTCTGCTTGCGCCTTGCAATCACGCATCGACAGACCCTTTGATCCTACGCCATGACCCAATCCAAACTTGAAGTTTTGACCCCGCAAAACAGCCAACTGATCTTCATCGACCACCAACCCCAGATGGCATTTGGCGTGCAGTCCATCGACCGCCAGGTTCTGAAGAACAACACGGTCGGCCTGGCCAAGGCCGGCAAAATCTTCAACATTCCGACGACGATCACCACCGTGGAATCCGAGAGCTTCTCGGGCTACACATACCCCGAATTGCTGGATGTGTTTCCCGACCAAAAGGTGCTGGAACGCACGTCGATGAACTCGTGGGACGACCAGAAGGTGCGTGACGCGCTGGCCGCCAACGGCCGTAAGAAGGTCGTCGTGGCGGGCTTGTGGACCGAAGTCTGCAATACGACGTTTTCGCTGTGCGCCATGCTGGAAGGCCAATACGAGATCTACATGGTGTCGGATGCCTCGGGCGGCACCAGCAAGGAGGCGCACGACCAGGCCATGCAACGCATGATCCAGGCGGGCGTCGTGCCGGTGACGTGGCAGCAGGTGCTGCTGGAATGGCAGCGTGACTGGGCGCGCCGCGACACCTACGACGCCGTGATGGCGTTGGTGAAGGAACATTCCGGCGCCTACGGCATGGGCGTGGACTACGCCTACACGATGGTGCACAAGGCTCCGCAGCGCACCCATACCTCGCACGAGGCAATCGCCCCGATTGCAGCCCGATAAATTCTCGCACACAGGACGAACGAACATGAATTCGCAAGCGCAGACCGCCGCCTCATCGGGCACCGCCGGCCAGACCATCGTCACCCGTGACGGCACCCATATCTATTACAAGGACTGGGGCGCAGGGCAGCCGGTCGTTTTCTCGCACGGATGGCCGTTGCACGCCGACGCCTGGGACGCGCAGATGCTGTTCCTGTCGGAACGCGGCTTTCGTGTCATTGCCCATGACCGTCGCGGCCACGGCCGTTCTGGTCAGCCGTCCCAGGGCAACGACATGGACACCTATGCCGATGACCTGGCCGCCCTGCTTGACGCGCTGGACATCCAGGGCGCGACCTTGGTGGGCCATTCCACCGGCGGCGGCGAAGTCGCCCGCTACATCGGCCGCCACGGCAGCAAGCGCGTTGCGCGAGTGGTGCTGATCGGTGCGGTGCCGCCCGTGATGGCCAAGACCGCCTCCAACCCTGACGGTTTGCCGATGGAAGTCTTTGACGGCATCCGCCAGGGCGTCATGCAGAACCGGTCGCAGTTTTACAAGGACTTGACCCTGCCATTCTTTGGCTTCAACCGGCCCGGCGCCAAGGTTGATCAAGGAACCATCGAGGCATTCTGGGTGCAAGGCATGGCGGGCGGCATCCGCGGCCAGTACGCGTGCATCAAGCAGTTTTCCGAGGTCGACTTCACGGAAGATCTGAAAAAGATCGATGTGCCGACGCTGATTCTGCATGGCTCGGACGACCAGATGGTGCCGATTGCGAAGTCGGCCGAGAAGGCGGTGAAGCTGCTCAAGAACGCCACGCTGAAGGTTTACCCGGGCGCCTCTCACGGGATGTGCGTGCTTGATGCCGAACAGGTCAACGCCGACCTGCTGGCCTTCATCAAGGGCTGAACCACGGCCCAAAGCGGGCTCCCCTTTTGACCCGCCCATTCCGCAGCGCCCATCAAGGGGCGCCGGGCAAACCAGCCCGGCGCCCTGCCTTTCTTTCTTTACCGGAAGTCTCTAGTGAAATGCTATGCAACACCGCTAGCCGCATGCCTGGTGGCGGCGGCGCCGGTCTGCGCCCAACCGTCGGTGACGCTCTACGGCAGGTTGAACACCGCGCTGGAAAGCAGTTGGATCAGCGGCGCGTCCGACGCCAGCAGCGCGGCGCGGATGACCAACAACCGCTCGGTATTCGGGCTGCGAGGTTCGGAATGGCTGGGCGACGGCACCCGCGCGATCTTTCAGATTGAAAGCGGCATCGCCCTGAACACCGGTCAGGGGCAGATTGCCAGCCGCAACACCCGCGTCGGCGTTGTCGGCCCCTACGGGACCCTGTTCCTGGGCAACTGGCATACGCCCTATACCGAAGCCACCCTGGCCTACGACCCCTACTATCCGACCACGGCAGGCTATATGGCCTTACTGGGCAACGGGTCGGCGGCCAGTAGCGGCAATGTCGAAAACACAAGTTCGTTTGACCGCAGACAGAACAATTCCCTGCAATACCGCACGCCGTCGTGGCGCGGGCTGACCGGTGGCTTCGCGTGGGGGCTGCCGCAGGAAAAGATGAGGACCCCACGTAATCCGCAGCTTTTCTCATGGTCGGGCAGTTATGACCTGGGCGGATTGAACGTGGCGGTGGGTTATGAAGTGCACCGCAACTACCAGGCGGCGAACACGCACGACGACGCTTTCAAGATGGGGCTGTCTTATCAATTTTCGACGACCCGGATCGGGCTGGTAGCCGAACGGCTGCGCTACCAGACGGCCAGCGGATCGTTGACGCGCGACGGCTATTACGTGTCAGTCGTGCAGGCGCTGGGCCGGGGCAGTTTGCGCGCGGCGCTGGGTGTGGCGGGTAACGGCCGCGGACCATCGTCGCAGACTGTGGGCTTTGTACGCAGTGGATCGGACACCGGCGCGGTGCAATGGACGGTCGGATACGACTATCCCCTGTCGCCGCGCACGGCGCTATACGGCTATTACTCGCGAATCCGCAACCGCGCGCACGCCGACTATGACTTTGCCATCAACAGCCTGGGCGTCACCCAGGGCGCCAGCCCGCAGACGCTGGCCATTGGCTTGCGCCACTACTTCTAGCCACCGCCCGGCGACTACGACTTTGGTGGTAGTGAGTACGCCCCCGGCGCGCGGGCGTGCCAGAATCCTGGACACACGCAAGTTGCCCCGAGCGAGCCCGCCCGTTGCAACCATATGCCCGGCCGCCCCACCCAGGAGTTCATCGTGAAGCCATGCGCAGCCCCCGGCGTACCCAAACCCGTGGACCCCGTGGTCTACATCGTCGATGACGAGCCTGCGATCACGCAGTCGCTCGTCGCGCTGTTCGCATCAGTAGGCTTGGCCGCCAAGGCCTTTCACAGCGTGCAGGCATTCCGGGAAAACGACAGGGACGACCGCCCGGCATGCCTGCTGCTGGATGTCCGGCTGCGCGATGGCAACGGCCTGGACCTTCAACAATTGCTGCAGAGCGACGGCGACGCGTTGCCCGTCATCATCATGACGGGACACGGCGATATTCCCATGACGGTGCGGGCCATGAAGGCCGGCGCGCTGGACGTCCTGACCAAGCCATTCAACGAACAGGATCTGCTGGATTGCACGCGACTGGCCTTGCAACGCGACGGCGAGCGCCGCGCCAACGAACAAGCCATGCAAGGCTTGGTCCAGCGCTATCAAAGCCTGAGCCAGCGCGAGCGGCAGGTAATGGAACACGCCACGGCGGGCCTGATGAACAAACAGATTGCCGACCGCTTGGGCATCAGCGATATCACCGTGAAGATCCACCGGGGCAACGCCATGCGCAAGATGCAGGCGCGCAGCTTTGCCCAACTGGTGACGATGGCCGGGCAGATCGACGCCCGTGGCTGACCGCCCGTGGCTAACCACCTTGCTCGATAAGCCCCATGGATTGCGCCAGTAACACCAATTCGGCGAACGTGCGTGCCTGCATTTTGCGCATGGCGTTGGCGCGATGAATTTTTACCGTGGCTTCGCTAATATCGGCCGTGGCCGCGATCTGCTTGTTCAGCAGGCCTGCCGCCGCCAGTCGCATCACTTGCTGTTCACGCGGCGACAAGGTGGCGTAGCGCTCACGCAGCGCCTGCGCGTTGCGGGCAAACTGATGGCGTGCCCGGGCCTTGTCCAGCGCGGCGTGCACCGCGCCCAGCAGTTCTTCCTCGGTAAATGGCTTGGCAAGGAAGTCCAGCGCGCCGGCCTTCATGGCGGTTGCCGTCATGCGTACGTCGGCGTGGCCGGAAATGAAGACGATGGAAAACGGAGCATCGCCCGGCGCCAGCCGCGCCTGCAAGTCCAACCCGCTCAGGCCGCGCAGCTGCACGTCCAGGATGATGCAGGTGGGCACTGTGGGCAGTCCACCGGCCAGCATTTCCTCGGCAGATCCGAAGGTGCGCGCCGCCATCCCCTCGGACCGCAGCAGGTTGCTCAGTGCCTCACGAACCGAGGTGTCATCGTCCACCACCCAGACCATGGCCTCGGTGGCTGGACAAGCGCGATCCGGGGCATTGGATTGACCGGGCATAACGAAAAAGGCGGCTAAAAAGGGAAAAAATTATACCTTTGTATGGCTTTTTCCAGGCCCCGGTCTGCGGGTATGCTTGGGGACTTGCGACGCGGCCACTCCACCGGCAGTCGCCTTGATACAGGAATGCACAGTGAAAGCCGCTCCCCTCATCGCGGTCGTCGACGACGACGCTTCAGTGCGTAAGGCGCTCGGCAGCTTGTTGCGCTCCCTGGACCTGAACGTGGTGCTGTACGACGGCGCGGCCGGCCTGTTGAATGCCGATGACCTGTCGCGGCTGTCATGCGTGGTCACCGATATTCAGATGCCCGGCATGACCGGCCTGGCAATGTGCGCGGCCCTGCGCGAACGCGGCTTGTCCGTGCCGGTCATCCTGATGACGGCGTTTCCCGAAGAACGGTATCGTGAACAGGCCAGGCAGCTTGGCGCGTTCTGCTTTCTTTGCAAACCGTTCGAAGACGCCGAAATCCTGCGCTGCATCGACCGCGCCATCCACCCGGATTCGACGGCCGCCTGACATGCCCGTCCCCGACCACAGCGCCACCCTTACCGTCACCTCCTTTGTCGGACGCGGCGCGGAACTGCGCACGCTGGACGACGCCCTGGCCCGTGTGACGGTACAGGGCAACGCGGAACTCGTGTTGCTTGCCGGCCCCGCGGGCTCCGGCAAGTCAACCTTGGTGGACCGCCTGGCGCAGCGCGCCGAACAAGCCGGCGCGAGCTTTGCCGGTGGCAAAAGCGATCAGCAACTGCGCGACATTCCCTACGCGCCCATAACCGATGCGTTGCGCACGCTGACCATGGCCGCGCTGGGCCGCGATGAGGAGGTACTGGCACCGCTGCGGGCGCGGTTGGTGGAGCTTCTGGCCGGCCAAGGCCGGGCCGTGGCCGAGATCTTCCCCGAAATCGAACATTTGATCGGGCGCACCGCGCCCTTGTCGCGCGTGCCTGCCAAGCAGGCGCAGCAGCGCGTGCACATCGCCCTGCTGAACACGTTTTCCACCTTTGCTCAGGCGGGCTTCCCGCTGGTGTTGTTCATCGACGATCTGCAATGGGCGGACGCCGATACGCTGGCCTGGTTGAAGGCATACACCGTCAATCCCCCCTCGCACGTGCTACTGCTAGGCGCCTATCGCGACCAGGACCACCAGGCAGCAAGCCAGGCCTTTGACTGGCTGGTTCATGCCGACCGCTGGAACCCGGTCCAGGTCACTCGAATTGCGGTGGCGCCGCTGTCCGCGCAAGACGTCTGCGACCTGACCGCCGCTGTCCTGAACGACCGGGTCAATGCGGTCAGCGAGCTGGGCCAGGCGCTGCATCGGGTCACGGCCGGCAACCCTTTCTTTGCCCGGCAGTTGCTGCTGACCTTGATGGATGACGGCGTCCTGTCGTTCGACGCGGCATCGGGAAACTGGCAATGGAACACTGCCGACGTCATGGATCCGCGCTACTCGGCCAGCGTCGTCCAGTTGATGGTGACACGGCTAGAGCGCTTTTCCGAGGCCGGACGGTGCTTGTTGGGACAGATGGCCTGCGTGGGTTTGCGCAGCGCGGACACGCTGCTGGCCCGCATTGCGGACCTGCCCGTGGCCACCGTGGCGACCCAGTTGCAACCGCTGGTTGATGCGGGCCTGTTGCGCCACGAGTGCGGCGTCTACGTGTTCGCGCACGATCGCGTGCTGGAATCCGCCTACGCCATGACGACGCCCGCACAGCGCCCGCAAGCCCATGCGCGCATCGCCACGCTGATGGCGGAATTGTGGGCCGCGCAGCTTGGCGACTACGCCTTCGAGATCGCCAACCAGATCGAACGCGCCGACGGCGTTGCGCTGAGCCTGGTGCAGCGCACGGTATTCGTGCGTGTACTAACACTTGCCGGTCGGCGCGCCAAGGAAGCGGCGGCGGTGCAGCAAGCGGCCCACTACGTGGGTGCGGCCTGCCAGTTGATGCAGCGGAACTGGTGGACGACACAGTACACATTGGCCTATGACGTCAGCCTGCTGCGTTGCGAATGCCTGTTGGCGCAAGCCGATTTCGCCACCGCGGCGCGAGAGATCGGCGCCCTGCTGGCGCGCGACCTGCCCCCTGTCGACAAGGCCGCGGTGCACCGCCTGAAGGCCACACTGCAAACGCTGCGGTCCGACTACGAAGGCGCGATCGGCGCCGCGTTGGCCGGCCTGTCGCTACTGGACGTTCCCCTGACACGCGCGCCGTCCACCGACGCACAGCGCGACGCGTATGACATCGTCCAGCGCAAGCTGGCCGGCCGCCCCATCGCCTCGCTGGGCCACACGCCGGTCACGCGGGACCGCCGCGTGCAGACCGTGATGGGCCTGCTGTCCACGCTGATCTCGTCGTTCTTCGTTGATGACGGCATCCGCTTCACCCATCTGGCCAAGATGGTCGAACTGACGCTGGATCACGGCGCCACGCCGGAATCGGCCTATGGCCTGTCGTGGTACGGCGTGTTCATCGCGGCGCAATACGAAGACTATGAAGACGGCTTGTCATACGGACTGGCGGGCATGGCGCTGGCCGAGCACCACGGTTTCGAGGCCGAACGCATCGCCACGCTGGTCGCGGTGGACCAGGTCTGCCCCTGGACGCAACCCCTGAGCGTGGCGTTGGGCCATGCCCACACCGCCGTGTCGCTGGGCCGCGCGTCGGGCGACCTGGGCATGGCGTGCTACGCCAGCAACCACATCGTGTCCGACCTGCTTTTCATGGGCGAGCAGCTGCGCCTGGTCGAAGAGGAAATCGAACGCGGCCTGGCGCTGACTCGCCTGATCCAGTACGTAGACATTGAACTGCTGCTCAAGGCGCAGCACGGGTTCACCCGCCGGCTGCTGGGCACGCCCTTGTATGTGGGCGACGAGCCTGCGTCGGAACAGGCGCGTCGAACCCATTCGGAATCCACCCGATTCTGGATCTGGCTGTACGACGGCATGGCGTCCTTTTATTTCCACGACTACGCGGCGGCGGTCGACAGCCTGTCGCGCGCCGCCGCGCTGAAGTCGTCCGTGATCAGCCACATCAATACGGCGGATTGCCACCTGTACCTGGCGCTGGCAACGGCGCGCGCTCCAGGTGCGGCGGCCGACCCCGACGCCACCATCGCGGCACTGCTGCCCCACCGCGCCCGCTTTGTGAAATGGAGCCGACTGAACCCAGCCACCTTTCGCAGCAAGCTGCAACTGATCGACGCGGAACTGGCCCGCCTGCGGAAACAGCCACTGGTGGCGCTGCAAAGTCTTGAGGCGTCTTGCGACGGCGCCGGCGCGGCGGGCTTTGTTCACGAACAAGCACTGGCACACGAAATGGCGGCGGGCCTGTGCCAGGCCAATGGCCTGCTGTCCGCCGCCCGTCAGCACGTGAGGCTGGCGCATGCCAGCTATCGCCGCTGGGGCGCGGTGAAGAAAGCCGAACAGGTGCTTGCGACGCACTCCGCATTGTTGGCGCTGCACGCCGACCCCCCGGAACCCGCCGAACGCGACGGCGCGACCGGCGCGGCGGACTGGACCATCGGGGTGCGCGCGTCGCAGCTGATTTCAAGCGAGGTGGTGCTGGACCGCCTGGTCGAAACGCTGATGACCAACATGATGGAATACGCAGACGCCCAGTATGGCCTGTTGTTGCTGGTGCGAGGCGGGGCGCCGTTGATCGAAGCGTCCGCGCGCCGCATGGGCGATACCTGCGCGGTCACGCTGGGAAGCGCGGCGCCTACGGCTGACGCGCTGCCGCTGACGGTGCTGAACAGCGTGTTGCGCTCGCACCAGACGCTGGTGCTGGCCGATGCAGTGGTGGACGCGCCATCGATCCACGCGGCGATGGCCGCAACCCGGCCGCTGCGCTCGGTGCTGTGCCTGCCGCTGATTCGGGGTGGCATGCTGCTGGGCGTGCTTTATCTGGAAAACAACGGCGGGCCGAATGTGTTCGATGCCGGCCGCACGGCAGCGCTGGAGCTGCTGGCGCCGCACGCGGCAATCTCGTTGGAAATGGCGGGGCTATACGCGCAACTGGTTGACGAGAACCATCGGCGCGCGCAGGCGGAAATGAATCTGCGAATGGCGCGCAGCGACCTGGCGCGCACGTCGCACCTGACGGTGATGGGCGGGCTGGCCGCCTCGATCGCGCATGAGGTCAATCAACCGCTGACGGCGATTGTGACGTCGGTGGGGGCCAGCCTGCGTTGGCTGAACCGGCCGGTGCCTGACATCAACGAAGCACGCGAAAGTTTGAACCACATCAAGAACAATGGCTTGCGCGCGGCGGAAATCATCCGCGCCCTGCGCTCGCTGGCCAAGCAGGCGCCCGCCGCCCTGGCGCCAGTGCGCGTGGATGACACCCTGGGCGACGTGCTGACGCTGACGCAAATGGAAATGGACGCGCAGCATGTGCGCCTGCTGACGCGGCTGGATTCCGACGCCGCGCTGGTCGAGGCCGACCGCACGCAGCTACAGCAAGTAGTGCTTAACCTTGTCACCAATGCCATCGACGCGATGCATGCCACGCCGCAGGCGCAGCGCCAGTTGATTGTGTCCTCGCGCTTGGAGGGGGACATGGTCGAGGTCAGCGTCGAAGACCGCGGCCCTGGCATCGCGGCAGACGATCTGGGGCGCATCTTCGACCCCTTCTTCACCACGAAGGCGCAGGGCATGGGCATGGGCCTGGCGATTTGCCGATCAATCATCGAAGCACATGGCGGCACGCTGGACGCGCAGCCGCTGACGCCTTGCGGCACCCGCTTCTCGTTCCGGCTGGAGCGCCTGCGCACGGCAAACTGAGGTTGCGCAAAGACGGGCATGGGCTCGCAAACCGTCCGGCCCATCTCGTGCTGCTTCATTCAGCCTGAAAAGAAAGCGCCTGAGCGCGTCGCAACGGGCGTTGCTTCGACATTGGTTGAAAGCCGGAAACCACAATGCGGGAAAGGAGTTGATCAGGTATCTTGAGCCGGTATTAGGCAAACACCGCTTCTAGAAGGTTGCGGGTGACGAGAGTCTTACTGATGAGATGCGTCACGTCCTTGATTACGACGGCCTGAGGCGGCCCCCCCGTCAACCTGATGCTGGTGTCAGCCTCCAACAATCTGATTTTGTCCCCTTTCGAGAAATTGACACCTACCGACCTACCGATGAATCCATCCGAGCTAGTGATCCATCTCGAGCAGCCTATGGACCAGTTACCCCTTGACGGCCCTCACGCCCGAGAAATTGTGATCGCAGGTCTTAGGTGGCCAACTGAATATTGGCCTCAGCGGGCACTGACCTGGCTTGACGAAGGACTTTCCATTGACGAGGAGATAGCCGCTCTGCTCCTGGAGGTATCTCGCCAGCGTGCGTTTTCTCAGCGTCTCAGACATCAAGCATTCGCCATAGCGATTCGGTGGGAAAAGCAGCGACCCTTGCCTAAGTTCTGAGATTCCCATTTCTGCGTAGCGGACGGAGAAACGGAGATGGCGCAGCAACACAGACAGCAAGGAAACGTCCGTTCCCCGCAAACGCGAAGGGCAGCTTCGGGTCGAAAACTGCCAGTCTTCGACAACCGCTTTCGGCCATTGACGGTCATTCGGAAGACATCGCGAAAACCGGTCAGGTCATTCGCCAGTATTGACCTGCACAGCCGAAAACCGCTAGTCTTGCGGACATGGCTATTCGCTCCAAGTCCCTCTTTTCGCTGGTCCGTGCATGTTGTCAGAACGTGCCGAGGGGAACTGCGTCTAGCGCTTAGCTACACGTTGAATCAATCGCCTCTGGCCGCCCGTTGCAAAACCGGCGGCTTTTTTGTTTTTGCCTGCGCCCTTCGATACGGAGACAGTAGATGCCACTTGCGTTGTATGACACCTGGTCGCGCACCATACGCTCGTTCACACCAATCCACCCTGGCCACGTGGGCATGTATTGCTGCGGTCCCACTGTCTACGACCATGCGCATATTGGCAATCTAAGAACGTATGTGTTTGAAGACATTCTGCGCCGCGTACTCATACGCAATGGCTACGAAGTCCGTCACGTCGTCAATATCACCGACGTCGGTCATCTGACTTCAGATGCCGACGAAGGCGAAGACAAGATGGAAAAAGGTAGCAGACGGACCGGAGAGTCCGCATACGCTATCGCTCAGCGCTACACCGAGGCCTTCGTCGCGGATTGGCATGCCCTCAACTTGCTGGAGCCGACGGTATGGTGCCGCGCGACCGATCACATCGCCGAACAGATCGCGTTTATCGGCGAGCTGGATCGGTCCGGCTACGTGTACAGGACCGACGACGGTCTCTATTTCGACACAAGCAAACAGGATGACTACGGCTATCTGGCCCGGCTAGACCGTGCCGGCCTGCAGGCGGGCAAGCGCGTAGCACTTGGCGCAAAGCAGAACATCACGGATTTTGCGCTATGGAAGTTCAGTCCGAAGGGCGTAGCACGGCAGATGGAATGGGATAGCCCATGGGGACGGGGATTTCCGGGCTGGCATATTGAGTGCTCGGCGATGTCGGCGAAATACCTAGGCATCTGGTTCGACATCCACTGCGGCGGAGAAGACCATATCGCCGTGCATCACAGCAACGAAATAGCGCAGACACAAGCGGCCCACGGCACTCGTCTTGCGAACTTCTGGATACACGGACATTTTCTAACACTCAATGCCGACAGCAAGATGTCGAAGTCGAGTGGGGATTTTGTTCGCTTGCAGACCTTGCGCAGTCGGAACATCGATCCGCTTGCCTACCGTTACCTGTGCATGACAGCTCATTACCGGAGCCAGCTGCATTTCAGTTGGGCATCTCTTTGTGCAGCGCAGACAGCCCTGAACCGGCTGCGGCATCTCTATTCCGGTTGGTCGGACGGTGGCCGCATCGATCCGGATTTCGCCGCGCGCTTCAACGCCGAATTGAATGATGACCTGAATCTGCCGAGGGCATTGGCCGTGCTATGGGAACTCGTCAAGAGCGAGCTCCCGCCTGCGACCTTGAAAGCGACGGTGGACAGCTTTGATTTTGTACTGGGCCTCGGGTTACGCGATTGGAAACCGGTTGCGCCTGACATTCCGGAAAGCGTCCGGGCGCTGCTCGGTGAACGCGCTCAAGCCCGAGAGGCAAAGAACTGGGAAAAAGCCGATGAGATACGAACGATGTTAAACACCCAAGGCTGGCGAGTGGAGGATGGCAGCGACGGGCAACGCCTGACTGAAATTGCCACGCCCCCCACTGATATCGAAGGCTAGTGGTAACGACATGGGCGCCGTACTGATGAACGTCCGGTTGGCACAGGCTTGATTGAACGTAGTGGGTCGGACGCGGCCCGTCGCCGACGTCCGCGTCCGGCCAGAAGCAGCTGTTCAGCTTGCATGCCTCAAGTCTCGAGTTGGCCCTTGCTGGCCGCCTCAAGAAGACTCCAATCGCGTCTTAAGCCGCGTAGAAGACCACTCCGAGGTCCTGCGGGAAATGAAGCGCCTCCGGACTCAGGATCCCGGAACGACGCGCATGGCTCCCGCACAGAACGCAGCTAAAAAGAAGCAGCCGATGGAATATTTACTGCTGGCGCGACTGCAGCAGTCGTTTCTAATCTATGCCGTTATTGAAAACCGAGATTGCGAAGCGATGGAGGAAGGTGCTTTTAAATCCAAAATCTCCCCGCCCACAGCTTTCGCTACTATTGCGGCACGAATCGATCCCAAATTGCTAGAGGCATCACTCGGAAGATCCAGACCTTTCAGTTGTTCGGCGTATTGATCGGTAATCTCTATGACGCCAGACTTATAAATTGTCGCAACACGCTGATCGCCCTTCATAACAGCCTTAACTGCATTTTGGGGCGAGTTATCGGCTTCAATGCGAACTATGCCTCGTTCTACTGCTTCCGCTTTGCGCAGCGCTTCAGCCGACGCCTCTAAATTATGAGCAAAGTTAGCGGTCGGTTTGACCAGCGGAAGATTCAGGTCCGCAATGCTGCGCGACTTTACCGTTAAAGGTATTCCTTTGGCAATGTCCATAAAACGAACCTCCCTCTATTAAATATTTCCAATCACTGAAAAAGCAGCCCGACTGTTGAGCCAGCCTGATCCATCAGTCAATTCTACGAATCCCTGAACCGCATTAATGCACGAAATAACGCCCACCTTTATGGCTATTTGTGCCATTGCGTGCAGACGTGCAGCAGCCGTCCGGTATGTTCCTGTTATGCACTGATGGCCATGTATTGGGCCTGGACAAACCCACATGGCGCCGCGCTGCAATGGCTGTGATCCAGCGATTTCTTCGCTGATCAACGTAGAAATCGCCATGGAGAGATGCGAAATACCGCTTCGGGTCGAAAGCAGGCATCAAGGAAGGGTTTGTAGGTAAAGGCTCAGCGCCCTCACATCCTCAATTGTCGCGTCTGTGAACATACGGCTCGACCGGGCTTCGCTCAATTTCGCTGCCAGGGCTGCCGCAGACCGCAGGGGCAGTCGCGCAGAGTAAAGCAGGCCGAGTTCTAAATTCGGCCGCTTCCTCCGATTCGCCTTGCACGCGCCGCTCTGCCGGCAGACGGCAGATCACAAACGATGTTGCAAGGACCGAAATAGCCAAGTCGCGATGGCGGTGATCTTGGCATCCCCATGCGGCATTCCCAGCACTTGTAGTCCGAGCGGTAGGCTATCCACCGCCATGGCAGGTACGTTGATCGCAGGCGCGCCGAGCAGCGATGAGGCGCAGGCAAACGAGACGTCGCCAGTCGGATACTTGCTGTCCCGGATGTCTGCCGCCAAGGGCGCCGCCCCGCAGGCGTTCAGGCTTAACAACGCGTCGCATTGTGTGGCCAGAGCCGCCAGGCACTGGCGAGCGTGCTCCCGCAGCAGCAAGCATTCGCGGTACTCCGCCAAGCTCATGCCGCGGCCGCTTTCGAGTTGTCGCACCAAGCTGGGACCCAGCGTATTGGGATGGTTTTCAACAAGGTTGGCCAACGACCAGCGTTGCTCCCAGGCGATGAGTTTGAGCGATAGCGGCGCCGCTTGCGAGATAGCGCGCTCCAGCGCCTCGACCAGCGCCGAGTCGCCTCGCCGAATGATGGTCACGCCTTGCGCGGACAGCGTCTGCAGGCAGGCCTCGAATGCTTGGCGGGCTTCCGGTTCCGCACGCTCCCAACCCTCGGTTTCCAACGCGACCAAGCATCCGGGCTTCTGCGCGGCGGGAGGGTGCAGCGGCCCGTATAGGCCGGGGTGGCCAGGATCCCCACCCGAGCGCTGCGCAATTTCCGCGGCCGCTGTCCACATATCCTCGACGGAGTTGGCATGGACGCCGAGGTGGGCCTGGCTCAGCCCGAGTCGCTCGCCCCGATTGAGCGCTCCGAACGTCGGCTTCAATGCCCAATTGCCATTGAAGCTGGCTGGTCGCAGGACGGAACCCACGAGTTGCGAGCCGATGGCCATGGGCACCATGTTGGCGCCCACAACTGCGGCCGAGCCGCTCGACGAACCGCCCGGCGTGCGCAACGGGTCGAACGCGTTGGTGGTTGGACCGGGATCGAGAAAGCCCAGCGCTGTGGTGACGGTCTTTCCCAGGATGATCGCGCCCGCATCGCGTAGCGCACGCACAACGGCGCTGTCATTCTTCGGAAAGTTGCCGTCAAAGGCAGCGCAGCCCATCTGCGTGGGCATGTCGCGAGTTTCAATCAGATCCTTGATGCCAACAGGCATGCCGTCGATAGCCGAGAGCGGACGGCCGTCGCGGTACCGCCGGGCGCTGGCGTCGGCCGCGGCGCGCGCGCCTGCCGGGTTCATTACCACCCAGCCCTTGAGCTGGCCTTCGCGCTCGGCAATCACGTTCAGGCAGCGTTCGAGATATTCCCGCGGACTGTCGCGGCGATCAACAAAGTTGGCGCGGGAATCATGAAAGGTCAGCGCGGCATGGGTGTTGGGATCGTAGGTCACGTTGTGTCTCCGGATAGGCTTATTCACTGCTCTTGATGCCGAGCGTACGGATCAATGCGCCCCATCGAGCGTATTCAGCGCGGAAGAACGCATCAAATTGTGAAGGCGAACTGGGTTGCACCAGCAGATTGACGCCCTTCAAACGTTCCTGAATGCCCGGTTCGGCCAGGACGTCGTTCAAGTCACGGTTGATTTTTTGCTTGAGATCGTCCGGCAGGCCGGCGGGCGCGAACAAGCCGTACCAGGCCTCCAAGCGAAGGTCGGGCAGACCGGCCTCGGCGGCGGCGGGGACGTCGGGCAGGGCATCCAGCCTCTGCGCAGACGCCACGGCATAGGCCCTGAGCTTGCCGCCCTTCACATGGTTGATGACGTTGCCCGAGGCGAATTGCACCAACAGATCGACTTCGCCGCCGATGGCTGCCATCGAAGCCTCAAGCGCGCCCCGATAAGGCACGTGCATTACGTCTACGCCGGCCTCGCGCTTGAATATCTCGGAGAACAGCTGCAGCGAAGATCCTGCGCCATTGGAGGCATAGGTGTATCGGCCCGGACTGGCGCGAAAACGTTCGATCAGCGTGCGCAGATCGGAATCGTCGATGCCAGGGCGGGTCAGGATCAGCACCGGCAGGCTGCCGATCTTGCCGATCCGGGCCAACCCATTCTCGACATCCAGCTTGGCGTTGGGATTCAAGGCAGGCAGCGTGGCCAGTTCATTGAAAGTCAGCATCAAGGTGTAGCCGTCCGGTTTCGCTCGGACCACATAGTCGGAGCCGATGAGCGTGCCCGCGCCGGGCTTGTTTTCGACCACGACGGCCTGGCCCCAGCGTTGCGCGAGCCTGGGACCGATCAGTCGAGCCAGGATGTCGGCAGTGCCTCCTGGCGTGGTCGGCACCACGATGCTGACGGGGCGCTGCGGATAGTCGGCGGCCGAAGCAGGCCAGCCCAACACCGCGGCGGCGCAAAAGGCCGCGATTCCGATCAATCGAACCAGCGTTTTGGACATGGATTTCCCCTTGTGGTTGCTCTTGGCCGCGAAGACAAGCGGCCGTGCCATCTTGGGCTTTCGCAGGCCATGGTTCAAACGACTTTATCTATGGCACACTTAACTTATTGTTAATCGAAACTCCGAAATGACTGCCCTGCCCCCGCTGAACGCGCTGCGCTGTTTTGAGGTCGTGGGCCGCCTGGGCAGCATCACTGGCGCGGCGACGGAACTCAGCGTGACGCCCGCCGCCGTAAGCCGCCAAATCCGCCTGCTTGAAGAACACCTGGGGCTGCGTTTGTTCTTTCGCCAGCACCGCCGCATCGTGCTCACGCCGATTGGCGCGGCGTATCACGCAGATATCGCGCGCTGTTTTGGCGGGTTGCAACGCGCGACGTCGGCGCTGGGCGAGCGCTCGCGCCGACGCCAGTTCGTCATCAAGGCGCCGCATAGCGTCGCCATGCGCTGGTTACTGCCGCGCCTCTCGGGGTTCCATCGCCAATATCCCGACATCGATGTCAAGCTCCATACGTCAGTAGATCCACCGGACTTCGAGCGCGAGGAAGTGGATGCCGGCATCTGCATGGGAGACGGCCACTGGCGCGGCCTGCTCAGCTACAAGCTGATGGTCAATGAGTTGCTTCCGGTATGTATCCCCGACAAGGGCGCTCGCCTGCGTAAGCCCGCCGATCTGAAGCGCGAAATCCTGCTGCATACGCTGGCACGCCCCGACTATTGGGAGATCTGGCTACGGGCGGCCGGCCTGGCAGAGATCGATGTCTCGCGCGGCCTGCGCTACGAATCGTCGGCATTGGCCTATGAAGCCGCGCTGGAGGGGTTTGGCGTTGCCATCGCGCAAAAGACCCTCGTGCAGAAAGAACTGGACGAAGGGCGTCTGGTCGCACCGTTCGATCTAAGCGTGGATCTGGACGCGCAGACCTATTACTTCGTCCTGCCGCCAGAGGACTATAGGCAGCCATCGCCCGAGCTCTCGCAGTTTCGCCTTTGGGTAGCATCCTGCGCGATTTGAACGTCCGCACGCTGCCGGATTCTGCAGATATTCCTGCGGACGCACGGTGAACAACGTGGCGCGGGTCAGTACTGCCTGCAAGGTCATCTGTTCGGATTCCGCCCAAGACCAACCGTGATGCGCCATGGCCCGGCGCAGCGGCGTGGCGGCCAGCGAGCCCAGCATAGTAGCGGGACAGCGGTTCCTGCCACGCCCGCCAAGCCATCACGGCTCCGGAATGTTTTCCCGAAAGATGACCTGAAGCCGCGGCAGGTAGCTGGGTTCGGGCGCGCCCTTCACGGCCGCCACCAGCAGCTTGACGATCTCGCGCGCCTCGACGCGCGGGTTCTGGTCGATCACGGCGTCCATGGTGCGATCGAGCAACAGACGGCGCGTGGCTTCGGTGAGGTCGTGGCCCACGAAGACAATGCGATGGGCGGAGGCGGCCTTGTTTGACCGGGTCTCGTTTGCCCACGCCTCAGCCGGCCGCGCCTCTTTCAGCGCCCTCGCGATGCCTTGATTACCGGCGCCGATGTTGTAAATCGCGTGCGGCGGCTCTTTGCGCAGCAGATCCTGCGTGACGGCAAAGGCGCGGTCGCGGTCGTCGCCGATTTCCAGAATGTGCGCGATGCGCAGGTGCGGAAACTCTTCGCTCAGCAGCGAGCGAAAGCCCATCTCGCGCTCTTCGTGGCCGCGATACGCCAGTGATCCCACGAACACCGCGACCTTCCGCTCCGTGTGCTGTGGCAGAAACCGGCCCAGCAACAGCGCGGCCAGGCGGCCCGCGGCACGATTGTCGATACCTACGTAACCCAGGCGCGCCGAGATCGGAATGTCCGACACCAGGGTGCTCACATGCACGCCGCTGTCGCGCAGCGCCATGATGGCGTCGCGCACTTGTGGATGGTCCAGCCCGACCAGACCAACGGCCTGCGTCTGCTCGCGCAGCTCGTAGAGCTTTTGCGCGAGCTTATTGGCGTCGAATCCCTCGATCAGATGCAGGCGTGCCCGCACATCGGGGCGGGTGGCGGCTTCTTCAAGCAGGTGCTGGCCCAACGCAGTCATGAAGCTATTGGTGCCGGCGGGCAAAACGAAGTCGACCCGCACGTCGCGGCTTGCGGCATCGGCGTCCTGGACGAAGTAGCCAAGGCGATTGGCGATGGCCAGCACGCGGTCGCGTGTCTTGCCGCGCACGCCGTCGCGGTCGTTCAGCACCCGGTCCACGGTGGCGGTGGACATGCCGGCTTCACGGGCAATGAGAGAAATGGTGGGGCGCATGCGGGACAAGGCTCTCAAGACACCATCAGGACGATGGCAGCCAGGCCATCATAACCCATCATTTGCAATCATTCAGGATCAAAAAAGTAACGTTTCTGCCCTGGAAGCACCATCCACCTTTACCCCTGATTGTTTTGATGTGATTATCGCGGCTCAATAACATCAAACACCGCACGGCAGGATGCCAGGCAGTCGACAGTGCATACCCAGCCGGCAGGAGGAGCACATGTCGCACCCTACCCTGGTGCCCGACCCGCCCGTTCGGGAACGGCGTTTTCGCATCGGCTGCATCGGCGCCGGCATGATCATGGCCGAGTGCCACCTGGCGGCCTACCAGCAGGCCGGCTTCACGGTGGCGGCGATTGCGTCGCGTACCCGCAGCAAAGCGGCCGCCGTCGCCGAACGCTACGGCATCCCGCGGGTGCATGAGGATCCCCTGGCCCTGATCGCCGATCCGCAGATCGAAATCGTGGACATCGCGTATCCGCCCGACCAGCAGCCCGCGCTGATACGCGCCGCCTTGCGCGCCCCGCACGTGCGCGGCGTGCTGGCACAGAAGCCGCTTGCCCTCTCGCTGGACGAAGCCCGGGCGCTGCGCGACGAGGCGCGGGCCGCCGGCAAGATCCTGTCGGTAAACCAGAACATGCGCTACGACCAATCGATGCGCACGCTCAAACAGCTGCTGGACCAGGGCGTGCTGGGCATGCCGGTGTTCGCGCAGATCGACATGCACGCGATCCCGCACTGGCAGGACTTTTTGCGCGGCTATGACCGGCTGACGCTCTCGAACATGAGCGTGCATCACCTTGATGCCCTGCGTTATCTGTTTGGCGAGCCCACCGAGATCACCAGCATCACCCGCCCCGATCCGCGCACCGAGTTCGCGCATCAGGATGGACTGGTCAGCACCACGCTGCGCTTTGGCAACGGCCTGCTGGCGCTGTCGCTTGAAGATGTGTGGTCGGGCCCGCGGGCCGAGGGATACCCCGACGACCAGCACATCCGCTGGCGGGTGGAAGGCACCGAGGGCGTCGCGCGCGGCACCATCGGCTGGCCCACCGGCGAGCCGTCGACCCTGAGCTACGCCTCGCGCGCGGCCCAGGGCCATACCGACGGGCGTTGGGTCACTCCCACCTGGGACACGATGTGGTTTCCGCATGCCTTCATCGGCGTGATGGAGCAGTTGCAGTACGCGCTGGCCAGCGGTACCGAGCCTGCGTTGAGCGTGACCGACAACGTACGCACGATGGCGCTGGTCGAGGCCGCGTATACGTCCATCGCCGAAGGCCGCACAGTACGGCTGCCGGCTGTTGAATAACCAGACAGAAAAACAGACGGAGACAACCATCATGATCCAGACCGGAATCTTCTCGGGCTACTTTCCCTATGAGCTGGAGCGCACCGCCAAGGTAATCCGCTCGCACGGCTTCAACACCGTGCAGCTGGACCTGCATTTCAAGGACATGGAGCTCGGCCCGGGCCAGCTGACCGCGCAGAAATGCACGCAGATCCGCGACACCTTCCGCCACTACAACCTGCCGGTGTCCTGCATCTCGGCCTATACCAATATCGTTCATCCCGATCCCGCCGAGCGCCAACGCCGCAACGGCTATCTCAAAGAGATCCTCACGCACGCGCGCCAGCTGGGTTCGCCTTACGTCATCTCGGAAACCGGCACGTTCGCCACCGACAGCGACTGGGTGCATCACCCCAGGAACAAGACCGAGGAAGGCTGGGACCAGTGCCGCACGGTGATCGCCGAGCTGTCGCAACATGCCTACGACCATGGCGCGGTGTTCCTGCTTGAGACCTACGTGAACAACGTGGTGGGATCGGTCGAGGAAACGCTGCGCATGTTCGCCGAGGTGGACCACCCTGGCCTTGGCCTCTTGATGGATCCGACGAACTACTTCGAAGCGCACAACATCGACCAGATGGACCGCACGCTCAATCAGGTGTTCGATGCGCTCTCCGACAAGATCTGCATCGCGCATGCCAAGGACGTTAAGCGTTCGGGCGATGACAAGTCGGAAAAGCACAGCGACATTGGTGACGATGGCGCGGCCGAGAGCCATACCTTCCGTGGCGTAGGCGAGATCGAGCTGCCGGCACCGGGCCTGGGCGCGCTGAACTACGACCTTTACCTGCAGCGCCTGGCGAAGAAGCACCCCAACATTCCCATCATCATCGAGCACTTGACCGAAGACGACGTGCCGCGCGCCAAGACCTTCCTGGACGAGCGGCTGCGCGCGAACGGCCTGTAGGCCGCCTGGCGCAATAGAGGCGCACCGCGAGGCATCAATCCATAAGGCCCGCGGCGCGCCTGCGAACACGATTCTGAACACCGACACCGGCAAACGCGCATCCGCGCCTTTGCCAGGGAGAATTCATGCCTGACATTTACGGAACCTGGATGACGCGCCGCGACGTGGAGGCGCGCACCGGGCAGCTTGCGCAGTTTGCCGGCGTACGCCTGATGACGCTGGACGACGGGCTGGAGCGCGGTATCCGGATGCTGGAGTTCCGCAGCGGCACGGGCCTGCGTTTCACGGTGCTGGTGGATCGCGCGATGGATATCGCCGATTGCGAATACCGCGGCTTCGCCATGGGATGGCAGTCGCCGTCGGGCTTTCGCCATCCCGGCCTGCATGACTACGAAGGTGAAGGCGGACTGGGCTGGATGCGCTCGTTCTCGGGCCTCATGATCACCTGCGGCCTGGACCACATTCTGTTCATGTACGACGCACCGGCCGACAACTACGTGTACGGCCCGCGCAAGACCGCCAAGCAGTCCATCCATGGCCGCGCGGGCACCATTCCGGCGCGCCTGACCGGCTACGGAGAACGCTGGGACGGCGATCGCTGCGTGCTGTGGGCAGAGGGAATCGTAAGCCAGGGCACCGTGTTCGGCGAACACCTGGAGCTGCACCGCCGCATCGAGATCGAGGTGGGCACCAACGACATCAAACTGTCGGATCGCGTGGTGAATCGCGGCTTCTACCGCACGCCGCATATGCTCTGCTATCACATCAACCTGGGCTATCCCGTGCTGGACGCCGACTCGCGCTATCTGGCGCCGATCCGCGATGTGGTGTGGGCCGCGCACGAGCAAACCTACCGCAAGCAGGGCGTGGGCTACCGCCGCATGCCGGCGCCGCAGCTGGGCTTTCACGAGCAGGTGTGGCAGCACGAGATGGCCGCCGCCGCCGACGGCAGCGTCCCGGTGGCCCTGGTAAACGATAAGCTGGGCCTGGGCATGCAGGTCAGCACCTTCAAGCATCAATTCCCTTGCCAGTATCAATGGCAAAACCTGCAATCGGGCCAGTATGCGATGGGCATCGAGCCATCGACCAACCACGTGCTGGGCCAGGGCGCGGCGCGTGAGCGCAACGAACTCATCTGGCTTGAGCATGGGGAAGAGCGCTGCTACGACACCACGTTCAGCGTGCTGGGCTCGCCCGCCGATATCACGGCATGCGAAGCCCGCATCCGCGCCATCGCGGTGCAGCCCGAAGCCGATTATCCGCCGTTGTCGGGGCGCTTCGCGCCCATCGCGGGGCGCACATGAGCGCGCGCTTCTCATTGCAAGGCCGTCGCGTGTTGTACACGGGCGCCGCGGGCGGCTTCGGTGTGGACACCACGCTTGCGTTGCTGGAAGCGGGCGCAAGCGTGGTCGCGCTGGACAACCACGCCGGGCATATCGATCGCTTGCGCAGCACCGTGCCGGTGCGGTTTTCCGACCAGCTTCACATCCTGCAGGTCGACCTTGCCGACGCCAGCGCGTTGCAGTCGCACCTTGAGCAGCTGACCGCCCAGGGCCCGATCGACGTGGTCATCAACAATGCGGCAATCTACCCGTCGCGCCCGTTCGAGGAATACAGCGACGCAGAGCTGGCGCGCGTACACCGCGTGAACGTGGAGGCGGCGATTCAGATCGTCCGCGCCGCGCTGCCCGGCATGCGCGAGCAGCAATGGGGCCGCGTGATCAACATCTCGTCGATCACGCTGTCCGGCGGCTGGGAAAACCTGCTGCCCTACGTGCAATCCAAGGGCGCGATGGTGGGCGCCACGCGCGCATTCGCCCGCGAGTTCGGCAAGTGGGGCATCACGGTCAACGCCATCTCGCCGGGCGCGTTTCCCACCGACGCCGAGAAGATCCATCCCGATCCCGAGGGCTACAACCGCATGGTGCTCGAACGCCAGTCGGTAAAGCGCCGCGGGCACGCAGGCGACATCGCCGCGGCCATCATTTTCCTTGCCTCGGACGAGGCGGGTTTCATTTCCGGACAGACGCTGGCAGTTGACGGCGGCTGGGTCATGCATTGAGGCGCATCGGCGCACGCAAAGGGTAGAAGCATGAGTATTCTTTCTGGCTACAAGGTTCTGGACTGCTCCATCGCCATGGCGGGGCCTTTCGCGGCGCAGCGCCTGGGCGACCTGGGCGCCGACGTGATCAAGATCGAGCCGCCCACCGGCGAATGGCAGCGGCACGCGCCGGCCGGCGGCATCACGGGCAACAAGATCAACGTTTCCTTTCTCTCGTTGAACCGCAACAAGCGCTCGCTAGCGATCGATCTGAAGAGTGCCGGCGGCAAGGAGATCATCCAGAAGCTTGCGGCGCAGGCCGATGTGTTTATCCAGAACTACCGTCCGGGAGTCGCCGGCCGTCTGGGTGTTGACTACGAGACCCTGTCGGCACTGAACCCGCGCCTGATCTATGTATCGATGTCGGGCTTCGGCGAAGACGGCCCCTATGCCACGCGACCCGGCCAAGACCTGCTGTTGCAGGCGATGTCGGGCGCCATGCTGTCGTCGGGCCGTGCAGGCGAAGCGCCACGCGCGGCTGGCCAGTATGTGGTCGACGCCGTCACCGCGTATTGCGCCTTCGAAGGCGTGCTGGCCGCGCTGCTGCACCGCGAGCGTACCGGCGAAGGCCAGAAGGTCGAGGTCAACATGCTGGATGCGATCACCACGATCCAGATGCAGGAGCTCTCGGTCTACACCGTGGGGCACAAGCCGCAGGTGCGCAGTGCCGAGCCGCATGCCCACGTGTACATCCGCGCCCCCTATGGCACCTTCGCGACAAGCGACGGCTATCTGGCGCTTGCCATGCCCGACATGAAAGTGCTGGCGCGCGTAACCGAAGAGCCGCGCCTGGCGGAATACACAAGCGAGCGCGACGGTTGGGAGAAGCGCGACGAGATCTATGCGCTGGTGCGCGACACGCTTGCCAAGGCCTCGACGGCCGACTGGTTCGCCAAGCTGGATGCCGCCGGCATCTGGTGCAGCCCCGTCTATGGATACGCCGATCTGGTCGCAGATCCGCAGATCGCCCACAACGGCACCTTCGTCGAATATGAGCATCCGACCGAAGGCCGGATCAAGACACCGGGTTTTCCGATCCGCTTTTCCAAGACGCCAAGCCAGGTGGTGCGCGGCGCACCGCTCACCGGCCAACACACCGACGAAGTGCTGCGCGATTTTGGCTTCAGCGCCGACGAGATCGCGGCACATGCGGCCTCGGGCGCAGTGCTGCGTGGCGTCTCGGAATGAGCGAGCCCGCCCTGCCCTACCGCGGCCTTACCTGGGACCATCCGCGCGGCTTTAATGCCTTGCACGCCGCCACCGCGCACACGCCGCTTGTGCGCTGGGACAAGCAATCGCTCGAAGGCTTCGAATCGGCGCCCATCGCCGAACTCTGCGCCCGCTATGACCTGGTGGTGCTGGATCACCCCCATCTGGGCGAGGCCTTGGCGCACGATTGCCTGCAAGCGCTCGACACCGTGTTCGCGCCCGACGAACTGGCGCGGATTGCGCGGGATAGCATCGGGCTGTCCTACGACAGCTATCGCATGGACGATCGCCAATGGGCGCTGCCGCTGGACGCCGCCACGCAGGTCATGGCCACGCGCGCCGATCGGCTCGACAGCCCCGTGCCGCGCACCTGGCGCGAGGTGCTGACGCTGTCGCAACGCAGCGGCGCGGTCGCGCTCAGTTGGGGCGGTCCGCACCCGTTCCTGTCGTTGCTGTCAATCGCGGCCGCCATCGCGCCCGATACCGACCTGCGCCCGCACGGCGCCTGGCACGACGAGGCGACGCTTGCCGACGCGTGCGACGTGCTTAGCGAATTGGCGCGGCTCACGCCCGCGCACGCCCTGGCTTACAACCCGATCGCGCTGCTTGGCCACATGAGCGCGCGCGACGACATCGCACTGTGCCCGCTGGTCTATGGCTATGTGAACTATGCCACCGCCGCGGTGGCGAAACCGCTTACGTTCCGCGACGCGCCCGAGGCTGACGCGGGCCGGCCGGGCTCTATCCTCGGTGGCACCGGCATTGCAATATCACGGCGCTGCATCGTGGGGCCGGAGCTGCGCGCGCATCTACTGTGGTTGCTCGCGGCCGATACCCAAGGCCGCTTCATTCCGCAGCACGAAGGGCAGCCCAGCCATCGCGGCAGCTGGGCCGACGCGACCGTGAACGCGGCCAGCGGCAACTTCTATGCCAACACGGCCCGCACGCTCGAAGCCGCCTCGATCCGGCCCCGGCACGATGGCTACATCGCCTTCCAGGCCGAGGCCTCGCAGTTCCTGCGTGACGGCGTCGCCGCCCGCGCATCCTCCCACGCATTGGCGTGCGGCCTGACCCAGCGTTTCCAGGCCAGCCTGACCGGCGCCCCCAAGCACACCGCAACATAAGGATTTCGACGTGAGCGCACTCGTTAATCTCAGTATCGATGGCCATGTCGCCATCATCGAACTCAATCGTCCCGAGAAGCTGAACGCGATGACGCCCGAGATGGCCGACCTGCTGATCGCGGCGGTGCAGCAATGCAACACCGACTCGCAGGTGCGCGCGGTGATCCTGACCGGCGCGGGTCCCAAGGCCTTCTGCGCCGGCTCGGACATTACCGAGCTTGACCGCTACGCCACGCCCTGGGATTTTCGCAATCGGCTTGACTACTGCGACTGCGTGCGCATGTTGAAGAAGCCCACGGTGGCGGCGATCAACGGCTATACCTTCGGCGGCGGCCTGGAAATGGCGTTGGCCTGCGATATCCGCATCGCCTCCGACAACGCGCGCCTGGGCGCGCCCGAGATCAAGCTGGGCTGGATTGGCGGCGGCGGCATGACGGCGCAGCTCGTCCATGCGGTCGGCCCAAGCAACGCCGCACTGATGGTGCTGACCGGCGATCCCATCCGCGCCGAGCAGGCGCTGGCCTGGGGCCTGGTAAGCGAGGTGGTGCCGCAGGAGCAGTTGCGCGAGCGCGCGCAAGCACTTGCCGCCACCATCGCCTCGCGCGCGCCTATCGCGGCCGAGACGGCACGCGTCAATCTGCGCGCAGCGCTGTCGATGCCGCTGGAAAAGGCCGTGGAATACGAACGCGATCTGCAGGCGATCTGCTTCGCCACCGCCGACGCCAAGGAAGGCCGGAAGGCATTCGAAGAAAAGCGCGCGCCGAAGTTCGAGCGGCGCTGACGGGCGGGGCAGGCTTGTTCGACGCGCGGTCGGTGCATTGTCAGGCAGACTGCGTTATAGCGAACGCCAGGTTCCGGCCACGGATGCGAACCTTGAACGTAGCCGCGCAAATGACCGCTTCAGACTGCTGCTGTCGCGCAGCCATGCGAATACATATTAGAATCAATAACTATTCCATCTTAACCAAGCGTTTTCTCATGCCCCACCCTCCCAAGGCCAGGAAAGACTGGCTCGCCCATTACGCGGAGATGATAGGCAAATGGCGCGGGCGGGGGCACGAGAATGGCCAGGACGCCATGCACGACACGGTGCTCGGCATGCTGGAAGGCGACGTCACCGCTATCTATGACCCCCGCGCGTATATGTCCCGCGGCACCTCCAACCGCCTGGTCAGCTGGCATCGGCACGTCAACACGCTGGACATCACATCACTGGACGACATGTCCAGCGGCGACCATCCCGCCACGCCCCCGGCCGATAATGGCATCCGGTTCCAACAATTGGCCGACGAACTGGTCCGCGCGCTTGAAGACCTGCCGCCCAAGTGCCGGCATGTCTACCTTCGGTGCCGGCTGGAGGGCTGGACGCACACCGAGATCGCGCAGGAAATGGGCCTCTCGCGCAGCATGGTGGAAAAATACATGACTCGCTCCGTGCGTCACATCAACGATCGGCTGCAACATCATGCCCCTCTCTAATTCCGGCCCTGTCGGCAAGCACCCGCATACGCGCGAAGCCGACGAGCTCGACCCTCCGCGCGACGCGGCCCATTGGTTCGCCCGCCTGCATTCGGGCGAAGCCACGGAATCGGACCAACAGGCATTTGCGGCCTGGCGCCGCGCCAATCCCGCCCACGAGCACGAGTATCGCAGGCTGGCCTCCCAATGGGAGGCCGTGCTGTCCGTACCCCAGGCGCGCCTGCGCGACCTGATGCATGAGTCGCTGGCGGCCTCCAGGCCGCCGCCGATGTCGCGGCGGCGCTTCGGGCTCGGAATGGCGGCAGCCTGTTCGCTGCCGATCATGGCGGCCATCCTGGCCGCGCCATACGTCTTCGACGGCAACGAAAGCCTGGTCACTTATTCCACCCGTAAGGGCGAACGGCGGCAGGTCGCCCTGCCCGACGGATCCACGCTGCACCTGAACGGCGACACCCGCCTGGCCACCCACTTCGGCGCCGGCGAACGCCGAGTGGAGCTGGCGCACGGCGAGGCCTTCTTCGAAGTCCGGCACGATGCGTCACGGCCCTTCGTGGTGGTGGGCGGCTTGGGACAGGTCACCGTAACGGGCACCCGCTTCAACGTGCGACGCGACAGCGAGGCCTTGCAGGTTAGCGTCGAATCGGGTTCCGTGCGGCTGGAATCCGGTCCCTGGTGGCATCAGAGCGCACGCCGCCTGGCCGCGGGCCAACAAGCCATTGCCTACGCGGACAGCACATTGAGCGAGATCGCGCAGGTCAACGTCCAGAACCTGACCGCCTGGCAGCGCGGCAAGATCATCTTCAACAATGTGTCTTTGGCCACGGTCATCAGCGAGATGAACCGCTACCTGATGCGGCCCGCGAGCCTGGACGCGCCCGAACTCGGCCAGCACCGCGTTTCCGGCATTTTCAGTGTGGACGACCCGCAGGCCATGATCGACGCCCTGCCCGCCATCGCGCCCGTGTCGCTGGAACGCCTGCAGGACGGCCGGATACGCGTCGTCGCGCGCTAAGCGGCTTGTGCCCTCGTCCCGCCGATGCGGGTTACGCGAGCTGTAACAATCCTGTTACACAATAATAGTGATTCCCATTCCGGTAATCGCCCTGCTCGTGCGTCTAGAAAGGAAGGGGCGCCCTCGCCCCGGGCATTCCCGCCCCCCTCCTTTCGAAACCTGTGCGCCTCGCATGCGCCGCCCACTGAGCGACCGATCTTGAATACCGCATCTGCCCGACCTGCTTCGCGCGTTCCGCCGCGCGCCGTTCTCAGCGCGCTTGCCTTCTCGGTGTCGCTCACCTTCGGCATGGCGCCCGCCGCCCACGCCCAGGAGGCGCCAGTCAGCGTCAACATCCCGGCGCAGCCGCTGGGCGACGCGCTGTTGCAGCTGGGCTCGCAGACGTCTTTGCAGATTTTCTACTCCCAGGACGTGCTTGCCGGCCAAAACGCGCGTGCGATCTCCGGCAGCCTGTCGCCCGAAGAAGCCCTGCGCCAACTGCTGCAGGGCACCGGCATCCAGTACTCGCGCAATGGCAACAACGTGACCTTGTCGCGCGCCGAGCCCACGGGCGGCACGGTGCAACTGGAAGCCGTGACGGTCACCGCCGGCATTCTGGGCGAACTTGCCCCGCCCTACGCGGGCGGGCAGCTTGCCACGGGCGGCAGCCTGGGTCTGCTGGGTTCTGAAGACGTGATGGACTCGCCGTTCAGCACGGTCAACTACACCTCTGAATTGCTGTACGACCAACAGGCCCGCACCTTGGCGGACGTGGTCGTCAACGACGCCTCGGTCCGCACGCTGACGTCGGCCGGTGGTTTTGGTGAAGACTTCCAGATCCGCGGCTTTGCCGTGGGCAGCGGCGACGTCAGCGTCAACGGCCTGTATGGCCTGGTGTCGTCCAGCCGCGTGCCGGTGCAGATCCTGGAGCGGGTGGAAGTGCTGAAGGGCCCCGGCGCCTTCATGCGCGGCATTCCGCCCAACGGCAGCATCGGCGGCGCCATCAACGTGGTGACCAAGCGCGCCGACGACGAACCGCTGGCGCGCGCCACGCTGGGCTATGCCAGCAAGGCCAACTTCACCGGCCAGCTTGATCTGGGCCGCCGCTTTGGCGAAGACAATGCCTGGGGCCTGCGCTTCAATGGCGTCAAGCGCGGCGGTGAAGCCACGTTGAAGGACGGTAAGCAAGGCCTGGACATGGGCGCCTTGGGTATCGACTATCGCGGCGCGCGCCTGCGCTGGTCGGCCGACGCCATCCACCAGGAAGACGTGATCGAGAACTTCCGCTCGCAGATCGGCTGGCAGGCCAACGTGACGGAACTGCCCTCGCCGCCGGATGGCGACATCAACTTCTACCCCGGCACCCGCCTGTCGCAACGCGACAGCACCATCATGTCGCGCCTGGAATATGACTTCACCGACAACCTCACCGGCCACATCGCGGCGGGGTATCGCGACGGCAAGGTGCGGCAGATCTTCCCTGTTACCGTCAGCCCGTCCGGCGTGCGCCAGTCGGTGGACCAGGACGGCAACTTCAACGTCATGACGACGTATTACGACTCGTATTCGAAGACAAGCAGCGGCGACGCCGGCTTGACGGCCCGCTTCAGCACCGGCGGCATCAAGCACCGCCTGGCACTGGGCGCCACCTACCTGAAGCAAGAAGCGGGCAACGCCTATTCGACGGGGTCGGCCATTGTGGCTTCCAATATCTATGATCCGGTCGACATCCCCGACGGCCCTGCCGTGCGCCTCACCCCGCAAAAGGCGTCGGACACCACGCTGACCAGCTTCGCCATTGTCGACACGCTGTCTTTCATCGACGATCGCATTCTGCTGACGGCGGGCGTCCGCCACCAACGGGTTGAAGTCGATAGCTTCAACACCACCACGGGCGCGCGCACCAGCGGCTACCGTTCCAGCGCCAACTCGCCCGTCGGCGGCATCGTCGTCAAGCCGCTGCAAAACGTATCGGTCTACGCCAACCTGGCCCAAGGCCTGACGCGCGGCACGATCGTGGGCGACACCTACGAAAACCGGGGCGCCGTGCTGGCGCCGTACAAATCCAAGCAATACGAAGCCGGCGTCAAGGTGGATTGGGACGGCAACATCACCACCACGCTTGCGCTGTTCCAGATTGCGCGCCCGGCCGGCCAGGCCGACGACAACAACGTCTACGGCTACTTTGGTGAACAGCGCAACCGTGGCCTGGAACTGACGGGCTACGGCGAACTCGTTCCCGGCCTGCGCCTGATGGCAAGCGCGGCCTTCATCAACAGCGAACTCACCAAGACCCCGGGCGGCGTCAGCCAGGGCAACCGGCCCGCCGGCGTGCCGGCCAGCACCTATAACCTGGGCCTGGATTGGGACACGCCGTGGGTGCAGGGGCTAAGCCTGAACGGCCGCGCCATCCGCACGTCGTCCGTCTACCTCAACAACACCAATACGCTGCGCCTGCCGGGCTACACCCGCTTCGATCTCGGCGCCCGCTACGTCACCACGATCGCCGGCAAGGAGGTGGTCTTCCGCGCCAACGTCGAGAACGTCGCCGACAAAAAGTACTGGCTGGCTTCCGGATCGTTCGTGACGAACGCGGCGGGAAGGACGTATATGCTCTCGGCCTCGATCAACTATTGATCGGGTAGCCTCCAGTACTTTTCCAAGGAAGGGACCTGGTGGTCCATGTCTGAGGTAGCCAGCATCTGAGTACGCCACGACGCGCCCGCTAACCAACGGACCGGCACGAGCGTCCCGTCTACGGTAATCCGACGGCCGCGCACCAGGTGTCTTCAGCATGCTGATGCGGGGAAATGCTGCCGACCTACTCCAACGTTAATAACACGCTCTAAATATCGGCGACATCGCGCAGCCGTACCCCGGAGAAGTTGGCCGCACGCAATGCATCAAACATCGCGCGGTCGCAGATGGGAGGTGCTCCCATGCGATCCTGGCGGAAGATATGGGCATCTCCCACAACATCCTGTTTGAACACCAAGCTGGCTCCGCCGACGAGGCTATAAAGCTTCTCGTCCTCGCCGTTCTGATAATTGTGGTCGAACTTGATCCTCACGCGAGAAGAGGCTTCATCCAGAGCATCGAGTCTACGCAGCACATTGCCTAGGTAGTACTGAGGACCGGGGCTGCCGTCAGCAAGGCTGAAGTCGCATGCCACGAATGCAAACGCCTCGGCATCCATCCGCTGGAACAGCTGCTTCAAAGGCTCCGACACAATCCATATGCCGGCGAGCTCTTCCAGATCGCGTGGCATTCCGCCCCTCTCCGGTACATGAACCAGGTGGGGACGCTCCGGATACTGATTTGGCATTCCGTTAGGACGCGAGACGACATTCATTCCCGGGTCGATCAGCTTCTCTTCGTTGGCGATTTCTATGCCGGGGACCCTGCCGTTTTCCAAGAAGCTGGCGTCGATCAGGAAAAATTCGCCCTTATGAGGCGCGGCTTCGGCTGAAACTTCAATGGCGTTCGGTTCGGTCACGGCGGCTTCCATCTTGGATGCGGGGGCAGAACGGGAATGTTGATTGCAAGAAGGGTATTGTGCTGCTACCTCGCCGTTGGGTGGTCGAGCGCAGTTTCGGTTGGACAATCGCTTCAGGCGTTTGACGCGGGACTACGAACGCTTGCCGGAAGCGGACGGCTACCAAGGTCTGCAACCGGCCAAGAGCCGACAGTCCGCATGGCCGTCATGGCTGACAACTTGCAGGCAAACGGCGCCGGCGAGAGATCGGAGTTGAGAGATAACGGCATAAGCGTGCCCCATTCAGCCTGGGATAGCCGCCTAATTTCCAACCCGCTGTGGCGCTGTTCGGTCATGTTTCGAGAGATCCTAGTGCTAAATATTGAGGTTGTGCATGAATCGTGCAGCTGCGTGTTCGGCGCGTCATGCGGTCGAAAGTCGACTCCGAAAGCACTGATGGGCCGCTCCGAGTCGAAAGGCGTCTCTCATTGTGCTCCCCTTCGCGACTGAGAGAAGGCCGAGATAAACTCGCAATTCAAACGGAGGCACGAACATGAAGCCACGAGTTACCGTTATTACCCTAGGCGTTGAAGATCTTGACGTGTCGTTGAGCTTCTACCGGGATGGGTTAGGCCTTTCTACCGATGGCATTGTAGGCACGGAATTCGAGCACGGCGCCGTTGTGTTTTTAGATTTGCAGCCCGGCCTGCGTTTGGCGCTCTGGCCGCGGAGGAGCATTTCTCACGACACAGGATTGACGACAGTGCCGTTCAATCCGACCCAGATGACGCTTGGTCACAATGTCTCATCAAAAGTCGAAGTTGACACTGTCATGGCTCAGGCCGGTGCGGCAGGGGCAACGATCGTCAAGCCTCCGCACGAAACGTTCTGGGGTGGTTATTCGGGATACTTTCAGGACCCCGACGGACATCTCTGGGAAATTGTCTGGAATCCGCAGTGGTTAGAGTGAAAGCTGATCGGGCGCGACAACTGGACCGCTGGCCAAAGTCGCCGCCACCAAGAACGGGTTCGGGTCGCAAGCAGTCAGAACGATAGCGCCGACTCTGCCCCCAGGGGCACCGAGTAGAGGACCGTCAGTCACCGGCCAGGGTGCGGCGATCATGGGCATGGCTCAATGCGTGTTTGCGAAGCCCCCTTTCGGAATTAATCGGCATCGGTGGCCGGACAGGCCATCAGTCCAGCGGACTTCAAGGAAACCCTCAGCAGGCTTGTCGGGGGCGAAAGAGATGGCCGCGTCACTATGGGCGCGATGGCGGCAACGGTCGTTCCACGCCATGGAAAATTGGCCGTACAAGATCACCCCATCTTGCTGGCGGCCGGAATGATCGCTTGGGTGAGCGAACACAGGGCCTGTACCCATGGGCCAAATCCCTCGCCGAATTGAAATGTTATAACATCTCCTTATTCGATCGAGGCTACTGCATCCGGAGCTTCGATCAGCCCAACCTTCTGCGGGCGCCAGCGTGTTGCGCGCGCCTTGTATTTATTGACCTATTGAGGCCCTACCATGGCGCAAATTCCAGTCACCATCCTTACCGGTTTTCTCGGTAGCGGCAAAACGACGCTGCTCAATCGCATCCTGCAAGAGAATCACGGCCACCGCATTGCCGTCATCGAAAACGAGTTTGGCGAGGAAGGAATCGACAACGAACTGCTCGTGCAAGAAGCGGACGAGCAGATCATCGAAATGAACAACGGCTGCATTTGCTGCACCGTGCGCGGCGACCTGGTCCGTATCCTGGGGGACCTGGCTAGACGTCAGGCGGCTGGCGAGGCAGCTTTCGAACGCGTCATCATCGAAACCACTGGTTTGGCCGATCCCGCTCCGGTCGCGCAGACATTCTTCGTGGACGATGAGATCGCCGACGCCTACTTGCTCGACGCTATCGTCACGGTGATCGACGCCAAGCACGCCCCCCAGCAACTGGACGAGCATCACGAGGCCCAGGAACAGGTCGGCTTTGCTGACCGAATCCTGCTGTCCAAGACTGACCTCGTTGAACCCGAAGAAGCCCAAGAGCTAGAGCAGCGGCTGCGGCGCATGAACCCGCGGGCACCTATCTCGCGTGTCAACTTTGGCAAGACCGCGATTGCCGAAATTCTTGATATCCGGGGCTTCAACCTGAATGCCATCCTGGAGATCGAACCGACGTTTCTGACCGACACTGACCATGAGCACGATGACGACGTCGGCAGCTTCGTCTTCCATTCCAAGACGCCCTTCGATCCGGTATTGCTGGAAGACTTCTTCGGCGGCCTCATTCAGGTCTACGGCAATGATCTGCTGCGCTACAAGGGCGTGCTGTCGGTAAAGGGCACGAACCGGCGCGTGGTGCTGCAGGGTGTGCACATGATGATGGGCTCAGAGCCTGGGGCCCCTTGGAAGGCTGGCGAGGTACGTGAAAGCCGAATCGTCTTCATCGGCCGCCGACTCCCCCAAGACGTATTTGAGAGCGGTCTAACCAAGGCCTTGGCATCCTCTCGCTAAAGTCGGATGCGGCGTCCCCCACAGGCCGTGACAAACAACAAGCAACAGAACATCGCTATGCGAATTATCGGTATTGCTGCGCTGCTCGGCAGCAGCGTAGCTATGGCCCAACAAGATAGCTCTCCCGCGGCAACGCTTGCACCGGTAGAAGTACGCGGCTCGTATGCCGCACCGGGCAGCTCATTGGGACTGGATGCCCTGCAGCAGGTGGGTTCGAGATTGGGCCTGTCGCCGCTGGAAACGCCGGCCAGCGTCAGTGTCATGAGTAGTGAAGAAATGGCGGATCGCGGTCTCACACGCGCGCAGGACGCCGCAATCCGCATGCCCGGCGTCACGGAAGCTCCCTCTCCCGGGAACGGGGGAACGTCCTTGGTGGCCAGAGGCTTTGTTGGTCATAGCTCAGTTGCGCAGCTCGTAGACGGGACGCGTCAGGTAGTTGCCGCCGGTACGGTCACATATCCCTTCTCCAGCTGGCCGCTCGAATCGGTAGAAGTCCTGAGGGGGCCGGCGTCGGTGTTGTACGGAGACGGGGCGATCGGCGCCACGGTGAACTACGTCACCAAAAAGCCGATCTGGGATGAGATGCACCGCGAGGCATTCCTAGGCGTAGGCTCGTATGGCCTGGTGCAGGGCGGCGTCGGCCTACGCGGGCCGATCAACGATGTCGCGGCGTATTCGATTTACGTCGATGGCGAGCGCAGCGACGGCTACCGTGCGCTGGAGGACGTCAAGCGGCGTAACTATGCCTTGGGGCTTTCGATAAGGCCAACCTCACGATTGAAGGCGACCTTCTCGTTGGATGGCGGCGTCAATGACGACGCACACTACTTCGGGACTCCCCTGCGCGATGGCCGGTTTGACGACAGCCTCAAACGCGTCAATTACAACGTGTCCGACGCGGTCGTGCGTTACGACGACCGCCTTTGGCGCGCCAAGGTGGAGTATGAGCTCAGCCCCAACGTGCAGCTGCGCAATGAAACCTACTATCTGACGTCCGAACGCCATTGGCGCAATGCGGAGTCTTATGGATTCAACGCCACGGGTACGTCGATCGTTCGCGAGGACTATCTTGAAATCCTTCACGACCAGGAGCAAACGGGTAACCGATTCGACATGACACTCAACGGCAAGGTCGGCGGAATGCGTAATCGACTCGTCGTCGGCATTGACTGGTATCGCACCACCCTGCTGCATTCGAACAATTCTCCGTATGGCGGCAGCAGCAACGTCGATCCCTACGATTTCGACCGAGGAGAGTTCGACAGCCCCACCCCCACCACGGGCGGACGTCGCGCCACACTGCAGACCACCGCGCTTTTCCTTGAGAACGCGCTGGACCTGACCCCGGAATGGAAACTCGTGGGCGGCCTGCGTCACGAACACATGAGGCTCGACAACAACAACCTTCGAACGGGCGTTCGGCAAGGAAAATCCTATGACCCCACCACCGGCAGAGTCGGGATCGTCTGGGCTCCGAGCAAGACGCTGTCCTTCTACGGGCAGTATTCCACCGGCACGGATCCGCTGAGCGGCGCGCTCTCCCTACCGGGCGGCGCAACGGACCTGGACCTTACCCGGGGACACCAAATAGAAGCGGGCGTGAAAGGGCTCTTGCCATCGATACGCGGCCAATGGACCGCGGCGGTCTACCGCATTGAAAAGCGCAACCTGCTCTCTCGCGACCCGGATGACCCCACGATCACCCAACAGGTTGGCCGGCAATCCTCCACGGGCATCGAATTTGCCTTCGCGGCCGAGCCCGTTTCGGGTTGGACCGTCGACGCCAACATTGCCCTGCTTCGCGCGCGTTACGACGACTTCAGTGAGCTGGCTTCCGGCGCCTTGGTCTCGCGCAACGGCAATGTGCCCACCGGCGTACCCGAACGCATGGCCAATCTCTGGACGGCATGGCGGTTTGCACCACAGTGGAAGATCGGCACGGGCGTGCGCTATGTCGGCGAGCGGCCAACGAATGCCGCGAATTCCCGCTCGCTACCAAGCTACACGGTCGTGGATGCGTCGCTGACCTACGACTATTCGCCAGGCCTGAGTTTCATGCTGACGGTCAAGAATTTAACCGACCGCGCCTTTGCCGTATCGGGCTCGGACTCCACCTGGCTACTCGGCGCGCCACGGACCGTCCTGTTGACCACACGTGCCACGTTCTAGGCGGACATGGCTCAATCCAGGTTCAAAACTACTCTGATCTGGCTACACAAATGGCTTGGGGTAAAGCAGCGGGACGAGCCGGCCTGCAGATAGACGCTGCCCGACTGGGAATGCTCACCGGCACTCCCGTATGGCGCATCCTCGTCAGAACACCCGATGCGGCCGCCGGAGCAGAGCCCTGCAAAGGAAGATTCTCCTTGCTTTTGAATTCGACGCCCGATGACTGCCTCCTGTTGATTTTTCCTGCTTGCTAAAGGAGTTCTTATGAAAGTCCTCTCTTCACTGAAAGACGCCAAGACACGCCATCGCGATTGCCAAGTGGTGCGCCGCCGCGGCCGCATCTACGTCATTTGCAAATCGAATCCGCGCTTCAAGGCACGCCAGGGCAGCGCCAAGAACAGGAACGCCTAATGCATCACCTGAATGTCGCCGTCGTGGGAGCGGGGGCCTGCCGGCATCGGCATGGCGCTCGCCTTGCAGAAGGTGCCAGGCCTGAAGCTGGGCGTGCTGGAGGCCGGCCGCGTGGGAGAATCGTTTCGCCGCTGGCCTGCCCAGACTCGCTTTATGGCCTTCATTGCCAAGGGGTATGACCTGCCCATTGCTGGCAATTGCAAAGTTGAAGCGGTGGGCGCGGTGCCGGGCGGCGGCTTCATCCTGGACACGCCAAAGGGACAGCTTCAGGCCGGCTTCCTGATCTGGGCCACGGGCGAATTCCAGTTCCCCGAGCTGGCGCCCTTTCGCGGCGCGCAGTGGTGCGCCCACTACGCACAGGTGGCCGACTGGCAACGCATGAAGGCCAGCCGCTACACCGTCATCGGCGGCTATGAAAGCGGCGTGGACGCAGCCGTCAACCTGGTCAAGCGGGGGCGCAACGTGCGCCAGCTTGCCCGCAAATCCACCTGGGATCCGCATAGCCCTCACGACCCAGCCTGTCGCTCTCGCCCTATAGCCGGCAACGGCTCTACCAGGCGGTCGACACCGGCCGGCTCGACATCGTCTTCGGCGTGGACGTCATCGGCGTCACGCAAAACGAGGGCGGCGGATTTCGGATCCATGCCGGCGATGGCCGCTACTGGGACGACCAACAGGCCCCGATCCTGGGCACGGGGGTTTCTCAAGGGTGGCGGCGCGCAGCAAATTGCCGAGCTTTGGGACTGGGACCACGACGGCCGCGTCATGCTGACCGAGGCTGACGAATCCACCCTCACGCCCGGCCTGTTCCTGGTTATCTGGTAAAAACTGAGCCAGGTATTGGAATAAGAATGCCTCTGAATGCTCCAGCGACAAGATCACAAGACCAGAGATGTGCATTAGCTCGGTTAAGCTGATTTGACGTGTCACGAGGGAGATGTGTTGTGCTGTACGCCAGACATCATCGACATACAACTTGAGAAGATAGGATCATGACCCAGCCGCATTCAACACGCCCACCCGCTTACGCACTGAAGACACGGTATACACCTGCGATGAAGCTTCTCTTTACGTTGGGCCTTGCAACGCTATGGACTGGCGCCCAAGCCGCTAGTTTTGATTGCAACAAGGCCGTCGGCACTACCGAAAGGTTGATCTGCAGCGATGCCGAGACATCCGCGCTGGATGGAAAATTGCAAGGCGTCTATGAAACAGCACTGGCCGCAACCGATGCCTATGGCAAGAAAAAGTTGGGTAAAGAACAGCGCAACTGGATTAAATACGCTCGTGACATTTGTCAAGACAGCGCCTGCCTGCAGCAGGCATACACAACCCGCATCGCCATGCTGGCGCGTAATGAGGAACATATTGCCGATGGCGAGGTGTACTCAGACTGCAAGCTGCCGGGCAACAAAACCGTTAGTGGCGAATGCGTTAATGTTGTGCCGATTCGTGATCCCAACTCCCGTGTTGAATCGTTCAACCAATCGTTGGCGCAGCAGAAGCAAAACGGCCGAATCATCGGTTGTAGCCGGCTGATTGATCTACCAGTTGGCGTCGCTGGGAGTAATCACAGTTTTGGCGGCTCCTGCGTATTGCAGGAAGGTACGCAGCGCAAGAACGTGAGGGTCTGCAACGACGATATGTTCGGACATTTCCAAGTAGAGCCGTCCACGCCACAGGATGCCTCAGACAAGCGCTTGGTCGACTTTACTTACGCGCAATGCTATGGCGGTTGATGGTAAGCGCCCGGGCAGCGGCCCGTGGGCCGCTGCCTGAAGTGCCGGCCGAGGCTTGAGAAAACACCGGCTTGGGGCCGTTGTCAGCCGGTTCGCGATCACCTCTGGACGGCAGTGAGCAAATAAGGGGATGGCAATCGACTGCTCGCGGCCACAAACAGACGTTCAATTTCGTGGCAAACTTTTATAATAAATACCTCGCATAGGAAACATCGACATTGTCGCGCGCCCTTCAATATCTCTCGTCGCCGGCCTTACGTTGGGCATTGCCGACGCTGGTCCTTCTGGCCACCGCCGGGTGCGGGTCTAATTACGCCGATAGCTCGGCCAAAGCACCGCTGCGCAAGCTTAACCCCGCTCCGACGCAGGCCTATGAGATACGGCTCACACTTGTTAATGCGTCCGGTCTCTCCAGCGCAGACGACGGCAAATCGCCGTTTACGGTAGTCGAGGGCACTGTGCAGTTCGACGCCAGCAACGGCGCCCGCTGTGGGAAATCCAACGCCCTGTCCGGCCACGTGCCGACATTGGCCAGCCACGAACCGTTCCGACTTTCCCGTATATCCGCCACCGAGTACGTGGGCACCGTGTATGCCGACATGCTGCTCGACGAGGACTATTACGGGCGGGGGGTATGCCATTGGGCATTGACAGAGGCCCGCGTTGCTTTGCAGGCGCGGGCGGACATCGCCGATACGCGATTCGTAGCCGGGCTGCCTGCGAAAGAAGTGCTCGCGGGCGGTACACAGGCGCGCTATTTCTGGAAAGGGTATTACCCTCGATTCGAGAACGGGCAACATTCTGATTATGGCAGCAGCCAGTTGAATGCCGTGCCGGCCGATAAGCTTAACGAGTTTTTCACCGTGACACTGAAGGCCAGGAAGATCGCTGGCGACGTTCAACGCTAGTGAATGCAGGACGGAGGGAACGGGTGCCGGTTTTCGGGGCGGCTCGGGCACTGGCTCCCCCCGCTTTCAGCGATTAGACCTTGCCCGCATCGCGGGCCCCAGCCTGTGCTTTTCGATGGCCCCGAGCTGCAAGGCGCCAGGATTTCTAATACATTGACGCCCTAAATAAATAAATGCGAAAGCTTCGCGGCCAGATTTGCGTCGGGAAATCTGGAGGCACTTGGCAAGTTTTTCGATGGCGTGCCCGTCAAAGAGCACCCATCTCAACGATGGAACCTTGGGATAACGGTCAAAATGAAGAAATTAGCACTGCTTGTCGTCTTGTCATCACTACTGGGGGGATGCACCTCTGGACAGATGAACATGCTGATGGGCACTCGGAACAAAACCTACAACGACGTCAATGCACCTTGGGTCGGCAGCACGGAAGAGCAATTGATCTCCAAGTGGGGACCGCCCAAAAAGAGCTATACGCTTGAAAGCGGCGCAAAAATCATTTCGTACGAAGAGATCTGGGGCCCACTCTCCGCATACCACGTATGCATAGAGAAATTCATGATCGAAAAGGGTGTCGTGACCAAATGGGGGATTTCGGATTGCCCAAAACGCATTTCGGGCGCGCTACCGAAAGACACCCCTATTCCACAACCGACCCTGTAGGGCGAGCGTCCTCAAACTATTCGGAACGCAGCTAGAAGCCGGGTTCCTGACAGACACATAACTGTCGAACGGCCGCTTCGGGTGGGATGCGGTCATTATCGAGGGGCCCGGCCATGAACGGGCACTCCCCAAGGTCTGCGTGGAAGTGAGGAAGGCCAGAGGCCGGTTGCGCCTGCGGATGGCGTCCGCAGAGCCACGGGTTCGGACAGGGTTCAACTGCTGAACCAAACCGAATGTGCCGCTCGCTTGTCGCGCGGCACAGTTCGGCCGCCATGATCACGTGCTAGGACTGTCCGTAAGATTTAATGTACGGCATGACAGATCCCATAGAACAATCCAAGGCACTTGCCAACGAGTCTCGCGTGGCGATTCTCGACTGGTTGCGGACGCCGCACGAGCACTTCTCCCATCAGGTCACGGGCGATCCACGCGAGATCGGGGTCTGCGTCACGTTACTGACCGAGAAGCTGGGCATGGCGCAGCCCACTGTCAGCCGCCATCTGGAGTTGCTCCGCCGGGCGGAGTTCGTGACGGTCCATCGCATCGGCCGGTGGGCCTTTTTCAAACGCAACGAGGCGGCCATTGCCGCTTACAAGGAGTGGCTCCGTGAACCTCTCTGAGGCGGCCGATGCAAAGCTACTACCTGGATTCAAACGACAGTTCGTCTAGATCGATAGCAACAAATCCTGGCACTTGTCGGCGGGTCCGGCCCAGGCCTTTTGATGTTGCACGGCGATCCACAGACTCATCTCTGCTGGCACGATATCGCACCGAGTCTGACCGACGGCTTCACGGTCGTGCTGACCGACATTCGGGGTCGGGGCGAGAGCCACAAGCCATAAGCAGGACAGTCGCCCAACCCATTCGCGAAGTGCACCATGGCCGCTGAACAGATCGCTGTCATGCGTGAATTGGGTTTCGAGCGGTTTTCGCTGGTCGGCCACGACCGCGGAGTTTTGATGAGCAGTCGAATGTCCACTGCCTGTACCGGTTTGCATAGCTGGCCAACCACCTTGATGGACAGCAGCTTCGCCAACAGGTGAACGGTGCCAACCAACTGCTTTGGCGACGCACTGATCAACGCCAGTTGCGGAGGGTTTTCCAGCTCGGCTATGCGCTGTATCAACTGGACCCCGTCCCCGCCCGGCATGCGAAGATCCGTCATCACCAGCTCAAACTCCGCCGCGCGGATCCTCGCCAGCGCCTCGGCTCCATTGACGGCGGTTTCCACGTGCGTAACCCCTTCCCGTCGCATCAGCCCGGAAATGTACTCGCTCTGCAGCCGCTGGTAAGGGGCATTCTGTCGCCCTTCAGGTCGCCTTCGCGCACCAGCAGGTAGACCTGCGGGACCAGCACGGTCTCGGTGGTGCCGTCGGGCAGCGTGACGGTCTGTTCGACCAGCCAGACCAGGTCGGTGGTCAGTTGGCGTTGCTGCGCTTCGGTCAGCGCCGCACTAGCTTGATGCCGTGGTCCACGGGCGAATTGCACGCCGTTGGCAAGGAGTTACTTGGCCAGCCCCTAACTCGCAAACTGCTGCCCGCGTTTCGAATTCACATCAGATCTAGAACGCCCACGGATGGTGCAATGGCGAATCCACGTCTTCGCGGCCAGCTCATCAAGCGCCAGCCTCTACGTGCTGCGTCATTTGCCGTACGAATCTCGTGGCTCGGCAAAGCGCAGTTCCCCAAACTTCTCGCACTGATATGGGTACTTCTCAGTGCATCGCTGCAGCATGGTTCGCGCGAGCTTATTCGCCATGCTAGCCGCAATTTTCTGCCCTTCTGCTGTAGGACCGCGATTCGAGAAATCGCGCAGAGATATCCGATACGTTTCTTCGGCCATGGCTCGATATTCTCCAGATACGGCGTCATACAGACGAATGATGACGCCCACGCTGGGAGGATATTGCTGATAGCCTTCGAAGCCATTGGCCCTACCGACAACCACAACGTACCTGGCTCCGATAGTCGCTGCGTCCTCTTGCATCGTTGGAGGCCTGGCTGTGTGGGCATCCACAGGGCGGGCTTTAACCGTTGCTTTGACGTCCGCAGCGTCCATAGCGTCGGGGAGCTCGCTATTCAACGCCTTGCATACCGCTTCGGCGGCATACGCGGCAGGATACGCTGTTCTCGCACCCAAAACCCCAACGCCGTCTATTTTCTCTTTGAAATCACAATCGGAGGTAATTATCAGCACCGGACTGATTTTCTCCTGCGGCCCAGGATTCGACGTTAACGCCTTGGGTGGCGAACCCATGATGAACGAGCAACCGGAAGATGCCAACAACAAGGCTATCGCGGAAATTTTGCGTGATCGCATAAATTATTACTCTGCAATTTTTTAAAACCCCCGCAGATTTACGTAAAAACGGGCCAAGCATACTAACGCGCCCGCCCCTATTTAAACCTCTCATTACTAGAGCTCGCCCCCCGATCATCGGCCTTGGATTGCCTTTCGGAAAATGGCTTTATCCCTACGGCCGACGCCTTAGAAGCATACATGCCAATTGCGCCAACAACCATACCGACGAGGGCTAAGAAATATATATCAAACCTCAAGCCAGCAGCACATAGCGCTATGCCAGCAAGAGAAAATAGTATACGGACCGGACGGATAAAATTTCCATTTTTAATAAACATAGCAAAACCCTATTTACTTATCACATTCGTAACAACACCATGCTCTTTAACCAACTTACCAATTTCATTAAACAATGGACTAAGAGCCGGGAATCTGTCCGATGCAATACTGGTAGACATATCCGCTATCGAATCTCCTGACGATTTTCTCCAATTTGGCCGCACCATCTGCTCAAATAGGCTGGTTAGGCCGCCAATCGCAGTTGCTCCTCCGGCTACGACAGGATTTCCCGCCATCGTTGCCCAAGCGGCGATATCGCCAGAAATCGTAGATATCAGGGCAGCGGTTGCGGCCACCTTATTCGCTCGTTGAAAATGACCTAATGATGTCATATTAGGCAGCATCCAGGCTGCACACTCCGCAGTCACGCAATTTCGACCCAACTGATCACTACGCGGCACATAGCTAGTTAGAGGAGATGTATCACGTAATTGTGGCGTGGGTAAATAATTAATGACATTTGGAACTTCATTGTTATTTGTCAATCCCAAAATCAATCCCTGAATGAAGAAATCTGGCTTCGTCGTATTCTGCACATAAACAACCGACCCCTGCTCGTTAGACCAAACGGCGCCAGAGTCAGTCTGCACTACCTGCCCGATCTGAATATCGGGCACACCTGGAATTATCCTCCCGCCGATCACGACGCTCATTTGCCGCATCTGGTCTTCAATATAATCGAGAGACACATCCCCTCCCCGGGCTCGGACTTGCGCCGCGATTTTTCTAGCTAGCTCTCTTTCGTCCGGATGTAACTGCCGGTTGTACATCTCCGCAACAGCCGCCCCTCCCGCCCCGTTGAGTCCACCAACAGCACCTCCGGCGGCACTCGCAATGACGTTCAAGATGACCTTTGTGACTTGATCACGCGTCTCGCCCGATAAGCCCGCGACCGCGAATTCGATCTGGTCTCGCACCAAGTTGGTTGCCACGTCGCCTGCTATGGTTCCTGCCATTGCCCCAACAACGTTCCCTCCCCCTAACGCCGCGCCGATACCCGCAACTGCGGCATGTAGCGCAATCGCCCCTGCCTTGCCCTCTCCCCAGAGGTCAGGGTCATCCTTCTTCAGATCCTTCAGCACATCCCCCGCAATCTGCATCCCCAGCTGACCAAACGCCTGTTGGAACTCCAGTTGCTCGCGGACCTTATCCTTGTCGAAGATCTGCCCGATGCTGCCATTCGCGCCTGCGGTGTCGCGGCTTAGGCCCGCCGTGCTGTCGCGGCCGGTTTCCTTGTCCGAGCGCACCTCAATCGTGCCCGGCGCAATCGCCGCGTAGGTCGTGCCCGAATCGCTGCCGCTGGTGTGACCAAAGCTCAAACCCGATGGACCGATCGCATTTGCGCCGCCCTTGTTGGCGACGTCGAATGCCCCCGACATGCCGAGGTTCAGACCGACGGTCGTGGACTTGTAGGCGGCCTTGTTCTGCAAATCGGTAAAGCCGAACGTCTCCGTCGACAGCTTGTTCTTCGCCGCTTCCGCGTCGCTGGCGATCACCGCCCCATCTAGTTGCGTGTGCTTGTCGACGTAGATGTCAAAGCCGCCGGTCCCTGCATATAGGCCCGATTGCTCGATGACGCTGTCGTAGTTGGACTTGGTCTTGCCCGTGCTGGCACCGATATAAGCATTGCCGGTCATGGAACCAAAACTGAAACTACCCCCTGCATTCACCTGGCTTTGCTTGGCGTTGTAGCGGTCCGTGTCCTGCTGGCTGGCGATGGTCAGGTTACGGCCGATGTCGGCACGGATGCTGTCGGCGCGCGCCTGCGCGCCCATCATCACGGTGTCCCGGCCCGAGATCAGCGTCAGGTTGTCGCGGGCGCTGACCTGCGTTTCCTGGTACGTCGTGCCATTGCCGTTGGCATTGCCTTTGCCCGCGTAACCGCTGGCGAAGACATTGATGCCGCCTCCGCTGCCGCTATCGGACACGCCAATGCCCACACCGACCTTCCAGCCGCTATTTTTGTTGGTCGAGGTTTCTGTTGAGGTTTGTGCCTGGCTCAAAAGATAGAGATCATTCGTCGCTGCCAGCAGGACGTTCTTGCCAGTGACGTCGCGTCCGACAATCGACAGGTTGCCGGACCCGGCGCCCCCCTTCTCGCCCAGCGCCACAATGGATACGTTCCCCCCCGCCATGATGGACGACCCAAACGCGGTTTCTTGCGTGCGCTTAGTCTCGCTGACGGATTTGCTGGAACTCAGGCTGATCTGAATTTGGGCGCTTGCGGCTTCCTTTTGTGCCTCAGTTGCCTGCGAACCCTTTGCCGCGTCCATCATGCGGTCGGCCTGCACGGCCTGATACGCGGCCTGCCCGACCTTGACCGCCGCCAAACGGCCGCTCTTGGCTTCACCGGCTTGCTTGAGCGTGCCGTGCATCTGTTGCGCCGCGCCCAGCACGCCTCCGGCTATACCAATCGTGAGACCGGATTGCTTCACCTCGTGATACTCATGCTGACGGGCTTCGCCCACGCCAGCAACAATGGCGACGTTGCGGCCTGCGATCGAGATATCGCCATCCTGCGCCAGCACCTCGCTGGCGAACACGCCGACATCGCGGCCCGCGTCGATGATCACGTTGCCACCGACGCTGCCCACGGTGCTACTGGAATAGCCGCCGCTCTCGCCCTTCATCCAATCGGTTCGCGCTTGCTTGCTGTAGCCGATGTTGAAGCCACCGCCGCCGCCAAGTCCCGATTTCGTGACTTTCTCGTATTGATAGTCTTTGTACGACTCCGCCGCAGCCTCAATGGTGACGTCTCGGTTGGCCGCGAGCATGACGTCATGGTCACCGACCACGTTGGAACCCTGCACGGTCAAGTCTCGCCCGGCCATGAGCGCAACGGTGTCGCCCATGAAGTTAGAGCCCTGGGCCACGGTCCAATCACTGGCCGTCTTGGTATGCGTGGTCTTCGACGACAGGAAGCCTTTGGTCTTGTAATGCGTTTCGTCGTAGGCCGAGCCGCTCTGCACTCCGGCGATCAAGTTGATGTCGCGGCCCGCGCCAACGGCCAGTTGCTCGCCGGCCGTGACGTCAGCCGCGCGCGCATTCACATCCTGCCCTGCGATCAGCGTGACGTTGCCATCAGCGGCAATGCTTGAACCGATTTCCTTGCCGGTGGCGAGGTCATGCCGATTCTTCTTGTTGCGCACGAGCGACTCGCCGTGGCTCTCCTCCAGCGTGGCCAGATTGATGTCCCGGCCCGCTTGCAGGCGCACGTCGTCCTTGGCGGCAACTTGCGCCGCCGTCAAGGTGACGTCGCGTCCCGCCTGCATGCTGAGGTCCCCGGCGTCCACGCGCGACACACCCGAGATGTACGAGCCCCAGGTCGCGCCGTTGTTCTCGGACGCCGACGTTGACGTCAGCGCAATATCGCGGCCCGCCGACAGCGCGACGTTGTCGCCCTTGATCAGCGACACCAGGTTGGTCAGGTCTTCGCGCGCGGCAAGATTGACAACGGCGCCCTGGATCAGGCCGCCGGCCTGGTTGACGATGTTGGCGGCCGTCATGACGGTGGCGTCGCGCGCGCCGATGGTGCCGCTGTTGTTGATGCCGCCGTCGGCCGCAAGCTTGACGTCGCGGCCGGCCATCAGGGTGCCGTCGCCCTTCAGGTCGCCTTCGCGCACGAGCAGGTAGACCTGCGGGACCAGCACGGTCTCTGTCGTGCCGTCGGGCAGCGTGACGGTCTGTTCGACCAGCCAGACCAGGTCGGTGGTCAGTTGGCGTTGCTGCGCTTCGGTCAGCGCCACGCCAAGTTTGACGCCGTTGTCCTGGGCGAATTGCGCACCGTTGGCAAGCAGCTGTTTGTACTGGCTGTCGTTGTTGCCGAAGCCTTCCAGGAAGCGCTGGCCGGTGGTGGCCAG
>NZ_JBMGRB010000007.1:0-376893 GCF_049060505.1 Achromobacter marplatensis
GGCGCGCGGCAGATAGTTGCTTGCTTTTTTCGCACCTGTACGCGCGCCACCCGTCTAAAAGGGAGGCCGGTGATGGGTTCCGGCGATGTCGCTTCTGACGAATTATCGTCAACGGTGAATTCATCTCCGACGGCGCATTGATCATCAACCGCGAATTCATATCCGATGGCGCGTTGATCGCCAACCACGAATTCATCTCCGACGGCGCATTGATCGTCAACCGCGAATTCGTCTCCTATGGCGCATTGGCCTTCAATCGTAGGATGGGTGGAGCGCGGGGAACCCTGTATAAGAACGGTAACGCCAATCGCGCGCAACCCATCATGTGGGCATGCATCGATGCGATGCCTCCTTATGTGCATGGATCGGCGTCATGCGTGATGGGTTACGTGCGGCATGCGTCCGCGTGCTCGGGCCTACCCGAACGCACTCCACCCATCCTACGGCGCACGGTCAGCATCATCACGACGCAAGACACCGCGTAAGCTCCCAAAGGCCGCCCGCGCGGCCGGCCGGGAGCGGGCACCGCAAGATCCTCCTCCACCCCCACCGCGTGGAGAAGAACCCTACGCAAACCGCCCGCCCCAGCTGACGTGAAATTACACCTGACAGAGCCCGTCGCGTCGGTGGCCGGTGGGGCGCGGGGCGTCGATAAGCCCGAGGGAATCCGAAGGAACTGCCAAAGGCAGTGACGAGGATGACGAGGGGGCAGTCCGGAGCGAAGGCTCCGGACCGCAATCGTTGACCCGCGTCCCACCGGCCACCGACGCGACGGGCGTCTCAAGAACCCCGCCATCGCCATCAAACACCCCTCCCGGCGCCGCCTCCATCCCCCCCTGCCTCCACCCCCCCCCGCCACCATCAAACACCCCAAAAAAATCTTCAAGCCGCCCGAACCCCAATAGCCACCACACGAGCACTAAACTCCTTCAGCAGCTCCTCTCGCTTCCCCGCCACCTTCTCCATCGCCGCCTCTTTGATATGTCCGTAGCCTCTGATCTCTTCGGGCAGACCCGCTAACGTCACGGCCTTGTCGAGATTGCCGCGATTCAATTTCGACAAAATCGCCGTCATTGTTTCCCGATATTCGCGGATCAGTTCGCGTTCCGCGCGCCTTTCCGCCGTATAGCCGAACGGGTCCAGCCGGCTGCCGCGCAACCGCCGCATTTTCGCCAGCACCGCGAACACCTTCAGCATGCCCGGCCCGTAGCTGCGCTTGATCAGATGGCCCTGCGGGTCGCGGCGGGCGAACAGCGGCGGGGCCAGGTGAAAGCGCAGCTTCCAGTCGCCTTCGAACTGTTCGCCGATTTTCTTCACGAACTCGCCGTCCGAGTACAGGCGGGCTACTTCGTACTCGTCCTTGTATGCCATCAGCTTGAAATAGTTGCGCGCCACGGCGATCGCCAGGCGGTTCGTGCCGGTGGCGTCCTGTTCCGCCCGGGCGACCCTGTCCACCAGATCCGTGTATTGCTTCGCGTAGGCCTCGTTCTGATATTGCGCCAGAAACGCTTTGCGCACCGCGACCAGCTGCGCCAGTTCACCCGAGGGCTTCTTCAAATCCGTGACCGGGGCCACGCGCGGGCGCTTGATCTCGATGATGTCTTCGGGTGGTGCGATGGGCATGCCGCCGTTGGCCAGCACGCGCATCACATCGGCCATGTCGTGCGCGGCGCGTCGGCCCCACGCGAAGGCAGCCTGGTTGGTGGCGACTTGCTGGCCGTTCAACGCTATCGCCCGCAGCAGCGCCTCTTGAGACAGCGGGATCCAGCCCTTCTGGTAGGCGTAGCCCATCATCAGGGGATTGGCGTAGATCGCATCTCCCAACAAGACAACCGCCATCGCCGCCGCGTCCACCTTATGCAGATTCTCCTTGCCGCAGGCGGCTTGCAGGTCGGCGGTCAGGTTGGCGCCCGGCAATGTCCAATCAGGGTTGGAGACAAAGGCGGCGGTCGGCGCGTTGTCGCGGTTCAGCAGCACGCGGGTGCGCCCGGGTCGCACGCGCGCCATGCTGTCCGCACTGGTGGCAACCACCAGGTCGCCGGCCAGCAGCAGGTCGGCCTCGCCCATGGCGACGCGCGTGTTCATCAGATGGTCGGGCGACTGCGCCAGCACCACATGGGAATACACAGCGCCGCCCTTTTGCGCCAGGCCCGCCATGTCCAGCACCGAACAGCCCTTGCCTTCCAGGTGCGCCGCCATGCCCAGTAGTTGGCCGATGGTGACGACGCCCGTGCCGCCAACGCCCGCGATGAAAACGCCATACGGCTGGTCCAGCACGGCCGCGCGTGGCGCGGGCACGCCTTCGTCGATGACGCCCTCTTGCGACAGCGCCTTTGGCTTTCTCAGCTTGCCGCCTTCCACCGTCACGAAGCTGGGGCAGAAGCCCTTCAGACAGGAGAAGTCTTTATTGCAGCTGGATTGATTGATGGCGCGCTTGCGGCCGAACTCCGTTTCCAGCGGTTCGACCGACAGGCAATGGGACTTCTGCGAGCAATCACCGCAGCCTTCGCAGACGCGTTCATTGATGACGACGCGGCGCGCCGGATCGGGATAGGCGTTGCGCTTGCGGCGGCGGCGCTTTTCCGTGGCGCACGTCTGGTCGTAGATCAGCACCGACACGCCCGGATGCTCGCGCAGATCGCGCATCACCGCGTCGAGTTCGTCGCGGTGCATCACCGGCACACCCGGCGCCAGGTCCGAGACATCGTTGTACTTGTCGGGGTCGTCCGTCACGATGACGATCTTGTCGATGCCTTCGGCAGCCATCTGGCGACTGATCATCGGGACACTGATCGGGCCGTCGACAGGCTGCCCGCCCGTCATGGCGACGGCGTCGTTGAACAGGATCTTGTAGGTGATCGGCACCTTGGCGGCCACGGCCGCGCGTATGGCCAGCAAGCCGGAATGGAAGTACGTGCCGTCGCCCAGGTTGGCGAACACGTGCTTTTCCTCGGTGAACGGCGCCTGGCCCACCCACGGCACGCCCTCGCCGCCCATCTGGGTATAGACCTCGGTGTTGCGGTCCATCCACCGCACCATGTAATGGCAACCGATGCCCGCCATGCCGCGCGACCCTTCGGGCACGCGGGTCGACGTGTTATGCGGACAGCCCGAACAGAACCAGGGCTTACGCTCTTCGACGACGCGCGGACGCGCCAGGACCTGTTCACGGCCGTTGATGAAATCCAGCCGGGCCAGGATGCCGGCGCGTACATCCTCGGGCAATTCAAAGCGCAACAGGCGTGCCGCGATCGCCTTCGCAACCATCGCCGGCGAAAACTCGTAGTGCGCGGGCAGCAGCCAATTTCCCTGCGGCACGGACCATTCCCCGCCGTCCTTGTCGTCGAACTTACCCGCCACGCGGGGGATCTTCTTGCCGCTGCCGATCCAGCTGAACAGCTCTTCCTTCAACTGGTATTCCAACACCTGACGCTTTTCCTCGACGACCAGAATCTCGTCCAGGCCTTCGGCGAACTGCTGCATGCCGGTGGACTCCAGCGGCCAGACCATGCCCACCTTGAACAGGCGCACGCCGATGCGCTGGCAGACGGCTTCGGTCAACCCCAGGTCCGACAAGGCCTGGCGCGTGTCCAGATAAGCCTTGCCGGACGTCATGATGCCGAAGCGCGCATCGCGCTGGGGCACGTGCCAGAGCTCGCGGTTGAGCTTGTTGGCGCGGGCGTAGGCCAGCGCGGCGTACAGTTTGTAGTCCAGCAGCCGGGCCTCTTGCTGCAACGGCGTATCGGGTATCCGGATGTTCAGGCCGTCGGGCGGCATCAGGAAGTCTTCGGGCAATTGGATCTGCACACGGTGCGGATCCACGTCCACCGACGCCGACACTTCCACGATGTCGGTGATGCACTTCATGCCCACCCACACGCCGGCATAGCGGCTCATGGCCCAGCCATGCAGGCCGAAATCCAGGACTTCCTGGACGCTGGCCGGAAACAGCGCCGGGATCATGCAGGCCTTCAGGATGTGGTCGCTTTGATGCGGCAGCGTCGAAGACTTGGCCGGATGATCGTCGCCCGCCACCACCAGCACGCCGCCATGCCGCGACGTGCCCGCCGCATTGGCGTGCTTGAAGACGTCGCCGCAGCGGTCCACGCCAGGGCCCTTGCCGTACCACATGCCGAAGACGCCGTCGTACTTGGCGCCCGGGAACAGATTGACCTGCTGGGATCCCCAGACGGCGGTGGCGGCCAGGTCTTCGTTGATGCCCGGCTGGAACTCAACATGATGGGCCTTCAGGTACTTGGCCGCCTTCCACATGTTCTGGTCCACCCCGCCCAAGGGCGAGCCGCGGTAGCCGGACACGAAGCCCGCCGTGTTCAGCCCCGCCCGCGCGTCCCGCACGCGCTGCATCATGGGCAGGCGGACCAGGGCGTGGATGCCGCTCATCCAGGCGCGGCCGGACTCAAGGGTGTATTTGTCGTCCAGCTGGACGGATTCGAGCGCGGCGCGCAAGGCGGGCGACAAGGGGGCATTCATGTCTCAACTCCAAGATCCTGGATGCCCCCACCAGCTTCGCGTGCCGCGCTGCGCGCGCCCGCGGGCCAACAAGGGCCGTGAAAGTGAAGTGATGGCGCTTTCGCGCTCTAGGAAGAGCCTGTCAGCACCACAAGGCCCTGGTTAGTTGTAACCGGTCGCCCCAAGCCCGGCAAGGGGGCGATGCGATAATGTGCGGCATGGAATTCGCCCCTTGTATCGTCGCTTGGCAACGCCAGCATGGCCGCCATGACCTGCCCTGGCAAAACACGCGTGACCCGTATCGGATCTGGCTGTCCGAGATCATGCTGCAGCAGACGCAGGTGGCCACCGTCATCCCCTATTACGACCGCTTCCTGCAGCGTTTCCCGGACGTGGCCGCGCTGGCCGCCGCCGCGCAGGAAGACGTGATGCCGTACTGGGCCGGGCTGGGCTACTACGCCCGCGCGCGCAACCTGCACCGTTGCGCGCAAGAGATCGCCCGCGATTGGGGCGGCCGTTTCCCGCCCACCGCGCAAGCCATCGCCACCCTGCCCGGCATCGGCCGGTCCACGGCGGCGGCGATCGCGGCGTTCGCCTACGGCGAGCGTTCGCCCATCCTGGACGGCAACGTCAAGCGCGTGTTCACCCGCCACTTCGGCATCGCCGGCGATCCCTCCAAGCGGGACGTCGACACGCGGCTATGGGCGCTGGCCGACGCGCAGGTCGAGGCCGCCCCCGGCCTGGACATGGCCGCCTACACGCAGGGTCTGATGGACTTGGGCGCCACGCTGTGCACGCGCGGCAAACCGGCATGCGACAAGTGCCCGGTGGCGCAAACGTGCGTCGCCCGCCGCGAGGGCCGACAGGCCGAACTGCCCACGCCAAAAGTGCGCAAGGCGATTCCGGAACGCGAGACCTGTATGTTGGTGTTGCAGCATCAAGGGGCGTTCCTGCTGCAGCAGCGGCCCGAACCCGGCATCTGGGGCGGGCTGTGGAGCCTGCCCGAATTCGATGTGGCGGGCGACCCCGACACCGCCTCGCGCGCGCTGGGCCTGGAACCCGAACAACGCTTCGAGCTTGCGGCTTTTGCCCACACCTTCACGCACTACCGCCTGCACATCCGGCCGTGGCTGGTGCCGGTGCGTGCGGCCAGCCTGCGCGAAGCGGCATTGCCGGAACGCTGGGTGCATGCGGACAAGCTGGCGTCGATGGCGCTGCCCGCGCCGGTCAAGAAACTGCTGCAAGGACTGGTCGAGGCCGGGATGCAAGACAGCCTGTTCCCGGCCGACCCACGATAGCCGCCGCGGCGCCGCGCGACGGCCGTTGCGCCGCCTAGTTGGTCATGCGCGGCAGGTTGGCCGCCTTGATGGCGCGGCCCATCTGGTCGTAGGTGGTGTCGACCATCTTGGCGTAGTCCTGTCCCGACATCCACACCGGGTCCACGCCCAGTTGCTTGTAGGTCTGCTGCAAGCGGTCGGAGGCCACCGCCGTCTTGGCCGATTGCTCCAGGCGGGCGCGGACGGCTTCCGGCGTTCCCTTGGGCACCGCCAACCCCAGCCACGAGTCGATTTCCACGTTGTAGCCCGCCTCTTTCAAGGTAGGCACATCCGGGAACTCGGACCATCGGATCGGGCTGGCCGAGGCCAGCAGGCGCAGGCGGCCTGCCTGGATATAGCTTATGACGTCCGAGGGGTTCTGGACGATGGCATCGACCTGTTTGCTCAGCAATGCCGATACGGTTTCACTGCCCGATTTGTACGACACCTGCTCGAACTTCGCGCCCGTGACCCGGCCCAGATCGAACATGGCCAGGTTGTTGGGCGCGGACGGCGCGCCGAAGAAAATGCCGGGGCCTTGCTTGGCCGCCGTGACCAGATCGGCCACGCTCTTGTACGGCGAGTCCGCGCGCACCACGACCCCGTAGCGGTAGCGGCCATAGGCGGCCACGAAATCGAAATCGCGCGCGGCGTAGGGAATGGTCATCAAGTGCGGCATGATGGCAATGGACGACAACGTCACCACGCCCACGTTGTAGCCGTCGGCCTGCTGCTTGGCCACATAGCCGGGGCCGATGGTGCCCAGCGCGCCGGGGCGGTTAAAGACCACCACGGCGCGGCCCAGGTCCGCCTCCATCGCGCGAGCCAGTTCGCGGCTGGCGACATCCGTGTTGCCGCCGGCACCGTAGTTCACCGTCAGCGTCACTTCCTTGTCGGGCCAAGCCATTGCCGGCGCGGCCGTCATGCTTATCGCGGCGGCGGTCAGCGCCGCCAGCATCGATGCTGTTTTCATGTTTGTCTCCTGTGTTTTTTATGGGTGCGGCATGCTTACGGCATGTAGAAGCCGCCATTGATGTCGAGGATGGCGCCGTTGATGAAGCCCGCCTCCTCCGCGGCCAGGAACACCATCGCCGCGGCCACCTCTTCGGGCGTTCCCAGACGGCGGACGGGGATTTGCGCCGCGTAGTTCTCGTTCACGGACGGCGCGGCCTGCTGTGCCATGTCGGTCAGGATGCGCCCCGGCGTGATGGCGTTGGCCGTGATTCCGTGGGGGCCCATCTCGGCGGCGATGGCGCGGGTCAGGCCCAGCACGCCCGCCTTGGAAGCCATGTAGCTGCCGCCGGCCACCAGCGACTTGGCGCGGCCCGCCAACGACGACACGTTGACGATGCGGCCCCAGCCCTGCTCGCGCATGCCCGGCAGCACCATCTGGCACAGGCGCAGGATCGACGTCAGGTTCACCTGCAGCACCGATTCCCATTCTTCGGGCGTGATGTCCAGAATGCCGGCGGAATTTCCGTCCGCCTGCTTGGGCGAGATGCCCGCGTTGTTCATCAATACCGACACCGGCCCCCACTGCTCGCGCGCACGGTCCACCACGGCCTGCATGGCGGCGTAGTCGGTCACGTCGGCTTGCTCGGTGCGAAGCTGCGCGCAGGCGCCGCCCAGCCGTTGCGCGTCCACGCCCTCGCGGCTGACGGCCAGCACGCGATAGCCCTTGGCCAGCATCAGGCGAGCCACCTCCAGGCCGATGCCGCGGCCCGCGCCGGTGACCAGCGCGACTTTGCTCGGATCCTGTTTCATGCCGATTCCGCCGTGAAGAAGGTGATGGGCGGGAACGCGTTTTCGTCGCACATGACTTCGATCAGTGTCGTCAGTTCGGCGTTGCGCGCGTCGCGCAGCGCGCCGGCCAGGTCCGCCGGCGCTTCGACGCGCACGCCCAGGCAGCCCGCCGCCCGCGCCACGGCGGCATGGTCCACCGGATGGAAATGGACGGCCGACGTATGCGCGCCGAACTTCACGTTTTCGGCGTGCTTCTGAAAGCCCAGGATGCCGTTGTTGATGACGACCAGCGTCACCTTGATGCCCATGCGGCGGGCGGTTTCCAGTTCGGACCACACGTGGCCGAACCCGCCGTCGCCCACCACGCAAACCACGTGCGCGTCCGGCCTGGCCACCTTGGCGCCCATGGCCATCGGAAAGCCCCAGCCCAGCCCGGCCAACCCGCGCGGCGTCAAGAAACGCATCCCGGGCGCGAGCGAGGTCAGGTAATTGGCGATCCAGATTGAGGAATAACTGGCGTCGGCAACCACGATGGTGTTTTCGTCCACGTCATGGCGGATTTCCTCTAGCAGCCGTTCGGGGCGGATCGGCTGCTGGTCCGACAAGCGAACGGCGCGCGACGCTTCCCAGGAAGACGCCTTGCCCGATTCGATGGCGGCTTCCAGGCCTGCTCGGCGCGTTTGCGCGGCGGACAGGTCGCGGCTGCCCAGTTCACGCGCCAGCGCCAACAGCGTTTCACGCGCGTCGCCCGCCAAACGCAGCGCTTCGTAGTTTCGGCCGATTTCGGCCCCGTCGACATCGATATGGATGTAGCGGGCGTGCTTGGGATACAACTTCCAGGAATCGGTGGCGTTCTGGTTGGTGCGCGTTCCTACCAGCAGTACGACATCGGCATCGGCGATCAGCGGGCGCAGGTCGCGGCTGGCGCCATTGGGGCCCATGAAGTAGCCGACGACGCCCAGCGACAGCGGATGCCGTTCGTCGGTGGCGCCCTTGCCCATGACCGTGGTGCCCACGGGCAGGTGGGCCGCTTCCTGCAAGGCGGCCAGCGCTTGGCTGGCGCCGGATACATGCACGCCGCCGCCGGCCACCACGACCGGCCGCTGCGCCCCGGCCAGCAAGTCTGCCGCCGCCTTCACGGCATCGCTCGCGGCCACCGTGCGGTCCAACGGGAAATGCCCCAGGCTGGCATGGCGTTGCGACGCCGCGGCCGCCTCGTTCAGCAGATCCGCCGGCAGCATCAAGGCGACGGGACCGGGGCGGCCCGAGCAGGCGATGGCGAAAGCCTGGTCCACATAGTCCTCGACCCGCGAGGCCTCGGTGACCCGGCGTACCCACTTGGTGCAGGAGGCGAACAGCGCCAGGTGGTCGAATTCCTGAAAGGCGTTCTTATCGGTCTGGTCGCGGTTGACGTCCTGGACGAGCGCGATGACGGGGATCGACACTTTCAGCGCTTCGGCCAGCGGGGGCACCAGCAGCGTGGCCGCCGGCCCGTTCTGCGCGGTCACGATGGCGGGCTTTCCCGTGATGCGAGCATAGGCGTCGGCCATGTAGCCGCCCGCGTTCTCGCTACGGTAGGCCACCTGGGTCAGCCCCAATTCTTCGCAAGCCAGGTGCAGCATGCTGGGCAGGCTCTGACCGAATACGTGGGTCACGCCATGGCGTATCAGCGCCTTCGCGATCAGATGCGCCACGGTGCCGTGATTGTTCAGCCCGGGCGCGCTCAAGGGATGTAGCGTGGACATTTTGCCTCCTGTTTATATTTTATAAAATATATTATGAAGCCAAAGCGCCGGTCAATTATTTTATTTTTTATAAAATGTAAAGCGCGTGCACGGGGACGGTAGAATCGCGCAGCGCGGGCCGCTGCCAGCAGGGCATGCCCCGGCCCGGCCGACCAGGAACACAGGATGACCATCAATTTGGCGCCCATGCAGCGGGAAAACATGACCGCCCGCATCTATCGCGAGATCAAGCAGAAGATCATGATGGGCGAATTGCGCCCGGGCGACACCATCACGCTGCGCTCGATCACCGACACCTTGGGCGTCAGCCAGACGCCCGTGCGCGAAGCGCTGCTTCAACTGGTGTCTGAACGCGCCTTGACGCTCAGCCCGGGCAAGTCGGTCAAGGTGCCCGAGCTGACGGTGGCGCAGTTGCAGGAATTGCGCAGTATCCGGCTGGAGCTGGAGTGCTTCGCGGCGCGGCGCGCGGCCCCGCTGGCCACGCCCGCATTGATCGCCGAATTGCGCGGCATCCACGGCAACCTGATGGCAAGCCGGCAGCAGCAGTTGATGGCGCCGGTGCTGGCGCGCAATTTCGACTTCCACTTCGCGCTGTACTCGGCGGCGCAAATGCCGCACTTGTTGTCGATGATCGAAAACCTGTGGGTCCAGACGGCGTCCTACCTGTCGTACCTGTACACCCCGCCCTTTCCCACCCTGCCCGGCCCGCATCCGCACGAGGGCATCATTGCCGGGCTGGAAACCGGCGACATCGAAGCCGTGGTGCGCGAAATCCGCCGCGACATCGAAGGGCACGGCGAATTCCTCGTCCGCTATCTGATCGACCACGGACTGGCGAAGTAGCCCGCGCGCGGCGGTTCAAAGGGCCTCTTGCGCCGCCCCGCTCAACAGCATCACCAGTTTCAGGTCCGGATGGGTCGCCAGCCGGAACGTAATCTGCTGGAACGCCAGCTTGCCGTCCCGGGGATGCTGGAATTCACGCAGGCCGCCCTCGCGTTCCACCACGGCGTGGCGCGTCCACCAATGGGCGAACACGGAGCTCTGGCGGCTTAGTGTATCCAGCAGCGCCAGTACCGCCGGCTCATCCAGGTGCGCGCCGGCATCCGCGCGGAATTCGGCCACGACGCGGCGCGCGCGCTGGTCCCAGTCCACCACCAGTTCGCGGGCGGCCGGGTCCATGAAAATGTAGCGCAGCAAGTTCGGCTCGTGATCCCGGGTGGGCCAATCGTCGAACAGGTCGCGCAGCGGCTCGTTGTAGGCCAGCACATTCCAGGCGCGGTCCAGCACGTAGGCCGGTGCGCCGATGGCGTTCACGCATTCCTGCAACGGTCCGGGCGCCGCGCCCGCGTCGTCGCGAGCATGCTGCGGATCCGCGCAATCGGCCAGGTCGAACAGGTAGGCCCGTTCCGCGCGCGCCAGTTGCAGCACGCCCGCGATGCGCGACCAGACCGACGGCGACACCGAGACTTCCCGCCCCTGCTCGATCCAGGTGTACCAGGTCACGCTGATGCCGCACAGTTGCGCGACTTCCTCGCGGCGCAGACCCGGCGTGCGGCGACGCATGCCTTCGGGCAGCCCGGCCATCTGGGGCGTGATGCGGGAACGGGCGCTGCGGACGAATTCGCCCAGCGCCTGCCGGCGCAACGGGGAACCGTCCTGATGGGAGGCGCTGCCAAGGGGGGAAGTAGTCATACCAGGATAAACAATGGTCTTGTACGTGTATACGGACCCGCCTATCTTAGCGCCTGCATCTGCTTTCCCGCACTCGCCCCCTTAAGGATTTCCATGACCGCCAGTACGCACGACGCCGCCGTCGACCGCCAATTCAGCCCCCGCGCCACCGCCTACCTGACCAGCGCCGTCCACGCCCAGGGTGAAGACCTGCTGCAGATGGCCGGCATTGCCCGCCAGCACCCCGATGCGCGCGTGCTGGACCTGGGCTGTGGCGGCGGGCACGTCAGCTTTCACGTCGCGTCGGACGCCCGGCACGTCACGGCGTATGACCTGTCTCAGCAGATGCTGGACGTGGTGGCGGCCGAAGCCGCCAAGCGCGGGCTGGCCAACCTGACGACCTGTCAGGGCAAGGCCGAATACCTGCCGTTCGGCGACGGCGAATTCGATCTGGTGATGTCGCGCTATTCCACCCACCATTGGCAAGACGCCGGACGTGGCCTTCGTGAAGCCTTCCGCGTGCTCAAGCCGGGCGGCGTCGCCGTGTTCGCCGACGTGGTGTCGCCAGGCGAGCCGTTGCTGGATACCTGGCTGCAAACCATCGAAGTGCTGCGCGACACGTCCCACGTGCGGGACTATTCGGTGGCCGAATGGACGCGCATGCTGACCGAGGCCGGCTTCACCCTGCAAGGGCTGTCGCCGCGCCGCCTGCCGCTGGAATTCCAGACCTGGGTCACGCGCATGCGCACGCCGGACACGCTGGTGGCGGCCCTGCGCCACATGTTCTCCATCGCGCCGGATGTGGTGCGCGCGCACTTCGACGTGCAGGAAGACGGCTCTTTCACCAGCGATACGGCAACGATCGTGGTGAAGAAGCCGGGTTGAGCAGTCGGCTAAGCAGTGGGGCTGAACAGGCAGGCAGAAAATCCTGACCGTTCCAGCCTCCTGTATCAGCGGCCCGCAGGCGGCGCCCACGCCGCCAGCGCGCCGGCCACACCCAAGCTGCGCAGGGATTGCGCCGCCTGGGCCACGGCGCGCACGAAACGCGGGTCCTGCCCCAAGTCCCCGAATACGGGCGCCAGGCCCGTCCATACTTCCGTCCAGGCCAACATCGCCGCCGGCCCCGCGCCGGACCGTTCGGCCGCCGCTTCCGCCAACGCATGCTGGCGCGCCAGCACGGCGGCCATGGGGTCCTGGATGTCGTAGCGGCGTCCGGCCTGATCGACGCCCCGCAAGAAGTGCAACCATGCCGCCACGGCCAGCGCCAGGCCAGGAATGGGCTGCTCCGCCGCCAGCCGCGCGCGCACGGTGTCCAGCAGGCGCTGCGGCAGTTTCTGCGAACCGTCCATCGCAATCTGCCGGGTCTGGTGCTTAAGCGCCGGGTTCTCGTACCGTTCCAGCAAGCGAGCCTGATATTGCGCCAGGTCCAGGCCGGGCAATGCCGGCAGCGTCGGCACGATCTCGTCCTGCAGCAGCGCCGCCAGATAGGCTTTCAGCGGCGGCTGCGCCATCGCCTGGTCCACGGTGGTCCAGCCCGCCATCACCGACAGATAGGCCAGCGCCGAATGCGCGCCATTGACCGTGCGCAGCTTCAGGGTTTCAAAGGGCGCGGCCTCGGCCACGAAGCGCGCGCCGCCTGCCGCCCAGTCTGGCCTGCCTGCGGCGAAGCGGTCTTCCACCACCCATTCCAGATAGGGTTCGGCCAGCACCGGCCAGGCGTCATGCAAGCCCAGCGCGTCGGCGACGCCGCGCCGGTCTTCGTCCGTCGTGCGGGGCACGATGCGATCCACCATCGAGCAGGGAAAGGCGCAGGACGACGCGATCCATGCCGCCAATGCGCGATCGACCTGCTCTGCGAATGCCAGCACCATGCCGCGCAGCAGGTGACCATTGCTGGGCAGGTTGTCCAGCGACATCAACGTGACGGGGCCGCGCCCCGCCGCCCGCCGCTGTTGCAGGCCCCACACCAGGAAACCGATGGTGCTGCGCGGCGCCAAGGGCTGGCCCAGATCGTGCACGATGTCGGGATGGCCCAGGTTGAGTTGGCCGCTGGCGGGATCATGGCAATAGCCTTTCTCGGTGACCGTGACGCTGACAATGCGCGTATCCGCATGCGCAATGCGCGCCAGCACGGCCTGCGGGTCTTCCGGCGCGACAAGCGTTTCCAGCAGGCAGCCGATGACCGCGAGCTGCTGGCGCGGCGTGCCCTGCCCGTCGGCGCTGCGCAAGGCCAAGGCGTACAGACCGTCCTGCGGCGCCAGCGCATCGCGCGTATCGGCCTGGCGCAGCGACACGCCGCATATGCCCCAATCGCGGTCCGCGCCCGCATGCAGCGCGGCTTCGTTCACGGCGGCCAGATGGGCCCGCGCGAACGCGCCCAGGCCCAGATGGACGATGCCCAGGCGCAGGTCGGCCCGTTCATAACCGGGCCGCGCCACGGCGTGCGGCAGTGCGGCCAGGCGCCGGGCCGACAAGCGCGTTGCGCCGGCCGCTACCAGTTCCATAGCGTTCCGTCCTGCTGCAAGCGGTTGACCGGCAGATAGGCGCGCTTGTACGGATACTTGGCGGCCAGCTTCTCATCGATGTCGACGCCGTGGCCGGGCACGTCGCCCGGATACAGCATGCCCTGGTCAAACGTATACGCATGCGGGAAGACCGCGTCCGTCTCGTCCGTGTGGCGCATGTATTCCTGGATGCCGAAGTTGGGCACCCACAGGTCGAAGTGCAGGGCCGCGCCCATGCAGACCGGCGACAGGTCGGTAGCGCCGTGGCAGCCCGTGCGCACCTGATACAGCGAGGCCAGGTCCGCGATGCGGCGCAGGTGCGTGATGCCGCCCGCATGCACCACGGTGGTCCGGATGTAGTCGATCAGCTGGTTCTGCACCAAGTCTTTGCAGTCCCAGATCGAATTGAAGATCTCGCCCACGGCCAGCGGCGTGGTGGTGTGCTGCCGGATCAGACGGAAAGCATCCTGGTTCTCGGCTGGCGTCGCGTCTTCCATCCAGAACAGGCTGTAGGGTTCCAGCGACTTGCCCAGGCGGCCGGCTTCGATCGGCGTCAGGCGATGGTGCACGTCGTGCAGCAGGTGATGGTCGAACCCCAGCTTCTCGCGGATGCGTTCGAATAGTTTCGGCGCGTGGCGCAGGTACTTTTCGGTGGACCAGTCGTGCTCGCTGGGCAGGTCGGCATCGGCGGGTTCATAGAACAGGTTGCCGCGGCCCACGCCGTAGACCTTGTCCAGGCCCGGCACGCCGCTTTGCGCGCGGATGGCGCGGTAGCCCATGTCGGCATAGCGCAGCACTTCATCCACCGTGTGCTCGATGTCCGACCCATTGGCGTGGCCGTAGACCATCACGCCGCTGCGGCTCTTGCCGCCCAGCAGCTGATACAGCGGCAAGCCGGCCGCCTTGGCCTTCAAATCCCACAGCGCCGTATCCACGGCGGCGATGGCGGTCATGGTGACCGGCCCCCGGCGCCAGTACGCGCCCTTGTACAGGTACTGCCAGATGTCTTCGATCTGATGCGCATCGCGCCCGATCAGGCAGGGAATCACGTGCTCGGTCAGGTACGCCGACACGGCCAGTTCGCGCCCGTTCAGGGTCGCGTCGCCGATGCCGGTCAAGCCCTGGTCGGTTTCGATTTTCAGGGTCACGAAATTGCGGCCCGGCGAACAAACAATCACGCGTGCGTTCGTAATTTTCATTTCTTGGTTTCCGTAGAGACGGGAAAGGGCCCTAGCCTTCCCAGCCCAGGTGGCTGAGAAAGTCGCGGGTGCGGGCGACTTGCGGGTTGTCGAAAATCTGCGTGGGCGGGCCTTGCTCCAGGATGGCGCCGTTCTCGAACACCACCACCCAATTGGCCACGCGCCGCGCAAAACTCATCTCGTGGGTCACGACGATCATCGTCATGCCTTCCTGCGCCAGCTTCTTCATCACGTTCAGCACTTCGCCCACCGTTTCCGGGTCCAGCGCCGACGTGGGTTCATCGAACAACATCACTTCGGGTTCCATCGCCAACGCGCGTGCAATGGCCACGCGTTGCTGCTGGCCGCCGGACAAGTTGGCGGGAAAGTTGCCCGCCTTGGAGGCCAGGCCCACCTTCTCCAGCAAGGCCATCGCCCGGGCCCGGGCGGCGTCGGGCGTCATGCCCAGCACCGTGATCGGCCCCATCGCCACGTTATCCAGCGCCGACTTGTGCGGGAAGAGCTCAAAGCTCTGGAACACCATGCCCATGCGCTGGCGCACGCGACGCACGTCGGATTCGGATTCCGGCAGCGCCACGCCGTCCAGCAACACGCGGCCGCCGTCCAGCTTTTCCAGCGCGTTGGTGCAACGCAGAAGCGTGGATTTTCCGGAACCGGACGGGCCGATCAGGCACATTACCTCGCCCTTGTTCACTTGCAGCGACACGTCGGCAAGCGCCACGAAGTCGCCGTAGACCTTGCGCACGTTTTCATAGACCAGTACGGGCGGCTGGTCCGCGCCCTTGCGCCCCGCCAACGCGGCATCTGCTGCCACAGGCGCTTGCTCCAGGATCATGTCATTCATTCCTTGACTCCGTATTTGCGATGGATCCAGTCGACCAGCTTGGCCTGGGGATATCCCATCAGCCAATAGATCACCGCCATCGCGGTCAGCATTTCCAGCACGCGGAAGCTCTGCGCGCGCACCTGCATCGAGGCATAGGCCAATTCGCTTACCGCGATCACCGACACCAGCGACGTATCCTTGAACAGCGAGATCCAGGTGCTGGCCAGCACCGGCAGGATGCGGCGCCCCGCCTGCGGGATCAGCACCTTGAACATGGCCTGGCGGCGCGACATGCCCATCGCCAGCGCCGCCTCCATCTGGCCCTTGCGGATGGAATTGATGCCGGCGCGAAAGGTCTCGGAGTTGTAGGCCGACACGTTCAGCACCAGCGCCACCAGCGCGGTGGTGACGGCAGAGAACTGCACGTCCAGCGCCATCGGCATCACGTAGAACGCCCAATAGATCACCAGGATCAGCGGCAGATTCCGGAAGAACTCCACGATGGCCACGGCCACCCCGTTGGCAACGCGATTCGATGACAGGCGCATCAGCGCAAGCACGATGCCGCCGGGCACGGCAAGCGCCATCGTCACCACCGTCAACATGATGGTCATCGCGGCGCCTTGCAGCAGGGCATCGCGCGAATTCCAGATGATTCCCCAGTCCAGATTCATGAGCGCCCCAGGTGTGCGTAGCGTTGATACAGCCGGTCCACGCCGCGCGTGACCGGGAACAAGATCACGAAGTACGCCACGATGACGGCCGTGAACACCTCGATAGGCCGGTAGCTTTGCCCCGCGATGGTTTCGGCTTTGTGCATCAGTTCAGGCACCGCGATCACGGTGGCGATCGCCGTGTCCTTGATGGCCAGCGTCAGCACCGAACCGAAGGCCGGCAACATGCGGATAGTGGCTTGCGGAAGGATGATCTTGCGCAGCGCCTGGGCTCGCGACATGCCCAACGCCAGGCCGGCGCGCATCTGCCCGGGCCGCACCGACTCGATGCCCGCGCGGATCACCTCGGCCGAATAGGCCGCGATATGCAGGGTCAGCGCCACCAGCGCCGCCCAGAAAGGCGCGAAGTTGATGCCGGCCAGCAGCGGAAAAGCGAAGTAGATCCAGACCAGCACCACCAACACGGGGATGGCGCGCATGCTGTCGATATAGAACACCAACAGCACCCGCAGCCAGCGCGGCCCGTACAGGCGCAGCAGCGCGATCACCAAGCCCAGCAGGATGCTGGACACTGCGGTGATGGCACTGAGCGCCACGGTGATGCCAAGGCCGCCGGCGAAGAATCGCCAGTTCTCGACAAGGGGGGAAAAATCAAAATCCATGGTGTCTCCGTGAAACTAGACGGCCGACGGCGACGCGCGCGTCAGAACGTCACCATCACTTTCATGGCCTGATGGCGGTCGGCCGCCAGCGCGAATGCGTCATGCACGCGGGCTACCGGCACCGCCGCCGTCAACAATGGCGACACGTCCAGCAGCCCGCGGCTCAGGTAGTCCACGGCCCAGGCGTATTCGTCCACGAAACGGAAGCTGCCGATGACCGACAAGCTCTTGACCATGATCTGGTTGAACGGACATTGCTCGCTGCTGCCGCTAAGCGTGCCCACCGTCACGATGACGCCGCGCGGACGCGTCGCCCGGATGCAATTGGCCAGGCCGGCATAGTTGCCGGACGCCTCGAAGCAGACGTCGACCGACCCCTTGCCCGCCGCCAGTTCCTCGATCGCGCCCGGATCGCGGGCAACGTTGATGGTGTGCGTGGCGCCCACCCGCACGCAGGTGGCCAGCGTCTCGTCGACGATGTCCACCACGATCACCTGGCTGGCTCCCGCCAGACGCGCCGCCATCAGAATCAATGCGCCGATCGGCCCGGCTCCCACCACCATGACCGTCTTGCCCAGCAGCGTCCCCGCGCTGCGCACGGCGTGCAGCGCCACGGCCAGCGGCTCGCCGAATGCGGCGAGTTCAAACGACAGGCTGTCGGGCACCGGCAGGCATTGCTTTTCCTGCACCACCACCTGTTCGCGCATCGCGCCCTGCATGTGCGGATAGCGGCTGGCGCTACCGAAAAAGAACACCGACTCGCAGTGGTTGGAATCGCCCTGGCGGCAATAGCGGCAGAGCCCGCAGGTACGCGCCGGATCCAGCGCCACGCGGTCGCCCGGCTTGACGGCGGTGACGGCCGTGCCCACCTCCAGCACCTGGCCCGACGCCTCGTGCCCCGGCGTCAGCGGTTCGCGGATGACGAAATCGCCCACTTTGCCGTGGCGGTAGTAGTGCAGATCCGATCCGCAGATGCCCACGGCCTTGATGCCCACCCGCACTTGCGTGGGGCCCAGGGCCTCGGGCTGCTGTTCGTCCAGGCGCAGGTCCTGGGCGCCATGAATCGCGCAATTCAACATGATGGCCGCCTTATTTCAGGGTTTGCGTCATGCGGCGTTCTTCCGCCGCCAGTTCGGGGTGCATGCGCGCTTCCACTTTGCGCAGCCAGTCCAGGTAGACGGCTTGATCCTTGGCCACGCCCATGCCCGCGTCAATCGCGAAGATCTTGCTGTCCTGGCAATCGTTTTCTTTCGGGAACACGGCCAGGCCCTTGACCTTCTTGCTGATGTTGGGCCACAGCATGCGGTTCAGCGGCGCCACGTCCGAACGGCCGGCCAGCACTTCCTCGATGGGCGCGACCGACCCCGAATTCGTCACCCCGCGCAGTTTGGCGTTGGGAAAGTTCTGCAGCACCAGCGGCTCTTCGCCCGCGCCGGAGAAGTAGGCCATCGTGATGCCGGGCTGGTTGAAGTCTTCGACCTTGGTGGCGTTGGTGAATTTCGGATTCGACGCCAACCCGAACATGCAGACGCTGGTGTTGGAGAAGGTCACGAAATCGATGATCTTGGCGCGCTCGGCGTTCTGGTTCAGCGGGCCGATCATGATGTCCATCTGGTTGGCGATCAGCGCAGGCACCTTGGTCTCATGGCTGACCTGCACGGGCACGATCTTCACCTCCAGCAAGCGCGCGAATTCCTTGCCCAGCAGCCACGAAGACCCCATCCACGGTTCGCCCGAACCGGTCGTGTTCTGCACCAGCCAGGGCGGGTTGTTGACCACACCGACCCGCAGCACGCCCGCCTTGCGGATCGCGTCGATGCGGGGGCTTTCGCCGGGCGCGGGCGGCGTCTGCGCGTGCGCCGCGGCCGCGCCCGCCAGCATCGCGGCGGACAGGAACAGGCGGGCGGCGGTCAGGCGCGAGGGGAATCGGGGTTGCATGCAAAGTCTCCTAGAGGGTGCCCGGCCGTCCGCCGCACGAGGGCGGCGCGCCGGGTACCGGCGTGTTGACGCACCGGCGGAATCGCCAGATCTGCACGCGCCGGGCGCGTGCCGGTTGAAAAGGGGAATGGCCGGACGGCCTACGGGGTCTGTTCGATGATGCGCATTTCGTCCGCATCCAGCGCGGGCTTCATCGTCGCCGCCACCTGCCGCAGCCAGGCCAGGTAGCCGGGTTGGTTCTTGTCGATCGCCAGCCCCACGGGCGAGGCCTTTTCCGTGCTTTGCTGGCAATTGGCTTCGGCGGGAAACACCACCAGGCCTCGTACCTTGCGGTTCAGCCCCACCCACGGCACGCGGTTGATTGGCGCCGCGTCGGCGCGCTTGGCCATGATCTCTTCGATGGGCGCGGTGGCGCCAGAGTTGGCGACGGCGCGCAGCCGCGCCTTGGGAAAACGTTCTTTCACCCAGGCCTCTTCGGCGCCGCCGGTGAAGTACGCGATCGTGACGTCCGGCTGGTTCAGGTCTTCGACCGTCTTGGCGCGGGTCAGTTTGTCGTTGCCGGCGCGGCCGAACATGCAGACGCTGGTGGCGGAATACAGCACGAAATCCACGACCTTCAGGCGCTCGGCCGTCTCGGCCAGCGGGCTGATGGTCATATCGACTTGATTGGCAGCCAGCACGGGCACCTTGGTTTCGTGCGAAACGGGCACCGCGGTCAGTTTGACGCCCAGTTGGCGCGCGTATTCCTTGGCCAGCAGCCAGGCCGGACCGCTCCAGGCTTCGCCGCTTTTGCCCGACAAGTCCTGGATCAGCCAGGGCGCGTTCTGCAGGACGCCGACCCGCAGTTCACCCGCCTTGCGGATGGCGTCGACGCGCGGGCTTTGCCCTGCCGCCGGCGGGCCGGACACAGCCGCCGCGCCGCCTTGCGCGGCCGCCGGCAACGACATCGCCAGCATTGCGGCCGCCGCCCATCGGGCCCACGCGCGGCTCCCCTTGTTCTGTTGCTGCATTGCTTGTCTCCTGAACTTGAAAAGCCCGGATCCGGGGCGCGGTTATCTTCCGCGCTCTGCCGGGGGCAGCCTGCCTGTCCGCCTTGCGCTACCGGGTCAACGCCACCCCTGCGCAAATTCCCCGATCACGCGCTCAAGGTGAGCGCGCATCGCCTGCCGCGCCGCCTGCGCGTCGCCGGCCACCAGCGCGCTGAAGATGCGCTGATGGTCTTCCTGCGACGCGTGCCGCAACTCCTGCGTATGAAAATGCTGTTCGATCTTTTCCCAGATCGGCCCCTGGGCCTGATCCCACATCGACGTCACCGTGGCCAGCAGCACGCTGTTGCCCGTGGACTGCGCGATGTACAGGTGAAAGCGGCGGTCGGCTTCTTCATTGGCCGCCTTGTCCATCATCTGCTCGCGCATTGTCGTCAGCGCTTCAAAGATGCGGTCCAGATCCGCGTCGTTGCGGGTCGTGGCGGCAAGCGCGGCGATTTCGGATTCGATCAGGCAACGCGCCCGCAACAACTCGAACGGCCCCGCCCCGGCTTCCTGAGCCGCCGGCAAACGGGCAATGCCAGGCTTGGGCTCACAGACGTAGATGCCCGATCCGCCCCGGACTTCCACCACCCCCTGCAGTTCCAGCGCGATGATGGCTTCGCGCAGCGCGGTGCGGCTGACGTCAAAGCGTTCGGCCAGCGCGCGTTCAGCCGGCAAACGCTTGCCGACGGCGAACTCGCCTTGCGCGACCAGGGCCTGGATCTGGGCGGCCAGCCGCACATAGGCGCGGTCCGCCACCGGCTTGCTGGCCGGCTCTTCGGGTTTGGGGATCAGTTGAAGTGTCATGGATATCAAAAGTGGTTAGACCAAATCATAAGTGGTTCACCAATTTTCACCATAATGGTTTACCAGTATCAAATTGGTAAACCATTGGTGCGCAGGGTGACGGCAAGGAGGGCGGCGGGGGTCGACAGCGGCGGCAGGAACCCTGTATAGATGGCAGTCCAACAGAATCCCTCCGTGCAGATAAGGAAGCGTCATGTCCGATACGTCCAGGCAGCCATTGTCCGTCAAGCCCCCGCCCCACTCGCCCGGCGGCGATACCTTGGCCGGCCTGACCGTTACCGAGGCCGCCGCCCAGGTCCGTGAAGGCCGCCTCACCAGCCTGGCGCTGACCCAGGCGTGCCTGGACCGCATCGATGCCCACGGCATGCTCAATGCCTTCATCACCGTCGACCACGCCGGGGCGCTGGCCCAGGCCCGCGCCTACGACGCCGCGCCGCCCCCGGCCAGCCAGGCCGCCGCGCCGCTGGGCGGCGTACCCATCGCCATCAAGGACAACATCCATGTGGCCGGCCTGCCCAACACCGCCGGCACCCCGGCCCTTAAACAGTTCCACCCCGCGCAGGACGCCCCGGTCGTGCAGCGCCTGCGCGCCGCCGGCGCCGTCATCATCGGCAAAACCAACATGCACGAGCTGGCCTTTGGCGTATCCGGCTACAACACTGCCTTCCCCGGCACGCACGGCGAGGGCACGCGCAACGCCTACGACAGCCGCCGCATTGCCGGCGGCTCGTCGTCGGGCAGCGGCGCGGCCGTGGGCGCGCGGCTGACGCCCGCCGCCCTGGGCACCGACACCGGCGCCTCCGTGCGCCTGCCGGCCGCCGTCAACGGTGCCGCGGGCTTCCGGCCATCGGTCGGCCGCTACGACGGGGCGGCCATCACGCCCATCTCGCACACACGAGACACGCCGGGGCCGATCGCCAACTGCATGGCAGACATCGTGCTGCTGGACGCCGTGCTGGCGGACGACGCCGAGCCGCTGGCGGCCCTGCCGCCCGCGAGCGTGCGCCTGGGTCTGGCCCGCTATTTCTGGGCTGACCTGGACCCTTCCGTGCGCACGGTCATGGACACCGCCCTGGCCGCATTGCGCGACGCCGGCGTGCAGCTGATAGACATCGACATGCCCGATCTGCCGGCCGCCAACGCCGCCGTCGGCATGCCGCTGTGCCTGTACGAGCAGAAGCCCGACCTGACCGCCTACCTGCAACGCTACGACACGGGCGTAAGCTTCGACGAAGTGGTGGCGCAGATCTCAAGCCCCGACGTCAAGGCCATTTTCGACGGGCTGATCGTGCCGGGCGTGCTGCCCACCCCGGACGGCCAGCTTCTGCCGCTAAAGCCAATATACGACCGCGTCATCGCAGAGCAGCGCGACGCATTGATTGACGTGTACCGCCGCGCGTTCCAGGAACACGCGCTGGACGGCCTGCTGTTTCCGACGTTGCCGATCCTGCCGATGCTGGCCACGCCGGAGGCCAGCAGCTTCGAGAGCTTCAGCCGCCTGGCCCGCAACGTCGATCCCGGCAGCAACGCCGGCTTGCCGGGGCTGAGCGTGCCGGCGGGCTTGTCGCCGGAAGGCTTGCCGGTGGGCGTCGAGATCGACGGCCTGCCGGGCGACGACCGCAAGGTGCTGGCCATCGGCGTGACGATCGAGCGCATCCTGGGGCGCATCGCACCGCCCCGGCCCGCCGCCTGAACCGGCAGCCCATCACCGTTCGCCCTCGGCGGGGCACAAAAAAAACCGGCCATGCGGCCGGTTTTTTGTTTGCGCCGGTGGGCGCTCACCCCAGGTTCGGCGCCAGCGTCCGCTTCAGGTCCTCAACGGTCCGTCCGCTACGCTTGGCGTAGTCTTCCAGCTGGTCCTCGCCGATCACGCCCACGTTGAAGTACTGCGACTCCGGGTGGCTGAAGTAGAAGCCCGACACGCTGGAAGCCGGGTACATGGCGTAGCTGTCGGTCAGCATCATGCCGATGTCGCCGCCGTCCAGCACGCGGAACATATCGGACTTGACCACGTGTTCCGGGCAGGCCGGATAGCCAGGCGCAGGGCGGATGCCCACGTATTTCTCGGCGATCATGTCCTCGTTGGACAGGGCTTCGTCGGGCGCATAGCCCCACAAGTCCTGGCGCACGCGGGCATGCAGGCATTCGGCGAAACCTTCGGCCAGGCGATCGGCCAGCGACTTCAGCATGATGCTGGAATAGTCGTCCAGCGCGCGCTCGAATTCGGCTTCCTTTTTCTCGATGCCGATACCCGCCGTGACGGCGAACATGCCGATGTAATCCAGCTTGCCGGACGACTTGGGCGCAATAAAGTCGGCCAGCGACTTGTTGCTGACGCCTTCGCGCTTGGCGCCCTGCTGACGCAGGTTGCGGTACGTGAACAGCACTTCGCTGCGCGTCTCGTCTTTGTAGATCTCGATGTCTTCGTCGTTGACGCGGTTGGCCGGGTAGAACCCCACCACGCCGTTGGCGGTCAGCCAGCGGCCTTCAACAATGCGCTTCATCATGGCCAGGCCGTCGGCGTAGACCTTGCGCGCCTGTTCGCCCACCACCTTGTCGTCAAGAATGGCGGGGAACGGACCGAACAGGCTCCACGTCTGGAAGAACGGACCCCAGTCCACGTACTTCACGATCTCGGCCAGGTCGTAGCTTTTGAACGTGCGACGGCCAATGAACTTCGGGCGCGGCGGGGTGTAGTTGTCCCAATCAATCGCCGGACGCGAGGCGCGCGCGTCCGCCAGCGGCAGGATCGGCGTGGCCTTGCGGTTGGCGTGGCGGCGGCGCACTTCCTCGTATTCCTGGGCCAGCTCCGCCAGATACGTTTCCGACTGGTCCGACATCAAGTTGGTCGCGACGCCCACCGAGCGGCTGGCGTCCGGCACGTAGATAACCGGCCCTTCGTAATTGGGCGCGATCTTCACGGCCGTATGCACGCGGCTGGTCGTGGCGCCCCCGATCATCAGCGGCAGCTTGCGGCTGCGGAAATAATCGTCGCGCTGCATTTCGCTGGCCACATACGCCATTTCTTCCAGGCTCGGCGTGATCAGGCCAGACAACCCGACGATGTCGGCGTTTTCTTCCTTGGCCTTTTCCAGGATCTGCGCGCAGGGCACCATCACGCCCATGTTCACGACTTCGAAGTTATTGCACTGCAAGACCACCGACACGATGTTCTTGCCGATGTCGTGCACATCGCCCTTGACGGTGGCGATGACGATCTTGCCCTTGGCGCGGACGTCGCCGCCCGCGGCGGCGATCTGGCGCTTTTCCTCTTCGATGAAGGGGATCAGGTGGGCCACGGCCTGCTTCATGACGCGGGCCGACTTCACCACCTGCGGCAGGAACATTTTGCCTTCGCCGAACAGGTCGCCCACGACGTTCATGCCGTCCATCAGCGGGCCTTCGATCACCTCGATCGGGCGGCCGCCGCGGTCGAAGATCTTCTGGCGCACTTCTTCCGTGTCTTCCACGATGAACGTCGTGATGCCGTGCACCAGCGCATGCGACAGGCGCTTTTCCACGTCGGCATTGCGCCAGGCCAGGTCTTCTTCGCGCTTGGTGCCCGAGCCCTTCACCGTGTCGGCGAACTGCACCAGGCGTTCGGTAGGCGTGCGCTCGTCGTCGGGGTCGGTCTTGCCCACCGGCTCCGGCCGGTCCAGCACCACGTCTTCGACCAGGTCGCGCAGCTTCGGGTCCAAATCGGCGTACACGCCCAGCTGCCCGGCGTTGACGATGCCCATGGTCATGCCTTCCTTCACCGCGTAATACAGGAACACGGTGTGGATGGCTTCGCGCATCGGCTCATTGCCGCGGAACGAAAAGCTGACGTTGGACACGCCGCCCGAGATGCGGGCGTAGGGCAGGTTGTCGCGGATCCAGCGCGTGCCTTCGATGAAGTCCACGGCGTAGTGGTTGTGCTCGTCGATGCCGGTGGCGACCGCGAAGACGTTCGGATCGAAAATGATGTCTTCCGGCGGGAAGCCCTCTTCCTCGACCAGGATCTTGTAGGCGCGCGCGCAGATTTCCTTGCGGCGTTCCAACGTGTCGGCCTGGCCCAATTCGTCGAACGCCATCACGACCACGGCGGCGCCGTAGCGGCGGCACAAGCGCGCATGATGGCGGAACGGCTCGATCCCTTCCTTCATGGAAATGGAGTTCACCACCGGCTTGCCCTGCACGCATTTCAGGCCGGTCTCGATGACTTCCCACTTCGAGCTGTCGATCATGACCGGCACGCGGGCGATATCGGGTTCGGACGCGATCAGGTTCAGGAAGCGGTGCATGCAGGCCACCGAATCCAGCATGGCTTCATCCATGTTGATGTCGATGATCTGCGCGCCGTTCTCGACCTGCTGGCGGGCCACGGCCAGCGCCTCGTCGTACTTCTCTTCGCGGATCAGGCGGGCGAACATCTTGCTGCCCGTCACGTTGGTGCGTTCGCCCACGTTGACGTACAGCGTGTCTTCGTCGATGTTCAAGGGTTCCAGGCCCGACAGGCGGGTCTTGACCGGAATGTCGGGCACGACGCGCGGCGTCAGCGCAGTAACCTTGTCCGCGATGGCGCGGATGTGGTCCGGCGTGGTGCCGCAACAGCCGCCCGACATGTTGACCAGCCCGGCGCGGGCGAATTCTTCCAACAGCGCGGACGTGTCGGCGGGTGTTTCGTCGAACCCCGTTTCTGCCATGGGATTCGGCAGGCCCGCGTTGGGATAGACGCAGACGTAGGTATCGCAGATCTTGGACAGTTCGGCCACGTAGGGGCGCATCAACGCCGCGCCCAGCGCGCAGTTCAGGCCGATGGTGACCGGGCGCGCGTGGCGCACCGAATTCCAGAAAGCCTCTACGGTCTGGCCGGACAAGATGCGGCCAGAGGCGTCCGTGACGGTACCCGAAATCATCACGGGCAGGCGGATGCCGCGCGCCTCGAACACTTCCTCGGTCGCGAAGATGGCGGCCTTGGCGTTCAGCGTGTCGAAGATGGTTTCGATCAGGACGATGTCGATGCCGCCGTCCAAAAGGCCGTTCAACTGTTCGATATAGGCCACGCGCAATTCGTCGAACGTGACGTTGCGCGCGCCCGGGTCGTTCACATCAGGCGAGATCGACGCGGTCTTGGGTTGCGGGCCCAGGGCGCCTGCCACGAAGCGGGGCTTGTCGGGCGTGCTGAAGGCATCACAGGCTTCGCGCGCCAACCGGGCGGACGCCAGGTTCAGTTCGTAGGCCAGTTCGGGCAGGTCGTAGTCGCCCTGCGCGATGGTGGTGGCGCCGAAGGTGTTGGTCTCGATGACGTCCGCGCCGGCTTCCAGGTACTGCCGGTGGATCTCCGAGATCACGTCGGGCCGCACCAGCGACAGCAGTTCGTTGTTGCCCTTCACGTCCTTGCCGTGATCAGCGAAACGCTCGCCGCGGAAGTCCGCTTCGCCCAGCTTGTAGCGCTGGATCATGGTGCCCATGGCACCGTCCAGGATCAGGATGCGCTGGCCCAGCAGGCGGGCAAAATCACCACCTTGGGTATAGGCTTCGGGCGGGTATGGCAGGCGGGGATACGACACGGGCAAGTCCGGCAATGGGTTGGCTTCAGCGGCGAAGCTGTGGCTAAAAAGCAAAAACCGCTGAAAAAACAAGTCCTGATCGTAACAAAACGGGCTCTCTCGCGCCCTCGGGTGATACAGTTTCGGCCCCGAACCGGTGCTTTCGGCGCAACGGGCTTGCAAGAACGCAACACTTGCCAGCCGCGCGCGAAAGGTAAACGGGAAACAGGAAGACGGCCGCCCGGGCCGCCTCGGCGCCCACGAAGCGCCCCGGCAAGCCCCCCGCCATCCAGCCTGTGCTGCCCCCGCAACGGTCCCCATGCGCGTTTTTGCGCGCATGGCAGCCCGATACCGGCCAGTTCGCTCGTCAGGAAGTCCATGCGTCGCCGCCAGGCCCGACCGGCCGGCTGCGGCCTGGGCGTCCTCCCCATCGTGATTGGCCTGCGGGGTCGCGGGTCGCATCGAGGTTACGTAGATGAAAGCCCGCTCCATCCGGCGTTACGCCGGCGCCCTGCTCTGTTCCGCTCCGGCCATCGCCGCCGCCCAGCAAACCGCCCCCGTCACCCCCGAACTCGATACGGTTACCGTTACCGCCCAGCGCGTGCCGACGGACGGCCGCACCCTGCCGGTGTCCATTTCGGTCATCACCGCCGAAGACATCGCCGCCAGCAGCGCCCGCACCATGCAAGACCTGTTGTCGACGCAAGCCGGCATCAATCTGATCAACACCAGCAGCTCCAGCGACAACGCGATTGTCGACCTGCGCGGCTTCGGCATCACCGGCGCCAGCAACACGCTGATCCTGATCGACGGCGTGAAGCAAAACACCAACGACCTGTCGGCTCCCAGCCTGGGCGTGGTGCCGCTGGACCAGGTGGAACGCGTTGAAATCGTGCGCGGCAGCGGCTCCGTTCAATACGGCGGCGGCACGACCGGCGGCGTGATCAACATCATCACCCGGTCGGATTTCTCGAAGGAACCGGTGACCGCCCGCGCCACCGCCACCTTCGGCAGCTACGGCCTGCGCCAGTACGACGCCGCCGTTGCGATGAACAACGAGAAGGTCGGCGTTGACGCCTACATGCAGTCGCTGCATTCGGACGGCTACCGCGACCACAGCGGCGAGCGCCGCGAAGGTGGCGGCGGCGGCATCACCCTGCGCCATAGCGATGGCTCGATCCGTCTGTACGGCCGCACCACCACGCAAAAGCTGGAACTGCCCGGCCCGCGCCTGATCAGCCCGTCGACCGGCGTGAACGAATTCCAGGACGACCCGCGCGGTTCGAAGAACGACGTCGACTACGTCAAGACCACGACCACCACCTTCGGCCTGCAAGTCGAACAGGCGATTGGCGCCGGCACGCTGTACGCCGACCTGTCGACCCGCGAGAAAAAGCTGAACGGCCTGTCATACGACGGTTTTGGCGACACCCTGCGCGACCAGAAGCTGGAAGAGAACATCGCCAGCGTGCGCTACCGCCTGCCGATCAACGGCGGCCACAGCATCGTCTTTGGCGCCGACGCGCAAGAATCCAAGACCACCGCGAACCAGAACGCCTACTACGACTTCGAACCGTCAAAGTGGCAGTCGCGCCAACACCAGTACGGTCTCTTCGCCGAAGGCCAGATCCGCGCCACCGACAGCACCTATGTGACGGCCGGCGTGCGCCGCCAGTATGCGTCCGACGACCTGGAAGTCCTGAGCGGTTCGGGCACCGCGTCCGATCGCGGCAACCACCTGACCGCCTGGCAACTGGGCGTGCGCCAGGACCTGGCCGCCGGCTTCGGCCTGTACGGCAAGGTCGGCCGCAGCTTCCGTCTGCCCAACGCCGACGAACTGCTGTCGGTGCAACAGCCGCTGGCCCCGCAGACGTCCACCGACAAGGAAATCGGCGTGACGTGGCAATCGGCCGCAAGCAGCGCGCGCCTGTCGTACTTCCGCTATGACCTGACCAACGAGATCCAGTACAACCCGCTGGCCGACGGCATGTGGGGCCCGGGCACCGGCGCCAACACCAACCTGGATCCGACCCGCCGCCAAGGCATCGAACTGGAAGGCCGCACCGCCATTTCCAGCAGCGTAACGCTGGATGCGAACGTGACCTGGATGGAAGCGCAATTCCGCTCGGGCACCTACGCGGGCGTGGACCTGGCCGGCAAGACCGTGCCGTTGGCCCCGAAATGGCTGGCGAATGCCGGCGTCACCTGGCGCCCCACCGACGCCTTCCTGTGGAACGTGTCGGCGCAGTACGTGGGCAAGTCGCGCATGGACAACGACCAGGCCAACCAGTTCGACAAGGAACTGGACGCCTACGTGCTGTTCAACACGAAGCTGGCCTATAAGTTCACGCGCAACATCGAAGGCGCCATCGGCGTGAACAACATCTTCGACCGCCAGTACGCCACCTACGGCATCCGCGGCGGCGATGCGTCGTTCCAGATGCTGGGCCCCGTCGCCAACTACAACCTGTACCCGGCGCCGGGCCGCAACTTCTACGCGTCGCTCACGCTGCGCTATTGATCGCGGACATCCGATATAGTCGGCGTACTTTGCTGCCCTTATCGGCCCCTGCATGATCCTCGCACGCGCCTTTCCACGCATCGCTCCCGGGCTGTTCCTGGCCCTGGGCGCGATGCTGGCCGCTTTCCCGGCCGCCGCGAGCGACCGGGCCGATAGTCCGGCCGACAATCCCGCCGGCGCCCCCATTCAGGTGCAAGACGACAAGGGCCGCACGGTCTTGCTGGCCGCGCCCGCACGCCGCGCCGTCACCCTGGCGCCCCACGCCACCGAACTCGTCTATGCCGCCGGCGCCGGCGACCACCTCATTGCCACCATCCGCGGCAGCGATTTCCCTGCCGCCGCCCGGCAATTGCCCATCATCGGCGACGGCACCCAGCCAGACGCCGAACGCGTGGCCGCCGTGCGCCCCGACCTGCTGATCGGCTGGCAGCCCGCCGCGGCCGAACCGCTGACGCGTGTCATGGACAAGCTGGGCGTGCCCGTCTTCTACAGCGACCCCTTGACGCTTGCCGCCATTCCCGACGCCGTTGAGCGCATGGGCATGCTGTTCGGCACCGAGGCGCAGGCGCGGCCCGCCGCCACCCGGTTGCGCGACCGCCTGGCCGCCCTGACCGCGCGCTACGCCGGCCGCCGCCCCGTGCGCGTCTTCGTCCAGGCCGGGCTGGACCCCATCTACACCCTGAACGACAGCAGCATCGTCAGCGACGCGCTACGCGTCTGCGGCGGCGTGAACGTCTTCGGGCAAGCGCCCATCGTCGCCCCGCAAGTCACGCTGGAAAGCGTACTGGCCGCCCGCCCCGAAGCGGTGCTGGCGGGCGTCGCGCGGCCGGCGGACACGCAGCACAACCTGGCCGCGTGGCAGACGCTTGGGCTGCCGGCCGCCCGCGCCGGGCATGTCTACGGCATCGATGCCGACGCCCTGTACCGCCCGGGGCCGCGCCTGATCGACGCCGCCGAAGCCATCTGCGCCGACCTGGACCGATTGCGCTGACCCGCCCGCCATGCAGCACGATCCGCAAATAGTGGAACGCGGCATTTCATTGCACACGCCTGCCGCGCGGCGGCGTGCTTTATCATTCGCTTAACAACCGTCAGTCAGCCTCCCGCGGGCTCCGCTCTTGCGCCCCCGCCCTTTGAACACCGCCATGACCACACAAGACACCCTCACCATCGCCGGACGCGCCTACTCGTCGCGCCTGCTCGTCGGCACCGGCAAGTACAAGGACTTCGAAGAGACCCGCGCGGCGCTGGACGCCAGCGGCACCGAGATCGTCACGGTCGCCATCCGCCGCACCAACATCGGCCAGAACGCGGGCGAACCGAACCTGCTGGACTACGTTCCGCCGTCGAAATTCACGCTGTTGCCCAACACCGCCGGCTGCTACAGCGCCGACGACGCGGTCCGCACCTTGCGCCTGGCGCGCGAACTGCTGGACGGCCACGACCTGGTCAAGCTGGAAGTGCTGGGCGACCCGCACACCCTGTTCCCCAACATGCCCGAAACGCTCAAGGCCACCAAGACGCTGGTCGACGAAGGTTTCAAGGTCATGGTCTATTGCACCGACGATCCCATCCAGTGCCGCATGCTGGAAGACATGGGCGCCGTGGCCGTCATGCCGCTGGCCTCGCTGATCGGCTCGGGCATGGGCATCCTGAACCCGTGGAACCTCCGGCTGATCATCGACCAGGCCCGCGTGCCGGTCGTGGTCGATGCCGGCGTGGGCACGGCATCCGACGCCGCCATCGCCATGGAATTGGGCTGCGACGCCGTCCTGATGAACACCGCCATCGCCGCCGCGCGCGACCCGATCCTGATGGCCAGCGCCATGAAGAAGGGCGTCGAAGCCGGGCGTGAGGCCTTCCTGGCCGGCCGCATGCCCAAAAAGCTGTACAGCGGCGCGCCCAGCTCGCCGACCGAAGGCTTGATTACCGCCGGCCCCGGTTCAGCGAAATGAGTTCCCGCCCGCAGGACGGCAACGTGCGTCCCATTCCACATGCGCTGACCATCGCCGGCGTCGACCCGTCCGGCGGCGCCGGCACGCTGGCCGACATCAAGGCCATGAGCGCGCTGGGCGCCTATGGCTGCGCGGTCATCGCCGCACTGACCGCGCAGAACACGCAGGGCGTCACCGGTATTTCGCCCGTGCCGCCCGCCTTCGTGGGCCTGCAGATCGACACGCTGTTCACCGATGTGCGCATCGACGCCGTCAAGATCGGCATGCTGGGCCAGCGCCAAGTGATCGAGGTCGTGGCTGAAAAGTTGGCCAAATGGGCGCCAGCGCACGTGGTGCTGGACCCCGTCATGGTGGCCAAGAGCGGCGACCTGCTGCTTGAAAAGGAAGCCGTGGGCGCCATGCGCGAAGCCATGCTGCCCCAGGCCACCCTGTTGACGCCCAACCTGCCCGAAGCCGGCGTGCTGCTGGAAGAACGGCCGGTGGAAACCGTCAAGGAAATGCGCCGCGTGGCCGAGCGCCTGCGCAACAAGCTGGCGCATTCCGGCGAACGCTGGGTGCTGGTAAAGGGCGGCCACCTGCCCGGCAACGAGACCATCGATTTGCTGCACGACGGCGACCGCATGATCGAGCTGCCCGGCTACCGCATCGAAACCGCCAATACCCATGGCACCGGCTGCACGTTGTCGGCGGCGCTGGCCGCGCTACTGCCGCAAACCGGGGACGTTCCCGAAGCCGCCCGGCGCGCCAAGGCCTACCTGACCGAAGCCATCCGCCACGCGGAACGGCTGTCGGTGGGTTCCGGCCACGGCCCGGTACACCACTTCCACGCCTGGTGGTGATTGCCTGGCAGCCTTGCTTCCTGGCAGGTTCCAGCGGCGCTCCCCGGAGCGCCGCTGCCGTTTCCGGGGCTGATGGAAAGTCCGGGGCTGGCCCGGATTCCGGCGGAAACGCCCGGCTGAAACATTTGCCGATCGGGCCCGCCGTCACAGGACGCTACGAATCGGTACAATGGCCGGCTGATTCCTCTGTTTTTTCCTGACCGTCATGAACGCTTCGACCCTGCCCGACGTAGAACAAGCCCGCTTCAATATGGTGGAACAGCAGATCCGCCCGTGGGACGTCCTGGACGCCAACGTGCTGCAAGCGCTGTTCGATGTGCGCCGCGAACAGTTCGTTCCGCCGGCCCTGCGCGCCCTGGCGTTTTCCGACCTGGAATTGCCGCTGGAAATCAACGCGGTCAATACCCGCCAGACCATGCTCGCCCCCAAGGTCGAAGCCCGCCTGGCGCAAGAACTGCAGCTGACCAAGGCCGACTGCGTGCTGGAAATCGGCACGGGCTCCGGCTACCAGGCCGCGCTGCTGGGCTATCTGGCCCAACAGGTCACCTCGGTTGAAATCGACAGCCGCCTGGTGACCTTCGCGCAGCAAAACCTGCAGATGAACAACGTTACCAACGTCAAGGTCGAAACCGGCGACGCCCGCAACGGCTGGGGCTCCACCGAATACGACGCCATCCTGGTAACGGGTTCCGTGCCGGTCGTGCCGGACGCGCTGAAGTACCAGTTGCGCGTCGGTGGCCGCCTGGTCGTGATCGTGGGCCAGGCCCCCGTCATGACGGCCTGTCGCATCACGCGCACCACCGCGGCCAGCTTCGAAACAGTGAACCTGTTCGAAACGGTCATCAAGCCGCTGCGTGGCGCCACGGTGTCCCAGTTCAAGTTCTAATCCCCCACCTTGCCGCCTGGCGCCTGCCCCCTGACGGGGCGCGCGCCTGCCAGGGCAGCCCGGCGTATCGTTGAAAATCATGCGCGTCCGATTGCTTACGGCTTTACTGGTTTTTACCTCTGCCGCAAGCGTCGGTCCGCTGCCCGCATTCGCGCAAAACCTGATCCAGGTCTGGCAGGCCGCGCTGGGCAATGACCCCTCCTACGCCGCCGCCCGCGCCAGCTACCGTGCCGGCCTGGAAAAAGAACCCCAGGCCCGTTCTCTGCTGCTGCCCCTGATTTCCGCCGAAGCCGGCGGGGCCTACCAGGAAACGCGCAGCACCCGTGGCCTGGGCGTGTCGTACAGCGGCGGACGCGGCGTCTGGGACCTGGCGCTGACCCAGCCCCTGTTCGATTGGGGCCGCTGGCAAAACTACGAACAATCCAAGCTGATCGTCGCCGACGTCGAAGTGCAGCTTCAGCAGGCCTATCAAGACCTGCTGCTGCGCGTGGCCGACGCCTATTTCAACGTGCTCTACGCGCAGGACACGCTGACCGCCACCGAGGCTGAAAAGGCCGCTGTGGCCGGGCAACTGGAGTCCGCCAAGCGCAACTTCGAACTGGGCAACGCCACCGTCACCGACACCTACGAGGCGCAGGCGCGCTACGACCTGGTGGTGGCGCAGGAACTGCGCCTGCAGAACGATTTGGACGTGCGCCGCGACGAGCTGGCCAAGATCATCGGCACGCAGCCTGGCGCCCTGGCCGAACTGCCCTACGGTGTGCGGCTACCGTCCCCACAGCCCGCCCGCATGAATGACTGGAGCACGCAAGCGGAATCCTCCAGCTTGGAAGTGCTGCGCGCGCAGCTTCTGACCCGCATCGCCGGCCGCGAGATCCAGATCGCCAAGAGCGGCCATTACCCCACCTTGAATCTGCGTGCCACCAGCGGCAGCGCCAGCGACGCCATCATGCGCAACGCGGCGCCCGGCAAGCCGATCGACAACACGATCGGCGTGGTCCTGTCCATTCCCCTGTACGCGGGTGGCGGCGTGTCGTCGCAAGTCACCGAGAAAGTGCAGTTGGAACAAAAAGCCCGCCACGACTTCGAAACCACGCGCCGCCAGGCTGTCCAGGCCGCACGCCAGTACTACACCGGCGTCACCAGCGGCCTGGCCCGCATCCAGGCCCTGGAAGCCGGCGAGAAGTCCAGCCGCGCCGCCGTGGAGGCCAACCGCACAGGCTACGAAGTGGGCGTGCGCATCAACCTGGACGTGCTCAACGCGCAGCAACAGCTGTACGCGACCCAACGCGACCTGGCGCTGGCGCGCTACAGCACCGTGCTGTCCGGCCTGCGCCTGAAGGCCGTCAGCGGCATCCTGGCCGAGACCGACCTGGAAGCCATCAACCGGCTGTTGCGGGACGCCCGCTGAGCGGCGCCGCTTGATGGGTTGCGCGCGATGGGCGTGAGCATTCTTTTGGCGTATTCCTCGCGCTCCACCCATCCTACAGGTCGAAGCGATCCACCCATCCTACAGGTCGAGGCGATCCACCCATCCTGCAGGTCGAGGCGTTCGTAGGATGGGTGGAGCGCGAGAAGGCGCTCAACAATAAATAAGCGCCAACCGCGCGCAACCCATCAAGCAGCGCGTGCATGAAAGAAAAAAGCGGCCTCGCAGGCCGCTTTTCCTTTTCCCCGCACGCCGGTCAAGCGCCCCGGATCTTCTTCGCCGGTCAAGCGCCCTGGATCTTCTTCACCAATGCGGTGGTCGACCGTTCGAATTCAAACGGGATCGCCACCGCGCGGCCGCCCCAGGTCTTGACCAGCGCGGTTTCGGGCAGCTTTTCCATGTCGTAGTCGCCGCCCTTGACGATCAGGTCGGGCTTAAGCTCGCCGATGAGCGCCTCGGGCGTGTCTTCATGGAAGGACGTCACCACGGTCACGAAACCCAGCGCCGCCAGCAGCGCGGCGCGGTCTTCCATGCGGTTCAATGGACGCTCGGACCCTTTGCCCAGGCGGCGCACCGATTCGTCGGTGTTCACCGCCACCACCAGCGTCGCGCCCAGTTGGGCGGCCTGGTCAAGATAGGTCGCGTGCCCGCGGTGCAGGATGTCGAAGACGCCGTTGGTGAACACCAGCGGCCGCGGCAGGCGGCCAGCGGCGACGGCGGCGACGCATTCGTCGCGGGACAGGACTTTGGATTCGAAACGGGCGGCGGGCATGCGGCGATTATATCCGCCTGCCTGCCGCCCATCTGCCTTGCATTTACCGCGGGAAAGCGGCCGCGGGACCGGGCCAGGCCCCGGCCAACGCCTGCCGATCAGGCGCCGGCAAGGACGATCTTCTTTTCCTTCGGCACCACCAGCGCGGTCATTTCCTTGCGGTAGCGGTTCAGGTCCTTCACCGTTTCGAAGCTGCGGTCCATCAGCTTGGACAAAATATGCAGGATTCGGCTGGCGACCTTCTGTTCCCAGATGCCGTCAAAGCGGATCTGCGTATCCAGCCAGTGCTCCAGCCAACCCGGCTCCGGCAGGCGGGACTGCACCGTGTCGTTGGGGAACAGGTCCTTGTTCACGTGCAGATTGGTCGGGTGCAGCGCCTGCTGGGTGCGGCCAGCGGACGCCATCAGCACGCCAATTTTGGAAAACGCCAGACGGGCCTGTTCGCTCGTGTCCTGGCCGCGGTCATGCAGCGCACGGCGCATGTACTGCAGGTAGGCGCCGGCGTGGCGGGCTTCGTCTTGCGCAACGGTCTTGTAGATGGCCTTGATGACGGGTTCCGTGTGCCATTCGGCGGCGCGGCGGTACCAGTGATTCAGGCGGATCTCGCCGCAGAAGTGCAGCATCAGGGTTTCAAGTTCGGGCGCGGCGTCGAATTCGAAGCGCACGTTGTGCAGTTCTTCCTCGGTCGGGACCAGGTCCGGGCGGAAGCGGCGCAGGTATTCGATCAGCACCAGCGAATGCTTCTGTTCTTCAAAGAACCACACCGACATGAACGCGCAGAAATCACTGTCGCCGCGATTGTCGCGCAGGAACATTTCCGTGGCCGGCAAGGCCGCCCATTCGGTAATGGCGTTCATCTTGATCGTGTGGGCTTGCTCATCAGAGAGCTTGCTGCGATCGAAATCCCCCCAGGGGATGTCGTGGGCCATGTTCCAGCGCACGGCTTCCATGGTCTTGAAGAGTTCAGGATAAAGCATGGTCTGCCCTTGTATTCGTCCCGCTAGTGGGGCGATAGAAATTAATGAATGGCGCGCGCGTCTCTTTCGGCGTGACGCTGCATTCATCCACCGCAGCGCTATTTTTCGCCGTCTCCCGCGAAGCTATGATGACCGTTTCATGAATGAAACATGACAGAGTTCGTCTAGATCATCGCGCCGCCTATCGGGTCAAGGCCCATATTGCGACCCCGATCGCAAGGGCCAGCACCCCAACCAGCGCTGCAACCAGCCGGTTGTTTTGTTCCTGGGCGCGCCGCAGGTGAATCATCTCGGCCAGCAGCGCAGGCGAAACGTTCGGGCGGCTCAGGTGGTCATGGACCAGCCTGGGCAAGGCTGGCAGCATCTGGGACCACTGCACGGCTTCCTTTTCCAGGCTTTGGCGCAACCCCTTGAATCCGACGCGCTGACGCATCCAGCGTTCCAGATAGGGCTTGGCGGTCTTCCAGAGATCCAGATTGGGATCAAGCTGGCGGCCCAATCCCTCGACGTTCAGCAGCGTCTTCTGCAACAGCACCAGCTGCGGCTGGATCTCTACATTGAACCGACGCGACGTCTGGAACAGGCGGAGCAGCACTTGCCCCAGCGAGATCTCGGACAACGGCCGGTCAAAGTACGGTTCGCAAACGGCGCGCACGGCGCCCTCCAGCTCTTCTTCGCGCGTATCGGCAGGCACCCAGCCCGACTCGATGTGCAATTGCGCCACGCGACGATAGTCGCGATGGAAGAAGGCCAGGAAATTCTGCGCCAGATAGTTCTTGTCGAACTCGGACAGCGAGCCGACGATACCGAAGTCCAGCGCGATGTAGCTGCCCAGCGTATCGGGGCGGTCCGACACGTAGATGTTGCCCGGGTGCATGTCGGCGTGGAAGAAGCCGTCGGTGAAGACCTGCGTGAAGAAGATCTCGACGCCGGTACGCGCCAGGGTCGGGATGTCGATGCCCGCCGCGCGCATGCGTTCCACCTGGCCCACCGGCATGCCGTACATGCGCTGCATGGTGAACACCGTGGACGCCGTGTATTCCCAGATGACTTCCGGCACGATCAGCATGTCGCCACGGCCCGATTCAGGGCCGAAGTTGCGGCGCAGCTGGCTGCAGTTGGAGGCTTCGCGCACCAGATCCAGCTCGTCGTGCAGGTATTTGTCGAACTCGGCCACGACTTCGCGCGGCTTCAGGCGACGACCATCGGCGCCCAGGCGTTCGATGATGCGCGCCACGATTTTCAGCAGCGACAGGTCTTTTTCGATAATGCTCAGCATGCCCGGGCGCAGCACCTTCACCGCGACCTCGCGGCCGTCGTGCAGCACCGCGAAGTGCACCTGGGCGATCGAGGCCGACGCCACGGGATCCACGTCGAACTGGGCGAAGAGTTTTTCGGGCGGGGCGCCCAGGGCGGCTTCGATGCAGGCGGCCGCCTGGGCTGACGGGAACGGCGGCACGCGGTCTTGCAGCAGCGCGAGTTCGTCGGCGATGTCGGCGGGGATCAGGTCGCGGCGGGTGGAAAGCACCTGCCCGAACTTCACGAAAATGGGGCCCAGCGATTCCAGGGCCAGGCGCAGGCGCTGCCCGCGCGGTTGGCGCGGCCGGGTGCCCAGGCGGATGACGCGTAACAGGCAGGTGGCCAGCGGATGGTTCAGGCTGGAGAGCACCAGCTCGTCAAGGCCATAGCGCAGCGAAACCAGGATGATGCGGAACAGGCGCAGCAAGGGGAACATGGATCAGGCGCCCCGCTTTGCGCTGGCGGCCGCCAGACGGGTTTGTAGCGCGGCGGTAGAACGCGCCAACGCATCGGCTCGGGCGTTCAGCTCGGCAAGGTCCAGGCGCCACTGCTCAAGCGCCGGGCGGCCTGTCAGCACGCCGCTTTCTTCCGACAGGTATTCAGACACGTTCTCGGCCAGACGGCGGCCCGCCGTGCGTGCGCCGTCAGTGGCCGCGCGGGCGCCGCCCACGATGCGCAGCGCGGCGATATCGCCCACCACCCGGGCCAGGGCGTCTTCCGGGTCCCAGCGCAGCTGCTTGGACAGGTCCGCCACCACTTGCGCCAGCGCAGCATCCCCCGAAATGTGGGTCGCCTCGGCGAAATCGGGTGTCTCGCGGTCCGCGCCCAGGCGCGGCAGGGGCAGCTTTTCCGGGGCGACGGTCAGCGTTACGTCCGGCACCACGGCCGGATCGGCCTGGGCGGCCAAGCCTTCGCTGTCGATCGTCAGGCCCAGGGTGAAGCCCCCCAGCGCGAAACGCACGGTTTTGCCGGCGTGGCGCGCCAGGCGCTCGCGCGCCCAGCCCTCGCGCCGCAACAGGGCGTTGAGCGCGCTTACAGCCAGTCGCGAGGGAGTGGGCAGGAACGAAAAAGGCAGCATGACGGTCTGCAACGGCCCCGGTGGCCGGGGTTGCCGAAGTTAATGGGTAAATCGGGAGTGTAACGGGTTAGATGGGCGCGTGTTTTGCGGCAGGACATGGAAAAACCGGCCCTTGGAGGGCCGGTTCAAGCGGATGCCTTGCGGCATCCGCAACGGAGGCGGGATTCGGACCCGGTCGGCCAGCCTTAGCTGGCGAGATCCACCGGGATCTGCTGGATGCCGGCCAGCAGCCAGCCGCCGTTTGCCGGCTTGAACAGGTTCCAGACTTCTTCGAAGCGGAAGGCCTCGGTGCCCGGGGCTTCGCGCAGCATGCCGGAGAAGCGCACGCTGGCCAGATGGCCGTCGGACACGGTTTCGATACCCAGCATTTCAGCGTTCAGCAGGACCACTTCGGTCTTGTTGGGCGCGGCGCCGCGCTCGGCCAGTTGCGGCTTGAGCTCGGTGATCAGGTCATCGGTCAGGAAGTCGCGCAGACCATCGGTGCTGCCGCTATCCCAGACGGCCTGGATGCGGACGAACTGCTCCTTGGCCTGCTTCAGGAAGTTGGGCGTATCGAAATCGCCCGGCACGAACCAGTTGTTGTCCTCGCCGGCCGTGGGCAGCGCGGCGGGCGCGGCCGCCACGGATGCGGCGGCAGCGGCGGGCGCGGCGGCGGCCGGCTTCAGCGCTTCACGCCACGTGGGCTGCGGTTGCTGGCCCGGCGCGTTGTTGGCGCCGTTGAACGCGCCTTGCGTCGCCGTGCGCGGCGCAGCGCCACGCAGGCGGCGGATGATGAACATGACGGCGAACACAACAGCGGCGATCAGCAGCGCGGAGCCGAGGAATTCGGCGAACGCGCCCGACAGGCCCATGCTGGACAGCAAGGCGGCGATGCCCAGGCCAGCGGCGATGCCGGCGATGGGGCCAAGCCAGCGCGACGCGCCGCTCTTGGCGGCGGCGCCCGCAGCGCCCGCCGTGGCTGCGCCGGCGGCTGCCGGGGCGGCGGTGGCGCCTGCCGTATTGCTGCCGGCGGCCGGCGGCGTCGTAGCCTGGCGTTGCTGGGTCACATTGGTGGATTGACGGCCGACGCTGCTGCCGCCGCCTGCACGACGGGCTTCGGCGTCAAACGACGCCGTCACCAACGCCGCGCCGGAGATGGCGATGAGCGCCGCGGCAACAAACCGCGAGAAACAGAATTTGGTCATAGAGTTTTGCTCCCTCGTACTCGCGCCCCCGCTGCCCCGAGCAGCGGGGAGTCCCGCGGACAGCGGGACCATAGTCGCGACTTTTCTTACAGTAATCTGAATGACGTAAGAATAACGGACAAGACGCCCGCCCACAAGTTCCCCGTGGGGTGGCGAAACATCCTATGGACAGGGCCGGATTCAGCCCAGGCGCACGCCCTCGTGCAGCGCGGCGATGCCGGCGGTCAGGTTGAAGTACTGCACCCGTTCCAGGCCGGCGGTGCGGAGCATGTCGGCCAGGGTTTCCTGGTCGGGGTGCATGCGGATGGATTCCGCCAGGTAACGGTAGCTGGCCTCGTCGTTGGCGATCTTCTTGCCCAGCCACGGCAGCACGTTGAACGAATACCAGTCGTAGGCGGGCGACAGCGGCTTGGCCACCCGCGAAAACTCCAGCACCAGCAGCTTGCCGCCCGGCTTGAGCACGCGGGCCATTTCGGCCAGGGCGCGATCTTTGTGGGTCATGTTGCGCAGGCCGAAGGCCACGCTGACGCGGTCGAAGTAGCCCGTGGGGAACGGCAGGCGCTCGGCGTCGCAGACGGCGGTGGGCAGCAGCAGGCCCGCGTCGGTCAGGCGGTCGCGGCCCACGCGCAGCATGGAATCGTTGATGTCTGTCAGCCAGACTTCGCCCGTGGGGCCGGCGCGCTTGGCGAAGGCGCGGGCCAGATCGCCCGTGCCGCCAGCGATGTCCAGCACCTTCATGCCCGGGCGGATGGCGGCGCGGCCGATGGTGAAGGCTTTCCAGACGCGGTGCAGGCCGGCGGACATGAAATCGTTCATGACGTCGTAACGCTGGGCGACAGAATGGAAGACTTCAGCGACTTTGCGGGCTTTTTCGCCTTCCGGCACCGTTTGGAAGCCGAAATGCGTGGATTGCGGGTTGGAGTCGGCGGAATGTTGCGATTCGGAGGGGTTTTGCATGGTGAAATTCCCGATATATCGTTCAATGGTAGCCTATCGGGCACCGGGCGGCGGCCAGTGAACCTGCCCCGGCGGCGCCTCGCGGTCACATACCTGAAATATTGCGGCCATACTATCGCAATGTTCGCGCCGCGCCGGCGCTCCGAAGTGTGCCAAATTCGCCATGTCCAGCACTATCCTCGTTGTCGAAGACGAACCCGCAATCCAGGAACTGATCGCCGTCAACCTGTCTTTCGCGGGGCACAAAGTGTTGCGCGCCTTCGACGCCGACCAGGCCCAAACCCTGATCCGCGCCGAACTCCCCGACCTGATCCTGCTGGATTGGATGCTGCCCGGCACGTCCGGCCTGGCCATGGCGCGCAAGTTGCGCAACGACGAGCGCACCCGCGCCGTCCCGGTCATCATGCTGACCGCCAAGGGTTCCGAGCAAGATAAGGTCGACGGCCTGGAAGCCGGCGCCGACGACTACATCACCAAGCCTTTCTCGCCAAAAGAGCTGATGGCCCGCATCAAGGCCGTGCTACGCCGCCGCGCACCCCAATTGACCGACGACGTGATCGACGTGGGTGGCCTGAAACTGGATCCGGTGACGCATCGCCTGTCGGGCAATAGCCAGTCGCTGCAGATCGGCCCCACTGAATTCCGCCTGCTGCATTTCTTCATGACCCACCCCGAGCGCGTGTTTTCGCGATCGCAACTGCTGGATCAGGTCTGGGGCGACCACGTGTTCGTCGAAGAACGCACCGTGGACGTCCACATCCGCCGCCTGCGCAAAGCGCTGGAGCCCAGCGGCCATGACGCGCACGTGGAAACGGTGCGCGGCAGCGGTTACCGGTTTACGGCCCAGCTCCCGACGCGGTAAAACTGCCGCACGATGATCTGGCTGCGCACACTTTTCCTGGTCGCCCTGTGGGCGGTGATTTCACTACTGGCGCAATGGCTCATAGGAGACCCGGCGGGCTGGATCGTGTTTTCGGCCGCGCTGACCGCCATGCTGCTTTGGCGCAGCTGGAGGCTGACGCTGGTCTCGCAATGGGCCAACCACCCGGACACTTCTCCTCCTGCTTCCGTCGGTCCTTGGGACGACATCCTCGCCCCCCTCTACCGCTATACCCGCGCCCGTGCCCGCGAACTGGCCGAAACCCGCGACACCATGCAAGGCATGCTGGCCGCGGCCCAGGCCTTGCCGGACGGCGCGGTCACCCTGAACGCGGACTTCCAGATCGACTGGTGCAACCGCATGGCGCGCCAGCACCTGGGCCTGCGCCTGCCGGCCGACCGCGGCCATAACCTGCTGAATCTGCTGCGTGCGCCGGAATTCGTGGAATACGCGCACCGCCCGGCCTGGCCCGAGCCCATCCTGGTGCGCCTTGGCCAGAACGGCCAGGAACGCCTGATGATGATGCAGCTGACGGCTTACGCCAGTAATCAGCGTCTGCTCATTACCCGCGACGTCACCCAGATCGAACGCCTGGAAACCACGCGCCGCGATTTCGTGGCCAACGTCTCGCACGAACTGCGCACGCCGCTGACCGTGCTGGCCGGCTTCCTGGAAACGCTGCGCGACATGCCGGCCGACGCGCTGCCCGAAGAACAGCGCGCGCAGTACATCGACATGATGCACGAGCAGGCCCAGCGCATGCAGGCCATTGTCGAAGACCTGCTGACCTTGTCCACGCTGGAATCTTCGCCAGGCAGCGACCCGCGCGCCATCAACATGGGCGCGTTGCTGCAGAAGGCGCGCCAGCAGATTGAAGCGCTGTCGGGCGGACGCCACGTGCTGGAATGGCATATCGACGACACGCTGGACGTGCTGGGCGCCGAAACCGAGCTGACCTCCGCGCTGTCGAACCTGCTGACCAACGCGGTGCGCTACACGCCGGACGGCGGCACGATCACGGTGCGCTGGGAACGCGAAGCGGACGGCGGCGCGCGCTACAGCGTGCAAGACACCGGCATCGGCATTCCCGCGCGCCACCTGCCGCGCCTGACTGAACGCTTCTACCGCGTGGACCGCGGCCGTTCGCGCGCCGTCGGCGGCACCGGCCTGGGCCTGGCGATTACCAAGCACATCGCCATGCGCCACGACGCCGAACTGCTCATCACCAGCGAACCGGGCAAGGGCAGCGTCTTCGCGTTGCGCTTCCCGGCCGAGCGCATCGCCATCGACGAACCGGCGTAACGCCGTGCCTGGCTGAAACCATCCGTGCCGCCTGCGCGCGCGGATGGTAAATTCCGGGCCATGCGCATCCTGGTCATCGAAGACGAACCCAAACTTGCCGACTACCTGAAGAAAGGGCTGTCGGAGCAAAGCCATGTCGTGGACCTTGCCCGCGACGGCGTCGACGGTCTGCATCTGGCGCTGGAAGGCGCCTACGACCTGATCGTGCTGGACGTGATGCTGCCGGGCGTGGACGGCTTCGGCATTCTGGCTTCGGTGCGCGCGCAAAAAGACACTCCCATCCTGATGCTGACCGCCCGCGACGCGGTGGAAGACCGCGTGCGCGGCCTGGAAGGCGGCGCCGACGACTACCTGGTCAAACCCTTCGCGTTTTCCGAGCTGCTGGCGCGCGTGCAGGCGCTGCTGCGCCGCGGGCGCACCCAGGAACCCACGCTGCTGCGGCTGGCCGATCTGGAGCTGGACCTGGCGCGCCGGCGCGCCCAACGTGGCGGCCGCCGGCTGGACCTGACCGCCAAGGAATTCAGCCTGCTGGCGCTGTTGCTGCGCCGCCAAGGGCAGGTGCTGTCGCGCACCACGCTGGCCGAACAGGTCTGGGACATGAATTTCGACAGCGACACCAACGTCATCGACGTGGCGGTGCGACGCCTGCGCAGCAAGCTGGATGACCCGTTCGACGCCAAACTGCTGCACACCGTGCGCGGCATGGGCTACGTGTTGGAGTCGCGCCTTGAAACCCGTCCGGCGCCTCACCCCGAATGAAGCCACCGCGCATGCGCTCGATGCAGGCGCGGCTGACGCTGCTGCTGGGCGCCATTGCGCTGCTGGTCTCCAGCCTGGCCGGGGCCACGCTGTTCTGGGCGCTGAAGCGCGAGGTCGAGCGCCAGGAAATCACCGAGGTCAACGGCAAGCTGGAACTGATCGATCACCTGATCGACATGCAGAACAGCGCCAGCGGCCTGCAAGACCTGGCGGCGACCTTCGACGAAATGCGCGCGGGCCAGGGCCAGCTGGGCATCTGGATCGTGGACGCGCAAGGCAATGCCGTCTACGGCGGCGCCCTTCCCGAAACGCTGGACGCCGCGGACGGCAACCAAGTCGTCCTGCAAACGGCGGACGGCGCACGCATGCGCGGCCTGCGGGTCGCCATGAACGACCGCATTCTGCCGGGCGCGCAATTGACCGTGGCGGTCAGCACCCGCACCAGCTCGCAGTTCCTGTACGCCTATGGCACGGCCCTGGTGCTGATCTGCGCCCTGTGGGTGGGCGCGACGGTCGTGCTGGCCGCCTGGGCGGTGCGCCGCAGCATGGCGCCCACGCGCCGGCTGTCGGAACAGGCCGCGCGCATCCAGCCCGACAACCTGGCGCTGCGCCTGCCGCTGGAAGACACCGACCGCGAACTCCACGAACTGGTGCGTTCGTTCAACCGCACGCTGGAGCGGCTGCAGGCGGCCTACCAGCAGATGGAAGGCTTCAACGCCGACGTGGCGCATGAACTGCGCACGCCGCTGGCCACATTGATCAACGGCGCCCAGGTAATGCTGTCGTCGCCGCGCGATGCCGCCGAACTGCGCGACGCCCTGGAATCCAATCTGGAAGAGCTGGAAGACCTGAAAAAGCTGGTCAACGACATGCTGTTCCTGGCCCGCGCGGACCGCGGCGAACTGGCCGCCGACCTGGCCCCGGTATCGCTGGCCGCCGAGGCCCGCCGCGTGGCGGAATACTACGAAGCCACATTGGACGAGCACGGCGTGCGCCTGCGCTGCGAGGGCGACGCCATGGTGGCCGCCAACCCCGGATTGGTGCGCCGCGCCTTGGCCAACCTGATTTCCAACGCCATCAAGGCCACGCCCGCCGGGCACGACATCGTGCTGCGCTGCTCGGCATCGCCGTCGGGCGCGAGGGTGGAAGTGCGCAACCCCGGCCCCCCGATTCCGCCGGCCGACCTGCCCCGCATTTTCGACCGCTTCTTCCGGTCGGGGCAGGCGCGCGCCCCGCGCAGCGAAGGCCATGGCCTGGGCCTGGCCATCGTGCGCGCCATCGCCCGCATGCACGGCGGCGATGTCGACGCGGTGTCGGATCTCCATGGCACGGTGGTCGGCATCACGCTGCGCGGCCCCGTAGCGCCAGCCGCTTCCGGCAACATTACAAAACCGTAATCCGGACGACAGAATCGGGTCACCCCCACTTTCCTACAGTGTCATCACGCCCCCCCCTCTTGAGGACTCTCGTGAAAGACACCTTGATCCGCTTTACCCAAGCCGCCGCGCTGGCCTTGCTGGTCGCCGGCGCCGCACAGGCCGCTGGCGAACACGCCGGCCATGGCATGTCCATGCCTGCCGCCTCGACCTCCATCGGCAAGCCGGGCGATGCTGCCCGCGCCACCCGCACCATCGATGTCGACATGACCGATGCCATGCGCTTTACGCCTGACCGCATCGAGGTCAAGGCGGGCGAGACCGTGCGCATCAACGTGCGCAATTCGGGAAAGATCCGCCACGAGCTGGTGCTGGGCTCCGATGCGGACCTGAAGGCGCACTACGACATGATGATGAAAGACCCCGGCATGCGCCACGAAGAGGCGAACGCGGTGTCGCTGGAGGCCGGCAAGACGGGCCAGATCGTCTGGCGCTTCGACAAGGCGGGCACGGTGTCCTTCGGCTGCCTGGAACCCGGCCACTACAGCGCCGGCATGAAGGGAGCGGTGTCGGTCCTTTAACGCCCGACGCCATCCGCCCATGAGCACCTCTCCCCCTCTTGCCCGCCGCCGCTTCGTGCAAGGCCTGGCCGCTGGCGGTGCGTTGGCCGCGCTGGGCGGCTGGCGCGCCGCCTTGGCCGCGCCCGCGCCTGCCGCCGAATTGCGCGGTACGGAATTCCATCTGGAAATCGGCGAAACGCCCGTGAACTTCACCGGCGCCGCGCGCATCGGCACCACCGTCAACGGCCAGGTGCCCGCCCCCCTGCTGCGTTGGCGCGAAGGCGACACGGTGACCTTGCACGTCACCAACCGGCTGCGCGAACAAACCTCCATTCACTGGCACGGCATCTTGCTGCCGACCGACATGGACGGCGTGCCCGGCCTGAGCTTTCCGGGCATCGACCCGGGCCAGACCTTCACGTACCGTTTCGCGGTGCGCCAAAGCGGCACGTACTGGTATCACAGCCATTCGGGCTTTCAGGAACAGACCGGCCTGTACGGCGCCATCGTCATCGACCCGCGCCGCCGCGATCCCATCGCATCCGACCGCGACTACACCGTGCTGCTGTCGGACTGGACGGATGAAGATCCGATGCGGCTCTTCAACAAACTGAAGGTGATGCCCGAGTACTACAACCGCATCCAGCCCAGCGTCCAGAGCCTGTCCGCCGACGCGCAGGAACGCGGCTGGCGCGCGGCGTTGTCCGAACGGCTGATGTGGGAACAGATGCGCATGACGCCGACGGACCTGGCCGACGTGTCGGGCGCCACCTACACCTACCTGACCAATGGCGCGACGCCCGCGGGCAACTGGACCGGGCTGTTCAAGCCGGGCGAACGCATCCGGCTGCGCTTCATCAACGGATCGGCGATGACGTACTTCGACGTGCGCATTCCCGGCCTGAAAATGACGGTAGTGGCCGCGGACGGACAGGACGTGCGGCCCGTGGACGTCGAAGAATTCCGCATCGGCGTGGCCGAGACCTACGACGTGATCGTCGAGCCGCAAGACGACCGCGCCTACACCATCTTTTCGCAGGCAATGGACCGCTCGGGGTTTGCGCGCGCCACGCTGGCGCCGCGCGCCGGCATGCAGGCCGACGTGCCCGCGCTGGACCGCGTGCAATTGCTGGGCATGATGGACATGGGCATGGCGCACGACATGGGTGGTTCAGGCGGCATGAGCGGCATGGCCGACATGGCCGGCATGGATCACAGCGGCCACGGCGCCTCTGCCGCCGGGCAAGGCGGCATGGTCGAAGTCAAGCACCCCTATCCCACCGAGCGCGGCGTCAGCAATTCCATGCTGCCCGACGTGGTGTCGACACGCCTGGACGACCCGGGCGTGGGGCTGCGCGACAACGGCCGCCGCGTGCTGACATACGCGGATCTGCATTCCATTCGCGAACCCGAAGACAACCGCGCCCCCTCCCGCGAGATCGAACTGCACCTGACCGGCAACATGGAACGCTACATGTGGTCGTTCAATGGCGTGAAGTTCTCGGACGCCAAACCGATCGTGCTGCGCTACGGCGAACGTGTGCGTTTCGTGCTGGTCAACGACACGATGATGACGCACCCGATCCATCTGCATGGGCTGTGGAGCGACCTGGAATCGCCCGAGGGGACATTTCAGGTGCGCAAGCACACAATCACCCTCAACCCGGCGCAGCGGCTGAGCTATCGCGTCAGCGCCGACGCGCGTGGACATTGGGCCTACCACTGCCACCTGCTGTATCACATGGAGGCCGGCATGTTCAGAGCGGTCGTGGTGGAGTAAGCGATGACGACTCAACGCAATCTGCTGGGCGCCTGCGCCCTGGCCTTGACCCTGGGCGCATCGGGCGTTCACGCGCAACCGGCCGCGATGGACCATTCCAGCATGCCCGGCATGGATCACGGCGCGATGTCGCCCGCCCCGGCGTCCACCCCGGCGCCGGCGCCCGCCGCCATGGACCATGCGGCAATGGGGCACGCGGCGATGGGGCACGGCAGCGCCCCCGCCTCGAATGCGCCCCCGGTGGGCAGCCTGCCAACGAGCGACGGCGCAGGCGAGCGCGACTACGACAGCTACGGCATCCACCCGCACATGATGGACAACGCGTCCACCTGGCAGGTGCTGTTCGACAAGTTCGGCGTCACGCGCAACCGCGACGGCGAAAACGCGCTGGACTGGGACGGCCGCTTCTGGTTCGGCACGGCCACCGACCGCCTGCTTATCAAGAGCGAGGGCGAACGCGAAAGCGGCGGCGGCTCGGATGGCAAGGTCGAGGCCTACTGGAGCCACGCCGTATCGCCCTTCTGGAACCTGCAACTGGGCGCGCGCCGCGATATCGGCACGGGCCCCAAGCGCAACTGGGCCGCGTTCGGCGTCGAAGGCCTGCTGCCCTACAACATCGAACTTGAAACCACCGCGTATGTGGGATCGTCGGGCCGCACCGCCCTGGCGCTGAAGGCCGAGTACGATCTGCTGCTGACGCAGCGCCTGATCTTCACGCCAGAAATCGAGGCCAGCCTGTACGGCAAGCGCGACCCCGAACGCGGCATCGGTTCCGGCCTGTCAACCGGGTCGATCTCTTTGCGGCTACGCTATGAGGTCACGCGCGAGTTCGCCCCCTACATCGGCGTCTCTTTCGAACGGAAGTTCGGCCAGACCGCCAGCTACGCCTCGGACGCCGGGGCCAGCCGGTCCCAGACCGCCGTCATGGCGGGCGTGCGGTTCTGGTTCTGACGCGGCATCGCGCCCTCCCATCCCTATTCGTGCACGGAGCATCATGAACATTTCCCGCATCACGCGCCGGCTGATCCTTGCCGCGGCCCTTGCCGCCCCCGTCTTCGCCACGGCGCAGACCCCCGCGCGCGTCGAGGTCTGGAAGACGCCCACCTGCGGCTGCTGCGAAGACTGGGTCAAGCACATGCGCGACAGCGGTTTCGCCGTCACCACACACGACGTGCAAGACACCGGCCCCGTCCGCCGCAACGCGGGCATGGCCGATTACGGGTCCTGCCATACGGCTGTCGTGGACGGTTACGCGATCGAGGGGCACGTGCCCGCCAGCGACGTCCGCCGGCTGCTCCTGGAAAAGCCGGACGCCGCCGGCCTGGCCGCCCCCGGCATGCCGCTGGGATCGCCCGGGATGGACGGCCCCGAATACGGCGGGCGCAAAACCCCGCACGACATCCTGCTGGTGGACAAGCAAGGCGGCTCGAAGGTCTTCCAGGCGTACCGGTAGGTTCCGGGGGTGGGCAAGCCATTGAAACAATTCATCCACACCGTCTCAATGGCTACTCCTTGCACTGCAGCAAAAATGCGCCACAATAAATAGAACGCATTTCTTCACCCACCCCTTGGCAGTCATGGCAAAAATCGTCCTGTTCGAGAACATCCATCCGAGCGCGCGCGCCGTCTTCGAAGCCGCCGGCTACACCGACATCGTCACGCACGCTGCGGCCCTGCCGCCGGCGAAAATGCAGGAAGCCCTGCGTGGCGTGCACGTGGCGGGGATCCGTTCTCGCACGCACCTGGACGCCGCCCTGCTTTCCAGCCCCGACCTGCGCGTCGTAGGCTGCTTCTGCATCGGCACCAACCAGGTCGACCTGGATTCCGCCATGCAACGCGGGGTCCCGGTGTTCAACGCACCGTTCTCCAACACCCGTTCAGTGGCCGAGCTGGTGCTGGGCGAAGCCATCCTGCTGCTGCGCCGGATTCCCGAAAAGAATGCCCGCGTGCATCTGGGCCATTGGGACAAGAGCGCCTCGGGCGCCTTTGAAACGCGCGGCAAGACGCTGGGAATCGTGGGCTACGGCAATATCGGCTCGCAGATCAGCACGCTGGCCGAAGGCCTGGGCATGCGCGTCGTCTACCACGACGTGGAAGCCAAGCTGCCGCTGGGCAATGCCCGCCCCGCCGGGACGCTCAACGACTTGCTGGAACAGGCCGACGTGGTGACGCTGCATGTGCCGGGCGGCAAGTCCACCGAGAACATCATGAATGCGGACACCATCGGCCGCATGCGGCGCGGCGCGATCCTGATCAACGCCTCGCGCGGCACGGTCGTGGACATCGACGCCCTGCACGCCGCGCTGAAATCCGGCCATCTGGCCGGCGCCGCGCTGGACGTGTTCCCCACCGAGCCCAAGGGCGCGGACGAACCGCTGGCCAGCCCGCTGATCGGCCTGCCCAACGTCATCCTGACGCCGCACATTGGCGGCAGCACGCAGGAATCGCAAGAGAACATCGGCCGCGAAGTGGCCGAGAAACTGGTGCGCTTCATGCAGGCCGGCACGACCAAGGGCGCGGTCAACTTCCCCGAACTGCCCTACCTGGAGCCGGCCGGCGCCACGCGCATCCTGCACGTGCACCGCAACGCCCCGGGCGCGCTTGGTACGCTGGACAACCTGATGGCGCAGCACGGCCTGAACATCGTCAGCCAAACCTTGCAGACCAAGGGCCAGATCGGCTACGTGATCACCGACGTGGAAGGCCAGGTCGACGACGTGGTGATGACCACGTTGCGCGATCACCCCATCACGGTCCGCTGCGACCGGCTGTAGGATGGGTGAAGCGCGAGAGTCCTGACCGCAAGGACTCGACTTTCAAGCGCGCGTAACCCATCAAGCGGCGTTTGCGTCATAGCCGAACCGGCGAAGAACTCAACCGGTTAAGAACTCAATGGCTAAGAATTCAACCGGCGAAGAACTCAGCCGGTTTAAGAACTCAACCGGTTAAGAACTCAACGCCGCTTGATGGGTTGCGCGCGTTGGGCGTTCGCGTTCTTGGCCGGATTCTCTCGCGCTCCACCCATCCTACATCCACGATACTTGCGGCGCCGCTATTCGGCGGCGGCCGCCATCAGGCATTCCGCCATCTTCTCGCGCACGCTGCCCGCATCGAATGGCAAGCGGCCGATGATGCCGATTTCCCGGTGGAACGCCTGCTCGGCCAGCGGCAACAGCCGCAACCCCGTCACGTCCAGCCGCCGCAGCTGCGGCAGCAGCGCCACGCCCAGGCCGTGGCGCACCATGTTGGCGATGGCTTCGATTTCGTCCAGTTCCACGGCTTCATGCACATGGATGCGGTGCTTCTTCAGGAAAATATCCACCACCCGCCCCCCAAACGAGGCTCGGTCGTAGCGGATGAAGGGCTGCGTCGCCAGCAACTCGCGCCAAGGCGCCTCGGGCAGCGATGCCGGCACGGCCAGCACCACCGGCTCGTTCAGCAAACGATGCCAGCCCAGTTCGGGCGGCAGCGTGAACGGCGGGCGGATCAGCACAGCCATGTCCACCTCGCCCGCATCCACCTGCCCCAGCAACGACAGCGAGACACCGGGCACGATGCGCACCCGCACATCCGGATAGACGGTGCGAAAGCGACCCACCGCGCGCACCAGCAGATCCTGCTGCACCGAGGCGATGGCGCCGATGCGCAACGACCCGCTGACCTGGCCGGCCCCGGCTGTCGTCACCATGCGTTCGGCCATCGCGACAAGCTCTTCCGCCTGCGGCAGCATCTCACGGCCATGGGCGTTCAACACGGCGGCCCGGGCTCCGCGATCAAACAGCGCCACGCCCAGGTATTCCTCCAGCCGCTTGATCTGGGCGCTGACGGCCGACTGCGTCAACCCCAGATGCGCGCCCGCGCCCGTGAACGTCCCGTCCCGCGCCACGGCGATAAAGGTTTTGAATTCTTTGATCACAATCAATATTTTTGATGCTAAGGCACAAAAAATATCGTTTTTCAATCAAAAAAACAATACCTAAACTATCCCCTGATGCCTACGCAGGCCTACCGGCCGCCTGACAGCCGATTCCTTTTTTGAATGACCCGGAGTTTTCATGACCGCCCAAACCAATCTGCCGCCGTTCCACCTGGCCTTCCCGGTTCGTGACCTGGCCGAAGCCCGCGCCTTCTACGGCGAAAAACTGGGCTGTCCGGAGGGCCGTAGCTCGCCCGAATGGATCGATTTCAATTTCTACGGCCACCAGATCGTCGCCCACCTGGCGCCCAGCGAATGCGGCCACAACGCCACCAGCGCCGTGGATTCCCACAATGTGCCGGTGCGCCATTTTGGCGCCGTGCTTTCCATGGAACAATGGGAAGCCATGTCCAAGCGCCTGATCGACGCAGGCACCGAGTTCGTCATCGAACCCTACATCCGCTTCAAGGGCGAAGTGGGCGAACAAGCCACGATGTTCTTCCTGGATCCGTCGGGCAACGCGCTGGAATTCAAAGCCTTCAAGAACATGGATTCCTTGTTCGCCAAGTGATCCGCTGCTAGAGGTTTCGCGCCGTTGAACACCCTGTCAGCCCCCCCTTCTTCGGCCGAAACCGCTTGGCGCATCCTGCCCCAAGGTGATCGCTGTCTGATCATCTCGTTCGGCGACAAGATCGACGCATCAGTCGGCCGGACCTGTCTGGCCGCGGCGCGTAAACTACGCGCCGCACAGTTGCCCGGCGTGACCGATGTCGTGCCTTCGTTCGTCGCGGTGGCCGTGCACTACCGGCCCGACGGCCAGGGTAATGGCCCCACTTGGCGCAGCCTGACCGCAAGCATCGGCGCCCTGCTGGCCGAAGGCATCGCCGCCGACACGCTGGAAGGCCGTCAGATCGACATCCCCGTCTGCTACGGTGGCCAGCATGGCCCCGACCTGTCCGAGGTGGCACGGGCGGCTGGCGCGACGGAAGACGACATCGTCGCGCTGCACAGCGAACCACGCTGCATGGTGTTCATGCTGGGCTTCGCGCCCGGCCACGCCTATCTGGGCGTGCATGACCCCAAACTGAATATTCCGCGTCGATCCTCGCCGCGCACCGCGGTGCCCGTCGGCTCGGTCGCCGTCGCCAACCGGCAGACCGTGATCTACCCCAACCGGCTGCCCGGCGGCTGGAACATTATCGGCGCGACGCCACTGACGCTCTTCGACCCCGCCCGCCAGCCCGCTTCGCTGCTTCAACCCGGTGATTCGGTCCGATTCGTACCGATCAGCGCGCAGGAATTCGACCGCCTCCGGGACGCCCGGCCATGAGCGTGACCGTCATCAAGCCCGGCATGCTGTCCAGCTTCCAGGACCGGGGCCGCGACGGCTACCAGCACGAAGGCATTCCGGCCGCGGGCGCCATGGACGAACGCGCGCACCGGCTGGCGAACGCGCTTGCCGGCAATACCGGCGACCCGGCCACCCTGGAAATGACCCTGCTTGGCCCCACGCTGCGCTTTGACGCCCCGGCATGCTTCGCGCTGACGGGCGCCGACCTGGGCGCTACCCTTAATGGCCGGGACATCCCATTGCACCGGCCGCTGGTGGCCCGGGCGGGCGACACCCTGGCCTTCGGCGCCCGGCCAGCCGTGGGCGTGCGTGGCTATTTGGCGGTGCATGGCGGCTTTGCACTGCCTGCCGTCATGGGCAGCGAGGCGACCTACCTGCGCAGCGGCTTCGGCGGATTCCAGGGCCGCGCGCTGGCCAAAGGCGACCGCATTGCGCTGCGCGCCCCGCTGGACGACCACGGCCTGGACGCACTGCAAGCAGCGCTGTGGGATATCCGCGCCTATCTGCCCGGCACCCTGGGCGGCCAACGGCGCGGCGCCATCCGTTTCCTGCCCGGCATGCACTGGGGAGAATTCTCGGCGACCGCGCGGCAGGCCTTCACGGATGCGGAATTCCGCGTCAGCCCCCAATCCGACCGCATGGGATACCGCCTGACGGGCCCGGCGCTGTCCATGAGCCAGCCGCGCCAGATGTTGTCCGAGGCCGCCAGTTTCGGCACCGTGCAGGTGCCCTCGGGCGGCGAAGCCATTATCCTCATGGCCGACCGGCAAACCACCGGGGGCTACCCCAAGATCGCACAGATCGCGACGGTGGACCTGCCCGCATTGGCGCAGTGCGCGCCCGTCCAGGCCTTGCGCTTCCAGCTGATCAGCCTGGATGACGCGCAACGCCTGGACGGCGGGCGCGAACACGCGTTCATACAATTGCAAGAGGCGCTGGCCCCCCTGCGCGCGCTTCTGGCCCCCGCAACAAGGAAACCGCAATGACCACCCGCATCGATATGAACTGCGACATGGGCGAAAGCTATGGCGCGTGGACCATGGGCAACGACGCGGCGGTGCTGCAATACGTCAGCTCCGCCAACATCGCTTGCGGCTTTCATGGCGGAGACCCCGCCACCATGCGCAAGACCGTTGCCGCAGCGCGGAAGCAGGGCGTGGCGCTGGGCGCCCACCCCAGCTTGCAGGACCTGGCGGGGTTCGGCCGCCGCGTCATCCAGATCACGCCGGATGAAGCCTATGACATCGTGGTCTACCAGATCGGCGCGCTGGCCGGCGTGGCTGCTTCGCAAGGCGCGCGCCTGCACCATGTGAAGGCCCACGGCGCGCTGTACAACATGGCCGCCCGCGATGAAGGGCTGTCACGCGCCATCTGTCAGGCAGTCAAGGATGTGGATGCGTCGCTGATCCTGTACGGATTGGCGGGCAGCAAGCTGATCGACGCGGCGCGCGCGATCGGCCTGGCGGCCGCCAGCGAGGTGTTCGCCGACCGCTCCTACCAGGACGACGGATCGCTGACGCCGCGCACGCGCGCCGGCGCCATGATCGAAGATCTGGACCAGGCAGTCGCGCAAGTGGTGCGCATGGTGCGCGAAGGAAAGGTGCGTTCCGTCGACGGGCACGATGTGCCGGTAGAAGCCGACACGCTTTGCATCCACGGCGATCAGCCCAACGCCTTGCTGTTCGCCAACGGCATCCGCCAAGCGCTGGAGCAGGCGGGCATCGAAATCCGCACGCCGCCTCGGGCCTGAGCGGCGCACCCGCCAGGAAGCGTCCGCGCGTTCAAGCCGCTCAAGCCGTTCAAGCCCGGCCGTAGCGCGGCGCCAGTTCTTCCGCAGCCTGTTCAGCGGCGTCGCGGTATGACTGCAGGATGCCCGGCAGCACTTCCACGACATAGGTGCGCGTCAGGTCGGCCGCACGGTCGAAATCGCGGACGGCCAGCGCCTGCGTAATGCCATGCGTATAGATCTGCAAGGTATTGGTTTCGATCGAGCGCCGGGCCAGCAGATAGCGCAGCGGCTCCACCTGTTCGTAGAGCTTGCTGAGCATGCTGGTCAGCGGCGTATTGCCCGTATAGCGGGCCGCCGCCAGATAGAACTCGCGCGCCGCCGCGATGCAGGCCCGAATGTCGCGCTTGGCCACGGCCGCCGCGATGGCCTCGTCATAGCTGCGCAGTTCGGCCACCAGCGGCGCCAGATCGCGCATGTCCGCCAGCTGGCGGATGCAATAGGCCTCCAGCTCCGCGCGCAGCAGGTACAGATGGCGAATCTGCGTTTCGGTATAGAGGGTGACCCTGAAGCCCTTGCGTTGGATATGCGTGACCAGGCCGCTCAGTTCCAACAGGCGCAGCGCTTCCCGGATCGGGCTGCGGCTGGTGCCGAAACGCTGCTCTAGTTCTTGCTCCCGCAAGGGCTGCCCGGGCCGGATAGTGCCATCCACTATCAACTCACGAATCTGTTCCTGTAGGAAATACGGAATCGTGGCGGGCGCTTTGACGTCCAATCGGCTCCCCTTGTACTGCGCGATGCGTGGTTGAGACACCGAGAAGATACTAGAAATCTATTGAAACACAAATAAGAATATTGTTGCAGAGACGGAATGGGCTTCCGCGACTTCCCGTTCGGGCGCTCAGTCCCAGTCGTCGCGGTAGACGAATTTGGGCATTTGCCAATTGAAGCGCAAGGCCAGCAGGCGCAGGGCCAGGCCTGCCGCCAGCGCCACGGGCACGGCGGCGTTGGCCGACAGCCCCAGGGATTGCCCACCCAGGTAAAGCGCCCCGGTCACGACCGACACGCTGGCGTATAGCTCCTTGCGGAACAGCAGCGGCACTTCGTTGCACAGCACGTCGCGCAGCACCCCGCCGGCGCAACCGGTGATCATCCCGCTGATCAGCACCACCGTGATCGGCAGCTGCATCAACTGCGCCACCTGGCAGCCGATAACGGTAAACGCCACCAGCCCCAGGGCGTCTGCCAACAGGAATACGCTGCGCAGGCGCCGCATGACGGGCGCGATCAACGCGGTCAGGATCGCGGCGCCGCCCGTCATCCACAGGTACTCGGGGTGAATGACCCACGTCAGCGGATAGTGCCCCAACAGCACATCGCGCAACGAGCCGCCGCCCAGGGCGGTCACGCAGGCGATGATGCAGACGCCCATCCAGTCCATGTCGCGGCGGCCGGCCGACAACGCCGCGGTCATGGCTTCGGCCACGATGGCAACCAGATACAGCGTGTGCAACAGGGTAGGAGAAATATCGGAGAACATGGGGAAGGCGGAAACAATACGGTGATCGAACCGGAACGCGGCCCGGGCCGGGGGTACGACAGGCCCCATTGTATTGACCCTGACCGCGCGCAAGGCGCCATTGCCTACAAGCGCTCCATCCCGTACGCTGGACCGTGCGTTGATATCGATCAATCCCCAGTCCGCATCGTGGCGGGACAATGGGGACATGCCCTCACGGGCGGCAACCGCCAGGTTGCCCGGATGCGGAAGCCGGCACCCTGGCTTGAACCGGGAGATAACGTATGACACAGCAAACAGGCCCCATCCTTTTAGCGACGGACCTGAGCGCGCGGGGCGATCGCGCCCTGGACCGCGCGCTCCAGCTCACCAAAGAGCTAAACACCAAGCTGATCGTCCTGCATGTCATGGAAAGCCATGCCACGCCCGCCCGTCTTACCACGCCGGTCTGGCGGCGCCTGTCGACCGATCACAAAGCGCTGGCCGAACGCGAGCTGGCCGAAGACCTGGCTGCCGCCGACGTGCCGTCCGAAGTCGTCGTCGTATCCGGCGACCCGCTCACCCGCATCATGGAAACCGCCGACAGCTTCGGCTGCTCGCTGATCGTCACCGGCATCGCCCGCGACGAGACGCTGGGCCGGCTGCTGCTGGGCACCACCGTCGAAAAACTCGCCCGCCAGGCGCGCCAGCCGGTTCTGGTGGTCAAGACCCGTCCGCGCAAGCCGTACCGCGACGTGTTGGTCGCCACCGATTTCTCGCCCGGTTCGCGCCAGGCACTGCGCGCCGCGCTGCAACTGGTGCCCAACGCCAATCTGACGCTGTTCCACGCGTATGACGTACCGTTTCAGGGCAAGACCGTGCCCGACGACGCCATCACGCGCAGCTTCTACAAGGGCGCCGAACAAAGCGCGCGGGAATTCACGGCAGAAACGCCCGAACTGGCCGGCAAGACGCCGCAAATCGTGCTGGAAGCAGGTCAGCCCGAAACCGTGCTGTCGGAATACTCGTTCAACCACCGCTCCGACCTGGTCGTCACGGGCACCCACGGCCGCACCGGCATCCTGCGCACCGCTATCGGCAGCGTGGCCGAGCGCCTGCTGGAATCCCTGCCCAGCGACGTGCTGATCGTCCGGCTGACCGAAAAGGAATAAGCCGCGCGCAAGGAACATCGGCGCCCCATTCCGGGCGCCGATTTTTTTTGCGAAGCATGCGATTCCCGGAAGAACCGGCCGACCCGCCCTTACGCCTGGTCGCCCTGCCTTTCCATGGTGTCGATCGTGCCGCGCAGCATCTTCAGCAGCACGAGGCCTGGCAGCGCGATCACTACCGTCACCAGGAAGAAGCCTGGCCAGCCCATGTACCCCACCAGCGGCGGGGTCAGCGGCCCGGCCAGATACGTGCGGCCCACCGCCGACAACGCCGACAGCAGCGCGAACTGCGTCGCGGAAAACTGCTTACGGCACAGCGCCATCAACAAGCCCACGAAAGACGCGGTGCCCAGCCCGCCGCACAGGTTTTCGATCCCGACGCCCGTTGCCATCAGCCACAGGTTCTTCGGGCTGATCGCGATGAGCCAGTACGCCAGGTTGGACACCGCTTGCAGCAGCCCGAAGGCCATCAGCGACCGGTACAGACCCCAGCGCGACATCAGCGAGCCGCCGGCCAGCGCACCCACGATGGTGGCGGCCAGCCCCAACACCTTGTTCACCGTGCCGACTTCGGTGGGCGTGAATCCTGCCCCACGGATCAGGAACGTGGTGGACAAGGCGCCCGCGAAGGCGTCTCCCAGCTTGTACAGCACGATCAGCAACAGCACCGCCAGCGCGCCGCGCCGCGTGAAAAATTCGCGCAGCGGCTCGCCGACCGCCTCACGAAGATTGCGCGGCGCAAGGACGACGTGTTCGGGTTCGGGCGCCAGCAGCGTCGCCACCGCGCACAGCAGCATCAGGCCGCCCATCAGCACATAGGTATAGCCCCAGCCGATCCATTGGTCCGCCAAAATCAGCGCCAGGCCGCCGGACGCAATCATGGCCAGGCGGTAGCCCATGACCTTGACGGCGGCGCCGGCGCCGCGTTCCTCCTTGCGCAGCACGTCGGTGCAATAGGCGTCGAATGCGATGTCCTGCGTGGCGGACAGGAAAGCCACCAGCACCGCCAGCATCGCCAGCGGCATGAGGGCCGTCGACGGCGACATCATGCCCATCGCCATGATGGTCAACGCCAGCAGCAACTGCGTCACCAGCATCCAGCCGCGGCGGCGGCCCAGCAAGGGCGGCACATACCGGTCGACCAGGGGTGCCCATAGGAATTTGATGGTGTAGGCCGTGCCCACCAGGGTGAGGAAACCGATTTCCTGAAGCGGCACGCCTTCCACGGTTGCCCAGGCCTGCAAGGTGCCGCTGGTCAAGGCCAACGGCAATCCGCTGGCAAAGCCCAGGACCAGCAAGGGGGCCACGCGGGGGCTGGTGTAGACGTTGGATACAGCGGTGATGACGGTCTCCTGAAACTCAGCCGGCGCGGCGCAACTGGCATCGCGCCGCGGGCTTGCGGCATTTTAGGGCTTGTTCGGCCACGCCGTCAGGACGATCGGTGTCGGAATGTCAGGGCGACGCGAAGCGGTAGACCGCAAGCGTGCTGCGCCAGCTGGGAAATAGTTTGACCTCGCGGCCTTCGTTGAAGGTCGCGCGTTCCAGGATGCGCACGTCCACGACGCCCGCCAGCTGTTCGAAATCGCGCAGCGTGCACAGGTGGATGTTCGGCGTGTTGTACCACTGGTAGGGCATCTGTCCGGTTACCGGCATGCGGCCGCGCAGGATGGACCAGCCGTGCGGCCAGTAGCCGAAGTTGGGAAACGACACGATGCCGTAGCGGGCCACCCGTGCCATTTCGCGCAAGATGTGTTCGGTGTGGTGCATGGACTGCAAGGTCTGCGACAACACCACGGTATCGAACTGCTTGTCGTCGAACAGTGCCAGGCCGTCTTCCAGGTTTTGCTGGATCACCTCGACCCCGCGGCGCACGCAGGCGATGACGCAGGTGTCGTCCAGTTCGACGCCCGCGCCGCGCACCTGGCGGTGGTCGCGCAGGTGCGCCAGCAGCGCGCCGTCGCCGCAGCCCAAGTCCAGGACGCGGCTGCCGGGCTCGATCCATCCTGCAATGCGCGCCAGATCGGGCCGCAGCGCGCTGTGGGCATAGCGGGGGGTCACAGGGGTCATTCGGAGCGTCCTTCGGTCGGGGCGGCGTCGCCAAGACCAAGCTCGCGCGCGATCCGTTCGTAATAGCCGCGCACCACGGCATGGTAGCGCGCGTCTTCCAGCAGGAAGGCGTCGTGGCCGTGCGGCGCGTCGATTTCGGCGTAGGTGACGGGGCTGGCGTTCTTCAGCAGCGCGCGCACGATCTCGCGCGAGCGTTCGGGCGGAAAGCGCCAATCGGTCGAAAACGACACCAGCAGAAAATCGGCCTTGGCCGGCGCCAGCGCGCGTGCAAGGTCGCCGCCCGTCGTGCGGGCGGGATCGAAGTAATCCAGCGCGCGCGTGATCAGCAGATAAGTGTTGGCATCGAAGTAGCGCGTGAACTTCTCGCCCTGGTAGCGCAGGTACGACTCCACCTCGAATTCGACGTCGTAGCCATAGCGGTACGCGCCATCTTCTGCGGGCGCGCGTTGCGCACGGCCGAATTTCTCGGCCATGTCGTCGTCCGACAGGTAAGTGATGTGACCGATCATGCGGGCCACCGACAGGCCGCGGCGCGGCACGGTGTCCTGCGCGTAGTAGTCGCCGCCGTGGAAATCCGGGTCCGTGATGATGGCGCGGCGCGCCACTTCATTGAAGCCGATGTTCTGCGCCGACAGGCGCGGCGTGCTGGCGATCACCACGCAATGGGCCACGCGCTCGGGCAGCGTGATGGCCCAGCTGAGCGCCTGCATGCCGCCCAGCGATCCGCCCATCACCGCCGCGAAGCGGTCGATGCCGAAGTGGTCGGCCACGCGGGCCTGCGCGCGCACCCAGTCTTCCACCGTCAGCACCGGGAACGCGGCACCCCAGGGTTTGCCGGTGGCCGGACTGATGCTGGCCGGCCCGGTCGAACCGAAGCACGAACCCAGGTTGTTCACGCCGATCACGAAGAAGCGGTTGGTGTCCACCGGCTTGCCGGGGCCGACCATGTTGTCCCACCACCCCAGGTCGCTGGGGTTGTCCGCCGCCTGCCCCGCCACGTGGTGCGAGGCATTGAGCGCATGGCAGATCAGGACCGCGTTGGTGCGCTGGGCATTGAGCGTGCCGTAGGTTTCCACGGCAAGTTCGTAGGCGGCCAGCGACTGGCCGCTGAGCAATGGCAGCGGCTCATCGAAACGGATGAAGGTGGGTGCGACAAGACCGACGGTACCGGGATCAACGGTGTCGGAAGTCGTGACGGTGGCGGGAACGAACCCGCTGGCCGAATCACCGGCCAAATGTTGGGCAGGAGTGGTCATACGGACCTCTTTAGCTGGATTTATTGGAAGGCGCCCGCAAGCGGATCAGGCAAATCGGCGCCGAAATATGGGTCATGCAATGGGTACTGCGAAAAGAATTCTAGCACTGCTTGCGGGCGTGGTTGCAGCCCGCCCGCCGGTGGGACAATAGCCGTCACCGGCGGCGCCCCCCACCCGACGCGGCGCGCCCCCCTGACGGAAAGGATATGGCTCACATCTATCTGGACGAACTTCAACACCTGGCGGCGGCTGGCCTGGCCGCTGCGGGCGCCAACCCGGCGATGGCGGACAGCACCGCCCGCGCGCTGGTCTTCGCTGAAAGCCAGGGCCTCAGTTCCCATGGCCTGTCCCGCGTGCCGTTCTACGCCGGCCACTTGCGGGCGGGCCGCGCCATCGGGTCGGCGGTGCCGCGCATCGTGCACGAGCGCGGCGGCGCGGCGCTGATCGACGCAGGCTCGGGCCTGGCCTTCCCCGCCTGCGCGCTGGCGGTGGAGCAGGCCGCGACGCGTGTGCGCGAGCACGGCATCGCCTTCATCGGCGTGACCAACAGCCACCATTTTGGCGAAGCCGGCTATCACCTGGAAGCCTTGGCCGATGCCGGCCTGGTCGCCCTGGCGCTCAGCAATTCGCCCGCGGCCATGCCGGCCTGGGGCGGCAAGCGGCCGCTCTTCGGCACCAATCCCATCGCCGCGGTCTTCCCTCGCCGCAACGGCGCGCGGCTAGTGATCGACCTGTCGTTGTCGCAAGTGGCGCGCGGCAAGCTGATGATCGCCGCACGCGACAACCAACCCATTCCGCTGGGCTGGGCGCTTGATGCCGACGGCAATCCCACGACCGACCCCAAGGCGGGACTGGCCGGCAGCATGTTGCCTGCGGGCGGCGTTAAAGGCGCGATGCTGGCGCTGATTGTCGAACTGCTGGCCTGCGCGCTGACGGGCGCGCATTTTGGCTTCGAGACGGAATCGTTTTTCGTGGACGCTGGCGGCCCCGCCCGGTTGGGCCAGGCTTTCATGGCAATCGATCCGGGCGCGCTGGCGGGCAACAACGCCTATCTGGAACGCGTCGAAACGCTGGTCGACGCCATGCTGGAAGATGACGGCGTGCGCCTGCCTGGCGACCGCCGCCGCAAACTGCGCGACGAAGCCGTGAAGCACGGCGTGGACATCCCGGACGCGCTCATGGCGCAACTGCGGACCATGGCGGGCGTGGCCTGACCCCGCCCCCGGCGAGCACCCGCGCGCCCTAGGCCCCGGCGCGGGTGAACCACAGCATCAGCGGCGCCAGCAGCAGGAACACCACCGTCGACACCAGCACCGCGCCCGCCGCGGTGTCGCCCAGCGGCGTATAGCGCTTGGCGTACATGTAGCTGACCACCGCGCAGGGCATCGCCATCTGCAGCGCCAGCGCGCCCGCCAGAACGGGTTCCAGGTCCAGCACCCAGACCACGGCCAGCCCTGCCGCCAAGCCGACTCCCAATCGGATCGCCGCGACCTTGGCGCCGTCGCGCAGGCCGTTGGACGGGATCAGCGCCAGGGCATGCCCCAGGCTCAACAGCATCAGCGGCACGGTCACGGCGCCCAGCATGCGCGCCGTCTCGATCAGCCAATCCGGCACGGGGATGTGCAGCATGCGCATCGCCACTGCTATCACCGAAGCCAGAAGAATGGGGCTTTTCCAGCTGCCCTTGGTGTTCACGCCAGGCAGCAGCCGCACCGCGATTGTGTGCATGACGAACGAGTTCACCGCAAAAAACGCCACCGCCACCGACAGGCCGGCATCGCCGAACGCCAGTTGCGAAATCGGCAAGCCCAGGTTGCCGGCGTTGGGCAGGAAGGCCGTGGGCAACAAGGTGCGCACGGGCAGTTTCCATACTTTCAGCAGCAACCCGGCGACCCCGGCGCACAGCAGCAGCGCCAGCAGGGTGGCCGCGGCCACATCGGCCAGCGCGCGGTCGTCCAGATGGGTCGTGACGAAGGTGTGGAACACCAGGGCCGGCGTCGTCACCGACGTCACCAGCGTGGTGATGAACGCGCCGCCGAAGGGAATATCGCGCTTGCCCCAGAACACCCCGATGCCCACGCAGGACAGCAAGGGCAGCATCAGCACGATGGCTGACAGGTAGAACTGGGTGATGGCCAACATACGACTATTCCGTCAGAGATAAAGAGTTTGATGCGCCGCGGCATCAATGCTTGCCTGCCAGCGGCCGGGGCCGCAGCATGGGGCAACACGTCAACTACAGGGCGTCCAGCCCACAGCCGCCATGACCGCCCTTCGCCGCTTGTCCGCGTACCGCCCGTTGTTGCAGACGTCCTTGCAGGGGCCGTCCGCGCCGTTGTCCGCGCCCCTGTCCGCGCTGAATCCGCCCATCGCGCCACTGGCCTCGCTGTCGGCATTGCCGGCCGCGAAAGCGCTGTCCGACCGCCAGGCCGCCTGCCTGTACTGGTCCGCCGCGGGCAAGACCAGTTGGGAAACCAGTCGAATCCTGGGGGTAAGCGAAAGCACGGTGAACTTCCATCTGCGCAACGCCTGCACCAAGCTTGGCGTGCGCGGCCGGCGGGCCGCTGTCGTGGCGGCGCTACGGCAAGGCTTGCTGGATGCTGTCACGGCTTGACGGGCTTGGCCGGATTGACCACCACCGACCGCAGGAACTCGCGCGCCCGTTCCGCCGGCAGGCTTTCCTGCGTGCCCGCCGCCACGGCTTCGATCAGCATGGTGTCGGTCACCCACACCCTGGCCTGCAACCATCCCGGCTTGCCCATGGCCTTGCCCTGCACCTCGATTTCCTGCCCGTTGGCCGGCCATTCCGTGGGCGGCGGGGCCTGCATGTTGGCGTACAGCGATACCACCAGCGCCCTGGCCAGCGCCTGCTTGGCGCCGGGGTCCGCCGCGATCTCGGGCGGCAGCGGGGCCGACCCGATCGCGAACACGGCTTCCCCCACGGTGGCGGTCGCCAGGGTAAAACGCAAGGAATGCGTATCCAGGCGCAGATCCCGGGTGTCCGTCATGACCCGATCCGGAAAAGCGGCCCGCACATGACCGTCCGCCACATCGACTTCGCGCCAGTTGTAACGGGGCGAACAGGCGGCCAACACCAGCGCCACCCCTACAAAGATGCCGGCTTTCTTGAACATGAAACGAAACAGCGATGAAATCGTCATTACCCGAGGACCTGGACGGTCTATCCATTTCAAGGAATCCAGAAATTGTCGCCGATTTCCATGACCCCCGCGCCTGACGGCACGTTATTGGCCAATTATGTCTGGTCCGCCGCCCCGAACGTGCCGCCGCCGATCACCGGCCCGGGCACGCCCAGCATCTACCTGATGCACGGCCTTAGCGAACACGCCGGGCGCTATGACCGGTTGGCCCGCTGGCTGACCGCCCGCGGCTGGGCCGTGGGCGCGCACGACCATCGTGGCCACGGCCGCTCCGGCGGCGCGGCCGCCACGCTGAGCCACCAGGAAGACCTCGTCACCGACGCCGTCGACCGGCTGCACGCCTGGACCCGCGCCCAGGGCCGGCCGCCGATCCTGCTGGCCCACAGCCTGGGCGCGCTGGTGGCGGTGCGGATCGCGCTACGCCGCATGGCCGAGCTGGACGCCCTGGTCCTAAGCTCGCCGCCGTTCGTGGTTAACGTGCCGCTGTGGGTGCGCCGCACCCTTACCTGGATGTCCCTGCACGCGCCCGACCTGCGCGTGCCCCACGGCTTGGCGCCCGCCCGGATTTCGCACGACCGGGCCGTGGTGAAAGCCTACCGTTCCGACCCGCTGGTGCGGCGCCGCATGACGGGCCGGCTGGCCCGCTTCGTGGACGAAGGCGGCCAGGAAGCCCTGCGCGAAGCCGGGCTGCTGCCCTGCCGCACGCTGCTGATGGTGGCAGGCGACGACTCCATCGTCGCCGCCGAGGGCAGCCGCCAGTTCGCCCAGCGCGCACCCGCCGAATTGCTGACGCTGCGCTGGTACGACACCGCCTGGCACGAGATCTTCAACGAAACGGCTCCCATTTCCGATCCGGTTTATGCTGATCTAGACGAGTGGTTGGCCCGCACGGCGCAGGCATTGTCCCTGCGCCCAGTACTGGCTCCCTCGGCACAGGAAGCCGGCACCCCGTAAAATCCGGCGACAGACCCCAACGAGAAGAATCCGTGACTGATACCGCCGCCAACCGCCTCTCCCGCCTAGAGGCAAACCGCTCGCTGCTGGCCCAGACGCTGCGAGGCATCGAGAAAGAAGGCCTGCGCGTGGACGAACAGGGCATCCTGTCCCGCACGCCGCACCCGGCCGGCCTGGGTTCAGCGCTGACCAACGAACACGTCACCACCGACTATTCCGAGTCGCTGCTTGAACTGATCACCGGCACGCACACGGATGTGGACGCGCTGCTGGCTGAACTTACCCATACCCACCGCCACGTCTACAGCGTGCTGGACCATGAACTGATCTGGAACCAGTCCATGCCCGCCACCCTGCCCGACGAAGCGGACATCCCCATCGCCTGGTACGGCACGTCCAATACCGGCATGCTCAAGCACGTGTACCGCCGTGGGCTGGCAGAGCGCTACGGCAAGACGATGCAGTGCATCGCCGGCGTGCACTACAACTTTTCATTGGCCGAAGACCTCTGGTCCGTGCTGGATACGCAGCCGGGTTCGGTGCAAGATCGCCGTTCGCGTGGCTATATCGGACTAATCCGAAATTTCACGCGTTACTCCTGGCTGCTGATGTACCTGTTTGGCGCGGCGCCCGCGCTGGCCAGCGATTTCCTGCGGGGCCGCGAACACCCGCTGGAACGTCTGGGCGACCACACGCTGTATCTGCCCTTTGCCACCAGCCTGCGCATGAGCGACCTGGGCTACCAGAACAAGGCGCAATCGCAGCTGAAGCTTTGCTACAACGACCTGGACACGTTCCTGGGCCGCCTCTACGACGCCGTGACCCAGCCCTGGCCTGATTACCAGAAGCTTGGCACGCACCGAAACGGCGAGTGGATCCAGCTGAACACCAACGTGCTGCAGATCGAAAACGAGTACTACTCCAGCATCCGCCCCAAGCGCGCCACCGGCCGCTGCGAACGCCCCATCACGGCGCTGGCCGAACGGGGCGTGCAATACGTGGAAGTGCGCTGCCTGGACATCGACCCGGATTCGCCCGTGGGCATCGACGCCAGCACCAGCCGTTTCGTGGACGCGTTCCTGCTGTTCTGCACGGCCTCCGACAGCCCCTTCTTCCCCGCCAACGGCTACTGCCAGCGCAGCGCCGACAACTTCTCGATGGTGGTCAAGGAAGGCCGCAAGCCCGGCCTGAAGCTGGACCGCGAGGGCCAGCCGGTTGCGCTGACGCAGTGGGGCCATGAACTGCTGGATCAGATTGCGCCGTATGCGGCGCTGTTCGATTCCGCATTGGGCGGCAGCGCCTACGCCGAGGCCCTGGACGCGCAGCGCGCCAAGCTCGATCAGCCGGACGCCACGCCGTCGGCACGCCTGCTGGACTCGCTCAAGCGCAGTGGCCTGTCGTTCCATGACTATTCGCTGCAGCAAAGCCGTAAGCATGCCGAGACGCTGCGCGCGCAAGCCCTGCCGCCGGATCTTGCGGCCGCCTATGAGCAAGCCGCGGCGCAGTCCACGCGGGAGCAGCAGCGCATCGAGCAATCGGACACGGTGGATTTCGCCACCTACGTCGCGCGCTACCACGAGGCGCTGAAGGCCCCCGGCAAATAGGCGTATCGTTAGGGTTTGGGTTCGCGGCGCCCGCTTGAAGGGCGTCGCGAACCACGTCAGTCAATCAGGAGGTTTTTTCCATGCGCCGCACTGCAACATTCTTGCTGGCCTTGGCTGCCAGCATGGCGGGAATCGCCCATGCCGCGCCGCCGGCCATGCAGACCGTGGAATCGGTGGACCTGAAGCGTTACGCCGGCATGTGGTACGAAATCGCGAATTTCCCCATGTTCTTCCAGCGCAACTGCGTGGGCGACACCACGGCCGAATACACCGTGCACGCCGACGGCACCGTGGGCGTCAACAACCGCTGCCGCACCAAAGACGGCGATATCGATTCGGCATCCGGCACCGCGACCGTCGTGGAAGGCAGCAACAACGCCAAACTTGAAGTGTCGTTCGCCAAACCGTTCAAAGGCGATTACTGGGTGATCGGCCTGGACCCGGAATACCGCTGGTCCGTCGTTGGCACGCCCGATCGCAAATACCTGTGGATATTGTCGCGTTCGCCGCAACTGCCCAAGGAGGAACTGGACAAGGCCCTGGCCGCCGCAACGGCGCAGGGATACCAACTGGACGAACTGCGCTACACGCCGCAAAAATAGCACCGGTCCTGTCGAACGCGCTATCCGTAGGATGGGTGTAGCGCGAGAGTGCCGAGCCAAGCACCTGAATGCTCAGCGCGCGCAACCCATCGAGCAACGGTGAGTGTTTAGCCGGTTCAGCCACAACGCATCGGCTGCTTGATGGGTTGCGCGCGCTGGATTGTTGAATCCTTGCATGAAGACTCTCGCGCTACACCCATCCTACGAGCACCCATCACGAGCGACGAGCGGTAATCAACCCGACGGGCATCCATCACGAGCGACGAGCGGCAATCGACCCAACGAGCACCCATCACGAGCGGTAAGCGGCAATCCGCCCAACAAGCCCCCATCACGAGCGATAAGCGGCAATCAACCCAACGAGCACCCATCAGCCCTATAAGGCAATCAGCCTGCGTAGTCGCGTGCCAGGCGCACCACCGTCACGCCGGGCTTTAGCTGGCGCAGTGACGGCATGATCAGCGTGCAATGGTCGTAGGGCGTCACGATCGGCTGGCCATCTGCCCAGCCGATCACGGACCCCGCCTTTTCCAGTGTTTCCAGGCCGGTCCAGGCTTCTGAGAAGGTCAGGTCCATCGACGGCGCGACGACCGCGTTCGTCACTTCCAGCACGCGCTGCGCGGCGGGATCGGGCAACAGCCAACCGGCGGGCACGTCGGCCGCATCGATCACCCCGGATTCCACCAGCATGCGGGCCACCATGTCGCGCGCCACGTTGCGCGAGGCCAGCTCGCCGTGGAACCCGCATTCGATCAGCAAGGCGCACGCATCTTCGCGCGCGGCATCCCCGAACTGCGCAAAGTCGCGCATGCGCACGCCGTCCTTGTGGCCCGCGTCCACGATGACGTGTTGCGGCGCCTTCAGGCGGCGCGCCAGCGCAATGTTGCGCGGCAGGACGCCCGTCAGCAGCAGGGGCGCGCCCGGCTCGTGCATGGAATGCAAGTCCAGCAGCCAATCCGCGCGCTGCACCCATGGGCGCAGCGCCGCGCCACGCTGGCGATCCGGCGTGGTGGGATTGTCCAGGCGCTCGGCGCTCCAGACGCGATTCATATCTTCGGCCACGAAGCGCGAAGCGTCGTGGTTGGCGTGGTCGAACCGGTCGAAGGCGTCCAGGTTGCAGAAGGCCAGCGTCAAGCTGCCACGGCGCGGCTTCACGCCGGCGGCCAGCAGATCCTTCAGCGCCCAGGCGCCGCACAACTCATTGCCATGCACCAGCGCGGACACCATGAGCGCCCGGCCCGGCACGCCCGAATCAAAATGCCAGACGCCCGGCGTATCGGTGTTGCCGGCGCGCTCGGCGCTCAGGTCGGGAACGGGAAGCTTGAATTCCATGATGATGTCCGCTTGTCTGCCTGGTATTGCAATGGATGAAAGCCTGAAACGGCGGAAGCCGGCTTATTGCGCTTCGATCTTGGCCGCCTTGACCAAGGCGCCGTATTTCTTGGTTTCTTCTGCTTGATAGGCGGCCAGGTCGACGCCCGGTTTGGCCACTTCGCCGCCGGCTTCCTGCATCTTGGCGCGGAAAGCGTCCGACTTCAGCGTTTCATCCAGCACGCCGCGCAGTTTGGCGGCGACGGGCTCGGGCAAGCCAGCCGGGCCGTACAGCGCGAACCACAGGTTGATGTCGACCGACTCGAAGCCCGGCGTCGCGGCCAGCGGCGCGATCTCGGGCGCGGCCGGCGATCGCTTGTTTTCGGTCAGGCCCAGCGCCACGATATTGCCGCTGCGCACTTGCGGCAGCCCCGAGGACAGCACCAGCATGCCGTAGTCCAGCTGGCCGCTCATCAGGTCCGTGACCAGCGGCGACACGCCGCGGTACGGCACGTGCTCGGCGCGCGTGCCGGTGGCCTGATTGATCATTTCGCCTGCCAGGTGCAGCGTGGTGCCCACGCCGGACGAACCGTAGTTGAAGGTGCCGGGTTCAGCGCCGCGCAGCTTCTTCAGGTAATCGGCGGCGGTCTTCACGCCCGAATTCTTGCTGGCCGCCAACAGCATCGGCTGCGAAGCCACCAGCCCCAACGGGGTGAAGTCCTTGGCGCTGTCGTACTTGACCGCGGTGTTGATCATGCGGGCGATCACCATTTCATTGGTGGAGCCCAGGAAAATCGTATAGCCATCGGGCGCGGCGCGCGCCACGCGTTGGGCGCCGATCGTGCCGCCGGCGCCGCCCACGTTTTCCACCACCACGGTCTGGCCCAGGCGCTTGCCCAGTTCTTCACCCAACAGGCGCGCCGTCAGGTCGAGGCTGCCGCCGGCCGGGTAGCCGACGATCAGCGAAACACTGCGGGCGGGGTAATCAGCGGCGGACGCGGCGGGCGCAACGGCAAGGGCCGAGGCGGCGCAGAGCGCAACAAGCGCTGCACGCAGCGGATGCAGAATGGAGGTCATGTTTTCTTCCTTGGGGTGCTGGGGGGTGGACGGCGTTGCCGTCTCGTTTGAGGTTTAGCCCCGTATTTTCGCGGGGCGCGCCTGCGCCATCCGTGCCAAAACGGCACATCGTCGTGCTTATCCAGCTTGAAAATAGCGGTTGCGCGTCAGGCCTTGCGATTGGCGGTGGCTTCCCAGGCGGCTTCCGCCAGGTCCGTCAGCCGCGCGCGCGGCCGGTACAGGCGCACCTCGAAGGCAATTTCTTCGCTGCGCCCGCCCAGCGCGGCCAGCGCACCCCGGCGGCAATCGGCCGCCACCATGGACCACGGTAGCCACGCCACGCCCACGCCCTTGGCCACGGCGCCATGCGCGGCGTCCAGCGAATCGCTGCGCACGAACGGCGTTAACGCATAGGGCGTGGTCTCCAGGCGGTCGCCAACAATGCGCTCCATCGCCAGCCCGCCGGTATACGTGATCAACGGCACCGGCGCGCCGCCGTCCTGCAAGGCATAGCGGGCGCGGCCGCGCGCGTCCACCTGGCTGACCGGCACCAGCTTGTCGGTCGCCAACGTCATGTAGCGATAGCGCGCCGGGCTGAGCGGCACCGACAGCGCCGGATGCTCGTAGCAGCACAGCAAATCCACCTTGCCCTGCTCCAGCCGCACCACCAGGTCCTGCGCCTTGCCGGTGGATAGCTCCACCTGCGTGCCTTCGGTCAGCACCTTGGGCGTGCGGTGCCGCAGCCGGGCGATCCAGTCCGCCACCAGCGTGCGGGCCAGGCTGCGCCCGGTAGCGATGCGCAACACGGCTTCGCCGCCAGCGCCAGAACTTCGGATGCGGTGGCGCACCAGCCCCATCTGCTCGACCACCTGAGTGGCCGTCTTCAGCAGCGCCTCGCCTTCCGGCGTCAAGGTGACCGGCAGGTGCTGCCGTTCAACCAGCGGCGCGCCTGCCCAGGCTTCAAGCGCGCGGATGCGCCGCCCGAACGCAGGGTGCGTAACGTGACGCAGCTCGGCGGCGCGCACGAAACTGCCGGTGCGCGCCAACGCGATCAGGTCTTCAAGGAGTTTCAGGTCGGCCATGAGGCACAACTTTACGCGATCGGCCCACCGCCCGGGTCAACGCGCGGCCACCCCCATCATCGCCAGCGTGGCCCGGGTCAGATCGCTGGCCGGGTCCTCAAGTTCGTTCACCAGATCGAAGTGGTTGCAGTGCGGCGTGGGGATGCGCGTGGACGCCAGGCCCGCCCCGTTCCAGGCCGCCTCGAACGCCTGGGTCTGGTTCTTGAAACCCTGCGTCTCCAATCCCCCCACGGCCAGCAGCATCGGGCCGGCGCGTTCGGGAAGATTGAAGATCGGGCTCTGGTGGGCCGCCTGTTCGGGCGTCAGCCGCAACCAGGTATTGGGCAGGATGTCGCACAGCGGCCGCAAATCGAACAACCCGCTCAGCGCCAGCGTGCCCTTGATCACATCGTCCGGCACACCATACCGGGCGGGCCAGCCGGGCGCGGCCAGCATGCCGGCCAGATGGCCGCCGGCAGAACTGCCGCCAACATACAGGCGGTTGGGGTCTACCCCATAAGCAGCGACGTTCTGGTAGAGCCACGCCACGGCGGAACGCACTTCGCGCACCACTTCGCCCAGCGTCGCTTCGGGCACCAACGTGTATTCAAGCGTCGCGACGGCGGCGCCGGCGGCATTGAACGCCTCGGCCATCACGGGCGCGTCTTCCTTGCGCTGCGCGCGCCAATAACCGCCGTGGATGAACACGAAAAGCGGCGCCGGCGCGTGCGAGGCCGCGGGCAGGAACAAATCCAGCCGTTCGTCGTGGCCCATGCCGTAGCGCAGATCCAGCACGCCGGGGCGGCGCGCCCGCACGCGCGCCGATGACTCCGCATAACGCCGCACGCAAGCGTCAAAATCCGGCACCGATTCGCGCGCGTTGTATTGGACTTCGCGTTCAGCGATGGTCGGGAAGAAAAGATCGATATCCGTGTCATGCATGGCGGGCCTGCGTGTCTGGCTGCGAAATGATGCGTTCGATGAATTGCGCGGTCTTGCGGTAGTGCGCCGCCAGCATGGCGACCGACCCTTCGACGTCGCGCGAGATCGCGGCGTCCAGCAGCTGGCGATGCTCGTCGTCGACATTGCGCTCGGGTCCGTAGGCCGTGGCGCCTGCGCGCGCCGGACGGCGGTAACGCTCGGTTTGCGCGTAGAGCTGCGTGGACAGGTCCAGCAGCCAATGCGACCGGCACGCGCCAATCAGCGCATGGTGGAAATCCAGGTGCCGCGCCTCAAGCAGTGCCTCCAGCGCCTCGGAAGGCGGGCGCGCGCCGCCTGCGCGCTGGGCGGCCAGCGTCAAGGCGTGGAAGGCGCCAACCAACCGCGCTTCCCAGGCGTCGTCGGCGTTGGCCAGCGAACGCCGCAGCGCATCGCAATCGATCAAGATGCGGGTCTCACAGGCATCCCACATTTCCTCGACCGACAAGGGTGCAATGCTGAACCCGCGCGACGTGGTGTTGATGACCATGCGCTCGCTGCGCAAGCGGTTAAGCGCCTCGCGGATCGGAGAAAAACTGCTGCCGTAGCGCTGCTTAAGCAGTTCCAGCCGCAGGGATTGGCCGGGTGCGAAGGCGCCGCTCATGATGTCGCGCCGCAGCAGGCGGTAGACCTGCTCGGACAGCGTGATTTCCTCTACTTCAGCGTTCCCGTCCGATCCTGCGTCGTCCTGGCGGGAAGCTTTGATTCTTGGCTTCAACATGCTCTCCAGATGTCGGCGGCTTGCCCGCCGGCCCGCGTGCGGGCGGGTCATTCTACCTGCGTCATATCCCCAGATAGCGCTGCGCCAGTTCTGGCTGCGCGGACAGCTCGGCCGGCTTGCCCGACCACGCCACCCGGCCCTTGTCGACGATGTAGTGGCGGTCGACAAGCAGGGCCATTTCGGGAAGGTTCTTGTCGATGACCAGGATGGTCTGCCCTTCGCCCTTCAAGGCCCGCAGACAGCGCCATATCTCTTGGCGGATCAGCGGCGCCAGCCCTTCGGTGGCTTCGTCCAGGATCAGCAGCTTGGGGTTGGTCATCAGCGCGCGGCCCACCACCAGCATCTGTTGTTCCCCGCCGGACAAGGTGCGCGACGACTGCGCGCGGCGCTCCTTCAGGCGGGGAAACAGCGCATAGACGCGTTCCAGGTCCCAACCGCCCTTGGCCGAACGCGCCGTCGCCACCAGGTTTTCCTGCACTGACAGCGAACCGAACACGCGCCGCCCTTCCGGCACCAGGCCCACGCCCAGCCGCGCAATCGTGCTGGGCGCGGCCTTGCCCAGCGTTTGGCCGCGGAACTGCACGGCGCCGCCAGTGGCGGGAAGCATGCCCATCAGCGTCTTGATGGTGGTGGTCTTGCCCATGCCGTTGCGGCCGATCAGCGAAATGACCTCGCCTTCGCTGGCCTCGAACGACATGCCGAACAGCACTTTGCTGGAACCGTAACCGCCGGTCAGCCCGTCAACCGTCAACATTTTCTTCTCCCAGATAGGCCGCGCGCACCTCCGGATGGCGGCGTACCTCGTCGGGCGTGCCGCTGAACACCACGCGGCCATAGACCAGCACGCTAATGCGGTCGGCCAGGGCGAAGACCGCATCCATATCGTGTTCGACCAGCAAAATGCCGTAGTCGCCTTTCATGCCTTGCAGCAACCGCGTCATGCGGGCCGATTCTTCGGGCCCCATGCCGGCCATGGGCTCGTCCAGCAGCAACAGCCGTGGCGACCGCGCCAGCGCCACGGCCAACTCCAGCTGCCGTTTTTCGCCGTGCGCCAGGTCCGCCGACCGCACATGGCGGCGGTCTTGCAAGCCCACATGCGTCAGCCACTGCATGGCATCGGCCTTCAGCGCCGCGTCATGCCGCGGGTTGGTCCAGGCCTGGAAGGCCCGTCCGCCCTTGAGCATGCGCGACAGAATCACGTTTTCCAGCGCGGTGTATTCGTGGCAAAGCTCGGTGATCTGAAACGAGCGGCCCAGGCCCAGGCGCGCGCGCTCGAAGGCGCGCAGCGCCGTCACGTCCTGGCCGTTCAGGTGGATGCTGCCGGAGTCTGGCCGGATCTCGCCGCAGATCTGCGCGATCAGCGTGGACTTGCCGGCGCCGTTGGGGCCGATGATGGCGTGGATCTCGCCCGCCTGCACGTCCAGGTCCACGCCGTTGGTGGCCACCACCGCGTCAAAAGCTTTGCGCAGCTGCGTCAGGCGCAGCAGGCTGGTGCTTGCATCAGTCGGCATGACGGGTCTCCAGCAATTTTCCAAACAGGCCCTTCTGGCCCCACAACACCACCAGCACCAGGATCGGCCCCATGTACAGCAACCAGTGTTCGGTCAGGGACGATAGCATCTGTTCCAGGCCCAGGAACACCGCCGCACCCGCGATCGGCCCCAGCAGCGTGCCCACGCCGCCCAGGATCACGATGGCCATCAATTCGCCCGACTTGGTCCAGGCCGCCATGTCCGGCGTCACCAGCCCGGCATAGTTGGCCCACAGCACGCCGGCAAGCCCCGTGCCCACCGCGGACAGCACAAAGGCGCTTAACCGGTAAGGGGTTGGCGCCACGCCCAGGTTCACCGCGCGCCGTTCGCTTTGGCGCAGTGCCTGCAGCACCATGCCGAAACGCGAGTTGGTGACCCGGATGCAGAACAGCGTCCATGCCGTCAGCACCGCCAGGCACACGTAATAGAACACCGTCGGGCTTTCCAGATTGATGCCCGGCAGCACGTTGCGCTGGGGAATCATCAACCCGTCATCGCCGCCGTAGAACTGCAACGACACCAGCACGAAATACACCATCTGGCCGAACGCCAGCGTGATCATGATGAACTGCACGCCCCGCGTGCGCAGCGCCAGATAGCCGAAGATCCAGCCAGCCAGCGCGCATACGGCAAGCGCGATCGGCCACACCACCAGCGCCGCATTGCTGCCCGCCCAACCAAAGATCGGTCCGGCCTCGGCGGTATGAAAGGCGATGATGCCCACCGCATAGCCGCCCAGTCCGAAGAACATGGCGTGGCCGAAGCTGACCATGGCGCCGTACCCGATCACCAGGTCCAGGCTGACCGCGGCCAGTCCATAAATCAGGAAGCGCGTCACCACGCCGATCAGGAACGGCGAACCCGACGCCAGCGCCGCGGCCGGCAGCAGAATCAGGACGGTCAGGCCGCCCAGGCCCCAGCGGGCGCGATTCGAAAGAGTCTTTGCCATCATCATCCTCGCGCCGGAAACAAGCCGCCCGGCTTGGCGATCAGCACGATTGCCATCAGTACATAGATACTGGCCGACGCCAGGCCAGCCGCCAGCGGGTCCGCCGTGGCGGGCGAGAACACCGTGGACAACAACTGCGGCAGGAAGGCCCGCCCCAGGCTGTCCACCATGCCCACCAGCAAGGCGCCCGCCAGCGCGCCGCGCACCGACCCGACCCCGCCGATCACGATGACCACGAAGGTGGTAATCAGGATGCGTTCGCCCATGCCGATCTCGACCGCCAGCAGCGGCGCGGCCATCACGCCCGCCAGGCCGCACAGCAAAGCGCCCAGGCCGAATACCAGCGTGTACAACTTGCGGATATCCACACCCAGCGCGTCCACCATTTCGCGGTCGTCGGCGCCGGCACGGATCAGCATGCCGATGCGCGTGCGGTTGACCAGCCACCACAGGCCTATGGCCACCAGCGCACCGATCGCGATGAACGACAGACGAATCACCGGATATTGGAACCCCGGCGCCAGCGTCACCGCGCCTTCGAGAAACGACGGGATACTCACCAGCGGCGGCCGCCGACCGAAGATCAGGCTGACCGCTTCGTTCGAAAACAGCAGCAGGCCAAAGGTGGCCAACACCTGGTAGAGGTGGTCGCGCTTATACAGCTTGCGAATCACCAGCACTTCAACCGACACGCCATACAGGCCCGCGCCCAGCAACGCGGCCAGCACGCCCGCCAGGAAGGAACCAGTGGTACCGATGGCGTAGGCCGCGCAATACGCGCCCACCATGTAGAAGGACCCGTGGGTCAGGTTCACGACGCCCATGATCCCGAAGATCAGCGTCAGTCCGGCCGCCAGCATGAAGAGCATGGCGCCGAACTGCAGGCCGTTCAGCAACTGTTCGAACAGAAGCGTCATGATGGCATCTTGCAAAATTGAGCGTAGGCGTCCTTATCGTCGGCCACCAGCTTGCGCACCAGATGCGGCGACAACGTGCCGTCGCTGTCTTTCCCCATACGCATCAGGTAGAGATCCTGGATGGGATGCTGGTTGGTGTTCATGCTGAACGTGCCGCGCAAGGACGTGAAGGCCGGCTTGCGCAGCGCCGCCCGGAACTCCGCCGCCTTCGACAGGTCTCCGCCGGTGGCCTTCAGGCCCGCGCCGATCAGGTTGGCGGTGTCGTAAGCCTGCATCGCGTAGTCCGTCGGCACGCGGCCATAGGCCTCCTTGAACGCCTTCACGAATGCCTTGGACTGCGGATTATCGAAGTCCTGCGACCAGATGCCGGTGGTGTACGACCCGGCCGACGCGTCGCCCGTCGCCTGGATCATGCGCGCATCCATCGAGAAGCTGGGCATCAGCATCGGGATGCTCTTGTTCAAGCCCGCCGCCGCGTACTGCTTGACGAAGTTGATGCCGGTGCCGCCCGGATGGAACTGGTAGATGGCTTCGGGCGCCAGCGAACGCACCCGCGCCAGCTCCACCGAAAAGTCGGACTGGTCCAGCTTGGTGTAGATCTCGGCCACCACTTCGCCCTTGTAAGTGCGCTTGAAGCCTTCGATCGCGTCGCGGCCGGCCTGGTAGTTGGGCGCCAGCAGCACCACGCGCTTGTAGCCCAGTTCGTTGGCCGCCACGCCGCCCGCCGTATGGAAGGCGTCATTTTGATAGGACGCCACGAAGTAGTTGGGATCGCACTTTTCGCCAGCGAAATTCGAAGGCCCGGGGTTCAGGCTCACGTAGAACGCGCCCGACTTCACCACGCTGGGCACGACGGCAGCCAGCACGTTCGAGAAGTTCACGCCAGTAAAGAGCTTCACGCCCGATTGCAGCAAGCGGTCGGCAGCCTGCTTGGCGTTGGCGGGCTTCAGGCCGTCGTCTTCGATAACCAGTTGCACCGGCACGCCGCCCAGCTTGCCGCCGCCTTGCTTGATCGCCAGGTTGAAGGCGTCGCGCTCATCTTCGCCGATGTACCCGGCCGGCGTGGACAACGTGGCGATGAAGCCGATCTTGACGGGATCCGCGGCCTGCGCGGCCCCCATCGCGGCGATGGCGCCCACCATGGCGGACAACGCAGCGGCCACGCCGCCCACTTTTTGTTTCTTGATCATGTTTTTCCCCTTGAAGACAGCGTTGCTCGCCTGACGGCCGGCCCGATCGCCTGTTGCGCTAGACCGCCACCACCGGATGGCGCAGCGTGCCGATGCCTTCCACGCACGCCACCACCACATCGCCCGGCCACAGCCATTCCTGCGGCTTGCGGCCCGCGCCCACGCCCTCCGGCGTGCCGGTGGCAATGATGTCGCCCGGCTCCAGCGTAATGCCGGCGCTGATGTCCGAAATCAGGAACGGCACCTTGAACAGCATGTGCCGCGTGTTGGAACCCTGCTTCTTTTCGCCATTGACCGTCAGCCACAGGTCCAGCACTTGAGGATCGGGAATTTCGTCGGCGGTGACGATGCAGGGGCCGAACGGCGCGTAGGTATCCTGGCCTTTCGAATAGATCCACTGGCCGGCGCGGCGGCAGTCGCGCGCGCTCATGTCCAGCATGACGCTGTAGCCGAATACGTACCCCAGCGCATCGGCCTCCGCCACGCGCGAGGCACGCCGGCCCATGATCACGGCCAGCTCGACTTCCCAGTCCAGCTGCTGCGTGATCTTGGCGTTGTGCTCGATGGCATCGCCCGGGCCGATGACGGTGGTGGGCGGCTTGGAGAAGATCACCGGCTGCTTGGGCAAGTCGGCCGAAGTGTCCAGCGTGCGGCTGGATTCCGCCACGTGCTCCACATAGTTCAGGCCGATGCCGAAAATGTTCTTGCGCGGCCGCGGGATCGGCGCCAGCAGCTTCACGTTTTCCTGCGGCAGCGCCGTGCCCACGGGCCAATTGCCGCGGTACGACTCCATCAGCCGGCTGGCCTGCGCGACGGCCACGGGGCCCAGGTCGATAAACGCCAGCATGTCATCGGGCAAGTCCACGCCGCCGGCGCGGCCCAGCAGGGCCAGGTCCACCACATAGCCCTCGGCCAGCGCGCCAAGCCGTGCGGCGGCGGTGGGATGAGCGCGAAAAGTCACCAATCGCATAGGAACTCCATAGATTCAAGACGAGTTGAGCCAGGCGCGCGGAACGACGCCCGCGCGGCGGATGAAAATTCGAAAGGGGTCGGGCGACGCTAGATCAGCACTTGATGGCCGTCGTTTTCCTTGACCGCTTCTTCGCGGTAGAGCGCCAGCGACCGCATCACCGGCAGGTCGTTGAAGCAGAACAGGCAGGCGTCGTCGTTCGCCGACAGGTTGGCGTGTTCGTGGATGGCCCAGGACGGGACGCAGAAAATGTCGCGTTCCGTCCAGTCATAGCGTTTGCCGTCAATGATGGAAAAGCCGCTGCCCTTGGCGACTTGATAGATAAAGCTGCCGGTGTGTCGGTGCGCCTTGGTGTGTTCGCCGGGACGCAGCAATTGCATGCTGGCGCCGATGGTGGGCATAACAGAGCCGCCGGTCGCCGGGTTCACGTATTCCAGCAGGATGCCGTCGTAAGGGCTGCCGGCGGTCGTGCGCGCATAGCGGCGCAGCGCCTCGTAGGTGGGCTCCCATTCGTACTTGAACAGCGGCGAATAGGGCTTCGTCCAACCCGACACCTGCGGCCGCAACGCGGCATGGCCCCAGGCCGCGCTGGTGTCGTCCACGGGGTAGGTCACCGCCTGGTTCAGGTCGGGATGCACGGCATAGAAACCGGCCTCAAGGGCATTGACCAGCGGGATGTCCAGGCCGTCCTGCCAGATACAGGTGGTGCCGTCCTCGGACACGCCGTGCTCGTGCCAGGTGCCGTTGGGCGTCAACACGAAATCGTTCGCGCCCAGCGTCATCTTGTGGCCGTCGACGACGGTGTAGGCGCCCTGGCCTTCCATGATGAACCGCAGCGCGGAATGCGAGTGTTTGTGCGCCGAAGCCAGTTCTCCGGGCTGCATCACCTGCAGGCCCGAATACAGCCAGCCCACGGCGGCCGCCACGTCGCGCCGGCCGGGATTATTCAGATAGATGACGCGCCGGCCCGCTTCTTCGGGCGACACCAGTTCGGCGGAACGCAGCACATGGCCGCGCAGCGCTTGATAGCGCCACACGACGGGCACCGACGCCGACCGCGGCGCCCAGGGTTCAATCTTGTTCGCCACCGTCCACAGCGCACCCGTCTCCAGGCCCGCCAGCGCTTGGTAGTAGGCAATGCGCTCCGGCGAGTCGGCCACATTGGCGCGCCCGACGGTGTCTTCGCGATAGGCGTCGTACCGGTTCGATGTCATCCCTTGGCCTCTATTTATAAAAATCGTCATATTTTCGAAAATAATAGAGGCGCCGCCGAAATCCAGCAATCTCCACGCGCTAGGGGTTTTCCCGTCTGCGAAATGTTATTGGCGCAGCGTCAAAAAATACTGTACAAAAACACAGTGCGACGTGATACATTTCGCTCGCCCGTAAAACCGTCGTCCAGGAGAATCCTGTGTCCGAAGCCGCTCATCTTGTTCAGTACATCGTTGTTCCCTATCGCGCCGCCGCCAACGGTGTCGCGCCAGGTGAAATCCGTCCGGCCAGCAGCGAATTCGGGGCTATCCGAATCGCCAATTCCATGGCCTCCAAATTCGCGGGGGTCGCGGCCTATGAAGTGTGGATCGATAAAGAAACCGGCGACATGGAATCGCCGCGCATCCTGACGCAGATCGGCACGGTGCCGTCGCTGGATGATTGATGCCTGGCCGCCCGTTCAGCAATGAACGGGCGCGTCACCGTATCGCTGCGGCTGCAGATTCGCAGGGGCTCCGGTATATTCACGCGGCGCTCCCCTTGTTCGATTTCGCGACGCTGCCCCGGACGGTGATCTTGATGCCCCCTCTGCTTGTCCGCTTGGCCCGCCTTACCCGTTTGCTTCCTGCCGCGCTGGCGCTGGCAGCGCTGGCCACCCCCTCCGCCCACGCTGCGCAGCGCATCGTCTATAGCGGCACCCTGGATGGCGCCGGCGAAGTCGTGATGGAACTGGACGTCCAGGCGGCTGAAAAAGGCGTGCTGACCGGCCGCTACTTCTATCCGAAGGCCGGCGTCGACATTCCCCTGCAAGGCACCGAACAGGCATTGGCCGAGCCGCCGCCGAACTGGAAGGCGACGAGCAACCGGACTTCCGCGAACACGCCACCCGATGCGCCACCCACTGCGGCCACCTGGCAAGGCACGCGCGACGCCCAGGGCTATCGCGGCACCTGGACTGACGCGCGCAGCGGCAGGCAACGCGGCTTCACACTTCGGCGCGTCGCCGAATACGACGCCAAGCCCGCCGCGCCGGGCGTCATCCGCAACGGCGTCCTGACCTATCCGGACATCGACGCCGCAACGGCCCCCTACGACACCCTGAAAATGGCCGGACACGCCGAGCCCGTCGGCGAAGAGATCGGCAACGGCGCGGTCGCCTATCGGATGTGGCGCGACCCGCGCACCCAGTTTTCCTATCCGCGCCTGAGCCGACATCCCGACGAACAGGTCGTCCAGCGCGTCAACCATCTGCTGCAACAGCGCCACTGGCGTAAAAGCCTCGCCGCGCTGCAGTGCATGGCCCAGGCCTACACCAGCGACATCCCGAACAGCGGCACGCTGGGCAATTACGACGAAGAAGCCATCGCCGTGCCCTGGCTGTCGCACGCCCTGATGACGGTGACCGAACGCGGCAGCCTGGATTGCGGCGGCGCCCACCCCTTCAATCATTTCGAGCCCTACACCTACGACCTACTGCGCGGCGAACCCCTGGACTGGAACCGCGTCTTCGACGCCTATGTCTCGCGTCCTGACGGGCGCGTCCAGGCAAGCCCGGCCCTTCTGGCAATCGTCGCCGCCACGCAGCGCACGCTGGCCGCCGCCGAAGCCGAAGGCCGCACCGAAGACTCGTCCAAGGACGGTTGCTCGTCGCTCTGGCCGGATTACCTGGCCTTGGGCGCCGAGGCGCCTGGCGCGCTAAGCCTGTCGGTATCCGGCGTGGGCCACGCATCGGGCATCTGCCTGGGCACACTTGCGCGGCTGCCGTTTGCGGACCTGGCGCCCCACGTGAAGCCCAGCGGTCAGGCCTACCTGGCGACGGAATAGCGCGGTGACTACCTCGATCCAACGACCCCCGGCGCGCCGCACGAGGCGGAAAATTGGTATCCCTTTGCTGCTGCTGGCGGCGTTCGTATTTGCGTATGGATCGGCAGCCCTGCTATGGCGGGTGCCGCTCGCCGTGGGGCTGGGCTACCTTGCGCTCAGCGCGCTGACATTCACCGTTTACGCCGTCGATAAAGCGGCCGCACGCGCCAATCGGCAAAGAACGCCCGAAAAGACGTTGCATGTCCTGGCGCTGGCGGGGGGCTGGCCGGGTGCGTTGGTCGCGCAGGAATGGCTGCGGCACAAGTCGGTAAAACCGGCTTTCCGTATGATGTTCTGGATCACCGTAGCGGCCAACATCGCCGCTTTTCTTTTCCTGGCTTCGCCCTACGGCAGATCGCTGCTGGCGCAATATGTGCCTGCGTCGGCCTGATCGCATAGGGCCGGGGGCAGAGATCGATTCGAAGAGCCGAAACGCACAGCCAGCCTGAGGCGGTTCAGGTGGCGGATCCTTATGGTGGTTCCGGCCGCTCGGCCTGCTGCGGCGTGGCGGTATCGCGCCGTTGCAGCATGCGGGCGACCCGCTCGCCCGCGACCTGAAAGCGCTGCGCCAGCGACGCCGGCGCCAGCACATCGAACTCCACTTCCAGCGCCAGCAGCCAATACGTCAACGCCTCCAGCGACTGGCCGGTGCAACGCAGCAGGCAGCGGCCATCGTCCAACGCCTCGACCTGGCCGGCCGACGCGGGAATGCGCGCGGCCATCACCGCGTGCGGCGCATGCAGCACGATGCGGGCTTCTTCGGCGTTGGGCGCCTGGCCCACCGCCCGCATCACATAGGCGCGCAGGTCGCCGCCTTCGGGCGGCGGACGCGGCGCGAAGTGCGCGCCCAGCGCCACCGCGCCCGCGATTCGGTCAAGCCGGAACGTGCGCCAATCGTCGCGCGCCGGATCCCACGCCACCAGATACCAGCGGTACCCCGTGTGCGCCAGCCCCTGCGGCTCGACTTGGCGCGTGCTGGGCTGGCCGCGGCTGTCCGAGTAGTCGAAGTTGACGCGCAACTGGTCGCGGCAGGCGGCGGCCAGCGCGGCCAACCGCCCCGCATCGATCACCGGGCCGCCGCGCGGCAGCGGCACGATGGCCGACCGCAGCGCGTCCAGCTTGTGGCGCAGGCGCGTGGGCATCACCTGCTCCAGTTTGACCAGCGCGCGTAGCGCCGCTTCTTCCACGCCGCCGACCGTGCCCGTGGCGGCGGTGCGCAGCGTGATGGCCACCGTCAGCGCCTCGTCGTCGTCCAGCAGCAGGGGCGGCAGGGCGTTGCCCGCGCGAAAGGCGTAGCCGCCCGCCACACCGCTGCTGGCCTGGATGGGGTAGCCCAGTTCGCGCAGCCGGTCGATATCGCGGCGAAGCGTGCGCGGATGCACCGCCAGGGTCTGCGCCAGATCGGCGCCAGCCCAATGGCGGCGGGTCTGCAGTAGGGAAAGCAGGCGCAGGAGGCGGTTGCTGGAGCTGAGCATCGGTCAACGATAGCCCGTATCAAGGGCGGAAACTGTCCGCAATGGATTCTACAGTTCGTCCGTCGTCAGCGGCCATGGGGCCGCGGCACTCCCCCCACCATTCGGAGCTTGTCCATGTCTATCGTTTTCTATTGGCACCCCCAGTCCAGCGCCTCGCCCATCGCCTGCGCCCTGGCCGAACTGCAGGTCCCGCACGAACGCGTCAAGGTGGATATCCGGGCCGGCGAGCAGCGCCGCCCGGAATTTCTTGCCTTGAACCCCAATGGCAAGGTGCCGACGCTGACCGTGGACGGTGCGCCGCTGTTCGAAGCCTTGGCCATCCACTTGTGGCTGGGTGAGCGTTGGGGCGTCGAACAAGGCTTGTGGCCCGCAGCCGGCACTTCGCAGCGGCTGGCCGCCATGTCGTGGTGCACGTGGGCCTATGTGACGTATGGCTCGGTGATCTCGCGCCTGTATGCCGTCGCCCACGGCGACGAGCAAAGCCGCGATGCCCGCCAGGCCGAGCGTGCCATCGCCGACCTGGATTCGCTGTTGGGGTTGCTGGATGCGCATCTGACGCGCCAGCCGTGGATAGTGGGCGACAAGTACTCGCTGGCTGATCTGGTGGTGGCGTCGGTGGTCGGCTACACCGCCTTTTTGGGTGCGCCGGTGGCCGCCCATCCGAATGTGCATACCTGGCTGAGCACGGTCAAGGCCCGGCCGGCGATGCAAGGCGAGGTCTGAAGCGACGGCGGGCCTGTCACGCAAGATAACGCCACGACGTGACAATGCCGCGCTGCCAGACGGCGCGGCTAATCAGCTAGAGATGGAAAGATGCGAAGCCTCGTCGCACGCTATGCGACGCAGGACGCTACGGGCTATCCGTGCCACCGCGCCGCCCAAACGCCCTCCGAAATCAAGCTCCTCGACAGATCACGCAACTCCTGGATGACGACGTCAACAGCGCTATTGCCCCGGCTCGCCTTTCTGCGCGCAAGGCAGACGGTGCGCGAAAACGCGGGAGTCAGACGCCTCGCTACCAGCTCGCCTCGCGCCAATTCCTCGGCGACTGCGCAAGGCGCGAGCAAACTGCACCAATCGCTGCTCTTTATCAAACGCACAAGATGCTGTCCGGCATCAATGTCCAGCGCCACGGTCAACGGCACACCATGGCGGACGAAGTGGTCCTCCAAAGCTGCCCGAATGCCATGCTTTCGGGAAGCCAAAGCCAACGAAAAGCTCGCCGCCTTCTTAAGTGATATGCCCGCACTGCTGCTTAGCAATTCGGGACGTCCCACGAGATGCAGGTCTTCTTGGGCCATGGGCACGCACTCGACGAAGGCGGTCGAGCTGCGGTCAAACACCAGGGCGACGTCCAATTCGTCCACTTCCAGCCATTGCCACAGATAGCCGGAGAAGCTGTCGACCAAACGCAATCGAATCTGGGGATAGCGTTGCGACAATCGATCAATGAGCGGCAACGCAAGAACCGCGGCCGACGATGAAGGCAATCCCACCGTAACCTCGCCGGCAGGCACACGCGCAATACCGCTGATCTCTTCCACCGCCGCCCTGGCCAACCCTGTGATCTCGTAGGCGCGGCTAAGCAGGGCTTTTCCGCTGTCCGTCAGCGTCACACCGCGCAGGCTGCGGTTCAGCAAGTGCGCGTCGAGCAAACGTTCAAGTTTGGCGATGGCCACCGTAACCGCTGGCTGCGCCAGGTGCAATCGACGCGCGGCGCCAGTGATGCTGCCTTCTTCGCACACAGCAATGAAAACCAGTAAGCGCGGGATGTCCAACCTGCGTGCCAGGCGGGCTTCTTCAGTATCCGTAGCCATAAATGGAAATTATAGGTAGATAGAAAATAGATATTTTATGTTTATAAGCGTGCCAACGATACTTGGTGCCACTCCGCGTCACTTTGGCTCTTCATGGCAACTCCATCGCTTCTACAACTTAAGGCAATCCGTGGCTTTCATGTCGGCGGCCACGCTGTCGAGGTCACTGGCAAACCGATCGCCACACTGAACGCCGTGCCAGGCCTTGCCGCTCGCGCCTCGGACCCAAACGGGCAGGTCATGCTCGGCCAGATGTACGTGCAGCACTTCCAACAGGCAGTGCCCACAACGCCGTGGCCCATTTACTTCTGGCATGGAGGAGGCATGACGGGCAGCACGTGGGAAGACACGCCCGACGGCAGAGCGGGCTGGCACGACTATTTCATGCGACGGGGCTTCGACACGCTGCTTTGCGACGCGGTCGAACGGGGCCGCGCAGGCTGGCCCGTACCCGGCACCTTCACGGCGGGCACGCCCGAGGCCCGCACGCTGGAACAAGCCTGGGACCTATTCCGCCTAGGCTCCCGCGACGAACACGGCCAATGGCGGCCGCACGAATCCCAGTTATTTCCAACTGAAAACATGGAGCAATTTGGTCGCCAGTTCGTGCCGCGCTGGACCGCACATCGACAACTGGCCGTCCAGGCGTACTCGGAGCTGCTGCGCCGGATAGGACCAGGCGTGGTCATTGCTCATAGCGAAGGCGGCCGCCTGGCGCAAGAAGTTGCGCAGGCCACGCCCGGCTTAATCAAGGCGTTGGTGCTCATCGAGCCTGCCGGCGGAGCGGACCCGCAAGATCTTCACGCGCTGCAAGACATGCCCGTGTGTGCGGTGTGGGGTGACTTCTTTTCGCACAGTGCCCTATGGCAAGAATATCGCAAGAGCTTCGACACTTGGGCTCAAGCCATGCAGGGCGCAGGCGGCCGCCTCGATACATTGGACCTGCCGCGGCTCAGTATGCGCGGCAATTCGCATTTCCCAATGATGGACCGCAATAACCTGCAGGTCGCGGATGTGGTGCTTGCCTGGCTGCGACGGGCCGTACCTCACGTCTGATTCCCTATAAAACAATAGAGACAATCCAATGAACCTCAAGACTCTCATCAGCGCCGCTCGCCTCAGCTTGGCCGTCCTGTCCATGGCCACGGCTACACCGGTGTTCGCCAGCAGCGACTATCCGGATCGGCCTATCCGCATGATCATCCCCTTCCCACCAGGCGGTTCGCTTGATCCCATCGGCCGCGTGTTGGCCGAGGAACTCTCACAACGCTTGAAGCAGCCCGTCATCGTGGAGAACGTGGCGGGCGCCAACGGAATGGTTGGATCCGCACGCGTCAGCAAATCACCCGCCGACGGGTACACCTTGCTCGTCGGTATTACCTCGAGCATTGCACTGGCGCCCCTCGTAACGCCGAATCCCGCGTATCAGGCCACCGACTTCGATGCAATTGGAAAAATTGGCACTAGCGGACTGGTCCTGGTCGGCAAACCCGATCTGCCCGTCGACAATCTCGCCGATCTTCTCGAACTGGCCCGAAAGCGGCCCGGACAACTCTCGTATGGTGTGCCTGGTAGCGGTTCTCTATTTCACTTGGTCATGGAAGTGATCAAGGCAGAGGCCGGTGTCGAGCTGGTTGCCGTACCTTATCGCGGAGCCGGGCAAGCCAGCGTCGACCTGATGGGAAATCAGATTGACATCGCCCTGCTGGGCCTCCCCGCAATGCTGCCGCACATCGCGTCCAACAAGATGAAGGCGCTTGCCGTGACCAGCAAAATCCCGGACATCGGCAACCCCGACATTCCCGTGGCTGCCAGTGTGCCGGCCCTGAAGGACGTCGACTACGACATCTGGACTGGCCTTTTTGCCCCCAAAGGCACACCCACCGCAGTGCGCGAGCGTCTGCACAGTGCACTGCAGGACATTCTGAAATCGCCTAAGGTGGTTAACGCCTACGCCAAGATGGGGGTGCAAGTCGCTTCGCCCCAAACCGCGGCAGCCTTCGGCGACTCTGTCAGCGCAGATTCCGTCAGGCTGAGACGCGACGTCGAACGCACCCACCTCAAAGTCGACTGACCACGAAAGAAAAGGGCGGCGCGGGTTTCGCATGGCGGCCAAGACGTTCAACAACGTCATGACGCCAGCTCGGCAAGTTTGGGGGAACGCGCAGATGTTCTTTCGAGTCTATCCCGAGTGGATCGATGGCGAATCCAACCAGCGGGAAAAGGCAAAAAATGGCAGCGCTATATGCGGAGCATTTGCCCGACAAGAGGCCTAAAGGACTCTAAAGAACTCGCGCTAATTGTGCGCGGTTTGGGCCTAGAACGGGCCCAAAAAACGTAAGTCCTTGATGCTGTGGCGCGCCCGACAGGAATCGAACCTGTATCAAGAGCTTCGGAAACTCTCATTCTATCCATTGAACTACGGGCGCAGCGCAAGGAGGCGACATTGTACCTAGTTTTCGCTAGCGTGCATGAAGTGGATCAAATCAGCCGTCACTCTCATCGAAAACCCCGCCACGGTCATTGGACGAGCGTCCCTGACACCGTTATATAATCCAGCGTTTGCTTGCAGGCGGATGCGTCACGGGTTCGCCAATTTGTGCAGTTACTGATTTTCTGTTGCCGCCGCCAGGCGCCCCACCCGTTTGCAGGATTTGGTCATGAGCAACGAGCAGGAACACATAGAAGAGCACTCCTCCCCCATCAAGACCCCCAAGCAACTGGTCGTCACGATCGTTCTATCTTTCGTGATTCCAATCGCCATCATCATCCTCCTGGTGAATATGGTGGTCTCCGGCACCAAGGTCGGCGCCGGTTCCGATACCCTTACCGAAGAAGCCGTCACCAAGCGGATCGCGCCGGTTGCGGGTTTCGCGCTGGTCGACGCCAACGCTCCCAAGGTCTTCAAGACGGGCGAACAGGTGTTTGCCGCGGTCTGTACGGCCTGTCACACCGCCGGTATCGCCGGCGCGCCCAAGATGGGCGACAACGCAGCATGGGCGCCGTTCATCAAGTCCGGCTACGACACCATGCTGAACGTGGCCCTGCACGGCAAGGGCGGCATGCCCGCCAAGGGCGGCAACCCCACGCTGTCCGACTATGAGGTCGCGCGCGCCGTGGTCTACATGGCGAACAAGTCCGGCGCCTCGCTGCCCGAACCGGCCGCTCCCGCCGAGGACGGCGCGAAGAAGGAAGCAGCTGCGACGCCTGCCGCCACTCCCGCGCCTGCCGCAGCCGCAGCCGCCCCTGCCCCAGCCGCGCAGGCCCCGGCTCCGGCCGCCCCCGCAGCTGCAGCCCCCGCGCCCGCCGCGCCGCAAGCGGCAGCCGCCGTCAACCCGGCCGGTGAAAAACTCTACAAGAGCGTCTGTTTCGCCTGCCACGCCACCGGCGTGGCGAACGCGCCCAAGTTCGGCGACAAGGCCGCCTGGGATCCGTACATCAAGACCGGCATGGACGCCATGGTGAAGGTCGCCATGCAAGGCAAGCCGCCGATGCCCCCGAAGGGCGGCGCGGCCAACGCCTCGGAAGACGACATCCGCGCGGCCGTGCAATACATGGTCGACGCGGCCAAGTAAATCCGGCTGGCCCAGCAAAAAGCCCCTTGATCGCTCAAGGGGCTTTTTTTTGCCGCCGTGCTTTAACGGCATCCCGTCGGGTGTTATTCCGCCGACGATTTCAGCAGCGACATGCCCAACTGCACGCGGCGTTGCAGCCACAGGCTGGGGCGATAGCGAGGGTCGCCCGTCACGCGCTGCATGCTCTTCAGGATTTCCAGGATGCGGTCGGCGCCCAGCTTGTCACCCAGCGCCAGCGGACCCACCGGATAACCCAGGCCCAGCGTCACGGCCTGGTCGATGTCTTCAGGCGTAGCGATCTCCTGCTGCGCGATATCGCTGGCGATATTGACGATCATGGCCACGATGCGCTGGGCGATGAAGCCCGGCGAATCCTGGATCACGGTCACCGGCACGCCGTCTGCGGCCAGCAGCGCATGGGCGGCGTCGCGCCATTTGCCCTCGGTCGCGGGCGACACCATGACGGTGCGGCGCTTGGCGCCGTCGAACGCATACAGCGTATCCAGGCCGACCGTGCGGCCCGCGTTCAAACCCTGCGCGGACACCGACGTCGAGACGTCGTCGCCAAACGGGGTGACGACGATCAACGCATCGGCGTCGGGCGTGGCGCCCGTGACGAGCGTCGCGCCCAGCTTTTCGATCAGCGCCGATGCACGCGCGTAGCCTTCCGCGTGCTTGGGGCTGACCCACACTTTCAGGCCGTCCGGCAACGCCGGCACGGGCGGCTCGGCCGGCACCTGCTTCTGGCCGTCGGTGTAGACGTAGAAGCCTTCGCCGGCCTTGCGGCCGATCAAGCCGCCAGCCAAACGCACGGTAGTGATCGGCGACGGGCGAAAGCGCGGTTCGTCGAAGAATTGGCGGTAGATGGACTCCATCACCGGATGCGACACGTCCAGCGCGGTCAGGTCCAGCAGTTCGAATGGGCCCATGCGAAAGCCGGCCTGCTCGCGCATGACGGCGTCCACTTGCGCGAAGGTGGCAACGGCTTCCTGCGCCACGCGCAGGCCTTCAGTGTTCATGCCGCGGCCGGCGTGGTTCACGATGAAGCCGGGCATGTCCTTGGCGCGCACAGGCGTGTGGCCCATGCGGCGGGCCAGCGCGGCCAGCGCGTCGCCGGCTTCGGGCGCGCTGCGCAGGCCGTCGATGACTTCCACCACTTTCATCAACGCCACCGGGTTGAAGAAGTGATAACCCACCACACGCTGCGGGCGCTTGCAGGCGGCGGCAATGGCGGTGATGGACAGCGACGACGTATTCGACGCCAGGATGCAGTCTTCCGACACCACGCCTTCCAGCGCGGCGAACAGGTCGCGCTTGACGTCCAGGCGTTCGACGATGGCTTCCACCACCAGTTGGCACGCCGACATGTCGGTCAGCGCGGTGGCGGATTCCACGCGCTCAAGCGCGGCTTGCGCGTCGGCGGCGGTAAGCTTGCCCTTCTGGGCCAGCTTGTCCCATGTCTGGCGCAACGATTCCCGCGCAGCGGCAACCGCGTCGGCGCTGGTGTCGTACAGGCGCACGCGCAAACCGGCTTGCGCCGCGATCTGCGCAATGCCGCGCCCCATGGCCCCGGCGCCCACGACGCCGATGGTTTGAATCTCCGTCATCAACTTTCTCCTGCCTTTATTGGAATGGATCGTGTGCGCCGCGGCGTGGCGGGGCGCAGGGAAAACAGAGCGGCGCTGCGCCGCTCCGCCCGCCCTCAAGCCTGGCTCTGGGCCAGCGCCTGGATGTCTTCGGCCGATAGCCCCAGCTTTTCAGCCAGGACCTGCGCGGTGTGTTCGCCCAGCATGGGCGGCGGACGGCGGTATTCGACCGGGCTGTCCGAGAATTTCAGCGGGCTGGACGCCATCGGCACGCGGCCGGCCGCCGGGTGCGGCAGTTCAAGCTTCATGCCGCGCGCCAACACGTGCGGATCTTCATAGACCTGGTCCAGCGTGTTGATGGGGCCTGCAGGCACCCCCACGCTTTCCAGCGAGGCCAGCCAGTGATCGCGCGCGCCCGTGGCCATGCGTTCGGCCAACAGCGGCACCAGCTCCGCGCGGTTCTTCACGCGCTGCGGATTGGTCGAGAAACGCGGATCCGCCGACAATTCGGGCAAGCCGATCGCGCCGCAGTAGTTGCGGAACTGGCTGTCGTTGCCCACCGCCACGATCAGGTGGCCGTCGGCCGCCGCGAACACTTGGTAGGGCACCAGATTTTGATGCGCGTTGCCCGCGCGCTTGGGCGCCACGCCCGACGTCATGAAGTTCAGATTCTGGTTGGCCAGCATCGAAACCTGGCAATCCAGCAGCGCCATGTCGATGTGCTGGCCCAGCCCGCTGTTGGCGCGTTCCAGCAGCGCGGCCAGGATGCCCACCGTGGAATACATGCCCGTCATCAGGTCCGCCACCGCCACGCCGGCCTTTTGCGGGCCGCCGCCGGGCAGGTCGTCGCGCTCGCCCGTGATGCTCATCAGGCCGCCCATGCCCTGGATCATGAAATCGTAGCCGGGGCGGCTGGCGTAGGGACCGGTCTGGCCGAAGCCGGTGATGGAGCAATAGATCAGGCGCGGGTTGATGGCCTTCAGGCTTTCGTAGTCCAGGCCGTACTTCTTCAGCCCGCCCACCTTGAAGTTCTCGACCAGGATGTCGCTTTGCAGCGCCAATTCGCGCACCAGTTCGGCGCCGCGCGGCGACGCGATATCCAGCGCCACCGACAGCTTGTTGCGATTGGCGGACAGGTAATAGGCGGCTTCGGTGGTGTCGTTGCCCGCTTCGTCCTTCAGGTACGGAGGCCCCCAGGCGCGCGTGTCATCGCCAGCGCCGGGACGTTCGATCTTGATCACCTCGGCGCCAAGGTCGGCCAGGTTCTGGGTGCACCAGGGGCCCGCCAATACGCGGGTCAGGTCCAGCACGCGTATGCCGGTAAGGGGAGCGGGACGTTGCGACATCAGTGTTCTTTTCGCTAGATGGGAAATGAAAACGTCCGGCTGGCGGCCAGCGCAAGCCAGACTGGAGTCTGTCATGCCAGCGGTCCGAGCCGCTGGCGCGTCATATGCGATATTAGCCCGGGTTGCGCGCGCAACCCGCCATTCTTCCGATCAGGAATGGGCCTTGATCGTTTCGCGGGCGATCACCAGCTGCTGGATCTGCGACGTGCCTTCGAAGATGCGGAACAGGCGCACGTCGCGGTAGAAGCGTTCCACCGCGTATTCCGACATATACCCCGCGCCGCCATGGATCTGCACGGCGCGGTCGGCAACGCGGCCCACCATTTCGGTCGAGAACAACTTCGCGCAAGCGGCTTGCATGGTGGTGTTTTCGCCGCGGTCACGCATGCGGGCAGCGTCCAGCACCATGCAGCGTGCGGCGTAGAGTTCGGCCTGGCTGTCGGCGATCATCGCTTGAATCAGTTGGAACTCGGCGATTGGCTGGCCGAACTGCTTGCGCTCCATCGCGTATTTGACGGCGTCGGCCAGCAGGCGATCGGCAATACCCACGCACAACGCCGAGATATGCAGACGGCCCTTGTCCAGCACGCGCATCGACGTGCGGAAACCGTTGCCTTCTTCGCCGCCCAGCAGGGCGCTGGCCGGCACGCGGCAGTTATCGAACACCACGTCGCTGGTCAGGGCGCCGGCCTGGCCCATTTTCTTGTCGGGCTTGCCGATGCTGAGACCCGGCGAGCCGGCTTCGACCAGAAAGCAGGAGATCGAATTGGCGCGACGCTCGGGCGCGGTGCGCGCCATGACCGAGAACAGGCCGGCGATCGGCGCGTTGGTGATGTAGCGCTTGGTGCCGTTCAGCACGTAGCTGTCGCCATCGCGTTCGGCGGACAGGCGCAGTGCCATCGCGTCGGAACCGGCGTCGGGTTCGGTCAGCGCGAACGAGCCGATCAATTCGCCGCTGGCCAGCTTGGGCAGGTAGCGGGCGCGCTGGTCGTCGGTACCGGCCAGCACGATGGCCTGCGAGCCGATGCCGATGTTGGTGCCAGCCAGCGAACGGAAAGCGGGCGAGGTCTGGCCCAATTCGAACACCACGCGCACTTCTTCTTCCATCGTCAGCCCCAGGCCGCCGAATTCTGGCGCGATCGACAGGCCGAACAGGCCCAGTTCGCGCATTTCGTTGACGATGTCGGGCGGAACCTGTCCGCTGGTGGCCAGTTCGTCTTCGGCGGGAATCAGGCGTTCGTGCACGAAGCGGCGCACGGCGTCCAGCAGCAGGTTCAGGGTTTCGGTGTCCAGGGCCATGGTGGGAATCTCAAAAAAAGAAGGGGATGCGGGGACGAGGTAGAAGGTCTGGTATGGCGATCGGGTCGGGAGCGGTGCGGCTTACGGGCGGCGGCGCTCAGGCGCGCATGCCGCCAACGAGCAGGTCGAAGTAGCCGGCGGCGATGGTTTCCGCGCTGTCGCCCTGCCCCGGCTTGTACCAGCGCACCATCCAGTTCAGCATGGACAGCACGGCGCGGCCGGTGGCGGCCACGTCCAGCGCGCGGAACGTGCCGTCGGCCACGCCCTGCGTGATCAGTTCGCGCAGGCGCTTCTCGTAGCCGTCGCGCAGCCGGGCGGCGTCTTCGCGTTCAGGCAAGGCCATGCCGGAATAACCGATCAGCATCGTCACGAATTTGGCGTGGTGCTGTTCGAAGTAACGCGCGTGGCCGACCATGAACGCGCGCAGCCGGGCGGCGGCGCCCTCGGCGCGGTCGACATCCTGGCCCACGGTTTGCGTCAGCCCGCTCAATACGCCCAGGATGATGGCGTCGTAGATATCCTGCTTGGTGGGGTAGTAGTGGTAAATGGCCGCCTTGGATACGCCGATGGCGCCAGCAAGGTCCGACACGGAGCTGCCGTCGTAACCGCTTTGAGCGAAAAGCTTGGCGGCTTCATCCAGGATGCGTTCGCGCGGGGCCGCCAGCGTGGGTGGCCGGCCGGCGCGGGCGGGTTTCAGGGCCGGAGGAGCAGAGGTCGCCATGACAGCCTTTGAAAGGGCCGCGCCGCAGGCCGGCAAGGGGCCGGGTGGGCCTCCATTGACAGCGGTTCGGCGCATGCCGTTAAATAAAGATTAATTAATTACCGGACGGTCGGTAGGTAATTATAGGCACATCCGCCTCGGGGACTCAAGCCTGCCTGCAGGCGCCCCTTCTGGACTGACCCTGAACACAACGCGACGACGCTATGCCCCACTCTCTCGTGACAGATTTGTATGGCCAGATGTCCCTGCCGGTCATCAGCGCCCCCATGTTCATCGTCTCCAACCCGACGCTGGTGCTTGCTCAGTGCACCAGTGGCATCGTGGGCTCGTTCCCCGCGCTGAACGCGCGCCCGCAAAGCCTGCTGACCGACTGGCTGGACGAAGTGCAGGCCGGGCTGGCCTCGTACCGTGAGGCGAACCCCGGCGCCGCGGTGGCGCCGTTCGCCGTGAACCAGATCATCCACCAGTCCAACGACCGCCTGGAACAGGACCTGGCGGTTTGCGCCAGCCACCGCGTGCCGCTGATCATCACCAGCCTGCGCGCCCCCGGCGACCTCGTCAAAGGCGTGCACGATTGGGGCGGCAAGGTGTTCCACGACGTCACCACGATCCGCCACGCCGAAAAAGCGCTTGAGGCCGGCGTGGACGGGCTGATCCTGGTTTGCGCGGGCGCCGGCGGCCATGCGGGCACGCTGAGCCCATTCGCGCTGGTGTCCGAAGTGCGCCGCTTCTACGACGGCCCGCTGATCCTGTCGGGCGCCATCACCTCCGGCGCGCACGTGCTGGCCGCTCTCGCCATGGGCGCGGACTTCGCCTATATGGGCACGCGCTTCATCGCCAGCGCGGAAGCCAACGCCAGCGAAGGCTACAAATCCGCCATCGTCGACGCCAGCGCCTCCGACATCCTGTACACCCCGTTCTTCACCGGCATCCCCGGCAACTACCTGAAGGCCAGCATCGCCGCCGCCGGACTGGACCCGGCCAACCTGCCGCAACCCGACAGCGGCGCGTCCAACTTCGGCTCGTCACGGGTCAAGCCGTGGAAAGACATCTGGGGCGCGGGCCAGGGCGTGGGCGGTATCGCCAGCGTCGAACCCACCCGCAAGATCGTCGACACCCTGCGCCGCGAGTACGAAGACGCCAAAGCGCAACTGGCCGGCAGGACCTACGCATGAGCGCGGGCCTGAAAGTCGTCCGCGAGGGCGCCGTCCTGACGCTCACCATCGACCGCCAGGACCGCCGCAACGCGCTGGACACGGCCACTTACGCCGCGCTGTCTGAGCAAATCGCGCTGGCGTCTGGCGACCTGTCAGTGTCGGCGGTGATCCTGACCGGCGCGGGCGAACACTTCACCGCCGGCAACGACCTGCGCGACTTCCAGGCGGAACGCGGCGCGGGCGACAGCGCCGGCCTGACGTTCCTGCGGGCACTGACCACGGCGGACGTGCCGGTGATTGCCGCGGTCGAGGGCTACGCCATCGGCATCGGCGTCACGCTGCTACAGCATTGCGACTTCGTCCACATCGGCGAAGGCGCCACCTTGCGCATGCCATTCGTGGCGCTGGGCCTGTGCCCGGAAGGCGCATCCAGCCTGCTGATGCCCCGCCTGGCCGGACGCCGCGCCGCCGAATGGCTGCTGCAGGGCAAGGCGTTTTCCGCCTGCGATGCGCACGAAGCCGGTCTGGCGACGTCGGTCGCGCCCAAGGGTCAGGCGCTGGCGGCGGCGCAAGCCACCGCCGCCGACCTGGTGCGTCAGCCGCCGGCCGCGCTGCGTTTGACCAAAGCCATGATGAAACGCGCAGACCGCCAAGCCATCCAGGAAACGCTGGACTACGAAGCCCAGCAATTCCGTGCCCGCCTGCAAACCGAAGAGGCGCAAGCGGCATTCGCGAAGTTCTTCAAGAAATAGCCGCGCGCATGAAGATGGGTTGCGCGCGCTGCGCTACGGCGCTTTTGCGGCGAATTTTTCGCGCTCCACCCATCCTACGGGCAAGACCGCCGCTCGTAGGATGGGTGGAGTGCGTTGCGGCGCCCCAAAGCACGCCGAGGCATGCCGCACGTAACCCATCACTGACGCATGCCGGCAGATGGGTTGCTCTTGCAGCCCATCGCTTCAGAAAGGCGAATCGGGCCGGAAATTAGGCGCCCGGCGCTCACGCAAGGATTTGACCCCTTCTTTGACGTCCGGCCCGCCGAACCCCATGAATTCCAACGCCAGCGACGTGTCGAAGGTCGGGCCTGCCATGCGCAGCCAGTTGTTCAGCGAGTACTTCGTCCAGCGGATGGCGGTCTGCGAGCCGGCGGCCAGCTTGTTGGCCACCTCGAACGCGCGGGCAATAAGCTCGGCCTCGTCCACGCACAGCGACACCAGCCCGATCCGCTCGGCTTCTTCGCCGGTGACGGTTTCGCACAGCATCAGGTAGTACTTGGCCTTGGCCATGCCGCACAGTAGCGGCCAGACGATGGCCGCGTGGTCGCCCGCCGTCACCCCCAGGCGCGTATGGCCGTCGATGATCCGTGCGTCGCGCGCGGCAATCGAGATGTCGGCCAGCAACCCCGCTACCAGTCCCGCTCCCACGGCCGCGCCGTGCATGGCGGACACGATGGGCTTGTTGCAGTTGATGATGTTGTAGACCAGGTCGCGGGCCTCCCGCCAGACGCGGGTGCGCACGTCGAAGTCGTCGGCCATCTGTTGCACCAGATCCAGGTCGCCGCCCCCCGAAAAGCCCTTGCCTTCGCCGCGGATCACCACCACGCGGGTGTCGGGGTCGGTATCGATGTCGCGCCAGATGTCGGCCAGCTCGCGGTGCATGCGGTCGTCGGCCGTGGACAATTTGCCCGGCTGGCCGCCCTTGGCGCCCATGATCAGTTCCAGCACGCCGCCGGGATGCCGGCGCAGCTTCAGGGACTCGTAGGCCGAATAGTGTTGCAGCGTGATATCAGTCATTGTCTTCTCCGCGTTGTCTTGTATACCAATGGGGCAAGCCTGGGGCCGGCGCATTTTTGGGCACTATAGTGGATACGCCGGCGTCCACCCGCCGCCCGCCAGAAGGAGCTTCAGCCAATGAACACCCCCGCCCCGTCCGCCGGCGCCCCTATCGACCGCGCCAGCCTGCCCGCCCTGTTCGCCCCCCGGGGCGTGGACACGCACAAGGGTAGTTTCGGCACCGTCGGCGTGGTGGGCGGCGGCCCGGGCATGGCGGGGGCCGTGCTGCTTGCGGCGCGGGCCGCCCTGAAGACTGGCGCCGGCAAGGTGCTGGTCGGCTTCGCCCAAGAGGCCTCGCCGCTTGCCTGCGACCCGTTGCAACCCGAATTGATGCTGCGCGACGCCCGGTCGCTGCTGGAGGGCGATTGGGGCGTGACCGCCTGGGTCGCCGGCTGCGGGATCGGCACGGATGCGCTGGCGGCCAACACGCTATCGGAATTATTCGTGCTGCGCCGCGGCGCGCCACTGGTGCTGGACGCCGACGGCCTGAACCTGCTGGCCCAGGGCGACATCAAGCCCAATTGGGGCCCTGGCCCCGTCGTGCTGACCCCGCATCCTGCCGAGGCCGGCCGTCTCCTGGGGCTAAGCGCTGCCCAGATTCAGGCCGACCGCCGAGACGCGGCATGGCAGCTGGCGCAACGCTTCCAGGCCTGGGTGGTGCTGAAAGGCGCGGCTACCGTCGTCTGTTCGCCCGACGGCAGCCGCCGGACCAACACCAGCGGCAACCCCGGCCTGGCCACAGCCGGAACCGGGGACGTATTGGCGGGCATGCTGGGATCACTGATCGCCCAGAAGCTTCCATTCGACCAAGCGGTAGCGGGAGCCGTCTGGCTGCACGGCGCCGCCGCCGATGCGCTGGTCAACCAGGGCATCGGCCCGATCGGCCTCACGGCGGGAGAGTTGGCGGACGCCGCGCGCGCCTTGCGCAACGGCCGCTGAGGGGCATCCCCGGGCCCCAATCCGGGCTAAGTCCCCGTGAAATAAACATTTTTACAACATACTAGGGTTTTCCCCTAAAAGGTCGTTGCTTTTAATTTAGGGTTATCCCTATAATGGTTTACCCCAAGACGAAACGGACTGGAGAAGACCATGAGCGAACTGACCTTGAATAGCACTGCCCGCCTGACCGACGCGCTGGAGCGCGACCTGCTCCGCGGCGCTCTCGAGAACCAACCGAATTCCCACCCGCTGACCAACCTGAAGAAGGCTGGCCAAGCCGTGATCGCCGCTGTTGCCAGCGTCTTTGCCTTCATCGACGAAGTGAACGACTCGATGAACAAAGCCCGCGCCGCCAGCTCGCGCTTCTCCGGCTCTCAGTGGTAAGTTGCGCTGCGCAGGTCTGAATCGCGACCGATCTCCCGCGATTCAGACTAGCGCGCGTGCCGTCGCACGGCCTGCCTGGCTGGTCCTGGCTTGCCGCGCGGCGGACTTTCGGCGCCCGCCCCTCACCGGCGCCATCGCGCCGCGCCGGCTCCCATTCATGCTGTTGGGAGCCCCCGCGACGCCCTCCCGGCCCTTCTGCCGCACCTTCCTCTCGGCGTTTTCCCTAGCGCCCGATTCGCCGTTCTGCATTGACAGCGCGCGAACCCCCTACCGATAATCGGCCCCTTGCCGTCGTGCCTGGCGCCAAAACTCCGCGTGCCCTGCCGACCCCTGCTGTCCGCCCGGTGCGCCCGATGGCGCTTCAGGCACGATCCGGTTCGTTATCCATCCGGAGTTGTCATCATGAAGTTGCGCACCACCCTGGCCCTTGTGGCCGCCGCCATCCCTTTGGCTGCCGCCCAAGCCCAGACGCTGAAGATCGGCCTGTCGGCCGAACCCACTTCGGCGGATCCCCACTATCACAAGATGACGCAGAACGACGCGTTCTCCGCGCACGTCTACAGTTCGCTGGTGGGCCGCAGCGCCGACATGAAACTGACGCCCCAGTTGGCCAAGTCGTGGAAGAACCTGGATGACCTGACTTGGGAATTCAAGCTGCGCGACGACGTCAAGTTCTCGAACGGCAAGCCGTTCACGTCTGAAGACGTGCTGTTCACGATCTGCCGCACGCTGAACAACGAAACCAACGTGTCGCAGTCCTACATGGACATGACCAAGCGCATCACCGACGTCCAGACGCCGGATGCGCACACCGTGATTATCAAAACGGGCGAGCCCTTCCCGCTGATGCCCGCCGAACTGGCCCGCTCGCTGCCCATCGTCTGGAACGGCATCGTCGAACACGGCAAGCTGACGTTCGACCCGAAGAAGGGTTGCGGCGTGACCGGCGCCTGGCCCACCGTTGCCGACTTCAACAACGGCAAGGATTCCATCGGCACCGGCCCCTACACCCTGAAGTCCTACGTGAAGGGCACCGGCATCGAGCTGGTCCGCAACGAGAACTACTGGGGCGAGAAACCGTACTGGAAGGAAGTGAAGTTTGTGCCCGTGCCGTCCGCCGGCCCGCGCCTGACCGGCCTCTTGTCCGGTGACTTCGACATGATCGAAAACCCGGCTGCCCGCGACCTGCCGCGCCTGAAGGACAACCCGAAGTTCGGCTTCGTGGCCACGCCGTCCACGCGCCTGGTGTTCTTCCAGCCGGACGTGGGCCGCAACCCGAGCCCGTTCGTCAAGAGCGCCGACGGCAAAAACCCGCTGCAGGACCTGCGCGTGCGCAAGGCGATTTCGATGGCCATCGACCGCAAGACCATCACCGCCCGCATCATGGACGGCATGGCCACCCCGGCCTACCAGTTCATGCCCGACGGCATGTTCGGCGCGCTGCCCAAGGCCCCGGAAATCAAGTACGACCCGGAAGGCGCCAAGAAGCTGCTGGCCGAAGCCGGCTACCCGAACGGCTTTGAACTGACGCTGTCGTCCACCAACGACCGCTACGTCAACGACGGCCAGATCGCCCAGGCCGTGGCGCAGTATCTGGCCCGCGTCGGCATCAAGACCAACGTGGACGCCATGACGGCATCCATCTATTTCCCCAAGCGCGCCAAGCGCGAGTTCAGCTTCTCGATGGGCGGCTGGCCGGCGGAAACGGGTGAAGCCTCGGCGCTGTTCCAGCTGTGGGTCGCGTCCCTGGATTCGCCCAACAGCCTGGGCACCAGCAACTACGGCGGCTTCTCCAACGCCGATTTCGACAAGGTCTACAAGCAGGCCATCGTGACGGTGGACGCGCCCAAGCGTGAAAAGCTGCTGCAGGAATCCACCCAGATCGCGCTGGACAACGTGCCGCTGATCCCGCTGCACTTCGAAAGCAGCATCTGGGCCTTCCGCAAGGGCATCACCTACGAAGGCCGCCGCGACCAGTACACGCTGGCCACCTCGGTTACGCCCGAAAAGAAGTGATCCGGTTCGCCTGATCGAAAAAACGGCTGCCTTCGGGCAGCCGTTTTTTTATCGCCGGGCCGCCCCAATATAAAAATGCCCCCCTCGGGGGCAGCAAGCACGCGCAGCGTGCGCGGCGTGGGGGCCGTTTTATCCGTGCGGAGCTGTCGGCATGCTCGGCCCTGCCGACAACGCCTGGTCCAGTTCCCGGCACAGCAGTTCAATGAACGCTTCCGCCTTGGGCGGCAACACCCGCCCCGGCATCACCTGGATCTGCAGCGTGCGCGATTGCAATTCCGCGTTGGAAATCGGCACCGCCACCAGTTCGTCGCGCCGCAGGCTCCATGCCACCGAGATGTAGCCACTGAGCATGATGGCGTCCGAACCGAACACGAAACCGTGCAGGGGCGAAGAGTCATTGCAGGTCAGCACCGGCTCAAGCTGCACCGATTCCAGCGCGCAGCCCATTTCGAAGAGCTGCCGGGTGGTGGTGCCCGGGCCGGTCAAGGCCAGGGGATAGCGGCTAAGGTCTTGCAGGCTGACGCTACGGCGGCTGGCCAGCGGATGATTGGACGCCATCACCGCGTGCACCGGCGCGCGGCGCGAATACCGCACGCTGACCCCGTTGACGCGTTCGGCGATGAACGTCATGCCCAGCTCTGCCCCGCCTTCGGCCACGCGGCGGCTGACTTCGGCGGGAGATCCCACGAACAGGTCGAAGCGGATGTTCGGCCGTTCCTGGCGAAAACGCGCCATCACGGACGGCACGAAAATCCGCGCCACGCCTTCCACGGCGGCCACCCGGATCTCGTTGCGCGCCGTGCCGCGGGCGGCCGCGATCTCCTGCAGGACCGACTCGGCCTCGAGCATGGTGCGCCGGGCGTGCGTCAGCAGCAGCTGGCCCGCCGGGCTCAGCACCATGCCCCGGGCGGCGCGTTCGAATAGCGGCGCGCCCGCCTCCTCTTCCAGTTTGGCGATCTGCCGGCTGATCGCCGACACCGCCACATGCAGACGCTCGGATGCGCCGCTCAGGCTGCCTGCCTGCGCAACCTCCAAAAAGTACTTCAAGGCAATTCCGTGCATGTTCCGCCTCTGGCAACCCGCCGACCTTTGCTATTTAAGCAAAGCTCCCGATAAATATTCTAATTGTAGAGAAAGCTGCCAAACTCCTAGAATTCGCGTGGACGGCTTCGAACCGGTGCGCGATTGAAGCTCGCCTGGCCCAACCCCTATACAATCCCCTCGCTTCATCGGAGTCCCCATGCCCACGTCTTCATCCGCGCCCCGTCCGCGTCCTTTCCTGCTTGCCTGTCCCGATCTGTCGGCGGAACGCTTGGGCAATACGGATACGCCAGGCGTCTGGCATTTCGATTCGGGCGTGCCGGGCAAACGCGTCATGCTGAGCGCGCTGATCCATGGCAACGAGCTGTGCGGCGCCTGGGCGCTGAAGGAAGCGTTGGCCGCCGGCCTGCGGCCGCGACGCGGCTCGCTGACACTGGCATTCTGCAACCTGGCCGCGTTCGACCGCTTCGATTCCGCCAACTACGCCCCCGCGCGCTTTGTCGACGAAGACATGAACCGCGTCTGGAGCGATGACAAACTGGCCCTGCCAATCAGCCAGGAACGCCGCCGCGCCGCCGAAATCCGGCCTTGGGTGGAACAGGCCGATTGGCTGCTGGACTTCCATTCGATGAGCAATTCCGACGTGCCGCTACAGCTGACCGGCATGGAACAGCGCAATATCGACCTGGCGCTTGCGTTGGGCAACCCCGCCACCATCATTGCCGATGCCGGCCACGCCGCTGGCGTGCGGATGCGCGACTATGGCCGCTTCGGCGAAACCGGCGACAACGGCACGCGGTCCCTGCTGATCGAATGCGGCTTTCATGGCGCGCCTGAGGCGCGCGGCGTGGCGGTGGACCAGATGGCGCGCTTTCTGCTGGAAGCCGGCACGGTCGACGCCGCGGACCTCCCCGCTGGGTGGGTCGCCCCCGGCGCCCCGTCGCAGCGCGCGCTGCGCGTGACGCATGCGGTCGCCGCCAAGAGCGCCGACTTCCGTTTCGCGGAGCCCTGGAAGGGCCTGGAAACGCTGGCCGCCGCCGGCACCGTGATCGGGTGGTCGGAAGGCGAAGCCGTCGCCACGCCCTACGACAACTGCGTGCTGATCATGCCGTCCACCGCGAACCTGCGGCCCGGCGTGACGGTCGTCCGCCTGGCCCAGCCTATCGCCTGATCCGCCGTCCTGATTCAACACGAGAGCAGCGTCCGCCAAAGAGGCGCCTTTCAGCACGACCGGCACGACCCATAACAACTAGGGAAAAAACATGTCAGCCCAGGTATTCATCCGCAGCGCATTGCTGGCCTGCACGCTTGCCGCCTGTACGGTAGCCGTCCAGGCCCAGACCCTGCCTTCCACCCTGAAGATCGGCCTGTCGTCCGAGCCCACGTCGATGGACCCGCACTACCATCAGGCCACGCCGAACGACGCGATGACCTCGCACATGTTCGAGACGCTGGTGGGGCAGGACGCCAAGATGAACCTGATCCCCCGGTTGGCCACGGCCTGGAAGCCGGTGGACGACACCACCTGGGAATTCAAGCTGCGCGACGGCGTGAAGTTCTCGAATGGCCAGCCCTTCACGGCGCAGGACGTGATCTTCACGTTCTGCCGCGTGATGCATAACGAGCAGGGTATCGGCGGGTCGTATCCGGCCGTTGTCCAGAAGTTCGCGGGCATCGAAGCGCGCGACGGCAACACGCTGATTATCAAGACGCACAAGCCCTACCCGTTGCTGCCCAACGACCTGACCCGCACCGCCATGCTGTGGAGCGGCATCGTCGAACACGGTCCCATCACCTTCGACCTGAAAAACAAGTGCGGCGTGGCCGGCCCCTGGCCGACCGTGGCCGACTTCAATGGCGGCCGCGACGTGATCGGGACCGGCCCCTACACGCTGAAATCCTACGTGAAAGGGACTGCCATCGAACTGGTCCGCAACGACGGCTACTGGGGCGACAAACCGGCCTGGCCAGCCGTCAAGCTGGTGCCGGTGCCTGCAGCCGGGCCGCGCCTGACGGGCCTTCTGGCGGGCGATTTCGATCTGATCGAGAATCCCGCCGCGCGCGACGTGAAACGCATTTCGGAAACCCCGGGCTACGGGTACGTGATCACGCCTTCCGTGCGCGTGGTGTATTTCCAGTTCGACGTGGCGCGCAGCCCCAGCCCGACGGTCAAGGCCGCCGACGGCAAGAACCCCTTGCAGGACGTGCGCGTGCGACGCGCCATATCGATGGCGATCGACCGCAAAACCATCGCCGCCCGCATCATGGACGGCGCCGCCACGCCCGCCAACCAATTCCTGCCCGACGGCATGTTCGGCACCTTGCCCCATCCGCCCGAATTGAAATACGACCCGGAAGGCGCGAAGAAGCTGCTGGCCGAAGCCGGCTATCCCAACGGTTTCGAGCTGGCCGTCTCGTCCACCAATGACCGCTACATCAACGACGCCCAGATCTCGCAGGCCGTCGCGCAGTACCTGTCGCGCGTGGGCATCAAGGCGACGGTGGACGCCATGACCCGCTCGGTATATTTCCCCAAGCGCGCCAAGCGCGAATTCAGCTTCGCGATGGGCGGCTGGTCGTCCGAGACCGGCGAAGCCTCGTCTTTCCTACAATACTGGGTTACCCGCTTCGATAAGGAGCAGGGCCTGGGCACCAGCAACTACGGCGGTTACGACAACCCCGAGTTCGACGGCGTATTCAAGCGCGCGCTGGTGACGGTGGACCCGGCCGAGCGGGAAAAGCTGCTGCAACAGTCCCTGACGCTTGCACTGGCCGACCTGCCCAGCATTCCCCTGCATTTCGAAAGCAGCATTTGGGCGTTCAAGAAGGGACTGGCCTACGAAGGCCGGGCCGATCAGTACACCCTGGCCATGTCGGCCAAGCCCGCCAAGTAAGCACGCGGCGCCCGCAAACCCTGAGCCCACTAAGGAAATCATCACGTGGCCTTGTTCATCCTGCGCAGACTGATCCAGAGTCTGTTCGTACTGCTGGCCGTTTCGGTCGTGGTCTTTTTCGCGGTGTATGCCGTGGGCGACCCGATCGAACTGCTGGTCAGCCCTGAAGCCAGCCAGGCCGCCCGCGAGGCGATGATCGCCCGCCTGGGCCTGGACCTGCCCGTGTGGCAGCAGTACACCGGGTTCCTGTGGCGCGCGCTGCACGGCGATCTGGGCACGTCCTTCGTGCACGGGATCCCCGCCGTCGAACTGATCGTGCAACGCATCCCCGCCACGTTCGAACTCGTCTTCGTCGCCATCATGCTGACCTGTGTGGTCGGCATTCCGCTGGGGCTGGTCGCCGGCCTGTATCGCGACGACTACCTGGGCCGCGGCATCATGGCGTCGTCCGTGCTGGGCTTTTCGCTGCCGAACTTCTGGCAAGGCATGATGCTGATCCTGCTGTTCGCCGTCTGGCTGGGCTGGCTGCCGGCCACCGGGCGCGGCGACACCGTCACCGTGCTGGGCGTGCGCCTGTCCATCCTGACCGCCGACGGCTGGTCGCACCTGATCATGCCGGCCATCAACCTGGCGCTGGCCAACATCGCGCTGGTGCTGCGCCTGACCGCCTCCGGCGTGGTCGAGGCCCGCAGCCAGGACTACGTGAAGTTCGCGCGCGCCAAGGGCGTGAAGCCCGGCCGCATCGTGCGCCGCCACATTCTGCGCAACATCCTGATCCCGGTCGTGACCGTGATCGGCATGGAATTCGGCAGCCTGATCGCCTACTCCACCATCACCGAAACCGTGTTCGCGTGGCCCGGCATGGGCAAGCTGCTGATCGACAGCGTCTACCAGCTAGACCGCCCCGTGGTGGTCGCATACGTGATGCTGGTCACCCTGATCTTCGTGGTCATCAACCTGGTTGTGGACATCCTGTACGCCGCGCTCGACCCGCGCGTGCAGCTCGTGACCCCCGCTCAATAATCCGCCATGGCTAACTCTCCCAATCCCGGCCGCACCCGCACCGTCCAGCCTCTGGCTGAGACGCCCCAGCGCGCCTCCATCCTGAAGAAACTGCGCGCGCGCCCCACGGTGCGCGGCTCCGCGATCGCGCTGGCCATCCTGGTGGTCCTGGTGATCTTCGCCCCCTACTTCGCGCCGCAGAACCCATACGACCTGGCCAACCTGTCGCTGATGGACGGCCGCCTGGCGCCGCGCCAGGCGCTGATGGACGGCAGCATCGCCTGGCTCGGCACCGACGACCAGGGCCGCGACATGCTCAGCGCCATCCTGTATGGCTTGCGCATCAGCCTGATGGTGGGCCTGTCCGCCGTCGTCCTGGCCACCGCCGTCGGCGGCGCGGTCGGCCTGATCGCTGCCTATGTCGGCGGCCTGGTCGACACCGTGCTGATGCGCATCGTCGACTTCATCCTGGGTTTCCCGACCATCCTGGTGGCGCTGGTGCTGCTGGTGGTGCTGGGCCGCGGGGTCGACAAGGTGATCCTGGCGCTGGTGCTGGTGCAATGGGGGCACTACGCCCGCATCATGCGCAGCCGCGCGCTGCAGGAACGCCGCAAGGAATACGTGGAAGCCGCCGCCAACCTGGGCTATCCGGCCTGGCGCATCATGGTCTACCACCTGCTGCCCAACTGCCTGGGCCCCGTCATGGTGTTTGCCACCATCCAGATCGCCACCGCGATCGCGCTGGAAGCGACGCTGTCCTTCCTGGGGGTCGGCGTGCCGATCACCGAGCCGTCGCTGGGCCTGTTGATTTCCAACGGCTTCCAATACCTGTTGTCCGGCGATTACTGGATCAGCCTGTTCCCCGGCATTGCGCTGCTGGTGCTGATTCTTTCCATCAACATCGTGGGCGACCGCCTGCGTGAAAGCCTGGATCCGAAGCGATGATGCCCACCCCCGAAGCTGCCAGTGGCGCACTGGACTATTGAAATGAGCGATATCCTTCTTGATGTGCGCGGACTGCGCACCGCGTTCCATACCGAGGCCGGCGCGTATCTGGCCGTCGACGGCGTCGACCTGACCGTGCGCCGGGGCGAAATCGTGGGCCTGGTCGGCGAATCGGGTTCCGGAAAATCCGTCACGGGCTTCTCGCTGCTGGGCCTGATCGACCCGCCCGGAGAAGTCGTGGACGGCGAAGTGAAGTTCAAGGGCACCGACCTGCGCAAACTCACGGAAGAGCAGATGCGCCAGTTGCGCGGCAACCGCATCGCCATGATCTTCCAGGACCCGTTGATGACGCTCAACCCGGTGCTGCGCATCGGCGAGCAGATGATGGAAGCCATCCTGACGCACGAGAACGTGTCGCGCGCGCAAGCCGAAGAACGCTGCCGCGAGGCGCTGGCGATGGTCGGCATCCCTTCGCCGGAAAAGCGCCTGAAGAGCTATCCGCACGAGTTCTCGGGCGGCATGCGCCAACGCGTGGCGATCGCGATCGCCATGCTGAACAAGCCCGACCTGATCATCTGCGACGAGCCCACCACCGCGCTGGACGTCACCATCCAGGGCCAGATCCTCTACCGCATGCAAGAGATCTGCCGCGAGCACAACACCGCGCTGATCTGGATCACCCACGACCTGGGCGTGGTGGCCGAACTGGCCGACCGCGTGGCCGTGATGTATGCCGGCCGCATCGTGGAAAGCGGCCCGGTCGAGCAGGTGCTGGAATCGCCGCGCCACCCCTACACCAAGGGTTTGCTGGATTCGATGCCCGGCACCACGCAGCCCGGCGCGCGCCTGCACCAGATCAACGGCATGGCGCCCAGCCTGGCCGGCCGCCCCTCCGGCTGTGCGTTCCGTCCGCGCTGCACCAAGGTTATCCCGCGGTGCACCGAACAAGCCCCCTCCGTCACCACAGAAGGTCCGCGCAGCTATCGCTGTTACGTGCCGATAGCCCGCGAGGCACAAGAAGCATGAGCCAAGCCGATACCCCCGTCATCGAGCTCAAGAACATCCACAAGCGCTTCGAGCAACGTCCCGACCTGGCCCAGCGCATCCTGGCCCTGACCGGCCGGCCCATCGACCGCCGCACGGTGCATGCCGTCAACGGCGTCGACCTGTCCATCAAGCGCGGCGAAGTCGTCGGGCTGGTGGGCGAGTCCGGCTGCGGCAAGTCCACCCTGGGCCGCGTCGTGGCAGGCCTGCACCGCCAGACCGAAGGCGAACTGCTGTACCAGGGCCAGGACGCCGTGCGCCTGCGCGGCGCCGAAAAATTGGCCTACACGCTGGGCGTGCAGATGATCTTCCAGGACCCGCAGGCCTCGCTGAACCCGCGCCAGCGCCTGCGCCAGATCCTGGGCGAATCGCTCAAAGTCCACAAGCTGGCGCCGCCCGCCGAGATCCCGGGCCGCATCGATCAGGCCCTGAAGGAAGTGGGCCTGGACGCCGAATACCGCGACCGCTTCCCGCACCAGATTTCGGGCGGCCAGCGCCAGCGGATCGGCATCGCCCGTGCGCTGATGGTGGCGCCCAAGTTCCTGGTCTGCGACGAGCCGGTCGCCGCGCTGGACGTGTCGATCCAGGCGCAGGTGATCAACCTGTTCATGGACTTGCGCGAACAGCATGGCTTCACCTACCTGTTCATCAGCCACGACCTGGGTGTGGTCAAGCACATCTCGGACCGCGTGGCGATCATGTACCTGGGCAAGATCGTGGAAGTCTCCACGTCGGCCGAGATCTTCGCGCGCGCCAATCATCCCTACACCCAGGCCCTGATGGCCGAAGTGCCCGACGTGGCTCGCCGCGGCCGCAAGTTCACGCAGATCAAGGGCGAAATCCCGTCGCCGCTGAACCCGCCTCCCGGCTGCACCTTCAACCCCCGTTGCCCCCACGCCATGCCGCGTTGCCGCGAGCAGGCGCCGGTCCTGAAAGAAATCTCGGCGGGCCATTGGTCGGCCTGCCACCTGAATGAAGCGAGCGCTTGATGAAACCCTCCGACATGTCCAACGCGGACCGCATCGCCATCGAAATGGGCCATGCGGGCCGCAATGCCATCCTGTACGTGGATGAAGACCGCAATTCCGACCGCCCCTTCAAGCTGCAGACGTACCGCCCGTATGGCTACACGCCCGACCGCCCGGTCGTCATCGTGCAGCACGGCGTGCTGCGCAACGGCGACGAATACCGCGACTTCTGGGTCGAGGCCGCCGACAAGCACAAGCTGCTGATCGTGGCCCTGACCTTCTCCAACGAGATCTGGCCCGGCGTGGAAAGCTACAACAACGGCCGTGTGTTCTCGGCCGGCGGCAATCCGCGCCACATCGACGGCTGGACCTACGCGCTGGTCGGCAACGTGATCAAGGACATGATCGCCGGTGAAATCACCGATGGCCAGAACGTCTACCTGTTCGGCCATTCGGCCGGCGGCCAGTTCGTGCACCGGCTGATGAGCAGCCAGTCGCACGCGCCGTTCAAGGCCGTCGCGGCCGGCAACCCCGGCTGGTACACGCTGCCGACCTTCGACCATCCGTTCCCCGAAGGCATGGACGGCGTCGGCCTGACCGAAGAGCACCTGGTGAAGCTGCTGGCCTACCCGATGACCATTCTGGCGGGCGACCAGGACATCGCGACCGACGACCCCAACCTGCCGTCCGAACCCGCCGCCATGCGCCAGGGCCCGCACCGTTTCGCGCGCGCGCAGAACTACTACGCGTTCGGCAAGCAGGAAGCCGAGCGCCGCGGCGTGCCGTTCGGCTGGACGCTGCAAGTGGTGCCCGGCATCGGCCACGATGGCCGCGCCATGTCGGCCGTGTGCGCCAGCCTGTGGTTCGACGGCAAGATGCCCGACGACGCCGAACTGGCCCGCCTGGCCGGCCAGCAGGTCGCTTGATCGTCTCTTTCCTTTTCATTGCTGAAACCCGATACCGCCATGTCCAACACCCAGAGCACTGAACAGATCGTCGCCGGCATTCAAAGCTGGCTGCAATGCGAATCGCCGTCGAACTACCCCGACGGCATCGCCGCCATGGCGCGCATCATCGCTGACTACGCGGCCGCCGCAGGCTTGACGGTGGAGCTGTCGTCCCTGGGGCCCACCACGGGCCCGCTCTTGTACGCCACCAACCGCGCTCCCGGCGATACCCGCCCCGGCATCCTGATCCTGGCGCACATGGATACGGTGCATCCGGTCGGCACGCTGCTGGAAAACCCGGTTCGCATCGACGGCGACCGCCTCTACGGCCCCGGCAGCTATGACATGAAGGCAGGCATCTACCTGGCCTTGACGGCATTGGCCGGCGTGGCGCGCCCCGGCGCGACGCAACTGCCTGTCGACTTTCTGGTGGTGCCCGACGAGGAAACCGGCAGCCATGCGTCCCGCGCGCACATCGAGCGCTTCGCCGCCAACGCCAAGTACGCGCTGGTCTGCGAACCGGCCCGCCCCAACGGCGGCAAGTGCGTGACGGCACGCAAGGGCACGGGCATGCTGAACCTGAACGTCAAAGGCCGCCCGGCGCATGCCGGTATGCAGCACGAAAAGGGCCGCAGCGCGATCCGCGAAATGGCGCATCAGGTGCTGGCGCTGGAAGCGATGACCGACTACGACCGCGGCATCACGGTCAGCGTTGGCACCATCGCCGGCGGCACCGTCACCAACACCGTGCCGGCCCTGTGCCGTTGCGTGGTGGATTTCCGCGTGCCCGACATGGGCGCCGCGGAAGACGTGCTGCGCCGGATGCGCGAGCTGTGCGCGGTGGGTCCGGATGTTGAACTGGACATCAACGTGGAACTGAACCGTCCGCCGATGGTGAAGACGGAAGCGGCGGCAGCGCTGCTGGCACTGGTGCAAGGCTATGCGGACCGTGCGGGTTTCCTGCTGGAAGATGCGCCGATGACGGGCGGCGGCAGCGACGCGAACTTCACGTCGGCGATGGGGATTCCTACGCTGGACGGCCTTGGCGCGGATGGCGACGGGGCACATACGTTGAATGAGTACATTCTGGTGTCGACGCTGGAGCAACGGTTGAAGTTTTGGGAATTGCTGCTTCGGGAATTGGCTTGAGTTTTTTTGTGGCGGTGGTGGTTCTTTAGACGCCCGTCACGGCGCCCCCCGGCGAGAGCGGGTCAACGATTGCGGTCCGGAGCCTTCGCTCCGGACTCGCCTCGGCGGCCCCCCCATCGTCCTCTTCGTCACTGCCTGCGGCAGCTCCTTCAGATTCCGACGGGCTTATTGACTCCCCGCTCTCGCCGGGGGACCGCCGTGCCGGGCTCTTTCAGTCGCAATCTCGCGACCGCCGGGAAGAACGGTTTGCTTGCGTTCTCGTCAACAAAGGCGTGGGGTGGATGATCTTGCGGGGCCCGCTCGCGGCCGGCCGCGCGCGCGGCCTTGGAGACTTGGCGGCGTCATGCGTCGTGATGTTGTTGATCGTGCTCCGTAGGATGGGTGGAGCGCGAGAGTTCTTAAGCAAAAACACTGCCGCCCAGCGCGCGCAACCCATCAAGCGGCGGTTGCGTTGTGGCTGAAGCGGGCAAGAAATGACCGCAGCATGATGGGTTGCGCGCGATGGACGCCGGCGTCCTCATGCCGAATTTGCCGCGCTCCACCCATCCTACGATTGACGCCCAGCTAGTAAGAAGAACGACCGCACCGGATCGTATCGACAGTCTCCCTATTAGACGGCTGGCGCGCGCGCAGGTCTGGCTACGCACACAGCTATCTGCCGCGCGCCACCCGTCGCTCCACCTCCCCCGCCTGACGGCGGGGCCAACAGAAAACCACCCATCAAAAGCGCGCAAACCAAGACGGCGCAGCTCGTCGCCGGGGTCGGGTGGGTGGCGCGCAACCTTGATGCGCCCGAGGGAATCTGAAGGCAGCGGCCGCAGGCCGCAACGAAGATGACGAGAGGGCAGTCCGGAGCGAAGGCTCCGGACCGCAATCGTGGGCGCGCGCCACCCACCCGACCCCGGCGGCGAGCGCCCCACGAAGATCCAAGCCCACACGCCCACGAAGATCCAAAGCCCACACACCCACGCAGCCCAGAATCCTCCTCGAAGATCCCCGCCCCGCCCCCACAATCGCCTAGAATCCCCCCATTCCCAGCCCCGAAACCTCCGCCATGTCCGCCCCCGCCCCTCAAAGCGCCATCGCCTATGGCCTTGCCACGCTTGCCGCTGACGGCACCGTTCTGGATACCTGGTATCCGCGTCCCTCGCTGGCCGATCACGCTCCCGCTGGCGGGACCCGTCATCTGACGCCCGAAGAAGCGCGTGCCGCGCTTGGCGAACACGTTCCCACCGCCCTCATTCGGGACACCCGCCGTAAAGTCGATATCGTTGCCGTGCGCACCGCCATCGCCTCGCTCGACGAACCGCCCGCTGACGCGCATGACGCCTATCTGCGCCTGCATCTGCTTAGCCATCGGCTGATCCGCCCGCACGACGCCAACCTGGATGGCTTGTTTGGCGTGCTTGCCAACGTTGCGTGGACCTCCGTCGGCCCTTGCGCCGTCGATCAGGTCGACGCCTTGCGCTGGCAACTACGCGCCACCGGCCAGACCCTTGAAATCCGCGGCGTCGACAAAATCCCGCGCATGACCGACTACGTCGTGCCCGGCGGCGTGCGCATCGCCGACACTGCGCGCGTGCGCTTGGGCGCCCATCTGTCGCCCGGCACCACTGTGCTGCATGAAGGATTTTGCAACTTCAATGCCGGCACGCTCGGCGCGTCCATGGTCGAAGGCCGTATCAGCGCGGGCGTCATCGTCGACGACGGCAGCGACATCGGCGGTGGCGCCTCCATCATGGGCACCATGTCCGGCGGCGGCAAGCAAGTCGTGTCCATCGGCAAACGCTGCCTGTTGGGCGCGAACTCCGGCCTGGGCATTTCGCTGGGCGACGATTGCGTGGTGGAGGCGGGCTGCTACGTTACCGCCGGCACCCGCGTGCTGACGCCGGAAGGCGCCGTCGTAAAAGCCTTGCAGCTAGCGGGCCAACATGGCCTGCTGTTCCGCCGCAACTCGCAGACCGGCGTCGTCGAATGCCTGGTGCGCACCGCTGCCTGGGGCGCGTTGAACCCCGCGCTGCACGCGGGGCACTGAATGGAAAAGGGCCGCTGACAGCGGCCCTTTCTTCATCCTGGAACAGCCGGCGCGCCTGGCGCCGCTGGGGCCATGCCCACTCAGGCGTATTCCGCCGCTTGCCCCAACTGGTCGTACACCAGGTTAACCAACAGGTCCGAACTGAGGATGCGCGTGGCCACGCTCGAGAACACCGTCTTGCCGCTGTCGTCTTGCAGGGTGACCGTCTCGGTCCAGTCATTCAGGTCAATGCGCTTAAGCGACTCGTAAGGCCAGGTGGCGCCGCCAATGTGCAGCCCTTCCGCCGACAAAGCCAGCTCTTGCGTTTCCAGGTCCGGGAATTCGCCGGCCTTCACATAGCGGAACGGAACACGCGTGCCATTGGCGATCATCGCTTCCAGCACCGGCAGACGCTGCTCGACGTAGCGCGAACGGAATCCATCCATGAAAACGGGGAAATCGGTGGTGCCGCTGGGCACCACGGTCCAGTCTGCCGCCGCGTCCGTGCGATAGGCAAGGCTGTTGACCGGGCCCGCTGCGGCGTCCGGACCGGCAGCGAACAGGCAAAGATCCTGGATATCCGCGAAAGCGGTGTATTGGCGCGTGTCGCCCTGCTGGCTGACGACACCCTTGTCATGCAATTCAAAGCGAACCGGGGCGTTCCCCGTGTGCGTAAACACCGCCAATGCGTCAGAGGCCTGCGGGGTTTTGCTATTAGTCATGCAACTTCCTTATTCAGTTAGGGTGCTTTCGCGGCCCAGGACGTCGCAAAGTCATGCGACACGCATTCTCCCCCATATGAGGAATACGTGCTTGATGACCCCTTTTATCGCTGGGCCGCCCCAAGATAAAAGCGCCCCCTCGGGGGGCAGCAAGCACGCAAGGCGTGCGCAGCGTGGGGGGCCTTGCTTATCGCTGGGCCGCCCCAGGCGGGATCGGCAGGAACGGATAGTGCGTCACGTCGCCCCGCCCGGCGATGATCGCCGTGGATTCGGGCACCTCTTCCCAGGCGCCCGGCATTTCGGTCAGGGGCTCGGACAGCAGCAGAAAAGCATCTTCGTCCAGCGCCGCGATCTGCGGATCGTCGGGGTAGAGCTCGCGCAGATGCCGCACGCAGGTATTGTGGAACAAGGTGCGCGACTCGGTCTCGCTGGAATAACGCACCGCGATCAGGCGTTCGCCGTCCAGCGCGCAGACGGTCATGTTGATGGGATGCGCCACGCCATGGCGCCGCCCCGTCTCCTCGACCGCGCCCACCATGCGCGCCAGCGCAGGGATAGGGTCTTCCTCCAGACCGAACGTCAGCGCCAGCAAGAACATCACCTCGGAATCCGTGGACCCCTCGAGCGAGCCGAAATACGCCGGCGCGATCATCAGCATCAGGTCGCGGCGCAAAAGCGGGTAATCGCGGATCACGCCGTTATGCACGAACAGCCATTGCCCGTGCCGGAACGGATGGCAATTGGTTTCCTGCGCGGGCGTATCGGTGGCCGCGCGGATATGCGCCACGAACAACGGCGCGTGAATCGCGCGCGCCGCCTCGCGCAGGTTACGGTCGTTCCAGGCCGGGTGCACGCTGCGGTAGCGAAACGGCGGCTCTGGGGGACGGCCATCCGCGGGGCGTCCGTACCATCCCAGCCCGAAACCGTCTCCGTTCGTCGTGGTGGCGCCCAGACGCGCGTGCAGGCTCTGATCGATCAGGGAGTGCTTGGCCTTGAACAGCACGCTCTCCATCTGCAGGGGATTACCGGTGTAAGCCAGCCAACGACACATGACGCGCTCCTTCAAGACAGTCTTGCCCAGTGTAGGAGCGACCCGCAATTTTCTACAAGCTTGCGCGCCCAGCCAACGGCATAGTGGCCCTTTCCCAGTATCAGCCGGAACCTGTCCCGTGAATACGTCCTCATCCGTCCCCGCCCTGCAACAGGGCTTTTCCAGCGACAACATCGCGGGCGCCAGCCCCGAAGTCTTCGAAGCCTTGATGCGCGCAGGCGCGGGCCAAGCGCCGGCCTATGGCGCGGACGACGGCACGCTGCGCGTGCAGCGCAAACTGGCCGACATCTTCGAACACGAGGTGGACGTGCTGCTGGTGCCCACCGGCACCGCCGCCAACTCGATCAGCCTGGCCGCGTTGACCCCGCCCTGGGGCGCCGTGCTGTGCCACGCCCAGGCCCATATCGCCAACGACGAATGCGGCGCGCCGGAGTTCTACACTCACGGCGCGCGCCTCAAGCTGCTGGGCGGCGACGCCGCCAAGATCGATCCCGCGGAGCTGGCCGTCGAAGCGCGCCGCAAAGTGGGTGACGTGCACTCCGTCCAACCGTCGTGCGTCAGCATCACCCAGGCCACCGAGACCGGCGCGGTCTACACGCAAGATGAGATCACCGCCATCGGCCGCGTCTGCCAAGATGCCGGCTTGCCCTTGCATATGGATGGCGCCCGTTTTGCGAACGCATTGGTCAGCCTGGCATGCACGCCAGCGGAAATGACCTGGAAGGCCGGTGTCGAGATTCTGTCGTTCGGCGCCACCAAGAACGGCGTGCTGGGCACCGAAGCCATCGTGGTGTTCAACCCGGAACGCGCCCGCGAACTCGAGTTCCGGCGCAAGCGCGGCGGGCATTTGTTCTCGAAAATGCGGCTGCTGTCAGCGCAATTGGAAGCGTATCTGGATGGCGACCTGTGGCTGCGCAACGCGCGCCAGGCCAACGCCATGGCCGCACGTCTGGCGGCCGGCATGCAGGGGCTTGCGGGCGTGACGTTGCAAGGCACGGCCGATGCCAACATCCTGTTCTGCCAATTGCCCGCTCACGCCATCGAGGGCCTGCTGGCCGATGGTTTTCGCTTCTATCACGATCGCTGGGGCCCTGGCGTGGTGCGCCTGGTGACGTCGTTCGCCACGCAGGCGCAGGATGTGGACTACTTCCTGTCCGCGCTGCGTGCACGGGTGTCTTGAGGCCTTTGCCCAAGGCGCCCGCCTGCGGCCTACGCCGCAGGCAAGTACGCCGAGGGCGGTGCGCCGTAAGCCGTGCGGAACGCCCGGTTGAAGTGGCTCTGGTCGTAGAAGCCCACATCCGCCGCCACCTGGGCCACCGACCCCTTCGCGGCGGCCAGGGCCGCGCAAGCGCGCTCAAGCCGCAGCCGCACCAGCCACGCATGCGGCGTCAAACCCGCCGAATGCGTGAAGCGCCGCAGGAACTGGAAGCGGCTTAATCCACATAGCCGGGCCAGATCGTCCAGCGCGATCTTCTCGCACAGGTGCGCTTGGCAATAGTCCCGCACCGCGCGCAGATGCGTGGGCGACAGGCCGCCCTTGACAGGATCGGGCCGCACCGCGCCGGTCCGCGCGAACAAGGCGCCCATCAGCGCCAGCGATTGCGATTCCTGCGCCAATGGCGCAGCCGGCGCGCCAGACATCCACGCGCTGTGCAGCGCCATGAAGCGGGCAGCCAGCGCAGCATCCTCGACCAGCGTGCCGAAGAAGCGTTCATCGGCCGCCGCGCCCGACACCTCTTCGATAAAGCCACGCATCAGTTCGGCCGACAGGCGGAACGTCTTCAACGTGTAGGACGCGCCATCATCGCCGACGCCCGCGCCGTCGTGAATCTCGCCTGGCGGCATCAGGGCGATGCCGCCAGGGCCCAGCAAGATGCTCTTGCCTCGAAAGGACTGGCGCTGCACGCCCTGCGTCACCAATCCGATGTGATAGTCGACATGGTAGTGGCGGTCGAACTGGAACGCGCTGAACCGCGCCTCGCCCAGCACCAGTCCCGGCGTGCCGGGCACCGGATGGTATCGGACGTCGTCTGTCATGGCGTCGGCTCCCGCGCTATTTCTTCAGCAGCGCCTTCAGCATTGCCATGCGCTCCTTGGGATTCATGGCGGCCGTGGCTTCATCTTCCTGCACCCGCACGTCACCCAGCCCCATCTCTTCGATGAAGCGCGAGGGCTCGCGCACCACGTCTTCGCGGGCGCGGCGGCGGCGCTTGCACCAGCTCAGATTCAGGCTGCGCTGCGCGCGCGTGATGCCCACGTACATCAGGCGGCGTTCTTCTTGAATGCGCGTCGCCAGGTTTTCGGCCGCGCGCGCGGGGTCGCCGACCTCGTCGTCCTTGCCCAGGTGGGGCAACAGCCCCTCTTCGACACCGGCCAGGTACACGTGCGGATACTCCAGGCCCTTGGACGCGTGCAGCGTCGACATCTTGACGGCATCGGGCTCGTCTTCTTCGCCACGCTCCAGCATGGTGACCAGTGCCACGTGCTGCACCAGGTCGAAGAGCGTCATATTGTCTTCTTCGGCCTTGCGCTTGAGCCAGCCCGTCAGTTCCAGCACATTCTGCCAGCGCGTTTGCGCGGGACGCTCTTCAAACAGTTCGAACAGGTGGCGTTCGTACTGGATGGCTTCCACCAGATCGTCCAGGATGACGCCCGCAGGTTCGGCGGGCGCCGCGTCCTTGCCCGAGGTCGCGCCACGTCCGGCGCGCCACTGCATGCGGCGGATGAACTCGGCGAAGGTGCGCAGCGGGTCCAGCTGGCGCGGCGCCAACTGGCTTTCCAGGCCCGTCTCGGCCACCGCCGCCAACAGCGAGATCTCGCGCGTGGCCGCGTACTGCCCCAGCACCTGCAAGGTCGCCTGGCCAATGCCGCGCTTGGGCGTGGTGGCGGCGCGGATAAAGGCGGGATCGTCATCGTCATTGGCCAGCAGCCGCAGATACGACAGCACGTCGCGCACTTCGGTCTTGTCGAAAAAGCTCTGGCCGCCCGAAATCGTGTACGGAATCTTCAGGTTGCGCAGGGCTTGTTCCAGGATGCGCGACTGGTGGTTGCTGCGGTACAGGATGGCGAAATCCTTCCACTGCGCCTGGCGCTCGAAGCGCGAGGCCGAGACCTTCATGGCGATCGATTCCGCTTCCTGCTCTTCGCCATCCATCGCCGACACCAGGATCGGTTCACCCACACCCAGATCCGACCACAGCTTCTTTTCGAACAGCTTGGGATTCTTTTCAATGACCGCATTGGCGGCCGCCAGAATGCGCTGCACCGAGCGGTAGTTCTGTTCCAGCTTGATGAGCTTGATGTTGGGATAGTCGGTCGTCAGCTTGGCCAGGTTTTCGATCGTGGCGCCGCGCCAGGCGTAGATCGCCTGATCGTCGTCGCCGACCGCCGTGAACATGGCGCGCGAGCCGGTCAGCAGCTGCACCAGACGGTATTGGCACACGTTGGTGTCCTGGTATTCGTCCACCAGCAGATAGCGCACGCGGTTCTGCCAACGCGTGCGCACTTCCTCGTTGCTGGCCAGCAGCAAGGCGGGAATGCGGATCAGGTCATCGAAATCCACCGCCTGATAGGCGGCCAGCGTGGCGGCGTAGCTGCGATAGATGTTGGCCGCTTCGACGTCGCCGGGGGTCACGGCTTCGCGCGCGGCGTCGTCCGGCTCCAGCAGCGCGTTCTTCCACAACGAGATAATGCCCTGCACGTGCCGCAGACGGGCCTTGTCGGTCGTGGCCAACAGTTCCTGGATGATCGACATGGCATCGTCGGCGTCCAGGATCGAAAACGTGGGCTTCAAGCCCGCGTTGCGCGCTTCTTCGCGCAGCATCTTCACGCCCAACGAGTGAAACGTGCTGATGATCAAGCCCTTGGACAGCTTGCGGTCCACCAGCGTCTTCACGCGCTCGTCCATCTCGCGCGCGGCCTTGTTGGTGAAGGTCAGGGCCACCACGTTGCGGCCCATGTAGCCGCATTCCCGCAGCAGATAGGCAATCTTCTGCGTGATCACGCGTGTTTTGCCGCTACCGGCGCCGGCCAGCACCAGGCACGGGCCGTCCAGGTAAAGCACCGCCTCCCTTTGGGCGGGATTCATGCCTTGACCAATAGATTCGCTTGCGGACATTTTGAGAGTTGGATCGTCATGCGTCGCGCTCGCCGCAATGCGGCCGCGGCCGCCAGGCGCAAGGCCTGCGGCCGCCCGTCAGCGGGCCGGTAACACGCGAAAAAATGGGGACGGGCGCAGCCGCCGATGCGGGCCTGCCACGCCAGCGCGATAGAGGAAGACGATCATAGAACAATCGGATGGATGACGCATCGGCCGTTGCCCAGGGTCAGATTTCCAGCGGATCGACTTCCAGTTGCCAGCGCACGCGCGCCTCGTTGGCGATGTAAGGCAGGTGGTGCGACCAGGACGCCAGGAACGCCTGCAAGGCGGGCCGGCTGGCGCTTTCCACCAGTAGTTGGGCGCGCTCGATGTTGGCCACCCGCACCACGCGCAGCGGCACCGGGTCGTACAGCATGATCGCGTCCAGGCCCGGAAAGTCCGCGGCCCATTCGCCTTCCGGCAGCACCCGCGCGCGTTCCAGGAAGGCTTGCGCCACCTTCAGCTCGCGCGCCTCGGCGGTCAACAGCGCTTGGTAGACGAAGGGCGGCAAGCCGGTGCTTTCGCGTTCGTGCAGTGCGTGCCGCGCAAAGCCCGCGTAGTCGTGGCGCAGCAGCGCCTGGTACACGGGCTGCTCGGGATAGCCGGTCTGGATCAGCACCTCGCCGTTGCCCTGGTGGCGTCCCGCGCGGCCCGCCACCTGCATCAATTGGGCAAACAGGCGCTCGGGCGCGCGGAAGTCGTGCGCGAACAGCATCGAATCGGAATTCAGCACGCCCACCAGTCCCAGCCGAGCAAAATCGTGGCCCTTCGCCACCATCTGCGTGCCCACCAGAATGTCGACCTCGCCCGCATGCACCGACGCGAACAGCGCCTCGGCGCTGCCTTTTTTGCGAGTGCTGTCGGCATCGATGCGCAGGATGCGCGCGCCGGGAAACAGCTCGGCAAGATGTTCTTCGATGCGTTGCGTGCCGCGGCCCATCGGCGCCAGGTCTTGGTCGCCGCATTCCGGGCACGCATGCGGCACCGGCGCCTGATAGCCGCAATGGTGGCATTGCAGGCGATGGCCCCGGCCTTCGGTACGGTGCAGCACGGTAAATGCCGTGCAGCGCGGACAATTGCTGACCCATGCGCAAGACTGGCAATGCAGCACCGGCGAATAACCGCGCCGGTTCAGGAAAATCAGCGACTGCTCTTTCCGTTCCAGCCGCTGTCCAATGGCCTCCAGCAGCTGCGGCGACATGCCGTGCTTCATCTGCAAGCGGCGCGTATCCACCAGCCGCATGGACGGCAGGCTGCTGGAACGCGCGCGGGCCGGCAACGTCAGGCGCAGATATCGGCCCCGCTCGGCGTGCTGCCAGGTTTCCAGGGACGGCGTGGCCGACCCCAGCACCACGGGAATGTCCAGATCGTGGGCGCGCCACACGGCCAGGTCGCGCGCCGAATAGCGCAGGCCGTCCTGCTGCTTGTAGGAGGCATCGTGTTCTTCGTCCACGACGATCAGGCCCAGCTTGCTCAAGGGCGCGAAAATCGACATGCGCGTGCCCAACAGCATGCGCGCGTCGCCGCGCTGGGCACGCGCCCAAGCCTGCAGGCGTTCGCCGTCGGACAGGCCGCTGTGCATGACGGCCAGCCCATCCGGACCAACCACCGCCTCAAGGCGCGCGCGCAGCGCCCCTTCCAGCTGTGGCGTCAGGTTGATTTCGGGCACCATCAGGAGCACTTGGCGCCCCTGCGCCAGCACGCGTTCCGCGGCCCGCAGATACACCTCGGTCTTGCCGCTGCCCGTCACGCCATGCAGCAACACGGGCTTGAACCCCGCCAGCGCGCCAATAGCGTCCACGGCGGCGGCCTGCGCTTCGTTCAGTTCAGGAGGCTGGTCGGCCTTGGCCGGCGCGCGGGCCGCCTTGCGTTTGCGGTTGTCCAGCCGAGCCACCGGGCCGCCCGCCGACCGCTTGCCCTGGTACGCGGTGGGTTTGCGCAGGGGCGGCGGCAACGTCGGCAGCATCACCTCGCCCAAGGGGCGCTGGTAATAGTCCGCGGCAAACCGGGCCAGGCGCAGCCAGTCCTCGTCAAAAGGCGGCAGATCGTCCAGCACCTGTTCGATGGGCACGATCTTTTTGGGGTCGAAAGACGGTTCGGCCGGGTTCTCCACCACGACCCCGATCATCTTGCGCCGCCCGAACGGCACGATCACCCGCAACCCGACCGGCACCGGCGCGTCGCTGCGGTAATCGAAGGGGCCGGGCAAGGGCACGTCCAGCGCCACGCGCACCCAGCAAACCGCTGCGGGAGTCGTAATCGGCGGCACTTCAGACATGGAGGCTTGGACGGTGCATGGGGCGGGTTGCCTGTGGATAACTTTGGGGAAAAGGCTGGGGCAACGTCAGGATTTGGAATAAGCGTAGATTGCGCACGCCGTTGCAATCCGGTGGAAAACTTGATTTTTGTTTTTTAAAACAAATACTTATGCAAGCTTCCAAGATTGTAAACTAGCTTCTAAAGGGTTTTCCCCGAGCAAAATCTTGCTGTGCACAAGTGCTTGCCGGGGCCCCCAAACTTCGGCCCTTCGGACCGAAGCGTTCACTCACTTACCCCCTCAGCGAGCGGCTATGTTGGTGGACTTCGTCGACCAATTCCGCTACGGCTTCCGGCGGGGTGAAGCGCGAAATGCCATGACCCAGATTGAACACATGACCGCCCTTGCCGACCGGGCCAAATGCGTCCAGAACACGGCGAGCCTCCGTCCGGATGCCGGACGCGCCGCCAAACAACGCCATGGGGTCCAGGTTGCCCTGGAAAGCCACGGAATCGCCCGTGCGGCGGCGGGCCGCAGCCAGGTCCACCGTCCAATCCAGCCCTACGGCATCGCAGCCGCAAGCCGCGATCTGTTCCAGCCATTGGCCGCCGCCCTTGGTGAAGACAATGACCGGGACGCGCCGGCCTTCGTGTTCGCGGGTCAGACCGGCCACGACCTTTTTCGTGTAGGCCAGTGAAAACTGCTGGAACAGGCCATCGGCCAGCACGCCGCCCCAGCTGTCGAACAGCATGACGGCCTGCGCCCCGGCGGCGATCTGCGCGTTCAGGTATTGCAGCGTGGCTTCGGCATTGATTTCCAGGATGCGGTGCAGCAGGTCCGGACGCGAATACAGCATCGTCTTGATCAGCCGGTAGTCGTCGCTGCCCTGCCCTTCGACCATGTAGCAGGCAATGGTGAACGGGCTGCCGGCAAAGCCGATCAGCGGCACCTTGCCGTCCAGCTCGCGGCGGATCACGCTGACCGCGTCGAACACATAGCGCAGCTTGTCCATGTCGGGCACGGCCAGGCGCGCCACGTCTTCCTCGGTCCGCACGGGGCGGGCAAAGCGCGGGCCTTCGCCTTCAGCGAAATCCAGACCCAGGCCCATCGCGTGCGGCACGGTCAGGATGTCCGAGAACAGGATGGCCGCATCCAGGTCGAAGCGCTCCAGCGGCTGCAATGTGACTTCCATCGCATAGTCCGGATTCTGAGCCAGGCCCATGAAAGAGCCTGCCCGGGCGCGCGTGGCGCGGTACTCGGGCAGGTAGCGACCCGCCTGGCGCATCAGCCAGATCGGGGTATAGGGCACGGGCTCGCGCAGGAGCGAGCGCAAGAACACATCGTTCTTCAAGCTGGAAGCAGACACGACTATCCTCGATGATCGGAAGCCGTGATTTTACTTCCCCAAGCTGACAAGGCACGCCCGGCGGGCAGACGCGTCTTGTCGGGACGCAAGCCCGTCGAAGTTCAGTCGCCCATCCGGCGTGCCAATGCCGCCTGCCGATAAGGAGCGGCCTCGATGCCGTGCTTGCGCATCAGCGCCCAAAACGCGCGCCGATGCTTGGCGCAGGCCCGCGCCGCCTGGGCCACGTTGCCGCCATGGCGCGACAGCGCGTGGCGAATGTAGTCCCGTTCGAAGCCGTCCACCACCAGGGATTTCGCCACGCGGAACGATTCCTGCGCCGGCAATCGCCGCATATCCCGGGAATCCCGCGCCGCATCCCGATTGTCCCGGGCGTCGCCCATTTCCCGCATGCCCCTCATGCCCCGCATGTCCGGCATGTCCCGACGGTGTCGCATACCGGCCAGGGTCGGGTCGACGAATGCCGCCAGCACGCGCGGCCGGGCCTGGCCGTGCGCCTCTGCCCCGTCGGATCCCGGATAGCTGGCCGCCGGCTCCTGCAGGCCCGCGCCTGCCGGATGCCGCCATGCCGACGGCCGCGCCATCCGGCCTAATCGCACCCTGACGCTCTCCAGGCAGGCGGGCTGCGCGATGAAGTCCGCCACGCCCAGCCCCAGCAGGTCTTCGATGGCCGGGGCCTTCATATCGTCCATCAACAGAAGCACCGGGGTCGTCAGCGCGGGGCCCGCCTGGGCCAGGGCCATCCGCGCCCAGGCAACCGTGGACGGCGTCACGGGCAGGATGCAGCCGTCATATCGCCTGAGCGACACCGCCAGGCGCGCCAGCGCCCGGACGTCGTGGCCCTGCAACGGCAACGGATCCGGGCCGGGGAACAGCCCGGATTCCTCAAGGGGCACCAAGTGCAGCCGAACCCGCGCCATACGGGCTTGATGCCGGGCGACCCAATCCCGCATGGCACCTTCGTGGCCAGGCGCCAGCAGAACGCCGCAATCCAGGACTTCTCGCACGCTTCCCCCTTTGGCTCAGTAAGCAAAGTTGAAGGCTACTGTCGCGGCATCGGCGTGCATATTCGTACTTGGCGCAAGATGGTTATTTCTCAGACCCAAGGTCTGCGCTCATGTCCATTCTGAACTGGTAGCGTCCTCTGTTTTTGAGTCGCCGGCGTCCCGATCGGCCATCTTCATATTGAATACCAAGCCCCCGGCGCTATAACCACTCGCCCGCCCAACGACCGGCCCAGAACTACGCGCCTGGACAATGGCTGGTTTCGGCTCGGGTTCCGGCCCGAATTCGTCGTCCGTTTCCCACGCGGTATCAGCCTGGTCGTCATCCTCCTTAATATGGACGCGGCGCTGATTTATGGCCTGTGCCAGGTCAGCGTTCACGGCCGGCTGCGCTTGCCGAGGCTTTGCCTGCACGGCCATCGGCGGCGGTTCCGCATGCGTCGTCGCAATTTTCGACACCCACCCTTTCGGCGGAGGTGGCGGCGGTGTCGGTATCGCCGAAGCGGTCTTGGCCGCCTGCGGCTGCGATTGCTCGTGCGCTTTCGACGTGCGCGGAAGCGGCTCGGCTATGGGGGAGGCGTTCTCTTGCGGCTGCGGCCGCGCGTACTCCTTTGGCGTGCGCGGAAGCGGCTTGGGGGCTGCCGAGGCATTAGCTTGCAGCTGCGGGCCCGCCTGCTCCGTTGGCGTGGGCGGGAGCGGCTTGGGGGCCACTGAGGCATTCTCTGGCGGCTGCGGGCGCGCCTGCTCCATTGGCGTGGGCGGAAGCGGCTTGGGTATCGCCGAACCATGCCCTGGCGGCTGCGCGTGCGCCTGCTCTGTTGGCGTGGGCGGAAGCGGCTTGGGTATGGTTGGCGACTGTTGCGCATTGGGCGGTGCTGCGCCAGCGCCAGCCGAGCGATGTTGCGTTCGCAGCTCCTCAGCCTTCGCCCGAACGGCTGCGCGCTGGCTCGGACTTGCGCTAATCATGAAAACCAGCGCCTTCAGGCCGATGCCGATCGCCGCTAGCTTCTGCGCGATGCGCGCCGTGGGCGATTCAGTTTGGACAAATGTGCGCGCCCCCAACTTGCCGGTCTGCGCCGAAGCGGTTTTTGCGGCTTGATGGGTAAAAAAAATACGTGCAGCGTTGAATGTCGAAATGCCATTGCTCATGGAGCGACCCCTGAGTGACTTGCCGTTGGCTAAAACATGCAATATGCGACGTGCACATTGATTGAGTCAGTAACGGCAAGATGGGCCGAGTTCCCATAGCAAACAATGGGAATAAAAGCCCCCACCCTTGTGGCCGATCAACTGGCCAGCGGAGCGCTGTCCAAGAAAACCAGGCGGATCAAATGAAAAACCCCCGAAGGTGGGCACTATGCCCAACTTTCGGGGGTTAGTTCAGCCGAGCGTGGGGCATTTATTAGCAGCCCCACGCGGCTGAAAGATCGCTTGTTGCAGCGCCGCTTAGTGCGAACGACCGCCTTGGCGCAGCTTGCGCGCCGCGATGGCTTGCGCAGCCAGCATGGCGAGTTCCGCTTCCACGACAGCGATGTCAGCCTTGTCCTTGGCGTTCGCAAGGGCCTCTTCGGCCTTCTTGCGAGCTTCCAGGGCACGGGCTTCGTCCAGGTCGGAGGCACGGATAGCCGTGTCGGCCAGAACCGTCACGCTGCCCGGCTGCACTTCCAGAATGCCCCCGGCGACGAAGATGTTTTCCTCGCCTTGGTCGGCACGAACGATCTTGACCGTCCCGGGGCGTATGCGCGAAATCAGCGGGGTGTGGCCGGGCAAAATGCCCAGTTCACCCGCTTCGCCAGGCAGCACCACGAACTTCGCCTCACCGGAGAAGATCGCTTCCTCTGCGCTGACGACATCCACATGCAGGGTAGCCATATCGGTTCCTTATTGCAGTTTCTTGGCCTTCTCGAAGGCCTCGTCGATCGAACCGACCATGTAGAAGGCCTGTTCCGGCAGAGCATCGCACTCGCCGTTCACGATCATCTTAAAACCACGGATGGTTTCAGCCAGCGGAACGTACTTGCCGGGCGAGCCGGTGAACACTTCAGCGACGTGGAACGGCTGCGACAGGAAGCGCTGGATCTTACGAGCGCGGGCCACGGCCTGCTTGTCGTCGGGCGACAGTTCGTCCATACCCAGAATCGCGATAATGTCGCGCAGTTCCTTGTAGCGCTGCAGCGTTTGCTGCACGCCGCGGGCAACCGCGTAGTGCTCTTCGCCGACGACTTGCGGGTCGAGCTGGCGGCTGGACGAATCCAGCGGATCCACGGCCGGGTAGATACCCAGCGAAGCGATGTCACGCGACAGCACGACGGTGGAGTCCAAATGCTGGAAGGTCGTGGCAGGCGACGGGTCGGTCAAGTCATCCGCAGGGACGTACACGGCCTGGATGGACGTGATCGAGCCCGTCTTGGTCGACGTGATGCGCTCTTGCAGCTTGCCCATTTCTTCAGCCAGCGTGGGCTGGTAGCCCACGGCCGACGGCATACGGCCCAGCAGTGCGGACACTTCGGTACCGGCCAGCGTGTAGCGGTAGATGTTGTCCACGAAGAACAGGATGTCGCGGCCTTCGTCACGGAACTTCTCGGCCATCGTCAGGCCGGTCAGCGCCACGCGCAGACGGTTGCCCGGGGGTTCGTTCATCTGACCGAACACCATGGCGACCTTGTCCAGAACGTTCGACTCTTCCATTTCGTGGTAGAAGTCGTTGCCTTCGCGGGTACGTTCGCCCACGCCGGCAAACACCGACAAACCGCTGTGCTGCTTAGCGATGTTGTTGATGAGTTCCATCATGTTCACGGTCTTGCCCACGCCGGCGCCGCCGAACAGGCCGACCTTGCCGCCCTTTGCGAACGGGCACACCAAGTCAATCACCTTGATGCCGGTTTCCAGCAGTTCCACCGACGGCGACAGCTCGTCGAAGCGGGGAGCCGATTGGTGGATGCCACGCTTTTCTTCGTGTTGGATCGGGCCGGCTTCGTCGATGGGACGACCCAGCACGTCCATGATGCGGCCCAGCGTGCCGGTGCCGACCGGCACCGAGATCGGGGCGCCCGTGCCCGTGACCTTCATGCCGCGGCGCAGACCGTCGCTGGAGCCCAGCGCAATGGTACGCACCACGCCGTCGCCCAGCTGTTGCTGCACTTCCAGCGTCAGGCCCTTTTCGGCGAACGACGAAGACTCGTCGTCGGCCAGGGTAAGCGCTTCATAGATCTTGGGCATGTGATCGCGGGGGAACTGAATATCCACCACGGCGCCGATGCACTGAACGATGGTTCCGTTGCTCATGTCGATTCCTTGCTTGATAGCTTTAGATGGGAGCTGCCTGCCTTAAACGGCGGCAGCGCCCCCTACGATTTCCGAAATTTCTTTGGTGATCGCGGCCTGACGGGTCTTGTTGTAGACCAGTTGCAGCTCTCCGATGACCTTCTTGGCGTTGTCCGACGCCGCCTTCATGGCGACCATCCGGGCCGACTGCTCCGAAGCCATGTTCTCGGCCACGGCTTGATACAGCAGGCCTTCAACGTAACGCTGCAGCAGGTCGTCGATCACGCTACGGGCGTCGGGTTCGTAGATGTAATCCCAGCTGTAGTCCGACTTCACTTCCGACGTCTTGGCCAGGCTATCAGCACCCGTTTGGTACGGATCTTCCAAACCACTGGCCAACGGCAGCAGACGCAAGAACAACGGCTCCTGCTTCATCGTGTTGACGAAGCGGGTCGAAGCCACGTACAGCGCGTCGATGCGGCCATCCAGGTAGGCGTCCAGCTGCACCTTGATCGCGCCCAGCAGGCGGTCCAGTTGCGGCTTGTCGCCCAGTTGCACTTCCTGGGAAACCAGATTGGCGCCGATACGGGTCAGCACACCCACGCCCTTATTGCCGAAAGCGGTCGCTTGCACGGCGATGCCGTTTTTCTCGAACTCTTTCAGCTTGCCCAACGTCACGCGAGTGATGTTGGTGTTCAAGCCGCCGCACAAACCCTTGTCAGTCGTCACCATGACCACGCCGACCGCTTTGATTTCGCGTTCGACCAGGTACGGGTGGCTGTACTCGGGGTTGGCCTGCATCAGGTGCGCAGCAATCTCGCGCACCTTGGTGGCATACGGACGACCAGCACGCATCCGTTCCTGCGCCTTGCGCATTTTGGATGCGGCGACCATTTCCATCGCCTTGGTGATCTTGCGCGTGTTTTGCACGCTCTTGATCTTGGTTCGGATTTCCTTAATTCCGGGCATTGCGCTTTCCTGTGAAGACTGGCCGATGGGTTCCGCTCACGCCTCAACCATCCGGTAAGGATGGGTGAGGCGTTGCAGACGCCTAACCCATCACTTTCTTAAAAAGCACCGTGCTTCTTGAATTCCTGAACGGCGGTGGCCAATTCGGCCTCGTCGTCCTTGGACAGTTCCTTGGTGTCTTCGATGCGCTGGATCATGGCCGCATGCTTGGCCTTCAACTGATCCTTCAGCGACTTCTCGAACGACAGCACTTGGGCCACGTCCACGTCATCCAGGTAGCCGTTGTTGACCGTGTACAGCGTGACGGCCAGTTCCCACACTTGCAGCGGCTGGTATTGCGGCTGCTTGAGCAGTTCCACCACGCGCTTGCCGCGTTCCAGCTGGCGACGGGTCGCGTCGTCCAGGTCGGAAGCGAACTGCGCGAAGGCGGCCAGTTCACGGTACTGCGCCAAGTCGGTACGGATACCGCCGGACAGCTTCTTGACGACCTTGGTCTGCGCAGCGCCACCCACACGCGACACCGAGATACCGGCGTTGATAGCGGGGCGGACACCGGCGTTGAACAGGTCGGTTTCCAGGAAGATCTGGCCGTCGGTGATCGAGATCACGTTGGTCGGAACGAAAGCGGACACGTCGCCGGCCTGCGTTTCGATGATCGGCAGCGCGGTCAGCGAACCGGTCTTGCCCTTGACGGCGCCGTTGGTGAACTTTTCGACGTAGTCTTCGTTCACGCGGGCGGCACGTTCCAGCAGACGCGAGTGCAGGTAGAACACGTCGCCCGGGTAGGCTTCACGGCCCGGCGGACGGCGCAGCAGCAGCGACACTTGGCGATAGGCCCAGGCTTGCTTGGTCAGATCGTCATAAACGATCAGGGCGTCTTCGCCACGATCGCGGAAGTACTCGCCCATCGTGCAACCGGCGTAAGCAGCCAGGTATTGCATGGCGGCGGAGTCGGAAGCGGTAGCAGCCACGACGATGGTGTATTCCATCGCGCCGTGCTCTTCCAGCTTGCGGACCACGTTGTTGATCGTGGAAGCCTTCTGGCCGATGGCGACGTACACGCAGGTGACGCCCTTGCCCTTCTGGCTGATGATGGTGTCGACAGCGACGGCGGTCTTGCCGGTCTGGCGGTCGCCAATGATCAGTTCGCGCTGGCCGCGGCCGATCGGCACCATCGAGTCGATAGCCTTGACGCCGGTTTGCAGCGGTTGCGACACCGAGCGGCGGGCGATAACGCCAGGCGCCACTTTTTCGATGATGTCGGTAGCCTTGGCGTTGATCGGGCCCTTGCCGTCGATCGGCTCGCCCAGCGTGTTGACCACGCGGCCTTTCAGTTCCGGACCGACCGGGACTTCCAGAATGCGGCCGGTCGTCTTGACCTGGTCGCCTTCGGAGATGCCGGTGTAGTCGCCGAGGATAACGGCGCCGACGGAATCACGCTCGAGGTTGAGCGCCAGACCGAAAACGTTGTTGGGAAATTCGAGCATTTCGCCCTGCATCACGTCGGACAAGCCGTGGATGCGGGTAATACCGTCGGTCACGGACACGACGGTGCCCTGAGTACGGACATCAGCCGAAGCGCCCAGGCCCTCGATGCGGCTCTTGAGCAGTTCGCTGATCTCGGAGGGATTGAGTTGCATATTGACTCCTGGAATCCTGTTAGTTGCCTTAAGCGGCGAGCTGATCGCGCATGCGGACCAATTGGGCTTGTACGGAAGTATCGAGCACCTGGTCGCCGACAGCCACGCGCACGCCGCCGATCAACGACTGGTCGACGGTGACGTTGGGCTTGAGCTTGAGGCCGAATTTTTGTTCGAGCGCGGCAACCAGTTCTTTGACCTGGTCGTCGCTCAGTTCGAACGCGCTGGTGATTTCCGCCTGCGCCGTGCCCTCGTGACGATTCCGCAGCACCACGAATTGCGTGGCGATGTCGGGCAGCAGCAGCAGTCGGTCGTTTTCAACCAGCAGCTCGATGAAATTACGGGCGGCCTGCGGCAGTTCGGCCTTGATCAGGCCGGAAAACAGCTCAACGCGCTGCTTGTCGCCCAGACGCGGATCGGCCATGGCCTCGCGCACGTCGGGGTTGGAGGCGACCTGCGACATTTCGCTGACCAGGTCGGCCCAGGCCGGCAAGCCGGCCTTGTCGTCGCGCGCTGCGCTGAAGAGCGCTTCAGCGTAGGGACGGGCAACAGTGGAAAGTTCAGCCATGACGGTCCCGGATTAAAGCTGCGCGCGAAGCTGGTTCAGCAGCTCGGCGTGGGCGCGGGCGTCAACCTCGCGCTTGAGGATCTGTTCAGCACCCTTGACAGCCAACGCGGCAACGTCGTCGCGCAGCGAGTCACGAGCGCGCTGGACTTCCTGCGCGGCATCTTGAGCAGCTTGAGCCACGATACGGGCGCGTTCAGCTTCCGCTTCACGGCGGGCTTGCTCGATCAGCGAGGCGGCTTGCTTTTCGGCCTCGATGATGCGGGCGTGGTTTTCGGACTTGGCAGAAGCCTCGATAAGACTGACACGCGCCTGGGCTTGAGCCAAGTCGGCTTTGCCCTTCTCGGCGGCGGCAAGGCCGTCGGCGATTTTTTGGCGGCGCTCGTCCATCGCCTTCGTCAGAGGAGGCCACACGAATTTCATCGTGAACCAGCCCAGAACGAAGAACACGAGCATCTGGAAAATGATCGTCGCGTTCAGATTCACGGTCGTTCCTTTAACACCTTGCGGCTCCGACCGCACCCGGAAAGGGGCGTCACGGAGCACTCGATACTTTGCTGACCGGCGACGGGACTTGCGCCCACATCGCCGCCAGCGTCATGACCCGCCTATTCGCCGGCGGGCGCTGCCTTAGCCGACGAACGGATTGGCGAAGGCGAACAGCATGGCAATACCCACGCCGATCAGGAATGCCGCGTCGATCAGGCCAGCCAGCAGGAACATCTTCGTTTGCAGAGCGTTCATCAGCTCAGGCTGACGAGCCGAAGCTTCCAGATACTTGCCGCCCATCAGTGCGATGCCGATGCAAGCGCCGATAGCACCCAAACCGATGATGAGACCGCAAGCGAGGGCAACGAAAGCGACGTTGGTCATGACAACTCCTTGGTTAGAAATCTGAAGTCAAAAATTGAAAAATAAGAGGTACAGCTCAATGCAAGATAATCTTGCTATCCCACGCTGGCCGGGTGGCCAGCGCAAGAAATTCGGGGGATCAGTGGCCTTCGTGTGCCTGGCCGAGGTACACCAGCGTCAGCATCATGAAAATGAAGGCCTGCAGCAGAACGATCAGGATGTGGAAGATCGCCCAGATGGAGCCGGCCAGGACGTGGCCAATCCCCAAGCCGATGCTGGCGCCGTTAAAGCCGGTCCAGGCGCCGCCCAGGAGGGCGATCAGCATGAAAATCAGTTCGCCGGCGAACATGTTGCCGAACAACCGCATGCCCAGCGACACGGACTTGGCGGCGTATTCGATCAGGTTCAGCAGCAGGTTGAACGGGGCCAGCACAACAGCGCCCAGGCCGTGCGCATGGAACGGCGCGGTGAACAGTTCTTTGACGAAGCCGCCCGGGTGCTTGATCTTGATGCCGTAGTAGAACATCAGCAGCAGCACGCCCAGCGACATGCCCATCGGCACGTTCAGGTCGGCGGTCGGCAGAATGCGGTGGTAATAGAGGGGATCGCCGTGTTCCGCGCCCAGGCCGGTCAGGCGCCAGATGGAGGGCAGCAGGTCGACCGGCAGCAAGTCCAGCGCGTTCATCAGGATGATCCAGAGGAACACGGTGAGCGCCAGCGGGGCGATGAAAAGACGGCTCTTGGCGTTGTGGACGATGCCCTTGGCCTGGTCGTCGACCATGTCGACGATCATTTCCACAAAAGCCTGGAAGCGGGTCGGCACGCCACTGGTGGCGCGGCGAGCAGCGCGCCACAGAAAGAAGATGACGATCAGACCCATCAGGCCAGACCAGAACAACGAGTCGTAATTGATGATGTCGAACTGAGCAATTGCGCTCTGTTTCTCACCGGTATTGTTCAGATGCACCAAGTGATGCTGAATATACGCGGACTGAGGCGACACGTCGCTGGCAGCAGCCATTTGAATCCTACCCTATTTGCTGTATGCCCGAACCCTTGCGAGCCGGACGATTCCACGATCACGTTTGCCGCTACTTACTACTCGGCGCTAAGACAACTTGCGGAACATCAAGAGCAGGAGGTAGCCCTTCAATGTGAGTATCAGACCGAGCAATGCGGCAGGCCACACCAGGGTGTCCTGCGCCACACGCGAAAGCAGCCACAACAACAATGCCGTTGCGAACAGCTTGATCAACTCACCAGAGAGAAAGGTAAAAGGGTTGGCGCGACCAGACCGAACGCTGACAACCAGGCGCAATGCAAACAATGCATTGGGTATGAAATACGCTCCCGCCCCCGCCAGCGCCGACCAACCAGCCGCCGCCCCTCCGACAACCCCTGCAATTACTGCCGCTGCGAGCCCCATGGCGCCTTGCGCCGCCAATGCCAACAGGAGCCCGCGGCTAGCTTGAGCATCCAGCGCCGCGCGATCCGCGTCGCTAAGAACCAGAACTTTGTCCATCTCGTCCTGGTCCAACAAACCCTGCTGCACATGTTGCATCGAGTTCTGCTGCATCAAACTACCCCGCTGTACTTCTTGCCCCTATCAGAACCGGCGTGCCCGCACTTGAAACCTGGTCCTTTGGCCCTACATAGATCAAAGGCACCGCTTTCAAGTACGCGCTAGTGCCTGGATTCAGACTGCCTGGGTCCGCTTTTCAGCATTCGCCTTGCAGCATTTGCTTAGCGTTTGCCTAGCATTTGCCTTTGCGTTGCTTTCGCGTTCTTCCCCGCATTCCGCATCCATTCACTGCTTACCAGCCGCCACGTGTTCTTATCCCGCAAGCGTCAAACCCGCAGAGTATAGCGTGATTCTTTTTGCCCAAGCAAATGAACTTTCGGCCGTTTGTAAGGTGCAAACAACGACCTTGGCGTACCAAGGCGCGCATCAAAAATAGGGACGCGAACGCGGCCGCCGAATGTGCCGCGCAAGGCTGCGCAACCCGCCTATCGCTCTTCAAATAAAGCGGCCCCGACATCGGGGCCGCTTTGTTCCGGCTGGCGGTGCCAATCGGGTGCGAAGGCTTAGTCTTCCTTGACCGGCGGCGGCGCCCACAAGCCGTCCAACGCCGTGTCTTGCGGCCAATACAGGCGCAGGCTAAGCAAGAACGGACCATCGGCGGCCGGCGTGCTGACCCAGTTCGACCGCTTCTTGTCGCCGGGGTCGCGACGCTGGATGTAGATGTCCAGCGAGCCGTCCGCGTTGTACTTCAGCCCGTCGGTGCTGCGCAGCGCGTAACGGTTGGCCGGATTGTCGGCGAAGCCGTGCTTGTCGTTATAGACATGCAGCGACCAGAACGCATTGACCGGCGGCAGCTGGCCCTTGTCAAAGTGCAGCACGTAGTCCTCGCTTGCGTCCAGCGCGCGGCCCTTCGAGTCGGCCAGCGTCACCGGGTACAACACGTCTTCCGGCGTCGGCGCGCCCAGACCCGCATAGGCGATGGCCGCGCGGCGCGCGTAGTCCGTGCCATACGTGCCGATGCCCGACAGGACCGTGTTCCAGCCGTTGATCGGCGTGCCCAGACGCGATACGCCATCGGCGATGCGCCGGCCCGCCAGCGGTTGCGCGTCGGCCAAAGCCTGCTGCACGGCCGGGCTCAAGCGCCCATAAGAGAACGGCTGGCGGCCGTCCAGGCCGATGCGGCGCATGCGGTCAAGGATCGGCGAATCGTTGGCATGCGGCGGATTGTTGCGCAACACATCGAAGAACAGCGTAAAGAACGACGCCGCGTCCATGCTGGCCGCCTGCTCGGCCGGCGTGCCGTCGGGCACGTTCACCGGCATGGGCATCGGCAACCCGCTGCCGATCGGGGCCGACCCCACGCGGGTGCCGGTCTGCGGATAGGCGTTGCCGCTGTGGCGGGCGCCGCGCACTGGCGTGGAGGCCGTCTGCGCAAGTAACGGGGCAGCCGTCATGCCGGCCTGGATCTGATTGACGGCGGCATAGTCCTGCGGGCCGCCGGTCTGCGTCCAGCCGATCAGCCAGCCTGTCGAAGTGGGGCTGCGGATCACGTCGATGCCTGCGGGAACGCTACCCTGCCAGTTCGGGCCGACGATTGCAAAGGATTGCGGGCCACGGCCGTTGGTGCGGGTGCCGCGCGAGGCGAACACATCGCTCCACATGTCCAACGCCGACAGCACCGAATAGCGTCCGCCGGTATCGGGCAGGTTCACGATCAGGGGCGTTTGCGACACGTCGAACCACAGGCTGGAGTACAGCGCGTCGGCGCTGGGCCACGGCGTATCGGCGGCGCGCGGGTCCGGGAAAGCCGTCTTGTGGCCGAACTGGTTCACCGGCGCGCGGCCGTCCAATGGGCTCTGCACGGCGGTGGCCTTGCGGCGCGCCAGTTCCATCAGCACCATGGGATAGGCGTAGACATAGGCGTCGATGGCCGTATCGCGCAGCTCCTGCTCGCTCATCTGCGGCGCGGCGGTGGTGGCGGGATACGGGGTTTCGGACACCAGGCGCAGTGTGGACTGCGGCGATTGAGCCTGAGTGGCGGTCACGAAGCAGGCGCTGAGCGCGCCTGCGAGAATCGCGGCGGACCACCGGCGATTGGCGATATATGTACGCATGCAAGGCTCCTTCTTGATTTTGTTTGCAAGCGAGCCGCCGCGCGGGACTTGCCAGGTTGGACAAGCCGCTCTGGCGCGGCACCTCTTGATGACGCTTAACCAGCATAGGGAAGATCCCTGCAACAAGGTGCTGCCCAGACGTTTCAAGGCGCAACCAGCAAACCTGTTCCGCGCGCCCATGAAAAACGCGCCCCGTGCGGGCGCGTCGTGAATATCCGGGCTTGCCCACGCCTGCGGCGTGGACGTAACAACAATTAACGGTGTTTAAAGTCCGGTTTGCGCTTTTCGCTGAAAGCGGCCATGCCTTCCTTCTGGTCTTCAGTGGCGAACAGCGAATGGAACACCCGGCGCTCGAACAGCAGACCTTCGTTGAGCGAGCTTTCGAACGCGCGGTTCACGCATTCCTTGGCCATCATGACGGACGGCAGCGACATGGACGCGATGACGGTGGCGGCGTCCAGCGCCTCTTCCATCAGCTTGTCCGCGGCGACCACGCGCGACACCAGCCCGGCGCGTTCCGCTTCTTCAGCCCCCATCATGCGGGCGGTCAGCGCCAGGTCCATCGCCTTGGCCTTGCCCACCGCGCGCGGCAGGCGCTGCGTGCCGCCAGCCCCCGGGATCACGCCCAGCTTGATTTCCGGCTGGCCGAACTTGGCCGTATCGGCGGCGATGATGATGTCGCACATCATGGCCAGTTCGCAGCCGCCGCCCAGAGCGTAGCCGGAGACCGCGGCGATCACGGGCTTGCGGATGCGCTTGAGGGTTTCCCAATTGCGGGTGATGTATTCGCTGCCGTACACGTCCATGTACGACCAGTCTTTCATCGCGCCGATATCGGCGCCCGCGGCAAAGGCTTTCTCGCTGCCGGTGATGACCACGCAGCCAATGTCGGCGTTCGCCTCGAACGCCAGCAACGCCGCGCCGAGCTCGTCCATCAGTTGATCGTTCAGCGCATTCAGCGCCTTGGGGCGGTTCAGCGTCAGCAGGCCGACGCGGCCCCGGGTTTCGACCAGTACAAACGACTCGCTCATTGAATGTCTCCAGTAATAAGATAGAAGCATGAAAAAATCAGATGCCGCTTTTCCGATACTTTACCGCCTTGCGCCGTTCGATCCGGCAGGACACCGCTACCGGATAACCCTAACCGTCGACACGCCCTCTCCGGAAGGCCAGCGCCTGTCGCTGCCGGCGTGGATTCCCGGCAGCTATCTCATCCGCGATTTCTCGCGTCAAATCGAATCGTTGACAGCGCATGCGGGCACGCGGCGCGTGAATGTCGACAAAATCGACAACCACACCTGGCAGGCCGCACCGTGCGACGGCCCGCTGCGCGTCGACTACGAGGTCTACGCCTGGGACTTGTCGGTGCGCGGCGCGCATCTGGACGAAAGCCACGGTTTCTTCAATGGCACCAGCGTGTTCCTGCGCGTGCATGGCCAGGACCACCTGCCCTGCCTGCTGGACCTGGAGCCGCCACGGGGCTTGGATGGCTGGAAGGTCTACACCAGCCTGCCGGAAGCCCGCGGCCATCGGGGCGCCGCCCGCCGCCACGGCTTCGGCCTGTACCTGGCGCCGGACTACGATGCGCTGATCGACCATCCCGTGGAAATGGGCACGCCGCATGTGGCGACCTTCACCGCCCACGGCGCGGAGCACGAACTGGTGTTCACGGGCGTGACGCCGAACTTGGACCTGGCCCGCATCACGGGCGATGTGAAGAAGATCTGCGAAACGCAGATCGAGTTCTTCGAACCGCGCACAAAGCGCGCGCCATTCCTGGACAGCGCCGACCGCTACGTCTTCATGACCATGGTGACGGGCGACGGTTACGGCGGCCTGGAGCATCGCGCCAGCACCGCGCTGATGACGTCGCGCAAGGACCTGCCGGTGGTGGGCCAGCAAGGTCAGGGGGAAGGCTACCGCGGCTTTCTTGGCTTGGTCAGCCACGAGTACTTCCATACCTGGAACGTCAAGCGCATCAAGCCTCAGGCCTTTGCACCCTATCACCTGGACCAGCCCGACCTGACGCGCCTGCTGTGGGTGTTCGAAGGCTTCACGTCCTATTACGACGATCTGCTGCTGTTGCGTTCCGGCGCGATCACGCAGTCCGACTATCTGCGCCTGCTTGCCAAGACCATCACCAGCGTGGCCCGCACGCCGGGCCGCGCGAAGCAGTCGGTGGCGGAAAGTTCGTTTGACGCCTGGACCCGCTATTACAAGCAGGACGAGAACTCGCCCAACGCGCTGGTCAGCTACTACACCAAGGGCGCGCTGGTGGCGCTGGGCCTTGACCTGCTGATCCGACGCGAGAGCGCGGGCCGACATTCGCTGGACGATGTGATGCGCCTGCTGTGGGACCGCTATGGGCGCGACTTCTATCAAGGCCATCCGCAGGGCCTGCCCGAAGACGGCTTGCCCGCGCTGATCCAGGAGGCCACCGGGGTGGACGCCCGCCGCTTCATCGCGCGCCACGCCTACGGCACGGCCGATGTGCCGCTGGCCGAACTGCTGGCCGCCGAAGGCATCACGCTGCAATGGAAGACGACGGCCAACATTCCGTCGCTGGACGTGCGCACCCGCAAGCAAGGGGACTCGCTGCTGCTGGCCACGGTGCTGGAAGGCGGCGCGGGCCATCACGCCGGCCTGTCGGCGGGCGATGTGCTGGTGGCGGTGGATGGTTTGCGGGTCGATGCGCCCGCAGGTCTGGACCTGCTGTTGGCGCAATACCGTCCCGGTGACCGTGTGACGGTGCATGTGTTCCGCCGCGACGAGCTGCGTGCGTTCCGCGCGAAGCTGCGCGCGCCCGAAGCGCTGGATTGCGTGCTGACGGTGTAGCGCGACGCGACGGAGTCTTGCAACAGGGACCCGCCGGTCCCTGCTTAATTCAGTTTGGCCCCCGAGACTTCCACCGCTTTTTTCCACGTCTCCAGTTCGCGGTCGATATGGCTGGCGAATTCGGCCGGCGTCGAACCCACCGTTTCGTAGCCGTAGCCCGCCAACTGTTGCTTTAACGCCGGCAGCGCCACGGCCTCGGCGATGCCGCGGCTTAACGCGTTGACGACGTCGGGCGGCGTGCCCGCCGGCGCCAGCACGCCGTACCAGCCATTCACCACGAAGCCCGGCACGCTTTCCGCCACCGTCGGCACGTCGGGCAGCAAGGGCGAGCGGCGTTCCCCCGTCACGGCGATCGCCTTCAGTTTGCCCGCCTGCACCTGCGGCAACGACGTGGAAATACTGTCGAACATCAGCGACACCTCGCCGCCCAGCAAGGCAACGACCGCCGGCCCGCTGCCTTTGTACGGCACATGCATCATGTCCACACCCGTCTGGCTCTTGAACATTTCAGCGGCCAGATGGCTGGTATTGCCGTTGCCCGCCGACGCGAAACTGAGTTTGCCGGGGTGGCCCTTGCCATAAGCGATCAGTTCCGGAATGGTATTGGCCGGCGTGGACAGGGGCGCGGCGACCAACATGGGCAAGGTGGCCACCAGCGAGACCGGCGCGAAGTCGCGGCGGGTGTCGTAGGGCAAGGACGGGTACAGGCTGGGGTTGATGGCATGCGCGGCCAGCACCATCAGCAACGTGTAGCCGTCGGGCTTGGCGCGGGCCAGTTGCGCCGACGCAATGGCGCCGCCCGCGCCCGGTTTGTATTCCAGCACCACCGGCTGGCCCCACTTCTTCTGCAGTTCCGCGCCCAGCGGACGGGCCAGCATATCGGCGCTGCCGCCCGGCGGATACGGGATCAGCAGGGTGACCGGTTTGTCGGGATACACGGGCGCGGCCTGCGCGGGGCCCAGGGACAGGGCGCCGAGCGACACGGCGATCAGAAGCGAACGGATCATCAGGGATCTCCTTGGCCCTCAAGCGGGCGCAAACCGTCAGGCGTAGCGCGGCACGCCCGCCGGGTCCAACACGATGATGCGCGGCGTCTTCGGGAAGTTCAGCGGCGCATCGGTCACGGAACGCAGGAAGGCCGCGCTGACGCCCGCCTTCATGGCGTGGACGTTCAAGCCGCCAGGCGTCACGTCGATCACCGCCAGGTCGGTATAGATACGCGTCACCACGCCCTTGCCAGTCAGTGGATAGGTGCATTGCCGAAGCACCTTGGACGAGCCGTCACGGCCGCGGTGTTCCATCGTGACCAGCACCTGCTTGGCGCCCACGGCCAGATCCATCGCGCCGCCCACGGCGGGAATGGCGTCGGCGGCGTCGGTCTTCCAGTTGGCCAGGTCGCCGGATTCGGACACCTGAAAGGCGCCGAGCACGGCGTAGTCAAGGTGGCCGCCGCGCATCATCGCGAACGATACGGTGTGCTCGGTGATGGACGCGCCGTCCAGCAGCGTGATCGGCTGGCGGCTGGCATTGATCAGGTCCGGATCCACGTTGTCGCCGCTGGCGGCAGGGCCCATGCCAAGGATCCCGTTTTCGCTATGCAGCAGGATGTCCTTGTCGGTGGGCAGGTAGTCGCCCACCAGCGTCGGCATGCCAATGCCAAGGTTGACGATGGAGCCGTCGGGGATGTCGCTGGCCAGCAACTGCGCGATCTGCTGGCGGGTCAAGCCGATAGTGTCTTGCATGTCAGGCCTCCACCCGCACAACGGATTTCACGAAGATGCCCTGCGTCATGACCTGTTCGGGCACGAACGAACCCAGCGGCACGACCTCGTCGACCTGCGCGATGGCGTGGCCCGCGGCCATGCACATCACCGGGTTGAAGTTGCGCGCCGCGTGGCGGTACATCAGGTTGCCCCAGCGGTCGCCCAGGTGCGCGCGGATCAGCGCATAGTCGCCGCGCAGCGGATGTTCCAGCACGTAGCCCACGCCGTCGATCACCTCCTGGCGCCGGCCGGCGGCCAGTTCCGTGCCGTAGCCGGTGGGCGTGTAGAACGGGCCCAGCCCGGCGCCGGCCGCACGCAGGCGCTCGGCCAAGGTGCCCTGCGGCACGCATTCGAGTTCCACCTCGCCGGCGCGAAACGCGCGCGCGAACGCGTCGGAATTGGGCGGGCGGGGATGCGAGCAGATGATCTTGCGGACTTGCTTGCGGATCAGCAGCGCGGCAATGCCCCGCTCGAACGTGCCGGCGTTGTTAGAGATGATGGTCAGATCGCGGCGTCCCGATTCCGCCAGGCATTGCAGCAATTCGTAGGGCACGCCGGCTTCGCCAAAACCGCCCACCAGCACGGAGGCGCCGTCGGGAATAACCGCCACGGCCTCTGCCATGGATGCTTGAATCTTGTCGATCACTTATTGCTCCTGCGCCAGTCCGGCCGTATCCACGATCTGTTTCCAGCGGGCGCGCTCCTGGTCGATGAACGCGCTGAACTCGGCCGGCGTGTTGCCGCCCGCCTGCCCGCCCATGGCCTTGAAGCGGTCGCTGATTTCGGGGCTGCGCACGACATCGCGCGTCGCCGCGTAGAGCTTGTCGACGACGGCCTGGGGCGTGCCGGCCGGGGCGACCAGGCCGAACCATGCCGTCACTACCATGTCCTTCACGCCCGCCTCGGCCATGGTCGGCACGTCGGGCAATTCGGCCAGGCGGCGGTCGCTGGTGACGGCCAGCGCGCGCAGCTTGCCGGACTGGATGAAGGGCATGGAGCTAGGCAGGTTGTCGATCATGAAGGTGAACTGCTGGCCCAACAGCGCGGCAACCGCCGGGCCCGCACCCTTGTAGGGCACGTGCGTGCCGGGAATGCCGGCGCGCTGCTTGAAAAGTTCGGCCGACAGGTGCGGCGACTGTCCCGCGCCGGAGCTGCCGAACGACACCTTGGCCGGGTCCTTCCTGGCCAAGGCCAGCAGGTCGGCGACCGAGCGTGCTGGCAAGGCTTCATTCACCACCAGCACGTTGGGCACGGAAATCACCAGCGTCACGGGCGCGAAATCGGCGGGCTTGTAGGGCAGCGTCTTGTACAGCGCGTAGTTGATGGCGTTGGGGCCGATGTTGCCCATCAGCAAGGTGTAGCCGTCGGGTTTCGCGCGCGCCATCGTCTGTGCGCCGATGATGCCGGCGGCGCCCGCGCGGTTCTCCACGATGACCTGCTGCCCCAGCTTGACGCCCAGCTTGTCGGCGATCAGCCGCGCGGCGATGTCGGTGGTGCCGCCGGGCGCGGCCGGGATGATGAAGGTGATCGGCCGTTCAGGCCAGGCGGCATGGGCCTGGCTTGCCACGACGAATGCCATCGCGCCGGCAGCCAGCCAGCGATGCACGTGCAACATGCTTGTCTCCCGACGTGATCATTGATTGATCAACTTGTGGAGACAGAGTGTGTGCGCGACGCGGGCAAATGCCTATTCTGCAATCTGGAGGGCGGCCTTCGCCTGAGGTGAACGCAGGCCTTGGACTTGCGGCTTTGCCGCGGCCTCTTCCTGCTGCGCGTGCCACAGGCGGTTGGCGACCGGCCCTTGCGGGCGGTCGCTGCGCCGGGCGGCGACCAGTTCCTCGACGCTGCCCGGCAGATGGCGGCTGGCGATCGACACCAGCCCACCGTCGCGCAATTCGTCTTCGATCAGGAACCGCGGCAGATGGCCCCAGCCCATGCCTTGCAGGATGACGTCCTTTTTCATGAGCTGGTCCGGCACCGTGCATTGCGGCGCGCCGTCCACCATGAAGTAATCACGCGGCGGGGTATGGCGGGCGGTGTCGCGCATCACGCATTGCGTGGCCTCGCGCAATTGCCGCAAGCTGACGGCACGGCCTCGTGCAGCGGGAAAAAACCCGGGCGCGGCCACCGGAATGAACGGCACCTTGGCCAGGTCCAACCATTCGATGCGCGGCTCCTGCTTGTCGACGCGGTGCAGGATCAGATCCGCGTCGCCATCCAGCAGGCGTTCCGCCGGGCCGCCGACGGCTTCGAAGTGCAGGTGCAGGCGCGTGCCGGGGCACTGCGCGGAAAAGCGGTTCAGCACCGCCAGCATCCACGGCCGCGGGCACAGATCGCCGATCACCACGTGCAGATCGCTTTCTTCGCCCATCGCCAACTGCGCGGCATGCGTGCGCAGGCCTTCCAGTTCGCGCAGCAGGCCTTGGGCACGGCGATGAAAGGACTGCCCCGCCGGCGTCAGCCGCACGCGATAGCCGCTACGGTCCAGCAAGGCCAGATCCAGCTGGCGTTCAAGCTTGGCCACGGCCGCGAACACGGCGGGATGCGAACGATGCAACGCCTGGGCGGCGGCCTGGAAGCCGCCCGCGCGCGCCACGGCGTCGAAGCACTGCAGATCGTGCAAGGTGAAGTCGCTGATGGGGGCCTCCAGTGTCTGTTTTTCTGACAATGATCGTCTAGACTTTGTAATTTCTTATCGCACGGCACGCAACTACGATTTGCGTCACCCTTTCCCTGACAAGGCAGATACCGCCATGCAAGACCTCTCGTTTTTCACCACCGGGGATGGTGTCCGGATGGCCTACCGCCTTGATGGCGCCGCCGACTTGCCCGTGCTGGTCCTGTCCAATTCCATCGGCACCACGTTGCACATGTGGGACGGCCAGATTCCCGCCCTTTCCCAACATTTCCGCGTGCTGCGCTACGACACGCGCGGCCACGGCGCATCGGGCGTGCCGGCGGGCGCCTATTCGATGGATCGGCTGGGCCACGACGTCGTCGAATTGCTGGATTGCCTGGCCATCCCGCGCGCGCATTTCCTGGGGTTGTCGCTAGGCGGCTTTATCGGGCAATGGCTGGGCGTGCACGCGCCGGAGCGCATCGGCCGGCTGGTCCTGGCCAACACGTCGGCCTACCTGGGGCCTGCGCCGCAATGGGACGAACGCATCGCCGCCACGCTGCGGGCGGCCGACATGACCGATACCGCCGAGATGTTCCTGGGCAATTGGTTTCCCGCCCGCATGCTGCAAGCCGGCGGCCCGGTCATCGACGCGTTCCGCGCCATGCTGATGGCCACTGACAAGCACGGTTTGGCGGGTGCGTTCGCGGCGGTGCGCGACGCGGACTTGCGCCGCACCATTGCGCTGATCACGGCGCCGACCCTGGTCATCTCGGGTCGCGATGACACCGTGACGGCCGCCAGCCATGGCGCGGCCATCGCGGCCACGGTGCCCGGCGCCCGGTTGCTGGAACTGCCAGCGGTGCACCTGTCGAACATCGAATTGCCTGCGCAATTCATGGACGCGGTGCTGGAGTTCCTGCTGGCGCGCTAGTGGCGGGGCGCGCCGGGACGGCTTATTCCCCTGCCCGCTCCCAGCGCCGCTGGATGGCCTTGGCCGCCACGACCCCGTCGGCCATCGACGTGACGACACAGGGGTGCATGCGGTGCGCCACTTCGCCCACGGCGTAGATGTCGGGCACGCTGGTTTCGGCGGTGGCGAAATCGGTGCGGATGTAGCCACGGTCATCGCGGGCCAATCGCAAGCCGTCGGCAAAGGCGGCTTGCGGCTCCCAGCCGTAGAAGACCAGGATCAGGTCGTAGGGCTGGCCGTCCACGCTGCGCCGGGCGGGATCCACCTGGTAAGGTCCGATGCGCACGCCTTCGCGGCCGGCGCGCGTGACCCACTGCTGCTGGGCGCGCACGCTGCGCGCATATAGATGCACGGCGCGGGCGCCGCGATTGCGCACATAGACGTAGTTCTCGAACGCGTTGTCGCCCCCGCCCAGCACCGCGACCGACAGGCCGGAGTAGTCCTGCGCGACGATGGGCGACCCCGGGCCGATCAGCACGCCGGGCCAGGATGCCCCCGGCGGATGGTCCGGCAAACCCTTGGCCCGCACGCCGGAGGCGATCACCAGCGTGCGTCCGCGCACCTGGGTCTGGCTGCCGTCCTGGCCGGTCAAGGTAGCCTGGATACCGCCCTTGCAGGGCAGCACGCCCGTCACGCGGGTTTCCAGGCGCAGCGGCACGCCGGCCGCGCGCACGCTGGCGTCGATGTTGGCCGCGACCTGCTGCCCGGTCACCCCGGGCAGCACGGCGATCCAATCGTCGGCGAACGGGTTGTCATTGCCCAGGCCGCCCAGGCGGGAGCCGGCTTCGACCAATAGCGGGGACAGACCCAGCCTGGCCAGCCACAGGGCGCAGGAAGCGCCGGCCGGGCCGCCGCCTACAATGACCGCATCGTGCATATGTTGCATTTCACCCCTTATTGACTGCGCCGGCGTCGTGAAGACGCTCGGACATGGCCGAATTGTAGCCAGCGCGCCGCCCCCGTTCCGCTGTCGCCTTACAATTCCGGCTGTCCCACCCAGGTTTCCATCATGCCCACACGCCGCATCATCCTTTCCGGGCTTGCGCTCGACGCCCGCATCGGCATCCTCGAACACGAGCGACGCGCCACCCAGCCCCTGCACGTCGACGCCGAGTTCGACGTGGATATCCAACGTTCGGTCGACGATCACGATATCCACAGCGTGCTGGATTACCGCCGGCTGCGCGAAGCCATCGTCGAGGAATGCACGCAGGCGCATGTGAACCTGATTGAAACCCTGTCCGAACAAGTCGCTGCGCGCCTGCTGGCCGACTTCCAGGAAATCCGCTCGCTGCGCCTTCGCATCAGCAAGCCCATGGCCTTTTCCGACTGTGCGGCGGTGGGCGTGGAAATACAGATCACCCGTTGACCATGAACGATATCGCTCCCCCCGGCATCCGCTTCCGTACCGAAACCGAAGAAAATGTGGCCCCCACGCTGCGCGCACAAGATGCGCTTGCTGCCCCCCAAGGGGGCTTTCCCCCCTTGGGGCGGCCCGGCGGGGAGACGGCCCCCACGCTGCGCGCACAAGATGCGCTTGCTGCGGAGAAGGCCCGCTACGAAGGCAATAAGCTGACCAAACGCCTGGCCCGCGAGACCACGCGCGCGCTGTCCGACTACAACATGATCGGCGAAGGCGACCGCGTCATGGTGTGCCTGTCGGGCGGCAAGGATTCCTATGCCATGCTGGACATCCTGCTTCAGCTGCAAAAGCGCGCCCCGTTCAAGTTCGAACTGATCGCGGTGAACCTGGACCAGAAGCAGCCCGACTTTCCCGACCACATCCTGCCCCAGTACCTGAAAGAACTGGGCGTACCCTTCCATATCGAAACGCAAGACACGTATTCCATCGTGACGCGCGTGCTGGAAGAAGGCAAGACGATGTGCTCGCTCTGTTCGCGCCTGCGCCGCGGCATCCTGTACCGCGTGGCATCGGAGCTGGGCGCCACGAAGATTGCGCTGGGCCATCACCGCGATGACATCCTGGCCACGTTCTTCCTGAACCTGTTCTACGGCGGCAAGGCCAAGGGCATGCCGCCCAAGCTGGTGTCGGACGACGGCCGTCACACGGTGATCCGCCCGCTGGCCTATGTGGCCGAATCGGACCTGATTGCCTACGCCGAGCTAAAGCAATTCCCCATCATCCCGTGCAATCTTTGCGGTTCCCAGGAAAACCTGAAGCGCAAGGAAGTGGGCCGGATGATCAAGGATTGGGACAAGCAGCACCCCGGCCGCTCGTGGAACGTGTTCAACGCGCTGTCGCGCGTGGTGCCGTCGCACCTGATGGACCGCGACCTGTTCGACTTCGTGGGTTTGAAGCCCACCGGCGTGCCGGACGCCAATGGCGACACGGCGTTTGACGCCGTGGATCCCGACGAAGACAGCGACGACGCCTGCGGCGATACGCCGGAAGCATTGGAACCCGGTGCCATCTTGGAAAAGAAGGTGACGTTCACGCGTCGCTGACGCCGATGGGTTGCGCGCATTGAATGGCCGCGTTCTGCGGCCATTTTTTCGCGCGTAACCCATCCCAGGTCAGGCGTTCAGCACCCGTATCGGCTTGCCTGCCTGGAACGCCTTCACGGCTTCCAGCGCATTTTGGTAGAACGCTTCGAAATTCTCGCGGCTGACATAGCCCAGGTGCGGGGTCAGGATCACATTGTCCAGGTCGCGCACGGTGTCGGTGGGCGACAGCGGTTCTTCGGGATAGACGTCCAGGCCCGCGCCCGCGATGCGGAACTTCACCAACGCGTCCATCAACGCTTCCTGGTCCACCAGGCCGGCGCGCGACGTGTTCACCAGATAAGCGGTGGGTTTCATCGCGGCCAATGCGGCGGCGTCGACCACATGGCGGCTGCGGTCGGACAGGATCAAGTGCAGGCTGACGACATCCGACGTTGCGAAGAGCTCGTGCTTATCCACCCGTTTGACGCCAGCGGCCTCGGCGCGCTCGTCCGTCAGGTTGGGGCTCCAGGCCACCACGTCCATGCCGAACGCCTGGCCTACCTTGGCCACGGCGGCGCCCAGCTTGCCCAGGCCCAGCACGCCCAGCCGTTTGCCGGCCAGAGGCTCGGGCATGGCGGTTTGCCACATGCCGCGGCGCATGGCCGCGTCTTCGGCGGGCAGGTGCTTGAACAGGCCCAGAATGTGCGCCCAGGCCAGTTCGGCCGTGGCGGTGTTGGCGTCCGCGCTGCCGGGCGCGCCGCACACGACAATGCCCTGCGCGGTGCAGGCCGGCATGTCGATGGCGTTGTTGCGCATGCCGGTGGTGACCAGCAGGCGCAACTTGGGCAGGGCGCGAATGCGTTCGGCGGGGAACGGCGTGCGTTCGCGCATGGCCACGATCACGTCGAAGGCCTCAAGCGTGGGCTCGACCTGTTCGTTCGGAATGAAGTTATTGAAGATCTGCACCTCGGCGCCGCCGCCCAGAGAGGTCCAATCCGCATAGCGCCGGGCTACGTCGTGGTAATCGTCGAGAATTGCGATTTTCAAGGGTGTCTCCGGGTGGCGTGGCGCTAGCCGCGCCAGCCAACCCGGCCGGCGCGCGCGGCGCCGGTCAGTTCAAACGGGCATTGAGTTGGTCCAGCGGGATCGCCCCGCTAACGCGCGAACCGTCAGCGAAGAACAGCGTGGGCGTGCCGCGCACCATCAGCTTGTGGCCCAGGGCCAGCAGCTTGTCTTCAGGCACGTCGCAGCTGGCCGTGGCGGGCTTCTTGCCGCGCACCATCCAGTCGTCCCAAGCACGGCCCTTGTCGGCCGCGCACCAGACGTCGCGCACCTTGTCCTTGGAATCGGGCGACAGGATGGGGTACATGAAGGTGTAGACGGTGACGTTGTCCAGATCTTCCATCGTCTTGCGCAACTGCTTGCAATAGCCGCAATTGGGATCTTCAAAGATAGCGACCTTGCGCGAGCCGTCGCCCTTGACCTGCTTGATGGCCAGATCCAGCGGCAGCTGGTCGAACGAGACGGCGCTAAGCTTTTCCTGCGATTCGCGGGTCACGTCGCGGCGCGTCATGGCGTCGATCAACGGCCCTTCCATGACCCAGGTGACCTTTTCGTCCGTGTAGATCAGGTCCATGCCCAGCTGCACTTCGAACAGGCCATAGGGCGTGCGGCGCACGGCGGTCACGTCCATGCCGGTGAACCGCTGCTGGAACCGTTCCTTGACGGCATCCGCCACCGGATCGGCCTGCGTGGTCGAGACGCTTTTTTCGCCCTTGCCAGGCTGGCCGACGGACTGCGTGGACACGGACTTGTCGCCCTTGGCGGGCGCCTGCGCCAGCGCCGTGGCGGACAACCCCAGGCCACTGGCCAGGAAACAAGCCGCCAGCGTGGCGGAGATGCGGAAGTTCATCAGTACTCCTGTACTTATCGTGTTCTTTGGACGCAAGCGTAACGCATCCCGGCAGTGCCGGCGGGGACAGGTCCGAACGCAGCGTGAAGCCTGTCAGACTGCCGCGCCTGGCCAAGGTTCAATGGCCCGCCGCGGCAGGACTCAATTGGCGGATGCGCCGGCGATCAGGCGGCGCTTCACCAGCGGCGCCTTGTCGACCCAATGCATGCCCGCGTTGCGCAGCCACACCAGCGGCGTGACGCGGGACGCGAACAGCTTGTGCAGGCCGTCGGTGGCCAGACGCATGGCCAGCACCGGTTCGGCGCGCGCGCGCTGGTAACGGTGCAGCACGCGCAGGTCGCCCGCCGTTCGGTAGGGCTCGCGACCGGCCACCGTGCGGGCCAGCGCTTCAACGTCACCCAGGCCCAGATTCAGGCCCTGCCCCGCCAGCGGGTGCAGGCGGTGCGCGGCATCACCGGCCAGCGCGATGCCGGGCGCCACCATCTGGGCGCGCTCTAGCGTCAACGGAAAACCGTGCAGCTTGCTGCGCACCTTCAGCCGGCCCAGGCGGCCCTCGGAAGCCTCGGCCAGCAGGCTTTCCAGCTTGGCGGCCTGCGCGTCGGCCGGCAATGCCAGCAAGGCCTGCGCCGGTTCGGTGCGCATGGACCAGACCATGGAAACTTGCGGGCCGTCAGCGGTATCGGGCAGCGGCAGCAGCGCCAACACGCCGTCATCGCGGAACCATTGGATCGCCGTGCCCTGATGGGCGCGTTCGGCGTCCAGGTGCACGACCAGGCCCGTGTCGTCATAGGACACGGCATCGTGCTTCATGCCGGCGGCCGTGCGCAGCGGCGAGGCGGCGCCGTCGGCGCCCACGAACAGTTCCGCCCGGATGCGCGCGCCGCTTTCGGTATCCACCGCGCCATCCTGGTAGCCCGTGCAGCGGTCTTCCAGCCACGGGATGCCGAACATGCGCACGGCCTGAATCAGCACGCGCTCGATTTCGCCGGATTCGACGATCCAGGCCAGTTGCGGCAGTGCCGCCTGCCAGGCGTTCAGGTTGACCTGTCCGTCCGCATCGCCGTGGATCTCCATGGCTTCGACCGGCATCAGCCGGGACGCGGGCATGGCGTCCCACACGCCCAGCTCTGCCAGAAAGCGCTGGCTGGCCGGTGAAATGGCATAGACGCGCGCGTGATAGCGGTTGGGGTCGGCGGCCGGCACCGACGCGCGCGGCGCCAGGACGGCGACGCGCTGGCCGCGGCGGGCCAACGCCAACGCGGTGGACAGGCCGACGATGCCGGCCCCGCAAACGACGATTTGATGGGTCATCTTGCCGAAGGCTCCCCTGCTTGCTTAGGCCACAGCACCCACATCTGGCCCCGTTGCTTCATGCGGCCCGCCTGCTGGCCGGCCTCTTCGCCGTACCCCCAGTAGAAGTCGGCGCGCGCCGCGCCGCGGATGGCCGTGCCCGTGTCCTGGGCGAACACCAAACGCTGCAGCGGCCGGTCGGAGGCCGGGAACGTGGTGGCCAGGTACACCGGCGTGCCCAGCGGCACGAACGTGGCGTCGACCGCCACCGAACGCTTGGGCGCCAGCGGGATCGCATAGGCGCCCTTCGGGCCCTGCTCGGGGTCGATAACCGGCTCTTCGCGGAAGAAGACGACTGCGGGGTTGGCGTTCAGCATTTCCTGCACACGCTTGGGATTGCGCTGCGCCCAGGCACGGATGTTCTGCATGGACGCCTGGTCGGCGGTGAGTTCGCCGCGGTCGATCAGCCAGCGGCCGATGGACACGTAAGGCTGCCCGTTGTGGTCGGCGTAGGCCACGCGGATGGTCTTGCCGGTATCGGGGCCGTCGGTCAGTTGCACGCGGCCCGAACCCTGCACCTGCAGGAAGAAATTGTCGACGGGATCATCCACCCACACAACCACGGGCGGCCGGCGGCCAGATGATTCGATCGCGGCGCGGGTGTCGTAGGGCACCACGCGCTTGCCTTCCAGCTTGCCGCGCACGCGCTTGCCGGCCAGATCCGGATAGATCGAACCCAGGTCGATCGTCAGCAGATCGGCGGGCACGGCGTAAAGCGGCCACTGGTAATTGCCGCCCTGGCGGCGGGAGCCGCGCACCAGGGGTTCGTAGTAGCCGGTGACGGTATTGGTGGCCGGCTTGCCGTCGGCCGCATTCAGGCGCCACGGCTGCAGATAGGTCTGCAGGAAGCGGCGCACGCCCTCGCCGTCGCCGGCGGCTGGCGCCCGGGAGGGGTCGACGGCCGCGGCGCACACCGGCTGCCAGGCGCGCGGCGTGGCGCGCGCGGGCGCGGCCAGGTTGCCGCTGGTGGGCCGCATCAAGCCGCGGCAGTTGCGCAGGAACAGCGGCCAGAACTGAGTCAGGTCATCGTTGGACCAGCCCGGCATCTCGGACCAGTTCGCCGGTTTGAACTTGCCCGCCAGCGCGCGCGGCGCGGTATCCGGCAGGGCCGACAGCGAAGGCACCACCAGGGGGCCTTCGGCCGTGGGAGGGCGTGTGCCGGGCAGGCCGGTGTCGCCGGAGTCGGGCGGGACGTCGGAGGGCGTGGAACATGCCGCCAGCAGGACCGACAGCACGGACAGGCTAAGAATGCGCTTCATGAGCAGAGGAGAAAACGGGGCAACGGGCCGGACCATTCAGTGCAGGGTGCGCGGCATGGCCAGGACGAATTCGGAGATCGGCACTTCGAACGGAATTCCGTTCTCGCCGACACAGTGGTACGTGCCGCGCATCGTGCCCACCGGGGTGGGCAGAGGACAGCCGCTGGTGTATTCGAAGGTCTCGCCGGGCGCCAGCAGGGGCTGCTGCCCGACGATGCCCAACCCGCGCACTTCCTGCACGCGCTGGTTGCCATCGGTGATGACCCAGTGGCGGCTGATCACCTGGGCGGGATGTTCGCCCGTATTGGTGATGCGGACGGTATAGGCAAACACGAATTGCTGTTCGCCCGGATCGGACTGTTCAGGCACGAAGCGCGGAGAGACAGAGACGCTAAGCTCGTAAGGTTTCACAGTCCTTCCCTGTGTGGCTGGGCGCGGTGGCCGGATGACGGCGCCGGACGCTTGCAAGACGCAGTTTTCGGACCCGCGGGACCGGGCTGTTCCCGATATCGCGCCTCAAACTGCAATAATGGCACATTATGCCCTTCCCGACCCCGAACATCATGTCACCCTCCACGGCCACCACCCGCATCACCCCCAGCATCCTGTCGGCTGACTTCGCCCGCCTGGGCGAGGAAGTCCGCAACGTTGTCGCCGCCGGCGCCGATTGGATCCATGTGGACGTGATGGACAACCACTATGTCCCCAACCTGACCATCGGCCCGATGGTGTGCGCCGCGATCCGCCCCCATGTCCAGGTGCCGATCGACGTGCACCTGATGGTTGAACCGGTGGATGACCTGGTGCCGATGTTCGCCAAGGCCGGCGCCGACTACATCAGCTTCCACCCGGACGCGAGCCGCCACGTGGACCGCACGCTGTCGCTGATCCGCGAAAACGGCTGTAAAGCCGGCCTGGTGTTCAACCCCGCCACGCCGCTGACCTACCTGGACTACGTCATGGACAAGGTCGACCTGGTCCTGATCATGTCGGTGAACCCGGGCTTCGGCGGCCAGAGCTTCATCCCCGGCGCGCTGACCAAGCTGCGCGAAGCGCGCGCGAAGATCGACGCCTGGATGCAGGCCGGCGGCCAGGAAATCGTGCTGCAGGTAGACGGCGGCGTCAAAATCGACAACATCGCCGAGATCCGCCGCGCGGGCGCCGACACCTTCGTGGCCGGCTCGGCCATTTTCGGCAAGCCGGACTACGCCGGCATCATCACGTCCATGCGCGAACAGATCGCCATCGGCGAAACCACCGCCATCTAAGGACCAGGACCCGACATGACCGCTTTTCGCGCTGCGCTGCTGGACCTGGACGGCACCTTGCTGGATTCCATCCCCGACCTGGCCTTCGCGGCCAATGCCATGCGCGTGGAGCTCGGCATGACCGCGCTGCGCGAAGACGTGGTGGCCACCTTCGTCGGCAAGGGCGTGGACAACCTCGTCCGCCGCAGCCTGGCGGGCAGCCTGGACGCCGCCGACCCGTCGGCCGAGGACTTCGCCCGCGCCCGCGAGGCCTTCTACCGCCACTACCACCTGGTCAATGGCGAACGCGCCCAGGTCTACCCGGGCGTCATCGACGGGCTGAAACACATGCGCGACCAAGGTCTGAAGCTGGCCGTCGTCACCAACAAGCCCACCGAGTTCACGCTGCCGCTTTTGCAGCGCACCGGCCTGGCGGGCTTTTTCGACGTGGTCGTCTGCGGCGATACCTGCGCGCGCCGCAAGCCCGACCCCGACCAGGTGCTGCACGCCTGCGAACTGCTGGGCGTGGCGGTGACCGAAGCCGTGACCATCGGCGACTCGATCAATGACGCGCAGGCTGGCCGCACGGCGGGCACGCAGGTGCTGGTGGTGCCTTACGGCTACAACGAAGGCCGTGACGTGCGCGAGCTGGATGTCGATGGTATAGTGGACACGCTAGTCAACGCCGCGCAGTGGGTGGCGCTCTGGAACCAAAACCAGAACGCCGCCACGGCAGCCTCCTGAAAAGGACGCTTTGCTGGAACATACGCGGCCTGGCAACACCTGAATTATCAAAGACTTATTTCGGATCAATGAACGCTTATCCCCAGAACCAAATGCTCGGCGCCTCGTGGCGCTGGTGGCGTTTGTCTTCCGGGTGGCGATGATCCCTCCCGGCCCTGGACGCGTATGCCGCCTAGTGCCGTAGCTGTGTAAACCACAGAGCCAAGCCCGGAACCAGTAACCTGGACCGGGCTTTTTTGTTGTGCGCCCGGTCTGAAAGCAAACACCCCATCGCTTACGAGACCCCGACATGACCGAAATCGAATTCAAGGCCCTCGCCGCGCAAGGCTACAACCGCATCCCGCTGGTCGCCGAGACCTACGCCGACCTGGACACGCCGCTGGGCATCTACCTGAAGCTGGCGCATGCGGGCCCCCTGGCCGGCCGCATGACGTGCCTGATGGAATCGGTGGTGGGCGGCGAGCGCTTCGGGCGCTATTCCTTCATCGGCCTGCCGGCCCGCACGGTGATCCGCGCCAGCGGCACCGTGACGGAAGTGCTGCACGACGGTCAGGTGGTGGAAACGCACGAAGGCGATCCACTGGCCTTCATCGAACAGTACCAGGGCCGTTTCAAGGTTGCCCTGCGCCCAGGCATGCCGCGCTTCTGCGGCGGCCTGGCCGGCTACTTCGGCTATGACACGGTGCGCCACATCGAGCCGTGCCTGGGCCCCGCCGTCAAACCGTTCCCGGCTGGCATGGAAGGCGGCACCCCCGACCTGATGCTGATGCACGTGGACGAACTGGTCATCGTGGACAACCTGGCCGGCCGCATCTACCTGATGGTCTACGCCGACCCCAGCCAGCCCGAATCCTATAGCCGCGCCCAGCAGCGCCTGCACGACCTGCGCGCGCGCCTGCGACGCCCGGTGGAAATCCCTTACAGCCACGCCAGCATGCAGACCGAAGAGCGGCGCGACTTCAAGAAGGAAGACTATCTGGCGGCCGTGCGCCGCGCCAAGGAACACATCGCCGCCGGCGACCTGATGCAGGTGCAGGTGGGCCAAGTCATCGCCAAGCCCTTCCGCGATTCGCCGCTGTCCCTCTACCGCGCCCTGCGGTCGTTGAACCCGTCCCCCTACATGTACTTCTGGAACTTCGGCGACTTCCAGGTCGTGGGCGCATCGCCCGAGATCCTGGTGCGCCAGGAACGCGTGGTGGACAACGGCGTGCCGAAGTCGCAGATCACCATCCGGCCGCTGGCGGGCACCCGCAAGCGCGGCGCCACGCCCGAGGAAGACGCGGCGCTGGCCGCCGAACTGAAGGCGGATCCCAAGGAAGTGGCCGAACACGTGATGCTGATCGACCTGGCCCGCAACGACGTGGGCCGCGTGGCCGAAGTCGGCTCGGTGAAAGTCAGCGACACCATGGTCATCGAACGCTACTCGCACGTGATGCACCTGGTGTCCAACGTGACCGGAAACCTGAACCCCGGCATGAGCAGCATGGACGTGCTGCGCGCGTCGTTCCCCGCCGGCACGCTGACGGGCGCGCCCAAGGTCGAGGCCATGAAGATCATCGATGAACTGGAGCCCGTGCGCCGCGGCATCTACGGCGGCGCGGCTGGCTACCTGTCGTATGGCGGCGAAATGGACGTGGCCATCGCCATCCGCACCGGCGTCATCAAGGACGGCACGCTGTACGTGCAGGCCGCCGCCGGCATCGTGGCCGACTCCAACCCCGAAGCCGAATGGGCCGAAACGGAAGCCAAGGCCCGCGCCGTGCTGCGCGCCGCCGAACAGGTGCAGCATGGCCTGGACGAACCCATCTGATCGCGGCCCCGCCCAACCTGAATACCGCCCCCGCACGGAGAAAAAAATGCTGTTGATGATCGATAACTACGACTCTTTTACCTACAACCTGGTCCAATACTTCGGCGAACTGGGCGAAGACGTGCGCGTGGCGCGCAATGACCAGATCACGCTGGAGGAGATCGCCGCCCTGAATCCGGACCGCATCTGCGTATCGCCCGGGCCTTGCTCGCCCGCCGAGGCCGGCATTTCGGTGGCCGCGATCCAGGCCTTCGCCGGCAAGAAGCCCATCCTGGGCGTGTGCCTGGGCCACCAGGCCATCGGCGCGGCCTACGGCGGCGACATCGTCCGCGCGCAGCAGATCATGCACGGCAAAACCGTCAAGATCTCGCACACGGGCACCGACCTCTTCACCGGCCTGCCCACCCCGTACACCGTGATCCGTTACAACTCGCTGACCATCGACCCCGCCACCCTGCCCGACTGCCTGGCGGTGACGGCGACCGCCCCGGACGGCGACATCATGGGGGTCCGCCACAAATCCCTGCCGCTGTACGGAGTACAGTTCCACCCCGAATCCGTGCTCAGCGAACATGGCCACGCCCTGCTGCGCAATTTCCTGAACCTCGCCTGAGAAGGACGCACCGTGACGATTTCCCCCACCGAAGCGCTGACGCGCTGCATTGAACACCGCGAAATTTTCCACGACGAGATGCTGCATCTGATGCGCATGCTGATGCGCGGCGAGATGTCCCCGCAGATCGCCAGCGCCCTGCTGATGGGTCTGCGCGTGAAGAAGGAAACCATCGGCGAGATCACCGCGGCCGCGCAGGTCATGCGCGAATTCGCCACGCCGGTCGTGACGCCCAATCCGCAGGACCTGCTGGACATGTGCGGCACGGGCGGCGACGGCAGCCACACGTTCAACATTTCGACCACCGCCATGTTCGTAGCGGCGGCGGCCGGCGTGCCGATCGCCAAGCACGGCAACCGCAGCGCCTCGTCCTCCAGCGGTAGCGCCGATGTGCTGGAAGCCCTGGGCGCCAACCTGGTGCTGACGCCCGAAGACGTGGCCGAGTGCATCCAGGCCACCGGCATCGGCTTCATGTTTGCGCCCGCCCACCATGGCGCCATGAAAAACGTGGCGGCCGTGCGCAAGGAACTGGCCGTGCGCACCATTTTCAACATCCTCGGGCCGCTGACCAACCCCGCGGGCGCCGCCAACCAGCTGATGGGCGTGTTCCACCCCGACCTCGTCGGCATCCAGGTGCGCGTGCTGGAACGCCTGGGGTCGCGCCATGTGCTGGTCGTACACGGCAAGGACGGCATGGATGAGGCCTCGCTGGGCGGCGCCACGCTTGTGGGCGAGCTGAAAGATGGTCAAATACGGGAATATGAAATCCACCCTGAGGACTACGGGCTATCCATGATGTCCAACCGGTCCATCAAGGTGTCCAATCGCGAGCAGTCGCGCGAACTTGTCATTGAAGCGCTGGACAATGTGGAGGGCGCCGCGCGCGACATCGTCGCGCTGAATGCGGGGCTAGCCATCTATGCCGGCAATAAAGCTGATTCCATTCCCGAAGCCTTAGCGCTAGCATTTGAATTGATTGCCACCGGCGCGGCGCGAGCCAAGCTGGAAGAATTCTGCGCATATACCCGGAAATTCCAGAAATGAACGATATTCTTGCGAAGATCCTCGCCGTCAAAGTCGAGGAAGTCGCCGCCGCTCGCCAGATGCGCAGCGAAGCCGAGGTCCTGCGTGAAGCGCAGGCACGGCAGGACGTGCGTGGCTTTGCCCAAGCCATTGAAGACAAGATTTCGCAGGGCAAAGCCGGCGTCATCGCTGAAATCAAGAAAGCCTCGCCCTCCAAGGGGGTGCTGCGCGACACCTTCGCCCCCGCCGACATCGCCTCGACCTATGCGGTGCACGGCGCGGCGTGCCTGTCGGTGCTGACGGACGTGCAGTTCTTCCAGGGCTCGCACGACCACCTGCGCCAGGCGCGCGCCGCCTGCTCGCTGCCGGTGCTGCGCAAGGATTTCGTGATCGACCCCTACCAGATCATCGCCGCCCGCGCGATGGGCGCGGACTGCGTGCTGCTGATCGTGGCCGCGCTGTCACCGTCGCAATTGCGCGACTACGAAACGTTGGCGATGGAACTGGGCATGGACGTCCTGGTGGAAGTGCACGACGCGCGGGAACTGGATGTGGCGCTGACCATGAAGACGCCGCTGCTGGGCATCAACAACCGCAATCTGCGCACGTTCGAGACCAGCCTGAAGAACACGCTGGACCTGCTGCCCAACATTCCGGCGGGCAAGCGCGTCGTGACCGAAAGCGGCATCCTGACACCGGAAGACGTCAAGCTGATGCGCGACCACCAGGTCAACGCTTTCCTGGTGGGCGAAGCGTTCATGCGCGCCAAGGATCCGGGCGCCGAGCTTGCGCGTCTGGTGGGCTGAGGCGCCTGCGGCCAGGGGCTGCGCGAACGCTATTGCGAACTTGCCGCGCAGCTATCGCGGACGCGGCACAACCAGATTACCCGCTCGCCGGTACACCGTGCTGCGGTGCACACCCAGCGCGCGCGCCGCACGGCTGACGTTGCCGCCGTGCGCGGCCAGCGCATCGCGTATTGCGGCATCCGTCATGGATTGCAGATCCGCCGCGCCGCTGCCCGTCGTGGGCGCCGCGTCCGGCGCGCAGGACGCAGCCGGCGACTGCAACAGTTCGGCCGGCAGCATGTCGGCATCGACCACACCCGACGGGCCCGCCAATACATGCAAGGTGCGCAGCACCGCCACCAACTGCCGGTAATTGCCCGGCCACGAATACGCGGCCAGACGGGCTTCGATCGCCGGCGGCAGCACCGGGCCGGGGCCCTGCGCCGCCCACAACGCGCGCAACAACTCCAGGCGGTCGGCGCGGGCGCGCAGCGGTTCTAGCGTGACCGTATATTCGGCGATGCGGAAGTACAGGTCGGGGCGCACCGGCGCATCGGATCCTTCGTGCGCCAATGGACGATGGGTGGCACACACCAGCGCAAAATCCACCGGCACCGGCCGCGCCGCGCCCAGTGGCGACACTTCGCGCGTTTGCAGCACGCGCAGTAAACGTGATTGCAGCAGCAGCGGCATATCGCCGATTTCATCCAGGAACAGCACGCCGCCATGCGCCTGGCGCAGCAGGCCCTTGCTGCCTTGCCTGCGCGCCCCCGTAAAGGCGCCGTCTTCGTACCCGAACAGTTCGGATTCGATCAGGCTTTCGGGCAGTGCCGCGCAATTGACCGCCACGAATGGCCCCGACGCGCGCTTGCCACGCGCATGCAGTTGGCGGGCAAACACTTCCTTGCCCACCCCCGTTTCGCCTTGCAGCAAAATGGAGACGCCCGCATCCGCCAGATGCACGGCGCGCGCCAGCGCCCCCAAGGTCGCGGCGTCGAAGCTGGGCGCCACGGGCTGCGGGGAACTTGCCCGCAGGGACGCCGGCGCCACAGGCTGTGGCGGGCGCGAACGCGGCAGGTGCAGACGGGCGTGATAGCTGGCGCCCGTGCGTGCATGCACTCGGCCCGCGGCATCCGGGCAGCGGTCCAGCTCGCCGTCGAATACATCGGCATAGCGATACACGCCCAAGGCAGTGGCCGCCAACCCCAACGCCAGCAAGGCGCGGCGGTTGGCGCCGATCAGCAGGTCGCCCTGGAACGCCAGCAGGCCTTCGCCGGGCGCACCCAGGCCGGCGTGGTCCGTGTGCAGCCGCAGCACGGCATGCTGCGCGTAGGTTTGCTCGAACAGCCCATGTTCGATCAGGTCGACCGCCGCGCGCACCAGTTCCAGCATGTCGGGACGGATGTCGCGTGCCTGGCTGGACAAGTCCAGCACGCCCAGCGTGCGGCCCTCGCTGTCGGTGATAGGCACCGCGGCGCAGGTCAGGATGCGGTTGGGTTCGAAATAGTGTTCCGCGCCATGCACGGCGATAGGCCGCCCCTCGACCAGCGCGGTGCCGATGGCGTTGGTGCCCGCCGCGGCCTCATCCCAAGGCGCGCCAGGCATCAACGCCACGCGGGACGCGCGGCTGGCGAAGCCGCTGTCGCCATCGCTGTCCAGCACCAGGCCCTGGGCGTCCGAAAGAATCACCAGATTGCCACTGCCGCCGGCTTGCCGGCGCAAGTACGACATGGCGGGTTCCGACAAGCGGCGCAAGGCTTCGTTGCGTTGCTGGGCCTCGCGCAGTTCGCCCTGTGTCATGAGCTCGGCGCGCCGCACGCCACGCATGTCAAAGCCCAGGTCGGCGCACCGGCGCCAGGATCGCAGGATGGGCTCGGCAACGATGCCGCCGGGCACGGCGCCCTGCTGGTTGAACAGCAGGCGCGCTTGCGTCAGCGAGTGCTGACGGGATTGACTGGCCATGCGTGTCTCCTAGGACAGGCGCTTCTGCGACACCTGTTCCGCGACAACGTCGCAAATAACGACACCTCGAAGGGGCAAAACTGTTGCACGCGCGGCACGGCGCGGCGAAGTCAACTTTCGCACGCGAGGGCGCGCGCTGTCCAGCGGGGGAAGCCCGCAGGTTGGCATGTTCCTTGCTTGATACCAGACAGGCAGCCCACTGCCGCTATTCCACAATATCGGAGACAAGCATGGATATCGCGACCCGCATCACCCCGGACACGTATGGCACCCGTCTGGACCTGAAGACGCAGTACGACAACTTCATCGACGGCAAGTGGCAAAAGCCCGCCGATGGCGAGTACTTCGACAACGTCACGCCAGTGACCGGCCAGGTGTTGACCCGCAACGCGCGTTCCAAGGAACGCGACATCGATATGGCGCTGGACGCCGCGCACCGCGCCGCGCCGAAATGGGGAGCGACCCCGGCCGCCGAGCGCGCCCGCATGCTGATGCAGATTGCCGACGTGATGGAAGCCAACCTGGAACGCCTGGCCACGGCTGAAACGTGGGACAACGGCAAACCCATTCGCGAAGCGCGGGCCGCCGACATCCCGCTGGCGATCGACCACTTCCGCTACTTTGCCTCGTGCATCCGCAGCCAGGAAGGCGGTTTGTCTGAAATCGATAGCGACACGGTGGCCTACCACTTCAATGAACCGCTGGGCGTGGTCGGCCAGATCATCCCGTGGAACTTCCCCATCCTGATGGCCGCATGGAAGCTGGCGCCCGCGCTGGCGGCCGGCAACTGCGTGGTGCTGAAGCCCGCTGAACAGACGCCGCTGGGCATCCTGCTGTTGATGGAATTGATCGGCGACATCCTGCCGCCGGGCGTGCTGAACGTGGTGACGGGTTTTGGCCTGGAAGCCGGCAAACCGCTGGCTTCCAGCAAGCGCATCGCCAAGATCGCCTTCACCGGTGAAACCACCACCGGCCGCCTGATCATGCAGTACGCGTCGCAGAACATCATCCCCGTCACGCTGGAACTGGGCGGCAAGTCGCCCAACATCTTCTTCGCGGACGTGGCCGCGCAGGATGACGACTTCCTGGATAAGGCCGTTGAAGGTTTCGTCATGTTCGCGCTCAACCAGGGCGAAGTGTGCACGTGCCCCAGCCGTGCGCTGATCCAGGAATCGCTCTACGACAAGTTCATGGAGCGCGCATTGAAGCGCGTGGCCGAGATCAAGCAGGGCAACCCGCTGGACGGCGACACGATGCTGGGCGCGCAGGCCTCCACCGAACAATTGGAGAAGATCCTGTCGTACCTGGACATCGGCAAGCAGGAAGGCGCCGATGTGCTGGCTGGCGGCTCGCGCGCGCAGATGCAGGGCGCGCTGGAAGGCGGCTATTACGTGCAGCCCACGGTCTTCAAGGGCCACAACAAGATGCGCGTGTTCCAGGAAGAGATCTTCGGGCCGGTCGTCGCGGTGACCACGTTCAAGGACGCCGACGACGCGCTGGCGCTGGCCAACGACACGCTCTATGGCCTGGGCGCCGGTGTGTGGTCGCGCGACGCGAACACGTGCTATCGGATGGGCCGCGCCATCAAGGCCGGCCGCGTGTGGACCAACTGCTATCACGCCTATCCCGCGCACGCGGCGTTCGGCGGCTATAAGCAGTCGGGCATCGGGCGCGAGAATCACAAGATGATGCTCAACCATTATCAGCAGACGAAGAACCTGCTGGTGAGCTATTCGCCGAAGAAGCTGGGTTTCTTCTGATCGCCAACTGGCAGCCGGGCGCATCGGCCTTCGGGCCGGGCGCGCCCGGCGCTGCGGACAGGAATGACGCCATGGCAGAACACACGCCGCGCGTGGTCGCGACCGACGAGGCGCGCCAATTGATCGATACGTTGCGGGCCAAGCATGGCCCGCTGATGTTCCACCAGTCGGGCGGATGCTGTGATGGCAGTTCGCCCATGTGCTACGCGCTGGGCGAGTTCATGGTGGGCGGCTCGGACGTGCTGCTGGGCGACCTGGAAGGTTGCCCGTTCTACATGGGCGAAGACCAGTTTGCGTATTGGGAGCACACGCAGCTGATCATCGACGCCGTGCCGGGACGCGGCGGCGCCTTTTCGCTGGACAGCGCGGAAGGCAAGCGCTTTCTGCTGCGCTCTCGCCTGTATTCAGACGACGAATGGGCGCGGGTCGCGCCGGTCACGAAGGGGTGAACGACCCGCCCTTGTCCCGCCCCTGGCCGGCCGGGCCTTGTGCCTGCCCGGCCTGCTTCCATTGGAACGACACGCGGCGGATGCGGGCGGCGCGGAATTGCGTGAACGAACGGCCGCCCGGCATGGGCGCGCCGCGATAGGCATTGCTTGCGTTTTTCATCGTTGAGCCCACTCCAGGGCGTCTTCAAGGCGGTCATTGCCCCAGAACATTTCATCGCCCACGAAGAACGTGGGCGCGCCGAACACGCCCAGATCGCGCGCGCGGTCCACCTGCCGCCGCAGCGCTTCCTTGGCGGCTTCGGATTTGGCGCGGGCGATCAAGGCATCCGCGTCCAAAGACAGGCCGGTCAACAGGTCATGCACGACGTCTTCGGCCTGAATGTCCAGATCGTGTTGGAAATTGGCGCGGAACACGGCCAGGCAGAAATCGCGCCCCCAGGGTTCGTCCTGGCCCAGCAGCCCGATCCGGGCAGGCAGCACGCTCATGCGCGGGAAAAGGCGCGGCCGGTGGTAGACCACGCCGTACTTGTCGGCCAGGCGGGCGATGTCGCGCATCATGTAGGCGCCCTTGCCCGGAAACAGCCGGAACGGCGTGTCGTTCCACCCCTGCGCCTGGAAGATCGGGCCCAGCAGAAAGGGGCGCAGGTCGACCTGCACGCCAGCCGTGCGCGCCAAGGCGTCGAGACGCTCGATCGCCAGGTAGCTGTAGGGGCTGGCGAAATCGAACCACATCTGCATGCGGGGCGAATCAGGCAAGGGCGCGGTCATCAAAGAACCTCCGGGTGGGCAGCATGGCTAGGAAAGTAGCGCGACCTGCGCTTTCTCGGGGCCGCAACGACAACCATCGCGCAAGGCCCGGGATCGATGTCCCGGATGCCTGTCGCATGTCTGTCATTGAACCCGCCGACGTACTATTGCTCAAGCGACATTTCCGTCCGATACGCATGAGTTATACGAATGCCATATCCCCTGGCCAAACTTCCCCCGCTTGACCTGGTCCGCGGGTTTGTCGCCGTGGGCCGCCGCATGAGCATCACGCTTGCCGCGCAGGATCTGCATGTGACGCAATCGGCCGTCAGCCGTCAGATCCGGGCGTTGGAAGCGCACTTGGGCGTGCCGCTGCTGGTGCGTGGATTCCGTAGCGTGTCCTTCACATCCGAAGGCGCGCAGCTGTTCCGCATGGCGGACGTGTGGCTCAGCCAACTGGGCGACCTGACCGAACAATTGCGCGCGCCCGAACGGCGCACCCCCATCACGGTGACCACCACCATCGGCGTGGCGTCGCTGTGGCTGTTGCCCCGGCTGGGAGAATTCCAGGCGGCGCATCCGCACATCGACGTGCGGGTGGCGGCCGACAACCGCTTGATCGATATCGACCGTGAAAGCGTGGACATCGCCATCCGCTACAGCCCGCGCGACATGGTGCCCGACGGCGCGGCCTGGCTGTTCGGGGAATCCGTGGTGCCGGTCGCGCACCCGTCGCTCCATGCCCGCGAATTGGACGCGAGCGAATTGCAACGCCACGTCTTGCTGGAATTCGATGATCCTACACGCCCCTGGCTACAGTGGTCGGAATGGTTGAACGCGCGTGGACTGGGGCGGGTACGTGGCAAGGGCATGCTGCGCTTTAACCAGTACGACCAGATCGTGCTGGCCGCGCTGGCGGGCCACGGCGTCGCGCTGGGCCGGCTGGCGTTGATCGCGCCGATGCTGGCGGATGGCCGGCTGGAAGCGGTGGGCGGGCAGGCCGCCCGTGCCACGGACCTTGCCTACTGGCTGGTGCGCAACACGCGGCGCAGCACGCCAGACGCCGACGTGGTGGCGCGGTGGCTGACGGAACAAGCCGCCATGACCGCGCGGGAACTGTCGCCGGCGGCGACGACCGGTTAAGGCCGGCCGCCGGGCATGCCGCGGCTGGACGGCCTTTTCCGCTTGCCTATTCCACCCGCACCTGCGCGTCGCCGGCGGTCATTTCGCCCACCACGGCGGCTTGTTCGAAACCTTGGCTGCGGAACAGGTCCAACACCGCGGCGGCCGCCTCCGGCGCGCATGCCACCAGCAAGCCGCCGGACGTCTGCGGGTCAGTCAGCAACGCACGCTGCGTGTCGGTCACCGCGTCGCCCAACTGCACGGATCCGCCATAGGACGCCCAGTTGCGGCCCGACGCGCCGGTGATCACGCCTTCCGACGCAAACGCTTGCACGCCCGGCAGCCAAGGCAGGGCATCCAGGCGCAGCCGCGCCGTCAGCTTCGCGCCGCGCGCCATCTCCAGCGCGTGGCCCAGCAGGCCAAAACCCGTCACGTCCGTGATGGCATGCACGCCGTCCAGCGCGGCCAGCGCCGGGCCGGGACGGTTAAGGCGCGTCGTTGTGTCGATCATGACGCGATAGCCGGCGTCGTCCAGGCGGTTCTTTTTCAGCGCGGCCGACAAGATGCCCACGCCCAGCGCCTTGCCCAGGATCAGCACATCCCCCGCCCGCGCATCGGCATTGCGCTTGAGACGGCCGGGATGCACCAGCCCCATCGCCGCCAGACCGTAGATGGGTTCCACCGAATCGATGCTATGGCCACCCGCGACCGGAATACCCGCTTCCTCGCAGACCGATTCACCGCCGCGCAAAATATCCGCGATGACACTATGCGGCAGCACATTGATGGGCATGCCGACGATGGCCAGCGCCATGATCGGCGTGCCGCCCATCGCATATACGTCCGACAGCGCGTTCGTCGCCGCGATGCGGCCGAAGTCGAAGGGGTCGTCCACGATTGGCATGAAGAAATCGGTGGTGGCGATCAGCGCCTGTTCGTCGTTCAGCCGGTAGACCGCGGCGTCGTCAGCGGTCTCGGTGCCCACCATCAGGTTCGGATAACTGGCGGCGGGTCCGAAGCGCTTGAGCAGTTCGGACAGCACGCCCGGCGCGATCTTGCAGCCACAGCCGCCCCCGTGGGACAGCGACGTCAAACGCGGCACGGCCGCCGTGGCAACATCCTGGGTCATTTCAATCTCCATGAGTCAATGCAAAAAGGATAGCACCGCCGCAGAAGTTGGCTCTATGATGATTCGGCTGGACGCGCAGGAGCACACCCCAAGGGACGGCCGCCCGGCCACGGGCGCACCGATAGCCAAACTTCACCGTGCGTGAGGGCTTCATGGATCGCCGACACTTTCTCCAACTTTCCGGCGCATTGTGCGCCGCCACAACCGCCTTGCCGCAGGTGCTTCGCGCCCAGCAGGCCCCCGTCAGCGCCGGCTGGCGCGGCTTTGAACTGACCACCGACATCAGCGTGAAAGAGCCCGGCGCGCACACGCGCATCTGGATACCGGTGCCGTATGCCATCGACACCCCTTACCAGCGCGGTGCGCAAAGCACCTGGCAGGTCAGCGGCGGCGGCACTGCACAGTTGATGCGGACGCCGGGCTACGACGTTCAGATGCTGGCCGTGCAATGGCCGGACGGACAGGCGCCGCGCAACGTCACCGTGACCAGCCGGTTCCAGACCCGCAACCGTCGCGTGGATCTCACCCAGCCGCCGCCCCCGGGCGCCACGCTTGAACGCCCCGCCACGCTACGGGAATTCCTGAAACCCACCGCGTTGCTGCCCACCGACGGCATCGTCAAAACAACCGCCGACCACATCACGCGGGGTCACGTGGGCGACGTGGCGCGCGCCCGCGCCATTTACGAATGGGTGGTGGAGAACACCTGTAGAACCGCCTCCACGCGCGGCTGCGGCGTGGGCGACGTGCGCTACATGCTGACGGCGAACGATCTGAACGGCAAATGCGCCGACATCAATGCACTGTTCGTGGCGCTTGCCCGCGCTGCCGGCATCCCCGCGCGCGACGCCTATGGCGTGCGCGTGGCCAATTCCGAACTGGGCTACAAGAGCCTGGGCAAAGCCTTCGACGTCACGAAGGCACAGCACTGCCGCGCCGAGTTCCATGCGGCCGGGTACGGCTGGATTCCGGTCGACCCCGCCGACGTGCGCAAGGTCATGCTGGAGGAACCGCCGGGCGACTTGCCGCTGACCGACGCCAAAGTGCGGGCTGCCCGCGTCATGCTGTTCGGCGCATGGGAAATGAACTGGGTTGCCTACAACCATGGCCACGATGTTGTGCTGCCGGGCTCCGCGCACGACCCCGTGCCGTTCCTGATGTACCCCAACGGCGAAACCCGCGCCGGCCGCCTGGACAGCCTGGACCCCGACAGTTTCAGCTATAAGCTCAGCGCCCGGCCCATCGCCATCTGAACCTGCCCCTGAGGAAGCCGCCTTGATCAGCCGTCGCCGTCTGCTGCAATCCGGTTTGTCGCTGGCTGCCTTGCCCGCCTGGGCCCGGGCCGCCAGCGATTCGGGGCTGAAGGCCGCCACCGGCCTCGATTGGGCGCCGTGGACCGCGCCCACGCCCGCGCTCGTCCTGCCCGACCTGAGCGGCCGCGAACAAAAGCTCTCGGCCTGGCGCGGCAACGTCGTGATCGTGAGTTTCTGGGCCACCTGGTGCGACCCCTGCCGCGATGAGATCCCGCTGATGTCGGCCATGGCCAAGCGGCACCGCGAAGAAGGCCTGCGCCTGGTGGCGGTGAACGTCGGCGAGGCGCTGGGCAAGGTGTCGACCTTCCTGGCGAAATGGCCGGTGGCCGGCACGGTGCTGCACGACCGCAACAGCGCGGCATCAAAAAAGTGGGAAGCGATCGGGCTGCCGGCAAACTACCTGGTGGACCGCGGCGGGTCCATCAGGTATTGGCATTTGGGGGAACTGGACTGGCGGTCGGACCGCGTGACGAGCGTGGTGACGCGGATGCTGCGCAGATAATACGAATGCTGCGCTGGCGGCGCGGATGCTGCGCAAGTGGCGCGAATGCTGCGCAAGTGGCGCGATTGGCGGAAGGCAGCAGGAGTCGAACCTACCTGGGAACGTCTGACGCCCCCAACTGGGTTTGAAGCCCAGCCGTGCCGCCGGGCACGAATGCCTTCCCCAGCGGACCGCCTATGATACCGGCTCTGCGTCCGCCTGCATCGCGGCATACGCGCTTTCCGGCCGCAACAGGTGCGTATCGCGCACGCGCCGCGTATAGCCCACGCGGTCGAAGAACTCCAGGATCTGAATAGCGCGCTTGCGGCCCAGCCCCGTTGCGTCGCGGAACACCGCCGCGTTCAGCCCCTGGGGCCGTGCCGCCAAGTCGGCCGCCAGCCGCGCCAGCGCCCGCACCTGGTCACGGTGATAGAACAGATCTTTCACGACCTGCGCCACATCGCCACGCCGCAACAACTTGCGCAGTAATTGGCGCACGCGCTCTTCGGGCTCGTCCTGCGCACGGGCCAGGTCACGCACCCATGGAGGATCGAACCCGCCTTGCTGCAACAGCGGCAGCAGGCGCTGGGCCAGCGCCGATTCGGCGTCCGCCAGCGTGGACGTATGGGCGGGCAAATGCAGCCACGGACCATTTCGCGCCACACGGCCGTCGCGTTGCAGCTGGTCCAGCACCGCAGTCCACAACGCATCCGATCCCACCGGCATCGCCATCCGGCGCAAGCGCGCGCTGTCCGGGCCAGGCTCGTCCGGCGCGCTGTGATGAAAGGCCGCCAGCGCTTGTTCGACGCGTTCAAGCAAGGCATCCCAGTGCGTGCCAAGGATCAGCGTGCGCGGCGCCTGGGCATTGCGCGTTTCGATCCACAGCGCGCCGTGCGGCGCGTCGATCGCGCGCACCGGCTTGCCAGTCAGGCGCTGCAACGCGCCTTCGTCCAGGCCCAGCGGCGCGTGCGCCAGCACGGGCGGCAAACCGCCGCCATCCAGCATGTCGATCAATGCCTGCAAGCCTTGCAGCCGCGAGGCGGCGCGGCGCTTGCGGTCTGGCGCATTCGGGTCCAGCACCCGGCCGCCGCCGACGGTGCGCGTGGCTTGCGCATTGCGCACGATGTAGCGGTCGCCCGGCATGGCGCAGACCGGCTCGTCGAACACCAGTTGCACCCATCCCGATTGCCCCGGCGCCAGCGTCTCCGCGCTAAGCGGCACCGCATGCGCCACATGGCGCGCGGCGCCGATATGGACATGCAACGGCGCCCAGGCGCGCACGGGCGCATCGGCCGAAGGCAGCAACGTCAGCGCAACATCGATATGGCGCGAGGGCAGAAAACAGCGTGCGTCAGCAATCCAATCCCCGCGCGAGATGGCGCTCTTGTCGATGCCCGCCAGGTTCAACGCGCAACGCTGCCCGGCCGCGCCGGTTTCGCTGGGTTGGTTCTGCGCGTGGATGCTGCGCACGCGCACCCGCGTGCCCGCAGGCATCAGGCGTAGATCCGCCGTGTCGTCGCCCGCCCGGGCCTGCCCTGCGTGCACCGTGCCGGTCACGACCGTGCCATGGCCCGCCAAGGTGAACACGCGGTCAACGGCCAGCCGGAACAGACCGGCGGCGTCGCGCTGGCGCACGCCTTCGGCCTGCGCATGCAGATAGGATTTCAGTTCCGCGGCGCCGGGATCGCCGGCTTGGGACGCCTGCACGGCGAACACCGGCGCGCCGGCCAGGAAGGTGCCAGCGGCAAGTTCCGCGATCTCGGCTCGCACGGCCATCTGCTGCGCGGCGTCGGCGCGGTCGGTCTTGGTCAGCGCCACCGCGCCTTGGGCCACGCCCAGCAGGGACAGAATGGCAAGATGCTCGCGCGTCTGCGGCATGACGCCGTCGTCCGCCGCCACCACCAGCAGGCCGAAATCAATGCCGCTGGCCCCGGCCGCCATCGTATGCACCAGCTTTTCGTGGCCGGGCACGTCGATAAACCCCAGCACTTCGCCGTTGGCCAGCGGCGTATAGGCGTAGCCCAGTTCGATGGAGATGCCGCGCGCTTTTTCTTCCTTGAGCCGGTCGGTGTCGACTCCGGTCAGGGCGCGCACCAGCGTGGTCTTGCCGTGGTCGATATGCCCGGCGGTGCCGATGATCATGCCAGCGGCTCCGCCAACTGCGCGGCGAAGGCCGCTTCGTCGCGCGCTTCCAGGCAGCGCAGGTCCAGCCACAAGGCGTCGTCGGCGATGCGGCCGATGACCGGCGTGGGCAGGCGGCGCAGTTGCGCCTCGAGCTTGTCCAGGTGCCGCCCCGGGCGGCCGCTGCCCGTGTAGCGCAGCGCCAGCCCCCAACTGGGCAACTGATCAACCGGAAGCGCCCCGCTGCCGATCTGGCTGAACATGGGCACGGCCTCGACCGCGTAATGGGCGCCCGCCGCATGCGCCAGCACACCGCGCAGCCGCTCGGCCTGCGGCTGGATCTCGCGCTGCGGGCGGGTCAGCAGGCGCAGCGTGGTCAGGCGTTGGGCCAGGAATTCCGGCGCGCGGTACAAGCCCAGCACGGGCTCCAGCGCGGCCAGCGTCAGCTTGCTGACGCGCAGGGCGCGCTTCAGCGGATTCTTCTTGATCTTGCGGATCAGGTCGGCGCGGCCCACGAGCAGGCCGGCTTGCGGTCCGCCCAGCAGCTTGTCGCCGCTGAAGGTCACGAGATCGGCGCCGGCAGCGATCGTCTCGCGCACCGTGTCTTCCTTGGGCAGGCCGAACTGGGTCAGGTCCACGAGGGTACCGCTGCCCAGGTCGACCGTGGCGGGCAGGCCTTTCGCGTGCGCCAGCGCCGCCACCTCGGCCACGCTGACGCTCTTGGTGAAACCGGTAACGGCGTAGTTACTGCAATGCACTTTCATCAGCATCGCGGTGCGCGGGCCGATGGCGTTTTCGTAGTCGGCGGCGTGGGTGCGGTTGGTCGTGCCCACTTCCACCAGCTTGGCGCCCGCGCGTTTCATGATGTCGGGGATGCGGAACGCGCCGCCGATTTCGACCAGTTCACCGCGCGACACAACGGCCTCGCGCCGGTCGGCCAATGCGTTCAGCATCAGCAGCACGGCGGCGGCGTTGTTGTTGACAACGGTGGCGGCTTCGGCGCCCGTCAGTTCGCACAGAAGTTCGTCGATGAGGTCGTCGCGGTCGCCGCGGCCCCCGGTGTCCAGGTCGAACTCCAGATTGGCCGGCGTGGTCAGCGCGCGCAACACGGACGCAACAGCTTCATCGGGCAATAGCGCCCGGCCCAGGTTGGTGTGCAGCACGGTGCCGGTCAGGTTGTAGACGGCACGCAGGCGCGGCTGGGCGGCGCGATCCAGCGCCGCCGACACACGGCCGGCGACGGCGGACGCTTCCAGGTCGCGACGCGGCAATTGGCCTGCCAACGCGCGCTGGCGCTGCGCATCCAGATCGCGCCGCAGCGTCGCCACCACTTGGGTGCGGCCGTGTGTTTCCAAGGCGGCGCGCAGGGCATCGGCGTTCAGCAGCCGGTCCAGCGGGGGAATGTCGGAGACGGCGGCCACGCCGCCTTCTGGCGGGTGCTCGGCCATGCTATTCCTCGGCGCCATGCCACAACAAGGGGTTGCCGCTGGCGCGCGAATAGCCGGCCTCGCCCACCAGCACGTCCAGCATGAGGCTGGCCAGATCATCGGCCACCGGCTCTACATTGAAGTCTTTGTCTTGGTAGAAGATCTTGCGGTAGGTGTGGCAGTGGTCGCAGGTTTCGGCCTTGACCGCGGGTGAACGGCCATCGATGGCCTGATACGCCACCGATTCCACGTCTTCGCAATGCGTGCACTTCACGCGCACCATGTGCCATTGCGTGGCGCACAGGCTGCAGCACAGGTAGCGGTAGCCTTCGTACTGACCGCCCACGCGCACCACGCTGGCCACTGGCAGGCTGGCGCACACGGGACAGACGCCGAACGGGCTGACCACCGGCAGCTGCTTGTCGTCGAAGCGGCTGGCCAGATCGGTCCAATAGACCTGCAAGGCCGCCATCACGAACGGAGCCGCGGCACCATCCACGCCCTGGTCCTGCTCGGACAGCACGGCTTCGGCCAGGTCTTCCAGCGCCTCCGGGTCTTCATCGACCGCCCGGCGCAACGCGGCGCAGACTTCGATGGCTTCGGCCGGCACGTCCTTGCCGCGCGACACGTCGTCCACCAGCTGCGCCAGGATGCCGCGCCACAGGGGATCGCGCGGCCAGCCCACTGCCTGCAACGGCGGCATGCCGTGCGCTTGCGCCAACGCGACACGGTCTTCGGACGCCTCGGGCGCCGCGCAGTCCTTCAAGGCGCGGTGCTGGGCGTCGACCAACTGCGCCATCAGCAGCAGATAGTCGGCCACCGGGCTGTCCGCCGCCAATTGGCGCAGGCGCGCCGCACGCGTGGCGAACACGGAACCGCGGTCGGGCAGGCTGACACGGGGAATGACGTTGTGGTCTAGCGCTTCGATCTCGCCGCGCGGAAGAATTCGCTGCAATTGCGTCTCCAGAAAAACAAACACGGCTGCTGGCCTTCAAAGAAGGATAGCAGCCGTTGACAACCAGGTGGAGGGGCCTCTCCCTCCGCCGGGCCGCCCCGAGGAGGGAGAGGCCCCTCGGGGGGCAGGAAGCGCACGCAGTGCGCGCACCGTGGGGCACCGTGGGGGCACCCCAGCTTTTATTTTTTTACCTGTTCGCGGAACCACGCCCGGTGATGTTTCCACGCCCACCCGGCGCTGACGTAACCGCGCAGCATCGCGGTCAACGATCCCTTGACCCAGATCGCCGCGTAGATGTGCACGATGATCGAGCAGATCAGCACCAGCGCCGTCACGGCGTGCACCACGGAGGCGACCCGCACGACCCAGATCGGGAAATAGAACGCGAAGAATTCGCGCCAGATCACGATGCCGCTGGCGAACAGCCCCAGCATGCACAGCACCAGCACATAGAACAGCAGCTTCTGGCCGGCGTTGTACTTGCCGACTTCGGGCAGTTTTTCTTCGCGGTTCTCGACCACGTCGTTCAGTTGCTTCAACCACTGGCGGTCGGCCTTCGTCATCATGTTGTGCCGCCACATGTGACCGGCGAACACGACGAAGCAGACGAACATCACCAGCCCGATGAAAGGATGCAGGATGCGCGTCCAGGGCCCGCCGCCGAACAGGTTGGTCAACCAATACATCGACGGATGGAACAGCGCCAGGCCAGAGAGCGCCAACAGGATGAACGTGAACGCGATGATCCAGTGGTTGGTGCGCTCGCCCGGCGAATAGCGCTTGATCCGGCGGTAATGGCGATCTTCAGTCATGGCGCACCTCCTCTTCGGCACGGCGTTCGTCTTCTTCCGAGACCTCGTTGCGTCCGACGCGGGCGTAGTGGAAGAAACCTGCCAGCGCGGTCAGGGCCATCGCAGCCACGCCCAAGGGTTTGGCCAGCCCCTTCCACAACGACACCATGGGGCTGATATGCGGGTCCTTGGGCAGCCCGTGATACAGCCCGGGCTGATCGGCGTGATGCAGCACATACATGACATGGGTGCCGCCCACGCCCTGCGGGTCATACAGGCCAGCCTGATCGAAACCGCGGGATTTCAGGTCCACGATCCGCTCTTCGGCGTGCTGCTTCATGTCTTCCTTGGTGCCGAACACGATGGCCCCGGTGGGACAGGCCTTCACGCAGGCTGGCTCCTGGCCGACGGCCACGCGGTCGGAACACAAGGTGCACTTGTACGCTTTGTGGTCCTTCTTGGAGATGCGCGGCACGTTGAACGGACAGCCGGTGATGCAGTAGCCACAGCCGATACAGTTTTCCTCGTGGAAATCCACGATGCCGTTGGTGTACTGGATGATGGCGCCCGGCGAGGGACAGGCCTTCAGGCAGCCGGGGTCCTCGCAGTGCATGCAGCCGTCCTTGCGGATCAGCCATTCCAGGTCGCCAGCGGGGTTCTCGTATTCCGAGAAGCGCATGACGGTCCAGGAATGCTCGGTCAGGTCGGCCGGGTTGTCGTAGACGCCCACGTTGGTGCCGATCTCGTCGCGCAGGTCGTTCCATTCCATACAGGCGCTTTGGCAAGCCTTGCACCCGATGCACTTGGAGACGTCGATCAGCTTGGCGACCGAACCCGTGACGGGTTCACGGATGCCCGGCGGCGGCGTGGTCGTGGCGGAGCGCCGCTTGATGTCTAGGGATTGCATGGACATGTCGGTTCTCCTAAGCCTTCTCGACCTTGACCAGGAACGACTTGAATTCCGGTGTCTGGGAATTGCCGTCGCCCACGAACGGCGTCAGGGTGTTGGTAAGGAAGCCGGGTTTGGCCAGGCCCACGAAGCCCCAGTGGATGGGGATGCCCACGTGGTGCACGGTCTTGCCCTCGATGGTCAGCGCCCGCAAGCGCTTGGTGACCAGCGCCACCGCCTTGATGTAGCCGCGGTTGGACGACACCTTCACCCGCGTCCCGTTGGCGATGCCGAGTTCCTTGGCCAGCGCGTCGCCGATCTCGACGAACTGCTCCGGCTGGAGGATCGCGTTGATGCGGACGTTTTTGGTCCAGTAGTGGAAGTGCTCGGTCAGGCGGTAGGTGGTGGCTACATACGGGAACTTGTCCACCGTGCCCATCGCGGCCAGGTCGTCCTTGAAGACGCGCGCGGCCGGATTGCTGGTAACGCCCTTGGCCTTCGGATACAGCGGGTTGTAGCCCAGCGGCGTCTCGAAAGGTTCGTAGTGCTCGGGGAACGGCCCTTCGGCCATGCCCGCCCGCGCGAAGAAGCGCGCCACGCCTTCCGGGTTCATGATGAACGGGCCCATGCCGCCGTCGGGGTTCTCGTCGCCCTTGAAGTCGGGGATGTCGGCGCCCGCCCAGATCTTGCCGGTCCAGGAGATCAGCTTGCGGCGGGGATCGAACGGCTTGCCGGCCACGTCGCACGACGCACGGTTGTACAGAATGCGGCGGTTGGCCGGCCACGCCCAGGCCCAGTTCAGGGTCTGGCCGATGCCGGTCGGGTCGCTGTTGTCGCGGCGCGCCATCAGGTTGCCGCCCGGCCCCCAGGCGCCAGCGAAGATCCAGCAGCCGCTGGCCGTGGAGCCGTCGTCGCGCAGCTCGGCGAATCCGGCCAGTTGCTCGCCGCCCTTGCGGGTGACCTTGGCGGGGTCCTTCGGGTCGACCAAGTCCACCAGCGCGCGGCCCGAGTATTCCTTGGCCAGCTCTTCCGCGGTGGGGTTCTGCGGATTGGAGTAAGGCCAGGACAGGTTGACGATGGGGTCGGGATACTTGCCGCCTTCTTCCTGGTACATCTTGCGCAGGCGCGTGAAGATCAGCGCCATGATCTCGATGTCGCTCTTGGCTTCGCCCGGGGGCTCGGCGCCCTTCCAGTGCCATTGCAGCCAGCGGCCGGAATTGACCAGCGCGCCGTCTTCTTCGGCAAAGCAGGTGGTGGGCAGGCGGAAGACTTCGGTCTGGATCTTGGTGGGATCCACATCGTTGGCTTCGCCCGCGTTGCGCCAGAACTCAGAGGTCTCGGTGACCAGCGGGTCCATGATGACCAGGAACTTCAGCTTGGCGAACCCGTCGTTCAGCTTGGCCTTGTTGGGCGCGGCGGCAAGCGGGTTGAAGCCCTGCGCAATGTAGCCGTTCATCTTGCCCTGGACCATGAGCTCGTAGACTTGAAGCATGTCGTAGAGCTTGTCCAGCTTGGGCAGGTAGTCGAACGCCCAATTGTTTTCCGCCGTGGCGGCAGCCCCCCACCAGGCCTTCATCAGGCTGACGTGGAACTTGTTGTAGTTCTGCCAGTAGCTGAGCTGGTTGGGGCGCAGCGGCTTCTGCGTGCGCGCTTCGATGTACTTGCCGTAGTCCTGTTCGGGCTCGTTGGGCAGGGTCATGTAGCCCGGCAGCAGGTTCGACATCAGGCCCAGGTCGGTCAGGCCCTGGATGTTCGAGTGCCCGCGCAGCGCGTTCATGCCGCCGCCGGCGATGCCGATGTTGCCCAGCAGCAGCTGCACCATCGCCCCGGTGCGGATGATCTGCGAACCGATGGAGTGCTGCGTCCAGCCCAGCGCGTACAAGATGGTTCCGGCGCGGTTGGGGCTGGCGGTGGATGCCAGCATTTCGCACACCTTCAGGAACTTGTCCTTGGGCGTGCCGCACACGCGCTCGACCATGTCTTCGGTGTAGCGCGAATAGTGCTTCTTCATCAGTTGGTAGACGGTGCGCGGATGCGCAAGCGTCGGATCCGTCTTGACGAAGCCGTCTTCGCCGCGCTCGTAGTCCCAGCTGGCCTTGTCGTAGGAACGCTTGTCGGCGTTGTAGCCGGAATACAAGCCTTCCTCGAACGTGAAGTCTTCACGGACGATGAAAGAAAAGTCGGTGTAATTGCGCACGTACTCGTGCTGGATCTTGTCGTGATCCAACAGGTACTTGATGACGCCACCCAGGAAGATGATGTCGGTGCCGGTGCGTATGGGCGCGTAGAAGTCCGCCACGGATGCCGAGCGCGTGAAGCGCGGATCCACGACGATCAGCTTCGCCTTGTTATGGGCTTTCGCTTCCGTGACCCACTTGAACCCGCACGGGTGGGCCTCGGCGGCATTGCCGCCCATGATAAGCACTACGTCCGCGTTCTTGATGTCGACCCAATGGTTCGTCATCGCTCCACGGCCAAACGTCGGGGCAAGACCTGCCACCGTCGGGCCATGTCAGACACGGGCTTGATTGTCGAACGCCAGTAATCCCATGCTGCGCACGGTTTTGTGCGTGATGTAGCCAACCTCGTTGCTGCTTGCCGAGGCGGCCAGCATGCCGGTGGTCAACCACCGGTTTACCGTTTTGCCGTCCGCGGTCTTCTCGACGAAGTTCGCGTCGCGGTCGGCTTTCATGAGCTTGGTGATGCGGGTCAGCGCGTCGTCCCACGACATCCGCACCCATTTATCCGACCCGGGCGCCCGGTATTCCGGGTACTTCAGGCGATTGGGGCTGTGGATGAAGTCGATCAGGGCAGCGCCCTTCGGACAGAGTGTGCCGCGGTTGACGGGGTGATCGGGGTCGCCTTCGATGTGCATGATGCTGGCGCGCGCGTTCTTGGACCCATCGCCCAGACCGTACATCAGCAAACCGCAGGCGACCGAACAGTAGGGACAGGTGTTGCGCGTTTCGGTCATGCGCGCAAGTTTGTACTGGCGCACCTCAGCCATGGCTGTGCCGGGAGCAACCCCGAGCAATGCCAGGCTGGAGCCTGCCAGGGTTGCACCTGTCACCTTGAAGAACTGGCGGCGATTCATGTTGACCATGAAGCACTCCTCTCCTGGTGAATGACGAAAGCCGGAGGCTCGCCCGAAGGAAAAAGCCCTACAACTTCCAAGGATATTTCAACAAGTATATTCCGAAGCCGCATCGCCGTGCCATGGGTAGTCCCCGCTTTCAGCCGGGATTTGGCGGCGAAATGGGAGTTGTTCGCAGATTTTGGATGGTCTGGTGGCTGCTACCATTGCCGGCGGCCGTGGCTGGATCGGCCGCTTTTCCATCGCTTTTCCATCGCTTTTCCATCTTTACCGCCTGATTCGCTGGAGCGCCGATGCGCCGCTTTGCCCCCTTGGCCCTGTCCCTTGCCGCGCTGGCCGGGGCCGCCGCCCCTGCTACCGCCGCCCCTGCCGCCGCCGCCCCCGCCCGGGCTGCCTTGTCGCCGGCCGCGGCCGCCACCGAAGCCGCCCATCAAGCGGCCATGGACGGCTATCTGTATTTCTATCCCCTGGTCACGATGGACCTGACCCGGCGCCAGTTCACGCATCCGTCGCAGGGCGCCCAAGGCGCGCCGTCCAACACCTTCCTGCATGTCCGCGCCCTGCCCCAGCCGGGCGCGGCCACGCCGTGGGCCAACCCCGACATGCTGCGCAGCACCGGCTGGCTGGACCTGACGGCCGGCCCCGTGGTGCTGTCAGTGCCGGACACCCAGGGGCGGCTGTACACGCTGACGCTGCTGGACATGTGGACGGACGTGTTCGCCACGCTGGGCAAGCGCACGACGGGCACGGCCAAGGGCAATACCGTGATCGTGCCGCCGGGCTGGACTGGCACGCTGCCGTCGGGCATGGCACGCATCGATGCGCCCACGGCCTACGTCTGGGCGAAGGCCCTGATCCAGGCCGACGGACCCGCGGACTACCCCGCCGTCAACACCTTGCAGGACGGATTCACACTGACGCCGCTGTCTCAGTGGAACCTGCCCGCCCAGTCGCAACGCGTGAAGTCCGACCCGAACCTGGACCTGAAAGTGCCGGTGCGCGAGCAAGTCGAATCCATGCCCACCGACGCCTTCTTCACCTATGCGGCCGAGTTGCTGCGCAAGCATCCGCCGCACGCCAACGACCAGCCCGTGCTGGCCCCACTGCGCCGGGTCGGCCTGATACCCGGCAGGACTTTCGACTTCGACCGCCTGGAGCATCCCGCCAAGCAGGGCATGCGCCGTGGCCTGCGGGCAGGCCGCGAACGCATGGAAGCTGCAGCCGGCGGCACGCTGCGCGCCCTGAACGGCTGGCAGCAGGAAACGGCCAGCGTCGGCGTTTACGGCAGCGCCTATCTGCGCCGCGCGCTGGCCGCCCAGGCGCAACCCGGTTCGGGCCTGCCCGAAGATCTGGCGGTGCTGCTGCTGGCCGCCGACAGCCAGGGCGCGCCGATCGATGGCGCGCACCGCTACGTGCTGCGCTTTGACAGCGGCCAGTTGCCGCCCGCAGGCGCGCTATGGTCGCTGGCCGCCTATGACGGCCAGGGCATGCCGGTGGCCAACATGCTGAACCGCTACGCGCTGGGTGACCGCGCGCCCTTGCGCTACAACGCCGATGGTTCGCTGGATGTGCACGTAAGCCAGGCGCCGCCCCCGCCTGAAGATCAGGCCAATTGGCTGTCCATCCCGGCCGCGGAGCCGGTAACGCTGCTACTGCGCGTCTATGAGCCCGGCCCCGCGCTGCTGGACGGGTTGTGGATGCCGCCCCCACTGGTACGCGATGCGCCGCCACCGCTGGCGGAGCCGGAGGCCGCGCCTGTGGCGGAACCGGTGGCCGAGGCGATGCCCGCCGCCCCGGCCAAGGCCGCTACCCCGGCACCGGCTCCCGCCGCCAAGAAACCCTAGACGGCGCAGGAATGACGGCGCCATGACAGGCGCCTGCCGCTACCATAGGCGTTTTATTCATGAATGATGAGCGCCCGCCATGGACGACGCCTTTAGCCACCAATTGTCGATGACCATCCTGATGACGCCGGATATGGCGAATTTTTCAGGAAACGTGCACGGCGGAACCATCCTCAAGTACCTGGATCAGGTGGCTTATGCCTGTGCCAGCCGGTACGCCGGCCAATATGTGGTGACCCTGTCCGTGGATCAGGTGGTGTTCCGCGAACCCATTCACGTGGGTGAACTGGTGACCTTCCTGGCCGCGGTGAACTACACCGGCCGCACCTCGATGGAGATCGGCATCAAGGTCGTCACCGAGGACATCCGCAAGAAACTCGTGCGCCATACCAACAGCTGCTATTTCACGATGGTGGCCGTGGACGACCAAGGCGCGCCGACCGCCGTGCCGCCGCTTGCGCCGCGCAACCTGGAAGAGAAACAGCGCTTCGAGGCCGCGCGCCTGCGCCGCGAACTGCGCCAGGAAATGGAACGCCGCCACGACGAGATCAAGCGCGAAACCACGCACGACACGCCGGCTGCCTGAGCACGCCGCGCCAGACAAAAAAAACCGAGCCCCGCAGGCTCGGTTTTTTCTTGCATGCGCCAGGGCGGGGCTGACGCCGTCAGGCGCGTTCCGCGGCGCCCGGGGGGCTGGGCGGCGCGGAGGCGGGTTCGCGGTCGCGGCCCACCATGCGTTTCAACCCCAGCCATTGCTGCGACCAGAAGCTGCGGCCGTAGTCGCGGCCGCCCAATTCCGCCTGCTGGTCGTGGATGCCCGTGGGGCCGTAGCCCACGCCGAAGCGGGCGGTGCGGAACAGCACGTCCCAGATCGGGAACAGCGCGGCGAAGTTGTAGCCGCCCACCGGCCCCGGCGACGATGCGTCGTAGGCGATGGAATGATGATGGCGGTGAAAGCGCGGGCTGACCAGCAGGCGCTCGCCCAGCGCGCCGAAGTGCATGCGCAGGTTGGCGTGCGAAAAACTCTGCGCCAGCTGGGTGATCGCCACCACGACCACGAACTGCGCGGGCGGCACGCCCACCAGCTGCGACACGAACACGACCAGCACGTCGCGCAGCATGTCGTCCAGCAGGTGATTGCGGTCGTCGCTCCAGATGGTCATCTGGCGCTGGCTGTGATGCACCGCGTGCAGCGCCCAGAGCCAGCTGAAACGGTGCTGGGCCCGGTGGTAGACGTAGTCGACCGCGTCGAACAGCAGCAGGTAGATGATCAGGCTGACCCAGGCCTTGTCGGTCACGCCCGGCCAATACTGGTCCAGCTGGAACGGCGCGAACCCCCAGATGTGCAGTTGTCCGAAGACGCTGTCCCAGAACGGGTCGATCGTGAAGAACAACGCCAGGCGGAATACGCCCAGGCGGTGGATCAACGTGTACAGCACGTCAATGCCGATCTGGCGGCGGTCGGTAACCGCTTCAACCGGCCGCAGGCGCTGCAAGGGCCCGAACACCAGCACCAGCACGGCGACCTGCACCAGGCCCACCAGCAGCCACATGGTGGCGTCGTAGCCGTCTTCGATAAGGTTGCTCATCCCCAGGTGAAACAGCGCAGGCTGGATCAGGGTCTCGAAAAGCCATTGCTGGCATTCCCCGAACAATTGACTGAGGGTATCCATGATCAATGATGCGTAGCGATCCAATCGCGGTAGGCGGGATGCGTATTCAAGGTGGCGAAACAATAGCCCTTCTGCTGCAGGCCCACAATCAGGGGCTCAAGCACGGCGGGGGCCCAGGGATCCTGGCGCGACCAGATGCCCAAGTGCGCCAGCAGGATGTCGCCGGGCTTGATGGTGCGCAGCGCCTGGTCCAGCAGGCGGGCATTGGGGAATTTGTCGCTGGGCAGTTCATCGCCCAGGAAACCGGCAGGGGCCCAGCCCACGTGCTCGAAGCCACAGGCCTTGGCCGCCTTCAGCAACGCGGGCGAGGTCTTGCCGCCCGGCGCGCGGTACAGCGGCAGCATGTTCTGGCCCGTCATCTGGTGGAATCGGGTGGCGGACCGTTTGATCTCGGCGCAGTACTGCTCGGCCGTCCATTCGGCGGTATTGCCCGTGTCGGGGCCGGCGCTGGGCTTCACGCGGAACTTGCCGCCCGGCAGGTCGCCCCGCCAGTAGACATGGTCGTAGGTGTGCGAGCCAAAGGCATGGCCTTCCGCCGCGCGCGCCTTCCACCACGGCGCCCAGACGTCGTCCAGGCTGGCGCCGTCGGTCTTCGTGCGTTCATTGGCCAGGAAGAAGGTGACCTTGACGTGATGGCGGTTAAGCACATCGGCAATCAGCGGCGCCACGCCCATGTGGCCGGTGTCGAAGGTCAGGTAGACCGGCTTGTCGCACGTCGTCGGCGCAGCCGCATGCACCATCGGGACGGCAAACGCCAGGACGGCGGCAAGAAGGCTTTTCACCGCAGGGCCGCCCCAAGGTGAAAAAGCCCCCTCGGGGGGCAGCAAGCCCGCGGCAGCGGGCGTGGCGTGGGGGCCCTTACACCTATCGGGTTGGCGCATGGTTCAGCGTCCAGACGCCGTGCGGCGACTTGCCCACCGTGACCTGATTGACGACCTTCTTCTGTTCCAGGTCCACCACGGTCAGCTTGCGCGCCCAGCGCGACGTAACCAGCAGCGTCTTGCCGTCGGCCAGGACGTCCATGCAGTCGGGGCCGCCAGGCACCGCGAAGGTGTCGGTGACGGCCAGCGTCTGCATGTCGATGCGGCTGATGGAGTTGGCGGTGCGGTTACTGACGAACAGATGGCGCTTGTCGCCCTGCGCGCGGAAGGCGTGCGCGCCGGCGGCCGTCGGGATGCGCTTGACCAGTTTGGCCGGGCCATTGCTGACGTCGTAGGCTTCGACGAAGGCGTCGCCGGTCAGCGCCACCAGCAGCGTCTTCTGGTCAGGCGTCAGGAACACGTCGGCGGGCGTCTTGCCCACGGACACCGTCCACTTGGGCGTTTGCGTGGCGAGGTCGATGGCGATCAGTTGGTCGCTGTCCTGCAGGGTCACATACGCCGTCGTGCTCGCCTTGTCGATCATGATGTGGCTGGGCGTCTTGCCTGCCGGGATGCGTTTGACCAGCGTCAGGTCAAACCCCTTTTCCAGCGGCTTCCAGGCGTAGATGTCGATATGGTCCAGGCGGTTGGCCGCCGTGACGAACCACTTCATGTCCGGCGAGAATTGCAGCTGGTAGGGGTCGACGATGCCGGTCAGGGTGCGCTGTACTTCACCGGTCTTGGGATCCATCAGCGTGATGGAATCGCCCGTGGCGTTGGCCACCATCAGCGACTTTTCGTCCGGGGTCAGATACAGGTGGTGCGGTTCCTTGCCGGTGGGCACGCGCCGCAGTTCCTTGTAGGAAACCGGATCGACGATGCTGACATTGGCGTCCAGGGAGTTCAGGACGAAAATCGGGGCGGATGCCGCCGCTGCGCTAAGCGCCATCCCTACGCCGGCCAGGGCGTAGCGGACAAAATGCAAGGGGTTCAATTTCAAGGTCCGGCAAGTAAGGATCGGGCACCGATCCCAATGCCCGCCATTTTAGGCACAGCCACCTTTCAAAAGGGCATCAGCCGGGGGTTTGGCGACAAACGTACACGCCTGTTGCGACCCCGCAACAACCCCCGCCTGAAAACCCTCTGAATTCACTGAAAAGTCATTTGGCGCCAACGGGTTGCGCATCAGCGTCGGCCCAGGCGTCGGACGCGATATCGCGTTCGCGCAAGGCTGCCGCGCGGGCCGCCGACGAGGGGCCCAGATCGGCTTCGCGCACGCCGCCTTGCGGACCGATGACAAAGGTGCCGATGCCGGTCTTGCCGTAGCGCGCCGGCCACGCCACGATGCGATACGCCGTGTCTTGCCCACCCGGCAGCACCTTGTAGCGGTAGCCGGCATAGGCGTCCTCCACCGGCACTTCAGGCCCCATCACCAACGCGTCCGGCCCAAAGGCCTGCGGCGGCGCGCCCGGCACCTCGGGCCAGTACAAGCCGTCCATCGTGCCGGGGCGGCTGACCAGGCGGGTCGCATAGCGGCCCTGCCCCACGCCTTGTTGATAGCGGGTCTGCGCCGCCTGCAGCTGCTGCAGGGTTTCGATGGCAGTCAGTTCGTTGCGGCCAATGGCACGGCGCTGGATTTCGGCCTTGCCCGCCGCCGGGTCGAACCGCCAGCCCTTGCCTGTTTGCACGATGGGCACTGGCATGGTCCATCCGGAATCGCCGACGGCCAGCCACGAGCGGCCGCCGTCCGCGACGATCTCGTGCTTTTTCGCCCACGCGGCCAGGAAACGGTAGATATCGTCCTGCGCCACGCCGCCCGGCACGATCTGCTTGTGATCAGGCCCCAACACCTTCGCAATGGCGACCGGGTCACTGGTGGCCAGCGCGTCGGCAAAGGCATCCGCCGCTGCCTGCGAGGTCGGATACACGCTTTGCGCCGCGGCCGGTGCCGCCAGCCCCAACGCCAGCAATGTCGCGGCGCCCAGCACGCGGGCACGAACCCAGGCATTCGTCATGAAAGCTCCCTTGTCCATGGTGCTTACCTCCGGCCGCCGAAATGACCGCCGCCGCCACCGCCGCCCATATGATGCCCGCCGCCCCCGCCGCCGCCTCGCTGGAAGCCGCCGCCGCCGCCGCCCCGGTTCATGTCGCTGCGGTGGCTTTGCTGACGCATGCGGTCACCGTTGCCGGCGTCGTGCAGCGCGCTGCTGCTGTTGGACGCCCGCGCCCGGTCACGCGCCGCGGATTCATCTGCGCGCTGGCGTTGCGCCGCCGCCTGGCGATCATGCGTGGATGCGCCGGAGGCATGCTGTGTCTGCCCGCCCTGCGCCCGATCACGTGCGCCCTGTCCCGCGCCTGCGCCCTGGGCATGGTCACGCGCGCCTTGTCCCGCGCCCTGAGCCCGGCCACCCGCGCCGTCGCCACCCCGTCCGGCCGCGCCTTGTCCGCGCCCGGCGCCCGGTTCGGCATGGCCCGCAATCGGCTGCCCGGTGCGCCCCTGGAAGGATTGCGCCGCGCGGTCGCGCGCCGCATCGCGGGAATTCGGTGCAGCGGCGCCCACGGACGCCCTGCCGCCTTGGCCCGCGCGTTGTTGCCCCGCCTGCCGATTCTGCAGGCCTGCCTGGCGCTGGCTGTCGAAGCGCTGGCGATTGGCCTGATCCGCATAAGGCGTGTTGCCGCGGTTGGCCGGATTGTGTTGCCAGGACACGTTATTGTTCCGGGCGTTGTCGATTCGTTGATTGACGTTGACGTTGTTGTACCGGTTGACGTTGATATCGACGTCGTTATGTCCCCAGTTGAATCCGCCCCACATCGAATCGACGGCGGCCACGCCCAGGCCAAAACCGATGCCGGCCACCAGCGAAGTCGCGAAGACCGAACCCGGCGGCGGCGGGTAGTAATAAGGGGGGTACGAGGGGTACGCCCAGGCCCCGTAGACCACCGTGGGGTTGTAACTGGGCACGTAGACGACTTGCGGGTCGGCCGGCTCGATCACGACCACGGTTTTGTCGTTGGTGGTGCTTGAGGTGACCTTCTGCTGCGGCGTGCTCTTCAGGTTGCCCGCCTTTTCCGCCTGCACGCGCAGCCGCTGGACAGAATCCATCACGCCGTCGGGTTGCGCCAAAAAGGCATCGCCCACCGATTTCACCCAGTCAGGCTGACGACCCATCATGTCCATGACGGATGGAAACGCGACCAGCGATTTGACGCTGGGGTCCCAGGCTTCGCCTTCGACCGCCTTCACGGCCTGATCGCCGGATTCCGACGTGTGCGCGGCCGACCACTTCGCCGCGGCGGCGATGTCATCGGGGTAGGTCGCCCCCATGAGGATTTGCGACAGCAAGGCATCAGGGTATAGCGCCACCGGCGCCATCAACTGATCCAACTGCCCATTGTCGAGCTTGGTCTGCGCCATGGCAGGCAGGCAGACCGCCAACCCCAGGCATAACCAGCCGATGAACCACCCTTGCAGTCGACGCATGAACCGTTCTCCGTGAAGCAACGCATGAAGCCACAAGCCAGGAGGAAACCGCCGGATATCGCGCTGACAATATATGCCTAACGCCGGCACAAGGAAAGCGCCGGCGCCGATCTATTCGTTTTCACAGTTTGGCCACGGACACCTCGGTCGCCTTCACGAAGGCCAGCACTTCGGTGCCGACCTGCAGGTCCAACTCTTTGACGGAACGCGTGGTGATCACCGATGTGACGATGCCCGCCGGGGTATCCACATCCACTTCGGACACCACCGGGCCCAGGATGATTTCCTTGATCTTGCCGCGAAACTGGTTGCGGGCGTTGATGGATTGAATAGTCATGGTCTTGCTCCTGAAAGGGAAAAGGCGGCGCCATCATGGCGCCATTGCGTGAATGCTGGCCGCGCGGCGCTATACCGCCAGCCGTAAATGCCGAAGCTGGACCACCGGCGCCAAGTGCCGGTCCGCGTCCGGCGGGTCGGGTTCCTGCAATACGGCGCGCAACACGCGCGCCGCCATCGCCGCGAAGGCGGGGGATCCCCGGGCGCGCGGCCGTGCCAGTTCGACCCGTTCGTCGTACACCAATACGCCGTCGTCGATCACCAAGATGCGATCGGCCTGCGCCACCGCCTCGTAGACGTCGCACGTGGCCAACACGGCGGTGAATCCGGCGTGCCGCCACGCTTGCTCGATGGCGGCCTGAGCCTCGATGCGGGTCAGGGCATCCAGGCCGCTGGACGGTTCGTCCAGCAGCAACAGGCCCGGCCGGCGCGCCAGCGCACGCGCCAAGGCCACCCGCTGGCGCTGGGCCTCGGTCAGCCGGGCCGGCCAGTCGCCGCCATGCCCGCCCAGCCCCGCTTGCCGCAAGGCCTCGCCGGCCCGTGCCCGCGCGTCGCCCGGCAGGCCCAGCGCCACGTTTTGCCAGACACGTTTCCACGGCAGCAGGCGGGCGTCGGGAAACAGCAGCCGCACCCGTTCGTCGGAGACCCATTGCGGAAAGCCGTCGAACAGGATGGGGGATCGCGCGGGCGGTCCGCCCTGCTCGCCGCTGGGGCGCTCCAGCCCCGCCAGGATGCGCAGCAAGGTGCTCTTGCCCGCGCCGCTGCGGCCCGCGATCGCCACGAATTCGCCGGCGGCGATATCAATGTCCAATCCCTTGAGCACATCGCGCGCGCCATGGCGCTTGTTCAGCTTGCGCACGGTGACGCGCAGCGCCCGCCAGTCGTCCTGCCCCGCGTTCGGCGCCTCGTCGTGCCGCGCCCGCCCCGGCACCTCCAGGTGCTGCAGCAGTTCGAACTCGTTCGGGTGGACAAACATGGCCCTGCACTCCCGCCGGATGACCCTAGCGGGCCGCTTCCAGCTTCTGCTGATAATCGGTTTTCACGAAACCGGCGAACGATTGCTCGGTGACCGCCAGGAACTCCCGCGACGCATACGCCGCCGCGATGTCTTTCACGAAGGGTTTGTCGATGTCGGCCGTGCGCACCGCCACCAGGTTCTGATAGGTGGGCGTGGTCTTCTCCAACGCCAGCGCGGCCGTCAGCTTGAGGCCGGACGCCAGGGCGAAGTTACCGTTCACGAACGAATAGTCGGTGTCGTCCAGCGAACGCGGCAGTTGCGCCGCTTCAAGCGGGATCAGCTTGATCTTCTTTACATTGACGGCCACGTCTTTTTCAGAGACCTGCAAGGGGTCATAGCCTTCGCGCAGCGTCACCCAGCCCAGGTCCTGCAGCACCACCAGCGCGCGCGCCTGGTTGGTCGGATCATTGGGCACCGCCACGCTGACGCCGTCGGGCGCCGCGTCCACGCCCTTGTATTTCTTGCTATAGATGGCGATGGGCGCGGTGGGCACCTTCACCAATTCGGACAGTTCCAGCTTGTTCTTGGCCGCGAAATTCTTCAGGTAGACCACGTGCTGGAACGCGTTGGCGTCCAGCGCGCCTTGCGCCAGCGCGAAGTTCGGTTGGATGTAGTCGTTGAATTCCACGATCTTGACCGTGTAGCCCTGCTTTTCCAGGATGGGCTTGATGCCCAGCTTGATCTGGTCGCTATAGGGGCCGGCGGTAGCGCCAAACACGATCTCTTTCTTGGCCGGGTCCGCAGCTTGCGCGGCGCCGGCCACGGACAGGGCGATCAGCGCCGCGATCAGGGACGAACGGGGGAATGCCATGGGAGTTCTCATTGGAATCAACGCTTGTCGATGCGGCGCGCGACGGTATTGCCGGCGACCTGGATGATCTGCACCAGCACGACGAGCAGCGCCACGGTCAGCACCATCACGTCGGTCTGGAAACGGTAGTAGCCATACCGGATGGCCAGGTCGCCGATGCCGCCGCCGCCCACCACCCCGGCCACCGCCGAATACGAAAGAAAGCTGACGGCCAGCACCGTCAGGGCCAGCACCAGGCCGGAACGCGCCTCCACCAACAGCACGCGGCGCACAATTTGCAGCTCCGACGCGCCGGCGGCATGCGCGGCCTCGATCACGCCGCGCGGCACATCGCGCAAGCACTGTTCGACCAGCCGCGCAAAGTACGGGATCGCCGCGAATGACAAGGGTACGGCCGCCGCCACGGGTCCGATGGACGTGCCCGCGATCACCCGCGTGAACGGCACCAGCGCCACCAGCAGGATGATGAACGGGAACGAGCGCACGGTATTCACGGTCCAGCTGAGCACTCGGTGCAGCACCGGGCGGTCCAGCGATTGGCCGGGCCCCGTCAGGAACACCAGCACCCCAAGCGGCCCGCCCAGCAAGATGGACGCCGCCAGCGCGATCGCCAGCATCAGGAAGGTCTGGCCGACCGCCACGCCCAGCTCGGGCAGCAACTGCACAAAGGTATCCAGCATCATGCGACCTCTTCATAAGGGTGGGTGGCCTCGCGGATGAGTTCGCGGCCCAGCGCGGACGACAGCTGCACATTGGCGCCCGAGATTTCGGCTTGCTCGAGCACCTGCCCGTTTTCCATGACGGCCACGTGGCGGCACAGGGCGCGCACCACCGCCAGTTCGTGCGTGACGATGACGATGGTCACGCCCAGGCGCTTGTTGATGTCGCGTAGCACGGCAAGCACGGACCGCGTGGTCTCGGGGTCAAGCGCGGACGTGGGCTCGTCGCACAGCAGCACCGCCGGCTCGCTGGCCAGCGCGCGGGCGATGGCCACACGCTGCTTCTGGCCGCCCGACAACTGGGCGGGGTAGCTGGCCGTCTTGTCCGTCAGCCCGACGATCTCCAGGCACTGCCGCACGCGCTGCGCGATCTGTTCGCGGCTGCGCCCGCCGTGCACGCGAAGTGCAAACGCCACGTTCTCGAACACGGTCTGGTTCTGCAGCAGATTGAACTGCTGGAAGATCATGCCGATATGCTGGCGCGCGCCGCGCAAATCCCGCTTGGACAGCGCCGTCAGCTCGGTGCCCGCCACATGCACCGCGCCCGCATCCGGGCGTTCCAGCAGGTTGATCAGCCGCAGCAGCGTGGACTTGCCCGCGCCGCTCTTGCCGATGATGCCGAAGGTGTCACCCGCGCGGATCGACAGCGACACGTCACGCACGGCGTCGAAGCGGCCGGCGCGCGTGGCGTAGGACTTGCTGACCGCGTCCAGGCGGATCACCGTCTGCGGCACGGCGGGAAGGGGAGAAATCGGGTTCATCGCTGGGTTCCGGTCAGGGTTTGGCGCATCAGGAGTACGCGGCGGCATTCCAGGGCAAGGCGCGGCGCGCCAACATGCGGATCAACGTATCGGCTGCCAAGGCCAACAGCACATAGGAAAAAATGGGCGCCAGCGTCGCCGCGCCGTCGCCGGATCGCACGATGGCGGTCTGGGCCATCCCCCGCCACGTCCAGAACAGCGCCAGCGCCAGCCGCGCGCCGGACAGCGACGCGGGCAAAGCGCCGGGAAGAAACACGTCGCGCCACAGCGGCCAGCCGGCCAGCCCGACCGATCGGCCCATCTCGATCAGTTTCGGATCCGCGGCGCGCACGCCCCGCCAGCCGCCCAGGCCTGCACCCAGCAGCAGCGCCACGACCGCACCCGGCAGGTCGACCCGAAGCAGCGGCCACCCCAGCAGCGATGCCAACTGCCACGCCACCAGCAACGCGGCGGCCGCCAGCCAAGGCGCAAGCGCCTTGCGACGGCGACGAGATGGACCAAAGGCGGACATCAGCTTGCCGATTCCTTCGGCACCAATTCGGTCGCCATGACTTCGCCGAAGGGCCCCGTCAGCACGGTGTTGCCGACCTGGCGCTGCGTCTTGCCGGGCAACAGCGGAAACACCAGTTCGGCAAACCGGTAGGACTCCTCTAAATGCGGATAGCCTGAGAAAATAAACGTGTCGATGCCCAGGTCGGCGTATTCCTGGATGCGCGCGGCCACCGTCTGCGGATCGCCGACCAGCGCCGTGCCCGCGCCGCCGCGCACCAAGCCCACGCCGGCCCACAGATTGGGGGAAATTTCCAGGTGCGAGCGGCCGCCCCGATCATCGCTGAGCTTGCCGCCATGCAGGGCAGCCATGCGACGCTGGCCTTCCGAATCCATCTTGGAGAATGCGGCTTGCGCGGCGCGCACCGAGTCTTCGCTGAGGTGACTGATCAATTCGTCGGCGGCGGCCCACGCGGCCGCCTCCGTTTCGCGCACGATGACGTGCAGGCGGATGCCGAAGCGCACGGTCCTGCCGTGTTTGGCAGCGCGCTCGCGCACGTCCGCGATTTTCTTGGCCACTGCCTCGGGCGGTTCGCCCCACGTGAGGTACACGTCAAGCTGTTCGGCGGCCAATTCATGGGCGGCCTCGGACGAACCGCCAAAGTACAGCGGCGGATACGGCTTCTGCACGGGCGGATAGATGACCTTCCCGCCCTTGGAGACAAGTTGTTCGCCCTGGAAACTGTAGCCTTCCGCGTCGTGGCTGCGTTCCAGGATGCCGCGCCAGATGTTCAGGTAGTCGGCCGTGATGGCGTAGCGTTCGTCATGGCTGACGAAGACGCCGTCGCCTTCCAGTTCGCCCGGATCGCCGCCCGTCACCACATTGACCAATAACCGCCCCTCGGACAGGCGGTCGAACGTGGCGGCCATGCGCGCCGAGAACTGCGGCGAACTGACACCCGGACGGATCGCCACCAGGAACTTCAGCTTGCGGGTGGCGCCAATCAGGCTGGATGCCACGACCCATGCGTCCTCGCAGGACCGGCCGGTGGGCAGCAGTACGCCGTCGTAGCCCAGCGTGTCGGCGGCAACGGCCACCTGCCGGAAATAGTCGTAGCTTGCGGCGCGCGCGCCCTGGCTGGTGCCCAGGTAGCGCGAATCGCCGTGCGTGGGGATGAACCAGAAAACGTCCATTGCATAACTCCGGGTCAGACGCTGAAGCCGCCCGCAAGCGCGAGGCGTCCCAGGTCATAGGCTTCATGGGCGACGGCGCCGCGCGGCAAGACCAGCTCGGCCAGCCGGTCAACGGAGTCTTCCAGCCGCTCGCGGACGTCGTCGTCGATATGGATACGGCCGTCGTCTTCGACTTGGACCTGTTTGTCGGTGGCGTAGACGCCGGCCAGGATGTGGCGCGCGCCCAAGGCCGACAGCACCGGTTTCAAGCCGTATTCCAACGCCAGCAGATGCGCCGGGCTGCCGCCCGTGGCGATAGGCAGCACGACCTTCCCCGCCAGCGCCTTTTCATCCAACAAATCCAGCACGGCCTTCAGCCCGCCGGAGAACGACGCCTTGTAGACCGGGGTCGAGATCAACACGGCATCCGCGGTCGACACGCGCGCCCGCAACGCGCCGGCCGCGGCGCCTGAGTAATAGCCTTCGATCAATTCTTCGGCCGGTATGTCGCGCAAGCCCAATTCCACCACCCCGAGTCCGCGCGAACGCAGCAGATGGGCGGCATGGCGCAGCAACGCGGAAGAACGGGAACGTTGTGACGGGCTGCCCGCCAACGTGATGATGCTCATGATGATTCGCCGAAAGTCGCGCGTTAGAAAGCGGGGATGAGGGAACCCTTGAATTCCTTCTCGATATAGGCGCGCACTTCGGGGGATTGGTACGCGGCCACCAGCTGCTTCACCCAGGGCTGGTCGCGGTCTTTCGTCCGCACGGCAATGAGATTGGCGTAGGGCCCGTCAGCGGCCTCGCGCCCGATCGCATCGCGCGCCGGCACCAGCCCCGCCTGTTCGGCGTAATCGTTATTGATGGAGGCCGCCGTCAGATCGTCCAGCGACCGTGGCAACTGCGCGGCATCCAGCGCCACCAGCTTGATCTTGCGCGGGTTCGACACCACATCCAGCGGCGTCGCGGTGTTCTTCTGTTCCGCTTCCGGCTTCAGCGTGATGATCTTGTACGCCGCCAATAGGCGCAGCGCGCGATTGCCATTCGAGGGATCATTCTGAATCCCGACCGACGCGCCCTCGGGCAAGTCATTCAACGACTTGATCTTGCGCGAGTAAAAACCCAGCGGCGCCGTCACGGTCAAGCCCGCAGGCACGATATCAAACCCTCGCGCCTTGATCTGATTGTCCAGGAACGGTTTGTGTTGAAACGCGTTGGCATCGAGATCGCCCGCGTTAAGGGCGGCATTGGGAAGTTGATAATCGTTGAACTTGACGAGCTTGATGACAAGACCGTCCCGGGCGGCAACCTTCTGGACAACATCAAAGATCTTTTCGGCGGTACCCACGGAGATGCCGACCGTGATGGTGTTCTTGTCTTCAGCCTGCGCAGGCGCGGCAAAGGCAATGGCAAGCGTGGATGCAGCCAAGAGGCGAAGCAGCGATGACATGTTTGAAAGCCCGGGATAAAAAGTGATTGATGGATTCTGTCATCGCGGATCAACGGCGAAAAATACTTAGTCGGTATGAAGTTATGTCTTGGGATGTAGGACGCTTCGCGCAAGCGATCATCGCCACGACGCATCAACGCCACGTATGCAGAATGCGGCCGCCTGCGCCATCAGCCCGACCCCGACGACGGGCGACCTACGAAGCGCTAACAAGCAACCTACAAAGCCCCAATGAGCCCCTTCCGTCCCACATGTTCCAAAGGCAACTCCGCCCTCCCCGCCCCAAACAGCTTCTCCCGCAACGCCCCTTCCGCATATGCCGTTTTATAAGACCCCCGGCTCTGCAACTCCGGCACCACCAGATCAATGAAATCGCCATAGCATTCCGGCGTTACCGTTCGCGCCAGATTGAAGCCGTCGATATCCGTCTCGGCCACCCAGGCCTCAAGCTCGTCCGCCACCTGCGCGGCGCTGCCTACCAGTGCCGGGTATCGGCCCCCCAGCGCCATATCCGCCAGCAGGTCCGTCACCGTCCGGTCCGTCCTGGCCACCGTCAGGTTCTTCACGGCCGACTCGATCGCGTTGTTCTTCACATACCGGATCGGCTCGTCCGCGCCGTAGCGCGAAAAATCGATGCCCGTCGAACTGGCATAGTGCGCCAGCCCCGCTTCCGGATTCGCGTAACGCAGATACTCCGCGTGCTTCTCGCGCGCCTCGGCCTCCGTCTTGCCCACCACCACCGTCACGCCCATGAAGAACTTGATATCGCGCGGATTGCGGCCCTCGCGGGCGACCCACTCGCGCACCTCCGCCACCAGCTTGCGCAACCCCTCTTTGGTCTGGCTGGACACGAACACACATTCCGCATGCCGCGCCGCGAATGCCTGGCCACGGCCCGACGAGCCCGCCTGGTACAGCACGGGCGTGCGCTGCGGCGACGGCTCCGATAAGTGAAAGCCCTGCACCTTGTAGTACTTGCCCTCGTGATCCACCCGACGCACGGCGGCGGGATCCGCATAGATGCGCTTGCCTTTGTCGGCTTTCACCGCATCGCCGTCCCAGCTGTCTTCCCACAGCTTGTACGCCACCTCCAGGAACTCGTCGGCACGGTCATAGCGTTCATCGTGCGCGATCTGCTCGGACAACCCCATCGCGCGCGCCGCGCTTTCCAGATAGCCCGTCACGATGTTCCAGCCGATGCGGCCATTGGTCAGATGGTCCAGCGTGGAGAAACGGCGCGCCAGCAGGTAGGGCGCCTCATAGGTCAGGTTGACCGTGACGCCGAACCCCAGATGCCGCGTCGCCGCCGCCATCGCCGAAATAGTGAGCAATGGGTCGTTCACCGGCAGTTGGACCGACTCGCGCAGCGTCAGGTCGGCCGAGTCCTCGTAGACGTCGTATACGCCCACGATGTCGGCCAGGAACAGGCCGTCGAACAGCCCGCGCTCCAGCAGCTTCGCCAGATCGGTCCAGTATTCCAGGGTCTTGTATTGCGTCGACGTATCGCGCGGATGCGTCCACAAACCGTGGTTGATGTGTCCCACGCAATTCATGTTGAACGCGTTCAGGAGGATTTGCTTCTTCGCCATGATGTGCGGTTCCGTCAGGATCAGGTGGTGCCCACGCGGCCAGGCGCGATGTCGTTCAAGTAGTAGTTGCCCACGGCGTGCCGTTTCCAGCGGACCGGATCGTGCAGCGTGTGCGTGCGCGCATTGCGCCAATGGCGGTCCAGGTTCAGGTGGTCCAGCGTGGCTTGCGTGCCGGCCAGTTCGAACAGCTTGGTGCCGGCGGCAAGCGAGGCTTCGGTGGTCAGCGCACGGGCTTCCGCCACGGCGATGGACGCGGCCGCCACATCGGCGGCCGTGCCGCTGGCGGTTGCCGTGTCCAGCAGGCGGCCCGCCCGCGACACGAGCGCACGCGCGGCCTCCAGGCGGATGGACAGGCGGCCGAATTCGCTGATGGTCAGCGGGTCGTCCGCCGCGCGCTCGACACCGGCATCGATCCACGGGCGCGAGCGCTCGCTTACGAACGCGACGGCGTCTTGCAGCGCGGCCTGGCCAATGCCCAGATCGATGGCCGCGTGGACGATCTGCGCCAGCGGCTTGATCGTGTTGGGCGGCGCGGCGGGGTCGGCCAGCAGCAGGACGTCTTCGGCCGGCACCGCCACCTCCTTGAAATGGACGGTGCCGCTGCCGGTGACGCGCTGGCCGAAGCCCGACCAGTCGTCGATGATTTCAACGCCCGGGCTATCGCGGCGCACGATGGCCAGGCGCTGCATACCGTCATCGTCCACGGCGGCGGTCGGGATCCATTGGGCATACAGCGCACCCGTGCAATAGAACTTGCTGCCGTTGATGCGCCAGCCGCCGTCCGGGCTGGCATTCAGGCGCGTGCGGCGTTCGGCGGCCGTGCGCGTGCCGGTCTCGGCCAGCGCATTGCCGAAGCGTTCGCCCGCCAGCGCGCGCGCATAAAAGCGTCGCTGCTGGTCCGCGCTGCCGTTCACGCGCAGCACTTCCAGCGCGTAGTAGTGGTTCTGCGGGATCTGGCCCAATGAACCGTCGGCGGCAGAAATGAGCGCCGTGACTTCCGCCAGCGTCGCCCGCGACACCCCCGCGCCGCCGTACTCGCGCGGCACGGTGATGCCCCACAGGCCGGATTGGGAATAGCGTTCCAGCTCGGGCAGCGGCAGCCGGCGTTCGCGGTCGCGTTGAGACGCTTCGCGGGCAAAATCCCCGGCCAGCGCACGCGCGACCTCAAGCGCCTGCGCGTCGGAGTCGATCACGGCGGCGCGGCGCACCGCCAGGGACGATATGTTGTCGGTGGGCATGGTGTCAGATCCAGGAGTGCCGGTTGGGGCGTTGGCCGTTAAGCAGATAATTGCCCACCGCGTGATACTTCCAGCGCACGGGATCATGCAGGGTGTGGACACGCGCATTGCGCCAATGGCGGTCCAGCCCGAACTCGGCCAGAGAGGCCCGCGCGCCCGACAGTTCGAACAGTTTTTCGCCGGCGGCCAGCGCGGTTTCGGTGGACACGGCCTTGGCGCGGGCGACCACGATCGACGCGGCGGCGACGTCATCCGCGTCCAGCGTCCGCCCGCGAGCCTCGTCCAGGAACTGCGCCGCTTCCGTCAACAGCGCCTGGGCGGCATGCAAATCGATATAGAGCTGGCCCACGTCCGCGATCACGTAAGGATCCTGCGTGGCCCGTTCCACGTTGGCCTCGATCCAGGGCCGCGAACGCTCCCGCAGGAACGCCACGGTGTCCTGCAAAGCGCCCTCGGCGATGCCCACATCGATCGCGGCCTGCATCAGCTGCGCGAACGGCCCCAGCAGGACGGGAGCTTGCTGCACCCGCCAGGCGGGCAGGATGCTATCGGCCTCCACGCGCGCGTTGTCCAGCAGCACGGTGCCGCTGGCCGTGGTGCGCTGGCCGAAACTGGACCAGTCGTCCACCACCGACACGCCCGGCGCGCCGCGCTCGAAGACGACGGTGACCAGCCTGCCTTCGCCATCCAGCACTTTTGCCGGAATCCAATGGGCGAACAGCGCGCCCGTCGAATAGAACTTGCGCCCGCTGACGCGATAGCCGTCGCCGTCCGGCACAAGCCTCGCCTCGATATCGCGCGTATGGCGAGTGTGCCGTTCCGGCCCCGCGTTGCCCAATCGGCGCCCGGCCAGCACGCCTGCGTAGTAGTGGCGCTGCTGCGCGGGCGATCCGGCCAGCCGCAGCAGGTTCAGGAATCCGAAATGGTTCTGTGGGATCTGGCCCAGCGATGGGTCCGCCGCGCTGATGATGCGGAACACGTCGGCCAGCGTCACATGCGAAACATCCGCGCCGCCGTATTCGCGCGGCACCGTGATACCGCCCAGGCCGCTGGCCGAATAGCGTTCGATCTCGCGCCAGGGCAACGAACGTTCCCTGTCGCGCTGCGCCGCGCCCAACGCGAAATCGGCCGCTAGTGCGTGGGCCGACTCGACCGCGTGCGCATCGTCGCGGATGCGGGCGGCAGGGACCAGGCGCGGCGCCTCGTCCGCGTCCTGGCGTGAGGGAGTACTTGAAGCGTGCGGCATGTTGCGCCCCGGCATTGGGAAAACATGCAGCCTATCGGTGCCGCGCCGCACACGGAAGGACGGAATCCGCATGCGGTTATTTGAAATCGGTATATGCCCGGCACGCCCCGTCCGCCTTCTATTAGCGAGCGTTGCGCGCATATATCGAAATCACCAAAGAATGTTTGTGGACGACGTCCGCGCTTGCTTAGAGTCGAGACTTTTCCGCGTCCGTCACTCGCCATGCCTGAACTGGATTTTCCCCAATCGCCCCTGACGCTGGATTACGACGGCGCGCTGGAAGCGCGCCTGTTCGACGACGTCCGCCTGGCCGTCGCGCCGCATCTGCCCGCGGCGCGCATCGATCCGCCGCGCGATCTGGCAAGCGAGGACGAACGCCGCAACGCCGCTGAGTACGCTGTGTGGAACACGGTGCATGACCTCTTCATCACCCAGATTGCCGCCCACGCGATTGCCGGCCTGTTCAAGGACGACATCGAGTTCCAGTTCGCGCTGGCGCGCCAGCTTGGCGACGACGGCGCTCACGCGGAGTTCTCGCGTGGACGCGCGGCGGTGCTGCTGGGCGCTGACCCGCTAGCGCAGGTGCTGCAAGGCGTGCAGAAATCCTGGGACCTGATTGGCGGTTTCGCGCTGCGCAACTGGCAGAACTTTCTGGCATGGCAGTTCCATTACGAACACTACATCCTGGCGCGCCTGTTCGTGAACCGGCGCACCGCGCAGGTACTGGACTTCGGCCATCGCGAGTTCGGCGAGAACCGCATCCTTCCCGATGAAGAGGCGCACCGCATTCGTATCACGCAATGGTGGCTGAACAAGCTGGAACGCGCGGAACCCGCGCAGCGTGAAGACTGGGTGGCCAGCCTTATCCAGGCGGACGAAGACGTCCAGCGCAAGCTTGGCCCCTATCTGCGCGATTCCTGGCAACTGAACCAGCGCGCCACCGGCCTGGACACGCGCGGCCACATCGCGCTGTACGACGCGTGGCGCCGCGAATTGCTGGCCACGCTGGTGCGCCGCGACCCCGACGATCTTCCCGCCCTGACCAGCCTGGCCGCCTGAAACAGCCGGCCGCACTTCACGACAACAGAAGGAAACCTTCATGACGCAACCGTTGCCCCCCGCCGATGCTCCCGGCCACGAAGACGTGCCCGCCAACCCCTTGCGCCGCTGGCTGATGAGCGCCGGCGCCCTGATGGGCGCAGGCGCGCTTTTTCCCAACGTGATCTTCGCGCCCGCCTACGCCGACACCCAAAGCCTGCCCAATACCGTGGACGGCGCGGTGCGCGGCGGCGTGCTCAACGCGGTGGTCCACCCGGAACCACCGACGCTGGCCTTCTACCTGAATTCGTCCACGCCCACGGGTGCGGTGGTCAGCAAGATCTTCGACGGGCTGGTCGAGTACGGCCCCGACTTGAAGCCGCGCCCCGTCTTGGCTGAAAGCTGGAGCGTGTCCGACGACGGCAAGACCATCACGTTCAAGCTGCGCAAAGGCGTGCTGTGGCATGACGGCAAGCCGTTTACCGCCGCCGACGTGAAATGGTCGGCTGAAGAGGTGTGGCGCAAGCACGCGCCCAGCGCGCGCCGGGTGTTCCAGTACCTGCAGAAGGTCGAGACCCCGGATGACCACACTGTCGTGCTGCACCTGTCACAGCCTACGCCGGTGGCGCTGAACGCCATCGATTCGCTGGGCGCGCCCATCCTGCCGCGCCATTTGTTCGAAGGCACGGACATCCAGAACAATCCCTACAACAACAAGCCCGTCGGCACCGGCCCCTTCGTATTCAAGGAGTGGAACCGGGGCAACTACATCGTGCTGGAGCGCAACGACAAGTACTGGCAGCCCGAACGCCCCTACCTGGATCGCATCGTCTGGAAGATCATTCCCGACGTGTCCGGCCGGGCCACGGCGCTGGAAACGGGCGGCGTGGCATACGGCGAACGCAACCCCGTGGCCTTCACGGACGCCACGCGTTTGTCCAGGCTGTCCAAACTGGCGGTGGACACCTCGGGCTACAACGGCTTTGCCGCCTGGCTCTGGCTGGAAGCCAACTTGCGCGACCCTATCCTGTCCAACCTGAAAGTCCGCCAGGCCATCGCGCACGCCGTCAACAAGCAGGTGCTGGTGAAGACCGTGTGGAATGGCTATGCCGAACCCTTCGTGAGCCCGGTGCCGTCGCTGGTGAAGCCGTATCACAACCCCAACGTGCAGCAATACCCGTATGACCCGGCGCTGGCCGAAAAACTGCTGGACGAGGCCGGGTACCCCCGCAAGGCGGACGGCTGGCGCTTTGCATTGACGCACGACTACATCCCGTTCGGTGACGACTACCGCCGCACCGGCGAGTTCGTGCGCCAGGCGCTGCGCAAGATCGGCATCGACGTAACGCTGCGCGGGCTGGACCTGGCCACATGGACGCGCAATGTCTTCACCGATTACAACTTTCAGCTCATCAGTTCGTGGGGCACCGTGCTGATCGATCCGCAGCTGGGTGTAGAGACGAGGTATTGGAGCAAGGCAGAAGCCAAAGGCACGCCCTGGTATAACGCGTCGGGCTACAGCAACCCCGACATGGACCGCGCCATCGAGGCCGCGCAGATCGAGACAGATCCGAAGAAGCGCATCGACCAATACAACGAGGTGCAGCGGCTGGCGCAGCGCGACCTGCCGTTGATCGGGCTGTTCGAGTTCCGGTGGTTCGGCGTCTGGGACAAGCAGGTGCGTAACGTCACCGACGCGTCCTCGCATTCACGCAACAACTTCGCCAACGTCTGGCTGGGCAAGGCCTGACGGCCCCCCGGAAATCCGCCATGCCTCTGCGCCTGCCCCGTCCGCTTCGCTACCTGCTCCAGATCGTCTTCGTGGTGGGCGCGACCGCCATCGCCAATTTCTTCCTGCTCAAGTTGGTGCCGGGCGACCTGGTCGACGTGATCGCGTCGGAGAACAGCGGCATCACGCCCGAACACGTTGCCCAACTGCGAGTCGCTTACGGCCTGGACCAAAGCGTGCTGACGCAGCTGGGCTACTACTTAAAAAGCCTGCTGTCGCTGGACCTGGGCTATTCGTTTCGCTATGGCGAACCCGTGGCCGATCTGATCTTCGGTCGGCTGCCCGCCACGCTGGCGTTGATCGGCACCGGGCTGGCGCTGTCGGTGGCGGTGGGCGTGCTGCTGGGCGTACTGGCCGCGCGCCGGCCGCATGGCGGGCTGGACACCCTGCTGTCCGCGCTGGCCACGGCAGGCTATTCCGCGCCGATGTTCTGGACGGCGCTGATGCTGATCGTCGGGTTCGGCGTGCACTTGAATTGGCTGCCGGTTGGCGGGATCCGCGACGTAGGCGCGGCGTATCAAGGTTGGGCGCTATGGGCCGACTATGCGCGACACCTGGCGCTACCGGTGACGACGGTGGCGATCTATTACGTGGCCATCTATGCGCGGCTGTCGCGGGCGTCGATGATCGAAACGCTACAGGAAGACTACATCCGCACCGCCCGCGCACGCGGCAACGGCGAAGCGCGCGTGATCTGGCGCCATGCGCTGAAGAACGCGATCTTGCCCGTCGTCACCATGCTGGGCCTGCAGAGCAGCGCGCTGCTGGGCGGCAGCATCGTGGTGGAAACGGTGTTCGCGTGGCCGGGCCTGGGGCAGTTGTCGTTCGAGGCCATCGCCAGCCGCGACGTCAACCTGCTGCTGGGCATTCTGCTGATGAGCGCGGCGCTGGTGGCCCTGATGAATATCGCCGTGGATGCCTGCTACGGTCTGCTGGACCCCCGTGTGAGGAAAGCATGAAGCCGATTGCCCGCGCCGCCGCGCATCTGCTGCGCACGCCGTCCGCCGCCGTCGGCGCCGCCATCCTGCTGGTCGTGCTGGCCGCTGCCGCCAGCGCCGCCTGGCTGTTCCCGGACGATCCGCTGGAGATGGTCGGCGCGCCCTTCACCTGGCCTGGCGAAGACGCCGCCTTTCCCGCGGGCACCGACCTGATGGGCCGCGACATCCTGGCCGGTCTGTTCCATGGCGCCCGTGTGTCCTTGCTGGTGGGCGGGGCGTCGGCTGCCATCGCGCTGGCGATCGGCCTGCTTGTGGGCGCAGTCGCCGGCTATGCCGGCCCGCGCACCGACGCTGTGCTGATGCGCATCACCGAACTCTTCCAGACCGTGCCGTCCTTCCTGCTGGCCATCGTGCTGGTCGCCATCCTGGGCCCGTCGCTGACCACCATCATCCTTGCGCTGGGCGTTACATCGTGGACCGGCATCGCACGGCTGACGCGGGGCGAGTTCATTTCGCTGCGCGAACGCGAGTTCGTCCGCGCGGCGCAGACACTGGGCGCCGGCCATGCCCGCATCATCTTCCTGGAAATCCTGCCCAATGCCTTGCCCCCCATCATCGTGACCACCGCCGTGCTGGTGGCCCAAGCCATCCTGTCGGAAGCCGGTCTGTCGTTTCTGGGACTGGGCGACCCCAACGTGGTCAGCTGGGGCAGCATGGTCGGCGCGGGGCGCGAGGCATTGCGCACCGCCTGGTACATGACCGCCCTGCCCGGCCTGACGATCATGGCCACGGTACTGGCCCTGAACCTGCTTAGCGACGCCATCAACGACGCACTCAATCCCAAACTGCGCCGGCAGCGCGTTACCGCCGCGCCCACCGCCGTGCGCGATTCCGCCCCCAGGACATCATGACTACGCTTTTCGACATCCAAGGGCTGAACGTCGCCTTCCCCGGCCACCAGGCCGTGAACGGGCTGGACCTGCAACTGCGCGGCGGCGAAACGCTGGCGCTCGTCGGCGAATCCGGCTGCGGCAAGTCCACGACCGCGCTTGCCCTGCTGGGCCTGCTGCCGCGGCAGGCCCGCGTGACGGGCCGCATCCTGTTCGAAGGCCAGGACGTGCTGGCGCTGCCGGAACGCCAGCGCTGCGCGCTGCGCGGCGACCGCATCGCCATGATCTTCCAGGAGCCGATGACCAGCCTGAACCCCGTGCTGACCCTGGGCGACCAGATCGGCGAAGCCCTGCGCCTGCACCGGGGCGCCAGCGCCCGCGCCGCCCGCGCCCGCGCCATCGAATTGCTGGACCTGGTGCGCGTGCCCGAGCCCCAGCGCCGCGTCGACGATTACCCCCATCTGCTGTCGGGCGGGCAGCGCCAGCGCGCCATGATCGCCGCCGCCATCGCCTGCCAGCCCGCCCTGCTGGTGGCCGACGAACCGACCACCGCGCTGGATGTCACCGTCCAGGCGCAAATCCTGCAGTTGCTGGATGACCTGCGGGCGGAATTGAACATGGGGCTATTGCTGATCACGCATGATCTGGCCGTGGTTGGAGAATGGGCCGACCGGGTCGCCGTCATGGTGCGCGGCGAAAAGGTCGAAGAAGGTCCCGCGGCGACCTTGCTGGGCCAGCCGCGCCACCCCTATACCCGCGGCCTGCTTGGGGCGTCGCTGCGCCTGGACGACGCCACGCACTACAGCACGCTACGGCTGCCCGAAATCCGCACCCAGCTCGACCCTGCCTCGGGGCGTCCAACGTTCGACCTGGTCACCCCTCCCCGCGTGGCCCTGCCCAACGGGGCCGCCGCCAATGCGCCTGCCCCCATCGGCGCGACGCCCTTGCTGCAGGTGCAGGACCTGCGCGTGCAATACCAGACCGCGCACGGCGTCACCAACGCGGTGGATGGCGTGTCGTTTCAGTTGACCCCCGGAGAAACCCTTGGACTGGTCGGCGAATCCGGCTGCGGAAAATCCACGCTGTCCCGCACGCTGGTACGACTGCTTGCGCCGGCATCCGGCCGGATCCTGCTGCGCGGCGAAGACACCGCGCGGCTGGACCGCGCCCGCCTGGCCGCCTACCGGCAGAACGTGCAGATGATTTTCCAGGACCCTTATGCGTCGCTGAACCCGCGCCATACCGTGAACGACATCCTGGAAGCCGCTCTACGCATCCACCGGGTAAAGGACCGGCACGAACGCCGCCTGCGCATCGCCCGGATCCTGGACGCCGTGGGCCTGCCGCGCGAGGCGCTGGCGCGCTATCCCAGCGAATTCTCCGGCGGGCAGCGGCAGCGCATCGGCATCGCCCGCGCCCTGGTGCTGCGCCCCGCGCTGGTCATCTGCGACGAGCCGGTGTCGGCGCTGGACGTGTCCGTGCAGGCGCAGATCCTGAACCTGCTGGTGGACCTGAAGGCCGAATTCCAGCTGTCCTACCTGTTCATCTCGCACGATTTGTCAGTGGTTCACTATCTGGCCGATCGGGTGCTGGTGATGAATGCGGGTCGGATCGTGGAAGAAGGCCCCAATGCCACGTTGTGGCGCCACCCGCGCCATCCCTATACGCGCAGCCTGATCGATGCGCTGCCCCAAGGGCTTTCCCCAAGTGGCGAGGCGCTGCGCAGGACGGCCTGAGCCAACCCGGGCGGGCGGGTTCGCCTCCTCCTTACGCGGGACTGGATTGCGGACAACGGCGGGCCTATACTGGATTCGCCGTTGCTCGACATTCCTTTTCCTAAAGGAGAGGCAACATGTACAGGCACTTGCTCATCGCCGTGGATGGCTCCCTGCTGTCTGAATCGGCTTTCAAGCGCGCGCTCGTTTTCGCGAAGGAAATGGGCGCCACCATCACCCTCATCCGCGCCATCCCGGAGGACCACCTGCTGGTCTATCAGGCCGAAATGCTGGGCACCACGCAGACGCATCACACCGACCAGGCGCGAAAGAACGCGCAAGGCTACCTGGACGGCCTGGAAATGGAAGCGCGCCATGCCCTGGTGCCTTGCAACACCGTCGTGGTGGTCAACGACCACCCGCACGAGGCGATCGTCGAGGCTGGGAAGACCCAGGGTTGCGACCTGATCATCATGGGCTCGCACGGACGCCATGGCATGACGGGATTCCTGCTGGGCAGCGAAACCCAGCGCGTGCTGGCCAAGACCCGCCTGCCGGTGCTGGTGTTCCGCTAGGATTCGCCGCGCCGCCGGGGCCGATACCCGCCTATCGCGCTGGCCACGTCAGCCGGCGGCGGCCAGCGCGTGCTGGAAGGTAAAGCTGTCTGCGTACATGTGATCCAGGCTGGCGCCGCGTGCGGCTAGCATAGGCTTGGCCTGCTGGATCATGGCGGGCGCGCCGCACAGGTAGAAGGCGTGTTCGGACAGATCGTCGTGGTCGTCCAGGACGGCGTCCTGCACATGGCCGCGCCGGCCTTGCCAGCCCGCGCCGGCGCGCGACAGCACCGGCACGAAATTGAACTCGTACAACCGGCCGGCCCAACCCGCGATCTCGTCTTGCAGGTACAGGTCGGCCTCGGTCCGCATGCCCCAATACAGGCTGACGGGCGGACAATCTTCCTTGTCCAGCAAGGACTCCAGGATGGCCTTGATGGGCGCGATGCCGGTGCCGGTGGCCATCATGATGAGCGGGCGCCAGTCTTCCTCGTGATAGCTGAAGACGCCCAACGGCGCTTCGATCTCCACGGCCGCGCCGGGCTGCGCCTGGCCCAGCCAATGGTCGGTATAGCGGCCGCCCGGAATGCGCCGCACATGAAAATCCAGCTGCCCATCGGCCGCCGCCGACGCCATGGAAAAACTGCGCGTTTCGCCGTCGGGCAGCAGCACGTTCATGTACTGACCGGGCACGAAATCCAGTCCCCCATCGGGCAACGCCAGCGTCAAATGAACGATGTCGTCGGTATAGGCGTCGATGCGCTGCACGGTGGCCGGCAGGCGGCGCGGCTCGGGAAACACCTGGCGGCTGCTGGCCACGCTGATGCAAAGATCGCTTTCCGGCCGCGCCTGGCAAGCCAGCGCGTAGCCTTCGGCCGCCTCTTCAGGTGTCAGCGCCATGGGAAATTCCTCATAGCGCACGGTGCCTTCGGCCAGCTTGATGCGGCACGTGCCGCAGCCGCCGAAGGTGCACTCATGCGGCAGCCTGACGTCCGCACGCCCGGCCGCCTCCAGCACCGATTCGCCCGCCTCCACGTCGAAGACGGCGCCGGTTTCCAGGATGTGCACGCGGTATGCCATGGCCGGCCTCGCTTATTTCTTGATGTCGGCCTGCACCACCACTTTCATGCCGCGCGGCTCCAGCAGTTCGGCCAGTGCCGCCAGCGCGGCCACGCCTGCCTGCGTGTCCTGTTCGCCGTTGCCGCCGCTAAGCCCGATGCCGCCGATCACTTCGTCGTTCACGACAATGGGAAAGCCGCCGACGAACACGGCGAATTTTCCGTCGAAGCTCCACTGGATGCCAAAGGCCTCGTTGCCGGGCAACGCCGGGCCGTTGGGCGGCGTGTTGAACAGATGGGTCGACCGTTTGTGCCCGGCTGCGGTGAACGCTTTGTTCCAGGCGATTTGCGGGCCGGTGATGCGGGCGCCGTCCATGCGTTCCAAGGCGATGGGATAACCGCCGTCATCCACGATGCAGATAGATTCCAGCACGCCGATGGCTTCTGATTTGGCGATGGCGGCGCGCACCATGACGCGCGCTTCTTCCAGTTCCAGCCGATAGATCTGTTTCATAGGGGTAGCCTTTTCGGTTGTCCGCGCCTTAACCGGCGCGGTAGACGGTTTTGATCTGGGTATAGAACTCCAGGCCCACGCGGCCCGATTCGCGGAACGTGGACGTGCTGGAGTGCTTCAGGCCGCCGAAGGGCGCATTGATGAGGTTGCCGGTGGTGGTGCGGTTGATCTTCACCGTGCCGGCCTGGATGTCGCGGGCGAAGCGGTGCGCGTAACGCGCATCCGTGGTGGCGATGGCGGCCGACAGGCCGTATTCGGTGTCGTTGGCCTTGGCGATGGCGTCGTCATAACCGTCGACCTCGATCAGCGCGATGACCGGGCCAAAGATCTCTTCACGCGCGATGCGCATCTGTTGCGTCACGTCGGTGAACAATGCGGGCGTGACGTAGTAGCCGCGGTCGTAGCCGGGACCCGTCAGCGCGTCGCCGCCGCATACGTGCGTCGCCTCTTCTTTACCCACCGCCACGTAGCTCAACACGTTGTCCAACTGCTTGCGCGTGGCCAGCGGGCCCAGGTCGAAATTGCCGTCCAGCCCGTTGCCGATGGTCAGCGCCTTGATCCGCGCCACCAGCTTGTCGGTGAACGCCTGGCGCACCTTGGCGTCGACCAGCACGCGGCTGGTGCCCGTGCAGGCCTGGCCGCTAAGCGAAAAGCCGCCCTTCACCGCCAGGTCCACGGCGCGGTCAAGGTCGGCGTCGGCCAGCACGATCAGCGGATTCTTGCCGCCCAGCTCCATCTGCGTGCGGGTGGTCAGGCCCGCGCCCCGGTGGATCTGCTTGCCTGCGGCGGTCGAACCGGTGAAAGAAATCGCACGGACCGCCCGGGCGGTGGTGATGGCGGGGCCCACCGCGCTGGCAGGGCCGATCACCAGGTTCAGCACCCCCGCGGGCAAGCCCGCCTGCACAAACGCCTCGGTCAACCGATAGCCCGACAACGGCGCGTCGGAAGACGGCTTGAACACCACGGTGTTGCCGGTGATCAGCGCCGGCGCGATCTTGCGGGCGGGAATCGAAATGGGGAAGTTCCAGGGCGAGATCACGGTAACCACGCCTAGCGGTTCGCGCTGGCTGTAGACGACCATGTCGGGATCATCGTTGACGAAGGTCTCGCCGGTGAAGCTTTGGCCTTCCACCGCGTAGAAGCGGATCGTCTGCGCGGACCGCAGTACTTCGTCTTTCGCCAGGTTCAGGCTCTTGCCCTCTTCGCGGGTCAGTTCCCGCGCGAAGGCGTCCGCGTGGTCTTCCAGGTATTGGGCGGCTCGGAACAGGATGGCGGCCCGCTTGGAAATCGGCATGTCGCGCCAGGCGGCGAAGGCGCCATCGGCCGCATCCACCGCGCGTTGGGCGTCTTCGGCGTCCGACACCGGAAACCGGCCCACGATGTCGGCGGTGTCCGCCGGGTTGAGGTTCGGGGCCGTCCGCCCGGCAGCGGCGGGCACCCAGGCGCCGCCGATGTGGTTCATGAATGACTGCTGCGAGAGATCGTCCACGGAAGCGCTTCCTTTACCTGTACGGGAATGGCCGGAAATCGGTCGTCTTGAATAGCCTGTGAACATTGTATACTTTAATCTGTTTCTACTAATACGTGGAAACCCCAGGGCTGCCCATGAAAAAGGGCCCCGCAGAGCCCTTTTTCGCGCTGCCCGTCCCGGCCAGGGAATCAACGCCAGATCAGGACGGCGCAGATGGTGGAGACGGTCAGCGCCAGCAGCACGGGCAGCAACAGGGCGCGCACCAGCGACAGCACATTCACCCGCGCGAACCCCGCCACCGCGATCAGCGACGACCACGCGATCAGCGTGCCGCCGCCCGTCCAGACCGCGCCCATCTGGCCCACGGCGGCCAAGGTCGCCGGGTCCACGCCCACCACCGGGCCCAGCGCGCCAGAAAGCGTGCCGGTCAGCGGCAAGCCGGCGAATCCCGAGCCGTCGATGCCGGTGATCATGCCCACCAGCAGCACGCCGAACGCCACCAGGAAATGATTTTCTGGAATCAGGTGCTGACCGGCCGAGATCACCTCGAACAGCAGGCCCGGCGCCTGTGCCTGAGGCACGCCCAGGATCTGGGCGGCGGTCTCGTTCGCGCCCACGAAGAAGAACCCCGCGATCGGCAGCACCGACCCCATCGCCTTGAAGGCAAAGACGAAGCCGTCCGTCACGTGCTCGGGGCACACGTCCAGCATCTTGCGCGGGCCTTCGGCGGCCAGCGTCACCAGCATCATCACCACGAAGGCCACGCCGCCGACCAGCGCCGCCGCGTCGCCGCCGCGCAGGGCGGGCAGCGACGGGAACAGCCGCGGCACCACCATCACGGCGATCACGGCCAGGAACGCCAGCGGCGTCACCACCGCGAAGGTCTTGGACCAGCGCACGCGGCGGCGCGCTTCGTCGCTCAGCGCGGCGTCTTGCGGCAGGGCCGGGTCGGCGCCCATCGTGCCGCGCGCCAGTTCGGCCTTGTCGAAGGAGCCCGATTGTTCGATGCGCGCCAGGCTGCCGTCCTGTGCGCGGGCCTGCCAGGCGTCCAGCAAGGCCGGGTTGGCGGGCACGATGTGCTTGCGGATCAGCAGATAGGCCGCCACCAGCGCCACGGCGCCGGTGATCAGCGACAGCACCAACGCGCGGTCGGCCACGACCGCGGCGCTGACCGCCGCGCCGGCCGCCTTGGCGCTGATGCTGGGCGCCACGCCGATCACATAGTCCGACGACAGCGCCATGCCCTGGCCGGCAATGGCGATGGCCATGGCGCCGGCCAACGGCGGCAAGCCCGCCGCGATCGCCGCGGGCAGCAGGATGGCGGACACCAGCGGCACCGCCGGCGTTGGCCAGAAGAACAGCGAAATCACATAGGTACAGAGGGCGATGATGATGAACGAGGAATGCCCCCCGCGCATCACCCGCCGAAACGGCTGCACCATGCGCACATCCGCCTGCAAGGTCTTCAAGGCATTGAGCAGGGCGGTCATGAAGGTGATGACCAGGAAGATGTTGAACAGCTCTTTGGCGGCCACGAAACTGGCCGAAAAGATACCAATCAGCGCGCTGATGGGATTGCCCGTGATGGCCAGGACTACCAGGAACGTGCCAATCACCGAAGGCACCACCACGTTGGCCCGCAAGATCATCGTCAAGATGATCGCGGCAACGCTCAGCAGGTACATCCAATGGGCAGCGTTGAGCACGACGTCGGATTGCATGCGAGATTCCCCTTGTGACGTGGCTGTTGGGTCGCCACATTCGGTATACTATATTTCGTTTTAAGCCATACCAATCGAAATATGCAGCGCATAGGGAAACCGATAATTCTGAAAAACGGTTGAATTACGCCGAAATATCAGGGATTTACCCTGATATTTTTCGCTGCCGCGAAACCCGACGATTGTCACGAATTGACTATCGTATACATAAAAGGCCACAACTTCGCATGCCTGTCGACTTGCCGTTCCCCGATGTATGGCACTACGCCGCGATGGCGCTGGTGGTGTTTGGCGCCGCGCTGGCGCAAGGCGTGGGCGGCATCGGCTTCGCGATGTTCGCGGCCCCAGTGGCCGCGATGTTCTTTCCGCAACTGGCCCCGGGCCCGCTGCTGACGTTAGGCGGCTTCATCTCGCTTCTGACGGCGCTGCGCGAGCGTGCGTTCATCGACTGGTCCGCCGTGTCATACGCGCTGGCGGGACGCGTAGTCGGCACGCTGATCGCCATCTACGCCATGGCCAGCTTCGCGCCACAGGCGCTGGGCGTGTTGTTTGCCTGCCTGATCCTGGCCGCCGTGGCCCTCAGCGTGGCGGGCCTGCGCTTCACCGCCACGCCGGGCCGCGTATCCGGCGCCGGCGTGGCCTCGGGGCTGATGGGCACGATGACCTCGGTGGGCGCGCCGCCCATCGCCATCGTGCTGCAGCATGCGGCGCCGCCGCGGCTGCGCGCGACCCTGGGCGTGGTGTTGTTTCTGGGGTCGATCTTCTCGCTTGCCATGCTGGCGCTGGCCAAGCGGTATACGGGTTACCACGCCGGGCTGGCGCTTAGCCTGGCGCCTTTCCTGCTGGCCGGTTTCGCGGTCTCCAACCGGTTGCGCGCCTTGCTGCCGCCGCAAGCCGTGCGCGGCGTGCTGCTGGCGGTGTGCGCGCTGGGCGCGGCAGGCGTGCTGGTCAAAGCCTTCTGGGGCGCCTGATGCGCCGCCTTCGCCACGGCACGCGGCTACACCCGGTAATACAATGGAGACTGTATCCATTAATCCAGACCTGCTCGCCATGACCACTTCGCCCGTCAGCCCGCAAGCCGTACAGACGCAGTCTTCCGCTCCGCTGAAGATCGGCGAGCAGCACCCGCAGTTGTTCGCGGTCATCCGCGACAAGCTGCGCGAACGCATCCTTAGCGGCGAATTCACGCCGGGCGACCGCCTGGTCGAAGGCCGGCTTTCCGAAGAAATGGGCGTGTCGCGCATTCCGGTGCGCGAAGCCTTGCGCGCGCTGGCGGCCGAGGGACTTGTCACCATCGAACCGCGCCGCGGCGCGTCCGTATCGGTGCTGTCGGACGCCGTGGCCTACGACATGGTGGAAGTGCGCGCCACGCTGGAAGGCCTGAACGCCAAACTGGCGGCGCAGCGGCGCGACGCGAAAACCGTCGAACGCCTGCAGGCCTTCCTGCGCGAAGGCACGGAAGCCGCACGCGGCGAACAACTGGACAAGTTCCTGGCGCTGAATTCGCAGTTTCACGAGATGCTGGCCACAATCGGCGGCAACGTGGTGCTGACCGACCTGATGCGTTCGCTGCGCGACCGCACGGCGCTGCTGTTCGCACCCAGCAACATGCACCGCGCCAAGGCAAACTGGGACGAGCATTCGCAGATTCTGAATGCGGTCATTGCCGGCAACGGCGACCTGGCGGCGCTGCTGGCCAGCCAGCACGTGCACAACGCGGCCAAGGCCTATACCGACACGCAACAGCACGGGTCGGCGGACTGACGCAGCAACGCGGGCGGCGCTGCCGTCCGCGCCTTCAGGTGGCGGCCTCGACGGGGTCGGACGCCGCACCCACCACCACGCCCTTGCCGTTCTGCACCACCCACGACACTTTCACGTCGCCGTTCACGAACGTCTGGCAGGCCATGCGGTAGCCGGCCTGGAAGTCTTCGGGACGCAGGTGCTTGCGCTCTTTCGGCTTGATCGCGTCGGTGTTTTCAAGCCCTTCTTCAATGCGGCATTTGCACGTGCCGCACAGGCCGCCCCCGCATTTGAACGGGATGCCGCCCTTTTCCTTCAGCGACACGCGCAGCAGATTGCTGTTCTCGGGCGCGGTCGCCACCTTGCCGCCGTTCGAAATAAAAGTGATCTGGACCATGTCGGTCAGTGCTCCGCCGCCGCGGTACCGGCCCGCAGCGTCAAGGTGGATTCCATGCTGCCAAAGCGCGTCAGGTGCGCCAGTTCCTTGCGGGCCGCCTCGACCGAGGCGAACGCCTCCAGGAACTTGGACGGCACCCGGTTCACCACATAAGGCGGGGTCTCTTCCGTCACGATGAGCCGCGTGTCGCCATGCAGCCGCGCAATGCGAAAGACCGCCAGCGCGCGCCCATAGAACACATAGTCGTAGGTCTCGATGATGTCGACGTCGTCGCCCACCTCGGTGCGGAACACGCCGGGTTTGGTCGTCAGGATCACGTATACCGCGCCCATGGCTGCTATGCCTCCATATCCTGCATCAGCTCGACGTCGCTGCTGAGCCACAACTGGCACGCCAGCCGATAGCCTTGGTCGACGCGGTCGCCCAACTGTTTTTTCTCTTTCCAGTTAACGGGCGGCAGGTGCTCGGCCCCGGCCAACACCCGGCACGCGCACTTGGCGCATTTGCCCATACCGCACTCGTAGCGCAGGTGCGGATACGGAAACTGCTTGATGCCGGCCCGCACCACCAAGTTGGTGTTGTCCTTCACCACATCGGTGTAGGTCTGGCCGCCTTTATGAAATACAACGGTAGGCATGGGTCTGTCGTCCAGAAGCTGCGGATCGGCCGCGCCAGTCGCGGCGTGGCCGGATAGGGCGGGGCAACGCGTCAGGCTGCCAGGCCAAGCTCAGGCAGCTTGATCTCGTGCTGCACGTAGTCGGTATAAAGCGCCGTGGTGTACAGCAGCCGCATCTGGGCGCCGATCTCGCAGATCTTCAGGCAGCGTTGCTGCAGTTCGACCGTGTTGGCGTGTTCCAGCACGATCTGGTAGCCGCGTTCGCCGTGGATTTCGTCCGACACGATGTGCAGGTCGAAGAACTCCACCTCTTCATCGGTAAAGCCATACTTGTCGCGCAGCGTCGGCGTCTGCTTGCGATAGATGGACGGCACCTGCGATTCCAGCCCGACGACCAGGCCCGCCACCGCCACGATGGGGTCTTCGCGCATGGCCACGGCGTAACACCAGCTTTGCAGCGCGCGCGTGGTGGGCGACATGTTGTCGGGGTTAGTCACCCTTTCCCGGGTGGTGCCGCAGGCCTCGGCAAAGCGGATCAGCAGATCGGTGTGGCGGTCGCCGCCAATTTCCTCTTCATACATATTGGCCAGCAGGAAATCCTTGGCCTCGGTATAGGTGTCGGGCGTGCGGGCATACAGATAACCCAGATAGTCCGCGAACGGACCAACGTAGTGATAGTGGTTCTCGGCCCACCGCGACAAGTGCTCGCGGCTGAGCTTGCCTTCGGCCCAGGCAATGGAAAAGGGCGACGCGTTGGCGCTCTTGCCCTTGATCGCGTTTTCCAACGCGGTACGGAATTCATCTCGGTTCATCAGTTCTGCCATGACGCGCTCCAGTCCAGTGGGGAGATTCCAGGCTGGTTTAGCCCGGGCATGATGAACATTGTATACCGTCTACCGTTTTGGACGCCTAGGGCAATCCCGCAGAGCGCAGGCATAACGCCACAAAAATAGGGTCATACCTTTTCAGATCAATCACTTGACCTGCCGCAAGGCCAGAACGGGCGAAAGTAGACGCGTCGACCTCACGCCAGTACAATGAATACACTTTCAATGCAATACGGAAATACCATGAATACGCCACACCCCCTGGGAGACACCCCGATCGGCCAGCAGTTGCTGACGCACTACGCCCGCCGCGATGCGGTGCGCCACGCCACCCCGTTGTTCCCGTCGTCCTGGGCCGAGCTGTTCGCCCCGTTCCGCAATGCGCGTCTGCAACCGCTGCGCGCAAGCGCCCCCGCGGTCCGTCACAACGACAACGAACCGGTCTGCCAGGCTTGACCCATCGGAAGACGCCGGGGCGCACGCCCCGGCCAAAACGCCCCGTCGCTTAGCGGCGGGCGCGCAAGCTGGCCCGTGCGCGGGCATCCCGCAACGCGGCATTGCGCTGGCGGTGCGCATTGGCAAGGGCCAGCACCAGCACGACCGCGAACCCCACGGTGTAGGCCACCACGTCCCACCAATCCGGCACGCTGCCAAACACCACGCGCAACACCGGCTGTTCGATCTGCCACCCGTTCTGCCGCGCCAGATATTGGCCGAACTCCACCGCATACCCCGTCAGCAACGCCGCCACGGCCAGCGCGCCCACGCGCGCACGGATGAACGTCCGATACACCAAATAAACCCAGCCCACGGCCATCACATCCCCCACGAATCCGCGCAAGAACGGATAGGGCGCGCCATACAGGGCAATCAGCGCCAACAGCGCGGTTACGGCAAGCAGGGCGGCGAACGCGCGCCCATTGAACGTCAGGGTCATGGCTACAAACAGCAAGAAGTGAAAGGGCGGATGCGCCTCACGCGCCTCCGTCGCAGCCCGGAGCATCAACATCGGGCAACGAAGCAGGGTACTAGATATCCACGGGAAAACCCGAGTCCCCCTCCGACACAAGCGTCACCAAAGGTTATGCGGCCAGCCGCCCCAAAAGTTATCCCGTCTTATCCACCGCCTATCCACTGCCTATCCACCCCCAATCCACCGACTTACCCACACCCTTATCCACCGCCCCCGGGCGGCCGCGTCCACCCAAGCGCGCCAGCGAACCACCCCCAAGCCAAGCCATCCCTATGCCAAAAAAGGCCGCCCGCGCGGCCGCTTTTGGCGGCCCTGCACACTCCTCCCCCCACCCGCTAGCGCGTCAACAACACGCCAAGCCCCCCACCCTCCCCAGCGACGCCCGACCCTCTACGCCGCAGCCCGGCGTGGCGGGGGCACGGGGTGCGCGGGGAGTCGATGCGCCCAAGGGAATCCGAAGGAACTGCCAAAGGCAGTGACGAGGATGACGCAGGGGCCGTCCGGAGCGAAGGCTCCGGACCGCAATCGTTGACCCGCGCACCCCGTGCCCCCGCCACGCCGGGCGGCCCAAGAACCCGCCCGCAACGGCCAAGCAAACCCACCGCCCCAAAGACACTCCCCGCAACACAACCCGCCATCATTCAGGCGTACCATTACCCGACCCCTTTCGCCCCAAAAACGACCCAAGAAAAGACGCGCCCCCGAGCCCTCCGTATGCTCACCCCCGTCTCTCCCTCCGCCGACCTCCCCCCTGGCACGCCCGCAGCGCCCGCCGCCCCCCTCACGGTCAGCACGCTTTCCCCCTTCGCCTTCCCCGCGTTCCGCATCATCTGGATCGCCAACCTGTTCGCCAACCTGGGCACCTGGGCGCAATCCGTCGCCGCCGCCTGGATCATCACCACCGAACAGAGCAGCCCCCTGATGGTCGCCATGATCCAGGTGGCCGCCGCCTTCCCGCTGGTGGCCTTGTCCATCCTGACCGGCGTGCTGGCCGACAACTACGACCGCCGCAAAGTCATGCTGACCGGCATGCTGCTGGAACTGGCCGGCGGCCTCTTCATCACCCTGCTGGCATTCGCCGGCCTGCTGCACCCGATCACGCTGATCGCCTCGGTCTTCTGCATCGCCATCGGCAGCGCCATCGTCACCCCCGCCTGGCAAGCCGCCGTCGGCGAACAAGTCCCGCGCGCCCACGTCGGCAGCGCCGTCCTGCTCAACAGCGTCAACTACAACGTCGCGCGTGCCGTCGGCCCCGCCATCGGCGGCCTGCTGCTGGGCGCCCTGGGCGCACCCTGGGTGTTCCTGCTGAACTGCTTCTGCTACGGCGGCCTGATCTGGGCGATCTGGCGCTGGCGGCGTGATCTGCCCGTGCGCCGCCTGCCGCCCGAGGGCCTGTTCGAAGGCGTCGTCGCCGCCCTGCGCTACACCCAGCATTCCACCGTGACGCGCGTCGTCATGCTGCGCTCGTTTGCCTTCGGCCTGTCGGCCAGCGCCTTGTGGGCGCTGCTGCCGCTGCTGGCCCACGACCACGAGGAAGGCAGCGCCCTGCTGTACGGCTACATGCTGGGCGCGCTAGGCGTCGGCGCCATCCTGGGCAGCGCCTTCGTGCGCCGCGTGCAGGCCGCCTGGGGCGCGGGCGGACTGGTCACCGTGGCCGCCGCGCTGCTGGCCGCCTGCCTGTTGGCGCTGGGGCTGACCAGCACCCTGTGGGTCGTCTTTCCCGCGCTACTGCTGTCGGGCAGCTGCTGGATCGGCGTGCTGGCCACCTACAACACCACCGTCCAGATGCTCGTGCCCGACTGGGTCAAGGCGCGTGCGCTGGCGCTCTACCAGACGGCCATTTTCGGCGGCCTGGCGGCGGGCTCGTTCATGTGGGGCCACTTCGCCGGCACCATGGGCGTATCCGGCGCGCTCAGCAGCGCCGGCATCATGCTGGGCATCACCGTCGCGCTGCTGTACCGGTCCCGCCTGCCCGAACACGTGGACACCCAGTCCCTGGCGCGCGTCGACAGCACCGAACCCGCGATGGCCGCGGCCGGCTTCAACACCCAGCACGGCGCGGTGCTGGTGGCGGTGGAATACCTGATCGAACACGACAAACTGTCCGCGCTGATCGGCGCCGCGCATCCGCTGCGGCTGCTGCGCCTGCGCAACGGCGCGCAGCAATGGCAATTGTTCCGCGACCTGGAACGCGAAGGCGTGTGGCGCGAAGTGTTCCTGGTGGAAAGCTGGATGCAATACCTGCGCATGATCGACCGCATGACGCTGGCCGACAAGATGGTGCTGGACGAAGTGCGCGCCCTGCACAGCGGCGACACGCCGCCGGTCGTGTCGCGCAACGTCAGCTACCTGGCCATGAACGAAGCGCAAGGTTTCTCCCTGCGCCGAGACCCCGAATCCCTATGACCCGCGAGGCCCGTCCATGCTTTCCTCCCTTTGGCGCAAGTGGCGGGCTTCGCGGCATGGCGGCCCGCAGCTGGACGTCATCTTGTCCAGCGCCGACCCCGATGCCCCGCTAGCCGACCGCAACCTGTGGATGGTGGACCTGAGCCGGTGGCTGGACCGCCCCGGCCGGCCCGCGGCTTCCCCCTCTTCGGCCCCTGACTCCGATACGCCGCCCGACGCCATTCGGCACCCGCAGCACGCGCGGCTGCGCTACCTGCTGCAAGTGCTGGAAAACAATCCAGACCGCGCCGCCCCCGTCGCCGCCACCCTGCGTTCGCTGGTGGCCGACAACGACCCCACCTCGCTCCTGTGCGATACGGGCGTGGCCTCGCATCCCGGCTTCTGGGGCGAATTCTGGGAGCGCGCGCAGGCCCGGCTGCTGCCTCCACCCCCCAACCGCGGTGACATGTTCGGCCTGTTCTCGCTGATTTTCCGCCGGGCCGGCGACGCGCGCTGGATCGAATCGCTGGACGACGACACCCTGGCCCGCATGCGCGCACTGTACCGGCATGGCGACGGCGTCGCGCGCGAGGATCCGGCCGCCCCCGCGCCGCCCGCCCTGCGGCTTGAACAGGCGCTGACCAGCAGCATCCAGGTGCTGGTCAGCCAGGTCCGCGCAACCGGTTTAAGCCAGGACATCCGCACGCGCCTGCCCGGCCGCGTGCAGGACACGCCATTCTTCGCGCTGGCCGCCGCCGCGGCCGAACTGTGCGATAGCGGGCCGGACACCCCGCGCGATGTGTTCGGCCGGCGGCTGAACATGTTCCGCGCGCTCTTGGACGGTTGCCGCACCGCCACGCAAGGCGTCTACGACGAACTGGAGAAAAACGGCGTATCCGTCGAAGTGGTGTTCCAGATCGAACGCATGAAGCTGCGGCTGGCCCGCATCGAACTGCTGCTGAGCGTGTGGGTGGACCCTACGCAGCGCCACAAATACGTGCATCTGACGGCCGAGCTGATCCGCTCGACCCAGGCCCGCAGCAGCATCCGGCACCTGGCCGCCTCGTCGTTCGCGCAACTGGCGCGACGCGTCATGGAGCGCACCGCCGAAACCGGCGAACACTACATCGCGCGCGACGCCGCCGAGTACCTGACGATGTTAAAGGCGTCGCTGGGCGGCGGCTTCATCATGGTGTTCACGGTCTACCTGAAATTCTTCATCGTCTCGCTGCATTTGGACAAGTTCATCGAAGGGCTGCTGGCGTCGCTGAACTACGCCGGCGGCTTCCTCGCCATCCACTTCGCCCACTTCACGCTGGCCACCAAGCAGCCCGCCATGACAGGCCCCGCGCTGGCCCATCGGCTGGATGACGCCTATACGCCCGAAGGCCGCGACGCGTTCCTGGACGACACGCTGTCCATGATCCGTTCCAACGCGGCCGCCATTCTGGGCAACCTGGCCGTGGTCTTTCCCCTGGCCTGGGCGGTGCAGTGGATTGCCGTGAACGGCCTGGACCGGCCATTGATCAGCGCCGACAAGGCGCACGACACGCTGGCGTCGTTTTCGATCTGGGGCGCCACGCCCATCTATGCGGCCGCCACCGGCGTGCTGCTGTGGCTGTCCAGCCTGATCGCGGGCTGGGCCGACAACTGGTTCGCGCTGCACCGGGTGCATGACGTCATGGCCTACAACCGGCGCGCCCGGCATCTGTTCGGCGAACGCGGCGCGGCGCGCTGGGCCGGATTCTGGCAACGCAATATCTCGGGCATCGCGGGCAACGTGTCGCTAGGCCTGATGCTGGGCCTGGGCCCGGCCATCGTGAGCTTCTTCGGCCCGCACGTGGAAGTTCGCCACGTGACGCTCAGCGCGGGCCAGATCGGCACCGCGCTGGGCACGCTGGGATGGGAGGTCGTGCACACGCAAGTGTTCTGGATGGCGGTGGCGGGCACCGCCATGACGGGGCTGCTGAACGTGGGCGTGAGTTTCGCGCTGGCGTTCAATGTGGCGCTACGCTCGCGCAACCTGCGCCGCGGCGACCGCGATTCGCTGTCCGCCAGCGTGCGCCAGCGCATCTGGCAGCGGCCGGCAACGCTGTTCTGGCCGGTCAAGCCCCGGCCGGCGCCCGAACGCGTTTAAGCCTGAGTTTCGGGCGCCCAGCCCCCCGCGACCCGCTGCAGGCGCGGTGACTCGAACGCGCAGGCCACGGGCAACGGCACGCCCTGCGGGTCGACCAGCCGCCCGTGCCAACGCGTGCCCTGGCGCATGGCCACGACGATGCCCGCCACCTCGGCTTCGCAACGCGCCAGCAGCGTCAGCGCGGACGCCATCGTCTGCCCCGTGCTGACGGCGTCGTCCACCACCAGCACGCGGCGGCCCCGCAGCATGCCGGCCAGATTCGGGTCGACATACAAGCGCTTGCCGGCCTCGGGCGTGGTCAGGGACTGCACCGGCACGGACAGATTTTCGTCATACCAGTACTTGCGTGAATAGCCGAACGGCACGTAGCGCGTGAAGCCCAGCCCGCGTGCCACCAGCGGCGCAAACGCCAGGCCCAGCGTGGGCAGCCCCACGACCCCATCGGCCCCGAACACCCGCGCCCGGTCGGCCATGAACCCGGCTAGCGTCTCGACCACATCCAGGCTGGCGTGGTTGGCGATCAGCGACGCGACGCAACGGTCGGGGTCGCCCGGCACGCTGCGCAGCGGCAGCACCAGATAACGGCCATCCGGCAAGCGCGCGGGATAGCCACGGGAATAGGGCGGATCCGCCGGAACGGACAGCGCGCCGGCCGCCACGATCTCTTGCCAGTAGCCGGTGGTGGGGTCGAAGGCCGGGGCCTGATCGGCGGGCGGCATTTGGGAAGCAGTCATACGGAGAACGCCGGGTTCAAAACGCGGGCGAGCCGGCAGCCAGGAAGCGCTCTGCCAGCGTGACCCAATAGCTGGCCGTGACCGGCAGGATGTCGTCGTTGAAATCGTAGTCGGGGTTATGCACCATGCAGCCGCCTTCTCCCTCGCCGTTGCCAACGATGAAGTAGCTGCCCGGCACGGCTTCCAGCATGAAGGCGAAGTCGTCGCTGGCCTGCAGGGGCGCCAGGTCCGGGATCACCCGTTCGGCGCCCAGCCACTCGTGCGCGACCGCGACGGCGAATTGGGTCGCGGCGTGGTCATTGACGACCGGCGGATAGCGCCACCGGTAGTCGACCTGGACCGTGGCGCGGTGCACCGCCGCCTGGGCCGTGGCAATCGCGGTGATGCGTTCGCGCAGCAGGGCGCGCGTTTCGGGGCGGCGGGCGCGCACGGTCAGGCGCAGTTCCACCGACTTCGGGATCACGTTGGGCGCGTCGCCGCCATGAATGGCGCCGATGGTCACGACCGCCATGTCGTTGGGATCGACCTCGCGCGAGACGATGGTCTGCAAGGCCAGGACGATGCTGGCGGCGGCCACGATCGGGTCCACGGCCACGTGCGGCATGGCGCCGTGCCCGCCCACGCCGCTGACCGTCAACACCACGGTGTCGGACGAGCTGTACATCACGCCGGACCGGAAGCCGAAGTGGCCGGCCGGGTAGCCGGGCTCGTTGTGGAAGCTGTAGATGGCGTCGCACGGAAAGCGGTCGAATAATCCGTCGGCGATCATTTTCTGCGCGCCCCCGTGGCCCTCTTCGGCGGGCTGGAAGATCAAGTGCACGGTGCCGTCGAACTGCGCGCGCTGCGCCAGCGCCCGGGCCGCGGCCAACAGGGTGGCGGTGTGCCCGTCATGCCCGCAGGCGTGCATCTTGCCGGGGTGTTGGCTTGCATAAGACAGGCCCGTGGTCTCGTCAATGGGCAGGGCGTCCATATCGGCGCGCAGGCCCAGCCGGCGCGCACCCGGCCCCCGGCGCAAGGTGCCGACCACCCCGGTCACGCCCAGGCCGCGATGCACCTCGTAGCCCCAGGCCTCCAGGCGCTCGGCCACCAGATCGCCGGTGGCGACCTCCTGGTAGGCCAGTTCGGGATGCGCATGGATGTGATGGCGCAGCGCCACCATCTCTTGTTGAATCGCCCGGATTTCAGGCAGCACGGGCCCCAGCGCGGAATCGTTCATGTCGTGGCACATCCTTGGGAAGTCAGCAGCGTCATTCCTGCTGGATATTGGCGCTTTTCACAATGTGCGCGTACACGGCCTTTTCCTTTTTCAGGAACTCGGCAAAGTCCTCCGGCGAACCTTCACCGGCGATAGCGCCGCCTTCGGCCAGGCGCTTTTTCACGTCGTCCAGCTGCAGCACGGCGTTCACGGCCTGATTCAGTTGGCGCACGACTTGCGGGTCGGTGCCGGTGGGCGCAAACACGCCCATCCAGGTGTTCAGTTCAAAGCCTTTCAGCTGGGCCGTTTCGCCGAAAGCCGGCACGCCCGGCAGCGTGGCCACGCGCGCTGCCGACGTCACGCCCAGCGCGCGCAGCTTGTTCTGCCGCACCAGCGGCGTGGCGCTGGTGGTCACGAGCAAGCCCAGGTCCACCTGGCCGCCCATCACATCGTTGGTGATCTGCGCGCCGCCGCGATAGGGCACATGGACCAGTTTCACCTTGGCCTGGTCCTGCATCACTTCCATCGACAGGTGCAGCACGGTGCCAACCCCCGACGACGCATACGTCAGCGTATCCGGCTTGGCGCGCGCCAGCGCGATCAGCTCGCTCATGTCGTTCACGGGCAGCCCCGGGCGCGCCAGCAGCACCACGGGCGCGGTCGTGACCAGGGCGACGGGCGCCAGGTCCTTCTCGGCGTCGTACTTCACGGCCGAATTGATCAGCCTGGCCACGCTGATGGGGCCGTCGAACCCCATCACCAGCGTGTAGCCGTCGGGCGTGGCATGGGTGGCGCGGGCCACGCCCAGCACGCCGCCCGCGCCCGCCACGTTGTCCACGATGATCGATTGGTTCAGCCGTTCCGACAGTTTCTGCGCCACCAGGCGCGCCGTCGTGTCCACGTTGCCGCCGGGGCTGAAGGGCACGATCAGGGTCAACGGCTTCGCGCCGGGCCAAGGCGTCTGGGCCCACGCGGCAGGGGCGAGGCAAAGCGCGGCCGCCAGCGCGGACACGGACAGGAGCAGGCGTTTGAACATGATGAGGGCGAACGGGACGGGTACGCGCGCGAAAGGCAGGGCGCGCAAGGAGGCGACGGCGTCATCCTACGCAGCCCGGGGTAATAACTGAAATGGTATATTTTTATAGATTCATCAGGTAAATCTATGACCAAGCGCCCCGAGCCGGACCGCCCGGCCACGCCGCCGCGCCAGCCCACGCTACGCCAGCTGCGCGGTTTCAAAGAAGTGGCTCGGCACGCCAGCTTCAGCCGCGCCGCCCAGGCGCTGGCGCTGAGCCAGCCCGCCCTGTCCTCGGCGATTCGTGAACTGGAAACGCTGATGGGCGTGGCGCTGTTTGAACGCAGCACGCATCATGTGCGCCTGACCCCGGCGGGGCTTGCCGCGCGGGCTCAGATCGAATGGCTGCTGAACACCTACACGCAGGGCGCCGACGACCTGCAACGCCTGCTGGATACCCAGGCTGCCACGGTGCGCATCGGCTGCATTCCGTCCACCATGCACCTGCTGGCGCCCGCCGTGGCGCAGTGGCGCTTGCGGCACCCCGAGACCGTGCTGATCCTGAGCGACCACTTGAACGATGAATTAATGGCCGCCCTGGACAATGGCGAACTCGACATCGGCCTGGGGCTGGATTTCGGCTTGATGCCTGGCGTGGCCGCCGCCTTCGTTGCCGAAGACGAGCTGGTCGCGGTCATGGCCGACACGCACCGGCTATCGCGCCGCAGCGCGGTCACCTGGCAGGACTTGAAGCACGAGCCGCTGGCGGTCCTGTCGCGCGGCAGCACCTACGAGATGATCGTCTCCACCTTGCGTCAGCAGGGCGCCGGCCTGGCCGCGACCGACACGCTTAACTACACCGACACGCTCTACAGCCTGGTGCGGGCCGGGCTGCGCGTGGGCCTGATCTCGCGCTTGTACACGCAAGGCCAGCGCCTGGACGGCCTGGCCATCGTGCCCGTGCAACGCCCGCAGATGACGCGCCGCATCTGCCTGATGACCCGCGCCCCCGAAACGCAGGCGCGCGCCGCCGTGCAGCGCTGCTATGCGGAACTGACAGACATGCTGCGCGGCCGCGCCCGTTGCTGACGAAGCGTTGAATCCCGATGCCGCATTAGAATCAGTTCTCCTGATTCCGGACGCTCCGCCCGGACGCCTCGCCCGCCCCCCGCCCCATGCTCTCGTTTTCCCGCAATACCGTCTATCCGGCTGGCGCCGGCCTGCCCGCCACCGAACGCCTGGGCGCATTGCTGGCCGTCATGCTGGCGGTCTGCATGGCCAGCCTGGACACGGCCATCGCCAATACCGCGTTGCCCACCATCGCGCGCGACCTGCAAGCCAGCGACGCGGGGTCGATCTGGGTCATCAGCGGCTATCAGCTGGCCATGGTGGCGGGGCTGTTGCCCGCGGCCGCCCTGGGCGAGATCCTGGGCCACCGGCGCGTCTACATCGTGGGGCTGGTGGTGTTCATCGTGTCGTCGCTGGCCTGTGGCCTGGCGCCATCGTTGCCCGTGCTGGTGGTGGCGCGCATCCTGCAGGGGCTGGGCGCGGCCGGCGTGATGAGCGTGAACGGCGCATTGCTGCGCTTCATCTATCCGTCGCACATGCTGGGCCGCGGGCTGGGCTTGAACGCAATGGTGGTCGGCCTGTCGTTCGCGGCCGGCCCCACCGCGGCATCCGCCATTCTGCTGTTGGGGTCCTGGCACTGGCTGTTCCTGGTCAACGTGCCCATCGGCATCGTGGCCGCCGTGCTGGCCCTGCGCGGCCTGCCCGAAACCGCGCGCGCGCCGCACGGCTTCGACGGCATCGCCGCCTTGCTGTGCGCGCTGACGCTCGGCCTGTTCGTGCTGGGCTCGAATGAACTGGCGCACGGCGCGCCGTGGCCGCGCATCGCGCTGGAGTGGGGCGGCGCCATTGCCAGCTTGTGGCTGCTGATGCGCCGGCAGGCGGGCCACCCGGCGCCAATCCTGGCGGTGGACCTGCTGCGCCGGCCCTTGTTCGCCTTGTCCGCCGCTACCGCCGTGTGCGCGTTCGCGGCGCAGGCGCTGGCATTCGTGTCGCTGCCTTTCTTGTTCCAGTCCGTGCTGGGCTACAGCCAGGTGCATACGGGTTTCCTGATCACGCCCTGGCCGGTCGTGGTGGCCATCATGGCCCCGATCGCCGGACGCCTGTCCGACCACTATCCCGCCGGCATTCTGGGCGGCGTCGGCCTGGCGCTGCTGGCGTTGGGGATGGTGCTGCTGGCATTGATGCCCGCCGCGCCGTCGGCCTGGGACATCTCGTGGCGCATGGCCATCTGCGGCGCGGGATTCGGCTTTTTTCAATCGCCCAACCTGCGCGCCATCATGACGTCGGCGCCCGCCTCAAGGGCAGGCGGCGCCAGCGGCATGATCGGCACCGTGCGCCTGCTGGGGCAAGCCAGCGGCGCGGCGCTGGTGGCCGCCTGCTTTCATGTGTCCACGACGCACGGCGCGATCGCCGCCTTGTGGCTGGGCGGTTTGTGCGCCGCGCTGGCCTGCATCGCCAGTTTTTCCCGCTTGCGTTTCGCCGCGTGAAAACGCTAACAAGCAACAATGTTGCGTTATTTTCCGATATATACGGGCATCTAGCCGATATATTCGTAAGTTGTGAAACAGCCGCTAAATATCGGTGAAGCCGGGTCGTTGTTGCTGATGCAGCACTCGCTGTATCAGGGATACGACTCGTATGACACAGTTCTTGAAAGACATCACCATCCGCCGCATGATCCTGTGCACCCTGCTCATGATCAGCGCCCTGCTCACCGGCCTGTCGGCCATCAGCATCAACGGTTTGCGTAGTGCCGGCGAAGCGCTGAACGCCAGTAGCGAACTCCTGCACGAAGTCTCCGCCCTGTCCCGGGTCAACGATCAAATCATGCGCGCGCGGCTGCGGCTGTCGCGCCAGCTGGAGTACGCCAGCGAAGGCCAGACCGCGCAGGCGGCGGAAGAAGGCCGCAGCATCGACACCGCCCTGGACGAGGCCAGGCGCCAGCAGGCGATATTCGTGGACCTGGCGCGCAAAGACGCGCCGCCCGCCATCCTGGAATCCATGCAGGCCGGTTTCAACGCGCTTGTCACGGGCGGCATCGCCGTGCAGCGCCAGCACCTGGAGGCCGGCGACATCGCCCGCGCCCGAGCGCACGCAGCCACCGCCGTCGTGACGGCCAGCCGCGCTTTCGGCAAGAGCATCGAAAGCTACGAGGCCTATGCCAAGCAACGCGAGACCCTGCTGTGGGAAGACGCCGCCGCCACGCGCCAACAGGCCTACATCGGCATGGGGGTCGTGCTGGGCATCTGCCTGTTGCTGCTGGCGTTGGGCGACCGCTACGTCGTGACGTTCGTCCGGCAACCGCTGGATGCGATCAAAGGCCATTTCCGGCGGATCGCCGGCGGCGACCTGACCACGCCCATCGCGCCGTATGGCAACAACTGCGTGGGCCAGATCATCCCCTATCTGCAGGACATGCAGGCCAGCCTGGTGCGCACCGTGCACGCCGTGCGCGACGGCGTGGTCGAAATCAACGCCGGCTCCAGCGAGATCGCCGCCGGCAACCAGGACTTGTCCAGCCGCACCGAGCAGCAGGCAGCGTCCTTGGAAGAAACCGCGGCCAGCATGGAGCAATTGCTGTCCACCGTCACCAGCAACGCCGAAAACGCCCGTCAGGCCAACCAGATGGCGGCCGCGGCCAGCGAGGTGGTACAGCGCGGCGGCCAGGCCGTGAAAGAAGCGGTCAGCACCATGCGCGAGATCGCGCAGGACGCCGGCCGCATCGAGGCCATCGTAAGCGTCATCGACGGCATCGCCTTCCAGACCAATATCCTGGCGCTGAACGCAGCGGTGGAAGCGGCCCGGGCGGGCGAAGAGGGCAAGGGCTTTGCGGTGGTGGCGGCGGAAGTCCGGTCGCTGGCGCAACGCAGCGCCGGCGCCGCCAAGGAGATCAAACAACTGCTTAGCGAGTCTGGCGCCACGGTGCAGGCGGGGTCGGCCCAGGTCGAAACCGCCGGCCGCACCATGGAAGAGATCCTGGCCACCATCGAACGCCTGACGCTGCTGGTCAGCGACATCGCGACGGCCTCGCGCGAACAGGTCACGGGCATCGACCAGGTGAACACCGCCGTGAACCAGATGGACCAGGTGACGCAGCAGAACGCGGCGCTGGTCGAAGAAGCCGCCGCGGCGGCATCCTCGTTGGAGACCCAGGCGCAGCGGCTGCAAGAGGCGGTCAGCGCGTTCCAGCTGCCCGCGCGGGTGCGGGACGCGCGCGCCGTGGCGATCGCCGCTTGAACGGCGCGCGGGCAGGGGCCGAAGGCGTCGGCGGCCCCTGCCGCAGCCGTTCCTGAATCACTCCCGCACGTAGCAGGGGTATCGTCCCTGCTGCGCCCGCGACCGGGCCGGGTCCACGTCAACCACCACGATCGACTCGCTGTCGGTGGTCTGCGCCAACGGTTCGCCGTCGGGCTGGAAAGCGAACGCACGGCCGCCGAATACCTGCCCGTCGGCGGCGCGGCCCGCCCGGTTGGAGCTGACCACATAGCAGCCGGATACCAGCGCCGCCATCGCACCCGCCGTCAACCAGCGCCCCACGGAGGCGCCGCTTGCGCGCGGCACTACGATCAGTTCGGCCCCGTCTCGTCCGTAACGGCGCGCGCGTTCGTTGAACATAAGCTCGGTGCACAGTTGCACACCCAGGCGGATGCCGCCCACTTCGAAGACTTCAAAGCCCGGCATTGCGGGCTGGAACCACGTGGCCTCGAAGAAGCCCGGTTCTTCGGGGAAAAATTGCTTGTGATGCAACGGGGTGTAGCGCCCGCCCTGCAATGCGAAGGCCTCGTTGGCCAGGCGCCCGCCGGCCGGCACCGGGCGCGACGACACGACGGCGGGCAGTTCCAGCGCCGCCAGCGCGCGCAAGCCGGCCTCGTGGATACGCACCGACTCGGCGGCCAGCGCGGCGTCATAGGCGGGCAGCGCCGCCAGCCAGGGGCCGAACGGCATCTCGTTGGTGACCAGCAAGTCAGGCGCCAGTTCGCCGATACGGTCGGCGATGCCCTCCCAGGTCGCGCCTTCCGGCGCCAGGTCCACCGGCCCTTCCATCATGCAGATCCGCATACGTTTGCCCCTACGCCGTCGTCGTGCGCGCCCGCCGTCGGGCGCCTTCCCGCTACATCGTAAAACAGCACGCGGGCCCACGGCACGGCGGCGGCGCATCAGGTCCGGATCGGACGCCTGTTGGTCCGAATTTGCCGCAGCGGCTGCCGGGCTGGACCATGGCGGGCGATCCGCGCAATGCGGCCATGCCGCGCGATCAGTACAGGGCCGCCATGTCCACCACGCCGCCGTGCCGGATGATGCGCTTGGGAAGATCGCCGCCGATCCAATAGGCCAGTTCGGACGGATGGGCGATGTCCCACGCCACGAAGTCCGCGGTCTTGCCGGGGGCCAGTACGCCGTGGGTAGCCTGCAAGCCCAAGGCGCGGGCCGCATGCGTGGTGACACCCGCCAATGCCTCTTCGGGCGTCATGCGAAAAAGCGTGCAGGCCATGCCAAGCATCAGCCGCAACGACAGGACGGGCGACGTGCCCGGGTTCAGGTCGCTGGAAATGGCGATGGGAACGCCGTGCCGGCGCAGCAGGTCCAGCGGCGGCAACTGCGTTTCACGCAACGCGTAGAAGGCGCCCGGCAGCAGTACGGCCACAGTGCCGGCGCCCGCCATCGCCACCACATCGCTTTCCGTCAGGTATTCCAGGTGGTCGGCCGACAAGGCGCCATAGCGCGCCGCCAACGTCGCCCCATGCAAGGACGACAATTGCTCGGCATGCAGCTTGACCGGCAGATTCAAATGCGCCGCGGCCTTGAAAACACGTTCGACCTGTTCAGGCGAAAACGCCAGGTGTTCGCAGAACGCATCGACCGCGTCAACCAGGCCTTCCGCCGCCAGCACGGGCAGCATGCGGCGCGCCACTTCGTCGATGTAGTCGTCGGCGCGCCCGGCAAATTCCGGCGGCAGCGCGTGCGCGGCCAAGCAGGTGGCCTGGACCGTCAGCGGCAGCGTCTGGCCCAGCCGCCTCGCCACCCGCAGCATCTTGCGTTCGTTGGGCAGATCCAGGCCGTAGCCGGATTTGACCTCTAGCGTGGTGACGCCATCGCGCAGCAGGTGCAAGGCCCGCTTGCGCGCGCTGACGTACAGCGCATCTTCCGAGGCGGCGCGCGTGGCGCGCACGGTGCTGGCGATACCGCCGCCCTGTGCCGCGATCGTGGCGTAGTCCACGCCTTGCAAGCGCTGCTCGAACTCCAGGCTGCGGTTGCCGCCGAACACCAGATGCGTGTGGCAATCGATCAAGCCGGGCGTGACCCACGCGCCGCCCAGGTCATGCACCTGCGCGGCATCGACGGCGGGCAGGTCTGTTTCGGGGCCTATCCATTCGATGCGGTCGGCAAGCGTCACGATAGCGGCTTGCGCGACCGCCGAATAGACGCCGTCCGCCATCGTGGCGGCATGGCAATTGCGCCAGACCTGTCTCATCCCTTTCTCCTGAAAATCGCCCATCAATCCGAACCCTGCGCCACCGGCGCCGGCATGCCGCCCGAGGGATGGTTGGGATGCACCCACATGCGGTACGCCACGCACAGCAGCGCGATCCACACCACGCCAACGGCCAGCGCTGCCTGCGTCCGGGGGAAATAGCCCAACACTCCGAACACGAACAGCATGAACGCGATCGCCGCGATCGGTCCCACGGGCCAGAACGGCACCGGGAACTTCAGCGCCGCGACGGCTTCCGGGCTCATCTTGCGCCGCATCGCCACTTGCGACAACAGGATCATCAGCCAGACCCATACCGTGGCAAAGGTGGCGATCGAGGCGATCAGCACGAACACGCCTTCGGGAATCAGGTAATTCAGCACGACGCCCAGCAGCAGCGCCGCCGACATCACGACGACGGTCATCCACGGCACGCCGTGACGCGACACCGCGCCGAACCCCCGCGGCGCCTGGCCCTGCTGCGCCATGCCATACAGCATGCGGCCCGCGCCGAAGATGTCGCTATTGATCGCCGACACGGCTGCGGAGATCACCACGATGTTGAGGATCGTGGCCGCCGAGCTGATGCCCAGGCTGTCGAAGATCTGCACGAACGGGCTACCCTTGCTGCCGATCTGCGTCCACGGGAAGATGGACATCAGCACGAACAGCGTCAGCACGTAGAACAGCAGGATGCGCAGGGGCACCGCGTTGATGGCGCGCGGCAACGTGCGGCCCGGGTCCTTGGCCTCGCCCGCGGTGATGCCGATGATCTCGATGCCGCCGAACGCGAAAACAACCACCGCCAGCGACGCGATCAGTCCGCCCACGCCGTTCGGCATGAAACCGCCGTGCGCCCACAGGTTATGCACGCCGGTCGCCGCGCTGTCCGCGTTCAGCCCAAAGCCGAACAGCATGATGCCCAGCCCGCCCGCGATCATGGCGATGATGGCGCCCACTTTCAGCAGCGACAGCCAGAACTCCAGTTCGCCAAACACCTTGACCGAGCACAGGTTGATCGCGCCGATAAAGCACACGATGGACAGCACCCATATCCAGCGCGGCACATCGGGATACCAAAAGCCCATGTACAGCCCAAAGGCCGTGATGTCGGCCAGGCAGACGATGATCATCTCGAAGGCGTAGGTCCATCCGGTCAGAAAGCCCGCGACAGGCCCGAGGTAGCTGGTGGCGTACTGCCCGAACGACCCCGACACCGGGTTGTGCACCGCCATTTCGCCCAACGCCCGCATCACCATGTACACGGCGGCGCCCGCGATCAGGTAGGCAAGCAGCACCGAAGGCCCGGCCTCCTGGATGGCCTTGGCCGACCCGTAGAACAGCCCGGTCCCGATGGCGGACCCCAGGGCCATGAAGCGGATGTGCCGAGCGTTGAGCCCGCGTTTCAGGTCCTGCGCGGTTGCCTGCGCTGTTGCCTGCGCTGTTGCCCGTGTTCTTGCCTGCATTCTTGTCTCCACACACTTGTAATAGGCGAGCACCGTCGACCGCCCGCGCGCGCCATCTGCGGGCGCTGTCATCGGGCGGGAAGTCACCGCAGCCCCTATCGGGGCCGCCGCATCGGATTCAAAGGCTGGGCAGCAGGCCCGCCGGCATCAGACCGTTCAGGACTTGCGCGGCGATCAGGCCGCTGGCGGCGGCGATGTCTGGCGCGAAGAAGCGGTCTTCTTCGTAGTGCGGTACCTGTTCGCGCAAAGCGCGGCGTGCCTGCTCAAGCTGCGGCGACGTCTTCAGGCCTTCCCGGAAATCCAGGCCCTGGCAAGCGCCCAGCCATTCGATCGCCAGAATGTCGCGCACGTTCTCGGCCATTGCCCAAAGCCGTTTGCCCGCGTTGGGCGCCATGGACACGTGGTCTTCCTGGTTGGCGGACGTGGGCATGCTGTCCACGCTGGCGGGATGCGCCAGCGCCTTGTTGTCGCTGGCCAGCGCCGCCGCCGTCACCTGGGCGATCATGAAGCCCGAGTTCACGCCGCCCTTCGCCACCAGAAACGGCGGCAGTTGCGACATGTGCTTGTCCATCATCAGCGCGATGCGCCGTTCCGACAGCGCGCCGATTTCGGCCAGGGCCAGCGCCAGGTTATCGGCCACCATCGCCACGGGTTCGGCATGGAAGTTGCCGCCCGAGATTACGTCGCCCTGGTCCACGAACACCAGCGGGTTGTCCGACACCGCGTTGGCTTCGATTTGCAGCACCTGCGCGGCGTGGCGGATCTGCGTCAGGCAGGCGCCCATGACTTGAGGTTGGCAGCGCAGCGAATAAGGGTCTTGCACCTTTTCGCAATCCGCGTGCGAATGGCCAACCTCGCTGTCGTTGTCCAGCAGTGCGCGATAGACGGCCGCCACGTCGATCTGCCCGAGCTGGCCGCGCGCGGCATGGATGCGGGCGTCGAACGGCACACGCGAACCCAACATTGCTTCCACGCTGAGGCTGCCGCACACGAGGCCGGCCGCCATCATGTCTTCGGCCTCGAACAGGCCGCGCAAGGCATACGCGGTGGACACCTGCGTGCCGTTCAATAGCGCCAGGCCTTCCTTGGCCGCCAGCGTCAGCGGCGCCAGGCCCGCGCGCGCCAGCGCGTCTTGCGCGGGCAGCCATTCGCCCTGATAACGGGCACGGCTTTCGCCCAGCAGCACCATCGACATGTGCGCCAGGGGCGCCAGGTCGCCGGAGGCGCCCACCGAGCCCTTCAGGGGAATGTGCGGATAGACCTCGGCGTTCACCAGCGCGATCAGGCTGTCGATCACATGGCGGCGGATGCCGGAGTAGCCTCGGGCCAGGCTGTTGATCTTCAGCACCATGATCAGCCGGACCATGGCGTCGTCCAGCGCTTGGCCCACGCCAGCGGCGTGCGAGCGCACCAGCGAACTTTGCAGCGCCTCGAGGTCTTCGCGGGCGATCTTGGTGGACGCCAGCAGGCCGAAACCCGTGTTGATGCCATAGACGGTGCGGCCTTCGGCGATGATCCGCTCGACGGTCGCCACGCTGGCGTCGATGGCTTCACCCGCACCGGGATCCAGCGTCACGCGCACCGGCTGCTGGTACACGCGCCGCAGATCCGACAGCGTCAAATGGCCGGGTTTCAGATGCAAATCCATTCTAGGTCTCCTGTGCCGGTCGTCGGCATCATGCAATTTCATTGTCACGCCGGCTTTTGGGCCGGGTCGTGAAGGGCGGGCCGCGCATCACGGCGCGCGAACAGGTAGTAAAGGATGCTGGGGACGATCAGGCCGATAATCCACGAGATGTCCACGCCGCCCAGCCGTTCGACCATCGGGCCGGTATAGAGCTTGGTCGAGATGAAGGGCATCTGCACCAGCACGCCGAAGGCGTAGACCAGGATGCCGGGCAGGTTCCAGCGCCCGTAGCGTCCGTTGGGGTCCGACAGCGCGGCCACGTCATACTGCCCGCGGTTCACGAAGTAGTAGTCCACCAGGTTCACCGCGCTCCAGGGCACGAAGAACGCCAGCAAAAACAGGATGAACGACTTGAACGCATTCAGGAACGAATGCTGGCCGATCAGCGCCACGGCGGTGGCCGCGGCCACGATCAACACCACGGCAACCGCCCGCTGGCGGCGCGTAATCTGGACTTGCCCCCTGACGCCGCTGGCGATCGTGGCGATGCACATGAAGCTGCCGTAGGAATTCAGCGTGGAAATCGTGATCTTGCCGAAGGCGATGCTGAAGTACAGCAACGCGGCCATCGTGCCCGTTCCGCCCAGGCTTACGATGTAGGCCACTTCGCGGCCCGCGAACTGGCCCGCGGCCATGGCGGCGGCCAGCACGCCCAGCACCATCGCGATCTGCGCCCCCACCACCGACCCCAGCCCCACGGCCAGGAACGTCTTGGTGGATGAGGTGGCGCTGGGCAGATAGCGCGAGTAGTCCGCCACATAAGGGCCGTAGGCGATCTGCCAGGACGCCGCCAGCGACACCGCCAGCAGGAACGAGCTCCAGCTGAAATGCCGGATCTGCAGCAACTGGCCCACGTCGCCCACCGCCATCACGCGGCTGAACAGATAGACGAAGGCGACGATGCCAAGAACGGTCGCGATGCGCCCGATGATGTGAATGACCCGGTAGCCGAACAAGGTGGCCGCGATGATCACCGCCGCGAAAATCAAGATTCCGGTGGTATCGCTGACGCCGAACAGCTGGCCCAGCGCCTGCCCGGACAGCACGGTGCCCGTGGCCGTGAAGCCCAGGTACATCAGGCACACCAGCACGATCGGGATCGCCGCGCCGTAGACGCCAAACTGCACCCGGCTGGAGATCATCTGCGGCAACCCCAGCTTGGGGCCCTGCGCCGCGTGCAGCGCCATGACGCCGCCACCCAGCACCTGCCCGATGAACAGCCCGATCAATGACCAGAACACGTCGCCGCCCAGCACTACGGCCAACGCACCGGTAACGATGGCGGTGATCTGCAAGTTCGCGCCCATCCAGAGCGTGAACTGGCTGTACAGCTTGCCGTGGCGCTCGGATTCCGGGATGAAATCAATGGAGCGCCGCTCGATCAATGGCGCCTGTACCGCTTCACTATCGTCTGCCATCGCATTGCCTCGTGGGATGCGGGAGGACCGCCCGTTACCGGTCGCGGCGCCCGCGGGTTCAGGGTTGCGGCGATCTGCCTGCTTAGCGGCCGCCGGTCACCATTGGCAGGTTCAGGCCTTGTTCGCGGGCGCAGTCGATCGCGATGTCGTAGCCGGCATCGGCGTGACGCATCACGCCGGTGCCGGGGTCATTGGCCAGCACGCGGGCAATACGTTCGGCGGCCTCGTCCGTGCCGTCGCACACGATGACCATGCCGGCGTGCTGCGAGAACCCCATACCCACGCCGCCGCCATGATGCAGCGACACCCACGTGGCGCCGCTGGCGGTGTTAAGCAGGGCGTTCAGCAACGGCCAGTCGGACACGGCGTCCGAACCGTCGCGCATGGATTCGGTTTCGCGGTTGGGGCTGGCGACGGACCCCGAATCCAGGTGGTCGCGGCCGATGACGATAGGCGCCGACAGTTCACCGGAACGGACCATTTCATTGAACGCCAGGCCCAGTTTGGCGCGTTGGCCCAGGCCCACCCAGCAGATGCGTGCCGGCAGGCCCTGGAAGCTGATGCGTTCACGCGCCATGCTCAGCCAGTGGTGCAGGTGCGCGTCGTCGGGAATCAATTCCTTGACCTTGGCGTCGGTCTTGTAGATGTCTTGGGGATCGCCCGACAGCGCGGCCCAGCGGAACGGGCCGACGCCGCGGCAGAACAGCGGGCGAATGTAGGCCGGCACGAAGCCCGGGAAATCGAACGCGTCCGCCACGCCTTCTTCCTTGGCCATCTGGCGGATGTTGTTGCCGTAGTCGAAGGTGGGCACGCCCTGGCGCTGGAACGCCAGCATGGCTTGCACGTGCACGGCCATCGATTGCTTGGCGGCCTTGATGACGGCGGCCGGTTCGCGTTTGGCGCGTTCGCGGTAGTCTTGCCAGGTCCAGCCCGCAGGCAGGTAGCCGTTCAGCGGATCGTGGGCGCTGGTCTGGTCGGTGACCATGTCCGGGCGCACGCCGCGGCGTACCATTTCGGGAAGGATCTCGGCGGCGTTGCCGCACAGGGCAATGGAAACCGCGCGGCCTTCCTTGGTGTAGCGGGCGATGCGTGCCAGCGCGTCGTCCAGGTCTTGGGCCTGTTCATCGACGTAGCGGGTGCGCAGGCGAAAATCGATGCTGGCCTGCTGGCATTCGATGTTCAGCGAGCAGGCGCCCGCCAGCGTGGCGGCCAACGGCTGCGCGCCGCCCATGCCGCCCAGGCCTGCGGTCAGCACCCAGCGGCCCGCGAGGTTGCCGCCGTAGTGCTGGCGGCCGGCTTCGACGAAGGTCTCGTAGGTGCCTTGCACAATGCCCTGGCTGCCGATGTAGATCCAGCTGCCGGCCGTCATCTGGCCATACATGGCAAGACCCTTGGCATCCAGCTCGTTGAAGTGTTCCCAGGTAGCCCAGTGCGGCACCAGGTTCGAGTTGGCGATCAGCACGCGCGGCGCGTTGGCGTGCGTCTTGAAAATGCCGACCGGCTTGCCCGATTGCACCAGCAGGGTCTCGTCGTCGTTCAGGTTCGTGAGCGATTCGACGATCTTGTCGTAGCAATCCCAATTGCGGGCGGCGCGGCCGATGCCGCCGTAGACGACCAGTTCCTTCGGGTTCTCGGCGACGTCGGGGTCCAGGTTGTTCATCAGCATGCGCAAGGGGGCTTCAGTGAGCCAGCTCTTGGCCGTCAGTTTATTGCCGCGCGGCGCGCGGATGACGACATCGCGGTATCGGTTCGATTGGTCCAAGAGGCTCTCCTTGATCAGTTCATTCGCGCGCCCATTGCCTGCGCGCCGGTTGCCTGCATCATAGGATGCCTATGCTTGTATATACAAGATAGTAAGACTGAAATTTAGATCAGGGATTTCCCCTATCGGCGACCCGGACCGTGGCACAAGGCCCCGCGCCTTGCGTGCAAAAAAATGCCGCCCGGAGGCGGCAAGAAGGGGATCCCATGGGATCAGGCCGCGCGCGGCAGCAGTTCGATCACGCAAGCGTCCAGCGGGGCGTCGCCCTCTAGCCGGTATTCAGCCACGCCGTCCTGCCTTTCGACATGCAGGCAGTCGTAGCGCGACGGCAGCCTGTGCGCTGCGGCATCGACGCGCACCGACATCGCAGCGCCCGCGTTCAACACCAGCACGCTAGGCGCGGCGCTATGGAAGATCCATGGGCCGGCTCCCGCCGCCCATTGCAGCCGGGCATGGCAGCGCGCCGGAGAGTAGATCAGATTGAAATCTCGAATCGGGCCGTCAAGCAGGCGGCACTGCACCTGGGCCTCGCCCGAAAACGCGTAGGCCCGGCGCGGCGCCAGCGGCGCTTGTTCGCATCCGTTCACGGTCAACTGGATGCCCGCGCCTTCCAGCACGGTGATGATGCGCTGATACCCGGTAAACGCCGAGAACCCGCCGTCCTGCGCCACATCGGCGATGGACAGGCGCCAGTCGAAGGCGGCCGTGCTGCCCCCGGGGTTGCAGGCCACCTCTTGCGTAGTGCCAGCGCCATTGCGCCACGGCATGCGCGGGTAGTCTACGGCGCGATAGAGACGGACTTCGGGTTGCATCATGACGAGAATTTGCCTTCCAGACGGTGCCGCGATCCGGGGTGGATCAGGCGGGCCAGCGTGACTGCGCGGTCGCCGGACCAGGTGCGCCGGCTGATCAGCAGGCACGGTTCGTCGCGCTCGATCTGCAGCAGCTGGCATTCCCGGGGCTTGGCCAGAATGGCCTCGACGACGTGTTCGCCCTCGCTCAGCGGCGCCACGCGCGTCAGGTATTCATAGGGCGTGCTTTGCGTGAAGTCCTGCTTTAGATAGTCGGGCGCCAGGCGCACATTCACATAGCGGTCTTCCAGCTGGATCGGAATGTCGTCTTCGTAGTGCACGATGACCGAGTGGTAGACCGGCTGCCCCGCGCGGATCTCCAGCGCCTGCGCCTGCTCGGCGCCCGCCGGCTCTTCGGCCAGGCGCACCACGCGGCTATGGTGCCGGTGGTTGCGCGCGGCGATCTCGTCGGCAATGTTGTTGACGGCGAACAGCGCCGAGCGCGCCTTGGGCTGCGCCACGAACGTGCCCACGCCCTGCATGCGCACCAGCAGCCCTTCCGACGTCAGCTCGCGCAGCGCGCGGTTGATCGTCATGCGGCTGAACCCCAGTTCATCGACCAGTTCGCTTTCCGAGGGCACGCGGTAGTGCGCCGGCCAAGCGCCGCTGCGGATCTGCTGCGCGATCATCTGCTTGACCTGCGCATAAAGCGGGGCGGGAAGGGCATTGGCCTGGGCGGGTAATCTGGGAGGAGAAGAGGCCACGGGAATTCCTGTTGGGCGCTGCTAGGCTGCGGAAATCGATCACCATCAAGTATAGACAGGTATAGATATCTTGCGGACCCGCTGCATGACTGAATGGGGCGGCGAAACCGGCGCCAGCCTCGGCAGCGGCCCTGCGGCACACCCCCGGCACCCTTGCAGTCCCCCTTGCGCTCCCGGCAGTGGACGGACGGCGCCGGATTCCCTATACTCCCCCCCTGTATCGTTTTCGGAGCCTGCCGTGCCGCATTCGCCGGAAGAGAAAAAACGTGTCGTCACCCGCCTGCGCCGCATTCAAGGGCAGGCGTTAGCATTGGAACGCGCGGTAAACGTTGGCACGGAGTGCGGGGCCCTGCTGCAGCAGCTGGCCGCTTTGCGCGGCGCCGCCACCGGCCTGATGGCCGAAGTGCTGGAAAGCCATCTCCGGGAAACCTTCCTGCAATCCGCACAGGGCGGGCAGCAAGACGCCACGATCGATGCCGAAGCCGAGGTCGATCAGCTGATGCGCATCGTCCGTTCCTATTTGAAATAAGCCCACCCGACATTCGTGGAGTAACGCTATGAAATCACGCGCAGCAGTCGCATTCGGACCCGGCAAACCGCTGGAAATCGTTGAAATCGACGTCGCGCCGCCCCAACGCGGCGAAGTGCTGGTGCAGATCACGCACACCGGCGTCTGCCACACCGACGCCTTCACGCTAAGCGGCGACGATCCCGAAGGTCTGTTCCCCGCCGTGCTGGGCCATGAAGGCGCCGGCATCGTCGTGGAAGTCGGCGAAGGCGTCACGTCCCTGAAGCCCGGCGACCACGTCATCCCGCTTTACACGGCCGAATGCCGCGAATGCAAGTTCTGCCTGTCCGGCAAGACCAACCTGTGCCAGAAAGTGCGCGCCACGCAGGGCAAGGGCGTCATGCCCGACGGCACCTCGCGCTTCAGCTACGAAGGCAAGCCGCTTTACCACTACATGGGCTGCTCGACGTTCAGCGAATACTCCGTCGTGAACGAAATCTCGCTGGCCAAGATCAACCCGGCCGCGCCGCATGAAAAGGTCTGCCTGCTGGGCTGCGGCGTGACGACCGGCCTGGGCGCCGTGCACAACACCGCGAAAGTCAAAGAGGGCGACACGGTCGCCGTGTTCGGTTTGGGCGGCATCGGCCTGGCCGTGATCCAGGGCGCGGTGCAGGCCAAGGCCGGCCGCATCATCGCCGTGGATACCAACCCGAACAAGTTCGTGCTGGCAAGCGCCATGGGCGCCACGGACTGCGTCAACCCCAAGGACTACGACAAGCCCATCCAGGACGTCATCGTCGAACTCACGGATGGCGGCGTGGATTTCTCGTTCGAGTGCATCGGCAACGTGCACGTGATGCGCGCCGCGCTGGAATGCTGCCACAAGGGCTGGGGCGAGAGCATCATCATCGGCGTGGCCGGCGCCGGCCAGGAAATCAGCACGCGTCCGTTCCAGCTGGTCACCGGCCGCGTCTGGCGAGGCTCCGCCTTTGGCGGCGTCAAGGGCCGCACGCAACTGCCGGGCATGGTGGAAGACGCCATGAGCGGCAAGATCGACCTGGACCCGTTCGTGACGCACACGCTGCCGCTTGAGCGCATCAACGAGGCCTTCGACCTGATGCATGAAGGCAAGTCGATCCGCACCGTGATCCACTTCTAAGCCCGCCCTCCCACTGGCGGCATCCAGCAGGCCCGGCGCGATGCGCCGGGCCTGTTTTTTTGTGACACGGGCAAGACAGCGCGACGCCCGCGCATGACAACCCTGTCATTCATCTTGACGTCATCTTCGGCCGCAACCATTCGCCCTTCCAATAACGAGGGATCACACGAATGATTACGTGGAAGAGGAATGCAAGCGCGGCGATACTAAGCGCCCTGTTGCTGGCCGGTTGCGGCGGCAGCGACGATGATGACGACGACACGACCAGCCCGGCGCCGGAACAGCCCGCGCCCGAACAGCCGGCCGCCAGCCGGCCGATGGAACTGACGATCCTGCACATCAACGATCACCATTCCAACCTGGACAGCAAGAAGAAAGACCTGAAGCTCAAAAATGCAGCCGGCGCGGCGGTGGCCGTGAACGTGGAAGTCGGCGGATTTCCGCGCGTGACGGGCGCCTTCAACGCGCTGTCCTCGCAGTCGGCCAACGTGCTGAAACTGCACGCGGGCGACGCCAATACCGGCACGCTGTACTTCAACCGCGCGGGCGAAGCCGGCGAGGCCGACGCGGCCCTGATGAACACGGTGTGCTTTGATGCGATGACGCTCGGCAACCATGAGTTCGACAAGGGCGACAGCGGTTTGAAGCGCTTCATCGACCTGCTGCATGCCGGCGCCTGCCAGACGCCGCTGCTGAGCGCGAACGTCACGTTCGCCGCCACGTCGGCGCTACATCCGTCGCGCGCGCCCGGCCTGGTCAAGCCTTCCATCGTGCTGCAGCGCGACGGCCAGCCTATCGGCATCGTCGGCCTGACGATCGCCAACAAAACGCAGCAGTCGTCCAGCCCGGACGCCGGCACGCTGTTCTCGGACGAAACGGCGGCGGCGCAGACGCAAATCGACGAACTGCGCGCCAAGGGCGTGAACAAGATCGTGGTGATGAGCCACGTCGGCTACGGCTACGACAAGCAGATCATCCCCAATCTGAGCGGCGTGGACGTGGTGGTCGGCGGCGACTCTCACACGTTGCTGGGTCCCGACGCGATGACGGCTTACGGCGTGGGGTCGCCCGCCGGCGCCTACCCGACCGTGCTGCAAAACAAGGACGGCAAGCGTGTGTGCCTGGTGCAGGCCTGGGAATACTCGCAAGTGGTTGGTGAACTGAAGGTCAGCTTCGACGCCAACGGCGACGTCACGGCTTGCGCCGGCACGCCGCACGTGCTGATGGGCGATGCGTTCACGGTGGCCGGCGCAGCGCCGGCCCCGGCCGACAAAGCGGCCATCCTGGCCGACGTGGCCGCCAGCGGCTTTCTGCGCATCCAGCAACCCGACGCGCAGGCCGCCACCGTGTTGCAGCCCTTCAAGGCCCGTGTCGACGCCTTCAGCGCCAGCCTGGTCGCCTCGGTGCCGCAGGAGCTTTGCTCGCGCCGGGTGCCGGGCGGCCCGGGCTCGCGCGACTACGGTCGCTCCAGCGCCGCATGCAACACGTTGGGCAGTGTCAGCCTGCGCGGCGGCGACATCCAGCAGCTGGTGGCGCAAGCCTATCTGGAAGTCGCCAACGCCAGTTACGGCGGCGCCGATATCTCGTTGCAAAGCGGCGGCGGCGTGCGCGTGCCTCTGCTGGGCAACGTAACGGCCGCCAACGTGATCGAAGTGGTGCCGTTCGGCAACATGCTCTGGCGTCTGGACGTCACGGGCGCCGAGGTCAAGAGCATGCTGGAAGACGGCATGCAGGCCGTCTACGGCCCAGGCGGATCGACCGGCCCGTACCCCTATGCTGGCGGCTTGCGCTGGGATGTAAACGCGGCGCAGGCGCAGGGCAGCCGTGTGACGAACATTGAAGTGCGGGATGCCGCCAGCGGCAACTGGCTGCCGCTGGACGCGGGGCGCACCTACAAGCTGTTCGTGCTGAGCTTCAACGCCACCGGCGGCGACGGCTACAAAACCCTGGCCAACGTTCCCGCCGCCCGCCGTCAGGACATCGGCGTGCTGGATGCCGACGTGTTGCAAAGCTATATCGACAAGCAGGCCAAGGACCCGGTATCCGGCCTGCCGGTGTTGAACCTGCTGCCCGTCAGCCTGTACAGCACCAAGACGTACAGCGAGTGACCGCCGCGCCCCTGACCTGACCGCAGGGTCTTTATTGCGCTAACCGGACGGCCCTCATATTATGCAAGGAAATACTTGCATAATATGAGGGCCGTCTTTTGAGTTCATCCATTGCGATCTGGCTGTTCCTGTCCGTCCAGGCCCTGGGGCTGGCTTTATGGCTGACCCTTGCGGCGCTGAACAACCGGCGCGATTTCACCGGCGCGGCAGCCGCGGTCGGTGCCACGATGGCGATGCTGCCGCTGACGCAAGAGCCGCGCATCCCCACGCCCTTGCTCAGCCGCGCGCAACGCGCCCCGGCACTGCATCGCGCGGCACTGGGGCTGTTGCTGGTGGTCCAGACCGCTGGCGCTGCCCTGGCCTGGGCCGGCTGCTATGCGCTGATGATCCAGGGCGATCTGGAAGCGGCCCGCCCTTGGCTGAACGGCGCGCTGGCCGCCCTGTCTGCGTGCCTGCTGGCCATGCATCTGAGCGGCTTGTGGTTTGGCTACTGGATCCGCCAGGACACCCTGCAGCTAACGCACATCGCATTGCTGCTGTGGTCGTGCCTGATGTTCCTGGCCTTCAATCTGGCGGCGTGAACGTCCGGCGGGCCCGGCCGGCGTTCAGGACGTCAGCCGCAGCTGGCCGCGCGCCTCGGTCGGGCGTTCCAGGTAGACCTCTTCCGTCCGCCCGACGAACTGCGCCAGCGAAAACTCGCGCTGCGCGGTGTCGCGCGCGTCGATGCCCATCTTCGCCACCAGGCTGCGATTCTTCAGGATCTCGACCAGGGTTTTCAGCACGCTGTTTACGGAGCCCGGCGGCACCACCCAGCCATTGCGGCCGTCCGTGACGTTCTCGGTCAGGCCGCCCACCTTGCTGACGATGACCGGCTTGCCGGAGGCCATCATTTCACGGCAGGCGAACGAGATCGTCTCAAGCCGCGACGACAGCACGAAGCCCACGTCCAGCGCGGACAGGAAAGGGCCCACGTCTTCCAGCAAGCCCGTGAACACCACCTGGTCCGTCATGCCCAGCTCGGCCACGCGCTGGCGTTGGCCGTCGTCGGGTTCCTTGCCGGCGATCAGGATCACGACCTGATCGCGCAGGTAATCGGGCAACAGCGACACGGCGGCCACCATGTCCAACCAGTTCTTGTAGCTGGCGGTGCCGGCGTTGCTGCCAATCACCAACCGGCGCCGCATGGCGGCCGGCAACAGCGCGGCGCGCGCCTGCTCCGCGTCGCGCGCGCTGGCCGGCCGGAATTGCGTGGTATCAACACCGTTGTGCACCACCCGCAGGTCCTCGTCGCGGAATACCGAGTCCTTCATGCGGCGGAACGTATGCCCGCAGACGCAGATGACGCGGTTGGTGCCCCACTTGGCGCGCATGCGCACGCCCAAGCTGTTGGCGGTGCGGTCGGTGTGCTGGGTCAGCACGATGAACGGACGCTTGGCGCCCATGCCCATCGTGGCCAACATGCACAGACGATGATCGGCGGATCCGTTCACATGGATCACGTCGAACTGTTCTTTGCGCAGCAACGCGCGCAGGCGGCGCAGCGCGCTCAACTGTTGGAATGGCCGGCCCTTGAATTCCAGGTCGATCGCCTGCACGCCTGGCAAGGCCTCGGCTTCGGCCAGCAAGCGGCTGCTGCGAGGCGCGGCAACGGTGATCTGCGCGCGCTGGCGCAACATGCGCGCCAGCGACATGACATAAGTCGTGTGCCCGCCGCCGTCGCCCTGGTGAAAGTTGGTGTAGAGGATCTTCATGATGTCAGGCTCGAAAGCGAATGCGGGGAAAGCGGGGAAGGCGGGGAAGGCGGCGATTCCGCCTGATTGAGCAAACAGCTCCAATGGCGTTTTTCGAACACGTCGTCGCCCAGGCGGCTGCCCGGCGACAAGTTGTAGACCTTGACGCCACGCGCGCTTAGCAGCCGGCTGGCCTGGCGGAACGCGGGTTCGATATGGCTGGCGAATTGGCGGTCCAACGCCGTGGCAAGCTGCGCGCCCGCGTTTTCGTAGAAGCGCGGCCCGGCGCTGGCGGTCAGGTCCAGCCCATGCACGTACAAGGTGCGGGCGCCCATCCAGGCCAGCAATTGCAAGCCGGTGTAGGCGACGGTGCCTCCGCCGAACAGCCCGCGTGCGGGATTCAAGCTGAAACCATGCGCGTGCTGCGGGTGATAGGCGTCGAACAGCACCAGTTCAGGGTCGTCGGCCAAGTGCGCCTCAAGGGCTTCGGGGCTTGCCCGCGGCTGCATGGCGCGTTGATGCACTTCTTCGAATAAGGCAATGCGGCAGCGAATGTCCTGCGCGGCGAACAGGAACGCGATCCAGCGGTACACCTCGGGCGTCACGAACAGCAGCAGGTCTTGCGACAGCACGTCGGCCACCAAGTCGCGCCGCCGCTTGACGAATCCGGCGTCCAGCATCGCGTAGTAGTCAAAGCGCAGCGACGGATGCTGGCGACGCAGCGCGATGGAACCGTTGACGCCCATGACGGCGCCAAGACGGCATTGCGCGTAGTCGATCTGCGCGATCGATGGGCCGCTCAGGATCAAGTGCGCATCGCCTTCGATATTGCGGGGCACATCGTCCATCGGCAGGGTCGCGGGGCCTTTCACGCCCACCAGTTCGCATCCCACCAGCCGTTCGCCGCCATGGCGGCGAATCTTCACCAAAGGCCATAGCGTCTCGTTGTGCCGATCGGCCGCGGCGCGCGTATAGCGGTAAAAATATCGAAAGCCCTTGGTCAAAGGACGCGAGCGCAACAGGCGGGGAACGAGGGCAAAACGGGGCATGAACGATGCCGCGGAAAACGCGGCGAAACCTTACGAGCGCCTGATTCTACGCAGGCATCCCCGTCAAAGGCCGGTTCGAAACATTTGAGATGTAACCGCATGGTGGGGCGTTGTTCCCGCCCTTTTTTTGCCCGTTTTCGCGGGTGCGCGGGCGATGTCCCACATTCCGGAACAAAGCGAATCCTGGCCCCCGCAACTGCACCATTTCCGTGCAAGCGCCGCCATTCTTATGGCGCTTGGGTGCGGGCGCGGCATGCGCCGCGCCCGTACTTTCCATTACGTTTAGCGCCAAAGCGAAAGGTAATTGAAAGCGAATTACGCAGCGACGCGGGGCCAAAGCACCGGAAACAGCGGGTGCGCCAAAGGTGCGCCTGCGGCCAGGGAGTCGGCCAGGCCCGGAAACTCTGGCGAGGTCCGCCACGGACGCGGCGCGTGCCGCATGTCCTCGCCCAGAAAGCGGAGCGAAAACGCGCGCCGGCGACGGTTGCCGCTTACGCCGCCCGCCGCATGCAGGGTCAGCATATGGAAGAACACCGCGTCGCCGGGTTGCAGTTCCCATCCCAGGATATTCCAGGCCGAACGGTCCGATTCGATGTCCGGCAAATCCGCCAGGCTGCCTTCGGGGAACCAGCTGGCCTGGTTGTCCAGGAACGTGCGCGGCATCAGCCACGGCCCCCGATGCGACCCGGCCACGAACTCCAGCGTGGATGCGCGCGCCACTGGGTCCACCGGCATCCACATACTGCAGTTCTGCTGGCCTTCGACGTTGTAGTAGGGCTGGTCCTGGTGCCAGGGCGTTGGCTGGCGCGTGTTCGGTTCCTTGACCAGAAGATGGTCGTGATACAGGCGCGCGCTGGGGCAGCACATCAACTGCGCGGCGACAGACCCGACGCGGCTGTCGAAGATGAATCGGCGGTAGTCGTCGTTCTCGGTCCAGTTGCAGAAATCTTCGAAGAACCAGCCGGGGTCGTCAGGGGTGCTGGCAACCTTGGCGCGCGGACTGGGCGCGGCCAGGTTGGATTCGATGCCGCGCGTCAACAGCGCGACTTCGTCAGGCGTGAACAACTGGCGCACGCAGACGGCGCCATCTTCCTGAAAGGCTTGGATCATCAAGGCGGGAAGTTCGAATTCATGACGGTTCGACAACATGGGTTCCTCCTGAAAAATCATGGATGCCGGGGTGACGGTGCACGGTCGCCGGGGCGGTTCGGCCGCGCCCACAGCCAGTACGCCACGGTCAGCAGCGCCAACCAGCCCGCGCCGACAAAGAGCGCCAGGCGGGTATCTGGAAACACGCCCAGCACGACAAAGATGAAGAGCATGAAGACAATGGCGAATAGCTGCCCGTAAGGCCAGAACGGCACCGGGAAATGCAGGGCGGCCGATTCAGGCGCGCTCAGGCCGCGCCGCATGGCCACCTGCGACAGCAGGATCATCAGCCACACCCATACGACTGAGAACGTGACCATCGATGCGAAGGCCATGAACAGTTTGTCGGGCAGCAGGTAGTTCAGCACGACGCCGCCCAACAAGGCCACGCCCATCACCAGCACCGTCATCCATGGCACGCCAAAACGCGACAGCCGCGAAAACACCATCGGCGCCTGGCCGTTGGCGGCCATGCCGTACAGCATGCGGCCGGTGGAAAAGATGTCGCTGTTGATCGCCGATATCACGGCCGATATCACGACCAGGTTCAACACCGAGGCGGCGGAAGCCAGCCCCAGCTGGCTGAAAATCTGCACGAACGGGCTGCTGTCGCCGGTGATGCCGGGCCACGGGAAAATGGCCATCAGCACCGTCAACGTCAGCACATAGAACAGCAGGATGCGCAGCGGAACCGAGTTGATGGCCCGGGGAATCATGCGTTGGGGATCGCGGGCTTCGCCCGCCGTCATGCCGATGACCTCGATGCCGCCAAACGCGAACATCACCACCGAGAACGACGCGATCATGCCTTGCACCCCGTTCGGGAAAAAGCCGCCGTGCCGCCACAGGTTGGAGAACCCCGACACCTTGGCGCCGCCGCCCGGCTGAATGCCCGCCAGCAGCACGCCCAGCCCCGCCGCGATCATGGCGACGATGGCCACGATCTTCAACAGCGACAGCCAGAATTCGAGCTCTCCAAAAACCCGCACGGAACACAGGTTCAGCCCGCCGATCAGCAGGACGATGCCCAGCACCCATATCCAGCGCGGCGTATCGGGGAACCAGAAGCCCATGTACAGGCCGAATACGGTAACGTCGGCCAGGCACACCATCAGCATCGAGAACGCGTAGCTCCAGCCGGTCAGGAAACCCAGATACGGCCCGAGATAGCGCGTGGCGTAGTGGCCGAACGAGCCCGACACCGGCGTTCTGACCGCCATTTCGCCTAACGCACGCATGGTCAGGAAGATGGCGGCCCCGCCGATCAGGTAGGCCAGCAGGACCGACGGGCCAGCGCGCTGGATCGCGCCCGCCGACCCGTAGAACAGCCCGGTGCCGATCGCCGACCCGAGCGCCATGAAACGAATATGCCGCGCGTTCAAGCCGCGCCGCAACTGCGTCCCCTCTTGGTGCATATGCCCCCCCGCTTTTGTGTGTTGTGACTGCCGTTGCATCAATGTGCACAGCGATCTTCTCCCAAGCCGCGCCCGAAATTCGATATGCACGCGCAAATCGGACGCATCTGATATCGTTCCCCAACTCTCCCCGGCTTTTCCCCAACTGACTGATGAACGCCCTTCGCCCCGACTCTCCCGCCCTGCAGGACGCCATCGCCGACGCCATCAGCACGGCGACGCGCGGCGCGGGCCGCGTGAACATCCTGATCGCCGGCAAGACGGGGGTCGGCAAGAGCACGCTGATCAATGCCGTGTTCCGCGGCGACCTGGCCAAGACCGGCGCGGGCAAGCCCGTCACCCAGTCCACCCAGGCCTACAGCAGGCCAGGCCATCCGCTGACCATCATCGACACCCGTGGCCTGGAGGTCAGCGACTACGCGCGCTCGCGCCAGCAACTGGCCGACCTGATCCAGGAACGCGCGGCGTCCGACGACCAGGACAAGCACCTGCATGTGGCCTGGCTCTGCATCCAGGACAGCAGCCACCGCGTTGAAGACGCCGAGATCGAGCTTTGCGACATGCTGGCCAATGCCGGCATCCCCGTCATCGCGGTGCTGACCAAGGCCCGCAAAGGCAGTCCCTTCGTGGATGAAGCGCGCAGGCTGCTGCCGCGCGCCAAGGATGTCGTGGCGGTGCGCGCGCTGCCGGAATGGATTGAAGAGCTGGATGCCGAACTGCCGCCAATGGGGCTGGACGCGCTGATCGGCGTCACGGCCGAATACATTCCCGAAGGCCAGCAGCGCGCCTACGCCAATGCGCTATCGACGCGCAACAAGAAAGCCCTGGAAGTAAAAAAAAAGCGGGCTGAGATAGAGGTCAACATCGCTGCGGGCCTGGCCGCGTCGGCGGCTGCCGCGCCCATCCCGTTCTCGGACGCGTTCGCGCTGGTGCCGATCCAGGTGGGGATGATCGCCAAGATCGGCATCACCTTCGGCATGGAACTGGACACCACCGCGATAACCACCCTGGTGACGTCCACGCTGGGGGCATCCGCCGCCACGCTGATCGGGCGCTCGGTCGTGTCGGGCATGCTGAAATTCATCCCGGGCGCGGGCAGCGCGGTGGGCGGCACCATCGCCGCCACCACCGCTGGCGCCATTACCAAGCTGATGGGCAACGCCTACGTGGCGGTGCTGTACGACTTCTGCCAGAACAATCCTGGCAAGGATATCGACATCGGCATGATCGCGCAGGCGCTGAAGCAGCGGGTAAAGCTATAAATCCGGCGGTAACGCCGCCGGGCAAACGCAGTCAGAACGCCCTGGCCAGCGCGGCGAAGAACGCGTCGTCGTTGATCTCCACGCGCTTTTTATAGCTGGGCTTGTTTCGCGCGCTAAGCACCACGGCAACGAGCTTGTGCGCCGGATTGATGTGGATGAACTGGCCGTAGATGCCTTCGGCCTGGAAAGCGCCCGCCAACGCGGGGTCTTTCAATTCCGGCACCCACCACATGTAGCCATACGGGACCTCGGTATCGCCAATGCGGTAAGGCGAGCCTGCCTGCGCGACCCAGTCATCCGGCAGCAGGCGTTCGCCGTCCACCTGCCCGCCTTCCAGCACGAATTGCCCGAACCGCGCGTAATCGCGCAACGTCGCATTCATGCCGCTGCCCGAGATCGTCATGCCCCCGGGGCATTCGGCCCACCAGGTGGCGTCGGATTCCATGCCGATGCGCGACCACAGGCGCGACTGCAGGTAATCCACCAACCGCTGCCCCGTGGCGCCTTCCATCACCGCGCTAAGCAGATACGATTCGCCTGTGTTGTAGGCCCAAGCCTGTCCGGCGGGCTGGCGCGCCGGCAGGCGTTTCATGAAATCGCGAATGCCACCCGGTTGCCACCGGGTCTGGATATCCAGCAGCTGGCGGCGCTGGGAAGCCGGATCGCCGTAGTCCTCGTTCCACTGCACCCCTGAACACATGCGCAACATCTGGCGCAACGACACCTCGCGGTAGACGCCGCCCAACTCCGCGTACCGGGTCACCGGGTCGTCAAGCGAATCGATCAGGCCTTCCTTCAACGCCACGCCCACCAGCGTGGCCGCCACCGACTTGGCCAGCGAACACGAATTCCAGCGGGTTTCCGGCGCGATGCCACGCTGGTAGGTCTCGAACGCGACCTGCCCGTCCTTCATCACCAGCAATCCGGCCACGCCATCGACCCCACGCACACCGACCAGGACATCGTCACGCTGCGGGTGATCCCCACCTTTGCGTTGCGCTGGCTTTTCCCCCGGCTGCGGCGCTTTCACGAGCAGTACCCGATGATCAAGGTCGTGGTCCGCACGCGGCTCAACGACATGACGGCCGACGAGACGGATTCCGACTTGGGGATCCGTTACGCGTTGGGCAATTTTTCGCACGAAGACGCCACCGAGCTCTACGCCGAATGGATCGTGCCGGTGTGCGCGCCCGGCCATATCGATGCGGCCGACCCCGAGCGCGGCTTGCAGGAATCCACGCTGCTGCATCCCCTGCCGGATCACCAGGACTGGATCACGTGGTCCGAGAAGACCGGCATCGACCTATTCACCCGAGGCGGCCTGGATTTCGACGCGCTGGACATGGCGTTGAGCGCCGCCGAGGCCGGCCTGGGCGTGGCCATCGCGGACGTCGTGCTTGCCGATCAAGCCATCCGGGATGGCCGGGTCGTCGTGCCGCTTCGCCGCGCGGTGCCTACCGGCGTGTCGTATTACCTGGTGCGCCAACCCGCGCTGCGCCATCGCAGGCAGGTCAAACTGGTGGAAGACTGGATCGTCAGCGAGCTGGTGGAATCCAAGGCCATCATCGCGTCCTACGCCTAGCGCTTGTCGCGCCCTGCGGAAAACCCGCTTGGCGCGTCCCCACTAACCGGCTTCAAACAGGGGCCGACCCCGCATTACGGGCCCCAACCCGGCGCCGACAAGCCTATACTTTTCTCACCATCGGGCGCGCTGCGACGCGCCATCGACCCGATGCCCTCCACGCCGCGCGTCGGATGTTCCATCACGCAAGCCGCCCTTGGCGCGCTGCGTCGGGAGAACGCCATGACCCGTAAATACATCGACTGCCGCGAGTACCCGAGCGAGATGAACTGCTCGGTGGCGCTGGCGGCGGATTCCGACGATGAGTTGCTGGAAGCCGCCGTGCAGCATGCCACCACGGTGCATAAACATACGGATTCGCCGGAGCTGCGCACACAGCTCAAGGGCCTGTTCCATGACGGCTCGCCGCCGGCGGAAGCGCCGGCCCGAGTTTGAGGTTTGACGGCACGGAGCTCATTCCGGCGGGATGTCCTCCGGCCTCACCGCCCGGCCCAACAGCCATCCCTGGCCGACGGCCGCCGGTTGGCGCGCCGACAGATATTGCGCTTGGGCTTCGGTTTCGATGCCTTCGACGATCAGCCCCACGCCCAACGCACGAGAGATATCAATGACGTGGTCAATGATGAGCGTGCCCGCCGGTTCCGCGCCGATGGCCTGCGTGAAACGGCGGTCCAGCTTGATGGCGTCGGCCTGCATTTCGGCCAGGTAGTTCAAATTGGAATTTCCGGTGCCGAAGTCATCGATCAGGATGCGGAACCCCTGGCGCTGCAAGGTACGGATAATGCCCCGCACGTGGCCGTCCGACAGCGGCGAGCCTTCAGTGATCTCCAGCGCTACGCGCGGCGGCGCAATGCCCTGTTCGTTTACCGTGCGCAGCAGGAAGTCGGGGTAGGCGTCGTCCTGCAGGTCCTTCGCCGACACGTTGATGCTGACGTAGAAGCCGGAGGCGTCCCGCAGCCGGCCGGCAAGATCGTGCAACGCCTGCTGCGTCACCACGCGGGATAACTCGCGCCCCAGGCCCATCTCTTCAGCCAGCGGCACGAACAGCGCGGGCGGCACAGCCGATCCGTCACGCGCGCGCCAACGCGCCAAGGCTTCGACCCCCACCAGGCGGCGCGTCGACAGTTCGCGCAGCGGCTGATAGCGGACTTGCACGCCGCCGCCGCGGATGGCTTTGCGCAGCGCGGTCCGCTCGCTCTTGGATTGCTGGCGCCACAACACGCACAAGCCTGCCAGCAAGCCCCCGGCCAGCGCGCCCGTGCACGCCAGGATCAGCGCGGGCAGCGTGAACCAGTCATGCGAGCTGACACGCGACACCGCGCAAGTATCCGAGGTCGCGGGCGGGGCGCATTCCGCGATGAGGCGCTCGGCCCGCAAACGGTTTTCAGGCGGGCTGTCGCCGCGATAGAGCGCCAGGCCATCCGTGCGGCCAAAGCGGCGGAAGACATGCGCGCCGTCGCGGGTCATCACCAGGGAATCGATCCCTGAACCGGGCTCCGGGAAACCGTCGAAGGCGCCTGGCGCCGTAAACACGATCACGTCGTTGCGCGCCGCCATGTCGCCGATGATCCGGCGGTCGATGATGTTGGCGGCCCCTACCCACAAGGATGTCCCGCTTCGCGTCGTGAAGGTGGCCGGGGGCAGCGGGTGGGGCGCGGCCAGCACGCCCCAGGCGGCGGAACACACCAGCATGCCGTCGCTCAGGCGACCGACGTCGCGCAGGAACGTGGCATTGAACAGCAGCACCCGCAACGTGGCCACGTCGGAGTCCGAACACAGATCGGCGCTGTGCGTGGCCGCCTGGATGAGGCGCTGGCTTTCCTGGGTCACGCGCACGGCTTGCGCCAGCAAGCGCGTATTGTGCCGGGCCAGCCTGTCGTCGACCTGGTTGACTTCGATCAGACGCCCGCCCGCCAGTCCCGCCAGGAAACCCAGCGTCGACATCGACAGGACTACAGCCGCAATTCGGAAACGTGACATCAGGGGAAGGGGCGCTGGCACCGCGCCGATCAAGAGGAAGCGCAGCGCGTAAGGCAATGTAACCGCAACCTGCCCTTCCGCCCCAAAAAAAAACGCCGATTCTTGAGAAGGGGCGTCTTTTTTGGCGAAAACCGCCCGAGCTAGCCCTGCGCCAGGGCGAATTGGCCGTTACGGGCCGTGCGCACCACGTTGAACAGGTTCTTGGGGTCGTGCAATTGCGGCGCCACTTCAATGCGGGTGCCGATCCCGTGCCGGGCCGCGCTATCGCGCAGCCAACGCAGGGCCGAGAAATCTTCCAGCGCAAAGCCAACCGAGTCGAAGAGGGTCACGTCGGCAGCGCTTTGGCGGCCGCTGCGCTGGCCGGTCAGCACACGCCACAGTTCCGTCACGGCAAAATCGGCAGGCATCTGTTGCAGCTCGCCTTCAATACGCGTCTGCGGTTCGTATTCGACAAACACCGGCCCCATGCGCAGCACGTCGGCATGCAATTCCGTCTTGCCGGGGCAGTCGCCGCCCAACGCATTGATGTGCATGCCCGGCTTGACCATGTCGGCGGTCAGGATGGTGGCGTAGGTCTTGTCGGCCGTCACCGTGGTGACGATGTCGGCGCCCTGCACGGCCTGGGCCGTGCCGTCGAAACGCACCACGCGCAGGGACGGCGCGACGGCGGCCAGATTGCTTTCCAGCTTGCGCGTGGCCTCGGGGTCCACGTCGTAAACGTGCAGCGTGTCGATGCCAAGAATGTAATGGAACGCCAGGGCCTGGAATTCGGCTTGTGCGCCGTTGCCGATCAGCGCCATCGTGCGGGAATCCGGCCGGGCCAGAGCGCGCGCGGCCAAGGCAGAGGTCACGGCGGTGCGCAAGGCGGTGGTCAGGGTCAATTCGCTGATCAGCAGCGGTTCGCCCGTGCTGACTTGCGCCAGGGCGCCAAAGGCCATCACGGTGGACAGGCCGGCCAGCGGGTTGTCGGGGTGGCCGTTCACGAATTTGAAGCTGTAGAGCTCGTTGTCGGCAGTGGGCATCAGTTCGATGACGCCGGCGGCGGAATGGCTGGCCACGCGTGGGCATTTATCGAATTCCTGCCATCGCAGAAAGTCGGCCAGCACATAGTCCAGCAGGTCGGTGAAGACCTTGCGCGGCCCTTGCAGGGCCACGATGTTGGCTACGTCCGAAGTCGTCAGCAGTGTCGTCAAAATGTTCTCCCCGAGTTATGGAACAGAAATTCTGGCGGACGGCCAAACCAATTCATAGTGACAACATTCAATACGAAACGCTAAGATTCTGGCATTACGTCAGCAACATTTAGCATTTTTCACAATGGACACGCTAGACCAGAGCCTGCTGGGCCTATTGCGCGCCAATGCCCGCTTATCCGTCGCCACGCTGGCGAAGAAGCTGGATGTCTCGCGCGGCACCATCGACAACCGCATCCGCAAGCTGGAAGAGCGGGGCATCATCGTGGGCTATACCGTGCGGCTGCGCCCCGAAGTCGAAACCGAAGACATCGTGGCCTGGATGAGCATCGCCGTCGAAGGCCACGAGACCCGCAAGATCGTGAACCTGCTGATGGGCGAACCCAGCGTTGCCGGCTTGCACGACACGAACGGCCGCTGGGACCTGCTGGCCGAATTGCGCGTGCCCACCATCGAGCAGTTGTCCGAAGTGCTGGACCGCCTGCGCACGCTGAAAGGCATTTCGGCCACCGAAACCAGCATCCACCTGAAGACGTTCAAAGCGTTCTAGGCCGCCGTCGCGGCGTTAAAAAAAGCGGGTAAACCCTATATAGAACTTTGCATGCCGTCCATCAGCTGGCGTTATGCCCGCGCCCGGACGCAAGCTAGCCATTTCCGTAAAACGTCAATGCAATCAGCGCGTTAGCCGCAGCTGGCGCGCGCGCTGTCCCGTGACGCGGCGGCGTCCCCTGCGCTATCGAATTTCGGCACGCGCATGCATGCTTGAAGGCTGAAATTTTATGGAGATTGACACCATGAGCCACGCCACCCCCGCCCGCAAAATGGGCCTGGCGGTCGCCCAGATGGGCGCCGTGAACCTTGCCGACACCCGCGCCGCCGTGGTCCGCCGAATGGTCGAGATGATGCGCGAGGCCGCTGCCCGCCAGGCGGAGTTCGTTGTATTTCCCGAGTTGGCCTTGACGACGTTCTTTCCGCGCTATTGGATGGACGACGCCGAGGCCGTGGACCGCTTCTTCGAAAAGGCGATGCCCAATGCCGACGTGCAGCCGCTGTTCGACACCGCACGCGAACTTAGCATCGGTTTTTATCTCGGCTATGCGGAACTGACGCCGGAAGGCCGCCAATTCAACACCGCTATTCTGGTGGACCGCGGCGGCAAGATTATCGGCAAGTACCGCAAGATCCATCTGCCGGGGCATTCCGACCATAAGATCGGCGCGCCCTTCCAGCATCTGGAGAAGAAGTTCTTCGAAGTGGGCGACCTGGGCTTCGGCGTTTGGGAAACCAACGACATCAAGATCGGCATGTGCCTGTGCAATGACCGGCGCTGGCCGGAAACGTACCGGGTGATGTCGCTGCAAAGCGCGGAACTGATCGTGCTGGGCTACAACACGCCGTCGCTCAACATCCATTGGAACGAGCCGGCGCACCTGCGCACCACCACGCACGAGATCGTGCTGCAAGCCAGCGCCTACCAGAACGCGGTGTGGGTCGGCGCCGCCGCCAAGTGCGGCCACGAAGACGGCCACCACATGATTGGCAGTTCGATGATCGTGGCGCCTTCCGGCGAGATCGTGGCGCGCGCGAGCGGCGAAGAAGACGAAGTCATCACGGCGAAGATCGACCTGGGAATGGGCCAGCTGTTCCGCGACCACGTCTTCAATTTCGCCAAGCACCGCAGCCCGCAGCACTACAAGCTGATCACCGAGCGCACGGGCGCGGGCGACCCGCTGCCGGCGGCGCCGATCGAATAGGCGCGGTGCTAGACTGCCTGCGGCCCTTCGATTGATTGACCTCCTTCAGGCAGTGACTCCATGCGCTTCATCGACACGGAACAGACCCGGGACGCCCTGTCCTTCGACGCCGTCATCCCGGCTTTGCGCGACGCGTTCCGCGAAGGCGCGACCGTGCCCGGGCGGCATGTCCACGCCATCCAGTCCGGCACGGCCCATGGCACGTCGCTGATCATGCCGGCCTGGAGCGACCGTGGCTATTTTGGCGTGAAGATCATCAACATCTTTCCCGAAAACACGCACTTGGGCCTGCCGGGCCTGCACGCCACGTACAACCTGTACAGCGCCACGACCGGCGTACCCATCGCCCAGGTGGACGGCGATATCGTCACCGTCTACCGCACGGCCGGCGCCGCCGCGCTGGGCGCGGATTACCTGGCCCGCCCGGACGCCGGCACGCTGCTGATCGTGGGCTCGGGCCGCATCGCCGGGCTGGTGGCGCAGGCCATGCGCACGGTGCGCCCCATCCAGCGCGTGCGGGTGTGGAACGTGCGGGCCGCGGGCGCCGAAGCGCTGGCGCAAGGCTTGCGCGAACAGGGTTTCGACGCCCAGGCCACGACCGACCTGGAAGCGGCCGTTCGCCAAGCGGACATCATCAGCTGCGCCACCCTGTCCACCGTGCCGCTGATCCAGGGCGCGTGGCTGCGGCCCGGCACGCACCTGGACCTGATCGGCAGTTTCAAACCTGAAATGCGCGAGACCGATGCCGCCTGCTTCGACGGCACGACGGTCTATGTGGATACCGACGAAGCGCCCACCAAATCGGGCGACCTGCTGTCCGCCTTCGAGGCCGGCGTGTTGACGCGCGAGGCCATTCAGGGCGACTTGCGCCAGTTGACGACAGGCGAACGTCCGGGCCGGCGCAACGCGCAAGAGATCACCGTGTTCAAGGCGGTGGGCAGCGCACTGGAAGACCTGACGCTGGCCACGCTGGTCTATGAAGCGGTGCAAGCGTCGGATAGCGCCAAAGCCTCGTAGGAAGGCGGCCGGGGCGCCGAATCCGCATCGGCAGACCCGTTTGTTTCAATAACGCTGCGAAGCGTGTGTCAACCGCCGGCCAATTCCATGGGCAGGTGTTCGCGCATGGTTTCGATGAAGCGGCGCAACCGCGCGGGCTGGAAACGAGAGGGCGCATAGACCAGGGACACCGGCAACGGGTCCGCCTGCCATTGCGGCGCCAGATGCACCAGCCGGCCCGCCGCCAGATCTTCCTGCATGGCCCAGGCCGACCCCAGCGCCACGCCCAATCCCAGCACGGCGGCCTTGCGCAGCGCATGCAAGCCATCGGTGGACAGGCGGGGCTGAATACCGAAACGCTCCGAATCGCCCGACCCGCAATGCGTCAAGCTGACTTCGGTGCGATAAAACGTGCGCAGCGCCAACCAGGGCAGGCGCGCCAGTTCGGCGGGCTGTTGCGGCACCGGCGCGCCTTGCAGCAAGGCGGGCGACGCGACGACGATGCGCGGAACGTCGCCCAGCTTAACGGCGATCACCGACGGGTCGGTGACCGCCCCCACGCGAATCGCGCAATCCACGTTCTCGGCGATCAGGTCGGGCATGCGGTCGTGCAGCAGCCATTCCACCCGCATGTTCGGATACTGCTGCAGGTACTTTGCCAGCGGCTCCACGAACTGATCCTGCCCAAACGCATGCGGCGCCACCACGCGCAACGTGCCGATGGGTTCATCGCCCGCGCCCCGCACCTCGCTTTCGAATGATTGCCAGGTGGCGATCAGGTCCTTGGCGCGCTCGTAGCAGCGCTGGCCGTCTTCCGTCAGGCGAATCGCATGCGTGGACCGCTGCAGCAGCCGCACGCCCATCGTGCGTTCCAGCAGCTGCAGGCGCCGGCTGACCGTGGGCTGCGTGCCCCCCATCTGCGCGGCGGCGGCCGACAGGCTGCCCGCCTCGACGATGCGCACGAAAGTTTCAATCAGCAGGAGGCGGTCGGTGCCGGCCGCGGCGTTCAGGGCAGAGGGGGTCATACGTCTATCGTATAACGGATGTACCTTGGGATCGGCTACCAAAACCCGGGCGCGGCGCCCAGAATCCGTTCCGTACCTGATCCCTCGGATAGCCAACATGACCTCCCGGACTTCTCCCGCTGCCCTGTCCCGCAGCCTGGTTCTTCTTCTTGCCGTCGGCGCTGGCCTGGCGGTTGCGTCCCTGTATTACAGCCAACCCATGCTGGGCGTGCTGGGCGCGGACATCGACGCCAGCGCCGCGACGTTGGGCTGGATTCCCACGCTGACACAGCTTGGTTATGCCTTTGGCATCCTGCTGCTGGCGCCGCTGGGCGACCGCCATGACCGCAAGCACATCATTCTGATCAAGGCAGCGGTGTTGAGCCTGGCGCTGCTGGCGGCCGCCGTGGCGCCGTCCATCGGCCTGCTGCTGGCGGCCAGCTTCGCCGTGGGCCTGTCGGCCACGCTGGCCCAAGACATCGTGCCGGCCGCCGCCCACCTGGCGCCCGCCGAATCACGGGGCAAGATCGTCGGCACCGTCATGACCGGCCTGCTGCTGGGCATCCTGCTTTCGCGGGTGGTCAGCGGTTTCGTGGCCGAACAATTCGGCTGGCGCGCGATGTTCGTCGCCGCAGCCGCGACCATCGTGGCGCTGGGCGCGGCGCTCTGGCGCGGCCTGCCGCGTTTCGTACCCACGACGCAACTGGCTTACCGCGCTTTGCTGGGATCGCTTGCGACCCTGTGGCGCCAACATCCTGCGCTGCGCCGCGCCGCCATGGCGCAGGGCTTGCTGTCTTTAGGCTTCAGCGCGTTCTGGTCGACGCTGGCCGTGATGCTCCACGGCGCGCCGTTCCACCAGGGCGCAGGCGCCGCAGGGGCGTTCGGCCTGGCCGGCGCGGCGGGCGCCTTGGCCGCGCCGCTGGCCGGCCGGGTGGCCGACACGCGGGGTCCGCAGGCCGTCGCCAGCCTGGGCGCGGGGCTGACCATGGTGTCGTTCGCCGCGATGTTCTTGTTGCCGCTGTTGCCGGCGCATGCCGCGCTGTGGTTGATCGCGGGCAGCGCCATCGGGTTCGACCTGGGCATTCAGACGTCGCTGATCGCGCATCAAAGCATCGTCTACGGTATCGACCCCGCCGCCCGCAGCCGCCTTAACGCCATTTTGATGACGGGCGTGTTCATCGGTATGGCCGCCGGCGGCGCGCTGGGCAGCCTGGCGCTGGCCCAATGGGGCTGGACGGGCGTTACGTTGGTGGCGACCGGCGCGGCGGCCGCGGCGCTGGCCCTGCGAGTGTGGCCAAGCGTCTGCCGCAACCGCCCCGCCGGCCGCTGCGCGGCATAAGCGCCTAGGCCAGCACCGACACCGTCTGCACGTTGGTGTATTCCAGCAGTCCGTCCAACGCGTTCTCCACGCCCACGCCGGACTGCTTATGGCCGCCAAAGGCCACGTTCGGCGACATGACATGGATGTGGTTGATCCACACCGTGCCGGTTTCCAGCCGGCGGGCAATTGCCTGTGCCCGGGCCACATCACGGGACCAGACCGACCCGCCCAACCCATACTCGGTGTCGTTGGCGCGGCGGACGACCTCGTCGATGTCGCGGTACTTCAGCAAGGGCAGCACCGGACCAAACGCCTCTTCGACCACGCTGCGCGCATCGTCGGGCGGGTTGTCCAAGATGGTGACTGGCACGAAGTAACCCTTGCCCTCCGGCACCTCTCCGCCCGCCAGAAAGCGCACGCCGGTGCGGTGGGCATCGGCGATCAGTTCCTTCACGCGCTCGTATTGGCCCCGGTTCTGGATGGGGCCCAACCCCGTGCCGGGCTGCGCGCCGTCGCCCACCACCACCCCGGCGGCAACCGTTGCCAGCGCGTCGGCGAAGGCGTCGTAGATGGATTCATGCACGTACAGGCGCTTGGTGGCCAGGCAATACTGCGACGAGTTGCGGAACGCGCCCCAGAACAGCTTGGCGGCCGTGTCCTTAACATCCACATCGGGCAGCACGATGGCGGCGTCGTTGCCGCCCAATTCCAGGGTCACGCGCTTCAGACGCGCCGAGGCGCTTTGCATCACGCGGCGGCCCGTGACCGTCGACCCCGTGAAGGCGATCTTGTCGATACCCGGATGCTCGGTCAGCCATGGCCCCAGGCGGTCGCCGCCGCTGATCACGTTCAGCACGCCGGGCGGCAATACGTCGCGGAACAGCTCGCCCATTTTCAGCGACGTCAGCGGCGTGAACGGCGAAGGCTTGAGCACCACCGTGTTGCCCGCCAGCAGCGCGGGCGCGATTTTCCAGATGGCCAGCGTCATCGGGAAATTCCAGGGCGAGATCGCCGCCACCACGCCGATCGCGACGCGCCGCGTTTCAAACAGATGACCCGCGCCGTCGTCATAGCGGTCCACGGGCAGCTCCCGCGCGGCGAATTCGCGCAGCCACACGACGCACCGGCCGACTTCCGACTTGGCGTCCGCATGCGGCTTGCCCTGTTCGCGCGTCAATAGGCGCATGAAACCGTCGGCATGCGCCTCCAGGCGGTCCGCCATCGCCCGCAAGGCCTGCTGGCGTTCGGCGATGGGCCGGTCGCGCCATGGGGCGAACGCGGCGCGCGCGGCGGCAATCGCGGCGTTCAATTGCTCAAGCGACGCGTCGGGCGCCGTGGCAATGCGTGCCTCCGTGGCGGGGTTCAACACATCGAAGGTCTGCGCGGAAGACTCGCCGCGGCCGTCCAGCGTCATCGTGTAATCGGAATCCAGATTCAACGTCATGGGTGAATTGCCTGTGAAGAAGGGATCAAGGCCGCATCGGCGTCGAGCCAGCCAGGGGTAAGTAACAGCCGTCCCACGACGCGCCCCGCGGCCAGGTCGGCCAGGGCGGATTGCGCATCGTCCAGGCACCGGCATGCCGTGGGAATGGCGCGGGGTTTGCGCTCGCGCACCAGCGCCATCAGCGCCTTGAGTTCGTCCAGGTTTCCAATGTAGGACCCCTCGATGCTGATGGCTCGCATGGGGATCAGCGCGGGCGACACGGTAAGTTCACCGCCGAACAGGCCCACCAGGATCAACTGCCCGCCTTTGGTCAGCAGGTCCATGCCTTGCTGCACCGTCGTCGCCGCGCCCACGCAATCAATCACCGCCCAGACGGCGCCGGCCGCGTGCCGCACCTGATCCAGCGCATCCGGCGCGCGGGCATCCACTGCCGCATGCGCCCCCGCGGCCAACGCCGCGCCTCGGCGCGCGCCGTCGGGCTCCAGCACCACGACGTTCGGGCAACCCAGGGCGCACAACAAGGTGACGCACATCAAGCCCAGGCCTCCGGCGCCCACCACCACCACGGTCTCTTCGGCCAGCACTTCGGCCGGGATCTTGCGGATGGCGCTGTACGTCGTCAGCCCCGAACAGGCATAGGGCGCGGCCTGCGCGGGCGGCAGGTCGCCGATGCCGACCAGATAGCGCGCGTCCGGCACCATGATGTGATCGCTATAACCGCCCGGCCGGAAGATCCCCAGAAATCGCGGCGCGGCGCAGAGGTTTTCGCGGCCACGGCGGCACACCTTGCATTCGCCGCAACCGATCCACGGGTAGACCAGAAAGCGTTGACCCGGCCGCACGCCACGCGCATCGGGGCCAGCCGCAACGACTTCGCCCACGGTTTCATGGCCCAGCGTCAGCGGCAGCGTCACGCCGCGCTGCGCCATGCGCAGGCGCTTCTCGCCGCCCAGATCGTAGGCGCCCTCCCATGTATGGATATCGGTGTGGCACACGCCCGCCGCCAACACCCGCAACAACACCTGGGCACCCGCGGGGGCCGGCGTCGGGCGTTCGTTACGGGCCAGCGGTTCGCCGAATGCCGCGACGTCGTAACTGATCATTCCGCGCCTCCGGCGGATTTGGCCAACGCGCAGCCGCCCTTGTCCAGCGGGCGGAACGCCACGTCGCCGGGGATCACGGCGACCTGCTTGTAGAGGTCCCATTCGCCCTTGGATTCTTCGGGCTTCTTCACCTGGAACAGGTACATGTCGCGCACGACGCGGCCGTCCACGCGCAGCGTGCCGTTTTTAGTCATGAAGTCGTTGACGGGCGTCTCGCGCATCTTCGCCATGACGGCGTCGGCGTCTTTGGTGCCTGCGGCCTTCACGGCGTTCAGGTAGTGCGTGACGGCCCCGTATGTGCCCGCCTGCGTCATGGTGGGCTTGCGGCCCATCTTGTCCTGAAAGCGCTGCGACCAGGCGCGCGTGGCGTCGGTCTGATCCCAGTAGAAGGCCTCGGTCAGCAGCAAGCCTTGCCCCAGTGGCAAGCCGATGGACTTCACGTCTGACAGGAACGCCAGCAACGCCACCAGCTTTTGCGGGCTGCCCGGGCGCCCGATGCCGAAGTCAGCCGCCTGCTTGATGGCGCTGATGACGTCGTTGCCCCCCAGCGCCAGGCCGATGATGCCCGCCTTGGAGCTTTGCGCCTGCAACAGGTAGGAGCTGAAATCCGGCGAATTCAACGGTGAGCGCACCGCGCCCAGCACCTTTCCGCCTTTCTTTTCGATGACGGCCGACGCGTCGCCCTGCAAGGCGTAGCCGAACGAATAATCCGCCGTCAGGAAGTACCAGTTCTTGCCACCCTGGTCAGTCACCGCCGCGCCCGTGCCGTTGGCCAGCGCATAGGTGTCGTAGGTCCAGTGCACGGTGTAGGGCGAACACGCCTTGCCCGTCAGCTCGGAGGTGGACGCGCTGGTCACCATGACGACTTTCTTCTTCTCCCGCCCCAATTCGCTGATGGCCAGCGCCAACGCCGACGTGGGCAAATCGGTGATCATGTCCACGCCGTCCTGGTCGATCCAGCGGCGCGCGGCCGCGCTGGCCACGTCAACCTTGTTCTGCCCGTCGGTGAACACCAGCTCGATGGGTTTGCCCAGCACCGAGCCGCCGAAATCTTGTACCGCCATGCGCGCCGCTTCAACGAGGCCCTTGCCGCCGATGTCCGAATACGCTGAACTCATATCGGCCATGACGCCGATCTTCACGGGGCCCGCCGCGGGTTGCGCCTGCGCGCTGCCAGCGGCCAGGGCCGCGCCCGCCAGCGCGAACGTCAGTTTCAGAATTGCCATGACTTGTCTCCGTTATCGGTTTGCGCCGTCTATGCGGCGTATTGCTCTGGGGAGCGTCCTTTTGTATCGTAGGCACGCGTTTTCGCCTTCGTCCAAAGCGACGATTTTTCAGTTCCACGCGGGTTAACCCGGGGCGATGCCGCACTGCATAGACCCTTCGTCCCACAGGCAGCTCATGCGTCATTCGTATTCGGTGGAACACGCGCAGGCCAGCGGCAAGTTCAGCGCGCCGGCGGCTCATGGCGACCACATCGCGCGGCAGCGGCTATGCGAACAGATCTGCCGCCCGGACGGCCCCAAGGTCGTCGTGGCGCGCGGTCCGGCCGGCTATGGCAAGACGACGTTATTGGCGCAATGCCAGGCGCTGATGCAGGCGCGGCCCATGCGCACGGCGTGGCTGACGCTGGACCGCGCCGACAACGACCTGTCGCGGTTCCTGCGGTGCCTGACGGCGGCGCTGGGTCCGCTGTCGGGTAATGCCGCGGCCTCGCTGCGCGAAGGCAACGGGCCGGACGACGCGCTGGCGTTGGCGCTGGTCGAAGCCGTCGCATCGCAGTCCGCGCCCTTTGCGCTGATCCTGGACGAATTCGAAGCCATCACCGCGCCCGCCGTGCTGGACCTGGTGCAGGATCTGATCGGCAGCCTGCCCGCGCACGGCCGCCTGCTGATCGCGTCGAGGCATACGCCCGGCCTGGCGCTGGGGCGGCTGCGCGCCGCCAACCAGCTGCTGGAGATCGACGCCGCGCAGCTCTGCTTTTCGGTGGACGAAGCGCGCCATTTCTTTGCGCGCCGCCTGCCGGCACTGACGCCTGCCGAGGTCGGCCAGCTGCATCGCAAGACCGAAGGCTGGATCGCGGCGCTATGCCTGGCCGGCGCCAGCCTGTCGCGCCAGCCGTCCGCCGCCGCCTTTATCGAACGCTTTTCGGGCAGCGACCAATCCGTGGCCGACTATCTGGCCGAAGACGTGCTGGCCAGCCAGCCGCCCGAGCTGCAGCGCTTTTTGCTGCACACCAGCCTGCTCAAGCAACTAAGCGCGCCGCTATGCCAGGCGCTGCTGCCGGACCTGGACTGCGCGCGGCTGCTTGCGCAGCTGGAACACGGCCACGTGCTGCTGACGCGTTCGGCCACGGACGCGCGCCACTACCGTTATCACAGCCTGTTCGCCAGCTACCTGCAATCGCAGTTGCGGGCACAAGCGCCCGGCGACATCGCACGGCTGCATCTGGCCGCTTCGCGTTGGTACGACGAACAGGGCCGGCCCGTTCCCGCCATCGACCACGCCATCGACGGCGGCGACTTCGCGCGCGCCTTGTCGCTGCTGCAGACGCATGCGGACGCCCTGTTGGCCGAGGGCCGCATGCGGCTGCTGGCGCGGTGGTTCACGCAAGTCCCGCCCACGGTGCTGGCCACGCGGCCCCATCTGCTGGCAGTGCAGATATGGGCCACGTGCTTTACGCGCGGCCCTAGCGAGGCCTCGCAACAACTGGAAGAGCTGGGCCTCGCCCGCAGCGCCGATCCCGGTGTGCAGGCGCATGTGCGCGCGCTGCAGCCGCTGCTGTTGTCGATGATGGATCGGCAAGAAGACGCCTACGCCATCGGCATGCCCAGCATCCAGGCCCTGGGCGGCACGTTGTCGTTTACCGAGACGGCGCTGGCCAACGCCATGGCCAACGTCGCGGCGGTACTGGGCCGGTATCACGAAGCGCGCGTGTTGCTGGACACGGCGCGCCGCGCGCAAGGCGGCGCAGCCGGCACATTCAATCTGATGTACTCCGAGGCGGTGGAAGGCATTATCGATCTGCAGGAAGGACGCATGCGGCAGGCCGGCGCGCGCTTTCGCATGGCGGTGCGCGCCACCCGCAACGGCGCCTATGGCCAGGCCAACGGCAACGCCTGGGCCGGCGTGTTGTATGCGGCATGGGTGTACGAAACGGGCGACCTGGCGCAAGCCGCGCGGCTATTGCAGGTGTATGTGCCGCTGGGCCGCGACGTGGCGCACCCCGATCATCTGATCATGGGCTATCTGATGCTGTCGCGCGTGGCGTTCTACGACGGCGATGTCGAGCAGACCTTCTACTTGCTGGGCGAACTGGAATATCTGGGCCACCAGCGGCGCCTGCCCCGCATTGCGGCAAGCGCCCGCGTTGAACGCGCGCGCGTGCTGTTGCTGCAAGGGCATCCGCAGGCCGCGCGCGACGAACTGCGGCGCGCCGACGATGCTGACTTGTGGACCCGGGTGGAAGCGTTGCGACTACCTGCCAACGATCTGCTGACGCCGCGGCTTGGCCGCTTGCGATGGGAGGCCTACGCAGGCGACCCTGCTACCGCGCTGCGCCAGCTGGATCAGGACATCAGCCAGGCTGAAGCCACGCGGCGCGTGCGCCGCGCCTACAAGCTGCAGCTGTTTCGCGCGGTGGCGCTGGACCGGGCGGGCGAAGAAGCGAAGGCCGGCGACCAACTGGCGGCGGTGATCGCGACGGCGCAAGCGGAAGGCCTGTGCCGGGTGCTGGTGGACGAAGGCGTGTTGTTGCATCGCCTGATCCACCGTCATGTCGCCACGGCCGCGGGCAGCGCCGCCATGGCGTCCGACGGCGCGCGCGACTGGTGGGCACGCTTTCAGGCCCAGGCGCCCATCGAAGCCGAGTCCGTCGCGCCCGCAGCGGCCGTCGATGGCGCGGAAGCGCTGACGCCGAAGGAACTGCGCGTGCTGCGCCTGCTGGCCGAAGGCCACTCCAACAGCGCCATCGCCCAGCAGCTATTCGTCTCGGAAAGCACCGTGCGCACCCACCTGCGCCATCTGAACGTCAAGCTCAGCGCGGACAGCCGGACCCAGGCCGTGGCGCGTGCCCGCAGCGCGGGGCTGCTGTAGGCGGCGCGCTGCGGCTTATTCCGGCTGGTTGATCTGGTCGGCCGTGATGATTTCCGCCACAAGCACCTGGCCCGGACCGTCCAGGAAATACTCTTCCTTGCTCGGTTCGCGCAGCTTCATGTAGGCGTTTTCGCCGATCTGCATCGTATGGCCGGCAGCCAGTTCTGCGCCGCTCTCGCGCAGGTAGCCCATGATGTTGTTGAACATGTTCGAGTAGGTCTCGCCTTCGTGGTGGCCGTCGGCCAGCGCCGCGAAATCGGGCAAGCCGAACACGTCGCCGCCGAACGTGCGCATCCACACCCCGTCCACGCCTTCGACTTCGTACTTCACGAAGCCGCAATACAGCATGTTCAGCGGCAAGGTGCGCAGCAGGTCCAGGCTTTCTTCGCCCAGCGATTCGGCATCGAACACGCCGGCCGGCAACGACGCGCGCGCATGCTCGTTCAGCACCGCCATTGCGCCAAAGCCCGTCAGCGCGCCCGCCGCGGCGGCCAGCGCCACGTATTGCTCCAACGGGTCTTCTTCAAAGCCGGCGTAGTAAAGAATGATGTGGCTGGCGTGGCCGCGAATCTCGTCCTTCACCGTGGCCGGGTAGTGCGCGGGCGCCACGCAGGCTTCCAGTGCGTCTTTGGGATAGGGCGCATTGAAGCCCACCATCCGCACCACGTGCTTGTCCCAGCCTGCCAGGCCCAGGAATTCCGGCATGTCGGGCGCGATCTCGGCGCGCGCCTCGCCCATGGAGGGATGATAGGCGCGCAGCGCCGCCGTCAGCGTGTCTTCGGCGACCGCCAGCGGCGCGTTGAAGAGCACCTGCAGGCTCAGGGGGTTCTCGATGGCCGGGTTGGCGGACAGCGCGCGGGCGTCCGTGGTTTCTTCCTTGCGGCCAAAAAAGCGGGAGAAGATGCTCATGATTCGGGGACCTGGAAAATAAACGGGGGCAGTATAAGGTTGCCCCGTTGCCCCACACCGGCGATGTCGCCAATGGACACATCTCTCACCGCGAGGCGGGCTCCAAGAAGCCGTCCTTGCCGATCGTCTCCACCACGTAATCGATGAACGACTTGATGCGCGACGAGATCGCGGTGTTGCGGTAGTAGACCGCGTTGATCGGCTGCCGGACGTCCTGCGTCTGCTTGACCAGCAGCTGCTGCAACGCGCCCGACGCGCGGTCGCCGCGCGTCATGAAATCCGACAGGCAGACGATACCGCCGTCGTTCAACGCCAGCTGCCGCAACGTTTCGCCGCTGAAGGCGCGCACGCCGGGCTTGACGTGCAGCGGCTGGCCGTCGCTGTCCAGCAACGGCCATTCGTTCAGCGATTCCAGCTGGGAAAAGCCCAGCAACGTATGCGAGGCCAGATCCGCCACCCGCTTTGGCGTGCCCTGCGCGGCCAGGTAGCCGGGGCTGGCCAGCACACGCACGCGGCTAGCGCCCAGCGGCACCGCGTGCAGCGACGAATCCTTCAGCCGCCCGATGCGAATGGCCAGGTCCGTGCGGCGTTCCAACAGGTCGATATTGCCCTCGTTGCTGTTGAGCTCCAGCTCCACTTGCGGATAGCGCTTGCGGTAGCCGGGCACCAGCGGCGCGATCACGTGCAACATGAAAGGCGATGCGGCGTCCACCCGCAGCAGCCCGGCCGGCTGGTTGCGGCGCACGTTCATCAGGTCTTCGGTTTCTTCCACCGCCGCCACGATCCGCCGCACCTGTTCCAGGTAGGCCTTGCCCTCTTCGGTCAGCGCCAGCCGGCGCGTGGTCCGTCGCATCAGTGTGGTCTGCAGCTTCTCTTCCAGCCGGGTCATCGTCCGGCTGGTGGCGGAAATGGTCTGTCCCAGCACGTCGGCGGCAGCGGTGATCGACCCGCTATCGACCACGGCGATAAAGACCTGCATTTCGTCGAGTGTGGTTTTCATCATTGACGTTATATCAAAAGTATTTCGCCAATACAGGGCTTTTTCGGCAAGTATCGCCCGGGCACACTTGCTGCATTCCCGGACGACATCCGCCGGCCCCGCACCCCTACCATGGAGTTTTACATGAGCATTCCCGCATTTGGCGTCGGCACGTTCCGCCTGCAAGGCCAAGTCGCTATCGATTCGGTGCGCAATGCGCTGGACGTCGGCTACCGCGCCATCGATACCGCGCAGATCTACGAAAACGAAGCGGCCGTCGGCCAGGCCATCGCCGAGTCGGGCGTCGCCCGCGAAGACCTGTTCATCACCACCAAGATATGGGTGCCTAACTATGCCCGGGACAAGCTTGCGCCCAGCCTGAAAGACAGCTTGGCCAAACTGCGCACCGACTACGTCGACCTGACCCTGATCCACTGGCCGGCGCCGGGCAATGGCGTGACCATCGCGGAATTCATGACGGCGCTGGCCGAGGCCAAGGCGCAAGGGCTGACCCGCCAGATCGGCATTTCGAATTTCCCCATCGCCGAAACCCGCGAGGCCATCGCCGCCGTGGGCCAGGACGCGATCGCCACCAACCAGATCGAGCTTAGCCCCTACCTGCAGAACGCCGCGCTGACCGCCTTCCTGAAAGCGCAGAGCATCCCCGTCACGTCCTACATGACGCTGGCCTACGGCAAGGTGCTGAAAGACCCCGTCATCAACCGAATCGCCGAACGCCACGACGCCACGCCCGCGCAGGTTGCGCTGGCCTGGGCGCTGCAGCTGGGCTATGCCGTAATTCCGTCTTCAACCCAACGCGACAACCTGGCCAGCAATCTGCTTGCCCAGGAATTGCGGCTGACGGCGGACGACATGGCCGCGATCGCCACGCTGGAACGCAACGGCCGCGAAGTCAGCCCGGAAGGCCTGGCGGCCGCCTGGGACTAAGCGGCCGGCAGGGTGGGACGGACGACCGGACGGCCAGACGGCCATGCGCCGTCCTACTGCGTCTCGTAGCGCGGCGAACGGGGGCCGTAGAGGATGCCGCCGGGCCGGCCTGCGCCAAGCAGCATGTTATTCGTCATACCCGCCACACTGTAGCTACGGTCGGACAAGGTGTTGACGATCTGATCCACCACGGCCTGGACCAGCATGCCCAATAAGCCGCCGCTGCTGTTGTTGGCATGCACCACTTGCTTGCTGCCGGACCACAGTTTGGCGCCGTTGCGCAGGTCGACGAGCTGAGCGTCGATCGACACCGTGACCGAACTTTGCAGCACCGCATAGCTGGATCCGTATTGCTTCACGACCATATAGAGCGCGGCATCGGCGCCGAAGATCTCGCGCAGCTTGGCCGGCGGCAATTCATGGATCTCGTCGGGTGTGCTCATGCCGTTCTGCTTGAACGTCTCGTCCATGACCCCGACCGGGATCACGTAGTAGCCCGACTCGGCCAACGGAAAAGTCGCCTGGGACAGCACCGCCGCGGCGGCCGCAACGTCCACCGAAGTATTCAACGGCGGCAGCACCAGGATCGACGCCGGCTTGCTTTCGCGGAATGCCGTGTAATCCACGTCTTTTGGCGGTGCGACGCAACCTGCCAGCAACGCGACAGCGGCCAGCAGACCCACTCGGAACAGCCTGGTCATGATCACGACCCCTTCTTCGAAGCAAGCGTCTCGCCAGGCGCTTTGGAGGTGGCGGCGGGCATACCGGCAGCGGGCATACCGGCAGCGGGCATACCGGCGGCGGGCGTGCCCGCCGCCTCGGCAGCGGCCTTGGGCTTGCCGACATTTCGCATCAGGAAATCCATGAACGGCGTGGACTCCGGAAAAGCCACCTTCTCGCCCTGCATTTGTTCGACCGCCTTATCGCCATCCCCAGTCTTCAGGTACAGCATGCCCAGATGCGCGCGGAATCCCGGCGGCAACTCGACATTGGCCGACCGCGCGGTCTCGATATTCTTCTCCAGCGCCTGGATTTGCAGCGTGCTGTCGGCGCCGTCGTCCTTGAGGTAGGCATAGACCGAAGGCTGGTAAGACTGCCAGGTGTACATAAGCTTGGGCTGCTGCACGCAGGCGCTTAGCAACCCGGCCAGGGCCGCGATAGCCAGGCCGCGCCCCGCGCGCGCAACGACGTTCCGGCGACGCATCGCCTGAGCATTCAACATGACGGGATCCCCTTAGTTGGCGGCAGGTTGCCAGGCGCCCTGCTCGATGCCTTCGACCAGCCGATCGACTGCCTCGCGGATCGCCAGGTCCAACACCTTGCCGTTGAGCGTGGAGTCGTATCCCGCCGTGCCGCCAAAGCCGATCACTTCACGGTTCGACAGGCTGTACTCTCCGGCGCCGGATGCGGAATACACCACTTCGGACGTCACGACGTCGACGACATTCAGGTCTACCTTCGCGTAGGCGACTTGCTCCTTGCCACGGCCCAGAATGCCAAACAACTGCTGGTCGCCGGTGACCTTGCGGCCAAACGCCGTCACGTCGCCCGTCACCACGTAGCGCGCGCCCTTGATCTGGCTGGCCTTCTTGTTGAAGCCGGCTTCTTGCGCGATCTCCGTCAGGTTTTCCCGGTCCATGACCTGGAAGCGGCCGCTGCGCTGAAGGTGGCTGACCACAATCGTCTTTGCCTGTCCGCCCAGGCGGTCCACGCCGTCAGAGAAGACACCACGCAGATAGTTGGTCCGGTTGTCGAATTTGCCCACCGAGATCGGGCTGCGGACGCCCTGGTACGGTTTGCTGGCCGCTGCCACGGCGGGCACCGCCAGTGCTTGCGAACGCTCGGTGGCACAACCCGAAATCACCGCCGACAACATCGCCAGCGCGCCGATCTTCACAAGCCTATTCAACATTTTTTTCTCCAGCCACCCTTCTCGCCTACGTCCGGGGAAGCATTTCTAGTCACGGAATGGACCGGCGATTATATACACATTAATACATTTTATATCTTTTTGATTCCGTTCCGCGCCCCACGCCGGTCATCGCGCCGCAATCGCGGCGAGGCCTATCCGCCGGCCTATCGAAGCTCCAGCGTCGCCCCGATCACGCGCAGGGTGGGCATCAGCTGCCGCCACGCATCCTTCGCGATCGAGGCGGGGCGCGTCAGTTCCGCGGCGGCCGGGTCGTTCAGCAGGTCGCCCTTGCAAGCGAAGACAATGCTGTTGGTCATGTCGTCATCCACCACTTCGAACATCGCGGGCCCGAAGGCGGCACGCACGCGGCTCAGGTAGTCGTGGTGCTTGGGGTGGTTGACGTGGAAATTGATGACCAGGATGCCGTCGTCGCGCAACGCACGGTGGCAGTCGGCGTAGAACGCCTCGGAACAGAGCGCATCGGGGATGCCGCCCACGCCGAAGCCGTCCAGGAAAATCACGTCGGCATGATCCGACAGCCCGCGCAGATACTCGGCCGCGTCGGCCTGGATCACCGAGAAGCGCGCATCGTCCCGCGGCACCATGAAGGCATCCCGCAAGGCGATGACGGCGGGATCGATCTCGACCACGTCGATCGCCGTGCGGGGCAAGTGGCGGTAGCAGAACTTCGGCAGGGACCCGCCGCCCAGGCCCACCATCAGGATACGGGCGGGCTCGGGGTTGAACAGCACAAAGCCCATCATCATCCGCGTGTACTCAAGCTCCAGCGCATCGGGATTGAGCACGGACATGCTGCTCTGGATCTCTTTCTGCGTGAAATGCAGGGTGCGGCGGGTGCCGTTGTTCTGAACGAAAGGGCGGTGAATGGCCGCCGGCTCGTCGGGTTGCGGCGAATCGGCGGAGTGCGTGGTGTCGGACATTGGGAAGGGCGGGTGGAGAAAACAGGCACAAGATACCACCCGCCACCCGTCCCGATCAGGCCGCCACGCTTACCTCGGGCATGCCGGATGCCACCGTCAGCACCGTTTGCGATGCCACCGCCGGCAGCGCGGGCGCCTTCGTGCCGTCCAAAGGCTTGAGCTTGTTGAAGACGCAACGCAGTTCCGTCGGCGTCAGCGTCACCACGGCAAAGCCTTGCGCGTCGGTATCGATGTAGCGCAGCCAATTCGAATTGAACTGCTTCAACGTATCGTTGAACGCGTTCTTCACCACGTCTGCGGCCTGGGTGTAGATCAGCGGCTTGGCCGGCGCGAAGGTGGGATCGGTGTCCACGACACTCTTGAAATAGCTGAAGAACGAATTGCTGGAAATGCCCGCGGTCACCAGGTCCACCATCACGGGCCTGGGCGTCGCGGCGTCGTAGTCGTCCATCACGGGGCCAGCGAAGAAGGCGTGGATATCGCCCGTCAACGCCACCAGGTTGCGCACGCCCGCGTCGCGCACAAAGGCCATCAGGTCCTTGCGTTCGGCGTTGTACCCATCCCATTGGTCGGCATTCAGCAGATACTGGTCCAACAACAGCGACGGCGGCAATTGCGCGTCCAGCAAAGGTTTTATCTGCGCCGCGAACGCGGGCGCGGGAATGCCCGCTTGCGCGTCCAGTAACGCCGACAACGCGGGATACGCGGTGACGGGCTTGCCGCTGCTGTGATCCGCGCCCGCCAGGTCCTGGGCCAGCGCCGCGGTCATGAAGGGGACCAAGGGCTGCAGACCGGGCTGCGCCGCCGCCAGCCCCTGGGCCAGCAAGCCGGCAACGGCCTGCGTGCCGTCGAACTGCATACGCAACAGCGAGACTTCATTGCCCCACAGGTTCCACGCCGTGGTGCTTGCGCCCAGCTGCGCCTTCCACCAGTCGCGCTGGGTATTGCCCAAGATGGAAACGGGCGTCAGTTGTCCGCCGGCGTTGCTTATCTTCAGCGCCTCGACTTGCGAAAGCAGGCGCTTGGGTACGAAATAGCGGCTGCCGATCTCGCTGCCGACCTGTTGTTCGGGAATGACGTGGTCGGCGCGGTACAGGCGTTCATCCGTCATCAACAGCGTGGCCAGGCTGCCAAAGCGGAACGCGCGGTAGATCTGAAGGTTCTGGAACGACGGGTTGGCCAGATCCAGCGAGACATCGGCCGGCATGAATTCGAACCAGGCCTGGCTGGCGCTGCGGCGCCGAGACGTCCTGGGGGTTTCATCGTCCGCAACGTCGTAGGTCTGGCGGTCCTGCCAGCAATCATCCGAAAACTCGTGGTCGTCCCAGATGGCAATGATCGGAAAGCGCGCGTGCAACGCTTGCAGGCGCGGGTCCGAGCGGTAGCTGCGATACAGGCTGCGGTAGTCGGCAAGCGTGGTGGCGTAGACCGCGCCATCGGCCCGCGCCGTACCGTCGGGCAGCGACAACGGGGCGTGCGCGCTTTCGACGCCGCCCGTCTGGAAGCCCGCCTTGACGGTCTCGTATACGTAGTCGCCCAGATGCACCACGAAATCCAGGTCCTGCGCGGCGAGTTCGTCGAAGCCGGCCCAGTGATTCACGCTCCAATCCTGACAGGAGATGAAGGCAAACTTCAATTGCGCCACGGCGGCATTCTCGGCCGGCGCCGTGCGCGTGCGGCCCACGGGGCTCGTGCTGGCGCCGGCCACGAAGCGGTAGTAATAATTGCTGCCGGCATCCAGGCCCGTGACCTTGTGGCGCACCGTATGGTCCCAATCAGGCTCGGCGCTGACGCTGGCGTCGACCAGCAATTGCGTGAACGCGTCGTCGCGCGCCAACTGCACCCGCACCGGGACCGCCGCATCGTCGGCGCCCATCACGCGGGTCCACAGGATGATGCTGTCCGGACGGGGATCGCCGGACGCCACGCCTTGCGGGTACTGGAAGCGGGCGGGCGGCGTGCCGCCACCGGGGTCGCCGCCGCTATTGTCGTCGCCATCATCGTCATCGCTGCTATTGCACCCCGCCAGGCTGGCGGTGGCCGCCGAGACGGTCAGGAAGCTGCCCCACTTAAGGAATTTTCTGCGGTCCATGTCGAGGAATGCCCACGGTAAGGCGGTGCCGACACGCGGCATCGCAAGGGAAGGATCGGGCAGGCGGCGGCGCCAAGATCGCCGCGTGCCCTCGGCGCCGGTATTAGCGCACCGGGGCGTTGCATCGGCGTGACAGGACGCCGAAGGCGACTCGTCAGGCGGCATGGTTGATTCGTCATCTTGGCCTTGTCCCGCGGTGCGCGTCATTTCTACTCTGCCGCTATCCTCCGTCGACGCGCCGCCATCCATGTCCACGCAAGCTCTCTCGAACCCGGGCCGCAACCGCCTGCGCTTCCCCTGGTTTGCCGTCCTGCTGCAGGCCGGCATCTCGACGCTTTACGTGTTCGGCCGGCCGGCCTATGCGCAGTCGGAACCGTTGTCGTATGTCAACCGGGGCGCGGACGGGACTTGCTGCTCTAGCGGTGATTACCCGGACAACGGCCACGACGGCCAATGGGCGCCTACGGACTTGGTCCACCAAGACAGTAATAAGCGCATCAACGCGGCCGCGCCCGGCCAAACCGGCATCCTCATCGATGTCAGCGGCGGCCGGGGCGGCGACGGCCGGGACGCGAACCCCAATCACTGGGGCGGCAACGGCGGAGGCGGGCGGATCATCGACTACACCCTGGCAACCAGCTCGGTCACCGCCAGCGGCCGCGGCATAGATCTTTACTCGGCGGGAGGCAGCGGCGGCCTGTGGGGGAACGCCAACGGGCCTGATGGCGGCTATGGCATCGGCGGCGATGGATACCGGGCCGGCGTCACGCTGAACGCCGTCACCATTACGGGCAGCGGCTTTGGCGTCGCGGTGCAATCGTGGGGCGGCGGGGGGTCGGACAGTGGAATCGTCGGCGGGTTCGGCGGCGCGGACAACGCCGGGCACGGGGGCAGCGCCGGCGAGGCCTACGCGGCCTTGCAGGGCCGCACATCGATCACCGCACGCGGCCCGGGGCCGGGCGACGTCAGCGCGGCAGTTGGCTTGATCTCGTCGGGCGGTAGCGGCGGCGCCGCCGAGCACACCGGCGACTTTGGCGGGCATGCGAACGCCGGCCGGGGCGGCGACGCGTCGACGGTTACCTTCGTGTCGTCAGCCGGTTCGTCCGTCACCGGCCACGGCGATGGCGTGCATGGCGTCATCGCCCGTTCCCTCGCCGGCAGCGCGTCGACCCGCAACGGCACCGACACGAAGGCCGCCGCGGGCGGCAACGCGGGGCAGGTCAGCATCACCAGCGGGGGCGTGATCACCACGACCGGCAACCGCGCCATCGGCGTCTACGCGCTGACACAAGGCGGCAATGGCGGCAACGGCGGCAGTGGTTCGTGGGCCGACGGGCACAACGGCGGCCCAGGCGGCGCGCCCGGCGCCATCAACATCACCCATACCGGCCAGATCACGGCCGGCGCGGTTGGCACCGTGGGCGCCAAGGGCATCGTGGCCAGCGTACTGGGCGGCGAAGGCGGGCCGGGCGGCGCCAACGGTGCGTTCGGGCAAGGCGGCGATGGCGGCGCGGGCGCCGTCGCCGGACAAGCGATCACCATCGCCAACAAGGGAACCATCAGCACCTTTGGCAATGACGCCGCGGCCATCGTCGCCAACAGCGCGGGCGGCGGCGGCGGCATGGCGTCGTCCAGTAACGGGATCATCGGCGTGGGCGGCGGCCATGGCGGCACGGGCGGCTCGGGCGGCGGCGTAGCGATGACCCACGCCGGCAGCATCGACACCTCGGGCGACAACAGCGCCGCCGTCATCCTCCAGAGCATCGGCGGCGGCGGCGGCATGGGCGGCGACGCCAACGCCACCGGCGTCATTGCGGCCATTGCGATCGGCGGCGCCGGCGGCGCGGCCGGTCACGGCGGCCTGGTGCAGTTTTCGTCGCAAGGCAAGATTCTGACCCGCGCGGGGAACGCATCGGGCGTCGTGCTGCAAAGCATCGGCGGTGGCGGCGGCAGCGGCGGGTCCGCCAACGCAGTCGGCGTGGGCATCGGGCTGAATGTCACGGTGGCGACGGGCGGCAGGGGAGGCAGCGGCGGCGGCGCCGGCACCGTCTCGTTCACGCAGGCAAGCCAGGCGGCCATCACGACGCTGGGCGCGCAAAGCCATGGCGTGCTGGCGCAGAGCGTCGGCGGCGGCGGGGGCAACGGTGGGTTGGCGAACGCCCGCGCCATCACAATCGCACCGCCATTGGGCGACAACCCCAGCGGCACGGTCACGCTCGCGATTTCAAATGGCGGCGTGGGGCAAGGGGCCGGCGACGGCGACCTGGCGATCCTCACGAACGAGGGAGCCGTCAGTACGGCCGGCGCGCAAAGCCACGGCGTGGTCGCGCAGAGCATTGGCGGCGGCGGCGGCAATGGCGGCGGCGTCCTGGCGCCGGTCAAGACGCCGACCATCGGCAATTCACTGATCGACCTGCAACTGAGCATCCGGCACGGCGCGCAAGGCGGCAAGGGCGGTAATGGCGGCCGCGCGCGGATCGCCAATGCCGGTTCGGGCACCATCGCCACCACGGGAGCGGGCTCGGCCGGCATCGTCGTGCAGAGCCTGGGCGGCGGCGGGGGCAATGGCGGCATCGTCCAGGCGCACGACGCCAATTCCTTCAATGACATCCTGGGTTCGCCCTCCAACCTTGCCGGCTTGCTGGACAAGGCCGCCAGCTGGCTGGAAAGCGGCCCGCAAATGGCGCTTAGCAAGGCGGTCAGCTTGTCCGTCGGCGTCACGACGGGCGGCACCGGCGGCGACGGCGCGTCGGCAAGCCCCTTCAATGCGCGCAACGACGGCGCCATCTCGACCCACGGCGATCATGCGCCGGGCATCCTGGCGCAAAGCGTGGGCGGCGGCGGCGGCAATGCCGGCATGATCGATTCGGCGGGCGCCTCCACGCTGCTCTCCAGCATCGATGCGCTGATCAAGGCCGCCGAATCGGGCGTGCAGAACGTGTTTACCGTCGCCTTGCCGCAAACCAGCATCACGCATCAAACCGGCGGCAGCGGCGGCGCGGCGGGTTCGGGAGGCGGCACGGCGTCCGATCCCGCCCTGGTCGTGAACACGGGGTCGATCACCACGCAAGGCGACGGGTCGGCCGGCATCGTGGCGCAGAGCATTGGCGGCGGCGGCGGCCGCAGCGCAGCCAGCGGGCAGGATCTGCAATCAGTGGTGTCCGCCGCAGCTGGCGGCGGCGCTCCCCAGATCATCGACAAGATCACCCGCATCATCAACATCCTGGGCACCAAAGGCGGCTCTGCCCTGGGGTCGCTGATCAATGTGCGCAATGGCGGCTTGGACGGCGCCAATGGCGCGGGCGGCGTGGTCACGGTCGACGCCAGCGCCTCAACCAGCCGGATCACCACGCTGGGGTACCAGGCACCCGGCATCGTCGCCCAAAGCGTGGGCGGAGGCGGTGGCATATCGGTGGTCGACCAGCCCTTGTTCCTGTGGAGCGCCGCCTCCACGACGATCGCGCTGGGCGTGGCGGGCGATCATGGCAACGGCGGAAAACTCAGCATGGGCGGCGCCGTCAACGCTGTTCATGGCGGCACGCTTGGAACCCGCGCCAGCGGATCCGCCGGGATCATCGCGCAAAGCGTCGGCGGCGGCGGCGGCATCGGCACGCTCCTCCTGCGCAATGCCAGTTTGGCCGCCATGCCGCAGACCGCCTCGCTGGCGATCACGTTGGGCGGTGAATATCCGAACGGCAGCTTTAGCGGGTCCGACTTTTCGCTGGTGTCCGGAGACGCCGTGACCGTCGGCAACCACACGGGCCGCATCGTGACGCAAGGCGCGTTGTCGCCAGGGGTCCTGGCGCAAAGCGTGGGCGGCGGCGGCGGGCTGGCCGCCGTGTCGTCCAGCGCGTCGCTGGGTAGCGTCGATATCCAGCTGGGCAGTATCGGGACCAGCAACAATGGCCCGTTTCCGACGACGGCGACCGGCAATGGCGGCAACGTCAGCGCCACCAACATGGGCGGCAGCATCACGACTTCCGGCGTGCTGTCCTTCGGAGTGCTGGCGCAGAGCATTGGCGGCGGCGGCGGCCTGGTCACCATCGACAATGGCGCGCAGCCCACGGCCAATGCCGCGAACATCACCTTCGGGTCGAATGTGCCGATGAGCGGCGCCGCGGGCGCCGTCACGGTGACGCAGGACGTGGGCGGCCGCATCTCCACGTCCGGCGTGAACTCGCACGGCATCGTCGCGCAAAGCGTCGGTGGCGGCGGCGGCATCGCCGGGCTGTCGACCCAACCTGGCCTGGTAACGCTGAAGCCCGTGGCGTCTTCCACCATCGACGGCGACGGCAATGGGGTCATCCTGACCATCGCGGGCCTGGTGGCCACCAGCGGCAACGGCGCCGCCGGCATCCTGGCGCAAAGCGTGGGCGGCGGCGGTGGGCTGACGGGCGATCAATCCTCGGCGCGGTACACGACGGGTCTCATCCAAAGCGCGGGGATTAACGGCGGCATCGGCAATGGCGGCCCTGTCAACGTATCCATCGGCACGGGCGGCACCCTTCAGACCACGGGGGCAAATGCCCCCGCGATCCTGGCGATGAGCGTGGGCGGCGGCGGCGTCTTCAAGGACGGCACGCTGTATCAATACGGCACCCCGGACAATGCCCTGACATACGGCGGGCCGATCTCCATCACGGTGGGACAGGCCGCGCATGTCGTCGCCAGCGGCGCTAATTCGCCCGCTATCGTCGCCGTCAGCAATGGCGCCAACGGCGGCGGCCGGCCCATCACCCTCAGCGTTGGCCCGAATGCGCTGCTAAGCGCCAATAGCGCATCCGGCACCGCCATCCTTGCCATCGCGCCACTGGCCCGCACCACCATCACCAACGCCGGCACCATCCAGGCCAGGACCGCGATCGACGCGTCCGGCCTGACGGTCGTCGACAACAACGGCACCGTGGCGGGCGATGTTGTGTTGGGCGCCGGCAGCACCTTCAACAACCATGCCGGCGCCAGCCTGTACACCGGCGCCCGGTTCCAGGGTGACCTGAACAACGCCGGCACGTTGAACCCGGGCGGGCCGGGCACGTTCATGACGACACGGATCACGGGCGCGCTGAACCACACCGGCACCTATCGGCCGGACCTGGATTTCGGCAACCACAACAGCGATTTCATTTCCGTATCCGGTGCGTCGACCTTCGCCGGCACCGTCAATCCTGTGCTACGCAATCCCGTCAAGAACATCTGGCTGGGCATCGGCCACTTCGATGCGGCGCAGACCCACGTCCCGGCCTTGGCCAGCGACAGCCCGCTATTCCAGTTCGCGATGAAAAACAATGGCGCCGACGGTTTTCGCGACCCACTGATTTCGGTCGATGCCGACTTCACGCCGGCCGCGCTGCCCCTCAGCGCGGATCGCAGGAACATCGCAAATTCGCTGCAAGCGTTGTGGAACCAGGGCAGCAGAGGCACCGCCTCGCTGTTCGACAAATTCACCGGCGTCCGGACCCCGCAGCAGTACCGGGACGCGCTGAACGGCGTCGCCCACGATGGGCAATTCGCCCGCGCTTCGAATCAGATACACGCGTCCTACGCGTCGATGGGCCGCATGATGAGCTGCCCGGGTTTCGTCGGCGAAAGCACGATCCTGCGCGAAGGAAACTGCGTGTGGTCGCGCCTGGACACCAACTGGACGACGCGTGAAGGCACGTCGAATGACCAGGGGTATCGCATCCGCCAGACGGCGTTGACGATCGGCGCGCAACGCGAATTCGTCACTAATTGGTTTCTGGGGGGATCGCTGAGCTATGCCGCTGGCAAGACCTCGTCGTCAGCCAGCCTGTCGGCCAACAGCGACACCTATGCAGGCGGCCTGGCCTTGAAGTACAACAACGCGCCCTGGCAAGTCGCCGTCGCCGTGCATGGCGGCGTGGAGAAAAACAGGATGGCGCGCGGCACGCTGGACGGTGTCGCCAAAAGCAAACCGCAGTCGTCGTTCCTGGCCGCGCGGCTGCGCACGGCTTACGAGTTCAGCCACCCGTCCTGGTATCTACGGCCATACGTGGATCTGGACGTGAACCATATCCGACAGGACGGCTATCGCGAACAAGGCCCCAGCGTGTTCAACCTGAAGGTGCGCGGCAACGACACGACGTCGTTCATGGTGTCGCCCATGGTCGAAGTCGGCGCGCGCACGGACCTGGACAATGGCGCGACGCTGCGGTCCTATGCGGCGGCCGGGATGAGCTTCCTGGGCGGTGGCGACGTCGTGACGACCATGCAGTTAAGCGGGTTCAACACCACGCCATTCTCGTTAAAGTCGGGTATGCCCAAAACCTACGGCAACCTGTCCGCCGGGTTGGAGTACGTCACGCCCAAGGGCATGGAACTGAAGACGGAATACGCCTTGCGCGGCAGCGGCCAATACCGCGATCAATCGCTGACGCTGCGTGCCGCCTACCGCTTTTGACCGCGCGGCAGGCGGGCTTTGCCCAAGGCCCCGCTACTTTCCCGTCCAGTGCCCCAGGCCGTTGTCGTCATAGAACTTGATATCGAAACCGGTAGCCTTGCCCTGCGCTGTCTTGAAGACGATGGACGCCCGCGAATCGACCAGTTCGGCTTCCCCCGCCGGCGAGAAGGCGAAGGTATCGCCGTCCCAGTGCTTGACCGGAAAGCGCATGCCCTTGGGGCCCAGCACCAGCACCAGGCCGCCCTCCGATTCTTGGATGTCGGCGGGGCCGTAGTAGGCATTGTCGAAACGGCCGGTGTACGCCGACAACGCTTTCGCGGGCGCCGGCTTTGCGGGCGGGGCCTTTGCGGAAAGGTCTGCCTGCGGTTCAAAGAAGCCCTTCATCGCCCCGTGGTACGCCGCGTACCAGTCGCGCGTCGGCTTCCCGTACAACGCCGTATCGATGAACGACGCGGCGACGGATTCCGCCGCGCCCACCGGTGCGCCGTTTGTCAGCACTACGATGCCGATGCCGGCGGACGGCACGATCTTGAACGTGGTGCCCGTGCCCATCAGGAACGCGCCGGAATGCCCCATGGATGGGCGTCCGCCCAATTCGGTATTGACGTTAAAGCCATAGCCGTAAAAGCCTGCGCGAGAATTCAGGTCATGCGCCCGCGCACTGAACGCCTGCGCCGTCAGCGCCGGCAACAGCGCGCCGGCGTCGATCAACCGCTTGCCCTGATATTGGCCGTCGGCAAGCAGCAGCTTCAGCCATTCCGCCATATCCACGACCGTCGACGACGCGCCGCCCGCCGGCGCCTGCTGATCCGCGTCGCGCTGCCCCATGGGCACGAACACGCCGTTCTGGTAACCGTGCAGCACCGCGCGGTTATCGTGCGCCATGAAGTCGCTGAACCGATAGCTGGTCGCCTTCATCCCCAACGGCTTGAACAGCCGTTCATCGGCCAGCGCGTCCCAGGGTCGGCCGGCGGCGCGGGCTACCGCCTCGGCGCCGATGGTGGTGCTGAAATTCGCGTAGTGATAGGACGTGCGGAAGGTATCCAGCGGCAACAGGCGCAGCCGGGCAATCACGTCGTCCCGCTTGAATCCCAGGTCTTCCAGATCGTCGCCAGCCGTGCCCGGCAGGCCGGACCGGTGCGCGAAGAAATCCCCGATCGTGGCGTGCGTGGACACATAGCCGTCGCTTAGCCTCGCGTCCGGCAGATACCGCGCGACCGGATCGTCCCACGAAACCGCGCCCTTCGAGATTTCCATCGCCGCCACCGTCGCGGACAGCGACTTGGAGATGGAGGCAATCTGGAACACGGTCTGCGCATCCACGGGCGCCTTTTTGCCCGCCTCTCGCGTGCCGTAGCCCTTCACCAGCACCGTCTTGCCATCGATGACCACGGCGACGGCCATGCCCGGCACCCGGCTGCGCGTCATGATGTCTTCCACGATGCCCGGCAGGGCCTGGAGCGCCTGTGTCTTGCTTGCGGCGGGGATCGCCACGGCATCCGCCGGCGGATTCGGCGCGCTTTCGATGGCCACCGGCTGCGCCGCCGCCAGGGGGCCGCCAAGCGCCAGCACGCATGCGCCGGCGATAAGTCGTGTTTTGCTAGTCATGATGCCCTCAGAATCCCGCTTGATAAGCGATGCGAAAAACGCCCTGGTTGATGCGGGTGGTCTGGTCGCGCTGATGCGTCAGCCCCGCCTGCACAATGAACCCGACTGGCGTCACATAAGTAACCGCGCCAGAAATTGCCCAATCGGTATCGTCTTCCAGCCCGAACCGCGCCAGCTTCTGTTCGCTGCCCGACAGCTTGCGCAGGGCCGCCGTCGCGGTCAGTTGCCAGCGGTCGCGGGAGAACGACACCGACGTCACGGCATTGCCGTTAGAGACCGGGGCACCCCGGAAGGCACTGGAGAAAGTCGCCTCGTTGAACCAGCCGACATTCCACGCATTGCCCAGCGGCGCGTCGTAGCGAAGCCGCGCGGACACGGTGTTGGCGCTTTCGCCATGGCCCGGATCCACGTGCAGGCGTCCGGCGTCCACTCCGCCCGACAGGCGTTCAAACCCCGGTAGATCGCGGAAATCGTATGACAGGATGAACGACTTCAACTGGTCGCTGAAGCGCGGCGGCTGGTCCGGCCCAATGAAACCCTGGTCCAGGCTCAGCCGGTGGTTCAAGCCGGTGTCGTCGCGCTTGAACAGCACGGCGGCCACGGAATGCGTACCAAAACCCGCGGGCGCAAAGGTGTAGCGCCCGCCCAGCCCGATCGATCCCCGAAATTCCGAATTCTCGTTAAAGCCGCTATACAGGCCGTCGATGACGTGCCAGGCATCGCCAAAACCCAGATCCATCTTGCCGCCGTACAGGGCGTACCGGTCGGCGGTATAGGCGGCAAACAGATTGTCCAGGTCCACGCCTAGATCCGAAAAGGCGTTGTCTTTCGTTTCATTGGTCGACGAGTTGAACGTCGCCTTCGCGCGGATCGAGAATTCCCGTGTCAGCTGCAATACCAGTGCGGCTTCCGCCGTAGGCTGCACGCTGCTCCAGTGCGACCGCGGAATCTGGCCGTTGGCGTCCTTGATGCCAAAAAAACCGGTGTATCCCGTCATCAGCAGAAAGCGGCCATTCAACTGCGGATACGTGTCCTCGCCTTCGCCCAACTCGCTGTACGGAGTAAGGAATATCTCTGTCTTGAAGATGTCCCTGGCTTCCTGCGCAAAGGCGCCCTGCGTGAGCAATGCCGTCACGATCGCGGCCGCGCCCAGCGATTTTCCCTTGCGGTTTCCCATTGCCATGCGCACCCCCGGGCTGATCACCGCGCCAGCTCGGCCGCCAGTTCACGCACCTGGGAATGGATGTTGCCGAACATGGCGAAATTCACGCGGCTGGCCACCACGAACACGCCCAGGTCGCGATTCGGCGACAGCACGGCATAGCTCATGAAGCCGCCCAGGCCGCCGCTTTTTCCCAGCAGCAAAGGCGCGCCGTTGCGCGGCAGCGTCACCACCCAGCCTAGTCCCATGCCATCGGCGTCGGTCACTTCGGTGCCCACCACTGACTTCAGCCCGTCATACGGCAGCCACATCACATGGCCCAGCGCAAAAACCTCTTTGGCTTGCCTGGCGCCGTCCAGATGCCAACGCATCCAGCGCGCCATGTCCGCCGCGGTTGAATAAATGCCCGCGCTTGCGTACATCACGTCGGGTACCGTGGCGTTCGGGTCCGGCTTGCCGAATGGATCCAACCCCGTCATCAAGCGCTTTTTCTGCGCGTCGTTCAGCGCATTGGTAGTGTCCGCCAGGCCCGCCGGTTTGGTGACTTCGTTGGCCAGCACTGTCGAGTAGTCCGCGCCGCCCGCCTTGGCCAGCGCGTCGCCCAGCAACCCGAAGCCAAGATTCGAATACAGCGTGGTGGTGCCGGGCGCGTAGGCCGGCTTGTGGCTGCCCATCCACTTCCAGTAGTAGGCGCGATCGAAGGCGGCAAAGGGGTTGTCGGACGGCTTGGCGTTCGGATCCGGCAATTCGCGCGGCAGGCCGGCCGAATGCGTGGCCAGGTCCAGCAGCGTGATGGGCCGGCCATTCGTCTCGACACGCGTATTGGCCGGGGCGTATTTCGCCAGCGGGTCGGTCAGCTTCAACTGGCCCTTGGCGGCCAGCGACGCCAGCACGTCGGCGGCAAAAACCTTGGACACCGACGCGATCCGAAAGATGGAATTCGCATCCGGTTCCACGCCATTGCCCGGCGCCGTCTCGCCATAACCTTGGATGACCACGTCGTCGCCGCGCACCACGGCGATAATCACGGCGGGCGCGCCCGAGTTCAAATACAGCTGCATGCCCGCCATGGACACGGCGTCCTGCAAGGCCAGATCGGCGGCACGCGCCGGCGTTGCGCCCAGCACGCACGCGGCCGATATCGCCAAGGAAGTAATGCGAAGAAAAGCGCGGGACGCCAGCATGCCGATTCTCACAAGGTAGCCCGGGGAACGGGAGTTCCACCGCATGCAGGATGATCCCAAAAACTAGACGGACGGCGTCATCCATCAGGACGAAACAACAGGCCGGCATGACGAACTGCATACGCCCGCCAGGCGCCCGCCGATTCACCCGGGTCAGATGCCCAGGCGTTCGCGCAACAATTTCCGGTACGAACGCGACACCGGCCATTTGCCATCCACCGACCGCATCCTGATCACCCACTTGTCGACGCTGCGGCGGTCGACATCCATGACATGCAACGCGTTCGCAATGGCGGTCCGGTGAACCTGGAAGAATGTCTTTTCGGGCAGCAGCGTCGACCACATGCCCAAGGCGCGCGAATCCAGCACCATCGATCCGTCCTCAAGCCAGATTTCGCTGTAGTTGCCCGCCGACCGTACCCCCACGATCGCCTCGGGCTGTACGCCCCGGACCACGCCACGCATGCTCAGATAGATCACCGCGGTCGAACCGTCGTACCGGGCCGTGCGGCCGGAATCGCTGCGATTCGCGTACTTGGCCTGTCCGATCAGGTTGGCGCATTGGTACAGCGCCCGGACCTCGTCGGCGGACCAGGTCCTGTGCTTGGCGGTCGTGTCGAAACCGATGATTCCGTAGAGCTTCTTGTCATGGAACACCGGCACGCTCAGCACGCTTTTGTTCCCCTGGCGCTGGAACTCGACCTGGATGGCTCGCGCGGTGCGCGGCAGGTCGTTCACATCATGGATGGCCACGGCCTGGCCTTTCACCATGAACCGGTGCAGCCATGCGATCAAGGTGGTGGGCACATCCTGCAGTTCGGCCACGAACGGCTGCGTCTGGCCCCGGCACCATTCATGCGTATTGCGCAGGCGCAGCATGTCTTGGCGGTATTCGATCATCCAGGACCGGTCCACGTCCGAGGTCTCGCCCATGAATGCCAGCAGCGCCGAAATCGCGTCGTCGACCGGGTGTTTCAGCAGGCTCATCGCGCAGTGATACAGCCAGTCCGACGACGGACTGGTTTCAAGCACGGTAGCGTTGTGCGTCTGGTACTGGCCAGCATCCTTCACGTGCGATTCCCCCGGCGGCGGGATCCAGCATCGTCCTTGCGCTAGCTGCGCCGCGCCAAGAGGGGATTTTCGCCGTGGTAACGGGGAATGACAAGAACTGTCTAATGTGAGCAGTTGATGCGAATCGAGGGCATCTGGCCCTTTTTATAGATCACAGCGTGGCCCGCGGATCACCGGCAGTCAGGCAACCGAGGCGCCAGCAGATTCGGGGGCCGCGTCCGCCGCAAACCGCAACAAGTAACCGTCCGGGTCTTGCACCAGGAATTCCTTGCATGACGACCAGCCCGCGCCGACCCGATAGCGCTTTTCCTCGATGGGCCGAAAGAGCGGCCATCCGGCATCCGCAAGCGCTTGCACGATGGGTTCCACGCGATCCACTTGCATCTGGAAATTGATGCCGCGACCAAACGGCCGCTCAAGCGGCGCCGTGTTCCAGGCATTATTGATTTCGCACAGCATGATCTGAAGCGGCCCGCGCTCCAGATACGCGAAGCCAGCCTCTCTTCGCGCATAGGCGATTTCAAACCCCAGCAATCGACACCAGAAATCCAGGCTGGCCGGCAGGCTGGTGACGTCCAGCTCCGGGACCATCGCCGCGAAGCCGCCCGTGGGCGCGCGCCCTTCGGAGGAAGCGCCGTTGCGTTCTTGTTGATTCATTCTGCACGTCCTGTCTGTTGGCATGCGGGCGTCCATGCCTGATTATGGATGGACGCGACTATAACCCCGGGCAACCCGACCCCGTCCGTGACGCCGGTAACGGCGTATCCCCCGCCGTATTGCCCGCGAACTGGCGGATCTTTTCGGCCAATTCCGGCGTGGCCTTCTCGTAACCGTAGCAGTACGGCGGCGTCGGCGCGGATTCGGGGCGATAGTCTTCCAGCACGGGCTTGGCATCACCCAGGTATAGGTTGTCTTTCAGGCGTAAGAACGCCTTGTAATCCCGTGTGTAGCCATGCTGCGCCTTCAGCTTTTCATAGGCGCCACGATCCGATTCGCCATTCTCCAACGCGCTACGTTTGGAGGCGATGGGAATGTAGTGGCAGTAATTCACCTTGATGCCTTCCACCGTGGGGGAAAACTCGGGCTCTACGCATTTGCGCTGCGTGGCGTTGCTGAAGATGTTCCCTTCGACAAACGCCTTGGCTTCCAGGCTGAAACTCATGCCGTAGAAATCCCAGTTCTCCAACAGGTTGTTGAAAAGGTGGAACGTGCCGAATTGCCCTCTCGGATTGCGCTGCACGGTATTGAAGAAGTAATTGTGGTGCAGCGTCACCCGCGCGATCGAATCGCGGTCGTAATTCTGGAACAGGTTCTTCGAGGTAATGTTGTTCAACAACATGACCTTGTTCGAATTATGGAATTTGGTCCACGAGATCGTGACGTCGGTCGACCCGTTCTTCACATTGAGCAGCCGGTCGGACATCCGCGACAGGTCCATGTGGTCGACCCACACGTCGCGGCTGCCATTGGCCACGTTCACCGCTTGGGTCAGCCGGGTCAAGCGCCCGTCTATCGTCAGATGCGTCAGGATGACGTTCTGGCTGCCATACACGCCCAAGCCGTCGTCGATCAAGGTGACGCGTTTACCGCGCCCGTCGATCGTGATGTTCGACGGCACGCGCAGCTGCGAATCCAGCACGATGGTCATGTCGGACGCGAAGCGGATCCAGGTGGGGCCTTTCTTGGCTTGGGCCAACGCGGCGCGCAGCGTACCGGGCCCGGCGTCCTGGTCGGACGTGACTTCGATGAACTTCCCACCCAGGCCGCCCGTGGCCCGGGCGCCATAGCCCTCGCGTTGCTGAAGCAGCGACGCGACAAACGGACACTGCTCATCGGGGCGTTCGCATGATGCCTTCGCGGCCGCCGCCCCGCCGTGCCACAGCGCCAAGGCAAGCAGCCCCAGCATCGCATTCATTGCTGGCTTCATCGACGATCGCTCCTATTGCTGCGCGGACCGGTCCGCGGCCTGTACATGACGCCAGATTCCCCCGCTAAGGCGAAGGTTCTCGGGCGGGCCGGCCACGTGTTCACGCAGCCGCTCGAAATAGGCCTTCTGCCATCGCAGCGAGTAAGCATCGGCATCCTCGCCCGGTTCGACGGCGGGCAGCATCTCCAGCGTATACGCTACGTGACCGTTCTCCCAGCGTGGCGCGTAGAACACCGAAGGCACCCGAAGGCGATGTGCCAAATGGGCCGCAAAACCGGAGTAAGTGACTTCCTGCCCTTCAAAGGTCACGCGCGGGGCGGCGGGGTTGGCCGCGCCGTCGATGGCCAGGCACAGCACGTAACCCGATCCCAGCGCGCGCATGCAGGCCTTGGCGACCTGTGCCTCGGTCTGGTCCGCGGTGGAAATCAGGGCCGTGGCGTAGCTGCTCTGGGCGACGCTGGGCGCCGTCGCAAGCCAGCGCGACGGGATGCCAAGCAATTCCAGCGCCATCAGTCCTGCATACATGGGCCCGACGTGCGCGGTGGCGACCACCACGCCCCGTCCAGCCGCCAACAACGGCGCAAAGAAACGTTCGCCGGTGTCGAGCTCGCCCAGCACCTGCATGGCCTCTTCGGCACTGTCTTCGCGGCATTCAAGCCAGTCGTACAAAAGGTGGTCGACCAGGTGGCCCCACCGCGCGCGGCGTTCCCATTCCGCCCGATCGGCGTTGGGATCTCCGCGCAACGACCAGGCCCAGTCCAGGCGCGCCTGCGGTATCGGCGCGGTATGCAGCCGCTCGTCCAGTTGGTCCAGCGCCTCTTGGAAGGTCGCCGGCAAATGGGCGCCGCGTTTCGCCACGTATTGCGCGTATAGCGCTTCGGCCTCTGCGTTGCGGCCCGCCTGGGACAGCGCACCGATGGCGGCCCGCTGCCAAAGCAGCTTGTCGGGCGATTTCTCGACCAGCATCATCATCTGATCGGCGGCCTCGCCGTATTGCAGCGTGTAGCGCAGGGCTCGCGCGTACAAGGCCCGCGTCTGTTCCAGATCCGGCGCCAAGGCGATGGCCTGCTCAAGCGGCGTCACCGCCTCCTTGGCGCGGCCCGCGCGCAACAGGGTTTCGCCATAGAGCGTCAGCAGCCTGACATCGGCAGGCGACGCCTTCAGCCCCGCTTCGAAATGCGCCAGCGCATGCGTCTTGCGATCTTCCTCGGACCCGCGCCGCAGGTGCGCCAAGCCCAGGGACGAACGCAGCGCGGCGCAATCGTGGCCCGCGCCCAAGGCGGCATCGCCCAGCCGGATCGCCGCCGCCACCCTGCCGTCTTCAAGCAAAGCGCGCACAGCCATCGTCGCCACGCGTTCGTTCGGCAACGCATTCGGATCCAAGGCCGCCGCGATGCCGGCCGCGTCGGCTACGTCGCCGTTGCGCGCGAAGGCCAACATCCAGGAATGGGCGTCGCCGGGCTCGCGGTGCACCAGGCCAACGGTTGCGCGCGCGACGTCGGCGGCTTCGGCCACCCGTCCAGCCTGCACCCGCAGCTGAATCCGCGCGGCATGCAGCGCCGCGGTATCGGGCTCAATGCCGGCGGCGGCATCCGCCACGGCGATGGCGCGGTCCCACTGTTCCGTGCGCCCCAGCAGGCTGGCCAGCAAGCGGCGATCATCGACGCGCGAGGGATACGCCGCGACCAGCACCTCAAGTGCGGCAATCGCGGCAACAAGCCTGCCTTCCCGCACGAAGGGGGACACCAGCAAGCGCCGCACATCGCGCCAGCCGTCGTCAACCGGCAACAACGCTGGCGACAGCGCCGCCATGTCGCGCGCCGGGTCGTCCGCGGCATGGATGCCCTTGATGACCTCGCGCAGCCGCGTGGTGGCGTCGGCCTGCACTTGGCGATTCGCAATAGCCGTTTCAACCATGACGCAACCCCCTCAACAATGCCGTCGCCACGCGGAAGATGAACATCAATACAAAGCCCAGGGCCAATGCTTGCAGTAGCAAGATTGCCATGCGCGGACTGCTGGGCCGGTCGGTCGGCACCGGCTGCGCGATGATGGACAAGTACCGCTGCAGCCGCAGCGCATCCGTCACCGCCTGCTGGTAGGTCTGCTGCGCCAACGTCAGGTTCGAATCCGCGAAGGCCTGGGTGTTGCGCAGCGCCTCATACGACTTCAACTGTTTCGCTTCCGTATTGCCTTCGCCGCTAAGCCGGCGCCGCAATGACGCAATCCGCTTCTTCAGGGCCGACACCTGCAATTCGGCGGGTTTAAGCATGAAATGGTCTTTGTTGCCCAGCGCGCGGATCTTGTCCAGATTGATCTGGGCGCTATTGAGTTCCGACTCCAGCTGGCTGGACAAGTTCAACAACATCGCCACCGTCGCGGTCGGGTCGATGTTGCCGTGCGTGGTCCGCCATGCCGTCAGCGCCTCTCGCGCGGCAAACGCCTTCTGTTCGGCCAGCCGGACAGACTCTTCGCTGACCTTCAGTTTGTCGGCCACGCCTTTCTCGTTCATGGAACTGACAAACGCTTCCGCCAGGCCGATCAGCGCCTTCGACAAGGTCGCGGCGTCTTCCGGGGAGAACGCGCTGACGCGCAATACGTCGATCTGTTCCAACGCGTTGAACGACACCTGAACCGACGCCCGGTAAGCGCGATAAAGATCGTCTTCGCTGGCATCTTCGGACAGGTGGCTGAACGGGTCCATGCCGGCACGGATCAGGTATTGGCGCAGGCCGACTTTCCTGTCCAGCTGCTGCATGGCATCGCGCGATTTCAGGAAGTCGGCGACCGCCCATCCGTCCACGAATCCGCCCAGCATGCCGCCCATGTTTCCCGTGGTCAGCAGGCTTGCCGCGCCGCCTCCGCCGCCTTGTTGGCCAGATCCCGACTGCACGAAGAAGCGCGACTCCGCCTCATAGCGCGGCGTCGCGATCCACAGCACGTAGACCAAGGCCAGGACGACCGGCGCAACGACAATGAAGGCGTTGATCCACCGGTGGCGGCGGCGTTCACGCAGCGACGACTGCCGTTCGCGGCGGCGCCGTTCGATTTCGGAGCCGCCCTCAGAGGCCGAGCTGCCCTTCCTCGAAGCCGCCTCCGAAGCCGTCGTCGCCTGTGCCGGATTCGCTCCGTGATCGTCGCGGGGGGAACCTGCTGATGCACTGGTCGAGGTCGTCTTCGATGGTGAGAGCGCTTCGTTCATAAATCAAGCCTTTTAGGCAGTAGTCCGCCATCTGATTCTGGCGGTAACTGGAAAAAATAAGTGTCCGGCCAATCAGCCGCTCTTCAAAAAGAGCCAGCCACAGGCGGGTGAAACGGCAAGGCTCGAAGGGAATGGCCCCTTCGATCACGTACACATCGAACGCCGGCGCCAACGCCAGGGCGAACGAGAATTCCTGCCGTGCGTAAAGCGGCCAATGCTCCATCGGCTTGGCCAGGCACTTGGGATCGCTGATCAGGTCCGCGACCAATTCGTGCGTGGCTGCCGCATCGATTTCGTACATCTCGCTGACGAAATCGATGATGCTCAGGCCATTGGCCTTGCCGCGAATGAAACCTTGCCGACCGATCGCCCAAGACACGACGCCGTCGTGCTTGACGAACCCCTGACGCGGCGGACGCAGGCAGCACAGCACGTCGACAATCTGACGATGCAGTTCCGGCGAATGCGAGAGCAACGCGTAGCGGCCAACGGGTATATCAAGGTCGGCATTGAGCAGCAGCGGCTGCCGGCTTCCGAAAGCATAGGGTTCGTCAGTGACGCCATTCAAATGGATCATCGTCTTCCCTTACATCGGCTGGACGTTGGGACGCGCCAAGCGTTCGGCTGCCAGGGCGACCACCATCAAGAACACCAACGACGTCAGGAAATAGCCCAAGCTTGCATCCTGGGAGTCGTAGGCCTCGAAGTACGCCGAGCGCAAAAGCTGCATGCCATGGGCGAACGGCGACCAAAGGATCCACGGGCGCAGATGTTCCGGCAACTGTTCCGAAACAAAAAAGACGCTGGAGAAAATCTGCAAGAACCGCTCGATCACCGGCGCAAGCCTCAGATAGAAATGCCAGAAGGTTGCGATTGACCCGAACAAGACCCCCATCGCCGCGCCGCAGACGCCCATCAACACCACGAAAAGCAAAAATCCCGCCCAGCTTTCCGGCAACGTGATGAGGCCCAACGCATGGCCAGCGCTGATCAATACCCCGAACACCACGAGATACACCGATAGGTAGATCAACGCCTGCACCAGCGCGCACATCAATGGCGTCACGCCCTGAAAGTTCAGCAAGCCGCGGGCCGATATGTACGCCGCGCTGCTTCTGAAGATGATCTGCCGGAACATGATCCACGTGGTTGCCCCCAACAGCGAGAACGTTTGCACGTCCATGCCCAGGATGTAATGCGTGCCCATCAGGATGTACAGCGACGAAATCAACGTCAGCAGCACCACCGGGCCCACCAGGGCCCACAGCAAAGCGATCCGGCTTTCGCCGTGGATCACTCGCAGCTGATAGACGAACAACGCCAACAGCGTGCGTCCGACCGGCCGGCCGCGTCCCGCATCCCGGGGGTGGCCCCCTTCGTGCAACGCGGCCATGCGGTCCCGCAAAATGGCAAGGTCGCCGGCCTCGTCCCCGGACAGCTCGACTTCCAGCGCGATATCGTTGCGCGACGCATGGCGCCGCGCCTCGCGCGCTTCGTCCTGCTTGCGCCGTTCAACGCGCCGCGCGTGCGCGGCGGCCAGGCGCTCATCTTCCGCCACCAGCTTGGCGGGCATGTGGCCCGGCACGAACACGTCGATGCCCGCGCGGATATCCTGCTCAAGCAGGCGCACGATCAGCCGCAAGCGCCGCCGCGAAAAATCGGCCAGCGTCTCGTTGACCGCGCTCCGCGCGATCTCCGCGTCCAACTCCGCCTGCACGGCCTCGTACACCACCCGCCGGGCGCCCACGGAGTCGTGCGGCTCGCCCTGAAGGCGCGCCAGCAACGGCTTGAGCAACACGGCCGGCGTGGCCTTTTCCTCGAACAGCGTTGCCGGATCCAGCCGCCAGGCGGCGACGCCGGATCCCACCGCGTAGTTACTATCCTTCCGGCGCGAGCGCCAGCCCTTGATCCGATCCTCGTTGCTCATCGACACGCTATTGCGATACGCCGGATGAACTGGAGCCCGAATCGCTGTCGATAGCCCGCGTGGCGCTGAAGCCTGCGCTCATCGTGACGCGGAACGCCGACAAGACCTTCTGCACCTGGGTGAACGGCGCATCCGAAATGTAGATGGCCTGGCCTTCCTGCACGGTAAATTCGCGCGCCAGCGCCACCTGCTCCGGCCGGGTCAGGTCAAACTGGTAGACCACGGGCAGCATGTCGGGCTTGCCGGCAACGCCGGCCTTTGCCGGCGTGAACAGGAACACCGAACGCGGGTCGGCCAGCTTGTCGTCAAGCCCCCGGGAATCGGCCAGGGCATCCAGCACACTGTAGTTGCGCTTGCTGATGGCCACGCGCCCCTGCGTGCCCGCCGCGCCCAGCACAGTCAGGTATTCACGCGAGTCATAGGCGGTGATGACATCGCCCGGCCGCAGCAGGATGTCGTTGTTCTGGTTGCGATAGATGTCCGACAACCGCACCGACGCAACCTGGTTATCGCGGCGCAAGCTGATGACGAGCTGCTCGGGATTCGTCTGCACGGGCGCGGCCTGCGCCAGCGCGCTGCTCAGGCGCTGCGCGGTCTGCGTGATGGGGAACATGCCGGGCTTGGTCAGGTTGCCCTGAACGGTCACCATCTGCCCGCGCGCGTCGGCCGCGCGCGTCACGCTGACGTCGGCGCCCACGACCAGTTTGGACAGGCGCGCGACGATCGCGTCATGCAGCTTGCCCAGCGTCAGGCCTTCGGCCCGGAACTTTCCAAGAATGGGGAACGTGACATTCCCCGCCCGGTCGATCTCCTGGTTACCCAGGTCGCTCACGCCAGACGGGTCGGCGGCGAACACGCCCAGCCCGCCCCGCTCCCAGACCTTCACATTGATACCATCGCCAGGCACCAGACTGTCGAATCCCGCTTGCGTCAGATCGCGATAGCGCACGGGAAAATCAGCAACGTCGGGCACCCGGCTTTTCTGCACCAGATCACGCGACACAGGCATCACCACGACATCCTTGTCGTCGTGCGCCCCCGTCATCTCGCTTAGCATCGGGCCAGAACGCGGCAGTTGGCAGCCCGTGAGTGAAAGCGCGGAAAGCAGCATCAGGGCCAGGGCCGCGTTGCGCCGCAGGCCCGGAGCCGGGACATTCATTTGCATAAAATCCTTTAGCGTTAGCAGCTCGAAAAGATAAGCGGCCAATCAGGCTTGCATCAAGCGCATGGGCTGCAGATCCATGCGTTCGTCGTTTTCGGAGACGGGCATGCACAAGGCCAGGAACTTGGTCAGCATGGCGTCAAGCGAAAACAGTTTTTGCGCGCGGTGGCGGCTATGCGCCCTCAATTGCTCGTTGCTGCGCACCTGGTCCACCATCGACGCGACTTTTTCGCACGCCTCGTGCAGGTCCGGGTGGTCGACATCGCTGAGCAAGTGGCCGGTCTCGTTTTCGACAAAACACTCGCCCGCGCCGCCGGCAGGCGTCGAGATCACCGGCACCCCCAACAACTGGGCTTCGATCAGCACATTCGGCAACCCCTCGTACCGGGACAGCAGCACGCTGGCATCCATTTGCGAATACCAATAACCAACGTGGTTCGACAAGCCCACAAGCAGTAGCCGCTCGGTCACGTTCAACTCATGCGCCAACGCCTCGATGTTCTCTCGAAGGCGTCCATCGCCCACAATGACGAAACGCGCTTTCGGGCGTTCCTTCAGATAGAGCGCGGCAAGCTTTATCCACAGCTGCGGACGCTTGTCCGGCTCCAGCCGGAAGACGCCGCCGATCGTCTCGGTGGCGTCCGTCGTGCTTTCCTGGAAGGCCTTCCACTTTTCCTTATCGGCGTCGGACGCGTCAGTCGCCAGATCCGGCACGCCGTTGTACAGGATGTGAAAACGCATGATGGGGATGCCCAGCCATTCGGAATAGGCTTCCGCCGCCTTGCGGCTATTGCTGACGAAGACCACCCCGGGCACCTGGGCCAAGGCCTGGTAAAGCTCGGGATACTCTTCGCGGAAGCGGTCTTTGCGGATATTGGGCGGCAGTCCGCGGAAGACAAGGTGAATGGTCGGCGTGCCGGCCAGCAGCGCCGCCAACGCGCCAAACAGGCAGGTGCCGTCTTGCCACAGGCTCACCACGTCGAACGAGACGGCGCGCAACACCGGCGCCAGCCGCGTCACGCCGTAGTGAACCGGCGGAGGCAATTGTTCCAGCAACCGGCCCAGGCTGCCCTCGGGAACGGCTTGATGGGACACGGACACAGCGGGAAGCTTATTGATTTCCGTGACCGGAATCTGCGCCTTGACCAGCACGGGCAGGAAGAAATCCAGCTCTTGCTTCTTGGGCGAACCCGGTGGCTCGGTGTGCTGTTTCACCAGCACTTCCACCTTCTTCGGCTTCATCAGCACGTCGGCCGGCCGCTGCTCGGGAAACGCCGCCAAGCGGGTCAGTTCACCGGCAAGCCGGGTCAGCTGACGCTCGGCGCCGCCCGGCCCAAGGCTGCCGGTCACAAGCGCCACGGACACAGGTTTTTCCGGCGAATTCTCGGCAACCTTCCGATCCCGAAAGTGCAAGATCGCGTGTTTCATCGACACGATCCTGATGTCCTTTCCAACCAGTCCCTCTTCCGATTCGAAGCGCTGGTAGAAGGCATAGTCGCTTGCCAGTCCGTCGGCAAGTTCCGCCGCCTTGCTGCCCGGCGTCAGATGCTTGGCCACCGGCGCAATCGCCTCGAACGCATCGGCCAGCAAGCCGCGTTTGCGCAAGCGCTTGGCGAACTCGACGCGCATATTCCGGTCGGTGTATTGCGTGATCAACCGGCGGAACAGCGCGTCCGATTGCTCGTGCGCGCGGATGTCGCTAAGCAGCTTGGCCCGGGCGAACAAGCGGTCGGGGCTCTCCGCCGATTCGGGTAGATGGCGGTCGACCAGCTCCAACGCCGCGTCGACATGCCGCTCCTTCACCAGGCGGGTTGCGCAATAGCGGACGATCTGAAGGTCGTCCGGGCATTCCTGCAACAGCGTTGCCCACTGTTCGGCCATGCCCTCGTTCAAGCCCGCCGACTCCTTCAGCCTGAGCAGAAGAAAACGGACCTTCGAATCTTCCAAGTGATCGCGCGCCAGCACTTTCGCGCGAGCCAGGTTTTCCTGTGCGACTTGAACCCGCCCTGAAGCCGCGACGATTTCCTCTAATTGGGCCTGAACCCATTGAAGGTCGGACTTGGCGTCCGCACGCTCGGTAATCAGTGGTGGATTCATGCCGCCTTTCTCCGGTTGATCTTCTCGATCCAGACCTGGCAGCGCTCGATGTAATGGTCGAACTGAGCCGGATTATCGGAACGTTCCTGGAGCTTTTTCCAGTGCGGCAGCGCTTGTTCGAAACGATGCAGCCGCATGGCGCCAACGGCGGCCAGACGCAGGCCGATCGGATCTTCCGGCACGAGTTGCACGATCTTCTCGCCAAGCGCCAGGCGTTCGGTTGCGCTCGCCGGGTCCAGCGCACGCGCTTCGGCATACAAAACGGTAAGGATGCGGCGCTTTTCACGGTCGACCTCGGTCATCTCCGGCCAAGACTGCGCAACGCGCTCCAGCAAGGTCCAGGCCGCTTGATGATCACCGGCGGACAGGCTCTCGCGGGCGCCGCGAATCGCGCGCGGCCCGAGCCTGCCCAACTGGCGCTCTGCTTCTTCCTTGGCGCTCTGGTCGGCCGACGGATGGGCAAGAACCATCTTGTAGGCATCGATCGCTTCGCCGTACCAGCCACCGTTGAACGCGGCGCGCGCGAAGAACAGCTGCGCGCTGAGCGGAGCGGATTCGCCGGCTGCGGCCTGCGCAAGATGGCGCATGGCGGTTTGCTTGTCACCCAGCGCGTCGGCCGCGCGGCCTCGCATCGCGTCCAACTCGGGGAAGGCAACCTGGGTGTCGAGGGCGATATCCGTCAGGTCGATCACTTCCTTGTGGTTGCCCGCCAACAGCGCGGCCCGCACGCCAAGACGCATGGCACGTTCGAATGCACGCTGCGCGCGCGCGCCGGTCAGGGCGTTGGGATTAAGCAGGCGGTGCGCGCAGATCCTTTCGGCCGCGTCGCGCAGGCGTCCTTCTTCCAAGGCGCGATTGCCTTCTTCGGCCCATGCCGCCGACTGCGCAAGCAGCCATTCCGAAATCTCTTCCTGCTGGCTGTCGGCCAGGTGGCAAGACGCGGCCAACGCCGCCGAAGCCATGATGAAACCGCGCCACGAGGCTTCCTTGACGAGCTCCAGCGCAACGACGCCATCCAGCGCGGGAGACTCGGCGGCCAGGGCACGCAGCCCGGTGCGATCGCCGGCCAGCAGGCGGTCTCGCCACAGCACGGCAAAGCCGCGTCCATACGTGGGCATCACCGCGCGGACTTCATGGACCCAGCGGATGGCGGCTTCCATGTCGCCGCTCGTCTGCAGCAGGGACAGCACCGTATCGGCGGCTTCGACCGCGCTCGCGTCTTCCGGCGACGAGATGCGGAACAACTGCTTCCAATTGCCCAGGGCCTCGTCAACGTAGCCCAGCTGGCCCGCGGACACCGCCGCGATGCGGACGATTTCGGGGGTCTCGATCTCGTCGCCCAGCAGGCCGGCCGCTAGCGAGTAGGCCACATCGAAACGGCCCAGCTTGAACTGATTGCGCATCAGGATCTGCTCGGCTTTGCTGCCGGTCGCCAATGCGCCGTCCGCGCTGCCCAGCAACGCAAGCGAGCCTTCGTAGTCGCCCAGTTCTTCCTGGATCCTGGCGAACAGCAGAACATGATCGGGCAGCCCGGGGTGGCGGCGCAGCACGTCGCGCACACGGCGCGATGCCTCGCGCAAATTGCCCGAGTCCCAGATCTTTTCGATGCGTTCGACGCTGTCCTCGGCGGCGAGCTTGGGCACGGCGATATGGGGCGTGGTGCCGCTCATCCGCGGACGCATGAAGTTCTTGAACCAGTCCACGTACAGGCGCTCGGCAAAGAGCGGCGTGTAGTGGGTCAGGTCCAGGCCGCCGTCTTCCATCGCTTCGGCTTGCCCGACCTTGTTCATCAGCGGCGTGGGATCGTAGCAAGGCACGCCGATGCGCTGCGCGCTTTCCGTCACGACGGAGATCAACTGCTGCCGCTGCTCGATTGGCATGTTGTCAGGCGTCAGGGCGTTGACGTGCGTGACGAACACCACCTTGTCATGGCCGATCAGATCGACCAGCTGGCGCATTTCCGCCTCGATCTCTTCATCCGTCTGATCGCGCTTGACGATGCGCGCCAACAGCTCGCGATCCTCGGACGACAGGCTCTTGAAGACCGGGTCCCGGTCCAGCAACGCGCGCCTTTCGGCCAGCCGGTCAGCATGGGCCATCGACCAGAACGTCCGGGTGCGGGTACGGTCGGCGAAGAACTCGCTGAAGTAGCGCACCACGTAGTTGGACTGGATGGGATAGCCGTCGATGGTCAGCAGCTTGCGCGAAGAAAGCTCGACCATGTAAAGATCGGCCGGCTTATGCGTTCCGCGGCGAGCCTGCTCGCCATTCGAGGGACGAAAGATCAGACGTTGGACGTCGGCGGGAATATCGCCCTGGCCGAACATGAACCGCGCCTGCTGAAGCGCCTCGGCGCTGGTATGCACGAAACCGTAGTTGCGCCCGAGTTGCAGTTTGATCGGATAGCGCCCCACGGCATCGCGCAGCGGCGTATGGATGCGGCAGGTGCCAATCGGAGCAGTGGTAAATGCAGTCATTCTGGGTCTCTCCTGCAGTGATGGGTAGCGAGACCGAACTTAAAGAGTCCAGTACAAGAGGTCGGAAGCAAGCCGTTTGCTGTCAAGCACGGACTTCAGGTCGCAGACCATCCCGCCGCTCTTGACCAGACTGGGCATGTCGTCCCAGATGGTGTCCATGGTTTCGCGGTGCGGAACGGCAAGAATCAGCACATCCATGTCTCGGAAATCGCCGCGGTCGGCGAGCTTGATGCCGTACTCGTGCTCCATCTGGCCCGCGTCGGCCATCGGGTCGCAGGCCACCGGCGTAATGCCGTACTTGCCCAGGGCGTTGTACAGATCAACCACTTTCGAATTGCGGATGTCCGGCACGTTTTCCTTGAACGTCATCCCCAGGATGCCGACCCGGGTCGAGGCATTCAGGCGGCCGTTGCGGGCCAAGGTCTGGACGATGCGCGAGGCGACGTGATTGGCCATGCCGTCATTGATGCGGCGGCCCGACAGGATCACCTCGGGGTGATAACCCAGCTCTTGCGCCTTGGACGTCAGGTAATACGGGTCGACGCCGATGCAATGGCCGCCGACAAGGCCGGGCGTGAACTTCAGGAAGTTCCACTTGGTGCCTGCCGCAGCCAGCACTTCCGACGTGCGGATGCCGACCAGATCGCAGATCTTCGACATTTCGTTCATCAACGCGATGTTGATATCGCGCTGCGTGTTCTCAAGCACCTTCGCGGCTTCGGCCACTTTGATCGAAGAGGCGCGGTGCACCCCTGCGTCGATGATCTTCTCGTAGACGCCCGCGATGACTTCCAGCGAGGCCTCGTCCTGACCGGACACGATCTTGACGATCTTCTCCAGCGGATGCTCGCGGTCGCCCGGATTGATCCGCTCGGGGCTGTACCCCAGCTTGAAGTCGACGCCGCAGCGCAAGCCGGACACCTTCTCCAGCTCGGGGCCGCAGATTTCCTCGGTTGCGCCCGGGTGGACGGTGGATTCAAACACCACGATGCATCCAGGGCGCAGTACGGGGCCGATCGATCGGCAAGCGCGCACCAGCAGCGAGAAATCCGGATTGTTCTTCTCATCGACGGGTGTCGGCACGGCCACGACGAAAAAGTCGCAGCCTTCCAATTCCGTCACCTGGTCGGTGAACTGCATGGGGGAAGCCAGCAATGCGTCGCGTTCGATTTCGCCAGTCCAGTCATCACCCTCTTTCAGCCGTGCGATTCGACGCTTATCCACATCAAAGCCAATGACATCAAAGCGCTTGGAAAATGCGACGGCTACGGGCAGGCCGACATATCCAAGGCCACACACTGCGATTCTCTTTACCACGGGGACCTCACTGTTTTCGTCGTGTCGGAGACACTAGAAATCGACGCCCAACGACACGAATTCGATATGAAATCGAGAGACGTTTGTCCTGGTTGGGCTGACAGATTGCTTAAGATTGATTACAGCTCGATACCCAGATATACGTGTTGGGCGACGAGCCAACGAATCGTAAAGGGGGCAGACAGCAAACTTCTTTCTAAAAATTTTTATTGCTGTGCAAATAAGTCGGAGGGTCCGTAATAAACCTAGGGAATCCCCTCAAATAATTACATTCATTACACAAACCGCAACATAGCCGAATCGCGAGGTTGTTAATAAATATTAAAATTCGTTTTTCTTATTTTGGTTTAACGAAAATGAAAAGAGATAATACGATCCCCAGGGATATTTATTAATAGCGCCACGAAATATGACTAAATAAAAGTCAAACGGGGAAGTCGCCATCATTCAGAAAGGATACCGTGTTAGGCACCCTATTTGCCGCAACAACATATGTACGTTTTATTCCAATGGATGCGAAGAACCGGCCCCGGCGGCCGACGCTTCATCATGGGCAACATGTTTTCGCTGCGCGCCAAGGCCTTCCCCGAGCTGTCGCACGGACCTGCACCGCGACGGCTTGAATGCACAGGCCGTTGGCGCCATGACGCCCCGGTGTCGGGCGCCCGGCAGAAGTGGTACGAGCCCCCGCCTCAATACACCCGAGCGAAAAGAAGGGCCGCAATAGCGGCCCTTGTCATGTTCACAGCGAGGAAAGCCCGCTACGGGCGTCGCGCTATTCCACCGTCACGCTCTTAGCCAGGTTGCGGGGCTTGTCCACGTCCGTGCCGCGCGCGCATGCCGTGTGGTAGGACAGCAGTTGCAGCGGGATGGTGTGCAGGATCGGCGACAGCTTGCCGTAGTTCTCCGGCATGCGGATTACGTGCATGCCTTCGGCGCTCTGGATCTTGCTGTCGGCGTCAGCGAACACGTAAAGCTCGCCGCCGCGCGCGCGCACTTCCTGCATGTTGGACTTCAGCTTTTCCAGCAGCTCGTCCTTGGGCGCGATGGTCACGACGGGCATGTGCTCCGTCACCAGCGCCAGCGGGCCGTGCTTGAGTTCGCCGGCCGGGTAGGCTTCGGCGTGGATGTAGCTGATTTCCTTCAGCTTCAGCGCGCCTTCCAGCGCGATCGGGTAGTGCATGCCGCGGCCCAGGAACAGGGCGTTTTCCTTGGACGCGAAGCGGTCGGCCCACGCCATGATCTGCGGTTCCAGCGCCAGCACCGAACCGATGGCCACCGGCAGGTGACGCAGCGCCTTCAGGTGCTCGGCTTCCTGTTCGTCACTCAGGCGGCCGCGCGCTTGCGCCAGCGTCAGCGTCAGCAGGAACAACGCAGTCAGCTGCGTGGTGAAAGCCTTGGTCGACGCCACGCCGATTTCAACGCCGGCGCGCGTGATGTAAGACAGCTTGCACTCGCGCACCATCGCGCTGGTGGACACGTTGCAGATGGTCAGCGTGTTTTCCATCCCCAGCGAGCGCGCATGCTTCAGCGCGGCCAGCGTATCGGCGGTTTCGCCAGACTGCGAGATCGTCACCACCAGCGAACGCGGGTTGGGCACGCTGTCGCGGTAGCGGTATTCGCTGGCGATTTCAACGGCGACCGGGATCTTGGCGATGGACTCGATCCAGTACTTGGCGGTCAGGCCCGCGTAGTAGCTGGTGCCGCAAGCCAGGATCAATAGCGAATCGATGTCCTTGAAGACCTTGAAGGCATCGTCGCCGAACAGCTCGGGCGTGATGGCTTCGATGTCTTGCAAGGTATCGCCGACGGCGCGCGGCTGCTCGAAGATTTCCTTCTGCATGTAGTGGCGGTAGGGCCCGAGTTCGGCGGCGCCCGTGTGCACGTGCACGGTGTGCACTTCGCGGTCCACGTTCTTGCCAGCGGCGTCCACGATCCAGACACGCGACAACTGCAGGTCGACGACGTCACCGTCTTCCAGGTAAATGATCTGGTCGGTGGTGCCCGCCAGGGCCAGCGCGTCAGAAGCCAGGAAGTTCTCATTCTGGCCCACGCCCACCACCAGCGGCGAGCCTTGGCGCGCGCCCACGACGCGGTGCGGTTCGTCGCGGCAGAACACGGCGATGGCGTAGGCGCCATGCAGGCGGCGCACGGCGTTTTGCACGGCTTCGAACAAGTCGCCAGCGTACAGGTGATTCACCAGATGCGCGATGACTTCGGTGTCGGTCTGGCTTTCAAAGACGTAGCCCACGGCCTGCAGCTCGGCGCGCAGTTCGTCGTGGTTCTCGATGATGCCGTTGTGCACCAGCGCGATGCGCGGTTCGTCGTTGCCCAGGTGCGAAAAGTGCGGATGGGCGTTGTGCGTGGCCGGCACGCCGTGCGTGGCCCAACGGGTGTGGGCGATGCCGGTGAAACCTTGCACCTTGTCTTCGGCGACCTGCTCGGCCAGTTCGGCCACGCGCTGCGTGCTGCGCGTGCGGCGCAGATGGCCGTCGGCGTAGACGGCGACGCCGCAGGAATCGTAGCCGCGATATTCCAGCCGCTTCAGGCCTTCAACGAGGATCGGGGTGATGTCGCGCTGGGCGACGGCGCCAACAATGCCGCACATAGGAGAGACTCCGCTAAGTTCGTGTACCGACGCATTGTGCGCGACCCGCCAAGAAATATGATTTCTTTATAGACAAATAAGTGGAATTTAATTCCCTTACATAAATGTGATTAAATTATCTTTCTTAATAACCACATTTTTGAATTAATCATGCAAAACGTGCCGATTTTGCTACCGGAACTTGATGATCTGGACCGGCGCATTCTTGAACAGTTACAAGAAGACAGCTCGTTGACCAATCAGGATCTGGCCGCGCGGGTGCATGCGTCGCCCCCGACGTGCCTGCGGCGGGTGCGGCGATTGGTGGACGAAGGCGTGATTGACCGTCAGGTCGCCATCCTGGCTGCCGAAAAACTGGGCAGCACGCTGACCGCGATCGTCGAGATCACACTGGACGTGCAGGCAGCGGAAAGCCTGGATGCGTTCGAGCAAAGCATGCTGGTCGAACCCGCCGTGCTGCAGTGCTATCGGGTGTCGCCAGGGCCGGACTTCGTGGTGATCGCGCAGGTCAAGGACATGCCGGCCTATCACGCGTTGGTGCACCGGGCGTTCACGGCCCAAGCCAATGTGCGCAACGTGCGCACGTTCTTCTCGGTGCACCGCGCCAAGTTCGAGACGCGGATCGACGTGCGCGGGTAACGCCAGGCGTTCCGTCTACCGGCGGCCCAGCAGGCGCTCGAATTGCGCCAGGTAGCGGTTGCCCATCTCTTGGACGTCGTGTTCGCTCTTCACGTAGGCATAGGCGCGCTGCGTGACGTCGTCACGGAACGCGGCGTCGTCCAGGCAGCGGGCCATGCCGGCCGCCATGGCCTGGTGGTCGCCCACCGCCACCAGCACGCCGCGGCCGTCGGCCAGGCTTTCCTTCAAGCCGCCCGCGTCGGTGGACACCACCGGCACGCGCTGCAGGAAAGCGTCCAGCACGCTGCTGCCCAGCGCTTCTTCTTCGGAGCTCATCACGAACACGTCGAGAATGCTGTAGAAGTCTTCGACCCCTTTGCGAAAGCCCGCAAAGCGGTAGACGTCTTCGATGCCCAGCTTCTTGGCTTCGTCCTTGGCCTGCTGCTCACGGTCGCCGCCGGCGCCGAAATGCAGGAAGACGAAGTCGCGGCGCGTCTGGGCCAGCTCGCCCACGGCGCGCACCAAGGTCACCGGGTCTTTGTCGCGGATCAGCGCGGCCGACGTCGCCATGACCTTTTTGCCCGCCAGATCGAATTCACGGACCAGGGCGGCAACGTTTTCCGCGTTGATCTCGTGCGGTTCGACGGCGCTGCGGATGATGACCGGTTCGATGCCCAGCCGGCGCGGTTCGCTGGCGGCCATCTCGCTGATGGCCACGAACAGGTTGGCGTGGCGCCACTTGAAACCCGTCTTCCACTCATCGCCCGGCTTGACCACGAACGACGTGCGGCGCGAAAACACCACCGGGCTGCGATGCAGCCATTTCGTCAGCACGGCCCACGTGATGGTGTTGGCCGTCTGCGCGTGGATGATGTCGTAGCGGCCAGCGCCGGCCAGAAACGCCAATTGGCCCGGCACGTTGCGGCAGGTGTGGGCCACAAAACCCTCTTGGCGGGCGCGCTCTGCAAGCGGCGCGCCCTCGCGGCACATCACTTCGACGTCATGGCCCGCCTTGCGGAAGGCGCGCATGCAATACAGCGTCTGCCGTTCGCCGCCGCGCCAGCCTTTTTCGAAGTTCAGTTGCAGGATTTTCATGCGCGCCCGATGCCCGAATATTCGAAGCCCTGGCCGCGGATGTCGGCCGGTGTGTACAGGTTGCGGCCGTCGATGATCAGCGGCGTCTTGAGCAGGGCCTTCACGCGGTCGAAGTCGGGCGCGCGGAAGACCTTCCATTCGGTCGCGATCAGCAGCGCGTCCGCGCCGTCCAGCGCGTCGTACATGTCGGTGGCGAACGTGATGCCGGGCTGGCCGACCAGGATGCGCGCGGCCTCGTGCATGGCCACCGGATCATAAGCGCGCACCTCGGCGCCGCGGCGCGTCAGTTCGGCAATGACCGTCAGGCTGGGCGCTTCGCGCATGTCGTCGGTGTTCGGCTTGAACGACAAGCCCCACAGCGCGATCTTGCGGCCGCGCAAATCTTCGCCGTAGCGCGCCACCAGCTTTTCCGACAAGCGGAATTTCTGCGCATGGTTGGCGGCCTCGGCGGCTTCGATGACCCGCATGGGCAAGGCGTTTTCCGCGGCGGTGTTGACCAGCGCCTGCACGTCTTTCGGAAAGCAGGAACCGCCGTAACCCGCGCCGGGGTACAGGAAGTGGTAGCCGATGCGAGGGTCCGCGCCGATGCCGCGGCGCACCTGCTCGATGTCGGCGCCCAGCGCTTCGGCCAGGTTCGCCATTTCGTTCATGAACGAGATGCGCGTGGCCAGCATGGCGTTGGCGGCGTACTTGGTCAGTTCGGCCGAGCGCACGTCCATCACCATCAGCCGGTCGTGCGTGCGCTGGAACGGTTCATAGATGCGGCGCATCACGCCCACCGTGTAGTCGTCGTCGGCGCCGACGATCACGCGGTCCGGGCTCATGAAGTCGTTGATGGCGGCCCCTTCCTTCAGGAATTCGGGGTTGGACGCCACGCTGAACGGAAGCTGGACGCCGCGCGCGGCGAGTTCCTTGTCCACCACCGCGCGCACCCGGTCGGCCGTGCCGACGGGCACGGTGGACTTGTCCACGATCAGCTTGCGGGACGTCATGTGACGCGCGATGTTCTGGGCGGCGGCCAGCACGTACTTCAGGTCGGCGGACCCGTCTTCGCCCGGCGGCGTGCCCACGGCGATGAACTGCACGTCGCCGAAGGCCACGCTTTGCGCCACGTCGTCCGTGAAATGCAGGCGGCCCGCCTGCACGTTACGGCGGACCAGGTCTTCCAGGCCGGGCTCGTAGATGGGGATGCCGCCCTGGCGCAGCAGGGCGATCTTTGCCGCGTCCACGTCCAGACACATGACGTCGTTACCCATGTCGGCCAGGCACGCTCCCGACACCAACCCCACGTAACCGGTACCCACGACCGTGATTTTCATGCCTGCACGCCTTCAAAATAGGGAATCTTGCGCGCCGGGTCACAGGACCAGGCGCTGGCCGCCATTATAGAAGCGGCCAGGGCGCCAGGGCGGACCCGCCCCAGGCCCCGTCGACACTAACCGGCGCTAGACCCGCAGTTTGTTGAACCGGACGGTGTTGACCACCACCGCCAGCGCGGCGCAAACCGTTCCCAGCACCAGCGCCAGCCCGGGGCCATGCGCGACGCTGACGCTGAACGCAATGGCCACCAGCGCCGTGCCGAAACTCTGGCCGAACACCCGGGTGGTGGCTTGCAAACCGCCCGCGGCGCCGCTGCGCGAGCGAGGCGCCGCCGACAGCATGGCGCGGTTGTTGGGCGTCTGGAAGAAGCCGAAACCCACTCCGGCCACGAACATGCCCGCCACGATGAACCAATTGGATACCGACGACGGCAGCAACGCCAGCCACAGCATACCGGCCACCATGGTCGCCGCCCCCACGCCGCTAAGCGTGGCGGCGGAATAGCGGTCGGACAGCCGGCCCGCCAGCGGCGCGATGATGGCGGTACCCACGGGCCAGGCACCCATCAACATGCCCACCTCCAGGTACGGACGGCCAAGCACCTGCTGGAAATAGAAGGGCAGCGACACATACGACGCCATTTGCGCCGCGAAGGTGCAGGCCGACGCGCCCACGGCGAACGCCAGCGGGCGGATGCGCAGCAGGTCCACCGGTACCAGCGGCGCCGGTTGCTTGCTGACGCGGCGCACCAGCACCCAGCCGGCCACGGCCGCGATCGCCACCAGGCCAATGCCCCGCAGCAGATCCTGACCCATCATGTCCACGCCCGAAATGAAGACGCCCAGCGTCGCCATGCAGAGCAGGGCGCTGACCCAGTCCAGCTTCACGTCGTTGCGCGGCACTTCAGGCAGATGGCGCAGGCCGAACATGGCCAGCACGCAGATGGGCAGGTTCACCGCGAAGATCCACGGCCACGGGGCCACCGACAGGATGGCCGACCCGATGGTGGGCCCCAACACCGACATCACCGCCACCGTGGTGGCGTTGATGCTGATGCCCCGGCCCAGCATTTTCAGGGGGTAGATGTTGCGCACCAGGCCGCCGAACATGCACATCAGGGTGGCGGCGCCCACGCCCTGGAACACCCGCGCCGCGGTCAGTTGCCACAGCGTGCCGGCCAGCGCGCACCCCAGCGAAGCCAGGGTGAACAGCATCAAGCCAAAGGTGAACATGCGGCGAAAGCCGATGCGTTCGGCCAGCGCCGACAAGGGCAGCAGTGTCATCACCACCGCCAGGTTGTAGGCGTTGACGATCCAGACGGCTTCGGCGGGCGACGCGTGAAGATCGACGGCGATAGTGGGCAGCGCCACATTGGCGATCGTGGTGTCCAGCACCGACAGGCTGATGCCCGTCATCACCGTGGCGGCCGCCCAGTACCGGCGGGGTGCCGGCAAACCGTCGGGCGGCGCGGGCTTGGCGCCCCCGCCCGGCGGCCTGTCCTGCGCGGAGTCGTTCTCCGCCATCACGACTTTTTGACCGGACGCTGCCAACCCTCGACCGTAAGCTGTTTAGCGCGCGACACGGTCAGCTTGTCGGCCGGCGCATCGCGGGTCAGGGTCGTGCCTGCGCCCAGGGTCGCGCCGCGGCCCACGCGCACGGGCGCCACCAGTTGCGTGTCCGAGCCGATGAAAGCGTCGTCTTCGATGACGGTGCGGTGCTTGTTCACGCCGTCGTAGTTGCACGTGATCGTGCCGGCGCCCACGTTCACGCGCTGGCCGATGTCGGCATCGCCGATATAGGCCAGATGATTGGCCTTGCTGTCCGCGCCCAGCACGCTCTTCTTGATCTCGACGAAGTTGCCGACGTGGCTGCGGTCGCCCAGTTCTGCACCGGGGCGCAGGCGGGCATACGGGCCCACGCGCGCATCCCGGCCCACTTCCGCTTGCTGCAAGTGGCTGAAGGCTTCGATCTGGGTGCCGGCGCCAACGGTCACGTCGCGCAGGACGCAGTGCGGGCCCACGCGCACGCCATCGGCCAGCGTCACGTTGCCTTCGAACACGCAGCCCACGTCGATGAACACATCGCGTCCGCACGTCAGCGTGCCGCGCACGTCAAAGCGCGCCGGATCGGCCAGCGTGACGCCTGCTTCCAGCTGGCGGCGGGCTTGCTCGGCCTGCCAACGGCGTTCCAGTTCGGCCTGTTGCACGCGGCTGTTCACGCCCAGCGTTTCCCAGCCCGCGCCGGGTTGGGCGGCGCCCACCGGCACGCCATCGACCACGGCCAGGCCGACCACGTCGGTCAGGTAGTACTCGCCCTGCGCGTTCTTGTTGTCGATGCGGGACAGCCAGTCTTTCAGCTTGGCGGTCGGAGCGGTCAGAATGCCGGTGTTCACTTCCTTGATGGCGTGTTCCGCTTCCGTGGCGTCCTTGTGTTCGACGATGCGGCACACATTGCCCTGGGCGTCGCGCACGATGCGGCCGTAACCCGTGGAATCGGTCAGCACTTCCGTCAGCACGGCGGCGCCCGAGGCGCGCGCGGTCAGCAGGCGTTGCAGCGTGTCTGGCTGCACCAGGGGCACGTCGCCGTAAAGCACCAGCGTCACGTCGTCCTTGCCGTCGCCTTCCAGCAGCAGCGGCACCGCTTGCTGCACGGCGTGGCCGGTGCCTTGCTGCGGCTGCTGCAGCACGAAGTGCAGGTCAGCCTGGCCGTCGAATGCCTGTTTGACGCGATCGGCGCCGTGGCCCACCACGACGATGATGCGCGCCGGTTTCAGTTGGCGCGCGCTATCCAGCACGTGGCCTAGCATCGGTTTGCCCGCCAGGGTATGCAGCACTTTGGGAAGATCGGACTGCATGCGTTTACCCAGTCCGGCGGCAAGAATCACTACGTTAAGCATAAGTTCCATGAAAGGTTGGGACGGTCGAGCGGCCTGGCGGCCGGCTCGCTTGTCGATTGAAAGGGGTCAGGGCTTGCCGTCGGCAGCCCCGGATTTCTTGGCGGCCTTCGGCGCGGATTTTCCGGCCGTCTTCGCGGCAGGTTTGCGCGACGCCGGTTTGGAAGCCTTCGCTTCGGTCTTCGCGGCGGCCTTGGATTCGCCGGGCTTGGCACCGGTGTCCGCACCGGGTTCCGCGCCTGGCGCGGCGGGCGCGCCCGGCATGGACGCGGCGGTGGCGGCCGCGATCTGGTTGAACTGCTGCTGCAGCAGATCCCACCACGCCTTGGACGCCGATTGCGCGGCGGCGCCCATTTGTTCGCTCATGCCTTGCATGGCCGACTCCGGCGTGGCCTGGTCCGCGGCCCCATCCGCCTCCGCGTCCTTGCCGGCCGGCGCATCTTGCGCGCGGCCTTGCGTCGACGACGAATTCGACGCTGGCTTGGCCGCGGCCTTGGGCGCGGGTTTCAGGCCCAGCACCACTTCAAGGGGAGACGCCGCGCCGCTATCGCGCATCGCGCCCATATCCATATTGGCCGCGCTATCCACGAACGCGCGCAGCGTGCTGATGGTGGAGCGCTGCACTTCCATGCCCTGGATGGTGGACGACAGCATGGACAGGTTCATGCGCAACCAGTTTTCAACCGAGCGCAGTTCCGCGATGCGGCGGTCCAGGTCTTCAAGGTTCATGGGAGGCGCCATCGGCAAGCTACTGGCCAGACCGCCAGGCCCGGTCAAGCCCGCCCACGCCTGGCGCATCATTTCCATGCTGGCCAAAAGGGGATTGCCCGACAGGTCGGAATTCTGTCCCATGCCAGGAAGGACGAACGGATTCGTGAATTGGTCGCTCATGCCAGGTCTCCCCAAATGCGGATGGTTTCCGCCGGCTGCCGGTCAACCCGGCACCAGCTGGTTATTCTCCACGCGCACCCGGTCGCCCGAGGCAAAGGCGAACGGCTGCGCGCTGCGGAACTGGCGCGCACTACCGTCGCCCATGCGGACCGTCAGCTCATAGTGCGTCACCGTTTGTTGCTGTCTGATATTACGCTCAACTTCACGGCCTGCCAAAGCGCCGCCCACGGCGCCCAGCACGGTCAGCGCCGTCTTGCCGCTGCCTCCGCCAAACTGATTACCCACAACGCCTCCCACGACGCCGCCGCCGATGGTGCCGACCAGATGATTGCTATCGTCCTTCACGGGGACTTGCACCTGGCGCACCGACTCCACCACGCCGCAGTTCTTGCAGGCTTGCGGCGCCGGGGCCGGGGCGGAGGCGGCGGGACGGGGCGCCGCGGCAGAGGCCGGACGGCCGGTTTGGGCCGGCGCAGGCGCAGGCGGCTCAGAGGCTTGCGAGGCGGAAGCCTGGGGCGCGGGCGCCAGGTTGGCGCTTTCGGGGCCAGCGCTGACCACGGGCGTATCCGCGTGGGGATTGGCCGACGGCGAGGGCAACCAGCCCATCACCGCAGCCACGCCCACCGCGCACATGACAATGACGGCTATCGCCGCGGCGGCGACCAGCGGATGCAGGCCGCGGCGCGGGGTGTCTATTCGGGTGGTATTCATGACGAAGCTCCATCGTAACTAACCGGCATCGGTATAGCACTCGGGCGCCGTTTCGGCATGTTGCGATGGTGACGCTTCTTTGCAGCCCCGGGCCGGTGGACAGGCCATGCCATTCGTGGACAATAGGCGCATGGATTCCATTTCTCTGCCCCAGCTCGAACAGGCGATCAACTATTGGCGCAACGTGTCGCCATCGGTCGGCGACGAATCTCGCCTGTGCCCTGAAGCCGCGGCGCTGGCCACGCCCTATGCCCTGATGATCATCACGCACCGGCACGACATCCCGGTGGCCGAACTCAATGAAAAAGCCCAGGCGGCGCTGGCCGGCTGGGCTGCTTCGGGCGCGCGCACCCCGACCGACCCCTGATCAGCCTTTCAGCAGGGCCTTGATGTCGTGCGTCAGGGCGTCCACGCCCAGATTATTGTTGGCCAGCACGCGGGATTCCCCCTTGCCGTCCAGCAAGTAGAACGCGGCGGTATGGTCCATCGTGTAGTTGCCGTCCTTGGTGGGCGCCTTGGCGTAATACGCCTTGAACGACGCGGCAGCCTTTTTGACCTGGTCCGGCGTGCCGGTCAGGCCCAGGAAGCGCGGGTCGAAAGCCGTGACGTACTGCTTCAGCACTTCTTGCGTGTCGCGCTCGGGGTCCACGGTGATCAGCAGCACCTGCACGCGTTCGGCGTCCGGACCCAGCTTTTTCATGACCTCGGTCAGCTCGGCCAGCGACGTGGGGCACACGTCGGGGCACTGCGTGAATCCGAAGAACACCACGACCACCTTGCCGGCAAAGTCGGACAACTGACGCGTCTTGCCATTGGTGTCGGTCAGTTCCATGCCGCGGCCCAGCTGGGTGCCACTGATGTCGCTGCCTTTGAACGTGGGCGCGCTTTCGCCGCAAGCGGCAAGGGCGGCAGTGAAGGCGGCGGCGGCGCCGAAGCGCAGGGCCAGCCGGCGGCTGGCGGAAAACACGGACATCGACAACCTCCAGGGGATCAGCGCAGCAGGCCGACCCAGTGGTCCACCAGCAGGGCGCCGAACAACAGCGCCAGGTAGAGAATGGAAAAACGGAACATGCTGCGCGCCAGCTCGTCGCTATAGGCACGGTACAGGCGCCACGCATACGACACGAACATCCCGCCCAGCACCAGCGCCGACAGCAGATAGAGTTCGCCGCTCATGCGGATGGCGTAGGGCAACAGGGTCGTGGCCACCAGCGCCACGCTGTACAGCAGGATATGCAGGCGCGTGAATTGGTTGCCGTGGGTGACCGGCAGCATCGGCAGGCCGGCCTTGGCGTAATCGTGGTTGCGATACAGCGCCAGCGCCCAGAAGTGCGGCGGCGTCCAGATGAAGATGATCAGCACCAGCACCCATGCTTCCGCGGGCACCGAATCCGCCACGGCGGCCCAACCCAGCGCCGGGGGCATCGCGCCCGACAAGCCGCCAATCACGATGTTCTGCGGCGTGCGCGGCTTGAGAATGACGGTATAGATGACGGCGTAGCCCACAAAAGTGGCGAAGGTCAGCCACATGGTCAGGGGATTGACCAGCGTGTACAGCACGAACATGCCTGCGCCGCCCAGCAGCCCCGACAGGCTCAGCACCTGGAAAGCCGAAATGGTGCCTTGTGCCGTGGCGCGGCGGGCCGTGCGCAGCATGCGCGCGTCTACCTCTTGTTCGATCAGGCAGTTGATGGCGAAAGCAGCCGCGGCAAGCAGCCAGATGCCAATGGTGCCGAACAGCACGCGGCGCATGTCGGGGATGCCCGGCGCGGCAAGGAACATGCCGATGACTGCGCAAAACACCGCCAGCTGCGTGACGCGCGGCTTGGTGAGTACGAAGTATTGGCGGAACAATCCGGATTGGGGAGCGGCAAGACTGGTCATAGTGGACCCTATTTTAAACGCGCACCGAATTGGGGCCATAGCCCGCCGCCGGCGCGCGTCCCGCTGTGGACAAACGCACCATCAGCACCACGGCGGCCAGCGTCAGGCCAGCAGCTCCGCCATTGTGCAGCACGGCGATCAGCAGCGGCCACTGAAAGAAGATGGTGGTCAGGCCGGTGAACAACTGCGCGGTCAGCAGCGCCAGCATCAGCGTGGCGGGGCCGCGCAGGCCCGGCTCGGCCCGCAGCCGCCAGGCCAGCGTGCCCAGGTACAGAAACACGACAAAGGCGAAATTGCGGTGCACCCAATGGATGGCCGTCAGAGCGGGCTGCGAGATCATCTCGCCCGAGGGCAATTCGCCCAGGCCGCGGATCACCGAATAGCCGCCATGGAAGTCCATGTCCGGCACCCACTTCCCGTGGCACATGGGGAAATCCATGCAGGCCAGCGCGGCATAGTTGGTACTGACCCAACCGCCCAACGTCACCTGCACCAGCAGCAGACCGAACCCCACCGCCACCCACGGCTTCCAACGGGCGGCCGCCGCGCCAATAGGTAAATGCGGGCGCTCGCGGGCCGACAACCAGGTCATCAACGCCAGCACCGACAACCCGAACACCAGATGGGACGTCACCACGACGGGCATCAGCTTGTGGGTCACCGTCCAGGCGCCGAACGCGCCCTGCACGCACACGGCGACCAGCGTCGTGACGGCCAACGCGGGCGAACGGCCCAGTTCGCGCCGATAGCGCCACGCCATATAGACGATGCCGATGATGAGCATGCCCAGGATGGTTCCGACATAGCGGTGGATCATCTCGATCCAGGCCTTGGACATCGTCACGGGACCGAAGGGCATGGCTTGCGACGCCTGGTGGATGTCGCCCTGCGCGCCCAGCGGCGTCACGCTGCCGTAGCAGCCAGGCCAATCGGGGCAGCCCAGGCCAGAATCCGTCAAGCGCACGAAGGCGCCGAACATGATCAGGTCCAGCGTCAGGAACCAGGTGAAAAAAACAAGTTTGCGATACCGCGCTTTGATACGTTCCATTTCCCTACCATTACTCTGCCGCGCCGCGCGAATCCCGCGGCACTCGGCCATCCCACGATCGGGGGTCACCCTATTCTTGAGTTATAGACCAGCTTGCTGATGTCTTTGCGCACTTTCACGCCGTCGGCTTCGGCAGGGTACTGCATCATCAGGTTCCCCAGCGGGTCGATCACCCACATCGGCTCGGGCAATCCAGGCTGGCCGGCGGCCGTTTGCCGCGCCAACAGGTAGCGCGCCAGCTGGTCCGGGTCGGCGCGCAGCATGACCGTGCCCTTGTAGGCTTCCAGCACCTTGTCCGGCACCGGCGCGTCATCGGTGATGAACCAGACGCGCGCCAGGCGGTCCACGTTCTTGCCCTGGCTGGCGTGGCTGTTGCGCGTGATGTAGAGCTTGCGGGCACAACTTTCAGGGCAAGCCGCGCCGTCGGCGGTCACCAGCAGCCACTTGCCCTTCAAGCTTTGCAGGTCGAAAGGCTTGCCGTCCAGCGTGGTCAGCGTAAGCTCGGCCGCCGCCGGCATCGGGCGCTGCGGCGACACCAGCGTGCCGTAATTGCTGGAATCCGCCGGCCACCATTGCGGGTTCATGTACACCACGAAGGCGGCCACGATCGGCGCCAGTGAACACAGAAACACCAGCAGCATGGGCATCAATGAGCGCTTGCCTGCAGGCTTGTTGGATGAAATATCGCGAGCCACTTTATATCCTGGATGATTCGTTCATGGACGCACGCGTCAGGCCCGGGGGCCATTCCGCGCGCGCTGGCGCATGCGCTTGATGGCGCCCCCCAGCACCACCAGCCATGCGATGGCGGCTATCAGACCAAACGCGAACCACTGCACGGCGTAAGACGTGTTCTTCTGAAAATCCACCGACGGTTGCGGCCAGTCCCGAACGAGGTCGCCCGCGGCGCCCTGGCCCGCCGGGCCCGTCTGGCTAAGCACCACCGGCAACAGGTTCAGCCCCGTCGCGCGGGCATAGTCGGCAAGCGGCAGGTTCTGCACCTGCGGCACGCTGCCGTTTGCCACGGGCAGCGCGCGGGGCAGCGCGGATTGATCCTGCCCGCCCATCGACCAAAGCTCGAACATGCGGGGCACGCGGTCGGAGAGTTCGCCCGTGACGGTCTGCGCGCCGTCGGGCGTTGCCGGCAGCTTGGGTTCGCCCTGGCCCTGGATCACGCGTGGCAGCCAGCCCCGCAGCACCACCACCGCCTGCCGCGACGACGCATCCAGCAGCAGCGGCGTGGCCAGCCAGTAACCCGGCCTGCCGTCGTGGTTGCGGTTGTCCAGCAGTACACTGAACTGCGGCAACCATGTGCCGCTGGCCTGGGCCACGCGCCATGCGGTCATGTCGTCGGAAGGCGTTGCCGGCGTCAGCATCAGCGGCGCCTGCTTGCGGCCCGCCTCGATCGCCGCCAGAATGGCGCGTCGCTCGTCGCTGCGACGCAACTGCCATTGCCCCAGCGACACCAGAATCACCACGGCGATGCCAAGCAGCAGTAAGGCGGCTACCGTGTAGCGGGTTGAATGCGGTCGGGCCATGTATCGTTGCTAACTCTGTTTTGTCCGGAGACCACCATGCGCGTTTTCGTCGTACTGGCCTTCATCGGGATTCTGGCCAGCCTGGCATCCGCCCTGGTCTACCTGATGCGGGACAAAGGCACTACCAGCCGCACTGTCAATGCGCTGACCGTGCGCATCGGGCTGTCGGTTGCCCTGTTCCTGTTCGTGCTGTTCGCCCATCACATGGGCTGGATAGAAAGCACCGGGCTTAGATAGGCCCGCGGGGCGCAGGTTCCCGATTGCCCCACGCCGCGTGACGTACCCATGTAGGATGGGTGCAGCGCGCCCGCCCCCCAACAAGAACCCAGGCACCCAGCGCGCGAAACCCATCAAGCAGCGGTGGCGTCATGGCTGAAGCTGCCAAGCACCGCATCGCTGCATGATGGCGTCATGGCTGAAGCCGCCAAGCGCCGCGGCGCTGCTTGATGGGTTTCGCGCGCTGGGCGCCCGAGTGCTGGCGCGAGATCGTCTCGCGCTGCACCCATCCTACGTCCCGATTCGCCTCAGAACCAGTAGACGAACAGGTACAGGCCCAGCCACACCACGTCCACGAAGTGCCAGTACCAGGCCGCGCCTTCAAAGCCAAAGTGATGGTCGGCGGTGAAGTGGCCCCGGATCAGGCGGATCAGGATGACCGTGAGCATCGTGGCGCCCAGGATCACGTGGAACCCGTGGAAACCGGTCAGCATGTAGAACAGCGAGCCATAGGCGCCCGAGTTGAACTTCAGGTTCAGCTCTGTGTACGCATGGTGGTATTCGGCGGCCTGACAGGCCACGAAGATGAAGCCCAGGATGACCGTCGCGGCCAGCCAGAACATCGTCTTGCCGCGGTGGTTCTCGCGCAGCGCATGGTGCGCGATCGTCAGCGTGACGCCCGAGGACAGCAGCAGCGCGGTGTTGATCGTGGGCAGCCAGAAGGGGCCCACCGTCTGGAACTGCTCGACCACGCCGGCCGGGCCGAAGTTGGGCCAGGCCGCCTTGAAGTCGGGCCACAGCATCAGGCGGTGGTCGATGTCGCCCAGCCACGGCGTCGTGATCGTGCGGGTGTACCAGAGCGCGCCGAAGAACGCGGCGAAGAACATCACTTCAGAGAAGATGAACCAGCTCATGCCCCAACGGTAGGAACCATCGATGCGCTTGCTGTTCATGCCGGCTTCGGATTCCTGGATGGCGTCCCCGAACCAGTAGTACAGCACGACGATCAGGCCGATGAACCCCGCCAGCACCGCCCATTTGGCCCAGTCGACGCCGTTGATCCAGGCCGCGGCGCCCAGCCCCATGAACAGCAGCGCCACCGCCGTGCGCACGGGATGCCCCGAGTCGGCGGGCACAAAGTAGTACGGTGCCTCTTTACCTTGAACCGAGTGGCTTGCACTCATGGCTTTCTCCCTGGTACAGATTTATAGATTAAGTGATTCAAGTCAGGCTGGAAACGGCCCAACGCACAATTAATACCAGCACAGTAACGAAGATTGCCGCTGCCAGCAGTCCAGCCACGATCACGTGCACCGGGTTCAGCTTGGCGCTGTCTTCCCGGTAGCCCGCGCCCTTGCGCACGCCGAAGAACCCCCACGCCACCGCCTTCATCGTCTGAAGGAAGCTCAGCTTGCGCTGAGTGGTTTCGTGCAGGTCGTCGCTCATGGCCGTGGCCTAGCCGACCGCGTTGCCGGTCAGCAGCGCCGAGCCCCGCAACACGGTCCAGGCAAACACGGCAAGGACGAAAGCCAGCAGGACCAGCCCTGCAATTTTGTTACGGCGGCGCTGCTCGGGTGTCATTGCTGTGCTACCTGGAACATGAAAGGCGGGTTCACTTCACTTCGGGCGGCGTTTCGAAGGTGTGGAACGGGGCCGGCGAGGGCACCGTCCATTCCAGCCCTTCGGCGCCTTCCCACGGCTTGGCCGCGGCGACTTCGCCCTTGCCCATGTAGCAGCGAATGATCGCCCACAGGAAGATCAATTGCGACAGGCCGAACCAGAACGCACCGATGGTGGCCATCTGATGGAACGTCGTGAATTGCGCGGCGTAGTCGGCATACCGGCGCGGCATGCCGGCCAGGCCCAGGAAGTGCATCGGGAAGAAGGTCACGTTGAACGAGATCAGCGTCGACCAGAAATGCAGCTTGCCCAGCTTTTCGCTGTACATGCGGCCGGTCCACTTGGGCACCCAGTAGTAGGCGCCTGCGAACAGCGCGAACAACGAACCCGCCACCAGCACGTAGTGGAAGTGCGCCACCACGTAGTAGGTGTCGTGCACCTGGATGTCGATCGGGGCCACGGACAGGATCAGGCCGGTGAAGCCGCCCATCGTGAACACGAAGATGAAGCCGATCGAGAACAGCATCGGCGTTTCGAACGTCATCGAGCCGCGCCACATCGTGGCGACCCAGTTGAACACCTTCACCCCGGTGGGGATGGAGATGAGCATGGTGGCATACATGAAGTACAGCTGGCCTGTCACCGGCATGCCCGTCGTGAACATGTGGTGGGCCCACACGATGAACGACAGCACGGCGATGGAAGCGGTGGCGTACACCATCGAGGCATAACCGAACAGCTTCTTGCGGGCGAACGCGGGCACGATGGCCGACACGATACCGAACGCCGGCAAGATCATGATGTAGACCTCGGGGTGCCCGAAGAACCAGAACACGTGCTGGTACAGGACCGGGTCGCCACCGGCGGCCGCGTTGAAGAAGCCCGTGCCGAAGTGACGGTCGGTCAGCACCATGGTGATGGCCGCGGCCAGCACCGGCATCACGGCCAGCAGCAGGAACGCGGTGATCAGCCAGGTCCAGCAGAACAGCGGCATCTTCATCAGCGTCAGGCCGGGCGCGCGCATGTTCAGGATGGTCACGATGATGTTGATCGCGCCCATGATCGACGACGCGCCCATGATGTGCATCGCGAAAATGCCCAGGTCCATGCCCGGGCCCATCTGCAGGGACAGCGGCGCATACAGCGTCCAGCCCGCAGCGGTGGCGCCGCCCGGCACGAAGAACGACGCCGTCAGCATGATCGCGGCCACCGGCAGCAGCCAGAAGCTGAAGTTGTTCATGCGCGCGAACGCCATGTCGGACGCGCCGATCTGCATCGGGATCATCCAGTTCGCGAAGCCCACGAAGGCCGGCATGATGGCGCCGAACACCATGATGATGCCGTGCATGGTGGTGAACTGGTTGAACAGTTCGGGGCGGAAGAACTGCAGGCCCGGCTCGAACAATTCGGTGCGCAGCAGCAAGGCAAGCGTGCCACCTTCCAGCAACATGGCAAACGAGAAGATGAGATACATCGTCCCGATGTCTTTATGGTTCGTGGCAAATAGCCAGCGGCGCCAGCCCGTGGGCATGGCGTGATGGTGGTCATCGTGACCGTGGCCGTGGCCCGGCGACACGTGGTCTACAGTGACGCTGCTCATGATGGACTCCTTCCTGCTGAGTGCCGCCCCCGTTCCACGGGGACGGCAGGGTATCTCTAACTAAACGGAACCGGTTCTAACGGTGGGAACGCAGGCGCGCGATCAACGCGCGGCCGCGACGTCCTTCGGTAGAACCGTCGGGTCCTGCCCCTTGCCTGCATTGCTCCAGGCATGGCGCGTATAGCTGATGACCGCTGCGATCTCGACATCATTGAGCTGCCCGCCGAATGCCGCCATCGCGGTGCCGGGCTTGCCCTTGAGCACGGTGTTGATCTGGCCCGCCTTGGGGCCCAGAACAACCTTGTCTCCGTCGAGCGGTGGGAAACTGCCCGGAATGCCCTTGCCGTTGGCCTGGTGACAGGCGACGCAATTGGCGGCGAAGACCTTCTCGCCACGGGCAACCAGTTCGGCTTCCGTCCACTCTTTATTGGGATCGTCGGCGTTTGCCGCCATCTTCTTTTTCTGGTCTTCAACCCACTTATCGTAGTCGGCTTGCGCCAGGACTTCCACGACGATGGGCATGAAGGCGTGGTCTTTGCCACAGAGCTCCGCACACTGGCCGCGGTAGATGCCGGGCTTTTCCGCGCGGAACCAGGCGTCCCGCAGGAAACCGGGGATGGCATCCTGCTTGACGCCGAAGTCCGGGATCATCCAGGAGTGGATGACGTCGGCCGCGGTCAGCACGACCCGGACCTTCTTGTCCACCGGGACGACCATGTGGTTGTCCACTTCCATCAGGTAGAACTCGCCCTTGGGCTCGCGGTTCTCGATCTGCGCGCGGGGCGTGGCTAGCGTGGACAGGAACTTGACGCCGGCAGCGGAGCCGTCGAGGTATTCATACCCCCACTTCCACTGATAGCCCGTGACCTTGATGGTCAGGTCGGCGCTTGAGGTGTCTTTCATGGCCACGACCGTCTTGGTGGCCGGTAGCGCCATGGCGATGACGATGATGAAGGGAATGACCGTCCAGGCGACTTCCACGCCCAGATGCTCATGGAAGGTCGCGGCCTTGTGCCCGCGGGACTTCCGGTGTGCCCAGATGGAGTAGAACATCACCCCGAACACACCAATGAAAATCACGATACAGATCGTTAGCAGCAACCAATGCAGCCACATGATGTCGCGCGAAATCGCCGTGACACCCTCATGCAGGTTCAGCTGATTGACCTTCGGGCCGCCGGGCATGTCTTGCACCTGAGCGCTGGCCACGCTGCCAATCAGCATCGCACAAGCCCCCAGTATCCCTCTCCACTTCTTCATGCTTACCTCGAAACACGGCGCGAGGGCCCTTGTCGCCTAGTGGCACGAGTGTCACTTCAACAGGACTACGCGCAATTATTAGATGGCAGGGCTAGGCAGGGAGATAGAGCGGCCCCCGCATTCCCACTCGAAATCACAAAGAAACTGGCGGATTATAGCGGACACGCAAACAGTTGTAAGACAGGCCTCTTGATTTCGTGGGCCCCGCCCCCATCTGCACGCGCCTCTTGACCGCGCGCCATAAACAGGGTGGCATAAAATCACCGCCAACTTCATCACGGCGCCCAACGATGCCCAAGCAGTTGTCCGATTTGTATGCCGACCTATGCGCCCGCGCACAGGAAGCCGCCCCCGACGGCGCGCACGCTTTATATATAGCGGGCCGCCGCTGCGGCTGGGTGACGCATGCGGCATGCGACGCGCTGCGCGACGCACCCCGCATCGTGTGCGATGACACGTCGCTGCATATCGGCCGCGACCTGGCGCCGGGCGCCGAGCTGAACGCCGTGCTGGAAAACACCGCGGAACTGTTGCGCCAAGCCAACTGCCTGCGCGGCTGGCGCGACGAGTTGCTGGATGTGATGGACGGCGTGCTGCCCCTGGGCGTGATCGAGCGCGCGGCGGTGCGGCCCCTGGGCCTGTTGACCAAGGCAGTGCACCTGAACGCCTGGACCCCGGACGGCCGGCTGTGGGTTGCGCGGCGCGCGCTCAGCAAGTCCACCGATCCCGGTATGTGGGACACCCTGGTGGGCGGCCTGGCCGGCTGCGGTGAAGATCTGGAATTGGCCTTGCTGCGCGAATGCGGCGAAGAGGCGGGCCTGGACGCGCCCGACCTGGCCCGGCGCACGCCTTTGCGCACCATTCTGCGCATCCATCGCCGGCTGCCAGAGGGGTATCAGGTCGAAGACGTGCTGACCAGCACCTGCGTGCTGGCGGCCGACGCCCGTCCCGCCAACCGGGACGGCGAAGTCATGCAGATCGCCACCGTGGACGTAGCGACCGCCGTGCGGCAGGTCGCCGAAGGCGAATTCACGCTGGAAGCGGCGCTGGTGATCATCGAAGACATCATGCAGCGTCAGGCCGCCGGCCAGATCTGAATCAGCGCGAGGCGGTGTCTGGCTCGCCCACCAGGCCGGACTGCGGCTCGGCCGGCGCTTCGACGCCTGCGGCTTCCGCCGCTTCGGCGGCCTGGGCCGGGCTGGGGACAGACACCGGGGCGGGGGTGGGGATGGGCGCGGCCGCTGCCGCGGAAGCCTGCGAAAACTGCTTCCAGACCTCGATCGCGCGCAGCCGCTGTTTGGCCACGACCTGAATGCGTTCGCGCAGATGCTCGTCACGCGACAGCAGCGCGTGAAAATCGCGCGAAGACAGCATCAGCAACTTGCTATAGCCCAGCGACGTGACGTCCGGCGTGATCTGCTGTTCGCCCAGCAGCCCGAGTTCACCGAAGAATTCGCCACTGCCCAGTTCGATCATGGTGTGATCGGGCAGATGCACGGCCACGGCGCCCGACGCCACAAAGCACATTTCCTCGCCATGGCGGCCCTTAGTCAGTACGCGCTGATCGGGCAGGGACAGGCGCGGCTTGAGCAGCTTGCTGATCGCGCGCAGCGAATCGGGCGACAGGCCCTCGAACAGCGGCACACGCTTGATAAGCTCGGCCGCGCTCATTTCGATATCCAGCGGGGGATGCGTATCGATATGCGCCCACCGGCTCTTCAATTGCGCCATCAGGTCGGCATAGACCTCGCCGCTGATCAGGAACTGCTCAAGCATGTCGCGGTAGCGGATGCGCTCCAGCTCGCGGGCCACCCGGCCCAGATAGCTTTCCTGCAACCACTGGGCGTAAGACGGGTACTGCAGGTTCAGGGCCTGCATGGCGCTTTCGATAAGGTCCAGGCGGCGCTGGTGCAGCGACACGATGTGCTGCGTGGCGTCTTCGCCCAGCAGCGGGGTGATCTGCTCTCGCGCGAAGACGATCAGCCGCTGCGCGACGGAGCGCTTGCTCATCAGGTTGGCGAAGCGTTGCCCCAGTTCGCGCGCCAGCCAGCCCTGAAAGCCGAACAAATAATGCATGCGTAGCGCCACGCGGAAGCCGGTGGAATAGCGCACGTCCGCCACGATGGCGCGTTCAAAGCCCGGCACCCCGCCCAGACGGATGGCGTCCTCCAGCCGTTCGGCCCGCGCCAGCAAGGCTTCGGCCATGCGCCAGTCCACGATCTGCGCCTTCAGAATGTCGAAGAACATTTCCTCTTCGCGTTGCGCCACGATGGCCAAGCCGACGGCCACGCGCTGCTCGTCGCTCATTTGGCCCACCTGGCCGTCATGCACACTGGTCAGGCTGGCGTCGAACACGGCGCGGATGCGGTCGCGGACCTCGGTGCCGATGTGCTCCGTCTTGGCCACTTCGTCGGTTTTGCCTTGCAGGTCTTCCAACGCCACGGCCAGCGCCTGATTGCGGATGGTGCGTTCCACGGACGATAGCTGGTTCAGGCCCAGCATGCGGATCAGCGGCCGCAGGCTGATGCCGTTGATGAAGAGCGTCAATAGAACATAGCTGGTCGTGGCCACCGCGATGAACTGGCGCGCCTCTTCGGGCACGCCGGTCTGCTCGGTCACGGCCAGCGCCAACGCCAGCGACACGGCGCCGCGCAGCCCGCCCCACAGCATCACCACCTTATACGGGTTGCTGACCTTGGTGCCCAGTTTGGTCAGCCCCAGCAACGGCAGCAGCCCGAAGACCACGATGGCGCGCGCGACCAGCGTCGCGACGAACACCACGGCCACCAGCACCAGTTCCTGCCAATCGGCGGCGGCCATCAGCTTGGGGATCAGCATGGCCGCGAACAGGAAAATCAACGAGTTGGCCCAGAACCCGAACTGCCCCCAGGCGCTGGACAGATATTCGAAGGTGGTCGGGGACATGCGCGTGCGGCCGGTGGACCCCACGACCAGGCCCGCGATCACGGTGGCGACCACGCCCGAAACGTTCAGGTAGTGCTCGGAAATAAAGAAGGACAGGTAGGCCAGCGTCAGCGTCAGCGTGATCTCGGCCGTGGGATAGCCACGCAGCCACGCAAACAGGAAGCAGGCCAGCCGCCCCATCGCGAAGCCGGCAATGCCGCCCCCGATGAAGTGCACGATGAAGTCGTTGAAAATGCCGCTGGCGGTCAGTTCGCCATGGCCGCTCAGCACGGCCAGCAACACGGAGTACAGGGCGATGGACGCAGCGTCGTTGAAGAGGCTTTCGCCTTCGACGAGCGTCGTCAGGCGCTTGGGCGCGCCCACCTCGCGGAAGATGCCCACCACGGCGACAGGGTCGGTCGTGGCGACGATGGCGCCCAGCAGCAGGCAGACCACCAGGCCGTAAGACGAGATTGCGTCCAGCGTCACGCCGACCACCACCGTGCACACCACCACGGCCACGATGGCCATCATCAGGATGGGGCCGATATCGTCCATCAGGCGGCGCACGTTCATGGACAGCGCGGTCTCGAACAACAGCACCGGCAGGAAAACCATCAGGAAAGTTTCAGACGAGATCTCGAAACGTTCCAGCGAGTCCAGGAAATCGGCGATCCAGTTGGGCGCCCAGCCGTGCACGTGAATGATGATGCCCAGCAAACAGCCGACGATAGCCAGCAGCACCGAGTACGGCAGCTTGAGGCGGCCGGCCAGCGGAGGCATGAAGCAGACCAGCGTAAGCAAACCGGCCAGACCGAAAACAAGAAAACCGACATCCATGGATAGCGCCGTGTCCCGAACATGAAGCGAATGTGAAGTTTTCCAAGAATAGCGGCTTTTTCTTGCGGCCCCTGGCGGCAAATCGAAGAGAATCGCGGGCAACGCACGTTTCGTTACCCCAAGGCGCTCGCGAAATGCGCGCCAGGTTCTGTTTTTTGGGTAATGTGCAAACGTATCCACTCCGCAGGAGCCGCACTTGCCTCGCGTCCATTCCCTGGCCCGGCGTCACGACGCGCCCGCCATGCTCGTCCAGTTGACCGACAGCCATCTGTTCGGCGAACCCGACACCGCGATGCTGGGCGTCAATACCGACGCAAGCCTGCGTGCCGTGCTGCGCCAGATCGAGGCCGACGGCAAGCATCCCGACCTGTTGCTGGCCACGGGCGACCTGTCGCAAGATGGCGAAGCCGCCTCCTACCGCCGCTTTGCCGCGATCCTGGGCGAAGCCGATGGGTTGGCGCGCGCGCAGATCCGCTGCCTGCCAGGCAACCACGATCAGCCAGCCGTACTGCGCCAGGAATTGGCGCAATGGTCGGCACCGGTGACCGACGTCGGCGCCTGGCGCGTCGTGGCGCTGGACACCACGGTGCCCGGATCCAATGCCGGCCACTTGCCCGACAGCCAGCTTGACCTGCTGGAGGCGGCCCTGGCCGAGGCCCCCGACCGCCACACGCTGATCGCGATGCACCACAACCCGATGCAGATCGACAGCCACTGGCATGACTCGATGATGATCGACAACCCGCAGGCGCTGTTCAAGCGCCTGGCCCGATGGCCGCAGGCTCGCGTGCTGCTATGGGGGCACGTCCACCATGAGTTCGACCGCCGCCGGCACAACCTGCGCATGCTCGCCACGCCGTCAACCTGCTTTCAGTTCAGCATCCGCGACGGCAAGCACGTGGTCGACAACATGGCGCCCGGCTACCGCTGGATCAAGCTCTATCAGGACGGATCGATGGCGACCGGCGTGCGCCGCGTACAAGATGCGCTCTGGCATACAGCGCTGACGCCCGACGACGCACAGGCGGCCTGAGGCGGAAGCTTGAGGTGGGGGCTTGAGGTGGGGGCTTGAGGTGGGGGCTTGAGGTGGAGGCTTGATGGGTTGCGCGCGGCGTAGCGACCCTGTTCTTGTTTCGGGATTGCCGCGCTCCACCCATCCTACGAAGCTCCACCCGTCCTTGTAGGATGGGTGGAGCGCGGCAATCCCTGCGTAAAGGACGGCACCGCCCATCGCGCGCAACCCATCGAACGACCTGGCACCATGCATCTACAACGCAAAACCCTGCATCGGCCTCGGACGGCAAGGCATCCGCGTTCCGGCCGTGCATAAAAAACGGGGCACCAAGATATGCATGGTGCCCCGCAAGCATCCGTCTCATAGGGGAGGGGAAAGAGGAGAAGCCGAGACGGATGACAAGACTGCTAACCGAAGTTCGCGGTCTACATGAAGTTAGTCGGCGCGATCCCCATTAAGTTTCTGCGATCACGCGAAATTCAGGGCTAAATTTGTATCAATTTATTGATCGATCAAGCGCCCGAATGATTGCGGCATCGCCGGCGGCGCCGCGCAAAAGAAAAGGGCCGCTAGCGCGGCCCTGAATGGGTGTGGATCCAGCGGATCGAAGGCGGCGGATCAAGCGGCCAAGTTGCCGCGCATCTTCTTCAACGCGGCCGCTTCGATCTGGCGGATGCGTTCGGCCGATACGCCGAATTCCTGGGCCAGTTCATGCAGCGTGGCGCCGCCGTCGTCTTGCAGCCAGCGGGCTTCGACGATACGACGCGAACGGGCGTCCAACGCTTCAAGGGCAGTATTCAGCCCGGTGCTTTGCAACTGATCGCGCGCGGCACGTTCCAGCACCCGCGTGGGTTCCTGGCGGCCATCGTCGGACAGGTAGGCGATCGGTGCGTAGCTGTCGTCGTCGTCGTCCTGGTTCTCCAGCGACATGTCGCGGCCGGACAGGCGCACTTCCATTTCGCTGACGTCTTCACGGCGCACGTTCAGTTCGCGCGCGATGTGATCAACCTGTTCCGGGTCCAGCGTCTGACCATCGGGACGCATGCTGCGCAGGTTGAAGAACAGCTTGCGCTGGGCCTTGGTGGTAGCCACCTTGACCAAGCGCCAGTTGCGGATGATGTATTCGTGGATTTCGGCCTTGATCCAGTGCACGGCGAACGACACCAGGCGCACGCCGCGTTCGGGATCAAAACGCTTCACGGCCTTCATCAGGCCGACGTTGCCTTCCTGGATCAGGTCGGCGTGGGGCAAGCCATACCCGAGATACTGGCGGGCAACCGACACCACCAGGCGCAGGTGCGACAGAATCAGTTCACGCGCGGCGCCCAGGTCTTCCTGGTCGCGCAGGCGACGGCCCAGCTCGGTTTCACGCTCGGCGGACAAGACCGGCAGGCGGTTGACCGAAGAAATATACGCGTCGATCGTGCCAAGTGCGCCCGGATTGGCAATGGCCAACGCCAGGGCGTTGCCAGAAGCGGCCAACGAGGTACTGGGTTGTTTCATAGCGGTGGTCTCCGGAAAGCGAAGGGGTAACGACATGGATTCGATGTTAGCACTCTAGTAAAGGGAGTGCTAATTCGACTATTGCGGCGCGTCAAAGTTTCAAGAAAATAACATGTCCCCATTTATTTCAAACACCGCTCTGCAGCAGCGTGGGGGCACTCTTTCCCGCCGGGCCGCCCCAAGGGAAAGACACCCCTCGGGGGGCAGCAAGCGCAACGCGCGCCGCGTGGGAGCACTCTTTCCCGCCGGGCCGCCCCAAGGGAAAGACACCCCCTCGGGGGGCAGCAAGCGCAACGCGCGCAGCGTGGGGGCACTCTTTCCCGCCGGGCCGCCCCAAGGGAAAGACGGCCCCTCGGGGGGCAGCAAGCGCGCAACGCGCGTGCCGCGTGGGGGCCTTTCCCTTACCAGCCCAGGCGTTTGAGGCCTTCGGCCGTCGCCTCACCGTCAGGCCGGATGAACAAGGCACCACGGGGGTCCATGAAGACCTGGTACTTGGCGCCGTCGAACAGCGGCATATAGGCGCCGCTTCCGAATTGGACATCAACGAAGGGGAACCAGTTCGGGAAGGTCTTCTTAAGCGACCCCAGGTCGGGCGCCGGCCAGTCGTCCAGCGCATGGACCGAACGCGTGGCCGAGGCTTCGCGCGCCGTGTCGCTATAGCGGCCGGACAGGCGCTCCAACCGGTACAGGGGCGGCACGCCCGCCATCAGCGCCGGCAGCTTCCAGCGCACGACCCGGGCGTCAATCTGCCATTGGTCGCCGTACAGCACGTATTGCTTCGGGCTGACGCCCGGCGCCGTGGCGGTGACCTGGAACTGGCCCTCCGCCTGCTGGCGCACCTCGATGCGGGCCACGGATTCGTCCGTGGTCAGCCGGAAGAACTGGACCAGCGACAGCGCCAGCAGACCGGACACGCATCCCAGCAGCACCAGCATCAAGCCGAACAGGCGGCGCACCGGCCGGAACTGGAACATCTTGCGGCCGCGTTCGTCGCGCGGGCCGCCCCGGCCCAGCAGCATGATCATGCCGGGCAGAAGGACGACGACGGCGGCCAGGAGTATCCAGACGAAGGGAGCGATACCGTTGATCAAGTCAGGCGTTCCTATTCAGGGTGCCGCGGGGCCAAGCCCGGCGCGCCCAGGGCGCCACGAGCCTGCCGCGGCAGGCTCCCCAGTATAGAAGCGCGTGTTCAGGCCGCCGGTTTTCCAAGCCGCTCGACGTGAAACCGGATGTGATCTTCGATGAAAGTCGAAATGAAGTAGTAGCCGTGGTCGTAACCGGCCTGGCGGCGCAGCGTCAGCGGCTGCCCGGCGGCGGCGCAGGCCGCCTCGAACACGTCGGGATACAACTGCTCGGCCAGGAATTGGTCCGATTCGCCCTGGTCGATCAGGATGCCTGCCGGGAAGGGCTGCCGCAGGCCGCGCATCAGGGCAGAGGCGTCGTATGCCGCCCAGGCCTGGACGTCGTCGCCCAGGTAGGCGCCAAACGCTTTCTTGCCCCACGGGCACTGGCTGGGCGCGGCGATGGGCGCGAACGCAGACACCGAACGGAACTTGCCCGGATTGCGCAGCGCCAGCACCAAAGCGCCGTGGCCGCCCATGGAGTGCCCGAAAATACCGGTGCGCGACGCGTCGCCGGGCAAGGCCTCGCCCGTGACGATGCCATGCAGTTCGTCGGTAACGTAGCTGTACATGCGGTAGTGGCCACGCCACGCCGGCGTCGTCGCGTCGACATAGAAGCCGGCGCCCGTGCCCAAATCCCAGCTTTCGTCTTCGCCCGGCGCGTTGGCGCCACGCGGGCTGGTGTCCGGAGCGACGAGCATCACACCCAGTTCGGCCGCCAGACGCTGCGCGCCCGCCTTGATCATGAAGGTCTCTTCGGTGCAGGTCAGCCCCGCCAGATAGAACAGCACCGGCACCGGTCCGTGTTCCGCTTGCGGCGGAACGTAGACCGAAAAGCGCATCGGCAGGCCGATCGCCGCGGACTCATGGCGGTAGTAGCGCTGCGTACCGCCAAAGCAGCGATGCTGGGAAATGAGCTCCAAGGCCACAGGCATGGATTTTCTCCGGTCAGGGGTGAAAAAAACGTCGACGGGTTAGGGTATATCCACGGTACGACGTTCCGTCGCCGAATGTTAACCTGCGCTTCATACGGGCCCGGCGGCAAAAAAAAACAGATTCCGTGCCCATATTGTGATCACGGGACTTGACCAGCGCCCACCGTGGCACTATTTATATACCGTGAGCGAAGACAACCCGTTCTTCCAGATACGCAAGCCCTGACACTATGGCCCGTCTGCCCCGTCTGTACGCCCCTGGGCTGCCCCAACTGGTGCAGGCCAACTTCATTTCGCCGCTGGCTGCGCCATCGCAACCCGCGCCCGCCGATATCTTGAACCAACTGGCCACTTGGCTGGGCGAATCCGCCCAACGCCATCGGGTGTCGGTTCATGGGTGGCTGCTTGCCAATGACCGCATCCTGCTGCTGGCCACCCCGGCCGACGAAGAAGGCCTGCCCAGGCTGATGCAGACGCTGGGCCGGAATCTGGCGGCGCGCCTGCGCGGTGGCCGCGTGTTCGCGGGCCGGTACCGGTCCGCGCTGCTGGAACCGGGCGCCTGGGTATTGCCAGCGCTGGTCTGGCTGGAAACCTACCCGGTGCGCAGCGGCGCGTCGCAAGACCCCGATTCCTGGCCCTGGTCTTCGGCGGCCAGCCATACCGGCAACACGACGGCGGCGCCCGCGCAGTGGCAATCCGATCACGCCGACTACTGGGCGTGCGGCAATACGCCGTTCGACCGTCAGGCCAATTACCGCAAACGCCTGCAGGACGGCCTGTCGCGCGAAGAATCGCAACGCATCGATCAAGCTGTCTCGGGCCAATGGGCGCTGGGCGGCGCAAGCTTCATCGCCAGCCTGGCACATACCGCCAGCCGGCGTGTCGCCCCCGGCCAGCGCGGCCGGCCGCGTAAGAAGCCGGCCGCGCCGGCGGATGCCGAGTCCGGTGTTCCGGTCCCCTCGCCATCCCCTCCGACCACAAGCTCCTGACATCCCGACCCGCCTGCATGGCGGGTTTTTTTTGGCGCGACGCAGGTCCGCGTGCACTTTTCGCCAAATCGACGCGTCAATTTCCCGGCCGCAAATCTCCATAAAATTAGGGACGCATAAAGGTAAATTCAGGGATTTCACCCCCGTCGGCATGCGACGCCCTGGGCACTCGCCGTGGCAAGCCAATACCGGCGCGGATGTTAATGCGTCCCCATATTTACGCACTATGATGGAGCATTAATATAAATAGGGTCACACCCCGTTTATTCCTATTGCACCCTACTTGCTGCGGGGGTATTGTCCGTCTCCTGCACTGCAACATTACGACGCAGGCCCACTGCGGAGCGCGCCATGCCCCAAATTACCCCGATCGAATCCTGTCCCACCCCTAAGGCGACCCCTATCGATGCCAGCCGCATCGGTTTGCCTGCGGCTCAAGGGCTGTACCACCCCAAGAATGAGCACGACGCCTGTGGTGTCGGTTTCGTTGCGCACATCAAGGGCAAGAAAAGCCACGCGATCATCCAGCAGGGTCTGAAGATCCTTGAAAACCTGGACCACCGCGGCGCAGTCGGCGCGGACAAGCTGATGGGCGACGGCGCGGGCATCCTGATCCAGATTCCGGACACGCTCTACCGCGACGAGCTTAGCCAGCAAGGCATCGTCCTGCCGCCTCCCGGCGAGTACGGCGTGGCCATGGTGTTCCTGCCCAAGGAAACCGCCTCGCGCCTGGCTTGCGAGCAAGAACTTGAACGTTCGGTGCGCGCCGAAGGCCAGGTCGTCCTGGGCTGGCGCAATGTGCCGGTGGATGTCGACATGCCGATGTCGCCCACCGTGCGTGAATGCGAACCCGTGATCCGCCAGCTGTTCATCGGCCGCGGCGCCGACGTGATGGTGCCCGACGCGCTGGAACGCAAGCTGTACGTGATCCGCAAGACCGCCAGCCACGCCATCCAGAACATGCATCTGGCCCACGGCAAGGAATATTTCGTGCCGTCGGCGTCGGTGCGCACCGTGGTCTACAAGGGCCTGCTGCTGGCCGACCAGGTCGGCCGCTATTACCGCGATCTGGCCGACACGCGCGCCGTATCCGCCCTGGCGCTGGTTCACCAGCGTTTTTCGACCAACACATTCCCCGCCTGGCCGCTGGCCCACCCGTACCGCATGATCGCCCACAACGGCGAAATCAATACGGTCAAAGGTAACTTCAACTGGCTGCGCGCCCGTGAAGGCATGATGCAGTCGGCCGTGCTGGGCGACGATCTGAAAAAGCTGTACCCGATCGTCTACGAAGGCCAGTCCGACACCGCCACGTTCGACAACTGCCTGGAACTGCTGGTCAACTCGGGCTACTCGCTGGCCCACGCCATGATGATGATGATCCCGGAAGCCTGGGAACAGCACACGCAGATGGACGAGTCGCGCCGCGCGTTCTACGAATACCACGCCGCCATGATGGAGCCGTGGGACGGCCCCGCCGCCGTCGCCTTCACCGATGGCCGCCAGATCGGCGCCACGCTGGACCGCAACGGCCTGCGCCCCGCCCGCTACCTGGTCACCGATGACGACATGGTCATCCTGGCGTCCGAAGCCGGCACGCTGTCGATTCCCGAAAACCGCATCGTCAAGAAGTGGCGCCTGCAGCCGGGCAAGATGTTCCTGATCGACCTGGAACAGGGCCGCATCATCGACGACGCTGAAATCAAGCTGCAACTGGCCAACAGCCGCCCGTACCGCCAGTGGATCGAGCGCCTGCAGATCAAGCTGGAATCGCTGCCGGCCCCGCGCCAGGCCGCCGTCGCCACGCAGTCGTCCGTATCGTTGCTGGATCGCCAGCAAGCCTTCGGCTGGACCCAGGAAGACTACAAGTTCATCCTGGAACCCATGGCGTCCACCGGCGAAGAAGTCATCGGCTCGATGGGCAACGACGCCCCGCTGGCCGTGCTGTCGGACCGCGCCAAGCCGTTCTACAACTATTTCCGCCAGTTGTTCGCGCAGGTCACGAACCCGCCCATCGACCCCATCCGCGAACAGCTGGTGATGTCGCTGGTGTCGTTCATCGGCCCCAAGCCCAACCTGCTGGACATCAACAACGTCAACCCGCCGCTGCGCCTGGAAGTGTCCCAGCCGGTGCTGGACTTTGCCGCCATGGCGCAGATCCGCGACATCGAGCAGGTCACGGGCAAGAAATTCCGCAGCTTCGAGCTCGACATCACGTACCCCGCCGCCTGGGGCCCCGAGGGCATTGAAGCCCGCGTGGCCGCGCTGTGTGCGCGCGCCGTCGATGCCGTGCAAAGCGGCTACAACATCCTGATCGTGTCCGACCGCCTGGTCGACAGCGAACGCGTGGCCATCCCCGCGCTGCTGGCAACGTCGGCCGTGCACCAGCACCTGATCCGCGCCGGCCTGCGCACCAACACCGGCCTGGTCGTGGAAACCGGTTCGGCCCGCGAAGTGCACCACTTCGCGCTGTTGGGCGGCTACGGCGCCGAAGCCATTCACCCCTACCTGGCGCTGGAATCGCTGGGCAAGATGAATGACCCCGAAAAGGCCGTGAAGAACTTCATCAAGGCGATCGGCAAGGGCTTGAACAAGGTCATGTCCAAGATGGGCATCTCGACCTACATGTCCTATACCGGCGCGCAGATCTTCGAAGCCGTGGGCCTGCAAAGCAACCTGGTGAACAAGTACTTCACCGGCACCTCGTCCAACATCGAAGGCATCGGCATTTTCCAAGTGGCCGAAGAAGCGCTGCGCCAGCACCGCGCGGCGTTCAGCACCGACCCCGTGCTGGCCAACGACCTGGACGCCGGCGGCGAATACGCCTACCGCGTGCGTGGCGAAGAGCACATGTGGACGCCGGATTCCATCGCCAAGTTGCAGCACGCTTCGCGCGCCAACAACTACCGCACCTACAAGGAATACGCGCAGATCATCAACGACCAAAGCCGTCGCCACATGACCCTGCGCGGCCTGTTCGAATTCCGCTTCGACCCGTCGCGCGCCATCCCGCTGGATGACGTCGAGTCCGCCAAGGACATCGTCAAGCGCTTTGCCACCGGCGCCATGTCGCTGGGTTCGATCTCGACCGAAGCCCACTCGGTGCTGGCCGTGGCCATGAACCGCATCGGCGGCAAGTCCAACACCGGCGAAGGCGGCGAGGACGAACTGCGCTACCGCGCCGAAATGCGCGAAGGCAAGAGCACCATCAAGGACGGCGACACGCTGGCCTCGCTGCTGGGCTCGGACCGCATCGAAGCCGACGTCGTGTTGAAGAAGGGCGATTCGCTGCGCTCGAAGATCAAGCAGGTGGCCTCGGGCCGTTTCGGCGTGACCGCTGAATACCTGTCGTCCGCCGACCAGATCCAGATCAAGATGGCCCAGGGCGCCAAGCCCGGCGAAGGCGGCCAGCTGCCCGGCCACAAGGTGTCGGAATACATCGCCAAGCTGCGTTATTCCGTGCCGGGCGTGGGCCTGATTTCGCCCCCGCCGCACCACGACATCTATTCCATTGAAGACCTGGCCCAGCTGATCCACGACCTGAAGAACGTGAATTCCAAGGCGTCGGTGTCGGTCAAGCTGGTGTCCGAAGTGGGCGTGGGCACGGTGGCCGCCGGTGTCGCCAAGGCCAAGGCCGATCACGTCGTGATCGCCGGCCACGACGGCGGCACGGGCGCCTCGCCGGTGTCGTCCATCAAGCACGTAGGCACGCCCTGGGAACTGGGCCTGGCCGAAACGCAGCAGACGCTGGTGCTGAACCGCCTGCGCAGCCGCATCCGCGTGCAGGCCGACGGCCAGATGAAGACGGGCCGCGACGTCGTCATCGGCGCGCTGCTGGGCGCCGATGAATTCGGCTTCGCCACGGCGCCGCTCGTCGTCGAAGGCTGCATCATGATGCGCAAGTGCCACCTGAACACCTGCCCGGTGGGCGTGGCCACGCAAGACCCGGTCCTGCGCAAGAAATTCCAGGGCAAGCCGGAACACGTCGTCAACTTCTTCTTCTTCATCGCCGAAGAAGTGCGCGAAATCATGGCGCAACTGGGCATCCGCAAGTTCGACGACCTGATCGGCCGCGCCGATCTGCTGGACATGCGTTCGGGTGTTGAGCACTGGAAAGCGCAGGGGCTGGATTTTGCCCGCGTGTTCCATCAAACGCAGTCGGATGCCGACGTGCGCCAGACCGAAGAGCAGGACCATGGCCTGGCCGGCGCGCTGGACCACCAATTGATCGACCGCAGCCGCCCTGCGCTGGAACGCGGCGAAAAGGTGTCCTTCATCGTGCCGGTGCGCAACCGCAACCGCACGATCGGCGCCATGCTGTCGGGCGCCGTGGCCTCGCGCTATGGCCATGACGGCCTGCCGGACGACACCATCCACATCCAGTGCAACGGCACCGCCGGCCAGAGCTTCGGCGCGTTCCTGGCGCACGGCATCACGATGGACCTGGTGGGCGAAGGCAACGACTACGTCGGCAAGGGCCTGTCCGGCGGCCGCATCATCGTGCGTTCGCCCAACGACTTCCGCGGCTTCGGCCCCGACCACATCATTGCCGGCAACACCGTGCTGTACGGCGCGCTGGCAGGCGAGGCGTTCTTCAATGGCGTGGCCGGCGAACGTTTCGCGGTGCGTAACTCGGGCGCGGCGACGGTTGTCGAAGGCACGGGCGACCACGGCTGCGAATACATGACGGGCGGCACGGTCGTGGTGCTGGGCGCCACGGGCCGCAACTTCGCGGCCGGCATGTCGGGCGGCGTCGCGTATGTCTGGGATCCGGAACGCACGCTCAAGCACCGCGTCAACCTGTCGATGGTGGAACTGGAAGGCGTGGCGCCGCATGCGGAACAGCAAGCGCTGAACAATATCGACATCTGGCACAGCGCGCAGCGCGGTGGCGAACGCGAGACGGATGAAACCATCCTGCGCCTCCTGGTGGAAGACCACTTCCGCTACACCGGCAGCTACCGCGCCCGCGAGATCCTGGGCGACTGGGAAGCCTCGCGCGGCAAATTCGTAAAGGTCATGCCGACGGACTACCGTCGCGCATTGGGTGAAATGTGGCGTGCAGCCAACCAGCAACAACTGGCTGCGTGAGGGATACCATGGGAAAGATTACCGGCTTTATGGAATTTCAGCGTCTGCAGGAGGCCTCCGAGGCCCCGCAGAAGCGGCTGAAGAACTGGCGCGAATTCGTGCTGCACCTGACCGACGACCAGGCCAAGCAGCAAGCCGCGCGCTGCATGGACTGCGGCATCCCGTTCTGCAACAACGGCTGCCCGGTCAACAACATCATCCCCGACTGGAATGACCTGGTGTACAAGCAGGACTGGCGCCGCGCGCTGGACGTGCTGCACTCCACCAACAATTTCCCGGAATTCACCGGCCGCATCTGCCCGGCGCCGTGTGAAGCCGCCTGTACCTTGAACATCAACAGCGACGCTGTCGGTATCAAGTCCATCGAGCACGCCATCATCGACAAGGGTTGGGCCGAGGGTTGGGTCGCACCGCTGGTGCCGGCCAAGAAGACCGGCAAGAAGGTCGCGGTGGTGGGTTCCGGCCCCGCCGGCATGGCGTGCGCGCAGCAGTTGGCGCGCGCCGGCCACTCGGTGACGCTGTTCGAAAAGAGCGACCGCATCGGCGGCCTGCTGCGTTACGGCATCCCCGATTTCAAGCTGGAAAAGCACCAGATCGACCGCCGCATCTCGCAGATGGAAGCCGAGGGCGTGGAATTCGCGCCGTCGACCTACATCGGCAACCCGAAGGACCCCGTGGCCGACGGCCTGACGGTGCGCACGCCGGATTCGCTGAAGGCCGAATTCGACGCGATCGTCATGACGGGCGGTTCCGAGACCCCACGCGACCTGCCGGTGCCGGGCCGCGAACTGTCGGGCGTGTACTACGCGATGGACTTCCTGCGTCAGCAGAACAAGGCCGTCGCCGGCGATCGCCTGACCGACCAGACGCTGGCCAAGGGCAAGCACGTGGTCGTGATCGGCGGCGGCGATACGGGTTCCGATTGCGTGGGCACGAGCAACCGCCACGGCGCAGCCTCGGTCACGCAGTTCGAACTGATGCCCCAGCCGCCCGAGTCCGAAAACAAGACCATGACGTGGCCGTACTGGCCGCTGAAGATGCGCACCTCGTCTTCCCACGAAGAAGGCTGCGAACGCGATTGGTCCGTCACCACCAAGCTGCTCAAGGGTAGCAACGGCAAGGTCGAAAAGCTGGTCGGCGCCCGCGTCGAATGGTTCAAGGACGACGCCACCGGCCAGATGAAGATGCGCGAAGTCGAGGGCTCGGAATTCGAGATCAAGGCTGATCTGGTGCTGCTGGCCATGGGCTTCGTATCGCCGGTGCAGACCGTGCTGGACGCGTTCGGCGTGGACCGCGACGCACGCGGCAACGTGCGCGCCAACACCGACGACTACCGCACCAACGTGGAAAAAGTGTTTGCCGCGGGCGACATGCGCCGGGGCCAGTCGCTGGTGGTCTGGGCCATCCGCGAAGGCCGCCAGTGCGCGCGTTCGGTGGACGCCTACCTGATGGGCGCTAGCGAATTGCCGCGCTGATCCTTCCGACGCTGGCAATGCCCCATTCGCCGCCTTCGCGCTCCTGCGCCAAGGCGGCGAGTGCATTCAGGCGGCCGACATTGTCATTTCCGTAAGATGCGCCATCGCACCTTCCCGGTTTCGCCATGCCCGCCGACGCGCCCCTTGATGCACCTGCCTTGCCGCAGATATTCCTGGCCTTCACCAAGGTCGGCCTGACGAGTTTCGGCGGCGGCTTGAGCGGCTGGATGATGCGTGAATTCGTGCAGCACCGGCGCTGGATGTCCGAATCCGACTTCCTGTCCGGGCTGGCTCTGGCGCAGTCCTTTCCCGGCGTGAACGTCGTGAACCTGGCCATCTGGATCGGTTTCCGGCTGCGTGGCGGCCCCGGCGCTTTGCTGGGCGGCCTGGGCATTACCGTACCGCCCATGCTGGTGGCGATCGCGCTGGCGGCGGTGTTCGCCAGCATGGCGCATTCGCATGGCCTGCACGTGGCGATGGCCGGCGTGGCGGCCGCCGCGGTGGGCGTGTCGCTGCAAACGGGCCTGCGCGCGGCGCGTCGTGCGTTGATGGGCCGCCTGCCTGCCGCGGTCATGGCCTGTACGTTCGCCGCCATTTTCCTGCTGCGCCTGCCATTGCTGTGGGTGGTGGGCGTGATGGCTCCTTTGTCGATCTTCATCGCCTACACGCGCCTGCGCCGGCAGGAGCCTGGAAAATGAACCTGGCGACGCTGCACGACCTGTTCGCGGTGTTCACGCCACTGTCGTTCCTGACGGTCGGCGGCGGCCAGAGCATCCTGCCGGACATCCATCGGCAAGCGGTAGACGGGTATGGCTGGATCAACGACGCGCAGTTCCTGGATTACTTCGCGTTGTCGCGCATCACGCCCGGGCCGGCTTCGCTGCTGGTGACGCTGATCGGCTGGCACGTGGGCGGTTGGGGTGGCGCCATCGCCGCTTCCATCGCCATCTTCCTGCCGTGCTCATTACTGATCTACGCATTGGCGCGCGTGTGGGCGAGGTACCGGCGCACCGTCTGCATCCGCGCGATCGAAGCGGGCCTGGTGCCGGTGGCAGCGGGCATGATCCTGGCATCGTCCTGCACCTTGTTGCGCGCGGCGGAGGGCGGGGCGTGGGCCTGGGGGGTTGCGGCGCTGTCGACCATCGCGTTGATTTACACACGGTTCAGCCCTTTCATCATGCTGGGCGTGGGCGCAGCGGTATTTCTGGTCGCGTTTGCGTAGGATCCGTCTGATTCCTGTTGCCTGACGGCCACGGGCGTGCCCCATCTTTTCACGGTTTGACACATATCAATCTGGCCCAGAGCCAGGTTTGAGAACCTGTCGTCTCACCCTCATGGAAAGATCGGAGAAGAAAAATGTTTTCGCTGAACGGGCGTATCCGCGCCACCGCCATCGCCGGACTGATCGCCGCCGGCGCACTCGCCGCTCCTGCGCATGCCCATGAGGCAGGCGACGTGCTGTTCCGCGTGGGCGTGACACAGGTCCGTCCTTCGTCCAACAATGGCACGGTGCTGGACGGCAGCGTCAAACTCGACGTCAACAACAACGTCCGCCCGAGCTTCACGCTGGGCTACATGGTCACGCGCAACATCGGCATCGAACTGCTGGGTGCCTGGCCGTTCCAGCACGACGTCAGCGGCAGCGGCTTGGGCAAGATCGGCTCCAGCAAGCAATTGCCCCCCACGCTCAGCCTGCAATGGCACATCCTGCCGGACAGCATGATCCAGCCGTACATCGGCGTGGGCATCAACTACACGCACTTCTTCGACACCAAGGCCGAAGGCGCGTTGAAGGGTTCGGACCTGAAGCTGGGCGATTCCTGGGGCGTGGCCGCGCAATTGGGCGCGGACTTCAAGATCAACGAACGCTGGTTCATGAACGCCGACATCCGCTACATCGACATCAGATCGAAGGTGAAGCTGGACGGCCAGCACATCGGCACCGCACGGATCGATCCGTGGGTAGCCACGCTGGGCGTTGGTTACCGGTTCTAAGCCATCAACTGTTGCCGCAGCGCCTGCAAAGCAGGCGCGTCGTCATCTGCACGCCAGACCAGTTGGGTCTGCGCGTGCGCATACGGGCCGGTCAGCGCACTGACACAGACCGAGTGTTCCGCTCCCAAGACGGCCAGCACCGAACGCGGCACGATGGCCACACCTGAGCCTGCCGCCACGCACGCCACGATGGCGTGGTACGACGCAAACTCCATCACCCTGCCTGGCGCCAGGCCTTCGTGGTTCAACCACGATTCCAGGATGCGCCGGTACGAACACCCCGCCGCAAACGCAATGACGGTACGGCCGCCCAGATCGCGGGCACTTGCGATCTTGCCCCAAGCCAGCGGCGAAATCAGCGTCAGGTCTTCGTTGAAGGCATCCATGACAGCCAGGCCATCGGCCGGAAACGGCTGGGCCACGAACGCCGCCTCGATTTCGTAATTGCGCACCTTGGTCGCCAGCGCGCCCGACGTTCCGGTGACGAGTTCTATCCCTACCTGCGGCCAAGCTGCGTGATAGGCCGCCAGGATGGGGGGCAGGCGTGCGGCGGCCGTGCTTTCCATGGTGCCGATACGCAGCACGCCTTGCGGCGCGCCATCACGCACTGCGGCCTGCGCCTCGTCCGACAAGCGCAACAGGCGATCGGCGTAAGACAGCAGCACGCGCCCCTGGTCCGACAACACCAGCCGGCGGTTCTGGCGGCGAAAGAGCGGCGCCTCTAGCGAGGCCTCCAGTTGCTTCAAGCGGGTCGATACATTGGACTGCACCCGGTTCAGGTGCTGGGCCGCGCGCGCCACGCCGCCCTGATCGGCCACCGCCTTGAAGATCTGCAATGCGTCGAGATCCAAGTTTCTCATTTCAAGAACCTATGTTCTTAATAATTCACTATTAAAGATATTAGTACAGCCGTAGAGTGGACGCATGTCAACGCCTGCTTACCCTTCCGTTCCCGACTCCCGCAGCGCCGCCAGCCTGGCTTGGCCGGCCGCCCTGGCGCTGGCCGCCGCCATGGGGATTGGACGTTTCGCCTTTACCCCCGTCTGGCCGCTGATGGCGCAGGAAGGCGGCTTATCGCTGGCCCAGGGCAGCTGGATCGCCTCGGCCAACTATGCCGGCTACCTGCTGGGCGCCCTGGCGGCCGTGGTCTGGCCGGTGCGGCACCCCCGGGGCCAGTTGGCGCTGAGCCTGCTGGCCGTGGCGCTGCTGACGCTGGCCATGCCGCTGATGCACGACGTCGCGTTCTGGTGTGCGCTGCGGCTGGCCGCAGGCTACGCCAGCGCCAGCGCCTTCATCTGCGTGGCCGGCTGGCGGCCCGTGCCAGCGGGAGACCCGCGCGAACCCGCCGCCGCGGGGCTGACCTATGCCGGCGTGGGCGCGGGCATCGCGCTGACCGGCCTGGCCTGCCTGGGTCTGATGGCCTGGGGCGTCCGTGCCGACGGCATGTGGCTGGCCCTGGGTGGATTGACGCTGGCCTTGTCCGTCATCGCCTGGCCCGGGCTGAACCGGCCCGCCGCCTCGGGCCGGCCGCCGGCCGCCACCGCGCGCCCCGCCGGGCTATCCCGCGCGGTTCCCCGCCTGGCCCTGCACTACGGGGTATTCGGCGTGGGCTACATCATTCCGGCCACGTTCCTGCCCGCGCTGGCCAAGGAGGTCATTGCAGACCCGGCGGTCTTCGGATGGGCCTGGCCGTTGTTCGGGCTGGCGGCGGCCGTGTCCTGCCTGCTGGTGCCCAAGCTTGCGCGCGGCCGCGACGACAAGCGCGTCTGGCAGGGCGCGCAGGCGCTGATGGCGATTGGCATGCTGGCCGTGGCGCTGTGGCACCACATCGCGGCCGTGATCGTGGCTGCGCTGCTGGTGGGCGGCACGTTCATGGTGATCACCCAGGCCGGCATGCTGACGGCGCGGCGCGCCGCTGGCGCCGCCGCGCCCCGGGCTGCCGCCATCATGACCGCCGCGTTCGCCGCCGGACAGATATTGGGGCCGCTGTTGGCTTCGTGGGCGTCCCACTGGGGCGCGGGCTTGCCGCAAGTGCTGGGGGCCGGCGCGGCGTTGCTGGCGCTGTCGGCCTGGCGCTTGGGAAAAATCACGACAGAAGACATAGGCGCTGGGCATAATGCGATCGGCCCGCAAGGCTGTACACATTAGAGACAAGAAAGAGGAGTCACCCAGCATGAAATCTTTGCGCCCCCTGATCGCCGCCCTGGCGACCGTTGCCGCTTTCAGCGGCGCCGCGCAGGCCCAGACCGCCGACTGGCCCGCCAAACCCATCACCATGATCGTTCCCTACGCGCCGGGCGGCTTTGCCGACACGCGCGTGCGGCTGCTGGCGCGCAAGCTGGGCGAAACGCTGGGCCAGCCCATCGTGGTCGAAAACAAGGCGGGCGCAGGCGGCGTGGTGGGCACCAACCTGATTGCCAAGGCCGCACCCGATGGTTACACCATCGGCACGGGCAACCTGGCCCCGATGGCCGTGAACCCGTCCTTGATGAAGGAAATGCCCTACAACCCGCAAAAGGACCTGGCGCCCATCATCCTGATCGAAAACAGCCCGCTGGTGCTGAGCGTGAACAACGAGCTGCCGGTCAAGACGCTGGCCGATCTGATCGCGCTGGCCAAGAAGCAGCCTGGCAAGCTGTCGTTCGGTTCGTCGGGCGTGGGCGGCGCGCACCATCTGTCGGGTGAAATGTTCCGCGAACAGGCCAAGATCGACATCGTGCACGTGCCGTACAAGGGCGGCAGCCTGGCCGCGACCGACCTGATGGGCGGCCATATCTCGATGATGTTCGAAATGGGCTATTCCGCGCTGCCCGCCATCCAGGGCGCCAAGATCCATCCCATCGCCGTCACGTCCGCCAAGCGCCTGGCCGTGCTGCCCGACGTGCCCACGATGGCCGAATCCGGCCTGCCGGGCTTCGAGTCCTACAACTGGCAGGGCATCGTCGCCCCCGCCGGCACGCCGGCCCCGATCATCGCGAAGCTGAACGCCGAATTCAACCGCATCCTGAAAGAACCGGATGTGCAGAAAGCCATCGCCGACACCGGCAGCCAGGCCGGCGGCGGCACGCCCGAGGAATTCGCCGCCTTCATCAAGAGCGAAACCGAGAAGTGGGCCCACGTCATCAAAGCTGGGAACATCCAGCTTCAATAACCCCTAGGAGTCTTCCCATGGCCACCCGTCTGCTTGACCTTCTGAAGTTGGACCATCCCATCATCCAGGCCCCCATGGCGGGCGGCGCAACCACGGTGGAACTGGTGTCCGAGGCGTCGAAAGCGGGTGTCCTGGGATCGCTCGGGGCGGCCTACATGAGCCCCGAACAGATCGACGCGGCGGCGGCGGACATCCGCGCCCGCACGCCGCGGCCCTTCGCCATCAACCTCTTCGCATCCGTACCCGACGTGCCCATGCAGGGCGACACGGGCCGCATGCTGGCCCTGATGGCCCGCTACCACGAACAGTTGGGCTTGCCGGCCCCCGTCGCGCCCGGCCCGCAGCCCGATCCGCTACCCGGACAGATCGACGCCGTCCTGCGGCTGCGCCCGGCCGTCTTCAGCTTCACCTTTGGCCGGATCCCGGCCGACGTGCTGGCACGCTGCCGCGACCTGGGCATCCTGACCATCGGCACGGCGACCACCGTGCGCGAGGCGGTCGCGCTGGAACAGGACGGCGTGGACGCCGTCGTGGCACAGGGCGCCGAAGCGGGCGGGCACCGCGGCTCCTTCCTGGATGATTTCGAACAATCGCTGATCGGCACCATGGCGCTTGCGCCGCAGGTAGCCGATGCCGTGTCCATCCCGGTGATCGCGTCCGGCGGCATCATGGACGGCCGCGGCATCGCCGCCGCCCTGGCGCTGGGCGCAGATGCCGCACAAATGGGGACGGCCTTCTTGACCACGCATGAATCCGGCATCAGCGACGCCTACAAGGCCGTGCTGCCGGCATCGCGCTCCGAGCAGTCCCGCGTGACCCGGGCCTTCTCGGGCCGCCCGGCGCGCGGCATCTCCAACGCCTTCATGCGGGACGCCGACGCGCTTGCCGCCGACATCCTGCCGTATCCCCTTCAGAATGCGCTGACGCGCCCCATGCGCACGGCCGGCGGCAAAGCCGGCAATATCAACGTGCTGTCGCTCTGGGCCGGCCAGGCCGCGCCGCTGGCCCGCCGCGAAAGCACGGCGGAACTGGTCCAGCGGCTGGCCCGCGAAACGTTGGCGGCCCAGGCGCGCCGCTGAGCGCCGGGCGGGGCCCCCGCAGCCGCTCTCCGGGCGGTCGCAGGGCGGGTGATTGTCCCTGGCACTGAATACACTGTTCCATTCACGGCGTATCGCATTGTGATTACAAAGCGTCGGGCTACAATGGCGCCTCGCCGCTGGGGGCCAGAGTCCGCCTTGGTCCTTGCAAAACACCCATTTTGTTGCCCATGCCCGCTCAAACAAGCAGCACCCCGGAATTCGCCCTGCGCCTGGAAGGTGTGGCGCTAGGCTACGGTGATTTCACCGTGTTGCGCGACATCTCCATGGACGTGCGCGCGGGCCAAGTGGTCGCCGTCATGGGCGGCTCGGGTTCCGGCAAGACAACGCTGCTGCGGGCGGCCACCGGCCAGCTCGTCGCGCAGAAGGGCCGGGTCCTGGCATTCGGCCAGGACATCGGTCACGCCACGCCGGCCGAACTGCAATCCCTGCGCAAGCGCATGGGCGTGCTGTTCCAGCAAGGCGCGCTGTTCACCGACCTGAATGTGTTCGAAAACGTCGCGTTCCCGCTGCGCGAACACACCAGACTGTCTGAATCCGACATCACCGACCGCGTACTCGACAAACTCGACGCCGTCGGCCTGCGGGCCGCCGCGCACCTGAGAGTGGCCGAGATCTCCGGCGGCATGGCGCGCCGCGTGGCCCTGGCCCGCGCCGTGGTGCTGGAACCCGAACTGATCCTGTACGACGAACCCTTCGCCGGACTCGACCCGATCTCGCTGGGCATCACTGCCCGCCTGATCCGCAGCCTGGCCGACCGCCTGGGATGCGCCTCGGTGCTGATTACCCACGACGTGCAGGAATCCTTCGCCATCGCCGACCAGGTGTATCTGGTCGGCCAAGGCAAGTTGGCCGCCGCCGGCACGCCGGAAACGCTGTCGGCGTCGCAAGACCCTTATGTCCAGCAATTCCTGAAAGGCCAGCCCGACGGCCCGGTCGCGTTCCAATACCCTGAAACGCCGGCCTTCCAAAAGTGGCTTTCCGAACAGAAAGGGCGCAAAGCATGAGCGGCTTCAACAATCCCGTCAGCGCGCTCGGCGGATGGGTGCGCGGCGTCGTCTCCGGCGTCGGCTACTTCACCCGGTTCTTCGCCGGCATGCTGGCGCGCAGCGGCATCGTGTTCTCGCGCCCGCGCCTGGTGTCCCAGCAAGTCCATTTCATCGGCAACTATTCGCTGCTGATCATCGCCGTGTCCGGCATGTTCGTGGGCTTCGTGCTGGGGCTGCAGGGCTACTACACGCTAAACCGCTACGGTTCCGAAGAGGCGCTGGGCCTGCTGGTGGCCTTGTCGCTTGTGCGCGAACTGGGGCCTGTCGTCACGGCGCTGCTGTTCGCCGGGCGCGCGGGCACCTCGCTGACCGCCGAGATCGGCCTGATGAAAGCCGGCGAACAACTGTCCGCCATGGAAGTCATGGCCGTCGACCCGATCCGTCGCGTGCTGGTGCCGCGCCTGTGGGGCGGCATCATCGCCATGCCCATCCTTGCGGCGGTGTTCTCCATGGTGGGCATCCTGGGCGGCTGGGTCGTCGGCGTCGTGATGATCGGCGTGGACGCAGGCGCGTTCTGGTCGCAGATGCAAAACGGCGTGGACGTCTGGAACGACGTGGCCAACGGCGTCATCAAGAGCGTGGTGTTCGGCGTCACGGTAACGCTGGTGGCGCTCTACGAAGGCTGGCAGGCCCGGCCCACGCCCGAAGGCGTCGCCCGCGCCACCACGCGCACCGTGGTGGTGGGCTCCTTGGCAGTACTTGGGCTGGACTTCCTGCTCACTGCCTTGATGTTTGGAAATTGAAACGGATCGATCATGTCACGCGAAAAAACCGACTTCTGGGTAGGCCTGTTTGTACTGCTGGGCGCGATCGCGCTGGTATTCCTGGCGTTGCGCGCCGGCAACCTCAGCACGTTTTCCTTCGCCCCGACCTATACGCTATCGGCCAATTTCGATAACGTAGGCGGCCTCAAGCCGCGCGCGGCCGTCAAAAGCGCCGGCGTCGTCGTGGGCCGCGTGTCCAGCATCACCTTTGACGACAAGACCTTCCAGGCAGTCGTCTCGGTGAATCTGGAAAAAGCCTATCAGTTCCCGAAGGACACGTCGGCATCGATCCTCACGTCCGGATTGCTTGGCGAACAGTACCTGGGCCTGACGGCCGGCAGCGAAGAAGAGAACTTTACCGACGGCGGAAAAATCCGCTATACACAAAGCGCAGTCGTGCTGGAGCAGCTGATCAGCCAGTTCCTGTACGGCTCCGCCGAGAAGCAAGGCGCCGCCTCCGAAGCCGAACCCGCCGCGAAAGCGCCAAATTGAAGACGATGCGACAGACGCCGTAACAGGCTGCGCGTCACCATCGCAACATCATAAGAATCGTTGATAGGAATGTCCTGATCATGAACAAGAACGCACTTTCCCGAATCGCCACCATCGCAGCGGCGGGTGCGCTGATGGCCGGCTGCGCCGCGCCGCAGAACCCGGATCCGCGCGATCCATGGGAAGGCTTCAACCGGGGCGTCTACAAGTTCAACGACACGGTCGACCGCGCGGTCTTCAAGCCGGTTGCCCAGGCCTACACCTATGTCACGCCGCAGCCCGTGCGCAGTTGCGTGCACAACATCTTCAGCAACGTCGGCGACCTCTGGTCCGGCGCCAACAGCTTTTTGCAAGGCCGCGGCCACGACTTCGTGAACACGCTGGGCCGGTTCCTGTTCAACACCACGATGGGCGTGGGCGGCTGCTTCGACGTCGCCTCGGCCAACGGCGCGCGCAAGATCCCGAACGACTTCGGCACGACGCTGGGCGTGTGGGGCTTTGGCCAGGGTCCGTACCTGGTGCTGCCGATCTTCGGTTCGTCGACGGTGCGCGACGGCGCGGGCCTGATCGGCGATTACTACGGCACGACCTACGGCTACATGGGCGTCGACTCCATCGACAACGTGCGCCTGCGCAACTCGCTGTGGGGCCTGCGTCTCGTCGATACGCGCGCCAGCCTGCTTAACGCCACCGACACGATCGACCGCGTCGCGCTGGATCCGTACAGCTTCATCCGCGACGCCTACCTGCAGCGCCGCAACGCCATGGTGCTGGGCCAACGCGTGAACGACGACGATGCGCTGCCCAACTACGAGGACGACGACGGCGATGCTCCGGCCCAGGGCGCCCCGGCGCCCGCGCCGGCAACCAAGTAAGCTGTTGCTTGCGTTCATCGGTACAGTAAGGAGTCTTGATGCGATTTGCTTTTATTTCCCTGTTGCAGCGGTTGGCCTTCGCGGGCCTGCTGGGCCTTGCCGTGGCTGGCGCCGCGCAGGCCAAGCCCAACCCCAACGGTCCTCCGGACCAATTCGTCGTCGCCACGGCCAATGAAGCCCTCGACGTGCTGAAAGCGGACGGCTCGGTCAAAGCCGGCAACACCGCCCGTATCAACGAAGTCGTCAACCAGCACATCCTGCCCTACGTCAACTTCCAGAAAACGACCCGCCTGTCCGCCGGCCGCTTCTGGCGCCAGGCGACGGAACAGCAGAAGACGGCCTTGGCCGACGCGTTCCGCGGCACGCTGGTGCGCACCTACAGCGGCGCGCTGACCCGCGTGACGCCCACCACCACCGTCAAGGCCCTGCCGTTCCGCGGCGACCCCAAGGCCGACGACGTGGTCGTGCGCACGCTGATCAGCCAGGACAACGGCCAGCCCACGGGCGTGGACTACCGCCTGGAAAAGACGCCGCAAGGCTGGAAGATCTACGACATGAACGTCGAAGGCATCTGGCTGATCGAGAACTACCGCAACCAGTTCGCGCAGCAGATCAACCAGAACGGCATTGATGGCCTGATCAAGGCGTTGAACCAGCGCAACCAGTAATTCAATTCCCCGGTTCCGGCTGCATCCGGCCCGGCGCGCCCCTAGCGGCCCGCCGGGCCGATTATTTAAGGGACAGATAAAGCCGCCACCCCTACGATTCCCGGGGCCATAGGCGCTTGCCGCCACGGCGCGCTTATATAATGATCAATTCGCTCTTTCCGGGCAGTCCCCCGCCGTCATGTCAGCCGTCAGTCTAGAAAACGTCTCCAAGGTCTACTCGCCACGCCAGCGTGGCTGGCAGAAGCTGCTTGGGCGCACGCCCGCGCCGGGCTTCCAGGCGCTGGACCACGTCAGCCTGAATATCGAGCACGGCGAGTTTTTCGGCCTGCTCGGCCCGAACGGCGCAGGCAAGACCACCCTGATCTCGATCCTGGCCGGCCTGGCGCACGCGTCTTCCGGAAGGGCCACCGTCTGTGGCTACGACGTCATCGCCGATTACAAGTCGGCGCGGCGCTCACTGGGCGTGGTGCCGCAAGAGCTCGTCTACGACCCGTTCTTCACGGTGCGCGAGACCCTGCGCATTCAGTCCGGCTATTTCGGCCTGCGCAACAACGACGACTGGATCGACGAGATCCTGTTCAACCTGGGCTTGGCCGACAAGGCCGACAACAACATGCGCGCGCTGTCCGGCGGCATGAAACGCCGCGTGCTGGTGGCGCAGGCCCTGGTGCACCGCCCCCCCGTGATCGTGCTGGATGAACCCACCGCGGGAGTCGACGTCGACTTGCGCCGCACCTTGTGGGAATTCATCTCGCGCTTGAACAAGGCGGGCCACACCATCATGCTGACCACGCACTACCTGGAAGAAGCGGAAGCCCTGTGCGGCCGCATCGCCATGCTCAAGCGCGGGCGCATCGTGGCGCTGGACACCACCCAGGCCCTGATGGCCCGCGTTGGCGGCGTCGACCTGGAAGACGCGTTCGTGCGCATCATGCATCAGGGCGACGAGCCCGCCGCGCCTGCCCTGCAACCCGAAGAGATTTCGTCATGACGCCGCCCACCGCGACCGCCAGCCAACCGCTGGTGCAGCCCCGCCTGGATGCGGGCTCCGGTTTCCCGACGCTACTGCGCAAGGAATTGCTGCGCTTCTGGAAGGTCGGCTTCCAGACCATCGCCGCCCCCGTGATCACGGCGCTGCTGTACCTGCTGGTGTTCGCGCACGTGCTGGAAGGGCGCCTCATGGTGTATGGCACCGTGCCCTACACGGCGTTCCTGATCCCCGGGCTCATGATGATGAGCATGCTGCAGAACGCGTTCGCCAATCCGTCGTCGTCGCTGATCCAAAGCCGCATCACCGGCAACCTCGTCTTCATGCTGCTGCCGCCTTTGTCGCACCGCGACATGTTCGGCGCCTTCGTGCTGGCGGCCATCGTGCGCGGCCTGGCCGTGGGGCTGTGCGTCTGGGCCGTGGCGTTGTTCTTCGTGTCGCTGATCCCCGCCAACCCGCTGTGGCTGCTTGCCTTCGCCGTACTGTCCTGCGGCATCATGGCCGTGCTGGGCGTGGTCGCGGGCCTGTGGTCCGAAAAATTCGACCAGCTGGCCGCCTTCCAGAATTTCCTGATCATGCCCGCGACGTTCCTGTCCGGCGTGTTCTATTCCATCCACACGTTGCCGCCCTTCTGGCAGAGCGTGTCCCACTGGAACCCCATCTTCTACGCCATCGACGGATTCCGCTACGGATTCTTCGCGGTGTCGGACGTCTCGCCCTGGCGCAGCCTGGCGGTGGTGACGGCGGTGTTCCTGGCGCTATCGCTTTACGCGCTGCGGCTTCTGGCCAGCGGCTACAAACTCAGGAACTGACGTCCTATGCTTCCCACTCCCGCGCAAGTCCGCCAATACATCGCGGACGGCCTGTCCTGTGAACATCTTGACGTGCAGGGCGACGGCTCGCATTTCGACGCCGTCATCGTCAGCGCGGCCTTCCAAGGCAAGCGCCTGATCCAGCGCCATCAGATGGTCTATGCCGCGCTGGGCGACCGCATGAAAGCCGAGATCCACGCCTTGTCCATGCGCACCCTGACCCCTGACGAATACCAGCAAGCAGGCAAGTGATGGACAAACTGCGCATCACCGGCGGCACGCCGCTACACGGCGAAATCACCATTTCCGGCGCCAAGAATTCGGCCTTGCCGATTCTATGCGCGGGTCTGCTGACCGCCGACGCGCTGACGCTTGCCAACGTTCCGCACCTGAACGACACCGCCACCATGCTGCGCCTGCTGGACCGCATGGGCGTGCGCGCCGAGCGCGGCGCGGACGGCGTGGTCACGCTGCAGGCCAACAAGGTCGACAACCTGGAAGCGCCATACGACCTGGTCAAGACGATGCGCGCCTCCATCCTGGTGCTGGGCCCGCTGCTCGCCCGCTTCGGCGAAGCGCGCGTGAGCCTGCCTGGCGGCTGCACCATCGGCCAGCGGCCGGTCGACCAGCACATCAAGGGCCTGGCCGCGCTGGGCGCCGAGATCAGCATCGAACACGGCTTTGTCGTCGCGCGCGCCAAGCGCCTGAAGGGCGCCTCCGTGCGCACCGACATGGTCACCGTCACCGGCACCGAGAACCTGCTGATGGCCGCCGTGCTGGCCGACGGCCGGACCGTGCTCGAAAACGCCGCGCGCGAACCCGAAGTGGTCGATCTGGCCGAATTGCTCATCAAAATGGGCGCCCGCATCCAGGGGCACGGCACGGACCGCATCGTGATCGATGGGGTCGAGCGTCTGCACGGCGCCGAACACCGCGTCATCTCCGACCGCATCGAAGCCGGCACGTTCCTGTGCGCCGTGGGCGCGGCAGGCGGCGACATCCTGCTGAAGAACACTGACGCCGGCATCCTGGGTGCCACGCTGGACAAGCTGGCCGAAGCCGGCCTGACCATCGAAACCGGCCCGGACTGGATCCGCGGCGCCATGTCCACGCGCCCGAAGGCCGTGGGCTTGCGCACGCGGGAATACCCCGGTTTCGCCACCGACATGCAGGCGCAGGTCATGGCGCTGAACGCCGTGGCGGAAGGCACCTCGGTCATCGTCGAGACGATTTTCGAAAACCGCTACATGCACGTGCAGGAACTGCGCCGCATGGGCGCCGACATCGACATCGATGGCCACACCGCCATCGTGCGCGGCGTGAAGCGCCTGTCGGGCGCCACCGTGATGGCCACCGACCTGCGCGCCTCGGCCAGCCTCGTCATCGCCGGCCTGGCGGCCGACGGCGACACGCTGGTCGACCGCATCTACCATCTGGATCGTGGCTACGACCAGATGGAAGTCAAATTGCGCGCCCTGGGCGCGAACATCCAACGCGTGACCGGCAAGGAACAGGCATGAAAAGTAATAGCCCCCACGCCGCGCCGTCGGCTTGCTGCTCCCCGATTGGGTCCGATCATTTTGAGGCTGCCCGGCAATGAACAATGCCACCACGATGAAGCCCCTGACCCTGGCCCTGTCCAAGGGCCGGATCTTTGAAGAAACCATGCCGTTGCTGGCCGAGGCCGGCATCGAAGTGACGGAAAGCCCGGAAAGCTCGCGCAAGCTGATCCTGCCGACCAGCGACCCTGGCCTGCGCCTGATCATCGTGCGCGCCTCCGACGTGCCGACCTACGTGCAGTACGGCGCGGCCGACCTGGGCATCGCGGGCAAGGACGTGCTGATCGAGCACGCCAAGGAACAGCCCGGCGGCCTGTACCAGCCCATCGACCTGAACATCGCCAAGTGCCGCCTGGCCGTGGCGGTGCGCAACGGCTTCGACTACGAAGGCGCCGTGCACCAGGGCGCGCGCCTGCGCGTGGCCACCAAGTACGTCCACTCAGCCCGTGAACACTTTGCGGCAAAGGGTGTGTACGTGGATATCATCAAGCTGTATGGTTCGATGGAACTGGCGCCGCTGGTTGGCCTGGCCGACTGCATCGTCGACTTGGTGTCCACCGGCGGCACGCTGCGCGCCAACGACCTGGTCGCCGTTGAAGACGTCATGCCGATCTCGTCGCGCCTGATCGTCAACCAGGCTGCACTGAAGACCCGCGGCGCCCGCCTGCAACCGCTGCTGGACGCCTTCGAAAGAGCTGCCTCCCGCAACGCCTGACCCCCGCCCGCCGCGATGCCGCGGCGGCCGCTTTCCGCTTTGCTCCATGACGCCATGGCCCTGATCAATCGTCTCGACTCCCGCGATCCCGGATTCAAATCCGCCCTGTCCAAGCTGCTGGCCTTCGAAGCCAACGAGGACGAGTCCATCGACCGCGCCGCGGCCAGCATTCTGGCCGACGTGCGCGCTCGCGGCGACGCCGCGCTGGTGGAATACACGCAACGCTTCGACCGCATGCCGGGCGTATCGGCCGCCGCGCTGGAAATTCCCAAGGCAGACTGGCATGCCGCGCTGGCTTCGCTGCCGGCCGCCCAGCGCAACGCGCTGGAAGCCGCCGCCGACCGCGTCCGCAGCTACCACGAACGCCAACGCGCCGAGACCTGGACCTACACCGACGCCGAAGGCACGATGCTGGGCCAGCAGGTCACGCCGCTGGACCGCGTGGGCTTGTACGTGCCGGGCGGCAAGGCCGCCTATCCGTCGTCGGTGCTGATGAACGCCATCCCGGCCAAGGTCGCGGGCGTGCAGGAACTGATCATGGTCACGCCCACGCCCGACGGCGTGCGCAACCCCATCGTGCTGGCCGCGGCCGCCATCGGCGGCGTGGACCGCGTGTTCGCCATTGGCGGCGCGCAGGCCGTGGGCGCGCTGGCCTACGGCACCGATACCGTGCCCGCCGTGGACAAGATCGTCGGCCCGGGCAACGCCTATGTCGCCGCCGCCAAACGCCGCGTATTCGGCGTGGTCGGCATCGACATGATCGCCGGCCCCAGCGAAATCCTGGTCATCTGCGACGGCAAGACGCCGGCCGACTGGATCGCCATGGACCTGTTCTCGCAGGCCGAACACGACGAACTGGCGCAATCGATCCTGCTCTGTCCGGACGCCGCCTTCATCGCGGAAGTCGAAGCCGCCATCGCGCGCCTCCTGCCGACGATGCCGCGCGCCGACATCCTGCGTGTCAGCCTGGCGAACCGCGGCGCGCTGATCCAGGTCCAAAGCCTGGAAGAAGCCTGCCAGATCGCCAACGACATCGCGCCGGAGCACTTGGAGATCTCCACCGAGCAGCCCGAAATCTGGACGGCCAAGATCCGCCATGCCGGCGCCATCTTCATGGGCCGCTTCAGTTCGGAAGCGCTGGGCGACTACTGCGCCGGCCCGAACCACGTGCTGCCAACGTCGCGCACCGCGCGTTTCTCATCGCCGCTGGGCGTGTACGACTTCCAAAAGCGTTCCAGCCTGATCCAGGTATCGCATCAGGGCGCCCAGACCTTGGGCCGCATCGCCGCCGAACTGGCGCTGGGCGAGGGCCTGCAGGCGCATGCCGCCAGCGCCCAGTACCGGATCGACAAACCATGAGCGTGGCCGGCCGCATCGCCGGCACCGTGCGCGCCGACATCCGCGAACTGGCCGCCTATCCCGTGGCCAACGCGGAAGGCTGCATCAAGCTGGACGCGATGGAATGCCCCTACGAGCTTCCCGAAGCGGTCCGCGACGACATCGCCCGCGCCGTGCGCGACACGGCGCTGAACCGCTACCCGGCCGCCGACCTGACCGCGCTGCAGCAGGCGGTGAAGGCCGCGTTCGGGGTGCCCGATGCCGCCGACGTGCTGTTCGGCAACGGCTCCGACGAACTCATCCACATCGTCGTGCAAGCCTGCTGCAACCCCGGCGACACCGTGATGTCGCCGTGGCCGTCGTTCGTCTATTTCGACATGGCGGCCCGGTTCGACCACGCTCGCTTCGTCGGCGTGCCGCTGACCGATGATCTGACCCTGGATTTGCCGGCCATGCTGGCCGCCATCCGCGAGCACCAACCCAAGGTCGTGTTCCTGGCCGTGCCCAACAACCCCACCGGCGGCCTCTGGTCCGACCGCGACGTGCAGGCGATCATCGCCGCCGCCCCGGGCCTGGTGGTGCTGGACGAGGCCTATCAGCCCTTTGCCGACCGCACCTGGATGGCCCAGGTGCTGGACGCGCCCAATGTCGTCGTGATGCGCACGGTCTCCAAGATCGGCCTGGCGGGCTTGCGTTTCGGATACATGGCCGGCCACCCGGACTGGATCGCCGAACTGAATAAAGTGCGCCCGCCCTACAACCTGGACGTGCTGACCCAGGCCACGCTGATGACGGTTCTGCGCCACAAGGACGTGCTGGACGAGCAGGCCGCGCGCCTGCGCGCCGACCGCGAACCGCTGGCCACGGCCCTGGCGGCGCTGCCCGGCGTCAGGGTATTCCCTTCCGCCGGCAACTTCATACTCGCGCGCTTTTCCGGCAAGCTGGACGGCAACGCCGTGCATCTTGCGCTGAAAACGCGCAAAATATTGATTCGTAACTTCTCCAACGCCCATCCGCTCCTGGCCAACTGCCTGCGCATCTCGGTGGGCGCCCCGGCCGAGAACGCCGCCTTGCTGGCTGCCCTGCAAGAGATTTTGAGTGCTTAACATGCGTACCGCAGAGATCACCCGCAACACCAACGAAACCCGCATCCGCGTGGCCATCAATATCGACGGCACCGGCAAGCAGACGATCGACACGGGCGTGCCGTTCCTGGACCACATGCTGGACCAGATCGCGCGCCACGGCCTGATCGACCTCGACATCAAAGCCGAGGGCGACCTGCACATCGATGCGCACCACACGGTGGAAGACGTGGGCATCACCCTGGGCATGGCAATCGCGAAAGCGGTCGGCACCAAGGCCGGGCTGCGCCGCTACGGCCACGCCTATGTGCCGCTGGACGAAGCGCTGTCGCGCGTCGTGGTGGACTTTTCGGGCCGTCCCGGCCTGGAATACCACATCCCGTTCACGCGCGCCCACATCGGCAATTTCGACGTCGACCTGACGCGCGAATTCTTCCAGGGCCTGGTCAATCACGCGCTGATCACGATGCACATCGACAACCTGCGCGGCTTCAACGCCCACCACCAGGCGGAAACCGTGTTCAAGGCCTGTGGCCGCGCGTTGCGCATGGCCATGGAAGTCGACCCGCGCATGGGCGACGTCGTGCCCTCCACCAAGGGCGTGCTGTAACCGTTCGCCAAACCCACCGCACCAGGCAAAAGAAGTGACCACTATCGCCATCGTCGACTATGGAATGGGCAATTTCCACTCCGTCGCTCGCGCCCTGACGTTCGCCGCCCCCGATGCGGACATCCGCATCTGCAACCAGCCCCAAGACATCGACGCGGCCGACCGCGTGGTCTTCCCGGGCCAGGGCGCCATGGCGGACTGCATGCGCACCCTGAATGAATCCGGCCTGCGCGAAGCCGTCGTCCGCGCCGCCCGCAACAAACCGCTGCTGGGCGTCTGCGTGGGCGAACAGATGCTGTTCGACTCGTCTGAAGAAGGCGGCACGTCCTGCCTGGGCCTGTTCCCCGGCGTCGTGCGCCGCTTCTCGGGGCCGCGTTTCGCGGACCTGATCGCCACCGACGATGAAGCCTGCCTGGCCGACACCGGCGCTGCGGGCCTGGCCGACACCCGCCCGGAACGGCTGAAAGTCCCGCACATGGGATGGAACAAAGTCCGCCAGACGCGCTCTCATCCTATCTGGGACGGCATTCCGGACGACACGCACTTCTATTTCGTCCATAGTTACTACGCCGATCCGGACGATGCCGGCCTGACTGTTGGTGAAACCGATTATGGCGTCGCCTTTACCTGCGCAGTGGCGGCAGCTAACATTTTCGCGGTGCAGTTCCACCCCGAAAAGAGCGCCGAACACGGTTTGCGCCTGTATCGCAATTTTGTAGACTGGCAGCCGTAGGCCTAGAGCCCACGTGCGCCAGCCCATTCAACCCCTCTTTCTTTTTTGCTGCCCACCATGCTGCTGATCCCCGCCATCGATCTTAAAGACGGGCGCTGCGTGCGCCTGCGCCAGGGTGACCTGGACGATGCAACGGTGTTCTCCGAAGACCCCGCCGCCATGGCCACCCGTTGGCTCGACCAAGGCGCGCGCCGCCTGCATCTGGTCGACCTGAACGGCGCCGTCGCCGGTAAACCGAAGAACGAAGCGCCCATCAAGGCCATCCTGGAAGCCGTCGGCGACGACATCCCCGTCCAGATCGGCGGCGGCATCCGCGACCTCGACACCATCGAGCGCTACCTTGACGCCGGCATCTCCTACGTGATCATCGGCACTGCCGCGGTCAAGAACCCGGGCTTCCTGCAAGACGCCTGCGGCGCATTCCCCGGCCAGATCATCGTCGGCCTGGACGCCCGCGACGGCAAGATCGCCACCGACGGCTGGAGCAAGCTGACCCGCCACGACGTGCTGGACCTGGCCAAGAAATTCGAAGACTACGGCTGCGAGGCCATCATCTACACCGACATCGGCCGCGACGGCATGCTGTCGGGCGTCAACGTCGAAGCCACGGTCCGCCTGGCCCAGCACGTGCGCATTCCCGTTTACGCCTCGGGCGGCATCGCCGGCATCCAGGACATCGAAGCCCTTTGCGCGGTCGAGGAAGAAGGTGTCGAAGGCGCCATCCTGGGCCGCAGCATCTACGAAGGCACGCTTGATTTCCAGGCAGCCCAGGCTCGCGCCGACGAATTGGCAAAATGACCACCTCCAGCAGCAGCACCGAGGCCGGCGCGCCCGTAGCAAGCGCGCTGACCCGCCGCATCATCCCCTGCCTTGACGTCACCGCCGGCCGCGTCGTCAAGGGCGTGAACTTCGTCAACCTGCTCGACGCGGGCGACCCCGTCGAGATCGCCCGCCGCTACAACGAGCAGGGCGCCGACGAACTCACGTTCCTGGACATCACCGCCACCAGCGACGGCCGCGACCTGATCCTGCCCATCATCGAGCAGGTCGCCTCGCAGGTCTTCATCCCGCTGACGGTGGGCGGCGGCGTGCGCCAGGTTTCCGATATCCAGCGGCTTCTGAACGCCGGCGCCGACAAAATCAGTATCAACAGCGCCGCCGTGGCCAATCCCGAACTGGTCCGCGCCGCGTCCGACTACCACGGCTCGCAATGCGTGGTCGTCGCCATCGACGCGCGTCGCGTATCAGCCGAGGGCGAACCCGCGCGCTGGGAAGTGTTCACGCACGGCGGCCGCAAGGCCACCGGCCTGGACGCCGTGGCATGGGCGCGTCGCATGGCCGCCTACGGCGCGGGCGAGATCCTCCTGACCAGCATGGACCGCGACGGCACCAAGTCGGGCTTCGACCTGGAACTGACCCGTGCCGTGTCGGACGCCGTGCCGGTGCCCGTCATCGCTTCCGGCGGCGTGGGCAATCTGCAACATCTGGCCGACGGCGTCACCACCGGCCGTGCCAGCGCCGTGCTGGCCGCCAGCATCTTCCATTTCGGCCAACACACCGTGGGCGAATGCAAGCGCTTCATGGCCGAACAAGGCATTGCAGTAAGGTTGGATTGATATGAGCACTGAACCCACCTGGATGGCCGACGTCGTTTTCGACGAAAACGGCCTGATCCCCGCCATCGCCCAAGACGCCGACAACGGCCAGATCATGATGGTGGCCTGGATGAACCGCGAATCGCTGGCCGAAACCGCCGCCACCGGCCGCGCGGTGTATTGGTCGCGTTCACGCCAGCGCCTGTGGCGCAAAGGCGAGGAATCCGGCCACATTCAAGAAGTGCATGAACTGCGCCTGGACTGCGACGGCGACGTCATCCTGCTGAAGATCCACCAGGAAGGCGGCATCGCCTGCCATACGGGGCGCGCCAGTTGTTTCTACCGCCGCCTGGAAGGCCAGACGGACCAAGCGTCCTGGGTCACGGTGGACCCGGTGCTCAAAGACCCGGAAATGATCTACAAATGACCGATCACGCCGCAAGCGCCGCCGATATCCTGGCGCGCATCGCCGACACGCTGGAAACCCGCCGCCCCGAAAACGGGGGGGATCCCGCCGCATCGTATTCCGCCAAGCTGCTGGCTAAAGGCCCCGATTCCTTTCTGAAGAAGATCGGCGAAGAAGCCACGGAACTGGTCATGGCCGCCAAAGACGGCGTGCCGGACCGCATCGTCAGCGAAACCGCCGACCTGTGGTTCCACTGCCTGGTCGCGCTGACGCATTTCAAGCTGCGGCCCGAAGACGTGCTGGCAGAATTGGCCCGCCGCGAAGGCTTGTCGGGCCTGGCCGAGAAGGCAAGCCGCCCCAAAGACTGACCACGGAGCCCGGAAAATGAGCAACAACTGTCTTTTCTGCAAGATCGCCAGTGGCGACATCCCGTCCAAAAAAGTCTACGAAGACGAGGACTTTGTTGCATTCCACGATATTAATCCGGCCGCACCGGTGCATTTACTGCTGATCCCTCGACGTCATGTCATATCCATGCAGGATATTACGGGCGAGGACGCAGGTTGGTTGGGTAGAATGATGTCGTTGGCGCCGCGGCTAGCAGCCGAAAACGGTTGCCGTCCGGGCCCTGATGGCGGATTTCGCATCATGATCAACTCTGGCGTCGAAGGCGGCCAGGAAGTCCCGCATTTGCATTTCCACATCATCGGCGGCTCGCGGCCCTGGAAAGGGCGCGTAGCCCCCACCGCGTAATTCGGAGAAACATCATGGGTAGTTTCAGCATTTGGCATTGGTTGGTCGTTCTGGTCATCGTGGCGCTGATTTTCGGCACCAAGAAACTGCGCAACATCGGCTCGGACCTGGGCGGCGCAGTGAAGGGGTTCAAGGAAGGCATGAAGGACGCCAACGGCGAAAAGCCGGCGGATCCGATCGCGCAGCAGCGCGTTTCCGGTGAAACCATCGACGTGCAAGCCAAGGAAAAGACCAACTCCTGAGCCGCGGCTCGTCTCCCGGGCCCGCCCTGAACGGGCCGGCCCTTATTGCTTCAATTCCCGAGCGGCCGTCGAATGTTTGATGTCAGCCTCACTGAACTGATGGTGATCGGCGTCGTCGCCTTGATCGTCATTGGCCCCGAACGCCTGCCCAAGGTAGCCCGCACCGTCGGCCACCTGCTTGGGCGCGCGCAGCGTTACGTCAATGACGTGAAATCCGATATCCAGCGCGAAATCGAGCTCGACGAGCTGCGCAAATTCAAGAACGAAATGGAAGACGCCGCGCAGGGCGTGCAACAGTCGTTGAACGACACGCAGGCCTCGCTGCAGGAACCGGTTCAGCAATTCCGGGCGGAACTCGATGAAGTCGCCCGCGAAGCCAGCGGCAAGGTCGCGCCGGTGATCGTTGGAGACGCTTCGGTCGGGCCCGCCCCGGCCGGGGAAGCATCCGTCGAACCGGCCCGCACGATCGCCCCGCCCGGCCAGAATCACAGCCTGGACCTGGAGCTGCCCGCCGTGCCCGCCCCGGCCCCCGTGCCGGCCGCGTCCGCCCCCCAACAACCCGCCCCGGCGCCCAGCGCGCCCAAGGCCGACGACGCCGCGCCCGCCGCCAAGCCCGTCACGCCCTCTGGAACACCGACGTGACCCAGGACGCCTCCCAAGAAGAAGGCCAGCAAGAGACCTTCATCTCCCACCTGGTCGAATTGCGTACCCGCCTGCTGCGCGCCGTCGGCGCCGTCGTGGCCGTGTTCATCGTATTGTTCATCTACCCCGGCGCGTCCGCCATCTATGACGTGCTGGCCGCGCCCATGCTGGCTTCGCTGCCCGAGGGCACCCGCATGATCGCCACGGGCGTCATCACGCCGTTCATGGTGCCCGTCAAGGTCACGATGATGGCCGCCTTCATCGTGGCGCTGCCGGTTGTCCTGTACCAGGCATGGGCCTTTGTCGCCCCCGGCCTGTACCGGCACGAAAAGCGCTTGGCGCTGCCGCTGATCATCTCAAGCACGTTCCTGTTCATCGCGGGCATGGCGTTTTGCTATTTCGTGGTGTTCCGCACGGTCTTCCACTTCATCGCCACCTTCGCGCCGCAATCCATCACGCCGGCGCCTGACATCGAGGCCTACCTGAGCTTCGTCATGACGATGTTCATGGCCTTCGGCATTACCTTCGAGGTGCCCGTGGCCGTGGTGCTGCTGGTGAAGACGGGCATTGTGGAATTGTCCAAGCTGCGCGCCGCGCGCGGCTATGTCGTGGTCGGCGCTTTCATCATCGCCGCGGTGGTCACGCCGCCCGACGTGGTCAGCCAGTTCATGCTGGCCGTGCCGCTGTGCCTGCTCTATGAGGTGGGTCTGATTTGCGCGCGAATGGTGTCGCCCAAGCCCGGCGCGGCCACGGCCGACGACACCACGGATTCGCTGACCGAACGGCACTGATACCGTCCCCGGCGCGGCATGTGCGGGCAAGATAGGACTGATTGACTCTTGCCCGCACATGCCTGCAATCCTACATTGCAGGTATGTCGCTTGCCCAAAGGCTGCGCGCCCTGATGCGATGGCGCGGCATCCACAGCCAGAATCAACTGGCACGCATCTCTCGCGTGCCGCAATCCTGCATCCATCGCATTCTTACCCGCGAAGATCGCTACTCGCCGTCCCGGAGTACGCTGCTACGCCTGGCCGTCGCGCTTGAAACCAGCGTGCCGTGGCTGACGGACGGCGTGCTCAGCGGCGCCGAACCCGGCCCCCACGGCGTGCCTTCCAGCACCGGCGTGCTGCCCGCCATGCCGGCCACCGCGCCCGCGATCGACGGCTACTGCGCTGAAATTTGCGCCCTGCTGCGCCAGCAACCCGACAGCACGAAAAAAACCGTGCTGTCGATGGTGCGCATCTTGGTGGAGGGCGCCGCGCACGTTCCTTGAAGGGCTATCGGGGCTTTCCGGGCCGCGTGCCCACCACGACGGTCACGTCCTGCGGCTTGCCCGCACGCAAAATGCCCAGCGTCGCGCGCTGGCCAGGGGGCTGTTGCGCAATTTCCGACAGCAACTGGGCCGTGTCGGCCATGGGTTTGCCGTTGACCGACTGCACGATGTCGCCCACCCGCAGGCCGCCGCGCGCCGCCGGGCCATCTCGCATCACGCCCGCGATGATCGCGCCTTTTGCGTCGGCGCCCAGCCCGAAGGCGCGCGCCAGTTCGGGGGTAACGTCCTGCGGCTCCACGCCCAGCCAGCCGCGTTTGACGCTGCCGGTCTTGACGATGTCGTCCATGACCTTGCGCGCGATCTCGATGGGCGTGGCGAAGCCGATGCCCATCGACCCGCCCGATTCCGAATAAATGGCGGTGTTGATGCCGACCAGATTGCCTTCGGCGTCCACCAGCGCGCCCCCCGAGTTGCCCGGGTTGATCGCGGCGTCCGTCTGAATGAAGTTTTCATACGTGTTCAGGCCCAGCCCATTGCGGCCCAGCGCCGACACGATGCCCTGGGTGGTGGTCTGCCCCACGCCGAACGGATTGCCGATCGCCAGCACCACGTCTCCCACGCGCAAGCCGCGGTCGGCCGCCAAGGTGGCGGCGGGCAGGGCGCGCAACGTGCTCAGCTTCAACACGGCCAGATCGGTATCGGGGTCCGCCCCCACGACCTTGGCGGTATCGCGGCGGCCGTCGGCCAACGCCACCTCGATGGCGTCCGCCGCCTGCACCACGTGGTAGTTCGTCAGCACGTGGCCGTCCTGGTTGACGATGACGCCAGACCCCAGGCTGGTCGTGGCCTGCCGCCGGCTCATGCCCGGCATCTGGCCGAATAGCTGGCGCAGCACGGGATCGTCGGGCAGCGGAACCAGCGGCACGTTGACGTGCTTGGTGGTGTAGACGTTCACCACCGACGGCGCCGCGCGGGCGACGCCGTCCGCATAGGACACCGGCCCCACGCCGCGCCCCGCGGACGGACGCGGCGCCCCGGCAGCCGCCACGGCGGGCGGCGCGGTTCCCGGACCGGCCAGGCGCAGCAGGTCGGGCCGCAGGGTGGTGACGACGAATAGAATAGCCAGGCAGACCGTGACGGCCTGAGCGAATATCAGCCAATATCGGCGCATGATTCTGATAGGACGAGCAATGAAAAAAGTGGACTCCCACGTGCTGGCCAGCTGGCTGGACGACACCCTGCAAGCCGCCCGCTTCAAGGACTACTGCCCCAACGGCTTGCAAGTGGAGGGCCGATCTGAAGTCGGACACATTATCACCGGTGTCACCGCCAGCGAAGCCCTGCTGCGCACGGCGGTCGAACGCGGGGCCGACGCGGTGCTGGTGCATCACGGCTGGATGTGGCGCAACGAAGACCGCCGCGTCATCGGCACACGCCGCACGCGCATGGCCCTGGCCCTGAAGAACGACCTGAATCTGTACGCCTACCATCTGCCGCTGGATGCGCATCCGACGCTGGGCAACAACGCGCAACTGGCGCGGGTACTGGGCCTGGCGCCGGAACGCCGCGACGACGGCGCGCCGCGCACCTGTGGCCAAGACAACCTGGTCTGGCTGGGCCAGGCGCCCGGCCTGCAAACGCTTGCGCAACTAGGCGCGCGCGTGGCCGAACGCCTGGGCCGTCAGCCCTTGGTCGTGGGCGACCCGGACCAGCCCGTATCGCGCCTGGCGTGGTGCACGGGCGGCGCGCAGGGCATGCTGGCTGACGCCGTGGACGCGGGCGCCAGCGCCTACATCACCGGCGAGGTCTCGGAATCCACCGTGCATCTGGCACGTGAGACCGGCGTGGGCTTCATCGCCGCCGGCCATCACGCAACCGAGCGCTATGGCGCAGAAGCGCTGGGCCAGGCGGTGGCCGAACGGTTCGGGATCAAGGTCGAATTCGTCGACATCGATAACCCGGCCTGACACGCGTCGCGCACGGCCTGCCATCCGCCCCCGAAAGGGGGCGTTTTCATTTCACGACGCCTGCGGTCGCCATGTGCGCCACGCCCCCGGGAATCCACCGGACCAGGCTCCGGGAAAACCAGAGGGTTTGATCAAACCCGCGCCTGTGCGTCGCGTCTGGTCAATCGCGGTTCTCTCCCTGTCAATTCTGGCTGAAAACCGCGCCCTAGCATTCCATGCAGTTGCCCGCCGCTGGCCTCTTCCCGGCCGGGCCTCCTTCATACGGAGCCACTGAATGCTGACCCTCTACGACCACCCGCGCTCTGGCAACTGCTACAAGGTCCGCCTATTTCTTGCCCTTATCGGCAAGGCCTACCAACGCACATTTGTCGACGTGCTGGCCCGCAAGAACCAGACCGCGGCGTTTGAGCGCATCAGCGCCTTCCAGCAGATCCCCGCAATGACCGATGGCGGCATCGCGCTCTGGGACAGTCACGCCATCCTGCTGCATCTTGCGCATCACTACGCCCCCCAATGGTTGGCGCCATTGCCCCGCATCGGCGCCATGCACGCCTGGCTATCGGTCTCCGCCAATGAAATCGCGAACAGCCTGCAGCCGCTGCGGTTGACGCGCGTCGTCAGCAACGCCGAGGCCGCGCACCACCTGGGCGTAAGCGAAGCGCTGCTCGACATTCCCGGCATGCAGGCCCGCACGGACCGCGTGCTTCGCCGCATGGACAAGCACCTTGCGGAAAACGGCTGGCTGGCCGGTACCGATGCGCCCACCGTGGCCGACATCGCCTGCTACGGCTACGCGGCGCTGGCCGAAGAAGCCGCCATCGACGTTGCCGCCTATCCCGCCATGGCCGCATGGCGCGAACGCATACGGCAGTTGCCGGGATACGTGACGCCAGGCCCCTGAGCTGCCGCGCCACGACACAAAACCATTACGACAAGACAAGAGGAAACGACATGGACGCCATACCCGCCGCGCAGCCCGCTGCCCGACCACACAAGAAGCCGAACCTGTTCCGGGTCGCCGTCGCGACCGTCATCGGCACCGCCGTGGAGGCGTTCGACTTCCTCGCCTACGGGACCGCCGCGGCCCTGGTGTTCAACAAGATCTTCTTTCCGCAGTTCGATCCGGCAACCGGCACGCTGGCGGCCTTTGGCGCTTTCGCCAGCGGCATGCTGGCGCGTCCCATCGGCGGCATCCTGTTCGGCCACTTCGGCGATCGCGTCGGCCGCAAATCCATGCTGACGCTGAGCCTGTTGTTGATGGGCCTGTGCACCGTGCTCATCGGCCTGCTGCCGACCTATGAACAGATCGGCATCTCGGCGGCGGTGCTGTTGGTGGTCCTGCGCATCGGCCAGGGGCTATCGTTCGGCGGCGAAATGGGCGGCGCCATGCTGATGGCGGTGGAACACGCGCCGCCAAAGTGGAAGGCGTTCTTCGGCAGCCTGCCGTTGGTGGGCGCGCCCTTGGGCATCCTGCTGTCGGTAGGGTCCTTCGCACTGGTGACGCGGCTGCCGGAAGCAGACTTCCTGTCCTGGGGCTGGCGCCTGCCGTTTCTGGCCAGCGCCGTACTCATCGTCGTAGGCCTGTTCATCCGCCACGGCATCGACGAATCTCCTGAGTTCGAGCAGGTCAAACGCGAACGCGCACGGACCAGGCAGCCTCTGGAAGACAAAATGCCCCTGCGCGAACTGCTGCGCGCACATGGCAAATCGCTCTTGCTGTGCATAGGCTGCAAGATTGCCGAGGTCACCCTGATCTACACCTTCCTGGTGTTCTCGGTGTCCTACGCCGTGTCCAAGCTAGGCTTCAGCCGCGCCGACGCGCTGCACGCCTTGCTCTACGGCGCAGGCGTGTTGATGTTCACCATTCCGTTGTTCGGCATGCTGGCCGATCGCATCGGCGCGCGCCGGGTCTGCGGCTGGGGCGGCATGCTCCTGGGGCTCATGGCCATTCCCATCTTCCTCGCGGTGGGCAGCGGTTCGTTGATGGCGTACAGCCTTGCCGTCTTCATCGCCATGGCCTTGAACTACGCGGTCATGATCGCCCCTCAGTCCAGCCTGTACAGCGCCCAGTTCCCTGCCGAGCTGCGCTATTCCGGGTTGTCGATCGGGGTCCAGTTCTCGGCGGCCATTGGTGGCGGCTTGGCCCCGCTGATCTCGGCCACGCTGGTCCAGAAGTTCAACAGCATTGTTCCCGTCGGCGTCTATCTGGCGGTTCTGGGTATCGTCGCCGGCACCTCGGCGTTTCTCATGAAACCCACGCCCCAGGATTTGCGCCGGGGATGACGCGCCACGCGATGTGAGCGGGCGGCGTGGGTTACGCGCCGCCGCTGCCGCTTCTGGCTGTCTTGCGATACAGGGCGGGCGACATGCCGAAGCGTTCATGGAAACGGCGGATGAAATGGCTGGCATGCTGGAAGCCGCAAGAGGCAGCGATTTCTTTGACCTCGACGTGCGAACGCCGCGGGTCCTCGAGCGCTTCCCTGGCCAGTTGTAGCCGGCGTTCTCGCACATAGCTGGTGTATTGCAGCGAACGCGTCTTGAACAGCCGATGCACCCAACGCGTGGTGACGCGCAGCACGTCCGCTACCGCCTGCACCGACAGCTCCGGATCGGTGATGTGGGCATCGATGTAACTGGCCAGCACCTGCCAGTTATCGGCAGGCGCCCGCGCATCGCCCGGAATCTTCTCCAACGCCTGGCTGGTGTATATCGAGGCCAGCAGGGCAAGCAGCGCCTGCTCGGCAAAGAGCGACGACGTAGGGTTGGATTCCGCCTTGTCGAAAAAAACATGATGCAGGCAACGATGGGCGGTTTGCACCATCGGCAAGCCGGCCGCGCCGCGTTGCGCGGTGAACTGGGACATCGCCAGGCTGTGCGCGCCCAGCAGGCGCGACAGCGGCCCCTTCACCACCACGATCCGCGAATCGGTGTACATCCGGATGTCGGAGGGCAGCGCGGTCGTGCGGAAGATGATGTCTCCGGGTTCCAGCGGCAGGGTGGCGTCATTCTGGACGATGACGCCATGCCCGGCGACCACGAAGCTGGCCAGGAACTCCGCGTGGTCCAGATCGGCCGCGTGCTCCGCACGGTGGTGCACGCTTATCGGCGTGGATTCCAGGCTGACCACCAGCCCGCCCGCGCGCAGTCGACAGGCCTGCAATTGCAGCCGGGGCTGTTCCGTCAACGCCCGGAATTCTCCCGGCAGGACCAGCTTGTCCAGCTCGCGCTCATAGCCGGCGATCTCCTGCGCGTAAAACGGGCGGAACTGGGGCGCAAAGTTGAGATCCGCCTCGGAACAGGCGGGCCGGGCGGGTCGATTCACGGTCTGGCTGGCGCTTGGCATGCTCGGAGCTCTCTGTCGGGCCGGCCAACAAGGGCCGAGGGGGGCCCGCCCTCCTGTCGCGTTGAGTCAACCCGCGTTCGTGATCGGTCAATCGCAGGCTGCAGAGGCGGGCGTGTAATTAAGCCATTATCCCCAAGGAGACCCCATGCTGGAAAAACAAGCCCATGCCGACGCCTTCTTTGCGCGCTCCGCGAACAAGCTCGACTTCGGAAACTGGGGCGAGAAGGAAAAAGTGGCGCTTAGCTGCCGCATTCTCGCCAGCGAAGGCCATTCGGAAACGCTGGCAGGCCAGATCACGGTGCGCAACGCCGACGGCACGTTCCTGACCACCCCGCTGGCCCAGGCGTTCGACGAGATCCTCCCGTCCTCGGTCATCCGCATCAACGACAGCATGGAAGTGCTTGAGGGCGCGGGTACGCCGAACCCCGCCGTGCGCTTTCATTTCTGGGTCTATCGCCAGCGCCCCGACGTGCAGTGCATCATTCACACGCACCCGCCGCATGTCTCGACGCTGTCGATGACGGGCCAGCCGCTGGTCGTCGCGCACATGGACGCCACGCCGTTCCACAACGACTGCGCTCATCTGAAGGAATGGCCCGGGCTACCCATCGCCGACCAGGAAGGCGAGATCATTTCCGCGGCGTTGGGCGACAAGCGCTGCATCCTGCTGGCCAACCATGGCTTCCTGGCGGCCGGATCCTGCGTGGAAGAAGCGCTGTACCTGTCGGTGCTGATCGAACGCGCGGCCCGCAACCAGCTGCTGGCCGCCGCCGCATACGGCGAGGTGAAACCGGTCAATGACGAGCTGGCCGCCGAATCGCACGACTTTCTGCTGAAACCCAGCATCGTGCGCGCAAGCTTCGCCATGTTCGCGCGACGCGTCGAACGGCAGATGGCAGCGGAATAGGGCCAGCAGGAGAAAACAGCGGATTGTTCAGCGGGGCCGGCGCACGCGCAACCATGCGGACCCTACGCCGGCGGGAACGTCCGCTGGCCGCGGCCCGGATCCGTGCGGATACCGGGTTCGCGGCGGCAGCGAATCAGGGCTTTTTGAGCAGATCGCGGATTTCGCGCAGCAGCGCCACGTCTTCGGGCGTCGCGGCCGGTGCGGCCGGCGCTTCCTCGGCCTTGGTGCGCGCCTTGTAGATGGCCTTGACCATCCAGAAGATCACGAACGCCAACAGCACGAAGTTGATGATGATGGTGACGAAATTACCCCACGCAAAGACGTTTGCGCCCGCTTTGGTCAGGTCGGCATACGTCATGGGGCCGTTGTAGCCGGCGGGCATGGATAGCACCAGGAACTTGTTCGAAAAATCGACCGAGCCGCCAAGGATGAAGTTGACCAGCGGCATGACGATGTCTTTCACCAGCGAGTCGACAATTCTGCCGAACGCCGCACCGATAATGACACCCACTGCCAAGTCGACCGCATTGCCTTTTACCGCGAAATCTCGGAATTCTTTGACGAAACCAGTCGCTTTGCTCATAAAAGCACTCCCTTCGTGATACGCCCATCAGTGGGCTGGCGCTATAATACGCGGTTGCTATGTTGTTACATATTCCCGCGAACCCGATGCCGCAGAGGTGATGCTACTCGTAGAGCGGGCGCATCAACAAGGATAGGAAGATGAGTCAGGATACGCTGGTGCACGATGATGACGGTGCGGTTGATCCCAACCTGCCACCTGATCCTTCGCGACGTTTCTGGGTTACCACCGCCTGTGCCGTGGGTGGCGTAGCAGGTGTCGCAACGGCATTGCCGCTTGTGAGCACGTTTTCTCCCTCTGAAAAGGCCCGCGCGGCCGGGGCCCCTGTAGAAGTGGATATCGGCGACATTCCCGTCGGCACCATGAAGACAGTGGAATGGCGTGGGAAGCCGGTGTGGATCATTCACCGTTCTCCCGAACAGCTCGCTGCCCTGAAAACGCTGGATCCTTTATTGGCCGACCCTGATTCCAAACGGCCTGGCTATACCCCCAAATACGCCGAAAACGAGGCTCGTTCGCGCAAGCCCGAGATCTTCGTCTGTGTCGGCATCTGTACGCACCTGGGCTGCTCGCCCACCTCGCACTTCGAAACGGGCGGCGGTGGCGGCATGGGCGCCAATTGGCAAGGCGGATTCCTCTGTCCCTGCCACGGCTCCACGTTCGACCTGGCTGGCCGGGTCTACAAGAACAAGCCCGCCCCCGACAACCTCGAAGTACCGCCTTACCAATATCTCAGCGACACCCGCATCATCGTGGGCGTCGATGAAGACAACAAGGCCTGACGCTCGCGTCGCGCTTTTTTCCCGATTACGTAAGTAAAACAAATACGCCACGTATTAGAGAAGGAGCCGTTACATGGCTGGCGAGAAAACCGTCGAGACGACAGGCCTGTTGGGCTGGCTGGACCGGCGCTTTCCGGTGACATCCACCTGGAAAGCCCATCTGTCCGAGTACTACGCACCGAAGAATTTCAACTTCTGGTATTTCTTTGGCTCCTTGGCCTTATTGGTCCTGGTGCTGCAGATCGTGACCGGCATTTTCCTGGTCATGCACTACAAGCCGGACGCCGAACGCGCGTTCCAGTCCGTCGAATACATCATGCGCGAGGTCCCCTGGGGCTGGCTGGTGCGCTACATGCACTCCACCGGCGCGTCGATGTTCTTCGTCGTCGTGTACCTGCACATGCTGCGCGGGCTGCTTTACGGTTCCTACCGCAAGCCGCGCGAGCTCGTGTGGATCTTCGGCGTGGCGATTTTCCTCTGTCTGATGGCCGAAGCTTTCTTCGGCTACCTGCTGCCCTGGGGCCAGATGTCGTATTGGGGCGCCCAGGTGATCGTGAACCTGTTCGCGGCCATTCCGTTCATCGGCCCTGAACTGTCGATCTGGATCCGCGGCGACTACGTCGTGTCGGACGCCACCCTGAACCGCTTCTTCGCCTTCCACGTCATCGCGATTCCGCTGGTGCTGGTGGGTCTGGTGGCGGCCCACCTGGTGGCGCTGCACGAAGTCGGCTCGAACAACCCGGACGGCATCGAGATCAAGCAGGGGCCGAAAGACAAGTACGGCCGGCCGAAGGATGGCATCCCGTTCCACCCGTTCTACTCGGTGCATGACCTGATGGGCGTGGCGGGCTTCCTGCTCGTGTTCGCCTTCATCGTGTTCTTCGCACCTGAAATGGGCGGGTACTTCCTGGAGTTCAACAACTTCATCCCCGCCGACTCGCTGAAGACGCCGCCGCACATCGCGCCGGTCTGGTACTTCACGCCGTTCTACTCGATGCTTCGCGCCACCACCGACGAATTCACGTGGGTGCTGGCAGGCGCATCGGTGCTGGGCGCCATCGCGTTGCTCGTCAAGAGCAACCTGAAGGGCATCCTGCGCGTGGCCATCCCCGGCATCCTGATCGTCGTGGCCGTGCTGCTGCGCGCGATCGACGCCAAGTTCTGGGGTGTGGTCGCCATGGGCGGCACGGTCGTCATCCTGTTCTTCCTGCCGTGGCTGGACCATTCGCCGGTCAAGTCGATCCGCTACCGCCCCACGTGGCACAAATGGATCTACGGCATCTTCATGGTCAACTTCCTGGTGCTTGGCTACATCGGTACGCAGCCGCCCAGTCCGCCGTTGAACATCACGTCGCAAATCGGCACGCTGCTGTACCTGGCATTCTTCTTCCTGATGCCGGTCTGGAGCCGCCTTGGCACGTTCAAGCCCGTGCCCGAGCGCGTTACGTTCCACGCCCACTGAGCCCCACCAGATAACGGACTAACCATGATCAAGAAGCTGATTGGTGCCGTGGCCTTGATGCTCACGTGTACCGCCGCATTCGCCGCCGAAGGCGGGTTCCCGCTCAACAAGGCGCCGTATCGCGTCAACGACATGGCGTCGCTGCAAAACGGCGCCAAGCTGTTCGTCAACTACTGCCTGAACTGTCATAGCGCATCGTCGATGCGCTATAACAAGCTGAAGGACATCGGGCTGACTGACCAGCAAATCAAGGAAAGCCTGCTGTTCACCGGCGAAAAGGTGGGCGACATGATGACCGTCGCCATGTCGCCCAAGGACGCCAAGAAGTGGTTTGGCACGACGCCCCCGGACCTGTCCGTGATCGCGCGCGCCAAATCGGTCAACGCCGGCCCGTCCGGCGCCGACTACATTTACACCTACCTGCGCACTTTCTACCGCGATTCGTCGCGCGCCACCGGTTGGAACAATCTGGTTTTCCCGGCCGTGGGCATGCCCCATGCGCTCTGGGAGCTTCAGGGTCCGCGCGAGCTGACGACCGTGGCCATGCACGAAGTGGAAGTCAAGGACGCCAAGGAAGGCGCACCCAAAACCTGGGAACGCGTCACGACGGTGTACGATGCTCAAGGTTTTTCCACGGTCAAGGCCGAACCGGTAGCTGATTACCACGGCCATACCACCTTTGAGGCCAAATTTAAGGCCGCCAACCCGGCCCAAGTCGCAACATACGACAACGACGTCGCAGACCTGACCGCGTTCATGTCCTGGATGGCCGAGCCCGTCCAGACGTTACGCGTCCGTATCGGCGTCGGTGTCATGTTGTTCCTGCTGTTGTTCTTCCTGGTTACGTGGCGCTTGAACGCTTCGTACTGGAAGCACGTGCGCTAACCGCAACGCCCCGCCAGGCATGAAAGCCGTCCCCCTTTAAAAACAGGGACAGCAGTGGCGGATAGGGCTGTACGCCTATCCCGCCTGGCAATCGGGGCCAGCGCCTGCTAGATTTAGGCGCTGGCCTTTCGTTTTTCATAAAGGACTTACACCATGATGGTGCTCTATTCCGGAACCACGTGTCCGTTTTCGCAACGCTGCCGCTTCGTGTTGTTCGAAAAGGGTATGGATTTCGAGATCCGCGACATCGACCTGTACAACAAGCCCGAAGACATCTCGGTGATGAACCCGTACGGTCAAGTGCCCATTCTGGTCGAACGCGACCTGGTCCTGTACGAGTCGAACATCATCAACGAGTACATCGACGAGCGCTTCCCGCACCCGCAGCTAATGCCCGCCGACCCGGTCATGCGCGCCCGCACCCGCCTGTTCCTCTACAACTTCGAGAAAGAACTGTTCGTTCACGTCTCGACGCTGGAAGACCGCAGCGCCAAGCCGGACGAGAAGAAGCTGGCCAATGCCCGCCAGAACATCCGCGACCGCCTGGCCCAGCTGGCCCCCATGCTGCTGAAGAACAAGTACATGCTGGGCGAAGAGTTCTCCATGCTGGACGTGGCCGTGGCTCCGCTGCTGTGGCGCCTGGACCACTACGGCATCGAACTGCCCAAGAACGCGGCCCCGCTGCAAAAGTACGCCGAACGCATCTTCTCGCGTCCGGCCTACATCGAAGCGCTGACGCCTTCGGAAAAAGTGATGCGTCGTTAAGGCTGGTTGTGTGATGGGTGAAACTTCGACCAAACCGTATCTGATCCGCGCGCTGCATGAATGGTGCACCGACAACGGCTACACACCGTACATCACCGTGCAGGTCGACGAGCACACCATGGTGCCCGTCGCGCATGTCCGTGACGGTCAGATCACACTGAACGTGGGCACGCTGGCCACCAACCGTCTGGTGCTGGGCAATGAATTCATCGAATTCCAGGCCCGCTTCAGCGGCGTGACCGAAAACGTCTACGTCCCCGTCGGCGCCGTCAGCGCCATCTACGCGCGCGAAACCGGCGCCGGCATGGGCTTCGAAGTGCAGCCCTACGAACCGCCGGCGGCGGGTGCGCAAGGCGCGGCGGATGCCGACGCGCCTGAAAGCACCGACGCCGACGTGGCGCCTGGCGACGACGGCGGCGATGACGACGAACCCAAGCGTCCGCGCCTGACCATCGTCAAATAGCCGCTGCGACGCGGGGACGGCGCGCCCGGCGCAATGTCCCCGCAAGCCCGACGGATTCCCGCTTACTGTGCGTGGCAGGATGTTCATCCTGCCCGCGCAGCGCGTTTTGCTGCCCGACGTTTACGTGTGCCCCCCAGACCGCACATTGAGCGTGAACCGCTGCAGTGGGGAATGGGGTACGCCGGTGTGCATGGGCGGTACACGGCGCAAGCGTTTTTTCATTACAATGCAGTCCCTGCGCGTGCCCTGCACGCCGTGCCGGTGTAGCTCAGTTGGTAGAGCAGCTCACTTGTAATGAGAAGGTCGAGGGTTCGATTCCTTTCACCGGCACCAGTTCGCAGCCCAAATTCTCCTAAGGCTGCATGAAACTCCGCAACTGCTGACGCGTTGCGGTTTTTTTTTGCTCCGCGGGCTTGGCCAACCATCCTGGCGTGCGGATGCCCCTGTATATTTTTACCCGTGCTTTCCGTTATCAACGAAAACGAGGTGTCGCATGGCATCGACCGCCTTTCGCATGATCAGCATAAATCCGATCCACACGCCGTTAAGAACGGCGGCGTTGTGATGTCTGAAACGTCAATGCGGACTCCCGTGGCAGCCCCTTTAAACAAGGCTCAAGTTGCCGAGTTTGCTGAACGCATAGCGCAACTGCTTGGCTTCAACGCTGGCGACGATATCGAGGCTGTAGTACGGAACCTTGGCGGCACGATCGGGTACCAAAGCATATGGGACCTGAATGATGAAGAACCCGGTTCCATCATCATTGACGCTCTGGACAAATTCCGAATCGTCCTCACCAGCCATACCAGCAAAGAGCGAGACCGATTCACGGTCGCACATGAGCTGGGCCACTACTTTTTGCACTGCCTTTTGCCGCTTAAAGCAGAGGCAGACTTTGTACCCATGCGAGCGACGCGATACGGAAGCGATCTAGCTGAATGGCAAGCGAATTGGTTCGCCGCATCCTTCCTCATGCCGGAGGCTGAATTCAGGCGGGTATATAACAACGCCGGCGGGGACGCATACGATATCGCCAAGTACTTCGTCGTCTCTACATCGACCGTTTCGATGCGGGCGAAATCACTGCATCTGGCCGGACTGTAGACATATCGATGCACATGTCGCAATCACCCGAATTGTCACCTGCATTTCTGGCCCCCTGTCTGCGCATCTTCATTAGCGTGGACATTGTTGGCTCTACCAATTTCAAACAATTGTTGGCGTCCAAGGTTTCGGACGAACAACACACACCAAACGGGGAAGCGGCAACCCACCCCGGCAGAAAGTGGCTCAATCCGATCTTGCAGTTTTACGATCAGATGGCAGCGCGATTCGGGCATGAATGGCGGACACTGTCCGAAGCGGCGCGCATTGAGTGCCATTGGACTCCAGGCGACGCCCCGCAGCTATGGAAGGCCGTGGGCGACGAATTGATCTTCACCAAGAAGCTGGGCAGTCACCAGGAAGCTTACATTTGTGTCGCCGCGATGCTGAAAACGGTGCACGAATTTCGGAATACGATCAAGGCGCATAGTTCCGGGCTTGACCTGAAATGCGCTGCGTGGATCGCGGGATTTCCGGTCAATAACGCGGAGGTCGTGCTCAGCACCACCAGCGTCCAGGATTCCCTGGGCTACGACGATGGCGACTTCATTTTTGCCAACCTGACCCGCCTGCACGATATGGGCAAGGATCCCACGGCGATTCGCGATTTCATCGGGCCGTCCATAGACACAGGCTTCCGGGTGGCTTCGCTGTCGAACCCGCGGCAATTTGTCTTCACGGTCGACTTGGCGCTGTTGCTCGCCGCGGCATCGGCCGCGATCCCGGCGGCCAGTACATCCGTTGCCCCGCTCACCTATTACTACCTCGGCCGTATCCCCCTGAAGGGGGTGACCAATGACGTCCCGTATCCCGTTTTCTGGATTGATGCCGCTACGCCGTCACCGCTGACTGCAATAGAGGATCGCCTGGAGGGCCGACAACCCGTCAACGCGACGCTCGTGAAAGAATATTGTGAGCGTTACATCGAACGCCAGCAGGGCACGCACATTATCCGGCCTTACCTGGTCAATGATTCGGATCACGCGTTCAGACAGAAACCCGCTGACCACGCAGCAAAACTCGTCGCCTTGAATCAGTATTGGGAACTCGAACAGAGAAAAAGACGGGTCGAAGTGCAAGCCGCCGTCGAAGATCCTTATGATGATTTGGAAACCGATATGGATGGCGGCAGGCCCATTGGGGCCGCTGAGTCCGTCGGTAAGGTAGTGGCGACCTTAAGACGAATCCAAGGTCCGAAGGGACCTCTCGCGGAAGCGATAAGAAAGTACGTGGAAACCAGCCGCGGCGGCTGTCTCGATGGAACCGCAGGCTTAATGGCCATACTGGCGCCGAACGACGAATCACAACCTGCCCCATGACTACCGCTGAAAAGCCGGCCATTCGTCGACCGGCTATCCAGGCCACGTATCAACCCAGCGGCGGCAGCAGGTTGAACAACAGCACCATGATCAGGCCCACCACGGACACGATCGACTGCACCACCGAGATCGTCTTGGTGGCCTCGCCCATCGTCATGCCGAAGGATTCCTTCACCATCCAGAAACCGGCGTGGTTGGCGTAGTTGAAGAACAACGAACCGCAACCGATCGACAGCGCCAGCAGCGGCAGATTCAACGTGGGGTCGGCGCCCGCCAGCGGCGCCAGCAGGCCGGCCGCGCCCACGATGCCGACCGTGGCCGAGCCGGTGGACACCGACAGCAGCATGGCAATCAGCCAGCCCAGGATCAACGGCGGGAAGGCGAACTGGTGCGTCAGGTGGACGATGGCGTCGCCGACCTTGGCGCTGGTCAGCACCTGCTGGAACGCCCCGCCGCCAGCGATGATCAGCATGATGCCGGCGATGGGTTTTAAGCTCTGGCCCAGCGCCTCGCGCAGCTTTTCCGCGTCGCCGCGGCGCATGAACACCAGCGTCACGGCTGCAAACAGCACGCCCAGCAGCATGGCGACCACCGGGTTGCCCAGGAAGGCAGCCACGTGCAGCCCGCTGGACCCCTTGGGCAGCAACATTTCGGCCAAGGCATGCACCAGCATCAGCAGCGCGGGAAGCAGGGCCGCCAGGATCCCCAGGCCCACGCTGGGCGCGCCGTTGCCGGCGGCGGCTTCGCGGGTGTTGGTGAACTGCTCAAGCAGGGCTTCGTCCGGGCGGGTCGTCATGCGCGGGGCGATGAACGCGCCATACAGCGGGCCGCCGAAGACCATGGCGGGCAGCGCGGCGATGAAGCCGTAGATCATCGTTGGGCCGACGGTGGTCTTCAACGTGGCGATGGCGGTCAGCGGGCCCGGGTGCGGGGGCACCATGCCGTGCATGGCCGCCAGCGCGGAAATCACCGGCACGCCCACATATACGTAGGCAGAACCTTTGAAGCGCTGCTGACTTTCCAGTTTGCGCGCCACGCTGAAGATCAGCGGCAGCATCACGACCAGGCCCACTTCGAAGAACATCGGGATGCCAATGACGAACGCCACTAGCGTCATGGCCCACGGAATCATGCGGGGCGACGTGTGGCGCAGGATGGCATTGGCCAGGCGTTCGGTGGTGCCCGAGTCCGCCAGAATCTTGCCCAGCATCGCGCCCAGCGCGATCACCACGCCGACGGCGCCCAGGGTCTTGCCCGCACCGTCGGTCAGGTTCTTGACGATGGCCACGGGCTCCATGCCCGTAGCGAAACCGACGCCGATGGAAACGATCAGCAGCGCCAGCAGCGGGTGCATGCGGATGCGCGAAACAATCAGCGCGACCAGCACCAGGACGCTCACCAGGGCGGTGAGCAGCAATTGAATGTCGAACGATGACATGTGTGAACCCAGAAAAACGAGAGAGGTCGCGAGCCTTCCGGGTGCCATCATAAGGGATCGGCCTTACGGCTGCTGTTCGCACATATCAGACCGAATCCACCATTGCCGAGGTAACGCCAACAGGCATGATGACTGTATATTTATCCAGTCATCATGCCTTGCGCCGATACCATGGAATCTCCCACACACAATCCTTCCGAGTTCCTTTTCTATACGTCAAAAGAGGGTGAAGCCCGCGTTCAAGTCATCACGGATAGCGAGACTGTCTGGGCCAGCCAAAAGGGGATGGGGGAGATCTTCGGTGTCGACGTCCGCACGATAAGCGAGCATCTGCGCAACATCTTCAATTCCGATGAACTGGAGGAAACCGCAGTTATCCGGAAATTCCGGATAACTGCGACCGACGGCAAGACCTATTCGACCAACCACTACAACTTGGACGGCATCATTTCCGTCGGCTACCGGGTCAACTCGTCCAGAGCCACCAGGTTCCGGATTTGGGCAACCAGCGTCCTAAGGGAACACCTGATCAAGGGTTTCTCGCTAGACGACGACCGCCTCAAACAGGGCAAGCAACTCTTTGGAATCGACTATTTCCAGGAACTGCTTGAACGAATCCGTGAGATCCGAGCATCTGAACGCCGCTTCTACCAGAAGCTGACCGATGTCTTCGCTCAATGTAGCGTCGACTATGACAAGACCTCAGGCACCGCTCAGCGCTTCTATTCAGCGGTGCAAAACAAATTCCACTTTGCCATCCATGGCGGAACTGCGGCAGAACTCATCAATGCCAGATCCGACGCGTCAAAGCCGAATATGGGATTGACGTCATGGAAGAATGAACGTATCGGCGGCAAAGTCCTGAAGTCCGACATCTCCGTCGCGAAAAACTATCTCAGCGAAGACGAGATCCGCCATCTGAATCGTCTGGTGGGTCAGTACCTGGACTTCGCTGAAGGAATGGCGGAACGTCGGCGCACCATGACCATGGCTCAATGGGCCGTCAAGCTGGACGACTTCCTGCGATTCAACGAGTATGACGTGCTGATCGGCGCTGGGGGCATTCCAGCCGACATCGCAAAACAGAAAGCGGCATCGGAATATGAAAAATTCCGCGTCGTTCAAGATCAAACCTTCACCTCGGATTTCGATCAGCTCGTGACGAATATCCAAGAAAAAATCCCGTCTTCGTCACACACGCGGCCACCGGAGTGACCGCGCGTGCAGCATGGCAAAACCGCAACCGTGGCGCCACGCGCCGATCCGTCAATCCGGCTTGATACCCGCCGCCTTGATGATCGCCGCGTTGCGCTCCAGTTCCGTCTCCACCTTGCGGCGGAACGCGGCCGGGTCCTGGTAAGTGGCGTCAAAGCCCAGGTCCTGCAGCTTGGCGCGCGTGTCCGGTTCCGCCATCACCGCTTCGATCTCCTTGGACATCCGGGCGACGATGGGCGCGGGCGTGCCTTTGGGCATGACGACGCCGAACCACGTTTCGAAGTCGTAGCCGGCCACGCCGCCTTCCGCGACGGCAGGGACGTCGGGTACCAGGGGCGAGCGCGCGCGGCCCGTCAGCGCCACGGCGCGGACCTTGCCGGCCTTGATCTGGGGCAGGCCCGCCACCAGCGTGTCGATCGACAACGGAATCTGGTTGCCGATCAGGTCGGTCATGGCCGGGGCGCTGCCACGGTAGGGCACATGCAGCAATTTGGCGCCGGTACGCTGGGCCAGCGATTCGCCCGCCATGTGCGGCGTGGAGCCGTTGCCGAACGACCCGAAGCTGAGCGGTTGCGCAGCGGATTTTGTCGTGATGTCGGCCACCGTGCCGATGCCGGACTGCGGGTTCGTCAGGATCACGAACGGCGTGCTGCCCGCGACGGCAACGTACTCGTAGCTCTTGATCGGGTCGTAGCTCAGGTTGGGATACAGCAGCGGGTTCGACGTGAACGTCGGGGCGCCGGTGATCATCAATGTGTAGCCGTCGGGCGCGGCGCGGGCGACGGCGGCGGCGCCGATGCCGGTATTGGCGCCGGGCTTGTTTTCAATGACGACGGTCTGGCCCAGACGCGCGCCCAGCTTCGCGGCGAAGAGGCGGCCGATGACGTCGGTGGATCCGCCAGGCGGGAACGGCACCACCATGGTGATGGGCTTTTCCGGGTAGGCCTGTGCCGAGGCCATCAGCGGCGCTGCGGTCAGGACGCACAGCGCAATAGCGCGGGCGACGGTGTGGTTCATTATTTTCCCCTTGTGTTGTTGGTGTGGTGGTCAGTCAGTGCGGCAGCACGGGCGCCTGGCGCCAATACTGCGTGGCTTGTTCGAACGCGTGCGCCAGTTGCAGCAGCGCATGTTCCTGGCGATAGCGGCCGACGATCTGGATGCCGACGGGCAGGCCCGCGTCGCTGAAGCCGCAGGGCACCGAAATGGCCGGATGGCCGGTCAGCGACAGGTAGTAGCCCGAACGCATCCAGTCGATGTAGTTGTGCATCGGCGTGCCTTCGATGCCAGTTACGGTTTCCTGTTCGACCGGGAACGGCAGCACTTGGCTGACCGGCCCGATCAGGAATTCGTGCTGCTGCATGAAGGCGTGCATGCGCGCGAACAAGGCGGCGCGGTCGCGCTCGGCCTGGACGATGGCGGCAGCCGGTTGTTGCAGGCCCAGCTCGATGTTCCAGATGACGCTGTCCTTGAGCAGGTGCCTGTGTTCGCGCAGCACCGTTTCGTAGCCCACCGCGAAGGCCTGCCCGCGCAGGGCCTGGAATGCGGCGTCCGCGCCGGTGAAGTCCGGGCAAGCCGCTTCGACTTGGGCGCCCAGGTCTGCGAATACAGGCAGTTGGCGCTCCAGCGCCTGCACCACGGCGGCTTCCACCGGCAAGCCGCCCCACGTCGGCGCGTAGGCGATACGCACGCCTTTGAAATCGCGCGACAGGCTGTCCAGGAAGCGGGTGGGGTGCTGATCGATGGCCAGCGGGTCGCGCGCATCCGCCCCTGCCGTGGCGGCCAGCAGCAGCGCCACGTCGGCGACCGTGCGCGCCATCGGGCCCGCGACGGTCAATGCGTTGTACGGATTGGCGGTGGGCCATTGGGGGACGCGCCCGGGCGACGGACGCAGGCCCACGATGTTGCAAAACGATGCCGGGTTGCGCAGCGATCCGCCCATGTCCGTGCCGTCGGCCAAGGGCGCCATACGGGAGGCCAGCGCCGCAGCGGCCCCGCCGCTGCTGCCGCCGGCGGTCAGGCGCAGGTCGTAGGGATTGCGGGTGGCGCCGAATACCGGATTGAACGTCTGTGAACCGGCGCCGAACTCTGGCAGGTTGGTCTTGCCCAGCGTGATGGCGCCGGCCGCGCGCTCTCGGGTGACGATCAGGCTGTCGCGCTCGGGCACGAAGTCGCGGTATAGCGGCGACCCGTAGGTGGTGCGCATGCCCGCCGTCAGGAAGGAATCCTTATGCAAGATGGGCAAGCCGTGCAACAGGCCCAACGGATGGCCGGCCGCCTGGCGTTCGTCGGCTAAAAGGGCGCACGCCAACGCGCCTTCGGCGTCTACCGTGACCACCGCATTCACGTGGGCATTGCAGGCGTCGATGCGCGCCAGATGCGCGGCCGTCACGTCGCGGGCGCTGATATGGCCGGCGGCGATGTCGGCCCGCAAGGCCACGGCGGTCATGTCGCATAAGGAAGAATTCTGGGTCATGGGCAGCTGCAATGTATTGCTATGCGATATAAAGTATTGAATAATCAACTTTATAGTGGGTATTCTGCCCCTGGACAATTCGGGGAAACTAGCGCTGCCCATGACGCCACCGCATCCGCCCCCTTGCGCCGCCCGGCCTAAAAACTCATGACGACACGCCCGCCCCCCGTTGCCGCTCCCTCCCTGGCGAACGCCGACGATCCCTTGTTCGTCGCGTCGCTGGAAAAAGGCATGCGGGTGCTGGACGCGTTCCGCGACGCCTCGGACTCGCTGGGCCTGACCGATATCGCCACGCTGACGGGCCTGGGGAAAAGCGCCGCGCAGCGCTTCATCCACACGTGGGAGCGCCTGGGCTACCTGATCAAGGACGCATCATCGCGCCGCTACCGGTTGGGGCCGCGCGTCGTGGAATTGGGCTACTTCTTCCTGCGCAGCGACCGGCTGGTCTCCATGGCCGCGCCGCATCTGGTGGCATTGCGCGACCGTTGCGGCCTGGCCGTGCACATGAGCGTGCTGGCCGGCGGCGACATGATCTATCTGCTGCGCCTGCCCAGCCGGCAAATGACGCTGGCCGAAATGCTGCCGGGCCGCCGCATGCCCGCCTGGTGCAACAGTGGCGGCCGCATGCTGCTGACCCCGCAGGACGACGACGCCATCCGCCAGGCGCTGCTGCGCGCGCCGCCGCGCCCGTTCACGCCGCGCACGGTCGTGGACCCGGACGCGCTGCTGGCGCTCGTGCGCCAGGCGCGCGAAGACGGCTACGCGCTGACCGAAGACCAAGTACTACAGAACCAAGTGGGCGCGGCCGTGCTGCTGCGCGATGCGCGCGGCCAGCCGTTGGCAGCGATCAGTGTCAGCGCGCCGCGCAACGACTATCCCGCTGACCGCTTGCTGCAAGACATCGTGCCGCAGCTATTTCGCACGGCGCAGGCGATCCAGCACGCTTGATCGAAATTTTTCACGCTGTTTTGCATTCTTTCGATTTTTTGTGCATAATTCGGCCCCTCTACCTGTTCCCCGATAGCTCAGTCGGTAGAGCGACGGACTGTTAATCCGCAGGTCGCTGGTTCGAGCCCAGCTCGGGGAGCCAAGAATTCAGCCGTGCAATGTTCATCCGCACCGCTAGCAAGACAAGCTGTATCTGCAAGACCAAGCAATACCCGCAGTACCCTTAAAAAAGCCCGCAACTTGTTTGCGGGCTTTTTGCATTGCGGCCCGCAATCGGCTCACAACCCGCTCACAAGTCCGGCCCACAACCGGCCCACAACCGGCCCACAACGCGTAGGATGACGCGCATCCCGTTCCGACGCGCTTCGCCATCCGTCCCATGCGTTCCACGCGATCCCTGCCTGCCCTGGTTTCCCTGCGCGCCTTCGAAGCGGCGGCGCGGCGCTTGAGCTTTTCGTTGGCGGCTCAAGAACTTTTCGTCACGCAAAGCGCGATCAGCCATCACATCCAGCGGCTGGAAAGCGAACTGGGCGTGGCGCTGTTTGAACGGCGCACGCGGGCCGTGGCGCTGACGCCCGCCGGGCAGGCCTATTACGAACACGTGCATGCCGCCTTTGAATTGTTGCGCCAGGGCACCGACGACATCCGTGCGCCGGCCACGGCCCGCGCCACGCTAAAGGTCGGCTTGCTGGCGTCGTTCGCCACGCGCTGGCTGGCCCCGCGCCTGCCGGCGTTCGCCGCCGCGCATCCGGACATCGATCTGCAACTGCAAACCGACATCGGCCTGGCCGATGTGGCGGGCGGCGAGGTGGACGTGGCGATCCGCTACGGCCGCGGCGGCTGGCCGGGCGTCGCCTCGCGCCTGCTGATGGCTGAACGGCTGTCCGTCGTGTGCGCGCCCGCCTTGATCGCTGGCCGCAAGCGCCCCCGCACAGCGGACGACTTGCTGCGCCACCCGCTGCTGGCTTCGCACGCCAGGCAGCCGTTTGAATGGGACGCCTGGTCGCGACGCTTCGGCATGGATCTGGGCCGCGCCCAGACGGTGCGCCTGCACGACTACAACATCGTCGTCGAAGCCGCGCTGGCTGGCCAGGGCCTGGCCATGGGCCGCCACCGGCTGATCGCCCCGCACCTGGCCAGCGGCGCGCTGGTGGACGCACTGCCGGGCACGGTGCTGGAAGATCCCCGCATCGGCTGGTGGTTCGTAGCCCCCCGCGGCGCGCTGACACCCTTGGCGCAAGCCTTCCATGACTGGCTGGCTGCCTCGGCTACGGCAGAGGCAGACGCAGAGGCAGGCGCTGGTGCAGACCCGGCCAATCGCCATACGCATTAGTTTTGCTCATGCGTATAAGGCAAGAATTGATTGGTCACGCGCCGCCGTGCCCGATAGCATCGAAGTTCGCACTTTTTCGCTAACCTCTTTTGCAGGTGAATCAACATGACCCGCACCATCTCCGGCCGCGTGGCCGAACTGGGCTATACCCTGGAAGCCGCCGCCGCCCCCGCCGCCAACTACGTGCCGTTCGTCCTGGAGGGCAACCTGCTCACCATCTCGGGCCAGATCTCGCGCCAGGACGGCAAGCCGCGCTATCTGGGCCAGTTGGGCAACCAGGTATCCGACGCCGACGGCGTCGAAGCCGCCAAGCTGTCGGGCCTGGGCATCCTGTCGCAGATCGCCGCCGCCACCGGCGACCGCCTGGATCGCGTGGCACGCGTCGTGCGCCTGGGCGTCTTCGTGGCCAGCACGCCCGATTTCAATCGCCAGAGCGCCATCGCCAACGGCGCGTCGGACTTGATGGTCGCCGTGTTCGGCGACGCCGGCCGCCACGCGCGCAGCGCGGTTGGCGTGGCGTCCCTGCCGCAAGGCGTGGCCGTGGAAATCGAAGCCGTCATCGCCTTGACGCCCGCCTGAGCGCTTTTGCCATGCCCGCCCCTCTGACCCCAGACGCCATTCAGGCGCTGCGCGCCCGGACGCCCGGCGCGCAAACCAGCGTCCACTTCAACCACGCCGGCTCGTCGCTGCCCTCGTCCGGCACGCTGGAAGCGATTCATGCGCATCTGCTGCGCGAAGCGACCCAGGGCCCGATGGAGGCTGGCGTGGCCTCGCGGGCGCTAACCGAAAGCGCCCGCACGCTGTCGGCGCAGCTACTGAATGCCCAGCCGGAAGAGATCGCCCTGACCACCGGCAACTCTCCCGGCTGGGGCGCGGCCTTCGCGGCGCTTGCGCCTTGGCGGCCCGGCGACCGCATCCTGGTCGGCCGCCATGAATGGGGCGGCAACCTGGCGGCCATGCGACTGCGGGCCGAACGCGCCGGCGCCGTGCTGGAAACCATCCCGTCGGACGACACCGGCTGCGTGGACGCCGACGCGCTGGCCGGCATGCTGGACGAGCGCGTGCGCCTGATCGCGCTGACCTGGCTGCCCGCCAACGGCGGCCTGATCAACCCCGCCGCCGCCATCGGCCGCGTGGCGCGGCAGCACAGCATTCCGTATTTCGTGGATGCCGCGCAAGCGGTAGGCCAGCTACCCATTGATGTGGCGGAAGTGGGCTGCGATGTCTTGAGCGGCCCCGGCCGCAAGGCGTTGCGCGGGCCGCGCGGCACGGGCCTGCTGTATGTGCGGCAGGGTTTCCTGGATCAGCTGACGCCCGCTTTCGTGGATACCCATTCGGCCCCGTTGGGCGACGACGGCCAGCCCCGATTGCGTGCTGACGCCGCCCGGCTGGAATCCGCCGAAAACTCGCTGGCGTTGCGCTGCGGCCTGGCCCATGCCTTGCAGGAAGCGCTGGACATCGGCCTTGCGGCCATCCGCGCCACCATCGATGCAAACGCCCGATTGCTGCGCGCAGAACTCGCGGCCATTCCGGGCATCACGGTGCTGGATCAAGGCCGGGAATTGTCAGGCCTGGTGTCCTTCAATGTGGCGGGCCAGGACGCAACGGCCGTGCAACGCGCGCTGGCGGCACAGGGCATCACCATTGGCAGCAACGGCGTCCCGTATACGCCGCTGGACATGCACGCGCGCGGCCTGACCCAGATCGCGCGCGCCTCGGTCAGCTATCTGACCAGCGATGACGAAATATCTCGATTGCTCGACGGGCTGCGGCAGCTGGCGCGATAGCCGGCGGCACAAGCCTCAAGCCGCCGCGCGGCGTATGAACGGCGACCATTTCGTGAAAACCAGCAAGTTGCCAACCATCACCAGCGCCAGGCCGGCGAAGGCCGCTGGCGTCCATTGGTAGCCCTCGGCCACCGTCGACACGCTTAGCGCCACCACGGGGAACAGCACGGTGCAATACGCGGCGCGGGCGGGTCCCATGCGGCCCACCAGCGTCAGATAGGCGGTGAAACCGATCACCGACCCGGGAATGGCCAGATAGAGCAGGGCGCCGACATAGGACGGCGACGGGTCGAACTGGAACGGCAGGCCCGCCACCACGCACCCCGCCAGCAGGATAGCCGCGCCATACAGCATGCTGTAGGCGTTACCCGTCAGCGGCCGGATCCCGGCGCGCTGCTGTAGCGACGACAACATGTTGCCGGTGGAAAAGCAAAACGTGCCCAGCAGCGCGAAGCCCAGCCCCAACAGCGTTTCGTGGCTGGCCTGCTGACTGGCAAGCTCGCGCCAGAACAGCAGCACCAGCCCCGAAAAGCCAAACGCCCCGGCCAGCATCACACGCGGCGCGACGCGGGTGCCGAACCACACGCGGGCGTTCAACGCGTTCCATAGCGTCGCGGCGGAAAACACCACCGACACCAATCCGCTGGGGATCCACTGTGTGGCGGTGTAGAAGCACAGGAAATTCAGGCAAAACAGGCACAGGCCCTGGCCCACGCAAAGCCAATGGCCGCGCCGGTCCAGCTTTTGCAATTTACGGGTCAGCAGCAAAGCGGCGAACAGCACCAGACCGGCCAGCGCGAAGCGGTAGAAGATGGAGACGGGAATGGCCACCACGCCCAGTTGCAGCTTGATGGCGATCCAGGTGGTGCCCCAGATGACGACAGTCAGGAAATACAGGAAGAGATTCACGATGCGCGGGACGAAAATAAAGGGACGCGATACGGGCCAGCCAGACAGCCGATCCGTTCGCCGCGAGTGTGCGCCGCCGCCGGGGTCCGGAATTGCCGGTTCTTGCGGTTTTTGCAGGGTCGCGCGCGCGGCGTGCGCGAGATCGCAGTAGCATTTCAGTCCTATGGGCACTATCGCGTCGGCCCCCGCCGACTTCTCCGTCTTCCGCACCCTGTCGCGCTCCACCGCCACGCTGGAGCGCGCCGCGCCGCTGGGCGAAGGCATCGCCATTTCGCAATGGGCGCGCAGCGCCAATGAAACCCTGGGCTACGACATGCCGGGGCATCACACGCTGTCCCTGTACCTGCACGGCGGCGACAAGTCGTTCCGCGTCGGCCACGACACCCTGCACGGCGGCGCCGGCAAGTTCTGCGTGCTGCCGGCCGAACACTATTCGCGCTGGTGCATGAACGACACCGTGCATTTCCTGCACCTGTACATCGCGCCCGAACGGCTGGCGCGCGAAGCCGTCATGCGGCTGGATTGCGAACCCCGCACGCTGGAACTGCGCGACCGCACCTACATCCAGGACGATTCCTTGATTGACGTGTGCCGCCAGTTGCTGGGCACCGACTGGGCGCAACCGGCGGACCGGCTGGCGGCCAGCAGCGCCGCCGAAACCGTGCTGCATCACTTGCTGAACCAGGGCGTGGCCCGCAAGACCGCGCAACCCGCCCGCGGCGGCCTCGCGCCCGCCGTGCGCCGGCGCATCATGGACTACGTGGACGCGCACTTGCACGAACCCCTGACACTGGACCAGCTGGCGGGAATCGCCGCGCTGTCTACCTACCATTTCGCCCGCATGTTCCACACCTCGTTCGGCGAACCGCCGCACGCCTGGGTGCGGGGACGCCGCCTGGCGCACGCCCGCAGCCTGTTGGCGGCCGGCAAAGGCGATCTGGCCGGCATCGCGCAGGCCAGCGGCTTCGGCAACGCCAGCCACTTGTCCCGGGTCTTCCGCGACGCCGTCGGCGTCACGCCCGGCCAGTACCGCAACGCGCGCCGCCAGCACTGAACACGGCAGCAGTCCGGCCCCGTTTCCCGACCCGCGCGTCTACAATGGCGCATCGCCCTTAGCGGCCTGACACCGCGGTCCAACCGCGCTTGCCCACGACGCGATGCCGCCTTCGCCCTCTCGCGATTCCGAACCCCTGGCCGGCCCGGCCGCCCCGCGCCCGCTGCGCGCGCATTGGCTGGCCGAACTCATCCGCCTGCGTGAAACCCACTGGGGCCCGCTGGACGATGCCGACGCCGTCCGGCGCGTGCGGCAGCTGGATGCCGACCTGCCTTCGCGCATCCTGGCCCGCGCCGACCTGCTGGCGCAACGCGAAAACCTCACCCCCATGGTCGATGCCTGGCGCCGCAGCGCGCGCGGCATCCTGGCCGTGCTGTTCGTCCTGGCCCTGTTGTCCGGCATCGGCGTGGCCCTGGGCGCGCTGGGCGATGGGTCGCGCCCCGTCAACGTGCTCTGGGCGCTGGGCGCCTTGCTCGGCCTGCACGCATTGACCTTCCTGCTGTGGCTGGCCAGCTTTCTGCTCAGGCCGTCGGCCGTGACCGTCTTAGGCCGCCTGTGGCTGTGGGCCACCCGCAAGCTGTCGCGAGGTCCCGACGGCGCGCTGGTGCCGCAGGCCCTCCTGAACCTTCTGGCGCGCGCAGGCGCGTTGCGCTGGCTCTTCGGGGCCATCAGCCATCTGTTGTGGCTAACGGCGTTGTGCGCCGCGCTGGCCGCCTTGCTGGCGGTGCTGTCCACCGCCAGTTACCGTTTCATCTGGGCCACCACGCTGCTGGCGCCCGACACCTTCGTGGGGCTGACGCAGGCCATCGGCTGGCTGCCCGCGCACCTGGGCTTTCCGATGCCAGACGCCGCCATCATCCGCGCCAGCGACGGCGCGCAGACGCTGTCAGCCGACGCGCAGGTGCAGTGGTCGCTGTGGTTGATCGGCGTGCTGGTGGTCTACGGCATCCTGCCCCGTCTGCTGGCAGGCGCGCTGTGCGGGGCCGCCGCGCTGCGCGCCCTGCGTCGTTTGCGCATCGACCCCTTGCTTGCCGGTTTTTCACCGCTGCGCGACCGCCTCGAGCCCCCGGCGCAATCCACTGGCATCGACCGTCCCGTGGACCCGCTGCACGAACCCCGCGTGCGTGGGCCCGCGCTGGCCGGGCTGGCCGGACAACCCGTGATGCTGGGCCTGGAATTGCCCGCCGACCTGGCCTGGCCGCCCGCCGGCGTGCCCGACGGCATCCGGCTGGCCGGCAACCTGGACACGCGGGAAGAACGCAACCGCGTGCTGGACGCGCTGGCCCAGGCCGCGGCGTCGCGCCTGCTGATCGCCTGCGATGCGCGCCAAACGCCTGATCGCGGCACCCTGTCGCTGATCGCCGAACTGTCCGCGCACGCGCAAGCCACCGGCGTCTGGCTCATTACCCCCCCGTCCCCGGACGAGGTGACCGGCGCGGGTACGCGCGCCGCCTTGTGGCGCGAACGGCTGCTGGCGCTAGGCCTGGCCGCAGATGCCATCCTGCAATCCCCCGCCGCGCCGCTGGCGTGGCTGGAGTTCGGCCATGGCTGACGGCGTCATCAAGATCGCGGTGGTGGGCCACACTAACACCGGCAAGACTTCGCTGCTGCGCACCCTTACGCGGGACACCGCGTTCGGCCAGGTGGCCGACAGCCCAGGCACCACCCGCCACGTCGAAGGCGCTCGGCTGCGCCTGGAAGGCCGCGCCGTGCTGGAATGGTTCGACACGCCGGGGATGGAAGACAGCATCGCCCTGCTGGAATACCTGGAACGGCTGGACGGCCCCGACGAACGGCTGGACGGCCCCGCGCGCATCCGCCGCTTCCTGGACACGCCCGAAGCCCATGGCCGCTACGAGCAGGAAGCCCGCGTCCTGACGAAGATGCTGGACTGCGACGCCGCCCTGTACGTGATCGACGCGCGCGATCCCGTGCTGGGCAAGCATCGTGACGAACTCTCCGTCCTGGCCGCCTGCGGCCGGCCCTTGCTGCCAGTGCTGAATTTTGTGAATGCGCCCGCCCACCGCGCCGACGAATGGCGGGGCGCAATGGCGCGGCTGGGCCTGCATGCGGTAGTGGAATTCGACACGGTCGCGCCGCCGCTCGATGGCGAACAGCAGCTGTACAGCAAACTGGGGGTGCTGCTGGACCGGCACGCGGACGCACTGGCCCGGTTGGCCGACAGCCTGTCGCTGCAACGCCGCGAACGCCACGCCGCCGCCTACGAACTGCTGGCCGATCTGCTGGTCGACGTCGCGGCGCTGCGCCTGTCCAGCGCCAGCGACGAGGCCGCGCTTACCGCCACATCGAACCAATTGCGCGATCAGGTCCGGCAACGTGAACAGACCTGCGTGAACGCCTTGCTGGCGCTCTACAACTTCCGTCCGTCTGATTTTTCGGACGACACGCTGCCCTTGCAAGGCGAACGCTGGGGCATGGACCTGTTCCATCCTCAGGCGCTGAAAGACATGGGCGTGCAGGTCGGCATGGGCGCCGCCGCCGGCGCGATGGCGGGTGCCGCGGTAGACCTGTTCAGCGCGGGCCTCAGCCTGGGCACCGGCATGCTGATCGGCGCGGCGGCCGGCGGGCTGTGGCAAGGGGTCGAAAAGCTGGGCAAGCGCGTCGCCGGCAAACTGCGCGGCTGGCGCGAGATCAGTGTGGACGATGCCGTCCTGCGCTTGCTGGCCCTGCGCCAGCGGCGATTGATCGATGCCCTGGAACGCCGCGGCCACGCCGCGCGAGAGCCATTGAAACTCGCCCTTCCGGATGACGAAGCTTGGCGAAAAGGGCCGTTGCCCGAGGCGCTGAAAGAAGCGCGCAGCCGCCCCGAATGGTCGGCGCTGGGCAAGCACTACGAAGACAGCGACCGCAGGAAGCGCATCGTCCACGAGTTGGCGAAAACCCTTGCCGCAACGCCTCGGCCGGACGCATGAATCCGCCTCTGTCCACGCCGTCAAACGCACCATTCAACGCCGACGGCAAGCGCGGACTAACCCCAATTCAAACCGATTGACGCTTAAACGAATGGATCTATAAGATTCGTTCTGCATCGGCGCGGTCCGTCCCCGCCATGACATTCACAAGGGGTTGGGTCTATCGTGAAGTCGAAGTCTTCGGCAGTGATTCCCGGCATCGCCCTCCAAGGCGCGTGCGCAGTCCGCGCCACGCGCCTTCTGGCCCCACGCCGTCTTTCGTCGTAAGCAGCAACGCCATGCCCCGGATCCCGATGGGGCCGGGGCCCTGTCACTTCTGTCGCGCGATCCGCGCACCACACGGAGCATGAGGGCTATGCGTACTTTTCCCCACCTAAAGCAAGCTGCGCTCGCGGCCGCCGTCGCGGCATCGCTGGCATTCAGCGCCGGCGCGGCCGCCAAGACGTTCCACTGGTCTTATCAAGGCGACGCCACGTCGATGGACCCAATGGCCCTGAACGAGACCTTCACGCTGGGCTTTCAGGGCAACATCTACGAGACCCTGGCCGGTTACGACGGCAATCTGAAACTGACCCCGCTGCTGGCCGAAAGCTGGGAAAACCCCGAACCCACCAAATGGGTGTTCAAGCTGCGCAAGGGCGTCAAGTTCCATGACGGTTCGCCTTTCACTGCCGACGACGTCATCTTTTCCTGGAAGCGCAGCCTGACGCCCGGCTCCGACATGAAGGGCTACGGCGCCAAAGCCTCCGACATCAAGAAGGTGGACGACTACACCATTGAAGTCACCACCCCCACGCCCAACCCCATCCTGCCGCGCGAATGGGTGTTCCTGTACATCATGAGCAAGACGTGGGCCGAGAAAAACAAGACCACCGAGGCCACCAACGTCAAGGGCGACAACCAGGGTAACTACGCCAACCTGAACGCCAACGGCACCGGTCCCTTCATGCTGGTCTCGCGCCAGCCCGACGTAAAGACCGTGCTCAAACGCTATGACGGCTACTGGAACAAGGACATCAAGACCAACGTCGACGAAGTCATCTTCCAGCCGATCACGCAGGAAGCCACGCGCGTGGCCGCGTTGATCTCCGGCGAAATGGATTTGGTGCAACCTGTTCCCGTCCAGGACTGGAAGCGCCTTGAAGACGCCAAGGGCGTGAAACCGCTGACGGCGCCGGAAGCGCGCGCCATCTTCATCGGCATGGACCAGGACCGCGACGAACTGCTGTTCTCGGATGTGAAGGGCAAGAACCCCTTCAAGGACGCGAAGGTGCGCGAAGCCGTCGTGCTGGCCGTCGACACCAAAGCCATCAACGACAAGATCATGCGCGGCGCGGCCAAGCCGCTGGGCTCGCTGGTGGCCACCGCCATCAACGGTTATGCCGATTCCTACGGCGCGCCGTACAAGCCCGATCCCGAACGCGCCAAGAAATTGCTGGCTGAAGCGGGCTACCCGAAGGGCTTCACGGTCACGATGGACTGCCCGAACGACCGCTACGTCAACGACGAAAAGGTCTGCCAAGCGGTCGCCGGCATGCTGGCCCGCGTGGGCATCAAGATCAACCTGCTGGCGCAGACCAAGTCCAAGTACTTCGGCAAGATCCTGCTGCAGGCGGGCAACCAGACCAGCATGTACATGCTGGGATGGACGCCCAGCTCCACCGACGCGCACAACGCGCTGCTGAACCTGGCGGCCTGCCGCGACGCGAAGACAGCCGCCGGCCAGTTCAACCTGGGCGGCTACTGCAACAAAAAGGTCGACGACCTGACCAACAAGATCGGGGTTGAAACCGATCAGACCAAGCGCAATGCCATGATCAAGGAAGCCTTCGAGATCGTGCGCAGCGACTTCGGCTATCTGCCGCTGCACCAGCAGCCGATGTCGTGGGGCGTGAAGGACAACATCAAGGTCATCCAGCGCGCCGACGACGTGCTGGACCTGCGCGACGTGGTGTTGCCGTAACCCGTTGCGTCACCCTGCCTTGATTTCCTGACGATGTGAGCCCCGGATGGCGTAAGCCATCCGGGCGCGCCCGGCCCAGCCCCGCTTCCCGCCATCAACGGAAACGCGGCCCGGCGTTATCTGCAAACGAGGGCACCCGATAATGCTTTCTTTTATTGCGCAACGGCTTATCCAGTCGGTGCTGGTGATGTTGACGGTGGCGCTGATCGCGTTCTCCATGTTCCGCTATGTGGGCGATCCCATCGCCAGCATGGTCGGCCAGGACACCACGCCTGAACAACGCGCGCAGCTGCGTGTCGAGCTGGGCCTGGACGACCCTTTCGTCGTGCAGTTCGCCCGCTTTGTCGGCAATGCCGCGCAGGGCGATTTCGGCATCTCGTACCGCCAGCGCCGCCCCGTCAGCGAATTGCTCGAAGAGCGCATGCCCGCCACGCTGGAGCTGTCGTTCGTGTCCGCCGTGATGGCGTTGGCGCTGGGCATCCCGATGGGCATCTACACCGCGCTCAAGCGGCACGGCGTGCTGTCCAAGGCCTTCATGGCGATCTCGCTGGCCGGCATCTCGCTGCCCACGTTCCTGATCGGCATCCTGCTTATCCTGGTCTTCGGCGTGCAGCTGCGATGGCTGCCCAGCTTCGGGCGCGGCGACGTCGTCAGCCTGGGGTGGTGGACGACCGGCTTTTTAACCAAATCGGGTTGGCTGGCGCTGATCATGCCGGCCATCACGCTGGCGCTGTTCCAGATGACGCTGATCATGCGCCTGGTACGCGCCGAGATGCTGGAGGTGCTGCGCGCCGACTTCATCAAGTTCGCGCGCGCCCGCGGCCTGCCCGAACGGCTGATCAATTTCCGTCACGCGTTGAAGAACACGCTGGTGCCCGTCATCACCATCACGGGACTCCAGCTGGGCTCGATCATCGCGTTCGCCATCATCACCGAAACGGTGTTCCAGTGGCCCGGCATGGGGCTGTTGTTCATCCAGGCCATCAGCATGGTGGACATCCCCGTGATGGCCGCCTACCTGGTGCTGATCGCGTTCATGTTCGTTGTCATCAATCTGGTCGTCGACCTGCTGTACTTCGCCGTGGACCCGCGTCTGCGCGTACAGAGCAAATGAAAAATAGCCCCCACGCCGCGCCTTCGGCTTGCTGCCCCCCGAGGGGGCGCTTTTTACCTTGGGACGGCCCAGCGGTAAAAAATAGCCCCCACGCCGCGCCTTCGGCTTGCTGCCCCCCGAGGGGGCGCTTTTTACCTTGGGACGGCCCAGCGGT
>NZ_JBMGRB010000008.1:0-349398 GCF_049060505.1 Achromobacter marplatensis
GCTTCCGCCGACACGCTGACCGAACCGGTGACGGTCGTGCCGGAGGCTTCGATCACGCTGTTGTGCGCGCCGGTGGCGTTGCCGTCGCTGTCTTCCGGGGTGATGACCGGAGGCGCGTCGGTTTGACCGGTGACCGTCACGGTCAGTGTGGCGGTCGCGGTGGCACCATCCGCGTCCGTGACGGTGTAGGTGATCGAAGTCGTGGCGGTTTGGCCGCCGTTCAGGAACTGGAAGTCCGGACCCGGATTGAACGAGTACGAGCCGTCGGCGTTCAGGGTAAACGTACCGCCATGGGAACCGGCGACCGGCTGGCCGACGCTGGCGTCGTTGTCATTGACCTTCGAGACCTTGATGGTGTCGCCGTCGGGATCGCGGTCGTTGGCCAGCACGCCGTTCTGGGCGTCGACGTTGAAGGAGGATTCCTCATCGGTCGTGCCGGTGTCGGACGTGGCGACCGGAGCGGGGTTATTGACGTCCCATTCGAATGTCTGGGTGACCGTGGCGCCAGCCGCGTCCTTCGCCGTGACGACAATGGTGTAGACGCCCTCGTTGCCGCCCTGCGAGGCCGACGAGTCGAGTTTGCCCGTGATCAGGCCGGTGACGGGGTCAAGGGTCAGGCCAGGCGGGAGGCCAGTGGCGCTATACGTCAGCGTGTCGCCCTTGTCGGCGTCCTGGAATTGCTTGGCGATATCGACCGGAGTGATGGTGTCGCTATCGTCGTTGGTCAGATCGCCGAGCGTGACGCCCGGGGTCAGGATCGGGGTGTCGTTGGTGCCGGTGACCGTGATGGTCAGCGTGGCGGTATCCGTCGCGCCTTGCGCATCGGTCACCGTGTAGATGACCGATGTGGTCGCCGTCTGGCCCGCGGCCAGTTCCTGGAACGACGAGCCGGGGTTGAACGTGTAGGTGCCGTCGGCGTTCAGCGTAAACGTGCCCCCATTGCTGCCAGCCACGGCTGCGCCCACGTTGGCTGCGGCACCGGCGACCGTCGAGACGCTCAGGCCGTCGTTATCCGGGTCAGCGTCGTTGCCAAGCACGCCTTCGGTGCGATGCTCGACCACCAGCGTGTTGTCTTCCGTCGTGGCGCCGCTGTCATCGGTCGCAACCGGCGCGGGGTTACCCACGTTCCAGACGAAGGTCTGGGTGACCGTCGCGCCGGACTTGTCGGTGGCCGTCACCGTGATGAGGTATTCGCCCTTCACGCCCGTATTGGTGTGGTCCGACGCCCAGTTGGCGAACGTGCCGGAGAACGTGCCGGTGGCGGAATCGAACACCAGACCGCCGGGAACATGGTCGACGGTGTAGGTCAGGACATCGTCGTCGTCCAGGTCGCTGAATGCGCTGGAGACGTTGTAGGTGACGGTATCGCCATCCATGTCGCTCTGGTTCTGCAGCGCGACCGCGGTGGGAGCGTCATTCGTGCCCGTTATCTCGACCGTCAACGTGGCGATGCTGGTGCCACCTTCACCGTCCGAGACCGTATAGGTAATGTAGCTGGTCGCCGTCTGGCCGGCGGGCAGGTGCTGGAAGCCAATACCCGGATTGAACGAATAGGTGCCGTCGGCATTCAGGGTGAACGTGCCGCCGCCTACGCCCGAGACCGGTTTGCCCACGTCGCCGGGAACGCCGTTGACGGCGGACACAACCAGCGTGTCGCCGTCCGGATCACTGTCGTTGGCCAGCACGCCGGCGCTGGGATCCGTGACATTCAAGACCGCGTCTTCGTCCGTCTTGCCGGCATCGTCAATGGCTACGGGGGCCGGGTTCGTGACGTCCCAGGTGAAATCCTGCGTCACAGAGGCGCCGCTCTTGTCCGTAGCGGTGACGGTGACGGTGTAGACCCCGTCGTTTCCGCCTTGCGAAGCGGAATGGTCCAAGGTGCCGGAAATGATGCCGGTGACCGGGTCGATGGTCAGGCCCGGGGGCAGCCCGTCGGCCTTGTACGTGAGGGAGTCGTCATTGTCGGCGTCGGAGAACTGGCCGGAGACGTCGACCGGGGTGATGGCCTGCGCGTCGGCGCCGTTCTGGTTTTCCAGGGTGACGCCCGGGGTCAGGATCGGGGTGTCATTGGTGCCGGTGATCGTGACAGTCAGGCTGGCCGTGCTGGTGCCGCCTTCGCTGTCCGTGACCGTGTAGGTGATGGAACTGGTGGCCGTTTGGCCCGCGCCCAGCGTGTTGAACGTGGAGCCCGGGTTGAACGTATAGGATCCGTCGGCGTTCAGGGTGAACGTGCCGCCATGAGAACCGGCTACGGCGGCGCCTACGTTGGCGGTGACGCCGTTAACCTGCGAGACGGTCAGCGTATCGCCATCCGGATCCTTGTCGTTGGCCAGCACCCCGTCCTGGGCAGTGACGGTCAGCGTCGTGTCTTCGCCGGTCGTACCAGCATCGTCATTGGCCGTGGGCGCGGGATTGGTCACGTCCCAGTCGAACGATTGGGAGGTCGCCGCACCGGCGGGGTCCGTGGCGGTGACGGTGACGGTGTAGACGCCGTCTTTTCCGCCTTGCGACGCGGAATGGTCAATGGTGCCGCTGATGACTCCGGTGACCGGGTCGATGCTCAGCCCAGGCGGAAGGCCGGTCGCGGTGTAGGTCAGCTTGTCGCTGGTGTCCTTATCCGAGAAGTGGCTGGAGACGTCGTAGCGCACTTCCGTTTGGGCGTCGATGCCGGAGGTGTCCGAAATGACGGTCGAGACCGGACCGTCATTAGTCCCCGTGATCGTGACGACAACAGTCGCCGTGGAGGTGGCGCCGCTTGGGTCCGTGATGGTGTACGAGATCGTGCTGGTGGTCGTCTCGCCCTGGGCCAGGTTGTCATACTGCCCGCCCGGCGTGAAGACGTAGCTGCCATCTGGCTGGACGGTGAACGTGCCGCCATTGCTGCCGACGACGGTGACGCCGCCCGGGGTCATGGGACGGCCGCTGACCGAAGTGATCGCCAGCGGGTCGCCGTCGGGATCGGAATCGTTGTTGAGCAGGTTGCCGCGGACCAGGCTGTTCTGGTCGCCGCGGCCTGCGTCGTTCAAGGCATTGGGCGCGTTGTTGACGGTGGCGGGCGTGGCCGCGTCGTCGTCGTCGTCGCCCAGGCCGGCGCCGGACACACGGGGCAGCGTGTCGTTGGCGCGGGCCGGGTTCGGGTAGGCCAGATCCAGAGGCGTCGTCGTTTCCAGGATGCGGGCCAGGCGGACAAAGCTGCTGCCGCCGGCATCACCGCTGCCGGCCACGATGGCGGCGGTAGGGTCCAGTTCGTCGAACGGGTCGCGGCCGGCTTGCAGCGCAGCCAGCAGGCGGTCGGAGTCGGTGCCGGTGGGCGGGACCACGGCGGCTTCGCTGGGGTCGGCCAACGGACCGCCCATGTCGCCATTGACGGCGACTTCGCGGCCTTCACCGATGACGATCGGCATGCCGTTTTCAACCTGAAGGGAAACCGTGGCGCCCGAGGCAGTGACGATGTCGCTACCGGCAGGGACTTTGCTGCCTTGATGCAGTTCGGTCAGGGAACCGTCGCTATTGCGTATCCACGCGCGACCCGAGATTTCATTGACGACTGCGGGGGAGGTGTTGGCCATGTTGGTTCCGATTCAGGGAGTTATCCAAGATGGCCAGATACTAGAGGTCGCCGCTGGGGCGGGATATTGTCCTCAAGGACAGTATCAAGACGTAATTTTGCTCCGCGTGTCGGCCGGCGCGGAAATGCCGTGAACGAGCAGGGCCAATTGCAGGCGGTCGGACACCTTCAATTTTTCGAAAACGGCTGAAAGGTGCGCCTTGACGGTGCGTTCGGTGATGCCCAGGGCCTCGGCGATCGCGGCGTTGGGTTGGCCGCTGGCGGCGTACCGCGCAACCGTGATTTCCCGTTCAGTCAGCCTGCCGCCGTCCCAGGAATGGGAATCCTGCGCGCGTTCCGTTACCAGTTTAAGCAGGCGCGTGACCAGGGAACGGCCCATCCAGATGCCGCCGGACGCCACGACTTCCAGCGCCTGCGCCAACGCCGCGGCCGGCGCATGCGTATGGCAATAGCCGTGCGCACCCGCGCCCAGCGCTTGTGTGCCTTGCTCGTCGTTGGGGCTTGGGCTGGCGACGACCAGATGCATGCCAGTCAGGGTGGACGGCCAGACGGGATCCTGCCAGGAGGGCAGGCGGGGCACGTCGGTATCCAGCACGGCCAATGAGCGGCCTTGCTCGCGCCAGCGCTGCAAGTCGGCCAGGCCGCGTCCGCGGGCCGCCAGCCAGCGCGCGGAGTCCAGCGCGCGCCAGTGTTGCCACAGCAGATCGTCGTGCGTAATCAACAAGACGGGAACAGGTTTCATAAAGGCTTCCAGCTCTCCTTTAACGTTCGGTGAAGGCATTTGCCTTGGCACGCAAAATCGGTTTAAGCAGGTACTGCAGCACAGTGCGCTTACCCGTCAAGACATGAACCTCCGCCACCATCCCGGGGATGATGGGCAATAGCTTGTCGCCCACCGTGCTGCGATCCGTGCGGACGCGCACGATATAGTAGGAATTGCCTTTCTCGTCGGTCACGGTGTCCGCGCCGATCTGTTCGACCTTGCCTTCCAGCCCGCCATAAATGGCGAAGTCATAGGCCGTGAATTTCACTTCCGCCTTCTGGTCGGCATGCAGGAAACCGATATCGCGCGGCTGGATCCGGACTTCAAGCAGCAGCGTGTCGTCCTTGGGCACGATTTCGATAATGTCCTTGCCCGGCTGCACCACGCCGCCCACGGTGTTGTTGAATAGCGTTTTGACGGTACCCGCCAGCGGCGCGCGGACTTCGGCCAGCTTCACGCGGTCGGCCAACGCCAGCTTGCCCTGACGCAGCGTGGACAGTTTGGTGTTGGTTTCCGACAGTTCGCTGCGCGCCTGGTTACGGATGTTCAGCTCCGATTCTTCAAGCTTGCTTTGCGCTTCTTTGATCGACGCCTGGAATCGGTCGATCTGCGCTTCGGCCCCTTTCTGCTCACCGCAGTAGCGCGCCACGTCGCGTTGCAGGCGCAGCAAATCCACTTCGGACACCGCTCCGCTCTTGAGCAGCGGCCGCGTGACCTGCAGTTCACGGGAAGTCAGGCCGCAACTGGCCGACGCTTGATCGCGCTTGGCGATCGTTTCGCGCAGGTCTTCCTGGCGCTGCTTGAGTTGTTCGCGGGCGACGTTGACGGTGGCGTTCAACTCGGTATTGCGGGCTTGCCAGGCGTTGCGCTCCATTTCCGCAAGGCCGGGCGCTTGTTTAAGCACTTCTTCCGGCGCCACGAAAGGTTCGCCAGTGGCCAGCGCATGCAGACGGGCCGATTTGGCCAGCAGGGACAGGTATTCCGCGTTGTTCTCGCCCAGCGACGACGCGAAACGCGTGGAGTCGATTTTCAGCAGGATTTCGCCGGCCTGCACTTCCTGCCCCGGGCGAACCAGGATTTCCTCGACGATGCCGCCATCCAGGCTCTGGATGATCTGCACTTGGCGCGATGGCACAACTTTGCCTTCGCCCCGGACGACTTCATCGATACTTCCGGTGCCTGCCCAGACCAGCAACAGCACTACGGCCAGCAGCGCCACCCATAACAGGATGCGCGAACTGCGGGCCTGGGATTCGTGGATCACCCATTCCGCATTGCCGACGTAATCGGAACGCTTTTCCTGCTTGCCCTTGTCGGCGCCGTCCAGCAGCCGGTCGAAGAAGAATACGAAGACATTGCGCAGTTTGAGCCACAAGCCTCCGATCAGGCCATGCTGAGTCTCGCCTGGATTTTTCTGCATGAGGTCCCTTAGCTCCCGCGTCCAACGCGTCCTTGACGCAGTGCTTCGACAACTTGTTCCTTCGGGCCGTCCGCCACGATGTGACCGTTGTCGATCACGATCAGGCGTTCAACCAGGTCCAACAGCGCGGTACGGTGCGTGACCAACAGGATCGTCTTGGTGGCGCTGGCCTCGCCAAGCCGCTTGCGCAACTGGGATTCGCTCTGGTGGTCCATATTGCTGCTGGGTTCGTCCAGCAGCAGAATCGGGGGATCGTTGATCAAGGCGCGGGCCACGGCAACAGACTGCCGTTGGCCGCCCGAGAGCGATTCGCCGCGCTCGCCGATCACCATGTCGAACCCATTGGGGTGCAGGTTGGCGAAATCGGTGACGCCGGCCAGGTTGGCCGCGGCCAGGATGCTGGCGTCATCGGCGTAGGGCGCGCCCATGGCCAGGTTGTGTTTCAAGCTGCCGTAGAACAGCGTCGGATCCTGCGGCACGTGGCCGATCGCCCGGCGCACGTCCGCCGGGTCGATCTGGCGCACGTCCACGCCGTCCAGCAGCACGGCGCCTTCGGTGGGCTGGTAGAGCGCCAGCGCCAGCTTTTCCAGTGTGGTCTTGCCCGAACCGATGCGGCCGATGATGCCGACCTTTTCACCGGGTTTGAGCTTGAACGACACCTTCTTCAGCACCGGCTGCGTGCTGCCGGGATAGGTGAAGCTCACGTCGCGGAATTCCAGGCCGCCATGGAACACCGGGCGGTGCAGGAACTCGGCCTCGGCCGGGCGTTCGATCGGCAGCTTCATATAGTTGTCGATCGAGCCCAGCGACGTGCGGGCGTTCTGGTATTGCATCAGCAGGCCGGCCACCTGGCCCAGCGGCGCCAGGCAACGGCCGGCAATCATGGACGCGGCGATGATGCCGCCCATGGACATGGCGGATTCCTGTGCCTGGTACACGCCGATGATCACGACCGCGATGGACACCAGTTGCTGCACGGCTTGCACGAAGCCCACGGTGGATGACGAGATCAGCTTGAGCTTGCCGCCGGTCTGCGCGATGAATTCGGTGGCGCGTTCCCAGTTGCGCTGGATCGCGCCCTGAGCGTTCAGGGTCTTGACGGCCTCCAGGCCGGTCAGCGCCTCGACCAGCGTCGCGTTGCGTTGCGAACTGGCCTGGAAGGAGGCCATCGTCAAGGATTCCATGCGCGCCTGCGCGGCCAGCGACACCAGCAGAATCAGCACGATCGCCACGAGCGGCGGCAGGATCATCCACGGCGAGATCCAGGCCAGAGCGGCCAGGAACAGCACGATGAAGGGCAGGTCGACCAATGTCGTGATGGTGGCGGACGCGATGAAATCGCGGATGGATTCGAACGACCGCAGGTTCGCCGCGAAAGACCCGACCGACACCGGGCGGCCCTCCAGGCGCAGGTCCAGCACGCGTTCCATGATCTGCGCCGACAAGCGCACGTCGACCCGCTTGCTGGCGCTGTCCACGACGTGCGAACGCGCGGTGGAAAGGATCATGTTGAAGATCACCACCAGCGTGATGCCGATCGCCAGCACCCACAGGGTCTCGACGGCGTTGTTGGGCACCACGCGGTCATACACGTTCATGGTGAACAGCGGCATTGCCATGGCGAAGATGTTGATCAGCAGGGCGGCGATCAACGCGTCGCGGTACAGGCGGCGGTTTTCCATGATGGCGGCCCAGAACCAATGGCGCTCGCGCACCTTGGCCACTTCAGGGGACCGCGCGTCGAATCGGAATTGCGGACGCACGAAGCACACCAGGCCGGTGTACTGCGCGGCGAGCGCTTCGGGCGTCATCTCGACGGAACTGCCGCCCAGCTCGGGGTGGCTGACGACATACTTGCCATCTTCTTTCTTCAGCAGCAGGCAGGCGCGTTCACCCTGCAACAGCAGAATGGCGGGCAGCAGGTCCTGAGAGATGCTGTCGAGCGTGCGCTTGACCACGCGCGCCGACAATTGCGCGCGCGCGGCGGCGCGGGGCAACAGGGCAGGCGTCAGGCGATGTTCTTCCAAGGGCAGGCCCGAGGACAGCGCCTGGGCCGTCGCCGTCACGCCGTGCAGGCGCGTGATCTCCACCAGGCAATCCAGCAGCGGATCATCATGCGCCGCGCGAGCGTCCGCGCGCCATTCCCTGCCGACCTTTTCAGATAACTTGTCCATCTTCGTCATCCAATAGGTCCAGATGTTCCGAGAGGCGCGCGCGTTGCTGCTTGCGCTGCGAGAGCTTTTGCTGCGCCTGAATAGGCAGGTCCGTCATGCGCAAGGTGCCATTGGCGATCAAGGCGTCGATCAGGTCTTCCAGAACGCGGACAAAGTCCGCGTCCAATTGCGAAAATTCGTTGCCCTGGGGCGTCATATGGCCTCCTTGCGACCCAACCCCGGTCAGGGCTTGGCGTTGGGCGCGTTCAGCGGCACGAGCGTGGGCGGCAGCGTGCCTTCGTTGTATTGAACGCGCACCGGAGCCAGGCGGGCAGAGTCGGGAACCGTCGAGTTGCAAAGCTTGATCACTTCGTCGGTCACCGCCAGCTTGCCGTTTTCCTCGGGCATCTCGTTGCGCGCGGGTTGCAGCGACAGCGCGGGCAACAGCGCATGCGACAGCGCCAGCCAGCGATATTGCGCAAGCTTGAGGTCATACAGACCATTGGTCAATGCGCGGCGCGATTCAAACAATTCGTTTTCGGTGTCCAGCAAGTCCAGCAGCGAACGCTGGCCAATCTGGAACTGTTGGCGATAGGCATCGCGCACCTTGGTGGTGGCCACTTCGTGGTCGCGCAGGAACGGCAGCTTTTGGCTCAGGCTGGTGATGTTGTTCCAGGCCACGGCCAAGTCCTGCTGAACGTTGCGGCAGGTGTAGTCACGGATGTCGCGCGCCGCGTAGGACTGCGCCGCAGTCTGGCGCACGCGAGCGGAATCCGCGCCGCCGCGGTACAGGTTGTAGCTCATGACAACCTGAACGCTGGAGCTTTGGATGTCGCGGGTTTGCGGGGTGGGGTCGTTCTGGTCGCGGCCGGTGGAGGCCACGAACTCGAACTTCGGAGAGAACGCGCCCTTCGACGACGATACGCCAGCCTCGGCGGCTTGCAGCCCCGCTTGCTTGGACAGGAAGCTGGGATTGCGGCGCAGCGATTCATTGAAATCGCCCGGCTTGGTGGGCAGCTTGCCGGCAACGTCGGGCGGCGGCTGCATGGACTCGGGCGGGAAGGCGCCGGTCACGCGCTGGAAGCGCTGCTGCACATCCAGCAAGTTGGCGGTTTCCGTCATCAGGTTGGTCTGCGCCAACGACAGGCGGCCTCCGGCCTGTTCCAGGTCGACACGACGGCCGACGCCTGATTCGGTGCGTTCGCCGATTTGCTTCAGCGTTTCTTCATGCAGGGAATAGTTCTGGCGGGCCAGCAATTCCATGTCGCGATAACGCTGCAGATCGATATAGGCCTGCACGGCGGCAAAGGCGGTGGAGTCGCTGGTGGCCAGCACGTCATAGAAACGGGCCAGCTTGTCGAACCCTGCTTGCTTGACGTCGTTGCTGGTGCGGAAACCGTCAAAAATCAGCTGGCGCAGCTCGACGTTGTAGCCCGGCCGGCTCCAGCTTTGCGAACCCACGGCGGGCACGTTGCTGCGGTATTCCCGGCCCAAGTAGCCCTGTGCATTGATCTGCGGAAAAAATGCGCCGCGGGCCACGGCCTGGCCTTCCAGGGATGCCTGGAAGTCATGGTATTTGGCCTGGATCTCGGGATTGCTAAGCAGGGTTTGCTCAACGATCTGGTTCAACGTCACTGCGGACTGTCCTGCGGCAGGGGCGGCGGGTGCCGTCGTCTGCGCGAAGGCAGCGGGAACAAAAGCCAGGGCAAGTATCGAAGTCGTGCGTTTAAGCAAAAACGAAGCCATAGTGATTATTCGCGAGTCAGGTTGGATTGAGTGGCCGCCATGTTGTATGCAAATGTCATATTGTTCGAGTCAAGATTTGTTAAGTCTTGCGGGATGCAACGGACAGGCCAGGAGGTTTCTTCGCGCAACATCATCTAAAAACACCGAATTTGCACGAACTTAACAATATATGAGCGCCGCAGTTTTTATTAATACGGTTTATTGCGTATTATTTCGAATGCTGGGCGAACATCTTGAAACGCGATTATATCGTTTAGATAATTCTGTATCTGTTTTCTTTAACTAAATCTTTCTGTGTGATTAATTTTCCACACTCTTTGCCCGGCTGGACTGATGACGCGCCGGGACCGGCATCCACATCAACATGGTAGTTGTTGTACTAGTATGTCTGGTGTGGTTGTACTAGGTTCAGAGCCTGTGCATAATTCCTCCATGCCGCAGTGGCCGGCGCGGGAGCGATTTGCTTTTCAACCGCGCGAGGCTCAAGCCGGATTGTCTATTTGCAGAGCGCATCCATGGCCCAAACCCTTTACGACAAACTCTGGGACGCCCACATCGTCCACCAGGAATCAGACGGCACCTGTTTGCTGTATATCGATCGCCACCTGCTGCACGAAGTCACCAGCCCGCAGGCGTTCGAGGGCCTGGCGATTGCCGGGCGCAAGCCGTGGCGCACCGGCGCCAACCTGGCCGTCGCGGACCACAACGTCCCCACGCTGAACCGCGCTCAGGGCATCGATGACCCCGTGTCGCGTTTGCAGGTAGACACGCTGGACAGCAACTGCGACAAGTACGGCATTACCGAATTCCGCATGAACGACTTGCGCCAGGGCATCGTGCACGTGATCGGACCCGAGCAGGGCGCGACCTTGCCCGGCATGACCGTCGTCTGTGGCGACTCGCACACCAGCACGCACGGCGCGTTGGGCGCGCTGGCCTTCGGCATCGGCACGTCCGAAGTCGAGCACGTGCTGGCGACGCAGACGCTCTTGATGAAAAAAGCCAAGAGCATGCTGATCAAAGTGGAAGGCGAATTGCCCTTCGGCTGTACCGCCAAGGACGTAGTCCTGCACATCATCGGCATCATCGGCACGGCGGGCGGTACCGGCCACGCCATCGAATTCGCTGGCAGCACGATCCGCGCGTTGTCCGTGGAAGGCCGCATGACGGTCTGCAATATGGCTATCGAAGCGGGCGCCCGTTCAGGCATGGTGGCGGTGGACGACAAGACCGTCGAATACTTCCGCGGCCGTCCCTTCGCGCCCATGGGCGTGGTGTGGGATCAGGCGGTTAAGTACTGGCGCACCCTGCACACCGACGACGGCGCCAAGTTCGACACCGTGGTCGAGGTCAATGCGCGCGATATCAAGCCGCAAGTCACCTGGGGCACGTCGCCCGAAATGGTGCTGCCGGTGGATTCCCGCGTGCCGGACCCCGACCGCGAAAAAGACGACGTGCGCCGCAGCGGCATGGAACGCGCCTTGGCCTATATGGGCCTGAAGCCCAATACGCCGCTGACCGATATCCGCGTGGACCGCGTCTTCATTGGTTCGTGTACCAACTCGCGCATTGAAGACTTGCGCGCGGCCGCCGTCGTGGCCCGCGGCAAGCGGGTGGCGTCTAACGTGCGCCAGGCAATGGTGGTGCCGGGTTCCGGCCTGGTCAAACAGCAAGCCGAACGCGAAGGCCTGGATAAGATCTTCATCGAAGCCGGCTTCGAATGGCGCGAGCCGGGGTGCTCGATGTGCCTGGCCATGAACGCCGACCGCCTGGAACCGGGCGAGCGTTGCGCGTCCACGTCGAACCGCAACTTCGAAGGCCGCCAAGGCCAGGGCGGCCGCACGCACCTGGTCAGCCCCGCCATGGCAGCCGCCGCCGCGGTGGCCGGCCATTTCGTCGACGTCCGCACGTTCCGCTAAGCGAATCAGCCCCGAGTACCGACATCATGCAAGCATTTACCACTCACGAAGGCCTGGTGGCTCCGCTCGATCGCGAAAACGTCGACACGGACCTCATCATTCCCAAGCAATTCCTCAAATCCATCCAGCGCACGGGTTTTGGCCCGAACCTGTTCGACGAACTGCGTTATCTGGATCATGGCGAACCCGGCATGGATAACAGCAAGCGTCCGCTGAACCCGGATTTCGTGCTGAACCAGCCGCGTTACCAGGGCGCCTCGGTGCTGTTGGCGCGCAAGAACTTCGGTTGCGGCTCCAGCCGCGAGCACGCGCCATGGGCGCTGACGCAGTTCGGATTCCGCGCCATCATCGCGCCGTCTTACGCCGACATCTTCTTCAACAACAGCTTCAAGAATGGCCTGCTGCCGATCGTGCTGTCCGAATTGGAAGTGGCGCGCCTGTTCGACGAGGTCAAGGCCTTTCCGGACTACAAGCTGAACATCGATCTGGACCGCCAGGTCGTGATTGCCCCGGACGGCCGCGCGATGGGCTTCGATATCGAACCCTTCCGCAAGTATTGCTTGCTGAACGGTTTTGACGACATCGGCCTGACCTTGCGCCATGCCGACAAGATCCGCGCCTTCGAGGCCGAGCGCCTGGCCCGCCATCCGTGGCTGGAAAGCCGTCCCATCGCCTGAACCCCATTCTGACCCTAGGATCGTTCCTTAAATGACCCACAACATTGCAGTCTTGCCGGGTGACGGCATCGGCCCGGAAATCGTCGAACAAGCCGTGCGCGTCCTGAAGGCGCTGGACGTTCCCTTCGATATCAAGCAGGCCCCCGTGGGCGGCGCCGCATTCGACCAGTTCGAACATCCGCTGCCGCCGGCCACGCTGAACCTGGCCAAGGAATCCGACGCCGTGCTGTTCGGCGCCGTCGGGGATTGGAAATACGACAGCCTGCCGCGCGAATTCCGTCCGGAACAAGCCATCCTGGGCCTGCGCAAGGCGTTGGGCCTGTTCGCCAACCTGCGTCCGGCCATTCTGTATCCCGAACTGGCCAGCGCCTCGTCGCTGAAACCAGAGATCGTGTCCGGCCTGGATATCCTGATCATCCGCGAACTGACCGGCGATATCTATTTCGGCACCCCGCGCGGCGTGCGCTCGTCACCCGACGGCGCCTTCACGGGCGAACGCGAAGGCTACGACACGATGCGCTATGCCGAATCCGAAGTGCGCCGCATTGCGCGCATCGGCTTTGAATCGGCGCGCAAGCGCAACAAGAAGCTGTGCAGCGTGGACAAGGCCAACGTGCTGGAAACGTCGCAATTCTGGCGCGACATCGTCATTGAAGTGGCGCGCGAATACCCCGACGTCGAGCTGTCGCACATGTATGTCGACAACGCCGCGATGCAGTTGGTGCGCAACCCGCGCCAATTCGACGTCATCGTCACGGGCAACCTGTTTGGCGACATCTTGTCGGACGAAGCCGCCATGCTGACGGGCTCGATCGGCATGTTGCCCTCCGCGTCCTTGAATGCGGGCGGCCAAGGCCTGTACGAACCCAGCCACGGTTCCGCGCCCGATATCGCGGGGCAGGGCATCGCCAACCCGCTGGCGACGATCTTGTCCGCCGCCATGCTGCTGCGTTATTCGCTGAACCTGGCGCCGCAGGCCGATCGCATCGAAGCCGCCGTGCGCCGCGTGCTGGCTGACGGCCTGCGCACCGCCGACATCTTCGAAGCAGGCACAACGAAGGTCTCCACGGCGGGCATGGGCGACGCCGTGCTCAAAGCCTTGGCCTGAACGCCGCAAGGGGCGCGCCCTTGCGGGCGCCCCGTTTCTCAAAGGGGCCGCTTCTTGTAGCGGCCCTTTTTTCGCCCGTGTTGTGACGGCGCCGCGAAAGCAGTTGGGCGGTCTTCCGACCCTAAATTTTTCTAGCTGCGCCGCAACATCTCTCCGTGCATTCTGATAAATTGATGAATTGCACGACTTTTTCTACCCGGACCTTGTCTCCACCTTTATAGAGCGATTGAAATGAATCAAGCAGTAGGCCTTGTCGGCTGGCGCGGAATGGTCGGCTCGGTGCTCATGCAACGCATGCGCGACGAGAACGACTTCGCACTGATCGAACCGGTGTTCTTTTCCACCAGCAATGCTGGCGGCGCTGCGCCCACGTGGGCCGACGGCGCGGGCCCGTTGCAAAACGCCTACGATATTGATGCTCTGAAAAAACTGCCGATCATTTTGACGGCACAAGGCGGCGACTACACGTCCGAGGTCTACCCCAAGCTGCGTGGCGCGGGCTGGAACGGCATCTGGATCGATGCGGCCAGCACCTTGCGCATGGCCGAAGACGCCATCATCGTCCTGGACCCGGTCAACCGCCCGGTCATCGACGCGGCGCTCAAGCGCGGCGTGCGCAACTTCATCGGCGGCAACTGCACGGTCAGCTGCATGCTGATGGGCCTGGCCGGCTTGTTCAACAACGACCTGGTGGAGTGGATGACGTCCATGACCTACCAGGCCGCATCCGGCGGCGGCGCGCAACACATGCGCGAATTGCTGACCCAGTTCGGTGAAATCAACCAGGCAGTCAAGCCCCTGCTGGACGACCCGGCGTCGGCCATCCTGGAAATCGACCGCGGCGTGTTGGGCAAGCAAAAGGATCCGGCGCTGCCCCACGAGCATTTCGGCGTGCCGCTGGGCGGCAACCTGATTCCCTGGATCGACAAGGACTTGGGCGACGGGATGTCCAAGGAAGAGTGGAAGGCCGAAGTCGAAACCAACAAGATCCTGGGTCGCGGCGCCGCTTTCGGCACGGCGCCCACCCCGATCGACGGCTTGTGCGTGCGCATCGGCGCGATGCGCTGCCACAGCCAGGCGCTGACCATCAAGCTCAAGCGCGATGTGCCGCTGGACGAAATCGAATCGTTGATCGCCCAAGGCACGCAATGGGCCAAGGTCATCCCCAATACCAAGGAAGCCACCGTTTCGGGACTGACCCCGGTCGCCGTCACCGGCACGCTGGACATCCCGGTGGGCCGTCTGCGCAAGCTGTCGATGGGTTCCCAGTACCTGGGTGCCTTCACGGTGGGCGACCAGTTGCTGTGGGGCGCCGCCGAGCCGCTGCGCCGCATGCTGCGCATTGCGCTGGCTGAAGCCTGATGCCGTTTCAGGCGTCGCAAGCGCGACGCCTGATCTTGCAGCAAGGCAATCAAGGGCACCTGCGGGTGCCCTTGACGTTTAAAGAAGGGTCGATGCAATGTGGCGCGTGTGCCTGCGAGCCAACGCCGATGCGCCTTTCAGGTTTGTGAAATGCGCGTCATCCATTACACTTTTCCCGTGAATTAAGGCCTGTTCCCACTTAAATGGGTGCGAACGGGCGATAGCCCGTAATTCGACTACAAGAACGGAATTCCAGCTTATGACCCAGCGTTCGCGCCACGTGAAGCATGCCCGCCGTTTGAAAACCCTTCAATGGGCGATCGCCTTGGCGATAGGGTCGAGCATGTGCAGTTCGGCGCTGGCCATGCGCGTGGGGCATTCGCGCGTCGTTTCCGTGCCGGGTGCGCCGTTGCAGGCCGTCGTGGGGCTGCAGGAATTGACGCCCGACGAAGTGGCGTCGCTGAAGGTCTCGGTGGCGGATGAAGCCGCTTGGCAGCGCGCCGGCCTGAAACCGCCGGTACCGTTGGCCAGCATGGTGGTCAGGGTCGAGGACGGTTTGGATGCCACGCGCAAGAACTTGCGCGTCCGCGGCGCGCAGCCGCCGGCAAGCGGCGCCGTGGACTTGTTGTTGGATATCAGTTCCAGCTCTGGGCAGCGCCAAGTGCAGGTCAGCGTCCTGGTGCCGCTACGCGGTACCGGCGCCGACGTGACACCCGCTGCTGTCGGCACGCCAGCGCGCGCCGGTGGCACGGCGGGCTCCGTCAATGTGAAGTCGGGCGACAACCTGTTTGCCATTGCCCAGCGTAATGCGGTGCCCAACGCGTCGGTCTACCAGATGCTGGTTGCGCTGTGGCGCGCCAACCCCGAGGCGTTCATCCAGAACAATATGAATCTGGTGCGGGCCGGACAAAAACTGAATATCCCGGACGCAGCGACGGTCCGGGCGGTCGATCCCGCGGAAGCGCGCCGAATCTTCAATGAACACGCCGAGGCGTTTGCCAAGTACCGCGCCCGGCTCGGCGCGGCTGCAGGCGCCAATCCGTCCGTGGTGAAGGGCCAAGACGCGGCATCGGGCACCGTCGCCCGCCCGGGCGACAACGGCGTGGCCAGCGCTGCGCCCACGCAAGACCGGGTGCGCCTGTCCACCGGCCAGACGCAGAACGGCGCCGCGGCGCAGGCGGAAGCGCAAGCCGATGCCAGGACGTCCTCGGAACGCGCGATGAAAGACGTCGAAGGCCGCGTGAACCAGTTGCAGGCCAATGTGGACGACCTGAACAAGGCCGTCGGTCAGCAAGGGGGGGCAGGAGCAGGCGACGCGGCGGGTACGCCGGGTGCCGCCGGGGCTTCGGGGGCATCGGGTGCGGCAGGTACCTCTGGCGCTACGGGCACGCCGGGCGCAGCGGGTACCCCGGGCGCAGCGGGCACTTCGGGCACTTCGGGCACTTCGGGCGCTGCGGGCACGCCAGGCGCAGCAGGCACGCCGGGCGCAGCAGGCACGCCGGGCGCAGCAGGCACGCCGGGCGCAGCAGGCACGCCGGGCGCAGCAGGCACGCCGGGCACAGCAGGCACGCCGGGTGCAACCGGCACGCCGGGCGCAGCGGGCACGCCGGATGCAGCAGGCACTTCGGGCCCAGCAGGTACGCCGGGCCCAGCAGGCACGCCAGGCGCAGCGGGCACGCCAGGCGCAGCAGGCACGCCAGGCGCAGCAGGCACGCCAGGCGCAGCAGGCACCCAGGGCGCCGCAAGCACCCCCGGTGCATCCGCGGACAAGGCCGCCGGAAGCCCGACGGCCAACGCCAAGGACATCACGTCCGGCATGCCTGCCTGGCTTGCCGACAATCTGCTCGTCATCGTGACCGCGGTGCTGGCGCTGATCGCGTTCGCGATCGCCTGGCTGCTGCGCCGTGCCGGCGCCCGGCGCGGGGACGATGATGAGGAAACCTACGCCTATAACGAGCCTGCGCTGGACACGGCAGCGCTGAACCGCAAGCTCGATACGATCAATCTCGACCTGGACGAACCGCCCACGGACGAACCGCGCCGAGTCAGCGGTCCCAGGGTTTGAATAATGTCTAGAGTTGCATTGGGGCTGGCGTATGACGGCTCCGCTTGGCAGGGTTGGCAGACGCAGCCGCATCGGCAGACGGTGCAGGACACGCTGGAGTCGGCCTTGGCAAGTTTTTGTGGGGTGGAAGGCGTCGTCCCCACGGTCTGCGCAGGCCGTACCGATACGGGCGTGCACGGCGCAATGCAGGTGGTCCATCTGGATACGACGCTGGATCGCCGGATGGAATCCTGGGTGCGGGGCGTGAACGCGTTCCTTCCTTCCAGCGTGTCGGTGCAATGGGCGCAGCCGGTGTCCGACGAGTTTCACGCGCGCTTTTCCGCGCACGCCCGCACGTATGTCTATTTGCTGTGGCGCGGCCGGGTTCGGCCGGCGCTATGGGCGGGGCGGGCCGGCTGGTGTTTCCAGCCGCTGGACGTGGATGCCATGCGGGCTGCGGCGCAAACCTTGCTGGGCGAACATGATTTCTCCAGCTTCCGGTCTTCGCAATGCCAAGCCAAGCACCCGGTGCGCCACATGCACCGGCTGGACATCGAGGAGCGCGGGCCGTTCCTGGTGTTCACCTTGAAGGCGAATGCGTTCCTGCACCATATGGTGCGCAACATCATGGGCGCGCTATTGCAGGTCGGGCAGGGCAGGGAGTCCGTGGACTGGATGGCGCAGCTGCTGTCCTGGCGCGACCGCAAACTGGGCGCGCCAACGTTCTCGCCGGATGGCCTGTATCTGTCCGCGATTGATTACCCTGCCGAATTCGGCCTGGAAGAACTGGACGGCGGTTCGCTGTTGTTGTCGCCGTTCACGCAAACCTATTAGGAAGCCGCCGCAACCCAAGGCGCCTTTTCCGCGCTCACTTGGAGGTCTTTGCCATGCAACGCCGCGCGTTTTTGAAACAAACCGCCTTGGGCGCCGCCACGGCAGGCAGCGCCGCGCTGGCCGTGCCGGCCTTGGCCCAGGAAGCGCCTACCATTACCTGGCGGTTGGCTTCCAGTTTTCCGAATGAATCGCCCACGCTGTTCGCAGGCGCCGAAGATGTCGCGCGGTATGTCGCTGAAGTCACCGATGGCCGCTTCAAGATTGAAATCTTCCCCGCTGGTGAGCTGGTGCAGCCCGGCCAGGTGCTTGAAGCCGTTCAACACCGCGTCGTGGACTGCGGCCATACCGCGTCGACCCGATATTTCGACATTGATCCCGCGCTGTGCTTCGACGCAGGCGTGCCGTTCGGCCTGAACACCCGGCAAATGAACGCCTGGATGAGTCAAGGCGAAGGCCTGGCGCTGACGCGCGTGCTGTTCGACAAATACAGCATTCTGAATTTTCCCTGCGGCTATACCGGGGCGCAGATGGGTGGCTGGTTTCGCGGCGAGGTCAAGACGGTCGATGACCTGCGTGGCTTGAAGGTCAAGGCCGGTGGCTTCGCCCGCCATGTGCTGTCGCGGCTGGGCGCTACGCCGGTCGATGTGCCGGTTGCCGAATCCTATGCCGCGCTGGAGCAGGGCACGGTCGACGCCGTGGCATGGATCGGGCCTTATGATGACGAGAGCCTGGCGCTCTATAAAGTCGCCCGGAACTACTATTTTCCGGGGTGGTGGGCGGGCACGCTGCAGCTGTCGCTGTACGTGAACCAGGACGCCTACGACGAATTGCCCAAACCGTTTCAGTCGGCGTTGGCGCTGGCATGCCAGATGGCAACGGGCAACATGATCGCCAAGTACGATGCGGGCAACCCCGACGCGTTGCGCCGGCTGGTGGCGCGCGGCGCCCAACTGAAAGCATTCCCCAAGCCGGTCCTGCAGGCGTGTTACGAGGCGTCGTTGGCCGCCTATAACGAAATGAGCGCCAAGGATCCGATGTTCAAGAAGCTATACGAAAGCATGGCGGCGTTTCGCGACAAAGAGGTGCCGTGGTTCCGCGTGGCCGAAGGCGGCTTCGATAACCTGACCGCGACGATGGGCCAGCCCCGCGGCTGAACGTTTTTTTGACCCCGGATATACTGGTCCGACATGTCGCGCTGGGCGACACAGGTATGGATGTCATGCGTACTCGCATCAAGATCTGCGGCTTGACCCGCGAACAAGACATCGAAGCCGCCGTTTTGGCCGGCGTCGATGCGATCGGCTTCGTCTTCTACGCCAAAAGCAAGCGCTGCCTGACGCCAACGCGCGCCGCGCAACTGCGCCGCACGGTGCCGGCGTTCGTGGACGTCGTGGCGCTGTTCGTGAACCCGGATCCCGCCGACGTTCAAGCTGTGCTGGACGAGGTCGGCCCCGAATTACTACAGTTTCATGGTGACGAGACGCCGCTGGATTGCGGCCGTTACGGCCATCGTTTCCTGCGCGCGTTCCGCGCTGGCGCGCCGGGCCTGGATACCGCCGAACGCCTGGCTACGCACTGCCGCGCCTACGGTGAAGCGGCAGGGTGGCTGTTCGACAGCTACAGCGCCGGATACGGCGGCAGCGGCCACGGGTTCGACTATGCCTTGCTTGACGACGTCCGGGCAGACCCGGTGTCGCGCCCATTGATCCTGTCGGGCGGCCTGAACGGCGACAACATTGGTCAGGCGATCGAGTTGGTGCGGCCTTGGGCGGTCGATGTCAGCAGCGGCGTCGAGGTCGAGCAAGGAATAAAAAGTTCTGATAGAATCTCGTTCTTCGTTGATGCGGCACACGCTGCGGACACGAAGTTGAAGGGAAAAAAGTAGTGCTTATGTAGTGGTTATGCTGTGGTTTTATGGACGGGGTTTGACCCCGCGGTTGTGAACGAAAACCAGGCCTTGCGCCAAGTTTTCAAACGCAATGAAAACAGCAAAAAGTCGGCAAAGACGATTTGCACAGTTTAAAAAAGCACTATATAATTCTTCTTCTTTGCAGGCGGTTAGCTCAGTTGGTTAGAGCGCCACGTTGACATCGTGGAGGTCGTTGGTTCGAACCCAATACCGCCTACCAGAATTCCTGCAAAGCAGTGCCCAGCACTGCCTTAAAAGCCGCATAAGTCTATGACTTTGCGGCTTTTTGCATTGGGCTTGTGGTGATGGCGGCGGGGGATGGCAACTGCATTTGCGCGTTGCGTATGTCCCTGCATTTGATTACGCCGCATGATTAATGCGCCTGCCTTCGCATTGACGGATACCGGATACCGGATAACGGATTTCCCCTTATTTCCGCTCGCTTTGGATAATCCGCGGAATTCCTTCGGATATTTATCTGATATGTTCGCGGTAATCTTTATCACCGGCATGGACATGCGTCACTCCCTTCAGGCAATACTCCTGGTCCCCGCGCTGATGCTGGCTGCCTGCGCAGCCAAGCCGCGGCCGGAGGCGCCGGCCCAGTCGCGCATCGATGAATTGCCGATGTATGGCGGCATGGATCGGGCGGCCGCCGCGGAACGGCAGACGGGCGACAAGAAACTCATTGCCGACGCCACGCAGGCCTTCGGCTCCGCCGAAAAAGCCTCAAGAGCGTGGGTCTCGCAAGGCTATCGCTTTTATCAATCCGACCAGCTCGGCATGGCCATGCGGCGCTTTAACCAGGCATGGTTGCTGAACCCGGATAACCCCGAGGTGTATGCGGGCTTCGCGGCGGTGCTGCATGACCAAGGCAAATATTGCCAAGCCATGAGCATGATGGACCAGGCGATCAGCCATGATCCGCCCACCTTCCAGGGCATCTACGCCGATGCGGGCCGTATCGCGGCCCGCTGCGCGGCCGAGGACAAGACCTTGCCGCCGGAAGCCCGGGTGGCGGCCACCGCCCGGTCGGACGCGTGGTATCGGAAAGGCGAAGCCGTGGAGCCCAACAAGGGCTATTTGTATTCGTCGTGGGCAACGGCCTATTACTGGCGGGGCCAGTACGACGAGGCATGGGCGATGGTCGTCAAGGCGCGCGCCGCAGGCGGATCGCCCGGTCCGAAGTTCATGGACCTGCTGCGCGCCAAAATGCCTGAACCCCGGACATAGGCCTTGCGTCATATCGGCCAATCCGATTCCTGCCCGGCATTTGCGATATTCTGCTGACCATCATGATGAAAGCGCTTTGGTTGGTGTTGGGCTGCGTGATGTTGGCACTGGGCGTCATCGGCGCGTTTTTGCCGGTCATGCCGACGACGATATTCCTGATTCTTGCCGTGGGCTGCTTCTCGCGGTCTTCACCGCGGCTGGAAAAATGGCTGCTCGAAAGCCCCACCTACGGACCCGCGTTGCGCACGTGGCGCGAACAAGGCGCGGTGTCGCGCAAGGGCAAAGCCTATGCTTGCCTGGGCATGGCCGCGGGCTATGCGCTGTTTTGGTGGAGCGCGCATCCGTCCTGGCCGCTGGCCGTGGGCGTTGGCCTGTTTTTTATCGCCAGCGCGGCATACGTGGTCAGCCGGCCGGCGCCGAAAATCTGATTGGGTCGGTATTCAGACGCGCGCGCGGGTCGGGATGCGCGATTCTTCGCAAGGCCGACACAGACGAGGACCGGGCAAGCCCGGCACGAGGAGCCCCGTGACCGGGCGGGTCCACCGAATGGGCCGCGTTCAGCGGCTTTTTCGTGGCCGCTTAGTGGGAATGCCGCGGATCGCCGCGCGTTTCGATGACCTTCAGATATAGCGTGGCAGGCTCCAGGCAGCCGCCCGTTGATAACTGACCGACCAATTGCCGGTACAGCTCTTGCCAGGGCGTCTGTGACGCCGGCACCTGGTAGGGCGGTTCCTGCTTCCGTCTGGCCATTTCGGCATCGTCCACCAAGGCGGTGACGCTACGCTGGTTCAGGTCGACGCGGATCTTGTCGCCGGTGCGCAGCAGCGCCAAGCCTCCGCCGACCGCTGCTTCAGGCGACATGTTCAAGATCGAGGGGCTGCCCGAGGTGCCGCTTTGCCGGCCATCCCCCAGGCAGGGCAGGGAATCAACGCCGCGCTTGATCAGGTGGGAGGGCGGCGCCATGTTGACGACTTCGGCGCTGCCCGGGTAGCCCACGGTGCCGGCGCCGCGGATAACGAGAATGCAGTGTTCGTCGATGTTCAGCGACGGGTCTTCGATGCGGGCGTGGTAATCCTCCGGCCCTTCGAACACGATGGCGCGCGCCTCGAAAGCGTTCTCGGAGCCGGGCTCGGACAGGTAGGCGCGGCGGAATGCTTCGCCCACCACTGACATCTTGATGATGGCGCTGTCGAAGAAGTTGCCCGACAGCACGATGAAGCCTGCGCGGTGCTTCAACGGCGCGGCGCAACTGCGGATGACATCGGCGTCGCGCGTCTTGGCGCTTGAGGCGATGTCGCCGATGGTCTTGCCGGACACGGTAGGGCAGTCCGGGTGAAGGCGTCCGGCCACCAGCAGTTCGTGCATGACGGCGGGGACGCCGCCCGCACGGTGGAAGCCTTCGCCCAGATGCTCGCCCGCCGGCACGCAGTTGACCAGCAGCGGCACGTCTTCGCCCAGCCGTTGCCAGTCTTCCAGGCCCAGGTCAATGCCGGCATGCCGCGCCATCGCTATCAGGTGGGGCGGGCAATTGGTGGACGCGCCCAGCGCGGATGCCACGACGATGGCGTTCTCGAACGCCTGCCGCGTCAGGATGTGGGAAGGCCTCAGGTCTTCGCGCACCATGTCGCAGATGCGCATGCCGGTGGCGTAGGCCATCTGGGCGCGTTCGCGGTAGGGGGCGGGGATGCTGGCGCAGGTGGGCAGTGACATGCCCAGCGCTTCAGCCAGCGAGTTCATTGATAGGGCGGTGCCCATGGTATTGCAGTGGCCGACCGACGGCGACGACGCAGTGGCCAGCGTCATGAAGCCCTCGTAATCCAGTTTGCCGGCCGCCATCAGGTTTCGGGCGTGCCAGATGACGGTCCCGGAGCCGACCCGCTGGCCGTCGTGCCAGCCGTCCAGCATCGGCCCGCCCGACAGCACGATGGCGGGCAGGTCGACCGTGGCGGCGGCCATCAGGCAGGCGGGCGTGGTCTTGTCGCAGCCCGTGGTCAGCACCACGCCATCCAGCGGATAGCCGTGCAGGATCTCGACCAGGCCCAGGTAGGCCAGGTTGCGGTCCAGCGCGGCCGTGGGCCGCCGGCCTTGTTCGGCCAGCGGATGCACGGGGAACTCCATTGGGATGCCGCCCGCGTCCCGGATGCCCGCCTTGACGCGCTCGGCCAGCGCCAGGTGATGGCGGTTGCAGGGCGCCAGATCGCTGCCGGTCTGGGCGATGCCGATGATCGGCCGCCCGGACTGCAGCTCCTGCCGCGTCAGGCCGTAGTTAAGGTAGCGCTCGACGTAGATCGCCGTCATGTCGGCGTGCGCGGGATCGTCGAACCATTTCTGGCTGCGCAACTTGCGGGGTATCTGAGACATGGGAACTCGCTTGCTTCGCGTGGGCGTCAGTGAAAAGGCGTCAGTTGCGCGCCTTCTGGATCTCGTCATTCAACTGCTTGACCAGGTCGGGGCCCAGTTCTTGCGTGTATTTGTCGACCACCGGTTGCACCTTCTGGCGCATGCGCGCGACTTCTTCGGGGCTGACCGTGTTGATCTTCATGCCGGCTTTCTCAAGCGTGGTCATGGCCTTGGTGGAATCCGCGCGGCTGTCCTTGCGTTCGAAATCACGCGACGCCTCGGCGGCCTGGCGCACCAGTTTCTGTTCGTCGGGCGACAGCGTGTCCCACCATTTCTTCGATGCCAGCACGACCCACGGCGTGTAGACGTGGCGCGTGATCGTCAGGAAAGGCTGCACCTCATAGAACTTGCTGCTTTGGATGGTGGTGATGGGGTTTTCCTGCCCGTCGACCGTGCGCGTTTCCAGGGCGGTGAACAATTCCGAGAACGGCATGGGCACGGCGTTGGCGCCCAGCGTATTGAAAACGCCCAGCGCGATCTGATTCTGCATGACCCGCAGCTTGATGCCTTGCAGGTCTTCCGCGCGTGCGATCGGGCGCTTGGAATTGGTCATGTTGCGAAAGCCGTTTTCCCAATAGACCAGGCCCACCAGCCCCTTGGCTTCCAGCTTCTTCAGCAGGTCTTGGCCCAGTTGGCCGTCCAGCACGGCGTCGGCTTCCTTTTCGCTATTGAAAAGGAAGGGCAGGTCGAACACGCCGAATTCCTTGACCATCCCCGCCAGCGGCGCGGTTGATCCGACCATCATTTCCTGGGCGCCGCCGGCCAGCGCGCCTTGCATCTGTTCGTCCGAACCCAGGTTGGCCGACCCGAACGTCTTCATTTTCAACTTGCCGCCGCTGACTTTTTCAAGCTCTTGCGCCAGGAAGCGCGCGGCGCGGCCCTGGACGCTTTCTTCGTTCAGGCCGTAACCGAAACGGATCAGGCGCGGCTTGACGTCGGCCGCGGCGGCCACGCCGGCAACGGCGCAGGACAGCGCGGTGGCCAGCACGAGTAAACGGGTTTTGAATCGGTGGGTCATGGTGCGTCTCCTTGGGGGTTTTTTGCCGCTAGTGCATCCAGCGTGCGGGTACGGTGATCAGCTCGGGGAAGATCACCAGCAGGACCAGCAGGCCCGTGTACGCCACGACGTAGCGCCACACGCCCCTGCAGATGGTTTCCATATTGATGCGGGCCACGCCGCAGACCACGTTCAGCACGGTGCCGACGGGCGGGGTCAACAAGCCCACGCAGCCGACCATCACGAACATGACGCCGAAGTAGACGGGGTCGATGCCGGCCTTGGTGACCACGGGCATCAACACCGGCGCCAGGATCAGGATGGTGGGCGTCAGGTCCATGACCGTGCCCACCAGAGTCAGCAAAAGCAGCAGGGCGAACATCAGCAGCTTGGGCTGGTCCATGACCGGTTCAAGCAACGCAATCAGGTCTTGCGGCATGTCCGCCAGCGTGATCATGTAGGACGACACCATCGCGGCGGCTACCAGGAACATGACGACGGCGGTGGTGCGCGCCGCGTTAACGAACAACGGCAAGAGGTCCCGCAGCCCGATCTCGCGGTAGACGAACAAGCTGACGCCCAGCGCGTACACGGCGGCCACCACGGCGGCTTCGGTCGGCGTAAAGATACCGCCGCGCAGCCCGCCAATGATGATGACGGGCAGCATCAGCGCCCACACCGATTCGCGCAGCGCCTTCAGGCGGTTGCGCCACGGCTCACGCGGCGATGGGGTGATGCTGCCGTGCTTGCGGGCCACCCAGGTCCAGACCGCCACCAGCGTCAGGCCCATCATCAGCCCGGGCGCGATACCGGCGAAGAACAGCTTGGTGATCGACACATTGGTGGCCACGCCGAAGATGATGAAAGAGATTGACGGCGGAATGATCGGGGCAATGATGCCGCCGGCGGCGATCAGGCCGGAAGCCTGGCCGGCGTCGTATCCTTTTTCACGCAACATGGGGATCAGCAGGGAGCCCAGCGCGGCGGCGTCGGCCACGGCCGAGCCGGACAACGCGGCCAGCAGGACGCTGGCAAAAATCGCCACGTAGCCCAGCCCGCCCTGGATATGGCCAACGAACATGCTGGCCAGGCGCACGATACGGCGCGATATGCCGCCGGCGTTCATCAGTTCACCCGCCAGCATGAACAGCGGTACGGCCATCAGCGTGAAGCTGTTGGCGCCTGTCAGCATGTTCTGCGCGAGGATCTGGGTGTCGAAAAAGTCCAGCTGGAACATCATGGCCAGTGCGCTGAGCAGCAGCGCGAAGGCGATCGGCATGCCCAGGGCGATCAGCCCCAGCAATACAAGCAAGAAGATGGTCAGGATCATTGCAAAGGTCCGGGCGGGGAAGGGGCGGGCGCGTTGGGGGGCGGGCGGGGCCCGACTCAGACCGAGGGGTCTTCGGGGCTGGATTCCGCCGGCAGGGGGCCGCCGGCCAGGACACGAATAAGGTCGATCACGGTCAAAAGGCCCATGGCCATGGACGCGTACAGCGCCGCCGTGTTGAACACCGCCAGGCGCATGCCCGTAACCGGCAGCACGGTGTCCATGCCGATCACCGTCTGCACCCAGCTGCCACGTGCCATCAGCCACAGCACCCACAACACCAACAGTTGGCAGAAGATGTGTGAGACGCGACGCGCGGCGGGGCCGAAGCGTTCAACCAGCATGGTCACGCCGATGTGCTGGTGGTCGCGCAGCGCAATGACGGCGCCCAGGAAGATCAGCCAAACGAAGGCCAGTCGTGACACTTCGTCAGAGGCGTTGATGCCGGAATTGAACAGGTAGCGCAGCGCCACGTTGCCGAATAGCAGCACGACCATGACGACCAGACAGGCCACCATCAGCCAGGTCTGTAGCGCAAAACACCAATCGGCGGCGCGGGCTAGCGGTGACCCGCCGCGCCGCCCGGAGGGCAAGGCTTGCATGTTTGTCTCCTACCCCGTTTTTCGGGGCTTTTTTCGTTTATGCTTTGGCGGATGTTAGCGCTAACATTTCAACTTTGGCAAGCCCCTGTTTTTTGCGTCAGACTACGCGCTTCCCACCCGATTACGAGGGTCAATGTCCGTCCGTAAACCCCGAAGTTCGCACGCTGGCCGCGTCACCATGCAAGAGGTGGCGCGCCGCGCCGGCGTCAGCGCCATCACCGTGTCGCGCGCATTGCGCACGCCGGACAAGGTGGCCGAAGCGCTGCGGCTGCGCATTGCGCGCGTCTGCCAGGAACTGGGCTATGTGCCCAACCACGCCGCCAGCGCGCTGGCGTCGGCGCGGTCGCAGACCATCGTGGTCTTGATCCCGTCGTTAAGCAACGTGGTGTTCGTCGACATTATTTCGGGCATCAAGGAAGTGCTGGACCAGCATGGCTATCACATGCTTATCGGGGTTACCGGGTATTCGCCGGACGCCGAAGAAGCCTTGCTGCGCAAGTACCTGCAGCATTCGCCGGATGGGTTGATCTTGACGGGCATCGACCACAACCCCGGTACGTGGGCGTTGCTGCGCACGCAGCGGATCGCCACGGTGCACACCATCGAAACGCTGGCGGATGACGGCGACATGAGCGTCGGCTTTTCGCAGTTTGACTCTGGCTACGCCGCGTGCCTCCACCTGGTGGAACGCGGGCGTCGGCGCATCGGCATCATTGGGGCCCAGCTGGATCCGCGTTCCTTGCGCCGCTGCGAAGGCGCGCGGCAGGCGTTGCGCGATGCGGGCTGCTACGACGCCACGCTCGAAATCATGACGCCCGAAAAATCTTCCATCAGCCTGGGCGCGTCCTTGCTGGAAACCTTGCGCCAGCAACATCCGGATTGCGACGCCGTCTTCTTCTGCAACGATGACTTGGCGCAAGGCGCGGTGTTCCAGTGCGGCAGGCTTGGCGTGCGCGTGCCCGAGCAAATGGCGTTGATCGGCTTTCATGACCTGGCCGGTACGGCCTGGACCACCCCGCCGTTGTCCACCATTGCCACGCCGCGTTACCAGATCGGCGTGTCCGCCGCCGGCTTGCTGATGCAGCATCTGGCGGGCGAACCGGTTGCCCAGCGGCACGTGGACCTGGGTTTCACGCTGGTGCAGCGTGAAACCAGCTGACACGGCAGGAGTCAGGTTGCGCGGCGCATGGCTAGAAAAACGCCCGAAGCCATGATCAGCGCCATGCCCGCCAGCGCCAGGCTATCGGGGGGCCGTTGGAACCAGAATGTGCTGAACAGCACGGCCAGCAGCAGCTGAAAGTAATTCAACGGCGCCAGCGTCGCGGCCGACACCCGTTGAAATGCGGCGATCAGCAACACCTGCGCCAGCCCGCTGCATGCACCCAGCGCAATGATAAGCGCGGTGTCGGCGGGCGTGGGCCACGGATCCGGCAGGAAGAAGGGCGCTGGCAGCGCCGTGACGACCAGGCAGATGATGGCCGTGTACGCGTACTGCACCGGCCCGGGCACCTTGCCCGACAGCTTGCGCGTCAACACCTGGAAGATCGCATAGCAGACCGCCGATACCGCCATCAACAGCGTGCCCAACAGCGGCAAGTCGGCGCCGGGCCGCACAATCAGCAGCATGCCGCCAAAGCCCACGGCCACCGCAAGCCACTGCACCGGCCGCACGCGTTCGCCCAGCAGCCAAGGCGACAGCGCCACCATGATGAGCGGCGACGTGAAATAAATGGCGGTGGCTTCCGACAAGGGCATCCAGATCAGCGCGGTCATGAAGCAGGTGGCCACCGTGGCCAGCGTCACGCCGCGCAGCACCAGCAACGGCTTTTCGGGCGCGTCACGCAGGCGCAGCCCGTTACCGTGACGCCACAGCATGAAGACCGCCAGCACGATCACGGCCAGATACCGCATCACGTTCAGGAACGGTGCGGGGTAGCGCTCCAGCATGTGCTTGGACCCCGCGTCAAAGGTGGCGAATGCCACCAGCGCGGCGAAAAACAACAGAATCCCGGCGTTGCGGGTGGCGGACGAAGGCGGCAGGACGGCCGAGGGCAGGGTGGACATGGCGGGGGGCGGGCGTCAGGCGCCGCGTCCCATGCCTTGCAGGAACGCATCCAGCGCCGGGCCGATCGCCTGCACCATGTAGCCGCCTTCCTGGACGACGACGGTGGGCACCCCCAGGCTGGCGACGCGCGCGCCGATGTCCCGGTAGGCGTCGATATCCAGCTTCAGCACGCTGATGGGGTCGTCCTTGTACGTGTCGAATCCCAAGGCCAGCACCAGCGCTTCGGGGGCGTAACGGCCAAGCGCCGTCAACGCGGTGTCCAGCGCGGCCAGGAAGGGGGCGTTGCCCGACCCGTGCGGCAAGGGCAGGTTCAGGTTGTAGCCTTCGCCCTGGCCGTGCCCGCGCTCGTCGGCATAGCCCGAATAGAAGGGGTAATAGGCGATGGGATCCGCATGCAGCGATACGGTCATCACATCCGCCCGGTGATAGAAGATGTTCTGCGTGCCGTCGCCGTGGTGCGCGTCCACGTCCAGTACGGCCACTTTGGACCAGGTCTGCAATAGCCGGCTGGCGGCCGCGGCGCTGCTGTTCAGATAGCAGAAGCCACCGGCCCGGTCGCGATGCGCGTGATGGCCGGACGGCCGGCACAGGGCATAGGCCATGCCGCCGGTGCTGGCCACGTGATCGGCGGCGGCCACCGCGCTATGGGTGGAGCGTAGCGCCGACCGCCAGGTCTGGGGCCCGATGGGGCAGGACAGGTCGCTCAGGTAGTAACCCGTCTGCGCCACGATGGACGGCGACGGGCACGGGCCGCGGCCCGCCTGCTCGACGCGGCCGTTGTAGTACGGCGACAGGTTCGGCAGCACCTCGGGCCCCGGGTCCACGCCAGGCGCCTTCTGCGATTGCCAACGGGCGTAGGCCGTTTCCAGGTAGTCCAGGTAGTCGGCGCTATGGATGCTTTCCAGCGGCTTGCGGCCGTAGTCGGCCGGCGCCTCGACTTTGATTCCCCTGGCGGCCAGCGCGCCTTGCAGGCTTTCGGCCCGCGACGGCAAGTCGGTGGGCGCGCTGAGGCGGCCCAGCCGCATGAATTGCTGCGGGGTGTGCAGCAATTGCTCTTCCGAGAAAAACGCCTTCATGATGGTCCTCGCTGACGCGTCAAGCCTGCTTGATTTCGATTTCGACGAAAACAAACTCGGTTTCGCTGGGGTTGATGACGTTGTGCTCCACGCCAACAGGCCGATAGTAGGCGACGCCGGTCGTCAGCTGGCTGGTGATCGGGCCGTCGGGCGTGTCCAACAGTAGCGGGCCTGTGGTTTGCGGCACCACCACGTAATTCATGCCGTGGCGGTGCCAGCCGGTTTCCCCGCCGGGCGGAAAGCGCCATTCGGTGACGGTGACCATATCGTTGTCGATCTGCACGGTGGGGACGGCTGCGGGGCGTTGCACGGGGCGTTCTCCTGGTGTTGTCATCGGGTTGGCGGAAGCGTGTTCACGCCGTTGTGGCCTGCGTCGGGTCCCAGTGTTGGCCGGGCACGGCGGCGATCAATTGCCGGGTGTAAGCGTGTTGCGGGTTATCGAAAATCTGCGCGGGCGAGCCGTATTCAACGACTTTACCGCGATGCATGACCAGCACCGAATTGCAGATCTGCGCGGCGACGCGAAGGTCGTGGGTGATGAACACCAACGCGATCTTCAGGCGTTGCTGCAGGTCATGCAGCAGTTGCAGCACCTGGGCTTGCACGGACACGTCCAGCGCCGACACCGATTCGTCGGCCACCAGCACCTTGGGCTCAAGCGCCAGGGCGCGGGCGATGCCGATGCGCTGCCGCTGCCCGCCCGAGAACTGGTTGGGATAACGGTCGAACGCGGACGGGTCCAGCCCCACCAACGACAGCAGTTCCCGCACCCGGGTCTCGGCTTGGGCGCGCGGCACGCCGTTGGCGACGGGGCCATCGCTGATGATGCGCCCGACCGTATGGCGTGGATTGAGCGAGGCGAAGGGGTCTTGGAAGATCATCTGGATGTCGTGGCGCAATGGGCGAAAGCGCGACTCGGACATGGCAGCGATGTCCTGTCCATTGAAGATCAATTGGCCGCCATTGATGCCCACCAATTTCAACAGGCATTTGCCGATGGTCGACTTTCCCGATCCCGATTCGCCCACGATGCCCAGCGTCTCGCCGCGCCGCACGGCGAAGCTCACGCCATCCACGGCGTGCACCTCGCGCTTTTTACCCAGCCAGCCGTGGCCGATCACATACGTCTTTTTCAGATCCTTCACTTCCAGTACGGGCGTGTCGTCCGCCGTGGCGACGCGTTCTTCGCCGCGGCGGTGCGGCACTGCTGCGATCAGGCGCCGGGTATACGGGTGGCGAGGGCGGTTCAGGACCTCGTCGGCGGGGCCCTGTTCCACCAGCACGCCCTTTTCCATGACGGCGACGCGGTGGGCGATCTCGGCCACGACGCCGAAGTCGTGCGTGACGAACATCACGCCCATGCCTTTTTCCTTCTGAATGCGGGCGATCAGCGCCAGGATCTGCGCCTGGGTCGTGACGTCCAGCGCGGTCGTGGGTTCGTCGGCGATCAGCAGCGCCGGCTCCAGCGCCAGCGCCATCGCGATCATGACGCGCTGCCGCTGTCCTCCGGACAGGCGGAAGGGGTAGACGTGATACAGGGTGGCCGGGTCGGGCAAGCCCACGAAGGCCAGCAGTTCCAGCGTGCGCTTCAGCCGTTCGGCGCCCGGGTAGGCGTTGTGGACGCGCATGACTTCACTGATCTGATCGCCCACCGTCATCAGCGGGTTCAAGGCCGACAGAGGCTCCTGGAAGATCATCGCCATGTCTTTTCCGCGCATGGCTTGCAGCGTGGCTTCATCCTGCCGTAGCAGGTCCTTGCCGCGAAACAGAATGCGGCCCTGTTGCGGGGTCAGGTAGTCGGGCAACAGGCCCATGATGGCGTTGGCGCTCATGGACTTGCCCGAGCCCGATTCGCCGACGATGCACAGGATTTCTCCCGCCCGGATGTCGTAAGACACGTCTTGCACGGCAAAGGGGCGGTCGCCGCCGCGGGGCAGGGCGATGCTGAGGTTCTGGATGGACAGCAAAGGCGTGGCTTCGGTCATGTCGGCCTCCTATTCGCCGCGCTTGCGCAGTTGCGGGTTCAGGGCGTCGTTCAGCCCTTCGCCGATCAGGTTGATGGCCAGCACGGTCAGCAGGATCGCTACGCCGGGCCAGACGCTCATCCACCAGGCTTCGCGGATCATCGTGCGGGCGGCGCCGATCATGAATCCCCAGCTCATCAGATTACGGTCGCCCAGCCCCAGGAAGGACAGCGACGATTCCGTCAGGATGGCGGTTGCCACCATGAACGACGCCGACACGATGATGGGCGACATGGCGTTGGGCAGGATCTGGGTGCCGACGATGCGCGCGGGTGTCTGGCCGATGACAATCGCCGCCTGCACGAACTCGCGCTGCTTGAGAGTCATGAATTCCGACCGCACCAGGCGCGCCGCCGGCGGCCATGACACGATGGCGATGGCCCCCATGATGGAATAGACGGACGGGCTCAGGATGGCCACCAGCACGACCGCCATCGCCAATTGCGGAATGGTCTGGAAGAACTCGGTAAAGCGCATCAGCGCATCGTCCACGCGGCCACCGCAGTACCCCGCCACGGACCCCACCAGGATGCCGAAGAGCAGCGCCACGGCGGTCGACAAAAGCCCCACCATCAGCGACACCCGGGCGCCCCATACCAGGCCGGCTGTAATGTCGCGGCCCAGCATGTCGGTGCCAAAGGGATAGTCGGCATTGGTGAACGGCGGAATCAGCGGGTCGGCCACCATCATCCACGGCGACTCCTCGTACAGCAGTGGGGCGGCCAGCGCCACGACGACCACGACGAGCATGATGGCAAGGCCCGCCACCGCGCCATAGTTGCGCATATACCGTTGGGCGAATGACTTCATGCGGCGGCTCCTTGCTGGGCGCCGGCGCCGATGCGGGGATCGATCAGGCGGTACAGCACGTCGGTCAGCAGGTTGAACACCACCACCATGATGGAGGTGACCAGGAATATGCCCAGCAGTAGCTGGTAGTCGCGTTGCAACAGGGCGTCGAACATCAGGCGCCCGATCCCGGGCCAGGCGAACACGGTTTCAGTCAGCACCGCGCCGCCGGCCATCTGGCCCAGCTGGATGCCGGCGAAGGTGATGACGGGCAGCAGCGCATTGCGCAGCACATGCGTGCGGATCACACGGCTGGGGCTGACGCCCTTGGCGCGCGCCGTCTTCACGAAATCCATGCCGATGACTTCAAGCATGGAAGCGCGCGTGAGCCGCACGTACACGGCCATGAAAAAGCAGCCCAATGTGATGGTGGGCAACACCAGGTGCTGGGCGATGTCCGCCGCGCGCGCCAAGCCGGTCAAGCCGGAGCCCACCGTCTCCATGCCGAAAGCCGGCAGCCAGCCCAGCACGACCGAAAACAGCAGAATGCCCATCAGCGACAGCCAGAAGAGCGGCGTGGCGTATAGCAGCAGCGCACCCGTCATGACCGAACTGTCGATCCAGCGGCGCTTGTTCCGGTAGCGGGCTTTTGCAGCGACGACACCCAGGAAAACGCCCAGCACGATCGAGAACACGAAGGCGCAGGACATCAGCAGGAAGGTCGCGGGCAGGCGCTCCACGATCAGGTCCAGCACGGGCACGTGATTGCGGTAGGAAAAGCCCAGGTCCAGCTGGACCACGCCCTTCAGATACAGCATCAGCTGGGTCAGAATCGGCTTGTCCAGTCCGAAGGCCACGCGCAACTGATCGACATAGGCGGCGTCGCCCGCGCCGGCCTGGCCCGCCAGCACGGCGGCGGGATCCCCGGGCGCCAGGCGGATCAGGAAGAAATTGATGATCACCACGCCCAGCACGACCACCAGGGCCTTGCCGATGCGGGAAACGAGGAAAGACAGGAATTTCATGCTCTGGGTCCTCTCTGGACGGGCGCGGGATGCCTGGGCAACCTCCGTCGCGCGGCCGGGATCTGCCGCCGCGGGGACTCCGCGGCGGCGTCTTGCTGCGCTTACTTCTCGATGTACACGTCGTCGAACGACTCGTTCAAGCCGATGGCGGTCTTGACCAGGTTCTTCACGTTGCCGCGATACAAGGTGGGGAACTCCATATCCACCAGGAAGCCGTTGGCGACTTCATTGACCAGCGTCGTCTGCAGCGAGGTGTACAGCGCTTGGCGCTTGGCCGGATCGACTTCCGACGCGGCGGCTTCCCATTGCTTGTCGGTCTCGGGGTTGCTGTAGCCCTGCACGTTGGCGAACGGCGAACCCTTGACGATGTTCGACGTGATGTACAGCCGCTGCACGCCCAGCGCGGGGTCGCCGTACTGGTAGGTGAAGGTCGTGGTCATGTCGAAATCCCAGTTGCCCGTGCGGCTGGCCCAGCCGCCCGCATCCGTCGATTCCAGATTGACCTTGAAGCCCAATTGCTCCAGCGCCTGCTTGGTGTATTCGCCCAGACGGTCCCAGGTGGATCCGTAGGGGAAGCTCAACTGGCGGATCGTGTAGTCCTCGGGCTTGATGCCCGATTCCTTGATCAGCGCGCGCGCCTTCTTCATGTCGAAGGGCATGGCCGGCATGTTCTTGTCATAGAACATCTCGGTGGTCACGAAGGGGCTGGTCGACACCTTGCCCAGGCCGAAGAAGATGTTGTTGACCACCATGTTGCGGTTCATTGCCGCCATGACGGCCTGGCGCACCTTCAGGTTGTCGAACGGCGGCTTGCGCATGTTGAAGATCAGGTACGCCTGCGGCGAGAACATTTCCCAGCCCGCCGTGGTGTATTCCACCTTGGGTAGCGCGCGCAGTCGTTTGATGTCGACGTTGTCCACGTCGCCGCCGCGCAGCACGTCCACGCTGCCGCGTTCGAACGCCACGGCGCGCGAGGCCGCGTCGGGGATCACGTTGAACACCAGCTCGTCCAGATACGGCAGGCCCGGCTTCCAGTACGCCGGATTCCGCGTCAGCTTGATGTATTCGCCGCGCTTCCATTCCTTGAACATGAAGGGGCCCGTGCCCACCGGTTTCTGGTTGGCCGGGTTGGTCATGTAGTCGGTGCCGGCATAAAGATGCTTGGGCATCATCGGCGCAAAGCCGGGCTCGAACATCAACATGAAGGCGGGAAAGGGCGTCTTCAGTTTGATGACAACGGTCTTGGCGTCGGGCGCCTGCACCGAATCGACGAACTTGTTCAGGATCACGCGGGCGCGTGCATGTGTCTTGGGCAGCATGTCCGCCAGCGAGAACACGACGTCTTCCGACGTGAATGGCTTGCCGTCATGCCACTTGACGTTGTCTTGCAGGTGGAACGTATAGGTCAGGCCGTCGGCGGCGGCCTCCCACGATTTGGCCAAGCCCGGCTGCGGCTTCAGGTCGGTGGAGTAGGTCAGCAGGCTTTCATAGATCTTGCCCGCGACGAATTGCGTGGGGCCTTGCTGGTTGATGGCCGTGACGATCACGGGCGGCTCTGGCTGAACGATCATGTTCAAGGTGCCGCCCTTGGTCTGGGCCAGGGCTTCTGTGGCGGGCAGCGCGGCCGCAAGGACCAATGCGCCGAACTTCAAGGAGAACCATTTCTTCGATTTCACTGCGAGCCTCCGGGCTGGAAAGGGACTGACAGGTGACCGCCGTCGCGCGGCGGGATGCCGGGCAATAACAAGCAAACCTCGTGCCACCTGCATTTCTCAGGGGTACTACGGGTGAAGCCGATACATCCATGCTTCATACAGGTGCTGGGTAAGGCGGCCGCGCACCATTGCGGCGAAATCGGCGGTGCTAGCGCGCGGCGTTGGCACGCGCCACCATGGCATCAAGCAGCACGTTGCAGCCTGCTTCCAGATGCTCGGGCCGCGCGTCTTCAATCTCGTTGTGGCTGATGCCGTCCTTGCAAGGCACGAAGATCATCGCGGTCGGGGCCACCGCGGCCATATAGACCGCGTCGTGTCCCGCGCCGGTCACGATGTTCATGGCGGGCAGGTGGCGGTTGGCCGCGCCTTGGCGCACCTTTTCCACCAGATCCGGGTCGAAGGGCGTGGGAAGGAAGGTCTGCACGTCTTTCAGTTCAACCCGCACGCCGTGCGCGACGGCGATGTCGTCGCAGGCGCGGCGCCACGCCTGGTCCATGCGCGCCAGCGTCGCCTCGTCTTCGTGGCGAAGGTCCGCCGTGAACCGGACCTGGCCCGGGATGACGTTGCGCGATCCCGGGTAGGCGTGGATTTCGCCTACGGTGCCGCGCCCATGCGGCTGATGCGTGTTTGCGATGTTGATCACGGCCTGCACCAGGAAGCTGGCGGCGAACAGGGCGTCGCGGCGGATTGCCATGGGTGTGGGGCCGGCGTGCATTTCCATGCCGGTCACCGTGATGTCGTACCACCGCAGGCCCAGCGAACCCGTCACTACACCGATGATCTTCTCTTCATGCTCCAGGATCGGGCCTTGTTCGATATGCGCCTCGAAGTAGGCGTCGACCGGCCGTCCGCCTACGGGTTCGGCGCCCGCGTAGCCGATCGCCTGGAGTTCGTCGCGCACCGCCAGGCCTTGCGCGTCTCGGGCCGACAGCGCCGTCTCTAGCGGGAACTTGCCCGCGAACACGCCGGATCCCATCATGACCGGCACGAAGCGCGATCCTTCCTCGTTCGTCCAGATGGCCAATTCCAGCGGCGCTTCAGTTTCGATGCCTGCGTCGTTCAGCGTGCGCATGACCTCAAGCCCGGCCAGCACGCCAAAACAGCCGTCGAACTTGCCGCCCGTGGGCTGGGTGTCGATATGGCTGCCGGTCATCACGGGCGGCAGATCGTTGTTGCGGCCCGCGCGGCGCGCGAAGATGTTGCCGACCTGATCTACGCGCACGGTCAAGCCGGCGTCGCGCATCCAGCCCGTCACAAGGTCGCGGCCCTGTCCATCCAGTGCGGTCAGCGCCAGACGGCAATTGCCGCCCTTGGGCGTGGCGCCGATCCGCGCCAGGTCCATCAATGATTGCCACAGCCGCTTGCCGTTGATGGAAAGGGAAGACGATGTCATGGATTGCCTCGAAGGTCGGTGAATGAATCGAAGTCTTCGCGCAGGCGCGCCAGAATGCCCAGCAGGTGCGTGTGCATGGCATGCCGTGCCCGGATGGGATCCCGTGCCAAGATGGCGTTCAGGATGCGCTGGTGTTCGGCATGGGCCGCGGCCCACGCCTGAGTGGTGACGAAGTAGTCCTGCATGCGGCTGTACATCGGGCTCGCCTCGCTGAGATTCCACAAATGGGCGACCGCCGAGGCCAGGGCCGCGTTGCCGCAAGCGGCGGCGATGGCGCTGTGGAATTCGCGGTCGTGGCGGCCCGGGGAATCCGTCAGGTGCATGTCGGCATGCGCGTCGCGGATGGCGGCGATTTGCGCGGGCGTCGCCTGGTGCGCCGCAAGCGCGGCGCATTCCGGTTCGATCAGCATGCGGGCTTCCAGCAGATCGAAGGGGCCGAAGTCGTCGCGGTCGGCCGCGCCGTGCGGCGTCGAACCGGCCGAGGGCGGAAATCCGGCTCCGTCCGGCGCGATGGTGACGAACACGCCCGAACCGACGCGCACTTCCACATAGCCCTCGATCTCCAGGGCGATCAACGCTTCACGGATCGACGCCCGGCTGACCTGCAATTGTTCCGCCAGTTCGCGCTCGGACGGCAGCCGCCCGCCGCGGGGAAAATCACCCGCCCGGATACGGCCCGCGATCTGGTCGGCGATCATTCGGTATAGCCGGGTTGCCGCGACAGCCTGGAACGTGCTCATGGCGTGTTTGCCAACTTTAATGGCCTGGTGGTCAGGCCACCAATATAGGCATGCCGCTATTGAAATAGAAGAGAAATATCGGCTATTCAGGGAAAACGATCAGAGGGATTCCACGTCTTCCAACGAAGTGGTCAGGCCAGTTAGGCGCGATCTGAAAGGGCCCTGGGCTTTACAGTTTTAGAACAATTGGTGAACAAAACCCCCGGGCTTCGGGCGCTCCGCAAACCGATAATTCGGCCGGCCCGACGTGGGCAAGCAAGGCCGGCCGCCGGCGGGCGCGCAGGGAGATACGGAGTGGGAATGGAGGCAAAGCGGGCGGCCCGGTTTGAGGGTTGGGCGATTGGCGTAGGGCTGCTGGTGTTTGCCCTGTGCTGGCTGCCGCTGCTGGATCGGGGCGCGCTGACGCCGCCTACCGACAACATCGAGCAATTGACTTGGGTGCGCAGCCTGGAATGGGGGTATTACAAGCATCCGCCGTTGCCGACGTGGCTGTTATGGCCGGTGGTCCAGTTGGTGGGATGGTCGGCGTGGGCGACGTATGTGGCGGGCGCCGCGTGCACGTTGGGGGCGTTCGCGCTGCTGTGGCGCTTGATGCGCGAACTACGTGGGCGAGCCTACGCCATGACCGCCTTGCTGGCCGGCCTGTGCATTACCTTTTACAACGGCCGCCTGTACTTCTATAACCACGAGATCGTGCTGATCCCGCTGGTGGTGGGCTGCGCGGCGGCTTGCTGGAAGGCCTACACGACGCGCCGCATCGGCTGGTGGATCGCGCTCGGCGTCTGCCTGGGGTCAGGCGCCTTGGCCAAGTACCAGGTCGCGGTGGCGGGCGTGGCCGTGCTGGTTTTCTGGCTAAGCCAGCGTGGCTGGCGCGACCCCATGCAGGTGTTTGGCTTGCAGGTGGCGGGGTTGACCGCGTTGGCGGTGTTTTCGCCGCATCTCGTCTGGCTGGCGGCCAACGACTTTGAGTCGCTGGGCTATGCCATGTCGTCGTCGCTGGCGGCTGGTTTGTCGTGGCCCGCCCGCGCACAAGAGGTTGCGCGATGGTGGGGCGACCAATTGCTGAACCGGGCCATGCCCGCATGGGTACTGTTGGGAACGTTGTGGCTGCTGGCGCGGCGCCGGCCAACCCGGCGGGTCGTCCCGGTCGCACCGGCCGTAGTGCGTGGCGACCCGGCACGCGCGCTACTGTTGGCCTTCGGCTTCACGCCGCTGGTCTTCGTCAGCATGATGACGCTGGCCACGGGGTCCCACGTTCAACTGCATTGGGGCACGCCGTATCTGTTGTTCGCGGTGCCGGCCGTGATGGAGCTGCTACGCGGCCGCGCAAAGTGGCGGCATGTCAGGCCGCGTGACGCGCTGGTGGCCTTTATGCTGATCCAGTTGCTGCTGATGGCGCGTGTGGAGCTGACTTCGCCTGTCGGGGCGGGCTGGGCACGCCGCGCGGCGGACTGGCGATATTTCGATTCCCAGGCATTGGCGCTGGCCCTGCACGAACGGGCCAGGCAAGCCTTGGGCGGACCGGTCCGAGTGATTTCGGGGCCGCCGGCGGAAGCTGGCGCGCTGGCTTTGCGGCTGCCCGAGCAGCCGCTGGTGCTGATCGACGGGCAGCCACGCTTCAGCCCCTGGGTGCCGCCCGGGCTGGCCGCCGCATGCGGTGCACTGGAGCTGAGCATGAATGCGCGTCCGCCAGGTTTCGACCCGGTCGGCGCTGGTTTTCCCGGCCTGTACTGGCGGGTGCTTCCGCCTGGGGCCGCCTGCGCCATCACCGGCTAGCAAGCGGTTACTGCGCGTCGCCGTCCGGCTCCGGCGTCTGCGTGAAGGCTCGCACCAGGCGAGCGATGCCGTCCAGTTCATCGTGCGCGCCCACCACCCATTCCGGTTTTTCGAACGGGCTATCCGACGGCGTCCGGTCCATGTTCGCCTTCAGGTCATCCAGCAGTTCCAGCGCCATATCGGTCGCCTGGGGGCTGCTGCGGGTGGAAAGGGCGATGGCGATTGCCAACGCCTGGCGCATGGCCAGCAAGCGGCCTTCCAGTTCAGTGTCCATAAGGTGCGTCCTTGTTCTGCATCGTGAATGGGCGCATTTTAAGGGCCAGACCGGGCGCGCAACCGCTTGGCGCGAGGTTTGCGCAAGATCAAAGTGGGAAGGGCGCCACAGGCGAATAATCCGGGTTATGCAAGCCGCCCTACGCCCATTCGTTTCAGAACCGCCGGTTCCTGCCGCCGTCAAGCCTTTTTTCCCGCCGCAGTTGCTGGCCAGGCTAGACAAAAACGGGCCTCGCTACACGTCTTATCCCACGGCTGACCGCTACCACGCGGGTTTCGGCGAACAGGATTACCGGCAGGCGTTGCAACAGCGGCGCGCCGCCACGCCTGACGAGCCCCTCTCGCTCTACGTGCACATTCCATTTTGCGATTCGGTCTGTTATTACTGCGCCTGTAACAAGGTAGTGACGCGGCATCATGACCGGGCGGCCCGCTACCTGGATGCGCTGGCCCGCGAAATTGCCTTGCATGTCCAGGAACTGGGCGCGGGCGTCCCGGTGTCGCAACTGCATTTCGGCGGCGGCACGCCCACCTTCCTGTCCGACGACGAACTGACCCGTCTGATGCAAGACTTGCGGGCGGGTTTCCGGTTCGAGCCGGACGCGGAAATCTCGATCGAAGTCGACCCGCGCACGGCCACCCCGGCCCGTCTGGCTCATTTGCGCCAGTTGGGTTTTAACCGGCTGAGCTTCGGCGTGCAGGATTTCGACCCGAAGGTGCAGGTGGCGGTCCACCGGGTGCAGTCCTTCGAAGACGTGCGGGCGCTGATGCAAAGCGCCAGGGCGCTGGGCTATGAATCGGTCAACGTGGACCTGATCTACGGGCTGCCCTTGCAGACTACCGAATCGTTCGCGCGCACGATCTCGCAAGTGGTGGCGCTGCGGCCCGACCGCATCGCGTTGTACGCCTACGCGCATTTGCCGGAACGTTTCAAGCCGCAGCGCCGCATCAACGACGCGGACCTGCCCGACCGCGCCACGCGCGTCGGGCTGCTTAGTTCGGCCATCGACGGTTTCCTGCAGCAGGGCTACACCTACATCGGGATGGACCATTTCGCGCTAAACACCGACGCGCTCGCCATCGCCAAGCAGCGGGGCGAACTGCACCGGAATTTCCAGGGCTACAGCACGCAGCCTGATCGCGATCTGGTCGCGCTGGGCGTATCCGCCATCGGCCGCATCGGCAATACCTACAGCCAGAACGCCAAAGTCCTGGACGCGTACTACGCCGCTATTGAGTCGGACCATTTCGCCGTCGAGCGCGGTTTGGCGCTTAATGCCGACGATCTGGCGCGACGCGAGGTCATCATGGACCTCATGTGCCAGGGCCGCGTGGAATTCGCGCGTATCGAGGCGCGCCATGGCCTGCGCTTCGGCGACTATTTCAGCCCAGAATTACTGCAAATGGCGAACCTGGCCGAATTGGGCCTTGTGAATTTGCGCGCGGGGGAGGTCCAGGTCACCGGCTTGGGCTGGTACTTCGTGCGCGCCGTTGCCATGGCCTTCGACGGCTATCTGCGCACGGTGAGCACCGGCGCCAGCTACTCCCGAATTATCTGATCGGCGGGCGAAGGCGCCGCGGCGCCTTTCGCTTCATTCGGCGAACTTCTCGCGCAGGTACAGCGCCAGCGACAGGTCGTCGGCCAGTTGCAGCTTGCGCATGGCGCGGCGCTTGTGCGTGCTGACCGTCTTTTTGCTGCGCATGAGCCGTACCGCAATCTGCGTCACGGATAACCCCTGGCTGATATGTCGAAGGATCTCCACTTCCGACGTGGTCAGGAGCGCTTGCGGGTGCGTGGGTTGCACGGGGCGGACCTTGCCTTCCACGACCGACAGGAAGGGATCCTTGCCGTTCAGCACGCCGCGGATCATATCCGGCAGCAAGATCATTCCCCATTGTTTGGCCAGGTAGCCGTTGGATCCCGCCCGGAACGCGGCATACTGCGTTTCATAGAGGTTGCCGGCCGAAAAGGTGATGATCGCCATATTGGGGTGGTAGCGGCGCAGGCGGCGCAGGTAATTGACACCGTCCCAGGGCTCTTGGGGCAGGTAGAAATCTATTAGGGCCACATCACAGGGCGCATGGCTGAGTTTTTCCAACAGAGAGCGCGCCGATGTTTCCCGATGCACGACCCGGAAGCCCGGGCGGCTTTCCAGATAAGCGGCGACACCTAACGCCACGACGGGGTGGTCGTCCAGAACGGCGACTCGAATGGTGGGGGGAGGGCGCGACAGCAGCAGGTGCCGGCGTGCGCCCGGGCGGTCATCGCTGTCGCCGCCGCGAGGCGGAGACGAAAAGAATGACGCCACGGTCACAGGCGTTGAAACAGATTTCATCGGTGCCCCATAGGCCGGTAAAAAGGAACGCCGGTTGCGGTTTCATCCGGTTCAGGGCGAAATCCGAAGCATGCGTCGCGGTTGTCTGAAATTTGCGAAGGCAGATTACGTTTTCGTTCGGTTGTGCGGACGGGAAAAGCGCCAAAATCAGACTGTTGCACCCTTGGCCTGATATAGAGCGTGAGCATGTTGAAGAAGATCCTGGTGTTAGGTCGAGACGGTCAATTGGGTTTTGAGCTCAGGCGCAGCCTTGCGCCGCTGGGCGACGTGGCGGCGGTGGGCAAAAGCGAGTGCGACCTGACCTACCCCTTGCAGTTGGCGCGTTTGGTCCGCCGTGAAAAACCCGACGTCATCGTCAATGCCGCCGCGCTGACGTCGGTCGAGCGGGCCGAAGAAGACGTGGTGAGGGCCATGCGGATCAACGGCGAGGCCGCGGGCGAACTTGCCGCCCTGGCGGCAAGCCGGGGCGCGCTGATTGTCCATTACTCGTCCGATTACGTGTTTGATGGCGCCAAACCGGATCCTTACACCGAAACCGACGAGCCTGCGCCGCTGAACGCCTATGGGCGGAGCAAGCTGGCGGGCGAGCGTGCCGTCCAGGTCATGAACCCCGCCCACCTCGTGTTCCGCACATCGTGGATTTATGGCGTTTTCGGCAACAGCTTCCTCAGATCCATGCTGATGGCGTTGCGACAGCCCGAGCCGTTGCGCGTGGTCAGCGACCAGCGGGGCGCGCCGACTGGCGCCGCCTATGTCGCCGACGTGACGGCGCTGGCGGTGGCCCGCTACCTGCGCGGCGGTGACGCATTTCCGTTCGGCCTGTATCACCTCGCGGCCGCGGGCCATGCCTCCTGGCACGAATACGCCCGCTATGTGGCAGAGCAGGCGCGGATCGCGGGGTTGCCCATCACCCTGACGGCGGCCGACATCCGGCCTGTCCCGTCCCGCCAATACCCCTCCACGGCGCGCAGGCCCTTGAACTCTTGTCTGGACACCGGTCTGCTCGAGCGGCAATTCGGAATCCACGCGCCGCCGTGGCAGGACGGCGTGCGGCACGCGCTGGCCGCCATCGCGGGCAGCCGCAACCTGGCGTGACGGCATCGGTTGTCTCGTTTACGCGACGGAAAGCGCGCGAATGGTGCTACAATCGGCAACGATAAACGCAATTGATCCGTTGATCCCGATTGCGCCATTTTGCTTCGCGCCGCCTCGGGCGCGTACCAACAGGCTTAGAACCATGTTTTTCCCGCTGGCACGAACTACGACCCGGAACTTTCGCCCTATGTCGCGTTAGTTTTTCGTGCGTCGGGTTTCACCGTGTCAGGTCAGCGGTAGGACTCAGCAAGACAACCAATAGAACGCGGCTCTCAGGCCGCGTTTTTCGTTTCCGATTTTCGTTTTTTCCAGTTCCAAGAACCCCAGGAAGCACTCCCGATGGTACAGATCACATTGCCCGATGGTTCGCAGCGCCAATATCCGGGACCGGTAACGGTCGCCGAAGTGGCGCAATCGATCGGTACGGGCCTGGCCAAGGCCGCCTTGGGCGGCCGCGTGACGGTCGAAGGCGCGGAATCCAAGCTGGTCGACACCAGCTTCCGCATCGAAGGCGACGCGCGCCTGGCGATCGTGACCGCCAAGGACGCCGACGGCCTCGACCTGATCCGCCACTCCACGGCCCACTTGCTGGCCTACGCCGTCAAGTCCTTGTTTCCTGACGCCCAGGTCACCATCGGCCCCGTGATCGACAACGGCTTCTACTACGATTTCTCGTACAAGCGCCCGTTCACGCCGGAAGACTTGGCCGCCATCGAAAAGAAGATGGCCGAATTGGCCAAGAAGGACGAAATCGTCACGCGCGAAGAATGGTCGCGCGACGACGCGGTCGAATTCTTCAAGGGCATCGGCGAGACTTACAAGGCCGAGATCATCGCTTCGATTCCCTCGAACGAGCCGCTCAGCCTGTACCGCGAAGGCGATTTCCTCGACCTGTGCCGCGGCCCTCACGTGCCGTCCACGGGCAAGCTGAAGGTCTTCAAGCTGATGAAGGTGGCGGGCGCCTACTGGCGCGGCGACAGCAAGAACGAGATGCTTCAACGCATCTACGGCACCGCCTGGGCGACCAAGGAAGACCAGGAAGCCTACCTGCACATGCTGGAAGAGGCCGAACGCCGCGACCATCGCAAGATTGGCCGCGAACTCGACCTGTTCCACTTCCAGGACGAAGCGCCGGGCCTGATCTTCTGGCACCCGAAGGGCTGGGCCCTGTGGCAGCAGGTCGAGCAATACATGCGCGCCGTGTACAACAACAACGGCTACCAGGAAGTCAAAGCACCGCAGATCCTGGACTTGTCGCTATGGAAGAAGACGGGCCACTGGGACAATTATCGTGAAAACATGTTCACGACCGAGTCCGAAAACCGCGTCTATGGCCTGAAGCCGATGAACTGCCCGGGCCACGTGCAGATCTTCAATTCCGGCCTGCATTCCTACCGCGAGTTGCCTTTGCGCTATGGCGAATTCGGCCAGTGCCACCGCAACGAACCCTCGGGTTCGCTGCACGGCATGATGCGCGTGCGCGGCTTCACGCAGGACGATGGCCACATTTTCTGTACCGAAGAACAGCTTCAAGACGAATGCGCCGACTTCACGGCCCTGCTGCAGAAGGTCTACCGCGACTTCGGCTTCACCGAAGTGCTGTACAAGGTCGCCACGCGTCCTGAAAAGCGCATCGGCTCGGACGAAGTCTGGGATACGGCCGAACAGGCGTTGATGGAAAGCCTGCGCCGCACGGGCTGCGAATTCGAGATTTCGCCCGGGGAAGGGGCGTTTTACGGCCCGAAGGTGGAATACACCCTGAAGGACGCCATCGGCCGTCACTGGCAATGCGGTACCATCCAGGTCGACTTCTCCATGCCCGTGCGTCTCGGCGCCGAATACGTGGACCAGAATGACCAGCGCCGTCCGCCGGTCATGTTGCACCGTGCCATCCTGGGTTCGCTCGAGCGTTTTATCGGCATGCTGATCGAAAACCATGCCGGCGCGATGCCTCCCTGGCTGGCTCCGGTGCAGGCTGTCGTATGCTGCATTTCCGAACCTTCGGCCGATTATGCGGCTGAAATCACACAAAGCCTGAAAAAACAAGGCTTTAGAGTAGAGTCCGATTTGCGTGGTGAAAAAATCACTCGTAAAATTCGGGAGCACAGCCTGCAAAAGGTGCCGTACATTCTTGTCGTCGGCGACAAGGAGAAGCAAAACGGCACCGTAGCCGTACGCGGTCTGGGCGGACTGGACCTTGGCGCCATCGCATACGACGAGTTCGTCGCGCGATTGTCCGAGGATGTGTCCACCCGTCGCGACGTCAATCAACCTGATAGCAGTGCTGCTTAACATTTCTAGGAGCTTTCAACATCGCCACTGAAAAAGCCAATCGCATCAACGGTGAAATCCGCGTCCCCGAGGTGCGCCTGATAGGTCTGGAAGGAGAACAGCTGGGCATCGTCAAGATCGCCGATGCGTTCCGTCTTTCCGAGCAAAGCGACGTGGATCTGGTGGAAATCGCGCCGAACGCCGAGCCGCCGGTCTGCCGTTTGATGGACTACGGTAAGTTCAAGTACCAAGAGCAGAAGCGCCAAGCCGAAGCTCGTTCCAAGCAGAAGGTCATTCAGGTCAAGGAAGTCAAATTCCGTCCGGCCACCGACGAGGGCGACTACCAGGTCAAGCTGCGCAACTTGCGCCGCTTCCTCGAAGAGGGTGACAAGGCCAAGGTGACGCTGCGATTCCGTGGTCGCGAAATGGCTCACCAGGAACTCGGTATGCGGGTGCTTGAACGTGTGCGCGACGATCTGCTGGAACTTGCCCAGGTCGAAGCCATGCCGAAGCTCGAAGGCCGTCAGATGGTCATGGTGCTGGCACCGAAGAAAAAGGCCGTGCCCGCAGCGGGCAAGCCTGAATCTGCTGCCTGAGTTCCAGCCGCAGCCTTCTCTTCCAGGCTAGGCCGCTACGCTTCCGACCCGCCGTCCGTCCTGTGACCGGCGGGTTCGCTTATTGGGCGGCTCTGCGCTACGATGTAAAAAAGCCGCCTTCCCCCCGGGAAGGCGGCCTACGTTCGGGGTGTCGCGATGCATGTTTTGTTCGTTTTGGATCCCTTGCCGCTGCTGAAGGCGTACAAGGACAGTTCGGTCGCCATGATGCGTGCCCTGGTGGCGCGCGGCCATACGCTTAGCGTGGCCATGCAGGGCGACCTTTATATCGAGGCAGGCGTCGTCAAAGCCGTCACCACGCCGATCGAGCTTACGGCGAACGCCGACTTGCACGGCCACGACTGGTGGACCGAATCCGCTGCCCAGGATCTGCCTTTGGCGGATTTCGGCGCGGTGGTCATGCGCAAAGACCCGCCTTTCGACATGGAATACGTGTATTCCACGCACCTGCTCGAATACGCCGAAGCACAGGGCGCCCGCGTCTTCAACAGCGGTGCGGCGATCCGCAACCATCCCGAAAAGCTCGCCATCACCGAGATCAGCGAATTCACCGCGCCCACGCTGGTGACCCGCAACATGGCCCGGTTGAAGGCGTTCCACGACACGCACCACGACGTGATCGTGAAGCCGCTGGATGGCATGGGCGGCACGGGCGTATTCCGCCTGCAGCCCAAGGATCCCAACCTGAACGCCATTCTGGAAACGCTCACCGATAACGGCGCGCGCACCATCATGGCCCAGCGCTACATCCCCGACATCGTCAAGGGCGACAAGCGCATCCTTCTGATCGGCGGCGTGCCCGTGCCGTACTCGCTGGCCCGCATCCCGCTGGCCGGTGAAACGCGAGGCAACCTGGCCGCGGGCGGCCGTGGCGTCGCACAGGAACTGTCCGCGCGTGACCGCGAAATCGCCGAAGCCGTGGCCCCCAAGCTTGCCGCGCGCGGGCTGCTGTTGGTCGGCCTGGACGTCATTGGCGACTATGTCACCGAAGTCAACGTCACCAGCCCCACCTGTTTCGTAGAGATTGCCGAACAGACCGGTTTCGATGTCGCGGGCATGTTCGTCCAGGCGCTTGAAAGCGCCGTGGCGATCACTGCCCGGGCGGCCTGATCTCTCTGGAATCCGTCATGACCACGGGTATTGTTATCGTCGTGCACGCGCCTTTGGGCGCGGCGATGCGCGAATGCGCCAGCCACGTCATGGGCAACCTTGACGGCATGCTGGCCATTCACGATATCCAGCCCGAAGATCGGCCGGATGACCTGGCGCCTGATGTCTTGAAAGACATCCTTGGGCAAGACCACGGCGCCGGCGTGCTGGTGCTGACGGACCTGATCGGCGCCACGCCCGCCAATATCTCCAAGCGGGCGGTGGCCGACGCCCAGGCGCAAGGCATCCAGTGCTGCGTGCTGGCGGGCCTGAATACCCCGATGCTGCTGCGGGCGCTGACCTACCGCAACTTGCCGTTGGCGGAAACCCGCGAGAAGGCCTTGGCCGGCGGGGTGCAGGGTGTCTTGCGTGTAGACTGACGGGCAGGAATTTGCCCTATTATGTCGGCTGGCAATTCAAGCCGAAAAGCAGTTTGCGGTTTGGCGTTTTGCTGTGATCAACACTGCGGCGTTCATCCGCGGTCATAATATTCCCTATGCCTACTACAGACATCGTCATCAGCAATAAATTGGGTTTGCATGCGCGCGCGGCCGCCAAGCTGACGCAGCTTGCCAGCAAGTTCTCAAGCGAGATCTTCATCTCGCGCGGCGCCCAGCGCGTGAACGCCAAGAGCATCATGGGCGTCATGATGCTGGCGGCCGGGCTGGGCGTGACGGTCAAGCTGGAGGCTTCGGGCGGCGACGCCGAACAAGCCCTTTCCGAAATCGAAACTCTGTTCGACAGCAAATTCGGTGAGCAGGAATAGACCCCCCCCTGATTCCGCCGGCCTGAGCGTTGCCCGGGCCGGTTCGTCCTCGACCCGGGACCCCGCTTACGACGGATCTGGCGCTGCCAGCCCCGTCGTTTGTCTTTACGGCAAGGGGGTTGCCAAGGGATACGCCATCGGGCGGGCGGTCGTCATGGGCGCCGCCGCGCTTGAAGTGGCGCACTACCGGATATCTCCGGAAGACGTGCCCTCGGAAAGTGCCCGCCTGACCGACGCCCTGGACTCCGCGCAGCACGAGCTTCGGCAATTGGCCGACACCTTGCCGGCGGATGCGCCGCGCGAGCTGGGCGCCATGCTGAACGTGCACAGTTTGCTGCTGGGCGATCCGTTGCTGGCCGAGCAGACACTGGCCCTGATCGCCGAGCGCCATTACAACGCCGAATGGGCGTTGACCACGCAAGGCCAGATTTTGGGGCAGCAGTTCGACGCCATGGAGGACGAATACCTGCGTGAACGCGGGGCCGATGTCCGCCAAGTCATCGAGCGGGTGCTGCATGTGCTGGCCGGCACGTCCGCCATCTTGCCCGACATGTCTCACATGGGCGGCGACGATGCGTTGGTGGTGGTGGCGCACGATATCTCGCCGGCCGACATGCTGCGCCTGCGTGGCGGCCGCTTCGCGGCGTTCGTGACCGACCTGGGGGGCCCGACCTCGCATACGGCAATCGTCGCGCGCAGCATGGGCGTGCCTGCCGTGGTGGCCATGGGCAACGTGCGCGAGCTGGTCCGCGACGGCGACATGTTGATCATTGATGGCGCCGCGGGCGCCGTGGTCGTCAATCCGTCTGACCGCATCCTTCAAGAGTATCGCCGCCGGCAGGCCGCCTACGCCGACGAACGGGCCGAACTCGGCCTGTTGCGCGACGAGCCCTCGGTTACGCTGGACGGCATCGATGTGGTGCTTCACGCGAATATCGAGCTGCCCGACGAGGCTGCGCTGGCGCTGGCCTCGGGAGCGGACGGCATTGGTCTGTTCCGCAGCGAATTCCTGTTCATGGGGCGTCCGGACCTGCCCAGCGAAGAAGAGCAGTACGAAGCTTATTCGTCCGTCGTGCGGGTCATGGCCGGCCGGCCCGTCACCATTCGCACACTGGACATCGGGTCGGACAAGACGCTGGACGGCGAGGCCACCGTGGCCACCAATCCTGCGCTGGGCCAGCGCGCAATCCGCTACTGCCTGGCGCGTCCGGAAATGTTCGCGACGCAGTTGCGCGCCATCCTACGGGCTTCGGCCCATGGGCCGGTGCGTTTGCTGATCCCGATGATCGCTCACATGCACGAAGTGGTGGCGACCAAGGCGGCCATCGAATCCGCCCGCCGCGAGCTTGATGCCCGCGGGCAGGCGTATGCGCCGCATATGGAAGTCGGCGCCATGGTCGAGGTGCCCGCTATCGCCATCGCGATCGAACCCTTCGTCCAGGCGCTGGACTTTCTGTCCATCGGCACCAACGACCTGATCCAGTACACCCTGGCGATCGACCGCGGCGACCACGACGTGGCGACGCTTTACGATCCCCTGCATCCCGCCGTGCTGCGCCTGATAGCCAACACCATCAATGCAGGCGAACGTGCGGGCAAGCCGGTGGCGGTCTGCGGCGAAATGGCAGGCGATTCCCGCATGACCCGGCTGCTGCTGGGCCTGGGCCTGACCGAGTTCTCGATGCACCCGCAACAGTTGCTGGACGTGAAGCGCGAGGTGCGCCGCGCGCATTCCAACGCGTTGCGGATCAAGGTGGCCACCGCACTGAACCGCGCCTTGCCGGTGGATCTGGACGCCCTGGATCCGACCTGAACCAGCGTTGCGCTTCGGCGCCGTCAAGCAGCGAAATAGAAAAAGCCCGGACCTTGCGGTCCGGGCTTTTTTGTCCTTCACAACCCGATTGCTGTGATCAGCTGTGGTACGCCGATTCGCCGTGGCTCGTGACGTCCAGGCCTTCGCGCTCCTGGTCTTCGGGCACACGCATGCCGCACAGGGCATTGGCGATCTTGTAGGCAATCCACGCCACCACGCCGGACCAGACGATGGTCAGCAGCACGCCTTCCAGCTGGACCCACAGTTGGTGGGCGATCATGCCAGGCTCGGCCAGGCCGGGGCCACCGAGGACTTGTGCATTGAACACCCCCGTCAGCAGGGCGCCGACGATACCGCCCACGCCGTGGATGCCGAACACGTCCAGTGCATCATCGGCACGCAGCAGGCGCTTCAGGCCATTCACGCCCCAGACGCAGACGATACCGGCAACCACGCCGATGATCAGTGCGCCCACCGGGCCAACCAGGCCGGCGGCGGGGGTGATGCCCACCAGGCCGGCAATCGCGCCGGAAGCGGCACCCAGCATCGAGGGCTTGCCCTTGATGGCCCATTCCGTGAACAGCCAGGCCAGGACGGCGCCAGCAGTCGCGATCATCGTGTTGAAGAAGGCCAGGGTGGCGTTTTCGTTGGCGGCCAGGGCCGAACCCGCGTTGAAGCCGAACCAGCCCACCCACAGCAGGGCGGCGCCCACGAAGGTCATCGGCAGGTTGTGCGGCTGCATGGCTTCGCGGCCGTAGCCTACGCGCTTGCCGACTACATAAGCACCCACGAGGCCGGCTACGCCAGCGTTGATGTGAACCACGGTGCCGCCGGCAAAGTCCAGCGCGCCCTTGGCATTGAGCAGGCCCGGCGCCGTTTCGGACGCGAACCACACCATGTGGGCGATCGGCACGTAGGCGAACGTGAACCAGATGACCGTGAACACCAGCACCGCCGAGAAACGGGCGCGTTCGGCGAAACTGCCAACGATCAGCGCGCAGGTAATGCCGGCGAACGTGGCTTGGAATGACGCGAACAGCAGCTCGGTCAGCGTGTTCGACATGGCGTACTTGCCGTCAGCCGGGGTGAACATGCCAGAGAAGAAGGCGCGCGACAGGCCGCCGAAGAAGGCGTTGCCCTCGGTGAACGCAAGGGAATAGCCGTAGATGAACCAGAGCACCAGGCCCAGCACGAACGTGCACAGCACTTGCAACAACACAGAAAGCACGTTCTTGCTGCGTACCAGGCCGCCATAGAACATCGCCAGACCGGGTACGGCCATCATCAATACAAGCAGGGTAGAGACGAGCAACCAGGAGATATCTGCTTTATCCATTTTCAGGCTCCAATGAGTCTTTCTTTATTTATTTACAGCGCAGCTTCGCCAGCTTCACCCGTTCGGATGCGGATCACTTGTTCCAGCGGGGCGGCGAAGATCTTGCCGTCGCCGATCTTTCCGGTACGGGCGGCTTGTTCGATCGCTTCGATGACCTGATCGACAAGGTGGTCGGGCACCGCGGCTTCAACCCGCAGTTTGGGCAAAAAGTCGACGGCGTATTCCGCGCCGCGATACAGCTCGGTGTGACCCTTCTGGCGTCCAAATCCCTTTACTTCGGTAACGGTCAGACCTTGGACCCCGATTCCGGATAGAGCCACCCGCACTTCGTCGAGCTTGAAGGGCTTGATGATGGCGATGATGAGTTTCATGGCATTTCCTCTCATGGTTGCACGTTGGCCTCGACTATCAAGCAAATTCCGTGCCATGTGAGTTGGACCCGACGGAGCGGGGCGCAGGCGCTTGAGTTGTGCCTGTTTGCACCAGTGTGGTGCTTCATGCACCACGTCCCAGCCTCAATTTGGTGCGTAATGTGGGGAATCCGGGAGTTGAAACGAAATATGTTTCAACGCCGCCATTTGTAGCCAGTTGATGCTGGGGTTGTTGCGGTTTGTAGTGGATGGTGAAGCGGCTATGCACGCTTTCTGCTCCGTCACGGCAGGCCGCACAGCGTTACAGGCCGTGGATGTCCACCAAACCGAGGGTCGATTCAGCCGCCCGCCGGTTGGGGTCAGACCGCCAAAAAATGGGGATGCGCTTGATACCGGGGTTTACACGGATACGCTTGTTGCCGAGGGGGCACTGAAGAAGAATCAACAACAGCCCATGGCTTATTTAAAAGAGCCAGGCGAATCGGGCTGCTGGAGAGACGTTACCGGTGTGGCGGCCCGCCCAAATAAGAAGCAAGAACGGAAAGAGGACACCATGAAGATTCAACGCAAGATGATCGGCATTTTGGTGCTGGCCGCATCGGTCGGCGTGCTGGCGGGCTGCAACAAGAGCGACGAAAAGGCTGCCCCGCCTGCCGCTTCCACGGCGCCCGCGCCGGCCGCTACCCCGCCGGCGTCCGCGCCGACGACGCCCGCGCCGGCTGCGACGACGCCGCCGGCGACGGGCTCCTCGGCTTCCGTCCCGGCCGAGTGCGAGGCATATCTGGCCAAGGTCAACGCTTGCATGGACAAGCTGGGCAGCAGCAACCCGGCGGCTGCCAGCATCAAGCAGCAGCTCGAATCGGCCAAGTCGCAGTGGGCCGCGATTCCGGACAAGACGCAATTGGCCGCGCAGTGTAAGCAATCGTCGGACCTGTTCGCGCAGTCGGCAACCCAGATGGGCTGCCCGTAACGATGTTGGTAGGGGGTTGCCGCCATGGCAGCCCGGTTTTCTCCTGTGCTTTGATGGGCGGTCACCGCATGCGGCCCGCCCTCTTTTTTGCCCATTCGTCCTGCAGCGCGGGGCTCGAAGCACTACACTCGAGGCATCAAGAACACCGAGAGGCCGCTATGAATAACCGCACCCAATGGATGGAAGACATCCAGAAGAATATTTCCGACCTGATCGCCCGCAGCCCCGCGGCGGACGTTGAAAAGAACGTGCGCGCGATGATGGCCCAGGCCTTCACCAAGATGGATCTGGTCACGCGCGAGGAATTCGACGTGCAGGCCGACCTCCTGGCGCGCACCCGTGCGCGCGTGGATCAATTGGCGGCGCAGGTGCAGCAGTTGGAAGAGCGCTTGTCGGCATTGGACAAGTAGGCTGGCGTAGCCCGCGCTGGCACGACGACGACCGCCCAGAGCGGTCGTTTTTTTGGCCGTCTTTTTTGGTCGTCTCATGTGCCGCGATCGGCAACGGAATGATCGTCACAGCGCCTTGGATGCCGGTTGTTTTTGTCACGCTCCCGCCTGCGGGCGCGTTGTAATTGCGGATACTGATGCTCTTGTTCCCTTCGGGAGAGCGTCTTGACGCTTGCCGTTCTTGCCAGCCGTGCGCTTAGTGGGCTGCATGCGCACGCGGTCCGGGTTGAAACCCATCTGGGTCCCGGACTGCCCAGTTTCAATGTCGTGGGGTTACCCGACACGGAGGTGCGCGAAAGCCGGGAACGCGTGCGCGCGGCCATTCTCAATAGCGGCTTCGGGTTTCCGCCCGGGCGTATCACGGTGAACCTGTCGCCCGCCGATATTCCCAAGGAATCCGGCCGGTTCGATTTGCCCATCGCGCTGGGGTTGCTATTGGCCTCCGGCCAATTGGCCGCGCCTGCCGACGGCAATGGGCCGGATGTGCCGGTGGCCGACCCTACGCTGGCCGGCTTGGTTCTGGCAGGCGAATTGTCCTTGACCGGTGCGCTGGTGCCTGTGGCCGCCCCGTTGGTGATTGCGTTGAGCGTGGCCCGCGAGGCGCCCGATGCCACGCTGATCCTGCCGGCGGGCAGCGCGGAGCAGGCGGCTTGGGTGCCGGGGCTTAGCGTGTTGTCGGCGCGTAGCTTGGCAGACGTGGCCGCGCACGTCACGGGGGCGTGCCGGTTGCCGAACGCGGTGCCCAAGGCGTGGCCTGCGCCGCCGCCTGCGCCTTGCCTGTCGGACGTGCGGGGGCAGCCCGGCGCGCGGCGTGCGCTGGAAGTGGCCGCGGCCGGCGGCCATAGCCTGCTGATGATCGGGCCGCCTGGCGCGGGCAAGAGCATGCTGGCATCCCGCCTTCCGGGCTTGTTGCCGCCCTTGCAGCGTAGCCAGGCCCTGGAAGCGGCCGCGGTAGCCGCGCTGGCGGGAATGCCCGAGGCGCTGATGGGTCATCCTCCGTTCCGGTCGCCGCATCATTCGGCTACTGTCGCGGCGCTGGTCGGCGGCGGCAGCCGTCCGCGTCCGGGCGAAATCAGCCTGGCGCACCATGGCGTGCTGTTCCTGGATGAACTCCCGGAATTCAGCCGGCGCGCGCTGGAAGCGCTGCGCGAACCGCTTGAGGCGGGCAGGGTGGTGATCGCCCGTGCCTTGCATGCCGCCCAGTTCCCGGCGCGCTTTCAATTGGTCGCCGCCATGAATCCTTGCCCTTGCGGCTGGCGCGGCCATCCGGCCAGGGCCTGCCTTTGCTCGCCCGACCAGGTAACGCGCTATGTCGGCAAGATATCGGGGCCGTTGCTGGATCGCATCGACCTGCATGTGGCGCTGCCGCCATCCGACCCCGAGTCCATGGGCGGCCCGCCGGGTGAGGCGTCCGGCCCCGTCCAAGAGCGGGTGATGCGCTGCCGGGACCGCCAGCAAGCCCGTCAGGGCAAACTGAACGCGGCATTGATGGGGGCAGAACTGGACCAGCATTGCGTCATGGACAACGAGGCCCAGGCCCTGCTGTTCCAGGCCATGCGCCGCATGGCGGGCTCTGGGCGTGCGTTGCACCGGGCGTTGCGGGTGGCGCGGACAATCGCCGATCTTGATGGGGCCGATGTACTGGCTGCCGGACACGTGGCGCAGGCGGTGCAGTACCGGCGCCCGGGCGTATGATGGGCCGCAGGCGTTCCCGGCCCGGTCCGCTTGGCCTTTTGCCGCGCCCGACTCGACAACGACCAGGAAATCACCATATAATCAAAGGCTTTCCCGGATCTCGGCCATTTTTTTGCCAGGACCTGGGGGAGACTGTGCGTGGCAGCAATGCCATGGCAGAGGGAAATAACCCGTGGGAAATGACCCAGTGGGAAATAACCCAGCAGTGCCCCGAAGTACCCCCAAGAAGTGGCAACAGGTTTACAAGTTTTGCCGTCGCATCGGTGCTAGCCCTAGGGCTTTCGGCCAGCAACGCCAAACACCTCGCGTCATGTCAAATCAACAATGAGTTTAGTTTAGGGAATCATCATGCCCAAGATGAAAACCAAGAAAAGCGCCTCCAAGCGCTTTAAGGTTCGCGGCAGCGGCTCCATCAAGCGTGGTCAGGCGTTCAAGCGCCACATTCTGACCAAGAAGACCACCAAGGCCAAGCGTCAACTGCGTGGCTCGGCAGCGGTTCATGAATCCAACGTGGCCTCCGTCAAGGCCATGATGCCTTTCGCTTGATAAGGGAGATCTAATATGCCTCGCGTCAAACGCGGCGTAACTGCCCGCGCACGTCACAAAAAAGTCATTGCCGCCGCCAAGGGTTACCGTGGTCGCCGCGGTAATGTGTTCCGTATTGCCAAGCAAGCAGTCATGCGCGCTGGCCAATACGCCTACCGCGACCGTCGTAACAAGAAGCGCACGTTCCGTGCTCTGTGGATCACGCGTATCAACGCTGCTGTCCGCGAACATGGCGTTAGCTACAGCGTGTTCATCGCTGGTCTGAAGAAGGCTTCGATTGAACTCGACCGTAAGGTCCTGGCCGATCTGGCCGTGCGCGACAAGGCCGGCTTTGCCGCCATCGTGCAGCAAGCCAAGGCTGCCTTGGCTGCCTGATCGCGCGCTTTAACTCATCGCGCATCGCTGCAAACGGGGCTGTAATAGCCCCGTTTGCGTTTTGAAGGCTGGATTTCATGACTCTATTGGTTGACGACCTGGTCTCCCAGGCGCAAGAACGGTTCGCCGCGGCTACGGATGCCGCCGCGCTTGAGAACGCAAAGGCTCGATTTCTGGGTAAGGAAGGCGCACTGACGGTGCTGCTGAAAGGCCTTGGCAAACTCGATCCCGAGCAGAAGCGCGAAATGGGCGCCCGGATCAATCAGGCCAAGCAACAAGTCGAAGAGCTTCTGACTGCTCGCCGTGCCGCGTTGGCGCAGGCGGAGTTGGATGCCCGGCTGGCTTCTGAAACCATTGACGTCACGTTGCCTGGACGCGGCCGCGCGCCGGGCGGCATCCATCCGGTCATCCGGACCTGGGAACGCGTGGAAGCCATCTTCCGTTCCATTGGCTTCGATGTGGCCGACGGCCCCGAAGTGGAAAACGACTGGACCAATTTCACCGCGTTGAACAATCCGCTGGACCATCCGGCGCGTTCGATGCAGGACACGTTCTACGTCGACATGAACGATGCCGACGGGCTGCCGCTGCTGCTGCGCACGCACACCAGCCCCATGCAGGTGCGCTACGCCCGCATGCACAAGCCGCCCATCAAGGTCATCGCGCCGGGGCGCACCTACCGCGTCGATAGCGACGCCACGCATTCGCCCATGTTCCATCAGGTGGAAGGGCTCTGGATCGCCGAGGACATCTCGTTTGCTGATCTGAAAGGCGTATACACCGACTTTCTGCGTTGCTTCTTTGAAAGCGACGACCTCGTCGTGCGCTTCCGTCCGTCGTTCTTCCCGTTCACGGAACCGTCCGCCGAAATCGACATGATGTTCACGTCGGGTCCCAACCGCGGTCGCTGGCTGGAGATCTCCGGCTCGGGCCAGGTGCACCCCGAAGTGGTGCGTAATTTCGGCCTTGATCCCGAGCGCTACATCGGCTTTGCCTTCGGTTCCGGACTTGAGCGCCTGACGATGTTGCGCTACGGCGTCAACGATCTGCGCCAATTCTACGAAGGCGATTTGCGCTTCTTGCGCCAGTTCAACGAATAACAGACGGCTGATCATGCAATTTCCCGAATCCTGGCTGCGTACGCTGGTCAACCCTCCGATCGCAACCGATGAACTCGCGCACCGGCTCACCATGGCCGGCCTGGAAGTCGAAGACACCGTGCGCGCCGCGCCCGCCTTTACCGGCGTGGTGGTGGGCCACATCGTCGACATCGCTCCGCATCCCGACGCCGACAAGCTGCGCGTCTGCCAAGTGGACGATGGCTCGGGTGAGCGTCTGCAAATCGTATGCGGCGCGCCGAACGCGGCCGCCGGCCTGAAAGTGCCGCTGGCCCGCGTGGGCGCGGAACTGCCCGGCGGCATGAAGATCGGCGTGGCCAAGATGCGCGGCGTGCAATCGTCGGGCATGTTGTGCTCGGCCCGCGAACTCGGCCTGTCGCAAGACCACGCCGGCTTGCTGGAACTGCCCGCCAACATGGCGCCTGGCGAATCCATCCGCGAAGCGCTGGACCTGGACGACACCCTCTTCACGCTCAAGCTCACGCCCAATCGTGCCGACTGCCTGTCGATCCTGGGCGTGGCGCGCGAAGTGGCTGCCCTGACAGGCGCGCCGCTGTCCGTGCCGACCGCCGTCGCCGTGCCCGTCACGCTGGACGAGCGCCTGCCCGTCAAGATTGAAGCGCCTGATCTGTGCGGCCGTTTTGGCGGCCGCGTGATTCGCGGCGTGAACGCCCGTGCGGCAACGCCCGGCTGGATGAAGACGCGCCTGGAGCGCGCCGGCCAGCGCTCGTTGTCGGCGCTGGTGGATATCTCCAACTACGTCATGCTGGAACTGGGCCGCCCGTCGCACGTGTTCGATCTGGATAAGATCGGCGGCGACATCAGCGTGCGCTGGGCGCATGAAGGCGAAACGCTCGAACTGCTGAACGGCCAGACCATCACGCTCGACCCGAAGGTCGGCGTGGTCGTGGCGGGCGACCAGGTGGAAAGCCTGGCCGGCATCATGGGCGGCGAAGCCACTTCCGTGACGCTGGACACGCAAAACATCTATCTGGAAGCCGCGTTCTGGTGGCCGCAAGCCATTGCGGGCCGTGCGCGCCGCTATAAGTTCAGCTCGGAAGCCAGCCATCGCTTCGAGCGTGGCGTGGACTACGCCAGCATCCCCGAGCACCTGGAATTCATCACCCGCCTGATCGTCGACATCTGTGGGGGGCAAGTCGGTCCCATCGACGACCAGATCGTCAACCTGCCGGCCCGTCCGCCCGTGCGCATGCGCCTGGCGCGTTGCCACCGCGTGCTGGGCGTGCCCGTCACGCAGGAACAGGTCGCGAAGATCTTTGGTAGCCTGGGCCTGGATTTCACGGTCGAAGGCGATGACTTCATCGTCAGCCCGCCGTCGTACCGTTTTGATCTTCAGATTGAAGAAGACCTGATCGAGGAAGTGGCCCGCATCTACGGTTTCGAGAGCATCCCCGATGTGCCGCCGATGGCGCGCGCCAAGATGTTCTCGCAGCCGGAAGTGCATCGCGGCGCGCATGCGCTGCGCCGCCTGGCCGCCGCGCAGGACTACCAGGAAGTCGTGAACTACAGCTTCGTCGAAGCGGATTGGGAACGCGACTACGCCGGCAACGAAACGCCGGTTCGCCTGGTCAACCCCATCGCCAGCCATCTGTCGGTCATGCGTTCCAGCCTGATCGGCGGCCTTGTCGCCAACATCCGCCACAACGCCAACCGCAAGCAGTCGCGCGTGCGCCTGTTTGAATTGGGCCGCGTGTTCATGCGCGACGCGTCCGTGCAAGACGGCCCGCTGGAAGTGGCGGGCGTGAGTCAGCCGATGCGTTTGTCTGGCGCGGCCTGGGGGCCGGCAGTGGAAGAGCAGTGGGGCGTCGCGACGCGCCAAGTGGACTTCTATGACGTGAAGATGGATGTCGAAGCGCTGTTCGGCGCACGCGGCCGCCGCCTGCGTTTCGAAGCCGCCGCGCATCCCGCGTTGCATCCGGGCCGCAGCGCCCGCATCGAACTGGACGGCCGCGCGATCGGCTGGATCGGCGAACTGCACCCGCGTTGGGCACAGCAAGCCGACCTGGCGCATGCGCCGGTGGTCTTCGAATTGAACGTTGATGCCTTGTCCGAAGGCGAATTGCCCGAAGTGCGCGAGCTGTCGCGCCAACCCGTGGTAGTGCGCGATCTGGCATTGTGGGTCGATGCGCCGGTGTCCACGCAGTCGATGCTGGACACGGTGGCCGCGGCCGTCAAGGCGGATGCGCAATTGGCCGTGGTGCAGGATGTGCGCGTGTTCGACGTGTGGCGCGAGAAGTCCCACGGCAGCGAGCCCGTCACCGAGAAAAGTCTTGCTTTCCGATTCTGGCTACAGGACACTGAAGTTACTCTGGACGAAGCCCGTGTGGCGGATTGCCTGTCCCGCATCAAGGATGCATTGGTCAGTGCCCACGGCGCGCGCCAGCGTGCTTGAACCATGGGGAACAGTATGCTTGCTGCCGAGCCGCGCACTCTGACCAAGGCTGAGCTTGCCGAACTGCTCTTCGAGCGTGTCGGCCTGAACAAGCGCGAAGCCAAGGACATCGTCGATACCTTCTTCGAAGAAATCCGCGATGCCCTGGCTCGCGGAGATTCGGTCAAGCTTTCGGGCTTTGGCAATTTCCAGGTGCGCGACAAGCCGCCGCGCCCTGGCCGCAATCCCAAAACCGGCGAGACCATTCCCATCGCCGCACGCCGCGTGGTCACGTTCCACGCGAGTCAGAAACTCAAGAGCGTGGTGGAGCAGGCGACCCCTGCTGCGCCCGATGCCGCGGACGCCGCGGAGTGATACGCTTTGTCGGTAATTGTTATCGGCTTCCTGCGCCCGCGCGGCATAAAATTCGCTTATGACACGTACTGAACCCACCGTTACCTTACCGCCCATTCCCGCCAAGCGTTACTTCACCATCGGCGAAGTCAGCGAGCTGTGCGGCGTCAAGCCCCACGTCTTGCGGTACTGGGAACAGGAATTCACGCAGCTTAAACCCGTGAAGCGCCGCGGCAACCGCCGCTACTATCAGCATCACGAAGTGCTGCTGATCCGGCGCATCCGCTCCTTGCTGTACGAGCAAGGCTTCACGATCAGCGGCGCGCGCAATCGCCTTGGCGACGCGCGCGACATGCCGCACGATCAGGACGCCGCGGTGCGTTTGTCGGGCGCTGAAATGCAGGCCTTGCGTAACGAGCTCGGCAACGTCTCGACGATGTTGGCCGATGCGTTGGGCTTGCCGCCAAACGCAGCGGCGAGCGTACCGGCCAACGCAAGTGCAAGCACCGTCGGCACCGCCGCTTAAGCGGTGAAGGCGCAGTCGTCCAAGATCGTTTGATCGAACGTAGTATCTGCATCGCGCGTGGCGCTTGAAGCGGCGCGCGATGCCAGCAAGCAGTACGTTGCGCTTCGTGCGCCGCCTTGTACATCGCTTGTGCAGGCGACGAACATGAAGCGCAAATTTTTTTGAGTATTCAGCACTTTTTTTGCACCAATGCGTGCAAACAAATTTTTGTTCTGCTATACTCTTTTTCTTTCGGGGCGTAGCGCAGCCTGGTAGCGCACTTGCATGGGGTGCAAGGGGTCGCGAGTTCGAATCCCGCCGTCCCGACCAGAAGTTCCAAGGCCGTTAGTGAGAAATCACTAACGGCCTTTCTCATTGGTTTTTCGTATTCGTATTTCGGAAGCCGTGGCGCATCGACCTTCGCAGGGTACATCTATGAGCGATGATCGCTGGGTAGGGCCCTAAGATGTGTTATTGCGAAACAGCGATATCTTTATGGAGGCGAATCGCCCATAGTGGCCCCGGGAATATTTTTTCCCTGTACCTCTAGGACATACATTGAAGATTGAAACTGGTATCGTGAAGTGGTTCAACAACGACAAGGGCTACGGCTTTATTTCCCCGGAACTGGGTGGTAAAGACCTCTTCGCGCATTACTCCGAAATTCAGGGTGACGGGCACAAATCGCTTGAAGAGAATCAGCGCGTTTCGTTCGTCGCCGGCCAAGGGCAGAAAGGTCCTCAGGCGACCATGATCAAATTGATCTAATTATGCTGAGCTGCTTGCCGTAGCGTAAGCAGCTTGATGGCAGATTGGCAGGGCCGGATCCTTTGAAACATTGGATCCGGCCCTTTCGTTTTGGGCTTTACGTCAGTCAAAAACGTCGAAAAGCACATCGGCGACGATAGCGGTAGCCACCGCTACGAGAATCAGATCCGAACCGGCGACTCTCCATTCATAGCCGGGATAAACCGGCAGGCGAGCCAGCATCGGGCCGGGGACCATCTTCTTTGCAATTCCCGGAGGCAGAGGCTTGCCGCGAGCCAGGTTCTTGCGGACCCCTGGCGGCAACGAGCTGTAGCCGGACATCCCATATTCTGAGGCGTAGCCTCTGGCGGTGGTGATCGTGATGCCGGCGTGGCGAAGCGTGACATTCACGTCACCGGAACCGCCTCCGCCGCCTTTTGACGAACCGCCATTGCCGTTATTGCCGCTATTGCCCTTGTTTGAGCCGTTGCCGTTGCCGTTGCCCTTGCCCGAGCCTTTACCGTTGCTTGAATTCCCCTGGCCTTGACCCGAATTGTCGGACTTGCCTTTTCCTTCGGGAGGAGCGGCCAGGGCATTGCCGCCCAGGAACACACAGCAAATGGCAGCAGTAATGAATCTTTTGGTTGTGAGGGCGCTCATGGATGGCTCCTGGTTGGCGGATTAGCCGAAATACAGCAATCCAATTCTAGGGCGGGCCAGCCTTTTGGCGTAGATGCCAAACTGATAAAGATGTAAGCAGGTCTGGAGCCAGTAGACGAAAGGATTGGAGGGCGGTCTGGCCGCGCGCGGTTTGGGTGGCATGCCGAAAGGGCAAAGTGCTGGTATAACTTCCGCGCATCAGAGCAAAACCAATCGTGCAAAGGATCCCCGTGTCGAGCAACCTCCCGGCAAGCCGCTATTTCGCGTTGACCGCAAGTACGCTCCGGCAGCAAGGCGGCCGGCTATTGAAATCGACGCCATGGGCGCTTGCCGTGTTTGTCATGACGCTTCCGGTCGCGCTGCTGTTGCCGCATCGGTCCTTGGGGTCTTCGGCATTTTTCCTGTTTATCGGCATAAATTTGCTGGCATTGACGCGCGTGTCGGTCGCCTGGCTTCGGCAAGTCGTTCCCGGCGGTCATGCGAACAGCCCGGACTGGCGCTTGGGCAAGCCCGAGTGGATGTCTCTTGGCCTGCTGGCGCTGCTTATCGCGATAGGCACGGCTTTGATGTACGCCACCGCCCGGGTGCCCGTGGTTCTTTATTTTGCGTTGGACGGCGTTCTCGATAGCGTGTTCTTCGTAAGCCTGTTCCTGGCGCTGGCGGCTATCTGGTTGCCGGTACTGTATCTGGTCAGCACGTTTTTCCAGAGCCTTGCGCGGGCGGCCGTATCGGGGCGCTACGATTTTTGGCGGACGCGTCAGGAAGGGCAGACACCGGCTTGGCCCATGATGAGCGTGCTGTTCTTGCTGGCGGTATTTTTGGTGCTTACGGGCGCCTTGCTGTCGAAGGCGATATCCAACATGTCGGTTGCCGCGATTGCACTTGGCCTGTTGGGCATCCTGCTCTGTCTCGGAATGGTGATGATGGTCACGACGATGTGCGCCATTGCGTACCGCGAGCGTCGGTAAGGTCGATCCCGTTATCTTCCTGCATGCGGCGGTTTGTGATCGCCGGATGTGGCGGGCGCAGATGGGAGTGACGGGCACGGCCCATCTGCCCACCCTGGATCAGCCAGACGCGGTTTCACGCCTGCTGACGAGTTTCATTTAACGGCGCTTGTCTGCCCGCCGCGGCGCGGGCGGCAGGGGATTGCCGACGTGGCTGGCCAGCCAGTGTTCGATCTTGTCGTCCCTGCGGGCGGCCCAATCGCGGCCGATTTCCAGCACCAGCATATTGCGGGTATCACCGTAGTCCTGGCCGGGTTCCTTCTGGAACATTTCCCGCCAGATGTCGGAGGCGACCAGATCCGTCGTCAACAAGACGCCAATACCCTTGGCGTCGATCCACAACGGGGCGGCGCGCTCGTCGACGTGTTTCTTCAGGTTTTCAAGCAGCTTTTGTGCGAGCGAGGCGTTGTCTTTCGATGCCGAAATCAGGACCAGATATTGCCGGTGGTCGCTGGAGGGTTCGTCGGAGTCGCCAAAAGGGTTTTCCATGGTGCATTCCTTTCGGGTAAGCGTGCATTGGGGCGCGAATGCGTCCTTGGCAGACAGGTTACTCGACCCGGACGCCGCGCCGTGCTGTTATGGCGAAAGTTCCGCCGTTCTGTGCCTGTCGCGCGGTGGCCGCGCCCTTGCATACTGCGTCCTTTCCTCCGCACAAAGAGAAGCCTGCATGCGCTACCGATACGTCACCGCCGATGTCTTTACCACCGAACCCTATAGCGGCAACCCCTTGGCGGTTGTGCTGGACGCGCGCGGCCTGGAATCCGCGCAGATGCAGCGCATTGCGCGTGAATTCAATTATTCGGAAACCAGCTTCGTGCTGCCGCCGAAAGACCCGGCGCATACCGCGTGGGTGCGCATCTTCACGCCTGACCGCGAGGTGCCTTTCGCGGGGCACCCCAATGTGGGCACCGCGGTGGTGCTGGCGCGCGAAATGATCACTGCTGGACGTCCTGCGCCGGACGCATTCGTTTTCGAAGAGGCGGCGGGCTTGGTGCGGATCTCGCTGAAGACGGGCGCCACGGGCGTGGAGGGCGTGGAACTGTTGGCGCCGCAGCCGTTGTCCCGCGCGAGTGAAGCGTCGGTAGCCGCGGTGGCTCGGGCCTTGAAATTGGAGCCGGCCGACATCGATACGTCGGCGCACGCGCCGCAGGTGGTTTCGGTGGGGCTGATCTTTCTGGTCGTGCAGTTGTGCAGCCGCGATGCACTGCGCCGCGCGGCGCCGGACGCCGATGGCTATGCCGCGTTGTTCCCGCTGGACGGCGCGAAATCCATCTATGCCTACACGACGGACACGGCCGCCGACGCCGGCCACGCGCCGACGGACATCCAGGCCCGGATGTTCACCGGACGCATGACCGAAGACCCCGCCACGGGCAGCGCGACGGCGGCGATGACGGCGTTGCGGGCGGCACTGCGAGGCGACGGGATGTTGCAGCTACGCGTGGGGCAAGGCGTGGACATGGGCCGCGCCAGCTTGCTGTTGGCGCAGGCCGAGCCCCGCCCCGACGGCGTCTGGGCGGGCGTTGCGGGCCAAGCGGTCATCGTCATGGAAGGCACGTTGCCTGCGCCGGAGGCGTCTTGACGGCTTAGGCGGTGTTGCCTGCCGCGCAGGGGCTCGTGTATCCTCTTTTGCATGAACGCAATGCACTCCGCGCCGGCATGCCGGGCAGATAACCGACGAATCACTCGACGTCTACGTTGAGTGGCGAGTCACGTTCAGGCGCCGAATTTTCGGCGCTTCATCCTGAAGGCCACGATACCCCTCGTGGCCTTTTTGTTTGGGCTTTGCCGTTCCCGCTAGCGAGGCGTATCGCCAGGCTTTCGTCTCCCTTGTCAAAGGAACGAAGCATGACCCCTCAAGACCTTTCCATCCGGCCCTACCACCCCGCCGATGAGTGCGCCATCGTCCAGCTATGGCACGATTGCGGCCTGACGCGCCCCTGGAACGATCCGGCGAAGGACATCGCGCGCAAGCTAACCGTGCAGTCCGATCTGTTCCTGGTGGGTGCGGTGCAAGGCGTGATCGTAGGCACCTTGATGGGCGGTTATGACGGCCATCGCGGTTGGATCAACTACCTGGCGGTTTCGCCCGTGCATCAGCGGCGCGGCTACGCCACCGCGCTGATGCGCGCGGTGGAGCGAAAGCTGCTGGAAATGGGGTGCCCGAAGATCAATCTGCTGATCCGCACGGGCAACGTGGCGGTGCAAGGGTTTTACGAATCGCTGGGGTTTCAGCGGGACGAGGTGGTCAGCCTGGGCAAGCGCCTGATTCCTGACCTTTAGATAAAACAGATTCGTAAAACAGATTCGGCACGGGAACGTGCCGAATCTGTCCAGGGGCCACGAAGCTGCTGTTTAGATCGCGACGGTTAGATAGACGGCCTCGCGGCCGACGATCGGCATGCGGGTCGGCATGAAGATCGTGCATTGGTCGCAGGGCGAGCGGATCTCTTCGGTGCCGTTCATGGCGATCAACTCGTCTTTGTCGAAGGTCTCGAAGCCGATGACCGGCCGCATGAAGCGGAAGTCGTCGGACTTCACCATGTGGACCTCCAGCAGGCGGTATCGCTGCGGGGCCGGGGGCGGCACCGCCCCGGCCGGGGCATCGATCAGGCCGGTGTGCGCCAGGAACCGCATCGTGACATCGGTAGCCAGGTCGGCGGCGGACTTGGCAAAGTGCTGCCCGCATTCCACCACCAGCGAACCGCCGCTGTCGGAGAGCGGATCGCCGTGATGGCCATAGCCCATGACGCCGGTGCCGGGAAACTTGTGCTGCGGCATGACCAGATGCACCAGCGGCGCGCCCACGGCGGCGGCCAGCGCGGTGTTGCGATCCATCTCGTTGTAGACCCAGAAGGGCTGCACCGGCGCGCGGGTCGAATGGATGTCCAGGACGAAATCGGCGGCATCCAGTACCGGGCGCAGTTCGCGGGCGCGGCGCAATTCGGGGCTGTCTTCTGTGCCGTCCAGCATGGCCGCCGACCAAATGCGGTTCAGGTTGTGCACCAATTGGCGGTTTTCGTAGGGCTGCTCGATGTCGAACGCCTCATACGCTTCAACGTGAGCGAAGCTGACCGTGAGCGTGCCGATCTTCGGCCGCACGCCAGTGTCCAATAGATGGGTCGCGGCGACCATGCCGCAGATCTCATTGCCGTGGGTGATGGCGTTGATGAGCACGTGCGGGCCCGGCACGCCGGACTCGAAACGGTGCACGTAAGGGATGCCGGTGTTGCCCTCCCGGTAGGCCGAGAGGTCGCGGGGCAGGACTTCAAGCGGAGCGGTGTCGGGTTCGAAAGCGGGATTTTGCATGGGATGGGGCCTATTCGGGGCGGATGCCGGCGCGGTCGATCAGGTCTTTATACAGCGCCAGGCGTTCGGTCATCATGGTGGTGAACTGTTGTGGGGTCTGGTTTTCTGGCGGCAGGGCGCCGGCCTTCTCCAGCGCTTGCGGCATGCCGTCCTGGCTGGCGGCGGCGCGCACGGCCGCAAGCAGCGCCTGGATGATGTCGTCTGGCGTGCCGGCCGGGGCGGCCAAGCCGATCCACGACATGGCGTTCAGCACCGGGTAGCCCAATTCGGCGAAGGTGGGTACGTCGGGCAGGGCGTCCAGGCGCTTGGGAGCGGCGACGGCCAGGGCGCGCATCTTGCCGACCTGAATGTGCGGCAGGAAGGGCGCCAGGTTATCCAGCGCAAACTGCGCCTGATTGGACAGCAGGGCGTTGATCAAGGGCGCGCCGCCGCGGTACGGCACATGCATGGCCTGCACCTGCAGCGTGTTCTTGAACAGTTCCGCATTGAGCTGGCCCATGCTACCGATGCCGGCCGTCGCGTAGTGCAGTTCGTCGGGGCGGGACTTCAGCAAGGCCACGAATTCGGCCAGGGTCTTGGCCGGTACGTCGATATTCGTGACCAGCACATTCGGCGTGCGTGACAGCTGCGAAATCGAAGTGAAATCCTTGATCGGGTCGTAACCCAGATCACTGCGCATCAGCGGGTTGGCCAGATGTGAGCTTTGCGACGAGGCGACCAGCGTGTAGCCGTCGGGTTTGGCACGCGCCACGCGCTGGCTGCCGATGGCGCCGCCCGCGCCGTCGCGGTTTTCGATGATGACGGTCGTGCCAAGCGCCTTGCCCAGCGCTTCCGCATAGATGCGGCCGATCAGGTCGACGGAGCCGCCTGCGGGGAACGGCACGACCAGGGTAACCGGGCGGGAAGGGTAGGCGTTGGCCCGTGCGGCCAGGGGCAGGATGGCTGCGCCCAGCCCGGCAAGGACGAGGCTGCGGCGCGTCAGGGACGGCGCAGCGAAGGGGTGCTTCATGACGCTCTCTTGTGGTCGAAGTCGGATTGGTCTATTTTGCAATATTCATTGCAGATAGAAATATAAGATGCAATGAATATTGTGGAATTTGGGGTTATCACCTAGTACCGCCTATTGTGGAATCGCCGCCATCATGAATCTGAACCAACGCATCGCCACTTACGCCAAGAAGCTCAGCAAGACGGAAAGCCTGCTGGTCGAAGAAATGCAGGCGCGTTATCCGCAAAGCCTGCTGGAATCGGCGACCGCCCTGGCCAAGCGCGTGGGCACCAGCGCGTCCACCGTCGTCCGCTTATTGGCCAAGCTGGGCTATGAGAGCTATGCGCAGGCGCAGATGGAGGCGCGGTCGGAAGTGACGGCGCGCCTGGCTTCGCCGGGCGAACGCGCGGACGCGGTCAGTGGCGACAACACGTCGGCGCGGGCCTGCCTGCACAACGCGTTGCTGCATGATCAGCACAATCTGCAGGAGACGTTCGCCGCGCTCGATGTCGGGGCGTTCGAAGCGGCCGTGCGCCTGCTGACGCAGCGCAAAGCCCGTGTGCATGTGCTGGGCTTGCGGCAGGCGGCGCCGTTGGCCAGCCATGTGGCGCTTTATCTGAATCTGTGCCTGCCTGCGGTCAGGCCGATGGGCGGGGCGGGGCCGATGTTCCTGGAGGATCAATTGCTGTGGATCGGCGCGGATGATGTGCTGCTGGCGTTCACGTTCAGGCGGTATTCGGTTGCCACGGCGAATGCGGTGAAGGTCTTCAGGCAGCGCGGCGGCAAGGTGGTGCTGATCACGGACGCTGCGTCGGCGCCCGCGGCCGCATCGGCCCACCATGTGCTGGTCGCGCGCAGTTCCAGTGCGTCACCGTTCGATTCCTACACGGCGGCGTTTTCGGTGTGCAACGCGTTACTGGCCGCAGTCGCGCAGCGCTGCCGGAAAGCGTTGGGCGCGGCCTTGGCGCGGGGCGAGGACCTGTGGGAGTCGAAGTGGATCCGGCCGGCGGGCGAAGACCCGGCGCCGAAGTAGGGTCGTCGGGCTGTCGTTTGCCCCGGTCCGGAAAAATGTGCCCGGGCACGAAAAAAAGCCGGATTTCGTGCGTTTTTTACCCTCTGCAAGATACGCCCGCACTATCCCGATTAGTGCGCGATGACCCGTTGAAAGGACTCCTTTTCAAGCGCTTCTATTTTTGGCATATTGCGGCCGGATACAACCGTTTCAGGAGCGATAAGCATGAGCGCGGGGCCGCAGCGCCATATCGATGGCTTTCAAGTGGGATGTGAGATCGTAAGCTTGGACGCTGGCGTGCTGGCCATCGAAGTGACGGTCCGACGCCCGGGCGACGGCGATGGCTTGCAGCGCTGGTCGTTGCCCAGGTTCGTGACGTTCGCGGATGCGGCAGTGGCCAGGCGCCACGCCGAGCTGGTGCTGTCGGGGATAGTTTCGGTGGACAAGGCCACGGGCGAGCCCCGTTATGGCATTCTATAAGGGCACGGACCCCGCAATTGCCCTACCAAATGTTGCCGGTTTTCGGCCGCTGCATTGGGTCTGGCAAGCGCATGATGCTTGAACGGGGCCCGCGTTAAGGGAAGCGGCAACCGGTAGGTTTTGTTTCGTTTATCACAATCGCGTGCCTTGTACGGACGGGTTTGGCCGGTACAGTGGTAGCGGGTGACAACAAAAAGGAGAGTTCCATGTTTGATACTTTTCCTGTCCTGCGTCGTGTTGGCTTGGCGGCCGCGACCATCGGTGTAGCGGGTCTGCTGTTCGCAGGCTGCACCACGACTAGTCCTAAATCTTCCGCGACATCCTCAGAGAAACGCGAGTCGATGAATAGCGCGGCCAACGCCACGTTGACCAAGCTTTACGAGGCTTCGCCGCAATCCAAGGAATTGGTGGCGCGCGCCAAGGGCGTGCTGGTGTTTCCTGACGTGCTGAGCGGCAGCTTCATCGTGGGCGCCGAGCATGGCAAGGGCGTGTTGCGAGTCGGTGGCGCCAATGCCGGCTACTACAGCACGACGGCGGGTTCGATCGGCTTCCAGGCCGGTGCCCAATCGAAGGCCATGGTGCTGCTGTTCATGACGGATGATGCGTTGAACAAGTTCCGCAACAGCAGCGGGTGGACCGTTGGCGCCGACGCGACGGTGGCAGTCGTCAATGTAGGGGCGAACGGCCGTATCGATACCAATACGGCGCAGCAGCCTATTGTCGGTTTCGTGATGAACAATGGCGGCCTCATGGCTGGTGTGTCGCTGGCTGGCACCAAGATCTCCAAACTTGATTGGTAAGCGCGCAGCGCTCAAAACAAAACGCCGCGGAGAATTCCGCGGCGTTTTGTTTTTGGGTCGGCGTGCTTAGCCGAGCAGGGTGTCGCCATTATTGCGCACGGCGTTTTCGCGCTGCATTTCGGCTTCTTCGATATCCGGATCCAGGCCGCGCCAGCGCACGATGCGGCCGCGGTCTTGCTCGGGTTCCCAGCCCAGCATGCCGTAGCGCGTGATTTCAGTTTCGCCTGTGTCGAATTCCACTTCAAAGTAGCCCTGACGATCGGGTAGCGTGCCACCAGGGAACCATTCAGTTTCGGGCATGGTTTGCTCCTTGCTAAGCGATGGGAGGGATGCCGGGGCGATCACCGCCGACGGGCTCATTGTGCGGGCGGCGGCGGTATCCCGCAAGTTTCCGAAAAGCGACGCCCCGTATCCTCAGGCGAGCGGTACGGCGGTGGTGTACAGCACCTGCTTCAACGCGAAGCTTGAGCGGATACTGGCGACGCCCGGAATGCGGGTGATGTGTTCGACGATCAGGCGTTCCAACGCGTCCACGTCCGGCACCAGCGCGCGGATCAGGTAGTCGGCGTCTCCTGACATCAGATAGCACTCCATGATTTCCGGCAGAACGGCGATTTCGCGCTCGAAGACGTCCAGGGCGGCCTTGCGCTGCTTGTCCAGCGAGATCTGGATGAACACGTTGACTTTCAACCCCAGCTTGCGTGCGTTCAGCAGCGTGACCCGACGATCGATCAGACCTTCGGTTTCCAGGCGGCGAACCCGCGCCAGGCAGGGCGAAGCCGACAGGTTCACGCGGGCGGCAAGCTCGACGTTCGTCAGACGCGCATCACGCTGAAGTTCGTTGAGGATTCGGATGTCAGTGGCATCCAGGTTGATTTCCGGCATAAGTTACCTAGGGATTGTGAATGTGCAGTCGCTTTGTGCTGTATGCAGAGTTTATCGAAGTGAATTGAAGTGAAATATGCTGGGGTTTACCCTATAGACTATTCCTTCCTTTGGCTAATCGGCCAAAGCGCAGAATAACCAAGCGGTAGATTGGCAGTAATGAGTCAGCACAGCGCGTTGCGTAGGTTTTTGCCATTGATCGGCGCGGTCATGGTTTGGGGCGGGAACTGGCCAGTCATGAAGTTGGGCCTGACGCACATGAGCCCGCTGTGGCTGGCTGCCAGCCGCTTCGGGTCCGCCGCGCTGGTCAGCGTGCTGGTGCTGGGCGCCATGGGACGCCTGCGCCTGCCGACGCGGCAGGAATGGCCGTTGGTGGCGGGCGTGGCGCTGTTGCAGATGGGCGCATTCACCGCGCTGGCGCTGTGGGCGCTGCAATACGTGGCACCCGGGCGGGCGTCCGTCATCGCCTACGCCACCTCGATCTGGGTCATTCCGTTGTCGGCGTTGATTTTGAAAGAACGCTTGTCGGCAGGCCAATGGCTGGCTACCGCATTAAGCTACGCGGGCATCGGCGTGATCGTCGCGCCCGCGTTCAGCCCCTGGCAGGCGCACACGGTGATCGGGCTGGCCATGCTGCTGGGCGCCTCGTTCGCGTGGGCTTGCAACATCATCCAGCTACGCGGCAATCGGCATGTGCGGCTGGGCGCGGACATGATCCCCTGGCAAACCGCCATCGCCACGGTGCCGCTGGCCGCGCTGGCGTGGATGCGCGACGGCGCGCCGGGCTTTCTGGCCGTGCCCGAGGCCTGGCCCATCATCCTTTATACCGGCCCGCTGGCCACCGCGTTGACTTTCATCGTGGTGCTGGGCATGACGCAGAAGATGCCGCCTGTTGCCACGTCCATCGCGATGCTCTGTGTGCCGGTGATTGGCTTGATCGTGTCCTCGCTGGTGTTCCACGAACGCATGTCGGGTGATTTGGCATTGGGCCTGTCGCTGATCGGCGCAAGCGTGGCCGTCTCTGCGGTGGCCTCGCGCTTCAAGCGCCCCATGGTGCTGCAACCTTCGTAGAACGTTCTAGAATGGCTTGCGCCGGGAAGGGCCTGGCACGTCATCCGGGTGCGCGGCTGAAATGGATTCGCTATCTGTGCTGGTTGTGGTGGGCGCCATGGCCGCGGGCTTTGTGCAGGGCCTGTCGGGCTTCGGCTTCGGGATGGTCGCCATGTCGTTCTGGGCGTGGACCATCGACCCCAGGCTGGCCGCCGCGATGGTCGTGTTCGGTTCCCTGACCGGGCAGTTGCTGGCCGCTTTCACGGTGCGGCGCGGTTTCGCGATGTCGCATCTGTTGCCCTTCATCATGGGCGGGCTGCTCGGGATACCGTTGGGCGTGATGCTGCTGCCCCATCTGGAGCCCTTGATATTCAAGGCTTTCGTGGGCGGATTGCTGGGAATCTGGTGCCCGGTCATGCTGTTGGCGGCGCGTCTGCCGCGGATCACCGCAGGCGGCAAGGTCGCGGATGGCGTGGCGGGCGCGATGGGGGGCATCATGGGCGGCATCGGCGGATTCACGGGCGTCATTCCCACGTTGTGGTGTACCTTGCGCGGATTCGACCGCGACGTGCAGCGTTCGGTGATCCAGAATTTCAACTTGTCCATGCTGACGGTGACGATGGCCACCTATGTGTTCACGGGTGTGGTCACGCGCGACATGTTGCCCCTGTTCGCGCTGATCGTGCCCGCGATGTTGGTGCCCACATTGTTGGGCGCGCGCTTGTACGTGGGCATCAGCGATCTTGCATTTCGGCGGATCGTGCTGGGGTTGTTGACGCTGTCGGGCATTGCGTTGCTGGCGTCGTCGGTGCCCCAGTTGCTGGCCTGAGCGAAGCGGCAAGGCGCGCATGCTATCGTTGAGGCATTCAAGAGAGAATCACGCATGGCATTGCATCGTTTCCAGAAGGGTGAATTGAGTCATTGGCTGCGGCTTGTGGCCGAGAATTCCGAACCCGGCGCCACTCAAGTCGAGGTGCCCGACGAGGTCGCGAAAGCGCTGGTCACGCTGCGTTGCGTTCAAGCCGGCGCCGACGGCCGCTGGTTGATCACCGAAAAGGGCAAGCTCGCCCTGCGTATGGAAGAGCCGGGCGCCATACACGTGCGTTGACCGGCAAGCACGCTGGCGTTGCGTGCCCCGCGCTGCCATCCGGCCCCCCCAGCAGCCAATCCGTTATCCCGCATCCCCTCAGGTCACCGTGCCCGAATATCGGCATAGTTTGCGAATGATTTCGCTGTATGTCGCCCGTTCGCGGTTATTGGCGGGACAGTACGGGAATCTCCTGAGACGGAATGTTCGATTTGGCATCTTCCGGACGTATCGCACACGCTTCGTCGCCAGTAAGATGAACTTGCGTGACGCTTTCAGGTCTATTTATTTATGCGGGATTTTCTGCACCCGCCACGTCACGCGTGGTTCACGCGTTTAGGTAACCGACTGGGAGGTAGCACATGCAGCATCGTGACCAGGAAGTACTGATCGACGTTTCCACAGCGGCCATGGATACCGGCGGATATGGCGTATTGCTGACGGTAACGGCCGAGGGCGGCACCGAAGTGGATGCCGCATTTTCCCACTTGGGCAACTGCGCTTCGTTGGACGAAGCACGTGATCGCGCGGAAATCTTCGCGCAGAACTGGGTTGAGGAAAATATCTTCCGATAGGGCATTCCGCCCTGGGCGAAGCTAAGCGGGTAAACCGGTCTGTGCGTGCATGACGCTGCGGAGAATGCTCGAAAGTTTGCGACGAAAATTTCGGTTATCGTTGCTGCTCCAAAACCTGGGGCCCTATTCGGGCATGCGTCGTTCCAAGATGACTGCCGCACAGACCAACCACTCTCTCGCGGAACATATCCGCGCGTTGCGCGAGCATTTCGATAGCGTCATTCTGCCTTTGTGGATGGGGCAGGGCTTCAATGACGCGGCCGGTCTCCCTTACGAATCGCTGGATGCCGCGACGGGCGCGCCGCTTGCACCGGTGCGCTACCGCGCCATGGCCTGCGCGCGTCAACTGTATGTATTCGCGCAGGCGCCCGGCGCGGCGGCCGGCCAACATGCCGACCGCCTGTTCGGGTCTTTGCGCCGCGTGTTCCGCGACGAGGCGCGCGGCGGCTGGCGCTACAGCGTAGACGCCGATGCGCGGCCGCTGGATGAAACCCAGGATCTTTATACCCATGCGTTTGTCGTGCTGGCGTGTGCTGCCTATTTTCAGCGCAGCCGCCATGCCGATGCCCGCAAGCTCATGCTGGCCACCGCGTCGACCATCGAGGCGCGTTTCAAGACCCGCGACGGGCTGTATCACGCTGCGCTCAGCCCTGACTTGAGCCAGCCGTTGCGCCCGCCCGCGCAGAATCCCATGATGCACCTGACCGAGGCGTATCTTGCCGCGGCGCAGGTGGCCGAGCCCGCGCTGTTCGCGCAGCATTTGCGCAGTCTGGCGCAGGCGATCAGCCAGTTCTTCGTCCATGTGCCGACGCAGTGCATTTCCGAAGCGTTGCAAGGCACCGCCGATAACCGCCTGGAGCCCGGGCACCAGTTCGAATGGTTGTCGCTGGTGCATGGCGCCGCCGAGGTTTTCGACGGGCTGGACTTGGTGGAATCGCTGCCGCGCGCCGTGCTGTGGTCGCGCCAGCATGGCGTGGATGTTGCCGGGCCGGGCGTGCTGGCGTCATTGGACGAGTCGGGCGTGGTCATCGACGATACCCGGCGCATCTGGGCGCAGACGGAATACCTGCGCGCCTTGGCGGTGCTGGGCGATCGGTCCGCGCTGGCGTCAGGACTGGCCGATTTCCGCGCCCGGTTCCTGCATGACGGGGGCTGGTTCGAATGCCTGGACGCAAGCGGGGCGGTGGTGCGCGCCGACATGCCGTCTACGTCCCCCTACCATCTAGCCACTTGCCTGGCGGCCTTGCCCGACGTTGTTTAATTGCGGCGTTAACAATTATTGTCACGTTGTTGTTAGGATTTGATAGAAAAACATTGGTGAAATCCCTTACAATTTGCTAACACTGTTTGTGGGGAAGCATCAATGAGCGTTATGTGCTTGGCTTGCCAACGCATTAACCCAGGGCTGTCTGGCGTTGCGCCGCATTCGCACCTGGGGCACCAAGGTTTCACCAATCCGACCCAGAAAGGGCGTGAGGAAAGCCGTGAAGACCATTTCCGCTGCTTGAGCTGCGGGGCGAAATGGCTGCGTGAAACCGATAAGTGGGGCGTGGACCTGGGCTTCAAGCTGGCGCCTTGAGCGCGTCGCGTTGCCGTGTGCCGACCGGGCCTCTGAGAAGAGGCCCGTTTCATTTTGAAGTGATTGGCAGGGTTTCAGTGAAACGCTATGCGTCCGCGCCGCTGGCTCCAGCGGTTTGCCGGACGGGTCGCGCGGCCGCGACGTCGGGGTCCGCGCTGGCGGTTTGCAGCAACCATTGCCGAAAGCAGGCCAGCGCGTAGTGGTCGCGGCGCTGGGCGGGCGCGCAAAGATGGTAGCCGCGGCGCAGGCGGATGGGCAGATCGGGAAAGGGCGCGGCAACACGGCCGGACTGGAGCTCGTCGCGCACCAGGCAACGCTGCAGAACCGCGATCCCCATGTCGGCCATCACGGCGCGGACCAGGATGGATACTTGATCGAAACCGTTCGATAGCGTGACGGCGTCGCGGGGCACGCCTGCCGCGGTAAACCATTGCGCCCAGTTGTCTTTGCCGTTCGAGTGGTAGAGCAGCGGTTCGCCAAGCAGGCCGTTGGGCGTGCACCATAGGCCCTGGGCCTGCCTTGCGGCCAATCGGTCCGGGTGGCAGATCACCACCATTTCGCGGCCGATCACGTAGTCGGCCTGCCAGCCGGGCCACTGTTCGGGCGTGCCGGACAGGATGCTGGCATCGGGCGTTGCGCCTGAAAAATCCTCATTGCGCCGATAGGCCGCGAAGCTCAGCTGGATCTCGGGATGGCGCCGATGGAAATCGGGCAGGTGCGGCACCAGCCAGGCGCTGGCCAGCGTGGGAACGGTAGACAGCGTCAGCTGGAAGCGGCGGTCGTCGGCTCGCAATTCGGTGCTGAGCATTTCGATCGCCTGCAATGGCGCCTGGGCGCCTTCGTAAAGCCGCTTTCCCATGTCGGTCAACGTCAGGCCATGTGCGTTCCGGTGCATCAAGGGCTGGCCAAAATGTGCTTCCAGACGAGAAATGGCGCGGCTGATGGCGCCCTGGGTCACGCATAGGGTCTGGGCCGCTTGCGTGAAGCTGCCCAAACGCGCTGCCGTGATGAAGGCGTGCAGCTCTGACATGGACGGCGAGTGCAGGCGCATCGAGCATGATCTTTGGTAATGAAGGAGTGCAATATAGTCGTTTGAAAGGGGACCGTAAAGTTCGGACACTGGCGGCCGTATCTCAGACCCACTACGACTTTTCACTTTTCGGAGTAGCCCCATGTTTCGCCGCCAGTTGGGCCGGTCCGCGCGTTTCGCGCTTGCCGGCATGTTTGCCACGCTGTCCTTTGCCGGTGTCGCCCACGCCGCCGACTATCCTTCCCGTCCCATCAAGCTGGTGGTGCCGTTTGCCGCCGGCGGTTCGACCGACATCGTTGCCCGCCTGGTGGCGGAATATGCCGGCCGCGATTTGAAGCAGACCATCGTCGTTGAAAACAAGGCGGGCGCGGGCGGTTCGATGGGCATGGAGCAAGTGGCCCGTTCCACGCCGGACGGCTACACGATCGGCATGGCCACGATGAGCACGCATGGCTCGAACCCGGCCGTGTACCGCAAGATGAATTACGACCCGGTGAAGGACTTCGTACCCGTGGCCAACGTGCTGGCCGTGCCCAGCATCTTTGCGATCAATCCGAACCTGCCGGCCAAGAACATGGCCGAATTCGTGGCGCTGGCCAAGGGCGCGCCGGCCGACCGCTACAGTTTCGCGTCGCCGGGCGTGGGCTCGTTGGGCCACGTGAACATCGAGAATTTCATGATGCTGTCTGGCATCAAGTTGCTGCACGTGCCGTACCGTGGCGCGGGCCCGGCGTTGAACGACGTGATGGGCGGCCAGGTGGATGCAATCACCGACAACCTGTCGTCCACCTTGCCGCAGGTGTTGGGCGGCAGGCTGCGCCCGCTGGCCGTGTTGGGCGCCGAGCGTTCGCCGCTGTTGCCGGACGTGCCCACCTATATCGAACTGGGTTATCCCGACATGGGCACCGGCGGCTGGTTCGGCCTGGTGGCGCCGGCAGGCACGCCGTCGGCCGTGGTCGACCGCTTGAACCAGGCGGTGCGCGCCGCGATGCAGGACCCGGAGTTCCGCAAGAAGGCCGAGGACGTGGGTGGTACGCTGATGCCGACGACGCCGCAAGAGTTCCAGGTCCAGATTGAACAGGCCCTGGCCCGCTACGCCAAGGTGGCCAAGGCCGCCAACATCCAGGCTGACTGACGATGAGAAACGCCGATTTCAACGCGGTTTCCGTGCATGAACCCCAAGGGCCGGCCTTGCCGCTGGTCTGTGATTCGCCCCATAGCGGTGAACGCTATCCCGATGACTTCGGCGCTGCCGCGACGCGCGCGCAGCTACGCCAGGGCGAAGACACGCATGTGGACGCGTTGTGGTCGGCGGCGCCCGCGTTGGGCGCCACGCTAATCGCGGCGAATTTTCCCCGCGTGTATATCGACCCGAACCGGACGTTGCAAGACCTGGACCCGGAGCTGCTGGCCGAGCCCTGGCCCGAACCGCTGTCGCCGGGCGAGAAGACCCGGCTAGGCAAGGGCTTGATCTGGCGCCGGATGGACAAGGCCACGCCGATCTACGACCGCAAGCTGTCGCTGGACGAAGTGCGTCACCGCATTCAGGCGTATTACGCGCCCTACCATGCGGCTTTGTCGCAGGCGATCAGCCGGGTCGAGCAGCGTTTCGGCGCCGTCTGGCACTTGAACCTGCATTCCATGCCCAATGACGCCTACGAACGCCTGGGCCGGCAGAGCGAACATCCGTTGGCGGACTTCGTGTTGGGCGACCGCGACGGCACGACCTGCGAGCCCGAATTCATCGCGCTGATCGAGAAGGCGCTGCGCGATCTGGGTTACACGGTGGCCCGCAACGACCCCTACAAGGGCGTGCAGTTGATCGCGCAGATCGGACAGCCGGCGTTGAACCGGCACAGTCTGCAAGTGGAGATCCGGCGTCCGTTGTACATGGACGAAGCCACGCGCGAGCGCAACCCGGGCTTTGAATCGCTACGCGGACATCTGTCGCAAGTGTTGGAGCTTGTGGCGGATTACGTGCGGGTAAGGATGAACGCCGTTACGTCGACAAAATAGACTCGCGTGTGCGTAAACGCGCCAAACAGCCGGAATTGATGTGGATCAATTCCGGCTGTTTTTCAGTGGCTTAAGTTTTCTTTGCGCCGGCCGTTGTCGCTAACAACGAGCTGCGCCGTCTTTGGCCGTGGCGATAGGAAACCGTAATGCTAGAAAAGACGATCAACGGATTTTCGGTGGTGGCGTATGCGACGCAACCCGAGGGCCGCACGCCGCCGCGGGCGTTCCTGGAGACGAGGCGTCTTGCGTCAAAGTCCAAGCCTGAAGCGGCGGACGGCGATGCGGGCGCGCAGGGGACGGACGCCGCGGACGCAGGTGAGGCTGAGGCCAAGCCCGAAGGCCAGCCTTTCGAGATCTTCGTCAGCCGTCGTTTCCGCAGCGCGATCGAAGCCATGTCGGCGGCGCGCAACGCATTGGACCGCGTGAAAAGCGTGGACGAGGACGGCGTGCCCGACCACCTGCCGGAGTAGCGCGCAAGACGGGCCCGGGCGGGCCGCATGCGTGATGGCCGGCGGGGCCCTCATATTGTTATCCCGACTGTGTATTAAGGGGCGGCACCGCTCCAGACGTGCCACATCGATGCGCGGTTCAGGTCAGGTCAGCGTGCTGCGCATCAGGATTTCGGTCAGCGCGCGCGTGGGTTTGTTGGGGGCAGGGGCCGCGATGACGATGAATTCCACTTGCGGCAAGGCGGGCAAATGGGCGGCGCCGGCAGGCGCGGCCAAGCCTGCCGTGGACAGGTGAGAAGGCTGCACCGTGATGCCCAGGCCGGCGCGGGCGGCAGCCTGACAGCCGGCGTAGCTGGTGCTGGTGCAGACGATCTGCCAACTGCGGCCGGCGCGCGCCAGCGCGTCTAGCGTCAGCGTGCGGGTCACGCTGGGCTCGCGCAGCAGAATCAGCGGTAGCGGTTCGTCGGCCGCGATACGCAAGCCTTCCTTGGCCCGCCACAGCAAGGCCTCTTTGTGCAGGGTCTGCCCCCGGCGGTCGCCGCGGCGGCGTTTGCCGATCATCACGTCCAGGCCGTTGTCGTCCAGCAGCTTGTAGAGCTCGCTGGTGACGCCGATGGTCAGGTCCAGCTCCACTTCGGGATGTGCCAGGCGGAAGGCGGCCAGCACGTCGGGCAGCGGCCCCATCGCCAGATCGTCTGACGTGCCCAGACGGACGCGGCCGCGCAGCCGGGGCGCATCGAACAGCCGTTCGGCGCGTTCATGGGCGTCGAGGATGATTTCCGCGTGCACCAGCAGGCTGCGGCCGTCGCTGGTCAACGTAAGCGAATGCGTGTCGCGCAGGAACAGGCGGCGGTTGACGGCCTGTTCCAGTTGCCGGACATGTTCGCTGACCGTCGGCTGGGTCAGGCCCAGGCGCCGGGCGGTTTCGGTAAAGCTGGGCGCGGCGGCGGCCGCGGCAAAGGTCTTGAGCCACAAAGGATTGAGCATGGCGGCGATGGCGGGCTATAGGGTTTTCCGATGACAGTTAAAGTAATCAGTGGACTTCACGATGGCAAGAGGCGCGCCTATAGTTTTCCGTAACTCCTCGGAAAATTCTCCCGCCATGCGCCGCTTCCTGCCCGACTCGTTCACGCTCACCCTGATCGCCACCGTGGTTTTCGCCAGTTTTTTCCCCGCCGTGGGCAAGGGCGCGTCATTCATGATGGTGGCCAGCAACATCGCCATCTCGTTGCTGTTCTTCTTGCACGGCGCGCGCCTGTCCACCGACGCCATCGTGGCGGGCGTGAAGGATGTGCGCTTACACGCGCTGATCCTGGCAAGCACCTTCATCTTGTTCCCGGTGCTGGGCCTGGGGCTGCGGGCGCTGTTTCCTGGCTTGCTGGCGCCGTCGTTGTGGTTGGGCGTCTTGTTCGTCTGCACCTTGTCTTCCACCGTGCAGTCGTCGATCGCGTTCACGTCGATGGCGCGCGGCAACGTGCCCGGCGCCATTTGCGCCGCGACGGCGTCCAATCTGCTGGGCACCGTGCTGACGCCCTTGCTGGTGGCCGTGCTGTTGCATCGCCAGGGGGGCGGGCACGGGTTGGCCGACGCTGGCCGCATCTTGCTGCAGTTGTTGCTGCCGTTCGCGCTGGGCAGCCTGCTGCGGCCGTGGATCGGGGCGTGGGCGCAGCGCAATAACCGCGCCTTGTCCAAGGTAGACCGCAGCTCGATCCTGCTGGCCGTCTACACCGCGTTCAGCGAAGCGGTGGCGCAGGGCATCTGGCATGCGTTTCCCGCGATCGACCTGGCCACGATGGTGCTGGTGAACGCGCTACTGCTGGGGGCGGTGCTGCTGATCACGACGTGGGGCAGCCGCAAGCTGGGTCTGTCCAAGGAAAACGAGATCACGTTGGTCTTCTGCGGATCGAAGAAGTCGCTGGCGTCGGGCATCCCGCTGGCGGCGGTGCTGTTCGGCACGGCGCAGATGGGCGTGGTGGTGCTGCCGTTGATGATCTTCCACCAGATGCAATTGATGGTCTGCGCCGTGCTGGCGCGCCGTTATGCGGAACGCGGCGAGCCGGCACGGGAAGCGGTGGCGGGCGCCTAGCGGCAGCCGCCCTGTCAGGCCTGACCGTCCAGGGGGCGGATCTTGCCGCCGGGCTGCCAGAACACGTCGCCATCGCGTTCCTCGACGGCAAGTACCGTCAGGCGGCCGTTCTTGCAGGGGCCGCCCACGCACAGGCCCGTGTCGGGTTCGTAGGTCGCGCCGTGGCGCGCGCACATGATCAGGTCGCCGGCACGCGTGAAAAAACTGCCTTCCCAGTCGAGTTCGACGCCCACGTGGGCGCAGCGGTTCAAGTAGCCATGCACACGGTCTTGATAGCGCACGAAGAACGCGGTCGTCCGGCCCGCGCTATCGGTTACCGGCACTTTCACGCCCAAGCCGCCGTTGAGGAGCTCGGCGGCGGCGCAGACTCGGACTTCGGGGGCGGCGGAAGAATCCTGCATGGCGGGCCTCGTTGGGAAAAGGGTGCGATCTTCGGGCAGGGGGCGGGGCTTGTCAATCCGCGGGCAGGACCGGGGCGCTGTCCTGCTGACGGGCCCACATGCCGGCGTAGACGCCGCCTTGCGCCAGCAACTGCGGATGGCGGCCGCGTTCGATGACACGGCCTTCGGACAGCACGATGATCTCGTCCGCGTCGGCGACCGTCGACAGCCGGTGGGCGATGATCAGCGTGCTGCGCCCTTGGCTGACTTCCCGCAAGTTGGCCTGGATTTCGCGTTCGGTATGGGTGTCCAGCGCGCTGGTGGCTTCGTCGAAAAGGAAAATGGCGGGATTTTTCAGGATCGTGCGGGCGATCGCCACGCGCTGCTTTTCACCGCCCGACAGCTTCAGGCCGCGCTCGCCCACCATGGTCTGGTAGCCATCGGGCATCGTCATGATCAGATCGTGGATATGCGCCAGCCGCGCAGCGGCCTGGATGTCGGCATCGGTTGCGCCGGGACGGCCGTAGCCGATGTTGTAGTGGATGGTGTCGTTGAACAGCACGGTGTCCTGCGGCACCACGCCGATCGCGGCCCGCAGGCTGGCCTGCGTGACGTCGCGCACGTTCTGGCCGTCGACAACGATGGCGCCACTATCGGTGTCGTAGAAGCGGAACAGCAGGCGGCCGATCGTGGATTTACCAGCCCCGGACGTGCCCACGACCGCCACCGTCTTGCCGGCCGGGATGGTGAAGCTGACGCCCTTCAGGATGGGGCGGCGCGCGTCGTAGCCAAAATGCACGTCGCGGAATTCGACTTGCCCGCCCGTGATCCGCAGCGGATGCGCGTCGGGGTGGTCGGCCACTTCGCGGTCCTGGCCTAGCAGTTCGAACATGCGTTCCATGTCGATGATCGCCTGCTTGATCTCGCGGTAAATGAAGCCGAAAAAGCTAAGCGGCTGGTACAGCTGCAGCAGGTAGGTGTTGACCAGCACGAAGTCCCCCAGCGTGTAGCGGCCTTCGGCGATGCCGGTGGCGGCCATCCACATGACCAGCGTCAGGCCGACCGAAATGATGGCGGCCTGGCCCACGTTCAGGATCGACAGGCTGACCTGGCTGCGCACGGCGGCGCGTTCGTAGCGGGTCAGCGAGGCGTCGTAGCGGCGCGCCTCGTGCTCTTCGTTGCCGAAGTACTTGACGGTCTCGTAATTCAACAGGCTTTCGATGGCCTTGGTGTTGGCCTCGGAGTCGGTTTCGTTCATCTGGCGCCGGAACTTGGCCCGCCACTCGGTGACGGCAAGCGTGTAGGCCATGTACAGGATCACGGTCGCGCCGGTGGCCAGCGCCAGCCACACGTCGAACATCTTCCAGAGCACGATGCAGACCAGGCCGATTTCAAAGAACGTCGGCAGGATGTTGAACAGCAAAAACGACAGCAGCGTCTGGATGCCTTTGGTGCCGCGTTCGATGGCCCGGGTCAGCCCGCCGGTCTGGCGCGACAAATGAAACCGCAGCGCCAGGGCGTGCAGGTGCCGGAAGATCTGCAGACCGACGGCGCGGATGGCGTGCTGGCCGACCCGCGCGAAAATCGCGTCGCGCAACTCAGAGAACAGCAACGACAGCACGCGGGCCGTGCCGTAGGCCAGGATCAGCCCCAGCGGCACCGTCACGGCGCCCGGGGCGCCTTTGCCCAGTTCGTCGATGGCATGTTTGTAGATCAGCGGCACGTAGACGGTCGCCGCCTTGGCGGCGAACAGACAGAGCAAGGCGGCGACGACGCGCACTTTCAGCCCCGTCATGCCCGGCGGCCAAAGGTAGGGAAACAGGGTGCGCAGGGTGGAAAAACCGCCGCGGTTATTGGGCGGCGCGTCAGGGGAATTCATGGTTGGCTGGGGACCGGGTGCGGGGGGCGAGGGGGCGTCTGCGGGCCATTATCGGGCACCGGCGCTATTATTTGGCTGATAACCCCTGGTGCATACGGACCATTGCCGGGGGACGTTCATCCGGTATTGCGATGCGGGCGTAGCTCGGCAAGCCCGCTCCTTTTTCTCTTCAATCCTGGGGTAAGCCGGGCTGTGCCCAGGATTGCGCGACCTGGCGCATATTCGCCGCGCCGGTGTCGCGGTGCAAGCAACGGAGGGTCTTATGGCGAAAGTACCCGCAGTGAAATTGAACGACGGTAACAAGATCCCGCAACTGGGTCTGGGCGTTTGGCAAGTGCCGGACGAGCAGGCCGCCTCTAGCGTGAAGGAGGCGCTGGCGGCCGGTTACCGCTCGGTGGATACCGCGGCCATCTATGGCAACGAGCAAGGGGTGGGCGTCGGGCTGCGAGCGGCCGGCGTGGCGCGCAAGGACCTGTTCGTGACCACCAAGCTATGGAACGATCGGCACGGCTACGACGACGCCCACAAGGCGATGGACGAGAGCCTGGAGAAGCTGGGCCTGGCCTATGTGGATTTGTATCTGATCCATTGGCCGGTGGCGGGCAGCACGAAATTCCTGGACGCCTGGCGTGCCATGGTCGAGATGAAGGAAGACGGCCGCGCCCGTTCGATCGGCGTATCCAATTTCACGCAGGCCAATCTTGAGCGGCTGATGGAAGCGTCCAAAGTGGTGCCGGCGGTGAACCAGATCGAGCTGCATCCGGGCTTCGCTCAGCGCGAGCTGCGGGCATTTCATGCCAAGCACGGGATCGCGACGGAATCCTGGAGCCCGCTGGCCCAAGGCGGCATCACCAAGGAAAAGGTCATCGTGGATCTGGCCAAAAAGCACGGCAAGTCGCCGGCACAGGTAACCCTGCGATGGCACTTGCAAAGCGACCTGATCGTGATCCCGAAATCGGTTACGCCCGCCCGCATCCGTGAAAACATCGACGTTTTCGACTTTGAATTGTCGGGGGACGACATGGCGGCGATCGACGGCATCAAGGAAGGCGCGCGCCTGGGGCCGGACCCGGAGCGCTTCGGCAAATAAGGCCGGCAAGCGCAAACCGGCGGGGGGCGCGGGACCCCCGCAACCCCTCTGCCTGACGGGCTAGTGCTTCAGCGGGAAGCCCCAGTAACGCACGATGACCACCAACAGGGCGGTCAGGGTGATCCAGGAGGCCCAGTGCCAGCCGCCCGTGCCAAGCAAGGCAGCCAGCAGGCCGAACACGCTCAGTGCGCCCAGCAGGATGGGCACGCCCCAGACGAACATGAAACCGCGGCCACCTTTGTTTTTCCGGGCGTTCATGCGGGAGTCCTTTGCGGGGTGGCGGCGGCTTGGTGCTTTTTCACGAGTTCGTTGATGCGCGCTTCGGTGGCGCGGCGGCGCGCCACCCACAGGTAGAGGCCGCTGACGAGGACCACGATGGTGATCAGGTCCAGCAGCGCCCAGATGATTTTCAGGGGCAGGCCGGCGTAATCGCCGAAGTGCAGCGGGCGGGACACTTCAAGCGCGGTCAGGTACCACGGCATCTTGGCCACGGTCGTCAGCGCGCCGGTTTTTCCGTCCACCAGGACCGGCGTGTTCAATTTGGACGTCAACGGCGTATCGCCGCGCATCCAGGCAATGTAGTGGTGCGGGCTGCCGAAGGCGTTGCCGGGAAAGGCGATGAACGACACTTCGTTGCCCGGCAGGGCTTTTTTCGCCGTGTCGGCGGCCAGTTGGGCCGATGCCAGTTCCGTCGGCACGGTCTGGCCCTTGTAGGGCTCCAGGATGCGCACGAGTTCGGTCGATTGCCACAGGCGGAACAGCGGCGTCGACAATTCGTTGATGACGCCCGTGACGCCCACCACGAACGCCCAGACCAGCGTGACGATGCCCAGCAGGTTGTGCAGGTCGAGCCATTTCAGGCGCGAGGACCGCGCGGCGCGAACGGTGCCGAACTCCAGCTTTTTCATGAACGGGCCGTACAGCACGACGCCGGACACGATGGCCACGCAGAACAGCAGGCCCATGAAGCCCAGGAACAGTTCGCCCGGCAGCCCCGCGAACAGGTCTACGTGCAGGGCCAGCATGATGCCCATGAAAGAGAACTTGTCCTCGGTATAGAGCGGGCCCTCGAGCAGCACGTCACCCGTGCGGCCGTCCATGCGAATCGCGTGCCCGGACGCTTGGCCGTCGCCCGGTTTCTTGGCCATGCCCACCCAGACCTGGGGTTCGTCCGGGTCGAAGAACAGGTAGTCGATCACTTCGCCGGGATACATGGCCTTGGCGCTTTCGACAAGCTTGTCCAGGTGCGCCGGCGGCGTGTTGGCCGGCACGTCCGACAGAGGCTTGGCGTCATCCAGCCAATGTTCGATCTCGTGGTGAAACACCAGCGGCAAGCCGGTAAGACAGATGATGAGCAGGAAGATGGTGCAGACGAGACTGGTCCATTTATGGATCCAGTACCAAGTCTTGATGGTGGAGGCGGCTGTCATGGCGACGGCAAAAGGCGGCCTGCGCGGCCCCCTTTCAGTTATTAGTTGGGAAAGTCGGAACATTATCACGAACAATACCGATTCTCGTAACGCAATATTTTGACCCCGATGGCGAGGGGGGCGCAAAGCCGCCCGGCAGGAAAGCGGGTTAAAAAGAGGGGTCAGGTTTCAACAGGCAGGCATCGCCACGGCCAGGAGCGGGAACGGATCCGTCCCCCTTCTTGGCAGGTGGTTTTCGGATCATCATGGAGCAGCGATTTCTAAAAATCCCGCGCAATGAACGCGGCCGCGATTTTGCGGTGGGCGACGTGCATGGGCATTTTTCCCGTCTACAGGAAAGTTTGGACCGGCTGGGTTTCGACCCGGCGCGCGACCGGCTGTTTTCGGTCGGCGACCTGGTCGATCGGGGCCCGGAAAGCGAGGCCGCGCTGGAATGGCTGGCCCAACCCTGGTTTCATGCGGTGCAGGGCAATCATGAAGACTATGCGATCCGCCATGTCCGCACGGGGCAAGTGGACGTCATGAATTGGCGCGGCTATGGCGGCGGCTGGTTCCTGGACCTGCCGCCCGACCGGCAGGAGGTTTTTGCCGAAGCGTTTGCGCGGTTGCCCATTGCCATCGAGGTCGAGACGTCAACCGGCGCGGTCGGTTTGCTGCATGCGGATTGCCCGGTGCTGTTCTGGCCAAGGCTGGAATCCGCGTTGCAAGACCGCTACAAGCGCACCAGTGCCGCGTGCCAATGGTCGCGGGAACGCTTGCGGCAAATGGACAGGACGTTCATCAAGGGCGTGCGGGCGGTGGTGGCGGGGCATACGCCAGTGGCGGCGCCGCTGCTGCTGGGCAACGTTTATCACATCGATACCGAGGGGTGGCGGTCGGGCTATTTCACGTTCCTGGACCTTGAGTCCCTGCTGGCCTGGCCGCGCGAGGTGGTCACCGAGCTGGCTACCGAGGAAGAATAGGCCGCCGGCCGTTATTGGCCGGTGCAATGACGAAGGGCGCCCTGGAGGCGCCCTTGGCGTTTGCGGACGGCGCGCGTCAGAGCGGCCGGGCCGCCACGGGCGCGGAGGTGGTGACCGCGCTGGCGCTGACGCCATTGCCGTCCAGATTGATAGCGGCGGCCCCTGCGGCAGGCGATCCTGCGGCAGGCGATCCTGCGGCAGGCGATCCTGCGGCAGGCGTCCCTGCGGCGGGCATGTTGTCCGCGCGGGGCGCCGGGATCGGCATCAAGGGCGCCTGGACGGCGCTGTTCGGGTTCGACGGCGCCAAGGCTGCGCCAGGAGTCGGCAGCGGCTTGACCGAGGTGTCGACGCCGTCGGTGGAGCGGTTGTTGTTGAGGAAATCGGTCAGGGCATCGCCCGAGGACAAGTCCAAAGAGGCGACGGCCTGGCCCGGCGGGAATTCCGAGAAGTAGTACTCGCCGTTCTCGACCAGCAGCCCGTCCGGGCGCGGCGCCTGCTTGGCGTCCGGCACGCCCTTGAGCACTGGCTGCATGAAGTCCAGCCAGGTCGACAGAGCCAGGCCGCTGCCGAATTCATTCGTGCCAAGTGATTTTGGCTGGTCGAAGCCCATCCAGACCGTGGTGGCCAGCGCGGGCGTGAAACCCGAGAACCAGACATCCACGGCTTCGTTGGTGGTACCGGTCTTGCCGCCGACGTCGTTGCGCTTGAGCACCTGGTGCGCGCGCGCCGCGGTGCCGCTGGTGGTGACGCCGCGCAGAATATCGTCCATGACCCAGGCGGTGCGCGGATCAATGGCGCGGGCGGCTTCGTCGCCTGCGTGGACGGGCTGCGCCTGCATCAGCACTTTGCCGGAACGGTCGGTCACGTGATCGACCAGATAGGGCGTGACGCGATAGCCGCCGTTGGCGAAGACGCTGTAGCCATTGACCACCTGCAAGGGCGTGGCGCCGCCGGCACCCAGCGCCAGCGGCAGCACGGCGGGCCAGCGCGACTTATCGAAGCCGAAGCGGGTCAGGTAGTCCTGTGCGTACTGCGGCGAGATGGCTTGCAGGATGCGGATCGACACCATGTTCTTGGACCGGTACAGGCCCTGGCGCAAGGTGAGCATGGGCTCGTACTTGTTGCCGTCGTTCTTGGGCTGCCAGTCCTTCGAGCCGGTCTGGGCCGCCGTCAGCATGAACGGCTGGTCCGAGATCTGCGTGGCGGGCGTGAAGCCGCGCTCCAGCGCCGCCGCGTAGACGAACGGTTTGATGTTGGAACCGGGCTGGCGCCAAGCCTGGGTCACCCGGTTGAAGGTGCCGCGGTTGTAGTCGAAGCCGCCGATCATGGCGCGGATGGCGCCGTCCTGGGGCGCCATGGACACCAGCGCCGCCTGTAGCGCCGGCATGTTGATGATTTCCCAGCCCTCCGCGTCCTTGTCGCCGGTCTTGTGGATGTAGACCACGGAACCGCGGCGGATGCGCTGGCTGTCGCTGGCCTTCGGGTTCAGGGCGCGGGCCACGACGGCCAGTGCCTTTTTGTCCGAAATGGTGATGATGTCGCGACCGCTGCGGGCCACTTTCACTTCCGTGGGGCTGGCCGCCAGCACCACGGCCGCCAGCAGGTCTTCGCTGTCGGGCGCCTTGTCTTGCACGCCGTCCAGGATCTCGTCCAGCGCTTGCGGGTCGTTTTCCACGCCGTCGGGGAGGTCAAGCTGGTCTTCCGGGCCGGGGTAGACCGCGCGGCGCGTGTAGTCCAGCACGCCGTCGCGCACGGCGCGATAGGCGGCTTCCTGGGCCTTGGAATCGATCGTGGTGTAGACGTCGATGCCTTTGGAATAGGTCTCTTCCTGGAATACGCCGTACATCAGCTGGCGCGCCAGTTCGGCGGGGTAGTCGCCATGCACGGCGAAGCCGCGTGCGCTGGTGCCGTCCGCGCCGCGGATCGTCAGGCGCTGCTTCAAGGCTTCATCGGCCTGCTCGGGCGTCAGGTAGCCCAGCGTCTTCATGCGGCCCAGCACGTAATGCTGGCGGATTTCGGCGCGCGGAAAGTTGGTGATGGGGTTGAAGCGCGACGGGGCCTTGGGAATGCCGGCCAGCATGGCGGCTTCGGCCGGGGTGACCTCCGACAGCGGCTTGCCCAGGTAGGTGCGCGAGGCCGCTGCGAAACCATAGGCGCGGTGGCCCAGGTAGATCTGGTTCATGTAGAGCTCGAGGATCTGGTCCTTGCTGAGCTCGTTTTCGATCTTGAAGGTCAGCAGCAGTTCGTAGAACTTGCGCGAATAGGTCTTTTCCGACGACAGATAGAAGTTGCGCGCCACCTGCATGGTGATCGTGCTGCCGCCTTGCGACTTCGAGCCTTTGACGACGTTGGTCAGCACCGCGCGCGCGACGCCCATCCAGTCCACCCCGCCGTGGCTGTAGAAGCGGTCGTCCTCGGCCGCCAGCACCGCCTGGCGCATCACGGCCGGGATCTCGTCGAAGCGCAGCACGTTGCGGTGCTCTTCGCCGTATTCGCCGATCAGTACTTTATCGGCCGTATAGATGCGCAGCGGCACCCGCGGACGGTAGTCCGTCATGGCGTGCAGGTCGGGCAGGCTGGGCCAGGCCAGCGCCAGGGCAAGACCAAGCAGGACGGCCCCGCACACGCCAGCGCCGGCCGCGGCGATGCCCGCTTTGACCAGGATTCGTTTCCAGGGAAGGCCCGATTTGCCGCCCGGGGTGGCGGAGGATTGCTGGGGGGTGCTCATTGCAGGCGATTCTAGGACAGAACGCTATAGACCGGCCATGGCGCAATAAGGTTTCAGTAACCAAAGTTGCCGGGGAGCGGTGGGGGGCGTATGCCACGTAAATACAGGGACGGGGTCTAGGATACGCGCGGCGCGGCTTTTACGCGCGCGCGCATCGGAATGCGCTGTGAAATGTATTGCGCGCGGTGACAAACGGCAAGGCCGGTTGCACGCTTTTGTCGGAATTCAGCGTCGGTTCAGCGCATCGGCGTCTTGCAGGTACCGTTGCGGCGGCGCGCCTAGTGCCCGGTGGAACATTGCGCTGAATGCGCTGGGGCTGCGGTACCCCAGGTCGGCTGCGATTCGCGCTACCGGCACCCCCAGCGACAAGCGGCACACGGCGTCCGCCAGCCGCACCTGCTGCACCCACTGCCGATAGTTCAGGCCCAGTTCGGCCTGGAACAGACGGATCAGGGTGCGGGCGCTGGCGCCCACGTCGTTGCCCCAGTCTTCGATGCTGCGTTGCAGGCCCGGCTGGTCCAGGATGGCCATGCAGATGGTTTGCAGGCGGCGGTCGCGCGGCCAGGGAATCTGGATGGGCACCACGCGGGCGGCCGCCAGTTCGGACAGGATCAGGGTGGCGACCTGTTCTTCGCGGCCGCCCAGCGGGTAATCGGCCGGCGCCGCCGTCAGCGCCAGGATCAGTTCGCGCAGCAATCCACTGACTTCGACTACCTGGCACTGCGGCCAATAATCCGCGGCGGCCTCGGCCTGTATGTAGAGCGAACGCATGGACACCGCGCCGACCATGTCGACCCCGTGCGGCACGCCCGCCGGCACCCACAGCGCGCGTAGCGGCGGCAGCGCCCAGAAGCCGCTGGGCGTGGTGACGCGCATGACGCCGTCGACCGCATAGATCAACTGGGCGCGGGGATGGGAATGCGCACCGGTTTGCGCGCCCGCCGGGAATTCCTTGGCCATGGCCGTGACCGTGCGCGGCAGGTGCTGGTAATCCAGGGCATTGATGCTGCGGGCAGCATCCGGCAAAGGCGGGCGGGTAGGCACGAGTGTCACTTCCGACAAAAGGATGAGGCGAAACCTGAAAGCGCCGTAGCCGTATTTTGTCACTTTCGCGACGAAAATTGGCAGATCTCCGGGACGCTGGATTCCTACACTGTCCTCTGGTCCCCGGCATGGCGCCGGGCCGCCCGGACCCTTTTGCATGCGCACCATGAATTCTGCCCAGAATCCTGTCGCCGGCGTCACGGACGCCACGCTTTCCACTCCCACTCCCACTTCCACGCCGGCAGCGGCGCCGGCCGCGTCGGACCCGTCCACCGCGTTCAAAGTGCTGGGCGCCATCAGCGTGGCGCATCTGATGAACGACATGATCCAGTCGATCCTGTTGGCCATCTATCCGATGCTGAAAGCGTCGTTCAGCCTGTCGTTTGCGCAAATCGGGATGATTACGCTCGTCTATCAGCTGGCGGCGTCGCTGCTGCAGCCGTTCATCGGCTTCTACACCGATCGTCATCCCAAGCCGTATTCCTTGCCGGTGGGCATGGGTTTCACGTTGGTGGGCCTGCTGCTGCTGTCGGTGGCGCCGTCGTTCGGCTGGCTGCTGGCGGCCGCCGTGCTGGTGGGAACGGGATCGTCCGTGTTCCATCCGGAATCGTCGCGGGTGGCGCGCATGGCCTCGGGGGGGCGGCACGGTCTGGCGCAGTCGCTCTTTCAGGTGGGCGGCAACGTGGGGTCGGCGCTGGGGCCGCTGCTGGCGGCCTTGTTCATCATTCCGCACGGGCAGGGCAGCGTGGCGTGGTTTTCGCTGGCGGCGCTGTTCGGCATCGTGGTGCTGACGGGCATCGGGCGCTGGTACAGCGCCAACCGCGTGCGGCTCAAGCCGCGCGCGCGCAGCGGCGGGGCTGGCAACGGCTTGTCGCGCAACCAGGTGCTGGGCGCGCTGACCGTGCTGGGCGTGCTGGTGTTTTCCAAGTACTTCTATCTGGCCAGCTTGAACAGTTATTTCACGTTTTACCTGATCGGCAAGTTCGGCTTGTCGGTGCGCGAGGCGCAGCTGTACCTGTTTCTTTTCCTGGCCGCGGTGGCGGTCGGCACAGTGGTGGGCGGGCCCATCGGCGACCGCGTTGGCCGCAAGATCGTGATCTGGGCGTCCATCCTGGGCGTGGCGCCGTTCACCCTGATGCTGCCCTATGCGAACCTGTTCTGGACCGGCGCGCTGGTCGTCGTGATCGGCATGGTGTTGGCATCGGCGTTTTCCGCCGTCGTGGTCTATGCGCAGGAGCTGGTGCCGGGCAGGGTGGGCATGATCGCCGGGCTGTTTTTCGGCTTTGCTTTCGGGATGGGCGGCGTGGGCGCCGCGGCGCTGGGCAAGCTGGCGGACGCGACCAGCCTGGGCTATGTGTACCAGGTGTGCGCGTATCTGCCGTTGCTGGGTGTGGTGGCGATCCTGCTGCCGAATGTAGAGAAGCCCCGGGCCGGCAACGCCCGGGGCTGAAGGGAAGCGCCGTCAGCCCGCTTGCACCGAGCGCAGGCGGGGTTGGCTTTTTTCTATCTGCTGGATATCGCCGTCGGGCCCATGGTGGATGATTGAGACCTGCGCCGCGCGCAGCTCCGCAAGCTGGGTGGCCGTGACGGCGAAGCTAAGCGCCAGCCGGTGGTCCGAAAGCGGCCGGATCGACTTGCGGCGGTCCTTGCCGCCGAAGCGGCGGTGGTTGTAGACCGCCCAGGCCACCAGGATGGCGGCGTTCGCCACCGCCAGCAGTCCGTAACCCCAGAGCGTGCGCACGGTGGGCAGAAAGACGGGCCACAAGGCCACGTCCGGCCCGCCCGCCGCGGCGCGCAGGATCGCGACGATGCCCGATCCAAACAGGTAAACGAAGGCGAACCAGCCGACGGCGGTCAGCAGCAGGTCGACGAGGTAGCCCGCGCGCGAGCGTTGCGTGGTGATGATCATGATGCGTCCGGTGATTTGATGCCCCGGTCCGGGCTGGTCCAGCGCGCGCGCCGGGCCTGCTTGCGAAGCATGACTTTGGGAAAACTGACCAGCGTGGTGAACAGGGTGACCATCCAGTAGGCCAGCGGATACCAGATGACCCAGTACAGCGCGCGGGTCAGGCCGGGTTCATAGCGGCGGTCGATCAGGATGCTGACGACGAATTGCAGCAGGCACACCATCGCCAGCATCATGCCGGTGAAGGCGGGCGGCATCAGGCTGGCGATCTGCATCTGGTTGGGCAGGGCGACGAACTGGCTGACCACCCATAGCAGCACCGAAACGGCGAACGCGAACGCCCAGGCGGTGGACAGGCAGAATTCCGCCACCAGCGGCCACAGCCGGCGATGGCGCCAGCTCCAGATGGAACGCAGGTTCTTCAGGAAGACCTCCGCGCCGCCTTGGGCCCAGCGCAAACGCTGCTTCCACAGTCCGCGCAGCGTTTCCGGCATCAGGATCCAGCACAGCCCGCGCGGTTCGTAGAAGATCGACCAGTGATCGCGCTGGAGTTTCCAGCTGATGTCGATGTCTTCGGTGATCATGTCCAGGCTCCAGTAGCCCACGCGGTCCAGCGCTACGCGGCGGAACGCGGCCACCACGCCGGATACGGTGAACACCTGCCCGTAGACGCGCTGCGTGCGCTTGATCAGGCCGATGATCGACGAGAACTCGCCCACCTGGATACGGCCGATCAGCGTGGAGCGCGTGCGGATGCGCGGGTTGCCGGTGACGGCGCCCACGCGCGGATTGTCGATCAGCGGCGCCACCAGATACGCCGCGGCATCCGGGTCCAGCACCGCGTCGCCGTCGATGCAGACCAGGTATTCGCTGCGGGCGGCCAGCGCGCCCATGCGCAACGCCATCGCCTTGCCCTGGTTCTGGGCCAGATGCACGACGCGCAGTTTCGAGTGCGATGCCGCCAGCCGGTCCAGCATGGCGGCGGTGCCGTCGCTGGAGCCGTCATTGATGGCGATGACTTCGATATGCGGATAGTTCTGGCCCAGCGCGGCCAGCAACGTTTCTTCGCCGTTGGCGGCTTCGTTGAAACACGGCACCAGGATGGACACCAGCGGATCGCCGGCCAGCGCGGGCGGCTTGCGGTCCTTGCCCCAGGTCCAGTGCCGCTCCCAATGCCACCAGAAATAGATGCCGCCAGCCATCCACATGCCGGACATGAAGAGCGGGTAGAAAAAGACGAAGCCCAGCAGCGCTTCTCCGGTCAGCATCAACGTGAAGCCGAACGGCGCGCCGAGCACTGCGCAAAGGATTATCAGGGCGAGCAGACGATCGATCATCGGAGGGGATACCAGGCTTCGGAGATGGCGGGCCGGATGCCTTGCAACCGGGGCTGGTCTTGCGAGAAGTCATCGGGGTAGTAGCCGAAACTGAGCGCGCCGCGCCGTTGCAGGCGCTGCATCCAGCCGGCCAGCACCGCGGTGTCCACCGGCGCGCCCTCGGGCTGGCCGGGGCCTGCGCGCCAATCGCGGCTTTGCAATTCGAATACGGTCTTGCCGAGCGCGCCCGGGCGGCTGGCGACGGCGTCCACCATCGAATCCAGCCAGGCGTTCTCGCGTCCCTTGGGCACGTTTTCCATCAAGGGCATCGCCATGGGGGCGGTCCAGTCGTATGCGCCCAGGAAGTCGTCCAGATTCTGCGCGAACCAGGTCTCGGACTCGGGGTTCAACACGGGTTGCGCATAGATGTTGCGCGCCGTTTTGATCTGCGGGCCGCGTACCGCCCGCACGCGTTGCGCGAGGTGCGCAGTGAAGTCCACCAGCGCCCGGCTTTTGAACCGCGTCCAACGTTGCAGGGTATCCGGATCCGCGCGCAGCGCCGCGATGCTGTCGGGCAGGCCGGCCGCGCGGTACGCGGCAAGCGCCCCGGGGCTGGCGTCCTCGAAATCGGACAACAGGGCGTCGTCGTGGAACAGCACGCCGTCGAAGATCGCGTAACGCGCCAAGTCTTCGTACAGGTCGCCGATGCGGGCCCGCACCGTAGCGTCGAAGGGGGACAGGCGAACGTATTGATCGGGGTCGGGCTGCGCGGGCGTTTGCGCCTCCGGCTCCCAGCGGGTGACGCGCGGCAAGGACGGATCAAGGTCGAACGCCAGCACCGGCATCCAGGCGTAGACCATCACGTTGGCGCGATTATGCAATTGCCAGGCCGCGCGATTGAAAAGGTCTGCGCGCATCGGCAGCCAGCGGTTGGGAAAGTACACCGACTTCACCAGACCGTCGCCTTCGGGGTCCGCATAGGCCTGCAGGAAAACGGTGTTGATCTGCATGTCCAAGATGCGCTGTACCAATTCGCCCAGGTTGCGGTCCGTCTGTGCGGGATCGGGGTCGTAGACGTAGTCCAGATCAATGTGGGCCACCCGCATGAAAGGGTTTGCTTCCATGCCGATGACGCTGTTGGCGAAGGGCTTTAACGCGGGGTCGCTGGACAGCAGCAACCGTGGGGTGGACATCAGGCGGCTTAGCCGGCCTGCGCCGTCTTCCAGCGTTAGCGCCAGTTCATAGCCGTGTTCACCCGCGATGCGCAGCGTGGAACCGCCTTCCGCCCCATAAGGCCAGACCCACACGCGGGGCGCGCGGCCGGTTGCGCGGCGGATTTTTTCGGTGATGGCGGCCACGTCGCGGCCCATGCGGGCGTTGAACTCGGCTTCGGTCTCGTACTGGCGCGTCTGCGCGTGGTAGGCGCGGATGGCCGCTGCCGGTTCGGTATTGCCCTGGGGGTTGGCCAGCGCGCCGTAGTGGGACGCGTTGGTGTGCGCGGCAATCTCCACCAGACCGGATTTCGAGATCTCGCGGATTTCGTCCCAGTTCAAGAAGCGCTTGCGCGCCTGGGGGCTGCCGCCGAAGTCCACCGGCTGGTCGGCCGGCGTATCCATCCAGACACCGACGGGAGCCAGCAGCGCGGGCCAGCCGTAGGCTTTCAGAATGGGCAGCACCCGGGTGTAGAAGCTGCGGTAGCCGTCGTCGAACGACAGCAGCACGGCGCGGTCGGGCAGCGGCTTGCCGCCCTGGCGCGCCGCCAGGATCTGGTCGACGGACACGGCCTGGTAGCCGTTGGCGCGCAGCCAGGCCAACTGGTCGACCAGCCGGTCGGTGCGAACGCTGAGAAAGCCTTGGTCGGGGTCCTGGTCTTCAACGTCGTGATAGGCCAGCGCCAGGAACTGGTCCGGCTTCCAGGGCTGTTCGGCGGCGGCCACCGGGCGTTCGGCCGGCGGCGTGTAGACGGGGATGTCCTTGGCGCAGGCGGTCAACGCCAGGATGACCAGCAGTAGCAAGCCTGCCAGGATCAAACGGGTAGGGGTGTTAAGCGGCATGACGGGTTCCGGGTCCGGGTTCGGATCGATGTTCAGAAACGGTAGGCAAGGTCGAATACGATGCGCAGTTCGCGTTCGCGCACACCGTCGTAAGGCCGGCTGATGCCGGTGACCATGGCGCCCATGTCCAGCACGTCGTTGGCGCGGTAGCGTTGGCCGTATCCCAGCGCGATGACGCCGCCGGTGCCATAGCCTTGTTGGCTGTAGACGCCGGCGCCCAGCGTGCCGATCTGTTCCCATGCGGTTTCGTAGCGGCGGTAGAGCGTGTGCGTCAGGCGCACGCCGGGCACCGCCATGAAGTCGGCGCTGGGGTTGAAATAGGGGGCGTCGTCGCGCGTATTGCGCTGGGACGACATGTCCAGTTCCAGGTCAGCCTTAAGGTGCGGGGCGGTGTAGACGCGTTCGCGGCCGTTTAGGCCCAATTCCCATCGCTGGTTGCCATCGCTGAAACGGGAAGGCGCCACGGCCAACGTCCATTCGCGCCGTTCGTTGGCGCGCCAGCGCACGTAACCCGCCAAACGGTTGGACGAGATATCGTTGGTCAAGGCGCGCAGCGGCGTGTCGCGCGACATGATTTCGCCCGAGCCGCCGATTTGCCAGTGGTCGTTCAGGTCGTAGGCGGCCGACAGGCGCACACCGGGCTTTACGCCATGTCCGTAATCGTGGGTCGAGACCTCGCCCTCGACCGTCAGATCGCGGCCGCGCCATTCCACGCCGGTCCGCAGCCAGCGGTAGTCGCCCCGGCCCTCTTCGAAGTCGCCGGTGGCATAGCCGCCGCCGCCGAATACGCGCCAGTTGTAATTGATGGGCGATGAATACAAAACGGCATCGATGCCGAAGTCGCCATTGCCGTTGACGGGGCTGTCCGAGGCCAGGCCGCGGTAGCCGCTAATGCGCAGTTCGGCCTTGTTGTGGACTTCCCATTCGCGCGCCAGGCGGCGGCTGGTCAGGTTTTCTGGCGCGCGCGCCAGCGTGTCGGCGGACAACGCTTCCGCCTGCCGCCATTCCTGCAGATCCAGCGCGGTGAAGCCCTGGCCGTTTTCCACGCCCAGGCTGCGCGGCGTCTGGGTCTCGGCCATTTTCAATTCGGCCTCCGAGGCGCGCGGCAGCGCACGCGCACGGTAGACGACGGCCAGGTCGCCGCGCAGGCCGGAGTTATTGGGCGCGTTGGCGACCATGTCTTCCAGGCGCTGCTGCGCGGCAACGGTGTCGTCGGCCTGCAACTGGGCCGCCGCAAGCGTTTGGCGGCTTTCCAGGTTCAGGTCGTTGGGCACGCGGGTCGCCTGGCCCTTGGGGTACAGCCAGGGGGCATAGCCCGACTGCACGGCTTCGGTCACGGCGCCGGTCTCGTCGTACTGTTCGCCTTCAGCCAGCGCGTAGTAGCGTCCGGTCTGGTTGGCCAGCCGCTGTTCGGGATCGTCGTGGTCGAAGGCCTCGTCCGCGGCAACCTGCCGGTAGAGGTCGCGAGCGCGTTCGGGCTGGCGCTGGTACAGATAAGCCGATGCGACATCGTTCAGGGCGTAGCGCGGCACGCTGATGCCTTCGGCGACGAGCGCTTCGTATTCCTGCGTCAGGTCCGCCATGCGTGCGCGGGCATGCAGGGCGTGCAGGCGGTCGATGCGGGCGCGGGCCACATCGTCCTGGGCTGCCTCGCCCAGCTGCCGCCACGCGGGGATCAAGGTGTCATAGCGGGCCAGCGCCCGATCGGCGATCACGAAGCGTTCGGCCTCGCTGCGGGTCGGCATCGCCGCCAGGCGGACCTGCTGGGCCAGCGCGTCGGCTTCGAAGCCCCGCATCTGCGCCGCGTTAAACAGGTCCGGGCGCCGCTGCGCGCGTTCCAGCGCCACGTCGGCCATGCGTGCGCGCTGCAGCGCGTAGATGTACTCGCGTTGCACGGCAGGGGACTCGGGCGCAAGGCCTTGCGCCAAGTCCGTCTGGTGCAGGGCTTCGAAAGGCTGGCCTTGGCGGGCATGGACATAGGCCAGCGCCAGGCGCGCGTCCGCGTTCCTGGGCTGGCGCGCTACCCATTTCAGGCCGGCTGCCCTGGCTGCGTCGAACTGGCCGGCGTCCGCCAGCGTCATGACTTCGCCGGCGGCAAAAGCGGCCTGCGTCGGGTGGCGCCGCAACCCTTCGCGGTAGCGGGCCAGGGCTTCTTGCCAACGGTGTTCATCGCGATAGGCCCGGGCCACCGCCAACTGGACATCGGCGGGCAGGGCTGCGCTGGCCGGCAGCGTTTCGTAGGCCGCGATGGCCTCGGCGGGCTTGCCGGCCCAACTGGCAATGATGATGTGGTCGTGGATGGCCCGTGTGCTGGCTGCCTGGCCTTGCTGGCGCAGCATGGCCAGTGCGGGCTCGTAGTCGCCGGCGCGGGCGCGCAAGATCAACGCATCGTAATCGTCTGCCGGGCCGCCAAGGGCCAGGGCCGGCGCCAGGGCCGCACAGGCGGCCAGGTGGCGAAATGTCGTTCGGGCAACCCGAGGTTGCTTGGGGCCTCTATTTTGCATCTGTTGTACTTCCGCAGTTGCGACTAGGGATGTTCATGGCTCCACCGCCCGGCGGGCGCGCTGGCGGTTTAACCGGCGGCGGCTCGCGCGGCGCGCAAGGCGCGCTCGGGAGGAGAAGCGAACATGTGGTTTGGACTGCGCGGCGCCCGCTACGGGGACCTTCGCACGCGCGCTGAGGCGGTGCATGGCTAGTACGCGCCACGCCCGTGGGGCGTGGTCGAGGAGCTTCTTTTGGCTTCTTCGACAGGAGTGACTGTAGGGGTTTTCCGCAAATTCAACTGTCAATTACTGCAAAGGGTGATCCCGGTGCGTTGCCCTTGGCGTATTCTTCGTCGCATACCGTGCAATCGTCCTGGCGCGGGTGGTAAAGGTTCTGGACACATCGCATTCGCCTCGCGCCGGCCGTTGGCCGGCTTGCGTGCAATGCGGCTTTTTGTCCTTCTGGTAACAAAAAGCATCAAAAATGCTGACGTGTAACGCGTTTCCACTTACGAACCCAGTGCAACGGCAATTCCAAGCGACGGTAAGCGCCCTGCGGCGCAAGCCGTAAAAACCATGACGACTTCCTTGTTCTTCCTGATGTGGGGGCTTGCCACGGCGTTGGCGTTGCCGCTGCTGCTGCCGTTCCAGGCGCGCGGCGTAAGCGGCGTCCGGGCGTTCATCGTGGCGAATGCGTTGGCCGTGCTGTCCCTGCTGTCGTATGCGTCGGGCGACTTCATGGCGCCCGGCGTCTATGTGATGGTGTCCAACGCCGCGTGGGTGTGCGCGGTGGGCCTGGTCTACGTGGGCCTGCGCCAGTTTTTCGGGCTGCGTCCGCACATCGCGCGCACCGTGGGTATCGGCGCGGCTTGTCTGCTGGCGTTTGCGCTGATGCTGTACGGCAAGGACGACATGGGCGGGCGCATGATGCTGTTTTCGGCCTACACCTGTGTGTACATGGCGATGGCGGGGCGGGTGATCTTCCTGCGGCGCACGCAGATCCAGACCCGCGGCGTCACGCTCTACCTGATGTTGGCGACGCTCGGGCTGGCTGCCCTGCACGGGCTGCGCATCGTGGTTTACGGCGCCGGCCTGGAGCCGCCGGTCTCGCTGCTGCAGCCGTCAACGTGGGGGCTGTTCTTCATCGTATGCGGGTCGGCCACCGTGCCGGCCCTGTTCCTGGCGTTGCTGCTGCTGATCCAGACCCGTCTGTCGGAACAGATGCAGGCCGCGCTGACGTTCGACAGCCTGACGCGCGCCTACTCCCGCCGCAGCATCCTGGACGAACTGGAACACGAACTGCAGCGGTGCAGCCGCATGGGCGGCCAATTGGCGGTGTTGGTGCTGGACATCGACCATTTCAAATCGATCAACGACCGCTACGGCCACGCGGCCGGGGACACGGCGTTGCGGCACTACGCGCACGTCGTGCAGAACGCGGTGCGCGGATCGGACCGCTTCGGCAGGCTGGGAGGCGAAGAGTTCGTGCTGCTGATGTACGACTGTGATCCGGCGCGTGCGTTGATCCACGCGCAGCGGGTGTGCGACGCATTGCGGGATACGCCGCTGTACTTGCAGGGGTGCGAGGTGCAGATGACCACCAGCGGGGGCCTGGCGTCTTACCAGGCGGGCGACAGCGCCGATGTGATTCTGGCGCGCGCGGATGTGGCGTTGTACCGCGCCAAGGAGCAAGGGCGCGACCGTGTGGAGATGGCGTTTTCCGGTCGCGGCGCAGGCCGCGCGCAAGTGGCGGGGCTGACGGCCAACGCGCCGTTGGCCGCCCAGGAGGCGTTGGGGGATTAGCCGCCCCGCAGGCGCCTCCTGGCGGGGTAATGCCCCTAGGGTTTGAGGTGTTCCGTCAGGAACTTCTCCATTGCTTCGTAGAACTCGAACTTGTTCTCGTCGTTGTGGAAGCCGTGGCCCTCGTTGTCCTTGACCATGTATTCCACTTCGATGCCGCGGGCCCTTAGCGCCTTGACCATCTGGTCGCTTTCATCCTTGTTGACGCGGGGGTCCTTGGCGCCCTGCGCGATGAACAGCGGCGTCTTGATCTTGTCCGCGTGCAGCGCCGGCGAGGTGGCCGCCAGACGGTCGCGGTCGCGCTCCGGATGCCCGACCATGTCTTGCATCTTGTCCAGCATGGGCTTCCAGTACGGCGGAATGGACTTCATGAACGTGAACAGATTCGACACGCCCACGTAATCCACCGCGGCGGCATAGAGGTCGGGCGTGTAGGTCACGCCGGCCAAGGTGGCGTAGCCGCCGTAGCTGGCACCGTAGATGCCGATGCGTTTGGGGTCGGCGATGCCTTCCTTGATCAGCCATTGGACGCCGTCGGTGATGTCGTCCTGCATTTTCAGGCCCCATTGCCCGAAGCTGGCCTCCCAGAACGCGCGGCCATAGCCCGTCGACCCGCGGAAGTTCATTTGCAGCACGCAGAAGCCGCGGTTGGCCAGGAACTGCGTTTCGGGGTTGTAGCCCCAGCCGTCGCGCGCCCACGGGCCGCCATGCGGGTTCACGATGCAAGGCAGGTTCTTGGGGTCGCGTCCGGCCGGCAGCGTGAGATAGCCGTGGATGGTCAGGCCGTCGCGGCTTTGGTAGCTGATCGGGCGCACGTGCGACATGTCTGCTTCCGGGATGGCCGGGTTGATGTCGGCCAGCTTGGTCAGCGTGTCGGTGGCGGCATCGTAGATGTAGCGCGAACCGGGCGTGCGGTCGTTGTAGGCGGCGACGATGAACTTGTTTTCATCGCGGTTGGAGCCTTGCAGCGCGATCTCGTAGCCTTTCAGCTTTGTCGACAAGGTCTTGAACAGCGCTTCGGATTGGGCGTCGAAGAACTTGTATTGCGGCTTGTCCGTCTGGTAGGCGGCCAAGGTCAGTACGCGGCGCTTGCGCGAATAGCCTGCGCCGTCCAGGTCCACGGTATCCGGGGTGAAGACTTCTTCTTCGGCGTCGGGCTTGGCGGGGTCGATAACGACCAGCGAGAGCTTGTCGCGGCCGCGGTTGCTTAGCGCGTAGATCTTCTTGTCGTCGAACGTGAAGAAGGACGGGCTGACGCTGGTGCGGTAATCGGTCGTGATCAGCGGACGGAAGTCGGAGGCTTCGTCGTCGCGGTAGAGCAGGGTGGTGTTCAGGCCGTCGCTGGTGACGGCGGCGCGCACCTTGCCCGCGTGGTCGGTTTGCCAGCCGACGATGTTGCCGGGGTTCTGCGCCACCAGCACGGCGGCGCCGGTGTGGACGTTGACGCGGTAGACGTCGAAGACTTCAGGGTTGCGCTGGTTGTGGCTGATCAGGACGTGGTCGGGATCGTCTTCCAGGTCGTCTTCGATGCTGGCGCGGGCGCCTTCATACGGGGTCAGGTCGGTGATCGTGCCGGTCTTGGCATTGACGGCGAGCACATGGTAGTTCTCGTCGCCGCCAAAGTCCTTCTGGTAGAGCACGACGTCGCCGCCCTTCCAGAAATAGTTGCTGATGTCGCGGGCGGTTTCGCGGGTCAGTTGGCGGGGCTCGCCCACCAGCTTGCTGCCTTCCAGCGGCTGCACGTAGATGTTCATGCGGGCCGGATTGCCGTCCACGCTGGTGGGTTGCATGAACGCCAGCGTCTGGCCGTCTTCGGCCAGGCGGAAGAAGCCGCGTTCCGGATTGCGGAAGAAATCTTTCAGGGGGTAGGCGCGTGGGGGCGGCGGCGTGGCGCAGCCGCCCAGTGTGGTGCCGACGATGCTGGCGGCGAGAACGGTGCGCGTCATGAATGAAAACAAGGGGAGACCTCCGTGATTTCAATGCCTTACGTTATTGCAATACGTGATCGGCATTGGCGGACTGCGGCGCGTGCCGGCGCCGGGCGCCGGCGGCTCGTCGATAATGCCATAGTCGCGCGGGGGGTGTCGAACCGGCCCCACTTATGCCGCCGGACGGTTTGCGGGATAATCGCGGCAATTCATCTGGAGAATTACATGTACAGGAATCTGGTCGCGGCATCGGCGCTGGCGCTGGGCCTGGCGGGCTGCTCGGTGGGCATTTCGCAGGACAGTGCGTCGCCGCACAGCGAGTTCAAGGCGCCGGTCGCCTTCAAGGATGCCTACGCCACGGTGATCCGGCAGTCGAACAACTGCCTGCGCAGCACGGACAACGCCTACCGCGTGATCCCCGAACTGAATGAAAGCGCGCAGTCGGCCGTGGTGCGCGTGCTGGCGCCGTATACCGACAACGAGATGTCGCGGGTCGACCTGAAGGCCGCCGGCGAGAAGACCACGGATGTGCGTATCGTAATGTGGGGCAAGGGCACCTGGGACGCCGCGGCAATGCGCGCCATGCAGGACGCCATCTACTACAGCATCACGTCGTGCAGCACCTACATGCCGCTGGATCCGCGGCCACCGGTCAAACCATCGCGCGACCTGCCAAACTAAGCTGGCCGCGGGACGCCCGGGGGTATCGTCAATCGCCGCCCGGGCGGCGGCGGATGATCTTGAACGTGGCGGTGGCGCGGGCGACCAGTTCGCCATCGGCACGCCGGATGTCGCCTTCGCAGAAGGCGATGGACGCGCCACGGCGCAGGCAGCGCGCTTCAATGACCAGGTCGCCCGTACCGGGCGACAGGAACGTGGTGTTCATGTCGATGGTGGCCATGCCTTCGGTGGCGTCGGCCGAACCCCGAGCCGCGGCGCTGAGAGTGAAGTCCAGCACGCTCATCAGCGTGCCGCCGTGCACGTCGCCGCGGCTGTTGGTCAGGTCCTGGCGCCACGGCAGCGTGGTGCGGGCGTAAGCCGGCGCGATGCTCTCGGGCACCAGGCCGATGAAATTCATGAAGGGTATCGTCAGGCCGAAGTAATCAGTTTGGGCGGGTGCGGTCATGGAACGGTTGTGGACGGAAAGGGATAGCGGGATCAGCCGGTCATAATATATTTTTTTGCAGTGGCCGCCAGCGCATCGCTGCGCCGGCCACGGTGTTCCGAGCGGAATGTCTGAATTTATGCGCAAGATCGTGCATGTGGACATGGATGCGTTCTACGCGTCCGTGGAGCAGCGCGACAACCCTGAACTGCGTGGCAAGCCGGTCGTCGTGGCCTGGACCGGCCCGCGTTCGGTCGTGTGCGCCGCGTCATACGAGGCCCGGCGTTTCGGCATCCATTCGGCCATGTCCGCCGTCCGGGCGGAACGGCTCTGTCCACAGGCCATCTATGTGCCGCCGGACTTCAACCGCTACCGCGAAGTTTCGCGCCAGATCCGCCAGATATTCGCCCGCCATACCGACCTGATCGAGCCGCTGTCGCTGGACGAGGCCTATCTGGACGTCACGGTCAATAAATGCGGGCTGCCGTCGGCCACCGAAGTGGCGCAGGTCATCCGGCACCAGATCCGGGAAGAGACGGGGCTGACTGCGTCGGCGGGTATCGCGCCCAACAAGTTCCTGGCCAAGATCGCGTCTGACTGGAACAAGCCCGATGGGCAGTTCGTGGTCCGGCCAGGCAAGGTGCTGGCCTTTTTGCAGCCCTTGCCGGTGCGCAAAGTGCCGGGGGTGGGCAAAGTGACGCAGGCCCGATTGGAACAACTGGGCATCCACACCGTGGGCGATCTGGCCACGCACAGCGCCGAAGAGCTTGAACATTACTTTGGCCGCTACGGCAGGCGCCTGTACGAATTGGCCCGCGGCATCGACGAGCGCGAGGTGCAGACCGACCAGCCTTTGCAGCAGGTGTCCGCGGAGACGACCTTTTCGGAAGACATCCGACTGGATGCGTTGGGCGACGCCATCGACCGCATGGCCGACCGGGTGTGGGATCAGGCGCTGAAGAAAGGCGCGCTGGGGCGCACGGTGGTGCTGAAATTGAAGACCGACCGTTTCCGGATTCTGACGCGAAGCCAGACCAGCCCGAATCCGCCGGCTTCGGCGGCCGAGTTGGCCGCCGTGGCGCGGTTGTTGTGCGAACGCGTGGAATTGCCGCCGCAAACGCTGTACCGGCTGGCCGGCGTCGGAATGAGCAACTTTGCCGATCCCGCCGAGCAGTCGCGCCAGCCGGATCTGTTCGGCGGCGCGTTCTGACTGCCGGGATCAGGCCAGGCGGGCCTTCACTTGCTGGGACAGCGCGGTCATGTCGGCACGGCCGGCCAGGGCTTGCTTGAGCAGCGCCATGACCTTACCCATCGCGGGTGCGCCGGTCACGCCTTGCGCGGCAACTTCGGCCAGGGCGGCGTCGATGGCGGCGGCCACTTCCTCGGGCGTGGCGGCTTGCGGCAGGAACTCCTGCAGCACGGCCATTTCGGCCTTTTCCTGCTCTGCCGTTTCCGTGCGGCCCGCCTGTTCGAACGCGGCGATCGATTCGCGGCGTTGCTTGACCTGCTTTTCGATGATGGCGGTGATTTCAGCGTCGGTCAGGTCGCGGCGTTCGTCCACTTCCTTCTGCTTGACGGCAGCCAGCAGGAAACGCAGCGTCGTCAGGCGCTCGGCGGCCTTGGCGCGCATCGCATCCTTGACGGAATCGGAGAGGCGGGTCTTGAGCGTAGCAGTGCTCATCGGGGAACCTTTTGTGTGGTGTTGCGGCAAACCGGAAGTGTAAACCGGACGGGCCTACTTCAATTGGGTCAGGTCGCCGCGCAGGGCTACCCCGGCGACCACCGCGCCCGCATGGCATTCGTAGTCGGTTTTGCTGGTGTATTCGTTCTTGCGATAGTAGCTGACGATGTTGGTCACGGCGTTCGCATTGGCCTTCTTGGCCGCTTCGTGCAGGGCGATGACGGCGGACTGGGCCACCCACTCGCAGGCCTCGGCGTCTTTCTTTGCGAACGCGTTGGTCTTGCGGTTGGTCACGACGCCGGCTTCCACGACCCGTCCCTTGGGCCCGGTGCCCGCCAGATAGAACTTGACGCTTCCGTCGATCTTGCCGGCGGCAAGCGCCGCATCGATGGCGGGCTGCAGCGGCAGGAACACGGTGCGGTCGGCGGCCAGCGCCTGCGCCGAGCAAGCCAGTGAAAGGGACACGGCTCCAAGCAGCTTGGAAGTAAAGGTCATCAAATGCGCTCCAGGGATAGAAAGTGGGAAAGGGCGGGCGCCGCGCTTAGCGCCAGCGCCGGAAAATCAGGGAAGTATTGATGCCGCCGAAGGCGAAATTGTTGTTCATGACGTACTCGTTGCTCATGCGCCGGCCTTCGCCCTGCAGATAGTCAAGGTCACCGCAGCGGGGGTCGACGTTGCGCAGGTTCAGCGTGGGGGCGTACCAATCGCTGTTCAGCATTTCGATGCTGAACCAGGATTCCAGCACGCCGCACGCGCCCAAGGTGTGCCCCAGGTAGCTCTTTTGCGAACTGATGGGCATCTGGCTGCCGAACAAGCTGTGCGTGGCTTGTGTTTCGGCGATGTCGCCCTGTTCGGTCGCCGTGCCGTGTCCGTTCACGTAGCCGATGGCCTGCGGCGGCAGCGCCGCGTCCGCCAGCGCCATCTCCATGGCGATACGCATGGTGCGGGCCTCGGGGCGCGTGATGTGCGTGCCATCCGAATTGCTGCCGAAACCGACGACCTCGGCGTGGATGCGGGCGCCGCGGGCCAGGGCGTGGTCCAGCGACTCCAGCACCAGCATGCCGCCGCCTTCGCCGATCACCAGTCCGTCGCGGTCGCGGTCGTAGGGGCGGGGGGTGAGTTCCGGCGTGTCGTTCTGCTGGCTGGTGGCGTAGAGCGCGTCGAACACCAGCGCTTCGCTGGCGCAGAGCTCTTCCGCCCCGCCGGCCAACATCATTTCCTGGCGGCCGTAGCGGATGGCTTCGTAGGCGTAGCCGATGCCCTGGCTGCCCGACGTGCAGGCGCTGGACGTGGGGATGATGCGGCCTTTGAGCTCGAAGAAGATGCCGACGTTGGCCGCGGTGGTGTGCGGCATCATGCGCACGTAAGAGTTGGCGTTGAGGTCTTCGGTGACCCCGTTGAGCAGCATGTTGCCGAAGGCGCGGATTTCGGCCGTGCTGCCCACGGAAGACCCGCAGGCCACGCCCATGCGGCCGTCGGTGATGCTCGGGTCGCCAAGCAGCGCGGCGTCCGCCAGCGCCAGTTCGGCGGCGCGGACGGCCAACTGCGACACGCGCCCCATGCTGCGCAATTGCTTGCGAGTCCAGTGCGCGGGCACCTGGAAATCTTCGACGGGGCCCGCCAACCGCGTATTCAGTTCGGCGTACCGGGACCAGTCCGGCATGTGCCGGATGGCGCTGCGGCCCGACGCGAACGCCTGCTGTACGCGGGCCCAGTCGGAACCCAGGGCGCTGATGCCGGCCATGCCGGTAATGACGACGCGCTTCATCAGCACAGGCCTCCGTTGACGGCAATGACCTGGCGGGTGATATAGGCCGCGCCCGGCGACATCAGGAACACCACGGCCGCGGCCACTTCTTCAGGGCGGCCCATGCGCTGGGCCGGCACGGCTTTCAGGATCTCTTCCACGGGCACGTGTTCGTCGATCATGTCGGTATCGATCAGGCCGGGGGCCACGCAATTGACGGTGATCTGGCGCTTGGCCAGTTCGACGGCCAGCGCTTTGGCGGCGCCGATCAATCCGGCCTTGGACGCGCTGTAGTTGACCTGGCCGCGGTTGCCCACCAGCCCCGAGACCGAAGCCATGCACACCACGCGCCCTGCGGCGCGGCGGCGGATCATCGGCATCGCAAGCGGACTGAGCACGTTGTAGAAGCCGTCAAGGTTGGTCCGCAGCACCTGGTCCCAGTCGTCGCCCGTCAGGGCAGGGAAGGCGCCGTCGCGCGTCAGGCCGGCGTTCAGCACGACGCCATAGTAGGCGCCGTGGGCATCGACATCCGCTTGCAGGACGGCGGCGCATTGCGCGCGGTCCGACACGTCGAACTGCAGAATACGGGCTTGGCGTCCACGGGCCACGACGTCGGCCTGCACGGCCTCGGCCTGGTCGCGCTGCTGGCGGCAATGCAGCACCAGATCGTGGCCGGCGTCGGCCAGGGCCAGCGCGATGGCGCGGCCGATGCCGCGGCTGGAGCCGGTTACAAGGATGGGGGCAGCGCTCATTGGAGGGGGGCTTCCTGGATAAATGCGTTGGGGTCTTGGGGCTGATACACATTCAGCCGGGCCTGGGCCAGCAGGCGGGTCGCGTCGCGCAGTTCGCATTCGAAGACGCTCATTCCGCTGGCGTCGATCAGGCCGCGTCGGACATGGATGTTCAACGTGGCCCCGGCGGGCAGGCGGTCGGCGTGGCATTCGTAGCGCCGCGTGCCAAGCAGAAAGCCCAGCTTCACGGCCTGGCCTGCCTGGCGCGCCTGGCAGCCCGCCCAGGCGCCCACGGCTTGCGCCATGAGTTCCATGCCCAGCCAGGGCGGTAGCGAGCCGTCGGGCCATGAATAGGGACCGGGGCGCACGACGGCGCGCGCGCTCAGGCTGTCGGCGTCGTAGGCTTGCACGTCGTCGATCAGGATCATGTTGCCGGCGTGAGGCAGCAGGCTGGCGACGGGCCAGGGGCATGCGTTCATGCGCGGGCTCCGAAGATCAGGCTGGCGTTGTTGCCACCGAAGGCGAAAGAGTTGCTCATGGCGATGCGCGGGCGGCCTTGGGCGTAGCGGTGCTGGCCGGTGCTGAAGTCCAGCGCGGGCAGCGCGGGGTCGGGGTGGCCGTCCCACACATGGGGCATCAAGCGGCCATCGGGGTTGCCCGCCGACAGCGTGATCCATGCCAGCGCGGCTTCCATGGCGCCGGCCGCGCCCAGCGTGTGGCCGGTCAGCGCCTTGGTGGAGGCGCAGGGCACGCCTTGCGGGAACACGGCCTGCATGGCCTGGCTTTCCATGGCATCGTTGTGCGTGGTGCCGGTGCCGTGCAGGTTGACCCAGCCGATGTCGGCGGGCGATACATCCGCGGCGCGCAGGGCGGCCTGCATGGACAGGCGCGCGCCGGCGCCGGAGGGCTCGGGGGCGGACATGTGCCAGGCGTCGGAACTGGCCCCGCCGCCCAGCAGGGCGACGGCGTGCGGGTCGGCGGCATCGCGTTCCATCAGGAACAGGACGCCGGCTTCGCCGATGTTGATGCCACGGCGGTTGGCCGAGAACGGCAGGCACAGCGCGTCGTCCACGGCTTCCAGCGTGGCGAAGCCGTTGATCGTCAAGCGGCACAGCGTGTCCGCGCCGCCGCAGACCACGGCGTCGCACAGGCCGGCGGCCAGCATCCGGTGCGCCGACAACAGCGCGCGGGCGCTTGAAGTGCAGGCCGTCGACAGCGTGTAGGCCGGCCCCGACACGCCCAGATAGGCCGCCAGGAAAGCCGCGGGTGAAGACAGGGCCTGGCGGCGGTAGTCGTAGCTGGCGGGCCAGGCTCCCTGGGCGGCCAACTGGCGGAAGGCGGGCGCGTTGTCGTTGACTCCCGACGTGCTGGTGCCCAGCACGACGGCGACGCGCGCCGGGCCATAGCGGTCGATGGCACGTTGCAGCTGCGGTTCGATCTGCGCGGCGCAGGCCAGCAGCAATTGGTTGTTGCGGCTGTGATGCTGCGCGGGCTGCGTGTCGGGTATTGCCGGCAAGGCGCCGGTGTAGCCGCCCAGCGTCAGGCTGCGGCCGTCGACCCAGCCCGTCTGGGCCACCATGCCGCCCGTGTCGCCGTTGAAAGCGGCTTGCGCCGCCGCATCGATGCCGGCGCCCAGCGCGCACACGATGCCGGGTGTGCCCAGCCAGCTGTTCATGGCTGCTCCTTGAGCGGGGCGATCCGCCAGGTGACGCCGTCGGCGCCCGTGATGGAAAAAACGTTCGGTTCGGCGGCCCGCGGCCAGCGGACGGTCCAGCCCGCCGCGCCGCGATCCCGCAAGCGGCGTTCGGCCGCGCCGTCAGGCGTGTGGCTGGCCTGCCAGGCGCCAGCGCCGTAGGCGGCGTCAAGGTCGGATTGCGGCGTCCAGGCGAACATCAGCGCGGCAAACAGGCTGCGGGCCTGGGCGTTCGGGCGCAGGAATCCGTCGTTGCGCCACTGTCCGTGCTCAAACATCTGGCGGGCCTGCGGCACGCCCATCGGGTCGAACAGCGACCAACGCAATGCGGCGCCTTCGCGTTGCACCACCAGCATCGTATCCAGTGGCGGCTGGCCGGCGGCCACTTGCACTACGTGCAGTTGGCGCGGCACGGTGAAGGCCGTTTCGCGCGCGGGCACGGGCGGCGCGCCGGCGCAGCCCGCCAGCAGCGCGATGGCGGTCGCCGCGGCGATGGCGCGGCACGTGGGCAAGAAGGGCAGGGACGAGCGCATGGGGGTATCAGGCGGGTGCCGCCTGCGCATTGGCGCCGCGGCAAAGTTCACTCAGCATGCGCAGACGGCGTTGCGGGCTGGCGACAAAAGGATTGTCGGCGTCCCAGGCGTAGCCGGCAAGGATCGAACTGATCATGCGGCGGATGTCGGGTTGCGCGTTTTTATAGAAGACCACATCCTGGAATTCGCCGCTATACCAGCCTTGCACGTAGGCGCGGAACGTCTCGACCCCCACCATCAGCGGATCGGCGAAATCGCGTTGCCAGTCGACCGGTTCTCCGCCCAGTTGGCGGTGCAGGGCGTCGGCGGCCAGCTTGGACGAACGCAGGGCGATGGTGACGCCGGACGAGAACACCGGATCCAGGAACTCGGCGGCGTTGCCCAGCAGCGCGTAGCCCGGGCCGTGCAGGCGCGTGACGCTGGCCGAATAGCCGCCGATGGTATTGGCGGGCGTATCCCAGACCGCGTTCGCCAGGATGCGCTTCAGGTTGGGCGCGGCGTCGGCCATGGCGCGTAAGGTCGTCATCAGGTCCTGGTCCGGTGCGCCGAACAGGTCTTGCCCGCCGACGACGCCGAACGAGCAGCGGCCGTTCGAGAACGGGATCAGCCAGTACCAGATACCCGATTGCTCGGGATGCACGCTGATCAGGATTTTCTCGCGGTCAAAGCCGGGGTCGTCGATGCGGTCTTCGATGTGGGTGAAGATGGCTTTGCGCGGCGGCATCGACGAGGGCCGTTCAAGATCCAGCAGGCGCGCCAGCACGCGGCCGTAGCCGCTGGCGTCCAGCACGAAGCGGCTCTTGACCTGATAGACGCCGCCGTCGGCGCCGCGCACGTCCAGAAGCGGAGCGTCGCCGCTGAAATCGGCGGCGGTGACTTCCTGCTGGTAGCGCACGTCCACGCCCTGGCGGGCGGCATCGTCGGCCAGCACCTTGTCGAACTGCGCGCGCTGCACCTGGAATGTGGTGCCCGGACCGGCGGTGAACTTGTCGCGAAAGTCGAAGTAGGTGTATTGGTCGCCGCGGGCGAAGGCGGCGCCGTTCTTCACCTGGAAACCCGCCGCCGCGACGGCGGGCATCATGCCGGCTTCTTCCACGAATTCCAGGCAATGCGCCAACAGGCTTTCGCCGATGGAAAAGCGCGGGAACTGCTGGCGCTCCAGCATCAACACATCGCGCCCTTGCCGTTTTAGCAGGGCAGCGGCGACGGCGCCGGCGGGGCCGGCTCCGATGACGACGACTTCACGATGTTCCATGCGGGGTGATTCCATGTCGGTACGAAGAATGGGGAAGGAAGGGGGTTCAGGCTGTGCCAGGCGGGCGGATCCAGGGGGCCCATAACAAGGAAAAAGCGACGCCAAGGGCGACCGCCAGGCCGAAGTTGGCGATGGCTGGCGTCTGGCTGATGGCCAACAACCCGAATGACAGCAGCGTGGTGACGGCGCCCAGCAAGATGCCCACCAGGCTGGCGGCGGCGCCCGCGACGCGCTCATACATGAAGATGGCGTAGTCCACGCCGATGGCGGACACCAGCAGCAGCCCGAACAGACTGAACAAGGTCAAAGGCTGACCCAGGTAGCCCAGGGCGGCCAGCGAGCAGGCGGTTGCGGCCAACGGCACCGCCAGGATGCGCCAGGCAGCGGCGCGCCCCAGGGTCAGCAGCAACAGTACCGCGGCTACCGCGTAAGACAGCAGCTTGAGTTCGGCGGCCTCGATGCGGGTCGAGGCGAACATGCGGTTCAGCTCGCCGCTGCGGTCGACCAGCACGACGCCGGGCATATTGTGCGCAATGCCATTCAGCGCGGCCGCGTTGCGCAGGCCCAGCAGCGTGACCATCCCCGCCGCCTCGCCGTCGCGCACGCCCAGCCATTGCGCGCGCCAGCGTTCGGCCAATGGGCCTTGCAACGCGCCGTCGATCGTGACCGCGGGCAGCGAGGCCATCGCCTGCAGTTCGTGGCGCAGCGCGTCGAAAGGAATGCCGATATCCGTCAGGGGCTTCCAGGTGTCGGGCTGCGACGCCAGGGCGGCCAGCCGCTGGCCCAGCGCGAGTTGGTCGGCGGCCGGTGAAACCAGTTGGCTCAGGGCGCTGTAGGCGGCCAGGTCGCCGCGCTTGACCAGGGCGTCCAGCTGTTGCGCAAGCTGCGATTGACGGCGCAGCAGCGCGTCGGCGCTGTCGGCGCGGACCAGGAAAAACTGGCTGGTCGGTGTAAAGCCGGTGATGTCGCCGATTTGTCGGGCTTGTTGCAGCAGGGGGGCGGGCAGGCTGAGCCACTGGCGCAGGTCGTCCTGGACGGCCAGCCGGCTGATGCCGCCGATGGTTGCCGCCGCCAGCACCAGCGCGCCTGCGCCAAGCAGGGCGCGCCGATTGGCCAGGCGCGCGCGCAGGCGCAACGCCGCATCGGCTGCGCGCAGCAACGGGGGCCAGGGCTGCGGCCGCCAGCCGTCCATCCAGGCGGGCAACTGGCACACCGTGCAGGCATAGGCGCCCAACAGGCCGGCTGCGGAGAAGACGGCCGTCTGCGTCAACGCGGGGAAGGGGGTGAAGGCCAGCGCGATGTAACCCACCAGGCTGGCGGCCAGGCTGATCGTCAGGCCCGGCAGCACGCGCCGTAGCGCCGGCCAGGCCTGCCAGTCGGCCATGCCGTAGCTTTTGCCGAGCCAGTGCATGGGAAAGTCGACCGCCACGCCGATCAGGCTGGCGCCGATCACCAGCGTCAGCACATGGATCGAACCGAACACCGCGACGCAGGCCACCGCACCGGTCAACAGGCCCACCGCGACTGGCACAAAGGCCAGCAGCGCGCGCGCGCGGCGCAAGGCCAGCAGCAGCACAAGCACGATGCCGACCATGGCGCTTGCGCCAATCCAGGTACTTTCCGCCACGGCCTGTGCGCGCCCAGCGGCTGCGTACAGCGGCCCGCCGGCCACCAGCAGTTGCGCGCCGCTGGCGTGCAGCGCCTGGCGGTCCTGATCGATCTGCGCGGAAATGCCTTGGGGGGCGTCGCTGTCGAAGGCGTCGGCACGCGTATCGGCTCGCACCAGCACCCAACGCTTGCCGTCGTGTTCGGCTTGCAGCGTGCCAGTGCCCATGTCGTACTGCACCGCGCCGCCCGGGCGCAGCGCTTGTTCGGCGCGGCGTGTCAGGCCCAGCCAATCCTGATCGGCGGGCACCAGGCCGGACGACGAGAACGGGTCCGACAGTTCGCGGGCGCGCCGCTGGGCGTAGGCGGTGGGATCGGACGTCAATTGCTCGCGGTCGGCCGCCGGCAGCATGGCCAGGCGGCCGGCAAGCAACTGCGCGCGCAGCGCGGCAACGTCCACGTTCAGTTCGATCTGCACGGACGAGAACAGCCCGCTGCGGGTCCAGCGTTCGGCCAGCAGGCGCGCGGGCGCCACGGGATCCGCGTCGGGCGGCGCCGTGACCAGCGCCACGATTTGGCGGGATAGCGGTTCCTGGATGCGGGCTTCGGCCAGCTGGCGCGTGGCGTCGGCCGTAGCCCGCGGCACCAGCTCCATCAGGTTGGCGGATACCGGCCACCCGTTGCGGCACTGCCAGGCGCCGGCGCACAGCACCAGCAGCAGGCCCAGTTTGAACAGCCGAGGCAGCCAGCGCTCAGTCGGAAAACGCACGTTGCTCCTCGGGGGTCAAGCTGTCGGCGGCGGCCGCGTCCGTCATCTGGAGGACGCTGCGGTCGCCTTGCGTTTCACGCAGTTCGATGCGGTCAACCAGTTTGCCGCCGTTGATCTGGATGTTGTCGAATATCTGGCGCAGCAAGGCCGAACGCGGCGTCAGCAGCAATTGCCAGGCGTCGGCCTTACCCGTCAGCGCCAGGTCGAAATTCTCTTGCAACCCGCGGGTGTCGCCCGCCAGCACCGACAGGAACAGGCGGTTTTCGCGGCCCGATCCCGTCTGTTGCGGCAGCGCCTGCCAGGCGCCGGATTCGTCGCGCCGCGAAATGCCGTTGGCGTTGATGCGCAGGTCCTGGGCAATAGGCGTGCGCAGCAGCCACAACAGCCCTTTGCCGGCTGCCAGCGTGAAGTCGCCGCGGCTGGTCAGCGGCTGGGGCAGCGAACGCAGGAATTTCTGCTGCACGAAATGTCCGCGGACGACCGGCGTGGCGCGCAACTGGGCCTGCAGGTCGTTCAGGTCGAATGCCCGGGCGGTCCAGGGCAGGGCGGTCAGCGCCAGCAACAGGAACAGGCGCGTCGCCGTCTTCAGGAAAGCCATGGGTGTCATGCCCGGACCTCCAGGGATTGCAGCTTGCGTTGCACCGCATCCACGAACACGGCCGGCGACGCCAGTTGCATTTCACGGGTTTCAATGCAGACCGCGACCTGTTCCGAGGTTGCGCGGGTCAGGCGGGTGCCGGTCGCCGCATCCAGGATCAGGTAGTTGATCTTCAAGCGGTTTTCCCATTCCACCAGTTCGGCGCGCACCGTCAGGCGCTGGCCAAATTGGGCGGGCTGCGCGTAGCGAAGATGCATATCGATGACCGGCCAGGCGTAACCGCTGGCGCGCATGGCGTCGTAGTTGTGGCCCAACAGGTCCAGCAGCTCGCAGCGCGCCTGTTCCAAATACTTCACGTAGTGGCCATGCCACACGACGTTGAGCGAGTCCACGTCGAAGAAGGGGACGCGGACTTCCACTTCGGCGCCAATAAGGCCTCGTTTACGCATCGTCTTTCCAGAAGGGGTAGAAGTTGAACCATTGCAGCGGCGCCTCGCGGCAATGCGCGGCAAGGCGGTCGGCGTAGCGTTGCGCCCAATGGGCGATGCGCGCCTGGCGCGTGGCGCGCGTCCATTCGATGCCGTCGGACAGGCGTTCCATCGCGACGCGGTAGCGCGCGCCGTGGCGGGTGCAGAACAGCAGGTTGACCGGGCAGCGCAGTAGGCCGGCCAGCAGCCAGGGCCCTTGCGGCAGCAAGGCGCCAGCGCCCAGGAACTGCACGGGCGTGGTGCGGTCGCCTTGCAGCGGTACCCGGTCGCCAGCGATGGCGAGCCATTCGCCGCGATCCAGCCGTTGCGCCAGGTCCAGCATGGCGGGGGTGTCCAGTTCGCTGACCTGGATCATGCGCGGCCCGCCGCCGGCTTCGGACAGAAGGCGGTTGAAGTGGACGGCGTGCTTGCTGTGGACCAGGACGTTCAGCCGCAGCGCGCCGGACCGTTCCGCCAGCGCGCGGCAGACTTCGATGTTGCCCAGGTGCGAGCCCACCAGGATCTGGCCGCGTCCCGTGCCCATTTGCCCATGCAGGCCGTCGGGGTCGGCGATGTCCAGGTCGGACAGGGTGATCTTGCCCTGCCATACGTCCAGCTTGTCCAGCATGGCGTGGGCGAACGCCAGGTACTGGCGGTAGACGGGCGCCGCGCGCGGCAACGGCGCGGGCAGCCCGCCGGCCTGGGACAGCCGTTGCTGATATTGCGCGATGGCGCGACGGGCGCGGCCGCCGAAGGCGTAGAAGTACAGCACCACCAGCCAGACCACGGGGGCGACCACGCGGCGGCCCAGCCGGCGGGCCGCCCACGCCGTCAGGCGCATCAGTAGAGGGCTGCCGCGCTCGGCCTGAGCGGCCCAATGGGGATCGGCGGCGCTCACGGCCGCGGCCCTCGCGCCAACCGCCGCCACAGCAGGGCGGGCGAACGGACCAGCATGCCGAAGAACAGCCGCGCGTGCATCCGGCTGATCAGCAGGTTGTCGCGCAGGCCCTTGAAGTGCGAAATGCCGCCTTCGGGATAAACCACGCGCGTGGGCAGCCAGGTCATGGGAACGCCGCGCCAATGCAGCCGCACCAGGATGGCGATGTCGAAGTCCATGCGGTGGCCCACGCGCGCCCCGTCGATCACCGGCAGCACATGCGCCAGCGGGTAGACGCGGAAGCCGCACATGGCGTCGGGGATGTCGAGCGACAGCGTGTTGATCCAGACCCAGACCCGTGTGAGCCAGCGGCCATAAAGGCGGCTGCGCGGTACGTCGTCGCCGTAGACGGGCGCGCCGCAGACCACGGCTTGCGGCCGGGCCCGCGATGCGTCGGCGAAGGCGGCCGCGTCGGGCAGCGCATGCTGGCCGTCGGCGTCCACCTGCAACGCATGGGTGTATCCCAGCGCGGCGGCGGCGCGCAGGCCGTCTTGCACGGCGGCGCCCTTGCCGCCGTTCACGGCGCGGCGGACCAGATGCGTGCGGGGCAGCCGGGCCAGCGCGTCCAGCGCGGCCGCGCAGTTTGCGTCCGAGCCATCGTCGACCAGGACGCAAGGCAGATCTTGCGCGGCCAATTGCGCATGCACGGCCGCGACCGTGGCGCCGTGGTTGTAGACCGGGATGACCGCGCAGAGCTTATGTGCCGGCATGGCCGTCCACCTGCAGAATGCGGCCCGACGAGCAAGGCGCGTCGTCGACGGTGCACGTGAAATACAGCTTCTGCTTCGTTTCGTCCCAGCGCAGGGCCATCACGGCGGAGTCACCCGGGCGCAGCAGCTTCTGGAACTTCAGGGCTTCCATGCCGCCCACGCGCAACCCCGGGATCAGGTCGCGTTGCGCCAGCGATACCGCCCAGCCGATCTGGGCAACGCCCGGCACGACCGGCACCGACGGGAAATGTCCGCTGAAATGCGCCAGGTCGTAGGGGATGTCGAGCGTATAGCGACGCTCGCCAGGGGGCGGGTCGGGCCGTTCCACCGCGATAGGATCGACGGGGCGCGAGCCGGCCGCCGCGTCGAAGTCGGCCTGCGGCAGTTTTCCCTGGGCATTGGCGGGCAGGTGCCGGAAGAAGCGCCAGCTGCGGGGAATGGCCAGCGATTCAAAGCCGGCGCCCAGGTGCGCGCGCAACGCGTCCACGACCGCTTTGCGGCCCTGGTTGCGCAACGCGTGCAAACCGGCGGCTGACAAGGCGACCAGCCCTGTCAGCCGCGCGGCGCCGGAAGGCCGGCCCAACCGGGCGTCGTCCACATAGGCATGGCGCATTAGCGACTGCTCCAGCATGGGCAGCGAGATGCGCTTTTCTTCGATCTTGACGATGCGGTCCAGCCGGCCCAGCAATTGGAAGCCGCCTGGCGTGAGGTACGCGCCGTCGGACGTTTGCTCGTCGGCCGGATTCACCCACGGCGACTGCACGCGCAAGGCGCCTTCGACGTTGAGGCTGACGGCCGTGCCGGGCAACGGCTGCCAATCGGCCGAACCCGTGCGCCACGCCACGGCGCCGGTTTCCGAACTACCGTAGATTTCGGTGGGGCGCAGGCCCAGGTCGCGCTCGATGGCGTCGGATACCTCAATGGGCAGGGCGCCGCCCGAGGTATGGATGCGGACGAGCCGGCCGCGTAGTTGGGCCCAGTCCAGCCGTTGCCCAAGGCGGCGCAGCAGGGCCGGGCTTGCGATCCAGGTGAAGGACGGGTAGCGCAGGCTGGCCTGTTGCAGCTCTTCGGGGTAGAGCCGTTGGCGGCGGTCGATCTGCCGGCCCGCGCACAGCGGCCACAGCACGCGGAACGGCAGGCCGTACATGTGCTGCGCCGACACGCTGCCCAATACCGGCACGTCCGGGCTGGGCCATTGCTGCTGCAACGCTGAAACTTCCGCCGCCAGTTGCCGCCACTGTTTGACAAGGTGCTTGGGACTGCCGCTTGACCCCGAGGTGCACAGCACCAGGGTCAGGGAGGGATCCAGCTCGGCGGGCGCCATGGCGTCGCCGTCCTGCAGGCCGGACAGACGCCACTGCCTTTCGGCGGGCAAGGGAAGGGCGGTGTCGGTCAGCCAGGCGTCCACGTCCGTGTCCAGCGTGGCGCAAGTCTGCGCTTGCGCATCGCCGGGAAGGACGGCGACCACGCCTGCGCGCCAGCAGGCGAACAGGGCGGTCGCCTGCGCGGCGGCGTCGTCGAACCAGAGGGCAATCCGGCGCGCCGAACGCGCCTGCAGCGCACCGGCGGCCAGCAGGCTGGCGCGCGCGAAGGCGGCGCGCGTCAACAGCGGGGCGTCGGCGACGGCCACGCCGTCGGCATCGGCCGACGGCAGCAACAGGCGTTCCAGCGGCGTCCAGCGCATGCTCAGGCCGCCTTGGCGGCTGCCGGGCGCAGCAGCCATTCGCCCGCGATCAGCAGGCCCATCAGGCCGTAGCTGGCGGCCCCGTTGTATGCGACCCACCAGCTCCAGGGCGCCCACGCGGCCAAGCCTGCCGCGATGGCGCCGTTCGCCGCGAAGAACACGCACCACGCGCGGGTCACGTTGCGGGTATAGCGCACGCCCTCGGGCGGCAGGTCGGGATGGCGCAGGCGCGCCAATTGCTCAACGACGGGGCGGCCCACCCGCAGGCTGGCGCCGAAAACGGTAAGCATCATGGCGTTGACCAGCACCGGATACCAGCGCAGCCAGGCTTCGGAGTTGGACACGGCAAGCACCAGGCAGAAGGCGACGGCGACGGCGGGCAGCAGCCGTCCGCCGGGCTGCGCGGCGCGCGCGGTCAGGCCGCGCGCCAGCCACAGCGCGGCCAGCGGCAGCGCCAGCCAAGCCGGATTCACGTGCCCCAGCGTCGCGTAGACGGCAAAGGGATACGCGACGCCGGCGGCGGCGAGGCCTGCCGCGACGCCGCGTCTCATGCGTCGGGCGCCTGCTTTTGCCACATCGCCTGGACGACGTCTTCGACGGTGCGCACCGTGCGGAAATCGTTGGCATCCAGCTTGCGGCCGGTTTGGCGGCGGACGTGGTCGATCAGGTCGATGGCGTCGATGCTGTCGATTTCCAGGTCCGTATACAGATTGGCTTGCGGCGTGACGCGTTCCGGCTCGATCTCGAAGAGTTCGACCAGCGCATCGCGCAGCGTGTTGAAGATGTCCTCGCGGGTATGCATCGTGGACTCCGTATGCGTCAGGCGCGCCGTTGCGCGGCGACAAAGGCCGCCAGGCTATTGATGCTGGTGAAATGATCGCGCATGTTGCGCGTTTCGGGGTCGATGGTGATGCCGTAGCGCTTTTGCACCGCGAGGCCCAGCTCCAGTGCGTCTACCGAGTCCAACCCGAGTCCGTCGCCGAAGAGCGGTTCGTCGGACGCGATGTCGGCAGGCGCCATGTCTTCCAGCCCCAGCGATTCGATGACGAGCATCTTGAGCTCAAGTTCCAATTCATTCATCCCGCTTAGACTCCGCTACCACCGCGCTGGGTGGGTTCGTTCATGAGAGCGCCGGCCGGCGCGAGGCGCGCCAACTCGGCTTCGAAATAGGCATGTAGCCAGGCATTCATTTTGCGCCCGGCGATCGGCAGGGGGTGCGCGTCGCTCCACACGGCCGGGTCGATGTCTTCGCCCACCTGGATCACATAGCGCATGCGGCGCGGTGGAATCCGGTACCAGGGCTCGCCCTTGGTGAGGCTGCGCGGGGCCATCTGGATGACCACGGGCGTGACGACTTTCGCGCCGCGCAGGGCGATGGCGCAGGCGCCGCGATGGAATTGCGGCGACGCATCGGGAGGCGTGCGCGTGCCCTCCGGAAAGACGATCAGCGTTTCGCCATTGCGCAGCACGTCGGCGGCGCGGTCGAACATGTCGAAGCTCTCGTCATTGGTGATGTAGCCGGCATTGGCGATGGGGCCGCGCGTGAACGGGTTGGTGGCCAAGCCGTGCTTGACGATGCAGTTGGCGTTCTTGACGTGGCCGACCAGGAACACGACATCGAGCAGCGAGGGGTGGTTCGCCAGGATCATCTGGCCCGGCTTGCCCAGGCGGTCGGCGCCCTTGAACTCTACCGTCAGGATGCCGACGCGGACCATGAAACGGATGAAGAACCGGAACGTACCGTTCAACGCCGACCGCGCGCGGCGCTGGCGGTCTGCTTTGCCGCCGGGCAGCAGGCGCTGGGGCGGGAAGACCAGCACGCGCAGCAGCACGCCGCCCAGCCCGAATATCGTGAAGGCCATGCCGGTGGCGACCAGGCGCCAAAGCCAGAAGTCCTGCCGGGGTTGCGTGGTGCTTGTCATGCGTTGCGTGTCCAGGTCCAGCGTCGGGCGTGATTCTGGTGCGTCCAGGCGGACGTTCGCAGGGTCAGGTGGCGCAGCAGGTTCAGCGGATTGGGCCAGGCCTGCGGGGCGTCGGGCGGCGCGCCATCGGGGTTGGCGGTCAGCGCCAGCGTCCATTGCGTTCCCGGGCGCAGGTGAAACGCCGCCGCATAGGTATACGGCACGTCGTCGATCCAGGGGGCGTAAGGGGCAGGGGGGCGTTCTTCCGCCAGTACCACCAAGACGTCTTCGTGCCCTTCGCCGAACAGCATCGCGCCTTCGACGAAGGCATGCTCAAGCCCGTCGTCTTCCACGGACAGGGCGATGGATTCAGTGGTTTCGCGGCGTATGATCGACCACTGCGCCGCGATGGCGTTGTGCACGGACAGGCCGAAGGCAGTGGGCGATAGCGGCTCGTCGGCCGCCAACGACTGCAGCAGCCCGAAATTGCGGGTGGTTTCCCCGTGGCGCGACGCGAACACCAGCGGCATGCCGGCGCGGCCTGCAGCCAGCGGCCAGGCGCACGCGAACACCGCGCGCGCCAGCGAGCTGAGGCGGCGGCGCTGCATCGGAGGCAGGAAATCCAGGCGAGGCGCGCATTGGTCCGCGAGGGGGCAGTAAGGATGTTCGGCCCACTGCAACCAGTCGGTGGGCGTATCGATTCCTTGCGCCCACCCCTGCCATTGCGCGATTGAGAACGTCAACATAGCGCGCGATTCTACTATGCCGCCGAGCATTGATTTTGTTTTTGATGGTTACTTTATCGCTAATTCGTCACTGTAAGCGTCTACTTATTTGGAATAACTAGTTACCTATTGCTGTGGAAATTCAGGAACTATTCATGTACTGGGCGGACAAAAGCGCCGCCGTTCTCTATAAACAAGAGAATTTGTCCGACGAGGATGCGCGCCGGGCGCCGGGAAACGGTAGCCGACAGGCAAGAAGGGACGACTGGCAGGTCAGCCGCGCCTTGCTGCACGACGTCAGATCCGCGATGCCCCCTGGTGCCGTCCTGTCGTTGAGCCACAGCGGGGGCCATGCCATCTGCGGGCAGGCGCCGGCTGGCTGGAAATTGGGGGCCGACCTTGAACCGATGCGCGCGCGCGACATTCCCCGCTTGGCGGAGTGGGTGTGTTCCCCGGCCGAAGCTGCGGGGTTGGCGGCCTTGGACGGCGAGGCGCAACAAGAGCGCTTTTACCTGCTCTGGACCTTGAAAGAAGCCTTCATCAAGGCGGCCGGCCTGGACTTTCCGGCGGACATGGCGTCCGTGGGGCTGGCGCCGGACGTGGCCGGAGGGTGGCGCCTGAACGCGCCGACGGGCGCGTGGCGGGCATGCAGTTGGCGGGTGGGGCGCGCCTGGGTGGCATCGATGGTCTGGTTGGCGCCCAGTGATAACGCAATGTCACCGCAGTGGCGCGCGACAACTGGCTGTCCGTTGCCGCCGGTGACGCTTATGGGGCATTGGACGTCAGCCGGGGGGTGATCGTCCCGGCGCGTTTTGCCATGGGCTTTTAAAGATGTATTATGAATATATCTTTAAAAGCGAGCCTGCTCGCAACGCAAGGAGCCCCTGATGTTGAGCCCCCAAATCCGTGCGCTGGTCAAAGCCACGGCCCCTGTCCTCAAGACGCACGGCGTGGCGCTGACGCGCCATTTTTATGCACGCATGTTCGAACACAATCCCGAGTTGAAGCACGTCTTCAACCAGGCCCACCAGGCCGCCGGCCAGCAGCAGCACGCGCTGGCGGGCGCGGTCCTGGCTTACGCGGAACACATCGACGATCCGTCCGTGCTGATGCCGGTCGTGACGCGTATCGTGCACAAGCACGTCAGCCTGGGCATCCGGCCCGAACACTACGCGATCGTGGGCAAACATCTGCTGGCTTCCATCCGCGAGGTGCTGGGCGAGGCCGCCACCGACGAACTGGTTGACGCCTGGGGCGCCGCCTATGGCCAATTGGCGGATATCTTGATCGGCGAAGAAGCGCGCCTGTACGCCGAATCCGCCGGGAAACCGGGCGGCTGGACGGGCTGGCGGGCGTTCCGCGTGGTGGGCAAGCAGGCCGAAAGCGCTGAAATCACGTCGTTCTACCTGGCGCCGTCCGACGGCGGCGCGGTGCCGGCGTATCAGCCGGGCCAATACATATCCGTGCGCGTTTACGTGCCAGAACTGGGGCTGATGCAGCCCCGCCAATACAGCTTGTCGGACGCCCCCGGACAAGACCGCCTGCGCATTTCGGTCAAGCGCGAACCGGCCGGGGCACAGACGCCGGCGGGCCGCGTGTCCAACGTCCTTCACGACCGTCTGGAAGAGGGCGGCGTGCTGGACGTGGCGCCGCCGCAAGGCGATTTCCACCTGAAGGCAGACAGCGATGCGCCCGTCGTGCTGCTGAGCGGCGGCGTCGGGCTGACCCCGATGGTGTCGATCCTGAACCACCTGGTCCGCAACGACGACGCGCGCCAGATCCGCTTTGTGCACGGTTGCCGCAACCGGTCGGTGCATGCCATGAAAGACCACGTCAACCGCATCGCCGCCGAGCGCGGCAACGTGCGCAAGGCTGTGTTCTATGAAGAAATCGGCCACGACGACGAGCCGGGGCGCGACTATGACCATGCCGGCCGCCTGGACTTGCATGCCATCCGCGATGAAGTCATCGTGCCCGGCGCGGACTATTACCTGTGCGGGCCCGCGCCCTTCATGCTGGCCCAGCGCGAAGCGCTGCTGGCGTTGGGCGTGGGTTCCGACCGCATCCATGCCGAAGCCTTCGGCACCGGCGGCGCGCCGGCCTGACGGGTGTATCCTGGCGGCCTGATCCGCCTGGGCCGCCAGGCATCCGTCTTCCTCCTATGCAACTGACCCGATTCACCGACTTCGGCCTGCGCGTCTTGATGTATCTGACGCAATGCCGCGACCGGCCCGCCGCCGTTACCATCCCGGAGATCGCCGGACGCTTCGACGTGTCCCGCAACCACCTGGTCAAGGTGGTGCACTTCATGGCGCAGCGGGAATGGGTCAACACCACGCGCGGCAAGGGCGGCGGCTTGAGTCTGGCCCGGCCGGCTTCCGAGTACCGCGTAGGCGACCTGATCCGCGAACTTGAGCAGCAGGGGCCCTTGATCGATTGCCGCGAACCGCCCTGTGCCCTGGACGGCTCCTGCCGCCTGTCGGGCGTGCTGGCGCAAACCCTGAACGCCTTCTACGACGCACTGAACGCCTACACGCTGGCCGACCTGGTGCGGGACCCTACCGCCGCGGCCATCATCAAGCTGCACCGCGCCGCCTGAGGCGGGGCATGACGTTTTGTTATGGATGCTGCCCGCTTTGGCATTTGCCGCGCGGGCGCTGCACGTTCCAGAATAGCGGCGTGGGGGCGTAAATTCTTTTAGGGTGTTGGCATGCGCGTTTGCGTAATCGGTGCGGGCGTTGTTGGCGTGACCTCGGCTTATTTCCTGGCGCGCCAGGGTCACGACGTGGTGTTGGTGGACAGCCAGCCGCGCCCGGCGGAAGTGTCCAGCTACGCCAATGGCGGCCAGCTCAGCTATAGCTATGTGGCGCCGTTGGCCGGCCCGGGCGTGTTGCCCAGCGTGCCCGGCTGGTTGTTGCGCCAGGATTCGCCGCTGCGTTTCCGGCCCAGGCTGGACCCGCATCAATGGCGCTGGTGCCTGCAGTTCGCGCTGGCGTGCCGCGCGTCGGTCGCGCGGACGTCGACGGCCCAGTTGCTGGGCCTGTCCTACCTGAGCCGCGACGTCATGCATACCTTGCTGGCGCAGGAAGACCTGGACTTCGGCCATTTGAAAAATGGCAAGCTGATCGCTTACCGCAGCGCGGCCTTGCTGGACAAGGCGCGCGCGCTGGTGGCGTATCAGGCGGGGCACGGCGCCGACCAGCAAGTGCTGGACGCCGCGCAGACGCTGGCCATGGAGCCGGCGCTGGCCGCCATGGGCGACAAGCTGGCCGGCGCGATCTACACCCCCAGCGAAGAGGCGGGCGACTGCCGCCAGTTCACCGAGGCTTTGTTCGACCGCCTGCAGGCATTGGGCAATGTGGAATGCGCCATGTCCAATCCGGTGTCCGGCCTGCAGCGCGAAGGCCGGCGCATCGTCGCCGTGAACACCCGCGATGGCGATATCGGCGCCGACGCGGTCGTGCTGGCCACCGGCGTCGGCACGCGCGCCTTGCTTAAGCCGCTGGGCCAGGACGTGCCCTTGTATCCGTTAAAGGGCTACAGCCTGAGCGTGCCGCTGTCCGCCGACGACGCCGTGGCGCCGCGCATCAGCGTGACCGACTATGAACGGCGCATCGTCTACGCCCGCGTGGGCGGCGTGCTCCGGATCGCGGCCATGGTCGATATCGGCAGCGCCAATGCCGATATCGAACCGGCGCGCGTGGAACTGTTGAAGCGGCAGGTGCATGAGGCCTTTCCGGCGTTGGACATGCGCCAGGCCATCCCTTGGGCCGGCTTGCGTCCCGCCACGCCGACGGGCAAGCCGCTGATCGGCCGCAGCAAGGCGGCGGACAACCTGTGGCTGAACATCGGGCAGGGGGCGCTGGGGTTCACGCTGGCCTGCGGTAGCGCGGCCTTGCTGACCGCGCAGATGGCGGGCCTGGAACTGCCGCTGGACCCCGCGCCTTTCCGGCCGTGATGTGCGCGCCGGGAAGGACAGGTATGTCCATTTTGCGATAGCTGCTGCCTTTTCATCGGCAGACGGACCTTCGCGCGCTCAATAGGATAGCGATCGTCCCCCCGCCATGCGCCTTGACGGCCTGGGTGGCGGGCGGGATCCGAACCCTTTCTGCGAGCGCATTCATCATGTCCTTTCTGTTCCCCTTGTTCGCCATCTTGTTCTGGGCGGGCAATGTCATCGTGTCCAAATTGGCGGCCAGCGCCATCTCTCCCACGGCGATCACGTTCTATCGGCTGGTGCTGGCCCTGTTTCTGATGGGGCTTTTCACGGCGCGCCCGGCGTGGCGCAACCGCAAGACCATCTTGCGGCACTGGCCCAAGCTGGCGCTTTACGGCGCCTTGTCATCGGCGGTGTTCCAGGCGCTGTCCTACCGTGCGGCGGAAACCACCACCGCCACCAACATGGCCATCCTGACGGCGTTGATCCCGCTGCTGAGCATGCTGCTTAGCGTCGTCATCCTGCGCGACCCCCTTACGCTGGGCATGGCCGCGGGCGGGGTGATGTCGTTTTTGGGGCTGCTGTATCTGGTGGGGCAGGGCGACATGCTCAGCGTGTTCCAGCACGGCATTCACGCGGGCGACGGGCTGATGCTGCTGGCTGCCTTGTCGTATGCGTTGTACGGGGTGTTGCTGCGCTATTGGAAGGTGCCGGTTCCCGCCTGGCAGTCCACCTTCGTGCAGTCGATTTTCGCGCTGCTGTACATGCTGCCGCTGTACCTGCGCGTGCCGGCGGCGCAGGCCGCGCTGGACGTCAAGACCATTCCCCTGATTCTCTATGCCGGCATTTTTTCGTCGGTGCTGCTGTCCTATCTGTGGATCGAAGGGGTGCACCGCCTGGGACCCAACCGGTGCAGCATTTTCATCAACCTGCTGCCGCTGTTCACGGCGCTGGCGGCATTCGTCATGCTGCGCGAGCAGCTGCATGCCTATCACCTGTGGGGCGGAGCGGTCACGCTGGCGGGCGTGTTGATGGCCCAGACGGTGCAACGGCCGCTGGTGCGCCGGGCGCCCGCCAGGCCGCTTACGGCCGCGGCCGTTAAACGCTAGCCAGCTGGATGACGGGCGTCCTGGCTTGCCTGCCGGAACGCGGGCGTTCTCGCTGGCGCGTCCGCCGATTCACGGGCGTTCAATACAAGCGCTTCCCGCCGCGCCATAGTGCGGCTCTTTAGCGGGAGCGCTCATGAGCCTTTTCCAGAGAACCACCATTGCCCTGGCGCGCAGCCCGATGATGGGCCGCGCGATGCGGGCGATGGCCGCCCGGTCGTCGTTGGCCAGCCGCTTCGTTGGCGGCGCGGATGTGGATGCCGCGGTCCGGACCGCCTTGCGGTTGCGCGACGTGCGCGGCATCCGGGCCTCGCTTTTCTATCTGGGCGAATACGTGGCGGATCCCGCGGCCATCGAACACAACGTCACGCAATCCATTGCCGCCTGCGATGCGCTGGGCAAGGCGGGCCTGGACGTGCACGTGTCCGTGGACCCCACCGCGATCGGCTACATGGACAGCGACGCGCGGGGTGAAGCGAACGCGCGGCGCATCGGCGCGGCGGTGTCGCGGGCGGCGGGCGGCGGGCAGGATTGGGTCGTGCTGGACATGGAGGATTCCGGCATCCGTGATCGCACGTGCGCGCTACATCGGGGCTTGCTGGAAGCAGGCTTGCCTGCTGGCCTGACCCTGCAGGCGCGGCGCCGGCGCACGCCGGAAGACCTGCACTGGGCGATCCGGCAGCGGACCTCGTTGCGTCTGGTGAAGGGGGCGTTTCCAGAACGCGAGCTGGACCACGCCGGTCGCGCGCGCATCGATCAGGCGTATCTGGACGCGGCGTCCATCATGTTGTCGCATGAGGCGCGCAGCGCGGGTTTTCTACCTGTCTTCGGCACGCATGACGACCGCTTGGCCGGCGCGATCATGACGATGGCGCGCGAGCGCGGCTGGCCGCCCGATGGCTTCGAATTCGAGATGCTCTACGGCGTTCGGCCGGATTGGCAGCTGGCCCTGCGCGGCTTGGGCTATAACGTCAGGGTCTATCTTCCGTTCGGCGGCGACTGGTGGCCGTATGCCATCCGCCGGGTGGGGGAAAATTCTCGTAATGCGTGGCTGCTGGCCCGCTCCCTGAGTTCGGACGGGCGCTATTTCAGCTAGCCGCAAGGGCTTGAACACACCATGGCGGTTTCTCGACATATCTGGCATTGCGGCGCGGGCCTGCCCGGCGACGTGCTGATCGCGGATCTTCGCGCGTATCGCTATGCGCCGCACTTCCACGATGCGTGGTCCATCGGTGCGATCGAACACGGCAATTGCGCGTTCACCGTGCATGGCCAAACGTATGCCGCCGGCGAGGGCGACCTGGTGGTGATCGCGCCTGGTCAAGTCCATACCGGCGGCACCTCGGCCGCGCCGTTGGCCTACCGCATGGCCTACATCGATACCCAGTGGTTCGACGACCATGCGCGCGCCTTGTTTGGCGACGGCGCCCGCTTGCCGGGGCCTGTCATTACCGCTCCTGGCCTTTGCGCGCAGTGGCTGGCCGCGCTGACACCGGACCCGATGCCGGATCCGGCTCGGCGCGAACGCCTTTCCGCCGCGTTGTTCGGGTTGCTGGCCGGGCATGCCAAAAGCGGCGATCCGACGCTGGCCGATGCGCCCGACGTTTGCGCGCTGCTGCGCGAGCGCATGGCCGCTGATCCGTCCTGCGCTCCCGATCTGGAAGCGCTGGCGCAGGCGCAGGAACGCCACCGCACGACGCTCGTCAAGCAGTTCGCCCGTCGCTACGGCCTGCCGCCGCAAGCCTGGCTGCGCAATTGGCGGGTGGCGCGGGCGCGGACGCTGCTGCGCGACGGCTTGCCCTTGGCGCAGGCGGCCCAGGCGGTGGGGTTCGCGGATCAGGCGCACCTGACCCGCGTGTTCAAGCAGGTCTACGGCAGCACGCCCGGCGTGCTGCAAAGAGCCGGCGCGTCCCACACGTTGTGAGCGCGAGGCGTCTCCATCCGGTAGTCGGAATACTTCTGCGTGAAAAACGCGGCGCCCAACCGCTCTGCCGCCAACAGCGGCTGGCGGGGATCCGCCGCGACTTCACCGCGCCGGTTGCCCGCGCCGTGCACATAACCTACAAAGTCCGAATGGGTGTAGCGCGCGTATTCCTGCACCTGATGCACGATGCCCAGTGCCGCGCCGGGATAGGTTTCTTCGGACGCGACCGTCAGGCCCAGCCGCTTGCCGGTCATCGCGGCCTTGACCCGTTCCGGTTCCGCGCCTGAGCCGGCGTAATGGGTGAACGACCGGTCGAAGAACGCTTTGGCCTGCGCGGACATCCCGTACCAATAGACCGGCGTGCAAAGCAGCAGGCCGTCGGCGGGCAGAAAATGTTCCAGGAACAGTTCGGCGTAGCGGTCCGCGGGCGGTGAGCCGCGCCGCAGGTCGGGCAGGAAGCCCTGGATATAGTCGTCCAGGAACAGCAAGGTGGTGGAGGTGCCCGCCGCATCGGCGCCGCGTTGCGCGGCCGCCGCCAGCGCGGCGCTGTTGCCGTCGCGCCGGGGGCTGCCCACCAGGATCAGCAGCTTGGTGTCGTGGTGATTTGAATTCATGTCATTTCCTTGGGGTACGGATGATGGGGGATGATGGCGAAGCAACGAGGCAAAGCAGCTATGGCTAAGCCACTTTAGGCAGCCACGAACCCGGCGACAAATGAAGATTCCTTGATTAAGATGAATTCATTTCATGCGTAGGGCGACACCCCCATGTTTGCTTCCCTTCCCGTCACGGCGCTGCGCGCCTTCGAGGCCGCGGCCAGACTGCGCAGCTTCAAGTCGGCCGCGGCCGAGCTTGCGGTGACGCCTACCGCGGTATCGCACCAGATCAAGGCGTTGGAACGGCAGGCGGGCTTCGCGCTGTTCGATCGCGTGCCGCGCGGCGTGCGGCTGACCGATGCCGGCGCGCGTTTGTTCGTCAGCGTGCATGGCGCGTTGCTGGATATCGCCCAGACCCTGGATGCCTTGCGGCCGGCGCCAGCGTCGGGCGCGCTGACGGTTTCCACCACGCATTCCTTCGCGGCGCTGTGGTTGGTGCCCCGCCTGGGGCGCTTCTACGATGCGTATCCGCAATACCAGTTGCGCTTGAATGCTGGCGCGGATCCCGTGGATTTGCTGCAGGATGCCAGCGTTGACGTCGCGATCCGGTACAGCCCGCGCGCGTACCCGGCGCTGCATGCTGCCTGCCAATTGCCCGAATGGTTCGGTGTGTACGGCGCACCCTCGATCGTTGCGCAAGCTGGCAAGCGCGCACCAGCACTGGTGACGGTGCGCTGGCGCGATTCCCAACTGTATGACCAAGGTTGGCAGGCCTGGTGCGAGGCGGCACGCTTGCCGTCTTGGCGCGAACCGGCGGCGGTGCATGCCTATACCGAAGAGCATTACGCCTTGCAGGCGGCCATCGCGGGGCAGGGCCTGGTGCTGGCCAGTTCCGTCATGGTGTCGGACAGCGTCGGGGCCGGCACGCTGGCGGCGTACCGTCCGGATGTGCGCGTGGCCGGGTCCGCCTACACCGCGCTGTGCGCGCCGGGCCGCGAACGCCATCCGCCCGTCAAGGCGTTCCTGGACTGGCTGAGCCGGGAGTTCCAGGCATAGGCCGGCCGCTCGTCCCTAGCGTGCCTGGCACGGACTGCGGCATGGACTTCGGCATGGACTTCGGCAGCAGCGGTAACGCCGCCAGCATGCACAGCCCGGCGATCGCCCAGGTGGCTGGCCAGGAGCTTGCGGCGACCACGTGGGGGATGGCCAGCGGCGTCAGGAACAGGCCCAGGTAGACGCAACTGTTGGCCATGCCCAGCGCGGTGCCCGCGCGGGGCGCGCCGGCCAATGTTGCCAACTCGGTATAGGCCACGCCGTGCCAGGCGGATGCGCAGATGCCCGCCGCGGCCAGCAGGCTTGCGGCCGCCAGCACCGCGCCTGGGCGGGTTGGCGCGCCATCGACTCCCCACGCCACTGCGCCCAACGCCGCGAACAGCAGGCAACTCAGCCAGGCGCAGCGGCGCAAAAACCCGCGCCGGTCGGCACGGCGGTCCGTCCAACGTCCGCTGGCGATTCTTGCCACCATGGCGCCCAACTGCACGGCCACCATCACGCTGGTCAACGTGCCGATGCCGGCCTGGCTGAAGTCATGCAGGAATACCGGGGCGAACGTCAGCACCGCGAATTGCGGGCAGCACATGATGCCGATGGCGGCCGCGGCCCGCCAGACGCGGCCGTCCCGCAACGGGGAGGCGGGCTGCCGCGCCGGAGCGGGCGTGGCGGGAGGAGCGAGCGTGGCGGACGCCGCGGACGAGTCGGGTTCGGCCTTCCCGGCAATCCGGGGCGACGGCGCCGGCCTAGCCGACGCGCTGGCCGGCCTAATCGACGCGCTGGCCGGCGTCGCCGGGACGCCCTCCGGTTCGCGCAGCCACACCGCTGTCAGCGCGGCGGCCAGGCCGCACATTACGCTCAGCGCGCCGAACACAGCGCCAAAGCCCGCGTGCGCCGCCAGCCATGGCAGCAGCAAAGCGCCCAGGCCCCCGCCCAACGGCACGGCGGTTTGCCGGATGCTCATGGCCAGCCCGCGTTCGCCTTCGTCGAACCAGCCCATCACCGCCCGTCCGCTTGCGCCATTGACGCTGCCGCCCAGGATGCCGACCAGCACCAGGCCCAGCGCCAGCAGCCACAAATCGGGCACCCCGCTGGCGGTCGGCGAGGCAAAGCCGCTCATCCAGGCCAGCGCCGCCGCGGTGGCGCCCAGGCCGGACAGCAGCACCGGCCGATCGCCCCAGCGGTCGGTCAGCAGGCCCCAAGGCAATTCGAACAGCGCCACGCCCAGCCCCAGCAGACCCAGCGCCAAGCCCAATTGATCGTTATCCAATCGGTAGCCTGATCGCATGAATACCGCCGTGGTCGGCAGGCCGGCCGCCGCGGCAGAAAAGGCGGCATTGGCGGCAACGCCCACCGTCAGCACCTTCCAGCGATGAAAGGGCCGTTGCGCGTTGGCCGTTGAAGCGAAGGGGATAGACGGGGTCATGCAAGGCTCCGGAAGCGCCGAAAAGGGCGGTAAGCAAGGGGATAGGCAAGCGTCAAAGAAAGCACCGAAGAGAGCGTTAAAAAAATCGACCCAGTCAGTCTGCGCTTCTGCTATCGTTCTGAAAATCAGGAAATATTGTTTAAACAGTTCAATAAATCAGGACAATTTATGCGGCCGGTCACGTTCGACCTGGATGTGTTGCGCAGTTTTGTCGCGGGCGTCGACCTGGGCAGTTTCGGCCGCGCCGCGGACCGGCTGGGGCGCTCCACGTCCGCTGTCAGCGCCCAATTGAAAAAGCTGGAAGAGCAGGCCGGCGTGCCGCTGCTTCGCAAGGAAGGCCGCGGCCTGGCGCTGACCGAGGCGGGTGAAACGATGCTGGGCTACGCCCGCCGGCTGCTGGCGCTGAACGACCAGGCCTCGGGCGCCGTGCGCGGCGCCGAACTGCAAGGACTGGTTCGTCTTGGCTTGCAGGAAGACTTCGGCGAAATGCTGTTGCCGCAGGTGCTGGGCCAGTTCGCCAGGGCGCACCCCAAGGTCAGGATCGAAGCGCGCGTCGCGCGTAACGCCGATCTGCTGGAACGCGTCGCCCTGGGGCAACTGGACCTGGCGCTGGCCTGGGATCACGACGCGCGCATGCCGCATGGCCAGCGGCTGCTAGAGCTTCCGATGTGCTGGATCGGGCCGGCGTCGCCCGCCGCGTCGCTGTTCCACGACGACGGCGGCCTGCCGCTTGTGGCATTCGAGGCACCGTGCCTGTTTCGGGATGGCGCGACCCACGCGCTGGACCACGCGGATCAGCCCTGGCTGGCCGCTTTCACCAGCCCCAGCCTGGCGGGCTTGTGGGCGGCCGTTAGCGCTGGCTTGGGGCTGGCGGTTCGCACGCCGTTGGGCTTGCCCCCCACCGTCCGCGCGCTGGCGCCGGGAGAGCACGGCTTGCCGGTCTTGCCGTCGATCGCGCTTTCGCTGTATTGGGCCCAGACGCAGCCCGCCCCCGTGGCCGCCGCGTTGGGCGATATCGTGCGGCAGTGCATTCATGACAGCGCCCCGCGCGCGTTGGCTGGAGATACCCGCCGTGAATCGATTCCATGAAATGACCGTGTTCCTGGCGGTGGCCGACGCGCAGGGCTTTGCCGCGGCCGCCCGGCGGCTCGGGATGTCCGCACCTACCGTGACGCGCAGCGTCGCGGCGCTGGAACGCCGTCTGGGCGCGCTGCTGCTGGTTCGCACCACGCGCAGTTTGCGCCTGACCGAAGCCGGCGAGCGCTACGCCGCCGACTGCCGCCGCATTCTTGACGAGGTGGAACAGGCCGACGATGCCGCCGCAGGCGTGATGGCGGCGCCGCGCGGCGCGCTCAGCATCACCGCGCCCGCCTTCTTCGGCGAGCTGCATGTGATGCCGGTCGTGCTGGGATATCTGCGTGCGCACCGCGACGTGTCGGTCCGCACGTTGCTGGTGGACCGCGTCGTGAGCCTGCTGGACGAAGGCGTCGATGTCGCCGTGCGCATCGGCGCCTTGCCGGACTCAAGCCTGACTGCGGTGCCGGTGGGGCAGGTGCGCCGCGTGGTGTGCGCCGCGCCGGATTTTCTGCGCCAACACGGCGCGCCCAAGGACCTGGACGCGTTGCCGCGTTTTTGCACGATCACCGCGGCCATGGAAGGGCGCGGCGCGCAATGGCGCTTCCAGCAAGACGGCCAGCTTCGACGCTTGAATGTAGATTCGCAATTAACGGTCACGTCGTTCCAGGCGGCGGTGTTGGCCGCTTGCGAAGGCTGGGGCCTGACGCAAGTGGTGTCGTATCAGGTGGCCCGGCATCTGGCCAGCGGCGCCTTGCAGGTGGTGCTGCGCGACTTCGAACTGCCCCCGTTGCCGGTGCACGTGGTGTACCCCGAGGGCCGGAAAAGCTCGGCAAAGGTGCGCAGTTTTGTTGAGTTCTGCGTGCAGGCCCTGCGCCGCGACCTGGCCGCGCTACCGGCCTGACGCGCCGCGATCCTCCACTTCCGCCTCACTTTTTCGGGACGACCCCGGCGTTTCTTTCACCGTGCGCAAGAGTGTCTTGCGGCGGCTGGCTGTTCTCGCCCCGCGCATGCAGGATCAAGATGGAGCCACGATTCATCCTCTTGAGAACTTCCATGACGACCGCTCCGTTGACCTTCTACAGCTTTCCCTTGTCCGGCCACGCGCACCGCGTCGCGCTGATGCTGTCCCTGCTTGACGTCCCGCACCGCCGCGTTGATGTGGACCTGCGTCAAAAAGAACAGAAGCGCCCTGAATTCCTGGCCATGAACGCGTTCGGCCAAGTGCCGGTGATCGACGACAACGGTGTCGTGCTGGCGGATTCCAATGCCATCCTCGTCTATCTGGCCAAGCGCCATGGCGGCGGGGCCTGGCTGCCCGAGGATCCCGCAGGCGCGGCCCGCGTGCAACGCTGGTTGTCGGTGGCGGCAGGCCCCTTGGCGAGCGGCCCAGCCGCGGCCAGGCTGCTGACGGCCTTCGGCGCATCGTTCGATGTTGAGGCCACGCTGTCGCGCGCGCATGCCTTGCTGTCCGTCATGGACGGCGAGCTAGCGCAGCGGGAATACCTGGCAGGCCACGCCCCGACCATCGCGGACGTGGCCTGCTATACCTACGTGGCCCATGCGCCGGAAGGCAACGTGTCGCTGGCGGACTATCCGCATGTGCGCGCCTGGCTGGCCCGCATCGAAAGCCTGCCGCGCTTCGTGCCAATGGCCAGCACGGCCGCGGGTCTGGTAGCCGCCTGAACGCCGGCGCCATGCCGGCAAGGAGCACGTCATGAATATTGATGATTCTGTCCTGGATTCGCCGCCCTGGCACGCAGGCGAGCGGCTGCTGCAAGCCCGCGCGGGCGTGGCCGAGCGCATGGCGCAAATCGGCCCCAAGGTCGTGCGCGACTATATGCCGGACCAGCACCGCGAGTTCTTCGCCCAGTTGCCTTTCCTGGTGATGGGCACGGTGGATGAGCGGGGCGATCCGTGGGCGGGCGTGCTGGAAGGGTTGCCGGGGTTTGCGGTGTCGCCCGACGCGCGGACGTTGCGCGTGTCGGCCGTGCCGGATGCCGACGACCCGCTGCTTGCCGGCCTGGGCCCGGACCGGGCTGTCGGGCTGCTGGGGATCGAATTGCATACCCGGCGCCGCAATCGCATGAATGGCCGGGTCGCGGCCTGGGACGGCAAGCGCTTTGATGTCGCCGTGGCGCAATCATTCGGTAATTGCCCGCAATACATCCAGTCGCGCGATTTCCATTTTTCGCGCGCCCCGTCGTTGCGCTTTCCCGGCACGCCACGCGTGCGCGATGGGCTGGACGATGCGGCGCGCGCATTGATCTCGGCGTCCGATACGTTTTTTGTCGCAAGCTATGTGGATGCCGAAGCGCGCGGCGGCCGGGCGGTGGACGTGTCGCATCGCGGCGGCAAACCCGGCTTCGTGCGCATCGACGGTAATGTGCTGACCATCCCCGACTTCTCGGGCAACCGCTTTTTCAACACGCTGGGCAATCTGGCGGCGAATCCGCGCGCGGGTCTGGTCTTTATTGATTTCGCGCGCGGCGACATCCTGCAACTGTCGGGACAAGCGGAAGTGATCCTTGATAGCCCCGAGCTCGATACCTTTGCCGGAGCAGAACGCCTGTGGCGGGTGGACGTGCGCCGCGCGGTGTGGCGGCCGGGGGCGCTGGCGCTGCGCTGGACGTTCGATGCGTATTCGCCGACGGCGCTGGCCACGGGGCAGTGGCCGGCGGCCAAGGCCGGTTCGTCGGGACAGGCGCCCGCGCCCTAAGCGCCCGGCGTGGTTTTTTGCACCACAGTGTCTTCCGGACCCAGCAGCCGCCCGTCTTGCGCGCGGATCTCCAGCCGGCGCACCGTTTGGCCGCGCTTGCGGTCGATCAGCGTGGAATGGGCTTCGGCGGGGGCGTAGTAATGATCTTCGCCCCATTGGCGCAAACCCACGATCACCGGAAACAAGGCGCGGCCCTTTTCCGTCAGCACGTATTCCTGGTAGGCGCTGCCGTCCGATGCCGGGACGGCGGTAAGAATGCCGTGGGCGACCAGCGTGCGCAGCCGGTCGCTAAGGATGTTCTTGGCCACCCCCAGGCTCTTCTGGAATTCGCCGAAGCGCCGCAAGCCGTCGAACGCGTCGCGCACGATCAACAGCGACCACCAGTCGCCAATCGCGTCTAACGAGCGGGCCACCGGGCAGGCGGCGCCTTCAAGGCTGGTGCGTTTGACCATGTCGGGCCCTTTCAGCAAGAGGATGGCGGTGACGGCGGATCGAACTTTATGGTTGCATTATAAAACCTTAAGATCTAGCATTCTGGTTTCGTAATGAAACCATATTGGAAAGCCCATGCCGCCCCCCTCAACCGCCGCTGCACGCGCCGCCGCCGAACCGGATGCCTTCGAACGCGATACCGCCGAACTCGACGCCTTCGAACCCGACGCCGGTGCCACGATGCCGACATGGCTGGTGCTGTTGCTGGCCGTGGCCTGCGCGCTCAGCGTGGCCAACGTGTATTACGCGCAGCCCTTGCTGGACGCCATCGGACGCGAATTCATGCTGGACGATAGCGCCGTGGGCATCGTCATCAGCGCCACTCAGCTTGGGTGCGCGCTGGCCTTGCTGTTCGTCGTCCCGTTGGGCGATCTGCTGGACCGGCGCCGGTTGATGATCGGGCAGTTGGGGCTGCTGGTGCTGGCGCTAGGCGCCGTGGCGTTGGCGGGCAACACGCCGTGGCTGTTGGCGGGCATGGTGGCGTTGGGCCTGTTGGGCACCGCGATGACGCAGGGCTTGCTGGCCTTGTCCGCCGCGCTGGCGGCGCCAGCGGAACGCGGCCGTGTCGTGGGCGCGGCGCAGGGCGGGGTGGTGATTGGCCTGCTGCTGGCGCGGACGGTCGCGGGACTGGTCGCGGACGCGTGGGGGTGGCGCGCGGTATATCTGGTGTCGGCGGCGCTGGCGGCCCTGCTGGCCTGGGTGCTGATGCGGCGTTTGCCGCAACGGCGCTTGCCCGTCGCGGACTTGTCGTACTGGGCGCTGCTGCGGTCGTTGTATGCGCTGTTGGCAACGGAACCGGTGTTGCGCGTGCGCGGCATGATCGCGTTGCTGATGTTCGCGGCGATCAGTGCGTTCTGGACCGCGCTGGTGCTGCCGCTGGCCGCGCCGCCGTATTCCCTGTCGCACACGGCCATCGGCGCGTTCGGGCTGGTGGGGGTGTTGGGGGTGCTGATGGCGGCGCGAGCCGGCCGATGGGCGGATCGCGGGCTGGGCGAGCGCACTACCGCGGCGGGTTTGCTGCTGTTGTGCCTGGCGTGGGCGCCCATCGCCTTGCTGGCGCAAAGCCTGTGGGCGCTGGCGTTGGGCGTATTGATCCTGGACGTGGCGCTGCAAGCGCTGCACGTGACCAACCAGACGATGATCTTCAGCATCAGCGCGCAGGCGCATAGCCGCCTGGTGGGGGCCTACATGATGTTCTACGCGGTGGGTAGCGGGCTGGGGGCGATTGCGTCGACGGCGACCTATGCGCAAGCGGGATGGCTTGGCGTCTGCGTGCTGGGCGCCGGCATCAGCGTGGCGGCGCTGCTGTTCTGGGCGGTGACGTTGCCGCGCAAGACGGAGGCAGCGGCGCTGCGGTGCTGAAACGGCAGTCCTGCAAGCCCTGCGCGCCAATGCGAAAGACCGCGAAATCGCGGTCTTTCGGTCTGGCGCCTACGGATACGTTTACGGCTGGATGTCGTAGTCCTTGGAACCCAGCACCACGGCGGCCAGGCCTGGCGCCTGCGTCAGCTTGTGCAACGCATAGCCCTGGACGGTGGCAATCTTGGCTTGGTGGAACTCGGGGTCTTCGTGTTGGCGGTCCAGGCTGACGAGCAGCGCGCGCGCCATCTGCCAGCCGGCCAGGGTAGTGCCCGCCAGCAGCAGGTAGGGCACCGCCGAACCGAACACGGCGTTTGGTGCGCTGGCGGCGTTGGCCAGCACGAAGTCCACTACGTTACCCAACGCCAGACGTGCCTGGCGCAACGGCTTCAGCACCAGGTTGGCGGCCGGTTCGCTGCGCGATTCCAGCTCCGTTTCCGTCTGGCGGACGGCTTCCAGCAGGGCCTGCGCCACGGCGCCGCCATCACGCAGCGTTTTGCGCCCGACCAGGTCATTGGCCTGGATGGCGGTCGTGCCCTCGTAGATGGTCAGGATGCGGGCGTCGCGGTAGTACTGGGCGGCGCCGGTTTCCTCGATGAAGCCCATGCCGCCATGCACCTGTACCCCCAGGCTGGCCACGTCGATGGACATTTCGGTGCACCAGCCCTTGACGATGGGCACCAGGAATTCCTGGACGGCCAGATGGCGGCGGCGCGCCTCCGGGTCGGGATTGGCATGGGCCTGGTCGGCATGGCCTGCGGTGACGTAGGCCAGCGCGCGGCCGGCTTCCGTCAGCGCGCGCATGGTGCCCAGCATGCGGCGCACGTCGGGATGCTGGATGATAGCCACCGCCTCGCGCGAGGACCCATCCACCGGACGGCTCTGGACGCGCTCGGCGGCGTAGGCCAGCGCGTGCTGGTAGGCGCGGTCGGCAATGGCGATGCCCTGCACGCCCACGGCATAGCGGGCGGCGTTCATCATGATGAACATGGCGTCCAGCCCGCGGTTCTCCTGGCCGACCAGATAGCCCAGCGCGCCGCCTTCATCGCCGAACTGCAAGGTGGCGGTGGGGCTGGCCTTGATGCCCAGCTTGTGTTCAATGGAGACGCAGGTGACGTCGTTGCGGGCGCCCAGCGAGCCATCTTCGTTCACCAGGAACTTGGGCACCAGGAAGAGCGAAATGCCCTTGACGCCTTCGGGCGCGTCCGGCAACCGGGCAAGCACCAGATGCAGGATGTTCTCGGTCAGGTCGTGATCGCCGTAGGTGATGAAGATCTTCGTGCCTGACAGGCGGTAGGTGCCGTCGCCCACCGGTTGCGCGCGGGTGCGGATCATGGCCAGGTCCGAGCCCGCCTGCGGCTCGGTCAGGTTCATCGTGCCGGTCCATTGGCCCGAGATCATGGGGCCGATGAAGCGCTTTTTCAGCTCGGGCGATCCGGCCGTCAGCAGCGCCTCGATGGCGCCATTGGTCAGCAGCGGGCAGAGCGCGAACGACAGGTTCGCGGCATTCAGCATTTCGGAACACGGCGAACCGATCAGGCCGGGCAGGCCCTGGCCGCCATATTCAACGGGATGCGACATGCCTTGCCAGCCGGCTTCCGTGTATTGGCGGAACGCCTGCTTGAAACCGGGCGAAGTAGTGACGGCACCGTCGCGCCAGGCACTGGGTTCGCGGTCGGCGGGGTGGTTCAGCGGGGCCAGCACGTCGGCGGCGAAGTGGGCGGATTCTTCCAGCACCGCCTGGGCGGTGTCGGGCGTGGCCTCCTCGAAACCGGGCAGGGCGGCAACTTGCGGCAGTCCGGCCAGATGGTTCAACACGAACAGCATGTCTTTCACGGGGGCTTGGTACGTCATGGCGTCGGAGCTCCTGGATGCGGGGTTGGCGGGGCGGGCGGTCAGCCGGCCTGATCGGGTTTGGGGGAGGGAGGGGAAGCAGGATCGGCCAGGTCGATAGCGCGGGTCGCGCCTACCGCGGCGCGCAGTTCGAATTTCTGGATCTTGCCGGTGGAGGTCTTGGGCAATTCACCAAAGCGCACGGCGCGAGGCACCTTGAAGCCCGGCAGCAGCAGCTTGCAATGCGCGATGATTTCTTCGGCGGTGGCGGTGCAGCCAGGCTTGAGTTCGACGAAGGCGCAGGGCGTTTCGCCCCATTTGGGATCCGGCATGGCTACCACCGCCACGGCCGCGACGGCGGGGTGGCGGTACAACGCGTCTTCGACCTCGATGCTGGAGATGTTCTCGCCGCCCGAGATGATGATGTCCTTGCTGCGATCTTTGATGCGGACGTAGCCGTCGGCGGTCATCACGCCCAGGTCGCCGGTATGGAACCAGCCGCCCGCGAAGGCGTCTTCGGTGGCGCGTTCGTTCTTCAAGTATCCCTTCATGCAGATGTTGCCGCGGAACATGATCTCGCCCACGGTCTGTTCGTCGGCGGGGACCTCTTGCATCGTGTCGGGGTCGCGCACCGAGATGCCGGCCTGCAAGTGGTAGCGCACGCCCTGGCGGGCAGTCAGCAAGGCGCGGCGCTCGTCGTCCAGCGCATCCCAGGCGTCCTGGCGCGCGCAGACCGCAGCCGGCCCGTAGACCTCCGTCAGCCCGTATACGTGGGTTAGTTCGAAACCGATGTCGCGCATCTTGGCGATGACGGCCGGCGCGGGCGCGGCGCCTGCCACCATGGTGCGCACGGTGTGCGTGATGCCGGCGCGCATCTCGGCCGGCGCATTGGCCAGCGCGCTTTGCACGATGGGCGCGCCGCAGTAGTGCGTGACGCCTTCGTCGCGGATCAGGTCGAACACGGTCTTGGGGTCGAACTTGCGCAGGCACACGTTCACGCCGGCGCGCGCGGCGACGGTCCAGGGGAAGCACCAGCCGTTGCAGTGGAACATCGGCAGCGTCCACAGATAGACCGCATGCTTGGGCATGTCCCATTCAAGGATGTTGCTGACCGCGTTGAGGTAGGCCCCGCGGTAGTGGTAGACCACGCCCTTGGGGTCACCCGTGGTGCCGGACGTGTAGTTCAGCGCGATGGCATCCCACTCGTCGGCAGGGGGCTTCCAGTCGTAGTGCGCGGGGGCGTCGGCCAGGAAGGCTTCGTAGTCCGTGGCGCCGGGCAGCGTGGCGGGCGCGCTGTCCAGGTCATGCACGGAAACGATCTTCAGATGCGGGAATTCGGCGCGCGCGCGTTGGGCGACGTCGCCGTATTCGGTGTCGACGATCAGCGCGCGGGCTTCTCCGTGGCCCAGCATGAACAGCACGCTGGGCGTGTCCAGGCGCGTGTTCAGCGTGTTGAGCACGGCGCCCAGCATGGGCACGCCGAAATGCGCTTCGACCATGGCCGGGATGTTGGGCAGCATCACGGCCACGGTGTCGCCGCGCCGGATACCGGCTTGTGCCAGCGCGTTTGCCAGCCGCTGGGCGCGTTCATAGGTCTGCGCCCAGGTGCGCCGTACTTTGCCGTGCACCACGGCCAGGCGGTGGCCGTAGACTTCCGCCGCCCGGGCGATGAAATCCACGGGGGTCAAGGCTTCGTAGTTGGCGTCGCGGCGCGCCAAGCCATGATCGAACATGCTGCTGCTCATGCGTTGTCTCCGGGCGGGGCGCAGAGACGCCCCTTATCTATTTTCGGGAACCTTGATTCCCGTCGCTTGCGCCAGCTTAGGACGGGCCGGAAAATACTGTCTGTCGCCTGCATGACAGACCGCCGGCCGACCCTGCAAATTCCAAGTTTTACACGGTTCCGCCCATGTCCGACGTTTCAAACATTGTTTCCGCGACCGAACTGTCCCGGCTGTTCCAGGCATGCGCCTGGTTTGGGTCGCTGGACGCCCGGCACCAGGATCTGGTGCTGGCGACGTCGCGCGCGGAACAGGTGGCCAGCGGCGCGTGGATCGCGCGGCGCAATGCGCCGTCGGACTATTGGCTGGGCGTGCACGCCGGCCTGTTGAAGCTGGCGATCTACAACGAGTCGGGACGCAGTTGCACGTTCTCGGGCGTGCCGCCGGGCGGGTGGTTCGGCGAAGGCAGCGTTATCAAGCGCGAATTGCGCAAATACGACGTGGTGGCGATTCAGCCATCGCTGGTGATGTTGGTGCCGGCGGCCACGTTCCATGCGCTGTTGTCGGCCAGCTTGCCGTTTTCGCACTTCGTCATCGGCCAACTGAATGACCGGATGGGCGAATTCATCGCGTCCATCCAGAACCACCGCTTGCTGGATGCGGATGCGCGCGTGGCGCAGTCCCTGGCCCAGTTGTTCAACCCGCAGCTGTATCCATCCACGGACCTGACGCTGGCCATTTCGCAGGAAGAACTGGGCTATCTGACCGGCCTGTCGCGCCAGCGGGTCAACCAGGCGTTGCAGGCGCTGGCCGACCAGGGGATTCTTGCGCTGGCGTACAACCAGATCAAAGTGCTTAGCCTGGAGCGCCTGAGGCAGTACGGGCTGGACCAGATCTGACGGGGCCTAGCCAGGCTGCAGCGCGCGGGTCAGGGCGGCGCGCGCCAGGATACGGGTGGAATCCAGCGTGGGCAGGCAGGAATTGCCGTCGTTCAGCACCAGCGGAAGTTCGGTGCAGCCCAGCACCACGGCGTCGCACCCGGCGTCTTGCAGCGTTGTGATGATGTGGCTAAGTTGCGCCACGGATTCGGGATTGAACACGCCGTAGACGAGTTCGTCCATGATGATGCGGGCAAGCGCCGTGCGGTCTTCCTGGCGGGGGCGCACGGCCTGCAGCCCCAGCGCGCCCAGCTTGTCGGGGTAGACCTCGCTGTCGACCAGCCAGCGCGTGCCCAGGATGCCGATGCGCTGGTAGCCGCGCGCCGCGGCCTCGGCGGCGACGGCTTCGGCGATGTGCAGCCAGGGCAGCGGCGACTGCGGCAGCACATGCGCCAACGCCTGGTGGATGGTGTTGTCCGGGCAGATCAGGAAGTCCGCGCCCGCGCGCGCCAGTTTGTCCGCCGATGACCGCATCAGCGCGCCCACGCCAGGCAGATCGCCTTGGTCCAGGCAGGCCACGTAGTCCGCCAGCGAATGCGTGTGCAGCGAGATTTCCGGATGCGCGTGCGGCCCCATGCGTTGCGCGCCTTCGGCGCACAGTGTGCGATAGCACAGCGCCGCGCCCTCGGCCGAGCAGGCGACGATACCGATGTGCAACGGCGTGGCGTTCATTCGGACGGTTCCTTGTTCAAGGCACGCGCGTGGCGGGCGATATGGCGGAAGCTCTCGGCCATCGCCGCCTGTTGCGCGGCGGGCAGTTGCGACAGGAAGAGCTCGTCGATGGCGGGCCCGTACACCTTCCACATTCGCAGCCGCAGGGCGCGGCCCTTGGGCGTCAGCCGGGCATAAGTGGCCCGCCGGTCTTCGTCCGACCGGAATCGTTCCACCAGGCCGGCGGCTTCGATGCGGTCCATCAAACGCGTCAGGTTATAGCGCGCGATCACCATGCGTTCCGCCATTTCGAACATGCGCGCCGTGCCGTCGGGCGCGCGTTCCAGCGCCCATAGCGCGTCATACCACGCCAGCGGCGGCAGGTCGGCGGCCGATAGCCGCTTTTCTATTTGTTCCACCACCAGCGCGTGCGCGGTCAGGAAGAGGCTCCACGCGTCGGGCTTGCCCGTGGCCATGCGTCGGTTCCTTTTGGTTGAAAGACAGGGTTGCAGCGGCCGATTGTAGAAGGCGGGGCCCGGCGTGTCAGGGTAGAAATCACCTGTTGCTAGTGATTTATACCCTTTTTGGTCCGGGTCAAAACTACCGGCGGGATTCCAAGCGATTGATTTGATGCCTGTTTTTTCTGGCACGGAATTCGCATAAGCGGACACACCCCACTAACCGCAACACTGGAGGGCGTTCCCATCATGGGTCCGTATCGGAAATTATGGTTCACCTTGATCGCCGTGGTGGCGATCACTTTCGCATTGCTTGGCTTCTATGGCGGCGAGGTCTACCGGCAGGCCCCGCCGATCCCCGGCACGGTCGCTACCGCCGACGGCGCGCGCCTGTTCGGCCGCGACGACATCCTGGACGGCCAGACCGCCTGGCAATCCGTGGGGGGCATGCAGTTGGGCTCGGTGTGGGGGCATGGCGCCTACCAGGCGCCGGATTGGACGGCCGACTGGCTGCACCGCGAACTGACCGCATGGCTGGATCTGGCCGCGCGCGACGAACATGGCCAGGCCTATGCGCAATTGGCCCCGCCCGCGCAGGCGGCGCTGCGTGAAGCGCTGAAGGCCGAATACCGGTCCAACCGCAGCGATGCCGCGACCGACACGCTGACCATCAGCCCGCGCCGGGCGCGGGCCATCGCCCAGACCGCCGCCTACTACGATCAGCTGTTTTCCGATGCGCCGGCGCTGCACACAAGCCGCGAGAGCTTCGCGATGAAGGAAAACACCCTGCCCGACGCGGCGCGCCGTACCCAGCTGACCCGGTTCTTTTTCTGGACGGCATGGGCGGCAGCAACCGAGCGGGAAGGCAAAGCCGTTACGTACACCAACAACTGGCCGCACGAGCCGCTGATCGGCAACCAGCCCAGCGCCGAAAACGTCATGTGGTCCATCATCAGCGTCGTGGTGCTGTTGGCGGGCATCGGCCTGCTGGTCTGGGCGTGGGCCTTCCTGCGGGGCAAAGAGGAAGACGAACCCAAGGCCCCCGAGCGCGATCCGCTGACCACGTTCGCGTTGACCCCGTCGCAACGCGCGCTGGGCAAATACCTGTTCCTGGTGGTGGCGCTGTTCGGCTTCCAGGTGCTGCTGGGCGGCTTCACCGCGCACTACACGGTCGAAGGCCAGAAGTTCTATGGCATCGACGTGTCGCAGTGGTTCCCGTATTCGCTGGTGCGCACATGGCACATCCAGAGCGCCTTGTTCTGGATCGCCACCGGCTTCCTGGCGGTGGGTCTGTTCCTGGCGCCGCTGATCAATGGCGGACGCGACCCGAAGTTCCAGAAGGCGGGCGTCGACATCCTGTTCTGGGCGCTGGTGCTGGTGGTTGTCGGGTCGTTCACCGGCAACTATCTGGCGATTGCGCAAATCATGCCGCCCGACCTGAATTTCTGGCTGGGCCATCAGGGTTATGAATACGTGGACCTGGGCCGGCTGTGGCAGATCGGCAAGTTCGCCGGCATCTGCTTCTGGCTGGTGCTGATGCTGCGCGGCATCGTGCCTGCCTTGCGCAAGCCGGGCGGCGACAAGAACCTGCTGGCGCTGCTGACCGCTTCTGTCGGCGCGATCGGCCTGTTCTACGGCGCGGGGTTCTTTTACGGTGAACGCACCCACCTGACGGTGATGGAGTACTGGCGCTGGTGGATCGTGCACCTGTGGGTCGAGGGCTTCTTCGAAGTGTTCGCGACCACGGCGCTGGCATTCATTTTCTCGACGCTGGGGCTGGTGTCGCGCCGCATGGCGACCACGGCCAGCCTGGCCTCGGCGTCGCTGTTCATGCTGGGCGGTATCCCCGGCACCTTCCATCACCTGTATTTCGCAGGGACCACCACGCCCGTGATGGCGGTGGGGGCCAGCTTCTCGGCGCTGGAAGTGGTGCCGCTGATCGTGCTGGGCCACGAGGCCTGGGAAAACTGGCGCCTGAAAACGCGCGCCCCGTGGATGGCCGACTTGAAGTGGCCCTTGATGTGCTTCGTGGCCGTGGCCTTCTGGAACATGCTGGGCGCGGGCGTGTTCGGCTTCATGATCAATCCGCCGATCTCGCTTTACTACATCCAGGGCCTGAACACGACGCCCGTGCATGCGCACGCTGCGCTCTTCGGTGTTTATGGCTTCCTGGCGCTGGGGTTCACGTTGCTGGTGCTGCGCTATATCCGCCCGCAATTCGCGCTTAGCCCTGGCTTGATGAAACTGGCGTTCTGGGGGTTGAACATCGGCCTGGCGTTGATGATCTTCACCAGCCTGCTGCCGATCGGCCTGATCCAGTTCCATGCCAGCGTCAGCGAAGGGCTGTGGTTTGCCCGCAGTGAAGCGTTCATGCAGCAAGACCTGCTGAAGACGCTGCGCTGGGGCCGGACGTTTGGCGACGTGGTGTTCCTGCTGGGCGCGCTGGCGATGGTGCTGCAGGTGATCCTGGGCTTGCTGAGCGCCAGGCCCGCGCTGGCCGAACCGCGCCTGCAAACCAGGACGGCTCGGGGGTAGGGCAGCGGCTCCGCGTTTGCGCCAGCGCAACGTCGCGGAGCCCGCTCGCCGGTTCAATGGAGACTCGCCCGTGCCCGCTCGGCACGGGACCTCCGGAGCCCCTTTATGCGCTTCCTTCCCATCGCGGCCCTGTCCTTGCTGACGGCCGCTTGCGGGCCCGCCGACCCGGTCCGCTCCGACTTGCCGGAACTGACTCGTCTGCCCCCGGGCGAACTGCGCCATCTGCCACCCGGCGAGGTGCTGCAAGACGGCTACCCCGTCACGCCCATTCCGCGGCTTGCGCGCTTTCCCAAGGGCTTTTCCATCATGACCCGCCAGGTCAGCCAAGCCGAATACGCGGCGTGCGTGGCGGCGGGCGGATGCAAGGCGCTGGATGCCGGGCAGCGGCGGGCTTCCGCATCCGACCGGCCCGCCGTCGGCATCAGCTGGACCGACGCCAACGCTTACGCCGCGTGGCTGTCCGTCCGCACGGGGCGGCCGTTCCGGTTGCCGACCTATGCCGAGTGGGCGTATGCGGCGGGCGACGCGTTTCATGAGGCGCCCGCGATGGTGTTTCCGGACCGCGATGATCCCGCGCGGCGCTGGCTGGCGGAATATGAGCAGCAGGGCAGCGCGCGGGCGGACGACGCGGTGCGTCCGTTCGGCGCGTATGGCGTCAACGCCTACGGCGTGAAGGACATGGCGGGCAGCGTGTGGGACTGGACATCGGATTGCCATGTGCGCCGCGAGCTGACCGCCGCTGAAGAAGAGGCTGGCGACGGGCCGTCCCAGGCCATCCCAAGCGGCAATTGTGGCATCCGCGTGGCAGCGGGCCGGCATATCGCCTATTTGCCGGACTTTATCCGGAACCCCAAGAACGGCGCGTGTTCGGTGGGCGTGCCGCCCGCGAATCTGGGCGTGCGCCTGGTGATGCAGGCCCCGTAAAGGGTCAATGGGGTGGAGCAGACTGGGGCGGAGCAGCCCGGGGCGGGGCAACCTCGGGCGCGGCAAGCGTGGCCGGGGGCGTGCCGTCCCGGCAGGACAGGCAGGCGGCGCAATCCGTGGAGGCGGGGACGTGTCCGCACAACTGGGCCAGCGCCGCCGGAGACCGCAGCACGATACGCATGCGCGCGCTGCCGCCGACGATGCCGCGTTGCTTCCAATCGCTGAGCAGCCGGCTGACGGTGTGCAGGGTGGTGCCGGTCATTTCGGCAATGTCCTGCCGCGTGATGGGAAAGCCGATATCGACGCCGTCGCGGGTGCGCAACCCGGTTTGCTCGACCAGCCGCAACAAGGTGCGCGCCACGCGTTGTTCGACGTCGTCGTTGGCAAGTTCCCGGATGCGCTGATGCGCGTCCTGCAAGCGTTGCCCCATGGTGTGCAGGGCCGCCGCTGCCAGCTGCGGATGGCTGGCGGTGAACCGAGACCAGGCCGAGGCGGGCCAAGCCAGGCACACGCTTTCCTGCACGGCCGCCACGGTGGCCGGATAACAGGACTGCCCCATGGCGCAGGCCAGCCCGAACATGTCGCCCGGGTTGACGTAACGCACGATGATCTGTTCGCCCTCGGGCGTGACCTGGGTCACTTTCAAGCAACCGTGCAGCAGCACGAAGAAGTGCGCGCCGGGCGCGCCTTGGCCATACGCCACGGCCCCGGCCTCAAGGCGGCAGGGGGCGGCGCCTTGCAGCGCGGCCTTCAGCTGTGCGTCGGACAGCGGCGCGAACAGGTCCAGATTGCGCAACAGCGTGTGGCAAAGGGGCGACGGCATCGCGGTGCTCCGCTTGAAGGTGTGGTGCAGATTCCCACGGCTTGATGGTGACACCGACGCCTGGCGCCCGCAATGCGCGCGCGCACGATGCCTGGCCCCAAGTTTGCGCTACAGCAAAGAAGGATTAGTGCGCGCGGCCTTCAATGGGCAAGCCGACAGACTCGGCGCTGAAGAATCGGAATGAGGAGTTGCACATGAATGCGTTGCGTCCCACCGTGATTGCCACGGCCTTGATTTTCATGCTGGCGGGCGGCCTGGCCGGCGCCCGGAACGCCGATGAACTACCCCGCGCCAAGGTCGCCCTGGTTGCGCCGCCGCTTGTCCACCCGCATGAGCAGGTGGCCAGTTCGGGGCCCAAGGTGATCGAATTCGTCATGACCATCGAAGAAAAGAAAATGGTCATCGACGGCCAGGGCACCACGTTGCAGGCCATGACGTTCAATGGTTCCCTGCCGGGCCCGACCCTGGTCGTGCATGAGGGCGATTACGTGGAAGTGACGCTGGTGAATCCCGCCACCAACGCGATGCCGCACAACGTCGACTTCCATGCGGCCACCGGCGCGCTGGGCGGCGCCCAACTGACCAATGTGAATCCGGGCGAACAGGCCACGCTGCGGTTCAAGGCCGACCGCAGCGGCACGTTCGTCTATCACTGTGCGCCGACCGGCATGGTGCCCTGGCACGTGGTCTCGGGCATGAGCGGCACGTTGATGGTGTTGCCGCGCGACGGCCTGAAAGACCCGCAAGGCAAGCCGCTGCGCTATGACCGCGTCTACACCATCGGCGAGTTCGATCTTTACATTCCCAAGGACGCGAACGGTAAATACAAGGACTACGCGACCCTGGCCGATAGCTACGCGGACACCCTGGAAGTCATGCGCACGTTGACCCCGTCGCACATCGTTTTCAATGGCAAGGTCGGCGCGCTGATGGGCGACAACGCACTGACGGCCAAAGTGGGCGAAACCGTGCTGCTGATCCATTCGCAAGCCAACCGCGACACGCGGCCCCATCTGATTGGCGGCCATGGCGACTGGGTCTGGGAGACCGGAAAATTCGGCAACCCGCCCGAGAAAAACCTGGAGACCTGGTTCATCCGGGGCGGGTCCGCCGGCGCCGCTCTCTACACCTTCAAGCAGCCGGGCGTGTACGCCTACCTGAACCACAACCTGATCGAAGCGTTCGAACTGGGCGCGGCCGGGCACATCAAGGTGGAAGGCGAATGGAATAACGACCTGATGCGGCAAATCAAAGCGCCGGGCCCGATCCCGCGCTGACCGTTCCGGCGGGCAAGGGGCGTCATGTCGCAGGCCGGTGGCGGCATGGGATAGTTGCACTTGCAATTGTTTAAAAACCTCCATACGATTGCAATTGCACATTATGCAATTGCAATTCACGATGTGAAACGACGGCGCCGGCGATCTCGATCCGGGCGCCGCCCACGCACCCGAAGGAGGACGCCCATGGACACTTCGATCGACCCGATCGACGCCGACCCGCAGGAAACCCAGGAATGGCTTGACGCCATGCAGGCCGTGCTGGCCCACGAAGGCCTGCCGCGCACGCACTATCTGCTGGACCAACTGATCAACCAGGACCGCGCGGCCAACGGCCGGTATGCGGCGCCGGGCGTCACGCCCTACGTGAACTCCATCGCGCCCGCCGCGCAAGCGCGGTTTCCGGGCGACGTCGGCATCGAACTGCGGCTGGACGCCTACCTGCGCTGGAACGCCATGGCCATGGTGCTGCGGGCGGGCAAGACGTCGGGGGTAGGCGGCCACATCGCCACTTATGCGTCGGCCACGACGCTGTACGAAACGGGCTACCGCCACTTCTTCCGCGCGGCCACGCCGGAATTCCTGGGCGACATGCTGTATATCCAGGGGCATTCGGCGCCCGGCATCTATGCGCGCGCCTATCTGGAAGGCCGCATTTCGGAAGCCGAGCTTGACCGCTTCCGGCGCGAGATCGGTGGAGGCGGGCTTGCCTCGTATCCGCACCCGCGCACCATGCCGTCCTTCTGGCAATTTCCCACGGTGTCGATGGGGCTGGGGCCCTTGATGGCGGCTTACCAGGCGCGCTACATGCGGTACCTGGAAGACCGCGAACTGATTCCGGAGCAAGGCCGCAAAGTCTGGGGATTCCTGGGCGACGGCGAACAGGATCAGCCTGAAACGCTGGCCGCCGTGGCGATGGCCGGACGCGAAAAACTGGATAACCTGATCTTCGTCGTCAATTGCAATCTGCAGCGGCTGGACGGGCCGGTGCGGGGCAACGCCAAGATCATCCAGGAACTTGAAAGCGTCTACCGGGGCGCCGGCTGGAACGTCATCAAGGTGATCTGGGGCGCCGGTTGGGACGCGCTGCTGGCACAGGACCACGACGGCCGTCTGCGCCGCCGCATGATGCAGTGCGTGGATGGCGAATACCAGGTGTTCAAGGCACGCGGGGGCGCCTATGTGCGCGAACATTTCTTCGGCGCGGATCCGGTGCTGCAAGAACGCGTGGCGCATCTATCGGACGACGAGATCGGCGCGCTGAACCGCGGCGGGCACGATGTGGCCAAGGTCTATGCCGCCTACGCCGCGGCGCTGGCGCATCGCGGCCAGCCTACCGTCATCCTGGCCAAGACCGTCAAGGGCTACGGCATGGGCGCCGCGGGCGAGGCGGCCAACACCAACCACCAACAGAAAAAGATGGCGGACCCGGCGGTGCGCGCGTTCCGCGACCGCTTCGCCATCCCCGTGCCGGACGATCAGCTGGAGCAGATTCCCTACATCAAGCCCGCGCCGGGCAGCGCCGAGCAGGCCTATTTCGATGCGGCGATCGCGCGGGCCGGCGGCCATCTGCCGCGCCGTCCCGCCGGCCCCGGGCCGCTGGCCACGCCGTCGCTCGAGGCGTTCGCCACGCACCTGAAGGGCAGCGACGGGCGCGAATTCTCGACCACGATGGCGTTCGTGCGCGTGCTGGCGCAATTGCTGAAGGACCCGGAAATCGGCCAGCGCGTCGTGCCGATCGTGCCCGACGAGTCCCGCACGTTCGGCATGGACGGCATGTTCCGCCAGGTGGGTATCTATTCGCACGTGGGGCAGCTCTACACGCCGCAGGACGCCGATCAGCTCAGCGTTTACCGCGAAGACCGCAAGGGCCAGATCCTGCAGGAAGGCATCAACGAGTCAGGCGCGATGTCGTCGTGGATTGCGGCGGCCACCGCCCACAGCACGCACGGCGTGGCCACCATCCCGTTCTATATTTTCTATTCGATGTTCGGCTTCCAGCGCGTGGGCGACTTGGCATGGGCAGCCGGCGACATTCGCGCGCGTGGCTTCCTGCTGGGCGCGACATCGGGGCGGACCACGCTGGAAGGCGAAGGGCTGCAGCACGACGACGGGCACAGCCATGTGTTGGCTTCCGTCATCCCGTCGTGCCGCGCCTACGATCCCGCCTATGCCTATGAAATCGCGGTGATTGTGCAGGATGGCATGCGCCGCATGTACCAGGACCAGGAAGACGTCTTCTACTACCTGACCCTGATCAACGAAAAGACCGCGCATCCGGCCATGCCGGCAGGCGCCGAGGCGGGCATCCTGAAAGGCATGTACCGCTTGCGCGATGGGACGCCGGGCGCGGTGCGCGTGCAATTGTTGGGAAGCGGCGCGATCCTGCGCGAAACGCTGGCCGCGGCCGACCTGCTGCAGCAGGATTTTGGCGTGGCCGCCGATGTCTGGAGCGTGACGAGCTATTCGGAACTGGGCCGTGATGGCCAGGAGGCCGAGCGCTGGAACCGCCTGCATCCGCTGGCCGATGCGCGTCGGGGGTATGCCGAAACCGCGATGGCCGACAGCATCGGGCCGGTCGTGGCGGCCACAGACTACATGAAGACGGTGCCCGAACAGATCCGCCCATTCATGGCGGGCCGCCGCTACGTGACGCTGGGGACGGACGGGTTCGGAAGGTCGGATACGCGGCAGGCGTTACGCGCCTTCTTCGGGGTGGACCGCCACCATATCGTGGTGGCGGCCCTGAAGGCGCTGGCCGACGACGGCCGGGTGGAACGGGTGAAGGCGGCTGAGGCCATCGCCCGCTACGGCATCGACGCCGAAGCCGTTTCCGCCGCGTTGCCATAAGGGGCGCGCGTGGCGCGCCGGCGCCTTAGACGCGGCGCGCCAACATGGCCCAGACGCCGGCCACGGACAGCATGGCGCCGCCGCCCAGGTTGAAGCCGCGCTGGGCGCGGGGCGATGCCAGCAGGCGCCGGGCGGATCCGGCGAACACCGCGTATGCGGCGGCATTGATGCCGGCGCAGGCGACGAACGTGGCCGACAGCATCCACAGCTGGCGCGTCACGTCGCCCGCCGGGTCGATGAATTGCGGCAGGAAGGCGACAAAGAAGATCATGCCCTTGGGGTTCAGTGCCGTCACCAGATACGTGTTGGCAAACAGCTTCCAGCGCGAACCCGCCGCCGTGGCCTCGGGCAGCGTGGCGGGCGCCACGCCGGCACGCAGGAGCTTGAAGCCCAGGTACAGCAGATACAGGCCGCCCACGGTCTTGACCACCGTGAACCAGAACGCCGACGCCGCCAGCAACGCGCCCAAGCCCACCAGCGACAGCACCAGGGCGGTGGAATCGCCTAGCGCCACGGCCAGCACCAGCGGCAGGCGTGCGCGCTTGCCATGCGTGATGGAATAGCTGATCACGGTAAGAATCGTCGGGCCAGGCAACATGACAAGCAGGGCCGAGGCGCCCAGGAAGGCCAGCCAGGTTTCAAGCGACATGGGATTCGTGCTCCGATCAAGGATAAGGGGCGGCTGCCGGACAGCCATGCCGGTGACTGTAGGCCAATCGCCGCGCTTTGGGAATGCCCCGGCGCCGGGTGGTGTTAAATACGGTCTTCCCGAACAGTGAACGCGTGGCCGCAGGGCTTTTCGCGAAGGAAACATCATGGCATTCGATTTTGATCTGTTTGTGATCGGCGCGGGTTCCGGCGGCGTGCGCGCGGCCCGTTTCGCGGCGGGCTTCGGCGCGCGCGTGGCGGTGGCCGAAAGCCGCTACCTGGGCGGCACCTGCGTGAACGTGGGTTGCGTGCCCAAGAAACTGCTGGTCTACGGCGCCCATTACAGCGAGGACTTCGAACAGGCGCATGGCTTTGGCTGGACGGCCGGCAAGCCATCGTTCGATTGGGCCACCCTGATCGCCAACAAGAACCGCGAGATCGAGCGCCTTAACGGCATTTACCGCAGTTTGCTGGTCAATAGCGGTGTGACCCTGCTTGAGGGCCATGCCCGCATCGTCGACCCGCATACGGTCGAGATCAACGGCCAGCGCCACAGCGCCGGCCATATTCTGGTGGCCACCGGCGGCTGGCCGCAGGTACCAGACATCCCGGGCAAGGAACACGCCATCACCTCGAACGAGGCGTTCTTCCTGACGGCGCTGCCGCGTCGCGTGCTGGTCGTGGGCGGCGGCTACATCGCCGTGGAATTTGCCTCGATCTTCAACGGCATGGGCGCGCAAACCACCCAGGCCTATCGTGGCCCGCTGTTCCTGCGCGGCTTCGACCAAGGCGTGCGGGAACACCTGCGCGACGAACTCGTCAAGAAGGGCATCGACCTTCGCTTCAATACGGAAGTCACGCGTATCGATAAGCAGGCCGACGGTTCGCTGGCGGCCAGCCTGAAGGACGGTTCCGTGATCGAGACCGATTGCGTGTTCTACGCCACGGGCCGCCGTCCGATGCTGGACAACCTGGGCCTGGAAAATACGGGCGTCAAGTTCAAGCAGGACGGTTTCATCGACGTGGACGACGAATACCGCACCGCGGAGCCTTCCATCCTGGCCATCGGCGACGTGATCGGACGCGTGCCGCTGACGCCGGTGGCGCTGGCCGAAGGCATGGCCGTGGCCCGCCGCCTGTTCCGCCCCGAGGAATACCGCAAGGTGGATTACAAGCTGATCCCGACCGCCGTGTTCAGCTTGCCGAACATTGGCACCGTGGGCATGACGACCGAAGAGGCGCGCGAAGCCGGCTACGAGATCAAGCTGTTCGAAAGCCGCTTCCGGCCCATGAAGCTGACCCTGACCGAGTCCCAGGAAAAGACGCTGATGAAGCTGATCGTGGACGCCAAGACGGACCGCGTGCTGGGCGTGCACATGGTGGGCCCGGACGCGGGCGAAATCGTGCAGGGCATTGCGGTGGCGCTGAAGGCCGGCGCGACCAAGCAGGTGTTCGACGACACTATCGGCATTCATCCCACGGCAGCCGAAGAGTTCGTCACGCTGCGCACGCCGGTCGCGCAATAGGGCGGGCGCGGGCTACAGCCGTTCGATCATGGCGCGCGCCGCGGCCGGCGCACGCTCTTTCGCGCCATTGATGAAGAACGCATAGACGTCTTGCGGCCGCGCGGATGGGGGCGGCTTGGCCCCGATGCGGCGCAGGTCGGCCGGGTCGGCCCCGCGCGCCCAGGTGCGCAGCCGGTCGGCCCACGCGTCCAGCACCTTGGGCGCATAGCCCGCCTTGAAGGTGGGGCTGGCGCGCATCAGGCGGGCATAGACGAAGTCGCCCGTGCGGTCGGCGATGGCCGGAAAATCCTCGCTGTCGGTGTAGACGGTGGCCGCGCGGTGGCGGCGCGCCAGCTCCAGATATTCGTCGCAGGCAAAGCTGGGATGCCGCACGTCCAGCACGTGCCGCAGCGGCAGGCCGTCCACCTTGTTCGGCAACCATTCCAGAAAGGCGCCGAAATCGTCGGCGTTGAAGATTTTGGTGGGGGCGAACTGCCATACCACCGGTCCCAGCTTGGGTCCCAGTTCGGCGATGCCGCTGTGCACGAAGCGCCGGATAGACTCGCCGGCGCCAGCCAGTTCCCGGCGGTTGGTGGCGTAGCGCGATGCCTTCAGTGAAAACACGAAGCCGTCCGGCGTCTCGTCGCGCCACTTGGCGAACGTGGCCGGTTTTTGGGTGCTGTAGTAGGTGCCGTTGATCTCGATGGCGGTCAACTGGCGGCTGGCATATTCCAGTTCCCGCGCATGCGGCAAACCTTCGGGGTAAAACGGGCCGCGCCAGGGGGCGTAGGTCCAACCGCCGATGCCGACGCGGATGCTGGGCGGGCTTTCCACCACGGACGGGTGACGATGCGGCATGTCCAGGTGCTCCATGCAATCGGAAGAACCTGACCAATGTATCGCCGCGCGCGTGCCGTCGTAAAGCCTGACAGTCCTGAACGGGAGGCGACCCCGGCGCGTTTGTCGCATCCGCGATACGCCAGGTCGACCTTTGCGACGTTCAAAATACGCCCCTCGCGGCAGGCGCGGCGCGTGTCCATCGCCGCGGCGCCGCACGGGCATCGCGCGTTTGTCGCGCCCGGAGGAGGCGTGGTCGTGTTGGGGCCGGCCGACGACAAAAAAACGCTGTTCCGGTACAGTTTTGCGATAACGTGTAGGCCTTGAATCCGACTTCGCCCGGCGCCTGCCGGCTCATCATGCCTGACCTGACTCATTTGCTGACGTTCGCCCTGGTTGCGCTGGGCATGGTGCTTACGCCCGGGCCCAACATGATTTACCTGGTGTCCCGGTCCATTTCCCAAGGCCCCCAGGCCGGCCTGATTTCTCTGGGCGGCGTGGCGGTGGGGTTCATCTTCTATGTGCTGTGCGCGGCGTTCGGCATCACGGCCCTGCTGCTGACCGTGCCCCTGGCCTATGACGCGCTGCGCATCGGCGGCGCGCTGTACCTGCTGTACATGGCCTGGCAGGCGATCCGGCCGGGCGGCCGTTCGCCGTTCCAGGTGCGCGCATTGCCCAAAAGCAGCCCGCGCACGCTGTTCACGATGGGGCTGGTGACCAACCTGCTGAATCCCAAGATCGCGGTCATGTACGTATCGCTGCTGCCGCAGTTCATCCAGCCAGACCACGGCAGCGTGTTCACCCAGTCGCTGGCGCTGGGCATGACGCAAGTGGTGATCAGCCTGTCGGTCAACGCCGTCATCGCCATCACGGCGGGCTCGATCGCCGGCTTCCTGGCGGGCCGCCCCTTGTGGATGGTGGTGCAGCGCTGGTTGATGGGCACGGTGCTGGCCGGCCTTGCCGTGCGCATGATCATGGATACGCGTCGCTGATGGAACAAAACGACGGCTTTTTCGCGTCGCTGGGCGGCATGCTCGGCGAAGCCCTCCGGAGCATCGTCTCGGGTATCCAATGGCTGCTGGGCGGGTTGGGGGGCGCCTTGGGCGATTTCTATGCCGGCTTGGCCCGCGCGATGGGCATGAGCCCGTCCTTCTTCAACTTCGTCCTGCTGGTGCTGGGATTGATGTTCCTGTGGGCGGCGGTCAAGGCTTTGCTGCGCCGCTCCATCCTGGGATTCCTTTTCTGGCTGGTCCTGGCGATGCTGGTGCTGGGCGGTTTGGTGGACTAGGCCTGCCAACGCGAAAAGGCGCGCCGCGCGGGCCTCGAGACCCTGCGGTCAGCGCCTGCTTTTCAATGCGATATCCCGTAGCCGGCCGACCAACGCCGGGAACCGCTCGGCCCCGGTATTCCCATATCCGATCACCAGCCCGTTGTCTTCCGGGCGGGGCGTGATCGCGAACGATGACAGCGCGCCGGGATTCATCCCCAGCTTGCGCGCCTGTTCCACGATCGCCACATCGGAAAACGCCGGCGGCAGCCGCACGGTCAAATGCAATCCGCTGTGGCCGCCCAAGACCTCGTGGTCGATTTCCAGGTGCGCGGCCAACGCGTCGCGCAGCGCGGCCTGGCGTTCGCGGTATAGCCGCCGCATGCGCCCCAGATGGCGAGAAAACTGCCCGTTGTCGATGAACGCGGCCATGGTCAGTTGTTCCAGCCGGTGGCCGCCGCGCAGCATTTCGATAACGGACGGCATGGCTTGCGCCGCGATGGTTTCCGGCAACACCAGGAAGCCCAGGCGCAGGGCAGGGAACATGGTCTTGCTGAAGGTGCCCACATACAGCACGGGGGCGTCGGGCAGCAGGCCTTGCATGGCCGCGATGGGTTCGCCCTGATGGCGGAATTCGCTGTCGTAATCGTCTTCGATGATCCACGCGCCCGCGCGCCGCGCACGGTCCAGCAGGTCCAGCCGGCGCGCCACCGACAACACGGCGCCCGTTGGGTATTGGTGCGACGGCGTGGTTTGTATCAGCCGCGGCGGGCGTGTTTGCCACGTCGCTTCGGGGATCACCATGCCATCGGCATCCACGCGCATCGCCACGACGTCCAGGTCACCCGCATGGAAGGCCGATTTGGCCCCACGGTAGCCGGGGTCTTCCAGCCAGGCCGTGTCGCCGGGGTTGGTCAGGAGTTGGACGCACAGCGCCAGTGCGCCCTGCGCCCCTTCGGTGATGACAATGCGCGAGGCGTCACAGCGCACGCCGCGCGATACGCGCAGGTACTGGGCGATGGCTTCGCGCAGCGCGGGTTCGCCCACCGGGTGGCCGTAGCCCAGCGTGGTGGCCGGGGCGGCCTGCAGCGCCCGGTCCTGCGCGCGGCGCCAGGCATTTACCGGAAACTGCGTCAGCGCCGGCGTGCCGGGCGTCATGGGCAGCGAGCCATCGTGCAGGTATCGCGTGGCTACGATGCGCGACAGGCGTTTGGCGGTGAAGGAGGCCTCGGCTGGAGGCGGCGCGGCCTGCCTGGCAGCGTTGCTGGCCGTCGCCGACAAGGGCGCCACGCGGGTGCCTTGCCGGTCGGCAATGACATAGCCTTCGGCCGTCAGTTGTTCATAGGCGATCAGGACCGTGTTGCGCGAAATGTCCAGGTCTTCGGACAACGTGCGCGAGGACGGCAGTTTGCCGCCGGCGGGTAATTGACCGGCCAGAATGGCCTGCTTCAGCCGCTGAATCAACTGGCGCTGCCGGGGTAACGCGCCGGGCCCGCGCGCCAGCGGGCTGGATAGCAGTGCCGCGTCCTTGGGGACGCCCTGAGGGGAAAGGGGGTTCATGGCCCTATTAAATTCAAGGATCGTGGTGCTTTTTATGATGCCACGATTCCGATATCGTGAGGTCATGCGTGTTGCGTCCGCCACCGCCCGGCGACGCGCGCTAACCAGGATGAGGCTCTGTAGCATGCAACCCCGCGTCAATGCTTTCCAACAACCCATCGGCCCCGATGTTTCCGGCTGGACGCCGCGCGCGCGTCCGCCCCTGACCCCCGCCATCGGACAGTATTGCCGGCTGGAACCGCTGTCCGCCGAGCGCCACGCGGCGGATCTTTATCAGGCGTTCAGCCAGGCGCCGGACGACAGCGACTGGACGTACATGGGCGTCGGCCCGTTTGCCGACGAGGCGGCCTACCGGGCGTTCGCCGAGTCCGTGCAGGCGGGCAACGACCCCTTGCATCACGCCATCATCGACCTGGAAACGGGGCGCGCCATCGGCACGCTGGCGCTGATGCGCATTGATCCGGCCAACGGCGTGATCGAAGTGGGTTTCGTGTCGTTTTCGCGCCAATTGAAACGCACCCGTATCGCGACCGAGGCCCAGTTCCTGCTGATGCGCCGCGCGTTCGATGAACTGGGTTATCGCCGTTATGAATGGAAGTGCGACAGCCTGAATGCGCCGTCGCGCAAGGCGGCCGCGCGGCTGGGATTCCAGTTCGAGGGCATCTTCCGGCAAGCTACGGTCTATAAGGGCCGCAGTCGCGATACGGCGTGGTTTTCGATCATCGACGGCGAATGGCCGGCGCTGCGTGCCGCCTACGAACACTGGCTGAACCCCACGAACTTCGACGCCGAAGGCAATCAGCGCACGGGTCTGGCGGAACGGATTGCCCGGGAAAAGGCCGCGTGCGCCTGATCCCGGTTGCGCTTGCGCTGTTCTGGGGGCTGAATTGGCCGGCGGTGAAGATCATTTTGTCGATCTTCCCGCCGTTCACGCTGCGCGTCATCGGCCTGGGCAGCGGCGCGCTGCTGTTGCTGCTGCTGGCGCGCGCCAAGCGCGTGGCGCTGCTGCCGCCGCGCGCGTCGTGGGCGGGCATCGTCGTGGGCGGCATCTTGGCCGTGGCGGTGTTCAACCTGGCGGTGGCGTGGGCGCAGCTCAGCACCAGCACATCGCGCGCGGCCGTGCTGACCTTTACGATGCCGATGATGTCCGCGGTGCTGGCCTGGGCCGTGCTGGGCGAACGCCCGGACCGGCGCCGCGCCGTGGCGCTGGCGCTGGGCGCGGTGGGCGTGGCGATCCTGGCCTGGCCGGTGCTGCGCGCCGTCTTCGCCGACCACGACATCGCCGCGACGAAAGGCCTGGCCTTTCCGTTGATCGCCGCGTTCGGCTGGGCCGCAGGCACCGTCTATCTGAAGCGCTGGCCCGTGGCCGGCAACCGGATCGTGGTGACAGCCTGGCAACTGGTGGTGGGCGCGGCCTGCGCATTGACGGGCATGCTGATCGCGGGCGAATCGTTTCCAATGCAAGGCTGGAACGTGCAAGTGGCCAGCGCGCTGGCGTATCACATCATTCTGGGTACGGCCGTGGCGTATTGGCTGTGGTTCGTGCTGAGCGAAAAGGTCAGCGCCACGGTCGCGGCGTTGACGACCCTGATGGTGCCGGTCGTCGGGGTGTTGGGTGCAATGGCGTTGGTGGGCGATCGGCCCGCCGCGGCGGATTGGTGGGGATTCGCCTTCGTGCTGGCGGGCGCGGCGCTGATCGTGCTGAACCTGGGCAAGGCGCGAGGCTGACGGGGGGATGGGGGGGGTGATGGGGGTGATGGGTTACGTGCGGCCAGCGTCAGCGCCTGCCGGCACGGCCAACGCGCACTCCACCCATCCTACGAACGACGGCCGGTGCAGCGGATGATGCGCTAACGTACAAACGACGTAGGCTAGGACGGGTGCGCCATCTTGATAACGCCCTGGCTCCGTAGGATGGGTGGAGCGCGAGACGCGGGGCGTCGGTTCGCGGTCTTTAAGCGCGCGCAACCCATCACGCCGCAAACCCGCAACCTATCATGCCGCTAGCCCGCTAGCCCGCTAGCCCGCTAGCCGGCAAGCCCGCTAGGCCCGCAAGCCCGCTAAGCGCGCCGTCTGCGAAGCAAGTTCCTGATGACCTCGCCGCCGCTGACAAGCGTGATGCCCGCCAGCACCAGCGCGGCGCCGATGACAAAGCCGGCGTCCAGCGGTTCGTCCAGGATCAGCACGCCGAAGCTTACGCCGAACAGCGGCGTCATGAACGACAGGATCGATAGCCGCGAAGCAAGGTAGCGGCGCAGCAGCCAGAACCAGGCCAGGTAGCTGGACAGCGCCACCACCACGGATTGGAAGGCGACGCTAAGCACGGCCGCCTGCGTGTAGCGGATGGCTTCTTGATCCGTGGCGGCGGCATACGCCAGCAGTCCGGCGGCGGCCACGCCCATCTGATAGAACAGCGTCTTGGCGGGCGCGGCTTCAGACAGGGATGTCTTGCGGATGGCGACCGTGGTGGCGCCCCAAAGCAGCCCCGCCGCAAGACCCATGGCGTCGCCCAGCTGCATATTGCCGGCGCCCGTCTGTGCGGGCTGCGCGGGCTTTCCCAGGAATGCCACCGCGATGCCGCCGAACGCGATCGCCACGCCCAGCCACTGTAGCGGTTGCATGCGTTCTTCGGGCAGCAGCCAGTGCAGGCCCAGCGCGGCGAAGATCGGGGCGGTGTACAGGAACACCGACATGTGCGAGGCCGTGGTGTGGAGCAGGCCCTGTGCCACGAACAGGAATTCGCCCGCGAACAGCAAGCCGACGATCAGGCCGGGCAGGGCGGTGCCATCGCGGAAGGCGCGCAGGCCTTCGGCCCGCCACACGACCACCGCCAACACCAGCGCCGCGAATGCCGAGCGCAGGCCGATCTGCATGATGGGCGCAATGTCGTCGGCCACCAGCTTGATGGCGATCTGCTGGAATCCCCAGCACACGCACAGGGCCAGCATGCCGCTGGTCGCCAGCGCGTCCAGCGGCAAACGCGTGGGCTTGGCGGCGGGCGCGGTCACGGCAGTTCGGCGGGATAGCTGTCCAGCGCCAGGCCGATTTGTTGGCGCAGGTCCCATTCGGCCAGCGTGGACTGCACCGGCCCGAAGAACGCGCCGTCGCGCGTGACGAACATCGCGGGCAGGTGAAAGACCTCGTAGCGTTCGACCAAGCCGCGGTTGTCGCCCGCATCTACCCAGCACACGCGTTCAACCGGCAGCTCTAGCGCGGGAAGCTGTTCGCGCGCGATACGGCAGGTGCCGCAGGTACGGCTGTGGAAGACCAGCAGCGTCAGGCCGGGCGCATCCAGCAGGAAGCGGTCAGCGGTGCTGTCATTGAGTTCAATCTGTTCCATGGGCGGCGAATGAGCGTGTCGTGGGCGCCAAGCGAACCGGGCGCAAGGCGTCCATTATGGCAGCGCGGCGCCCGGGGGCCGGCGATACCCTCGGACGCCGAATGGGTGTGCGGGTTCAGGCGCCGCGCGACCCGTCGCGCAGCACCCGGTCCAGTTCCAGCACCGATTGGTACAGGACGCGGGTGCCGTCCAACAGTTGCGCCGGCTCGATCCACTCTTCCGGGCAGTGGCTGCGGCCATTCAGGCACGGGATGAAGATCATGCCGATGGGGCCGGTGGGCGCCATGTACACCGCGTCGTGGCCTGCACCGCTGGGCAGGCGCATCGAGGCGTAGCCCAGTTGGTCGGCCGCTGCCTTGACGGCATCCATCACCAGCGGTGAACAGTCGGTGGGCTGCGCGCGGCTCAACGGCGTGAAACCGGCCGTCAGGCGCAGCGCCTTCAGGTCGTCGGCCACGCCGGCCATCAGCGTTTCCGGGAACGTGTCCAGCACGGCGTTGCTGTCGCTGCGCATTTCCAGCGTCAACTCCACCCGGCCGGGCACGGCGTTGGCGGCGTTCGGGGTCATCGACAACCGGCCCACGGTGGCCACCACGTAATGCGGGTTGCCGCTGGCGGCGCTGGCCTGGCGGCTGGCCGCGTCGATGATGCGCGCGGCGCCCACCAGCGCGTCGCGGCGGATGTCCATCGGCGTGGTGCCTGCGTGGTCGGGCTGGCCTTCCACCACGATCAGCACGCGGCGGATGCCCACGATGTTGGTGACCACGCCGATCGGCAGGCCACGGCTTTCCAGCACGGGGCCTTGTTCGATATGCAGTTCGACGAACGCGGCGGTGCCGTCGGCGCCCCGCAACGGCGCATGCAGCGCTGCCGGGTCGCCGCCGACGCGGGCGATGCCTTGGGCAAGCGTCTCGCCGTCCGGGTTGCGGGCGGCCAGCATGTCGGCCGTGAGTTGGCCGGAGAGCGCGCGGCTGCCCACGCACGAAATGCCGTAGTCGCTGGGCTCTTCGGACAGAAAGTCGATGACCTCGAACGGATGCGCCAGTTCGATGCCGTGGTCTTGCAGGGTGTGCGCGACTTCGATGCCGGCCAGCACGCCGATGATGCCGTCGAAGCGGCCGCCGGCCATGACGGTGTCGCAATGCGAGCCGGTGGCGATGGGCTTGCGGGCGGGGTCGCGGCCGGAGCGGGTGCCGACCAGGTTGCCGCCGGCGTCCAGGCGGGTGGCCAGCCCGGCGGCTTCGAATTCGCCGCGCAGCCAGGCGCGGGCTTCGTCGAACAGCGGCGAGAAGGCGCGCCGCGTCCAGGGGACGTCGGGCAAGGTGAACCGCGACAGCGCTTCCACGCGGGACCACAGGCGGTCGGCGTTAAGCGGAGGGAACGGGCGGGACGGGGAAGCGGATGTAGAGAGCGAGGAAGGGGGCATTGCGTGCGGCATGAAGATTCCTGAAGATGCGCCATAGATTATGTCATGGCGGGCAAGAGCGCCCGGCGCACCATTCAAGAGGGTTATCGCATCGTTGATGCCTGCCCCACCGTTCAGGGATACCCGCCGTTAGGCATCGTGGCGCCGCGCCCTCAGGAAACCTGCCGCCATGAAGGCTCGCGCTTTTCCAGGAACGCGGCGACGCCCTCGCGGGCCTCGCTCGTGCTGCGGCAGGCCGCGATGCGTTCAACCGTGTCGGCGATCAGCGCGGCGTCGATGGGCTGGCCGGCAAAGTCGCGCACCAGCCGCTTGCTGGCCTGGACCGCGTCGGGGCCATTGGCGCATAGCGTGCGGCAGATCGCCTCGGCCTCGTCGTGCAGCCGCTCGGCCGGCACCACGTCGTGCAGCAGCCCCAAACGCAGCGCGGTGGCCGCGTCGAAGCGTTCGGCCGTCAGGAAATAGCGGTTGGCCGCGCGCTCTCCCATGGCGCGGATCACATAGGGGCTGATCGTGGCCGGAAGCAAACCCAGGCGCGTTTCGGACAGACAGAAGTGCGCGCTGTCCGCGGCGATGGCGATGTCGCAGGCCGACAGCAACCCCATGCCGCCGGCGTAGGCGTCGCCGTTCACGCACGCCACCACCGGCTTGGGGCAGGCCCAGATCGTGTGCAGCATGTCGGCCAGCCGGGTGGCGTCCGCGCGGTTGTCGGCGTCGGTGTGCGTGGCCATCTTGCGCATCCAGTTCAGGTCGCCGCCCGCGCAGAACGCCTTGCCCGCGCCTGTCAGCAGCAGTACGCGCACGCGGGGATCCTGGGCGGCGTCGGCAACCGCGCGGGTCAGCGCAGCGATCAGCGTCTCGTCGAAGGCATTGCGCATGTCGGGCCGGTTCAGCGTCAGGCGGACGATCGCGCCGTCGTGGGCGACGTCTAGCGGGGCGTGCAGAGTCATGCGGATCTCCCGTTGTATTGAATATGGCTCAATAAATTCGGTCTGTATAGGCAATGATTCTAAGATTATTTTGGGTAATTCTCGATTCATTCCCTTTAAATATTGAGTTATCCTCAAAAAAATAACGGAGCGAGACATGAATCCACAATCGGGCGGCGGCGCCGCCGATCAGCGTTACGCATCGGTGTTCCGGCCGGGGCTTTACGACGGCAAGACCATTCTGGTGACGGGCGGCGGCAGCGGTCTGGGGCGCTGCACCGCGCACGAGTTGGCTGCGCTGGGCGCGAGCCTGGCCCTGGTGGGCCGCAAGCGGGACAAACTGGAGGCGACGGGCGAGGCGCCCGTGTCTATCCGGAAGCGGCTGGGCGCATCAGCCTGCATGCCTGCGACATTCGCGACGAGGCCGGCGTGCGCGGCGCGGTCACCGATGTGCTGACGCGTCACGGCGCCATCGACGGCTTGTTCAATTGCGCCGGGGGGCAGTTCCCGGCGCCGCTGGACCGCATCAGTTTCAATGGCTGGAACGCAGTGGTCCAGAACAACTTGCACGGCACCTTCCTGATGGCGCGCGAGGTCTATACACAGCACATGCGGCAGCATGGCGGGGCCATCGTCAACATGCTGGCGGACATCTGGGGCGGCATGCCCGGCATGGGGCATTCCGGCGCGGCGCGCGCCGGCGTCTGGAACCTGACCGAAACCGCGGCCTGCGAGTGGGCGCACGCGGGCGTGCGCGTCAATGCGGTGGCGCCGGGCTGGATCGCATCCAGCGGCATGGATAGCTACGACGACAAATACCGCGCCGTGTTGCGCGAACTGAAGACCAAGGTGCCGCTGCAACGCTTTGGAACCGAGGCCGAACTGGCGGCGGCCGTCGTGTTCCTGCTGTCGCCCGCGGCGGCTTTCATCAACGGCAGCGTCATCCGCGTGGACGGGGGCGTGCCCAACGCCCGGCACTCCTGGACCTTGCGGCCCGCCGAGCGCGGCGACGTCTATAGCGGCTTTCCTCAGTATGTGCGGCCGACCTTGTTCTCGGACTCCCCGGACTCGTCGGACACGTCGGACGCCTGAAGGCGATGCAGCGCGTCGCGCACTTCTCCGCGGAACCGGGCCAGCGCCAGCGTGTCCTGGCGAGGCGGCTGCAAGGCTTGCCAGAGGAAACCCACCAACTGGTCGGCCGTGGCCGCGACGTCGACGCGCGCGCCACGCAGGATGGCGTCCCACAGCACATGCTCCATCGGGCCGTAGACCGACGAGCGCAGCAGCCGCAAGGGCATGTCGCGGCGGATATCGCCGTCCGCCTGGCCCTGCGCCAGGATGCGCATCAGCGGCGCGGTGTAGCGGCGCTGCAAGCCGGCGTAGACCTCGCCGAAATCGTCATTGCGGGCGCGTCCTTCGGAAAGGATGAAGGCGCACAGCCCCGGCCCCTCGGCCAGCAGGTGCCTCAGGTGCGTATGCACCAGATAGTGCAGCTGGGCGCGGGCGCCCTGCACGTGGGGCAGGCTGTCTTCCACCTTGCCGATGATCTCGTCGTACCAATCGCTGATCACCCGGACGCACAGTTCCCGCTTGCCGCCGAAGTAAGTGAATATCGTGGCTTCGGAAACGCCCAGCCGCTGGGCGATCTCGGTCGTTGTGGCCGCCTGGAAGCCGGCCTCGGAGAACACCTGGCGGGCCATGTGCAGGATGTCGCGGATGCGCTGCTCGGATTTTGCGCTGGCCGGTGGGCGGCGGATCGGGACGGCGGGGGTTTTTTCCATGCGGACGGCAAAGGGGCGGGTAGGCGAGCTTATTATTGAGCCAGGGTCAAGCAAGTAGAGCAAGCCCTGGATGATCCATAACAACATCAGAGACTAAACCATGCTGTCCCGAGCGGAATCCTATAAGCGGCTTGTGTCCCAATTCCAATGGCAGGTGCCGGCGGCGTTCAACATCGGCGTCGACGCCTGCGACAAATGGGCGGACGGCAGCGGGCGCGTGGCCCTGATCTACGAAAAAAGCGACGGCGAGCAAACGCGCTATACCTTCGACGACATCAAGGCGCAGTCCAACCGCCTGGCGCACAGCCTGACGCGCCATGGCGTGCGGCGCGGCGACCGCGTGGCGGTGTACCTGCCGCAAGCGCCCGAGACCGCAGTGACGCACATTGCCGTCTACAAGATGGGCGCGGTGGCGGTGCCCCTGTTCACACTGTTCGGCGTCGACGCCATTCAGTACCGGTTGGCCAACAGCGGCGCGGCCGCCCTGGTCACCGACGCCGACGGCTGCCGCAAGCTGCGCGAAATCCGCGCCAGCCTGCCGGACCTGAAGGTCATCTATTGCATCGACGGCGAAGGCGAGGGCGGCGCGGTGCCGTTCCATCCGGCGCTGGCCGCTGAGTCCGACGACTACCCCCCGGTGCCGACGGCGGCGGACGACCCTGCCGTCATCATTTATACGTCGGGCACCACGGGCAAGCCCAAGGGCGCGCTGCACGCGCATCGCGTTCTGCTGGGGCACCTGCCCGGCGTGGAGATGTCGCATGAATTCTTCCCCGAAAACGCCAAGCTGATGTGGACGCCGGCTGATTGGGCATGGATCGGCGGCCTGCTGGACGTGCTGCTGCCGTCGTGGCACCACGGCGTGCCGGTGCTGGCGCGCCGTTTCGAGAAATTCGACGGCACGTCCGCCCTGGAACTGATGGCGCGCCACGGCGTGACCCACACCTTCCTGCCGCCCACCGCGCTGAAGATGATGCGCGGCGCGCCCTATCCCGAGGGCGCGGGTCCCCTGGCGCTGCGCTCGGTGGCCAGCGGCGGGGAATCGCTGGGCGCCGAGCTGATCGACTGGGGCCGCCGGGTGCTGGGCGTCACCATTAACGAGTTTTACGGGCAGACCGAATGCAACATGCTGGTGTCGTCGTGTTCGTCGCTGTTCGACCCGGAAATCGGCTCGATCGGCCGCGCCGCGCCGGGGCATCGGGTGGCTATTGTGGATGACCAGGGCGTGGAAGTGGCCGATGGACAAGAGGGCAACATCGGCGTATTGCGGCCAGATCCCGTCATGTTCCTGGGCTACTGGAACAACCCCGAGGCCACCGCCGAGAAATTCGTGGGCGACTACCTGCTGACCGGCGACCTGGGCGTGCGCGACGCGCAAGGCTTCATCCGCTTCGTGGGCCGCAACGACGACGTCATCACCAGCGCCGGCTATCGCATCGGTCCGGCCCCCATCGAAGATTGCCTGATCGGCCATCCCGCCGTGCGCATGGCGGCGGTGGTGGGCGTGCCCGACGAGCAGCGCACGGAAATCGTGATGGCCTATGTGGTGCTGAACGACGGCTTCGACGGCGACGACGCGCTCATCAAGGCCTTGCAGGCGCATGTCCGCACCCGTTTGGCCGCGCACGAATACCCGCGCGCGATCCGGTTTGTAACCAGTTTGCCAACTACCGCCACGGGCAAGATCATCCGTCGGGAGTTGCGCGACGGCCGCTACGTTTGAGCCGGTCTCAACCCGTGACAAACTCGTCCATGTGGATGGGTTGACGGGTTGCCCAGCGCTGCAAGTATGATGGCGCAAATTACATACGGCCCCAGCTGAATTGGGGCCGTATCACCATTTGTCTATGTATGGAGATAGCCCCAATGAATAAGCCATTGGATGGGGGCCTTGCGGCGTTGAACGTGCCGGCCTACGTCAAGCATCGCGGCCTGATCGACTGGGTGGCCAGCTTCGTCGCGTTGGCCAAGCCGGATCGCGTCGTGTGGTGCGACGGTTCGCAAGAAGAATATGACCGCCTGTGCGAACAGATGGTCCAATCCGGTACGATGCGCAGGCTGAATCCCGCCAAGCGGCCCAATTCCTTCCTGGCGTGTTCGGATCCTTCCGACGTCGCGCGCGTCGAAGACCGCACCTTCATCTGTTCGGACCGGCCCGAAGACGCCGGCCCCACCAACAACTGGGCCGATCCGGCCCAGATGCGCGACACCCTCAATGGCCTGTTCGACGGCGCCATGCGTGGCCGCACCCTGTATGTCGTGCCGTTCTCGATGGGCCCGCTGGGCTCGGATATCGCGCACATCGGCGTGGAACTGTCGGACAGCCCGTATGTGGCCGTGAACATGCGCATCATGACGCGCATGGGCAAGCAGGTCTACGACGTGCTGGGCGCCGACGGCGATTTCGTGCCTTGCGTGCATTCCGTGGGCAAGCCCCTGGCCGACGGCGAAGCCGATGTGGCCTGGCCGTGCAACCCGACCAAGTACATCGTGCATTTCCCCAAAAGCCGCGAGATCTGGAGCTACGGCTCGGGCTATGGCGGCAACGCGCTGCTGGGCAAGAAGTGCTTTGCACTGCGCATCGCCTCCACGATGGGGCGCGACCAGGGCTGGCTGGCCGAACACATGCTGATCCTGGGCGTGACGTCGCCCAAGGGCCGCAAATACCACGTGGCCGCCGCATTCCCGTCCGCCTGCGGCAAGACCAACTTCGCCATGCTGATCCCGCCGCAAGGCATGGACGGCTGGAAGGTCACCACGATCGGCGACGACATCGCCTGGATCAAGCCGGGCGCCGACGGCCGCCTGCACGCCATCAACCCGGAAGCCGGCTATTTCGGCGTGGCGCCGGGCACTAGCGAGCAGACCAACTTCAACGCCATGGCCACCCTGAAGGCCAACGTCATTTTCACCAACGTGGCCTTGACCGATGATGGCGACGTCTGGTGGGAAGGCATGACCGACACGCCGCCCGCGCACCTGATCGACTGGCAGGGCCAGGACTGGACGCCCGCCATCGCGCGCGAAACCGGCCGCAAGGCCGCGCACCCGAACGCGCGCTTCACCGCGCCGGCCGCGCAATGCCCGTCCATCGATCCTGAATGGGAAAACCCCGAAGGCGTGGTCATCGATGCCTTTATCTTCGGCGGCCGCCGCTCCACCACGGTGCCGCTGGTGACCGAGGCGCGCAACTGGGTCGAAGGCGTCTACATGGCCGCGACCATGGGTTCGGAAACCACCGCCGCCGCCGTCGGGCAGCAGGGCGTGGTGCGCCGCGACCCCTTCGCCATGCTGCCGTTCTGCGGCTACAACATGAGCGACTACTTCAACCACTGGCTGAAGCTGGGCAAGCAGATGGAAGCCGCGGGCGCCACCTTGCCGCGCATCTACTGCGTCAACTGGTTCCGCAAGGGTCCGGACGGCAAGTTCGTCTGGCCCGGGTTTGGCGAGAACATGCGCGTGCTGCGCTGGATGCTGGGCCGCATCGACGGCCAGTCCAAGGGCGTGGACCAAGTGTTCGGCATCTCGCCCAGCTATCAGGACATCGACTGGACGGGGTTGGAATTCACCCCGGACAAGTTCGATCAGGTCATGTCGGTGGACGCCGGCGCCTGGCGCGACGAACTGGCGCTGCACGATGAGCTGTTCGGCCAGTTGGCCCAGGGCCTGCCCGAAGACCTGCCGGCCACCAAGGTCAAGATCGAAGGGCGCCTGGTAGCCTGACCGCTGACTGCGTCTGAAAAGCCCGCGCGCCGCATAGGCGCGCGGGCTTTTTTCTTTCATATCTGTGTGGGCAAGAAGTCCAAGCGGATGGGGCTGCGCGGCATGACGGAACGAGGCACAATGGCTTGATGAAACTGGACCCTGAAGACCTTGCCAAGATCAGCGCGCTGACGCTCGCGCATTACGAAGAGAACGCGGAATCGTTCGAGGCCGGCACGCGTGACCACGATGTCAGCCAGAATATCGGCGCGTTGCTACGGCATATCCAGGGCGAGCCGCCCTATGACATCCTGGACCTGGGTTGCGGCCCGGGCCGCGATCTCAAGACCTTTGCCGCCTTGGGCCATCGGCCGGTGGGGTTGGACGGCACGCCGCGTTTTGTCGAGATGGCGCGCGCGGCCAGTGGGTGCGAAGTCTGGCACCAGGACTTCCTGAAACTGGCTTTGCCCGCGGAACGCTTTGACGGCATCTTCGCCAATGCCGTGCTGTTCCATGTGCCCGGTCAGGAACTGCCCCAGGTGCTGCGCGCCTTGCGCGGCACGCTGAAACCGGGCGGCGTCCTGTTCACGTCCAACCCGCGAGGCGGCAATCAGGAAGGTTGGAACCGTGGGCGCTATGGCGTCTATCACGACCGGGACGGGTGGCGCCGCCTGCTGGCGGACGCCGGGTTCGAAGAGCTTGAACACTATTACCGTCCCGAAGGACTGCCCCGCGACCAACAGCCCTGGCTGGCCAGCGTCTGGCGTCAGTGCATCTTCCCGTAGCGGCCGGCGTTGAAGTCCTGAATGGCTTCGACGATTTCCGCTTGCGAGTTCATCACGAACGGACCGTATCCCACCACCGGCTCATCGATCGGCTCGCCGCTCAGGACCAGGAACAAGGCATCGTTGTTGGCTTCGACGGTGATGTCTTCCCCTTCCTGCGAGAACAACGCCAGATGCGCGTCGCGAGCAACGGATTCCCCATTGACCAGCACCGTGCCGCGCAGCACCACCAGCATGCTGTTGCGGCCAGCGGCGACGGGGAAGGTCGCTGCCTTGCCTGCATTCAGGCGCACATCCCACACGTCCATGGGCGTGAAGGTGCGCGCCGGACCGGCCTGGCCCGCGAAGCTGCCCGCGATCACGCGCAGCGAACCTGCGCCGTCCGGCAACGCCACCACGGGAATGTCCGCACTGAGGATGCCCTGGTAACCGGCCGCCGCGGTTTTGTCGCGGGCAGGCAGGTTTACCCATAGCTGCACCATTTCCAGCTCGCCACCCGACCGGGTGAACGCGGGGGAATGGAATTCCTCATGCAGGATGCCCGAAGCCGCCGTCATCCATTGCACATCGCCGGGGCCGATGACGCCGCCGTTGCCGGTGGAATCGCGGTGCTCGACTTCGCCGCTGTAGACGATGGTCACGGTTTCAAAACCGCGATGGGGGTGCTGGCCTACGCCGCGCGGATGGTCGGCCGGCTCGAACGTGGCCGGGCCGGCATAATCCAGCAGCAGGAACGGGCTGACGTTCTTGCCTTTATCGTTGTAGGAGAACATCGAGCGCACCGGGAAGCCGTCGCCCACCCAGTGGGGGCGGGGAGCGGCGTGCAAACCGAGGATCTTCTTCATGGTATCTATTCCTATTGCGCGGCCCCTGCGGGACCGTTCGTCATAGGGTTAAAGATAAGGGCGGAACGATCGTTTCGGTAGTCCCCCCGGCTGGTAAGCACTGTTCCATATATCGGACGATAAAAGCAAGGTCGGCGCGCTGGGGCAAAGGTCTCCTGGGTTGCTAGCCGACTGCGGCGTCCGCCCGGGCGGGCGGGTGCCGTCTGACGTATCCTGCGCAAATGGAACAACGCGTGGATACCGCGCCGCAAGGGCGCAACGAACAAGTTTGGGGCTTTGTCCCTGTCGCCACCCCTGGCTCGCGGGTGTTGGTGCTGGGCTCCATGCCCGGCGTCGCCTCGCTGAAGCAGGCGCGTTATTACGCGCACCCCCGCAATGCGTTCTGGCCCATCGCGGGCCGCGTCCTGGGCTTCGATTTCGCCCTGGACTACCCGCAGCGGCTGCATGCCTTGCAAGTCGCGGGCGTCGCGCTATGGGACGTTCTACAAGCCTGCGAACGTCCCGGCAGCCTGGATGCCGATATCCGCCCTGACACGCTGGTCCCCAACGACTTCGCCGCCTTCCTGGCCGCCCATCCCGCCATCATCCGCATCTGCTTCAACGGCGGCAAAGCGGCCGCCCTGTTCCGCCGTTACGTGTTGCCGACGCTACCCCGGGCCGACCTGGAATACGTGGACCTGCCGTCCACCAGCCCTGCGCACGCCGCCGCCTCTTTCGAGAAGAAGCTCGCCGCCTGGCAAAAAGCGCTGACTGCCTGAACACCCAGAGGGGTGGTAGGTCACCCTTGAAGCAACGGTGTCAGCATGACGACACGTGCCAAGCCGCCGTGCCGGAATGCGGGCTATCTAGACTCAGCCTGTGCGTTGGCGCAATCGCGTCCAAAAACGCCGTATCGTGCGACACAACTACCATCGCGCCCGGATACGCTTTTAGCGCGTCCTCTAACGCCTCCGCCGACGCAATATCCAGGTGGTTCGTGGGTTCATCCAGCAGCAGCAATTGCGCGGGCCGCTCGCGCCACAATGCGCGCGCCAGGGCCGCCTTGACGCGTTCGCCACCGCTCAGCGTTTCCGCAGGGGCGTCGACCAAGGCAGGGCCCAGCCCCAGCAAAGCCAGGCGGCTGCGCAGCTCGCCTTCGGGCAGGGATGTGCCCAGGGTTTCCAGGGTTGCCAGCAATGATCGGCCGTCCGGCAAACCCGTAGCACGCTGATCCAGCATGGCGGTGGGCACACGCACGTCGCATGTGCCCTGCTTGGCGCCAAGCTCGCCAGCCAGCATCGACAAGAGGGTGCTCTTGCCGCACCCATTCGGTCCGTGGACAGCCAGCCGGAACGGGCCGCTCAGGGTCAGGCTCACTGCCTGCGCGTTTGCGGGATAAGGAGGCACGGCGTTTTCCAGATGCAGGACGCGCCGTCCCTGGGGGACGACTGTTTCTGGCAGCGCCAGCGCCACGCCCGGTGTGGGCGTCACGCGCGCCGCGGCTTGCTTGACGGCATCGTCAAGCGCGGCGCTTGTTTGCTGTCGGCGCAGGTGTTCGCGGCCGGCATGCCCTTGGGCATTTGCCTTTTTCATGCCCAGCAGGATGGCCGCCTGGTTGGCGTCGCGTGCTTGGCGGGCGTTACGCGCGCTGCGTTGGAGTAGGGCGTCGTGTTGTTGCCGCAGCGCGCGCAAGCCGGCCACGCGTTCGTGGCGGGCATGCGCCAGCGCGGCGTCGGCGGCGGCGGATTGCAGGCGGCGTTGAGCGCGATAGGCGCTGTAATTGCCTGCATGGCCGCTGAGCGTGCCGCGGTCCAATTCGACGATGTGGCACATGGCGTCCAGCAAGGCGCGGTCGTGACTGACGATGATCAGGCCGCCGCGCCATGCGTTGATTCTCTCCATAAGCCAGCCGCGCGCCCGCGTATCCAAATGGTTGCTGGGTTCGTCCAACAGCAGGCCGTCCGCGCCTTGCAACAGGGCGCCTGCAAGCGCTACACGGGTCAACTCGCCGCCGCTTGCGGCGCGGGCGGGATAGTCCGGCGCCCAGGCCGGCAGCCCCGCGTCGGCAAGCATGCGGGACCAATCATCTTGAATCAGCCAATGCCCATCGGCCAAATCGAAGTCGGTCTGCGCGGTGCTTCCGGCTTGGATGTTGGACAGGGCGCGCAGAATGGCGCCTATGCCAGCAACGTCGGCCAAGGTGGCGCCGGGTTCATGCGTGTGGGTCTGGGGCACGTAGGCGATACGCCCGTGGCGCGCGACACGGCCCGAATGCGCAATCAGGCCGCCCTGCAATACGCGCAGCAGTACGGACTTGCCTGTTCCGTTGCGCCCGACCAGCCCGTGGCGCGTCACGGCAAAGTCATGGCTGATATCGTCCAGCAGAACGCGGCCATCGGGCAGCGCGTAGCTGACGTGGTGCAGGGCGATGAAAGAAGCCGCCGCAGGCGGTTGAGGATGCGCCTGGGCCGGCGCGTGCGAAGACTGGGCCATGGAGAGCTCTCCGGATCAATGAGACGCCTTGCGCGCAAGGCGGCAAGGAGGATCAGGGGGGAGGGCTTAGAGAATCATGGCCTGGCGGGTCTCCGCGATGGGATCAATGGACGGTTCGAACGAGCCGGTGCGGGAAAGTTCCCGCGAGGGGCGGGCGCATCTGTGCGCGCCTACGCCCGAAAGCGTAAGAATATCAGCCTTCCAGCACGCGAAGATCGGGCGGGCGGTTTTCAATAATCGCTTCCATGCTGAAGAAGCCGGTCACCGTTGATAACTCAAAATCCGTGATCAGCTTCTGATAGAAGCGGTCATAACCCGCCATGCCGCGACAGACCACCTTGATCAGATAGTCCCAGTCGCCGCCAATGCGGTAGAACTCGGTCACCTCGGGCAGGCGCTCCACGTGTTGGCGAAACCCGTCCGCCCAGGCTTTGGCGTGGTGGTTGGTGCGGATCATCACGAATACGGTCAAGTCCAGCCCTAGCGCGGCCAGGCTGACCTCGGCCCGCGTGCCGCGGATGATTCCGCAGGCATTCAAGCGCTGCAGGCGGCGCCAGCATGCGTTTTGCGACAAACCCACCCGATCCGCCAGCTCCCGCTGAGACAGTGCGCCGTCTTTTTGCAGGCAGCTGATGATGCTGAGATCAAGTTTATCTATTTTTTCCATTTGTTCGATCATTTGATCTGTTTTTGCCGGTTTTAAGCAAAATATCGGTGATGTTTCATCATGGCTTCCATCGTATGATATTTCAGAATCTATCGGAATCCGCGCCACCATGAATACGCCCATTGCCACCGGCCCCGCCAAGCCCACCCTCTTGCAGCAGTTTCAAGAAAGCCTGAAAACCGGCGACGTCGCCGCGGCGCTCGCCGAAGGGCTTATCGGCAAGGACGCCGTCGTGGACGGCCCGTTTGGCACGAAGCCGCTGGTCTACGCGGACTACGTCGCATCCGGCCGCGCTTTGATGCAGGTGGAACGCTTCATCCTCGAACAAGTGCTTCCGTATTACGCCAACTCGCACACCGAGGCGTCCTATTGTGGTGGGTTCATCACGCGGTTGCGCCGCGAAGCGCGCGCCGCCGTCGGCCGGTGCTGCGGCGCCGGCGACGAGCACGCGGTGATTTTCGCGGGCTCGGGCGCAACGGCCGGCATCAATCGGCTGGTTCACTTGTTCGGCGTGCATGCGGCCATTGCAGCGGGTCGGAAAGTCCGCGTGATCATCGGTCCGTATGAACATCACTCGAACATTCTGCCCTGGCGCGAATGCGGCGCCGAACTCATCGAATTGGGTGAAAACCCCGAAGGCGGACCGGATCTGGCCGAGTTGGCCGCCGCGTTGCAAGCGCCGGGCGGCACGCTCGTCGTCTGCGCGCTGTCGGCGGCTTCGAACGTGACCGGCATCGTCGCGGATGTCCCGGCCATCACGCGGCTGGTCAAACGGTCGGGCGCAAAAATGCTGTGGGACTACGCCGGCGGCGCGCCGTACCTGTCCGTTCAGATGTCGCCGGCGCCGGATGCGCAGATCGACGCCATCGTGTTCTCGCCGCATAAGTTCATCGGCGGCCCGGGCGCCTCCGGCGTGCTGATCGTGCGGCGCGACGCCGTAACGGAGACGACGCCGACGTGGCCGGGCGGCGGCACCGTCAAATTCGTGTCGCCGGTGGGGCACGATTACAGCGGCAGCCTGGAATCCCGCGAAGAAGCGGGCACGCCCAACGTCGTGGGCGACATCCGCGCCGCGCTGGTCCTGCTGGTGAAGGAAGCGTTGGGCGCCGACTTCATGCAGCAACGCAACGCGCAATTCGTGCAGCGGGCGCTTGGCGCCTGGAAAAACGTCGAGCAACTGGAGCTGCTGGGATCGCTGACGGCTCACCGTCTGCCGATCTTCTCTTTCCGGGTTCGCAACGGCAAGGGCGGTTTCGTGCATCAGCAACTGGTCACCCGCATGTTGAGCGACCGCTTCGGCATCCAGGCCCGCGGCGGTTGCGCATGCGCCGGGCCTTATGTCCATCGCCTGCTCGATATTGGCGAGGATCAGTCGCTGCAAATGCGCCAGGCCATCCTTGACGGCCGCGAAATCGAAAAACCGGGATTTGTCAGACTGAATTTCAGCGCGCTGTTGCCTGACGCGAAGGCCGAGTTCATTCTGGAGTCGGTGCGCGCGTTGGCTGCGGACGCTGCCGATTTCGAAGGGCTGTATGGCTTCGATCCCAGCCGTGCCATTTTCTTCCCGAAAAGCGCCGAACTGGCCGCCGCGGCCTGATCAGTCTTTCATCTGCGGGCCGCAGGTCCGGATCCAGGCAGCCTTCATGTCGGCAAGGTCGTCCGACGCGCGGGTCAGCGTCTTGACGACCTGATCCGAGAAGGCCGCGCCCTCGCGGCGACACGCCTCGAAATCGTCGCTGAGCGCAAAGCGCGCATCCAGCAAGTCCAGGCGGCCTTGGCACAGGTCGCGATTCAATTGCAGGTCGTTAGATGCTTCGCGTGTGCGTTGCACGTCCTGCGCGCGTTTGACGCTGGCCAGCCCGGCGTCGATCCGCGCCACGCAATCGTCGGCGGCATGCGCGGACGCCCCCGCGCAGGCGGTGATGATCAGGAAGGCGGCCAGGGGCCGGCGGTGCGGAACTGCCATGCGGTGAACCTTGATGTGACGCTGAAGATGGTTCGCATCATAACTGCCGCGAAAACGCGTTGCGCCCGGTTGCGGCGCGGGCGCTGCCACTGCATGGAAAACCAGTATGGCAAATCGCCTGAACACGTCTACCATCGCTAACAGGTCAACGATTCCGAAGATCCAATCCGGCAAGGAAATTGGACGCACATCCGGCTGAAGTTCTGTTTTATCAACACGTTATGTTGGAGATGAAAGAGAATGTCGAATACGCTCATCAAAGTCGATCTGGACCAGTCCCCTTACGAAAACAAGCAAATCCATAACCGATGGCATCCGGACATCCCGATGGCGGTCTGGGTCAAGCCCGGCGACGATTTCGTGCTGGAAACTTATGACTGGACCGGCGGCGCGATCAAAAATGACGACAGCGCCGACGATGTGCGCGACGTGGACCTGTCCACGGTGCACTTCCTGTCTGGCCCGGTGGGCGTCGAAGGCGCCGAGCCCGGCGACTTGCTTGTCGTGGATTTGCTGGACATCGGCGCCAAGCCCGATAGCCTGTGGGGCTTCAACGGGTTCTTCAGCCGCAATAACGGCGGCGGCTTCCTCACTGAGCACTTTCCGCATGCGCAGAAATCCATCTGGGATTTCCATGGCATGTTTACCTCGTCGCGCCACATTCCGGGCGTGAATTTCGCGGGCCTGATTCACCCCGGCCTGATCGGTTGCCTGCCCGACAAGAAGCTGCTGGATACCTGGAACCGTCGCGAGCAGGCATTGATCGACACTAACCCCAACCGCGTGCCGCCGCTGGCGAATCCGCCGGCGCCCAAGACGGCGCACATGGGCGCGTTGCAAGGCGCCGAACGCGATAAGGCTGCGGGCGAGGGCGCACGCACGGTGCCGCCGCGCGAACACGGCGGCAACTGCGACATCAAGGACTTGTCGCGCGGCGCGCGCGTCTTCTTTCCGGTCTACGTGAAGGGGGGCGGCCTGTCCGTGGGCGATCTGCACTTCTCGCAAGGCGACGGCGAGATCACGTTCTGCGGCGCGATTGAAATGGCGGGCTGGGTGCATATGCGCGTGACGCTGATCAAGGGCGGCATGGAGAAATACGCCATCAAGAATCCCATCTTCAAGCCCAGCCCGATCACGCCCGCCTACAAGGACTACCTGATCTTCGAGGGCATTTCGGTAGACGAGACGGGCAAGCAGCATTACCTGGACGTGAACGTGGCGTACCGGCAGGCGTGCCTGAACGCCATCGAATATCTGAAGAAGTTCGGCTATTCGGGCGCGCAGGCCTATTCGCTTCTGGGTTGCGCGCCGGTGCAGGGGCACATCAGCGGCGTGGTGGATATTCCCAACTCCTGCGCCACGCTCTGGCTGCCGACCGAGATCTTCGATTTCGATATCCAGCCGTCGGCGTCCGGGCCCGTCAAGCACATCAAGGGCGGGGTGGACATGCCGCTGTCGCGCGACCGCTAGGAGACAACGATGCCCATGTACGACTATGCCTGCGGCGATTGTGGCGAATTCGCCGTCTTGCGGCCGCTGGCGCAATGGCGCGATCCTGCGGATTGCCCGCAATGCGGCGCGGCGTCAGGCCGCATCATCGGCGGCGCGCCTGCGATTTCGGCGCTGTCTTCCGCCGTGAACCGCGCGCGCGCCGTCAATGAGCGCAGCGCCAACGAGCCGCGCAGTTCACGTTCGGGCCACGGCATGAATTGCGGATGTTGTTCCAGCGGGCGCGCATCCGGCAAGACGCGCACTACCGCGGATGGGGCCAAATCATTCGCGGGCGCAAGGCCCTGGATGATCAGTCACTAGGACGATGAAGTTGAAGCCAAAGGGCCGGATTGTCCGGCCCTTTTTCGTCGTGGGCCGTAGGATGGGTGAAGCGCGAGAATTCTTAAGCAAGGACATTGCGGCCCAGCGCGCGCAACCCATCAAGCAGCGGTTGCTTCCAGGCAGGGGCGGCCACAACGCGACGGCTGCTTGATGGGTTGCGCGCGTTGGGGTTTCATGTTCTTTCGCACAGTTTCTCGCGCTTCATCCATCCTACGTTTCCTTATTCCTTGTTCAGGCCTCCAGGGGCGCGACGGCGGCGCCCTGGATCTTGTGCCGGGCCAAGGCGTCGGCGACAAAGCCCGACTTTTTCATGGCTTCAACGAAGGCCGCCAGATAGGCGCCGGCCTTGGCGCCGCGGCTTTTGGGCACGCCCATCGCCTGGCGGATCAGCATGAAGTGGCCGTCCAGCAGGCGCAGCCCGCCCAGGCGCTGCGCATCGCCTTCCAATTGTTGCTTTACGCCGGCGGCCACTTCCATGTTTTCTTTCAGGAACGTATCCACGACGGCGGGCGAGGTGGGGGCGCGGAAAATATCGGCCTGCTTCAGCTCGCGGGTCAGATACAGGTCATAGGCGCTGCCCTTGCCGACCACGACGCGCTGGCCTTTGCGGTCGATCTGGTCCATGGCGGTGATGGGGGAGTCCTGACGCACCAGGTAGGCGCCCTCGATCACGACGTAGGGCGCGGTGAACGCGATCTGTTCGCCACGCAGCGGATCGATAGCAAAAAAGCCCACGTCCGCCTGTTCGGCGGCCACCGCGTTGACCGATTCACCGGCGGACTTGAACACCACCAGCTCCAGTTTCACGTCCAGGCGCCGCGCCAGCTCCGTGGCCAGATCCACCGATACGCCGCCGGGCAGGCCGGTGGCGGCGTCGGTGTTGGCCAGGATGGGGTTGCCCAGGTTGATGGACGCGCGCAGCGCCCCGGTGGGGGCGAAGGCGGAGAGCAGCTCGTGATCGGTCTTCATGGCTTCCTTGGGGTAGGGCCGCGCCGCCGGGCGCTGGCGATTCCAGAAGAATAGCCGGAAGACCGAGGCTTGCGCGATGCCCGGGGCGTGCCTTATTGCGCGCGCCGCAGCACATAGTGCGGCGCCAGCGGGCCGGTCGGGCGCGTGCCGTCGCGGTACAGCATGGTCACCTGGTTTTCGCCGACGAAATAGCGCTGGCTGTCGCCCGACGCGTCCAGCCGGATGGTGCTGCCGTCGGATTCCCAACTGAAGGCGCCCGTGACGATTTCGGGCTGCGGTTCGCGGTCCAGGTATTGGGTCTGGCGTTCGTAGCGGTCGCCTTTCAGCAGCGTCAACCGGGTTTTGATGCCGGGGCAGTCGGCGCAGGGCAGGGTGCCTTCATAGCTACCGGGCCAATCCAGCGCGTTGCGCGCGGTGTGGCCGTCGGCCGGCGTGTCGCGGGCGTCGTTGGCGTTGAAGGGGGCGCAGCCGGCAAGCAGGGCAAGGCTCAGGGTGCAGGTCAGGGTGGTTTTCATCATGGCGAGCTCCTGGTGGGAAAACGGGTTCACGATACGGACAGTACCCGGGGCATGCTGAAACGGGATGTAAAGCCCCGGGGGAAATGTGCGCTACGCTTGGGGTCTTCTGCTGCCGGACCGGCGCGCATACCAAAGCCATCATGACGAAAGCGAAAGGCGAACACCACTACACCGTCACGGTGAACTGGACCGGTAACACCGGCACCGGCACCTCCAGCTACGCGGCCTACTCGCGCGACCACGTGATCCGGGCTGAAGGCAAACCCGATGTGCCCGGGTCTTCCGACCCGGCTTTCCGGGGAGACCCGGCACGCTGGAATCCCGAGGACATGCTGGTCGCGTCGCTATCCGCCTGCCACAAGCTTTGGTATCTGCATTTTTGCGCGGTCGAAGGCGTCACGGTGGAGGCCTACCGCGACGACGCACAAGGCATCATGACCGAGGATCCCGCCCGCGGCGGCGCGTTCACCTGCGTCACCTTGCGCCCCGAGGTCACCATCCGCGCGGGCGATGACGCGGCGCTGGCCGCCGAACTGCACGACCGGGCGCACCACTTCTGCTTCATCGCGAATTCCGTGAATTTTCCGGTGCGTTGCGAGCCCCGCATCGTGTTTGCGCCATGACCGCCGCTGCGGGCAAGACCACAATCTGGGGGCGGCGCAGTTCGTTCAATGTGCAAAAGGTGCTGTGGCTGGCGGACGAATTGGGCCTGGATTACGAGCACGTGCCCGCAGGCGGGCAGTTCGGCCTATTGGAGTCGCCCGAATTCCTGCGGATGAACCCGCACGGCAAGGTGCCGGTGCTGCGCGACGCCGACGCGACCGTCTGGGAGTCTCACGCAATCTTGCGGTATCTGGCCGCACGCCATGGCGGCCCCGCATTCTGGCCGGAGCAGGCGGCGGCGCGCGCCCGTGCCGACGGCTGGATGGATTGGGCGCAGACCGCGTTGCAGCCCGCATTCCTGGGCGGCGTGTTTTGGGGCTACTACCGCACGCCCGAGGTGCAACGCGACGCTGCGGCCATCGCGCGCAGCCTCGACGCCACCCATGCCTGCCTGCGCAAACTGGATGACGCGCTGGCGGATCAGCCTTATCTGAGCGGGCAGGCGCTGGGCCTGGCGGACGTGCCGGCGGCGACGGCCTTGTACCGCTACTACGAGTTGGACATCCCGCATCCGCCCTTGCCGCATGTGCGCGCCTGGTACGACAGGCTGCAGGCGCGGCCTGCGTATCGTCAACAGGTGATGGTGCCGTTCGAAGAACTGCGCGGGCGGCTGGAATTCTGATGGTCACGGTAGGGTAGACTGCTTCGCACCGTATGAATGTGGATAGCCATGACAACCGCTTTGATAGTGATCGATGTGCAGCGCGCTTTGTTTGAAACGTCGCCGCCGCCCGCCGACGCCGACCAGGTTCTGGACCGCATCAATGATCTGACCGATCGTGCGCGCGCCGCAGGTGTGCCGGTGATTTATGTGCAGCACGAAAGTCCCGGTAGCGCGTTTTTTCCCGGGCAGCCCGCCTGGGAGCTTGATTCCCGCCTGAAGCCCATGCCGGAAGACGCCCGCGTGCGCAAGACCACCCCTGATTCGTTTCATGGCACGACCTTGAGCCAGACGCTGGCCGATGCGGGCGTGACGGAACTGGTCGTGTGCGGCTATGCCACCGAATTTTGCGTGGACACCACCGTGCGCCGCGCGGCGGGGCTGGGCCTGCCGGTCACGCTGGCCGCCGATGCCCACACCACGCAAGACAAGCCGCACGCGCCGGGCGCGCAGATCCGCGCGCACCACAACGCCACGCTGTCCGCGATATCCAGCTTCGGCGTCAAGATCGCGGCCGTGCCTGCCGCCGACATCGCCTTTTCCGCAACGGCATCCCGCTAAGGCCGCGCGTTTCGTTCGATGGATCCCGAACTTCTCCAATTGCTGGTCACCCGCGACATGCCTTTCGGCAAGTACAAGGGGCGGTTGATCGCCGATCTGCCGGGCCCGTATCTGGCCTGGTTCGCGCGCAAGGGATTTCCCCCCGGGGAACTGGGCCGTTTGCTGGCCTTGATGCACGAACTGGACCACAACGGCCTGTCGTCGTTGTTGGCGCCCCTGCGCAAATCCCGGCCCGCCACACCCAAGGCATAGGCCCGAAACGGCGGGAAACAACTCTGCTTGCCGCTGTAGCGTCTTGGCACGTCCCCCGCTGGCGGGGGACGCTACGATAAGGCGATTCGTCCGGGGCGGGCCCACGCCGTTGCACGCTCGGACGATTGCTTACCAAACAGAGGTCGCCATGAAAAAACACACCCTTTCCGCCTTCCTGTTCGCGGCTTTGTGCGCGGCTGGCGCTGCGCAGGCCCAAGACGCTACGCAGGCCACGCGCGAATACCAATATCCCAGTTCGCCCTCCAAGGACGGCAGCCAGTCGCCGCCTTCCACCTTGCGCATGACGGTGACGCCGGCGCCGGGTGCTGCCCCCGCGGTCATCCGGGATTCGGCGGAAAGCCAGGCCCAGTACGTGCGTTGCCGCGAGGTTTCGGACCGTGCCGCGGTGTCCAATGCGCAAATGCAGGCCGGCGTGGCGCAATGCCTGAAAGAGCTGGAGCAGCGCCGGCAGCAGTAAGGGCGTCGCATGGGGAAAGGGCAGGCAGGGACGACAGCAGCCTACTGGCCGCGAAGCGAGTACACTTGTCCGCCGTTTTGCTATAAGCCCCAGAATTCTCCATGATTTCCTCTGCATGCGGCGTCGACTTCGGTACGTCCAACTCCACCGTAGGCTGGAGCCGCCCCGACCAACGCGCGCTCCTCGCCCTGGAAGACGGCAAGACCACCTTGCCATCGGCCATTTTTTTCCATGACGAAGACGCCGAGGTCAGCTATGGCCGCGCGGCCATTTCCGACTACCTGGCGGGCTACGACGGGCGCTTGATGCGTTCGATGAAAAGCCTGTTGGGCAGTTCGCTGATCGATGGGTCGACGGAAGTGCAGGGGCGTTCCATCCCATTCCGCGTGCTGCTGACGCGTTTCATCGCGGAATTGAAGCGTCGCGCTGAAACGGCCGCGGGCCGTGATTTCACGCGTGCCGTGCTGGGGCGGCCGGTCTTCTTCGTGGACGACAACGCCGCGGCCGACCAGACCGCCCAAGACACCTTGGGCGAAATCGCGCGCAGTGTCGGCTTCACCGACATCGAGTTCCAGTTCGAACCGCTGGCTGCCGCATTCGACTACGAATCGCAGATCGACCGCGAAGAGCTGGTCCTGGTCATCGACATCGGCGGCGGCACGTCCGACTTCTCGCTGATCCGGTTGGGGCCGGACCGCGCCGGCAAGGCCGACCGTCGCGACGACATCCTGGCCTATGGCGGCGTGCATATCGGCGGCGTGGATTTCGACAAGCAACTGAGCCTGGCGCACGTCATGCCGCTGCTGGGGCTGGGCAGCCAGTTGCGCAGCGGTAAGGACGTGCCCTCCACGCAGTACGGCAACCTGGCCTGCTGGCACACCATCAACCAGGCCTACACGCGCAAGGCAGCGGAACATTTCGCCTACATTCGCGCCGAAGCCGGCGACCGCGAGAAGATCGACCTGCTGTTGAACCTGGTCAAGCAACGCGCGGGCCACTGGGTGGCGGTGCAGGTGGAAGAGGCCAAGATTGCGCTGTCGGAAGCGCCGTCGGCCCGTATCGACCTTTCGCGCATCGCGCCGGAACTGGGGGTGGACGTAACGCGCCCGTCGTTCGACGCCTGCGTGGGGCGCTTGATCGAAAAGGTCGAAACCACGGTGGGCGCGCTGTTGCGCGACGCCGGCGTGACCACGGCCCATGTGGATACGGTGTTTTTCACCGGCGGTTCCAGCCGCGTGCCGCGCCTGCGCGAAACCGTGTCGGCGCTGGTGCCGGGCGCGCGCAGCGTGGAAGGCGACCTGTTCGGCAGTATCGGCGCTGGCCTGGCGCTGGACGCCCGCCGCAAATTCGACTGACAGGCGGGGGCAGGGCGCGGCGCTGGCCGCCCGGTCGGCGATGGTAAGCTGCATTGCTTGCCGAAGGCGCTGCGGCGCCTGCCTGTTCCAAGACCCCAGACCCCGACGCGCCCTCATGACCCGCCCGACCGATACCCATCTTGTTGAAACCCTGGTGACCAGCGAAGCGCCTTATGAAGGCAGCTTTCTGAAGATCCGCCGGGACACCGTCAGCCTGCCCAACGGCAACACGGCCGTGCGGGAATACGTCGTGCATCCCGGCGCGGTCGTGGTGATCCCCTTGCTGGATGACGGCCGGGTCTTGCTTGAACGCCAGTTCCGCTATCCGATCGGGCGCGTCATGACCGAATTTCCGGCCGGCAAGCTGGACCCGGGCGAAGACCCGCTGGTCTGCGGCAAGCGCGAACTGCTTGAAGAAACCGGCTATACCGCCGACCAATGGGCCCATGCGGGCGCCTTGCATCTGGCTATCGCCTATTCCACCGAGATCATCCACATCTTCTTCGCGCGCGGCTTGCGCGCCGGTCCGCGCCAACTCGATCAAGACGAATTCCTGGACGTGATCAGCGCGGATCCCGCCGAATTGCTGGCAGCGTGCAGCAAGGGCGAAGTGACCGATGCCAAGACGCTGACCTGCGTGCTGTGGATGCAAAATGTGCTGTCTGGCGCATGGCAGCTGGACTGGCAGGACAACGCCGGCTGACATGCCCGCGTTCCCGGTCCTGGTCCAACCCGCCGGCCTGCGTTTCGACGCCGATGCCGGCACATCCGTCTTGCTGGCGGCGCAGGCGGCAGGCATCAAGCTGCCCAGCTCGTGCCGCAACGGCACCTGCCGTGCCTGCATGTGCCTGATGCTTGAAGGCTCGGTAGCCTATGGCATCGAATGGCCCGGCCTGTCGCGCGACGAGAAGGAAGAAGGGTGGATCCTGCCTTGCGTGGCGCACGCCACCTCGGCCCTCGAGATCCAGGCGCCCCTGGCGGCGTTGATCGACACCGCGCCCGCCACACCGGCCGTGGCCCGGCCCCTTACCGGCGCGCGGCGCTAAAGGCAAAAACCGGCAACAGCCCAACGGCCATGCCGGCCGCCATGCCCAGCGCCATGCCGCCAAAGGGCGACGCGCCCAATGGAAGCGCCGCCATCACGCCCAGCCGCGCGCCCAACACCATTCCGACCGCCATCGCCAATGCGCAGACCAAGCGTTGCGCAAGCGGTGGGGCGGACGCCCGTCCCGCCGGCCATGGCGCCAGCGCAGCCAAAGCCATCGCGGCGCTGCTGGCGGGCATCAGGGCGCCGTGCCGCCTTGCCATGTCCAGCAGCCCGCCCGGCGCGCCGCATTCGCTGGCCAACAGCGCCGCGGGCGTCAAGCGGGTGTCGATCCATAGCCCCACCGCCATGGCCGCCAGGCAGGCGAACCACAGCGCCGCCATGGCGCGCGCGCCGTCAGGCGCAGGCGTGGCACGCCTTGGACGCGTCGTCGTACCGGTCATGGTGGCGGACCCAGTCGCCCAGGTTGAAGTGCGGGCCGGTTTCATTGCGGCCCAGCGGCGCGAAATCCAGATAGTTGTACGCGCCGACCAAGCGTTCCACGCCGCGTTCGAAGGCCGAGTAGGTGTGGAAAATCTCGCCGTCGGGATCGTGGAAGAACGCGCTGGCGCCCGAGCGTTCCTCCACGCTGCCATCGGCCCGCGGCACCGAGGCATGGAGGTCGAAGTTGAAGTCGCAGCCCTCGGACGAGAACCAATCGAAGCGCCAACCCATGCGCCGTTTGAAGGCGTCCAGCTTGGCCAGCGGCGCGCGCGACACCGCCACCACCGATACGTCGTGATGGCGCAAATGCGTCAGGGCGCTGTCCAGGTGATCGGCCAGGAACGAACAGCCTACGCAGCCTTCGTCCCAATCCGGGCCGTACATGAAGTGATAAAGGATCAATTGGCGTTTGCCGGCGAACAAGTCAGCCAGTCCGAGGGGACCGCTGGCGCTTTGGAATTGGTAGGGCTTGTCCACCCGCACCCATGGCAGTTCGAGCCGGTCACGGGCCAGGGCGTCCTGGGCCCGCGTCATGGCTTTTTCACGGTCTAGCAGGGCCTGACGGGCGGCGTCCCATTGCGGACGGGAAACGACGGGATGTGGGGTTTGCATGGTGCGACTCCTTTGCATGGGGGCCGGCGGGGCCCGGGCGGCAAACGGGCGGTTCACGCCTCGTTTGCCAGATGGTCCGCCAGCCGGTCCATCGCGCCTGCCCAGCCGTTCTCGTGGCTGTCGCGGGTTGCCTGGTCGACAAACGGAGTTTGCAGGAAGGCCAGTTCGGTGCCGCCCTGCGAGGGAGCGAATTCCAGCGTGATCAGCGACCCTTCCTGGGGGGTGTCGCGCCAGGCCCAGGTAAAGACCAGCCGGCGCAGCGGCTGCACCTCGCGGTACTCGCCGCTGGCGTAGTGCGACTGCCCGTCTTCCGTGACGAAGCCCACCTGGTAGGCGCCGCCCACGCGCACATCGGTGTCGGCTACCAGCACTTGCCGCGTGCCGGCGGGGCCGAACCAGCGCATCAGCGCTTGCGGGTCCGTCCAGGCGCGCCAGACGCGGTCGACGGGGGCGGCGAAGCGCCGGGTAAGGCGGAGTTCGATGGGGTCGGTGGACATGGGTGGATCTCCTCGTCGTGGTACAGGTACCGGGCCAGCGAATCCAGTTGGCCGTTCCAGAATTTCTCGTAGCGCGCCAGCCAGTCGGACGCCGCCCGCATCGGTTCGGGCGATAGCGTGCAACTGACGACGCGGCCATCCTTGGCGCGGGCGATGAGCCCGGCGTCTTCCAGCACGCGCAGATGCTTCATGAAGGCGGGAAGCGACATGGCGTGGGGGCGGGCCAGGTCGCTGACCGACGCCGTGCCCCGTTCCAGATCGGCCAGTACCCGCCGCCGCGTGCCGTCGGCCAAGGCGGAAAACAGGCTGTCCAATGTATCGTCGTTTAAGTTAACCATAAGGTTAAGTATCGGCCCGAAAAATGGCCAGCGTCAAGCTGGCTACATTGGGAATTTCCCTAGGTCAATCGTGTCTTGCTGCTTGAAGAACAGGGCGATGGCGGGCGCCGCGCCCGCCACGCCGAAGAAATGGTGGGCTATTTGCCGCGCGGCTTGATGATGTCGCAGGCGGCCGCCCGGTCGCCCACCTGGGCACTGCTGCCCAGCAAGGCTCGGGCGCCGCACACGGACCCGAACATGCCCTTGTTGTCGTGGCCGACGCCGCCAACCTCGAAGCTGTTGCGGTGTAGCGGCACGGGCTTGGGGCCACGGGCCGCCAATTGGTATTCGTATTGCACGTAGGCGGTGCCGCGGGCCAGCCGGGTGGCGCCTTGCGCCTCGGCGCCGCAGGTTTTGTCCAGCAGGCGGTGTTCGGGGTTGTTGTCGGCCCCGCCCAGCAGGTAGGTCACGTCGCGGGCGGCATAGCGGATGAAGAGCCGCGTATCGTCCGTTTCGCGCGCGTAGGCCGGCAGCTTGTCCGTGCCGTACTTGTACTGGTTGTAGGTGGGGCAGATGCCGCGTTCGTAGGGCGCATAGCCTTTGCCGTCGGCGCGCGGGCGCTCGTTGGTCAGGTACAGGTACGACGAGGGGTTGGCGACCACGTAGCGCAGCGCCAGTCCGTCGCGCCGCAGGGGGCCGTCGGTGTTGTTCAGCACGGCATAGCGTTGCACCAGCTGCCCGCCTGCGGAGTGCCCGGCCAGCACGATGTTGGCCAGGGCGGGCAGGCGCTTGCGGTCGTCCAGGCTGCGCAACAGGTCGTCCAGCACCTGGAACGAGGTGACCGGGGCTGGCCGTCCGGTGGCCTGGATGCTTTCCTCGCCGTCTTCCCAGCTGGCTTTGCGCCACGCGGCCATGCCACCGAATCCCGAATCGATGGATCCGGGAAAGCGCGGCGCCAGGACCAGCGTGTCGCGCGCCCGGTCCGGGTTCTGCGCAAGCAGGCCGGTGGCGGTGTCGAAATAGCGGTCGGCGTCGCGCTTCACGCCATGGATCATGATCAAGACCTGCTTGATATCGCGCAGGTCGTCCCGGGACAGGTTGCGGTTAGCATAAACCGGCATCTTGTACCGATGCCCCGGCTTGCCCAGTTCAACGGCCTGCCAGTGCAACGGCGTGGCGCGTTTGGGCGCGGGAACGGTTTCGTCGTAATCGTAGGGGGCAGGCAGCGGCGTCTGGGCGTGCAGGCCGCACGGTGCAAGCGTGCCGGCCAACGCCAGCGCGGCGCCCAGGCGGCGCCCGGAGAAGCGGCGCGCGCAAGCGGGCGTCGGCTGATCGGGCGCGGAAGAAGCAAAGGCGCGGCGCATGGCGCGGCGTGACGTCAGCAGATCTCGAGGCCCAGCAGTTGCTTGAGCGCAGGCAGATCCAGAATACGGACTTCGCGCTGGTTGATCTTGATCAGGCCTTCGCGCGCAAAACGCGAGAACAGCCGGCTGACCGTTTCCAGCGTCAAGCCAAGGTAATTGCCGATTTCCTCGCGGCTCATGCGCAGCACGAATTCGGTCGACGAATAACCCAGCGAGGCATACCGCTGCGACAGGTTCAGCAAGAAGGCCGCCAGACGCTGTTCGGAACGCATGGAACCCAGCGATGCCAGCATCTGGTGCGAACGCGTGATCTCGCGGCTCATCAGGCGCCGGAACTGCTGTTGCAGCGACGGCAGGTGCGCGGCCACGCGGTCGACGTCGGCCAGGCGGATGACACAGACTTCCGAGTCTTCCAGCGCGACGGCGGCCGACACGTGCTTGCCGTCCAGCATGCCGTCCATGCCGACGATTTCGCCGGGCAGATGAAAGCCGGTGACCTGGATCTGGCCGGTTGCGTCTTCCAACTGGGTCTTGATGCTGCCGAAGCGCACGCTGTAGACGGCATCAAGCGGGTGATCCAGCGAATACAGCGTCTTGCCCTTTTCCAGGCGGACACGCTCTTTCACCAGCTCGTCCAGTTTTTCCACTTCGGCGGCGGCCATTCCCACGGGCACGCACACGTGTCCCAACATGCATGTGGAACAGTGGGCGCCATCAGGGGCGACGGGAACCCGTTTTTGCATACGATGACCTCTATAGAGCCCGTCGCCAGCCAGGGGGGGCGAAACGGGTGTGAAGCGTGAAGACAGCGGCTATTGTAGTCCGTTGTTACTACGGCCGTCTTACGGGGTTCCGCGGGTTGCCCGGCCGTGCCGATGCGCGATCCAGTCTTCGCCGGCGATATCGGTGGCGGCGCCTCGCCACGCCGGGTCGATGGGGTAGTACTGGCAGCGGATTTCAGGGGGGCCTGGGGGTGTTGGATCCAGGCGCGCGACGATTTCGCGGCGCACAAAGCAGCCAGCCTGGCCGGGCACGTATTCCTCGATCTCGTCCATCAGCGCGATGAACGCCGGCGTTACTTCGTAGACCTCGCCGCGCACGCGGCGTCCGTCCGCCACCGGGATCAGCCCCGGCCAATCGCCGAAGTCCACCAGCATGCCGGGCACCGTCGCCGTGCCCACCGGCCGAGGGGCGGGCAGGCCTTGTTTGGCGGCGGCTTGCGCCAGGTCATTGATTTCGCCGGCGCGTAGGGTGCCATAGACAAAAACGTATATGCTCATAGATCGGATTGTGCTGCACGGCGTAGCAAAACAAGTTGCCGGATGGTGTTGAAATTCTCTCATCCGGCCGCATATTCAGGATATCGAGCCAGCCGGCACGTATCGGTCAGGCTCCCCAACAAGCCAAACGACCATCATGCGATTCGACAAACTTACCACCAAGTTCCAGCAAGCCCTGGCGGACGCCCAAAGCCTGGCCGCCCGCAACGACCATCCCTATATCGAGCCCATCCACGTGCTCTCCGCCTTGCTGTCCGACGCGGACAGCGGCGCAGGCAGCCTGCTGGCGCGCGCCGGCGTGGCGGTCAACCGCCTGCAACCCGCCCTGGAAAGCGCGATGAAGTCGCTGCCGCAAGTGCAGGGCGACGACAATGTGCAGGTCGGCCGCGACCTGAACGCGGTGCTGACCCGCACCGACAAGGAAGCCGCCCGCCGTGGCGACACCTATATCGCCAGCGAACTGTTCCTGCTGGCGCTGGCCGACGACAAGGGCGAGGCCGGCCGCATCCTGCGTGAAGCGGGCCTGCAGAAAAAGGCCCTCGAGGCCGCGGTCGACGCCGTGCGCGGCGGCGAAAACGTGTCCGGCGCCGAAGGCGAATCCAACCGCGAAGCGCTGTCCAAGTACACCATGGACCTGACCGAGCGCGCCCGCCAGGGCAAGCTTGATCCCGTGATCGGCCGCGACGACGAGATCCGCCGCACCATCCAGATCCTGCAGCGCCGCACGAAGAACAATCCCGTCCTGATCGGCGAGCCCGGCGTGGGCAAGACCGCCATCGTCGAAGGCCTGGCGCAGCGCATCGTCAATGACGAAGTGCCCGAGAGCCTGCGCGGCAAGCGTGTGCTGTCGCTGGACCTGGCCGCGCTGCTGGCGGGCGCCAAGTTCCGCGGCGAATTCGAAGAGCGCCTGAAGGCCGTGCTGAAAGAGCTGGGTCAGGACGACGGCAGCAACATCGTTTTCATCGACGAGCTGCACACCATGGTCGGCGCGGGCAAGGCCGAAGGCGCGATGGACGCGGGCAACATGCTCAAGCCGGCGCTTGCGCGCGGCGAGCTGCATTGCATCGGCGCCACCACGCTGGACGAATACCGCAAGTACATCGAAAAGGACGCGGCGCTGGAGCGGCGTTTCCAGAAAGTGCTGGTCGACGAACCGGATGTGGAATCCACCATCGCCATCCTGCGCGGGCTGCAGGAACGCTATGAGATCCACCACGGCGTCGAGATCACCGACCCGGCCATCGTGGCCGCGGCCGAGCTGTCGCACCGCTACATCACCGACCGCTTCCTGCCCGACAAAGCGATCGACCTCATCGACGAGGCCGGCGCGCGCATCCGCATGGAAATCGATTCCAAGCCGGAAGTGATGGACAAGCTGGACCGCCGCATCATCCAGCTGAAGATCGAACGCGAAGCCGTCAAGAAGGAAACCGACGACGCGTCCAAGCGCCGCCTGGGCGTCATTGAAGACGAACTGGAAAAGCTGCAACGCGAATACAACGACTTCGAGGAAATCTGGAAGGCCGAGAAGGCCGCGGTACAAGGCACGCAGGCCATCAAGGAAGAGATCGACAGCGTGCGCGCCGAAATGGCCGAATTGCAGCGCAAGGGGCAGTTCGACAAATTGGCCGAGCTGCAATACGGCAAGCTGCCGGACTTGGAATCGCGCCTGAAGGCCGCCGAAGTTGGCGCCGCGCAGGCCGCTGAAAATGCCGAGGGCGACGAAACGCGCCCGCGCTTGCTGCGCACCCGCGTCGGCGCCGAAGAAATCGCCGAGGTCGTGTCGCGCGCAACGGGCATTCCGGTGTCCAAGATGATGCAGGGCGAACGCGAGAAGCTGCTGCACATGGAAGAATTCCTGCACAAGCGCGTGGTGGGCCAAGACGAAGCCGTGCGGCTGGTCTCCGACGCCATCCGGCGTTCGCGTGCCGGTCTGGCGGACCCGGCGCGGCCCTACGGTTCGTTCCTGTTCCTGGGGCCGACCGGCGTGGGCAAGACCGAGTTGACGCGTGCGTTGGCCGAATTCATGTTCGACTCCGAAGAGCACCTGATCCGCATCGACATGAGCGAATTCATGGAGAAGCACTCGGTGGCGCGGCTGATCGGCGCGCCGCCCGGATACGTGGGCTACGAAGAGGGCGGTTACCTGACCGAAGCCGTGCGCCGCAAGCCGTACAGCGTGATCTTGCTGGATGAAGTCGAAAAGGCCCATCCGGACGTGTTCAACGTGCTGCTGCAAGTGCTGGACGACGGGCGTCTGACCGATGGCCAGGGCCGCACGGTGGACTTCCGCAACACGGTGATCGTGATGACGTCGAACCTGGGTTCGCATCACATCCAGAGCCTGGCCGGCCAGCCCTACGACGTGGTCAAGGAAGTGGTGTGGGGCGAACTCAAGCAGACCCTGCGGCCCGAGTTCCTGAACCGCATCGACGAAGTGGTCGTGTTCCACGGTCTTGAGGCCCAGCACATCGAGTCCATCGCCCGCATCCAGCTGCGCCGTCTTGGCGCGCGCCTGGAGAAGCAGGAAATGCGGCTGGAAGTCACCGAGCCGGCGTTGGCGGAACTGGCCCGTTCCGGGTTCGATCCCGTGTTTGGCGCGCGCCCCTTGAAGCGTGCGATCCAGCAGCAGATCGAAAACCCGGTGGCGCGCCTGATCCTGGAGGGCAAGTTCGGCCCCCGCGACGTGGTGCCGGTGGATTGGCGGGATGGCGAATTCGTGTTCACCCGAACCTTGCAGTAAGCGGTGGCGCATGAAAAATCCCGGCAGCAATGCCGGGTTTTTTTCGTCAGTCGTGCGCTGCGTCAGGAGTTGGCGTAATCGGCCCGCTGCGCGCCCATCTGCCGCCCCACGCTTTGCAGCGAGCGCAGCACCAGCGCCACTCCCCGTCGCGTGTCCTCGTCACGCAGCAGCGCCAGCAAACCCATCAGGCTGGGCGGATGCGTTTCTGCCAGCGTTTGCGCATGGGCGGCGCGCACGCTGTTGGCGGCTGTCCATGCGGCGCCCGCCGCTTGCTCGGACAGCAACCCAAGCTTTTCCACCATCGGCTGATCCAGCAGGTCCACCAGGTCGGAAGTCAGCGAGATCAGGTCGACGATGTTGTCCAGCCGTTGGCTGTCGACAAGCGGACGCAGCTTGCCGGCCAGCGCCTGCAGTGTTTCATCATGGGTATTCATGTTCATAGCATTCCCCTTGCGACCGCCCAGTACAGCCCCCGGTTGAATCCATGCCGAAGCAGCCCGCCCAGTTTGGTGGGAGGGGTGGGCTGCACGTCATGGGTGTAGTCGTACCAGAGGGGCATGCCCGCGTTCAGACCCATCTGGGCAACGGCCTGCACACGGCCTTCGTAGGCGCTGCAAGGGTGGCCCAGGCGGATTTCGCCCGCGATGTTGTTGGCGATGACGGGCGCCTGGTTGTGGCACGAGCCGCCCGCTTTGCTGACCGGCAGGTCCACCGTATCGCCGATGACGTAGACATTCTGCAACCCGTAGACCTGCATTGTCTCGTGGTCTGTCGGCAGCCAACCCTCGTTGTCCTCTGCCTGGGACACGCCCGACTCCAGCACGGCGTCGACGGCGCGTATCGGCGGCGTCGCCATCAGGATGTCGAACGGCTGCTCGCCGCCTTCCGCGGAATACGCGACGCGTGCCTCCGGGTCCACGCGCGCCAGCGTGAAGCCGCGCTGGAACTTGATGCCGCGTTGCTCGAAGATGGCGGGCAGCACCTCGCAAGTGGGCTGCTGCAAGAACAGGCAGTTGCGCAAGAGTTGCGATGTGGTGGGGTAGGTGTAGACGATTTCGACTTTGTCGCGCACGCCGCGACGGCGCAAGTAGTCGTCCAGCATCAGGGTGGTTTCAATCGGCGCGATGCCGCATTGGTGGGGGACGTTCGGCGTCTTCGGGAAGGTGACGCTGACGAAGATCCGGCCTTTGTCGATCTTGGACAGCCGGCTGGCCAACTGGCGCGCCGGCGCGTACTGGTAGAAATGGTCGCCGGCTTCCTTCAGGCCTTCTATGCGCTCGGGCGCGGGGATGCAGCCCGTGGCGATGACCAGGTAGTCATAGCCGTAGCGCTTGCCCTGTTGCGTCAGCAATTCCTGGCTGTTGAACTCAAACCGCGTGACTTTATCGACGTGGAAATGGATCTCGGGGCGCAGCAGGGAACGCTCCGGGCGCTTCAACTCTTCCTGGAAAAAAAGGTTGAAGGCCACATACATGAAGGCGGGCTTGTAGTAATGGTCGGGGGAGTCCGACAACAACGTGACGCTGACTTCGCCTCGGGACACTTCGGGGTATAGCTTGGAGACCAGTTGGTTGGCCAGCATGGTGCCGCCAACCCCACCGCCTACGACAACAATTCGCTTGCTCATAAAAATCCTCCAGTGAGAATAGTCAGGAACCAAGTGCAGTTGCGCGTCTATATGTACCAATGGCGGGTAAGAAGGTCAAATAAATAACTATTTCTTATATTTGATGGTGTCGAATATGCGCCCGAGGCGGTCAGCCACTTAGGCCTGGCGCGGCTGGCAAAGGCCGGCGCTACCGGACAGGCCGCCTGGCGGAATGCGGCAAGGCGGCGGATGCCGCCGACCGCGATTCGACTCCGTTGCCGAGGCCAACGCCCTTACGATTGGCGACGGCTTGCCGGCAGAGCGCTGCCATTAAGCGGTGGACCCGATCAATAGTCCCAGATCACCGGAACCCAACGAAAGGCGTCGCCGTCGACCGCTACGCGGCCGACGGAGGGGAACGGCAGATGAGCGGCCACCAGCAGGCCGCCGTTCTGCGCCAGTTCGTTAAACAGGCCAAAGCGGACTTTGGCTGATTTCTCGGGGTCGTGTTCGAAGCCGTTATGCCAGTCGGGGTGATCGAAGGCGACGGGGAACATCGCGTCGCCGGCAAAGGTCAGCCGTTCGCCGCCCGATACCAGGTCGACCACGCTGTGTCCGGGCGTGTGGCCGCCGGTAAGCCGGACCACCACGCCCGGAGCCACTTCATGCCGGTCTTCGAAGATCTGCAAACGGTCACGGTAGGTGTTGTAGAAGCTGGTGGCGGTGGACCGGAGTACGTCCGGCACGGGATTTGGCATGACGGTTTGGGAGAAATCGGGCGAGGTCCAGAATGCGACTTCCGCCGCGGCGACATGGATGCGCACGTCGGGGCGCAAGCGCCGCTTCACGTCGTCGACCAGCAAGCCGCCCACGTGATCCATGTGCATATGGGTGATGATCACATCCGTCACGGATTCCAGCGCGATGCCGGCTGACGCCAGGCGTTGCGGGAATTGCCCCGCGCGCGGAAAACCGGGGAATTGTCCGCCCAGCCCGGCGTCGATCAGGATGGTCTGGTCGCCGCTGCGAGCCACCATCACATTCAGGGGCCAGTCGAACGCGTCGGGCGGCATGAACATGTAGCGGAGCCAGTCCGCCAGGTCGGCGGGGTCGACGTTGGTGGCCATCGTGGAGGTGGGCAGCGGCAGCACGCCATCGCTGACCACCAGCGCATCGATTTCGCCTATGCGCACGGCATAACGGGACGGCACCAGATCGATAGGCGCGACCGGGCTGGAAGGCAAGGCGTGGTTTACGGAAAGCATAGCGGTATCTCCTGAAGGGCGGCCGGATTCACCGGCCGGGGTGTGCCAGGCAGTTGGCAGGGAATGGGGCTTTGAACGGCCGCGCGGTCACGCGCGGAGAAAGGCAAGCAGGTCGGCGTTGACCTGATCCTGCAGGGTGGCGGTAAGGCCGTGCGGCGCGCCGGGGTAGTAGATTTCCCGTGCGTTCTTCACCAGCCGCGCCGCTTTCTTCGCGGCGTCGTGCACGGGCACGATCTGATCGTCCTCGCCGTGCATGAACAGGGTCGGCACGTCGACCCGCTTCAGGTCTTCCGTGAAGTCCGTTTCAGAGAAGGCCTTGACGCATTCGTAGGCGTTCTTCTGGCCGCTCTGCATGCTCCACATCCAGAACTGATCCAGCAGCCCTTGCGAGACCTTGGCGCCATCGCGGTTGGCGCCGTAGAAGGGAATGGCCAAGTCTTTGTAGAACTGGGAGCGGTCGCCGGCCACCCCATCGCGGATGCCGTCAAAGACATCGATCGGCAGGCCTTCGGGGTTGGCGGCCGACCGGAGCATTACCGGCGGCACCGCGCCAATCAGCACGGCTCGGGCGACGCGTCGCGTTCCATGGCGGCCGATGTAGCGCACGACTTCGCCGCCGCCGGTGGAGTGGCCGACCATCGTGATGGCCTTCAGATCAAGCATCTCGATCAACTGCGCCAGATCATCGGCGTAGCCATTCATGTCATTGCCCGACGAGGGCTGGGACGAACGACCGTGGCCGCGCCGGTCGTGCGCGATGACGCGAAAGCCATTGCTCGCCAGGAAGTGCATTTGTCCATCCCAGGCGTCCGCGTTGAGGGGCCAGCCGTGCGAGAAAGTGACGACCGGGCCTTCGCCCCAATCCTTGTAGTAGATCTGCGTGCCGTCGGCGGTGGTGAAGGTGTTGCGGTTCATGGGAAGACTCCTGTTGTGGTGCGCGTCGCGGGGGGGATTGATGCCTCTGCATGGAGGGTGAGGGCATCGTAGGCGTGGCGCGTTGAGCCCGGTAGATCCGCAGCGGGAAGCACGCTGTTGTGCCGGGCGCACCAATGCCCTGATGCCTCGCGAAATCGTCTTCGCCGGATTGTTGCCGTCAGGGCAACACCATGCGTCACGGCGCGGCGCTACCGCAGGGCGAGCGGCGGTTCTAGCATTCGTACCGACGATGCAGGCCATGCACGTCCGAAGGCGCGGCTATCCGCGCATTGACTTGGCGCTTGAGGGCGCAGGACCGAGACCGTGCATCTGGGAAAAGCGTATCGCCTGACCGAATTTGTCGTGTGGACGCGGCGGAGTATTTATTACCTGTTGGCGCTGGGTCTTGTCCCGGTTCTGCTTTATCAGGTTGCCGGCATGAAATGGCTGGCGCTGCCGTTGTCCGTGGTGTCGTTGCTGGGCACCGCGACCACTTTCGTGGTTGGGTTCAAGAACGTGCAGACGTATACGCGCACCGTCGAAGCGCAAAGGATATGGACAAACATTGTCAGCACCAGCCGCTACTGGGGGGTGATCAGCCAATCCTGTGCCCGCGATTCGGACCAGGCCCCCGCGCTGGTGGACCGGCATCTGGCATGGCTGACCGCGCTGCGTTATCAATTGCGCGAAGCCCGTGTGTGGGAAAACGCGTCCAGCCGGCCGAATGCGGAGTACCAACGCCGATACGTGATTCCGGAACGCCGCGAATCGCTGGAATCCGCGCTGTCGCGGTATCTGCCGCCACAGGAGATGGCGGGGCTGGCGCGTGTGGACGACAAGGCCGCGCAGCTGCTTGCCCTGCAGGGACGGGCCGTCAGAAGCTTGCTGGACAATGGCGCCATCAGCGCGTCGGAGTATGCCGAGCTTAACGGTCGCATCAGGGAGTTGCTGGACCTGCAGGGGCAGGCCGAACGCATCAAGAATTTCCCTTATCCGCGCCAGTACGCGATTATCAACACCTTGTTCGTGCGGTCTTTCTGCGTGGCATTGCCCTTTGGCCTGACGGCCCAGTTCGATCAGATCGGCCAGAGCATCAACGGCTTCATGCAGGGCCAGACGGCGTGGCTGGCCGTGCCCTTCAGCGTGATCATCTCGTGGATCTACACGTCGCTTGAGCAAGTCGGCGAAAGTACCGAGAACCCCTTCGAAGGCAGTGCCAACGATGTGCCGATCAGCCGCCTGTGCACCATGATCGAGCGAGACCTGAAACAGATGCAGGGCCGCGCCGATCTGCCGGAATTGGCTGCCACGGTCATTGCGCTGTAGTGTGTGCGGCCCGGTACGGAAAAATGGGGAGGCAAGCTTCACACTTGCGCTTGTCGTCATCGCGCGGCTGCGGCAGAATACTTGGCTTCCGGTTCGCCTTCCTTGGCGTTGACGCCCTCCATGACCGACTCCGTGCTCGCCTTTGAGCGTCATCGCCCTCGCTTGTACGGCATCGCCTACCGCATGCTGGGCGCCGTCGCCGAGGCGGAAGACGTGGTGCAGGAAGCCTGGCTGCGTTGGCACGGCGCCGATCGCGCCGCCGTGCAGAATGCCGAAGCCTGGCTGGTCACCGCCACCACGCGCCTGTCCATCGACCGTCTACGCGTCGCCAAGGCCGAACGGGACCATTACGTGGGGGTCTGGCTGCCCGAGCCAATGCTGATGGCCGCGCCCGCCACGCCGGAGCAAATCCACGAGCAAGCCGACGACGTGTCGGTGGCCTTCCTGTACATGCTGGAACGCCTGTCACCCGATGCCCGGGCGGCCTTTCTGATGCGCGAGGTGTTCGATGCCGACTACGAAGACATTGCGCTGACGCTGGACAAGACCGAGGCAGCGGTCCGTCAGTTGGTGCGGCGGGCCAAGCAGCAGTTGCGTCAGGGCGAGCCCCGCGAGGCCGTGCCCCGCGCGACGTTGCAACGCCTGCTGAACGCTTTTGCCGATGCGATGCAACGCAGCGATTTCCACGGTCTGCACGCGCTGTTGAGCGACGACGCCGAGTTGATCGGCGATGGCGGCGGCAAGGTCTCCAGCTTTGCCAGCCTGGTGGGCGGAAAACGCCTGGCGCAATTGTTCTATGCCGGCAAGCGCCGCTTCCGCGACGCGTTGCGCATCGAAGTGGTCCAGGTAAACGGCCAATGGACCTTGTTGCGTTTCGTCGATGGCGAGCTTGAATCCGTGCAGTCCTATGATACCGACGGTGAACGCCTGACGCGCGTATTGGTGCAGCGCAATCCGGACAAGCTTGCCCGCATCGCTGCCGCGCTGGCGCAACGCTGATACGGCGGTTGGTGCACGCGTTGGTGCATGGTGGGCAACATGGTGATCCCCTGCGCGGATCTACCGCCCTGCGGCCGGCACTCCTACGATGGCGGTTCCTCCACGCTGCCAAGGACTGGCCATGTTGAAAATCTTGAAGTTCGGGTTGCCTTTTGTCGCCGCAGGCGCGCTATTGAGCCCGCTTGCCCATGCCGCCTCCGGCGCCACGCCGGCCGACGCCATCGTCACGGACCTGATGCGCAAGGACCTGTCGGACTTTCCCGGCAAGGAAACGCAGATGATTGTCGTCGACTATCCGCCCGGCGCCGTCGATCCCGTCCACCGCCACGATGCCCACAGCTTCGTCTATGTGCTTGAAGGCAGCATCGTCATGCAGGTGAAAGGGGGCAAGGAAGTGACGCTGACCCCCGGACAAACGTTCTATGAAGGCCCGCACGACGTCCACACCGTGGGCCGCAATGCCAGCCAGACGCAGCCGGCCAAGTTCCTGGTCGTCCTGATCAAGAAGCAGGGCGCGCCGGTTCTCACGCTAGTTAAATAGGGACGAATAACGGCTCGCCTGGCGCGCAGCGCGGGGGGCCAACGCCTCCGAAGCTGGACTTCCTCTGGGGAGAGCCAGCTTTTTTGCGTTTGATGTCACAAAACGACCCGGTGCGCCGTCTTATCGGTAGGATCAACCTACTTTGCGACGCCGCCATCATGCCGACACCCGTCCCAACTCTCCCTGCGGCCAACGGGCCCGATTCCCTGGCCGACAGCTTCGCCACCAGCTATGCCGGTGTCATGGCGTTTATCGCCGTCGCCGTCGAAGGCAACTTCGCCAAGGCCGGCGACCGGCTGGGCATCGGCCGGTCCGCTGTCAGCCGCAGCGTGCAAAAGCTGGAAGACCAGCTTGGCATCCGGCTGTTCGTCCGCACCACGCGCAGCACGTCCCTGACCGCAGAGGGAAAGCGCTTCTATGAACAATGCCATCCTGGCGTGGAACGGATCATCCGGGCGCTGGACGACATGCGCGACCTGCGCGAGGGCCCGCCCTCGGGGCTATTGCGCGTGTGCGCCACGGTCGGCTTCGGCCGCAAAGTCGTCGCGCCGCTGCTGAACGGGTTTCGCGAGGCCTACCCGAACATCTCGGTCGAGCTGTTGCTTGATGACGGACCCACCGACTTCACCACGGACCGCGTCGACGTGTCGTTCCGCAACGGCCGCATGGAAGACAGCCGCGTGATCGCCAAGAAGGTGATCCCCATGCAGATGATGCTGTGCGCGTCGCCCGCATACGCGGCCAAACAGGGTTTGCCGGACAGCGTGGAGGAAATCTCCAACCATCGTTGCGTGAACTTCCTGTTCGCGTCGGGACGCGTCTACGAATGGGAATTCAAGGTAAACGGCCAGCTGCGCAAGGTTGCGCCGCCCGCCATGCTGACGTTCAACGACGCCGATCTGGTGCTGCAAACCGTGCTGGATGGCCACGGTATCGCGCAGATGGCGGGTTATCAGGTGTGCGATCACTTGCGCGCGGGCAGCCTGGTCGCCTGCCTGCCCCAATACGCGCCGGACGACCGCGGGCATTATCTGTGCTTCCTCAGCCGCGAGCACCTGCCGGCCCGCATGCGCGTCTTCATCGACTACATGACCGAAGGCATCCGCGCACGGGATCTGCAGACGCTGGATAGCCTGCTGCTGAAGCGGGCGTAAGCCGCTATTGCGTCAGCACCACCACGCTTTCGATTCCGTTCTGCGCCATCTTGGAATACGGGCACAGGCGTTCGGTGTTGCGCACCAGCTCTTCGGCCACGGCCTTGGTCACGCCGGGCAGGTGGATGTTGACGTTGGCCGTCACCGAGAACAGACCGTCGACGGGGTCGCGGCCGAACGAGACCGTGGCCGTCACCGAGGCATCCGGGATGGAAAGGCCGGCGCGCGCGGCCAACATGCTTAACGCGCCGTGAAAGCACGCCGCATAGCCGGCCGCGAACAGTTGTTCGGGGTTGGTTCCGCCGCCCGTTCCCCCCATTTCGACTGGCAGCCGCAATTCCACGAGCAGTTCGCCATCATCTGAAATGGCAATGCCAGAAGCGCGGCCGTGCGCGGCCTCGCCGCCGCGCACCGTCACGCTGGTCGTGTACAAGGGAAGGAATTCCCGCCCGCGGTACTTGTCCAGGAGCGTCAGGGGAGGGGGCTGCAGTTTGCGCATGAAAGCACTCGTGCGGCTACTTTTTCGCGCCCGATTGGCTGAACCAGGTGTCGAAGTCGATCTTGCCCAGGCGGGGATTGGGGCCCGGAACCAGCGTGTCGTCGTCAAGCAAGGCGCCGAAATAGCGTGCGCCGGGGTCTGCGCGCACCAAGCGTGCGTCGCCGGTTTTGCGCAGGTAGCGTTGCACCAGTTCGGCCAGGCGCACGCGTTCGGGTCCGGCGATTTCCACCGTGCCGTTCACCGGCGCCGCCAACGTGGCGTCGGCCATGGCCAGGGCCACATCGTCGGACGCAATCGGCTGCACAAAGGCGGGCGACAGCCGCACGTCGTCACCCTGGGCGCCCGATTGCACAATGCCGCCCAGGAATTCAAAGAACTGGGTGCTGTGAACGATGGTGTAGGGGATACCGGCGGCGGTGATCAGTTGCTCCTGGGCGATCTTGCCTCGGAAGTACCCGCTTTCGGCCAGACGGTGGGTGCCCACCACGGAAAGCGCCACATGGTGGCGCACGCCGGCGCGGGCTTCGGCTGCCAGCAGGTTGCGGCCTGATACTTGGAAGAACTCCAGCACGGCCTTGTCTTCGAACGACGGGGAATTGGCTACGTCGACGACCGTGTCGACGCCCGCCAGCGCGTCGTCCAGCCCTTCGCCCGTGATCGTGTTCACACCGGTGGCGGGCGATGCGGCAATGGCGTCGTGGCCGCGTTCGATAAGGAGCTTGACGAGTTTGGAGCCGATCAGGCCCGTACCGCCGATGACGAGGATTTTCATGGCGATTCCTTAGTTGAACTGGGCTTTGTCCAGGCCATAGGCCTTATCGGCCGAACCGGGGACGGTGCGGAAAGCCACATTCAGGCGGTTCCAGCCATTGATGGCCATGATGGCGAAGCTGAGGTCCGAGATTTCCTTTTCGGACAGCTCGGCCCGCACCCGCTCATAGATTTCGTCGGGCACGCCGTGCGCGCCCAGCGTCGTCAGGGCCTCGGTCCAGGCCAGGCAGGCGCGCTCACGCGGCGAGAATTCAGTGGATTCGCGCCAGATCGCGACGTGGTGCAGGCGCAGTTCGCGTTCGCCACGGATCTTGGCTTCTTTCACGTGCATGTCCAGGCAGAAGCCGCAGCCATTAATTTGCGAGGCGCGGATCTCGACCAGGCTCAGGATCGGCTGCTCGATCGCCCCGGACTTCAACAGCATGCCGAATTCGACGAATTTCTTGAAGAGCTGGGGCGATTGGGCAAAGGCGTTCAGACGTTGACTCATGGTGACTTCCTCGAGATGGGTGGGCGTGGCCTGGCGGCGGGCCAGACGCGGCGCATGCTAGGACAACGCCCAAATCGTAGGTCCGCGCGAAGATCCGCAGAAGACCCGGCCAAGGGACCACCGTGTTGCCGCAATGGCAACAATGCCCGTCGCGGCCCGAGGCGCCATCCCGACGGCAAATCAAGTCAGCGCCGTGCCTCCCGCAGCAGAGTGATGAACGCCTGATTGAAAGCCGGGATATCGTCCGGCTTGCGGCTGGAGACCAGGGTCCGGTCGACGACGACGGCTTCGTCAACCCATTGGGCGCCCGCGTTGCGCAAATCGTCTTGCAGCGACGGCCAGCTCGTCATCTTCCGGCCCTTCACCACGCCCGCGGAAATCAGCAGCCAGGGGCCGTGGCAGATGACCGCCACCGGTTTGTCGGCCTGGAACATCGCCTGCACGAATTCCTGCGCTTTGGGATGCATGCGAATTTCGTCGGCATTGATCACGCCGCCCGGCAGCAGCAGGGCGTCGAAGCGCTCGGGTTCCGTTGCGGCTTGCAAGAAGGTCAGATCGACCGGGAAACGGTCGCCCGGCTTGTCATGATGCATGCCCAGGATGGGATCGGTCCGGGCGGAAATCAGCACCGTCCGGGCGCCTTCTGCTTGCAGGGCGTGGCGGGGGCCGGTCAATTCCACTTGTTCAAAGCCGTCGACCGCAAGAATCGCCACATTCATATCTTTAAGTGTTGCCATGGTTGCTCCTGGTTGATGGCCCCGGGGACGCGGCACGCGGCGCGCCGGGGCCTTGCGCGCCAGGGTGTCCGCAGCAAGTGGCATGCCTTCAAGGACGGGCGAGCCGCCGATTTGCGTGCGCCGGTCGTTGACAGTCCAACGATGGTACCCATCAGAATTCCCGCCGTGGACAAATAATCGCGCGACGAATGGGTACGGCAACCTCGATGAAACCCCCTGCTTCAAGGCAAGAGCTCCTCCGCAATATTCATGCAAGACACTGGCGGTTTCGCTTGGAAATCGCCACCATTCCCGCAAGCCACTTTCGCCGGGCAGTCCCCCTTTGGCAGGATCATGGCTTGCACGCCGATGCGGCGATGGTGCTGACGGACGTGATCCTCTGGAACACGATGATCCTGCAGTTCGCGAACGACCTATCGTCGGGGCCTTTGGCGTCCTATTACCGGGCCGACGCAATGTTGGGCCGGGTCGATCACCTGTCATCGTTGTTCCAACGCCATTTCGCCGCCAGTAGTCTTCACGAATTGGAGGCACTGACGATGGTCGGGCAGGCGCGGATCGTCGAGAGCGTGGCGCAGCACTCGGAAACGTCGCTTTTCGACCCCTCGGTTGGGCCGATCAAGACCCTTGGCGGAAAGATCCAGTGCTTCACCTGCATGGCCTACGCTGACGCGTTGTCGAAGCTGCGGCGGTGGAAGCAGGTCATGTAGTTCCTGCTTCCACCTGGGTGGTCGTTGATGGCTTCTTATTGCATCGTGTGCTCGGTCCAGCCTCCACCCAGCGCCTTGTACAGTTCGATGAGGTTGTTCAACCGTGCCAGGCGTGTTCGCACCAGCACTTGCTGCGTGCCATACAACATGCGGTGGGCCTCGAGTAGGGTGAGGTAGTCATCCTCACCTTCCGTGAAGCGCTGCTGGGCCAGGTCGTAGGCGCCGCGGCTGGCCGTCACCGAAAGCTGCTCCGAGCGAATCTGCGCGTCCAGCGTGCGCTTGCCCGCCAAGCCGTCGGCCACGTCGCGGAAGGCGACTTGAACGGCTTTTTCGTAGTTGGCGATCTCGATGCGTTTTTGCACATGCGCCACGTCCAGGTTCGCTTTCAGGGCGCCGCCACGGAAGATCGGCACCGTGATCCGGGGCAAGAAGCTCCAGGCTCCCGAGCCGGCCCCGAAAAGCCCGTCCAACGACGCGCTGGCCGTCCCTGCCGACCCCGTCAAGCTGATCGTAGGGAAGAATGCGGCGCGTGCGGCGCCGATATTGGCGTTCGAGCCGCGCAGCGTCTGCTCGGCCGCGCGAATGTCGGGGCGGCGCGCAAGCAATTCCGATGGCAACCCGGCTGGCAGGTCGGGTGGCACGATACCGTCGGGTAGGGTGATGGCCTCGTCCAACTGTCGCGATAGCTCCGGCGTCAGGGGCTGGCCCGTCAACAGCACAAGGGCGTTGCGGTCCTTGGCTGCTTGCCGTGTGTAGGCCGCGTGAAGGGCCTCGGCATTGCGCAGCGCAATCTCCGCAAGGCGCAGGTCGAGTTGCGTGGAGTTACCGGCTTCCACAAGCCGGGCGGTCAGTTCATACGAACGCATCTGCGCGGCCAGGGTATCGTTTGTCAGCCGCAACAATTCTTGGTCGGCCCGTAGCGTGAGGTAGACATTCGCCACTTCGGACACCAGGCTCATCTGCGTGGCGATGCGGATTTCGGCCAGCGCCAGATACGAGGCCAAGGCCTGGTCGCTGAGGTTGCGGATGCGGCCCCAGAGGTCCAGCTCCCAGGCGGCGGTCACGCCCGCCGCCTCGTATCGCCGGCCGACACGGGAAGCGCCCGTGGCGTCCAGGTCGGCCGGCACGCGCTCGGCCGCGGCGCTGCCGGAAACCCCCAGGTTGGGCAACATCTCGGCGCGCTGGATGCGGTATAGCGCCTGCGCCGCTTCGACGTTGAGCGCGGCTTTGCGCAGATCCTGATTATTGTTCAGGGCGATGTCGATCAATTGCTGCAATAGCGGATCGCGGAAAAAATCCCGCCACCCGATGTCGGCGCTTGCTGCCTCGCCAGGCGTGGCAAGGGCGGCGGGATCATAGGCGGCTCCTGATGGATAGGCCGCTTCGATGGGCGCCGCCGGGCGCTCATGATTCGGTGCCAGCGAGCATCCGGCCAGGGCGGCCGCCAGGGCCAACGGCGCCAGCGGACGGGCTGGGCGGGAGAGTGCGGATAGTATCTTCATGTCCAGTATTTTCATAACCGTCAGGCGCGCTGGTCGCTTGCGCTGCCGCGGGTTTCAGGGGCGACGCGACGCAGCGCCAGTTTGCGCACCACGACATAGAACACAGGCGTCAGCAACAGGCCGAACAGCGTCACGCCCAGCATGCCGGCGAACACCGCAATGCCCATGGCGTGGCGCATCTCGGCGCCGGCGCCAGTGGCCAGCACCAGCGGCACGACGCCAGCGATGAAGGCAAACGAGGTCATCAGGATGGGACGCAACCGCAACCGCGCCGCTTCCAGGACCGCCGCCAGGGGGTCAGCGCCTTCGATTTCCTTGGCGCGGGCGAATTCGACGATCAAGATCGCGTTCTTGGCGGCCAGGCCAACCAGCACCACGAAGCCGATCTGCGTGAAGATGTTGTTGTCGCCGCCCGACACCCAGACGCCCCCGATCGCGGACAGCAGCGCCATCGGCGCAATCAGCAGCACCGAGAACGGCAGCGACCAACTGTTGTATTGGGCTGCCAGGATCAGGAAGGCCAGCAGCACCGCCAGCGGGAAGATGTACAGCGCCGAATTGCCAGCCTGCTTTTCCTGATAGACCAGGTCGGTCCATTCGTGAATCATCCCTTCCGGCAGGGTCTCGCGCAGGATCTTCTCGATCGCGTCCGTGGCCTGGCCCGACGAATAGCCCGACGCCGGGCCGCCGCTGATGTCCGCGGAGGGAAAGCCGTTGTAGTGAACGATCCGATCCGGGCCCGACCCGCGCGTGATGGTCACGAACGCGCTGAGCGGAATCATGTCTCCGGCCGCGTTGCGCACCTTGAGCAAGCCGATGTCCTCGGCCTGCATGCGAAACGGCGCGTCCGCCTGGGCCATGACCCGATAGGTGCGTCCGAAGCGATTGAAGTCGTTGACGTAGAGCGACCCCAGGTTGATTTGCAGCGTCTCGAATACGTCGGTCAACGACACGCCCAGGGACTTTGCCTTCACCCTGTCGACTTCCACCCCCAATTGCGGGGCGTTGGTCTGGAAGCTGGCAAGCATGTTCGCCAGTTCGGGAACCTGCATGGCCTTGCCCATGACCTCGCTTTGGGCCTGCGCCAACGCTTCGAAGCCCAGTCCCGCCCGATCCTCGATCTGCAACTTGAAGCCGCCCATGGCCCCCAGGCCCGGTACGGGCGGCGGCGGGAAGATGCCGACGAAGCCGTCCGGAATCTGGCTGAACTTGCCCATCAGCTTTCCTGCGATGGCGTTAGCGGTAAGCGAAGGATCCTTGCGCTCGTCGAACGGTTTGAGCATGGCGAACATCAGTGCCGAGTTCGGCACATTCACCGGGCCATTCACCGACAGCCCCGGGAAGGCCACGACGCTTTCCACGCCCGGCTCCGCCAGCGCGATCCGGGACATCTCCTTGACGACGGCCTCCGTGCGGTCAAGCGAAGCGCCGCTGGGCAATTGGGCGATACCGACCAGGAAGTACTTGTCCTGGGCCGGCACGAACCCATTGGGCACTTGATTGAAGCCCAGCCAGGTCAGGCCCACGAAGCCGGCATACAGCAGCAGTACGATGGCGCTGCCGCGCACCGCGCGCCGCACGGCCCCGACGTAGGCGTTCGAAGCCCTGTCGAAGAAGCGGTTGAAACGCTGGAAGAACCCGCCGAGCACGCTGCCCATCAAGCGCGTGAGCCAATCGGACTTGGCCGCCTCGTGATGCGGCTTGAGCAGGATGGCAGCCAGCGCCGGGGACAACGTGAGTGAATTGATGGCCGACAGGACGGTCGAGATCGCGATGGTCAAGGCGAACTGGCGGTAGAACTCGCCTTGCAGGCCCGAGAGGAACGCCGACGGGATGAACACCGCCGCCAGCACCGACGTGATGGCCAGGATCGGCCCGGTCACCTCGTCCATGGCTTTGCGCGCGGCTTCCCTGGGCGGCTCGCCCAGCGCCATATGGCGTTCCACGTTTTCGACCACCACGATGGCATCGTCCACCACGATGCCTATCGATAGCACAAGGCCGAACAAGGACAGCGTGTTCAGCGAGAAACCGAACATGTGCATTACGGCGAAGGTGCCCACCAGCGACACTGGCACGGCCACCAGTGGAATGATCGATGCGCGCCAGGTCTGCAGGAACAGCACCACGACGATGACGACCAGGGCGATGGCCTCCAGCAGCGTGATGGCCACTGACTGCAGCGAGGCGCGCACGAAGACCGTCGGGTCATAGGCGATCCGGTACGCAATGTCCTCCGGAAAACCCTGCTGAAGCGCCTGCATCTTGGCGCGAACCGCGTTGGAAACGTCGATGGCGTTTGCACCGGGGCTCTGGATAATCTGCAAGGCAGGGGCCGACTCGCCATCGATCAGGCTGCGCAGGGTATAGGCGTCCGCGCCCAGGGACACACGGGCGACGTCGCGAAGGCGGGTGACCTGGCCATCGGTGCCGGTCTTCACGACGATTTCACCGAACTGTTCCACGCTGGCCAGGCGGCCAAGCGTATTGACGGTCACCTGGAAGGCGGCCGACGTATCCGGTTGCTGGCCCACGGATCCCGCGGCGACCTGTACGTTCTGCTCGCGGAGGGCCGCCACCACATCGCTGGCGGTCAATCCGCGCGTGGCGACCTTGGAGGGGTCCAGCCAGACGCGCATGGAGTACTCCCCGGCGCCCCAGACCAGCACGTCGCCAACGCCGGGCAGGCGCGCGAGTTCGTCGCGCACCTGGCGGAAAGCGAAGTTGGACAGGTAGAGCGGGTCGTACCGCTTTTCGGGCGAGACAATGTGCACGACCATCAATACGTCCGGAGACGTCTTCTGCGTGACGACGCCGATGCGCTGCACTTCCTCGGGCAGACGCGGCAAAGCGCGCGAGACCCGGTTTTGCACCTGGATCTGCGCCATGTCTGGGTCCGTACCCTGCTTGAACGCGATGGTGAGCACCATCCGGCCATCGGTGGCCATCTGGGAATTCATGTAAAGCATCCCCTCGACGCCATTGATCACTTGCTCAAGGGGAGAGGCGACCGTGTCGGCGATCACCTCGGGGTTGGCGCCTGGGTAGCTTGCCGTAACCTGTACCGTGGGCGGCGTGACGGCGGGGTATTCGCTCAGGGGCAGTTGCCAGAAGGCGATGGCCCCAGCCAGCAGCATGAGCAGGGACAGGACGATGGCGAAGATCGGCCGTGCGATGAAAAAGTGAGGGAACTTCATTGGCGGGCCTCCGCTGGACCGGCGCCGTCCGACTTGGCGCTTGCCAAGGCAGGCGCCTGGGGCGAGCCCGAGGCGGCGGGCGGCTGCATGGGCACGGGCCGAGGCGTGACCGCCATGCCCGGGCGCACCAGGCCCTTGATGACAATCCTGTCGCCGCGTTGCAATCCGGTATTAATCACACGCAGCCCTTGCTCCATCTGGCCGAGTTCCACCGCGCGGTACTGGGCCAGGTTGTCCTTGCCGACGACCAGCACATAGTTCTTGCCTTGGTCGGTGCCAACGGCCAGGTCATCAACCAGGATGGCCGGGCGCTCGCCGCCGGTTGCCAGCCGGGCCCGAGCGAACAGGCCGGGCGCCAGCTGGCCGTCGGGATTCGGTATCACGGCGCGGGCGCGGATCGTGCCGGTGCTGCGATCGATCTGATTGGCGACAAAGTCGAGCGTGCCTGTGTAGGGAAAGCCTTTGTCCGTGGTCAACCCCACGGCGACCGGCAACGCCGGGTTGCCGCCGCCGGCATCGGGGCGGGCGTGTCTTACGGCGTTGAGGTAGGTCGCCTCGTCGATGTCGAAGTACACGTACATGGGGTCGATCGACACGATGGTCGTCAGCAGCGTGGCCGCGCCCGCCGCGCCACCGCTGACCAGATTGCCTTCGGTCACCAGCACCCGGTCGACGCGCCCGGAGATCGGCGCGGTGATGCGCGCGTAGGATAGGTCCAGCCGCGCAGCGGCGACGGCCGCCTTGGCCACCTGCACCTGGGCTTGCCGGGCGTTGCGCGCCGAAACGGCATCGTCGTAGCTTTTGCGCGAGACCGCGCCGGTGGACACCAGCCGGTGGGCCCGGTCGAAATCCGCCTGGGCCTGGCCCGCCAGCACTTCCGCCTGGCGCCATTGCGCCGTGGCGGTATCGAGCGCGACCTGAAACGGCCGCGGGTCGATCTGAAACAGCTGCTGTCCCTTACGGACCAGACTGCCTTCGGGAACGGTGACCGCATCGACGGTCCCGCCAACGCGTGAGCGCAGTTCGACGGTCTTGGGAGCCGCCATGAATCCCGTGAAATCAGTCGACGGCGCGATGGTGCGCACGATGACCTCGGCCACGGGCACTTGAGGCGCCATCGGCGCTCCCATTTTCCCTTCGTCCCCCGAGACTTCGCTGGGGACGAACGCAATGGCTCCGGCCGCTGCGATGAGTCCCGCCAGCACGGCAATCTTGAATTTTCGACGCATGTACAAGCCCCTTCCGTGCAGCAGGGCTTCGGCCCTTCCGAAGCGTCTCCGCCGCATTTTTTGGAAGGTTAGGTACTGCAATGGTTGGAAGGTCAAGGTGTTCGTATGCGTGCCAGCGGGATGTTGACCTTGCAATCGTTGGAACGAATAGATTGCTTGAAGGTCGGCGCGTATCGCGCCATTCCATTCACCTGAAGCCATCGGAGCAATCATGCAGAAAACACCTAGCGAACATCTTCATCGCCACGCGGAGAGCGGCCATTCTTCCGTTGGCGAGGGCAGTGCCTCTGACGCATACCGCGCCATCAATGACCGCATGCACGCGGACATGGTGATCGAAACAACGGGCGATGCCGACGTCGACTTCATGCGCGGCATGATCCCGCACCACCAAGGCGCGATCGACATGGCGAAGGTGGCGCTTCTCCATGGCAAAGACCCGGTGGTTCGCGCGCTTGCGGAAGCGGTGATCCGGGCGCAGGATGGCGAGATCGCGATGATGCGGGAGTGGCTCGACGCGCGAGGCATGCGATGAACGCGACGCGTGCGATTGCGTGGCGGCTCCTCGTCTGCGCCCTCGGGGCCAAGCGTGAAGGAACCCAGGCATGAGCATCAAAACGGTCGATTTCCGGCAAGCGCGAATCACGCTGGCGGCGCATGACGGGCAGTCCATCCTTGAGACTGCGCTTCAGAACGGAATTGCCTACCCGCATGGCTGTCGTTCGGGGCGCTGCGGAAGTTGTAAATCGCGCTTGATCGAAGGCCAGGTAGAGATGCTCCCGCACTCGCGCTTTGCATTGACCGATGAGGACAAGGCCGGCGGCCTCATTCTTGCTTGCCGAGCGGTGCCCAAAACCGATGTCGCGGTGGCCTGGGTTATGGCCGAGGGCGACGCCGATCCCGCGCCGGCTCAAACCTTGCAAGGCGTGGTCGTCTCCATTGACGACCTGACCCACGACATCAAGCGCTTCAGAATTCGTCCCGACGGGGGGGCGCTTGCTTTTTTAGCGGGGCAGTATGCCGATGTCGGATTCGGGGAACTGCCGTCGCGCAGTTACTCGATGGCCAACCGGCCGGGCGATCCCGAGCTGGAATTCCACATTCGCCGGGTGCCAGGGGGCGCAGTTTCGGACTACGCGCACACTGTCGTGAAAGCCGGCGACCGCGTTGCGCTGGAAGCGCCACGCGGCGCATCGCATCTGCGGGAACATCACGGCGGGCCGATGCTCTGCATCGCAGGAGGATCCGGATTGGCGCCCATCAAGTCCATCGTCGACACGGCGCTGGCGCATGGCGCGCGGCAGGCGATCCACATCTATTTTGGCGCCCGGACGGAGCGGGATCTTTACCTTGTCGATTACTTCGAAGCCCTTGCTCGGCAACACGCCAATCTGGTCTTTACCCCGGTGCTGTCCCAGGCGCGGACCCCGTCGCGCCGTCAGGGCGTTGTTACACAAGCCGTGGCAGAGGACCTGAGGAATCTCGCCAATTGGAAGGCATATATCGCCGGGCCGCCGCCCATGGTGGAGGCGGCAATGGAAATCGTGTTCGCGCAAGGGCTGAAGCCCGAAGACGTACACGCCGACGTGTTTTTCACGCCACAAGAGCAAGCCGCGTCCGGGGGCGGGGGATGAAACCATGTGCTTGACCTTCCCAAGGTTGGAAGCTTTAACGTGTCCCTCATGCCTACTTTGAACAATGGGAGCAAGCCATGAGCATGCCAAACACCCGTGACGCTAGCGCCTTTGCAGCCACGATAAGCCTGCCGATCGAGGGCATGACCTGCGCAAGCTGCGTTGGCCGGGTCGAGGCCGCCCTGGCCAAGGTCGAGGGCGTTGGCAAGGTTTCCGTGAACCTTGCCACCGAACGCGCGGACATCGTCGCCGTGGGGCCGGTCGATCGCATGGCATTGGTCCAGGCGGTCGAGAAGGTAGGCTACGACGTGCCTGCCGGCGCTGTCGAACTGGCAATCGGGGGCATGACCTGCGCATCGTGCGTGGGCCGCGTCGAGAAGGCGCTGAAGGCGGTGCCCGGCGTTACGCAGGCCACCGTGAATCTGGCGACCGAACGCGCCACCGTGCATGGGATGGCGGTCGCGCAAGACCTGATCGCGGCCATCGAGAAGGCCGGCTACGAGGCGCGACCGGTCGACACCGGCGCGCAGGCCGAAGCGGCCGCTGCCGAAAAGAAGGACGCCGAACGGGCGGAGCTCAAGCGTGACCTGATTCTGGCCAGCGTGCTGGCCTTGCCGGTGTTCGTGCTGGAAATGGGCTCGCACGTCATTCCCGGCATGCACGAATGGGTCATGAATACCATCGGCATGCAAGAAAGCTGGTATCTGCAGTTCGTCCTGACGCTGCTGGTGCTGGCCGTGCCGGGCAGGCGCTTCTACCTGAAGGGTTTTCCGGCGCTGGCGCGCTTGGCGCCGGACATGAATTCGCTGGTCGCGGTTGGCACCGCGGCGGCGTTCGGCTATTCGCTGGTGGCTACCTTCGCGCCCGGGCTGCTGCCCGAGGGGACCGTCAACGTCTACTACGAGGCAGCCGCCGTCATCGTGGCGCTGATCCTGCTGGGCCGTTATCTGGAGGCGCGCGCCAAGGGGCGCACCTCCGAGGCGATCAAGCGTCTGGTCGGCCTGCAGGCCAAGGTAGCGCACGTGCAGCGCGATGGCCGAGTCGTCGACATTCCGATCAGCGACGTGGCCCTGGACGATCTGGTGGAAGTCCGGCCTGGCGAGCGGGTGCCGGTCGATGGCGAAGTGACCGAGGGCCGCAGCTTCGTGGATGAGTCCATGATCACGGGCGAGCCCATTCCCGTCGAGAAAGAAGCCGGCAGCGCCGTCGTCGGCGGCACCGTCAACCAGAAAGGGGCGCTGACGCTGCGCGCCACCGCCGTGGGCGGGCAGACCATGCTGGCGCAGATCATCCGCCTGGTCGAACAGGCCCAAGGGTCCAAGCTGCCCATCCAGGCGGTGGTCGACAAGGTGACGCTGTGGTTCGTGCCGGCGGTGATGATTGCCGCCGTGCTGACCTTCCTGGTGTGGCTCGCGTTCGGGCCGTCACCGGCCTTGACCTTTGCGCTGGTCAATGCCGTGGCGGTGCTGATCATCGCCTGCCCCTGCGCCATGGGCCTGGCGACGCCGACCTCCATCATGGTGGGCACCGGCCGAGGCGCCGAGATGGGCGTGCTGTTCCGCAAGGGCGAGGCGCTGCAACTGCTTAAGGACGCCCGGGTGGTCGCCGTGGACAAGACCGGCACGCTGACTGAAGGTCGCCCGGTTCTGACCGACCTGGAGATTGCTGCGGGCTTCGAGCGCAACGACGTGTTGGCGAAGGTGGCTGCGGTGGAATCGCGGTCCGAGCACCCGATCGCCCGCGCCATCGTCGAGGCCGCCGTGGAAGACGGCATCGCGCTGCCGACCATGACGGATTTTGAGTCCGTGACGGGCATGGGCGTGCGCGCCACGGTGGGCGGCGCCCGCGTGGAAGTCGGCGCCGACCGCTACATGCGTGAATTGGGCCTGGACGTGGGCGGTTTCGCGCAAACCGCCGAGCGTCTGGGCGACGAAGGCAAGTCGCCGCTGTATGCCGCCGTCGATGGCCGGCTGGCCGCTATCATCGCCGTCGCCGATCCGATCAAGCCCAGCACGCCCGCGGCCATTGCAGCGTTGCATCAACTGGGCCTGAAGGTGGCCATGATCACGGGCGACAACGCCCGCACGGCCCAGGCCATCGCCAAGCAATTGGGTATCGATGAAGTGGTGGCCGAGGTGTTGCCGGAAGGCAAGGTGGACGCGGTGCGCCGGTTGAAGGCGGCGCACGGCCAGATCGCCTTCGTGGGCGACGGCATTAACGATGCGCCGGCGCTGGCAGAGGCCGATGTGGGCTTGGCCATCGGCACCGGCACCGATGTGGCGGTCGAGTCCGCCGACGTCGTGCTGATGTCCGGCAACCTGCTGGGCGTGCCCAACGCCATCGCGCTGTCCAAGGCCACCATCGGCAATATCCGCCAGAACCTGTTCTGGGCCTTTGCCTACAACACGGCGTTGATACCCGTGGCGGCCGGGGCGTTGTATCCCACTTGGGGGGTGCTGCTGTCGCCGGTTTTCGCGGCGGGCGCCATGGCCATGTCGAGCGTGTTCGTGCTTGGCAACGCGCTGCGCCTTCGCCGCTTCCAGCCGCCTTTGGCGCAATGAACCCGCGCTGACTGCGTTCCCCGGACGTGTTGACCGCGGCCGGGGGCCGCGTGGCGATGTGGGGCGTGACCAGCACGCGCGGGTGGCGCCACAGCGCGTGCTCGGCCGGTAGCGTCGGCGCTGGACGAGACGCTGGCCGCTTTGTGATCGGCGCGTGCTGGCGGTATCCGGGTATCAGGCGGCGTACACGCAGCCGTCCTGGATGCGCAGAGCTTGGGGATCCAGCGCCGCGCCCTGGCAGGGGCCTTCGATGCAGTGTCCGTCTTCGAAACGGAATAGCGCGGAATGGTGCGCGCACATGATCACCTGGCTTTCGTAGGTCAAGACGATGCCGGATGCGGCCGCGAGCGGCACCGAGAAATGCGGGCAACGGTCGGCGTAACCCCAGACCGTGTCGCCGCGCCGCACCAGCACCAACGGCCGTTCAACGCCTGCCAGGGAAAGGGCGCCGCCATCGGGGATGTCGGCGACGCGGCACAACTTGCGCGCAGGCGCGGCGCGGTCATTGCGCTGCGCGGGGCAAGACGAAGTCATAGACGCCTTCATGGAAGTCCGAGCCGAATCCAAATCGGGCCGCCAGCGGCGATCCGGGCCCGCGTGGCGAATATGCCAGGACAAGCGCCGGCTTGACACCGAACACCGCATCGGAAGCCAGATAGGGATCGCCCGCGTTGAACACGTGCGTGACCAGCGTGCGGTGGCCGGGCGCTTCGATCATGAAGTGCAGGTGCGCGGGTCGGTACACATGACGGCCCGTCGCCGCCATCATGCGGCCCACCGGGCCGTCGTCCGGGATCGGGTACGACACGGGCAAAATGGTGCGGATGGCGTAGTAGCCGGATTCGTCGCTGCGGTAGCGGCCGCGCAGGTTGCCGTGGGGCTGCCGTTTGTCTTGGCCGGAATACATGCCGTTGGCGGCCGTTTGCCAGACGTCGAGCACGGCGCCGGCTATCGGCCGGCCTTCCGTGTCCCGCACGTGCCCGTGCACCAGCGCGGGCTGGCCCGGCGTTTGGGCCATGTCTTCGCCGGCTGCGCGTTCTGGCATGCCGGCCATGTAGAAGGGGCCGAACACCGTGCTTTCCGTGGCGTTGCCGGGCTTGCGGTGATTAATGGCATCGACCAGCATGGAAACGCCCAGCGTGTCGGACAGCAGGATGAATTCCTGCCGCACGACGTCATCGCACATCTGGCCGGTCTGGGTCAGATACCGGATGGCCGCCAGCCATTCTGCTTCGTCTGGCTCGACGTCGGCGACGAAGGCATGCAGATGCCGCACCAAGGCTTGCATTACCTGCCGCAACCGCGGATCAGGGGTGCCGGCGAAGGCGGCAACGACTTGTTCGGTCAGCGCCGCTTCCGCGCTGCGCGTGTCTGTGTCCATGATGTCTCCCTGTGTGGCCGCCCGTCGGCGGCGCGGCGTCATGCCACGGAATCGCCGCGCCAGGCGCGTTGCAGCATGGCCAGAACGTCGTCGTGCAGCACGGGCCGCGGGTTGTAGTAGGGGTTTTCGGTGGCTATCTTGGCCGCCTGCCCGACACCGTCTTCGGGCATGCCGATCTGCGCCAGCGACCAAGGCAGCCCCAGGCTGCGGTTCAATGCCATGAGCAAGGCGCCGGCCTGGGCAGCCGTATCGCCGCCCAGGGCGCGGGCCACGCGCTGTAATGCCTTGGGCGCCGCCGTTTGGTTGTAGTGGGCCGTATAGGGCAGCATGATCGCGTGGGTCTGGGCGTGGGGCAGGTTGAAGCTGCCCCCCAGCGTGTGGCAAACCTTGTGGTGCAGCGCCATGCCCACGGCGCCCAGACAGGCGCCCGCGAGCCACGCGCCGTATAACGCGTCGGCCCGCGCCGCATCGTCGTGTATGTCGGCGACGATGGCCGGCAGGGCGCGTGCCAGGCTGCGGATGGCCTCTTCCGCCATCAGGCTGACGATGGGATTTGCGTCCTGCGCGTACAAGGCCTCGACCGCGTGCGCCATCGCATTCATGCCGGACGCGGCGGACAGCGCGGCGGGAAGATCCCGCGTCAGCAAGGGGTCGTAGAGGACGGTCTTGGGCAGAACGCGCAAGTCTCGGCCCGTGGTTTTCAGCCCGTTTTCCGTCATGCCGTAGATCGGCGTCATTTCCGAGCCTGCATAGGTGGTCGGCACGGCCAGGATGGGCAAGGATGACGTCAGTGCAATCGCCTTGCCCAAGCCGATGGTGGACCCGCCGCCAATCGCGACGCAGCAGTCCGCGGACAGTTGCTCGGCCTGGGCGCGGGCGGCTTGCGCCGCTTCGCTGGGCACGTGCATGACGGCTTCGCTGCAGATGCCGGCGGCCAGCGGGCCCAAGGCCTGGGCTGCCTTTTCGCCTAACGGCCGCTGGCCCGGGGTGGTCAGGACCAGCACACGGCGGGCGCCCAGCCGTTGCACTTCGTCGGGCAGCCGGGCAAGCGCGCCCGTCTGGAAAATTACCCGAGCGGGCAGGGCCTGATAGACGAAATCCAGCATGACACCTCCTTAGCGCTTGAAGTGCGCGGGGACTGCTGCATCGACATTAACCCAGACCGACCGTGCGTCGGTATAGTCGTGCATCGCTTCGAAGCCCATTTCGCGTCCATAGCCCGACTGGCCCACGCCGCCAAAGGGGCTGCCCGGGTTGACCCGCTTGTAGCAGTTGATCCAGCACATGCCTGCCTGGATGGCGCCGGCCATCTTGTGGGCGCGGGCAAGGTCTCGCGTCCACAGCCCGCTGCCCAAGCCGTAGTCGGTCGCGTTGGCGATGGACAGCGCGTCTTCATCATTGCCGAAGCGCAGCACGGTGACGAAGGGGCCAAAGACCTCCTCTTGCGCCACGCGGTCATGCGGCTTGGCTTCCACGATCGTTGGCGTCACGTAATAACCGGCGGCCAGGTCCGCGCCGGGCGCATGGCCGCCCGTCAGCACCCGCGCGCCCTGATCGCGCGCGATCTGCGTGTACGACAGGACTTTGTCGCGGTGCTGGGCAGAGGTCAACGGCCCCATCTCGGTGTCGGGCAGGCGCGGATCGCCCAGCCGGATGGACGTGGCCAGCGCCGTGAAGCGCTCCAGGAAAGCGTCCGCGATCTTCTCGTGCAGCATCAGCCGCGACCCTGCGATGCATGCCTGGCCCTGGTTGTGAAAGATGGCCCACGCCGCGCCGTTGATGGCGGCATCCAGGTCAGCGTCTTCGAAGACGATGTTCGCGCCTTTTCCGCCTAGTTCCAATTGCACGCGCTTCAGATTGCCCTGTGACGCCTCCACGATTCGGCGGCCCGTGGCCGTTGAACCGGTGAACGCGATCTTGGCGACCGCGGGGTGCTCGGCCAGCCGTTGGCCTGCGGTGTGGCCATATCCGGGCACGACGTTGACCACGCCGTCGGGGAAGCCGGCGGCGGCAATCAGCTCCGCGATGCGCAGCGTCGACAACGGTGTCAGCTCTGACGGTTTGAGCACCACGGTATTGCCGGCGGCGAGTGCGGGCCCCAGTTTCCAGCTGGTGAACATCAGCGGAAAATTCCAGGGCACGATCTGCCCGACAACGCCGATGGGCGCGCGCCGAACATAATTGAGGAAACCCGCTTCGACCGGCACGACGCTGCCCAGCAGCTTATCGGCCATGCCGCCGAAATAACGGAAGCAGGCGGCGGTGCGAGGCACGTCCAGTCCGCGCGTATCGCGAATGGGGTGCCCCGTGTCCAGCGTTTCCAACTGCGCCAGTTCCTCCGCGTTGGCTTCGATCAGGTCGGCCAGTTTCAGCAACAACCGGCCGCGTTCGGCCGCCGCCATGCGTGACCAGGCGGGAAAGGCGCGTTGCGCGGCCTGCACGGCCAGGTCGACGTCGGCCGCCTCGGCCGCGGCGATGGCGGTGATGCGCGCTCCGTCATGCGGGTTCAGGACGTCGATGGTGCCGCCCGCGACCGCGTCGGTAAAGCGGCCGCCGATAAAGAGTTTGTTTTGCATGGCTAAGGTTCGCTAAGAGGAAAAAGGAAAACAGCGCGGTCAGAACGCCACCGGGTAGGGCGGGAGCTCGCCGCTCTCGTAGCGTGCCGGAAGATCGGGCGTGGCGTTTTCCCAGACCAGCAACATGGACCGCTTGGTCGAATAGCCCTGGTGCCGGATGTCGGCGGGCATTGCGCAGATATCGCCTGCCCGCATCGTGATGCGCGCGCGCGGCGCGCCGGTGTCCTTGTCGGCGACGTCCCAGACGATTTCGTCGGAAAGCTGCAAGAACCACTCCACGCGGTCGTTGCCGTGGAATACCGGCAGGATGAATTCTTCCGTCGTGGGGCAGAACAGGCTTGCGCCGCAGACCGAGGTGACGGAGGGATTCCAGGTGACGTCGGAACGGGACAGGTACTTGAACAGGTTGAAGGCGTGCAGCTGGCCTTCGTAGCCCGGTTCGGGAAGGACTTGGGGTTCGTCCTGGGGCACATCGGCGAAGGCGCGGTTGACGGGCAGGTCGTCGCGTAGCGGCGAGTCGTCCGGCAAGCCGGGCATGCGGCGGGTGGCGATTCTGGAACGCTCGATCGCGGCCGCGTTTTCGCCGTGCTTGCGGCCATAGGCCGAGCCGGTTTCCTCGGGCGCCGCGAAGGGGTCGAAGCCTGCGTTGGTCCAGTCGTGCAGCATGGCTTTGAAGGTGGCCATGATGGTCGGCGTGTCGAACGTCTCGGTGTAGTCCACGCCGGCCGCCTTCATGACGCCGTTGAACGAGCCCGCGTAGACATCCACTTTTCCGTAATGGTTGCGGGTGCCGAACACCTGGTCGAAGTTCACCCAGCCGTAGAAGAACCCCCAGGCCACGTCGCGCATCAGCGCTCGCAGGAACGCGTCGGCGGGGATGGCGTGCGTGCGGGTCTGGCCTTTGGCGGGCCAATGTACTTTTGCGAAATACTCGTCGCGGATGAACTCGAAAGCACCGAGGCGAAAGCCCTTATAGCCGGTGGCGGCATCGGGGGCGGTCGCGACGACTTTGTCCGCGGCGAAGGCGGGGGAATGCGGGGAGGTGTCAAGCATGGCCATGGCGGCTCTCCTGAAGGGTAAGGGCGGGGGCGGACGGGCGGCAATCAGCGGGCGGCAATCAGCGGCCGGCAGTCAGCGGACGCAGATATCGGCCCACTTTTCGACCGACAATTCGCCCAGGCGGGTCTGCACCAGCAAAACGCCGGGCCGGTGAGCCGTGATGCGGTAAGCGCAACCAGCCGGCAGCAGGCATTGGTGCCCGCGGCCCAGGGCGACGCGTCCCATGGGTTGGCCGGCCGGCGCGGGACCGGCCAGCGCGGTGCCCTGGCCCGGCGAGGGAGGGGCGTCCAGCGCCAGGAATTCGACTTGGGCCTCGCCATCCATCAGAACGGCGAATTCGTCATGGCTGCAGGCGTACCAGGGAGATTTCCCTTCGATGCGCAGCGTTTCGATGACGTACTCCAGGTTCTTGCCCACCACGACCTTTTCGTAGGGGGCTGATTGCGCGGCCACTTCGAAGATGTTGGAAAAGACATAGTGGCGGGGAGAGCCGTTCGTGATTTCGATGGCGCCTTTGCGGTAGCGCGCCAGCGAGCCGAAGGCGGTGGGGGTTGCGGCAGCGTTCATGGTGTCTCCTTGGTAGGACGGGCTGTCAGTCCACCCGCAGGTGGATCTTGCGGATGACGGCTGCCCACTTGGCGGCGTCTTCCTGTAGTTGCAGGGCGGTATCACCGGGCGTCCGGGGCAGGGGATTCAGGTCGTTGGCCTGCAGCTTGCGCTTAACCTCCGGCCGCGCCAGCGCGCGCGCCACTTCTTCATTCATGCGGCGCACGATGGCCTTGGGCGTGCCTTTGGGCGCGAACAGCATTTCCCGGAAGGTGGCGTCATAACCGGCGACGCCGGCTTGCGACATCGTGGGCACGTCCGGCGCCAGGGTGGATCGCGTGGAGCCCGATACCGCCAGGCCATAGAGCTTGCCCGCCGCCACATAGGAGGCCACGACGGGGGAAGCCAGATAGCCGCACGGCACCTGGCCGGCCAGCACGTCCTGGGCGGCGGGCGAGGGGCCTTTGTACGGAACGTGCAGCACGTTCAGGCCGGCTTGAGCCAGGTAGAGCTCCATTGCCAAGTGGCCGGGAACGCCTTGCCCGCCCGAGGCATAGCTGAGCGACCCGGGCGCCTTCCTGGCTGCGGCATCCAACTGATCAAGCGTGCGCAGGCCCGAGGCGGGCGCGCACACCAGCATCTGGTTGAAGTTCGCCAGCGCGATGACCGGCATCAGGTCCGAGGGCGCGAAATTCAACGAACGGTAGATCGCCGGATTGATCGTGACCACCGTGTCCGGCGCTTCCAGAAAGGTGTAGCCGTCGGGCGCCGAGCGGGCCACCGCTTCCGCGCCGATATTGCCGCCGGCGCCGGGGCGGTTTTCAACGACCAGTGCCTGGTTGAGCGCTTGCCCGACGGCGTCCGCCACGATGCGGGTCGCGGTGTCACCCGGCGATCCCGCGGGAAAAGCGACCACGATGCGGATGGGCCGGCTGGGCCAGTCGTCCTGCGCGAGGGCGCAGGAGACCGGGCCGGCGGCCAGACAGGCCGCCAGCGCAAGAATGTGGGGTTTCATGGATTGTCTCCTTGGGGGCTATTGTTTTTGCTGTGTCGCGTGCCGCTTGCTACCACCTGCCGATATGGATGCCGACCTTCTCCTCTTTGCGCGTCCACTGCGTCATGGCGCGGTGGCTGATGGTGGGATGGATCTTGCGCTTTCGCAGCCAGTCGAACAGCGCGGCCTGATAGCGCTCTCGGATGGGGGCGTAGGCGGGCTCGGTGCCCAGATCCACGAATTCGTCCGGATCGTCGCGCAGATCGAACAACTGTGGCGCCAGCCCGTCGAAGTGGACGTACTTCCAATCGTGGTCGCGCACCATGATCGAATGGCAACCGTCCGCGGGGCGGCCCAAGGGCTCACGCACGAAATCGCGAAAGGCGTAGTCGTTCTCGGAGAACACGGCGTTGCGCCATTCGACGGGCGTCTTGCCGTGAAGCAACGGCATCAGCGAGCGCCCCTCGACAACGTGATCCGGAACCTCGACGCCATAGGCTTCAAGGATCGTGGGCACCAGGTCGATGGCTTCCACCAGTCGGGGCTCTACCGCGCCGCGCCGCGCGTTGCGGTCGGCGCCCGGCAGGCGGATGATCAGCGGCACCTTGGCCACGCAATCGTGGAACAGCTCTTTTTCGCCCAGGTAATGGTCGCCCAGGTAGTCGCCATGGTCGCTGCAGAACACGACCATGGTGTCTTGGTCGCGCCCGCTGTCGCGCAGGTAGTCGAACAGCACGCCCAACTGGTCGTCCACTTGCTTGATCAACCCCATGTAGGTGGGGATGACGGTATCGCGCACCTGCTGTCGGGAGAAGTTCTGGCTGACCTCCGCTTCGCGGAAACCGCGCAGCACCGGGTGCGCGTGCTGCAATTCACGCGGATCCTGCTTCACCGGCATCACATCGTCCCGCGTATAGATGGCGTGGTACGGCGCTGGCGCGACGTAAGGCCAATGCGGCTTGATGTAGGACAGGTGCAGCACCCAGGGCGAGGTTCGATTTTCCTCCATGAACTCGATGGCGCGGCGTGTCATGTAGGGCGTTTCGGAGTCTTCTTCGCGGACCCGGGCGGGAAGCCCGGCCGATCGCATCCGCCAGCCGGACAGGATTTCGCCCGCCGCGCCAAGGGCGGAGTTGGCGTGGTCGTGCCACGGGTTGGGGCCGTCGTAGCCGCGCTGGCGAAGATAGCGGGTGTAGTGGTGCGAATCGTCGGCGAACCCCGGTGGCCAGATGCCATCGTCCCGGTCGAAAGGCTCGAAACCGCCCTGCATCGCCAGCCGGGCGGCGGGGCTGTCCAGGTCGACGCCCAGGCGTCGCAGGCCGGCGATGTCCGCCTCGACATGGGTTTTACCCGCCACCGCGACACGCACGCCGTGCGGTCGCAGATGGTCGCCCAACGTCAGCTCGCTGACCGGCATTGGCACGAAGTTCCACACAGCGCCGTGGCTGGTGACGTAGCGGCCGGTGTAGTAAGACATTCTGGACGGTCCGCAGACCGGACCTTGCACGAACGCGTTCGTGAAGCGCATGCCCTCGGCGGCCAGCCGATCGATATTGGGCGTGTGCAGCCGCGGATGTCCATAGCAGGAAAGATAGTCCCACCGCAATTGGTCGCACATGATCCACAGCACATTGCGTACAGCGTGTCCGCTCATTTCCGCCTCTTGGCCCGATATGTCCGCCGATGCGGCTTTCCATGGCTGCAACGATATTTCGCGGTGTTGGGCGACTCAAGCGCGATCTGCTAGAGTTTCACTGGGTGAAATCCTGAAATATGCAGGAATAAGGATGCGCAATGAGCCGGTGGGCCCCGAAAGTCAAGACGATCGACGCGTTGGCGCGGGGTCTGGCCGTGCTGGACGAAGTGCGCGCCACGCAGGGCGCAAGCCTGCACGAACTGCATGTGCGCACCGGCTTTGCTAAAGCCACCTTGCTGCGCATCCTTGCCACGTTGCAGTCGCGGGGCCTGATCTGGCGGCGTCTGGCCGACGACTATTTTTGTCCGGCGGGCGCGCCCGACGCGCGCGGCCGCCAGGCCCAGGCGCTAGACAGGCTGGGCCAATGCGCCGCGCCGGCGCTGGATCGCCTGCAAGCCGAAGTCCTGTGGCCGTCGGACCTGGCGGTACGCCGCGCAAGCGCGATGATCGTCCGCGAGACCAATCGCAACCAGTCCTACTTCACGATCCGACGCGACAACATCGGGTTCCGGATCAACATGCTCCATTCGGCGGTGGGGCGGGCATACCTGGCTTTCTGCGCGGAAAAAGAGCGCGAATGGGTGCTGGCGGCTTTGCGCCGCAGCCGCCGCGAGGGCGATGCGCTGGCGCACGACAGCCGTGCCGTGGCCGCGATGCTGGATCGAACCCGCCGGCTGGGATACGGCTTGCGGGACCAGCGGTTCGGTGGAGACTACGACAAGCCGCGGCGCGATCAGAACGACAGGCTGGAGGCGTTGGCCGTACCGATCGTGGCGGCGTCAGGGCGTGTCTATGGCTGCGTGAATGTCGTCTGGATCCAGGGTGTGCGTTCGGTGGATCAGATGGTGGAGCAATGCCTGGACCCGCTGCGTTGCGCCGCGCAGGCCATCTCTGCCGGCATGGTCGGGCGTTAGGGTTTCCCGTCCGGGGCCACGTCCGCATTCGCGTCGGCCCGAGCCTGCCGGATGATGGCCTGGGCCGTCCAGCGCACCACATCCGTGATCTCCGGCAGTTCCAGCTGCCAGATGTCCTTCAACACCAGGAAGACTTCGGACCCATACACCAGCGACAACGCTTGCGCGACGCGGTCTTGCTGCGCGGGCGTCAGGTCGGCGGCCAGCGGCGCGATGGCGCGTTTCAGGATGTCGACCCGATGGCCGCGCACCAGGCGCGGCTCATTGCCAGCCTTGCCTGCGCTGGCTTCGGCATGCTGCTGCAGCGACACCATGATGGCCGCGCGCAACGAGGCTTCGTGCGCTTCCAGCCGGGGAAACGCAAAGCGCAGCAGTTCGTCGACGCGCGTGGCGGCGTCGGACGAGGCGGAGTTCCAGGCCAGGATGGGCCCAAGGCTCTCGTCCACGACGGCGGCGATCAGGGCGCTTTGGCTGGGGAAGTAGCGGTAGGCGGTCGCGCGCGACACCCGCGCGTGCTCGGCCAGCTCGGCGACGGACGGGGTAATGCCCTGCGCCATCAGCTGTTGCGCCGCGTCCAGCAGCGTCTTGCGCATGCGGGCGCGTGGTCCGTGGGGCGGTTCTCCGCTGGCCGCGGCCTGCCGGCTGGCGGGCGCGATCAGGCGCGCGGTGCCGCCCGCGGCAGCCGCGGGCGTGGCGGGGAGGGAGGTTTGACGTGAGACAGGTGTCTCAGTATGATTCTTTCGTCTCATTTCTTGATTCTACAGGCCTAGCGGCCTCACATATTGAGGCGCGCACCGAGTGTAGCCGCCCGCGGAGGAGCCATGACGCAATCGAACCGGCGGGTGTTTGTCGCCGCCACCTACGACACCAAGGGCCACGAAGCGGAATACGTGGTGGATCTGCTCAAGCGCGAAGGCCTGGACGTGGTGTCGGTGGACGTGTCCACGTCAGGCGCTGCCAGCGCCGCGCAGGTGCAGGCCCAGGAAGTGGCCCGCAGCCATCCCGACGGCCCGCAAGCGGTGTTCACGGGCGACCGCGGCACGGCGATCGCCGCCATGGCGCTGGCCTTTGAACGCTACGCGGCCGGCAATAGCGCCATCGGCGCCTTGCTGGGGCTGGGCGGGTCGGGCGGCACGGCGTTGATCACGCCGGCCATGCGCGCGCTGCCCATCGGCACCCCCAAGCTGATGGTGTCGACGATGGCCTCGGGCAACGTCGCGCCTTATGTCGGCCCCTCGGATATCGCCATGATGTACTCGGTGACGGACGTGGCCGGGTTGAACCGCATCTCGCGCCGCGTGCTGGCCAATGCCGCCGGCGCGATCGGCGGCGCATTCCGGCAGGCGGGCGTCGCCGTTGAAGACGATGGACGGCCCGCCGTGGGCATCACGATGTTTGGGGTGACCACCGCGTGCGTGCAGCAGGTGACGCCGTTGCTGGAATCCCGCTATGACTGCCTGGTGTTCCACGCCACGGGCACGGGCGGGCAGTCGATGGAAAAGCTGCTGGACAGCCATTTGCTGGGCGGCGTGCTGGACCTGACCACGACCGAAGTCTGCGACTTTCTATTCGGGGGCGTGCTGGCTTGTACGGAAGACCGCTTCGGCGCCGTGGCCCGCACCCGCGCGCCTTATGTGGGCGCGTGCGGCGCGCTGGATATGGTGAACTTCGGCGGGATAGAAACGATTCCCGAGCGCTATCAGGGCCGCAAGTTCTATCCGCACAACCCGCAGGTGACGCTGATGCGCACCACCGTCGAAGAAAACACCCGCCAGGGCGAGTGGATTGCCGCCAAGCTGAATCAATGCGACGGGCCGGTGCGCTTCCTGATTCCCGAGGGCGGTGTATCCGCGCTGGATGCGCCGGGCCAGGCGTTCTGGGACCCCGAGGCCGACGCGGCCCTGTTCGCCGCGCTGGAGGCCAACCTGGTGCAGACGCCGCAACGCCGGCTGGTGCGCGTGCCCTGCCATATCAACGACCCGCTGTTCGCAAAAACGGCGGTCGACCATTTTCTTGAAATCGCTAGCCATTGAAGGATTGCCGCCATGCCCCGTTTCGACCGTAACGAACTGCTGGACAAGTTTCGCGCCATGGTGCGCGCGCGCACACCCATCGTGGGCGGCGGCGCGGGTACGGGCCTGTCGGCCAAGTGCGAAGAAGCGGGCGGCATCGACCTGATCGTGATCTATAACTCGGGACGCTACCGCATGGCGGGCCGGGGCTCGCTGGCCGGCCTGCTTGCCTACGGCAACGCCAACGAGATCGTCGTCGACATGGGCCGTGAAGTGCTGCCGGTGGTGAAGAAGACGCCGGTGTTGGCCGGCGTGAACGGCACCGACCCGTTCTGCGACTTCGACGTGTTCCTGGACGACCTGAAACGCCAGGGCTTTTCCGGCGTGCAGAACTTTCCCACCGTGGGCCTGATCGACGGCACCTTCCGCGCCAACCTGGAAGAGACCGGCATGGGCTATGCGCTGGAAGTGGACATGATCCGCCTGGCTCACCAGAAGGGCATGCTGACCACGCCCTACGTGTTCAATGAAGACGACGCGGTAGCGATGACGGAGGCCGGCGCGGACATCATCGTGGCACACATGGGCCTGACGACGGGCGGGGCCATCGGCGCCGAAACCGCGCAGACGCTGGACGACTGCGTGGCTGCGATCGACCGCATCGCCGCCGCTGCGCTGGCGGTGCGCCCGGATATCATCGTGCTGTGCCACGGCGGCCCCATTGCCACGCCTGAAGATGCCGCGCACGTGCTGCGCGCGTGCAAGCATTGCCACGGCTTCTACGGGGCCAGTTCGATGGAGCGCCTGCCCACCGAGCAAGCGCTGACCGCCGCCACGCGCGCGTTCAAACACCTGACTTTCTAAGGGGCGATCCCGCGTAGATTCGCGGGCCCGGTGGAACAAACAATCGGCCGCGCCGCCCGGCGCGTGGCAGGGCGGAGCTATCCCCGTATCCGCACTTCCCCTAATATCCGCCCCTGTTCTTATACGATTATCGTATTTTCAACGCACCCCTTTCCGGGGCGCGTACACAGCCGAGGCAACGCGGGCTGGCAATGAGATGCACGTTTCCGGACGAACTTCCTTATGCCTACTTCAGCTTCTCGAGTACTGTTGAAAAAGGACGCTGTCGTTCCGTTCCAGTCAGAACCCAACCTGACTGACCGGGTGACAGAGATGCTGCTGGACGAGATCACCAGCGGCGACTATCAAGTCGGCGAGGTCCTTCCCCCGGAGCAGACCATCGCGACCCGGCTTGGCGTTTCGCGCACGGTGCTGCGCGAAGCGGTTTCCCGCCTGAAGGGCGATGGCATCGTACAAAGCAAGCAGGGCCGTGGCCTGACCGTCATGCAGACGGCGCGGCCGTCGGTGTTGCGCATGCAAGCCGCGGATATCGGCGATGCCGAACAAGTGCTGCGTATCGTTGAACTGCGCCGGGGCTTCGAGATCGAGGCGGCGCCGCTTGCCGCGGAACGCCGCAGCGAAGAAGACCTGGCCGCCATGCGCCAGGCGTTGCGCAAGATGGCCGACGCCATCGCATCCGGCGATGTGGCGGTGGGGGTGGATGCCGACATGGAATTCCATCGCTGCGTGGCGCGCGCGACCCGCAACGAACACTACCTGAATTTCTTTGATTTCCTGGCGGTTCTCCTGAAGAAGAACCTGCGTGTGTCGCGCGCGCGATCAGCCAAGATCGCGGGCCGCGGCGCGCAGGCGCAGAAGGAGCACGAGGCCTTGTTTGCCGCCATCGAGAAAGGCGACGTCGAGCTTGCGCGGCAGCATGCGCGCACCCACGTCGACAACACGGAAGCACGTCTGCGTACAGCGGCGGCCACGGCGGAAAGACCGTAGGCGCCCGGGTTTGGGGGCATCCTCCAAGGGGAAGTGGTGATGGGTCATAAGACGATCGATGAGTTGGTGCGCGCCGACGAGGGGCTGGTCAGCCGGTCTATCTTCGTGGACGACGAGATCTTCCAGCAGGAGCTAAGGCAGGTGTTCTCGCGAGCGTGGTTGTTCGTGGGGCACGAGAGCCTGGTGCCCAAGCCGGATGATTATTTTGTGTCGCGCATGGGAACAGAGTCCGTGATTCTGACGCGCGACCGGCAGGGCCAGATACAGGTCATGCTAAATAGCTGTGCGCATCGGGGCATGAAGCTGTGCCGCTACGACCACGGCAACAATCGGACCTTTACCTGTCCGTACCATGGCTGGAGCTTTTCCACCGACGGCAAGCTGGTGGAGCGGCCTGGCGAGCTGGTCGGCGTGCCCGGCCACGCGACGCATTACAAAGGCGAGCTGGACAAGAAACAGTGGGGCCTGAAGACCGTGGCGCAGGTGGCGAACTACAAAGGCGCGGTCTTTGCGACGTGGGACGCGGATGCGCCGCCGTTCGAGGATTATCTGGGCAATATGCGCTTGTACCTGGACGCGGCGCTGGACCATCGCGATGGCAGCCCGGGCGGTTCCGAGGTTATCGGCGGCGTGCAGAAGTGGCGGGTGAAGTGCAATTGGAAGTTCGCGCCCGAGAATTTCATCGGAGACCTGTATCACGACATCAGCCATCGCTCGGTGGATATCGTGGGCATAGGGCCGGGCGGAGGCAAAGGGCGCCGCGACGCGTCCGTCAGCCGATCGGCCATCTGTTTTCCCGAGCTCGGGCATGGGTTGCTGGGCCGGTTGCCGTTCTATGAAGAGGGGCCTTACGCGCCGCAGTATGCGCGCTATCCCGAGGTGGAGGCGTACTTCCGCCAGATCCACGAGCAGCGCGAACGCACGCTGGGGGCGGCCATGCGGGTGCAGACCAGCGTGGGTACGATTTTCCCGAACATGTCGTTTCACGGGCGCCAGCCGCGCACGCTGGCCGTATTCCATCCCATCAGCGCGACCGAGATGGAAATGTGGCGCATGTATCTGGTGGACAAGGACGCACCCGAAGCCGTCAAGGAAGCCATGCGCCACTACTTTCTGCGCTATTCGGGGCCGGGCGGCATGACCGAGTCGGACGACATGGAGAACTGGACGGGCGCTACCGAAGCCAGCATGGGCGCCATGTCGCGCGAGCTTTACTTCAACTACCAGATGGGCGTGGGCCACGCGCAGGCCGTGCCGGAGATTCCGGGCTGTGCCGTCAACGGCGAGTACACGGAAGAGAACGCGCGAATCTATTACCGGCGCTGGGCGCAGTTCATGAACGGCCTGTCCTGGAAGCAGCTGATGGCCGGCGCCACGCGCGCCGAGGAGCAGGCGGCATGAACGCGACCATTGAAAACGCGCCGGACGCGGCGCAGGATTCCAGCGTGGACGACATGCACATCTGGTGGCAGGCGCAGCGCTTTCTGCACTACGAGGCCGACCTGCTGGACCATCGCGACTTCGACGCCTGGCTGGGCCTGCTGGACGAAGACATCGCCTACCGCATGCCGCTCACCCGCAACGTGCGGCGCGACGCCATGGCGCAGGAATATTCAGGCACGCAGGACGCCGCCTGGTTTGACGAGGGCATCGATACGCTGCGCCAGCGTGTCGCGCAGATCAAGACCGGCATTCACTGGGCCGAGGAACCGGCTTCGCGCGTGTCGCGGCTGGTGACCAACATCCGCGTGCTGGACGTCGCGCCGGAAGAGGGCGGCGGCGAGCGCGTGCGGGTGCGCTCACGGTTTCTGATCTACCAGAACCGCCTGCAGACCGAAGTCAACTTGTTCGTCGGCAAGCGCGAGGACGTACTGCGCCGGCGTGACGGCCGCTGGACGATCCTGGCGCGCGAGATCCACCTGGACCAGAACGTCCTGCTTTCCAAGGCGCTGACGATCTTCTTCTAGCGCCGACCCTGCCGCAAATCGTTGGTTGTTTCCACTCGGGGCCAGTCCGCCGACAGGACGAGACTCGTCCATACCTGGAGTCGCAGCATGCATAGACGTACTGTATTGAAGGCCATCGCCGGCGGCGTCGCCGTAGCGACGGCCGGAATGTCCCGGGCGGCCGACGGCGCGTTTCCCACCAAGCCCATGCGCCTGATCGTGCCCTATCCGCCGGGCGGCGTGACCGACGTGGCGGGGCGCCTGGCCGGGGAGATTCTTAGCCGCAAGTTTGGCCAGCCCGTCGTGGTCGAGAATCGTCCCGGCGCCAACGGCATGATAGGCAGCCAGCAGGTGGCGACGGCGCCGGCGGACGGCTACACGCTGCTGCTCAATGGCCTGGGTGGCATGGTGCTGCCCATGGCCACGGTGACGGGGCTGCCGCTGGACATGTCGCGCGCCTTTACGCCCATCGGGCAGATGGCCGAGTTCATCAATGTGCTGATCGTGCGTGCTGATTCACCAGTGCGCAGCGTGGATGACCTGATCGCCGCCGCGCGCGCTCGCAGCAAAGACGGATTGAACTATGGCTCGAACGGCATCGGCACCTCGGTGCATCTGACCACCGCTTTCTTCGCGCAGCGCACCGGCACCAATCTGCTGCACGTGCCGTACAAAGGCAGCGGCGAGATGCTGGTGGACGTGGTCAACGGCAACCTGGATTTCAGCTTCAGCAATCTGCCGCCCGTGATGGGGCTGGTTCGCAAGGGGTCCATCCGTGCGATTGCCGTGACCAGCAGTTATCGCAGCAAACAGTTGCCCGACGTGCCGACGATGGCCGAGCAGGGCGTGGCGGATTTTGATGTGACAAGCTGGTTGGGGCTGTATGGCCCGGCGGGATTGCCGGCGGCATTGGTAAGCAAGCTTAGCGCGGCATTGCAGGAAGGCATGGCGCAGCCGCAGTCGGTGGAAACGCTTAGCGCGGCGGGCTTCGAACCCAGGCCGTCGGGGGCGGACGCCTTTGCGGAATTGAACCGGGCCGAACTGGCGCGCTGGAAGCAGGTTGCCACGCGCGCCAATATTTCCCTGAAATTCGGAGCGTGATGGCCATGGAGTCTTCTTCGCGGGTACGGCACGTTCATACGGCCATCATCGGCGCGGGGCATGCCGGCGTTGAATGCGCCTGGGCCTTGCGCGCGGCCGGCGTTGAAGGCGACCTGGCGCTGTTCGGCGCCGAGACGCATGCGCCCTACGAACGGCCGCCGCTGTCCAAGGCGCTTTTGACTGGCGGAACCAGCGCCGAGCGCATCGCATTGCGCGCCGACAGTGCTTACGAAAAGTCGCGGGTGGTGGTCGTGGCCGGTGATCCGGTGGTCAGCATCGATACGGCCGCGTATACCCTGTCCACGCGCTCCGGCCGCGTGGTCGGCTACGAACACTGCGTGCTGGCCACGGGCGCCAGCGCCCGCCCTATCGCCGAGGTGGCGGGTGAGCAGACCTATTCGGTTCGCGGCCTGGACGACGCGCACCGGTTGCGCCAGGCGCTGCGTCCCGGCGTCCGGCTGCTGGTGGTCGGCGCGGGCTACCTGGGCCTGGAGGCCGCATGTTCGGCGCGCAAGCTGGGCGCCGAGGTGCTGGTGCTGGAGCAGGGCGGCAACGTGATGGCGGGCAAGGTGTCCGAGCCGACCGCCACCCGCATCGGCGACCTGCACCGCGAAGCGGGCATCCAGATCCGCCACGGCGCGGCGGTGGCGCGGTGGGAGCGCACCGCGACAGGCTGGCGCGCCCACTTGGCCGACGGAACGGTGCTGCAAGCCGATCTGGTGCTGGTGTCCATTGGCGCCATCGCCGAGACCGCGCTGGCCGAGGCGGCCGGCCTGATCTGCCTGGATGGCGTGGTGGTTGACGAGTGCTGCCGGACCTCGGCGCCAGATGTCTACGCCATCGGCGATTGCGCCAGCGCGTTCCGCGGCGAGCTGCAGCGCCACGCACGCATAGAGAGCGTGCAGAACGCGCTGATGCAGGCGCGCACGGCAGCCGCTGCCATCGCCGGCAAGAGCCCGCCGGCGCCGCGTCCGCCCACGTTCTGGTCAGAGCAGCAGGGCCGTCGCCTGCAGATGGCGGGCCTGGTCGATCCGGCCCAGGCTTGCCGCGACGTATTGTTGCCCACCGCCAAGGGGTGGCTGGTGGAGCGCTATCAGCAGGGCCGGCTGGCCGCCATCGAAGCGGTCGACAGTCCGGTGGAATTCATCAAGAGCGTGCCGCGCATCGGCTCGCCCGAGTCCGCCTCATGAATCGTAGTGAAGCCACAGGGAGGCATCATGCCCTTTGCCATATTTGAGTTGCCCGACGGCGCCGAACAGGTGCTGGACGTTCCCGATGACTGGTCGCTGATGGAGGCGGCGCGCCGCGACGGCCTGGAAGGCATCGTCGCCGAGTGCGGCGGCGGCGCCATCTGCGGGACCTGTCATGTGCAGGTGGACGCCTCCTGGCATGCGCGGCTGGAACCGCCCGGCATGGCGGAGGAAGCCTTGCTGGAAGTCGTGCCCGAGCGTTGCGCCACCAGCCGCCTGTCTTGTCAGGTGATCATGACGCCAGCGCTGGACGGTATTCGCGTGCGCGTGCCGTCTTCGCAGCTTGAACTGTAGTGGTAGCGGAAAGGAGACAGCCGCGATGCCCGATAACAAATCCATCAACCTCGTCGACCTCCAGGCAGGCGTGCGCGTGCGCATGGCCGGCGGCGCGCTCGCCGAGATCGTAGAGAACCCGCAGGACGGGTTCTGGCTGATTGTCCGATACCTGGAACATCCGGCCGAACCCGCGCTGGTCGACGCTGGTGAGCAACAGGTGTTCGCCACCGACGTCGAAGCAATCGAACCTTGACCCTACCGGAGCCGTAAATGAATCAAAAGCCTAAAGTCATCGTGTCCGCGCCACTGCCGGCGGACTTGCGCGAACGCCTCGCCGCACGGTGCGAAATCATCGATGTGCCCACCGGACAGAATCCTGCCGAAACCGTGCCGGCGGCGTTGCGCGAGCAGATCGCCGGCATGGTCTGCACCATGCGCACCAAGGTGGATCAGGCGCTGCTGGACGCATTTCCGGCCCTGACCGTTAGTTCCAACTTTGCGGTGGGTTTCGACAACGTCGATCTGGCCGCCGCCACACAGCGCAAAGTTCTGATTTGCAATACACCCGGAGTACTGGACGGCGCGGTAGCCGACGTGACCATCGGCCTCATGCTGTGCCTGGCCCGCAACCTGGTGGCGGGCGACGCGTTCGTGCGTAGCGGCGAATGGACCAAGGGGGCTTTCCCCCTGACTCGCGACATTCGTGGCAAGACGCTGGGGCTGCTGGGCATGGGCCGCATCGGCCGCGTGGTGGCGCGCACGGCGCAGGCTTTCGACATGAAGGTGGTCTATCACAACCGGCGCCAGGACCCGCAAGCCGAAGGCCTGGCCAGTTACGTCGAACGCGATGAGCTGTTCAAGGTGTCGGACGTGCTCAGCGTGCATATTCCGCTGTCCGCCGAAACGCGCCACTCCGTCGGCAAGCGCGAATTGGCGTTGATGAAGCCGACGGCCTACCTGATCAACACGGCGCGCGGGCCGGTCATCGACGAAGCGGCGCTGATCGAGGCACTGCGTGCCGGGACCATCGCGGGCGCAGGGCTGGACGTGATGGAGCAGGAGCCATTGCCGGCCGCAAGCCCGCTGTGCCAGTTGCCCAACGTGGTGTTGCAGGCGCACGTGGGCAGCGCCACGCACGAGACGCGGCGCGCCATGATAGACCTGGCCGTCGCGAACCTGATGGATGCGCTGGGCAACAAGACGCCGCAAGCCATGGTCAATCCCGAGGTCTGGCAGGCGCGCGCCTGAAGGGCTCCTTGGCCGGGGCGCAATGCTGGCATGGGCCACTCCGGCACGGGCCGCCCCTGGCATGGAAAGTCCATGCCCGGGGCGGCCCGTGCTCTTTACTTGGCGCCGTAGTCCACGACAATGCCGGCCTGCCTGGCCACCTCGCTCCAGCGCTTGAACTCCGCAGCCGAGAAAGCCTGGAATTCCGCCGAGTTGCGCAGCTTGGGCTCGAAACCGGCGCCGATGATGCGTGCCTGGAATTCGGGCGTCGCAAGCCCGGCCACGATGGTGTCTGACAACTGCGCGACGATGGCGGGGTCGATCCGGGCGGGCGCGTACATGCCCAGCCAACTGGTCACGTCGAAGTCCGCCATGCCTTGTTCCTGCATCGTCGGCACCTTGGGCAGCTGCCGCGCGCGATAGGCGCTGGTCACCGCCAGGGCCTTCAGGCGCTTGCCTTCCACCATGGGCAGGGTGGGGGGCAGGTTCATGAAACAGAGATCCAGGTCGCCATTGGCGGTGCCGACCAGGGCGTCGGCCGCGCCCTTGTACGGCACGTGGTCGAACTTCAGGCCGGTGCGCATGGCGAAGAGTTCCGCCGTCATCTGCGACGAGCTGCCGACGCCATTGCTGCCGTACAGGGGCTTGCGCTTGCTGGCGCGCAGATGTTCGATCAGGTCGGAGACCGTCGTGGCGGGGTGGTCCGCCCGCACCACCAGCGCATTGACGAATTCCGCGACCTGGGCGATGGGCAGCAGGGCGGTGGGGATGTCGATAGGCAACCCGCGCAGCGTTGCCGGCGGCAGGACATTGTGACCCAGGCCGCCGGTGGTCAGGGTGTAGCCGTCTGGCTTGGCGGCGGCGGCGGCCTGCATGCCGATGACGCCGCCCGCGCCGGCGCGGTTTTCGATCACTACGCTCTGGCCATATTTGGCGTAGAGCAGGTCTCCGACCAACCTCCCGGCAAGATCGGTGGCGCTTCCGGGCGTGGACGAGACGATGATCTTGATGACTCGGGACGGATAAGGCCCGCTCTGCGCCCAGCCCCTGCCTGTCAGGCTCAGGCCGGCTGCGGTTCCGATCAGCTTTAACGCACTGCGACGTTTCATGACGACTTCCCCTTGGGTTAGACCTACTGCTTCACGTGCTGCTCCAATCGATGTGCCTCGGACTTTGTACGATAAACATATTTATCTACGGTACGAGGCAGACGCGAACACGCAAATTGCGGCTAACCCTAGGGACGTTGCGGCACGCGCTTGCAGCCGGCGGGCAGCGGCGCATCGCGCAGGTAATCATGGATGGCGCGGATGAGCGCCTGCGCGGCGGGGCTTAGCGGGTGTTCTTTGTGCCGGATGATGCAGACCGTGCGCGTGACAGTCGGCCGCGCCAGCAGCGCGTAGGCCAGGCCCGGCTCCAGCACGCGTTCGGCGGCCAGCGCCGGCAGCAGCGCCACGCCCAGGCCCGCTTTTACCAAGGCGGCCTGCGACGTCGTGCTGGACGCTTCGTAGAACGGCGCGCCTGCCTCGATAGGCAAGTCCGCGCGGGCGCGCAGCAGCGCCATGATTCCCGTTTCGTCCACGACCCCCACCAGTTTGTGTTGCGCCAGCGCCGACCAGCGCATGGTGCCGTCGCGCCCCGGGCGCAGGCTGTCGTCGTCGGCGCGGTACAACACGCCAAAGCGGTCTTCCAGCACAGGGTCGAAACGCAGCCCCGGCGCATCGGCCCAGCGGCTGGTCAGCCCGAAGTCCACATCGCGCGTGGCGACCTTGCGCTGGATGCGGCCGGAATTATCATCGCTCAGGTACAGGCGCACGGCGGGATACTGGGCGGAAAAACGGGCCGCGGCCGGCGCGATGATCTGCGTGATGGCCGACGGCGCCGCCGCCACGCCCACGCGCCCGCGCTCCAGGGCGCCATAACGCACCACGTCTTCGATCGCGCCGTCGAAATCCGCCAGCAGCCGCATCACGCGGGGCAAAAACGCTTCGCCAGCGGCGGTCAGCAGCACGCGCCGGCTGGTGCGCGCGAAAAGCTGGGTGGCCAGCGCGTCCTCCAGTTGGCGCACCAGGCTGGTCACCGACGATTGCGTCTGGAACAGACGTTTGGCGGCATGCGTGAAACTGGATTCCTGCGCCACCGCCACAAAGGCGGTCAGGTGCTTCAAGGTAACGTGCTTGGGCAGGCGATTCATTACAAACCACGATAGATGGATCAATAAAAACAATTTTCCCAGATTGATCGCGCCGACGATACTAAGGCTTGTTCCCTCCTGGCCTGAGCGCGGCATTCTGTTATGCGCACAGGCCCGGGGCTTCATCGGGCAGGACGATCATGCGGCAGGAAATAGTGGATCTGATCATTGAAGGCGGCTGGGTTATCGACGGGCTGGGCGCGCCCCGGCGACGCGCCGACATCGGCGTGAAGAATGAGCGCATCGCGGCCATCGGCGACTTGTCCGGCGTGGCCGCCGCCCGGCGGCTGGACGCCCGAGGCAAGATCGTGGCGCCGGGTTTCATCGATGTGCACGGCCATGACGATCTGATGTTCGTCGAGAAGCCGGGCCTGGAATGGAAGACCAGCCAGGGCATTACCTCTGTCGTGGTCGGCAATTGCGGCGTCAGCGGCGCGCCTGCGCCGTTGCCGGGCAACACCGCCGCAGCCTTGGCGCTGCTGGGTGAAACCCCCTTGTTTCCGGATATGCACGCCTACTTCGACGAAGTGCGCATGCAGCGCCCGATGATCAACGTGGCGGCCCTGGTGGGCCACGCGAACCTGCGCCTGGCCGCCATGCGGGACCCGGCGGCAGCCCCCACCCCGGATGAGCAGGCGGCCATGCAGCGCATGCTGGCCGACGCGCTGGCCGCCGGCGCGGTGGGGTTCAGTACCGGTCTGGCGTACCAACCGGGCGGCGTGGCGGAATCCGCCGAACTGGAGGGGCTGGCCCGCGTGGCGGCGGCCCACGGCGCGCTGCACACCAGCCATATCCGCAATGAAGGCGACGAGGTCGAAGCCGCCGTGGACGAAGTACTGGCCGTCGGCCGCCAGACGGGCTGCGCGACCGTGCTGTCGCATCACAAGTGCATGATGCCGCGCAACTGGGGCAAAAGCCGCGCCACCCTGGCCAACATCGACCGCGCCCGCGCCGAGGGCGTGGACGTGGCACTGGACATCTATCCGTACCCGGGCAGTTCCACCATCCTGATCCCCGAGCGCGCCGAGAGCATCGACGATATCCGCATCACCTGGTCCACGCCGCACCCCGAATGCAGCGGCGAATCGCTGGCCGATATCGCCGCGCGCTGGGGCTGCGACAAAACCACCGCGGCTCAAAGGCTCTGCCCGGCGGGCGCTATCTACTTCGCCATGGACGAAGCCGAAGTGCGGCGCATCTTCCAGCACGAATGCTGCATGGTGGGCTCGGATGGTCTGCCGAACGACGCGCATCCGCATCCGCGCTTGTGGGGCAGCTTCACCCGCGTGCTGGGCCGCTATGTGCGCGAGGCCGAACTGCTGACGCTGGAGGCCGCGGTCGCCAAGATGACGGCGTTGCCGGCGCGCGTATTCGGCCTGGCGGGGCGCGGGCAGCTAAGCGTGGGGGCATGGGCGGACATCACGGTGTTCGATGCCGACACGGTGGTGGACCGCGCCACGTGGGAATCCCCCACGCTGGCGTCGGCCGGCGTCGAACACGTGCTGGTGAACGGACATCCGGTATTTCCGGCGGTTGAGGGCACGGCGCGTCCCGGCAAGATACTGCGGCGGGAACCTGCCGTGCGCGGCCAAGATACTGAATAACAACAGCAACCACCCTTCAGGAGATTCCCCCATCATGATGATGCGCAAGACTTGTATGGCCCTGCTGCTGGCCGCCGTGCTGCCCGCTGCCCACGCCGCTTTTCCCGACCATCCCATTACGTTGATCGTGCCGTTCCCGGCAGGCGGCCCCACGGATATCGTCGGCCGCGTGGCGGCCGCGAAAGCGGGCGAGATCCTGGGCCAGCAGATCGTGGTGGAAAACCGGACCGGCGCGTCGGGCACCATCGGCATGGTCGCCACGGCCCGCGCCAAACCGGACGGCTACACCGTGGGCCTGGCCACCGTCAGCACGCACGGCACCGCGCCGCACCTGTTTCCCAACCTGGCTTACGACCCGGTGAAGGATTTCACGCCCATCAGCAACCTGGTCACCAGCCCCAACATCCTTAGCGTGAATCCGAAGTTCCCCACGCAGACGCTGGCCGACTTCGTGGCCCACGTGCGCGCCAATCCGAACAAGGACGGTTATGCGAATGCCGGCGCGGGCGGGGTGAACGACCTGGGCATGATCTGGTTCCTGCAGATCATCGGCGGCAAGATGAACAGCATTTCGTATCGCGGGTCGGCGCCTGCGCTGACCGACACCGTGGGCGGCGTGGTTCCGGTGATCTTCGACAACTTCCCGTCGTCGTTGCCCTACCTGAAAAGCGGCCATCTGCGCGCGCTGGCCATCACGGGCACCCAGCGTAATCCGCGCCTGCCCGACGTGCCGACGTTCGCCGAGCAAGGCTACAAAGACTACGACGTCACTGCCTGGTACGGCGTGGTGGGACCAGCCGGAATGCCGGCCGATGTGCGCGACAAGCTGGCGCAGGCGTTCGCCCAGGCGGTGCGCGATCCGGCGACGGCGGCAAAGATGGAAGAGACGGGCGCGTTCCCGCTGGGCAACACGCCGGCTGAATTCGCCGAACAGATCCGCAGCGAACGCGACCGCTGGAAGACCGTGATCGACCGCGCGCAGATCAAGCTGCAGTAAGCGCGCGTCAGTACACGTCGCGGCGGTAACGGCCGCCGTGCTGCATGGCTTGCAGGCGGTCGTCGCCCAGGATGTCTTGCAGCGCGGCATCCACGCCGCTCGCCATGCCTTGCAGGCTGCCGCAGACATAAATCGCGGCGCCGGCGTCCACCCACGACCTGACGGCGTCCGCCTGTTCGCGCAGCAGGTCCTGCACGTATCGGCGCTGGGGCTGGTCGCGCGAGTAGACGGCGTCCACGCGCGCCAGCGTGCCTTCCTGCCGCCAAGCGTCGATATCCGTTTGGCAGAAGTTATCGTGCGCGGCATTGCGTTCGCCGAATACCAGCCAGTTGCGCCGGTGGCCCGCGGCGCGGCGGGCCTTGATCAGCGCCCGCAGACCGGCAAGCCCGGTGCCATTGCCCACCAGGATCAACGGCCGGCCGTCTTCAGGCGCATGGAAATTGCGATTGGTGCGCACGCGCAGCGCGATCTCGTCGCCGGTTTGGGCGATATGGGTCAGCCATCCGCTGCCCAACCCCAACCCGCCATCGGCGCCGCGCATCTGCCGCACCAGCAACTGGATCGCGCCGTCTTCCGGCAGGGATGCGATCGAATATTCGCGGTGCGCCTGCACCGGACCGCCGGGCTCCCGCCGGGGGCCGATTTCGGCGATGTCGCCCGCCATCCATTGCGGCATACCGCCCGGGGGCGGTGTCAGGGTCAGCAAATAGCAGGGGCCGCCCTGGCTCTCGGGATTCATCAGACGGCGATCCGCCAGGCGCCAGGCGTCGTAGACCGGCGCTTGCCAATCAGGCAGGTCGCTTCGGCCAGCCAGCAAACCCAGGTGATGCTGCCAATGGCGCAGCGCGGCCGGATCGCCGTTGTCCACTTCGACCAGGTCGAACAGCGGCGTCGCGCCTTGTGCGTGCAGCCAGTCGTCAAGCCGGTGCCCAAATCCGCAGAACCGGGCATATTCGCTGTCGCCCAGCGCCAGCACGGCGTATTGCATGCCGGCCAGCGTCGGGTTTACGCGGGGGGCGGCGGGCGGCGCCTGCATCTGTCCGGCGAAGGCCGCGGCGGCATCGGGCGGGTCGCCTTCGCCATAGGTGCTGGCCACGAACAGGACGCGGCGATAGGAGGACAGGCGCGGCAGGTCCAGTTGGTCCAGCGCCGCCACGCGGACGGTCAAACCGCCGGCGCGCAGGGATTCGGCGGTCTGGCCGGCCAGGGCTTCGGCGTAGCCGGTCTGGGTTGCGTAGGCGATCAGCAGGGTGTCTTCGGGTGTGGGCGCGTTCAGGGCTTGGAGGGCCTGTGCGTGCAGCGCCTCGTGCCGTCTGGCGCGGCGCCATGCCCACAGGCAAAGCAGCAGCCAAAGCCCCACCACGCATGCCGCCGCGATCAACCGGGTCAGGCTCATGGGTTCAGTGGGCGATGGCCCGCGCCTGGAACGCCGGCGTGGCGATGACACGATAGGCGCCGGCGTCGCGCAGGATGAAGAGGGCCGCCAGATCATGGCGGCGGGCATAGGCCAGGCCGTCCGCTTCGCCCAGCACCGTCAGCGCGGTGGCCAGGGCGTCGGCCTGCATGCATATCGGGTGCAGTACGGAAACCGACGCTACGTTGTTGCGCACGGGCTGGCCGGTGCGCGGGTCGATGGTGTGCGCGTAGCGCGCGTCGCCGCTGCCGGCGTGGCGCCGATAGTCGCCCGACGTGGCGATGCTGACGTCTTCCAGCGGCAAGGCCAGGGCATGGTCATCGCTGGCGTCGGGCACTTCGACGGCCACGCGCCAAGGCTGGCCGTCTGGCCGGTTGCCGCGCGCGCGCAATTCGCCGCCGACCTCCACCAGGTATTGCGTGATACCCAGGGCGTCCAGCGCCATCGCGGCGCGGTCGACGCCATAGCCCTTGGCAATCGATGATAAGTCCAGATACGCGCCGCCCGGCTGATAGGCAGCCTGCGTCTCGATATCCAACGCCAAGCGCCGCCAACCGCATCGCAGGCGCGCCGCGTCCACGGTGGTGGGCGAAGGCGGTTCAAAGGCGCGTTGATGCGGGCCGAAACCCCAGGCGTTCACAAGCGGACCCACGGTCGGGTCATAGGCTCCATCGGTGTCATCCGCCAGCGCCACCGCATGGCGCAGGACATGAAAAAACGCGTCGGGCAAGGCGAGCCAGCCCGGGCCCGCCTGATTGAACAGACTGATGTCGGAACCTGCTTCCCAGGTGCTCATTTGGGCCACGACTTCGTCTAGCGCAGCCTGCACCGCCAGCCGCGCCGCGTGGTCGCTGCAACCGGCGGGCAGCGCCATGCGCGCCGACCACGTCGTGCCCATGGTGACGCCGGCCAACGCGGCTGGCGCCATCAGCGCGGCCGGCATGGCGCCATACGCCACGCGAACGGCAGGCGTCGCCGCGCCGCGCGGCGCATAGGAAGAAGAGGTGGCCACGCGCCCGCCGCGTCTTAGGGCTGCAGCACTTCGACCGTGCCGGCGTAGGACAAGCGGCGCTTCTTGGCTTGCGGCACGGTGATCTTGGCGTCTTCCATGCCAGCTTCAATCCAGTACAGGCCTGGTTGCGCCCACTTCACGGAGAACTTGCCGTCCTTGTCCGTCTTCAGCTTGATTTCGCCGACCTTGTCGCGATAGCGGCTGCCGCCGGGCACCACATTCACATCCAGTTCCGCGGCCGGCTTGCCATCCACCAGCATCTGGAAGGTGGCTTCTTCACCCGTGAAGAGATCGTTCGGATGCGTCACGGGCGCCAGTTCCAGGCCGCGGCCCACCGGCTTGATGGCCGTCGGTTTGCCTGCCGTCACGAAGGTCTCGACGCGGCCCAGGCTCTGCGACACCTCAAGCTCTTGGGCGTTGGCGGGCACGGCCTGGGCCATGCCTTCCACCTTGCCGAAGTAGCGCTTGTTCTTGCCGTCTTCCTTCCAGCGCGCGAACACGCCGTCATTCACCACCGCCACGCGATAGGTGCCGCTTTGCTTTAACTGCAGGTCGAAGGTGCTGCGCAGCTTGCCGCGGTTCAGGTTTTCGGCTTCGGCGGCGTTGCCGTCCGGGGCCACGACGGCCAGGCCGTCCAAACGCATCGGCGCATGGTTGAAATAGAACTTGTCATTGCCCACGGCGGCGTCGACCGTGATCCAGCTGTCGGTGCCCGACAGCACGGTGGAGGACGGCACGATCCAGACATCATGCGCGTGCGTGGCAAAGGGCAGGCACAGCGCCAGGGCGGCGGCCAGGTTGGCGGCGGATTTCATGGTTGCGCTCCTTGAAGGCGATTCGATGGGCATCAGGGTTTGAGGTCGAGCGCAATGGCGCCCAGTTCATGTTCGCCGCGCGCCGTCAGTTGCTCGGCTTTCTGCGGCGGCCACTGGAAGGGGATGCGCAGCAGTTCGCGGCCGCCGACTTCGCGCGCGGCTTCGACAACCACGGCGTATTGGCCAGGCTTGAGCGTGGACAGGGGCTTGCTTGCCGCGTCGAAGCTCAGCGCGTGCTTGCCCACGGGCTTGGTCGCGCCGCTGACGCCGTCCACCGGGAACTGCTGGTTGCGGCCGCTGCGGCGCCACCATTGGCGCATGTCCTTCAGCCACTCGGCGCCTTCGTTGTTCTTCTTGGCCACGTCGTACCAGACGGCCAGGTCGGCGGCGACGCTCTGGTCGGGATTTTCGATCCAGATCGCCACGTAGGGACGGTGGTACTCGGCCACGTCCAGGCGCGGCACTTCGATGTTCAGGCCGATGTCGGCCGCATGAGCCGTTCGGGCGATCAGGCCAGCCAAGAGGGCCGGCAATAGCAGTTTGCGCATGGAATGCTCCAGGAGCGGATCGGATGGAATCAATGGATGAACAGTAGGGCCAGCACCACGGGGATCACGACGCCCATCCCGACCATGGGCCAGGTTGCGCTGCGGTTGCCTGCGTGCATCTTCAGCAGTACCAGCCCGGTCAACGAAAAGACCAGACAGGCGACGGCGAATATGTCCAGGAACCAGCTCCAGGCCAGACCGGTGTTGCGGCCCTTGTGCAAATCGTTCAGGTACGAGATCCAGCCGCGGTCGGTGCGTTCGTATTCCACGTCGCCGCTGGCAAGGTCGATCGATAGCCAGGCGTCGCCGCCGGCGCGCGGCAGCGACAAATACACCTCGTCGGCGGACCATTCGGCCGTTTTTCCGGCGGTGTCGGCATCCAGCGATTCATCCAGCCATTGCGCCACGGGGACGGGCAGGGGCGCTTTCTTTTGCCCGGCCGGCGAGGACAATTGCTTCAGCACGGGCCCGGGCAATTGCGCCTGCCGGCTCGTCACCACGGCTTTCGATTCAATGTGCGAGGCGTTGTTCAGCGTCAAACCGGTGACGGCGAATAGCAGCATCCCCAGCAGGCATAGCGCCGAGCTGATCCAGTGCCATTGATGCAGCGTCTTGAGCCAATAGGCCCGGCGCCGTGGAGCGGGTTGACTGTCCATGAGGGATTCGATTTGAAGGCGCGGATTCTAACATTTAATGAGAATTACTCTTATAAAACGCCGGGCTGCGCGAAGATGGAAATTTCAATCCGTTTCGCCGCGCGGCATCGATCCGGCCGTCCGCGGCGTGGCGGCGGCAGTCCTGCGGGGATAAGATAGGCCACCCGTTACCAACACCGGAGGTGCGTCATGCTGGAACCGCAATGGGGGGATATCGGTCGTCATTGGGGGTGGGTCGCTTTGCGCGGCGTCGTCGCCATCCTGTTCGGATTGATGGCCTTGTTCATGCCGGCCATCACCTTGTCGGCGTTGATACTGGTGTGGGGAGCATTCGCGCTGGTGGACGGCGTGCTGGCCCTGATCGCCGGGGTGCGCATCCGCGACAACGGCAAGCCGCTGTGGGCCCTGATCATCGTCGGCCTGCTGGGCGTGGCCGCGGGCATCGTGACCTTCCTGTGGCCCGGGCTTACCGCTTTGCTATTGCTCTACATCATCGCGTTCTGGGCGCTTGCGGCGGGTGTGTTCCAGGTCATTGCCGCCATCCGCTTCCGCAAGGAAATCCGCAACGAATGGCTGCTTGCCTTGTCGGGCGTAGTGTCGATCCTGTTCGGGATCATGCTGGTCATGCAGCCTGGCGTCGGCGCGCTGGCGCTGGTTTGGGTCATCGGCATCTACGCCGTGTTCTTTGGCATACTGCTGCTGGTCTTTTCCCTGCGGCTTAAACAGCACCGCGCCTCTTGACGTCCATGTCCGCCTACCAAACCCTGATCCCCTTGAATTTCCTGGCCGTCGGTCTGGGCGCCGTCCTTGGCGCCTGGATGCGGTGGCTTGTCAGCCTGTGGCTGAATGTTGAATCCTGGCCTTGGGGCACGTTGGCCGTCAACCTGGCGGGCGGATATCTGGTGGGATTGGTGCTGGCGATGGTGGCGGGCCACCCCGAATGGCCGGCCTGGGTGCGCCTGGGCGTCATCACCGGCTTCATGGGCGGCCTGACCACGTTTTCGACGTTCTCGGCCGAAACCGTGGCCATGCTTGAACGCGGCGCCTACGGCAGCGCGCTCGGTTACGCCGGAATTAGCTTGGCGGGATCGTTGGCCCTGACGGCCGCCGGCATCGCCACGGCGCATTTACTGCGCTAAGCATCGCGGAAATCGGGGCAGGCGGCGGCGCGCGCCATGCGCCAGCGCCGGTTGCGCCAGCCGATCAATCCGCGGCCAGATCCGTGGCCAGGTCCGCGCGCGGGTTCAAGACCCGGGCAGCCTGCAGGCCGCTTTGCACCGCGCCTTCCAGTACACCCGGATAACCCGTGTCGGTCCAGTCGCCGGCCAGGGCCAAGGTGGCCCACGGCGTTGAATTCAGGGGGCGTGTCAGGCCCGGCACTGCCGCGAAGGTGGCGCGCTTTTCAATCAGCAGTTCGGACGCGGCCACTTCCGGCATGCCGGGCAGCCGCGCGGGATGGCGCGCCGCCTGTTCCGCCACCTGGTCGATCAAGGCCTCCACCACCTGATGGCGGTTGCGCTCCGCGATGCTGGTGGCGGCGCTGGCGACCACGGCCAGTTCGCCCACCTTGGTGTCGCCCGCCAGTTGCGCGCGGTCGAACAGCCATTGCCCGATGTGGCCGCGCGCGGCTTCCTCGCGCAGCATCATCATGGGTTCGGGCAGGCGCCACGGTTCCGCCAAACGCAGGTTCAGCGTGGCGATGGGCAGATAGGTGAACGCCTTCAGCGCGTTCAGCAAGCCGGTGGCGCCGGCCTGCCGCAAGGGCGCGTCCAGCAACCGCGCCGCGAAAGCGGGCGGCACCGCCAGCACGGCGGCGTCGAAGCGTTCCTGGTTGACGACGATGCCGTCGTCGGAAGGATCTAGCTGGCGCACGGTGCTGCCGTAGCGCATCGTCACCTGGCGCGCCGCGGCATCGGGCCACAGGGCGGACAGGTCGGTGCAGGGCAGCAGCAAGTCGCTGTCTTCGCGGGTGCCGGCCAGGCTGTCGCGCAGCACGCGGGCAAACAGCGCCGCGCTGGCCGTGGCGGCCGGCGTGTTCAGGGCGGCCAGGCAAAGTGGTTCCCAGAGCTGGCGGATCAACGCGTCGGATTGCGCGTGGTAATGCAGCAGGTGCAGCACGGTCCAGTCGCGAGGCGGCATCCACGACATCGTTTTCAGGCCGCGCATCAGGCGCAACGTTGCAAAACGGTCGGCCCACGACAGGCCGCGCGCGCGCAGGATCGCGATCGCCATGTGTAGCGGGGCGGGCAAGCGGGGGGCGGACAGGCGGAAACGGCCGTCCAGGGTGGCCAGCCGTAGCGGCCGGCGCATCAGTAGCGCATCGGGGTTGCGGCCCACCCGGCGCATCAGCGCCAGCGTCTGCTTGTAGGCGCCCGACAGCAGGTGTTGGCCATTGTCCAGCGGCGCGTCGAAATCGCCGTGGAACACGCGGCGGGCGCGCCCGCCGGGCGTATGGCCAGCTTCGAATACCGTGACTTTGGCGCCGGCTTCACGCAGGGCGACGCTGGCCGCCAACCCCGCCCAGCCCGCGCCGATGACCGCCGCCTTCACCGCGCCAACCGGCGGACCAGTCCGCGTCCGCCGCCCACCCAGGTTTTCCATGCCAGCCACAGCTTGCGCAGTGGGGTCAGCGAAATGCGCTGGTGCAGCACCTGCCAGTTGTCGCGCTCGATTTCGTCAAGCAACGCGTGATAAATGGCGGCCATCATCAGCCCCGGCCGTTGCGAGCGGCGGTCGGCGTCGGGCAGATTGCGCATCGCTTCCCGGTAGAGTTCGCGGGCACGGTCGGCCTGGAACTTCATCAGGGCGGAGAAACGTTCCGAGTATTCGCCATTCAGGATGTCCGAGGCCTTGACCTCGAATTGCTGCATCTCGTTGACGGGGATGTAGATCCGGCCGCGGCGCGCGTCGTCGCCCACGTCCCGGATGATGTTGGTCATCTGGAACGCCAGGCCCAATTTTTCGGCATAGACCAGCGTCTTGGGATCGCTGTAGCCGAAGACGCCGGCGGACAGTTCGCCCACCACGCCCGCGGCGTGCCAGCAGTATTTACGCAAGCCCGGCCAATCCAGGTAGCGGGTCTGGTCCAGGTCCATCTCCATGCCGTCGACCACGGCCAGCAAACGTTCGCGGGTGATCGAACAGCTTTGCAGATGCGGCTGTAGCGCCCGCGTCACGGGGTGGTCCGGCTTGCCGTCGAACATCTGGTCGATTTGCGTGCGCCACCAAGCCAGCTTGACGCGGGCCAGTGACGGGTCGGTGCATTCATCGACCACGTCGTCCACTTCGCGGCAGTACGCGTACAGCGCGGTGATCGCGCGGCGGCGTTCGGGCGGCAGGAACAGGAAGGAATAGTAGAAGCTGGAACCGCTCTTGGCGGCTTTCTCCTGGCAATATTCGTCAGGGGTCATAGATAGGCAGGGCCTGTTACTTGATAGAGCGCCACAGCATGATGGCCCAGTCTTTGGCGCCCAATTCGGGGCGATTCATGAATACATCGTAGCCGCTCGCCTCGATCCGCTCCAGCACGCGCAGCCCGCCTTGCACCACTAGGCGCAGCTCCAGGCCGATGCGGCCCGGCAGGCGGCGCGCCAGCGGAGCGCCGAAGTGTAGCAGCGCCCGCGTGCGTTCGACCTGGAACGCCATCAGTTCGCGCCAGGCGGGTGTCAGCCGGCAGGCGGCCAGGTCGTCCTCAGAGACGCCATGGCGGCGCAGGTCTTCCTGCGGCAGGTATACGCGGTGCTTGTGCCAATCCACCCGCACATCCTGCCAGAAGTTCACCAATTGCAGCCCCGAGCAGATGGCGTCGCTTTCGGCCGTGTCCTGAGGGGTGGTGGCGTCGAACAGGTGCAGCATCAGCCGGCCGACCGGATTAGCCGAGCGCGTGCAGTAGTCGGCCAGCGCGGCGTAGTCTTCATAGCGTTTGACGGTAATGTCCTGCTCGAAGGCGGACAACAAGTCGAAGAACGGCGTGATCGGCAACTGATGCCGGGCGATGGTCTTGGCCAGGGGCGTGAAGATGTCGGCCAGCGGCGGCAGGCCAGGGGGCGGCGGCGTGCCGGGCTCGGCGCCGATGCGGTGCAGTTCCGTGCGGAACGCCGCCAGCTGGGCCAGGCGTTCGTCGTCGGTGGCGCTGCCTTCATCGGCGATATCGTCCGCGGCGCGGGCGAACCGGTAGATATCGGTCACGGCGCCACGCAGCCGGCGCGGTAGCAGCACCGAGGCGACGGGAAAGTTCTCGTAGTGATCGATAGACATAATAAGCAGCTCGGGCGGGGTCCCCGGGGACCCTGTCCACCTCATTTTAGAGTAGTCGTTTCGCCAAGGCACGATGCCGTGCCGGCGGGGGCGGCGATCAGTTAGACTTAAGCGCCACAGGATCTCACATCATGCCGCGCCCAATTTCCGCCACTGTCTCCGTTTCTGCCCTTGCGCACAATCTTGCCGCCGTGCGCCGCCACCTTGAACAGACCGCCGCGGCCGTCTCCGGACTGCCGCCTTCCATCTGGGCGGTCATCAAGGCCAACGCCTACGGGCATGGCATCGAGCAAGCAGTAACGGGGTTTTCCAAGGCGCAGGGTCTGGCGATGCTGGACCTGGACGAAGCCGTGCGCTGCCGCGAAGCCGGGTGGGGCGGGCCCATCCTGCTGCTTGAAGGCTTCTTCAACCCGTCGGACCTCGACCTGATCGATCGCTATCACCTCAGCACCACGGTGCACAACCGTGAACAGCTGGATATGCTGGCGCGCGCGCGTTTCGCCCGCCGGGTGGACATCATGCTTAAGCTCAACAGCGGCATGAACCGGCTGGGCTTCAGCCCCGCCGCCTATCCCGCCGCACATGAACGCGCCGTGCTGCTGCAACAGCAGGGCACGGTGGGCTCCATCGGCAAAATGACCCACTTCGCCTGCGCCGACGGCCCCCAGGGGGTGAGCGAGCAGCTGGCCGTATTTAATTCGGTGACGCATAAGCTGCCGGGCACGATCAGCGTCTGCAACTCGGCGGCCACGCTACGTTTCGCCGACATCGCCGTCGGGTCGCCGACACAGACCCATTGGGTGCGTCCCGGCATCTGCCTGTACGGCGCGTCACCGTTCGCCGACGCCGATGCCGCGTCGTTCGGCCTGAAACCGGCCATGACGCTCAGTTCCGAGATCATCGCGGTGCAAGAGCTCAAGGCCGGAGATTCCGTCGGCTACGGCGCCATCTTCCGCGCCGAACGCGCCATGCGCATCGGTATCGTCGCCTGCGGCTATGCCGACGGCTATCCGCGCCACGCCACGACCGGCACCCCGGTCGTCGTGGCGGGCATCCGTACCCAATTGGTCGGCCGCGTCTCCATGGACATGCTGATCGTCGACCTGGATCCCATTCCGGCGGCCGGCGTCGGCGCGCCCGTGGTGCTCTGGGGCGAAGATGGTCCTTCCGTCGACGAAGTGGCCCAGGCCGCCGGCACGATCGGCTACGAGCTCCTCTGCGCCTTGGCGCCTCGCGTCCCGGTCACCCGCGACGCTTGATCACCCGGGTTTTCCGTCTGTCGGCCGGGCCAGACGGCTTCCGTTCGGGAGTGTCCGGCGTGCAAAAATTGCTACGCAATTTACAAGACAGCCGACGCCGGATGGTGTCTACTTGGAACACCGGGCGCTCAAGCGCCCGTTTTTGACCCAGAAAACAGACTGCGAGGTTTCCACCCATGAAGGACAAATGCGTGCTCATTACGGGCGCCACGAAAGGCATCGGCTGGGCGCTTACGCAGCGGCTGTCCGACATGGGCTGTCATGTGGTCGGCATTGCGCGCAACACCACCGACGTCGATTTCCCGGGATATCTGTACGCCTGTGATCTGGCCGACGCCGGACGCACCGAAGAGGTCCTGCGGGAAATCCGAGACAAATTCCCGGTCGACGCCGTGGTCAATAACGTGGGCGTCGCGTCGCCGCAGCCTTTGGGCGAAATCGATCTGGCCACGCTGTACAACGTGCTGGACCTGAACGTGCGCGTCGCGGTGCAAGTGACGCAGGCTTTCGTCGAATCCATGAAAGTGCGCCGCGCCGGCCGCATCGTCAACGTGGTCAGCCGCGCCATCTACGGCGGCCTGGACCGCACGGCCTATTCCGCCGCCAAGAGCGCGCTGGTCGGTTGCACCCGCACCTGGGCATTGGAATTGGCCGAATACGGCGTCACCGCCAATGCGGTCGCGCCGGGCCCGATCGAAACTGAATTGTTCCGCGCCACGCGTCCGGCGGGCAGCGATGGCGAAAAGCGCGCGCTGGCATCGGTGCCCATGAAACGGCTGGGCACGCCGGCCGAAGTCGCCGCCGCCATCGCTTTCCTGCTGTCGGACGATGCGGGTTTCATCACTGGCCAGGTACTGGGCGTGGACGGCGGAGGCAGTCTGGGCGGACGCTCGTAAGCCGGTACGGGACGGCGGCGCTGTTCCTCTCCGCACTGCAATTCGAACAATGGGATTACCCATGAGGTCGTTTGTCATCCGGGACTCGACCTTGCGGCGATTCCTAGTCGCTGGCCTGCTATCGCTGGCGGCCGCCTTGCTGCCGGTCCGGGCCGCCGAGCCGCCCGGGCCGTTCCAGCTGACGTTGCAAAGCCAAGTGCATTGGCAGCATGTCACCCCTGCGATTTCCGAAAACGACTGGGTCTGGTTGCGCGAAAAGCGCGAGCTGGTGCTCGGCGTCGTCGACAAGGCGCAGGCGCCTTTCGAAATGGTCTACCGCGACGGCACCTACAAGGGCATCAACGCCGACGTGACCTCGTTGGTGGCGCAACTGCTGGGCTTGAGCGTCCGGCTGGTGGCGTTTCCGGATGATCAGACCGCGCTGGCGGCGCTGACCGACAGGAAGATCGACCTGCTCGCCGGAGACTTGGCGCACGCCGCGACGACGGGCTTGTTGCTTAGCGCGCCCTATGTGACCGACAAGATCGCGGTGTTCCGTCGGACAAGTGAAAACCGAAAATTCCGTCCCGATTTGCGCGGCATGACCGTTGCGGTCGCGGGCCCCGCAACGGTGGCCGAAGCCTCCAGGCGTTATCCCGACGCCAAGATCATGGAATACGCCACCGACGACCAAGCCATCGCGGCGCTGGGTTTCGGTCACAGCGACGTCTATTTGGGGGGCGTGCTGACCGCCTATCACCGAATCAACGGCGCCTTCTACGGTTATGTCCAGTTCGACCGTTTCACGGATATGTCGACGCCGTACCACTACGCGTTGAACGCCGCCGACGCGCGTTTGCGGCAGGTCATGAACGAGGCCATCGCGGCGATCGACAGCGCGTTGCCCGAAATTACCCGCAGTTGGGCGGGCAGCGGCTTTATCCCCGATGCCCGGAACATACCCTTTACCCCGGACGAGCTGCGTTGGATTGCGCAGCATCCCCGATTGCGCCTGGTCATCAACGACGACCTGGCGCCGATCGCCTTCTTCAATATCAATGGCCACTTCTCGGGCCTGGCGACGGACCTCCTGGAAATGGTGTCCTTCCAGACCGGGCTGACTTTCGACGTGGTCAGCCGCCGGGGCAGTTTTCCCGCGCAGATCGACCTGATCCAACAAGACGGCGCCGACGTCGGCATCATGACCGTTACGGCCGAACGGGAACAGTCCCTGCGCTTCACGAAGCCCATCTCCCTGGATCCGCTTGTCCTCGTCATGCGGCGTGGCGCGCGCGAGGGGGGCGTGCCGCCGGATCCGCGCCGCATCGCCATTGCCGAGGGGCATTTCGCAAGCGGGTTTGTCGCCGAGCGTTATCCCCAGGCCACGATTACCCACGTCGGCTCCTCGCTGGACGCGCTGCACAAAGTCGACATCGACGAAGCAGACGCCGCCGTCATGGCATTGCCCTCGGCGCGTTACTACAACGGTCGCTTGTTCGGCGACCGCCTGGTCGTGAGCGATATGCTGGACCTTCCGCCTGTCGGCATCAGCTTCGCCGTGCGTCGCAGCGATCCAGAACTGCAATCGATCCTGGACAAGACGCTTGCCGGGCTGACGCCCTATCAGATCAACGCATTCAACAATCGTTGGAAAGCCATACCGGGCATGACGGGCGAGACCTGGCGCGACTATGCCGTCATCATCGCCGAAGTCATTGCGGCCGCGGCCTTGCTCTTGCTGATCGCATTGGCGTGGGCGGTCTCCTTGAGACGAACCGTGCGCGCCAAGGATCACGCCAAGAAGCTGCTGAAAGACCAGCTGCAGTTCGTCAGAACCCTGATGGACAGCATGCCGCCGCCGATCTACGTGCGCGACACCGAAGGGCGCATGCTGGCGTGCAACCGTAGCTACCTTGACAGTGCGGCGCTGGAGGCCGAAGACGTGCTGGGCAAGACGGCGCTGGAAATGCCCAGTGGCGCGTTCGAAGCCGCCGAAAAGTTCCATGCGAACTATCTCGAGGCATTGAAGACCGGCCGAAGCGCGACCGGCGTGCATGCCGTCCGGATCCATGGCAAAGAGAGCTGGATCCAGCACTGGATCCAGCCTTTCCAGGATTCCGCCGGCGTGAACGGCGGGGTGATCTGCGGGTGGATCGACATTACCGAGCATCGCAACCTGATCCAGGAGATCGAAGCCGTAAAAGATCAGGCGCTGGCGGCCAACCGGGCCAAGACGACCTTCCTGGCGACGATGAGCCACGAGATTCGCACGCCGATGAACGCCATTATCGGCACGCTGGAGCTCGCGCTCAAGCGCGCCGATGCCAAGCCCATCGACCGCCACAGCATCGAGATCGCTTTCGCCTCGGCGCAAAGCCTGCTTGCGCTGATCGGAGACATCCTGGATATCGTCCGGATCGAATCCGGGCGCTTGAGTCTGACGCCCGGGCGCGCGAATCTACGCGAACAGGTGGAATCCGTGGCGCGGGTATTTGAAGGGCTTGCCCGCCAAAAGGGCCTGAGCCTGCTGCTGGAAATCGATGCCGAGGCCCAGGCCGACGTGCTGATCGACGCATTGCGATTCAAGCAGATCTTGTCCAACCTGGTGGGCAATGCAATCAACTACACGGACTCGGGGTTCGTCAGGGTTCGTGTGCAGGCTGTGCAGACGGAAACGTCGGTCTTGCAAGTCAGCGTCGCCGTCGAGGACACGGGGGTCGGGATTAGCGCGGAAGACCAACAACGCCTGTTCCGGCCCTTCGCCCAGGTTGACGGGGGCGAACGGGGCGCTGGCGGAACGGGGCTGGGTCTCGTCATCAGCCGCTCATTGTGCGAAATGATGGGCGGACGCCTGACCTTGTCGAGCGTCCCGGGGCGTGGCACGACGGTCTTGGCGGAGTTGCGCTTGCAGATCCTTGACCCGGTCGCGGCGCCGGCAAAACCGGCGCTGCTGCCGCCGGGAAGCGAACGCGTCTTGCAGATCCTTGTGGTGGATGACCATGCGGTCAGCCGGCGCATCTTGACTCAGCAGTTAACGTTTCTGGGCCACGATGTGCAAGAGGCGCCGGACGGGATCGCGGCGCTTGCCCGATGCGCGGCGCATCCTTTCGACGTGGTTTTCACCGATTTCCGCATGCCAGGCATGAGCGGCGCCGAACTGGCAAGGGCCATCAGGCAAGGGGAACAGGAACGCGGCGAAGTCCGGGCCTTGATCATCGGCGTGACGGCGGACGCCCAACCGGACGAGATCGCACGTTGCGTGCAGGCGGGCATGGACGAATGCCTGATCAAGCCTGTGGGGCTGGACGCGTTGGCGGCGCGGCTTGCGGGCATCGTCCCGGAAAGCCGCGATCCCGTCGACGCGCGGCCGGACGCGCCCTTGTTCGACTTGGGGCCATTGCAGGAAGTCTCGGGCGGCAATCTTGGTCAGCAATGGCTGCTGCTCGACGAGTTGGTGCGCGCCAACCGCGAAGATGCACAACGGCTGGCGGCTTTTGCTTCGGCGGGGCGTGTCGGGCAGATGGCGGAAGTCGCCCACCGTATCAAGGGCGCGGCGAACGTGATCCGGGCGGAAGGCGTGGTCCAGGCTTGCACCGAGCTTGAACATGCCTGCGGCGCCGGACGGGCCAATGACGGGGCGTTGGCGCTTGCAGTCGAACGCCTGCAATCGTCTTTGCGTCAATTGGAGCAAGGGTTGGGCAAGCTGCGGGGCAGCCAGCGCGGGTAGCGCAGTTAGTACAGCCGGTACAGCAGGTGCCGCTAGTGCAATGAGCCGGGCGGGTGCGTCCGGCAGTAGCCCAGGAATTGCACCTGGTCCATCGGACGGGCGTACAGGTACCCCTGCGCGATTTTGCATCCCAACTGCTGCAGCTGCTTTCGCTGTTCCAGCGTTTCCACGCCTTCCACGACCAAGGCCAGGCCCAAGGCTTCGGCCATGCTGGCGACGCCGCGGATAACGGCGGCGGTGCGCGGCTGGATTTTCAGCCGCCGGACGAAGCTGGCATCCAGCTTGATCTGGCTAAAGGGAAAGGCGCATAAGCGGTCTAACGACGAATAGCCCGCGCCGAAGTCGTCCATGGCCAGGCCGCAACCCATGACGCGCAACCGGACCAGGTTTTCAAGGATGGCCGCGGGTGTGCTTTCAAGACCGTCTTCGGTGATTTCCAGGGTAATGTCGCTTGCGGACAGCTCACGCTGGGCCAGCGCGTGCTCTATGCCTTCCGTCAATAGCGGCGACGCCAGCTGGGACGGGTGCAGATTGAAGGCCAGCGCGGCAGGAGGGTGGATGCGTTTCTGCTGTTGTTGAAGTTCCAACCCTTGCTCCAGCATGCACCAGAACAGGGGTTCCATCAGGCCGTGGGTCTGCATCGCGGGAAGGAAATGCGAGGGGGGGAGCACGCCGTGGCGTGGATGATGCCAGCGCGCCAGCACCTCGGCCTCTACCAGTGATTCGCCATTGATACTGACCTTGGGCTGGTAGTACGCCTTGAATTCCCCGCGGTCCAGGCCGTGCCGTACCTCGCTTGCCGGAGGCGGCTCGACAAGCGCGGAATGTGCGCGTCGACGGCTGCGCTGGAATGTTGCCAACAAGGCGGTCAGGCCGTTGATATCCAACGGCCTGGCCAGTTCACCCAGAAAATTCAGGCCCAGGCATTCGATCATCGCCGCTGACGCCTGGCACAGCGCCGGATCCAGCGCGCTATTGAGAATGACGGAATGAACCAGCCGGGCGTTGCCGGATTCCCGCAGAAATTCCAGGCCATCCTTGCCGGCCATCTGCAAGTCGCAGATGGCGATGTCCACGCCGCCGCAGGCCTTTAGCACCGACAAGGCTTCACCGCCCTCGGACGCCTCGTATATCCTGCCCGCAATGACGGATCGCAGGGCGGTGACCACCATCAGCCGCTGAAACGGGTGATCTTCCAATACCAGTACGCTAAGGTTCTTCATTGAACGCTTCCGGAGCGCGCGCCTGCCGTTCAGTCATAGCTGAACGAGAAGGTCACGGTGGCGTTGATATCGCCTTGGTTGATCGTCCTGTTGCTCAGCGCATCGGGTTCACCCCGCAAGAACGCATTGATGACGATATCGTTGGCGCCGGAGGAAAGCGTGTCGATGGCAGTGGGCTGGTCCAGCGGGACGGCGACGCCGCGCTTGGTTTCCAGGCCGATCGCCACGCCGGTGGCGCCGCCGGCGTTCAAGTTCAGGTGTCCGGGCAGGACGGCGTTGGGCGTCCCGCTCAATGTCACCTTTATTCGGGTGCGGCCTTCGGTGATATCGCAGTTCTGTAGATGCAGCGTGATGGGGCGGCCGGCGCTACGGCCTTTGGAATAGATTGCGCTGGTTGCGACGCCGCGGAAATTCAGTTCGCTTGCGCTGTCGGCCGGCGCCAAAGTGCAGGGTTCAGCCACCAGCCGCCCCGAAAAAGACATGTTGCTCTGGCCAGCGGCTGGAGCCTGGGCCGACGCGCTGGATGCTGCCATTGCGGCCAGCAAAGCCGCCGTTATTGTGATGGTCCGCATGCGTGGCCCCTTAGTAAAGTTCGGCGATCAATAGCGCCGTCGCTTCGAATTTGTCTTCGGGCAGGCGCGATCCGCTTCTCTTCACGGGCACCGCTTCCAAGAGGGGGGGGCGGTCCCGGTCAGTCATTTCGATCTCTCGGGGAACATTCAGCGTAAACGCCTCGTTGTTCAGTCGGATTTGAATGCCCAGGTCTTCGATGGAGGTTTGCACGGCGGCGGAGTCGAATGTCGTATCGGCCGCGACAATGGTCATCCGGACCCGCCATGGGGCGCTGCCCGGGCACTGGATCTGATAAGGAATGACTTGCTGGTAGTTCTTGCCGTCGATCTTTTCAATGCCGATGTTGGTCTGGAATACCACGTTCATGCGCCCGCCCTTATCGCTGACGGTACATCCCGGCGTGATGACGGTTCCGGTGAATCGCATGTTCTCTTCGGCGGCGGCCGGGAACGGGCAAGCCGCCAGCAGGGCAAGCAGCGCGAGCGCGCTGGATAAACGTAGGGCTTGGGACGAGTTCATCGGTACTCCACTATCAGCGTGGCGCCGACGCTGAATTGGCCAGGTTCGATATCGCCTGCGGGATCTTTCACCAATACCGCCTTCAGTCTCGGAGGTTTCGTGCTGTCGAAATCGAACCATTTCTCCAGGGCGACCGGCGTGCTGCCGTCTTTCAAGGCAATAGCCAAATGGGGATTGGAAGCAATGCCTAAGAGCCCGTCGCCGAAGCCAGCGAGGCTCCCGGTAATCTGCATGCGAAGTGAATTCGTGGAGGCGTTGCTGCAATCCATTCCATAAGGGATATCCTTGGTCAGGTACTGGCCATCAACTCGCGTGGTCAGGACCTCGCCGAACGGCACGTCGATCATGCTGCCTTGATTGCCGTTGATGACGCAGGGAATCGGGGCGAAGATCTTTCCCGTGATGGCGATGCGGGTCTGGGCCGATACGGGCGCGGCAAAAGCCAAGCCAACGGCCAGAGCGGCCAGCGACCGGCGGCCGGGTTGATAAAACGGGCGCTTAGTCATAAGTCAGGAACAGATTGATATAGGCTTGAAAATACCCGGGCCGCAGGGGTGCGGACGTGCGTTCCGGTGTGACGTAGTAGGTCAGGACCGCATCCCCGGGCGTCACGAACCAGGCGCGCGTCTGCTGGCCCAGCGCAATGCGCCGCCGATTAGCGTCGCTCAAGCGCAGGCCGAATCCGCTTGCACCGCGCACGCCCACCAATTCCGGCGTATCGGGGTCCGCTTGCGCCCGGAAGGTGACGCCGATGACGGGCTCCGACCCGCTCCAGGCCAACGCTCCGCCGTTTTCCTCGCGCCTGCCGCCTTGAATTCGGACGCAGCCACGCAGTGTCAGCTCGACCGCGACGGGCACGCCTTGATCTCCGGGCCGTGGCAGGTCGGCGGTGCCGATTTCACCTAGCCTGACTTCCTGGTAGGCCGAACGCATGTCCAGATGGCACGCGCTTTCCAATAGGGAGCCGACCACGTGGAATTGGGCATGCACGTCGTCGGTATTGTCGAACTCCGTGGCGACGGCCGTGCTCGGGATCGCGGCGGCAGCGTAGATCAGGGCGGCGCATAAGCTGGCGCCGGCGTGTTGCTTGTAGCGGGGGGCTCGGGTCATGAGTAGGCCTGGCAGCGTTAGGGGGGCGATCAGTTGCTGACTTGCTTGGCGGTGCACTCCTGCCCGGTGCATCGGAACTCCAGCTTCGGGCGGCCGCCATAGTCATTGATGTAAGTCAGCACGGGAGCGTCGCCCAGGCTGCCGGCGCTGACGTTCAAGGGGGCTTGCGAACGCGGGGCAACCATCAGCGGTTCAAAGCTTTCGATCGACGCGCCGCCCGTGCTCTTGGAGGCGTCGATCAACGTGACGTAGTAGGGCGTGGGATTGTCCACGATGTATTGATCGCCCTGGCGCATCAGGCGGATGCCGGTTTGCCAGGGGGCCGCCGACGCACCGGACGAAGCGTTCAACGCGGCGGGGCGATAGAAGAGCTTGACGCGCGTCTGCAGCGCGATCTGCAAGCTATTGGCCTGATCGCTGCGCGGCGGGACCTCGCGTAGATTGAAATAGAAAAGGGATTCCCGGTCTTGAGGCAATTGCTTGGCTGCGGGCAACGCCTGGATCTTCACCTGGCTTCGGGAGCCCGGCTCAAGCCGCTGCAGCGGCGGCAGCACCACCAGGGGGCCCGTAATCTTCTCGTCCTGGTCGTTCTCGATCCAGGCTTGCGCCAGATAGGGCAGTTGATCGTTCTGGTTGCTGATGTTCAGGCTGACGGACTTGTCCTGGCCGGAAAAGATGATGCGCGTCCTGTCCAGGGATACGGCGGCCCAGGCAGGCTGCGACGCGAACAGGCAGAGCAGCGCGGCGGATGCGAATGACTTCAAATTGAATGGGGTCATGGTATGGGGGACTCTTTGGAGGTTGAATGTTTCGTTTTTGGATCGGTTCGGCGCCGTGTCTTACGACGTGGGGCGGCAGAGAAAGCGTTCAGGCGGCCCCTCGGCGGCATCCATCTTGGGAATGTCGAACGAGCACTGCGGCTTATCGTTCCACTGCAACGTCATGGTTTCGCCGGGCTTCATGCCGCTCAGGTAGGTAACCCCTTCCTCGCCGACGATGCCCGTGGCCTGATTTCTGCTGTTGCGCACGGTGACGCCAAACGGAGGATGCGCGCCATCGCTTAGCTGGATCGTGGTCATGGCCTTTTCTCCGGAAATCAAATCCAGGGAGCGGTAGCCGATGGCGCCCTCGGTCAGCGTCGCCTGCACCACGGATTGAGTGGCTTCGACGTCATCGGCAAGCGCGTCAAGGTCGATGCTGGCCTGGTTGCGGTAGTAGCTGTTGACGTCCGTGATCACGGCGGTGCCGAACATGTTGGAATTGGTCGTGGGGCCGTAGCCGCGCACCGGTACGCCGGCAACCCCGTTGGTGTCGATCATCAGGCGGGTACCGCCCACCACGGATGTCCGATGCAGGGCGGCACCCTTTGCGGTAACGGTGGCGCCACCCTGCATGGACAGGCCCCCAGAGCTGTAGGCGCCCGCTTCATGGCTGACGCTGGCCACGACCTGGGCCATTGAACCTTCGTGCGTCAGGTAGCCGCTGGCTTTTCCGCCGCCGCCCGCGCCTGCGCTGACCATGTAAGAGTTGCGATCGTCCAGACGGTCGTAGTAGCTCACGTTGTGCGTGGCGTTGCTGCGATCCACCGACGCGCTGTAGCTGACGGACGCGCTGTTGCCCAAAGGAATGCTCAGTGACAGGTACGCGCCACGGTCCGATGCGCCGTCGGACTGGGTTCGGTAGCCGGTGACCGACAGGCTCAGGTTCTTCAGGCTGCCCAGGTTGAAATAGCGGGACGCCGACACGCTGTAGCGGTCGCTTGACCGGCTGTTCCAGTAGGTCTGGTGGTTGTAGTTGGCATAGACGCTGGTATTGGCGTCCCGGAATTGCTTGCTGAGCGTGGCGGTATACATGGCTTTGCTCTGATTCAGCGGCGTGCCGCCTTGGCGGGCGTCGACAAACTCGTTCATGGTCATGAAGTCGCGTTGCGAAAACCGATAGCCGGCGAACGTGACCTGGCTGTCGAAGTCTTCGAAGCGTTTGGAATAGCTGGCGCGGTAGGACTTGCCGGAAAGAACGCGGCGGCCCGGCAACGTGGCGCGAGATTGCGTGACGTCAATGGACAGCGCGCCGAACGCCATCAGGTCCCGGCCTACGCCGACGGCGATCGCGGTATAGTCTTTCGCGCCCAATCCGCCGCCGTATAGCGACCAGCCGTTGCTGACGCCCCAAGAGAACTCGCCCGACCCGAAGGCGGGCCCGTTCATGCGGTGGTTCCATTCGGAAGGCTTGCCTCCGGCGAATTGAAACCGCACCGTGCCCGGACGGGTCAGGTAGGGGATGTTGGCCGTATCAACTTGAAATTGCTGGGTGGTGCCATCTTGCTCTTCCACGCGCACATCCAGTTTGCCGCTGACTGCATCGTTCAAGTCCTGGATGCGAAAAGGGCCGGGGGGCACTTGGGTGTCGTAAAGCACGCGACCCAGCTGCCGCACCACGACACGCGCATTGCTGCGGGCAACGCCCGAGATCTCGGGGGCGTAACCGCGCAGGTTGGGCGGCAGCATGCTGTCGTCGCTGGTCAGGCTGGCGCCCGTGTAGCGGAAGCTGCCGAACAGATTCGAGTTCAGGTAGTCTTCGCCCACGATCAAGCTTGAGCGCATCGAGGGGATGGCCCGCATGGCGTAAAAACGGCTCCAGTCGAAATTCTGGCGGCGCGTTTGCCCCGTGGTGCGGTCAGACTGCGCTTGCCAATCGGCGCGCATGCGCCAGGCGCCCAGGTTCATGCCCAGCGTGCCATAGCCGCTAAGGTGGCTGGTGTTTCCCTGGCCGCGAGCGCGCCTGGTGGACAGCGCATTCAGGTTGTAGTCCACCAATACGCCGGAGATGCCTTCATCCCAGCGTGATGGCGGGTCCCAGTTGGCGGCGCTGTACTCGAGTTCCGCTTGCGGAACGACCACATACAGCCCCGAGGTGCCAAGATCGGCGCGTGCCGTCATGCCGGGAACGCTGTCCGTATTCAAGCATTGGCCATCGTTCCACCATGTCAGCCCTCGTTCGGCGCTTGTGCGCAAGCCCAATTGGGCCACCACATCCGGCGACAGGCAGACTACGCTGCCCTTGGGGTCGCCTTCAGGCGCCAGGAACGCGATGTCGTTGTCGTTCAGCTGATTCTGATTGACGTGAAGGGTAAGGTTGTACGTGCCGGGCATGATGTAGTTCGCCCGCGAAAACACGCTTAAGTCGAGGTTTTGCCTGTCCTTGATGTCTAGGACGTCCGTATTGAACTCGAGCTCTTCTGCAGCTTCAGAGGCGCAAGCGACCAGCATCAAAACAACTATGTTCAGCACCCTGAAACGAATCACGTGTACGGCGTCCTTTAGCGTTTCAACAACAATGTGGCGGCTCAGAAGTAATTCATCCTGAGCCGGATGGTGATTTGGTAATCGCCTGCTTGGAGCGCGGCGCCCGTGCCGGTCAAGCTAAGCGCGTAGTGCAATGCCAGGTCCCCGGATGACGGCAAGCGCTGTTGCACCGGGACGCCGGGTACGATCTGTTTGCCTTGGCTGTCTTTGATTCGAATCGCGATACCCTTGGCGGACCCGCGGGCCAAGTACCCTTGGCGATCTCCGGTGCCTTCGAACATCAGCGTGAACGTATTGCCGCCGGTGGCGCCGGATTGGGTCTCGTGGGGGCTGCAATTGAGCAGTTGGACTTTGAACGGCTGCTGTAGAGTGGCTTCGCCATTTATCAGCCCGCTGATGACGGCAGGGGCCATGGTGACGGTTTGATCCTTGGATTCCACCCGGAGCGAGCAAGCGGATGTCACAATGGCGCCGTTCATGTTGACCTGTGCCGTCATTGCATGCGCGCTAGCGATATCTGCTACGCAGGCGTTCAGGGCAATCAGCAGAATCAGCAGGCCAGGACGTGAAGCAGACTTGAACCGATGCATCGACTGGTTTCCCCTAGTTCTCCAGAAAGGGCCCGACGCGCGCGAACCTCGCGCGTTTCGGGCAGTTGGATCCCTTAGGGAATTACTGGTAGTTCAGGGTAAAGGTGGCGGCCGTGGTGAAGTCACCCGGAACGATGGCGGAGCCGGTGTCGCCGTCCATGTCGCCTTGCAGGTAGGCCTGGAATTCCAGCACGTTGTCGGCGTAGATCAGCTTGGTAGCCAGCGACGGCGTGTTGGCCTTGATGAGGTTGCCGCGGGCGTCCGCGATAGCCAGGCTGGCGCCAGCAGCGATGCCGCTGGTGAAGGCCAGCAGGTCAGGCTGGGGAACCGACGTTTGGCCGCTGAACGTGGCGGTAACGTTTTTCTTGGCGTCGTCCAGATCGCATTCGGTCAGGCGGATTTGAAAGGCCTTCGGCGTGGACTTGCCGCCGTTTTTCAGCGCGGCATTGGTGATCTTGTCCATTTGCACGGTTTGATTCGCGCTTTCGGCGGCGATCGAGCAAGGGGCTTCGATGATCGAGCCCTTGAAGGTGATCTCGCCGCCATCATTGGCGGCAAAGCTTGCCGAGGAAGCCGCGCCCAGAGTGATCGTTGCGAGGAGCAGGGCCAGTTTATTGAGTTTCATCACGGTGTCCATATTGGAGGGTTGCAGCCTTCAGGACAGCGATCATGTGACGACGCAGTGATACTTGGATCTGCTGCCACATTAGGCTTATTTTCGTCGCTGTCTTTGAGCTGAATTCAGTGTATGAACCGTGGGAATAGGCGAAAATAGGATAGGTAGCAGTCGTTTGTAGGAAATTTCCTAATCGACCCGACGACCGGGTTGTGTTTCTGTGGGAGCTTGCTCTGCGACTAGAATTGGAAATCCCAAAACGTGGCGTTGGCAGGCTGCGGCCTGCGGCGCGACTGCGGATGTTTACTCAAAGGAAGTTCGGTAGCCGACCATGAATACAATCCTGATTGTCGACGACCATCCTCTAGTGCGGCTCGCGGTGCGAATGCTGCTTGAAACGAACGGCTTTAACGTCGTGGGCGAAGTTGGCAACGGCATCGACGCCGTGCAGGCCCTGCGCGATTTGTCTCCCGATGTGGTGATTCTGGACATCGGTATTCCCAAGCTGGACGGCCTGAGCGTCATTGCGCGCATGTTGGCCATCAACCCCGACTGCCACATCCTGGTGCTTACGTCGCAGTCGTCGGAAGCGTTCTGCCATCGTTGCATGCAGGCGGGGGCAAAGGGATTCATCAGCAAGGACGAAGACCTGAACAAGCTGGTCAACGCCATCAAGGCCGTGATGGCGGGCTATAGCGTCTTTCCGTCGATGTCGGTGGCGTCGGAGCATGGACGCCTGTCGGACTCGGACATGGTCAAGCGCCTGTCCGACCGCGAGATGGTGGTGCTGCAATATCTGGCGCAGGGCCGGACGAATAAGGAAATCGGCGAACTGCTCTTGCTTAGCAACAAGACGGTCAGCACCTACAAGACGCGCCTGCTGCAAAAGCTGGGGATGGAATCGGTGCTGGAGCTGGCTGAATTCGCCAAGCGCAACGCCTTGCTTGGCGTGGCGGCTCCCGAGGGCGCGAAAGGCGCTTGAGCCCCCGGGTTGCGTCCAATGGTGGGGTCAGTACGGGCCTTTGCCCGCCGCCACCGTCTTGATGTCTTTGAACTCTCCCGCCAGCTTTTCCGCCGCTCGCGCAAGCAATACGGCGTCCACGCCGACGGCCACGAAGGTGGCTCCCAGCGCCAGGTAGTGCTTGGCCTGCGTGACGCCGCTGTGCAGGATGCCTGCGGCCTTGCCGCTGCGGACGATGCGGGTGATCGCGTCGTCGATGGTCTTCAGGACGTCGGGATGCTCCGGTTGGCCCAGGTAGCCCATGCTGGCCGAGAGATCTGCGGGGCCGATGAAGGCGCCGTCCACCCCGTCGACCGCCAGGATGTCGTCCAGGGCATCGATGCCGCGCGGCGTTTCGATCTGCACCAGCACGCACATCTGGTCATTGGCGCGTTCCAGGTAATCGGGAATGCGGTTCCAGCGCGACGAGCGCGCCAGGGCGCTGCCCACACCCCGGATGCCCGCGGGCGGGTAGCGCACGGCGGCCACGGCGGCCGCCGCTTCATCCGCGGATTGGATCATCGGCACCAGCAGCGTTTGCGCGCCGGTGTCCAGGATCTGCTTGATCTGCACCGGGTCGTTCCAGGCCGGGCGCACGACGGGCGCGACCGGATAAGCCGCCACCGATTGCAATTGCGCCAACGTGGTCTGCAATGTGTTGGGGGCGTGTTCGCCGTCTATCAGCAGCCAGTCGAAGCCGGCGCCTGCGACGATTTCCGAGGTGTAGGCGCTGGCCAGCCCGGCCCACAGGCCGATTTGGGGCTGGCGGTCGCGCAAGGCTTGCTTGAAGGTATTGGTGAGGATGTCCATGGACTGCATGCCGTGTTAAATGAAATGACAGTTGACGGAACCCAGCACGCCGTAATCGACATTGAACGTGTCGCCGGGCCGGGCGGCTACCGGTCGGGTAAAAGACCCCGACAGGATGATCTCTCCGGCCTCCAGCGCCACATCGTGGGCGGCCAGTTTGTTTGCCAGCCATACTACGCCATTGGCGGGGTGATTCAAGACGCCCGCGGCCACGCCGGTTTCCTCGATGATGGCGTTGCGCGACAGGATGGCGCCGATCCAGCGCAGGTCCATGTCGCTGATCTTCACCGGGCGTCCGCCCATCACCACGCCCGCATTGGCGGCGTTGTCCGCGATCGTGTCGAACACCTTGCGCGGACGCTTGGTGTCGGGATCGATACCGTGCGAGCGCGCATCAATGATCTCCAGCGCGGGGATCACGTAGTCGACGGCGTCATACACCTGGAACAGCGTCACGTCGGGGCCTTGCAGGCGCTTGCCCAACACGAAAGCCAGTTCGACTTCCAGGCGCGGCAAGATGAAGCGGCCCGCCGGGATGTTGCTGCCGTCTTCGAAGAACATGTCGTCCAGCAGCATGCCGAAGTCGGGTTCGTCGATCTGGGATGCCTGTTGCATGGCGCGGGACGTCAGCCCTATTTTGTGGCCGCGTTTGACGCGGCCCTCCGCCAGTTTCAGATCCATCCACGCGCGTTGGATGGCGTAGGCGTCGGCAATGCCGATGTCGGGATACTCCAGCGAGATCTGGCGGATCTGCGTGCGGGTGCGTTCGGCGTCGTGCAGGCGCGCGGCGATGGCGCGCACGGTTCGGGTGTCTAGCATCGGGTGTCCAGGGTGAATCAGGAAGGGAAGGGGGCCAGCGTGTTGACGAGTCGTCCCACGCCTTCGATGTCGGTGACCACTTCATCGCCGGCCATGACATTGACGATGCCATCAGGCGTACCCGTCAGGATCAGGTCGCCGGGCGACAACGTCATGAAACTGCTGAAGTACTCGATCAGTGCGGGCACGTCGAACACCATGTCGCGCGTGTTGCCGCGCTGCGTCTCGATGCCGTTGACGGTGGTGCGCAAGTTCAGGTTCATGGGATCGGGCACGTCGTCGCGGTCTACCAGCCATGGGCCCAGCGGCGTGCAGGTGTCGCGGCTCTTGACACGCAAATTGGGGCGATACCAGTTTTCCAGGTAATCGCGTAGCGCGTAGTCGTTGGCGACGGTGTAGCCCGCGACGTAGTCGTAAGCCTGGCCGCGCGTGACGCGGCTTGCGCGTTTGCCGATGACCACTGCCAGCTCGCATTCATAGTGCATGAAGGCGACATCGGCCGGCCGCAAGGTATGCGAACGGTGCCCGATGAACGTGTTGGCCGCCTTCAGAAAACCCAGCGGCTCGTCCGGCGCCTTGAAGGCCAGTTCGCGGGCGTGGTCCGCATAGTTGATGGCAAGCGTGAACGTGGTGCGGGGTTCGATGGGCGGCAGCCAGGCTACGGCTTCTTCGGCCAGGATGCGGCCGTCGGCAAGACGGACAAGCCCGGGCCCGGCTTCGGTCGCCGCGTGGGTGGCGCCCTGGTAAACGATGCGTGCATGCTTCATGGGCGGGCTCCTCAAGCGTTGGCGGCGGCCAGCCGATTGCCCAGCGTGCCGACCCGCGGGATGCGGATGTCATAGCGTTGGCCAGCGCGCAGGCGCGGCGCGTCGTAGGGGGCGCCCACCAACAGCATGTCGCCCGCGTCGAAACTCATGAACTGCGTGACGTCCGCGATCAGCCTGGCAACCGGACGGACCAGGTCGGCCGTGCTGGCCCGCAGCGCCAGGACGCCGTCCACGAGGATGTCGATGTCCAGCGCGTCGGGATCGGCGATGGATGCGGCGGGCGTGAACTCGTGTCCGATGGGGCAGAAGCCATCGCGGCATTTCTGCTTCAGGGCCGGCCGGAAGTAGCTGGCGTGCGGCACGGACAGGTCGGCCACCACGCGGTAGCCCGCCACGTAGTCCAGCGCGTGCGCTTCGTCGACCCGGGTGGCGCGGCGCGAGAACACCACGCCCAGGCACGGGCCGACTTCCACCTCGTCCACGTCGGCTGGCAACGTGATGACGTCGCCGTCCTGCGCATAGGTGTTGGCGGGCTTGATATAGAGCACCGGGGCCTTGGGCGGGGCGTTGTACGGGGGCGCGTCCATGATGCCGCCCAGCGCTTCGAGGGACTGGCGCGTGTTCAGCGCGGCGCCCACCACGGTTCGAGGGGGCGCCGCCAATGCCGCGGCGGCTTGGGCGGCGCGCGCGGCCAGATAGGCGCGGTAGTTGTTGGCTTTGTAATTCAGCACGGGGTCGGCTTCTTCGATCTGCATCGAGATGCCCAACGGCGTCGCAGCCATGTGCGGCGCCAGCGCAGCCGTCAGCGCCTGGAACACCCGTTCGCCCAGCGCCGCCTTCTGCGCGTCGCTACGACCGTGCCCGATGCGCAACACGACATGGACAAAGGCGTTGTCGGGGTGGCCGTCGACAATCAGATAGTCGTCCACGCGCAAGGCTCGCGTGCGGGCGCCAGCTAGCGGAAAGAGGGTGCCGTCGCCGACTGCGGCGTCCTGCACGGTCCGCATCAGCGCGCGCGTGTCCAACTTCAGGTTGCCGGAATACTCAATCCAGATGTGGGGCATATTGCCTCGCTCGGCATATAGTTAGCATGTTAACTATAATAGTGAAAAAGCGCGGAGGCGGCAACGCGCGGGCGGGGCGGGCGGATTCGGGGTTTCCCGCCGTTGACAGCACTTCCGCATCCGCATAACGTTAACGTGTTAATTAAATGGGCGGGACGAGGTTGGCGTCCCGGTCACGCGAAGAGGAGCGCACGTGAGCATCAAACACTGGATCAACGGCAAGCAGGTCGATAGCGCGGACCGCTTCGTCACCTATAACCCGGCTACCGGGGACGCCATTGATGACGTCGCCGCGGGCGGCCAGGCCGAGATCGACGCCGCGGTGTCCGCCGCGGCCGATGCCTTCCCGAAGTGGGCCAATACGCCCGCCAAGGAGCGCGCCCGGCTGATGCGTCGGCTGGGCGAACTGATCGACCAGAATGTGCCGCAGCTGGCCGACCTGGAAACGCGGGACACGGGTTTGCCAATTTCCCAAACCCGCAAGCAGTTGATCCCGCGCGCCGCCGAGAACTTCACTTTCTTCGCTGAAGTTTGCACGCGGATGAACGGCCATACCTACCCGGTCGACGACCAGATGTTGAACTACACGCTGTACCAACCGGTCGGCGTGTGCGCGCTGGTGTCGCCCTGGAACGTGCCGTTCATGACCGCCACCTGGAAGACCGCGCCATGCCTGGCGCTGGGCAATACCGCGGTGTTGAAGATGTCCGAATTGTCGCCGTTGACGGCCGACCAACTGGGCAGGCTGGCACTTGAGGCCGGCATCCCGGCGGGCGTGCTGAACGTGGTGCAGGGCTACGGCGCCACCGCGGGCGACGCATTGGTGCGTCATCCCGGCGTGCGCGCCATCTCTTTCACGGGCGGCACCGTGACCGGCAAGAAAATCCTGGCCAGCGCGGGCGGCATCAAGAAGTACTCGATGGAGCTGGGCGGAAAATCACCGGTCTTGATATTTGACGATGCGGACGTGGAGCGCGCGCTTGACGCCGCGTTGTTCACCATCTTCTCGCTGAACGGCGAACGTTGCACGGCCGGCTCGCGCATTTTCGTCCAACAGGGCATTTACGACGATTTCGTGCGCGCATTTGCCGCGCGCGCCGAACGGTTGGCCGTGGGGGATCCGGCCGACGACGCGACCCACGTGGGCGCGATGATCACGCGTCAGCATTGGGAAAAAGTGACAGGCTACATTCAGTTGGCCGAAACCGAGGGCGCCCGGATTCTGGCGGGCGGCGCGGGCAGGCCCGCGGGGCTGCCTGCCCATTTGGCCGGTGGCAATTTCGTGCGCCCGACGGTGCTGGCCGACGTCGATAACCGCATGCGTTGCGCGCAAGAAGAGATTTTTGGCCCCGTGGCCTGCCTGATTCCGTTCAAGGACGAGGCCGAGGGCCTAGCGCTGGCGAACGACGTGAAATACGGGTTGGCCTCTTACATCTGGACCCGCGACATCGGCCGCGCCCACCGCCTGGCGCGGGGAATCGAGGCGGGCATGGTTTTCATCAACAGCCAGAATGTGCGCGATCTGCGCCAACCCTTTGGTGGTACGAAGGAATCGGGCACGGGGCGAGAGGGTGGGGAATATAGCTATGAGGTGTTCGCCGAAATCAAGAACGTGTGCGTATCGCTGGGTAGCCACCACATCCCGAAATGGGGCGCATAAGCTTCAGCAACCAGGAGACAACCATCATGGGCAAGCTTGTATTGGCGGCCAAGGTGACGCACGTGCCGTCGATGTATCTGTCGGAGCTTCCCGGCAAACATCAAGGCTGCCGAGAGGCGGCCATCCAGGGACACCGCGTCATTGGCCAACGCTGCCGCGACCTGGATGTGGACACGATCGTGGTGCTGGACGTGCATTGGCTGGTCAATGGCGGCTATCACGTGAACGCCAACAGGCGATTCCAGGGGCGCTACACCAGCAACGAGTTGCCGCATTTCATCAAGGATATGGACTACGCCTACCAAGGCAATCCCGAACTGGGACGGCGCATCGCCGAGTGCGCCAACGCGGCCGGCGTGGGCACGCGTTCGCACGAGATCGATAGCCTGGAATTGGAATACGGCACGCTGGTGCCGATGCGCTACATGAACGGCGATGGCCGCTTCAATGTCGTGTCGGTGGCGGCCTGGTGCGCGTGGCATGCGCTGGACGACAGCCGCCGTTTCGGAGCGGCGTTGCGCCAGGCCATCGAGGCCGGCGACAGCCGAGTCGCCGTGCTGGCCAGTGGCTCGTTGTCGCATCGCTTCAACGACAACGGCAGTCCGGAGGCCGCCATGCACCAGATCAGCCGCGAGTTCTATCGCCAGGTGGATTTGCGCGTGGTCGAGCTATGGCGCCAGGGAGACTGGAAGACGTTCTGCGCGATGCTGCCGGAGTACGCCGACCTGTGCGTGGGCGAAGGCGGGATGCACGATACGGCCATGCTGCTGGGGCTGCTGGGCTGGGATGGTTACGACAAGCCGGTGGAGATCGTCACCGATTACTTCACCAGTTCCGGTACCGGGCAGATCAATGCGATCTTCCCGGTGCCGGCGTGAGTCAGGGTTCGCCTGATTCGCGCGAGGCGGGCCCGTCGCGCTTGATCAGGTCAACCATGGCGTCGACGTCGCGGTATAGGCGCTCTAGCAGTTCCTTGCCGATCTTGCCTTCGATTTCCTGGTATTTCGCATCTACCTGCGGGCGCATGCGGTCGATCAGCTTGTTGCTTTTAGGGGTCAGGGATATTTCCTGGCGGCGCTGATCGGCGCTGGAGCGCACGCGCTTGATCAGGCCCTGTTCTTCCATGCCGGCCAGCATGCGAGTCAAGCTGGGGCTGAGGATCTGGCAACTGCGGGCGATCTGGTTGGGTTCCATCGAGCCGACTTCGCTCAAGGTGCGTAAGACGCGCCATTGTTGTTCAGTGACGCCCGCCGCATGCAGAATAGGGCGGAAATGCGCCATCAGAGTTTCGCGCGCGAAAAGCAGCAGATGGGGAAGATTGCGGTGGTGGAAGCTCGGACTCATGGCGGCTATGTTAGCAAGAAGCCGCCCATTTCTTGACCAAATATTTGCGTGCGTCCGGCACGCCACCCCCGATCGGCGCGGGCCGACAGGGGGCTGGGTGGCGGAAGCCGGGTGGCGAAAGTCAGGCCGGGTTTTGCTGCGCCAGTTCGTGCAGGTCGTCCGGCAAGGTCAGGTCAGGCGCGCCCTGTTGCAATTCGCGTAACGCCTGGATGGCTTCGTCCTGCCGGTCGTCTTGGACCAAAGCGCGGATGTGAGCCACGCGGGCTTCGATGTCCTGTTCGCTGAAAGCCACGACTTCCGTGGCCGTGGCGTCGGTTTCTTGCGCCGATTCCGCGGTGGCGGTTTCCAGGGGAACGGCGGCGGACTGCGAGGGGGCGACGGTGTCGTTCGGGGATGCGGAGACGCGCTGGGGGTCAACCGACGTGGCCGGCTTGGCGGCCAGCGCTTCGGTCAATGCCGCCGGGACAGGCGCGCGTTCCGCGCTGGCGCCGCTTTCGTGGGGCGTGGCCAGTTGCGCGTTCATTTCCTGCATGTCGGCGCTTTCGCGCATGTCGGTCCAGGCGAACAGCCCGGCCACCATCGCGGCGCAAGCTGCCGCGGCCCAGCCGGGATGCCAGCTGTGGCCGGGGTGCCAGGTACGGCGCACGGCCGCGTCAAGTTCGGGACTGGTCCCGGGTCTGGGCTTGCGGTACAGGGCGCGCAGATCCCGTTCATCGTCTTCGTCGAAGGGGGGGCGATAGGTAATGCTCATGCGCGTACTCCTCGCGCATACGCCCGGTGGCAGGACGTATCCGCGTTTGACCTTTGCTGGGCGCCGCGCCGGTGGTCCGGCAGTCTCGTCGTGGCTAGGGTCTTGTTCCGGTTTATGCGGCCTCGGCAAAGACCGCAGGGCGATTGCGCCGCGATTCCCATTGCTGCGCCCGTAAAGGGCGGTTGGCGCCGGGTATGCCATCCTGACCGGACGGTTCGACAATGCGCTGCACCCGTTGATTATGCGCGATTTGTAGAAATCCGCCAGGGAATTTCTTCTGTTGGCATGATGTAACTTTGGACTGTCCCTGTTTGTGAAAGGGAAATGACAGATTCGTGCGCCGGTGCGGGGCAATCCAGGCGCGAGCGCGCCTTTTGATGCCTGCCCCGCACGCTGAAAAGACGGGTTGCCGGTACACTTTCGCGCATGGCCAAATCCCGAACCGTATACGTGTGCGCCGACTGTGGCGGCACCACCCCGAAGTGGCAGGGCAAATGCCCGCATTGCAACGCCTGGAACACCCTGGAAGAAACGGTGGAATCGTCGACGCCCGCTGCGGCGGCGCACCGTTACGCGCCGTTGGCCTCGGCCAGCCCGGTGCGCAGCCTGTCCGAAATCGAAGCCCGCGAAACGCCGCGCCAGCCCACCGGACTGGACGAGTTCGATCGGGTGCTGGGCGGCGGCCTGGTGGCCGGCGCGGTCGTGCTGATCGGCGGTGACCCGGGCATCGGCAAGTCAACGTTGCTGCTGCAGGCGCTGGCATCGATGTCCCAGAGCGCCAACGTCCTGTACGTCACAGGCGAAGAATCCGCCGAGCAGGTCGCGTTGCGCGCCCGCCGGCTGGACTTGCAAACCGGCAATGTCAACCTGTTGGCCGAGATCCGGCTGGAGGCCATTCAGGCCGCGGTGTCCGAGCAGAAGCCGACGGTTGCCGTGATCGATTCGATCCAGACCCTGTACAGCGGTGAACTTAGCGCGGCGCCCGGTTCGGTGTCGCAGGTAAGGGAGTGCGCGGCGCAACTGACGCGGCTGGCCAAGCAAACCGGCATTGCCATCGTCATGATCGGCCACGTCACGAAAGACGGTGCGCTGGCGGGCCCTCGTGTGCTGGAGCACATCGTGGACACCGTGCTGTATTTCGAAGGCGACACGCATTCGTCGTTCCGGCTGGTGCGTGCATTCAAGAACCGCTTCGGCGCGGTGAACGAATTGGGTGTCTTCGCGATGACCGACCGCGGCCTGCGCGGCGTGGCCAATCCTTCCGCGCTTTTCCTGTCGCAGCACGAACAGCAGGTGGCCGGTTCCTGCGTGATGGCCACACAAGAAGGCACGCGGCCGTTGCTGGTCGAGATCCAGGCGCTGGTGGACAGTTCCCATGCGCCCAACCCGCGCCGTCTGACGGTTGGCCTGGAAGGCAATCGCCTGGCCATGCTGCTGGCGGTGCTGCATCGGCACGCCGGTGTCACCACTTTCGACCAGGACGTTTTCGTCAATGCGGTGGGCGGGGTGCGCATCACGGAACCCGCGGCGGATTTGCCGGTGCTGCTGGCCATCATGTCGTCGCTGCGCGACAAGCCATTGCCGCGCGGTTTGATCGCTTTCGGCGAGGTCGGATTGGCGGGCGAGATCCGGCCTGCGCCACGTGGGCAGGAACGCTTGCGCGAAGCGGCCAAACTGGGCTTTTCCATTGCGTTGATCCCCAAGGCCAACGCGCCGCGCCAGCCCATCGAAGGCCTGGAAATCTGGGCGGTGGACCGCTTGGACGCCGCGTTGGACAAATTGCGTTGACGTCCCGGTCCGGTCTAAACCGGGCCCCGTCCACTTGAATATCTTTTTTCGAATCGCCCATCCTGGACAAGGCCGGGTCTGCTGGAGCAAGACGTGAGTCTGTTTGTTATTGCCGCGTGCCTGGTCGCGGGTGGCCTGATTGGTTTCATGGGCGGCGTGCTAGGCATCGGAGGCGGACTTATCGCCATCCCGGCATTGGTGCTGTTGATTGGGATGTCTCAGCAACTGGCTCAAGGCACGGCACTGATCATGGTGCTGCCCGCCATCACGATGGCGGTGCGCAAATACAACCAGCAAACGCGCATTGACAAGCGGGTGGCCGCGGCGGGCGCGGCGGGCGCCGTGGTCTTTACCTGGGTGGGGGCGCGACTGGCCTTGGGCATCGATTCCAGCGTGCTGCGCCAGAGCTTCGCTGTGTTCCTGTTCTTCATTGCCTTGTTCTACGTCTGGCAGACCTGGCGTGCCGCGCGTCCCGCAGCGCGGCGTCCGCAGGCCGACAAGGGGCCGGCTCCCGTTTTCACGCCGCGTCGCGCCAGCGTGCTGGGCATACTGTGCGGCACGTTGGGCGGGTTCTTCGGCGTGGGCGGCGCGGTGCTGGCGGTGCCCATCATCACGTCGGTCTTCCGCTTACCGCAGACCACCGCGCAAGCCTTGGCGCTTAGCATGGTGATTCCAGGGTCGACCATTGCCTTGATCACCTACGCGTGGGCGGGGCAAGCGGACTGGATGGTCGGTTTGCCGCTGGCTATCGGCAGCCTGCTGTTCGTGCCAGTCGGCGTGAAGCTGGCCTACCGTCTCCCTGAACGCAAGCTGAGAATCTGCTTCGCGGTGATGCTGTTCGCAACGGTCGCGCTGCTGGCGTTCGAGGCGTAGGAAGGATGGAGCGCCAGCTTCCTTGACGTAGGATGGGTGGAGCGCGAGCGTTCTTAACGTAGGATGGGTGGAGCGCGAGCGTTCTTAAGCAAGAATATTGCTGCCAAGCGCGCGCAACCCATCAAGCAGCGGTGAATTCCTAGCCGCTTTTCCTACAGCGCAACCGCTGCTTGATGGGTTGCGCGCGCTGTGCTTTCGCGTCCTGCTTCACAGCTTCTCGCGCTCCACCCATCCTACGATCTTCTACCGCCTCACGCGTCGCCCCGTTGCGCAGCGGCGGTTATCTATTTCCAAGCGTTAGCGTCCGCAATTTTGTGGTTCGGGGTTGAACCTTCTTGAGGGGCCCCCTTCAAACGGAGTACGGGGTAAGCGGCGATGTTGCCGCCCCGTGTCGGAAAAGGCTTTGGCCTTTTATATTCAGGAGTTCATGAAATGACGACTCACTCCCGTATTGCTGCGTTCTTGTCCACCTCGGCCTTGTGCCTCGGTCTTGCTGCTGCGCCTTCGGCGTTCGCGGCGGGCGCCGAAGCATCGGCCAAGGCGGGCGATACCAAGACCCAGGCGCAGCACAAGCATCACAAGTCTGACAAGACGTCCGCCAAGCCGGCGGCCGCCAAATCGGGCACGGCATCGAAGATGGACCATTCCGGCGCCACGACGCCGGCGAAGTAGGCAAGGGGCTGTAAAGCCCGAAAAGTAGTTCCTTTGCAGAAAGACTGCCGGCTCCGCGGGACCGGAAAGTCGAAAGCCTCTCGGTATGGGCACCGAGAGGCTTTTTCGTTTCTACCGTGGCGCAAGGCGCTTTATTCCACCGGGGTGATCACGCGGCCGGTGTCGAAGTAGGCCTGAAGGTTTTCCAGCATCAGGTTTTCCATCGCAAGGCGCGTCTCCAGCGTGGCGCTGCCGATGTGCGGCAGCACGACGGCGTTGTCGCTCTGGGCCAAGGCCTCCGGCACCTTGGGCTCATGTTCGAACACGTCCAGCGCGGCGCAGCCCAGCTTGCCGGATTCCAATGCGGCTACCAGGGCGGTCTCGTCGATGACCGGCCCGCGCGCGATGTTGACGATGATGCCCTTGGGACCCAGCGCTTCCAGTACCGGCTGGTTCACCAGATGGCGCGTGCTGGGGCCGCCCACCGTGGCCACGATCAGGAAGTCCGCCCACTTGGCCAGATCGACCAGCGAGGCCTCGTAGCCGTAGGCGATGTCGTCGCGCTTGCGGCGGTTGTGATAACGCACCTGCATGTCGAATCCGATGCCGCGCTTGGCGATCGCTTCACCGATCCGACCCAGGCCCACGATGCCCAGCTTCTTACCGCTGACGCGTTGGCCCAGCGGGATGCTGCCGTGCACTTGGCCCCACTGGCCGGCGCGCACGAATCGTTCGCCCTGGCCCATGCGACGGGCGCCGGCGATCAAGAGGCCCCAGGCCAGATCCGCCACGCAGTCCGTCAACACGTCTGGTGTATTGCTGACCTGCACGCTGCGCTTTCGGGCGGCGTCCACGTCGATGGTCTCGTAGCCCACGCCCCAGCTGCAGATGGCTTTCAGGTCCGGCAGCGCGTTGATGAGTTCGGCGTTGGCGCCGAAGTTTGCCGACGTGACGACCGCCGTGATGCCTTTGCCGTGCTCGGCCAACGCGGCCTGGCGGTCGGGGAATTTCCATAGCTCGACAACGTCGTACCGGTCGGCGAGGTGCTTGTTGGCGGAGGGGGAGCCGGCCAGCGAGCCGACCTGGATGATGCGATGCTTAGTGGTCATGTTGTCGTACGGGTGGGTGGCGAAAATGGTCATGCTACTTGATTCGGCTTTGAAAATTGCTGAGGGGATGCCCGCAGGCACCCCCTCGCGTGTTCCCTATTTTGCTTTCATACGGTTATTCCAGCTGGATGTTGGCCTTCTGGATGACGTCCTTCCAGCGCTTGACCTCGCCTTGCTGGAATGCCGTGAACTGCTGCGGCGTATTCGCGACGACTTCGAAGCCCAGGCCTTGCAGGGTCTGCTGGGTTTTCGGGTCGCGCAACGCGGTCTGCAGCGCCTTCGACAGTTGCTGCACGACCGCCGGCGGGGTGCCCTTGGGCACGGCGAAGCCTTGCCAGGAGTACACCACCATGTCCTTGATACCGGCCTCGCTCAGCGTGGGCACGTCGGGCAAGTCGGGCGCGCGCGCATCGCCGGTGATGGCCAGGGCCTTCAGCTTGCCGGCCTTGATGTGATTCTGCACCGCGCCCAGGTTCTGGAACGACACATTGACCTGTCCGCCGATCAAGTCCGCGATGGCCGCGCCGCCTCCTTTGTAGGGGACATCCACGCCCGTGCTGCCCGTGCGCTGGCGGAACAGCACGGCGGACAGGTGGTCGGACGAGCCCGTGCCCGACGACGCGTAGGAGACGCTGCCGGGATGCTTCTTCGCATAGTCGACCAGTTCGGCGACGGTGCCGGCGGGAAAGGAGGTGGCGGCGACCAGCACGTTGGGATTGCGCACCGCCTGCGTCAGGTATTCAAAATCCTTGCTGGGGTTATACGACAGGTTCTTGTAAAGCGCTTCGTTGATGGCGAACGTGCCAATCGAACCCACCATCATGGTGTAGCCGTCGGGCGTGCTGCGAGCCAGGGCCTGCGCGCCGATGGCGCTGTTGGCGCCCGGCTTGTTCTCGACCACGAAGGTCTGGCCCAGCAGTTTCGACAGCGCGGGCGTGACCGAGCGTGCGGTAATGTCGGATGAGCCGCCCGGCACGAAGGGAACAATCATGGTGATGGGTTTTTCGGGGTAGCCGGCGGCCTGGACCGCCGGCCCGCCAAGCAGGGCGGCGCCCGCCGCAATGGCGCAGATCAGTTTATTCATGGTGTCTCCTGGTTCGCGTGATGCTGGGAAGCCCGCCGCTCACGCGTTGCGCGCGGGCCTGGATCTGCGCCAGGTCAGTCGACCTTGGCGCCGGATGTTTTCACGACTTCCGCCCACTTCACGGTCTCTTGCGCCATGAACTGTTTGAATTGCGTTGGGGTGTTGCCCGAGGGCGTGGCGCCCTGGGCCTGCAGTTGCGCGCGCACCGGCTCTTGCCGCAGCGCGGCCGCCACGTCGCGCTGGATCTTGTCGACGATGGCGGGCGGCGTGCCCGCAGGCGCCAGCAACCCGAACCAGCTGGAGGCCTCGTACCCTTTCACGCCGGCTTCGGCCAGCGTCGGCACATCGGGCAACGCCGGCGAACGCGCGGTCGTGGTGACCGCCAACGGCCGCAGCTTGCCGCCCTTGATGTAGCCCATGGACGACGGCAAGTTGTCGAAGATCAGGTCGGCGGAGCCGCCCATCACGTCTGTCAGTGCGGGGCTGCTGCCCTTGTACGGCACGTGCGTCATGCGCGTGCCCGTCATGCTCTGGAACAGTTCGCCCGACAGGTGGGTGGACGTGCCGTTGCCGGTGGACGCCATGTTGACGGTGTCGGGATTGGCCTTCAGGTACTTGATCAGATCCGCCACGGTGCGGATGCCGTGCTTGTCGGCGAACTTGGGATTCAGTTCAAGAATGTTCGGTACCGGGATGACGAGCGTCACGGGCACGAAATCTCTGACCGGGTCATAGGGCAGCTTGGCGTAGACGGACTGATTGATCGCATGCGTGCTGACGGTGCCCATCAGCAACGTGTAGCCGTCGGCCGGCGCGCGCGCCGCCTCGGCCGAACCGACGTTGCCGCCCGCGCCCGCCTTGTTGTCCACCACGACGGACTTGTTCCAGCTCTTGCCCAATTCGGCCGCCACGACACGCGCGGCAATGTCCGCCGTGCCGCCGGCGGGGAAAGGCACGATGATCTTCACGTCGCGTTCGGGGTAGTCGGCCAGCGCGGGGGCCGCCGGAAGCAGGAAGGCGGTGGCCGTCAGCATGGCGGCGGTAAACAGCCGGCTGCGCAGGGGAGCTGCTTGCATGGAACGTGTCTCCTTGGTGTGCGCGTGGCCGCGCATCGTTTGTGGGGAATTCCAACCCGGGCGTGGCCCGGGCTTGAAGCCGCAAGGCGCGCGCGGCACCCTGCGTTTTGCTGCCGTTCTACTTGTAAAACAAATATAGGTATTGAGGTTATGGTTGTCAACCAAGTATACTTTTTTCACCTTACTCATCTAACAACTGGATCAGCCAGGAGCCCCGTCCATGAAAACTTCCCCGGTATCCGCCCAGGACTTGCAGCGTTCGGTCATCGCCGTGCCGCCGTTGGCCCGCCACGACGACCTTTCCCTGAACGAAGCCGCCAACAAGGCGTTGCTGGGCCACCTGGAAGCCGGCGGCGTGCGCAACGTGATGTATGGCGGCAACGCCAATTTCTATAACGCGGCGGTCAGTGAATACGCGCGCATCGTTGACATGCTGGCGGGCCTGGCAGGGTCGGATACGTGGATACTGCCGTCGGTCGGCCCCGACTACGGCAAGATGATGGACCAGGCGGCGATCCTGCGTTCGCGCGCCTTCCCCACGGCGATGCTGCTGCCTATGTCGTTCCCGTACACCGACGCCGGGCTGGCGGACGGCGTGCGGCGTTTCACCGACGCGTTGGGCAAGCCGGCCGTGGTCTACATCAAGTCGGCGGATTATCTGGCGCCGGAGACGGCCGCGCGCCTGATCGAGGAAGGCCGCATCGTCGCTTTCAAGTACGCGGTCGTGCGTGACGACCCCTTGAAAGATCCGTACCTGTCGTCCTTGTTGCAGGCGGTGGATGCGCGCTGGGTCGTCAGCGGCATCGGCGAACGCCCGGCCATCGTCCATTACCGCGACTTTGGGCTGAAGAGCTTCACGTCGGGCTCGGTATGCGTGGCGCCGCGCGGATCGATGCGCCTGCTTCATCTGCTGCGTGAAGGCCGCTACGACGACGCCGAGGCCGTGCGCGAGCACTACCTGGGCCTGGAGGATTGCCGCGACGGCATCAGCCCGATCCGCGTGCTGCATGACGCCGTGACCTTGTCCGGCGTGGCGGACATGGGTCCCATGCTGCCGTTGCTGACCGGCATTTCCAGCGCGGAACGCGAACGCGTGGCGCCCGTGGCGCGCGCATTGGCGGCATGGGACAAGGAAGCCGTGGCGGCCTGACCTTGAACGCCACGGCCGCGCGCCTCCCGTCGGACCGCCTGTTGGCGGTACGATGGGCGCTGTTCACGGAATGGTGAGCAGGCCTAAGTATTCAGGAGGTTTCGTGGCCCGATCCAAAGCATCAACGTCATCCGAGCCGCAGGCGCCCGTCGATTCCGAGGCGCCGGGTTCGCCCCCGCTTGAACGCGGGCACCGGGTGCGGCTGGCGGATCAGGTCTACGGGCAGGTTTTCGAACAGATCGTGTCCGGCGGCTTGAATGTCGGCGACAAACTGCCCTCTGAAAACGAGATTTCGGAACGTTTTGGCGTATCGCGGCCCGTCGTGCGCGAAGCGTTGCTGCGTTTGCGCGCCGATGGCCTGATCACCGCGCACCAGGGGCTGGGCACCTTCGTCAGCCATCAGCCCGCGCCACGTCTGAAGACCTTCAACGACGTGCAGAATGTCAGCGCCTATCTACGGGCGCAAGAGGTGCGGGTGGCGCTGGAAGGCGATGCGGCCCGGCTGGCCGCGTTGCGCCGCACGGACGAACAATTGAAGAAGATCGCCGATGCGCACGCGGCGTTCGCCGACAGCCTGACGCACGGCCAGGTCTCGCCCGAGGCCGACTTGGCGTTTCACGCCAGCATCGCCGAAGCCAGCGGCAACGACTTCTATCTGGGGGTGCTGGAGAGCATCCACGAATCCATCAACGGTTTCATGCGGCTGACCTTGAGCTTGACGCGGACCGGTTCGCGGCAGCGCGCCCAACGCGTCGTGGACGAGCACGCGACCATCCTGGACGCCATCCGCGAACAGGACAGCGAGCGCGCCCGCGTCGCCATGCAGTTCCATCTGGGGCAGGCGCGCCATCGGCTGGTGGACCGCGAGCGCGACTGACATCAACAACAACGGAGGCAACGAGTGCAAGCGAATGGAACAATAGCGAAGACCGTGCCGGTCGAGCAGGTCCGCGAACAGATCCTGCAGGTATTGCAAGCCTGGGGTATGGACGAAGATCTGGCGCACACCACGGCCGGCCTGATGGCGCAGACCGACCTGCTGGGCATTGATTCGCATGGCATTTCGATGCTGCCGTCTTACGAGGAGAAACTGCGCGCGGGTTCTTTGCGCCTGGACGCGCGGGCGCGGATCGTGCGCGACGGCGGGGCCAGCGCGTTGATCGATGGCATGGGCGGGCTGGGCTACCCGGTGGCGTCGCAGGCCATGCACCTGGCGGTCGATAAGGCCCTTGAACATGGCGTGGGCGCGGTGTCGGTCTGCAATTCGCATCATTTCGGCGCGGCCGGCGTGTATGCGCGCATCGCGGTGCAGCGCGGCGTGGTCGGCCTCGTTACCAGCAGCGCCAATGGCATCATCATGGTGCCCACGCGCGGCGCCATGCCCATGCTGGGCACCAATCCCATCGCATTCGGCGCGCCCGCGGCCCATAACGAACCGTTCGTCCTGGACATGGCGACGACCACGGTCGCGGCCAACAAAGTCAAGGTCTACGACTTTCTGGACAAGCCGCTGCCGCCGGGATGGGCGGTCGACGGGCAGGGCGGGGCGGTCACCGATGCCGACGCCGCGATGCAGTTCATCTTCAAGCACCCCGAAGGCGGCCTGACGCCATTGGGCGGCACTGCCGTGATGAGCAGCCACAAGGGCTACGGCCTGGCGATGATGGCGCAGATTCTGGGCGGAACGCTCAGCGGCAGTGCCTTCGCGGCCCGCCGCGCGCCGACCCGCCGCCCCGGAGAGCCGGACGACGTCGGGCATTTCTTCCTGGCGCTGAACCCCGATGCGTTCCGCGCCGCCGGTTCGTTCGAATCCGATATGGACGACATGATCGACGCGCTGCACGACACGCCGCCCGCCAACGCGGACGAACCGGTGTTGGTGGCTGGCGAACCGGAAGCGGCCGAACGCGCACGCCGGCTGCGCCAGGGCATCCCGATTTCGGCCGCGTTGGCCGAGCGCCTGCGCGGCATCTGCGAACGTGCTGGCACGCCGTATCTGCTGGAAGATAGTTGAATCGGCTGTTGCGGCCTGCCGCGGCGAGCGATAAGCACAGACCCGGACACCGGGCGATAACGCGATAAAAACCATGAGGAGACAACCATGCGACAGAACCCACCCGTGGCGCGCAGGCGCCTTGCCATCCTGGCCGTTGCGGCGGCCGGGGCGCTGACCCTGATGCCCGGGGCCGCCACAGCGCAAGCTGGCGCCTGGCCCGCGAAACCCGTCAAGCTGGTCGTGCCGTTTCCGGCCGGCGGCAGCACGGATTCCGTGGGCCGACTGCTGGCGGCGGAGCTATCCAAGGAATTGGGCCAAAGCGTCATCGTCGAAAACAAGGGTGGCGCCAACGGCAATATCGGGTCCGACGTCGTGGCCAAGTCCGAACCGGACGGCTACACCTTGCTGCTGTCCGGCGTCGGGTCCAACGCCATCAGCTATGCCGTCTACCAGAACATGCCCTACCGCAACAGCGACTTCGCGCACATCTCGCTGTTGGCGACGGGCCCCAATGTGCTGGTCGCCAACATGGAGTTTCCCGGCAAGACGTTTGCGGACTTCATCCGCTTGGCGCGGGAGAACCCGGGCAAGTACACGCACGCCAGTTCGGGCAGCGGGTCGTCGGGCCACCTGGCCATGGAGATGCTGAAGCAGGACGCCAAGATCGATCTGGTGCATGTGCCATACAAAGGGGGTGCGGCGGCCATCACCGACATGATCGGCGGACGCGTCTCGGTGATGTTCCTGAACCAGGACACGTTGTTGCCACAAGTCACGTCCGGCAAGCTGCGCGCGCTGGCCGTCGCCAGCGCCAAGCGCAATCCCGCGTATCCCGACACGCCCACGGTGGCCGAATCGGGCTATCCGGGCTTCTCGGCCGAGTCGTGGTTTGGCTTGTCGGCGCCCGCCAAGACGCCGCCCGCCGTGATCCAACGCCTGAACCAGGCGACGGTGAAGGCGCTGGCGTCGCCGGAAATCCGGCAGAAGCTCGAAAGCGTGGGCTTTGTGGTGGTGGGAGACGACCCCAAATCGTTCTCGGCATTCGTCGACAACGAAATCACGAAGTGGGGCAAGGCGGCCAAGGCATCCGGCGCCCGCATGGACTGAACGGCGTGTCGCCGGGCCCCGGCCCGGCAGTTATCCCTGTTTTTCTTTTCTGCAAAACGAAGGCGGCAATGAACTCACCCTTACCCAACCGTTTCCGGCAACGCATCCTGGCCCGCGAACGGCTTATCGGTTTCTGGATGTGCATGTCCAGCCACATCACGGCAGAGCTTGTGGGGCTGGCGGATTTCGACTGGCTGCTTCTGGACGGCGAGCATTCGCCCAATGAGGTACCGATGTTCCTGCAGCAGCTGCAAGCCCTGCAGGGCAGCGCCAGCGCCGCCGTGGGCCGGCCGTCGTGGAACGATCCCGTGCAGATCAAGCGCCTGCTGGATATCGGTTTCTACAATCTGCTGATTCCGTTCATCGAGTCGGAAGCCGATGCGCGGCTGGCCGTGGCCGCAACCCGCTATCCGCCGCAAGGCATCCGCGGCGTGGCCGGCGCGCAGCGCAGCAACCGCTATGGCACGGTGCCTGATTACCTGCAGACCATCAACGACAACATCTGCGTGCTGCTGCAGATCGAAAGCCGGCCAGGCATCGACGCGGTCGACGAGATCGCGTCCGTGGAGGGTGTGGACGGCGTCTTCATCGGGCCGTCGGACCTGGCCGCGGCGCTGGGCCATATTGGCAACCCGGGCCATCCCGAAGTGCAAGAGGCCATCCGCCACCTGCATCAGCGCGTGACCGCGCAGGGCAAGGCCGTGGGTATCCTGGCGCCGGTGCACGCGGACGCGCGCCGTTACCTGGACATGGGCATGCACTTCGTGGCGGTCGGCACGGACCTGGGCGTGTTCAAGCAGGCAACCTTCGCGCTGCGCGACGCGTTTCCCACCTGACGCGTTCTCGGGGAAAAGCCGAAAATGGCGCCCCACGCCGCGCACGCTTCGCGCGCTGGCTGCCCCCCGAGGGGGGCTTTTTGCTTATTGCTCCAGCGCCAACAATTCGTTGACCGTCTGGCGGCGTCGGATCAGGCGGGCGTCGCCCCGGTCCAGCAACACTTCCGGCGCCAGCGGGCGGCTGTTGTAGTTGGATGACATCGACGAGCCATACGCGCCCGCGTTGTGGAAGACCATGAAGTCGCCGATACGCGGCTGCGGCAGCAACTGGTCCGACATCACGCCACCTTCATCCTGCGTGAACACGTCGCCCGATTCACACAGCGGGCCGGCGACCGCGATGCGGGTTTCGGCCACGCCCTGTGGCGCCGAGCCATCGGGCGCATGCACCGAGATGCGGTGATAGCTGCCGTACATGGCCGGGCGCATCAGGTCGTTGAAACCGGCGTCCACCAGCGCGAAGTCGCGCTCGGGGCGGCGATTGATCGAATGCACTTCGGACACCAGCACGCCGGCTTCGGCCACCAGGAAACGGCCGGGCTCGATTTCCAGCCGAACCGGATGCCCCAGAAATTGTTCGATGCGCTTGCGGGCGGCGTCCCATTGCTCGAAATAGTGGTCGCAATCGATGCGTGGCTCGCCGTCGCGGTAGGGGATGGACAAGCCGCCGCCGGCCGAGATCGCTTCAAGATCGTGGTCCAGCGAGCGCACCACGTCGACCATGGCGTCGCAGACGCTGGACAGGTGGCCGTAGTCGACGCCCGAGCCGATGTGCATGTGAATGCCGACCAGCTTCAATCCATGACGGCGCACGATGGAGACGGCTTCGGCCACGTCGTCGATCCAGATGCCGTGTTTGCTTTGCGGACCGCCGGTATTGGTCTTGTTGCTGTGGCCGTGGCCAAAGCCGGGGTTGATGCGTAGCCAGACGCGGTGCCCGCGCGAAGCCTGGCCCACGCGTTCCAGCATATCCAGCGACCCGGCATTGACGGTGATCCCGTGGCGGAGCACGGTGGCCAGCGTGGCGTGGTCGATCAGATCGGCGGTGAAGACCATGCCTTCGGGTTCGCCCTTGGGATCGAATCCCGCGGCCAGGCTGCGTTCGATCTCGCCCAGCGATACGGCGTCGACCACGGCGCCTTCTTCGCGCATCAGACGCAGGATGTGCAGGTTGGAGCAGGCCTTCTGCGCGTAGCGGATGGTGTCGAAGCGTCGCAGTTGCGAGATGCGTTCGCGGATGACGGCGGCGTCGTACACCCACAGCGGCGTGCCGTGCTGGGTGGCGAGTTGGGTGAGTTGGCGCGGATCGAATGCCATGACGGACGGACCTTGATTGGGGATTGAAACCAGGCGGCATGATGCCCGGTCGTGAGCATCCAGTAAAATGCTTATCTTTAGAAGATCCATTCATTCTTGATATGGGGTGGCGGATGCTGACGCATCGGCATATCGAAGTGTTCCGCTCGGTGATGATCGCCGGTAGCGTGACCCGGGCGGCCGAGCTCTTAAGCACCTCGCAGCCCACCGTCAGCCGTGAGCTTGCGCGCATGGAGCAGGGCATCGGCTTTGCGCTGTTCGAGCGCGTGCATGGGCGGCTGCGCCCCACCATGCCGGCGCTGGCGCTCTACGATGAGATCCGGCAGTCCTATGCCGGTCTGGAGCGCGTGGCGTCGGCCGCCGCCCGGCTGCGCGCGTTCCGGGGCGGGCAGTTGTCGGTGATCGCCTTGCCGGCGTTTTCGCATTCCATCCTGCCGGACGCGTTTCGGCGCTTTCATGACCGGCATCCCGGCGTCAGCCTGTCGCTCGAGGCGCAGGAGTCGCCGTTTCTGGAGGAATGGCTGACCGCGCAGCGATACGACCTGGGCTTGACCGAACATGACGCCGCGCCCGCCGGCACGCGCGTGCAACTGCTGTTGCAGGTGGATGAAGTCTGCGTGCTGCCTGACGGGCATGCGCTATTGGCTAAACCGGAAATCGAGTTGGCCGATTTCAACGGGCAGGCCTTCGTCAGCCTGTCGTCCAGCGACCCCTACCGGATCCAGATAGACGAAGCCTTCGCCGAGGCAGGGGTGCTGCGGCGGTCCATTGTGGAAACGCCCACCGCCGTGTCTGTGTGCACGTTCGTGCGTCAGGGCCTGGGCCTGGCGATCGTGAATCCGCTGACGGCGCTGGATTTCGCGGGCCGAGGCTTGCAGATCCGTCCGTTGCGGCGGTCGTTCCCGTTCCGCGTCAACGTGGTCTTTCCCGAACATCGCCCCGCGAATCCGCTGGTGGACGCGTTCATGGCGTCATTGGCCGCGGCGGCCGACGCCATCAAGGGCCGGTTGGCATCTGGCATGGCGCAAGGCGCCGCGTAGGCCGGAGGCTTTGACGCCGACGGTCTACTGTCTTGGTCGTGTTTCGAGCAGGCAACAAAAAAGGATGCCCTGGGGCATCCTTCTTCATTTGCCGTATTCATGACGCCCCAAAAAGCAGGGGCGGCAGAATCTTAGGCCAGCGCCTTGATAGCGGCAGCCAGGCGGCTCTTGTGGCGAGCGGCCTTGTTCTTGTGGATGATGTTCTTGTCAGCCACGCGATCGATCACGCTCGAGGCCTTCTGGAACACTTCGCCAGCCGAAGCCTTGTCGCCAGCGGCGATGGATTGGCGAACGCGCTTGATGGCGGTGCGCAGCATCGAGCGCAGGCTGGAATTGTGCTTGTTGCGCTCAACGGATTGGCGAGCGCGCTTGCGGGCTTGGGCGGTATTGGCCATGTTGCTATATAAGTTGAATTCGGCAAAGTCGAACATTGTAGCAAGTCCCTGCGGGATTGCAAGCTTTTAATGTTTGATCTGTCGATGAAGCGCCCGTCAACCGGGCGGGGGGCGCTAAGGGTTAAGGTTCCTGGGCCGGAGAACCCGTCGCTGGAAAATATTCCAAGCTGGAGCACTCTTAGCTGGACAACCCTGGCGGATGGTCCTCAAAAAGCCTTGAGGAAAAACCCGCGGCGCCTACTGGATAAAAACACGGTACTGAGTATACAACGAAGCGGGCCGCAGGCACAGGCCTGGGGCATGGCGTTGTCAGGCGGCGACGTTGATTGACACGAACCACGGCGTAAAGCGCCGCACGCTGATCGGCATCATGTCTTCAAGCGTGTCGAGCGCGGCATTGGTGTCGTCCAGCGGGAAATGGCCCGACACGGGCAAACCGCCGGCGGCCATCGAAAGGCGCAGCGTGCCGGTGCGGTAAGGCCGCAGCGCCGCGATCACCTCGGCCAGCGGTCGGCCGCGGGCATCGACCCAGCCGGATTCCCAGGCGGCTTCCGCCATGAGTTCGGCGCGAGGCGTATCCATTCGGGACGCATCAAAACGGGCGCCGGTGCCGGCGCGCACGGTACCGTGCGCGCCCGACATGGTTTCCACTTCGACTTCATGTTCGTGCACCACGACGACGGTGCGCTGCGCCTGTTGGCGCACCATGTAACGGGTGCCCAGGGCGCGCACGGTGCCTTCGGCGGTCTGCACCAGGAACGGGCGGCGCGCGTCGGGCGCGACGGAGACCGTCACGGCGCCATCCAGCAGTCGGACTTGGCGGTACGCGGGCGTGAAGTCCAGATTGACGCGGCTGCGCGCATCCAGCAGCAACTGGCTGCCGTCCGACAGCACATACCGGCGCCGCTCGCCCGTGGCCGTGGCGGCATCCGCCGCGACATTATTCAGGGGGTAGAAGGCATTGCCGACATAGGCAGCGCAAGCGCCGGTACTGGCGAGCGCCAGCGCGCCGGTCAAAAAGCGGCGGCGGGCCGGCATGATGGCCGGGGGCGGAGGGATCAGGGGCTGCGCGGACGATCCGGCGGCGTACCCGGCAGGGTAGGCATCGCCAAGCCGGCCGAACGACGATCCTGAAAGCGTGCCTGTCAGTTGCTGCCAGGCATTTTCATGGACGGGATCGGCCGCCCGCCACGCCAGGAAGTCGTTGTAGTCCTGCGCAGTCGCTTTGCCGGACCGCAGCAGCAGCAACCAATTGATCACTTGGTCCGCCATGGGTTGTCCTTGGGCGTACTTCACTTCATCATCCCGCATGTGGTGCTGGCGGGGATCCTTTCGATGGCAATTTGTAAATAATAAAGGTTTTTTACCAAAGATTACGGCCTGATTGTCAATTCTTGACGAATCTACGGCAAAAAAGCCGGCGGAAGCCGGCTTTTTGATGGGGAGGGTGCCCGAAGGCCTGAATTTATCGGGTGGGGCGTCGTCCAAAGTCCTTAAGGCGGAAGCCAAAGAGTAACAACGTTCCGAAGTAGACCAGCCCGCTGGCAGCCAGAACACCGCCCAGCCATGCCGCCCGCAGGCCCGCATGGGCCTGCATGGCGATCCAGTCGATCCGCCCGTCCGCGTACCAAAGCAGCGCCGACAGCGCGGCCAGCGCCGGGATCAGACGCAGCACAAACACCGCCCAGCCGGGGGCCGGCTGATACATGCCACGGCGTCGCAGGCCGATCAGCAGCGCCAGCGCGTTCAGGCAGGCACCCAGCCCAATGGCCAGGGCCAGGCCGGCATGGGCCATGAGCGGCACCAGCGCCACGTTCATCAACTGCGTCAAAACCAGCACGCCGATGGCGATCTTGACCGGCGTCCGGATGTCCTGCTTGGCGTAAAAGCCGGGTGCCAGGATCTTCACCGACAGCAGGCCGATCAGCCCAACGGAATAGGAAATCACGGCCAGGCGGGTCTGCAGCACGTCCTGGGCAGCGAAGGCGCCGTAGTGAAACAGCGTGGCGACCAAGCCGTCCGACAGCAGCGCCATGCCCACGGCGGCGGGCAGGCCCAGCAGCAGGACCAGTCGCAGGCCCCAGTCCAGCAGGGCGCTATAGCCGCCGTGGTCGTCTCGCGCGTGGGCGGCCGACAGGCTGGGCAGCAGCACCGTGCCCAAGGCAACGCCCAGCAGCGCGGTGGGGAACTCCATCAGGCGGTCGGCGAATGACAGCCAGGTCACGCTGCCCGGTGTCAGCCAGGTGGCGATGTTGGTGTTGATCAGCAGGGAAATCTGCGCGACCGACACACCAAGCGTGGCAGGGGCCATCTGCTTGAGAATGCGCTGGACGGTGGGATCGGCCCACGCCTCGCGAAAGCGGAGCGAGAAGCGCGGTGTCAGGCCCAGCCGCGACAGGGCGACCCATTGCACCGCCAGCTGCGCCACGCCGCCGATCATGACGCCGATGGCCAACGCGTAAACGGGGACGTCCATGCGGGGCGCCAGCCAGATGCAGGCGCCGATCATGGCCAGGTTCAGCAGCACCGGCGTGAACGCCGGCACGGCGAAACGGCGCCAGGTGTTCAGCACGCCCGAGGCGAAGGCGATTAGCGACATGCAGAAGATGTAGGGAAACATCACCCGCGTCATCCAGACGGCGGCGCCAAATTCGGTATCGCGGGCGGCGCCACGCAGGCCGCTGGCCATGGCGGACACGACCCAGGGGGCGGCCACGATGCCGATCAGCGTGATCAGCATCAATGTGGCCGTCAACAGCAGGGCCACGCGGTCCAACAGCGTGCGCACCTCTTCTTCGGAACGATTGTTGCGCGCGCTGCCCAAAATGGGCACGAAGGCCTGGGCGAAAGCGCCTTCGGCGAACAACCGCCGCAACAGATTGGGAATGCGGAACGCGACCCAGAAGGCGTCGGTGATGGGGCCGGCGCCAAAGGCGCGGGCAACCAGGATGTCGCGGATCAGGCCGGAAATGCGGGACAGCAGCGTGAAGCTGCTGACAGTGGCCGCCGAACGGAACAGGCTCATGGATGGACTACGTAAAAAAGGGGCCAACTGGCCCCACAAACACAATGCCCGTTGAAAGGGACCATGCCCCGCCACACACCACTTCAAACAAAAATGCCTTTTCCCCGCCGGGCCGCCCCAAGGGGAAAAGCGCCCCCCCGGGGGGCAGCAAGCGTGCGAAGCATGCGCGGCGTGGGGGCATCACTTCGGCGGCATGCGGATGGCGCCGTCCAGGCGGATGGTCTCGCCATTCAGCATATCGTTCGTGACGATGCTGTAGACCAGTTTGGCGTAGTCTTCCGGGCGGCCCAGGCGGGCGGGGAAGGGGATGCTGGCGGCCAGCGAATCCTGCACTTCCTGGGGCATGCCGAAAATCATCGGCGTGCCGAAGATCCCCGGGGCGATGGTCATGCAGCGGATGCCGGTCTTGGCCAGGTCGCGGGCGATCGGCAGAGTCATGCCGGCCACGCCGGCCTTGGACGCGGCATAGGCCGCCTGGCCGATCTGGCCGTCGAACGCAGCGACCGATGCCGTGTTGATCATCACGCCGCGCTCGCCCGTGGGTTCGGGCGTGTTGGCGCTCATGGCTTCGGCGGCCAGGCGCATCATGTTGAAGCTGCCGATCAGGTTGATCGATACGACTTTCTGGAACAGGTCCAGCGGATGCGCGCCGTTCTTGCCGACGATCTTGGCGGCGGGCGCGACGCCCGCGCAGTTCACCAGCCCAAACAGGGCGCCCAGTTCAAGGGCGGCGGCCACGGCGCTCTTGCCGTCGGCTTCTTGCGTCACGTCGCAATGGACGTAGCGCTGGCCGAGTTCCTTGGCCAAGGCCTGGCCCGGCTCGTCCTGGACGTCGGCGATGACGACCTTGGCGCCATTTTCCACCAGCATGCGCACGGTGCCTGCACCCAGGCCGGATGCGCCGCCCGTAACGATGAATACCTTGCTTGCGATTTCCATGTCTCTACCACCAGATCAGTTCAAGGGGATGAATGCGGCGCGGCGGGCGCCGAATGTGACAAGGCCTTCGGGCCGGTGCCGGAACGCGTTGCGTCCAGCCGGCGCCGAAGGCCTGCAAGCCATCAAGGCGCCAATCAGCTCTTGACGGCCTCGAAGAGGCGCGACTTGATTTCGTCGACGGCGCCCACGCCCGAGATCTTGCGGTACTTCGGGGCTTCGGCGGCGTTTTGCTGCGCCCAGGTCGAGTAGTAGTCGACGAGGGGGCGCGTCTGTTCGCGGTACACGGACAGGCGGTGGCGAACGGTCTCTTCGCGATCATCGTCGCGCTGGATCAGTTCTTCGCCGGTGATGTCGTCGCGGCCTTCCACTTTGGGCGGATTGAAGCGCACGTGGTAGCTGCGGCCGCTGGGCTGGTGCACGCGGCGGCCGCTCATGCGTTCGATGATGTCTTCTTCGGGGACTTCGATTTCCACCACGTAGTCCAGCTTGACGCCGGCGCTTTTCAGCGCGTCGGCTTGCGGGATGGTGCGGGGGAAGCCGTCGAACAGGTAGCCGCTGGCGCAGTCGGGCTGCTTCAGGCGGTCCTGGACCAGGCCGATGATGATCTCGTCGGAAACCAGACCGCCGGCATCCATGACCTTTTTGGCTTCAATACCCAACGGCGTGCCCGCCTTCACCGCGGCTCGCAGCATGTCGCCGGTGGAGATCTGGGGGATGCCGAAGTGCTGGGTGAGAAACGCGGCCTGGGTGCCTTTGCCGGCGCCGGGAGGTCCGAGCAAGATAAGACGCATGAGTGCTCCTGATGGGGTTTATTTTTTGTGATCCGGGGGATTATGCCGCAACGCAGCAGCCAATGCGGGGCTGCGCCATGGGAAATAACCCTTATATCTGTTTGCTGTAGACCAACCGGACGCGCTCCAGGTCCGCCGGGGTGTCTACCCCTGCGGCAGGAGGGCTGAATGCCCGGTGTACGACGATGTTGTGGCCATGTTCCATGGCGCGTAGCTGTTCCAGCGACTCGAACCGTTCCAGCACGCCTTGCGGCAGGGTCGGGAAGCGGCGCAGGAAGGACACGCGATAGGCGTACAGGCCGATGTGGTGCCAAGCGGGCAGCCCTTCGGCCAGCACGCGTTCGCCCGTGGCCAGCGCATCGCGGGCCCAGGGAATGGGCGCGCGCGAAAAATACAGCGCGCGGTCGTTGGCGGCGCAGACCAGCTTGACGACACTTGGGTTGAACAGCGCTTCGGCGTCGGCCAGCGGGCAGGCGCAGGTGGCGATGTCCGTGTCGGGGTTGGCTTGCAGCTTGGCCGCGACGGCGTCAATGAGTTCGGGTTCGATCAGCGGTTCGTCGCCCTGGACGTTCACGACAATGGCGTCGTCGGGCAGGCCCAGCTGATCCACCGCTTCCGCCAGGCGGTCGGTGCCGGTGAGGTGGTCGCCGCGCGTCATCAGGGCAATCAGGCCGTGTTCGCGCGCGGCAGCCTGGACGCGGACGTCGTCTGTTGCGATGTAGAGCTGCGACGCGCCCGACTGGGCGGCACGTTCGGCCGTGCGCACGACCATCGGCTTGCCGGCGATGTCGGCAAGCGGTTTGTCGGGCAGGCGGGTCGAGGCGGTCCGCGCCGGAATCAGGGCGATGAAGCTCACGGTGGGGCGCGTCAGGTGGCGGTGGGGGTGTCGTCCAGCGCGCGGGCTTCCGACTCCAGCATGACGGGGATGCCGTCGCGCAGCGGAAAGGCCAGGCGGTCGGCGCGGCAGACCAGTTCGGCTTGTTGCCGGTCGTGTTCTAGGCGGCCCTTGCACAGGGGGCAGACGAGGATGTCGAGAAGTCGGGATTCCATGACCACGATTCTAAAACAGTTTTGGGCACGGGCACGGGGGGGTCCGCCCGGGCGCCCACCGTCTTCTAGCCGGGGGCACGCTGGCGCAGGGCCTCGGCCAGCCAATCGAACAGTTGCGGGTCCGAGAACGCGGCTTGCACCGGGACCTCCCACAAGCGGGTGTCGCGCAAGGCGGAGCACTTGATCGCGTCCTTTGACGTGACGAGGATCGCGTCGGCCGTCATCGCCCGGAAGGGCGAATCGGCGTAGTCGTGGTGGTCGGGCAGGGGAAGCGTCGCGGCCAGCGTGATGCCGGCGGCGCGCAATGTGGTGAAAAACCGTTCGGGGTTGCCGATGCCGGCCGCGGCAGCGATGCGGGGCTGCCCGGCATAGGCGGACAGCGGGCGCGTGGCGCCGCCTTCGATCTGGCGCGCGGCTCCCGGCTCGAGCCACATCCGCACCTGGCGTGGGCGTGCGGCGCCAATGGCGGGCGGGCGGCCGTCGGGCGTGCCGATATTGGTGACCACCGCGTCCACGTCGTGCAGGCGGCTGGCAGGTTCCCGCAAGGGGCCGGCGGGCAGCAGGCGGCCATTGCCCACGCCGCGTTCATCTTGCACCACGATTTCGATGTCGCGCGCCAGCGCCAGGTGCTGCAGGCCGTCGTCGGACACAATCACGTCCACCTCGGGGTGGGACTGCAGCAAGGCCTGGGCTGCCAGGGCGCGTTTCGGGTGCACCGAAACGGGGGCGCCGGTGGCGCGAGCGATCAGGGCGGGTTCGTCGCCGTACCGGGCGGCCTCAAGCGCACCGGTTCCGACGCGCGCGGCCGGGCCGATTTTCACGCCGTAACCGCGGCTGACCACGCCCGGCGTGTAGCCGCGCGCGCGCAGGCCTTCGACCGTGGCGATCACCATTGGCGTCTTGCCCGTGCCGCCCACGTAGACATTGCCGATCACCACCACCGGCACGGGGGCGCGGTAAGCGGGCCGGGAGCCATCCAGGTATTGCCTGCGCTTGCGCGCCACCGCCCACGCGGTCAGCGCGGACAGGGGCAGCAGCAGGCTCGAAAGCCAACCGCCATGCTGCCACTGGCGAGCCAGCAGCGACGCAGAAGGGCGCGTTGTGGTCACCGGGAGGTTTGGGCGGCGAAGTTGACGCGGCCGATGCCGGCCAGCCGGGCGGCCTCCATGATGTTGATCACGGATTGGTGGGTGGCTTGGGCGTCGGCGTTGATGACGACGAGGGGTTCGGGTTTGCCGGCCGCGGCCTGACGCAGGGCGTCCGCGATTTCAGGCGGCGTGGAAACGTCGATCAGGGTGCCGTTCAGGGCGTAGCGCCCGTCCTGGCTGACGGCGACTTCCAGCGCCGGCGGCGTGTCTTGTTCGGACGAGGCCTGGGGCAACGTCACCTTCAGCTGCGTGAAACGTGCAAACGACGTGGTGGCCGCCAGGAAAATCAAAATGACCAGCAGGACGTCGATGAGCGGAATCAGGTTGATGTCCAGCTCATCGCGGTCGCCCCGGGAGCCTCGGAAATTCATGAACGGCCCTCGCGAGGGGCCGGCGCCGAGGACACCGCGCGAACCAGGCGCGACGCGGACTGCTCCATGGAACTCAGGTAGCCGTCGACGCGGCTGCGCAGGTAGCGGTGCGCGATCATGGCGGGAATGGCGATCAGGATGCCGAAACCGGTGTTGTACAGCGCGATCGAGATGCCGCGCGCCAATTGCGCCGGGTCGCCGCCGCCAGGCGTGTAGGAACCGAAAATCTCGATCATGCCGACCACGGTGCCGAACAGGCCCATCAGGGGGGCTACGACGGCGATGGTGCCGATAGCGGGAATGTAGCGGCTGAGGTCATGGGCGACCGCGCGGCCGGCGTCTTCGACCACGTTGCGCAGTTCTTCGCGCGGCAGGTGACGGTGCCGCATCACTTCTGCCAGCACGCGGCCCAGCGGCGAGTTGCGTTCAAGCCGATTGATCGCTTCGGGGGTGTCCTGGTGATTGCGCAGCATGTCGGCCACTTGCTCGTTCAGGCCGCGGGGCAGGATCAGGCTGCGGCGCAGGGAGAGAAAGCGCTCGAAAATCAGCGCCAGACCCAGCACGGATGTCGCCAGCAAGGGCCAGATAGGCCAGCCGGCCTCGCGCAAAATGGAAAGCAAAGCGTTCAACTCCCGGGGGAAGCCAAGGCGCGCGGGATGGTGCGCATCGGCATCTGATCAAGCCGAAACTGTAACGGTGCGGCGGGGTTGTGGCAAGGCGGGTTGACCCCGGAATTATCCACAGAAATTGTGGATAATTCTGTGCAAAACTCTGCCGGAAGGCTTGTGGGCACAGGGCTTGCGCTTGTTTGCTTCAAATTAGCGCAGCGGCGCTTGTGTAAAAATCTCATATAAATCAACGGATTGCACGGAGATTGCTGGCTGTCTGGGCCGTTGCTGCAAAAAATGGTGGACGCGGTATCATTGCGCCCCGCTACGTATGCCCTGTGGACAGGTACGCATCGGAAAGCCTTATGACAATTGAACTTGCAGTCACAAACAACGTATTTACGCGGGATATCCTGACAGTTGCCCAGCTGAACCAAGCAGTAGGGCAGTTGTTGGAGCGCAGCATTCCGGCGATATGGGTTCGCGGAGAGATTTCCAACTTCACCGCGGCGGCTTCCGGGCATTGGTACTTCACGCTCAAGGACAGCCGGGCCTCGGTGCGTGCTGTCATGTTCCGCAGCCGCGCCAGCGCTGTAGGCTTCGTGCCCCGGGCGGGGGACCAGGTCGAAATCCGGGCCCGGGTTTCCCTATACGAGCCCCGCGGCGACTACCAGTTGCAGGCTGACGCGATGCGCCGGGCCGGGCTGGGCAACCTATATGAAGCGTTTCTGCGCCTGAAAGAGCAATTGGCCTCCGAAGGGCTGTTCGACCCCGCCCGCAAGCGCGATCCGGTCCGTTTGCCGCGCGCCATCGGCGTGGTGACCTCGTTGCACGCGGCGGCCCTGCGGGACGTCTTGTCAGCGCTTGCCCGGCGCGCGCCGCAGGTGCCCGTCATCATCTATCCGGCCCCGGTTCAGGGCGCCGATGCCGCCAGCCGGCTGGCGGCCCAGGTCCGCATTGCTAACGAGCGCGCCGAGGTCGATACCCTGCTGCTGGTGCGCGGCGGGGGCAGTATCGAAGACCTTTGGAGCTTCAACGACGAAGATCTGGCGCGTCAGGTCGCGGTCAGCGAGATTCCCGTGATCAGCGGCGTCGGGCACGAGACCGACTTCACCATCGTGGACTTCGTGGCCGACGTGCGCGCGCCGACCCCCACCGCAGCCGCCGAACTGGCTTGCGTCCCCCGTTCCGAATTGTTGGGCCGCGTCATGCAGACCGCCCAGGCGATGGCGCGCGGCCAGCAGCGCCGCCTGGAACGCGCCGCCCAACGCCTGGACCGCGCGGCGGGCCAGTTGGTGTCGCCGGCGCAGCGCCTGGAACATCAGCGGGAACGTTTGAACAGCTTGCGCTTCCGCCTGGCCTCGGCCTGGTCCGGTCCGCAAGGCAGGCGCGCCGCGCGGGTCAACCTGCTGGCCCAGCGCTTGACGCACCGCGTGCCCGATACCGGCCGCGCCGCCGACCGTCTGGCAGGGGCCATGCGTCAACTGGGCCAGGCGCATGCGCGTCTGCTGGTCCAGAACCGCAACCGAGTGGCTGCGGCCACGGCGCAATTGCGGGCGCTGGACCCGGGCAACACGTTGTCGCGCGGCTATGCCATCGCCCGCGACGCCGACGGCCGTATCGTGCGCGACGCGGCGGCTTTGGCGGCCGGACAGCCATTGGACCTGAGCTTTGCGCAAGGCGGCGCCCAGGTCGCCGTCCTGCAAACCCGCAAGACGCGCGACGTCAACTGACGTGAATGCCGGCCGGCGATCCGGCCGCCCGGCCAGGAAGGAGGGCGGTGCGGACTCCTTCGCCGCAATCCCAGGTGATGCAACCCAAGGCGAGGCAATGCGGCACTACAAAAGCGTGGACTGGATGGCGGGCGTGCTGGCCGGAATGGCGATCGCGTCGGGGCATGTGGCGGTGGCGCAGACCGCGCCAGCCGTGGCGGCCGTGGAATCGGAAGGCGTGAAGGCCGACCCGACGCGGGTCGAACCCAGTCCAGCGGAAAAGGCGGTACGCCAGGCGCCCAATGCCTGCGATTGCGATTCGCCTTATCGGGAATACAAAGACGCCGATACGCCGCCGACCGCAGCGCTTTTCTCCGCGGTTGGCGCCAGCGACGAGACAGCATTCCTGGCGGCCCTGGCTCAGGTGGACCGCCCGGGCGACTACGCTTTGGACGGCGTGCCGTTGCTGCATGCGTTGCTGATGCCGCCCCGCGCATTGCGTGCCCCGGACGTCTACTGGAGCATTACGGCGGAAGACGCCGCGCGCATCCGCAAGGCTCACCAGGCGATCCTGCCGGCCCGCATCCGCATGCTGGCTGCGTTGCTGGCGACGAAGCCGGCGCTGGATGACGTGACCTACTCGTCGCGCCGTCCGCCGTTGCACCTGGCCCTGCTGTACGGCACGCCCGCCATCATGGACCTGCTGTTGGCGGCGGGCGCCAAGCCGGATCAGCACGGGGACGAAAACCGCACGCCGCTGGAGTTCCTGCTGAACCGCGATTTCGAGTTCGCGGTGCGGATGACTTATCTGCCTCGCCTGGTGGATCGCGCGTCCATGACGCAGATGGTGCTGGCCTTGTTCAAGGCGGGCGCGGCCAAGCCCTATGCGGGTGTCGAGCCCGACGTCGCGGATTACCTGGCCTGGGGCCCCATGGTGGAAATGACCGAGGGCGCGGAGCCGTTGCGCGCGCTGGCTGCCACGGGCACCAAGCCGGCATACGAAGACGGCCTGACCGCGTTGGCGCTGGCGGGCTATCTGGGCAACAGCGGCGCCGTGCCGGTGCTGATGGCGCTGGGCCCGCGCCATATTCCCGCAACGGGTTACGGCCAGAGCGGCGAGCGCGACGTGTGGCTGGATGCGGCGCAAGCCGCCGTGGAAGGCGGCCACCCCGAAATTGCGACGCAATTGCTGCGCGCCGGCATGCCGTTCGCGCAGAGCGGCCCGCAGACCGGGTCGAGGGACCTGATTTTTGGCAAACTGGAAACGACGATGCGGCCCATCATGAACCTTGCCGCGCTGCGCGGAGACGTGCGGACGCTGCAACGCTTATTGGCGCTGGGCGCGCCGGTCAACGGCGATCCGCAGGAGCAATACGGCAATACGCCGCTGGCCGATGCGGTTCAGGCTCGCCAGACCGCCGCCGTGACGATGCTGCTGGCGGCAGGCGCGGATCCCATGGCCAAGCGCGAAGGCTACGACGCGAAGTCGGCGGTCGACGTCGCGGTGCAAGCAGGTGACGCGGCAACGCTGCGGCAATTCGCCGATGCCGGGTTCGACTTGAAGACGTTGGGGGCGGGCGCGATCCGGCAGGCGTTGGAAAACCGCGACGGGGCATTGGCCTTGATGTTGATCGAGGCCGGCGTGCCGGTTGATTCCAAGGCCGGACAGGCTGGCAAGACGGACGCCGCTGGCGAGGCGCGCGGCCGCGCCGAGCCGCCGCTGTTGCTGGCCGTAACGTCGGGTCAGGCGCCGGTCGTCGATGCGCTGCTGGCCAAGGGAGCAGACCCCGCAGGGCTTGCGGCCGACGGTGAAAGCGCCTTGTATTGGCTGATCGGCAGGCAGGACACCGCGATGCTGGATCGTTTGCTGCGCGCGGGCGCCAGGCTGGACGATCCACGGTTGCCGCGCGCGCCGGCGCCGTATGCCTTGTTGAACGCCGCCGTGGCCTCGGGCGATATGGCGCTAGTCCGGCGAATCAGTCAGGCCACGGGCCAAGCCGTGGCGGATGCCTGCTTGCCCGAGGGCGGCGAATTCAACCTGTTGGACAAGCCGGGATACTTCGCCCAACTGCAAGCAGCAGGTTTCACCGGCACGCCGAATGCGTGCGCGCGCGACGCCGCGCCGTTGCCGCAACGCATCGTGTCGCAGTTGCTGCACGACCGCCAATTGATCGTAGCGCGCCACGCGACGGTGGTGCAGTTGCTGCGGCAATTGAAGGCGTCGGGCGCGGATCTGGATGCGCCGCAGGACGATGGCGATACGCCGTTGAACGTGGCGATACAGCTAGGTCGCCGGGATCTGGCCGATGCGTTGCTGTCGGCGGGTGCTCGTCCGGATTCGGCGGATGCCGCGGGCCGAACGCCGGCCGGGGTTGCGAGGGAAACTGGACAACCTGGCATGCGGGCGTTGCTGGAGCGCTATGGCGCGCGCTTTGACGACACCGCCACGCCAGCCGTGCCCGACAAGCGCGGCGGCGCCAAGGCGTCCAGCAAAGCCGCCGCCGGCCTGCCCGGGCACTACTGGCTGCGCGGCATGCGGGAAGTGGGCAGTGAAATCCTGTTGTCGGAAGATGGCCGTTTTGATTACATGATGACGTATGGCGCGGTCGATATCGTGGCTCGCGGCACCTGGCGCAGCGATGGCCGGAAGGTATTCCTGGATACGCCGCCGATCGCGCCGTTCACCGCGATCGCTGGCGTGCGCGCCGATACGCGGCCGGCCGAGCCCGGCCAGTTGACGGTGCGCGTCTACTACCGCGACCGCCCCGTGAAGATCGATGTGGCAATGTCCTCGGCCGACGAAGACTTTGGCGGCGGTCCGCGCCAGTCGGAAGGCTTGGATGGTGTCAGCGCGCCGATCGCGCCAGGGGCCTTGAAGGCCTTGGCTGTATTCGTGCCGCTGCCTTCGGGCGCGCGTTGGCACGAGGTGGACGTCAGCAAGATCGATGCCGCCACGCGGGCTATCCGCGTGGATGTCACGGTGCCCGAATCCGCTGCGGGAACGCCGCTGCACAAAACGTTCACGCTGCACAAAGACGGCGCGCTGGTCGAGTCGGACGGCGGTCGGGAATTGCGATACGAGAAAGAGTAGCGTTTACAAAAACAAGACACGCCAAAGTCATTAGCTCATGTGTCCGTTAACCCCGCGCAGGCACGGGTTTAACAAGGTATCCTCATTAGTTGCCGATACAATTGAACGGCTTGATCGTGCACTCAACAGAAGGAACCAACACATGGCACATACTCTTCCCCCCCTGCCTTACGAACTGGACGCGCTGGCTCCGCACATCTCCAAGGAAACGCTGGAGTTCCACTACGGTAAGCACCACCAGACGTACGTCACGAACCTGAATAACCTGATCCCGGGTACGGAATTCGAAACGCTGTCGCTGGAAGACATCGTGAAGAAATCCTCGGGTGGCATTTTCAACAACGCCGCTCAAATCTGGAACCACACGTTCTACTGGAACAGCCTGGCTCCCAAGGCCGGCGGTGCACCGTCGGGCAAGCTGGCTGATGCCATCAACGCCAAGTGGGGCAGCTTTGATGCTTTCAAGGAAGCGTTCAACAAGTCGGCAGCCGGCAATTTCGGTTCGGGCTGGACGTGGCTGGTCAAGAAGGCCGACGGTTCGGTCGACATCGTCAACACCAGCAACGCCGCCACTCCGCTGACCACGGCCGACAAGCCGCTGATCACCTGTGATGTCTGGGAACACGCCTACTACATCGACTACCGCAACGCGCGTCCCAAGTACCTGGAAAACTTCTGGGCGCTGGTGAACTGGGAGTTCGCCGCCAAGAACTTTGCCTGATCGGTAAAGTTGCCAGATTCCGCGGAGCAAGCTCCGCGGCGCTTGAAGAGAAACCCCTCGCCCGCCCGAGGGGTTTTTCTTTTTTGTTCAGGAGAAATTCAGCTTTCAAAATCCTGTCGATTGTCGAATTCATTGTGGGGAAATGACGAGAAAACATCCTTTTCTTTAGGGTTTTCCCTAGAATCCCGTGCCGCTATTGTTGCCACCAGTCTGCGGCTGAACCCCGGCGCCGACGACCGCGGCCTGCCGCCCATAAACCGGGGTATCTATAGGGAAGGGAAGCATGTTGCGGTTATTTTCGGGCTTGCGCATCGGGGCGCGCCTATCGGGCGCGTTCTTGCTCGTCGCGTTGATCGGCGGCGCCATCGGGGCCTTTGGCGTGTGGGGACTGTCACGCATCAATGAAATGAACGACCGGCTTTACGACACCGAGCTGCGCGGCATCTCGGACTTGAAGGAAGCCAATCTCAACCTGATCTACGCGGGCCGCGCTCGCAGCGGCTATCTGGCCGCCACAAGCGATCAGGACCGCCAGGCGTTGAAGAAGCAATTCGACAATGCCGTCAAGACCATGGACGTGTTGCGCGACAAAGCGGCTGCCAATTTCCATGCGGAAGAGGGCAAGCGCTTGTTGGCCCAATTCACGGAAACCGAGCAGGTTTGGAAGCGCGAGTCGGAGGCGTTCTTTGCCGCCGCGCAATCGCAATCGCTGACGCAGACGGATCCGCGCGTGGCGGAAATCGAGAAGCGCGTGATCGCGTCGTCGCAGAAGCTGGACGACTTGATGACCGACCTGGCGGTGGGCAAGGAGAAGACCGCGGCGCAATCCGTACAGGAGGGCACGGATCTGTACGGCGCGGTGCGCGCGGTCATGATCGGGCTGGCGGTGGCCGGCGTGGCTATCGGCATGCTGCTGGGCTGGCTCGTGACACGGGGTATCGTGCGCCCGCTGGAGCAGGCCGTCAACGCGGCGCGCCAAGTCGCCGCAGGCGACCTGACGACGAACATTCAAGTGTCCACCCGGGATGAAACCGGCGACCTGATGAGCGCGCTGAAGGCGATGAACGACAGCCTGGCGCGCATCGTCGCGGATGTGCGCGATGGCTGTGAGAGCATCGCCTCGGCTTCGTCGCAGATCGCGCAGGGCAACTCCGACCTGTCGCAGCGCACGGAAGAACAGGCGTCGTCGCTGGAAGAAACCGCGGCGTCGATGGAAGAACTGACTAGCACCGTGCAGCAAAACGCGAACAACGCCAGCGAAGCCGACCGCCTTGTCAACCAGGCATCGACGGTTGCGGTGCGCGGCGGCGAAGTGGTCGAAGGCGTGGTGCAGACCATGAGCGCCATTTCCGACAGTTCACGCCGTATCGCCGATATCACGGGCGTGATCGACGGCATTGCGTTCCAGACCAACATTCTGGCGCTCAACGCTGCCGTTGAGGCGGCGCGCGCCGGCGAGCAGGGCCGCGGTTTTGCGGTGGTGGCTGGCGAAGTGCGCACGTTGGCGCAACGTTCCGCCGTGGCGGCCAAGGAAATCAAGGCCTTGATCGACGAGTCCGTCACGCGTGTCGAAGGCGGCACGCGCCAGGTCGATGAAGCCGGCCGCACCATGCGCGAAGTAGTCGATAGCGTGCGCCAAGTCGCCGTTCTGGTGCGAGAGATTGCCAGCGCGTCGGAAGAACAGTCCTCGGGCATCGGCCAGGTCAACCAGGCCGTGGCGCAGATGGACACGGTCACGCAGCAGAACGCCGCGCTGGTGGAAGAGGCCGCCGCGGCCGCGGCCAGCATGCAAGAGCAGGCGTCCCGTTTGGCGCAGGAAGTGCGCCGATTCAAGGTGGACGCAGGCGGCGCGCCAGTGCGTCAAGCGCAAGCCCGGCTGGTGCAGGCCGTGCCGGCCACGGCGAGAAAGCCGGTGTCATCGGCGGCGCGCCCGGCGCTGGCGCAATCGTCCGACGACGACTGGTCGACGTTCTAAGCGCGCCGCCGCGCAATGCGGCGACGGTTGTCCTGCCCGGCGCCATGCCGGTTGTGGGCTGCGGGTCAGGTTGGAATGGTAAGGTTAGCCACCTTCTGCCGCCTGCCCGCAGCCCATGAGCCTGACTGATTCATTTCGCCGGATCTCCGCCGGCGTTCGCCGCCTGATGCGCCGCAAAGTGCGCCAAGCCAATCGCCTGTCGCGCAAGAGTCTCCAAATGCTCTTGTTGCTGGGGGGCGCGGGCCTGGTGGCCCTGATGTCGTTGGGCTTTGCCTATCTTGCCGACAAGGCGCTGGACTGGAATCGGGAGTGGGTTGGCCATAGCGGTTGGCTCGCGTTGCTGGTGCTGCCGTTCAGCCTGGCCGGTTTGCGCTGGCTGACCCTGCGCTTCGCACCCAATGCGTCGGGCAGCGGCATTCCCCAAGTCATCGGCGCGTTGTCATTACCGCCCGGCGCCAGCCAAAGCAGCCTGGTGTCTTTGGCGCAAGCCCTGTGGAAGATCCCGCTGGCGTTCTTCGGCATGCTGGCCGGCGCGTCGATCGGCCGCGAAGGCCCGTCGGTGCAAGTCGGCGCCGCGCTGATGCTGGCCTGGGGCGACTTCTGGAAGCGACGCGGCGTGCAGCTGCGCGGCTTTCACGCCAACGAGCTGATCGCCGCAGGCGCCGCGGGCGGGCTTGCCGCGGCGTTCAATGCGCCGCTGGCCGGCGTCATTTTCGCCATCGAAGAACTGGGCCGGGGCACGGTGCTGCGCTGGCAGCGGCTGGTGTTGATCGGCGTGCTGGCCGCGGGGTTTCTGGTGGTGGCGGTGCAGGGCAATAACCCGTATTTCGGCGTGTTCGGTGGTGCGCCGCTGGCGCATGGCATGGTCATGTGGATCATTGTCTGCGGCACCATCAACGGTGCGCTGGGCGGCATCTTCGCGCGCCTGCTGGGCAAGGGTGCGGCGGGCGCCGCGCCCGCCGCATGGCGCGCCTGGATTCGCGCGCATCCCATCTGGACCGCCTTCGTCATGGGGCTGATCCTGGCCGTGATCGGGCTGTGTACCGCCGGCAGCGTCTACGGCACGGGCTACGGCGTGGCGGCCGACCTGCTGTCGGGCCACGATACGGCGCCCGTCGGCTTTGGCCTGGCCAAGATGGCGGCCACCGTGGCCTCGTACTGGGCGGGCATTCCCGGCGGCATTTTCACGCCGGCCCTGACCACCGGCGCCGGCATCGGCCAGCACATCTGGGAATTGGCGGGCGAGGGCGTCGACCAGCGCGTGCTGGTGCTGGTGTCGATGGCCGCCTTCCTGGCCGCCGCCACGCAGGCGCCGTTGACGGCCAGCGTGGTGGTCATGGAAATGACGGGCAGCCAACCCATGCTGTTCTGGCTGCTGGTGGGTTCGCTGCTGGCCTCGGGCGTGTCGCGCCAGTTCTGCCCGCAACCTTTCTATCACCTGGCGGCGGGGCGTTTTCGCCGGCAGGCCATCGTAGACGCCGGACGCGCCGTGAAAGCCGACATGGAAGCGAGTCCCGCGGGCGCAAAATCGCGTACGCCGTAATCGCCATGCACCGGAACCGTGCGTCCATGATGCACGATCAGGGTGAACACCTACTGGACATTGTCCATGTAGCGGACATGATCGGCTTGCACCAATTTGGCGCGAAAATCGCTGCGTTAACATCGGGCGATCCCGTTTTTCTCACTTCACTCCGAGCTTCTCATGACCGTGAATGCCTTTATTTGTGATGCGATCCGCACCCCCTTCGGCCGCTACGGCGGCGCGCTGGCAAGCGTGCGCCCCGACGATCTGGCTGCCGTCGCTATCAAGGCGCTGGTGGCGCGCAACCCCGGCGTGCGCTGGGAAGAGCTGGACGACGCGATCATGGGTTGCGCGAACCAGGCCGGTGAAGACAACCGCAACGTTGCCCGCATGGCGACCCTGCTGGCCGGTCTGCCGATCGAAGTCCCCGGCGCCACCGTCAACCGCCTGTGCGGTTCGGGGCTGGATGCCATCGGTACTGCCGCCCGCGCCATCCGCGCCGGCGAAGCCGGCCTGATGCTCGCGGGCGGCGTTGAAAGCATGAGCCGTGCGCCGTTCGTCATGGGCAAGGCCGACAGCGCGTTCTCGCGCAATGCCGCCATCTTCGATACGACCATCGGCTGGCGCTTCATCAACAAGCTGATGAAGGCGCAATACGGCGTGGACTCCATGCCCGAGACCGCCGAGAACGTCGCCGACGATTTCAAGATCAGCCGCGAAGACCAGGACTTGTTCGCGCTGGCCAGCCAGCAAAAGACGGCCCGCGCGCAAAAGGAAGGCGTGTTCGACGCCGAGATCGTGCCGGTATCGATTGCCCAGAAAAAGGGCGATGCCATCATCGTCGCCAAAGACGAGCACCCGCGCGAGACCAGCCTGGAATCGCTGGCCAAGCTGAAGGGCGTGGTTCGTGAAGGCGGCACCGTCACGGCCGGCAATGCGTCGGGCGTGAACGACGGCGCTGCCGCGCTGCTCCTGGCCGACGAAAAGGCCGCTGCCCGTCACGGCCTGACCCCGCGCGCCCGCGTGGTCGGCATGGCCACTGCTGGCGTCGCGCCGCGCATCATGGGCATCGGCCCGGCGCCCGCCACGCTGAAGGTGCTGGCCCAGACCGGCCTGACGCTCGACCAGATGGACGTGATCGAATTGAACGAAGCCTTCGCCGCCCAAGGCCTGGCCGTGATGCGCCAGTTGGGCTTGGCCGACAACGATCCGCGCGTGAACCCCAATGGCGGCGCAATCGCCCTGGGCCATCCGCTGGGCGCCAGCGGCGCGCGTTTGGCCACCACCGCGATCAACCAGCTGCACCGCACCGGTGGCCGCTACGCGCTGTGCACGATGTGCATCGGCGTGGGCCAGGGCATCGCGCTGATCATCGAGCGCGTCTAACGCAAAAGTGTTGTTTTTTCCCGCCGTTTTTCAGGCAGGGAATGAAAAGGGAGCCCCGCGGGGCTCCCTTGTTGCTTCCGGGCGGGGGCTGCCGCCTCGGGATGGCGCCGCTCAGGGCAGGCCGTCGATTTTCCGTCCCGCCTTGATGCCATGCTCGGCGAACCAGCCTTGGGCCATTTCCAGGGCGTAGCGCACGGGTTTCTTCGCGCAGTGCGGGTCTTCGGTCTGGGGCGCCATGTCGTCGATATTGACGATCGTGCCGTCGTCGGCGATAAAGGCTATCGAAAGCGGCAGAAGCGTGTTGCGCATCCAGAAACACTGCACGTCGGGCTGTTCGAACACGAACAGCATGCCTTCGTTGCCGGGGAGTTCTTTGCGGAACATGAGTCCGTCGCGGCGCGTGGCATCCGTATTGGCGACTTCTGCGCGGATAATATGGATACCCGCCGAAAGCTGGGTGGTCGGCAACGGCGCCTGGGGCCCGGTCTGTGCTTGCGCGCCGGCGCTCAAGGCCAGCGCGGTCGCGGCGATTGCCGAAGCAGATAACGCTTTCCGTACTGCTGACTTAAAGAACGCTGTCTTGAACAACGTGCGACTGACAGGGAACAACACAGCATTCTTCAGCATGGCCTGGCTTGGTATTAGGGAAAATAACAAGGCGGGGCTCGAAAGCCCCGCCTGAATTAATGGCGCAACCTTACCGTTGCACTTTAAGGGTAACTCAGGCAGCAGTGATATTAAGCGCCTGTTTGCCTTTGGGCCCCTGAATGATCTCGAAGGCCACTTTCTGGCCTTCTTTCAGGGTTTTAAAACCATTCATCTGGATGGACGAAAAGTGGGCGAACAAATCTTCACCGCCGTCGTCGGGCGTAATGAAGCCGAACCCCTTTGCATCGTTGAACCATTTGACGGTGCCCGTCGATTTGGGATTGTCCCCTTGGACGGCGGTTGCGGTCGTATCAGACATGCGGACTGCCTCATTGAATCGTATGTTGACAGAAGGGCATCGCGGTCAAGACCCCTGTCCCCCCTCCGGCTTCCTGGCAGATTTTCGATGAGTTGAAAACCCCAGAATGCGCTGATAATGCGCTGCTTTTCTTCGCCTCGTCAAGTATGGAAACTACGTATTTCTGCGTGTAATTTTGCGTAAGTTACACGTTAGGCGTCCCCAGTTTAAATAGAATAGCCGCCCTATGAGTTCTACCTTGGATACCCAGCATGATTTGGCCGTCGAGAAGGCACCGGCACGCGCCGCGCCGCCTCCGATGTATCAGGTCCTGTTGCTGAATGACGACTACACGCCGATGGAATTCGTCGTGAAAGTCCTGCAAAAGTTCTTCAATAAGAATCACGAAGAGGCCACGCGGATCATGCTGCAAGTGCACCACGAAGGGCGCGGAGTATGCGGGGTGTATCCCCGCGATCTCGCCGCGACCCGCATTGCCCAAGTCGGGCAGTATGCGCGGGCGCGCCAGCATCCCCTTCAATGCGTGATGGAACCCGTTTAATAACTAAAGAAGCGCCGCCAGCGATGGCGGCGTTGTGCTGTCCGCAATTTGCAGGAAAGTAGTATCCGCGTACCGGGAAGCGCGCGGACTTGTTGGTCGGCAGCTCCGCCGCAAAGGAGCATTGAATTTGAGTAGGCGGAGGGGTTTGCCGTGAGTGGAAAGATAAGCAAGACCTGGCTGGCGGTAGCCGGCGTTGTGGTGCTGGCTGGCGCCATCGGCGCGGGCTGGTGGATGGGTAAGGACCGCCAGGCGGTCGCACCGGCCCCCGCGCCCGCCGCATCCTCCCCTGCGGCCAATCCGGCGGCCGCGCCCGCTTCGGGCGATAAACCCGCGCTGCCGGCCAGCGCGACGGTCGGGTCGGCCGACCCCTTTGCCGCGCTGACGTGCCAACCGCGCCAATATAACGACGCGCTGTCGCTGTCCGTCACGTTCACGCAGCCGGTGGATGGCAAGGCCAATCTGGATGCCTTCCTTCAGGTAACCGATGTCGGCGCCATCTCCGGCAAGGAAGATCAGGATAGCGAATCGTCCGCGTCCCCCAATGATCAGCCTGCCTCGGTCAAGCCGGGCGACTCCGCGCCCAAGGGCAAGATCGTGAAGGGCAACTGGATCGTGGGCGACAACCCGCGCATGGTGTACTTCCCCTACGTTCAACCGCAGCGCAAATACGCGATCACGGTGCGCTCGGGCCTGCCCGGCGTGGGCGACAAGGTCGTGCTGGCTGAAGCGTCGAATTGCGAAGTCAACACGCAGGCCATGCCGCCGTCGTTCTATTTCGCCAGCCGTGGCGTCGTGCTGCCGGCCGGCCAGAATGGCGGTTTGCCCGTGGCAACGGTCAACGTGTCCGAAGTTGACGTGCAATTCCTGCGCGTGGCGCCGGACCGCGTGCCGGAACTGTTTGAATCTGTCCTGGGCATCGGCCGCAACACGGCTGCAGAGGCCGACGACGACGATGGCGGCCAATACGACGAGGAAGACGGCTGGCGCTATTCCGACAATCGCAGCCTGAAGGGCTCGGTCAGCAATTGGGACCTGGACCGTCTGAATTCGTTGACGACCAGCGTCTACCAAGGTCGGTTCCTGACGGACGACAAGCCCAACCGCCGCCATGTGACGTTCCTGCCCGTTGAAGGCGTGAAGGAACTGCAAGAGCCCGGCATCTATATCGCGGTGATGAGCCAGCCTGGCCGTTTCCGCTACGAATACCAGGTCACGTACTTCTACGTTAGCGATATCGGCTTGCATGCCCGCCGCTACACCGATCGCATTGAAGCCTATTCCGTGTCGTTGAAAACCGGCCAGGCCATTTCGGGCGCCACGTTCGAACTGGTGGACGGTGCCGGCAAATCGTTGGCCAAAGCCGCTGCCGATGCGCAAGGCCACGTCCGTTTCGAAGGCAGTTTCACCAATGCGCGCGTCATCCGCGCCTCGCGCGACAAGGAAATGACCGTGCTGGCGCTGGCGGAACCGGCGCTGGATCTGTCGGAGTTCGACACGGGCGGCCATGTTTCGCGCCCGAACAATCTGTTTGTCTATGCAGGCCGCAACCTGTACCGCCCGGGCGAAACGTTCAACGTGTCGGTGCTGCCGCGCGACCTGGACGGCCGCATGCTGACGCCGGCGCCGCTGACCGCCACGATCAAACGCCCCGACGGCCGCGTGGTGCAGACGACCCTGTGGCAGCCCAAGAAAGATCTGGTGGGCTATGTTGAACGCGCGATCGATCTGCCGCTGGATGCGCAGACCGGTTCGTGGCTGCTTGAACTGCGCGTGGACCCCACCTCGCGCGCGCCTGACGCGTCGTGGAAATTCCAGGTTGAGGAATTTCTGCCCGAGCGCATGAAAATGGCGCTGACTTCCGATCAGGAGGTACTGTCGCCCGATGAAGAACTGACCGTGAATGTGCAGGGCGACTATCTGTATGGCGCGCCCGCCGCGGGCAACCGCCTGCTGTCGACCTTCCAGGTCAAGCGCGACCGCTTCGCCCTGGCGCAGCAATTGCCGGGCTTTATCTTCGGCGATGTGGCCGACGATTCGCGTCGCACCTTTGGCGAATTGCCCGAGGCGGCGCTGGACGACAAGGGTTATGCCCAGGTCGAGGTCAACCCGAACACGTCCGGCACGCATTCGCCCATGAAGGTTCGCGTGTCGGCCAGCCTGCTGGAATCCGGCGGCCGCCCGGTGGTGCGCTCTATCGAGCGCAGCGTCTGGCCTGCCGACAAGCTGATCGGCGTGCGTCCGCAATTTGATCGTGACGTGGCCCGCGAAGGCGCGCCGGCCGGTTTTGAGGTGATCCGGGCAAATGCGCAAGGCAAGATCGAACCGCTGGCCCAGGCCCAGATGCGCTTGTTCCGCGAAGAGCGCCAGTATTACTGGCGGTTTGACGACCAGCGCGGCTGGAACAGCGGCTATACCGAAACCGATGAGCTGGTCGATTCGCGCGAGATCGCGCTGAACGACCGCGCTCAACTGACCGTTCCGGTCAAGTGGGGGCGCTACCGTCTGGAACTGAGCGATCCGGAAACGGGCCAGACGATGCGCTACCGCTTCTATGCGGGCTGGAACGCGCAGGACGCCGATGCGATGGGCAACCGCCCGGACCGCGTGCAGATGAAGCTTGAAGGCGTGCCGGCCAAGCCGGGCGACACCGTCAAAGTCACGCTGACCCCGCCGCACGATGGCCAGGCACTGGTCACTGTTGAAGGCGACCGCATGTTGTGGTCCACGTGGGTGGCCGTGAAGGCGACCGGCACGCAGATCGAGATCCCCATCAACAAGGATTGGAAGCGTCACGACCTGTACGTGGCCGCTGCCGTGTTCCGTCCTGGCAGTGAAGGGGACCGCGTGACGCCGGCGCGCGCGCTGGGCCTGGCGTTCCTGCCGATCGCCAGTGCAGATCGCAAACTGGACGTCAAACTGTCCGCGCCGCCCAAGGCCGTGCCCGAGAACAAGACGACTGTGCGCGTCAAGGTGGACGGCGCCCAGGGCAAGCAGGCCACGGTGACCCTGTCCGCGGTGGACGTGGGTATCCTGAATATCAACCAGTACGCCACGCCGGATCCGCTGGACTTCTTCTTCGGCAAGCACCGTTACGCGCCCGAATTGCTGGACATGTACGGCAAGCTGATTGAAAAGATGGACGGCACCAAGGGCAAGCTGAAGTGGGGCGGCGACGCCGCCATGCGCGGCGACAGCAAGAGCCTGCCGAAGAAGGTCAAGCTGGTCGACCTGTTCTCCGGCCCGGTGACGCTGAACGCGCAAGGCGAAGCGGATATCCCGCTGGACCTGCCCGATTTCAACGGCACGCTGCGCCTGATGGCCGTGGCGTTCACGGCTGACAACTACGGCAGCACCGACACCGAAATGGTGGTGGCGGCGCCAATCGTGGCCGAGCTGAACACGCCGCGTTTCATCACCCCGGGCGACCAGGCCGCGATTGCGCTGGACGTGACCAACCTGAGCGGGGCTGAACAGAAGATCACGGTCAAGCTGGAAGCGCTGGACCCGTTGGCGATTCCTGATGGCGTTCGCACGCTGACGCTGAAGGACAAGCAACGCACGACCTTGCGCTTCAATGCGACCACCACGGGTTCCTACGGCCTGGGCCTGATGCGCCTGACCGTCGACGGGCAGGGCGCTGGCAAGCCCGTGCACATCGTGCGCGAGTCCGTGCTGCAAGTGCAGCCGGCCTATGCCGGCGAACGGCAAGTGCGCCGTGTAAGGCTGAACCCGGGCGAATCCAATTCGCCGCAGGCGTCGTGGGTGTCTTCATACTATCCGGACTCGGCCTTGATCAGCATGACGGTGTCGAACCGTCCGCCGTTCAATGTGAACCGCCTGGTCGAAGGCCTGCTCGCCTATCCGTATGGCTGCACCGAGCAGACCATCAGCCGCGCTTTGCCGTGGGTGCTGATCGACGAAGATGTCGCCAAGCAGTTCGGTTTGAAGCCGCGCACGCAAGTCGAGCGCGCGACTCAGGTCTCGGGCGCCATTGCCCGCCTGTCGGGCATGCGCAACGCGGTGGGCTCCTACAACTTGTGGAGCGGTTCTACCTCGCGTGATGTCTGGCTGACGGCCTATGCGGTCGGTTTCCTGCAGGACGCGCGCGACAAGGGCTTTGAAGTGCCCGAAGCCACGCTGGACCGGTCGCGCCAGTGGCTGCTGGAGCAAGTGCAACAGACGTCGAACGGTTTCGGCACGTGGTCCGTGAACCTGCGCCGCAACGTCGAGGCTGGCCGCATCGACGGCAGCGACGCCAACATCCTGCGTGAAGACCATCGGCGCTTTGCCGGCCTGTCGACCGCGGTGCTGGCGCTGGCGCGCGACAAGAAGGCGCCGCTGTCGACCGTGCGCCAGCTGTTCGACAACTACCAGGAGCGCGCGCGTTCGCCGCTGCCGCTGATCCAGCTGGCTGCCGCGTTCAAGCTGATGGGCGACGAAGGGCGCATGAAGTCCGCGCTGGACGCCGCGATGACGCGTGAATACGGGTTCCCGCGCCGTAACTACAACGCCTACTACGACGAATGGCTGGGCGACTACGGCAGCAGCGTGCGCGACTACGCGTTGGCGTATGCGCTGGCGAACCAGTACGGCTTGAAGCACGACCGCCTTGAAAACTTGATGACGCAATTGACGGCGCGTCTGGGCAATCGCTCGTACCTGTCGACGCAGGAACGGATGGCGCTGTTGCTGGCCGCCCGTGCGGTCGGCGGCGACAAGGGCACGCCGTGGGAAGCCTCGCTGACCGTCAATGGCGCGCGCAAGCCGCTGGACGGCGGCAAGAGCGACCAGATGGTGGCGCTGTCGGCAGCGGATCTGGCGAATACGCAGCTGGTCAACACCGGTTCGCAATCGCTGTTCGTGGAATACGACATCCAGGGCAGCCCGACCGTTGCGCCCAAGCCGCGCAACGACGTCATCCAGTTGAAGCGTGGCTGGTACCGTCCGGACGGCAAGCCGTGGGACGGCGGCACGTTGCAGACCGGCGACATGCTGGTGGTGTGGGTGCAGGCCTCGGCCAACCAGAGCATCCCTGATGCCCTGATCGAGGACCGCGTGCCCGCGGGCTTCGAAGTCGAGAACCTGAACCTGTCGCAGAGCCCCGAGATGCAGGAATGGACGATCGGCGGACGCCGCGTGGCGGAAGCCATGGCGGATTCCAACATCAAGCATCGCGAGTTCCGCGACGACCGCTATGTGGCTGCCGTGTCCCTGGGCCGCAGCAAGGTTGACGTGTTCTATCTGGTGCGTGTCGTGACCCCGGGCCGCTATGCGGTGCCGTCGACGGTGGCCGAAGACATGTACCGTCCCGAAATCCGGGGCGTGGGCGAGCAATGGAGCACGGTCGAAATCCGCGACCGCGGCGCCAAGCGTCCTTGACCGCCGCCGCCACCCCCGCGACGGGCGCCCAGCGCGCTCGTCGCTGGCGGCGGCGCGGCATCATCGCGGCCAGCGTGTTGTTTGCGCTGGCCGCGTTGTTATTCGTGCTGGACCGCCTGTATCCGCTTCCCGCCATTGACTCGGGCGGGGCGGCCGTCGTCGTCGCCGCCGACGGCACGCCGCTGCGCAACTATCCCAGCCGGGACGGCATCTGGCGCTACCCCGTCAAGCCGGCTCAGGTGTCGCCCAGCTATCTGGACACCTTGCTGACTTATGAGGATCGCTGGTTCTACTGGCACCCGGGTGTGAACCCGGTGGCGCTTGCGCGCGCGGGCTGGCAATGGGCCACCAACCGCCGCATTGTGTCGGGCGGATCCACGTTGACGATGCAGGTCGCGCGGCTGATTGATCCGCAGCTGGCGGGCAAGCCGTCGCGGTCGATGTCGGCAAAATTGCGCCAAGCCTGGCGCGCCGTGCAGTTGGAAATGCACTACAGCAAGGACGAGATCCTGTCGCTGTATCTGACGCATGCGCCGATGGGCGGGATCGTTGAGGGCGTGGAAATGGGGTCGCGGCTGTGGCTGGGCAAGCCGGCCCGCGACCTGAGTCCGGCCGAGGCCGCCATGCTGACCGCCTTGCCGCAGGCGCCGTCCCGCTTGCGGCCCGACCGGCATCCCGAAGCCGCCCAGGCCGCCCGCGACAAAGTGCTGGACCGGATGGCCGAACTGGGCCGTTGGACGCCTGCCGAGGTGGCCGACGCCAAGATCGAGACCGTGATCGCGCCGCCGTTGCGGTCGCGTTGGCTGGCGCCGCTTGCCGCGCAGCGGCTACTGCAAGAGGCGGGCGGCCGGTCGGCCAAGCGCCGTCCGGGAGATCGCCCGCCGCTGGTGGCTTCCACGCTGGACGCGGATATGCAGGCATCGGTGGAACGTATGTTGCTGGATCGCGTCGATAGCCTCCCGCCCAAGGTGTCGATGGCTGTTCTGGTCATGGACAACGACACGCTGGAGGTTAAGGCTTACGCAGGATCGGCAGATTTTTCCGACGATACCCGTTATTCCCATGTGGATATGGTGCGCGGCGTGCGTTCGCCGGGTTCTACTCTGAAGCCGTTTTTGTATGCGCAGGCGCTGGATGAAGGCCTGATCCATTCCGAAAGCCTGCTGATCGACGCCCCCATGTCGTTCGGCGGCTACGCGCCGGGCAACTTCCAGGCGGCTTTTTCGGGCCCGATCAGTGTGTCGCAAGCGCTGCAGCGGTCGTTGAATGTGCCGGCCGTGGACTTGCTGGACCGCGTCGGACCCGTCAGTTTCGCCTCGGTGATGGCAGCGGGCGGTGTCCGGTTACGTTTGCCTGCCGGTGCGGCACCGAATTTAAGCTTGATTTTGGGCGGGGGTGGCACCACATTGGAAGAACTGGTCGGCGCTTATCGGGCGCTGGCCCGGGACGGAATCTCCGGCCGGCCGCGTCTGCGGGCGGAGCAGCCTCGGATCGAGTCCCGTATGATGAGCGCTGGAGCCGCCTGGATCGTCCGCGATATCCTGGAGGGCGGCGGGCATCCCGACCGGCCTTTCTACCAGTCGGGTAGCCCGGCCCGTCGGCTGGCCTGGAAAACCGGGACCAGCTTCGGATTCCGGGACGCCTGGGCGATTGGAGTGACCGACAGATGGACGCTTGGCGTCTGGGTCGGTCGCCCGGATGGCACGCCGAACCCCGGATTTTTCGGGGCGAATGTGGCGGCGCCGCTACTGCAGGATATTGTGGCGGCGTTACCGGAAGGGGCGCAGCAGGTGCGCAGCCGGCCCGAAACGGTGCAGGCGGCAGTCACATGTTGGCCATTGGGTTACCGGCTGGGCAGCGTGCCCGGGGGCGAATGCCCTGAACAGCGCGCGGCCTGGCTGCTGAATGATACGGCGCCGCCGTCATTTGCCGGCTATACCGATGCCACGCAGGGGCCTTTGCGCCTGGGTGGCGTGGCGAACGGTTCGGTATTGCGGCCCGTGCCCGGTAGCAAGCAGGTGGCGCTGGATGTAGATGTGCAGGGCGCCGAAGGCGAAGTATGGTGGATGCTTGACGGGCGCGTGGTGAATCACGGCGCGTCGAGTCATCCGTTTAAATTGGTGCTGGCGCAAGACGGCCGGTATACGCTTACCGTCATGGATACACAAGGCCGCCACGATAGAGTGGTTTTTGAAATCGCTGGCGTTACGCCATGATCGGCATAGAATATGAATCGTGTATTTGACCGCTTCGATGCAATACGGAGGAAGCGTGATTTCTCAAGAGCTTGAAGTCAGCCTGCATATGGCTTTCGTCGAGGCCCGTTCGGCCCGACATGAATTTATTACCGTCGAGCACCTGCTGTTGGCACTGCTCGATAACGCTTCGGCTGTCGAGGTTCTGCGCGCTTGCGCGGCGAACCTGGACGACTTGCGCCGCAACCTGCGCCAGTTCGTCTCGGAGAACACACCCGTGATCCCCAGTGGCGCCGAAGTCGACACACAGCCGACGCTAGGTTTCCAGCGCGTGATCCAGCGCGCCATCATGCACGTTTCCGCAGGGGGCACCGGCAAGAAACCGGTCACTGGCGCGAATGTGCTGGTGGCCATATTCGGCGAAAAGGACTCCCACGCTGTGTATTACCTGCAACAGCAGGGCGTGACACGGCTGGATGTGGTCAATTTCCTGTCGCATGGCATTACCAAACAGCCCCAGGTGGAGTCCGCCGCCGTGCAGAAAGAGCAGCAGACCAATGGTGAAGAGCAGGGCGAATCGCGTCAGTCGCCACTGGACCAGTACGCCACCGACTTGAACGCCGCTGCGCTGGCGGGCCGCATCGATCCCCTCATCGGGCGCGAGCACGAAGTCGAGCGCGTGATCCAGGTGTTGTGCCGCCGCCGCAAAAACAACCCGCTGCTGGTTGGCGAGGCCGGCGTGGGCAAGACCGCCATCGCCGAAGGCCTGGCCTGGCGCATCACGCGTGGCGAAGTGCCCGAAATCCTGCAGGCGGCCCAGGTCTTTTCGCTGGACATGGGCGCGCTGCTGGCCGGCACCAAGTACCGCGGCGATTTCGAACAGCGTCTGAAGGGCGTGCTCAAGCAGATCCGCGGCAACCCCGATGCGATCCTGTTCATCGATGAGATCCACACGCTGATCGGCGCCGGTTCGGCGTCGGGCGGCACGCTGGACGCGTCCAACCTGCTGAAGCCGGCCCTGTCTTCCGGGCAGCTCAAGTGCATTGGCGCGACCACGTACACCGAATATCGCGGCGTGTTCGAAAAGGACCACGCGCTGTCGCGCCGGTTCCAGAAAATCGACGTGCCGGAGCCCAGCGTCGAGCAAACCGTGCAGATCCTGCGCGGGCTGAAGAGCCGCTTTGAAGAACACCACAGCGTGCGCTACTCGGCTGCGGCCTTGTCGGCGGCCGCCGAACTGTCCGCGCGCTTCATCAATGACCGTCATCTGCCCGACAAGGCCATCGACGTGATCGACGAGGCCGGCGCCGCACAGCGCCTGCTGCCGCGTTCGCGTCAGAAAAAGGTGATCGGCAAGGTGGACATCGAAAACATCGTGTCCAAGATCGCCCGCATTCCGCCGCAGTCCGTTTCCAACGACGACCGCAGCAAGCTGGCCACGCTGGACCGCGACCTGAAAACGGTCGTGTTCGGCCAGGACGGCGCGATCGATGCGCTGGCCGCCGCCATCAAGATGGCGCGTTCGGGCCTGGGCAAGCCGGAAAAGCCGATCGGCGCGTTCCTGCTGTCGGGTCCCACCGGGGTGGGCAAGACCGAAGTGGCACGCCAACTGGCGTTCACGCTTGGGGTCGAGCTGCTGCGTTTCGACATGTCGGAATACATGGAACGCCATGCGGTATCGCGCCTGATCGGCGCGCCGCCGGGATATGTCGGGTTCGACCAGGGCGGCCTCTTGACCGAAGCCATCACCAAGCAGCCGCATTGCGTGCTGCTGCTGGACGAAATCGAAAAGGCCCACCCGGATGTGTTCAACATCCTGCTGCAGGTCATGGACCACGGCACGCTGACCGACAACAACGGCCGCAAGGCGGACTTCCGCAACGTCATCCTGATCATGACGACGAACGCGGGCGCCGAAACCTTGAACCGTCCGTCGATCGGGTTTGCCAATTCGCGGATGCTGGGCGACGAAATGGCGGAAATCCGCCGTATGTTCACGCCTGAATTCCGCAACCGCCTTGATGCGATCATTCCGTTCGCCGCGCTGGACCGCGAGGTCATCCTGCGCGTGGTGGACAAGTTCCTCATGCAGCTGGAAGACCAATTGCATGAGCGCCGCGTGGAAGCCGTGTTCACCACGAAACTGCGCGAACACCTTGCCAAGGAGGGGTTCGACCCGCTCATGGGCGCGCGTCCCATGCAACGTCTCATCCAGGACACCATTCGCCGCGCGTTGGCCGACGAGCTGCTGTTCGGCAAGCTGGTCGATGGCGGTTCGGTCACGGTCGACCTGGACGATGCGGGCAAGGTGACGCTGGACTTCGACGACAGCGGCAAGCCGCCTTCGTCGGATGCGCCGGATAAGCAGGAAGTTGAACTGATCGACTGATGACCGCGGACCGCCAGCCGCTGATCGAGTGCGAACACTGCGCAAGCGTTTATCGCCGACATCAGCTTGAACCTGGAGAGACTGCCAATTGCGCCCGCTGCGGAGCCACACTCTGGCGATACAGCGGGCTTACTTTGTCCAATTGGCTGGCCCTCGCCATCACCGCCCTGATTATCTTCGGGGTGGCCAACGCCTATCCGGTCGCTTCCATGTCCGTTCAGGGCATGGTGCAGCAAGCATCGCTGCTGGACGCGATTTCCATCACCTGGCGCCAAGGCCATTGGGTGGTCGCCGTCATGACGGGGCTGGCCGGCTTTGCGTTGCCTCTGCTGCAACTGACCGTGTTGCTCTGGGTGCTGGGCCCCTTGTCGCAAGGCCGCGAACCTGCCGCCTTCCGGGGGGCGATGCGCCTGTTGGGCGTGCTGCGGCCGTGGTGCATGGTGCCCGTGTTCCTGCTGGGCGTGCTGGTCGCGGTGGTGAAACTGGCCGGGATGGCCGCGGTGTCGCCGGGCATCGGGCTGGGCGCATTTGGCGTGCTGACCATTCTTCTGACCATGCTGGGACGGCTGTCGCCGCATGTGCTGTGGCGTTTCGCGGAATCTTCGGGCGTGGCGCCCGTGCACATTCCTGAAAGTGCGCCCGATACGGTGCTGGCCGGCTGCCATGTCTGCGGCCAAGTGCAGGCGCTGCCGCGCGACGCGGACCCCGAAGAAGAACACCATTGCGTGCGCTGCGACGCGATGGTGCATTATCGCAAGCCGGATCATTTGGCCCGCACGTGGGCGCTGCTGTTGGCGGCGGTCGTGTTCTACATTCCCGCCAACGTGCTGCCGGTCATGCAGGTCAGTTCGGTGCTGGGCGACAGTGCCCATACTATTCTGGGCGGTGTGGTCGAGCTTTGGGAAATGGGCTCCTGGGACATCGCGCTGATTGTCTTCATCGCCAGCGTCGCCGTGCCGTTGACCAAATTGCTGGCGCTGATACTGCTGTTGTTGACCGAGCAATGGCGCAGCACGACCAATTTGCGTCCGCGTACCCGCTTGTATCAAATGGTCGAGTTCATCGGCCAGTGGTCGATGCTGGACGTTTTTGTCGTTATATTGCTGGCGGCGCTGGCCGATTTTCAGGGACTGATGGAAATCAGCGCCGGCGCGGGCGCCGCGGCCTTTGGCGTGGTGGTGATCCTGACCATGCTGGCCGCCATGAGCTTTGATTTACGGCGCAGTTGGGATCTTGAAGGCGAGAGCGAGATCGAGGCGCCTGAGGTCGCGGGTAGGGCTTCCCGGGCCCAGGCGCAGCCGCACACGCGGGGGCCAGTGGCGCCCGTCGCAAGTAAAGAAGTGGGCTAGCAATAACCGGGGTTCCCCGCTTAAGAAGAAAAAGGAAAATTGATGTCCGACCAAGCTCCTGGATCCGGTGAGGAAAAGCAGTACCAATCGCCGACCATTTCGCGCAAGCAGAAGAGCCGGATCTCATGGATCTGGCTAGTGCCGATCGTGGCGGCGCTGATGGGCATATCGCTGGTCGTGCGCACCTGGATGCAGGCCGGTCCCGACATTTCCATTTCATTCAACACGGCCGAAGGGCTGGAAGTGGGCAAGACCCAGCTGCGTTACAAAGACGTGAACATCGGCACGGTCAAATCCATCGGTTTCAATAGCGATCGCAGCAAGGTGGTCGTGAAGGCCGAACTGGCCAAGGAAGTAGCCGACCTGGCGCGGGAAGGCACCAATTTCTGGGTGGTTCGGCCGCGCTTGGACGTAAGCGGCGTGTCGGGGTTGGGCACGCTCTTGTCGGGCGCGTATATCGGCGTGGATGCGGTCGAAGGCAAGAACGGGTCTACCAGCAAGGCCACCAAACTGAATTTCGAAGGGTTGGAAATCCCGCCCGCGGTTACGCATGACCGCGCGGGCAAGCGCTTCGTGCTGAAGGCATCCGACCTTGGGTCGCTGGACATCGGTTCACCGGTCTACTTCCGCCGCATCAATGTGGGCCGCGTGATCGGCTACGCGTTGGACAAGACCGGCGGGGCGGTGAACGTCGAAGTGTTCGTCGACGCGCCGAACGACAAGTTCGTGACCAATGGCACGCGCTTCTGGAATGCCAGCGGCGTGGACTTAAGCGTTAACGCGGATGGATTGAAGGTGCGCACGCAGTCGCTCGTGTCGATGGCGGTGGGCGGCGTGGCGTTCGAGCCCGTCCAGACCGCCCGCGACGGCGCCGCGCCAGCGCCCGCAGACGCGAAGTTCGACCTGTATCCCACCGAGTCGGCCGCCCGCGCCAACCCGGATGGCGAGGCCTTCCCGATCCGCATGCGCTTTGATCAGTCGATCCGGGGGCTGACGGTTGGCGCGCCGATCGACTTCAACGGCATCACGTTGGGCAACGTCACGCAGATCAACCTGGACTTCGACCCGGTTTCCAAGCGCTTCTATTCGCTGGTGGATGCCACGCTGTATCCGGAACGCCTGGGCCGCGTGTACGAAGAAGTGCGCAACCGCGCGGTGCAGGATGGCGACGTGGCGGGCCACCGCTTGCTGGGCGTGATGATCAAGCACGGCCTGCGCGCGCAACTGCGCACGTCCAACCTGCTGACCGGCCAGTTGTATGTCGTACTGGATAATTTCCCGAATGCCAAACCGGTGGAGTTCACGCCGTCGGATCCCGCCATCATCCCGACGATTCCGGGCAATCTTGACCAGTTGCAGCAGCAGGTCAGCAATATCGTCGCCAAGATCGAGAAGATTCCGTTCGACAAGATCGGCGAAGACCTGCGCACGACGCTGTCCAGCACGTCCAAGCTGATGAACCGCCTGGACAAGCAGGTGGCGCCGGAAGCCCAAAGCATGCTGAAGCAGGCCAAGGAGTCGATGGCGAACATCAATGCGATGCTGGCCTCGGACGCGTCCTTGCCGGTCAATACCGAAAAGGCAATGCAGGAACTGAGCCGCGCGGCGCGTTCGCTGCGGGCCTTGGCGGACTTCCTGCAATCGAACCCCGAAGCCTTGCTGCGCGGCCGCGGCAATGACCCGATTCCCGGCGCAGGCCCTGTCAGGAACTGAAGAACATGACTATTTCTCCGATGCGTACCGTCCTGTCTTTGCTGATTGCCGGCGCTGCCCTGGCGGGCTGCGGCTCGTCGCCGCCGGTGCACTACTACACCCTGCAGGGGCCGGCTGCCTCGGCGCCAGCGTCTGCCACGGCGCCGGCGGGCTTCTTGATCGAAGTGCAGCCCGTCAGCCTGTCGACTCAGGCGGACCAGCCGCAGTTGATGGTGCGTACCGGCGACGGCAGCGTGTCGGCGCTGTATTCGGAACGTTGGAGTTCGCCGCTGGGCGACGAGTTGCGCGGCGCACTGTCGGATGCGCTGAAGCGTGAACTGGGCGCGCTGGACGTGCAAGCGGTCAAACCCGGTCCGGGCGCCGCCGTGTGGCGCGTGCAGACGGACGTGCAGCGTTTCGACCTGGTATCGGGCAGCATGGCGCAATTGGACGCGACGTGGCGCGTCCGGCCCGTCAATATGAAGGGCGCGGGCCTGCTATGCCGCAGCCTGGTCACGGAATCCGTTTCGGACGCCGGCGTGCCGGCGCTGGTTGCCGCGCAGCAACGCGCCGTGGTCAGTCTGGCCGGGGTGATGGCTTCGGCGATGCGCGGGCAGGCCCCCGCCGGCTCGGGGTCTGTGCAGATGCTGGGGTGCTCGGCGCTGAAAGACTGAGAAAACTGCATGATCTCAGATGGTTAACCTAGGGTTAACCTTAATACAAACGCGGTTGCAACCTGTCTAGCATACGGTCCTACCCATGCTGGGTTCTTTTCGGATCCAGTATTACCTTTGCCATGCGACAGGAAGCAATCTCTTATGGCCAGCACGACCCTTGGCGTCAAAGTCGATGACGCACTACGCGACCGCCTGAAGGCGGCCGCGCACAAGCTCAATTGCACGCCGCATTGGCTGCACAAGCAGGCGATCCTTGCCTACCTGGACAAGATCGAGCGCGGCCATCTGCCTGCCGAAATGTCGCATCTGGGCATGGACGCAGGCACGGAAGACGAGGCGGGCGACAGCCAGTCGGCGCCGACGCCGCCGTTCTACGAATTCGGCCAGGACGTGCAGCCGCAGTCGGTGCTGCGCGCGGCGATCACCGCGGCCTACCGCCGCCCCGAGCCGGAATGCGTGCCGCTGCTGCTGGGCCAGGCCCGCATGCCGAATCTGGAGAAGGTTCACGCAATGGCCACCGACCTCGTCAAGAAGCTGCGCGGCAAGCGCAGCGGCGGCGGCGTCGAAGGGCTGATCCAGGAATTTTCCTTGTCCAGCCAGGAAGGCGTGGCGCTGATGTGCCTGGCTGAAGCGCTGCTGCGCATCCCCGACCGCGCCACGCGCGACGCGCTGATCCGCGACAAGGTCGCCCGCGGCGATTGGAAGTCGCACATGGGCGGTTCGCAATCGTTGTTCGTCAACGCCGCGACCTGGGGCCTGATGATCACCGGCAAACTGGTGGCCGTGAGCAGCGAGCAGTCGCTGTCCAAGGCGCTGACCCGCTTGATCGGCAAGGGCGGCGAACCGCTCGTGCGCAAGGGCGTGAACATGGCCATGCGCATGATGGGCGAACAGTTCGTATCGGGCCAGACGATTTCTGAAGCGCTGGCTAACAACCGGAAGATGGAAGCGCGCGGTTTCCGCTATTCGTATGACATGCTGGGCGAAGCCGCGACCACGGCCGAAGACGCCGACCGCTATTACGCGTCTTACGAGCAGGCCATCCATGCCATTGGCAAGGCGGCGGCCGGCCGCGGTATCTACGAAGGCCCCGGCATCTCGATCAAGCTCTCGGCGCTGCATCCGCGCTATTCCCGCAGCCAGCGCGAACGCGTTATCGCGGAACTGCTGCCGCGCGTGAAGGCGCTGACGGCGTTGGCCCGCAGCTACGATATCGGCTTGAACATCGACGCCGAAGAGGCTGACCGCCTGGAGATCTCGCTGGACCTGCTGGAGGCGCTGTGTTTTGCGCCCGAGCTGGACGGCTGGAACGGCATCGGCTTCGTCATTCAGGCCTACCAGAAGCGCGCGCCGTTCGTCATCGACTACGTCATTGACCTGGCCCGCCGCAGCCGCCACCGCGTGATGGTGCGGCTGGTGAAGGGCGCTTACTGGGACAGCGAAATCAAGCGCGCCCAGGTGGACGGCCTGGAAGGCTATCCCGTCTACACCCGCAAGCTCTACACCGACGTGGCCTACCTGGCTTGCGCGCGCAAGCTGCTGGGCGCGCCGGAAGCCGTGTACCCGCAGTTCGCCACGCACAACGCCTACACGCTGGCGGCGATCTATCAACTGGCGGGCCAGAACTACTATCCCGGCCAATATGAGTTCCAGTGCCTGCACGGCATGGGCGAACCGCTGTACGACGAAGTGGTCGGCCCGTTGGCCCAAGGCAAACTGAACCGCCCCTGCCGCATTTATGCGCCGGTCGGCACGCACGAAACACTGCTGGCCTACCTGGTGCGCCGCCTGCTGGAAAACGGCGCAAACACCTCGTTCGTGAACCTGATTGGCGACGACACCATTCCGGTCGAAACGCTGGTGGCCGATCCGGTGGAGGCAGCCTCGCGCATTGTGCCGTTGGGCGCGCCGCACGAGAAGATCGCGTTGCCGCGCGAACTCTACGGCAATCCGCAGCAGGGCGCACGCGCCAATTCCGCCGGCCTGGACTTGACCAACGAACACCGGCTGGGATCGCTGTCCGCCGCGTTGCTGGCCAGCGCCGGCACGCCGTGGCGCGCGGGCCCGATGCTGGGCGAGGGCGACCAGGCATGGGACGCGGCGCGCGCCATTGAGGTGCGCAACCCCGCCAATCTGCGCGACGTCGTGGGCCACGTGATCGAGGCGCAAGCCGACGAGGCCGACGCCGCGTTGCGCGCCGCCGCCAACACCGCGCCCATCTGGCAGTCGACGCCGGTGGCAGAGCGGGCGCAGTGCCTGCGCCGCGCCGCGCAATTGCTGGAAGAGCAGATGCAGACGCTGCTGGGCTTGATCGTGCGCGAAGCCGGCAAGTCGCTGCCCAACGCCATCGCCGAAGTGCGCGAAGCCGTGGATTTCCTGCGCTACTACGCCGACCAGGCAGAACAGGAATTCAGCAACGACACGCACCGCCCGTTGGGCACGGTGCTGTGCATCAGCCCGTGGAACTTCCCGCTGGCCATCTTCACGGGCCAGGTCGCGGCCGCGCTGGCCGCCGGTAATACCGTCGTAGCCAAGCCCGCCGAACAGACGCCGCTGATCGCCGCGCAAGCCGTCGCCATCCTGCGCGCGGCCGGCGTGCCCGCGGGGGCCGTGCAACTGCTGCCCGGCCGTGGCGAAACCGTGGGCGCTCAACTGGTGGCCAGCCCCGCCGTGCGCGGCGTGATGTTCACCGGGTCGACCGACGTGGCGCGCATTATCGCGCGCACCCTGGCCGATCGCCTGGACGACGATGGGCACACCATCCCATTGATCGCCGAAACGGGCGGCCAGAACGCGATGGTGGTCGATTCGTCCGCGCTGTCCGAACAAGTGGTGTTCGACGTGCTGAGCTCCGCCTTCGATTCGGCTGGCCAACGCTGTTCGGCGCTGCGTGTGTTGTGCGTGCAGGAAGACAACGCCGACTACGTGCTGACGATGTTGCGCGGCGCGATGCGCGAGCTTAGCGTGGGCAACCCGGACCGCCTGTCGGTGGACGTGGGGCCCGTCATCGATACCGAGGCCCGCAACGGCATCCAGCGCCACATTGAAACGATGCGCACTGCGGGCCATCGCGTTGACCAGGTGGAGCTGAACGGCGAGTGCCGCCATGGCACCTTCGTGGCCCCCACGATCATCGAGATCGACCACATCAGCGAACTGACGCGCGAGGTGTTCGGCCCGGTACTGCACGTGGTGCGCTACAAGCGCGAGGAACTGGATGCCTTGCTGGATGCCATCAACGGCACCGGCTACGGCCTGACGTTCGGCGTGCATACCCGCATCGACGAAACCATCGCGCACGTGACGGGGCAGGTCCACGCCGGCAACGTCTACGTCAACCGCAACATCGTCGGGGCGGTCGTGGGCGTGCAGCCCTTTGGCGGCGAATGCTTGTCCGGCACCGGCCCCAAAGCGGGCGGTCCCCTGTATATGTATCGCCTGCTGGGCACGCGTCCGGCGGGCTTGCCGCCGGCGCTGGACCCGACCGCGCCGTTGCCGCAACGCATGGCGTTGCCCGGTCCTACCGGCGAGACCAACACCTATATGGTCGAACCGCGTGGCGCCGTGTATTGCGTGGCGGCCACCGAAGCCGGCGCGCGCGCGCAGTGGTCGGTGGCCCGCTTGACAGGCAACCATGCCTGGTTCGCGGATACGCCGGCCGCGCAGGCGTTGCTGGCCACGCTGGATGCCGAGCAGCAAGGGCAGGCCGGCATTCTGGCCGACGACGAGGTCGATCAGGCGGATTACCAAGCGGTGCTGTTCGAGGGCGACGGCGATGCGCTACAGGCGCTGAACCAGCGCATCGCGCAGCGGCCGGGCGCCATCTTGTCTGTGCATGGGCTGACGTCCGATGCCCTCGCGGCAGGGGCGGCTTACGTGCCGGAACGCTTGCTGACCGAACGCTCCATCAGCGTCAATACGGCCGCGGCAGGGGGCAACGCCAGCCTCATGACCATCGGCTAAAAAGTGACCGCGCGGTAACCTCCAAGGGGTCGGGGGTTATCGCCGAGTAACCAAGGGTTATCTCCAATATCGGCCAAGGTTGCACTGGAAGCAAAATCCGGTCGCACCTCAAGTACGGTTGTCGCAACCCGGCATCCGGACTTTGCAGAAAATGCATGCGCAGGACCTGGCCACCGCCGGGCCTGCGGTAGTAAAAGAAACCAAAAACCTGGCTAAAAGCTCAGGTATAACAAGGCCTTAAGTCCGACATCCCGGAGGGTTCCCCATGAAGTTCCGCACCACTTTGAAGCTTCTCGCCGCCAGCATCGCCGCCGTCGGCATGACCGCCGCCGCGCAAGCCGCCGACATCAAGCTAGGCTTCGCCGCGCCGCTGACCGGCCCGCAATCGCACTACGGCGAGGACATGCAGAACGGCCTGAACCTGGCCCTGGAAGAAGCGAACAAGAAGGGCATCAAGGTTGACGGCCAGCCGGCCAAGTTCGTGCTGGTGTCGCGCGACGACCAAGCCGATCCGCGGGTGGGCGTGCAGGTGGCGCAGCAACTGGTCGACCAGGATGTCGTGGGCATCCTCGGCCACTTCAACTCGGGTACGACGATTCCCGCGTCGCGCGTCTATCACGAGGCCGGCCTGCCGCAGATCGCCATGGCGACGTCGCCCGAATACACCAAGCAGGGTTACGAAACCACGTTCCGAATGATGACCAGCGACACGCAGCAGGGCGCCGCGGTCGGCAAGTTCATGGTGCAGAACCTGAAGGCCAAGAAGGTCGCGATCATCGATGACCGCACCGCCTATGGCCAAGGCCTGGCTGATGAAGTCGAAAAGGCCGTCAAGGCTGCCGGCGGCGAAGTGGTCCGCCGCGAATACACGACGGACAAGGCCAACGACTTCACGGCCATCCTGACCAACATCAAGGGCTCGGCGCCCGACGCGATCTTCTACGGCGGCCTGGATGCGCAATCCGGCCCGATGAAGCGCCAATTGGCCACCCTGGGTTTGAAGGCGCCGCTGGTGTCGGGTGAAATGACCCGCAGCGATACGTTCATCAAGCTGGCCGGCGACGCCGCCAACGGCACCTTCGCGTCGCTTGCTGGCGTGCCGCTGGACAAGATGGCCGCAGGCAAGGATTTCGAACAGCGCTATCAGGCCCGCTTCAAGAAAGCCCCCGGCGTCTATGCGCCCTACGCCTATGACGGCGCCTGGAACATGATCAGCGCCATCGAGCAGGCCGGCTCGGCCAAGCCCGAGAAATACCTGCCCGTGCTGGCCAAGCTGAACCGCAAGGGCGCCACCAGCGAGCACATCTCTTACGATGCCCGCGGCGATCTGAAGGAAATCTCGGTCACCATCTACGAAGTCAAGAACGGCAAGTGGGAGATGGTTGAAACGATGGTCAGCCAAGCCAACTAAGGCGGGTTGAACAGGGCGGACTCCGGCCATGCCGGCATCCGCCCGCTCTGTCCGCACGCGCCGCCCGGCGTGTGCGGCGCGCATCCCGCGCCCGGCCCGTGACGGCTCCGGCCGCGCGGCTCGCGCGACTTTTCCAGGCTTATTTCCGCGGCCCCTATGGATATCTTCATTCAACAACTGATTAACGGCGTCACGCTAGGCAGCGTGTACGCCCTGGTCGCCCTTGGCTACACCATGGTGTACGGCATCATCGGGCTGATCAACTTCGCGCATGGCGACGTCGTCATGATCGGCGCCATGGCGGCCACCACCATCGCCATCTCGCTGGTGGGCGGCGATCCCGGCGTATCCGCGTTCGTGGTGCTGGGCGTGGGCCTGCTGGTATCCGTGCCGTTGTGCATGGCGGTGGGCTGGACGGCGGAGCGCGTGGCCTACCGGCCGCTGCGCCGCGCGCCGCGCCTGGCGGCGCTGATCACGGCGATCGGCGTGTCCATCATCCTGCAGAACGTGGCGATGATGGGCTGGGGCCGCAACTATCTGAACTTCCCGCAGGTGCTGTCGCCCCATGTATTCGAATTCGCCGGCGCGCGCATGAGCTCGTTGCAGATCGCCATCGTGGTGATCGCGGCGCTGATCATGGGCGGCCTGCTGGCCGTGGTGCACAAGACCCGCTTGGGCACCGCGATGCGCGCCACCGCGCAGAACCGCGAAGTGGCGGGCCTGATGGGCGTCAACATCAATACGGTCATTTCGGCGGCGTTCCTGATCGGGTCGGCGCTGGCCGCCGTGGCGGGCATGATGGTCGCCACCTATTACGGCGTGTCGCAATACACGATGGGCTTCATGCTGGGCCTGAAGGCCTTCACGGCCGCGGTGCTGGGCGGCATTGGCAACATGGTGGGCGCGATGGCCGGCGGTTTGCTGCTGGGCATCATTGAATCGCTGGGCGCCGGGTATATCGGCGACCTGACCGGCGGTTTTCTCGGCAGCCATTACCAGGATGTGTTCGCGTTCTTCGTGTTGGTGCTGGTGCTGATCTTCCGTCCGTCCGGCCTGCTGGGCGAACGTGTGGGGGACCGCGCATGAACGCCACGTTGAAAACCAGCGGGCTGTCGACCCGCAACCTGATCGGCATTGCGCTGATCGGTATCGTGCTGGCGGTGTTGCCGTTCGTGATCGGCATGGCCGGCCAGAGCTGGGTGCGCATCCTGAATTTCGCGTTGCTGTACGTGATGCTGTCGTTGGGCCTGAACATCGTGGTGGGCTTTGCCGGCCTGCTGGATCTGGGCTACATCGCGTTCTACGCGGTGGGGGCTTACACCTGGGCCTTGCTGGCGTCGCCGCACTTCGGGCTGCATCTGCCGTTCTGGGCGATCTTGCCGATCGCGCTGGCCGTGGCGTGCCTGTTCGGCGTGCTGCTGGGGGCGCCAACGCTGAAGTTGCGAGGCGATTATCTGGCGATCGTGACCTTGGGCTTCGGGGAAATCATCCGCATCTTCCTGAACAACCTGAACGCACCGGTCAATATCACCAACGGGCCGCAGGGCATCAATCGCATCGACACCTTCAAGGTGGGCGAGTTCGCGTTTGGACGGACGGAAAGCTTGTTCGGCATCCGGTTCACCGGCCCGGAGAAATACTACTACCTGCTGCTGGCGCTGACGCTCATCATCATCGTGGTGTGCGTGCGCCTGCAGAATTCGCGTATCGGCCGCGCATGGGAAGCCATCCGCGAAGATGAGATCGCCGCCAAGGCGATGGGCATCAACACCCGCAACATCAAGCTGTTGGCGTTCGCGATGGGCGCCTCGTTCGGCGGCGTCGCGGGTGCGCTGTTTGCATCGATGCAGGGCTTTGTCAGCCCCGAGAGTTTCTCGCTGATGGAATCCATCTCGATCCTGTGCATGGTGGTGCTGGGCGGCATGGGGCACATCCCCGGCGTGATCCTGGGCGCCCTGATCCTGGCGGCGTTGCCAGAGTTCCTGCGCGCGGTGGTCGAACCCTTCCAGCACATGGTGTTCGGCGCCGTGGTGTTGGACCCCGAAGGCATCCGCATGCTGCTGTTCGGCTTGGCGATGGTGTGCGTCATGCTGTTCCGCCCGGCGGGCCTGTGGCCGTCGGCGGTGCGCAAGCGCGAACTCGCGACCAAGGCGCAAGGAGGCGGGGCATGAGCAAGTTGCTGCAAGCGCAGGGCCTGGGCAAACGCTTCGGCGGCCTGCAGGCCTTGTCCGACGTCAGCTTCGATATCGAGCAAGGCGAAATCTATGGGTTGATCGGCCCGAACGGCGCGGGCAAGACCACGCTGTTCAATGTGCTGACCGGCCTGTACATCCCGGAAGAGGGCAGCTGCACCTTCAACGGCGTGTCCCTGTCGGGGAAGAAGCCGCACGAGGTCGCGTTCGCGGGCCTGGCGCGCACCTTTCAAAACATCCGCCTGTTCGCCAATCTGTCCGCCATCGAGAACGTGATGATCGGCCGCCACATGCGCACCAAGGCCGGCGTGCTGGGCGCGGTGCTGCGCACGCGCGGCACGCGTGCCGAAGAGGCCGCCATCGAGGCGCGGGCGCAAGAGCTGCTGGATTACGTGGGCATCGGCCATCGCGCCAACGACGTCGCGCGTTCGCTGCCTTATGGCGACCAGCGGCGTCTTGAGATCGCGCGCGCGCTGGCGACGGATCCCAAGCTGCTGGCGCTGGACGAACCTGCGGCGGGCATGAATGCGTCGGAAACGGTGGTGCTGCGCAAGCTGGTCGAGAAGATCCGCGGCGATGGCGTCACGGTCTTGCTGATCGAACACGACATGAAACTCGTCATGGGGCTGTGCGACCGCGTGCTGGTGCTGGAATACGGCAAGGTGCTGGCGATGGGCAAGCCTGCCCAGGTGCAACGCGATCCCAAGGTTATCGAAGCGTACCTGGGCGCCGGCGCGGCCCAGGATCCGCTGATTCACAAGGAGAGCCCGGCAACATGACGGCATCCCAACCCTTATTGGAACTGCGCGGCTTGCAGGTGGCCTACGGTGGCATCCGCGCCGTGCGCGGAATCGACTTGCGCGTGGATGAAGGCGAGCTCGTGTGCCTGATCGGCGCCAACGGCGCCGGCAAAAGCACCACGTTGCGCGCCATCTGCGGCCTGGTGCCGCTGGCGGGCGGCGAAGTGGTCTACGGTGGGCAATCGATTGGCGGCCAGAAGTCGCATGAACTGGTCCGCAAGGGCCTGGTCATGGTGCCCGAAGGCCGCGGCATTTTCGGCCAGTTGACCATCGAGGAAAACCTGGCGATGGGCGCGTACATCCGCCGCGATGCCGCGCAGATCCGCCAGGACACCGACCGCGTCTTCACGTTGTTCCCGCGTTTGGCCGAACGCCGCAAGCAAGCGGCAGGCACCTTATCCGGGGGTGAGCAGCAGATGGTGGCGATGGGTCGCGCGATGATTGCGCGCCCGAAGCTGCTGTTGCTGGACGAGCCGTCGATGGGCCTGGCGCCTTTGATGGTCGAGAAGGTCTTCGAGGTGGTTCGCACCATCGCCAGCGAAGGCGTGACGATCCTGCTGATCGAGCAGAACGCGCGCCTGGCGCTGGAAAATAGCCATCGCGGCTATGTGATGGAGTCGGGTGAGATCATCCTGTCCGGGCCCGCCGGCGACATGTTGCACGACCCCAAAGTGCGCGCGGCCTATCTGGGCGAGGTCGAGTAGGGCTTCGAGCTTGCGGGTGTCCGGGTTCTTTGGCCGCCGAGGCCTCCCTGCGTCATTCCGATGCTCACCCCGGTGGGGCTGCGCTTCGGATGACTCCGGGATCCTCGGCTGACGGCGGCCTCATGCGTTGGTTTTGGACCCCGTTCATGGGCAGATGCCGTGAGCCGGTGGCCGGGCGGAGGGATCCGAAGCGCAGCCCCACGGGGGCGAGCATCGGAATCCCGCAGTTCGGACGCCGGCGGTTCAAGAACCCTGCCTCACAAAGAAGAACCCTGCCTCACAACACCGACCGTCAGTCATCCCGCCCAAAACGTTCTAAGCCGGTGCGCGTTCACGGTCCACGGCCATGACGACGCCGGCTTCGACCAGTGCGTCGATTTCCTGCTGGCCGTAGCCGAACTCCCCCAGGATCGCGATGGTGTCTTCGCCCAGCCGAGGCGCCGCGCGGTGATACTGCGCAGGCGTCGCCGACAGTTTCACCGGCATGCCGACGGTGCGCACCTTTCCGGCGACCGGGTGATCCTGTTCCACCACCATGCCGCGCGCCAGCGTCTGCGGATGCGACAGCGCCTGCGCGATCGAATGCACCGGTCCGGCGGGCACGCCGGCCTCGTCGAAAACGTCCAGCCATTCCTGCGCGCTGCGCGTCTCCAGGATGGTCGACATCTCCGCCACCAGTTCGTCGCGGTTATTCATGCGATCGCGGTTGCGTGCGAAGCGCGGATCGTCTGCCCATTCGGGCTTGCCCAGCGCTTGCGTGATGCGCTGCCAGTTCTTTTCGTTCGCGCCGCCGATGATGATCCAGTCGGTGCCCGTCGGAAACGCCTGGTAGGGCGCGCTGAGCACATGCGCCGATCCGGTGGGGCCGGGCGACACGCCACTGCCGAAGTAGATCGCGGCGTGCCAATACAGCTGCTGCAGGCTGGCCTCCAGCAATGAGGTCTCTACGATCTGGCCTTCACCAGTGCGCTGCTTGTGCTGATACGCGGCCAATACGCCAAACGCCGCCAGCAAGCCCGCATTGATATCGGCCACGGAGTTTCCCGTGCGCAACGGCGGGCCGCCGGGTTCGCCGGTAATGGCCATCAAGCCCGAAAACCCCTGCGCCACCAGATCGAACCCGCCTTTGTCGGCGTAGGGGCCGGTGGTGCCATAGCCCGAGACGGCGCAATAAATCAGGCCCGGGTTCTCCTTGCGCAGGGTGTCGTAGCCCAGGCCCAGCTTTTCCATCGTGCCTTTGCGGAAGTTCTCGGTCACGACGTCGGCGTCCCGGATCATGCGCAGCAAGACCTTCTTGCCTTCGGGATGTTTCAAGTCCAGCGCGATGGCGCGCTTGTTGCGGTTGAGCATCAGGTAGGGCGCCGAGATGCCGTTGATCTGCGGGTCGCGATATTGGCGGGAATCGTCGCCGCCATCGATTTTCTCGACCTTGATGACGTCGGCGCCAAGATCGGCCAGCATCATCCCGCAAGTCGGGCCGGCCATGATTTGCGACAGCTCGATCACGCGCATGCCGGCCAGTGCGCCGGCGGGCGCATCGGCATTCGCGGGTAGCGGGCGGCCGGGGCCGCGGATATCGTTATGCATGCATGTTCCTTGATGTCTGATTCAACGGCCGCTGAATTGCGGTTTGGCCTTGGCCAGGAAAGCGCGGTAGCCGGCGCGAAAATCCTCGGTGTCGAAGCAGTCGAAGGCTTCGTCGCGGTCGGCGTCGGTCAGTGCTTTGCCCTGGACGAGGTTGCGCACGAATTTCTTGTGCCAGCGCGCCACCAGCGGCGCCCCGTCGGCAATGCGGCGCGCGGCGGCCCGGGCTTGCTCGGCCACCTGGCCGTCCGGCACGACGCGCGTGACCACACCCAGGCGCAGCGCTTCGGCGGCGTCGAAAATCGTCCCTTCCAGCAGCACTTGCAGCGCGGTCGTCGGTCCGACAAGACGCACCAGCGGCGCCAGTTCCGAGTACGACATCACCAGTCCCAGGTTCTTGATCGGAATGCCGAACCGCGAGCTTTCACCGCAGATGCGCAGATCGGCCAAGCTGGCGATTTCCAGTCCGCCGCCGACGCAGATGCCGTGGATTTGCGCGACCACGGGGTGGCGGCAACCGCCGATGGCTTCGATCGTCCGGCGCATGACGGCGCCGTATTCCACTGCCTGCCGCTTGTTGCTGCGCGCGGTTTCGAATTCGCTGATGTCGTTACCCGGCGAGAACGCCTTTTCGCCCGCGCCCCGCAGCAGTACGCAGCGCACGCCGTCGTCGCGGTCCAGTTCCAGGAAGATGTCGCCAAGCAGGCGCCAGCCGTCGATCGTGAACGCGTTGAGCTTTTCCGGGCGGTTCAGCACCACGGTCGCGATGTCGCCGTCGCGTTGCAGCAGGATGGGCGAGGAGTCGGGGGTAGGGGTAGCGCTCATGGTGTTCCTTTTGTCAGGCGCGGGGGCGGGCCCCGCAAGGGATCATTGCTTCGTCAGGCCAAGGCTGGCGGTGAGCTTGCCGTACTTGGCCCATTCGTCTTGCACATAGGCGGCGAAAGCCGCGGGGGTCTGCGGTCCGCCGCCCAGATCCATTCCCTGCTCGGCCAGCTTGGCCGCGATCTCGGGGTCTGCCAGGGTCTGCGCCAGCGCCCGGTCCAGCTTGTCCAGGATCGGCCGGGGCAGCTTGGCGGGCGCCAGCACGGCGTACCACTGCACGATGTCCAGGCCCTTGATGCCGGATTCGGCAAGCGTCGGCACATCGGGCAGCCGCTTGCTGCGTTGCGCGCTGGTCACCGCCAGCGGGCGCAGCTTGCCCGCCTGGATCTGGTTGATCGCGCCGGGCAGGGTGTCGAAGTTCATGTCCACGCTGCCGCCCAGCAGGTCGGTCATCGCCTGGCCGCTGCCCTTATACGGAACGTGCTCCATCGACACGCCGGCGATCTGCGAGAAACGCGCGGCGCTCAGGTGTTGGGGGCTACCCATGCCGGACGAGGCGTACAGCAGTTGCTTGGGCTTGGCCCGGGCGTCGTCCACCAGGTTCTGGACGGTGGCATAACTGCGTTTGGCCGGATTCACGACCAGCACGTTGGGCACTGAACCGATGTAGCGCACTGCGGTGAAATCGCGGATCGGGTCGATGCTGGACTGCACGACATAGGGGGCGGCGACCGTGGATTGCATATTGGCCAGCAGCAGCGTGTAGCCGTCCGGGTCGGCCTTGGCGACGTAGTCGGCCGCGATCAATCCGGACGCGCCCGGCTTGTTTTCGACCACGATCTGCTGGCCCAGCAACGTGGACAGGCGCGCCGAAACGATGCGGGCCGACACGTCGGTGCCGCCGCCCGGCACAAAGCCGACGACCAGGCGGATGGGGCGTTCCGGCCACTTCGCCGGGTCTTGCGCCAGGGCGGGGCCGGCGGCGGCCAGGCTGGTTGTCAGCGCCAACGCGCGTGTCCAGCCGCGAACATGCTTGTTCATATGGAGTCTCCTTGGTGGATGAAGCCTGCCCGGGTGTTGCTTGATTTATGATGGGGTCAGGTTGGTATGCCTTTGGTGTCTGGTATACCAGATACAAAAATAATCGATGTTGCGAGCGTGAACAACCCATGGCTAACCCTGAAAGCCTGATGTCGGACGTATCCGTCCCTGATTTGGCCATCCACCATCCCACCTTGCCGGCGGTCGTCGCCGAGCGGCTGCGGCAACTGATCATCGACGGCACGCTCAAGCCGGGCACCTGGCTTAACGAGCGCGACCTGTGCGAACAACTGAAGATTTCACGCACGCCATTGCGCGAGGCCTATCGGATGCTGGCCTCGGACGGTCTGGTGGCGTTGCAGCCCAAGCGCGGGGCGATGGTGATCGAGTTGTCGGCGGACGACATCGAGAACATCTTCGATGTGCTGTCCGTGCTGGAGGGGTTGGCGGTGCGCAGCGCGGCCGAGCGCGCATCGGACACAGAGCTTGCCCAGATCGCGGATCTGCATGCGCAGATGCTTGAAAACTACGAGAAGCGGGATATCCGGGCGTATTTCGCGGCCAGCATGGGCACGCACATCGCCATCAACCGCGCCGCCCACAATCCGGCGCTGACGCAGTCCTATGACCGCCTGAACCTGCAAGTTCAGGCGTTGCGCTACAAGTCCAATTTCGATCTTGACGAATGGACGACGGCGGTCGCGGACCACGAGGCGTTCGTCCAGGCCCTGATGGCGCGCGACGGTAAACGCGCCGAAACGTTGATCCGCAAGCATGTGGGCGGCAAGAAGGCCTACAACCTTCGTGGCCGCCCGGGCGCGGCGGGCAAATCCTGAACCGAACCGACCGGATCAGGCCGGCTGTGCCGCCAACTGCTTTCTACCGATCCGCAGCGCGATCACGGCGGCGACAAGGCCCGTGATGCCCGAGATCACGAAGGCCATCATGTAGCTGCCTTGCGCTTCGCGGATCGCCCCGGCCATCCAGGCGGCGCTTGCCGCGCCCAGTTGGTGGCCGGCGACGATCCAGCCGAACACGATTGCCGCGTCGCGCTCGCCGAAGGCTTCCGTCGTCAGGCGCAGCGTGGGCGGCACCGTGGCGATCCAGTCCAGACCGAAAAAGATCGCGAAGATCGACAGGCTGTAGAACGAGAAGTCGGAATAGGGCAGGTAGATCAGCGACAGGCCGCGCAGCGCGTAGTAGACGAACAGCAGCTTGCGCGGGTCGTAGCGGTCGGTCAGCCACCCCGAGGCGGTGGTGCCAATCAGGTCGAAAATGCCCATGATCGCGAGCAGACCGGCGGCCTGCACTTCCAACATGCCGTGGTCGCCGCACAGCGCGATCAAGTGCGTGCCAACCAGGCCGTTGGTGGTGAAGCCGCAGATAAAGAATGTGGCGAACAGGAACCAGAACGTGGGCGTCTTGGCAGCGCGGGCCAGGGCGCCGAAAGTGGCCGCCACCATGCCGGTGCGCGGCGCGGCGGGCGCCGGCGCCGCATTCGGGTCGCTGCCGAACGGCACCAGACCGACGCTGGACGGACGGTCGGGCACCAGCCACCAGGCCAGCGGCACCAGCGCGGCGGCGGCGGCCGCCACGGTCCAGACCACCCGGGTCCAATCGCCGGACGACGCCAGCGTGGCCAGCACGGGCAAAAAGACCAGCGTGCCGCTGGCGGTGCTGGCCGTCAACAGGCCCATGACCAACCCGCGGTGCTTGGTGAACCAGCGGTTGACGATCGTGGCGCCCAACACCGACGCCACGGCGCCGGAGCTGATGCCCGAGAACACGCCCCAGGTCATCATCAGGTGCCACGGTTCGGTCATGTAGGCGCTGACGGCGCTGGAGGCCGACATCAGCAGCAGGGCGCCAATCAGGATGCGGCGCAGGCCGAAGCGTTCCATCGCCGCAGCGGCGAAGGGGCCGATCAGCCCATAAAGGAAGATGCCGACGGCCGCGGCGAACGAAATCGAGCTGCGGCTCCAGCCAAAGGCTTCTTCCAGCGGCACCAGCAAGACGCTGGGAGACGACCGCAGCCCGGCCGACACCAGCAATGACAGGAAAATGACCGCGACCACGACAAACGCATACTTCTGGCCGGCACGGCGGAACGGGATAGGGGGCTGGGCTATACTCATGTTACTGACCGGTACGTATTGAGGTTTGCGAATAGTACGTACCGGTCAGTAACATCGTCAAGCACTATTTGATGGAGACCCGAATGGCCAGCAAACCCACCGCCCCGTCCGTGACGCAGGACGCCCCGGCACCCAAACCCCTGCTGGCGGCCGACCGCATCCGCAAGACCGCGCGCGAAATGTTCTATCGCGACGGGATCCGCGCGGTCGGGGTAGACGCCATCGTGACCCAGGCTGGCGTGACCAAGCCCAGCCTGTACCGCAGCTTTTCATCCAAGGACGAACTGGCGGCCGCCTATCTACGCGATTACGACGCCGAGTTTTGGGCGCGTTTCGACGCCGCCTGCGCCGCCCATCCGGGTGACCCCAGGGCGCAACTGCTGGATTACCTGTCCGGGTTGGGCAAGCGCGCCGTGCAAAACGGTTATCGAGGCTGCGGCCTGACCAACGCAGCGGTCGAGTATCCCGAATCCCAGCATCCGGCCCGGGCAGTCGCCGTTGAACACAAGCTAACGTTGCGCCGCCGCTTGAACGAGATGGCGGCGGGCATGGGCGCGACCGATCCCGGCGCGCTGGCCGATGGTTTGCTGCTGTTGATCGAGGGCGCGTTCGTTTCCAGTCAACTGTTCGGCGAGGGCGGGCCGGCGGGACGGGTCGCCGACATGGCCGATAAGCTGATCCAGGCCCACCTTCCCCGCTAAAAGGCGTATTGCGCCGCACAATAACGGTGCTTAATGTGGTGCCGGATGCACCGTAATGGTGGTGTTTGTACCCATTGCGCAACGAACAAAATAATGGTTGAAATTTACGTTGCAACGCAGCAAACGCGGATCTAACATGAATTCGTGTTGTTCCACATCGCGCTTTCTCAAGGAGAGAATCATGAGCGATACCGCGTTGAAAAATGCCCGTATGTCGGATGCGCTGGAGCGGTCCTTGATCCGCGAGGCCGTCAAAGCGGAAACCCTGTCCGGCCCGTTTGCCCGTGGCAGCTGGCTGCGCTTGAAAGCGCGCCTGGCCTCGTGGGGTGGCGCCGTCGGCGAAGTGCTGCACGACATGGACGCCGGCCGGCAGCAGCATCCGGTCATCTCCGCCCGCCACTAAGCAAGAAGCGGTCAGCTAAAAAAACGCCAGCAGATGCTGGCGTTTTTTTTGGCCGATAGGACCTGTGCGGGGCGGCAACCAGGGCACGCCCTAGACCGTCATGTCGACCAGCAGGTACCCGTCCAGCACCACGATGCCGACGGTTGCGCTGATGGCGGCCCAGGCCCAGGCGCCGCGTAGCGCGTACTGGCCCATCACGCCCTTGCGGCAGGCAAGCACCACAAGCGGTCCCAATGCGAAGGGCAACGCCAGGCTAAGGATGACCTGGCTTAGCACCAGCAGTTCGTCGGGATCCTTGCCCCCCGTGAAGATCAGCAGGCCGACAGCGGTGGCGCCCGCCACCAGGCGGGTTATCAACGCGCGGCGACGGTCGGACCAATTGCTGCGGATCTGGAAGCCCTTGGACAGGATGCGGCCAGCCAGCACGCCCGTGATCGTGGAGCTTTGGCCGGCGGCATAGAGCGCCACGGCGAAGACGATGGCGGCGCCGACGCCCAGCGTCTGGCCGATCACGGCGTGAGCGTCGTCCAGGCTGGAGACGATCAGCCCCGACCCTGACAGCGAGGCCGCCGCCACGATCATGATGGCCGAATTGATCAGCATGGCCACGCCAAGCGACACGATGGTGTCGTTGCGGGCCAGGCGCATCGCCATGTCCCGAGCGGCCGATGGTAGCGCTTTCGCGCGTTCCGCCAGCGAACCGGAGTGCAGATAGAGATTGTGCGGCATCAGCGTCGCGCCCAGGATACCCAGGGCAATCAGGAAGCCCTGCGGATCGCGCAGGGCGCGGCCGGTTTCCGTCACGCCTTGCGCGACGTCCGTCCACGCCGGATTGGCCTTGAACAGCAGGAACACGAATGACGCGGCCACCACTGCCAGCAGCAGGGCGATGACGCGTTCATGGCGGTCGGCGTTGCCGCGGGTCAGCGCCAGCACCGCGAAAGTGCCGACACCGGTCACGGCCACGCCGGCGATCAGGGGCAGGCCGAACAACAGGCGCAATGCGATCGCGCCGCCGATCAGTTCGGCCAGCGCCGTGGCCAGGATGGCGGCTTCGCCGGCCAACCAGGCGGCCTTGGACCAACCGCGCGGCAGGTGCCGGGCCGTCAACGTGGCCAAGTCTTGTCCGGTGGCCAGCGCCAGGCGCGATACCAGGATCTGGAACCCCAGCGCCAGGAAGGCCGAGGTGATGACGACCATCAACAGCCCATAGCCGAAGCCGCTGCCGCCGGCGATGTCGGTGGCCCAGTTGCCCGGGTCAATGTAGCCAACCGCCACCAGGATGCCCGATCCGACCATGCGCCGCAGATTCGCCGATACCTGGGCGTCTTGCGCAAGGGCGGCTTTGCCGCCTGATATCGCGTAGATGAATCCGGTCATGCGACACTCCTGAGAATGGTTCTCATTTTCTAGAAGTGCGCGTCGGCCGTCAAATTGATTTTGGGCAAGGCGGGGATAGGGGTGCCCAATGGCGCGCCGCCCGCGCGCGCCATTTCAGAAAGATCAGGACTTGAGCTTGGCGTCCATCGTGATCTTGGCCTTCAACACCTTCGATACCGGGCAGCCGGTTTCGGCCTTGCGGGCGGCTTCCTCGAAGGCTTGCGCGGTGGCGCCGGGGATGACGGCTTCCACGGTCAGGTGGACGGCGGTGATGGAGAACCCGTCGTCCACTTTGTCCAGCGTCACTTCGGCCTTGGTGTCCAGGCTGGTGGCGACCAGGCCGGATTCGGACAGGATGTTGGACAGGGCCATGGTGAAGCAGCCGGCATGGGCGGCGCCCAGCAATTCTTCGGGGTTGGTGCCCGGGGTGTCGCCGAAGCGAGTATTGAAGCCGTAGGGCTGGCTTTTGAGCGCGCCGCTTTGCGTAGAGATCGTGCCCTTGCCAGTCTTCAGATCGCCCGACCAGGCGGCGGATGCGGTTTTCTTCATGGTGACTCCTGTTTGAGGGGGGCGCGCCCGTGTGGCGCGTCGGGTGCAGGGATGCGATCCGCCGCGGCGGGCGGCGCACGTTGCCGAAGGCGGCATCGTCGATGATACGGCGAGCGCGGGCAGCGGACGCGGAATCCGCCCGTGCGCAACGGCAAGCCGATGTAACGCAAGCCGATGTAACGGCGTGCCCAAGCGAGCGAGTCGCATCAGGCAAAATAGCGGCATCGCTTCCCCTTCACCCGAGAGCCGTTGTCATGTCCCGCCATTTCCTACGCTACGCCTGCGCCGCCGCGCTGGTCTTTCCCGTTTTGTCCGTCCAAGCCGAAGTCGTGATCGGCGTGGACGTATCCACCACGGGCCCGGCCGCCGCCATTGGCATCCAGACCAATAACGCGATCCGCTTGTGGCCGAACACCCTGGGCGGCGAACCGGCACGATACGTGGTGCTGGACGATGGCACCGATGTCAGCCGCGCGGTGAAAAACCTGCGCAAACTGACTTCCGAAGACAAGGTCGACGCCATTGTCGGCCCCAACACCACGGCCGCCGCGCTGGCCGGCCTGGACGTATTGGCTGAAACGAAGACCCCGATGATCGCGCTGGCCGCCTCCAGCGTCATTGTGGAACCCTTGTCCGACCCGAAGCGCGCCTGGGCATTCAAAATGCCGCAGAACGATTCGCTGATGGCGACCGTGCTGGTCGAAGACATGAAGAAGAAAGGCCTGAAGAACGTGGCCTTCATCGGTTTCGCCGATTCGTATGGCGATAGCTGGTGGAAGGAGTTCACCGCCGCCGCGGGCAATGACCTGAAGATCGTGGCGCAGGAGCGTTTCCAGCGCACCGATGCGTCGGTGGTGGGCCAGGCGCTGAAGGTCATCGCCGCCAAGCCGGACGCGGTGCTGATCGCGGGCGCGGGCACGCCGTCCGCCTTGCCGCAGAAGACGCTGCTGGAACGCGGCTACACCGGCGCCATCTATCAGACCCATGGCATCGGCACGCTGGAATTCCTGCAGGTCGGCGGCAAGGACGTCGAAGGCACCTTGTTCCCGACGGGGCCCGGAGTGGTGGCGCGCGAACTGCCCGACAGCAATCCGGTCAAGAAGGTGGCCGTGGCGTTTGCCGACAAGTACGAAGGCCAGTATGGCGCCAACACGCTGACGCAGTTCGCGGGCGACGCTTATGGCGCCTGGATGCTGCTGGATTCGGCAGTGGCCCGTGCGCTGAAAACGGGCGCCAAGCCCGGCACGCCGGAATTCCGCATGGCCTTGCGCGATGCCCTCGAGAACACGCGCGATTTGGTAGTGCCCAATGGCGTGCTGAATATTTCGAAGGACAATCATCAGGGTTTCGACGAGCGTGCCCGTGTGATGGGCGTGGTCAAGAACGGCCGTTTTTCGTACTCGCAGTGATCCGCTTGGCCGCAGGCCAGCCAGCATCAGCGGCAGAAGCCGGTATAAAACACTACGTTTCGTAGCATTTGCTGACGCTCCATAGGGCATCGGTTCCTAAAAGCAGGCTTACGCCTGCTTTTTTACGCCCATATCATTCGTATCGAAATCATTTAATAGCGTATTATTTTTAGTGAAGCCATGCACCTAGAAATAGATTTGGGAGAAAAAATCGATGACCCTGTTCCGATCCAGACGCTTGTTGTTGGCCCTGAGCCTGGGCGTGTTGGCCGCGTGTTCCGACTCGGGCGCCGATAAGGCCGCCCCGGCGGCGGGCGGCGCGGCAACGGGCGCTGTGAACACGTTGGAAGCGGCCAAGGCCGCCGGCAAGATCCGCATCGGCTATGCCAATGAGGCGCCATTCGCCTATATGGACCGCAAGGAGGCCAAGATCACGGGGGAATCCGTCGAGATCGCCCGCGTGGTGCTCAAGCGCATGGGCATCAACGAAGTGGAAGGCGTGCTGACCGAATTCGGTTCGCTCATTCCCGGCCTGGCCGCCAAGCGTTTCGACATCATCGCCGCCGGTATGTACGTCACGCCGGAACGTTGCCAGCAAGTGGCGTTCTCCGATCCCACGTATGGGGTGGGGCAGGCATTCCTGGTTAAACAGGGCAATCCCAAGAACCTGCACAGCTATGAAGACGTGGTGAAGAACCCCGACGCCAAGCTCGGCGTGGTAGTGGGGGCGATCGAAGGCGAGTACGCCGAGAAAGTGAAGATTCCAGCGGGCCAGGTCGTGGTGTTTCCGGACGCCGTCAGCGCGCTGTCCGGCGTGCAAGCCGGTCGGGCCGACGCCTATGCCGCCACCGGGCTGACCGTCAACGACCTGATGGGCAAGACGCAGGCCGGCAGCGACTTGGAAAAGGCTGATCCGTTCACGGACCCGGTGATCGACGGCAAGGACGTGCGCGGCTACGGCGCCTATGCCTTCCGCACCGACGACAAGGCGTTCGCCGATGCCTTCAACGCGGAACTGGCCAAGTACCTTGGCACCGACGAGCACAAAAAACTGGTGGCGCCGTTCGGCTTCACCGACCAGGAGCTACCCCAGGGCATGACGGCCGCGAAGCTCTGCGCCGGAAAGTAAGGGGGCGCGGATGTCACTTGTTTCAGAGCCCATCGCGGAGCTGCTGCCGCCTTTGCTTGAAGGGCTGACCGTCACGCTCCAGGTCATGGCGGGCGCCGTGGTGCTTGCGGTGCCTCTTGCCTTGGTGGCGGGCATCGGGCGCCTGTCGCCGTTGCGCCCGGTGCGCTGGCTGGCGTCGACCTATGTCGAGGTCTTCCGCGGCACATCGGCCCTGGTGCAGCTGTTCTGGTTCTATTTCGTGCTGCCGTTGTTTGGCGTCCAGTTGCCGGCCATGTTGGTGGGCATCGTGGTGCTGGCGTTGAACGCCGGCGCGTATGGGGCCGAAGTGGTGCGCGGCGCCATCCGCGCCGTGCCGCCCGGCCAGCGCGAGGCGGGGGTGGCGTTGAACTTGACCCGCGCGCAGATCATGCGCCGCATCGTCGTGCCGCAGGCGGTGCCCGCCATGCTGCCGCCCGCCGGCAACCTGCTGATCGAATTGATGAAGAACACGGCGCTGGTGTCGCTGATCACCATTGCCGACCTGACCTTCCGCGGCCAGTTGCTGCGCAGTGAAACGCTGCGCACGACCGAGATCTTCGGCTTGATGCTGCTGCTGTATTTCGCGGTGGCCTTGCTGATTACGGCGGGCGTTCGCCTGCTTGAGCGGAGGGCCCGCATCCGATGACACCGATATTCGACTGGTCTTTCGCGCTGGAGATCCTGCCCACGCTGGCCTCCGCCCTGGTCATCACCATTCAGGCGACGGTGCTGGGCATGCTGGTGGCGGTGACCCTGGGTCTGGTGCTGGCGATGCTGCGGCGTTCGCGGCTGCACATCCTGTCGCTGCCTGCGGCGTTCGTGATCGAGTTCGTGCGCAGCACGCCACTGCTGGTGCAGATGTACTTCCTGTTCTACGTGCTGCCGTTGACGGGGGTGCAGATGTCGCCGCTGACGACGGGCATCGTGGCCCTGGGCGTGCATTACGCGACGTACTGCGCCGAGGTCTATCGCGCTGGCATCGAGGCGGTTCCGCGCGGGCAATGGGAGGCGGCCACCGCCTTGAACATGTCGCGCTGGCGCACGGCGGTGGGCGTGGTGCTGCCGCAGGCGATCCCGCCCGTGGTGCCGGCGCTGGGCAACTATCTGGTGGCGATGTTCAAAGACACGCCGCTGCTGTCGGCCATCACCGTGGTCGAACTGTTGCAGCAAAGCAAGATGATCGGGTCGGCGACGTTCCGGTACACCGAACCCCTGACGCTGGTGGGTCTGCTGTTCCTGGCTCTGAGCCTGATGGCGGCGTGGGGCGTGCGCGGCCTGGAGGCCCGCCTGCAACGATATGGAGGAAAACGATGAGCGCCAGCTTGAACATCAAGAACCTGCACAAGCGCTACGGAGAGCTGGAGGTGCTGCGCGGGATCAATCTGGAGATTCCGGCGGGCCAGACGGTGGCGGTGATCGGCCCGTCGGGTTCGGGCAAGTCCACCTTGCTGCGCGTGCTGATGACGCTGGACCGGCCCACCAGCGGCGATATCGAGGTCGATGGGCAATCGATGTGGAAGGACGAGCAGGGCCGTCCCGTGGGCGCCAATTCCGAACACCTGCGCCGCGTGCGCGGCAAGATCGGCATGGTGTTCCAGCACTTTAACCTGTTCCCGCATATGACGGCGCTGGGCAACGCGATGGAAGCGCCGGTGCATGTGATGGGCCTGCCAAAAGACCAGGCGCGGGAACGCGCCGTGGAGTACCTGGATATGGTGGGGCTGGGCGACAAGCTGGACGTCTATCCCGCCCAGTTGTCCGGCGGTCAGAAGCAGCGCGTGGGCATCGCCCGCGCCCTGGCCATGTGTCCTGAGATCATGCTGTTCGACGAGGTGACATCGGCGCTGGACCCCGAGCTGGTGGGCGGCATCCTGCAGATCCTGCGGGATTTGTCGGCCCGCCGCAGCATGACCATGATCATCGTGACCCACCAGATGAAGTTCGCCGAGCGCAGTTCGGACCGCACGCTGTTCTTCGATGAAGGCAATATCGTCGAGGACGCCGAATCCTCCGTGCTGTTCAGCCAGCCGAAAGAGGCGCGCACGCGGCAGTTCCTGGAATGCGTGATCGAAGGGCAGTAGCCGCGCCGCTTAACCCTGACGGGGGCGTTGGGATTGGGATGGGCGACGGCGGCGGGCGCTATGCTCTAGCGTCCAATGGCCCGGAGGCCCCAGCATGAGTCACCTGTTCAGTCCCACGGCGGTCGGTAACGTCCCGCTTGCCAACCGCATCGTTATCGCGCCCATGTGCGAATATTCGGCCGAAGACGGCTGTGCCACCGACTGGCACATGATCCATCTGGGCCATCTTGCCTTGTCGGGCGCCGCGCTGCTGTTCACCGAAGCCACCGCCGTCGAACCCGACGGCCGCATCTCTCCGGGGGACCTGGGCCTGTGGTCCGACGAGACAGAGGCCGCGTTAGGCCGTGTGGTGGCCGCGATACGCCGCTATTCGCCCATCAAGCTGGGGATTCAACTGGGCCATGCGGGGCGCAAGGCTTCCAGTGATGCGCCCTGGAACGGCGGGCAACTGGTGCCGCCCGCCGATGGCGGCTGGCAGGGTTGGGCGCCGTCGGCCATCGCCCACAAGGCGTCCGAACCGCCTCCCCATGCGCTTGACGAGGCAGGCCTGGCGCGCGTGCGCGATGCCTTCGTCGACAGCGCCCGCCGCGCCATCCGCTTGGGCTTCGACGCCATCGAACTGCATGCCGCGCACGGTTATCTGCTGCATCAGTTCCTATCGCCCTTGTCGAACCAGCGGCAGGACGCTTATGGCGGTTCGCTGGAAAACCGGATGCGGTTTCCGCTGGAGGTCTTCCAGGCATTGCGCGAGGCCACGCCGTCGGGCGTGGCGCTGGGCGTGCGCGTCTCGGCCACCGACTGGGTGGAGGGCGGCTGGGATCTGGAACAGACCTTGGCCTTCGCGCAGGCGCTGAAAGCGCGTGGCTGCGAGTTCATCGACGTATCCAGCGGCGGCGTGTCGTCGCAGCAGAAGATTCCGGTGGGTCCCAGCTACCAGGTGCCGTTCGCGCAAGCCATCAAGCGCGCGGTCGGCATGCCCACGATCACCGTTGGTTTGATCACCGAGGCGCAGCAGGCCGAAGACATCCTGGCGCAAGGGCAGGCCGATATGGTCGCGCTGGCGCGCGGCATGTTGTACGACCCCCGCTGGCCGTGGCATGCGGCGGCGCAGTTGGGCGGCCAGGTGGCGGCCCCGCACCAATACTGGCGTTCGCAGCCGCGCGAGCTGAAGGAACTATTCGGCGAGACCCGCTTCGGCCAGCGTTGAGAGGGCGTGGTGCGTTGAAACGAAGGTGGATGGCTTAATGGGCGTAGGATGGGTGAAGCGCGAGAGAATCGCCCCGAGTACGCAGACCCCCAACGCGCGAAACCCATCAAGCAGTGCTTGCGTTATGGCTGCAGCGGCTAAGTACCGCAACGCTGCTCGATGGGTTTCGCGCGTTGGGCATTTGTTCAAGTAGAGCGATTCTCTCGCGCTTCACCCATCCTACGGCCCGCAAGCCCACAAAAAACGCCGCGTCATCGACGCGGCGTTTTTCATTCAGGCCGGGACGCGGCGCTTACAGGCGCGAATACGCCTGTTCCAGCTCGCGGTTCAGCGCGTCGGCGAAATCGGCGCTGGCCGGGTCCAGCTGCGACAGCAGGCGCGCCAGCACGACGTTGTCTTCTTCGCCGTTCCAGATCTTGATGTAGGTGCCTTCCTTGTAGCCGTGCTGCTGGCGGAAGATGTTAAGCACGTTCTTCGACACGTACTGGGTATAGGCGTCGTTCCAGGTCATGTCGCAGGCCGTCATGGTCTGTTCCAGGACCTTGTAGCTGGCGCGGCCGCAGACCGCCAGGCCGCCGATGAGCTCCAGCAGTTCCGGCACAGGCAGGCCGTTCAGCGTATAGGTCTTACCGTCCAGCAAGACCGTGGGCGGCGTGGCCAGGTCGGCCACCAGCGCCGCGGCGGCGTCATCCAGCTGGCCGCGGGCTTCGACGATCGTGTGGGACAGGTAGAAGTGCAGGATGTCGACCAGTTCCATCTGCACCTGGGGCAGGTCGATGGTCTGCTTCTTCCACCACTTCCAGCCGTAGTGCTCCAGCGCTTCGGCCGATTCCACGAACGCGGCGCGCAGGAAACGGGCTCCGCCGTTGACCCAGTCGGGATTGATCATGCTGTTCAAATGGTCTTGCAGCTTCAGCATCGTGGCCGCTTGGGCCTGGTTCAATCCGACAACGTTATTCACTTTCACTCCGGGGTTCTGTAAAGGCTATTCAATCGCGGCGGAAATGTTAGCACTTGGCCACGCCGTCGTCGGCACGCGGGCGTCAGCCGCCATCTTTGCGGTAGGACGATTTCAGCGGCGGCAATTTGCCCAACAGCGCTTTACCCGGTTTGCGCGCGGCGCCGGCCGCCTTGATCAGCATGAACGCGAAGAACCCCAGGAAGATCGCGGGCACCAGCGCGTCCAGATCGAACTGCGGGCTGCGCAGCACGCGGAACCCGATGGTGACGGCGGCCCAGCCCGCCAGGATGCCAGCGATGGTCAGGATGGCGCCTATCTTGCGTTGCCGAGCCAGGCGGGCCATCGAGACCGTGCCTTCATCATTCTGGACCGGCGCCGTGGAGCCGGGGGAGGCCGCGTCGCGCCGGGACTGCAAGGGTGGCGGAGCCGGCTTGCCCCAGGGGGCGGTGGACAGGGGCTCGGAAGCGGGCGGAGGCACAGGCGCGGCGGCTTGCCGGGCGGTTTCGCGCTTGTCGGGGACTCGTCCGGGCGTGATGCCGCCGGCATTGGTCAGATTTTCGATATAGCGCGCGAAATCGCCGTTTTTCGGCTCCAGATCTATCGCCATGACTCCCTCTTTCGGTTCAGTGGCCGCGCCGGGCCCGGGCCGGTTGACGGCGCTTGCGGACCATGGCGAGCAGAAGTCCGCATCCTAGCAGCACGGAGAGGCCTGCGCCGATCATCATGGCGATCTGTTGGGCGTTTTCCGCCGTGCCCAGGCTGCGCGCGGTGATGTAGCCGGGCGCCAGCATCAGGGGCATCCACAGCAACGCGGACAGCACATTGGCCAGCTGGAAGCGGCTTTGCGCCATGCCCATCACGCCGGCGACCGTGGGGATGGTGGACCGGATCGGACCCAGGAACCGGCCGATCAGCACCGAAGCGAAGCCATAGCGGTAGAAAAACAGGCGCGCCCGCGCCACGCCGGTGCGCTGTTGCTTGAGCGGCCAGCGGCGCAACACGCCGGGCCCGGCCCAGCGCCCCAGCCAATAAGACAGCGCGTCGCCGACGATGGCGCCCGCGATGCCCCAGACGATGACGCTCCAGGGTTCGAGCGTGCCGGCGCCGATCAGGCCGCCGGTCAGCAACATCAGCGCGGTCGCGGGGATGAACAAGCCCAGCAGCACCATGGATTCGCCCAGCGTCAGCAGGAAGGTGATCGGGCCCGCCCACATCTGGTTGGCCTCAATGAAAAGGCCGATTTTGTCTATGTATTGATCCATGAAAGCGAAGTCTGAAAATTAGCTGAAAGCAATCGGGTATCTTAACGCCTGCTTGGGTGGGCAAATGTTATCTAGGGCGTTTTAGTGTTAGCGGGCCCTAGGCCACCTGACTGACGCGAAATATCGGGGAATTATGGATTCAGTGACACAAGCCGTGCTGGGCGCGGGCATACAAGGCGTCATGCTGGGGCGCTTTCAGGGGCGCCGGGCGCTGATCTACGGGGCGGCGCTGGCCACCGTGCCAGATCTGGATGTGCTGATGCACTATCCGGACCCGGTTTCCCTCATGACCTATCACCGGGGTTTTTCCCATTCGCTATTCGTCCTGACCGGCCTGGCGCTGCTGCTGACGTGGCTGATGCGCAAATACTGGCCGCAGGCGCCCTACAGCGGCCGAAGGTTGTTCTTGACCTTATGGCTGGTGCTGGTGACCCACCCGGTGCTGGACGCCTTCACGGTCTACGGCACCCAGCTGTTCTGGCCGTTCACGCCCATCCCGGAAAGCTGGTCCGCCATCTTCATCATCGATCCGGTCTATACGGTGCCCTTGCTGGCGGCGGTGCTATTCGCCATCGCGGTCGGCATGACGGACCGGGCGCGCCGCCTGCTGGCGGCCGCCTTGATCTTCAGCACGGCCTATCTGGGTTTCGGCCTGGCTGGCCGAATCATGGCCGAAGACCGGGTACGCGACGCGATGCGCCAGCAGGGTATCGCCGTCACCGAACTGCGGGCCGTGTCGATGCCGTTCAACACGCTGGTGTGGCGCGTGATCGCCAAGACGGCCGAGGGGGACTACTACGAATCGGTCAGCAGCCTGTTCGACCGCGGCCCGCCGGAATGGCTGCGCCAACCGTTGAACCTGGAGCTTGCCCGCCCGCTGGCCGACGTGCCCCTGCACCAGCGCCTGCGCTGGTTTACGGATGATTGGCTGCGCTATGACGCAATCGATGACGCGCTGGTGGTGTCCGATCTGCGTATGGGCATGGCGGGGCATTACACCTTCCGCTTCAAGATGGCCGAGCGTGCGGGGAACGGCGAGTGGGCGCCTGTCACGCCGGCCGTCTGGCCCAGCGAGCGCGGCGGCTGGGCTGAGTTGAAGCTTGTGCTGGCGCGCATTCTGCATTCGCAGCCGCCATTGCCGCTGGCGGAATGGTCGGTGCTGTCGACGAAGTGAACGCGCGGTTTGCCGCTGCCCGGGTGCGGGCGGCGATGCCCCGCGCCCAACCAGCGTGCCCCTTCAAACGAACTAATCAGTTGCGGCTATCCGCTCTGTATTGACCGTCTTTGCGTGCTTGGATTATTCTGTTCTCAATTCAGGAACTTTAGTTCCGTTTTGTGGAACATCTATGAGCATTCTAGACGGCGTCCAACGCGTTCTGACGCTATACGCGGAAGGCGCGGTGGAACTGAGCTTTACCGATGTCGCGGCGCGCCTTGCCATGCCCAAGAGCACGGCCTCGCGGCTGTTGAACCAGATGCAGCATTACGGCATGCTGGACCAGGACGCGGCCACGCGCCGCTATCGTGCGGGCGCCTTGTTGGCCCAGGCCGTGCGCGCCGGCATGGCTGCCACGCCGCTGGACGAAGCTTGCCGCGCGGTGCTTGCCCGCTTGTCGGACGACAGCGGCCTGACCGCCTATCTCTCCACGCTCAATCAGCGCGAAACCGTGGTGCTTCAGCGGTTGAACGGGTCGCATCCGGTGCAGGTGCTGTCGCCGCCCGGGTCGCGCCGTAATGCCTCGGGCACGGCGATGGGCAGAGCGTTGTTGTCGCGCCTGACCGATGCCGAATTCCAAGCCTTGTATGGCACGGATCTGGCGCAGCCCTTACCGACGGAAGGCCGTGACTGCCCCGCGACTGTTGGCGATCTGGCCCGCTTGGTCGCGCAGACGCGCGCGGACCATTGCGGCGTCGCCATCGATCAGGCCATGCCCGGCATCGGCGCGGTGGCCGCGGCGGTGCGCGATCCGGCCACCGGCGAATTGCGTGGGCTTTGCCTGTCGTTCGTGTCGTTCCAGGCCGACGCCGCTCGCGTGGCGCGCTTGCGTGAATCCGTGCTGCAACAGGTGGCCGCGCTGGGCCGCGAACTGAACGACCCTTATTGGCTGGCCTGACCCGACGTTTGCCCTGTCGCGCGGCGTCCGCGTGGCGCAATCCAGAACACCCCGGAATTCTCCAGAACCCTTGACGGAACCTTCCTCCATGAACCTCTTGCTACTTAGCAATTCCAGCAGCGATGCCGGCTATCTGGTCCACGCCATGCCGGACATCCGCGAACTGATCGCGTCCCTGCCGCCGGGCGCGCCAGCCGTCTTCGTGCCGTTCGCGGGCGTTACGCGCGACTGGGACGACTACACGGCGCTGGTGGTTTCGGCGCTGGCCGATACGGGCCTGGCCATCCAGGGCCTGCATCGCGCGGCAGATCCGGTGGCCGCGCTGGACAGTGCTGCGGTCATCATCGTGGGGGGCGGCAACACCTTCAATCTGCTGGGCCAGTTGCGCCGCCAAGGCCTGCTGGACGTCGTCGCGCGTCGCGTGCGGGCCGGCGCCGCTTATTTGGGCTGGAGCGCGGGTTCGAACCTGACTTGCCCCAGCATCTGCACCACCAACGATATGCCCATCACGGACCCGGGGGGCTTCGACGCGTTGGGCCTGCTTTCGTTCCAGATCAACCCGCATTACACCAACGCCCATCCGCCCGGGCACCGCGGCGAAACGCGCGCCCAGCGCCTGGCCGAATTCTGCACGCTCAATCCGACGATGCCGGTGCTGGGCCTGCCCGAAGGCGCCGCGCTGCGCGTGCGTGGCGGCAAGGTCGCGCTGATCGGTCCGCACGATGCGCCATTGTTCCTGGGTCACGCCGAGCCACGCGTATTCCGCCCGGGCCCCCTGGAGATCCCGGCATGAAGCAAGTGATCGACGCCATTGAACTGCTGTCATCCGCCCACATCACGGGCGACGCCGTGGCGCAGGTGTTGCGCGCGGCCGGCGAGTGCAAGGTGGAAGTCACCCGCCTTGAGCGCGACGGCGCGGCGACGGATTTCCTGTCCATCGTGATCCCCGGCGCGGACGACGCCGCGCCGCAGCTGGGCATCGTGGGCCGCTTGGGCGGCATCGGCGCGCGCCCGGCCGTCACGGGCCTGGTGTCCGACAGCGACGGCGCGGTGGTCGCCATCGCCGCGGCCTTCAAGTTGATGGCGATGGCGCGCCAGGGCGACGTCATGCCCGGCACCGTGCGCATCCGCACCCATATCTGTCCGCGCGCCGGCACGCGCCCGCACCATCCGGTGCCGATGATGCGTTCGCCGTTCCCCATGCGCGAAATGATGTCGCACGAGGTGGATCCGCGCATGGACGCAATCCTGTCGGTCGATACGACGCGCGGCAACCGCCTGGTCAACAAGCGCGGCGTGGCGCTGACGCCGGTTGCCAAGCAAGGCTATCTGCTACGCATCCCCGAAACGATGCTGGACGTGATGGGCTGGGTCAGCGGCGAACTGCCCGTGACCTTGCCGCTGACCACGCAAGACATCACGCCGTATGAAAACGGCCTGTGGCATGTGAACTCGCTGATGCAGCCCGCCATCGTGACGGATGCGCCCGTGGTGGGCGTGGCGCTGACGGCGCAGACTACGGTGCCCGGTTGTGCGACGGGCGTCACGAACGCCGTCGACGCCGACGTCGCGATGCGTTTCTGCATCGAGATCGCCAAACTGTACGGCCAGCGCACGATGACGTTCTTCGACGACGCGGAATGGAGCGCGCTGCAAGCCCGCTACGGGTCGATGGCGCATCTGCAGACCGTTGGCCGCGTAGACGGCGGTGCAACATGAGCGCGCCCCAATCGCGCCGCGTGGCCTTCTTCACCATCGGCGAATCGCCGCGCAGCGATGTCGTGCCCGAGATGGCGCGGCTGCTGGGCGATACCGTGCGCATTGATGAGTTCGGCGCGCTGGATGGGCTGGATGCCGCGGCGCTTGCCGCCATGGCTCCCCGGGATGGCGAATACCGTTTTGCGACGCGCCTGCGCGACGGCGCTCAAATTCAACTGGATGCCGCGGCTGCCGAAGCGCGATTGGCGCACGTCATGCGGGACGCGGACGGCGCGGGCTACGACGTGCTGGTGCCGTTGTGCACCGGCACGGCCATCGCGCCGATGCGCACGCTGGTGATCGAGCCGCAACAGGTCGTCGACCATCTGGTCGCTGGCTTGTCGCAGCACTGCCGCAAGGTGGGGCTGGTGGTGCCGTTGGCCGAGCAGGTGGATTTCTTTCATATGGCCGTGCCGCTGTCTTGCGAGACGCAGGTCGTGCACGCCTCGCCGTATGAGGCGGACGCCGAATTGGCTGCGCGCAATTTCGCGCAAGCGGGCCAGGCATTGGCGTCGTGCGACCTGATCGTCATGCATTGCATGGGCTATGCCGCCCGCATGCGTGAGAAGGTCGCGCACGCGTCGGGCCGTCCGGTCCTGCTGTCCAATCGCCTGGTCGCCCAGGCGCTGTCGCAATTATTGGAATAACGCCGCCGAGACTGGCCGAAGCAAGGCCGCGGATGTCGTGTCCGCAGCCTAGCCGGACGAGCGGCGAGGGGAGACGAAGCGGTCTTCGTCAATTTAATGTTGGGAGTGTCTTTTCATGTTCAGCCTTACTCTGCACCGCGCCGTTGGCGCGCTATTCGCCGTCACAGCCTTGACGGCGGCCTCCTCGGCAATGGCCGCCGATGCGTGGAAACCCACGAAGCCCGTGCGGCTGCTGGTGGGCTTTGCGCCCGGCGGGTCCGCGGACACGCTGGCGCGCCTGCTGGCCGAACCGCTGTCGCAGCGGTTGGGCCAGGCCGTCGTTGTTGAAAACCTGGCTGGCGCCGGCGGCAACATCATGGCGTATCGGCTGTCGCAGTCGCCAGCCGACGGCTACACCATCGGCATCGCCGCAGCCGGGTCCATGGCCATCACCCACGTCTTGAATCCCAAGGGCACGAACTACAAGCCCACGGACTTCACGCCCATCACGCTGGCGGCGGTGCAGCCCAACGTGGTCATCGTGAACAAGGACGTCCCGGCCAATAACCTGGCCGAACTCAAGGACTACTTCCAAAAGACGCCGACGGCCACTTACGGCACGGCAGGGGTGGGCATTTCCAACCACCTGATCGCCGAGACCATGCTGTACAAGATGGGCGTGAAGGTCCCGCACGCCGCCTATCGCGGCGCGGCGCCGGTCATCACCGACCTGCTGGGCGGCCACATCGCGATGACGATGGACAACATCTCCACGGCCGCGCCGTTGGCCTCGCAAGGCAAGGTAAAGGCGATTGCCGTCGCGTCGATCAAGCGCGCGCCCCAATTGCCCAACGTGCCGACGCTGGACGAACAAGGCCTGAAGGGTTTCGACATGCCGACGTGGCAAGGCGTGTTCGCGCCGGCAGGCTTGCCCGCCGACGTGCTGGCGGCCTACTACGACGCGCTGCAAGACGTACTGAAGCAGCCGGGCTTGATCGAGAAAATGGCGGGCCTGGGTTCGGAGCCGGTGACGGGCATGACGCCCGAGAAGACCGGCGCGTTCCTGGAAAACGACCGCAAGCAGTGGGCCGATATCGTAAAGGCCGCGAATATCAGCTTGTAGGATGGGTGTAGCGCGGGAGGATGGTGGCAAGAACGCAAGCGCCGAACGCGCGCAACCCATCAAGCGGCGATGGATTCTTGGCGGCTTCAGCCACAACACAGCCGCCACCTGATGGGTTGCGCGCGTCAGACGGCGGCGTTCTTGCCGCCGTCCTCCCGCGCTTCACCCATCCTACGCCGGGTACCTTGCCGCGATTTCGGCGATCAACCGGCGTGCCGCATCCAGCTTGTCGGCGGCGGGCAACGGGTGCGCGCCTTGCTCATCGAATAGCACCAGTTCGGTGGTGTCCGCGTCCATGACCTTGTGCGCAAGGTTGCCCACCAGTAGCGGGATGCCCTTGCGCGCACGCTTGGCCTCGGCATGCTCGGCAAGCTTTTCGGTTTCAGCGGCAAAGCCGACGCACCACGGGCCATTTTCCAGCTTGGCCACTTCAGCCAGGATGTCGGGATTGGGTTCGAATTCCATCAGCGGCGCGCCGCCGCCTTCACTGGTTTTCTTCAGCTTTTGCGTGCTGACATTTTTCACGCGCCAATCGGCCACGGCGGCCACGGCGATAAAGATGTCGGCATCGGCCGCACTGGCCATCACGGCGTCGTGCATCTGGCGCGCGGTCATGACCGATAGCGCCGTCACGCCGCGCGGCACGGGCAGGAACGTGGCGCCCGTAATCAGCGTGACGCGGGCGCCGGCTTCGCGGGCGGCGCGCGCCAGCGCGTAGCCGGTCTTGCCCGACGAGCGGTTGCTCAGCACGCGCACGGGGTCCACGGGCTCGGACGTGGGGCCGGCGGTCAGCAGCACATGGCGGCCGGCCAGCAGCTTGGGCTGGAAGAAGGCGATCAAGTCGGTCAGCAGTTCGTGCGCTTCCAGCATGCGGCCATCGCCCGTTTCGCCGCAGGCCTGCTCGCCGGCCGACGGACCCAGCACGCTGATGCCGTCGGCGCGCAACTGTTCCACATTGCGCTGCGTGGCCGGATTGGCCCACATCTCGCGGTTCATCGCGGGCGCCACCAGAAGCGGACAGGCGCGTGCCAGGCACAGCGTGGACAGCAGGTCATCGGCCATGCCGTGCGCCAGCTTCGCCATGAAATCGGCGCTGGCGGGTGCGATCAGCACGGCATCCGCGCCGCGCGTCAGATCGATGTGCGCCATGTTGTTGGGCACCCGCGCATCCCAGGCATCCACGAAAACCGGCCGGCCCGACAACGCCTGCATGGTGACGGGGGTGATGAAGTGCGTGGCCGCTTCGGTCATTACCACATCGACCGTGGCGCCTTGTTCGGTCATGCGCCGCACCAGCTCGGCGATTTTGTAGCAGGCGATGCCCCCGGTCAGACCGAGGACGATGCGTTTGCGGGCGAGATCGAGCATGAGGGCGTGGCGGCGGGTTCAGCGCCGTGAAAACGAGGAATGGAGGGTGATTTTATTCTGCATTGCGGCATTGCGCCGTTTGCGATGCGTTCAGGGGGGATCAAATGGGACAAAACCCCGTATGAAGGGCGGCCGGGGCAGTGCGCCCCGGCGGCGGCGGTCAGCTTTGCGGCTTCTTGCGAGCCCGCAACAGTTCGTCCAGCACCAGCAGCACGGCGCCGCAGGTGATGCCCATGTCCGCCAGGTTGAAGGCGGGGAAGTAGGAGTCGTTCCAGTAGAACAGCAGGAAGTCCACCACGTGGCCGTACACCACGCGGTCGATCACGTTGCCGATGGCGCCGCCCAGGATCAGTGTCAACGCCAGGCTGAAGCGAGGCTGGCCATGGGTACGGCGCAGGATGATCGTGATCACCACGGCCGCCGCGATGCCCAGCGCGGTGAACAGCCAGCGCTGCCAGCCTTCCTCGGACGCCAGGAAGCTGAACGCGGCCCCCCGGTTGAACAACAGCGTGAAGTCAAACACCGGCAGCACGTTGACCCGTTCGCCATACTGGAACGAGGTGTTGAAGTACACCTTCGTCAGTTGGTCCAGCACGATGATCAACAGCGCCAAGGCCAGCCAGCCGCCCACGCGCGCCGGAACGGCGCGGGCGGGTGGCGTGCCCGTCACTCCCGAATCGGAGGGGCGGGCCATGCTCAAGCCTTGTCCCGGGTTTCGCCCGAGCCAAACAGGTTGGACACGCAGCGGCCGCAGATCTCGGGGTGATCGGCGTCCTGGCCCACGTCCAGGCGCCAGTGCCAGCAGCGCTCGCACTTCTTGTGGGTCGACGGCGTGACCTCAATGCGGGTCTCGCCTTCGGCTGCGTGCACGGTGGCGCGCGAGACGATCAGCACGAAGCGCAGGTCGTCGCCCAGGCTGGCCAGCAATTGCTGGTCGTGGCCATTGGCGTACAGGTCCACTTCCGCTTGCAGCGACGAACCGATGTCGCCCGCCGTGCGCACTTCTTCCAGCTTGCGCTGGACGTCGGCGCGAATGGCGCGCAGACGCGACCACTTGGCGGTCAGCGCGTCGGCGTCGGCAAACGGCGGCAGCGCGTGGTAGACCTCGGTGAAGATCGTCGTGCGCGCGGCATCCGCCTGGTGCTTCAGCGCCGAGCCGACCAGTTCCTTCCAGGCTTCTTCGGCCGTGAAGGACAGGATGGGCGCCATCAGCTTCAGCAGCGTCTGGGTGATATCAAGCAGGGCCGTTTGTGCCGAGCGGCGCGCCACGCTGCCGGGAGCCGACGTGTACAGGCGGTCTTTCAGAATATCCAGGTAGAACGCTCCCAGATCTTCCGAGCAGAACGTCTGCAAACGCGAGACGGCCGGGTGGAAGTCGTAGCGCTCGTAGTTGGCTTGCACTTCGGACTGCATCTGCGCCGTCATCGCCAGCGCATATCGGTCGATTTCGAAGAGGTCGCCGTAAGGCACGGATTGCGACACGGCGTCGAAGTCGGCCACGTTGGCCAGCAGGAAACGCAGCGTGTTGCGGATGCGGCGGTAGCCTTCCACCACGCGCTTCAGGATCTCGTCCGAGATGGACAGTTCGCCCGAGTAATCGGTGGACGCCACCCACAGGCGCAGAATTTCAGCGCCCAGCGAGTCCGACACCTTTTGCGGGGCGATCACGTTGCCCACCGACTTGCTCATCTTGCGGCCCTGGCCGTCCACCACGAAGCCGTGCGTCAGCAGCGCCTTGTAGGGAGGTTGGCCGTACAGCATGCAGCCGGTCAGCAGCGACGAGTGGAACCAGCCGCGATGCTGGTCGGACCCTTCCAGGTACAGGTCGGCGGGCCAACCCAGTTCGGCGCCGTGCGAGCCGGCGAACTCGCCGTCCTTGCCGCCCAGCACCGTGGCGTGCGTGCTGCCCGAATCGAACCACACGTCCAGCGTGTCGCGGTTCTTTTCGTATTGGTCGGCTTCATCGCCCAGCAGATCGCGCGGTTCAATCGCCTGCCAGGCTTCGATGCCGCTTTGCTCGACACGCTGCGCCACCTGCTCCAGCAGTTCAGACGTGCGCGGGTGCAGTTCGCCGGTTTCCTTGTGCACGAAGAAGGCCATCGGCACGCCCCACTGGCGCTGCCGCGACAGGGTCCAGTCCGGACGGTTGGCGATCATGGCGTGCAGGCGGGCGCGGCCCCAGGCCGGGTAGAAGGCCGTGGCGTCGATGCCGGCCAGCGCCGATTCGCGCAGGGTCGGGCCGCCGTCTTTCGGGGCTACGTCCATGCCGGCGAACCATTGGCTGGTGGCGCGGTAGATGATCGGCGTCTTGTGGCGCCAGCAGTGCATGTAGCTGTGCTTGTGCTTTTCGACGTGCATCAGCGCGCCCGCTTCGGTCAGGGCCTCGACGATCTTGGGATTGGCATCCCAGATGGACAGGCCGCCGAACAGCGCCAGGCTGTCCACGTACTTGCCGTCGCCCATGACCGGGCTGATGAAATCGGTATCCTTCATGCCGTGCGCTTTGCACGACACAAAGTCTTCAATGCCATAGGCCGGCGCCGAGTGCACGACCCCCGTACCCGAATCGGCCGTGACGTAGTCGCCCAGATAGATGGGCGACCGGCGGTCGTAGGCCGGGTTGAACTGCGCCAGCGGATGGCGGAATTCGATTTCGGACAGCGCCTCGCCGGGCGCCGTGGCGATGATCTCGCCTTCCAGGTTCCACGACTTCAGGCAGGCTTCAACGCGGTCCTTCGCGACCAGCAGCAGCGGTCCGAATTTCGGTGCCGGCGACACGCGCACCAGCGCATATTCGATTTCCGGATGCACGTTCAGCGCCTGGTTGGACGGGATGGTCCAGGGCGTGGTCGTCCAGATGACGATGGCGCCGTCATCCACCGATGCCAGCTTGAACGCCGCGGCCAGCTTGGCCGGTTCGGCGAACGGGAACGCCACGTCAACGGCGGGGTCGACACGGTCGGCGTATTCGACTTCGGCTTCGGCCAGCGCCGAACCGCAGTCAAAACACCAGTTCACCGGCTTCAGGCCGCGGAACACATAGCCCTTGTCCAGGATGCGGCCCAGCGCGCGGATCTCGTCGGCTTCATTGCTGAAGTTCATCGTCATGTACGGACGATCCCAGGCGCCCAGCACGCCCAGGCGCTTGAAGTCCTTGCGCTGGCGGTCGATCTGCTCAAGCGCGTAGGCGCGAGCTTTCGACTGCACTTCCGCCACGGGCAGGTGCTTGCCGTACTTCTTTTCGATCTGGATTTCGATCGGCATGCCGTGGCAGTCCCAGCCGGGCACGTAGTGCGCGTCATAGCCGGCCATGTTGCGGCTCTTGACGATGATGTCCTTCAGGATCTTGTTGACCGCGTGGCCGATGTGTATGTCGCCGTTCGCATAGGGCGGGCCATCGTGCAGCACGAAGCGGGGCCGGCCGCGGCTGGCCGCACGGATCGCCTGGTAGACGTGATTTTCCTCCCATTGCGAAATCCAGGCGGGCTCGCGCTTGGCAAGGTCGCCCCGCATGGGGAAGGGGGTATCGGGCAGGTTGAGGGTCTTTTTATAGTCCATGAACGGCAAAATAGGCGCGCGCGTTTCGCGCGTCTTCGGCGATGGCGGCAGTCAGGGAAGGGAGATCAGGAAATTTTTCTTCGTCCCGCAGCTTGTGCAGGAATTCGACGCGTACGAGTTTACCGTAAGCGTCGACGGTATCGTCCAGCAGGTGCGACTCAAGCAGCACGCGGCCGCGGTCTTCGACCGTCGGGCGTACACCCAGGCTGGCCACGGCGGGCAGGGGGCGCTCGGCTAGGCCATAGACCTGGACCACATAAATACCCGAGCGGGCAGCGCATCGCTCGGCCACGCGCAGGTTCATCGTCGGAAAACCAAGGGTCCGGCCCAGTTTTTGGCCGTGGATCACGTGGCCGCTGATGTGGTACGGGTGGCCCAGCAGGTGGCGGGCGCGGTCCAAATCGCCCACGGCCAGCGCCGTGCGGACCTCGGAACTAGAGATTCGATGGCCTTGCTGGTCGGTCACGTCCGCCAGCGTCTGCACCTCGAAGCCGTGGCGCATGCCGGCTTCGCGTAGCAGGTCGATGTCGCCGCTGCGCTTGTGGCCGAAGCGGAAGTCCTCGCCCACCAGCAGCCATTTGGCTTGCAGCCCCTGTACCAGCAGGTTTTCGATGAAGGCGTTGGCCGACATTTCGGCCAGCCGGGCGTTGAAGCGTTCCACCACGACCTGGGAAACGCCGTAGCGCGCCAACGCCGCCAGCTTGTCGCGCAGCCCGGATATCCGGGTCGGCGCCAGCTCGGGGCGTTGATTCAGGGTGGCGAAATACTCCCGCGGATGCGGCTCGAAGGTCATGACGGCAGGCGTCAGGCTGCGTTCACGGGCGACTTGGCAGACGCGCGCCAGCATGGCCTGGTGCCCGCGATGGACGCCGTCGAAGTTGCCGATCGTCAGCGCGCAAGGCGCGCGGCGGTCGGGCGGAGGCAGGGATCGGTAGATGCGCAGCGATGGTTTCACGAGCGAGAGTTTACAATTTTGGATTCCGGGTTTGTTCTAATCCCCCAACCATTTATTCGCGCACGGCATATCCGGGGCGAAAAATGGCGCTGGACAAGCCTATTTGCGTCAAGCAACGCCTGCCCTGGCGGGCGCCTGGGGGCTACATCTTTGGATTCTTCTATCTTGCCGGAAACACAAATGTCTAAACGCCGCCTCGTCATCCTGATCTCGGGGCGGGGCAGCAATATGCAGGCGTTGGCTGAAGCGTGCCGCAACGAGGGCTGGCCGGCAGACATCGCGGCCGTCATCGCCAGCCGGCCAGACGCCGGCGGCCTGGAATGGGCGGCCGCCCAGGGCATTCCCACGGCGGCCCTGTACCATAAGGACTACGCCAGCCGCGAAGCCTTCGACGCCGCGCTGGCTGCCGAAATCGACCTTTATGCGCCCGATTACGTCATCCTGGCGGGTTTCATGCGCGTCCTGACGCCGGGCTTCGTCAACCACTATGCGGGCCGGCTGGTCAATATCCATCCCTCGTTGCTGCCGGCGTTTCCCGGGCTGCACACGCATGCCCAGGCATTGGCCACGGGCGTGCGGGTTCACGGCTGCACAGTGCATTTCGTCACGCCGGTGCTGGACCACGGCCCCATCATCGCCCAGGGCTGTGTGCCGGTCTTGGCGGGCGATACGCCGGAACTGCTGGCCAATCGCGTCCTGGCAGTGGAACATCAGGCTTTTCCGGCGGCCGTGCGCTGGTTGGCCGAAGGCCGGGTTACGCTGACAAGCGACCACCGGGTGGACGTGCAGGGCGACCCCGCGCGCTTGTTCACCTGGTCGCCGGCCGCTTGAGCAGCGCCGGACGCCAACGCATCACCCGCATTGAACCGATCGCACCAAATTGCTCGCACCGAATTGCTTGCACTGAATCGCTCGCATTGAATCGCTCGCATTGAATCGCTTTTACCGGGCGGAACTCCTCCGCCCCACTGGAACACACCATGACTAAACCCCAATCTCCGCGTTCTCGTCAGGCAGGCACCCCGAGGGCCGCCTCCGAAGGGCGCGACGGTCGGTCCTTCTTCTCGCGCCCCAAGGGCGAGGCCCGCGAGGCGCCCCAGCGCGACCGCAACGACCGCGCGCGCGACGAGCGCCCCAGCCGCGACGCCGGCCGTCCCGCGCCGCGCCCGTCGTTCGACGCGCCGCGTGGCGAAAACCGCGGGGAAAGCCGCGGCGAACGCGGCTCCTTCGGCGGCGACCGCCGCGCGGGCCAAGACCGGCCCGCGCCGCGTCCGTCCTACGACGCGCCCCGTGGCGAGAATCGCAGCGGCGCCCCGCGCGGCGACAGCCGTGGCGGCGACCGGGGATCCTATGGTTCTGACCGCCGTGAAGGCCAGGGCCAGGGCCGCCCGGATTCGCGCCCGTCATACGGCAATGGCCCGCGCGGCGACAGCCGGGGCGGCGGCTCCGGGTCGGATCGTCGGGAATATCAAGGGCAAGGCCAAGGCCGCCCGGATTCGCGTCCGTCATACGGCAACGGCCCGCGCGGCGACAGCCGTGGCGGTGAACGCGCATCCTACGGTTCGGAACGGCGGGAATACCAGGGCCAGGGCCAAGGCCAGGGGCAGGGCCGTCCGGATTCGCGTCCGTCATACGGCAACGGCCCGCGCGGCGACAGCCGTGGCGGTGAACGCGCATCCTACGGTTCGGA
>NZ_JBMGRB010000009.1:0-337275 GCF_049060505.1 Achromobacter marplatensis
AGAACCCCGTTAGGATAAAAACACATGTGTTACCCATGTCTCCGAACATGTGTCACCTATGTCCCCGGTCCGTACAAGCGCGCGTAACCCATCACACATGCCACCGCCGTGCCCCCAAAGCCATCTTATTCTTCGCTGGTCCATTCCACCTGCACGCCCAGGCTGCGCAGGTTTTCCACGAACTGCGGATGCGCCCGGCGGATCGGCGTGGCGTTGCGGATTTCAGAGCGGCCCTTGATGCTGCTGGCCACCATGAACAAGGCGATGGCCACACGGATGATGTAGGGGCTTTCGACCACGGCCGGCGTCAGCGGATTGCCGCCAAACGTCACGACCCGATGCGGGTCGGACGAAAACACGTGCGCGCCGAACTTCGACAATTCGCCCGTCCAGCCCAGCGCGCCGTCGTAGACCTTGTTCCAGAACATCGCATTGCCCTCGGCGCATACGCCCAGCGCGATGAAGATCGGCAACAGGTCCACCGGAAAGTACGGCCACGGCGCCGCCTCGACCTTGGTCAGCACGTTGCTGGTGAAGGGCGTCTGCACCTTCAGCGGCCCGGCGCGCAACGCGCGCGACCAGCCGTCCTTGTGCTCGATCTGCACACCGAACTTGGCGAACGTGCGGTCGATCAGCGGAAAGTTGCCCGGCGTGCGATTGCGCACCACCACGTCGCCGCCCGTGATCGCGCCCAACGCCAGGAAGGTCGTGATCTCGTGGAAGTCTTCTTCAAACGTGAACTCGCCGCCGGCCAGCGGCTTGCCGCCCCGGACCGTCAGGCGGGACGTGCCGATGCCGTCGATATCGGCGCCCATCATCGCCATGAAGCGGCAGAACTCCTGCACGTGCGGTTCCGAGGCGGCATTGGTCAGCGACGATTCGCCGTCGGCCGCGGCCGCACACAGCACGAAGTTCTCGGTCGTGGTTACCGATGCGTAGTCCAGCCAATGGTGCGTGGGCTTCAACGCGCCGCTGCTGCGGACCAGCAGGGAACCGCTGGCGCGTTCGACCTGGCCGCCGAACGAACGGAAGATCTCCACATGCGGATCGATCTCGCGCACGCCCAGCGTGCAGCCCTTCACATTGTCTTCCAACCGCGCCACGCCAAAGCGGGCCAGCAGCGGCGGAACCAGCATGATCGACGAACGCATTTCTTCGGGCAGGCGGTGTGCCTTGGCATCGAACGTGGTGTGCTGGTGATGCAGATTCAGCGTGCGGGTCGTTTCATCCAGCCGGACTTCGCTGCCCAGCGTGCGAAAAATATCCAGGATCTTGCGCACGTCCGTGATGTCCGGCACGCCGTGCAGCGTCAGCGGCTGATTGGTCAGCAGCGTGGCGCACAGAATGGGAAGCACGGCGTTCTTGTTGGCCGAAGGGATGACGCGGCCGCGCAGGGGCGTGCCACCGTGGACGATGAGGTTGGACATGGGAAGAGGGCGGCCGGGAGTGAATAAGAAAGGACAGCGCCGGAATTGTACCGGCGTCGCGTGGCTTGCATTGGGGGACGTATTATCTCAAACGTTTCAAACTGCGTGCGCGGCTTAATGGCCGACGACGACCGCGCCCGCCGTGCGCAACCCCGGCCGGAATGCGTAAGCGTGGCCCGACAGCGCGATCAGGAACGCAATGCCCGCCAGGACGAGCAAGGCCCAAGGGAAGGCGCCCGGGCCCCAAGCGTCAAGCAGCATGCCACCCGCCACGCCGGCGCCGGCGATCGCCCCGTTCCAGGCGACCACATTCATCGACAACGCCACGTCGGCGCCGCTTCCGGCTGTGTCGGCCAGGGCCGTTTGCAACAGCGTGGCCGCACCGCCGAAGCTGATTCCCCATACGGCGACCCCCACGTAGATCACTACCGGATTTGCTGGCGCCATGCCGAACGCCAGCGCCGTGACGCCAAACGCCGCCAGGCTGGCCAGTACGGTCGATCGCAAGTGATGGTCCACCAGCTTGCCGGTGATCCAGATGCCGGCCAGCGCGGCCAGGCCGAAAATGAACAGCACAAGATCCACCCGGGCACCCAGACCGGCTGGCGCCACGAACGGCGCGATATAGGTGTAGAGAATGTTGTGGGCCAGCATCCATGTGATGACGACGGCCAGCACGCGCCGCACGCCGGGAGTCGTGAATACGCGGCGCAACGGCATCCGTTCGTGGGCGGACTGTCCGGGGTAGTCGGGGACCTTGGCCAGCACCCACGCAATCAGGACCAGCGTCAGCCCGGACATGATCCAGAAGGCGGCGCGCCAGCCCACCGCGGACCCTAGCAGCGTGCCCAGCGGCACGCCCAACGACAAGGCCACGGGTGTGCCCACCATGGCAAGCGCCATCGCCTGGCCTTGCTGATAGGGGGCGACCATGCGGCGGGCATAACCCGCCAGCAGGCTCCAGGCCAGCCCGGCGGCCATGCCGGCGAAGAAACGCGCCACCAAGGTCAGCCAGTAATGGGACGACAGTGCCGTGGCGGAATTGAAGACCAGGAAACCGACGATGGTCAGCAGCAGCACGTTGCGGCGTCGCCATCCGCGGGTGGCGATGGTGAGTGGAATGGCTGCCAGCAACGAGCCCAACGCATAGGCAGTGACCATCTGGCCCGCCATCGACGCGCTGACGTCCAGGCCGCGGCTGATCTGCGGTAACAGGCCGGCTGGCAGGGTCTCGGTGACGATGCAGATAAAGCCCGTCATGGCCAGCGCCAGCAGTCCGGATACCGGCAGACGATCGGGCGCAGGCTTTCCGGCCTGAAAAGAGGAATGGCTCACGCAAAAATCCTTTGGAAGATGAATCGGGGCCGATACGGACGGGCAGCGCCTGGAAAAAAGGCCGAGGCTTCGTCCTACATATATATCGATCGGTATAAATGTAGGGGGCGCGCGATCGCGTTGTCAACGACTTTTGTATCGAGTAGTATGTATGTCGTGAACAAAGGAGCCTGCCATGGCGCAGATGGGCCGGCCGCGCGCGTTTGACCGCCATCAGGCGATCGACCAGGCGCTGCATTTATTCTGGGAACAGGGCTACGAATCCACGTCGTTGAGCCAGCTGAAGGCCGGTATCGGCGGCGGCATTTCCGCGCCCAGCTTTTATGCGGCCTTCGGGTCGAAAGAGGCGCTGTTCAAAGAGACCGTCCAGCGCTATCTGGACACCTACGCCCAGGTCACGGAATGCTTGTGGGATGACGCTATGCCCGCCCGCGATGCCGTGGAACTGGCGTTGCGCCAATCGGCCAGGATGCAATGCGAACGCGGGCACCCCAAGGGTTGCATGGTGGCGCTGGGCGTCATGAGCGCGCCGACTCCCGAGCATGCGGACGTGGTTAAACCACTGACGGAATCTCGCCTGCGCACGCGCGCGGGTTTTGTCCATTGCGTCGAACGCGCCATCGCCGCCGGCGAATTGTCCGCTGGCACGGATGCCCGGTCGATGGCCTGCGTGTTCGACAGCTTCCTGGTGGGAGTGTCCACATTGGCGCGCGATGGGGTCCGCTATGCGACCTTCGATGCCGCGATCACGCAGCTGATGCGGCTCTGGGACGCCTCGCGCGCCAGCTAGGGCGCGCGGCCCGGTTTGCCCGGCCCGCGGCCCCGGGCGCTTAGTGCCGTTTACGCGGCGCGGCGCAGCTTCACGGCCGGAAAGTCCACCGGCACGGCGAACGCCACGTTCACATAATTCGTGAACAGGTTCAACGCCACATGCGCCAGGATTTCCACGATCTCTTCGTCGTTGAAGCCCGCCGCGCGCACCGCCTCCACGTCAGCCTGGCTGACCTGGCCGCGCGCTTCCACCAGTTGCAGCGCAAACCGCAAGGCGGCGGCCGTCTTGGGGTCGCTGGCTTGGCCGGCCTGGGCCGCGGTCATCTCTTCCGCGCTGGCGCCCGCCTTGCGGCCCAGCGCCGTGTGGGCGGCCAGGCAATAGTCGCAAGCATTGCGGTCGGCGACGGCCACCGCGATCTGTTCGCCCAGCTTGGCCGGGATGACGCCGCCGCCCAAGGCGCCAAACGCGCCCCACATGCTCTTCAGCGCGGCGGGCGAATTGGCTACGGCCTTGAACATGTTGGGCGTTGCGCCGAAGGCGCCGTGGATTTGGGTCAGCAGCGCGGCGCGGTCGGCGGTGGTGCTGCTGGAATCGATCAGGGATACGCGGGTCATGGTCATTACTCCTGGTTGGGATGGGGACACCGCCGGGTTGTGGCGGGTTAAGGGAATCCTACGTACAATTCCTGGATGTAAGGAGCAAATATGTCCACAAAACATGTCCTTTCGTCCAGGCTATGAAAACACCTGTCCATCCTCCCGTCGACCGCCTGTCCGCCTTGCTTGACCGCTTTCGCGTGCGCGCCAGCCTGTTCCATACGGGCGCGCTTTGCGGTATCCAGACGTTCGAGGCCCAGCCCGGCAGGGGCTTTCTGCACGTGTTGCGCCAGGGTGAAATGGAAGTTCGGCACCTGCCGGGCGCCGATGGGCCGCCGCGCATGGTGCTGACTGAACCCACGCTGCTGTTCTATCCCCGCGCCATGCAGCACCAGTTCATCAACCCGCCCGTCGGCGGGTCGGACTTCACCTGCGCGGCGCTGGATTTCGATGGCGGGGAACGCAATCCCATCGTTCAATCCTTGCCGGCGGTGCTGCGGGTGCCGCTGGATGCCGTGCAAGGGCTGCGGCCCGCGCTGGATTTGCTGTTCGCCGAAGCCGATAACGTGCGCTGCGGCGCGCGCCTGTTGGCTGACCGCCTGTTTGAAGTGGTGCTGATCCAGTTGCTTCGCTGGATACTCGACCATCCGGCGCAGGCCGGTGTCAGCAGCGGGCTGGTGATGGGGCTGTCCGATCCGAAGCTGGCCCGGGCGCTGGCCGCCTTGCATCAGGCGCCCAGCGAGGAATGGCCGCTGGAAAAGATGGCGGCGGTTGCCGGCATGTCGCGCAGCGCGTTCGCCGCTGCGTTCAAGGACGCCACGGGGACGTCACCAGCGGCGTACCTGACCGATTGGCGGTTGAGCTTGGCTGCGTCGATGATGCGGGCCGGCCGCCCCGTGAAATGGGTTGCCGATGAGCTGGGTTTTGCCAGCGCGTCGTCCTTGTCCAAGGCGTTCAGGCAGCGAATGGGCGCGTCGCCGCGGGAATGGCTGATGGTGAACCGGTAAACGGCGCGCTTTTGCCGCGCGGCACCGGTCGCGTGGCTGGCTACTGCGTGGCTGGCTTATGCGTCGCGGGCTTACGCGCCGCCCGCTTATGCGCCGCCCGCCCTGAATTGCTTGCGGTAAGCGGAGGGCGAAATCGCGAACGCGTGCGTGAAGTGCTGGCGGAATGAAACCGGCGAACCGAAACCCACGTGTTCGGCGATCAGGTCCACCGCCTGCCCGCTGGTTTCCAGCAGCCGTTGCGCCGCGGCCAGCCGGTGGTTCAGCACCCAGCCGGAAACCGTTGCGCCTGTCTTTGCCTTGAAACGCCGCGTGAAGTTGCGTCGGCTCATCCCGGCCTTGTCCGCCAGCAGATCCAGCGTCAACGGTTGCCGCAGGTTTTCAATGGCCCAATCCAGCGCGGCGCTGAGCTTGTCTGCCCCCTGACGTTCGGGCAAGGGCTGTTCGATGTACTGGGCCTGACCGCCGTGCCGGTGCGGCGCCACGACCATGCGGCGGGCGGCGCGGTTGGCGACCTCGGCGCCGTGATCGCGGCGTAGCAAGTGCAGGCAGCAATCAATGGCGGCGGCCGTGCCGGCGGACGTGAGGATATCGCCGTCGTCGATGTACAGCGATTTCCGGTCCAATCGGACCTTCGGGTGCCGGCGCTCGAAGTCGTCGCCCCACACCCAATGCGTAGCCGCGGTGCGCCCGTCCAGCAAGCCGGCTTCGGCCAGCACGAACGTGCCCAGGCACAGCCCGGCGATGCGGGCGCCCCGGGCGTGGCCGGCTCGCAGCGCATCCAGCAGGGCAGGGGGCGCGGATTCTTCGGGGTCGCGCCAGGCGGGCATGATGATGGTGTCGGCCTGGGCCAGTGCCGACAGGTCGTGCGCCACCTCGATCTTGAATCCCGACATCGTGGGAAGCAGCCCCGTGCGTTCCCCGCAGATCATCAGGCGATAGCGCGGCACGCCCAAATGGGCCAGATCGTCGCCGAACACCATGCACGGCACGGACAGATGAAAGGGGCTGATGCCCTCGAAGGCGATGACGGCGACGGTATGCATGGTTTTCCAGGATCAGGATCCGTTTGGCCCGATTCTAGCAATTGTTGTCCATCGGGCCACTATCGCGAAAGCGGGCCTGGCGGGACACTGTGGCTTCTTCCACTACCCACTCAAGAGGGCAAGCCGTGAACCATCCCACCATCCGCACCCTGGCCGGCGCCGCCGCGCCAGCTTCCATCGATGCCTCCACTACGGCGTTGCTGGTGATCGATTTCCAGAACGAATACTTCAGCGGCAAGCTGCCCATCCCTGCCGGCCGCGCGGCCCTGGGCAATGCGCAACGCCTGATCGCGCACGCCGACCAGGCCGGCATCCCCGTCTACCACGTCCAGCACGTCACGCCTGCGGGCAGCCCGGTCTTTGCCGACCAAAGCCCCACTGGCGCCTTCCATGCCGAGTTGCAGCCGGGGCCGCGCCACCATGTCGTGCGCAAATCTTCGGTCAGCGTGTTTCCCACGACTGACCTGGACCAGCAGTTGAAGGCGGCGGGCGTGAAGACGCTGGTGATTACCGGGCTGATGACGCACGCTTGCGTGGCCGGCGCCGCGCGGGACGCCGTGCCGTTGGGCTATGGCGTCATCGTGGCCGAAGACGCGTGCGCGACTCGCGATCTGGACCGTGCCGACGGCAGTGTCGTCAGCCACGACAGCCTGCACCGCGCCGCACTGGTCAGCATCGAGGACACGTTCGGGGATGTATTGACGACGGAGCAGGTGTTAAAGCTGCCCGTGGCGTGATCCGCGCGGTCAGCGGGCTGCGGGTTCGATCGGCGCCTGGCCGGGATTTTTACGGATCAGGATGATGCCCGCGATCGTCAGCGCCAGCCCGCCGCCAAGGTACGGCAGGCCAAAGATAAGGGCCCAGAAGAACAGCGCGGTATTCGTGTCATTGGCGGCCCGCGCGCCTGCGGTGGCGGCGTCGTGCGCCGCGGGGTCCACAAGCAGCATGCTGGCTGGCAGCGTCAGCAACAGCGCGACCCCCAGCAGGGTGCAGCCCCAGCCAATCAAACGGCGAATGTTGGGAATGCGGACCAGCGCCGCCGTCACCGCGATCGTCACCAGCAACGTAACGACCGCGCCCGCTATCTGCATCTTTTCCACGGTGCCCGAGACATCGGCGCCCGCAGCGGGCTCGTTCAGCCCGAACGCGATGACCAAGAGCGGATTGAGCAAGCTGTAGGCGGTTTGCCCGATCAGCAGGCCGAAGGCAATGCTGGCAAGCCATTTGATCGCGGTGGGAGGCATCGTGGGGTCCGGAGTTGAGGAGCGGGCGCGGGATGGCGCACCGGTTTCCCGAAGCGGAACCGGTGCCCGTGGCTTAGTAGTAGATGTCCACGTAATCGGTCAGGCGGCCGCAGCTTTCCATCTGCTGCAGGCGCCAGTACTTGCGCTTGCCCGTCGCCCGGAACTCGTAATCGCCCGTGCGCTCGCAGCGGCGGCCTTTGTCCGGCGCGTCCAGGATCAGGATGGTGCCGCGGAAGGTGAAGCGGTCGCTATCAATCGAGACGATTTCACCGTTGATCTTCAACGTGCCTTCGAAATTGGCTTGCGTGCCGTCGATGCGGACCACGTCGTTCACGTCCTTGGCGGTCAGGTGGCCGCGGGCCGCGGACCAGAGCCATTGCACACTGACGCCGCTGTTGTTCAGCAGGCGTTCGTAAGCGGCCTGGTTTTTGATTTCAGTTTTGGCTACCGGCGCAAGCGCAGTGGCGCCAGCCGGCTGGGCCGGCGCGCTGTTTTGCTGGACGGGGGCGTTGTTCTGCTGGACGCCGCCGACGTTGAGTGGGTTGCTGCCGTGAGCCCTGAGCGCGCCGTCATTCTGCGCCGCGATAATGGGCGAAGCTGCAGCAAGGGCCAGGCCCAGCGCCAGGGGAATCAGTCGGGACATCCGCTTCGTTCTCTTGGCAATCGTCAAATCGCGATCAAGCGTCGTGTGCATGGTCATGAATAAGGTGGCAAAGGACAGCGCCGCCTTCGGTCGAGGGCAGCTACGGGCGCCTAAATTAGCATGCGAATTGCGTCTAATAATTGCCGGTTTTCCGTGTTGTGTATCTATTGGTTAAGTTTCGCCTGGTGCAGCAGGCGGACCTGCTCGGCCAATTCCGGATCTGGCCCATCGACCTCGATGCCGTCCACGACCTCGGCGATGGCCAGCGGCCGCACGCGGGATGCCGGCACGCCCCATTCGCGCATCCACTGCGAATACTGTGCCGACGAACTGGCATATACGATGCGCCCCAGGCCCACCCATCCATGTGCCGCCGAACACATCGGGCAGTGTTCGCCAGAGGTATAGACCACGCACGAGGCGCGTTCGGCGGCCGGCACATGGTTGGCGGCCCAGCGCGCGATCTCGAATTCGGGGTGCTGGGTGTGGTCGCCGCCAGCGACGTGGTTGTGGTCTTCAAACAGCACCGTGCCGTCGGCCGAAACCAGAACGGAACCAAAGGGCTCGTCGCCCGCGTCCAACGCTTGCTTGGCCAGCGCCACGCACCGCGCAAGGTGTTTTTTGTCCTGTTCGGTAATCACGAAGGTCTCCTCATCATGAAAGACGGCATCCGCCGGGTAGGCATGCAAGGATATCGCGGCGACAGTGAAGCAGGGTAGAGTGGCGGAATCTAGCAGACGCATTCACACCGGGAAATCTTCATGCTGACCGTCCATCATCTGGGAAAATCGCAATCCGAACGCATCGTATGGCTGTGCGAAGAACTCGCCATCCCGTATGAACTGAAAGTCTACGACCGCGACCCGGTCACGCGCCTGGCGCCGCCCGAGTACAAGGCCCTGCATCCGCTGGGCACGGCGCCGATCATCACCGACGGCGATACCGTGCTGGCCGAATCCACCGCCATCGTCGAATACCTGCTGGCCAAGCATGGCAACGGCCGCCTGTCGGCGGCGCCCACGGACGCCAACTTTGCGGACTACCTCTATTGGTCCCATTTCGCCAACGGATCGCTACAGCCCAGCCTGATGCGCTGCATGGTGCTGGCGCGGGCCGAGGTGCCGGCCGACAAACCGGTGGCGCAGTTTGCCGACGCCCGGCGCAAACAGGCGCTGGCCCTGATCGACAAGCAGTTGGGGGCAAACGATTACCTGGCGGGCAACGCGTTGACCGCCGCGGACATCATCGCGGTGTTCTCCTTGACGACGATGCGGCTGTACTTTCCGTTCGACTTGGCACCGTACCCGAACATCCTGGCCTATCTGCAGCGCATCGGCGCACGGCAGGCTTATCGCCGCGCCATGCAGAAAGGGGATCCGGACATGGCCCCAATGCTGACTTGAACCCAAGCCAAAAAAGCAAGGGCCCGCCATCCGGCGGGCCCGTTGCCGTTCAGGCCGGCAGATTTACAGCAGCAGCGGCGAAATCTTGCTGCCATCCACGGACACGCCGGCCATCAGGCCGCCATTGTTCATGACGAAGCCCACCACGGGCTGCTGCACGGTATTCGAGTCAATCGTGCCGTTGGCGCCCAGGTTCGCCACGGCGACGGTCGCGTCCGCCCCGATCGTCCATCCGCTGCTGGCGCGGAACTTGGCCAGCGCATCGTCCGTCATGAACAGCAGCACCATGGCTTTGGACTGGGCGCCGGCCTGAAAGCCGATGGAGCCGCCCGTGATGCTGTAGTAGCCGCTGTCTTGCCCGTTGACCCGAAGCTCGCCCGTTCCATGCTGCGCGCCCACGATGAAGCTGGCGCTTAACACGGCCGGAAACACCAGCACGCCACGGGCTTGCGCGACCAGTTGCTTGGACTGCGGCGCGGCTTCGTACAACTTGGACAAGGTGGCGGTGGTGGCGCTGTTCAGTTCCTGGCGCTTTTCCGCCGCCGTCGGCGAGGCTTGCGGACCGTTCATCGTGCAACCCGCAAGGAACACGCTGGCTATCCCCAGCGTCAACGCCGCCACGCCGGTTTTACGCAAGGTTGAAAATGAGTTGAGCATGTAGGCTTCCTTTGAGTTGCTAGCGATCAGGTCGCACCAGAGATGGCGCTACGGCGAAGATTACTCCCGCTGGCTGCCTACGCACGCGCTTTCGAAGCAGGCGTGAAAAAAAACCGCGTCCGCTCCCGGTTTAACATCGCGCCATGCTTATTTACCTTGTCCTCGTTTGGGTCGCGCTGTCCATTGCCGTCGGGTTCCTGGCGGCCGGGCGCGGCCGCAATGCCGTCGGTTGGACGATGCTTGCCTGCCTGATCAGCCCGGTCGGGGCCGGCATCTTCCTGATGGTCATTGACGACCGCTCGGCCCGGGCCGGGCGGCCTGTGCTGGCGGCGTATATCGACTGCCCGGGATGCGGCAAGCGCATCCTGCGGGACGCACGCGTCTGCCGGCATTGTGGCGGCACGGTGGTCGACATGGCCGAACGCAGCGGAGCGCAACGGATGGCGGCGCTGCGGCAACTTGGCGTGTCAGAACCGTTGGTTCAGCTGTCATCCGGCAACTGCCTGCACGAGGCGTTCCGCGGCGTCTGTTTGGGCCCGCCCACCCGCGCCTATCCTCGCGCTGGCGCTTCCGATGGCCCGGCCTGGCTTGCGCTGTGGGACCATGGCAGCATGGTCTACGCCGTCCTGGAAGACGAGGGCGGCCTGGAGTTCAACCGCTACAGCATCGAACGCCCGCGCGATATCAACGTGATCGCCCGCACCGAGCAAGGGTTCTGGCTGCATCGTTTTGATTTCCTGTACGAACGCGACATGCCGGACGACACGCTGCGGCAAGCCGCGCAGGCGGTAGATTTTCGGTACCTGGATCGATACCTCAGCGAAAGGAACGCCGCCGACGCGCAACCGGGAAATTTCACGGCGCATCGCGCATGGCTTCAAGGCTTGATCGCGCAAGTTGATTGCGATGCTGGCCACGGTTGACGCCGGCCATCCCGCTCTCGTCGACATGAACGTCAAGGGCATGCCGGGCGTCAAGGCCACGTTCGCGGTGATGGCCCCGGTTTGATTCGACAGCAGATGGGTCGTTTGACGATATGATGGCGACGGCGTCGCGGCCGTAGTCCGCTCGCCCGTCTACCGTGCAGCGTTGATAAGGCCCTTCCGATGCGTCTGAACCAGTGCCAGAATTTCCACGATTTTCGCCGCATGGCGCGCCAGCGGTTGCCTGGCCCGATCTTCAACTACATCGACGGCGCGGCCGACGACGAAACGACCTACCGCCGCAATACGCAGGCGTTTGAAGCCTGCGATCTGGTGCCGGACGTGCTGCGGGGCGTGTCGCAGGTGGACATGTCGGTGACCGTGATGGGCCAGAAGCTGGCGATGCCCGTGTATTGTTCGCCCACGGCCCTGCAACGCCTGTTTCACCACGACGGCGAGCGCGCCGTCGCGGCGGCCGCGGGCAAGTTCGGCACGATGTTCGGCGTGTCCTCATTGGGCACCGTCAGCCTGGAAGAAGCCCGCAAAATCAGCGGCGGCCCCCAGGTCTACCAGTTCTACTTTCACAAAGACCGGGGCCTGAACCGCGACATGATGGTGCGCGCCAAAGCCGCCGGTGTGCAGGTCATGATGCTGACGGTGGACAGCATCACCGGCGGCAACCGCGAACGCGATAAGCGCACCGGCTTCGCCATTCCGTTCCGGCTCAATCTGGCCGGCATCGCCCAGTTTGCGGCCAAGCCCGCCTGGGCGCTCAACTACGTCACGCATGAACGGTTCCGGCTGCCGCAGCTGGACGGCCACGTCGACATGGGCGGGGGCGCCATGTCGATCAGCCGTTATTTCACCGAAATGCTGGACCCGGCGATGTCGTGGGACGACGTCGCCGACATGGTGCGGCAATGGGGCGGCCAGTTCTGCCTGAAGGGCGTGATGTCGGTGGAAGACGCCAAACGCGCGGTCGACATCGGCTGCACCGGCATCGTGCTATCGAACCACGGCGGGCGGCAACTGGACGGTTCGCGCAGCGCCTTCGACCAGCTGGCTGAAATCGTGGACGCCGTAGGCGACCGGATCGACGTGATGATGGATGGCGGCGTGCAGCGCGGCACGCACGTGCTCAAGGCCCTGGCGCTGGGCGCCAAGGCGGTGGGGCTGGGCCGCTACTACCTGTTCCCGCTGGCGGCAGCCGGACGGCCCGGCGTGGAGCGCTCGCTGGAACTGATGCGCATCGAGATCGAGCGCGCCATGAAGCTGATGGGCTGCAGGTCCGTGGCGGATCTGCAGCGGCGGCATTTGCGGTTCCGGTAGGCGGCGCGGGCTCAGGCTTCCACCAGGCCAGCGCGTTCCGCGGCAACCCTGGGCGCGGTCCAGCCCCGCAGGCTTTCACGCAGCAACGATACCGCGGCCCGGCCGCTTTCGTTCAGCCGTTTCGACGCGTACATGCCGAACTGCGCGCTCAGGCCGGAAGCGCCGTCCGGTCCGATCGAGATAATCCGCATGGTGTCGGGCCGCACGCATTCGGTCGTCAGCACCGCCACGCCCAGACCGTTTTCGACCGCCGCGATGGTGGCGCCCACATTGTGGCTGGTCAGCGCGACGCGGAAGTCGCGTCCCGCCGCGGTCAGCGCATCGAACACCAGCCGGCGCCACGAGCACGGTTCCGCGTACACGATCATGTCCAGCGGCTGGTCGGGGTCCGGCGCATCGTCGATGCCGCACACCCAGTGCAGGTCCACTGACCATGTTTCGACGGGCTCGTCCACAAAGCCGGCGCAAACGCCTACCGCCACATCCAGCGTGCCTTCCTGCCAGCGCGCGGCCAGTCTTTCGCCATCGTCCACCACGACTTCCAGATGCAGCTGGGGGCATGACCGTTTCAACCGGCCCAGGGCGGCGGGCAGGGCGGCTACCGCCACGTCTTCGGACAGGCCGATCCGGACGCTGCCCGCCACCGCGCGTTCCCGGAGCCGGGCCGCAGCCGCTTCGCCCAGCGCAAGGATGCGGTTGGCGTAGCTAAGCAGCAATTCGCCTTCGGTCGTGGGCGACATGCCGCGCCCCGTGCGGTGCAGCAGCCGCTTGCCCACCATTTCTTCCAGCCGCCGTATCTGCGTGCTTAGCGCCGACTGCGCCCGCCCGGCCTGGTCCGCGGCGCGGCTCAGGCTGCCATGGCGGCAAACGGCAACAAAGGTGCGCAACAGGGCAGGGTCGAAGTCGCCTGACATTATCAATCCGTTAAGTCTGCATTATGGGAATTCAGTCTACCTTTATCTCTCGAGGATGCCTAGGATCGAGTTGTTGCCAATCGGCCCACCTGAACCCCGGAGATTCCTCCCATGTCTGACCATCAAAACCTGCGCGTCGTCCTTGCATCTCGCCCCGTCGGACGCCCCAAGCCCAGCGACTTCCGCTTCGAACATGCCCCCATTCCGGAACCCGGCGACGGCCAGGTGCTGCTGGAAATCCAGACCTTGTCCCTGGATCCCTACATGCGCTGGCGCGTCAGTGCCGCCAAGTCCTACGCGCCGCCGATTGAAATCGGTGACGTCATCGTTGGGGGCACGGTGGCCCGGATCAAGGCGTCCCGCCATCCCGACTGGCGCGAAGGCGAGATCGTGCTGTCCGAATCGGGCTGGCAACGCTACGCGCTGTCGGACGGCAGCGGCCTGCGCCGGCTTGACCCGGCCATTGCGCCGCCATCCACCGCATTGGGGGTATTGGGCATGCCGGGTTTCACGGCGTATGGCGGGCTGCTCAACATCGGCCAGCCCAAACCCGGTGAAACCGTCGTCGTCGCCGCCGCCAGCGGCGCGGTAGGCTCGATCGTGGGCCAGATCGCCCGCATTCACGGCGCACGCGCCGTCGGCATCGCCGGTGGCCCCGAGAAATGCGCCTTCGTGAAAAATGAACTGGGCTTTGACGCGGTCGTCGACCACCACGCGCCCGATTTCGCGCAGAAATTGGCGGAAGCCTGCCCCGATGGCATCGACGTCTATTTCGAGAACGTCAGCGGCCACGTGTGGGATGCCGTGCTGCCGCTGCTGAACGACTTCGCCCGCGTGCCCGTGTGCGGCCTGATCGCGAACTACAACGACGATCCGTCGGCATCCAGCGGCCCGGACCGCCTGCCCGCCACGATGCGCGAAGTCCTGGCCAGGCGGATCACGTTGCGCGGCTTCCTGGTGTTTGACTTCACGGATGCGCAGCAGCAGGAGTTCCAGCGCCAGGCCGCGCAGTGGATCAAAGAAGGCAAGCTGCGGTGGCGTGAAGACGTGGTCGACGGGCTGGAGCAGGCGCCCCAGGCGTTCATCGGCCTGCTGGACGGGCGGAACTTCGGCAAGCTGGTGGTGCGCGTGGCGCCGTAACCGTTAACCGACGGGCGCTATCGTTAACCGGCGCTATCGTCGGTGCGCCAGGGCTTGCGGCGCCGGGCCTTCGGTTTAGGGACGACCCCGAACCGGGGGTCCCGCGCGAGTGCAAGCTGTACAAGCCGGGCCGCGATCGCCTCGAACGCTTCGTCGCTTTGTGGCAGGTACAGCCACTTTCCCAGTTGCGGGTGGGGGACCAGGCTTGGAAAATCGGTAATCAACGCCGCCTGGCGTTCATGCGACGTGCACACCATGACGCCGTCCCAGGGGGCTTCACGGTCGGCCACCACCAGATACAGCAGCCCGTCCAGGTACGCGGCATCGCAACCGAACATCTTCCGGCGTGCGTACTCGGCATCGCGCTCCAGCGGTTCAAGAATCCAAATCAGGGAATTCTGGCGGGCAGGGCGCTGTTTTCTGGGCGGGGCGAAGAGGTCTGGGGTGCGCATGGGCAAGGCGTGCGTTTCTGTGCGATGTTCGGGGTGAGCGTACAGGTTTCCTGGCGATTATCGATAGATCCCCAGGCGAATTTCAACATTGGCAGGCTCCCGCGTTTCAAGCGGGCCGCGGGCGAGTCGGCTGGCACTGCCTATAATTCCCCCAATCCCCGCTTTTTGACGGCAACCCTGCCGTGCCCCATGTCCACCTCGCCTGTACGCGTGCTGTCGGTCATCCCGCCGATGACGCAGCTTAATACCCCTTACCCGTCCACCGCCTACCTGACGGGCTTCCTGCGTTCGCGTGACGTCACCGCATTCCAGGAAGACCTGGCGTTGGCGCTAGTGTTGCGCCTGCTGTCCACCGACGGCCTGCGCGCCGTGGCGGCACGCATCGAGGCGATGCCCATTGCAAAACACACGCCTCCCATCCAGGCGTTCGTGGCGATGCAGTCACGCTACCTGTCCACCATCGGCCCGACGATCGCCTTCCTGCAAGGCCGGGACTCCACCTTGGCGCACCGCATCGTCGGCCGCCATTTCCTGCCCGAAGGCCCCCGTTTCAGCTCGCTGGACGTCTACCTGGACGAAGACGGCGGCGACCCCCTGGGCTGGGCATTTGGGGCGCTGGGCCTGCACGACCGCGCCAAGCACCTGGCCACGCTGTACCTGAACGACCTGGCCGACGTGCTGCGCGACGCCATCGACCCGCGCTTTGAATTCGTGCGCTACGCCGAATCCCTGGCCGGCAGCCAACCCACCTTCGATCCCTTGGCCAACGCCCTGGCGTCCCCGCCCACGCTGGTGGACGACACGCTGCGCGAACTGACGCTTGACGCGCTGGCCCGCCACACGCCGACCATGGTGCTGCTGTCGGTGCCGTTCCCCGGCGCCGTCTACGCCGCCTTCCGCATCGCCCAGACCATCAAGGCGCAAGACCCCAGCATCATCACCGTGCTGGGCGGCGGCTTCGTCAACACTGAACTGCGCGAACTGAAAGATCCGCGCGTGTTCGACTACTTCGATTTCGTCTGCCTGGACGCCGGCGAACGCCCCTTGCTAGCGCTGCTGGAACACGTGCAAGGCAAGCGCTCGCGCCAGCGCCTGGTCCGCACCTTCGTGCGCGACAAGGACTCGGGCGAGGTCAAGTACGTGAACCTGGTCGAGCCCGACGTGGCCTTCGCCGAAGTGGGCACGCCCACCTGGGACGGCCTGCCGCTGGACCGCTACCTGTCGCTGCTGGACATGTTGAACCCGATGAACCGCCTGTGGAGCGACGGCCGCTGGAACAAGCTGACCGTGGCGCATGGCTGCTACTGGAAGAAATGCAGCTTCTGCGACGTCAGCCTGGACTACATCGGCCGCTACGAAGGCGCATCGGCGTCCGTGCTGGCCGACCGCATCGAAGCCATCGTGCAAGAAACCGGGCAAACCGGCTTTCACTTCGTCGACGAAGCCGCGCCGCCCAAATCCCTGAAGGCGCTGGCAACGGAACTGATTGATCGCAACGCTGGCATTTCGTGGTGGGGCAACATCCGGTTCGAAAAGACCTTCAGCCCGGAACTGTGCGAATTGCTGGCCGACAGCGGCTGCATCGCCGTATCAGGCGGCCTGGAAGTCGCGTCGGACCGGCTGCTGACCTTGATGAAGAAGGGCGTGTCGGTGGACCAGGTGGCACGCGTCACCCGTGCGTTCACCGACGCCGGCATTCTGGTGCACGCATACCTGATGTACGGTTTTCCCACGCAAACGGTGCAAGACACCGTCGACGCGCTGGAATATGTGCGCCAACTGTTCGAAAACGGCTGTATCCAAAGCGGATTCTTTCACCGGTTCGCCTGTACGGTGCACTCGCCGGTGGGGAAGAATCCCGAGGAATATGGGGTGACGCTACAGCCGCTGCCCGACGTGACATTCGCCAAGAACGATATCGGTTTTCATGACCCGACCGGCGTGGATCATGACGCGCTGGGTAAAGCGCTGAAGAAGGCGATTTATAACTACATGCACGGCATCGGGCTGGAAGAAGACGTGCGGACGTGGTTCCCGTTCAAGGTGCCAAAGACGACGGTGTCGCGGAACCGGATTGCCAGGGCGTTGAGCCAGCAGGGGTAAGTCGTCTTCTGCGTCCCGAAACGTCGCGCCGGGTATCATGGCGATCGACGTGTTCACGGACCGGCTGCCCAGGCAGTCACAAGGTAGCTCGATGAGAAACAGACTTACCCTCCTGGCGCCATCGGCTGCGCTTTTGACTGCGTTTTTGACCGGATGCGGCCCAAACAAGATCATCGTGGATCTGCCGTCGCCCCAGGGCCAATACCACGTTGAAGTGCGCAAATGCCCTCAACCGGGCGCCATGACGTGGACCGAGAAAACCCAGGTGTCGGTCTTAACGTCCGGCACATCTGAGAACTGCCAGTCCGCGGTGAATGCGCTGGCGCAATTCGGTTCTTTTTCGCCGGATGACCAACTGCAGTTGGAATGGATTTCCGAAACCGAGCTTAGGGCCTGGCATCCGGGCTTTGATCCCAAGTTCGGGCCTGCATCCGCCTCATACAAGGCGGATAACCCGGTAAAGATCATATTTGCGCCAGCCAAATAGTCAGCGCGTCGTGCGTTCGGCAAGCGCGGCGGCTATGTCGACGGCTTAGCTCCGTCGCAATGGTCCCGGAACGCCTTCTCGCCCGCATCAGAGATTTCTACCCACTTCTGGTCTGGCGGTGCATCAGCGACATAGCTGTCGTGCCAATTCCACCACTTGTAGGTCTGCGTCTGCGGATATCCCTCGGGTGAATCCTCCCAGACCTCTTGCCGGCCCAGCGGCGTGATGTCCAGATAGTTCCACGTTCCGCCCATCTGCTCGTCGCCGCGGTTATTCAAAAAGTACGTTCGGAATACGCGGTCTCCGTCGCGAAAGAACACGTTCGTTCCGTGCCATTCATTCACGCCAAAGTCCGTATCGAAACTATCGGTCAGCGTGAACCACGGCATCTTCCAGTCCATGTTCGCCTTCAAGCGCGCGATGTCCGCTTGCGGGGCGCGGGAAACGAAAACCAGTGTGGTGTCCCGGGCGTTCAGATGGGCCAGGTGGGCGACCTGATCGGCCACCATCGAGCAGCCACGGCACGCGTGTTCCGGCCAGCCGTAAACGCCGGGTTCGAAGAAGGCGCGGTAGATAATCAGTTGGCGGCGGCCGTCGAACAGGTCGCGCAGGGTGACGGAACCGTCAGGGCCTTCGAAGACGTATTCCTTGTCGACGGGCGTCCAGGGCATGCGGCGGCGTTCGGCCGCCAAGGCGTCCCGGGCGCGGGTGTGGGCCTTCTCTTTCAGCAAGAGCCGCTGGCGGGCGGATTCCCATTCATCGGGGGTGACGATGGGGGGCGTGTGCATGGCGGTCTGGCTGACACGGCCGCTGGATGGGGTAGGCGTGGTCATGGCTGGGAATCCTCCAAAGTGCGGTGATGTAAAGACAGTTTTGCACCATCGGAGGCCGCCGGGGAGTAACAAATGTGGCGCTATTTCAGTGGCTTACTGGCGGTAGGGCGCCCGTTGTCCGCTAGTCTTGTTGCGCGTCAAATTCGCTGCGGTTGAGCAATTCCAGGCACAACGTGTCGAACCACTGCAACCCCAACGGATATTCCGTTTCGCCCGTGCGCGTGCTGTCGAATTCGTCGTCCAAACGCAAACCGAAAAAGGCGTCCAGCGGGGGCGGGCCGGGTTGGCGGGTGGCCAATACCAGCTGTCGTCCTGCCTGGTTGATGTCGGCCGGAAGCGCATCTACGGCCGCGCCTGCCTGTACGCATCGCGCAATTTCCTGCTCGACGCGCGCCTTCAACCGGGCCTCTTCAGATTCGGACATGGTGTCCAGCTCGAAGGTTTCCAATAGCAGATATGCGTCGCGGTGGGCCTCCAGAAACGTGATGGTTTCGTCAAGGCCGGCGAGCAGGTCATCGATCTCCGGATGCGGCGCCGGCTCCGCATCCACGGATGTGTCTCGGCCAGGCGCGAATACCTGCTTCAGTCGGCTGACAAAGGACGGCGACTGCGGCGTGGCGGCCGGCGGCCCACCTGCCGATAGGCGGGCCGCCGCGCGCACAATCTCCGCGAAGCGTTTCACCCGCTGGAATCCGGTATCGAATTCGCTGCTGATCGCATACAGGCGCGGCTTTTCGTCGGACTCGTCGCTATCGAAACCATCGTCCACGAGCGATGCGCAAAGCTGTGGATCTCCCGACATCAGCAGGCGGTACATGAATGGCACGGCGTAAGGCCATTCGGACAGGCCGGAAATTGTCTCGGGACGGTCTGCGTAGGAGCTGGGACGATTGCTCAAGCTGTAAAGATAGGAGCGATTGGCCATGGATAGTCCGAGAGAAAAGGGAACAGGTGATTGGCACGGTACGGCGTCAGACCGAGCTGATAGCCCGGCCCTAGCGGCCCGTTTGCCAAGCAAACGATACATGGATCGTGCGCTGCAGCGGCAAGGAAATGCTGGCGAATCGCGCTTCGATGCGATCGCGCTCCCGTGCATCGATGCGGTCGCCAAGCACCAACGGCAGCCGCCGGCAACGGCTGAGCGCATCGGCTACGCCAATCTGCAGCAGTTCAGCCGTTGCACGTGCCGCAGCAGCGATGCGGTCCGCCGGGCACGTCATCAGGTGCAGATCGTACTCAGCGTAAAGGTCGCGCGAGATGCCTGGCAATGGCTGCGGCGCGTTGCCACCGCTATAAAACTCCCCGCGATCCAAAAATGCATCCTGCTCGGCGTAGTGCTCAAGCGCAGCCGCATAATCTTCAAGCTGTGAAAGCGGCTGCTGCCGTTTTTGAACGCTTAGCACGTCGGCGAAGGTGGCGGCCTCCAGATAAGTGACCAGCCCATGCGCGACAGCGAATGCGGGATGCTCCTCACCTTCTTCATTGGTCACCGGTTCGATCTCGTCTTCGCTGCAAGACAAATAGATCTGCGCCTTAACGAGCGGAACGCCATCCGTCGCGTAGACCCAGGAATAGCGGTCCCATACATCCCTATCGTCGTGACAGGCAGCGATGGCTTGGATGCTGTCTAGAAGGCTTAAAAGCTTGGCCATGGAGAATCTATCTGTCGAAAGGGACGATGATGCCAGATCACGGCTCCGCTAACTCACACCCGCAGTCTGACACCATTTTTTACTGAGCCACGCGGCCGCATGCGGCATCCTCGCCCGTACACTACCCGGATCATCAAGGAGCGATATGTCGATGCAGAAGTTGGGCCGTTACGGGGTAGTGCTGTTTCTTGCTGCGCTGAGTTCCGGGTGTTCTTCAATCGTTGGCGAATGCGGATTGGTCCGCAGCAGCTGCATGTATGAAGGCCAATACGAGCAGGGCGAGGAAGACTACGCAGAAGAGGAAGCGCAGCGCTTGAACAAGCAGTCGACGGATCGGTTGCGCCGAAGCAATTGATCTCCGGAATATGGCGTCAGACTGCATTTTGGGTAATAGCTGAACGGTCTTGTGTCAGACGACCCGTGTCAGACGACCAGTCAAGGCCGTCACACTCCCGCAAACCGCCCCGCCAACGCATCGCAATATCGCACCAGAATCGCCGCGTCCACGCCGACAGCCGTAAACAAGCTACCGGCTTCGATATACCGACGCGCCAGCGCCTCGTCACCCGTCAACACCCCAGGTGCCTTGCCTGCCGCGCGTACCCGGCGAATCGCGTTTTCCACTTCCGCCACCACCTTCGGATGCTGCGGCTCGCCCGGATACCCCAAGCTGGCAGCCAGATCCGCGGGGCCGATAAACACCCCATCGACGCCATCCACCGCAATCATGGCGTCCAGGTTCTCTAGCGCTTCGCCCGTCTCGGCCTGCACCAGTAAACACAGTTCTTCTTCGCACCGGCGCATATAGTCCGGCACGCGCCCATACCGCGTCGCGCGCATGGTGCCGCTGACACCGCGCACGCCGCGCGGCGCATAACGCATACCGGCCACCGCGCTTCGCGCCTCGTCCGCGTTCTGCACATACGGCAGCAACAACGTCTGCGCGCCGATATCCAGATACTGTTTGATCTGCACCTTGTCGTTCCATGACGGCCGTACCACCGGATGGCTCTTATACGGGCCAGCCGCCTGCAACTGCGCCATTACCGTCGGCAGCACCACGGGTGTGTGCTCGGTATCCAGCAGCAGCCAATCAAAGCCGCTGGCCGCGACCAGTTCGGTACTATTCGCATGCCCAAGCGTCACCCACAGCCCGGTTTGATGGCGCTGTTCACGCAGCGCGCGTTTGAACGTATTGATCGGAAGTTCCATGCGCGCCGCCTTATGAGAAGTGCACCGAGATGCTGCCCAGCTTGCCGTAGTCGGCATGCAGCGTGTCGCCGCGTTTGACAGCGACGGTGCGGGTGAAAGACCCCGCCAGCACGACGTGCCCGGCTTCCAGCCCGGCGTCGTGCTGCGCAAGCTTGTTCGCCAGCCAGGCAATGCCCAGCGCCGGATGCCCGAGCACGGCCGCCGACACGCCGGATTCCTCGATCACGCCATTTTTAAGCAGCAGGGCGCCGACCCAGCGCAGGTCGATATCCATCGGCCGCACCGGCCGGCCGCCCAGCACGATGCCGGCACACGCGGCGTTGTCGGCAATGTTGTCCACGATGCGGCGCGGGTATTTACTGCGGCCGTCGATCAGTTCCAGCGCGGGCACCACATAATCCGTGGCGTCCAGCACATCGAATAGGCTGACGTCCGGCCCTTGTAGCGGCTTGCCCAGCACGAAGGCCAGTTCCACTTCGACGCGCGGCACGATAAGCTTGTCTGTGGGAATCGTCTGCCCGTCTTGATAGAACATCGTGTCCAGCAAATGGCCGTAGTCGGGCTCGTCAATGCCCACGGTGCTTTGCATGGCCTTGGATGTCAGGCCGATCTTGTGGCCGCGCAGCTTGGCGCCGTCGGCAATCTTCTGATCAATATTGCGTTGCTGGATGGCATACGCATCCGCAATCTCAATCCCGGGAAACGCCTGGTCAAGCTGCGTGGTGGGCACGCCGCTGCGCTCGGCTTCAAGCAGCAGGCTGGCCGCGCGGGCGCGGTCGTCGTCGTTAAGCATGGAAGGCTCCTGATCAGTGCGCGGCGACTTCGTCGGCCACGGGGTTGGACAACACGCCGATGCCGGCCACTTCGACTTCCACCACATCGCCCGGCTTCAAGAAGCGCGGCGGCGTGAAGCGCACGCCTGCGCCGATGGGCGTGCCGGTCGAGATCACATCGCCGGGCTGCAGCGTGGTCCAGATCGAGATGTAGCGGATCAGTTCCGCGAACGGAAACATCAGGTTGTCGGTAGCGTCTTGCTGGCGCAGTTCACCGTTGACACGCGTCGTCACCGTCAACGGCGCGGCGGGGTCGAATTCATCGGCTGTCACCATCCACGGGCCCATCGAGCCGCTGGCGTCAAAGTTCTTGCCCTGCGTCACGTTGAACTTGCCGTGCTTGATCCAGTCGCGCACCGTGCCTTCGTTCAGGCAGGTCAGGCCCGCGACGTGGCTCCAGGCGTCCTCGGCAGCGATGCGGCGACCGGCCTTGCCGATGATGATGGCGATCTCGCCTTCGTAATCCAGTTGCTCGGATTCCGGTGGGCGCAGCAAGGGTTCGCCATGGCCCACGAACGAACCGGGAAAGCGCGGGAACACGCTGGGGTAGGCGGGCGGCGCGCTGCCGTCTTTATATTCTTCGTTGCGCTTGCCGTAGTTCACACCTACGCAGATGATCTTTTCGGGCGAGGGTATTGGCGGCAACAGCCGCACTTCGTTCAGCTTGTGCGTGGCGGGAAGCGAGTCCGCCAATTTGGCCAGCGCGGGCAGGGCGTTGGCTTCCAGTGCAGCGCGCAGGCTGTCATAACCATGGCCATGTTGATCCAAGGCCACGATCTGGTCCTGGCCACGCAGCGCGCCAAAGTGCGTACGGCCTTCATGCGTATAAGTCAGCAGTTTCATTCGTCGAATCCAAACAAGCGAGCGGGGTTGTCCACCAGGATTTTCTTAAGCGTCGCGGCGTCGCCCGCATAGCGCGCCAACTGGTCCACCAACTGGCCCTCGTCGGGCGTGGGCTTGGTGGACACGGGATGCGGCCAGTCGCTGCCCCACACCACGCGGTCGGGGTTGGCGGCGATCAGCGCTTGCGCAAGGGGCGTCACATCGTCCCAAGGCGGGCCGCTGCGTGAGATTTTTTCCGTCAACGACAACATCACCCAGAAGTTGCCGCGACGTAGCAACGACTCCAACAACTGCCGAGTCGGGTCCGCCGCGCCCGCAGAGGGATCGGCACGCCCCATGTGATCCAGCAGCACCGGAATATCCAGCCGTTCAAACTGCGCCGCTTGCGCCATCATGCCGTCGGGCTCCGGCTGAAACTTGGCGTACCAACCCAGTTCACGAATGCGCGCAATGGCGCGGTCAAACACGGCCGGCGCCATGCTGATGCCCAAGCCCTGACGCGTGAACCGCGCCCCGCGCACGCCCGCATCGTGCAGCTTTTGTATGTAGGCGTCGTCACGCTCGGCCAGCACCACCGCATTCGCGCAACCGCGATATGACGGGCCGGCGGCGGCCAGGCCGTCCAGCACCACCTGGTGATCCGCCCCGTAGGTCGTGGCCTGCACGATCACGCCGCGCTCGATGCCCAGCAGGCGGTGCAGGCCCAGCGCGGTCTCGATGGTGGCGCTGGGCATCTCGTACGCCGCGCCGGGGCGCACGGGGTAACGGTCTGCGGAGCCGAATACGTGAAACTGGCTATCGCAGGAGTGCGCCGGAAGGTGGGTAGCCGGGGCGGTCGGATAGGGGTTGAAAGGCTGATATTGCGAGGGTTGATACTGCGCCATTGTCTGTCTCCCTTATCCGATCACGGCCACAAAATCGCATTCGATCAGCTTGTCGCCGTCCAGATCGGCCTGCATCGTGTGGCGTGCCGGGCGATTATCCGCATCCGGAAACGCTTGCAGCCATACCGCATTCAGCGCCGCGCGCTGGCTACGGTCGCGCATCCACACCGTCATCTTCGCGATCTGATCCAGCGTGCCGCCGCCCGCTTCCACAATGCGCCGCACGTGGTCGAACATGAGTTCGCACTGGCGTTCCAGCGACGCGCCATACGCGCCCGTGGCGGGGTCGGTGCCTTGGATGCTGCCCGAATACAGCAAGGGTCCAATCCGGCACGCGGCCGGAATGGGATTCTTGTGGCTGAAGCCTTCGGCGTAAATGCTGCGTCTGCTCATGGCGGGTTCCGTTTGCAAAGAAGAGGGTGGGGCGGCATCGCGGCCATGACCAGGCAAGGCCGCGATGCGTTCGGTTTTCAGGGCGTAGCTACTGGCGGTCAGGCAAGGCTGTGGTCCGGCGGCCGTGGTCTGGCCTTAGTTCGCCGTGATGCCCGCACGCTTGATGATCGGCGTCCAGCGCGCGTCTTCCGACGCCAGATAGCGCGTGAATTCCTCGGGCGTACTGCCGCGCGCCTCGGCGCCCAGCTCATCAAAACGCTGAATAATCGTCGGCTGCGCCAGAATCTTCGTCAGCGCTTCGCTCAAGCGCTTCTGCACATCCGGCGGCGTGCCCTTGGGCGCAAGCAGGCCCGTAAACGTGGCCGCCTCCATGCCCTGCACACCCGCTTCCGCGAACGTCGGCACGTCTGGCATCGACGGCACGCGCTTGGCCGTCGTCACCGCCAACGCGCGCAAGCGGCCATCCTTCACATACGGCAGCGCCACCGAAATCTGATCAAAGTTGAAATCGACTTGCCCGCCCAACAGATCGGTTGTGGCCGGCGCGTTGCCCTTGTATTGCGCCGTCGTCCAACGCGCGCCCGTCAACGACTGCAACAGCTCGCTGACCAGATGATTCGTGGTCCCCGCACCCGGAGACGCCATGTTCAGCTTGCCCGGCTCTTTCTTCGCCAGCGCCAGCAATTCAGCCAGCGTCTTCGCCGGCACGCTCGGCTTCACCTGCAACACCAACGGCGTGTACGACACCGAACTGATCGGCGCAAAGTCCCGGTCCCACTTGTACGCATCCCGCTTGAAAATCAGCGGCGAGAACAGCAGCGGCCCGTTCGCCGCCATGAACAAGGTGTAGCCATCGGGCTCGGACCGCGCCACCTGCTCACCGGCAATCATGCCGCCCGCACCCGGCTTGTTCTCGACAATAAACGGCTGCCCAAACGCCGCCTGCAAGCCCGGCGCAATCAGCCGCGCCGCCACATCCACATTGCCGCCCGGCGGATAGGGCACCACGATCTTCACGGGCTTCTCGGGCCACGCGGCGTGCGCCATGGAAGTCAGAACGGTCAGCGCCACCGTGGCGCAGGCGCGAAGCGCATTGCGATGCATGGTTTGTCTCCTGGTCGTGTCATCACGTTTTGTTTGTTGTGTTTGACGACACTCTAGAAATTCCCGCGCCGCTGAACAATCCGAATTTCAAGAAAAGTTCCGGATGTTGGACTCTTTTGGTAGGTTGCTTTGCGGGCGGCTTCTGGCATGACCGCGTTTCACCGCAGAATTACCCTGGGCGCCTATTGCGCACGCGGTTTTATTCATTGTTGAATGTTCAATATCCGGACTACGGAGCCACACCCATCATGCACTTTCCCGCCAGCGACCTGAACCCCGAACAAACCTACCGCCTGATGAGCGGCATCGTCGTGCCACGGCCCATCGCCTGGATCAGCAGCGTCAACGCCCACGGCGGCGTCAACCTGGCGCCGTTCAGTTGCTACACCTTCGTCTCAAACAAACCCCCCATGATCGGCGTCAACATCGGCCGCAAAGCCGGCAAACGCAAAGACACCGCCGAAAACATCCTGGCCAACCGCCACTTCGTCGTCAACGTTGGCGACGAAACCCTGCTTGATCCCCTGCACGACAGCGCCCAAGAACACCCGCCCGAAATCAGCGAAGTCGACGTGCTGGGCTTAAGCGTGCTTCCCGGCGCCGTTATCGACACCCCCAGACTTGCCGCCGCGCCCATCAGTCTGGAATGCCGCTTTCATAGCGTGACCCCGTTTGGCGATACCGGCGCGGAGTTCTTCGTGGGCGAAGTGGTGATGTTCCATATACGCGATGGCCTGCTGCAAGACGGCAAGATCGATACGGCATTACTACGCCCCATCTGCCGCATCGGTGGTCCCAACTACGCATCGCTAGGCCCCATCGTCACCAAGCGCGGTATTCAGCAGACGCCCAAATCCATTATCAAACCGGAGGCCGCGTGAGCGAATCAGAAGATAAAAGCGCATCCGGCGCGCAGACGGTACGCAGGGCCTTGGCTCTGCTGCGGCTGATTGCCTGCGGACAAGAGCGGGGAGTAAGGTTGGTGGATCTGGAACGCATGTCCGGCCTGAATCGGCCCACCGTGCATCGCTTGCTGAAGACGCTGGTGCAAGAGGGCGCGGTTGAACAGGATTCAGAAACGCGACGGTATTTGATCGGGCAAGAGATCAGTTTGCTGGGGCTGGCCAGGACAAGGCGTTTTCCGCTGCTGACGCTGGCGGACCCGTATATGAGCGAGCTGGCCGATCAGGTGGGGGATACGGTGTTTTTGAGTATTCGACATGGGCACGATTCGATATGTATTGGTCGCCGGACGGGCAGGCATCCGATACAGGTGCTGTCGATTGAGGTGGGGGTTAGACGGCCGTTGGGAGTCGGCGTGTCGGGGGTGGCGTTGTTGGCGAGTTTGGGAAGGGAGGAAAGTGTGGAGTTAGTGCGGGGGAATGCGGCCAGGCTGGAGGTGATGGGGGAGCGGGTGGAGGATGTGATTGGGAGGGTGGAGGTGGCAAGGAGGGAGGGGATTGCGCATGCGGCAATGGGGCTGATGCCGGGGACTAGTGCGGTGGCGGTGCCGGTGTTGACGGAGGGAGGCGTGGCGCTGGGGGCGATTACGGTGACGGCGATGGCGGAGAGGTTCGGGGTGGAAAGGTTTGGGATGGTGGTGGAGAGGATGAAGGCGGCGGCGGGGGGGATTGCGGGGAGGTATGCACAGGTCTTGGGTCAGGCGTAAGTCTTTGGCCGGACGCCATCTGTCCGTGAGTTGTGCCGGGCGCTAATAGGAAGTCCGGCCAGGCTCCCAGGCTTCTGCGTCGCCGCTATGGGATTCGCTTCAGATATGCAATGCCATAGCGGCTAATTCTCTCGGCATGGTGAAACTGTGCCGCATTGTTCCGTCCAGCTTGAGCAACGCCTCTCTGTGTCCAACCGCTGCCGGGGAACGCTGCGCCGTATCATTTAGAAAAAAAACGGCATGTGCAGTAATATCAGAAGCGTCTCGGCCCGTGCTCCGGCACTGCGTCCGAAACGAAGTGTGTCCACAGCACGTGTGGCGCGAATTTCCGTCTGCCGGCATTCCAGTGATGTGACCCGCCTCTAGTGCGAAACAGTAAGGCCTTTCCTTGGTTTGTCCTGTCTTCTGTGGTTCTCAATACATGAGGCAAGGAAGGGGGGATGACACCGCACATCTAAAGGGGCGCTGTTGCATAGGCGCTCATCTGTCGGATGTACAAGCAACTTATGCACCGCGCGAGCCTCATCTCGCGCACATATTGGAGCAGCGCATGGAACTGATGGAGAAACTCAGAGGCCTTTCCGAGAAGATTCGGCAGCAAGGTTCCGGAATCAAGACCGAGGAAGCGACAAAGAACGCATTTGTTATGCCGTTCATCCATAACATCTTGGGGTACGACGTATTTGATCCCAATGAGGTGACGCCCGAGTTCATCTCCGATGTAGGCACAAAAAAGGGCGAAAAGGTCGATTACGCAATTCTTCAGAATTCGGAAATCCAGATCTTGATTGAGTGCAAGAAGTTCGGTGATCCGCTCAACATAAATCACGCTTCCCAACTGTTTCGCTATTTTCACGTCACGACAGCACGAGTTTCGGTTCTTACCAATGGGCAGATATATCAGTTCTATACCGATCTTGATGCGCCTAACAAGATGGATCAGAAGCCATTCTTGGAACTTGACCTGCTAGATATCGATGATTACATCGTGCCGGAGTTGAAGAAACTCACTAAAGGTGCGTTTGACCTGGAGTCGGTCATTAGCGCGGCTGGAGAACTCAAGTATTTGAGCCAGATCAAGAAGGTCGTGGCCAATCAATTCGTAGCGCCAGAAGAGGATTTTGTGAAGTTATTCGCTTCGCGAGTGTACGAGGGCGTAATTACACAACGCGTTCGAGACCAATTCTCTTCGTTGGCGAAACGCGCTTTAAGTCAATTCTTGAACGATCAAATCAATGAACGGCTGAAGTCTGCCATGAGTAGCAATGCGGTTGCTTCCGTAGTGGCAGATACACCAGAAGCGGAAAATGTGGAAAATAAGGCGGACGATTCAATCACCACGACACTCGAGGAGATTGAGGGATACCACGTTGTCAAAGCAATCGTCAGAGCTGTCGTCGATGTCAAGCGCGTCGTTCAACGCGACACCCAGAGTTATATGGGAATACTGTTGGATGACAACAATAGAAAGCCTATATGTCGTCTTCATTTCAACCGTGCCCAGAAGTACGTCGGAATATTCGACGAGAATAAATCCGAAACCCGGCATCCCATCTCGTCAATAGACGAAATATATGGCTTTTCAGACGCGCTGAAGAAGACAGTGGGATTCTATGCGGCCGATGCTGCAACTTGACGCATCTGGCCGTGGCAGAGAGGGCGACAATAAAGCTCTCAGATCGCAATAATGGTGTCAGCCTGAGAGATAGCGGCGGATAGCTGGTGAAATTGCCGGTTGATACCTATATCTCCGCTGTTTAACTTGTGGCCTGCTAGGTTTGATGGTTTGTGCGGGCTAGCGCTTGAGCCATGAAGTTGCTCGATTGGGATTCGATAAATTTAATAATGCGCTATGAATATCGATAAAATATCTAAAACAACGATAGTTTTCTTAATATTTTCCGTTGCACTGGCTGTGATTTCTATCTCTTTGATGATGTGGTCCAGCTATAAAGCCAACCAGCCTCTTATGATTTACGGTCGAGAGTTTGGTTTTGGTACAAATGAGCTAAAAAAAAGAACAGAAGATTTGCTGCAGTGTCGTTCAACTTCGGAAAACGCTGCAAGTGATTTTCACGATACCTTGGAATGGTTCAAGGCGGAGAATTCCAGGTTGAAGGCAGAAAATTCTAAATGGACTGCTGAGTATCAAGCGCGCGCGAGAAGAGATGCTGAGATGTGGTATCCGGTTAGTGATATAGATTTCGTGGAAGAGGGGGCTTTTACGACATCGGATGGTAAAGAAATGGGCAAGGGGGCGTGGAAAAGTAGTAGCAAAGATTTGACGCTCAAGTTGCTCTCATCTTGGGTTGGTGAGGTTGTATTGGAAACTAATCTGAATCCCCCATCGGATAGGATTCGGCTTGATAAGAATGCGATGATTATAAATGCTAATGTTTGGCAATATAGAGTTTACTTGTTATCTTCCTACAGCGACAGAGCTAGTGTTAGGGTCGAAAGAAGGGAGAAATAATTTTGTTGGTTAGTTCAGAAATAAGGTGTCAGCCAGGACTACTTGGATTTTATGGACAGTTTGGTTAAGGAACTGCCGCCTCAATCTGAGCCGGGGTTCAATAGCCAAGCCCCTGATGGATTCGCCGGTTGTTGTAGAAGACATCGATGTAGTCAAAGATCGTCAGCCATGCGTAGCCTTGCTGTGGCGAATAAGGTGTTGGACTCATGCCCCCGAGTTGAACAGGGCATCAGAGTTGCAAGTCGTAGTTCTGGATCCTGTCATAGGCAGGGAGATAAGGTGTCAATCTGCAACTTCGATCGAGTCATGCCCGGGGTTGACCCGGGAATCGGAATTGGAAGCCGTAGTTCCCGAGTCTGTATCGAGCAGCGTAACTGTTGCCATTATTAATTATTGCATTCAAACAAAAATGAGCCGAGTAACCGTAGACGACCTCCCTGACCCAGACGATTCACGAGCGGTGTTCGCCTTTGCAATGTCCTTCAGTGGCTATGAATATTTCGGCTCGTTTTCCGCTTCTATGAAAGCGGCAAAACACCGCACGCTCGCGACATTGCTTGATGTTCGGAATGAGCTTTTCGCTTCGGCTCGTGCGTCTCGGCATGCGGGAACTGAGGATTTCTTAGACTTGTACCGCGAGTTGCTCCCCTTATTGCATGAATTAACCGGGCCGGATGCATAAGTCTGTTGTTAGCGGAGGTTGCTGGAAACGTTAATCACGTGGCGCCGCAATCATTCCGAAGTAGGCCGAATTAAGGTGTTTTACTCAAATTTGACCTGGTCCACTGCGGTGTTCAAGTTTATTCCGTCTGACACCTTTATTTGGAGCGACGGCCTCAGGCTGTAGCCGGTCACTCGATTATCGAAGGAAAATCCTCCTTGGTCGGAAAGGAATTGTCTTGCACAACGGGAGCCTTGTAGACTGAAGCAACATTCTGTTTCGAACAGCCTGAGGGCCCTATAGGAGGACTGAGCCGGTGATTAATCAGATAGACATAGCAAGCTTTGGTAGCTTCCAAGGTCTGGAGTGGAAAAAGACCGTTCGGGACAGCGGCAAAAACGTCAAGCTTTTCCAGCGTCTGAACATCCTCTATGGACGCAACTACTCTGGCAAGACGACTCTCTCTCGTGTTTTTCGTGCGCTGGAAACGCGCAAGCTCCCCCTGAACTATATTGGCTCGTGCTTTACCGTGACTGGTGGGAAAGGTGCGGTCACCGATGCTGACCTGCTGACGCACAACTATGACGTGCGGGTCTACAACCGCGACTTCGTGACCGACAATCTGAGCTTCCTGGTCAATCAGGAGATCGGAGGCGTTATCAAGACCTTCGCCATCGTCGGTGAGCAGAACAAGGAGATTGACGACGCCATTGCTGCCATCGAGGCCAAGCTTGGTAGTGTGGAGGGCAAGGCTGGACTGCGCTTTGACCTGGAGGCCAAGAAGAGAGAGCGCGATCGCACCAAGACAGCCCACAGCACGGCTTTGAACGGCTTGGAACAGAAGCTGCGCTCACATGCTGCTGAGAAGATCAAGAAGAATCCCCTGTACCGCGTGCCCGTCTACACCATCGACCACATCAAGCGCGACATTGCTTTCACCAGTAAGCCCGGCTTCATCGCCCTGTCCCCTGAGGAACAAGCAAGCAAGCTCATCTTGCTCAAGCAGGAGGCCCTACCTGACATCGAAGGCTCTCTGGCCATCACCCTCAAGCTGGAGTCGCTGAAGGCCACTGCTGAACCTCTTCTGTCCAAGGCGATAACGCCTACCAAAGCGATTGAAGAGCTGCTCAAGGACAGCGCTTTGCAGCTTTGGGTCAAGCAAGGTATCGGACACCACCGAGACAAACGGGACTCCTGTGCTTTCTGCCGACAGGACTTGCCGCACGACATTTGGCAGGTGCTGGACGAGCACTTCAGCAAAGAGTCGGGCGACCTGGAAACCGCCTTGGATGCTGCTATAGCGTCGGTCACGGACGAGATCAAGTCGATTGCAGGGCTCAATACCTTTACAGGTGCTCAGTTTTATGCGGATGAGCGTACCGCGTTTGAAGCGAGCAGCAAGGCACTGTCGGAAGCACTTGGTGTCTACAAAAAGGACTTGGAATTCCTGAAGCAGTCGCTTGAGACTCGCAAGAACAACCTGTTCCAGCTCGTGCTTCTGAAGCCCTCTTCCCATGACGCCAAAGAGATCGAGAAGCATGTTCAGGACATCAATGCGCTGATCGTCACGAGCAACGGCAAGACGAGGACCCTGGAAAAAGACAAGACTGCTGCCATAGATGCACTTCGCCTGGCTGACGTGTTCGCGTTTGCTGATGCGATCACCTATGACAAGGAGGTTGCCCGCATAGCTACCCTCAAGACCGGCGCCGACACGGCAGGCACGGCCCATACGGAAGCGGAAAAAGAGATCCGTGACGCGGAAGCAGAAGTCCAAAATTTGAGAGCCAAGCAAAAGGATGAGCGGAAAGGGGCCGAGCGAGTCAACTCTCTGCTCAACAACTTCTTCGGCCATGACGGTATCAAGCTTGAAGCGCGCGACGGCGCAGACAAAACCACGGTCAAGTTTGAAATCACGCGAAACGGCAAGGCCGCGTACAACCTCAGCGAAGGCGAGTGCAGCCTGATTGCCTTCTGCTATTTCATTGCCAAGCTAGAAGACCCTGAGAGCAAAGGCAAAGAACTGATTATCTACATTGATGATCCAATTTCTAGCCTAGACGGAAACCATATCTTCTTCATGTTCAGCTTGATTGAGAGCTTGATTGCCAAGCCGATCAAGAATGCTGACGGTTCAAACGCCTACCGCTACAAGCAGCTTTTTATCTCCACCCATAATCTGGACTTCCTGAAGTACCTCAAGCGCCTGTCCATTCCGAAGAAGAAAATCCCTGCTGGTGAAGGCAAGACGAAAAGTGCCGATGACCACGAGCATTTCATGATCGAGCGCAACGGCGCTTCAAGCAACATCTTGCTCATGCCGTCTTATCTCAAAGATTACATAACTGAGTTTCACTACCTCTTCCATCAAATCTACAAGTGCAGAGATCAAGCTGCCGCAGCAGATAGCCATGAGCCATTTTTCGGCTTTGGCAACAACCTGCGAAAATTTCTAGAAGCCTTTTTGTTCTTCAAGTACCCCTATCATGATGATAGAAACGACGCCTTTGAACGGATCAAGAAATTCTTTGGGGAAGAGGAAGATACAGCAGTTGCACTGGTCAATCGGCTTAACAACGAGTTTTCGCACCTGGAGGCCGTCCCAGATAGAGGCTTTAAGCCCGTGGAAATTCCTGAGATCGCCAAGGTAGCTAACTATGTCTTGGACAAGATTTACGCTGCCGACAAGGTGCAATATAACGCTCTGTTGAAGAGCATTGGAGAGCCTGAGCGAGTGGGCTGAAGGATCGCTCCCAATGTTCGATTGGGGAGGGAAGCCGCCACATGAATCAATCCATGCCGAATGGCCGTGACGGGTCGGAGAGCGCCCCTCCGTAGGAGCACACTGAATCTCCCTTTACTCAAAAGGAGATTGTCATGGAATCCGCGAATGCCGCCGTTGACCGTCATGTACATCGCATGTCTCCTAAATCTAGTTATGCGTGCGTGGGAGTCCAGCAAGTGTTTAAAGATTCAGATCGTGACTTCATGGCGAAAAACATGAAAATAGTTGTTGAGTCTATTGAATCGAAACTGAATGAGCCGTTCTTTGCCGAGTTCAAGGAGATAGCGACGTCCTCAATTTCCAAGTATATCGAAGCAATTAAGGATTTTGAGGCATCGGGACAGCATCGAGATTTGATGTACGCAATAGATAATCAAGCGGAAGAGGCGATACGTGCGCACTTCTGTGAGATTGTTGATGGGATATCCAATGACGATGCAATTCAAGTTCTCGACGCCTTGCGATATTCATTTTCATGTTATGCGTACAATGGGCTTCATCAACTTTATACTCGCCAGCAAAATGAATCTTGGCACCCAAAAGTAGTGCTCACAGAAATCTTAGAGCCCAATGATATTGAATCGCTACCAAATATTTTGGCCCTATATCGAGGATGCGATATAGGGGAGCTTGAAAATTACTCCTTCGGGCAAGCGTGGACTACGTCGTTAGAGTGCGCTAGAGAATTCGCGTACGTGCACTACAGAGACCAAGAGTGGTTTGATGAAAGTAGAAGAATCGTATTGGAAACTAGATACGCTAAAACTCATGTTTTGTTTTCGGATCAATCAACTGAGTTTGAGGTGGTGATTGATGCCGGAAAGTTGGGTGTCGTGCGCAAACACTCATAAAAATTCGTTCAAGCCGACCAGCCTTCGGCGGTCGGCTTAGCTTATTCGTCAGTAATTTGGTTGTCTGCTTTGGGTCGAATGTGGCCAGAAGCAGTCTGCTAAATTTTTCGGATCATGCCAATAATGCATTGCGCAATTCAACAGCCCAGCTTACGGTCATCACGAGGGGGATAGATCCATGAACCAGACTGAAAAAGCCAAGCATAATATTATCGAATCCATTGTTAAAAAAACAGCAGACCTCGGTACCAAACTGGCCTTAAGTTTCGTACCTGGTGCCTCAATTGCCTATGAGGTTGCCAAATTAGGTGTCAGTCAGGCCACGGCATTTGTTCAACAAAAACAAGAGGAAAGAATCACCCAGTTCCATGAAATGTTGCTCAAGCCGGATGAGAAATGGGATGATGCTCTTGCAGATGCCTGCATAGAAGCAGTTGACTATCATTTATTACTTTCCGCATGCGTGCAGGATCTGGAGGATGAAAAAACAGAGCTATATGCAGAATTAGCAAAAAACGCGGCGGCGAAAAACATCACCCCAGTCAATATTCGATTCTTTACTCTCTCGCTTCAACAGCTTTCCTTTTCCGATCTGGAGGAAATGAGGATAGCCTATGTCTCAGAGCATTTTTCTCTTATGGACAGTACCGGTTCGGGAAACCACAAGAAGAATCTTGCCGCCGAAAATGCCAATGATATACAGGCACACGGAAGGCGATTGATGGATCTGCGTGGTTTTCTTCAGGAAAATACTCTAAATGAGTTTGGCGAGTTGTTCATACAATCATGTTACCCATCTGCCAAGCTTACGCCTAGGACCATTGGGATGCGAGAGTGGCTTAACCCTCAATCGCCGTTAATGACCGTGTGTTATGAAATGGAAGATACTGAGACCGTCAATTTCTGCGTCCACCTTAGCGAAAAGCTAAGGGATGGAGGGGTAAAAATCGGCCCGATTGTCGCCATTACGGATAATCGCTCGTTTATCACCCCTACTGTCAGCCTATTTGTCATTAAATCCAAGCCTGAACAGATACTAAAAAATCAACCGTATCTGCAAAGAATTTTAAATAATACATGCATCGCAATCTTCCTGCGGGAAGATTATCCGAAGGAACTGGAAGGTATAAAAAGTCACTTCAAAAAAATCATCACAGTGGCCGGGAAGGGTAGTCGAGAGGCTGCTGAAATAGTTGCTGAGCAACTGCTTCTAAAAGAACAATTGACGACTGGCTGAAGATGCCTCAGTCATACGGCGTGCGTAGCCTCCCACCATCGACCTTAAACACTGAATGCTGTTATGGGTCGCAAGCCGACTAATGGACAGTGTTTTCTGCGCTTGCTGACATGACTGCGCTATTGCGTCGGAGTTCCTGCTCCGGAAAATAATGGATCTACCGGCGATTCATCCATTGAGCTTGCCGCTAGATCAGCGATCTGATCGCACAGGCTCTCCACTCCGCCAAGCAAATTCGACACCACCCAAGCATCCAACGGCCTCGCACCCGTAGCTCCAGGCTCATTCGCGCTATTCCCCACAATCCTCGCAATAGCCCAAATCCCCAAGCAAGCCCGCTCGATCTTCCGCAAATCATCAAACCGCACAACGCCAAACTCGGGATCATCCGGCAAGGCCCAACGGTCATAGGTAAAAGGGTGGTCGCTCATCTCGGCGCTCCGGTGTAATTGACGCAATGAAAGAAAGGAGGCCGCCATTGCAGCGGCCACTTGTTCTGTCTTTCCGGCTGTCAACCCGGGCGATCCTTTGGACCACGGGGCGAGTATGCCCCGTTAGGCGACGGACACCATGCGGTTCCGTGCCAAATTGCTCACGCTTTCTCTAAGGCAAGCGCAATCGCAGACTACTGATCAGGGATGTATCAGCAGTCCACCACCAGCTAAAGCTATCTCTGGTTCATGCCAATCAGCCAAGCAGATACCTACCCAGCTACGGCCGCCGAAGCCACCGGCACAAAAAACCGATCCTTCAACTCCTGCAACCCAATCCTCTCCAACATCTCCGTCAGCCTCTCCGCAGGCTTCCGAGTCGGCAGATTCTTATACTGCGCCACGATCAGCTCATTCTTCATCGAATGCTCCCACCCGACCAGTTCCGTCACGCTAACCTGATACCCATGCGCTTCAAGCTGCAAGCACCGCAGCACATTCGTAATCTGGCTTCCAAACTCCCGCGTATGCAACGGATGCCGCCAGATCTCTGCCAGCGGATCAGCCAGCGCCTTGCCTTTATTCTTCCTTAGCACCGAAGCCACTTCCGCCTGGCAGCAAGGCACAACGACGATGTACTTCGCCTTCTTCTCCAACGCAAAGTGAATCGCGTCATCGGTGGCGGTATTACAAGCGTGCAACGCAGTGACCACATCAATCGTCGCCGGCAACTTATCCGACGTAATCGACTCTGCCACAGAGAGATTCAAGAACGACATCCCGCCAAACCCGAGCCGCTTCGCCAGTTCCTCTGACGACTTCACCAGTTCTTCCCGAGTCTCGATCCCATAAATATGGGACCCATTCCCGACGGCGTCTTTCTGTTCCTTGAAGAACAGGTCATACAGAATGAACCCCAGATACGATTTGCCGGCCCCGTGATCCGCGAGCGTGACGGCGCCGCGTTCTTGTTGGACGTCTTTCAGCAGCGGCTCGATGAACTGAAACAGGTGATAGACCTGCTTAAGCTTACGGCGGCTGTCCTGGTTCATCTTCCCGTCGCGGGTAAGAATATGCAGGGCTTTTAGCAGTTCGATCGACTGGCCGGGGCGGATGTCGTGGGTTTTTTCTGACATGGGGGAAGGCAAAGCGCCCCGCACGGGGCGGGGCGCGTAGTGGCGCGGAAAGCGTCAGTTTAACGAAAACGCTGACGTGGCCGCAGGGCGGCGGGGAAGCGGGTCTTAGCCTACGGTGGCAAAAACCGGTTCGCCCAGGTTCAGCATCAAACGATTTGCCCAGGCGAAGATGGCGTCCGAGTGCAGCAGGTCCAGCACTTCGCCTTCGCTCAAGCCCGCATCCTTCAATGCCTGGATGCTGTTGGCGTTGACGTCGGCCTGGGCTTCGGTGATCTGGATCGAGAACTGGGCAATCGCCAGTTCACGCGCCGTGGTGCCGGCGGTGTAGGGGTCTTCGAACACTTGCGCGATCACTTCATTACGCTTGGCCAGTTGTTCAAAGCGCTGCGCGTGGACGGATGCGCAGTACACGCAGCCGTTTACGCGGGACACCACCGTCGAACCCAGTTCGCGTTCGGCGCGCGACAGGCCGCCTGGGGCGTACATGATGGCGTTGAAGGCGGTGGAGCGCTGGCGCAGGATTTCCGGTTGGTGGACCAGGAACAGGTAGTAGTCCGAGACCTTGGCCTTGGGGTGGCTTTCTTCCAGGACGGCGATTTGTTCCGGGGTGGCGGTGTCGACGTTGACGACGTCGAGCCATGCCTTCCACTCCAGCACTTCGTTGGTGAAGCCGTGGGCCTTGATGACGGCGCCGGGTTCGGTGGCGGCGGTGTTGGGGTCGAAGGGCGCGGGCGGGACGGCGGCGGCGCGGGGGGCTTGGCCTTCCAGGTCTTTCATCGCGGCCAGGCCCGCGACCAGGCGGGTCTGGTACGACAGGAAGGCGATCAGTTGCGACAGGGTGACGACCGCGGGCGTGGAGACGCCTGCCGCGGGCAGGGTCTTCAGGGCGGCTTCGTCGCCTTCGACGGGGTTTTCGATCAGCTTGCGCGTGAATTCCAGCACGGCAGCCAGGCGCGGGGTGGAGGCGTCTGACGGCTTGCCGGATTCTGCGACGGCGATGTCGGCGGGGGCTGCGTCAGTTTCCGCCAGGCGGGCGCGGTAGTGCGAGGCCAGCAGCGGCGACGGGCTGATGCGGGTGGCGTACAGCGCGACCAGCAGGCGTTCGGCCAGCGACAAGCCGGGCAGTGCCGGGTCGAACAGGGCGTCGTAGCTGCCTTGCGTGGCGGCGGCGACTTTCTCGCGTTGGTGACGGACTTCAAAAGTTTTGCTGCCGGGGGTCAGGCCGACGAGCTTGTCGACCAGATCATTGACGGCGTCATAGACGATGGGTTGTTGTGCCATGGGGATGTTCTCCTTGGTGTCTGATCAGCCGGCGTTGCCGGAAGTGCTTGCCGAAGGGGCAGGAGCCGAAGCCGAAGCCGCCCGCGCCTTCACTGCCGCGTCCAAAAACTTCTTCACGCCTTCCCACGATTCCTGGTCGGCGCGTGCGTTGTCTTTCGGATTCCCGCCGCTGGTGCTGATCTTGCCCGACACGGGGTGGGCGTAGACGAGCTGGGTGGTGGGCACGTACGGGAACAGGATCGAGTGGCCGCCGTTCTCGTAGTCGAGCCATTCGACGGGGTAGGGGTGTTTCACGTCGACCAGCTTGTCCTGCACCATCTTCGAGTACAGGCTCGACGGCCACGAGCCATCGTCGGTGGCCGACAGCAGCATGACCGGGCCTTCGATGTCTTCCACGCGAATACGGGCGCGGGCGACGGCGTCGGGGTCTTGCAGCGCGGTCAGGATGGCTTTTTCGTGACGGTGCGGCGATGGGCCTTCGTCAAACGGCGCCCAGGTGGCGGTGCGGTTGTTTTCCCAGACGTGGGGGATGGGCTTGCCGCCCAGCAGCCAGGTCGGGCCTTCGCGGCCGATCTTGGGGTCGCAGGCGTTCTGGCCGCTGTGGACGACGGCGCCGGGTACGTAGGCGACGACGGCGGACACTTCCTTGGGGAAGGTTGCGCCCAGCAGCAGCACCAGTTCACCGCCGCGCGATTGGCCGCTGATGGCGACGAAGTCATGCTTGGGTTGAACCTTTTTGCGCAGCCAACGCAGGCCGGTCTGGAAGTATTCCAGCGGTGTGTTCGAGATGTAGTCGGACAGGCCGGGTGCTTTGAAGTACGCCAGCGCAAAGGCGGCGTAGCCGCGCGAAGCGTACAGCGCTGCGCGCGGTTCGTTGATGCCGCCGCCCGAGCCGTTCAGGATCATGACGGCGGGGTGCGAACCGGGCTTGCTGCCTGCCGGCAGGTACAGCGTGCCGACCAAGCCTTCTTCGCGGACCTCGTGGCGCGTGACGCCATCCAGCGCCAAGCGCTGCGTGAGCGTGGCTTGGGCCTGCATGCCGCCTTCAGCACCACCCACACGCGCAACCACATCGGTGACCAACGCATCGGTCACCGGGTGGTTGAAGTGTTCGCGGCTGGGCGAGTCCACCGGGGCTTGCGACCAGATCAGGCCCATGGGCGACAAGCCGGTGTAGTCGCCCGAGACGGGCGCGTCGCGGGTCAGGTCGACGGCGCCGTCTTCGCCCGCCGTGTAGGCGGCCTGGGCTTGCCACAGCACGCCGCTGCGGCGGGTCCGCGCGGTGATTTCCACCGTTTGGCCGGGTGCCACGTTTTCCACCCGGATCTGGCGCGGCACGTCGATCAAGGCGTCCGCGGGGGTGATGGTCAGGGTCGGCGCCATGGCTTATTTACCGGCAGCGGCGGCGGGTTCTTTGGTGACCATCATGGCGGCCGTGCGGTCGCTGGTCATCGGCGTCACCTTCAAGCCCTTCTTGGTGGCCCAGATGTTCTTGTAGTGGAACAGCGGGATGATGCCGACGTCGTCCGACACCAGCTTGACCGAGTCGCGCAGGATGGCTTCACGCTTGGCCACATCGAATTCCGACGTGGACTGTTCCAGCGCGGCGTCCACCTTGGGGTTGGTGTAGTGGCCCCAGTTGGAGGCGCCCAGGCCCTTCTTGGCGTCAACCGTCGCCAGGATGTTGACCAGCGCGTAGCTGGCTTCGCCCGTGCCGTTGCCCCACGCCAGCATGCTGACGGCGAATTCGTTCTTGTTTGCGCGGCCCGAATACACGGCCCATGGCACCACTTCCACCTGGGTCTTCACGCCGACGCGGGTCCAGAACTGTGCCACGGCCTGGGCCGTTTCCGGGCCTTGCGGGTAGCGGTCGTTGGGCACGTGCATGGTCAGCTTGAAGCCGTCGGGAAAGCCCGCTTCAGCCAGCAGCTTCTTGGCTTGCGCGACGTCGTTGGGGATGTCTTTCACGTCGGGGTTGTAGCCGAAGGTGCCCTTGGGCATCCACTGGTTGGCTTCGGTGGCCGCGCCTTGCAGGATGCGGTCGGAAATGGCCTTGCGGTTGATGGCCAGGTTCAGCGCTTGACGCACGCGCAGGTCCAGCAGTGGGTTCTTGTCCAGCGGCTTGCCGTTGTTGTCGGTGATGTACTGATTGGGTGCGGGGTTGAAGCTGGGTTGCAGGATCATGACGCGCAGGCCGTCGTACGGGTACACCGCGATGTTCGGGGCCTTTTGCAGCTTGGCCAGGTCCGACACCGACACCTTGTCGATCACGTCCACGTCACCGGCCAACAGCGCAGCGGTGCGCGAGGCGGCGTTGTTGATGTAGCGGTAATTGACCTTGTCCCAGGTGGCCTTGTCGCCCCAGTAGCCGTCGTTGCGTTCCATGATGACGCGGTCGCCCGGCGTGTAGGACACGAACTTGTACGGGCCGGTGCCGACCATGGCCTTGCCCGAGTTGTAGTCTTCGGTGGTGGACTTTTCACCGACGTGCTTGCTGACGACGTGTACGGATGCCAGGTTCAGCGGCAGGTCGGGGTTGGGCGCCTTGGTCTTGACGATGAGGGTCAGCGGGTCCTTGGCGGTCATCGTGTCGATGGTGCGCAGGTAGCCGGCGTAGGTGGCCACGCTGCCGGGCACGGCGCGCGCGCGGGTGTAGGAATAGATCAGGTCGTCGGCGGTAAACGGCGTGCCGTCTTGCCACTTGACGCCTTCACGCAGCTTGAATTCCCAGGTGGTGGGGTCCAGCGGCTTCCAGCTGACGGCCAGGCCGGGTTGAAGCTTGTTCCACTTGTTTTCGATCAGCAGGTCCCAGAAGTGCAGGGCCACCGAGCGGTCGCCGGCGTGGTTGTTCAGCTGCGGGTCCAGGGACGACAGCGGGTCGGCAAAACCGATCGACAGGTTGTCGGCCGACGCGGCGGCAGAGGCGCCAAGGATGGCGGCGGTCAGGGTCGAAAGAATCAAGCGTTTCATGTTCGGGGTCCTTGGTAGGGGGGGAACGAGTTAAGTGTTCCGAAGGCTGCGTTGTCATTCAGGCCAATAAAAAGGCATTAAGGACAACGCGGCCAATTAGGTTCAGGCCATGTCGTTCAAATGACAGGCGCTTAAATGGTTGATGGCGATTCCCTTCAATGTGGGAACTTCGGTCTTGCAGCGCGGCATCGCATGCGGACATCGCGGATGAAAATGGCAGCCGCCGGGCGGGTTCAGCGGGCTGGGAATCTCGCCCTTGATCGCGGTAAAGACCTTGTGGCGCGACTTCAGGCTGGGAATTTCCGCCAGCAGCGCTTGCGTGTACGGGTGGTTGGGGCGCTGGAATACTTCGTCCACGGTGGCCGTTTCCACGACGCGGCCCAGGTACATGATGACGACGCGGTCAGACAGGTGTTCCACCACGCCCAGGTCATGGCTGATGAACAGATACGTCAGGTTCAGTTCTTCGCGCAGGTCCATGAACAGGTTCAGGATCTGCGCTTGAATGGACACGTCCAGCGCGGCCACGGCTTCGTCGCATACCAGCATGGACGGCTGCACGGCCAGCGCGCGGGCGATGCCGATGCGTTGGCGCTGGCCGCCGCTGAATTGGTGCGGATAGCGTTGGCGCAGCGCCGGGTCCAGCCCCGCACGTTCCAGCTGGGCGCTGACGTAGTCGTCAAAGCCCGCGTTGTCGACCAGCCCGTGGATGCGGGCCGCTTCGCCCACGATCTCGTCCACGCGCAGGCGCGGGTTTAGGCTGGCATAGGGGTCCTGGAAAATCATCTGCACGGTCAGGCGCGCGGCGTGGGCGGCGGCGGAATTCATGTCCGACGGGCGCACGCCGTTGATGCGCACTTCACCGCCCGATGGCGTCAACAAGCCGGCCGCGATGCGGCCCAGCGTGGATTTGCCGCAACCGGATTCACCGACCAGGCCGACCACTTCGCCGGGGTTCACGATCAGGTCCACGTTGTCGACGGCGCGGGTCACGGCGGGCGGCTTGGACAAGCCCATGCGCTGCATGGCGCGGCCGGCCGGGCCGACTTTTCTTTCGCCAAAGCGCTTGCTGACTTGAGAAAGGTCAATCAGCGGAGTGGGGGCGGCGGATACAGTCATGCCGTCACCTCGTTGTGGATCTGGATAGTCGGATGGAAGCAGCGCACATCGTGTTCGGGCAGGGCTTGCGTGATGCCGGGTTGCTGGCCACAGGCGGCGGTGGCGCGCGAGCAGCGCGCCGAAAACGCGCAGCCGGCGGGCAGGTGCAGCAGGTTGGGCGTCATGCCGGGAATCTGGCGCAGGCGCTGGCCCCGCAGGTTATTGCTGGGCAGGCTGTCGATCAGGCCAACGGTGTAGGGGTGCTGCGGGCGGTCAAGCACGTCGTCGACCTTGCCGTGTTCGACGATGCGGCCGGCGTACATCACGGCCACGTCATCCGCCAAGCCTGCCACCACGGACAGATCATGCGTAATCCAGATCAGGCTGGTGCCGTGTTGCTGCGCCAGCTTCTGCACTTCAGACAGAATCTGCGCCTGGATGGTGACGTCCAGCGCGGTGGTGGGTTCGTCGGCGATGATCAGGTCAGGGCGGTGCAGCATGGCGATGGCAATGGCTACGCGCTGGCGCATGCCGCCAGACAGCTGATGCGGGTAGGCCAGCAGGCGTTCTTCCGGGCTGGGGATGCCCATCATGCCTAGCGTGTCGCGGGCCAGCGTGCGGGCTTCGCGCTTGCTCATCTTGTTATGCGCGCGCACGGTTTCGATCATCTGCACGTCCACGCGCAGGACCGGGTTCAGCGTCATCATCGGATCTTGGAAGATCATGGCGATGCGGTTGCCTTGCAGGCGGCGCAGTTCGCGCGGAGCCAGCTTGGTCAGGTCGCGGCCCTGGAACAGGATTTCTCCGCCGACGATGCGGCCCGGCGCGTCGACCAGACCCATGATGGAAAAGCCCGTCACGGATTTGCCCGAGCCGGATTCTCCGACCAGGCCCAGAATCTTGCCGCGCTCCAGCGTGAACGACACGTCGTCCACGGCGGGCAGCACGCCCGCGCGGGTGTGGAAGTGCGTGCGCAAGTTGCGCACTTCAAGCGTGGCCGGCGCGCCAGCGAAAGCGGTGCGGTCGGTCATTTGTGAGTCCTTGGGTTCAGCACGTCGCGCAGGCGGTCGCCCACCAGGTTGATGGCGACGATGGTGATCAGCAGCGCGATGCCGGGGTAGAAGCTGATCCAGTATTCGCCGGACAGCATGTATTGAAAGCCGTTGGAAATCAGCAGGCCCAGCGACGGTTCGGTCACCGGCACGCCCAGGCCCAGAAAGCTCAACGTGGCCTCCAGCGTGATGGCGCGCGCGATCTGCAAGGTGCCGATGACAATCAGCGGCGGCAAGCAGTTGGGCAGGATGTGCTTCAACATGATCCGCCAGTTGGGAATGTCCAGGCAGCGGGCGGCTTCCACGTATTCACGGCGGCGTTCCACCAGCGCCTGGCCGCGCGCGGTGCGGGCGTAATAGGCCCATTCCAGAATCACCAGCGTCAGCACCACGTTGCCCACGCCCTTGCCCAGAAAGGCCAGGATCATCATGGCAACCAGGATGGACGGAAACGACAGGATCAGGTCGACCAAGCGCATGATGAAGGCGTCGACCTTGCCGCCCGCGTAGGCGGCAAGCAGGCCCAGCAGCGTGCCGACGATGCCGGCGATAACCGCCGAGCCCACGCCCACCATCAAGCTGATGCGCAGTCCGTACAGAATGCCGGACAGCAAATCGCGCCCCTGGCCGTCGGTGCCCAGCCAGTAGTGGAAGGTGTCCAGGCCGTTCATGGACCCAGGCGGCATGCGGGAATCCAGCACGTCGATTTGCAGCAGGTCGTATGGGTTCTGCGGCGAAATCCACGGCGCGAAGATCGCGGCCAGGATCAGCAGAGTGGCAACGGCCAGGCCGAACACCGCCGTCTTGGACGACAGGAATTCGGTCAGGTTGCGGCGCCAGGGCGATTCCCGGCGCAGGGCGGGAACCTTGTCAGGGGTTGCAGTGGTGCTCATGCCGAGCCCTCCAGCCGTACCCGGGGGTCCAGCACTTTATAAAGAATGTCGACGATCAGGTTCAGCGTGACGAACAGGCACACCACCACGATCAGGTAGGCAACGATGACGGGGCGGTCCAGTGCGTTCAGGCTGTCCAGGATCAGCTTGCCGGCGCCGGGCCACGAGAAAATGCTCTCCGTGATGACGGCGAACGCGATGGTCGACCCCAGCTCCAGGCCCAGCACCGTCACCAGCGGGATCATCGTGTTGCGCAGCACGTGCACACAGACCACGCGAAACGGCGACAAGCCTTTGGCACGCGCGAACTTCACGAAGTCCAGCGGGATCACGTCGCGCACGCCAGCGCGCGTCAGGCGGATGACGAGCGAAATCTTGAACAGCGACAGGTTCAGCGCGGGCAAGATCAAATGGCGCCAGCCGTCGGCGGTCAGCCACGACCATTGAAAGCCCAGGAATTCCACCGTCTGCCCACGGCCGCTGGCGGGCAGCCAGCCGAGTGACACGCTAAACGTCATGATCAGCATCAGCGCCACCCAGAACGTGGGCAGCGAGAAGCCGACGATGCTGCCGGCCATGATCATCTTGGAAAAGCGGCTGTCGGGGTATAGGCCGGCGATCAAGCCCAGCGGCAGGCCGATGATGACGGCCAGAAGCAGGGCGCTGATGGCCAGTTCCAGGGTGGCGGGCAGGCGCTGGATCACCAATTCAATCGCGGGGATGTTGTAGACGAAGCTGTTGCCCAGGTTGCCATGCAGCGCCCCGTTCAGAAAGCCCAGGTATTGCTGCCACAGTGGTTTGTCCAGGCCAAGTTCCGCGATGATGCGGGCGCGGTCCACCTGGTCCACGTCCTGGCCGATCAGGATGTCCACGGGGTTGCCGATGGCGTGCAGGCCCACGAAGACGATCAGCGTCATCAGCAAAACCACCACCGCCGCTTGCGCGACACGGCGTATCAACCAACCGGTCATTGCGCGGTCTCCGTTTGCGAGGCCGGGGTGGCGATTGCCGCGGGCGGCGGGGCCGGCGTCCATTCATCGCCGAACACTTCCGGTTCGGAAAACGCTTCCATGTTGGCGTAGTACGTTTCGACGTCTTCGCGGTAGAACAGGCCGGCGATGCCTTGCGCCAAGCGCTTGGCGCCGTCGCTGATGGCGGGGATGTCGCCCGAGATCGTGCCTTGGGTCAACGCGGCGGGGTACGAAAAGCAGTGCACGCGGTCCAGACCCGGGCAGGCACCGGGCACTTTTTCTTGCAGTTCAAAGACGGCGCCCAGGTCGGGCGAGTCATGCAGTTCCTGGTCTTCTTCGCCGGGGGGCGGGGTGAAACGGTCGCCCCAGTTGCGCACGTGGGGCGCCAGCGGCGCGAATTCCGGGCGCACGGTCCAGTCGATACGAAAGCCCGTGGAGAAGATCAGAAAGTCCAGCACGAACACGCCTTTGGGCGTGGTGACGTGGATGTCGTCACCGACCAAGGCCAGGTCTTGCACGCCACAGCCCAGGTTGAAGCGGGCATTGGGGAAACGAGACACGCGCAAGGTGCTGCCGCGCGGGGGCGGCACTTGCGCGGCGTTGATGTAGTGGCGGATCTTCCACTTCCATTCGTCGGGCAGGGTCAGGTGGCCGTGGGTCAGGCCTGGGTTGCCCGCGCCTTTGCCCTTGTTGACGCGCGGGATGTCGTTGCGGCGGATCAGCAGGTCGACGCTGGCGGCGCCGGCTTCCAAGGCCGTGCCGGCGCTGTCCATGGCGGACGCGCCCGCGCCCACGACGCCGACGCGCTTGCCGGCCAGCGTGGCGTAGTCCATCACGTCGGACGAATGCGCCCAGCGGTCGCGCGGCAGTGTCTTGGCAAAGTCAGGCACATAGGCGCCGCCCAGGCCGTCGCGGCCGGTGGCCAGCACCACGCGGCGGGCCAGCACGGTGCTGCGTCCGGCGGGCGATTCGATGTCCAGTTGCACCAGGCGGTCGGCGCGCGGTTGCACGGACAGCACGCGGTGTTCATTGCGCACGTCCAGGTTCAGGACGCGGCGATACCAGCGCAGGTAGTCCATCCATTGCAGGCGCGGAATCTTGTCCAGCGCGTCCCATTCGGCCGTGCCGAACTGCGCTTCGAACCAGGCGCGGAAGGTCAGCGCGGGCAAGCCCAGCGCGGGGCCGGTCAGTTGCTTGGGACTACGCAGCGTTTCCATGCGGGCGGTGGTGGCCCACGGGCCCTCGTAGCCTTCAGGCGCCTGGTCGAAGATGGGCGCGGTGATGCCCAGGTGCGTCAACGAGGCAGCCGCGGCCAAGCCGGCCATGCCGCCGCCGATGACGACAACGTCCAGTACCTGCTGGCCGTCAACCAGACGGGGCGCAACCCAGTTCTTGGCGGGAATTTCCAGCCAGGACAGGTCTTGCCGCAAACGCGCTTCTAGCGCATCCAGGCCTTGCGGCGGGGTGGCAACGGGCAGATTCATAGTGTGGGGGTGTCCAAAACAGGGGCGTCATCACCGTAGATCGACTGCAACAGCGCCGCGTGTTCGCAGGCGTCGTGCAGCACAAAACCGGGCAGCAGGGCGGCGGCGGCTTCGGCCAGCGCGTCGGCCATGGCCTGGCAGGCCGGCGTCAGGGGTTGCGACTGCGGGGTGATGACCCCAAAGAAAAAAGGGATGTCCAGGTCGATCGGCCGGATCGCCACGCCCGGCATCGGGACGCCGTAAGCGGTGATCGGTTCCAGCACCGACACGCCCAAGCCAGCGCGCACGGCGGCCAGGGCGTTGACGGACGAATTGGTTTCGATGGTGCCCGGCGCATTGCCGACCGGCGCCAGTGCGGCGTCCAGGCGACGGCGCAGCCGGTACGGGTTGGCCATGGTGATCAGGCGGTGTCCGGCCAGTTGATTGACCGGCACCACGTCGTGCGCGGCCAGCGGATCGTCGTCGCGCAGCGCCACGACGCAGGGCGCTTGGGCAATCCAATGCACCGTCAAGCCACGATGTTCCAGCGGCAAGCTGGTGGCGCCCAGTTGCGCGGCGCCGGTCAGCACCGCGTGCACGACGCGTTCGGGCGAGGCGCTGCGCACTTGCACGCGCGTGGCGCCGGTTTGGGACTCGATGCGCTTGAGCGCGTCGGGCAGCAGGCCGGCAGCCAGCGCGGACGTTGCCGCCAGCAGCAGCGGCTTGGCTTGGCCCCGCGCAATTTCTTCGGCGCGGCTGCGAATCTGCTGCAAGCCGGCCAGCGCGCGTTCTACGTCGTCATACAGCAGAAAGCCCTGTTCAGTCGGCGTGACGCGGGGCCCACTGCGGTTGAACAGGGCATAGCCGATTTCAGCTTCCAGCTCTTGCAACAGGCGGCTGATGGCCGGCTGCGAGCGCCCAAGCAGGCGCCCGGCAGCCGTGACGCTGCCCGTAGACATGACGGCCGCGAAGGCCTCGAGTTGACGTAATTCCATCTGCGTTGCTTTATGCTCAGGACGAATTCTTGCCCGGTAAGTATGCGCGCTGCAAATAGTTAAAAGGCATAAGCAAATTCCCTAATGGGGATTTCCTTATGCCTTTTCATTACTTGCAGTTATTTCAACGACTTAGCGAAACCCGGTCAGGCGACGCATACGAAGCGTGGGTGACTGTTGGGTGACTCGGCGATGGCGCATGTCGCACATGATCGCCAAAGGGTTGAGGGATTCCCCGCCTGCGCCAGCCTGGCGGACAGCTTCAAGGGCCTTGTGAATCTCTCGCGGCTGTGCGGCTGGATAGGGCTCGGTCATGCTTGCGCCGCCATGCCATAGGGTGTCGTTTTGGGTCCGGTCTGAGATCGCGGCGGCCCGCAGGCGCATCCCCACGGTATGGCGCGCCAGCGGGCATTTTGCATTCTGAGCGCTTGATATTAAGGCGGGCAGCCCTCGTTAAGTCAGCTTAGGCTGCGGCAGCCCCCAACAAAACCCCAAAACCGCCGGTGAGACTTATTGGATGTTCTTGCTGAAGGCAATGCCGAGGAAAATCGTCTTAGATATTAATATTGGGCGTGTTGGGGGCGGCCCGTACTTCCTCAATGTGCACGGCGCTGATTTCAGGGTTGCCATGTAGGATAAGCGTGGCGATATTGCCGCGATTCACCAGTAGCGTCGCTCCCTCGTCGCCAATCACGTTATTGGATAGGTCCAGCGTCTCGAAATTGGGAAGCTTGGGTTGTTCCGCCATTTTCGGGTCGCCGATATTGAATTTAACTAGCTCCGCCACTTCCTGGTTGCCAATAGAGCATTTAACTAGCTTAAGCGTGCACAGATGGGCAAGCTTGGTCAGTGCCGTCGCTAATGGGAGGCCGATAGAGTTTCTAGACAGGTCAAGGTCAGAGAGCAGGGGCAGCTTAGCCAGCTCCGCCAGTGCTTCGCCATTAAGCTTTTGGTCGAAATGCTCGCCCGGCCAAGACAAGTGGTTGGATAGGTTAAGCGTGGTGAGGGTGAGGATGTTAGCCACTTCTTTCATCTCCGCGTGGCCAAGTCTGTTCGAAGACAGATTAAGGTTGGAGAGTTTGGGCAGCTTAAGCAGTTCCTTCAATCCCTCGGGGCCGATTCTGTTATTGGCCAAGTGAAGCTCGGACAGATTTTCGAGCTTAGCAATGTTCATTGGTATCTGGCCGTCAATATGGCAATCGTTCAGCTTGAGGCAGGACAGTTTATTGAACATCTCCAGTGGCGTTGAATCTTCCGAGAAAATAATGTGATCGGACAAGTCAAGCGTGCGGAGATTGGGAAGCGCAGCCAATGCCCTCACTCCGTCGAAAAAAATGTCGGTGGTACTCATGTTAAGCTCGGTGAGCTCAAGTAGCTTAGCCACTTCGGCCGCACCCGCGCAGCCGATAAAATTGCCAGACAGGTCAAGCGTGGAAAGATTAACAAGCTTAGGCAGCTCCATCGCTCCGTAGTCGCTTATGTCGCAATTGCCCACTTTCAGCGAGGTAAGGTTGGTGATCTTGGCCACTTCCTTGATCCCCTCATTCGCTATCTTGGATGCAGTCAGGTCAAGTTCAGTGAGCTTTTCAAACCTCTGCAGCACTGCCACGGCGTCTTCATCCAGTATGTTATTTCTCAAGTTCAACGATTGAATGTTGGGGCATTGTTTGACGAGTGCTTCAAGAAATTTGGCGCTGATGGTTGGGGGCCAACGCCTCTGGTGATTAAGCTCCAAGTGCGTAATACTATCGGGCAGATGCTGTAGTTTCTCGGTCGAGACGTTGAACTGCAGCGCTAGATGGGCCGGACGGGCAGCACACTTGGGTTCGTGGGGCGCGGGGAAGAACCGCGAGAATCCCTCCGGGCTATTGATAAGCAGATGTTCCACCACTCCGGTGGCGCGTTTGTAGTTTCGCTTGTCCAATTGTCTGATCACGCTAAAGGCCGCGAAGTCTTTAGCTAAAAAGTGGTCGACGATATGATTGAGCTCATAGTCGGGCAAGATCGGTGAATTTGGGTTGCGGCCGTGTATGTTCATGAGTAATCCGCCTTTGCGTATATGTGAGTATTGGCGCGTGACTTCATTATTTCCCTGGCCCTTCGCTATCGAAGTCCGCGCGAGGGCACGTTCATGCCAAAGGCAACGCGTATAGAACTCGGCCCGTATCAATCCGCAGGGTGTTGTAGGCGGTTCGTATCGCCTCCAGGTGCACGGCGCTGATTTGGGCGTTGTTACGCAGTCTGAGCATGGTCAGGTTGCGGAGCGTGGCCAGTACCGTTAACCCCTCGTCGCCGATAGGATTGCTGGTCAGGTCAAGCGTAGAAAGATTGGTGAGGCTGGCAAGTTGCGTCGCTTTCTCGTCGTTAATCAAGCTACCAGTCAGGTTAAGTGTCGTAAGTTGTCTAAACTTAGTCAGCTCTGTTAGGGCGTTTGTGGAAAGCCGTTTCCATGCCAACTTCATCGTGTGTATATGGGGGCATTGTTCGGCGAGAACCCGAAGATGATCGGAGATGATAGTGCGGGTCAGCGAGTGCCGTGCCATTTTGCTAAAGTTAATGTGCCTGATGCTGCTGGGAAGATGATTAAGTTGCGCGGCAGTAGGTACGAACATCAACTTTAGGTGCGTCGGGCTAATCGTGCTTCCAGGCCCGAAAAGTGCCAATAGGTCATGCGGATTTTCGGCGGTCACGCATTGTTCCGCCCCGTGCGCACGCTCTGCGACGTTCACTTTCCTTACGCTAAAGCTCTTGGATTCATTAGCCCCAGAAGCGCCGAAGGTCTCGCCGATATAACTCGATAGGACGGGGCTACGTGGCGATGAGGGTGCATCGATGTTCGATACGCCAGTCGACGAAGACGCCGAACCGGCCGAATTGGCTTGGAAACTGTTCGTGGGTGTATAGGTAGGGCCGGTGATCATCGGGGGCTCGTGTTGGTTGTCAGTGGAATTTATTAATCCGTAGTCCAAATTTGCATGGATTCTGGCCGCAGGCGCAGGCGGATACAAAACTCGCTGAAATTCATGGGGTTCGTGCTGAAGCCAGTGGCTAGGGAACTCTGCTTGAATATCAATATAGGACGATATTGCGCGCGTTCCGTATATTTTTGATGCACGCAGTGCTGATTCCGGGGTTGTATCGTAATTTCAGCGTGGTAAGGGTAAGGTTCTGTGCCAGTGCATTCACGCCTTCATCGCCGATATTTGTGAAACTCAAGTCGAGAATTCCGAGCTTCCTCAGATTGATCAGTGCAGCCGCACCCCGATCGCCAATATCGTTGAAACTCAGGTCAAGCGTGTGAAGATGGATAAGCTTGGCCAGTTCCATCGTTCCCTCATCGCCAACATCGCTTTTAGTCAGGTTAAGCGTGGAAAGATTGATGAGATTAACGAGTGCCGCAGCACCCCCGTCGCCAATGAGGTTGCTGGACAGGTCCAGCGTAGAAAGGCTGATGCGCTTGGACAGTGCCATTGCGCCTGGGTAGCGGATAGCATTGTTAGCCAAGTTCAGGGTGATCAAATTGATAAGCTTGGCCAGATACTCCGCGCCCACGTCACCGATCAGGTTGCGAGACAGGTCAAGTGTGGTGAGCTTGCTGAGATTAGCGAGTTCTGCCGCTTCGTCGTCGCCGATATAGTTTTCGGCCAATTCAAGCGTGCGTAGATTCTCCAGCTGGGCCAGTGCGGTCACGCCCACTCCGCTTATCAGGTTGCCCGACAGGCGAAGGACGGACAGATTGATAAGGTTAGCCAGTTCCGTCGTGCCCAGGTCGCCAAGACTATTGAAACTTAGGTCGAGCGTGTTCAGATTGATCAGTTTGGACAGTGCCATCGCGCCTTGTTGGCGGATTTGGTTGTACTTGAGGTTAAGCGTGTTGAGAGTGCTGAGCTTAGCGACTTCCGCCGCTCCGTCGTTGTCGATATCGTTGCTAGACAGGTCAAGCGCGGTCAGCTGTTTAAATTCCTGCAGCGCCGTCAAGTCGCTTGTGGACAGCCTTTGGCCTGCCAAGTCCAGCGACTGTATGTTGGGACATTGCTGAGCCAGTACGCGGAGATAACCTGCCGTGATGCGCGCATCCCCCACGGCAAAGCTCACGTGAATAATGCTCTCGGGCAGATTCTTCAGTTCCTCGATCGTAGGTTGGCACCGAAAAGTCAGATGCGTCGGGAAGATCGTATTATCCGGGGCCGAGAATTTCTGTAGTCCACGTTCATCATGGACGGTCGAGTGCTGCACTGCTCTGTCGACCCACCTCTTGGTGTTCTTGTTTACCAACCTGAACCCGCTAAAGTCTTGGGAATCTCTAACGGCAAACTCGAGAATGGCTCCAAGAACAGGTTTCACGGAATAGGGATTGCGGGGCGGCAACCCATTGCTAGTGGATACAACCCCATTCCCCACATTCTGCGAGGGCTCGACTTGAGACGAGGTGGAGGTGGAAATGCTTGTGGGTGTATTGGAAACGCCAGAAGTGGCCATGGAGAACTCGCCTTTGGGCGCATTTGAATATTGGCACGTGATTTCACAGTGTCGTGCTGTCGGGTCGCCAGAAACCGGCACGCTGTCTGTCACATCCAGGGACGAACGGTTCCACATGCCGTTTTATCTCGTCAGCTGCGCCATCCGATGTAGCGGTCTGGCGCCAAGGCAGAGGCTGCCGGTCCTGTGCGGGCGTTCTATTCTCCGCGCCCGGCCACGCTAGTGCTTGGCCAGCACGAATTCCACCCGCCGGTTCTGCGCGCGTCCTTTCGGATTGTCCGCGCCGCTGGTCAGCGCGTTGGGCTGCACGGGCCGGGCATCACCGTAGCCCTTGGCGGTTAATCGCGCCTTATCCACGCCGTGATCGGCCAACCACTGCAATACGGCGTTCGCCCGTTTTAAGGACAGTGCCTTGTTATACGACGCGGCGCCCTTGGAATCGGTATGGCCCTCAATGGCCACACGGGCCGGGCCAACTGGGGCCGCCTGGATCGCACGCGCAATATCCTGCAGGGCGGGTTCGGCTGCCGGCCGGATATCGGCCTTGTCGAAATCGAACAGCACATCACCCAGCATCGACACCGTGACGGCGTCCTTGTCCTGGCGCACGGACAAGCCTTCGTGGCGGCCCGCCAGATCGCCTATCTGTGCGGACAGGTCAGAGACGCCGCCGCCCGTTCCGGACGGGAATCCCTTCAAGTCCAAAATCGTGGCTTGCAAGTCCAGCACTTCGGCTTTGTAGGGCGGTTCTTGCGCTTTGGCACCGCTAGCCGCAGCTAGCAATAGCGCCACAATAGTGGCTGAAACGTTCCAGGCGGCAGCCATCGTTTATCGATCGGTGATCTTGATGGCATCGAAGGTTTCGACACCCGGTATTGTCAAAGATACTTCCGTGATGTCTTTCGGCGGAGCGGGAAATTTTCCCTGCCAGGCGCCAGCCAGCGGCGTGTCTTTAGAGGTCTTGAGCACCAGTTTCGGGTTGGTCAGCGGCTTATCGTTGCTGTCTTTCAGCAGCAAGTGTTTTTTATTGCCGGCGATGACGTAGAAGCTGTCTTCGTAATCGTTCTTCGTGATCTGCGAATAGACCATCTCGGTCTTGCCTGGAATGATGGGCTTGAACCGGACCTTAAGGGTGAGGATATCGCCGCTGCGCACCGCTTCAACGACTTGGCCTTCGGCGCTGCCGGTTTCGGTCAGCCCAGTTGCCAACGGTTTGGCGGCCGTCGCATCGGCCGTGGTCTGGGCGTTGGTGGTATGGCCTAAGCTTCCCAGCGTCAGCATGGCGCCCAGCGCACAGGCCGCTACTGCGGGTCTGATCGAATGCACGATAAGTCTCCTTGATTCGCCCGGTCTAATCCAATCGGCGATGGTCGGCTTTCGTGTCGCATATTTCAATGCGATTATCTTCCAAATCGTTACCGCGATAAGTGCTGCGAGGCCGCTATTTGGCAAGCGCGGCCAAGAAGAAAACGAAGGAGGTTAGCCACTGTAAAGGGCATGCGCCGTCTTCGATGAATGAAACAAGTGGTTGTATTATTTCGCTGCATTTCCGCAAGTTGCTGCGGCGGGGACGGGTTATCTGTCAATGCCGCAGGTCCGGTTAGACTGATGGGCGCTTTCACGTGGGTTTCTCCCCGCGGCGGCGGCCATGTGCCAGAATTCGTGGCCGCTTGCTAACCATAATCGGACCCCGCATTCCATGAAAATAAGAAAACTCATCGAAGAACGACGCCAGGGTGACCGCGCCGCGCTAAGAGAACGCGTCAATCCGTCGGAAGTGGATTTGCTTGCCGCGCTGGACCGGTTGGATGGCGCCGAATTCAGTTCGACCGCGTTCGTGACGGAAGACGAAACCGTCATGGCGGTTGGCGGGGGCGACGGCGGTTACGTCGTTTCCATCACGCTAGATGACGACGCGCGCATCTACACGCTGGTTGACCGGTCAAAATCCGAAGACCATGACCAGGATCTGGTGGTGGGCGGCCAGTCCGGCAGCTATCAGCAATATCAATGCGTGGGCCGCGAACTGGCTCAAGAGGCCATCTTGTATTTCCAGCAGCAGGGCGCGCCGTCGCCTAAGCTGCAATGGGTCAGCGAATAGGCGCGGTCCGCCGTCGGATCACACGACCCGCGTCAGCACCTTTTCATCCCGGAACCAGCCGTCCAGGTTCGCGACCATCAGGTCGGCCATGGCGCGGCGGGTTTCGTGCGTGCCGCTGGCAATATGCGGCAGCAGCACGACGTTGTCCATCGTGTGCAACGCGGCCGGTGTGGCCGGTTCGTGTTCGAACACATCCAACCCTGCGCCGGCGATCCCTTTGTTTTGCAGCGCGCCGACCAGCGCGGCTTCGTCAACGACCGTGCCCCGCGAGATGTTGATCAGCCAGCCTTGCGGCCCCAGGGCGTTCAGCACTTCGGCATTCACCAAGTGGCGCGTCGCGCTTCCGCCCGGCACAGCCAGCACCAGAAAATCGCAGGCGGCGGCCAAGGACGTGATATCGGGGCAATAACGGTAGCCGGCGGGCGCATCGGCGCGCGGTTTGCGGCTGGTGTAGAGAATTTCCATGTCGAAGGCGGCGGCGCGGCGGGCAATTTGCAAGCCGATATTGCCCAGGCCGGCAATGCCGCAGCGCTTGCCGGTCATGCGCGTGCCCAGCGGGAAGCCTTCGGTCGGCCAGCGTCCAGCGCGCACGAAGCGGTCTGCCTCGGCGATGCGGCGCGGCGCGGCCAGCATCAGTGCCAACGCCGTGTCGGCCACGCACGCGTCCAGTACGCCGGGCGTGTTGGTGACGACCACGCCGTGTTCTTGCGCCGCCGTCAGGTCGATGGTGTCGTATCCCACGCCAAAACTGAAAATGCCTTCCAGCGCCGGCAGGGCGCTGATCAGTTCGCGGGTGGCGCCGAAACGGCCGCTGGTGGCAATGCCGCGGATGGACGGCCCATGTTCGCGCAGCAGCGCGGCGGGATCGGCGGCGTCCCACAAGCGATGGACGTGGTAGCGGGACGCCAGATCGGCCACCAACTCGGGCAGCAGGGGGCCGACCATCAGCAGGTGGGGGGCGGAAGCGGGCAGGGAATCTGTCATGGATACGGCTTTAAGAAATGGCCCGGTAACCGGGCCGGATGGAATCAGTTCGTCTGGATATTGCGGGACTTGATGATCTGCCCGTAGCGGGCGCGTTCGCGGGCGGCAAGCTCCTGCAACTGCTGGGGCGTGGAGCCGTGCGCCACCGCGCCCTGGGATTCCAGCTTGGCCTTCATTGCGGGTTCTGCGGCGATGTCGCGGATCGCCTGCGACAGCTTTTCGATCACGGCGGGCGGCGTGCCCGCAGGCGCCAGCACGGCGGTCCAGGAGCCGGACTGCGCATTCTTCACCCCGGCCTCGTCAATCGTCGGCACATCCGGCATGGCGGGCGAGCGTGTGGCGCCGGTCACCGCCAGCGCGCGCAGTTTGCCGCCGGTGACGTAGGGCATGGTCTCCAGCACGGAGGCGAACAGCATGTCGACCCGGCCCGCCATCAGGTCGGTCATGGCCGGACCCCCGCCCTTGTAGGGCACATGCATCAAATCCACGCCGGTGGCTTGCTGGAATATCTCGGCGGACAGGTGCGGAGCGCCGCCGGTGCCCGAGCTGGCAAACGTGTGCTTGCCTGGTTCCGCGCGCGCCAGCGTCACCAGTCCGGCAACGTCCTTGGCGGGCAATCCCGTCGGTACGACCAACACGAAAGGCAGGTCCGAAAACAGCGAAACGGGCGCGAACGCGGTGGCGGGATCCGAATGCAGCTTATAGATCCACGGGTTGATGGCAAGCATGCCGGAGTTAGCGAACAGCAACGTGTAGCCGTCGGCCGGCGACCGCGCCACGAGGTCGGCGGCGATCTGCCCGCCGGCGCCCGGGCGGTTGTCCACCACCACCGAAGACGCCAGCTTGTCGCCCAACGCGGCGGCCAGCAGGCGAGCCGAAATGTCGGTGCCCCCGCCCGGTGAAAACGGGACGATCAGGTTGATCGGGCGCTCGGGATATCCGGCGGCGCTGGCGTTCCAGGGCAACGCGGCGGTGGCGGCCAGGGCCAGCGCCGCGGCGATGAGCCGGACGCGTTGTCGGGCGATAGGGAATGTCTCCATGTCTCTCTTCTCTTTTTAGGCGTGGGGGCGGCAGCTGCCGCGAATGAAACGTGCTGCGAAAATGCTCCTTTTGATCCTGCGGGCCGGCTTGGCGGCCTTGTCGCCGAGTATAAAAACGGCTACCGATAGATAGCCGTTCGAGCTATAAATAGCATTGATCAATTCAAGGATTGAATCGATGGAATTTCGTCAGCTGGAGTGCTTCATCGCGGTGGCCGAAGAGCTGCATTTCGGCCGCGCGGCCGAACGGCTGTGCATGACGCAGCCGCCCCTGTCCCGGCAGATCCAGTTGCTGGAGCAAGACTTGGGCGTGACGCTGTTTGAACGCAATAGCCGGCAGGTGCTGCTTAGCGCGGCGGGCAGGCGGTTCCTGCGCGATGCGCGGCATCTGCTGGAGTTCTCGGCGCGCGCGGCGGCGACGGCCAGGCGCACCTCGGGCGGCGATGCGGGCCATATCACGCTGGGTTTCACTGCCGTTGCATCCTATCGGCTGATGCCGTCGATGATCATGTTGGCGCGCAAGCTGCTGGCAGGCGTCGAGATCCAGCTTCGCGAAACGGTCAGCACTGATCTGGCGCGGCTGTTGCTGGCGCGCGAACTCGACGTCATCCTGGCGCGCAGCGTGCCGCAGCAGGCAGGAATCGAATCGCGGCTGATCGAACGCGAACCATTGGTGCTGGCATTGCCCGCGGATTCCCCCTTGTGCGAACACGACACCGTGCCCCTGCGTTTATTGCAGGGGCAGCCTTTCGTGCTGTATTCGCCGCGCGAGGGCAAGTACTTCTATGACCGCATCGTGGGCGCTTTCGGGCTGGCCGACGTGCAGCCCGACTACGTGCAGCGGGCAGGGCAGACGCACACCTTGCTGGCGCTTGTGCGGGCGGGGTTGGGCGTGGGCATCGTGCCGGATTCGGCGCGGGAACTGCGGTTTGAAGGCGTGGAGTTTCGTCCGATAGGCCAGCGCAACCTGTATGCCGACATGTATTTGGCCTGGCATGCGCAGCACGACAACCCGGCGCTGGACGCCTTTCTTCAACGGGTGGTGGACGCCCCGGCGAAGTGAGTGCGCCTGGCCGGCTGCGACGGCAGCGTTACATCTGCATCTTCTTCTTGCCCAACAGCGTCAGCGCCAGGCTCCTGCCCGTGCGCATGAAGGGGTAGAGCGCGTTCGACAGGCACGGATTGCGAAAAACGGCGGCGTTGACGCTGTTGAACAGGTCGTTGCCGGTGCTGATCAGCGCCAGTCGGTTGATGCAATCGGCGCCCCAATAGTCCTGGCCGTCCAGATGCAGCAGCATGCCCTGGTTCAAGTCGTAGCCTTGCGCTTTGTATGCCACCGCCATATCCGGGTGGTCGCGCATATTCAGCAGATCAATCGGGCCCACGGCTTTTTGCAGTTGCAGCATCCGCACGTAGTTCGAGCAGAAGGGGCAGTCTCCGTCATATAGCAGGAAGTTCTTGGCGATGGACATGGCGCACCCTATGGTTTGCGCGGGCCTGGAAAGCCCGCCCGTGCGTACAGATTAAAGCGCATTTCGCCCGTCATCAAAAAGTGCCCGCCGTGCCCAAGGGCCAGGCGTTCAAGCTTCGGGCCCCGGACCGCGCAGCCCCTCGGCTTCCTGTGGGCGTCGTTCGCCCGCGCCCCGGTCCTGGGCCCGCCAGCCCGCGCGGAGCTCGGCAATGTGGCGCAGCGCCTTCTGCGACATTTTCCACCAGCCGAATGGCCGCGGATCCGCCAGCATACTCATCGCGCGGGCGTAGTCCAAGGTCAGTCCCGGCGTCCAGGCCATCGTGATGGCGCGCTTGCGGATTTGCGAGGCCACCCAAAGCTCGGGCGTCAGCAGTAGCCGGATCAGGACACCCCATCCCGCCCGGCTGCCATGCAGGCGGCCGACCACGCCGTCCAGCGCGGCGTCAAGCGCACGCGCCACCGAACTCGAGCAATTGCGATGGGTCAGGTTGTAGGTGCTGTCCTGCCGGTATTCACTCCAGAACGCGGCCAGCTTTTCCGCGTCGTAATTCCGGATGCGCACCCGCGTGGTCGACGGGCACCAGGCCTTGGACTCGGTCGCGTAATCGGGTTGGTACACGCCGGGAATGTCGTTGTCGGGCGTCGCGCGCAGCAAGTTACCGAACTCGTCGGGCGACCGGTCGATTTCTTCCTTGGGATACAGGCTGATGTAGATGCCCTCCGGGGACTCCAGCGCCGCATGGCCGGTGGAGATCACGCCATTCACGTCGACGGCGGCGATATAGCGGTCGACGAGCGGATAGTTGCGCGTTTGCGCCTTGGCCGACCCGGACGGCGTCCAGACGTGCACGGTAAGGGCCCGTTCAGAGTCCGTCGGGGGGCCATCCCAAACAGGCGCCGGCGCCGCGGGTTCGGCGGGTAGATAATCGGACGAGTCGTTAGCCGCAAACGCTGGGTTAGAGGCCAGGTGTTTGACGCGCCGAGCCAGCCACAGCAATTTCAGGCCAGCGATGGCCAGGAACAGCCCCAGGCAATACGGCACCGTGCCTACGTAGTCCGTGGGGTAGGGCTGGAAGAAGAAAATGGCCAGCAGGATTTCGGCCACCCCGGCGCCAAACGCGTAGCGCCAGCGGTCGTATCGCACGACATAGGCTGCCAAACACTGCAGCACCCCGTCCATCAGGAAAAGCGCGCCGAAGATCATCGACAGCACGAAGTGCCCGTGATGGTGCCCGATCAGGATCAAGCTGCCGGCCAGCAGTACGAAAACGCCCTTGGTGTAGCGCAAAACGCGCTGACCGCCCACGCCGGAAGAGGCGATCAATAACGTGGCCAGCCCTTCAATAATGAAGAGGACGGCAAACGCGTTCAGGGGAAAGTACAGGGCATTGTCAAGCGCGTCGATAAAGACGACGATGCCCGCCGCCAGGAACACGACGCCCAAGCCGAACAGGACGCGCCATCGCTTGCGCAGATAGGGGACGCCCAAAAGCAGCAATACAAGTTGTGGCATGCCAGCGATCCGAGGAGTGGACAGGTAAATTCGGAGTTGACGTCCATGGTACCGAAACCTGCCCGATTCTGAACACGTTAATGCCATTTTTCAATTCGGCTTCGCACCCGTTGCCGGGTGCGGCGGGGCCATCCCACGGCGCGGCCTGCAACCTATCGTCTTAATCGGGCGTTGCCCAAGCCAGGGTCATCGCGTAGGCGCGCACGTCCTGCGGCCAGGTTGCCAGGCATTCGGCAAATTGCGCACGGTCTTCCGCGTACAGCGCCCGGGTCGCTTCCTCGAAGCCAGGCAGGTTCCCAGCCATGCTGGACATGAACCGGTAAGCGGCTTCCTGGCGTTGGCGCAGCTGGTCCCGCGTTTCGTTCTCGCGTCGCGCCTGTTCCACCAGTTTGCGAAGCGCCACCGAGGCGCCGCCGGGCTGCGCGCCCAACCAGTCCCAGTGCCGCGGAAGCAGGGTGACTTCGCGGGGCACCACGCCCAGCTTCGGCCGGCCGCGCCCGCGCGGCGCGGCATCGGCCGAACCGGCCGGGTCCCCGGCGGCGCCGGGCATGACGGCCGGTTTGTCCGCGTTCGGGGGCATGTGACGCGCGATGACCTGCGCATCGTCGCCGCTCAGGTCCAGGTCTGTCTGCTGGCCCGTGCCGTCTTGAAACACCAGCAGTGCCGCGCCGTTCTGATGGCCCAGCGCGCGTTTGACGGCCAGCGCCACGTCGGCCAATGGCCCGGCGGCCAACATGCGGTGGCCTTCGAACGCGGTATAGGAAGGAGGGGTGGCGATGACGTTCATGGCAATAAGGGTCCGAGGCCCGAGTGAAAAGTGAAGCAGGCTCGAATTATGATCCGGGTAAAAACATTCGTCAATATTACCCGGATAAAATAAATTCGTTGTGATTCCACTTCGAGGGCAATAAATCAGGGCCGCATCGCCGATGCGGGCTGGCGCCGTGTTGGCGTTCGGGCGGTGATCCGTCTCCCGCTTTTAGCGCTGCCGAAGGTGCAAAAATTCCGTACAAACCTAGGGTCAACACCTAGTCAAAACATACAGGCGGCGTATAATCTTGCTTTGCGCCCGGAGTTACCCATGCGTCTCGTTCAAAAAGCGCTCACCTTCGACGATGTGTTGTTGGTGCCTGCGTATTCCGAGGTGTTGCCGCGCGACACCTCCCTGGCCACGCGCCTGACTCGCAATATCAGCCTGAATATCCCGCTTGTGTCCGCCGCCATGGACACCGTTACCGAATCGCGTCTGGCCATCGCCATGGCGCAAGAGGGCGGCATCGGGATCATTCACAAGAATTTGTCCGCCGATGCCCAAGCCCGTGAAGTGGCTCGCGTCAAGCGCCACGAATTCGGCATCGTGATCGATCCGGTCACCGTCACCCCCCAGATGAAAGTGCGCGACGCCATTGCGTTGCAGCGCCAGCATGGCATCTCGGGCCTGCCGGTGGTCGAAGGCCGCAAGCTGGTCGGCATCGTGACCAACCGCGATCTGCGTTTTGAAGAAAACCTGGATCAGCCCCTGCGCAACATCATGACGCCGCAGGAACGCCTGGTCACCATGAAGGAAGGCGCCACGCTGGACGAAGCGCAGGCCCTGATGCACAAGCACCGTCTGGAACGCGTGCTGATCGTGAACGACGGCTTTGAACTGCGTGGCCTGGCCACCGTCAAGGACATCGTCAAGAACACCGAACACCCGATGGCCAGCAAAGACGGCCAAGGCCAGTTGCGCGTTGGCGCAGCGGTGGGCGTGGGCGCCGGCACCGAAGAGCGCGTGGAAAAGCTGGTTGCGGCAGGCGTCGACGTCCTGATCGTCGACACGGCCCACGGCCACTCCAAGGGCGTGCTGGAAGGCGTGCGCTGGGTCAAGCAGAACTACCCCAAGGTTGAAGTCATCGGCGGCAACATCGCCACCGCCGCCGCCGCGCGCGCGCTGGTCGAGTACGGCGCCGACGGCGTGAAGGTCGGTATCGGCCCCGGCTCCATCTGCACCACGCGTATCGTCGCGGGTGTGGGCGTGCCGCAGATCCATGCCATCTCCGAAGTCGCCAAGGCGCTGGAAGGCACGGGCGTTCCGCTGATCGCCGACGGTGGCATCCGCTACTCGGGCGACGTCGCCAAGGCGCTGGCCGCCGGCGCATTCGCCTGCATGATGGGCGGCATGTTCGCCGGCACGGAAGAAGCGCCGGGCGAAGTCGTGTTGTTCCAGGGCCGCTCGTACAAGTCGTACCGAGGCATGGGCAGCCTGGGCGCCATGACGGACGGCTCCGCCGACCGCTACTTCCAGGATCCGTCCAACAACGCCGACAAGCTGGTTCCGGAAGGCATCGAAGGCCGCGTCCCCTACAAGGGCAGCGTGCTGGCCATCATCTTCCAGCTGGTCGGTGGCATTCGCGCGTCGATGGGCTATTGCGGCGCCGCCACCATCGACGACATGCGCACCAAGGCCGAATTCGTGGAGATCACCTCCGCCGGCGTGCGCGAGTCCCACGTACACGACGTGCAGATCACCAAGGAAGCGCCCAACTACCGCGCCGACTGATCCACACAGTCAACTACAATGTCATGCATTACGCACCGGCAGAATCGCAAAATCTTGTAGCGGTTCTGCCGGTGCGGTTTTATTTCCAACGGGTAGAGTCTCCATGCACCAGCGCATCCTCATTCTTGACTACGGTTCGCAAGTCACCCAGCTGATCGCCCGCCGCGTGCGCGAAGCCGGCGTCTATTCTGAAGTCCACCCCGGCGACGTCGACGACGCCTTCGTGCGTGAACAGATGGCGCAAGGCCTGAAGGGCATCATCCTGTCCGGCAGCCACGCTTCCGCCTACGAAGAAGGCTCCATGCGCGTGCCGCACGCCGTGTTCGAGCTGGGCGTGCCCGTGCTGGGCATTTGCTACGGCATGCAGTCCATGGCGCAGCAACTGGGCGGCGTGGTCAGCTTCTCGGACCACCGCGAATTCGGCTATGCCGAAGTCCGCGCCCACGGCCACACCAAGCTGCTGGAAGGCCTGGCAGACTTCGACACGCCTGAAGGCCACGGCATGCTGAAGGTCTGGATGAGCCACGGCGACAAGGTCACCGAGCTGCCCCCGGGCTTCAAGCTGATGGCCTCCACGCCGTCGTGTCCCATCGCCGGCATGGCCGACGAAGACCGCCGCTTCTACGCCGTTCAGTTCCACCCCGAAGTCACGCACACCGTTCAAGGCAAGGCCATGCTGGCCCGCTTCGTGAACGAGATCTGCGAATGCCAGGGCGACTGGAACATGCCCGACTACGTCTCCGAGGCCGTTGCCCGCATCCGCGAGCAAGTCGGCACCGACGAAGTCATCCTGGGCCTGTCCGGCGGCGTGGATTCGTCCGTTGCCGCGGCGCTGATCCACAAGGCCATCGGCGACCAGCTCACTTGCGTCTTCGTCGACCACGGCCTGTTGCGCCTGGACGAAGGCAAGCAGGTGATGCAGACCTTCGCTGAAAACATGGGCGTGAAGATCATTCACGTCGATGCCACCGCGCAATTCATGGGCAAGCTGGCCGGCGTTGCCGACCCGGAAGCCAAGCGCAAGATCATCGGCCGCGAATTCGTGGAAGTGTTCCAGGAACAAGCCGGCAAGCAGCAAAGCGCCAAGTGGCTGGCCCAGGGCACGATCTACCCCGACGTTATCGAATCCGCTGGCGCCAAGACGGGCAAGGCCACGTCGATCAAGTCGCACCACAACGTAGGCGGCTTGCCGGACACGCTGAACCTGCAGCTGCTGGAACCCCTGCGCGAACTGTTCAAGGACGAAGTCCGCGAACTGGGCGTGGCCCTGGGCCTGCCGCCGCAGATGGTCTACCGCCACCCGTTCCCGGGTCCGGGTCTGGGCGTGCGGATCCTGGGCGAAGTGAAGCATGAATATGCCGAACTGCTGCGCCGTGCCGATGCGATCTTCATTGAAGAACTGCGGAATACCAAGGACGAGGCCAGCGGTCTGACGTGGTACGAGCTGACGTCGCAAGCGTTCGCCGTGTTCCTGCCGGTGAAGTCGGTGGGCGTGATGGGCGATGGGCGTACTTATGAGTACGTTGTGGCGCTGCGTGCCGTGCAGACGTTTGACTTCATGACGGCCGATTGGGCGCCGCTGCCGCACCCGCTGCTGGCTCGGGTTTCTTCGCGGATCATTAATGAAGTGCGCGGGATTAACCGCGTGGTTTATGACGTCTCGAGCAAGCCGCCGGCGACGATTGAGTGGGAATAACGCCCTTCGGGGGCTACCGCTAGCGACTGCAGTAAGAACGGGAGGCTCGAATTCGAGCCCTCCCGTTTTTTTTGTCCGCACTAAAGCAATCTCGCTAAGCCGCACTTGCTCGTCGCCAGCAAACTAGGGTTATCCGGGATTCTTTATGCTTAAACTTTTGTGAAGAATAAGCGCCAGATGCAGGGCACCGCCGTGATGAGGCATCAAGGCGGTTCACCGGGGTGCGGCACCTGACGCACCGTACGCAGGATCGCGCGGTGGCGCCCCAAAGGAGAATCGCATGCTGCTGCGTAGACATTGCCTGGCCATGATGATGCTGGCGCTGGCTGGTTGGGCGACGGGCAGCCAAGCGCAAACGGCGCCTCAGGCGTGGCCCACCAAGCCGGTGCGCCTGGTCGTGGGGTTGGCCCCTGGCGGGCTGGTCGACGTGCTGGCACGCACGGTACAGCCGCATTTGGCCGAGGCCTTGAAGCAGACCGTTATCGTGGAGAATCGGGGCGGCGCGGGGGGCAACCTGGCGGGCGCCGAGGTCGTGCGCAACGGCGGAGACAACCACACCTTCTTGCTCAATCCATCGACCACCGAATCGGTCAACCCGCTGATGTTCGCCAGCATGCCGTTCGATCCGCAGCGGGATCTGCGGCCGGTCGCCTTGTTGGCCAACAGCCAGTTGTTCCTGTTCGTCCGGTCCTCGCTGGGCGTCGATACGCTCGAAGCGTTCGTCGAATACGCGCGCAAGCAGCCCAATCCGCTCAACTACGGTTCAGCCGGCAATGGCACGACGCCGCATCTGGCTGGCGAGCTGCTCAAGCAGGCTACCGGCATGCAGGCCACCCACGCGCCCTATCGCGGCGTGGCGCCGGCGATACAAGACCTGGCCGCGGGTCAGATTGACTTTGCGTTTGGACCGGCCACGGTCTTTCCCATGGTGCAAGCGGGCAAGCTGAAGGTGCTGGCGGTGGCAAGCCGGCAACGGGCTGCCGTGGCGCCCGACATACGAACCTTTTCTGAGGCCGGCATTGACGGCGTTTTCGCGGACAGCCTGTTCGGCGTGTATGCCGCCGCTGGCACCCGCGACGATGTGGTCGATCGCATGAACGGCGAAATCAATAAGGTACTGGCTCGGCCGGAGATCAAGGCGCGGTTCCTGGACGCCGGCGCCGAGGCGCTACCGCTAAGCGTGGCCGACTACACCGCACGTGTGCAGGACGAGAAGAAATTGTTCGCCCCATTGATAAAGTCGTTGGGGCTGAAGGAACAGTAGAGAAATAAGGAGTCAGACTGCAATTTCGCCGATGCCAGCGCAAAAATGCAGTCTGACTCCATGGTGCATCAACCCAACAGTTCCTTCCGAACAATCTCCGCGCCTTCGCTCAGCGCCAGCAATTTGCCTTTAGCAATAGCGCGCGACAGGGGCGCCATGCCGCAGTTCGTGCACGGATACAGCTTGTCGGCATCCACGAACTTAAGCGCCTTCCGCAGCGTGTTGGCGACTTCTTCCGGCGTTTCAACCTTGTCGCTGGCCACGTCAATGGCGCCGACCATCACCTTCTTGCCGCGAACCAGTTCGAGCAGATCGATCGGCACGTGCGAGTTGTGGCATTCCAGCGAGATGATGTCGATACTAGATTGTTGCAGCTTGGGGAACGATTCCTCGTACTGACGCCATTCCGAACCCAGCGTCTTCTTCCAGTCGGTGTTGGCCTTGATGCCATAGCCATAGCAAATATGCACGGCCGTTTCACACTTAAGGCCTTCAATGGCGCGTTCCAGGGTGGCGATACCCCAATCATTCACTTCGTCGAAGAAGACGTTGAAGGCGGGCTCATCGAATTGGATGATGTCCACGCCTGCGGCTTCCAGTTCGCGGGCTTCCTGGTTCAGGATCTTGGCGAATTCCCAGGCCAGCTTTTCGCGGCTTTTGTAGTGGGCGTCGTACAGCGTGTCAATCATCGTCATGGGACCTGGCAGCGCCCATTTGATGGGTTGCTTGGTCTGCTGACGCAGGAACTTGGCGTCTTCGACGAAAACCGGTTTTTGGCGGCTGACGGCGCCCACCACGGTCGGCACGCTGGCGTCATAGCGATCACGGATTCGAACGGTTTCGCGCTTTTCGAAATCGACGCCGTCGAGATGCTCGATGAACGTCGTGACAAAGTGCTGACGGGTCTGCTCGCCGTCGCTGACGATATCGATGCCGGCGTGCTGTTGCTCTTGCAGCGCCAAGCGCAAGGCGTCTTGTTTGCCCTCGATGAGCTCTTCGTCTTGCAGTTTCCAAGGCGACCACAGTTTTTCAGGCTGTGCCAGCCACGAGGGCTTGGGCAGGCTGCCGGCGGTGGAGGTGGGCAGTAGTTTTTTCATGATCAGGCGGTCTCGTGTGTTTTTTAAGTGATTAGTGCGCGTAGCTGGCGGCCCAGCTTTCCAGCACTTGCTTGTAGGGCTTGATGAAGTGCTCTTCCGTGAACTTTCCCTGCTTCACGGCGAGCTGGCTGCGCTCATCGCGGTCATAGACAATCTGCGTCAGCGAGTAGTCCTGATTATTCAGGCTCGGTTGATAGACCTTCCCCGCGGCGGAATTGGCGTTGTAGATCTCGGGACGGTAGATCTTCTGGAACGTTTCCATCGTGCTGATGATGCTGATCAGCTCAAGGTTCGTGTAGTGGCCAAGCAGGTCGCCCTGAAAGTAAAAGGCCAACGGCGCGGCGCTGCCCGGGGGCATGAAGTAACGGACCTGCAAGCCCATTTTTCCGAAGTACTGGTCCGTCGGCGAGAATTCGTTTTGCTGATATTCAACGCCCAGGATGGGGTGCTGGTTTTCCGTGCGCAGGTACGTCTTGCTGCTTGAGGCGCTGATGCAGATGACAGGCGGCTTGCTGAACCGCGCTTTGTAAGCGCTGGAACCGACAAAGTGCTTGAACAGCTTGCCGTGCAAGTCGCCGAAATCATCAGGCGAGCTGAAGGTGGATTTGTTCTTGTTGTGCTCTTGCAGAAGCACGCTGAAGTCGTAGTCGCGCACGTACGAAGAGAAGTTATTCCCGACGATCCCTTCGATGCGTTCGTTGTTGTGGCGGTCAACGATATTGGTCTTCAAGATTTCAATCAGCGGAAACAGATCACTGCCACCGTTGGCGGCGATGTTCATTTCAACGGAGATGATTTCTAGTTCGACCGTGTAGCGATCCGCCTTGGGGTTGTCCCAATGCGCCAGATTATTGAAGCGCCTGTCGATCATCTTCAGCGTGTTGCGAAGATTCTCCTGGCGGCTCGTGCCCCGCGCCAGATTGGCGAAGTTGGTGGTTATGCGAGTGCCGTCGGAGGGCTGGTAATTTTCATCAAAAGGAATGCTCTTGATGTTGAATGTGAACGCGTTGCTCATGGGGTGTGCTGATTTTGGCGAAAGAAATGCGAAGTCCGGCTGCCGCTTGGCGACGGACGCTATCGCCGCTCCGGGCGGCGGTTGAATTGGCTTTGCGTCAGGCTGCTACCGCTTCTTCTGCGGCGGCAATGCTTGGGTGGCACATCAGTTCGATTAAGGGCAATGCCCGTTGGACCGCCAGTCTGGCCCGCTCGATCAAGGCCTCGTCCTGCAGGCGGTAGTCGGCAAAATCCTTGTCGGTCGCGTACACGCCCAGTGGCAATGTGCGCGCCTGGAAGAAACTGAACAGCGGACGCAATTGGTGATCGATCATCAGGGCATGGCGTTCGCTGCCGCCGGTGGCCGCCAACAAGACGGGCTTGTCGATCAAGGCGTCCTGATGAAGAAAGTCGAAGAAGTGCTTGAACAGCCCCGTGTAGGAGCCCCGATAGACCGGCGTTGTCACCACCAGGATGTCAGCTTGCTCGACCACGCCAAGTTCCCGCTCCACCGTGTCGGGCAATTGGGAGCGCCAAACTGCGCCAGCAAATTGAGGGGCGAGCTGGCCCAGTTCGACCAGGTGTTGTTCGCAGGGAACCGCGTCGGCGATCAGGTCCAGCAGGTGCTCGGCCAGGGCCGCAGACTTGGAGGGGCGTTGCAGTCCGCCGGAAACGGCAACTAGACGGAGTGGACGGGTCATTTTTGCTTCACATGAATGGTTCTACGCGGTGCCGCATCTGCTTTTGTGCAGGTGCAGCAACAAGCCGGCATCGCATACTAGGGTAGGGGAGTGATGAAGTAAAATGGTTTTATTTCACGAATCCATGAGCGGAACTCATCTGAATGCTTGAACGCATCCACCTCAGCATCGTCCAGCAGGTAGAAAAGCAGGGGTCGTTGACAGCCGCCGCGGGCGTCCTGAACCTGACCCAATCTGCCCTGAGCCACAGCATGAAGAAACTGGAGCAGCAACTGGGCACCGACGTCTGGCTGCGGGAAGGTCGAAGCCTGCGCCTGACGCAGGCTGGCCAATACCTGCTGGCGGTGGCGAACCGCGTGCTGCCGCAGCTGGACCTGGCCGAAGAGCGCCTGGGCCAGTTCGCGCAGGGCGAGCGCGGCGCGCTGCGTATCGGCATGGAATGCCACCCTTGCTACCAGTGGCTGCTTAAGGTGGTTTCCCCTTATCTGGCCGCTTGGCCCGACGTGGATGTGGACGTCAAGCAGAAGTTCCAGTTCGGTGGGATCGGCGCGCTCTTCGGTTACGAGATCGACTTGCTGGTCACGCCCGACCCGTTGTTCAAGCCGGGGCTGAAGTTCGAACCCGTGTTCGACTACGAGCAGGTGCTGGTCGTGGCCAGGGGCCATGCCCTGGCAACGGCGGCGTATGTGAAGCCCCAGCAGCTGAATCAGGAAGTGCTCATCAGCTATCCCGTGGACATCGAGCGCCTGGACATCTATAACCAGTTTCTGCTGCCGGCCGGTGTCACGCCCAAGCGCCACAAAGCCATTGAAACCACCGACATCATGGTGCAAATGGTAGCCAGCGGGCGCGGCGTGGCCGCTCTGCCACGCTGGCTGGTCGAGGAGTATGCGGTCAGGATGGACGTCGTGCCGGTGCGGCTGGGTGCGCGTGGCATCGCGAAGCAGATCTTTCTTGGCGCACGCGAGGCAGACACCGCCATCGACTACGTGCGGGCCTTCATCGAACTGGCCCGCCATTCAGCTACCGCCACTGCCGTTGCGCAAGACGCCAATGGATGAACACTATCGTCGAACGCACCCCGCTTGCCGGGCCATTCGGCGTGCCTTTCAGCGATGCCCTTGATTCATTCCAACACCCCCAAATCCCCCGGCCACATTACCGACGCCTATTCGTTGGAGGTCAGCGCGAAGGACATCCCGGCGCTGATCGCAGCGACGCCGCGGATATTGCCGGGGTCGACCATTTCCATTCCCTACCTGCCGGGCCAGGACAACGACGCGCGATTGGCTGCGGCGCGTGCCGTGCGAGAGCTGGGCTTGGTGCCGATGCCGCACTTTTCCGCCCGCCGTATCGCGTCGCTTGCCGAGCTTGAATCCTTCGTCAAGCGCGCGGTCGCCGAGGCCGGCGTTGACCGCTGCTTCGTGATCGCCGGTGATCCGTCGACCCCGATGGGGCCGTTTTCCGACAGTTCCTCGCTGATCGAAACAGGCGTTTTCGAACGCTTGGGCATCCGGGTTGTGGGCGTGGGAGGGCATCCGGAAGGCCATCCAGTCATGAACGCGGCCGACCGGTGGGATGTGCTTGAACGTAAGTGCCAAAGCATCGGCAGGCGCGGCATGACGCCCTTGATTGTCACGCAATTTGGATTCGATGCCGACATCGTGTTGGCGTGGTTGAAAACGCTGCGCGAGCGTGGCATTGAACATCCCGTGCGCGTGGGGGTGCCGGGTCCCGCGGGTATCGCGGTGCTGGCTCGGTATGCTGCGCTGTGCGGCGTTAGCGCATGCGCTTCAATGTGGTCCAAGTACGGCATCTCTCTCGGCAAGCTGTTCGGCACGGCCGGGCCGGATGTTTTGGTGGATCGCTTGGCCGCGGGACTGACGCAAGCCCATGGAAAAGTAAGCCTGCATTTCTTTCCATTCGGAGGCATCGCACAGTCTGTGAAATGGATAGCGCAGTATCGCGCTCGCGCCGAGCGCCCCAGTGATCAGGCGATTGATCATTTGTATTGATGTACCATCGTCCCGCCACTTCCCTGAGAAAAAAGGAAAAAATCTGATGCGCTTAAAGGCTTTTGCTCTCTGCTTGATGACCGGATTTGCGACGTCTGCCGTCGCACAAGACAGCACCCAATCCTTGCAGCATGCCTTGAAGCAGATACCGCAGGCGGTGCTGACCGCGCCGGAAGCGATGCAGATTTTCTTTGTGGACACGCAAGCGTGGCGAGGGCTGGAGAAAAACGGCCCTTCAGCGGACGGCATGCGCAGATTGGCCATGGCGCAATGGATCAGCCCGCTTCAATCGATTGGGTACGGTCTGGATCAATGGTCGGCTAACGCCAAAATCCCGTTTGATGACGTTTTGTATTTCGCTGCATTCGGCCAGACGCCCGGCACAATCACCTATTGGGGATTGAAGGATTCGAAATCCTTGGGAACGTTGGTTGATCATCTTAAGCAGGCCGATTTCTCGGCGGTTGATGGCGACGTTCCAGGCGTTCTCGCGAATGGCGAGGCCAATAAGATGGATATGAAAAAGGCCAATCCAAGAGACCCTTGGAGAGGCACGATGGGCAAGGCGAGCTTTGTTCTGCCTTTGGATACCGCGCTGGTTCAAGCGGCAGCCCCAACGGGTATGAAACTTCTGGCGAAACCCTCGCCGTCGGTTGCGGACAGTGACGTCGTTGGTGCGTCGGTTGCAGGGTTGAAGGACGCCGTTTCTTCCGACCATGGCCAAATTGTGCAGGCTGCGGTCATATCCCCTGTTTTGGGTCTTGAAGGCGTGGATCCGGCAAAGGTGCTGCCCGCCAATCCCAAAGATATCGAAGCCGCGAAACGGAATCTTCAGGCGGCGGTGGAATCGAGCCGGCGCGGTATTCCTCCTTACTTCTCCGGCATCATTGCGGACGCCCAGATCAACAACGTGCCCGCAGTCGTGATTTCCCTGGCTTACGCAGATTGCGCCACCGCCAAGCAGGCCGTCGACGGTATTGGCGCTGCGTGGAAAGAAAGCATGGCTGGGGTGGTGGAAGCCAAGGTCTCGGGGCGTACTGTCCAGGCCGGCAGCCTATGTGCCGCAGTCGTCAGCATGGTTTCGCCCAAGGCAGAGAATGCGGGTAATCCGATTCTGTCGCAGGTGATGACGCGCTATATGCAGCGCAACTTCAGCGTGCTGCAAATTGGTTCGTCGCGCTGATCATCGCTAAACTGCAGGTTCCACTCCGGGGTCGATCCCGGAAATCTTGACTCAGATATTGAACATTGTCTAATATTGAACAATGTTCAATATTCGCGTCTGTCATGTCTGATCGATCTCTGCGCAAACAGCAGCAAACCCGCGACCATCTGGCCCAGACGGCAATCCGCCTGTTCGAGCAGAGCGGCTATGACGCCACCACTATGGATCAGATCTCGACGGCGGCGGACGTCGCTCGGGGTACGCTTTACAACCATTTCGCGGACAAGGACGCGATCGTGGCGTATTGGGTAGACACCCAGCTTGCGCAGGGCATCCCGCTGTTGCTGCACCACGTCATGACGCTATCGTCGTTCCAAGAACGGCTGACGGGCATATTCCAGGCGTCGGCGCAGTGGTGGCAAAGCCACTGGGTCTATATCGCGCCGTATCTCAGGCACCGATTCCAACAGGTACAAAGCGACGACGCGGCGTCCGGCTCCGACATGCTTGCCGTGTACGAACGGTTGATTGCCGACGCGCAGGACGCTCTAGAGATTTCCGCGACCACGCCAGCGCCTCAGTTGGCGCGCTATCTGCATTTTCTGTATCTCAGCGCCGTGATGCACGCGCTGGGCAACGCCGACGTTTCGCTTCCGGATGAACTCAAGCAGGCGGCCGCCTTTTTCCTGGCTGGCTGCCGTGCGCCATCCGCCCTCCCGCCGCATGCGGACCCGCCCGCGCGGCGCCGTCCATCCAAGACCAAGGCCTGATCGATCATGTCGCTAAGACCGCTATTGCAGATGTTGTGGAACGGGCAACTTTTTCCCGCCTTGGCCACCAATGCGCTCTACAAACCGTTCTACAAACTGAGCTTTCTGGCGGCGCTGAAAACGTCCGGGCTGATGGACAAACTCGCCAAAGGACCTGTCCCGTTTCAGCAATTGGCCGGGGCTGGCGCCGCCGACGGCAAAGCGGCCGAGGCCCTGCAGGCCTGGCTGCGGATGGGATGCCGGTTAGGGCTGTTGGAACTAGGGCGCGATGGCTACACGCTGAAACGCTTGGCCAGAAAATTGGCGCGGCCTGAGAACGATGCCGCGTTGGCGTTGGCCCAAGAGGCGGCCAGCATGCACCACCGGTTGATCACCGAAACGCCCGCAAAGCTACGCGACGGCGAACTCTGGGACTTGGACAACCAGGACGGGGAATTGACGGCCCGTTCATCCCGCGCGCTAGAGCCGTTTTTGGTCGAAGCCATCACGCGGTTCATGCCGAAAAATGTGCCGTGCAGCCTGCTGGAAGTCGGATGCGGTTCGGCGGTCTACATTCGGTATGCTGCCCGGCACAACCCGCGATTAACGGCGACGGGGCTGGAATTGCAGCCCCGGGTTGCGCAGCTTGCCGAAGCGAACATCACGGCATGGGGGCTGCAAGACCGCGTCACCATTGCCACGGGCGATATCCGCCACCTGGAAGCGGGGCGGGCCTTTGACTGGATCACGTTGTACAACAATATCTATTATTTCCCCGTCGATGAGCGCGTGGCGCTTCTGGCCAAGATCAGGCAATTGCTCACGCCACACGGGACGTTGCTGTTGGCGACCTGCTGCCAGGGCGGTAATCCCGGCATGGAGGCGTTGAATCTGTGGGGCGCCTCTAATCGGCACGGCGGGCGGCTGCCGGGCGTTGATGAAATGCAGCAACAACTGCGCGAAGCCGGCTATTCCAACGTGGAAACGATGCGGCTGATTCCGGGTGACCGCTTTTTCGCTTTTCGCGCCGCAGTCCGGGCTTAGGCCTCGAACAACGCCCGCTCGTCATCGAACACCTGGATCAGGTAGTCGACGACGGCGCGGATCGGGAGGTCCTTGCGGTCCTGCCGCCGAGTCAGCAGCATGATCTCGCGCGGTGGCGGGGCTTGTTCCAGTTTGCAGGGCGCAAGGCCGGGCGTTGTGCGGCCGATATAGTGCGGCAGCAGCGCAATGCCAACGCCCGATTGGGCGGCCGTGGCTTGCGCCACTTGATTGTTGGCGCGGAAGGCCACGCGGGATTTCGGAAAATGCCGCGCCAGCCACGCTGCTTCTGGCAGATACGCGTTGGCTTCGTCAAACCCTACGAACACCGGCGCGGCGCCTTCTTCTATCCGTTTGCCAAGCGTTGGCTCGCCGTAGAAACCGAACGCCATTTGCCCCAACGGCTTTGCAATGAAATCGCCGTCTTGGGGGCGGCCCAAGCGTACCGCGATGTCGGTGACGTGCCGCTCAAGGCTGACCGAGCGCAGATCGGTGGCCAGGTCGATGTCGATGCCGGGATGCCGCAGCGGCAGTTTGGCCAGCCTGCCCACCAGGAATCCCTGCGACAGCGCAGGCGGCGCATTGACCCGAACCAGGCCGCGCGGCGTGCCGTCCGGGCTGCCTCTTCCCAGGGTATGGACGGCGGTCTCCATGTCGCTGGCCGCCGCCATGGCCTGCGTTCCCGCAGGAGTCAGTACATAGCCCTCGGGCCGTCGTTCGACCAGCTTTTCTCCCAGGCTTGCCTCCAGGGATTGCAGGCGGCGCGAGATCGTCGAGTGGTTGGTTGATAGCGCCCGCGCCGCGGCGGAAAGGCTGCCGTAGCGGCCCAGCGCAAGAAATACGCGGATGTCCTGCCAGTCGGGCTCTGTGCGTTTTTTATCAGCCATTGATGAAGAATAGCGGATTTTCGATCAGCGACGATGCGCCTAATGTTCATGGCACGTCAACCAGATTTGTGAGGAAAACACCATGAACCGTGAACAAAAAGTCGCCATTGTCACCGGCGCGTCGCAGGGGCTGGGCGAGGGCATCGCCCGCGCATTTCTCAACCGTGGGTACCGGGTTGTCGGAACGTCCCGGTCGATCAAGCCGTCGGACCATCCCGACTACCTGACCATCGCGGGCGACATCGGCGATCCGGCGACGGGAAGGGAGGTGGTCGCGCAGGCGCTGGCCCGCTTCGGGCGCGTGGACACGCTGATCAACAATGCGGGCATTTTTATTGCCAGTGAATTCACGAACTACACCGGGCAGCAGTATCAGGACATGGTGTCCACCAACCTGACTGGGTTCTTCCATACGACGCAGCATGCGGTCGAGGCCATGCTTAAGCAGGGGGGCGGTCATATCGTGCAGATCACCACGACATTGGTGGATCAGGCGAATTCCAACGTGCCATCGGTTTTGGCATCACTGACCAAGGGTGGCCTGGCGGCCGCAACGCGCAGTTTGGCGATCGAATATGCGTCTCGCAATATCCGCGTGAACGCAGTGTCGCCGGGCATCATCAAGACGCCCATGCACGCCCCGGAAACGCATGGCGCGTTGGCCGCATTGCACCCCATGAAGCGATTGGGCGAGGTCGCCGATGTGACACAGGCGGTACTCTATCTGGAGGACGCCGGTTTCGTGACGGGCGAGATCCTGCATGTTGACGGCGGCCAGGTGGCTGGCGTCTGATCGGCAAGTCAACCCCATGGCGCAGGCCAGGAATGGAGCATTGAGATGCCTTACGTAAACATCAAAGTCACGCGAGAAGGAACGGAACCGGGTGCAACGGCGACCACGCCGGAGCAGAAGCGGGCGCTGATCAAAGGCGTCAGCGACCTGCTTTTTGAAGTCCTGGGAAAGCCGCATGCGTCAACCTTTGTCGTTATTGACGAGGTCGACATGGAGAACTGGGGCGTTGGCGGCGTCACCGTGCCTGAATATCGGGCAAAGCACGCTAAGCCCGATTAAGCGCGCTTTACCGAGCGGCCGCGGCAACCGCGGAAATCGTTTCGCGCTGCGGTTTCCGCCACCATGCCTTGCCCGCGTGGGGCATGTTCAAGTCCACGCGCTCGCCCATTTCGGGCGTCGTCAACGCCACGCTTTTCAAAGAAGCCAGTTCCGCGACGCGTTCGAAGGGTTCCTGCCAGGCATGCATCGCCAGGTCGAACGTCCCGTTATGTATGGGCAGCAACCAGCGGCCGCGCAAATCCAAATGGGCTTGTAGCGTCTGTTCCGGCTGCATATGCACGTAGGCCCAGCGCTTGTCGTAGGCGCCGGTTTCCATCAGGGTCAGATCGAACGGGCCGAAGGCGTCGCCGATGGCCTTGAAGCCGTCGAAATAGCCGGTATCGCCGCTGAAGAATACGCGCAGATCCGCGTCTTGGATCACCCATGACGCCCACAGGCTGCGGTCGCTGTCGGTCAAGCCGCGCCCGGAGAAGTGCTGGGCGGGGGTAGCCGTCAGCCGCAATCCCTCGACCTCGGTCGACTGCCACCAGTCCAGTTGTTCCACTTGTTTCGCATCGATTCCCCAAGCGATCAATTGGTCGCCCACGCCCAGCGGCGTGATGAAGCGGCCGGTCTTGCCCGCCAGTTGCATGACGGCGGCATGGTCAAGGTGATCGTAGTGGTTATGGGACAAGATGATCCCCGCAATGGGCGGCAGATCTTCGATGGCGATGGGGGGCGCATGAAAGCGTGCCGGGCCCGCCCATTGCACGGGTGAGGCTCGCTTGGAGAAGACGGGATCGGTCAGCCAGTACTTGCCGCGTAGCTTCAAAAGCACGGTGGAATGGCCAAGGCGATACAGGCTGCGGTCGGGCGCGGCTTCAAGTTGGGCGCGATCCAGGGCGCGCACCGGAATCGGCTGATCGGGAACGGTGCCGGTCGGCTTGTCGAACAGGAAAGCCCAGGTCAGTTTCAGTCCCTGCCAAAAGCCCATGGGCGGGCGCGGCGATACATTGGTGAAGCGCCCATCACGGTGCTGGGGCGATTCCGGATAGCTGGGTGGCGTGCAATGGACGTAGGCGGTAGTGGCGGTCACGGCAAGAATTCCAAGCAGAAGGAGGGCAAGGGCAAAGACGCGAAGACGCTTCATGGAAGCCATCAAAAATGTAGACTGCACAGTGTAGTTTCGTTTTCATGGAAAGTACACCGTGCGGTGTAAAATGAGCTTTCTTTGTCTTGGGCCGCCCCATGTCGACGCCGTCACAACGCCTGACCGATCGGAAGCGCGAGGCCATCATGCGCGCGGCGGTCAATGAATTCCGCACCGCCGGGTACGAAGCCACCAGCATGGACCGCATTGCCGCCGCTGCGGGGGTGTCCAAGCGCACCGTCTACAACCATTTCCCCAGCAAAGACGCGCTATTCGGGCAGATGCTTGAGCAGTTGTGGGATAGCAGCGCCGACAGCGTCGATATGGCCTATCGCGCCGACCTGCCGTTGGATCAACAGCTAAAGCAGTTACTGAAGCAGAAGCTGGATTTGCTGAGCGATCCGAGCTTCATTGATCTGGCGCGCGTGGCGTTGGCTGAGATCATTCATTCCCCCGAGCGGGCACAGCGCATCGTGTGCCGCATGGGAGAAAAGGAAAGCGGCGTAACCGTCTGGATCCAGGCCGCCATCGCAGACGGGCGTCTGATCGGGGTGGATCCCGACTTTGCCGGTCATCAACTGCAGGGCCTGGTGAAGAGCTTCGCGTTCTGGCCCCAGGTCACGTTCGGGCAGCCGCCATTGGGCCCGGAAGAGTGCAAGCGGGTCGCGGATTCGGCGGTGGCAATGTTCCTGGGCTGCTACGCGCGCGGGCAGTAGTGGGGGCTACGCACGCAGCGAGTCATGCGGGAGGCCGCCGAACCGCCGCGTGGCATCGGCCATAGCCAAGCATCAAGGCAAGCCGGTCTATCCCCGGCTCATGATGCTCAAGGCGACGGCCTCGGCGATCTTGATGCCATCCACGCCGGCCGACAGGATTCCGCCCGCGTAGCCGGCGCCTTCGCCCGCCGGGAACAAGCCCTTGGTATTGATGCTTTGCAGCGTCTCGTTGTCGCGCTTGATGCGAATCGGTGAAGACGTGCGCGTTTCCACGCCCGTCAGCACGGCGTCGTGCATGCCGTAGCCCTTGATGGTCTGGTCGAAGGCGGGCAGGGCCTCGCGGATGGCCGTGATGGCGAAGTCGGGCAGCGCGGTAGCCAAGTCGGTCAGGTGCACGCCTGGCGTGTAGGACGGAAGCACGGACCCAAACGCCGTCGACGCCTTGCCCGCGATGAAATCCCCAACCAACTGGCCCGGGGCGCTGTAATCGCCGCCACCCAGTTCAAACGCGCGCGATTCCAGGGCGCGCTGAAAATCCACGCCGGCCAGCACGTGTTCCGGGTAGTCCTGCTCGGGCGAAATCCCCACCACGATGCCCGCGTTGGCATTGCGTTCGTTGCGCGAGTACTGGCTCATGCCGTTGGTGACGACACGGTTGGGTTCGGACGTTGCCGCCACCACCGTGCCGCCCGGGCACATGCAGAAGCTGTATACCGACCGCCCGTTGCTGGCGTGGTGCACCAGTTTGTAGTCCGCGGCGCCCAGAATCGGGTGACCGGCGTTCGGGCCGAAACGCGCCTTGTCGATCAGCGATTGCGGATGTTCGATCCGGAAGCCGACCGAGAACGGCTTGGCTTCCATGAAGACGCCTTGGTCGTGCAGCATCTGGAAGGTGTCGCGCGCGCTGTGGCCGATGGCCAATACGACATGATCGGCTTCGATGTGTTCGCCGTTGGCAAGTGTCACGCCCGTGATCTGGCCGTTTTCGCGCTGCAGCGTTTCGACTTTGCTGGAGAACCGGACTTCACCGCCCAGCTTTGTGATGGTGTCGCGCATGACTTCCACCATGCCCACCAAGCGAAACGTGCCGATGTGAGGCTTGCTGACGTACAGGATTTCTTCCGGGGCGCCGGCCAGCACGAATTCCTTAAGCACCTTTTCGCCGTAATGCTTGGGATCTTTGATCTGGCTGTACAGCTTGCCGTCGGAGAACGTTCCCGCGCCGCCTTCGCCGAATTGCACGTTTGATTCCGGATTCAGCACGCGCTTTCGCCACAGGCCCCATGTATCTTTGGTGCGCTCACGCACCGCCTTGCCGCGTTCCAGGATGATGGGCTTGAAACCCATCTGCGCCAGCACCAGTCCGGCAAACAGGCCACAGGGACCGGTGCCGATGACGATAGGGCGCTTGGCCAGGCCGCTGGGGGCTTGGGCGACGAACTTGTATTCGGTGTCGGGCGTCGGCTTGACGTGGCGGTCGTCATGAAATCGCTTGAGCAGCGTTGCTTCATTTTCGACGTCGATATCCAGTGTGTAGGTCAGCAGGATATTGTGCTTTTTACGCGCATCGTAGCTGCGCAAAAAGATGGTGAAGCCGTGCAGGTCGCTGGCCGGGATGCCCAGTTTTTTCAGAATCGCGGCGGGCAATTCCTCTGGGGTGTGGTTCAACGGCAGCTTGATTTCAGACAGTCGCAACATGCTTGGGTCCAGATGAATGGGCGATCACAACGTCGCCAAACCGGGAATTGTACTGGACGGCGGGGAGGGGCCAGCGCGGCGTCCCGTCAACCGATCAGTCAGTGTCATGGCCTTGCGCCAAGCGGGCATTCCGCAACTTCCCGCCCCAATGGTCTCGTGCAAACAATCACATAGGTGGTTGCCTGCGCGACGCTGCTCTTCTCTCGGGAAATTCGGATTACTACGAATCGATTATGTTCGATTTCCTACGGACTTGATGAGGCGCAATCACTAAAGTGATGCCTGTCCACCGCATGTGTCGCGGCGGCGAAACCCCGACGGAAATACAGCGCTTGCCCTGGATAACCCGGTGCTCGCGTCAAGGTCGCCTGTCGGCTGCAAACGCCTTGATGGCGATAGCAGTTAATCCATCAGTCTCAGGAATCAAAAATGAAACGTAGTACTTTCGCATCCTTCTCCGCAGCCGGCGCATTGATGATGGCTTTGGCGCCCGGCGTGTCCCACGCGCAATGGGATGGTCAGGTCAAATTCGTGGGTAAGATCAGCGATACGACTTGCCTCATCAATGGTGAAGCTCCGGGTATCAACAATATTCTGGAAGTGCCGCTGGGCGAACACACGCCTGGCTTCTTCACGGCTATCAACACGCCTACTGCTGCTGTGCCGTTCGACATCAGCTTGACCGATGACGGCACGAACGCATGCTCAACGGGAAAGCAGGCCAGCGTTGCCTTTGACAACGACGCCGCCAACGTTGACAAGACGTCGGGCAACTTGAAGATCACCAGCACGTCTCCCGCCACCGGCATTCAAATCCAAATCAATGACGCAGGCAATGGGAAGGCCGGCAAGATCCGCCTTGGCAGGGCTCAAACAGACCCGCAAAAGGTGCTGCTGACTGCTTCCGGCGGTGTCCTGACTTACTCCGCCAATTATGTCTCCACCGCCGGTAACGTTTCGGCCGGCACGGCTAACTCGATTATTCCGTTCATGGTGTCGTACCAGTAATCGGCGGTTGAGCCAGTAGGAGCAGTAACCATGACGCTAGTAGTGCGTAGGATTTGTGTTGCGTTAATGGCTGGCGTCATGACCTGGGCCGCTTGCGCCAGTTCGGCGCAGGCGGCTTTAGTGCTGATGGGAACCAGGGTGATATACCCGTCGGATGCCAAGGATGTCACGATTCGGGCGCGTAACGCGGGTTCAGAACCCATGCTTACACAGGTCTGGATTGACGACGGTGGCGTGGGCATCGCGCCGGCCAATATGGTGGTTCCTTTCACGGTGTCTCCGGTCCTTACCCGCATCGACCCGAACTCCAGTGCCGTCATTCGGCTGATGTACACGAACGGCCCTTTGCCGGACGACCGCGAAACACTCTTTTATCTCAATGTGCTTGAGGCGCCTCCGCGTAGCGAGTCCACCTCGTCGGCGATTTTCAGCTTCAGAACGCGTATCAAGCTGTTCTTCCGCCCCGCGGCTTTGCGGGATGGCGCAGAAGACGCGCCGGCGAAGCTTGAATGGAGGCTGGTTACGTCAGGAGGGGGCACCGCGCTAGAGGTCAAGAACCCCACGCCGTACCACGTGTCCATGTCGTCCATCCAATCGGTGGTGGGCGGAAAGGCAACTCCTTTGGGGGCAGGCATGGTCGTGCCCTATGGCGTCGAGCGCTTCAAGCTGCCCAAGGGCGCCACCGCCGAGATCGGCAAGATGCGCGTCGACTACGAGGTCATCAACGACTACGGCGGCCGGCATACGTTGGAACGCGCGTTGTCGCACTAGATGCCCCCGGCGGCTAATCGCGGCTGCCAATCAATTCAGCATTTGTATTTGGATCATGGGAATGTACGCTTCATTGCGGGGTAAGACACGTCTGGCGTTTGGCCGACGTGGTAGCGAAGGTGGTTGCGGCAACGCACGATCCCGATGGAAGCCCAGGCTGTTGTCCTTAGCGTTGGCCACCGTGTTTGGTTCTGGCGCGCTTGCCCAGGAGTCCAAGCGGGTCGTGCAATTCGATCCCCAGATTCTGATGCCCGGCATCGGGGGCGGCACCATTGATCTTTCCCGCTTCGAGCGCAGCGGCTATGTTGCGCCGGGCAAATATCGGCTGGAACTCTACGTCAACGGCAAATGGCGCGGCACTCAGGATATCGAATACCGCGGCTCGCAGGCCCTTGGGGGCCAGCCTTGCTACAGCGTCGGCTTCCTGCAGCGTGCCGGCCTTGATGTTCAGCTAAGCGCCCGCTATGCCGCCGAGCAGGGCCGCGTGCCGCTGGGCGATGACCTGGTTTGCGAGGATCTGGACCAGTTTGTACCGGGAGTAATCGTCAAAACCGACTTGGGCGAGCAGCGGCTTTACTTAACCGTTCCCAAGTACTACCTGCATTCTGAGCTGGCGGACAACTACGTGGACCCTCGCTATTGGGATAGCGGCGTCACGGCGGGCAGGTTGAACTACAACGCCAATATCAACACCATGGAAAGCAGGGGGCGGCGCTATACGCGCGGCTATGCGGGGCTGAATGCCGGCCTGAACCTTGGCGCTTGGCGCCTGCGCCACTCCGGTTCATTGACCTGGGCCTCGAATGGCGTGGGCGCGGATTATCAGCGCGGGCAGACCTACGTCACGACCGACCTGCCATCCTGGCGTTCGCAATTGCTGATCGGCGAAACCTCCACGGGCGGCGACTTCTTCGACGCGGTGTCGTACCGGGGCGTGAACGTCAGCAGCGACGAACGCATGTTGCCGCAGAGCTTGCGCAACTATGCACCCGTGATCCGTGGCACGGCGGCCACCAATGCGTCGGTATCGGTTTTCCAGCGCGGCTTCCTGATCTATGAAACCACCGTGCCCCCTGGGCCATTCGCCATCGACAGCCTGCAGGCCGCCGGCTTTGGTGGAGACCTGGATGTCAAGATTGTCGAGGCCAATGGCGAAGAGCGCACATTCGTCGTGCCCTTTGCCACCGGGGTTGAATTGTTGCGCCCGGGCACCATGCGGTATTCGGTGTCGTTCGGGCGGGCGATGTCATCTGTCAGCCGCAGCAGCGGGCAGAATATCTTCGAAGGCGTTATCAGGCGCGGCCTGAGCGACATGGTGACGGGATATGGCGGCTTGGCGGCCAGCGATTATTACGGATCAGTGATGGGCGGGGCGGCAATCAATACGTCTTTGGGCGCGTTTGGCGGCGATATCACCCTTGCCAGCGCCAATCTTCCGAATCAGGGCACTATTTCCGGTTCCAGCTATCGCCTTGCCTATAGCAAGAACCTGCCGAACAGCGGCACCAACTTTTCATTGCTGGCGTATCGGTATTCCACCAGCGGCTTCGTGGGTTTCAACGAAGCCATCGCAATGCGGGACGCAGGCCAGATCAGCAGATATGGCGATTTGGGCCGGCCGCGCAACCGGTTTGATCTTAACGCCAGCCAAGACCTCGGCTCGTCGCTCGGTACGGTCTATGCCAGCGGATCGGCAACGCAATATTGGAAGCGCTCCGGCAGCGCCATGAGCTACAGCATGGGTTACACGAACCGATGGCGCGACGTGACGTATTCGCTTAGTTTGCAACGCGTGCAAAGTATGTGGCCGGGCAGTTCGGTATATGCGGCGGGCCGCGATAAGAGCACGGTAGTGGCGTTCAATATTTCCATCCCGTTGGGCCGCGCCGTCAATGCTCCCGTCCTGACGACCTTCGTAAACCACGACAGCCGTAGCGGTACGGACGTCTCGACCGGTGTCTCGGGCTATCTGGACCAGGGCGGCGACATGTCCTATTCCCTATCGGGGTCGCGCGATACGCGCGGCGGCGCCAATTCCGCCAGCGGCAATCTGGACTATCGAGCGTCTGCGGCCAACGTTGGCCTTAGCGCGTCTCAGGGCAGCGGGTATCGCCAAGGGTCCTTGCGGGCCAGCGGCAGCGTGCTGGCACACCAGGGCGGCGTGACGTTCGCACCCATGCTGGGTGAAACCGTGGGCTTGCTGCATGCACCTGATGCAGAGGACGCCCGCGTGGGATTCAGCCAGAACAAGGTCGATAGCCGCGGTTACGCGTTGGTCACAAGCCTGTCGCCCTATCAACTCAACACGGTGGAGCTCAATCCCGGAGACATGTCGGATGACGTGGAGCTGTTGAATAGTTCGCGCAGTGTGGCTCCCCGTGCCGGCGCGGTCGTGTTGCTGTCTTATCCGACGCGGCGGGCGCGGCCTGTCCTTATCGACAGCCGCCTGCCCAACGGCGACACGTTGCCGTTCGGGGCGGATGTGTTCGATATCGCCACCGGCGATTCGATCGGCGGGGTAGGCCAGGGTAGCCGCATCGTGATGCGGGCACAGGAAGATCAGGGGTCGGTCCGCGTCGAGTGGGGGGGCAAGCCCGATCAACAGTGCGTGATCGACTATCAATTGCCAGAGCGCGCCAAGGGCCAAAAGCAAGACGGATACGACACGTTGGCACTGCCCTGCAAGCCGGCGCCGGCCAAGGCCGCCCCGATATCTCCGTTGGCGGGCCGATGAGCGCGCGTTGTCGATCCTCTCGCGTGTGCGGATGGCTGGCGCGGCTCTGCTTGATGTTGTCGGCCGCCGTGCCCCCGCCAGCATGGGCCGACCTGGCCGTCACGGGTACGCGTTTCGTCTACCCGGAAGGCGAGAAAGAAATCATCGTGTCATTGCGCAATACCGGCAATGACCCCGTCTTGGTGCAGACCTGGCTGGATCGCGGTGGACCGGAGTCTGACCTGAGCCGCCTGCAGGTGCCATTTGTGCTGATGCCGCCGCTATTTAGGGTGGATCCGGGGCAGCGCAAGGCCCTGCAATTGCGATACACCGGCGAGCCATTACCGCCGGACAGGGAAACCGTGTTCTGGATCAACCTGCGGCATGCGCCCGCCAAACAGGACACGCAGCAACGGTTGCAGGTGGTGTTGAGCTATGTGATGAAAGTCCTGTACCGCCCGAAAGGCCTGGCTGGGAAGGCCGGCGATGCGCCCTCCCAAGTGCGGTGGAGCTACCACCGGGGCTCGAAGCAAGCGGCCTCGTATCTCCAGGCCGAGAACCCCACGCCCTATGCCGTGTCGCTATCCACATTAAGCCTGCGCAACGGCCCAGTACCCATCGCGTGGACGGGGTTGACCATTCTGCCCAAGACAACGGAACGCTTTGCGTTGCCTGCCGGATCGGCCCCGTCGCTTGGCAGTGGCGCCGGGCTGGAATTCGAGGCCGTCGATGACTTGGGGTTGGTGATCTCTGGTGCAGCAACCCTTCAGGCCGCCGCGCCGTAATCGTGTCACGAGCGCGTCCCTGACAAGAGGGGCGGCAATATTGGAGAAATTCAGCTATGCAGAACGTTTCTTTTTTTAAGGCTCTCAGGCGAGAGGGCAGCCGGCTTGCGCTGGGGGCTGCGCTGTTTTTTTGCGCGATGGCGGCCGCCCAGGCCCAAACCGCGCTCGCCTATTACTATCTTGAGCAGTGCAAACTCTTTCAATTTGGTGCGGGAGGCCATGGCGGTTCATCACCATGGAGCAAAACCGGCTTGGACACGTCAACGGTAAACAACGTCATCGCAACTCGGACACTGTCTATTACGATAACTAGTGAGTACTCGTCCGTTGCCGCGATTGGTGCTAATCCGAACTTGATCGTGGGCGCGCGCTGGGCTGGTGCGCCTTATAATGCGACGCCGGTAATTCCGACCAATGTGAAGGGGCTGGGTATTCGAGTATCCAGTGCCTTGAACATGGGGGAGCCTGTAAAGCCGCAGGGGGCGGGAAAGTTCCTGACACTGTTCTCCACCAAAATTATTACGGCCCACGAAAGGCCTATCGGCAAGCCGGAACTTTATCTAAACTCCCTATTCGCTGAGCTGGTGGTGACGGGGCCGGTGGCTCCCGGTCAACATGTCGTGAGCGGTATAGATCCAGATTGGCCTGCCATCGACTTTGAAGTCGTGGGAGTACAACGAACGGCGGCCCAGTCGCCAGCAATGGGCGCGCCCATGGAGTCAAGTGCCGCAGATGGAAAGTCGCCCGATGGCAGGCGCATATGCAATACCACCGCCAAATATAGCGTGGTCGACATTCTGACGTTCGGTGGGGGTGCCCCGCAAATCGAGGCAAAGTGCACGGTGGATGCCAAGTTTGCCGGCGGGTTTTCGTTGCCGATGGGAGAATATGGGTCCGGCGATTTTCGCACCAACGGGGCCGTCAGCAGGGAAGTGCCTTTTGAAGTATCCGTCCATACGTGCGGAGCCGGCGCCAAGCCGAAGATCGCGTTTAACGCACAATACGGGTTGATTCCCGGCACCAATGTTCTCCAACTAAAAGACCAAGGGGAAGGGACGACCGCAAAAAACCTGGGCGTCATTCTGACAAGGCAAGGCGGGGACCCTCGGAATCCGCTGAGCATTGGTCAAGGCGGAGCCGTGGGGAAAAAATACGATTTCGACGATATTCCCGGCGGTGGCGTGACCGCAAATGGTGCGGCAGAGATAAAGCTCGGCGCCCGCTATCAGCGGGTAGATCAAATTCAGTCCGGCGTTACGGGCGGCAGTGCGGATAGCCAAGTGAATTTCAAAATCTACTACGATTGATTCGGCTCTGACGCAAGGCAGAACACTAACGTCATCGGTTTATGTTTACCCACGAAAACGGCCGCCGTATTTCTACGTCGGCCGTTGTTCATTGCGACCGGGCTAACCCCGGCCAAGCGAGCGGCTCAATAGCGTTAATAGGCCATGTCGATAAATCCGTAGTTGGTGCCGGCTATCGGCATCAATCCCGTTTGGCCCATCACGGCGTTGCCGCGCATCGTGCTGTAGTTGATGCCGACCAGCCCGCCGAACGTCTGGTTCTTGCCGTAACGGTAGTCCACCTGGCTAGCGGTTTTGGAATAGGTGACCTCGCCTTGGTTCATGCCGATCAGGCCTCCCAGCGTCATGCCGTTGCCATAGTAATAGGATGAACCAAATTGCTGCCCCGTAACGCGGCCCGTTGATGTGGAATGCTTGATCTCGCCGCCCATCTGGTTTTGAGCAACCAAGCCGCCAATGGTGGCGTAATGGTGGCCAATGACCGAACCGGTGGCGATGCCGCCGGAAATGTTGCCGGTGTTCACGCCTACCAGACCCCCGGTCATGCTGTATTGCCCGCCTTGGGCCACGCTGGTCGAACTGGAAGTCTGGATAGAGCCGCTGTTGTGGCCTGTCAGGCCGCCCACTGTGGCGTAGTTGCCCGCGCTGACTCTCTGCACCCGCGAGACGCTATAGTTGATTTGGCCGTTATTGGCACCCACAAGGCCGCCCACGCGGGTACCGACGTTAGCGAAGGCAGACGAGACACTTGCGCCGCTGGCCTCTCCGTTTTCGATGGCTCCTCCGACGCCGTTGTAGCCGACCAGGCCACCGATATTCCCCGCGTATTGCCGATCTTCCACAACGCCGCTGGCAATAACGTCCCGAATTTGACCGCCGTTGTTCGCGCCGATCAGACCGCCCGTGTTCGAGCCGTTGGTCGTGGAAACTTTGCCGGATGCACCGGATTCCGAGATGGGGCCGCCGTTATTGACACCGACCAACCCCCCAACAGAGCTGCCCGCCGTGGCTACGACCGAACCGCGGCTTTCAGTCTGAGTCAAGGAGCCGTTATTGACGCCGATCAGGCCCCCCACGTTGCTCGAGGCGCCGCCGGACACCGCCCCGGTGCTGCGCACGTTGGCAAGTGTGCCGTTGCGGTTCGATCCAACAAGCCCGCCGACGTTGAGATTTGCAGTGCTGGTGGTGACTGCGGAAGCGCTGTTCGAAGATTCGATGGTGCCCTGGTTTGCGCCTACCAGGCCGCCGATGCCGCCCACGTCGTTGCGCTGCATCGTGCCGCTGACAGTGCCCTTGGATTGGCTGGCGACAATTAGCCCTGCGCCACCCAGGTTGGCGCCCACCAAACCGCCCATGCTCTCCGTGTATGTGCCACTGCGAACCGCGCCGGAATAAGACGAGTTGCTGATAGTCCCATTTGAGTTGATGCCAACCAGACCACCGGTGATATTGGACCGGTAACTGTTGCCGTTGACGGTAGATGCGGAGACGTTGACGTTGTCAATCAGGCCCGTGTTGTAGCCGGCCAGCGCCCCGATGGACATCGACGCAATGTTGACAGATGGCGAGGTGACCGTCATCGATGCCAGGTTCAGGTTGCGGATGAGGCCCGCGGACGACGAGAACAAGCCAACGTTGCCGCCGCCGCTAGAGACGGCGAATTTTGTCAAAGAGTGGCCCATGCCGTCGAACGTGCCATTGAACGTGCCGTAGGCGCCGCCGATGGACTGGAATGTTCCCGTACCCTTCAGGTCGGTTCCCAGGACGTAGAAACCGTAAAGATTGTTGTTGACGGCTTGCAGGGCCGCCTGGTTCTGGATGATGTTGTGGAGGATGTTATTGGAAAGGAAGGTGGCGCCGACGCCGCTTAGCGTGATATTGGCTTTGGGATTCTTCAGTACGTAGTTTGCGGTAGCGGGTTTGCCCGTGGAACCTCCTGTTCCGGTAGCGGCGGTCGTGGTGTTCAGCGTGATGCGGGAGTTCGGTCCGCTAAGAATAATCCGGTCGCCGATGTCGATGCGTTCATCGGCCTGCAGGTTTAGGGTGGCGCCCGTGCCGGTCGCGGATACTGCGCCATTCAGAGCGGTCTTGCCGCCGCTGCCGTGCTGGGCATTCAACGTCAGGCTATTGCCGGTGTTCCAATTCACCGGTGCGTTCACCACGACGTCGCCGACGGAACTGGCCAGTTCGATATTGGTGTTGACGAGGTTGCGATTCAGCGTGTCGGCATGAATGGTCGGGGCGGAAATGGCCGCCGTGTTTTCGACATTGACGTCGCTGCTGGTGAGCTTGAAGGTGCCGGTGTAACCGTTGATGGCGCGGGTGTCGATGTTGGTGCCCAGGCGGACGCGAACGTGTTCACCGGAGGCTTCGATGGCGCCGCCATCGCCGTAGGAAGTCAGGGCGTTGGCGCTTAGCCGACCCGCGACTTCCACAATGCCCTGTGTGCCGCCGTCCAGCACGATTTTGCCAGGCACATTGTTGAGGGTCTTGGCTTCGATGACGCCGCTATTGTTGACTACGGTGGCGAGGGGCGAGGCGTTGCTGCTGCTGCCTTTAAGCAGCACTTGTCCGCCGTCTGCGCGGATCGTGCCGCTGTTCCGTGCCAAGGCATCGGCAGCGGCGGCGTTGATTTCCAGTTTGACCAAGCCACTGCCCATGCTGACCGTGATTTTGCTGCCAGCAGCCAGGGCGGTGGTGCCGCCGTTGGCTTGGATCGAGCCGGTGTTGACGGCTTGGGTGCCAAGCAGCAACACATCGCCACTGTGGGCGGTGATCAGCGCGCCATAGTTATAGACGCTATTTGTGGTCGTTCCTTCAAATACGAATTCGCCGTTGGTGTTGTTGTAGAAACTTGCGGGATCCGTCATCAAGGTCGAGGCCACCAGACCGCCGACATTCACGTTGGCGCCGGCGTTGAAGACGACACCTTGCGGGTTGACGATGAAGATCTTGCCTTGCGCGGAGAGATTGCCGCTGATTGCCGTGGGAGACGCACCAGAAACGTAGTTCAGCGCCATGTCGCTGGCCCGCTGGTTGAAGGTGACGCGTTCGCCTGCGTCGACACCGAAGCTATCCCATTTGATGACGGCTTTGGGCGTGCTCTGATTGATCACCGTTTCCGCGCCGTTTTCCCAGACCTGCGCGGTGCCATGGGTAACCGTGCCGCCCGTGGGCAACGCGTAGGCTGTTGGCATCAATGCCGACAGCCCGAGCACGACGGCGGCCATGGCTCCGGCGCGAACGCCCGAGCAGCTGGATTTGCCGCGTTGCTTGGCGGTTTCGCCTGCGACGATCCAGCATCCCTTGGTTTCATTCCATATGACGGTGTAGGACTTGTTCATTGTGCCTTCTGGTAAGTATCGCGTTGGGGTAAGCCGACGCGGGGTTGAAAAACTCTTGTGGCGTTGGGGTCAGAAGAGCCGGGTCGCCTGGAACCACAAGTGTGGTTCGCGCTTGGGGCCTTCTTGTTGATAGTTGTTTTGTTCCAGCGGCCATGCGGCCGTCAGCGTGATTTGGTGTTGCCGACCGGTTTGGATCAGGCTTACGCCCATGGCGGATAGCTGCTGGCTGTTGCGGCCGCTGGCCCACGGGCGTTTGTTGAGGCGCACGGCGCCTTTGTCGATGAAGGCGGCAAGCTGCAGGCCGGGAAAGGGCAGGTAGCGCAAGTCCAGGCTGCCTTGCCAGCCTTCGTCGCCGCTGGCGGCGCCGTTTGGGAAGGCGCGCACGCCAAAGGGGCCGCCCAAGCTGAATTTCTCGGAGCTGTCCAGATTCTTCGATGCCAGTTGGGCGTTGAATTGCGCGGACAGCATGAATGGGCCCGGCAGGTTCTGCATGCGCAACAGGGTGATGTTGGCCTTGCCGAATCTGCCGGCCGCGCGGCTGTACAGGCGGTCGCCTTGGCGGCTGTTGGGGTCGCGAAGCTGCAGCGAACCGATGCCATAGGACAGGTACATCGCGCTGCGGCCGCCGCCCATCAGGCCATCGTCTCGACTGCCGTTCAGGGACGCCGTCCACAGGCCCACGTGCTTGCGGTTGACGATTTCAAACAAATCCATGGCGTCGCGCATGCTTTTGTCGTCATACTGCAATTGGGCCTGTAGCGTGAGGTTCCGACTGCGCAAGAGCGGCTGTTGCACGAATAGACTCACGATCGAGGCTTTGCCGTGCGCGTCCAACAGATCGAAGTCCCGGCCCAGCTGGTAGCTCATGTTGGAGGCACTGGTGCCCAGTCGCGTCAGGCTGGCGCCAACCGGCACTTGGTAGGCCACACGGTAGTAGCGTTGTTTCTTGTCGCTGGTAAGCAGGCGCAGATTCAGCTGGTCGCCCAGGTGTAAGGGGCTGTTCACATCCAGCGTGCCCGCCAGGCGGAATTCACCGGTGTAGTAGCCGCCGAAGTTGTCGACATCCAGGCTGCCGGCGGTCAACGGGCCGGGCTCGGCATCGATGAGCAGCTCGGTCGAACCGGGCGCCTTGCCGGGGCGCAGCGTGCCTTGGGCCTGGACGCCGGGAATGTCATTGACCAGCATCAGGCGGTTCTCCAGCGCCTCTAGATGCACGGCGTCGCCTTGGCGCAAGGGGGAAAGCGCTCGAAGTAGGACTGAGTCGCTTACGCGAGTCTGGTTGGTCAGCGTCACGCCGTCGTAGACGCCTTCCTGGATGGCGATCTGCACGACGCCGTCGATGATGTCCTGGGGAGGCAGGTAGGCGCGGGCCAGCAGGTAGCCATGGTCTTGATAGAACTTGGTTATGCGGTCGGAGGCGGCGCGCAAGCCATCAAGGCTTTGCTCGGTGCCCGGCAGGTCCGCAAGCAGAGGCAGTAATTCCGTATCATCGAAAGTCTGGTTGCCGCGCAGTTGGAATCTGCTGACGGGCACGCCGGGGCCTTCAGATTGGCCGGTGGCCGAAGGCCGCGAGGGCGGGGCGGCGACGTCCAGGCTGGGTTGGGAAGCCGGCGGCGTAAACGCGGGCAGGGTAGATTCAAGCTCTCTGAGCGCGCGGCCGGCGTCCGGGATTTGGGCAAGAGCGGCTAGCGGAGGCAGTGCCATGAACAGGCCAAGCGTCAGTCGCCAGCGCAAGCCCGCTGCGGTGAAAAATACCGGAATGGTATTGGGACGCCCACGGAAAATCCGCCGGCGCACTGCCGCCCATGTGTCGTGGAATATCACGTCGTTCTACCCGCTGCGTGCAGCGGCCCTTTATTTGTTGTGAGGTCGTTTCCGTGAGTCGATCGCGAACGCGTTCTGAAAATGTGCGATAACCACTGAGTGCATCGAAAACAGCGCGCGCGGCGACTTATTTATTGCGTGCTGTATTTCTCATGCTTCGATTGTCACGGAGGGTGACTATAGGTTTTTGTAGGACGAAGAGAGTTAGGAAAGATACGAAATTGAGTGGGTAGTTATTCGAAAGTAATATCGTTTAATTTTTGGCTAGGATGGTATTTCTAATAAAGAACAAGAGGAATAACCGTTTTTTCGGGGTCTGGTGTTCAATGGGTGCTCGTTTTGCGGCTAATTTCGGGTGCTGAAGTTGTCTTATTTTGGGTCAGCGTGGGCGGTCGGGGTGCAGAGTCTCAATATTCTCGAAACCTGGCGCTCGTCTACAATAAATTCGAACGAGCGGGTTCCTCCCTTGATATGGAAAAGTGCATTGGCGTCTGAAACCGATATATATGTCGTGCTTGTCGATGATCACCCTGCGGTGTCGCTGGGTGTGGTGTCGGTGCTAAGCGAGAAACCCGGGTTGGTGGTCGTGGGGCAAGCCACAGACTCCACGGGTCTGGTGGATTTGCTGAATGAAAACCCTTGTGATGTGCTGATTTCCGACTTTTCGATGCCGGGGGGGAAGTACGGTGATGGGTTGGCGTTGGTGGCCTATCTGGAACGGTGCTATCCGTCGCTGCGCACTGTCATCTACACCATGTTCGATAGCCCAATACTGGTATGGGCGATGGTGCGCCAAAATGTCTTGGGGATCGTCAGTAAATGCGATTCTCCCAGCCATTTGATTAATGCCGTGCAGTCCGTCCATGCCGGGCGGCAGTACTATTCGCCGGTAATAAAAGAGCTGCTGCTGAATAATATGCAGATGGGCGGAGAGGGCCGGCTCACGCCCCGCGAGGCTGAGGTCGTGCGATTATTCTGCGCGGGCGGCACCATTACCAACATAGCGGAAATGGTGCATCGGAGCGTGCAGACGATCAGTACCCAGAAGCGAAGCGCAATGAGAAAACTGGGCGTGACGACGGATGCCGATTTGATCCGTCATGTGTTGGGCAATGGGGCAAATACGTCGATAGACATGGCAGGCGCGATAGGCCTGCAAACGCCTGATTAACGCAGCGGGGCTGGCCCAGCCCGCGTTCACGCCCCTTCCAGCCTGCCTATCGATTAGAAGAACTCGTCTAGCAGGCAATAGAAGTTGATGCGTCGCGCATCGGGTGCAACACCATATTCGCGGAAAAAGGCGGGCACCCATTCCTCGCCGACATTGCGGGCGATGCTTCGCGCCGCCAGCGCCAGGTCTTGAAAGCGGTCGGCGATGCCCAGGCGGCCGCAATCGATGAAACCCGTGAACTGATGGCCGTCGACCATGAGGTTGGGAAGGCAGGCGTCGCCGTGCGTGACCACCAGATCGTGTGTCGACGGGCGGCTTGATAGCAGTTCGGCCAACACCTGGTTGGCCGATTGCCCCAGCCGTTCGTCGTCGAAATCCGCTTCGTCAACCAGCCCGGCGTCGACGTGGCGCTGCGCCTGCGCAATCCGCGCTTCCAGCCGGTGGTCGAACGGGCAGGCGGCAATGGGCAGGCGGTGCAAGTCGCGCAATGCCGCCGCCAACACGCCGATGACTTGCGCGGCAGGCAGGGCGGCGCTGGCCAGGTCGGTACCGCGAAGCGCCGTCATCAGAAGCCAGTGGCGGCCGCTTTCCGTCGCGGAGTCCACCACGTGCGGGGCGGGTTGGCCGGTTTGCTGCAACCAGCGAAGCCGGTTGATCTCGTCCGGCAGCTCGCTTACGGCGCCGGCAAGTTCCGACTTTATAAAAAGATCAGGCTGGTTGGGGCGCCGCACGCGGAACACGTCCGCGCGGGATTCGCCGATGGATTGCGGTTCCAGCGATGCGTGGACGAAGTCTTCGCGCCACTTGGCGGGAAGGGCGATGCTGCGGCTTTCCGTTGCGTTGGACGATTCCATTGGCTTACCGATTCACATGGCGGCTCAGGAGCGAGCTTCGACATGATAATCAGGCTGGGCCAACGTGTGGCGTTACCCGCGGCTGGATCCGCTTTCGTATTGCTGCCATGCTTCGCGCGCGCTGGCGCCCTGGTGGATCATCGCCATCAGTGCGCGCACGACTGCCGACGGGGAGGCGTGCTGGTAGACGTTGCGTCCGTACACGAGGCCCACCGCGCCTTGGTCCAGCAGTTCCCACGATCGCCCCAACACGCGTTGCAGGTCTTCGCGGCCGCCTCCCCGTACCAAGACCGGGCAGCGCGCGGCCTGCACCACGCGGTGGAAATCCCGGGTTTCGGTGGTGGGGTCGGCCTTGATGATGTCGGCGCCCATTTCGCGGGCCAGACGGACCAGCGTCACGATTTTCTCGGCGTCGCCGTCCACCATGTAGCCGCCGCCGGCGGAGTGGGGCGCCATGACCAGGGGTTCGATCATCAGCGGCATGCCATAACGGTCGCAGTCGGCGCGCACGCGTGCGATGTTCGACACGCATTGGCGGAAAAGGTCGGGCTCGTCGGGCAGCATGAATAGGTTGACGACGACGCAGGCGGCGTCCATCTGCACGGCGGGCAGCACGGGATCTTGTGTGTTCTGCAGTACGGCCCACATGACGCGGTGCGTGGTGGCGTTGTAAGGGTTGCCCATGTCCAGGCGCATGACTAACGCGGGTTTGTCGCGCCCCGGACGTTGTTGCAGCAGGCCCGCCTGGCCGTAATTGAGCTGGATGGCGTCGGGGCGCGCCGCAACCAATTGATCCATGACGGCCGGCATGTCTTCCAGGCCGTCCAGGAATCCCGGTTCGTTGCAGACGCCATGGTCGACGGCGATGTCCAGGCAGCGCCCGACGGTCAGCAGGCGGTTCAGGCGCGCTTCTTTGTTATGCGTCATGAGGAGGTTTCCTTGTGTCCTTCAGTCCAGCGTTTCAAGATGGAGGGCGGCCGCCGTGTCGATGGCGGCGAGGGCGGTCGGGTCCAGCGTGAGGCGGGCGGCGCTGGCGTTCTGGATCGCCTGCGCCGGCGTGCGGGCGCCGCACAAGGCGGTGCTGACGCCGCCCTGGCGGGTGGTCCAGGCGATCATCAGTTGCGCGTAAGAGCAATCCAGGCGTTGCCGCAAGGGCGCCAATGCGTCGAAGAAGGCCTTCAGACGCGCGCGGTTGTCGGCGGAGAAACGCGGGTTGCCGGCGCGCTGGTCGTCGCCTGTGAACTGCCGGCTGGGGTCGATCGGGCCGGCCAGCAGGCCAAGCGCCAACGACGAATAGCCCAACGAGGCCACGCCGTGTTCGCGGCACAGCGGCAACAGCGTGGATTCGATGTCGCGATCGATCAGGCTGTAGCGTTCCTGGATGGCGTCCACCGGGCCGTGGCGCAGGTATTCAGCCAGCGTTTCGGGCGTGGCGTTGCTGATGCCGATGGCGCGGATCTTGCCCTGGCGCTTCAGGTCCAGCAGCGCGCCCATCGTTTCCTCGACGGGTGTGCCGCTGTCCTGCCAATGGGTGATGTAGAGGTCGATGTAGTCGGTCTGCAGGCGGGCCAGGCTCTGTTCCACTTCATGGAAGATAGACGCGCGGCCCAGGTGGCGGTGCACCGGTTTGCCGTCTTCGTCGAAGAAGTGGGCGCCCTGTTGCGTGTGCCATACCAACCCGCACTTGGTGGCGATGACGGCCTGATGCCGGCGTCCTTGCAGGGCCGTGCCGACCAGGCGTTCGGCGTGTCCCAGGCCGTAGGCGGGCGCGGTGTCGATCAGGCGCACGCCGGCATCCACGGACGCGCGGATGGCGTCGGTAGCCGCCGCATCGTCGCCGCCGCCCCACATCCATCCCCCCATGGCCCAAGTGCCCAGGCCGACGGTTTCGCATTCGATGCCGGATGCGCCCAGCGTTGTGATGTTCATCGGTGTCCTTTCTTGACGTTCATAAGATGGTCGACGGTGACGGCGGCCAGCAGGATCAGGCCTTTGACGACGTCTTGCCAGTACGGCGAGACATCCAGCAGGATCAGGGAACTGGTTACGACGGACAGCAGGGCCAGCCCCAATACGGCGCCCAGGACCGTGCCGGAGCCGCCCTTCAGGCTGGCGCCGCCGATCACCACGGCGGCGATCACGTTCAGTTCCATGCCCATGCCGAAGGTGGGCGTGGCGGCACCGAAGCGGGCGGTGTAGACCACGCCCGCCAGCCCCGCCAGTGTCGAACACAGCACGGTGACCCAGAACTTCACGCGGCCGGTGCGGATGCCGGAGTACAGCGCGGCCTTTTCGTTACTGCCGGTGTAGAACACTTTGCGCAGCAGCGCGGCACGGCGCAAGGCGAAGTCGCTGACGATGACGATGGCGGTGAAGATCAGGATGACCGCGGGGATGCCGCCGATGATGCCCTGGCCGATGAACTTGAACTGCGCGGGCAGCGAGAACAGCGACTGCGGCGTGCCTTGCGTGATGGCCAGCGACAAGCCGCGCACGATCACCATGAAAGCCAGCGACGCGATGAAATGGCTTAGCCCGATGCGCGTCACGCACAGGCCGATCAGTGCACCCACGACGCCGCTTGCCGCGATGGCCGCCAGGCTGGCGGTCCACGGGTCGACGCCCATCAGGAACAGCTTGCCGGTGATCACCATGGCCATGCAGACGACCGAGCCCACGGAAAGGTCGATGCCGCCCACGATCACCAGCAGCGTCATGCCGACCACGACGATGCCTTCGATGGAGAACGACAGCAACATCGCGCGGATGTTCTCCCAGGTCAGGAAATGGGGTGACGCGAAGCTCATGCCGATGGCAAGCAACGCGATAATCAGTAGCAGGCCGGCCTCGCGCATGCTGGCCAGCCGGTGCCGCAACGGGAGCCCGGCGGCGGGGCGCGCGGCGGCCAGGCCGCCGTCGGATACCAGGACGGCGCCGGCCGTGGAGGAAGGTTTGAGTTCGGACATCAGATCGTCTCCTGGGCGCTGAGGCCGGAAGCCAGTCTCAGCAACCGTTCTTCGGTCATTTCGCTGGCGGCCAGTTCGCCGGCCAGCCGGCCGTCCCGGATCACCAGCGCGCGGTCGCACAGGCCGATGATTTCCGGCAGTTCGGACGAGATCACGATTACGCCCACGCCCTGGCTCGCCAAGTCGCGCAAGATGTGGTGGATCTCGGATTTGGCGCCGACGTCCACGCCGCGTGTGGGTTCGTCCATCAGCAGCACGGCGGGATGCGTCGCCAGCAGCTTGGCGATCGCTACCTTCTGCTGATTGCCCCCCGACAGGCTGGCGGCGTCGATGGCCACGCCGTTGGACTTGAGTTTGAGCCGGGCGCCCAGCTCGGTGGCCAGACGCCGTTCCGCGCGCCGACGCAGCAGGCCGAAGCGCGAACTGATGCGGGCGAGCGCCATGGACGATATGTTCTGCTCGATGGGCAGTTCCAAGAATAGTCCGGCGGCCTTGCGGTCTTCGCTGAGGTAGGCGATGCCGTGGCGCAGGGCGTCGCCATAGCGGCGTATCCGCAAGGGTTGGCCGCGCAGCCGCACCGCGCCGCGGCGCGCGCGCCGCAGACCGCACACGGTCTCGGCCAGTTCGCTGCGCCCCGCGCCCATGAGACCGGAGATGCCCAGGATTTCGCCGCGCTTAAGCGTGAAAGACACGCCGTGCACACAGAGGCCGTCGGCGATGTCGTCGACCTCCAGCAAGGGGGCGGCGTCTTCGCCCGCCGCCTGTTTCGGCGGGTAGTAGCAGCCCAGGTCGCGTCCGACCATGCCGCGCACCAGCGCATCGGGCGTCAGGCTGGAAAGCGGGGCGCACAGCACGTCGTGGCCGTCCCGCAGGACGGTGACGCGGTCGCAGTGCTGGAAAATCTCGGCCATACGGTGGCTGATGTAGATGATGCCGATGCCTTGCGCTTTCAGGTCGTGCAGCACGCGGAAGAGGGCGGCCGATTCAACCTCGGTCAGCGCCGCCGTGGGTTCGTCCAGGATCAGGACTTTGCAATCCAGGGTCAGCGCCTTGGCGATTTCAACCAGTTGCTGGCTGGAGATGCCAAGATCGTCCACGCGCAGGCCGGGGTCGATCTGCTGGCCCAGCCGCGCCAGCGCCTGGGCCGCGCGCCTGTTCAAGCTGGCGAAGTCCATCCAGGCGCGGGGCCGGGCGGCGATCTCGGGCATGAAGATGTTCTCGGCGACCGTGGCGTCGCCGCACAGCGCGATTTCCTGGTGGACCAGGCCGATGCCCAGCCGCATGGCGTGGGCGGGGCCGTCGATGACCACGCGCTCGCCATTCAAGCGGATTTCGCCTTCGTCCGGCGCGTGGATGCCGTCGATGATTTTCATCAGCGTCGACTTGCCGGCGCCGTTCTCGCCGCACAGGGCATGGATTTCACCCCGTTGCAGCGAGAAATGCACGCCGGCCAGTGCGCGCGACGCCCCGAAACGCTTGGCGATGCCGTGCAGTTCCAGCAGGGGCGGGTGCGCGGTCATTCGTTGATGCCCTTGGTGCCGCGCCGCGCCAGGTACTTGTCCCAGTAGAAATCGTCGGCATTGGCTTTGCTGACGATGGACAGGCCGTTGTCCAGAAAGGGCACGGCCATCGGGTTGGTGCCGTTGCGCTTGGCGTCGTTCATGGGATCAATCAGTTGCTGGTTGCGCGCCAGAAACAGCAGCATCATGCCCATATAGCCTTGCACGCCCTGGTTCGGATTGACGGACCCGAAGACTTCGCCTGACTTGATCATGTCCAGGATCTTGGCGTTCACGTCGCAGCACAGCACCTTGATGTTCTTCTTGGTCTCGATGCTGGCCTGCGCGGCGCCCAGCGCGGAGTTGGCTTCGGGCATGAACAGGGCGGCCAGGCCCGGGTTGGCCTGCGCCAGGCTCAACGTGGCCTGATACGCCTTGTTGGGATCCTGGTTGCTGGCAGCGCGGCCCACCAGCTTCATGCCCGGATGCTTGGTCTTCATGCGGTTGATGAAGGCCGCGATGCGGCGGTCATGGTTGTCTTGCCCGGGATTTTCCAGCACGGCGTAATCGCCTTTGCCGTTCAATGCGGCGGCGATCGCATCGGCGGCCTGCGCGCCTTCGCGTTCATTGTCTGACGTGACGAACGAGACCCGCTTGGAGTTGGGCGAGTCGGCGGCGAAGGTGACCACGGGAATGCCCATCGCCGCGGCGCGATTGATGGGTTCGATGAACGGGTCAGGGTTCATCGGGTGCAGCAGGATCCCGGCGGGCTTGCGGGCGAGCTCCTGTTCGAACGAGGCCAACTGCTTGTTGACGTCGTACTCGGGCGTGCCCGAGTAACGCGTCTTGACGCCGAGCGTTTGGCCAAGCTGCTTCATCATTTCATACACCGGGAACCAGTACTCCACCCCGGACACCATGACGTTCATGACATAGACGTCGTTGGCGGCGCCTTTCAGGCCCGTGCCCGGCGAGACCGGCGCGCTTTGCGCAAAGGCATTGGCTCCTGCCAGGCTGGCGCCCGCAGCGGCTACGGTCTTCAAGAAATCTCTTCTCATGTTGCGCTCCTTTTCCTCGCATTGATCCATTGCCTGTTGGCGTGGATACCCGGTGGTGGGCCTGATTTGGCTCAACTAGTTGTTATGACATCGACTGAACTATATGGCAGCCGAATTATTTCTTTTACTAGGGGAAACACTGCTATCCTGCCGAAAATATCTGTAGACAATGTCATAACATGAAAGCTGACATATTCCTGGGTATCGACATGGGGTCCACGGGCTTGAAGGCGGTTGCCTTCGAAGCCGGGACGGGAGCCACGCTGGCCGCGTCGGGTAGCGCAATGCCTTACCAGCATTTGCCTGGCGGGGGCTGCGAGTTGCGGGCGGATGCCATCGATGCCGCGTTGATGCAGGCGCTGCGTGGCGTAGCCGAACAGCTGGGGCCGCGTGCGGCCCAGTTGCGCGCGTTGTGCTGCACCGGGCATGGCGCGGGGCTGTACGCCCTGGACGAGCGGGGCGGCCTGCTTGCCGAACGCGCCGTGGCGTCGACGGATCAGCGGGCCGTGGGCCGTGCGCGGCGGCTGGCGCGCCAGCATGGGGACGCCCTGTATCAAGAGGTGGGCTGCCGGCCGTGGGCGGGCCAGCCCAGCCTGGTCGCGGCGGAACTGTTCGATGCGGAAAGCGGCGGGCACCACGCGATACGCCGCCTGTTGTTTGCCAAGGACTATCTGGGGTTCTTGCTTAGCGGAGAGATCGCGACCGACGCCAGCGACGTCAGCACTGCGGGCTTGCTGAGCCTGGAAGCCGGTACGTGGTCGGCGTTGGCGTTCGAGGCCGCCGGGTTGGCGGCATTGATGCCAAGCGCGTTGCCGCCGATCGTTCCCGCGGGAACCGTGATCGGGCACCTGTTGCCCGCGCGCGCGGCGGCCTGCGGATTGCCGGCCGGCCTGCCGGTCGCCATGGGCGCGATCGACCTGCTGGCCTCGCTGTCGGCGGTGGGCGCCGTGAAAAGCGGCCATGCCGTTGCCGTCTTCGGGACGTGGTGCGTGAATGCGGTGGTGGCGCCCGCGCGCGAGCCCAAGCCGGACGTCGGCGCGATCGTGCGCCACGGTCCGGCGGCTTCGCGGCTCTATCTTGAGAACAGCCCATCGTCCATGGCGAACGTGGCGTGGCTGGCGCGCACGTTGCAGTTCGACGACGCGGCCGCCGTGGTGGATAGCGCGATGTCGGTGCCGTTGGGGGCCGAGGGCCTGCGTTTCCTGCCATTTATCAACGGGGGCGGCGTGGCGGCCGGGGCCGCGGCGGGATTCGTGGGGCTCAAGGGGCATCATGGCCGCGCGCACATGGCTCGGGCCGTGATCGACGGGGTAGCGGCATTGCATGCCTGGCACCTGAAGCGTCTGGCCGCGCGTGGCCTGGGCGTGCCGGGCCGGGTGGCTGCCTTGGGCGGCGGCGCGCGCGATCCGCGGCTGGTGCGCTTGTTGGCGGACTTCATGGGGCATCCGGTGGAACGTTGCGGCGATGACGAGACCGGCGCGCGCGGAGCGGCCGGTTATGCGGCGATGTCGCAAGGGGCTTGCGCGGACGAGGTCTTGCCGGTGCGCTGCGTGGCGGAAGCGCCTGTCGCCGAGGCTGCGCCGGCCCATGCGGCGTTCTATTCGGAATTTGAAACGCTGATCGGCAATATGACCCCCGTGTTCGGACAATTGGCGGAGCGTGCGGCATGAAGACAGACGCCTTGCCTTATGTGCGCCCCTCGGCGTTGGCGGGCCGCCACTTTTCCACGGTGATCGTCGGCGCGGGCATCAACGGCGTGGGCGTGTTTCGCGATTTGTCGCTGCAGGGCGTGGACTGCCTGATCGTGGACAAGGGCGACTTCGCGGCAGGCGCCAGCAGCGCGCCGTCGCGGATGATTCATGGCGGTCTGCGCTACCTGGAAAGCGGCGCGTTCGCGCTGGTGGCCGAAGCCACCCGCGAACGCAATCTGCTGCTGCGCAACGCGCCGCATCTGGTGCGCCCGCTGGAAACCGTGGTGCCGCTGTCCAGCCGGTTCGGCGGTTTGCTGGGCAGCATGCTGCGGTTTGCGGGGTTCGCGGCGTCGCCCGGCGCGCGGGGTTTGTTCGTGGTGGCGCTGGGTCTGCGCCTGTATGACCGCCTGGGGCGGCGCCAGCGCGTGATGCCCGAACATCGCATCGCCCGGGCTTCGGCCGCCGATGGTGCGTTGTTCCGCGATACGGTAGGTTGGACGGCGACTTATTTCGACGCCTGGATCAGCCATCCCGAATGGTTGATTCTGGAACTGATGTCCGACGCGCATGCCGACCAACCCGCCTCGTTGGCCGCCAATTATTGCAATGTGACCGCTTGCCGCGGCAAGACGCTGAGCCTGCGCGATGAGATCACCGGGGAAACCGTCGAGGTCACCGCGGACACCGTAGTCAATGCCACGGGCGCCTGGCTGGACCGGTCGGCGGGCGTGCTGGAAGGGGCGGGTTCCCGCGTTATGGGCACAAAGGGGTCGCACCTGATCCTGGACCATCCTGCGCTGCGTTCGGCGTTGGGCGGGCGCATGGTGTATTTCGAAGCGTCGGACGGCCGCGTCTGCATCGTGTATCCCTTCATGGATCGCGTGCTGGTGGGTTCTACCGACATTCCCGTCGACGATCCTGATCAGGCGGCAACCGATCCCGCCGAGATCGACTATCTGCTGGACGTGCTGGGCGAGGTCTTTCCGCGGCTGCGTTTCGCGCGCGAGGACGTGGTCTACACTTACGTCGGCGTGCGTCCGCTGGCGTACTCCGATGCGGACAAGCCTGGCCAGATCTCGCGCGATCACGCCGTGGTGGTCGACCCGCCGAACGCCGTGCGCAAGGTGCCGCTGGTGTGTCTGGTGGGTGGAAAATGGACCACATTTCGTTCGCTGGCGGAAATGGCCGCGAACCAGGTGCTGACGCAACTGGGCCGGCCGCGCCTGCGCCTGACCGAGACGCTGGCCATCGGCGGCGGCGCGGACATGCCTGCGGAGGGGCAGGCCAGGGAACAACTGATCGACAGGATTCAACACCGGTCCGGCTTGCCGCGCGAGCGCATCGACGGACTCGTTGCCCGCTACGGTTCGCGCGCGGACGCGCTGGCGCAGTCCTTTGCCGGTGCGGGCGATGTTCCGCTGCGCCATGCGCCGGACTATTCCGAAGCCGAGGTCCGCACGCTGTGCCAAGAGACCGGCGTGCAGCATCTGGCGGATCTGGTGATCCGCCGGACTTTGCTGGCAATACGCGGACGCGTGACCGACGGCTTGCTGGCCGAATTGGCGGATCTGGCCGCGGCGGCGCTGGGCTGGACAGACATGCGCCGGCGCGACGAATGGCGGGCTTGCGCCGCTATCCTGCGCGACCGGCATTTTGTAGATATTGATTCGACTTCTAGCCTTATCACGACATGAGCAGCTCCATTCCGACCCAAGACGTACTGGACCGCAGCGCCAGCGCCCCGCTTTGGACGCAATTCCGCGACGTGGTGCGCGGCAAGATCCTTCAGGGCGAGTTAGCGGTGGGGGCCAAGCTGCCCACCGAAGCCGAATTCGGCGAACAGTACGGCATTTCCCGCATCGTGGTCAGGGAGGCGCTGGCGGACCTGGTGCGCAATGGCCTGATCTACAAGATCCGAGGGCAGGGCGCCTTCGTGTCGGCGCGCGAGCGCGACGAGGATTTCGTATCGACAGTGCTGGGCTTTTCAGACGAAATGGCGCGCAAGGGCCGCACGGTCCGCACCCAAGTGCTGGTGCAAGAGCTGCGCCCGCCCACCGTGCAGGAAGCCTCGGCCTTGGCCCTGGCCGAGACCGACATGGTGGTGGGGCTGAAGCGGCTGCGCAGTGTGGACGGCGAACTGCAGTTGCTGGTGGAAACCGCCGTGCCCGCGGATCTGGCGCCCGGCCTGCACCGCACGCGGCTAGAGAACCGTTCGCTGTATGACGTGCTGCGCCGGCAATACGGATTGCGCATCGTGCGGGCGGAGCGTTGGATCGATGCGGTGGCCCCAGACGCGCCAACGTGCGAATTGTTAGGCATGGCCAGCACGGAACCGCTGCTGCGCATCGAGTCCATCGCCTACGGATCGAATGGGCGGCCGCTGGAGCACTACCGCGCGTTGCACCGATGCAAGTCTAGCCGGCTGCACGTCCAGACCACGACGTAGGCGCGGCCAGGTTCAAAATACCCCCAGCGCTTGCGCTACCCATAACGCCAGGCCGATGGCGATGCCGATCAGCAGCGTGCGGCGCAATCCTCCGCCCGGGCGCACCGCGCCGGGCGATAAGGACGGGTCGGCAGCCGCCATGCGCACGGCGTCGTCCGCGGGGGCGAAAGGCACTGGGCTGGCGGCTTCCCGGTTCGGGTCGTCGGTCTCTATCGTGAAGGCCGGCTTGCTTTTGGCGTCGGCCAGGTCGCCGGCCAGATTTTTGACGTCGACACCGGCGTTTTTCAGCATATCCCACAGGCCGCCAAGGTCGTTGCCGCTGCGCAGCGCATCGATGCGTTCGCGATCAGCACGGGGAACCTCGTCCAGGCTGTCGTACTTGCGGCCGTTCACGGTGACCGCGCCGTCCTTGATCTGGACGTTGAAGACTTCGCCGTTTTCAAGACCCGAGTAGTTCCATTCCTGGCTGACGCTGACGCCGTCCATCCGGCTGTCCAGCAGGTCTTCGATGTGGACGCGCTGCTCGGGCGTGAGGTCCGTGGTGGTGCTCCAGCTGCGCGTGGTCGTCGAACTGCGCCAGGTCTTCGTCTTGTCGTTCATGGGTGGGATCCGTTGCTGTTCCTGTCGCGGAATATACAGAATCCGTTAATCCGCTTGTCAGAAAAGCCCGCTTTTGCGGGCTTCTTACATTGTCCTTAATGCAAAAGATATTTTCATGTCAAGAAAATCGAACTGATACGGTCAGAAGAGCAGATCAGATGGTCGAAAAGGCGCATAATGCCGGCACCTTTTCTTACGTCCCTTTTCAAGAACAGGTCCAATTTTCTGTAAGCAAAGAGCGTGTTGTCACTAGCTCGGCAGTTCGTGTTTCCAGGTTTCATGTTCGGTAGCGCGCTAGGACAACTTGGAGTAATCACGGAGATGTCTATGACAGAAGATGCAAAGCCGCGCCGGCGGTTTCTGCAAGCGTTGGCCATCGTGCCGGCGTCGACGTTAGCGGTAGGCGGCTTGACCACGGCCTGTACCAGCGGCGATGACGGCAAGACCGCCCAGGCGGCCAAGCCCTACGCACCCACCTATTTCACCCAGCCCGAATGGACGTTCATCGTGGCGGCCGTGGATCACCTGATCCCCGCCGACGAGTACGGCCCGGGCGCTATCGCCGCTGGCGTGCCCGAGTTCATCGACCGCCAGATGGAAACGCCTTTCGGCCATGGCAAGCTCTGGTACATGGACGGTCCGTTCCATACGGACCAGGTGCCGGAACTGGGTTACCAACTGAACCAGAATCCGCGCGAGGTCTACCGCCACGGCATCGAGGCCTGCAACGCCTGGTGCGTGAAGACGCATGGCAAGGTGTACGCCGAGCTGGACAAGCCGCTGCAGGAACAGATCCTGAAGGACCTGCAAGGCGGCAAGATCAAGCTGGACACCGTGCCCGCCACCACATTCTTCAGCTTTCTCTTGTCCAACACCAAGGAAGGGTTCTTTGCCGATCCGATCTACGGCGGCAACAAGAACATGGTGGGCTGGAAGATGGTGGGCTTTCCCGGCGCGCGCGCCGACTATATGGACTGGGTTGACCAGCCCAATGTGAAGTACCCCTATGGCCCCGTGTCGATCTCTGGGGAGAAGGGTTAATCATGGCGATCAAAAAAGACAAAGTGGATGCCGTGCTGGTCGGGTTCGGCTGGACGGGCGCGATTCTGGGCCAGGAGCTGACCGAAGCCGGCCTGCATGTGCTGGCGCTGGAACGCGGCGGCATGCAGGACACGCCCAAGGACGCCGAGTATCCCAAGGTGGTCGATGAGCTGGCGTACTCCGTGCGCGGCAAGCTGTTCCAGGACCTGTCCAAGGAAACCGTGACGATCCGCCATGGCGTGGACGACGTGGCCGTGCCGTACCGCCAGAATGGCTCGTTCCTGCTGGGAACGGGCGTGGGCGGGGCGGGCTTCCATTGGAACGGCATGCACTACCGCGTGTTGCCGGAAGAGCTGGAACTGCGCACGCGCTATGAAACGCGCTACGGCAAGAAATTCATCCCGGAAGGCATGACCATCCAGGATTTCGGCGTGACCTACGACGAACTGGAACCGTACTTCTCGAAGTTCGAGTACGTGTGCGGCACGTCCGGCAAGGCGGGCAACCTGAACGGCAAGATCGTCGAAGGCGGCAACCCGCTGGAAGGCAAACGCAGCAAGGAATTCCCGTTGCCCGCGCTGCCCAACACCTATGGCGCGCAGCTGTTCGAGAAGGCCGCGCGCGAGGTCGGGTTCAATCCGTATCCCGCGCCTGCCGCGAATGCGTCAGGCCCGTACACCAATCCTTATGGCGTGCGTCTGGGACCCTGCAATTTCTGCGGTTTCTGTGAAAACTACGGGTGCTACATGTACTCGAAGGCGTCGCCGCAGACGACCATCCTGCCGGTGCTGCTGAAGAAGCCGAACTTCGAGCTGCGCACGCATTCGCAGGTGATCAAGGTCAACCTCGACTCCACCGGCAAGAAGGCGGTTGGCGTGACGTACATCGACGCCGAGGGCCGCGAGATCGATCAGCCGGCCGATCTGGTGATTCTGTCGGCCTATCAGATGCACAACGTGCGCCTGCTGCTGCTGTCGGGCATCGGCAAGCCGTATGACCCGAAGACCAACGAAGGCGTGGTCGGCAAGAACTACGCGTACCAGATGAACGGCGCGGTGAACGTGCTGTTGCCCAAGGGCACCCAGCTGAACCCCTTCGTGGGCACCGGCGCGGGCGGCGTGGGCATGGACGACTTGAACGGCGATCAGTTCGACCACGGCCCGCTGGGTTTCGTGGGCGGCGCCAGCATCCGTCACGTGCGCTATGGCGGCCGCCCGATCAAGCAGACGCCCACGACGCCGGGCACGCCCACTTGGGGCACCGCGTGGAAGGCCGGCGTGCAGGACGCGTACCAGCGCTTCATGACCATCGGCATTTCCGGTTCGGTGATGTCGTACCGCGACGCCTATCTGTCGCTGGACCCGACGTACAAAGACGCCTATGGCCAGCCGTTGCTGCGCATGACGTTCGACTGGCACGACAACGAGTTCGACATGCTGGGCTACATGGGCAAGCGCATGGAGACCGTGGCGAAGGCCATGAACCCCGAGAAGCACTTCGTGGCGGTGCGCAAGAAGGGCGCGCGTTATGACACGCGGGTCTACCAGAGCACGCACAACACCGGCGGCGCGATCATGGGCTCGAACCCCAAGGAAAGCGTGGTCAACAAGTATCTGCAAAGCTGGGATGTGCCTAACGTGTTCGTGATGGGCGCCTGCGTGTTCCCGCAGAACATGGGCTACAACCCGACGGGGCTGGTGGGCGCCTTGGCCTTCTGGGCCGCGCAGGCGATTCGTGACCAGTATCTGAAGAACCCCGGCCCGCTGGTCCAGGCTTAAGGAGACGGCACAATGTTGAAGCAAACCATTGTTGCGGCCTTCTCGGCCTTGGTGGCCAGCGCTGCGTTCGCCGCCGACGGCACACCGGCCGCGGCCGATGCGCAGATGATCAAGCAGGGCGAATACCTGTCGCGCGCGGGCGACTGCATTGCCTGCCACACGGCCAAGGGCGGCAAGCCCTTCGCCGGCGGATTGGGCATCGAGTCGCCGTTGGGCACGATCTATTCAACCAATATCACGCCCGACAAAGAGACGGGCATCGGCAATTACACCTACGAAGACTTCGACCTGGCTGTGCGCCACGGCAAGGCACGCGACGGGCACTCGTTGTATCCGGCCATGCCTTACACGGCGTATGCCAAGGTCACGCCTGATGACGTGAAGGCGCTGTATGCCTATTTCATGCATGGCGTGGAACCCGTCAAGCAGGAGAACAAGGACACGGACATTTCCTGGCCCATGTCGATGCGCTGGCCGTTGACCGTGTGGCGCTGGATGTTCGCGCCGGACGTCGTCAACGGTCCGGCCGCCAGCGATTTGCAGGGCGCCGACCGCGCAGCGCTGTTGCGTGGCCAGTACCTGGTCGAAGGCCTGGGCCATTGCAGCACCTGCCATACGCCGCGCGGCTTTGCCTTGCAGGAAAAGGCGCTGAGCGACGCCGACGGTTCGGCCTTCCTGTCGGGGGGCGTGGTCGAAGGCTGGTTGGCCAAGAACCTGCGTGGCGACGTCACCGACGGGCTGGGAAGCTGGACGAAGGAGGACATCGCCGTGTTCCTGAAGTCGGGCCGCAACGGCCATTCGGCCGCGTTCGGCGGCATGGCGCAAGTGGTCGAGGACAGCACGCAACACTTGTCCGACGCCGATCTGAACGCCATTGCGGTGTATTTGAAGAGCTTGCCGCCGGTCAACAAGGACGCGGCCAAGCCGCTGGCCTATGACGAGTCCGTGGCGCAAGCGTTGCGCACTGGCCGCGACAAGAGCGATGGCGCGATGGCGTTCCTGAACAACTGCGCCGCCTGCCACCGCAGCACCGGCAAGGGCTACACGGAGACGTTCCCGCAATTGGCGCTGAGCTCGACGGTGAACTCCGCCGATCCCGCTTCGCTGATCCACATCGTGCTGAAGGGGGCGCAAATGCCGGGCACGACGGCGGCGCCGACTGCCTACGCGATGCCGGGCTTCGACTGGCGCATGACCGACAAGGAAGTCGCGGATGTGGTGACTTTCGTGCGATCCAGCTGGGGCAACAAGGGCGCGGCGGTCAGCGCGTCGGATGTGGCCAAGGTGCGCAAGGACGTGGGGGCAGCCCCGCAACCGGTGCGATAGCGCCAGTCGCTTTTCGCGCACGGTCCCGCACGACGGCGGCGCCGGAAAGCCCAGGCTTTCCGGCGCCGTTTTTCATTTCACCATCGGTTCGTGTCAGGCGGGCAGCACGCGGCCGGCATCTACCGGCGCAGCGTCACGCTCGCCAGCGGACGCTAGGCGATGCTTGATGATGCACAACGGTCTTTATATCGTGCAATTCTCGCAGTCAAAGCGGAAACAAATTCTGCACGATGAAGTCCACGAACACCCTGATCTTGGGCGACAGATGTCGGCTGGATGGCCACAAGATTCGGAATGTGGTGCGGTCTTGGTTGTAGTGGTCCAGCACAGTGATCAGTTTGCCTTCGTCGATTTGATGACGCACGGCGATGTCAGGGACACAGGCAATACCCAGACCTTGTTCGGCAAAGCAGATTTGCGGGTCCAGAGAATTCGTCACCATGCTCGCTGAGAGATCCAGGGCAAGGGGCTGTCCGTCCGTGCTCAAAGGCCATACATCCGTTTTGCCAGTGGTGGGATACCGGTACAGCAGGCAGGCGTGGCCGGCCAAGTCTTCAGGGTGCTGGGGGAGTCCGGCCCGCTGGAAATAGTCGGGAGCTCCGACGATGACCCTTCGGTAGGTGCCGAGTACCCGCGCCATCAATCGGGAATCGCCGGGTTCCCCAGTACGGATCACAGCGTCGAAACCCTCTTCGATCACTTCCACCAAAGCCTTGTCTCGCTTTGCCGGCGAGTCGGTTGACGTGGCGCAATCCATGTACACCACGGGCTGGAACACCGCGGTGGCCAGCGGCGGCGTTGTTGGCGGAATTCTGCTTGATCGTTCAGGCGTGGCGTCCTTTGCATGGATCGTTATCGGAATTCTCGCGGTCTCGTTGTTGGGCATCGTCTTCGCCATGAACAGGGCCTTGACGCGAACCGCCTATGTGGCGCCTGGACGGAGAGAAGCGACGAGCGCGCGCGGAAGGGCGAATCGGGCTTAACCCTTTTCCCCGTAAGCCCTTTCGCATCGCGGCGGATCCACACCAAAGACCTGATAGCGGGCACTTTTCATTGCGGCGTATCGTCGATTTGGATCAATCGTAGACGGGCGCCGGACGCGGCAGCCTGCTATGATTACTGGATAAAACCCCAGTTATCCGGCCGGCCGATGTTCCCCCCGCACCGTTACTACTACCTGCACAATTTCCAGCGCGCGCTTGCGTGGGTCTGCGATCGCTACGCCGACCTGCTGGACGCGGACGAACGCCGTTTCCTGGATGACTTCCACGCCTTGCCGCAGGCGTCCCAGGCGCTGCTGGTGCGCATGTTGATGCGGCGCGGGCCGTGGTTCCGCGCCAGCCGGCTGGTCTACGAAGAAATCCCCAGCACGTCGGAGGCCGCCGCGCCGTTGCGGGCGTTGGGGTGGCTGGACGCCGATGCGCCGATGACGCTGGACGAGCTGTTCGGCCTCTATACCAAGCCCGAGCTTTGCCGCATGTTCGCCAGTGCGCCGATCAAGCCTGCGGCGCGCAAGGCAGAGCTGCTGGAAGCCGTGCGTGCCTGGCTGGGTGGCCCGCACTCTGAAGCGGGCCGGCCTTATGCCGCCTGGAATCCCGACGCCGAAGAACCGGTCTGGCGCGTGCGGGTGGGCGATCTTTGCGAACGCTTCCGCCTGATGTTCTTCGGTAATCTCCACCAGGATTGGTCCGAATTCGTGCTGTCCGACCTGGGCGTGTTCCAGTACGAAACCGTGCCGTTCGAGGCGTCGTCGCGGGCGTTCCAGACGCGTGCCGACGTGGACCGCTATCTGGCCTTGCATGCCTGCCGCGCGGCGCTGGACGACGGCGCCGAACTTGACGCCTTGCTGCAGGCGGTGGACGGTTGCGCCAGCCAGAACCCCTGGCTGGAAAAGCGCCGCGCCAAGGTGCTGCTGCGGATCGGGCAGGCGTGCGAGCGGGCCCAGGACTGGCCGGCGGCGCAACGGGTCTATGAACGCTGCGGGTACCCGGGCGCGCGGCATCGCCGCATCCGCGTGTATGAACGCATGGCGCGCTTTGACGAGGCCCTGGCGTTGGCCTTGCAGGCGCAAGCCGCCCCGGAAAGCGAGGAAGAAAGCCAGCGTTTGGCGCGCATGCTGCCGCGCTTGTATCGGGGGGCGGGGCGGGGCGCGCCCGCGCGGACGGCAGCGCCCGCTTTGCTGCGCACGGATCTGACCTTGCCGCGACCCCCAGCGCCGACCGCCGTGGAATACGTCACCCGCGATCATCTGCATCAGGACGATGCGCCGGTGCACTACGTGGAAAATGCGCTGATCAATTCGCTGTTCGGTCTGCTGTGCTGGCCCGCAGTCTTTGCGCCGTTGCCCGGGGCATTCTTTCATCCCTTTCAGCGTGGCCCCGCCGACCTGGACGCGCCGGATTTCCACGAGCGCCGCAAGGCCCTGTTCACGGACTGCCTGGCGCAGTTGGATACCCCGGCCTATCGCGATGTGATCCTGCGGCGCTATGCCGAAAAATCGGGCGTGCAGTCGCCGTTCGTGTTCTGGGGCGCACTGTCGGGCACGCTGTTGGCCCAAGCGCTGGATTGCCTGCCCGCCGCGCATCTGAAGCTGTACTTTGCGCGGCTCTTGCGGGACGTCAAGACCAACCGGTCCGGTTTTCCGGACCTGATTCGTTTTTGGCCGGCAGAGCGCCGCTATGAACTGGTCGAGGTCAAAGGGCCCGGCGACAAGCTGCAGGACAACCAGATCCGCTGGTTGCAGTATTGCGTGTCGCACGGGATGCCGGTGCGCGTCTGCCATGTCAGCTGGCGGGAGGAGGGGGCATGAGCTACGCCGTGGCGGTGCGCGCGCTATGTGAATTCACGGCGCGGGCGGGCGATCTGGATCTGCGCTTCACGCCTGCGCCGACTGGCCTGGAGGGCATGGCGGGCCATGCCGTGGTGACGAGTCGGCGCGGCCCCGATTACGAGACCGAAGTCGCCCTCTCCGGCCAGCATGAAAACCTGCTGGTACGGGGGCGGGCCGACGGCTACGACCCGGTGGCCAATCAACTGGAAGAGGTCAAGACGTATCGAGGCCAACTGGACAGCGTGCGCGAGAATCACCGCGTGGTGCACTGGGCGCAGGCGCGCGTCTATGGCCATCTGCTGTGCCAGTCGCGCGGGTTGGCTCAGGTGCGCGTGGCCCTGGTGTATTTCAATGTGGTCACCGAAGAAGAAACGGTGCTGGTGGAAACGCACGAGGCGCCGGCGCTGGCTGCTTTTTTCGCGGAGCAATGCGACCGTTTCCTGAATTGGGCCAAGACCGAGCTTGCGCATCGCCAATCACGCGATGCGGCGCTGGAGAAACTGGCGTTTCCGCACGGGGAATTCCGCGCGGGGCAACGCGATCTGGCGGTGGCCGTGTACCGCACGGCGCGCGATGGCCGCTGCCTGATGGCCCAGGCGCCGACCGGTATCGGCAAGACGCTGGGCACGATCTTTCCGCTGCTCAAGGCCAGCCCGGGAACAGGCCTGGACAAGGTCTTCTTCCTGGCGGCGAAAGGGTCGGGACGCGGGCTGGCGATGGACGCGCTGGATACCGTCAATGCGCAACCTGCGGCGCCGGGGCTGCGGGTGCTAGACCTGCAGGCCCGCGACAAGACCTGCGAGCACCCGGACTTGGCGTGCCACGGAGATTCCTGCCCCTTGGCGCAAGGCTTTTACGACCGCCTGCCGCAAGCGCGCGAGGCGGCGCTGCAACATGTCCGGCTGGATGCGCCCACGGTGCGCGCCACGGCTCGTGCGCATCAGGTGTGTCCGTATTATCTGTCGCAGGAGCTGATCCGCTGGAGCGACGTGGTGGTGGGCGACTACAACTACTACTACGACGCCACGGCGATGCTGTACGCCATGACGCAGGCCTACCAGTGGAAAGTGGCGGTGCTGGTGGACGAAGCCCACAATCTGGTGGACCGGGCGCGCCGCATGTATACGGGTGAGCTTGACCAGGCGTCATTGTCGGCGGCGCGTTATGCCGCGCCCAAGGCGCTGAAGAAGCCGCTGGATGGGTTGCAACGCTCATGGAACGCGCTGAACAAGAAGCAGGCTGAACGGTATCAAGCCTATGACATGGTGGCGCCGGGTGTGCTGGCCGCCGTGCAGAAGGCGGTGGGCGCGATCATGGAGCACATGGCCGAGTCACCGTTGCCGCAGGACGATCCGGTGTTGACGTTTTACTTCGAAGCGCTGCAGTTCATGCGGCTGGCCGAACAGTTCGGCTCGCATGCGCTGTTCGATGTGACGTTGTCGGACGTGGGCGGCGCCAGCGCCAAGACACGGCCGTCCACGTTATGCGTGCGCAACGTGATTCCCGCGTCATACCTGGCGGCACGCTATGCGGCGGCGCACGCGACCGTGCTGTTTTCGGGCACGCTAAGCCCGCAGCAGTTCTACCGCGACACGCTGGGGCTGCCGCAAGACACGCCATGGATCGACGTGGCGGCGCCGTTTCAAGCCGAGCAACTGGCGGTGCGGGTGGTGGGCAATGTCTCCACGCGCTATCGCGACCGCGAACGGTCGCTGGCGCCCATCGTTGACCTGATCGCCACGCAGTACGCCGACCGGCCCGGCAACTATCTGGGGTTTTTAAGCAGCTTCGACTACTTGCGCCAGGTGTCCGACCTGATGCGCGAACGCCATCCGTCGGTGCCGATCTGGTTGCAGACGCCGGGCATGGACGAGCCCAGCCGCGCGGCGTTCCTGGCCCGGTTCACCGAAACCGGCCAGGGCGTGGGTTTCGCGGTGCTGGGCGGCGCTTTTTCGGAAGGGGTGGATTTGCCGGGCAAGCGATTGATCGGCGCTTTCATCGCCACGCTGGGGTTACCGCAAGTGAACCCCGTGAACGAAAACATGAAGCGGGCCATGGACTTGCGCTATGGCGAAGAGAACGGCTACGACTACACCTACCTGTATCCGGGCCTGCAGAAGGTAGTGCAGGCGGCCGGCCGGGTGATCCGCACCGAGCACGATGTGGGCACGGTCCACCTGATCGACGACCGCTATCGCCGGGCCAAAGTACGGGGCCTGCTGCCCCGTTGGTGGCGGGTGGACTGAACTGGCTATTGCACCGCCGCCACGCGATCGCCGTTGGCGGCCGGGCGGCGCCTGCCCAGCAGCGCATAGACGGCCAGCGCCGTCAGCACCGCGATGCCAGCCAAGGCATGCAGCACGTGGCGAAAGGCGTCGTCGTAGCTTTGCTGCAGCAGCGCGGTGGCGCCGGGCAACAAGGCCGCGGCCTCGTGCAGCTGACCCAGCGCCGCGCGGTTGGCGGCCATCAGGATGGCCTTGCCGTCGGTCGCGGCGGGCAGCGCGGCCGTCAAGGGGGCCTGGATCAGCAAGGCCAGTAGCGCGCTGACGACGGCGATGGCGATGCCGTCCGCCGACACCCGCACCGTGTTGAAGATGCCAGTCGCCATGCCGACATTGCGCGGTGCCACTACGCTGACGGCCATGGCGTCCATCAACCCCCATGGCACGCCGATGCCGACGCCGATCAGGCCCATCGGCAACCACAGGCCGGTGGCGCCCGTGGCCATGACGTCGGCCAGCCAGACCAGGCCAGCCGCCACCGCCAGCAAGCCGATGGCGGACAGGACGCCGGGGTTGAACCAGCGCGTCAGCAATGCGGCCAGGAACGGCACCACCAGCAGGGGCGCGGCCAGGCCGATCATCAGCTGGCCGGCGGCAAGTGCGCTATAGCCGTCGATGCCGATGAAACGCCCAGGCAACATGGCGATCAGCACAATGAACAGAAAGGCGGGCGATGCGGCCAGCACCTGCACGCCCACGAAACGCGCGTCACGGAACAGGGTCAGGTCCAGCATGGGCCGGACGGCGCGGCGCTCCACGCGCACGAAGGCCACGGACAGCACGGCGGACGCCAGCAGGGCGCCGATGACGTGCGCGTCGGACCATCCGGCTTCGGGCGCCAGCAGGATGCCGTAGGTGAACAGCCCCAGCGCGCCGGTGAAGCTAATGGCGCCGGGCCAGTCCAGCCGGCCTTGGGCCGCGCCCGCCGTCGGGCGCACGCTGATGGCCACCATGATGGCGCCCAACACGCCCACGCCGCCGGTTGCCAGGAATACCCATTCCCAGCTGGCGGCCTGCACCAGCCAGCCGGATAGCAGCGGCCCGAACGACAGCCCGATGCCGAACGTGGTGCCCAGCAGGCTGAAGGCGCGGGTGCGCGCCACGCCGTGGAACAGCGGGGCCAGCGACGACATCGCGGCGGCGAATGCGGCCGCGCCGCCCATGCCTTGCATCAGGCGTAGCAAGTCGATCCAGCCCGCGGTGGGCATATAAGGAATGGCGAAAGTGGCGGCGCAGAACCCGGTCAGGCCCAGCAGCCAGATCCGGCGCGGGCCGTAGAGGTCGGTCAAACTGCCCGACACCATGATGACGCTGCCATACGCCAGGATGTAGCCGTTGAGGATCCAGTTCAGTTCCACCGGCGTGCCGCCCAGCGCCTGGCTGATCGAGGGCAGGACCACGGCGGGGCCGGTGAAGCACAGCGGAATAAGCAGGGCGGTGAGGCAAGCGGACAGTAGTTGCAGCCAGCGATGGCCGGTGGCGGGGGGTGGGGATAGATGCATGGGCGTGCCGATTGAAACAAGGACGCCGCCCGGCGGGATTGCGGGCGGCGAAGGGTGACGGCAAGCTTATGGGGCCTTGCATAAAAGAAAAATAGGCTAGGATTCCGAATATTCAGGACATAAATGTCCGTAGTGGGGGTGAGGGAATGGATAGCCTGGGAGGCATCGGCATCTTTGTGCTGGTGGCGGAAACACGCAGCTTTTCAGAGGCGGGCCGCGTGCTGGGGGTGTCCCCATCCGCGGTAGGCAAAAGCGTGGCGCGCATGGAAGAGCGCCTGAAGGTGCGGTTGTTTCATCGCAGCACGCGCCATATCGCACTGACGCCCGAGGGCGAGAAATTCCTGGAACGCTGCCGCCGCATTCTGTGCGAAGTCGAAGCGGCCGAGCTGGAACTGTCTGAAGCTGCCGACGCGCCCCGGGGCAAGCTGCGGGTCAGCCTGCCGCGCTACAGCGGGCTATTCGAAACCACCGTCGCCAGCTTCATGCGCCAGTACCCGGACGTGGAGCTGGACCTGGAGTTCACCGACCGCATGGTGGACGTGATTGGCGAAGGCTACGACGCCGTGGTCCGTACCGGCGACATGGACGATTCCGGCCTGAAGCGCCGTCGGCTGGGATCGTTCCGGCGCGTGCTGGCCGCCTCGCCCGATTACCTGCGCCAGCATGGCGCGCCCAAGCGCGCGGTCGATCTGCAACGCCACGCGTGCCTGCACTATCGCTATCCGGCCACGGGCCGGCTTGAGAAATGGCCGCTGAAGGCAGGTCCCGAGGCGCAATCGCCCGATTTGCCGCTGACGCTCGTCTGCAACAGCGTCGAAATGCGGATATCGCTAGCGGTGAGCGGGCAGGGCATTGTCTGCCTGCCGGATTTCACGATCCGCCGTGAACTGGCCGCCGGCCAATTGCAGATCGTGATGGATGAGCGCACGCGCGGCAACGGCACGATGTGGGCATTGTGGCCCGCCAGCCGCCATGCGTCGCCAAAGCTGCGGGTGTTCATCGACCATCTGGCGCACCATCTTTTTCCCTGAACGGGGCGGGTCGTATTTGTGGCATGATGCTCATCATATTAATATGACGATCATCATTTAATGGTGGGCTGGCCGTGCGCTACGACAACGGACACAAGCGGGAAACTCGGATTCGCATTCTGAAAACGGCCGCTGACGCAGTGCGCGCCGAGGGGCCCGACCGGGTCGGCGTGGCGGCGGTGATGCGTCAGGCGGGCATGACGCATGGCGGCTTCTACGCGCATTTTGATTCCAAGGCGGCGCTGGTCGAAGCCTCGATCCACCACATGTTCGACGAGGCCCTGGCGCGCGCCGAAAAACGCCTGGATGGGCGCACGCCGGCCGAAGGCCTTGCCGCTTACGTGGACGGCTACCTGTCGCCCGCCCATTGCGAGGCGCGGGCGCACGGTTGCCCGTTGGTCGCGTTGGCGTCCGATCTGCCGCGCCAGTCCGAGGGCTGCCGTCAGGCTTACGCCACGGGAATGCGCCGCCTGGTGCAAGCCCTGGCGGGCCGGTTGGCCGCGGCGGGCTACCCCGATCCGGAACCGCTGGCCCGTTCGGTCCTGTCCGAACTGGTCGGCACGGTTTCCCTGGCCCGTTGCGAAACCGATGCGCAACGGGCGAATGCCATGCTGGCGGATGCCCGCCGGCTCTTGAAGGCCCGGCTGGGCCTGGAGCAATGCCAATGACATCCCATTCGACCCCCCGCCGCGAACCCAGTCTTGTCGATGAGACCGGCGCGGGCCTGGACGGCCTGGCGCAGCTGCGCGCCTTGCTGGCTTCCGGCCGCAAGCCCGGCATCATGGTGACGCTGGATTTCGATTTCGTGGAAGTGGAAACAGGCCGCGCCGTGTTCGCCGGCACGCCCGGGCCCCAGGCGTACAACCCAATCGGCACGGTACACGGCGGGTACGCGGCCACGCTGCTGGATTCGGCTTGCGGCTGCGCCGCGCATTCGCAGCTGACGGCCGACCAGGCTTACACCACGCTGGAGTTGAAGGTGGCCTATCACAAGGCCATCACGCGCCACAGCGGTCTGCTGCGCGCGGAAGGCCGGGTGTTGTCGATGGGCCAGCGCGTGGCCTACGCCGAAGCCAAATTGACGGACGCGCAGGGCCGTCTGCTGGCGTCCGCCACGTCCACGTTGCTGGTGTTTGCGCGGCCGGCTGCTGCCGTTGCCGCAGGTTGAATAAGGCGCCCCCATGATCACGGCGGTGGCGATAGAACGGGTTAGACCGGGCAGCGGGCCGAGGGTCTTGCCGGGCAGGCGCATCCCGTTCGGTTTGCGTAGTATGTCGGTTGCGCCGGGCGGTTTGCCGCCGGCGTCCAAAACGACCTACCAGGAGACCGCATGCCCCCCGCCACGCCGGCCGCGCCCGCCAGCCTGAACCCCATTGTCGCCATGCCGGCGCACGCCCTGTCGGATGCGATCCGGCGGCGCGAAGTGTCCTGCGTCGAGGTCATGCGCGCCTATCTGGCGCACATCGACCGCGTCAACGCCAAGATCAACGCCATCGTCGCCCGCCGGGACCCGGAGGTCTTGCTGCGCGAGGCCGCCGAGCGCGACGCGCAACTGGACGCGGGCCAATGGCTGGGCTGGATGCACGGCATGCCGCAGGCCCCCAAAGACCTGACGGCGGTGCGCGGCATGGTTACCTCCATGGGGTCGCTGGTCTACAAGGATCTGGTGACGCCGCACGATTCCATCATGGTCGAGCGCATGCGGGCATCGGGCGCGATTTTCATTGGCCGCAGCAACGTGCCGGAATTCGGTCTGGGGTCGCATACCTATAACCAGGTCTACGGCACTACCGGCAACCCCTACGATCCCTCGAAGACGGCAGGCGGCAGCAGCGGTGGCGCGGCCGCCGCGCTGGCCGCCCGCATGTTGCCCGTGGCCGACGGCAGCGATTTCGGCGGATCGTTGCGCAACCCCGCGGCCTTCTGCAACGTCTACGGCATGCGCCCGTCGGCGGGGCGCGTGCCGTTTGGTCCGTCGCCCGAAGTGTTCTTGAAGCAGTTGTCATACGAAGGGCCGATGGGCAGGACGCCGCGCGACGTGGCGTTGCTGCTGTCCGTGATGGCGGGGCACGACAAGCGCTCGCCGCTGTCATTGCGCGACGACCCGGCTCAGTTCGCCGCCCCGTTGGACGCCGATATGCGCGGCAAGCGCATCGGCTGGCTGGGCGACTGGAACGGTTATCTGGCGATGGAGCCGGGCATTCTGGATTTGTGCGTGCAGGGCCTGGCCGCGCTGGGTTCCGCGGGTTGCGACGTCGTCGACTACCGGGTGCCTTTTGCCGGCGACAGGTTGTGGCGTATCTGGCTGGCGCACCGTCATTTGATGGTGGGCGGCCAATTCCATGCGCTGGTTGAAAACCCCGAAACCCGCAAGCTGGTGAAGCCGGCGCTGATCTGGGAAGTCGAGGGGCTGGAAGGCATGACGGCGCGGCAGGTCTATCAAGCCACGGAAGAGCGCAGCGCCTGGTATCAAACCGTTTTGCGCATGTTCGACGACGTGGATTTCCTGGCGGTGCCGTCGGCGCAGGTCTTTCCGTTCGACGCGTCGCTGGATTGGCCCAAGCAGATCGCCGGACGCCCGATGGACACCTATCACCGCTGGATGGAGACGGTGACCCCCTGGACGCTGGCGGGCTGCCCGGTGATCAGCGTGCCGGTGGGCTTCAATGCGCAGGGCTTGCCGATGGGCATGCAACTGGTCGGGCCGCCGCAGGCGGACGGCGATGTGCTGCGCCTGGCGCATGCCTACGAAAAGACCAGCGACTGGGTGCGTGCGCGGCAGCCGGAAACGTTATGGCGCGATGCCGTCTGATCAGGCGCCTTGGTACGCCCTGTCACCGTAAAATACAAGGCCGGGTAAGCAGACTTTGCAAATTTCCGACGAACCGGCCTTTCCAGCCGGTTTCCCTTGCAATTTCGTGGCTGACACGCCAAGCCTTTGCAATAATTGGCGAACTTACCCACATTCCGTCATAGACGGGCGTGGGCGCGCACCGCAGCGCATGCGATGAATCGTTCAGGGGCGTCCTTTGGGGCGTTGACACGTTGAACCAGCACAAAGGGCTCCCGGCATGAAGAATCTGACACTCCGCCAGCGCATCCTGGCCAGCTTCCTGGTCATTCTGGCCATCATGGCGTTGATGGTGGTGGTGGATTACCGGCGCTTGCTGCATATCGAGCAGGAAGTCGCCACGATCAATACCGACGCGGTTCCCGGTATTTACTACAGCACCTCGATCCGGGCTTCGTGGTTCGCGGGATTCGTGGTGGTGCAGGACGCCTACAACTCGGAAACCGAGCCAGACCGCCGTGTCGCGTTGGAAGCGCTGCCTAAGAACGATCAGCAGTTGGAAGAGAACATCGCCATGTACCGCCGCACGATCGCGCGCGAGGACGATCGTAAGATGTTCGAGGACTTCGAAAAGGAACTGGTGGAATACAAGCACATTCGTGCAGAGATTCTGTCAGCCGCCGCGGCGGGCGATGTGGCCCGGGCGCAGACCCGCATCAAGGCCGAGCTTCGGCCGGCTTTCGTCAAGGGCCGCGACATCCTGGCCGGGATGGTGGCCGAAAACAAGAAGCAGGCGGACGAGGCCGCGCTCAGCATCCAGAAGGCCGTGAACACGGCCGAGGCCGGCATGCTGGTTTCCCTGGGGCTGGCGATCGCCGCCGCCATCGTCTGCGGTTTTCTGCTGATGCGGGCCATCGCCAATCCGATGCGCGATATCGTCAAGACGCTGGAGTCCACCGGCGGGGGCGACCTGACCCGCCGCCTGTCGCTGGCGCGCAAGGATGAATTCAACGCCATTGAAACGGGTTTCAACGGCATGGTTGACGAATTGACGGGACTGGTGGGCAAGACCCAGCGATCGGCCGTGCAGGTTGCGACCTCGGTCACTGAAATCGCGGCGACGTCCAAGCAGCAGCAGGCTACGGCCTCTGAGGTGGCGGCCACCACGACCGAGATTGGCGCGACGTCGCGCGAGATCTCCGCGACCTCGCGCGAGTTGGTCCGCACCATGACCGAAGTATCCAGCGCCGCCGAACAGACGGCTTCGCTGGCGGGTAGCGGCCAGGTTGGCCTGGCGCGCATGGAAGACACCATGCGCAATGTGGTGGGCGCGGCCGGTTCGGTCAACGCCAAGCTGGCCATCCTGAACGAGAAGGCCAGCAATATCACGCAAGTGGTCACGACTATCACGAAAGTGGCGGACCAGACCAACCTGCTGTCGCTGAATGCGGCGATCGAAGCCGAGAAGGCGGGCGAGTACGGCCGCGGCTTCGTCGTGGTGGCGACCGAGATCCGCCGCCTGGCCGACCAGACCGCTGTCGCGACCTACGATATCGAGCAAATGGTGCGCGAGATCCAGTCGTCGGTGTCGGCCGGCGTGATGGGCATGGACAAGTTCTCGGAAGAAGTGCGCCGTGGCATGGCGGATATGCAGCAGGTGGGCGAACAGCTGTCGCAGATCATCCAGCAAGTGCAGACGCTGGCGCCGCGCGTGCAGATGGTCAACGAAGGCATGCAGGCGCAGGCGACCGGCGCGGAACAGATCAACCAGGCGTTGCAGCAACTGAGCGACGCCGCCCAGCAGACGGTGGAATCTCTGCGACAGTCCAGTCTGGCCATCGAAGAGTTGACGCTGGTCGCCAACGACCTGCGCAGTGGCGTCTCGCGCTTCAAGGTGTGAGCCCCGCCATGGCAGCGCTTGTCCCTTCTTCGCCCCAGCCGGATGCCGCGCTTGCCGCGGCCAGACGGCTGTACCTGCTGTTTCATATCGGCGAAGACCGCTATGCGCTGGACGTGGCGGACGTGGTCGAGGTGTTGGGTCTGCGCGCGCTGAAGCAGGTGCCCGGCACGCCGCCCTGGGTGGCCGGCATGTTTGACCGGCGCGGCGTGCCTGTGCCGGTGGTCGACATGAGCGCGCTGGCCGGCCGTGGGGGCGCGGTCATGGTCACCAGCACGCGTTTGGCGCTGGTGCGATTTTGCCCGGATACGGGCGGCGAAGGCCGCTTGCTGGGCCTGATCCTGGAGCAGGCGACCGAGACCGTGCATTACGACCCGGCGGCGTTCCGGCCATACGGCCTGGACAACACCGGTGCGCGCTACCTGGGGCCGGTGCTGAACGATGCGCGGGGCATGGTGCAGGCCGTCAATGTAGGCGACCTGTTGCCGGCCCCAGTCCGGGCGCTGCTGTTTCCAGCGGCCGACGGCCGCCATGACGGCGAGGCGTCGCCATGAGCCTGATCGATGAATTCAGCGCCTTGCTCAAGCGCAAGATGGGGCTGGACAGCGGCTCCATCGGCAAGGCTGCGGTCGAGCGCGCGGTGCGGCATCGGATAGGCGCCGTGAACGCGGCGGACGAACGCGACTATCTGATGCGCGTGCAGGCTTCGCCTGCCGAAATGCAGCAATTGATCGAAGCCGTGATCGTGCCGGAAACCTGGTTCTTCCGATATCCGGAATCGCAGGCCGCGATGGCGACGCTGGCAAGCGCGCGCTTGTTCGCGGCCACCGTGCCCGATGACCGCGTGCTGAGAGTTTTGAGCGTGCCGTGTTCCAGCGGCGAAGAGCCGCATTCCATCGCTATGGCGCTGCTGGACGCCGGCGTTCCTGCCAGCCGGTTTCTGGTGGATGCCGTGGACATCAGCGAGCGCATGGTCGAGTTCGCCCGGCGCGGCGTGTATGGCCGCAATTCCTTTCGAGGCGACGATCTGGCTTACCGCGATCGCCACTTCACCGAGACCCCCGACGGCTATCAGTTGTCGACGCTGGCAAGGGAACGGGTGCGGTTCCAGCAGGGCAATCTGTTCGACGCCAATTTGCTGCTGGGCGCCGCCCCTTACGACTTTGTGTTTTGCCGCAACTTGCTGATTTACTTTGATGCGGCTACGCAAGAGCGTGCGGTGCAGGTGCTGCGGCGTTTCACGCGGGGCGATGGCGTGCTCTTCGTGGGGCCCGCCGAGACCAGCCTGATGACGGCGCGCCGCCTGCCGGCCGTGCCGATCGCGCGGTCCTTTGCCTTTTCGGCGCAAGCGATGCCGCCGCCCGCCGAGACCTATTCGCCGCCTAAGCCGATCGTGCATGCCTGGACGCCGCCACGGCGGCCGGTTGCGCAACCGCCGGCAGCGCGGCTGCCGTTGCCGCATGCCGCCATCGCCCCGACCATGGCCGCGCCGGCGCCCGCCGCAGGCAGCGCCGCTTCGGCCTTGCGCAAAATCGAGGCAATGGCGGACCAGGGGCGCGTGAAAGATGCCCTGGCCGAGTGTCGCGCGCACCTTGCCGTCCATGGCGCCAGCGCCGACGGGCTGCATCTGCTGGGCCTGCTGCAAGACGCGGCGGGCGACGCGCGCGAGGCGCAGGCCGCCTATCGCAAGGCGCTGTACCTGGACCCAACCCACCGCGAAGCGCTGCTGCATCTGGCCGCGTTGATCGCGTCGGCAGGCGACGTGGAAGGCGCCCGCCGCCTGCAAGCGCGCGCGGCGCGACAGGAGGCTCGACGTGAGTGAATCCACTGCGCTGCTGTCCGATGTGGACGATTGCTGGAACCGCATAGGGATCCGGGGCGACAAAAGCTGCGAACAGCTGCCCGGGCATGTGCATTGCCGCAATTGTCCGGTGTACGCGATGGCGGCCAAACGCATCCTGGACCGGCTGCCGCCTCAGACGGAGGTGCAGGACCATGAACCGGAATCCGTCCAAAGCGCGCAGTTGTCGTCGCTGCTGGTGTTTCGTCTGGGCCGTGAATGGCTGGGGCTGCCCACCCGGGCGCTGGATGAAGTGGCCGCCACGCGCCCGGTGCTGACGCTGCCGCATCGCCGCGATCCCGCCGTGCTGGGAGTGACCAACGTGCGCGGCACGCTGACTGTCTGTGTCTCGCTGGCGCGCGTGCTGGGTCTTGACGCCGGGGTCGCGGACACGCGTGAGCGGGCCGCCGCCCGCATGCTGATTTTTGGCGGCGCCGGCCGCGCGCTGGTGCTGCCGGTGGATGAAGTGGAAGGCATTCATGCCCTGGACCTTGGGGCGCTGGAACCCTTGCCGGCCACGGTGGAAGGCGCAAGCTTGAAGTATTCGCGGGGCGTGGCGCGCTGCGGCGGCCGCAGCGTGGGCGTATTGGATGAACATCTGCTGATGCAAGCTCTGGAACGGAGTCTGGCGTGAATCCCGACGAGATGCGCGACGCGTCGCTGCTAGAGCTGTTCCAGCTCGAAACCCGCACGCAGGTGCAGGTGCTGAACAACGGCCTGCTCGCGCTGGAACACAACCCGACATCGGCGGCCCATCTGGAAGCCTGCATGCGCGCGGCGCATTCGCTGAAGGGGGCGGCCCGCATCGTGGACCTGCACCCCGCGGTACGCATCGCGCACGCCATGGAGGATTGTCTGGTGGCCGCGCAGGAAGGGCGCTTGCGCTTGCAAGCGACAGACATCGATGCGCTGCTGCTGGGCACGGACTTGCTGCAGCGCGTGGCGACGCCGGGCGTCGAATTGGGCGGCGAGATCGATGAACTGGTCGTCCGCCTGAGCAACGCGCCGAACGCGCCGCCGGCGCCGCCAGTCGTGCCGCCGCGGCCGCCGCGACCATCTGATTTCCTGCCGCCGATTCATCGTCCCGACGAACCGGCGGAGGCGCCGGCCGTGTCGCTTCCGCCGCCGTCGCCTGCGGCCGCGTCCGCGATGCCGACGCAAACGATGGCGCGTCGCAGCTCGGACCAGGGCTTATCCGACGGCGAACGCGTCTTGCGCGTAACGGCGGACACGCTGAATAAATTGTTGGGGCTGTCCAGCGAAACGTTGGTGGAGTCCCACTGGGTTGGACCGTTTGGCGCGTCGATGCTGCGTTTGCGGCGCATGCAGGCGGGCGCGGCGCAAGCGCTTGACGGCGTGCGGGCCGCGCTGGCCGGCCAACCGGTGGACGCGCGCGTCCAGGCCGCGCTGGACGACGCCCAACGCATTGTCGGCGAGTGCCAGCAGGAGCTTGCGCAGCGCACCAGCGAGGTCGATGAATTTGGATGGCGCATGAGCCATCTGGCGCAACGCTTGTACGACACGGCCCTGGCGTGCCGGATGCGGCCTTTCGGCGATGGGCTGGCCGGGATGGCCCGCATGGTGCGGGATCTGGGCCGTTCGCTGGGCAAGCAGGTGCGGCTGGAAATCGAAGGCGACGCGACGCAGGTGGACCGCGATATCCTGGAAAAACTGGACGCGCCGCTGATGCATTTGCTGCGCAACGCCGTGGACCACGGCATCGAAATGCCGATGGACCGCATGGACGCCGGCAAGTCGCCGGAGGGCTTGATCAAGCTGTCGGCGCGCCACGCGGCCGGCATGCTGCTGATCGAACTGAGCGACGACGGCGCGGGTATTTCGCTGGATCGCCTGCGCCTCGAAGTGGTGCAGCGCAAGCTGACGAACGCTGAAACCGCGGCGCGGCTGAGCGAGGCCGAACTGTTGGAGTTCCTGTTCCTGTCGGGTTTCAGCACGCGCGGCGAAGTCACCGAGATCTCGGGCCGGGGGGTGGGCCTGGACGTGGTGCAGACCATGGTGAGGCAGCTGCGCGGCGCCGTGCGCATCCATCAGACGACCGGGCAGGGCACGCGCTTCGTGCTGGAAATGCCCTTGTCGCTGTCGGTCGTGCGCAGTTTGCTGGTGGAGGTGCAGGGCGAGATCTATGCGTTTCCGCTGGCCTATGTCAGCCATGCCTTGCAGGTGCGTTCGGCAGACATCGAGCAACTGGAAGGCCACCAGCATTTTCGTTTCATGGACCGGCAGATCGGCCTGGTGTCGGCGCGTCAGATCCTGCGCGCGGGCGAGCCGGCGCCGTCGGCGGAATCCGTGGCCGTCGTGGTCGTGGGCGACCACGACAAGCTTTACGGCATTGCCGTGGACCGCTACGTCGGCGAGCGCACACTGGTGGTGCAGCCGCTGGACCCGCGCCTGGGCAAGGTGCAGGATGTGATGGCGGGCGCGTTGATGGACGACGGCACGCCGCTATTGATCCTGGACGTCGAAGACATGCTGTTGTCGGTCCAGAAGCTGATAGAAGGCGGACGCCTCACGCGCGTGGATGGCGGCGGGGCGGTTGTTCAGGCGCGCCGCCGCAAGCGCGTGCTGGTGGTGGACGATTCCCTGACGGTGCGCGAGCTGGAACGCAAGCTGCTGCTGAACCGGGGCTTCGAGGTGGCGGTGGCGGTAGATGGCATGGATGGCTGGAACATGCTGCGCGGCGAGGATTTCGACCTGGTCGTGACCGACGTCGACATGCCCCGCATGGACGGCATCGAACTGGTTTCCCGGATCAAGGCGGATCCCAGATTGCAAAGCGTGCCGGTGATGGTGGTGTCATACAAGGACCGGGAAGAAGACCGGCGGCGCGGGCTGGATGCCGGCGCCGACTACTATCTGGCCAAGGGCAGCTTCCATGATGATGCGCTGCTTGATGCCGTCGAAGACTTGATCGGAAAGGCACTCACGTGAGAATCGGGATCGTCAACGACTTGCAAATGGCGGTCGAGACCATGCGGCGCGCGATTGCGCTCGAGCCGGGGCTGGAAGTCGCCTGGGTGGCGTCCGACGGCGAGCAGGCGGTGGCGCAGTGTGCGCGCGATCGGCCCGACGTGGTGCTGATGGACTTGATCATGCCCGTCATGGACGGCGTCGAGGCCACGCGCCGCATCATGGCGGAGTCCCCGTGCGCCATCGTCGTGGTGACGGCCGATGTGGCCCGGCACACCGCGCGCGTGTTCGATGCGATGGGCCACGGCGCGCTGGACGCGGTGGACACGCCGGTGGTGGGCGACGCGGATATGCGCACCGCCGCCGCGCCGCTGCTGCGCAAAATCCGCAATATCGGCTGGTTGATCGGCCGGTACGGCAATCGTCCGGCGCTGACCCCCGTGGAAACGCCGATGCCCAGGCCGACGTCGCAACGGTTACTGGTGATTGGCGCCTCGGCCGGCGGCCCCGCGACGCTGGCGCAATTGCTGCGCGATGTGCCGCTGGATTTCCCTGCGGGGATCGTGCTGGTGCAGCACGTGGACGCGTCGTTCGCGGCGGGCATGGCGGACTGGCTCAACGATCAGGTACTGTTGCCGGTTCGGCTGGTGCGCGAAGGCGAACGGCCGCTGCCCGGGCAGATTCTGCTGGCGGGCACCGACGACCATCTGCATTTGCTGGCCGACGGCACGTTGCGCTACACCGAAGATCCGAAGGAAAGTCTGTACCGGCCGTCTATCGACGTGTTCTTCCATAGCGTGGCGCAACATTGGCGCGGCACCGCGGTCGGGGTGTTGCTGACCGGCATGGGGCAGGATGGCGCGCGCGGCTTGAAAGCGATGCGCGAACGCGGATGCCTCACCATCGCGCAAGACCAGGCCACCAGCGCCGTGTACGGCATGCCAAAGGCGGCGGCCGCCATGCAGGCAGCCGTGGAAATCAGACCATTGAACCAGATCGCTCCCCGCTTGGTCCAGGCGTTTGCCTGAGCGGCCCGATATCGCTAGACATCAAGGATTCACTATGCACCCTCCTATTGACAGCTCGGCCTTCGCGGACCTGAATTCGCATGCAGCCATGGTGCTGCTCGTTGACGACCAGGTGATGGTCGGCGAAGCGATCAGGCGCGCACTGGCCACGGAGGGCAATATTGATTTCCACTATTGCTCGGACCCCTACAAGGCGCTTACGGTGGCGATCCAGACGCGGCCCACCGTCATCCTGCAGGATCTGGTGCTGCCGGGCGTGGACGGCTTGAGCCTGGTACAGGAATACCGCAGCCATCCCGTCACGCGCGATATCCCGATCATTGTGCTGTCGACCAAGGAAGACCCGGCGATCAAGAGCGCGGCCTTCGCGGCAGGCGCCAATGACTATCTGGTGAAGCTGCCCGATTCCATCGAGCTGGTGGCGCGCATCCGCTACCATTCGCGGTCCTATCTGGCGCTGGTGCAGCGTGACGAGGCTTATCAGGCCTTGCGCCAGAGCCAGCAGCAGTTGCTGGAAAGCAATATGGAACTGCGCCGCCTGACAAACTCCGACGGCTTGACCGGCCTGGGCAACCGCCGCTATTTCGACGAATACCTTAACGCGGAATGGCAGCGCGCCCGCCGCGACGTCCGTGAGGTCAGCATGTTGATGATCGACGTGGACCACTTCAAGTCCTACAACGATACCTACGGCCACATCGCGGGCGACGAAGCGCTTAAGCGCGTGGCCAACACCATTTTCGCCAGCTGCGACCGGTCTACCGACCTGGCGGCGCGATTCGGCGGGGAAGAGTTTGCGCTGGTGTTGCCGGGCACGCCGGCCGGCAGCGCCAGGCTGGCCGCCGAGAAACTGCGTCGCGCCGTCGAAGCCATGCAGATTCCGCAGAAGGACGCGGGCTCCGGGCCTTGGCTGACGGTCAGCATCGGCACCGCCACGGCCGTGCCGACGGGGGAGCGGCCGTGCACCGACCTGATTCTGGTGGCCGACCGGGGGCTGTATCAAGCCAAGCGCCAGGGGCGCAACCGGGTCGTGCCGGGCCAGATGCCGCCCGCGACGGAGTAAGCGCCCCGCGCGGTCTACAGATGTAGTTTGGTCGACGACTTCACTTCGTGCATCGACAGCGTGCTTAGCAGTTCTTTCACGCCGGGCAGCGTCCGCAGGCGGTTGCGCACGAACTCGGAATAGGCATCGAAGTCGCGTGCCACGATGTGCAGCAGGTAGTCGTGCTGCCCGGTCGTGTTATGGCAGGCCAGGACTTCAGGCATGGCGGCAACAGAGGCCTCGAACGCGTGGCACAGCTTTTCCGTGTGGTTTTCCAGCGAAATGCTGACGAAGGCCACCACCCCCATCCCCAGCGCGCGACGGTCAAGAATGGCCTGATATCCCCGAATGACGCCCGACGTCTCCAGCCGCTTCAGCCGTTTCCAACACGGCGATGCCGATAGCGAGACGCGCTCGGCCAGCTCCGCGTTGCTGATGCGGCCATCTTCTTGAAGGATTTTCATGATTTTCCAATCGATCGCGTCAAGTTGATGTAACAAAGCAGTGTCTTTCATGAATTCGTTCTAGTGGGAAACAATGTTTCCTATTATCGCGGTCTTGTGATCAAAATGAAAAGAATATTGGGGCAGCCCGCGCTCATACTGCAAGACATCCCGAGGCGGCCGGCGCTATCGTCTTCGAATGCGAAACGCGCCTGCCCGGTCGGCTGGAACTCCAGAGCAAGAGGCACCCCATGACGTATTCGACGTATCACAAGAAAGAACTTTTTGGCCGTCCGCTGCATGCCGAGACGCAGATGATGTCTTACGGCTACGACCCCTTCCTGTCGGAAGGGGCGGTCAAGCCGCCGGTGTTCCTGACGTCCACGTTCGCGTTCCGCTCGGCCGAGGACGGCGCGGCGTTTTTCGATCTGGTGTCCGGACGCAAACCGTTGCCGCAGGGCGAATCGGCCGGGCTGGTGTACAGCAGGTTCAACCATCCCAACCTGGAAATCGTGGAAGACCGGCTGGCCTTGCTGGACGGATCCGAAGACGCCGCCGTGACCTCAAGCGGCATGGCCGCGATCAGCGCGGTGCTGATGGCTTTCCTGCGTCCCGGCGATCAATTGGTGCAGTCGCTGCCGCTGTATGGCGGCACCGAAACCTTGATCGCGAAGATCTTTCCGGAATGGGGCATTGGGTCGCATCCGATCCACGACGGCCTGTCGCCCAAGCACATGCGCGCCGCGCTGGAAGCCGCCGCGGCCAAGGGGCCGGTGCGTGTGTTCTATGTCGAGACGCCCGCCAACCCCACCAATTCCCTGATCGATTTCGAGGCCATGAAGAACGAGCTGGACGCGTTTGAAACGCGCCACGGTTACCGGCCGATCTCGGTATGCGACAACACGCTGCTGGGCCCCATCTTCCAAAAACCCGCCGAGCACGGCGTAGACCTGTGCGTGTATTCGCTGACGAAATACGTGGGCGGTCATAGCGACCTGGTCGCGGGCGCCGTGACGGGCACCAAGGATCTGATCAAAAGGGTGCGCGCGATCCGCAGCGCGTTCGGCTCGCAACTGGATCCGCATTCGTGCTGGATGATTACGCGGTCGATGGAAACGCTGGTGCTGCGCATGAAGCAGGCGGCGCGCACGGCTACCAAGGTAGCGCAGTGGCTGGCGGGCAACCCGTATGAAAAGGTGCGGCTCTTTCATCCCGAGGTGATGGCGGACCGCGCATACCAAGAGGTCTACAAGCGCCAGTGCACCGGGCCAGGGTCGACGTTCGCCTTTGTGTTGGACGGCGGACGCGAGCGTGCCTTCCGCTTCATCAACGCGCTGCACCTGTTCAAATCGGCGGTCAGCCTGGGCGGCACCGAATCGCTGGTCTGCCATCCGGCCTCGACCACGCATTCGGGCGTGCCGGCGGCCGAGCGCGACGCGGCGGGCGTGTCGGAAGGACTGATCCGCGTGTCGATCGGGCTGGAGCACGAAGAGGACCTGATCGCCGACATGGACAACGCCTTCCGCAAGCGCTGACCGGGCCGAGCGCCAGGCCAGGCCTGGCGCGCGCCGTCCGGCAGCCGGAAGACGCCTATGCGGTTTGCGGTGGCCGGCGCGTGCGGTTCAGCAGCACGAAGGCGGCGGTCGCCAGCAGCATCACCGTGGCGGTCGCAATCACCACCGCGTAGCCGGTATCGAAGGCGGACTTGGCCACCTGCGTCAGGGTCGCCGCCAGATCGGCCGGCAGGCCTTCTGCCACCATCAGCGCATCGTCCAGGCTGTCGCGCACGGTTGCGGCCTGTGTCACGCCCGCCGGTACGTCCAGCGTCTGCGCATAGACGCCGCTCAGGATCGAACCCATCAACGTCACGCCCAGCGCGCCGCCCAGTTCGTATGACACCTCTTCGATCGAGGCCGCCATGCCTGCGCGTTCCGGCGTGGCGCTTTGCATGATGGAGCTGGACGCCGCCGTCATGGTGGCGCCAATGCCCACGCCCAGCACGGTCAGGCTGGCCATTTGCGCCAGGAACGATCCGTCATAGCTCAACAGGTAGCCGCCCATGCCGGCGCCCGAGACGGTCAGCGCCAGGAACATCAGGCGGGGGCCGCGCATGTAGGCCAGCAGCCAGCCCGCCAGCGGGCCCGCGACGAAGGCGGCCAAGGGCAGCGGCAGGATGTAGAGCGCGGCCTCGATCGGCGACATGCCCAACACCAGTTGCAGGCGCTGGCTGAACACCAGTTCCATGCCGAACAGGGCGGCGCCCGCGAACAGCGCGGCAGCGACGCCCGAGCTGAACGTGGCGTTGCGGAAAATGGCGAAGTCGATCAGCGGATACGGGCGGCGGCGCTGGCGGCGCACGAACACCGTCAGCATCGCGACGCCCGCGACGCACGCCACGCCGGCGTGCAGCCAGGACGTGGTGGCCTTGCCCAGTTCCTTCAAAGCATAGGCGCAAAGGATCAGCCCGGCCATGACTTGCAACGAACCGGCCAGGTCCCAGGGACGCGCGGCGCTGGGCCGGCTGGCGGGAATGCAGCGCCAGGCCAGCGGCAGCGCCAGCAGCACGATCGGCACGTTGATCAGGAACACCGAACCCCACCAGAAATGCTCCAGCAGCACGCCGCCCACGACGGGGCCCAGCGCCGCGCCGCCCGAGGCGACCGAGGCCCAGATACCGATGGCGACCGCGCGTTCGCGTTCGTTGGCGAAGGTGAGGCGGATGATGGACAGCGTGGCCGGCATCATCATGGCGGCGCCCACCGCCAGCAGCACGCGCGCCGCGATCAACGCGGCGGCGGCGGGCGAGTAAGCGGCGGCCAGCGAGGCCACGCCGAACACGGCCAGGCCCATCATGAACAGGCGCTTGTGTCCCAGGCGATCGCCCAGCGTGCCCATGCCCAGCAGCAGGCCGGACACGACCAACGCATATACGTTCACGATCCACAATTTGGCCGACGCGCTGACGCCCAGGTCATGCGTGAGCCGGGGCAAGGCGGTGTACAGCACGGTCATGTCCACCACGATCAACAGCAAGGCGATGGACACGATGGCCAACACCAGCCAACGGCGGGGACCGGCCGTGGCGACAGCGTTGGAATGAATCCGCTGCATGGTTCTACTCCTGTGAGGCAACTGAAATCCGGGCTGCCACATGACAGCGCCGGTTTTCGAGGTAGGCATTATCCATCTGTATGTAGGGCAGGCCGTTTTCGTGGCGGCGGGGCATCCGCTGGCGGCGTTGGCCGAGGTGACGCGCAGCGATCTGGCGCGCTGCCGACAATTGGTCATGCAGAGGGAAGGCGTGGGCGACGTGGTTTTGAGCCCGGCCGTGTGGCGCACCGGCAGCTTCTATAGCATCGCCGGCATGGGCCAATTGCTGGGGGAACCTGGCGTGGCCTAGCTGAGCAAGGCGGTGACCAGGTCGCTGCCGGGCTGGCCGTCGTCGGTGAAGTTCAGCGCCGTCTGGACGTGTTCCAGGTGTTCGTCCATCAGCGCGCAGGCGCGTTCGGTGTCGCCCGCGCGGGCGGCCTCGATGAAGGCATGGTGTTCTTGCGACGAGCAACTGGCGTCGTGCGAGCTTTGGTACAGCACCGTGATGACGGCGCTGCGCGCGGAGAGTTCGCGCAGCATGCCCGTCAACACCGAATTGCCGACGGTTTCCGCCAGAAGGATATGGAAATGGCCCAGTAAATGGTTGCGCTTTTGCACGTCTCCGCTTTCCAGCGCGCGGCGCTCTTCGGCCAGGTGGGCGTCGATGCGGCGGTAGTCGGCAGCGGTGGCGGTGGCCACGAATTGCTTGGCCAAGGCGGCTTCAAGGATGCGGCGCACGGCGTAGACCTCGCGGGCCTCGTTGGCGTCCGGCTTGCTGACGAAGGCGCCCTTGTCGGGCACGATATTGATCAGCTTGTCTTTGGACAGCATCAGTAGCGCCGCGCGGATTTTGGTGCGGCTGACCTTGTAGACCCGCGCCAGCGCCTCTTCGCGCAGCCGGGTGCCGGGCGGAAGCTTGTGCGCCACGATGGCGGCGGCTACTTCGCGGGCGATGTCGTCGGCGCTGGGGTCTGGCTGAACTTCCTGGGGCATGGGGCGCGGCAACGGCTGCCGGGGGAAAACGATCGGGCACCCAGTCTATCAAAAAGCCGAACAGGAACGGCAGACATTTTTTGCATACAAAAAAGCCATACCGTCCTGCGCGGCAACCGTTATGCCGCCAGACCGCAAGGACGGTGGCCGGGACAGGCAGGCCCGGCCGCGCCCCGCGCTTTAGTTCTTTGCCATCAGCCCCAGGTATTCGATCAGGTCTTTTTCCTTGATGTAGGTGGCCTGGGCCCAGTCCTTGTAGTCCTGGCTATTGCGGTAGGCCGGTTGCTGGTTCAGCTGCTTCATGACTTCCACGCTGGCGGGGTCGAGCAAGGCCTTCTTGAAGGCGTCGTGCAGCGTCTTCACCACCGCCGGGTCCATGCCCTTGGGGCCGGCCAGGCCGTAAGGCGAGGTGGACACGACCTTGTAGCCCAGCTCTTGCGCCGTAGGCACATCGGGCCAGCGGGTGGTGCGTTTTTCGCCGAACGTCACCAGCAGCCGCATTTTGCCGGCATCCACGAACTGGTCCCAGCCCGTGGCGTCGCTTTGCGCCATGACGTGGCCGCCCAGCAGCGCCTGCTGCATGTCGGCATTGCCCTTGAAGGGCACATGGTTCAGCTTCACCTTGGCGTTGATGGCGATTTCTTCAATCAGCAGATGCGGCGACGAACCGATGCCGGTGGAGCCGTAATCGATCTTGCCGGGGTTCTGGCGCGCGGCCTCGATATATTCGTTAAACGTCTTGTATGGCGAATCCGAACGCACCGTGAAGCCGAAGGTGTAGCCCGACAGGCCGATGATGAAGCTGAAGTCGTTGATGGGATCCCAGCTGCTTTTTTGCATGTAGGGCATGCGCAGCATCGCCAGCGTGTAGAGCGTGATTGTGTAGCCGTCGGGTTTGGCGGTGCGGGCCATGGTGGCAGGGCCCAGGGTGCCGCCGGCGCCGGGACGGTTTTCGACGATGACCGGCTGCCCCAGGTACTTCGAGGCATCCTGCGCCACGATGCGCAGGTGGCGGTCGGTGGAGCCGCCGGCGGGGAACGGCACGATCAGCGTGATGGGTTTGCTGGGAAACGCGGATTCCGCGCTGGCGGCAAGCGGCAGCGCGGCGCCAGCGGCGGCGAACAGCAGGGCGCCCAGGCAGGCGCGTCGCAGAGGCTTCTTTAGCATGGGGTTGTCTCCAGTGATGTTGTTATGGCTTGTGATGGCGTGCGTCGGCGTCGGTTCAGTCGCGCAGGGCGACTTTCACCGGTAGCCGCGACAAGGCGTCGCGCAACTGCTCCTTCAGCGGCGCGGGCGTGTCGGGCGCCGCTTCGACAGCGACGTCCGGTTGCGCGTCGGCCAGCACGCGGAAGATCTTGCTGTCTTCCGTCAGGCCAGCCGCTTGCAGGGTGCGCGCCACCACGGCCTCTACCGACACGGCGGTGGCCAGGCGGCGCAAATCGGGTTTGTATATCTTGCCCACGTTGGTCATGGGCATGGCGTCCAGCACGATGACGCGCTTGGGCCGTGCCGGCCCCTCGTCCACATGCGCGGCGGCGTAGGCGACAAGCTCGGCTTCGGCGGCCTGGGCGCCCTCGGCAAGCGTCACGAAGGCCACGGGCAATTCGCCCGCATAGGCGTCCGGCGCCCCGACGGCGGCGCACAGTTGCACGGCGGGGTGGGTGGCCAGCGCGTCTTCGATCGTCTTGGGATCGATGTTGTGGCCGCCACGGATGATCAGGTCTTTGGCGCGGCCCTGTAGATGCAGCCGGCCCTGCTCGTCCATGAAACCCACGTCGCCGCTGATCAGCCAGCCGTCTTCGGTGAAGGCCCGCGCGGTGTCTTCGGCGTCAAGGAAGCCGGGGATCACGTTAGGCGCCTTGAACAGCACCATGCCTGCCACGCCCGTGGGCAGGTCGCGCGCTGCCTGGCCCGACGGGTCGTCCAGGCCAACGATCCGCACCTGCACATAGGGCAACGGGAATCCCACGCAGTTCACGGGAAATTCCGAACCCGGCGGCGTGATGGACGAAATGCCGGCCATTTCGGTCATGCCCAGGCTTTCGTTCACGTGCAGCCCGAACAGACGCTTGAAACGCGCGGCAAGCTCTGCGGGTAGCGGTGCCGCGCCGGTGCGGCAATAGCGCAACGACGAGATGTCGGCGCCGTCCAGCGGCACCTCCGCCAGCGCGGCCAGGATGGTCGGCACGCCTTGCAGTGACGTGGCGCGGTGCTTTTCCACCAGCCGCCAGTAGTTGCGCAGCACGTCGCGGTTGCGTAGCAGCATCGTGGTGGGAATGACGGTTTCCACGCCCGCCGACAACGCGGCCAGCGAAGCCGGCAGCACGCCCGCAACGTGAAATAGCGGGTAGCCGTTGATGACCACATCGCCCGGTCCGGCGTTCTGCAACTGCACGGCGGCCCAGGCCGTAAAGACCTGGTTGGCATGGGTGTGGATGGCGAGCTTGGGCGCGCCGGTGGTGCCGCCCGTGTGGAAGTACGCCGCGACGTCGCTGGCGCGGATCACGCGTTCGCTTACCAGGCGGTCGGCGGGCTGCGCCGACCGGTTGGCGTTGAAGTCCAGCGCATAGTCGGGCAGGGCGGGGCGGGCGGAAACTGGCTCGTCCAGCGGCGCCACGCGCAGCAGCGTTTGCAGCGTGGGGACGCGTTCGCACAGCCGCAGGGCCTTGGACCACGTGCCGCATTCCGCGTCGGAGCCGTAAGCGATCAGCACTTTGGCGCGCGCCGTCGTCATTAGCGACGCCAGTTTGTCTTCCGTCAGCAGCGGATTCAGCGGTTGGACGATGCCGGCGGCCTCGCCGCCCCACAGCGCCAGATGGTATTCCAGGCAACCGGGCAGCATCACGCCGACCGTGTCGCCCGCGCGCACGCCCAAATCATGCAGCAGGTTGGCGGTTTGGTGGATGCCGGCCAGCAGTTCCCGATAGCTCCAGCGCATGGCCTCGTCGTCCGGGTCGGCCGTGCGAAGGAAGGTCAACGCCGTCTTGTCGCCGAAGGCCGCGGCCGAATTGCGGAAGATCTCGTAGGTGCTTTGCACCGTCAGCGTTTCGGCCAGCGGCCGTGCTTGCAGCCGTTGGACGTCGGTGGCGGTACGCACGAGGAAGGGCGCCGCGAAGGGGCGCGACAAGGGCGGGGCGGTAGGGGCCTGCGTCATGTCCTGGCGTCCTCGGTTCAAGCCTGTCCCAGCGCGATATAGCGGCGCAGGTGATGGTCTTCGTCGCCCAACTGGTGGTCGATCATGACCAAACGCTTGGCGTAATGCGCCAGCGGCAGTTCCCAGGTCATGCCGATACCGCCATGCAATTGGATGCTCTCTTCAGCCACCAGCGTGCCGATGCGGCCGATGGTGTACTTGGCGGCCGACAACGCGCGTTCGCGGGTGACGCGGTCAGGGTGGTCGAGCGCGGCGGCGGCATTGATCACGGCCGAGCGCGCCTGCTCGATTTCCAGCAGCACATCCGCCATGCGGTGCTGTAGCGCCTGGAAGCTGCCGATGGGCGTGCCGAACTGGCGGCGCGTGCGCAGGTATTCCAGGGTGGCGTCGCGGGCGCATTCCATGGCGCCCACGGCTTCCGCGCACAGGGCCAGAATGCCGCGTCCCGTGGCGCGTTCCAGCAGCGCATGGCCCGCGCCGGCGTCGCCCAGCAGCGCCTCGGGGGCGAGTTGAACGTTGTCCAGGCTGACATCAGCCGCGCGTCCGCCGTCGATCAGGCCATAGCCGCGCACCGTGATGCCGGGGGTGCCGGCGCTGACCAGGAACAGGCTGATGCCGGCGACGTCGTCGTCCGAGCCCGCCGTGCGGGCCGATACCAGGAACAGGTCAGCGTGTTCGCCCGCGGTCACGACCGCCTTGGCGCCATTGAGCACCCAGCCGTCGGCCGTGCGTTCGGCGCGGGTGCGCACTTGCGCCAAGTCATAGCCGGATTCCGGTTCGGCGTGGGCCAGCGCGGCGGTGATGGCGCCCGCGATCAGGCCGTCCAGGGCCTCGCGTTGCGCCGGCGTGCCGGCTGCGGCGATGGCGCTGCCCACCATCAGCGCGTCCAGGAAGGGTTCCACGACCAGGCCGCGGCCCAGCGCTTCAAAGACCACCGAGATATCGAATCCCGCCCCGCCCAGGCCGCCGTCGGCTTCGGCGAACAACGCGCCAATGGCGCCTAGTTCGGCGTAACGGCGCCAGAAATCCACGCTGTAGCCCTGCGGCGATTGCGCGTGCCGTTCGCGGGTGACGAAGTCGTATTGCTCGGTGACAAAGCGGCGCAGCATGTCGGAAAGCATGCGCCGGTCTTCGGTGTGTTCAAAGTTCATGGCCGGCCCTTACAGTCCCAGGATCATCTTCGAGATGATGTTCTTCTGAATTTCATTGGAGCCGCCGAAGATCGACAGCTTGCGGTTGTTGAAGTACTGCGCCGCTGCGCTGTCCGCGCCTTCCGGGCCGATGGGCGGCGCGTCGTAGCCGTCATGCAACGCCTCGGGCACGAAGGGGCGCGCGTAAGGGCCCATGGCGCGTCGGTTCAACGCCGTGATTTCTTGCCGGATCTGCGTGCCGCGGATCTTCAACATGGAGCTCTCGGCGCCCGGCGCGCCGCCGCCGGCCACGGCTGCCACGACGCGCAGGTTGGTGGTGCGCATATTGGCCAGTTCGATTTCGACGCGCGCCAGGCGCGCCGCGAAATCCGGGTCTTCGGCCAGCGGGCGGCCGTGCTTCTTTTGCCGCGCGGCCAGGGCTTTCAGGCGCGCGAGCGCGGCGGTCGATTGGCCCACGCCGGCGATGTTGGTGCGTTCGTAGGTCAGCAGGTACTTGGCGCAGGTCCAGCCGCGGTTCTCTTCGCCCACCAGGTTTTCGACCGGCACGCGCACGTCCGAGAAGAACACTTCGTTGACTTCGTGTTCGCCGTCCAGCGTGATGATGGGGCGCACTTCCACGCCGGGGCTGTTCATGTCGATGAGCAGGAAGCTGATGCCTTCCTGGCGCCGGCCTTCTTGCGAGGTGCGCACCAGGCAGAAGATCATGTTGGCGTACTGGCCCAACGTGGTCCAGGTTTTCTGGCCGTTGACGATGTAGCTGTCGCCGTCGCGGACGGCGGTCGTCTTGACGGACGCCAGGTCCGAGCCCGCGCCGGGTTCGGAGTAGCCCTGGCACCACCAGTCGCTGCCGTCCAGGATGCGTGGCAGCCAGTAGCGGCGCTGCGCGTCGCTGCCGTACTTGATCAGCACCGGGCCCAGCATGCTTAGCCCGAAGGGCACGATGCGGGGCGCCGCCGCCAACGCGCATTCATTGTCGAAGATGAACTTCTGGGTGGCGCTCCAGCCGGTGCCGCCGTATTCGACCGGCCAGTGGCTGGCCAGCCAGCCTTGCTGGTTCAGGATCGCGTGCCATTCGACCATGTCGGCGCGCGTCAGCAGTTTTCCCTGCCCGACCTTGTCGGACAGGCGCCGGGGCAGCCTGGCTGCCAGGAACGCGCGCACGTCGTCGCGGAAGGCGTTTTCTTCGGGGGTGAATTCCAGGTCCATGTCGGTCCTTAATAGATTTCAAACAGGCCAGCCGCGCCCATGCCGCCGCCGATGCACATCGTGACGACGGCATAGCGGGCGCCGCGACGGCGGCCTTCGATCAGCACATGGCCGGCCAGCCGCGCGCCGGTGACGCCGAAGGGGTGGCCAAGCGCGATGGAGCCGCCGTCCACGTTCAGGCGGTCCATCGGGATGCCCAGTTTTTCCTGGCAGTACAGCGCTTGCGAGGCGAAGGCTTCGTTCAGTTCCCACAGATCGATGTCCTGCACCTTCAGCCCGTGGCGCGCCAGCAGCTTGGGCACGGCATAGACGGGGCCGATGCCCATTTCGTCGGGTTCGCAACCGGCGATGGCCAGGCCGCGGAAGGCGCCCAGGGGGCGGATGCCGGCGCGCTGCGCGTCGCCCGCTTCCATCAGCACGCAGGCCGCCGCGCCGTCGGACAGCTGCGATGCGTTGCCGGCGGTAACGAACTGGCCGTCGCCGCGCACCGGCGCAAGTCCGGCCAGGGCTTCATAGGTAGTGCCGGGGCGGTTGCAGGTGTCCTTGTCCACCGTCACTTCGCGTTCGCTGACGGCGCCGGTGGCGCGGTCGGTGACGGACATGGTGGTGGTGACGGCGATGATCTCTTCGCGGTAGCGGCCAGCGGCTTGGGCGGTTTCGGTGCGCGCCTGGCTTTGCGCGGCAAAGCGGTCCTGGGCTTCGCGGCTGATGCCATAGCGGGCCGCCACGATGTCCGCCGTTTCAATCATGGGCAGGTAGAGCGCGGGCTTGTTGGCCACGATCCAGGGGTCCATGCCGCTGACGCCATCGTCGCGGGTGCGGATCTGCGACACCAACTCCACGCCGCCGGCGATCGCGGCGGGCGCGCCGTCCATCACGATGCGCCCGGCGGCCGAGGCGATGGCTTGCAGGCCGGAGGCGCAATAGCGGTTGACGGTGGCGCCGCCGACGCTCACGGGCAAGCCCGCGCGGATTACGGCCTGGCGGCCGATGTTGCGGCCGGTGGCGCCTTCGGGGTAGCCGCAGCCGATGAAGGCGTCTTCGATCAGGGCGGGGTCGATGCCGGCGCGGTCGACGGCGGCGCGCACCGCGTGGGCGGCCAGCGTGGGGCCGGCGATCAGGTTGAATTCACCGCGCCCCGCCTTGGTGATGGGGGTGCGGGCGGTAGAGACGATAACGGCTTCGCGCATGGGATGTCCTGTGGGATAGGGTCGGATCGAAACTGGGAAAGCGGCGTCCGCGGATCAGTCCGCCTGGTTGAGGCTGGCGAAGTTGCGGCCGGACTCGGCCAACTGCACGAGCAGCGGCGACGGCTTCCAGAATGCGGGGTCTTCGCGGGCGTAGCTGCGGATGTCGGCCAACACCTGGTCCACGCCCACGCTGTCGGCGTAATGCAAGGGGCCGCCGCGGTAGCGCGGGAAGCCGTAGCCGGACAAAAACACCACGTCCACGTCGGAGGGGCGCAGCGCAATGCCCTGGTGCAGCACATTGGCCGCTTCGTTGATCATCGCGGCCAAATAGCGGCGCTGGATGTCTTCGTGCGTGAACGGGCGCGGCGTAACGCCGGCGCGGCGGCGTTCTTCATCGATGATGGCCAGCACTTCCGGGTCGGGCGCGCCGACGCGCGCGCCGTCGGCATACAGGTAGAAGCCGCGCCCCGTCTTCTGGCCGAACCAGCCGCGTTCGCATAGGCGGTCGGGAATCTGCACATAGCGCAGCGCCGGATCGCGCGTGGCGGCGCGGCGCTTGCGGGTGGCCCAGCCGATATCGCCGCCGGCCAGGTCCGCCATTTGGTAGGGACCCATCGGGTAGCCGAATTCGCGCACCGCGGCGTCGATGTCATAAGGCGATGCGCCGTCTTCCATCATCATGTCCGCCGCCTGGCGGTGCACGGCCAGGATCCGGTTGCCGATGAAGCCATCGCATACGCCAGCGCGCACGGGTGTTTTTCGCAGGCGCCGCGCCAGATCGAACCCGGTGGCCACCGTGTCGGCGGCAGTGTGTTCGCCGACCACGATTTCCAGCAGCTTCATGATGTTGGCGGGGGAAAAGAAGTGCAGCCCCAGGACGTTGCCCGGCACGCGCGTGGCGGAGGCGATGCGGTTCACGTCCAGGTAAGAGGTGTTCGTGGCCAGCACGGCGCCCGGCTTGGCCACGCGGTCCAGCTGCGCGAAGACGGCAAGCTTGACGTCCATGTCCTCGAACACGGCTTCGATGATCAGGTCGGCGTCGTTCAGCGCGTCATACGTGGTCGCGCCCGTGAAACGCGCCATCCGGCCGTCGCGTTCGCCGATAGTGATGCGGCCTTTCTTGACCAGCAGGTCGTAGACCTGGGCCACGCGCGCGCGGCCGCGTTCCAGCGCCGCTTCGTCCTGTTCGACCATCACGACGGGCAGGCCGGCGTCCAACACGGACACGGCAATGCCCGCGCCCATCGTGCCGCCGCCCACCACGCCGATCTTCTCCAGCCGGCGGGCGCGTGCTTCTTTCAGTTCAGGGATCTTGGTGGTCTCGCGTTCGGCAAAAAAAGCATGCACCAGGCCGGCCCGCTGCGGGCTTTCCAGGCATTGCAGGAACAGGGCGCGTTCGGTGCGCAGGCCCTCGTCGAAAGGTTGTTCGATGGCCGCGCGCACGGCTTCGACGATCTTCGCGGGCGAGTAAAGGCCGCGCAAGGTCTTGGCGACCTGCTCGGCGGCGGCGGACGCTTCCGCCAATGCCGCGGCCTTGTCGGCCAGCGCGGCGGTGGCATCGCGGCTGCGGCGGGGGCCGGCGCCCTCGGCCAGCAACTGTCGGGTGTAGGCCAGCCCCGCAGTCAAGGCGTCTTCACCTTCGCCGATAACGTCGACCAAGCCGGCCTTCAAGGCGGCGTCGGCGGACAAGTGCTTGCCCGACAGCATCAGATCCAGCGCCGCGCGGGCACCGATCAGGCGGGGCGTGCGCTGCGTGCCGCCCGCGCCCGGCAGCAGGCCCAGATTCACTTCCGGCAGGCCCAGCTTGGCGGTGGGCAGGGCCAGCCGGTAATGCGCGGCCAACGCCACTTCCAGTCCGCCGCCCAGGGCCGCGCCGTGCAGCACGGCCACCACGGGCTTGGCGCTGGCTTCAATCTGGTTGCACACGTCTGGCAGGGCGGGCGGCTTGGGCGGCTTGCCGAATTCACGGATGTCGGCGCCGGCGATGAAATTCTTGCCTGCGCCCACCAGCAGGATGGCGCGCACCTGCGCATCGGACTGGGCGGCCTGGATGCCGGCCGCGAGATCGCGGCGCACATCGGCGCTAAGCGCATTGACCGGGGGGTGATCCAGCGTGATGACCAGGATGTCTTCGTCGCGGCGCGCGTGGGCAGCGCCGGCAGGGCTCTTGTCCGTCATGGGACCTTGTCTCCAGTGGGGCGTCCGCCGTGGCGGCGCCTGGCGGGCCAGGAACGGCTCGTCTCTTATCTCCTTATTCTTTCCCAGTAAAGATGTCTTGACAATGGCATCTGGAATTGACATGGCGGATAATAAAATTTGACAATGACGGGGAAGGAGCTGCTATGGACACCAAATCTCTGACATTGCTGGTTGAAATCCTGGACGCCGGCAACCTTAGCGAGGCCGCGCGCCGCCTGAAAATGACGCGCGCCAACGTCAGCTATCACCTGAACCAGTTAGAGCGTTCGGTGGGCATGCAACTGGTGCGGCGCACCACGCGCCACGTTGAAGCGACCGAAATCGGCCTGAAGCTGTATCAGCATGGCCGCAGCATCCAGGACGAACTGGTGGCCGCCCGCGAGTCCGTTGAAACGCTGGGCAAGACGCCGCAAGGCAAAGTGCGCCTGAGCGTGCCCAGCGGCTATGGGCAGTTCGTGATGACGCCGTGGCTGCTGGAATTCAAGCAGGCGTATCCGGACATCGTGCTGGACGTGCTGTTCGAGAACAGCGTGGACGATCTGTTGCGCGATGAAGTCGATATCGCGGTGCGCATCATGTCGGAGCCGCCGCAAAATCTGGTGGCGCGCGAATTGGGCAAAGTCCGCTATATGGCATGCGCGTCCAAGGCCTACGCTGACTCCCGTGGCTTGCCGCGGCGCCCGGAGGATCTGGCGGGCACGCCGGTGATCAGCGCGGCGGTCATTGGGCGGCCGCTGCGGCTATCGGCCTACTACGGCGGCGAACCGCGTCAACAGGTGGTGCTGGAACCCACCGTGATATCACGCAATTACGCATTCCTGCGCGACGCGATCCGTGCGGGGCTGGGGGTGGGCGTCGTGCCCGACTACGTGGTGCACGAGGATATCGCCCGCGGCGACCTGCTGGCGGCGTTGACCGAATGGCGGCTGAGCATCTTTGGCCGCGGCATGTACATGCTCTATATGCCGAACCGGCACCATCCCCGGGCAATCTCCATGTTGATCGAGTTCATCCTGGAACGGGCCCAGCGGGGCCACGACGGCCAGCCGGGGCTGCTGGCGCCGGCCGGCTGACCCGTCAGGCACGAGACTTGCTGTCCCCGGTCCATTAGCGAATGCGGGGGCAAGATGGAGATTACGACACCGGTGCAGGGGGCGCCGGACGCGGCGGAGCGGGCGGAACCAACGGACGCCGCCGCCGCGGACGCTGCTGCCCCTGCTGCCCCCGATAAGGTGACGGCCCAGGACGCCGGGTTGATCCCGGATTCGCCGCCGGATACGCCGTATGTGTGGGCGCGCGGGGCATGTCTGACCACCTTGACCGTGCTGGCCGTGCTGTTCACGCTAAAGCTTGCGCAGGAATTCATCGTTCCCGTGGTGATGGCGATTGTCATCGCCTATGCGCTGGACCCCATCGTGAGCCTGTTGGCGCGCGCCCGCGTGCCGCGCGTGGTCGGGATTCTGATCCTGATGTTCGCGATCGCCACCGGGCTGGCCGGCCTGGCCTACGTCACGCAGGATCAGGTGGCCTCCATCGTGCAGGCGCTGCCGGAGATTTCCGGCAAGCTGTCGCGTATTTTGGCCGGCGTGTCCAGCGGTGACGGTTCCTTCTTTGAAAAACTGAAAGGCGCGGTCAGCGTGCTGCAGGACAACGGAGGGATCGTGCCCGGCCGGCAAGTGGTCGTGGCCAAGTCCGATTCCGGCCTCAGCGATTTCCTGTTGTGGGGTTCAAAGGGCGTGGCCGCCTTTATCGGGCAGGCGACGATGAGCGCCTTTCTGGTGTTCTTCCTGCTGCTGTCCGGCAATGCCTTCAAGCGCAAATTCGTGAAGGTGGCGGGAAAGACCTTGTCGCAGAAGAAGATCAGCGTGCACATGCTGGACCAGATAAACAGCGCCATTCACCGGTACATGGCAATGATGCTGGTGACGAATCTGGCATTGGGCCTGATGTCGTGGGTCGCATTCCGCCTGCTGGGGCTGGAAAACGCGGCGACCTGGGCGGTGGTGGCCGGCGCCTTGCACATCATCCCTTACTTCGGTCCGTTGCTGACGGCGGTAGGGACAGGCATCGCGGCGCTTATCCAATTTGGCGAGATCGGCCCGGCGCTGGCGGTGGCCGGCAGTTCGGTAGCTATCGCGCTGTTGATCGGCGTGGTGGTCACGACGTGGATGTCGGGCCGCATCGCCAAGATGAACGCCGTGGCGGTGTTCATGCTGCTGTTGTTGTTCACGTGGCTGTGGGGCGTGTGGGGGACGCTGTTGTCGGTGCCGCTTGCCTTCATCGCCAAGGTGGTCGCGGACCACGTCGAAGGGCTGGAGGCCGTGTCGGAGTTCCTGGGCGAATAAGGTATGAATATCGAAGCGGTCTGGTTTCTGCTGATGGGCGCGTTGTTCGTGTTGATGGCCGTGTCAAAGCGGATGATCGACGCGCTGCCCATGACCGGGGCGATGGTGTACTTGGGGGTGGGCTTCCTGATCGGCCCGGCGGGGTTGGGTCTGCTGAACCTGGACCTGTACGGCGATAGTCACTTGTTGCGGCTGGCGGCCGAGGCGGCATTGCCCGTGTCGCTGTTCGCCGTGGGCATGCATTTGCGCGTGGCGTGCGGACACGCGTTGTGGCGCCTGCCGTTGCGTCTGGCCGCGCCGGCCATGTTGCTCACCATCGGATTGATGATGGCGTTCGGGCTGGGTGTCTTGGGGCTGGATATGGGCGCGGCGCTGATCATGGCGGCGGCGTTGGCGCCGACGGACCCGGTGCTGGCCAATGAACTGCGACCGCGCGAGGCGGGCGATGACGAGCCGCTGCGCTTTGCCTTGTCGGGCGAAGGCGGCGCCAATGACGGGGCGGCGTTTCCCTTCGTGGTTCTGGGCATCGCGTTATGCAACGCGGGCCCGACGGGGCTGGCGCAGCCTTGGCCGCTGGCGGCCGCGCTGGTCTGGGGCGTGGCCGGGGCGGTGGCGATCGGCTGGTTGATGGGCACGTTGGGCGAACGGCTGATCGCCCTGCTACGGATCCGTTACGGCAACGCCTTGGGGCTGGACGAATTCCTGGCGCTGGGCTTGATGGCGCTGTGCTACGGGGCGACCGTGCTCGCCCACGGCTACGGCTTTCTTGCGGTCTTCTGTGCCGGGGTGGCCTTGCGCCAGCAGGAATTGCGCGCCACCGGCAGCGCGCGCACGCCCCGGGATGCCTTGCAGGAAGTGACGCTGGCCGAACAAGAAGCAAGCGAACAGGATCCGCGTCTGGCGCATGCGCAACTGGCCGAATCGATGATGGCGACGTCGGTGGGGCTGGAACGGTTCGCGGAGTTGGCGCTGATGCTGATCATCGGTTGCGTGGTGTCGGCGCATTGGCGCGAACTGCTGGGTTGGACGCCGCTGCTGGTGGCTGCCGTGCTCTTCGTGGTGGTGCGGCCGGCCAGCGTCATGCTGGCGCTGGCCGGCTCTACGCTGGATAGGCGGCAGCGTTGGCTGGCAAGCTGGCTGGGCATTCGCGGCGTTGGCACGTTCTACTATCTGCTGTTGGCGGTGGAGCAGGCGCCCGATGGGGTGGCCAAAGCGTTGGCGCCGCTCTTACTGGCCGCCATCGTCGGGTCCGTGTTCATGCATGGCATATCGGCCTCGCCTTTGATGGGGTGGTACGCGGCGCGGCTGTCGGCGCGAATGCGCCGCAGCAAGACATCGCGGCCGCTATAGACCTGGGGTTGGTATGCTGACGCCTTGCTTCGACGGAAACCCTATGCCCGATACGTCCCGATCCCCGACGCCGTCAGCCCCTCATTCCGCCTTGGCGTCCGATGCGCGCCGCACGCAATTGCGGCGTATGAAACTTGCCGCGCTGGCCTTGCTGGTTGCCATGATCAGTGGCTTCATCACCAGCCACGTGATGGGCGGGCAGGGCGTGTGGGCATGGGTGCGGGCATTCTGCGAAGCGGCCACGGTAGGCGCACTGGCGGACTGGTTCGCGGTGGTGGCGCTGTTTCGGCGGCCGATGGGCCTGCCGATCCCGCACACCGCCATCATCCCCAGCAACAAAGACCGCATCGGCGACAACCTGGCCGTATTCGTCCGCGACCATTTCCTGGACCCGGACACCTTGATGGAGAAGCTGCGGGTGTTTGATCCCGCAGCGCGCTTGTCCCGTTGGCTGGTGCGGCCGCGTCAGGCGCATGCGCTGAGCGATGGCGCCCGCCGGGTGGCCTTGCAGACGCTGGACCTGCTGGACGACCAGGCCGTGCGCGGTGTGATCCAGGAATTCGTGGTGAAGAACCTGCGCCGCTGGGACGCGGCGGGAACGGTGGGCGAGATCCTGGGTCTCTTGACCCGCGACGGGCGCCATCAGGAACTGCTGGATGCGGCCATGGAGCGGCTGGGCGGCTACCTGGGCGAAGACGACGTAAAGGAACGCGCGTCGACGCTGCTGGTGAAGTTTGCCCGGAAGGAATGGCCGCGCATCATCGCCGCGGTCGACGTCGTCAAGTCGGTGGACGGCATTGCCGACAATCTGGCCGACCGCCTGGCCCTGGCGCTGGTGCAAGAGGTGCGCGACGTGCTTTCCGAACCGGACCATCCCGTCAGGCGCGACTACGAGGCCTGGGTGTTGAACTACATCGAGCGGCTGAAGTCCGACCCGGCGCTGTCCGCGCAGGTTGAAGACCTGAAGCAGCGGGCCATCGACCATCCCAAAGTGCAGGAGTACGTGCAGGGTCTGTGGGACGACATCCACGCGGCGTTGCGGCGCGACCTGTCGGACGCGGATTCGGCGCTGGCCCGCCATCTGGAAAGCGCCTTGCTGGCGCTGGGCCGCAAACTGGGTGAAGACCCCGGGCTGCGCGACGCCATCAACAATCACGTTCTTGGCAGCGCCCGCCGCCTGACCGGCCGTCTGCGCGTCGGCGTGACGGAGCATATTTCGCGCACCGTGAAGCACTGGGACGAGCGCCACCTGGTTGACGAGCTGGAACTGAGCGTGGGACGCGATCTACAGTACATCCGCTTCAACGGCACCTTGGTCGGCGGGCTGATCGGCGTGGCGCTGCACGCACTGGTGCTGCTGGTCAATCGTTAACAAGCCTGATCGCTTGTATCAGGAATGAAGATTGCTGGCCGGCCGGGCGGCGCCGGTGCTATTGTCATTGGCGCCCAGGCGTGGCCGGCGCCGTCCGCGCCGTGCCGGGCACCCGCACTTCGCGTGCATGATTCCAGGAGGCACTTCATGAAGAAAATCTCGATGCTTGTCGCGGCGTTGGCACTGGCGGGCGCCTCGGGCGCGGCGCTGGCCGAAGACGTCTCGATGTCGTTCCTGACCGCCGACGGCCTAGGCAAGAGCGCCGGCACGATTTCGCTGAAGGACACCAAAGGCGGCTTGGAGATCACGCCCAACTTGACGGGCCTGCCTCCGGGCGAACATGGCTTTCACGTTCATGAAAAAGGTTCGTGCATGCCGGGTCCGGTGAACGGTCAGACGGCGCCCGGCGGCGCGGCCGGCGGCCATCTGGACCCGAAAGGCACCAAGGCCCACAAAGGCCCGATGGCGACCGATGGCCATCAGGGCGACCTGCCTTTCATCGTGGTGGCCGCCGATGGCACCGCGAAGAAAGCGGTCGTGGCGCCCCACTTGAAGTTGGCCGACGTGAAGGCGCGCGCGGTCATGGTGCATGTGGGCGGCGACAACTACAGCGACACGCCCGCGCCGCTGGGCGGCGGAGGCGGCCGTCTGGTTTGCGGCGTGGTGAAGTAGCCAGGGAACGTGCCGGGAGTGCGGCCGTCGTGACGGCGGCTGCCGTTCAGGCCGTGCCGTTGCGGCCGTGCTGGCGGTAGCCTTCCCGGCCGGCCAGCCGGTCGTAATAGGCGGCCACTGCCGGCAGGGCGGGCTTGTCGAAAGGCGTGGCGAACCACCGGTTCACTGATAGCCCCACGGGAATGTCCGCCAGCGAAAACGCATCGCCCGCCACATGGGCACCGGTCTGCGCCAATTGCTGTTCCAGAATGCCCATGAAGCGGGCCCAGTCCTGGCACGACGCCTGGATACGGGCCACGTCGCGGTGGTCGGGTGATTGCCGCGCCAGCGCCATGAAGGCGTAGCTCCAAGACCGATTCAGATCGGTCGCCTGCCAATCCATCCATTGATCCACGCGGGCGCGCAGCCGGGGTTCGGCGGGATACAAGTGCTGCCCGCCGTATTGCGCGGCCAGGTATCGGATGATGCTGTTGGATTCCCACAGCACGAAATCGCCGTCCTGGATCACGGGCACCATGGCATTGGGGTTCAGCGCGAGGAATCGCGGATCGCTGGTCGGCTGAAAGCCCGTGCCCCAATCTTCACGGGTGAAGGGCAGGTTTAGTTCAACGCAAGTCCAAAGCACCTTGCGCACGTTGATGGACGACGCTTTACCCAATATTTTCAGCATCTTGCCGCCTGGCCGGTGTGAAGGAATCCGGGCAGTCTAGCGGCCGCCCAGACCGTTCGCCAGATACAGATCCGCGTTGCGCCCTGCGTAACAGTTCAGGGGCAAGCGTGACGTCAGGCGCCCGCTGCCTGCGGCTGCTGGCGAAGCCGCCGCACGGGCGAGGCGAACAGCACGATAAATTGCACCACGAAGCCCGCCGTGGACACCCACAGGCAGGCGTCCAGCCCAACCCGGGCGGCAAGGGTCGCGCCGATCAGCGCGCCGACGGGACGGGCGCCGAACGTGGCGGTCAGGATCACGGCCGACACGCGTCCCAGCAGCGCGTTGGGCGTGACGGCCTGGCGCAAGGTCGTGGTGGTGATCGTCCATAGGATGGGGCCTGCGCCGAACAGGAAAAAGCCCACCGCCGCCCACACGCCGGATGGAAAGGCCAGTGTCGACAGCAGGATGCCGCTTGCCGCCAACGCCGACAGCGGGCCCGAGGCGATCATCGCGCCGAACGACAGCCGCCGCGCCAGCCACGGGGCGGCCAACGCGCCCGCCAGCATGCCGCCGCCATACACGCCCAGGGTGACGCCCACGCCGGCGGCCGACAAGCCCAGACGTTCGATGGCGTAGACCACATAGACAGCCTGCAGCACGAACCAGGCGGTATTGAAGAACACCGCGGTGGCAAGCACCGGGCGCAATAGCGGATGCGTGCCGACAAAGGCGGCGCCTTCGCGCAATTCGGCCAGCAAGCGGCGGCGGGCGGCAGGCGGGGGGGCGTCGGACGGCAGGCCTGCCAGCAGGGCTGCCGCCAGCAGCGACAGGGTGGTGGCGATCACATACGCGACCGGCGCGCCGATCCAGCCGACCAGCGCGCCGCCCGCCGCCGGGCCGGCTGAAAACGCGCTGCTGCGCGCCAGCTCCAGCCAGCGGTTGGCGCTGGCCAGCTCGCTGGCAGGCACCAGCCGGGGCACCAGCGCTGGCGCGGCCACGTTATAGGCGACCGTGCCGACCGCGCCCAGGAAACCCAGCGCTGCCAGCCAGGCCAGGCTTAGACCGCCCATTGCCAGCAGCGCCAGCAAGCCCAGCAAGCTGGCCGCGCGCACGCATTCGGCGACCGTCATCAGGGCCCGGCGCGACATCCGGTCCGCCAGCACGCCGGCGGGCAGGGACAGCAGCAGGAACGGCAGGGTCTGCGCGGTTTGAAGATAGCCGGTCTGCGCGGCCGTGGCGCCCAGCGCCAGCACGGCGACCAGCGGCGCCGCCGCCAAGGCCATTTGTTCGGAAAACTGGGCGGCCAGGTTCGAGACGGCCAGGCGGCGGAAAGCGGAGGGCAGGGCAGGCATGGGTGACGCCCGTTCGGGGCGCTGTAAACGGCAAGGGCACGATCATGATCGTGCCCTCTGCGGCCTGCACTCCGGTCCTTGCGGCCGGCCTCGCGTTTGCGCGGCCGACGCGCCGGGCGTCAGGGAATCGGCGGATAGTCGCCGTAGCCGTCCGGCCAGGGGGTCAGCACCTCGTACCCGGTTTCGGTCACGACGACCATGTGCTCCCATTGGGCCGACAGCGAGCGGTCTTTGGTGACCACCGTCCAGCCATCCGGCAACTGCTTGGTCGCGGGCTTGCCGGCGTTGATCATGGGCTCGATGGTGAACATCATGCCGGGTTGCAATACCAATCCTTCGCCAGGGCGACCGTAATGCAGCACTTGCGGTTCGTCGTGATAGATCTGGCCGATGCCGTGGCCGCAGTATTCGCGCACGATGCTGAAATGCTCGCGATGCGCGACCGTCTGGATGGCATGGCCGATATCGCCCAGCGTGGCGCCAGGCTTGACGGCCATGATGCCCGCGCGCGTGGCTTCGTAGGTGGTGTTGACCAGGCGGCGCGCCAGCGGGCTGGGCTGTCCCACGTAATACATGCGGCTGGTGTCGCCGAACCAGCCGTCCTTGATGACGGCCACGTCGATGTTCAGGATGTCGCCGTTCTTCAGCACCTTGGCTGACGGGATGCCGTGGCAGATCACATGGTTGACCGAGGCGCAGATCGTCTTGGGAAAGCCGTGATAGCCGACGTTGGCCGGAATCGCCTTCAGTACGTTCACGATGTACTCGTTACAGATGCGGTCCAGTTCATCAGTGGTGACGCCAGGGCGCACGTGTTCGCCGATCATGTGCAGCACTTCCGCCGCCATGGCGCCGGCCTTGCGGGCCATTTCGATGTCGGCGGCGGATTTGATGGAAACCTTCTTCGCCATTTACGCGGCCTCCTGTTGGGCTGCGTCGGGTAAGCGCCGGGATAGCGACGCGATGGTGAAGCCTTCGCCCTGTTCGATGCGGATCAGCAATTGGCAGATGTCCGCGTGGCGCAGGTCGGGGTAGAGTTCCGACAGCATGCCGATGCGCATCCAGTGTTCAGCTTGGGAATTGATCGAGCGGCTGAGCGCGCTGCTGGCGACGCGCAGATTTTCATGCATCTGCTCGGAGATTTTGACGAGGCCCATGGTGGGAATGATCCGTATATGGTTTGTATATGGATCGTATCTTACTGCGCGGCGAAAGCGGGCGCAAATCGGCCCTTGACGGGCAGGTACGCATCGGCCCCTAGCGTGTCTTGGCGCGCGTCGGCTTCTTGGCCGTTGCGGCCTTGGTTGTGCCTGTCTTAGTCGTGCCAGTCTTAGTCGTGCCAGCCTTGGCCGTGCCGGTTTTCGCCGGCGCAGTTTTGCCCGCGCCCGCGCGGCCGGCTTCTTTCGGGGCCGGCGCCGTGGCGACGTGGAGCTGCTCCATCCACATCAGCGCGTCCGTATACGACAGGAATTGCTGCAGATAGCCAGGCGACAGTTCGCGCATCAGCGATAGCGCGCGGTGCACCAGCTGATTAGAATTGAGCGGGCCGGCGTTCTTGTGGACTTGTTCCTGCGACTGCCGTACCTGACGGTCGGCGCTGACCCGCGACCAGACGCTGCGGAAATACTCCAGCATTTGCACATCGGGATAGGCGTCCCGCAGCCCCAAGGCGTCGCGGGTCCAGGCGGCGTCGCCTTCCGGCGCGTCGGGGCTGGCCAGGTAAGCGATCAGGTCCGCGAGGGCGCTGGGGGCTACACCCGGCTCGGCGGCGCCGGCCGCGGGGGTATCGTCGGCATCAACCAAGCATGCCCCCCCGGTTTCAGCCGGGTTGGCGAATGCCGTGTCCAGTTCATGTTCATAAGCCTGAAGCAAGGCCGCCAGCCTGTCGTCCAGCAATTGCCGCGCCGCGCCGTCGCGCGCGGCGGCGCGCCGGGCCATTGCGTCCAGGAACCGGAAGCGCACCGGGTCGACGCGGTCGGCGCCGCTTTCGCGCCAGGCGTTCAGCGTCGCCTGCGCGTCGCGCATGCCGCCAAAGGTGCCGTCACTGCCCACGCGGCTTTTCCGGGTCATTGGACGGCTTGGGGATCGGCGTGATTTCCACACGGCGGTTCTTGGCGCGTCCGGCTTCGTCGGCGTTCGACGCCACCGGCTGTTCGGAGCCGAATGCGGCCGCGAAAACGGTAGAGGCAGGCACGCCTTCGTCGATCAGCGCCCGCGTGACCGTCAGGGCGCGTTGCGCCGACAGATCCCAGTTGTCCGCGAAGCGGCGATTGCCTTCGCGCACCTGCTGGTCATCGGTATAGCCGCTGACCATCAGGATTTCATCGTGCGTCTTCAGATAGGCGGACAGCGGCTCGATCAGGGTTTTCAGAATCTCGCGGCCTTCGGGCTGCAGTTGATCGGAGTTCAGGGCGAACAGCACGCTGCCGCTGATGCCGATGCGCCCGTTGATCAGCGTGACGCGACCGGCCGCCAGCGGGCCCGCCAGTGCCTGCTCCAGCGTTTCGCGGCGTTGTGTTTCTTCCTGGCGCTGCTTGACCTCTTCTTCCAGCTGCGTCGACAGTTGCAGCTGCACGCCGATCACGCTGACCAGGATCAGCACGAAGGCGCCCAGCAGCACCGACATCAGGTCGCCGAAGACGGCCCAGACCGGTGCGGTCGCCTCTACGCCGCCGTCGATGTCCTCGCTCATGCGGCTTCGGCTCCGGCGATGGCGCGCTGGGCTGCCAGTTGCTGTAGATTTTCGATGATCTGCTTTTGCGACATCAGACTCAGGTCAACCACTTCACGGGCCTGCGCCACGTAGTAGGACAGTTGCTCGTCGCCGCGCGCGATGGACTTGTCCAGCGCCGCTTCGATGCGTTGCAGATGGGCCACGAGCTTGTCGTTGGATTCGCCGAACAGTTGCACCGCGACGCCGAACGATTCTCCCAAACTGGCCACTTCCACGGCGCTGCTGGTGACGTGCGCCGCCACGTCCGCCAGCTTGCCGGTTTCGGCTTCGACCCGGTCGGTGAATTGCGTGCCAACGCGCTCAAGCAATTCGGCCGACGAGGCGACCAGCGCGTCCACCGCCGTGCGCTGCTCGGCTGCCGTGTGGTTCACGGCGGTCAGCAAGGTGTCCAGCGTGTCGAGCAGGCGGTTGCGCTCTTCCAGCATATCGTTGTCGCGCACCATGCTGTCGGACAGCTTCTGGCGCAGCTCGCCGATGACGTCGGCGGCCGCCTTGGGCGCTTCCGACGCAGCTTGCACCAGGCGGCCGATCTCGGCGATGGTGTCGGCGGCGTGCGCTTGCGTCTGCGAGGTGATGTCGTGGGCGGTCTGGGCCAGCGTGTCGCAGATCTGCTGCTGTTGGCTCGCGGTGGCGGCGCAGGCCTGTTCCCATTCCTGGCGCAGCGCATCGGCCATGCCGGCCAGCTTGTCGGTCCAGGCGGCCAGGCGCGTTTCGTCGTTGGACGCCAGCGCGGCTTGCAGGTCGGCGTGCGATTGGTCCAAGGCCCGCAGCAGCGACGCGGCGTGCTGCTCGAACGTGGCCGCGGCGGTTTCCAGCGCTTGGCGGTTGCCTGCGGCCAATTGTTCGCCCACCTGTTCCTGGCGCGTCTGCGCATCGGTCCAGGCCCGGGTGACATGGCTTGCCGCCGTTTCCAGGCGCATGGATACGTCTTGCAGCAGGCTGGCCTGCGCCTCGGTCTGCGCGGTGATTTCGCGGGTGGCCTGGGTCAGCGTGTTGCTGAGGGCCTGTTGGCGGTCGGCTGCTTGCACGCCGGCCAGTTCCCATTCCTGGCCCAGCGCATCGGCCATCGCGGCCAGCTTGCCGGTCCAGGCGGACAAGCGTTCTTCGTCCTTCGCGGCCAATGCGGATTGCAGGTCCGCATGCGATTGGTCCAGCGTGCGCAGCAGCGCGGCCGAGTGCTCTCCGAAGGCGGCGGCGGCGCTGGACAGCGCTTGCTGGTTGTTCGCCGCCAACTGTTCGCCGACCTGTTCCTGGCGCGTCTGTGCGTCGGTCCAGGCTTGGGTGACCTCACGCGCGGCCGATTCAAGGCGGGCCGACACCGTGTCCAGCAGACGGGCTTGCGCCTCGTTTCGGGTGGCGACGTCTTCGGCCGTCAAGGCCAGCGTGTCGCTGATTTCCTGTTGGCGGGCGACGGTATGGTCGCCGGCGGCCTTCCATTCCTGGCCCAGCGCCGCGGCCATCGTGGCCAGCGTGCCGGTCCATGCGGACAAGCGTTGTTCGTCCTTCGCGGCCAGCGCGGCTTGCAGGTCCGCCTGTGACTGATCCAGCGTGCGCAAGAGCGACGCCGAGTGCTGCTCGAAGGTGGCCGCGGCAGCGCTCAGCGCTTGCTGGTTGTCGGCGGCCAGCTTTTCGCTGACCTGTTCCTGGCGGGACAACGCGGTGTTCCATTGGTCGGCCACGCGGGTGGCCGCCGTCTCCAGGCGGGTGGACACGCTGTCAAGCAGCAGGGCCTGGGCCTCGGTCTGGGTCGTGACATCCTGGGCTGTGCGGGCAAGCGCATCCGTCCAGGCGGCCAGGCGCTCGTGGTCCTTGGCGGCCAGGGCCGCCTGCAGCTCGGTGTGCGATTGCTCCAGGGTCCGCAAGAGCGACGCCGAATGCTGCTCGAACGCGGCGGCAGCGGTCGTCAGGGCTTGCTGGTTGTCCGTGGCGAGTTTTTCGCCGACCTGTTGTTGGCGGGAAAGCGCGGCTTCCCAGCGGTCGGACACGCCATTCGCGGCGGCTTCCATGCGCGCCGATACGCCTTCCAGCAGGCTGGCTTGCGTAGCCGCCTGAGCGTTGATGTCGCGCACGGCTTGCGCCAGCGCGTCGCTGATGGCCTGCTGGCGGTCGGCGGCTTGCGCGCCGGACTGCTGCCATTCCTGGCGCAGGGTGGCGCCCATTGCGCCCAGCGTTTCGGTCCATGCGGCCAGGCGTTGCTGGTCGCGCGACGCCAGCTCGGATTGCAGCAGCGAGTGCGATTGGTTCAAGGTGCGCAGCAGCGATGCGGAATGCTGCTCGAAGCTGGCGGCGGCGGCAGTCAGGGCTTGCAGGTTGTCGCCCGCCAGCTTTTCACTGACTCGTTCTTGCCGCGACAGCGCGGACGCCCAGGCGTCGGACATGTCGCCCGACGAAGCTTCCAGCCGCGCGGAGACGCCGTCCAGCAGGGCGGATGAGCGTTGTTCAAACGTCTGGGCAAAGCGGTCCAGCGACGCGCGCAGGTCCTGCGCCAGCGCCTCGCTTGCGCGCTGCTGGCCGGCCAGCGCCTGGTTCCAGATGTCGGCCACGGTGGCGGTGGATGCCTGGAAACCCGAGGTCAGGCTGGCCAACTGCTGCTGCACGGCCTGCGTCACCGTGTCTTGCAGGCTGGCGGTCTCGCGTGACAGGCTTTCCATCGTGGCCTGCACCACGGGCTGCAAGGCCACGCCGGCGGAACGCGCGCTTTCCGCCACGCCTTCCTTCATGGACTGTTCCATCACGGCAGCCAGCCGTGCGTAGGCGGCTTCCGCCTTGCCCTGGAACACGTCCTGGCTGGCCAATTGCCGCTCGTTGATGGCGTGGGTCTGCTTTTCCATGCTTTGCATCATGGCTTGCAGGCGGTCGACCAGCGTGGGCATGGCGTCGGCTTGCCGTTGCATCACTTCGGCCTGCCGTTGCAGCAGCTTGAAGGATTCTTCGCGTTGATAGCTTTGCGAATACACCCGCAGCGTCGTCGCGATCTTCGTGTCCAGCAGTTGCGCGGCCTGCACGCGTTCGCGGCGGCACAGCGCGGCCAGCAGGCCCAGCATGGCGGAAGTCGCCACGCCGGCGATGGACGTGCCGAACGCGAAACCCAATCCCTTGACCGGCGCGGCCAGCGACGCGCGGATGGCGCCCAGGTCGGTGGCGCTTTCCAGCGCCATGCCGGTACCGCGCAGGGTCACGACCATGCCCAGGAACGTGCCCAGCATGCCTAGCAATACCAACAGGCCTACCAGATAGGGTGTGAGCGCCGGGCCGGGCAGGCCGACGCGTTCGCCTTCCACCCGCAGCCGCGCCGCGTTGCGCAGGCTGGGATGCAACTGCTCCAGCCAGGAACCCAGGCTGGCCGGCGGTTCCGACAGGCCCGTGGCCGACCGCGCCAGGCTGGCGGTGGCTTGCTGATAGCGCAGCAGCTCCAGCGTGCCCGCCAGATAGCAGACGCCGATCAGCAGCGTCACGGCCAGCGCCAGCGGGTTGGTGCCCGCATAGCCTGCGCCGATCCAGCCCACAACGGCCAGACCGGCCAGGAAAACCACGAAATTAATCAGATACTTGGACATAGTGTCCCGGTTAGCTGGCGCGAAGGGCGGCAAGCAGCCCTTCGACCGGTTGTAAACGAACATCCAATTCGGCAAGCAGCACGCTCCGCATATCCTTGCGGAACACGTCCAGCCATGCGCCCGGTGTTATGGGCGCGGTCGCCGCGTCAGGCGCTTGCGCGCCTTCGGCCTGGGCATCCGCGCCGTCTTCAACTTCCGTCGCGGCGCTGGCCGGGGCCAATGCTGCGGCCTCGGCCAGACGCAGGCGGTCGAAATGGCCGGCAAGCAGCTTCGGGATGACGCCCAGCAGGGCGCGTTCCTTCGGCAGCAGCGCGCGGTCCATGATGGCATCCACCACCGCCAGACGCGTCATTTCGCCGTTTTTGGCCGCGACCATGCCGCGCAAACGACTACGCAAATTGCCCACGCTGGTCTCCATCGTGTGCTGCAACGACTGATAACGCTGCCGGAAATTCGAGTAATCCGCTTCGGCTTCGGCAATGGCCGCCGGCTTCTTGGCCGAGGCTTGCCCGGGAAGAGGCCGCTTGGCGGCCGTGGCCGCCGTATCGCTGGCGATGGCGTCCGCCAGCGTGGTCCGGACGCGGAGGCACTCGCGTTCCTCGGCACTGCTGAACGTCCGCGCGCCGGGGGCGATCACCGGCGGGCGGGTATTCAAGGCCGCGGACAGCGCGATCGCGTCCGTCCAGCCGAGCCACTGGCTCAGATGGTCGGAAAGCGATTGCCGGGATTCCGGAACGTCGACATCCGTCAGGCGAGTCAGCAAGCGAATGAGCGTCGGGCCGCTTAAACCTGTGCGCTGTGGGGCTTGCAACATACCACCAGAGTCAAAAAGGGGGGAGTTTACACGGTGGCGCGGCGGGAAAGGGCGCGCGCCAGGGGCCGTTCGGTAAAAAATGGGGTCGCATCATTGCCGCCGTGCAACAGTGTGACAGCCGGGCCGGCGTCCGCAAGCCCCGCAGTGGTAGATTACTTTCCAGGCCCGGGCCAGCAGGAGAGCAAGCGCATGGCGGCATCCCGATGGATATTCTGATCTTGAACGCGTCACGCGCGTTGGCGGCGGGTGATCCGATCGGCGCGCTGAACCAGGTTGCGTTGCGCGACGACGCGCCGGCACTGGCGTTGCGCGGGATCGCGATGGCGCAGCTGGGGGACTTTGCCCGGGCCAAGGCGCTGCTGCGCCAAGCGACGAAAGCCTTCGGCGCGCAGGACGTCATCGCCCGCGCCCGCTGCGTGGTGGCCGAGGCCGAGGTGGCGCTGGCCTCGCGCGACCTGGCCTGGCCGGAAAAGTCCCTGGCCGCCGCTTGCGCGACGCTGCGCGCGCAAGGCGACACGGTCAATGCCGCGCATGCGGCGCAGCTTCAGGCGCGCCGGCAGCTGCTGGTTGGCCGGCCCGATGACGCCGGCCATACTTTGGACGGCGTGGATGCGACGCGCCTGCCTGCGGCATCCCGGGCAATCCATGAATTGATCCGGGGCGGCATTGCGTTGCGCCGGATCCAGGCGTCGGCCGCAAGCGCGGCATTGAGGCGTGCGGCCGACGCTGCGCGACAGGCAGGCATTCCGGCGTTGTCGGCAGAAGTGGATCGTGCGTTCCGGGCGTTGCATGCGCCGGCCGGCCGCCGCGTGGCGCAGGGGGGGACGCGCGACATGCCGCTAGGCGAGGTCGAAGCGCTGTTGGCGTCAACGGCGTTGATCATCGATGCGTGCCGCAACGTCTTGTGGCGCGAGGGCCAGACCGTGTCGTTGGCCACCCGCCCCGTTTTGTTCGCGCTGGCACGGATGCTGGCCGAGGCGTGGCCGCGGGACGTGTCGCGGGAACAGCTTATCGCCCAAGCTTTTCGGACGGGCTTCCAGGACGAGTCGCATCGGGTGCGGCTGCGCGTGGAGATAGGGCGCTTGCGCGCGGCCATGCGCCCGTTGGCCGGCGTCCACGCGACGAAGCAGGGCTTTGTCCTAAGGCCGGAGGGCGCGCCCGAGGTGGTGGTGCTGGCTCGCCCCGTGGACCTGGCGGACCGCGATCAGGCGGCCGTGCTGGCCTGTTTGGCCGATGGCCAGGCGTGGTCGAGTTCCGCCTTGGCGCTGGCGCTGGGGGCCAGCCAGCGCACGGTGCAGCGGGCGCTGGATGCGTTGGCGGCGGCCGGGCAGGCGCAGCCGTTGGGGCACGGACGGGCGCGCCGCTGGATGACGCCGCCGGTGCCGGGTTTCACGACAAGCTTGTTACTCCCTGCGTTGTTGCCCGATCAGTAGCATGAAGTTTCCTACTAACCAGGATGCAATCATGAAACGAACCCAAGCCCAGATCCTCCGTGAATACGGCCCGTTCCCCGGCGTCGACAACGTGCACGGTGTCACGTTCGACGGCGATCAGGTGTGGATGGCCGTGGGAGAAAAGCTCGTCTCGCTGGATCCCGACACCGGCGTCACGGCGCGCGCGCTGAACGTCGCGGCCAGCGCCGGCACGGCCTTCGACGGCAAGCACTTCTATCAGATCGCTGACGGGCGCATTCAAAAGCTGGACCCCAAGAGCGGCCGCGTGCTGGCGACGATCCCTGCCCCGGGCGGCGGTGGCGATTCCGGCATGGCCTGGGCCGAGGGCTCGCTGTGGGTCGGCCAGTACCCGCAGCGCAAGATCCATCAAGTGGATCCCGAGACCGGCCGCGTGCTGCGCACGATTGATTCCGACCGCTATGTCACGGGCGTGACGTGGGTGGACGGCCAGCTTTGGCACGGCACCTGGGAGAACGACGCGAGCGAACTGCGGCGCCTGGAACCCACGACCGGCGACGTCCTGGAAAGCGTCGAGATGCCTGCGGGCGTGGGCGTGTCCGGCCTGGAGTCGGATGGCGCGGACCGCTTCTTTTGCGGGGGCGGCAATAGCGGCAAGGTCAGGGCGGTGCGGCGGCCCGGGTAGAATCGGAAGGGATCGGGGCTTGTGTCGGCAGGCCCACGGGCCTGGCCCTCGACCTCACACTGGGAAACGCATGAAGCTTGCTGCATTGGGTATTTTCGGAATGGCCGTCATCGGCGTTGCGGCGCACGCCGAGCCGCTGGTCATCCCGACACCGCAGCAGGCCCACGCCGCCGTGGTCACGTTGCTGGGCGACGATCTGCCCGGCATGAAGCAGTCTCAACTGGCCATCGGCACCTGCCTGCCCGCGCCAAATCCGTCGCACAAGGGGCGGGTGTCTTGCACCACGATGCTGCTGATGCCGGCGGGCCGCTCGGAAGCGCCGATGGATTTCTACCAGGACGGCGGCAAATGGGTGGCGTCGCCGCCCACCAACCTGACATTGCCGTTTCCCGACCCCAAGCTGGCAAACCAGCATTGGGTGGAAGGCAAGGGCAAGCCGTAGCGCCATGCTTGTGCTGCCGCCGGATCAGGTGCTTTCCGCGTGGGTGCAAGGCTATTGGTTTGTTCAGGACCTGCCGGGTGAACACGCGGGGCGTCCCATCCGCACCAGTCCGATCCCGCTGGCGGTGCTGTCGGTCAACATGGGCCGGCCGAACGCCGCCGAAGACGGTTCGTTGGTGCCGCAAGCGTCGCTGTTGGGCTTGCAGTCGCGGGCACGCGTCTGGCGTTCGTGGGCGGATACCTACTTTGTGATGGCCATGCTGACGGTGCCCGGCATCATCCGCCTGTTCCCGCACGCGGGCGATGGGTGCGCGGACCGCCTCTTGGACCTGGGCGCGGTCGTGGGCGACGGGTTGGCCGCCTCGCTCTCGGCCGGCGTGGACGCGGCCGCCGGGCCGCGCGCCATTGCCGCGCAGTTGGATCGCTGGCTGATCCGCAGGCTGGGGCAGGCGCCCGCCGTGCCGGAGGCCACGCGCCTTGTCGCGGCGCATCGCGTATTGAGGCAGGGCGGACGCGTCGAGCAGGCAGCCCAAGCCGCGCAAACCGACCGCCGCCAATTGCAGCGGTGGTTTCACCGGCATCTGGGCGTGGGGCCGAAAGACATGGCGGACCTGGAGCGGCTGCACCACAGCCTGCGGGGCATGCAGACCGGGCAGGGCGACCCCGTTGCGGGCTATAGCGATCAAGCGCACCAGATCCGAAGCTGGCGACGGCGTTTGGGGGTGACGCCCGGCGCCTACGCGCGCCAGGCTCGCAGCGAGTTGGCGGCCCAATTCGATATTGCCGGGCGGCAGCACGCGCCCCGGTTCTATCTCTGACACTGACGTGCGGGATTCGGCCCGCTGTCCCAATTGTTCAATACGGACGTCGTCGCGCTGCCTACCATCGGCATTCCCTCAGTTCGGAGAACCCGGAATGCCACATCCCCCATCCGCCGACTTGCGTAAGACTTCCATCGACTACACGGACTCGGACACCGTCTTCGAAGGGTACGCCGTTGCCCCTGCCCACGCATCCGCGCCGTTGCCTTGCATCGTGCTGGCGCATGATTGGAGCGGACTGACCGCGCCCACGATGCGCTTGGCGGAACGCTATGCCGGGCTGGGATATGTGTGCGTGGCGCTGGACGCCTATGGCAAGGGCGTGCGTGGCGATCCGGTGGGCGACAACGCGCTTTTGATGGATCCGCTGATGCGCGATCGGTCGTTGCTGCGCCGGCGCCTGCTGGCCGGTTTCAAGGCGGCCAGCGCGTTCCCGGGCGTGGACCCGGCGCGGATGGCTGTCGTGGGATATTGCTTCGGCGGGCTTTGCGCGCTGGATCTGGCCCGCGCGGCGCCCGTGAACCTGCGCGCGGCGGTCAGCTTCCACGGCGTGCTGCAGCCGCCGGCCGCGCTGGCGCCGGGCCGTATCGGCGCCAGCGTGCTTCTGCTGCACGGCTGGGAAGACCACGTCGCTCCGCCGCCCGACGTACTGGCCGTCGGACGGGAATTGACCGAAGCCGGCGCGGACTGGCAACTGCATGCCTACGGCCATGCGCAGCACGCCTTTACTTTCGAAGGCGCGGCTTTCCCGGAACGTGGCATCGTCTACGACCGGCGCGCCGATGAGCGGTCGTGGGCCGCGATGCGCGCGCATCTGGCCGAAGCGTTCAGGCCGTGAGCGGGCGCAGCAGCACGTCCTCGTAGAACGCGCCGATAGGCAAATGCAGGTCGCGCACCTGGATTTCCAACACCCAGACGCCATCGCCAGGCACGAAATCGGCATTTGCCAACCGATGTTTTCCGTAAAGCGCATGCGGAAAATCCGACACCCGGTGCCCCGCGATATCGCGCACCAGCGCGCAGCCGTATTCGTGGGCGTAGACATCGGCCAGGTCATATAGCGCTTGCCCGGTCAGACCGTCCAGCCAGGCCAGGCGCGCGCGCTGGAAGACGCTGCGGGCCGCTTGCGCGCAGCGCTGCCGGTCGGCGTCGGCCCCGGTGACGAAGGTGTCGCCGTAGTCGCCTTCGTAGCCGTCCCAGACGGGGCCGATGTCCACGACGAAGATATCGTCTTCGCCCAGCGTGCGGCGGCGGTCGGTGGGCTGCACGGCGGGGGATTGGGAGTCGGCGCCGAACCTGACGTAGGTGGGATGCCAGTTGTGCGAGGCGCCCATGTCGTGCAAATGCAGGTCGGCCAAGGCGATGGCGTCGCCGGTGGTGATGCCGGGCGTTATCAGGGCGGCGATCTCGTGCACGGCCTGCATCGAGCGCTGGCGGGCCTGCAGAATACCGTTCAGTGTGAACTTTTCGCCGACGCGTTCCCAAGGGTGCGGGGGCTGGCGCGGCGTCAGGCTCGGGCGGGTGTCGTCGGCAGGCAGGAACGCTTCGGAATGGAACCGGCCTTCCGGCAGGCCCGCCGCCCGCAATCGCGCCTGCGCCGCGCGCACCATGGCGCCATTGCCGCAGGCGTAGACCATCGTGCGCGCCCAGTCATGGCCGGCTTGCGCCGCGACGTCCTGCACATGGCGGCCGGGGGCGGGGCCGCCCGCAGGCCCACCCGCAGGCCCACCCGCAGGCGGATCCGTAGGCACGTCCGAATGCCCACTCGAAGATCCATCCGAAGATCCTGCGGATAGCACGGGATGCCACCGCAACACCTCGTCTTTTCCTTGCAGCGCATTCAGCAGGCCGCTGGCGTAGCAATCCTCGGGCGCGCGTCCGCCCCAATAGAGCGTCACGCTTTGCAGGTTGCGGCTGTTCAGCGCGGCCATCAGGATCGGAAACACGCCGGCAAAGCCCGTGCCGGTTGCCAGCAGCACCAGATGGTCGATGTTGGCGGGGGGCGCGGCGGGCCAGACGCAAGCGCCGTGCGGGCCGTCCAACGACAATGGGTCGCCGGACCGCAGCGCAGGCAGGATTTGATTGGTGAACGTGCCAGCAGGCGTGCGCCGGATGTGGAACGCCAGCCGTTTCGGGCCGGCGCCGCCGGGTACATTGGCAATCGAAAAGCAGCGCTGGCTGCCGTCCGCAAGGTGCACGCGCACATGCTGCCCGGGCTGCCAGTCAAAGGGCTCGGCGCCTTGAATGTCGACGATCAGTTCGGTCACCTGCGCGGTCAACGGCCGGCGCGACACCACGCTTGCGTGCCGGCGCCGAGGCGCGGCGGCGGGGGCGTTCCAATGCGGGAAACGCAGCGTCAGGTTGCTGGCGGCGCGGCATTGGCACATCAACAATTCATCGACGGCCGGCACATAGGCATTCGCGTTCGGCGGCGCGATCCGCGCGTAGCTTCCCGCCAGCACCTGGGCCCGGCAAGAGCCGCATTCTCCGCGCTGGCAGGAGAACGGCACGGGCGCGCCAACGGCCAGCGCGGCATCCAGGATGGACGCCTGGCCGTCTGTCGTGAATTGCGCCGAGGGCAGGGAGATCGTGTAGGGCGGTGTCATGGCAGGTCCGGGGTGGCTGACGGCAAAGAGAAATCCAGACCTGAATTTATCGATAGAATGGCTTATCAAATAGGGCCATATTCGTAAAAATGAGCAAGCCACTTTCAAGCCGTAGGCGATTGGAATCCAGTTTGGATTTGCCGCAAGAGTCCCCCCGCGAGGGCGAATCGAAGCAGTCGTGGGTGTATCGGCAGATTCAGGAGCGGATCTTGAAAGGGGCGTTGGCCTCTGGCGCGCGGCTGCCGTCCACGCGCAGCCTGTCGCAGCGTTGGCGGGTGTCGCGCTCGACCGTCGAGGCGGCCTACGACCAACTGCGCGGTGAAGGCTATACGGCAGGCGCCGTCGGGTCAGGGACCTATGTGTCGGCGGTCATTCCCGACAATTTTTTTCGCCGAGGGTTGCCGTCAGGCCCGGGTTGCCATGCCGCTTCCACTTCCACCTCCACTTCTGCTTCGACTTCGACTTCGACGTCGGCTTCCGCGCCCGTGTCGCCGCCCGTTCGGCCCGGGCGTAGCGACGCGCCGCGGGCCGCGCGCGGGCCCGAACCGCTCTTTGCCGCCAGAACCGCCGACGCGTCGCTGTTTCCCATGGCGACATGGCGCAAGGGCTTGATGGCCAGCGCGCAGCGCGTGACGCCGGGCCAGTTGGCCAACGAGGAGTCCCAGGGCTGGCTACCTTTGCGCGAAGAGATCGCGCGCTATCTGGGCACCGCCCGGGGCATTTCGTGCCAGGCTGGCCAGGTCGTCATCCTGACCGGTATCCGCGACGGGCTGGACCTGAGCGCGCGCATCCTGTTGTCCCCGCATGACAAGGTCCTGGTGGAAGATCCGGGCTATTTGAACGCCATGCCGCTGTTCAGCCAGTTCACCTCTCGCGTCGTGCCCATCCCCATCGACGAACATGGGTTTTCGGTGGCGCGGGCGCGCCGCCACCGCGGCGTGAAGCTGGCGCACGTCACGCCCGCGCATCAGTCGCCCACGGGTGTCACGATGCCGGTTTCGCGGCGCCTGGAACTGCTGGCGTGGGCCGAGCAAGCGGATTGCTGGATTATCGAAGATGATTACGACAGCGAATTCAACTACGACAGCGCGCCGCTGGCGGCGTTGAAAAGCCTGGATACGGCGGACCGGGTCATCCATTGCGGCAGCTTCAACAAGACGATGTTCAATGCGCTGCGGATCGGCTATGCGGTGGTGCCTGAACGATGGGTCGCGGCGTTTGCGCGGGCGCGCCATACAACCGGGCGGTCCAACAGCATGATCGAACAGATGACGCTGGCGGGATTTTTGGAAGACGGCAGCTTTGCGCGCCACGTCCGCAAGGCGCGGGCGGTGTATGCCCAACGGCGCGACTTGGTATTGCGGTTGCTGGCGCAGGCGGCGGGCGCTGAGCCGTTGCGGACCAGCGGCGAGCACGCCGGCTTCCATCTGTTGTGGTGGCTGCCCCCGGGGCAGGATGTGGCCGCGTTGCTGGACCGCGCGCGGGCAAAGGGAGTGGCGTTGCAGCCGGTCTCGGACTATTGCCGGCGCGTGGACCTGCCCGCTGGTCTGGTGATTGGCTACAGCGGGCTGGACGAACCCGAGATCATCCGCCAAGGCGCAGTGCTTCAGGCATTGTTGACGCATGCGAAGGGCGGCTAGACCAACGGCGTAATCCGAAGGTCTAGGGTAATTCCTGACAACAAGCTGATTGTCAGCGCTTAGGCGGAAAGGTCTAATCAGCTCAAAGTTGCAAAGCGGTCGCAGTCCCGGCACCGGGAAGCTCGCAGCAGGCGTTTCTCTCGTGTCCATGCAGGTGCAGTCACTACAAGCTGTTCCATGTAGTCCACCAAGGAGACAACAAGCCATGCAACAACCCACGAAACCCCGCCGCAAGTTCATTTCCGGCGCTGCCGCCGCGGGCGCCGCAGCATTGGGATTTCCCGCCGTCACCCGGGCGCAGAACGCGCCTGTTTCCCTCAGGTTCCAAAGCACCTGGCCCGCCACCGACATCTTCCACGAGTTCGCGCGCGACTATGCGCAGAAGGTCAACGACATGGCCGGCGGCCAGTTGAAGATCGAAGTGCTGCCCGCCGGCGCCGTCGTGAAAGCGTTCGATCTGCTGGACGCGGTGTCGGCCGGCACGCTGGACGGCGGCCACGGGGTGGTGGCCTATTGGTACGGAAAGAACACGGCCGTGGCGCTGTGGGGGTCGGGGCCATCCTTCGGCATGGACGCCAATATGCTGCTGGCGTGGCACGAATATGGCGGCGGCAAGGAATTGCTGGTCGAGATCCAGAAGGCGATGGGCGTGAACGTGGTGTCGCTGATGTATGGGCCGATGCCGACCCAACCCTTTGGCTGGTTCAAGCGTCCCGTGACCAAGGTCGAAGACGTGAAGGGCGTGAAGTTCCGCACCGTGGGGCTGGCGATCGACATGTACACGGCCATGGGCGCGGCGGTGAACGCCCTGCCGGGCGGCGAGATCGTGCCGGCGCTGGACCGCGGCCTGCTGGACGGCGCCGAGTTCAACAACGCGTCGTCCGACCTGGCGCTGGGTTTTCAGGACGTGTCCAAGATCTGCATGCTGCAAAGCTTCCACCAGAGCGCCGAGCAGTTCGAAGTGCTGTTCAACAAGGGCAAGTACGACTCTTTGCCGCCGCACTTGAAGCACGTCTTGAGTTACGCGGCCCAGGCCTGCAGCGCGGACATGTCCTGGAAAGCGGCCAACCGCTATTCGCAGGACTACATCAAGCTGCAGAAGGACCACAACGTCAAGTTCTACAAAACGCCTGATGCGATCCTGCAGGCGCAGTTGAAGATCTGGGACGAGATGATCGCCAAACGGTCGGCCGAGAACCCGCTGTTCAAGAAGGTGCTGGATTCGCAGCGTGCATTCGCCGAGCGGGTGGGGCGCTGGCATGGGGATGTGTCGGTGAACTACCGCATGGCCTACAACCACTACTTCTCGCGCAGCACCAAACCGGCCTGACGCCTGTCTGCCTGGCCGCCCGCTGGCCCCCCGGGGCCAAGCGGGCGGCGTGTGCGCCCACGGCGCCATGCGTCTTGTCCTGGATGCCCGATGATCCGACTTATACGCTTGATTGACCGCATCTCCACTTTCGTCGGGCAGACGTTCGCCTGGTTGATCGTCGTGCTGGCCCTGCATGTGTGCTGGGAAGTGGCGGCGCGCTATGTGTGGAACCAGCCCAGCGCCTGGGCGTTCGATATGCAGATGATGTACTACGGCATCCTGTTCATGATGGCCGGGGCCTACACGCTGGCCAAGAACGGGCACGTGCGCGGCGACATCCTGTACGGCTTCTTGCCGCCGCGAGTGCAGGCTGGCCTGGACCTGACCCTGTTCATCGTGTTCTTTTTCCCTGGCGTCATCGCGCTGGTGTGGGCGGGCTGGTACTACGCCGGCTACTCCATCGCCATCGGCGAACACTCGTCGCTGATGGCGGACGGGCCGCCCATTTATCCCTTCAAGGCGTTCATTCCCGTGGCCGGCGCCGTCCTGTTGCTGCAGGGCGTGGCCGAAGTGCTGCGCTGTGTGCTGTGCCTGCGGCGCGGCGCCTGGCCATCGCGCGAAGAGGACGTCGAGGAAGTCGACGTGGACAAGCTGAAGAAGATGGTCCACGTGAAGGACGAAGACATCGCCCAATTGGACCGCTACGTGACGACGCCCCGGGAGCCGCACTGATGAAAATCCACAAGGCGTTGTGGTTTGGCCTGTCGTGCATCGGAATCGTGCTGCTGATGATCGCTTTCCTGACGCCGTGGGGCGATCTCACCACGGGGCACATCGGGCTGCTGATGTTGGCGCTGATCGTGGTGGCGATCATGCTGGGGTTCCCGACGGCATTCACGCTGATGGGCATGGGGGTGCTGTTCACCTTCCTGGCTTACTACATGCAGAGCGCGGACGCAGGGCGCTCCATCGGGCAGACGCTGGACCTGATGGTGCAGCGCACATACGCCACGATGACCAACGATTCCCTGATCTCGATCCCGCTGTTTGTTTTCATGGGGTATCTGGTCGAACGCGCCAACCTGATCGAAAAATTGTTCCGGTCGATGCACCTGGCGCTGGCGCGCCTGCCCGGCGCGCTGGCGGTGGCCACACTGGCCACCTGCGCGATCTTCGCCACGGCGACCGGCATCGTCGGGGCGGTCGTGACGCTGATGGGGCTGCTGGCGATGCCGGCCATGCTGAAGGCCGGCTACAGCGTGCGGCTGACGGCCGGCGCCATCACGGCGGGCGGCTGCCTGGGCATCCTGCTGCCGCCATCGGTGATGTTGATCGTCTATGGCGCGACGACGGGCGTGTCGGTGGTGCAACTGTATGCGGGTGCGCTGTTTCCGGGGATCATGCTGGCGGGCCTATATATGCTCTACGTGATCCTGGTGGCCAAGCTGCGCCCCGACATGGCGCCGCCGCTGCCGGTGAACGAGCGCGGCGTGCCGCTGCCGCCGGAGACCCGGGCGCTGGCCGCGGCGGGCTACACGCGGGCGTTGTCGGGCATGGTGGCCGCCCTGTTCAAGGGCCGCCGCAACCGTGATGTGTCTGCTGGCTTCCTGTTGCGCAACATGGCGACGGCGCTTGCGCCGCTGGCCGTGACGCTGCTACTGGTGGCGGTCGTGCACCATGGCGTGACGCGGCCGCAGGTGGAATACGAGATCCCTGCGGAACTGCGTCTTGGGTCGGGTGGTTTCGATACGGGCGGGGGCTTGAGCGAGCCGGACGCCGGTGGCCTGGCGGAGCCGCCCTCGGGTGAATTGGCCGAACCGCCGTCTTCGGATGCCGGGGCAACGGGCCTGTCCGAACCGCCGGGCACCCCAGAGGCATCGGGCCCGGCCCCTGGCGCCGCCGTTGCTGTCCCGCCTGCTGCCGCCGCTGCCGAATCCGTCCCGACGCCAAACGGGTTCTGGATATTCGTCGCGGTGTGCGCGGTGATGCTGGTGGTGTTCTACGCGGCGCTGACGTGGGCGCGGCTGGAAATCTTCAAAATGCTGATGGCGTCGTTTTTCCCGCTGGCGGTCATGATCGCGGCGGTGCTGGGTTCGATCGCCTTTGGCCTGGCCACGCCCAGCGAGGCGGCGGCCATGGGAGCGATGGGCGGGGCGTTGCTTGCCCTGGCGTACCGGCGCCTGAACCTGCCAGTGCTACGGGAATCGGTGTTCCTGACCGCCAAGACCAGCGCGATGGTGTGTTGGCTGTTCGTGGGGTCGTCGATCTTCTCGGCGGCGTTCGCGCTGCTGGGAGGCCAGCGCATCATCGAGGACTGGGTGCTGTCGCTGGGCCTCACGCCCATCCAGTTCCTGCTGCTGGCGCAGGCCATCATCTTCCTGTTGGGCTGGCCGCTGGAATGGACCGAGATCATCGTGATCTTCATGCCCATCTTCGTGCCGCTCTTGAACGCGTTCGGCATCGACCCGCTGTTCTTCGGGCTGCTGGTGGCGCTGAACCTGCAAACCGCGTTCTTGTCTCCGCCCGTGGCCATGTCGGCGTTCTACCTGAAAGGCGTGTCGCCGCCGCATGTGACGCTGAACCAGATCTTCCTGGGCATGATGCCGTTCATGGGGATCCAGGTGGTCGCCATTTTCCTGCTGTACATGTTCCCGGGGATCGGGATGTGGCTGCCGACGGTGCTGTATCGGTAGGTTCCGTTACTCGGTGACCAGGTACGCCTGTCCGCCTGGCGCCAGGTAGGGCGCCAGGTCCTTGAAGGGCACCGTCGCATGGGTGCCCAGGCAGACGCCCATCGCATGGCCGATGCCGGAAATCGACAGGGTCAGCACGCCGGGCGATTCCGTGCCCAAGGCCAGATAGCTGGGCCACAGGTCCGCGCAGCTTTCCAGGGAATCATCTTCCGTGTCGGGCTTCGCCTTCCCGGCGGCCAGCGGCGCGCGGGCTTGTTCCATCAGCGCCAGCAGGGTGGGGCTTTCCTTGCGCCAGCCGTCTTCGCCGGGCACGTAGGCGTCGAAGATGCGGTTCCAGTCCAGGTATTCGCCACGCAGCAGGTCGAAGGTGTAGGGTTCGAAGTGGTTGTCGGGGTGCGCGCCGCCGCAGTACAGGCTGCCCGACTCGGTCACGGTCATCAGCGCTTTGGACAGCCATTGGACGGTGACGGCTTCATCGTCGTAGCTGCCCAGCGTGCCGGCGGCCGGGTTGCCATCGGTGTAGGCCGACGCCATGCAGGCCAGCGCCGCCAGGTTCATTTGCCAGTGGCGCTGTTCAAGCAGTTCGTTGACGCGCTTGAGGACTTGCGGGTCAGGGTGCCGGCTTAGCCGCGGGTAGGTGAATTTGGTCCGCGGGTCGCGCCACATCCGGTAGGCGACTGCGCCATCGCCACTGTCTTTGCCGACGGGCACGGCGTGGCCGGTCAGCTTCAAGGTTTCGTAGGGGGCCGTGTGCTCATTGATGCCGACATTTACGTCGATGCCGCTGCCCACGCCGCCGCTGATCGCCGTGGTAACGGCCTGCACGCTGCCGGGTGCGGACGCGTCGGGATCGTATTCGGCCACGCGGCGCAAGATGAAGCTGCGCTGCTTGCCGGTGCGGGCGTCGGTCCAATGGCCTTGGTAGCCGCCGGCGTCGCGTTGTCCCTGCCAGGTGGCCGCGGCAATCGCCGCCGGTTCGTCCGATTCGGGGTCGGTGCCGGCGTCGGCCAACGCCTGAAAGGTCTTCGGTTCAATCAGCGCCAGCGGCGTGCCTTTCAACGGAATGTCGACGCCGTGCTTCGGGTAAAAGTAGCGGCCGGTCAGCGTGCCGTTGTCCGCGGGCTTGCTGTCCAGTTCCATCACCACATCGCCCGCGCCTTGCAGCGTTCCCGTGTAGACGACGCGCGGAGCCGCATGGGCCACGTTGCCCGTATGGGCAAGAAGCGTCAACGCTACCGCGGCAAGAGGCGAACGGGGCAAATGGAAAGAAATCATGGGGGGGTCAGTCTTCGGCTTGGCCGGATGCGGCGGACAACGTGACTTGCCCGAATGTCATCCATACGTGTGCGGTCTCGGACGCCTGCGCCCGATATGTGCCGTTGGCTTCGCCCAGGCGCATCGCCACGGCCGTGAATTCCCAGGCCTGGGCGTCGTCGCACTCGACCTTGCGGTGGGTGTAGGCGGCAAGACCGTGCGCGCGTCCGAATGCCAGCGCCAGTTGCGCGTGTTCGGACAGTTCGGCGGGCACGGAGGGATGGTCCCAGCCCCATAGGAAGCTGCCGTCGGCGCTGTTGGACGTGCCGATGATCTGCACGGGCGCGGTTGCGGTGATGCCGCCGGGCAGTTCAAAGACGATGCTGGCGCTGTCCATGTCCACCGACCATTGCTCGGCGTCGTCCAGATGCCAGGTGGCGCAATGCGCGCTGGTGGCCGCACGCATGCCCTCCACACTCTGGGCGATGAAGGCGTGGACGTCGAAGGGCTGGGCGGTGTCGGACATGCGGGGGGTTCCGTGAAAGGGGGGCGGAATGATAGGGCGCGTGATTGCCCTGCATACGGCGGGGCCCGCGCGAGTCGGGTTGCGCGGCCGGTACCGTGAGGCCGGCCCCGCGCCATCCCGGATGATACCGGTACGCGCAACTACCGGTACGCGCGGCCGTTTGCGTTTAAATAATTAGGCGGCTTACTATGTGGCGATGAACTCAGGAAAAGGAAGATTCTCCATGCCAGACAGGATGCGCACGCCGCCCATGCTTGAACCCAAACATCACGCGCTGCTGGACGAAGCGGCGCGGCGCGGGTTGGCCTCGGCCGATGACATCGGCTTGTGCTTCCAGTTGCTGTCGCTGGCCAACGCCATCGACCGCGATTGCGCGGCCCGCTTGGCGCCAAAGCAGTTGTCGGAAGGCAAGTTCGTCGTGCTGTTCCTGCTGCACGAGCAGGCCGCCGGTCTGTCGCCGCATCAGCTTGCGGACGGGGCTGGCGTGACGCGCGCGACCATCACCGGCCTGGTCGATGGGCTGGAGCGCGACGACTTTGTGCGGCGTGAACCCGGCCCCGGGGACCGCCGCATGGTGATTGTGAAGCTGACCGCCAAGGGAAAATCGGCGGCGGCCAAGCTATTCAAGGAACATACGGACTGGATCGGTTCCCTGTTCGCGGGCCTGGGCGCTGCCGACAAGACCCGCTTGAGCGACCTGCTGGCGCGGGTCTGGCATGGCACCGACACCGGCCGCGCGGCATTTCGGAAGGGGGCGCAATGACCCGGACCGTGCCGCCTGCCGCGAAGGCCTCTGGCCGAGGCGTCAAAGACATTGGGCAAGCCAGGCTGGCGCAGTTGAATGCGGGCGCGCCCGCGAAGACGCTGACGGAATGCCTGGCGGTGGACTTTGCGGCGTTGATGCAGGCCGTGGCGCCGCAAGTGGGCGCCGACGCCATCGCGCAGATGCGCGCGCAGGCGGCCACCGGCATTTCCAAACGCATGGCGGTGGCCGCGCAGATCCTGAGCGCCCATCTGGGCCAGGATGCTGATGCGGCGTTGATGGCGCATGGCTCCGACACGGTGCGCGGCTGGGCCTGCTTCGTGGTCGGCGCGCAGCCGGACTTGCCGTTGCAAGCGCGCCTGGGTCGAATCCGCCCCTTGGCGGACGATGCCCATTTCGGCGTGCGCGAGTGGGCGTGGCTGGCGGTGCGCCTACGCCTGGCTGATGAACTGGAAGCGTCGGTGCAGGCGCTACGGCCCTGGACCCGGGACCCCTCCGAGCGCGTGCGCCGCTTCGCCAGCGAATCGCTGCGTCCGCGCGGCGTCTGGTGCGCCCATATCGCGGCGTTGAAGTCGGACCCGGCGATAGCGCTGCCGCTACTCGAGCCGTTGCGCGCCGATCCGGCGGCCTATGTTCAGGATTCGGTGGCCAACTGGCTGAACGACGCCAGCAAGGATCAGCCTGCGTGGGTGCGCGCCGTGTGCGCGCGTTGGCTGGCCAGTGGGACTTGCGCCGCGACCGAACGCATCTGCAAGCGCGCATTGCGCTCGATCGGGGCCTAGCCGCATCGTCGTCAGAGCTGGCTCATCCCGCCGTCCACGATGATTTCGGTGCCCACGATATAGGCGGATTCGGGCGCCGCCAAGTGCAGCACGGTGGACGCCAGTTCTTGCGGGGTGCCGAAGCGGCCCAGCGGGACCTGCGCCTGAATGCCCGCCGCAGTCTTTTCCAGGGTCTCGGCGTCCAGGCCAAGTTTGTCGTAGATAGGGGTCGAGATCGGGCCCGGGCTGACCACGTTCACGCGGATGCCGCGTGGCAGCAATTCCGCCGACAAGGTCTTGGCCAGTGAGATCAGCGCGGCCTTGCTGGCGCTGTAGATCGAAGACGCCGGCATGCCGATGCGGGCGTTGATCGATCCGTTCAGCACGATCGAGGCGCCGGGGTTCAACAGCGGGACCAACGCCTGCAACTGGAAGAACACGCCTTTGATGTTGGTATCGAACGTTTGGTCCCAAAGCGCTTCGGTGGCCTCGGCCAAGGTGGCGAACTTGGCGATGCCGGCGTTCACGAATACCGCGTCCAACCGGATGCCCGCGGTTTGCAGGGCGTCGGCCAAGGTCGCTGGCGCGCCCACCGCGCCCGTCGTGTTCTGGATGGCCAACGCACGCGTGCCCAGGGTGGCGCGGGCGGTTTCCAGGGTGGCGGCGTCGCGGCCGGTGATGATGACGCGGGCGCCTTCCGCCGCGAAAGCCTGGGCGGCCGCCAAGCCGATGCCGCTGGTGCCGCCGGTGACCAAAACGGTCTTCTGTTCAAAACGGTTCATGGTGATCTCCTTGGGAGTCGTTCGATAAGGTGTAGCCATAGTGCGCCGAAGGCAGCCCTTTGTCGTACGATCTTTTGAACGAACACGTTCGAAGGAATCGCACATGTTGACGGTGAATGAGTTGGCGCTGTTGGAAGCCATACGCGATAGCGGCAGCCTGTCGCGGGCGGCAGTGAAACTGGGGCGCGCGCCGTCTTCGGTATCGCACGCGGCGCGGCAGCTGGAAGAACGGTTCGACGCGCTGCTGTTCGACCGCCGCCGGTACCGCTTGCAATTGACGCCGGCGGGGCAGTTGCTGGCGGACGAGGCCGCCCGGCTGATGCTTGACGTGTCGCGCCTGACGCAACGCGTCAAGCAGGTGGCCAGCGGTTGGGAGGACCGGTTGCATATCGTCAGCGACGAGATCCTGGAATTCGAATTGATGTCGCCCTTGATCCAGGCGTTCGACGCGCTGGATTCGGGTGTGACGCTGCGATTTACACACGAGGTGCTGGGCGGCACCTGGGAAGCGCTGCGGGAAGGCCGGGCCGACCTGATCGTGGGGGCCACGAACGAACCCCAGTCCATACCGAATCTGCAGTGGGCGGCACTGGGCGAAATGGAATGGCTGTTCGCCGTATCGCGCCGCCACCCGCTGGCCAAGGCGAAAGCGCCCTTACGCCAGGACCAGATCCAGCAGCACCGCGCGATCGTGGTGGCGGACACGTCGCGGGGCGTGTCTGCGCGCGGCTATGGCCGGGTGGGCGGCCAGGCGGTGCTGGCCGTGCCCAGCATGCGCGCCAAGATCCTCGCGCAGCGCGAGGGCCTGGGCGTGGGATGGGTGCCGCGTCACCGCGTGGCCGCTTTGCTGGCACGCGGCGAATTGGTGGAAAAGCAGACCGAGACGCCGCGCGAGCCGAACCTGCTGTATTTGGCGTGGCGGGGCGGGCATGAGGGCAGGGCGCTGCAATGGTGGCTGGAGCAACTGCGGCAGCCCAGAATGGCGCATGCGCTGCTGCGCGGGGTCGACGCTTTCCGTTGAGCCCGTGGCGGGGAGTGTTGCAAACGGGGGAATGCCGGGTAGCGGGGCGAGGCGAGCTCGAATAGAATGCGATTAATTCTTGTTATCAAAAACTACGCAACGAGCCCCCGTCGTGTCCGAACCCGTTCCCGCCACCCCCGCGCACGACGCGATCCAGACGCTGTATGTCGAACACCATCGCTGGCTGCTCGGTTTCCTCAGGCGTCGCCTTGGCGGCTCGGACCATGCGGCCGATCTGGCGCACGACACCTTCGAACGCATCATGGGGGTGGATTCGCAGCCCATCCTGGCGCAGCCCCGGGCCTATTTGACGACCGTCGCCAAGCGTCTGTTGTTTCGCCACCATCGCCGCGGCGTCATCGAAGCCGCGTATCTGGATGTGCTGGCCGCGCGTGGCGAACCGTGCGAGCCCTCGGTCGAATCGCGCTTGATCGTGGTTGAAACGCTGGTTGAACTTTGCCGCCTGGTGGACGGCATGGATGCGCGTACCCGCGGGATCTTCCTGCTGGCGCAACTGGAAGGGCTGTCGTATCCGGACGTCGCGCATCGTATGGGCTGCTCGCTGGATATCGTGAAGAAGACCATGTCCAAAGCCTTGCAGCGCTGCTTCAGCGTGATGTACGCGTAGGCGGCCCGGCGCATGTCTTCCCTGTCGACGTCCTCGTTGCCGCGCAGCCGGCCCGCCGTGGTGGCGGCGGCAACGGACTGGCTGATCTGCCTGCAATGCGACCCGACGCCGGCCGACCTTTCGCGCTGGCAAACGTGGCGGGCGGCGAACCCCGATCATGAACTGGCGTGGCAGCGCGTGGCGGCGATGGCACAGGCGCTTGAGGCGCACGCGGCCAAGCTGCCGGGTGCGGCGGCAAGGCAGGTGGTCGAGCAGGTAAGCCGCTCTCAGGCTGGGCGTCGGCGATTGCTTGGCGCGTTGCTCGGCGTATCCGCCACCGGGGGTCTTGTAATGGCCACGGGCGAGCCCGCGCCGTGGCGGTTGTGGACGGCCGCTTACCGTTCAGGCGTTGGCGAACGCCGTCTGCTGACGCTGGAGGACGGCACGCGTCTGATGCTGAATACCCGCAGCGCTGTCGATACGCGCTTTGACACCCGGGCGCGGCGCATCATTCTGGTAGAGGGCGAGATCCAGGTCGAATCCGGCCAGGACGCCTTGGGCAGACCCTTGATCGTCGAGACGCGCAGTGGCTTCATCAGCCCGATCGGCACGCGCTTCACCGTGCGCCAATTGGGTGAAGAAGCGCAGACCCATGTGGCCGTGCTGGAGGGCGCCGTGCGTATCCAGACGCGATCGGGCGGCGCGGAGCTGCGATTGAACCGCGGGGAACGAACGGCGTTCGACCGTGACCGCGTGGACGCGGTGCGACCCAGCCCCGCCAATGCCGACGCCTGGACCAGCGGCATGCTGTTCGCCGACGATTGGCGGTTGCAGGATTTCCTGGCGGAACTGGAACGCTACCGGCGCGGCTTCTTGCGATGCGATCCCGCCGTGGCCGATCTTCGGATTACTGGCGCGTTCCCGGTGCAGGACACTGACAAAGTCCTGAGGCTGATGGAACGGATCCTGCCCGTGCGCGTGCATCGCCGCACCGCGTATTGGGTAACGGTCGGGCCATGACGGCAGTGCACGGTTATTTTGTAACAGGCCGGCACCATTTTGCGATTCGAGCATTAGACAGTGAGACAGCCGCCTCATCGGGCAGGGTTGTCCATCGCTAACGTTCACAAGGATCGCCTCATGCCGCATCATCCCCGCCGTCGCCGCGCGACGCCCACAACGCTGTCGCCCGCGCGCCGATGGTTGTGCCATATCGCATTCGGCCTGCCCGCCGGCGCGCTGCTTGCCGCATTGGCGCCGGCCCAGCCCGCCCACGCCCAGGTGGTGGACGCCAGGCAGCAATACGGCATCGCGGCGGGATCGTTGCGCCAAGTGTTGCTGGAGTTCGGGCGCCGTTCGGGCGTGATGGTGGGGGCGGAACCGGCTATGGTCGCCGATGTGAACAGCCCGGGATTGCGCGGCACGTATGGCGTGCGCGATGGGTTGGCGGCGTTGTTGGCGGGCACGGGCCTGGACGCAGTGGCGGAAGAAAGCGGAGCCTACCGGCTGCGTCGCACGCCTGCCGCGCCGGGCGCCGCCGCCGTGCTGGAACCCGTCCGCGTGCTGGGGCAAGCTGAAAACGCTTGGGGGCCGGTGCCGGGCGTGGCAGCCAAGCGTAGCGCCACGGGGACCAAGACCGATGCCTCCATCCTGGAAATTCCCCAGACCGTGAATGTAGTGACCGCGGCGGAAATCTCGACGCGCGGGGCGACCACGGTTGCCCAGGCGCTGCGTTATACGCCGGGTGTCAACGTCAACGGCTACACCGATGCCAACATGATCGCCGACGAGGTCGACTCGCGCGGCTTCGCCCCGGCGCCGCTGTACCTGGACGGTACGTATCTACCGTATGCGGGCAGCTTGGGGGGCGCGCTGCAGATTGATCCGTATCTGTTGGAACGGGTGGAAGTGCTGAAGGGGCCGGCGTCGGTGCTGTATGGCCAAAACCAGCCCGGCGGCTTGATCAATCTGGTATCCAAACGGCCGTCCGAAGAGCGGCTACGGGAAGTGCGGATGGGTGTGGGCAGCTATGGCCGGGTGGAAAGCAACCTGGACCTGACCGGGCCCGCCAACGAAGATGGTTCGCTGTTGTACCGCGTAACGGCGGTGGCCAATGGTGGCAATGAACAGACCGACTACAAGGAAAGCCGGCGCCTGTTGATCGCGCCCAGCTTGTCGTGGCGGCCCAGCGCCGCGACGTCGCTGACGCTGTACACGCAATTGCAGCGCGACGGCGGCGTGCCGGACTATCAGCCTCTGCCTGCAATCGGCACGGTGTTGGCCGGACCCGACGGCAAGCGGATTGACCGCGACATTTTTACCGGGCAGCCCGGATATAACGATTTCTACCGCCGTCAGTATGTCGTGGGCACGGACCTGTCCCACAAGTTCTCCGAGCAAGCCGCGATTCGTCAGACGATCCGCTTCGTGGATGTGCGCGACAACTACCGTGGCTTCTACCTGAACCGCTTTGTGCAGGATGCCGACGGCAATACCGATTACCGGCAGGCAAGCCGGACCAAACTGGATTGGGGGCAGCACAACAATGTGCTGAGTATTGACAACAATCTGGAACTAAAGGGCAAGACGGGCGCGTTCGACCACACGGTCCTGGTTGGTCTGGACTACCGTCATTTCTCCCGTAAATACACGGGCTACAACAATTACGCGGCGACGCCGCTGAATCTGTACGACCCCGACTACAACGTGGCGCAGCCGGATACCGAGCTGACCACGCAATGGGACAACAGCGTCAGCCAGGTCGGGCTGTACCTGCAAGACCAGATCAAGCTAAACAATTTTGTGCTGACGCTTGGCGGCCGCTACGACTGGGCCAAGATCGACAACCAGGATCTGGTCGCCGGCACCCGCACCCGCCGCAATGACAGCGCGTTCAGCGGGCGCGTGGGCCTGGCCTATGTGGCTGCGAACGGATTGGCGCCCTACATCAGCTATTCGGAATCGTTCCTGCCGGTGGTGGGCACCAATTACGAGGGCGAGTCCTTCAAACCCACCACGGGCAAGCAGGTGGAGGTGGGCGTGAAGTATCAACCCCCGGGCAGCGACACGCTGATCACGCTATCGGCGTTCGAGATCCGGCAGAAGAACATGTCTTCCGAGGACTTCGACCATCCCGGCTACGAAGTGCAGAATGGTGGCGTGCGGTCCAAGGGTGTTGAACTGGAAATCAAGTCGCAGCCGATGGAACGCCTGGATGTGATCGCGGGCTTGACCTATCTGGACCCCCGTTCGACGCCGGGTTCGTACAACGCCGGCAATCGCTTGGCCGCACTGCCGACCTGGGCCGCGAGCCTCTGGACCAACTACCGGCTGCCCGGCGAGGTGCTGGGAGGCATGGAGGTGGGCGCGGGCGTGCGCTGGACGGGCACGGCTTACGGCGATTCGGCCAACACCTTCCGCACGCCGTCCTTCGCGGTGGTGGATGCGTCGCTGCGCTACGACCTGGCGCATCTGTCGCCTTCGTTGCGCGGTCTGGTCGCCAGCCTGACCGTGCAGAATCTGTTCGACAAGACCTACGTGTCCAGCTGCAACTATTCCTTCGGTTGCTATTACGGCAAGGCGCGAAGCATGATGGCCGGCGTCACGTACCGCTGGTAGCGCCTTCGGCCGCCAGCGCCGCCTGCACGCTGGGCCGCTCGCCGATCCGGGTCATATAGACGGCCAGGGATGGCCAGCGGGCCAGGTCGATGTCGAAAAACACCGCCCAGCGCAGCACGGTGTACAGGTAGGCATCGGCGACGCCGAAGCGCTCGTCAAGCAGATACCGCCGCGCGTCCAGTTGGCTCGCCGTATAGTCCAGGCGCTTTTCCAGGCGCGCCTGCCACCAGAGCCTGGCGGCGGCCGGCAGGTCGCGGTTGAACAGCGGACTGAAGCCGCCGTGGATTTCGGTGCTGATGAAGTTCAGCCATTCTTGCAGGCGGCTGCGCGCCCAGCTGCCGTTGGGCGGCGCCAGCCCGGCTTCGGGCTTTTGGTCGGCCAGATACTGGACGATGGCGGGGCCTTCGGTCAGCACCTGCCCGTCGTCGCTTTCCAGCGCGGCGACGTATCCCTTGGGGTTGATCGACAGAAAGTCGCCGCCATCGGCGGTGCGCTTTGTCTGGTTGTCCACGCGCACCAGCGTGAACGGAAGGCCTAGTTCGCGCAGCACGATGTGCGGCGACAGCGAGCAGGTGTGCGGGGCGTAGTACAGCTTCATGGGTCGGCTCTTGGGTCAACGGGACGCCCAGCTTGGGGCCATTCCTGGTATGGGTAAAATTACTTTTCCAGAAATGAGCCATAAGTAAATCTAATTCCATGATGAACCTGATCCATTGGCGGCTGGTGCTGGCGGTCGTGGACGCCGGCAACATCACGCACGCTGCGGCCCAGGTGGGCATGACCCAGTCCGGGGCCAGCCAGGCGATCGCGCAGCTGGAAGACACATTGGGCGCGCCGCTTTTCACGCGGGAGCGCCGACAGACGGTGCCAACGGCGTTGGGCCTGCGGGTGGCGGACGAAGCCCGGACCATGCTGGGCGCGCTGCATCGCATCCAGACGTTGTCGCGCGAGGCACGGGGCGCCGCGGGCGGCACGCTGCGGTTGGCCAGTTTCCCCATGGTGTTCTCGACCGTGCTGCCGCCGGTGTTGCGCCGTTTCCGGCAACTGCATCCCGAGATCGATGTGATATCGCTGGAAGCCACCGACGATGAGGTCGAAACGCTGCTGGCCGCGGGCACCGTGGACGTGGGCGTCGTGCTGAATGCCGCGCCGGGCCGGCAAGTTTGCCCTTTGGGGCAAGACGAATGGATGGCCGTGCTGCCCGCCGCGCATCCGCTGGCGCGCGCGGGCAGCAGCGTTGAACTGGCGAAGCTGGCGGCTCAACCGTTCGTGCTGGCCACCGGCGGATGCAGCGTGCATGCGCAAAGCCTGGCCGCCGAGGCCGGCTTGGCGATCCCGGACGTGCGCGCCTCGGTGCGCGACTGGGCCAGCGCGTTCGCCCTGGTCCGCGACGGCCTGGGCGTGACGCTGGTGCCTGCATTGACCTTGCCGGAAAGCCGCCGCGGCTTGCGGGTGTTGCGGCTGGCGTCGCCGCTGTACCGGTCGTTCAGTCTGGCGGCGTCCACGCAGGTGGCCGACAGCGCGCCGGTGCGGGCGTTGTTCGCCATGCTGCAGCAAGATGACAAGGCGGGGTAGGCCGCGCCGGCGGGCCGGCGCGCTTGTCATGGCGCGGACACGGTGCTGTCATACGCTTGCCCGCTTTCTTGCTGACATCGACTGGAAGCTCTCATGCAGATCCGCACCGCCACGACCGAGGACAGTGCCGCCATCGCGGCATTGCTGACGCAATTGGATTACCCCGGCACGGCGTCCTTTGTGCCGCAGAAGATCGCGCAACTGGCTGCTCACCCCGATGCCTGCCTGCTGGTCGCCGAAGACCGGGCGGGCACCTTGCTGGGCTTCATCGGATTGCATTTCATGATCCAGCTGGCACTGCCCGGCGATTTTTGCCGCATCACGTATTTCTGCGTCGGCGATCAGGCGCGCAGCGCTGGCGTGGGGCGGCAACTGGAAGCGGCGGCCGAAGACCTGGCCCGCGCGCGCGGCTGCGACCGCATCGAAGTGCATTGCCATGAACGTAGAACCGACGCGCACCGGTTTTACTACCGGCAGGGGTACCAGGAATCGCCGAAGTACCTGATGAAGCGGCTGAATACGTAAAATCCCCAAGCATCCAACGCGGCATTGCCGCACAAAACAGTCCAAAGGACGGGAATGGAAGAGACAACGCACGACACGCCCCTTGACTGGGCGTCGCTGGTTGACGACCTGAACAAGCTGCTGCGGCTGAAAACCACGGTCATCGGCATGAAGTTGTTCGAGGATGAAGCCGCCATGGCGGGTGTGCGCGGCTTGCGGCGGCCGCAAGCCACGCACACGACTGACCAGATCGTCGGCATGGCGGCGCGGCTGGGCTGGACGGTAGGCATTACCGGCGACGACCTTGTCGGTTCGCAATGCCGCGCGGTGGTCGGCCTGGGTCCGCAAGACGACGCCTGGAAAAGCGGCAAGGACTACGTCGGCGTCTGGCATGCGACCGAGGCCGACGCGCGGGCGCGCCAAGAGGCGCTGTCCTGTGTACCGGCGGGCAGGTACCGCGGGCTGGTGGTGTCGCCGTTGGCTTCGGGCCGGCTGGATCCGCCGGACATCTGCCTGGTGTACGCCACGCCGGGTCAGATGATCATTCTGATCAACGGCTTGCAGTGGAAGAACTATCGGCGATTTGACTGGAGCGTGGTGGGCGAGACGGCCTGTGCGGATTCCTGGGGCCGCGCGCTGGCAACGGGCGAGCCCAGCCTGTCATTACCCTGTTTCGCCGAGCGCCGCTATGGCGGCGTGCCCGACGAAGAAATGCTGATGGCGCTGCCGCCGCGCTATCTGCCGGTGGCGATCGCGGGCATGAAGGCGTTGGCGGCCAACGGGTTGCGTTATCCGATTGCGCCTTACGGCATTCAGAACGATGTGCGGGCAGGCATGGGCGTGAGCTATGCGCAAGCGCCCAAAACCTAGCCGGCGCCCCTCAACGCCGCCGCCAACGCGCGTGCCGCGGGGCCCAAAGGCAGGTCGACGCGATGCGCCAGATAGGTTTCGGTGGCGATTTGGCTCGCCCGCCCCAGGCTGTCCGTGGGCAGGCGCAGCAGCCGGCCTTCGGCCAGATCGCGTTCCACCAGCCACAACGGCAGGCGGCCCCAACCCACGCCCGCCAGGATCAGCGCATGTTTGGTGTCCTGGCCGCTGACGCGGCACGTTTGCGGCGACAGCACGGCGAAGTCGCGGCCTTCGGTCAGGGTGGACGGGTCCGACTGCACGATCTGCAAGTGGTCGGCCAGTTCGGGCGCGCCCAACGCGGCATCGGCCGGGGGCCGATGAGCCAAGGGGTGGGCGGCGCCGACAACCGCCACCATCTGCACCGAGGACAACGCCTGCACGGCGATGCGGGGGTGGCGGAAATGTTCGCCGGCGATGATGCCCAGCGTGTGGCTGCCGGTCAGCAGGGCATCGATGGGCCCGCCCAGCGGCAGGACGGACACGCGGATGGCGACGGTCGGGTACTTGGCGCGCATCGCATTCAGCGCGGCGCCGACCGTGGCGATGGGAAACAGCGTGTCGACCACCAGCGACAGCGCAAGCTCGACGCCTTCGCCCAGGCCTTGCGCCCGGGCACGCAGCGCATCCACGCGCAGCAGAATGTCGCGGGCATTGGCCAGCAGCGCCTGGCCTTCAGACGTCATGACGGGCCGCTGGCCGCTGCGGTCGAACAGCGTCACGCCCAGTTGTCCTTCCATGGTGGCAATGGCGTGGCTGACCGCCGACTGCACGCGAGACAGGCTGCGCCCGGCGGCGCGAAAGCTGCCGGTATCGGCGACGGCGGCGAACACGCGCAGTTGATCCAGCGTCAGGGCGTCTATCATCGTCTGGCTGATCTATTCAATCGATCGGTCTTATCAAAAGATTATCACTTATCAGGATCGGCGCCGGCAGGCATGCTGTCGGCATCGCATGGGAAGAGAGGTCGGGATGAATCAGCGTGAAACCCGTTGGGCCGGGGTGTTGGCGATCGTGGGCGCGGGGGTGGTGGCGTCGTTGCAGGTGGGCAAGGTCATCATTGCCGCCCCGCTGCTGCGCCAGGACATGGGCCTGGATCTGGCGTCCATCGGCACGCTGACGGCGGTGTTTTCGATATTGGGCGTGATCGGCGGAATTGCGGCGGGCGGCGTGATCGCCCGTTTCGGCGCGCGGCGCATGCTGCTGCTGGGTTTGGCGGCGACGGCGGTGGGCACGGTGGCGGGCGCCATGGCGCCGGGTTACGGCGTCTTGCTGGCTTCCCGCGTAATCGAAGGCTTGGGTTTTCTGATGATCACCGTGGCCGGGCCGGCCGCCTTGCAGCGCATGGTCGCCGCGTCGAACCGGGATTTCGCCTTCGCGCTCTGGAGCTGCTATATGCCCGCGGGCATGGCCGTCGCGATGCTGGCCTCGCAGGCCTTCGACCACTGGCAGGCGTACTGGTGGTGCGCGGGGGCGGCAGTGGGGGTGGCGCTGGCTTGCGTGGCGGTTCTGGCGCCGGCCACGCCCGGCAGCGCGGACTTGTCCTGGCGCGGCTTGCGGCAAGACACCGCCGATACGCTGGGCGCGGCGGGGCCGGCGTTGCTGGCATTGTCGTTCACGCTGTACAGCTTGATGTTCTTTGCGCTGTTCACCTTCCTGCCCGTGCTGCTGATGGAGCAACTGGGGTTGACGCTGGCGCAGGCGGGCCTGTACAGCGCGATCGCCAGCGCCGCCAACATCATCGGCAACCTGGGCGCGGGCATGCTGCTGGCGCGCGGCTGGCGGCGGTCCACGCTGATCGCCGCCGCCAGCGTGACGATGGGCGTGGTGGCGTTGCTGATCTTCCGGTCGGTGTTGCCGGCAATGCCGACCTTCCTGCTGTGCGTGCTGTTTTCCGCGGTGGGCGGCCTGATTCCCGCGACCCTGCTGGGCACAGCGCCGCTGGTGGCGCCGCGCCCCGCGTTGACGGCGGCGTCGGTGGGGCTGGTGATGCAGGGTAGCAACCTGGGGCAGGTCATCGGGCCGGTCACCGTGGGCGGGGTGATCGACCGCTACGGTTGGGCGTCGGCGTCCTACGTCGTGCTGGCGGCGGGCTTGGGCGGCGTGGCCATTGCGGCTTGCTTGCGCAAGGTTCGCGCCGCGCGCTTGTAGCCGGGTTCGCGCCACCCGCCAAAAGGCGGTTGGCGCAGCGTCATGAAGCAGGCCTATCATGAAGGCAGATTCTGTTGGAGCCGCCATGCACACGCCTGCCACCCGCCTTGTGATCTTCGATTGCGACGGCGTACTGATCGATAGCGAAATCATTGCGGCGCGCGCCCAGTCGCGCGCGCTGGCCGAACACGGCATCGCCATTACTCCGGAAGACGCCGCCCGCCGGTTTGCGGGCATTCCCGACGCCGATATGTGGCAGACGCTGCAAGCGGAGAACGCCTGCACCTTGCCCGACGGCTTTGCGCGGCAATATGCCGATCGCCTGGAAACGACATTCCGGCAAGAGTTGCGCACGTTGCCCCACGTGCGCGAGACCCTGGCCACATTGCGGGCGCGCGGGCTGGCGCTTTGCGTGGCCTCTAGCAGCACGCCGCCAAAGCTTGAAGCGGCGTTGAAGCTGGTGGGGTTGTGGGACGCCTTCGCGCCCCATGTGTTCAGCACGGCGCAGGTGGCCAAAGGCAAGCCGGCGCCCGACGTCTTCCTGTTCGCGGCGCGCCAGATGCGCACCGCTATCCTGGACTGCGTGGTGGTGGAAGACAGTGTGCCGGGCGTGCGTGCCGGCCGCGCGGCGCGCATGCGGGTCGTCGGCTTCGTGGGCGCATCGCACAACGGGCCGGACCAGCGCCAGCGCTTGCTGGACGAAGGCGCGTCCGAGGTGATCGACGATCTGAGCCAATTGCCCGATTTGCTGTAGCCTGCCGCGGTGGCCGGGCTGCCGCGATCAGACCGCCACGGGCACCGGTTCGGGCCTGACGCGCACCGCGCGCAGCACGCCAACCATCAGGCACGCGATACCCGCCATCGTCAGCGGTTCCGGCATCGTGCCGCGCAGGATGAAGGCGTAGGCCAGCGCCGCCAGCGTTTCGAACACAATCAACTGGCCGGCCAACGCGGTGGGCAGGCGCTGGCTGGCTTCGTTCCAGCACAGCGTGCCCAACCAGGACGCGAACAGGCCGATGATGATCATCAGGCCCAGGAACACCTCCGGGCGCGGCCCCAATGGCATGGCGAAACCGCTGCCCGTGGCGGCCATTCCGCCCCACAGCAAGGCGTAGCCCGCAAGCGCAAGGGGCAGCGTGGCCACGCCCTGGGCCGTGGCCCAGGTACGAGGGCTGCGGTCGGGATGCGCGCGCAGCCAATCGGCGTTGCGTAGCGGATACCAGGTCCAGCAGGCGACGGCGCCCAGCGCCAGCACGGCGCCGACGGCATAACGCGACAAGTCGGCATCGGCCTCCTGGCGCAGCGCTTGCAGCTCTACTTGATTGACGCAGCCGATGCCCAGGGCGATCAGGGCCAGCGACGGCGCCAGCCGCTTCCACGGTAATTTGCCGTCGCGGCGGGCATTGCGCAGGTTGGCGCAAACGGCGATCACTACCGGCAATGTACCGATGATCATGGTCGGGACGGGGCCGCCTGCCCGCTGGATGGCGCTGGCCAGGCAAAGGTAGTAAAGCAGGTTGCCGATGGCGGCCAGCTTCAGGGCCTCGATCCAGTCGGCGCGGGTCAACAACCGCAGCCGATGGCGGTCAAACCACGCCAGCGGTAGCGCGATCAAGCCGAACGCCAGATAACGCGCCACGGATTGCAGGGCGGCCGGGTATTCGGGCAGCAGCAGGGGCCCGACGAATACCAGCCCCCACATCAGGCCGGCGGCCAGGGCATACAGGGTTCCCGCCCACATAAAGCGCTCCAGATGATCAATGCAGGCAGTCTAGCCACGCCCGGACGGGCGGGTCTTGTACCAGATTGCTGTGGGGCGCTTAAGCGCGGACTTGCTTCTGGTAGCGGGCGGGCGTGACGCCGTAGCGGCGAGAAAAAGCGCGCGTCAGGTGCGCCTGATCGGTCAGGCCCGAGGCCAAGGCCACCTGCGCGGGCGCGACGCCGGCCGCCAGCAGCCGCTTGGCTTCCAATAGCCGCAGCGCCATCAGCATCTGTTGCGGCGTTGCGTGGTGCTGGGCCTGGAAGCGGCGCAGGAAGTGGAACGGGCTCAGGCCTGCCACGGCCGCCAGCTCTTCCAGCGTCAGGCGGCGGGACAGGTGGGCGCGCAGATAGTCGATGACGGGCGCAAAGCGCTGCGCGCCTTCGCCGGGCGTGGCGCGCGGCACTTGCGCGTGGCGGCGGAATTCGCCCAGCAGCAAATACAGGGCGCTGTCGAAGGCCAGCGGTTCGCGCGCTTGCCACAACGTATCCAGCAGGGCGGTGACACGCTGCGCGCCCGCGCTGTCATGGCCGACGGCCAAGTCGAACCACCAGCCCGATTCGCCCGTGACGCGCGCCACCACGTCCGGATCGATATAGGCCATGCGGTAGCGCCAGCCCGTTTCGGTTTCCGCGCGGCCGGTGTGCAGTTCGTCCGGATTCATCAGTACGACCGACCCGGAAGGCGCCAGATGGTCGGCGCCCCGGTAGCGGAACCGTTCGACGCCGGATTCGATGGCGCCCAAGCCATAGGCCTCGTGGGTGTGGGAATCGAAGGCGTGGCGCACGATGTGCGCGCGGTACAACTCTACGCCAGGCTGGTGCGCGGCATGGCGGAATTCGGCACGGTCATTGGGGTGGTCGAACGCCGCCGGCACGCCCGCCAGGACGGGCGCGCCCGGCTTGGAAGTGGCGGCGGAATCGGGACGCATGCCTGTGATTTAAGCATGCCGGGTAGCGCCAGGAAAGGCGGGCGGCTGGCGCCCTTGCGCCTTATTGGTTGCCAAGAACGCGTTTCAGTCTTTGACGGAAGGCGTAGGCTGCGCTTGCATGTCGCGGGCGCGCGCCAGCAGCAGTTCGCGTTCGCGCGCGTTGCGTGTCATGCCGGCGGCACGCTCGAATTCCGCATAGGCCTCGGCGTGGCGGCCAAGCTTGGCCAGGAGGTCGCCGCGCACACTGGGCAGCCAATGGTAGTTGGCCAATGCGGCGTCGGCCGCCAAGGCGTCCACCAATTCCAGCCCCGCCTGGGGGCCGAACGCCATGCCGACGGCCACCGCCCGGTTCAGGGCCACTACCGGCGACGGCGTCACTTGCACCAACGCATCGTAGAGCGCCACGATGCGCGGCCAATCGGTTTCCTGGGGCGTGCGGGCGCGCGCGTGGCACGCGGCCAGCTCTGCTTGCAACGCATAAGCGCCCAGTGCGCCGCCCTGGGCCGCCGACCGCGCCAGCGCCGCCAGCCCGCGCCGGATCAGCAAGGGATCCCAGCGGCCGCGGTCCTGCTCCATCAGCAGTACGGGCCGGCCTTGCGCGTCGGTGCGTGCAGGCAGGCGGGACGCCTGCAGTTCCATCAGCGCCACCAGGCCATGCACTTCGCTTTCACCGGGGGCCAGTTCGGCCAGGATCCGGCCCAGGCGCAGCGCTTCATCGCACAGCGCCGGCCGCATCCAGTCGTCGCCTGACGTCGCCGAATAGCCCTCGTTGAAGATCAGGTAGATAACTTCCAGCACGGAAGCCAGGCGGGGGCCACGGTCTTGTTCCCGGGGAACTTCAAAGGGCACCTTGGCCGCCGTCAAGCTGCGCTTGGCCCGCACGATGCGCTGGGCGATCGTCGATTCCGAGGCGAGGAACGCGCGGGCGATTTCGGCCGTGGACAGCCCGCCCAGCAGCCGCAACGTCAGCGCCACGCGGGCCTCGGTGGACAGCACCGGATGGCAGGCGGTGAAGACCAGCCGCAGCAGGTCGTCGCCGATGTCGTCCTGTCGGGCGGCGTCCAGCGCATCCACGAAATCAGGCTCTACGTCAGCCTGTAATGCCTCCAGCTCGTGGCCGATCTGATCATGCTTGCGGGTGTGCAGCGCGTCCAGGCGCAAGCGATCGCGGGCGCGGTTCTTCGCGGTGGTCATCAGCCACGCTCCCGGGTTGTCCGGCACACCCGTGTCGGGCCAACGTTCAAGGGCGGCCACCAGCGCGTCCTGCGCCAGTTCTTCGGCCAGGCCGACGTCTCGCACCAACCGCGCGACGCCGGCAATGACGCTGGCGGCTTCGATCCGCCAGACCGCCTCGATGGCCCGATGGGTCTCCGTCAGGCTCATGCGCCGGCGGCCTCTTCGGGTTCCATGTACACCAGTTCCCAGATGTGGCCGTCCAGGTCTTCGAAGGCATGGGCGTACATGAAACCATGGTCTTGCGGCGGGCGCGGCGTGGTGGCGCCGGCGGCCAGCGCCCGGGCGATCAGACCATCGACCTCGGCACGGCTCTCGCATGACAGGGCGATCAACACTTCGTTGGCCAGGGCCGCGTCGACCAGCGGCTTGTCGGTGAAGCCCTGGAAAAAGTCCTTGGTCAGCAGCATGGCGTAGATGTTGTCGCCGATGACCATGCAGGCGCCCTGGTCGTTGGTGAATTTCGGATTGAACGTGAAGCCCAGGCTTTTGAAGAAAGCCTGGGACTTCTGCATGTCGTCGATAGCAAGGTTGATGTAGATCTGCTTGTGCATAGTGGTGCTCCGGATGGGATCAGTGGCTGGCGCCGGGAATGTCACGAAAGCGGTCCACGGCTTTGCTGGGCGCGAAATCTTCCAATTCGTACAGCTGGCGCACTTCGATGGCGCAAGGCTGGCCGATGAAAGGCTCGGGAAAGCGTAGCGCCCACTGCATGGCCTCTTCGCGCGAGCGCACCTGGATCATGGTGTAGCCGGCGATCAATTCCTTGGTCTCGGCAAAGGGGCCGTCCACCACGGTGCGCTGGCCACCGTCGTATTGCACGCGCCATCCGTGGGATGAGGGCTTCAATCCGTTGGCGTCCAGCAGCACGCCGGCCTTGGCCAGCGCTTCGTGGTAGGTCGCCATCGAGGCAAGCAGGTCTTCTTCCGGCATCAAGCCGGCTTCGCTGTCGGGCGTGGCGCGGACGATGATCATGAATCGCATCTGAGTTTCTCCTGGGGTCTGGACATCGCAGCCTGGGTTCCGGTTCGGATTTTTGGCTTGTACTGACACGACGAACGGCAAGACGTCAGATCGACATAGAATTTTCAAGCCTAGGGTAAATACCAGGTTCTGGGCCGCGCCGGAACGGCAATGCAGTCTGTTACGAACGGCCGGACCTGGTTGCAGGCGCCTCTCCTAAACTCGCAGCGTCTTTATCCAAGCGAGTATTGATATGAGAATGTTGTGTGGTCTGGCCTTGGCGGCCATTTTGCTTTCTGGCTGTGCCGTGTATACGCCTAGCGGTTCGGTGGTGATCGATCCCCACGATGGCGGCGGGGGCGGCCGCGGCGGATTCTGTCCCCCCGGACAGGCCAAGAAAGGAAACTGCTGACCCGCTAAATCCAGGCCGGCCCGGCATTGTCGGGCGGGTTTCCCCCGGCGTTGCTTCACCGGGCGTTTCGCCGAGCGGGACGCCTACATGAAGCACGGGCCCAGTTCGCGGACCTCTACCGTTGCCCATTGCGCGGCCGGGCATTCAGCTGCCAGGGCCAGCGCCTCTTCGCGGGTGTCGCACGTTAGCAGGAAGAAGCCGCCGATCATTTCTTTCGCCTCGGCATAAGGGCCGTCCACCAGCGAGCGTTCGCCGTCGCGGATTTGCAGGCGGACGCCTTCGGATTCGGATTTCAGGGATTCGGCCTGTTTCAGCAGGCCGCGCGCTTTCAGGCCATCGGCGTAGCGCACCATCTGGGCGTAGGCGTCGCGGCCTTCTTCGGGCGTGCGTTGGGCGCGCTGGCCCACGGGTTCAACGATCAGCAGTAGATAGGACATGGCGCGGGTTCCGGTTCGGCTCACGATGGCGGTTCCGGGAAGCTTACGTCAGTCTTCCTGGAAAATCGATGCGCCGGCAGGGGCGCTGGCACCGGCGGGGCCGTCCATGGCCACCGTCGAACCGCCCCGTTCAGGGCGCTTTGGCAACGGATTTGACCGCGGCTTGCGCTTCCTTGGCAGGGGCGTGTTTCGGCGCGATGTCCATGATCAGCTCGACGCGCCGGTTGGCGGCGCGGCCGGCGGGGGTGTCGTTGGATTCAATGGGCCGGGTTTCGGCGTAGCCCACGGCGCGCAGCCGCTGGGCCGACACGCCGTCGCGCACCAGTTCCCGCAGCACGCTGGTGGCGCGGCTGCTGGACAGTTCCCAGTTGGAGGCGAATTGCCGGGTCTGGATCGGCACCGGATCGCTATGGCCTTCCACCGACACCTGGTATTCGTTCTTGGTCAGGATCGCGGCCAGGCGCTTGATGACATCCAGGCCGGCCGGGCTAAGCGTGGCCTGGCCCGAGGGGAACAGCAGTTCGTTGCTGATGCGGAAGCTGACGGACTGTTCATTAATGATCACGTCGACCGATTTGCCCAGGTCGCCCAGGCCCAGGGACTCCTTGGAAGGCGCCTTCAGCGGCGGCGCGGCGTCGGCCACTTTCACGCCGTCATCGGCGCCCGACGCATCGGCGCCCGACGATTCCGCGGCGCGCGCTTCGGTGGGCGGTTCGGCCCAACTGGCGGGAATCGGCGTGGCGTCGAACTCGGCATATTCGCCGTCGTACTTGGGCAGGCCGCTCGCGGCCAGCGTGCCCACCAGTTCCACCGGCGTATCGGACGCGGCGGGCGCCTGCCCGTGCAAACGGGCCACGGCCAGCATCACGACCAGCATGGCCAGCAGCAGGGTGATCAGGTCCAGGTAGCTCAGCAGCCAGTTCTCGGCATCCTGCTCGACGGTCTCTTCGACGTGCCAGCGGGCGTAGCGGTCCTTGCGGTCGGTCTGGCTGGGCCGCCAGCCGCTGTTGCCCGCCGCTTTCTGGGCGCGCAACTGGGCCTGGCGGGCCCGCTCGATCCGCTGCGCCAGCGAGGGGGAAATCAGGCTCATTGACGCGCGGCGGCCGGACGGGTGATGGAGACGGGCTGAACGGCGGGCTTGACCTGGCCTTCCGCCTTGGGCTTGGGCGGGGTCGCAGCGGCCACGCCGCCGTCGTGGATTTCGTCTTCGACGTGCATGACGAAGGAATTCAGCGTTTCACGCACGACGGCCGGGCCGCGCTTTTCGCACATCATCGAGATGCCTTGCAGCACCATGTTCATCGACTCGATGCGGCGCGCGGTGCGGCGTTCAAGCTTCAAGGCGATCGGCTTGCAGACCAGGTTGGCCAGCAGGATGCCGTAGAACGTCGTCATCAGGCCCACCGCCAGGTGCTGGCCGATCATCGTCATGCTGCCGTCGCCCAGCACCGCCATCAGGTTGATCAGGGCGACCAGCGTGCCCAGCATGCCGAAGGCGGGAGCGAAGGTGGCCATGACGCGGAACATCTGCGCTTCCGCCTGTTCGCGGGCGCGCAAGCGCGCGACACGCCATTGCAGCACTTCGATGATCTGGTCTTCCGGGGTGTTGTCGATGATCAACTGCACGCCAGTGCGCAAGAACGGGTTCGAGACCTTCTTGAGCTCCTGCTCGACCTTGTGAACGTCGGTGTTCATCCACAGCTGCGCCATCGCCACCAGTTCTTCGATGTCGCGTTGCTGATCGTGCTGATCGTTGCGGAACACGGTGCGCACCAGCTTGAAAATCCGCAGCACTTCGGCAAGCGGGTAGGCGATGAATAGCGCGGCGCAGGTGCCGCCGAGGACGATGGCCAAACCCGGCAGGTTGAAGTACATGCTGGCGTCGGTGGCGGACAGCGCGACGACGATAAGCAGGGTAAGCAGGCCGACGACGGCGCCGATGACGGAAGACGGATTCATGGATCTTGCCCGAAAGGGAGGCACTCCGCGCGCGGAATGCTGGATTTTCGGGAAATTCTAGCCAGGGGGCGCCGCAGTCAATCCGTCGGAAAGCAGGGCGAAAGGGCCGGTAAGCGCCGGCTTAACCTGTTGGCCGGCCCCAGCCGTCAGGGGCCGAAAATGGGGGCGGATCGAAGGGGTCAGGCTTGACGCGGACGCCGGGCCAGCCATTCGTCGCGGGTGATCTCCCAGATTTCGGCTGCTTGGCGGCCGCTGACGAAACCGCGTTCTTCAACGCCCACGACGCGCATCCCGCCGCGCTCGGAAATCTTGCGCGAACCGGTGTTGGCGATGGCCTTGGGCGCCCGCAGCAATGGTTTGCCCAGCACCGTGAACCAATAGGCGGTGATGGCTTCGCTGGCCTCGGTCATGTAGCCCTTGCCGTGATGGGCGGGGTCCAGCCAAAAGCCGCGGTTGTTGTGGGAATCGTCGTCCATCAGGCTGACGACGCCGATCAGGTCGCCTGGGGCGTCCAGCCTGCGTACGGTCCAGTGCCACTGTTCGCCCTTGCGGATGGCGGGCAGCGCCACGTGCTGGATGTAGTCGCTGGCGCCGTTGTCCGGATATGGCCACGGCACCTGATCCGCCAGGAAACGCACCACCTCCCATTGGGGAAAGATGCGCTGGATGGCGTCTGCGTCGTCCATGCCAAGCGGCTGCAGCGTCAGGCGGGCGGTGGTCAGGGCGGGGTAGGTCATGGCGGGTGCTGGGCAAGCCGGGGCAGGGGTCTGGAAGGGCGGCTGAAGGGGATACAGCCGGATATGTATATCATGAGCGGTATCTGGCGGTCAGCCGCTATAGCCGCCGCAGCATTGGAGAACCCCATGAATACCCCCAACGAAAACGTCAGCATGGCGCTTTTCTGCGACTTCGAGAACGTAGCGCTGGGTGTGCGCGACACCAAGTACCAGAAGTTCGACATCCGGCCCGTGCTGGAGCGCTTGCTGCTTAAGGGCAGCATCGTCGTCAAGAAGGCTTATTGCGACTGGGAGCGCTATAAGGAATTCAAAGCCCCCATGCACGAAGCCAATTTCGAGCTGATCGAAATTCCGCACGTGCGCCAGTCGGGCAAGAACTCGGCCGATATCCGGCTGGTCGTGGACGCGCTGGACTTTTGCTACACCAAGTCGCACGTCAACACGTTCGTGATCATCAGCGGCGATTCCGATTTTTCGCCGCTGGTGTCCAAGCTGCGCGAAAACAACAAGAAGGTGATCGGCGTGGGCGTGAAGCAATCCACGTCCGATCTGCTGATCGCCAATTGCGACGAATTCATCTTCTATGACGATCTGGCCCGCGAAGGCCAGCGCACCGCCGACGCGCGGCGCGACACCCGGGGCGGCGCCAATGCCGGCCAGCGCCGGACGCCGGACGAAGAGCGCCGCCGCAAGGAAGAACTCGAAGCCCGCAAGACCCAGGCCGTGGAAATGGTCGTCGAGACGTTCGAAGCGCTGATGGCCGAACGCGGCGACAGCGGCAAGATCTGGGCGTCGGCGCTGAAGGACGCGCTTAAACGCCGCAAACCGGATTTCAACGAGTCGTACTACGGCTTTCGCGCCTTCGGCAATTTGCTGGATGAGGCGCAGTCGCGCGGCTTCTTGGAAGTGGGCCGTGAAGAGAAGTCCGGCACCTATGTGTATCGCGATAGCGCCGACAGCGACGACAGCGCGCCCGCCGTGAGCCGTGCAGGCAGCAACGGCGGATCCCGTTCCGGGCGTGGCCGCCAGGCGGCGCCGGTGGAGAACGATGCCGAGATCGACGCCGACGACGCGCAAGCGAACGTGGTGCAAGAGGAAGCCAATCCCCGTCCTTCCCGCCGGTCGCGCGGTGGCCGCAAGTCGGGTCGCGGCGCCAGCCAGTATGTCGAGCAAGGCATTGCCGAACCGGCCGTAGCCGTCGCGTCCGACGCGGCATCGGACGAACCCGTCACGGTGCCGCAGGCGACGCAAGCCGCTGTGGCCACGCCGCCTGCGGCGCCTTCCAGGACGTTCGTTCACGCCGAACAGGCAGAAGCCAACAAACAGGCAGACGCCAAGGCGGAAGCCAACAAACAGGCGGAAGCTGAAAAACAAGCCGAAGCCGACAGGCAAACTGCCCAGGAACTGGAGAAAGAAGTGGCCAAGCTGGAGGCCATGCGCGCGGATGCGCTGGCTCGCGCGCAAGCTCCCAAGCCAGTCCAGGCGTCGCGGCTTCCGCCCATGCCTACGCCGTTGCCCCAGGCACGCCAGCCGATTCCGGCCGTGAATATCGCTGAATGGACCTTTGTGGAGCCTGTGGTGGAAACCCGCCGCGAGCCCACCGGCAAGGCCCCCGCCAAGCAGGCGGATCCGTTTGCCGGCGCCCCGGCCAGACCGGTCGAAGACGCGCCGGCCAGCCCGGCCGTCAAGCGTGCCGCTACCCGTACCCGTAGCGCCACCAAGACGGCTGCGGCCAAGACCGGCGAACGCGAAACGGCCCGGACGTCGAAGGCCGCTGCGGTTGCCGAACCGGCCAAGGCAGGGTCGGCGTCCGCGCCGCAAGCTGAAGCGGCTTCCGAGACCGCCGCCAAGACGGCCACCAAGGCGCCGGCCAAGACGGCCAGCAAGACGGCAGGCAAAACCGCAACGCGTGCGCGCCAGCCGCGCAAGACGGCCGCCTCGGAATCCTGATGCGCGCTCGGTTCAGATCGCCGGGCCGCGGTAGCGGCCCGGCGTGACGCCTAATTCGCGTTTGAACATGGCGATGAACGCGCTGACGTTGTCGTAGCCCAATTCCAGCGCCACGGTGGTGACCGGTGCGCCGGCGGCCAGCATCTCCTGCGCCCGCATCAGCCGCGCTTGCTGACGCCATGCGCCAAGGGTCATGCCGGTTTCCGCCAGGAAACGGCGCGCCAGCGTCCGCGGCGCCATACCGATCACCTTGGCCCAGGCGTCCAGTTGCCGCGTATCGGACGGGTCGTCCGATAGCGCCAACGCCAGGCGCCGCAGCCGGCTATCGCCGGGCAGGACCAGCGCCGCGCCCGCTGGCGGCAAGGTGCGGATTTCTTCCCGGATCAAGGCTTCGATGTGGCGGCGCGCGGTGTCGGGCGCGCCGTCCTCCCACGAGGCGGCGCGGTCCACCGCGGCCACCAGCAGGGCGGAAGCCCGCAGCAGGGTGGGCGACGCCGGCAGGCCGGCGCAGGCGGCCGGACTCAGGTAGGCGCTGTACCCGGCATACGGGCCATGCGACAGCAGGCCATGCGGCTGATCCGGCGGAATCCAGACGGCATGCAGCGACGGAACCACCCATTGCATGTCGCCCGCGTAGACGGTCAGCAAACCCTGATAGGCGCCCAGCAGTTGCCCTCGCGCATGCCGATGCATGGCCGTGTCGCGCTGATCGCCGTTCACGCGGCGGACGGCGATCAGCCGGGGGCCGCGCCGCGACCGGGCTCGTTCGGGCGCAAGCAAGGGCAGGGGGGAAGCCAGGGAAGACATTTGGCAGAAATACCGTATTGATTGTCGAAAACGACGCAGAATTGCCAAGCAGGGACGTCTATCGTAGCGCTTGCGTCCAACACAGTCAGGAGCGACAGATGCAAGCACAAGACGTTTTGCCGGATGGCAAGGATCAAGGGACCTTCAACGGCGTTGCCGTGCGCAAGGGAACGGTGGGCGCCTTTCTGGCGAATGCGCGGGTGTGCCTGGACGCCTCGGCTGCCCCGCAGGCTGTCGCCGAGGCTCGGCGGGATATCCAGGACGCGCTGCCGGCGCTACGCGCGCTGGGCCTGTTCGACATCCTGCAAATCCAGGATGCGGGCCTGCGCGCCTGGGTCCGGGAAGCTGAAGCCGAAAGGAAAGCTGAAGCAGGCCGGCGCCAGGGCGGTTAAGCGCCGGGCAAGCGCGGGCCGGTGGTCTATGATTCGTCGTTTTCCATCGGTGCCGCGGCTTGCGGCCCGCCCCTTGGCGTTTTGCCGCCGGATTTTCCATGCAATACGTACTGATCAGTTCCTGTCTATTGGGCAATCCCGTGCGCTATGACGGACGCGGCGTGCCCCATGGCCACGCCGTGCTGGCCCGGTGGCTGGCCGAAGGCCGCGTCGTGCCTGTGTGTCCCGAAGTGGCGGGCGGCATGCCGATTCCCCGGCCGCCCGCGGAAATCGAACCCGGCAGGATGGCCGCCGACGTGCTGGACGCGGGGGCGCGGGTCGTGGCGGTGACGGGCGAAGACGTCACGCTGCCGTTCGCGCAGGGCGCACAAGCGGCGCTGGCTGCCGCGCAGGAACACGGCATCCATGTGGCGGTGCTGAAAGAAGGTAGCCCTTCCTGCGGCAGCGGCTATGTGTACGACGGCCATTTCGCGGGTCGGCGCCAGCCGGGCGTGGGGGTGACGGCGGAACTGCTGACGCGGGCGGGTATACGGGTCTTCAGCGAAAAACAATGGGACGAGGCTCAGGCCTGTCTGGCGGGATGGGAGGCTTTGCATGTGGATTAGCGCAGGGGCGTTGACGTTGCTGGCGGCAGCGGTGGCCGCGTTCTTCGCCTGGCGAGCGGGCCCGCTTTCCGGCCGGTCCGCTGCTGCTGTCGCGCCCGGTGCGCGCCGGTGGCCGGCGCGTATTGCCGCCGCGCTGCTCCTGCCGTTGTCGGCGTTCTTCTTCTACGCCTGGTACGCGTTCTACTGGAAGTGGGACTTCAATGAACTGGGCCGCTACTACGACCCCGTCGACCAGGTGGTCTACACGTCGTCCGGTTTCGTCTGGGTGGTGCCGGCGGCCCTGCTGCTGGCCGCCGGGCTGCTGTGCGCCTGGCGCGGCTGGCGGCGCTGAACCCATCCTGCGCCGGGTCCATCGTTCGCAGCGCATCGTTCCTAGCGGATCATCCGCAGCGGGTCATTCGCTGCGGATATTCGCCGCTTTGACGATCTTGCCGTTGTCGGCATATTCCCGCCGGACCTGTTGCGCGAACTGCTCCACGCTGCCGGGCGACATGATGTTCAGCGCGTCGGTCAACGGCTTGCTGATGTCGGGCATGGCGGCGACCTTGTTGATCACGGTGTTCATGCGTAGCCGGAAATCCGCGCTGGAGCTGCCCGGCGCGAAGAACCCGAAGGTGGATGTCATGTTTGCCATGGGATAGCCCAGTTCCGCAAACGTCGGCGCGTTGGGCCGTCCGGGCAGGCGGGCCGGTGACCCCACGGCCAGCAGTTTGAGCTTGCCTTCGTCGATCAGCGCGTTGACCGGGGCGGAGGCGTTGACCAGCATCAACGTGAACTGCCCGCCCAGGGCGTCCGGCACCATCTGCGCCATGCCTTTGTACGGGACGTGGGTAATGCGCACCTTGGCTTGGCCATTGATCTGCTCCAGCATCAGGTGCCCCAGCGATCCCACGCCGGCCGTCGCCAGCGACAGCCCGTCGGGGTCGGCGTGGGCCTGGGCCAGCATGTCCTTGAAATCGCTACCCGTGAACTTCGGGCCGCCCACCAGATACACCGGCGAATACATCACGGCGGCCACTGGCGCCAGGTCTTTCAACGGGTCGTACAGCGTCTTCATCACGTGGGGCGACAGCGTCACCGGGCTGACGGCGGTAAAGCCCAGCGTGTTCTCGTCGTGGGCGCGCGCCACGGCATTCATGCCGATCATGCCGCCCGCGCCGCCGCGGTTTTCAACGACGACGGGCCGGCCGAGTTCGACGGCAAGCTTCTGCGCAAAAGCGCGCGCGGTATTGTCCACGATGCCACCCGCGCCATAGGGCACCACAATGGTCAGTGCCGGCGGCTTGGCGTCGGTCTGGGCGTGGACTGCGAATGAGGCGGCGTAGAGCGCGCTGAATGCGCACAGGCCGGCGAACCGCTTGAAGTTGAGCATGGCTTCCCCTTGATGCCCGGCGCCGCATTGGACGGCCGTGCGTTCCGACGGCCGTCCAATGCGGCGCGCCGGCATGCAGTGTGTGCACGCCGGCGCGTTGGGGCAATGGGGAATATCCGGGGTTGCGGCGTCAGTTGGCGCGGTAGCCGCGGCTGGTCATGCAGGAATCCAGGGCGTTATTGTAGGAATCCACCATGATTTGCGTGGTCCATTGCGAGATGGTGGCCGGGTCGTAGCCGCTTTGGTTCATGGCCCAACGTTGGCAATCGGCCGTGGCGTTCGCCTGCGCCTGATTGACCTTCGGCGCGGCCTCGTACTCCACCGGTGCGTATTGCGGCTGTGCCTGCGGTTGCGCATAGGCGACGGGGGGCGCGCTATAGACGGGCGGCGATTCGTAGACGGGCTCGGCATACACGGGCGGGCTGGTATAAGCGACGCCGGGCGAAGCGTAGACGCCTGTCTGCGCATAGGTCGGGCCCGAGTCCGCCGCCAGCAGCAAGCCGACCGCCGCCAGCGCGAAGGCGCCACCGACCCACCATCCGGCAGAACTGCTGCCGCCGCCGCCATGGTGGCGATACCCGCTGCCGCCGTGATAACCGCCGTGGTAACTGCCGCCGTTGTAGCCGCCATAGCCACCGTGGCCGCCGCCGTAGCCGCCGCCCCAACCACCGCGTCCGCCTGCCATCGCAGGCGCGCTTGCCACGGCAAGCGCCAACGCCGCGACGAGCATCCGGCCTGTAAACCGTTTCATGATCTTGCTCCTGGCCGCCTTGCGCACGCACCGTGCATGGCGCAAAGCGATAGCGTTACTTTACTGCGGTGAACGCTCCAAAAGTTGTTGCAAAAGCTACGGGCATTTCAACCCGCTTCAGCGAACAGGGCGGGAACCCGACCCGGCCAGCGGCAACCGGGCCGCCCCGGCTGTCGCCAAATTGCGACGATGCAATGTTCAACCTTTCGTAAGTTCGTAACCGGTTGGCCGATGGCTCCGTTTCGGAAAGCTGATTTCCCGCCGTGCCGCGTGCCGGCTCCGGCCGTGCGCGACGATGCGCGTCGACCGCAATAACTTCGCAACAAGCGTAACGGGCGCGATTTCACCGTACCGGGCAACCGCGCGAAACAGTGGCGAAAAGCCATGAACGGTAGTACTTTCTCGCGATGATTACGGCACGACCCTCTTCTTTATCGCAAGACAAGCGTCTCACGAAAGGTGAACGCACACGGTTACAGCTTCTGGAGGTTGCCGCGGCGGAGTTCGCCGAGCGCGGATTCCAGCAGACGCGGATCAGCGACATCGTTGCCCGCGCCAGCGTGACCCAGCCCGTCTTTTATCAGTACTTCCCAAGTAAGCAAGCCGCCTACGATGAACTGGTGGGCATGTTCGCGCAGCGCTTGCGGCAAGCCATCAGCCAGGCGCGCTTGCCGGCCGGTCTGGGCGGGGCGGCGTTGGCGGACCGTATCCGCCGGGGCGTCCGCGGCCTGCTTGCCATCTTGCAGGAAGACCCCAATCTGACCCGCATCGGCTTCTTTCAGGTGGCGGCGGCTGAAGCGCTGAAGGACGAACTGGTGACGATGATCGCCGACAACGTCCGTGCCGAGCAGCAGGCGGGGCTATTTCGGACGACGATCCCGGCCGACTGGTTCGCGCAATCCCTGATGGGCATCATCGAACGCTTCACGCGCCAAATGCCGGACGCCGCGCAGCAGCAGGCGTTGGCCGAATTCATCACCGACTTGCTGCTGGACGGCATGCGGCAGGCCGAGCCCGAGCCCGACCCTCGTCCCGACCGGCAGCCGCCACGCGAAGCCTCCTAGCCGGAGGCTTTTTTTTTGCCACGCCCGAAGGCAAAAAAGGCGCCCGGTGTTATTCGACGCGCGCCCCTGAGGCCTCGACCAGCTTGCCGGCCGCCTCCCAGTCCGCCTTCAGCAGGGCCTGGAACTGTTCAGGGGTCTTGGCGCTAGTTTCGACGCCCAGGGATGCCAGCCGCGCCTGCACCTTGGGATCGACCAGCACCTTGTTCACCGCCGCGTTGATCTTGTCACGTTCGGCCGACGGCAGCCCGGCGGGCGCCAGCAGGCCCAGCCAGGAATCGAAGGCATAACCGGGCAAGCCGCTTTCGGCGACGGTGGGCAGGTCGGGCGCGAAGCGCGAACGGGTTTTGCCGGTGTAGGCCAGGAAGGTCACGCGCGGGTCCTGCCGATAGGCCGTGACGCCGATGGTGGCCGCCGTGACCGCCTGGACGCGGCCGGCCAGCAATTCCGTGACGGCGTCGCCCGTGGACTTCATGGGAATGTGCTGCATCTGCGCGCCGGCGGCGGTCAGGAACGACGCCATGCCCAGATGCGAGGCGCTGCCGTTGCCGGCCGATGCGTAGTCGTAGGCGCCGGGTTTGGCTTTGACGGCCTGGATGAACTCGGCCGGGTTCTTCACGTTCAAGCTGGCGGACGCCAGGATGATGTAGCCGGTGTCCCCCAGATAGGCCACGCCCGTGAAGTCCTTATACGGATCGTAGCTAAGGTTTTTGTACAGATAGCCAGCGATGTGATGGCTGGCCGCGGCCAGCACCAGGGTGTTGCCGTCCGGCGCGGCGCGCGCGACTTGCGACGTGCCCACGGTGCCGCCCGCGCCCGCGCGGTTCTCCACCACGATGGAGGCGTTCAGCGCCTGGCCCAGCTCGTCGCCGATGGCGCGGGCGATCGTGTCCTGCACGGCGCCGGTGCCGTAAGGGACGACGATGCGGACGACGCGTTGCTCGGCTTGGGCAACGCCGATGCCGGCGACGGCCAGCGTCAGGGCAAGCAGGGTGCTGCGGCGTGCCGCCAGGAATTGGAAGGGCGCGAAGGGCAAGGGCATGAAGGTGGCTCGTATCGAAGACGCGCGCCAGCGGAATGCGGGCGCGACGGGACGGCGTTGGACTCTAATGATTCCCGCCGCTTGCGCCAACGATTTATTCCCCGCTTGCATATAGCCGCAGGGGATATGGACAAAACGCGGCCGGCCTTAGGCCCAGGTTTCGTGCAGATGCGCCCAGAGCGGCCGGGCACCGGCGTCGGCGGTGAACAGGACGGTCGCCCGCCGTTGGGTCGCGCCGTCGCGCCAGGCGTGCCGCTCACGGTAGCTCAACAGCACCGAGGCCGCGTCCGCATGCCGCACCGCCATCTCGTCGATACCAATCTTCAGGCCCGGACGCGCGCCGCGCAGGCCGGCAAACAGGGCCGGCAGCGCGTCGCCCGCCAGACACTGGCCATCGGTGGTGATCATGGTGAAGCCGGGCGCGAAGCCGGACAGCAGTTCCGCCAAGGCGCCGTCGGGCGCATCGGCCTGGCCAATCCATTGCTCGATCAGCGCGTGAGCGTCCAGGGTCAGGCGCAGGCAAGTGGAGGACAGATCGGTCATGGCGGGCTTCATCGGTAAAAGGGAGCGCCATTCTAGGAGGGCGGCGATACCGGAAAAAGACCAGTTGGACAGATATACTGTTCGTGTTTTTTTGACAATGAGGCGCGCGTTGATCAACCTGAATCGCCTTTCGATGTTCGTGGCGGTCGTCGAAGCGGGCTCGTTCACGGCGGCGGCCGATACGCTTGGCGTCACCAAAGCGGTGGTCAGTTTCAATCTTAAGCAGCTGGAACGAGAGCTGGGCGTTGCGCTGCTGACCCGCAGTACGCGGCGGCTGGCCCTGACCGAGGCGGGCGACGGGTTCTATGCCGAATGCGCGCGATTGCTGCGCGAGGCCGAGGCGGCCGTGGACCAGGCGCGATCTGGGCAGGCCGCGCTGTCCGGCAGTTTGCGCGTGACCGCCACGGTGGACTATGGCAATCGGATCGTCGCGCCGGCGCTGGCGGCGTTTGCCCGGCAGCATCCGGGGCTGCGCGTCAGCTACCAGGCCAGCTCGGCGCACGCCGACCTGATCGGCGACCGGCTGGATCTGGCGATCCGCGTGGGTGCCCTGGCGGACTCCAGTTACCGCGCAACGCCCATCGGTGAATTCAAGCTGCTGTTGGTGGCCAGCCCGGCCTTGCTGGCGGCACATGGCACGCCGCGCACGCCGCAGGCCCTGGCCGCCATGCCCTGGCTGGCGAACCGCCCCGGACGCAGCGGCCATTGGCGTTTGACGGACAGCAAGGGGCGCCCGCACACGCTACGCGTTGCGCCCGTTGCGCATGCCGACACGGCATCGGCGCTGCTGGCGTTTGCCGAAGCGGGCTGCGGCGTCGCCGCGTTGCCCGACTGGTTGCTGGAAGAACCATTGGCGCGCGGTGCGTTGCAGCGCGTGTTGCCGTCGTACTCGCTGCCGCCGCAACCGGTGTTCGCGGTCTACCCCGACACCCGCCACATTAGCGCCAAGGTTCGGCGCTTCATCGATTTCCTACGCGCGCCTGAACGGCCTTAGCGTGCCACGGCGGGCGTGCCGCCGGCGCCCAGATCCCAGTACAAACCCGTCATCAAGCCCAGCGCCTGCCGCAGGAGTTCCGGCGGCAGGTGTTCATTGGGCGCATGCTGCGAGCAGCCGGGATACGAATGCGGCACCCAGATCGTGCGCAGGCCCAGCACATCCGTGAAGATGTCGTTGGGCAGCGAGCCGCCCAGGTTGGGCAGCAACGCGGTCTTTTCGCCAGACGTGCGTTCCAGCGAATTCACTGCCCATTGCACCCAATCGTCGTCCGGATCGATACGGGTCGCGCAGAACATGGATTCGCGCGTAAGCGAGATCTTCACCATCGGGAAACCCTGCCGGTCCAGGTGCCGGCGTAGCGCCGGCACCAGGTCGTCCGGGTTCACGCCCACCACGAAGCGCAACTGGCAGCGAGCCCAGGCCTTGGGCGGGATGGCATTGACGGGCGTGTCCGGGTTGCCGGTCTTGTAGGCCAGCACCTCGAAGGAACACCAGCCGAACACGCGTTCGGCCGGCGACAGGCCGGGCTCGCCCCAGTCCGGTTCGATCTCCGGCCCATCGGCGCCGCCGTCCACCTGGCAATCGGCCAGCGCGCGGCGCACGGCGGCCGGCAGTTCGGCCGGCACCCATTCGGGGATGCGGATCTGGCCCGTGGGCGAGACGATCGTGGCGATGGCGTGCGCCAGCTGGATGCCCGGGTTGGAGATCAGCCCGCCCCAGTTGCCGGAATGGTGGCCGCCGGCGCGCGCGTCGATGCTCAGGTCGAAGTTCAGGCTGCCGCGCGCGCCCAGGAAAATGGTGGGGCGCTTGGCGGCCAGGCGTGGGCCGTCGGAAGCAATTAGCAGGTCGGCGGCCAGCATGTCGCGATGTTCGGCGCACAGTTCGCGCAGGCCCATCGAGCCGGTCTCTTCGCCCATCTCGATCAGGTACTTGGCGTTGAAGCCCAGCTTGCCGCGCGTTTCCAGCACCAGCCGCAAGGCTTCCATATTGATGGTGTGCTGGCCTTTGTTGTCGGCGATGCCGCGGCCATACCAGCGGCCTTCGGCTTCGGTCAGCGCCCAGGGCGACAAGCCGTCCTTCCATTCCTTTTCCAGGCCGCGGATGACGTCGCCGTGTCCGTAGCCCAGCACGGTCGGCAGAGCAGGGTCTTCAATGCGCTCGGCATACAAGAAAGGCGCCAGCGCCTTGGGATGGGTCAGCGTGCGGCAGGTGAAGCCCAGGGCTTCGAACGCGGGGCGGATCTCGGATTCCAGATAGTCGGCCAGTACGGCCGCGCGGTCCGGGTTCTGGCTTTCCGTGGGCAGCGCCAGCCGGCGCGCCAGCAGCGCGCGGAAGGCGCCCGAATCAAAACAGTGTTCCGCTTGGGCGATGGCTTGCTCACGAGTCATGATGGTCGGGCTCCGTCGGGATGAGAGGATGAAGTCGGGTACAGGTGACACGCCACCACGGATTCGTCGCGCAGCGCCAATGCCGGCCGGTCGGTCTTGCATTGCGCCATCGCGGACTGGCAGCGCGGATGGAAGGGGCAGCCCGTTGGCGGATGCAAGGGATCGGGAAAAGACAGCCCCAACCCCATGTCCGGGATGCCCAGGCCCGGCTCCGGCGTCAGCACCGACGCCAGCAAGGCCTGCGTGTAAGGATGGCGGGGGGCGTGGAACAGCTGCGCGGTAGGCGAGGACTCCACGACGCGTCCCAGGTACATCACGGCCACGTGCGTGGCGATGTGCTCCACCACCGCCAGGTTGTGGCTGATGAAGACATAGGTCAGGTTGAATTCGCGCCGCAGGTCCATCAGCAGGTTCATGATCTGCGCCTGCACCGACACGTCCAGCGCCGAGGTGGGTTCGTCGCAGATGACGATCTCGGGGTGCATGACCAGCGCGCGGGCGATGGCCACGCGTTGCCGCTGTCCGCCGGATAGTTGGCCCGGCGTGTTGTGCGCCAGGCGCGCGGGCAAGCCCACGCGTTCCAGCATCTCGATGGCCTTGTGCAGCTTGGGGTTCGGAATGCCGTGCACTTCCAGGGGCAGCGACACGATGGACGCGATGGACCGGCGCGGGTTCAAGGACGAATACGGGTCCTGGAAAATCGGTTGCACCCGGCGGGCAAGCGCGCGGCGGTCCATTTGGCGGATATCCTGGCCGTCCAATTTGATCGCGCCCTCGGTGGGCGGCGTCAAGCCCAGCAGCATGCGGGCCAGCGTGGATTTACCGCAGCCGGATTCGCCCACGATGCCCAGCACCGCGCCCCGCTCGACCGCCAAGTCCACGCCATTGACGGCATGCAGCGTGCTGCGCGGCTTGAACATGCCCGCGCGGATCGAAAACTGCCGGCTGACGGCATCGGCTTGCAAGAGCGCGCTCATGCCAGGACTCCTTCTTCTTGGCGGATGCAGCGCCATTGCTGTTCGGGCGGGCGGCCATGAACGGGGATCGTGTCGCGGCACTGCGCTTGCGCGTGGCGGCAGCGGTCGACGAAGGCGCAGCCGCGCAGGTCGCCCACCAGCGACGGCACGACGCCCGGGATGGTGCCCAGCGATTCGCCGGGCGGCGTGCGCCCGGGCACGGGGATACAGCCCAGCAGCCCCTGGGTGTAGGGATGGCGCGGCGTGGCGAAGATGCTTTCAACCGGGCCTTCCTCGACGATCTGGCCCGCATACATCACGGCGACCTGCCGCGCGATGCGCGCCACTACGCCCAGGTCATGGGTAATCAGCACCATGGCGATGCCCAGCTCCGCCTGCAAATCCGCAAGAAGGCGCAGGATCTGCGCCTGGATGGTGACGTCCAGCGCGGTGCTGGGTTCATCGGCGATCAGCAGTTCGGGGCCGCACATCAGCGCCATCGCGATCATTACGCGCTGACGCAGGCCGCCCGACAACTGGTGCGGGTACTGCGTCAGCCGCTGTCCGGCGGACGCGATGCCAACTTTCTCCAGCAATTCAATGGCACGGTCGCGCGCCTGCTGCTTGCTGGCATGGCGATGGTGGATGTAGTGCTCGGTCAGTTGTTCGCCGATGGCGTAGGCGGGATTCAAGGCGGTCATCGGCTCTTGGAAGATCATCGCCATCTTGCTGCCGCGCAGGGCGTTGATGCGGCGGCCGCGCGCGGCGGACAGGTCTTCTCCCAGCACCGACAGCCGGCGCGTGCTGCGCGTGGCGGCCTTGGGCAGCAAGCCCATGATGGCCAGCGACGTCATCGATTTGCCGCAGCCCGATTCGCCCACCAGGCACAGCGTTTCACCGCGCCGGACCTGGAAGGACACGTCGCGTACCGCGTGCAGCGGGCCGCGCGGCGTGGCGATGTCGACGGTCAGCCCCTGCACGTCCAGGACGATTTCCTTGTCGTTCATGTCAGGCCCTCTCTTCAGGCGTCAGCAGTTGGTGCAGCCCGTCGCCGGCCAGGTTGATCGCGAAGATCAGCAGCGCCAGCGCCGACCCCGGGATGGCGATCAGCCAGAACGAGAAGAACATGTAGGCCTTGGCCTCGGAGATCATCAGGCCCCAGGACGGCAGCGGCGGCTGCACGCCCAAGCCCAGGAATGACAGCGAGGCCTCCAGCAGGATGGCGCTGGCGGCTTCCAGCGTGGCGATCACGATCAATTGCGGCACCACGTTGGGCAGGACTTCGCCCCAGACGATGCGCCAGGTCGATGCGCCGGCGGCCTGCGCCGCGGCCACATATTCCAGCGACCGTACCTGCTGGGTAGCGCTGCGCATGACGACGGCGTAGCGGTCCCACTTGAGCAGGCCCAGCACCAGGATCACCACCCACAGCGACCCGCCCACGATGGCCACGGTAGCCAGCGCCACCAGGATGACGGGCATCGACAGCCGGGTCGTTATCAGGAACGACACTGCCATGTCGACCTTGCCGCCGAAGTAGCCGGCGGCCATGCCCATCGCCGTGCCGATCAGCCCGGAAATCAGCGCCACGCTGATGCCGATCAAGAGCGAAATGCGCGCACCGTAGAACAGCCGCGACAGGTAATCGCGACCCAGTTGGTCGGTACCCAGTGGATGCAGCCAGGTGCCTTTGTCATACCAGACGGGCGGCGCCGTGCGGTAGGCCAAGTCCTGGAAGTAGGGGTCGTGCGGAGCGATCCACGGCGCCAGCAGTGCAATCAGCACGATGACGAGCAGGATGCCGCCGCCGGCCAGCAAGGCCTTGTTGCGGCGTAGCCGGCGCCAGCGCAGGGTAGAGGCGGACAGTTCCAGCGGGGCGGGCGCGGGCGCGCCGGGCGCGGCGGGAGTCAGGATAGGCGTGTTCATGTCAGGACACCCGGATGCGCGGATCCAGCCACGCGTTGGCGATATCGGCGGCAAGCGTCAGCAAGACGTACAGCACGGACAACAGCAGCACGATCAACTGCATGACGGGATAGTCCTTGTACGTGATGCTCTGGTAGGCCAGGTAGCCCAGCCCGTCCAGCGCGTAAATGGTTTCGATGACGACCGAGCCGCCCAGCAGGTAGCCCAGTTGCACCGCGGCCAGCGCCACCACCGGCACGATGGCGTTGCGCAGCGCATGCTTGAAGATGATCTTGCGTGCCGGCAGCCCCTTGGCGCGCGCGGTGCGGATATAGTCCGCGCCCAGCACTTCGATCATGCCGGCGCGGATCAGCCGCATGAAAGCGGGCGCCACGTAGTAGCCCAGCGCAATGGCCGGCATCACGAAATGCTGCCAGGTGCCGCTGCCCGACACGGGCAGGATGCGCAGCGAGATCGAGAACAGCATGATCAGGATCAGCGCAAAGAAGAAGTTGGGCAGCGCCTGGCCCAGCACGGCGATGGCCAGGCAGATGCGGTCGATCAGGCTACCTTTATAGAGCGCGGCCAGTACGCCCAGCGGAATGGATATCAGCAGCGCGAAGCCCAGCGCGCCCATGCCCAACAGCAAGGTGGTTTTGAGCTTGGACAGGATCAGCGGGCCCGCTTCCGTCTTGAAATACACCGACGTGCCAAAATCGCCTTGCAAGATATGCCAGAGCCAGTCGGCGTATTGCACGACGAGGGGGCGGTCCAGCCCGTAGGTCTTGCGGATCATGTCGATGTCGGCTTGGCGCGCGCCTTCGCCCGCCAGGGCCAGCGCCGGGTCGCCCGACAGGTGCAGCAGCAGGAATGCCAGGATCGAAACGGTCAGCGCCACCAGCGCCGCCAGGCCCAGGCGCCTGATCGTGAAATAAAGCATAGGACTTCCTCTATCGTTTCACCGCCGCGGGCCGGCGCAAGACCGGCCCGCGGCAACCCCGCGTTACTTCCAGCTCATGTCCCAGAAGCGCACGAGCTCGTCCGAGTAGGGCTTGAAGTTCACGTCCTTGGTGGCGACGTAGTAGGCGGGCAGCGTCCACAGCGGCACCGCGTAGGCCTTCTGCGCGATCAGGTCCAGCGCTTCCTTGTAGGCGGCTTTGCGCGGGGCGGGGTCGATCGTGTGGTCGCCCTTATTGAGCAAGTCGCGCACCTTGGCGTCGCGCGTGACGTCGTCGTTGCCGAAGGCAAAGTACACCGGCGTGGACGCCGACACGTCGTTGACCAGGTTGGAGCCCCAGGTCTGGTGCGTCAGCGATGCCTTGTTGGCGCGGATCATGTCGCGCATGGCGGCGTACTGCAGGTAGTTCAGTTTGGCGCGGATGCCCACCGCCTGCAGGTAGTTGATGATGGCTTCGGTCTGGTTGCGTTCGCGGTAGGCCACGATGTCGATGTCGAAGCCATTGGCATAACCGGCGTCGGCCAGCAGCTTCTTGGCCAGCGCCGGGTCGTACTTGTAGGTGGGCGCGCCGTCTTGCGTGCAGCCCACTTGCGATGGCGTGCAGATGGTGTTGATCAGCCCGCCGCCTTCGCCCACGATGTTCTTCAGCATGGCGTCGCGGTCGATCGCGTGGATGATCGCTTTGCGCACGCGCTCGTCCTTGAGCTGGGGTGCTGGCGTGCCGTCCTGGATGTTCATCTGCATGAACACGATGCGCATCGTGTTGCCCGTGACCATCTGCAGGTTGGGCATCTGGCCCAGTTGTTCCGCCTGGTCCTTGGGCACGCTCATGATCAGGTCTTCGCCGCCCGAGATCACTTCGGCCATCTGGGTCTGGCGGTCGGGGATGAAGCGGATGACCACGCGGCCGATCTTCGGCTGCGCCTTCGGCGAGTCCTTGAAGTAGTCGGCGTTGCGCTCCAGCGTAATGGACTTGCCGGGCTGGTAGTCGGTGACCTTGTAGGGGCCCGAGCCCACCGGCTTGGCGTTCATGCCCTTGGGGCCGGCTTCCTGGTAATACTTGGCCGGGTGGATGGCCGCGGTGGTCGACAGGTATTCCTTGGCGCCGGGGAAGGGCTCCTTGGTGGTCAGGCGCACCTTGTACTTGTCGATCTTCTCGACCTTGTCGATCCAGGCCACGTTTTGCTGCGTGACGGCCTTGTTCTTGGGATCGGCCACGTAGTTCAGCGTATACACGACCGAGTCCGCGTCGAACTCCTCGCCGTTATGGAATTTCACGCCTTCGCGCAGCTCGAATTCCATCGTCTTGTCGTCGACCTGCTTCCAGCTCTTGGCCAACTGGCCCTTGTACTCGTTGGTGACGGGATCGCGGTACAGCAGCGTGTCCCAGACGTTGGCGGCAATGATGACGCCGATCCGCACGTTGTTGAAATACGGGTCCACGCTTTCCGGCGCCTGGTCATAGGCCATGCGCAGCGTGTCGTCCTTCTTGCCGGCCAGCGCGGGCTGGGAGGCAAGCGTGGCGCAGGCCAGCAAGGCGGCGGTCAGCGCGCGAAGGGCAGGGGCGTGGCGGTTGGGCAAGACGGGTGAGACGGGTGTGAAGCGACAATCAGCCATGGTGAAGGCTCCTCTGGAAGGCACTACATGTACTGCGTATCCATCATCTCGCTCCGGGCCGCGCCACCCTGGTTCTTATCGTTATCGTCCGTGCGCCGGGAATCGCTTCAACCGGAATCGGACGACTGCGCGGTCGCGGGGGCCTGCCCAGCGCTCAACGTTTTCAGCGCGGCCTCGCACTTGCGCTGCAAGTGCTGCCGCATGATGCCCGCCAACCGGTCAGCGTCGCGCGCGTTCAGGGCGTCGGCCATTTCGATGTGTTCGCGCATCGCCAGATCCCATTTCTGACGGTTTTCGTTCGACACGAAACGCAGGTTCTGAATGCGTGCGTTCTGGGCGTCGTACAGCTGCTTGAGCAGGCTGTTGTGCGAGGCCAGGCTGATGCGTTCGTGGATTTCGCGATTGGTGCGGAAATACGTGGGCAGGTCGTGGCGGGCGTGGCTGGCCATCATTTCGTAGGTCAGCGCGCGAATTTCCGCAATTTCGACATCCGTCGCCCGTTCGCAGGCCAGCCGGCATGACATGGCTTCCAGTCCACCGATCACCTCGAAGGCTTCGCGGATATTCGCTTCCGACAGCGCCACCACCTGGGCGCCACGGTTCGGTTCGATCTGGACCAGCCCCTCGGCGGCCAGCACGCGGAACGCTTCGCGCATCGGGGTGCGGGACACGCCAAGCAGGTCGCACAGGGCGCGTTCGTTCAGGCGGGAGCCGGGCGGGAATTCGCCCTGGATGATGCGTTCGCGCAGCTGGCCTGCCACCGCGCCGGGCAGCGTGCGCCCGTTGCCGGCGGCGCGGGCCGCCGGGGGCGGGGCCACGGCGGTCGGCGTTGCGTCGGAATCGACGGAACCCGCATGCGCCGGCCCGGCCAGATTCGGCATCAGGCTAGGATTGCTGCTCATTTGTATACCAACTTTTCCCCGTATTTTTCTAGACTATAAACCTGCGGCAAGCGGATCAATCATGGGTGTATACCCTAGGTTATCGATGTAAAAACAATGGGATAGAGTGGCGCATGCCGCAAGTCCGCCTGCGCGGCAAACACCGTTCGCCTGTCGCGCGTCTTTCGCTGGTATACAAAAAATTCCACTCTGGGGCTACGCATGCTTACCCTGAACTCTCATCCGTCCGGCCGGCATTTCCTGCAGATCCCGGGGCCGACGAATGTGCCCGACCGCGTGCTGCGGGCCATTGACCAGCCCACCATCGATCACCGGGGGCCGGAGTTTGGCGCACTGGGGTTGGCGGTGCTGGCCGGGATAAAGCAGGTGTTCCAGACGCAGTCGCCCGTGGTCATCTTCCCGTCGTCGGGCACGGGGGCGTGGGAAGCGGCGCTGGTCAACACGCTGTCACCCGGTGACCGGGTACTGATGGTGGAAACCGGCCATTTCGCCAGCCTGTGGAAGAAGCTGGCCGGACGCCTGGGGCTGGAGGTGGACTACGTGGAAAGCGACTGGCGGCACCCGGTGGACGCCGCCGTGATCGGCGCACGCCTTGCCGCAGACGCGCAACACCGCATCAAGGCCGTGTGCGTGGTGCATAACGAAACCTCGACCGGCGTCACCAGCGACATCGCCGCCGTGCGCGCCGCCATCGATGCCGCGTCGCATCCCGCGTTATTGATGGTGGACACGATTTCGTCGCTGGGGTCGGTCGACTACCGGCACGACGAATGGGGGGTGGACGTGACGGTGGCCGGCTCGCAGAAGGGCCTGATGCTGCCGCCGGGCCTGGCGTTCAACGCGGTCAGCGCACGGGCGCTGGCCGCTGCCGACACGGCGCGCCTGCCGCGCGCCTACTGGGACTGGCGCGACATGCTGGCCGCCAACGCCAAGGGCTATTTTCCTTACACGCCGTCGACCAACCTGCTATACGGGCTGCACGAAGCGCTGGCCATGCTGCAAGCCGAGGGGTTGGCGCGCGTGTTCGCGCGGCACGAACGCCATGCGCGCGCCACGCGCCTGGCCGTGGCGGGCTGGGGGCTGGAACTGCTTAGCCTGGACCCGACGGCGCACAGCCCCGCGCTGACCGCCGTGCTGATGCCGCAAGACCATGGCGCGGATGCGTTGCGCAAAATCATCCTGGACCGCTTCGACATGTCGCTGGGGCAGGGGCTGGGCAAATTGACCGACCGCGTCTTCCGCATCGGCCACCTGGGTCATTTCAATGACCTGACCCTGTGCGGCACGCTGGCCGGGGTCGAGATGGGCCTGACGGCCGCCGGCGTGCCGCATCGCCCCGGCGGCATGCAGGCCGCGATGGAATTCCTGGCCGGGACGCCCGAGGGCGCCGCGGCCTGACACATCACAATAACGAGGGAAACGATGAACGCGCTTATGCAGCAGGCGATCCAATTCGCCAATGAACACGAATCCACCTGGGACCGCAGCGTCAACGGCAATTTTGGCGTGCACCTGAACGATCCGCCGCCCTGGAACCGCCTGTTGGGGCCGATCCACGACCGCGGGCCGGTATCGGGCGTCGTGGTGGTCGACGGCAAGACGGTCGCGTCCTGGGGCGAACCCGATCGCGCCGACCTGACCTTCAGCGTCGCCAAGCTATATCTGGCGATATTGGCGGGCGTAGCGCACGACCGGGGCCTGCTGCCCGACGTCGACGAGCCCGTGGGCAAGCGGGTGCCCGGCATCGGCTTTGATGAAGGGCAGAACGCCGACATCACCTGGCGCCACCTGCTGCAGCAGACAAGCGAATGGGAAGGCGAGCGCTTCGGCGTGTCGGACCAGGCGGATCGCTATCGCGCCGTCACGTTCGGCGTGCCGCCCGACGGCAAGAAGGGCGACGCGCGTCCTTTGCAGCGCCCCGGCACGTACTGGGAATACAACGACGTGCGCATCAACCAGTTGTCCTACGCGTTGCTGCACTTGTTCCGCAAGCCGCTGCCCGACGTGTTTCGCGAAGCCGTCACGCGCCCCATCGGCGCCAGCGAAAACTGGCAATGGGTGGGTTACGACACCGCCTGGGTCGAGATCGACGGGCAACGCATGCCGTCGGTGCCCGGGGGGTCGCACTGGGGCGGCGGCATGTCCGTCAGCGCGCGGGACCAGGCGTTGATCGGCCAGATGCTGCTTGACGACGGCCAGGCCAACGGCAAACAGATCTTGTCGCGCGAGTGGATTCAAGCCATGCGCACGCCGTGCGCCATCGCGCCGTACTACGGTTACCTGATCTGGCTGAACCACGAAGGCCGCGTGTTCCCCAGCGTGCCGGCCACCAGCTTTTTCGGCGTGGGCGCGGGCAGTTCGTTCACCTGGGTGGAGCCGGAACGCAAGATGGTGGTGATCGTGCGCTGGCTGAATTCCGCCCACGCGGACGCCTTGTTCGGCAAGATCCTCGCAGCGGTGGATGCAGGCGCAACTTCACAGGTGTAAATGTGCAGGCGCAATTCACCGGTGTAAATGTGCGGGCGCAATTCACAGGTGTAAATGTGCGGGCGCAAATTCACGGGTGTAAATGTGCGGGCGCAAATTCACAGGTGTAGGATGGGTGGAGCGCGAGAGTTATCGAGCAAGAATATTGCTGGCCAGCGCGCGCAACCCATCAAGCAGCGGTCGTTTTTTTGAGACTCCAGCCACAACGCTACCGCCGCTCGATGGGTTGCGCGCGCTAGGCAGTCGAGTGCTTCGTCAAGGATTCTCGCGCTCCACCCATCCTACGTCGGTGCTGTCGTTGGCGCCGGCCTTTATTGTCTTAGAGGAAATCGTCCCATGAACTACCGCCGACTGGGAACCAGCAATCTGCGCGTGTCGCCGCTATGCCTGGGCACCATGATGTTCGGAGAACAGACGCCTGACGACGAGGCGGCGCGCATTGTCGCGTCGGCACGCGACCATGGCTTGAATTTCATCGATACGGCCGACGTCTACAACGAAGGCCGTTCGGAGCAAGTCGTGGCCAAGCTGTTGCAAGGGCAGCGCCACGACTGGGTGCTGGCCAGCAAGATCGGCAACCCGGTGGGCAAGGGGCCGAATCAGACGCATTACTCGCGCCAATGGCTGATGCGTGGGGTGGAACAAAGCCTGTCGCGCCTGGGCACGGATTTCATGGACATCCTGTACCTGCACCGCGACTATCACGAGGAAAACCTCGAAGAGGCGTTGTGGGCGCTGGGCGACCTGATCCGGTCGGGCAAGTTGCGCAGCTTCGGCTTGTCCAATTTCCGCGGCTGGCGCATCGCCGAAGTCATGCGCCTGTGCGAAAAGATGGGCGTGCCGCAGCCCGTGGTGTGCCAGCCTTACTACAACATGCTGAACCGCGGGCCCGAGGTGGAAATCCTGCCGGCCTGCAAGCATTACGGGCTGGGCGTGGTGCCGTACAGCCCGATCGCGCGGGGCGTACTGACGGGCAAGTACCTGCCCGGCCAGGCGCCGGCCGCCGACACCCGCGCCGGGCGCGGCGACCGCCGCATCCTGGCCACGGAATTTCGCGAAGAATCGCTGCAGATCGCGCAACAGCTGGTGGCGCACAGTGCGGCGCGGGGCGTGCAGCCCGGCCATTTCGCCACCGCCTGGGTGTTGGCCAATCCGATCATCACAAGTGTGATCGCCGGCCCGCGCACGCTGGCGCAGATGGACGACTACTACGCTGCGCTGGATGTGAAAATCACCACTGAAGACGAGGCTGTCGTGGACGGCTGGGTGACGCCGGGCCATGCGTCCACGCATGGCTACAACGACCCGAACTATCCGTTTTACGGGCGGCCCGTCGCGGGCGCATAACACGCCGGATACCGGCGCGCGTTTCAAGCCGGGGCGCGCACCGGCTCGGCGGCGATGCCGTGCAGCATCATCTGCTCGACCACCGACGCGATGCCCAGCCGCGCGACGCGCCCGCGCCGTTCGGCGTCGACCATGCTGGTCAGCACGCCGAACAACATTTCCGTCAACGCCGCCGCCGTCATGTCCACGCGGAAGGCGCCTTCACGCTGCCCCCGCAGGAAAAATGCGTCCATCGATTCCTGGTAGCCCGACCAGCTGTTCATGATGTCGGGCTGTTGCTCGTTGTCGGGCTTCCAGTTGTACATCAGGAAGGCCGTCAATTCCTTGTGCGCCAGGTTCTGATGGATCAGGTTGCGCAACGCCTCGCGTGGCGGCGCCGTATCCAGATGCGAGTCGGCCAGCGCCTTTTTCAGGACATGGGCGCAATGGGTCGTCAGACGCAGCACCAACTGGTCCCGTGTCTGACAGAACCGGTACAGCGTCGCCTTGCTGACGCCCACGGCTTTCGCCAGCTCCTGCAAGGTGGCCCGCGGCTGGTCGACCATTGCCATGGCCAACGCCACCAGTAGCTTCTCGTGCCCCGCTTCGTCAGACATGTCTCGTCCCTGTTCTTTTCTTGAACTTGATAGGCGCTATTGAATCACGGGCGATTCACTTTGTACAAACTTTGGGCAAATTGGCAAGTGAAAACTTGTTAAGTGGATCTGTATTAACTTTACAGAATCATATGAATCATTATTGATTCAAATTCAACTTCAAGGTAGCATAAGCGGCTTATTGAATTCAGGTCGCCGCGGGCGGGGGTTACAGATGTTGAAGAATCAAACCAGGTGGCGGCTGCCCCTGACGGCGCTGTGCGCGTCAATCGTGTTGGCGGGGTGTGGCGGCGATCAGGATGCGCATTCCCAATCCTCAGCGCCGCGCGCGGTGCAAGTCCTGGCGGTGCAACCCGAACGCTACGCGCTGACCAGCGCGCTGCCCGGCCGGGTGGAACCCATGCGGGTGGCTGAAGTGCGCGCCCGCGTGGCGGGCATCGTGCTTAGCCGCAATTTCGAGGAAGGCGCCGACGTGAAGGCAGGCGATGTGCTGTTTCGCATCGACCCGGCGCCATTCAAGGCCGCGTTGTCGCGCGCCCAGGGCGAGCTGGCCAAGGCGGATGCCGCCGTGTCGGACGCCCAGGCCATCGTCAAGCGCTACACGCCGCTGGTCAAGATCGAGGCCGTGAGCCAACAGGATTTCGACACCGCCGTCACGACGCTCAAGAGCGCGCAGGCCGCGCGTCGTTCCGCGCAAGCGGATGTGGAAACCGCCCAATTGAACTTGGACTACGCCACGGTCAAGGCCCCCATTTCGGGCCGTATCGGCCGCGCCCAAGTCACGGAAGGCGCGCTGGTGGGCCAGAACGAGGCCACGATCATGGCGAAGATCCAGCAACTGGATCCGATCTACGTGGACTTTACCCAGCCCGTGGCCGACATGCTGCGCATGCGCGCCGCGTTGCAGAATGGCAGCCTGGGGCAGGGCGAGGGCGCTGATATCTCCCTCACCATCGACGGCACCGACCAGCGTCGCAGCGGCCGCCTGCTGTTCTCGGACATCGCGGTGGACCGGACCACGGGGCAAGTGTCCGTGCGTGGCGAATTCGCCAACCCCGATGTGTTGCTGCTGCCGGGCATGTATGTGCGCGTGCAGACGCGGCAAGGCGTGGACCCCGAAGCCATCCTGGTGCCGCAGCGCGCGGTGTTGCGCAGCACCGATGGCAAGCCGCAGGTCATGGTGGTGGGCAAGGACGAGGTCGTGGAATCGCGGCTGGTGCAAACCGGCACGATGCGCGGCGGCGACTGGCATATCGTCGACGGGCTGCGCCCGGGCGACCGGGTCGTGGTGGGCGGTGTCAACGCCGCCGTGCCCGGCCAGAAGGTCACCGTGATGACTGCGCCGCAGCCCAAGGTCGCCGCCGCCGAGTCCGCCGCTCCTGTCGCGAACTGACCGGCAGCCCGCGCCCCGCATGCCTTCCCAAGGATAGATCATGTCCAAGTTTTTCATTGGCCGCCCCAATTTTGCGTGGGTGGTGGCCATCTTCATTTCGCTGGCCGGCCTGCTGGCGATCCCGTCGCTGCCGGTGTCGCAGTTTCCGGTGGTGGCGCCGCCGCAGGTGACCATCTCGGCCGTGTACCCGGGCGCATCCGCGTCGGTGCTGGTCGACTCGGTAACGAGCGTCATCGAGGAAGAGTTGAACGGCGCCAAGCACATGCTGTATTACGAGTCGTCCAGCAGCTCCAGCGGCAGCGCGGAAATCACCGTGACGTTCGAGCCCGGCACGGACCCCGACCTGGCCCAGGTCGACGTGCAGAACCGTATCAAGAAGGCCGAAGCGCGCCTGCCCTCCGCCGTGACGCAGCAGGGGCTGCAAGTCGAGCAGGCCAGTTCGAACTTCCTGATGATCTACGCCCTGACCTACAAGGGCGATGACGCGCACAAAGACGTGGTGGGCCTGTCCGACTACGCAGCGCGCAACATCAACAACGAGATCCGCCGCGTCGATGGCGTGGGCAAGGTGCAGTTCTTTGGCGCCGAAGCGGCCATGCGGGTGTGGATCGACCCGCAAAAACTGCTGGGCCTGGGCTTGTCGGTGGCCGACGTCAACGCGGCTATCGCCGCCCAGAACGTGCAGGTGCCTGCCGGCAGCTTCGGCAGCCGCCCCGGTTCGCCCGAACAGGAACTGACGGCCACGCTGGCCGTGAAAGGCATGCTGGATTCGCCGGAAGAATTCGGCCGGATCGTGCTGCGCGCCAATGACGACGGTTCCTCCGTGCATTTGGCCGACGTGGCGCGGCTGGAAGTGGGGCGTCAGAGCTACGACTTCGAAACGCGCCTGAACGGCAAAAAGTCGGTCGGCGCCGCCGTGCAGCTGGCGCCGGGCGCCAACGCGATCGATACGGTCAAGGCCGTGAAGGCGCGCTTGCAAGAGCTGTCGGCCTCGTTCCCCGAAGACGTCGCGTTTTCGGTGCCGTTCGACACGTCGCGCTTTGTCAGCGTGGCGATCGAAAAGGTGGTGCACACGCTGCTTGAGGCGATGGTGCTGGTGTTCCTGGTGATGTTCCTGTTCCTGCAGAACATCCGCTACACGCTGATCCCGACGATCGTGGTGCCAGTGTGCCTGCTGGGCACTTTCGCGGTGATGTCCGTGCTGGGCTTTTCGGTGAACATGATGACGATGTTCGGCATGGTGCTGGCCATCGGCATCCTGGTGGACGACGCGATCGTGGTGGTCGAAAACGTGGAACGCATCATGGCTGAAGAGGGCCTGTCGCCGCGCGAAGCCACGATCAAGGCGATGGAGCAGGTGTCGGGCGCCATCGTCGGCATCACGCTGGTGCTCTCCGCCGTGTTCCTGCCGCTAGCCTTCATGAGCGGTTCGGTGGGCGTCATCTACCAGCAGTTTTCGCTGTCGTTGGCGGTGTCGATCCTGTTCTCGGGCTTTCTGGCGCTGACCTTCACGCCGGCGCTGTGCGCCACGTTTCTGAAGCCCATTCCCAAGGGGCACCATGATGAAAAGAAAGGCTTTTTCGGCTGGTTCAATCGTCGCTTCAACCACCTGACCACGCGCTTCGAGGCGCTGAATTCGCGGCTGGTCAAGCGCACGGGCCGCTACATGGTGATCTACGTGGCCATCGTGGCGGTGCTGGGCGTGCTGTACGTGCGCGTGCCGGAATCGTTCGTGCCGCCGGAAGACCAGGGCTATGTCATTGTCGACATGCAGTTGCCGCCGGGCGCCACCCATACCCGCACCGACAAAGTCGTGGCGGACGTCGAGCAGCACCTGATGTCGCTGGACGCCATGGGCGACGCCTTCACGGTGATGGGCTTCAGCTTTTCGGGCACGGGACAGAATGCGGGCATCGCGTTCCCGACGCTGAAGGACTGGTCCGAACGCGGCAAGGGCCAGGCGGCCACCGACGTGGCCAATAGCGTGAACGCGCGGTTTGCCGCTATCGACGACGGCACGATCATGGCGGTCAACCCGCCGCCCATCGACGGTCTGGGCAATTCCGGTGGTTTCGCGTTGCGTTTGCAAGATCGCGGCGGGTTGGGGCGCGCGGCGCTGACCGACGCCCGCAACCAGCTGCTGGCCAAGGCCAACGGTTCGCCCGTGATCGCCTACGCCATGATGGAAGGCCTGGCCGACGCGCCGCAGTTGCGCCTGGACATCGACCGCCAAAAGGCGGAAGCGCTGGGCATCGGCTTCGACACGATCAGCACGGCGATCTCGTCGGCCTACGGGTCCGCCACCATCAACGACTTCGCCAACGCCGGCCGCTTGCAGCGGGTGGTGGTGCAGGCGGACGTGCGCGACCGCATGACGCCGGAAAGCATCCTGATGCTGAACGTGCGCAACAAGTCGGGCGGGATGGTGCCGCTTAGCGCCTTCGTGCAGACGTACTGGGAGACCGGGCCGGTGCAGATCTCGCGCTACAACGGCTATCCGGCGTTCAAGATCGCGGGCGACGCCATGCCCGGCAGCAGTACCGGCGAAGCGATGGCTGAAATCGAGCGCATCGTGTCCGAGCTGCCCGCCGGCATCGGCTATGAATGGACGGGCTTGTCCTATCAGGAGAAGTTCGCGGGGGCCCAGGCGCCGATGCTATTCGCGCTGGCGTTCCTGGTCGTGTTCCTGTTGATGGTGGCTTTGTATGAAAGCTGGGCCATCCCCGCGTCGGTCATGCTTATCGTGCCGATCGGCGCACTGGGTTCCGTCCTGGCCGTGACGGTACTGGGCATGTCGAACGACGTGTATTTCAAGGTCGGGCTGATCACCATCATCGGCCTGGCCGCCAAGAACGCGATCCTGATCGTGGAATTTGCCAAGAGCCTGCGCGAACAAGGCCATTCGTTGATGGATTCCGCCGTCCAGGCCGCCAAGCTGCGCTTTCGCCCCATCGTGATGACATCGCTGGCATTCATCCTGGGGGTGGTGCCGTTGGCATTGGCCAGCGGCGCGGGCGCGGCCAGCCAGCGCGCCTTGGGCGTGGGCGTGATCGGCGGCATGCTGACCGCCACGTTTCTGGGCGTGATATTCGTGCCCATCTTTTTCGTGTGGGTGCTGTCGTTGGTGTCAAAGCAACGCGGCCAACCGGCATCCCACGCCTTGCCGGCCCCGCGCACGGCCCAGGAATGACACTCATGATGCAAACCTCTTTCCCTTTGCGCCTTGGCGCCCTGGCCCTGAGCGCCGTGCTGGCGGGATGCTCGCTGGCGCCGGTCCATCAACGGCCTGACGCGCCCATTCCGGCGCAGTATCCGGCGCCGTTCAACCCATCCGTCGCGCCCGCCACGCCATCGGCGGCCACCACGCTGGACTGGCAATCGTTCGTGACGGATGCGCCGCTGCGCCAATTGGTGGCGCTGGCGCTTGAAAACAACCGGGACTTGCGCCAGGCCGTATTGAACATCGAAGCGGCGCGCGCGCAGTACCGGATCGAGCGCGCGGATCGCCTGCCGGGATTCAACGCCCAGGGCAGCGGCACGCGCCAGCGGGTGCCGGGCGACCTGAGCGGCACCGGCAACGCCGGCGTGCAAAGCACCTATCAAGCCGGCATCGGGTTGACGGCGTTCGAGATCGATCTGTTCGGGCGCGTGCGCAGTCTGTCGGACGCCGCGCTGCAGGAATACCTGGCCACCGAGGAAACCGCCCACAGCACCCGGATCAGCCTGGTCGCAGAAGTGATCCAGGCCTATCTGACGCGCGACAGCGCGCAGCGCCGCCTGCTGGTCACGCGGCAGACACTGGCCAGCCGCGAATCGTCGCTGGAACTGATCGTCAAACGGCGGCAGGCCGGGGCGGCCACGGCGCTGGACTACCAGGAAGCCCTGGGCTTGACCGAACAGGCGCGGGCGGAGCTGGAACGCATGGACCGCGAAGTGCGTCAGGCGGGCAACGCGCTAGCGCTGTTGGTGGGCGTCAACGACCTGGGCCCGTATCTGCCGCAACAATTGGCGGCGTCACCCGTGCTGCTGCAGGAAATCGCGGCGGGCGCGCCGTCCGAACTGCTGGAACGCCGGCCGGACATCCTGGCTGCCGAACACCAGCTGCAGTCGCGCAACGCCAGCATCGGTGCGGCCCGCGCGGCGTTCTTTCCCAGCATTTCGCTGACTGGCCTGTTCGGCTCTTCCAGCGCCGACCTGTCCAACCTGTTCGACGGGGGGCAGCGCGCCTGGTCGTTCGCGCCGCAGATCACGCTGCCGATCTTTGCGGGCGGACGCAATACCGCCAACCTGGACCTGTCCCACGTGCGCAAGGACATCGCGGTGGCGGCGTATGAGAAGACCATCCAGACGGCGTTCAAGGAAGTAGCCGACGCGCTTGCCGCGACCGATACGCTTCGGCGCGAAGAAGCGTCGCGCCGCGCGCTGGCCGAATCCAGCCAGGAAGCCATGCGTCTGTCCGAAGCCCGCTACCGCGGCGGCGTGGATAGCCACCTGCGCTACCTGGACGCCCAACGCAGCGCATTTACCGACCAGTTGAGCTACATCGAGGTCAGCACCCAGCGTCAGATCGCGCTGGCGACCTTGTTCAAGGCGCTGGGCGGCGGATGGCCCGGCGCGCGGCCCGCGGAACAGGTTGCGGAACCGGCTCCGGAACGGGGCGCCGTGCCCATCGCGGATGGCGTGGGGAAGGGGTGATTTAGCCCCATTTTTAAAAATCTCGATAAAAAGTATTGACGTCGAGATTTATGCTGCTTATCGTAGAAAAAAAGCGCCGCCATATCGCCGGCAGCCACTCCCTGGCTTTGCGCCGGCGGCAGGCGCACGAGGAGACAAGCAGTGATACGTCCATGCGACAGCCGGCCTTGCCGGCAGTTATCCCGCGCGGCGTCGCCGCGTGCGGGGCGGATGCCGGCGGCGCGTTCCGGCGCGCTGCGCAGCGGATTGCGCGGGATGTGGGCCGGCTTGATCGCCTGCGCCGCCCTGGCGGCAGGCACGCATGCCCAAGCGGCGGACTGGCCTGCGCGGCCAATCACCATCCTGGTCAACGGCGGACCGGGCAGCTTGCCTGACCTGTTCGCGCGGCCGTTGGCCGAGCGGCTGCACCACGCCTTTGGACAGCCCGTCGTCGTCGAGAACAAACCCGGCGCCGGCGGCCTGCTGGCCATGCAGCAGCTCAGGTCGGCGCCGCCCGATGGGTACACGCTGGCCCTGGTCACCAACGCCCACCTGGTGTGGAACCCCTACATATTTCCCGCGCTGACGTATGACCCGGTCCGCGATCTTGTGCCGGTCAGCCCGCTGGCCGTCATCCCCATGGCGCTGACCGTCAACGACAAGGTGCCCGCGCAGTCGCTGGCGCAGTTGTTCGGGCTGGCCCGCCAGCAGCCGGGCCGGTTGAACTATGCGTCTTCGGGCAACGGCAGCCCGCCCCACGTGCTGTTTGAAATGCTGCGCGAACAGGCGGGCGTCAACATCATGCACGTGCCGTTCAAGACGGGCACCGGCGCGCTGAATTCGGTGCTGGCGGGCGACACGCAGATGTACTTCGCCGGTACCGCCTTGGTCGAGCCCATGGTCAAGGAAGGGCGCCTGCGCGTGCTGGCCATCAGCGACGCCGTGCCCGACGCGGCCTTTGGCCGCGCACCGACGCTGGCGCAGCAGGATTTCCGCGGCTTCGAAGGCGCGGTGTGGCTGGGAGTGGCGGCGCGCGCCGGCACGCCCGACGCTATCGTCCAGCGCCTGAACGCCCAGATCGGCCGCGCGCAGCAGGACGGCGCCATGCGGCAGATGTATGCCAGCCACGGCTCGCTGCCGTACCATCTGGACGCGGCCGTTTTCGCGCAGCGCGTCGCCGATGAGCGCAAGGCGTCCGGCCCGGTGCTGCGCAAGCTGGGCATCAAGCCCGATTGACCTTTCCCTTTTCCCTCGAACCTGGAATCAACGGCGCCGTCCGCGGCGCTGAACCCGCAGCCATGAACCTGATTGAAGAGATTGTTGAACACGCGCCCGCTATTCGAGATATCCGGCGTGATATCCATGCGCACCCTGAACTGGCGTTCGAAGAGAACCGCACGGCGCAACGGGTGGCCGAGTTGCTGGAGGGCTGGGGCATCCCGCTGCAACGCGGTTTCGGCAAGACCGGATTGGTGGGGGTGATCCGCAACGGCACCTCGTCGCGCACGCTGGGTTTGCGCGCCGACATGGACGCGTTGCCAATGCAAGAGGCGAACCAGTTCGCGCACGCCAGCAAACATGCGGGCGTGATGCACGCCTGCGGCCACGACGGCCACACCGCCATGTTGTTGGGCGCCGCCCAGTATCTGGCCCAGCATCGCAATTTCGACGGCACCGTGTACCTGATTTTTCAGCCTGCCGAAGAGCGCGGCGGCGGTGCGCGCGAGATGATGCGCGACGGCCTGTTCGAGAAATTCCCCATGGAGGCCGTGTTCGGCATGCACAACATGCCGGGCATCCCGGCGGGCTGTTTCGCGTCGTCGCCTGGCCCCGTGCTGGCGTCCAATAGCGAATTCCACGTGACGATACGCGGCAAGGGCGGCCATGCCGCCATGCCGCACCTGGCGGTCGATCCGATCCCGGCGGCGGGCCAGATGATCGAGGCGTTCCAGACCATCATCAGCCGCAACAAGAAGCCGTTGGAGACCGCCGTCATTTCCGTGACCACGCTGCGGGCCGGCGAGGCCGTCAACGTCATCCCCGACACCTGCGAACTGGGCGGGACGGTGCGGGCCTACACGGCCGAAACACTGGACCTGATCGAGCGGCGCATGGGCGAAATGGCGCATCACGTGGCGGCGATGTTTGGCGCGGAATGCGATTTCGTCTTCACCCGCCACTATCCGTCGACCATCAACCACGAGGCCGAGACGGCCTTCATGCGGGAGGCGCTGGCGCAGGTGGTCGGCGCCGAGCGCGTGATGGCCCAGACGCCCATCATGGCGGCGGAGGATTTTTCCTTCATGCTGGAAGCCGTGCCCGGCAGCTACTGCTTCATCGGCAACGGCGAGGGCGGCCACCGTGAGCTGGGCCATGGCGAGGGGCCGTGCCTGGTTCACAACACCAGTTATGACTTCAACGACGCGCTGTTGCCCATCGGCGCCAGCGCGTTCGTGAAGCTGGCCGAGGCCTGGTTCGCGCAGCCGCGGCGCGGTTGAGCCGTCGGGGCAGCGACGCTGCGGCGGCCAGGAGCCTTTGGCCGCCGCGCGCTTGATCCGTCGGCGCGGGGCCGCCTCAGGCCTTGCGCAGGCCGGGGCGGGCCAGCGGCGGCGCGGCATGGCTGGCGGGCTCGTCCGCCGGCCGGCCGCGCCCGATCAGCCACGCGCACAGCGCCGATACCAATCCCGCGAACAGCACGTACAGGCAGATCAGCCACGGCTGGCCATTACCGGTCTTGAGCAGCGCGGTGGCGATGATGGGCGTAATGCCGGACGCGAAGATGCCCGAGAACTGGTAGACGAAAGAGATGCCGGTGTATCGCACCTTGGCGTCGAATAGCTCGCAGAAGAGGGCGGCCTCGGGCCCATAGATGGCCGCGTAGAAGATGCCAAAGGGGATGATGATGGCCAGCCAGATCAGCATCACGCTGCCTTCGCTATGCAGCATCAGCCAGAACCCGGGGAACGAGGCCGCGGCCGTGATCAGCGAGCCCCAGAAATAGACGCGCGTGCGGCCGATGCGGTCGGACAGCCGGCCAAAGAACGGGATGAAAAAGCACATCACCAGGGCTGCCGCCATTACGCCCGTCAACGCCTCGGTGCGGGTGATCTGCACGGTCTGGGTCAGGTACGAGATCGAGAACACGCCGAACACGTTGAAGAACACGCCGTCGATATAACGGGCCCCCATGCCCTTGAAGACGTTGCCGGGGTAGCGTTTTAGCATGTCGAAAAACGGAATCCGGCTTTCGGCGTTGCTTGCCTTGACGGCAGTGAACTCCGGGGTTTCCTTGATGTTCAGCCGGATGTACATGCCCACCAGCACCATGGCCGCCGATGCCAGGAAGGCGATGCGCCAGCCCCAGGCCATGAACTGCGCATCCGTCAACAGGGTGGACAGCAGCGCCACGGTGCCGGAGGCCAGGCACAAGCCGATCGCCAGCCCGATTTGCGGAAGCGAGGCATAGAAGCCTTTCTTTCCCGGCGGCGCGTATTCATAGGCCATCAGCACGGCGCCGCCCCATTCGCCGCCCAGGCCGATGCCCTGGAACACGCGCAGCAACAGCAACAGGATGGGCGCCCAGACGCCGATGGTGTCGTAGGTGGGCACCAGGCCGATCAGGAACGTGGACACGCCCATGATCATCAGCGTCATGACCAGCATGCTTTTCCGGCCAATGCGGTCGCCGAAATGGCCAAAGATCAGGCCGCCCAGGGGCCGCGTCACGAAGCCGACCGCGAATGTCGTGTAGGCCAGCATGGTCGAGACCAGCGGGTCGCCGGTGGGAAAGTACAGCTTATTGAATACGATGCCCGCCACGACACCGTAGAGGAAAAAGTCGTACCACTCGATCGTGGCGCCGATCAGCGACGCGGTGACGACACGGCGTACTGCGGCTTCGTTTTGCTTGGCCATTTCAGTCTCCTTTGATGGGGGCGGGGCACTCTGCGTTGCCGTTCGCCTTGCTTTCCTGCGGGGTTTTCTTACGCGTTACGCGGCAACCAGTTCGGCCTGCCGCGGTGTTGCCTTCAGATCCTCCAGCATGAAGCCGGCCGCGCGTTCGGCCAGCATCACGACGGGCGCGTTGGTGTTGCCCGAAACCAGTGTTGGCATGATGGAGCAATCCACCACTCGCAAGCCGGCCACGCCATGCACGCGCAAGCGTTCATCCACCACGGCCATCGGGTCGCTGCGCGGCCCCATCTTGGCGGTGCCCGACGGGTGGAAGATCGTGGCGCCGTATTCCCGGCAGAAGTGCAGGATCTCGTCGTCCGTGCGTACATCGGGCCCCGGTCGAAACTCGCGCTTCATCAGCGCGGCCAGCGGTTCGGTCGCGGCCAACCGGCGCGCGTACTTGACGGCGGCAACCGTCATGCGCCGGTCCAGTTCGGTGGACAGGTAATTAGGCTGCATGGACGGCGCGTCGAACGGGTCGGCGCTGCGCAGGCGCACCTGGCCGCGCGAAGACGGGCGCAACTGGCAGACCGAGTACGTGCAACCAGAAAACGGGTGCACCTTGCCCCCGGCCAAGTCCGCCGACAGGGTGGCGAAGTGAAACTGGGTGTCCGGCGTGCGGCTGGCCGGGTCCACGCGGCAGAACAGCCCGCCCTGATTGATGCCGACGGCCAGCGGCCCGCCGCGGAATAGCAGCCATTGCAGCCCCATGCGGGCGCGCCCGGTCAGCGTGCGTAACTGGTCGTTCGTAGTGATGGGCTGCGTCGTTTCGTAGATCAGCCTTATCTGAAGGTGGTCTTGCAGGTTTTCCCCGACGCCGGGCAGATCCCGCACCACGCCGATGCCGAACTGGCGCAGCAGCGCCGCCGGCCCGACGCCGGACAATTGCAGCAGCTGCGGCGACTGCAGCGCGCCGGCACACAGGACGACCTCGCGCCGTGCCCGCAAGGTGCGGACCTGGCCGTCCTGCCGATACCGCACACCGCAGGCGCGGCCGCCTTCAAATAGCACGGCCATGGCGTGCGCGCCGGTTTCCACACGCAGGTTGGGACGCCCTTCGGCGGGGCGCAGATAGGCGACCGCCGTCGAGCAGCGGCGGCCATTGCGGGTGGTCAGCTGGTAGTAGCCGACGCCTTCCTGATCGCCGGTGTTGAAGTCCGAGACGTGCGGAACGCCGTGGGCGCCGGCCGCCGCGATCATCGCCTCGACCAAAGGATGCGGCGTCTTGATGGACGTGGCGTTCAAGAGACCGTCCACGCCGCGAGTGGGGCTCGCGCCCAGGTCGTTGTTTTCCAGTTTACGGAAGGCGGGCAGGCAATCGTCCCAGCTCCAGCCGGGATTGCCGGCGCGGGCCCAGGCGTCATAGTCCTGCCGCTGGCCGCGGATGTAGATCAGCCCGTTGATCGCGCTGGATCCCCCCAGGGTACGGCCTCGCGGCCAGTAGATGCGCCGGCCCAGCATGTTGGGATCGGGGTCGGTGTAGTAGCCCCAGTTCACGACCTTATGGAACATCGTCTTGCCGTAGCCGATGGGAATGTGGATCCAGGGATAGCGATCCCGGGGGCCCGCTTCCAGCAGGCAGACGGACAGCGCGCCGTCGGTGCTCAGCCGGTTGGCCATCACGCATCCGGCCGAGCCGGCGCCAACCACGATGACATCCACGGTGTCGGACATGTTGCCTTGCCTCCCTGTTGCCGTCCGCCTTCGCCACGTCGGGGGACGGCGCGTTTTCCCTGCTTGCCGCGGCGGGGCGCACTTATATACTGGTCTGGTTCCGGCATCCGTTCGCAACGTGGCGCGCGGGCCGGGGATCTGTGGCGATTCTAGAAAGCTGTCGCGTCGCGCAAAGCACAACACGCGTGGGGGCGGACAAATGGAACGGAACATGCAACTTCGGTTTCAAAATCGCAGTGCAGCATCGGTGCAGGCGTCGGCCGACGCACCCGCCGTGCAGCAGGAAGCCGCGCGTTCGCTGCGCGCCCTGGTGGTGTTGGAGCATCTGGCGCGGGCCCAGCATCCGCCCACACTGGCCCAGTTGGCCCAGCGGCTTGATATGCCAAAGACGACACTCATGCGCTTGCTGGCCGCCATGCAGCGCGCCGGCTTCGTCGCGGCGACACCCACTGAACATGGCTTCGTTCCAGGGCCACAGGCTACGTCGCTGGCGCTGTCCACGTTGCGCGCCTCGGCGTTCACGCGGGCCTGCCGCGCCGTGTTGGCGCAATTGGCCGGTACGCTGGGCGAGACCTGCAACCTGACCGCGCCGGACGGCGACCGCGTGATCTACATGGAACGGGTGGAAACCACCGAACCGCTGCGTCTCTTTTTCGCGGTGGGCAGCCATGTGCCGATGCACTGCACCGCCAGCGGGAAACTGTTCCTGGCGTCCATGAACCGGCTGGAACGCGGCCGCGTGGTGGCGCGCCTGCCCCTGACGCGCAACACGCCGCGCACCTTGACTGATCCGGCCCAACTGGAAGAAGAACTGGAACGGCTGGCGGCGCGCGGCATCGGCATCGACAACGAGGAATTCGTGCGCGGCATGAGCGCGGTGGCAGTGCCGGTCAAGGATGCGGAGGACAGGGTAGTGGCGGCCGTGGCCTGCCATGCGCCCACCGCGCGGGTCATGCTGGACGATCTGTTGCGCGCCGTGCCGGTATTGCAGCGGGCGGCGCAATCACTGCATGAGGTGCTGGCCCAGCACCGGCCGGGGGGGTGAGGGGGGCGGTAGAGCGTCGTCCGACATGGAAGATCGAATTTGCGTGGCACGCCACTTGCTACCTCTCTGCATGCGTGGGGAGTGTGGAAATGGCTATCAAAGGGTTCTATGCGTTAGTCAAGCAAACAGTGACGAACTGGCTGGACGACTATGCCCCCAGTATGGGCGCCGCCATCGCGTTCTACACGGTTTTCTCGCTGGCGCCACTTCTTATTATCGTGATCGGTATCGCGGGGTTCTTTTGGGGCCACGAAGCCGCGCAGGGGCAGTTGTTGGAGCAAGTCAGCGCCTTGGTCGGCGCAGAGGGTGGGAAGGCGGTGGAAAGTGTCGTATTGGGTGCGCAAGAACCCGCGCAGGGCATCGCAGCCACGGTCATCAGCGTCGTGGTGCTGGTGGTCGGGGCGACGACAGTATTTTCGGAACTACAAAGTGCGCTGGACCGCATCTGGAAGGTCAACGCCAAGAAGCAGTCCGGCATTTGGGCCCTGATCCGCGCGCGCCTGCTTTCCTTTGGCCTGATTTTGACATTGGCATTTTTATTGCTCGTCTCGCTAGTCATCAGCACTGTGCTGGCAGCATTGGGCAGTTGGTTGGGCGGCGGCATCCCGGGCTGGGGGATGCTTCTTCAACTGCTCAACGAGGCGATTACGTTAGGCATACTCACCCTGCTTTTTGGGATGATCTACCGATTTATGCCGCAAGTCTCAGTGGCATGGCGAGACGTTTGGACAGGGGCGTTCGTCACCGCCGTTATGTTCGAAATCGGAAAGTTCTTGATCGGCCAGTACATGGCTAAGGCGTCCGTCGCCTCGTCCTACGCAGCGGCGGGGTCGCTGGTGATCGTGCTGATCTGGGTTTATTACGCGGCTCAGGTGTTTCTGCTGGGCGCAGAATTTACCCGCGTTTATGCCGAAGCGCATGGATCCCGCAGAGTCGAGCAGGAAACACGAACGTGACTGGAAATTCAAATTCGCAGGCGGGTCGGTGGGCGCGCGAAGATTGAATCGGCTAGGATATGCGGCCCTACTGCTGCGCAAATATGCCACTCATCATGGGCCCGCGTCATTCCCATGTGCTGGGGGGCGCCGCGTATCCACAAAGAACTCACATGCATCGACGTTTTCCAAATACCCTGCTGATCACCCTTATGATCAGCTTCGGTGCCTTTAACGCTCCGACGCAAGCCCAGGCCCTATCGACGCCAAAAGTGCAATCTGGAAACGGACACCCCTACGAGGTCCCCGATAGCGAGGTGTGGGACGTGCCCGATCCCGTTTCTAAACGGGGCTACCAAGTCTTCGTTGCGTTGCCGCCGTCATATGCCAAGCAGCCGCAGCGGAGCTACCCCGTGCTTTATGTGACAGACGCCGACTACGCTTTCCCGATTATCCGTCAGCTAGCGCGCCGCCTGAATGTTGAAGGTCCCCAGATCGAGGAGTTCATTCTGGTCGGCCTGTCCTATGGCAAAGGCGAGGATGGCGGTATCAGCCGGCAGCGTGATTACACGCCGACACCGAACGGCCCAAGTACTGCGCCACCCAATGCAATCCATGGTCAGGCGCAGGCCTATCAACAATATCTGCGCGATCAGGTAAAACCCTTCATCAACGCTCGCTATCGGGCGGCCCCTGGCAGAACAATATTTCTGGGCCATTCCTACGGCGCACTGCTTGGGACGCAGATCCTTTTCACCGAACCTGGCTTGTTCAGCAGCTATATCCTCGGCAGTCCGTCTCTCTGGTACGACAAGCGACATGCCTTGAAGCTCGAAGCCAGCTACGCCAAGCAGAATCAGGACCTGAAGGCGAACGTCTATCTATATGTCGGCGCCTATGAAGCCTTGCGAAAGGGTGATCGACGCTATAACCAGACTGTGGACATGGTTGCCGACAACCGGGCGTTGGAAGCGGCGCTGCAAAGCAGAAAGTACCCGAGCTTGAAACTGAAGTCAGCGGTCTTGAACGACGAGGATCATCTCACCGTCGCGCCGCGAGGTTTTATGCAGGCGATGAAATATCTACTGCCGGCACGCTGACCCATCACATAGCGCCGAGATGTCGCTTCGAGGCTTTGCTGACAATGGCCACCCGCTGCGCGCAGCGGGTGGCCCGCTTTGGGTCGGAAGCGGGCTTTTGCGATAGCTTCGTTCCGGCCATCCCGAGACGAACCGGAAAATCAAAAGGATGATCGGAGCTTCACAAATACAAGTTCGGGGTCGTTGTCATCCAGATTTTCAATCCGACCGCTTTCGACAAAGCCAAGGCGCTTGAGCAATTGGCGCATCGCGATATTCGACGTATTTGTCGACGTGAACAATTTTCCTGCGCATTGCGACTCCAGCGCGGTCATGATTGCGGTAGCCACCCCACGGCGACGTGCCGAGACCTTGACGACGATCAGCGGGACGAAGTTGTTCTCGAAAAAGGACTTGTTCAGTACCCCGTAACCGATCAGCGCCGAAGCACCCACCGCTTCTACTGCGACCCAGCATTGGCCAGCGGCCACCGCATCGGCGATAAACACCCTCCTACCCAGTTCCCGCTTGGCAATCGGATCCTGCTCAATGATCGAATCGATGTCTTCACGAGAGGCGGGCCGGACGTTGATTTGGGAAAACATAGTGGCCACATATCAGAATGGAAGAGTGGTGAGTCTATCGTGTGAAGAATGCTAGGTCTGCGTCGGGATTAGAAGCGGTCAGCTGTCAAGGATTACTCCCGGCCAGAAGCGGCCGGTCGGCCAAGCCGGAGAATTTAGTCAATTGCGTCCGCGTGATTAGCCATCTAACAATCGCACACTTCAGCGGAAGCGTTTCCAATTGATGACGGTCATTCATCGATCAGAGCCTCTTGCACCCATCAGACCGCGCATGGCAGTGGCCAGCACCAAAAGCGCCAAGCCAGCGGCGGTCAGGGTTGCCGCCGTGTAGAAGCCGATCAGGGCCCAGTAAAGGAGGGGCTGCTCGGCTGCATAGATGTCAGGTCCTTTGCGGTTGTTGAGCACCCCGGTCTGCAGGCTTTCCACCACTTCGGTCGCTCCCACAAAGCAACCCCAGCCGATCAAGGCCGCGACGGCGAGGGCCACCATCGACGGTATGCACGGCCGTCGGCGGCTCGGGACATCCGGACGGCCCGTCATGTGCTCACTGCGTTGGTAAACGTCAGGAGGAAGGCGGTTCGGGGCGATGTCTTAGGCATGGCAGTTCGCTGATGCTGGCGGGAAAAACGACTTTACTCGAATGCCCTCTTTTGGATTTAGCGCCCGGCTGCTTCCGGCACTTCTCGATGGCCCGACAGCCGGCTACAGTCGGCCAGGAGCAGCCCCTGGCATCACCCGCTCGGCTGTCCGCATCAGGCTGATTGCAGCCGTTCGCGATCGTCCGCCCGAACGTCCTGTCTCGCCAGCAGCCGACGTCCAAGCGACAGCTCTCTCCGCCGCCTATTCGAAGTGTGGACGTAGACCTGTCCAGCGGGAACGCCGGGGTTGCACACGCTTAGCTGTGCCTGAATTGCGCTGTCGCGTTCAGCCAGTGGTCGATCAGTCCAAATCCACGGTCTTCGCCAAACTTCCTTGTGCCTCGGACCGTACCACCGAATGCTCTGTTGGACTTTCGACAGGGTCGCGCGTGCCTGTGCTGACAGTCCATCTTTTATTTTCCAACATAGCTCAAGCCGAAAGGAGCAATGGCGCGGTTTTCCCGCTGCCCTTGAATAGCCTGACTTCGCGTGGCGGGCGGTTCGCCAAAGAGATCAAGGTTTGCGCCTAGGTGGCCGCCGCTATCATGGTTCGCTGAACAATGGCGCTACGCTCAAGCGAGTATTGCGCCAAACAAGTATTTCAGTAGTTCGTCGCTGAGTTCACGGACGCGAAGCGGTGACTGTGGCAACCCGGCAGCGGTGGAGATTGTTGTGAGCCGGTCACGTAGTCTATCTCCGATCGGCGTTCTCACGAGGGCAGGATCGAGGGTTCCGAAGACCAGTTCCAGCACGAAGTGCATCGCCGCTCGGCGCTCCGACGTCGCATCTTCAAACTCGATGCGTAGCCCCTGGCCTAGTTCAGAACGCAACGCCTCTCGGAGCATAGGCATCGCCTGTTGAGCGACCACGTTAAGTCGCTCGATCACGGCGTCCACGGGCGTCGCGAACACCCATTGTTGAATCTGCAGGCCGGTTTCGGTCTCCGGGTTGTATGTGAGCGGTTGAGTCATGTTGTTGCCCCTTGCTAAGTGGCGGTCGAGATTCCATCGTTCGAGGGATTCGGTCAGGATGTTCTCCGCAGGGGATAGATCCGGACCTGTGGAATTGGCGCTGCGATAAATTCGAAAGCGGGCGAAGAAGTCAATCAGTTGGGTGCTCATCAAGGAGTTGAATGAAAGATCAGTCAAAGCGCTTGCGTCACGCAGCAACCCCAGCACATCCAACCCGCCGAGCGCCGCTTCTTTGCGCTGAAGATCGATCTTTCTATTGATGGTGGCCACTCGGGTGGCAGCGATGAGGTCACTCTCGTAGAGGTGGACATAGCTGCTGACGTGACGCTGAACGCCACATGCAATACCGAGTCTATCGGCGATGAGATGCTGCAGAACCCGAAAGACAAACCAGTTGTAGGGTACTCCCAACCATAGATCGTTCGAACGATTGAACACCGTCATCTCCAGACGGCCACGCACGCGACGCAGAGTCACCTGCGTATTGCAGGGGATGTCTTTCGAATCTAGGCCGAGGTCCTCCGGAGCGTACAAGGTCATCACGACTCGACGAGATGCAGGGCTTGAAGTCAACTCATCGATCGCCGCTTCGATCTGATCGCGCTTGAAATGATGGCGCAAGCGGTATCCATATGCGCCGTGCAAAGTTTGACCGTCGTCCGAAAATCGGTCGTAGCTTCCGATGAACTGTTTAAGAGGCTTGACGTCGTTGCGCCCTGAGACGATCCACGCTGCCTCTATTATAGCGAAGGCCGGATTCCATCCACGGCCGGATAGAAAGATGGTGCGCCCGCCACCATCCAGTTCCACGGTGACCGCCCCCAGGTCCCTGCATGGACCTGCACGCGAGACTTCGAGCGGCCAATCGTGCTGTGTCGCGAGCGCAAGCAGCCGCCAATATGCCTCGTTCGGGGAAAGGCCACGAATGACAATCACGGCGCCCCCAAAAGCGGGAAGCGTTGCCGATTCTTCTCAAGCTTCTTGAGGTACTCGGATTCCAGATCGATGCCTGTCTGCGCCGCAATCTTGATCAAGTAGATGAAGGTGTCCGTCAACTCTTCGGCTAGGGCGGCCTTGCGCTCCTCGTAGGGCGCATCCCCACGTACGACCTTCTTGAGTTCGTTGGCAAATTCGCCGACCTCGCCAACCATGCACACCACAAGATGCTCAAGCTCCTGGAGGTTGTTCGAGGAGATCGGGACGAAGAAAGGCTTGGTCACCCCGTGACCCTTGTCGAAGTCACTCTGAAGCCGCACCAGGGTTGCGAAATCCATCGACAGCTCCTATTTCAGCAGTAGCGTTTCGCGAACATTGTTGACAGCGGTCTGGAATGCCCTGATCTTCTCCGCAGTGTAAATGCCGCGAGACGCGCCTTTGCGCGACGATGCTAAGTCCTTGCACGCGTTGACTGCCTGCATCAACTGGGGCACCAGGAGCCCTCGCTTACCTTCAATGCTGGCGTGCAGACGCGCGTTCTTTTCTATTTGGAAGATGCCAAGCAGCGTTGCGAGTCCCACTTCCGACACCGCGGTCGTCGACCGCGCCACCTCCCCAAGCAGCGTGTCGAGCTCGCGCACGTCACCTTCTTGCATCAAGATTAAGAGTTTAGGCATGAACATTACATTAATCTTGGGTCGTCTCAGTGCCGCGGCTGGGACACTGCGAACGTATGCGTGGAAGGCAAATATGTGCAGATGGACTTTTTCTATCGCCGGAAGCTCTTTGCAGATATCGACGAGATTCTGCCGAATCTCCTCCAGATTGATTCTCAGAAAGTTGCTGACCTCGAGTGCTCGAAAGGTCGCAGTGCAATACAAAACCTCCTTCTCGATCGAGCACTGAAAGGTCAGAAATGACGGTATCGGATTGTCGCCGGATTTGCTGATGTCCTTCTGCGCCAGCAATGAATAGAGCGCTCGATTGCTGGTGGGCTTGTGTTGGAGTTCGTCAACGATGTGTTGGATGCCGTCGCGATAGTACTCTGCATGCGTGAAGTACATGTCGGCCGCGGGGGTCGCTTGACGCCACTGTGCCGCCTCCACGGTGACGTCAGTCATCTTCACACTCTCCAGATCCGACGCGGGGATATCGACGGTCCAATGCCAGTTGAAGACTTCCTTGTTCGCGGTCTTTTCTACGCTGCCCAACATGTCGGCGTGCGCAGCATAGAGTCCATTCTCGTCCATCACAGTTCCTTGGCGTTTATCACAATTTCTTCGTGGATTTCCTGTGGAGGCCGAGTTGCATCAAGCACGAGTTTGCGGCCGGGATAGCCATCAATAATGCGCTCATAGTTTGCCGCGACCTGCGCAAGTTTGTCAGGCGTTTCGTAGCTGTCCAGCGTCGTTCGGGACTGCAGTCGGCGCAACGACTCGGCGACAGGGTTGCGCAGGTAAACCAAGAGGTCCGGGTTCGGGAAATCTCGGTTCAGCCGCTCAACTAGCGCCCAGTCCTCTTCGCGAGTGCAATGATAGGCGTAGGAGGAGAAGAAGTACCGCGTGCTGATCACGGTCGTTCCGCGCTCGAGTGTCGGCATCACGCCGTCCCATTCGTTGTAGAGATGGTCGAAGCGGTCTGCGGAGAACAGATGGGCCATCTGCTGATCAAACCGCTCCGATGCCTGAGCGAAGCGCAGCCGCCCCTTGAAAGCTTGACGGATCATCTGACCGACGGGACCGGCGGACGGCTCCGAGGTCAGATGGCATCGATGACCCTCGTTAACGAGGCGCCTCTCGAGCAAATTTGCCTGAGTCGACGTACCCGAGCCATCCAGGCCTTCGAAAACTATGAATTTCGCGTTCTGCATTTTTTGTTCGACTCAACAATTCTTGATGGATCTCAAAAGGTTGGGCGCGTCCTTGGAGATCGCATAGTGCTCGGAGGTGACCCGCTTGGACCCGTCGATACGGTAAACGGTCGCGCCGTTGACGAATCCCGGCGTGATATACCTGAACGAACCGACGCCGTGAACCTTCATCGAACCCACTCCCATGCCGAGTTCGAGAAGTGCGTGCTGGTGCCCATGCAGGACAAGCGAAAAGCCACGCTTGGCCAAGCGAGTGAGAACGTTGTAGGCGTTCCGGGTCGTGGAGGTGTCTTCGCGCGAAAACGGAATCAAATGATGGTGCAGCACGGCGACTCTAGGTAAATCGTGAATGGGAGTGGCATCCATGTCGGCAAGAACCGCTTCCATCTTTGTCAGGTCAACCAGTCCGAACTCAATGTCTCCGTGGTAGGCGCTGTTGATCAGCAAAAAGTCGACTCCAGGGAAAGTCAAACGGCGGCACGAGTCAGTACTGAACGCGCAACGCTTGTCACGGCGCAAGCTCGCGCTCCAAGCGTCAAAGGTCTCGAAAGGGGAAATGCTCGTTGCGTCCTTCACGACGTCGTGGTTTCCCGGGCACAGGATGACCCGATCGCGCAGAACCTTCGCCTCGTCAAAGACCTGAAACAGTGCGTCTCGTGCCTCCGCATAACCCTGAGCTTGACCCTTGAACGAGATATCGCCGGAAAGAACAACAAAGACATCAGGGCCAGCCTTGTGGAGCAAATCCAAGAGGACTTGTCTCACTTCCTGGCGACTTAGAACACCTTTCGGATCTCCGAAGTGCGGATCGGAGATGTGCAAAAGAGTGGTCGTCATACGAACGCCTCATCGCCTTCCGCGGGGCGGCGAGAAGGCATCGAGGTAGGAAATCCATTGGGGAAGGGCGTCATAGTCAAGGCGCGAAGAGGGGCAGCATAGGAAAAGCGTTAGAGTAACGCATGTTCCGGGGTGTCCTCCGGCGCCTGCATCATATGAGATAACCCATGACCAGCGCGCACAGTCCCAGGGAGGGTTTCGCGCTTTTGACTATCCAGGAAAGGCGATTATCCGGCAACCAGTTAGCGGGTCCTTAGAGCTGTCAGTAACCGCTCGCGAGCGTGTTGCGGAGTTCTCTCACACGGCAGCTAGCGCTCATGTATCTGCAGCAGGCCCTTGTTTGCACGCGCCTGCAGCAGACGGTCATTTTTGAAGACCGTCGCTGCCACGCACCAGGGCGAGCAGTGGCTGAAATTGGCGAAGAAATCGCACTCTGTCAACGGCGGCTTGCACCCTAGGCATCAAGCACATCGTCGCTAAAGACGAATCCTTCTATTACGACTCTCAGACTGACTGCGAGTGTCGTCAGGTGATGACAGAGTACCGCACCCGAGTCAGCACAGCCGCAGCAATGGCCTTCGGTGCGCGCGCAGCGTCGGCAAGGTCGATCCACATCGCGCAGGGCTACATGAGCAACGGAAATCCGTCAAGCACCTGTCGTTGGGCAGGGTGGGCATGAACAGCTGCAATCGCTGCAAGCAGCCATGGGCCAGGCTGGCTCCAACGGCTGCGATGGGTCGTAATCGGCCACTCACTCAGCGGCGGCTTTCAGCCCCCAAGCGGACGTTCGTTGCGCCGGATCTACTCCACCTTTGCAATCAGGCGAGTGCTTTGAGCGCTAGCCGGCGGCCCTTGCGGCGATACCACCACGTCAGCCCCGCCCATGCCAGTGCCCAAACGGCGAGGATCGCAGCGATGAAGGGCCAGAAAATGAAAGTGGAGACGTCGTCCCAGCCGGGCGCGGTACGCTTGAGGCCGATGGGCGCGCTGATTTCCAGTTCGATTTGCTCACCCTGAAGCGCCGGCCCGACCTCTTCCACCGTGAAGGTCAGGTGCGAAGTTCCCTTTGCCAGCTTGGGGAAGGGCGCTGCGGTCTGGGGCAGCGCACCGTCGAAATGGCTTTCAGGCCAGAGCTTGCGGTAGAAATGCGCCGCGCTGGCGGCGCTGCGCGGGGCCGCGGCCATCACGACGTTCAGCCCCGCGCCATCGCGCACACGAATCCGCACCGGCTCTCCGGGGTTGATGAAGCCGGGCGCGCCCACACGGCGGGTGTAGTCGCCCAATTCGGGCCGCTCGCTGCCGGTCGGGCCGCCGAAACGCGCCTCCATCCATAGGGGCGCTTCACGGATGCGGTAAACCTCGGCGTGTGCCGTCTGTCCGGCCGTAAGCGTGATCGGCGTTAGCGTCGCCTCGGCGGAAGGCACATACCGCAGCATGCCCAGCGCAAACCACGCCATGGCGGCCAGCCAGAATACCCCGCTCACCACCAGCGACATCTTGCAGATTGTGCGCCACATATCCTGCTATCCGGAATTTTCCAGCGGGAAAGCGTACCCGATTTCAGGCGTGAGATTTCGACGCCATACCGGTCCGGACCCGCACCGTAGCCCGCTGACCGCCGCTATACCCTGACAAGAAAATGGCCGGCCAACATCAATGACCCTGCGCCTATACCTCCGATGCGCCCTCGGCCTACAGGAACCCGATCCATCTGCCCGCTACCAGGCAGCCAGTCCATAGCAGCAGCGAGGCGGCGGCCTGGCAGCGCAGCGCGCCGGAAGGGCGGCCGCCCTGTAATACCTTGTCCCATGCTTTGCTCCGGCGCACGAACCAGGCGTTGATTGCGCCCGCGCCCAACAGGCCCATCTTCACTACAAATGCCGGATTTTGCAGGTATTCCTGCCCCCGCACGGTGAACAGCGTGGCGCCGGTCAGTACGGCCAGCGCAAGGCCAGCCGTGGCCGTGCGCGCCAACACAGGCGCCAGGAGCGCCAAGGAAGTGGGCTTGAGGACGCCGAGCAGCCGCAGGTCCAGCGGGACGATCGAACCGATCAACAGGCCGATGGCGCCGATATGGGCGGCGTTGACCAGAAGATAGAGCGTTGCCGACTGTCGCAGCCACAGCGTCGGCGGGAGGGCCGTAAGCTGTTCCAGGGCCAGGCGAAGCGGTTCGGGCATGGCTGAGGGCCGTGGGGTTCAGGGCTTTTTAATGCGGGAGGGATAGATGTCGTAGGTCTTGCCGCCCACCATGATCTGGACAGCCTTCATACGTTTGTTGCCGGCGTCCTGGTCGCGGTTGCCAATGGCGGTGATGGCGTCGCCCGGCTTGGCGGAACCTTCGACGAATCCCGCTTCCTTCGTCTGGGTGGGATTGCCCAGTTCGACCACCCAGACACCGTCATTGGCTCGCACCTTCAACGTGGGATGGGGCGGCGCGACCTGCACTTGCTCGACCGTGCCCTGCAAGGTCATCTGTTCGGATTCCGCCCAAGACCAACCGTGATGCGCCATGGCCGCGGGGGCCACTGCCGACAGCGCGGATAGCGCCAGCCCTGCCAATAACACGCGTTTGGATAGCTTCATGTCGATGCTCCTGGATTGCGGTTGGGCGGTCGCCATGGCCCGGCGCTGCGGCGTGGCGGCCAGTGAACCAAGCATAGCAGCGGGACAGCGGTTCCTGCCACGGTGGGCAGCGGCTATGCCTGACCCGCGTCGGACAACGTCCGCGCCGTGCGCCAAGCCAACGCAACACGCGCCGGCGCCTCAGTGCGTCAGCCGGCCGCCGCTGACCATCCAGCGCGTTCCAAACCGGTCCACCAGCGCCCCATACGCCTCGGCCCAGAATGTTTTTTGCAACGGCATGGTCACATTGCCGCCATCTGACAATTGCTCGAACACGCGTTGCGCATCCGACACCGTGGGGTAGGCCAGCGACAGCGCCATGCCTTTCTTGCCGGGATAAGGGTGCCCGGCCGTGGCGTCGCTGCCCATCAGGGTTTGTTCGTCCAGCGCCAGCCGCGCGTACATGATGCGTTCGGCGTCTTCGGCTGACAGGGCGGGCATGGCGGCGTCGGCGGGGGCGTCGGCGTAGCGGATCATGGCTTCGATCCGGCCGCCCAGGACGCGTTCGTAGAAATGCAGCGCGTCGGCGCAGTTGCCGTCGAAGCTGAGGTAGGCGGAGAGTTGGGGCATGATGTCTTCCTGGTGGGGCAGGGCAGGCGCCGGGGCAGCCGTTGCCGATCTATGATGGAAGGCCCGACTCGTGATGCCGAAGGAGCCTGTCCATGCAACAAGGTAGCTGCCACTGCGGACAGATAGAATTCGAAGTCGATGGTGACGTGTCGCAGGTGCTGGAGTGCAACTGTAGCCACTGTAGCCGCAAAGGCTATCTGTTGTGGTTCGTGCCGCGCGCCGTTTGGATTCGGGGCCAGCCCCCAAGGCGAAGAAACCGCGGCGGTGAACGCGCGCTGCCTGGAAACCGTGGACATCAATGCGTTGACGCGCATTCCCTGCGATGGCCGCCATGCGTGAAATCCCCCATCTGAAACCGGAATAACGTAAAGGAACCCACGCATGAGCACAGTCAAATTGCTGTCGGACGAAGAGGTCCGCAAAAGCCCCGAGGCGTGGGCGGTGTTCGAAGACATCCGCGCCACGCGTAAATCCGATTTCGTGAACAATTTCTGGCGCGCGCTGGCCAACGACCCGGCGCAGCTGCGGCGCGTGTGGGCGCAGCTAAAGCAGGTAATGATGGCGGAGGGCGAACTGTCGCCGCTGGTGCGCGAAATGATCTACATCGCGGTGTCCACGGCCAACGGGTGCTCTTACTGCGTGCATTCGCACACGGCGGCGGCCAAGGCCAAGGGCATGACCGACGGCCAGCATGCCGAACTGCTATCGGTGATTGGCATGGCGGCGCAGACCAACGCGATGGTGACCGCCATGCAGGTGCCAGTGGACGCCGCTTTCCAGGTCAAGTCTTAACAGGCCCCAGGAGGCAGCCATGGCGCTGATCCCGCTGTTCCCCTTATCCAACGCGCTGTTTCCCGCCGGCGTGCTGCACCTGCGGATTTTCGAGGTGCGCTATCTGGATATGATCCGCCGCTGCATCGCGGAAGGCAGCGAGTTTGGCGTGGTGGGGCTGCTGGCGGGCAGCGAGGTCCGTTCGCCGGAGGGCGTCGAGACCCTGGCTCCCGTCGGCACGATGGCGCGCATCGCGTCGTGGGACGCGCCGATGCCGGCGTTGCTGCAGGTGCGCTGCATCGGCACCGGGCGTTTCCGGCTGCTTTCCAGCGAGGTGGCAAAATACGGTCTTTGGATGGGTGGCACCGAGCCCATCGCCGACGATCCGCCCACGCCCGTGCCGACGGCCATGCAGGCCAGCGCCGATGCGCTGGGCCGGCTGGTGGCGCAATGGCAGCAAGACGGCGTGCCCACCGAAAGGATGCCTTTGGCGCCGCCGTACCGGCTGGATGACTGCGGCTGGGTGGCGGATCGCTGGTGCGAGCTGCTGCCATTGCCGCCGGACGACAAGGCCCGGCTGTTGGGCCTGACCGACCCGGTGGCGCGGTTGGCGGCCATTCAGGACTTGCTGCGCGGCCAGGGGCTGGCATAGCGGGTTGCCTGTCGGAAACGCCGGGCGAGTAACCTTTTTGGACATCATGGATATCAGGATTGACGAGGGCCTGCGCGCCTATATAGACCCCTTGACCGAGGACGAGCACGAGGCGCTGGAACGCAGCCTGCTGGCCGAGGGCTGCCGCGACGCGCTGGTGCTGTGGGGCGATCTGCTGGTGGACGGGCACAACCGCTACGCCATCTGCCAGAAACACGGCATCGAATTTCAGACCCGCCAGAACACCACGTTCAAATCGATCGAAGACGTGCATTTGTGGATGATCGAAAACCACTTGGGCCGGCGCAGCGTGTCGGACTTCCAGCGGGGCGTGTTGGCGTTGCGCAAGAAGGAAATCCTGCTGTCGCGCACGCCGCCCGAAGGTAGCGCGGCCCCGCAGGCCGCATCGCCTGACGCGGCGGCGGCCGACGGTTCTCCGCCTTGGGACGAGGATGCGTCGGGCGCCGATGCGTCGGGCGCCGCTGCGTCGGGCGCCGAAGGCGGGCCTCGCCTGCCGCCGAACATCTCGTGGACCCCGCCCGTGCCCAGCCGCCAGGCGTTGGCGCGCGCGGCGCGCATCAGCAGTAATACGCTGGGCCAGATCGAAAAGATCCAGAAAGACGCCGCGCCCGAACTGGTGCGCGCGGTGAAATCGGGCGCGATTTCCATCAACGCCGCCGCGGCGGTGGCGTCGTTGCCGCCCGAACGCCAGGCGGCGGCCGTGGCCGGCGGCAAGAAAGAACTGCAACAGGCCGCGCGCGAAGTGCGCCTGGCCAAGGCGCCGCCGCCCCGCGAAGCCCCACCCGAGGTGCCCATTGAAAGTATCGCGGACCTGCCGGCCGAAGTGGCGCGGCTGCGTGGCGTACTGGCGCGTTTGACGGATGAGCGCGACCAGTTGAAGAAGAAGGTGATGCACCTGACGATCGCGCTGGCGGAAGCCCGCAACGGCGGCAGCGCCGGCGACGATTAAGAAGGAATGCCGGGTGCATGCACGAATAAGGGATAACCCTTATTCGTGTTATGTACGAAAAAAATTCGTGGATCGTTGGGAATTTATATCGTTTTGAGGAAAGGCGTGGCGGGCTTTGTAATGCATGTTCGCTTAATCGCTTCACGCATTCACTCCTGACTTCCTTATGACTCCCATCGGTTACCGCATTCTTTCCCGGCCCGCGCCGGCCGTCGACGCTGACGTGCTGGCGGGCTTTGCCGGCATCGGCTCGGCTCAGATCAGCGACTGCATGAATCGCCTGTATGGCGTGTCGGGCCTGCGCCCGTTGCATGCCGGCACGCGCCGCACCGTGGGCCAGGCCTTGACCGTCAAGACCCGTCCCGGCGATAACCTGATGATCCACAAGGCGATTTCGCTGGGTGGCGCGGGTGACGTGATCGTCGTCGACGGCGCTGGCGACACCAGCAACGCGCTGGTCGGCGAACTGATGATGATGGACGCGCAATCGCGCGGCGTCGAAGGCTTCGTTATCGACGGCGCCGTGCGGGACCTGGACGTCTTCGCCCAGGGCGAGTTCGGTTGTTTTGCGCGCGCCGTGTCGCACAAGGGACCGTACAAGGATGGCCCCGGTGAAATCAATGTGCCGGTGTCCGTGGGCGGGCAGGTGGTCAACCCGGGCGACGTGGTCGTGGGCGATGCCGACGGCGTCGTGGTGATCCCGGCCGAATTTGCGGTGGCCGTGCTGGCGCTGGCGCAAAAGAAGGAAGCCGACGAAGCCGTGGCCAAGGAAAAGCTGCGCGCCGGCACCTACACCAAGCCGTGGCTGGAAAAGACCCTGGCCGAGAAGAGGGGGGCGGCAAAATGAGCATCGTCGCCGACCGTATCAAGCGCATCAAGCTGTCGCCCAGCGTCGCCGCGCGCGCCATCATCGCCGAACTGCGCGAACAAGGCCGCCGCATCATCGACCTGACGATCGGCGAACCGGATTTCTCGACGCCCGAGCATATCCGTCTGGCGGCAACCGCGGCCATGAACCGCGGCGAAACCAAGTATCCGCCCGCCCAGGGCACGGTCGCCCTGCGCCGCGCCGCAAGCGTCCATCTGCGGGAAGCGACAGGGGTCGACTACCCCGTGGCGCGAATCATCGTCAGCACGGGCGCCAAGCAGGTGATCTTCAATGGGCTGGCCGCCACCTTGAACGAGGGCGACGAGGTGCTGATCCCCGCGCCGTTCTGGGTGTCGTACCCGGACATGGTGCTGGTCAACGGTGGCACGCCGGTCGCCGTGCAGACGTCGCCCGCTACCGATTACAAAGTCACCCCGGAAGCGCTGGAGCGCGCGATCACGCCGCGCACCAAATGGCTGATGATGAACGCGCCCAGCAACCCGACGGGATCGGTCTATACGGCCGATGAGTTGCGCGGCCTGACCGACGTGCTCAAGCGCCATCCGCACGTGTGGCTGATGACCGACGACATCTACGCGCGCCTTAACTTCACGGGCGAGGCCACCGTCCATCCCTTGCAGGTCGCGCCCGAGCTGGCCGCCCGCACGCTGGTGGTCAACGGCGTGTCCAAGGCTTACGCGATGACGGGCTGGCGCATCGGTTACGGCGCCGGCCCCGACGAATTGATCAAGGCAATGGCCATCCTGCAGTCGCAAAGCACGTCGGGCGCATCGTCCGTCAGCCAGGCGGCGGCGCTGGAGGCGTTGTCGGGTCCGCAGGATTGCGTGGCCGAGTTCGCCCGCGTGTTCCGCGAACGCCGCGACCTGGCGATCGCCGAATTATCCGGCGCGCCGGGCTTGGCGATTGTCGTGCCGCAAGGCGCGTTCTATGTCTTTCCGGATTGCTCGGGCCTGCTGGGCAAGAAGACGCCCGCGGGCGATGTGATCGCCACCGACACCGACCTGACGCATTACCTGCTGCGCGAAGCGGGCGTGGCGGTCATCGATGGCCATGCCTATGGCGCGCCGGGTACCTTCCGGCTGTCGTTCGCCGCATCCCTGGACGATATCAAGCAGGGATGCGCGGCCATCCGTGAAGCCTGCGCCAAGCTGGCCTGAGGCCACGCCGCGCCTTTCATTCCAGTACGACCACCACACAAACAGACAAGGGGAATCAACCATGAAACGTCACTCTCTCTTCGCGGCCTGCCTGGGGCTGGCCACGTTGGCGCTGGGCGCCGTTGCCCAGGCCGACCAGGTCGACGACATCAAGGCGCGCGGCGAACTCGTCTGCGGCACGCTTGGCACCTCGCAGCCGTTCAGCTTCCAGGACGGCGCCACGCGCCAATTGGTGGGCTATGACGTGGACGTGTGCAAGCTCGTGGCCGACAAGCTGGGCGTCAAGGTCAATTACAAGCTGCTGTCGGTGGCGGCGCGCGTGCCGGAACTGAACGAAGGCCGCGTGGACATCCTGGCGGCCAATCTGGGCTATTCGCCCGACCGCGCCGAGCAGATCGCGTTCAGCCACGCTTACTACGTCAGCCCGCAGAAACTGTTGGTACGCAAGGACTCGGGCCTGGACTCGATAGAGGCCCTGAACGGCCGCCGCATCGGCGCTACCAAGGGATCCAGCTCGGAGCGCGAGATCAAGCGCATCCTGAACAAGTCGCAGGTCATCGGCTACGGCGACAGCTCGGCCACCTATCTGGCCTTGCAGCAAAAGAAGGTGGACGCGCAGTTCGCCTCGGAACTGGTGCTGGTGCGCCTGGTGCTGCAAAGCCCGCCGACCGCGCCCGTCAGCGTGATCGCCAAGTCGGTGTTCGACGAGCCGTGGGGCCTGGGCGTGCGCAAGTCGGAACCGCGCTTTCTGCAAACGGTGAACCAGGCGCTGGACGAAGCAGAAACCTCCGGCGCGGCCGCCACGCTGTTCAACAAGTGGTTCGGGCCCGATACGCCGTACAAGCTGGAACGCAGCTTCAAGATCGGCCCCATCGCCGGCTAGGCTGTCGGAGATCGATCGCTTTATGAGCCTACTTGACGCTTCCCAATACCAGCTGCTGCTAAGCGGCATGGTGGTCACCGTGCAGCTGTTCCTGGTTGCCTGGGTCATGGCCTTCACCATTGCGGTGACGCTGGTGGTGGTGCGCGCCACCAACCTGGCGCCGTGCCGCTGGGTGGTGGACGCTTATGTGGAATATCACCGTAACGTGCCGCTGCTGGTGCAGGTGCTGTTCTGGTATTTCGGCATGCCCGAATTGCTGCCCGAAGGCTTCCGGATGTGGCTGTACGAGCACAACGCCGAGATGTCGCTGGCGGCGATCGCGCTGGCGCTGGGGTCGGCCGCCTACATCGCGGAAGACATCCGCAGCGGGTTGCGCGCCATTCCCGGCACGCAGTTCGAAGCGGCCCGCGCGCTGGGCGCCAGCTACCTGCAATGCATGCGCTTCGTGATCGTGCCGCAGGCCGTGCGCATTTCGATCCCGCCGCTGGTGGGCCGGGCGCTGCTGCTGTTCAAGAACACCAGCGTGGCAATGGCGATCGGCGTGATGGAGCTGACTTATCAGGCGCGCGAAATTGAAAACGAGACCTACCGCACGTTTGCCACGTTCGGCGCGGCGACGATCATGTACCTGCTGGGATCTTTCCTCATCATGGCGGTCGGGTCGCGCATTTACGCCCGTTATCGTCTGAACCGCGGAGGCCACGGTGCTTGATCTGCTCTTGCAATACTGGCCGACGCTGCTGGTCGGGCAATATCCCAACGGTCCGCTGGGCGGGTTGGCGCTGACGCTTATCCTGGCGGCGCTGGGCCTGGCGATGTCGATGCCGCTGGCGCTGTTGATCGCGCTGGCCCGGGTCAGCCCGTTCGGCTGGCTGCGCGTGGCCAGCAAGGCGCTGGTCAACGTCGTGCGCGGCATGCCGTTGTTGATGCTGATCTTCTGGGCCTACTTTGTGGTGCCCAAGCTGACCGGGCAAGTCGTCAGCGGCTTCTGGACGCTGATCTTCGCATTGGTGGTCTACGAAAGCGCGTACCTGTCGGAAGTGATCCGCTCGGGTATCGAGGCGGTGCCGCGCGGCCAGATCGAGGCGTCGCGCTCACTGGGCGTGGGCTACTGGACGACGATGCGCAAGGTGGTCTTGCCGCAGGCGCTGTTCAACGTGCTGCCCAGCATGACCAGCCAGTTCGTGTCCACCATCAAGGAAACGTCGTTGGGCTACGTCATCAGCGTGAACGAACTGACCTTTGCGGCCAATCAGGTCAACAACCTGGTGCTGACCCAGCCGCTGCAGGTGTTCGGCATCCTGGCCATTATCTATTTCCTGGTGTGCTTCAGCCTGAGCCGCGGCTTGAGCTGGCTGGACCTGCGTATCCGCCGCTCGCGCGCCATGGCTTAGGGCCGTTAACACCAAAAGAAGCCAAACATGATCAATCTTGAAAAAGTGAACAAGTGGTACGGCGCGCATCATGTGCTGAAAGACGTGGACCTGTCGGTGGCGCGCGGCGAAGTGCTGGTGGTGTGCGGGCCGTCGGGGTCGGGCAAGTCCACCATGATCCGCACGATCAACCGTCTGGAACCGATTGAAAAAGGCCGCATCCTGATCGACGGCGCGGACATCTACGCCAAGGGCGCCAACCTGAACGCGCTGCGCCAGAAGATCGGCTTCGTGTTTCAGCAATTCAATCTGTTCCCGCACATGAGCGTGCTGGAAAACGTGATTTTCGCACCCGTCAACATCCGCAAACAGCCGCGCAAGCAGGCGGTGGAGCTGGCGCGCGCCCTGCTTGAGCGGGTGGGGCTGGAACACAAGATCGACGCCTATCCGGGGGCGTTGTCCGGCGGCCAGCAGCAGCGCGTGGCGATCGCCCGCGCGCTGGCCCTGCAACCGCCGGTGATGCTGTTCGACGAGCCCACCAGCGCGCTGGACCCGGAGATGGTGGGCGAGGTGCTGCAGGTGATGAAGGGGCTGGCCAAAGACGGCATGACGATGGTGTGCGTGACCCACGAAATGGGGTTTGCGCGCGACGTCTGCGACCGGGTGGTTTTCATGGATGGCGGCGAGATCCTGGAAATGGATACGCCCGAGCGCTTTTTCAGCGCGCCATCCCATCCGCGCGCGCAGCGCTTCCTGGCCGACATCCTGCATCCGCGCGGCTAAGGGCGCGGCGGACGCGGCGGCGATGGTAAGGTTAGGGGTTCCCATGCGTTTTGCCTCGACCGCCGCGATGTACACCCTTAAACAGCTAGAGGCCTTTTACTGGAGCTCCGAATTGGGCAGCTTCAGCGCGTCGTCCCGCAAACTGCACACCACGCAGTCGGCCGTGGCCAAGCGGGTGGGCGAACTTGAAGCCTTTGCCGGGTCGCCGCTGTTCGAGCGGCGCGCCAAGAAATTGGTGATGACCCCGCAGGGCCGCAAGCTGTTCGAACTGGCCCGTGAAATGTTGGACCTGAACAGCCGCATCGTGCAGAACATGGCCGATCCGGCCAGTTTCGAAGGCGTGGTGCGGCTGGGCGTGACCGAACTGGTGGGCATGACCTGGCTGGCGCGGCTGATCAATCAGATCAGCCAGCGCTACCCTCGCGTGCAATTGATGCCCGAGATCGACGGCGGCATCACGCTATACGAAAGGCTGGAACAAGATCAGATCGACCTGGCCATCATGCCCGGGCCGTTCTGGAGCTATCAATACGATTGCACCCATTTAGGCGCGGTCACCAATGTGTGGATGGCCAGCCCCGCGCTGGACATCGATTTTTCGGCCCGCCTGACACCGCAGGACCTGGCGCCGTATCCGGTGATATCGCAACCCACGAACTCGGCCTTGTCGCATCTGTACGACGCGTGGTTCGCGGAACAGGGCCTGCCGGTCAAGCGCGTGCTCACGTGCAACAGCTTGGGGATGATGGCGCAGCTGACGATGCTGGGGCTGGGCATCAGCTACCTGCCCGGCGCGTATTTCGCGCCGCTGGTCGAGCGCGGCGCGCTATGCCGGCTGGATGTGCGGCCAGACCTGCCCACCATCAATTACTACGCCGTGCATAAGAAGAACATCGTCAACCCGATTGTGTCGCGGGTGATCGATATCGCGCGCGAGGAATGCGCGTTCGAGGTGGCGGGGGCGTTCTTGCCCCATGTGCCGCCGGCCGCGTTGCGGCGGCAAGCATAGGCGGCAGGCCGGCGGGCGCCGGCCCCAAGGCGGGCTTAACCGCAGCGGATCGCCGTCATGACGTCCTTGTCGTCCACGATCAGGTTCAGGCGGGTCGCGTTGTATTCCATGGTGACAAGCTGGCCGGGGCGCAAAATGCGCGCGGTGGCGCTGCCGCTGCGCGTGCGCAGGTCTTCCATGGCCGACGGGGTGGCCTTTTGGCCGATCTGCGATTGCAGGGCGGTGGCGTCGCATGTTTTGCCGCCGCTTGTGGCGCCGGGGATGTTGGACGACGAGCCATAGGACGATCCGCCGTAGGTGGCACCGCCGGACGACCCCGATGAGCTTGACGCGCTAGAGGAGCTGGAGGCTGCCGGCGCGCGACTGGACGAGGATGACGTCCCGGTATTGGCGCATGCGCTCAGGCTGGCAACCAGCAGGAAAGGGATCAGCTTGCGGATCATGTAATGCTCCTTACAACTACGCGACAAAAAAAGCCATGATAGACCAGCCGGAGCGGCCTGTAATCAGGAGCCTTGGGGCGCCTGCATGCCGGGCATCGCGGGCAGGCGATCGGCCAGGAACTGGATCAGCAGCCGGGCCCGCAATGGCTGGTAGCGGCGCGAGGGGTAAATCAGGAACGCTTCCTGTGGCGCGCCGCTCCATTTGGGCAAGACGCGCAGTAATTGGCCGTCGGCTACCAGGTCCTGCACCAGCCAGGCGGGGCACAGGCCCACGCCGGCGCCCATCGCCAGCGTTTCCCGGATGGCCAGGGCATTGTTGACGCGGTACCGTCCCTGCGTCTGGACGCTGGCACGGGTGGCGCCCTGGTGCAGCTCCAGGGTGTCGCCAGCGGGCAGCCACGCGAACCGGACGTAGTCGTGGGCCGCCAGGTCCTCGGGCGTGCGGGGTTTGCCATGGCGGGCCAGATAGGCAGGCGCCGCGACCAGATGGCGCGGCGACAGGGCGACTTTGCGGGCGATGGCGTTGGGCGGCAGGTCGCCGCCCAGGCGCAGCGCCACGTCTACGCCTTCTTCCACCAGGTCGACGAAACGGTCGTTCAGGATCAGTTCGACCTGAATGTCGGGATAGGCGTCCAGGAATTCCCGGATCAACGCATTCAGCCGGAACTGGCCCAACGCGACGGGCGCGTTGACGCGCAGGAAACCGGCGGGCTGCTCGGTCTGGCCTCGGGCGTCGGCCACGGCCTCGGCGTATTCCTCCAGCACCCGGTTGGCGCGTTCGTAGAAGCGCTTGCCTTGTTCGGTGGGCACGACGCGTGTCGTGCTGCGTTCCAGCAGGCGCACGCTCAAGTCTTTCTCAAGCGCCGCGACGATCTTGCTGAGCGCGGGCTGGGTCAGACCTTGTTCGCGGGCGGCAGCGGACAAGGTGCCAAGTTCCACGGCGCGGACGAAGGCCCGCATGGCGCGCAAGGTATCCATAGGCTGGGCATTCCATTTTGGAAGAAGCGGTATGCATTGTAGGGGTCTACCTGCTTTTTCGGGAAGAACCTATCGTGACGGCATCCCTGTTTACCGCTTCCCGTCCTCAAGGAGATGCCATGAAGTCCGCCATGAACCGTCATTCGTTTTTCCGCGCCGCGAGCCTGGTTGCGGCCAGTGTTGCGTGGATGCCATCCGCCACGCAGGCGGCCGCGTCGGCGCCCGCATCGCAAGCCGCCTGGGTCAGCTCATGGTCCGCCAGCCCGCAGCCGTTATGGGACGCATCGTTCGTGCTGCCCACCGGTATGCCCGCGCAAGTTGCGGACCAGACACTGCGCGAGACCGTCAAGATCAGCCTGGGCGGCAAGCGCTTGCGCGTGGTGCTGTCCAACCGCTACGGCACTCAGCCATTGGTGATCGGCGCGGCCCGTGTGGCAAAGGCGGGAGCGGGGTCGGCCATCGACCCGGCATCGGATCGGGCGCTGCGTTTTGGCGGCCGGCTGGGGGTGACGGTCGCGGCTGGCGCCCAGGTGGTCAGCGACCCCGTGGACTTGCCCGTGGCCCCGTTGAGCGAGCTGGCCGTCAGCACCTATTTCCCGCAGCCCACCCCCGTTGCCACGTTCCATTGGGGCGCGCAGCAAACCGCCGCGTGGGCAGAGGGCGACGTCAGCGGCGCGTCCGCCTTGCCGGGCGCCACCGCGTTGCAGGGGCGCGCGTTCCTGGCGGGGATCTGGGTGGAAAGCGTTGCCAATACGCCCGTCGTGGTGGCGTTCGGGGATTCGTTGACCGATGGCAACGGCTCCACGCCCGGTGCCAACCGCCGTTGGCCGGACATCCTGGCCCGCCGGCTGGCGCCGCAGGGCGTGGGCGTCGTCAATGCGGGCATTTCGGGTGCGCGGGTGTGGGGCGACAAGATGGGCGTGAACGCGATGGCCCGCTTCGAGGCCGATGTGTTGGCGCAACCCGGCGTGCGCACGGTAGTCGTGCTGATGGGCATCAACGATATCGGTTGGCCGGACAGCGGTTTCGCGCCCGACGATGCGCCGATGACGGCGGCCCGGCTGGTGGAGGGGTATCGGCAATTGGCCGAGGCGGCACGCGCCCGCAACGTGCGCATCGTGGGAGCGACCATCGCGCCCTATGAAGGTTCGTTGCACGGCACGCCGCTCGCGGACCATTACAGCCCGGCCAAGGATGCGGTGCGGCGCGAGGTGAACCAGTGGATCCGCGATAGCGGCGTGTTTGACGCCGTGGTGGATATGGACGCTGTGCTGCGCGACCCGGCACACCCCGCGCGTCTGTTGCCGGCCTATGATTCGGGCGACCACCTGCACCCCGGGGACGCGGGTTACCAGGCGATGGCGCAGGCGTTGGATGACGGTATTTTGTTCGGCCGGTGAACCGCTCGTTGATGCTGCGGCCGGTCAATGGAAGTTGCGGCTGTGGGTGGCCAGTCCGCCCAGCAAGTCGGACAGGTCCACCAGCCGCTGCGCGATCAGGTGACGCACGCCATCCACGCTCTGCCAGGCGCCGTAGACGCCCAGCAGCTTGGCGCCCAGCAATTCGCGGCGCTGGCGTTCGATCAGTTCAGGCCGCACGACCACGTTCACGGGGCCGGTCTCGTCTTCCAGCGTGACGAAGATCACGCCTTTTGAGGTTTGCGGCCGCTGGCGCACGGTGACGATGCCGCAGGCGCGCGCCACGCGCTTATCGGGATAGCCGTTCAGGACGTCGGCCGGCTGGAAATTGCGGGCCGCCAATTGGTTGCGCAGCAGCGCCACCGGATGGGTATGCAGGGTCAGGCCCACGCTGCGGTAATCGGCCGCGACGGTCTGGCTTTCCGACGGCGCCTGCAGCCGCGGCGCCTGGGTTTCCTGGATGGCGGCATCGCGCAGCAAGTCACGGCTTTGCACGCTGGCGGCGGCTTCCCAACTGGCTTGGCGCCGATGGCCCGCCAGGGTGCGCAGCGCATCGCCCGCAGCCAGCGCGTTCAAGTCATGGCGGTTGAGCGCGGCGCGCCGGGCCAGGTCGGCGGTGTCGGCGAAAGGCGATTGGGCGCGCGCGTCCTCGATGCGCCGGGCGGCGTCTTCGCGCATGCCCTGGATCAGGCTCAAGCCCAGGCGGACGGCGGGACGCGGGGCGTCGGGGCCAGGGGCATGCGGACGGGCGCTGCGCCGGGCGCCAGGGTGGCCGTCCGGCAAGGCCTCCAGCGCGGAGTCCCAACCGCTGACGGTGACGTCTGCGGGCAGCACGCAGACGCCATGGCGGCGGGCATCCTGCACCAGTTGGGCGGGCGCGTAGAAGCCCATGGGCTGGGAGTTGAGCAGGGCAGCCAGAAAGGCTTCGGGTTCGTGCCGCTTCAGCCACGAACTGGAATACGCCAGCAGCGCGAAGCTGGCGGCATGGCTTTCCGGGAAGCCGTACTCGCCAAAGCCTTCCACTTGCCGGAACAGCGCTTCCGCGAAGTCCAGCGTGTAGCCGTGAGCCAGCAGGCCGCCCACCAATTTGACGCGGAATTTGTCCACGCCGCCCTTGCGCTTCCAGGCGGCCATCGACCGGCGCAACTGGTCGGCTTCGCCCGGCGTGAAGCCCGCGGCCACCACGGCAATCTGCATCACCTGTTCCTGGAAGATGGGCACGCCCATGGTCCGGCTGAGCACGCCGCGGACTTTTTCGCTGGGGTAGGTTACTTCTTCTTTTTTCTGGCGGCGGCGCAGATAGGGGTGGACCATGCCGCCCTGGATCGGGCCGGGCCGCACGATGGCCACCTGCACGACCAGATCGTAGTATTGACGCGGCCGCAGGCGGGGCAGCATCGTCATCTGCGCGCGTGATTCGATCTGGAACACGCCGACGGTGTCGGCGTCGCAGATCATATCGTAGGTGGCGTCGTCGCCTTCGGGAATGTCCTGCAGCGTCAGCGGCTTGCCACGGCGCTGGCCGGCCAGTTCCAGGGTGCGGCGCAGCGCCGACAGCATGCCCAGCGCCAGCACGTCCACCTTCAGCAGTTTCAGGGCGTCCAGGTCGTCCTTGTCCCATTGCACGACGCTGCGGTCTTCCATGGCGGCGTTTTCGATCGGCACCAGGCGCGACAGTTTCCCGCGTGAAATCACAAAGCCGCCGGGATGCTGGGACAGATGGCGGGGAAAGCCCATCAGAGTCTGGGCCAGCGACGCCCATTGGCGGGCGACCGGGGATTCCGGGTCCAGTCCGCAGGCGCCCAGCGTGCGCAGCATTTCCTTCTTGCCGTCCCACCATTGATGGGCGCGCGCCACGGCGTCGATGACGCCCAGGTCCACGCCCAACGCGCGGCCGGTATCGCGCAGCACGCTGCGCGGCCGGTACGAGATGACCACGGCGGTCAGTGCGGCACGCTGCCGGCCGTACTTGCGGTAGATGTACTGAATGACCTCTTCGCGGCGCTGGTGTTCGAAGTCCACGTCGATGTCGGGGGGCTCGTTGCGTTCCTTGCTGATGAAACGTTCGAACAGGTTGTTGCCGCGCACGGGGTCCACCGCGGTGATGCCCAGGCAGTAGCAGACCGCCGAGTTGGCCGCCGAGCCGCGGCCCTGGCACAGGATGCCTTCGTTGCGGGCGTACTGCACGATGTCGTAGACGGTCAGGAAATAGGCTTCGTATTGCAGGTCGGAGATCAGGTCGAGTTCTTTTTCGATCTGTTCGGTCACGATGTCTGGCACGCCGGCGGGAAAGCGGCGGGCCGCGCCCGCCAGGGTTTCCTGGCGCAGGTAGGTAGCCGGCGTGTGCCCGGGCGGCACGATCTCGTCGGGGTATTCGTAGCGCAGCTCGTCCAGGGAAAACGCGCAACGGCGCGCCACCGCCAGCGTTTGCGCCAAGGCCTCCGGCGGATACAGGTTGGCCAGCCGCATGCGGGTGCGCAAGTGCTGTTCGGCGTTGCCGGACAGTTCGTAGCCGCATTGGGACACCGGCTGGCGGGTGCGGATGCCGGTCAGCGTGTCGTGCAGCGGCTTGCGCGACCGCACGTGCATTTGCACCTGGCCTACCGCCACGATGGGCAGGTCCGCCGCGTTCGCGGCGTTTTCGATGGCGGCGCGGTGCAGGTCGTCGCGCGACTGATACAGCAGGTTCAGGCCGACCCAGGCGCGGTGGGGAAAGACGCGCGCCAGCCAGCGCGCCTGTTCGGCCAGGCGGTCGGCGTCGGTGCCGTAGGCGGGCGTCAGGATGGCCAGGCATTCGGGCAGGTGGCGCAGATGCGCGTAGCCTTCCGGCGGATCGGTCAGGTCTTCCGGCGCCAGCCGGTATTCGCCTTTAGGCGCGCGGGTGCGGGCCAGCGTGATGAGTTCGGACAGATTGCCGTAGCCTTCGCGGGTCTGCGCCAGCAGGGTCAGCCCCAGCGGCGCCGCGTCGGGGGCGGCGCGCAGCTGGAAGGTGGCGCCGATGATCAGCGGCAGCTTCAGGGCCTTGGCTTCCATGTGTGCGCGCACCACGCCCGCCAACGAACATTCGTCGGTTAGCGCCAGCGCGGCGTAGCCCAGTTCCGCGGCGCGCGCGACCAGCTCTTCCGGGTGCGAGGCCCCTTGCAGGAAAGAAAAGTTCGACTGGCATTGCAGTTCGGCATAGCCGGGCAACGCCGCGGGCGGGGCGGACGGATCGGGGGCGTCGAAGGCGTCGTCGTGCATGATGCGGACGGCTTCAGGCGTACAGCCCGTGCAGGAACCAGCGCGCGTGCTCGGCGTCGCGTTCGCGGTAGATCCAGTAGCGCGCGGCGGCGGCGTCTTCGGCGACGAAGTAGTCACGCACGGTCAGGGCGGGGTCCCACCAGCCGCTTTCGATGCGCTCGGGGCCGCGCATCAGCCGCAGCGCCTGGCCGCCGTATTGCGGGCGATGGCCGGACAGCTTCAAGGGCAGCGGCGTTTCCAGCAGCCAGAACGGGCGGTCCAGCAAGGTGGGCAAGGGCGTGGGGGCTTGGGGAGGCGCCAGCGCGTCGCCCCAGGCATTGGCGGCTTCGGGGCGGTGGTCGGCGGCGGGCTGGGCGTGGCGCACCTGGTCGCGGCCCAGCCGTGCCACCAGCAGGTCCAGCAGCCGGGCGTGGTCGGCCGCCGTGCCGCCGGGTTCGGGAAACAGGGTGGTGCTGGCGGCAGGCTGCTCTACCGTGTCGGGCGCTTGCAGCGCCACGGCGATGACGGGCGCTTCCAGGGTGAAGTGGTTCAGTTTTTCGCGCAGCAGGTGCAACAACTGCGGCGCCTGCCAAACGGGTTGGGCCAGCGCCAGCTCCAGTTCGGTGGGCGGGCGGGCGTGGCGGCCGCGTTCATGTTCCATGCTGAGCACCACGCGCCGCACCGCCAATTGCCGGGCGGTCAGCCAGCCGCCCAGTTGTTCGGCCAGCCGGCGCGCCACCGCCAGCACGGCATCGGTGTGTTCGACATAGTCCGTAAGTTCCAGGCGCCGCGAAAACTGGTGGGGCGGTTCGATCCAGCGGTAGAGTTCTGGCGTCTGGCCATAGGCGGCGTCCAGGGCCTGTAGCAGTTCGGGCGTGCTGCGCCGTTGCAGGCCGGCGCGCGGCAGGGCGCGCAGGTCTGCCAGCGTGTGGCAGCCGATGTCGTCCAGCCAGTCGCGGCGGGCCTGCGCCTGGGGCAGCAGCGCCAGCGGCAGCGCGTCCAGCCGGCGCGTCAGCGTGGGTAGCGTCAACGTGCGCCGGGGCGTGCGGCGGCCGGGGCGGTGCGCCAGCAGCCAGGCGCCCATGGCGGTGGGCGCCATGCCCAGCGCCACGCGCAGGTCCAGGGCCTGCAAGGTGGCGCGGATGCGCTGGCTAAGCGCGCGCGGCCCGCGAAAGAACATCAGGCTGGCGCCCACATTCAGTAGCACGGTGTCGTTGCCAACCAGGGCGACTTCAGGGGTGTATTGCAGCAAGGCCAGCGCCGCGCCCAGCAGGGCGTCGGCTTCGGTTTGGGGCTGGCGCGGCAGCAGTTCGACCTGGGGGGCGATGGCCGCCGCGCCGGCGCGGCGCATGCCCGCCTTGACGCCTGCCTGGCGGGCGGCGGGGGTGAGGGCGGCAACGCGTTCCTGGTCCAGGACGGCGAACGCCTGCTCCTCAAGCGGCCAGTGCGGGCGTAGGGCGTCCAGCGGCAGGCAGCGCAGGAATACGGCGATCCAAAGGCGCATGGCGGGGGAAAGAAGGCGTAAGGACGCCGGGCTCCAGGGCAACATGCAGCGGCTTGTCGCAGACCGGTCCCCGGCGTTTCAGGATATGGACGGATAATCCGCCCGGCGCGGGCGCAAGCGCCAGCCGCAAGGGGGCGGGCGTGGCGTGCTGCGCCGCGCTGGCCGGGCGCACGGCGATAAACAGCAAGTCGCTGGCTTGAGCCGCCAGATGCAGGCGGCGCAGGGATTCGGGACGAACGTGTGGCAGCCAGCAGATCAGGGCGCCGCAACTGCCGTTCTTTAGGATCTGTTCCGTGGCCCATAGCGTGTCGACGGGCTTTTGCGGCGCCACCCACAGCAGTTGGCGGGGATCCAGCCGCCAGCTCATCCAGCTGGCGATGTGAGGAACGTGCGGCGGTTGCACCAGGGCGATGGGCCGGCGCGTTTCCAGCTGGGCCAGCGCCGGGCGCAGCAGGCGGATTTCGCCGATGCCGGGGTGTGGGGTCAGCAGTTCGATCAGCGAGCCCAGCGGCCAGCCGCCGTCCGGCAGCTGCGCGGAAAGCGCGGCGTGCCCGGTGGGCAGGTTGCGGGCGGCGCCTTTGGCCATCTGGGTGGCGCGCCACAACGCGGGATGGATACGTTCAGGGGACTGCATGGCGGGGGCCGGTTCAATAAGCACAAAAAGGGGGCGGGGAAACCTGGCAAATCGTAGAATGACTGTATGAATATACAGTATTGTAGCCGCCTTTGATGCCGCCGTGCTTTGCGGCGTACCGCTAGCCGCGCCTGCGCGTTACCCCTCCCGCCGGCCTTGCCGCAGCCCCGCGGCGCGCCTGGGCGCTATCCCAGCGCCGCGCTTTCGGGCGCTGGCGCCGTGGGCCGCGCGGCGCCGGCGTCTTGATCCAGCCCGTAGAAACGCATGTCCCCGTACCTGACCCAGCGCGACCGCTTCACCACGCGATGGCCGATCCACAACGCCAGAAACATCGGAATGGCCAGATAGGTCGAGACCACTCCGATCCAGTCGATGCGTTCTTCCAGGAAGGCCTGGTAATTCTGGCCCAGCGTCACCACCAGGCACAGCACGAAGGCTAGCAGCGGACCGAACGGGAACAGGCCGGCCTTGTAGGGCAGGTCGGCCGTGTCGTAGCCATGTTTCACGTAGCCCTGGCGGAACCGGTAGTGGCTGACCGCGATGCTCAGCCACACGATGAATTCCGTCATGCCGGCAAAATTCAGCAGCCAGATATAGACGGCCTTCGGGCTATACACCACGCTGAACAGGCACAGGCAGGCCAGCGCCGTGGTGGCCAGCAACGCATATAGCGGCACGCCATTGGCGGTCAGGCGCTTGAAGACGGCGGGCGCCTGGCCTTCCGCGGCCATGTTGAACAGCATCCGCGTGGCGGCGTACATGCCAGAATTTCCCGCCGACAGCACGGATGTCAGGATCACGGCGTTCATCACCGTGGCGGCCGACAGCAGCCCCGCGTGCTGGAACACCAGCGTGAAAGGGCTGACGGCGATGTCTTCGACCTCGTTGCGCAGCAATTGCGGGTCGGTGTAGGGGACAAGCAGGCCGATGATCAGGATGGCCAGCACATAGAACAGCAGGATGCGCCAGAACACGTTGTTGATGGCGCGCGGCACGTTGCGGCGGGGGTTTTCGGATTCGCCCGCCGCCACGCCCACCAGTTCCGTGCCTTGGAAGGAATAGGCCACCACCATCGCCACGCCGACCCAGGTGGCCGCATTGCCCACGAAGGGCGCGTCGCCGATGGCCCAGTTGGCCAGGCCGACCGGGTCGCCGCTATGGATGATGCCCACCAGCATGCCCAGCCCCACTGCGATGAAGCACAGGACGGCAACGACCTTGATGATGGAGAACCAGTATTCGGCTTCGCCGAAGCTGCGGGCGGAAAACGCGTTCAGCCCGAAGGTCAGCGCCAGGAAGGCGACGCTCCATATCCAGCCTGGCGTGTCTGGCAGCCAGTACGCCATGACCAATTGGGCGGCCACCACGTCCACGGCGACCACCGTGGCCCAACTGATCCAGAAATTCCACCCCAGCGCAAAGCCGAAGCCTGGGTCCACATAGCGCGACGCATAGGTGCAGAACGAGCCCGACACGGGCATGAAGGTGGCCAGTTCGCCCAGGCTGGTCATGATGAAATAGACCATCAGGCCGATCACCAGGTAGACCATCAGGGCGCCGCCCGGTCCGGCTTGGGCGATCGCCGCGCCAGAGGCGACGAACAGCCCGGTGCCGATGGCTCCGCCCAGCGCTATCATCGTAAGGTGGCGCGCCTTGAGCACGCGGTGCAGCTGATTCTGGCTCGCCGGCGTGGCGCCCGAGTCGGTGGTCGGTGTTTGCATTACAGGGGTGAAAGAGGGCCGTTGCGGCCGCAGTCCGGCTTGACGCCAATGGGTCGTCCGCGTTAAGCCGCGCATTTTACAATGCTGTCATCAGGGCGTAGCCCAACGGCCTTATGCCAGCACGGAGCAGTCTCATGGCGTCTTCCAGTTCTCTTGAATTTCTTCCCGAACCCGGCGTCGACGTGCGCCAATTGTTCATTCTGCTGCACGGCGTGGGCGGTTCGCCCGAAAATCTGCGGCCCATGGCCGAAGCGGTGCGCGTGGCGTTTCCAACGGCGGCGGTGCTGGTGCCCGAAGGGTTCGAGCCCTTCGACGGCGGCGCGACGGGCCGGCAGTGGTTTTCGGTGCGCGGCGTGACCGAAGACAACCGTCCCGAGCGTGTAGCCAGGGCCATGCCGCCCTTGGAAGCCTATGTGCGCCAGGCGCAGGCCCGCTTCAGCCTGCTGCAATCCGACACGGCGCTGGCCGGTTTTTCGCAGGGCGCCATCATGGCGCTGGAACTGGTGCAGGCCCACGATGGCATGGCGGGGCGCGTGATCGCGTTTTCCGGCCGCTACGCGCAATTGCCCAAGACCGCGCCCCAATACACCACCATCCATCTGCTGCACGGCGCCGATGATCCGGTCATGAGCGCGGCCCACATCCAGGCCGCGCAGGCCCGGCTGGAAGAACTGCATGGCGATTCCACCATCGATATCGCCAGCCACGTCGGCCACGAACTGCATCCGGCGCTGGTCCAGCGCGCCATCGTGCGTTTGCAGACCTGCGTGCCGCTGCGCGCCTGGGAAGCGGCGCTGGGCCTGAACCAGACACCGCCCGACGGCGCCACGCTGCATTGACGGGGGGCCAGGCCCCGTTGCCGCGCAATTGGCTGCGTAGCGGCCAGCGCGCGAACCCGCGCTGACAGCGCGGCCCGCGTCGAAGACGCCTTACTTCTCCCAGCCGCCGCCCAACGCCAGAAAAACGGCGATCTGGTCGCTGCTGAGTTCCGCTTGCGAGGCGGCCAGCGCGCTTTCGTTGGCGGCCAGCGTGCGCTCGGCGTCAAGCACGGTCAGGTAATCGGTCTTGCCGTACTGGAACAGCTGGCGCGCTTGCGAGGCGGCTTCGGCGCTTTGGTCGCGGGCGGCGCGCAACGAGGCATCCCGATCCAGTTGGCGAGCATAGACGACCAGCGCACTTTCGGTTTCGCGCAGCGCGTTCAGCACCGTGGCGTCAAAGCGCGCCACCGCGGCCTTGGTGTTGGCCTCGGCTTCGGCGATGCGGGCCTGCACCGCGCCGGTATTCGGGATGGTCCAAGAGATCAGCGGACCCACGCTCCAGCCGAAGGTGCCGCGGTCGCCCAACATGGAGGCCGGGCCACCCGATGCGCCGGACAGGCCCAGCGTGATCTTCGGATACAGGTCGGCCGTGGCCACGCCAATGCGCGCCGTGCTGGCGGCCAGCGCCCGTTCGGCCTGGCGGATGTCCGGGCGGCGACGCAGCAGGGCAGCGCCATCGCCCACGGGAATGGTGGCGGTCAGCCGGGGCGCGGCGGCGCATTGCAACAGCGATGACGGAATCTCGCTGGGCGTCTGCCCCGTCAGCGCAGCCAGGCGATACAGCGCGGTGCGTTGCTGCGACTGGAAGGGCGGCAGGTTGGCCTGCAGTTGTTCCAGCTGGCTGCGGGCGCGGGTCACGTCCAGCGTGGTGCCGCGTCCCGCGCGCTGCAGCCGGCTGACCGCGTTCAGCGATTCCCTCTGCACCTGTACCGAATGCTGCGCCGACGCCAACTGCATGCCCGCGGCGCACAGGTTGGCATAGGCGCGCGCGGTCTCGGCCGCCACGGTGACGCGGGTGGCGTCGTAGGCGGCCTGCGCGGCTTGCGCGTCGCCGCTGGCGGCTTCGATGGCGCGGCGGATCTGGCCAAACAGGTCCAACTGGTACGACACGCTGGCGCCGGTCGAGTACGACCAGCGGCTGGGTGGGTCGACGCCCGGCTGCAGTTCTTGCAAGCCCGACACGTGGCCAAAGGTAGGCGACGCATTAACGCCGATCGTGGGCTGCTGCTGCGCCTGGGATTCCTGCACGGCGGCTTGCGCGCGTTCCAGATTGGCGCTGGCCACGCGCAGGTCCGTGTTCGCCGACAGCGCTTTTTCGACCAGGCCGTCCAGCACCGGGTCGTTGTACAGGCGCCACCAGTGGCCTGACACGGCTTCCTGCTGGAACACGCCGGCCTGCGCTTCGACGAAGGCGCCCTGGGCGGCCGGCCGCTGCACGACCGACCCGGCGGGCACCTGATAGTCAGGGCCCACGGTGGTGCATCCGGCCAGCGCAAAGGCCAGCATCAGCGGCAGGAAGTGTTTGGTGTTCATGGCAGTACGGCTTGGCGTCGAAAGAATGGGTTGAAAGTGGGACGGGGCGTGGAGCGGCGAAGTCAGGTCGGCTGGCGCGCGTCTGCCGCTGCCTGCGCCGGCTTCGGATCCACCGAAACGGTAGCCGTCTGGCCGGCCACCAGGCGCACGCCGTCGGGCACGTTGTCGATCTTCACGCGGACCGGGATGCGTTGCGCCAGGCGCACCCAATTGAACGTGGGGTTCACGTTGGGCAGCAGGTTGGCGCCCGTGCTGCGGTCGCGGTCGGCAATGCCCATGGCGATGCTCTCCACGTGGCCGCTGATGCGGTGCGAATCGCCCATCAGCGTCACCGTGACGGGGTCGCCTTCATGGATGCCGGGCAGCTTGGTTTCTTCAAAATAGCCTTCCACGTAGAAAGACCCGGCGTCCACCAGCGCCATCACGCCGCGGCCGGCCGAGGCGTAGGATCCGGCGCGCAGGTCCAGGTTGGTGACGCGGCCGTCGCTGGCCGCCACCACGCGGCTGCGTTCCAGATTCAGGCGCGCGGTGTTTAATTGCACCTGGGCCTGGGCCAGCGCGGCTTCGGTCTGCTGTACCTTGGTCTGGCTTTGTTCGACGGCTTCGGCCGCCACCAGTTGGCCCAGCGAGCGGTTGCGCCTGGCGTCGCGCAAGGCCTGGTCGTGCGCGACCTGCTGCGAACGCACCGAGGCCTGGGCCTGATCGAACGCCAGCTGGAAGCGCGCGCGGTCGATTTCAAACAGCAGGTCGCCGGCCTTCACGTCCTGGTTGTCGTGCACGGGCACGCTCGTCACCAGGCCCGAGACGTCCGGCGCCACCTGAACCACATAGGCCTTGACGCGGCCATCCCGCGTCCAGGGTTCGACTTCATAGTGCACCCAGAGCTGCCAGCCGGCGTAAGCGGCGGCGGCGACGACGACGGCCGTCACCGCGAACTTGCCGATAGCAGCAGGGCGAAGGGCATTGGGGAGTTTCATACCTATCTCTGGAGAAAATAAGGGGATATCAGGGAAACGCCATACAGCAGCACCACGAACAGCGCCAGGTCGAACAGCGCGGGGTGCCACACCAGGCGGTACAACCCGGCGCGGGCCAGCACGCGGCGCACGGCCCAGGCCACGCCCAGGGTGACCATGCCCAGCACCAGCAGCCATGGGAAGTAAATGCCGTAGAGATTGAATTCGCCGATCATGATGCGTGGCCCTCCCGTGTGGGGTGGGCGGGTTGGTAGTCGGGCGCGTCGGGGAAGAAGGCGCGGCGGATGCCCACCAGCGCCACCACGGCGCGGTCGCGGGCGGCCAGGCCTTGCGGCGTGGCGGCTACGCTGGACAGGGCGCGGTCGATCTGCGCCAGGAACTCCGGCGTCTTTTCTCCGATGCGCCACGATGAACGGGCACGGAAAAATTGCGCAAGGCTATTCAGCACGGGCTGGATCGTGGGCTCGGCCATCGGTAGATGGCGGCGCGCGCGTTGCAGTTCCGTGATGTCGCGGCCCACGCGCAGGTCTTTCAACGCGTCGGCGGCGACCAGGTCGTCCGGGCGCTTCGCAAGCGCCAGGCGTGGCTGCAACAGGCCGATGCGGTCCAGCATGCGGGCCGCATAGGTATGGCGCGACGGCGCGCGCGGCGAACTGGCCAACGTCGCCAGTTCCTTCCAGTTGGCGGCCTGGATGCGGCGGGCGCTCCAGTCGGCGCTGACCGTGCGGAAGATGGCGGCGATGATGGCCGCGGTGGCCACGCCCATGCACTGCGCCACTTGCGTATCGATGAAGGACACCACGTCGGCGGTATTCGTGTCTTGCAGCGCCATCGTGCCCAGGAAGCCGAACAGCATGGCCATCGCCTTGCCGGTGCTGGCGGGCCGCGCGATGAAGACGCCCAGCACGAACGCGGTGGGCAGCATCGAAAGCGCCAGCATTTCAAACGAATGGATGGCGGGCATGATGCCCAGCAGGTACAGCGCCGACAAGGGGATGGAATACACCGTGTAGGTCAGGAACTGCATGATCCCCGGCACCGGGTTGTCTTGCGACGCGAAGAAGCAGCTGAAGATCGCGGCCATCATCGCGGCGGTGGCGCCGTTGCTCCAGGCCGTGCCTATCCAGAAGGCGCAGCACACCGAAATGGCCACGCCCGCAGCCAGCGCCGACAGCAGCGCCATGCCGTGGTCGCGGTGCAGCGCGGCGTTGGGATCGCGGGCGGGGCGGGCGGTGCGCATCGGGGCCCGCAGCGGCGCACCTTGCAGGCCGGCGTGGATCTCGCGGCGCAGGGCCAGGCATTCGTCATAGGTGTCGATCAGTTCGCGCAGCCGCGTCATCAGGCTGGCCAGCAAGGCGTCGCGCCATGGGGAGCGGCTGTCGATGGCGGGCGTCAGCCGCGAGACGGCGGCGCGCAATTGCACCGCGGTCTCGTGCGAGGCCTGCGCGCCGGCATTGATCCATTCGGAAATGTCATGCAGCAGTGCGGAAACGGGTTCGGGCAGGGGCTGGTCGTTCGCCTGCAGGGCGCGCAGGCGGTCTTCCACCGCGGACACGGCCGGCGTCAGCGCCGAGATCTGGTCCTGCATGGCGCGCACCGCGCCGGCCGTCCAGCGCAGGTTGCTGGTGTCGAACGGCACGTGCGTGGAAAACAGGCGCAGCTGCGTGATGTCGTTGGCCAGCACGCGGCGGTCGCGATCGCGCTGTTCGGCGTTCTGGCCGCTAAGTGTGTCGTGCATCCAGTTGCGGGCGTCGCGCACGGCCTTGTCCAGTTGCAGGGTCAAGGCGGGCGCCAGGCCGCGAGGCAGCACGATGCTGTGAACCAGCGTGGCGCAAACGATTCCCAGGCTGATCTCTTCGACACGCGCGAGCGCCGTGTCGAACACCAGCGACGGGGCCGTCACGCTGGGAAAACCGATCATCGCCGCCGTGTACCCGGCCAACATGAACAGGTACGACCGCGGCGTGCGGTCCAGCACCGACATGTACAGGCAGGCGCCCACCCACATCACCATCGCGGCAGTCATGACGACGGGCGAATTGGACAGCCGCGGCACCATGTAGACGGTGGCGGCCGAGCCGGCGAAGGTGCCGACCAGGCGGTACAGCGCTTTCGAGCGCACCGCGCCCGACCAGGGCTGCGCCACGACATAAGCGGTGGTCATCGCCCAGAACGGACGCGGCAAACCAATGCTGTAGGCCAGATAAAGCGCCATGATGGCGCTTAGGTAGCTCTTTAGCGAAAAGATGGTTTCGCGGACGTTCGGCAGTTTCACGGTTGGTCGTCCTGCGGTTGGCCTCCGGCGGCGCCGCGGCCCAGCGATACCTTCAAGGCGTCGAAGACGCGCAGGCAGGCTTCCAGGTCGGCTTCGCTGACGCCGTGGAAGAGGCGGCGGCGCAGCTCCACCAGCACGTCCTCGACTTGCGCGCGCAACGCATTGCCGGCGGTGGTCAAGTGCAGCGTCTTGGCGCGGCGGTCATGGGCGTCTTCGCGGCGCTCCATCAGGCCGGCGGCCACCAGTTGGTCCAGCACGCGCACCAGCGACGGGCCTTCGACGCCCAGGGCGTCTGCCAGCGCGCCCTGGCGCACGCCGTCGCCCAGGCGGCCCGCCAAAATGACGGGCCAGGCCGTGGCTTGCGACAGGCCGTAGTCTGCCAGCGCCTTGTCGGCGGCGCCGCGATAGGCGCGCGACAGCACCATCAGGTTTGCGGTGGTGGCCATGAGTTGGGAGTCGGAAGGAGAGTTCATGGAATAGATTGTATCCTATCTATTAGCTTACTAATAATTGAAAATGGCGAATGTCTCCATTGATTTTTCCAATTGGCTAGATAGGGGGTCGGCTTTCCATCAGTGGAAAACGGGGCGGCAACGGGAGCGCTGGCGCGGCGCGGCGGCCGCGCCCCAGGCATTAGCCGTTGCAGTCCGCCCAGCAGTTGGGCGTTTCGTACAGGCGCACGCGGGTCAGGCGCAAGTCGGCCCCGTAGTGGCCGTGATACTGCGGCGCCAGCGTGTCGAACACGATCTGGGCCAGGTTTTCAGCGGTGGGAATGCGGTCCAGAACCACCGTCTTGTGGTCCGGCAGGCTATCCAGGAAGCCGCGCACGGCCGCGTCGCCTTCATAGACCAGGAACGCGTGGTCCCAGACGTCCACGATGTGAGTCTTGGCGATGTGCTTGATCTCGGAGAAATCCATCAGCATGCCGTTATCGGATTCGCCGGGCGCCTGCACGACATCGCCCGTCAGGGTGATTTCCAGCACATAGCGGTGGCCGTGCAGGTTGCGGCACTGGCTGCGGTGGTCGGGAATGCGGTGGCCGGCGTCGAACTCCAGCCTGCGGGTCACGGAAATCATCGCGTGCTCCGCAAGGCGTCGGGGTAAATCATGGAATGCCTATGTATTTGTGGGTCTGCAAACTCAGCCGCCATTGCGGATGCTGCATACAGTACTGGACGGCTTGCTCGGTGTTGGCCGCGCGCGCGGGGCCATCCATGGGTTGCAGGAAAAAGTGCTCGAAATCCAGGTGCGCGAAGGTTTCGGGCAGGGCGTTGGATTGCGGGTAGACCAGCTTCAGTTCGTCGCCGCGTTCGATGACGATGGGCGCGGTGCCCTTGGGGCTGACGCAGATCCAGTCGATGCCGGCCGGAGGCTTGACGGTGCCATTGGTTTCAATGGCCACGGTGAAGCCGCGGGCATGGACAGCCATGAGCAGCGGCGCATCCAGCTGCAGTAAGGGTTCGCCGCCGGTGAAGACCACGTAGCGGTCTTGCGTGCCGGGGCCCCACGCAGCGGCGATCGCGTCGGCCAGCAGGTCAGCGGTGGTGAACTTGCCGCCGCCTTCGCCATCGGTGCCGATGAAGTCGGTGTCGCAGAAGGTGCAGGCGGCGCTGGCGCGGTCGCTTTCGCGGCCCGTCCAGAGATTACAGCCGGCAAACCGGCAAAATACCGCCGCGCGGCCTGCATGGGCGCCTTCGCCTTGCAAGGTCTTGAAGATTTCTTTGGCGGAATAGGTCATAAGGGGTAATGGCGGGGTGCGGGTGGCCGGGCGCCGTAATAGTCGAGCAAAAGCGCACTATTTTACTTGCAGCGGCGCCAACGCGCCGAATGTCCCCGCGCGGTGCAGGTTTTGGGCTGCGGCCGCGTCAGCCGAAGACCGGGCGGAAGAAGCTGCGTTCGTAACTGACGATACAGCGGGTTTGCGTCGCGTAGGCATAGGCCTGCTGGCATTCGGCGTCTTTCAGGGAATCTTGCCGATAGGTTTCGTAGGCGGCCAGGCTGGGAAAGGAAAACAACGCCAGCGCGATATTGTTGGCGCCTTCCGACGGCATGAAATAGCCGTGATGCGTGCCGCCGAACCGCTCGACCAGCGGAATCCACATTTTCGCGTAGGTTTCGAACTCGGCGATCGCATTGGTGTCAATAACGTAGCGCAAGTAGCAGGTGATCATGGGGACGGGCTCGTAGGCGGGGTGGCACGTTGGCGGGATGCCTGCGTGCAAGCCGGCGCATTGTAGCGACGCCCCCGCCCGGCCATCAATGGACCCGCACGCCTTGCGTCACCCGCTATGGCTCAATCTTGTAGACTGCCGGCCTATGTTCCACATCCAAGATTCCCTCTATCTGGACGAGCGCGACCTGACGTTCACCATGATCCGCGCCCAAGGGGCGGGCGGGCAGAATGTCAATAAGGTTTCCAGCGCCGTCCATCTGCGCTTTGACGTCCGCGCGTCCAGCCTGCCGCCGGACGTCCAGGACGCCGTGTGCGCCGTCAGCGACCACCGCATCTCGAAAGAAGGCGTGATCGTCATCAAGTCGCAGTCGTTTCGCAGCCAGGAAAAAAACCGGGCCGAAGCCATTGAACGCCTGATCGGCATGGTGCGCTCGGCGCTTCAGGTGGACAAGCCGCGCCGCGCGACCAAGCCTACCCGATCCTCGCAGCGCCGCCGCGTCCAGCGCAAGGTTCAGCATGGCGAGGTCAAGCGCCTGCGCGGGCGCGTGCAGGGAGACTAAGGCCAATAGCCCCGTGCGCCGCAGGGGCATGACTATATATCGAACAACATCGATATAAGATTCGATAAATTGCGATATACAAATATGACCGCATCCCCCTCAATCCCCGATCAGACCGGCGCGCAACCCGGCATCGACGCCGACGCCATCCTCAAGGCGCTGGCGAACCCGGTGCGTCGCGACATCCTTGCCTGGCTGAAGACCCCGCACGCGCATTTCGAAGAGCGCCCGGGCCACAGCTTCGAGCATGGGGTGTGCGCAGGGCACATCGATCACCGCTGCGGCTTGTCGCAGTCGACCGTGTCGTCGCACCTGGCCGTCTTGCAGCGCGCGGGCCTGATCTCGGCGACCAAAGTGGGGCAATGGGTCTTTTTCCGTCGCAATGAACCCGTCATTGCCGCGTTCCTGCGGCAATTGAACCAGGATATGTAGTCAGCCCTACACGTTGCGCCCATTGCCCGGGCCGAAGGATTTTGCATGAGCTCCCTGTTTGAACCCCTGCGCGTCGGCGACCTGACGCTGCGCAACCGCATCGTCATGGCGCCGTTGACCCGCCAGCGCGCAAGCGAAGGCCGCGTGCCCAGCGACTTGATGGTCGATTACTACACCCAGCGCGCCGACGCCGGCATGATTCTGACCGAAGCGACGTCTGTCACGCCGCAGGGCGTGGGCTATGCCGACACCCCGGGCCTCTGGTCCACCGAGCAAGTCAAAGGCTGGCGCAAGGTCACGTCCGCCGTGCATGACAAGGGTGGCCTGATCGTGGCCCAGCTATGGCACGTGGGCCGCATTTCCGACCCGGTCTTCCTGAACGGCGAACTGCCTGTCGCGCCCAGCGCCATCGCTGCGGGCGGCCATGTCAGCCTGGTGCGTCCGAAGCGCGCTTACGTCACCCCGCGCGCGCTGGAAACGTCCGAGATCCCGGGCGTGGTCGAGGCCTACCGCCACGGCGCCAAGATGGCCCAGGAATCCGGATTCGACGGCGTTGAAGTCCACGCCGCCAACGGCTACCTGCTGGACCAGTTCCTGCAAGACAGCACCAACCTGCGCACCGACCAATATGGCGGTTCGCTGGAAAACCGCGCACGGCTGTTGTTGGAAGTGGTGGATGCCTGCATCGCAGTCTGGGGCGCGGGGCGGGTGGGCGTGCATCTGTCGCCGCGCGGCGACTCACACACGATGGGTGATTCGGATCCGGCGGCAACCTTCACCTATGTGGCCACCGAGCTGGGCAAGCGCGGCATCGCGTTCATCTGCGCGCGCGAACACGAAGGCGAAGACAGCCTTGGCCCGACATTGAAGGCGGCGTTCGGCGGCGTCTATATCGGCAACGAAGGCTATACGCGGGAATCCGCCGAGGCCGCTATCGACGCGGGCCGCGTCGATGCCGTGGCGTTCGGCGTGCAGTACATCGCCAACCCCGATCTGACCCGCCGCTTCAAGCTGGACGCCCCGCTGAATGCGCCGGAGCCGTCCACGTTCTATTCGCAGGGCGCAGCCGGCTACACCGACTATCCGGCCTTGCCGTAATCGGTCTGCCGCCGCGCGCAACGCCCGGCGGCCCTAGAACACCGTGCGCATCGGGTATGTGAACAAACCGAAGTGCGCGGCGTTCAGGCCCAGGTGCGCCAGCACCGCGGCGGCTAGCCCCCCGTAACGGTATGCCGTGCCGTAGGCCGCGCCCGCCAGGCCGGCCAGCAATATCCACTGCCAGCCGCCGGCGTAATGCGCGAGGCCGAACAGGACGGCGGCCACGGCCACGGCGGCGCGGCCGCCCCAGGCATGGCGACGCCAATGCATGGCCAACTGCTGCTGCACATAGCCGCGGAACAGGGCTTCCTCGGCCAGCGTGACCAGCAACGCGTTGTTGACCAGCCAGATCCAGCCGGTGTCCGGCCATTTGGGCGCCCAGCCCACCACGCCAAGCGCCAACGCGGCGCCCAGGCATGCCAGCATCGCCGCAGCCAGCGCCAGCGCGGCAGCGGCCATCGTGCCGCGCGCGCTGGCGCCCGCCATGGGCGGCGCCAACGCCAGGACTACCCAGAACGCCACCAGCGGCTTGTCCAGATTCAGGTACATGCCGAATGGCACCGCGTCGGGGCTGAGCGCCGCGGGCGCGATGACTTGCGGATTGTGGAAGCCGGGCAGCAGATGCAGAAAAAGCGCGGCGGCCAATGCCACGAACAGGGCGTGGCCGGCCGCGCGAGCGGCAGCGCCGGACGTCGGCCGCACCCATGCCGCCGCGATCAACAGCAGCGCGGGCGCCATCAACGCCACCGGATCGATCAGGCCGTCCGCCCATGCCCAGGTCCAGGCAACGGCAAGGGGCGCCAGCGCCCAGCGGCGGGTGGCGGGCGGCCAGAGCAGGGCAGCGGAAAGAAAGAGCGCGGACCAGGGCGACAGAAGCGGCATTGGAATAGGGCGGGCTGACGCAAAGCGCAAAGTGTAAGCGCACCCGCTTGCCCCAACCGGGGTTTCAGGCGACGATGCCGCTCTCGGCAGCGCAAAGCCGCTGCGCCCCCTGGCGGACTCGCGGTCCGTCTATCCACCCGGAGCCAAACAATGAAAATGATCGCGTGGTTGATGTTGGCGGCGGCGATCCTGCCGTTCGTCTCGACGATGGTCGCCAAGGCGGGCGGAAAGAAATACGACAACAACGATCCGCGCGCCTGGCTGGCGCGTCAGGAAGGCTGGCGCGCGCGCGCCAACGCCGCGCAAATCAATACCTTCGAAGCGCTGCCGTTCTTTTTCGCGGCGGTGCTGTTCGCGCTATATACCCAGGCGCCGCCCGCGCATGTGGCGACGCTGATGGCGTGCTGGCTGGGCGTGCGCCTGGGTTATCTGGCCATGTACCTGGCGGGGTGGGGCGCGTTGCGTTCGCTGGTCTGGGCGATCGGCGTGGGCTTCGTGATCGCCATTCTGTTTTCCGGCGTGTAAGCGGCTGCGGTGGGGCCGGCTTCAGGCCGGTCCAAACCGCGCGCCAACCGGACGCCGCCTACTTCCATTCGAAGACGGCGCGCGCGGTTCCCGTGGCTTGCACGGTGACCTGGCGCTCTTGAGCCTTGCCCTCGTAAGTGGCCAAGATCTTGTAGGCGCCAGCGGGCAGCTTCACCAGCATGTACGGGCCGTCGGCCGTCGTCTTCAGCACTTCCTTGCCTTGCGCGTCGTGGATGGCGACCCCCACGCTGGCCACGTAGTCCGCCTTGCCGTCGCGCTGGGCGGCGAATGTCAGCGCCAGCGGATAGTCGCCGGCGGCCGCCTTCATGGCTTCCGATTCGTCGATGCCGATCCCGCCGCTGACGTACTGCACCGCGCCCTGGTGCTTGACCGGGGGCAATGCCGCCCGGGCGGTCGAGAGGACGCCTGCGATGGCCATGCTGCCCACCGCCATCATGGCGGCCAGCGTGCAGCGTTCAATGCGTTTGTTCATCATGTTCTCCTGGAGGGGATGACACGGGTTTCGACCGGCGTGCAGGCGCCAAGTTCGCGCGCCTAGCCGCATTCGGCAAGCATATCGCCGGAAAAACCACCCTGCCAGGTGAACGCCAGCCGGCTTTCGCCGCTGATCGATCCGTCCGGGGCGAAGCGCCTTTCCTCAAGCTGGCCCACGCCGCCCGCATGTAGCGCTAGTACGCTGGAACTGCGGGTGCCATAGTTGGGGCTGACGATGAACGGGCTGCTCAATAGTCTTTCGCGATCCCGCGGCAGGCCGGTCGCCGGAAGTTCATCGTCTTGGGCGCCCTGGCGGTCCGCCAGCGCGGCGAACAGCGCTGGCATGTCGGGCTGCCGTGCATGCGCCAGCACGGCGGTGAACGCGGCCTTGGTGCGAGCAAGCTTCGGCCACGGAGTGTCCAGCAGGTGGTTGGACAACGCGTAGATGCCGGGCGGCAGCGCGCGCGGGGCGCCGTCGCGGTTACTGAGATACCAGGCCTGCCGCGCATCGCCCACGATCAGATTGAAGCCGTTGTAGGCCTGGCCGGCGTCGTGGACGCGGGCCAGGTATTCCCCGGGCGCCTCGCCGCCGCGCAGGAAGTCCTCGACCAGCGCGCCGCGCGAAGGCGCCGCGTCCAGGTGCCGGCCCGGTTCACGGAAATTCGTCACGAGTGCAAAGCGGCCCCGCGTGGTGGCGCCCATCCACGTGCCACCCGCCAGGCCGTCGCGGCCGGCATAGACCTCTGGCGCATCGGCCCATTGCGCCGCCGGATGCGTCAGGCGGGCGTGGAATTCATCGCGGTTGGCGGCGATCAGGACGGGGATGCCCGGCAAGGCATGCAGGGCCAATACGGCAAGACACATGGTTCAGACCTGGTGGATAGGGTGTTTGGGGGCGCCGGCACCGGGCGCGGCGGCAAAATCCGGACCGGCCAGCGTGGCGCGCAGTGTTTCGATTTCGGCGGCCACGTCGGCCAGCGCGGGCGACGGCGCGGTGATCGTGTCGGCGGATACGGCCGCGCCATGTTCGACTGCGACGCTCATGGCGTGCAACGTTTCGGCCAAGGCGGCCACCTGGGCGGCGCTGGGCGCGGCCTGGCCGGCGGGCAGCGACCACGCCGTATCCGAAATCGCGTTCGCCACGCGTTCCAGCGCCACCTCGACGGGCCACCACGCCAACGCGCGCCGGCTGACCAGGCGGGGTTCGGACAGGCCGCGCTGCAACGCGATGCGCAGGTCGGACAAACGGGCATAGGCGCTGGCGCGCAGGCTGTGCCGGCTCGCGGGCGTCGCCTGGAAGACCGTGTTCAGGTAGGCGGCCAGCGTGTCCATCGCGGTGGACACGGCATGGTCCAGGTTGTGGCGTTCGATGCGGATCCACGGCAGGTAGCCCACCAGCAGCACGATGCCGGCGGCCACGCCCACGTCAATCAGCCGCGCCAGCGCGATGGCCCAGGTGCCGGGTTGCAGCGCGCCGATCAGCAGCATCAGGATGGGCACGAGAATGGCCGAAAACAATCCGTAATTGCGGCGGATGGACCAGGGCAGTAGCGAGGCCAGGAATGCCACTGTCAGCAGACTGGCCATGCCGCTGCGGTCCACGGCCAGCACGGTGGCGCTGATGGCCACCCCGACCACGCTGCCGCCGCAGCTTTGCAGCGCCCGCGCAAAGACCGACCCAAAGTTGGGTTTGAAGATCACCACCACGATCAGCGGCACCCAATACGACCGTGGCAACGCTGCCGCCAGCGCCACGGCCTCGGCCGCGATCAGGCACAAGCCCAGCCGGATCAGATAACGCACCGTGGTGGGGCCAGGGCGGTAGGTGCGGGCCAACACGCGCCAGGGCGTGCGTGGGCGGGCAGGCGCCAACGCGCTCAAGGGATCGATGTCGGGCGGCCTGGCGCCGTCCAGCAACGGCAGCGCCTGCGCCAGTGCGTCCGCCAGCTGCGGCATGTTTGCAAGCCGCAACGCCTCAATGTCGTCACCGGGGGCGGGATCGGCGTCGTTTTCCACGCGGTCGGCCAGCCGGTTCATGACGCGGGCGCAGGCAGGCGGCAGCACGCGGCCCGCGCGCGCCAGCGACAAGGCGGCGTTGGTCAGGGGCGTGCAGGCCTGCAGTTGCGCCGCCAGCCGGGATAGCCGCGGCGAGGGCCCGGCGGCGCGGCCACGGGCGGCCAGCACGGTATCGTAGGCGGTGGTCATGGCCGCTTCCATGTCGCGGCGCGCCGCCATGGTGCGCGAAGTACCGATGGCGGCGAACATCGCGGCCAGCTTGCGATAGGCCAGCGCGACGGCGGCGCGTTCGGGCGCGATGGGGTTCACGACCCAGCCCGACAGGGTCAGCGCCAGGCCGAACAGCCCGCCAGCGCCCACCAGCACCGACGGCATCCAGGTCGGCAGGGGCGAAGTCAGGCTGGCGCCCACGATGACATACACCGCGAATTGCAGCGTCGCCACGGCGGCGATGTTGTTGAAGGTACCGATCAGGCTGGCGATCAGCACCAGCACGGTCATGGCGGCCGATGTCAGCAGGCCGTGTCCGGCCACCAGGTTGCCCAGCAGGTAGCCCAACGCGCCGCCAAAAACAGTCGAGCCGATGGACAGCGCCCGGTTGCGGTAGGGGCCGCCGTTGTCGCCGGTAATGGCGGGCAGCGCGCCCAGGGCCACCAGCGCGGCGGCCGCGCTCTGGTCCAGCGCCAGCCCCACGGCCGACGGCAGGCCGATGGCCACCGCGGCGCGCAGCGCCACCCAGCGGCTGACGGGCGACGGCTCCATATGCGCCAGGCTCATCAGCCATCGCATGTTCGACGTGCGCGCGCCTGGGCGGGTCAGGGGGCGGGACACGGCGGCCTCATGGCGGGCGGGTCAGGCCTTGATCAGGGAAGCGACTTGCGGCGCGGCCAGCCGGAAGTAGTCTTCCGTGTTCAGCAGGATGGATGCGTCCAGGCGTCCGGCGTTGAAGACGATTTCGTCGTGGCGGTCGCGCAGCGTCGGATCCACCAGCAGATGCAGGTCGGGATTGAAGGAAAACGGGGGAATGGCGCCGATCTCGCAGCCGGTCAATTCGCGCGCGAGATCCTGCGAGGCCAGCGATGCCTTCTTGCCGCCGGCCGCGCGCGCGATCGCGTCCAGGTCGGCCTGCTTGTCGGCGGGAAACACCGCCAGCACGTTCTTGCGCTGGTTGGACGAGATCTTCACGCGGCATACCAGCGCTTTGGCGCCTTGGCTGACGGCGGTGCCGCGGATGGCGGCGACTTCGACCGAGCGGCCGGCCGCGGGGTGTTCGATCAGGCGGTGGCGGGCCTGATGCAGGGCAAGCAGCGCTTGCAGGCGTTCAAAGACTTCCATGTCGGGGTGGCCAAGCTGAGTGGGGCGGCGCCGGGAGTCGACGCGGCACACATCGCATGATACGCCGCGCGCCCGCGCTCAGATCTCTCCGGTGAAGGCGTACCCCCACCCCCAGACGGTGCGGATCGGCAGCTCGATGTTTATGTCTTGCGCCTTGCGCCGCAAGCGGCTGACGACCACGTCGGTACGGCGGATGGACTCGCGGCCCGCTTGCGGGTCGATGCCTGGGGGATCGCTGCGCGGCAACCGCTTGTCGGCGGATGCGGTCAGTTTCAGCAGGAATTCGCGCTCGGCCAGCGTCAGCGCCAGGCGCCCCCCTTGCGGGCTGACGAGCGTCCAGGCCGCGTCCTGGAATTGCCATTTGCCGGCGGCATCGCCGGACGCCGCCACGCTGGGCGGGCGCGGTTCAGCGTCGATGGGGGCGCGGCGGCCCGACGTGGCGGGCACCCGCCGCACCAGCGCCTGCAACGCCGCGGCGATTTCCGCCGTGGCCACGTCGGGTTGGAAGCAGGCGTCCGCGCCGCAATGTAGTCCCAGAATGCGGTTTTCCGGAGAATCGAAGGCGGAGACGGCGACGATGCCGGCGGTCGTGTCCATGGCGCGCAGACCGGCGACTGCCATGCAGAGATCGGACAATTCGGCCTCCATCACCAGCAGGGGCGTGCGCCGCGCCTGGAAAAGCCGAAACAAACCGTTGGAGTCTTCGCAGCGGCGCGGTGAGAATCCCATGCCCGCCAGCGCGTCGCTGCGGCGAACGCGTTGGGCGGGATCGGGCGAGAAGACGATCAGGTCTAGTAGGTCATTCATGAATCGTAGTGATCTGTGCAGCTGGGGCGCTTGCATGATGCTACGGATACATCGAATTCCTAAACCTCGCACAACACCCGTTTCGTACCCGAATTCTCAGACATGATCAGGGCACGTCTGTTACGCGCTCGCCCGAAGGGCCCGCCGCAGGCGGCGTGGCGGGTTCATTCCACCAGCCGCCGCCCAGCGCTTGCAGCAGCGCGGCGGTATCCGCGTAGCGCGCCGCATCGGCTTCGGTGCGCGCGATACGCGTCTGCAATAGCTGGCGCTGGCTGTCCAGCAGGCTCAGATGGCTGATGCCGCCCGCCCGGTAGCGGCCTTGCGCGATGCGGTCGGCTTCCGCAGCGCGGCGCCAGGCGTCGTCGTAGGCCTGGTAGGCCTCGGCGTCCGTCTGCACGGCGCGCAAGGCATCCGCGACCTGACGGAAACCGTCCAGCACGGTTTGCCGGTACGCGGCCGCGGCGGCATCGTAGGCGGCCTCGGCCGACCGTTTGCGGGCGCGCAGTTCACCACCACGAAACAGCGGTTGCACCAGGCCCAGCCCCAGGTTCCACACGTTCACGCCGTCGGACAAATCACCCGCCCGGGTGCGTTGCGAGCCGAAGCTGGCCGTCAGGGTGAACTGGGGATACTGGTTGGCCGTGGCCACGCCGACATCCGCCGACGCCTTGTGCCATAGCGCTTCGGCCGCCAGGATGTCCGGCCGCTGGCGCGTCAGCGCGGACGGCAAGCCGGTGGGAATGCTGGCGGGCAGCGTCAGGTCCGCCAGGCGCAGCGGCGCGATGCGCAACGCGGCGGGCGGCTGACCCAGGTACACGGCCAACTGGTGCGTCACTTGCGCCAGCTGCTTGTCCAGCGGCGGCAGGGTGGCCCGCGTCTGGGCGACCAGCAGTTCCTGGTTGCGCAGGTCGGCCTCTGCGATGCCGCCGGCCGCCAGCCGCTGCCGCATGATGTCCTGCTGGCGTAACTGCGCATCCAGCAATTCACGGGTGGCGGCCAGGCGTTCCGACAGGTCTGCTTGCCGGATGGCCGCCGTCACGACGTTGGCGGCCAGCGACATGCGCGCGGCCTGTAATTCGTGCGCCCGGTAATCCACCTGCGCCGCCATGCCCTCCAGCGCCCGGCGGTTGCCGCCGAACAGATCCAGCGTGTAAGACACGTCGATCGACGCGTTATACAACGTGAATGGGGGCGGCGGTTGGGTAATCGGCACGCCGTAAGCGGACGGATCCACCTTCTTGCGCGCCACGGACACGTTGGCGTCGACCGACGGCAGCAAGCGTCCGCCGGTTTCGGCGTTCAGGTCCTCGGTCGCTTGCCGCAGGCTGGCGCGGGCTTGTTCCAGCGTCGGATTGGCGTCCAGCGCGTGGCGCACCAGTTGGTCCAGCGCTTCGGAATGGAACAGCTGCCACCATTGCGCGGGAATGTCGGCGCCCGCCTGCAATTGTTGGCCGCCGGCCGCGCCCGCCTGTTGCGGCGCGGTGTAGGCGGCCACGTCGGGCGCGGCCGGCGAGGTGAAGTCGGGCCCGACCGTGCAGCCCGATACCAGCGTGAACAGGCTTACGGCGGCCATCGCCAAGCGGCGGCAAGGCAGCGAACGGGAATCAAAATGCGGTAGGGCAAGGCGGGGCATGGCGCGTCAATCCAGGGTTCGGCGGTAGAACTTCACGGCGGCGGTCATGACGACAACGGTGAACAGCATCAGCGGCCAGATGCTGGGCCAGAGGTCCCACCAGCCGTTGCCTTTGAGCAGGATGCCGCGGATCAGCCGGTTGAAGTGTGTCAGCGGCAGCAGATTGCCCAGGTACTGCGCCCACATGGGCATGCCCTGGAACGGAAACATGAAGCCGGACAGCAGCATGTTGGGCAGGAAATAGAACATGGTCAGCTGCATGGCCTGCAACTGGTTCTGCGCCAGCGACGACAGCGTGATGCCGACGGTGAGGTTGGCGGCCACGAACAATAGCGCCGCCAGGTACACGGACAGCAGGCTGCCCAGGATCGGCACATGGAACACGAAGCGCGCGGCCAGCAGGATGATGGTGGCCTGGATCAGCCCGATCGCGATGTAGGGCACGATCTTGCCCGTCATCACCTCGATCGGGCGCACGGGCATCGACAGCAGGTTCTCCATCGTGCCGCGCTCGCGTTCGCGCGTCATGGCAAGGCCGGTCATCATCACCAACGTCATCGTCAGGATCACGCCCATCAGCCCGGGCACGGTGTTGTATTGCGAGATCTGCTCTTCGTTATAAAGCCGGTGTACGCGCACGTCGAAGGCCGGCTGTCCGCCGGCAAGCCCGGCCAGCGGCCCGGTCAGGTCTTTCTGCGTCACGGCCTGCGTCAATTGGGTGGCCGCGCCGATCGCCATGCCGGTGGCCATGGGGTCGGTGGCGTCGGCTTCGATCAGCAGGGCAGGGCGTTCGCCGCGCAGCAGCCGACGCGAAAAATCGGGCGGTATCGTCACGACGAACAGCACACGGCCCTGGGCCAGCGCGGCGCGCCCGGCTTCCTCGTTGTCCAGTTCTTCCGTGATGTGGAAGTAGTCGGACGACTTCATCGCCGCGATGAAGCTGCGCGTGAACGGGCTGTGGTCGGCCGTGATGACGGCCGTGGGCATTTGCTTGGGGTCGGTGTTGATGGCGTAGCCGAACAGGGCCAGCTGCATGATGGGCAGGCCCACGATCATGCCGAAGGTGATGCGGTCACGGCGCAGTTGCAGGAATTCCTTCAGCACCATGCTCCACCACCGCGCCCACGAGAAACCTTGCAGATGACGCATCATGACGGGCTCGCGAAGTTGTCGGTGGACCGGTTCATCAGGTAGATGAAGACGTCTTCCAGGCTGGTGTCGATGCGCTCCAGCCGCAAGTCCTGGCCATCGATGGCGTTGCGCAGCGTGCGTTCCAGCAGCCCGGCGTCCTGGCCGCTGACGTGCAGCGCCGACCCGAACGCCACGGTCTGATCCACGCCGGGCGCGCCGCGCAGCCGCTGGCCCAGCGGCACGAGGTTATGGCCGTGGATGGCCCAGGTGGTCAGGCGCTGTTCGGCGATCACTTCTTCCGCGGTGCCTTGGGTCAGCAACCTGCCATACGAGATATAGGCCAGCTTGTGGCAGCGCTCGGCCTCGTCCATGTAGTGCGTGCTGACCAGCACCGAGATGCCGCGCGCGGCCAGTTCGTGCAGTTGTTCCCAAAAGTCGCGCCGCGCCGTCGGATCCACGCCGGCCGTGGGTTCGTCCAGCAGCAGCAGGCGAGGCTCGTGCAGCAGGCAGGCCGCCAGCGCCAGCCGCTGCTTCCAGCCGCCCGACAGCGATCCCGTCAATTGGCTGGCGCGGCTGTGCAGCCCCAGGTCTTCCAGCGCGCGGTCCACCGCCTCCTTGCGGTTCGGCATGCCATACATCCGCGCAACGAAATCCAGGTTTTCGCGGATCGTCAGGTCGTCCCAGTAAGAGAACTTCTGCGTCATGTAGCCCACGTGCCGCTTGATCTCGGCGCTTTCGCGCAGGATGTCGTAGCCCAGACAGGTGCCGCTGCCCGAATCCGGCGTCAGCAGGCCGCACATCAGGCGGATACAGGTGGTCTTGCCGCTGCCGTTGGGCCCCAGGAAGCCGAAGATCTCGCCTTCGCGCACGCGCAGCGATACGTCGTTGACGACGTGCTTGTCGCCAAAGTGCTTATTCAGCCCGTGCACGTCGATAACGGCGGCGCGGGCGTCGCGATCGGCGCTGGGGGACTCGGCGGCGGTAGAGTCTGGCGCGATCATGGCAGCGTGGCCTCGACGGGCTGGCCCGGATGCAGCCGCGTGGCGACGTCCTGGGTCGGCCGGGCTTCTACCATGTAGACCAGCTTGCTGCGGCTTTCGCGGCTGTAGATGACGGGCGGCGTGTACTCGGCCTGGTTCGACACGTAGTCGATGCGCACCGGTATCGGGTCGCCGCAGCCGTCGCAGCGCAGGCTGGCCGGCTGGCCGACCTTCAGCGATCCCACCACCGTTTCCGGCACGAAGAACCGGACCTTGATGTTGCCGGGCGGCAGCAGGCTGACAACGGGGCTGCCTGCGGGCACCCATTCACCCACGCGGTACATCGTGTCGAAAACCTGTCCCGCCGCCGGGGCGCCCAATTGCTTTTGCGCCAGGGTCCATTCGGCCTGGGCCAGCGTCGCGCGGGCCGCATCCACCTGCGCGGCCTGGGCGCGCCGCTGGTCTTCGCGCCCGGGCAGGGCGGCGACTTCCAACTGCGCCCGCAGTTCGCGCACGCGGGCGGCGTCCGACTGCGCCTGTTCACGGCTGTCGTCCAACTGCGCCCGGGCGATGCCGCCGATGCGGAATTGCGCGTTATCGCGCTGCAGCTGCGCCGCCGACCGGCGGCTGGCGGCTTCGGCCTGCGCCAGCTGGGCGCGGCTGACGTCGACTTCGGGCGGCCGCTTGCCGGTGGCGATGTCTTGCATCTGCGCGGTGGCCGCGGCCAACTGCGCGCTGGCCTGATCGCGGGCGGCGCGCTCCCGCGTGGCCTCCAGCGTGAACAGCGGCGCATCCGCCGACACTTGCTGCCCGCGTTTGACCGACAACGCATCCAGCCGGCCGGCCTCGGACGAGGCCACGTAAACGTAATCGCCTTCCACGTAGCCTTGATAGAAGGGGGCGGGTTCCTTGCCGCAGCCTGCCAGCAGCAGGGTCAATAGCAAGGCCAGCGGCGGAGTCGCCCGGCGGGCCCAGCGTGGCAGGTCTGACGGCAAACGAAGTGAAGCGGGACGGGTTCGCATGGTCGGCATCTTTCAGGCAGAGGCGGAAGGCGGGGAGGGCGGCAAGAACAATCCGCCGGTCAGCATGGCGATGGCGTGCGCGGCAATCGCGTCGGTATCGATAGCCTGCGCTTGCGCGTCGCCTTGCCAGATGCGGCGCCACAGGCTGGAGGTGGCCAACGGCAGCAACGTCAGCCCCAGAATGGACAAGAACACCAGGCGAGGTTCGACGCCCGGCGTGACGGCGCCCAGACGCTGCGCCCGGCCGATCAGCCCGGCAAAGGCCTGCAAGCGTCCGGACGGCAGATGCGGCAGCACGCGTTCGCGCAGCTGGCCGCCTTCATTGACGACTTCATGCATCCACAAGGCCGGCAGCCAGGGCCGTTCGGTGGTGCTTTGCACGATCCGGTTCACGATTTCCACCAGATAGCCGCGCGCGGCGGCCGCTGGGTCTTGATTGGCGTCCGGGTCCCAGGCCAACGGCACCGGCGCCCAGACGTAGCCGATGACCGGCAAAACCCGCTCTTGCACAACGGCGTCGATCAGTTGGTCGCGGCTTTTGAAGTAGTAGTGCACCATCGCCGGCGTCACGGCGGCGCGCTGCGCGATGTCGGCAATGGTGGTGGCGGCCACGCCTTGCGCCGCGAACAGACCGGTGGCGATGTCGAGCAATTGCGCGCGCATGGCGGCGTTGTCGGGGCGTGCGGGGCGGCCAGGGCGACGGGGAGTGGGAAGCGATACAGGGCACATGACGCATAGTTTAATTAAGTATTTAATTAATTAAAAGACGGCGCATCGGCAGGGTTACCGGGCAGGGCGGGGAACAACGATGGTGTAATGGTCCGGTTCCCCAACTTGCCACCCGGGTTTTGCCCGCAAGGCCCGGGCGGCTTCCTGTAGGAGGCTGGACTTCATGCCGCAATCACCGTCGATCAATCGCCGTATCGTGCTGGCCTCGCGCCCGCACGGCGAACCCGCAGACAGCGATTTCCGTCTGGAAACAAGCGACGTCCCGCAGCCCGGCCCCGGCCAGGTGCTGCTGCGCACCGTGTATCTGTCGCTGGACCCCTATATGCGTGGCCGCATGAGCGATGCGCCGTCCTACGCCGAACCCGTGCAGATCGGCCAGCCCATGGTGGGCGGCACCGTCACGCGCGTTCAGGCGTCCAACCATCCGGACTATCAGCCCGGCGAATGGGTGCTGGCCCAATCCGGCTGGCAGGATTTTGCCGTGTCCGACGGCGCCGGCCTGCTGCGCCTGGGCGCCAACCCGCAACATCCTTCCTATTCGCTGGGTGTGTTGGGCATGCCCGGTTTCACGGGCTACATGGGCTTGCTGGACATCGGCCGGCCCAAGGCGGGTGAAACCGTGGTGGTGGCGGCGGCCAGCGGCGCGGTGGGCGCGGTGGTGGGGCAAATCGCCAAGATCCACGGTTGCAAGGTCGTGGGCATTGCGGGCGGCGCCGACAAATGCCGCTACGTCGTCGACGAACTGGGTTTTGACGACTGCCTGGACCACAAAGCGCCGGACCTGCCCGGCCGGCTGGCGCGCGCCGTGCCGCAAGGCATCGACGTCTACTTCGAGAACGTGGGCGGCGCGGTGTTCGATGCCGTCCTGCCGTTGCTGAACCCGCGCGCCCGCGTGCCGGTCTGCGGGCTGATCTCGGCCTACAACGCCACCAGCCAGCCCGAGGGGCCGGACCGCCTGGCGCTGTTGATGCGCACCATCCTGACCAAGCGGCTGACGTTCCAGGGTTTCATCATCTTCAACGAATACGCGCACCGCTACGGCGAATTCCGCGAGGCGATGGAAGACTTGATCCAGCAAGGCCGCATCAAATACCGCGAGGACGTGGTCGAAGGGCTGGAAAATGCGCCGCGCGGCCTGATGGGGCTGTTGAAGGGCGAGAACGCCGGCAAGCGCATCGTGCGCGTCGGCCCGGACGAATAACGCCACGCAACGGAGCGCAACATGAAAATCCTGATCGTGCTGACTTCGCATGACACGCTGGGCAACACCGGCCGCAAGACGGGCTTCTGGCTGGAAGAGTTTGCCGCGCCGTACTACGCCTTCGTCGATGCGGGTGCCGCGGTGACGCTGGCGTCGCCCCTGGGCGGCCAGCCGCCGCTGGACCCCAAGAGCGATGATCCCGACGCGCAGACCGATGACACGCGGCGTTTTCGCCAGGACGTCGATGCACAGCGCCGGCTGGCGTCGACCTTGCGGCTTGCCGACGTGCAGGCCGCCGACTACGACGCGGTGTTCTACCCGGGTGGCCACGGCCCGCTATGGGACCTGGCGGAAGACGCCAAGTCGGTGGGCCTGATCGAGACCATGCTGGCGGCCGGCAAGCCCGTGGCCGCGGTGTGCCATGCGCCCGGTGTGCTGCGTCACGCCAAGACGGCCGACGGCAAGCCGCTGGTGCAGGGGCGCCAGGTCACCGGTTTTTCCAACGCGGAAGAGGCAGCGGTGCAATTGACCGATGTGGTGCCGTTCCTGGTCGAAGACGAACTGATTCGGCTGGGCGGCTTGTACCGCAGTGGGCCGGATTGGCAGCCGCATGTGGTCAGCGACGGATTGCTGGTGACGGGCCAGAACCCGGCGTCTTCCGTGGGCGTGGCGCAAGCGCTGCTGGAACGGTTGAAGAACTGACATCTGATGGGTCGGGATTGCTGCGCAGTGTGTCAGAATCGCTACTTTCTGACACACTGCGCGCCGTTCCGCTGCAACGCCGCGCATCTTCCTGATGCCCCCAGACGTACCCGAATACCCCGTTGGTTCCTGCGAGGCCGCGCTGTTTGCAGCCATGCAGGCGCGTGACCCGGCCACTGGCCGACATTGCGACCGGGTGGTCGCGCTGAGTGTGACGCTGGCACAGGCCTGCGGCCTGCCCGAATCCGAGCAAGCCGCCGTGGCCGTGGCCGCCAGACTGCACGACCTAGGCAAGATCGGCACGCCCGACCGCGTGCTGTTTTCCCCCAAGCGCCTGGACGCCGACGATTGGGAAATCATGAAATCGCATGCCGCCATCGGCGCCGACATCATCATGCAAAGCGCGATGCCGCAACGCGACCTGATCGCGCATGCCGTGCGCCATCATCACGAACACTTCGACGGTTGCGGCTACCCGGCAGGCTTGTCGGGGCACGATATCCCGCTGCATTCGCGCATCATTTCGCTGGCGGATTCCTACGATGCGTTGGGCGACACGCGGCCCTACCATCCAGCGCGTTCGCACGCCGAGATCATGCGCATCCTGAACCGCGAGGCCGGATCCAAGTGCGATCCGGACCTGCTGCGGCTGTTCGAAGCGATGATATTGAAAAGCCCCTTGCGCGTCCCGTAGGATGGGTGAAGCGCGAAAATCCCTAACCAAGAACCCAACTATCCAGCGCGCGCAACCCATCAAGCAGCGCCAATTTCTTGGCAGGATCCAGCCACAACACGACCGTCGCCTGGTGGCTTGCTGGCGAGGGAACTCCAGACACCCGTTGCCGGCACCGGCATCCGGCGCCGAGTCCCCAACCCGCCGAGCCATTTACAGCCGAGCCATTTACGTTAGCCGGTAGTTGGCCGCGACCACGGCCAGGCTCTGCAGCGTCCGCTGCTGCCAGGCGGCGTCGTGGCCCAGTTCTTCGGCCAGGATGCGCGCCACTTCCGGCGCGGCCAGCATCGCGGCCTCGCTGTCCAGGAACAGCGCGCGGTTGCGGCGGGCCAGCACGTCTTCGGCGCTGCGCGCCAATTCGAAACGCGCGGCGAAACGCACATGCGCTTCGGACAGCCCGCTGGCGTTGACCAGCATGCGGTCCGCGCCGGGCAGCGCCTTCAGGATGGCCAGATCGCTACCGTAGTAGCTGTCGGGCGTGCCGGCGTGTTCCTGCGAAGGCGCCAGGCCAGAGGCGCCGTGCAGCGGCAACGATTCGGTGCGGCAGGTGGCTTGCGTCAGCAACTGGTGCTGGATGGCAGTGTCCACCACGTCCTGCGCCATGCGCCGGTACGTCGTCCATTTGCCGCCCGTCACCGTCACCAACCCGGCGTTGGACACCAGGATGGTGTGTTCGCGGGACAACTGCTTGGTCGACGCCTCGCCGGTGGCCTTGACTAGCGGGCGCAGGCCCGCCCAGACGCTGGTGACGTCGTCGCGCGTGGGCTTGCGGCTGAGGTAGCGCGCCGCCGTGCCCAGAATGAAGTCCACGTCCTGGGCGCCGGCTTCGGGATCCAGCGGCAGGTCGTCGCGCGGCGTGTCGGTCGTGCCCACGATGGTGTGGCCATTCCATGGCACGACGAACAGCACGCGGCCGTCATCGGTCTTGGGAATCAGGATGGCGCGATTGCCGGGCAGGAAGTCGCGCGGCAAGGTCAGGTGCACGCCCTGGCTGGGCGCGACCATGGTCGGCGCATTCTTGTCTTCCATGCGGCGCACGGCATCCACCCAGACGCCGGTGGCATTGATCACGCAACGGGCCCGCAGCGTGAAGCTGGCGCCGCCAATCACGTCTTGCGCCGTTACGCCGTCAACCTTGCCATTGCTGGTGGTCAGGCCCGTGGCGCGCACGTAGTTCACCGCCGTGCCGCCCAGGTCGAAGAGCGTGCGCATCAGGCTCATGGCCAAACGTGCGTCGTCGAACTGGCCGTCGTAATACAGCACGCCGCCCTTCAGGCCGCGGCCATTGACGCTTTCCGCCAAGGTCGGCGCGTTGGCCAGCGTGTCACGGCGCGACAGCCAGCGGCTAGGCGCCAGGTTCAGCTTGCCGGCCAGCATGTCGTACATCTTCAAGCCGATGCCGTAGAAGGGCTGGTCAATCCAGTTGTACGCGGGCACCACGAAACCCAGCGGCCACACCAGGTGCGGCGCGTTGCGGTTGAGCAGGCCGCGTTCATGCAGCGCTTCGCGCACCAGGCTGACGTTGCCTTGGGCCAGATAGCGCACGCCGCCGTGCACCAGCTTGGTGGCCTTGCTGGAGGTGCCCTTGGCAAAATCGGCGCCTTCGATCAACAGCGTGCGGTAACCGCGCGAGGCGGCATCGACGGCGGTGCCCAGGCCCGTCGCGCCGCCGCCGATGACGATGACGTCCCAGGAAGGCGTGTTGTCCAAGGTGGCCAACAGGCGGTTGCGGTCGGGCGGAGTGACGTTGGCGAGCGGTTGGTTCATAAGTCGTTGCGGCGGGGCCGCCAGGTAAAAGCGTGGTTGTCGTGTGCGGGCGGTCGGAGGCGGGCGGTAGGGACGGGGCCGGCGCGCCGGTTCAGGCGTGGGGTGCCGCAGGGTTCGTGGAGGCCGTGGCGCCACCCGATGCCGCGGCTGCCGGCCCCCCGGCCGCCGCGTTCGGCGCCGCCGCCACTTCGCAGCGCACGCCGGAATCCAGCAGCACTTGCGCCAGCGGCTCTTGCGGATGCGCGTCGGTGAAGAAGCGGTCGATTTGCGAAATGTGCGCCAGTTCCACCATGGCCTGGCGTTTGAATTTGCTGCTGTCGGCCGCCAGCCAGACTTCGCGCGACTGCTCGATGATGGTTCGCGCCACGCGCACCTCGCGGAAGTCGTAGTCGCGCAGCGTGCCGTCGGCTTCGATGCCCGAAATGCCGATCAGTCCGATATCCACCTTGAACTGCCGGATGAAGTCCATGGTGGCTTCGCCGACGATGCCGCGGTCGCGCGAACGCACCACGCCGCCCGCGACGATGACTTCGCAGTCGGGGTTATCGGACAGGATGTCCGCCACGTGCAGATTGTTCGTAATGACGCGCAAGCCGCGGTGGCGCAGCAGGGCGCGTGCGATGGCCTCGGTGGTGGTGCCGATGTTCAGGATCAGCGAACAGCCGTCGGGCACGGCGCGGGCCACGGCTTCGGCGATGCGCTGCTTGCCGGCTGCATGCAGGCCCTGGCGCTTGCGGTAGGCGATGTTCTCGATGGTCGAGGCTTCGATCCGCACGCCGCCATGAAAGCGCGACAGCAGGCCGGCTTCGGAAAGGATGTTCACGTCGCGCCGCACGGTCTGCAGCGTGACGTCAAAGCGTTTGGCAAGCTCTTCGATCGATGCCGAGCCCTGGGCCCGCACCATTTCGATCAAAGCGCTTTGTCGTGGATTCAGTGTCATGGACGAATGATAAAACAACAAAAGCGAAAAATAATGCCGCACTGCAAGATTGTTTTTTGTTCGCTTCTTGAGTAAAACGCACAAAAAACGAAAGCCATCTGAAAGAGTATGCTCATCCTGTTGCGCGCATTCGCGCACGGGCAGGGCGCTGTACCGAATACCGAAGTCCATGTGAAAAATAGGGACATATAAGTAGGTAGAGGAGACTAGATGCAGCTGACCTTGGACAGGATTGGTTTGCGGGCCGGCTCGCAGACGCACCTGACTCCCATGAGCCTGGCCCCGGTTCCGGGCGCCATGACGGTACTGCTGGGGGCGACCCTGGCCGGCAAGACGTCGCTGATGCGCATCATGGCGGGGCTGGATCGCCCGACCGAGGGCCGCGTGCGGGTCGACGGCGCCGACGTGACCGGCGTGCCGGTGCGCCAGCGCAATGTCGCGATGGTCTACCAGCAGTTCATCAACTACCCGTCCATGTCGGTGTACGACAACATTGCGTCCCCGTTGAAACTGCGCGGGGACCGCGACATCGGCGAAAAGGTCCGCGCCATGGCGGCGCGCCTGCATATCGACCATCTGCTGCAACGCTACCCGTCGGAACTGTCCGGCGGGCAGCAGCAGCGCGTGGCGCTGGCCCGGGCCCTGGTCAAGGACGCGCCGCTGATCCTGCTGGACGAGCCGTTGGTCAACCTGGACTACAAGCTGCGCGAAGAATTGCGCGAAGAACTGTCCGAACTGTTCGCCGAAGGGCGCTCCACCGTGGTGTATGCCACCACCGAGCCGGGTGAAGCGCTGTTGCTGGGTGGCCACACGGCGGTGCTGGATGCGGGCGAACTGCTGCAATACGGCCCCACCGCAGAGGTCTTTCACCGGCCCAATTCGATCCGGGTGGCACGCGCGTTCAGCGATCCGCCCATGAACCTGTTCGCCGCGCGCCGCACGGACGCGGGCTTCGTCCTGGAAGGCCAGATGGCGGTGGCGCGCCACTTGCCGCCGGGCACGGGCGCGGACCTGACTGCGGGCCTGCGCGCCGGGGCGCTGGACGTTGCGCCCCGTCCGGGCCACATCGGCTTGGCTGGCGTGGTGAAGTTGGCTGAGATATCCGGGTCGGACACCTTCGTCCACGCCGAAACGGCGGCGGGCAACGTCGTTGCGCAGTTGCCCGGGGTGCACCGGTACACGCTGGACCAGCGCGTCGAGCTGTATTTCGACCCGGCGCAGACCTATGCCTTTGGCGCCGATGGCGCGCTGCTGGCCGCGCCTGGGCAACCTGCTGGCGCGGGGGAGGCAGCCTGATGGCGCAAATCGAACTGGACCTGTCGCACTCCTACGTGGCCGACCCCAAGACCGACGAGGACTACGCGCTGCTGCCGCTGAAGTTCACGTTCCGCGACGGCGGCGCCTATGCCTTGCTGGGGCCGTCCGGCTGCGGCAAGACCACCTTGCTGAATTGCGTGTCGGGCTTGCTGCGGCCATCGCATGGCCGGATCTTGTTCGACGGGCAGGACGTCACGGCCAAGACCCCGCAGGCGCGCAACATTGCCCAGGTGTTCCAGTTTCCCGTCGTGTACGACACGATGACGGTGGCGGAAAACCTGGCGTTTCCGCTGCGCAACCGTGGCATCGCGCCGGACCGCATCCGCGAACGCGTGGGCCGTATCGCCGAAATGCTCGAAATGTCAGCCGTGCTGGACCGCCGTGCCAGCGGTTTGACGGCCGACGCCAAGCAGAAGATTTCATTGGGCCGCGGCCTGGTTCGCAGCGACGTGTCGGCCATCTTGTTCGACGAGCCGCTGACCGTCATCGACCCACAGCTGAAATGGGAACTGCGGCGCAAGCTCAAGGAAATCCACCACGAATTCAACTTGACGCTGATCTACGTGACCCACGACCAGACCGAAGCGTTGACCTTCGCGGACCAGGTCATGGTGATGGCGCGCGGACGCGCCGTACAGGTGGGCAGCGCGGACGACCTGTTCGAACGGCCCGCCCACACGTTCGTCGGCCACTTCATCGGCTCTCCCGGCATGAACTTCCTGCCCGCGCAGTGGCGCGACGGCGCATTGATGGTTGGGCAAAGCCGCATCGGCGGCGCGCCCGAAGCCTTGGGCGTCAAGCTGGCGGGGGCCGGCCCGGTCAAGCTGGGGGTGCGCCCCGAATACCTGCGCGTGACCGATGCCGGCGCGGCCGGCGCGGTACCCGTGCGGGTGGACCGGGTGCAGGACGTCGGCACCTATACCTTGCTGGTGGGCGACTTCGAGGGCGTCCCGGTGCGGGCCCGGCTGGGCAGCAATGTCGTGCCGACCGCGCCCGGCGGCACGGTCTGGCTGTCGGTGCTTAACCCGCATACCTGCTTCTACCGCGACGAGGCGCTGATTCCATGAAACCCATCGATCACCGGGCCTGGTTCCTGGTCTTGCCCGTGGTGCTGTGCGTGGCGTTTTCGGCCATCCTGCCGCTGATGACCATCGTCAACTATTCGGTGCAAGACATCATTTCCCCCGAACGCCGCGTCTTCGTCGGTACGGAATGGTTCGCCGCGGTCCTGCAAGACGAGGAGCTGCATGGGGCCTTGTTCCGGCAGATCGGCTTTTCGCTGGCGGTGCTGGCCATCGAGATCCCGCTAGGCATCCTGCTGGCGCTGTCGATGCCGGCCAGCGGCTGGCGCGCCTCGGCCGTGCTGGTGATCATCGCGCTGTCGTTGCTGATCCCGTGGAACGTCGTCGGCACCATCTGGCAAGTGTTCGGCCGCACCGACATCGGCCTGCTGGGCGCCACCTTGTCGTGGCTGGGCGTGGACTACAACTACACCGGCAACGACGTGGATGCCTGGGTGACGGTGCTTGTCATGGACGTCTGGCACTGGACGCCGCTGGTTGCGCTGCTGTGCTATGCGGGCCTGCGGGCCATTCCCGACGCCTACTACCAGGCCGCCCGCATCGACGGCGCATCGCGCCTGGCCGTGTTCCGCTACATCCAGCTGCCCAAGATGCGCGGCGTGCTGATGATCGCGGTGCTGCTGCGCTTCATGGACAGTTTCATGATCTACACCGAACCTTTCGTGCTGACGGGCGGCGGGCCGGGCAATGCCACCACGTTCCTGTCGCAGTACCTGACGCAGAAGGCCGTGGGCCAGTTCGACCTGGGGCCGGCTGCGGCATTTTCAATTATCTACTTCCTGATCATCTTGCTGCTGTGCTTCATCCTCTACAACTGGATGCAACGTGCGGGCACGGCTGGCGGCGTTGACGAGGAGCGTGCCAATGCGTGATCAATCGACCTGGTGGCGTTCCGCCTTCCTGATCCTGTACCTGGTGTTCGCCATCCTGCCGCTGTACTGGATGTTGAACATGTCGTTCAAGACGAACACGGAAATCGTCAGCACCCTGACCCTGTGGCCGCGCGACTTCACCGTCGAGCACTACCGCACGATCTTCACGGATCCGGCCTGGTATTCGGGCTACATCAATTCGCTGATCTACGTGGTCATCAATACTGTGATCTCGCTGGCCGTGGCGCTGCCTGCGGCCTATGCGTTTTCGCGCTACCGCTTCATCGGCGACAAGCATGTGTTCTTCTGGCTGCTGACCAACCGCATGACGCCGCCCGCCGTGTTCCTGCTGCCGTTCTTCCAGTTGTACAGCTCGTTCGGGTTGATGGACACGCATCTGGCCGTGGCGCTGGCGCATCTGGTCTTCAACGTGCCGCTGGCCGTGTGGATCCTGGAAGGTTTTATGTCCGGCGTGCCGCGCGAGATCGACGAAACCGCCTATGTCGACGGCTATTCCTTCCCACGTTTTTTCCTGACGATCTTCCTCCCGCTGATCAAGTCGGGCGTGGGGGTGGCGGCCTTTTTCTGCTTTATGTTCAGCTGGGTGGAACTGCTGCTGGCGCGCACGCTGACGTCCGTCAACGCCAAACCGATCGTTGCCACCATGACCCGCACCGTGTCGGCGTCCGGCATGGACTGGGGCGTGCTGGCGGCGGCCGGCGTGCTGACCATCGTGCCCGGCGGCATCGTCATCTGGTTCGTGCGCCACTACATCGCGAAGGGCTTCGCGATGGGCCGGGTGTAGCGTCAAGGGACCCTAGGAGGAACGCCCATGTTCAGCTGGATGGTCTGGACCACTCCCGTCGCCGTGTTCTTCACCTGCATCGTGCTGATGCTGGTGGGCATGACGGTCTGGGAATTGAAGTCGCCCACGGTCGAACGCAAGGGCTTCCTGCCGTTGCGCACCACCCGGGGCGACAGGCTGTTCATCGGTCTGATGGCCGCAGCCTGGCTCAACCTGGCATTTCTAGGGTTTGGGCAAAAGGCCGTGGAATGGTTTTCGCTGGATGAGCCGCCATCGGTGTGGATCAGCTTCGTGCTGTCCATGCTGCTGTTGGCCTTCATCATGAGGAAAGGCTGAAGGGGCGTTTCGATCCCTCACTTGGTTCAAGGACTACGGGCCCGCATCTTCCCCGGCCAGAGGTCCGCAGCAATAGATGGGGAAGGCCATTCGAGGAGACAGGTCATGAAATTGCGCATGCACGCCATGGCGGCCGCTATCGCCCTGATCGGAACGTCAGGGGCATGGGCCGGCGAGCCGGAAGCGAAGAAGTGGGTGGATTCCGAATTCCAACCATCGACGTTGTCCAAAGACCAGCAGATGGCGGAAATGAAGTGGTTCATGGACGCCGCGGCCAAGCTCCGTGCCAAGGGCGTCAATGAAATCAGCGTCGTATCCGAAACCATCACCACGCACGAGTACGAATCCAAGACGCTGGCCAAGGCGTTCAGTGAAATCACCGGCATCAAGGTCAACCACGACTTGATCCAGGAAGGCGACGTCGTCGAAAAGCTGCAGACCTCGATGCAGTCGGGCAAGTCGATCTACGACGGCTGGATCTCGGACTCGGACCTGATCGGCACGCATTACCGCTACGGGGCCATCCTGCCGTTGTCCGATTACATGGCCGGGGCGGGCAAGGAATGGACCAACCCGAACCTGGACATCAAGGATTTCATCGGCACCAAATTCACCACCGCGCCCGACGGCAAGCTGTACCAGTTGCCCGACCAGCAATTCGCCAACGTCTACTGGTTCCGCGCCGACTGGTTCGCCCGCCAGGACCTGAAAGACAAGTTCAAAGCCAAGTACGGGTACGAGCTGGGCGTGCCCACCAACTGGTCCGCCTACGAAGACATCGCCGACTTCTTCTCTAACGACGTCAAGGAAATCGATGGCAAGAAGGTCTATGGCCACATGGACTATGGCAAGAAGGACCCATCGCTGGGCTGGCGCTTCACCGACGCATGGCTGTCCATGGCCGGCGCCGCCGACCGCGGTTTGCCCAACGGCATGCCGGTGGACGAATGGGGCATCCGCGTCGCCGACGACAAATGCACGCCGGTGGGCGCGTCGGTATCGCGGGGGGGCGCCACCAACAGTCCGGCTGCCGTCTATGCGCTGACGAAGTACATCGACTGGATGAAGAAGTACTCGCCGCAGCAGGCCATGGGCATGACCTTCTCGGAATCCGGCCCGGTTCCGGCGCAAGGGCAGATCGCCCAGCAGATCTTCTGGTACACGGCGTTTACCGCCGACATGACCAAGAAGGGTCTGCCGGTCGTCAACGCCGACGGCACCCCCAAGTGGCGCATGGCCCCGTCGCCCTACGGCCCGTACTGGAAGGACGGCATGCAGAACGGCTACCAGGACGTCGGGTCATGGACGTTCTTTAAATCCACCAATCCCGACAAGATGGCCGCGGCGTGGCTGTATGCGCAGTTCGTCACGTCAAAGTCCGTGTCCTTGAAGAAATCCATCACCGGCCTGACGTTCATTCGCGACAGCGACATCCATAGCGACTTCTTCACCAAGAACGCGGCGAACTACGGCGGCCTGATCGAGTTCTACCGCAGCCCCGCCCGCGTGGCATGGACCCCCACGGGCAACAACGTGCCGGACTATCCGAAGCTGGCGCAACTGTGGTGGAAGAACGTGGCCACCGCCGTCACGGGCGAAAAGACCCCGCAAGCCGCGATGGACAACCTGGCCAACGAAATGGACCAGGTGATGGCGCGCCTGGAACGGGCAGGCATGGCGCAATGCGCGCCGAAGCTCAACGCCAAGAGCGACCCGGGCAAGTGGCTGTCGGATCAGCACGCGCCCTGGAAGAAACTGGCCAACGAGAAACCCAAGGGCGAAACCATCCCTTATGAAAAACTGCTGGCGGCCTGGAAGGAGGGCAAGGTCCGGTAGGGGTGAGTCATTGCCGAGGGTAAGCCATTGCTGATCGGCAGGGTGCAGGTAGCGCGAGCGAATCGCGCTACCTGCACGGATCAACAACGCGCGACATTCATACCAGAACGGTCCTGGCCGTCTGTAAGTTGCCTATCGCCTATTCCATCACCAGCGAGCGATGCACGCACACGCCCGCCATCACCCCCGATGCGCTGGCAAGCGTCGCGTTGCTCATCGGAATGGCAGCGTCGCCCGCGGCGTACACGCCCGGCACCGTCGTCTGCCTGAATTCGTCGCTGCGGATCACCGGGCCCATTGGGCCGTCGTCGAACGCGCAGCCCAGTTGCATCGCCAAGGGGCTGGCCATATGGGTCTTGCTGGCCACGAACAGCGCGTGCACCGCCATGCGCCGCCCGTCGGCGAGTTTGACGGCGTCCAGCGCGGGCGCCGTGCCCATGAGTTCGACGATGGGCGTGCGTTCGATGCGCACGCCGCGCTTTTCCAATCGCGCCGCCTGTTCCGCATCGGGCTCGAATTCGGCTTGCGTGAAATACGTGGTGGGTCCCCAGTCCGGCAGCAACATTGCCTGATGCGCGGACATCGGATGGGCGGCCAGCACCCCCAGCGGGCGGCCGGCCATTTCATAGCCGTGGCAATAGGGGCAATGCAGCACGGTCAGCCCCCAGCGTTCCTGCAGCCCGGCCATCGCGGGCAATTCGTCGCGCAGACCGATCGCCAGGATCAGGCGCCTGCCCTGGACTTCGTGTCCGTCGGCCATCGTCACGTGCAACTGGCCCGCGTGTTCGCATGCGCCAACCGCCTGGCCGTCCAGGAATTTGACAGTGGGGTATTGCGCCAACTGGTCGCGTGCTTCCAACAGGATGTCGCGGGGCGGTTTGCCGTCCTGGCCCAGGAAGCCGTGTGCGTGGGTGGCGAACCGGTTTCGGGGCAGGCCGCCGTCGATCACCAGAATGCGCCGGCGGGCGCGGGCCAATTGCATGGCGGCGGACAGGCCGGCAAAGCTGCCGCCCACGATGATGGCGTCGTAAAGCATAGGGAGATTCCTGTTCAGGCTAGTCAAGATACTTATTAAGTTGCATGATAATTCGAATTCAGGATCTCAAGCAACTTATCAAGTTTCTTATGTCGCGATGCGCGGATCTCCGGATGTCACCCAAGCCGACCGCCGGTGTATTCTCGATGCCATGCCACGCCCGCGAACCCGCTGCGGCCGTGCAAAAAACAAAACGGGCGGCGCCCATCCCGCGTCAGCCCGCCTTGCATCCCAGGAGACGAAAAGCATGTTGTTGACGGAAGAACAGCTCAGCATTCAGGAAATGGCGCGCCGCTTCGCCGCGGAACGGCTGGCGCCCAACGCCGAACGCTGGGACCGCGAACATCATTATCCCGCCGATGCCATCCACGAGATGGCGCAACTGGGCTTCTTCGGCATGCTGGTGCCAGAAGAATGGGAGGGCAACGCCAGCGGCTACGTGTCGTATGCCGTGGCATTGGAGGAGATCGCCGCCGGCAATGGTGCGTGTTCCACCATCATGAGCGTGCACAATTCGGTCGCCTGCATGCCCATCCTGAAATTCGGCACCGATGCGCAAAAAGAGCAGTTCCTGCGGCCCCTGGCCACGGGCGAACACATCGGCGGTTTCGCGCTGACGGAACCGCAGGCGGGGTCCGACGCCAGCAGCCTGCGCACCCGCGCCCGCCGCGACGGCGACGACTACATCCTGAACGGCGCCAAGCAATTCATCACGTCGGGCAAAAGCGGCCAGACAGTGATCGTTTTCGCGGTGACGGACCCTGACGCCGGCAAGCGCGGCATTTCGGCGTTCATCGTGCCGACGGATACCCCGGGATATCAAGTGCTGCGGGTGGAGGACAAGCTGGGCCAGCACGCCTCGGACACCTGCGTGATCGCCTTTGAAGACATGCGCATCCCCGCCGCGTACCGGCTGGGCGCCGAGGGCGAGGGCTACAAGATCGCGCTGTCCAACCTGGAAGGCGGGCGCATCGGCATCGCGTCGCAATCCGTGGGCATGGCGCGCGCGGCGTTCGAATGCGCGCGCGATTACGCCCGCGACCGCCAGGCCTTCGGCAAGCCCATCATGGAACACCAGGCCGTCTCGTTCCGCTTGGCCGACATGGCGACCCAGCTCCACGCGGCGCGCCAGATGGTGCTGCATGCCGCGGCATTGCGCGAGGCGGGCAGGCCGGCATTGACCGAGGCGTCGATGGCCAAGCTGTTTGCCTCCGAGATGGCCGAAAAGGTTTGCTCGGCCGCCATCCAGACGCTGGGCGGCTACGGCTATCTGAAGGACTTTCCGGTCGAGCGCATCTACCGCGATGTGCGCGTGTGCCAGATCTACGAGGGCACCAGCGATATCCAGCGGCTGGTCATCGCGCGCGGCCTCTAGCAGGCGCGGCGACGTTACGCATCGCGGCGGTGCCCGCCGCGTCGGCGACGTCGCGCCCACAACGCGTACACCACGATATTGCCCACGATCAGCAGCGCGGCAAGCACGATCTGCGTCGTCCGGGTGATGCCTTCGGGGTAGATCAGGCCCAGCACATAGTGTTCAATGAAACCGCCGGCGTATCCCTGCTGGCCGGCATGCTGCCGCAGCGACACCTCAAGCGGCGTCAGCGGGCAGATCCACCCCATGCCGATCACCATGGCGCCCCAGGCCAGCGCCGGCAGGTGCCAGTATGCGACGCGGGGTCGCCACAATGCCAACAAGCCGCCGAACATGACAAAGGCGACGAAGAGGCCGTGCGCGACAAGCACCAGGTCGGCAAGGATACGGTAGGTCATGGAAGATTCTCGGCGAGTCCAGGGAAACCGGCCCGTGCAGCCGGACTCGCATTTAATCGTAAGCCCGCGAACGCCGGTCGGGAGTTTGGCAACAAAGCACGACGCTTGGTGTCGGAATAGAATGCCGGCGTTGATATACCGCGAAGGCAAAGACGATGGGCCAAACGATAGCAGGGCGGATTCAAGCCGCCGAAGAGGAATTGCGCCAGGCTATGCTGGCTTCCGACGTTGAGGCGCTGGAGCGTTTGCTGGATCCGGCACTGCTGTACACCAACCATATGGGCTGGAGCTTCACCCGGGAAGACGACCTGGACGCGCACCGGTCGGGCATGCTGAAGATCCATGGGCTGGAGTTCTCTGAACTGAATATCCTGCCGCGCGCGGAATGCGCCATCGTGTCGGTGCAGGCGCGGATCTCTGGCAGCTATAACGGCGTGCCGGCCAACGGCATGTTTCGATTCATGCGCACCTGGCGCCGGACGCGGCGTCCGGCCAATGGCGCGTGATCGCGGCCAGTTCCGTGATGGTGGTGTGACGCCCGCCGGCGGCGATCAGACTTTCAGGTCGCGCAGAAGCTTGGCCAGTTCAGGCGCCGTCATCAGCGATACGCCTTGCGACTTTGCGTACTGCCACGCGTTGTCGGACACGTCGCCCAGGGCGATATAGATCGCTTCGCGGGCGCCGCGTTTTTCGCGCGCCGCCTGCAATTCGCGTAGCGGATCGACGCCCACGCGGGCAGCTTTCCAGCGCTTAGCGCTGACGATGGCCACATGGCCGTCCTTGCTTAGCGCAAAGTCGGCGCCGGGCGTCTGCAGGCGCTGCACCTCGCAACCGTCGCGCTGGAAACCCGCTTCAACCGTGTTGGCGAAATCAGCCCAGGACATGGCCGCGGCGGCTTCCGCCACCGCCTGCACGCGGGTGTCCGAGGGCGCCCGCAGCTGTTTGTAGGCGGCCATGATGGAAATGACCGCGAACGGCACCGCCGCAAAGACGCCCATCGCCGCGAAGTCCCGCGGCAGAGCGGCGAACCCGCCCACGCACAGCAGCACGGCCACGCCAGCGCTCATCCACCACGGCGAACGCAGCAGGACGGCGAAGATCGAGTTCTGGGACATCTTGAGTTTCATGGCGGCTCGCGGCGTTGCGGTGTCGGGCGGGGCAGGGGTCAGGCGTTGTCGGCGGCCGTATCGGCGGCGCGCACCACGATGCGGACATCGCCGCAGGCGACGATCTGGCCGCCGCGGATCTTGGCGGTCTTGCGGGTTTCGATGACGCCGCCCACGCTGACCAGGCCGTCCGCGACCATCATCTTGCCGGCGCCGCCGCTATCACAGACACCCGTGGCTTTCAGCAGTTGATTGACTTCAATGTAGGGGCTGCCGTCGGCAAGCGTGAATTCGATGATGGGCATGGAGGGCGTGCGTGGATTCAGTTTGGGAAACGATCAGCGCCGGGGCGCGTGGGCCCGGGCGTCGGGCCGTGTCAGGCGGGGCCGCCGCCAGTGTTGTCGGGGGTGGCCGGCGGCGCTTCGGGCACGGTGGGGGCAGCGGGGCGCGGGGCGCTTTCCGCGCGCGCCATCCAGGCGATCAGGGACGAGCGCATGGCTTCTTCGACCGACATCTGGATCGGTTGCACCCAGTCTTGCGGCACGAACACGGTGTAGCCGCCGATCATATAGCCCATCGGCAGGTAGACGGCCACGCGGTCGCCCTGGGTGAAACCTTCGGGCAGCCCTTCCACGCTGCGGCGGGTGACAAGGCCCACCAGCTCCAGCTGCTGGCCGGGCACGCGCAAAATCACGACCTGCTGCGCGGTGTTCTTCGAGCTGGGCGAGAAGTAGTCCGCAAAGCTCTTCAACGACGAATAGATGCTCTTGACCACCGGCAGGTTGGTGAACGGCATTTCAACCACGGTCAAAAAGCGCTGCACGCGCTGTTTCGACACCAGGTAGCCAATAGCCAGAATGCCCAGGATGCCCAGCGCCAGACCCATGCCCGGCACGTAGAAGCCGCCGATGAAGGGGCGCAAGAAGGTCAGCGCTACGGCTTCCGTCCAGGCCAGGAAGATGTACAGCAGATACAGGGTCAAGGCCAGCGGCAGGACGGTGATCAGGCCGCGGAAGAAGTATTTATAGAGACGATTCATAAGCAGTCGTAAAGAATTAGGGTCTGACCAGGCTTGCCGGCGCGGGTCGGAGGGCCGCCAGCATAGCAGCCGGCGCGCGCGGATTCGGTAATAAACCGCATCTTGCCGGGGCTATCCTGGGCACGGAACCCGCCATGCACCGCCTATCGGTCGACGGGCAGGTACAGGGTTTCCTTGATTTCCTCCATGACCACGTAGCTGCGCGATTCCGCGGAGGCGGGCAGTCGTTTGAGGATTTCGCCCAGCAGGCGGCGGTATTCGTTCATTTCCGTCAGACGCGCCTTCACCAGATAGTCGAAGTCGCCCGAAACCAGATGGCACTCCATGACTTCGGGCACATACAGCAGCTCTTTCTTGACCTTGTCGAAGACATCCCCGGATTTGGCCGACAACTTGATTTCCAGGAAGACAAGCAGGTTTTTGCCCAACGCGGCCGGGTTGACGCGCGCATGGTAACCCGTGATGACGCCTTCGCGCTCCATGCGTTTGATGCGGTCCGAGCAGGGGGTGGCGGACAGGCTCACCCGCTCGGCCAATTCGGTGACCGAAATGCGGCCTTCGCGCTGCAGGATATCCAGGATTTTCAGGTCGATTCGGTCTAGGTCGCGCATTTCACTTTTGGCGATCAAAAAACAGGGGTGCGCCCGAGAAAAGCACTGGCGAATAATAATAATCAGTGCTTTTCACTGCCAGGAGGCTCTTAGACTACCGAAAATCCTGCGTAAATCCAAATACGGAAAGAATCATGCATGTCATCGTCCTCGGCAGCGGCGTTATTGGCACCACGACCGCATACTATCTGGCCCGTCAGGGCGCCCGGGTGACGGTCCTGGACCGCCAGCCGGCCGCCGCCCAGGAGACCAGCTACGCGAATGCTGGCCAGGTGTCGCCGGGCTATTCCACGCCCTGGGCCGCGCCCGGCATCCCGCTAAAGGCCATCAAGTGGCTATTCCAGAAACACGCGCCCCTGGCGATCCGGCTGGACGGCAGCCTGTACCAGCTGAAGTGGATGGCGGCGATGCTGGCCAACTGCTCGGCCGACCGCTATTCGGTCAACAAGGAACGCATGCTGCGCCTGGCCGAATACAGCCGCGATTGCCTGCGCGAACTCCGCGCGTCCACGGGCATCCACTATGAAGAGCGCACGCGCGGCACGTTGCAGTTGTTCCGTACCGACGCCCAGCTGGAAGCCGCCCGCCGTGACATTGCCGTGCTGGAAGAAGTGGGCGTGCCTTACGAACTGCTGGACCGCAACCGCCTGGTGACGGCCGAGCCCGCCCTGGCGCGCTCGATCCACAAGCTGGCTGGCGGCTTGCGCCTGCCGAACGACGAAACCGGCGACTGCCGCCTGTTCACGGCCCGCCTGGCCGAGATGGCCGCGGCGCTGGGGGTGGACTTCCGCTACAACCAGACCGTGTCCGGCTTGAACATCGAGGGCGGCCAGGTCAGCGGCGTGCGCGTGGCCGGCGACATCCTGACGGCCGACCGCTACGTGGCCGCCTTCGGCAGTTACACCCGGGGCTTCCTGGAACCGCTAGGCCTGGATCTGCCGGTGTACCCGGTGAAGGGCTATTCGTTGACCATTCCGCTGAAGGACGAGGCCGCCGCGCCGGTATCGACGATCCTGGACGAAACCTACAAGATCGCCGTGACGCGTTTCGACGAGCGCATCCGCGTGGGCGGCATGGCCGAACTGTCGGGCTTCGACCTGCGTCTGAAGGACGCACGCAGGAAGACGCTGGAATTGGTGGTCAATGACCTGTTCCCGGATAGCGGCCATGTTGCCCAGGCCGAGTTCTGGACGGGCTTGCGCCCGATGACGCCGGACAGCACACCGGTCGTCGGCCCGACCCGCTACGGCAACCTTTTCCTGAACACCGGTCACGGCACGCTGGGTTGGACCATGGCGTGCGGTTCCGGCAAGCTGGTGGCCGATCAGGTCATGGGCCAGCGCCCGGAAATCCGCACCGATGGGCTGGGGCTGTCGCGCTATGAGCGCCGCGGATCGTCCCGCACGCCGCTGGTGCTGGACGGCAACCGAGCCTGATCCGGTACTGCCGCGCCCCTTATCGGGCATCGGCCCAAAGCCATGCCCGCAACGGCCCTTCCTGCGCAACATGCGGGCAGGGCCGTTGTTTGTTTTGAACCTGGCGGCTTGTGCCAAAATCGGCCCATGATCCATTTCCTGCACACTGCCGATTGGCAGATCGGCCGTCAGTACGGCCAATTCGAAACCGACGACGCCGCGTTGCTGGCCGAGGCGCGTTTTGACGTCGTGGCGCGCATTGCGGCGCTTGCCGCCGAACGCGGCGTGGACGCCGTGCTGGTGGCCGGCGACGTGTTCGATACGCAAGGCGTGTCCGACCGCACGATCCGCCGGCTGTTTGCCGCCATGGCGGCTTACGCCGGCCCCTGGGTAATGATCGCCGGCAACCACGATGCCGCGTTGGCCGATAGCGTCTGGAGCCGCGCGATGCAGCTGGGCTGTATTCCCGCCAATGTGCAGGTGCCGTTGCGCACCCACGTCGTGGACTTGCCCGCCATCAACCTGGCGGTGCTGGCCGCGCCGCTCACGCAGCGCCACACCTATGACGACGTGACGCAGGCTTTCGACACGCTTGAGACCGCCGCTGGCCGCGTGCGCGTTGGCCTGGCCCATGGCAGCGTCGCGGGCCGCCTGCCCGACACCATCGACGCCACCAACCCCATCGCGCCCGACCGCGCGGCACGTGCAGGGTTGGACTACCTGGCGCTGGGCGACTGGCATGGCTGCCTGTCCATCGACGCGCGCACCTGGTATGCCGGCACACCGGAACAAGACCGTTTTCGTGGCAATGAACCCGGCTACGTGCTGGATGTGCGCATCGACGGCCCGGGCGCCGAGCCCGTGGTCGAACGCGTGGCCACGGGCAAGTACCGCTGGTCCGCCTGGACGGAAACCGTCAGTCTGCCGACCGACGCGCAGGCGTTGGCGGAACGGCTGGCGGCGCTGCGCGCCGAAGACGTGCTGCGCCTGGACGTGCAGGGGCACGTCAACCTGGAAACATGGGACGCGCTGCAACGCGCCGTGGATCAGGCCGCCGCGCAAGTACGGGCGCTGCTGCCCGATCTGTCTGGCTTGCGGCTGGAACCGGATTTGGCCGATTTGGCCGAGCTGGGGGCTAGCGGTTACGTCGGCGACGTCGCGGCCCAGTTGCAGGCCTTGCAGGCCGATCCCGCGCAATCCGCGGTAGCGGGCGAAGCGTTGCGGCTGCTGTTGCGGTTCCAGCGCGAAAGCGCCGCGCAAGGGGCTGCCAAATGAAGCTCTCGCGTATCGCACTTGAAGAGTTCCGAAAATTTCGCCAGCCGATGGTGCTGGACGGCCTGCAAGACGGCTTGAACCTGTTTGTCGGCGCCAATGAAGCCGGCAAGAGCACGGTGGCCTCCGCCATCCGCGCCGCGTTCCTGGAACGCTACAGCACCAGCAAGGTCGCCGACTTGGCCCCGCGTGGGGAATCCGGCGCACGGCCCTCCGTCGAACTGGCATTCACGCACGCGGATCATTCCTATGTGTTGAAAAAACAATTCCTGTCGCGCGCCCGTTGCGAACTGCTGATCGATGACGGCGCGCAACGGCTGGACGGCGAGGAAGCCGAAAATGCGCTGGCCGCCTTGCTGGGCTTCGAACTGCCGGGGCGCGGCCAAAGCAAGCCCGATCTGGCCGGCATTCCTGGCCTGCTGTGGATCCAGCAGGGTGATGGGCACAATCTGCAAGAGGCCGCCGGCCATGCGGGCCCCCATCTGCGCGAAGCCCTCACACAACTATCCGGCGAACTCGCGGCCAGCGACGGCGACCGGCTGTTCGAGCGGGTGTCCTCCGAGCGCGCTGCCTTGCTGGATGCCCGTAATGGCCGTCCCAAGGGCGCCTACAAGGATGCCGAGGACGCCTTGGCGCGTGCCATCGCCGAACGGGACGACTGCGCGCAGGCCATGGCCCAGCTCAATACCGATGTGGACCGTCTGGCGGAATTGCGCCGCGACCACGAACGCGCGCAAACCGATCAACCCTGGAAGGACTTCGAGACCAAGGCCGTCGAGGCCCGGGCCCGGCTGGCCGCGTTGGCGAAGGAACGCGAAGCCTTCGAGGGCTTGCGGCGCGAGCAAAGCCAGGCCGCGCAAACCCTGGCCCTGTTGCAAGATCAGGTACGGCGCGACCAGCAGGACGACGCCGATTACCAAGCGCTGGTTCAAGAAGCCCAGGCGGCCCGTGCCCGGGTCGACGCGGCGCAAGCCCCGCTGGCCCGCGCCCGGGACCAGCGCGAAACCCACGTGGCTGCGGTCGACGCGGCCCGCCTGCGCGTGGCCGCTGCCCAAGCCGTGGCCGACCGCGGCGACCTGGAGCGCCAACTGGCGCAACTGAATGCCGAAGTCCAGCGGTTGGACGACGCGCTGAAAGCCGTCACCACGCTAATCGAACAGGGCTCGACGCTGAAGGCGGAAGCCCTGCGCATCGAAATCGCGGATGCGGACATCGATGCGCTGCGCAAAAGCGAGCGTGAACTGGCCAACCTGCAACTCCGCCAGCAAGCCATCGCCACGCGGCTGTCGTACCAGCTGGAAGCGGGGCGGGCGGCCACGCTGGACGGGCGCCCGCTGGCCGGGGCGGACCAGGTTCTGTTGACGTCCGCCGCCGAACTGGACCTGCCGGGCGTTGGGCGTTTTCGCATCGAGCCGGGCGGGCAGGACTTGCCGGCGCTGCAACGCGAACTTGCTGGCGTGCAGGCGGCGTGGGCCGCCTTGCTGGAGCGGCTGGGCGTCGCGGCATTGGCCGATGCCGAACAGCGCCACGCCCGCTTTACGGCATTGCAGCGCGAACTGGACGGCATGCGCAAGACGCTGGCCATCCATGCGCCCAAGGGCGTGGATGTGCTGCGCGGGCAGCGCGACGACGCGTTGGCCCGGCGCGTGCCTTTGCAGGAACGCCTGGCCAAGCTGCCGCCAGTGACGGGCACGGCGCCGGATCAAGACGACTTGCCCGCAGCGGTGCAAGCGCTGCGCGAAGCCGAGGCGGTGGCCGCGCAGGCCGACGCGTCGCTGGCGGCCGCCCAGCGGGCACTGGACGCGGACAGCGCCCGCGCGCAACTGCTGGAGGGCCAGGCGGCGGCGCGTGGCGCCGAATTGCAATCGCCCGAGCGTGCCGTGCAACGGCAGGCGCGCGCGGGCCGGCTGGCCGAAGTACGTAGCGGCCACGACGAGCTGGATCGCCGCGTGCGCGAGGCACAGGCGGCGTTGGCCGCGCATCGTCCCGAACTGGTCGAGCAAGACGTTCAGCGCTATGAGAAGTCAGCGGCCATCGAACGCGATGCGCAGCACAAGCGGCACGGCGAGATCCTGCAGCTGCAAGGCAAGCTGGACCAGGCGGGCGCTCAAGGCTTGGGCGAACGGTTGTCCGAATCCGCCGCGGCGTGCGAACGGTTGACACGCCGCCGCGATGATTTCACGCGCCGCGCGGCCGCGCTGGACCTGTTGTTGACTTTGCTGACCGATAAGCGCGCCGCCGCCACGCAACGGCTGCAGGCGCCCTTGGCGCGGCGCTTGAACCATTATCTGGCCTTGCTGTTTCCCGAGGCCGCGTTGCGCCTGGACGATGCGCTGCTGCCCACTGCGTTGCGCCGCGGCGACGGCGAAGACCTGCTTGAAGCGTTGAGCTTCGGCACGCGTGAGCAACTGGGCATCCTCGCCCGGTTTGCTTATGCCGACCTGCTGCGCGAAGCCGGGCGGCCCACGCTGCTGGTGCTGGACGACGCGCTTGTCCACACCGACGATGCGCGGCGCGATTTCATGAAGCGGGCGCTGTTCGATGCCGCCACGCGTCACCAGATCCTGATGTTCACCTGCCACGGCGACGCATGGCGGGACATGGGGGTCGAGCAGCGGCGGATCGGCGGGGCCTGAGACCTGGCCTGATCCGCTTGACGAGGCAAGGGCAGAACGATAGGCTACGCAAATGCCTCATTCCATGCCCTTCGCCGATTCTTGCGCCGCTGCCTCCGCAGCCGGCCGTCGTGCGCGCGGGCGTTCCGGGCATGCCGGTTTCATCTCTCCAGTTGTTTCCCCTGTCATCTCCGCCGTCGTTTCGGCTGGGGTATCGCCGCCTGTCTCGCCGCCTTCCGGCGGTGTCTCGGGCGCCTACCCGCCTTCGGCGGTCGTGTTCGGCTAACCGCCAAACCGACGCTCCCGTCCCTTTTCCCTTCTCAGTCCGCCTGACCGGTTGACGCGCATCGCGTCCGTCATGTTCGGCTGATTTGCGCACGTTCGCCGCCAACGGCCTGCGCGCGCAGGGCGGGAGCCTGTTCATACCCTGACAGGTGAAACTCATGTCTTTTGATCGATCCACGTGGACCGCCTACGGTTCCACTACCTTGTTCGTGCTGCTGTGGAGCGGCGGCGCTATCTTCGCCAAATGGGGGCTGTCGCACGCCTCGGCGTTCGGCTTCCTGCTGCTGCGCTTCATCCTGGCCCTGACCGTGCTGCTGGCGATCTGCCTGTGGCGCAAACGCTGGCTGCCCGCACCGGCCACGCGGCTGACCGTGGCGCTGACGGGGCTGCTGCTGATCGGCGGCTATTCCATCTGCTATCTGCTGGCGCTTGACCACGGCATTACGCCTGGGGTGCTGGCCACGTTGCTCGGCGCGCAGCCCATCCTGACGCTGGCGTTGATGGAACGGCGTTATTCGCCCGCGCGGCTGGCCGGGTTGTTCCTGGCGCTGTGCGGCCTGGTGATGGTGGTGTACCAAAGCATCGGCATGGCGCGCTTCTCCGTGGCGGGCATGGCATTCGCCTTTGCCGCGCTGGCCAGCATGACCGCGGGCGCCATCCTGCAAAAGCGCGTGAAACAGGCGCCCATGGACGTGATGCCGCTGCAGTACGCAGTCAGCCTGGCGCTATGCCTGCTGTTCGTGCCGTTCCAACCGATCCGAGCCGACTGGGCCGTGGGGTTCGTTCTGCCTTTGGTCTGGATGGGGCTTGTGATCTCGGTGGGGGCGACGCTGCTGTTCTACCGCATGATCCAGGCCGGCAACCTCGTTAACGTCACCAGCCTGTTCTACCTGGTGCCGGCCGGCACGGCGGCGCTGGACTACCTGATCCTGGGCAACCGTCTGTCCATGCTTAGCCTGGCGGGCATGGGGGCGATACTGCTTGGCCTGATGCTGGTGTTGCGCTATCCGGCGGCGGCCGTCAAACCAGCGCGGGATAAGCCGCCGACTGCCAAGCCGGCCGCGTAGCGCCAGGCGCCGCGTCGCCGTCTTCGGCCCCGTCCTGCCCCACCCAGTGACCACTGACAAGTTGGGCGGGACGCGTCCGCGCGGATACGCGGGCGCAGACGGGCCAGGCGTCCAGCCGGACGCTCAGCCCCGCGTAGACGCCGTGGCCGTCGCCGGCCTGAATGGCGCCATCGGCCTGCACGCCTTCGCCGGCGCGGATCGAGCCATCGGCGCGGATGTCGCCGCCGGCAATCATGCCCCAGCCCGACGCCAGATGATCGCCGCACTGGATCGAGCCGCCGGCCTGGATGCCGCAGGCGGCATTGATTTCTTTGTCTGCCCGCACGTCGCCGCCGGCCTTGATGCCTTGGCCGCATTTGATGGCGCCTTGTGTCTGCACGTCCTGGCCGGCATGCAGGTGGCCCGTGACGGCCAGATCCTGGCCGGCGCAGATGTCCCACTTGGCGCGCACGTTGCCCGTGCAGTCCAGGCGGGTGGCGGCTTCGATGCCCCAGTCGGCCGAAATGTCGCCGCCCGCGCGCAGGTTGCCGCCGCTGGCGATATTGGCGGCCGCAGTAATGTTCTCGCCGGCCATGATCGTTTCGCCTGCCCGGATGCCGCCGCCGGTGACGATGCTGCGGCCCGCTCGCACGACGCTGTCCACGGTGATGCCCATGCGGACTTCCAGCGTCCCGGCGAACACGATGGCATTGGCATCGACGGCGTCCAGTTTCAGCACGGCGTCGGTGGGGCCGAATTGATCCAGCAGCCAGCAAGCGTCGCTGACGCGGCCGTCGGCCACCAGCGCGTCAAGCACGGCCTGGTAGTCCCCCTGTCCGTTGTGGTCGCGGATGAACCATTTGTAGCCGCCCGCGCAAGGGTTCTTGGCTTTGACGAATTTCTTGGTAAGTTGCATGGCGCTTAAGGCGTGATCGTTGCGTGGCACGGCCGCCGGCGGCTAGGGCGGGCGGCGAAGGGTCGGGCGCGGACACCCGGCCACGCGGCAGGGCGTTCGCCAGCTCGGACGGGCGGCGCCTGCGCGGGATGTGCGCAGGCCACCGGCGGCGAGTCGGAACAGGAGAGGGGGAAAAGCGGAAGCGCCGGGCGATTAGCCGGGCTTGGAGCGCGCGTAAGCGGAACGCGCGGCGACTTCCTGCGAGCTCAACAGAGTCGAGCGCAGGGCGCAAAGGACGCAGGCAGCGGGGGGGATGGGAGAAAAATCGGATCGCACGGGGCCAGATGCTAACACCCGCGCGATCCTAGTCAAGTAGGCAAGGCCGGCCCGTTTGAAGGCGCAGCCTTGCCCAAGGTCTGAATCAGTTCGTCGACACGATGTTGCGTTCCTTGGCGATGCGCTGGCGCAGCTCCAGTTCCCGCTTGATCTGTGCGGCGTACTCGGCGGGCGTGTTGCCGTCCACCAACGAACCGCCATCCGCCAGGCGCTTGACGATCTTCGGGTCTTTCAGCGCCTTGACGGCGGCGTCGTGGACGCGATCGACCACGGCTTGCGGCGTGCCGGCGGGCGCCACCAGTCCGTACCAGGCCATGTTGTCCATTTCGGGCAGGCCGCCTTCCTTGAAGGTCGGGACGTCCGGCAGGGCGGGCAGGCGCTTCGGCGCGGCCACGGCCAAGGCCCGCAGCTTGCCGGCCTGGATGTGGGGCATGGACGAGGGCAGGTTGTCGAACTGGGCGTTGACCTGGCCGGCAATCACGTCGTTCAGGGCCGGGCCCGACCCGCGGTACGGGACGTGGACCATGTCGGTCTTGGTCAGCGACTTGAACAATTCACCGTCCAGGTGGCCGATGCCGCCCGCGCCGGACGACGCGTAGCTGTACTTGCCAGGGTTGGCCTTCAGCAGCGTGATGAACTCCGCCAGCGTCTTGGCGGGTACGGCCGGGTTGACCGTCAGCACGTTCGGCACGTTCACCAGGTTGGTGATCGGCGTGAAGTCCTTGATCGGGTTGTAGGGGTTCTTCGGGTTGGTGGCCGGATTCGTCGCCATGGTGCTGACCGTGGCCACGCCCAGCGTGTAGCCGTCGGGCGCCGAGCGCACCAACGCATCGGCGCCGATCGAGCCGCCGCCGCCGCCGCGGTTTTCCACCACGACGGCCTGGCCCAGCTCTCGGCCCAGGCCTTCAGCCACGATGCGGGCCACGATGTCGGTCGTGCCGCCGGCGGCGAAGGGGACGATCAGGCGGATGGGCTTGTTGGGGTAGGGGTCGGCGGCCTGGGCGCCGGAACTAAAGCAGACGCCTGCGATGGCGGCGGCCAGAATGGCCTTGGCATGAGACAGCACGGTCAAGAGTCTTCTCCATATTTTGTTGTTCCGAGCCGGCCGGCTTCTTGGGCCGGCGTCGGTGAAGCGCGCTTTGCCGGGATGCAGGCCTAGCCGACGCTTCGTGGGCGCCATTCCACACAGGAATCCCCCTACGGTCAACTCAGGATTCTCCCTGCCCCACGCGGAAAATATTTTTCAGGTGACGGGCGGCTGTCCGAAGAACGCGTCAGATAGACGAAAATGTCATGTCTGACAACAAGATGAACGTCCGTCCATTCCCTGTCATTGCGCAATCATTGCGCAGTCATCATGCTGTCATTAGACGGGTACATGCATAAATCTCTGCATAACTTACAAGAATCTGATATTTTTCGGATGAGATTCTTGGCCGGTCTTGCAAGAAAGCTATTGCGTTTGTTTCCATCTGCGCCGTTCAATGGGCGTTGGTTGATGTCCCCGCGGGGCAACGTGTAGTGCAGCGACGCACCGGGCCAGGGTTCCGTCCGTTTTTCAATCCCCGGTCTGTTTCGTCTCTCGCCGCCATGTGCCAGCGGGAGGGGGCCCGGACATTCTCGGAACGCCATGTCGCTGATCCTGATCCTCGCTCTGCCGTTTGCCGGCAGCCTGTGCGCCGCGCTGCTGCCCTCCAACGCCCGTAATGCCGAGGCGTGGTTGGCCGGCCTGATCGCCCTGGCCTGTGTGGTTCTGATTGCCAGCCTGTACCCGGAAGTCGCCAATGGCGGCGTGGTCCGGTTCGACATGCCGTGGGCGCCCGCCCTGGGTCTGCAATTCACCCTGCGCATGGACGGCTACGCCTGGTTGTTCGCGTTGATCGTCTCCGGCATGGGCGCGCTGGTGGTCTTGTATGCGCGCTATTACATGTCGCCGGAAGACCCGGTGCCGCGCTTTTTCTCATTTTTCCAGGCGTTCATGGCCGCCATGCTGGGTGTGGTGCTGTCGGGCAACCTCATCCAATTGGTCATGTTCTGGGAAATGACCAGCCTGGCGTCGTTCATGCTGATCGCTTATTGGCATCACCGCCTGGATGCGCGCCGTGGCGCGCGCATGGCGCTGACGGTGACCGGCGCGGGCGGGCTTTGCCTGCTGGCCGGGGTGCTGATTCTTGGCCATATCGTCGGCAGCTACGACATGGACCGCGTCTTGGCGGCGGGCGACCTCGTGCGGGCCGATCCCTGGTATCCGGCCGTGCTGGTGCTGGTGGCGCTTGGCGCCCTGACCAAAAGCGCGCAATTCCCATTCCATTTTTGGCTGCCCAACGCCATGGCGGCGCCCACGCCGGTGTCCGCCTACCTGCACTCGGCCACGATGGTGAAGGCCGGGGTATTCCTGCTGGCGCGTTTCTGGCCGGTGCTTTCGGGAACCGACGAATGGTTCTGGGTCATTGGCGGCGCAGGGCTGATCACGCTGGTATTGGGCGCGTATGCCGCCATCTTCCAGCAAGACATGAAGGGGGTGCTGGCCTATTCCACGATCAGCCATCTGGGTCTCATCACGTTGCTGCTGGGGTTGAACAGCGAACTGGCGCTAGTGGCCGCCATCTTCCACATGATCAACCACGCCACCTTCAAGGCGTCGCTGTTCATGGCCGCGGGCGTCGTCGACCACGAAACCGGCACTCGCGACCTGAGCCGGCTGTCCGGCCTGTACAAGGCCATGCCGATCACCGCCACGCTGGCGATGGTGGCGGCGGCTTCGATGGCGGGGGTGCCGCTGTTGAACGGCTTCCTGTCCAAAGAGATGTTCTTCGCCGAGACCACCTTTGTCAGCGGCGACCGCCTGACCCAGATCGGCCTGCCGCTGATGGCCACGATTGCGGGCGCCTTCAGCGTGGCCTACTCGTTGCGTTTCATCCTGCAGGTCTTTTTCGGCCCGCCGGCTACCGACCTGCCGCGCGCCCCGCACGAACCGCCGCGCTGGATGCTGTTCCCCAGCGCGCTGCTGGTGTTCATGTGCCTGCTGGTGGGGGTGTTGCCCGGCTTGACGGTCGGCCCGTTCCTGGCGACCGCGGCGCAAAGCATCCTGGGCGACAAAATGCCGGAATACAGTTTGGCCGTCTGGCACGGCCTGAACCTGCCCTTGGTGATGAGCCTGGTTGCCACCGCGGCCGGGGTGTTGCTGTACCTGGTGCTGCGCGTGCATCAGCGCGCCAACCCGGGGCGCGTGCCATTCATTTACCGTCTGGATGGCCGCCGCACCTTCGAGTCGCTGCTGGACGGCTCCAGCGTCGCGGCCGCCTGGCTGCTGCGCTGGGTGGCGTCCTCGCGCTTGCAGGTGCAGATGCTGCTGATCGTGCTGGGCACGCTGTTCGTGGCGTGGCTGCCGCTGCGCGCGGGCGGATGGCTGGAAGGCACGGGCCGCATGGCGCCGGTCGACCCCGCTTTCGCGCTGATGTGGCTGGTGGGCGGCGCCTGCGCGCTGGGCGCGGCGTATCAGGCCAAATACCACCGGCTGGCGTCATTGGCGCTGGCGGGCGGCGCGGGCTTGATCACTTGCCTGACCTTCGTGTGGTTTTCCGCGCCCGACCTGGCACTGACCCAACTTTCCGTTGAAGTGGTCACCGTGGTGCTGCTGCTGTTGGGTCTGCGCTGGCTGCCCCGCCGGATCGCGAAGGACGACGAAGAAACCCTCAAGGCCACGCTGCGCGCCCGGGGCCGCCGTCTGCGCGACCTGCTGATGGCCACGGCCGCGGGCGCCGGCATGTCGGCGCTGGCCTACGCGGTGTTGGTGCGCCCGCAAGGCGACACGATTTCGTCCTATTTCGTGGATCGCGCGCTGCCCGACGGGGGTGGCACCAATGTGGTGAACGTGATCCTGGTGGACTTCCGCGGTTTCGATACTTTTGGCGAGATCACGGTGCTGGGCATCGTGGCGCTGACGGTCTACGCGCTGTTGCGCCGGTTCCGTCCGGCCGCCGAAAGCGCCGACCTGCCGCGTCAGCAAAAAGACCAGGACGGCGGGGTGCCGGCGGCGCCGGACATCAAGTCGCTGCTGCCGGAAGGCTCCATGATGGTGCCGACGGTGCTGGTGCGCCTCTTGCTGCCCACCGCCGCGCTGATTTCGGTGTACTTCCTGCTGCGTGGCCACAACCAGCCGGGCGGGGGCTTCGTCGGCGGGCTGATTTTCGCAACGGCCGTCATCCTGCAATACATGGTGGGCGGCGTGTACTGGGTGGAGTCGCGCAGTCGGCTCAACCCGCAGAACTGGATCGGGATCGGCCTGTTGGCCGCCGGCATCGCGGCCGTGACCGCGTGGCTGGCGTACAAGCCGTTCCTGGCCGCGCTGGCCTGGGACGTGGCATTGCCGCTTGTCGGCCACGTCCATCTGTCCAGCGTGCTGCTGTTCGACTTGGGCGTGTACATGCTGGTCGTGGGCTCCACCGTGCTGGTGCTGGTGGCGCTGGCCCACCAATCGCTGCGCGCGCAACGCAAGGCCGCCGCCGAAATCCAGGCGGCCGCCGCACAAACAGGGGAAGCCTGATGGAATTGATCTATGCCGTCGCGATCGGCGTGTTGGCGGGTTCGGGCGTCTGGCTGCTGCTGCGGCCGCGCACCTTCCAGTTCATCATGGGCCTGTCGCTGGTTTCCTATGCTGTGAACCTGTTCATCTTCGGCATGGGCCGGCTTACGTCCGGGCGTCCGCCGGTAGTGGACCCCGCCATGGCGCATGACCCTTCCTGGTACGCCGATCCGCTGCCGCAAGCGCTGGTGCTGACGGCGATCGTGATCGGTTTTGCCACCACGGCGCTTTTCCTGGTTGTGTTGCTGGCCTCGCGCGGCCTCACGGGTACCGACCACGTTGATGGACGGGAGTCCCAATCTTGAGTTTCTGGCTTCAACACCTTCCTGTACTGCCCATCATCACGCCGCTGCTCGCGGGCGCGGCGATGCTGTTGCTGGCCGATACCAGCCGCTACGCGCGGGGCACGATTTCGATGGTCGCCACCTTGGCCCAGCTGGCTGCCGCCATCGCGCTGCTGGCGGTGGCCGGTGGCGGCGTGCCCGGCGTCTGGCCCGGCGGGGTAGGCGTCTACCTGGTGGGCGATTGGCCCGCGCCGTTCGGCATCGTGCTGGTGGTGGACCGGCTGGCCGCCGTCATGCTGACATTGACCGCCGTGTTGGGGCTGGCCACGCTGACGTATGCGCTGGCCCGCTGGGATCGCGCCGGCGTCCACTTCCATTCGCTCTTCCAGTTTCTGCTGATGGGCCTGAACGGCGCCTTCCTGACAGGCGACCTGTTCAACTTGTTCGTCTTCTTCGAAGTGCTGCTGGCGGCGTCTTACGGGTTGCTGCTGCATGGGTCGGGCGTGGCCCGGGTTAGCGCCGGCCTGCAGTACATCGCCGTGAACCTGGTGGCGTCGTTCCTGTTGTTGATCAGCATTGCACTGATCTACGGCGTGACCGGCACGCTGAACATGGCCGACCTGGCCTTGCGCGCCGGCAACCTGACGGGCGCCGAACGCATGCTGTTCGAGGCCGGCGCCGCCATCCTCGGGGTGGCGTTCCTGGTGAAGGCGGGCGCCTGGCCGCTGAACTTCTGGTTGGTTAAGGGTTATGGCTCGGCCGGCGCGCCGATCGCGGCCATGTTCTCCATCATGACGAAGGTCGGCATCTATGCCTTGCTGCGCATCGGGTCGCTGCTGCTGCCGTCCGGCGCGCCGGCGGCATTCAGCCTGGACTGGATGTTCGCGGCCGGCCTTGCCACGCTGCTGTTCGGCGCGTTGGGCCTGCTGGCGACCCAGCAGCTGGAGAAGATGGTGGGCTATTGCGTCATCGTGTCGGCCGGCACGTTGCTGACGGCGCTGGGCATGCCCGGCGTGACGCTGACCGGTCCCGCGCTGTTCTACCTGATCAGCTCCGTGCTGACGACGGGCGCGTTCTTCATGTTGGCCGAACTGATCGAGCGCACGCGCAGCTTCGGGGCCAACGTGCTGGCCGTGACCCTGGACGCCTTCGACCTGGACGATCCCGCGCCGGTGAACCGGTCAGACGACGTGGTCGGCGTGGCAATTCCGGCGGCGATGGCATTCCTGGGGCTGGCGTTCATCTGCTGCGCGCTGCTGGTGACCGGGCTGCCCCCGCTGTCGGGTTTCGTGGCCAAGTTCTCCTTGCTGTCGGCCGCCGTGTCCGCCGCGACGGAATCCGCGCCGCCGTTGGACGCATGGATCCTGGTGGCCGCGGTGCTGGTCTCGGGCCTGGCCGGTCTGGTGGGCCTGGGCCGCACCGGCATCCGCGTGTTCTGGGCCAGCGATGATCGCAGCACGCCGCGCCTGCGCGTGATCGAAGCGGGTCCGGTGGCCGTGCTGCTGTTGCTGTGCGTGGGCCTTGCTGCGGGCGCGGGCCCCGTATCCGCCTATCTGGACGACGCGGCGCGCTCGCTGGATCAACCCAAGTCGTATATCGACGCCGTCATGTCCGCGCAGACCGTCCGCGGCGCCAAGGGAGGAAGCTGATGCGCCGTCTTTACTTCCTTTTCCTGCCGGTTTTCCTGTTCGTCTTGTGGCTGGTGCTGAACGAAAGCCTGTCCGCGGGCCAGATCGCGCTAGGCGCGGCGCTGGCGCTGTGGTTCACGTGGGCGGCCTCGCGCCTGCGGCCGTTGCATGCGCGGCCGCGCCGCCTGTGGAAGGCGGTGCCGCTGTTCCTGCGCGTCACGAAGGACATCATCAAGTCCAACATCGCGGTGGGCAAACTGATCCTGAATCCGCGCCCGAATGATTTTTCACCCGGGTTCATCATGATCCCGCTGACCATGCGCGATCCGCACGGCCTGGCGATGCTGGCTTGCATCGTCACCTATACCCCGGGCACGGTCTGGGTCGACCTGACGCCCGACCACCGCCTGAAGCTGCACGTGCTGGACCTCCAGAATGAAGATGACTGGATCAAGCTCGTGCAGGAGCGCTACGAGCGCCCCTTGATGGAGATGTTTGAATGACTATGAATTCCGCACTGTATTGGGCGGCGTCCTTTGCCCTAGTGTGTTTCGCGCTGGGCATGGTGTTCGCCGCCATCCGCCTCTTGCGCGGCCCCACCGCGCAAGATCGCGTCCTGGCGCTGGACACGCTCTACATCAACGGCATGCTCACCATGCTGGTGTTCGGCATCCGTTCCGGCGCGTCGCTGTATTTCGATATCGCGTTGCTGATCGCGTTGTTCGGATTCGTGGGGTCCACGGCAATGGCCCGCTTCCTGTTGCGTGGCGAGGTGATCGAGCCATGATCGAAACCGCCATCCCTCTGTGGGCCGGCATCCCGGCGTGCATCCTGCTGGCGCTGGGCGGCTTGCTGGCGCTAACCGGATCGGCCGGCTTGTTGCGGTTCCGCACTTTTTACGCGCGCATCCATGCGCCCACGCTGGGCAACACCCTGGGGTGCGGCTGCGTACTGACTGCGTCCATCCTGGTGTTCTCGGCCTTGTCCGCGCGCCCGGTGTTCCACGAAGTGATCATCACGCTGCTGCTGGTCGTGTCGTCGCCCGTCACGGCCATGCTGCTGATGCGCGCGGCCACTTATCGCAACCGGTTGACCAAGGCCGATGCCGACCTGGATGCCCGCTGACACCGGTAACAACCGCCACCGCATGTGAACGCACCCCGCGATGTTGCACTGCGACAGGCGGCGGAACAGGGGCCAGGCGCCCCGGTTTGGTGTGGCGCACGCGCGTCCTCGCGAAGGGGGCGCTTGATACGTAACCTTACGAATTCAAGTTGCTGGACATGTCCCCGACGCCGCATCGTGGGATAGTGGTTGGAAGCAAGCGGCGGGACGCGCAGCTGGTCTTGGCCGCTTACGGTTCAATTCTTTTCAAGGAGCTGGCCATGAACGTACGACCCATGCATACCAAACGCCTTGCAGCAACCCTCTGCGCGGCGGGCTTGATGTTGGCCGCGGGCGCGGTCCACGCGGCAGATGCGATCGGCCGCGCCGCCATCCAGTCCCAGTATGAACAGGACGTGGCAAAGTGCAAAAGCGGCAACACCAATCAGGACCGCGCGACTTGCATGCGCGAGGCCGGCGCCGCGCGCGATGAGGCCAATCGCCAGAATCTGAAGGAAGGCAGCACCAACCAGCATCAGCAAAACATGGTCGACCGCTGCAACCGCCTTCCCGCAGCGTCGCGCCAGGACTGCTTGACGCAGATGAGCTCGCCCACCAATGTGCGCGGCAGCGTCCAGGGCGGCGGGGTGCTTCGTGAAACGGTGATCCAGGTGCCGGCCGGCGAAGTTCCGCCCGCCACCACGGCGCCTGCGCCGGGGATGGCGCCCGCGCCGGGAACGATGCCTGCGCCGGGAACCACGCCTGCGCCGGCCCCTGGCACCATGAACGCCCCGATGCGCCAATAATGGCCGGATAGGGCCGGGGAGAGCGCACAGCCGTCGCTACATTCAGGCAAAATGGCGGCTGTCGCGCGTTTCTCGCCCTAATTCCGTCCTTTATTCACGCATCCCATGTCCGATGTCATCGCCCTGATTTTCGATTTCGACGACACGCTGGCCTCGGACAGCACGTCCGGCTTCCTGGAGAGCATTGGCGTGGACACGGCCTCGTTCTGGAAAGACGAGGTGGATCCGCTGCTGTCCCAGCAAGACTGGGACCCGGTTCCCGCTTACCTCTATAAGATGATCCAGCTGTCGCAGGCAGGCACGCATGGGCTCATCACGCAGCAGCGTCTGAAAGAATGGGGCTCGCGCCTGGAACTGCACGACGGCGTGCCGACGTTGTTCCAGCGCTTGCGAGCGGCGGTGCGCGCCGAACAGCCGCAGGTGCAGCTGGAGTTCTACCTGATCTCAAGCGGCATTGGCGACGTGGTGCGTTCCACGCCCATCGCGCATGAATTCACCGAAATCTGGGCCTCCGAATTCGTCTACGGCGATGACGGCGGCATCGCGTTCCCGCGCCGCATCGTCAGCTTCACCGACAAGACGCGCTATCTGTTCCACATCCAGAAGGGCATCATCGGGCGCGATTTCCGCAACAAACCCTTCGAGGTCAACCGCAAGGTGCCCGAAGACCGCCTACGCGTACCGTTCGACCAGATGGTGTTCGTCGGCGACGGCTACACCGATATCCCGTGCTTCTCGCTGATCCGCCGCGCCGGCGGCTTCGCGTTCGGTGTCTGGGACCCGAAGCATCGCGACAAGCGCAGCCGGGCCTGGGGCTTCATCGAAGAAGGCCGGGTGTCCAACTTGAACCAGGCGCGCTACGACGAGCAGGCAGAGCTGTATCAATGGCTGGAAGAGGCCGTGACCAGCCTGGCCGGCCGCATCGCGCTGAAGTCCCGGGTGTACCGTGGTTGAGGCCGGTCCGCTTGCGCCCGTGCCGCCCTGGACCGAAGAAGACGCCCGCTACATCCGCTTGGCGCTGGAAGAGGCCCAGGCCGCTTACGACATCGGCGAAGTGCCCGTGGGCGCGCTGGTTGTGTCAGCCAAAGGCGAGATCCTGGGCCGCGGCTATAACCGCACCATCATCGACCATGACCCGACCGCCCACGCCGAGATCGTCGCATTGCGCAGCGCGGCGAGGCAGCTGGAAAATTACCGTCTGCCGGGCATCACCGTATACGTCACGCTTGAGCCCTGCGTCATGTGCATCGGCGCCATGCTGCACGCGCGGCTTGCACGTGTCGTGTTCGGCGCCTATGACCCCAAGACCGGCGCCTGCGGCAGCGTGCTGGACGTCGGGTCGGTTCCGAAACTCAATCATCACACTTCAGTCACCGGCGGCGTGCTGGCGGAACCTTGCGGCGACCTGCTGCGTCGGTTCTTCCGTGAACGCCGCGCCAAGGAATCCATCGCATGAACACCCCCAACGCCGCCAAGGCGGGCACGAAAGCAGCCGTCGGCAAGACGGCCGGCAAGGCCGCCTCCAAGCCAGCAGCAAAGCCTGCTGCAAAAAAGACGGCTGCAAAGGTAGCAGCAAAGCCAGTTGCAAAGACGGCTGCAAAGGCAGCGGCAAAATCGGCGATCCCGGCGGCCGCCCACGATCGTGGCCCTCACGGTCCCGCCTGCGACGACGATTGCAGCCACGACCACAGCCAGGACCACGGGCACAGCCACACGCTGCCGGACGCCCGGGGCATCTACCTGATTTCGCCGTCCTCGGCCGTGCGCGACCCGGCCACGGTAGAACTCGCTTGCGAACGCTTGCAACAGCAGGGTTTCAAGACCGCGGTTGATCGCAGCGCCTACGCCGAGCACCAGCGTTTTGCGGGTACCGACACGCAGCGCCTGGCCAGCCTGGCGCGCGCGGTCAAGCAAAAGCTGCCCATCGTCATGGTCACGCGCGGCGGCTACGGCATCGGCCGGCTGCTGCATCAGATTGACTGGAAGGCGATGGCCGACAGCGGCAAGCGCTTCGTCGGCATGAGCGACTTCACCGCCTTCAGCCTGGGCCTGCTGGCGCAGACGGGCGCGGTCAGCTATACCGGCGCCACGGCGGTGGCCGACTTCGGCGGCAAGAAAGTCGACGACCTGACGGAAGCGTTGTTCGGCGAAGTCATGCGCGGCGAACTCGAAATCCTCAGTTTCGAAACGCAAGACGCCGACCCGGTCGATGCGCGCGGCATCCTGTGGGGCGGCAATCTGGCCATGCTGACGTCGCTGCTCGGCACGCCTTACTTCCCGAAAATCCGCGGCGGCATCCTGTTCCTGGAAGATGTAGCCGAGCATCCCTATCGCGTCGAGCGCATGCTGATCCAGCTGTGGCAGGCCGGTGTCCTGGCTAAACAGAAGGCGATCGTGCTGGGGCGCTTCTCGGATTACAAGCTGGCGCCGCATGACAAGGGCTACGACCTGCACGAAGTCGTTGCCTGGCTGCGCAAGACGGTCAAGGTGCCTGTCATCACGGGCTTGCCTTACGGCCATGTGGCCACCAAGGCTACCTTGCCGATCGGGCAGAAGGTGGGCATCGCCACCGAAAAGGGCCTGGCGCATCTGGTGCTGGACGAGCACCACCACTGATCATCGCCTTTGGCGATTCGCCCCCGGCATCCGGCCCCGGCCGGCGCCGGGGGCGTTTTCATTCGGGCCAAGCTTTAAAAATCGGGGCCGCAGCCCCGTTTGCTACACTATCGGGTTTCTCCGCATGCGTCTTCGGACGCCCTCAGACTCAAATACACCGTGATATCCACAGCCAATCTCACCATCCAGTTCGGTCCCAAGCCCCTTTTCGAGAACGTCAGCGTCAAGTTCGGGGAAGGCAACCGGTACGGGCTGATCGGGGCCAACGGGTCCGGTAAGTCTACGTTCATGAAGATCATCGGCGGCGACCTCGAATCGTCCGGCGGGAACGTCTCGCTTGAACCGGGCGTGCGCCTGGGCAAGCTGCGCCAGGACCAGTTCGCGTTCGAAGACCTGCGCGTGCTGGACGTCGTCATGATGGGCCACACCGAGATGTGGGCCGCCATGTCCGAACGCGACGCGATCTACGCGAATCCGGAAGCCACCGAAGACGACTACATGCGCGCGGCCGACCTGGAGGCCAAGTTCGCCGAGTACGACGGCTACACCGCCGAAGCACGCGCTGGCGAATTGCTGCTGGGCCTGGAAATCGCCGTGGACCAGCACAACCTGCCCATGCGCGAAGTCGCCCCGGGCTGGAAGTTGCGCGTGCTGCTGGCGCAGGCGCTGTTCTCGAACCCCGACGTCCTGCTGCTGGACGAGCCGACCAATAACCTGGATATCAACACCATCCGCTGGTTGGAAAACGTGCTCAACGGCTACCAGAGCACGATGATCATCATCAGCCACGATCGCCACTTCCTGAACCAGGTGTGCACGCACATGGCCGACGTGGACTACGGCGAGATCCGCATCTACGCCGGCAACTACGACGACTACATGCTGGCCTCGACGCAGGCGCGCGAGCGCCTGGTGTCCAACAACGCCAAGGCCAAGGAACGCGTCGCCGAATTGCAGGACTTCGTCCGCCGCTTCGCCGCCAACAAGTCGAAGTCGCGCCAGGCCACGTCGCGCCTGAAGCAGATCGACCGCATCAAGGCCGACCAGGTCGTGGTCAAGCCGTCGTCGCGCCAGAACCCGTACATCCGGTTCGAACAGAACAAGGTCATGCACCGCCTGGCCGTCACCGTCGAAAACCTGACCAAGGCCTACGACGCGCCGGTGATCACCAACTTCTCGGCGATGGTCGATGCCGGCGAAAAAATCGCCATCATCGGCGCCAACGGCGTGGGCAAGACCACGTTGCTGCGCCTGCTGGCCACCGAGTTGCAGCCGGACTCCGGTTCGGTCAAGTGGTCCGACAACGCCGACCTGGGCTACATGGCGCAGGACGTCTCGGACCAGTTCCTGCAGACCGACATCAACCTGCTGGACTGGATGGGCGACCATCGCCAGCCCGGCGATGACGACCAGTCGATCCGCTCGGTGCTGGGCCGCCTGTTGTTCTCGGCGGACGATCTGCCCAAGGCGCCCAAGGTGCTGTCCGGCGGCGAAAAGAACCGCATGACCTTCGGTCGCCTGATGCTGGGCCGGCACAACGTCATGCTGCTGGACGAGCCGACCAACCACTTGGACATGGAATCGATCGAATCCCTGCAGTTCGCGCTGGAAAAGTACGAAGGCACGCTGGTCTTCGTGTCGCACGACCGCGAATTCGTGTCGGGCCTGGCTACCCGCGTGATCGAAATCCTGCCCTCCGGCGAGATCATCGACTACCGCGGCGGCTACGAAGACTATCTGGAATCGCGCGGCATCGAAGCCTGATTTTGCGGCGTTGGTCAAGCCACCAGGGCGGTGGCTTGCATGCCGTCAGTCCCACTGATATAGGGCAGGTTGCTCATGTCGGTGCTGCTGCCCATCAAGCCGACGATGGCCGGCGCGCTACGCTGGTACGGCACGTGGGTGACCCGGAATCCCAGCTTGCTGACGGCGTGCTCGCCCGCCAGGTACGTGATGTTGCCGGTGCCGGCCGACCCCATCGTCAGCTTGCCCGGCTTGTTCTCGACGATGATGGGCGCGCCGCTGGCCTTGCCCATTTCCTGCGCGCCCAATCGGGCGATCTGGTCGGGGGCGCCGCCCGGCGGATAGGGCACCACGAATCTGATGGGGCCGTCCTGGGCGATGGCCGGCGCGCTTAGCACGCCGGCCAGCAGGGCGGGCAGCAGGGTGTGCAGCAAGCAAGCGCCGCGTGCGGCTGTCGTGAAAATGCGCATGGTGTTGTCTCCGTTAAGGGCGATGGCGTTCAGACGACGCCTCGGGCTTTCAGCTCGGCAATGCGCGAGACGCTCAGGCCCAGCCGGTCGCGCAGCACGTCGTCGGTGTGCTGGCCCAGTTCGGGCGCCGCGTGCCCCGATGCAATATGGCGTGCGCTATGATCCGGGTAAACCCTGGTGCAAAGCGCGCCCACCCCATCTTTCCAATTCATGTCCCCCACACCCCACACCACGCCCGAGGGTCAGCCCATCGGGACGTTCGCGTTGACCGCGCGTATCGTTTCCATCGCCGTCTTCACCTTCATCTGCTACTTGGCCATCGGTTTGCCGTTGGCCGTATTGCCGGGCTACGTGCATGGCAATCTGGGCTACGGGTCCGTGCTGGCCGGCCTGGCCATCAGCGTGCAGTACGTGGCGACGCTGCTCAGCCGCTCGCACGCGGGCCGCATGGCCGACACGGTGGGTCCCAAGCAAACGGTTGTGATCGGCATGATCGCGTGCGCCGCCAGTGGGGTCTTCCTGCTGTTGGCCTATGCCTTCGAACGCAGCGGCTGGCTCAGCCTGACGGCCATCATCATCAGCCGCCTGGCGCTGGGGTTCGGTGAAAGCTGGGTGGGCACGGGGTCGGCTACCTGGGCGATCGCCCGGGTCGGCCCGTTGCATACCGCGCGCGTTATCTCGTGGAATGGCATCTGCACCTATGGCGGCCTGGCGCTTGGCGCGCCCTTGGGCGTCCAGCTGGAAAAGGAATGGAGCATGGGCGCGCTAGGCGGCATGGTGCTGCTGCTGGGGTTGGTGGGCCTGGGACTGGCGGTATCGCGCGCCGCCGTGGCCATCGTCGGCGGCCACCGGATGGCGTTCAAGAACGTGGTGCTGCGCGTGTTTCCGCATGGTATGGCGCTGGGGTTGGGCTCCGTGGGCTTCGGCACGTTGGCCGCGTTCGTGGCGCTGTACTACGCCAGCTTTTCGTGGGACGGCGCGGCGCACGCGCTCAGCGCCTTCGGCGGCGCATTCATCGGCGTGCGCCTGTTGTTCGCGGGGACCATCACGCGATTTGGCGGTTTCCGCGTGGCCCAGGTGTCGTTCCTGGTGGAAGCGGCCGGGCTATTGCTGCTGTGGCTAGCCCCTAATCCGGCAGCGGCGCTGCTGGGGGCGGCGTTGACCGGCTGCGGGTTCGCGTTGGTGTTCCCGGCGATCGGCGTCGAAGCGGTGGCGCGCGTGCCGGCGGGTAGCCGCGGCGCGGCGCTCGGCGCGTATTCCGCGTTCCTGGACCTGGCCTTGGCGGTAACGGGACCGATCGCCGGCTACATTTCCAGCGGTTATGGTTATCCGCCCATCTTCCTGGCGGCCGCCGCCGCCGTGCTGGCCGGCTTCATGATCGCCTTCAGCCTGCAGCGGCATGCCATGCGACTGCAAACCACGGCGTAAGCCAGGGCTATTCCAAGCTCTACATAACCAAAAGAAGTTAAGACATTCAATATTGATCGTTTGAATTCATATAACGAATTGTTAGATTAGGCCTCGTTCCCCACGCGCGCCCACGATTCGTTCCATGAACCTCACCTTCGATCACGTCCACAAGCACTTCGGCGACCTGCCCGTCGTGGATGGTTTTACCAGTGAAATCAAGGCCGGCGAGCTGGTCGCGCTGGTTGGCCCGTCGGGCTGCGGCAAATCCACGTTGTTGCATTTGGCGGCCGGGCTGGAAAAGCCCACGCAGGGCAGCGTGCTGGCAGACGGCCAAGCCGTCGGCGGCCCGCACCCCAGCCGCACGCTGGTGTTCCAGGAACACGCCCTGTATCCCTGGCTGACCTTGGAAGACAACGTGGCGCTGGCCCTGGAATTCCAGAACACGCCCAAGAAGCGCGCCCGCGAGGCCGCCCGCCATTGGCTGGCGCGCGTCAGCCTGGGCGGCTTCGAGCACTATTACCCGCATCAGGTATCGGGCGGCATGCGCCAACGGGCCGCGCTGGCGCGCGCCTTCATCGCGCAACCCAAGACGATGCTGATGGACGAGCCGTTCGGCGCGCTGGACGCGCTGACTCGCCTGAGCCTGCAAGACGTGCTGCGCCAGTTGATCGCCCAAGAAAAACCCACCGTGCTGCTGGTCACGCACGATGTCGACGAAGCCTTGTTCCTGGCCGATCGCATCGTCGTCTTCAGCCCGCGCCCGGCGCGCGTATTGCGCGAATTCAACCTGGCGCACCGCGAAAAAACGCACGACCTGTCGGATCTGGCCGCTGAAAAGCGCGAGATCCTGCGCCTGCTGGGCATCGCGGTGGACGGTTCGCAGGCGCACCCCGACCTGGCCCTGGCCGCCTGACCGGCATTTCCATTCCAGGCGGCGCCGTGGCGCCGCCGACCTTGAATTCCCTGGAGCTCCTCTCATGAAATTGAAGCAATGGCTGACCTTGCCGCTGGCCGCGGCACTGCTGGCGGCGGCCCCCGCAATGGCTGCTGAAAAATTCCGCGTGGGTTACCTGCGCGTGATGGACGACGCGCAGGCGATCGTGGCGCAAGAGGGCGGCTTCTACAAGAATGCGGGCCTGGATTCGGAACTGATCGAATTCAAGTCGGGCACGGACCTGATCAAGGCGATCGTCGGCGGCCAACTGGATATCGGCGTGCTGGGCTTCACCAACGCGGTGGCCTGGGCTTCCAAGGGCGCCGATCTGAAAGTCGTGGGCGGCGCGCAGCAAGGCTATCACTCGCTGATCGTGCGAGACGATTCCGGCATCAAGGATATCGCTGGTCTGAAGGGCAAGACGCTGGCCTCGCAAGCCGAAGGCAGCACCGCCGACGTGGTACTGAAAGGCGTTGTGCTCAAGCAGGGCAACCTGTCCGCGGACGACGTCAACGTCATGGGCGTAAGCCCGGCGGTGGCGGTTCAATCGCTGGTGGGCAAGCGCGTGGATGCGGCCTTCCTGTTCGAACCTTACGACCGCATCGCGCAACTGGTCGCGCCCGTCAAGCAAATCTACGAAGTGGGCCAGGCCTGGCCGTTTCCGTGCATGGTCGTGATCACCTCGGGCGAAACGCTGGCCAAGCGCAAGGATGACGTCTGGAAGGCGCTGGACGCGCAGAACCAGGCCATTACGCTGTTGCAGAAAGAGCCCGCGCAGGCCTCCAAGCTGATCGCCTCGTACTTCATCGCCGAGCCCACGCTCAAGACCTTGCATCGCGGCGAACTGCCGCGCGAAACCGTCATTGCCGAAGCCATCAGCACGCAGGTGTTCACACCCAAACTGACCAGCAAGGACACCGCGCGCATGCAGGAAATCGCCGACATCCTGCAAGCCCAGGGTTCGCTGAAGACGCGCGACGGCAAGCCGTATGACGTGTCCAGCATCGTCGACCTGTCCTGGCAAGAGGCGCGCAAACTTTGAGCTCGTCTACCCGAGTGACCGGCGCCCGCAAGCATCTTGCGGGCGTTTTGGGCGTCCTGTTCATTCTTGCCTTGTGGCAGTTGGCGGCCTTCGCGCTGCCTGATTTCCTGATGCCGGGCGTGCCCGCCGTCGTCGAGCGCCTGTTCGAAGACCTGGGCAAGCAATCATTCCATCAAAGCCTGTTGGGCACGCTGGGCCGGTTGGGCGCGGGCTACGGCCTGGCGCTGGCGGCGGGGATCGGCTTTGGCCTGGTGGCCGCGGTGCTGTTTTTCTTCCGCGAAGTGCTGCGCAGCGCCATCGTCATCCTGCAATCGATCCCGTCGATTGCGTGGGTGCCGCTGTTCCTGATCGTGATGGGGTTTGGCAACACACCCATCATCGTCGTGGTTGCGCTGTCGGCCTTCTTCCCGGCCGCGCTCAGCGTGATGAACGCCACTGAATCCGTGCAGCGGGTGCACGTGTCCGCGGCGCGCGTCATGGGCGCCACGCGCTGGGGGCTCGTCAAGCGGGTTTATCTGCCGGCCGTGATGCCTGAACTGATCACGGGGGCGCAACTGGCGTTCGGCAATGCCTGGCGCGCGTTGATTTCGGCGGAAATGCTGATCGGCTTTGGCAAGGGTCTGGGCCGTTCGTTGGCGTATTCGGGCGAAATCGCCGACATGACCGGCGTCATGACCAATATTCTGGTCATCGCCGTGCTGGCCGCGCTGATCGATCAGTTCGTGCTTGAAAACCTCAAGCATCGCCTGCTGCGCTACCAGTACGTTTAAGCAACGGAGCCCAGCATGATTCGCCGGATTCGCCTTGCCGCCCTGACTGCCTGCCTGCTGTTCGCGGGTTTGGCCCAGGCGCAAGACGGCGGGTTCGCCGCGGCCCATGCGCGCGGCGAATTGCGGGTGGGCGTGCCGTATCTGGCGGCACCGCCCGCAGCTGGCGCCAAGATCCGCACGCCGCATGGCCTGGATGCGCAGATGGCCGACAAGCTGGGCCAGCGCGTGGGGCTGCCGGTGCGCCTCGTGCAAGTGCCGGCCGGGCAGGCCGCCGCGGCGCTGGCCGCCAGCCAGGTCGACGTGGTGCTGGCCGATGGCGCGGACGGTCAACCGCAAGCGGTGGCCGTGCAGGCCACCGGCTATGGCGCTCGCCCCAAGGCGCTGATCCGCAGCGACACCTCGTGGCGCAAGCCCGCCGACGTGCGGGGGCGTAGCGTCTGCATGGCCGAAGCCGCAACCGACGCCCGGGCGTTGGCCGAAAGCTGGGGCGCGGTGGTGCGCACGTACCGCGTGCCCTCGGACGCGCTGGTGGCGGTACGCGAAGGCAGTTGCGATATCGGCTTGGTCGACGATGCGGTCTGGGAACCCCTGGTGCGGTTCCCGGAGTGGAAGAGGTTCTCGTCCACGCTGGCCGCCGATGGCGCCCGACGTGAACGCGTGTGGCTGCTGCCGGCTGGCGATACCGCTGGCCGCGCCTTGCTGGCCGACGAGATGCGGGCTTGGGACCGCGCCGGCGCCTGGAAGGCGATGACGGCGAAATGGGCGCGTGACGTCGCTTTCGACGTCTATCTGGACCAGGAAGTGGCGGACTGCCACGGTTAGAACGGTGTTGCCCCAGCACTTACAATGCCGGGCATGACGCACACGTTGACCGCTCCCTGCTCGTATCAGGAAGACATCAAGAAAAGCCGCTTTGCCGCCTACGCCGCGCCAGTCTCCTCGGTGGACGAGGCGATGCGCTTCTTCGCGGAACACAGCGACGTCGAGGCCACCCATAACTGCTGGGCCTACCGTATCGGACAGGAATACCGGTTCAATGACGACGGCGAACCCGGCGGCACGGCCGGGCGTCCCATCCTTCAAGCGATCGAAGGGCAGGGCATGGACCGCGTGGCCGTCCTGGTGGTGCGCTGGTACGGCGGCATCAAGCTGGGGGCGGGCGGACTGGTACGGGCATATGGCGGGTGCGCGGCGAATTGCCTGCGCTTGGGCGAACGGACCGAAATCGTGGACCTGGCCACCGTCAGCTGCGCATGCGGCTTTGCCGAATTGGCGCTGCTGAAATCGCGCCTGGCGCAAGCCGGCGCAGTCATCCAGCAAGAAGAGTTCAACGAAGACGGCGTGGCGCTGCGCTTCGTGGTGCCTCGGACCGTAGCGGGTGACCTGGAGGTCACCGTCGCCAATATCACACGGGGGCGCTCGGCCTGGGAGCTGGTGTCGTGACCCGGCCGTGATGGCGCGCCAGAACAAGAAAGGGGCCCTTGATCGGGCCCCTTTTCACGGTTACGCGTTCTGGCTGTCTTGCGCCGCGGCGATTTCCTGATGGACCTTTTCCATGTCCACCTCCTTGATCTTGGCAAGCAGTTCGTTCAACTGGCCGCCCGACAAGGCGCCGGGTTGCGAGAACAGCAGAACCTTCTCACGGAAGACCATCAGCGTGGGAATCGAACGGATGCCCAGGGCGCCGGCCAATTCCTGCTCTACGTCGGTGTTCACCTTGGCGAACGTGACGTCGGTGTGCTCGGTCGCGGCTTGCTCGAAGACAGGAGCAAAACCACGGCACGGGCCGCACCAGGGAGCCCAGAAGTCGACGATCAGGGTGCCGTCCGGAGTGATGGCGTCCTGGAAGCTGTCTTTGGTGAGTTCAACAATACTCATTTTGGATCCTTGCCGCGGTAAGCAGCGTAAAAAGGCCTCCCCGCCAGGCACGCTTTGCATGCTTGCTGCCCCAATGCGGTGCATGTTGGCCTTGGGGCGGCCAGGCGGCAAAAAAGGCGGTGTCAGAGACCCGGGGTATGCCTGTCCCGGGGCTGATTTGGCGACGCTTCGGGTGCCATGCGCTCTAAGGGCAATAGTAGAGCCGCCGATGGCGGCGTCGCAATGGTTGGCGCTATGGAGAGCGCAGACAGTGGCCGTCAGGCCGCAGTTTTTGTCGGGACGCCGGCCTCGTTCTTCAACGAAGCCACAATTTCGAAGCTGCGCAGGCGGTCGGTGATGTCGAAGAAGTCGGACACGATCATGACTTCGTCGGCCTCGGTTTCGGCCACCAGCGCTTCCAGCCGGCGCTTTACGGTGTCGGGCCCGCCCACGATGGCGGCGCCCAGTCTTTGATTGACCGCTTCACGCTCCCATTCGTTCCATAGCCCGTCCATGCTATCGACGGGCGGCTGCAGTTGCAGGCGATGGCCGCGCACCAACGACAGGAACTTCAGCTGTTGCGTCGTGGCCTGGCGCTGGGCGGCTTCGTCGGACTCGGCCGCCACCACCGGCACGCCGATCATGGCGTAGGGACGCGATAGCGTCGCCGACGGCTTGAACAGATGCCGGTACAGGCGCATTGCCGCCATGCCCTCGGGCGAGAAATGGCCCGCGAACGAGAACGGCAGGCCCAATTCGGCGGCCAGGCGCGCGCTGAAATCGCTTGAGCCCAGCAGCCAGATCGGAATATCCAGGCCTTCGCCGGGGATGGCGCGCACGGGTTGATTGGGGCGCGATGCGGCCAGGAAACCTCGCAGTTCTTCCACCAGCGCCGGAAACTCCAGGCCGCTGCGCGGTCCGCGGCGCAGGGCATGCTGCGTGGCGCCATCGCTGCCGGGCGCGCGTCCCAGGCCCAGGTCAATGCGGCCGGGGTATAGGGTTTCCAGCGTGCCAAACTGTTCGGCGATGATCAGCGGGGCATGGTTGGGCAGCATGATACCGCCCGAACCCACCCGCAACGTATTGGTGTGGCCGGCTACGTGCCCGATCAGGACGGCCGTTGCACTGGATGCCACGCCATTGATGTTGTGGTGTTCGGCCAGCCAGAAGCGCTTGTAGCCCAGGCGCTCGACATGCTGGGCGACGGCCACCGTGTTGCGGAAGGCATCGGCCGCGTCACGGCCTTGCACAATAGGGGCCAGGTCCAGGACCGAAAACGGAATGCGCGCGAGCGTGCTCATGCGGATATCTCCGTACAGAGGGCGGAACAGGCCGGCAACGCGGCGTCAAAACAGGTAAGGCGCAAGGTGAACTCCATATACCGTAATACATGGGGAGTGTATCGGCGAATTCAACCGGCCACGGCAGCAACCTTATGGCCGGGCGGGTTGTATTGGCAGGAGCTATCGCCGCCATTGAGAGGGCCCACGCCAACAAAAAGCCGCCACGGCAGGGCGCCGGGCGGCTTTTCGGGCTGGCAATGCCGGAACGGCTTATTCAGGGAAGAATGCGTAGCGGATCACGAACAGCACCGCTACCAGCCACGTGGCCGGATGCACGTCGCGGACCTTGCCGGTGGCGGTCTTCAGCACCACATAGCTGATGAAGCCGAAGGCGATGCCGTTGGCGATCGAATACGTGAACGGCATGACCAAGGCGGTTAGGGCGGCCGGCGTGGCCTCCGTGACTTCGTTCCAGTCGATGTCGATCAGTTCACGCATCATCAGGCCGGCCACGTAGAGCAAGGCGGGCGCCGTCGCGTAGGCTGGCACGGCGCCCGCCAGCGGCGAAATGAACAACGCGGCCAGGAACAACAGCGCGACGACCAGCGCGGTCATGCCGGTGCGGCCGCCGGCCTGCACCCCCGACGCGCTTTCGACGAAGGCGGTGGTGCTGCTGGTGCCCAGCGCGGAGCCGGCGACGATGGCGGTGCTGTCGGCGAACAGCGCGCGGCCCAGCCGGTTGGGGCGGCCTTCCGGCACCAGGCCGGCGCGTTTGGCCACGCCCACCAGCGTACCGGTGGCGTCGAACACCTCGACCAGCACGAACACCAGAATCACATGCACGAAACCGCTGTGCAGCGCGCCCAGGATGTCCAACTTGAGGAACGTGGGCGCCAGGCTCGGCGGGGCCGAGAAAATGCCCTTGAACTCGTTGTAGCCCAGCGCCATCGACAGCACGGTGACGACGATGATGCCGATCAGGATCGCGCCGCGCACGCGCAGCGCATCCAGCGACGCAATAATGAAAAAGCCCAGGATCGCGAACAGCGGGCCGTGGGTCGTCAGGTTGCCCAGAGAGACCTTGGTGGCCGGGTGGGCGACGACGATGCCGGCGCTGGATAGCGCGATAATGGCAAGGAATAGCCCGATGCCTGCCGCGATCGCGCTGCGCAGCGAATGCGGAATGCCCTTCACCAGCCAGACCCGGATGCCCGAGATCGTCAGGATCAGGAAGATCACGCCCGAGATGAACACGGCGCCCAGCGCCTGCTCCCAGGTGTAGCCCATGGTCTTGACGACGGTGAAGGCGAAGAAGGCATTCAGGCCCATGCCCGGCGCCATCCCGATCGGCCAGTTGGCGACCAAGGCCATCACCAGCGACCCTAGCGCAGCCGCCAGGCACGTCGCGACGAAGACGGCATCGCGGTCCATGCCGGTGGACGACAGGATGTCCGGGTTGACGAAGATGATGTATGACATCGTCAGGAAGGTCGTCAGACCGGCCACGATCTCGGTACGCGCGGTGGTCCCGTGTTCACGCAGCTTGAATAGCTTCTCCAGCATTCGAGTCCCCAGTGTGTTTGCAGGCTTGTAGGTTGTTGTGGGCGGGTGCCGGCTGGCCCCGCGATTTCATAAACAGGCGTATTTTCGCATCAGTTGTAAACTCTGCCGCCATGATTATTCTCGGCTTTGAAAGCTCCTGCGATGAAACCGGTGTCGCAGCCGTTTGTACGGAACGGGGACTGCTCGCGCACGCGCTGCATACCCAGATCGCCATGCACCAGGAATATGGTGGCGTGGTGCCGGAACTCGCTTCGCGGGACCATATCCGCCGCGTCGTGCCCTTGACCCGCCAGGTGCTCGAAGAGGCCGGCCTGCAGATGTCCGACATCGGCGCCGTCGCCTACACAGCCGGCCCGGGGCTGGCAGGCGCGCTGCTGGTCGGCGCCAGCGTGGCGCAGTCTTTCGCCTGGTCGCGGCATTTACCCGCCATCGGCATTCACCACCTGGAAGGCCACCTGCTATCGCCCATGCTGGCCGATCCGCGGCCCGACTTCCCGTTTGTGGCGCTGCTGGTATCCGGCGGTCATACGCAGCTGATGCGCGTGGACGGCGTTGGCCGGTACGAACTGCTGGGCGAAACGCTGGACGACGCCGCAGGCGAGGCCTTCGATAAATCGGCCAAGCTGATGGGGCTGGGCTATCCCGGCGGTCCGGCCCTGGCCAAGCTGGCGGGGCGCGGCGACGCGTCGCGCTTCGAGCTGCCGCGTCCGATGTTGCACAGCGGCGATCTGGATTTCAGTTTCAGCGGTTTGAAGACCGCCGTGCTGACCCGGGTCAAGGCGGCCGAAAAAGAAGGGGGGCTGGATGACCAGGCTCGCGCCGATCTGGCGGCGGCCACGCAGGGCGCGATCGTCGACGTGCTGGCCGCCAAGGCCATCAAGGCGCTGAAGCAGACCGGCTTGCGCCGGCTGGTGGTGGCGGGCGGCGTTGGCGCGAACCAGCTGCTGCGCGCCAAACTGGCCGCCGCGCTGAAACCGTTGCGCGCGCAGGCTTACTTTCCGCCGCTGGAACTGTGTACCGATAACGGCGCGATGATCGCTTTCGCGGCCGCCGAGCGGGTCAAGGCGGGCTTGGTGACGCTGGACCCCGATGCGCACAGCTTTACCGTCAAGCCGCGTTGGGACCTGGCGGACATCACGCAATGAAAACGGGCGGCCCGGCCGCCCGTTTCATCATGAACCCGTCCTATTTTTTCTTGCCGCCGCCGATCTTGCTTTCCGTGCCCTGGATCAAGCGGGTGATGTTCGCGCGATGACGATAGAACAGCAGCACGCCAATCACCGCCAGCGCCACGCCCATGGCCGGTTGCGCATACCAGGCAAGCCCCGAGCCGAACACGTAGTACACCGGGGCGAAAAACGCCGCCACCAGCGAGGCCAGCGAAGAATAGCGGAAGAAGACCGCGATGATCAGCCAGGTAGCCGCGGTGGCCACGGCCAGCCAGGGTTGGATCGCCACCAGCACGCCCAGCGCCGTCGCCACGCCCTTGCCGCCCTTGAATCCCAGGAAAATGGGGTACAGATGGCCGATGAAGGCAGCCAGGGCCACTAGGGCCAGGCCGGCGGGGGCAATGCCGGGGGCCAACTTTTCAGCCAGCCATATCGCGAACCATCCCTTTGCGGCGTCGCCCAGCAAGGTCAGCGCGGCCGCCGTCTTGTTGCCGGTGCGCAGCACATTGGTGGCACCGGGGTTCTTGGACCCGTAGCTACGGGGGTCTTGCAGCCCCATCAGCTTGCTGACGACGACCGCGAACGGCACGGAGCCGATCAGGTAAGCCAGCACGATGAGCGCAGCGGTGAACACCAGGGAGGGTTCGGTAATCGCCATGGAAAGGGAGTCCGTTGTTGTCGTAATGGCGCGGATTCTACCGCGCCGGCCGCCGCCCCTGGCTACGGGTTATCGAGCGTGGCGCCGACGCCTCGCCGGACAGGCATCGGCAAGACCGACATACAGGGTGCGGCCGCGGACGGTACAATCCGACACGTCCACCCGCGTTTTATTTTCTTTCGGATGCACAATGCGAATTCTGGTTTCGAACGACGATGGTTACTCGGCCCCTGGGCTCGAAGCGCTGGTAGCAGCGCTGCAAGGCTTGGGCGATTTAACCGTCGTCGCGCCCGAGACCAACCATAGCGGCGCCTCCAACTCCCTGACGCTGAACCGGCCCTTGTCGGTGCGCACGGCCTCGAACGGCTTCATCGCCGTCAGCGGAACGCCTTCCGACTGCGTCCACGTGGCGCTGACGGGGCTGATGGACACGCGCCCGGACCTGGTCGTGTCCGGCATCAACAACGGCGCCAACATGGGCGACGACACCTTATATTCCGGCACGGTCGCCGCCGCCAGCGAAGGCTACCTGTTCGGCATCCCGTCGATTGCGTTCTCGCTGGCCGAAAAAGGCTGGGAACACATCGATTCCGCCGCGCGCGCCGCCCGTCTCGTCGTCGAGCGGCATCTGGCCCAGCCTTTGGCGGCGCCGGTGTTGCTGAACGTCAACATCCCCAATCGACGTTTCGAAGACCTGCACGGCTTCGCGGTCACCCGCCTGGGCAAGCGGCATCCGTCGCAGCCCGTGGTGCGCACCACCACGCCTTACGGCGACACCGTCTACTGGATCGGGCCGGTGGGCCTGGCGGCCGATGCCGCCCCGGGCACGGATTTCCACGCGGTCGAGCAGGGTGCCGTGTCAGTCACGCCATTGCGCCTGGACCTGACGCAGCACAGCCAACTGGACGAAATCCGCACGTGGGCAGAGCCGCTATGCGCAAACGCATAAGCCAGCCTGACGTCTCCCAGGCGACGCCGGGGCGCCCCGGTCCGGTCCGCTACGACTCGGGCCGGCTTAGCCCTGGCGTCACGCCCGCCAATAGCAACACCCGCATTTCCGCCGCCACGTTGCCGCGCCAGGCCCAAGCGCCCGTGCCCGCTGCCGGCGGCAATCTGGGCCTGAACTCCGAACGTCTGCGCCAGGCGATGGTGCAGCGCCTGCGCGGGCAGGGCATCAGCGATGAACGCGTCCTGAACGCCATGTCCGCCGTGCCGCGGCATCTTTTCGTCGATGAGGCGTTGGCCAGCCGCGCCTATGAAGATGCGGCGTTGCCCATCGGCCATTCGCAAACCATCTCGCAACCTTGGGTGGTGGCGCGCATGATCGCCGCCGTGTGCGAAGACCGCACGCCGACCCGCGTGCTTGAAGTGGGCGCGGGTTGCGGCTATCAGGCGGCGGTGCTTGCGCAGTTCGTGCGCGAGGTCCATTCGATCGAACGCATTCGCGGGCTCTACGAGCTTGCGCGCGAGCATCTGCGCGCCTTGCGGCTGACCACGCGTATCCGTCTGATCTACGGCGATGGCACGTTGGGCCTGCCCGGAGTGGCCCCGTTCGATGCTATCGTTGTGGCTGCCGCTGGCTTGGCTATTCCGCAAGCGCTGCTTACGCAGCTTGCGCCGGGTGGCCGCCTGATCGCTCCCGAAGGGGGCTCGAACCAGCGCTTGGTGCTGATCGAACGCACCGGCGCAGCCAGCTGGAAACGCACTGAATTAGAGGCCGTGCGCTTTGTGCCGCTACGCGCCGGAATACAATCTTGAGCAAACAGGAGAAACGTATGCTCAACGGGCAGTTGCAACTGACCGATATGACTAAGGGCGCGTCCATGACGCGCCTGCGCCGCCCGCTCTTCGTCGCGGGGGCGCTCAGCTTGGCCATCTTGGCCGGCTGCGCATCGAAAGGAACTCGTGCACCGGTGGTCGACATGACCGGCGGGCAACCCGCGCCATCGGCTCAGCCCGGCGGCAGCTATGTGGTCAAGCCGGGCGACACGCTCTATAAGATCGCCCGCGCCAACAACGTGGATATCGAAAGCGTCAAGCGCTGGAACAACCTCAGCGACCCTAACCAGATCTCGGTCGGCCAAGTGCTGAAGATGTCCGGCGGGTCGGGCGGGGGCGCGCAAACGGCGCCTGTCGCCAGCGCCAAGCCGCAACCGCGGCCGCTGGATCAGCCCGAAGCGCCGGTCGCATCGCTGCCGCCGCCGGACTCGTCGGCCACGCCGGCGCCCGCGCCGGTCGAGGTCAAGCCTTCGCCCCGCGCGGCGGACGCCAGCGTCATCAATTGGGCATGGCCCGCCAACGGCGCGATCGTCCAGACGTTCAACGCCAGCAGCAAAGGCATCGACATTTCCGGCGCCCTGGGCGACCCGATCACCGCTGCGGCGGACGGCCTGGTCAAGTACAGCGGCAACGGCGTGCGCGGCCTGGGTAACCTGATCATCGTTGAACACCAGAACGGCTTCATCACCGCTTACGCGCATAACCGCGCCTTGCTGGTGAAGACCGGGCAGAACGTCAAGCGCGGCGCCAAGATCGCCGAACTTGGCCAGACCGACACGACGTCGCCGCGCCTGCACTTCGAGATCCGCCGCCAAGGCACGCCCGTCGACCCGATGCAGTACCTGCCCGCCAAATGACGCCTACCCTGGTATTCGACCTTGAAACCATCCCCGACGCCGATGGGCTGCGCAAGCTTAACGGCTGGGGCCCCGAGGTTCCAGACCAGGAAGTCGTCGAACGCGCGCTGACGGCGCGACGCGAAGCCGTCGGCCACGACTTCCTGCCGCTGCATCTGCACAAGGTCGCGGTGGTGGGATGCGTATTCCGCGACGACCAGGGGTTCCGCGTCAAGACACTGGGCCAGCCCGATGATCCCGAGGCCGCCTTGCTGGCGGGATTCTTCAAGACCATCGAACGCTACACGCCCAAGCTGGTGAGCTGGAACGGATCGGGTTTCGACCTGCCCGTCCTGCACTACCGCAGCCTGATCCTGGGTGTGCCCGCGCCGCGCTATTGGGACATGGGCGAAGAAGATCGCGACTTCAAGTTCAACAACTACATCGCCCGTTACCACACGCGCCACCTTGACTTGATGGACGTGCTGGCCAAGTACAACGGCCGCGCCAACGCGCCGCTGGACGACCTGGCCAAATTGTGCGGCTTTCCCGGCAAGCTCGGGATGGACGGCAGCAAGGTCTGGGAGGCCTGGAGCACAGGCCGCGCCGACGAAGTCCGCGCCTATTGCGAGACCGACGTCGTCAACACGTGGCTGGTGTATTGCCGCTTCCGCTTCTTGCGTGGCGAACTCGACCGCACCGCCTACGACGCCGAAATCGCCCTGGTGCGCGATACGCTGTCTGCCAGCGACGCGGCGCACTGGAAGGAATACATGGCGGCCTGGGACGCGAACTGACGCGTTCAGCAGGTTTGGCATGCACGAAGCACGGGGCCTGACGGGCCCCGTCTTCACATCTGGCGGATGCGCAATCGACTGAAACATGGACGTCGGGGACGAAACCCGGTTGAAACCAGGCTGACCCCACAATGGCCTCGCTTTCTTCACTTTCAGGAGACACAACATGTCCCGATTCGCTATCCGCTCCAATTTGGCCGCTCTTGCATTTGTCGCCGCGACGGGCGGTCTGGTAGCCGGTTCCGTCATGGCCGCGCCGCCGCCTGCCGCCGACGGCGGTCCGGCAGCCATGCACCATGGTGAACGCGGTGAGTTTCACAAGGGCATGCGCGACGGCCTGTTTATTCCCGGCATCGGCCCGGTCTCCAAGGCGCAGCTGGACCAGTTGAAGCTGGACGACAAGCAGCAAGCCTTGTTCAAGACCGCGCAGGACGGCCAGCGCAGCCTGCACGAAGCCATGCGCGCCTCGGGCGGCAAGCGCCACGATCTGCTGAAGTCCCAGTTGGATAGCGGCAAGCTGGACCCGCGCGCCCTGATGGCGCAATCGGACCAGACGCGCGACCAGTTCCGCGCGCAGGGTCAGCAAGTACGCGATCAGTGGCTGGCTGTCTGGGATAGCTTGAACGATACCCAGCGCGGCCAGGTGACCAAGCTGGTCAAGGAGCGTGAAGCCAAGATGCAGGAACGCCACGCCAAAATGGAAGGTCGCCATGGCGGCAAGGGCAGGGGGGCGATGCCTGCCGCTCCGGCTGCTGGCGATGTCGCTCCGCCGCCGGCGCCGGCAGCCAACTAAGTCCGCAGACCCGGACACGCCGACCTAACCTGCCCACATGCGGCGCCAGACGGCGCCGCTGCCTGAACGGCGAACCCCGGACGCGCTCTCGCGCGATCCGGGGTTTTTTCTTTTATGGCGCGGCGAAAGCGCGAAGGCCATTCCGCGACGCCGCCCCAGCATGGCGCGGATTCCCCAACTTGGGGCAGGGCAGTGAGCCGCCATGCGGCGCCTGCACGCTTGTGGTGCGTCGCGGCCGTGGGTCAACGGGCAGCCGGCTACTTGTCACCTTCCTGAAACCTGGCATGGACATTGCTTAGAACAAAGGAAGCCGGTAACCACCGCTGCAAAACCGGTTAGAGGGATGCGCCACGCGGCCATCCTCCTCCTCGTTAAATCCGATCAGGACTCCGCACCATGAAGAAGACGTTGCTAGCCTTGCCTTTTGCGCTTGCCGCTTGTTTCGCCTCGACTGCCCAGGCTGAACCGACCGATCTGGGGGGCGGTTTTTCTCTTAGCGGCAACGCCACCATTGCCAGCGACTACCGGTTCCGCGGTTATTCGCAGACCGACTTCCGCCCGGCGGTGCAAGTGGGCGTCGACTTGACCCATAGCTCAGGCTTCTACCTGGGCAATTGGAACTCCAACGTATCTGACTTCGTCTTCACCGACGGCAATCTGGAAATGGACTTCTACGGCGGCTGGAAGGGCGACGTCGGTGGCGGGTTCACGCTGGACGCCGGCGTGCTGCATTACTACTACCCGGGCTCCAGCTCGCCGAAGGGCGGCAACTACAACAACACCGACCTCTACCTGGGCGCCTCCTATGGCAACTACTCGCTGAAGTACTCGTACACGCCCAGCGACTTCTTCAGCACGCCGGACAGCAAAGGCACCTGGTATCTGGACGGCACGGCCACGTTCGATCTGGGCGACGGCTGGGGGCTGCTGGGGCATTTGGGCTATCAGAAGCTGAAGAACCAATCGAACATGGACGGCGATTCGATCGGCCATTACGTCGACTACAAGGTCGGCGTGACCAAGGACCTGAAGGGCTGGGTGCTGGGCCTCGCCGCTGTCGGGGCCACCAAGGACAACTGGCTGCCCACCAAGTACGGCCACCCGTCGGGCCGCCTGGGCGCCGTCTTCTCGGTATCGCGCGCGTTCTAATGAAATCCGTGGCGGCGCCTTGAAAACGCGCCGGCCTTTTGGGGGATTGATGGAGACTGCCTGATGGGCAGTCCCCATCAATTCCCCTTTTTTTCGGCTGCGGGGCGTTGTTTGCCGTCAGCTTTGCCTTTGTGTGCGTGACGCGGTTGCTTCTGCCGCCGAAGGCCCCCAAAGCGCCCGATTCTCCTCCCACGTTGCGAGAAATCCGATAATTGCCTTTAATGGTCGCGCGAACGGCGTTGCGCAAAGGTATATTTGCGCGGTGTCGACCCTTGCCGCCGTGGTGGCGGCAAGCTATTCAAGGAGCTTTGAGCGCAGTGACCATCGATTTCGAAGAATCAATAAAGCCTTTTTCCTGGATGGAGTACGAGGGCAGCTTTTCAGTCATCCTCACCGTTGGGGAATACAAGGAAGAGGTCTTCCGCCGCCGCAGGCAAGAGGGTTTTGTGGGTTCGGGCTACGACTGGACGTCATTGGCGCTGGTCTTCCTGAATGAAAAAAAGCCCGAGCTTGCTGAACAGATTGATTTTGATCCCGAAGCGGACACGTTCTGCGCCTATTCTTCCGACAGCGAAGCCCTGAAGACCTTCATCATCGGATTCAAGGCCGCGTGCGAGGACTGGAGACTGATCCAGGACCTGTTCTCGCGGGCGGAGCTGGACTGAGTCCGGGCCGGCGGTGGGCGAGCCAATGATCGAAACGCGCTTGCTGCGGCAATTCGTCGCCGTGGCCGAAACGCTGCATTTCAATCGCGCCGCCCAGCGCCTGCACATGGCGCAGCCGCCGCTCAGCCAGGCCATCCGCCGGCTGGAAAGCGAGATCGGCGTCACGCTGTTTGAACGCACCAACCGCAGCGTGGCATTGACGCCGGCGGGCGCCGCATTTTTGGACACCGCGCGGCGCATGCTGGCCTCGCTTGAGGAAGGCGTGGCGCACACGCGCCGAGTAGCCCAAGGGATGGACGGGCACTTGACGCTGACCTTCATCAATATCGCGCCCTACGCCTTGTTGCTGCGCGCGTTGCGCGATTTCCGTAGCGCGTGCCCGGCGGTCGCGTTCACGCTGCAAGAGGCCACCACGCATGAACAGGTCCAGGCCCTGGAGGCCGGACGCGCGGACATCGGCTTCATGCGCGTGCCCGGCGCCACGACGCCCAGCTTGCGGTTCAAGACCTTGTTGCGCGAGCCCATACAAGTGGCGCTGCCCGCCGCGCATGCGCTTGCGGCCGAAGCGGTCGTGCCGCTTGCCGCCCTGAAAGACGAACCATTCGTGGCGTCGCCCCGGCGTTTGGGGCAGGGGTTTCACGATCAATTGATCCAACTGTGCCAGACGGCGGGCTTCGTGCCCCGCGTGGTACAGGAGGCCCGGCAGTTGCAGACGGTGGCGGCGTTGGTGGCGGCCGGTTTCGGCGTAGCGTTGCTGCCCGCGTCGCTGGCCCAAGCGGGGCGCGAGGATATCGTCTTCCGGCCCCTTGCCGCCGACGCGCCCGCGCCCTTGCAGTCTTTGGATCTACTGATTGGCTGGAATCCGGAACGCGCATCGCCTGTTCGCGATCGCCTGATCGATGCGGTGCTACGCACGCTCGGGGTCCCGAATGAAGATTCGACAAATTAAGACTCTATCCGTCTTATTAAGCGATAAATAATATATTTTACTGTCGTGTGCAGGCACCCTAAGCTCGGGGTCCGTTCTTGTCGAGTTCAGCCTGCCATGCCCGTCGCCGTCTATATCTTCTCTGTCTGCACATTCGCATTCGGTTTGTCTGAATTCGTTGTTGCCGGCCTGGTGTCGGCGATGGCCGACGGCTTGCACGCCAAGATCGAGGCCGCCGGGACGGCGATCGCCGCCTACGCGTTGGGCGCCGCAATCGGCGCACCCCTGATCCCCGCGCTGGTCGCCCATTGGCGCGACCGCCGCACCTTGGCGTGGTCCATGGCCGTGCTGGCGGTGGGCAGCGTCGCAATGAGCGTGGCCGGCACGTTGCCCGTGTTGCTGGCCGTGCGGTTCGTGGTGGGGCTGGCCCATGGCGCCTTCATGGCGGTCGCCTCGGATGCCGCTACCCGGTTGGTGGACGAGGCGCGCGCTGGCCGGGCCGTGGCCGTCGTGTGGATCGGATTGACGCTGGCGCTGGCCTTAGGCGTGCCGCTGGGCACTTTCCTGGGTAGCCTCTGGTCCTGGCGGGCGGTTTTCGCCGCCATCGGCGTGCTGGCCCTGGTCGGGTTGGCGGGACTGCTGTGGTGCATGCCGGGCAAGGAAGCGCCTGGCGCGCGCGCCGCCGGCGCGGCCGGCATGGGCGCGGGCCTGCGGGCCATCGCCCACCCGCAGATGGTGATTGCCGCCGGCGTGGGCGCGCTGGTCAGCGTGGCGACATTCAGTTTCTTCACCTTCGTTTCGCCGTATCTACTTCAGGTGACCGGCGCAGACGTGCCGCGGCTGAGCGTGGCCATGCTGCTGTTTGGCGCGTTTTCCATCGCGGGCAACCTGCTCGGCGGCTTCCTGGTCGACAAGATGGACGCGGACCGCGCGGCGCTGCTGGCGGCGGCCGGGCTGACGGCGACGTTGCTCGCCCTGTATGGGTTCCGGCAATCCGGCTGGGCGGTCGTGGTGCTGGCCGGCGCGTTGGGGTTGGTGTTCTTCTGCATCGTGACGGTGCTGACGCTTCGGCTGCTGAAGCTGGCGCAACGTCATGTGCCCGAATCCACGGCGGTGGCGGCTGGCCTGAACATCGCATCGTTCAACCTGGGGACGGCGGTGGGCGGGGGGCTGGGCAGTCTGACCATCGCCTGGGCGGGCCTGCCCGCGTTGCCGCTGGCGGGCGCGGCGGCGGCCGTGGCCGCAATGGTGGCGTTGTGGCTGCAATCGGCAAAAGCGTCGGACCGTTTGGCGGCTTGAGTCCAGCAGGAATCCCATGTGGAACAGGCGGGAAACGAGGCGTATCGAAGACCATTTTCCTGAATGCCTGGAGTCCTTCTACAATATTGGGTTGCGTGTAATTCTGGACTGCGTGAGATGTCAGACGTTTTGAGTATCGAGTCCCTGGACCTGGAAGCCAGGGGGATCGCCCGTCGCGACGGGAAAGTGGTTTTCGTGGAAGGGGCCCTGCCGGGCGAACGGGTCACCACCGTGACGCTGCGCCGCAAGCCGTCCTACGAGATCGCCCGCGTGGACCAGGTAATGCGCCCCTCGTCGCAGCGGGTCGTGCCGCGCTGCCCGCATTTCGGTGTCTGTGGCGGCTGTGCCATGCAGCATCTGGAGCCCAGCACGCAAGTGGCCATCAAGCAGCGCTCGCTGGAGGACACTTTCTGGCATGTCGGCAAGCTGCGTCCGGCGCTGATCTTGCCGCCGCTGCAGGGTCCCACCTGGGGTTACCGCTACCGCGCCCGCCTGTCGGTCCGGGTCGTGCCGAAGAAGGGCGGGGTGCTGGTGGGTTTCCACGAGCGTAAAAGCAGTTATGTGGCCGACATGCGCGAATGCCACGTGCTGCCGCGCCACGTCAGCGATTTGCTGATGCCGCTACGCGCCATGATCGCCTCGATGTCGGCGCCGGACCGCATGCCCCAGATCGAAGTGTCGCTGGGTGAAGGCGTGACAGCGCTGGTGCTGCGCCATCTGCTGCCGCTGACCGACGGCGACATCGCCATCCTGCGCGCCTTCGCCGCCCAGCACAACGTGCAATGGTGGCTGCAGTCCAAAGGTCCCGAAACCGTCCATCCGATGGAGCGCGAACACGGCGACACGCTTGCCTACACCATGCCGGAATTCGGCCTGCGCATGCCGTACCGGCCTACCGATTTCACGCAGGTCAACCACGCCATCAACCGCGCAATGGTGTCGCGCGCGTTGAAGTTGTTGGACGTGCAGCCGACCGACCGCGTGGCCGACCTGTTCTGCGGATTGGGCAACTTCACCTTGCCGCTGGCCACGCAAGGGCGCGAAGCCGTGGGCGTGGAAGGCAGCAAAACGCTGACCGACCGCGCGTTCGACGCCGCCTCGCGGCATGGCCTGGGCGACCGCACTAGCTTCGCCACGCTAAACCTGTTCGAGGTGGACGCGCACTGGCTGCGCAGTCTGGGTTACTTCGACCGCATGTTGATCGATCCGCCGCGCGAAGGGGCGCATGCGGTGTCGCAAGCCTTGGCGGAATTGACGGCCGAAGAGCGGCCCCGACGCATCGTCTACGTGTCCTGTAATCCGGCCACGCTGGCGCGCGATGCGGCCATCCTGGTGCATGAGGGCGGATATGTGCTCAAGAGCGCCGGCGTCATCAACATGTTCCCGCATACGGGCCACGTCGAATCGATAGCGGTCTTTGAGTCGCTGGATGCCGCCGGCGTGCTGGAAGTGAAGGAACGCGCTCGTCTGCGCGCCATCCAGGCCGCGGCGGATGCGGTGGCGGCGGGAGCCGCCAAGGCCGCCGCAGCAGCAGAAAAGGCAGCCGCCAAACAAGCGGCGACCGATGCGTACCACGCACGCGTGGCAGCGGAAGCCCAACAAGCGTCCGAAGACGCGTCCACACAGACCGCCGAACAAACCGCCGTGCAAACCGTTGGGGAAACTGCGGGGCAAGCCCAGGGCTGATCCCGGGCGCCGGGCCGGGCGAGTCTCGGCCCGGGATGGCCGTTTGGCGCGTCTGGCCGGCCTGCCGTTAGTGCGAGCGTCCCAGATTTTCAAGGATCGGGCAGTCGGGCCGGCCGTCGCCATGGCAATTGTTCGCCAGATGCTTCAGCGTGCCGGCCATTTCGCGCAACGCTTCGGCCTTGCGCTCCAGCTCCTGTACATGGCCCAGCGCAATGCGCTTGACGTCGGCGCTGGCGCGGCTGCGGTCCTTCCACAGCGCCAGCAGCTCGTTCATCTGTTCGACTGAAAACCCCAGGTCCCGCGCGCGGCGCACAAAGCGCAGCGTGTGCAGGTCGTGGTCGTTGTAGACGCGGTAGCCCGCGTCCGTGCGCACTGCCGGGCCGATCAGACCGATGCTCTCGTAGTAGCGGATCATCTTGGCGGAAATGCCAGAGCTCTTCGAAGCTTCTCCGATGTTCATGTCAGGTTCCTTGGGCTGGCTGGCACGGTGCAGGCACGCGTGCGGGTCTTGATTCAACGTGGAATTTGCAGTGTTAACTTTCCCATTATGGGAAGGTCAAGGAGTATTTTACGCTTGACCTTGCCATTATGGGAATGTTTAAGCTGCCGGACATGATGTGCAAAAAGTTGCCCATCAGCCTGACATTTCCGGAGAAAAACCATGAGCATCGAATTCCAAGTGCCCGACATGACCTGCGGCCATTGCGTGAAAACCATCACCGGCGCGGTGAACGAAGCGGCCCCGGGCGCGACGGTGACGGTAGACCTGCCGACGCATCGCCTCACGATCACCGGCACCGACCAGGCGGACAAGCTTGAAGCCGCCATCCGCGACGCAGGCTACGCGCCGACGCGCCTCTGATGTCAGCCGCCGAAAGGCCGGGTATGATAGATCCGGATTTTCGGCGGTTCTTTCTCAATTGCTAAAACCTATCGATCGATTTAATTTATTAAATTTGATTAATTAATAGCTAAGATTTATCATTCTTTCCATGGTGGTTAAACAAACCCCGCTACCCAAGGAGAGATTGAATGCTGCAAAACCGCGAAGGCCAACGTGTTCCGAACGTAACGTTCCCCGTCCGCGAGGACAACACGTGGAAGAAGGTCACGACCGACGATCTGTTCAAGAACAAGACGGTTGTCGTCTTCTCGCTTCCCGGCGCTTTCACGCCGACTTGCTCGTCGACCCACCTGCCGCGCTACAACGAACTGGCCCCCGCGTTCTTCAACGCCGGCGTGGACAGTATCGTCTGCGTTTCGGTGAACGACACCTTCGTCATGAACGAATGGGCGAAGGATCAGGAATCGGCCAATATCACGCTGCTGCCCGACGGCAACGGCGCGTTCACTGAAGGCATGGGCATGTTGGTCGACAAGAGCGACCTGGGCTTCGGCAAGCGCAGCTGGCGCTATTCGATGCTGGTGAAGGATGGCGTCGTTCAAAAGATGTTCATCGAACCGGAAAAAGAAGGCGACCCGTTTGAAGTGTCGGACGCCGACACGATGCTGGCGCACATTGCCCCGACGGCCAAGAAGCCCGACCAGGTGGTCGTGTTCTCCAAGCCCGGCTGCCCGTTCTGCGTGGAAGCCAAGGCGCTGCTGGAAGAAAAGGGCTACGCCCCGATCGAGATCCCGCTGGAAAACAAGGTCCGTGGCCGCGTGATCGGCGCCGTGTCCGGCAAGGGCACCGCTCCCCAGGTGTTCATCAACGGTTCGCTGATTGGCGGCCTGGAAGACCTGAAGGCGCACTTCGCCTAAGGCTGCAAGCCGGGCAGGGGAGGTTTCCCCCGCCCTGACCAGCGCGGCCGGCGGTTGCCGCAACCGCTGCGCCGCGCCGGCACGAGCTTCCCTTCTTACGCACCTTTACCGCATTCCTTTGCGCGGGCCTTCGCGGGCGCCGCCGGACGGTGTTCGTCCCAAGGATGCGTAACAAGGCGGAACTCGCCTTTGAATCCTTGCTACTCGCAACATGGGGGATACCCAGTCATGAAAACTCTGCACACCGATATCGCCATCATCGGCGCCGGCACCGCCGGACTGGCCGCCTATCGCGCCGCCAAAGCCGCCGGCAAGCGCGCGCTGCTGATTGAAGGCGGCCCCTATGGCACGACCTGCGCCCGAGTGGGCTGCATGCCTTCCAAACTGCTGATCGCCGCCGCCGAAGCCGCCCACGGCGCGGCCCATGCCGACGCGTTCGGCGTGCACGTCAGCGGGGAAATCTCGGTGGACGGCGTTGAAGTGATGGACCGCGTCAAGCGTGAACGGGACCGCTTCGTGGGGTTCGTGCTGGAAGGCGTGGAGAACATCCCGGCCGAAGACAAATTGCGAGGCTATGCCCGCTTTGTCTCCGATACCGTGCTGCGGATAGACGAGCACACCGAAGTCCATGCGGCCCGCGTGGTCATCGCCACGGGTTCGCGCCCGTCGGTGCCGCCGCCGTTTCGCGCGCTGGGCGATCGCCTGGTGGTGAATGACGACGTCTTCGCTTGGGACGACCTGCCGCGCCGCATTGCCGTGTTCGGTCCCGGCGTGATCGGTCTGGAACTGGGGCAGGCGCTGGCCCGGCTGGGGGTCGATGTGCGCGTGTTCGGCGTCAGCGGCAGCCTGGGCGGGATCAGCGATCCGCAGGTGCGGCTGAACGCCCGCAAGATATTCCAGCGCGAGTTTTACCTGGACCCGGACGCGCGCGTCCTGGAAACCACTCGCGTCGGCGATGAAGTGGAAGTGCGCTATGTCACGCTGGACAACAGCGAACGCACCGAACGCTTCGATTATGCGCTGGTTGCTACGGGCCGCCGCGCCAATGTGGACGGCTTGGGCCTGGAAAATACGTCGCTTGTATTGAACGCGCAGGGTGTTCCGCTGTTCGATCGTGAAACGATGCAGGCCGGCGATTCGCCGATCTTCATCGCTGGCGATGCCAACGCCGACGCTCCGTTGTTGCACGAGGCTGCCGACGAAGGCCGCATCGCGGGTGAAAACGCCGCGCGCTTTCCCGATATTCGACAGGGATTGCGCCGCGCGCCGCTTGCGGTAGTGTTCTCGGATCCGCAGATCGCCGTGGCGGGCCAGGGTTACGGGCGCTTGGTTCCGGGCACGTTCGTCATCGGCGAAGTGGATTTCAGCGACCAGGGCCGTTCGCGTGTGATGCTGAAGAACAAGGGCATGCTGCATGTGTACGCCGACATCGCGACGGGCCGCTTCCTGGGCGCCGAAATGGTCGGCCCCAGCGCCGAGCATATCGGCCACTTGTTGGCGTGGGCCGTGCAGCAGGAACTGACGGTGGCGCGCATGCTGGAAATGCCGTTCTACCATCCCGTGATCGAGGAAGGCCTGCGGACGGCGTTGCGGGATGCCGCCGCCAAGCTGGCCCGCGCCCAGGAGGCGCTTCACGGCGAAGAATCGGAACGCGAAACGGCGTAAACCGGGCTGACCCTTGCCAATGAAATGGGCCGCGATATCGCGGCCCATTTTGCTGCGGCAGCCCCGGGGGGCGCGTCAGTCGTCTGATTGCTTCTTCGGCACCGGGAAGGGATTCTCGCGGTACTGCAGCGTGAAACCGGCGCGTTCGTCCTGGCCCAGTTCGCGGGCCAGATACGGCATGGCTTGCTTTAAGCCTTCGTGCAAGGTCCAGGGCGGGTTGATCAGGAACATGCCGCTGCCATGCAGGCCATAGCCGTCGATGGTGGACTTCTTGACGGTCAACGTAGCGTGCAGCCAGCTCTTGACCTTCAGGTTCTCGAAATGGCGGGCCATTTCGCTGGCTTCGCGGCGCTGCACCAGCGGATACCAGATGGCGATGGTGCCGGTGGCGAAGCGCTTGACGCATTCCTTCACGGTGATCAGCGTGCGGCGGTAGTCGTGCTTGTCTTCATACGACGGGTCGATCAGCACCATGCCGCGGCGCGTCGGCGGCGGCAGCAGCGCCTTGACGCCTTCGAAGCCGTCATCGCCGTAGATGGTGGTCTGGCGCTGCGCGGTGCGCCCCTGGTGTTCCAGGTTGACGACCAGTGTGTCGATTTCCGTCGGGTGCATCTCGAACAGGCGCAGACGGTCGGACGGGCGCATGACGTCCAGCGCCAGCCACGGCGAACCGGGGTAGCGCTTCAGGCGGCCGTTGGTGTTGTAGTCGCGGACGCGGGCGACGTAGTCGGCCAGCAGCGGCGGCAAATCCTTGGCGTCCCACAGGCGGCCGATGCCGTCTACGAATTCCGAGGTCTTGTTCGCCCAGTCGCCTTCCAGGTTGTAAAGGCCTGCGCCGGCGTGGGTGTCCACGACCCAATAGGGCGCGTCTTTTTTGTTGAAGTAATCCAGGGTGTGGACCAGGATGGCGTGCTTGAGCACGTCGGCATGGTTGCCGGCGTGAAAGGCGTGGCGGTAACTAAACACGGGGCGTTCTGCCTCAGGCGGCTGGCCGGATCACGGCCAGCTCGTCGGTGAAAATGCCGTCGATGCCCCAGTCCAGCAGCAAGCGGGCGCGTTCGGGGTCGTTGACGGTCCAGGCCGCGATCCGATAGCCGGCGGCATGCACGGCATCGATCAGTTCGCGGGTTGCGTCTTTCTGGTTGATGTTCAGCGCGACGCAGTCATATTTGGCCAGGCGTTCGCGCCAATCGGCGGGCACTTCTTCCACCAGCAGGGCGCGCGGCAGTTCGGGCGCGACTTCCTGCGCGGCCTGCAGCGCTTCTTCGGCGAACGAGGACAGCAAGGGAGGCGTGCCGGCGTTTTGCCACAGCTGCTTGCAGGCCAGCGCCACGGCCGCGCCGGTTTCGGCTTCGCGGCCCGGGCAGGGCTTGATTTCGACGTTGCTGGCGATGTGGTTAGCGACGGTGTAGCGGGCCACGGCGGCGAAGGTGGGCAGCGGTTCACCGGCGTAGGCGGCCGAGTGCCAACTGCCGAAGTCCAATTGCGCCAGCTCAGCGTAGGGCTTGGCGGCGGCCGGGCCATGGCCGTTGGAGGTGCGGTCGACGTTGTCGTCGTGCATCAATACGAGCACGTTATCGCTGCTTAGCTTCACGTCATATTCGAACATCGTGAAACCGTGCTCGGCGCCCACGCGCATGGCGGCCAGCGTATTCTCCGGCGCCAAACGGCCGCCACCGCGGTGCGCGATGTAACGGGAATAGGGCCAGGACGGGAGTTTTGCAGTCATTGTTGGTGTTGCGTGTGCTTCTTATGGACAGGGTTGCAAGGATACTCCTTCTTGCCCCAATGACGCCCGGCCCCCGCCTCCCGAAGAACGGTCCTACCCCCGGAAGAAAAGCCGCGCCGTCGCCGGGCCGCCCCAAGGCGGCGCAGCCCCCTCGGGGGGCAGCAAGCGAGCGAAGCGAGCGCAGCGTGGGGGCCCTGGCGTCAGCCGCGCCGTCGCCGGGCCGCCCCAAGGCGGCGCAGCCCCCTCGGGGGGCAGCAAGCGAGCGAAGCGAGCGCAGCG
>NZ_JBMGRB010000010.1:0-335403 GCF_049060505.1 Achromobacter marplatensis
GGCGTCAGCCGCGCCGTCGCCGGGCCGCCCCAAGGCGGCGCAGCCCCCTCGGGGGGCAGCAAGCGAGCGAAGCGAGCACAGCGTGGGGGCCCTGGCGTCAGCCGCGCCGCCGCCGGGCCGCCCCAAGGCGGCGCAGCCCCCTCGGGGGGCAGCAAGCTCGCGCAGCGAGCGCAGCGTGGGGGCCCCTGGCGTCAGCCGCGCCGCCGCCGGGCCGCCCCCAAGGCGGCGCAGCCCCCTCGGGGGGCAGCAAGCTCGCGCAGCGAGCGCAGCGTGGGGGCCCTCACTTCAGCGCGGCTTTGTCTTGCGACACGTCCATGATCATGCGGGTTGCCAGGTACAGGCGCGGCACGATGCTGTTGATCTGGATGTACTCGGCATCGTTGGAGTGGGCGCCGAATCCGCTCAAACCCATGCCTTCGACGACCGGGCCGCGGGCTTTCAGGGCGGCGAACGCGGCGTCCGTGCCGCCGCCGCTGGCGCGGTCGACGACTTTCATCGGCAGGTCCAGCTCTTTATAGATCTGCACGCCGTGCTGGGCCAGGGCGCGGGATGCGGCGGTGGCCTCCAGGGGCGGCCGGCGCACTTCGAACTTCACCGAGACTTTGGATTCGGGCAGCAGTTTCTTCTGAATGCGCTCTTCCAGGGTGCGCGCCAAGGCGTCGAAATCGGACACGCGCAGCGCGCGGGCGTCGGCCTGGGCGGTTGCCTGGCCGGGGATGACGTTGCGGTTGGTTCCTGCCTGGGCCACGGTCCAATTCAGTTTCAGACCCTCTTCGGGCTTGGATAGCTTGTCCAACTGCAGCAGTTGGTGCGCCAGTTCATAAAGCGCGTTGACGCCGCCTTCGGGCCGGGCGCCGGCGTGCGAGGTCTTGCCTTGCACGGTCAGATAGGCCGCGCCGATACCGCTGGTGGCCAACGTCAGGCGGGCTTCGGCGCCGCCGCCTTCGAACGAGAAGACGGCGTCCTGATCGGCCCCCAGCCGCGTGATGGTGCTGCGGGCGCCCGGCGAACTGATCTCTTCGTCGCCATTGATCAGCACCGTAAGGGTGCCGAAGTCGCGAAAGCCCAGTTTCTGCAGCAGGGTCAGCGTGTGGATGATGGTCGCGACGCCGTGCTTGTCGTCCGCGATGCCCAGGCCGTAGGCTTTGTCGCCATCCACCCGGAACGGCTGGTCTTTCAACATGCCGTTGCGATAGACCGTGTCCATATGCGCGATCAGCATAATCTTCTTGGTGCCGGTTCCCTTGAACTCGGCATGTACCATCGGGCCGACTTTCTCCGGGGTGTCATCCAGCCGGAAGACATCGGTGGCCGGCAGGATCTCGACGGTGCCGCCCAGCGCCTTCAGGCGGTCGCGGATCAATTCGGCGATGCGTTCCACGCCTTCGACGTCCTTGCTGCCTGACTCGATGTTGACCAGATCCCGCATGGTGTCGAGCATCGCCTGTTGCTGGGCCTTCGCGGCTTCGTGCACGGCGGCCACGGGCGCGGCCAGCGCCGCGTGCGCGCCGCCCAGAAAGGCCAGGGCGATACAAGCGCGCAGAACATGCAGGCGGGGGGAGGTAAGCGGCATCGAGGAAACCCTTTATGTGGCGGTGAAAGGGGCGCCGGCCGGAAAGGCGAGGCGTCGGGGACGCGACCAAACGGCGAGCGACTCCTGAAAGTCACGATACGAGGGCGCGGGAGGCGCGAAAATGGTGATTTCCCGGGTTGACGGCGCGCGCCTTCCATGTAGTGGGGACAGGTCGGAAGGCCCGACGGGAACTTGGAGAGATTCCGAAGCTCCCATACGGGCGGGTAATGCTAAAATCCGCCCGCTGATCCGGTAATGACCGGTATGGGAATGGGCGAATCGAGTTCGCCCTTTTTTATGCGTTTTCTTGCGGCTCTGGGTGGATACCCCCGGAGCGCGGCAACAGGGATTCCATGTTCGAATTTATTCGCAGCCATCGGCGCTGGATGCAGTTCATCCTGCTGATTCTGATTGTGCCGTCCTTCTTCCTGGTCGGAATTCAAGGCTATGACAGCTTCATGCGCCAAGAGCCTGAGTTGGCGACCGTCGACGGCCAGCCTATTTCGCGTGCCGAATTTGACCAGGCGCACCGCAACCAGCTGGAGCAGTTCCGCCAGCGCATGGGCGCGCAATTCGACCCGGCCGTGGTCGACACGCCGGCGATGCGTGAAAGCCTGCTGAATCAGCTGATCAATCAGCGCCTGTTGGCAAACGTTGCCGTCGACAACCGTTTCACGGTGTCCGATGAAACGCTGCGCAACACCATTGCCGCCATTCCGGAAGTGCAGGACAACGGCCGCTTCTCGCCCGAACGCTATCGCCAGGTGCTGGCAGCACAGGGCATGTCGCCGACCTCTTTCGAGGCTGGCCTGCGCCGCGACCTGGCGGTGGCCCGCGTGCTGGAGCCCATCGGCCAATCGTCGCGCGCGCCCGCTGAAGTCGTGGCATCGCTGGAAACCGCACTGACGCAGCAGCGCACGGTGCAGACGCGCCGCTTCGCCGCCGCGGACTTCCGCTCGCAAGTCACCGTTGCGCCGGCCGACATCCAGGCCTGGTACGACGCCAACAAGCAGCAGTTGCAGGTGCCCGAGCAGGTCCAGGTGCAGTACCTGGTGCTGGACGAGGCCGCCGCCACGCAAGGCATTCAGGTCAAGGACGAAGACCTGACGTCCTATTACGAGCAAAACAAGAACCGCTTCGGTCAGCCCGAACGCCGCCGCGCCAGCCACATCATGATCGAACTGGCCCCGGGCGCGTCGGAAGATGCCCGCAAGGCTGCCCGCGCCAAGGCTGACGACCTGGCCCGCCAGGCCGCCGCCGATCCGGCGCAGTTTGCTGAATTGGCCCGCAAGAATTCGCAAGACGCCGGGTCGGCTGCCAATGGCGGCGATCTGGGCTGGCTGGCGCCGGGCATGTTGACCGGTCCGCTTGAAAAGGCGATTTTCGGCCAGGCCAAGGACCAGGTGTCCGGCGTGGTGGAAAGCCCGTCCGGCCTGCACATCGTCAAGGTCACTGAAATCCAGCCCGCTGCCATCAAGCCGCTGGCCGAGGTCAAGGACCAGATTACCGGCGAAGTCCGCAAGCAGCTTGCAGCGGTGCGCTTCTCGGAAATGGCCAGCCAACTGAACAAGCAGGTCTATGACCAGCGCGACAGCCTGCAACCCGCGGCCGACGCCGTCGGCCTGAAGCTGCGCACCGCTTCGGGCGTGACTCGCGAAGGCCTGCTGCCCGCCGATAAGGCCGGCCCGGGCTCGGCCGCTGACAGCCCCGACGCCGAGCTGCTGGACAATCCGCGCGTGCGCCAGGTGCTGTTCTCGCCGGACGTGCTGCGCGAAAAACAGAACTCCGGCGTGATCGAATTGTCGCCCGCCACCATGATGGCCGTGCGCGTGGCCGCCGTGGAACCGGCGCACGTGCCGGCGCTGGACAAGGTCAGCGACACCATTCGCACCAAGCTGCTGGACGAACGTTCGGCCGAAGCCGCCAAGAAGGCCGGCGAGGCCGCGCTGGCGGCCGACAAGGCCAATCCGTCGGCCGCGCCGGAAGGCTTCTCGCCTGCCGTGACTGTGTCGCGCCAGGACCCCAAAGACCTGCCGCAAGCGGTGGTGGATGCCGCGATGCGCCTGCCGGCCACCCAGTTGCCCGGCTATGCCGGCGTGCAAGCCGGCGTGGACTACACGCTGGTCCGCCTGGAAAAGGTCGAGGCCGGCACGGTGGATGCCGCCGCCAAGGACCGTCTGAAGCAGCAGTTGTCGGGTGGCCTGGGCCAGGCCGAAATCGAAGCGCTGCTGAAGATGCTGCGTGAACAGTACAAGGTGCAAGTGCTGCCCAGCGCCGCCGAAGTCATTCGCGGCGAGCCGCCGCAGGCGGCAGGCTGATCAGGCGCTAGTTCAACAGTGGTCGCAGCGCCGGCCACACGTTGTCCAGCAATTGCGGCTGGGCATCCTCGTTCGGATGGATGCCGTCAGCCTGGAACATCGCCCGGTTCGTTGCGATACCTTCCATCAGGAAGGGCACGAGCCGGGCGTTTTCGTCTTTGGCGACCGTGGGAAACAGCTGGGCGAAACGCTGCGTGTAATCGCGGCCATAGTTGGGCGGGATCTGCATGCCCACGATGAGCACCTGCGCGTCCGCCTTGCGCGACGCCTGGGCCATGGCGCGCAGGTTTTGTTCGGTCATGGCCAGCGACAGGCCGCGCAAGGCGTCGTTCGATCCCAGCTCCAACACCACCACCGCCGGCGCGTGCTGGCGCAGCAGTGCAGGCAGGCGAGCCACGCCGCCGCTGGTCGTATCGCCGCTGATGCTGGCGTTGACAACCTGGTACTTGGGGTATTGTTCCGAAACCCGGGCGGACAGCAAGGGCACCCAGCCCGTGCCGCGCTTGATGCCGTATTCGGCGGACAGGCTGTCGCCCACCACCAATACGGTGCGCGGCGCGGAACCCTGGGCCGCCGCAGTGGTCTGAGCGTGGGCGGGGGACGCCATGACGGCGGCTGCCAGGGCGGTTTTCGCCAGGGCGGATGTAAGACGCAGACGGGAAAATAGGCGCATGGATAGCAAGAATTCGATCGAGGTGAAAGGGCTGGGCAAGCGGGTGGCCGATGCCGGCGGGACGCTGTCTATCCTGGAGGGTATCGATTTTACGGTGGCAGCCGGCAGTGCCGTAGCCATCACCGGAAGTTCCGGATCAGGCAAATCCACCTTGTTGGGACTGCTGGCCGGGCTGGATGTTCCCAGCATGGGCAGCGTACACCTGGCCGGGCAGGACTTGTTCGCGCTTGACGAGGATGGCCGGGCGCGGCTGCGCGCCAATCATGTGGGATTCGTGTTCCAGTCGTTCCAGTTGCTGCCGAACCTGACCGCGCTGGAAAACGTGATGTTGCCATTGGAGCTGGCCGGGCAATCCGCCCGCGAAGCCGCGCAAGCCATGCTGGAACGCGTGGGGCTGGGCGCGCGGTTGCACCACTATCCCCGAACGCTCTCCGGCGGCGAGCAGCAGCGCGTGTCGCTTGCCCGCGCCTTCGTGGTGCAGCCCGACCTGCTGTTTGCCGATGAGCCCACCGGCAGCCTGGATGCCGCGACGGGCGTCACGGTCATCGACCTGATGTTCGATCTGCACCGCGAACACGGCACCACCCTGGTGCTGGTGACGCACGACCCGCAGCTGGCCGCGCGTTGCGGGCGCCAACTGGTGCTGGCCGCCGGCCGGATGGTCCAGGGCGCCTGAGGCGCCTCGGCCGAACCGGCCTGCCTGCTTGACGGTTGGCCGTTCTGCGCGGCCAGACCGGCTTACCTGGCGGTCATTTCGCTTTGGCGACCGCCTGGTTCCATGCCGCGACCACGGATTCATACTCGGTGGCGGCGGCTTCCTGGCTGACCGGGAAGATCTTGACCGTGGACAGATCGGGCAGGGTGGTCAAGCTGGCCACGGCCACGTCGGTGCGCGTCGGGCGGCGGAAGTTCTTCACCAGCTGCGCTTCTTGCGACGCCTTGCTTAGCAGGCCGTCATACAGCGCCTTGGCAGCATCCAGGTTCTTCGCGCCCTTGATGATGAACATCCCTTCCGGCGCCAGATAGCTGCCTTCGCTGGGGTAGACGAGCTTGATCTCCTTTTGGCCGCCGGCCACGTATTCCTGCGCGGCGTACTCCAGCGTCATGCCCACGGCGTATTCCCCGGCGGCCACACCCTTGTAGGTGGTACCCGACGAGGCCGTCACGACCGCGTTGGCGGCGATTTTGTCCAGGCCGGCCTGTCCGAACTGCTTGTACAGGCCGTACACCAGCATGTAAGCCGTGCCGCTTTTGGAAGGGTCGGTAATGGCGAACTTATTCTTCCACTGCGGCTGCATCAGGTCCGACCAGGTGGCCGGCGCCGGCAGGCCCTTCAATTGACGCTCGTTGACCATCATCACCATGACATGCACGTTGGTGCCAACCCAGAGGTCGTCCGGCCCGCGGAACTCGGCCGGGATCTTGTCCAGGTCGGCCGGGCGGTAGGGCTGAAGATGCTGCCGGTAGGCCCCCAAGGTGCCGAAACCGCCGCTCCAGAACAAGTCGCCGCGCGGATTCTGCGACTCGGCCTCGATGCGCTTCATCATCGTGCCGGTGCCGCCCGTGACGGGCTGCACGTTGAGCTTGGGGCTCGTCTTCTTCACCGCTTCCAGCGCGGTTTCGATGGTTTCCGTGTTGTTGGACGAATACAGCACGACATTCTGGGCGTGCGCGGCGCTCGTCGCCAGGGCGGCGGTCAGGACACTGGTGCGTATCAGGTGCTTGAGTTGCATGGCTAGCCTTTGGATCGAAGGGGGGTTATTTGCCGGAGAACAGCTTGATGCGGAATGCCTTGACCGACACGATGATGGGCAGCACGATCACCGTGACCAGCGCGGCGCCGTAGGCGGAGGCCATGCCCAGCCGGCCGCCGTCGACCTGGCGGAAGATGGCGATCGGCATGGTTTCCAGACCGCCGCTGTAGGCGACGATCGATGCGGAGAGTTCCGAGATGGTCGTGAGCCACATCAGGATGGCCGCCGAAATGATCGACGCCTTCATGGCGGGCAGGATCACTTTGAAGAACGTCATCAGCGGGGATACCCCCAGGCTGATCGAGGCCTCTTCGATCGAGTCGGGGATGTTGAACAGTACCGACGAGGCGTTGCGCACCGCGAACGGCAGGCGGCGCACGGTGTAGCACAGCACCATGATGCCGGAGGTGCCCGCCAGCACCAGCCAGCCGGTGTTGAACGTCTGCACCAGCGCAATGCCCAGCACCGTGCCCGAGATCGTCAGCGGCAGCACCACGATGTAGTCCAGTACTTGCGTGAAGGCGCTGCGCTTCTTGATCGTCAGGTAGCTGACCAGTACGGCGAACGCCACGCCCAGCACCGTTGCCAGCGAGGCGAACTTCAACGAATTCAGGATGGGTTCGGGCGCGCCATGCACCGCGCGCTGCATGCTGGCCAGCGACCACTGGCCCCACTGCATGACCGGCCCGCTGGTCTTGGTGAAGGCGGCCACGAACACGATGATGAGCGGCAGCATGGACAACAGGATCACGAAGCCGACGCCGCCGGTGTAGAGCGCCGCCGTCCACGAGCGCACCCGCACGGCGGCCGGCGCGCGGCCCTGCGTCATGGTGTAGACCTTGCGTTCGACCACGCGTTTCTGGAAGAACAGCACGATGGCGACGATGGCGATCGACACCACCGACATCGCGCTTTGCAGCGTGGGGCTGCCGCCCATTTCACTGACAAAGGTGTTGTAGGTCATCACCGATAGCAGCGGCACGCGGCTGCCCAGCAGCATCGCCAGCGCGAAGTTGCCCACCACCAGCGTGAAGACCACCAGCGCGTTGACCAGCACCGCGGGCAGTAGCACGGGCACCAGTACCCGCAGCTTGGTCAGGAAAGGCGGGGTGCCCAGGCTCAGGCCGGCTTCTTCCAACTGTCCGTCGAAGCCGCGCAGCGCGGCCAGCACGCCCAGGTAGATATACGTGTAATAGACGAGCGTCATGGAAAAGACCATGCCCGTCCAGCCGTAGAAGGACGGCAGCGAGATGCCCGCGTCGCCCAGCAGATTGGTCAAGAGGCCGTTATTGCCCAGGATCAACAACCACGACTGGCCCACGATGATTTCGGGAATCACGATGGTCAGCACCGGCAAGATCGCCACCAGGTTCTTCAGCGGGAAGTCATAGCGCGCCACCATGTAGGCGAACGGCACCCCCACCAGCACCGTGCAGGCCGTCACCGCCAAGCCCAGCACCAGTGTGTTGCCGAAGGCCTCCAGATATTGCGAGTCGGCCAGCAGGGCCTTGAATCCCTCAAGCGAAAAGCCGCCGTCTTGCCCGGTGACGCTGTTGCCGAACAGCACGCCCAGCGGATACAGCACGAAGAACAGCAGCAGGACCAGGCTGATCGCGGTCAGGATGCCCCAGGGCCACCATTTGATTTTCATAGCGCGGGCGTCCTCAGGCGTTGACGACGCGGCTATCAGCCGGGATCAGCACCTGCACGGCTTCGCCGGGCTGGAACTGCGCGACCATGTTGCCGGCATGCAGCTCGACCCGGATCTCGGAACCATTGTCCAAGGCGATGCGATAGGCGGTCTTGAAGCCCAGGTACTGGCGGCGCAGTACTTTGCCCGGCAGCGTGTTCGGCACGTAGGGCGCGGGCGCCATCAGGGCCAGTTCCTCGGGCCGTGCGATCAGTACGCCGCTGGCATCCAGCCGGGCGCTGCCGCGCACGCCATCGAATCCCAGCCCGCAAAGTTCATAGCGGACATGGTCGTCGGGCGCGCCTGCCAGCCCCGTGCGCGCAGGCACTGGAATCACGTTGGCCGAACCGATGAAGTCGGCCACGTAAGCGTTGACGGGCGTCCCGTAGAGTTCTTCGGGGGTGCCCAACTGCGCGATGTTGCCGTGGTCCATGATGGCGATGCGGTCGGACATGGCCAGCGCCTCTTCCTGGTCGTGCGTGACGAAGACAGTGGTGATGCCGGCTTCACGCACCAGGTCCAGGATGACGTCGCGCATCTGCAGGCGCATTTTCGCGTCGAGGTTCGACAGCGGTTCGTCCATCAGCAGCACGCGCGGCCGGATCACCAGCGCGCGCGCCAGCGCCACGCGCTGGCGTTGTCCGCCGCTCATCTGCGCGGGATAGCGGTCGGCCAGCGCCAACAGTCCCACTTTATCCAGCGCCTCGTTCGCGCGGCGAGTGGTTTCGGCGCGCGCCACGCCACGGGCGCGCAGGCCATAGGCCACGTTGTCGAAGGCAGTCTTGTCGGGGAACAGGGCGTAGTCCTGGAACACCATGCCGATATCGCGGCGGTGGGCCGACACGTGGGTCACGTCGTCCTGGTCGAACAGCAGGCGTCCGCCGTCGGGGGCATAAAAGCCCGCAATGCAGCGCAGCAACGTGGTCTTGCCGCAGCCGCTGGGCCCGAGCAGCGTGTAGAACGCGCCGTCGGGAATGTGCAACGACAGATTGCGCAGCACTTGCTGCCCGCCGAAAGTCTTGACGATGCCGTCTACCGTGATCGATGCCATGTTGGGTTCCTGCTTAGGTTCCCGGCATCATAGGAATGCGTCCGATCGGCGACCAGCAGTGTTTTTTAAGGCATGGCGTTAGATTTTCTAAGAGGTCGGCGCCGCCGCTATCCCCTAGAATGCCGCTGAACAGGGCGGGCGCCGCCGACAGCCGCGCCGCCGATAAGTAGACAACAAGGGTAAACGTGGGAAAGAGCAGCACAGTCTTGCGCCTGGCCGGCGGCCGGGCGGGCGTCCGCTGACATGGCGGGGCAGAGCCTGCCGCCGTTGAAAGCCCTGCGCGTCTTCGAAGCCGCGGCGCGGCTGCGCAGTTTCACGGCGGCCGCCGACGAGCTCAGCATTACGCATAGCGCCGTCAGCCAGCAGATCCGCATTCTTGAAGAGTACGTGGGCCAGCCGCTGTTCGCCCGCGAAGCGCGCGGCGTGGCGTTGTTGCCGTGCGCCCAGGCGTATTTTCCCGAGGTACAGGCAAGCCTCGAACGCATCGCCGCGGCAACGGCCAAGCTGAAGTCGCCGGCTTACGGCGGCGTGCTGCGCGTCTGCGCCACGCCGTCGCTGACCATGAAATGGCTGATCCCGCGGTTATCGGCCTTTCAGTCCCGGCATCCGGGGATCGACGTCCAGCTCAGCACGCAGGCCCGTCCGTTCCTGGACCGGGGCGGCGATTCCGGCGCCGACGTGTTGATACGGCACGGTTTCATGGCGCAGTCAGACCTGGCCTGCGTGCACTGCCTGGACGATTTTCATCTGCCGGTGGCGTCGCCGCGCTTCATCGAGCGCAATCGGCTGGCCGCGCCGGCAGACTGCCTGGGCCATCCGCTGTTGAAGATATCGGGCGGCATGGACCACTGGCCGCGCTGGTTTGCATTGGCCAAGGTGGACGTGCCCGCGCAGTTGCCCGGCCCCGTGTTCGATCACCAGTTCCTGTGCATGCAGGCGGCCATGAACGACCTGGGCATTGCCCTGGCGCCGTGGAGCCTGCTGGAAGACGACATCCGCGCCGACCGCTTGCGGCCGTTGTTCGCGCAACCCCAACTGCCCAATGCCGGCATTCATGCCCTGTACCGGCAGGACGGTCCCGCGGCGGTGCCGGCGCAACTGTTTATCGCCTGGCTGTGCGCGCAGCAGCACGGCTTGCCCCATCCCGGATAAAAAAGGACTCCGATGCTTCCTTCTTCGATGGCCGCTGGCCTGCAATGGCGCGGCATTGCGCCTCCACTGACGCTTTCCGATTACCGCGTCATCGCGTTCGATATGGATTCCACGCTCATCTCGATCGAGACGCTGGATGAAATGGCCGATCTGATGGGTAAGAAGGCCGAAGTCGCGGCGCTGACCGAAGCGGCCATGCGCGGCGATATCGTTGACTACAAGCAAAGCCTGCGCCAGCGCGTGGCCTTGCTGGCCGGCATGCCCGAGACGCTGCTGGACACGGTCTACGAGCAACGCGTGAAGATCAATCCCGGCGCTGAAACGCTGATTGCGGCCTGCAAGGCCGCGGGCCTGACGTGTTTGCTGGTGACGGGCGGCTTCACCTGCTTTACGGACAGGTTGCGCGTGCGCCTGGGCTTGGACGATGTGCGCGCCAATGTTCTGGAAGTGGTCAATGGCCATTTGACAGGGCGGTTGCTGCCGCAGGCTTGGGGCGATCTCTGCGACGGCGAAGAAAAGCGCCGCAAGCTGGTGGACGTGTGCGCGGCTGTCGGCGTGGGGCCGGAGCGCGCCATTGCGGTGGGCGATGGCGCGAATGATCTGCCGATGATGCGCGCGGCCGGGTTGTCGGTGGGCTACCACGCCAAACCGGCGGTTCGACGCGAGGTGAACGTGTCGATCGACGACGGCGGGCTGGACAGGTTGTTGGAGTTGTTCGCGTAGTGACGGCGAGGCGCCCATGCCCGTTCAAGAATAAATCGAATTGATTCAGTAAAAAAATGCGAGTAGTCTCATTGACAACCGCGACATAGAAGCATTCGGCGTTTGATAGAGACTCGCGTGTCGTCGACTTTCTTGGCGATCAGCGCGTGGATTTAAGGTTTTGCAGGACGACGCCGTTATCAGGTCGGAAGGCAAGTTCGCCTTCTGGATCTGCCAACGCCTTGGGAGGCGTCATGACCGTTCGCAATTCACTGCTTGCGTTGTCTCTTGTCTCGTTGCTGGCGCCTGCCGCGGCCAGCGCCCAGGATGGCACGATTCGATTCTCGGGCGCCATCGTCGAACCGGCAGGGTGCCGGGTTCAGATGGGCGGGGGGTCCCCTGCGGCGCCCGTGCCGCAGGTCAGTTGCGAGGAATCCGCCACTCGCAAGGCCATCCCCGCCGCAAACATCGTCAAGGTCAGCTTGAAGGCGTTGCCGCCGGTGGCGGACCGCAACGGCGGTCCGGACCGGCAATACCGCATCGTGACCCTCGATTACCTGTAGGCCGATCAGATCAGGCCGCGGATTTCCACGGCCGGATCCACATCGGCCTCGTAGTCCACGCCGTCGATGTCGAAACCGAACAGCCGCAGGAAGTCTTGCTTGTAGCCGGCGAAATCGGTCAGTTCGTAGATGTTGTCGCTGGTGACCTGGCCCCACAAAGCCTGCACCTGCGCCTGTACTTGCGGGTCCAGTTCCTTGTAGTCGGTGCGTAAGCGGCCATCGGCGTCCAGGATCGGCGTGGCGCTGCACAGGCTGTCTTTGTACAGCCCATGGACCTGTTCGATGCAGCCTTCGTGCGTGCCGGCTTGCTTCATGATTTTGAACAGCAGCGACAGGTACAGCGGCATCATCGGAATTGCCGAACTGGCCTGCGTAACCACGGCCTTCAACACCGACACGCGCGCGTCGCCGCCTCGCGCCGCCAGCTTGGCGCGGATGTCCAGCACCTTCTCGTCCAGATCTTTCTTGGCGGCGCCGATCGATCCGTTCCAGTAGATGTCGTGCGTGATCTTCTCGCCCAGATAGGTGAAAGCGGTGGTCGTGGCGCCTTCGGCCAGCACGTCGGCTTCCAGCAGCGCGTCGATCCACATTTGCCAGTCTTCACCGCCCATGACGGCGATCGTGGCGTCGATCTCGGCTTGCGTGGCCGGTTCAAGCACCGATTCCTTGACGATTTCACGGTCGGTGTCCAGGCCGCGCAGGTTCACGGCCTGACCGATGGGCTTCAGGGTTGAATTGAACACCTGGCCTGTCCGGGGGTGCGTGCGGCGCGGGGCGGCAAGGCTGTAGATCACCTGATCGACCTGGCCCAAGTCTGCCTTGATGGCGGCAATGGTCTTTTGCTTGATGTCGTCCGAGAACGCGTCGCCGTTGATGCTCTTGGCGTACAAGCCTTGCGCTTGCGCGGCGTTGTGAAAGGCCGCCGAGTTATACCAGCCGGGCGTGCCGGGTTTCGCGGCGTCGGCCGGGCGTTCGTAGAACACGCCCAGCGTCTGCGCGCCACAGCCGAACGCCGCGCTGATACGGGCTGCCAGGCCATAGCCCGTCGAGGCGCCCAGCACCAGCACGCGCTTGGGGCCGCCAGCGATCGGGCCTTGCGCCTTGACGTAGTCGATCTGGTTCTTCACGTTGGCCTCGCAGCCGACGGGGTGGGTGGTGACGCAGATGAAACCGCGCACGCGGGGCTTGATGATCATGAAGACCTCACTCGGGAAATGCGAAATGCTGGGGGAATGCCGGATGCGGCCGCGGCCGGTGCGCGAAAGCACAAAAAGCGACCAGCATTGTACGGGAGCCGGGACTGGCCCGCTGCCGGGCTGGCCTTGGCCACCCCGTTGCTGGTCAGCCCGCGCTGGCCTTTGGCGCAGCGGCGCCCCGGCGCCATTCGACCAAGCCGATGCCGATGCCGCTGGCGCAAATGATCGCAATGCCCAGCCAAGTCAGCGGATCCGGGAAATGGCCCCAGACTAGCCAGCCCACGGACGTGGCGCTGATGATTTGCAGATAGATGAACGGCGCCAGCGTCGAGGCGGGCGCGCGCCGGTAGGCAGCGATCTGGAACAGGTGGCCCACGCCGCCGGTGACGCCGGTCGAGATCAGCAGGAACCAATCGAACGCGGACAGCGATTGCAGCACGGGTAGCGCCGCCGGCAGCACGAAGGGCAGGGACAGCGTCAGGCAGGCCGTGCCTACCGCGCCGCTCCAGATCAGCGAGGTGAACGGATCGTCGCCAGCTACCCGCCGCGTGGCGATGAACTGGGCCGCGAAGCAACAGGCCGTCAGCAGACCGAAGACGGTACCGACGGGGTGCAGCCCGCCACCCGGCCGGATGACGATGATCACGCCGATGAAAGCGATGCCCGCCGCGACGAAACGCGATAGCCGGGCGGGCTCTTTCAGGATCCAGGGCGCCAACGACAACACCAGCAGGGGCGCCAGGAAGTTGATGGCCGTGGCCTCGGCCTGAGGGATATAGCTGAGCGTCGTGAAGAACATCAGCGTGGCCAGGAACATCGAGCCGCCCCGGATCAGCTGTTCGCGCGGGCGTTTGCTGCGCAGCACGCCCACGCCGCGGGCGGGCAAGACCAGCGCCAGCACCAGCACCAGATGCACGACATAACGGAACCAGGACAGCACCAGCAGCGGCACGCCTGCGTTCATCACCCATTTTCCGCTGGCGTCCAGGCAGGACAGCGTCCACATCGATAGCACCAGCAACAGAATACCGACCAGCGGTCCGCGGGAAGCGGGCGCGGCGGCGGGTTGCGGGCGACCGTGATCGGCCGGGGGCATGGACGGGCTCCTAATGGGGGAAACGGGCGGCTGCCATGATACGCTCATCCCGCCGGGGGAACAGGCCAATGATAGAACTACGCAACATCGAAACTTTTTTCTGGGTCGCCACGCTGGGCAGCTTTCGCGCCGCGTCGGACAAGCTCAATACCACGCAGCCCGCGGTCTCTCAGCGCATCGCGTCGCTGGAGGCCGATCTGGGCGTGCTGCTCTTCGAGCGCGACGCGCGGGGCGTCAAACTGACGGCCAAGGGCCATGAATTGCTGTCGCATGCCGAACGCATGCTGCAAGTGCGGCGCGACATGTTCGAGGCCGCGCGCGAGCAGAACGTCATGCTGGGCACGGTGCGCATCGGTGTGGCCGAGACCATCGTGCAGACCTGGCTGCCGACCTTGATCGAACTGATCCACACCACCTATCCGGCGCTGGTGCTAGAGATCGAAGTGGATACCACCCATGTGCTGCGCTCGCATCTGATGTCGCGGCAGATCGATCTGGCGTTTCTGATGGGGCCGGTGCTTGAGGCACGGGTCGAGAACCTGCCGCTGTGCACCTATCCGCTGGCTTGGGTCGCCAGCCCCACGCTGGATCTGGGGCCGGAGCCGTTGACGCTGCAACGCATCGGCAAGCTGCCGATCATCACGTACCCGTCGAACAGCTCGCCATACCGGTTCGTGCGCGACATGCTGACGCGTGCCGGGGTGGCCGCGCCGCGCATGTATGGCAGCGCGTCGATGTCGATGGTGGTGCGCATGACGCAGGACGGCATCGGCACCAGCGTGATCGCCCCGGTCTTTTTGGGCAAGGAGCTGGCGCGCGGCGAATTGCGTATCTTGCGCGTCGAGGCCGACCCATTGCCGGCGCTGAATTTCACGGCGACCTGGGTGCAGGGGCCGGACAGCCATGCGGTCAAAGTCATTGCGCAGATGGCGCAAAAGGTCGCGGCGCAGGCCGAAGGCGGCATTCCCCTCTAGGTGTTTTCCCCAGATGCCGCGCGCCGGCAGGCGCGGGCATGCGTCGGCGGCGCTTTCCGAATCGGTCTGTGATCGCCCGCAAACCCGCGCCGACAGGCGGTTTGCGCGATTGTCGTCGCGCCGCCCGCGCGAGACCCAAGAAATATTTATACCCCCATATCGGAACATACGATTGGACGCGGGGCGTCCCTGACGCTGCAATGGCGGCACACCAATAAGCAACGCCTGGATACACAGCGCGGGGGGAAAAAGCATGAATACGCATCCGTTCCAGCCTTGGACGCGCGCAGCGGCCGGTTCGCCGCGCCACGCGTTCGACTCCCGCCCCTGAGTCCCGAATTCCTAACCGCGTGCGATCAGGGTAACGGGATCCCGCGCGCGACAGACCATCCCGCCAGCCAGGAGTTTTGTCCATGAAGAAGTCTCTTGTTTTCGCCGCCGTCGCCGCCAGCATGCTTGCCGGCGCCGTCCACGCGCAAGATCTGCCCAAAACCCAGTTGAAGGTCGTGGGAGGCCTGTCCAACCTGACCGCCTACAACGACTACGAAAAGCCGTTCTGGACCAAGACCATCCCGGAGCTGTCCAAAGGCCAGATCACGGCGGACATCAAGGGCTTCAATGAGATGGGCCTCAAGGGCCCCGAGCTGCTGCGCCTGATGTCCCAGGGCGTGGTCGAGTTTGGCACCGCCACCTTGTCCTACTTCGCCAGCGACAACCCGATCAACGAAGCGATCGACCTGGCCGGCCTGGCGCCGGACGTCAAGACCGCGCGCGCCGTCACCGACGCGTTCGAACCCGTCTACGCCAAGCTGTATGGCGAAGGCAACAACGTCAAGCTGTTGGGCATCTCGACCTATCCCGCCCAAGTGCTGTTCTGCAATGCGGAAATCAAGAGCCTGGCGGACATCAAGGGCAAGAAGGTCCGCACCAGCAGCCGCACCACCGCGGAATTCGTGGAAGCGCTCGGCGGTTCCAGCGTCACGATGGCCTTCGGCGAAGTGGTTCCGGCGCTGCAGAATAAGGTGGTCGACTGCGCGATCACGGGCTCGCTGTCGGGCTATTCGGCCAAGTGGTACGAAGTGTCGACCCATCTGGTCGCTCTGCCGATCAACTGGAACCAGCAGATCCACGCCGTCAACCAAAAGGCCTGGGACAAGCTGGACCCCGCCGTGCGCACGTTCCTGCAAACCAACATCAGGACGCTGGTCGACAACATCTGGGAAGCTGCGGCCCGCCAGACGCAAGAAGGCTATGACTGCAACACCGGCGCCGCGGCTTGCCCGTTCCCGGTCAAGGGCAAGATGGTTCTGGTTCAGCCTTCCGACGCCGACCGCGCGCTGCTGAAGAAGGTGGCGCAAGAAGCCGTGCTGCCCAAGTGGGCCGCGCGTTGCTCGGCGCAGTGCGTCAAGGACTACAACGCCACCATCGGCAAGACGCTGGGCCTGACCGCCAGCAAGTAAGCGCCGTGGCGCGCCGCCGCCCATGCGCGGCGGCGCGTTGCAAGGCTAGTCATTACGGGCATTGCCCGCAGAGGTTTCATTCATGACCCAACCCGAACATTTCCGCCTGCTTGGCGGCCTGTTGCGGCGCGCCGAGAGTTTCTCTCGCGCCGCCGTATGGGCCGGCGGCGCCTTGACGGTGGCCAGTGTGCTGCTGATCTCCTTTGATGTCCTGGCGCGCAAGTTCCTGGGCTTCACGACGGGCGGCGCGGACGAACTGTCCAGCTATGCCTTCGCCATCAGCACGTCGTGGGCGCTGGCGTTCGCCACGCTGCAACGCGCCAATGTGCGCGTGGATGTGCTCTACCAATATTTGCCCGTGCGGCTGTCCGCCGTACTGGACTGGATCTCCATGGTGGCGATGGCCGTCTTCATGGTGTTCCTGACGTACTACGCCTACGACGTCGTGCAGACCTCATGGGCGCAGAAATCCGCGGCCAATACGCCGCTGGCCACGCCCCTGTGGATTCCGCAGGGGCTATGGCTGCTGGGCCTGGCCTGGATGTGCATCACGGTCGCGTTGATGCTGGCGCGCGCCTCTGCCGCGCTGGTCACGGGCGACATCGAACTGGTCAAGCAGATCTGCGGCGTGCGTTCGGCGCAGGAAGAAGCTGAAGAAGAAGCCGCCGCGGGCGAGCGCATGGTGAAGGGAGAGGCCGCATGATTTCCACCGCATTGACCCTATTGCTGGTGCTGATCGGCCTGTCCATCCCGGTGGGCGCGGCGCTTGGCGTGCTGGGCCTGATCCTGGATCCGCTGTTCTCGATGCTGCCGCTGTCGCGCGCCATCGGTGAAATCTCGTGGAGTTCGAACAACGAGTTCCTGCTGGTGGCGATTCCGCTGTTCATCATGCTGGGCGAAGTGCTGCTGCGCGCAGGTTTCGCCGAACGCATGTATGGCGCGATGAGCCTGTGGCTGTCGTGGCTGCCGGGCGGCCTGATGCACGCCAACATCGGCGCGTCCACGTTGTTTTCGGCCACCTCCGGTTCCAGCGTGGCCACCGCGGCTACCGTGGGCACGGTCGCCATTCCGCAGATCCGCAAGTACGGCTACAACGAGCCGCTGTTCCTGGGCAGCCTGGCCGCCGGCGGCACGCTGGGCATCCTGATCCCGCCCTCGATCAACCTGGTCATCTATGGCGTGCTGACGAATTCGTCGGTGCCCAAGCTGTATCTGGCCGGCATCATTCCGGGCTTTGCGATGGCCGCCTTGTTCATGCTGACGGTCGTGGTGGCCTGCGTGGCCAAGCCGTCCTGGGGCGGCAAGAAAATCCACGCCACCTGGGGCCAGCGTTTCGCCAGCCTGGTGCACCTGGCGCCGCCCATGGGCATTTTCTTCCTGGTGGTGGGGTCCATCTACGCGGGCCTGGCCACGCCGACGGAAGCCGCCGCGCTAGGCGTCCTGGGCGCGTTCATCCTGGCGGCCTGGTTCCGCCGGCTGACGTGGTCGATGCTGCGCGAGGTGCTGGAAGGCACGATGCGCTCCACGGCGATGATCATGCTGATCGTCATCGCGGCCAGCTTCCTGAACTTCGTCATGTCCGCCACCGGGCTGACCGACGCACTGACCAAGTCGATCACCGGCCTGGGCCTGTCACCGGGCTGGATGCTGCTGATCGTGGTGATTTTCTATCTGGTGCTGGGCTGCTTCATGGAAACGCTGTCCATGATGATCACGACGATCCCGATCGTCGCGCCCATCATGATCGCGCTGGGCTATGACCCGATCTGGCTGGGCATCGTGATCATCATTCTGGTCGAGGCCGCTTTGATCACGCCGCCCGTCGGGTTGAACCTGTTCGTGGTGCAAAGCCTGCGCAAGGCCGGCTCCATGAGCGCGGTCATCGTCGGCAGCCTGCCGTTCGTCGCCGCCATGTTCGTGATGCTGGCGCTGCTGGCGTTCTGGCCCGACCTGGCGCTGTGGCTGCCGCGCGCTTTTGGTTGATTCCTTATCCGTTGCGGCGGCGGCCCGTCCAGGGCCGCGCCGTTTCCACCCTTTGATTTCGCAGGACTGATATGAAAGCCGTATTCACCATCGACGACGCCAATCCCCGCCAAGTGGAAGTGGACTTCAATACCCTGATCGTGGCCGGCTGGGCCGGACGCGACATGGCTGCCATCGAGCACCACATCGAAGAGCTGGCCGCCATTGGCGTGCCGCGCCCGACCAGCGTGCCGCTGTACTACCGCATCGCGGACAATCAACTGACGCAGGCCGAAAACGTGCAGGCCGTGGGCGAAGACTCTTCGGGCGAGGTCGAGACGTTCGTGTTCGCCGTGAACGGCGAGATGTACGTCAGCATCGCGTCCGACCACACCGATCGCAAGCTGGAGACGGTCAGCGTGGCCATGTCCAAACAGGTCTGCGTGAAGCCCGTGGCGACCACGGCCTGGCGCCTGGCCGATGTGGCCGAGTACTGGGATGAACTGGTCATCCGTTCCTACATCGTCGAGAACGGCGAAAAGGTGCTGTACCAGGAAGGTCCGCTGTCCACGCTGCGCACGCCGCAAGATTTGATCGCTGGCTACACCGGCGGCGCGGCCGTGCTGCCGCAAGGCGCGGGCATGACCTGCGGCACGGTGGGCGCCATCGGCGGCATTCGCGCCGCGGCGGACTTCACCATGGAACTCTTCGATCCGCGCCGCCAGCGCACGCTGCGTCACCGTTATCATGTTGAGTCGCTGCCTGTGGTGGCCTGATTCCGGTTTCGCACGGCATTGACCGTCAGGCGCGCCCAGGAAGGCCGCGCCTGTTCGCACTTTTTTTTTGCCGCAAGGCGGCACGAGGACAATGATGGCTTCGACCTTGAATGAACTGAGCTTGGCTCTCCGCGAGGGCCGCACCAGCGCGGTGCAACTGACTGAAGCGGCCTTGGCCCGCGCCCGCGACGAGGCAGGCGAGGGCGCCCGCGTGTTCACCAAGCTGTACGCCGAATCGGCGCTGGCCCAGGCGCGCGCGTCCGACACGTTGCGCGCGGCCGGCATCGTCCGGTCGGCGGTGGAAGGCTTGCCCATCAGCATCAAGGACTTGTTCGACATCGAAGGCGAAACCACGATGGCCGGCTCGGTGGCGCGCGAAGGCGAACCGGCGGCCGACGAGAACGCCGAAGTTGTCCAGCGCCTGATCGCCGCTGGCGCCGTGATCATCGGCCGCACCAACATGACCGAATTCGCATACTCGGGCCTGGGCATCAATCCGCACTACGGCACGCCGCTGAACCCATACGACCGCAAGACCGGCCGCATCCCCGGCGGCTCGTCGTCCGGCGCCGCGGTGTCCGTAGCCGATGGCATGGCGGTCGCCGGCATCGGTTCGGATACGGGGGGCTCGGTGCGCATCCCGGCCGCGCTCTGCGGCCTGACGGGCTTCAAGCCCAGCGCCTGGCGCGTGTCGATGACGGGCGTGCTGCCGCTGTCGGCCAACCTGGATTCCATTGGCCCCATCGCCGCCAGCGTGCGCTGCTGCGCCGAGCTGGACGCCATCTTGTCGGGCGACGGCGGTCCGGTGCCGGATGCGCTGCCGCTGCGTGGTCTGCGGCTGGCCGTGCCGACGACGCTGGCGCTGGACGCGATGGAAAAGCACGTGGCCGACACGTTCGCGGCCACCGTGGCGCGTTTGAAAGACGCCGGCGCGTTGGTCGACGAAATTGCCATCCCCGAATTCGCGGAAATGGGCGGCATCAACAGCAAGGGCGGCTTCACCGCCGCGGAAGCCTGGGCCTGGCATCGCGACCTGATCGCCCGCGCCGGCAAGCGCTACGACCCGCGCGTGGTGTCGCGCATCATGCGCGGACAGGACATGTCCGCCGCCGACTACCTGGACTTGCTGGATGCCCGAGAGGCCTGGGTGGCCGCCGTGGACCGCCGCATCGTCGGCTATGACGCGCTGATCATGCCGACCACGCCCATCGTCGCGCCGGCGGTGGCGGATCTGTCCGCTTCCGACGAGGCCTACTACGCGGCCAACGGCCTGATCCTGCGCAACCCCACGCTGATCAACTTCCTGGACGGCTGCGCCTTGTCGCTGCCGTGCCATGCCGCGGGCACGGCGCCCGTGGGGCTGATGATCGCGGGCAGCAACGGCGCCGACCGCCGCATCCTGGCGATCGGCCTGTCGGTCGAAGACCTGCTGGCCGGCCGCTAAGCGGCTGGTTTCCCACCCCTGCAACAAGAGGATATCGATGGCGTCCGTTGATGTAGTACGCAACCGTGTCGAGCTGGCCCGCCAAGCGCGGCTGGCCGCGCGCAGCGGCAGGTTGACCGGCCCAACCGCCAACCTGGCCCCGGGACATGTGCAGGCGAATCTGGCGATTCTGCCGCGCGCGTTGGCGGCCGAATTCCTGCACTTCTGCCAGCGCAACCCCAAGCCATGTCCTTTGCTGGCCATGTCCGAACCCGGCAACCCCGCCTTGCCTGAATTGGGCGAAGACATCGATATCCGTACCGACATTCCGCGCTACCGGATCTGGAAGGATGGGGAACTGGTCGCCGAACCCACGGACGTGCGCGATTACTGGCGCGATGACCTGGTGTCGTTCCTGATCGGCTGCTCGTTTTCGTTCGAAGAGGCGATGCTGGACAACGGCTTGCCCGTGCGCCACATCGAGCAGGGCTGCAATGTACCCATGTACCGCACCAGCATCCCGACCCATCCCGCCGGCGTGTTTGGCGGTCCTTTGGTGGTGTCGATGCGGCCGTTGAAGGCGGCGGACGCGATCCGCGCCATCCAGGTGACCTCGCGCTTTCCGTCCGTGCATGGCGCGCCCGTGCACATCGGAGACCCGTCGCTGATCGGCATTTCGGATATCGACCGGCCGGACTACGGCGACGCCGTCGAGATCCGGCCCGGCGAAATGCCGGTGTTCTGGGCTTGCGGCGTGACGCCCCAGTCCGTGGTCGCGTCGGTGCGGCCCGAGTTCTGCATCACGCATGCGCCGGGGCATATGCTGGTGACAGACCTCGTCAACAGCCGGATGGCGATGCTGTAGGCAAGCAAAAAGCCCATCGCAACAGCGATGGGCTTTTTTACATGCGGCCAGAGGGCGGGCCGCAAAGCCGTCAGGCTTTAGAAAATGTGGCGGAAGCCCACGGCCGCGCCGACTTGATTGCTCTTGCCGGCGATTTCGCCGCTGGCGGCGTCGCTGACCTTGTTCCAGTCCACGGTGCCGTAGACTTGCGATCGCTTGGACAGCGCGTATTCGGCCACCGCGACCAGCGCGTAGCGCTTGCCCTTGTCGCCTTCCGTGACCACGTTCTTGCTTTGGTCGTAGTAGCCGGCGCCGGTGATGGCCCAACGCGGGGTGGCTTGCCAGGTTACGCCGGCGAAGTAGCCGTTGTCCTTGCGGTCCAGCCCCGAGGCGGTGGTGGTGCCGCCCATGACGGCGTTGACCCAGCCCGTCTCGTCGCGGCCGTTGTAATAGCCGGCGAAGATCTTGGCGCTATCGAACTGGTAGGACGCGTTCAAGTTCCAGACGCGCTGGCGCAGGTCGGAATCGGTGCCATCGAAGGTCTGTTGATAAGCGGCGCCCAGGCCCAGCTTGCCGACCATGTAGCGCAGGCTGGCGCCGTACTGCTGGCCAGCCTTGTGGTCTTCCCAGCTTTCGCCGTTGGCCCACGACAGCGCCACCGACAGGTCGCCAATGGTGTTGGCGTACTTGGTCATGTTGTTGGTGCGCACGCGGCCCATGGCGGCGGGCATCCAGGCGTTCTGGTCGTAGTTGCCGATGGTCAGCGGGTCGAAGTAGTCGGCCAGCAGATCGTGCATCGGCGTGTTTTGCAGACCCAGGGTCAGTTGGCCGATGTTGCCGCCGTCAAGGCCCACGTAGGCCAGGCGGCCAAAGGTCTTGCCAGACGCGGACGAATTGCCGTTCTGCATGTTGAAGCCGTTTTCCAGGCGGAAGAAGGCACGGTTGCCGTTGCCCAGGTCTTCCGAGCCGCGCAGGCCCCAGCGGCTGTTGGAAATGGCGCCGTTCTCCATCGAGACGCGGCTGCCTTCCTGGCCAACGCTGCCGGCGCTGGTATTCAGGTAGCGGATGCTGACGTCGGCGATGCCGTACAGGGTGACGCTGGTTTCAGCCGAAGCCGAGCCGGCGGCCAGGCCAAGGCCCGCGAGGGCGAGGGATAGGGTGATGCGTTTCACTGAGGACTCCTCCTGTGTAGCTGTTTTTTGATTGCACCGGGCTTGTGGCCGGGTGTGTTGCGCCGGGCGGATCGTCTGACGCCGGGCCGCGGCACCGACGCTTTGGGTAAGCGCGGGTCCGGAGCGTTGGCCCGAATGGTATGACTGCGCCACATTGGTGCAACGTGTAAGCGCCAGGGGATTCTAAAAAAGTTACCGGTTGTGTAGGGCCAATTTTCTTTCGGCGTTTTCCCTGGTTTACAGAATTCGAAAACAGGAGGCGGGCGGAACAATCACCGGATTGTCCCCAAAAAAAACCCCGTTCAGAGAACGGGGTTTGGATGAGCCAGGACGATTTACAGCGTCATGTGCAGGGGCAGCCACGTTGCAATGCCAGGGACGGCGTAGAGCAGCAGGACCGCCAGGATCATCAGGAAGAACATCGGCAACGAGGCGCGGGCGATGTAGGGCAGCTCGCGTCCGCTCATGCCCGACAGCACGAACAGGTTGAAGCCCACGGGCGGCGTGATCTGTGCCATTTCCACCACGAAAACGATGAAAATGCCGAACCAGATCAGGTCGATGCCGGCGGCTTGCACCGTCGGCAGCAGCACGCCCATGGTCAGCACCACGATCGAAATGCCGTCCAGGAAGCAGCCGAGTACGACGAAGAACACCATCAACGCCATGATCAGGCCGAATTGCGACAGGCCCAATCCGCCGATCCATTCCGCCAGCGCGCGCGGCAGGCCAATGTAGCCCATGGCCAGTGTCAGGAACTGCGCGCCCGCCAGGATCAGCGCGATCATGCAGTACAGGCGCGTCGCGCCCAGCAGCGATTGCTTGAACGTGGCGCGCGTCAGCGATCCTTGCAACCCCGATAGGATCAACGCGCCCACGACGCCTACCGCGGCCGCTTCCGTGGCCGTGGCAATGCCGGAGTAGATCGAACCCAGCACCGCCCCAATTAGCAGCATCACGGGGATGAGGTGACGCGACCGGGACAGTTTCTGCACGAACGTCAGGCCCGGATCGGCTGCGGGAACCTGGTTGGGATTGCGGATCGCCCACCAGGCGATGTAGCCCATGAACAGCAGGGCCAGCATGGCGCCCGGGAAGATGCCGGCGATGAAGAGCTTGGCGATGGAGACGTCCGCCGCCACGCCGTACACGATCATGATGATGGACGGGGGGATCAGCAGCCCTAACGTCCCGGCGCCCGACAGCGTGCCCAGGATCTTGTCTTCCGGGTAGCCCCGGCGGGTCAGTTCGGGGATGGTCATCTTGCCGACGGTGGCGCAGGTGGCGGCCGACGATCCCGACACGGCCGCGAAGATCGCGCAGCCGATCACGTTCGTGTGCAGCAGCCGGCCGGGCAGCCGGTTCAGCCACGGGGCCAGGCCCTTGAACAAGTCTTCGGACAACCGCGTGCGGAACAGGATCTCGCCCATCCACAGGAACAGGGGCAGGGCGGTCAGCGTCCAACTGGACGAGGCGCCCCAGATGGTGACGGCCATGGCGTCGCCCGCCGGCCGGCTGGAGAAGATCTCCATCCCGATCCAGGCCGTGCCCGCCAGCGTCAGGCCAACCCAGACTCCGCAGCCCAGCAACACGAAGATCGAGACGATCAATAGGGTAATGACAAGAAGTTCATTCATGGGTTTGCTGCGAAGAAGCGGCGGGCAGGCCGCGTGTGCGGCGCACCAGCTCGTCAAGAAGGGCGACCAGGAACAGAATCGTGCCCACGGCCATGGAGACCTGCGGGATCCAGAGCGGGGTGGCGTCGTTGGACGTGGAGATGTCGTGGAACTGCCAGGAGTCGTAGGTCAACTTGACGCTGAAGAACGCGAAGGCGGCGGCCAGCAGGCAGCCCACGGCCAGCGCGAAAATATCCAGGCGGCGGCTGCGGGCGGGGGCCAGCGAATTCAGCAGCAGCGTCACACGGATGTGTTCGCCGTGCTTGAACGTGCTGGCCAGCGCCAGGAAGCCTGCCGCGGCCATGAAGTAACCGGCGTAGGCGTCGGTGCCCGGGATATTGAAACTGAGCTGGCGGGCGATGATCGCCGCCAGCACCGACACCAGCACGCCGATCGTGCACAAGCCGGCCAACAGGCCGGCCGCGCCGTAAAGACCATCTAGAAAGCGGCGCATGGAACTATCACTGCTTCTTGTAGGCGTCGATCATGGCTTGGCCGTCGGCGCCTGCCTTCTTCAGCCAGTCATCCAGCATGCGCTTGCCGATTACCGACAGGCCTTCCTTCAGCTCGACCGTGGGCTTGATGGTTTCCATGCCGTTCTTGGCCAGTTCCGCCTGATACCACTTGTTCTTTTCCTGCGACAGCTTCCAGCCGCGTTCCTCGGCCTGTGCGCCAGCCTTCTTCAAGGCATCCTGCGTGGCCGGATCCAGCGCGTCGAAAGCCTTCTTGTTCACGATGATGGCGTTCTTGGGCAGCCAGGCTTGCGTGTCGTAGAACTTCTTGATGTATTCGTAGGTCTTGGTGTCGTAGCCGGTGGACGCCGACGACATGTACGAATCGATCACGCCCGTGGCCAGCGCTTGCGCCAGTTCAGCTTGCTGCACCGTGACCGGTTGCGCGCCAACCAGTTCGGCGATCTTGGCCGTGACCGGGCTGTACGCACGCCATTTCAGGCCCTTCATGTCGTTGATCTGCTTGATGTCGCGGTTGGCGAAGATGCCCTGGGGCGGCCATGCCACGGCGTACAGCAGCGTCATGCCCTGAGAGGCCAGCTTTTTTTCCAGGAACGGTTTCTGCGCCTGGTACAGCTTGAACGACGCGTCGTAGCCGGTGGCCAGGAAGGGCAGGCCGTCCAGTTCGTAGATTGGGTCTTCGTTGGCGAAGTTCGTCAGCAGGATTTCGCCGATCTGCGCCTGATTGCCTTGCACGGCGCGCTTGATTTCCGGGGCCTTGTACAGCGACGCGTTGTTGTGCAGCTGGATCTTCAGCTTGCCTTGCGACAGGGTGTCCACGTCCTTGATGAACGTCGTCAGGTTTTCCACGTGGAAGTTGCTGGCCGGGTAGGCGCTGGGCAGGTCCCACTTCGTTTGCGCCTGTGCGCCCGCGCTGAACGCCAGGATGATGCTGCCAGCCAGCAGCGAGATTTTCTTGTACATGAGTGGTCCTTCTTTGCGAATGGTGAAGACGGGTTGTGCCCGATAGGCATTGCGAAAGAGACGCTGCGCCATTGTGGCGCGGCTTGAAAGCCGTGCCATTCTAGGGTGCTGCGGGGCAACATCGCGCACAAAAAAAGGGGTTTTACGGGTTAATCCTAGGCTGACGGACCCGCCATCGTTGAAGGTTGAATCTTTTTGCGTAGCGGCTTCGCCACGCATCCAGGCACGGGTTTTTCTTCTAACATTGCAGGATCCAAAACGTAGTGCAGAGGCCCGTGTGAATTTCGTATTCCGTCGTGATGAATTGCTGGTCCAAGAGACATCCAGCGTGTTGCCGGATATGGCGCTATGTGAACGCATCGGCCTGGCGCCCGCCGCCTTGCAGCCAGTCTGGATCACGCCCGCGTCGCCGTACCGCACGATTCATGTCGACCCGGCGCTGGAAGCGCCCGAGGGCTACGCTTTCAAGAAGCTGCGCTCGTTGTTCGGGGTGCTGGACGACGAGCGCATGGCGCTGGCGGGCCGGGCCTACCAGATTGCGGAGTGGGCGCGCACGCATCGGTTCTGTGGTGTCTGCGGCACGCCGGCTGAACGCGTCGCGCACGAATTCTGCCTTCGCTGCCCGTCCTGTGGTTTCTCGGCGTATCCGCGCATTTCGCCTGCGATGATGGTGCTGATCCGCAAGGGCGACAGCATCTTGCTGGCGCGCCACACCACCACGGCAACCTCCCGCTACACCGCGTTGGCGGGGTTCGTCGAACCGGGCGAAAGCATCGAACAGACCGTGCACCGCGAGGTCTTCGAAGAAGTCGGCCTGAAGGTCGGCAACCTGCAGTATTTCGGCAGCCAGCCCTGGCCATTCCCGCATTCGCTGATGGTCGCCTTCACGGCCGACTACGTCTCGGGCGATATCCGGGTCCAGGAAGACGAGATCGCCGACGCCCGCTGGTTCGGCCCGGGCGACGCCATGCCCGACATCGCGCCCCGCATTTCGATTGCGGGCTGGCTGATCCGAGCCAATCTGCCTATGGGCTGGTCGGCCCCCTGAAATCCGGGATTCGCTTGCCCAAACGCTAGGGGATTTCCCTCGAAATGGGGGTTTCCTGCGGTCTGATGGTTATTTTTTATGGATGAACTATCCATAAATTATTAGTATTTCGATCAGATCAACTTGGCTAGCGCCTTCCATGAGCTCTTCTCTGATCGCGTCGTCGTCCCATCTGGCCGGCGGCAGCGCGCCCGATCTGTCCGAAGTCGAGTTCGGGCTGATGATCGCCAGCCACGCCTTCGACCGCTGGACGGTGCGCTGCATGGCGGCGGCCGGCCTGCCCGAACTGACGCCCACGGACGTCATGGTCTTTCACCATGTCTATCACCGGCAGCGTCCCAAGAAGCTGGCCGACATCTGCTTCACGCTCAACGTCGAAGACACGCATATCGTCAGCTACGCGCTGAAGAAGCTGGATCGCCTTGGCATGGTGCAAGGCCAACGCAACAGCAAGGAAGTGTTCTATAGCGTCACGCCCGAGGGCGCGGCGATCCTCACGCGCTACGGCGAGATCCGCGAACAATGCCTGACCGCCGGCCTGGATGCGCCGGCCGGCGGCGGGCTGGAATTCAGCCGCCAACTGGCGCACACGCTGCGCGCGCTGTCCGGCCTGTACGACCAGGCGGCCCGGGCGGCAACCTCTCTCTGATTCCTATTCGGGCACGCCCCGTCACCAGCACTGCGACCGCGGCTTAGGCGCCGCGGCCGTTCGTTTTCAAGGACTTGTATGAAGAAGTGGCAATTCTGGATTGATCGTGGGGGCACCTTTACCGACATCGTGGCACGCCGCCCCGATGGCACCACCACCACCGCGAAGATGCTGTCGGAGAATCCCGAGCAGTATCGCGACGCGGCCGTGGCGGGCATCCGCAAGCTGCTGGGCGTGGCGCCCGGTCAGCCCGTGCCGGTCGAGCAAGTCGAGTGCGTGAAGATGGGCACCACCGTCGCGACCAACGCCTTGCTGGAACGCAAAGGCGAGCGCACCTTGTTGGTCACGACCCGAGGCTTTCGCGATGGTCTTCGCATCGCTTACCAGAACCGGCCGCGGCTGTTCGACCGCAACGTCATGCTGCCCGAAATGCTGTACGAGTCGGTCATCGAAGCCGACGAGCGCGTGGCGGCCGATGGCGAGGTCATTCGCGACCTTGACGAGGCCGGTCTGCGCCAGAGCATGCAAGCCGCCTTCGACAGCGGCATCCGCGCGGTCGCCATCGTCTTCATGCACGCCTGGCACGCCACCGCGCACGAGCAGCGCGCCGCCCGCATCGCCCGCGAGATCGGGTTCACGCAAGTCTCGGCCTCGCACGAGGTCAGCCCGCTGATCAAGTTCGTGTCGCGCGGCGACACTACGGTGGTGGACGCCTACCTGTCGCCGATCCTGAAGCGCTACGTGGACCAGGTGGCCGGCGAGTTGCCGGGCATCCGCCTCATGTTCATGCAATCCAGCGGCGGCCTGACCGACGCGCATCGTTTCCGCGGCAAGGACGCCATCCTGTCCGGACCGGCCGGCGGCATCGTCGGCATGGTGCGCACCAGCGAAATCGCCGGTTTCCCGAAAGTGATCGGCTTCGACATGGGCGGCACCTCGACCGACGTGTCCCACTATGCCGGCGAGTTCGAGCGGGAATTCGAAACGCAGGTCGCCGGCGTGCGCATGCGCGCGCCGATGATGAGCATCCACACGGTGGCGGCGGGCGGCGGCTCGATCCTGCATTTCGACGGCGCGCGTTTGCGCGTCGGCCCCGATTCGGCTGGCGCCAACCCCGGGCCTGCCTGCTATCGCCGGGGCGGCCCGCTGGCCGTGACGGACTGCAACGTGCTGCTGGGCAAGATCCAGCCAGACTTCTTTCCCAAGGTTTTCGGTCCCGACGCCAATGAAGCGCTGGACCGCGACGCCGTGGTGGACCGTTTCACCGCCATGTCGGACGAGGTGCGCGCGGCGACGGGCCGAGAGATGACGCCGGAACAATTGGCCGAGGGTTTTCTGGAAATCGCCGTGGGCAACATGGCGGAAGCCATCAAGCGCATTTCAGTGCAGCGCGGCCACGATGTGACGGAATATGCGCTGACCGTATTCGGCGGCGCCGGCGGCCAGCATGCCTGCCTGGTGGCCGATGCCCTGGGCATGACGACGGTCTTCGCGCACCCGCTGGGCGGCGTGCTGTCGGCCTACGGCATGGGTCTGGCCGATCAGACGGACATGCGCCAGAAGACCGTCGAAAAAGTGTTGGACGCCAGCCTGATGGGCCAGCTGAAAGACGAGCTGGACGAGCTGGCCTCGCAAGCGGTGGGCGAGTTGCGGCGCCAGCATGTGCCCGAGGGCGGCATCAGCGTGCAGCGCCGCCTGCACCTGAAGTACCGCGGCACCGACACGGCGCTGGAAGTGGCGTTTTCGGACCTGGATCAGGCGCGCAGCGATTTTGAAGCGGCGTACCGGCAGCGCTATTCCTTCCTGATGCCGAACCGCGAACTGGTGGTCGAGACCATTTCGGTGGAAGCCACGGGCGGGGGCGAACGCGTTGGCGAAACGGCTGTGTCGCGCACGCGCGAGGGCGCGCTGGCGCCGCGCCGCGTGGTCGGCATGTACAGTGCGGGCGCCTGGCGCGACACGCCCCTGTATGTCCGCGAAGACATGGCGGGTGGCGACGTGGTGGCGGGCCCCGCCATCATCTCCGAGCCCAACCAGACCACGGTGGTCGAACCCGGCTGGCAGGCGGAACTGACGTTGCAGGATCACTTCGTGATCCGTCGCGTGGAAGTCCGCCAGGAACGTCGCGTGGTGGGCACGCAGGCCGACCCGGTCATGCTCGAGGTGTTCAACAACCTGTTCATGTCGATCGCCGAGCAGATGGGCTATCGGCTGCAGAACACCGCCTATTCGGTCAACATCAAGGAACGCCTGGATTTCTCCTGCGCCATTTTCGACGCGCAGGCCCGCCTGATCGCCAATGCGCCCCACATGCCGGTGCACCTGGGATCAATGGGCGAATCGGTGCGCACGGTCATGAACGCGAATGCGGGCCGCATGATGCCGGGCGACGCGTATGTGGTGAACGACCCCTACCATGGCGGCACGCACTTGCCCGACGTCACGGTCATCACGCCTGTGTTCGATCACGACGGCCGACAGATCCTGTTCTACGTGGGCTCGCGCGGCCATCACGCAGATATCGGCGGCACCACGCCGGGCTCGATGCCGCCAGACTCCAAGACGGTGGAAGACGAGGGCGTGTTGTTCACCAACTTCCAATTGGTGAAGAACGGCGAGTTCCGTGAACAGGCCGCCCGCGACATCCTGGGTTCCGGCCGCTGGCCCGCGCGCAATCCGGACCAGAACATCGCCGACATGCACGCGCAGATCGCGGCCAACGAAAAGGGCGTGCAAGAGCTGCTGCGCATGTGCGACCACTTCGGCCTGGATGTCGTGCGCGCCTATATGGGCCACGTGCAGGACAACGCCGAAGAGGCGGTGCGCCGCGTGATTTCGGTGCTGAAGGACGGCAGCTATGAATACCCCTTGGACAACGGCGCGGTCATCCGCGTGGCCGTGAAGGTGGATACCGCGGCGCGTACCGCCGTGGTGGACTTCACCGGCACGTCGGCGCAGTTGGACAACAACTTCAATGCGCCGGGCGCGATCGCCGTGGCGGCGGTGTTGTATGTGTTCCGCACCCTGGTCAACGACGATATCCCGTTGAACGATGGCTGCCTCGTGCCGCTGTCGATCATCGTGCCGGAAGGTTCGATGCTGCGCCCGAATCCGCCGGCCTCGGTGGTGGCGGGCAACGTCGAGACCTCCATGTGCATCGTCAACGCGCTGTACGGCGCGCTGGGCGTGCTGGCCGCCAGCCAGGGCACCATGAACAACTTCACGTTCGGCAATGCCCGCCATCAGTACTACGAGACCATCTCGGGCGGCACTGGCGCCGGGCCGGTGCGTATCGACGCCGCGGGCCCGCATGACGAGGGCTTTGCGGGCACGTCCGTCGTGCAGGCGCACATGACCAATTCGCGCCTGACGGATCCCGAAGTGCTGGAGTTCCGTTTCCCCGTGCGGCTGGAATCCTACGAGATCCGCAAGGGCTCGGGCGGCGCGGGCCGCTATCCGGGCGGCGAGGGCGGCGTGCGCCGCATCCGCTTCCTGGAAGACATGACGGCGGCCATCCTGTCGAACAACCGGCGCTTCGCGCCGTTCGGTCTGGCGGGCGGGCAGCCGGGGGCGATGGGGCGCAACACGGTCGAACGGGTCGACGGTTCCATCCAGGAACTTGGCCCGCAGGACAGCGCCCAGTTGCATCCCGGCGACGTGTTTGTCGTGGAAACCCCGGGCGGCGGCGGTTACGGCGCGCCGTAGGGCAGGCTGCGAGGTCCGGTCCCGCTCAGTCGGGATCGGACATTACGTCCAATGCGATATCCGCCTTGTCGCGCCGGTCATAGACGCGTAGCGCGACTTCGTCGTTACGGATTTCGAATACCGCGGTGGCGAGTGTGTTCTCGCCGTCGGGGTCCTTCGCATCCGTGCGCAAGATGGGCAGCGCGCCCAACGTGTCGTGCAGGGCGGCCAGCACGTCGGCGCCGCCCGTTTCGGGCGACCAGCCGTCCACGATCCCTTCGATGCGGTTTTGGCGTTCGCGCGAAGATTCGGTAACGACCTGCGGTTGTCCACGGGTTTCCCGATGCACCATATGGTTGGCGTGCCCGTATCGCGTGCCGACATCCAGGATCGAAACCCCCCCAGGGGTGACTTCGGCGCTGATCAGGCGCGAATCCGTGGCGCTGCCCAGCGTGTGATGGAACCCGCCAGCAGGCGGCAGGTCGCGCAGCAGGGCGGTCGCCTGGTCCAGCGTCGTGCAATCCAGCACGGCGCGCGCCAGGAACATGCGCGGCACGCCGGCATGCCGCTGGCGGGTTCGCAGGTTGTTGATGGTCTGCACCAGACCCGCCCGGTTGGCCCCGAAAGTGTGCCCGGGCAACGAGCCCGGGTAGTAGAAGCTGAGATAACCGGGCGCGTCGTCCAGCGCCACATCCACCAGATGGCAGCGGCCGTACAGATAGGGGTCGCCGTCTTCGTTATGGCCGATCCAGCGTGTACCGTCGGCCGCCTTCAGGGCGACCGAGGTGCAGCCGTCCCCGGTGCTGTGGAGCAGGTCGCCACGGCAATTCCAGAGCAGCACGTCTTCGACCGGCATGCGCAGGCCGTCCGCCAGCCCTTCAAGTTCCTCCCAAAGCGCCGGCAGCGCCGCGCGCGCCTGTTGTCCAAGCTCGGTCACATAGGCGTGCCCGCGCCAGGGCCGCAGGGCTTCCCAGGTGCTGCTTTGGTTCAAATATACCGACATGAGGGGGCGGGCCAGCTTGCCCAGCGCCTGGCCGACCTGACGCCGATTTCCGGCAATGCGTACATATTTGTAGGGCATGGGGATTCTCCGGGTGTCATGGGGATTGTAATTTTTCTAAGCTCTGTCCGGTGGGGACGGATGCGTTAAGATCCCCAATACGTTGCACCGGAGACCCCGGCGTAGCCAGGAATCATGCCCCTACAACAACCCCGGGGTGCCGACGGTCCCCAAGAGGAGAGTTTCATGATCAAACGCAAAGTCGCCGCCGCCTTGGTCGGCCTGTCCGTGGCCATGTTCGGCGCCGTCTCCGGCGCCCAGGCCCAAGGCAAGGAATTGGTGGTGGCCACCGATACCGCTTTCGTGCCGTTCGAATTCAAGCAGGGTAATACCTATGTGGGATTCGACGTGGATCTCTGGGCGGCCGTCGCCAAGGAACTCAACCTGAAGTACAAGCTGCAGCCGATGGACTTCAACGGCATCATCCCCGGCCTGCAAACGAAAAACATCGACGCGGCGCTGGCGGGCATCACGATCCGCGATGACCGCAAGAAAGTCATCGACTTCTCCGATCCCTACTACGAAAGCGGGCTGGCCATCCTGGTCGGCGACAAGAACACCGACATCAAAGATGCCAAGTCGCTGTCTGGCAAGACCGTCGCGGTAAAGACCGGCACCGCCACGGTCGACTTCCTGAAGGCACAAGTGCCGGATGCCAAGCTCAAGCTGTTCCCGAACATCGACAACGCTTATCTTGAACTGGCCACGGGCCGCGTGGATGCCGCCGTGCACGACACCCCCAACGTCCAGTATTACGCTAATACGGCCGGCAAGGGCCGCGTGAAGGTGGTGGGTTCGGTCAAGAGCGGCGACTTCTACGGCATTGCCTTCCCCAAGGGTAGCGAACTGGTCCCGCAGGTTAACAAGGCGCTGGCCACCCTGAAGGCCAACGGCCAGTACGACGCCATCTACGAAAAGTGGTTCGGCAAAAAGCCGTAATCGATGCGCAGTCGCTTTGCATTCGGGGCCGCCCGCCGGTAAGGGCGCCGGACGTTCCAACCGGAACGCCGCGCTCCGGCGGACGGCCCCGAGCCGTTTCCGCCGCCCGGCGGTCCCACCATGATGCGGCGCAAGATGGCGCCATAGGGGGAATATCGTGGAGTTTGACTGGGGTGTAATTCAAGCCGCGCTACCCAACCTGCTTGAGGGTACGCTGATGACCGTCAAGATCACGTTCTGGGGCTTGGTGGGCGGTTTCCTGCTGGGCGCGCTATCGGGAGTGACGCGGGCATACGGGCATCCGATCCTGTCGGCCATCGCGCAGGTATATGTGGCGGTCATCCGCGGCACGCCGATCGTCGTGCAGGTAATGTTCATCTACTTTGCCTTGCCGCTGCTGGCCAACCTGCGCGTGGACGCCGAGTGGGCCGCTATCGTTACGCTCATCATCAATTCGGGCGCCTACATATCCGAGATCGTGCGCGGCGCGCTGCTGTCGGTGCATAAGGGCCTGAAAGAAGCTGGCCAGGCAATGGGCCTGCCATTCCACAAGATCCTGTTCCATATCATCGGGCCGGTGGCGTTTCGCCGCATGATCCCGCCGTTGGGCAATCAGTGCATCATCAGTTTGAAGGACTCCTCGCTGTTCATCGTGATCGGGGTTGCTGAACTGACGCGCCAAGGCCAGGAGATCATGGCCAGCAACTTCCGCGCCGTTGAAATCTGGTCGGCCGTCGCGATCGTCTACCTGATCCTGACTGGCTTGATGGCGCTGGGCCTGCACCTGGTGGAAAGAAGGATGCGCATACTATGAGCATGGTTGAATTTCATAACGTCACCAAGAACTTCGGCGAGTCCATGGTGTTGAACGGCATTTCGCTGAACATCGACGCGGGCGAGGTGGTGGTGGTGGTCGGGCCGTCGGGCTCGGGAAAATCCACGTTCCTGCGCTGCATCAACGTGCTGGAAACGATCAACGGCGGCGACTTGCTCGTCGATGGGCTAAGCGTGAAGGGCGACGCCGCCCAAGTGCGCGAGATCCGCCGCGAGGCCGGCATGGTGTTCCAGCAATTCAATCTGTTCCCGCAAATGACCGCGCTTGAGAACGTGATGTTCGGGCCGGTGCATACGCGTGGGCAAGACCGCGGCGAAGCGCGCGAGCTGGCCCAGGGGCTGCTGCACAAGGTTGGCTTGAGCGAACGCATGAACCACTATCCGTCAGAGCTTTCCGGCGGCCAGCAGCAGCGTGTGGCGATTGCCCGCGCGTTGGCGATCAAGCCCAAGCTGATGCTGTTCGACGAACCCACGTCCGCGCTGGATCCGGAACTGCGCCACGAAGTGCTGAAGGTGATGCGCGATCTGGCGGAAGAGGGCATGACGATGGTGGTCGTCACGCACGAGATGGAATTCGCGCGCAAGGTCGGCAGCCGGCTGATCTTCATCGACGCGGGCAAGATCGCGCATGACGGCCCCCCGGCGGAGCTGCTGACCAATCCGCCCAGCCAGCGGCTGAAGGACTTCCTGCAACACGTGGCGTGAACCGAAGCGAAAAATAAAAAAGCCGGCGCCAAGCGCCGGCTTTTCTCGTCTGGACAATGGCTAGCCCTTCATCCGCCGGACAATGAGCCAGCCCGACAATGGGCCAGCCCTTCATCAGCCTTTTACCCGGACGATCTTCTGCACCTGCGGCACGTGCCGGATGGCGCGGATGACTTGGGCCAGGTGCTTGCGGCTGTCGACCTGGATCGTCAGATGCAACGAGACCGTGGATACCGCATCGTCGTGCATCGTGACGTGCATGATGTTCGCGTCGGCGGCGGTGACTTCCGCCGCCAGGCGTCCCAGCACGCCGCGCTCGTTGCGGGTGACGATGTCCAGGCGCGTGGCCAGGTGCTTGGCGGTGTGCGTGTCCCAGCCTACGTTGATCCAGCGTTCCGGTTCGCGCAGGCGCTGGCGCGTGGCCACGGGGCAGTCGGCGGTATGCACCACCAGCCCATGGCCCATGCGCATGCCCGCCACGATCGGGTCGCCGGGCAGGGGGCCGCAGCACGGCGCCAATTGCACGGCTTGGCCTTCGTTGCCCTGGATCAGGATGGGGGCGCTGCGGGCCGAGGTCAGTTCGTCCACCGCGGCCGCCGTGGTGGCGACCAGTTGGTGTTCGGGCGCGAATCGGCGCGCCACGACGGCGGCCAGGCGCTTGCCCAAGCCGATATCGGCCAGGATTTCCTCGCGTGAACTGGCGCCCGTGCTGCGCGCCAGTTTCTGCCAGGCCGGGTCGTCGGTCGCGGGCATCGGCATGTGCAGCTCTTGCAGCGCCTGGCTAAGCAGGCGCTCGCCGAACGCCACCGATTCTTCGTACTTCACGGTGCGAAGATAGTGGCGGATTTCGGAGCGCGCGCGGCCCGTGCGCACGTAGTTGAGCCATTGCGCATTGGGGCGCGATGCCGGCGACGTCACGATTTCCACCGTGTCGCCGCTGTTGAGTTCGGTACGCAACGGCACGAATTCGCCGTTGACCTTGGCGGCCACTGCCTGGTTGCCGATGTCGGTATGGATCGCGTAGGCGAAGTCGACCGGCGTGGCGCCGCGGGGCAGGGAAATGATCTTGCCGCGCGGCGTGAAGACGTACACGGCGTCCGGGAACAGGTCGACCTTGACGTGCTCCAGGAATTCGCCGGAATCGCCGGTCTGGCTTTGGATGTCCAGCAGCGACTGCAACCACTGGTGGGTGCGCTTTTGCAGATCGTTCAGGGTCAGGTCGGCGCCCTTGTACAGCCAATGCGACGCCACGCCTTCCTCGGCCACATGATGCATGTCGCGCGTGCGGAACTGGAACTCCACGGGCGTGCCATACGGACCCACCAGCGTCGTGTGCAGCGACTGGTAGCCGTTCACCTTGGGAATGGCGATGTAGTCCTTGAACTTGCCGGGCACCGGTCGATACAACTGATGCAGCGTGCCCAGCGACAGATAGCATTCGGGCAGCGTATGGACGATGACGCGGAAGCCGTAGATGTCCAGCACGTCGGAAAACGACTTTTTCTGGTCGACCATCTTGCGATAGATGCCATAAAGCGTTTTCTCGCGGCCGGTCACTTCGGCTTCGATTCCGGCGGCGGGCAGCGAGGCCCGGACCGAATCGGCGATCTTCGTGATGACCTCGCGGCGGTTGCCGCGCGCCGCCAGCACGGCCTTGTACAGCACCTGGTAGCGGTTCGGGTACATGGCCGCGAAGCACAAATCCTGCAATTCGCGGAACAGCAGGTTCAAGCCCAGGCGATGCGCGATGGGCGCATAGATGTCCAGCGTTTCGCGGGCGATGCGCCGGCGCTTTTCCGGATTCACCGCGTCCAGCGTGCGCATGTTGTGCAGGCGGTCGGCCAGCTTGATGAGGATGACGCGCACGTCGCGCGCCATCGCCAGCAGCATCTTGCGGAAGCTCTCGGCCTGCTGCTCGGCCTTGGTGGCGAAGTCCAGGCGGTCAAGCTTGGACAGGCCATCGACCAGTTCGGCGACTTCAGGGCCGAACTTCTCGGCAAGCTCGTGCTTGGCGATGCCCTGGTCTTCCATCACGTCGTGCAGCAGGGCAGCCGACAACGCGTTGACGTCGAGCTTCCAGCCTGCGCAGATTTCCGTGACGGCGATGGGGTGCGAGATGTAGGGCGAGCCGCTGGCGCGGAACTGGCCCAGATGCGCCTGGTCCGCGAAGCGATAGGCTTCGCGCACGCGCTCTACATCTTTTTTGTCGAGGTAGCTGCCGATGATTTCGGTCAGCGGTGCCAGCGAAGCCACCGGCGAGGCGGTGGCGTCCGCCGCTTCTTGTGCGGCGACGGACGGTGGCGTAGCGAGTTTTTTGTCTTTCTTGCCCGTGCGGCGCCCAAGACGGGAGCCGGCACGTAGTGCGGCAAGCAGACCAGATGAAGCGTACTTCAGCCCGGGAAAAGCCATGCTTGCCGCCCCCCGGAGACTATCAGGTGGGAACTTTACGCAGCATTTCCACGCCGGTTAGGCCGCCTGCGATTTCGCGCAGTGCAGTGACCGTGGGCTTGTCTTTGCTGTCCAGGCGCGGGGCGTGGCCTTGCGCCAATTCGCGGGCGCGGTACGTTGCAGCCAGCGTGAGCTTGAAGCGATTGGGGATTTGATTCAGACAGTCTTCGACGGTAATGCGAGCCATTAGGACACCTGGTGCTGATGGATGATAGGGAGAATGCGTTCGGCTCAGTGTTCGGCCGGAATGCCAAGTTGCGAGAACAACTGGGCGTGACGGGCGGCCTGAGACGAAAAGCGCAGCCGCGCGGCACTGACTATTTGTATCAGTTCCGACAAGGCTACGCTAAATTCTTGATTAATAATAACATATTCGCATTCGGGCGCGTGGGCGATTTCGCCCCCCGCGGCCATGAGACGCCGCGCAATGACCTGCGGCGCATCCTGGCCTCGCGCCTTGAGCCGGCTTTCAAGTTCATCGATGGACGGCGGCAGGACGAAAATGCCGATGGCGCCGGGGAAACGCTGCTTGACCTGGCGGGCGCCTTGCCAGTCGATTTCCAGCAGCACGTCGCGGCCTTCCCGGGTGGCGGCGTCGATGCGGTCGCGCGGCGTGCCATAGAAATTGCCGTGGACTTCCGCCCATTCCAGCAGATTCTGTTCGTCGCGCATCTGCCTGAAATCGTCGGGCGTCACGAAGCGGTATTCCCGGCCGTCTTCTTCGCCCGGACGGGGCGCGCGGGTGGTGCAGGAAATGGAGAGTTCAATGGAAGGGTCTTGCTGGAGCAAGGCCTTGACCAGGCTGGACTTGCCCGCGCCGCTGGGCGCGACGACCATGAAGACGTTTCCGGGGTTGGCGTGCATGAAGTTGACTGGCGTATGAGGCTAAGACTGGAAGTCTAGCAAATCGCGCGGCGCGGCAGGGAGAAACCCGCTGATCGGCCGCGCGATTTCGTGGGGCCGAACAGCGGGTTTCGTTTGCACCGGCCGTCAGTCGGCGGGTTTGGCCGTGGCCTGGATCAGCTTGCCCCCCGGCGGCGGGGAATCGCTACCCAGCAAGTGCCCGTTGACCTCGATGCCATACAGCGAGTCGTCCGAATCGTGGTATTTGGCCCGGGTCGCCGCGACGGAGCCGGCATAGCGCGGATCCTGCGGGCGTTCATGCGCGTTCATGAAATACGCCACGTCCCAGGCTTCCTGGTCGCTCAGCATGCCGGCTTGCCCCAACGGCATATTGGCCTTGATGAATCCGGCGGCGTTGCCGATTTGGTGCATGCCCGCGCCCCAATTGAACGAGTCGGCGCCCCACAGTGCCGGAAACACCCAATGTTTGCCGTTCTTCTGGCCTTGGCCATCCGCGCCGTGGCACACCGCGCAATACTGGCCGTAGACCTCGCTGCCGCGAACATAGTCGGCCTTCTGCGCCGGCGCCGGTAGTTTACGGTAGCCCTGGCCTGCGAGCGCCACACCGGTGGGCGCTTTACTGGCCAGCCAGAACATATAGCTTTGCAGCGCCGTCAGCGTGGGGTCGTCGGCGGCCGGGGCCTTGCCGTTCATGCTGAAACGGAAGCAGCCTTGCAGGCGCTCGGCCAACGTATTGACGTGTTCGTTCTTGGCCCGGTAGGCGGGATACAGGACGTAGGCCGCCCACATCGGCGCTGAATCGGGACGGCGGCCCGCATCCAGGTGGCAGCTGGCGCAGTTCAGATCGTTGCCCACGAACTTGCCGGCCATCTTCGGGGTGTGCAGGAATATCTGTTCGCCTTGGCGCACGATCTTGCCGAACTCAGTGTCGGGGAGCGATGCCGCCGACGGCGGCGTGAAGGCGGGGCGGGAGTCGGCGGCAAGCACCGTAGCCGAAAACGCAAGACAGACGGCGGCGAATCCCACGCGGGGCAGCGGAAGGCGGATCATTGCTTGGCTCCCTCGGCGGCATTGGCTTGCGAGGCAAGCAGGTCGGCGGCTTTGGGCAGGCCGGCATAGTAGGCCGAGACGGCGTCGATATCGGCGTCCGTCAGGCGGGTGGCGACAGCAGGCATCAGGCCCAGCGGGCCGGGCGGACGCTGGCCTTGCTGCCAGGCGCGCAATTGGCCGGCGAGGTAGGCGGCGGGCTGGCCGGCCAGCGCGGGAAAGTTGTCGCCCACGCCGATGCCGCCGGGGCCGTGGCATTGATTACAGGCGGGCACGTTCTTGTCCCACGCGCCACGGGTGGCGAGCCATGCGCCCGCGTCCGCCGGCTTGACCGGGTGCATGGCGGTGGCCGCCAGGCGGTCTACATTCAGCGGGGAGGGCAGGCTGGCGTAGTAGCTGGCCACGGCTTGCTGCTGCGCGGGGTCCAGCGCCTTGGCGGTCGCGGCCATGACCGGGCTGACGCGCGACCCGTTGGCCATGGCTTCCAACTGCTCCGCCAAATACTTGGCGCCGATGCCCGCCAATTGTGGAAAGCCCGCCGCGGGGTTGCCTTCGCCGCGGGCGCCATGACAGGTGATACAGGCGGGCGCGCCGTTGGCGCCCTGGGTGCTGATCTGTTTGCCGTCAGGCGCGGCTTGTGCGCTGGCGACGGTGGCGATCAACGCGCCAAGCGCAAGGGCGCGAGGAAGGGACCGTGGGGTCATGGTTGCCTGCTCCGAGGAATGTTATTTAACTTTGGGTAATAAGCAAATTTCTACAAATTATATAAACACTTGTGACAGATCAACGCGAAATCGTTGGCTTGAGCCTCGGCATTCGGGTTTCTTTTGCTTGCGCGACGGGAGGGAAAAGTGTGTCGCGGCTGCTAACTTTGCTTGCAGCATCGGTAGATTGATTCGGGTAGCATCACGCCGATTGATAACAAGGAGAATCCGATGCACTCGAACGAGATCGAACCGCCCCGCGTGGCCCTGGTGACCGGCGCCGGTACTGGAATTGGGCGCGCCGTGGCGCTGGAATTCCTGGCCCAGGGTTATCGCGTAGTGTTGGCCGGCCGCCGCCGCGAACCCCTGGAAGCAACCCGCACCGCAGCGGGCGAAGACGGCGTGAGGGCACTGGTGGTGCCGACCGACGTGACCGACGAAAACGCCGTGCGCGATCTGTTCGACACCGCCCAGCGCGAGTACGGCCGGCTGGACGTGTTGTTCAACAATGCGGGCCGTGGGGCGCCGGCGATGCCTATCGAAGAATTGCCGGTAGCGGTGTGGCGCGATGTCGTCGACACCAACCTGACCGGCATGTTTCTGTGCGCGCAGGCCGCCATCCGCATCATGAAGGCGCAAACGCCGCAAGGCGGCCGCATCATCAATAACGGGTCGATTTCATCGCACGCCCCGCGCCCGTACTCGATCGCGTACACCGCGACCAAGCATGCGGTGACCGGGTTGACCAAGTCGATTTCGCTGGATTGCCGGCCCTACAGCATTGCTTGCGGGCAGATCGACATCGGCAATGCGGCCACCGACATGACCGAACGCATGGCGGCCGGCATCCTGCAAGCGGACGGCAGCACGAAGGTTGAACCGCGCATGGATGTGGCGCACGTGGCGCAGGCGGTTGCCGCCATGGCCCGCCTGCCGCTGGAAGCCAACGTGCAGTTCATGACCATCATGGCAACCAACATGCCGTTCGTCGGCCGCGGCTGAACGCACAAAGCGCCCGCAGCGGAACGTTTCCGCGGCAGGCGCTGCGAGTTTCCCCGAAAAGGCGCCCCGGCAGGCGCTGCGGGTTTCCCCAGAAAGGCGCCCCGGCAGGCGCCTTTTTTCCGCCTGGACTTGCTGGAAACCGGAGTTAGCGGGAAGCCTGGGCCAGCATCTGGCTTTGCGTCGTATCCAGGTAGCGCCGCGCGCCGACGTAGCGCTTGGTCCAGTAGGGATTTTTCATTTCATCGACACGCACTTTAGTGCCGCGGCGCGGCGCGTGGACGAACTTGTTCTGGCCGATGTAGATGCCGACGTGCGAGGTCACGCCGCGTCCGCGGGTGGCGAAAAACACCAGGTCGCCGGGACGCAGTTCTTTCTTGTTGGACACCGATTCGCCCGAAGTGCGCTGGGCGCGCGCCGTGCGGGGAAGTTCGAGTCCGGCGATTTCACGGAACACATACAGCACTAGCCCGCTGCAATCGAAGCCTTCGGCGTCGTCGCCGCCCCAGCTGTAAGGGGTGCCGATGGCATCCAGGCCGGCTTGCACGACGCGTTCGCGCAGGGTGGGAACGGTGGGTTCTTGCGCCAGGCGCAGACCGCTTAAGGTCGGGCGGGCTTGCTCGGTGGGGAGGGATGCCTGGGCGGCGCCGGGAATCCAGGAAAGCGTCAGGGCCAGAAGCGGGGCTGACAGGAAAACAGGAATGCTGAAATTGGCAATTCGGACTTTTCGCGTGGGCGGAGTCATTACGTCACTTCAAAAATCGGAGTGGGCGGCATGGCTTTGCCTAGAGGGGGCAAGCCGGCGGAAAGGGGGCATCCGGCGCACGGGCGCTTCAGATGCCCGCAAATTATAATGGAATAAAGTTTCATTACATTTGTAGTGCAATGCAGCATTATTCCGCGGCCGGCGTTACGCCACCCCCAAGGGCGAACGTAACGGCGGCCGCGAATTGGATCCCTTAGAAGCTGCCCCGCAAACCCACCATCACCGCGCGTCCGCCTTCAGGCGCGACGTCTCGCAGCACGGACGTTGCGTAGCGGATGTCCTGATTGGTCAGGTTGATGCCGCGCACATAGGCTTGCCACTGCACGCCGGTGGCCTTGAAGCGGTAGCCGGCGTTGGCGTCCAGGCTGTAGTAGCCCGCCGTCGCCGTGTCATTGGCTGGACGGTCATGCTGTGCGAACGCTTTCGAGACACTTATGCCAGCACTGTATGGGCCATAGCCGTAATCCAGCGCCACGCGCAGGCGCAGCGGCGGAATGCGGGGCAGGGACCGTCCGGTGTCGCGATTGCGCGAGACCGTGTAGTCGCCCGACAGCCCCAGGTCCAGCGCGTGGCCATCCCGCTGCAGGATGCGGGTCACGTTTTCGGCTTCAAGGCCGTACAGGCGCGCCGGGACGCCCTGGCAGCGGGCCTCGGGCAGGGCGCCGTCATCGCCGGCCGCCACGATGCCGCCGTCGTCATCGCGGTAGCGCCCGGTATTCGTTTCCGCCAGGTAGTTGGCGAAGCTGCTGTAGAACAGGCCGACGCTGCCGTGGTCATTCCCGTCCTTGTAGCGCAGCGACAGATCGCCCGACCACGCACGCTCTTTGCTCAGGTTCTGGTCGCCGACAAGATACTGGCCGGTAGCCGCGTGGGGGCCATTGGCATATAGCTCGTAGAAGGTGGGTGCGCGTTCGGTGTAGGCGCCGTTGGCGGCCAGGGACCACAGCGGGGTCAGCTTGTAGATGCCGCCCAGCGAGAAACTCCCGGCCGTGATGCTGCGGCGGGTGGAATCGTCGAACCGGTCGTTGCCGCCAGCGTTGGGGCGTAGCCGCGTGTAATCCATGCGAGCGCCCGCCGACAGCGTCAGGCGCTCGTTCAGCGTCCATTCTTCCAAGGCGAAAAGCGCGGCGGAATCCGTGTCGGTGGTGGGAACCAGGGCTTCATCGCCCAGTGCTGAAAAGCGCGTCTGGCCCAATTGCAGCCCGACGACGCCGTGCAGCGGGCCGATGTCCGCGTGCCGCGCCTCGATACGGGCCTCGTAGCCGCGGTTCTTGAACACCGTGCCGGTTTCGCCGTCTTCGATTTCCTTGTGCTGGTAGTCGGTGTAGGCGAAGTTCAGCTTGATGCTCTGGAACGGGCCGCTCAGGTCGCGTAGTTCGCTTGCGAAACCGAAGCGTTCCTGGTGCATTTTGATGCGCACGTCGGCTTCGGCGACCGAGCCGTAATTGGCGTCGTAGCCGCTGTAGGACAGGCCGGCATAACCGTGTTCGCCCGTCCAGGACATGCCCAACGCGCCGCCGCTGGCCTCGCCGTCGCTATTGGGCAGCCGGTCGCGGGCTTGTTCAGCGTCCGGGCCGTCGGCGGCGCGCTGAGTGGCGGTCCGCGCGTAGCCGGGGATGCGCAGCGTGCCGGTCTTGCGGCCGAAGGCGTCGGCATGGATTGCGAACGTGCCGTCGCCGCCTTCCAGCTGGATGGCGCCGTTGCGGTCATTGTTGGCGCCGCCGTAGCTGCCTCCCACGTCCCCGTGGATGCCGTCGACGGGTTCGGTGGGGATGCGATTGTCCAGCGTGTTCACGACGCCGCCGATGGCGTTGCCGCCATACAGCAGCGCGGCAGGCCCACGCAGAATTTCGACCCGGTTGGTCGACAGCGGGTCTTGCGGCACGGCGTGGTCGAACGACAGCGACGAGGCGTCCAGGGTGCCGACGCCATTGTTCAGCAAGCGGATGCGGTCGCCGTCCAGCCCCCGGATGATGGGCCGGCCCACCATGGGGCCGTAGCTGGTCGTGGACACACCGGGCAATCCGTTCAGCGTTTCGCCCAGGTTGGAGCCGCGCCGCAGGTCCAGTTCCTGGCCCTGCAGCACGGTGGAGGGCGACGCCAACGCGTCGCTGCCCAGCGGGTTGGCGGTGACGACGACGGGCGTCAAGGTCGCGGCCTCGGGGGCGGGTTGCGCGCGCGCGGCGCCGGGCAAAACAAAGGGCAGGACAAGCGGCAAGGCATAGGCGCAAGCCAGGGCAAGCGGACGAAGGGTGACTATGCGCAGGGCAACCATGCGCGGTGCGCGAGCGCGCAGGGGCGGGCGGCCCCGGGTTGGGGTGGTCGGGAAATTCATGATGGCGATCCAGGGGGCAGGCGACAGGGCCGGCGAATGAAATCAGAGCCGCCTGAAAGGCGGCGCGAAGGCGGATTTCAGGCCTGGAGCGGCGGGGCGCGAGGTTGGAACCATGTGCCGCCGATGGCGTCGGTGCCAGTGGGCGGATGGGCGACAGGCGCCACTCGGGAAGCGTGGCCGCCGACCCATGCGAAAGACGATGGGAGCGTGGCGTCCAGCAAATCCCACAGTTGGCAAAGGTCGCAGTGCCCCAGCCTTTCATGCGCGTGGGCGTCGTCGTCCTGGCTGGCGGCGGGGGCTTGGCCCAGGTGCGTCAACGCGTGACGCAGGCTGCCCATGGGCGCCAGCAGCAGGCAAGCAGACAGCCAGGCAAGCACGGCCCAGCGCGCGAACAGCGGCGGGGGGACGCGGCGAAGGCCAGGCAGGGGGGGCATGATAGGCAGGGAAATGCGAAGAATCGGAATGATATATTGTTTCTATATCATTGGCGATGGCGACGCTGCGGCGGCGCGCCGGAATATGACGCTTCATTGACGGCGCGCTCGGGCATAATCGGCAGACAAGAAAGCGGAGTAAAGCTCAATGATGAATGCAGTCCACCCTTTGTCGTCGATGAACCGGCCTGACGCCATGCCCTTTGAACCGTTCCAAGATGCCCAGGCGGCGGTGGACCGGCTGGCTGAAATCTATGCGCGCAACACCGCATTCCTGCGCGCCGCGTTTCGCGAGGTCTTGAATGGCAGCGGCAACGGTCGTGAACGCGCCCGGGCCTATTACCCCGCGATCCGCATCGTGGTTGAAACCTACGACCCCATCGACACGCGCCTGTCGTATGGCCATGTGGCCGAGCCCGGCATCTACCAAACCACGGTCACGCAACCCGAACTGTTCCGCGACTACCTGATCGAGCAGGTCGGCCAACTGCTGCAGAACCACCGTGTGGCGGTGGAAGTCGGTGAATCCGATTCCCCCATTCCGCTGCATTTCGCGTTTCCGGAAGGCGCTTATGTCGAGGGCGAGCATCTGGAAGCCCTGAAGCGCCCCTTGCGCGACCTGTTCGACGTGCCGGACCTGGCCGTGACCGATGACGCCATCGTCAACGGCTCGTGGCGTGGCAAGGAAGGCGAACCCAAGCCGCTGGCGCCGTTTACCGCCCAACGCGTGGACTATTCGTTGCACCGCCTGCAGCACTACACCTCGACCGCGCCGGCGCATTTCCAGAACTTCGTGCTGTTCACCAATTACCAGTTCTATGTGGACGAGTTCTGCGCGCGCGCCCGGGCGCTGATGGCCAGTGGCAACGAAGACTACGAAATGCTGGTCGAACCGGGCAACCGCATCACCCGCCGCGGTGAAAGCGGCCCGGGCGACGAAGGGCAGGCCGCCCGCTTGCCGCAGATGCCCGCGTACCACCTGGTGCGCGGCGACCATTCCGGCATCACGCTGGTGAACATCGGCGTGGGCCCGTCCAACGCCAAGACCATCACCGATCACATCGCCGTGCTGCGTCCGCATGCCTGGCTGATGCTGGGCCACTGCGCCGGCTTGCGGGATTCGCAGCGGCTGGGCGACTACGTGCTGGCGCACGGCTATGTGCGCGAGGACCACGTCCTGGACGCCGACTTGCCCACCTGGGTGCCGGTTCCGGCGCTGGCGGAAGTGCAAGTGGCGCTGGAGCAGGCGGTGGAAGAAGTGGCGGGGCTGTCCGGTTGGGACTTGAAGCGCATCATGCGCACCGGAACGGTCGCCACCATCGACAACCGCAACTGGGAACTGCGCGACCACGTTGAACTGGTCGAACGCTTTGCGCAGTCGCGGGCGATCGCGCTGGATATGGAATCGGCCACCATCGCTGCCAACGGCTTCCGCTTCCGCGTGCCTTACGGCACGCTGCTTTGCGTGTCCGACAAACCCTTGCACGGCGAACTGAAGCTGCCCGGCATGGCCAGCGTTTTCTATCGCCGTCAGGTCAACCAGCACCTGGAGATCGGTATCCGGGCGTTGGAGCGGTTGCGCGACATGCCGCCCGAGCGGCTGCATTCGCGCAAACTGCGCACGTTCATGGAAACCGCTTTCCAGTAACAGGATCCGTCCCCGATGCCTCGGCGTTTTTCGCGGCGGGGCGGTTTGCGCTATTCTCGCGCGTTGCCCGGTAATCCCAAGGCATCCGCAGCGTGTGGCGCGGATGCCTTCACGACGTGAAGGAAAAGCATTTTGGCACCATCGGAACACGATGAACGCCGCGCAAGCGGCACGCGCGCGGCGAAGGCGGGTCAACCGTCCGAGCTGCGCCGGACGCTGTCCGCGCGCCACCTGACCATGATCGCGGTAGGCGGTTCCATCGGAACCGGCCTGTTCGTCGCCTCGGGGGCGACCATTGCCAAGGCGGGCCCCGGCGGCGCGCTGCTGGGTTATGTGCTGATCGGGGTGATGGTCTATTTCCTGATGACCAGCCTGGGCGAATTGGCCGCTGCGATGCCGGTTTCGGGTTCGTTCTCCACCTATGGCGCGCGCTATGTCGAAGATGGATTCGGCTTCGCGCTGGGTTGGAACTATTGGTACAACTGGGCGGTCACCGTGGCGGTGGACCTGGTGGCGGCGCAGCTCGTCATGGCGTACTGGTTTCCCGATGTGCCCGGCTTCTACTGGAGCGCCTTGTTCCTGGCGATCACCTTCGGCCTGAACGCCATGTCGGCGCGCGGTTTCGGGGAAGCTGAATTCTGGTTCGCGCTGATCAAAGTGGTTGCGGTGCTGGGTTTCGTGGCCATGGGCGTGATGATGCTGCTGGGCATCATCCGCGGCGGCGAAACGGGCGGCCTGGCCAATTGGACCGTCGGCGACGCCCCGTTCGCGGGCGGTTTCGCGGCGCTGATCGGCGTCGCGATGGTGGTGGGCTTTTCGTTCCAGGGCACGGAACTGATCGGCATCGCCGCAGGCGAATCCAAAGACCCGGCGCGCAATTTGCCGCGCGCGGTGCGCCAAGTGTTCTGGCGCATTTTGCTGTTCTACGTCATGGCCATTCTGGTGATCGGCCTGCTGATCCCGTATACCGACCCGCATCTGCTGCGCAACGAGGTCGAGGACATCAGCGTCAGCCCGTTCGCGCTGATCTTCGAACGCGCCGGCCTGTTGGGGGCGGCGTCGGTCATGAACGCCGTGGTGCTGACGTCGGTGCTGTCGGCGGGCAATTCGGGCATGTACGCGGCCACGCGCATGCTGTACAGCCTGGCCCGCGAAGGCAAGGCGCCGCGCATTTTCGGCCATATTTCGCGCAACGGCGTGCCGCTCTGGGCGCTGCTGGCGACGACCGTGGTGGCCGCGCTGTGCTTCTTCACGTTCATCTTCAGCCCCAATGCCGTTTACATCTGGCTGTTGAACACGTCGGGCATGACGGGCTTTATCGCTTGGCTGGGCATCGCCATCAGCCACTACCGCTTCCGCCGCGGCTACGTGAAGCAGGGCAACAACCTGGCTGATCTGCCGTATGTGTCGCCGTTCTTCCCGTTCGGCCCCATCTTCGCCTTCGTGCTGTGCCTGATCATCACCCTGGGCCAGAACTACCAGGCTTTCCTGCAGGACCGGATCGACTGGGGCGGCGTGGTGGCCACCTATGTCGGCATTCCGCTGTTCCTGCTGATTTGGCTGGGTTACCGGCTGGCGCGCGGATCGCGCTTCATCAGTTACCGGGATATGCGCTTCCCGGATGCGCGGGCGCGCAGCCAATACCTGGATTCGGCCCTGCGCGGCGAACCTGCCGCGGGCGAGGTGCGCTGAATTTCTCTGCGGGAGGGGACATCAATCAGATGATGTTCTTTTCCCGCAGCGGACGGTTGTCCAGAATGCGTTGAAACGACAGGGGCGACAGGTCCAGGCTGCGGTATTCGCCATGGGCCAGCAGCTCCGCGATGCCGCGCCCCGCGGCGGGCGCCTGCTGTAAGCCGTGCCCCGAGAAGCCGTTGACGAAGAACAGGTTGGGGCAGTCCGGATGAGCGCCAATGATCGCGTTCTGGTCGAACAGGTTCATTTCGTAGTAGCCGGCCCACGCGCTTTGGACCCGCAGCGCTTCAAACGCAGGCACGCGCTGCGCCAGCAACGGCCACACATGGGAATCAAACGCTTCATGCTGCGCTTGCAGCGGCATATCGTCGGCATCGTCCGACGGGTCGGGCGCGAAGCCGCACAGGAACCTGCCGCCTTCGGGGCGGAACCAGATGCCCGAGGGGTCGATCAGCAAGGGGCACCGGGGCAGCGCTTGCGGGCAACTGAAGCTGAATACGGTGCGGCGCCGCGCCCGCACTGGAAGGTCGATGCCGGCCCAGCGGGCCACCCGGGCGGCCCAGGGGCCGGCCGCGTTGACGACGGCGTCGCAGGCTAGCGCCGCGCCCTGGTCGAGCCAGACGCCATTAATCCGGGCACCCTCTTGAAGCAACCCCACCGCCTCGGCGCGCACGTATCGCACGCCTTGGGCAATGGCTTTCTTGCGCAGCGCCTGCATCAGCCCGTAGCCGTCGAACCAGCCTTCGCCGGACAGGCCCAGCGCGCCCAGTGCCAGATCACCGGTATGCATCCATGGAAAACGCGCGGCCAATTCGGCGGGTTGAAGCAAGGCGACGTCCACGCCGTGCGCGATTTGGGTGGCATGGTTGTCACGCAGCGCGGCACTGCCCGCCGGGCTGGCCAGGTACAGGTAGCCGGGTTCGGTCAGGCCCACGTCGGGCGCGGGCTCGTCGACATACAGGGTGGAACCCAGCGCGCGAAGAAACGCGATGCCCGCCTGCGACATGCCGATATTGACCGGGCTGGTGAACTGCTGGCGGATCGAACTGGCGGATAGCGCCGACGAGGCTTGCGCGTAGGTCGGGTCGCGTTCGATCACCGTCACATCGAACGCGCCGGGCACAAGGCTCAGGAAATACGCCACGGAGCTGCCCATGGCGCCTCCGCCAATGATGACGACACGTTGCATGGACCGGGTTCCGCGTAAGGCGTGATTATTCGATGTTCTGGGCTTGCTCGCGCATCTGTTCGATCAGCAGCTTCAAGTCCATGGCGGCGCGCGTCACTTCCATGCTGCCCGCCTTGGAACCCAGCGTATTGGCTTCGCGGTTCATTTCCTGGAACAGGAAGTCCAGGCGCTTGCCGGCGCTGCCCGCGTTTTTCTTGCCCGAGGTGGACTTGCCGCCGCCATCGGTCAGCAGGTGGCGCAGCTCTTCCAGGTGCGAACGCAGGCGCGACAGCTCTTCGGCCACGTCGATGCGCAACGCGAACAGGTTGGCCTCTTGCGAAAGCCGTTCAGAGAGTTCCGCGCCGGAGATATGAGTGAAGCCGCCCGGAAAGGCCGATTCCACGCTTTCACGCAGCTTGGCGGCCAACTTGTCGCGGTGGTCCGACAGCAATTGGGGCAGATGCGCCTGCACGATGTCGACGACGCGCGCGACGCCATCGGCGCATTCGCGCATCATGCCGGCCAGCCGTTCGCCTTCGCGGGCGCGGCCTTCTTGCAATTGGGTCAACGCCTGTTGGCCCGCCTGCAGGCACGCTGCGCCCCAGATTTGCGGGTCAAGCGCGTCATTACCGCGTTGGCCGGGCCAATTGAATAACTCCACCAGCCGGGGCGGCGCGATGTCGGGGACGATGCGGCGCGCGGCCTGAAGCTGCTCGGCCAGGCTTTCAAGCCAGGCGGGGTCCAGCTTGGACAGATCGGTGCTGGCCGTGCGGGTGAACGAGACGCGAATTTCGACCTTGCCACGCGCCAGGTTGGCGGTCAGCAATTCGCGCAGCGGGGTTTCGACGTGCCGCAGTTCATCGGGCAGGCGGAAATACAGGTCGAGGAAGCGGCTGTTGACGCTGCGCAGTTCAATGGCAAGCGTGCCTTGCTCTAGGTCTGCTCGGGCGTTGCCGAAGGCGGTCATGCTGCGAATCATGATGGGCGTTCCCTGGTGATATATCGCGGCAGGATACTCCAAGCAGGGATTTCCTGCGGCGCCTGCCCGTACAATGCCGCGAATCAATGTTCATGTCTGGAGTCTGCCTGTGACCACTATGCCCACCATCGCCCGTCCGTCTGGCCGCGCCGTCGACGAATTGCGGCCGTTCACCCTGGAACGCGGCTTTACGCGCTACGCAGAAGGGTCGGTGCTGGTGAAGGCCGGCGACACCCATGTGCTTTGCACCGCCAGCGTTCTGGAGAAGGTGCCGCCGTTTTTGAAAGGCAAGGGCGAGGGCTGGGTCACGGCGGAATACGGCATGCTGCCGCGCGCCACGCACACGCGCGGCGACCGCGAAGCCGCGCGCGGCAAGCAAAGCGGCCGCACGCAGGAAATCCAGCGCCTGATCGGCCGTAGCCTGCGCGCCGTGTTTGACATGAAGGCCCTGGGCGAACGCACGCTGCACCTGGATTGCGATGTGCTGCAGGCTGATGGCGGCACGCGTTGCGCCAGCATCACCGGCGCCTGGGTGGCGGCGGCCGATGCCGTGGCCTTGCTGATGAAGCGCGGCGACCTGGCCGTCAACCCCATCCGCGACGCGGTCGCGGCGGTGTCGGTGGGCCTGGTGCAAGGCCGCTCGGTGCTGGACCTGGACTATCAGGAAGACTCGGCCTGCGACGCCGACGTGAACGTCATCATGACGGGCAGCGGCGCCTTCGTGGAAGTGCAGGGCACGGGCGAAGGCGCAACCTTCACCCGCGCCGAACTGGACACGATGCTGGTGCTGGCGGAAGGCGGCATCGCCAGCCTGGTCCGCGCGCAACGCGCTGCCCTGGCGTAGGATGGGTGAAGCGCGAGTATTCCTGAAGAAGAATGCAGCGGGTTAGCGCGCGCAACCCATCGGACAGCGGTGAACGTGCGGTAACGCCGGCCACGGGGCAGGCGCCTGATGGGTTGCGCGCGGTCGGGATCGGTTCATAGAGGGCGATTCGCTCGCGCTCCACCCATCCTACGATGGTCCCGGGTTCGATACATCGCACGACGGTGACGGGTTCAATCCATCCCAGAGGGTTACGGGGTCTGTCCCATGAAAAATAGCCGCGAAAGCGGCTGTTTTTCATCGAGGGGAAGGGGCCGGCCAGAGGCTAGGCCGCCTTGCGCGATAGCAGTGCGTCGACTTTGGCCACGTTCTCCAAGCCCCAGATCGTGCCGATCAGCTCACGTAGTTCATGTTCCGTGGCGGCGTCCGCGTAGCGTCCCAGGCTGAGCGTCTTGTCTTCGATTTCGGAACGGCTCAGTGTGTTGCCCGGGTCGCCCTTGGGTTCGTCGACGCGGCCGTGCACCGTGCGGCCGTCGCGGGTGGTCACGGTGACCTTGCCGATCCAGCGCTGCGGGTAGGCGCTGTCGACTTCTTCGTCCAGCACCATTTCAACCTTGCCGCGGAAATCGGCCACCGCCGGGTCGTCCAGTCCGGCGTCGAATTCAGCCAGGCCGGCGCGGCCCTTGCGGGCGATCAGCGCCAGCACGGTGCCCATCGAGAACTTTGACTGATGCACGGTCTGCGGATTGACGACCGGGCCCAGCACGTCGATGGCGCCTTGGTGCACATGGGCCACAACGCGCGCCACATCGGCTTCGGTCAGGTTGTTGTCGCGCAACGCCTGTTGCAGTGCGTCGGCGGCCGGGTGGGTATGGCGGCAAGACGCGTGAAACTTGAACGAGGTTTCGGCCAGCGCCCAGCGTTCGCCCAGGCGGTCGCAGAGTTTGGCGGGGTCGGCGTCGGTCGACATGCCGGCCGCCATGCCTTGCGGGCCTTCCAGGATGTGGCGGGCGCCGGTGAAGCCTTCGCGCGCCAGATAGGCGGCGGTGATGCCGTCGGCAGCCGCCTTGGCGGTGTGCAATTGCTTGGAGTCGGCGGCGTCGCGCAGGAATTCCCACAGTCCGGCGGCCTGAGTGCCGGCCGACCCCAGCGCGTGCAGCATCTGTTCCGGGGACAGTTTGAGCAGGTGGCCGGTGGTGACGGCGGCGGCCAGGGTGCCCGCGGTGCCCGTGGTGTGGAAGATCTTGTAGTGCGAACGGCCCAGGAATTCGCCGACGCGGATACCGACTTCGTAGCCCGCGACGGCAGCCGTCAGCAGGTCGCGGCCCGAGCTGCCCAACGCTTGCGCCACGGCCAGCGCGGGCGGGAACACGACGGCGGCGGGATGGAACACCGAACCGTTATGGACGTCGTCCTGTTCGACCACGTGCGCGGCCGCCGCATTGACCATCGCGGCGAACATCGGCGACGTGCGGCGTCGCGTGATCAGCACTTCGCTGGGGCCGTCGGCGGGCCCCATGGCTGCCGCATAGCGGTCGATCGCTTGCACGGCGCGGGCGGAGGCGCCAGCCAGGATCGAGGCCAGGCAATCCAGGAGCAGGTCCTCGGCGCGGCGCAACACCGGCGCCGGGATGTCGTCGTACCGCAGGTTGGCCGCAAAGGCCGCCAGTTCGGCGCTGAGGTGGGGGGTGTCTTTGGCTGCGTTCATGAGCGTGGTCGGGTCAGAAAGAGCGGGGCAGGCCCAGGATGTGTTCGGCGACGTAGGACAGGATCAGGTTGGTGGAGATGGGCGCCACCTGATACAGCCGCGTCTCGCGGAATTTGCGTTCGACGTCGTACTCGGTCGCGAAGCCGAACCCGCCATGGAACTGCAGGCAGGCATTGGCGGCTTCCCACGATGCGTCGGCGGCCAGCAGCTTGGCCATGTTGGCCTGGGCGCCGCAGGGCTGATGGGCGTCGAACAGCCGGCAGGCCTCGTAACGCATCAGGCTGGCGGCTTCCACGTTGATGTGGGCGCGCGCGATCGGGAACTGCACGCCCTGGTTCTGGCCGATGGGCCGCCCGAACACCATGCGTTCCTTGGCGTAGGCGGTCACCTTGTCCACGAACCAGTAGCCGTCGCCGATGCACTCGGCGGCGATCAGCGTGCGTTCGGCGTTCAGGCCGTCCAGGATGTACTTGAAGCCTTTGCCTTCTTCACCGATCAGGTTTTCGACGGGAATTTCCAGGTTGTCGAAGAACAGCTCGTTGGTCTCGTGATTGACCATGTTGGGGATCGGGCGGATCGTCATGCCGTGCTTGACGGCGTGATGCAGGTCCACCAGGAAGATCGACATGCCTTCCGACTTGCGCGTGACCTGGTCCAGCGGCGTGGTACGCGCCAGCAGGATCATCAAGTCGGAATGCTGCACGCGCGAAATCCACACCTTCTGCCCGTTGATCACATAGCGGTCGCCGCGACGCACGGCGGTGGTCTTGATCTTGGTGGTGTCGGTGCCGGTGGTGGGCTCGGTGACGCCCATGGACTGCAGGCGCAGTTCGCCGGCGGCGATGCGGGGCAGATATTCGCGCTTCTGGGCCTCGGACCCATGACGCAGCAGCGTGCCCATGTTGTACATCTGGCCGTGGCAGGCGCCGGAGTTGCCGCCGCTGCGGTTGATTTCTTCCATGATGACCGACGCCTCGGTCAAGCCCAGGCCCGAGCCGCCGTATTCCTGCGGGATCAGCGCGGCCAGCCAGCCGGCCTCGGTCAATGCGCGGACAAAGTCCTCGGGATAGCCGCGTTCTTCGTCGACCTTGCGGAAGTACTCGCCGGGGAATTGGGCGCAAAGGTCGCGCACGGCTTCGCGGATGTCCTGGTAATCGTGGGAGGCGTGAGGCATAGGGCTGCTGTAGGGATGAGGGGAATGGTTCGGTACAGCATCGAATGTGCCGCAAGGGCGTGCCGCTGCCAATTCACAATTCCTTAATACGGGGTTCCTGTTCGCAAAAGCGCAGTTTCATGACGGGCGTTCGTCATGCGCCTGGTCAGGTTGTGTCAAGAAATTGCCAAACTGGATGCCCATAATCCGTGGCACTGCGCCTCTGGCGCCCGGCTATATACGGATGGATATGCGGAAAAATCTCAGGGTCACCACGGCGGTATCCGCCATTCTGGCGTTATTTGTGGTGCTGTTTGCCGTCGCCGCGGCAGCGGGCATCGCAGTGCTGCGCGACAACCGGGCCGATATCGAGGCCTTGGGCCGAGGCAGCATTGAACGGGCCAGCGACCTGGCCGACATGACCAGCCGCCTGTTCCAGGCCCGCGCCGCGCTGACCGACGCCAAAACCGGGATGGAAGGCGGCCTGGAAGCGGCTCGCGACGAATCGCTGGCGCAGGCGGACGCGTTGTTGAAACAGGCTGGCGCCAGCTTGGCGCGTCTACGGGGCAATCCTGACGTCAGCGCCCAAGGCGGTCCGCTGTTCGACCAGATGTTGAAGGCCTATGCCGCCTTTGCCGAGCAGACGCTTGTGCCCATGCAAAAGGCGATCCAGGGTTGGAACGGTATCGAAGTCAACCGCTTGGTGGACAAAGTGCTGCCCGGAAGCGGCGCCGCCTACATCAAGCAGGCGGATGCCTATCAGGCCTATTCGCGGCAGCAGGGCCAGGCCGCGGTGGCGGGGGCCAGCCAGACATTGGAGCGGGTGATCCTGGTCGCCGCCGGCGTGTTGGGCGTCGTGTTGCTGCTGGCCGTGTTGATCCGGCTGGCGTTCCGCCGCAGCATCTTGCGGCCGCTGAATGAGGCTGGCGCGCACTTCGACCGCATCGCCGACGGCGACCTGACGGGCGCCATCGCCATGCGGGGCGACAACGAGATCGGCGTGCTGTATTCGGCCATGCGCCGCATGCAGACCGGGCTGTCGGCCGCCGTGGCCTCGGTGCGCCTCGGCGTCGAGGAAATCCATACCGGCTCTGGCGAAATCGCCGCAGGCGGGGCGGACATGTCCGACCGCACCGCGCGGCAGGCGGGTTCGCTGCAAGAGGCCGCGGCCAACATGACTCAGTTGGCGCATACGGTCCAGATGACCGCCGGCAACGCGGACCAGGCCAGCCGCCAGGCCGAAAGCGCCACCCAGCTGGCGCAGCGCGGCGGCCAGGCGGTGAACGAGGTCGTGCAGAGCATGCAGGGCATTGCGGACAGCGCGCGCCGGATCGGCGAGATCGTCGGCGTGGTGGACAGCATCGCGTTCCAGACGAACATTCTGGCGCTGAATGCCGCGGTGGAAGCGGCGCGGGCCGGCGAGCAGGGCAAAGGGTTTGCCGTGGTGGCGGGCGAGGTGCGTTCGTTGGCCCAGCGCAGCGCGCAGGCGGCCCGCGAAATCAAGGGCTTGATCGAGGATTCGGCGTTGCGCGTCGAGGCAGGCGTGCGCCAGGTGCACCTGGCGGGCGATACCATGCGCGACATGGTGGCGTCGGTTGACCGGGTGACGCAGATCGTGGCTGAAATTTCCAGCGCCACCGCCGAACAGGCCGCGGGCATTGCATCGGTGAACGACGCGGTGGCCGATATCGAGCGGTCCACCCAAGAGAACGCCGCGATGGTGGAGCAGACCGCGGCGGCCGCCGCTGCGCTGGAGATCCAGGCGCAAGGCCTGCGCCGCGCGGTGGCCGTGTTCCAGATCGCGCAGGCGGCACAGAACGGCGCCGCCGTGCAACCTTCGGCCGGCCAGCTAGCCGGCCAATTGGGGCAGGGCGCCGCCGGTATAGCGTTCGATCACCAGCGACAGGTTCCCGTGCTTGACCTTGTGCTTGACATGCGCGGCCGCCGACGCGATGTCCTCGGGGCGGATGCGCTCGCATAAAGACGGCGTGACGGTGAGCGCGCCCACGCCCAACGTCACGAACGGGAAAAAGCGCGGCACGCCATAACGGTCTTCGGCTTCGATGCCCCCGTTTTGGCGACCCTGATCGTCGTACAGGTCCATGGCCTGTTCGTTGAACTCGGCGATGATGCGTTGCACGCGCGGCATCCAGTCCAGGCTGCGAAACAGCACCACGAAGTCGTCGCCCCCCACGTGTCCCACGAAGTCGCGCAGCGGGTCGCAATGCCGTTTGACGACTTCGGCGGTCAGCATGATCATGTCGTCGCCGCGCCAGTAGCCGTAGACGTCGTTGAAAGGCTTGAAGTTATTGAGGTCGCCATAGCAGATCGTGAAGTCCGCCGCGTCCTCCAGCAAGGTGGCGATGTGCCGGCTGATGGGGATATTGCCGGGCAGCGACGTCAGCGGGTTGGCGTAGCGCGCCGCTTCGATCCGCATCTCGGTCACTGAGCGCACCAGGGTCTCGCCGGTGGCCAGGCCGTCATATCGGCCGTCCCGCGTGATGATCAGGCCGTCCATCAGGTAGCGCTGGTCTTCGGAAATCAGCACATGGCTAAGCTGATCGATCGACACGTTCAGGTCCACCAGCACCGGTTCGCCATTCATGAACGTCGAGCACGCGTCGCGGCCGAACAGTTCCCGCGTATAGCGTTGCGCGTAGTGTTCCGAGAAATCGCGGCGGTTGATGATGCCCACGGGCCGGTTGTCGCCGTCGACGACCGCGACGGCGTGCATGTTTTTGTGCTCGATGAACAGCCGATGCACATCGTCGTTGGTGTGCTGGTTCAACAGCGCGGCCGGCGCTTCCACGCGCAGGCTGGCGGCGGTGCCGCCGGCGGATCGCTGCGACAGGGGAGCGGGGCTGCGCACCCGCAGCGAGTCGCGCAGCGGCGCGGTCAACTCCGTCAACAGCGTTTCTTCGGGCCGTCCCAGGAACCAGCCTTGCGCGTATCGGATCTCCAGTTCGCGCACTACAGCCAGGTCTTCCGCCGTTTCTATGCCTTCGGCAACGATGGCCGTGCCCAAATGCTGCGCCACCTTCAGAATGGCCCGCACCATATTCTGCTTGCGATCGCTTTGGCCGATGCCGTCAAAAAAGTACCGGTCGATCTTGACCAGGTCGGGCTGCATTTCGGACCATAGCTGCAAGTTTGAATTGCCCACGCCGTAATCGTCCAGCGCGATGCGCATGCCGCGTTCGCGCAGGCAGGCGAATGCGCGGCCCAGTTCACCCATGTGGTCCGACAGCGGGTCTTGTTCGGTCAGTTCGACGATGATGCTGGACGCCGGCAGCGTGCAGTCCTTCAAAAGACGCAGCGGCATGTCGTCGCCCCACAGCGTCCAATAATGAATCAGCGCCGATCCTGATAAGTTCAGGAACAGCTTGCCCGCTGCGTCGTTGTCCTGGAAACCTTGCGCGCCGGCCCGGAAGCTGGCTAGTTCCAGTTGCGGGTGCAGTCCCTGGCGCCGGGCTTCGGCGAACAGGGCGTCGGGAAAATGCAGGGCGGTGTCGGCCGGGCCGCGGATCAGGCTTTCGTGGCCATAGATGCGGCTATGCGACAGGTCAACCACGGGCTGGTAGCGCGGCCGCAGCAGCCGTTCTTGCAAAATACCGGCCAAGCCGGCGGGTGCGGGCGCGTCGCCCGGCGAAGCGTGGAGGGTGCGGACCGCAGCCGTCTGGGGCATAGCGTGAAATGGGGTCATCGCCGAGGGCGTCAGATACGTTCAGTGACAAGATTAGCGATGTTGACGACAAAATATGTCTGTGTTGTTGCGGCCATGCGCGCAGCCCGGTCTTCAGGCGACGATTTTGATGCCCGAGCAGGGCGCGGGAACATCAAGCAAGTGGCGGCGCGGGCGGCCTGCGCCCTATACAATTTGCCTTATGACTTCCCCCAAGATTCCCGATTCCCTGCGCCGCATCGTGCTGGCGTCCAACAATGCCGGCAAGTTGCGCGAGTTTTCCGCCTTGTTCGCTCCCCTGGGCATCGAACTGGTGCCCCAAGGCGACCTGGGCGTGCCCGAAGCCGAGGAACCGCACGTTACCTTCGTTGAAAACGCCTTGGCCAAGGCGCGCCACGCCAGCCGCCTGACCGGGCTGCCGGCCCTGGCCGACGATTCGGGCCTGTGCGTGGCCGCGCTGGACGGCGCGCCCGGTGTCTATTCGGCCCGCTATGCCAAGATGCACGGCGGTGAAAAGTCCGACTTGGCCAATAACGCGCTTCTGACGCAGAACCTGGCGGGGCAGGCCGACCGCCGCGCCTGGTACGTGGCCGTGCTGGCGCTGGTGCGCTCTGAAAACGACCCGTGCCCGATCATCGGCGAAGGCCTGTGGCATGGCGAGATCATCGATCAGCCCGAAGGCGCGAACGGTTTTGGCTACGATCCCCATTTCTACCTGCCCGATATGGGGTTGACCGCCGCGACGCTGGACCCCGAGGAAAAGAACCGGGTCAGCCATCGCGCCCGCGCGCTGCGCGAGCTGCTGAGCAAGCTAAGCCAGGCTTGAGGGGAGCGCCCGCCGCGCCCGCTCCAGGAAACCGCATGTCCATCACTATTCCCATCCGCAACGAAATGGGCGCTTCGCCCTCGCGCCGGCTTGTGCCGGCCGGCGCCACGTTGACCAGCCTGCCGCCGTTGTCCGTCTATGTGCATGTGCCGTGGTGCGTGCGCAAATGCCCGTATTGCGACTTCAATTCCCACGCCGCGCCGGGCGAGATTCCCGAGCGCGCCTATCTGGACGCTTTGCGCAGCGACCTGGAACAGGCGCTGCCGTCCATCTGGGGCCGTCAGGTCGTGTCTGTCTTCATTGGCGGCGGCACGCCCAGCCTGCTGTCGTCGGCCGGGCTGGATGAGCTGCTGGCCATGTTGCGCGCCTGTCTGAACGTCTGGCCAGACGCCGAGATCACCATGGAAGCCAATCCGGGCACCGCCGAGGCCAGCCGCTTCCGCGACTACGCAGCCAGCGGGGTCACGCGCTTCTCGCTAGGCATCCAGAGTTTCGACAATGCCCAATTGAAGAAGCTGGGGCGCATTCACGATGCCGATCAGGCTCGCGCCGCCATTGGCATGGCGCAGCGCGCCGTCTCTCGGGTGAACCTGGACATGATGTTCGCATTGCCGGGCCAGACGCTGGACGCCTGTGTGGCCGACCTGCGCGAGGCGATCTCGTTCGGCACCGAACATTTGTCGCTGTACCACCTGACGATGGAGCCCAACACTGTCTTCGCCAAGTTCCCGCCGGAAGACCTTCCCGACGATGACACCAGCGCCGCCATGCAGGACGCCGTCGAGACCGAACTGGCGGCCGCCGGCTTGGCCCGTTACGAGGTGTCCGCGTATGCCAAGCCCGGCGCCCGTTGCCGCCACAACGTCAACTACTGGGAGTTCGGTGACTATCTGGGCATCGGCCCCGGCGCGCACGGCAAATTGTCGTTCCATGACCGTATCGTGCGAGAGGCGCGGCTGCGTAGTCCCGATTCCTGGATGCAGGCCGCAATGGCCCGGGACGGAAGCCATCTTGCCGAAAGCCGTCAAGTGGGCCCCGACGAGCTGCCTTTTGAATTCATGCTGAATGCGCTGCGGTTGAAGGACGGCGTACCCAGCACGGCGTTCAACGAACGCACCGGTATGTCGCTTGCCGCCATTGCGCACCAATTGGAGGCAGCCTCCAAACGGGGCCTGCTGGATGGCGATCCGACCCGGCTGAGGGCGACGCCCTTGGGGTGGCGGTTCCTGAATGATCTTCAGGAAATGTTCCTGTAGCGAAAATGCACCGAAATGGGGCAATCGTGCCCCACTATTTGCACCATACTGGTGCTACATTTTTCCGCGACCGTGCGGTTTTCCCCGGGGATTCCCGGGGGTAAAACCTGGCACGCTTATTGCTTCCCTCTTTTATGCCAGTCGAGAGGCAAAGCCCTCGACCTTTTTATCTAATGGAGATGACATGGCAAGCCCGAAAGACGTCCTGAAACAGATCGCCGATAACGAAGTCAAATTCGTGGATTTCCGCTTCACCGATACGGTTGGCCGCGAGCACCACGTTTCCGTGCCCACCAGCCAGATCGACGAAGACAAGCTGGAAAGCGGCCAGGCTTTCGACGGTTCGTCGATCCCGGGTTGGAAGGGTATCGAAGCTTCCGACATGCTGCTCATCCCCGATTGCTCGACCGGCAACCTGGATCCGTTCCGTGAAGAGCCGACCCTGATTCTGTCGTGCGACGTCGTCGAACCGTCGGACCTGAAGGGCTATGACCGTGACCCGCGTTCGCTGGCCAAGCGCGCCGAAGCCTACCTGAAGTCCTCCGGCCTGGGCGACACCGCCTACTTCGGTCCGGAACCCGAATTCTTCGTCTTCGACGGCGTGACGTGGAACACCGACATGTCGGGCACCTTCGTCAAGATCAAGTCGGAAGAAGCCTCGTGGTCGACCGGCCAGGAATTCGAAGGCGGCAACACCGGCCATCGTCCCGCCGTCAAGGGTGGCTACTTCCCCGTTCCGCCGGTTGATTCGTTCCAGGACATGCGTTCGGAAATGTGCCTGCTGATGGAACAAATGGGCGTGCCGGTTGAAGTGCACCACCATGAAGTGGCCGGCGCCGGCCAGCTGGAAATCGGCACCAAGTTCAGCACGCTGGTCCAGCGCGCCGACTGGACGCAGATCGTCAAGTACGTGGTGCACAACGTGGCCCACGCCTACGGCAAGACCGCCACGTTCATGCCCAAGCCCATCGTTGGCGACAACGGTTCCGGCATGCACGTGCACCAATCCATCTGGAAGGATGGCCAAAACCTGTTCGCGGGCAATGGCTATGCCGGTCTGTCGGAATTCGCGCTGTACTACATCGGCGGCATCATCAAGCACGCCCGCGCCCTGAACGCCATCACGAACCCCGGCACGAACTCGTACAAGCGTCTGGTCCCGCACTACGAAGCGCCGGTGAAGCTGGCCTACTCGGCCCGCAACCGTTCGGCCTCGATCCGCATTCCGTATGTCGGCAACCCGAAGGGCCGCCGCGTCGAAGCGCGTTTCCCGGACCCCCTGGCCAACCCGTACCTGGCTTTCTCGGCCCTGATGATGGCCGGCCTGGACGGCGTCCAGAACAAGATCCACCCGGGCGATCCGGCCGACAAGAACCTGTACGACCTGCCGCCGGAAGAAGACGCAAAGATCCCGACCGTGTGCTCCTCGCTGGAACAAGCGCTGGAAGCTCTGGACGCGGACCGCGAATTCCTGACCCGTGGCGGCGTGTTCAGCAATGACATGCTCAACGCCTACATCGATCTGAAGATGGCCGATGTGAATCGTCTGCGCATGACGACGCACCCGGTCGAATTCGACATGTACTACAGCCTCTGATCGTTTAGAGGCTGTGGCGGGGGGGAGCGCGATGATGTAGGCAGAAACCAGGGCCCACACCACGCGCACCACCAGGTCGCGGCTCGACGGTTTGTCCGCCAGGCGTCATGCCTGGCGGGCAGGGCGCCGGGTTCCGGCGCCGCCGTCGCGGGCGCGTTCCGCTTTCCCCCTGTCATTCGGGTACGTTGAAAAATGAATGTAGAAGCTCTCGATCTGCTTGCCACGTCCGTTTTCCTGGTCAACGAGCGCGGCCACATTGAATACGCCAACGCTGCCGCCGAAGATCTGTTCGGCCGTTCGCGCAAACAGCTTGGCGGGCACTCCGCCGCCACACTGTTCGACACCCCAGAGAATATCCAGTCCTCCATCGACCGCGCCGCGGCGGGCAGGTACGCCGACGTCAGGCAATTGGCCTCGTTGCGCCGCGCCGCCGAATCCGTGGAAGTCGCCGTCACGACGGTCGGGCTGACGGGCCAGCGCTGGCCCGTGCTGATAGAAACCCGCGAGATCGAACAACGTGTCCTGGCCGACCGCAATCATCGGCTGGTCGACGAAATCGAAGCGCACCGCGAGTTGCTGCGCAACCTTGCGCATGAAGTGAAGAATCCCTTGGGCGGTTTGCGCGGCGCGGCGCAGTTGCTGGAAGCTGAACTGCCCAGCGCGGCCCTGGCCGAATACACCCAGGTCATTATTTCCGAAGCCGACCGCCTGCAGGCGCTGGTGGACCGCTTGAGCGGTCCGCAACGTGTGCCGCTGAACGCGCGGCCGGTAAACATCCATGAGATCTGCGAACGCGTGTGCGCGCTGATCCAGGCTGAATTCCGCAACGACGTCACCATCCTGCGCGACTACGACGCGTCGGTGCCCGATTTGAAAGGCGATGCCGCCCGTTTGATGCAGGCCGTCCTGAATGTGGCGCGCAACGCCGCGCAGGAGCTGGTGGCGCGGCCCGACGGGCCAAAGACAGAGCCGGGCGTGGTGACCCTGCGCACCCGCGTGGCGCGCCAGGTCATGCTGGCCCACCGCCAGCACCGGCTGGCACTGGTGCTGTCCATCATCGATAACGGTCCCGGCGTGCCGGACCACATTCGTGACCGCATTTTCCACCCCTTGGTCACGGCCAGGGCGGGCGGCACGGGATTGGGCCTGAGCCTGGCCCAGGACTTCGTGCAACAGCACGGCGGCATCATCGAATTTGAATCCCGACCCGGGCGCACAGAGTTTCGCCTGGTCCTACCGATGGAGCCTGCACACTGATGAAACCCGTATGGATCGTCGACGACGACCAGGCCATCCGCTGGGTCCTCGAAAAGGCCCTGGCCCGCGCTGGTGTCCCCACCCGCAGTTTCTCCCAATCGGCCGACGTGCTGGAAGCGCTGTCGCGCGAAACGCCCGTCGCCCTGGTGTCCGATATCCGCATGCCCGGCGGCAATGGGCTGGAGCTATTGCGCCAGCTTAAAGAGCGCCATCCTGGCTTGCCCGTCATCGTGATGACCGCATTCGCCGACCTGGACAGCACGGTTTCCGCATTCCAGGGCGGGGCGTTCGATTACCTGGCCAAGCCGTTCGATGTGAACGAGGCGGTCGCGCTGATCCAGCGCGCCATGCAGGAGTCGACGCAACCGGAAACGCCCGAAGGGCAGGGCGAGGCCGCCCAGAACAACGAGCGCTGGATGATGACGCAGTCGTCCTCCACCGCCATGCAGGAAGTGTTCCGCGCCATCGGCAGGCTGGCCCAGTCCAAGGTGACCGTACTGATTACCGGCGAATCGGGAACCGGCAAGGAACTGGTCGCTCGCGCGCTGCACGGGCACGGCGTTCGCGCCAGCGGCCCGTTCGTGGCCTTGAACGCGGCCGCCATTCCGCGCGACCTGCTTGAGGCCGAACTGTTCGGCCACGAGCGCGGCGCGTTCACGGGCGCGAACAACCTGCGCCGCGGGCGTTTTGAAGAAGCGCATGGCGGGACGTTGTTCCTCGATGAAATCGGCGACATGCCGATCGAATTGCAGACGCGCCTGTTGCGCGTGCTGGCCGAGGGCAGCTTCTACCGCGTCGGCGGCGCACAGCCCGTGCGCGTCGACGTGCGCATCGTCGCCGCGACCCACCAGCCGCTGGAGCAGCGTGTTGAACAGGGCTTGTTCCGTGAAGACTTGTTCCATCGCCTGAACGTGATCCGGCTGCGCTTGCCGCCGTTGCGCGAACGCGTGGAAGACATTCCGGCATTGGCCCAGCATTTCCTGACCGCAAGCGCCCGCACGCTTGGCGTGCCGGTCAAGCGGCTGACGCCCGATGCGCTGGCGGTGCTGACCAAGTTCGACTTTCCGGGCAACGTCCGGCAACTGGAGAACTTCTGCCATTGGCTAACGGTGATGGCGCCGGGGCAGACCGTTGACCGTCAGGACCTGCCGCCGGAAATCCGCGCGCTGGAACATCAGCAGCAACCGGGCGCCGTGCCGCTGCGGCCGGCGACGCCCATGCCGGGCATCGGCACCGTGGTGCAGGCCCCGCAGGGCATGGACGACGGCGCGCCGCGCAATTGGCAGGATTCCCTGCTGCGCGATGCGCAGTACCGGCTGGAACGCGGCGAACCGGCCGTGATGGCTACGCTGACGCGACAGTTCGAAAAGATCCTGCTGCAAAGCGCGTTGGACGCCAGCCGCGGCCGCCGCGTCGAAGCCGCATCCCGCCTGGGCATCGGCCGCAACACGATCACGCGCAAGCTGCGCGAACTGGGGATCGAAGACGAATGACGGCAATGCGCGATGGGCTGCGCGCGTTATGCGCTTGGCCCATCGCGCGTGCCGGTCCGCGCGCCATCCATCAGCCCATCCCCAGCAAGCTCTCGCACAACCGTGGCGATTTCAGCTTCTGCAACCACCACTTCAGCGCTTCGCCCGGCGGTTCAGCGCGCCAGGCATAGGCGACGTGTTCCGTCAGGGACATGCCTTCATCCGTTTCACATACCATCAGCAGGCCCTGCGCCAGGTAGGGCGCCGCCATGGTCAGCGGCAGATAGCCGCAGCCCAGGCCGCGGACTTGCGCGTCGATCTTGGCTTGCATGGACGGCATCACCAGTGTCGGTTGGTCCGCCAGGATGCCGCGCGACTGTGGCGGCAGGTTGCGCGACGTATCGGCCACGACGACCGCGCAGTACTTCGTGATGTCCGCGCGGGTCAGGGGCTGCGGCACGGAAGCCAGGGGATGATGCGCCGCGACGCAGAAGGCGAACTGCGTCGTGCCGATTGCTTGTGACCGGTAGGGCCCCGTGGGCTCGGCATTGGCGCCCGCGCCAATCACCAGGTCGGCGCGTCCCGAGGTCAACGCGTCCCAGTTGCCGCTCAACACCTCGCTGGAAAAGCGCAGCGTGGTCGCGCTCTCGAGCGTCTGGAATTCGTCGATCAGGTCATAAAGCGGCCGCCACGGCAGCACCGCACTGACGGCGATGCGCAGTTCGACCTCCCAGCCGGTGGCGATGCGCTTTACGCGGCAGGCCAGGTCATCCAGCGACTGCAGCACATGACGCCCGTCCTTCAGCAGCGCTTCCCCTGCGGGGGTCAGCAACGCCCGGTGCCCGGAGCGGTCAAACAACAGCACGTCCAGGCCGTCCTCCAGCTTGCGGATCGAATAGGTGACGGCCGAGGGCACTTTACCCAGCTCGCGGGCGGCTTTGCCAAAGCTGCCGTGGCGCGCGATGGCGTCAACCAGGATAAGCAATTCAGGGGTGATGGGCTGCATGGCGGGGGCGGAAAAGGAGTATTCAGAATATTTGAATGGTTTCGTCAAAATATAGCGCCAAACGACAGGCGTGGCACGCGCAGAATATCACTCATGCCAAGCGTGCAACGAAGTTGATGCCGATAGGGCGCCACCGCCGCACGCTGTAGACCATTCATATTATTGAAACAGGAGTCCGCAATGCTTACGATCCGCCGCGCTGCCGAACGGGGCCACGCCAACCATGGCTGGCTCGATTCGTTTCACACGTTTTCCTTCGCCAACTACTACGATCCGGCGCATATGGGCTTTGGTTCGCTGCGCGTCATCAATGATGACCGTATCGCAGCCGGCCGCGGCTTCGGCACGCACGGCCATCGCGACATGGAGATCATCACCTATGTGCTGAACGGCGCGATTGCGCACAAGGACAGCATGGGCAGCGGTTCCACCATCCAGCCCGGCAACGTGCAACGGATGAGCGCCGGCCGCGGCGTGATGCACTCCGAGTTCAATCCGCTGCCTGACACCGAAACGCACATGCTGCAAATCTGGATCGAGCCCGACGTGACCGGCATTGCCCCGGAATACGAAGAGCGCGCGTTCAGCGATGCGCAAAAGCGCGGCCGGCTGCAAGCGCTGGTATCTCCCGACGGGGAGGATGGCTCGATGAAGATCCATCAGGATGCGCGGATGTACGGCGGCCTGTTCGACGGCGACGAGTCCGCCACGCTGGCACTGGCAGCGGGCCGCCGAGCCTGGGTCCATGTGGCGCGCGGCAGCGTGACGGTCAACGGCGTCGATCTCTCGGCGGGCGATGCGGCGGCCATCACGGATGACGCCCGTGTCGAACTGTCGGGCGGCAAAAACGCCGAAGTGCTGGTGTTTGATCTGGCATAACGCCTGAAGCCGGGCGGGAGATTCCCGCCCGGCGTATCTTTGAACGGGCCGTTGGGCCTTAACATGGCCATTGGCCTATTGATGCGGAGCGCTACCCCATGTCCACTTTGTCAAATGCAGGCGAAAACCAGATCGAAACCGTCGTGGTGCCGCGTACCAGCGACCTGGGCGGTTTTTCCGTGCGTCGCGCGATCCCGTCGGCGCAGCGGCGCACGGTCGGGCCGTTCGTTTTCCTTGATCACATGGGCCCCGTGGAATTTGATGCCGGCACGGGCATCGATGTCCGCCCGCACCCGCATATCGGCTTGTCGACCGTCACCTACCTGTATGAGGGGTCGATGGTGCACCGCGATGGCGCCGGCAATACCCAGACCATCCTTCCTGGCGAAGTGAACTGGATGACGGCCGGCCGCGGCATCGTCCATTCCGAACGCTCGTCGCCGGAAAGCCGCAAGGCGCCGCAGCGTCTCTGTGGCCTGCAGATCTGGGTGGGCTTGCCGAAGGAACACGAGGAAACAGACCCCGGTTTCACGCACTACGGGCTGGACGCGCAACCGGTGATCGAAGGCGAGGGCGTGCGCGCCCAGGTGGTGGCGGGCTCGCTGTTTGGCAAGACCTCGGCGGTCAAGACGCTGTCGCCGCTGTTTTACGGCGACCTGCAATTGCAGGCAGGCGCGACCACGGTGCTGCCGGCCGAATACGAAGAGCGCGCTGCGTACCTGGCCGAAGGCTCGATCGAGGTTGACGGGCAGGTATTTGAAAGCGGCCGTCTGGTGGTTTTCGCCCCCGGTCGGCCGGTACAGATCCGCGCCGTCACCGCCGCCCGCTTCGCGCTCTTGGGCGGCGAGCCCCTGGAAGGTCCGCGCTTCATCTGGTGGAACTTCGTCTCTAGCAGCAAGGACCGCATCGAGCAGGCCAAGCAAGAGTGGCAGCGCACCCGCTTCGACCAGATCGTGCCCGGCGACGAGACCGAGTACATTCCGCTGCCTGAACCGCGTGCCTGATTGCGTTTGCCGTATCCGCCACTGCCGCGCAAGCCTTGCGCGGCAGTATGATGCGCCTCCAAACCTTGATAACAACAGGATGGAGACTCATGCATCGCTATACCCTCAATCTGGTGCGCGGCGTCGCCGCGTTGGCGCTGGTCAACGGCGCGTCCGCGGCGGTTGCCGCGGGCTATCCGGCCAAACCCATCACCTTTATCGTGCCGTACACGGCCGGCGGCACCACTGATCTGGTGGCTCGTACCGCCGGGCAGAAAGTCGCTGAAAAGCTCGGTCAACCGGTCATCGTCGAAAACCGGCCGGGGGCGGGCGGCAATATCGGCATGGACGCGGTCGCCAAAGCGGCACCCGACGGCTACACGATCGGCTTCGGTGCAATTTCCACGAACGCGTTGAATCCCTTCGTCTATCCGTCGATGCCGTTCGATCCCACCAAGGATTTCACGGGCGTCAGCATGTTGGGCGCATCTACGGTGGTGCTTGAAACGGGCCCCGCGTTGAAGGTGGGCAGCGTCAAGGATCTGGTGGCCTACGCCAAGCAGCATCCGGGCACCGCCTTCGGCACGCCGGGCACCGGCACCTCCATGCATCTGGCGGGCGTCATGTTCGACCAGCTGACGGGTGCCGGCATGCAGCACATTCCGTACAAGGGCAGCGCCCAAGGCCTGAATGACTTGTTGGGCGGCCATCTTCCGGTCATGTTCGACAACCTGCCTGCCTCGCTGCCGCACATCAAGGCTGGCAAGGTCCACGCGCTGGCGGTGACGGGCAGCAAGCGGTCGCCGGCGCTGCCGGATGTGCCGACGCTGGCCGAACTGGGTTACGCAGGCGCGGTGGTGGATCCGTGGTTCGCGGTATACGGGCCGGCCAAGATGTCCCCCGAAGTCACCCGCGCGCTAAGCGAGGCGTTCCAGTGGGCGTTGGCGCTGCCAGAAGTGAAGGACAAACTGGAGCAGGCCGGTTTCATGCCCTATGGCTCGACCCCGCAAGAGGTCGAGCGCCTGACCCAGAGCCAGCACGAGGCCTTCAAGGCCCTGTCGCAGAAGGTCAAGCTAGCGGCGGATTAATGGGTGGTCGATGCCGCGGCGGTCGATGCCGCGGCGGTCGATGCCGCGGCGGTCGATGCCGCGGCGGTCGACACCGCGGCGGTCCGCCTTGCCGCGGGCCGCGTCGTCAGCGCCCGCGCGCGAATGCCTGCTCGCGCTGCGCCTCCAACGCTTCACGCCGGATGAAGTCCCGCACGAAATCGTTGCCGGGATGGTGGTGCAGGTTGTAAGGCGTATCCCACTGCGCGATCGCCCCCTTTGTCATCACGCCGATGCGGTCGGCGATGGCGAAGGCTTCGGCTTGGTTGTGCGTGACCAGAATGGCCGTGTGGCCCGTGGTCTTGAGAATGTCCCGCACTTCGAACGCCAGGCGTTCGCGCGTGTCCACATCCAGATTCGAAAACGGTTCGTCCAGCAACAACAGGTCGGGCGAGGGTGCCAGCGCCCGAGCCAGCGCCACGCGCTGCTGCTGGCCGCCCGAGATTTCGTGCGGGTAGCTGCTGGCGGCATGCGCCAAGCCCACCAGTTCCAACATCTCGTCGACGCGGCGGTTGCGGTCCGCGCGCGCAAGCTTGCGCAAGCCAAATGCCACGTTAAGCGCCACGGTCAGATGCGGGAACAGGGCGTAGTCCTGGAACATCATGCCGACGCGGCGTAGTTCCGGCGCGACTTGCTCGGTCGGAGACGAAATGACGGTGCCGTCCAGCAGGATGCGGCCCGCGCGCACGGGCTCGAAGCCGGCGATGGCGCGCAGCACCGTGGTCTTGCCGCAGCCGGATTCGCCCAGCAGGCAGCCGATGTGCCCGGCGGGCAAGCCAAGCGTCAGGTCTTGCACCACCGGTTTCAGGCCGGCGGGCGTGTCGTAGGCGAGTGAAAGGCGGTCGATTTCTAACAGATCGGGCACGATGATCAATGTCCCATTTTCAGATTGGTGCGCGCCAGCAGGATGACGGGCAAAAGGCCAGCCAGCACGATCGCCAGCGCCGCGACGGCGCCTTCCTCGTATGTGCCGCGGGCGGCTTCGGCGTAGAGCCAGGTGGCGAGCGTGTCGAAATTCATGGGGCGCAGCAGCAAGGTGGCCGGCAGCTCCTTCATGGCGTCCACGAAGACCAGCAGGGCGCTTGCGGCCAGCGCGGGGCGCAGCAGCGGCAGGTGGACCCGGCGCAACGTGCCCGCCGAGCTTTCGCCCAGCAGGCGCGAGGCCTGTTCCAGCGAAGGGGGGATGCGGGCCAGGCCCGCTTCCAGCGCGCCGGTGGAAATCGCCAGGAACCGGATCACATAGGCGCACACCAGCGCGCCCATGGAGCCCATCAGGAACAATCCTGAGCCGCCGAACACCGTGGCAACCGCGCTGTCGATCCAGACGAAGGGCGTCAGCAGCCCGATGGCCAGAACGGTGCCCGGCACCGCGTAGCCCAGGCTGGCGATACGCGCGCAGGCACGGCCCGGATTGAAGCTGGCGCTTTCGCGCAAGGTCCGCCCGGCCCAGGCGACGATCAGGCCGCAAAGCAGGGTCACGATGGTGGCGCTGAACGCGACGATCAGCGTGTTGCCCAGGCCATTGATCAATTGGTCAGATACGCCACCCACCAGATGCAGGCGCTTGTATGTTTCGAAGATCAGGTAGGCGGCGGGCGCAATGAAACCCAGCACGACGGGGATCCAGCCCAGCACGGCCGCCACGGCAGCGGACGCCCCGCGTAGCCGGCGCGGTTGCATAGGGCGCATGCGTTGGGTATTGGCATAGCGCTGGCGCTTGCGGCCATGGCGTTCCAGCATGATCAACCCGATCACGATGGCCAGCATCGTCAGCGCGATCTGCGCCGCGCCGGCCAGGTCCGACCGCGTGACCCAGGTGGTATAGACCGACACTGTCAGCGTCTGCACGCCCAGGAACTCGGACGCGCCGATATCGTTCAACGTTTCCAGCAGCGCCAGGCTCACGCCCACGACGATGGCCGGACGGGCCAGGGGCAGGGCAACGCGGAAGAACACGGCGATGCGGCCCGCGCCCAGCGTGCGCGCCGCTTCCAGCAAACTGGCCGCCTGGGTCATGAACATGACGCGGGTGCTCAGGTAGACATACGGATACAGCACGAATCCCAGCACGAAGATCGCGCCATAAATGGACCGCAGGTCGGGCAGGCGGAACTGCCGCGGGCTGTCGTAGCCCAGCAGCGCGCGGATCGCCGTCTGGATCGGCCCGATGGGATGCAGCAAGTCCAGGTAAGAGAACGCGATGATGTAAGTTGGCACCGCCAGCGGCAGTAGCAGCGCCCAGGTCAGGATGCGGCGCGTGGGGAAGTCGTAAGCGGTCACCAGCCAGGCGGCGCCCGTGCCCAACAGCGTCACCATCACGCCCACGCCCGCCAGCAACAGGGCCGTGTTGGCCAAGGCCTGGGGCAGCACATAGCTTGCCAGATGCTGCCAGTGCGAAAGTTCACCGCCCAACGCCCACCAAAGCAGCGTCAGCACGGGGGCCAGCACCGCCAGCGCGATCAGGCCGGCACCTGCGAGCCAGCCGGCGCCGCGTTCAGTCCAGCGCAAACGCAGCGGCCGGGGCAAGGATTCTGTGTGCATGCTTCAAAGTCGATTGCATCAAAGGCAAGGCCTGTTCCCCCGGGAAACAGGGGAACAGGCCCAATACTGCCGCAGGGTCGCGCCACGCCGGGGCGTGGCGGCCGGGGGCTTATCAGTTGTCGAAACCGACCTTGTCCACCAGTTCGCTGGCTTGCTTGCGGTGTTTGGCGATTTCGGTCAGGGGCAGCGGATCCACCTTCAATTCGCCAAAGCTGGCGATCACGGGGTCCAGCTTCACGCCCTTGCGGACGGGATACTCATAGTTGGCCTGGGCATACAGGGCCTGGGCGGGTTCGGACACCAGGAAGTCCAGCAGCTTGATCGCGTTGGCCTTGTGCGGCGCATGGGCGGCAACGGCTGCGCCGCTGACGTTCACGTGCGTGCCGCCGCTTTTCTCATTGGCGAATGTGGGACGGATGACCTTGATGGCGTCGCCCCACTTGCGGCTGTCCGTGCCGGGTTCTGCATTTTTCATGTGGCCGACGTAGTACGCATTGGCCAAGCCGATGTCGCAGATGCCGCCCAGGATGTCGCGCGCCACGTCGCGGTCGCCGCCAGCGGCCTTGCGCGCCAGGTTGGCCTTGACGCCGCGCAGCCACTTTTCAGTCGCTTCCGCGCCGTCATGCGCGATCATCGACGCGACCATCGCGGTGTTGTAGGGGTGTTGGCCCGAACGGATGCATACCTTGCCCTTCCACTTGGGGTCGGCCAGGTCTTCGTAGCGGAAGGATTCCAGTTTCAGGTCTTTTTCGACATACAGCACGCGGTCGCGCAGCGACAGCGCGAACCACTTGCCGTCGGCGCCGCGCAGATTGGCGGGAATTACCGATTCCAGCGTCTGGGACTTGATCGCTTGCGTCACGCCGCCGTCCACCAGGTCCAGCAGGTTGCCGATATCCACGGTCATCAGCACGTCGGCAGGCGACTTGGCGCCTTCCGCCTTGACGCGTTCCAGCAGGCCGTCCTTGACGAAGACGGTGTTGACCTTGATGCCGCTTTCCTTAGTGAAGGCATCCAGCAGTGGCTGGATCAGCTTGGGTTCCCGGGTGGTGTACAGGCTGACTTCTTCAGCGGCGTTGGCCGAAATAGCGAAGGCGGCGGCGCCAGCCAGCGCCAGGGCGCGAAGCAGCGAATTCAATTGGGGACGCTTGGTCATGTCGGGAACTCCGGCTAGGGCAGCAACGGGGGGAAAAGCCGCGAAATGCAAGGCTTCCCGGTGCTTAAAACAGTCTGCTAACGAAAACGATTATCAACTGAGAACGCGACGATAACAGGAAGCGAAAGACCGTTCAACTGCTGGTAAGGCATAGGATCCAATGCTTGATCCCTATCAATACGGCATAAGCGTATTACGGAATAATGAGAGCAATTCCTATCAAGACCTTGTAGAATAGGGCTAACCCTAATATTTCCGACTACGACATGGCTGCTTTCAACACTGAGCGCGTACTTAGCGTGCACCACTGGAACGACACCCTGTTTTCCTTTACGACGACGCGTGACGCGGCCTTGCGGTTCCACAACGGCCACTTCGTCATGATCGGCCTGGAGGTTGAAGGCAAGCCGCTACTGCGGGCCTACAGCATCGCCAGCGCGAACTACGAAGAAAACCTCGAGTTCCTCAGCATCAAGGTGCAGAACGGCCCGCTTACGTCGCGCCTGCAGCACTTGAAAGAGGGCGACACCATCCTGGTCAGCCGCAAGCCGGTGGGCACGCTGGTGGTCGACGACCTGAAGCCTGGCAAGCACCTGTTCCTGTTTGGCACCGGCACCGGCTTGGCGCCCTTCATGAGCATCATCAAAGACCCGGACATCTACGAACGCTTCGACAAGGTCATCCTGGTCCATGGCGTGCGCTGGGTCAGCGAACTGGCCTACGCGGACTTCATCGAAAAAGAACTGCCGAACAACGAATTCTTCGGCGATGTCGTCCGCGACAAGCTCGTGTACTACCCGACCGTCACGCGCGAACCGTTCCGCAATCAGGGCCGCATTACGGAACTGATGGAAAACGGCAAGCTGTGCGAAGACATCGGCATTCCGCAAATCAACCCGGAAACCGATCGCGCCATGATTTGCGGCAGCCCGCACATGCTGGCCGATATCAGCGCCATGCTGGACAAACGCGGCTTTGTCGTGTCGCCCGGCGTGGGCCAGCCCGGCGACTACGTAGTGGAACGCGCTTTCGTGGACAAATAAGCCACGAACGCTCTTCCGCAACAAAAAACCCATCGCGTGTGCGATGGGTTTTTTGCATTCAGGGCACGACGGTCAAAGGGCCGGCGCGCCTCATACCCGATTATTCAGGCTGGATCCCGGCCTTCTTGATGATGTCGCCCCATTTCTTCGATTCCGCCTGTTGGAATGCGGCCAGTTCGGCTGGCGTGGAAGTGGCTGGCTCGGTTCCTGTCTGCGCATAGAACTGCTGGGCGGGCTTGGTCTTGCTGGCGTTGACCAGCAGCTCGTTCAGGCGCTTGATCACGTCGGGCGGCGTGCCAGCGGGCGCATAGGCCGCAAACCAGTAACCCATCTCGTAGTTCGGCACGCCGGCTTCGGCGATCGTGGGAACGTCGGGCGCTAGCGGTGAGCGGGCTAGGCCCGTCACACCCAGGGCGCGCAGCTTGCCCGACTTGACCTGGGGCAGGCCGGTTGCCGTATCGGTGATCATCATGTCGATCTGTCCGCCCAGCAGGTCGGTCACGGCCAGCGGATTGCTCTTGTACGGCACATGCAGCAGTTGCACGCCGGCCATCTGTTGGAGCAATTCGCCCGCGATCCGGCTGCTGGAGCTGCCGCTGCCAAAACTCAGCTTGCCTGGCGATTGCTTGGCTTGCGCCAGGAACTCGCCCACCGTCTTGGCCGGGGAATTTGGATTGACCACCATGATCTGGCCACCCTTGCCCAACAGCGAGATCGGGGCGAAGTCCTTCACCGGCTGGTACGTCAACGACTTGTACAGGTGCTCGTTAGCGGCATGCGTGGTGTTGGTGGTGATCAGCACCGTATAGCCGTCTGGCGCGGCGCGGGCACCGGCCGCAGCGCCGATCATGGCGCTGGCGCCAGGTTTATTCTCGATCACGACGGCCTGTCCGGTCTGCTCCGTGACGCCCTGGCCGATGGCGCGGCCGATCTGGTCGGTCGCGCTACCGGCCGCGAACGGCACGATGAAGGTGATGGGCTTGGCCGGAAAGTTCTGGGCCAGTGCCGTCAGCGGCAGAGCGGCGGCCAGCAAGAGGGCCAGCCGGCCCTTGGATGAAATGCGCATGTCGTGTGTCTCCTGTGGTCTTTTTTATAGGGGGATGTGTCAGGCGGCCGCGGGACGGTCGCCGGGTATGTCTGGCAGGCGGCGGGCCAGGTCTGCGCCGACCTCCACCGTCAGGTCCAGCAATCGGAACGACAGGCTTTTGCCGTGCGTGTCCAGATTCAGGGCGTCGTTCACGCCGCCATCCAGTACGCCTTCCAGCACGAAATTCATGGCGTGCAGCGTGGGCAGCAGGTAGCGGGTGACGCGGGTAGGGTGCCGGTAAGCGAACCACGCGGCCACGCGGGCTTCGGTGACCTGCTCGGCCAACACCGCATAGCATTCGGGGTCCCAGGCGATCAGGCTGAGATTCGAGATGTCGCCTTTGTCGCCCGAACGGCTGTGGCCCAGCCGGTACAGCGGCACGGATAGCGTGTCGGTGTTGCGGGTCATGGCGTGATGTCCTCCAGGAAGTTCCAACCGCTTTGCACGGCATCGCGGGCAATGGTGCAGGACACCATGTTCAGGCGCGGCCGCAGCGCGGTACGGACGCCGCCGCCGCCGGCCGGGCCGCAGGTGTATAGCGCGGTCACTTCGCGCAAGATGCGTTCAGCCTGGGCGCGGTCGGCGTGTTCGCCGGCCAGCCGCAGCCGCACATCGCGGGCCAGCGTGTCGGGCTGCGCGCGACGCATTTCACCCGCGTCGTCGCCCAGGATGCTGATGGCGCCAATCAGGTCGGCGCGCAGCTTGAACCCGGCGCCCAGGCGCTTTTGCACGATGTCCGCGGCAAGGCGGGCGCGTGCTTCGGCTTGCACGCCGGCATACGAGATCTCGGCTTCGGCCAGCCAGCCGCCGCGATAGCACACGTTCACTTTCAATTCGGGCGGGCGCGCATGGCCGGTGATGCCTTGCACGGCCACGCGGTTGTTGCCCAGTTCGACGACGCGCGCCTGGCTCAAGTCGGCCACGACATCGGGCGTCAGGTAGCGGGCGGGATCATGGACTTCGTACAGCAACTGTTCTTTCACGGTGCGGGCGTCTACCGCACCGCCGGTCTCGGCGGCTTTGCCAATGACGAATTCGCCGTCGGCATGGATTTCGGCAATGGGGAACCCGGCGGCGTGCACGTCGGGCACTTCTTTCAGGCCGGGCACGCAGAAGTAGCCGCCCGTGACCTGCAAGCCGCATTCCAGCATGTGGCCGGCCATCGTGGCACGGCCCAGGCGGGGCCAGTCCGTTGCATCCCAGCCGAAGTGCGCCATGGCGGGGCCCAGCGTCAGCGAAGGGTCCGCCACACGGCCCGCGACGACAATCTGCGCGCCCGCGGACAGGGCCTGCGCGATTTCCGTCGCACCCAGATAGACGGTTGCGCTGACGATCTCGTGGCCCGCCAATGCCGCGCCCAGGCGTTCCCGCAACAAGGCACGCTGCGCCGCCGTGTCCAGGGCGTCGCCATGCACCACCGCGATGCGCGGGACGGGAAGGCCTTGCTCACGCGCAATCGCGGCAATGCGCCGGGCCGCAGCTTGCGGATTGGCCGCGCCGAAATTGCTGACGATGCGAATACCGTGGCGCAGGCAGTCCGCCAGTATTGGCGAAACCAACTCGTCCAGCAGTGGCTCGTAGCCGCGGCTGGGGTCTTCGTTGCGTGCCAATTGGGCCAGCGCAAGCGTGCGTTCGGCCAGTGTTTCGAAAATCAAAGTGCCGCCGCCCCGGGCGGCCAGCGTGCGCACCACGGCGGCGGCGCCGTCGCTGCGATCGCCGGAGAATCCGGATGCGCAGCCGATGAGCAGGGGAGATTGAGGCATAAGGGGTCCAGTCGGGCCGAGGGGCGTCGGGGTCACTATAGGCATACGAGGTTAATCAGTAAAATAGAAAGATCAGATCAATTAATAGAAAAAAGCCATGAATTTATCTGCCCGGCAATTGCGCGCGTTCGTCGCGCTGGCGGACGAACGGCATTTCACGCGGGCCGCCCAGCGTTGCCACCTGACGCAACCCGCGTTCAGCGCCTTGATCCGTTCGCTGGAAGACAGCGCCGGCCTGAAGCTCTTTGACCGCAACACGCGGCATGTCGAGCTGACTGCTGAAGGCCGGGTGCTGGACGCCTCCGCGCGCCGTCTGCTGGCGGATATGGACCTGGTCATGGAAGACCTGCGCGACCACGCTGCCCGCCGTCGCGGCCGGGTGGCGCTGGCGGCGTTGCCATCGCTTGCGGCCGGTTGGCTGCCCGGGCTGCTGGCCCGCTTCAGCCAGGAACATCCCGGCATCGTCCTGGACTTGCGCGACGGCTTGCTGGATCCCTGCCTTGACATGGTGCAAAGCGGCCAGGTCGATTTTGCCGTGGCGTCCCGCCGGCCGGACATGACGGACCTGGACAGTGAGTTTCTGCATGCCGACCGCTATTTCCTGGTGTGCCGGGCCGACCATGCCCTAGCCGCGCAAAGCCAGGTACGGCTGCGCGACATCGTGCGCCATCCCGTTATTCAACTTGCGCGTGGCAGCAGTGTGCGCAAACATCTGGACGAGGCGCTGGGCGCCGACGCGCCGCCGCCCGTGTTCGAAGTCGAACATCTGGCCACCGTGACCGGACTGGTGCGGGCGGGCCTGGGTGTCTCGGTCGTGCCAGCCATGACGCTATTTCATTTCCGCAGCGACGACCTGCGCGTGGTGCCGCTGGCCGGCCGCGCGCTGACGCGGCCGCTATACCTGGTTCAACGCAAGGGCCGCAGCCTGTCGGTGGCCGCCCAGGCGCTGTATGCGCTGCTGATCGCACATCGGGGCGATATCGGCGGCGCAGGCCATCAGGCAGACTCGTGAAACGCGGAAAGAGGGCATCCCTGCGTCATCCGGCCACTTTCGCAAAAGTCTATTGCTGTTTAAACTCCGATAGTTGTAGCTTCTATCCGTCACCTGAAGGATTCCGCCCATGAGCAAGCAAATCATCCATACCGACGCCGCGCCCGCCGCCGTTGGCCCTTACTCGCAAGCGGTTGCCGTTAGCGGCACCAAGACTGTCTATCTCTCCGGCCAGATCGGCCTGGAGCCGGGCACGGGCGATCTGGTCTCTGAGAACTTCGACGCGCAAGTGCGTCAGGCTTTCGCCAACATGCAGGCCGTGATTACCGCCGCAGGCGGCACGCTGGATAACGTCGTCAAGCTGACGCTGTTCCTGACCGACCTGGGCAAGTTCACCGCCGCCAACTCCATCATGGCCGAAATCATCCCGCAGCCGTTCCCGGCGCGTTCGACCATCGGCGTGGCCAGCCTGCCCAAGGGCGCGCAGTTCGAAGTCGAAGCCATTCTCGTCCTGTAAGGCACACCCGGACTTACGATCCCAGGGGTTCGTACCTTCATGCCGGCCGCGGCCGTGGCTTCCAAGCGACCCGGCGCCGATAACAAAGGCGCCGGGAAACCGCTGACGGATACCGAGCGCAAGCTCCGTAACCTGGGCCTGGTGCTGCCCGAGGACTTCGTGCTGCATCTGCCGTTGCGCTACGAAGACGAAACCCGCGTCATTCCAATCAGCGCCCTGCGCCCCGGTTTTTCGGGCCAGGTCGAAGGTGAAATCACCAAATCCGAGGTGCTGTATCGGCCCCGGCGCCAACTTACCGCCACGCTGGCGGACGAAACCGGCGAACTCCAATTACGCTGGCTGAATTTCTATCCCAGTCAACAAAAGCAAATCACCGTGGGCAAGCGTCTGCGCGCCCGGGGCGAAGTGCGCGGCGGGCTATTTGGCCGTCAGATGGTGCATCCCCGCATGACCAATGCGGATGCGCCGCTGCCTACCGCCTTGACGCCGGTCTACCCCACCACGGAAGGTTTGCCGCAACTGACCCTGCGCCGCGCCATCGCGCAGGCGCTGGACCGCGCCGACCTTTCCGACACCCTGCCGGATGAGGCCCGCCAGCGCTACGATCTGCCGCCATTCGAGCCGGCCATTCGCGCGCTGCATACGCCGGCCCAAGGCGAATCCGAACAGGCCTTGCTGGACCGTGTCCATCCCGCCTGGCGCCGCATCAAGTTCGACGAACTGCTGGCGCAGCAGTTGTCGCTGGCCGCCGCCCGCGCCGCGCGCCGTGTCAAGGAATCGGAGTCGCTGCCGATCCGTACCGAGCCCGGCGGGCTGGTGGCCAAGCTGTACGCCAACCTGCCGTTCAAACTGACCGGCGCGCAAGAGCGCGTGGTGCAGGAAATTTCGGCCGATCTCGCCAAGCCGTATCCGATGCATCGCCTGCTACAGGGCGACGTTGGCAGCGGCAAGACCGTCGTCGCGGCGATCGCGGCGGCGCAGGCCATCGCCGGCGGTACCCAGGTTGCGCTGATGGCGCCTACCGAAATCCTGGCCGAACAGCATTTCCGCAAACTGGTGTCATGGCTGCAGCCCTTGGGCGTCAACGTGGCGTGGTTGAGTGGCAGCCTGACGGCCAAGGCGCGCCGCGAAGCCGCCGCGGCCGCGGCGGACGGCAGCGTGCAACTGGTGGTCGGTACGCAGGCCCTGATCCAGGATCATGTCGAATTCCATCGGCTGGGGCTGTCGATCGTCGATGAGCAGCATCGTTTCGGGGTTGGGCAGCGCCTGGCGCTGACCAAGAAAGGCGAAACCGCGCGTGGGCGCTTCGTGCCGCATCAGCTGAACATGAGCGCCACGCCGATTCCCCGCACGCTGGCCATGACGTTTTTCGCCGACCTGGACGTGTCCGTCATCGACGAATTGCCGCCCGGGCGCACGCCCGTGCTGACCAAGCTGGTTTCCGATGCGCGGCGCGAAGAAGTCATCGCGCACGTCGCGCAAGCCGCACGCGGCGGCCAGCAGGCATATTGGGTTTGTCCGCTGGTTGAAGAGAGCGAAGCGCTGGAGTTGCAGACCGCTGTCGACACCTATGAAGGCATGCGCGTCGATCTGCCCGACTTGCGCATCGGTCTGGTACATGGCCGTTTGCCCCAGGCCGAAAAGGCGGCTGTCATGCAGGCGTTCCGCGACGGCGAGGTTGACTTGCTGGTGGCCACGACCGTTATCGAAGTGGGTGTCGACGTGCCCAATGCGTCGCTGATGGTCATCGAGCACGCCGAACGCTTTGGCCTTGCCCAACTGCATCAGTTGCGGGGCCGGGTAGGGCGGGGCACCGCCGAATCCGTTTGCGTGCTGCTGTATCAAACCCCCTTATCCCAAATCGCGCGCGAACGCCTGCGCGCCATGTTCGAAACATCCGACGGATTCGAAATCGCCCGACGCGACCTCGAACAACGCGGCCCGGGCGAATTCCTGGGCACGCGCCAGTCCGGCATGGCGCTGCTGCGCTTTGCCGACCTGGAAACCGATGCCGCGATTGCCGAAGACGCCCGCGACGCCGCGAGTTGGCTGCGCGCCGAGCATCCCGCGGCTGTCGAGGCGCACCTGGCGCGCTGGATGCGCGGCCGCGAAGACTTCTTGCGGACGTGACGCCATGCCGTCCATTCTTAACCTGAATCATTCCAGCGCCGGCCGCCAGGCTTGCGCGCAACCCCCGGGGGCGTAGTCCACCATGACTCTCACCGAACTCAAGTACATCGTCGCTGTCGCGCGCGAACGGCATTTCGGCCGGGCGGCCGAGGCCTGTTTCGTCAGCCAGCCGACGCTGTCCGTCGCGATACGCAAGCTGGAAGACGAGCTGGGCGTGACGCTGTTCGAACGCGGCGGCGCCGAGGTCGGCGTGACGCCGATCGGCCAGCGCATCGTCGCGCAAGCGCAGAAAGTCCTTGAAGAAAGCGCCAGCATCAAGGAAATCGCGCGTCAGGGCCACGACCCGCTGGCCGGCCCCTTGCGCGTCGGCGTCATCCACACGATCGGGCCGTACCTGCTGCCCAAGCTGGTGCCGGTGCAGATCGGCCGCACGCCGCAGATGCCGCTGCTGTTGCAGGAGAACTTCACCGTTCGGCTGGTGGAGCTGCTGCGCCAAGGCGAAATCGATTGCGCCATCATGGCCTTGCCCCTGCCCGAGGCCGGCCTGGTCATGCAGCCGCTCTACGACGAACCGTTCATCGTCGCGGTGCCCAACGACCATGAACTCGCCCAGCGCAAATCCATCGATGCCCAGGACCTGAAACAGCAGACCATGCTGCTGCTGGGCAGCGGCCACTGTTTCCGCGACCAGGTGTTGGAAGTCTGCCCCGAGTTGTCCCGGTTCTCGGCGGCCAGCGACGGCATCCAGCGCACCTTCGAAGGATCTTCGCTGGAAACCATCCGCCATATGGTGGCGGCAGGCATCGGCGTTACCGTGCTGCCGGTCACGGCCGTGCCTGAGCATCCACCCAGCAACAGCCTGCTGACCTACCTGCCGTTCGACGGCCATGTGCCTGAGCGCCGCGTGGTCCTGGCGTGGCGCCGCAGCTTCCCTCGCCTGGCCGCAATCGAAGCCTTGGCGCAGGCCGTCTATGAATGCGAACTCCCTGGCGTGAAGATGCTGGTGGATGAGGCGGCAGCCGTCCAGGATTGATATTTTGATGCCTGGCGCCACGCCGCGAGAAGACAGTTTGAGCCGCGTCAAAGCGAGGCGGCGCGAACCGGAAAAACGCGTGTGCGCCGCATCAATTCGTCGTGTTTGCAGTGATATCCTTTCTTCGTACCTATCCAACAGGAGCTAGCAATGGCCAAGTCCACCAAGAAGACCCCGAGCGTTCCGCGCATCAACATCGGCATTTCGGACAAGGACCGCGCCGCCGTCGCCGGTGAGCTGTCCAAGCTGCTGGCCGACTCGTACACGCTGTACCTGATGACGCACAACTTCCACTGGAACGTCACGGGGCCCATGTTCAACACGCTGCACCAGATGTTCATGACCCAGTACACGGAAGAGTGGAACGCGCTGGACAGCATCGCTGAACGCATCCGCGCCCTGGGCCATTACGCGCCGGGGACCTACCGCGAATATTCCAAGCTGTCGTCCATCGCCGAGCCCGAGTCGGTGCCGGAGGCGCTGGACATGGTGCGCCTGCTTGTCAGCGCCAACGAGTCCGTCGCCAAGACGGCCCGCTCCGCTTTTGAAAAGGCCGATGCGGCGAACGATCAGCCCACGGCCGACCTGCTGACGCAGCGCCTGGACGTGCACGAAAAGAACGCCTGGATGCTGCGTAGCCTGCTGCAATAATCGCGGCGCGCCGCCGGGCATGCAGGGCGCGGCTGCGCCCTGCGCTTGCCCGGATTAACGGTGAAACGGCAACGCCCGCGGGTCAGGCACGCCGCAAACGGGCACGGGTGGAATCCGCTTGGCCGGGGTCGGAATACGCCAAGAGGCGCGGCGGCGCAGGGCGCCGAATATCTTCAGGCCCTGGGGCCAATCGGCCAGGCCGCTTTCGGCATTGATGTGCCCCGCGCCGGAAAGCACGACGACCCGGCTGCCCCAGTCCTGAGCGAAGGCACGTGCCCGCTCCAGGCGGCAATAGGGGTCGTTGTCGCTGGCGATTACCACGCTTTGGAACGGTAGGGGCTGGCGCGCGATGGGGGCGAACCCCCGCAAGCAGGCCGGCGCGTCCGGCGATTCCACATCCGCCGGGGCCACCAGCAGGGCGCCGGCGACCTTTGCCCGCAACGGGACGGGCAGCGCGGCGCTGATCAGGCAGCCCAGGCTATGGGCGATCAGCAGCACGGGGCTGCGGGCCTGGTCGACTTCTGCCGCCAGGGCCGCGATCCATTCGGGCGCCGCCGGGTTTTCCCAGTCGCGCTGCTGGACGCGTACCGCGTGGGGCAGTAGCGTCACCCAGCGTGATTGCCAGTGGTCCGGTCCGGAGTTTTTCCATCCGGGGACGATGATCGGTTGGAGTCTCATGGCGGCCATCATGCCGCGAGGCCCTAGTAACTCAAACGAATAAATCGTCTTTTGCATATATGGCGCCGGGTATAAAGCGGGGCTTATGCGCGATGCGGCACCCACGCACCCGGAAGGTGCCGGAAGTCGGGCCGGATAGGCTCCAAATACAGGGATTTTTCAGTGTATGCTTGCCGTGCACATGCACAGTAACCGAGCGTGACCACATCAGTTTCCGGCGTCCGCCCGGTTCAAAAACCAACGATTACAAGCGATTAGAGGAGTCCACTCATGAAGCCAGTATTTCGTCTGACCCCGGTCATTGCGGCGCTGGGAGTCGCCGCTGGCCTGACGTTTGCGGCGGGAGCGCAAGCGCAAACCATCAAGATCGGCGTGGTGGGCCCCACCACTGGCGCCGTCACGCAGTATGGCGATATGGTCCGTGAAGGCGTGGACACCGCTGTCGAGCGCATCAACGCCGCCGGCGGCGTGAATGGCAAGAAGCTGGAAACCGTCGTGATCGACGATGGCTGCGAACCCAAGCAGGGCCCGGTCGCCGCCAACCGCGTGGTCAACAGCAAGATCGGATTCGTGGTGGGCCACGTGTGCTCGGGCGCGACCATCGCCGCTGCGGACATCTATAACAATGAGGGCGTCGTCATGGTGACGCCTTCGGCCACGGCGCCGGCGCTTACCGACGGCAAGAACTACGAGTTCATCTTCCGCACGATCGGCCGCGACGACCAGCAAGGTCCCGCCGCCGCCAAGTTCGTGCTGGAAAAGATCAAGCCGAAGAAGGCCGCCGTGCTGCACGATAAGCAGTCGTATGGCCAGGGCATCGCCACGGCCGTCAAGAACGACCTCGAAAAGGGCGGCGTGCCGGTCGCCGTGTTTGAAGGCATCAATGCCGGCGACAGCGACTATTCGGCCGTGATCACCAAGCTGAAGAGCCAAGGCGTCGATTTCGTCTACTACGGCGGTTACCACCCTGAAATGGGTCTGCTGCTGCGCCAGGCAGCCGAGCAAGGCGTAAAGGCCAAGTGGATGGGTCCGGAAGGCGCGGGTAATCCCGACATCAACGCCATCGCGGGCGACGCCGTCGAGGGCATGCTGCTGACGCTGCCGGCGGATTTCACCCAGAATGCCGCCAACGCCGACATCGTCAAGTCGTTCGAAGCCAAAAAGCGCAACGCCGGCGGCGCCTTCCAGATGACGGCCTACACGGCCACCCAGGTCATCGCGGACGGCATCAAGGGCGCGGGCTCTGACGACCCGACCAAGGTCGCCAAGTACCTGCACGCCAATTCCTTCGACACGCCGATCGGCAAGGTGTCGTGGAACAAGCAGGGCGACCTGACGAACTTCTCGTTCGACGTGTTCACCTGGCACAAGGACGGTTCCAAGACCGTCTATAAGTGATGCCCCGGCGGGCCGGGAGGCAATAGCCCCACGGCCCGCGGCATCGGATGCGGACACGAAAGCGTCCGCATGACCGCCGGGCCGGAAGCCATAGACTTCCGGCCCGGTTTTGCATTGGCGCGACGCCTGCCGGGAACCGGACCGCCGCCGCGGTGTCGAACGGCCGGCTCCCCGCACGCGAAGGCGTTGCGGCCCCTAGACCTACTCTTGTTCGAATCTTATGACCAAGGCCTTGCTAGTCGAAGACGATCCCAAACTGTCGCGCCTGATCGCGCAGTTTTTGGAACAACACGGGTTCAACGTCGCCCAGGCCTACCGTGGCGACCACGCCGTGGAGGCGTTTCGCCGCCACGACCCGGCGATCACCATCCTGGACCTGATGCTTCCCGGGCGCGACGGGTTGCAGGTGTGCCGTGACCTGCGCGCGTTCTCGTCCGCGCCCATTCTGATGCTGACTGCGCGCGAGGACGACCTGGACCAGATTCTGGGGCTGGAGTCCGGCGCTGACGATTACGTCATCAAGCCCGTCGAGCCCCGCGTCTTGCTGGCGCGGATCCGCGCGCTGATGCGGCGCCATAACCAATTGGACGAGCCGCCGGAGCACCTGGAGTTCGGGCCGCTCACCATCGACCGGCGCACGCGGGCTGTCGTCCATGCCGGCGTCGAAGTCGACTTGACGACCATGGAGTTCGAAATGCTATGGGCGCTGGCTAGCCAGGCCGGCCAGGTGCTGACGCGCGACGACCTGCTGAATGCGGTGCGCGGCATCGAGTTCAACGGGCTGGACCGCAGCGTGGACGTCTGCGTCAGCAAGCTGCGCCGCAAGCTGGATGACGACCCGCGCGATCCGGCGCGCATCAAGACCGTGTGGGGCAAGGGCTATCTGTTCTCGCCCAAGGCACACGAGGGTGGTGATGCTTAAGTTTGTCCTGCGGCTCTTCGTGGTGCTGGCGATCGGTTTCATCATTTCCAACGAAGTGGTCGACCGGACCGCCAACTACTTCTTCGAGCCGGTTAACGTGGCCTATACGCGTGAAGCGGTGCGCGGGCAGCTGCATAGCCTGACGCAGGAGCTGTCGCGCGTGCCGCCCGACGCGCGGCGGGACTATGTGCGCGACAAGCTGGCGCAGCATTACGGCTTGACCCTGCGGGTGATGGACCCGTCGGAATACAACGACCCCGAGTTCGCACTGACGGACGATGAGCGGCGCACGATCGAAGCGGGTGGCTTCTTCATGCGCGACAAGCTGAACATCTTCGTCACGGGCATACCTGGCGAAGGCGCGCAATGGCTGCACGTCAGGCTGCCTCCGGAACCGCCGATCGGCCCCTGGGTGATCGCCGCGATCTATTCCGCGCTGGGGCTGCTGCTGTGCGCATTCATGCTGGTGTGGGCGTTGCCGATCTGGCGCGACCTGGAGGCGCTGAAGACCGCCGCGCAGCGCATGGGGCAGGGCGACTTGCAGGCGCGGGCGCGGTTGTCGCGCCATTCCAGCATCCGCAACCTGGGCGATACCTTCAACCAGATGTCCGACCGCATCGGCGCGCTGATCAGCAATCAGCGCGACCTGACCAACGCCGTGTCGCACGAACTGCGCACGCCGATCGCCCGGCTGTCTTTCGAGCTGGACATGATCGACCGGGAAGCGGATCCGGAAGCCCGCAAGCGCCTGGTCGAAGAAATGAAGAGCGATGTGGCGGAATTGGACGGCATGGCGTCCGAGCTGCTGATGTATGCGCGCCTGGAGCACAAGAGCGACGATGTGGTGCTGCGGGCGCTGGATGCGCGCGGGTGGCTGGATTCCGTGGTCCAGCATGCCGCTTACGAGGCCGGGGTGTCCGGCGTGCATTGCGTCGTGTCGCAATGTGACGTGACCGAGGTGAGGCTGCATCAGCGCTACATGACGCGGGCGCTGTTGAACCTGCTTCAAAATGCCATTCGCCACGCGGGCGGCCGCGTGCAGGTTGGGCTGACCAGTCCGGCGCCGCAGGAATACGTGCTGACGGTGGATGACGACGGTCCGGGCGTGCCGCCCGTCGACCGTGAACGCATTTTCGAGCCCTTCATCCGCCTGGATGAAAGCCGCGACCGCGGCACAGGGGGCACGGGCTTGGGCCTGGCCATTGTCAGCCGGGTCGCAAGGTGGCATAACGGCACGGCGCTTGCCACCGACAGCCCCTTGGGCGGCGCGCGGTTTGTCATCAGCTGGAAGGCGGCCTGAGACCCGGCGGAGGCAGGCGTAAAGAAACTTCACAAAGCGCCCTCCGAATCTTCACAAACTCCATACAAAGCGGGAAAGATCCAAGCCTGGCCCGTGGATAGCATGGCGGCATTCTCCTTGAAGAGGGTGTGCCGCACGCCATGTTTTCTCTTAGTCGCCTGGTTGCCATCGGGGCGTTGATCTTGGCTGCTGGCGGGTGCCAGCATCTGCCGCCTGCCGCGCCGCCCGCCATCGCCAAAGGCGACTATGACGCAGTCCTGGGCTATCTGGAGCAGCGCATCCCATACGACATGGGAAAGCACAAGGTGCCGGGCCTGTCGATCGCGATCGTGGACGACCAGCGCGTCGTCTGGAGCACGGGCTTCGGCTACGCGGACCCGGTGCGGCATCGGAACGCCACCAGCGACACGCTATATCGGGTAGGCGCCATCAGCAAGCTCGTTACGGCGGCCGGGGTGTTCCGGGCCGCGGACGACGGCAGCCTGCTGCTTGATGCGCCCGCGGGCGAGGGCTTGCCCGATTGGCATGTCCGACCCCGTGGCCACGCCATGCAATGGCTTGGGGCAGACCCTTACACCGCGCGCAATCTGTTGACCTTGCATCCGGCCACTCTGGAAGACACGATGGGCCGCGCCCGGGCCGACATGGCCTACGCCGTGCTGGGCGACATGGTCGCGCACGCCGCCAGAGAGCCGTTGGACGCCTATGTGCGCCGCACGATTCTGCAACCCTTGAACATGCCGCGCGCGGGCTACCAGGCGCATGCCCGCATGCTTGAGCTGCGCGCTGCGGGATACCGGCGTGGCATGCCCTGGGCCGAAACCCCACAGCCCAACGAGGCCGCCGACGGCTTGTGGATGAGCACGTCTGAAATGGCGCGCTTTTCTAGCATGTTGTTCGCCGGCGGGGTGTTCCGCGGCGCGCGGGTGCTGAAAGACGACTCGGCCCAGGCCGTCCTGAATCTGGAAACGGTTGCGGGCGCCAGTCTGGGCCTGAGCTGCCGGCTGGCGCTGTCGTGGCTGGCCGCGCCCTGTGGCGACGACCTCGTCGAGGCCGCCTACCTGCACGAGCACAGCGGCGCCACCGAAGCCTTCCACGCCCGCTATCTGCTTGCGCCGCAAGACAAGCTTGCCGTGTTGGTGATGAGCAATTCCGACACGGGCGAGCCGGTGGTGGCCGCTGTCTCGACGCTGGCCATGCGTTTGATGCGGCAAGCCAAGCAAGGCGCCGACGCGCTCTGATTTTTATCCGGCGGGCGCGCCGCGTCTGCCGTCAATCTCGTTTCCTGGATGCTGTTATGAAGCGATTCTCTTCCATGTCTTTTGTTCCGCGCCGCGTGGCCATCGCCAGTCTGCTCGTCGCCATGCCAGGCCTGTCGGCGGTCGCGGCCGATCTTACGGTTGCGGAGGTCGGTTCGGTTTACGGACAGCGAGGCGCAAGCTCGCGGGGCTTGACGGTGGCGACGGGCCAGGACCGCCCGGAAGGGCAATGGACGTTCTACGGCACGGCGGGCGTGGGCTATGCGCCGCGATACAGCGGCAGCGACGAAAGTTCGGCCGTTCCTATCGTGGGGCTGGGCGTGCGCGGCCCGCATGGCTTCTTCCTGGGAACGGATCATGGCCTGGGTTGGGAGACGCAGGCGCTGGACAGTACTTTCCGCTTCTATGTGGCGCCCAGCGCGTCGCGCAAGGACCATAAGAAGGGCTTCCAGGGGTCGGACAAACTGCGTGGCATGGGCGACATCAAAAGCCGCGCGCAGATCGGCATGGACGCGGAAACCGCGCTGGGGCCGGTCGTGCTGTCCGCAACGGTGGCGCACGCGTTCAAAAAGGGCGACGACCGTGACGTGGGCAGCGCCTATACGATGTTCAATCTGGGCGCCAGCACGACGGTGTATGAAGGTTCGGCGGGCTCGGTGTCGCTGGCCTTGAGCGGCACACTGGGCGACGGCAACTATATGCGCACATGGTATGGCGTCAGCGATCGCCAATCGGTGAAATCCGGCTATCGCCGGTACAACCCCAAGGGCGGCTTGGAAAGCGTTGGCCTGGGTGCCACATGGACATTGCCGGTCAGCGAATCGTGGTCCTGGTCGGTCGCCGCCGAAGCCCGCCGGCTATTCGGCGACGCCGCCGACAGCCCCATCGTCAAAGCGCGCAACCAGTACACCATCGGGACCATGGTGACGTACACGTACTAGCGTAAAAAAGGTTCGCCCCCAAGCGGGGGCGAATTCTGGCAACGGGGCAGGGCAGTCGGCGTGGGGTCGTCGTCGTAGGTTCGTCGTCGTGAACTCGCCGGCCCATCCCGGGGCTGGCGCGGTTTACAGGCCCTGTACGCGGCGGCCGGTGTCGGCTTCGAACCAGTGCAGCGGGTGGCGGCCGTCCGGGCCCACGTTGACGCGGTCACCCACCTTGGCGGACGACTCGGACAATTGGCGGGTGGTGCAGCGGACGACCAGCGTGGTCTTGCCGCAGCGGCAATGGACCAGTTGTTCGGAGCCCAGCGTTTCGACCATTTCGACTTCGGCCGGCACGCCCTGCGTGTTCAGCAGCATGTGTTCGGGCCGCATGCCCATGATGATCTTGCGGCCGCGCACCTGGGACGGCACCTGCAGCGGCGAGATTTCCAGCGCCATGCCGTCGGTGGTCTGCACGGTGCCGTCGCCAGCCACCTGCACTTCCATCAGGTTCATCGGGGGCGAGCCAATGAAGCCGGCCACGAAGGTCGAGGCGGGTTTTTCGAAGACTTCCATCGGGGTGCCGATCTGCTCGGGCACGCCCTGGTACATGACGATCATGCGATGGGCCAGCGTCATAGCCTCGACCTGGTCGTGCGTCACGTACAGGCTGGTGGTGCCCAGGCGGCGATGCAGCTTCATGATTTCAAGGCGCATCGCCACGCGCAGCTTGGCGTCCAGGTTCGACAAGGGTTCGTCGAACAGGAACACCTTGGGTTCGCGCACGATGGCGCGGCCCATGGCGACGCGCTGGCGCTGGCCACCGGACAGCGCGCGGGGGCGACGGTCCAGCAGGTGGCCCAGTTCAAGAATCTGCGCGGCGATGTCCACGCGCTTCTTGATCTCGTCCTTGGAGAACTTGCGGATCTTCAAGCCATAGGCCATGTTCTCGAACACGGTCATGTGCGGGTAGAGCGCGTAGTTCTGGAACACCATCGCGATGTCGCGTTCAGCGGGTTCCAGGGTGTTGACCACCTTGTCGTCAATCACGATGTCGCCGCTGGTGACGGATTCCAGGCCGGCGACCATGCGCATCAGCGTGGATTTGCCGCAGCCGGATGGGCCGACGATGACGATGAATTCGCCGTCTTTGACATCCATGTCGATGCCATGGATGACCGGCACGTTGCCGGCATAGGTTTTCTTGACGTTACGGAAGCTGAGAGTAGCCATGTTTATTCGTGTTCGGAGTCGTGTTCGGGTGGGCGCGGCGTGGGGGTCATTTTTCAGTGTCGACCAGACCCTTGACGAACCATTTCTGCATCAGGATGACGACGAGCGCCGGCGGAATCATGGCCAGCATGGCGGTGGCCATGGTGATGTTCCATTCGGTCACGCTGTCGCCGCCGCTGATCATCCGCTTGATGCCGATGACGACGGGGTACATGTCTTCCTGCGTGGTGATGAGCAGCGGCCACAGGTACTGGTTCCAGCCGTAGATGAACTGGATCACGAACAGGGCGGCGATGCTGGTCTTGGACAGCGGCAGCAGGACATCGAAGAAGAACCGCACGGGGCCCGCGCCGTCGATGCGCGCGGCCTCGATGAGCTCGTCCGGCACCGTCAGGAAGAACTGGCGGAACAGGAAGGTGGCGGTGGCCGACGCAATCAGCGGCAAGGTCAGGCCAGCGTAGCTGTTGAGCAGGCCCAGGTCGGCCACCACTTTGTAGGTGGGCGCGATGCGGACTTCAACGGGCAGCATCAGCGTGACGAAGATCATCCAGAAAAAGAACATGCGGCCGGGAAAGCGGAAGTACACGACCGCGAAAGCCGACAGCAGCGAGATCGCGATCTTGCCGATGGAAATCGACAGCGCCATGATCAGGCTGACGTACATCATGCGGCCCACCGGCGCGCCCGACGAACCGCCGGACGAGCCGCCAAACAGCGCCTGCATGTAGTTATCGACAAAGTGCGGACCGGGGATCAGCGACATCGGCGCTTGCGCCACTTCTTGCGCGGTCTGGGTCGACGCGACGAAAGTGATGTAGAGCGGAAATGCCACCATCGCCACGCCGCAGAGCAGAATGACGTGGGCCAGAATATCCAGCCAGGGACGGCGTTCAACCATTGTTATTAGCCTCGAACAAAATCAGTACTGCACTTTGCGGTCGACGTAGCGGAACTGTACGACCGTCAAGGCAACCACAATGAACATCAGGATCACGGACTGAGCGGCGGACGAACCGAGGTCCAGGCCGCGGAAGCCGTCGCTGTACACCTTGTAGACCAGGATCGACGTCGATGTGCCGGGACCGCCTTGCGTGGTGGTGTCCACGACCGCGAAGGTGTCGAAGAAGGCATAGATGATGTTGACCACCAGCAGGAAGAAGGTGGTGGGCGACAGCAGCGGGAACACGATGCTCCAGAAGCGGCGCGACGGGCTTGCGCCGTCGATCGCGGCGGCTTCGATGAGCGAACGCGGGATCGATTGCAGGCCGGCCAGGAAGAACAGGAAGTTGTACGAGATCTGCTTCCAGACGGCGGCGACCAGCACCAGCATCATGGCCTGGTTGCCGTCCAGCCGGGGGTTCCAGTCCACGCCGGACTTGCGCAACGCAACCGCCAGGATGCCGACGGAAGGCGAAAACATGAACAGCCACAGCACGCCGACGACGGCGGGCGCCACGGCGTAGGGCCAAATCAGTAGCGTCTTGTAGAGTCCTGCGCCGCGGATCACGCGGTCGGCCATGACGGCCAGCAGCAAGGACACGCCAAGGCCCACGACCGCCACCAGCACCGAGAAGACGGCGGTGACGCGGAAGGAATCGAGGTAGGCCTGTTGCGAAAACAGTTCCATGAAGTTGTCGAGTCCGACGAACTCGGACGACAGGCCAAAAGCATCTTCCAGCCGCATGGACTGCCACATGGCTTGTCCGGCAGGCAGGAAAAAGAAGACCACGGTAATGATCAACTGCGGCAGCAGCAGCAGATAGGGCAAGGTCTTGTGCCCGAATACAACGCGTTTTTCCATAGGGGGAACCCAAGGTACAGAAAAGCGGCGGTTGGATTAACCGCCGCTTGAAACCGCTTTCATAAAAATACGATAGGCTTAAAGCCCTAAAAAAACCAGGGCTTTAAGCCTTGCGTTTGCAACCGATCGTGCCGCTAAGTGCTTGTCACTGCATGAAAAACGCTGGGTGATAAGCAACCGGGCGGCGCGCCGGAAAGGGCGCTACTTTACACTCTTCTCGAACTTCTCCAGCAACTCGTTGCCGCGCTTGACGATGTTCTCGGCGCCATCCTTGGCGGCGACCTTGCCGGACACGATGCGTTCGATTTCAGCGTCTTCGATTTCACGGATCTGCGGCAGGAAGCCCAGGCGCAGACCGCGGGATTGCGCGGTGGTTTCCACGTTCAGTTGCTTCACGCCGACTTCGGTGCCCGGGTTCTTGTCATAGAAGCCGTCTTTCTTGGTCAGTTCGTAGGCGGCCTTGGTGACCGGCACATAGCCCGTCTGCTGGTGCCAGCGGGCGGCGATTTCCGGGCTGGCCAGGAACTTGAAGAACGCGGTCACGCCCTTGTAGGTTTCCGGCTTCTTGTTGGCGAAGACCCACAGCGAAGCGCCGCCGATGATCGTATTTTGCGGCGCGCCTTGCACGTCGGCGTAATAGGGCACGGTGGACGTGCCGAATTCGAACTTGGCGTTCTTGGCGATGTTGGCGCGCAAACCGGACGAACCGGTGATCATGGCGCACTTGCCGCTGATGAACAGCGAGTTCGGCTCGTCGCCGCGGCCGCCGTACATGAAGATGCCTTCCTTGCCCAGCTTGGCCAGGTTTTCCAGGTGGCGCACGTGCAGGGGGGTATTGATGGCGATGCGGGAATCCAGGCCGCCGAAACCGTTGTCCTTGGTGGCATACGGCACGTTGTGCCAGGCCGAGAACGTTTCCAGCTGGACCCACGACGGCCACGAGGTCGTGTAGCCGCATTCCTGGCCGGCGGCCTTCAGCTTCTGGCCGGCGGCGGCCAGCTCTTCCCAGGTCTTGGGCGGCTTGTCGGCGTCCAGGCCCGCCTTCTTGAAGGCGTCCTTGTTGTAGTAGAACACCACGGTCGAGCTGTTGAAGGGCATCGATACCAGCTTGCCGTCGGCCGACGAGTAGTAGCCCGCGACCGCGCCGATGAATTCCTTCGGATCGATCGGGTTGCCGACTTCTTCGGACATCTGCTGCACCGGCTTGATGGCGCCCTTGGCGTACATCATGGTGGCGGTGCCGACTTCGAACACCTGGAGGATGTCCGGGGCGTTGCCGGCGCGGAACGCGGCGATGCCGGCGTTCATGGACTCACCGTAGTTGCCCTTGTAGATTGCCTTGACCTGGTAGTCAGGGTTCTTCTTGTTGAATTCGTCCACCAGACCATTGACGCGGTCGCCCAGGGCGCCTTCCATCGAGTGCCAGAACTGGATCTCGGTGGCGGCATGCGCGGAGGCGCCTGCGAATGCCGTCATGATGGCGGCGAAGGTTAAAGCAATACGATGGGATCGCATGGTGAGGTTTCCTCCAGTTGGGCGTGTTGCAGCCGGGTTGTCCGGGCGCAGAAAACACGACACCTTATGAATTGTTTGTGACAAAACCGTGACTTTCACATCACTCTAAACGCCTGTCAAATTGCGCGTTTCAGGCGCGAACGAACATTTTCTTTTTTTTCCCCAACGAAGCTGACCGTTTACAATGCCTGGCTATGAAAAACGAACTTTCGATTGCGTTCATTGGCGGCGGCAATATGGCGGCTGCCCTGGCATCCGGACTGGCTGGCAAAGTATGCCCCGCCGGGAACATCCATGTCATTGACATAAACCAGGATGGCCACGCTGCCTGGCAGGCCCGCGGCATGACCACCGCGACGGCCCCCGACGAAGCCCTGGCGCGGTGCCGCGTATGGGTGTTCGCAGTCAAGCCACAGAACATGAAAGCCGTTGTGGCTTCTACGCGTCAGTGGTTGCGGGATGACACCTTGGTGGTAAGCGTGGCGGCGGGAATCCGCGCCGAGACGCTGGCGGACTGGCTGGGCACGCCCGGCGCACCGTTCAAGCGCCTGGTTCGTTGCATGCCGAACACGCCGGCCCTGGTAGGCGCCGGCATCACCGGCCTGGCCGCGCTGGATGGCGTGAGCGAGGCCGACCGTGAACTGGCGGCGACGCTGCTGGCCAGCGTAGGGCAGGTGGTCTGGGTGGCGGACGACGCCGCGTTGGACGGCGTGACCGCGCTGTCGGGCAGCGGGCCGGCTTATGTGTTTCTTTTCCTGGAAGCGCTGGTGGCCGGCGGCTTGAAAGTCGGGTTGACCGAAGCGCAGGCCAAGCAACTGGCGCTGGGCACGTTGGCGGGCGCCACGAAGCTGGCGGCGGAATCCCCCGATGCCCTGTCGGTGCTGCGCGAGCGGGTCACGTCCAAGGGCGGCACCACGGCCGCGGCGCTGGCCGCGTTCGGTCAAGCGGGATTCGCCGGCATTGTTGAAGACGCCATGGCCGCTGCGGCACGCCGTTCGCGCGAGCTGGCCGAGGAGTTCGGTAAATGAACGTGGCAAGCCGGGGCTTTCCCGCCATGAGCCGCCTGCAGTTCGGCATTGCCGTGCTGTGCATGCTGCTGGTGGTGGTGGGTTCCAACATCCTGGTCCAGGTGCCGCTAAACGACTGGCTGACTTGGGGCGGCCTGTCGTATCCGGTGGCCTTCCTGGTGACCGACGTGCTGAACCGCCGCTTTGGCCCGGCCGCCGCGCGGCGCGTGGTGTGGTTCGGCTTTGCCGCGGCGCTGGTGGTGTCGTTCTGGGTGGCGTCGCCGCGCATCGCGCTGGCATCGGGCCTGGCCTACATCTGCGCCCAACTGGTCGACATCCAGGTCTTCGACCGGTTGCGCGACCAGCGCTGGTGGCGCGCCCCGCTGGTGTCGGGCGTGCTGGGCGCGATCCTGGACACTGCCGTGTTCTTCAGCGTGGCGTTCGCCGCCACCGGCGCGCCGTGGACGACATGGATGATCGGCGACCTGGCAATCAAGTTGGTGGTCAATATCAGCATGCTGGCGCCGTTCAGGGCGCTAATGTGGAACCTGGCCCGGCCCGCCAACGCCTGATCCAAACGCGGCCATGGCGCCAAAAAAAGCGCGCATCACGGCGAATTCGGCGCCGGATGCGCGTTTTTTTATTAATGCGGTCGGCATTATCCGTAAGGCCTGCGTAAGCACTGTAGTTAAATGCGATTTCGAACGGCGTATTAATGATTTTTCATATAACGCCCCAAGCACAAAAGCTTGTTGGATGCCAATAGATAACTAAGGCAAATTTGCGATTTATCCAGCGAATTCATGGCCTTGTGGCAGTGATCCGTCACGATTAAAGGTTGCCACGAAAATATTGGGGATTACACGCAGTGACAGTATGGCGGCTTGCTTCCAGAATACCGCCCACACCGTGTTTTTGCCCAAGAAGCCGGCGACGCGCGATACGGATTGCGGGGTACCCACCCGATAAACCGTTTCGATCAGAGCCGCTCAAAACCTCGCTGGAGAACTCCGCATGAAGTTTCTGAATCGCCTTACCCCGGTTGCCATGGCGCTTGGGGCACTTGCCTTGGCTGGCGCCGCGCACGCTGCCGACACGATCAAGATCGGCATTCCCCAGCCCATGACCGGTCCCAACACACAATACGGCGACCAGATCCAGGCCGGCGCCTTGACCGCCATCGAAACCATTAACGCCAAGGGCGGCGTGAAGGGCAAGAAGCTTGAACCGATCCTGATCGACGACGGCTGCGAACCCAAGCAGGCCGTGCCGGCCGCCAACCGCGTGGTCAACTCCGGCGCCAAGTTTGCCGTGGCCCATGCGTGCTCGGGCGTGACGGTGGCCGCGGTCAAGGTCTACGAGGAAGAGGGCATTGTCGGCATCACCCCCGGCGCCACGTCGCCGCTGGTGACGGACACCATCAAGCCGCATTATTTCTTCCGCACGATCGGCCGCGATGACCAGCAAGGTCCCTATGCCGCCTCCTACATCGCCAAGACGCTGAAGCCGCAGAAGGTCGCGGTGCTGCACGACAAGCAGACCTACGGTTCGGGCGTGGCCACCCAGGTCAAGGACGCGCTGGCCAAGCAGAACGTCAACGTGGCCCTGTTCGAAGGCATCAACGTCGGCGACAGCGACTATTCGGCCATCATCACCAAGCTGAAGTCCGCAGGCGTGGACCTGGTCTATTTCGGCGGCTACCACCCCGAACTGGGCCTGCTGTTGCGCCAGGCGCGTGAACAGGGCCTGAAGGTCCAGTTCATGGGCCCCGAAGGCACGGCCAACCAGGATCTGGTGGCCATCGCCGGTCCGGCCATCGACGGCTTGCTGGTGACGCTGCCGGCCGACTTCACCAAGTTGCCCGGCAACGAGGGCATCGTGAAGGCCTTCAAGGACGCCAAGCGCGATCCGGACGGCGCCTTCCAGATGCCGGCATACGCCGCCGTGCAGATTCTGGCCGACAGCATCAACGCCGTGGGCGAAGACCCCGCCAAGGTCGCGGACTATATGCACAAGACCACCTTCAATACCGGTATCGGCAAGGTTGAGTACGATGCCAAGGGCGATTTGAAGAACTTCGAATTCGCCGTTTACAAATGGGACAAGAACGGAAAGAAGACCCAGCTGTAAACTCGCGATCCCGCCGGCACGGTGCCGGCGTGTAGGGCCTGCCGTTCTCGTTGTGCCGTAATCCGCGTAGCGATGCGCCAAAAGCGCTGTGCGGCCGGCATAAGTTGACGACAGGCCCTTATAAAATACGCCCAGGTTTCCGGCTCCGGGTCTCGCTACCGGGGCCGGAACCATTTGGAGCAAGAGAAATAATGTCCGACCTCATACCCCAACTTACCCAGCAATTCTTCAATGGATTGTCTCTGGGCGCGATCTATGCGTTGATTGCCATCGGCTACACAATGGTCTACGGCATCATCGGTATGATCAACTTCGCTCACGGCGAAATCTATATGATCGGCGCCTATGTCGGCCTGGTCACGTTGACGTCCATCGGCACCAATAGCGGCCTGCCGATGCCATTCATCATCGCGGCCATGCTGCTTGTCGCGATCACCGTGACCGGCATCTACGGCTTTTCCGTCGAACGCGTGGCGTACCGGCCCGTGCGAGGCAGCCCCCGCCTGGTGGCGCTGATCTCGGCGATCGGCATGTCGATCTTCCTGCAAAACTGGGTCGCGCTGGGCCAAGGCGCCCGCGACATGGCGGTGCCTTCGCTGGTATCGGGCGCCGTGCAGTTTCACATGGGATCCGATTTCGACGTGACGGTGCCGTATTCACGCATCATGATCATCGTCGTGACCGTCGTGCTGATGATCGGGCTGACACTGTTCATCAAGTATTCCCGCATGGGACGCGCCTCGCGCGCCTGCTCGCAGGATATGCACATGGCCAATCTGTTGGGCATCGACACCAACCGCGTGATCTCATTCACGTTCGTGATGGGCGCGATCCTGGCGGCGGTGGGCGGCGTGCTGATCGCCATCACCATCGGCAAACTGAATCCCTTCATCGGCTTCCTGGCCGGCATCAAGGCCTTTACAGCGGCGGTGCTGGGCGGCATTGGCAGCATTCCCGGCGCCATGCTGGGCGGCGTGCTGCTGGGCTTGGCCGAGACCTTCGCGGCTGCGTATATCTCGTCACAGTACAAGGACATCGTGGCGTTCTCGCTGCTGGTCCTGATTCTGTTGTTCCGTCCCACCGGGCTGCTGGGCAAACCTGAGGTGGAAAAAGTCTGATGTCGAAAAATAATCTTAAAAACGCCACGATGGCGGCCGTGTTGACGGCAGTCATCGTTACGCCGGTGTTTGGCCTGCAACTGATCCGCCAGGGCGCGCGCACTTCGATGGAATCGCACTGGGGGCTGGTGGCGCTTGCCGCGGCCGTCGTGTTTCTGTTCCAGATGCTGCGTCCGTGGATCGCCGCGCCGTTCAAGAAGCTGAAGACGTCGCTGCCGACCTTGCCGTCGGCACCCGCCAAGAGCCACAAGGGGCTGGCGCTGCTGCTTCTGGCGATCGCGGTCGTTTGGCCATTTTTCGCGGGCCGCAGTTCGGTCGACATCGCCACGCTGGTGCTGATCTACGTGATGTTGGGGCTGGGCCTGAATATCGTCGTGGGGTTCGCGGGCCTGCTGGATCTGGGTTTCGTCGGCTTCTACGCCGTGGGCGCCTACACCTACGCCTTGCTGTACCACTGGGGCGGCTGGAGCTTCTGGGAAGCGCTGCCGTTTTCGGGCGCGATGGCGGCGTTGTTCGGCTTTGTGCTGGGCTTTCCCGTGTTGCGCCTGCGGGGCGACTACCTGGCCATCGTGACGCTCGGGTTCGGTGAAATGATCCGCCTGCTGCTGATCAACCTGAACACGCTGACCGGCGGGCCGGACGGCATCTCGGGGATCCCGAAGCCCACGGTCTTTGGCCTGGAAATGACGCGCCGCGCCAGCACGGAAGGCGGCACGACGTTCCATGACTTCTTCGGCCTGACGTTCCAGAACCAGCACATGGTGATCTATCTGTACATGATGGCGCTGCTGCTGGCGTTGATCACCCTGTTCGTTTCGACGCGACTGATCCGTATGCCGGTCGGCCGCGCGTGGGAAGCACTGCGCGAAGACGAAATCGCGTGCCGGTCGCTGGGGCTGAACCCCACGCGCATCAAGCTGTCCGCGTTCACGCTGGGCGCCACCTTCGCCGGTTTCGGCGGCGCGTTCTTCGCGGCGCGCCAAGGCATGGTGAACCCGGAGTCGTTTACCTTCATCGAATCGGCGCTGATCCTGGCCATTGTGGTGTTGGGCGGCATGGGCTCGCAGGTGGGCGTGATCCTGGCGGCCGTGCTGCTGACGGTGTTGCCTGAGCTGGCGCGGGAATTCGCCGAATACCGGATGCTGATGTTCGGTCTGGTGATGGTGTTGATGATGATGTGGCGTCCGCAGGGGTTGTTGCCCATGAAGCGTCCCCACGTGGAGCTGTCTAAATGAGCGAGGCATTGCTGAAAGTATCCGGGCTCACCATGCGGTTCGGCGGCCTGCTGGCCGTCGATAGCGTGGCGTTCGAAGTCAAATCCGACGAGGTGTTCGCCATCATCGGCCCCAACGGCGCCGGCAAGACCACGGTGTTCAACTGCGTCGGCGGCTTTTATGCGCCGACTGCCGGCGACATCATCATGGACGGCAAGCCGATCACCGGCTTGCCCAGCCACAAGGTTGCGCGCCATGGACTGGTGCGCACGTTCCAGAACGTGCGGCTGTTCAAGCAGCTGACCGTGCTTGAGAACCTGCTGGTGGCGCAACACACCCAGGTGGAATCGCGGTTGCTGCCGGGCTTGTTGAAGCTGAAGGGCTACCGCCAGTCCGAAGCCGACGCGCTGTCGCGCGCCGCGCAATGGCTGGACTTCATGGGGCTGCGCGAGTTCGCCAACCGCGAAGCGGGCAACCTGGCATATGGCCACCAGCGCCGCCTGGAGATCGCGCGATGCATGATCACCAAGCCGCGCCTGCTGATGCTGGACGAGCCGGCCGCCGGCCTGAACCCCCAGGAAAAGCGCGATCTGCAATCGCTCATCGACCAACTGCGGCGCGAGTTCGGCGTCGCGGTGCTGCTGATCGAGCACGACATGAGCCTGATCATGGGCATTTCCGACCGTATCCTCGTCATGGAGCACGGCAAGCCCATCACTACCGGCACCCCCGAGCAGGTGCGCAACGACGAGCGCGTCATCAAGGCGTACCTGGGGGAGGAATGATGCTTAAGCTGGAAAACATACACACCTACTACGGCGCCATCCAGGCGTTGAACGGGGTGTCGGTGGACGTCAATAAAGGCGAAATCGTGACCTTGATCGGGGCCAACGGCGCCGGCAAGACAACGCTGCTGATGACGGTCTGCGGAAACCCCCGGGCGCGCGAAGGCAAGATCACGTTCGAAGGCGAGGACATCACCCACAAGGACACGCACCACATCATGCGCAATGGCATCGCCATTTCGCCGGAAGGGCGCCGCGTCTTCAAGGATTTGACGGTCGCTGAAAATCTGATGATGGGCGGCTTCTTTTCGAAGCGCTCGGAAATCGAGGCGGGCATCGAGCACGTCTACGGCTTGTTCCCGCGGTTGAAAGAACGTTCCACGCAGCGCGCCGGCCTGATGTCGGGCGGCGAACAGCAGATGCTGGCCATCGGCCGGGCCCTGATGACGCGTCCGCGCCTGCTGTTGCTGGACGAGCCGACGCTGGGCCTGGCACCGCTGGTGATCGCGCAGATCTTCGACATCATCCGCGAGATCCGCGAACAAGGCGTGACGGTGTTCCTGGTGGAGCAGAACGCGAACAAGGCGCTGGGCGTGGCCGATCGAGGCTATGTGCTGGAGAACGGCCGTGTCGTGCTGCAGGACACGGGCGCCAATTTGCTGGTCAACGATCAAGTCCGCAAGGCTTACCTGGGCGGCTGAGGTCGGATCGACATTCCCCGCGAAGGGAAATTCGGCGCATCGAAAGATGCGCCTTTTTTTTGCGGAGGGCGTGATGGGTTTCGCGCGCGCGGATTCGGGGTTCTTGTGGACGGCGCCTCGCGCTTCACCCATCCTACCTGGCGAAGCCCGTGAAGCGACGCCCGTGACGCGACGCCCGTGAAGCGACGCCCGTGACGCGATGCCCGTGAAGTGACGCCCGTGACGCGATGCCCGCAGGGCATGGTGTGTGGCACGGCCTGCATTCGTAGGATGGGTGGAGCGCGAGACGGACCTGCGAACGGGCTTGGCCTTCAGCGCGCGCAACCCATCACGCTGCAATCAATTGCTTCGCCAAGTCGGCTTCATAGTGCGCAATCGCGGCGCGGGCCAGCGCGTCGATCGAATCGGTGAGCGTCACGCCCAGGCTCGGGCGCAGCGCGTGCGGCACGGCCAGGGGCAGTTCGGTGCAACCAAGCACCACGGCATCGGCGCCGCGGGCCTTCAGACGCGCGATGCACTCGGCGGCCGGCGCGAACGCGGCTTCCAGCTGATTGCCTTTGACGGCGCGGATGGAGGCCATGCAGTAGCGTTCGACGTCGTCGTCGTCCGGCACGATGCACTCGTAGCCCTGGGCTTCCAAGTGCTTCTGGTACAGCCCGAGCTTCAGGGTGGCCGCGGTGCCCATCAGGCCGATGCGGCCGCGGGGCAGCCCCAGCCGGCGCAGGTCGTCGATGACCGCCTGGATGATGTGCAGCACCGGCAGACCGGTGGACGCGGCGATCTCGTCATACCAGAGGTGGGCCGTGTTGCAGGGGATGGCGATCAACTGCGCGCCCGAGGCCTCCAGGAAACGCACGCCGTCGACCATATAGGGAAGGGGGCTTTCGCCGCCGGCCATGTAGGCGCTGGAACGGTCGGGAATGCGGGGATCGTTGCGCAACAAGGTGGGGATGTGTTGCTGGTCAATCGCGGCGGGCGTCAGCGCCGCCAGGCGTAGGGCAAAGGCCGCGCCGGCCATCGGGCCCATGCCGCCCAATACACCCAGGTAGCAGCCTGGGGAAAACGTCTTCACTTTATAAACTCCGAGGTAATGCGTCGCCGGGCGTCAGGACCTGGCCCGGGCGTTCGGCGCCCGTCCGTTCCCCGTCCCACACCTGCTTGCCATTGACCCATACCGCGTGGATGCCTTGGCTTGCCTGAATGGGAGCTGAAAAAGTGGCCACATCTGTCACCGTGGCGGGATCGAACAGCACCAAGTCTGCATGATAACCCTCGTGCAGCAGTCCACGCTTGGCGATGCCATATTGGTCTGCCGCCAGGCCCGTCATCTTGTGGATGGCGGCCTCTAGCGACAGCAACTGCTGTTCGCGCACCATCGTGCGCAGAACATTGGTGAATGTGCCCCATTGGCGGGGGTGCGGATGCGGATCGAAGGGCAGGCCGTCCGACCCGACCATCGTCAACGGGTGCGCGAAGATGCGGTTGACGTCGGCGGCGTCCATCAGGAAGTAGATTGCGCCGGCGGGGGCCAGGCGCGCGACGGCGGCCTCGTCATCCAGGCCAAGCGCTTGCATGACTTCGCTGAAATCGCGGCCGGTGGCCTCAGGGTAGCCCTTGGACCAGGTGATCATCGTGCGGCTGGCCAGCCGTGCCCGGTCCAGGCGTAGCATCGTGGACGTGGCCGGATAAGGGTGGCAGTCCAGGCATACCGGCTGGCTGGCCGCCGCGCGGCTGATCAGGTCCAGGGTTTCGCGGGAGCGGCCATGATTGCGTTCGCCGGCCAGCTTGTGGTGCGAGAACACCACGCGGCAGCCGAGTTCGCGGCCAATCAGCAACGCTTCTTCCATGGCGGGAACGATGTCGTCGGCTTCGTCGCGCAGGTGGGTGGCGTACAGGCCGACCCGGCCCGATTCCCGAACGTCCTTCAGCGGCCGGCAGACGTCGATGATCTCGTCGGTGGGCGCGGCGCTGGCCGGTGGATAGAACGTGCCGGTGGAGACGCCGAAGGCGCCGGCCTCCAACGCCTCTTGCATCAAACCGCGCATCGCGGCGCGTTCGCTGTCGTCGGCGGCACGCGACGTATCGTCCATCACGGCGACACGCAGCGTCGTGTGCCCCACGAGCGGGATCACATTCACGGCGGCCGGCGTGGTGCGCAGCGCGTCCATCCAGGCCCGGAACGTGCCGAAGCGGAACAGTTCGGGCGGACCCAGCAGGTCGAGCGGCTGCGGGATCGCGTCGCGCTCAAGCGGCGCCAGGCTGATCCCGCAATTGCCGGTGACGACCGTGGTGATGCCTTGCGACACCTTGGGCAACATGTCCGGATGCGCCAGCAGGTAGCCGTCGTCGTGGGTGTGCGAATCGATGAAGCCCGGTGCCAGGGCCTTGCCCCGTCCGTCGATCACCGGCACCCCGTCCGGGTGGACGAAGCGGCCCACGGCGACGATGCGGTCGCCCAGCACGGCCAGGTCCGCCTGGCGCGCGGGGCCGCCCGAGCCATCGATAAGCGTGGCGCCCGCGACGATGAAATCGGCCTGCAAAGTGCGATCCGTCATAAGGCTGCTTAGTCCAGTTTTTCGATGCCGGCGTTGTCGATGATCTTCTGCCACTTGACCGTTTCACGATCGATCAGCTGCTTGAAGTCATCGGGCGAACCCGCAGCCGGCACCGCGCCAAGCGTGGCCAGGCCGGTGCGCACCTCGGGCGCCTGAAGGGCTTTCTGGATGGCGGCATTCAGCGTGGCCACCACCTCGGCGGGCGTGCCCTTGGGCGCCACCACGCCGCCCCACGCGACCGTTTCATAGCCCTTCAGGCCAGATTCGTCCAGCGTCGGCACGTCGGGCATCAAGGGCAGGCGTTTCAGGCTGCTGACGCCGATGGCGCGAACCTTGCCGCTCTTGACCAGGGGCGTCGCTTCCGAGGTGTTCACGAACAGGTAGTCCAGGCGGCCGCCCAGCAGGTCCTGGATGGCGGCGGGGCCGCCGTTGTACGGGATGAACATCACGTCCAGTTTGGCCATGCTTTTGAATAGCTCGCCGCCCATGTGGCCGGTGGTGCCGACGCCCGAGGCGCCGTAGGACAGGCGGCCAGGCTGCTTGCGAGCCAGGTCGATCAGGTCCTGCACGCTCTTGACCGGGGAATCGGCCGGCACGATCAATGCGTTGTACAGGTCAAACAGGTGGGCGACCGGCGTCAGGTCCTGGTCCACGTCGTAGGGCAGGCGCTTGAACAGCGAGCGGTTCACGGCTAGCGTGTTGATGTTGCCGTAGCCTACGGTGTAGCCATCGGCCGCGGCGCGCTTGACCAGTGCAATGCCGATATTGCCCGCGGCGCCCGGGCGGTTTTCGACGACCATCGTGGCGCCGGTGTCGCGGGCCAGTTGCGTCGTGATCAGGCGCGACAGCACGTCGGGCGATCCGCCCGCGGCGGACGGCACGATGAACGTGATCGGCTTGTCGGGATAGGGGCCGGCGACGGCGGCGCCGATCAGGGACGCGCTCAGGGCTAGCGCGGAAAAGCTGCGAAAAACGGTGCGGTACATGGTGGCATTCCCCTTGTTTTGTTGTGTTCAGGGGCGCAGATTACACCTGCATTGCGGCGCTGCATCATCGAAAAATGTGGCAATCCTATAATCCGCCGTTATTGATCAAGGGGAAGAAATTTGGATGCCGATGCGTATGCCGACGAGGTAGGCCCCAGTGCCGGGCGGCCTTTGAATCTGCGTCAGATCGAGGTGTTCCGGGCGATCATGATGTCGGGCTCGATCAGCGGGGCGGGGCGGATGCTGCACGTGTCGCAGCCCGCCATCAGCCGGGTGCTGGCGCTGACCGAGAGCCGCCTGGGATACCGCCTGTTCGAACGCGTGAAAAGCCGCCTGTCGCCGACGGCGGAGGCACGCCGGCTGTACGCCGAGGTGGAGCAGGTCTATGGCGGTATCCAGCGTGTGAACGATCTGGCTGCCAGCTTGGGACAGTCGGGCGCGGGCATGCTGAAGATCGTGGCCAGCGCCAGCTTCGGCCAACGGCTGGTTCCGATGGCGTTGGAGCGGTTTCGAGGGCGCAATGCGGATGCGCGGGTGGACTACCGCAGCGTCACGTTCGACGAACTGGCGGCTTACTTTCTGTCCGGACAGGCGGACATCGGCATTTCGATGCAGCCGCCCGATCATCCCAACCTGACATCGGTCCGGTTGGCGCAAGTGCCGGTGGTCTGTGTGATGCCGAAGTCCCACCCGCTGGCCCGCCATGATGTGGTGCGCCCGGAGGACTTCGCGTCGGCTGCATGGATCGGCTACCCGCGCGACACGCCGCTGGGACGGGCGTTGCAGCGGTTCTTCGGCGATGGGCCGCGATGCGCCGCCGCGGTCGAAGTGCACTCGCCCGTGACGGCCTGTTCGTTTGTGCAGCAGGGGTTGGGGCCGGCATTGGTGGACGCGTGGTGCGTGGCGCCCGACCTGGCAGCGCAGACGGTGCTGCGGCCCATCGAGCCCGCGGCCTGCGTGGAGATCTGGGCCACGCATTCGAATCTGAGCGCGCCGCCGTTATTGGCGCGGCGCTTCCTGGCGGCGGTGAAGAAAACGCTGGAGGGCGCAGCGTTCCCGGGGCCGCCAGCCGCGCCGGACAACAGCTGAATCGGCAGGGCAGCGGGGCGGGGGGAAGCCGCCCGCCGCCGGCCTTCGCGTTACAGCCCTTCGGCCTTCAGCGCGGCCTGGACGCCCTTGTCGGCTTCCATGCGCTTGAAGAATGCCGCCAGGTTGTCCTGGCCGGACAGCTCGACGCCCTTGGCATGCGCCCAGCGCAGCACCACATACAGGTAGGCGTCGGCGATGGAGGGCGCGTCGCCCGCCAGGTACGGCTTGCCGGCCAGTTGCGCGTCCAGCTGCGAGAACAGCTTGGTCAGCAACTTCGAAGCCGAATCGGCCAGTTCTTTCTGCGCGCCTTCGTCGCTCAGGAAGCGGGACGCGCCGAAGATCATCGCGAACGTCTTGTGGATGTCGGAGTTGATGAAGCCCAGCCAGCGGCGCACTTCCGCGCGCGAACGCGCCGTGCCGTCGCCCAGCAGCTTGCTTTGCGGGGCCTGTTCGGCGATGTATTCGAGAATCGCGGCGTTCTGCGTCACGGTCCAATCGCCGTCGACCAGCGCGGGCACGGCGCCCAGCGGATTCACTTTCAGAAAGTCAGTACCCTTGAGCTCCTCGCGGCTGAGCTTGTGCGTCTCGTAAGGTTTGCCGACCCACTCCAGGACGATGTGGGAAGCAAGCGAGCACGCGCCGGGCATGTAGTACAGTTTCATGTGATGGGGTCTCCTGAGAGGAAGGACGGGAGGCACCCGTCCCTGGGCGCTATGGTACGCCAACCGTGGCCGAGGCCGAGGCCGCGTCATCTTGCCATGCCATCCGTGCCCGCATTCAACCCCGTTGCGCCGGAGATGTCCATGCAGTCACGCACCGCCGCGAGCACGCGCGCGATTCCCCTGTTTGTATCGTCGTTGCTGGCCGTCGTGGGCGCCTTCCACGCCGCGTCGCCCGCGCGCGCCGCCCAGGAGCCGCCATCAGTGGCCGCCCGCGTCACGCCTGTCGTGGGCGGGTTGGATCATCCTTGGGCCATGGCCTTCCTGCCCGACGGCGGGATGTTGATCACCGAGCGGCCCGGCAATCTACGCTTGCTCCGCACGCCGGGCGGGCTATCCAAGCCGCTCTCGGGGGTGCCTAAGGTCGCGGCCTCGGGGCAGGGCGGCTTGCTGGACGTGGCGCTGTCGCCGGACTTCGCCACCGATCGTTATGTGTATTTGTCTTACGCCGAGTCCGACGGCAATAAAAGCGGCACGGTCGTCGGACGCGGACGTTTGGCCGACGACGCCACGGGCCTGCAGGATTTCAAGGTGTTGTTCCGCCAGACCCCCAAGCTATCGTCGGGCCAGCATTTCGGTGCGCGCCTGGTATTCGACGGCAAGGGGTATCTGTTCATCGCGCTTGGCGAGAACAACCAACGCCCGACTGCGCAAGACCTCGACAAGCTGCAAGGCAAGGTGGTGAGGCTGAAAGCCGACGGCTCGGTGCCGTCCGACAATCCCTTTGCCGGCAAGGCGGGCGCGCGGCCCGAGATCTGGTCTTACGGACACCGCAACCCGCAGGGAATGGCGTTGAACCCGTGGTCCGGCGACCTTTGGGAAAACGAGCACGGCCCGCGCGGCGGCGACGAGATCAACCTAGTCAAGCCGGGCAAGAACTACGGTTGGCCGTTGGCGACCTACGGCATCAACTATTCGGGCCTGTCGATCCCCGAGGCCAAGGGCGAAACCGCGCCCGGGACCGAGCCGCCGCTGTTCTGGTGGGCCAAGTCTCCCGCGATCAGCGGCATGGCCTTCTATAGCGCCGACCGCTTTCCGGCGTGGCGGAACTCGTTGTTCATCGGCGCGCTGGCCAATCAGAATTTGATCCGCCTGACGCTGGATGGCAATCGGGTGGTGGGGCAGGAATGGTTGCTGGTGGACCGCAAAAGCCGGATACGCGATGTCCGGCAGGGGCCGGACGGATATGTCTATGTGCTGACCGACGCATCTCCCGGGCAATTGCTGCGGATCGCGCCGGCGGAATCGGGAGAGTGAGTGATGAAGACGTATGAACTGATCGGATCCGCGGGCTGCGGCTCGGCCATCGTCGAGATGGCGCTGGCGCTGGCCAACGTGCCGCATACGCTGACGGACGTGCCGTACCTGAAACCCGGCCCGGAGCGCGACAGGCTGCTGCATCTGAACCCGCTGGGCCAAGTGCCGACGCTGATCACGCCCGACGGCGAGGTCATGACGGAAAGTGCGGCGATGATCCTGCACTTGCATGACGTGGCGCCGCAGGCGGGTCTGGCGCCACCGCCCGACAAGCCGGAGCGCGTGCACTTCCTGAATCTGTTGTTGCGGCTGGTCGCCGCCGTCTATCCGACCTTCACCTACGGCGATGACCCGCCGCAATGGACGACGGAGGGCGCGGCGGCGGACCTGCTGCGGGAGCGCGTGCATACGCGTCGGGCCGAACTGTGGCAGGAGCTTGAGCGCCAGGCCGGCGCCCCCCACATGCTGGGCCGCCGGTTTTCGGCGTTGGACCTGTACGTGACCGTGATGACGCATTGGCGGCCAGGGCAGGCATGGTTTGGCGCTAACTGCCCGGCATTGACAGCGGTGGCGCGTGAAGCTGCCTTGGAGCCGAACGTGGCGCGGGTGCTCCGGCGGAATTTTCCGCCGCCCACGGAATAGCCGCAACGGCCGGCCCGCCGCAAGGTGTCATGCCTTGCCGCGCCGTTTGCCTTTGGCTCGCGCTTCGCGCACCGCGATGTAGACGCCGCTGCCGGCGATGAACAGCGCACCCAGGTAGGCGTAGGCGTCCGGCGCTTCGCGCCAGAAAATCCACCCCAGGATCGTCGCCCAGATCAAGCCGGTGTAGTCGAACGGGGCGACGACCGAGGCCGGGCCGATGCGAAAGCCCTGCGTGATCAGCGCCAGGCCCAGCGTGCTGAACAGCGCCACGCCGCCGAAGTAAGGCAGGTCCTCCATCGCCGGCGTCTGCCATACCCAAGGCAGGCCGATCGCGCTGCAAACCAGTTGCCCCAGGACGATGTAGAACGTGGTCGTCAGCATGCCTTCGCCGCGACTGATGCCGCGCGCCGTGATCATCATGACGGCGTACAGCAAGGCCGTCGTCAGCGGCAGCAGCGTGGCGGGCTGGAAGGCGGCCGAGCCCGGACGCACGACGATCAACACCCCCGCGAAACCAGCCAGCACGGCCAGCCAGCGCTTGCCGTCCACCCGTTCTTTCAGGATCAACACGGACAGCGCGGTGACGAACAGTGGCGCGGCGAACGCGATAGCGGTGGCTTCGGCCAGCGGCAGCGCCCGCAGGCCCAGATAGAAGCAACAGGCGGACACCACGTTGATCGCGCCGCGTGTCAGGTGCAGGCCCGGATGGGTGGTGCGCAGCACCCGGCGGCCTCCCAGCCACAAGGCCAGCGTCATGACGAAGGGCAAGGCGATCAAGGCGCGCAGGAACAGGATCTGCAACGGGTTGTAATGCGCGCCCAGCCACTTGGCGTTGGCGTCGCTTAGCGTCAGGAAGAAGATACCGCCCACCACGCAGGCGATGCCTGCGGCGGCGGAGCGGTCCCGGGCGGCGGGTAGTACGGTCGAGGAAGACATCAGAAACCTGCAAGGGCGGCGGTTCCTGCCGCCGTGGAAAATAAGGGACGTGTGGGGCGCGCGAAAAGTCAGCCCTGGGCGCGGTAGGCGGCCAGCGCCACCATCGCCCACGCAGCAAGGAACGCCACGCCGCCCAAGGGCGTGACGGCGCCGAGCCAGTGCGTGCCGGTCAGCGACAGAAGGTACAGGCTGCCTGAGAACAGCACGATGCCCACGAACATGACCACGCCGGCCGCCGACAGCAGCGGCGAGCCGAACCGGGCGCCCAGCAGGGCGATGATGAACAGGCCCATGGCGTGGATCAGGTGGTACAGCACCCCCGTCTGCCAGACGGACAGCAATTCCGGCGTCAGCATGCGCTTTAACCCATGCGCGCCGAAGGCGCCGGCGCCCACTGCCACCATGAGGTTCAACGCCGCGAGTATCGTGAGCTGCCGGTCCGTCATTGCTTGTCCTTTTCCTTGTCTGTGATCGTGTGTAACGCCGCCTATGATATGCCCAAATTCGGTGCATGCCGGGGCGGGCGGCGTGCCGATGGGCAACCGGCCTGGAAATGGCATTCCAAATGGGATATCATAAATTCTGTTTGGAATTTCTTGGGGCGTTCATGACTATCGCCATCGTTGGAAAAGCGGCTGACAAACGCGGCGCTTCCGTCAAGCGTCCGCCGCGTCACACGGCGGTCCGGGCCAAGCAACTGTTCCAGGAACTGGTGGACAGCCCGCTGAGTGACATCGCGCGCGATGTGCGCCGGGGGTTGCCGGCGCAGATGGTGGACGACGCCGCCGACTTCCTGCAAGTGCCCAAGTCGGAAATCATGGCCATCACCGAGGTCAAGGCGGCCTCGTTGTCGCGGTGGACGCGCGAGGGGCAAATGCTGCCCCTGGGCGAATCCGATCGCCTGGCGCGCGTTGCGCGTGTGGCGCGGGTTGCCCGCCAAGTGCTGGGCAGCGACGAAGAAGCGGTGTTGTGGCTGAACACGCCGGTGCCCGCCTTGGGGAACGTCAAGCCCTTGTCGTTGCTGACCTCGGACGCCAGCAGCCGCATCGTTGAAGACACCCTGGCGCGCGCGGCCGCCGGCGTCTACGCATGACGGAGTTCGTGTCGCTGTGGCGCATCGGCACGACGGCCGGCAAGTACCGGGCCGACGATTTAAGCGGCGCGGGCGCCGCCGCGGTGGGTGGCCGCTACAACAGCCCAGGCACGGCGGTGGTATATACGTCGTCCAGCGTCGCGCTGGCCGTGCTCGAGACCGTGGTGCATTTCGCGGCCCGCGCATCCGAGCAGGCCAACCGCTATCTGATTGAGCTTGCCGTGCCGCGCGCCATCCATGAGGCCCGCCAGGCCCTGACGCTAGGCCAACTGCAGGAAGACTATCCGTTCTGGGAGGCGGTGCCGTTCGCCGAAGCCTCGCAGGCCGTGGGCGACAACTGGGTGGCGTCGGGCGTATCGGCGCTGCTGGAACTGCCCAGCGCCATCGTGCCGTATCGCGGCGTGCCCGACTGCAATTTGCTGATCAATCCTGCGCATCCGGACGCCGAGCATATTGTCGTGGTCCGGCGCGAACGGTTCATCTACGATCCGCGCTTGCGGCCGGGCTGAGCCCGCCCGGCGCCAAGCGCGGCGCCTTGCCATTGCGGGCCAGGGGTCAATCGACCGTCAGCACGGCCCGGCCGACCACCTTGCCGGCGCGCAGCGCGGACAGCACGCTGTCGGCTTCGGCCAGCGCGTGGCGGTGGACCGGCATCGGCGGCACCTTGCCTGCCTGCACCAGCTCCATCAATTCTTGCAGCTCGGTCAGATTGCCAACGTAGCTGCCGATGATGGACATGGCCTTCATTGGAATTAGCGCGATGGGCCACGACGAGGCGCCGCCGAACAGCCCGACGATGATGAGTTTGCCGCCCTTGGTCAGGAAGTCGAAGGCGAGCGAGGTGGTAGCGGGCGCGCCGACCAGGTCGATCGCTGCCTGGACGGGTTTGCCGCCCGCCGCTTTGATGATCTGCTGCGCGGCATCCGGCGCGGCGCCGTCGATCGCGGCCAGCGCACCGGCTTCCAGCGCGGCCTGGCGTTTGGCGGGGTCGATGTCGACCACGATTGCGCCCGCGCCGCCCAGCGCCTTGATCAAGGTCAGGCTCATCAGGCCCAGGCCGCCGGCGCCAAAGATCACGACCGGATGTTCGCGGTAGATGTCCGCGCCGATTTTCTTCAGGGCGGAATAGGTGGTCAGCCCCGAGCAGGCGTAGGGCGCGATCTGCGCCGGATCCAGCTCGCCGATGTCGATCAGGTACTTGGGATGCGGCACCACGATGTGGTCGGCATAGCCGCCTGCGCGGTGCACGCCCAGGCAGGCGGGGGCGCTGCAATGGTTTTCCATGCCCGACACGCAAGACGGGCATTTGCCGCAGCCGATCCACGGATAGACGAGGTAGTTGCGGTTGTCCGAAAGCCCCGAGGCCTCCGGGCCTGCCGCGACGACGGTGCCTACGGTTTCGTGGCCCATCGTCAGCGGCAACGACACGCCGCGATCCTTCAGCGCCAGCGTGCGGCCCTGGCCCAGGTCGTAGCCGCCTTCCCACAAGTGGATATCGCTGTGGCAAACCCCCGCCGCGCGGACCTTCAGCAGCACCTGCGTCCCTTGCGGGGTGGGCGTGGGCTGGTTCATTTCCTGCAAGGGTTCGCGGAAGTTGACGACGCAATAGCACTTCATGGGATGTCTCCTTTAGTGATTCTTATGGCCGGGGCACTGCGTGGGGCATTATTTCTTGACCAGCGGACATTCGCTATCGGCAAGCGACACGAATACCTTTTCGCCAGGCACGGTTGAAAGGATACGGTAGAAGTCGCCGGGGTACTTGGACTCGGCGGGTTTCTTCACTTCAACCAGATACAGGTCCATGATGACGCGGCCGTCCTCGGGACGGATCCGGGCATTCTTGATCAGTTTGGTGGTGATGGGCAACTCGCGCATCTTCTTATTGACCGCGGCGCCCTCGAACGTGCCGGCCGCCTGGGCGGCTTGCAGGTAATGGGTCGTGGCGACGTAGCTAAGCGCCTGCACGATGGAAGGCGGACGCGTGACGCCCATCTTCTTCTGCCAGCGTTGCGTCCAGGCGCGGGTGTCTTCGTCGGCATCCCAGTAGAACCCGGTGGGGAAGGTCAGGCCCTGGGCGACCGGCAGGCCCATCGCTTGCACGTCGTTGATGAAGGTCAGGAAGGTCAGCAGGCGCTGCTTGCCGCCGGTCAAGCCGAATTCCTGCGCTTGTTTGATCAGGTTGACGAGGTCTCCGCCCGCGCTGGCCAGGCCCACGACGTCGGCCTTGGAAGATTGCGCCTGCACCAGGAACGACGCGAAGTCCATGGCGCCCAGCGGGTGGCGCGTGCTGCCCACGACTTTGCCGCCCGCGTTTTGCACAAAGCGGCTGGCATTGCTTTCCAGCGATTTTCCAAAGACGTAATCGGTGGTGATGAAATACCAGGACTTGCCGCCGCTTTCCACGACGCTCTTCACGACCGCATTGGCTAGCGCGTAAGTGTCGGGCGCCCATTGGGTGCTGAGGTTGCTGCATTGCTTGCCGCTGAAGTCGCCGGCGAACCCGCCGCTGATCAACGCCGTGCCGCCTTTCTCGCGGGCCACGCCCTGGGCCGCCAGGCCGGCTGAGCTGGCGCCGCCGTCCACCACCGCGACAAGGCCTTGCGTATCGAACCAGCGGCGGACCAGCGCCGAGGCCACATCGGCCTTGTTCTGGTTGTCGGCCCCGATCACTTCGACGGTCTTGCCCGCCACTTTGCCGCCGAAATCCTCGACGGCCATCCGCACGGCCATCTCGGAGCCTTGTCCGCCCAGGTCCGAATAGATGCCGGAACGGTCGTTGGACACGCCCAGGCGAACCACATCCGATTGCGCTTGGGCCGCGGACGCGGCCATCACGGCGGCGACGGCCGCCAGCAGGGGTTTGATACGCATCTGTCTGTCTCCCAGCCCCGCCAAGGGCCGAATATTGGAATTGTGGTGATGACGCGGTTTCGCGGGTCGCGGCGCCCGTTCTCCAGCCGGCTGAAATGTATTTCCTATTGGTGAATAGAAATTCCTGTGCAAGAATTTAGGTTCGCACATATGAAATGTCAACATAGTGGATTACCTAGCAGATTTCCCTATTTTCTAAGGGCAGATCCGCACAGGCGCGAACCGGGACAACACCATGGAAGTGAAACTTGTCGTGCGGACGCTGGAACTGATCGAGCTGTTCGCGCAGACGCGGCGGCCGATGCCGCTGACCGAATTGGCGCAGGGCTTGGGCGCCCCGATGTCCAGCTGCCTGGCGCTTGTGCGCACGTTGGTCGCACGCGGCTATCTGTATGAAGTGCGCCGCCGCGGAGGGTATTACCCCACCGCCAAACTGCACGCATTAAGCGCGCAGATACAGACCGGCGATCCGTGGCTGGAGCATGTGCGGCCGCATCTGGCCGCCTTGCGCGATGCGGCCAACGAAACGGTGATGCTGGGCAAAATCCAGGATGGCGCCGTGGTGTTCCTTGACGTGGTGGAGTCGACCCATCCCGTGCACTATGCGGCCCGCCCGGGCGAACGCCGGCCGATCCATACCAGCGCGGTCGCACGCGCCATCCTGGCGCAGCTGGGGCCGGCGGAACGGGAAAGCATACTGGCGGTGGCAGACTACGCGCGCCATACCGAGCGCACGTTGGTCACGCGCGATGCCCTGCGCGCCGAGGTCGAGCGGACGCACGCGCAAGGATGGGCGGCGAACGTGGGGGAAAGCGTGGCCGACCTGACCGGGCTGGCGGTTGCGCTGGATCTGGGCGGGGAATGGTACGCGTTGTGCATGGCGGGGCCGACGCAGCGCGTGTGGGAACAGCGTGAGCAGAATCTGCGCCATCTGCATGCGGCGGCAGAGGCGGTCCGCCGCGCGCGGGCCGGCTAGGCGCGGCGCGCTTGAGCAGGCCAGGCTCGACGCGCGTGAGCGGGCTAGGCCCAGCGCACGGGCGTGCGACGGATCAAGTGCCGCGGCGCATCAAAGTGGACTTGCCGAACAGGCTTTCGATCAGGTCCACCGCCAGTTCCGCCGTCTTGTTGCGCACGTCCAGCGCGGGGTTCAGCTCCACGACGTCCAGCGATCGCATCAGGCCGGTGTCGGCGATCATTTCCATGCATAGCTGCGCTTCGCGATAGGTGGGGCCGCCGGGCACCGTCGTGCCGACGCCGGGCGCGATTTCGGGGTCCAGGAAATCCACGTCGAAGCTCACGTGCAGATGCGTGTCGGCGTCCAGGCCGGCCAGCGCGGCGTCCATAGTCGCGCGCATGCCCATTTCGTCCAGATAGCGCATGTCGAACACTTCCAGCCCGGCCTCGTGGACCAATTGCTTTTCGCCCTGGTCCACGCTGCGGATGCCGATCTGGCGGACCCAGCCCGGCTCAATGTCTGGCGTTTGGCCGGACATGCCGGTGATCTGCGACGGGCCATAGCCGCACAGGCACGCCACCGGCATGCCATGCACATTGCCGGTGGGGGTCAACGCGTTCGTATTGAAATCGGCGTGGGCGTCCAGCCACAGCACGCGCAGCTTCTTACCCGTTTCGCGGCAGTGGCGCGCCACGGCGCTGATCGACCCGATACCCAGGCAGTGGTCGCCGCCCAGCAGGATGGGCAGGCGGCCTTGCGCCAGTTCGGCATAGACGGCATCGTGCACGGCCTGGTTCCACGCCGTGACTTCTTCCAGATGGCGATAGCCGTCCACCGGCGGCAGCCACGGGTTGGCGGGGCCGTATAGATTGCCGCGGTCCGTTACCTGAAAGCCTTGCGCTTCGATGACGGGGCCCAGGTCCGCCACGCGCAAGGCTTCGGGGCCCATCGACGCGCCGCGCGCGCCCGCGCCGATATCGGTCGGCGCGCCGATCAGGGTGATTTGAGTGGGCAAGCTGGCGGTGTTTTGCACGGGGCAGGCTCCGGTGAGTGCTTCAAGGGGCGGATAGTACCGCGGCAAGCTGGTCGCACGCCCAGTCGACTTGTTCGCGCTTGATGATCAGCGGCGGCGACAGGCGCAGCGTATGGCCGTGGGTGTCCTTGGCCAGCATGCCTCGTGCCTGCAGGCGTTCGCTGAAGCGGCGCGCGCCGCCGGCGTCGGGCTCCAATTCCACCGCCAGCATCAGGCCGCGGCCGCGCACCTCGCGCACGGGGCCGGGCAACGCGTGCAGGCGCTCAAGGAAATAAGCGCCAACAGCCGCCGCGTTGTCGATCATGCCTTCGTCGGTCAACACCTGCAGGGCGGCGCGGGCCACGGCGCAGGCGAGTGGGTTGCCGCCAAAGGTGCTGCCATGCTGGCCCGGCTGGAACACGCCCAGCACGTCGGCGTTGGACAGGACGGCGGACACCGGGTAGAAGCCGCCTGACAGCGCTTTGCCGATCAGCGTGACATCGGCCTCGATGCCCTCGTGCTCTTCGGCCAGCAGCTTGCCCGTGCGGCCCAGTCCGGTCTGGATCTCGTCAAGGATCAGCGTGATGCCGCGTTCGGTGCAACGTTGGCGCACCTGGGTGAAGTAGCCGGCGGGCGGCAGCACCACGCCCGCCTCGCCCTGGATGGGTTCTACCAGGAAGGCGACGGTGTTTGGCGTAATGGCGGCGTCAAACGCCTGGAAATCGCCGAAAGGCACGACTTTGAAGCCGGGGGCGAAGGGGCCGTAGCTGCCGTAGGCATCCGGGTCGGTGGAGAAGCCCACGATACCCAGCGTGCGGCCATGGAAGTTGTCGGCGCAGACGATGATTTCAGCCTGATCCGGCGGCACCCCACGGACCTCGTAACCCCACTTGCGCACCGCTTTGATGGCGGTTTCCACGGCTTCCGCGCCGCTATTCATCGGCAGGATCTTGTGCGCGCCCGTTAACCGCGCCAGGTCTTCATAGAACGGCGCCATCTGGTCGTGGCGGAACGCGCGAGAGGTCAGCGTGAGTTTTTGCGCTTGCTCGACCATGGCGGCCAGAATGCGGGGGTGGCAGTGGCCCTGGTTGACGGCGGAATAGGCCGACAGGCAATCCAGGTATCTGCGGCCATCGACGTCATAGACCCAGATCCCGCTGCCGCGGGCAATCACCACATCAAGGGGATGGTAGTTGTGCGCGCCCAGCTGGTCTTCGATCTGGTCGCGGCGGCGGGCGGCGGACCGCGCGCCGGGCAGGGTGGTCAGCACGGCATTCATGTGGACCTCCGGAGGGACGGATTGCGACCATCTTAGCGCTTGTGCCGGCGTGCCGGCATTGCCATTGCGTGACAATGGCCTTTCATGGGGCGGCGCGCAAGGTGCTGCACAATAACGCCTGGGCCGGCGCGGGGCCGGTTTTTCAAGACTCCTGGATACGCTTCATGCTTCTTAAGCACCTGCTTTTCAAACTGGCGCGCGGCGCGGCCGTGGCGGCCCTGGGCGTGGCGGCGTCCGCCGCCGCCATCGCGCAAGAAAAACCTTTGCGCATCGGCGTGATTCCCAGCGTGGCGAACGAAGCGACCGAGTTGGCGATTGCACAGGCGAAGAAACAAGGCCTGGACGTGAAGCTGGTGGAGTTCAACGATTGGGTGCTGCCCAATATCGCCGTGGCGGACGGCTCGGTCGACGCGAATTTCTTCCAGCACGAGCCCTTTCTGCAGTTGTTCAACCAGCGGCGCGGCGCGAATCTGATGCCCATTGCTTATGGTTATTCGACCACGATCGGCCTGTTTTCGAAGAAACTGAAAAAGGGCGACACGGTGCCGGACGGGGCGACCATCGCGGTGCCCAACGACCCTGTGAACACCGGGCGGGCCTTGCTGCTGCTGGAGTCGATCGGGTTGATCAAGCTGAAACCGGGCGTGGCGCATCAGGCCACGCTGGAAGACGTCGTGCACAACCCCAAGAAAGTGAAGTTCGTGCAGATCGAAGGCTCGCAATCGGCACGCACGTTCGACGATGTGACGGCCTCGGTAACCTACACCACGTTCGCCAAACAGGCGGGGTTGAATGAGAAGGATGGCTTGGCGTTCGACAATACCGATTCCGCCAGCATCCGCCGCTACGCGATCCGTTGGGTGACCACGCCCGACAAGGCGCAGGACCCGCGGCTGCTGAAGTTCATTGCCATTTATCAGAATTCGCCGGAAGTCAAAAGCACGCTGAAACGTCTGTACGGCGACCTGATCAGTTTTCCCTGGTAATCCCGCGCGGCGTTCAGGCCGTGGCTTCGCCGCGCGTGGCGCGGCGGCCGTTCAAGCGCCAGTGCAGGCCGACGGCGGCCGCGCCGACGGCCGCTGACGCGCATAGCCCCAAGGTGTCGAACCCGGCGTGCGTATACAGCGTGCCGGCGATGGCCGTGCCCACGCTGGCGCCCAAATAGGTGATGCAGGTGTTCAGGCCCAGCACCGCGCCGCGTTCTTCCGGGCGTGCCCGCGCCAACAGCAGCACCAGCAGGTTCAGGCTCAGTTGCGACGCGGCGCCCCACAACGCCGCGATGATCAGCACGGCGGCCAGCGCATGCGCAGCGGGCAGCAACGCCAGATAGACCAGCGCGATCACACCCAACGCCAGCGGCAAGGCGCGGCGCGGTCCCAACCGCTCGATGAGCGGCGCGCCCGCGATGCCCGCCACCAGAAACCCGGCGCCATAGGCGAACGCAATGAAGCCGACCTGACCTGCGGACAAACCCAGCAAGGTGCGGACATGGTCCGCCAGGAAGGCGTACATGCCGTAGAAGGCCGACGAGAATGCCAGGCAGCCCAGCAGCAGAATGGGCACATCGCGGTAAGACAAGGGCACCAGCAAGCGCGACAGGCGTAGCGGCGCCGGGTTTTCCGCGCGGCGTTCCGGCAGCTTGCGCAGACCCATCAGGGCGATCGCGGCGCACAGGGCCAGGACGCCATAGGTGGCGCGCCACCCCACGGCGTCGGAAATCAGCGCGGACAGCGGCACGCCGGCCACCAAAGACACCGACCAGCCGGCAATGACGCGGCCCAGGGTGCGCGCTTCGTGGCCGGGCGGCGCGACCAACGAGGCCGAGCCATAGGCCGCGGGCAGAATGACGCCAGCGGCAGCGCCGGCCAGGGCTTGCGCCAGGGTCAGCACGATCCAGTGCGGCGCGCTGGCGGACAGGGCCAGGGCGGCGATCAATGCGACCATCGCGCCCAGCAAGGCGCGGCGGATGCCGATGCGGTCGATGCGCGCGGCCAGGAAGAACGCGCTGGCAGCGGTGGCAGCGCCATAAGCCGAGATGGCGGTGCTGATGGTCAGGGCCGACGTCGAGAATGAACGCGCGACATCGCTCAAGATGGGGCTAAGCGCCAGACCATTCGAGCCGACGACGCTGACGGCGAACATCAATGCGGGGACGGAAGAGGGCGTGCGGGTGTTGCGATTGCTACGATTCTGCATGCCGGGAATTTTATTGGAATAAAATAAGGGTTAACGCTGATTTTTCCTTATTCCATAAAAGTTCGAATGCCGTAAGGCAGAACCTGATTCCGATGCCAGACCTGGACGACCGCGACCGAAAACTATTAACGCTGCTGGCCGACGACGCCACGCCGAGTTATGCCGAATTAGGCAAAATGCTGAACCTTTCCGCGCCGGCGGTGCACGAACGGGTCAAGCGGCTTAAGCGCGACGGCTTGATCAAGGGCATCGCGGCCAAGCTGGACGGCGCCCGGATCGGCCGCCCACTGCTGGCGTTCGTACACGTGGACACCAACAACTGGAGCATCACGCAACAGGTGCTGGGGTTGGCGGAATTGACCGAAGTGGAAGAGATCCACACGATCACGGGAAAAAGCGCCATGTTGTTGAAGGTGCGCGTGCGCGACACCCAGGCGCTGGAGCTATTGCTGGCGCGCATCCACAAGATCGACGGCATCACGAACACCACCAGCGATATCGCGCTGACCAGCTATCTGGAACGCGGGCCGCTGCCGGACACCACGCCCGAGGTGGGCGCGTAAGGCGTTAGCCGCGCATCGGCGCGGCGCGCAGGCGCAGCCGCGTGATTTCCGACGGCGCACCCAGCCGCTTGGGCGGCCCCCAGTAGCCTGTGCCCCGGCTGGTGTACACCCACATTTTGCCCAAGCGGTGCAGGCCCGCCGTGAACGGCTGCTGAAAACGCACAAAAAATCCCCACGGAAAGAACTGCCCCCCATGGGTATGGCCAGACAGCTGCAAGTGATAGCCCAGCGGTTCAGCGGCTGCGGCGCTGCGGGGCTGATGCGCCAGCAGGATTCTGGCGCAGGCATCCGCCGGCGCGCCGGCCAGCGCGGCCTTTGGGTTGCTGCGCTGCTGCGGGTCGAACGCGCCCGCGCTGTAGTCCGTTACGCCGGCCACGACAACGGGCATGCCCGATGGGTGGATCACCGCGTGCTCGTTCATCAGCACGCGCAGCCCCAAGCGGCGGAACTCCGCGACCCAGGGTGCGGCGCCCGAATAGTATTCATGGTTGCCGGTGACCAGATAGACGCCGTAAGGCGCGCGCAACGTGCCCAGCGGGCTGGCTTGCGCCGCCAGGTGCTCGACGCTGCCGTCGACCACGTCGCCGGTGATGGCGATCATGTCCGGCTCCAGCGCATTGACCGCATCAACGATGGCCTGCACGTAGTGTTTTTTGATCGTGGGGCCAACATGGATGTCGCTGATCTGCGCGATCGTGAAGCCGTCCAGCGCTTGTGGCAGGCCTGGAATCGGCACGTCCACGTTGACCACCTGCGCCCGTCGGCGCGCGTTGTAGAACCCGATCAACGTGCCGGCCACGGCCAGAGCGATAACGGCCCAGGCGCTGACGCCGCGAATTCGCATCCAGGGCAAGGCGGCGCCGGTCGCCACATCGGCAAGCCAAACCAGCAGCAGCGCGGCGTCGCGGATCACCGTCAAGACGAACAGCGATGAAAACAGCCCCATCGCGATCAGGCCGACCCACGCGATGCGGTCCCCCCAGGGCGGATGCACGGACGAACGACCCAGCATCCCCAACGGGATCAAGATGCAAGAGAGGATCAGCGCGATCGTAGCGGCGGCCGCCCCTGCGTTGCTGAGCAACGCGTCGGGAATCAGCCGGGCGCCGACATAGACGTGGGCAAGGGCTCCCAGCGTCAGGAAGCGCAGGAAAAACGAGGATTGGCGTAGGGACACGGGGCAGGCACGGGAAGCGCGCCGTTTTCTGGCTGGCGCGCGGGTGGCGAAGGAATCGCCATTCTATGCCGCCCGGCGACGCGGTTCGCCCCTGTTTTTTTCAGTATCGGGCGGGGCTGTCGCGCCATAGCAGGCTGGCGTCCATCTCGCCCACGCTGTTGATGCCCAGCATCGCCATGTTGCGGTCGACTTCAGCGCGCAGCAGGCCGATGGCGTGGGCGACGCCCGCCTGCCCGGCCACGGCGGCGGCGTAGTTGAACGGCCGCCCCACGAAGACGAAGCGGGCGCCCAAGGCCAGTGCCTTGAGCACGTCGCCGCCGCGGCGCACGCCGCTGTCCATCATGACCGTCATGCCGCCGGCGGCGGCGACCACGCCCGGCAAGGCGCGCAACGGCGAAATCGCGCCGTCAAGCTGGCGGCCGCCGTGGTTGGAAACGATGACGCCGTCGGCGCCATGTTGGCGGGCCATCGCCGCGTCTTGCGGATGCAAGATGCCTTTGATGATCAAGGTGCCGGGCCATTGCCGGCGGATGCGCGCCACGTGTTCCCAGCTGAGGTGGTCCCGGGCCGTGAAGTCGCGCAGCACGGAAGCGGACACAATCGGCGCGCCGCGCGTGGCGAAAGAATTCTCGAAATGCGGCATGCCATGCGCCATCAGCGTGCGCAGGAAGGTGCCGGCCAGCCATCGCGGCCGGGTCAGGCCGTCCCAGGCCAGACGCAGGCTGGGTTTGAGCGGCGTCGAGAAGCCCGTGCGCACATTGTTCTCGCGGTTGGCCGAAACGGGGATATCCACGGTCAATACCAGCGTTTCATAGCCTGCGCGGCGCGCCCGCTCCACCAGCGCGTCGATCTTCGCGGGGTCGCCGGGCAGATACGCCTGGAACCACGTCCCGGGCGCTTCGCGGATGACGTCCTCCAGCGGTATGAGGGAGGTGCCGCTCAGGATGGCCGGGATATTCTGCTGGAGCGCCGCGCGGGCAAGCACGACGTCGCCGCGATACGCCGACAACGCGCTGATGCCCATCGGGGCGATGCCGAACGGCGACGCGTATCGACGGCCGAACAGTTCCGTTTGCTGCGTGCGCCGGGACACATCGACCAGCACGCGGGGCGTGAACGCGTATTCGCTGAACGCACGCCGGTTGTCATGCAGGGATTGATTGTCTTCGGCGGCGCCCGCGACATAACCGAAGATGGGCCGGGGCAGGCGCCGCCGCGCCGCCGCTTCGAAGTCGTCCAGGGAAAGCAGGCGCGCAAGCGCGCGTGGCAAAGCCTGGCGGGTGGTGTCGCGGTCGGGCGCGGTAGCGGGCAGGGCGGTCGTTGTCATGGCGGGCCGGTTAAAACCCGTAATCTAGCAACGCCGCTTTATCGCATAAAGCGAATAAATATTGAATCGCAATTTCGCTAAAATCGAAATTGCAACGACCCCCCGCCGGCGACCCGCCGCCGTGTCGGGTCAGGCGCCGACAGGCAAGGCCAGCAGTTCGCCCATGCGCACGGGGCCTAGCACCGACGGCGTGTCGGCCCAGCGGACCTTGTTCGGGCCGAACAGCACAATGGCGGTGGAGCCAAGCTTGAAGCGGCCCATTTCGGCGCCTTTCCCAAGGTGGATGGGCGCGCGCGCCACATCGTCGTAGCGTACCGATTTGACGCGGCGCTTGTAGGGCGTGACCAGCCCGGCCCAGACCGTTTCGATGGATGCGACGATCATCGCGCCGACCAGTATGACGGCCATGGGGCCGTGTTCGGTGTCGAACAGGCAGACGACGCGTTCGTTGCGGGCAAACAGGCGCGGCACGTTGCGGGCGGTCAGCGGGTTCACCGAGAACAGGCGGCCAGGCACGTGGACCATCTCGCGCAGCGTGCCGGCAACCGGCATGTGCACGCGGTGGTAGTCCTTCGGCGACAAATAAATGGTGGCGAATTCGCCGCCCTGGAATGGCGCGGCGCGCTCCGTGTCGCCGCCCAGCAGGTCGACCAGGCCGTAGCTGTGGCCTTTGGCCTGGAAGATCCGGCCCTGTGCGATGGCGCCCATCTGGCTGATGGCGCCGTCGGCGGGACAGAGCACCGAGCCGGGTTGGTCGTCCAGGGGCCGGGCGTCTTCTTTGAGCGCGCGCGTGAAGAAGTCATTGAAGCAGTCGTAGGCCAGCGGGTCTTCCTGCACGGCTTCGCGCATGTCCACGCCGTATTTGCGGACGAAGCGCGAGATCATCCAATTCTTGACCGCGGGTTCCCGGCAGTCTGAGGCGTATCCGAAAAAGCGCGACACCAGGTGGTGGGGCGCAAGATACTGGCTGGCGAGGAATACTTGGTCTTTGATCGTCATCTACGAGCGCTGAAAAAACGCGTCCCGCAGACAGCGGGACGTGGTTGAAGGTTGCCCCCGCACACCAAGGACATGACCGGCGGGGGCAATTCGCGGGATTGTAACGCGATCAGGCGGCTTTGGCCGCCAATTTGGTCTTGTAGAGCCAGTCTTTATAGTCGTCCAGGTCGCCGTCGAACGGGCTTACGGCGCCATCGGCCACGATGATGAATTCGTCGGTGGTCGCGCGCAGCAAATGGCGGTCGTGCGAGACCAGCATCAGCGTGCCTTCGAATTGCGCCAGCGCCGTGGTCAGCGCTTCGCGCGTTTCCAGGTCCAGGTGGTTGGTGGGCTCGTCAAGCAATAGCAGGTTGGGACGCTGCCAGACAATCAGCGCCAGCGCCAATCGCGCCTTTTCGCCGCCGGAGAACGGGGCGATGGAGCTGGTGGCCATGTTGCCGTTGAAGTTGAAGCTGCCCAGGAAGTTGCGCAACTCCTGCTCGCGCACGGTGGGCGCGATCTTCATCATGTGCCACAGCGGGGATTCGTCGTGGCGCAGCATCTCGACCTGGTGTTGGGCGAAATAGCCGATCGACAGGCCCTTGTTGAATTGCGTGTCGCCCGCCAGCGATTCGAGGTCGCCTGCGATGGTCTTGATGAAGGTGGACTTGCCTGCGCCGTTGATGCCCAGCAGCCCGATCCGCTGTCCGGCCTGCAGCGAGAAGTTGATGCCCGACACGATGATCTTGTCGGATACGGCCTGCGTGTCCTCGTCTTCGACGCGATAGCCGGCGCTGACCTTGTCCATCGTCAACAGCGGATTCGGCGCGCGCAGCGGTTCGCGGAATTCGAACGAGAACTCGGCGGCCGCGCGCAGCGGCGCCATTTCTTCCATGCGGGCCAGCGCCTTGATCCGGCTTTGGGCTTGCCGCGCCTTGCTGGCCTGGGCCTTGAAGCGGTCGATGAAGGACTGCAGGTGCGAGCGTTGGCGCATCTGCTTTTCCATCATGCCTTGCGCCAGCTCCAGCTGCGCGGCGCGTTGGCGTTCGAAAGACGAATAGTTGCCCGAGTAGCGCTTGAGTTTGCGTTCGTCGATGTGGACGATGACGTTGACCACGCCGTCCAGGAAATCGCGGTCGTGCGAGATGACGATGAGCGTGCCCGGATAGCGCTTGAGCCAATCTTCCAGCCAGATGATGGCGTCAAGGTCCAAGTGGTTGGTGGGCTCGTCCAGCAGCAGCAGGTCGGACGGGCACATCAGGGCCTGCGCCAGATTCAGGCGCATGCGCCAGCCGCCCGAAAAGCTGGTCAGCGGCAAGTGCATCTGGGCTTGCGTGAAGCCCAGGCCGGTCAGCAACTGTTCGGCGCGCGAGTGCACGGTGTAGGCGTCGGCATCGGCCAACGCGGCGTAGATGTCGCCCATGCGCAAGCCGTTTTCGGCGCTTTCCGGCTCGGCTTCCAGCGCCGCCAGTTCGGCTTCGAGTTTACGCAGCGTGACGTCGCCGTCGATCGCGTATTCGATGGCCGGGCGGTCCAGCGCCGGCGTTTCCTGCGCGACATACGCCATGCGCCAGCTGGAGGGGTAGTCCAGGTCGCCCTGGTCGGCGTGCAGCGTGCCGCGCAGCAGGCCGAACAGGCTCGACTTGCCAGCGCCGTTGGCGCCGATCAGGCCGATCTTGTCGCCCGGGTTCAACAGCAGGTCGACCTTGTCTAGCAAGGGCTTGACGCCGCGCATGAGTGAAACTTGTTGGAAGCGGATCATGAATCGTGTGGCTGGGGGTGGCGCGGCAGGCGCGCGGCAAGGCTCCCGCCACAAGGCGCGGCGCAAAAAAGGGAACCGGGGCGGGATCGCGCGCGAAGCTGGCGAACTGATGGATGCAGTCGGGCGCGAAAGGCAAAAAAGACGGGCGGCCGATACGGGCCGCCATCCAGTCGTGGGCGTTATTGTACCGGGCCGCGCGCATCGGCGCAGCCGCCCGGGCATATCGGGCCGGGCCGCTGTCGTTTTCGTCCCCGATATTGCGCCGACTTGGCATTGGCGCCAGGCGCTGATACCGCCTGATAGCGCTCCGTGGCGGCGGGGCTACTCGCCAGCGATCGCCGCAGCCAGCGCCAGTAAACGTTCGGCGTCCTGGGCGTGCAGGTTCTCGACCAGGGCGCCGTCGACCACGGCCACGCCCTGGCCGGCAGCCTGCGCCGCCCGCCAGGCGTCCAAACGTTTGCGGGCGCTGGCCAATTCCGCTTCCGTGGGGGCGAACGCGTCGTTCGCCGCCGCGATCTGCCTGGGGTGGATCAGCGTCTTGCCGTCAAAGCCCTGATCGCGGCCCTGGCGGCAGGCCGCGGCCAGGCCGGCGTCGTCCTGCAGATCCAGATGGACGCCATCCAGTACGGCCAGGCCGTGCGCGCGGGCGGCCATCACGGCAAGGGAACGCGCCAGCAGCGTTTCTTCACGCGTCGGCGTATGACGTGCGTGCAGGTCCTTGACCAGGTCCGAGGTGCCCACCACGATGGCGGCCAATCGCGGATGGCCGCCTGCGATCGCGTCCAGCCGCAGGAAGCCTAAAGGGGTTTCGGCCATGGCCCACAAGGGCAGATCCGGCGGCGCGCCGGCGGCATCCAGCGCCTGCGCCAGCGCGGCCAATTGGCTGGCCGCCTGCACTTTGGGCAGCAGCACCGCGTGGGCGCCGGCCTGCGCGATGGCGTTGACGTCGTCCCGGCCCCATGGCGTGTCCAGCGCGTTGATGCGCACAATGCACTCGCGCCGGCCATAGCCGCCCGAGCGGAGCGCATGCGCGACTTGTTCGCGGGCTTGCGCCTTGGCGTCGGGGGCGACGGCGTCTTCAAGGTCCAGGATCAGCGCATCGGCGTCCAGGCTGCGGGCTTTGTCCAGGGCCCGCGCATTGGCGCCGGGCATATAGAGGACAGAGCGGCGGGGGCGGATAGGGTGTGTCATAAAAAGTCTGTCAGGGCTTGAGGTCGCCGACGATTTGCACCGGCGTCGTGCAGACGTAGCCTACGCCATACACGGTACGGATGCCCATGTCGCCGCCGGCCTGCGCGCGCAGCTTGCGGCGCAACCGGTGCATGTGGGCATCCAGCCGGTGGGTGTCGTAGGCGTCGGCGCTGGCGCCTAGTGCTTCGACCAGACGACCGCGCGACAACGGCAGCGGCGCGGCCTGGATTAGCGCGCCGATCAGCCGGCTTTCGGTATCGGTAATGTCGACACAGACCTGCGCGGGCGACACCAGCGTTCGGCGCGAAGGATCGAAACGCCAGGCGTCGGGTTGCGGACCGTTGCCCGCGGTGGTCGTCACGACGCGCAGCCGGCGCGACAGCGAGACGAGCGTCGCGCCCAACTCGGCCAAATTGACGGGCTTGGTCAGATAGTGGTCGGCGCCCAGGCTCAGGCCCGACACCTTGTCTTCACTCAGCAGCCGGCCCGTCAGCATGATGATGCCCATCGATGGGTAGGTCGTGCGCAGATGTGAAACACGGGTCAGCGCATCGCCGTCGGGAAGCATGGCATCCAGCACCAGAATGCACGGTGTCACCGTCAGCAACAGCTGATCCAGCTCGGCCAGCGAGCCTGCCGTAAGGATGGCTTTGTCCAGTGCGAGGTCCTGGATGTACTCGACGATGGTGTCGCGCCAGTCGCCGTGGTCATCGACGATGATGATTGTCACGGCGCGGTACACCCCTGCGCTTGCCCGCAAGGCGCTCCAAGGGCAAGCACGCATTTCGCTCTTGTCATGTGCTACGGCTTCTTCTTTGGGAAGTCCGCGGTGCGCGGGCGCACGTCCGGACGGGGCGCGATACGTTTTGTATCGTTCACGCTTGCGGAGAATATCATCATCGCCGATTGCGGCGGCGCGCCAAACCCGCGGGATGACATCCGCGCGTAGCCGAAACCTGGGTTGGTCAAAAAATGCGCAGTCCGTGCGCCGGCGCCTGAATGGCCGTCCGCCTTGAATCGTCCGACGGTTTATCCACAGAAATTGTGGATAAACCTCAGCTGCCTGGCGCCATCCCAATTATGTAGGCAAGTACTCCACAGGCACGCCTTGCGGCACCTTGCGCACGCGGTCGCGCTCAATGCGTACCGACGAGAAGCGGGTCTTGCGGGCAGCCGCGTTCTGCAGCAGCACCGACAGCACGGCGCCTTTGTCCTGGATCCATTGCTTTTTGCCCCGCAGCAGCTTCATGGCGTTCTCGACGGTGCCCAACCGGTACGACATGGCATTGATCTGCACCGACGTCTTGCCGTTGAATGAGTCCGCCTCTTGTTCGGTGATGGCGGCGGCATCCAGGTTGCTGCTTTCGTGGTCGACGCGATAGATGAACTTCAGATCACTGTGCGGATCTTGCACCACGATGAGCTTATCCGAGCCCGACACGTCGGACAGCATGCCGATGACAAGCGATTCGACCAGCTGGTTGCCTCGCTGTTCTTCGGTGTAAATGAAAATGGTGGGGCGCGTCTGGGGGGAGGCGGCCGGGACGAGGGGAGAGGAGTCCATACCTGACTTGAAAAAGGCGGAAAAGGGCGAAGACGCCATCGACCCGCCGGTCCTGCGGTACCGGCCCCGGTCCCTGCGGGACTCAAAGCCGGCTGCGAAAAGAACGTAACGCGCAACGCTATCGCGGGCGGCCCATGCGCGCCAGCAGGCGCGCTTTGACCGACGGCCAATCCTCGTCGAGGATGGCGTAATAGACCATGTCGCGGGTGCGTCCCGACTGCGCGATCAGGTGCTTGCGGAACACACCTTCTTCGACGCCGCCAATACGGAGGATGGCTTGCCGCGACTGCGTATTGCCGAGCTCCGTTTTGAACACCACGCGTATGATACCAATTGTTTCAAAGGCGTGCTGCAACAACAGGAATTTTGCTTCGGTGTTCGCGCCCGAACGCTGGGCGGCGGGCGTCAGCCACGTCGCGCCGATTTCCAGGCGCTTGTGCGGCAGGGCAATATCCATATAGCGCGTGGCCCCGACGACCTCGCCGGAGCGTTGCAGCACGATGGCGAACGGCAGGCAGGCGCCTTCGCGCTGGGCGATCAGCGCGCGCTCGACGTAGCGGCGCATGTCCTCGGCCGTGGACATGGGTTCCGGCTGCAAACGCCAAAGTTCCGGATGCAGGCCGACGGCGCTCAGCGCGTCGGCATGGCCGATCGAAAGCGGTTCCAGGCGCACGACGTCGCCTTCAAGCGTGACGGGTTGCAGCAGGGAAAGGGGCATGTCGAAGTCCTGGGCGGCCAAGTGCAGCGTGGGATTCTACGCCTGCGCCAGCTTGCCGAACACGGCCGGCAGGCGCAGAATCCGGGCGATGAAAACAGACGTTGTGGTTCTTGGGGCGGGCATCATCGGCGTGTGCACCGCGCTGCATCTGGTGGCGCGCGGCCGCTCCGTGACGCTACTGGACCGACGCGGTCCGGGTGAGGAAACCAGTTATGGCAACGCTGGCCTGATTGAGCGCGCCAGCGTCATCCCTTACGCCTTTCCGCGCGATTGGCGCAGCGTTTGGCGCTATGCGCGGAACAATACGCCAGACGTCAGTTATCACCCGCGTTTCCTGCCGCGTGTCGCGCCGTGGCTGCTGCGCTATTGGTGGCATTCGTCGCCGGCAAGGCTGGCCCGCGCAGCCGACGCGATGCTGCCGCTGATCGAGCGCAGCGTGGCCGAGCACGATGCGTTGAAAGACGACGCGCAGGTGGTGGGCCTGTTCCGCCGCAACGGCTGGATCGATGGCGTGCGCACCGAGGCCGGCCTGGCGCGCGCCGTCGCCGAAGCGGACGCGTTGGCGTCCTACGGACTGAATTACCGGGTGCTGGACCGACAGGCGCTGACGGCATTGGAACCGTCGCTGTCGGCGCGGATGGTGGGCGCGGTGCACTGGCTGGATCCGGTCAATGTGTCCGATCCTGGCGCCGTGACGCGAGGATATGCGGCCCTGTTCCAGCGGCGCGGCGGACACTTGGCGCGCGGCGACGCGCGCAGCCTGAAGCCGGCGCCTGGCAAGGGCTGGCAGGTGCAGGGCGACGACGGGGTGATCGAAGCCCGGGACGTGGTCGTGGCGCTGGGGCCGTGGTCGCCCGATGTGCTGCGTCCGCTGGGCTATCGCATCCCGATGGCGGTCAAGCGCGGCTACCACCAGCATTTTGCGCTGGAAGACGGGGCCGCGCTGTCGCATCCGATCGCGGATATTGAAAGCGGTTTCGTCGTGACGCCGATGACGCTCGGCGTGCGGCTGACGACAGGTGCTGAATTTGCCGCGCGCGATGCGCCGCCGTCACCTGTTCAGATCCAGCGCACGCGGGCGCTGGCGAGCCAGTTGCTGCCCTTGGGCGCCGCGGTCGAGCGTGAGCCGTGGATGGGATGCCGGCCCTGCATGCCGGACATGCGCCCCGTGATCGGGCCCGCGCCGCGGCATGCCGGTTTGTGGATGGCGTTCGGCCACGCGCATCACGGTTTTACGCTGGGCCCGGTGACCGGCAAGCTGCTGGCCAGCCTGATCACGGGACAGGCGCCGGATATGGACCCGGCGCCCTACGGCCTGCGCCGTTGAACCGGGTTCAGGCCAGCGTTTTTTCGCGGCGCTTGCGCACGGCCAGGGCCAAGGTGTCCAGCACCGGTTCCGTTTGGGTCCAGCCCAGGCAAGCGTCGGTGATCGATACGCCCCGGCGCAGCGGCTGGCCGGGTTTCAAATCCTGGCGGCCTTCCTCAAGATGGCTTTCGATCATGACGCCGGTGATGCGCGCGTCGCCTTGAGCCAGTTGCGCGGCGATGTCATTGGCCACGTCGATCTGGCGCAGATGCGATTTGTTGGAATTGGCGTGCGAGCAATCGATCATGACCTGCTCGCGTTGGCCGGCGGCGCGCAGGGCGGCGCAACAGGCATCCACGCTGGCCGCGTCGTAATTCGGGCCTTGCTTGCCGCCGCGCAGGATCACGTGGGTGTCCTGGTTGCCTCGCGTTTCGAAAATGGCGGCCATGCCCATTTTGGTCATGCCCATGAAGGCGTGTTTGGCGCTGGCGGCCACCATGGCGTCCGCCGCGATCTGTACGCCGCCGTCGGTTCCGTTCTTGAAGCCCAGCGGGCAGCTCAGTCCGGAGCTCAATTGCCGATGGCTCGGGCTTTCAGTGGTGCGTGCGCCGATGGCGCCCCAGGCGATCAGGTCCGCGATGTATTGCGGGCTGAGCAAATCCAGGAATTCGGTGGCGATGGGCAGGCCCAGGCCGCTGATGTCCAGCAGCAGTTCGCGGGCCCGACGCAGGCCTTCATTGATGCGGAAGCTGCCATCAAGCCGCGGATCGTTGATATAGCCCTTCCAGCCGACGGTGGTGCGGGGCTTTTCGAAATAGACCCGCATGACAATCAGCAGGTCTTTTTTGTGCTGGTCCACGGCGGCCCGCAACTGGCGGGCGTATTCCATCGCCTGGCCATGATCGTGGATGGAGCAGGGACCCACCACGATCAACAGGCGGTCGTCGCGGCCGTGCAGGACATCGGCGATCTGCGCGCGGCTTTCTTCCACCAGCGTCTGGATGGCGGGGGAAACGGGCAGTTCGTCCTGGAGCAGCGCGGGCGAGATCAGCGGACGCACGGCGCTGATGCGGGTGTCGTCGGTGCGGGTGTTGTCCTGGGTCGAGTCGGCCGTGCCGACCTCGCGGTCGTGCTGGGGGTCGTCAATGCGGGTCAAGGGGAAGCTCCGTGCCGTAGATGCGTAAAGACGGCCATTATCGCACTGGCGGCGGACGGATGCGCCAGGCGGTGGCGTTCGTCTGGCCGAGGCCGGGCGTGGCGGACCGCGACGGGCGGGACCTATCGGCCGAAGACGCTCTCAAACCTACGTCTATTGGCACCGAAATGGCACTAACCCGTTGCCGATGACGACAGATAGACTCGAGATGCCGTAGGATGGAGTCTAGGGATTTCAAGCGGCCGCCTGCAAAGGCCCGCCCTATAAGCTAGGACGGAACGTGATGCCTAAAACCGACGCCGGAGCCGCTCGACGGATTCTCTTGGTCGAAGACCACCCGGTCGAGCGCGCTTACCTGCAGAACATGCTGCTGGCGTTGGGCCATCGCCGTGTCGCGGGCGTGGGCAGCAGCACCGAAGCCGTGGGCGCGCTGGGCCGCCAGTTCTACGACCTGGTGATCAGCGACATTGTCATGGGCGACGGCGACGGCACCCATCTGCCCAACGAACTGCGGCGCCTGGTCGATGTCGGGCGGCTGAAAGCCATGCCGCCCATCATCTGGATCAGCAGCCTCAGCGACGAATTGCTGCAATCGCATGTGCGGCTGGCGTTGCAGGCGGGCTGTCCATCGGCGCAGGCCTTGTCCAAACCCGTATCGCGTTCGTCAATGCAGCAGGCGATCAAAACCACGCTTCTGTCAGCCGAAGACGTGATCTCGCCTCGCCTGCAGTCGGTCCGGCGCGAAGTGATCGAAGCCGAGCTGGGACGCGCCCTGATCACCGGCGAAGGCATGAGCGTCGTGCTGCAACCGCAGATGAGCCTGGTCACCGGCGAAGTGCTGGCGGCTGAAGCGCTGTCGCGCTGGGAACACCCCGAATTAGGGCCTATTTCCGCCGCCGACTTCGTGCCGGCGGCGCACCGCCTGGGCATGGACCGGATGTTGTTCTTGCGGGTGCTTGACCGTGTCATCGAGGTCTTGAAGCGGATGCATGCCGAGGACATCGCGGTGCCCATCGCCATCAACGCGTCGTCGTCCACGTTGTGCACGCGGGACCTGCCCAGTCTGTTGGAAAAGCGCGTGGCGCAGGCGGGGTTACCGGCCCGGCTTGTAAAAGTCGAACTGACCGAGGACGAACCCGTCAGCGATTGGCTGGCGCTTTCGTCGGTGCTGAATCTGCTGCGGGTGCGGGGTTTTGAATTGGCGATGGACGATTTCGGCGCGGGCATCGCGTCGATGCGGCTGTTTTCGGCCATGCCGTTCACCGAGCTGAAGATCGACCGCGACTTCATCGTGCATATGCACCGGGAAGCCGCGTCGCGCGCGGTGGTGGCGGCGGCGATCGAGATGGGCCGCGTGCTGGGGCGGCGAGTGGTGGCCGAAGGGGTCGAACAAGACCGCGACGTGCAGTTGCTGCGCGAACTGGGGTGCGACGTCGCGCAAGGTTACGGCTTGTCCGTTCCGCTGGACGTCGACGCATTCGTTGAGTTCTGCCGCCAGCATTAAGGCGCCAGGCCGGCCGCCGGTTGCCCTCGGGGTCCGGCGGCATTGATGGCGATCAATGCGGGGACGCGGCGCGTTCAAACGAAGGCGCGCACGGGGCTACCATGGAGGCGGTGTTCCGGCTTTCCTTGGAGGGATGAATCGATGCGACGCACGCTTGGCGCTGTCCTGGTGTTCTGCTTGTTGGCCTGGGCTGGCACGATTTGGACGCATCCGCCGGCGGAATTCACCATCTGGATCCTACGCGACCAGCTCATCCTGTTGACGGGCCTGGGCGCTTACGCGCTGATGGCGCTGATCATGCTGCTGGCGGTGCGCCCGCAGTGGATGGAGTCCCGCATGGGCGGCCTGGACAAGATGTATCGGCTGCACAAATGGAGCGGCATCCTGGCGACCGCGCTTGCCGCGACGCATTATTTGATCAAGCTTGGCAAGCCGCTGCTGCTCATGGCGTTCGATCCAGTTGCCAAGGCGCCGCGCGCGGCGGCTTGGCTGGACGTGTTCCGCGGGTCCGCCAAAGACATCGGGGAATGGGCCGTGTGGGTCTTGTTGGTCGTGGTGGCGCTTACGCTGTGGCGACAATTTCCCTATCACCTGTGGCGCCACATTCATCGCATTGCCGCCGTCGTGTTCTTGGTGACGGCATTTCATGGCGTGGTGTTGACGCCCGCCGCGTGGTGGTGGCAACCCGCTGGATGGCTCGTCGCCGTGGCGACGGCCGTGGGCACGACATGCGCGATGTTGGCGTTGACGGGAAACATCGGCCGAGCGCGGCGCCACAGGGCGACGGTGCTGTGCGTGGATCCTTTGTCGGACGATATTCTGTCGCTTACCTGTAAGGTCGAAGGCGATTGGCGCCATCGTGCCGGCCAGTTCGCTTTTCTGACGGCGGACCGCCGCGAAGGCGCGCATCCCTTCACGGTATCGGGCGCCGACGACGGCACGGGGCGCGTGAGGTTTTCAATCAAGGCGCTGGGCGATTACACGCGGCGCCTGCAAACCAGCCTGAAGGTAGGGCAGGCCGTGACGGTGGAAGGGCCTTATGGCTGCTTCGATTTGGTGCGCGATGACGGCCGCCCGCAGATTTGGGTGGCAGCCGGCATTGGCGTGACGCCGTTCATCTCGTGGCTGGAAGCGCTGCAGGCCGAGCCCGACCGCGCGCCGCAGGCCACCTTGTACTACTGCGCGCGCAATGCGGCCGAGGCGCCGTTTGCCCAAACGCTTGAAACCCTTTGCGCGCAGGTTCCGCGCGTGACGCTGCGCGTGTGGTACAGCGACAAGAACGGGCCGCTGACGGCAGCGGGCCTGCTCGCTGGACGTGTGGCGGGAACGCCTTGGCCCGGTGTGTGGTTTTGTGGGCCGACAGGCTTTGCCGATGCGCTCAAAGACGGGCTGCACCGGCGGGGAATGCCGGTGCGCCAGTTGTTTCACCAGGAAGCGTTCCAAATGCGCTAGGGCGCGTCCCGGGTATTCAGATGCCGGATACGTCGATGTCGCCCGGATAATCCACCGAGAACTTCAGCACCGTCTCGCGTGATTTGCCCGGCTCAAGCTCCCATTCCCAAGCCAGCTTGCCGTCTTCTTCGCGCTTGACGTCGCGGTCGGCCGGCGACAACAGCTTGACCACGATCTTCTCATTGCGCGACACGGGCAGGCGGTCCTTGAACACGATCTGCTCTTTGGTGGCCTTGTTGTTCTTCACCGTGATCTTGTATTCATAGGTCACGCGCTTGCCGCTGCCCGAAAAGCCGGTGCCTTCCGTAAAGCGGTTCACGAGTTGGCGTTTGATCGAGATGCCATCATCCGCGCCCATGGCCAGTTCGACTTTCTCGCCCGGCATGACGGCTTTGATGCGGCTTGAAGCCACGAATGCGTCGTCCAGGAAGGTGTTCAACGGCCCGGCCAGGAACGGAAAGTCGGTGTTGTTGCTGGCCAGCGCGGTCAGGAAGGCCGCTTCGCGCAGCGCGGGCGTGGACTGGTATTGCAGCGTGGCCGGCAGCTTGGCGGTGGCGATCGCCACGCGCTGCGACGAATTATCCGACGCGACGGTGGCCGGGTTCTTGATCTGGAACGAGGCGCTGGTGGCGTCGGTCTGCATCTGCGCCGTAGACACCTCCATGGCCTCTGCCACCGGTTCGGGCATGGTCGAATCGGCGTAGGCCTGACCGCCCGCGGCTGCGGGGCGCGATCGCTTCATGGCCATCTCGCTGCTGATGGGCGCAGGCGCGGCGATGGGGCGCGGCGGGGGGGGCGGCGGGGCGACATCGATGATCCACGGCTGCAGCGGCGGGGCGCCGCCGCCCAGCGAAGGCCGCGCGGTGGACAATGTGAGCTTGACGTTCTTCCAGTCTTCGCCGGTCCTTTGGCTGATGACGCCGAAGTAACCCAAATCCACCGTGCGGTCGGCGGGGCGCAAACGCGCGTCATAGGCCGGCGTCCAGCGTGCGCCGCCCACGGCATACGACACGGCCAGATCCACCTTGCCCGCGCGGGCAAGGTTCACCCGCAGCGTCACGGTCTTGCTGCGGCGGCTCAATTGTCCCTGCAAGACGTTCAACTGGCTTTGCAATGCACTCACCTCGCGTTCCAGCGTGGCTTTGCGTTCGGCGACCTGGCGCAGGCTGGCCAGCGTCTTGCCCAGGCTGTCGGCGCTAAGCGCCTGGATCGCTTTTAGCTCTTCCAGCGTCAGGCGGGCGCCTTCTTTCGCGGGTTCGGTCGCGCCGCGCTGCATCATCAGGACCAGCTCGCGCTGGTTGTCCAACACGGCGGCTTCATCATCCAGTTCGGCTTGCTGGGCCTCCAGCTTGCGCATTTGCTCCTGCAGCGCGCGGACCCGTTCATTGGCGGTGTCGGCCTGGAAGGCGTCACGCACCTTGACGTCCAGCAACGAGGCCTGGCCGGTGCTTTTAGCCGACACCTGCACGGAGTTTTCCTGCAATGTCACCGGCAGATTCTCAAGTACCAATTCATGTTCGCCTGCGGCCAGTTCGCTGCTGGCGGTCCGGGTCACCACGGCACGGTCCTGATAGACCGTCACCGCGCCAATGGAGGAAGCCAGCCCGGCGGCTGCGCCCAAGCCGGGAATTGTTGCGATGGCCAGGGCCAGAAGAGTACGTCGCACTAAGTCACCTGTAGGAAGGTTGGTTCGGCAAGGCTGCGGCCCGGTTCAGGGACGGATCACCGATTGCGCGACAATTTACTCTGCGCCTTGCGGTACGGCTTTACAGAAGATTTCAAACGCGACAGGGCAATACCGCGCAAGCGCGCGGCGCATCATGGGCGTTCGGGGTGGGCCAGCCGTCGCAGCATGTCGACGGCGTTGACGGCGGCCACCGAACGGTCGCGGCGCCGATAGGCAATGTCCAGCAAGGCGTGTGGGGCGTCGCCTTCGATGGGGCGGTACTCGATGCCTTCGGCGCCCATATGACGCATGGCCGCCGGCACCACAGAGATGCCGACGCCCGCGGCAACGAGACTGACGATGGATGCCATCTGCGGCGCCTCCTGGATCACCCGTGGGACAAAGCCCGCCCGCTGGCAGGCGGACAGGATGGCGTCATACAGCCCCGCGCCGATAGGGCGGGGGTATAGCACGAAATCCTCGTCGGCCAGCGCCGCGATGGGCACGCTGTTCACGCGGCTAAGGGGATGGTCGGGAGGCAGGGCAACCAGCATGGGCTCGTCCAGCACGCGTTCGGATTCGAATTCGGGGTCTAGCAGGTAGGGCGGCCGCACGAACGCCACGTCGACCTCGCCCAGCCGCAAGCCGCGCAGCAACGAAATGGTGTTGCCCTCCGTGAGCGTGACGCGCACATCGGGATAGCGGTCACGGAAGGCGCGGATGGCGCGCGGCAGGTAAGGGTGGAACACGGCCGACGCCGTGAATCCGACCGTGACGGCGCCGCGTTCGCCGCGACCCAGGCGGCGAGCGGTGTCGATGGCGCGGTCTGCGCTGGCGAGGATGGCCCGGGCATCCTCCAGGAACTGCGCGCCGGCCTCGGTCATCTCGATGCCGCGCGGCAGCCGCAGAAATAACGGCGTGCCGATTTCGCGCTCCAGCTGCTGGATCTGCTGGCTGAGCGGCGGCTGCCCGATGCCCAGCCGCGCCGCGGCCCGAGTGAAGTGCAGTTCTTCGGCAACGGCCGTGAAATAGCGCAGGTGACGGAGTTCCATCGTTTTAAAGTATGGGGTGTGCAAGTTTCATATATTGGACATATGCAGGGGAAAAGTCTACTTTGAGCATGCGGGCCCCGCGCCCGATGCCATTCCGAGAATCCTGATGTCCAGCGCCTCCCTCCATTCGTCTTCTTCCGCCCCGGCCGCGTATCTTGCCCGCGGCACGCCGGGCCTGCGCCGCGCCCAATGGGCGTTGTTTGCCGCCGGCTTTTCCACCTTTTCCCTGTTGTACTGCGTGCAGCCGCTGATGCCGCTGTTCACGCAGGCATTTGGCGTGTCGCCCGCGCAAAGCAGCCTGGTTTTGTCGCTGTGCACCGGTCTGCTGGCCGTGGCGATCTTTTTCGTCGGCCTGTTTTCGCAGGCCCTGCCGCGCAAGCCCGTGATGGCGTTATCGCTGTTTGCGTCGGCCGTGCTGGGCACGATCGCCGCCGTGGCGCCAGACTGGCATAGCCTGCTTGCGCTCCGCGCGTTGCAGGGCGTTGCGATGGGGGGCGTGCCGGCGGTGGCAATGGCCTATCTGGCCGAAGAGGTCGAACCCGATACGCTGGGCTTCGCCATGGGGCTATATATCAGCGGCAGCGCCTTCGGCGGCTTGTCCGGCCGCGTCATCACCGGCCTGGTGTCCGATCACTTCGGCTGGCGCGCGGCGATGGGAACGCTGGGCTTGCTGGGCCTTGTCGCGGCCGTGCTGTTCGTCTGGCTGCTGCCGGCGTCGCGCCGCTTCGTGCCGCAACGCGGCCGAGGCTGGACAGGCGTGGCGTCGGACGTGCGCGCGGGTGTCGGCGCGCATCTGAAGAATGGTCCGCTATGCGCGCTGTTTGCGATGGGCGGCTTGCTGATGGGCGCGTTCGTCACCCTCTATAACTATGTCGGCTTCAGGTTGTTGCTGCCGCCGTTTTCGCTCAGCCAGACGTTTATCGGCTTCATCTTCGTCGTATACCTCGTGGGCATTTTCGCGTCCACGTTCTTCGGCCGGCTGGCCGACCGCCATGGCCGTGGGGCCATGTTATGCGCCGCCACGGGACTGGCGCTGGCCGGCTTGCTGCTGACCCTATCGGATTCGCTGCCCATCCTTGTCGCCGGGATTGTCCTGTTCACATTCGGTTTTTTCGCGGCGCACGCAGTGGCCAGCGGTTGGGTCGGGCAAATGGCGCGCGGCTACAAGGCGTTGGCCGCGTCGCTATACCTGTTGGTCTATTACGTTGGGTCGAGCGTGCTGGGCGCATGGGGCGGCCATTTCTGGGCCACGCGCCAATGGCCCGGCGTTGCGGCAATGGCGGGCGGTTTGTTGGCCTTGGCATTGTTGATCAGCGCGGGACTGGCATGGCGCACCAGCGCCGGCACCAAGCGCGAAACCGGGATCATCGCCGAAACCCCCTGATTGGCCGCACCCGCTGAAGGCTAGGGCATCCCGGCCGCGTGCGGCTCGGAAGGGGCGGCGGCGGCCTGGGCGGCAAGCGTTACATCGATACCTTGGCTAAGCGCGGACAACAGCAGGTGCGGCGCCATATCCAGGCGCGCCAACAGCACGCTGCATCGTGACATCCTGGCCAAGTCGTCGCGCGACAGGGCGACCAGCCACTGGCAGGCATGCTGCGAGATCTGCAGCCCGGCCATGGCGTCGGCGTTGCCGGTGCGAGCCAGGCGCTGCAGCAGCAGCAAATACATCATGTTCGTTTCGTGGATATCGCGCAGAAGTTCGCTGGATTTCGGCATCGGGCATCCCTGACTTCGTTGATTCCGCACGTCGGCCGCCGCCGATGCGGAAAAGGGCGCGTGGCGTCCTCGTGGGAACGTCTATTCCAAGCCCGAAAGGGCTTGCGTGCCGGTAGCGTCTGTCGATCATATTTAAGCGATTGGGGCGCGTCAGCTATGGATTTCCCTGTGCGCGCCGCGGGCATGACGCAAAAATATAAAACAGACGCATTCTCATTTATAATTGCGGACACGCCAGGTCGCGCGCTGCGGGACCGCTCACGCACGCGGCGCATCCGGCGCTTGTTTCATTCCGAGGCCCTGCGATGACATCCTCTTTTCCAGACCGCCATCCCCTGCAACGCGAACATGCGGCGCTGCTGGCCGCTTACGGGCAGGCGCAATCGCATTGCAGCCAGCTGCTTAGCGCGCAGGCGGCGCGCATTCTGCATCTTGAGGCCGAAGCGATGCGGCTGCGCGCCGCGGTCATCCAGCGCGACACGGCGTTGGCTTGGGCGCGCGAAGACCACCGCGCGCTCGAAGGATCGATACCGGGATTGCCCAAGCGGGTGGCGCTGGCGCGCCGGGTCACGCAGCTGATGGAACGCATTCAATGCCTCATGCGCGAGCGGCTGGCCTGGCAGGACCGCGCCAGCCAGGGCAGGGCACGCCCGGTGGAACGGGTCGCCGAGCCCGTCGCCCTCCAGCCGGCCGTCATGGCAGTGGCATTGCGCGAAAAATCGGTGCTGTGCGTCGGCGAAGACGCGCTGGCGCTGATGCTGACGCGCAAGGTCGTCGAACTTGCCGGCGGCCGGTACCTGGGGCACAGCGGCGAGGGCGATGCAGACGGCGCGACGCTGGAAGCCAGCCTGATCGCGGCGGATCTGGTCATTTGCCAGACCGGCTGCGTCAGCCACGGCGCCTATTGGCGCGTGAAAGATCATTGCGCCCGCACCGGCAAGCAATGCGTGCTGGTCGACAAGCCCGAAGCGCTGAACGCTTTACGCCTGGACGCTTTACGCCCGGACGGCGAGCCTGTCCTCGAGCAGGAACGGTAGCGTCGCGTTACCGAGCGTTTCGGCAAGGCGGCGGGGCCCCGCAATACAGTACGTACTGGCAAAGGGGCAGACATGTTGAAGAAACAGGATCGCGTTGCGCTCCCTTGGACGGATACGCTGGCGCGTCTGGAAGATGAACGCATCATGCTGCAGCGCATTGCCGCAGGCATGCCGCTGCCGGATGTCCTGGAGCATGTGTTGCACGCCATCGAGGCGCAATCGAGCGTGAGATTGCGCACGGCGATCGCCTTGATCGACGATACCGGGACGTTCTTGCTGCACGCCGCGGCGCCCAGCTTGCCGGCGGAATTCAATGTGGCCGTGCAGCGCACGCCCATCGGACCGCAGATGGCATCCTGGGGGGCGGCGGCGCATGCAGGAACCGCTGTGTATGTGGACGACATCGCCACGCACCCGATTTGGGAGCGCTGGCGAGATCTGGCGTTGTCACAAGGCCTGCGGGCGTGCTGGTCGACGCCGATCAAGGCGCCCGACGGACGCTTGCTGGGCGTGTTTTCCAACTACTACAGCACGGTGCGCTCGCCATCCACCGACGATATCGACGCCATCGCATTGGTGACGCGCAGTGCCGCGCTGGCCATCGAGCGCCATCTGACCGACGCCGCGCTACGCGATAGCGGCGCGCGCTGGCGCGCGATGTTCGAGGGCATGCAAGAGGCCTTCTTTTTAAGCGAGGCGTTGCGGGACGGCGAGGGTCGTATCGTGGACTTCCGCTTTCTGGAGGTGAACCCGGCCTTCGAGCGCCAGAGCGGCATGCGGGAAGGCGACACGCTGGGCCATACGCTGCGCGAAATGATCCCCGGCGTGCCCAGCCAGATCATGGACGCTTTTGCGCAGGTGGTGGAGACGGGCGAACCGGCGCAGTTCGAATTCGCCGTGCCCGGGCCCAAGCATGCCTGGTACGAGGCCCGGGCGCGTAAAGACGGCGCCGACCGGATGATGGCGCTGTTTCTGGACGTCACGGCGCGTAAGGCGGCTGAAACCGAACTTTGGGAAGGGCAGCACCGCAAGAATTTCCTGTTGGCGCTGGGCGACCGCATGCGCGAGCTGCACCTTCAGTCCGAAATCGAATATGCCGCGTGCGAGGGGTTGGGCCAGCATCTGGCGCTTGGCCTTGTGGCGGTGGCGGACTGGTCGGGCGACGACGGCGCGGCGGTGACGCTATCGACCTGTTGGCGGTCCGAGAGCGAACGGGCCAACGCGCAGCCGCTGGTGCCCGATCCACTGAGCGAAGAACTGAAGGCTGCGCTGCGTAAGGGCCGCACCGCCCAACTGCAGCCGCTGGTGGCGGATCAGGACGGCGAGGTTCGGCCATCCGCGATCGTGGTGCCGATGCGTCGCTGGGGCCGATATGGCGGCACGTTGCTGGTGCGGCCACAGGCGGGCAGCCGGCTCAAGGCCGGCGATCTGGCCTTTATCGAAGAAGTGGCCGAGCGCATGTGCGGCGCCGTCGAGCGGTCGCAGTACGCGCGCACGCTGGAGCAGCGCGTCGAAGACGCCATCGCCGAACGCGACCGCATCTGGCGGCTGTCTCCGGAACTGCTTGCCGTCGTCGACGCGCATGAGCGCTTCGTCAGTGTCAATCCCGCAGTGCGGCCGATCCTGGGGTGGAGGCCCGAGCAATTTCTATCCATGGGGCTGGCCGAATTGGTGCACCCCGACGACCAGGCGGCCACGCGCGCCGCGATGGCGCAGGCGTCGCATAGCGACCCGGCGCAAGCCGTGCGGCATATGGAAAATCGGCTGCTGGGGCGTGACGGCGCCTATCGCTGGATTACGTGGAGCATGTCGTGGTCGCAAGACAGCCTGTACATGACCGGCCGTGACGATACCGATTTGAAGGTGCAGGCCGAGATGCTGCGCGAGACCGAGCAGGCGTTGAGGCAATCGCAGAAAATGGAAGCGGTGGGGCGCCTGACCGGCGGCATCGCGCACGACTTCAACAATATGCTTCAAGGCATCACGGGCGCCTTGTACCTGGTCAAGCGCAAACTCGACGCCGGCACGCCGGCGCAGGCCGAACGCTTCATCAACGTGGCAATGGATTCCGCCAATCGCGCCGCGCATCTGACCCAACGGCTGCTGACCTTTTCGCGGCGCCAGCCGATCGACCCGAAACCCTTCAGCGTGGCGACTACGTTGCAGTCGATGGCCGACCTGTTCCACCGCTATACCGGCGAACGCGTGCGCCTGCTTTTCGATCTGGATCCGGCGTTGTGGACGGTTCGATGCGACAAGAACCAGTTTGAAAACGCCATGCTGAATTTGGTGATCAACGCGTGCGACGCCATGCCCAATGGCGGGGCCTTGACCGTTGCCGCGCAAAACCGGTCATTGGATCCCGTGCTGTTGCGCCAGTTTCCCGGCATGAATGCGGGGGATTTCGTGCAGGTTTCGGTGACGGACGAAGGTTGCGGCATGCCGCCCGACGTGCTGGCGCATGCGTTCGATCCCTTCTTCACTACCAAGCCGCTGGGCGAAGGCACCGGCCTGGGGCTGTCCATGATCTACGGCTTCGCCAAGCAGGCGGGCGGCGTGGCCACGCTGGAAAGCGAGGTGGGCAAGGGCACGACGGTCAAGTTGTTATTGCCTCGGTACGACGGCGCGCCGGATGCCGCCGCGCGGCATGAGTTGGCCGCGCAACCGGTATCGGGCGTCGGACAGCCGTCCGTCGTGGTGCTGGTGGAAGACGATGCCAATGTGCGCGACATGGTGCGCGAGTGTCTGGTTGATCTTGGCATGCACGTGCTGACCGCAGCCGATGGCGAGGCCGGATTGGAACTGGTGCTGGGCACTGCGGGTATCGACCTGCTGGTGACGGATGTCGGCTTGCCGGCGTTGAACGGCCGCCAGTTGGCGGACGCCGCGCGGGCCGCCCATCCCGGGCTGAAGGTGCTGATGATGACCGGATACGCCGAAAGCGCCGCGCATGACCGCGGCTTCCTGGAGCACGGGATGGAATTGATCGTGAAGCCGTTCTCCTTGGACGCGCTGGGCGAACGCGTGCAGCGCATGTTGGCCGAATCTCGCAAGGCGCGCGACGGAGGGGCGGCCTAGGCGGCAAGAATGCCAGTGTTGCAACGGCAGGTAAAAAATGCCCTTCCAGGCGCGCGGCAGGGGGAAAGCGGGGCGCAGGCGGGTCGACGCGGGGGGCTGCGGGGACGGGAACGGGGCTTGCGTACAAGTCCCTGCTTTCCAACCAAGGAGCCCGACTATGAAAACCCGTGCCATGACTTGCGCTTTCGTATTACTGGCAGGCCTGACGTCCGCCGGTGCGGCGCTGGCCCAGTCGGCCACGCCGACCTCGCCATCTACCACGCCGAACGACTCCTCTGCCGCCCAGCCGAACCGCCCGTTGCCACCGGGGCAGATGGCGCCTGCCCCTAATGCAACGCCCCCTTCGGGCACGACGGCGCCGTCGACGCAACATAGCGGCAGCATGTCATCGGGCAAGAAACACTCCGATGAAACGCCTAATCGTCCGCGCGAAGCGAACGATAACGTTCCGCGCACGCCAGCGGGCGGCGCCGCGCCGCCTCCGGGATACCCGAACACGGGCGGTTCAAAGTAAGCGCGGCTAGCCAGACGGCAACGAAGAAGGCTTCCCTCGGGAAGCCTTCTTTATGTGACACCCGCTGCCGACGCGGTGGCGTCGAACCGGCGCTTAGTGCTGGCGGCGCAGTTCCGCGGGCGGCACCCGCAGTTGGCCCCGGTACTTCGACACGGTGCGGCGCGCCAGCAGGATGCCGCTGGCCGCCAATTGTTGAGTCAGGGCGACGTCCGACAACGGCATGGCGGGGTCTTCCGCATCCACCATTTCCTTGATCAGCGCGCGCACCGCGGCCGCCGAGCACGAACCGCCGGATTCCGTCGCCAGCTCGCGGGAAAAGAAGTGACGGAATTCGAACACGCCGCGCGGCGTCACCATATATTTGCCCACGGTGGCGCGCGACACGGTGGATTCGTGCATGTTCAGATCATCGGCAACTTCGCGCAGCATCAAGGGGCGCAACGCCACCTCGCCATATTCGAAGAATGTCTGCTGGCGCTTGACGATGGCTTCGGCGACACGCTGGATCGTCGTGTAGCGCTGTTCCACGTTACGCACCAGCCAGCGCGCTTCTTGCAGTTCCTGCGCCATGGGGCTGCGGTCGTCCAGGCGGGCGCGGCGGAACAGGTCGGCGTAGGTACGGTGCAAGCGCGCCTGCGGCATCGCATTGCGATTGGGCAAGACGCGCCAACGCGCGTGCCACTTGTCCACGAATACGTCCGGTACGACGTACACCGGGGCTTCCGCGCTATAGCGGGCGCCGGGTTTGGGGTCAAGGCTGCGGATCAACGCGCAGGCGTCGCGTAGCGCCTCGTCAGAGCAATCCAGCACGCGGCGCAGTCCGATGCAGTCGTTTTTTCCCAGGCGGTCCAGGTGCTCGCGCACGATGCGCAGCGCCAGATCCCGGGTAGTGGCGTCCACCGCCCGGGCAGCCATCAATTGCAGCGTCAGGCATTCCGTCAGGTCGCGCGCGGCCAGGCCCGGCGCATCCAGCTGCTGCACCAGGCGCAGGGCCGCAGTCCATTCCCCGTCGTCCGGAGGCGGACTGAATTCGGGCCGATCCGCGCTACAAAGGCTGTCGAGCGGCACACGCAGATAGCCGTCGTCATCCAGCGCATCGATGATGAATTCGGCCAACAGCCGGTCGCGTGGCTGCAAATGGTAGTTGCCCAGGTCCATGCACAGGCGTTCCCGCATCGATAACGACGCGCTGGCCCATTGCCCCAGGTCCTTGCCTTCGCCGGAGCCCGACGACGGCATGGGGTAATCGCCCGAATAGGCGGGCGCATCCGGGGGCGGCTCGTCGCCATCGGCAGCGGTTGTCGGGGCTGGCTCGGCCGGGGCATCGCCCGGGTCGCCGTGGCCGATGGGCTTGACGTCCGGCCCGATTTCCACCGGATCGGCGTCTTGCTCGTCCCCGTCTTCCAGAAAGGGATTGGTGGCTAGCGCGTGCTCCACCGCGGTCGTGAATTCAAGCGCCGACATTTGCAGCAGCTTGACGGACTGTTGCAGCCGGGGCGCCAGCGTCATCTGCTGGCGCAGGCGCAATTCTTGCGTAGGGTGGCCCAATCGAGTCTCCTTGCCAGGGAGCCGCCGGACGGCGGCGCATCCTTGATACTCAAGCAAACTCCGTGCCAGGTGGGTTTGCGGGCGGGTATCCGGAGGCGCGCGGCTGCGGGCGGAGGCGCTATTACAAGCCGACGGTAAGAACTGCTCAGCGGTCCGCCAAGCCTTCCTTGTCGTACACGTCCAGCCGGTTGTAGAGCGTTTTCAGGCTGACGCCCAAGGTGTCCGCGGCCAGGCGCTTGTCGCCGTCATGATGCGCCAGCGTCGCCAGGATGAATTCGCGCTGCGCGCGTCCCAGCGGCATGCCCACCGGGAAGCTGAGCGCCCCGTCGCGCATTTCCGGCCGTTGACGGGCGGGGGCGCGCGTCAGCAGGTCGGTGTTCAGTTGCGCATCCGACAGAATGAACGCGCGCTGCACCACGTTGCGCAGTTCGCGCACATTGCCGGGCCAGTCATGCTGTTGGATCGCGTCCAGCATCTGCCTGGAAAAGGTCTTCTGTGTGCGGTGCTGGGCATTCAGCGTATCCAGGAACCGGTGCGCCAGGATCACGGCATCGTTTCCGCGTTCACGTAGCGGCGGCACCCGTAGCGGGATGACCAGCAACCGGTGAAGGAAATCCTGACGCAGTCGGCCGTCGGCGACCGAGGCCGCGGGGTCGCGGTTACTGGCGCAAATGATGCGAACATTGGCGCGCAACAGGTCGGATCCGCCGACACGCTGATACGTCCCGGCTTCCAGGACGCGCAAGAAATGTACTTGCATGTCGGGCGGCATTTCCGTGACTTCGTCCAGGAACAGGGTTCCGCCGCTGGCGTACTCGAAGTAACCGGCGTTCTGGGCCAACGCGCCGGTGAAACTGCCTTTCTCGTGGCCGAACAGTTCGGCATGCGCCAACGTGCCACTGATGGCGCCACAATTCACGGCGACGAAGGGATGGCCCCGCCGTTCGCTGCCGTCATGGATCGCGCGCGCTACGATTTCCTTGCCGGCGCCGCTTTCCCCCACGATGAAGACGCTGGCATCGGTGGATGCAGCCAGTCGTACCTGAGTGCCCAATTTTTGCATCACCGGTGACAGGCCGGTCATGTCCATCGGAGGGGCGGAGGACGCAATTGCATCCTCGCGCCCGGTGGTGGTGCGGTTTGCCATGTGCAGATACCTCGGCCCGCCGGGCCTAGTCAAGATACTTTTATCGTAGTGGGCGGGTCGGCGCAGGAATGCGACCAGTTGCAAGTATTCGAAAACTTTAGTCGACAGTATCGATTGTTTACGTCTGCCGCCGCCAGACTGATTATTCTCGTTTTCATGTCAATGCGCGGCGCGGACATCGGGCTGCGCACCGCCATACGGAGAAGCTATGCCTCATTTGCTGATCGTCGACGATGACGACGCGATACGGGAAACCCTTGCCGAGATGGGCCGCGACAGCGGTTTCTCGGTGGCGGTGGCGGCCAGCGTCAAAGACGCGCTGATACAGCTTGAGCGGCAGGCGCCCGATCTGGTGCTGACCGACGTCCGGCTGCCGGGTGGCAACGGGATGGACATCTTCAAGAACGTCGCCGCGGCCAGCGCCGAGGTGGTGGTGATGACGGGCCATGGCACGGTTGACTACGCCGTCCAGGCCTTGCGTCTGGGCGCGACCGATTTTCTCGTCAAGCCAATTTGCATGGAACGCTTGAACGGCATCCTGAGCCGCGTGGTGGCCAATGCGGGCGGAGACCTTCCCGGCATGCCGTTCGAGGAAGCTGGGCGTTTCGGCAAGCTCTATGGCGCGTCCGAATGCATGGCCGCACTGTACCGTCAGATCGGACGCGTAGCGCCCACCAACGTCACGACCTTGCTGATCGGTGAAAGCGGCACTGGCAAAGAACTGGCCGCCCATGCGATCCATGAACTCAGCACGCGCCGTCAACGGCCGTTCATCGCTGTCAATTGCGGCGCGATTTCCCCCAATCTGATCGAAAGCGAAATGTTCGGCCACGAGCGCGGCAGCTTCACCGGCGCCGACCGCCAGCACAAAGGCTATTTTGAACGCGCCGATGGCGGCACCCTGTTCCTGGACGAGGTTACCGAGATGCCGTTGGACCTGCAGGTGAAATTGCTGCGGGTGCTTGAGACCGGGCAATTCATGCGGGTCGGGACCAACCGCGAAATCGGCTGCGACATCCGCATCGTCGCCGCCACCAACCGCAATCCGGAACAGGCGGTGCAAGACGGAAAGCTGCGCGAAGACCTGTACTACCGGCTAAGCGTGTTTCCCATCGAACTGCCGCCGCTGCGGGAACGCGGCGACGACATCCTGTTCCTGGCGCAGCGGTTCTTGCAGGCGCAGAACCAGGAGACCGGCAAAAACAAGGTATTTTCGCCGCAGGCCGCCGAAGCCTTGGCGCAGTACGACTGGCCGGGCAATGTGCGCGAGCTCAAGAACTTCGTGCGTCGCGCCTTCATCATGGCTGACGGCGATGTCCTGAATGCCGATATGCTGGCGCCGCATGTTTCGCCAAGCGGCGATGCCCCGACCAGCCAGGTCAGCGTGCCCGTTGGGGAAACGCTGGCCGAAGCCGACCGGCGCCTGATCCTGGCAACGCTTGCCCGCTGCAACGGCGTAAAGAAGCAGACCGCCGCGATGCTGGGCATCAGCCCCAAGACGCTTTACAACCGGCTTGAGGAGTACGCGGCTGCCGGCTATGTTCTGCCAGGCGAAGACGGATCAAGCGAGGCGCGCGACGCAACCTGAGCGCCGCCCCGGGCCGGGCGCGGGGGCGGCGCCGGCTTACTTGCCGTGGCGCGTCTTCAGCTCTGCCAGGCAGGCGTCCTTGGCGTTACCCGACATGGCGTCGCATTTTTCCTTGCCCACCTTGTAGTCGGCGTCGTTGCGCGTCTTGGCGGCGTCATGGCTGGCTTCCGCCTTTTCCTTGCCCGCCTTGGCGTCTGCTTTCGCCTTGTCGCGCGTGGCTTCGGCCTGCTGCTGACACACGTCCTTCTGGTTGCCCTTCATTCCGTCGCATGCTTTCTTGTCCATCTTATATTGGTTGTCGATCTGGTCGCTGCTGCGCACGGAAGTCGTTTGCGCGGAGGCCTGGAACGCCAGGGCGGACAGGCACAGGGCGATAGCGGGGCAAACGGTTCTGGACAGATTCATGGCTAACTCCTTTGGGTGAGGGGTCCGGCGTTAACCGGACCTGCAACCGCTAGCAAGCAAGCGGCGTTCCCGGCACGCGCTCGGGAACGCCGCTTGCGCGTCAAGCGTTCCCCACGGTTATGCGGAGAGCAAGATGAAGCAACCCGAGCAAGAGAAGGCCAAGCCCGAGGCGAACACCCCGAACGACGAGGTCGAGGCGGCCCGTCGCAGCGGCCAGTTCGGCGCAGACCAGCCCGGCTTTGGCAAGCAGCCGCCGGCAGCGAAACGGCCAGCGGACAAGAAGCCCAACACCAAGGGACCGGAGTTTGAAGAAGGCGGGCAGTATCCCGGCAAGCGTCCCGGCGGAAAATAGGGCGGTTGGCGCCCTAGTCGGCGCCGTCACCCCATTTGAAGAGCAGCACGACGCAATGCAGTGCCGCTAGCCCAATCAGCCCTTGGACGGCGCGGGTCGCGGCGGCGTGCGGCAGGATCTTCGCGAACACGTCCAGGTTGACGGCGGCGATCAAGCCGCAGTTCAAGCCGCCCGCCACTACGGCAATCAGCGCCACCCAATCCAGCCATGACAGATCGCGGCCGCGCGGTTCGGCACTTGCGGCAGTTTCTGCTTCAAGGATGGAAAAAACTCCATTCTCGATGGGCAGGCTGTTGGCGTCTTCAGGCGCCGCCGCGCCGGGGCCGAAGCCGGCAGGGTGCAAGGGCGGGGGCAACTGCGAAGGGGCGGGCTCAACCACCATTGCGCTCCGGATTGGGCGCCGAACGGGATAGGCCGGCTTCATCGGCCCCGGTCACGCGGTCCGGTGCGATATCGCTGCCGTCGTCGTCGCGCGGGTCGGGCTCAACGCTTTCACGTTCACCGGTCGCCTGCGAATCGCTGTCGGAATGGGCCATGCCGGGGGGTAAGTCGCTGGCGGAATCAGAGGAATCGCTCGGTCCCAGATCGGGGCGGCCGGTATCGTCCAGATCGGGGAAATCAGGGGCAGGGGGGCGGGGCATGGCGGTCTCCGTGCAGGGTTCGAAGGGCATGGCAAGGCGGCTTGCGCAGCTCCGACAGCAAGCGGCGTGCCGTATGCGGACGGGCATGCCAGTTGCTGCACCCGGCGACACATCCTTTCCGGGAGATCGTCATGTCGTTGATTGTTGCCGCACGCTTCCAGACATTCGACCAAGCCGCCGTGGCCGCGCAGAAACTCTTTACTGAAGGTTTCACCGAAGAGGACGTGCACACCTTCTACATCAACACGGCGGGCGGGCACGCTCGATTTCCATTAGGAGGCGACCGCGTGGCGGATCCCGACGCCAAGGGCGGCCATCTGGGAGCGGTGGCGGGCGCGTCCGCCCTGGGTCTGCTGTTCGCGCTATTGGGCGGCTTCATCGCAGCGCGCATGGCGGCGCCGATCCTGATTGTTATCGCGGCCGCTGGCGTGGGGGCATACCTGGGCGCGTTGGCCGGCGCGCTGTGGATCGTGGGGCGGGACAAGCGTAGGGCCAAAGCTACGCCCGGCGAACCTGAGGAGCATCCGACCGTGCGCGCGGCCGGCGTAATGCTGGCGCTGCATGTGCCGGCGGACAAGGAGGCGCTTGCTCGCCAGGTATTGCGGGAAACGGGTGGGCGCGACATCGAACGGGCGCAGGGCCGATGGCAGAACGGAAAATGGCAGGATTTCGACCCCTTGACGCCGCCCGAGCGGGTAGAGGCGCCCGCTTCCCAGGTTTGAAGGTTCAATCGCCCGCGCTGCCCGTGATGGGCAACACAATCCCGGTGATGTAGCTTGCGCATGCCGGGGACGCCAGAAAAACGTAGGCGGGCGAGATCTCTTCCGGTTGCGCCGGCCGTCCCAGGTCGGTCTGCTTGCCGAATTCCTTGATCGCCTCCGGACTTTGATCCGCCGGATTCAGCGGCGTCCAGACAGGGCCGGGCGCCACGGCGTTCACGCGGATGCCCTGGCTGGCCAGGTTCCCGGCCAGCGAGCGGGTGAAGGCGTGGATGGCGCCCTTGGTAGAGGAGTAGTCCAGCAATTTGGCGCTACCTCGCAGGCCGGTTACCGACCCGGTATTGATGATGGACGCGCCCGACTTCAGATGCGGCAGGGCAGCCCGGGCCATGTAGAAGTAGGCGGTGATGTTGGTGCGCAGTGTCTTATCCCACTTTTCGTCGCTGATGTCCGTCAACGATTCGGTGTGCTGCTGATACGCCGCGTTGTTGACCAGCACATCCAGTTTGCCGAAGGCTTTTACCGTCTGGGCCACGGCATCCTTGCAGAACGCGGCTTCGCGCACGTCTCCGGCGATCAGCAGGCAACGACGGCCTTCGGCTTCCACCGCGCGCCGGGTGTCTTCGGCGTCTTCATGCTCGTTCAAATACACGACGGCGACGTCGGCGCCTTCGCGCGCGAACAGCACGCTGACGGCGCGTCCGATGCCGGAGTCGCCGCCGGTGACGATGGCTGCCATGTCTTGCAGCTTGGCGCTGCCCCGATACCCCGGGGCCTGGTACTGGGGCTTGAGCTCCATGTCGGCTTCGTTGCCGGGTTTCTCTAGGTGTTGGTCCGGCATGGGGGGCGTGGGGTGTGGACGGTCACCCGTACCGGCGTTGCTGGGCTTGCTCATGGAAGGCTCCTTGGGTCAGGCGCGGAAGGCGCGTTGCGGCCAAAGGACGCAAATGCTGTTCCTGGCACAGGAGGACTAGACGCAAGCGGCTGACGGCGATCCCGACGACAGCGCGAAAAAAAGCCGGGCTGATGCCCGGCCGTTACCTAGCCGTTACCCCGGCTGGCGTGGTTATTGGCGCCCCACGACGACGCCGAAAAGAAAAGCTGCGCCGGCAACCAGCCCGATAGCCTGCCACGGCCGCGCGTGAATGTATTCCTCGGTGCAGTCGAGCGTTTCGCGCATCAGGTCACCGGCATTCTCGGAGGCGTCCCGCAAGCTGCGCCGTGTGGCCGTCAACTGCTCAGACAAACGCGTCTTCAGTGCGTCCAGGTCCGTGGTGGGATCGGCGTCGCGCAACGTTGCCTCGATTTCATCGATCCAACTTTCCGGATGGCGCGCGCGCCGGCGCGACCCACGACTGTCCGGGCCGTTCTCGGGAAAGTCGGAAGGCAGAGGGGTGTTCGTAGAGGCCATCTGAAAGCTCCTGGCAGTCGGGCGGAAAATCCGCCATCGCAGACCGGCCCGTGCGGCTGCGCGGCGTGTCGGGGCGCTAGGCCTCGAGCATGTCTTGGCAGGCCAGCGTGCAGGCGAGGCAGGCGCCGGCGCAGACCTGGCAATGCTCTATGTCCTGGTGCGGCGTGCAAGCGCGGGCGCACGCATCGCAAACCAGCGCGCACAAAGTACATAGCGCGGTAGAAAATTCGCCGTTGCGCGCCAGCATGGCCGCACACAGCCGGCACACGCTGGCGCAATCGGTGGCCAGGCTGATGCAGCGCTTCATCCGGGCCGCGTTGATGTCCAGGCTGGCCGCGGCGCATTGGTCGCAAGCCACCGCGCATTCATAGCAGGCTTGCACACATTGCTCGAAGTTTGGGTCTCGCATTGCATCTCCTTGTGAGTTCCCGTGGCGGTCAACGAAGGCAGGCGCGGCCGCACCGGGCACATCCGCTTGCAATTTGAAGGTACTGACAGTGCTTTATCCCGATTGACGGCCGTAGGATGGAAATTCGGAACTTGGCAGGAGATACCCATGAAAACCCGTTCCCGATCGACCGCCGCCGCATCCGGCCCGGCGGACAAAACCGCCCAAACCGGCGCGCAGGACAACGCTAAGATACTGCCGCCGCGGGGCCCCGTCGATGTGCCGAAACAACCGGTGAAACCAGACGACTCGACGCCGGACGAAGCGGCGCGTGATAAGCGCGCGGTCGTTGACAATCAAACGGAATCGAACTGGGCCGACGGCGCCGCGCCGCAGCCGCGCGCGAAGAACGCCCGCTCATCCATTCTTTGATCGACCCGGGCCAACGCGCCCGTCGTCGTTGCCCGGCTGGGCACGCAGGAAAGCCAGCAGGCGCCGTTCGTCCGCGTGCAAGCCGCGCGGCGCGTCCGGGGCTCGCGCCTTTGGCGGCAAGGCGCCCGCCAGATAGGTATCCAGCACGGCGGGGTGTACATAGCAGGCGCGGCACACGGCGGGCGTGTTGGCCAAGCGCTGCGAGACTTGCTTGATCACGTCCACCACGGCCTGCCGGGCCTGCGCTTCGTTCTCGACGGGGCGTGCTTGCAGCGCGGCGTATGCCAGCACCGACCCCGCCCATGTGCGGTAGTGCTTGGCGGTGAAATCGCCTCCGCCAGCGGCGCGCAGATAGGCATTGACCGCGCCGGAGTCCACGGGGTGTTTGCCGCCGTTTTCATCGAGATATTGAAACAACTGCTGGCCCGGAATTTCCAGGCAGCGCTTGATGATGCGGGCCACGCGGCGGTCTTTTACCGTGACGTCGTGGGGCACGCCGCTTTTGCCTTGGAAGCGAAAGCGAAAACCTCCGCCCGTAACGGTCGCATGCCGCCGTTTCAACGTCGTCAGGCCATACGACTTGTTCGATCTGGCGTATTCGCGCGCGCCAATGCGGATCAGCGTCGTCTCCAGCAGCCGCACCAAGGTGGCGATCACCTTTTCCTGGGCCAATCCGGGCGCCCGCATATCCCGGGCCACTTGCCGGCGGATACGGGGCAGGGCTTGGCCGAACGCCAGCAGGTTCTGATATTTGTCCGCGTCGCGCAATGCCGCCCAGTCGGGGTGATAGCGATATTGCTTGCGGCCCCGGGCGTCGCGGCCGGTAGCCTGCAAATGCCCCTCAGCCAGTGGGCAGATCCAGACATCTTCATACGCAGGCGGGATCACCAGCGCGTGGATGCGGGCAATTTCGGCGGCGTCCGTGATGCGTTTGCCGCGCGTATCCAGATAGTGGAACGCGCTGCCATTCACGCGCACCCGGCGATAGCCCGGCTGCGTGTCGTCCACGTAGACCAGCGCTGCGGGTTCGGGCGGCGAAGCGGGGGCGGCGTCCATGCTGTCTCCAACGGCGTTGGCACCTAGCAAGCGGCGTGCCTGACCACGCGGACGCCAAGCGGTCAAGCGGCGCGGGCACGGCGCTTGCTGAGGCCGTCGACAGCAACAACATCAGCGAAACGATCGTTCCGGCCGGGGCTATTCCCCGGACCGGCAAGGATCTGTCAAGGAGAGTGCCATGCAAGCCACACTGCAGCTACACGTGCCGCCCAAACCCGACCCGATTCCGCCCGGATCGCCGCCGGGGGACCTGCCGGTGGAGCCCGACACCGATGAGCCGGAAGTGGACCTGCCGCCGTTGTCGCCGCCAGTCAAAGAAATAGATCCCCCGAAACGCTGATGCCCGCGTGTCGCCGGAAAAATCGAATCAATAACGACGAGGAGTCATCATGTCGACCATTTTGCTGATCATTCTGATCTTGCTGCTTATCGGGGCCGTGCCGGCCTGGCCGCACAGCAAGGGCTGGGGCTATTACCCCAGCGGCCTGCTTGGTATTGTCGTGATCGTATTGATCGTGATGTTGCTGACGGGGCGGCTATAAAAGCTGACGGCCGGCTGAGCGCCAAACCGCGCAAGCCGGCCGTCTTCGCAAGGAATGGTCGTCCGCTGGACGAACGGTAGCGTCGGGGGCAAGGCGGGGCGTAATATTTCCCCGCCTTTTCGCAGACTTCCGCTTAACCCGCGACGCCAATATGACCATTCCCTTATTGATTTTGATCGACAGCGTGCAGGATTTCCTACCCGAGATCCAAGCGCGCGGCTTTCACATCCTGTATGCGCCCACCGCGCAAGCCCGGGCACAAGCCATCCAAGACCACGGCGCCGAGATTCGCGTCGTGCTGACGCGCGGCGCAACGGGGTTCCGCGCCGATGAAATGGCCGCGCTGCCCAAGCTTGAACTGGTCTGTTCGCTGGGCGTCGGTTACGAGAACATTGATCTGGCCGCCGCAGCAGCGCGCGGCATCATCGTTACGAACGGCCCGGGCGCCAACGCCGTATCCGTGGCCGACCACGCAATGGCGCTGCTGCTGGGCGCCGCCCGTCATCTGCCGCAGGCCGATGCCTGGGTGCGGCAAGGGCACTGGAGCGGCTTCATGGGGCCGCAAGTGACGGGCAAGCGTCTGGGCATTCTTGGACTGGGCACCATCGGGCTTGAAATCGCCAAGCGCGGGGCCAATGGGTTCGGCATGAGCGTGGGGTACTACAACCGACGAGCCCGGCCCGACTCCGGCTACACCTATTTCGACAGTCCGCGCGCCCTGGCGGCGGCGTCCGACTTCCTGGTGGTCGCCACGCCGGGCGGCGCCGGCACCCGGCATTTGGTGAACGCCGACGTGCTGGACGCGCTGGGTCCGACTGGCTATCTGGTGAACATCGCGCGGGGCAGCGTGGTGGATACCGTCGCGCTGATCGCCGCGCTGGCTGAAAAGCGCATCGCTGGCGCGGGGTTGGATGTGGTGGACGGCGAACCCCATGTTCCCGACGCACTCAAGCAGCTGGGCAACGTGGTGCTGACGCCGCACAGCGCGGGCCGTTCTCCGGAAGCGGTGGCGGCCACCGTGGCGTTGTTCCTGCAGAACGCCACGGCGCATTTCGGCGGCAAGCCGGTGCTGACGCCCGTGCTGGACGCGCAGGCTGAAGCGGCTTAGCCGTGCTTAGTGCGAAAACATGATCGGCACGGTCATGCTTTTCAGGATGGACGCGGTGGCGCCGCCCATTGCCCATTGGCGCAACTTGCTGTGCCCGTAGGCGCCCATCACGATCATGTCGACGCTATGGTCGGCGGCGGCATTCAAGATGGTGCTGCCGACGCCGACGCCCTTGATGTCGCGGCGCACGTGATCCGGCGCGGGCGTGCCTTGCGCGACGCAATACGTGGCCAGGTCTTCGAAGGGCACGGCGTCGCCTTTCTGCGAGGCCGCGCCTTCATCCATGGTCAGGGCGATCAGCTGGGTGGCAAGGCGCAGCGCCGGCATGGCGTCGCCCAAGGCGCGGGCGGCTTCGCGGCTGCCGTCCCAGCAGAACAGCACGCGCTCTCCCACGACGGGGAAATGGCCACTGGACGGCAGCACCAGCACGGGACGTCCGGCGGTCAGGAGCATTTGTTCGACGAATTCGGCTTCGTGCGCGGCTTCGATGTCGTCGCGGTTGAACTGGCTGACGATGACGAGATCGCTCGTGCGGGCGTGCAAGGCGACGCAGACGCTGGGCGCGGTTTCCCCGGCCCGCACGACGGCGGGAACGTCGGCCTTGGCCGCCGCTTCCAGGAATGCGTTCTGCACCGCGGCGCGGTTCTGCGCTTGCAATTCCTTCATGACATTGAGCGTGCGGGACATCAATACGGATTCGCCGTAGTAGTACTGGGGCGGCGCGGCGCTGGCATAGACGCCAACGAGTTCGGCCTGGTGGCGCTTGGCCAGCGACAGCGCCAGCTCGGTGCGGCGCTTGCAGTCGAATCCATGGTCAAGGTGTACGGCAATGCGGCGATACATGCGGGTCTCCTTAGTAAGCGTCCCATCGCTACATGGTTGCGCTTTCGGCAAGGCGGCCCCTTGATGCGCGTCAAGCCGTGTTCAGATACCCGTCGACCGCGCAAAGCCGGCGGGCGACGCGCCGTTGCGGCTTACCGAGGCGGATCTTTCTCGATGCGGTCGCGCAATTGGCGGACCTGCCGCGCCTGCTGGGCGATGCGGTCCAGCGGATCCGCCAAGGCTGGGGCGGCCGCCACGATAGCGGCCGGCACGGCCCAGGGGCGCGACGGGAGGTCTGGCGCGTCGTCCTGAGGGTGCAGGGCGTGGGCCAGCACCCGGCCGTAGTCGCCCAGCGCCCCGGCGGCGGGCGCCTGTGCCGGCAGGGCGGGCTGGATTTCCAGCACCGTTCCGGCGGCGGTGATGCGCCGCATGGCGTTCAGCAGGTTCACCGCAGTGTCGACGTTGCGTTCGCGGTGCACGGGATTCTGCTGTAGACGCTGCAAAGACGCTTCGGCGTTATCGGCCGACAGGCAGGCCTGGCGCCGCAAGGCGACGATGGCGTCGTCGTCCGCGTCGGGCGCCGCACCGCTTTTTTGCCGGATCAGCGCCAGCGCATAAGCCGCGTGGCGGTCCAGCGCCCGCGTCAGGGCGCCGGCCAATTGCCGCGGTTCTTTTTCCGGCCACACCAGAAAACCCACCAGCAGCGCCAGGATGCCGCCCAGCACGCTATTGAAGGCGCGCAACGCGGCCAGCGTGGGCTCGTAGATTTCCGGCTGCTGGATATGGCTGACCAGCACGAACTGGGACGTCAGGAAAAATGTGAAGAGCGCGTAGTGGATGGTGCGCGCGGCGAAGGTGCCCAGCGCGATGGGCAGCACCGCCAGCGCGACGGACAGCGGCGTGCTCAACAGCAAGCCCAGCAGGGATGCGCCGATGGCGCCGGCCACGCTGCCCGTCACGCGTTCGAGGGTGCGTTGCCAGGTGGTCGCGAAATAGGGCTGAAGGATGAATACCAGGGTCAGCGACATCCAATAGCCGTGGTTGACGGCGAACGTCTTGGACAAGGCCACGGCGATGGTGGCGCCCACGCCCACCCGCAACGCGTGGCGAAAGGCATCGGACTCCACGCTCAGGTTCTGCCGCAGCGCGCGCCAGGCCTGCCGCGCGCGGGACGCCGCGTGGCGCTGCTGCACGGGCGCGCTGGGCGCGCCGCTCTGATCGAACAAGGCCTGCATGACCGCTTGCGCCGTATGCAGCAGGCGGTCCAGCACGGGCACCATGGTGGCCAGATCGGGCGCATAGGCCATCGCGCCGCCACGCAGGTCATGCAGCCCCGCGGCGAAGTGCGCCAGGCGCTCGCGCAGGCATTCGGCCTGTTTGGGGTCGTTGACGTTTGAGGTGCTGGCGATAGCATTGCAGACGCTGGCATACCGGTGCAGCGCATGCGACAGGTGCGCGCCGGCGCTACGGCCCAGCCATTGCGGTGCATGGGATTCCAGCAGGTCGGCGCAGGCGACCAGCGCGATGAAGCTGTCTTCGGCGCTGTCCAGCAGATACGTCAGTTGATTCCCGCGGGCGCGGCGCGACGGCCGGGTGTCCTGCACTTCGCGGATACGGACCCGGGCAGATTCCAGGGCGGCGCGCTGGGCGCTGCGCTGTGGTTTGGTGACGGCGGTCCAGGCTTCCGGACGGGCCGCCGGCGTCAGGCCCGAATACATGCGCGCCAACGCGTCGGCGAAATCGGCCAACCCTCGGTAGCAATGGGCCACCGCGTGTGTGGCGTCTTTCCAGGGCCGTCGGCGCCAAACCAGCGCAGTCATCAAGATGGCCCAGACGGCGCCTGCCAGGAAGAACAAGGTGTACCAGAGGCTTTCGGCCAGCGTCGGGGCCGGCAGTTCGGCGGCCACGACGAAACCGGCGGACAACAGCGTGCCTACGATGGCCGCTGCCGGACCCAGCACACGCAACAGGCCGCCGAAGGTGCAGCAGAGGAAGGTCAGGGGCAGCAATAGCCATAGATGCCCGGCGCTTGCGCTGGCCAGGAAGCAGAACAGGGCGCCGATCAGGCCCAGCGCCAGCATGGAACCGGCACGCTGGCGCAAGGGGCCGCCGGGGTCGCCGAAGCAGGCCCAGAACGCGGCGATCGCGGTCCATCCCAACCGGGGCTCGTGCGCAAGCACGGCCAGGATGACAGGCGCCGCGCTGATCGCGGCGGCTTGCAAGGCGTCCAGCCACAGGATGTTGCGCAGGGACGCGCGCCAACGGGAAAGCAGGTTCGTCACGCTATTCATGGGACCGCACGGGCGCTCGGGAGCCGAAAGACGCAAACCCTACCATGTCGACAAGGCCGATTTTGCGGCGCCGTGCGCGCTGTCCACGGGATGTCGGATCCATGAATTCGAATGGGTGTACACATATAGTTTCATTTATGTGACTTTACCGCCTCTTTAGGTGCAAAATTGCTTGGAACAATTGCGCGAAATCGCATACAAAAACAATTGGCGGTTCAGTGTGCCGGAATTGATGGCCGGCGCCATAGCGGCAAGCCGATAGTGAATACTCATGTCCCAATGTGCTTCTATCTGCGCCCGGACAGCGCAGGCCTTACCCAGAGGCACGCGAGGAGCGTAGACATGACGCCCAATCACGAGGCTTCCACAAGCTCGGTGGTCAGCGACGAAGAAGTTGCGGCCATGGTGGCAGGAAAAGATGGCCTGCGGATATTGTTGCAACCGCAGGTGGATCTGATGACAGGCAGGATCGTAGCGGCCGAAGCCTTGGCGCGATGGCAGCATCCGCGCCTGGGCATTGTCATGCCTGCCGAGTTCATTCCCGCGATCAACCGCATGGGCTTGGACAAACTGCTGTTCGAGCGGGTCTGCCTGCGGGTGATCGACATTCTATTGACGATGCGGCGCGCGGGTATCGCGGTGCCGATCGCCATCAACGCGCCCGCGACGACGCTGTCTGACGAACGCGCCGTGGATTTTCTGCTGGATCTCATCTACACCGCCGAGCTGCCGGCCTCGTTGGTGCGCGTTGAACTGACCGAAGACCAGCCCATCCGCGAACTTGACGTGCTGCGCGCGTCGCTGATGAAGCTGGAAGACGCGGGATGCGAGGTCAGCCTGGACGACTTCGGCACCGGCCATGCGTCGCTGAAACTCTTGTCGGCCATTCCCTTGTCGGAAGTGAAGATCGACCAGTATTTCGTAACGCGCATGCGGCGCAGCGCCGTGGCGTTCGAAGTGCTGCGCACCGCCGCCGAACTGGCCACCCGCCTGGGCTGGCGCGTGGTGGCCGAAGGGGTGGAAAACGTGGCCGATATCCCCGCGCTGCGGGCGGCCGGGTGCCGTTACGGGCAGGGCTTCGCGCTGGGGCGCCCGATGCCGTTGGACGCATTGATGTTGCGGCTGCGCACGCAGCGCGATGGCGGTGAACCTTTGGCCGCACCCGCCAATTACGCCTCATCCTGGATCGAGGCCTTCGACAGCGTCTCCGACGCCGAACCTGCTTTTCCCGTCCGCGCCACGGCGCAGTAGCGCAGTAGCGGATTCGGGCGCTGCTAGACGGCAGTTTCTTCCAACATGGCTCGGACTTACCGGTCTGGAAACGGGGGCATTGATCTGTCCCGTCTTACGCGCCCCGGGCGCGGCGTTTGGGCACGTCAGTTGCTACACCTGATCCAGCGGAGTCTTTTCCGCCTATCAGGAGACTTGTAATGCCTAACCAGAATCAGCCGGACCAGCAAAAGCAGCCGCAAAAGCAGCAATCCCAGGAAAGCCCCCGGGACCGCAATCAGTCCCCTGGCCAGCAACCAGGCCAATCGGGACAGCAAGCCGATAAAGGCCAAAGCCAGCAGGGCCAACAGCCCGGCCAGCAAAATAAGACGCAACGCTGACCCCGCGATCGCGCATTGAGTCCGGAAGCCGGAAGCGCGACGCCCGACAGCCCCGTTCCCGCCTACAGACGGCGTGGACGGGGCTGTTTGCGTAAGGGGATAAGCCGCCATCATCCATTTCGTCCATTGAATAATGGGCCCGTATCGCCGACCATTCCCTTCATCGTCGGCACCCCCAACCTGGAACCGCAATGAGCTTGAACGCAGTCGCGCCGCGCCGGGGATCGGCCCTGGGCACCACTATTGCCGTACTGCTTATCCTTGCGGCGTTGGCCGGAGTGCTGGCCTTTGCCGTCACCCGCATCGTGGAACAGCGAGTGTCAAACATGCTGGGGCCGCGCGGGCAAGTGAGCGACGTGAGGGTGGGGTGGCGGCAAGTGGTGCTGACCGATGTCAACGTGCCGGGGGCATCGGGACAAGCGGGCGCACGCGCCAAACGCATCGTGCTGGAGCCGGAGTGGTCGGCGTTTCTGCGCCGTGAAACGGTTTTCAATTCCGTCGAGATCGAGGGCTTCGATTTTGCGGTGGTACGCGGGGCCGATGGCGAATTGAAGATCGCGCCCGCCTTGCAGGCGGCGCTGCATGCCGGTGCCGGCGGCGACGCCAAACCGCGCGGCGACCGGACGATCCGCATCACGGACCTGATCCTGCGCGACGGTCGCCTGGATTTCGAGGACGCCGTGGTGGCGAAGCCCCCGCATCGCATCCCGTTCAATAACGTGCAGGCCCGGTTAAAGCCGGTGTCCCTGCCCGGCGACGGCGCGCATAGCGATATGACGTTCAGCGGCAGCTTGGAAGATAACCGCAACGGCCAGGCGACCGTGCGCGCGCAGGGCTGGCTGCAAGTCGGAGGCACGGACGCCGACATGAAGGTGGCGGTGCGCAACATGGATATCCGGCACGCCGCACCCTACCTATCGGAAAAGGACGCGGCGTCGCTCACGGGCGGGGCGATGGATCTGGATATGAATACGCACATCGCGGACCGCGAGTTGCAGGCCGCGGGCACGGTCGCGCTGCGCGGCCTGACGTTCAGCGGCGACGGCCTGCTGTTTTCATTACCGCGCAAGGCGGTGCTGGCAGCCATGAAAGACAAGCAAGGCGCGGTGCGCTTCGATTTCAAGCTTCAGGGTAGCCTGGATAACCCCAGGTTCTCGGTCCAGCGAGGCTTTGCGGCGCAGGTGGCGCAAGGCTTCGGTCACGCCATCGGCGTCGGGGCGGAAGGCGCGGCCGCAGGCGTGACCGGGGCCGTGAAGGACTTGGGCAACGCCTTGTCGGACCTGCTCAGCCCCTAGTGCGGGGCGTCGGTGGCGTGCTTGCCGATCAAGGTGGCGCTGGCGTCATTCAAGCCGACGACGTCCACGGCCAGGCCGGCACGGCGCAGTTTGGCAACGGTCTTATGTAGGGCGTCGACGGCGGAAATGTCCCAGAAATGCGCGTCGGACACGTCGATCACCACCATATCGACCGCCTCGTGAAAGTCGATGGCCGCGGCAAAGCGTCCGGCCGAGGCGAAGAACACCTGGCCAGCATACCGGTATGTGCGCGTCGCGCCATCGGCGGACAGACTGGCGGTCACCGTCATCAGGGCGCGAACCTTGCCCGCGAAGAACAGGCCGCTTAGCACCACGCCAGTCAGCACGCCGCGCGCCAGATCGTGCGTCCAGACGACGACCAGGACCGTGGCCAGCATTACCACCGACGATTGCCAGGGGTGCGATCGCAGATTGGGGAACGACTGCCAGTGGAAGGTGCCGATCGACACCATGATCATCACCGCGACCAGCGCCGGCATCGGGATGCGCGCTACCAACGGACCCAGCGCCACGATCAGGAACAATAGGAAAGCGCCTGCCACGAGCGTCGACAGGCGCGTCCGGCCACCCGACCTGACGTTAATGACCGACTGGCCGATCATGGCGCAGCCGCCCATGCCGCCCAGGAACCCCGTGACGATATTGGCGATGCCCTGGCCCTTGCATTCGCGGCGCTTGTCGCTGGCCGTATCGGTCATGTCGTCAACAATCTGCGCGGTCATCATCGATTCCAGCAGGCCCACGGCCGCCATCGTCAACGAATAGGGCAGGATGATGCGCAGCGTGTCCAGCGTGAACGGCACATCCGGGATCTGGAAGAACGGCAGGGCGGACGGCAGCTTGCCCATGTCGCCCACCGTGGCGACGTCAAGGCCGGCATAGAGGGACACGGCCGTCATGGCGATGATCGCCACCAGCGGCGAAGGCACTGCCGTGGTCAGGCGCGGCAGCAGGTAGATGATGGCAAGCGCGGCGGCGATCATTGCGTAGGTAACCCAGGTCACGCCCATCAGATGGGGCAATTGCGCCATGAAGATCAGGATGGCCAGCGCGTTGACGAAGCCCGTCACGACCGAGCGCGACACGTACTGCATCAGCAGGTCCAGCCGCAGGAAGCCGGCGGCGATCTGAAAGACGCCCATCAGCACGGAGGCCGCGAACAAATATCCAATCCCGTGGTCGCGCACCAACGGCACGACCAGCACCGCGATGGCCGCGGTGGCCGCCGAGATCATGCCGGGCCGTCCGCCTGTGAACGCGATGATGACGGCAATGGAAAAGGAAGCGTACAGGCCCACGCTGGGATCCACGCCCGCGATGATAGAGAAACCAATCGCTTCGGGGATCAGGGCAAGCGCGACCAGCACGCCCGCCAGGATATCGGCGCGCGGATTGGACATCCATTCGCGATGAAGCTTGGAGAAGAAAGACATGGGTTGGCTAACCTGAGGTCAGCAAGCGTCGGGCGGCGCCCCATTCAAGAGGGGATGCGGAGAGTGCCGGTGCGCACCCGGAATCGCTTGGAGTTGTCCGGGGGATAGGCGCCCGGCCGAGCCACCCGGCAAGCCGGGTCCAACGGGGAGTCGCCACTATGGCGACCGCCGCCTCCGTTGCAGAAGCGGCGGTCGCATTGTACACGCGGGGCTTGGCCCGCCGCCGCTCAGAAGCGGTAGTTGGCGCTGAGCTCGACCCGCCGGCCTTCGCCCAGCAGCCACTGCGTCTGGTTGTAGTAGGCGGTTTCGGCGTACTGGCGATCGAACACGTTGAAGGCCCGCAGCGCCAGGCTCAGATCGCGCCGTGGCTCCCATTGCAGCGCCAGATTGGTCGTGGTGTAGCCTGCCATTTCCAGCCGGTTGGCCGCGTCGGCGTAGCGTTTGCCTACGTAGCGCACGCCAGCGCTGGCCGTCCATTGCGGCGCGAACTTCCAGCTGATCCAGGCATTGGCCACGCGTTCGGGCACGTCGGTAGGCACGTTGCCGTTGCGCGATACCGCCACGCCGGCGACCGACTCATTGAAGTCGTCATAGCGCGCCCGCAGCGCCACGGCATTGAGGTCCAGCCGCCAAGCCGGCGACAGCTCGACCCCCAGCGTGGCCTCCAGTCCGCGCGACGATTGCTCGCCCACCTGGATGCGCAGCGCCGGGTCGTTGGGGTCCCGCGTGACCAGGTTGTTCTTGGTGATGTGATAGGCCGCCAGGGTCCATTGGCCCTTGTCGTCCCAGAACGTCTGTTTCACGCCGATTTCGATCTGTTTGCCCTGCGACAGCTCGTAGCTCTTGTTGGCGGGCGACAGCAGCAGCAGGCTGCCGATCGGGTCGGCGGCTTGCGCATACTGGGCGTAGACCGACAAGGTGGGCAGCACGTCATAGACCGTGCCCAGGCGCCAGCCGACATTGGTGTACGTGCTGCGGAAAGCTGTTTCTTCGGCTACCAGGTCGCGCCGCTTCAGGTCGATGTGGTCGTAGCGCAATCCGCCCAGTACCGACCAGCGGGAAGTCAGCATCAGCCGGTCTTCGGCGAACAGCGCGTACTGGCTGGCCGTATTGCGGTAACGAGGTGTCGTACCGGCCACATTGATGAAGCGGCCGTGGTCCACGTCGTAGGGGTCGACCCGCGACGTGCCGGAGTAGGGGGAGTTGTTGGTGTGCTTGAGTGATGCGCGATTCAATTCCACCCCTACCGCCACCTTGTTCGCCAGGCCGAACAAGCGGCCGTCGAAAGAGGCGTCGGTAACCATGCCGGCCTGCTCCTGGTCATGGCCGATTTCGGTGTAGCCGCTACGCAGGATCTGGCCGGCCGGCGTCCAGGTGTAGTTTTCGGCGTTGCGGTAGTCGCGGTCACTGCCAATGTAGTAAAGCCGGCTACGCACGGTGGTGGCGGCGTTAGGCGACCATTCGGCCTTCAGTTCGGTGCGGCTATCGCGGTAAATGATCTTGCTGTCGGCCACGTTGTAGTTCTGTTCGCGCAGCCCGTAGTCCAGCGAGCCGTCGACGAGCGGCGTGCCGAAGTAGCGGGTGGGCTCCTGCCAGGCATAGGCCTGGGTCAGCGTGAAATTCAGCTCGGGCGACACGTCCAGACGCAGCGCGGCGGTGACGGCGGCATCGCGCGAATCCCCCAGGCTGATGCCGGAATCCGTGTGGTTGCCGCTGATGTCCAGCCGATACGACCATTTGTCGTCCAGCGCGCCGCCGCTGCCGAAGCCAAACCGTTGGGTGTCGTGCGTGCCCAGCGTCGTCATCAGCTCGTTTTCGATGGGGCCGCGAGCGGGCTTCTTCGGGATCACGTTGACGACCCCGCCAATGGCCCCTTCACCGTATAGTACCGAGGCCGGGCCGCGCAGCACCTCGATGCGGTCCACGGCCCAGGGATCGTAGATGAAGGTCTGGCCGACCCCGCCGTATTGGCGCACACCGTCATAGAGCTGGGCGACAGAGTTGGAGTCGGTGAAGCCGCGCGAAGACAGGGACGAGCCGCCATTGCCGGGATGGCGCATGGCGCTGATGCCCGCTGCCTGGGTGATGGCGTCCGTGACCGTGGTGGCGCCCCGGGCGCGCAGTTGTTCGTTGCTGATGATGTCGATGCTGGCGGGCGTGTCGAAGGGTGTCAGCCCCAGCAAGGTGCCGGTGGACGCCTGTTCAAGCAATGTCGGCGCAAGCGTATCGCCGGAGACGGAGATGACGGGTAGCGTGGCGACCGGGGTCGATTGCGCATGCAGCGCGGGGGTGAAGGCGAGCGCGGTCCAAATGGCCACGCGCCGCTTCAGGACGCGGGGCGTCCTGGCGGAAGAAAAAGACATGAGTAATCTCGGTAGGCTAAGGATTGCCGCGCGCGGGCGGCGCAGGATTTAGCGGAATACCGAGAGGCGGGGTGGCGCGCGCGCGCCGACTGGGGCGCCAATGGCCGACGCATGGACGGGGCCGGGCGGGGCGCGGGCGGCCAGGGGATGGGCCATGATGGCCAAGGCTGCCGACAGTACGATGGGCGAGGGCGGCAGCGCGACGGCGGCAAGCGCCATGCCGACCGGGCAGGTGGCGGCTTGCGCGGCGTGTCGCTCGTCGGGCGCGTTGTCCTGCCTGGACGGGCCGGCCACCCAGATGGGGCCGGCCGCCGAGCACAATTGGATCAGCGTGCCGCTTTGATGCGTGGCGGGCATGAAACCCTGGGGCACCATCGCCTTCAGCACGAACAACATCAGCACCAGCCAAAGGCCGGCGTTGCCACGGTGCAAGGTCTTCAATGAGAGGCGCATGGTCGGCGCCCATTCTAGTGCGTTTCGCCCCGATCGTCCCGCGGGTCACACGGTGCGGGCGGCCCAGAACGCAGTACGCACGGCGGGCGACGCGGCGATGCTTGCGGTGACGCGGTCCAGGTCAAGCTCGTCGACCGATGCTTCGCTGAGCGCGGCTTCGATTTCGACTTCGTTCTCGCCGAACTGGTCGATCTTCAGTTCCGACAACGGCAGCTGTTCGGCTTCCAGCACGTCTTCCAGCACGGTCATCGCGGCCTGGCGGTGTTCCAGGTTCGCGATAACGTGGATCACGTTGGTGACTTCCGTGGTCTGCGAATCCAGCGGCTGACGATTCACGTAGCTGACCACGGGGCGCAGCAGGGTGTTGGCCGCCAGCACGAAGGCCGTGGCGGCCACGGCTTCCAGCATCAGCGAGGCGCCCGCGCAGGCGCCGATCGCGGCCGAGCCCCACAACGTGGCGGCGGTGTTCAGCCCGCGGATGCTGCCGCCTTCACGCATGATCGCGCCTGCGCCCAGGAACCCCACGCCCGACACCACATACGAGATGACACGCGCGCCGCCGTCCGCGCCGCCGATTCGGAACGCCATGTCGACGAAGATGGCGGCGCCCACCGCGACCAGCACGTTCGTGCGCAGCCCCGCCGTGCGTTGGCGGAACTGGCGTTCAAACCCGACGATCGAGCCCAGGACAAAGGCGGTCAACAGGCTGACCAGGGTATTGGCCAGGGTCAGGAATTGGATGTTCTCGAAGTTCTTCATGGTTATTCCCCTTTTCAGCTTATAGGGTGTGGCCGGCGGGCTTGCCAGAGGCCCGCCGTTCAGGCCGGCAGCACGGCGATGGACGCGCCGCCTTCGTTTTCCCAGTGCACGCGGCGCACGTCGGGGCTTTGGCCCAGGCGCAGGGCCACGGCGTTGAGCAGGCTGCGCAGATGCGGCGGGCAATGCAGCGTGACGACCGTGGACGCCAACTGGTCGGCGTCGGCGCGGGAAATGCGCACCGCGACCACGCGCAGGTCCAGCGCCTGTAGTTCGTAGTACAGCTGTTTGCGCAGCGTGTTCAGCGTGGCACTGAGGCTGACGATGGTGAATTGATAATGCGGCGTGACAGGCGCGCGCGCAGGCGTGGCGCCCAGCGAAGGCGTGCCGTCGCCGCGGGCAGGCCGCGTTGCGCGAGCGTCGTGGGCCCGGTCAAGGAAGGGGAAGAATTTCTTGATACGCATGGGTCGTCTCCTTGATAGGGGAGTACGGTGGAAGGTCCACAGGCATGCGCCGCTTGGCCGGCAAGACACGCGCGCAACAAGGCCCGCGTATCGCGTCGGTAAGCTTTAAGGGGAAAGGGGCTGAAAGCCCAAGTCCTGGCTGAACGCAGGACTCACGCGGAAGAGGGATTCCGCGGATCCTGCGTCAAGCGGCGCGAGCAGTCGGTTTTCGACTACATCCGTCGTTGTCCACAGTGATCTCTAGGTGGTTGGAAGTGCCGCGAGTATAGCGTTTACTTAGGGTAAACACCAGGAAAATTTGTCCGCCCCGCGGGTCGCGCGGAGCGGACGGGCATCACTTCGGCTTCGGCGGAGGCCCGGCGTAATACAGCGCCAGTGCCTCGATTTCGCTTTCGGTCAGGCGCTGCGAAAACGCGCGCATCACGCCCACGTCGTCGTTCTGGCGTGAACCGTTGCGAAAGGCATTCATCTGGTCCGTGAAATACTCTTTGGACTGGCCCGCCAGCCTGGGCAGCAAGGGGCCTTCGCCCATGCCGCGCAGTCCATGGCAGTTGGCGCATGCAGGCAGCGCCCGCGCTCCGTCGCCTTGCAGATCCAGCTTGCGCGCCGCATCGCCGCCGAATTCGCCCACGTGCATCGGGGGGCCGGCCAAGGTGCCGTAATAGGCTGCCACTTGGCCGATCTCTTGTTCCGTCAGCGCGCGCGCCACGGTGTTCATCAGCGGTTGAACACGCGTTCCACTGCGGAAGTCGGCCAGTTGCTTGGCCAGATACTCGCGGCTCAGGCCGGCCAGGTTCGGAAAGATGCCGCCGGTGGGCGTGATGCCGGCCGGGCCGTGGCAGGCAATACACGCTTGCACGCCAGCCCCGGGTTTGCCGTTGGCGGCCAATTGCTTGCCGGCTTCCGGATCGGCACCGCGCAGGAATCCCTCCCAGTCGGGACGCGACGCGCTGAAATCCAAGGCGCTGCGGCCCGGTACCGGGGCTGCGGCGGCGGGGGATGCGGCAGGCGACGCAGGGGCAGCAGTCTTGGCGGGAGAGGACGCTGCGGCCGGTGGCGTCGGTTTGGCTGCGGCGGGTGGGGCGGGCGGCGCCATGACGGCACTTGCGCGGATCAGGCCTTCGCCGCCCGTGCCGATCATCTGGTGCGCGGTGGCGATCAGTGTGACAAGCGGCGGCGCCATGATCAGCAGGACCGCGATGGTGATGCCTTTGCGATGTTCGATCATGATCACACCAGCCGCCCCGGCGAACGCAGATAGTCCGCCTTGATTTTTTCGACGATCCAATAGGCGGTCGCGCCTACGGTGCCTGTGGGGTTGTAGCCCGAATTCTGCGGAAACAACGCCGCGCCCGTCACGAACACGTTGGGCACATCCCAGCTTTGCCCGTAACGGTTAACGACGCTGGTGTCGGGGTTGTCGCCCATGGCCGCGCCGCCGGTCAAATGCGTGGACTGGTAGGCGGTAGCCGAGAACGGCCGTTTGCGCGGCCCGGGCTCCGTGCGGACGATCCCTTTCATCGCGCGTCCGATCTCGTCGCCCTTGCTGGTCAGGAAGGCCGACATGCGGATGTCGTTGTCCGGAAAATCATAGGTGACGCGCAGTAGCGGCAGGCCCCAGGCGTCCTTGTAGGTGGGGTCCAGGCTCAGGTAGCCGCCGCGCCACGGCTGGGCCGAGCCCGTGATGGTGATGGACGCGGAATGGTTGTAGTAGCGTTTGACCGCTTTTTTCCAATCGGCGCCCCAGGATGGCGTGCCCTTGGGCGTGGGGTGGTAGCCGATCGGTGCGCCGCTGACGACCTGGATCTGCAAGTAGCCGCCGCCCACGAATCCCAGCGGGCCGTGATCGAAATTGTCGGCGCTGAAATCGTCCATCGTCACGGCCACCGCGCCCGCGCCCATGAAGGGATTGATGTTGACCGATTCGTCGAAGAACAGGTTCACGCCCGAGGTGGTCTGGTGCGTGTAGTTGCGGCCCACGACGCCGGTGTCGGTGACCGGGTCATAGGGTTTGCCGATGCCGGAGAGCAGCAGCAACCGCACGTTATTGATGCCGAATGCGCACAGCACAACGATCTCGGCGGGCTGGAAGACTTCTTCGCCGGCGGCGTCCACATACGTCACGCCCCGCGCGCGCTTCTTGTCGGGTGTGAGCTCGACGCGCAGCACATGGGCGCCAGTGCGGATTTCGAAGTTCTCCATCTTCATCGCCACCGGCAGGATACAGACCTGGGGCGAGGCCTTGGCGAAGTGCTCGCAGCCGAAATTGGAACAGAACCCGCAGTAGACGCAGGCGCTCATGTGCAGGCCTTCGGAATTCACGTAGGGCCGGGTGCAGAGCGCGGACGGTTGAACATAAGGGTGGTAGCCCAGTTTCTTGGCCGCCTCGCCGAATAGGGCCGGCGCGTAAGGCACTTTCATGGGCGGATTCGGATAAGGCCGCGAGCGCCACGGTTCGAATGGGTTGCCGCCTTCCTGCTTTTGCCCCTTGATGTTGCCGGCCTGCCCGGACGCGCCGATCAGGTAGTCGTAACGGTCGAAGTAGGGTTCTAGCTCGTCATACGTCAACGGCCAGTCCTGACAGGTCAATTCCTTGTCGAAGATACCGGCGCCGTAACGCTCGGTGTAGTGGCTGCGGATTCGGAAATCGGTGGGATCGAAGCGGTAGTACGCGCCGGACCAATGGTTGCCCGCGCCGCCCAGATGCGTGCCGGGATAAGCGAACTGCCAGCGGCGCATCGGCAGGGCTTTCTGGTCGGTGTTATTGCGGAAGGTGAACGTTTCGGTAGCGGCGTCCTGGTGCAGTTCGTGGCGGCGCGTGTACTTGAGTTCATCGTGGACGTTCGGTCCCTGGAAATCCGGCGAAGGCCAACGCGCCTGCCCACGCTCCAGCACGACCACGCGCTGCTTGGCCGCGGCCAGTTCCTTGCCGATGATGGACCCGGTCCAGCCGCCGCCGATGATCGCTACGTCTACCGCGGGTAAGGTTTTAGCCATGGCCGTCTCCTGGCTTCATCGCATGTCCCATGGCATTGGCGATGGATACGGGCTTGCCGGCCCAGATGACGCCATGCCGCTCGATGTCGTTGGAGAACGAGGCAAACGCGCCCGGAAAACCCACCAGCTTCCATCCGACCATGTCCGCATTGCCGCCATAGAGCGGGTCGGAGAAGAATCCTTCGATGGTGGCGTCCAGCAGGGCTTGGAAGAACACGTCGGAGGGCAGCGGCGAAAAATCCGGTTTACCGGCCTGCATGTCGTGAAGCCAGGCGTCCTGCCTGGCTTCATCCAATTCGGCGAAAGGTTTGCCGTCTTGCTTGCGGGTGGCGGCATCCAACGCGGCCAGTCCGCGCCGGATCATCTCGGCGGGCGTGAACGACAACTGGTAACCCTGTTCCGGCGTGCCTTTTTCGAAGGGACCCTGGCGGTAGAACTGGCTGCCCGCGCCCCAGGCGCCGGCCAGTTGGCCGTCCAGGAATCGCGTGACGCCGGCTTCCTTGGCGCCTGGCCCCAGCTCGTCGGCCGGAATCAGGCGCGCGGCGATCGCATCCATCGCCCGCGCTTCCTGGGCATTGAAAAAGGTCAGGGTGCGAGGGGTGTTGGACGCGCCGGGGTGGGGGGGCTGCCCCTGTCCCGTTGCGGGCGGCGCTTCACTGGACGCGCTGCGGGCCGTGACGGCCCAGGCGGCGCCGGGAACCCCGACGGCCAGCGCCTTGAGCAGGCCGCGCCGCCCCGGAATTGGCGGATCGTCCGGCCGTTGAGGGTCAAGAGAAAGATCGTCCGAGGGTTGATCGTCCATGCATCACTCCAGCATCGGGGCAGGCACGCGACTTGCCCCTGGGTGAATGAGATCCCGCACCAACTCGTTATCCGTCGGCGCTTAGTTTGTCACTGTTTTCCATTTGGAGACAACCATGAAAAGCCACAAACTGCTACTGCTGTTCGGCTTGGCGTTCCTGCCGTGGCATGCCTCGGCCCAGTCCACCAGCACGACGCTGGTTGCTCAAGCGGCCGCTCCAGCACAACCCATGCCCACGCCGGATGACAAGACGGCCCCAGCGAACGCCATTGGCAAACCTGTCCCCGGCGCCCAGACGCCGGATGAGAAAAAAATGCCATCGACTGAAGAAAAGGGCATGGGGACCAAGCCCGACTCCGCGCCCCGGCAAAAGCGCCCCGACACGGACACGCGTGATCGGCAGAAGACGCCCGGCGGCAAAACCGGCGCGCCGGACAATGCGGGCATGCCGGGCTCCGGGGCGTCCTCGGGATCCGGCGGAGGCGCGGACCCGCGCTAACCGAGGGAGGCCGCCGTGATGCGCGCTCGGGCAGGATTCAGGTAATATTCAGGTTCCTGTAAGAACGAGAGCACGGCGGTTTTCACGCGTTGGCACTGCCCCAGGGTAGTCCGCGAATTCCGCCCACCATGACCGAAGACCCCCTTCCTACCAGGGCGCCGCGGCGCCCGCCATCCCTTCCTTTCCCGCCCGTGGCGTCCGGTTCCCGGCACGCCGCCCCGGCCCGCGCTATCGCCGCAACGCCCTTGCTGGCGTGCCGCGCGCCACCGCCAATCGCCTGGCCCCCCACGCTTGATCCCGCAGTGCCTTTTCAGCAAGGCGGCGCGTCCGTGCGCGCTCGCCCATTTACCATGGACAAACGATGATTTTCGACTGGATGAACGACCCCACCGCCTGGCTCGGCCTGGCGACGCTGGTTGTTCTTGAAATTGTTCTGGGCATCGACAACCTGGTGTTCATCGCCATTCTGGCCGACAAGCTGCCGCCCGAGCAGCGCAATCGCGCGCGTCTGATTGGCTTGACGCTGGCGTTGGTAATGCGTCTGGGCCTCCTGGCCAGTATCGCGTGGGTTGTCACCCTGACGGCGCCGCTGTTCACGGTGTGGGGGGCCGAGATATCCGGCCGTGACCTGATCCTGATCCTGGGCGGCCTGTTCCTGCTGTTCAAGGGCACGATGGAACTGCATGAACGGGTGGAAGGCAGTGCGTCGCACGACGGCGGCCAGAAGCCGCAACATGCCGTGTTCTGGCAGGTGATCCTGCAGATCGTGGTGCTGGACGCCGTGTTCTCGCTGGACTCGGTCATTACCGCCGTGGGCATGGTGCAGGACTTGAGCATCATGATGATCGCGGTCGTGGTGGCGATGGCTGTCATGATGGTGGCCAGCCGTCCGCTGATGGCGTTCGTGGGCCGTCATCCGACGGTCGTGATCCTGTGCCTGGGCCTGTTGCTGATGATCGGCTTCAGCCTGGTGGCCGAGGGCCTGGGCTTCCACGTGCCCAAGGGCTATCTGTATGCCGCCATCGGCTTCTCGATTCTGATCGAGTTGTGCAACCAGTTGGCCCGCCGCAACCGCGCCCGCGGCACGCATGCGCTGGGGCGGCGCCAACGCACCGCGCAGGCCGTGTTGCGGCTGCTGCGCGCCGGCAGGGCGGGACAGCCCGGGCATCAGGTCGACGATGTGGTGGCGCTGGTCGACAGCGCGGGCGACGAACCCGCGTTTGCGCCGGAAGAAAGTTCGATGATCGAGCGCGTGCTGTCGATTGGCGCGCATGATGTCCGCTCCATCATGGTGCCGCGCGGCGATATGACGTGGCTGGATGTGTCCGACACGCCCGACATCATCGTGCGCAAGTTCGCCACGGGTCACTCGCGCCTGCCGCTGTGCGCCGGCGAAGCATCCAACGTGCTGGGCGTGGTGCATTTCAAGGAAGTGCTGGCGCTGTTGCAAAACCCGGGCCCGATCGACCTGGTGGAGCTTGCGCGCGAACCGCGCTATGTCATGGAGACGACGCCGGTGCTGAAGGTGCTGGATGAATTGCGCGCCTCGCGCGACCACATGCTGATCGTGGTGGACGAACATGGCGTCTGCGAAGGCCTCGTGACCCCGATGGACGTGCTGACGGCGGTGGCAGGCGATTTGCCCGAGCATAGCGACGATCAGCCGGAAGCGCTGCAATTGTCGGATGGTTCATGGCTGCTGGAAGGCCGCTTGTCGGTCAGCGAGACCGCCAGGCTGCTTGAAGCCCCCACACTGGCCGACGACTATCCGGATGCCACGCTGGCGGGCTGCCTGTTGCGCGCGGTGGGCCGGCTTCCGGATGCGGGCGACACGGTGTCGCTGCACGACTGGCGCTTTGAAGTGACGCGCCGGGACGGCTTGCGCATTCATCAAGTGCATGCCCGCCCGGCGGAGGCGGGGGGGCATCAAGCCGGCTGAGCGTAGCCAACGCCCGTGCAGGCAGCCGGAACGCCGATCCCGGGTTCCGGCTGCGGCACTTGGGCAAAGCAAAACTCTGTGAGAATATTGCCAAAGATTTGAATCCTCTTTATATCTATATCAATAATCCAAGAGGATTCCTTGCACAACCGCACGTTTCTGCATGCTGTGATTGCCAGGTGGAGAAGGGGAAGCAATGAGGTCGAATCGCGCGCGCCGGACACGCTGGCGCAAGGCCATGGCGCCATGGATCACGCTGGGCACGCTAGCCGTGCCGTCGGCGGCCATGGCGACGGAAGGCGGCTTGGGCCGCCAGATCACGGGCACCAACGTGCAGCCGAACGCAGGTATCGTTTCGCCCGAACCGATCTGGGCCGTGAATTTCGCCCAGATCTACCTGGACGGGAACATCGGCGGTAGCCGCGAAGTGCCAGTGGCCGGACGCACGTCGTTGGGGCTGGATGGGCAGGTCGCGTTCACGTTGGCCACCGTGCTCAAAACCTGGGACACCGGACCGGGACGCTGGAATTTTGCGTCCAGCTTTACCTTGCCCTACGTCTGGACGAAAGTGGATTCCAAACTCAGCGGCCCGGGCGGCCGCACGGTTGGGCAGAGCGATATCGCGTCGAACCTGTTCGATCTGTATTTTTCGCCCATTATCGCGGGCTACCACTTTTCCGAAACCTCGCACATGGCGCTTAGCCTGAACATCTGGGCGCCCACCGGCAAGTACAACGCCAATGACATGGCCAACCCCAGCCTGAACAACTGGACCTTTATTCCGCAGGTGGCCTATACCAAGATCTTTCCAGAATCCGGCTTCCAGCTGGACACGGTGGCGGGGGTGCAGTTCTACACCCGCAACAACGCCACGGACTATCGCAATGCGCCCGTGTTCAGCCTGGACGTGATGGGCCGCAAGACATTCAGCAACGGCGTCAGCGCGGGCCTCATCCTGGGCACCATTCAGCAGATGGGCAGCGACAAGGGGCCCACGGCGGACCGGCTCAACGGGTTCAAAGGCCGCGACTGGGCGCTGGGCCCGATCGTGACCTACGACACGAGGCTGGCGGACAAGCGCTCGTTGTCGCTCAGCCTGCGCTGGGTGCCCACGATCAGCAGCACCAATCGGCTCGACAGCACCAGCACGTTCATGGGGACCGCCACGCTTGTGTTCTGACGCCGGAACCGGCGTGAACCGGCGGGGTGAGCGCGGCGGCAGTCAGCTGCACACGCGCCGCCAGGGCGCGACGCCACGCGGCGGGCAGTAGCCGGCGCAGGGCGTCGCGATGGACACGCCGCTTTGGCACCGGAGTTCGGGCGCCTTGTCGCCATAGGGGACGGTGCCCTGGCAATCGCAACTGGCCAGCCCCGCGCCCGACGGCAGTTTTTTGACTGCTGGGGCCGGTGTCTGCGAAGACGCCGCCGCGTCGTCGTTGCCGTCGTCGCTTTCCACCACCCCCCGCACTTTCGCGGCCGGCATGTTGCACGCCTTGGCAATGGCCTTCACGGATTTTCCTTCATCCGACATGGACAGTATTTTCTTGTCGCTGCAGGCAGCATGGGCCGCGGACGGAAATCCGCCGAACGCGGCGCAAAGCATGAAGGCGGAACACACAGCCCGGCACAGGGTCATCACATGCGTCTCCGGCCTTTTGATGCGGGTTGGAGGAATACGCCGCCGCGCCTGATGGCGCGGCCTGTCGCGGCCTAGCGTAGTGCGCCGGTTTTCGCGGTGTCAATGCGACACGCTTAAATAAGCCGGCTGGCGGCGGATTAGTTTCCGCCGTCGCGCCGGACGTGCCTGAAGTGCCCGGTAAACCCGCAGGGATCAGGAAGCACTAGCGCTGGGTGGTCAGCCCGCCAATGCCGGATGCGCGGCGATATCGGCTTCGGCGCGGCGGCGCGCGGCCAGCAGCGCATCGGGGCCGCGCGCCGTGCCCTCCACCGAAAAGAACGTCACGGATCGCAGGCCGATCGTGCCCAGCACATGCTTCAGATACGGCGTCAAAAAGTCAGGTTGGCGCGCGGCGTCGCCAGAAAATTCGCCACCCGACGAGATGGCGACGTACACGGGCCGGTCGGGCAGATTGCCGATCTTGCCTTCGGGCGTGATACGGAAGGTGCTACGCACGCGCACCACATGGTCGATCCACACCTTCAAGGACGACGGCACCGTGAAGTTGTGCATCGGCGTGGCGATGACGATATGCGTGGCGTCCTGCAACGCCTGGATCAATCGCGCCGATTGCCGCAGCGCGCCGCGTCCCAGCGTGGCGTCCCCCGGGTCCGCGGGCGCGCTCAACGCCACGGCGTAGTCGTGATCCACATGGGGCAGGGCGGTGGCGTCGATTTCAACGATCTCGGGCGTCCGGGGCCCTGACGCAGCGATCAAGCGGTCCAGGATGCGTTGCGACAGGCGGTGGCTTTCGGAGTCGCGGCCGCGCGGGCTGCAGGTAATGTGAAGAATGCTCATGCGGCGGAAACGTCCAGAGTCTTGCTAAAACGGATGGCGCTGGTCAACAGGCCTTGGCGGAAGTAGAAGCGCTGGGCCAGCGCATTGGATAAGCCCGTGTCCAGTACGAACCTGGCGCAACCCGCGTCGCGGGCCATGCCATCCAGCGCCTGCAGCAGGCGGGCGCCCCAGCGGGCGCCGCGCCGCGTGCTGTCCACGACCAGGTCGTCCACATACATGAAGCGGCCGTAGATCAGGTTTTCCTGATATCGGTAGCCGGCCAGCGCCACCACCCGGCCGGACTCTACCGCGGCCAGCAGCCGGTAGCTTTCGGCGCGCATGCGGGCGATGCGGTCAACGAAGTCGTCCGCGCCGGAAAGGTGCGTCCGCAGTTCACGCATCAGCGGCAGGCAGGCGCGTAGTGCGTCATCGGTATCAATGTGCGTTAAGGCGGAGTCGGTCATGGAGGAATTCACGGATGATTCAGGGAGGACGAGGCGTCATCGTAGAAAGCCCATGCCATAATTTAAAGGGCCATAAATTGAACTTTGGACTATGCCATGACCGATCAACGCCCTGGGGCCGGGATGCCGCCGCTAGCCTCCGACAGCGGCAATCCGCTCTATCGCCAGATTTACGACCGGTTTCGCGGCGCGATCGCGCAAGGCACGCTGGTACCCGGCGACCGCATTCCTTCCGCCCGCGCGTTGGCCAAGGAAATAGGCGTGGCGCGCGGTACGGTCGAAGTGGCGTATTCGCTGTTGGTCGCCGAAGGCTACATCCAGGCACGCGGGCAGGCGGGCACCATCGTCGCGCCCGACTTGCAGCCGCAAGCGCGGCCCGCCACGGTGTCGCCGATGCCGGAACCGCCTGACGACGAACACGGCTGGCATCGCCCCGCCGTCATCCTGCCGTTCCAGATGGGAATTCCGGCCCTGGACGAATTTCCCCGCAAGCTGTGGGCGCGGCTGGGCGCCCGACAGTTGCGCGGCGTGCAGGCGCCGGACCTGTCCTATCCGCCATCCAACGGGCTGACGGGCTTGCGGACCGCCGTGGCCGCGTACTTGCAAGTGGCGCGCGGTATCCACTGTCAGCCATCCGAGGTGTTCATCACCTCGGGCTACAACCATTCGATGCAGTTAGTCATGCAGGCGCTGCTTGCGCCGGGCGACCGCGTATGGGTGGAAGACCCGGGTTACCCGCCCACGCGCGCCTTGCTGGCGCAGGCCCGCATGCAGGCGGTGCCGATACCGGTGGATCACGACGGCCTGATGGTCGGCGAGGGCATTGCGCAATGCGCCGACGCAAAGGCGGCCGTAGTGACGCCGGCGCATCAAAGCCCGCTGTCGATGTCCTTGTCGCTGCCGCGCCGGCAAGCCCTGTTGGAATGGGCGGAACGGCAGCAGGCCTGGATCGTCGAAGACGATTATGACGGCGAATACCGCTATGCCAGCCGGCCCTTGCCGGCGTTGAAAAGCCTGGATGCGCAGGGGCGGGTGCTGTATGCCGGCTCGTTCAGCAAGGTGCTGTTTCCGGGAATGCGGCTGGCGTACCTGGTGGTGCCGGCGGCGCAAGCGGCGCGGTTTGACGGTGTCTGTCGACTGCTGTCGGGCACCGCCCCGGGTTTGACCCAATCCATCCTGGCCGCTTTCATGACCGAAGGGCATTTCGGGCGCCATATCCAGCGCATGCGGCGCTTGTACGGCGAACGGCGCAACGCCACGGCTGCGGGCCTGACCGCCGCCCTGGGGCGGCGCATGCGTATCGATCCGCAACCGGGCGGCATGCACCTGGTGGCGCGCATGGACGGCCGGCAGTGGGATCAGCCGCTGGCGGCGCGGATGCTGGAGCAAGGCATGTATGCGCATGCGCTGTCGCGCTGGTCCTCGTTGCCGAATCCGCAAGAGGGCCTGTTGCTTAGCTTCACGAACATCGCCTCGGAAACGCAAGCCCATGCGTTGGGCGTGCGGATCAAGGCGCTGATGTAGGCCTTAGTTCAACCCGGCCTTGTCCAGGCCGAAGGCGGCGTCCGCCGAGCCCGGCACGGTCCGGAACGCTACATTCAGGCGGTTCCAGCCATTGATGGCGACCACGCGGAACGTCAGGTCCGAGATTTCGGCTTCCGTGAACGCCTCGCGCGCCTGCTCATACACCTCGTTGGGCACGCCGTGCGCGGGCAGGGTCGTCAGCGCTTCGGTCCATGCCAACGCGGCCCGTTCGCGGGCCGAGAAAAGGGGAGATTCACGCCAGATGGCGATATGGTGCAGGCGCAATTCGCGTTCGCCGTGCAGCTTGGCTTGCTTGACGTGCATGTCCAGGCAAAAACCGCAGCCATTAATTTGCGACGCGCGGATATCGATCAGGTCGCCGAATTCCTCAATGGCCGGCACCTTCTTCATCGCCGCACTGAAGTCCATGTACTTCTTGGACAGTTCGGCCGACACCTGGAAATAATTCAATCGTTGGCTCATTTGCCTACCTTTCTGAAACGCTGTTTTCGAATGAGGATGGGAGTTCGAATCATGCGTCGGATTGGCCTAGGCAAAAAGTGCCATAAATCGTGTTTTGTTATAGGCCATGGGGCGTGCCGGCGCCCAAGCCTGGCCAGCGCAGCACGAACCGCGCGCCGCCTAGCGGGCTGTCCTGGATGTCGATCGTGCCGCCGTGGTTCGCGGCCACCCGCTTCACGATGGCCAGCCCCAGGCCGGCGCCGCCCGTGCCGCGGTCGCGGCTCTCGTCCAGCCGGATGAACGGTTCGAACACGCGTTCCCGATCCGCTTCGGCGATGCCGCCGCCATCGTCATCCACCAGAAGCTCGTAGCCTTCGCCGGGGATTTGTTTCAGCTCGATCTCGACGCGCTGGCTGGCATAGCGCACGGCGTTCTGCACCAGGTTCAGCAAGGCGCGGCTCATGTAGCGCGGATGCAATTCGACGTGGGCAGGATGGCCCTGGCGTACCCCGCATTGGATGCCTCGGGCGTCCGCCTGATGGGCGACCTGCGCCAACGCTTCGCCCAGCCAGTCGCACACGTCCACGGTCTCCTGCTTCACGTTGTCGTCGGCGGGCCGTTCCAACCGCGCATAGACCAGCAATTCGGCGACCATCGCCTCTAGCTCCGAGATGTCGGTGCGCATGTCCTGCAGGATCTGTCCGCGGCGCGGCAGATAGCGGTCATGGCCCAGCATGTCCACTTCGAACGACAGGCGGGCAAGCGGGGTGCGTAGTTCATGCGACACGGCATTGGTCAGGCTGCGTTGGTTGTCGATCAGCGCCGCGATGCGTTCGGCCATGTGGTTGAAGCTTTCGCCCACATGCCGAATCCCCGAAATACGGGACAGGCGCACGCGCACGCTCATGTCGCCCTGGCCCATGCGCAGGGTCGCCTTGCGCAACGCGTCCAGGTCTCGCCAGATCGGCAGGGCCCAACCCAGTAGCAGGACGATTGCCAGCACGATGCTCAGCGCCGCCCAGGCGGACCAGGTGATCCAACGCTCCATTGCGGGTTCCAACGGCAGCCGCACGTCCAGCCACTGCACCGGCTCGCCCGGCAGGCGGGTCAGGTACGTGTTGTAGTCGTCCCGCATGATCAGGCCGGTGCGGTCCAGCTGTTGCTGCTCTGCCGGCGTCGGCGTCACTTTGCTGTCGGGCAGCAGCGTCAGGACAAGGCCATAATGGGGCAGCAGTTCTTCCAGGATATAGCGGGCCCGGTCCTCCGGCGCGATGGCGTCCAGATCTTTGTGTAGCGCGTAGATCTGTCCGCGCACCGCGCGGTAGGACAGGTCGGCGCTAATCGAGTCCAGCAAGTATCCGAAGCTGAGGTTGACCAGCTGCGTCGCCACGGCATAGCCGATCGTGGCGATGATGACGATGCGCATCGCGAACTTAAGCATCAGGGGGCCTTTCCTGTGGCGCCAAATGTCAGGCGCGGCGCGAAGCGGAGGTTGGGAAGGGCGGTGTAAATCATGCGGCGATAGCGGGCTAATCGCGCATGCTAGCGACGCGCGCGCGTCGAAATTCCCTGGATTTGTGTGTCAATTGTGAAGATTCGTGCAGTCCGCGCCCGCCACGCACGGGCCGATCGCGCGGCAAGGGCCGTCAGACCCGATTGAAACTGCCGCGCGCCCCGGCTATAAGCATGGGAAGGGGCGGACATTCGGCGCCCCGCCTGCCATTGATCGCTCAGCAAGATGCCGCACCCGCCTCCCCACGACGAGCACGTCGCCAGCCGGCCCGCCACGCACGAACGCGTGGACAGCGGCCGGGGTTCCTGTTTTGAAGTATTCCTTGTCTTTCTGCGCCTGGGGCTCACTTCGTTCGGCGGACCGGTGGCCCATCTGGCGTTTTTCCGCACGGAGTTCGTCGACAAACGTCGCTGGCTTGATGACTACGCCTATTCCGACCTGGTGGCGCTGTGCCAATTCCTGCCCGGTCCGGCAAGCAGCCAGGTCGGCATGGCGATCGGGCTGCGACGCGCGGGCTGGCCTGGCATGGCGGCCGCCTGGCTGGCCTTCACCTTGCCGACCGCGCTGGCCCTGATTGGTTTTGCGTTGGGGTTGGCGCATTTCGGCTGGCTGTCGCAATCGGGCGCCATACACGGATTGAAAGTGGCGGCGGTGGCGATCATCGCCCAGGCCGTCTGGGGCATGGGCCGAACCCTGTGCCCGGACCGCCCACGGGCGGCATTGGCAGTGGCGGCGGCGTTGCTCACCGCCGCGCTGCCCACCGCCTGGGGGCAACTGGGCGCGGTCTTGCTCGGCGTCGTCGTGGGCGCCGCCGCGTTGCAGGTGCCGCCTCGGCCCCTTTTGGCCAGCCGCGCGCAGGGCGGGTCGCGCCGCGCGGGCTATCTTGCGATTGCGCTGTTTGCGGCGCTGCTGGCGGGCCTGCCTGCGTGGGCCGTTCTGTCCGATTCCCCGCTGGCTGTCCAGATCGCAGGCTTTTATCGCGCCGGCGCGCTGGTATTTGGCGGCGGCCACGTCGTGTTGCCTTTACTGGAGGCCACGGCGGTATCGGGCGGCATGGTGTCCAACGCCGATTTCCTGGCCGGCTACGGCGCGGCGCAGGCCATGCCGGGTCCGGTGTTCGCATTCGCCGCCTTTTTGGGCGCATCGTCCGCCGGCCCGTTGTCGGGCTGGGCAGGCGGGCTGGCATTCCTGGCCATCATCTTCCTGCCCGGCGCTTTGCTGGTGGCTGGGGCGTTGCCGTTCTGGGAAACCCTGCGGCGGCGGCCAGGCGTGCGCAACATGGCAGCAGGCGTGAACGCTGCCGTAGTGGGTATTCTGCTGGCGGCGCTTTATGACCCCGTCTGGACCACCTCCATCCTGACCAAGGCCGATTTTGCGCTAGCGTTGTTGCTGTTCGCGTTGCTGGTCTATGCGCGCTGGTCGCCTGTCTGGGTCGTGCTGGTGGCGGCAGCTGGCGGCTGGGCCCTGGCTTGGTTGAACTAGGGCCTGGGCAGACCGCCTTTGCGGCCTAGCAAGATCTACGCCTGCCAGCGTGGCGCGCGCTTTTCCAGAAAGGCGTCGATGCCCTCGCAGGCGTCGGCTTCCATCATGTTGCGCGCCATGACATCGCCCGCATAGTCATACGCGTCGGCCAACGCCATCTGCCGTTGCTTGTAGAACATATGCTTGCCATAGCGGATGGCCGACGGGCTTTTCGTCAGGATCTCGGCGGTCAGGGCGCGCACCCGGGCATCCAGTTGCGCCTCGGGCACGGCGTCGTTGATCAGGCCCCAATCGGCGGCCTGGGCTGCATCGATGAAGCGGGCGGTCACCAGCATCTCGAAGGCGCGCTTGGCCGACACGTTGCGGCTGAGCGCCACGGCGGGGGTCGAGCAGAACAGGCCGACATTGATGCCGGATACGGCAAAGCGCGCATTGTCGGCGGCCACCGCCAGGTCGCAACTGGCGACCAATTGGCACCCCGCGGCGGTAGCGATGCCTTGCACCTTGGCGATGACGGGAACAGGCAGCGCCTGCAAGCCCTGCATGACGCTGCCGCATTTGCGGAACAGCGCGCGGTAGTAGTCCAGCGACGGCTGGCTGCGCATTTCCCGCAGGTCGTGCCCGGCGCAGAACGCCCGGCCCGCCGATTCCAGCACGACGCAGCGCACGTCGGTATCACGCTCCAGCGCGTCGATCTCTTGCTGCAACGCGCCGAGCAAGCCTTCGGACAAGGCATTGAATTGCGACGGGCGGTTCATGCGCAGCGTCACCACGCCGTTTTCCGTGGTGCGTTCAAGCAGCGGCGGTTGCGCCGAAGTGTCCAGGGCCATGTCGTCTCCAGGAAAGAGGGTTCCTGGATACTATCGCAAGCCGCGCTGCGATTCAGCCAGCGATTCAGCCAGCCAATCAGCCAGCCAATCGCCGGGCCATGCCGGGCGCCAGGCATAGCAGCGGCGCGACGATCAGTGCGCCGATCAGGGCCATCGCGGCCTGGGGCGCCACGCCGCTGTCCAGCAGCAAGGTCGCGATGACGGCGGAGCCGCTCATCTGGAAGAGGCCATACACGGCGGCCGCGGTGCCGGCGCGTTCGGCGAACGGTTCCAGCGCCAGGCTCAGGCCCGATCCCAGCGCCAGCGAAAAGCCCACGGTCAGCACGGCGACGGGCAGCATGAAGATCCATGCCGACAACGGCGCCCACCACCAGGCGGCGGCGTGCATGGCCGACGCCAGCAGCAGCGCCGCCATCCCGACCCGCACCATGGTGTGACGGCCGTAGCGCGAGATGAAGGCCGGCGCCAGGAAGAAGGCGGCGATGTTGATCGCGGCGTTGCCGCCGAACCATGCGGAGAAGCCCAGCTCGGTATACCCCAACTGCTGCACCAGCACGACCGGCGCCGCCGAGACGAACACCAGGATCATCGCCATGCCCGCCGTGCCGAACATCGCAAAGTACAGGAACCGGCCGCTGGCGACGATGGGCAGATAGCGGCGCAGACTGTAGAGCGCGGTCCGGGGCTGGGACGGGGCCGGCGCCGCGCGGGTCTCCTCGAAACGCTTGGCCAACAGCGCGGCCAAGGCCAGCGCGAACCCGACCATGAACACGAACGTGCTGCGCCAGCCGGCCTGCACCGCCAGGATGCCGCCCAGCATGGGCGCCAGCGCCGGCACGGAACACAGCGCGCCATTCAGATAGCTATAGACGCGGGCGCCGACCGCCGGGCTGAATCGGTCGCGCACGGCGGCGAACGCCACCAGCGAGGCCGAGCATGCGCCCAGCCCCTGGATGACGCGGGCCGCATAGAACATCTCGAGCGATGTTGCTGCGGCGCCGAGCGCCGAGCCGGCCAGGTAGGCCAACGCGCCGCCCAGGGCGACCGGCCGGCGGCCATAGCGGTCGGCCAGCGGGCCGATCAGCATCTGGCCGACGCCCACCGCGAAGATGAACAGCGTAATGCTGGCCTGCAGCGCGCTCACGGGCTGGCCGAAATCCTGCGCCATCGCGGGCAGGGAGGGAAGGTAGATGTCGATGCCCATCGGCGTCAGCGTGACCAGTCCCATCAAAAGACCGATCAGCCAGCGTTGGCTTCGGGAGGATGCAGCAGACTTCATGGCAGGCTCTGGGCGCATTGCGCACCCGGGAAAACCCGACATTATCCACCAATGCGTGACGCGGCCGAAGCCGGGCGCGGCCACGTCGGACGCAGTAAAATATCCGGCATGAACACGCCCGCCTTTCGTCCCCGCATCGTCATCCTCTACTGCACCCAGTGCCAGTGGCTGCTGCGGGCTGGCTGGATGGCGCAAGAACTGCTGTCCACGTTTTCGACCGACTTGGGTGAAGTGGTGCTGCAACCCGGTACCGGCGGCATCTTCCAGATTACCTACAACGGCGACCTGATCTGGGACCGCAAGAGCGACGGCGGCTTCCCGGAAGCCAAGGTGCTGAAGCAGCGCGTGCGCGACCGGCTGGATCCGGGGCGCCCGCTAGGCCATATCGACGGTCATACCGCCGGCCCGCTGGCAGCGCCTCCGGACGACTGACGGCTACGCCGCCGATTCCGATTCCTGCAGCGCCGCGCGTCCCTTGTTGCGTTGGCGAACCGCCGATGCGACCAGCAGCGCGATCAGCGCGACGCAGGCCAGGATGAAGCCCAGGCTGATCGGGCGCGACACGAAGATCGACAGCTCGCCGCGCGACAGCAACAGAGCGCGGCGGAAGTTCTCTTCCACCATCGGCCCCAGCACAAAGCCCAGCAGCAGCGGCGCGGGTTCGAACCGCAGCCGGATCAGCGCGTAGCCCGCTGCCCCGAACACCGTCACCATGCCGACGTCGAACAGGTTGTTGTTGGTGCTGTAGACGCCCACGCAGACAAAGAACAGCGCGGCCGGGAACAGGTAGCGGAACGGCACCGTCAGCAAGCGCACCCACATCCCGATAAGCGGCAGGTTCAACAGCAACAGCAGCACGTTGCCCACCCAGAAGCTGGCGATCAGACCCCAGAACATGTCGGCGTGTTCGATCATCATCTGCGGGCCGGGCTGGATGCCGTGGATGATCAGCGCGCCCAGCATCAGGGCCATTACCGGATCACCGGGAATGCCCAGGCTCATCGTGGGAATGAAGCTTGTCTGCGTCGACGCGCTGGTGGCGGCTTCCGGGCCCGCGATCCCTTCGATCGCGCCGCGGCCGAAGCGGCGCGGTTCGCGCGCCACTTTCTTTTCCACCGCATAAGAGATGAACGACGCGATCGTCGGGCCCGTGCCAGGCAGGATGCCGAACGCCGCGCCGATGGCCGTGCCGCGCACCAGGGCGCCGCGCGATTGCTTGATGTCGCCGGCTTCCGGCCGCATGGACTTCATGCCGACCTTGGCCGAGGTGACCTTGCTGTCGCCGCCGATGCGGTTGATGTTCTTCAGGAAATCCGCCACGCCGAACAGGCCCATGGCCAGCGCCACGATCTGCAACCCGTCGGACAGTTCCAGGATGCCGAAGTGAAAGCGCATCGTGCCCGTGTTGACATCGGTGCCGACCACGCCCAGCAGCAGCCCCACGACCACCATCGCCACGCCCTTGATCGCCGACCCCTTCGCCAAGGTGGCGCCGGCCAGCAGGCCGAGCATCATCATGGAGAAATACTCGGCCGGGCCGAACTTGAAGGCCACGTCCACCAGCAGCGGGGAAAACAGGATCATGGCCAGGATGCCCACCGATGCGCCGCAGAACGACGAGAACATCAGCATGAACAAGGCGGACCCAGCTTTGCCGTTGCGCGCCAGCGGATTGCCGTCCAGGCACGCCACGGCATGCGACGCCGTGCCCGGCAGGTTCAGCATGATGGAGGTGATGCCGCCGCCATACTGCGAACCGTAATAGATGCCGGACAACATCACCAGCGCGGCGGTCGGGGTCATGGTGTAGGTAAGCGGCAGCAGGATGGAGATGGCGGCTAGCACGCCCATGCCCGGCAGCACGCCGATCAAGTTGCCCATGAACACGCCAAACACGGCCCACATCAGGTTGTCCAGCGCGAAGGCCACCGAAAACCCGTGCATCAGGTTATTGAAGATATCCATCGCTCAGCCCCAACGGAACAGCGGAAATTGCAGTTGCAGCGCCCACGAGAACACGGCCACGCCCAGGATCGTCACGCCCACGGCCAACATCGCGGCGGTGCGCCACGTGTGTTGACGGTCTCCCATCGCGGAAAGAAATACCAGGACGAACGTGGCGGGCACCAGACCGCCGAATTTGCCGATCAGGATGAAGGCAAGCAAGCCGCCGATGATGCAGCCCCAGCCGCGCCATTCGGGCGGTGGAACGTCTTCGGCGTCTTCTTCGGCGGCGGCAGGGGACGCGGCCATCTTTGCGATGACCAGACCCAGCATGACCAGCAAGGCGCCCAATATCGCCGGGAACATACCCGGCCCCATACGTGCCAGGCTGCCTAAGGTGTAGGTGGATGCCTGCGCGATAGCGCCCAGGCCCAGCACGATCATCGTGCCGGCTGCCCACGCTTCGCGCCGGACGGCGCTGCGTTTCGACTGCATTGGTCTAGTCTCCCGTTGTTGTGCTTTTGTCTGACTGCTGTCTGAACAAAAACTGACATTGCAATGAATGCGGGAGTCTAAAAATCCAAACTTCCGTTCACCTTTCAGGCAAACGGAGAATTGCGCCGAGCGCGTTATTTAAGCGGAAAATTGCGGGAAATCCCTAGGCCAGCTACACCACGGATGGCGGACGAAAGCGGATCGCCATGGCGAAAAGCACCACGCAGATCAGTGTCATCAAGATCCATGCCGGCGTGAGGTCGGCCAGATGCTGGCGGATCAGGCCCGCCGCAAATGGGAACAGCGCGGCGATCAGATATCCAACGCCTTGCACGAACGACGCCAGCCGGCCGGCTTCCGAGGGGGCCGCGGCATGATCCATGGCCACGATCAGCGACAACGGAAAGAGTGCGCCGATGCCCAGTCCCGCCAGGATGGCGGCAGGCCAGGCTAACGCGGCGGGCGCCGCGATCCAGCCGACCAAACCCAGGAACAGCGCGCCGATCGCCACGAAGAGCGCCGGCCGTCGGTCTGGCAAACGGCCGATGCACAGCGAGACGAGCAGACCCGCGGCGATTTCTGCGGCAGTCACGGCGCCAAGCAACTGGCCTGCCGAAACCGCCGACCAGCCCAATGCGGTGTAGTAGGGCGGCAACCATGCCAGGACCAGCGTGTACGCGCCCGTGCCCAGACCAAAGAACACCGCCAGCAGCCAGGCGCGTGGGCGGGGGGTGCGCAGCGCGCCGGATGTGGCTTGGCCGACGAACGGCGCGGGCGATGCACGGTTCACCCACAGCCACGCCGCCAATGCGATGACGGCCGGTAAGGCCCACACCGCCAGCGCGTGCAGCCAGCCAGTGCGCTCGGCGACAATGGGCGAGGTCACGCTGGCCACGGCCGCGCCGCCCATGATCGCGGTCGAATAGAGGCCCATGATGGCGCTGCTGCCCGTTGTGAAGCGGGTTTTGATGTAGATGGGCAGCAAGGCTTGTGTCAGGGCGATGCCCAGGCCCGCGACGACGCCGCTGGCCAACATCAGGCTGGTCTGGCCCGCCCACAAGCGGCCTGCGGTGGCCAACGTGACCAATGCCAGGCCGACGGCCACACCGACCGATTCGCCGATCAGGCGGCGCAGCGGCGCCACGCTCAAGGCGCCAAGCCCCATGACGAAGACGGGCAGCGCGGTCAGCAGGCCGGCCACCGAATCCGACATGCGCGTGGCGGCTTGCACCCAGTCCAGCAATGGGGGAACGGATGCCAGGACGGGACGCAGGTTCAGGCCAACAAGGATGATGGCGGCGATGCGCCAAGCGTTGAAACGGGGGGAAGACACGGTGACTCCAAACCCGGAAACGCTGCCCTATGCGGCACGTTCCGGTAAACTATCTTGGCATCAAGATATTTTTATTTTATCTTTACGTCAAGACAATTGGAGGCAGACCGTGGATAGGGCAAGCCGGGCAGTGGAACAATGGAACCGCGAACGTCCCGACCTGGATGTGTCGACGATGCGCGTGCTGGGCCGGTTGGCGGAATGCGCGCTGGTGATCACGCGCGACCGGATCAACCCGCTGTTTGCCGAGTTCGGCTTGCAGCAAGGCGAATTCGACGTGCTGGCCACGCTGCGGCGCAGCGGCAAGCCGTATGCGTTGACGCCCACGGCGTTATACGAAGACGCGATGATCTCGTCCGGCAGCATGACCAACCGCATTGATCGGCTGGAAAAGGCCGGCCTGGTGGTACGCACGCCCAACCCCGACGATGGGCGGGCCACCCTGGTGATGTTGACGAAACCGGGGCAAAAGCTCATCGACGAAGCCGTGGTGGCGCATCTGCGCAATCAGGTTGAGGTGCTGTCGCCGCTAAGCGCGGCCGAGCAGGAGCAATTAAGCCGCCTGCTCGGCAAGTTGTTGAAGGCCTACGAGTAAGTGGTTGAAGACCTACGAATGAGTGATTGAAGGCCTGCGAGCAAGTAGTTAAAGGCCCGGGATAAATTGCTGCACGCGCCATGCTGCGGCGCCTACAACCCTAATTCGGACAACCCCGGATGATCGTCCGGGCGCCGGCCCAATGGCCAATGGAATTTGCGGTCGGCTTCCTTGATGGGCAAATCGTTGATGCAGGCATAGCGATTTACCATCAGGCCGTCTTCGCGGAATTCCCAGTTTTCGTTGCCGTAGGAGCGGAACCAATTGCCCGAGTCGTCGTGCCATTCGTAGGCGTAGCGCACCGCGATGCGATGGTCCGTGTAAGCCCATAGTTCCTTGATCAACCGGTAGTCCAGCTCTTTGGCCCATTTGCGCGCCAGGAAGGCGCGGGCTTCGTCGCGATTCTTCACGAATTCGGCGCGGTTGCGCCAATGCGTGTCCGGGCTGTAGGCCAGCGCGACCTTGTCGGGGTCGCGGCTGTTCCAGCCGTCTTCGGCCAGCCGGACCTTCTGGATAGCGCTTTGGTGGGTGAAGGGCGGCAAGGGGGGGCGGACTTCGGAAGGGGATGTCATGGCAAGGCCTCGTGCGGGGGAAGAAAGCGGTTCAGGGATGGGCGGACAGCAGCGCCGAGGCGGCGCGCTCGGCGCTATCGGTAATCGACAGGTCGCCCGTCACCAGCGCCACGGCGATGGCGCCGTCGATCAGTACCAACAGCTGACGCGCCGTCTCGTCGGGATCGGGCACGCCTGCGGCCTCGGTCAGCGTCAGCACGTGGGCCAGCAAGCGGGCCTTATGCAGACGCGAGACTTCGCGTATTGGATTGGCGGGGTCGCCGATTTCGCCGGCGGCATTAATGAATGCGCAACCGCGGAATCCTTCCGACGCAAACCATTCCCGCAAGGCATCGAAGATGGACATCACCCGCGCGCGGGGCGTCGCCGCCTGCGTCGTGGCGGCGATGAACCACTCCATCCAGCGCTGATCGCGCGCTTGCAACGCGGCCGCCACCAGGGCTTCTTTGGTGGGGTAGTGCTTGTACAGGCTTTTGCGCGCAACGCCCGAGGTCTTTACGATCAGATCCATGCCGGTCGCATTGATGCCCCCTTGATAAATGAGGTTCTCGGTGGCACGAAGCAGGCGGACCTGCGTGTCGTCCAGGGCGCCGGCGGGGAGGGCGTGGGTGGCGGAGGTCATGAATTCAACCTTGGAGAATGATCGTTCTTCGTAAAGGGAAGTGCATGATAGAACGATCATTCTCCATCGTCAACGCGTGCGTTCAATGGGGCCGGCACAGTAAGCGCATGCGCTGATCTGCTTGCTTTTTCTGCCAAAATTATGCTAATATCATTTAATTCGCATAAATAACAACAGCAAAAAACGGCTGCGCTAACCTAGGCAAGTACATAGACAAATACGTGTCAAGTACATAGCCAGGTACATAGCCAAGCGCAGCAACAGCGAACCCCCAGCGCTGCCTTTTTACGAATGCCTTCCCCCGCGTCCCCACACGGCATTCCTGGCACGCTTGAATCCGGCAGGTACTTTGCTTACGCGGGGGAGGCCATGCGCCTCGCACAGGAGAACGCTCATGTCGCATCAACTGATTGGTAAGAAGTGGCGCTTCGAGATTCCGCCCTTGGAATGGAAAGCCCCCGACGCGAACAAGGAATCTGAAGTCGACGCGGTGCCCGCCGACACCGACGCTTCAGAAGACGCCGATAAGCTGCGTCTATCCGCTTGATCCCTTCTCCCTGACGCTTGTCGTCCGGCCTGTATTCCCAGGCTGATTCAATCCTGATTGACCGGTTCCGAACGGCGCGCCTGGTGCGCGCCGTTTGATTACGCCGGTTTTTCCCATCCCGCTTTCCCGACCCCGCGCTCTTTCCGCCCGCATGCCCGATGCCGTATGCCGGCGGCGCCTTGGCTGCGCGAGCGGCGGGCGGACGCATTCTTGGGTGGCCGGGCGCCCACAATTTGACCCTGGCGAGTATTCGGAATGCCTGAAAACACATCAAACCCTCAACCGGTTCGGCCATTCATCTATGCCACGGCGACATCGCGGTCGCTCATGTTTTCTCATGCCGAAATCCAGAGCCGCATGTGGACGAAAGACCCGTCCGCGCTCAACCTGGAATACACGCGCATCATGATGGCGTTCCTGCTTTTCAACCCCGAACCGCGGCGCATTGCGATGGTCGGGTTGGGAGGAGGGTCGTTGGCCAAATTTTGCTATCAACAGCTGCCGTCCGCCCGTATCGACGTATTCGAAATCAATCCGCACGTCATCGCGTTGCGGGATTCGTTTCAGGTGCCGCGGGACGACCACCGCTTCGCGGTGCTGCAAGGCGACGGCGCGACATTGATTCGCCAGTACCGCAACGAGTACGACGCCGTGCTGGTGGACGGCTATGACATCAACGGGTTGCCGCGGCAATTGACGACGAATGCGTTCTACGACGCCTGCTTCAATGCGCTGGCGCCAGAGGGCATGATGGTGTGCAACTTCCACGCGTTGCGCCCCGGGTACGACGGCTACCTGACCCGTATCAAACAGCGCTTTGCGGGGTCGGTATTGGTGGTCAACGACCTTTCACGCGCGCACCGCATTGTGTTCGCTTGCCAGGGAGATAGGCTTAAGCACTGCACCGGCCTGCCCAAGCGCCGGCCTGACGCGATGAGCACCGAAATGTGGCTGCGGCTGGCCCCTACGTTTTGGCCGATGCTGGTGTAACGCTATGGGCGGGAAACGGCTTAGAAGTGATGCCTTATCCCCACCACGGATTGCAGCGTGTGCGACTGCCGCCGGTCCACGCGGTCAAGCAGGGCGTATAGATTCGTGCGCTTGGACAGCTCGTGCTGATAGCCCAGGCCCCACCCCTTGATGCGCGATGCCGTGGCACGCTGGTAGGCCGCCAGCACGCGGCCGCGGCGGTTAAGGGGAACGCTGGCGCCGCCCACGAACGTGTTGATGCGCGTGAATCCGGCCGATGGCCCCGTGTTGGGATCGCGTAAATGGCCGTAGCCGGCATGCAACTGCATCCACTCGAAGTCATACATGGCGCCCAACTGGAGGTTGGTGGCCCGCATGGCGTTCGAAGCGCGGGCGTCCGGGTTCAGGCGCTCGTAGGTGAAGGCCGTGGAAAACGGCCCATTCCGATAGCGCAAGCCGGCCGTCCATACGCGGTCATGGTCGGCGGTTGCGAACGGGTCTTCGTTATGTGCGGAAAAGCTGTACCCCACACCCGCCTGCCAGCCTTGCAAAACAGGCGTTCGGTAGATCAACGCATTATTGACGCGCCCGCTGGACCCGAAGTCGCCGTCGTTGTAGCCCAAGGTGATGGAAGCCGCCGCGCCGCTCCAACTGGTGCCGAATGGCGATGCGATGCCTCCCCAGCTGTCGCTCAATACCTGTTGGCGGCCGGCGCGCAGTTCGCCGAAGGGGCCGGTCAGGCCCAGATAGGCCCATCTGCCGAACAATTGGCCTTGCCCCTGCGTGCCGTCCGACGCTTGAAAGCCGCTTTCCAGCCGGAACACGACCCTGTACCCGTTGCCAAGGTCTTCCACGGCGCGCAGGCCCCAGCGCGACCCCGATCGCGTGCCGTCCTTCATGGACAGGCGCGAGGACGCGCTGCCGGAGCCGGAAGCCTGGCGCTGACGCTCGTAACCCAGCCCCAGGTCGATCAAGCCATAGAGCGTGACGCTGGTGGTGGCCGCTTGCGCGGCGCCGCCACCCGTGCACAAGGCCGCCAACGCCGCGACCAGCGCACTGCATGTCATTCTTGCTGCGATCATGAGATTCCCCCTTGAAAGACCGGTGCGCAGCGAGGCGCACAAGGATCCTCGGCGGCTGCTGTCGAAAGCGGCCGCGCAAGGTGAAGGGAGTCTAGGTGTCCGGCCAGTGAGCCTAAGTGGAAATCAGACGGTTTGACCGTCTGACTGATATTGCTGGCCGCCGCGTGCGCGGCGATCAGGCGCCGTGCGCGACGACGCGGTTTCTTCCTTGCTGTTTGGCGGCATACAGCGCTTCATCCGCCGCTTCGAATACCTGCCCGATGTCCGACCCGCATGACGGCCATTGCGCTACGCCGGCCGACACCGTAATGCCGCTTACGCCGTGCAAGGAGCGGTCGGCCAAGTGCGTGCGCAGCCGTTCGGCGATCTGGCTGGCTTCCTTGATTCCCACGTTGGGCAGCAGAATCAGAAATTCTTCGCCGCCATTGCGGCAAAGGATGTCGGAGGGACGTGAACAGTCGCGCATCAATTGCGCCATGCCCCGGATAACCTCGTCACCCGTGGCGTGGCCATAGGTATCGTTTACCCGCTTGAAGTGGTCGATATCCAGCGCGACGACCGCGAACGGCGTGCCCGAGGCTTGCAGGTCTTGCACGGCGTCCTGCGTGCCGCGCCGGTTGCGCAGGCCGGTCAACGGGTCGGTGATGCTGGCCAGGTTCAGCTTGCCGATCTTATCTTGCAGCGCGGTGAAGCTCCAGATGACGGCGCGCTTCAAGCGCTCGGCCTCGAAGTACCAGGCCTTGACCGACTGCACGCGCTGCATCGCCACCGCGACGTCTTGATGTTCGACGTTGGTGGCCAGCTGGGACAAGGGGCGCGAGATCAGGCGGGCGCACCACCAGATGGCCGCCAGAAACACCAGCGCCAAAGGCGTGGCATAGCCGATCAGTGTCCAGATGAGGGCGTTGATCGGCTTCAGGGTGACGTCGGCCGGCCGCTGCGCGATGATGCCCCAGCCGCTGATCGGTTCGGCCGCGTAGCCCGCCAGCATATCCACGCCCTTGGTGTTGACCACGCGCTGCGCGCCCGACTGGCCTTGGGTCACTGCCGCGACCGCCGGGTTACGCATGACGTTTTCGCCCACCCGCGCGGCTTGTACGTGATAGATCAGTTGGCCGTCGCCATCCACCACGAAGAGATACGAGCCGTCTTGGTAGTGGTGTTTCCCCAGCAATTCCTGCAAGGCGCTTTCATTGCGCAGATAGATCGTGCCGGCGATATAGCCCAAATAGCGGCCATCGTTGGAATAGATCGGATGCGACAGGTTGATGAGCATGTTGCCGGCGATCGACACATAGGGCTTGCTGATCATGGGCTGGCGGGCCTGAAGCGCCGCGCGGCTGCCCGGACTGTCCACCCGCGTGCCCAGGAAGCTGCGGAAGTTGCGCGTCGTGGCCAGAATGACGCCGTCGGCGCCGACGATACCCACGGAGTTGAAACTGTCGGTCTGTTCCTGCACGCGCGCGACTTCCGCGGCCAGGATGTCGGGCGCGTCGACCTGCACGGCCATGTGCCGCGCGCTGTAGGCCAGTTGCTGTTGCGCGGCCTTCAGGAAGTTGCCGGCGCTTTCGGCCAGCTTGGCCGCATATACCCGGTTCGACTCCAGCGTGTTGGTGATGAGCAGGTCGCGTTGCACCCGATAGCTGGCGTACAGGGCATTGGCCGTCGCAGCGGCGGCGCTAAATACGGTAAGCGCAAGCACAAGCCCGCGTAAGTTGATTCGCATGGATCGGAGCGGACTAGGGACCAGGACAGGCGCGGCGCCTGGCCGCGGGTGAAAAAGGGGGGGCGAAATGCCGGCAGGCAAGGCCGCATGCAAGTAAGGTGATTGTAAACATGACAAAGATCGTTGCGGCGGCCGGCTCTCACTATTACGGCAATGCGCGGACGGATCTATAGGCCGCTGGCGTCCGGCTCGTCGAGTAGCCGCGCCGCAGGCGAGCGTGCCGCCGCGCCGGCGCGGAAATAGCCCATCACCGTGGCCACGCTGGCGTGCCCCGTCATGGCCATCGCGTCCCCCAGCGGCACGTTGCGGCGGCCGGCTTCGGTGACGAAACCCGACCGCAAGCTGTGCGCCGAGAAATCGCCTTCCAGGCCAGCCAGTTTGCAGCGCTGGCGCACGATATCGCGCACCGCGGCGGCCGCCAAGGGTTCGCCGATGATGTCGCCGCGGCGCACGCGGCGAAAGATCGGCCCCTGGCGGATGCCGCTGGCGGAGAGCCACGCGTCCAGTGCCTGCGCGGCGGATCCCGCGATGGGCTTCTGGTCGTCCGCGCGCGTCACGCCCGCTTGATTAGTCTTGGAATGCGCCAAGGTATAAAGGAAGCCTTCGGCCGTGCGCGTCGTGTTTTCAACCGTTGCCCGCACGACTTCCGAACGGCGGCGGCCGCCGCTTGCCCACGCGAACAGCAGCAAGGCCCGGTCGCGCAGGCCACGCAGCGTGTCGTCGCACGTCGCCAGCATGGCTTGCAAGGGTTCGCGGGTCAGCGCTTCTTTTTTGGCGGGCGCCACGCCCCGGCGGGCATAGGCGCGGCGGGTCTTGGCCAGCAGCTCGCGCACCGGCGCCGCGCGGCAAGGGTTGGGGTGACCCAGCAGCTCATGCGCCTTGGACAGCACGGACAAGCGTTGCAATAGCGTGTTCAGGCTGGGCGCGCCCAACTTGCCTTTAGCCTTCAGGCGGACGAGTTCCTGGTCTAGCGCCAGCGGCAGTTCCCATTTCAGCCCCTGGTCCGTCGTCCGTTGGGCGTGATCCACAACGAATTGGATGACAGCCGCGTCCGGCAAGGGCAACGCGAAGGGTTGCCCATAGCGCAGTTCGAACCAAGCCGTCCAATACCGGATGGCGGCGCGGTAGCTGGCGGCGGTGTTGGCGGAACTGCCTTCCCGCATCAGGCTGCGGACCGCGGCGTCGGCCTGGGCGTCCAGCGCGTGCGGATCCAGCAACGGCAGCGCCGCAGGCAGCGTCAACTGCATAGGGGAGGGGTTCGGAATCGTGTCATGGGCGCCGTCATTTTAGGGCAAAGGGGCAGGGCCGGAAGGGGGTTTTCCGGCCTGCATCAGCGCTTCCAGAATCGGGCAGGAAGGGTGTTGCGCGTCGGGATACGCGTTTTCCAGACGTTGCAGGACCCGCTGCGGCGCCTGACCGCCGCGCCACAACGACAGCAATTGGGCAATCTCGTTGATGCCGAATCCCAAGACATGCGTTCGCCTGATGAAGCGCAGTACGGAGATATCGTCGTGGGTATAGCGCCGCCCCGTGGCGCCGGCGCGCCTGGCGCTGCCAAGCAGGCCGTGTGTGTCGCAATAACGCACCAGCCGTTCCGAGACATCGGCGCGCGCGGTGACCTCTTCGATGGCCCATCGAGGCTCGTTGCCGGGGGCCGCCGGCCGAGGGGTGAAGGCATGCGTATGCAAGGGGGAAATAGCGTCGTTCATGTGAGCTCCTGTCCATTGAAACCAGCTTGAAGGTTCCAGCCTGCCATGCGGTCAAGGTCAAGCGCGTGAGGGTAGCCGGCACGTTGGCCGCTCAGGCTGCCACGCCGTGGCGTTCAGCGATGCGCAACAACAAGGCGTCCAGCTCCTGCAGGATCGGTCGATTGTCGTCCGCCCGCCGCACCAGTGCCGAGGGCATCGCCGGCAGGTCGATTTCGACGAACGCGATCCCGGGCGTCGCGTAATAGCTGGCAGCGCGCTTGGTCAGCATGAGCAAGCCCTGCCGCGTATTGACGGCCGAGAGTCCTTCGCGGATGGTGCGCACAACGGGCCCGTCGCCAATCGGGCGGCCTTTCGGGGTATGCCTGGGAAAGTGATAGTCCTGCCATTCCTGGTTGACTGATCCCGGCACCATGCGCACGAGTCGCTCGTTGGTCAACACCTCCGGATCCAGCAGTGTCGCCGCGGCAAAGGGATGATCGTGCGGGACGCACAGCATGCGCTGGTCCCGCAAGACGATCGGGCCATGGCTCAAACCGTCCGCGCCCAGGGGTAGCCGGCAGAAGGCGGCGTCCACGGAGCCATCGGCCACCGCGGCATAGTGGGTAACGTAGGTCAGTTCGATGAACTCCAGTTCTACGTAAGGGTGGGCGGCCTTGAATTCGGAGACGAGCGGGCGGTACAGCTCATAGAATCCGCCGCCCAGGAAACCGATGCGCAGATGGCGCGGCTTGCCGGCCGCTTGGCGCTTGCAGTCGTCAAGCGCGCCTTTAAGCATGATGACGGCTGGCCCCGCGCCCAATTTCAAGGTTTCGCCCAGCGGCGTCAACGCAACGCGACGGCTGCTGCGTTCGAACAGCGGAGCGCCAAGCACGCGTTCAAGCGCCTTGACGGCTTCCGACACGGACGATTGGCCCATATGCAGGGTCTCGGCGGCGCGGCCGAAGTGCAGCGTTTCGGCGACGGTGAGAAAACACTCCAGTTGGCGTAGATCCATATTCGCGGCAGTCCAAAACGGGGCAGTGCTGCGCCCCGATTAATCGGCAATTCCGATTGATGGCGGCAATATTACCGCTTGTTCCCCCTGCTGGCGATGGGCAGAATTTGGTCCGCCTGCCGGTTATCAGGCAGGTCAATCTGGACGGAGGGAAGACAGTGGAAGAGACAACACAGCGGCGTGCGAGCGCCAAAGGATCGGCAGAGCCGATTGAATTTCTGGTGGAGGGCGACCGCATCCGAGGCACCTTGTATCTGCCTGCGAAGGCCGACGGCCCTGTCGGCGCCGTGGCCTTGGCGCACGGCTGGTCCATGGTGGCCGGGGGAGATCTGGAGGACTACGCGGCCGCGGTGGTCAACGAAGGGCTGGCCGCCATGACGTTCGATTTCCGCAATCTGGGACGCAGCGAGGGTTTGCCGCGCCAGGAAATCGATCCGCAGCGGCAGATCCAGGACTTCAGGTCCGCCATCTCGTATCTGCGCCAACGGCCGGAGGTGGATCGCGAACGCATTGGCATCTGGGGCAGCAGCTACAGCGGCGGGCATGCGCTGACGGTTGCCGCGATCGACAAGCGGGTCAAGTGCGTCGTAAGCCAAGTGCCGACGACCAGTGGCTTTTCGGCCGCGCAACGGCGCGTGCGGTACGACAAGGCGCAAGCCCTGCAAGCCGCATTCGAGGCCGACCGCGAGGCCCGCGACGCAGGGCTGCCGCCGGCCACCTTGCGCATGGTCGATGCGGACCCCGATGCGCCGGTCGCTTATCCGGGACGCGATTCCTACGAATACATGAGCGGGGAAGCGCGGCGCTGCCCGGCGTGGGTCAACGAAGTGACCCTGCGGTCGTTGGAGCTGGCCCGCGCCTATGAGCCGGGCATGTACGTCCGCCGCATCGCGCCCACGCCGTTGTTGATGATCGTGGCAACGGGCGATGGCCTGACGCCCGCCGACCTGCAGCAAGACGCTTTCAATGCCGCGCACCAGCCCAAGCAACTGCTGTTGCTGCCCGGCGGCCACTACTCCGTCTATACGGAGCACTTTGAACGCACCAGCCGCGAAGCGGCCAGCTGGTTTGCCCAACACTTGCGCGGATGCGCCAACGGATAAAACAATGACAACGACAATCATGGAGACACAGGACCGCCGGCGCCGGCTGGCATCGCTGCGCGCCGCCGCCGTGGGCAATGCCCTGGAATGGTTCGACTGGACACTTTATGGCACGTTCTCGGCCTACCTGGCCATGAACCTGTTTGATCCCGCCGACCGCACGTCGGCGCTGCTTGCCACGTTGGCCGTCTTTGCGGGGGGCTTTCTTGCCCGCCCCGTCGGCGGCTGGCTGTTCGGCCGCATCGGCGACCGCTATGGCCGTAAGTTCACCCTGGTTCTCACGATGTGCCTGCTGGCCCTGACCAGCCTGGCCATCGCCGTGCTTCCCACCTATGAGCAGGCGGGCGTGCTGGCCTCGATCCTGCTGTTCGCGTGCCGCCTGATGCAGGGGCTGGCGCATGGCGGGGAGTCTGGCGTGGCCTATACCTATGTGGCCGAAATCGCGCCGCCCGCGCGCCGGGGCCTATGGTCCAGTTCCGTGTTCGTCAGCGTGACCATCGGCGTCATGGCCGCCACCGCGCTTGCGGCGGTGTTGACGTCCTGGCTGGGCAAGCCGGCGATGGAAGCGTGGGGGTGGCGGGTGGGATTTGCCGTGGGGGCGCTGTTGGGCGTCTACGCGTTGTTCCTACGCCGAAGCGCCAGCGAGAGCGAAGTGTTCGAGCACCAGGCGCAGCAGGGCGGGGCGCAGAAGGTGTCAAAAGGCCAGGCCCTGCGCATCGCGCGCAATATCGTGATGATCGCCGCGGCGTCCAACGCTACGTACTACACCTGGGTCACCTTCGCGCCGGCTACGGCTATTGCCACGAAAGGCATGGATCCGTCGGGCGCCTATACCGCCAGCTTGATCGCCCAGTTGATATGCCTGCTTTGGCTGCCCGTCTGCGGCTGGCTGGCCGATCGCTATGGCCGCAGGCCCATGGTGATGGCCTTTGGCCTGGCGGTGGCTTTGGTGGTCTTTCCCGTGTCGCACCTGGTCACGGACCAGCCCTGGACGCTATTCGTCGCGCAGCTGATCGGCCTGGTGGTATGGGCATTGCTTGCGGCCATTTTTCCCGCCGTGCTGGCGGAACAGGTGCCTACCGGCGCGCGTGCGATGGGGGTGGGGTTTATCTCGTCGCTGTCGGTCGCGATCTTTGGGGGAACGGCCCCCTACATCAATGCCTGGCTTGGCGCTCAGGGCCTGGAGTGGGTCTACACGGCCTATGTGGGTGTGCTTGGCTTGATGGCGTTCGCGGGCGGATTTTTGATCAAAGAGACTGCGGGGATGGATCTGAACGACATCCGCCTATCCGAAGAACCGCCCACCGGCGCATCCGCCAAGCGCGCGGCCTTCAACTGATTTTCAACCTCTTCATCACGATATGAGCACTATGATTTATGCGGATCTTGCAGGAAAAGTCGCGGTCGTCACCGGCGCCGGGGGCGGTATCGGGCGCGCGGTGGTGACGGCGCTTCGGACCCAAGGCGTGACCGTCGTCGCCACGGACCGGGATGCCGGCGCGATGTCTGGACTGGACGCGGACTGCCGCGAGCTGGATGTTACGCAGGCGAAAGCGGCGCAAGCGCTGGCAGCCGCCGTGGCGTCGCAATATGGCGCGGTGGACATCTGGGTCAACAACGCCGGCTTCATGGCGCGGGCCCCCGCGCTTGATATCGACGAAGCCGCCTGGCAGCGCACGATGGACATCAACCTGAAGGGAACCTTCTTCGGCTCGCAAGCAGCCGCGCGGCACATGGTGGCGCAAGGCACCGGCGTGATCATCAACTTGTCCAGCTATGCGGGCGTGAAACCGCGGCCCAACTGCGCTGATTACGCGGCGGCAAAAGCGGGCGTCGCACATCTGACGCAATGCCTGGCGCTTGAGTGGAGCCCCCTGGGGATTCGCGTGAACGCCATTGCGCCCGGATTCATCGAAACGCCGATGAGCAGCTGGATGCACGCCGATGCCGGCACTTACGCGGAGTACGTGGAACGCTTGCCGGTGCGGCGGGTGGGGCAACCCGCCGAGATCGCCGATGCGGCGCTTTATCTGGCGTCGCAGGCCTCGTCCTATGTCACGGGCCACGTGCTGCTGGTGGACGGCGGCGTGTCCAAAACATGAGGAGCGAAATCGAAATGGATGCCTACTGGATGGGCAAGGCGGCGGTGGTCACAGGCGCGGCGCGCGGGCAGGGCGCCGCCGAGGTGCTCCGGCTTCTGCGGGCAGGCGCGGTCGTTTATGCGATGGATGTGTTACCCGATGGCGACGCAAGTTGGGCAAGCTTGCGGGCGGACGCGGGCAAGGACGCGGACAGGCTGCGGATACGAATTGCGGACGTCGCCAACGAAGCGGACTGGCTTGCCCTGGCCCAAGAGCTGGCGGGTGGCCAGGTGCCCCTGTTCGGGCTGGTGAACAATGCCGGGGTCACCTTGCGCAAGACGGTGACCGAAACCACTCACCGGGAATGGCGCCGCCTGCTGGACATCAATCTGGACGGGCCGTTTCTGGCTATCCGCACGCTTGCCGGTTTGATGCCCGCTGGCGCCGCAATCGTCAATACGTCGTCCACGGCGGGGCTTACGGGCTATTTCAGCGCGGCTTACACGGCCAGCAAATGGGCGCTGCGCGGTTTGACGCGGGCGGCGTCGATGGAGTTGGCAGGGCGGGGCATACGGGTGAACACGGTCTGCCCGGGCCTGGTTGAAACGCCCATGATCATGCAGCCCAATGCCGTCCACGACGTGGGTCGCGCCCGGCTGTTCTACGAAGGCAATCGCGATGCCACGCCGCTTTCGCGTGGCGCCGATGCCGACGAGATCGCCGCAGCCGTGATGTTCCTGTTGGGTCCCGAGGCCTCCTTCATTACCGGCGCAGACTTGCCGGTCGATGGCGGCATGACCGGCGGCGGAATCTACTGGCGCATCGGCAAAGCCACCGGAAACCTGTAAGCCCAAGCCGACAGCACGGCCCCGCGCCCTTGATTGAGGGCGCGGGGCTTTTTTCATGCTGACGTGCGCTTTTTAGACCCTGTGGGGCGATTTCCTTATGTATTACATTTAATATATGTATGCTGTATGATATCTTACATAAAGACGATTTAAATCACGATAAGGTTCCATTATCGTGACTAATTAAACATCAAGGCGCCAGCCAATCACGGAGTACGCGGGCCATGGCCACAGGAATTACCGAAACCGACGTCTGGACCGCCGCTGATGCGCTGTTGCTGGAAGGCGCGCGCCCCACGATCGAACGGGTACGGCAGAAGATCGGCCGCGGGTCGCCCAATACCGTCAGCCCGCATCTGGAGACCTGGTTTCGGGCGCTGGGAGCGCGCATCAAAGACCCCGGCGCGTTCGCGGCGTCGCCGGCGGTTCCCGACCCTATCGCGCAGGCTGCCGCGCATTTCTGGGACACCGCATTGGCCGAGGCGCGCGCCGAGCAAGCCGAGACCTATCGGCAGCGGTGGGGCGAACTGGCGCAAGAAGGGGAGCGCCTGGCCGCCGATGCCGAGCAATTGCAGCAACGCGAAATCCAGTTGGCCAACCGCGAGCGGGATCTCCAGGAAGGCCTGAGCGTGGCAACCGCTCAACTCGCGGCCACGGAAGACCGCTTGCGCGCCGCGGAACACCAACTGCGCCAGCGCGACGATCAACTCAAGCAGACCCAGCGGCAACTGGAAGATGCCCGAAGCGCGGTTCAAACGTTGCTGACCGAGGCCGAGAAACTGCGCAGCGCACAGGCTCAGGCGCTTGAGGCAACAGAAGCGCGCCATGCGGCGCATGAGCGGCGTTGGCTGAACGAGCTGGACGCGGAACGCGGTGTGGCCAAGAAATTACAGGCACGGCTGGACGACGCGCAGGCCGTCAATCAGCGGCAAGCGGCGCAATGGCAGACGGCGTTGGGCGAGGCACAAGAGGCCAAGCGGGTGGCGGAGCAGGGCGCGCAGACACTGCAGAGCGAGGTCGCGGCGGTCCAGCAACGGCTGCTTGCCAGCGAAAGGGCCGCTGCCGATGCGCTGGCGGCGGCCCGGCAACGCGAGGCGGGACTGGAAACGCGGTTGGACGCCGTGGACGCGCAATCGGCGTCGTTGCTGGCGCAACTCGCGCAAAAAGACGCGCAACTGGCCGAATTGACTCGGCATTTGATCGCGCTGGCCAACGAAAGAACCGCCGCGGCGGCGGCCGGCGCCGTCGTGACGGACGCCGAAGTTACTGCCGCGCCGCCGCGACAACAACAGCCTTAACGTCCCGGATAGACGCCTTGGAAGGGGGTGTTGTCGGGCTCCCCGAAATTTTCCGAGTGGTAGTTGGCGTGATCCCTCGTCGTGCTGTCGGCACGCGGCGGGCTGGAACTGTAAGAACTGGGCGCGGTGCAGCCGGCCAGCGCCAGGGCAAGCAATATGCCGGCAGTGGACAAGCGTTTCATGGGATACCTCCTGAAGAAATAGACGCCGTCCGATGTGCGGCGACCGGAGCATCCGGCCCCATCAGCCCTTCGGATTCGACGGCATCGGGTTCCTCCGCAAGCGGCGTGCCCGGACGATTTCACGGCAAGATACAAGTGCGGGTGAATTTCGGATAAATTGCCGAGAATCGCATCGACGCGCATCCCGAGCAGCCGCACACGGGGCCCGATGCGTCATCACGCAGGGCGCGCAGCCTTGCCGGGAGCAGCGGGTGAATACACGTCCTACCGTCGATCTTGCCCGAGTCCTGCTTGTCATTGTGATTCTGTCCGCCTTGATGATCGGCAGCCTTTACATCCTTAGGCCGTTCCTGCCCGGGCTGATCTGGGCGACCACGATCGTGGTGGCAACCTGGCCCGTGCTGCTGGCCATTCAGCAGCGGTTCGGCGGCCGCCGTTGGGCGGCCACGGTGCTGATGCTGCTGATCTTGCTGTTCGTGATCGTGCTGCCGCTATATCAGGTGATATCCACCCTGGCCGAACATGGCGGGGCCATCATGGCCGCCGTGAAAAGCCTGCCCGATTACGCGTTGCTGGCGCCGCCAAGCTGGGTACGCGCCATTCCGCTGGCCGGCCCGCGCCTCGCGCAAGAATGGCAAACCTTGTCCGACGCCGGCGCAGGCGGCCTGCTGGCCCGGCTGGAACCTTATCTGACCATCGCGGCGCACTGGCTGCTGAGCCACGCGGCGATCGTCGGCGTGTTCGTGATGCACATGCTGATCACCATCGTTATTGCCGGCATCCTGTATAGCCAGGGCGAGGCGGCGGCCGATTTCGTCAAGCGTTTCGCCAACCGCCTGGCCGGCCAGCGCGGCGTGGCGGCGGTCCGCCTGGCGGGTGCCGCCGTCCGGGCGGTTGCGTTGGGGATCGTGGTGACTGCCGTGGTGCAGTCGGTGCTGGGCGGTGTGGGGCTATGGATCGCGGGCGTGCCCGCGGCGGGCATCCTGACTGCCTTGATGGTGATGCTGTGCCTGGCGCAATTGGGCCCGTTCCTGCCGATGCTGGGCGGCGTCATCTGGCTATTCCAGAACGACATGAAGGTGGCCGCTATCCTGCTGCTGATCTGGGCGGTGCTGGTCGCCATGCTGGACAACCTGCTGCGCCCGATGTTGATCAAGCGAGGCGTGAACTTGTCGCTGCTGCTGATCCTGTCCGGCGTGCTGGGCGGCATGTTCGCCTTCGGCATTGTCGGTCTGTTCATCGGTCCGGTGATCCTGGCGGTGACGTCGACGCTTGTGAATGCCTGGATCGCCGATGTGCCGCCCCCCGCCGCGACAGCCGATATCCCCGAGACGGTTACGGGTAAGCTACCCGAGCCGCCCCCCGGAAAAGGCGTAACATCTGCCTGACGCCGCGGGCGCTTTGCCCGCGTTTTGCAACACCCCGGCAATACTTAATGACGATGCACCCATTTGTGCTGGCAGACAGCACGCCCGAATCGCTTTTCCGACCGGCCACGGCCGCACGCCAGGCGGTGGCGCGATGAGCGAAAGCGTAAGACTGGCCAAGCGCTTGGCCACGGAACAGTCCTGCTCCCGCGGCGATGCCGAACGTTATATCGAAGGCGGCTGGGTCGCGGTCGACGGCAAGACAATCGAAGAGCCTGGCTTCCGCGTGGCGCCTGGGCAGACGGTCAGCCTGCGGCCCGGCGCCAAGCTTGAAGACATGCGTCCCGTGACCGTGCTGGTGCACAAGCCCGAGGGCATGTATGCCGACAACGAACCGGGGTCGGCGCGCGACCTGATCGTGCCCAAGAACCTGATGCCGGGCGACCGGTCCGGCCAACGCTACCTGAAACGCATGTTCAATGGCCTGAAGCTGGTCACCCCGCTGGAACGCGCGGCCAGCGGCCTGGTCGTGTACACGCAGGAATACCCGGTGGCGCGCAAGCTGGTGGAAGAGGGCAAGCTTGTCGAACAGGAATACGTGGCGCAGGTCACCGGCCAATTAAGCGAGGGCGACCTGGCCCGATTGCAACGCGGTCTGGCCTTCGAAGGCCGCCCCGCCATGCCGATGAAGGTCAGCTGGCAGAACGAAACGCACCTGCGCTTTGCGTTGAAGACGCCGCCGCTGGGCTTCATCGAATACGTCTGCGACACCGCGGGCCTGCGGCTGCAGGCCTTGCGCCGCCTGCGCATCGGCCGGCTGCCGATGGCGGGGTTGGCCGTGGGCCAATGGCGCTATCGGCTGGACTACGAACGGTTTTGACGCCACATTCTTGACGCCACATTGATACGACCGACTTCGACCATGAACCTGCCGGCCGAGCTTGCGCAGAAGCAGAACCCGGGCCGCCGTGGCTTTCTTAAACAGACGGGCGCGCTGTGCCTGACGGCGCTGGCGCTGAGCGGCTGCGCGACGCGGACGCCGGGCACCCGCCAGCCGGCCGTCGCCACGGCGACGCCGCCCCCGCCCGCGCACGGCAAAGGCGCGGCCCCGGTGCCCGCCCTGCGGCCCGGCGCACGAGTCGCCATCGTGGCGCCGGCGTCCGCCGCACCGGGTGCCAGCGACGATGCCGCCGAATGGCTGGAGGCCCGAGGCTTTGTCGCCCAAGTCATGCCGGCCAGCCGGACGCGCCTGGATTCGCCGTATGACTATCTGGCGGGCAGTGATGCCGACCGTTTGGCGGATTTGCACGCGGCTTTCGCGGCGCCCGAGGTCGGCGCGGTGTGGTGCCTGCAAGGCGGCTTCGGATCATGGCGCCTGCTGGATCAATTGGATTACGCGCTGCTGCGCAAGCACGCCAAGCCGTTCATCGGCTATAGCGACATCACCGCGTTGCATCTGGCCATGCAGCGCCACGCCGGATTCGTCACGTTCCATGGCCCCATGCTGGGCCAGGACTTGCTGGCCGGCAAACGCGAACCCACGGAATCCAATCTGCTGGCGATGATCACCGGCCAGATGGGTAACGGGTCCTGGATCACGCCGCCGCCGGATGCACTGCCCACCGAATTGGTGCCGGGCGTGGCCAGCGGGCGGCTTATCGGCGGCAATCTGGCGCTGATCGCCGCGTTGACCGGCACGCGCAACGAGATCGACACGCGCGACGCCATTTTGTTTATTGAAGACGTCAACGAAGCCGTGCCGCGCGTCGACCGGTTGCTGGGCCAACTGGCGGCCGCCGGCAAGTTCGATGGGGTGAAGGGAGTGTTGGTGGGCACCTTCACCCGCTTGGGCGTGCAGATGGACGATGCGCAGGCGCAAGGCCTGCTATACCCGTTGATCCTGGACCAGTTCCGGTCGCGCGGGATTCCGGTGCTGGGCGGATGGCCCAGCGGCCATGGCGACCCAAACCTGACGTTGCCGCTGGGCGCGCGCGTCACTCTGGATACCGGCCGCGGCGCGTTGAGATTGGATCAAGCGGTAGTGATCTAGGCGGCGCGTGCTTATTGCACGCCGCTTTTATTCCACACTCACTTGCTGCTCTACCCACGTATTTTGATCCATTAATAGGCCACTAAGGTTAATTATGCGCCATTAATGGAACATAATTTGCACTTTAGTTGCACCATTAATCGTGCAGAATCGCGGTTAAAGCCCTATTATCAGGGCATGAAAAAGAAGATAGAACCCAGTTTCGATGCGGCTGACGCGCTGGCGCGGCTGGGCGCCAACGTGCGCACAGCCCGTTTGCGCCGCGCCGAATCGGAGAGCGCGCTGGCCGCCCGGCTGGGCGTGTCGCGCGCCACCATCGCCCGCCTGGAACGCGGCGACGGCGGCGTGTCGCTGGCGCTGGCGGTCGAGGCCTTGCTGCAATACGGCTTTGGCGACCAGTTGTTCGCGCTGGCGGACCCGGAACAGGATGGCGTGGGCAAGCGATTGGATGCCTTGCGGCGACCGAGCCGGGGCGGCGGGGCGGTCCCGCCGAACCGCATCGATCCCACCAAGCTGTAAGGCGGATCGGCCATGGCGCGCGCCAGGAAGCAGAAGTCCGTCGAAAGCCAGCTGTTCGTCTACGTGGACATCCGCGGCGAAGCGGTCCTGGCCGGCGTGCTGACCTTGGATGACTCGGACGAGAACCATTTTTTTGCCGAATTCACCTATGTGCAGTCCTATGTGAACGACCCACGCGCCTTCGCGCTGGACCCGCTGAACCTGCCGCTGATTGACGCCAAGACCACGTTCCGAACGGAAAGCCGCTATGAAACGCTGGGCGCGATCTTCGATGCCGCGCCAGACGCCTGGGGCCGTAATGTCATGCGGGTGGACAAGGCGGGCGCCCGCGTCACGGAAGACGAAGTGCTGCTGCGCGGGCGGGGCATGGGCGTGGGGGCGCTGTTTTTCAGCGCCCGCCAATTGACGCCGAACATGCGCAAGACCTACCGTCTGCCTGAAATCAGCCAGCTTGAATCGCTGGCTGACTTGTTGACGGACATCGACCGGGGCGTCAAGCCTAAAGGCCTGTACCGGGACATTCTGGGCAGTTCGTGGGATATCGGCGGCGCGCGGCCGAAGACCATCGTGCGCGACGGGCACGGCGAGATGTGGATTGCCAAGTTTCCGCGCCAAGGAGATTCGTATGACCGGCAACGGGTCGAATTCGCAAACCTGGAAATGGCCCGGGCCATCGGCCTGACCGTGCCCGAGATCCACCTGACCGAAACCCACCTGGGCGCCGTGCTGTTGACCCGCCGTTTCGACCGGGAACGATTGCCGGCCGAGCGCGGCGGAGAGCCCGTCGTGGCGCGCCGCCATTTTCTTAGCGGCGCGTCGTTGATCAGCCCGTCGGCGCAGATCGGCAAGCGCGAACTGGACAGCGAACGCGGCAAAGCCACGTATTCTTACGCTCGGCTGGCGGATGTGGTGCGCCGGGTGTCGTCGAACCCGGTGCAGGATCTGAAGGAACTTTACGCCCGCATGATCTTGAACGTGGCGGTGCATAACACTGACGACCATCTGAAGAATGTGGGGTTCGTGAAGGACGAGGGCGTGGGCACGTACCGCTTGTCGCCGCTGTTCGACGTGGTGACGCAGGAAGGGTCGGCCCGGCACTACTTGCACATCGGCGCGGCAGGGCGCGACAGCTCGTTCGAGAATTGCCTGACCGAGTACCGGCGGTTTGGCTTGCGGTCCGAAGCCGCGGCGCGATCGATACTCGACCGCGTGCGGGAAGTGGTGGCCGAGCGCGCCGTTTTCTATCAACGGGCGGGCATGGCCCACCCTGAAATCGAGCGGGTGGAAGCAACGTTGACGGCGTGGCGGCACGGTATATTGCCGGTATGAAAAAGCTGGATATTCCTGCGCTGGAAATCTTCGTCGCGGCCGTCGAGGAAAAGAGCCTGTCGAAAGCGGCCGAACGGGAAAACCTGGTGACATCGGCCGCCAGCAAACGGGTAGCCGAACTGGAGCGTCACCTGGGCCGGACGCTGCTGCACCGCCACGGCCGCGGCGTCGAACCCACGCCGGCGGGCGCATTGCTCTACCAGCGCGCCAAGGCCATCCTGCGCAGCGTCCAGCTGACGGAACAAGCGATCAACGGCTACTCCCTGAACGGGCAGGCGAAAATCCGGCTGGCTTCCAACCCGTCGACCATCCTGCAATTCCTGCCCGGCGTGATGGGACGGTTCCTGGCGGGCCGCAGTGATGTCAGCGTGGACCTGTTGGAAGGCCACAGCTACGACATCCCCCGCATGGTGGCCGAAGCTTCGGTCGATATCGGCATCTATCACGCCGATCACCCCGTGCCCGGCGTTGCCTCGTTTCCGTTCCGGCGCGATCGCGTCGGGCTGGTGGTGCCCGTGGGGCATCCCTTGGCCGACCGGACGGAACTGTTTCTGGAAGACGCGCTGGACTATGACCTGCTGGGCTACTTTCCCCGGCATTCGCTGGACCAGTTCCTGGCGTATGCGGGCCAAACGCTATCGCGCCCGCCCAACGTCAAACTGCAAGTCTCCAATTTTGAAACCCGGTGCCGGATGATCCGCGAAGGCTTGGGCATCGGCGTGGTGCCCGAGGGTATCGCGCGTCATTACCTGGCGTCGATGGGGCTGGTGTTGTTGCGCTTGCGCGATGAGTGGGCCGAGCGCCAGTTTTACGTCTGCGTGCGCGATAGGGCGCAACTCGCGCGTCCCGTGGACGAATTGCTGAAAGCGTTGACGGCGCCAGAGTCGCCGGCACGGTAGCCGCGCCGGCGACGGAACGCGGCGGCGTTATGCCCGCAGACGCGCTTCGGCGGCCTGTGCCAGCACCGGCCGCAGATAGGCCAGGAACCGATCGGGGTCTTCGCTCATGGGGAAGTGGCCCATGCCTTCCATGATCTGCCAGTGGGATCCCGCGATGCGCCCGGCCAGGAACTCGGTGTCCTGCGGCGTGCAGGAATAGTCGTATTCGCCGGTCAATAGCCACAGCGGGCAGCGCCGTGTGTCGATCCCGGCCACCCGGTCACGAATGTCCCCGTCCGCCGTGTAGAAATGCAGGTCGCCCTTGAACACGCCGGGGCCGCTCTGCATGTAGTGCCACAGGGTTTCCCAGCGGTGATTGTCGGGGCTGCCGGGGCCGACCAGACCCGATACGATTCCAGCGCAGACTTCGCCGCCATGCACATCGGGCCGGTTCAGCCATTCCAGGTCGTAATACGGATCCACGTGGGCGCCCGACTGCAACCCGATCGCGCCACCGAACCGGTCCGCATGTTCCAACGCCAGATGCAGCACAATGCGCCCGCCAATCGAACATCCCATCACCAGCGGCCTGTCCAGCGCCATCGCGTCGGCCACGGCGATGATGGCCTGCGCGTAGTCTTGGGACGTCAGCCGGTAAGTCTCCTGCTGCCAGCCTTCGGGCGGCGAGGACTTTCCGTGCCAAGGGAGGTCGAATGCAATGACGCGGAAGGACTCAAGGATCCGTGGGTCGTTCATCACCGCACGGTACTGGCGCGTATCGGCGCCCGCGGTATGCAGGCATAGCAGCGGGATGCCGCTGCCGGCTTCCTCGACATAGACGCGGTGCGTGCGGCCGCCCAGCGTCAGATGCAGGTAACGCCCAACGATGGGTTCGAACACAGCGGGGTGCGGATTCGCTTGTTGCGGATTCACGAGGGCGCTCCTTCGGCGCGCGGGCAGGCCAGCACGTCCTTGAAATACAGCAGATGGGACATCAGGGGATACAGGTCGCCTTCGACGCGCAGGCGTCGGAATTTCACCAGCGCCATCAGATCGTGGTAGCCCGGCGGGGGCAGCGGACGCCAGAACTGCGCCCAGTCTTCGGCCGAGGCCCGTAGCGCAAACTGCCAGCGCGGCATCACGAAGGGGCCTTGCCGCACGGCCTGGATTCGGCCCGCCGCTACCGTGATCAGGTAGGCGTCCGTGCCGCGTTCCAGCAGGAACACGGTGTGCAGGTGCCGCCCCCGCCACACCAGGCGTTCTTGTCGGTTGACGGCGTCGGCCAGGCGGTTAAGGATGAAGTCGTCGTCTTGCATCGGTTTTCCTTGTCACAAGGGCGGCGTGTCCAGCCGGTAGATGCCTGCGTCGCCGTCGGCGGGCGGATATTGGCGGGCAACGATGGGATCGTGTCCCGGCACGATATGCGCGTCTGAATCTGCCAGCGTGCGGATGCGCGCATAGCCGTCGAGCATGTCGCCTAGATGGAAGATAGCGGGAAACGGGTTGTTGTCGGTGAAGTTACGGGTGTAGTGCAGGGCGTCCGAGGCCAGTACGATCCAGCCGCGTGCCGTATGTACCCGGACGACTTGCAAGCCCTGTGTATGGCCGCCGACGTGATGCAGCTCAAGCCCCGGCGCCAGCACGGCATCGCCATCATGGAAACGGACCCGGCCCGCGTACACCTGGCGCACCACCGCCTGCACATCGTCCACCGAAAAGAAATGCCGCATGGCCGCAAAGCACATGTATCGGCCGGTGGCGTACTGCATTTCTGTTTCCTGCAAATGGACCTGCGCGCGGGGATACGCCTCGACATTGCCGGCGTGGTCATAGTGCAGGTGCGTCAAGATCAGATGATCGATGTCGGCCGGCGCCAGCCCCAGCCGGGCCAGCGCCGCTTCGGGATGCAGCGTGAACGCCCGGTCCCGCGCGCGGGCCGAACACGCGCTGAAACCGGTATCGACCAGCACATTGCCCACCGGCCCCCGCAGCAGCCAGCAATAAAAATCCATTGGCATGGGGCCATCGTGCACATCGGCGCGCGACAGGAAGTTGTCGCCGGCGCGCCGGGTCACGGTAGCGTAGCGGATGGCGTAGGCCTCGTAGACGGGCAGGGCGGCGCCAGCGGCCGGCGGCGAGTTCATTTCCTGGCCAGCTTGCATTGGCTTTCGGCCAGGGGCATGAAGGCCTGATCGCCCGGCACCGTCTTGATGATCTTGTAGTAATCCCACGCGGCCTTGGACGCCTTTGGCGCCTTCACCTCGACGACGTAGGTGTCGTGGATCAGTTTGCCGTCTTCGCGCAAGCGGGCATTGCGGGCAAACGCGTCGTGGATCGGCATGCTGCGCAGCGTGCGCATGACGGCGTCCACGTTGTCCGTGCCGGCTTTTTCCACCGCGCGCAGGTAGTTCAGCACCGCGGAGTACTGCCCGGCCTGCAACGCGGTCGGCATCTTGTTGGCCGCCTTGAAGAAGCGCTGCGCGAACGCGCGCGTTTCATCGTCCATGTCCCAATAGAAGGTCTCGGCGAATGTCATGCCCTGGGCGGCATCCAGGCCCACGCCATGCACGTCCGTGATACTCATCAACATGGCGACGAGCTTCTGGCGGTCGGACAGGCCGAATTCGCGCGCTTGCTTGATTTCGTTCTGTAAGTCCGCGCCCGCGCTGGCGAATCCGACCGCGTCGGCCTGGCTGGCTTGCGCCGACAGCAGGAAGGACGCGAAATCCGTGCCCGGGAAGGGGTAGCGGACAGAACCGGCGACCGTGCCGCCGCCTTCCTTGACGAAGCGCATGCCGTCGCTTTCCAGCGAATGGCCAAAAGCGTAATCGGCCGTGACGAAATACCACTTTTTCGCGCCGGCCTCGACCAGCGGCAGGGTGCCCACCTTGGCCAGCGCATAGGTGTCATAGACCCACTGCACATTATTGGGCGAGCAGTCTTCGCCCGTGATGCGCGTGGCGCCTGCGCCGGTCACCATCGTCATCCGGCCCTTCTCGCGGGCAATGTTCATGACGGCCAGCGCCACCGCGCTGTTGCCCAGTTCGGTCACCACGTCGACCTTTTCGCGGTCCATCCATTCCCGGGCCCGGCCCGCAGCGACGTCGGTTTTGTTCAGATGGTCGGCGGACAGCATTTCGACGGGTTTGCCCCGCACCTTGCCGCCAACGTCTTCGATGGCAAGCTTGGTGGCCAGCACCGAGCCGGGGCCGACATTGCCCGAATAGGCGCCGGACATGTCGGTCAGCACGCCGATGCGCACCACACCGTCCGAAATACCCTCGGACGCCTGCGCCTGAGCGTGAATGGGGGCCAAGCCGGCGCCCGCGGCCAAAGCAAGCACGGCGGTAATTTTGTTTTTCATGGTCTTCTCCTTTGGGTCGTGCGGCTACATCTGGCTGACGTACTTGATCTGCATGAACTCCTGCAGGCCTTCGACGCCGCCTTCCTTGCCCAGGCCGCTATCCTTGAAGCCGCCAAAAGGCGTTTCGGGCAGGGATGCCTGGCAATGGTTGATGCAGACGACGCCGCTTTCGATGCGCTCGGACGCCAGCCGGGCCGTGGCCGCGTCCCGCGTGAAAACATAGGACGCCAAGCCGAACGGCAGGCGATTGGCCAGCGCCAGCGCCTCATCCGTATCGCGGAACGGCTGCACAAGCGCCAGCGGCCCGAAGGGTTCGGTGTTGGCGGCCAGGCAATCCGGGCCCGCATCGCGCAGCACGGTCGGGGCCCAGAACCAGCCCGGCAGGTCCAGCCGCGAGCCGCCGGCGGCAAGCTGTGCGCCATGCTTGACGGCATCGGCCACCATGGATTCCATGGCAGCCAACCGGCGGGGGTTCGCCATCGGCCCCATTTGCACGCCGGCATCCAGGCCGTTACCCACGCGCCAACCGCGAGCGCGGTCGGCCAAGCGTTGCACAAAGCGCTCATAGACGCCTTGCTGGACGTACATGCGCGTGGGCGACGTGCAGATCTGGCCGCTATTGCGCAGCTTGGCGGCCAGCAGCGCGTCGGCGGCGGCTTCCGGGTCGGCATCGTCGAACACCAGCACCGGGGCATGCCCCCCCAGCTCCAGCGTGGCGCGCTTCAGGCCGCTTGCGGCCATCACCGCCAGATCGCGGCCAATGGACGTGGATCCGGTAAACGTCACCATGCGGATCACGGGCGAGGCGATCAGCCGCCGGGAAATCTCGCCAGGGTCGCCAAACAGCATGTTCAGCACGCCGGCGGGCAGGCCCGCATCCGCCAGCGCAAGGGCGATTTCCAGCGCAATAGCCGGGGTTTCTTCGGACGGTTTGATCACGATCGAGCAGCCGGCGGCCAACGCGCCCGCGATCTTGCGCGATGGCGTGATCGCCGGGGCGTTCCAGCCGGAAAACGCGGCGACCGGGCCGACGGGTTCGGGAACCGCCATTTGCCGGATGCCGCCGACGCGCCCGGGGATCAGTCGGCCATAGGTGCGCCGCGCCTCTTCGGCGGCCCATTCGAACATTTCGGCGGCGGTCGCCACTTCCTTTTCAGATTCGGGCAGCGGCTTGCCAAGCTCGCGGGTGATCAGCCACGCCAGGCGGGGCGTGCGTTCCCGCATCAGCGCGGCGGCGCGGCGCAGGATTGCCGCCCGTTCCAGCGCCGGCGTATCGCGCCAGCCTGGGAAACTGCGGCGGGCGGCGTCCAGCGCTTCGTCGATGTCTTCGGTCGCAGCCACCGGCACGCGCCCCAATACGACTAGCGTGGCCGGGTCGATCACTTCCAGGCCCGGGCGATTGCCGGCGGGCACGAGCCGGCCGTCGATCAACAGGTTCAGTTCGGGATAGTGCATTTAGTCGGCCTTTGCGATGTGGCTGGTCTGCATGACTTGCGCCCAGCGGTCGGTTTGCGTGCTGATGTGCCGCGCGAAGTCGTCGGGGCTGCCGGTCATCGGGTATTGGCCCAGTTTCAACAGCGCGTCGCGCGAAGCCTCGGTGCCCATCACCTTGTTGATCGCGGCGTTCAACCGCTGCGTGACGGCGGGCGGCACGCCAGCGGGCGCCAGCACGCCGTTCCACGGTTCGGCCGAGAACCCCGGAATACCGGCCGACTCCGCCACGGTCGGCACGCCCGGCGCCACGGAAGAGGGCTGGGCCGCCGCGACGCCAAGCGCGCGCATCTTGCCCGCCTGCACCTGCGGCATCGCGGCGATTGCGCTCAAGAACGCCATGTCAACCCGTCCGGCCACCAGGTCGGCGATCGCCGCCGAATCACCCTTGTAGGGGATGTGAGTGATATCCACGCGGGACGCGCTCTTGAACCATTCGCCGGCCAGGTGATTCACAGCGCCGCTTCCGGCCGACGCGAAGGTCAGCGCCCCGGGCTTCTGGCGCGCGCCGGCGATCAGCTCGCGCACCGTCTTGTAGGGGGAGTTGGCGGGCACGACCAGCAGGTACGGGTAACTGGCGACCAGGGCGATCGGCTGGAAGTCCTTCAACACCTGATAGTCGACCTTCTGCTTATAGACGGGTTCGATGGATAGCGTGCCGCTACTGCCGAGCATCAGCGTGTAGCCGTCGGCCGCGGCGCGCTTGACGGCCTGCAGCGCCACGACGCCGTTGGCGCCCGGACGGTTTTCCACCACGATGGTCTGACCGAGTTCGGCCTCCAGGCCGCGGGCCAGATAGCGTCCGACGGCGTCCGTCGGGCCGCCAGCGGTAAAGCCGATCACCAGCGTGATTGGCTTTACGGGGTAGTCCGCAGCCGCGGCATTGAAGCCGAGCGCGGTGGCAAGCAGGGGCAGCGCCCACCTGCGAAGCATGGATGTCATGGTTGTCTCGAATAGGGAAGGCCGCGGCGGGCGCCGCAGGCAACACGGTTGAATTCAGGCGTAGCCGCGTTCGATCAGCTTCACCATTACCGGGTAGTACTCCTTGACGTAGCCCGCGGCGCGTGTGCGCTCAAGCAGGTCGTGCGTCAGCTTGGCGGCGCGGGCGTCGACATCGCCCTGGTTCGCCAGCTCCAGCGCCAGCAGGATGTCCTTGATGGCGTACTCGGTTGGAAAGGTCTTTTCGGGAAAGGTCTGGGCGGCAAGCGCCTTCTGGCCCGGATTGCGCAGCACGAAGCTGTCGGCCGACCCCTTGCTCAGCGCGTCCAGCAGCAGCGTACCGTCGACGCCCGCGCTGCGCCCGATCGTGATGGCCTCGGCCAGCGCATGGACGGTCATGAATACCACCATGTTGTTCATGATCTTCACGACCTGGCCGTTGCCGATGCCGCCGCAGAGCAGCACGTCCGTGCCCATGCACGACAGGTAGGGCAACACCGTCTCGTAGTCCTCGCGGGTGGCGCCCACGGTGATCATCAGCGTGCCCAGCCGGGCCGCTTCGCGCATGCGCGCCACCGGCGCGTCGATCAGCAGGATGCCGTGGCCGCGCAGGACCTCGGCCAGGCGGCGGGTGCGTCCCACATCACTCGTGCTCATGTCGACCACGATGCGCACACGGCCGCCGGCTTCGACCAGGCCGCCCGGTCCGGTGCATACCTGTTCCACCTGCACGATGCTGGGTAGCGACAGGAACACGATCTCGGCGGTTTGCGCCACTTCGACGATCGACGCGCAGGCGTGGGCGCCCAATGCCCCGATGCGGGCCACCGGTTCCGGGCTGATGTCGGCCACATAGACGGGGTGTCCGGATTTACGGACCAGATTGGCGCACATGGGCTCACCCATCACGCCCAGGCCGATAAAGCCCAGCGGGGTCGTTGTCTCACTCATTACTGCCTCCTTGGAATGGCGTCTGTTTTTCTAGCTATTGCCATGCAGCTTACGGAAGGCCCCGGCGCGGCGGTGTGAAAAATTGGCAAAGCAACTATCTCCAATTCCGTCCCCCCCGGATCAAGAACGCTCGTTTTCCTTTTTATCAATCCTGAGCCGGGTCCGGCCGCCTAGAGTGGACGGCAGATATCAGCGCCGCCTTTGCCGCGCCGCAACAATAGTGGGAGACACAAGCATGCTGCTGGACACGATTGCCGCCTACGGCGCCCAGGACACATTGGCCAGATTGCCCGATGCGGTGGTTCATCACGCCAAACGGGCGTTTCTGGATTGGCTGGCCGCGCTATATCCCGGCACGCGTACCGCGCCTTGCCTGCAATTGCTGGGCGCGCACGGAGCGGAACTGGGCGCGGGCGTGTCCAGCTTGCCCGGTTGCGCCACCACGGCTTTCGCGGCCACGGCGGCATGGATCAACGGCAGCGTGTCGCACGCGGTGGAATTCGACGACATCTTTCGCGACGCGATCTACCATCCCGGCTGCCCGACCATCGCCGCTGCGCTGGCGCTGGCGGAAGAGGGCGACGCCAGTGGCCAGGCGCTGCTGAACGCCATCGTCGTGGGGTACGAGATATCGACACGCATCGGCGTTGCCGTGCAGCCGTCCCATTACCGCTACTTCCACACGACGGGTACCGTGGGCTGTTTCGGCAGCGCGGCGGCCGCCGCCGCGTTGTGCGCCCCGGGCGACGCGCAAGTGATGCGGCACGCGCTGGCGACCGCCGGCACGTTGGCCAGCGGCCTGCAACAAGCGTTCCGCTCGGACGCCATGAGCAAGGCGCTGCATGCCGGCCATGCCGCCGCGGTGGGCGTGCGGGCCGGGCAGGGCGCGGCGCACGGCATCACCGGCGTGGCCGATATCCTGGAAGGCGATGTGGGGTTCGGCGCGGCATTGGCGCAGGATCCGGACTGGGCCGCCGCGGTCGAGGGCCTGGGCCAGCGCTACAACATCCTGTCGATCACGCAAAAGAACCACGGCTGCTGCGGCCACACCTTCGCCGCGATTGACGCCGCGCTGGCGCTGCGCCAGCAAGGGTTACGCGCGGACGACGTGGCGTCGTTGCGCGTGGCTGCCTATCAGACCGCCCTGGACGTCACGGGAAATTTCTCGCCCGCGACGGCTTTCGAAGCCAAGTTCAGCTTGCCCTATGTGGTGGTGCACGCGCTGGTCCATGGCTCGGTTCGCTTGGACGCCTTCGGCGCCGAACGCCTGCAAGACCCGCAGGTGCGCGGGTTGATGCAGCGCTTGACGCTACACGCCGACCCGGCATTCACCGCGGGCTTTCCGACGATGCGCGCTGCGCGGTTGTCGGTCACGACGACGGGCGGGCAGGTGCTTGAACACCATTCGCCGTACCGCAAGGGCGACCCCGAGTCGCCGCTGTCCGACGCGGATCTGAATGACAAGTTCGACGAATTGGCCGGCCCCGTGCTGGGCCGCGAGCGAGTCCGTGCGCTGCGCGACGCCGTCTGGCGCCTGGACGCGATGCCCGTGCGCGCCCTGCGCCTGGCTGCCGACATGCCGCGGCTTTGAACCCCTTATTCGCTTTCCGGAACCCATGACCTTAGCCGCATCCATGTCTTCTTTCTCCCTGTCGCCGTCCTTCGCCGACGCGCTGCTGTCCCCCCGTGCCATTGCGTTGGTCGGGGCCTCGGGCGACGTGCGCAAGAACACCGCGCGTCCCTTGCGGTTCATGCGCAAGCATGGCTACACCGGCGCCGTCTACCCGATCAACGCGGCTCGCGCCGACATCCTGGGCGAACGCGCCTATCCATCGCTGGCTGATCTGCCCGGCCCGGTGGACCACGTTTTCGTGATGATTCCCGGCCGCGAGGTCGCCGCGTTGTTGCCCGCTTGCGCCCAGGCGGGCGCCCGCGTCGTGACCGTCTATTCGGACGGGTTCGGTGAAACCGGGCCGGACGGCCAGGCGCGCCAGGCCACGCTGGTGGCGCAGGCCCGGGGGCTGGGCTTGCGCTTGCTGGGGCCGAACAGCATAGGCCTGGCCGACCTGCATACCGGTGGAATCCTGTCAGTGAACGCCGCGTTCGAGGCCGACACGCTTCTACCCGGCGACATCAGCATGGTGTCGCAGAGCGGATCGATGATGGGGTCGCTGCTATCGCGCGCCGCCGCCCGGGGGTTCGGCTTTGCCAAATCGGTGTCGGTCGGCAATGAAAGCGATATTTCGGTCGGCGAGGTGGTCGACGCGCTGGTGGACGATCCGCACAGCAAGGTCATCCTGTTGTTCCTGGAAACCTTGCGCGATGCGCCCGCGCTGAGCCGGGCGCTGATGCGCGCCCGAGGCCAGGGCAAGCCGGTGATCGCCTACAAGCTGGGCCGCTCCGAACAAGGCGACGCGCTGGCGCAGTCCCATACCGGCGCCATGGCGGGCAACGACGCCGCGGTCGACGCGTTCTTGAAGGCGCACGGGGTGATGCGCGTCCAGCATCTGGAGACGCTGTTCGAGATCGCGCCGCTGGCCTCGCGTCATGCCAGGCCGCCGCGCGCGCCGGCCGGTATGGCCACGGCGGCCGCCCGCGTGGCGGTGATCACGACGACCGGCGGCGGCGCCGCGACCGTGGTCGACAACCTGGGCCTGCACGGCTTGACTGCGGTGCCGCCGCCGCCCGATTTCGTCCGGAGGGTCGCGCAAGCCGGCTTGACCATCCGCGAGACGCCCGTCATCGACCTGACACTGGCGGCCTCCAGCGCGCAATACAAGATGCTGCTTGAACATTTGCTGCGCGCCGATTGGTGCGACGCGGTGCTGAGCGTGGTGGGGTCATCCGCGCAATTCCATCCCGGCCTGGCGGTCAAGCCGCTGCTAGAGGCCGACAAGCCCGCGGATAAACCGTTGGTCGTGTTCCTGGCCCCCGAGGCCCCGGAATCGCTGGCGTTGCTGCGCGCGGGCGGCATTGCCGCTTTTCGCACGCCGGAAGCCTGCGCCGACGCGCTCTCGGTGTTCTTCGCCGATGCCGGCCAACCGCCCGCGCAGGGCGATTCCGTGGCCTGGCCGCAAGGGCTGCCGCGGCGCGGCATGCTGAGCGAGCACCAGGCGGGGACGCTGTTTCAAAGCCTGGGCGTGCCGGTGGCGGCCGGTCAGCTGCTGGCGCCAGATGCGCTGCAGCACGCCGTGCCTTACCCACTGGTCGCCAAAGTTTGTTCGCCGGACCTTGCGCACAAGACCGAACTGGGCGCCGTCCGGGTGGGTATCCCGGATGCCGCGGCGTTAGCGGACGCCGTGCGCCAGATGCTGGAGGCGGTGCGCCGTCAGGCGCCTGGCGCGCGGATCGACGGCATCCTGGTCCAACCCATGGAAAGCAGGCTGATCGAACTGATCCTGGGCTACCGCCATGACCCCTTGGTGGGCCCCACGGTGCTCTTGGGCGCGGGCGGCATCGCCGCCGAATTGGCGCCGGACTTTGCGCTGCGCCTGGCGCCGGTGGACGTGGAGGAAGCCCGGCGGATGATTCTTGAAGTGCGGCAAACCCGCCTGATACGCGGCTTCCGCGGCTTGCCGGAAGGCGACTGCGACGCGTTGGCCCGCGCCATCGCGGGCTTTTCCCGGCTGGCGTGCCTGTCGGGCGCACGCATCGAAGAAGCCGAAATCAACCCCTTGTTCGTCCGCGCCGACGGCGTGGTCGCCGTCGATGGCCTGGCGCGTCTGGCCTGAGCCCGCGCATGCCTTCCCCTCATTCCTTCACCTTTGCATCGGGAACACCCTAGATGGACTTCACACTGACTCCGGAACAACAGGATTTCCAGGCCGCCGTGCGCCGCTTCGCCGACCGCGAACTGCGCGACGGCGCCGTCGAACGCGCCCATTCCGACGACTACCCGTGGGACGTCGCCCGCAAGATGGCAGGACAGGGGTTGCTGGGCATCACGGTGGCTGAGCAGGACGGCGGCGTCGGCGGTTCGTTGATGGATGCGGTCATCGCCATCGAAACCGTGGCGTCCGTATGCCCGCGCAGCGCCGACGTGGTGCAGGCCGGCAACTTCGGCGCTATCCGCGTGTTGGCTGAATACGGCAGCGCATTGCAAAAGCAGAAGTACCTGACGGCGTTGCTGGCGGGCGAAGGGCTGATCTCTGTCGGCATGACCGAACCCGACGCGGGGTCCGCGGTGACGGAACTCAAGACCAGCGCGACCCGCGCCGAGGGCGGCTGGCGCATCAACGGCACCAAGATCTTCACGACGCACGGCCCGCACGCCAGCGTCATCCTGACCTATGTGCGCTTCGGCCCGGGCACGGGCGGCATCGGGTCGGTGCTGATCGATACCAAGGCCCCCGGCGTGAAGCTGGGCAAGCGCTCCGCATTCATGTCCGGCGAGGAATGGGTCGAGATCTTTTTCGACAACGTGCTGGTAGCGGACGATATGGTCGTGCTGGGCGAGGGCGGTTTCAAGAAGCAGATCGCCGGCTTTAACGTCGAGCGCATCGGCAACACGGCGCGGTCGTTGGCGCTGGGCCGCTATGCGTATGAAGAAGCGCGCAACTGGGCAATGCAGCGCAAGCAGTTCGGCCGCCTGCTGTGTGAGTTCCAGGGCTTGCAGTGGAAATTCGCGGATATGCGGATCAAGCTGGATGCCGCCCAATTGCTGCTGTACCGGGCGGCCAGCGGCGCGGACACCGGATTCCCTTCGGCCACGGATACGGCGATCGCCAAGGCCTATTGCAATCAGGTGGGCTTTGACGTGGCCAACGATGCGCTACAGGTGTTGGGGGGCCTGGGTTACAGCCGGGAATCACTGGTGGAGTACTGCGTGCGCCGGTGCCGCGGCTGGATGATCGCCGGCGGGTCTATCGAAATCCTGAAGAACCGCATCGCCGAGGGCATCTTCGAACGCAGCTTTCCGCAGCGTCCCCCGCGCTAAGCCTATTCGGTATGCGCCATGGCGGGGTTGAACCCCCGGCCCTGGCGCAGCATGCCGGCATGGAAGTCTTTGCTGAGCGCGGCCAGGGTCACCGCGCCGAACCGCTCCATCAGCAGGGCTTCGGCGTCTTCGAATGCACCGGTCAGCGCTTTGTTCACGGCCGCTTCGACCAGGCAGCCGGGTGCATCGCTGCGGTTACCCATGGCGAAGATCTCGGGCGAGCCCAGGGCTTCGTAGATATCGCGCAGCGTTACGCGATTGAAATCGCACGAGATCGTCCAGCCGCCGCCATGGCCCTTTTCGGAATGCACCATCCCTTGGTCGCGCAAACCGGCCATGATGCGGCGAATGACGACAGGATTGGTCTGCATCACCCGGCCCAGATCGTCGGACGTCATGGGGCCCGGCGCCTCGGCCATATGTAGCAGAACATGAAGCACGCCGGATAGTTTGCTGTCTCTTCTCATGCAACGCATGCTATTGCATGAGAAGCGGACCGGTCAAACTCAGCGGACGGGTCAAACCCGCTTTGCGGTCCAGTTTCCTTTGCCTGCGGCCGTGCCGCTGATGGTCTTGCCGTTGACCTCGCCCACATAGCGCACGCCGTTGGCGCTGAACGAGATCGTCTTGCCGTTGACGCGCGCCTCTGAAATGTCCGCCGCGCCGAGCTTGCCCGACAGCATCTGGTACTTCTGCGTCAGCTGCAGCGTTTGGCCGTCAACGTCCCATTTGCCGTCCACCTTGGCCGGCACGATCCACAGCAACGCGGTGCAATAGGTCGAACAATCCTGGGTGACGGTCTCGGTCGCGTCGGGCTCCCAATCGCCCATGCGGAAGGTGTTGGATACCACCCGCGTGCCCGGCGGCAGCTGCAGCAGCGTGGGGCGCAGCTTTTCGTTGATGGTCGTCAGCAAGAACATGGTGATGACATCGGCTTTGGACAGGTCGGTCTGGAAGAGGTCGGCGGCCACGAAGGTCGCACGGTCCGCCACACCGGCCCGTTGCGCATTGCGGCGCGACAATTCGACCAGATCGGGGTTGTATTCGATACCTTGCGCGGTCAGGCCGCGCTGCGCAGCCGTGATGACAGTGCGGCCATCGCCGGATCCCAGGTCCATCAGACGGTCTTTTGGCGTGACCTTGGCCATGTCCAGCATCTTGTCCACCAATGTTTGCGGCGTTGGCACCCAGATCACGTCCTTGCCTTGCTGGCCAACGTCCGGAACATACTCTTTTTGCGTGTCCGGCTTGGCGCCCGGCGCTGTCGCCAGCTGGGCGGTGGCCGTGGCGGCGAACGACAGGCACAGCACCAGGGCCGTGAACGCCGCGGCGGTTCGGGCCATAGACCGGCGGCCGGCGGTAAGCGGTTGGGTCGAAGGTTGCATGATGGGCTCTCCATGTAGGTCGACAAGGGGGACGAACCGCGGGCGCAGCGCCGCCCGCGGCAACAACACGCGCTAGTCGGGCATCCGCGCGGGCTTCAGCAAGCGCAGCATGGGAATGCCCGCCGCCAGCACCGCCAATCCGATCAAGGCGCCGGCACCCGCGTAGACGGCGCTGGAATACACCAGCCCGGCGCAGGTCAGGCCCAGCAGCAGCGGGGGCAGCGGATAAAGGGGCACACGAAATGGCCGCGGGCGATCTGGATCGCGTTGCCGCAAGCGCCATACCGACGCCGCCACCAGCAGCATGAAAATCCAGAATACCGGCGCGGTGTAGGCCACCAGCGTCTGCACGCTGTTCTGGCTGATGGCGCCCAAGCCCACCAGAAGCAGGGTGATCACGCCTTGGACCACTAAGGCGGCGGCCGGCGTTTCGCTGCGGGCGCTCCAGCCCGCCAGCGCATGCAGCCGGGGCACGTCGCGGCCCAGCGCGTAGTAGACGCGGGCGCCGGTGATGATGGTGCCATTGACCGTGCTGAGCGCGGTGGCGCAGACGGTCAGGCTGAGCAGGGCGGCGGCGTAAGGGCCTGCCGCCATTTGCATGACGTCGGCACCCAGCGCCGGCGTGTCGCGCAGGCCTTGCAGGCCGAACAGCTGCAGCAACGCCAGATTGGTCAGCACATAGGCGCCCGTCACGACCGCCGTGCCAATCAGCAGCACCCGGCTCATATTGCGTTCCGGATCGCGCAGTTCTCCGCTGAGATAGGCGGCTTCGTTCCATCCGCCGTAGGTCAACAGCACGAACACCATGCCCATTCCCATCAGGCCCGCAGGGTTGCCGGCAAGCGGCGAAGGCGCCGCGGGGGCGCTGGTCGTGTCGCCCGTTGCCGTCAGGCTGGCCACCAGGATCGCTCCCAATGCCATCAGGGTGAGCACGGTGAAGGCCCATTGCAGGCGTTTGGAGTAGCGCGTGCCCACCACGTTCAGGGCCGTCAGGGCCACCACCGAGATCGCGGCATGCGCCGCCGTGCCGTAGGTGCCCAGCGGCATCAAACGTTGCGCATAGTCCCCGTAAATGTAGGCGACGACCGCGATGGCGCCGGTCTGGATCACGGTGCAGCGGGCCCATGCGAACATCAGGCCCACGCGCGGCCCCCAGGCCCGCGTCAGGTACAGGTATTCGCCGCCGGCGCCGGGATAGGCCGAGCCCAGTTCCGCATAACACAGCGCGCCCACCAGCATCACCAGGCCGCCCGCGCACCACAGCGCGATGTATATGGTTTCGGACGCGGCGTGCTGCGCGACCAGGGGCGGGAAACCGAAGATGCCGATGCCGATGACCACGCCCACCAGCACGACCGTGGCGTCCATCACCGATAACCCCGGTTTCTCGTCTTGCCGCATACGGGTCGGTAATGCGGCGGCGCGCGGAGGGATCGATGTCATGGGGCTCTCGCAGGGGCGGCGGGTCACAGGCGCGGCGCGTGCCGAAGAGGGCGCCTGACGTCAACCTGAACAATTTGCGACCGATGCGAAAGCGAAAAAGTTTCTCCGGGTTTTCCCGAAAAATGCGGCGTGGTGCGGGTTCGAGACGATATCTTTATCGCTAATCGACTTTAATTCATTGATTTAACACATTGATTTCCCAGTGCTTAAAGATGATCTTAAAGTAAATTAGTTAAAGTAATTTCTAGGTATTGAAATGGCAGTTTCCAGCTACCGTTGGCCGTCATGAACCGACACGGCGTCCTTCGTTAAACCGCCCAGCCGCGAATGCACCCGCCCACCCGTGCCCATAACCAATGCGAACAGGATTTCGCCGGCTCGCGGCGCGTCCTGGATGCCGATTTCGATGCTGTTGAAGTGGCTGCGCACATAAGAGGCGTGGATGTAATGCACCGGAACCATGATCCGGTACCCCGCGACAGCCACCGCCTTCACTGCTGGCACCATCGCCTTGGGTTCGCCCAGCACCGTGCGCATCGCCCAGCCGCCGGCTTCATGCCAGACGGCGCCATGCTCCATTTCGCCGTCTAGCCCCACGATGGCGGCCTTGCTGTAGACCTCGATATTGTCCTTGCCCAGGGTGTCGACCAGTTCGGTCGCCAGCAGCGTGCCCAATGTGCGTAGCTCGGCCATGAACGGCATCAGATCCGGTTCGTAGCGTCCCGCGTAGGGATTCTTGACGACGGCGCAGGACGCGGCAAGCTTCAGCGGCCGAGCGGGGGCGGGGCCATTTTCGTGCAAGGTGGTTTCAACGATCAGGCAGCGTTTGCGTAGTTGAATCAACGACATGGAAGTCTCGTCAGGTGAAAAATAAGGATCGGGAAGGCGTCAACAAAGGCGACAAAGGCGACAACGGGCGCAACGCAGGGGCAAGCCGGGCGTCACAAAGGGGTCACTGCGGCGGAATGCCGGTTTCTTTGACGATCGCGGCCCATTTACCGATTTCGGCCACGACGAAGGCGCCAAACTCGGCAGGGCTTTGGGTTTTCACACTAAGCCCCTGCCGCGCGTAGGTTTCCTGCAATTCCCGGTTTGCCAAGGCAACGTCCAAAGCGCGGGCCAGCCTGTCGCTGATGGGTGGGGGCAAGCCTGCGGGCCCCATCAGGCCGAACCAGACGGTCAGGTTGAACCCCGGCGCCCCGGTTTCATTCAGCGTAGGAATGTCTGGCGCCAACGGGAAGCGATCTGGCGTGCTGACGCCATACGTCTTGACCTTACCGGCGCGGGCTTGCTGCAAGCCGTTGGCCAGGTCCGTGAAGGTCAAGTCGACGGTGCCGCCGATAACGTCTGTCAGCGCTTGCGGGCCGCCACGGTACGGCACGGCGGTGACCGTAATGCCGCCCATGGCGGCCAGTTTGGCGCCGAACACCTGGGCGCTGCCCGATCCGTAGGCGTAGGTGAGTTTGCCGGGGTGCTTGCGGCCGTAGGCGAACAGTTCACCGACGTTTGCGCCCGCCGTTTTGGGCGCACCCACCAGCAAATACGGAGTTTCCGCGACGGCGCCGATGGGCGACAGGTCTTTCGCCGGGTCGTAGGGCAGGTCCTTGAAGAGGCTGACGCCGCTGGCCGCCGTGGACACGCCGACCACCACCAGCGTATAGCCGTCGGGCTTGGCCCGGGCCACGTCATGGGTTCCGATAATGCCATTGGCGCCGGGCTTGTTCTCGACGACGATGGGCTGGCCCAGGTCGGCCGCCATGTGCTTGCCCAGGCTGCGCGCCACCACGTCGGTGATGCTGCCGGGCGGGAAAGGCACGACCATCCGGATGGGATGGTCCGGATAGGGGGCGGCGGCCAGCGCTGGAATCGCGCTGGCCAGGCCCAGGGTCAAGGCGATGGAAATGGCAATTCTTTGCATGATGTTGTCTCCCTTATGGCGGGTATGCCTTTGTTATAGGTGCCTTGTTGCGGGCTTATCGGGCGTTGCGCCGCGTTTGCAGATAGCGGTAGATCTCCGTGTTGTCGGCGGTCGCGGGCAGGGTTTCCAGGGCCTGCTGCCAGAGGCCGGCGCACAGCGCCAGTTGAGGCGCCGGCACGCCCGTCAGCTGCTGCAGGCCGTCGGCGGTGCGCAGGTCTTTTGCCATCAACCCCAGCGCGAAGCCGCCATTGAACGTGCCCGGCACGATGAACTGGCCCAGCTTTGTTTCGGTGGCGACGTTGCGGCCGCTGGAAGCGTTAAGCACCTGCGTGAAGACCGCCGGGTCCAGATCCATGGCCTGCGCAATCAGCATCGCTTCGCTGGCGGCCAGCAGGCCGGCTGCGTACACATAGTTGTTCAGCGCCTTCATGGCATGGGCCGAGCCAACCGCGCCAGTGTGGATCACGGCAGCGCCCATGCGAGACAGGATCGGCTGGACGCGCGCCAGGTCGTCCGCCGCGCCGCCCGCCATGATGGCAAGCGTGCCGCTGGCGGCTTTGGCGACCGCGCCGGAGACCGGGGCGTCAATCAGGGTGATGCCGGCCTCGTGCAGCAGCGGCGCCAGCCGCAGGGTGTCCGCCGGGCTGGACGATCCCATGTCGATCAGCGTGGCGCCGCGCGGCAGCAGCGCGGCCAAGCCAGGCGTGCCCGGCTCGCCTTCGATGACCGAGTTGGTGATGGCGCTGTTGGGCAGCATCGTGATGATCACCCCGCAGTCCGCCAGGTCGGCCAGGCGCGCGGCCGGCAGTAGCGTCCGGCCCCAGGCGGGATGGGCCTGCAAGCGGTCCAACCGTTGCGGGTCCCGGTCGTAGGCACGCACGTGGAAGGCTTCCTCGCGGGCCAGATTCTCCAACATCGGCAGGCCCATCATGCCCAGGCCGATGAATCCCAATTTCAGCGTCATGCAATCCCTTTATCGAAACAGCCAGAATCGCGTCCGGCGACGACTCTGGATGCTACCGATATGGCCGAATTTCCTCTTATGCTAAGTTGGCCAGGGGATATAACCAATGATTATCGGAATGGCGAAATGCGGTTCAAATTAAGGCAGATGGAGGTCTTTCGGGCGGTGATGCTGACCGGGTCCATGAACGGGGCGGCCAAGCTGCTGTTTGTCTCGCAACCGGCCGTCAGCCGGCTGATTGCCCACACAGAGCAAAGCCTGGGCTTGACCTTGTTCGACCGGGACAAGGGAAAACTGACGCCTACGCCTGAAGCGCATCGGCTGTTCGAAGAGGTGGGGCCGCTCTTTGAAGAAGCGTTGCGCATCGACGACTTTGCCCGGGACCTGGCGGCACGGCCGGAAGGGGCGCTGACCCTGTGCTCCAGCCCCAGCCTGGGGCTTAATTTCCTGCCGCCTGTCATGGCGCGCTATCTGGAACGCTATCCCAATGTCCGCCTGAAATATCACACTACGCTGCTGGCCGACATGGGGCACGAGCTATTGGGGCGCAAGGCGGAGCTGGCGATATCGGTGCTGCCCATCGACCATCCCAATCTGATCGTTGAACCGTTCGCTACCGGGAAAATGGTCTGCATCCTTCCGACGGGTCATCCGTTGGCGGACCAGGCGGATGTGGGGCTGGCCGAATTGGCTGCGTATCGGCTGGTGCTGTACAGCCGCAACATTCCGTTCGGTCAATTGGTGGCAGCGGCGTTTCAACGGGCAGGCGTGTCCTGGACCGCGTCAGTCGATATCGTGCGCGCTGAATTGGCGTGCGCGCTGGTGCGGGCCGGCGCGGGCGTGGCGATCGTGGACGAGTTTTCGGTAGGGCAGGAGGGCTGGCCCGGACTGGTCGTGCGGCCGCTGCGCGAGTCGATTCCGCTGGCATTGAGCCTGGTGCGCTCTCGCTTCGATGCCCCCAGCCGCCACGCGCAGCGTTTCGTTCGCGTCTTGAAGGATTATGCGGAAACTTGCGCCGGCCCCGTCGCCTCGGCGTCATAAGGGCCCGGCGACGGCGAAGCGTCGCAGGCCGAAAGCGAGGTAGCGGCCATGCGTGGTTGCATCGGCTGGGCAAGGGGTTGCGCCTGCGGTGGCGCCCAAGGCGGCCAGCGCCAGGGCAAGGAGTAGGGGGCGGGAGGTGATCGTCATGGCATTCACCGGCTGGAGTCGGAAAGGCCGCGCTCAAGCTCAAGCGCCTGCTGGTATTCGGGGCCCGTGCGCATCCGGACGTAGTAGGCATAGCGCGTGCGGTAGTCCAGGCCGAAAACGTCGGGTTCCAGTTCGCCACGGTGCAGGTCGGCCAGGCCGGCTCGGGTCCAGAGACGGAGATCGGCGCGGACTTCGGCGCGGGTCTTGGGTTCGGCCTGGACGGCTGTGGTTGCGGCAGCCAAAGACAGCGCAAGGACCAGCAGCATTGATCGGCGTTGAGTCGGACGGTTCATTGTTCCTCCATGGAGCGTAGTTGGGCGTACCAACCAGTCTATGGAAGGGCCTTCGACATAAAGCGGACCGGCAGATTAGTTTTCTGTAATGTCGCGCGCGGGGCCGTCGGCCGCAGGCTTCAAGACGCTGAAGCCAATGATGGTAGACCGGCCTTCGGGCCGCGCGAAGCTGCTTCCGCCATGCATGCGGGCGATAGCCGAAACGATAGCGAGTCCAAGCCCATGGTGATTGCCGTCGAATCCGCGGGCTTCGTCCGTGCGGTAGAAACGATGGAACAGGCGCGGCAGGTGCTCTGCCGGTATCGGTTCGCCCGTGTTGCGCACGGCGATCTGCACGGCGTGTTCGCCAGCGGGCGACAGGATGATGTCGATCGTGCTGCCCTTGTCGGCATACCGAACCGCATTCGACAGCAGGTTGGAGACGGCCTGCTGGAACAGCCGGCGGTCGATGGCGGCGATGCCCCGGCCGATGACCCGGATATGCAAACCGGCCTCCAACGCTTCCGCCTCGTGGTACTGGGCCACCTCAGCGGCAACATCGGCCAGCTCGCCCTCCCAGGTGGTTCTGGCCTGCGCGCCCCGGTCGGCCTGCGACAGGAACAGCATGTCGTTGACGATGCCGGAGAGTCGATGCAGATCTTCCAGATTGGAACCCAGGATGTCGCGCAGGGCGTCCTGGGACGGGCGGGTCTTCAACGCCAGTTCCGTTTCGCCGATCAGGGTGGCCAGCGGCGTGCGCATCTCGTGCGCCACGTCGGCGTTGAAACCTTCCATTTGGACGTAGGCGCGCTCCAGCCGCTGCAGCACCGCATTGAACTGGCGCACCAACGGCCGCACTTCTTCGGCCTGGCCGCTTTCGTCCAGCCGTTCTCCGATGCGGTCCGGAGACAACCGCGCGGCCTGGGTGGCCAGCGCATCCAGCGGGGCCAACCCTCGACGCACCAGCATCGTGGCCACTTTGGCGGCCACGGCGGCCCCAATCAGCGCGCAGCCGAACAACGTCCAGGCCAATGCGCGGCGCAGCCGGATGTCAGGGGTGATGTCCAATACCAATTCCGCGCTCATCGCATCGCCCGGCGTGCTTGGGTGCGGCAGCGAGAACGTGATGCGGCGCTCGTGATCCATGTCGCTGTCGCGGCCATTCTGGTTGCCGTAAACGACTTTTTCGCCGTCGATTTCCAGCTCTAGAGAGAAATCCGGGCGGCCGTAGAAGAAATCGCCTAATTTGTGGCGCAGCCGGGTGGAATCGCCGCTACCGCGATTTTCTTCAACGAGGTGGCGGATCACCTCGACCTTCTGCTGGATGAGGGCGTCTTGGCGGGAGCCCAGGTTCAGGTTGGTGGCGTAATAGACCGCCATGCACACCAGGCCCAACGCAATGAATGTCTGGATGGCAAGCCAGCGCGACAGCCAGCGGCGCAGCGATCGGGGGCGGCGGGCGGCGGCCATCAGTCTTCGCGGATCTCAAGCACATAGCCCATGCCGCGCACGGTATGCACCAGTTTTGTGTCGAACGGGTCGTCAATCTTGCCGCGCAAGCGGCGCACCGCGACTTCTACGACATTGGTGTTGCTGTTGAAATTGATGTCCCACACTTGCTCGGCCAGTTCCAGACGCGACAGGACTTCGCCTTGTTTGCGCATCAACAGTGCCAGCAAGGTGAATTCCTTGGCAGTCAGGTCCAGGCGCACGCCATCACGGCTTGCGCGGCGGCGCAGCAGGTCCAGCTCCAGGCCGCCGACCCGCAACTGGTTCTGGTTGCTGCCTTCGGCATGTTGATGCCCGCTGCGTCGGCCCAGCGCCAGCACGCGGGCCAACAATTCGGACAGGGCAAAGGGTTTGACCAGATAGTCGTCCGCGCCCTCGCGTAAGCCTTTGACGCGGTCTTCGATCTTGTCACGGGCGGTCAGCATCAGGACGGGGGTGCGCAAGACGCCGCGGATGTCGCGCAGCACCGAAAAGCCGTCCATGCCTGGCAGCATCACATCCAGCAGGATCAGGTCGTACCCGCCTTCACGCGCCAGATGCAGGCCATTGATGCCGTCGTGCGCCACGTCAACCACATAGTTATGTTGGGTCAGCGCCCGCCGCAGATATTCGGCCAGCTTTTTCTCGTCTTCGATTACCAGGACTTTCATGGGGGCCAGGAAGGAGGGGGCGGCGGCGTCGTGCCCGCAGCGAGCGAGAGGCCCGCCAGGGGCCTGCGTGCCGATTTTACGGCGCAATCGGGTCAGAAGACGGGGAACGCGGCCGCACGCCGGCGGCCGCAATGGTTTCGCCCTGTGGGGCGGGGCGGTATCAGCCCGGCGTATAGATGTCCGCCAGGCGGGCGCGTTCGGCCGGGGTGACCGCTTCAGCTTCGGCCAGCGCGTCGGCGCGGGTGCGCGACGTGGCTTGCGTGGCCCAGCCGGGCTTTGGCAGGTTGCGATAGGTCAGGAACCATTGGCGCTTGTCGGCCTTCGCCTCGGCCAATTCGGCCTGCACCTGGTCGCGGGATTTGCCGCCGGCCGCGTGTTCGGGGACGGTGGCATAGCCGATTTCCGTATCCGTCTGGTGCCAGACATTGTTGGCGCTGGCCAAGGCGGGCACGCTCATCAAAGCGGTCAATGCGACGGCGGCGGCGATACGGTTGTTCATCAGGAATCTCCTCGATGCGTGCGTCGGGCAGCCAGCGGTTGCCGCCTGCGCCTACACGCTGTGTGTGAATCGGTGGAGACACTTTACAAATTCAAGTTCGTCAATTCGCGTACACCCTGATTACGAATTCGTAATGCCGCGAACATGACGGAATTGTCATGTTGCGGTCGAGATTTTGACGAAGCCGCGTGAATACAGTGCTGGGCTTACCCATCCTTTTGATCCGCGCCTGGCATCGCAGCAGGCTCTCTCCGTTGGTCGACCCATGCGTTTTTCCGTCTTACCGCTTGCCGCAGCGGCCTTGGCCGTGTCGTTCGTCTTATCTCCGCACGCGCTGGCCCAGCCCCTGACCTTGGAAGGCGCCCTGTCCGCCGCCTTTGCCAACAACCCCGGCTATGCCGCCGCCCGCAACGACGCGGCGGCCAGCGACGGCCAATTGACGCAGGCGGGCGTGCTGCCCAACCCGTCGCTTGACATCAGCGTGGACGACACCCAGAAGGCCACGCGCACCACCACCACGCTGCTGAGCGTGCCCATAGAAACGGGCGGCAAGCGCGGAGCGCGCATCAAGGCGGCGAGCTTGTCGCGGGATATCGCGCAGCACGATCTGTCGGCTGCGCGCGCCAGCTTGCGCGCGGCCGTGATCGCCGCGTTCTTCGAGGCAGCGATCGCCCAGGAGTCCGTGCGCGTGGCGGCGGGCAATAGCGATATCGCAAACAGCGCGCTGCGCTTGGCCGAACGGCGCGTCGAGGCCGGCAAGGCGCCGCCACTGGAAAGCAGCAAGGCCCAGGTGGCATTGGCCAATGCGCGCATCGACGCCCGTGCGGCGGACGCCGCACTGCAAACCGCCCGCCGCAAGCTGGGCTTGCTGTGGGGCAACACGGCGCCCGACTTCGACCGCGTCGACGGCAAACTGGATGTCCTGCCCCAGCGCGCCTCGCTGGACGAGCTAAGCGCGGCCTTACGCAATGCGCCCCTTATGCAAGGCGGAAGGCTGGCCGTCGACCTGGGCCAGGCCCAGCTGGATGTCGAGAAAAGCAAGCGCTACCCCGACATCACGCTTAGCGCCGGCGTGGCCCGCGACAACGAGGTCGGCCGCAACAAAGCCCAACTGGGCCTGTCGATCCCATTGCCGCTCTTCGACCGCAATCAAGGCAACGTCTACGCGGCCACGATGCAGGCGTACAAGGCGCAGGACACCTATCGCGAGCTGACGGCGCGCCTGACGGGCGACTTGCTGCAAGCCGTATCGCAGTTCGACCTGGCGGTGGGGTCGGCCCGCGAGTATCAAGGCGCGGTGCTGCCCGGCGCCGCCCAGGCCTATGGGGCCGCCCGCAAAGGATTCGAAGCCGGCAAGTTCGGCTTTCTTGAAGTGCTGGACGCCCAGCGCACGCTGTCCCAGGCAAACATCGCCTACCTGACGGCGCTGGCGTTGGCCTACCAGGCTTCCGCCGAAATCGACCGCATTCTTGGACGTTGAAAAGAACCTTAACCATGGCAAAGCACCGAATCGAATCCGGCCGCGCGCGCAACGCGCTGGCTATCGCCGTCTTGTCCGGCCTGCTGCTGGCGCCAGCAGCCCCCGGGTGGGCGGATGCGCCCGCCACGGCCGGCCAGGGCGACCGACGGCCCGCTCAACCCGCCAAACCGGCCACATCCGCGCCGCCGGTGGATGATGCCGGGCATGGCCACGCCGACGAAGAGCCGCAGCACGACGCGCCCGAAGAAGAGGGGAAGATCACCTTGTCCGCGGAGCAGATTGCCGTGGCAGGCATCAAGACGAGCATCGCCGAACCCGCCTTGCTGGCCCGGTCCGTGGCATTTCCGGGGGAGATCAAATTCAACGCCGACCGCACGGCCCATGTCGTGCCGCGCCTGGCGGGCGTGGTGGAAAGCGTGTCGGCGGACCTGGGCCAGCAGGTCAGGAAAGGCGACCTGTTGGCAACGATTTCCAGCGCGGCGTTATCGGAGCTGCGCAGCGAATGGCTCGCCGCGACGAAACGGCGCGACCTGGCAACCCAGAACCATCAGCGTGAACGTCGCCTTTGGCAGGAGAAGGTCTCGGCCGAGCAAGACTACCAGCAAGCCCGGACCGCGCTGGAAGAGGCACGTATCGCGGTGCAGAACGCCGAACAGAAGCTGCGCGCAGCCGGCGCATCGCCCCAGTCCAAAGACCTGGGCATTCTTGAGATCCGGGCGCCGTTCGACGGCGTCATCGTGGAAAAGCACATTGCGCTGGGCGAAGCGCTGGCGGACACCGCCAGCATCTTCACGCTGTCGGATATGCGCACCGTCTGGGCGGAATTCGTGATCGCGCCGAAGGATTTGCAGGACGTCCGGGTAGGCGAACGGGCCCGCGTCGCCTCGGCGGCATTCGCCGAAACCGCGGACGGCAAGGTGTCGTACATCGGTTCGCTGCTGGGTCAGCAGACGCGCACCGCGACCGCCCGGATCACGCTGGACAACCCCGACATGGCCTGGCGTCCCGGCCTGTTTGTATCCGTCAACGTCGTCGTGCAAACGTCCGACGCAGCGGTGGCCGTGGCTACCGAAGCCGTGCAGACGGTCGAGGGCCGGCCGGCGGTGTTCGTCGAAGTGCCCGGTGGGTTCCAGGCGCAGCCCATCACATTGGGCAAACAGTCGGAAGAGCAGATCGAGGTGCTGGCCGGTCTGGAAACCGGCACGCGCTATGTCTCTCGCAATGCTTTCGTCCTGAAATCCGAGCTGGGCAAAGCCAGCGCCGACCACGCGCACTGAGCGGAGCCAAGCATGTTTGAACGCCTTATTCGTTTCGCCATCGAACAGCGCTGGCTGGTGCTATTCGTTACCCTGGGCATGGCCGCCATCGGCGTCTATAACTATTCCAAGTTGGCCATCGACGCCGTGCCCGACATCACAAATGTCCAGGTGCAGGTCAACGTAGGCGCGCCGGGCTATTCGCCGCTAGAGACCGAACAGCGGATCACGTATCCGATCGAGACGGTCATGGCGGGCCTGCCGGGCTTGCAGCAGACCCGTTCGACGTCGCGCTACGGCTTGTCGCAAGTCACCGTCATCTTCAAGGACGGCACCGACATCTACTTTGCCCGCCAACTGGTCAACCAGCGGCTGCAGGAAGCGCGGGAAAGCCTGCCGGAAGGCGTGACGCCCACCATGGGCCCGATTTCGTCCGGCTTGGGCGAGATCTACCTGTGGACGGTGGAAGCCGACCCGGCCGCGCGCAAGGACGACGGCACGGCCTACACGTCGACGGATCTGCGCGAAATCCAGGACTGGGTCATCAAGCCGCAGCTGCGCAATCTGGCTGGCGTGACCGAGATCAACTCCATTGGCGGCTACGCCAAGGAATACCAGGTGGCCCCCAGCACCGAACGGCTGGCGTCATATGGGCTGACGCTGACCGACGTGATGACCGCGCTGGACCGCAACAACGCCAACGTCGGCGCGGGCTACATCGAACGCAACGGCGAACAGTACTTGATCCGCGCGCCGGGCCAGGTCCGATCGATCGACGATATCAAAGAGATCGTCCTCACCTCGATGCAAGGTCAGGCCATCCGCATCCGTGACATCGCGGACGTCGGCATCGGGCGCGAATTGCGCACCGGCGCCGCCACCGACAACGGCGAAGAGGTAGTGCTGGGCACGGTATTCATGTTGATCGGCGAAAACAGCCGCAGCGTCTCGCAGGCGGTGTCGGCCCGGCTGGACACCATCAATAAATCGCTGCCGCCGGGCGTGCGGGCGGTCACCGTCTATGACCGCACCAACCTGATCGACAAGGCCATCGCCACCGTCAAGAAGAACCTGCTGGAGGGCGCGGCGCTGGTCATCGTCGTGTTGTTTGTCTTCCTGGGCAACATCCGCGCCGCGCTGATCACGGCCATGATCATCCCCTTGTCGATGCTGTTCACCTTCACCGGCATGGTCGCCTACAAGGTCAGCGCCAACCTGATGAGCCTGGGCGCCTTGGACTTCGGCATCATCGTGGACGGGGCGGTGGTGATTGTCGAGAACTGCGTGCGGCGGCTAAGCCACGCCCAGGAACTCCATCGGCGGCCCTTGACCCGGACGGAGCGGTTTCACGAGGTATTCGCGGCGGCCCGCGAGGCCCGCCGGCCCTTGCTCTTCGGCCAACTGATCATCATGGTCGTGTATCTGCCTATCTTTGCCCTGAGCGGGGTAGAGGGCCGCATGTTCCACCCGATGGCGCTGACCGTCGTGCTGGCCTTGCTGGGCGCCATGATCCTGTCGGTGACCTTCGTGCCCGCGGCCGTTGCGCTGTTCATGGGCAATAAGGTGTCCGAAAAGGAAAACCGCCTGATGCAGTGGGCCAAGCGGCGCTACGAGCCGCTGCTGGAGGTGGCGCTGCGCCGCACGCCGCTGATCCTGGCGGGCGCCACGCTGTTCGTGGTCTTGTGCGGCGTGCTGGCGTCGCGCCTGGGCAGCGAGTTCATCCCGAACCTGAACGAAGGCGACATGGCGATCCAGGCGCTACGGATCCCCGGCACCAGCCTGACGCAGTCGGTCGAGATGCAAAAGCAGATCGAAAAACGCCTGAAAGCGAAGTTCCCGGAAATCGAACGCGTCTTTGCCCGCACCGGCACGGCGGAAATCGCGTCAGACGCCATGCCGCCCAACATTTCAGACGGCTATATCATGTTGAAACCCGTGGACCAATGGCCCGCGCCCCGCAAGACGCACGCCGAACTGCTGGCGGGCATCCAGGCCGAAGCGGCACAGGTGCCCGGTAACAATTACGAGTTTTCGCAACCGATCCAGCTGCGCTTCAACGAACTGATTTCAGGCGTGCGCAGCGACGTCGCGGTCAAGGTCTTTGGCGACGACAACGACGTGTTGAACAAAACGGCGGCGCAAATCGCCGAAGTCCTGCAGGCAGTGCCGGGCGCGTCCGAGGTCAAGATCGAGCAGACAACGGGACTGCCCATGTTGACCGTCAACATCGACCGGGCGCGCGCGGCGCGCTACGGCTTAAGCCTGACCGACGTGCAAGACACGATCGCCATCGCCGTCGGCGGCCGCGAGGCCGGCACCTTTTTCCAGGGCGACAGGCGTTTCGACATCGTGGTGCGCTTGCCCGAATCGGTGCGCGAGAACCTGGAGGTCCTGCGCAAGCTGCCGGTGGCGCTTCCCAAGGCGGACGGGCAGACGCAGACGGCTTACATCCCCTTAAGCGAGGTGGCGTCGTTTGACCTTGCGCCCGGCCCCAACCAGATCTCACGCGAAGACGGCAAACGCCGCATCGTGGTCAGCGCCAACGTGCGCGGGCGAGACCTGGGGTCGTTCGTGTCGGACGCGTCCATCGCCATCGGCGAACAGGTCAAGGTGCCCGTGGGGTACTGGACCTCGTGGGGCGGCACGTTCGAGCAGCTGCAATCAGCGGCCAAACGATTGCAGATCGTGGTGCCTGCCGCGCTGCTGCTGGTGTTTGCGCTGTTGTTCGCCATGTTCGGCAACGTCAAGGACGGGCTGGTCGTCTTCACGGGCATTCCCTTTGCCCTGACGGGCGGCGTGATCGCGCTGTGGATGCGAGGCATTCCGCTGTCGATCACCGCCGCGGTCGGCTTTATCGCACTATGCGGCGTTGCGGTGCTGAACGGTCTGGTCATGCTGTCTTTCATCAGTTCGCTACGCGACGAAGGCAAAAGCGTCGAGCAAGCGGTGCGCATCGGCGCGCTGACCCGGCTGCGGCCCGTGCTGATGACGGCGCTGGTCGCGTCGCTGGGCTTCGTGCCGATGGCGATCGCGACCGGAACCGGCGCGGAAGTACAGCGCCCGTTAGCCACCGTGGTGATCGGCGGCATTATTTCTTCAACCATTCTTACGTTGCTGGTGTTGCCCGCGCTGTACCGGCTGGTGCACCGGCGGGATCCCGAGGAAAAGGAGCTTGCCTATGCGGAAGCTTGATCCCGCGGCGCGCTTGCCGTCGCTATCGGTCGTCATTGCCTTTCTGAACGAACGCGAAGTTCTGCCGCTGTGTTTGGCGCGGTTGAGGGCGGTGCTGGACGGGCTGGGCGTGCCGTATCAGATTGTGTTCGTGGACGACGGCAGCTGCGATGGCAGCGCCGAATACCTGCAAAGCAAAATTTCGACCGAACCATCCTTGAAACTGGTCCGTCTGAGCCGAAACTTCGGCAAGGAAGCCGCCATGACGGCCGGCATCGTCCATGCCGAAGGCGACGCTGTGATCCTGCTGGACGCCGATCTGCAGGACCCCCCGGAGCTCATTCCCGACATGGTGCGCGCGTGGCAGGCGGGCGCGGATGTCGTCTGCATGCGCCGGCGCGGCCGGGCAGGGGAGAGCTGGGCCAAGCGCGCCTCCGCCTATGCGTTCTATCGCCTGCTGAACCGCTTGAGCCGGACCGCCATCCCGGCTGACACGGGCGATTTCCGCCTGATGAGCCGGCGCGCAGTCCGCGCTTTGCTGAAGCTGCCCGAACGTTGCCGCTATATGAAGGGGCTGTATGCCTGGGTCGGCATGCCGACGCGCATCATCGAGTACGACCGCGCGCCGCGCGCGGCGGGCTCAACCAAATGGAACTACTTCGCTTTGTTCCGCCTGGCGATGGAAGGCATCACCTCGTTTTCGACCGCGCCCTTGCGATGGGCCACCGGCGCGGGCGTCACCGCGGCATTGCTGGGGGCGGTGTTCGGCGCGGTAATTATTTTCAAGACCTTGATCTACGGCGACGACGTCGCGGGCTACCCGTCGTTGTTAGCAACCATCACGTTCATGGGCGGCGTGCAGCTCTTGACCATCGGTCTGTTGGGCGAATACGTCGGCAAGACCTATCTGGAAGCCAAGCAGCGCCCCGTGTACCTGGTGCGCGACGTGCAAAGCAGCCGCGCGGCGCTCATGCACGATCCGCTGTTGAGCTCGCCGCTTGATGCGCGTCATCATGCGCTTAACCGCTAAAGCCGTTCTGCTCGGCCTGTCCGCCATTCTGGGCGTGCGCCTGCTGGCGATGGCCGTCATGCCATTCGCGGATACATCGGAACCCCGCTATGCCGAGATCGCCCGGGTCATGGCAGCTGCCGGAGACTGGATCACCCCGTGGTTTTCCCCGGGGACGCCTTTTTGGGGCAAGCCACCGTTGGCCTTTTGGGCGCAAGCGGCCTCTGGCGCCTGGCTGGGCATGAGCGAAATAAGCCTGCGTCTGCCGTCATGGCTGGCGATGTTGGGAATGCTGGCCATCCTGCACGAACTGGGCCGGCGTTTGGTTTCCGTCCAGGCGGCGCGCTGGGCCGTATTGGTGTTCAGCACCATGCTGCTGCCGTTTGCGGCGGCGGGCGCGGTGCTGACTGATCCGTTCCTGGCGCTGGGCGTCATCTTGGGCATGGCGTCCTTCATCCTGGCGCCCTTGGCCCCGTCATGGCTCTGGCGCTACGGGCTTTTCATCGGGCTCGCCATCGGCTTCCTGGCCAAGGGGCCATTGGCCGCCGTGTTGATGGCCGGTGCGATCGTGCCGTGGCTGTTATGGCATGGCAATGCTGCACGCTACGTCAAGGCCTTGCCCTGGGCAAGCGGCACGGCCTTGATGGCGGGGCTGACACTGCCTTGGTATGGGCTGGCGGAATGGAAGACGCCAGGATTCCTGGAATATTTCATCGTGGGCGAACATGTGCTGCGCTTCATTGATCCGGGCTGGACAGGCGATCGGTACGGCTCCGCGCACAGCCGGCCTTATGGCGGGATCTGGCTGGACGCAGTGATGGCGACGTTGCCCTGGGGGCCGGTGGGCGTATGGCTGCTGCTACGCCGGGCTCGCGTCGGGATGCTGCCCGGGCGTATGCGGGTGTTTTTGCAATCCTCCATGGCGACCTACCTGTTTGCTTGGGGCATCGTGACACCCGTGTTCTTCACCTTGTCTGGGAACATCCTTTGGACTTACGTGCTGCCTTCCTTGCCCCCCATAGCGCTGGGCATCGGCGTCGGCCTCAGCCGCCTGAACGGCGCCGCGCCACGCCGTATCGCCCGGGCTTGCCTGATGCTGGTGCCCACGACGGCCATCGTGTTGTCGGGCACGTCCATCATGCAGCCCGACCGGTTCAAGACGGAAAAGGGGCTGATCGCCCGCTCGGACGCCGAAAGACAGGCCGGAGAGCGGCTCTATTTTGTGGACAGTATTCCGTTTTCTGCGCGCTTTTACTCCCGCGGAGGGGCTGGCGTCGTTTCTCGGGACGGGCTGGTCGCCGTATTGCCAGGTCCAGGCGAGCGGGTATTGCTGGCGGTGGAGAAAGGGGATCTCGCCGATGTCCGCGATCTCATTTCTGGCTCGGTTACGCCGATATACACCAGCAGACGCCACGTCCTGCTTAGCGTTTCGGCGCCCGAAAAGCGTTAATCGGGCAAGCACTTGCGTTAACTTGGCAACTATTTTGGCGCCTATTTACTTGCAAATAAATCCTGTTTACACTCGCGCCCGGAGTCGGCTCCCGATGGCCCGGCTTTGGTGTCATTGACTCTTGCTGCTCCCGGTCGCACTGAGGATGACCGCCAACCATGGTGACGCCTCGATAGGGCGCTTGGAGAAAAGCAAGATGGCTAAGGCCAGAATCACACACACGCGGGCAGGGTTCCCGCTGAGCCACCGTGCCACAACCATCGCCGCCGCGTTGGCTGCGTTGACCGCGCTGGCCGCCTTGTCCGGCATGGCGCACGCGCAACCGGCGCCCGCCGCCGCCACGGAAGAGGGCGGTGAATTGGCGGCCGTGACCGTAACCGGCGATTGGCTCGGTTCGCCCACCGAAGAAAAGGTGCTGTCGCATCCCGGGGCGCGCACCGTTGTCGAACAGCAGCAGATCCAGGAAAGCGGTTCCAGCAATGTGCGCGACGTGCTGCGGCAGATTCCCGGCGTCCAGGTGCAGGAAAGCAATGGCACGGGCGGCAGCGATGTATCGCTGAATGTGGGGGTGCGTGGCCTGACGTCGCGCCTGTCGCCGCGGTCCACCATCTTGATGGACGGCGTGCCGATGGCCTATGCGCCTTATGGCCAACCGCAGCTGTCGTTGGCGCCCGTGTCGCTGGGCAACCTGGAATCCGTCGATGTCGTCCGCGGCGCCGGCTCGGTGCGGTATGGCCCGCAGAACGTCGGCGGCATCATCAACTTCGTGACGCGCCCGATCCCGCAGGACTTCACGACCAGCCTGAACGTCGGCAGCGAAATCTACAGCCACGGCGGCAACGTGAAGACGACGCCCAGCCTGTTCGTGGGCGGCACCACCGACAAGGGCTTGGGCGGCGCGCTGCTGTATTCGGGCACGCACGGCGACGGCTATCGTGCCAGCAATGATTCAACCGATATCGACGACGTGATCCTGAAGGGCGCGTATCGCTTTTCAGCGACCGACGACGTGGCCGTCTCGTTGCACCACTTTGAAGGCAAGGGCAGGATGCCGGGCGGCCTGACCACGGCGCAATACTCGGAAGATCCGTTCCAATCCACCCGTCAATACGACCAGTTCACCGGGCGTCGCACCGACGGATCGTTGAAATACACGCATAATGACGGCGTCAATAATTTCGAAGTGCTGACGTACTACGTGGACTCTTTCCGAGGCAGCTATATCGAGCAGGGCGGCACTGGCGCCACGGCGAACCGGTTCCGCCTGACCACCGCTCCACGCAACTACCACTATTTCGGTGTCGAGCCGCGCTATTCGCGCCTGGTCGATTCCGGCTCGTTCGTGCAGGAAATCACTGTCGGGTACCGCTACCTGAAGGAAAGCAGCTCGGAAGTGGCGGGGCGCACGGCCTACTACGATCCGGCCGCTGGCGGCGACGCATTCGACCTGAACATGCCAACGTACCAGACGAGCGACGGCGGCACCACCGCCCATGCGTTCTATATCGACGACCGCATCGACATCGGCAAATGGACCATTACGCCCGGCGTGCGGTTCGAGCGCATCAGCACGTACAACAACGTCACCAACTTCAACACGGCTACCGGCGCGGTCACTCGCGCCTCGTCGCCGTCGATCGATTCGCGCGTGACCTTGCCGACGCTGTCGGTGCTGTATCGCGTCGACGAAAAATGGTCGCTGTTCGCCAACGCCGGCAAATCGTTCGGCCCCCAGCAATACAGCCAGCTGGCATCCACCACCGAAGGCCTGCACCCGGAAACCGCCAAAACCTACGAAATCGGCACGCACTTCGCCGGTCAGGCCTGGAGCGGCGAACTGACCCTGTTCAACATCGATTTCGACAAGGAATTGCAGCTGACGCGGTCGATCGTGGGCGAGGGGATGTGGACGGATCTGGGCGCCACCCGCCACCGCGGCGTGGAATCCGCCCTGCGCTACGACATGGGCGACCTTAGCGACGCCTTGCGCGGCCTGTCCGTCTACGCCACCTATACCTACACACAAGCCATCGCCAAGGCCGGTGCCTTCGCCGGCCGCGATCTGCCGCTGTATTCGCGCCAAGTGGCTTCTGTCGGCGCCCGGTACGCCGTACAGCGCTGGACCTTCAACGCCGACGTCTTCGCGCAGTCCAAGCAACATTCGCCGGGTTCGCCCGACGCCGGCGCGGGGTACGTCACCGAAGAAGACGCCAGCGGACGCCTGGGCGACATCCCGGGCTTTGCCACGGTGGCGCTGCGCGCGGGCTACGACTTCGGCCGCGACATGAACAACCTGAAGCTGGCCGTGGGCGTGAAGAACCTGTTCGATCGCCGCTACTACACGCGGTCCACCGACAACAACGGCGGCAAGTTCGTGGGCCAGCCGCGCACGATCTACATGCAGGCGTCGATGGCGTTCTAGACGTGGGCTGCGCATCTACCGGATCAACCTCGTGAAAGGCCTGCGCGGCGTGTGGCTGCGGGTGCACCGCTGGCTGGCGCTCAGCGCCGGCTGGGTCCTGATTTTCTCTGGGCTGTCCGGTGCGGCGCTTGTCGTCACGCCCGCGCTGGACCGGTGGGCGAATCCGCAATTGTTCCAGGCCCGTTCCGACCTGGCCCCCGGCCAGGCGGGCGTCGCGCTGGAGTCCGTGCTGCAGTCGGCCCGAAAGGAATTCGGCGACGGCGCGAACCTGGTGTTCCGACCCGCCCGCCTTCCCGGCGAAACCCTTGAAGTCCGGGTGCGCGCCGCCTGGCGCGGCACCCTATACCTGGACCCCGTCACCGGCGTCGAACAAGGCCGGCGCGGTGAGGCCCAGGGCGCGGCCAATGTGCTGTTCAAACTGCATAGCGCGCTGTACCTCGACGGCACGGGCAAGGCCATCCTGGCCTGGGTAGCGCTGGCCTACCTGTTCTTGCTGATCACGGGTTTGATCCTGTGGTGGCCACGGCACTGGTCAAAAGGCTGGAATATCGCGCTGGACCGCGGGCTGCTGCGTTCGCTGTTCGACCTGCATCGCGTGGGTGGCGCCACGCTGGGCCTGCTGATCGCGGTATCGGTCGCCACCGGCGCCTATATGGCGTGGCGCCCGCTGGGCCAGGCCGTAACCTGGCTCGCCGGCGCCACGCCGGTCAAGGCGCCGGCATTGCCCGCGGTCAGCGTCAAGGGCGCCTCGCGGCAAGCCACCATCGCCGCGCCTGCGCTGACGCTGGACGACTTGGCCGCGAAGGCCGTGGCGCAATTCCAGGAACCGGCTCCCATCGGGTACATCGTGGTACCGCCGCATGCCGCCGCGCCCACGCGTTTCCGCATGATGCTGGCCGACGATCCGCACCCCAACGGCATGACCTCCGTCTGGATAGATCCCCGAACCGCCGACGTCCTGGCGGTGCAGCGCTGGAACGCGCTGGACCCCGGCGCCCGGGCGACGGCCGTGATCTATCCCTTGCATACCGGCGGGCTGGGCGGCGTTGCGCTGGAAACCGCCGTGGCGCTCGGCGGGCTGTCGCTGGCCGGCCTGGGCATCAGCGGCGCGTGGCTATGGTGGCGCAGGCGCTCCATCAAGCAAACAGCCGCGAAGGCGCGCGCCCGCTGACGCCCTACGCGGCTTTGCAAGGCCCGGCGGGTGACGCCTTGCCCCGCGCGGGAATACTATTTGCTGATCACTTCGCGGTCTAGAGGAGCTGATCATGGCAACACGAACCATCTGGAAGGGGGCCATCTCGTTCGGCCTTGTCCATATCCCCGTCGGCCTGCATACCGCGACCACGGAGTCCGGGGTGGACTTCGATTGGCTGGACAAGCGTTCCATGGACCCGGTGGGGTACAAGCGCATCAACAAGCGCACCGGTAAGGAAATCGATAAGGACAATATCGTCAAGGGCGTGGAATATGAAGACGGCCAGTACGTCATCATTTCGCCCGAAGAGATTGCCGAGGCCTATCCCCGCACCACGCAAACCATTGAAATACAACAGTTCGTTGACGCGGCGGACGTCTCGTTCGTCTATCTTGAACGGCCCTACTACGTGGCGCCCATCAACAAGGGCCAGAAGGTCTACGCCTTGCTGCGGGACACCTTGGCCAAGACCGGCAAGATCGGCATAGCCAAGGTCGTCATTCAAACCAAGCAGCATCTGGCGGCGTTGATTCCGTCCGGCGACGCCCTGGTGCTGGACTTGATGCGGTGGGGCGACGACGTTAAATCACAAGACGAACTGGATCTGCCCAAGGCCGGCGCCCGGGCCATGGCGCCCAGCGCCAGCGAACTGAAGATGGCCAAGATGCTGGTCGAAGACATGTCCGGCAAGTGGGACCCCGCGCAGTACAAGGACGAGTTCAAGGCCGCCGTGATGGACCTGGTGGCCCGGAAGGTGAAGGCGGGCAAGACCGAAACCGTCTTCGAGCCGCAAGAGGAGACGCCCGCTTATGCGGACAACGTGATCGATCTGACGGAGTTGCTGCAACGCAGCTTGAAGGGGAACAGAAAGGCGCCGGCGGCGGCGAAAAAGGCCGCGTCCGGCAAGACGCCTGCCAAGAAAGCTGCGGCAAAGAAGGCGCCGGCGAAGGCGGCGAAAACGGCAAAGGCCGCGAAGTCAGCGCGCGCCCGCAAGGCGGCGTGACATGGCTGACACCCTTAAGACCTATCGCAAGAAGCGCGACTTTACCGTTACGCCGGAGCCCGCTGAAGGCGGCGAAGCCAACGAACAGGCGCGGGCCTTCGTCATCCAGAAACACTGGGCAAGCCGGCTGCATTATGACTTCCGGCTGGAGCTGGACGGGGCGATGAAAAGCTGGGCGGTGCCCAAAGGCCCCAGCTACGATCCCAGCGTCAAGCGCATGGCCGTGCAGGTCGAGGATCACCCCATTGCGTACAACCAGTTCGAAGGCCAGATCCCGGCAGGTCAGTACGGCGCGGGCAAGGTCATTATCTGGGACGAGGGCCGCTGGATGCCCGTTGGGGATGCGCGCAAGGGCTACCGGGAAGGGCACCTGAAATTCGACTTGCAGGGCAGTAAGATGCAAGGCCGTTGGGCGCTGGTACGAATGAAGGGCAAGGCGTCCGACAAGCAGTCGCCCTGGCTGCTGATCAAAGACAAGGATGAGTTTGCGCGGCCCGAACGCGAATTCAGTGTCGTGGATGAAATGCCCGACAGCGTCGTGCCGCTGCGCGCCAAGAAAGCCGCAAAACGGGCGCCGCCGGCCGAGCCAACCCCTAAGGAAGCGCCACTGCCGGGGCAGGCGGCCGAGTTGCCGGCGGCGCTGACGCCTCAGTTGGCTACGTTGGCGGACGGCATCCCGTCCGATTCGGCGGACTGGCTTTATGAATTGAAGTTCGACGGCTATCGGTTGCTGGCGCGGCTGGACGGCGACAAGGTCAGCCTTCACACCCGCAACGGGCACGACTGGAGCGCGAAACTGCCGCATCTGGTCAAGGCCTTCGGCCGGCTGCCGGCGAAATGCGCCTGGGTAGACGGCGAGGTCGTCGTGCTGGACAAGCAAGGCGTGCCCGATTTCCAGGCGCTGCAAAATGCCTTCGATGGCGATGCGACCGGCGGCATCGTGTTCTATGCGTTCGACCTGCCGTTCATCGGGGGAAGGGATCTGCGCCGGGAGCCCTTGCGCGTGCGGCGGGCGTTACTGGCGCAGTTGATGGCCACGGCCGACGACGATCGCCTGCGCTTTAGCGAAACGTTTGAACAGGCGCCGACCGACCTGGTGGCGTCCGCCTGCAAGATGGGGCTGGAAGGCATCATCGCCAAACGCCAGTCGGCGCCCTACGTGTCGCGCCGGTCCGATAGCTGGCTGAAAATCAAGTGCGGCCGCCGGCAGGAATTCGTCATTGTGGGCTATACCGCGCCGCAAGGCGCCCGCGCGGGGCTGGGGGCACTGTTGCTGGCCGTCCACGAGGACGACGGGGCGTTGCGTTACGCCGGCAAGGTGGGCACCGGGTTCGACAACGAAGGATTGATTTCGCTTCAGGAAAAGCTCGCCCGCATCGAGACCGACGATAAACCGGTGACAGGCGGGCAGGGCAGGGGCGTGCGGTGGGTAAAGCCGCAACTGATCGCCGAAGTGTCTTTCTCCGGCTGGACCACCGGCGGCCACATCCGCCATTCCGTATTCCGGGGCTTGCGCGCGGATAAGCCGGCGCGCGACATCACCCGCGAAAAGGCGGTGCGGGCGCCACGCGCATCGGCTGCGGCTGACCGCCCCAAGGCGCCTGCGAAACCCGCCAAGACCACCACGGAAGCGCCCAAGGCCGCCGGCAAGATCGGCAGGCTGACGCACCCCGAGCGGGTCATCGATCCTTCGACAGGCTTGACCAAGCTGGACCTGGCGCGCTACTACGGCCTGATCGCGCCGCTACTGCTGGAGCACCTGACGGGACGCCCCGTGTCGTTCCTGCGCGCGCCCGGCGGGATCCAGGGCGAGTTGTTTTTCCAGAAGCACCTGGAAGCCGCGATGCCCGGCGTCAAGTCCCTGCCCGCCCGCCTGGACCCCGGCCATCCGCCGTTGCTGGAAGTGCCGACGCCCCAGGCCATCATGTCCGCCGTGCAGATGAACGTGGTGGAATTCCACACCTGGAACGCCGTCAAGACGGCCATCGATAAACCGGACCGTATGTTGTTCGACCTGGATCCGGGGGAAGGCGTGGCGTGGCCGACCCTGCAGCAGGCGGCGCAGCTGGTGCAGACGATGCTGAGCGAAATCGGCCTGACCGCCTGGCTGAAGACCAGCGGCGGCAAGGGACTGCATGTGGTGGTTCCGCTACGGCGGCAACATGATTGGGACACCATCAAGGCGTTCTCGCAGACGATCGTCGCGCATCTGGCGGCCACGCTGCCGCAGATCTTCGTGGCCAAGAGCGGGCCGAAAAACCGGGTCGGCAAGGTGTTCGTGGACTATCTGCGCAACGGCTTCGGCGCCACGACGGTCGCCGCCTGGTCGGCCCGGGCGCGCCCTGGATTAGGGGTCTCGGTGCCCGTGGCATGGGAAGAACTGGCGAAACTCAGCAGTGGCGCGCATTGGACCATCGCCAATATCCATTCCCGGCTGGACGCGGGCAACACGCCTTGGGAGGGGTATGCGGCGCAGGCCGTCCGGCCCGCCATGGACGCCATGGACTTCAAACCGGGCAAGTAAGCGGTTGTCGAGGGTGTGGACCCGTTTTGCATGATTCTGTATGCTGCTTTGCAGGCCGATAGCGGGCGGGATCCTCCACGATGAAAAGAAAAGTCAGCTTGTTCACGGTGCTCATCGCCCTGGCGGTGCTAAGCGTGGCGATCGGCTTTTTCAACGCGCTCTACGCCGGCTATCAGGTGCAGAAGGCGCAGGTCGTCAAAAATTCGCTGGCCTCCAACGTGGCCTATGCGGAAAAACTGGCCGAGTTCATCAATCTATATATCGATGCGCTGCATCGGCAATTGAAGACCAGCGCCGGCCGCCTGTCCGATACACAGGACAACCCCCAGGGGCTCACGGCCGAATTGTCCCGCGTTGCCGCGCAGGCGCAGGGCGTTTCCGCCGTGCTGCTTGCCGACGCCGAGGGCGTTGTCATTGCCCGTTCCGATCAGGCTCCCGCGCAGCTGTCTGCCTTCAATACGCTGGTCGAGCTGGGCATGAAAGAACGGCGCCCGGCGGATTGGGTCGTTCCGTGCTGCCAGCATGAGAACCAGCGGGCCGCGTTGATGCTGGTGGAACGGGTGCCCGGCAAGGGGGACGCGCCAGGCGGTTTCGTCGCGGCGGTCGTCGTCCTGGAGCGCGGCAGCCGGCTGGACCGGCTGATCGGTGAACACCCTTATGACGATGGCGCGTCCGTCTACTTGGTCAACGTGGACGGCGGGGTGCTGTACAGCCACGGCACGGGCGGTCCAGATGAAAGCGTGCTCAGTCTGGTCAAGGCCGATGTGTCGCCCACATCGGGGCCGGGCTCGGCACAAGTCCAGGACGCGTCGGGCCATCCGGTGCTGGCCGGCTACGCGCCGATTACGAAAGGGAAATGGGCGGTTGTCATCCAGCGGCCGCTGGAGCAGGCCTTGTCGCCCCTGAAGACGCTACTGGCCGAGTCCCTGCGCTTCGCCATTCCCGCCGTGATCGTCACCCTGATATTGGTGTGCGGGCTGGCCTACGCCATCGCCCGGCCGTTGGCCCGCCTGACCCGCGCCATGGGCAGCCCCGAAGCGGTAGACCGGCAAGGCCCGCGGGCCAGCCTGCTGAAAACCTGGTATTTCGAAGCCGATAAGCTGCGCGAGGCGCTGATCGCCACGCTGGCGCAACACCGACACGAAGTCGGCCGCCTGAACACCCAGACCATGACCGACCCGATGACCGGCCTGATGAACCGGCGCGCGCTTGAACTGCGTTTCGAGGAGCTGGCGGCTGCTGGCACGCCGTTCGCGGTCATCGCGCTGGACCTGGACCATTTCAAGCAAGTCAACGATGTATTTGGCCACCCGGTTGGCGACAAGGTCTTGATCTTGTTGGCAAAAACCCTGCGCGACAGTGTTCGGCAGCAGGACAGGCCATTTCGGGTAGGCGGCGAGGAATTCATCGTGATCGTGCCGGCCCCGACACCGGACATCGCCCTGCACACCGCGGAGCGCATTCGCGCCGACGTGGCCAAAAAGCCCATGCCGGACGGCGTCGGCCATGTGACAGTGTCGGTCGGTATCGCGTTATGGCCTCAGCATGGAAAATCCCCGCAGGCGGTGGTCAAATGCGCGGACCAAGCCTTGTATGCCTCGAAAGCATCCGGACGCAACCGCGTCACGCTCTGGAAGGAGGGCCTGCCGTCCTAAGTGGCTTCCCGCTTTTGTTCGAATGTCTGTTCCGCTTTTCCAACGTGTCCAATCAATAAAGACCTGGCGTAGGGTGGCAATGTGAACTATTCATTTGTGTTGGCAGGTTCGGCGGTCGTCTTCTTCTTTCTGTTGTTGGGGGCCATCCGGTTCGGACGGCTAATAGGCTTGCGTGACGGTGCGGAAGACAAAGGCACGGCAGGCTCGGCCGCCATCGAAGCCTCTGTTTTCGCCTTGTTGGGCTTACTGATCGCATTCACGTTTTCGGGTGCCGCGCAGCGGATGGCGGACCGCCGGAACCTGCTCGTCACCGAGGTCAACGCCATCGGCACGGCTTGGCTGCGCATTGATCTGCTGAATGCGTCCGACCAGCCGGAACTGCGCGAACAATTCCGCCGTTACGTGGATGAGCGCGTCAATTATTACAAGCACGTCGCCGACCTGGACAAGCGTGACGCCATTGCGGCGAAAGTGGGCGCAATCCAGAATGAAATCTGGAAGAGCTCGATCGCGGCGGGCAGGAACACCGTACCGCCGTTCGCCGCGTCATACATCGCGTCGGTCAACGACATGTTCGACGTTTCCACTGCCCAGACCGTTGCGCAGAAGGTGCACCCGCCTATCGTCACCTACGCGTTCCTGGGCTTCCTGGCGCTGGTCTGCGCCTGCCTGATCGGCTTGAACCTGGCTGGCGCCAAGCGCGACACCCTGTTTCACCAAATCATCTATGCGCTGGTCATGACGGCGGCGCTCTACATCATCGTGGACTTTGAGTTCCCGCGCATCGGCGCAATACGGATCGACCAAAGCGACACTTTGTTGCTGTCGCAGCGCCAGGCCATGGGAAGCGCCGCAGCGGGCGCCATGAAATAGCGAAGCGGAGAAACGGCATGGCGGACCGAAAAACACGGGTTTCGGGCAGGACAGCCAGGCGGATATCGGCGTGGCTGATCGCCACGCAGGCGTGCGTGGCCGGCGGGGCGGCCACCGCGCAGCCGACCATCAGGCTGACGCAGGACGACTTGCAAAAGCGCGCCAACGGCGTCTTGGCGCTGATGTCGTTTTCGATCGTCCCGGACATCACGACCAGCGCGCTGTCGATCGGCGGCGGTGGCGGCACGACCGGATCGACCGAGTTCTACATGACGCAGCTGGGCGGCGGCGACACGATTTCAAAATCGGTCCCCATCTATCTGGAAGGCGTCCTGGCCGGCAGCCGCTACGACCCGACATTCGTCGCCTCGCAAGGCATGGAAACCCGCAAGATTCCCGCCAAGTGGAACAGCGTCTCCGCGACCGGCGGGATCGGGTGGGACTTCAAGCTGACCGACGAACTGAAGTTACGCCCCATTTTCAACGTCGCCCTGGGCAACGTCACCAGCGACCTGCGCGCGGCCAGCTGGTACGTCGGCCGCCAGACCGGACACGACGTGACGTTCCTGGACAAGGGCTCGCTGAACGCCTATGGCCTGGGCGGGTCGCTCATGCTGGACTATGAACACTACCGGCCTGGCTACGAAGTGGATGTAGAGCTGCGGTATTCCGACATCCGATTGAAGAGCTTCGCCAGTTCCGCCGCCGTCCAGGGCAACGCCATCGCGCAGTCGGCGAACCTGTGGGCGCGCTACCGGGCTCCGACGGGGTTGACGATGCTGCAACGCCCGCTGCGCTACGTGCTGGAACTGACCCATTCCGAATTTCTGGGCGACCAGCGCGGCGTGCTGGGCTTCGACCGCCTGACCTCGGTGGGCGCGGGCCTGGAACTGGATTCCAGCGCCTACAACGTGTTCATCACCCGGACCCGGTTGGTCGGCCGATATGTCGTCGGCCAGAATGTGTCGGGCTTTTCCGTCGGCTTGGCGGTCAGCTTCTGACGCTTTCCTGCGGGGACGTGTCGCCCAGCAGCCGGCTGATGGCCTGCGCCTCGCGGCGCACGGCTAGCCCCACGGGGCCGTCAGGCGACGCGTCGAAGCCGCCCGTGGCGCCCAATGCGGTCAGCACGGCGCACGGCCGGCCGGCGTAGCGGTAGATGGGCGCGGATACGGCGCTGATGCCGCGCAGATTCGTGTCGCGCACGACGGCGCAGCCCGCCGCCAACACCGATCGGCGCAGGGTACCGATCGGATCGTCGGCGTGCAGCATCGCCCGCTGCTCGGGCGTGGCCGCATCCAGCTCGGCCTGGGCAAGCGCGCGCACCGCGTTTTCATCCAGCGTCGCGAGTAAGACCTGGCCAGTGGCGGACCACAGCATCGACAACACCGAGCCCACGCGCACGTTGACCGTGACGGGCAGCCCGGGCTCTTCGAACCGCACGATGGTAGGGCCCTTGTTGCCCATCACCGCGACGAAGCACGTCACTTCCTGCTCTTCGCGCAGACGGACGAGCGATGCTTCCGCCAAACGTATGGGGTCCGCTTGCCGCATGGCGGCCACGCCCAGCAGCAACGTCTCTAGCCCCAGGTAGTACTGCTGCGTGGCGGCGTCCTGCCCGACCAGCCCGCCTTCCATCAGGCTGACCACGTAGCGATGCACCTTGGCGGGACTCTCGCCGATCCGGGCGGCGATCAGGCTCAGCCCGGCGCGGCCGCCCAGATGGCCCAGCGCTTTCAGCACGGCCATACTGGTTTCGGCCGCCTGCACACGCTGGCGGCGTTCGCGGGGTCGCGGGAGTTCGGTGGCGGTCATGGGCGGCATCGGCTAGGGAAGAGCCAAAGGTTAAACCCGGTTTATCCAATTACGCAATGCGTATATGATTTACGCATAACATCTATGACATCCGGAGTGCAGACATGTCCCAATCCGCCCAATCCTCGTCCGGCTGTCCGGTCCACGCCGCAGCCGACGCCGACGGCTGCCCGATGCACGTCAGCGAACGCGCCGCCGAATTCGATCCCTTTGGCGACGGCTACCAACAGGACCCGCCGGAATATGTGCGCTGGGCGCGCGAACAGGAACCCGTCTTCTACAGCCCGAAACTCGGCTACTGGGTGGTGACCCGCTACGAAGACATCAAGGCCATCTTCCGCGACAACATCACGTTCAGCCCATCCATCGCGCTGGAAAAGATCACGCCGACCGGCCCGGAAGCCAACGCGGTGTTGGCGTCTTACGGCTACGCGATGAACCGCACGCTGGTCAACGAAGACGAACCGGCCCACATGCCCCGGCGGCGCGTGCTGATGGAGCCTTTCACGCCCGATGCCCTGAAGCACCACGAACCGATGGTGCGGCGCCTGACCCGGGAATACGTCGACCGCTTCATCGACGACGGCAGCGCCGACCTGGTCGACCAGTTGCTTTGGGAAGTCCCGCTGACGGTGGCGCTGCATTTCCTGGGCGTTCCCGAAGAGGACATGGACCTGCTGCGGCGTTATTCCATCGCGCACACCGTGAATACCTGGGGCCGGCCCAAGCCCGAAGAGCAAGTGGCGGTGGCGCACGCGGTCGGCAATTTTTGGCAATTGGCCGGGAAGATCCTGGACAAGATGCGCCAGGATCCGGACCAGCCTGGCTGGATGCAATACGGCATTCGCAAGCAACGCGACTACCCCGATGTGGTGACCGACTCTTACCTGCATTCGATGATGATGGCGGGCATCGTGGCCGCGCACGAAACCACCGCCAACGCCTCGGCAAACGCGCTGAAACTGCTGCTGCAGCATCCCGACGCCTGGCGCGAGCTGTGCGAAGACCCCTCCCTGATTCCCAACGCGGTCGAGGAATGCCTGCGGCACAACGGTTCGGTGGCCGCGTGGCGCCGGCTGGCCACGCGCGACACCACTATTGCGGGTACGCCGATCCCGGCCGGGGCAAAGCTCTTGATCGTCAGTGCGTCCGCCAACCATGACGAACGCCACTTCGCGGACGCCGACCTGTTCGACATCCGCCGCGACAACGCCAGCGACCAGCTCACGTTCGGGTATGGCGCCCACCAATGCATGGGCAAGAACCTGGCGCGCATGGAAATGCAGATCTTCCTGGAAGAACTCACGCGGCGCCTGCCGCACCTGCGCCTGTCGCCACAGCAGTTCACCTATGTGCCCAATACCTCGTTCCGCGGGCCGGAGCACCTGCGGGTGGAATGGGATCCGGCGCAGAACCCCGAACGCCGTCAGCCTGGCCTGCTGCAACAGCGCCAGCCGGTGCGCATCGGCGAGCCCTCTGCCCATGCCAGCGCGCGCAACCTGGTGGTTGAACGCGTGGAGCCCGCCGCACGCGGCATCCTCATGCTGACGCTGGCTTCTCCCGATGGCAAGGCGCTGCCCCGTTGGGCGCCCGGCGCGCATATCGACATTGAATGCGGCAATACCGGCCTGTCACGCCAATACTCGCTTTGCGGCGATCCTTCGGATACCCGCCGCTTGCGCATCGCCGTGCTGCGCGAAGCCGACGGCCGCGGCGGCTCCGCCTGGGTTCATGACCACGTCAAGCCGGGACAGCGCCTGCGCGTGCGCGGCCCGCGCAACCACTTCCGGCTGGACGAAGGCGCGGCCAGGGCGGTCCTGATCGCCGGCGGCATCGGAATTACGCCAATCAGCGCCATGGCACGGCGCGCGCGGGAACTCGGCATGGACTACGAGCTGCATTACAGCGGCCGGGCCCGCGCCGGCATGGCGTTGCTTGACGAGCTGGCCGCCTTGCATGGCGACCGGCTGCACGTGTATGCCAGCGACGAGGGCACGCGCAACGACTTCGGCGCGCTGCTGGCGCAGCCGGACCCCAACGCGCAGATCTACGCCTGTGGACCGGAGCGCCTGCTGAACGCCCTGCAACAAGCCTGCGCCCATTGGCCGCAGGATGCGCTGCGGGTAGAGCACTTCCACTCCACGCTGGGCACGCTGGACCCCGACCGCGAGCATGCCTTCGAGGCGGAACTGAAAGATTCCGGATTGGTGGTCACCGTGCGTCCCGACCAGACGCTGCTGGTCGCACTGCGCGCCGCCAATATCGACGTGCAAAGCGATTGCGAGGAAGGCCTGTGCGGGTCCTGCGAGGTCAGCGTGCTGGCCGGCGATATCGATCATCGCGACGTGGTGCTGACCCGCGCCGAACGCGAGGCGAACCGAAAAATGATGAGTTGTTGTTCGCGCGCCTGCGGCCAGCGCATCGTGCTGGCGCTTTGAACGGAGCGGCGGACGTCTGGATCGACTGGCTAGCGGGCGTCGGCAAGCGCCCGCTGCACCGCGGGCCGCTCTCCGACACGCGCCAGATAGGCGGCCAACTTCGGAAACTGCGTCATGTCGACGCCGTCGCCGTCAAGCCAGCTGCCGATGGTGAACAGGTAGCCGTCGGCCACGCTGTAGTCATTGCCCGCCACCCACGGGCCGGCGATCTGGCCCTCTAGATACGCGGCGCAGGCCGTCATCGTCTGCGGTACTTTCGCACGCATGGCCTCGTGCGCGGCAGGATCATCCGCCCATCGCGCCCCACGCCGCTTATGCGCATGGGCTACGTGAACCGTCGCCGCCAGATAGTTCGTCAGCTCTTGCATCCGCGCGAACGCGAACGGGTCGCCCAGCGGCGCCAATCTTGCCTTGGGAAACCGCTGCGCCACGAAGGCGAGGAGGGCGGGGGTTTCGGTCAGCACGCCTTGCTCGGTCGCCAGCGCCGGCACCCGGCCCTTGGGGTTCACGCGCAGGTACGCCGGGCTTTGCTGCTGCCCGGCGCTGAAATCCAGCTTGACCAAGTCGAAATCGGCCCCCGCCTCGTGCAACGCGATATGGGTAGCCAGCGCACAGGTGCCAGGGGCGGAATAAAAAGTCCAACGGCTCATCGTCATCCTCTATCGGTTGGGGCGGACAGCGGGCGGGTCAATTTTCTGGGACCCGGTTGCCATTCACGATAGCAAACTCTTACTCGGTTGGCGCATCGCTGGGCGTGGTGGCCAGCAGCGCCCGGATGATCTGCAACCCCCGTTCAAGGTCCTGCAGCGGGGGAGACGACAGCGCAAGACGCACCGCGTTCGGAGCGCGGCCCGGCGTGACCGCGAACGCGCCGGAAGGCGTGATAGCGACGCCTTGCTGCGCGGCGGCGGCCGTAAAGGCGTCGGCGCTCCAGGCTTGCGGTAAGTCCAGCCAGGTGTGGAACGCGTCGGTGTCGGCGGGAATCCGGTCCGTTCCCAGGATGCGAGCCGCCAGCGCCTGCCGCGCGCGGGCATCCTTGCGCTTCAGGCGGGCCACTTGGACGGCTGTCCCGTCCGCGATCCAGGACATTACCAGCCGCATGGACAGGGACGGCGCCATCCAGCCGCCTGCGCGCATGACGGCGGCAATGCCGTCCTTGACCGGGCCAGGCGCGGCCACGAAGCCGACGCCGATTCCCGGCGCCAGGCGTTTCTGCATGCTATTGATGTGCACGACGTGGTCGGGCGCGTGCGCCGCCAACGGCGTCGCGTCCGACAGGAACGCGAACGCGGCGTCTTCAATGCAGTACAGACCGGTCGCCTCAAGCCAATGGGCCAATGCTTGCCTGCGTTCAGGCGTCATCGATATGCCCAGCGGATTATGAAGCGTCGGTTGGATGTAGATCGCGGCAAGCGGCTTCGCGGCATGGGTCCTGGCCAGCGCGTCAAGGTCGATTCCCTGGCGGTCGATATCGATGGGAACGAGTTGAATGCCCAGGCGGGCGGCGGTGCGGATGATCGACGGATACGTCAGCGGCTCGACGCCCACCCGGTCTCCGGGTTTAGCCAACGCTGCCAAGGCGCAAGCGATGGCCTGACGCCCGCCGCCGGCGAAGAGGATGCCTGCCGGATCGGGGGTCCAGCCTGAGCCGGCCAGAAATTGGGCCACCGTCAGGCCGGCGCCTTCGGGGCCATAGGGGCCCGGGGCGCGCAACGTATTCCAAAGCGCTGCGGGCCCTGCCAACGTTTGCACGGCCGGCGCCATCAAGGCGGCTTGTTCCAACGAAGACGAGATGGCCAATTGCAGGTCGATGGGCGCATCGGCGGCTTCGCTGATGCGAACGGCACGCAAGGCTTCCGGCGCGCGAACGAACGTGCCGCGCCCGACTTCGCCGGCGACGAGGCCGCGGCGTGTCAGCTCGGCGTAGACGCGGCTTGCCGTCGAGGCCGCGATCCCCCTGTCGTCGGCAAAGGTTCTTTGCGGCGGCAGGCGAGAACCCGCCGGCAGTTTGCCCGACGCGATTTCCGCGGCGACGGCATCGGCGATGGCACGAAAATCCGGCATGGCTAATTGCTCCGAGGGCAATGTTTACATTGCATCGATATAAAGTCCGTGCAATTCTTGCCGCACAAGATAACACCGGATTGCCCATGTTGCGTATCAATGCTTCCGCTCCTGCTCCCGCTGCTGCTATTGGCCGGCTTCCCACCTATGGCGACGTACAGGCGGCCGCAGGCCGAATCCGCGGCTATTGCACCGAGACCCCGTTGCTGGAATCGCCTTTTCTCAACCAGAAATATGGCGGCCGGCTACTGGTCAAGGCGGAAAACCTGCAGGTGACGGGGTCGTTCAAGCTGCGTGGGGCGGCCAATCGGGTCGGCACGCTGACCGACGATGAGCGGCGGCGCGGCATCGTGGCGCGTTCCTCCGGCAATCACGGCCTTGCGGTAGCTTATTGCGCCGGTCTCATGGGCACGTCGGCAGTGGTCGTCGTACCCGACACGGCGCCGGCGGCCAAGGTCGAGCGGATTGCCGCCTATGGCGCGCGCGTCATCACCGTGCCGATGAAAGACCTGGCCGCCGTGGCGGCCGACGTCACGCAACGCGAGGGACGCTTGCTTGTACCCCCGGCGGACGACTTCTGGGTCGTGGCGGGTGCCGGCACGGTCGCGCTGGAAATGGCCGCGCAAGCCGCCAGATTGAACACCGGTATCGATGTGCTGCTGACCTGTTGTTCGGGCGGCGGGCTGACGGCGGGTTGCCTGCTGGGCCTGAGCGAAACCTCGCCCGCCACCCAGGTCTATGCCGTGGAGGCCGAGGGGTTCCAGAAGATGGCGCAGTCGCTGGCCGCAGGCGAGTGCGTCGATCTGGCGCCAGGCGGCCATTCGATTTGCGACGCGATCAGCGGGCTCTACATGGCCAAGCTTCCGTTCGAAATCATCAGGCGGCGCCTGGCGGGCACGCTCGCCGTGACCGATGACGACGCCAAGGCCGCCATGCGCGTCGCCTTAAGCGAATTCGGCCTTGCGGTCGAGCCTGGCGGGGCGGTTGCGCTGGCGGCAGTACTGTCGGGGAAGATTCCGCTGGACGGCCGAACCGTTGCCGTCACGCTATCCGGGCGCAACGCCGACCTTGATCTGACCGCGGCCGCGCTGCGCCAGGTCTGAATCCACCAGGAAACCACAACCATGTTTAGTCACGTGACGGTAGGCAGCCGCGATCTCGATCGGGCCGGCGCCTTCTATGATGCCGTTTTGCAGCCCTTGGGCCTGATCCGGCGCGCGGTCGCACCCGACGGCGGGCCGGCGTCGCTGTGCTGGATTGCCCCAGGGAAAAACCTGCCGCGCTTCTATGCCTATCTGCCGTTCGACGGCGAAGCCGCCAGCGCCGGCAACGGCAGCATGGTGGCATTTCAAGCGCCGACCCCGGCGGCGGTGGATGCCGCCTATGCCGCAGGCATCGCCGCGCAGGGTGCCGACTGCGGCGCGCCTGGCCCCCGGCCGCATTACGGCGCGGATTATTACGGCGCGTACCTTCACGATCCCGACGGAAACAAGGTGCATCTGGTATGCCGCGCCGATGCCCGGTGCGCCTGCGCCACGGATACCCTGAAAATGCTGGTTCGCTACAAGGCCTGGGCAAACGGCCTGACGTTCAACGCCGTCATGCAGTTGCCGAACGGCGAGGCCCTGCGTCCCCGGCCCACCCGGTTCGGCAATATGGTCCATACCTTGAACCACGTTTATGTCATTGACGACATTTTCAAGCATCACCTGTTAGGCAAACCGCACGGCTATACGTCTCGCAACACGGAACATACGCCGCCCGTGGCCGATCTATGGGACGCGGTCCAGGCGATGGACCGGTGGTATATCGCGCTTGTCGACGCGTGGCGGGACGAAGACCTGGCCAAACCCGTGCATTTCACGTTTGTTGGCGGCGGTGAAGGCGTCATGACACAAGAGCAAATCGTATTGCATGTGGTCAACCATGGCACGTATCACCGCGGCTTTGTGGGCGACATGATGTATCAGGTGCCGGCGATGCCGCCGTCCAACGATCTGCCCGTATTCATCCGCGACCACCATAGGAAAGGGACGTGATCGCCGTTTTCCGTCGCGGCGCTAGAACTTCCGCGGAATACTCATGCGCGAATGGTCGGGCTCGCGATAGCCTTGGGGCTTTTGGCGCTTGGGCAGCTTGACCTTCGCCCGGGCAAGCCCTTTGTACGGAATGCTCTGGAGGATATGGCTGATGATGTTCAGCCGCACGCGCTTCTTGTTGTTCGAGTCGGCAACGAACCACGGCGCATACTCCGTGTCCGTCGCCGCGAACATATCGTCGCGTGCGCGGGAATAGTCATACCAATGGCCGTAGGAATCCAGGTCCAGCGTCGAGAGCTTCCAGATTTTGCGTTCGTCGTGGATCCGCGCCTGGAGCCGGCGCGTTTGTTCGGCCTCGCTGACTTCAAGCCAGTATTTAAGCAGGATTACGCCCGATTCGATGATGGCGCGCTCGACCAGCGGAACCGCTTTCAAGAAGGATTTGACCTGTTCCTTGGTGCAAAAGCCCATTACGCGCTCGACGCCGGCGCGGTTGTACCAACTGCGGTCGAAAATCACGATTTCGCCGGCGGCGGGCAAGTGGGGCAGGTAGCGCTGCACGTACATCTGCGTCTTCTCCCGATCGGTGGGCGACGGCAGGGCGACCACGCGAAATACGCGCGGGCTGACGCGCTCGGTGATGGCTTTGATCGTTCCCCCTTTGCCGGCGCCGTCGCGGCCTTCGAACAAAATGCAGACCTTGGCGCCGGAATGGACGACCCATTGCTGAAGCTTGACGAGTTCAACATGCAGACGCGCCAACTCCTGTTCATAGGTCTTCGCCGACAGCCGCTCCTGCGCGGGCAAGCCGCCGTCTTCCGCCGCTTCCGTTGCTTCCATTGCTTCTTTCCTGGCCATCATTCCACTCCTTGATCTGCGTAGGCGAACCCGAGGGGCAATCGATGCTAGCCGGCGCTTGAAGCGGCGGTCTTTGGATTGTGCGGCGCGACGCCAACGCAAGTCCATGATGATTCCGGCGAAAACCTGTCAGCATTCCGGGTCCTGCGGACCTCGCCGGTGCCGTGTTTCGGATGGCGTTTCAAGGAAAAGGGCGCGGTAGCGCGCCGCCGCATACGTGGAATAGGGGTAACCATGCCGCAGGAAGCAATCCGCCACCGTGATCCGCCGGTCGGCACCGGTTGCCAGGTCCAGATAAACGGCATGCAGCTTGCGCAGGCGCAGGTAGTGCCCAGGCGCCATGCCGAAGCAGGCTTGCGAAAAATCCCTCAGGCTGCGCGGACTGATCCTCAAACCCTTGCACAGGCCGTCCACGTCCAGGGCATGGGCATGGTTGCGAAAGACCGCCAACGCGGTCTCGCACAACAGCGGCATCGGCGAACCGCGCCGCCCGTTGCCGCGACGGTTCGGGAAGCGAGACGCGATAAGGTGGGCCAGACGCAGTTCCAGCAGGCGGCGGCCGATGGCGGGCGGGCAGGCGGGCGCCATCGACATGAACGCGGCTTCGCGCAAGGCAGCCAATTGCAGACGGTCCGCGCTGACGATGTCGCCAACGCGCGCCCATTGCCGCAGCGTCTGGGCCACGGCGCTGCCGCCCGCGAACAAGGCCGAACAGACCGGCACCGCGATGGTGATCCATTCATTGGGTCCGGCGGCCCGGAAGACGAACCCTTTGCCGGGCGCAAGAACCCCCAAGGATCCGGGGTTGAACGGCACGCCGTTCAGCCAAGTGGGGCTGGGCGACGGTTGGGACAGCAGCAGCGTCAAATGCGAAGGCCATCCTACCCCTTCGCACAGGTTCGGCACCGCCGCGATGCCGTGCTGGACATCAATACCGTCCACATCCAGATGACCGATCCCCCAACCGCCGTCTCTGGATCCCAGCAGAAAAACCCGGGCGTCCGCATCGAATATCGCGTCCGCATACGCATCGAACGACTCGAATCGCTGAAGGTCCATGCGGCCCTCCGCAGGTGGGAGCTGACTACATATTGCCGAAATTAGCATGGACTTACGGCGCGGTCACTGGTGAAAATGCGGTACAGGCGCTCCTGCGCAGGCATTCCGAAGCGAAGACCACCCCGACGACGTGCTGGAACACCGGCATCCCATTGGGAAAAGGGGGTTCGATATGTTTCTTGCCAATCCGCGACGCGGACACGTCGTCATCCTGGCCATCGCGGCGACGCTGTTGCCGGTCACCGGCCACGCAGCTGGGGGGCACCTGGAAGATGCCATCGCCGATGTGCTGGTCTGGGTGGTGCTGGTCTTGGTTCCCATTCTGGCCATCTGGATCTTCTGGAAACTGCACGTCTTGCCGGAAGTCATCGCCGAAAAGCGGCGCCATCCCCAGGCCGAGGCGATCAAATCGCTTTGCCTGCTGTCCTTGGCGTTCGGGGGAATGCTCTGGCCCTTTGCCTGGTTGTGGGCCCATACAAGACCGGTCGGATACCGGCTGGCTTACGGCCGCGACGTGCACGACGATGACCCGCAACCAAGCCCCCAGGAAGCGGCGCCCGCGCCATCGCCGGCGGCCGGCCCCACCGGGGAATGACATGCTAGAGCTCATCTGTGTCGTCTATGGGCTGCTGGTTTGGCTTGTATTCATTAAGCTGAAGCTGCTTCCCTGGAACATCCAGTCGCAGGTCGGGGTGGTCGCGGTGGGCGCGGCGGGGTTGGCGGCGCTTGTCCTGACGATCAATGTCGTCACGCCATCGTCGACGGAATTGCGGGTGGTCAATTACGTCGTCGAAATCGTCCCCCGGGTGACCGGGCGGGTGACGGAAATCGCGGTGGAGGGAAACCGGCCGATCAAAAAGGGCGATGTGTTGCTGCGCCTGGACGCCGAGCCCTATCAACTGAAGGTCAGGCAGCTGGAAGCCAAGCTGGTGGATGCGCAGGCGAGCCAGCAGTCCCTGGACCGGGACCTCGCGTCGGCGCAAGCGATGACAGCGGCCGCCTTGGCGCAAGTCGAACTCGCCCGCATGCGGCTCCGCCAAAGCACCGCCCTGGCGGCGCGTGGCGCCGGCAGCCAATATGACGTGCAGAGCTTCCAAAGCGAACTGAAGGTCCGGCTTGCGAACTGGGAGGCGGCGCGGGAAACGGAACGCAAGGTCCGGCTGAGCGTGGGGGCAGTGTTCGAGGGGGACCAAGTGGCCGTGGCGCAAGTCAAGGCCGAGCTGGATACGGCGAAATGGGAACTTGCGCAGACGACGCTTTACGCGCCGGCCGACGGCTATGCGATCAACCTGCAAGCCCGAGTGGGGTCGTATGCGGCCGCGCTACCTATACGTCCCATCATGTCGTTCGTCGAGACCACGCAGCAAGTGATCGCGTTCTTCGACCAAAATCAGCTGACGAAAGTGAAGCCTGGCAACGAAGTGGAGGTGTCGCTGCGCACCGTGCCGGGGCACGTCTTCAAGGGCAAGGTGGATTCGATCGTCTGGGCGACCTCGCAGGGGCAGTTCCAGGCATCCGGGCTGCTGCCAGGCACGACCTCCGAGGGCGACCACGCCGCAGCGCCCATGCAGTATGCGGTACGCATTGATCTTGAGACGCCGCAAGACATGGCCCTGGCCATGGGCGCGCGCGGCAAGGCGGCCATCTACACCGATAGCCTGGGCGCGCTGCATATGGTTCGCAAAGTGATATTCCGCGTGTCCGCCAAGCTTGATTACCTGGTTCTGAAGCTTCACTAAGAGGACCAGATGCCCGCGCGCCGCACGACCGCCCCTCGCATCCTTGCAACGGTATGCAGCGCCATGGTTTGGATGGCGGGCTGCGCCAACCTGGACCTACCTGCCAAAGACGCGTTGTATCAGCAAGCCATGGCGGGCACGCAAGTGCCGGCCCAGTGGGTTGCCAGCGCAGAAGCCGCCGCGTTCGCGCCTCAATGGGCCGGCTTTTCCGAACACGGCACGCTGCAAGTACTGATCGATGAAGCGCTGGCCAACAACCTGGACTTGCGCGTCGCCGCAAGCCGGATGCAGCAGGCGGCGCACCAAGCCAGATTGGCGGGCGCGGACTTACTGCCCACCGTTGGCCTGGGCGCCCGAACGGCAACGGACCCCACGCCTGGCAGCGCCTTTTCGGCCAATGGCTATGCGGTCCTGATGAACTGGGAGATCGACCTGTGGGGCAGGGCGCGGGCGGAAAGGAAGGCGGGCGAGGCCGGCTACCGCTCGGCGGAGGCGGACTACGCCTATGCACGCCAATCCATCGGCGCATTGACCGCCCGAAGCTGGCTGGCCGCCCTTGAGGCCGGCGGTCAGCTCGCCCTTGCGCAAGAATTGGAAAATACGACGGGCAAGCAGCTCAACCTGATCCAATACCGCCGACACATCGGCAAAGTCAGCGAAATGGATGTCGCGCATTGGACCGAGCAAGTCGCCGCCGCGTCTGACGTGGTTGCCCAGCGCGAACAGGCCCGGGCGCAAGCGTTGCGGGCGCTGGAGCTGATATTGGGCCGTTACCCCGCCGGCGCCGCGCAGGCCGACGAGCCCATTCCGGACGCGCCCGCCGCGTTGGCCCCGGGCCTGCCGTTGGACCTGCTGGACCGCAGGCCCGACCTCGTCGCGGCGCGTGAGCGGCTGGTGTCGGCGTACTTCGGCGCGGAAGAAGCGAAAGCGGCCCGGTTGCCGGCCATTGCGATATTCGCCGGAGCGGGGCGTTTCACGAAGGACTATTCCGGCTTGGCGACCAGCATGCAAAGCTGGGTATTCCCTGTGGGCGCGGCGTTGACGTGGCCGCTGTTCGATGCCGGGCGTCGGCAGATCACGCTGGAGTTGCGTACCGAGCAGCAGCGTGAGGCGCTGGCGCTGTATGCGCGCGCGATTCTCATCGCGATGAGCGAAGTCGAGAACGGTCTGACGGGCGAACAGCAGTTGGCCCTGCGCGAACGGGCGATCCAGCGCCAGTTTTCCGAAAGCAGCCGCGCCTTGGAGCTGGCATTGGTGCAACGGCAGATCGGACAGTTCGACGATTTTGATGTCCTGCAGCGCAAGCGCGATCTGTTGCGCGTGCAGAGCGACCTGATGCGCGTTCGCGCCCAGCGGCTGGTCCAGCGCGTCAACCTGCATCTTGCGCTGGGCGGCCACTTTGCGCCGCAACCGCAGGCGGCCCCGGCCGTGGCGCGCCCGCCGCCCGCAGACGACGGCCCGGCGCCTTAGCCTTGAGGCGCGGCCTCGTTGACGCCGCACCATTGTGCAATAAAGAGCGCGATGGCCTTGGTGATAAGCCGAAGCGACTCGATGTGAACGCGTTCGTCGAACCCGTGAATATCCAGTGATTTCGGGCCATAGACCAGCGTTGGCATGTTGCCGTAGATCACGAACACGCGCGCATCAAGGTAGCCGGGGGTGGTGAAGCTTTCCAGCTCACTGTGAAACGCCTGCTTGTGGCATTCGCGCAGCGTGTTTTCCGCGTCGCTGCCTTCCTCCAGCACATAGCCTTCGGCATAGAAGCCGGTGTAGGTCACTTGGGGCGGCGTGCCGCCGAACCTGCGGTCGGACGCCGCGTCGCGCAGGCAGGCGTCGATCTGCTCCCGGGCTTCGTCGGCAGTGGTTCCGGGATAGATGGCCGCCCGCACATCGAACTCGCACCAGGGCGGAACCGTCGACGGCCAGTCGCCGCCCGCGATCTTGCCAATGTTGAAGTTGATGGGGTGGTCAAGATGCTCGAAGTGCCGGTGGCAGTGGTGTTCGCTGTTCCACTTGGTCTCGATGCCGCGCAACGCTTCGATCGCGGCATAAGCCGCGTCGATGGCGTTGAAGCCATTAGCCATCTCTCGGGTATGCGTCGGGTGGCCCTGCACGCGCACCTTGAACCACAGCACGCCGACGTTGGCGCGCACCAGCATGTTCTCTTCGGGCTCGGGAATGATCACGGCGTCAGCCTGGTAGCCGCGCAATAGCGCCGCCAGCGCGCCATTGCCCGTGCATTCCTCTTCGACGACCGACTGGAAATAGATCGGGGCCGCCGGCTCGTACCCAGCGGCGCGCACCGCGTCGTAGGCATACAGATTGGCGGCCAGGCCCGCTTTCATGTCCGCCGCGCCGCGGCCATACATCCAGCCGTCGATGATCGCCGGATCCCACGGCGAGCGGCTCCACATGTCGACCGGCCCAGTCGGAACCACGTCGATGTGCCCGTTCAAGATAAGTGAACGGCCCGTTTGCGTGTCGGGGCGGTAGGTGCCGACGACGTTGAAGGCGTTCTCATAAGAGACCGTCACGGGGCCGAAGCCGGGATGCGATTCGATATCCTTGACATCGATCCGCCAGCGGTCCATCGCGAAACCGCGTTCGCGCATCGCTTCATATAGAAAATCCTGGGCCGTATGCTCCTGCTCGCGCAGGGACGGGAACCGCACCAGATCCTGGGTAAATGCAAGTTGCGCGTCGAACCGGGCGTCGACCGCCTCGAGGATGCGTCGGGTCTGCGCGTCGGTCAGCGCGAGCGGCGTAGTGGATGGCGTCATGCGGATTCCTTCTGAAGTGGGGATAGCGGGGGTCATGCGGCCGACGCGGCGGCGTGCGAGGTGTGCAGGGCCAGGCGCCGTTTATGGCCGGCCAACGCCCAGAGCGAGACCAGCGTGATGGCGGACAACGTCGAATAGAAGATCGCCAGGGGCAGCCATTGGCCGGGATAGTGGTAGGTCAGCCAAGTGCCGATCAGCGGCGTCATGCCGCCCGCGACGGCGCCGCAAAGCTGATACGACAGCGAAATGCCCGAATAGCGCACGTGCGTGGCAAAGGCCGAACTGATGTATCCCGCCATCGCCGAATAGATCGCCGCCATGAAGACCAGCACGATTGAGATACCGGCGATGATGCTGAAGGCCGTGCCCTGACTGACCAGCATGAACATCGGATAAGGCGCCAAGACCGAGCACGCCGCGGCCGTGAGCAGGACGCGGCCGGGGCCCACCACGTCGGCCAGCCAGGCCGCCAGCGGCTGGACCACGAACTGGATGATGGCGACCACGAACAGGCAATCCAGGATCAGCGCGCGAGGCAGGCCCATCGTCTGCGTGGTGTACGACAGCATGAACGTATTCGTGAAGTAGATGCCGCCGATCGCGACCGTGCACACGCCCATGCACAACAAGACCGTGCGCCACGCGGTGCGCAGCACTTCCTTGGCAGGAATCTCTGCGCGTTCCTGGCGTTCGAGCACCCGAGCGAAATCGGGCGACTCGTTGACGCCAACCCGGATGAAGTAGCCCACCAGCAGCAGGACGGCGCTGATCAGGAAAGGCACGCGCCACCCCCAGCTAACGAAGTCGGCCTCATCCAGCGTCGTCAATAGCCGGAATGCGAGCAGCGACAGGATCAGTCCAGCCGGGCTGCCCAACTGCGCGAACGACGCGGCGAAGGTGCGGCGGCGCTGCGAGGCGTGTTCACCGGCCATCAAGACGGCGCCGCCCCATTCTCCACCGACCGCCAGGCCTTGCGCCAACCGCAGCAGCAGGAGGAGGGCAGGGGCCCATAAGCCGGCGGTGGCGTAGCTGGGCAGCAACCCGATGCCGACCGTCGCGACGCCCATGATGATCAGGGTCGCCATCAGCGCGTTCTTGCGGCCGACCCGGTCGCCCAGATGTCCGAAAATCACCCCACCCAGCGGACGGGCCAAAAAACCGGCGGCGAAGGTGCCGAACGATGCCATGGTGCTGATGAACGGGTCCGCGGTGGGAAAGAACACCTTGCCGAACACCAAGGCGGCGGCCGTGGCGTAAATGTAGAAGTCATACCATTCAATGGTGGTGCCGACGAATGCGGCGGTGGCGGCCCGGACGGGCTGGCGCGCCGTGGAAGGACTGGCGGAAGCGGCCATGGATTCCTCTTCGCTGAATATCATTGATCGAAGGCGCGTTTATCGCTCCGAGCTAGACATAACGTCAATTTATGCTTTTTAATAATCGACTTAAGCTAAATTGATCTGTAGCGAAATTGCCCGCACTTTCCGCGTTCTTGTGCGCCATGGCGCCAAACACCGGCTAACCCGACGCCACACCCATGACCGCTTCGATGCTTCCCGAGACCCGTACCGGTGATCGGCTCGACTGGAACCTGCTGCGTACTTTCCTGGTCATTGTTCAGGAACGCAGCATCAGCGGGGCCGCCACCAAACTGCACCTGACCCAGTCCGCGGTCAGCCAGGCGCTTAAGCGCCTTGAAGACCAGCTTGGGCGACGCCTGATCGAGCGGCACAACATGGCATTCACGGTAACGAATGCTGGCGAAGAGGCATGCCGGGCTGCGCAAGCCATCTATGGCAACGTGTCGCAGCTCTTGACCGAGGTCTCGCAAACGGAAGTTGAAGCGGCGGGGCGGATTCATCTGCTCGTGGCCAGCCGGATTCACTCCTCGGTGTATGACGACTTTTGGGCGGACTTTCATCGCGCGTTCCCGCGGATCGAAGTGCAGATGGACGTGATGCCCAGCAGCGAGATCGTCACCCTGATGCAGCAACGCGCCGCCACGGCAGGGATCGCGCTAAGCCGGCAGATTCCGAAGCGCCTGGAAAGCAAGGTGTTCCTGCAGCAACGGTATGCGCTGTTCTGCGGGCGCAACCATGCGCTATTCGGCAAGCCGGATATCCGCATCGAGGACCTGCTGGGCGAGAATTTCGTCTCGTTCGCCAGTGATGCGTTGGGCGACAGCCTGTCTCCGCTGACCATATTCCGCGACCAGCGCGGCTTTTCCGGCCGCATCGTGGCATCGTCGACGCAGCATGACGAAGTCAAGCGCCTGCTCATCGCGGGCTTTGGAATCGGCTGCCTTCCCGAGCACAGCGTCCAAGCCGACCTGGCGCAAGGACGCCTGTGGCGCCTGCCGCCGGGCGAAGGCGTCTGCTCGGTCGAGCTGCATCTGCTTTGGCACCGCGACGCGCCGTCAACGCCGGCGGAAGCGGCGTTCCTTAAGCACTTTCGGGACTACATCGATGGCTATTCGATGGCGGAGCGCTTGGCTTCGAACGATGTGGCCGTGCCATAGGCCGTAGAGCTCCAGCGCGGGCAGGAATCCCGACAGCCCTGTTCATAAAAATTACGGAACTCGTGCCCCGCGATCGTTACCGAGCATGATCCTTTGACCATGTTTTACCTTTGACCGTGGAGCAGAGCCAGGCGCCCCGCGTCGTATGGCGTGCGCAGACCAAGCATGCAAGAACACAAATATGTGGCGCTACTACAGCAGTTCTGTAGCGACTTGGGCGTGCAAGACGCCCAAAAAATGCTCGCAGAAGGCCAGTTTCAGGCCGACGGCGTGGACTTCGCATTCGTCCACGATGACATGACGACTCCCAACTACATGATGATATTTACCGACTTCGGCGACTTTCCCCGCCACGCTACGGCTTCGATCCTGGCGGATTTGTTGCGCACGAATCTCTATTTCTACGCCGGTGCGGGCAGCCCGACTTTTTCACTAGCGCCGGATACCGGTAGGGTGGTCCTGATGAGCACCGAATCGTTGGACGAGCTGACCGCGGGAAAACTTGCCCTTAGCGTCAAGTTTCTGGCCCAACAAGCTACCGAATGGCGAGAACGGGCGGCACAAACGGCTCCAGATACCCAGATGCAAACGCATCTTTATGAACGCGGTTGAGTCACTACGATGTGGTCGAAGCTCCAAAGCCTATCAAGCCGCGTTCACTCCATTGACGCCCAACGCAACCATCATGGATTACAGGACCAGAACAATAGTACTAACCAGGACATGGGGATTCCCTCGCTAGCCTGGGACCACCGTGCGCCCGAAAGCGCCACGCTAAGCATGGGCGCACCGACCGGCTATCTCGCATCCCTGGGTTCTTTGGTGTTGGGCACACTTAAAGGCGCCATAGAGGGAGGGATCTGCGTCGGCGGACAATCGCTGGGCGGCCTGATCCTGCACAGCCCCGACGCGGACAAGTTGAAATGGGTCGCGGGCGCTGTGCCGACTGTGGCCGGCTTGGGCGGGTGCATCTTACTTGGGCACAAATTCGGGGAGTACTTGGTCGAACAGCCTTGTATGAAAGGACTGCCGGAAAACAGGAAAGCAAACGTCAAGCATTTGTGCGGGGGCTTAGGCGGTGCGGCATTCGCAGCGACGCTTGCCATCTATAAGATCGGGCCGTCCAGCGTCGCAATGACATTTGGCGTGGCGAACATCACGTCAGTGATTGCCAATGAGGCATTCTCTGTTGTTATCGGACCGCTTATTCCGGGATTGCGAAGCGACAACAGATCGGGGGCAATCGTATTGGCCCACGCTATCACGGATGCCACTTTCGGCGGCGGCATGGCGCTTACAACCAATGTGCCAGCTAATGCGACGCCGTCGCCCCTGGTCCTGGTCACCGCCGGGGCGCTTAATGGATTGGTCGGAAAAATACTGGACGGAATAAGTGGCGCCAGGGAATGGGAACCATCCAGTCACCGTCATATCACGACTAAAAAAGGTTGGATGATGACCGCACAGAAATTTGCGGTCCAAGTCAGCACGAGCCTTGCGGTTAAGTTACTAGTGCCATTGAGCAAATTGATTCCCGGCGACACTGCTCAGAAGTGGATTAATCCGCCCCTCGGTGCGATAGTCTCGATCCCTAACTCCATTCGTCAGAGCCTGGCGAATTGCTTGCTGGTCAACTCGCCCTATGGCTTTTCAGCGCGACCGGCCAAGGGAGGAATTCTTGCGCCGCCAGCTCCACTGGCGGCACTCCTTAACGTGCAAAATCAAAATCCCAAATTTGTTCGCGCGTATCTGCTGTATGAAATTCAGCAACTCTTGATCGAGCTGGGAAAATCCCGGCTTGATGGTATCGATATTCACGTTCCGGGCGAGGGAGGGCTGCCCGCGTGCTCGACAATAGCGGAACGGGTACAAGCGGGCAAAGCGGGAAAGTCAACGTCCGTGCTGGGCGGCCTGAAGGAGGACCATCCTTGGTTGAGCCCAAGAGTCGAAACCCTATTGGGGCGGCTGCTCACTAAAGATGAAATTGAGACGTGGGCGGACAGGCTTGGTCGCAATCAGGGAACCGTCGAGCAGTTGTGCGGATGGCTGCGGCACCTTGCTGAAAATGTTCGCGATGCCGATGAACAGCATTTCGAAAGCACACCGAACGCAACGCGACAACATGAACGCGTCAGCAAAATGGCGCAGGCACATCTTGCGCATTTGCGAGATATGGGGAGTACCGTAGCCGACGATGAGGCCCGCATGACCTATGCCTCGCTATTGGAATTGGCACAGGAAGATCTGAGACAGGCCAGCCAATGGCACCCCGAAAGCAACGACCCAATAGCAGGCTCTATTCTCGAAAACCTGCAGAACACACCGCACGACCTGCGCAGATGGTTTAGCGAAGAACTGTTGGAGATGTTCGAAAAAGCAGATAGAAACAGGAATATCACCCTGCCGCCTGGAAATCAGCGTTTACCCAGTCACGTTGCACGTTTCGTGCCGAATCAGCGTTCCCTTTCTGAAGATGCCAGTCAACATCAGAGCGGTCAGACTCCTGTTGCCGACGGGATCGAATTGCAAACAATGAATGCCTGAGCGACTTAATCGTTCCGCTTCAGATTTGCCGGATTCAGGAACAAACCGCCCGACTGCGCCACCAACGGCGCATGAACCCAAACCTAGCCCTGCACCGCACGCCGCTTGATGCCGCCGCGTTCTCCCTGACCCAATTCGAATGGTTAGTGCAGCACCGCCAGCATGAAGCGGCGGGGCGCTTGTTGCTGGTGGGATTGCACCGGCTGGACGAGCGCTTCGGCATGCTTTCAGACGGACTGTCGGCCGAGTGGAAAGCGCACTTTCTGACTCGCTTGGCGGCGGCTTGCGGCACATTGTTCGCCGACCCTGGCTTTCAGATTACGCGCGATGGGTTTGTGCAATTCCTGGCACTGCAACGATGGCTGGCCGCCATCTTCGCCGCAACTCCTTTCCGCCATGCGGACCATGTAATCGCCTGCCTGACTCGCAGTGGCCCCGGGCAGGGGAACGGCCTGGCCTTGGAGCATGCCGAATTCCTAAAGTACTGCGTGCTGAGCTTTCCGGACTCTGAGCTTGCCACGCCGTTGGATCAACTGTGGTCTTACGACGCTAAAGCGACGGCAGGGCTGTGCCTGGCCCAATTGGGCGCGCGTCAATGCGTGACGCCTGCGGCCTATGCCCGCCGCGAAGTGATTTTGGAGTGGTTGCCCGGGAAGTTGGATGTTCTGCCCGATCTGGACGGCATTCCGCTGGCTGCGCTATACGACACCTACATGCATTGCAGCTACGGCACCCTGGCGAGCAAGCATGACATCAAGCGCGGCATCAACAAGCTATTGCGGCAGTCATTGGTGTCATCGGGCATTAGGGACGTCTGCACCCGTCCGCCACGCCGGGACAAGCCCCTGATGCTTGTCGTTCTGGAGGCGTTCTCGACCCCGCACTCAATGTACCGCACGCATGCGTCGACGTTGCGGGCTTCCCGATCGCAATTCCAGTTGCACGGCGTGGCCCTTGATGGCGTCACGGATCCGTCGGCGCGAGCCATCTTTGACCGCTTCACGGGTTTTAAGCCAGAGACGGCCGTCGCATCCGTAGCGGCGTTGGCACGACGGCTGCGGCCCGACGTGGTGTATTACCCCAGCATCGGCATGTCGCCGACGGCGATAGCGCTCAGCAATCTTCGATTGGCCCCCTTGCAGATCGCCGCAGCGGGCCATCCGGCGACGACGCATTCAGCGAACATCGACGCCATGCTTGTGGAAGAAGACACGTTGGGCGATCCCGATTGCTTCAGCGAACGCCTCGTGACGCTACCCAAGGATTGCCTGGTTCATGCGGCGCCTCCCGGATTCCGCGTCGTTCCAGAGTGCCGTCCACCGCGCGCGCAACCCGCGTCGGATCCCATCCAACACGTCGCCATTTGCGCGACGTCGTTAAAGCTCAACGCACGGTTCCTGGCGACCTGCCAACGGATCTCGATACGCGCCGTCAGGCCTGTGCAGTTCCATTTCTTCGTAGGGGACTGCATGGGAATCGCGCACGCAGCCTTGGAGCGCATGGTGACGGCCGTGCTACCCGGTGCCAAGGTGCACGAGAACCTGCCTTATGCGGACTATCTTGCCCGCGTGAGCGACTGTGACTTGTTCTTGAATCCCTTTCCCTACGGCAATACGAACAGCATCGTGGATACCGTCAGCCAGGGCTTGCCGGGCGTTTGCCTGGCGGGCCGCGAAGTCCACGAGCTGCTTGATGCCGCCTTGTTCCGGCGGCTGCAACTGCCGGAGTCGTTGATCGCGACAGATGTCGACCAGTACGAGCGCGCGGCGATCGAACTTATTGACGAGATCTCGATAAGGCAGGAGTTGAGCGAAGCGGTGCGCCAACGCAACGGCGCGGCGGCGCTTTTTCAAGGCAACCCCGAACAATTTGCCGTCATTGTGCGGCAACTGTTGCCCTGACCGCGCGCGCCGCAATAAACGCGCTGGGTGCAAAGCGGGAACCTATTCACAAATATGTGCACGCAGCGTGGTGTCCATCTCGTAATCAGCGTTATCCCATGCCGAGAATCTCGGCCCACTAAATCAGCGGCAAGCGCTCGGGGGAAATATGAAGAAGAAGTCTGTTGGCATCATGGCAGTGTGCGATAAACCGGCGGCGAAAATGCTACCGCGCAGGAACGCGTTGCATCAGTCAATTTTCACAGGTGCGTTCCTGGGCCTGGCGTTTTCGGCGAGTGCGCAGACATACGTGGAATATTACGACCCCGTCGAGCATGAGGATATCCGCACGTTCTTCGGAGCGTGGCCCTCTCCAGGAGGCGTATTAATAGAGGGCGACGATGCGCATGCATATTTTGACAACGCCGACCATGATGAGTTGGGCCTCAGCAAGAGATATACGATCAAGCAAGGGTTTATGGCCGACTCGGTTGAGCTAGCCAGCGGAGCGGCTACCGCACAATCCGGTCGGAATTCCGAATCCAACCATTACGTTTCTGCACGCGCACAAAGTGGCCGCATGACCGCCAATGTTGAAGGCAGCCTTCTAGTCAATGGGAATCTGTCAGTGAGAGTCGGTGATAAAGTGAGAGTCGATGATAGCGAGAGTAGCGGTCGCAAGAGTGGCGCTCAAATTTTCGGCGATCCCGACCCTGACGACATCGGCGCTACCCATGACGCGATCGCGATTGTGCAAAGCGCGACCCTTAACGTCCGGCAGGACCTGGGTGTAAGACAGGATCTGTTGATCGAAGCTACGCCTGCCTACGTCGCCCGCGCATGCTCAACGTCGGGGCGGGGCTGGCTTATGCGCGATAGCGCAGCCGTGACCGTAGGCGGAAATGCGCTAATTGGCGGAAACCTTTCCATGATCGGCCGTGATCTAGAGACGTGGGAGTCAGGCCGTACAGACATGGATGTCGTCCCCATCAGCCTCCGGTGGAGCGAAATCCGGCTGGACGTGGGAAAAGACTTGCACGTGTTGGGCGATGTCAACCTGACCGGAAGTACGGCGAACGCCAAAGACCGGTCCAACATCCAGGCCTACTGGTCAGCCAGGATGGCCGGCGCGATGGCCGTTCATGTTGGAGGAAACAGCACAGTAGAGGGGGCGCTGACGCTACAGGCGGGCGAAGCGAGGACCGAAAAATATACCGATGTGGGCAGTGTTCCCACGGCGAGCGCCCAATCGGTGCTGTATGAGGTCAATGGAGATCTGTCTGTCGGCCGCAACGTTACGCTGCAGGCCGGCGGCGCATTCGCGCAGGACGTACGGCACAGCTATCCCGGCATCGCTACCGGTGGCGATAGCCGGTTGCGGGTGGACGGCAACATGTTCAGTGGCGGAGCCGTGCGCGTGATTGCCGGACGGCATGAGTCTGGGTTCGAGAGCCGCGACAGCTCGGGAGGTGGGATTGCCACCGCCGGCGACGCGGCCCTGGCGGTCGGCGGCGTGCTCTATGTCACCCACCCTTTTGGCGTCTCCGTCGAAGGAGAAGCAGGCGGCACTTTGCAGAGCAATCAAGCGACAGCCGCCTTATTTGGCCGAGCCACCTTCGATGTCGGCGTGCTGCGAACGCCAGCCGCGCTTTTCTTCGATACGCATCGAGTAACGATCGGAACGCTAGCCATGATCGATACCAGCACGCAGCTTCATCTGGCTAACACGCAGCCCTACGACGACAGCAGGAATCAAGGCGTGTTGTTGGGGAATTTGATGTTCGGGGCGGGGAACACGCTAGCGATCACCGGCAATGGCGAGTTTACTTTCCGAGGCGACATCACGGTATTGGGGCCTAACGCAACCTATCGCGGCCCGGCCTTGAATGCCGACGGGAGAAAGCTTAGTTTCGCTTTGCCCGCGACAGCGATCAATGGCACGACCATGCTGCATACGACGTCGCCCATCAGCGTCCAAGACGCGACCGTGGCCTTGGGCGCGAACGATCCGTTGAAGTATTTGAAGGAGGGCGACACAATCACGCTGATTGATTCGACTACGGGCCGTGTGGCGAATCAGGGCGCCTATAAGCTGCAGCAAGGCGCATATCAGTACCGATTTAATTTGCAGAGCACCACCGATCTGACTGCTACCTTGATGGCGCCAGAGGGAGCACCGGCGCCGGGCAAGTCTGATCCCCCTGCCATTGGCGGGCCTGTCATTAATCCCCGATTCATTGATCCAGCCATCAGCACGCTTTATCGGCGCGCCATTGGCGCAGGTATCAACGCACTTGCCGATAGTGGCAGCGCGATCTCCGCCACTGATCTGCGTGGTCCGGATCGACGTGGTTTCTTCTTCAGCCCCGAAGTGGGGCGCACACATATCGATAATAGTGGCCTCACGCTAGAGCGGTCCAATTTCTTATTCGGTCATGCCATCGGCGGTGCAACGACAGCAGGCGATTACATCATCGCCCCCTTGATTGAAGCCGGGCATACCAACTACCGAGCCAGTACCTCAGTGGCGGGACGGACTTCGGACGGCCGCGGCAATCTGGACAACATTGGCGCAGGTCTACTCGCGCGTCACTGGTTTCACAACGGCGCATATGCCGAAGCTTCGGTGCGCGGCGGGCGCATTCGAGGCAGCTATTCAGACGGCGCCGAAAGCAGTGCCAACTACACAAGCCGCTCGGGGTATTGGGGCCTGCACGGCAAGGCGGGCTATGTCGGCACGCTGAGCGCAAACGCGCAACTGGACAGCTACGTGCGAGTGCAGTGGCAACGCATGGGGGGAGACTCGGTTCGAAACAAAGCAAGTGACGAACTTAGCTACGACGCGACTCAATTGCTACGCAGCCGAATCGGTACGCGCTATGTCTATGACGTGGGCGGCACCGCACGCGTGTACGCTGGCGCCGGCTGGCAATACGACACCAACAGCGACGTTCGCGCCCGGATCGATGGCGCGCCCTTGGCGAAGACCAACTTCAATGGGGGGACGGGCATTCTGGAAGCGGGGGTCCGTTGGGAACCGTCGCCGCTTTGGTCGGTTCGCCTGAACAGCCAGGGTCAATTCGGCGCCCGCCAGGGAGTGTCGGGCGAAGCTTACGTGTATCGACGCTTCTGAATGTTGGCGCCGGCGTCGTACCAGCCTTTGGACCGGTTCACGACGCGGACAACCAGCAGCATCACGGGGACCTCGATCAGCACGCCCACGACGGTCGCCAAGGCGGCCCCGGATTGAAATCCGAACAGGCTGATCGCGGCCGCGACGGAAAGCTCGAAGAAGTTGGACGCCCCGATCAATGCCGACGGACACGCGACGTTGTGTTTTTCTCCGACACAACGATTCAGCCAGTACGCCAGGCCAGAGTTGAAGACCACCTGGATCAAAATTGGGACGGCCAGCATGGCGATGACCAACGGCTGAGCGATGATGGCTTCGCCCTGGAACGCGAACAGCAGCACAAGGGTGAGCAGCAGCGCCGCCATGGAGTATGGTCCGATCCGCGTCAATGCCGCCTCAAACGCCGCTTGGCCGCGCCGCATCAGCGCGCGGCGCCAGAGTTGTGCAAGGATCACCGGAATCACGATATACAGCCCGACCGACACAAGCAGCGTACCCCACGGCACGGTGATGGCCGACAAGCCCAGCAGCAGGCCGACGATAGGGGCGAACGCGAATACCATGATCGTGTCGTTCAGCGCCACTTGCGACAGCGTAAAGACGGGATCGCCGCCGGTCAGCCGGCTCCACACGAACACCATCGCCGTGCAGGGGGCCGCGGCCAGAAGAATCAGGCCCGCGATATAGCTATCCAACTGATCGGCCGGCAACCACGGCGAGAACACCTGGCGAATGAACAGCCAGCCCAAAAACGCCATGGAGAAGGGTTTGACGGCCCAGTTGATGAATAGCGTGACGCCGATGCCGCGCCAATGCCGCTTGATCTGGTCCATCGCCCCGAAATCGACCTTGAGCAACATCGGGATGATCATCACCCAGATCAACAGGCCGACCGGTAGATTGACTTGCGCCACTTCCAGACGCCCGATGGCCTGAAACAGCGTAGGCAGGGACTGGCCGAGCGCGACGCCAAGCACGATACAAAGAAATACCCAAAGCGTCAGGTAGCGTTCGAAGACGCTCATCCCACCACGTTCCCGCCGGCTGGGCACGGCATGCGTCTGGACCGCCATGGCGATTTACTCCTGCGCCTTGCCGATACTGCGCAACTCGGCCTGGAGCGACATCGCGTCCAGGCGTTCAAGAGGCAAAGAGAGAAACAACTCGATGCGCCGCTTGAGCGCGCGCGCCGCGTCATGGAACGCCTTGCGGCGTGATTCCTCGGTTCCTTCGTGGGCCGCGGGGTCGGGGATACCCCAGTGCGCCGTCATGGGATGGCCCGGCCAAAGGGGGCAGACTTCACCGGCTGCGTTGTCGCAGACCGTGATGATGAAGTCCATTTTCGGCGCACCCGTCACCGCGAACTCGTCCCAACTTTTGCTGCGGTAGCCCTCGGAAGGCAACGAATAAGCGCTTAGCGTGTCAAGCGCCAGCGGATGGACCTCGCCCTTGGGCGTGCTGCCCGCGGAATAGGCTTGGAATCGGCCGCCGCCCAGTCCGTTGAGCAGCCCTTCGGCCAATATCGAGCGGGCGGAATTACCGGTGCAAAGGAATAGCACGTTGAAAGGCAGTTGTGGCATGGGTGTAGTCTTGGGTTTCAGCAAGTCGTGCAAGCGCTGGAGTCGGACACCTCGCAGGAGGCGCCCTGGCAGCAATGTTCCGTCAGATAGCCGAGCAACCCGTTCATCTGGGAGAAGTCGGCGCGATAGATCAGGTTCCGTCCTTGTTGCTCGACGCTGACCAGCCCGGCGTGCGACAGCTCCTTCAAATGGAAGGACAACGTGTTGCGCGCAACGCCCAACTGGTCCGCCAACGTGCTGGGCGTCAGCCCGGGCAGGCCCGCCACAACCAACGCACGGAAGGCCCTTAAACGCTGAGGGTGGGCAAGGGCACCTAGCGCCAAGATGATCTGATCTTCGTTCATGGTTCGATCATACAACGATTGTTGAATTAATGAGAATAAAAATGCGCGACCCAAGGTAGCGTCGCGCAAACGCGTCGAATGCTAAGCGTGCAGCGACTGGATGCCAAGCCAGCCATTCAGCCCCACGTATACGCCCACCGCGATGATCAACAAGCTGGAAAAGTAGGGCGCGCGATGGGCAACCGTCGAGAACCAGCTGTACCGCTTTGTCGCATGGCGAACGCTCAACGCCGCAACGGCGCCGACCGTGACTAGCGTGATGGCCAAACCGATGGAAAAACACAGCACCAAGACCGCGCCCAAGGTGAATTCCTTGAGTTGCAGGCACAGCAGCAGCACGGTGATGGCGGCAGGGCAGGGAATGAGTCCGCCCGTCAGTCCAAACAGCGCGATCTGCCAGTTGGTGACGTTCTTGTCCGCAAAGCGACGCCGGATGTCGTTCGCGTGCGCCAATTGGTGAGCGTCTTGATAGCCGTCTCCTGACACGTTCAATCCGCGAAGCTCCTCGTGATCGTGATCGTGGTCATGGTCGTGACCGTGATCATGGTCATGGTCATGGTGGTGCGCGCCGTTCACGTGCTGTTCGCGCCAGGTGCGCCAGAACATCCAGGCGGCAATCAGCACGATGATCAGCCCGGATGCCAACTGAAAGTAGGGCTCCAGCCCTTCGGCGTCCACCCCCTGCCACAAGTACATCCCGCCAAGCCCGATCCCCCACACGATCAAGGTGTGCGAGATCGTTGCGGTGATTCCCAGCAGCACGGCTTGGCCAACGGTTCCTCGAATCGCAACGATGAAGGCCGCCATCATCGTTTTGGAATGCCCGGGTTCAAGTCCGTGCAACGCGCCTAGAAGGATGGCGCTTGGAATGAACAGCCACGCGTGCGCGGCTCCTTGCGCCAGGAGATCGGAAAAGGAAAGCATGGTGTTCCTGCTAGAGGTACTTCGTGATTTCTTTGAATTCGTCGATGGTGCGTCGACGCGCGTCGTTGAGTTCGCCCACCGCATCTTCCAGGCAGTGGTCGATGTGGTCCTGAATCAGGATTTTCTTGGCCTGTGATATCGCCTTTTCAACCGCGTGCAGCTGCTGCGCAAGATCCAGGCAGGAACGGTGCTCTTCCATCATCTGAAGGATGCTCCGCAAGTGGCCTTCGGCGCGCTTCAGACGCTTGGCAACGGCGTCATGGTGGTGGTGCGGATTGGCTGTCGTCATGCCTGGATCATATCCCCCCTGGGGGGATATGATCCGAAAAACCTTGGTTCCGACCAGGATTTCCCTGATCCCTGCATTGAGAAGCAGGCGATAGATATAACCAGGGGGTTGTAGCGGCCCGCTCATTAAAAGCGTACCGTGCGAGCCGAGGAGGCGGCCAGGAATCCGGCGCTTCTCGAGCGTTCGGCTGGCCAGGGCCGAACTGATAGGCGTTTTGGACGGCTGGGTGGCCAGCTTCGCCAAGAGGACGGGAAATGAATACTCGAACGCAGGAAGGCGTAGACCCGCCCCGGGAGCCGGGCCAGGTTCCGTTGGACGCGCCACAGGCTGTGAGCTTTCGTCAGGCGCTGTGGTTCTGGCTGAAACTGGGGTTCATCAGCTTTGGCGGACCCGCCGGGCAAATCGCCATCATGCACACCGAACTGGTGGAACGGCGGCGCTGGATCAGTGAGCGACGATTCCTGCATGCGCTGAACTACTGCATGCTGCTGCCGGGGCCGGAAGCCCAGCAGCTGGCGACCTATATCGGGTGGCTATTCCATCGGACCCGGGGCGCGTTGGTGGCAGGGGGGCTGTTCGTGCTTCCCTCGCTGTGCATCCTGATCGGCTTGTCGTGGGTGTACATCGCCTGGGGCGACGTTCCCGCCATTGCCGGCCTGTTCTACGGGATCAAGCCCGCCGTCACGGCCATCGTCCTGCACGCGGCGCATCGGATCGGCTCGCGCGCGCTGAAGAATCCGGTTCTTTGGTGTATCGCGGCGGCGGCTTTCGTGGCGATCTTCGCGTTGAACGCGCCATTCCCGCTGATCGTCGCTCTTGCTGCATTGGTCGGTTTTGTCGGCGGGAAGTATTGGCCGGCGTATTTCCAGACGGGCGTGCGACACGGCTCCGGCGCTCAAGGCTTCGGTCCGGCATTGATTGACGACGATACGCCCACACCGGACCACGCCAGATTCCGCTGGCCTCGATTCGTGGCCATCCTGGGAATAGGGGGCTTGCTGTGGGCGGTACCCATGGCGTTGTTAACAGGCGAGTACGGCTGGCAGGGCGCGTACACGCAGATGGGATGGTTTTTCACGAAAGCCGCGTTCTTGACTTTCGGCGGCGCCTACGCGGTGCTGCCGTACATCTATCAGGGCGCCGTGGACACCTATGCGTGGCTTACGCCAATCCAGATGATCGACGGTTTGGCACTGGGCGAGACCACACCGGGGCCGCTCATCATGGTGGTCGCCTTCGTGGGCTTCGTCGGAGGATACGCCAACGCGCTTTTGGGCCCGGAGCTTCTGTTCCTGGCCGGGGCGCTGGCCGCGTTGATCGTGACGTGGTTCACCTTTTTGCCTTCGTTCCTGTTCATTCTGGCTGGCGGCCCGCTGGTCGAGGCAACAAAGGAAGACCTGAAATTCACGGCGCCACTGACGGCAATCACCGCAGCGGTGGTTGGCGTCATCCTCAATCTGGCGGTGTTCTTTGGCTATCACGTCCTATGGCCGGACGGCTTGGCAGGCAGGTTCGACCTTGGCTCTGCGGCGATCGCGCTGGGCGCCGCCGTGGCGCTGTTCAAGTTCAAGCGCGGCGTTATCGAAGTCATTGCGGCGTGCGCCGTCATCGGCCTGGTCGTGAAGCTGGTCCTATAGGGGAAAACGCGACGTAAAACCCTTCATCTCGAAGCGGGTGCAAAGCGGTAAATGATGCAATATTGGTGCAGAACATGACAGAATGTCAGGAACGCGCCGCCCGGCTGTACCGGTGAACTCCGTATTGATCAGGTCCCGAAATGTCAGCTACCGGTGATCCGTACCTACCCCAACCCCGTGGCGATGGCGCGGGCGGGGCGCATCGCGGCACCGACGGCACCCAGGACCGGGTGGCACGCCTGGCCCGCCGCCTGTTTGGCGTGGACATGGCGATCCTTGCGGCCTCGAACGCAGAGGGCGAATGGCAGGCAGTAGACGGCACGCCGCCCGCGGCGTCGCAGCCCTGGTCCGTCGAATGCCCCATGCGTGCCGCGGATGGGCGCGTTCTAGGCAGCTTGCGGCTGCTGCACGGGCAGTCGCGCGATTTTACCGACGCAGACAGCCTGGCCTTGACGGACCTGGCTGGCCTCGCGGCCGCGGCTATCGAACCGTACCCTGCGCTGCGTGGCGAACGTGCCGACGAAGACACCTGGCGCGACGAAGCCCAAAAGCTGTCGCTGGCCATCGCGGGTAGTGGCACGGGTGTCTGGGACCGTAACGTGATGACGGGCGAGATCACTTATTCGCCCGGCTGGAAGGCCTTGCTGGGGTATTGCGAATCGGAGCTCACCACGCGCATCGAGGACGCCTACGCGCGCCTGCATCCGGACGACCTTGACTACGTGCGCGCCACCATGCAGGACCATTTCGACGGCAAGACCGAAAGCTATGAAGTGGAGCACCGCATCCGTTGCAAGGACGGCAGCTACAAGTGGATCTGCAGCCGCGGCAAAGTAATTAGCCGAGACGACACGGGGAGGGCGCTGCGGATGATGGGGACGACTACCGATATCAGCGCGGTGCGCGCCATGTCGGAGCGGCTCAAGCGCACGGCGGACCTCGTCGTCAACCTCACCGACGCGGTACCCGGCCTGGTCTTCCAGTGTCGGCCGGTGCCCGAGGGCGGCTCCCGGTTCTCGTATGTCAGTGCAGGCATCTGGGACATGTTTGAATTGACCGCGGACGACGTGCGCGCCAGCACCACCGCGATCGAGCAACGCGTCCATCCAGAGGACCTGCCGGCTTATCGCACGTCGCTGCAGAAAGCAGCCGCCGCGCTGACACCGTGGGACCTGGAATTCCGCGTCTGCCTGCCGTTGCAGGGCGTGCGGTGGCGGCAGGGCGCCGCCAGTCCGCGGCGCGACGCCGACAATGGGGTGGTGTGGCACGGGTTCGTCACCGACATTACCGATCGCAAGCGCGCTGAATTCGAATTGCGCGAACTCGCCGCCACGGACGCGCTGACCACCTTGCCCAACCGCCGCCATTTCATGTTGCGCATCGCGGCCGAGCTTACGCGGATCAAGGGCCATGGCGGCCTGGGTTCCGCGGTGCTGATGTGCGACCTGGACCACTTCAAGCACATCAACGACACTTGGGGCCACGCCATCGGCGACGGCGTGCTGCAGCATTTTGCGAACATGCTGCGCGGCCAACTGCGCGAAACCGACCTGGTGGGGCGCATCGGCGGAGAGGAGTTCGCCGTCGTGCTGCCCGATACCGACATCGAAAACGCGCGCCTGTTCGCCCGAAATGTGCAGCGCCAGATCGCTGATACCCCGTATTGGTTCGGCGGGCGGCAGATACCGTTGACGGTCAGCATCGGCATTTCCGCGCTACACACGAAGGATGAAGACGCAGAGCTTGCGCTCAGCCGCAGCGACCGCGCGCTTTATTACGCCAAGCAGCGGGGACGCAATCGGATCGAATCCGTGTCTTTCCGCTAGGACAACGTCGCCACAGTCCTCTGACCCGACCGTTGTTCCCGACCGGTAACGTGGGGTAGCAAGAAGGCCCGGCTCTGCGGAACGGCGGGCCAAGAACCGCCTAGAGGGAGGTTTGCTTCATCCGGTTCGATAGCGCCGCGGCGGTTTCCTTGCGTTCGCTGTACCGGTCCACGAGGTAGGGCGCGACATCTCGCGTCAGCAGCGTGAATTTCATCAGCTCCTCGACGACATCGACGACGCGGTCATAGTACGGCGAAGGCTTCATCCGTCCCGAATCGTCGAACTCCTGGTAAGCCTTGGCGACCGACGATTGGTTGGGTATCGTCAGCATCCGCATCCACCGCCCCAGCACCCGCATTTGATTCACGGCATTAAACGACTGCGAGCCGCCGGATACCTGCATCACGGCCAGGGTCTTGCCCTGGGTCGGGCGCACAGCCCCCACCGACAGAGGAATCCAGTCGATCTGTGTCTTCATTAGTCCGGTCATGGCGCCGTGGCGCTCCGGCGAGCTCCAAACCATGCTTTCCGACCATTGAACCAGCTCGTGCAGCTCGCGAACTTTGGGGTGATCATCGCTGGCGTCGTCAACCAGGGGCAGCCCGGACGGATTGAAGAGGCGCGTTTCGCCGCCGAGGGCTTGAAGCAGCCTTGCGGATTCCTCCGCGACCAGGCGGCTGTAGGAACGTTCGCGCAACGACCCATAGAGCAACAGGAAGCGCGGCGCGTGAATGGCGCGCTTGGGCGAGAACAACTCCGCGGCAGACGGCAAATTGAACAGTGACGGATCGATATTGGGAAGGTCGGTGGCACGCTTGGACACGATGGCTTCGCGCGACGTGCCGCAGGCCGGGTCCTGATAGACGGTGATGGAACTCATGAGCTACCTCTTTTGATGCAAGACTGAAATTTCACTGCGTGGTGGCCGGGCGCAGCAGCATCAGCGCGCCACAGGCGGCCAGACCGATAGCGCCCGACAGCCACAAGGCGCTGGATCCCCAAGCGTCCAGAGCCAGGCCGAAAAGAAATGGGGCCGCCGCTTGCGCGATCCGCGCGGGCATCATCAGCCACCCCTGGCGCGCGCCATACCCTTGGGCACCAAACAGCACCAACGGCAATGTGCCCTTCGCGATGGTGAGAATGCCGTTACCAGCCCCATGCAGGATCGCAAATACGGGGGCCATAACCGGCCCCATCATCAGCAACACGATCACACCAGCGGGGTGTGCCAATGCGGCCAAGCGTGCCGATAGCAGCGGATGAACCCGCCGCAGGAATCCGAACTCGAGCACGCGGCCGGCCACCTGTGCCGGACCGATGAGAGCGCCTACCGCGACGGCGGCGGCGAGCGTGGCGCCGGCACCCTCCAGCATCCGCGGCAAATGCGTGGCCATCGCGGTGCTGATGAACCAGGTCGCGGCGAAGACGAAGGCAAGGAGGGCGGTTGCGTACCCGTGGCGCTCAGCCGTAGGAGTGGGAGAAGGGGAGGAGGCGACGACCTTCGTTGGATCCGCGACAGCAAACTTCTCGTGGTTTGCCTGGGGCAGCAATGTCGGAAGCCAGGCATTGAGCGGCAAGCCAACCAGTAGATGCAAGCCCGCCCAGCCGAAGCACGCGTTGCGCCATCCGAACTGTGTTTCCATCCAGGCAGACAGCGGCCACCCGACGGTGCTAGCAAAACCGGCAATCAGGGTAATGCCCGTGATCGCACCACGGGCGTGATGCCCATACAGGCGAACCAGGCTGGAGAAGGCCGCTTCATACAGGCCAGCCCCCATCGCTACGCCGATAATGAGCCAGGCGGCGGCCATCGACCACAGCCCCTGGGAGGATCCAAGCAGGACCAGTCCCAGCGCGAAGATCAGGCTGGTGCCGACCAGGACGATACGACCGCCGTGTCGGTCGATGGCTTGACCGGCCCACGGGCCGACCAGGGCCGATACCACCATTGCGCCGGAAAAGGCCGCGTAGACCGTTGGCGTCGGAAAGCCCAGGTCGCTGGCCATCGGCGCCGCCAACATGGCTGGCAAGTAGTAGGACGACGCCCAGGCCAGCGTCTGGGCGGTGCCAAGGCTACCCACGACCCGGACGGGCGCTCCTGTCACCGTTTACCCCCCGTTGGCGCCCGCGTCGTACCCGTCTTTGGCATGGAAAACTGCTCTGGTCATCATTAATGATTCGATCATACAACGAGTGTTGAATGATTCTAGCCGAATCCTCATGGAATCGGATTTGTCCGCGGATTGTCTCTAACGAACGAGGGCTGGCTATGCCAAGCATAGCCAGATCTTTAACTTTACATAATACACATTATGCGTATTACGGCCCAGTCGCCACAAAAATAGAACGGTCCGGTCAAATATCGACTACTACCGGTCTAATGTCCCAGTCCTTACTCTTATGTTTCGCATCAGCCACCGCTGAATCCAAGCCATCCATGGCTGATACGCGCCGGGATGCCCCAGGCGCCAAACATATAGAGAATCGTATGAAGCAAACCTACGCGGCTTTTCTTGCTGCATCCCTCCTGAGCCTCGGCAGTCTGGCTGCGCAAGCCGCTCCCGTCGATTATCAGATCGACCCTGAACACACCGAAATCGTGGTCAGCTGGGATCACCTGGGCTACTCCAAGCCCACGGCGCACGCCGGCGGCGTGACGGGCGTGCTTCGCTATGATGCCGCGCAGCCTTCGAAATCGGCCGTGGAGTTGCGCGTGCCCGTGCCGCGCCTGACCTCGCACGTGCCCAAACTGGACGAGATGCTGCAAGGCGCGGAATTCTTCCAGGCGGCCAAGTTTCCGGACATTCAGTTCAAAAGCACCTCGGTCGTGGACGAGGGCAACGGGCGCTTGAAGATCAGCGGCATCGTGCGCATAAAGGGAATCGAGAAGCCCGTGATCCTGCAAGCACGCCAGAACAAGCAAGGCATCCATCCGATGGCGCAGCGGCCCGCCATCGGCTTTGACGCGACGACAGTCCTGAAGCGCAGCGATTTCGGCGTGGATGCTTTCGCGCCAGACGTCAGCAACGACGTGCAACTGCGCATCACGATCGAGGCCGTCGCAAACGCGGCGCGCTGAGATCCAACAGGCCTGATGTTGCCGGAGCCGGTCGCCGGTTCCGGCGGAGTATAGAAAATGCACACTTCCAGACGTGAAATGATGATCGGCAGCCTTAGCGCAATGGCGGGCGGCCTTCTTGCCGCTTCGGCCGTGCCCTCTTCCGCCGCCCCGCCGGCCCCCAAGGGGGGCAGCGCCACCGGCGCCTATCAAGCCGGCAGCGCTGAAAGAAAGTTGGATATTGTCAATCTCCATGACCTCGAACAAGAGGCCAGGAAACTCATTCCCGTTCCCCAGTTCAGCTATATCAGCAGCGGTTCGGGCGACGAATGGACGCTGCGCGAGAATGTGCGTTCGTTCGACGACCACGCGATCATGCCCCGCTATCTGGCTGGGGTGAAGCAGCCGGACACCCGAACCGTTCTGCTCGGGTCCGACGTGCGCATTCCTATCTTCGTGCCGCCCATGGCTGCCCACGGCTTGGCGCACGCGTCCGCCGAGCTGGGCACGGCAAAGGGCGCAGCCGATGCCGGCGCGTTGTTTACCGCCCAGACGCTGGCCAATGTGCCGCTGTCCGAAATGGCCAAGGTCAGCCAAGGGCCAAAGTGGTTTCAGCTGTACTTCACAAAAGACATGGGCGTGAACCGCGAGCTGATCGCGCGCGCCAAGGCGATGGGCGCGACGGCTATCGTTTTCACGGTGGATCTGGAATGGTCCGGAAACCGGGAATCGGACAAACGCACCGGGTTTACCTTTCCCGCGTCGCTGCCCTTCCCTAATGTTCCCAACGCTCCCGCTGGCGCGACGTTGGCCGAATTGTTCACGATTTTCAAACGCGACCTGGATTTCAAAGACCTGGAGTTCATCGCCAAGGAATCGGGCCTGCCTGTCGTCGTGAAGGGAATTCAGTCCCCGGACAACGCGAAAGAAGCGGTCAATGCCGGCGCTGCCGCCATCCAGGTGTCCAACCACGGAGGCCGGCAGCTGGACACCGTTCCCGGTGCGTTCACGACGTTGCCCGGCGTCGTGGACGCGGTCGGTCACAAGGTGCCGGTGTACCTGGATGGTGGCGTGCGGCGCGGCGTGCACGTCTTCAAGGCGCTGGCGATGGGCGCCAGCGGCGTCGCCGTCGGCCGGCCCGTGCTGTACGGCTTGGCTTTAGGCGGCGCCGCCGGCGTGACGTCCGTGCTGAACACCCTGAAGTACGAGCTGGAACTGAGCATGAAGCTTGCAGGATGCGCGACGATCAAGGACATCAACAGGACCTTTCTGACCTGACCAGCAAGCCGTGGCCGTTGCTCCCGGGAGGACCTCTCGGGAGCCTTCGCCGCGCTATCTCAGCGCCACGCGCTGCCCACCTGTATATATACGGCGTTCTGGTCCTTGCTGTGCGCCACGTCGATACCCACGGCAAGCCCCAGCTTTTGCGCGATCAAATAGCGGAACCCGGTGCCCACGCTGACGACGCTGGAGGCTTCCGAAAACGGCCGCCATTTGCCATACGCTTTGCCGACGCCAGAAAATGCCAGCAAGGACCACCGCGGCGTCGCGTTCCAGCGCAGCTCGCCTTCCGCCACCACCGCATTGCGGTCCTGGTAGCGGCCCCTCGACACGCCGCGCAAGTCGACGTAAGGCTGCGCGTAGAACGGCACGGTCCCGCTGGTGAACTGCGCATCCGCGCGCAGCCCTAGCGTCCAGGTTGGCGCGGCCGGAATCCAGGTGAATCCCCGCGCGCGGTAAGTCTCGAAATCCTGGTCGCTACCGGCCCAGGGGCGGGCCACCTGCGCTTCCAGTTCGACGTAGCTACCGCTTTTTGGATAGAACAGGTTGTCGCGCGTGTCGTAGTCGGCCACCACGCCGACCTTGCCGATATGCCGCGCGGCGTCCGCACCCCGCACATCGGCCGCTTCGCCGGTGAAGCGGGTCTCGGACCGGAAATAGGTGTAGCGCGGCCCGACGTACCAGGCCGATTCGCCCAACCGCGCGAGCAGCTGCTGAATCAGCATCGTGCCCTTAAGCTCGTAACTGCGCCCGTGATTGATCGGACCGTAATAGTCCAGGTTCACGCGGCCCGAGGCCAGCGCGCCAAGATAGCGGTACTGGTCGCCGCCCCAGGTATGGAAATGGAATATTCCGGCGCCCCGCGACCCGTTCTCGGTCAGACCGCCGCCGACGCCGGTGACATTCGGGGGCACATTCTTGCCATCGGCCCGGGTGGCTGGCGGTCCCGCGCCATCGGGCTGCGAGAAGAACAGCAGCATGAGCCCGCCGCCGTATCCCACGGCGGGCTCGGTGATCACCATTGGCACCGGCAGCACGCCTTTGCGGTTCAAGAGAAAATCGCTGGCGTCAAAGCCCCCTGCTTCCTCGTCTTCCGGAGGCGGATCGCCCGCCGAGGCGGCCAGGGGAAAGACGCACCACGCCACGGCGAGCAGCGTCTTCAGACTCGCGGATCGCGTTCGGCGGCTCACGGCGACTGCCCTATTCGGCGTTCCCACCCGTGAACCAGCGCAAATAGGGGTTGTCACGGCTGGCTGCCGCCAGCCGCGCGCCGTTGCGCGCCCAGCCGTCACGGTCGCCTTCATAGGCCGCCAACGCGCTTTGGTAGAACACGTCCAGCGCACTGCGCTGGCTGTCGATGTCCAGCGCCATGCCGGCGTCCACCGCGCCCAACGGCGGTTCGCTACGTTGCGCCAACAAAGCGGGCAAAGTGCGGGCAACCTCGCGCGGTCGAACCCACGTGGCGTACTCGATCGCCGGCCGGTCGTCGGTGACGGCGGGCGTCGACCCGGCAAAGCGCGCCAAACCGTCGCGGTCGGTCACCCAGGTCGCAAGCAGCGCCGCCGGCGATGCAATTCCGACCTCGGCTAGCGCGGCTTTCACGGTGGGCTGCGCGAACCGGGCGGCGATGCGGGCGGAATCCAACGGCAGCGGGGCCATCGACCCGATCATCAGCATTTCATGGAACTCGGTGGTCCAAAGGGTGGCGTGCGGGAACACGTTGATGAAACTGGCGACCAGCGCGCGGGTGTCTTCCACATTCTGCGTGGGCAACGGCAGCCATTGCGCGACGATGCCTTGGGGGTTCAGCCGCGACGACGCCAGGGAATAGAAGTCTTGCGAGTACAGATTGACCACACCCGCGGCCGACGGCGGAGGCGGTTCGAGCGTGATGAGGTCGTAGCGGTCGGCACTGCCCAACAATTCCCGCCGCCCGTCTTTCAGCCGGACTTCCAGGCCGGGGTCCGTCGACGCCCCATAGCTTCCCTTGAACAGCGGCGCGGCGTGCAGCACGCCGGGAAGCAGTTCGGCGACCACCCTGCGATCCAGGCCGGGATAGCGCGACAATGCGCCCGCCGTGATCCCGGTGCCATAGCCGATCACCAAGGCAGAGCGGGGTTCACCTGCATGCACGATCAGCGGCAAGAGCGCTTGCAGGCGCATATAGCGCAGCGAAGGCATGGCGTCGCCAGAGTTGGACACGCCCTGGATATACAAGCGATGGAAGCGCCGATCACCCTTCCCTTGCTCGACCACCGCGACCGTGCCGCCGTGGTTTTCTTCGTAAAAGACCAGATTGCCTCCTTGCGCGCCCGGCAAGAGGCGAGCCAGGTGATCGACCGGCATGGCAACGCCCAGGATGACGGCGGCGCCCGCGAATGCCGCGCTCAAGCCCTTTGTCAGCGGCGATGAGGATTGCGCGCGCCATATTGCCGCCACGCCGATGCAGCAGGCAATGAACGTCAGCAACGCCAAGCCGCGCACCGTGCCTAGATAAGGCAGCAACACGAATCCCGTCACCGCCGTTCCCACAATGCCGCCGAGCGTGTTCGACGCCAGTACCGCGCCCGCGCCCTGCCCTCGGCGTTCGGCGGGCACGGCAATGCGCAACACCGCGGGAAACGCCGCACCCAGCAGCAGCGTCGGCAACAGCACCACGGCGCTTGCCGCCACGGCGAACCGCCCGCTCATGCCGGCCATATCGCTGTCGGTCCAGCGCAAGATGGACGCTTCGGCCACGCTTTGCGCGCTGATCAGCCAGCGTCCCAGCAACGCGGCTTCCACCAGCGCGACCAGCCCGGCGCCCGTCACCAGGAACCCGAAGACGCGCCAGGGGTCGCCCAGCCAACGTTCGCAGCGCGCGTACAACGCCGCGCCCATCGCCAAGCCGGCAAGATAGACGGCCAGCACGATCGAAAATGCGAATGCCCGGGTGCTCATGAAGGGCACCACCATCTGCGACCACAGGACTTCGTAGCCCATCGCGACCGCGCCCGCGGCCGCATACAGCCCCAGCGCCACACGCGCGTCTTGGGGCAAGGCCGGCGTCGGCGATGTCACGCTTGGGGGCAGCGCTTCGCCAGCGGCTGGGCGACTTTTCCGGTGCAGCGACCACGCGCCCAGCGCGGCAAGCAGGTTCAGGCCGGCGGCCGCCCACGCGGCGCCGCGCACGCCCAGCGCGGGAATCAGAAGAAACGCGGGAAGCAAGGCGCCGATGATCGCGCCGCCCGTGTTGGCGGCATAGAGCGTGGCCCCGGCCCGGCCGATTCGTCCGGCGCCCGTCGCGCGCAGCAGGACGGGCAAGGTGCCGCCCATGAAAAAGGGCGCAACGCCAACCACTAACACGACCGCAAGCCAGGCCAGCAACGGGCTGACCGCTTCACCGCGCGCAAAGGCCGGCGCGCCAAGCGCCAGGATTGCGGTCACGCCCACGCCCAGGACGGCGATGGCCACTTCAATTCCCGCGTACAGCAGGAACGGTCTGGTGGACCTGTCGGCGCGGCGTCCCAGCAGCCAGCTGCCCGCCGCCAGCCCCAAAAAGAACGCCCCGACCGCAGCCGCGATCGCATGCACTTCGACGCCGACGATCAGCGACAGTTGTTTGATCCACAGGATCTGGAAAATCAATGACGCCACGCCGGACAAGGCCAGCAGCACGGCCGCCTGCCACAAGGTCGTCCGGGAAAAAAAGGCCGCGCCTGCCGCAGGGACCGCCGTCATCGGGCGCGCGGATGCATTCATGAGTTGTCCTCTTGCTCTTATCGGGTCAACCAAAATTACCAGCGGCGGGCGCAGCCGCAAAGCTGCACCCGCCCCTTACTTACCGCTTAACTGCCCTTCTTTTTCGCTTGCTGCGCGAAATACTCCTCGATCTTCTTGTCCACTTCTTCCTGCACCTGATCGGTGCTGAAGCTGGGCGGATTCTGGCTGGGCGGCCAGTCGATGAAGGTCTGTAGGAACTCGCCGGCCTTGGCGGATCCGATGAACGCCAGATACGCGTTCTTGGTCAGCCAGTCGTTGTACTGATCGGAAACGATGTCGGCGCGTTCATACGGGTCCATGCGCAGGTTGAACACCTTGGGCACGCGCAGGCATACGAACGGTTCCTTCCATACGGCGAACCCGCCCGGCGCTTTTTGTTCGCAAAACACGACCTTCCAGTTCTCGAACCGCATGGCGACCAGCAGGCCGTCATCGTTGAAGTAATAGAAGTCTTCGCGGGCGCTCTTATCGCTCTTGCCGGTCAGGTAGGCCAACTGGTTATAGCCGTCCAGGTGGACCTTGAAGTCCCGATTGGCGCCGTTGGGACGCCAGCCCTTGAGCAACTGATCCTTCACCCCGTCGTTGCCGGCGGCGGCCAACAGCGTCGGGAACCAGTCCAGCCCCGAAACGATGTCGTTCTTGACCGTGCCGGGCTCGATGTGGCCAGGCCAGCGGATCATCGCCGGCACGCGGAAGGCGCCTTCCCAGTTGGTGTCCTTCTCGCTGCGGAATGGCGTGGTTGCCGCATCCGGCCAACTGAACTGGTTGGGCCCGTTATCCGTCGTGTAGATCACGATGGTGTCCTTGGCGATGCCCAGATCGTCCAGCTTTTTCAGCAGCTTGCCCACATCCTGGTCATGCTCCCACATGCCGTCGGCGTAGTCGTTGCCGGGCATGCCGCTCTTGCCCTTGTGTTCGGGCCGGATGTGCGTGAACAAGTGCATCCGCGTGGTGTTCATCCACAGGAAGAACGGCTTTTCCGCCTTGCCGTGCTTGTCCAGATAGTCCAGCGCCGCGCCCACGGTTTCGTCGTCGATGGTTTCCATGCGCTTGGTCGTCAACGCGCCGGTATCTTCGATCTTGCCGTCCGCCGAAGCCTTGATCACGCCACGCGGCATGTAGGCTTTAATGACGGGGTCCTTTGCATTTTTCGGAAAGTACGGGCGCTCGGGTTCTTCTTCGGCGTTCAAGTGATAGAGATTGCCGAAGAACTCGTCGAAACCATGCTTGGTCGGCAGGTATTCGTCGCGGTCGCCCAGGTGGTTCTTACCGAATTGCGCCGTGTTGTAGCCCAGCCCCTTCAAGGCCTGCGCAATTGTGATGTCGCGGTCCTGCAACCCGACGGGCGCGCCCGGGATGCCCACCTTCGACAAGCCCGTGCGGCGGGCCGACTGGCCGGTGATGAAGGTGGACCGGCCCGCCGTGCAACTATTTTCGGCGTAGTAGTCGGTGAAAATTGCGCCTTCGTTGGCAATGCGGTCAATGTTGGGCGTCCTGTAGCCTACGACGCCTTTCGTGTACGCACTGATGTTGGCCTGTCCCACGTCATCCCCGAAGATGACAAGGATGTTCGGCTTTTTGCCGGACGTCTGCCCCTGAGGGCTGGACTGCGCATTTTGGGCCTGCGCATAAGCACTGCCCATCACCGCAAGTCCGCTCGCGGCCACCAGCGCCGCGCCCAACCATCGTCTTGCTTTCATGACTGCTCTCCTCGCCCAAAAGGGCCATGTACTCCCAAATCACGCCTGCTTAAGGCTTTTCGAACGCGTATATCCGTTTCCACTCCGTTTTCATGTCAACAACCGTCCATCCGCCGCGCTGCGCTTCGTCCAGCGCGCGGTCCAAGCGCCCGATACTGGAATCCCGGTCATAGGCCCATTCGCGCTGCGCGTCGGTGTGGTGGACGATGCCGGCAAAGCGCTTGCCCGCGCCAGCGGCTGTCCACTGCAACATCTGTAGGTCGCCGTCGGAATTGCCGAAGGCCAATAGCGGACGGCGGCCGATGTAGCGCTGGATGGCCACCGGCTTTCCCGGGCCGTCGTCAATGAATTCGAGCTTGCCCTGACGCCACAGCACCGGTTTGTCGCCGCGCATTTCGAACGTTGTGGTGAAGCCGCTGCCGATCACCTGCTCCGGCGGCACGCCGTAGGCGGCCTGTGCCCACGGACGCATGAACTCGGTTTCGCCGCCCGACACGATGTAGGTCTTGAAGCCGTTCGCGCGCAGATAATCCAGCAGTTCGCGCATTGGCACGAAAGTCATCGAGGTATAGGGCTGATTGAACCGGGGATGCCGCGCCGTCGCCGTCCACTGCGTCACGCTTTGCGTGAACTCGTCCACGGTCATGCTGGTGTGTGTGGCGCCCACGATCTTCAGCAGACCTTCCTGCCCGCTTTTAGCCAACGCGGTCTTGTCGCCTTCGATCGCCGCTTTGAACGGCGGGCGCTTAGCCCATTCGGGATGCGCGGGCGCCATCTCCTTGACCCGGTCCAGGGCGAACAACGCCTCGAAATACATGGGCTGCTCGGACCACAGCGTGCCGTCGTTGTCGAACACCGCGATGCGTTCTTCGGCCGCCACGAAGTCCGGGCTGCCGGGCTGCGTCACCGCGCGGACGAAATCCACGATGGCGGTACGCGACGGCCCGTCGTTCCATGACGGCAGGTCTGCTTGCGTCGGCGCGGCCTTCTGCGGGGAAGCGCAAGCCGTCAACAGCAACGCGATGGAAGCCGAAGCCAACCACGCCGTCCAACTCCGTCGTCTTTCAGTCGTTTGCTTCATTGCTGGCTTCCTTGCGCATTTTGCGCCGTTGCGGTTCGCCCTGCTGGGGCCGGATTCAAATCGCGCGGCAAGGCATGCGCGGGCGTCGGCGCCTGCCCGCCCCGCCATGCCTGTCTCCACTGAGCCGATGATTTTGCGAGCACGCCGCGCCATCCCGAAGTGGCCTGCGGCGTGCCATAGGCGTCTTGCAGCACGGCCGCTGCCGTCTGGCGCGGGCCCTGCCCTAACGGCGCCACGGCCGTCCGCAGGTCCTGCGCGCCCGACGCCACGCGCAGCCAGCGATAGAAGGCCCCAAGCGACGCGGTCTGGCGGCGCGCTTCTTGCTGCCATGCGCGCCACTGCCAGGCTTCACTCGCGCGCCGCGCGGCGGCCGCTTGCGCCGCACGGGCGCGCAGCGCCGCGGCAAGGCGCCGCCACCAGGGCCAGGTCAGCCATAGCGCGACGATGACAGCCAGCAGTCCCGCGCCCCACGCCAGCCAGGCGGTCGGGATGACCCAGCGCAGTCCGTGGCGCAAGCGGGCCAGGTCTTCCGCCAGCGAGAACGGCGGCGCGACGGCCGGCGCGGGCGCCACGGTGAATTCCCGTCCCGGCAATTCCGATTTGGCGGGCTCGCCGGTCGCGCCATCGCGCCATCTGACGATCAGGGGCGGCAGGCGGAACGTGCCTGCCGCCTGCGCGACGTAATCGGCGCGATCGGTCCGCTGGCCACCGACAAAACCGCCGCGGCCATCGTCCAAGGCGGTCACTTCGGGTTCGCGCGGGTAGCGTTTGAACCCCGGCAGATCCGGTAGCGCCACGGCGGGAAGCAGCATTGCCTGCACACCTTCGGCGCGCTGCGTGACGGACCGCGTGATCCGCCCGCCCACGACCAGCGGGTCGGGCGCCACCGAGAAGTCCTGGGACACTTCCATTTTTCCGGCCGCCACCGCCTGCCCCGCGGCCGCCGTCTGCGGCAAGACGGAAAACGAAAGCGGTTTGCTGGTGCCCGATGCCACCAGCCCGCCAGGGCCCACCTTGGCCGTCACCGTCAAGGCCGGCACTTGCATGGCGCCGGCCGACGTCGGGCTAAGCACATAGGTGTAGCGCACGCCGCTGTAGGACACCCCGTCTACGGAATCGCGCACCAACTCGCCTTCGCCCTGCGGCGGCGTCACCAGGGCGCCCGGAATATCCAGCCCGGGCAATACCGGCGGTTGCGTGAACCAGGTCGGAGTCAGCACCTCAAGCGCCACCCGCACGGTCGCGCCCACGCGCACTTCCCCCGGTGCCTGCAACGTCGCGGTAACGCGCAGGGTCGGCGCGTTTTGCGCGTTTTGCGCGCCTGCCGCGCCCAGCAGCCCCAATAGCCCAAAAAGGCCCAGCAGGGCCGATCGGCCGAAGCCGCCGAATGCGCCCTGCGCCAGTAACGAAATCGCCCGGTGCGCGCAGCTCATGGACGCCCTCCCGCCGCCGCGTCTTCAACCGCGAACCTGCCGCGCAGGAAGCGCGTCGGCGATAGCGTCAGGTTGCGCAACCACACGTCTTCGGAGGCGGCCTGAGCAACCGGCGCCGCCACCATCTTGCCGGCTTTTGCCGTCTTGTCCGCGATCGTCTGATCCGGCGGCTCGGCCTGATCGCCCTGCTGTTCCTGGCTCATCGCCGCCAGCAACCGCTCGACGATGCCCCGGTTCACGACGGCGGCATCCCACCCCGGCGACAAGGCCAAGGCCCGGTCGTAGGCCGCCAATGCCGCGTCGTATTGCCTCAGGCGCGTCTGGGTGTTGGCCACATAGAAAACGCCCTCTGGCGTTTCCACCTTTGAAAACGCGGCCAAGGCATCGGCGTACTTGCCCGCCTGGTAGGCGGCGCGCCCTTTCCAGTATGGGTCTTGGAAAAGCGTGGCGGCCTCTTCAAAGCGGCCGTTGTCGAATGCCCGGCGCCCCTGCTGGTCCGGCGTCAGAAACGCGTTGGCCAGCGGATTGGCGCGCGATTCCGTCGGCACGCCCATCGATACGGCGACAAGGATCGCGGCCATCCAGGCCACGTTCCATCCTCGCCGCACCGTCAACCATGCCAGCAATGCCAGCGGCCAGCACAGCCAATAGCCCGCATCCTTCCAGTGGATGGCGCCCGATTGCGCATCCTGCACGGCCTGAAAATGCTGCTGGGCGTGCAGCGTGATCCAGTCCAGGTCGTCGGACGTGGCCGAAAGGCTGCCCAGCGGCGCACCGGCCGCCCGCGCCAAGCCTTGCAGCGCATCCTTATCCAAGCCGGACTGGCCCACCGCCATCACCAGCACCTGCAGGTCGGGCGCTGCTTGCGCGCGCTGACGTACCGCGTCCAGGCTGCCAGCATCGGCGCCGTCGGTCAGCAACAGCAATGTGCCGCCGGCACGCTCGGCCGCCAACACCTGCGCGGCCAATGCGATGGCGCCTGCCGCATCGCGTCCTTGCGGGCCGATCAGGTCGGATGCCAACGCCTGGGTGAACAGGTCCAGCAAGTTGGTGTCGTCGGTGGGCGGCAGCACCAGGTGGCTACTGCCCGCGTAGGCGATCAGGCCCGTCTTGGCGCCGGCGCGACGCGCCGCCAGGTCTCGCACCAGGTGCTTCGCCGCTTCCAGACGCGTGGGCGGAACATCGGCGCCATCCATGGACGGTCCCAATGCGACAGCCACGATCAGCGGCGCCACATTGTCCAAAAACTCGGGCTGATCGCGGTGCCAGGCCGGGCCGGCCGCGGCAACGGATCCGACGGCCAGGATCAGCGCCAGCGCATCGATCGGGCGCGGCCCCCGGCTGCCGGGAGAGCGCACGATAAGGTATGGCAACAGCACGGGCGAAATCCGGCTGGCGCGTCCCACGGCATCCCCTTCGTCGTGCCGCGCCCACCAGGCCAGCGCCGCGCCCAGCAGGCCCAGCAACCACCACGGGCGCAGGAAATGGAAGGCGCTTAGGTCGAGGTCCATGCTTGCCCCTCTTCCGTCCGCCCTTTCCGTGGGCCCGGCGCACGGCGGGAGCGCCACGCGGAAATGGCGGCCACGCCGTGCCAGGCGGCCAGCAGGCACAGGGCCAGCCCCAGCGGCAACCAGAAGTAATCGCGCTTGGGTTGATGCCGCAACGTCTTGACCTCTTGCGGCGTGATGCGGTCCAGCGTGTCATACACCGATCGCAGGCTGGCCAGGTCTTCGGCCTTGAAGAACTGGCCGCCCGTCGCCCGGGCGATTCCTTCCAGCACGCCGAAGTCGACCCGGTCTTCGCCGGTTGCCGCCGGATCGCCAATGCCGATGGTATGCACAATGATGTGGTGCTGGGCCGCCAGCGCCGCGGCTCGCGCAGGCGGCACGGCGCTTCCGGTATCGTTGCCATCGGTCAATAGAATCAGTACCTTATCGCGTTCTTTTGCGGCATCCAGCATCCGTATGCCCAGGCCGATGGCATCGCCGATGGCCGTGTTGGGCCCCGCCATGCCCACGGCCGTCCGGTCCAGCAACAGGCTTAGCGCGACGTGGTCGCCCGTCAGCGGCGCCTGCGGATACGCGCTGGTGCCAAACACGATCAACCCCAGCCTGTCGTCCGCGCGCTTGGCGATGAAGTCCGCCACCACCGCCTTGACGGCCTTCCACCTTGATTCGGGCTGCCCCTGGGCGTTCCGAAAATCGGCGGTATCCATCGACTGGGAAATGTCCACCGCCAGCAAGACATCGCGAACTGCCTGGGTGTGCGTCAGCGGCGGTTCGACCCATTGCGGCCGCGCCAGCGCCAACACGATCAACAGCCATACCACGACGTTCAGCCAAAGCTGGCCGGGGCTGGCCCGCACGCCCGGCCGTGATGGAGACTGCCCCGTAATCGCGGCGACGGAATCGAAGAACGGCACGCGCAGCGCGTTGCGCTGCTGCACATAGGCCGGTAGCCAGCGATAGGCGGCCAGCGCCAAGGGCGCGGCGGCGAGTAGCCAGGGATATTCAAGCCGCCACATGGTGCTTCACCATCCACTCGCGGCTTGCGCGGATCAATTGCGAAAGCGCCACGCTGTCCAATCCACGCACCGTCTCGTCCGGGGCGTAAGCCAGCAAACGCATCAACGCGGCGCCGTCTTTCGGGAAGCCCTGCGGCACGTCGCGTTCCAGGTAGGCCAGCCACGCCTCGCCGCTCAGTGACGCCACCCCCGCACGCCCATCCGACGGCTGGGCGGCCAGCGCCGCACGCTTGAGCAACGCCGGCAGGCCGCGCGCCGCCAAGGGATCACTTGCCGCCGCCTGCGCCAGTTGCTGCAACGCCTTCAGCCCCTGCCGGCGGTAAAGATTGCGCCGGCGGCGGCGCCAAATGGCCACAGCGCCCCAGGTGCCGCCCATCACGACGACGACAGCCAGGACCGCCCACCCCCAAGTCTGAGGCCAGTACGACACCGCTGCCGGCAACGGCAGCTCGCGCAACTGGTCCAGGCCTGGCAGCGTGTCGCTCATCCCCGGGCCCCTTGTTGCTGCGGCGCGGTGGGCGCCGTTGCCTGTTTGCCGAGTTCGCGGCGCAACTGCGCCAGTTCATCTTCCGCCGTGTCGATGGACAGCAACGGCACGCGGCTGCGCCGCAGCAGTTCCGCCACCTGGCGCAGGCGGTCGCTGAAAAAGTGCGCAAGCGGCTCGCGTTCCCGCTGCCTGCCCACAGCCACTTCCAGCTGTAGTTCGCCCTGCGTGACCACCAGCCTTCCGTTGCTGGGTAGTTGCTGCGCCATCGGATCGAACACCAGCATGGCCAGCACGTCATTGTGGGCGGCCAGAAGACGCAAGGCGCGCAGCGTTTCCTCGTCCGCTCCGGCGAAATCGCTGATGATGCAGACCAGGCAGTCATGCGGCGCGTTCAGTAGCGCGCCGCGCAAGGCATGGTTCAGCCCCTGCGCGGCGGGCACATCCGGCTGGGCCGCGGATAAGTTGGCATTCGCGCGGGCCACTTCCGCCAGCAATGCGCGGACCCGGTCGCGGCTGCGCAACGGCTTGAAGGCCCTGACTCCGGCGTCGTCGAATACCAGGCCCCCGACACGGTCCCCTCCCCGATAGGCGATCCACGCCGCAATGGCTGCCAGCCGCGCCGCCACCGCGCACTTGAATGCGCGCACCGATCCGAAGTACATGCTCATGCGTTGATCGACCACGATCATCGCCGGGCGGTCCCGTTCCTCGGTGTAGGAACGCACAAACGGCTTGCCATAACGCAACGACGCGCGCAGGTCCAGGCGGCGCAGGTCGTCGCCGGCCACGTAGCGCCGAAGCTCGGCGAAATCCAGTCCCCGCCCCCGTAAGCGCGATCCGTGCGGGCCGGCAAGCACGCTGCTGAGCGGCTGGTGTGCCAGAAACGACAACCCGCTCGCGGCCGCCTCCAGCGCGATCAGCTCGGACAGCGGTGGGTGGACGGGGTGCGGCACGAGGTTCATGGCGAGCGCTATGCCGGCACGGCAACAACGTCAAGGACCCGATCGATGGCCTGGTCGGCCGTAATCCCGTCGGCGACCGCATCATACGAAAGGTGCAAACGATGGCGCAGCACCGCGTGGGCCACCGCGCGCACGTCGTCCGGCGTGCTGAAGCCGGCATTTTCCAGCCACGCGTGCACGCGAGCCGCACGGTCCAGGGCGATGGCCCCGCGCGGGCTGGCGCCTACTTGAATCCAACGGCCCAGATCCGCGTCGTAGTCGGCGGGGCGGCGCGTGGCGTTCACAAGGTCTACCGTATAACGGTCCACCGCTGGGGCCACCTGCACCGCCGCCGCTTCGGCGCGGCAGGCGAACAACGTCTCTTGTGAAATCCGGGCGGCATCGCTGCGGTCGGCCGTGGCAGCGTCCCCTGGCGCACCCCTCAGCAGCGCCAGCATGGCCATTTCGTCCTCGGCGCCGGGATAGTCCAGCTTGATCTTCATCAGGAAACGGTCCATCTGCGCCTCGGGCAAGGGATACGTGCCCTCTTGTTCGATCGGATTTTGCGTGGCCAGCACCATGAACAGCGCAGGCATCTTCCGCGTGTTGCCACCGACGGTGATCTGCCTTTCCTCCATGGCTTCCAGTAGCGCCGACTGCACCTTGGCCGGCGCGCGGTTGATTTCGTCGGCCAGGATCAGATTGCCGAACAGCGGCCCGGCCTGGAACGCGATGTGATTGCGTCCTTCCGCGTCCTGCTGCAACACATCGGCGCCGGTGATGTCCGAAGGCAGCAGGTCCGGCGTGAACTGGATGCGGCTCATATCCGCCGCCAGGTGCGCGGCCAAGGCCTTGACCATGCGCGTCTTGGCCAGCCCGGGCAGGCTCTCAAGCAGCACATGGCCGTCGGCCACCAACGCGATCAGCATTTGGCGTATGACCGCTCCCTGCCCCAAGACCTCCTGAGAAATCGCCGCTTCCAACGCCAGAATTCCATCGCGCTGCGCCATGCTTAGCCCTTTCGTCACATGCAAAACGGGTATCGCTCGCCGGGATTCCCGGCGAGCATTCAACGGCTGGCGACCTGTCCGGTGCGGCTTCGCGCCTGCTTCCATTGTTCAGGCGTCATCACCGTGCGAAAGCCCAGGTGCGACATCCCGTTCAAAGGGTCGGTGCCCCGGCGCGCGCTGGCCCGGTAGCTGATGCAGTAGGTGTCGCTGCACAGGAAAGAGCCGCCACGCGTGACCCGCTTGGGCGCGGAAGCCGGGACGTTTCCGTCGTCGGGATCGAAGCTGTCGGCCGGCCCGGCGGGATCTTGCGGCGGCTGGCGGTACTGGGCCTGAATACGGAACGCATCGGCGCGATACCAGTCGGCTGTCCACTGCCAGACGTTCCCCGCCATGTCATAGAGGCCGTAGGCATTGGGGGGGAACGAACCGACCGGGGTCGTACCGACCTGGATCTTTTCGTCCTTGACCACCGGGAACGGCTGCTGTTGCTGCGTGTCCCAGATGTTCGCCATGGGTTTGCCATCGGGGCTGAGTTCGTTGCCCCAGGCGTAGGTGGCCTGCTCCAGGCCGCCCCGCGCGGCGAATTCCCATTCCGCTTCCGTGGGCAGGCGCTTGCCCGCCCATTTGGCATACGCCTGCGCATCCTCATACGACACTTGGACCACCGGATGGTCGTCCTTGCCGTCGATGTTGCTGCCAGGACCTTGCGGCTGACGCCAACTGGCGCCGGGCACGAAGCGCCACCAGCGGGTGTAGTCGCGCAACGATACTTCGGACTCGGATCCCACGAAGACCATGGCGCCCGGCACCAGCAGGCTGTCGTCCGGACGCGGCGTGCCCGGGGGCAGTTGCACCTTCAGGTCTTCCCATTTCGGCTTTTTCTCGGCCGTCGTCACATAGCCCGTGGCCTCGACAAAACGGCGGAACTGGGCGTTCGTGACATCGTGGGTATCCATCCAGAAGCCGCTTACCCGAACGCTGTGCGGAGGCAGTTCGTTCGGCTGCGAGAGCTTGTGGTTGTTACCCATGAGGAATTCCGCAGGCGGAATCCAGGCCATGCCGGCGGGCCCCTGCTTGCCGTCGCCCAGCGTGGCCACCACGGCTGCGGGCTTGGGCGTCAGGCTGACGCCCGCGACATAAGCCCCCAGCGCGCTGGCGCCAAGAAGGACGCCAGCTATCGTCAATCCAACTTTCAGTTGCTGCTTCACGTGCCCCTCCGTACTGCTATGGAAACGAAACGGCGCGCCGGTACGCTGGCGCTTGGGTATCACGAATTGCTTGTCACGCTGAATCGGAAATGCATTCGGCGAATGCCGACGGAGACCTTCAAGAAAACACCTGCCGGGTCGGACAATCAATCCACGCTGAAAGCGTGGCGGTCCTTGCCCCTGATCCAGTTTGGAGGACGGCCGATGCCGTTCCACGTCTGGCCTGTTTCGGGGTGGCGATAACGGACCAGGTCAGAAAGATCGGGGCCAAACAAATGGTCTGGCTTTATTCCATATTCCTTTATCTTTTGCCGCATGTCGACAAGAATGATCTGCAGTTCCTGGCGACGCAAACGTTCTGCTTCTGCCTCAAGCGTGCGTATGCGCGCTTTGACCTGCCGATAATTCTCCTCCATGGACCCACCTCTCAGCCGTTCGGTGCGTGCGATAAAAATAACGTGTTGCGATTTCCTGCGATATCCGAAAAGCGAAATCACCCGGCCGTCATTTGTTAACGTTAGCTACGAACGCGCCGCAGCGTGTCGCGCGGCGATTCGCCGAACGCCTGCCGGAAATACTGCGCAAACCGCGACATATGCCGAAAGCCCCACTTCGTGGCGATCTCCGACACGCTACGCGTCTGGCCGTCCGTGAGCAAGTCCCGCAACGCGCCATTCAGCCGGGCCGTCATGAACCATCTTCCCGGTGTCATACCCACGCTGCGCCGGAAAATCAATTCCAACGAACGCAGGCTGTAGCCGCTGCGCCGGGCGATCTCGGCTAGCGCAACATCGGTGTCTTCGCCCGAAAGAACCAAACGCTCGCAGGCGGAAATCAAGTGGTGATGGCGCCGTTCAACGATGGAACGCGCGGCCTCATGCGCGGGTGTCGCACTGCCTAACGCGTCGATATAGCCGTTCAGGAGCGATTCGTAGACCACGGCAGCCAGATCGGGGTCCATCCCGCCCGTCGGTTGCGCGCGTCCGGCCACTTTTAGCGCGTCGTCGGCCAGGCACGTCAGTGCATAGCGGCCCCCCGCCGTCAGGTGCAAAGACTGCGCCGAATGCCTGGGCAGCGCCAGCGTAAACCCTAGCCTACGCGTCGCCCCCAGCTGGAGCACCGCTTCCGGAACAAAGAAATTCACCCAACGTGAAGGGCCGGATGCGTGATACAGCAGTTCCAGGCTTGCCGGGTAAATCTGTATTTCATCAGCGCGGATCGACGTGGTATTGACTTTGGTGTGGTCGCCGCCATCGGCCATGAATCCGATGCAGATGCCGTCTTCAGGCATGCTCCCTTGCGCAATCACCGGAAAGTCATAACAGCCGGTTTCCAGTCGAAGTTCGCCCAAAATCAGCCGTTGATGCTGCAGCACGGTTTCGCGCGACGAAAGCAGGCGGTGTTCGAAGCGGCCGCCATACACGACGTCGAATGCCTGCGACGGTTCGAAACCCGAATAGACCTGCGTCATGTAGACCGACTGAAAGGACACGGCAAAACCCCTGCATGATTTCGCTTTTCGGATAACGGCCGACTGAGATTAGCACCAGGCAATAAATCGCTACAAGGCTAAACGCCGTCTTTAATCGGTATACCTCAGAATTGTTACTCCTCTTCGATTTGCCGGAACCGCAACACAAGAAAGTCAATCAGCGCCCGCACCGAAGGCAGCAGCCCGCGACGCGAGGGGAACACGGCATGGATAATCTCGGGGCGCGGCGCCCAGTCGGGCAGCACGTGGATCAGCGCCCCGCTTTCCACGGCGTCGCGCACCACCATCTTGGGCAACTGCACAACCCCCACGCCCGCCAAAGCCGCGCAACGCAGTGTCAGCATGCCGCGGGTCACCAAGCGAGGCTCGTGACGGACCTGCGCCACTTCTCCTGCAGGTCCATGCAGGTTCCAGACATGTTGGCTTTGGGGCCGCCCAAGCTCCATGGTGGGTAATCGCGGCAGATCCGATGGCGTCTGTGGCGAACCGAGGCGCGCCAACAGCCCGGGGCTGGCCACCAGGCATTGCCGCCGTTCGGCCAGTACCCGCATGACCAGTTCGGAGTCCTCTAGCGGAGGCGGCCGGACGCGTATCGCCACATCAATGTTCTCGGCCAGCAGATCGACGCGGCGGTTCGTTGCCTCCAGGTGTACCTCTACCCCGCGGTACTCCACCATGAAATCCGCGATCATCTCGCCGACGCGCGTATCCAGCAGCGTCACGGGACAAGCGAACCGGACGATGCCGCGCGGCTCGCTGCGGGTTTGCTCGATGGCGTTGTGGGCGGATTCGGCTTCCACCAGCATTGCCTTGCAATGCGTGTGGAATGTCTGCCCGATCTCAGTCACGGAAAAATGCCGCGTGGACCGCTGGATCAGGCGCACGCCTAGCCGGTCTTCAAGCATTGATACCCGCCGGCTGAGCTTGGATTTGGGGATGTCGAGCGCCCGGCCCGCCGGCGCAAACCCGCCGTGGTCGACAACTTGAGCAAAGAAATAGAGATCGTTGAGATCGTGCATGTCGCGCAGTGTTCTGAAAGTAGAACTATGATGCCAAATTTTGGCACTACCGGAGTTATTGTCCGCATTTTATCGTCACGGCCATCTCGCATATCCAGATGGCACCACTCTGTTTCCCTTTCTCCGTATTGCTCGCTGCACCCATCTCTTGCTATGGGCCGCGTCGTTGGCCTTGCCCGCGATCTCGCGCGCTGACGTCCCGCCCTCGCTGCCTTCCATTGACCCGTGGCGCTACACAGAGGACTACCGCTATCTGGACGATCCTGCCAACCGAACCGGCGCCTGGGGCGAGCGCGGCAAGTGGATACGACTGGGAAACGGCGCCGGCCTGACCCTGGGCGCCGAGGTGCGCGCGCGCTACGAGCACTACCGCAACAATGAATTCGGCGCCGCCGCCGTGCCCGACGAGGGCTATGCGCTATACCGGTTTTTGCCTTATGCGGATCTTAGGGCCGGCCGGCACTTCCGTGCGTTCACTCAACTGATCCTGACGCAGACCAACCGCGATGGCGCGTCGATCGGCCCGCCCGACGATACGGGCAACGACGTGCTTCAAGCGTTTGCCGATGTCTCGCTTGCTGGCGCCGCCGGCGAATGGACGCTGCGTGGGGGACGCCAGGTCATGGCCTACGGCAGTGAACGCCTGATCTCGGCACGATACGGACCGAACGTGTTGCGTGCCTTTGATGGCGGCATGGCAAGCTGGCAGGCATCGGCCCTGCGCGTGGACGCGTTTCTTGTTCGCCCGGTTCGCAACGACCGTGGCAATTTCCAGGACCGCGCCGACCGCGATCGCCGGCTTGGCGGGTTCCACGCCACCTGGTTTCAGCCCGGCGGCCACCCCGACACCGGCCTGGACACCTATCTGCTCAACCTGTCCAGCAAAGATGCCCGCTACAACCAGGGCAGCGGCCCGGAAAACCGAAACACCGCCGGACTGCGGTATTTCGGCGAACGGGGGCGTTGGGACTGGGACCTGGAAGGCGCGTACCAATACGGCGGCTTCGCCGGCGCGCCGGTGCGGGCATGGTCGTTGGCCAGCCACGTGGGATACACCTTCGCGGACGCGCCGTTGCGCCCACGCTTGAGCTTGAAGGCCAACGTCATCAGCGGCGACCGCGACCCGGACGACGCGTCGCTCCAGACGTTCAACGTCCTTTTTCCACAAGGCAAGTACTTCGGCGAAGCCGGGCAGCTTGGCCCGTCCAACCTTATCAATTTGCACCCGGCGCTGACACTGGACCTGGGATCGGGCTGGTCGCTGGGCGCCGCGGCGGTCTTTTACTGGCGTCAAAGCCTGCAAGACGGCGTGTATGGCGTGGCGGGCAACTTGTTGCGCCCCGCCGGCGGCAGCCGCTCGCGCTACATCGGCACGCAGGCCGACGTCGTGCTGGGCTGGACGGTATCGCGGCACCTGAGTGTCGAGGCGGCCTATTCGGTCTTTCGGCCCAGCAGCTTCATCCGCGATACCGGCCGCGCCGACGTCCTGCATTTCGTCGGTTTGGAAGCGCTTTGGCGCTACTGATGATGTTCAACCACAATACGAGAGAAGCAATGAGCAGAAGATATGGATCGTTCGTTCTGGCGCTGGCGGCCCTGCTTCCGGGCGCGGCCTATTCCCAAGAGGCAGACCTGGTGTTGCGCAATGGCGCGATTCTTAGCATGGATCCGTCCGCGCCGCGCGCAAGCGCCGTCGCCATCCGGGGCGAACGCATTGTCGCGATCGGCGACGACAGCGAAGTCGCCCGGCACGTCGGCACCGCCACGCGCCAGCTGGATCTGCAGGGCAGAACGGTCATCCCGGGGTTGATCGACACCCACATCCACGCGATCCGCGGCGGCCAGACCTATGCGTTCGAAACCTATTGGTTCGACGCGCCCAGTCTGGCAGACGCCTTGGGCCGGTTGGAACGGGATGCCGCCAGCCGTCCCACCAGCGATTGGGTAGCGGTGGTGGGTTCATGGCATCCACAGCAGTTCCAGGAGCGCCGCCCGCCGACAGTCGCGGATCTGGACCGCGCGGTGCCGAACCATCCTGCCTACGTGCAATATCTGTACGACTACGCCTTGCTGAACACGCGTGGCATCGCGGCACTGGGACTGGACAATCCGCAGCCGCCCTCCCTGGCGGGCATCATCGTGGAGCGGGACGCGCATGGCCGGGCCACCGGAAAGCTGCTGGGCGGCGTCGGCCCATTCAATGCGCTGTTCGCCCGATTGAGCCATACGGCCGATCGCCAAGCCGGCCTGCTGGCATTCCTGCGCGCCATGAACGCCCGTGGGCTGACCGGATTCATCGACCCCTCCGCCGGCCCTCCCGAAGCCTACGAGCCCTTGTTTGCTTTACGTGATCGCGGCCAGCTCCCGGTACGTGCCGGCTACCGGGTTTCGGCGATGCGCGCAGGCGGCGAGGCGGACTGGTTCCGCGGCGTAATGGCCTTCCGTCCGCCCCGGCATGACGATGGCGAAATCGCGTTCCTTGGCCTGGGAGAAAACCTGGTCACCGCAATGAATGATGCCGTGCGCATGGGCCCGGGGTTCGATCCTCCCGCCGATGCCCGGCAAGAGCTCGTCCGGGTTGCCCGATTTGCCGCGGAACGCCGCATCCCCTTGGAGATCCACGCCTATACGGACGACGCCGCAAGCGCCATCCTGGACGCATTCGAGATCGTGGGCCAGGACCACGACCTGCGCCCGTTGCGCTGGTCCATCGCGCACTTGAACACCGGCAGCCGGCGCACGCTGGAACGCATGGCCCGCCTGGGGCTGGCCTATACGGTGCAGATGGGGCCGTATTTCGAAGGCGCGGCGATCCGCGAAGCGAATGCCGCGCAGGTCAGCGACATTTCGCCCCCGGTGCGGATCGCCCTGGACCTGGGCGTTCCCGTGGCGGGCGGCACGGATTCCACGCGAATTGGCGTGGCCGGCGTGTGGCAAGCCATTGAATACCACGTTCGCGGCGTGGCGATCGGCGGTTCGGCCGAGCGCCGCGCCGACATGCTTCTTTCACGCGAGGAAGCCTTGGCGATGTATACGCGCCAAGCCGCATGGTTGGCCTTCGACGAAACGGACCGGGGCCAGTTGGCGGTCGGCAGGTTGGCCGATCTGGCGGTACTGGACCAACCCTATCTGACCATGCCGGTCGACCGCATCCACACGGTTCGTTCGGTACTGACCCTGCTGGGCGGCAAGCCCGTGCATGACACGGGGGCGCTGCCTGTCGCGGCTGGCGCCCCCGCCCGCCAGCTTGGCGCCGGCGATTAGAAGGAATGGCTGATGCCGACCTGGAACCCTCTGGCGTTCTCGCCCGGCACGCCTTCCGGGGCCACGTCGCCGGTCACGAACGCCGCGTTGCCATCGTTTTTGATGAACGACATGGCGGTGTACAGCACCGTCCGCTTACTTAGCGGATGCACATAGCCCAGCGCGAATTGCTGGGCATTGTCGCCATCGGAAGCGCCGGTTTGCGCGGAGCGCGAGTAGGACAACTTCACTTGGCCTTTCCCCGCCGGAATCAAGGCGCCCGCCAGCGCGACGTGTTGACGCTCGGCCTTGACTGACTGCCGCAGGTAGTTGGCGAAGAGCTTCACGACACCGAAGTCATAGGTTCCGCCAAGGGTCGCCGTTTCATAGTCATCCCGGCCAATCGACGTGTTGCCATACGCCACCGCGATATTGACGGGGCCGGCCTGGAACCCTACCCGCCCCCCCGCGTAGCCTGCGCCCGACTTGTCTTCGTCGCGGGCATAGTTGATATGGCCGTACACCCCGCCCAGATTCTTGGGCAAAAAATACGCGACCATATTGCTGGCGCGGGATAGCGTCTTAGCGTCATCCAAACCCAACGGCCAGCCTTTGATGATGTTGCTGCTGCCCCCGACCCCCACCGTGCCGAACGGCGAAAATGACGACACGTTCCAGAACGCCGCCGTATAGTCGCGCCCTAACCGCAACTCGCCGTATCGCTCGTTGATCAGGCTGACGGTGGACCTGCGGCTCCAGGTCAGTCCCTGCGGACCGCCGCTGTTCGGCAGAATCGGCGCTTCCAGCCAGAATCCAACCGAATTGCCGTTGCCCAGCCCCTCCGTGCCTCGAATGCCGATGCGGCTAGGCAGCATATAGCCGCCCTGGTCCATGCCGATCTTGGATGATCCGCCCGCCGAAGCGCTGGTTACGTTGGTGTCGATATGACCGAACACCGTGACCGAGGTCGACGGCGATTGCGCGCCAACCGGCCCCGCGATGGCGCAGGCGCCCAGGAAACCCATTCTCATCATTAATGTCATGTCCCCTTTCCCCTTTTGCTTCAATTGCTTGCACGGATGCCGGCATCCCGGATCAGACGCGTCGTGGCTTCCATTTCGACGCGGACAAGCTCGGAGAATTGGCGTTGCGGCATGGGCGCGGAGTCGGCCCCCAGGCCGTCGAAGCGTTGCCGGGTCGTCGCCGAGCTCAACGCCTGGACCGTGCCCGAATGAAGCGTGTCGAGCACAGGGCCCGAGGTCGACGCCGGTACGAACATCCCGACCCAGAACTTCTGATCCACGCCAGCGAATCCGGCTTCGGCGGTGGTCGGCACATCCGGCAACGCAGCGGACCTTGCGTCCGCGCTGACAGCCAGCGCGGTGAGTTTGCCCGCCTTGACCATTGGCAGCGCCAAGGGCAAAGGCAGGAAAAACCAATCCACTCGACCCGCGATCACGTCGTTCACGGCTTCGGGCGTGCCTCGGTACGGCACATGGATCGCCTTGATGCCGGTTGCCGCATTGAATTTCTCGCCGGCGATATGGGCGCCGCTTCCGCTGCCTGACGAGCCGTAGGTGTATTGATCCGGTTCGGCGCGGGCACGGTCAACGAGGTCCCGCAAGGATTTGAAGCCGCGGGCGTTGGCCGCCACGATGACATTGGGCATGGACGCCAGCATGGTGACCGGCGTGAAGTCCTTCAATGTGTCGTACTTCAAGCCGGGATACAACGACTGGTTCGCCAGGTGCGCGGCCGAGTGCACCAAAAGGGTGTAGCCGTCGCCCGCCGATCCAGCGACCAGGCTCGCGCCCAGCACGCCGCCCGCGCCTGGGCGGTTTTCAACCACCACCGGCTGGCCCAATCGTTTTTCCAGTTGTTCGGCCACCGTTCTACCGATCACGTCGGTCGTGGAACCCGCCGTGAAAGGAACCACCATCCGGATGGCACGGCTGGGATACGCCTGCTGGGCCCGCGCCAGGGCCGGCGCCCCGGCAAGGGCACAGGCGAGTTGAATGAATCTTCTACGATGCAGCGTCATGGCTTGTCTCCGTGTTTATCGTTATTTGCCGCGCGAAAAAATGCCGATCGCCCAGGGCTGAGCGGCGATCGGCATCGAACTGCTGGTATCCCGTCAAGGCGTGATGACGGGCCTGTCTTGGGCACCCTCAAGCACCTTGATGTAAGCCTCGCGTGCGCGCTCAAGCGGCATCAGGGCTTCCCTGCCGACGGGAAAGGACTGCAGGCTGCGATCCTCGAACCCCGGAAGCAACTCGCGGAAGACCGCCGCGCATTGCGTCGCATCCAGCTTCAGGCTGTCCACGCCGATCAGTTGCAGGTCACGCCGGTAGAACGCCTGGATGTCGAACGGCACATTGCGGTCGGGTGTGGAAATGACGACCTGCCGGCCGCCCACTTTCAGCGATTCCAGGGCGGCCGCGAAATAGGGAGAGCCGACGGTGTTGTAGGCAATATCGGCGCCCGCGCCCTCTGTCATGTCCATGACCTGCGCGGCGATGCCGTCCTGACTTCCATCAATGATCCGCACGGCGGCGCCCGCGTGGCCCACATAAGACGCGCCGCCACGCTCCACGCCAATGACCCGCGCGCCCGCGCGCCGGGCCAATTGGATGGCGGCTTGCCCCACTTTGCCGTTCGACCCAAACACCAGTACCGTCTGGCCAGCCCCGGCCAGGCCCGCGCGGCGCAACCCTTCATACGCGGTGACGAACGGCACGCCTGCGGTCGCCGCGCTGGCCACCGGCACGTTCGCGGGCCGCCGCACCAAGGCCGCCACCGGCAGCAGCAGGTAGCGCGCGTGGGTCCCGTCCCGGGTAATGCCCAGGTCGCCGCCCGTGCCCCAGACGTCCTGTCCGATCCACGCGGCCGGCCCCGCCACCACGGTGCCGGCATAGTCGCGGCCAGGAGTGCGTGGCCATATGGCATAAGGCATCATGCCCATGGCCGCCTTGACGTCGCTGGGGTTGATGCCCGCGGCCCGGACTTCAACGACCGCATGGCCGCTGGGAGCCTCGGGACAAGGCATATCGATGATGACGGGCCGCAGCGCGGCGACATCCGCCGCACGGTCGGTTACACGGAGGGCTTGGCTTTTTCTAGTCATGTCTGTGAGGTAAGGCTTGAGAATTCATGGAAAAGGCTCTCCCGCGGCGCGGAAAATCCGCGCCGAGCGGCCATGCACGGGAAAGGACCAGAGGCTAGGAAAGCGGCGGCGACGGCATGCGCGTCTCGCCGGGTTCAAGCGTCAGTTGCACGTCCAGGTGGAACGTGCCGTCGCTTGAGGCTTCAAATTTCCGCAATAGCGACCCCACCGCGCCGAACGCGGCGTCACGGTAGGCATAAGGGTCGTTGGCATCGAATATCTGGGTGGTCAGAACCTTATGACCCGGCGCCGATGCGATGAAGTGCAAATGCGCCGGCCGCATGTGACTGCGTTGCTGCATGGCCAGGAGGTCGCCGCAAGGTCCGTCGATCGGCACGCCATAGCCAGCGGGCTTGACGCTTTCGAACCAGTAGCGGCCGTCCTCGTCCGTCACGAAGACGGCTCGCAGATTCATGTCTTCTTGATGCGGATCCTGGTTTTCGTAAAGGCCGCTGGGCGCGGCCTGCCAGGTTTCCAGCCGGGCGCCGGCCAATGGCCTGCCGTCCAGCGAACAGATGCGGCCGGTCACGCGCAGCGGCGCGCCCGTCGTGTCGTCGGTGGCGATCTTCGCCCCGTTCTCCAGGATCGGTTGGTTGGCCCGCCAAAAGGGGCCGATCAGCGCCGGCTCGGTGCCGCCCGCTTCCAGCACGCCCTTGGCATCCATCAGCAACACCAGCGTCGCTACGCCCAGGATATCGGCCAACAGGATGCCCTCGTGCCGCAAGGGGTTTGTCGCCTGCCCTACCCGCACCAGGAAATCCAAGCCCTTGTGCAGTTCTTCATACGTCAGCGTCACGTCGGCCGCGAATGCGTGAAGATGGCGGATCAAGGAATCCAGGATTTCGCGCGTGCGCGGGTCTTGCGGCTGGTTGGTCGCCAACACGGCCGCAAGCAGCGCCTCGGGCGTGGCAGGGATGGCGCGCTGCGGCTCGCAGGATTCTCGGTTCGGTTCCGAGGAAATGGCATGATTCATATTCATTCAACCCTGTAATCTGACGTTAATGACACACGCGTTCCGCCCATCATTCGGGCGTGATGCCGGCGTTGGCCGCCAGCGCTGTCCAGACGGGCAATTCCTGTGCGACCCGTTCGGCCAACTGGTCCGGTGAACTCGCCACGCAGCGGAAACCTTGATCCTGCAATTGGCGTCTGACGGCGTCGTTGGCCAGCGCCTCGCCGACTGCCTTGCTGACGCGCTGGACGAACGCCGCGGGCGTGCCTGCCGGCGCGAACAGCGCCTGCATGGTCTCTGACCGAAAACCGGAAAATCCGGCCTCGGCGATCGTCGGCACGTCCGGCAGTTCCGGCCAGCGTTCCGTGCTGCCCACTGCCAACGCCCTCAGCTTGCCGGACGCCATGACAGCCTTGGCGGCCGGTAACGCAGCGAATGCGCAATCCACGTGTCCGCCGCCCACGGCCATGATGGCGGGCGCGGCGCCTGGGTATGGCACGTGCATGAGGTCGACCTGCGCCCGTTGCCATAGCAGTTCAGCCGCAAGGTGAACGCTATTGCCGGTGCCGGGCGTGGCGTAGGTGCGCGCCCCCGGCGCCTGCCTGGCCGCGGCGAGCAATGCGGACAGGCTGTCGATTCCGCTGTCGGCGCGGACCACGATGACATCCGGAGACGTCACGGCGAGACTGATGGGGGAAAAGTCTCGAACGGCGTCATAGGACGCTCGAGCGCCGGCGACTGCTGCGTTGGTGATAAAAGAAGAGGAAACGATCAGCAGCGTGCTGCCGTCCGGTTCGGCCTTGGCGACCGACGACACGCCGATGTTGCCGCCAGCGCCAGCCCGGTTGTCCACGATGACCGGTTGGCCCAGCGCCTCCGCCAGGCGGGCAGCCAAGAGGCGGGCAACGATGTCGGTGGTGCCGCCCGCCGCAAAAGGCACGACCAGGCGGATCGGCCGCCGCGCGCCTCTGCCGAAAAAAGGAACGAGCTGTTTCGCCCCGCCCGCAATCGGATAGGCACACAGCGCGCCCATACAGGCCATCGCGCGTATGACGCTCCTTCTTGAGAGTCGACTGGACATGCTGCGGGCATCGCTCATTCCTGCGTTCCTAATGACGAAAATGGGGGAAATGGCGCTGCGGCGAACCCTGCAGGCGCCATCGGGCGGCGTTAACGTTCTGCCGTTTCTTTCAAGAATCCGTCCGTGCCATAGACCAGCCCCGTGTTCTCGGCCGCACGCACGACGTCGGGATGCCACGCAATGCGTCCGCACTCCTCATCGGTACCGCCCACCACCGAATAAACAACAAGCGCATGCGGGTTGGGATTGCGGAATCCGCGCATAACGCCGATGGGGCAGGAAATAACGTCCCACTGGTTCAGCATCACCGAGTGTTCGCCCTTGTCGCCCCAGATCACCTCCATATTTCCGTTCAGCGGGCAGAAGACTTCCTCGGTCTTGTGCGCGTGCAGGCTAGCGCCCTGCCCGACGGGGATTTCGATAAAGGTCACGCCAAAACGGTGATTCCCGGGGATGGCGGGTTGGACGCCTTTGTTTTCCAGCACGCCGCGGTTCATGATCTTGTAGATGTTCTTCTTCATGCCTGGCAGGCGGCTTTCGATGAAAGTCTCGCGGTAAGGCTCGACCTTGCCCCAACGCGCGATACGATTCGCTTCCATTTCTTGCGGCGAGATGTTCATATCATTCCTTTATTAGATGGACTATCAGCATGAGTTTCTGCGCGCTTTTGCGCGGCTTATGAAAGGTAATTCGCCGCTCGCCGCAGCGTCCATTACCATTTTCTGACTGCTTCCATATAATTTTGTTATGAATGAAAATTCACCCAAGGAGCCCACCCGAAGATGGATCTGCGACAACTGCGCTATTTCGTGGCGCTGGCCAACCAAGGACACTTCGGACGCGCCGCCAGCGTGCTGCACGTCGCCCAGCCCGCGCTGACCCGGCAGATTCAATTGCTGGAAGAGGAATTGGGCGTTCAATTGTTCGTCCGCCATTCCCGGGGGGCGACCCCCACCGAGGAAGCGGCGTTCTTGCTGGAGCGGGCGAACTTCCTGCTGCGCTACGCCGAACAGCTCAAGCAGGATATGTCCGCGCTGCAGCGCACCCCACGGGGGCAAATCGTTCTGGGCCTTTCTCCCGGACTGGCAATGACCTTGGCGGCGCCCTTGACCCGCGCAGTGCAAAGCGCCCTTCCCGATGTCCGCCTGCGATTCGTCCAAGCCTTTTCTCCGGTGTTGCACGACATGCTGCTTAAAGGCCAGGTCGACCTGGCCATACTGAATGGCCCGCTTCCCTTGGCGAATCTGGCGACGTATCCCTTCCTGACCGAAGGCCTGTGCCTGATCGGCCCGCCCGGCCTTCCGCCGCAACGCAGGAACGCGAAAATCGGGCTGAAGCAGCTGGCCGATCTGCCGTTGGTCATGACAGGCCTGGCAAAGTCGGGCGTGCGCCTGGAACTCGAAGCCCAAGCCGCCCAGGCAGGCATACAGCTCCATCCCGTCGTCGAAGTGGAAACCATCGAAGTCGCCAAGCGCCTGATCCAGGCGGGCGTCGGCGTCACCGTGCATTTCGCCGCCACGGTCGTGGAAGACCTGCAGGAAGGCCGCCTGACGGCGTCTCCCATAGATGGCCTGCACATGCGTCGCATACTGGCCCATACGTCGGACCGGCCCGCGTCGCGGGCAACGAAAGCCCTCGTCGCCATTCTTCGCGAGGTCGCCCGCGATCTGGTGGCTACGAAACGTTGGCCATATGCTGTGCTGGACTACCCAGAGGAAGAACGCGAGGATGCCGGCGCGTCTTGATTTTTATCATCGCCTGGCGTTCTAAAGGTAGGACGGTGCGTACACGCGCATGCGCTTCTGCACCGCGCGCCGCTCTGGTAGGTAACGCTGTGCAGCGGCGTTTTCTTGCTCTACAGCCGGTTCAGGCTGTACACCGACGCCGGTGGCAGGTTCAGCGGCACGAAGCGCTCTCGGCGAGCCGACAGCCCGCAGGCATCAAGCACGCTTTTCGATATCGGGCACCGCACGCCATAAGTGAAGAAGTGCATGGCCGCCCCAGGCCGCATGGCCTCGAAGACCGCCGTCAGCAATTGATGGTGATGCGCCCCGCTCATGTTGCGCAGCGGCAGGCCACAGATCGCGGCGTCGATGCCGTCCAGTTCCGGATGCAGATGCCTGGAAAGGTCTTGCGCCGACACCTGCAGCACGGCGGCTTCAGGAAACTGCGTCTTCAAGCTTGAACTCATGCCCGAATCCTGCTCGACCAGGACCAGGCGGGAAGGATGAACGCCCTTGCGCAACAGTTCGCGGGTGAACACGCCTGTGCCGCAGCCCAATTCCAGGACTTTTCCCGCCATGGCGGGCACCGCGGCGGTAATGGCTGCGGCCAGGGCGGGGCCGGACGGCGACACGGCGCCGATGGCCGAGGGGTTGGACAACAGGGCTTTGACGAACTGCTTGCGCTCTTGCAGCCAGCTCATCCGCCACGACGAAGGATGGCTGTGACGGGCGCTGGTCTTGCACGACGACGAGGAATGCATGGGTGCCTTTTATCTCCGGATTTTTGAACCCCATGCACGCCGGATTGCTGCGCGGCACGGGAGAACTACGCAGACATTACCTGCACCAGGGCGCCCGGGCCGGCAACCGGACGTAAGCAGGCTTATCAAATGGCGGCACCGCGGCCGTCCGGCCTCTCAGCGGGCGGCCGTCGCTGTCAGCTTGCGTTGCAAGTCCCCGGCTTGCATCCGCAAAGGCCACCGCCTTCGCTGCAAGGAGCCGGCGCCGCGGCGAATCGATCCGCGCGCCGGTCAGTTCACGGAAATCCCGGATTTGGCGATGACTGCATGCCAGACGTCCATCTCGTTTTTCAACCAGGCATGGAAGGCCTGCCCTTCAACGGGTTGCACGGGCGTTTCAACGAACTGTTGCGCCATGGTTTCCTTGAACGTTGGGCTGGCCAGCACCGTCTGGAGGGTTTGCTGAAGCTTGCCGACGATCTCCGGCGACACACCGGCGGCCGTATACAGCCCGAATAGCGCCGACGCGTCTATGCCCTCGTAGCCAAACTCTTTAATGCTTGGAATGTCCGGGAAGGCGCTTGAACGCTGGGAAGACAAAGTCGCCAGGGCGCGCAGATTGCCGGCGCGGTACTGCGCCGCCATCGGCTGCGGGGCGTCGAATTGCACCGAGAACACGCCGCCCAGCATATCGTTGAGCGCCTGCGCAGAGCCCTTGTAGCCCACGTGGGTCATGACCGTGCGGGTGCGGTCCTGAAACAACAGGCTGGCCAGGTGCGCCACGGTGCCCGGTCCGGAGGACCCGTAATTGATCGCGCCGGGCTTGTCTTTCGCCAGCCGCACCAGGTCGGGCAGCGTTTGGGCCGGGTAGTCGTTGCGCACCCACACGAATATCGGCGTGGTTCCGATCAGCGCGATTGGCGTGAAGTCCTTCAGCGGATCGAACGACAGTTTTTTGTACAGGCTGGGATTGGTCACGACCGTCGCCGTGCCAAGCAGGATGGTGTAGCCATCCGCAGGCGCGCGCGCCATGGCGTCATACCCGATGTTGCTGCCGCCGCCCGCCCGGTTCTCGACGACGACGGGCTGGCCCAAGCGCCCGCCCAACTCCATCGCAAGCGAACGCGCCAACACGTCGGTCGGCCCGCCAGCGGCGAACGGCACGATCATCTTGAGGGGCCGGGCGGGCCAGGGATCGGCCGCCCGGGCGTCCTGGAACGCCTGCACAGACAAGGCGGACAACAACCCGACGAATACGTTGCGTAGTCCCTTCATGACTTGTGTCTCCTCATGTTGTTTCTCCGTGCCGCAGGGCGTTGGCGCCTGGGCCGGTGCTGCCGCCTGACCTCCGACTGCCCGAGGCATGACGGATGACGCCTAACGGCGCGCCAATTTGGCCAAGGCCGCGTCGTACTCTTGTTTCAGCTGCGCCACGACGGCCTTGACCGGGGCGATGCCGTCGATGTTGCCCACGCCCTGGCCCGCCGACCAGATGTCACGCCAAACCTTCTTGCCCGAGTCCGATGCGGCGTTGAAATCCGCCGACGCGCGGCCTTCGCTTGGCAGGTGGTCCGGGTCGTATCCTGCGTCGTGCACGCTGGACCGCAGATAATTCGCGCGGATGCCCGAAAAATGGTCGGTGTAGACGATGCCCGCAGCGGTAGAAGCCACGATCGCCCGCCGATACCCTTCGGCCACATTCGCCTCTGGCGTGGCGATGAAACGGGTGCCCATATAAGCAAGGTCCGCCCCCATCGCCTGGATGGCAAGAATGTCTTCGCCGCGGGATACCGCCCCGGCCACCAGCAGCAAACCGTCGAACAGCCGCCGAACTTCGCCCACCAAGGCAAAGGGCGACAGGGTGCCGGCGTGCCCGCCCGCGCCCGCGCACACCAGGATCAGTCCGTCCACCCCGGCCTGAATCGCCTTTTCGGCATGGCGGACGTTGATCAAGTCATGCAGCACCACGCCGCCATAGCCGTGCACCGCTTTCACCAGGTCGGAGGGATCCCCTACCGACGAAATCACGATCGGCACGCGACGCCGGACGCAGACGGCCAGATCTTCGTCCAGGCGCGTGTTCGACTTGTGCAGAATCAGATTCACGGCAACAGGCCCCGGGCGCACAGCTTGTCGTTCCTGGCCGCCATCGCTTAGCGCCGTTTCAATCTGGACCAGCCACTCATCCAACAACGAAGCCGGACGCGCGTTCAAGGCCGGAAATGCCCCGACGATGCCCGCCCGGCATTGTGCAATCACCAGTTCGGGCCCGCTGGCGATGAACATCGGCGAAGCCACCACCGGCAGTTGCAGCGTCTTTAGCCATTCCATCAGATCACCCCTTTTGCGGCCAAGCGGGCCAACTCGTCTTTGTTCAGCGCCAGCATTTCGCCGTAGACCTCGGCGTTATGGCGCCCTATTCCCGACGCCGCAACCCGCACACCACCCGGGTTTGTCCGAAACCGGGGCACCGCATCCGCCATGCAGATGCTGCCGAAATCTTCATCCGGCACGTCCTTCAGGATGCTGCGCGCCTGGAAATGCGGGTCATCGCAAAGCTGGTCGGCCGAATAGATGGGCGCGATGGTGCCGTGCGCCGCATGGAATGCCGACAGCACGTGTTCCAACTCATGTTCGGCGCACCATGCCGCAAAAATGGCGTTCAGTGCGTCGGCGTGACGCGCCCGCAGCGGGTTGCTGGAGAATCTGGGGTCGTCGATCAGGTCCGGGCGCCCGATGGCGCGGCAATTATTGGCGTACAGCGCATTGGTGCTGCCGGACAACGACACCCAGCGGCCGTCCTTCGTGGCATACACGGCGGCGGGCGCCGAATATTGGCTGGTGTTACCCGAACGCTCGTGTACTTCGCCCAACATTTTGTACTTGGCGGGCAGGAACTCCATCAGCTTCAACATGGCCTCCGTCAACGATAGATCGATCTCTTCGCCGGGCGCATCCGGGTTGGCGGCACGCGCCCACAGCGCCGCCAACACCCCCACTGCGCCGAACAGGCCACCAATGGAATCACCAATGGGATAGCCGGTATGCATGGGTTCGCCATCCGGCTCTCCGCTGATATAGGTCAGCCCGCCCATGGCTTCGAATATCCGGGCAAATCCCGCGCGGTCTTTATAGGGGCCGGTCTGCCCGAAGCCCGAGACGCGCAGGATGGTCAGCGAGGGTTGCGCAGCCCAGAGCGTGTCACGGTCCAGGCCCCAGCGGTCCAGCGTGCCGGGCCGGAAGTTCTCGATCAGCACATCGAAGTGGGGCAGCATGCGCAACAGCATGGCGCGCCCTTCCGGCTGGCGGAAATCCAGTGTCACGAAGCGTTTATTCCGGTTCGTGACTTTCCACCACAAGGCCTTCCCGTCTTTCAGAGGCGGAAACGCCCGGGCCCCGTCGCCCTGCCCGGGAAGCTCGACCTTGACGACGTCGGCGCCATAATCGCCCAGCAACGCAGCCGCGGAAGGCGCGGCGATGATGGTCGCGATATCCAACACCCGCAATCCGGTCAGCGGCCCTGTCATGCCCCCTCCTGCGGCAAATGGTCGATGTAGTCATCCAGCGCGTCGCCCGGTCCGCCCAGCAAGGTCTGGTTCACCAGGAGGCGCTTGGCAAGATGGCTGATCGCCGTTTCGTCCTGCAAGCCGATGGCGCCATGCAGTTGCAGTACGTCCAGCGCCACGGCGTGCGCGCTTTCGGCGCCGATCCAGCATGCGGCAGCCACGGTTCCGGCGTGGGCTTCCGGCGCCTCCTGGCGCCATTGGCCGATGGCGTTCCAGGCCAGGGCGTGGGCATTGCGCCAGGCACGATACAGGTCCACCACGCGATGGCGCAGCGCCTGAAACTCCGACAGCGGCCGTCCAAACTGGCGGCGGGTGCCCAGATATTCCACGGTCTGCCGCAATGCCTCGCGCATGACGCCCACATTCTCCACGCACCAGAGCAACTTCTCGGCCTGCCCGAACGCGGCGCAGAAGGCGCGGGCGGCCGCGCCACGCACGATCAGATCGGCGGCATCGGCGCCTACAGCATCGAAGTGCAGGTCGGCAGCGCCGCGGGCGTCGTACAGGCGATAGGCACGCCGCGCCAACCCGGGCGCCTTGGCGGGTAGCAGGAAGACGCCAAGCTCGGCACTGGGCGCATCGGACAACGTGGCGGCCACCAACAGGTGGGTGGCGCTATCGCCCCCCAGCACCGTCGCCAGCGTTCCGGTTAGCGTCCACCCGCGCTGAGTGGCCCGGGCCGTGAACGCTGGATCCGCCTCTAGTGCGCACGCCAGCCTGGTGTGCCCCGCCAGCGTGTCAACCAGCATCCGGCTGACGGCGTCCGTGGACGCCGCGCCGGCGATTGCCCAGGCCATCGGCGCCGCAACGGCTGCGGTGCCGTAAAGGGGCAGGAAGAGGTGAGCCGCGAGGGTCTGCGAGACATGCGCCACGTCGGCCAGGCGCCCCGACGCCCCACCCTGCTCCTCGTGGGCCATCAACCCCAACAGGCCGAAACCGGCGATCTCCGCCCATGCCTGGACGCAGCGGGCGCCGCCGCTCTGAATGGATTCGCGGCGAGCGTCGGCGCTGTACTCGCGGGCCAGATACTTGCGTAGCGATTCGTCGATCATCGATTGCTGCTCGTCGGCATCCGCGTCGGCAACCGCATCCAATTCCGATTTTCCGCTGAACAGCACACGCGCAATGATCTCCTTTTGAATCTCGGACGCACCGCCGCCCAAGGTCACGCCCCGATAGCGTAGAAAGTGCAGATGGATGTTATTGACGTTGTCCGGGGCCAGGGGCGGCGAGGACGCCCGCCCGTCCAGCGCGGCGGGATCGACCGGCAGTCCGTGCCTGCCGATCAGTGCCATCTGCGCCGCGTACAGGTCCTGGATCAATTCCGTGCCCTGCAGCTTCAGCAGCGACGGCGCAATATCGGAATCGCTGCCTGCGGCGGCCGCCGTCAGGGCCTGCCACCACTGCGACTCGTGGGCGAGGAATCGGCACTCCAGCTGGGCCAGTTGCGTCCAGGCGCGTTGATTGGCGCGCGCCAGGGCCGGCGGGCCTTGGTACTGCCGCGTCAGGTGTTTCAGCTTTTCAAGTTCTGCCTTGCATTCGCCAACTCGCGCTAGAAACAGGCGTTCCGTGACCAGCAGATCTTTGGCGACCGCCCAACCGGCGTCTTGCGCGCCGACCAGGCAATTCAAGGGCACGCGGACCTCGTCGAAGAACAACTGGACATGGAATTCGGCGCCATTGATGAAGCGGATCGGCCGCACCGTCACCCCCGGCAAAGTCATGTCGATCAGCAACACGGACAGGCCGTCCTGCTTGCGGCGGGCGCCGGGATCCGTGCGGACCAGGGCCAACGCCCAATTGGCCCAATGCCCGAAGCTTTGCCAGATCTTGGTGCCGTTGACCACGTAGACGTCGCCGTCCCGTCGCGCCGTCGTCTTGACCGATGCAAGATCGGACCCTGCATCGGGTTCGGAGTACGCCTGCGCCCAATAGTCCTCGAAAGACAAGATGCGTGGGAGAAACTTGGCCTGCTGTTCGGGGGTGCCGTGGTTCATGAGGGTGGGCCCGATCATGTCGATCCCGAGGTTCTCGAACCTGGGGCACCCCGCCAACGCGTATTCCTCGCGGAAAATGGCCAATTGCCACAACGCCCAGTCGGGTCCGCCATGCTGGCCGGGCCAACTCGGCGCCGCCCAACCCTGCGCATGCATGATTTGCTGCCATCGACGGGCCTGCTCACGGGTAACGAGGCAGCTGGCCGCGTCGGCCTCGTGCAAATCCGCCGGCAGGCAGGCGTGCAGTGCCCGCCGGATTTCCTGCCGGAAGGCCGCCGCCTGGTGGGCATCGAATGCCTTGTCGCTGCTGCCTCCGTTCATGTGGGTTCCTTGCGGGACTGAGCGGCGGCGTCGGACGCCATGCGGTCCCAGTCGTATCGGGCAGGCTGGCGATCCAGGAACCGCAATACCGCGTCCCGGTGATCGGCGGACGTCGCGCATGCGCTTTGCGCGCAGCCTTCCATGTCCACGAATGTGCCGTAGTCCATATCGAAGCTGCGGCTAAGCAGGCGCTTGGTCAGGCCAATAGCCGGCTGCGGCGCCAAGGCGAACCGGCCGGCAAGTTCCATCGCGGCGTGCATCAGGGAATCGGGATCGCAGACCTGGTAGACCAGCCCCAATTCCAACGCTTCTTCCACGCCGACGGGCCGGGCCGTCATCAAGAGGTCCCGCGCCTTGGCCAGGCCGATCAGGCGCGGCAGGATGTGGATGGCGCCCATGTCTGGCAAAACGCCCAGGCGGTTGAACACCATCGAGAAAGTGGCCGTGCGCGACGCGACGATAAAGTCCGCCGCCAGCGCAATGGAAAAGCCGGCGCCGAAGGCTGGGCCATCTACCGCGGCGATGACCGGAATCTCGAGCCCGCGCAAGCGCTCCAGCCAATCGTGCAGCCGCAGGATGCGCCCGCGCGCCGCATCGCCCGCATCCCGCTCGGGCGTTACGCCGGTGATGCGGTCGCGCATGGCGCGGATGTCGGCGCCCGCGCAAAAGCTGCCGCCCGAACCCGTCAACACCAGCGCTTTGATCGCGTCATCCGCGCGGACGCGCTCGATCATTTCCGAATAGTCTTGGCGCAGCGCTTGCGTCAGTGCGTTGCGGTGGGTGGGGTTGGCATGGGTGAAAACAGCAATGCCCTCGTGAATCGCCAGACGCGATTCACGGAAATCCAAATCACGGTTTTCCATATCGTCTCCTTCGGGACGGACGGTTGCCGCCTGATGGCGGGTCCGTCCGGCTGTGTGTTGACGCTATGGTCTGCCTGCAGACCGATGCTGCACCCCCCCTTATCGGGGGGGGCTGGCTGAAAAACGAATGTCGCGCAATGCGGTGTCGATCAAGCCAAGGTGGCGGGCGCGCAGTACGGCTTCGTCGCGTCCCAGCACGCCCAGCTTGCCGTAGACGTTCTTCAAGTGCCATTTGACCGTTTCAGGCGAAATCCCGAGCACACGGGCAATGCGCTTGTTCGGCATCGCACAGGCCAATGCCTGAAGAACATCGAACTCGCGCGCACTGAGTGTCTCGATCTGCGCCGGGGCGTCGCGCGTCGGCACCCGGATATCGGTCTCGACGGCAGCCGCCTTCAAGCGCTGCCAGTAGAACGCGGCGACCGGGCTAAGCAGATCGGCCCGCGCCACACGGTCGCCCAAGGTTTGCAAGGCGGGGCCGTAGTCCATCAAGACGCGCATGCAACCCAGTTCCTGGGTGTCGTGCATCGCCTGGGCCATCAGCGGCAGCGCCTCGTCCGGCTTGTCGCCTTGCGCCAGCAGCAAGGCGGCTTGGCTACGCATTTGTATCCCGATCCGCCCGAACCCCAACGTGCCGGCCAGCCGGCAGGCGTCCTGCGCCTGGCGCAGGGCCTCGTCCAGGCGGCCCGCGGCGACCAGCCACCGTGTGCGGGCCATGGCCAGCAGCATCCCGAAGGGCCGTTTGGAACCGACCGGGTTGGCGCCGTGGCGTTTCGTCATGAACGTTAACTGGGCCAGGTACTCTTCGGCGCCGTTCATGTCGCCTGCCAGGCACAACACCCGGCAACGCTCGGCCAGACTATGCACAAGCGCGCGTTCCAGCCCGCGTTCGGCGGCCTGTTCGTCCAGTCGGTCCAGATGGGATAGCGCCTCGCGATAGCTGCCTTCCCGAGCATAGATGCGCGCCAGGACGACCCCGATGCGCAGCAGGGAGTCGGGCAGCGACACGCGTTCGATCAAGTCGATGCGCAATTCAAGCATCGAACGCGCGGTTTCGATGTCGTTGACCTCGTACAGCACGTCGCCCAGGTATCCGGCCGCAATGCACGCCGGGTCGCTGATCATGCCCAGGCTGCCTTCGGCCTCTTCCAGCGCCGCGCGCAATACTTGTTCGGCGCTGCGCATATTCCCCTGCTGCAAATAGGTGAAACCTGCAATGCACTGCCCGGTCAGGGCGCCAAACGCGGAATCCAGCAACACGGCGCCGTCGTCCAGCACTGGGCGCGCGCCTTGCTGGAGCACGCGCGCCCGCTCGAACTTGCCTTGGTGGGCGTATAGCCAACTAAGGATATTGCGGCGCCCGCCGATGAGAATGGCGTCCGAGCCGCCCGACAGTGCCTCGACTTCCGCCAGCATCGCCGCGGCCCCATCCGTGTCATCCTCCTGCACCGCCAAGGAGCCCTTCAGCAGGGTCAAATGTGCCCGCGAGGCGGTATCGTCGGGGGCCAGCGCGGCCTCAAGTTCGGCGACGCTTGCGCGGCATTCGGCAAACCGCCGGTAGCACAGGTGGGCCCACGCCTCCCAGACCCGCAGGGCCGGGCTGCCCCGGCGCGCGGCTAGCGGCAACAGCGCAACTGCGCTCACCAGGCTGCGCATCTTCCCGCGTAGAAACAAAGCGGGCGCATCGCGTTCCAGCCAGAACGCGGCGCGGTCTTCGCGCCCGGCGCTAAGCGCATGGGACACCGCCTCTTGAAGTTGGCCATGTTCACCGAACCAGTCCGCCAACGCGTGGTGCGTGTCGACCTGCTCCGACGGCGGCAAGTTCCGGAATCGCTCCATCAGCAATTCGCGCAGCAGCGGGTGGAATCGATGCCAGCTTTCCCGCCCATCGCCATCGGAGGACATCAGGAAGAGGTTCTCGCGGTGCAAGCGCGCCAGCAGCGCCTGCCCGTGCGCGGGGCCGAACAACACCGCGCACAGCGACGCGCAAAACTGCTTGGGGGCGGACAGGCGCGTCATGTCGGCCAGCAAGCCCTCGTCCATCATTGCGAACACATGCCGATTGAAAAAAGCAGCGAAATCGGCGGCGTTCTGAAGGCTGGCTTGCGCCGCCGCGGTGGAGGCCGACGCGTCCAACGGGATCGCCGCCAGCTGCAGCCCGGCGATCCAGCCGTCCGTCAGGTCATAAAGCAGCCGCGCCGTGCGCTTTTCAGCCTGGGGATGGCGGTGCTTCAGGTACTGCTCGACCTCCGAGAACGAAAACCGCAGCGCGTCGAAGCCGAATTCGGCCACTTGGTCTTTGTCTCGCAGCCGGGCCAGCGACAAGCCGGGCGCGCTACGCGACAACAAGGCCAGGTGTAGATTCGGCGGCGCGAAATCGACCAGTGTCTGGAAGAACTGGTGGCCGACCGGGTCGGACACGCTTTGGTAGTCGTCCACCAGCAGGTAGAGTTCCTTGGCATGGCGTTGCGCGGCAAGGATCAACGCGATGGCCACGGCGTCGGCCGACACAAGCGCGCCGTCGCGGTTCAGAATGAACGCCGCTTCACGGCCAAGCGCCGGGTCGATGCGGTCCAGGCTGGCGAACAGGCCCTCCAGCAGATGGCCTGGCTCGACGTATTCAGGAGGCAGCGCCGACCAGGCGAAGTCATAGCCCAGGGCAAGCATCGCGCTGCGCCATTGCTCGCCCAGCGCGGTCTTGCCCGACCCGGCCGGCCCCTGGATCACCATCAGGGTTTTCCCTCTGGCCTCGATCAGCTTGTCCAACAGACGGCCGCGAGGCAGCAGATTCTGGCCACTGACAGCGCCTTTGGTTCCAACCGGGAGTGTGTCGTCGGGACGCATTGGTCCTTGCCTCCATTGCCAGGATTCTAGGTCAGCAGGATGCCACGTCCCTCCCCGATACGGGGGGGGAACGGGGATGGGTTTATCACTAGTCTGCGGAAGTCGCACCACTTTCCAGACCAAACGGAGACGCCATGTCCCATCACGTCCTAGTTGCCGGTATCGGCATGACGCCCTTTTGCAAACCGGCCCAGTCGCCCTCCTACCTTGAGCTGGGCCAAGCGGCCATCCAAGACGCCCTGACCGATGCCGGTCTGCCTTATGGCGCCATCGAACAAGCCTACGCCGGCTACGTGTATGGCGACTCGACCGCCGGCCAACGCGTGCTGTACCAGATCGGCATGACCGGCATTCCCGTATTCAACGTGAACAATAACTGCGCCACCGGTTCCACGGCGCTGTACCTGGCGCGCCAAGCCGTCGCGTCCGGCAGCGCCGAATGCGTGCTGGCCTTTGGCTTCGAGCAGATGCGGCCCGGCGCCATCGCCGCCCAGTTCGACGACCGGCCAACTCCCTTCGATAAGTTCGACGAGCTCACCGCGGACCTCGTCGGCATGCCAGAACTTCCGCTGGCCCTGCGCTACTTTGGCGGCGCGGGCCTGGCCCACATGCGCGAATACGGCACGCGAGTCGAGACCTTCGCCAAAATCCGGGCCAAGGCCAGCCGGCATGCGGAACAAAATGGGCGCGCGGTGTTGCGCACGGTGCTGACGCCGGAAGACGTGATGGCCTCCCCCATGGTCTGGGAAGGCGTCATGACGCGCCTGATGGCCTGCCCGCCCACCTGCGGCGCGGCCGCCGCGGTGCTTTGTTCGCCGGCCTTCGCGGCCCGCCACGGCTTGTCGAACGCCCGGGTCCGCATCGCCGGACAAGGCATGGCCACCGATACCCCTCAAACCTTCGAGGCGCGGGACATGCGGCGGCTGGTGGGCATCGAGATGACCGAGCAGGCCGCGGCGCTTGCCTACCAGCGTTCGGGCTATGGCCCAGAAGACGTTGACGTCTTGGAGCTGCACGATTGCTTTGCCCACAACGAATTGATCAGCTACGAAGCCTTAAGCCTGTGCCGCCCCGGCATGGCCGAAAGGCTGGTGGAAAACGGCGACAACACCTATGGCGGCAAGTATGTGGTCAACCCGTCCGGGGGACTGCTTGCCAAGGGTCATCCCTTGGGCGCCACCGGCCTTGCGCAGTGCTTCGAACTGGTCAGCCAGCTGCGCGGCGTCTGCGGGCCCCGCCAAGTGGAAAACGTCCGGGTCGCGCTACAGCACAACCTGGGTTTGGGCGGCGCTTGCGTCGTGACGCTGTACGCGCGTCATTGAGCCGTGCCGCGTGTTCCCCGCCTATCCCTGCTTTCTCAAGGTCCCGACATGAAGATCCATGTGGGGCGGTGCGGCTGGCGGCGCAGTAAGGCTTACCTATTCCACGGGACGTTGATTCGCCCTTCATCGTCCCATTTCCAGAACACTGCTGGCGAAATTCGAGAACTACCGCGCCCGCGGTTCTTCGCCTATTGTTAATCCCAGCAACTATCCGGGTGGCGGGCACGAATGTCAGCCATCGCAGGGTACTTGCCCCCCTATCGATTCTTCCAGGGAGTCCCCTCCATGAGCACCCCAGCAAATTTCAACGGCGCCCGCCCCGTCATCGACCCGGATCAGGCCGCCATGCTGCTGATCGACCACCAAAGCGGGTTGTTCCAGACGATCGGCGACATGCCCTTCACGACGGTGCGCTCGCATGCCGGCGCCTTGGCGAAGATGGCCACGCTGACCAAAATGCCCGTCATCACCACGGCTTCCGTGCCGCAAGGCCCTAACGGCCCCCTCATTCCGGAAATCCACCAGAACGCACCCCATGCCAAGTATGTTGCGCGTCGTGGGGAAATCAATGCGTGGGACAACCCGGAATTCGTGGCGGCCGTGAAGGCCACTGGCCGTAAGCAGCTGATCATCGCCGGCACCATCACCAGCGTGTGCATGGCGTTCCCGAGCATTGCCGCGGTCAACGAAGGCTTCCAGGTGTTCGCCGTGATCGACGCGTCGGGCACGTATTCCAAGATGGCGCAGGAAATCACCATGGCCCGGGTCGTTCAAGCCGGCGTCGTGCCGATGGATACCGCCGCCGTGGCTTCCGAACTGCAGCGCACCTGGCACCGTGAGGACGCGGCGCAATGGGCTGAACTGTACGGCGCGATCTTCCCGTCCTATCAACTGCTGGCCGAAAGCTATGCCAAGGCCCAGGACGTCGAGAAGAACCAGGAACTGCTGGACTCCCAGCGGACCTGAACCAAGGGCCGTTTTACAAGGGCCGCGCCGCACGGCCGGCCCGGGACGACCTCTTTTGTTCCTCAATCGTCGCGCAGCATCTGCGCGCGGCATTCTTCCAGCGCCAAGCCGGCGTCGCGCAACATGAAATTCACGAGCGTTGTCGATACGCCGAGCATGGCGGCAATGTCCCGCTGCGTGTGGCCCGACAAGTGATAGAGTTCGAACGCGGTGCGCGTCCGTTCCGGTAACAGGTCCAGCGTGGCGACGATCCGGCGCAGGTTCTGCCGCGCGATGGCGATACGCTCCGGCGTGTGCGTGCCGTTCGAGACTTCCGCCCCATCCTCTTCCGAAAAGATATGCGATTCAAGCTGCGCCCGGCGATGGTGATCGATCGATAGATTGCGGACAGTCTGATACAGGTAGGCCACCGGCTGGCGCACATTGAACGTGCTGGTCGCTTCCACGATTTTCAGATAGACCTCTTGGACCACATCCTCCGCCTGCTCGCGTGATCCCAGAATTTTCAAGGCCGCCTGGCGCAGCTTCGTTCGGTACGCCAGGAAGGTGCTATGGATATCCGGATTCAAGAGTTCGACATTCATGAAGCGTACCTCTTTCTGAAACGAATATAAATAGAATTGGTTATCATTCCGATTCCGGCGTTTAGAGTAACGATGGCGCTTTACGCGATGCAGATTCGGGGCAAAAAGTTACATCTTTCACCGCCCGGCAGAACGCCGGACGGGGTCGCGCAGCGTGCGGCGCTCAGGCCGGCAGCGCGTCGGCAAACGCTTCGCCCGCCGACTGGGACTGAGAGGTGGGGGATGGCCGCAAGCGGCCGTTTTCCATATGCAGCAGACGGTCCGCAAGATGGAAATAGCGATCGTCGTGGGAGATCACCAACACGGTCTTGCCCATGGCTCGCAACTCGGGCAGGACCTCCCGATAGAACACGTCTTTGAAGATCGGGTCCTGGTCGGCGGCCCATTCGTCGAAGATCAGGAACGGCCGGTCTTCCAGATACGCCACCACCAGCGCCAGGCGCTTGCGCTGCCCTTGCGACAGCGCGCGCGTGGTGAAGGCGCCGTCGCGCACCTGCACCTTGTGCTGCAGATGCAGGCGTTCGATCAGCCGATTGCCTTCGTTGTCCAGGTCCGCGCGGCCGGTTTCCAGCAGGCGGTCGAACAAATGGAAGTCGGAAAATATGGCGGTGAAATATTGGCGGTAGTTATCGCGGTCGGCATCCTGGATGGGGCGGCCATTGAGCGTGACGGCGCCGCCTTCGGGCGCATACAGCCCCACCAGCAATTTGGCCAACGTCGTCTTGCCGCTGCCATTGCCCCCCACCAGGAAGACGATTTCGCTTGCGCGAAAGCGCAGGTCGATCGGGCCCAGCGTGAAGAAATCATCACTTTGCTCGTGGTAATAGCGATGCGTGACGCCGAGCAAGGCCAGTTCACGCAGCGGCTCGGGGGCGTTCTGGGCGGGCGCCGCGGGCGAGGCGGGCAATTGATCGACGATGGACTGTATTTGCCGGGCCGACACTTGCGCCAGATTCGCGCGCGGAATGTTCATCAGCAGCACCTCCAGCGGCGCGACCATGTAGACGAATATCAGCGCAAAGCCCGTCATCACCCGCGTGGAACCCTCCGCGTCGCCCACCAGCGCAAACAGCACCAGTCCGATGAAGGCGTAGATCAGGAAATTGCCCCAGGACGAAGCCGTGACGAAGATCGACATGCCTAGCGCGCGCTCGCGCCGCACCGTCTCGATCGCCTGCCCCAGCACCTGATCGGCAAACGCGTCGCGCTTGCTCCGGTTAAGGCGTAGTTCCTTCGCGCCGTCGGTCAGCGCGCGGAAATGACCGAAGAGCCGGTCTTGCTCGCCGGCGGCCAGGTTCAGGTGCTTGATGGCCCGCAGGTGGGCGAAGTGGTAGCCCAGCGAACCCAGGCCGATCGCGCCCAGGGCGAACACGAATACCTGCCAGGACAGCATGGCCATGTACACCAGGCAGCCCGTCACCACGACGGCATTGGTCAGGATGGCGGGCAGGCTGACAAAAAACTGCGCCACATTGGCGCTGTGCTCGGATAGCGCCGACTGGATGCGCGCAGCCCCGGTTTGCTCCAGGCCGCGGAAGTCCGCTTCCAGCACCCGGTTGGACACATAGCCGCGCAGCGCCGCGTGGGCGCGTTGGCTGAGTCTTTCGAACAGCACGGCCGACACCATGTTCGCCAGTAGCGACAGGACGGCGACACCCGCGAAGATGCGCCAGTGCCCTGCCCGTTGGGCGGCGTCGGCGGTCAGCGCCAGATTGATCTGCGCGATGAGCAACACGCCGCAAGCGCCGGACACGACGCTGGTAAGCGTCGCGGCCGTAAACAGCGCGCGCGACTGGGCAATCAGATACGAAAGCACAGGCACCTCGATGACAAGTATCGGTATGAGCAATAGACGAAGCAGCGCGCGGAAAATTTAGTCCGCACTGTTGCGAGCATCCCGCGCGGCGCCGCACCGCGACTGAAATTCCAGCAGCCTCATTCGTCTATGGGTTATGTCGACGGTCTTCTATGCGGACGCCGCCTCGCCGCCGCGCGGGTGGCTTCGGGGGGCGCCATGATCCCCTTCCTGGCCCCCTACTTCCCCGGGGAATGGCGTAGCCATGGGCAATCGCTCCGGTTGGGCGCCGCGGGCGGCCCGCCAGCCCGTGCGCTGCTGGATGACACGGCCCGCCTGCGTCAGACGCTGGAGCGCTACCGGGCAACGCAATGGCCGGGCGCCGATGCGCGCGCCGCCGCCTCGGCCTGGACGCTGCAGTATCTGTGGGCGTTGTTGGCGCCTGCCGTTGCCGCCGCCACCGGCGCCCGCCGCGAGGTGCCGTGCGCTGCGGCCGCGATGCGGTTGATGCTGGATGGCGCCAACACGCCCGTGGCGTTCATCGTGGCGGAACTGGGCCCGGCACAACCGGACGCCGATACCAGGGAGCGCTACGGCGCATTGGTGTGGGAACACTTGCTACCGCTGGCCGACGGCATCCATGCGGCCAGCCGCCTGCCGCGCAAAGTCGTGTGGGCCGGCGCGGTGCGGTATCTGGACGCCTTATTCGACGCCTTGCGTGCCATGGGCTGCGATGTCGCCGAGGACCGACGCCTGCTGTTGGAGACCGCGTCCTGGTCCGGGGACGGCCGCGCCAACCCTTTGTGCCTGCCGGCGCGCATACCGCCTGCCCACGCACCGGGGCCGGTGTATCGGGAGTGTTGCCTGTACTACCTGCTGCCGGGCCAGACCCAATGCGCGGCCTGCCCTTTGCCCCGGCAGCTTGCGCCGGGCGACGCCGCTGGCGTGAAAGATATTTCGTTGCCGGCCTAAACATGCGCCGCCGTGATTCGTCAGTTAGGGGAAGACCCAAGGCGGCGCGTTCGCCCCGAGGTCCGTTCACGACTGCCTCGGCGCGCCCTGCGCCGGAACCTGCTGAGACAAGAGCTTGCCCCACATGGATGCTCCGATAGACGGGCCGCTGGCCCATGCCGTGCGAATCGCCGGGCGCGACTGGCGCATTGAGAACCACGCTGGCGCCTTGGCGGTGACCGGCCCCGACGGCCGGATCCACAGCCGATGGGACTTGCGCGCTGGCGCGGACATGCCGGCCTTGCGCTGGCGCGACGGCCAGGCGATCGCGGATGATGGCTGGGCCGTGCTGGCCGCAGCGTTCGCTTTCCATCCGCGCAACGACCGACTGGCGCTGGAGGCGCCCGCCGCCTGGAGCGAATCGTTGGCCGCCCGTGGCGCCGCGGTGGCCGAGGACGGCCGCGTGGCCGTCCTGCGCACCGGGCTGCTGCAACAACCCGAGCCGTGGCTGGCCCAGCCCCACCCGCCCTATGCGCAACGCTGGACGATGAGCCACGGCAGGCGGCATCCGGCGCGGCCCAAGCGGCCACAGGGCGAAGTCTATGCGCGCCACATCCCCTGGCTGGGCAAGACGTTAAGCCTGACCGCGTTCGATCTGAAAGCGGATTTGCCCGCCCTGCACCGCTGGATGAATGATCCCGTGGTGGCGCATTTCTGGCAGGAGGAAGGCAGCCTGGACAAGCAGCGGGCGTATATCGAAGGCTTGCTGGCAGACCCCCGCGTCGACCCGCTGATCCTGCGCCTGGACGGCCGCGCATTCGGCTATGTCGAAACCTACTGGGCCAAGGAAGACCGCATCGCGCCGTACTACGACGCCCGCGACTATGACCGCGGCTGGCATGTGCTGATTGGCGAGGCGGATTGCCGCGGCCGTCCGTTCGTGACCGCCTGGCAGCCCAGCGTGGCGCATTACCTGTTTCTGGACGACCCGCGCACCACGCGATTGGTGATAGAGCCGCGCGCCGACAACCACAAGATGCGGCGCAACCTGCTGAAAGGCGGCTACGCGATCCTTAAGGAATTCGATTTTCCGCACAAGCGGGCGGCGCTGGGCATGCTTTTGCGCGAGCGCTTTTTCGACGATGCGGCCTGGCTGCGCGCGCCCGAAGCGCCCGCCTCGTCCGCTTCCTGATTCTCACTTCGGACTCATCATGCACACTTATGACCTGATCGGTATTGGATTCGGCCCGTCGAACGTCGCCCTGGCGATCGCGCTGGAAGAACAGGGGCAAAGCGGCGGACGCGACATCGATGCCTTGTTCATCGAACGCCAGCCGAGCTTCGCCTGGCACCCGCACATGCTGCTGGACCACGCGCATATGCAGATCTCCTTTTTGAAAGATCTGGCGACGCCGCGCAACCCGTCAAGCCGCTACACGTTCCTGAATTACCTGCACGAAAAAAACCGGCTGCAGGACTTCATCAATCTGAAGACGTTCTTCCCCAGCCGGCACGAGTTCAACGACTATCTGTCATGGGCGGCGGGCCACTTCACGGACCAATGCGCCTACGGCGAGGACGTGCTGGAGGTGGTGCCCGAGATCCACCAGGACCGCGTGCAGGCGTTGCGGGTCCGCGCCCGCGCGGCAGACGGCAGCGTGACGGAACGCAGGACCCTGTCGCTGGTGATCAGCGTGGGCGGCACCGCCAACGTGCCCGACGCCTTCCTGCCCTTCCGCGACGACGCCCGCGTCTTCCACAGCAGCCGCTATCTGGACGCCATCCGCGAACATGGCGGGGCGCGCAACATCGCGGTGATCGGCGCGGGCCAGAGCGCGGCCGAGATCTTCCTTGACTTGCATAGCCGGGGCCGGGCGTCGGTGGACCTGATCACGCGGGCGCGTTCGATCAAGCCGTCCGACGATAGCCCATTCGTCAACGAGATCTTCAACCCCGAATACACCGACTATGTCTATGGCCATGACGCGCGCGAACGCGCCGCGTTGATCCAGGAGTTCATGAACACCAATTACGCCGCGCCGGACCTGGACCTGATCCAGGCCATCTACGAAGTGCTCTACCGCCAGAAGGTGTCGGGCGACCACAAGCATCGGTTCCTGCGCCGGCACGATGTGAAACGCGTGCTGGCGACCGATCAGGGCATTTGCCTGACGCTGGAGGACCTGGACCGCGGCGTGACCGACACCGCCTGCTACCAGGCCATCGTGCTGGCCACGGGCTATCAGCGCGTCACCCATCAACGCCTGCTGGCACCGATGGCGGCGTACCTGGGAGACTTCGATGTCGACCGCCACTACCGCATCCGCACCGGCCCCGATTTCCTGCCGGCGATCTACCTGCAAGGGTGCTGCGAGCCCACGCATGGCCTGTCCGACACCTTGTTGTCGATCACATCGGTGCGCACGGCGGAAATCAGCCGCGCGCTGGATGCCGCCCTTGCCCGTCAGGGCCACGACGCGGCGCGCAGCGCGCCCGCCCTGGCCACGCACTGACTTTTCCGACTTCCGCGGAGCCCAGACATGTCCAGCCTACCGGTTACTTCCCTGCCCTCGCTTGAATCCGCCAACGAACTGGCCCGGCGCCACCAGGCCCTGAGCCAGCCCTATAGCCTGACGCCTAACGCGCTGCTGCAGCGCCAGAGCGAACAGGAGTCCAATGCGCGCAGCTACCCCCGCCGCATTCCGCTGGCGCTGCGGCGCGCGGCGGGCGTGTATGTCGAAGATGTGGAAGGCCGCGTGTTCCTGGATTGCCTGGCCGGCGCCGGCACCCTGGCGCTGGGGCACAACCACCCGGCGGTGCGGGCGGCGATCCAGCAGGTGCTGGACGACGGCCTGCCGCTGCATACGCTGGACCTGACCACGCCGGTCAAGGACCGCTATGTGCAGGACCTGTTCGACTCGCTGCCCGCTGATTTCGTGCGCGGCGCCAAGATCCAGTTTTGCGGCCCGACCGGCGCGGACGCGATCGAAGCGGCTTTGAAGCTTGCCCGCATCAGCACCGGCCGCAGCACCGTGTTGGCGTTTCATGGCGCCTATCACGGCATGACCCAGGGCGCGCTCAACCTGATGGGCAACCTGGGGCCCAAGGCCGCGCTGCACGGCACCCTGTCCAACGTGCAGTTCATGCCCTACCCCTATGACTACCGCTGCCCGTTCGGTCTGGGCGGAGACGCCGGCGCCCAGGCGGGGCTGCAGTATCTGCGCACCGTCCTGCACGACCCGGAAAGCGGCGTGCCCGCGCCCGCCGGCATCGTGGCCGAATTGATCCAGGGCGAAGGCGGCGTGGTCTGCGCGCCAGACGCCTGGACGCGCGGCCTGCGCCACCTGGCGACCGCATCCGGCACGCCGCTGATCATCGATGAAGTCCAGACCGGGCTGGGCCGCACGGGCAAGCTGTACGCGTTCGAGCATGCCGGCATCCTGCCCGACGTGCTGGTGCTGTCCAAGGCGATCGGCGGCGGCCTGCCGATGTCGGTCGTGATCTATCGAGGCGACCTGGACCAATGGCGGCCGGGTTCACATGCCGGGACGTTCCGCGGCAACCAATTGGCCATGGCAGCGGGGTCGGCCACGCTCGGCGTAATCCGCGCGGACGGCCTGACCGACCGGGCCGCCGAGCTGGGCGTGCATCTGCGCCGCCGGCTGACGGCGTTGCAGACGGTGTTCCCGTGCATCGGCGACATCCGCGGACGCGGCCTGATGGCGGGCGTGGAACTGATCGATCCCGACGGCGGGACCGATACGCTGGGATTTCCGCCCGCCGCGCCGGCGTTGGCCAGCGCGGTGCAGGCGGCGTGCCTGCGCCATGGCTTGATCCTGGAGTTGGGCGGACGCCACGGCAGCGTGCTGCGCCTGCTGCCGCCGCTGATCATCACCGCCGCCGAACTCGACCTGGTCTGCGACATCCTGGCCGCCGCGTTGGCCCAGGCCACCCAAGCCGTCCTACCCCACTGATACCCCATGCCGCTGCACCCCGACATCGAAGCCTTTCTTGACCTGGTCCAGGCGGGCCGCGACCAGGGCCGTCCGCCCATGCACGCAATGAGCGCCAGCCAGGCGCGGCAGGACTACGACCAGAGCGCGCGGATGCTGGACAGCAGCCCCGTCGACCTGGACGATATCCGGGACCTGGAAATCCCCGTGCGCGACGGCGCGCGCATCGACGCCCGGCTCTACCGGCACGCGGGCGGGGTCCGTCCGGTGCTGTTGTACTTTCATGGCGGCGGCTACTGCGTGGGCGGCCTGGAATCCCATGACGCCCTTTGCCGCGATCTGGCGCTGCGCAGCGGCTGCGCGGTGCTGGCGGTGGCCTATCGGCTGGCGCCCGAACACCGCTTTCCCACCGCCTTCGAGGACGCTGTGGACAGCCATGCCTGGCTGCGCGGGCAGGCGTCGGCGCTGGGTGTGAACGCCTTGCGCATGGCGGTGGGCGGCGACAGCGCGGGCGGCACGCTGGCCACGGCCTTGTGCCTGGCGATTCGCGACGCCGGTCAGCCCCAGCCGCTGTTGCAAGTGCTGCTGTACCCCTGCACCAGCGCCCGCCAGGACTCCGGGTCGCACCGGCGCTATGCCGAAGGGCACTTGCTGGAAGGCGACACGCTGCAATGGATGTTCGCCAACTACCTGCGCGATGACGCCGACCGCCACGACTGGCGCTTCGCGCCGCTGGAGGCGCCCGACCTGCGCGGGCTGGCTCCCGCGCTGGTGGCGCTGCCGGAATTCGACCCCTTGCACGACGAAGGCCAAGCCTACGCACGCCGCCTGCGAGAGGCGGGCGTTCCCGTGGACCTGCGGGTGTATCCGGGCATGATCCATGACTTTGCCCGCCTGGCGGACGTTGCGCCGGACACCGGGCAGGTGCGCATGGATGTGGCGCGCGCGCTGCATTCGGTCCTGATCGGGACCTGAGGGTAAACGATTGCTTGCATGGCTCGGAGTAAAAAATAATAATGGGAATCATTCTTGAATATGACCCCTACTCTCGCTCCGCTGGCCGGGGCGGCGTTTTCCTTGCCCCAATGTCAGCGCCCTCCCCGAACCGTGCCGCAAAACGGACCGCCACCGCCTCGGCGGTGCGCGAGTTCGTCGACGACCTGCTCAGCCACTACCGCGATTTATACCGCCACCTGAGCTACCAGCTGCGCAACCCGGACGACGCCGCCGACATTGCCCAGACCAGCTTCGAACGCGCCTACGCCAGCGGCCTGGACGAGGCCCGCAAGAACGGCCCCGGCATCGAATCATCGCGCGGCCTGCTGTTTCGCATCGCGCACAATCTTTGCATCGACGAAGCGCGCCGCCGCAAGGTCGCCCAGACCTGGCTGACCGAGCACGCGCCGCTTGAAGCGGAACAGACGGCGCCGTCGTCGGAGCAGATCGTGTCGCAACGGCAGATGGCTGAACGCGTGGCCGAGGTGCTGGCGTCCCTGCCGGCGCGGCGCATGCAGGTATTCCTGCTTTACCGCGCCTATGGCCACAGCCGTGCCGAAATCGCGCAACAGCTGGGCATCACGGAAGCCGCCGTGGCCAAGCACCTGGTGCGCGGCACGCTGGATTGCTCGCGCGCCCTGCGCAATCTGCACCTGGACACCGGCCCCGCCGGCGCCAGCGACCGCCCGCAAACCGAGTACGATCTGGTCACGGACGACGGCAACTGACAATCATGCAGCAAGTACCCGACGAGGGACTCATCGACCAGGCGCTCAGCCTGATCGCCACTTCGGAAATCGCAACAGAGCGCGCCGCGCGCCAGGCCGCCTCGCGGCTGGCGGCGTGGCGCACGCGCACGCCCCGGCACGAAACCGCCTACCTCGAGGCGGTGCGGCGCTGGAAGCTGCTGGGCGTGGTCGCGCCGGAAATGCGCGAGCACTTTCACCAGGAAATTCCCCCTGCCGCGGCCCGCGGGATATCGCGCCGTGCGCTGCTGGGCTGGGGCGCGGCGGGCGCCTGTACGGCGTTGCTTGGCACGGGCTGGTATTGGCGCCAGCCCCTGTACCAGGCGTCTTATGAAACCGGCTTGGGGCAGCTCTCCCAGGCGCAAGTACCTGACCGCGCCCAGGGCGGCGGCTTGGGCACGCGGATCGACCTTAGCGCCCAGACGCGCCTGGCCGTCAGCCTCTACCGGCACGAACGCGTGGTGGAACTTAGCCACGGCGAAGCGTTGTTTACCGTGACGCCCGACGCGGCACGCCCGTTCCGGGTGCGTACCCGGGGCGGCGAGGTCGAGGTCGTGGGCACCGTATTCACCGTCAGCCACCGCGGCGACACCCTATCGCTGGCCGTCGAAGAGGGCCACGTCCGCTTCCACCCCGCATCGCCCGCCGACCATTGGTATACCGTCAAGCGCGGCAGCCCTCCGCTGGATCTGCGCGCCCACACGGCCGTCAGCTGGCGCAATGGCAATGTCGAGCCCATCCGGCGCATCGACCCGGAAAGCGTAGCCGCTTGGCGCAACGGCTGGCTCTGGTTCGACAACCAGCGGCTGGATGAGGCCCTGCCCACGATCAACGCCTTCCGCACGCGGCCCCTGACCACCGCCAGCCCGGCCGTTAACGGCCTGCGTCTGACCGGGCGTTTCCGTAGCGCGGATGCCGACACCGCGCAGGCCCTGCTTGAGGCGATCCTGCCGCTTCGGTCGGAAACCCGCGCCAACGGCGATGTGGTGTTGCGGTTGCGCTGAAATTATTTTCGCCAGGGGTGTATCCGTTTCGGCGCCTCATCCGTCTTCTGTATCGATAGGCCGCCCACGGGGGCGACGATTTTCTCGATAGACGGAGTTGAAATGCACCAATCCGGTATTCGCCGGTCTGCGCTGGCCCTGGCCCTGGCGGGCGCACTCGGCCTGCCTTTGGCGGCCACGCCCACCGGCGCCCAGGCCCAGGCCCAGTCCGAACGGCTCTACAGCATCAACCTGGCCGCGCAGCCCCTGAACACGGCGCTGACCGCGCTCTCGCGGCAGACCAACACGCCCATCATGGCGGGCGGCGCGCGCGTGACCGCGCACAATGCGCCCGCCGTCTCGGGCCGCATGACGGTCCAGGACGCGCTGTCGCGGCTGCTGGCGGGGTCCGGGCTGTCCAGCGCCGCCACCCCCGGCGGCGGCTTCGCGGTGACGGCGCCGGACCAGGGCCCTGCGGTGACCACGCTGGCCCCCGTCCTGGTGACAGGCCGCTCGCAATTGTCCGAGCCCTACGCGGGCGGCCAGGTCGCCCGTGGCGGCCGGGTGGGCCTGTTGGGCGAACGCGACCTGATGGACACGCCGTTCAATATTGCCAGCTACACGTCCGAACTGATCCAGAACCAGCAGGCCAACACCATCGCCGACGTGCTGGCCAACGACGCATCGGTGCGCACCGTGAATGACGGCCAGGGTTCCGTGGCCGGCACGGGCGACGAATTCCAAATCCGCGGTTTCCCCGTGCGCAACCAGGACGTGTCCTTCAACGGGCTGTACGGCATGCTGCCGTTGCGCACGATCGCGATGGACGGCGTGGAGCGGGTCGAAGTGCTGAAGGGCCCTACCGCCCTCTTGAACGGCATGAGCCCCCGGGGCAGCGTCGGCGGCGGTATCAACGTCGTACCCAAGCGCGCCGGCGACGAACCGCTGACCCGCCTGACTGCCACCTACCAGTCCGATTCCCGCTTTGGCGGCGTGCTCGACATGGGCCGGCGCGTCGGTGAGAACAATGAATTCGGCATCCGCTTCAACGGCTCGTACCGCGACGGCGACACGGCCGTGGAGAACCAGTCCAACCAGATGGGAACGGCCGTCGTCGGGCTGGACTATCGCGGCGACAAGTTGCGCGTTTCGCTGGACGCCGGCCACCAGACCAACAATATCGACGCGCCTGGCGATTCCGGCGTGCTGATCTTCGGCGACAACCTGCCGGTGCCGCGCGCGCCGGACGCATCCAAGGGCTATTCCCCCGATTGGGGCTATTCCAAGTCGCGCGACAACTATGGCGTGCTACGCGCGGAATACGACATCACGCCGCAATTGACCGTCTTCGGCGGCGTGGGCTACCGGCGCAGCAACAACCGCTATCTGTACGCGGACCCCATCGTGGTGGGCTCCGAAGGCGAACTGCTGATGCGTCCGTACTACTGGCCCAGCTGGGAGCAGAACGTCTCCAGCGTGTGGGGCGCGCGCGGCAACTTCAATACGGGGTCGGTCAAGCATGAAGTCAGCCTGAGCTATTCAACCTTCGAGCAGCGCGCGGGCTACTACGATTACTACATCTTTGGCCTGTCGCCGTCGAACCTGTACGACCCGGCCGAAATCCCCAAGCCGAACATCGACGGGTTGTCGAGCTCGCCGCCCCGCACCTCGCTGCTGAAGTTGCCGACGATCGCGATAGCCGACACGCTGTCGTTCGCCGATGATCGGGTGCAGCTGACCGCGGGCGTCCGCTATCAGACGGTGAAGTCGACCAACTACAGCTATGCCACCGGGCAGGAAACCTCCAAGTACGACGAGTCGGCCGTGACGCCGGCCTTCGGCCTGGTGGTCAAGCCGTGGCGCGATGTGTCGTTCTACGCGAACTACATCCAAGGTTTGACGACCGGCCCCATCGCCCCAGCGGGCACGTCCAACGCCGGCGAGATCTTCGCGCCCATCAAGACCAAGCAGGTCGAAGCCGGCGTGAAGGTCGACTTCGGGTCCGTGACTACCACGCTCGGCCTGTTCCAGATCAAGCAGCCCTCCGGGCTGGCGACGGTCAGCGACGGCGTGACGCGTTATGACATGGGCGGCGAACAGCGCAACCGTGGCGTGGAGCTGAACGCCTTCGGCGAGCTGGCGCGCGGCGTGCGCCTGCTGGGCGGCATTACCTATATCCAGCCCACGATGACCCGCACCGCCAACCCCGGCACCGAAGGCAACAGCGCCGTCGGCGTGCCGCGCTGGATGGCCAACATCGGCATGGAATGGGACCCGTCGTTCGCGCCCGGCCTTACCCTGACCGCCCGCGCGTTGTCCACCAGCTGGCAATACCAGAATCTGGAGAATACGCGCCGCATTCCGGGCTGGACGCGTTGGGACGTCGGGATGCGCTACGCCACCCGCGCCTTCGACCACCCGGTCACGCTGCGCGCGACGGTCAACAACGTGTTTGGCAAGGATTATTGGTCGTCGGCGTCCGAAGGCTATCTGCGCCTGGGTTCGCCCCGGTCCGTGATGCTGTCGGCGTCGATCGACTTCTAGGGCGCTGCGGCGCCGACGCGGCCTTCTGCTCAAAGCCGGCACTTCGAAAGAAGCTGCGTTTACCCTCCCCGGCGTGCCTGAACGCCGGGGAGTTTTTTTTCGCCTTGTGGCCCGGCGGGCTTTACAGCGTGGCGGCCGTGGAGCGCGTTGCGGCCGGCCTGGTCGAAGACGGCGGCGCGGCATTCCCATTCAGCAGCGCCAGCAGTTCGCGGCGGAACCCCGCGGCCAGACGTTCGATGGTGTCCGCCTGGTACATGCGGCGGCTGAATCGCCAGCTGAACGAGAGTTCGCCGCCATAGACCCGGCCCACCACTTCCAGCCAGTTGGCCAACGGCGCGGCCGCGTCCTTCTCGGCGCCACCGTGTTCGTCGGCCGGCGCGTACAACGCGTCGGCGTCGAACGCCTGATCGAACTGGCCCATGTAGTTGAAGGTAACGCGCGCGGCGCCCTGGCGCATGCGGGCCTGCTGCTCGGGCATGCCCAGGTACTTCAGCATGCCGAACCCCACGCCCTTGCCGGGCACGGCGCGCAAAGCCTGCCGCGTGGCGGCCACGGCCTGGCGCAACGGCAGCCCCGCCCCGGACAGGCGCACGGGATACACGGTGGTGTACCAGCCCACGCTGCGGCTCAGATCGATATCATCCGCGTCGCCTTCACGGCCGTGGCCTTCCATGTCCACCAGCACATCGCCGCCCGCCCAGTCCGACAGGCATCGGCCCAGCGCCGTCAGCAGCAAGTCGTCGATCGACGCGTCATAGACGCCCTGTGCGGCGCGCAGCAAGGCACGGGTATCTTCCGCGTCCAGGGCGATGTCGATGCCCTGCACGTCCGCGGCGCGGGGCGTGTCGACGTCGGGATGGTCGCGGGGGATGCCGCTGGCGCCGGCGACCTGCGCGGCCCAATAATCCGCCTGATCGCTGATCCGGCCCGCCGCCACGCTCCGGTGCAGCTGTTGCGCCCAATCGGCAAACGGCGCGCTTGCCGGCGGCAGCGCCACGGACTGGCCTAGATCCAATTGCCGGTAGGCAGTTTGCAGGTCTTCCAGCAGCACGCGCCAGGAATATCCGTCGACCACCAGATGGTGCACAACCGCCAACAGCCGTTGCTGGCCATCGGGCAGGCGGAACAGCGCCAATCGCCATATCGGGCCATGGTCAAAGCGCAGGCTGCGCTGCACGTGCGTGGCCTGGTCGCGCAAGGCGTCCGCGTTGGCGACGTCCGTGATGCCGATCGAAGCCACGGGCGCGCCCAGGGGGTCGGCCGCCTGCGACCACTGCCCGTCGGCCGCGCGCAGGAATCGTGTGCGCAAGGCAGGATGCTGCGCCTGCACGGCCTGGGCGGCCGCCTGCAGCAAGGCCGGATCCAATTGAATGCGGGGCGTCAGCAGAACGGACTGGTTGTAATGGTGCGGCGAAGGGATATCGCTTTCGAAGAACCAGGCCTGGATGGGGGTGCACGGCGCGGACCCGGCTATCGAAGCGGCGGCCGGCCCGGCGGCCAGGGTCAAGGGCATCGCCGATGCGGCCGTTGTCGCGGGCGCGGCAAGCGCCGCCTCGTCCAGGTGCGCCAGCAGCGCGTCGATCGTCTGGTGGCGCATCAGGTCGCGCAGCTTGAAGCTGAGTCCCAGATTGGCCTGCCGAACCTTCGATACCAGCTGCAGGCTAAGGATGGAGTCGCCGCCCAGTTCAAAGAAGTTATCGGTCACGCCGACCTTTTCCACGCGCAACACCTGCCCCCAGATCTCGGCCAGACGCGCTTCGCGCGCATTGCGTGGCGCCACATGCGCCAACGCGGCGGGCGCAGGCGCTTGAGGCGCCGGCAGACGCGCGCGGTCCAGTTTTCCGCTAGGCAGCAGCGGCAACCCGGACAGCAGTTCCACCTGCCCCGGCACCATGTGTTCCGGCAGATGCGCCGCGGCATAGTCGCGCACGTGGCGCGCCAGGTCTTGCGTGCCCACGCCAGGCAACGGCACCACATAGGCTAGCAACTGCGCGCCCGTCGGCCCCTGATGCAAGGTGATCACGGCCTCCAGCACGCCGGGGCATTCGCGCACCCGGGCTTCGATTTCGCCCAGTTCGATGCGGAACCCCCGCAGCTTGACCTGATGGTCGGCGCGGCCCACGTACTCGATGTTGCCGTCGGGCATCCAACGCACCAGATCGCCGCTGCGGTACAGCCGCGCGCCCGGCGTCCCGAACGGATCCGCCACGAATCGTTCGGATGTCAGTCCGGAACGCCCCAGATACCCGCGCGCCAAGCCGTAGCCGCCGATGTAGAGTTCGCCCACATGCCCCACCGGCACCACCTGCATATCCGCATCCAGCACATACAGCGTGCGGTCGCCCACGACCCGCCCGATGGGCGCATAGGCGCAGGCGAAGCTCTCGTCGCCGCGAGATTTCCAGATCATGGGCGTCACCACCGTCTCGGTCGGGCCATACCCATTGATCAGCCATTGCGGCCGCAGCGCCTGGCGCACTTTGTCATAGGTGGCGCGCGGCATCGCCTCGCCGCCATAGACGTAGAGTTTGACGGGCGGCACCTCGGCCCCCGCGCCCTCGGCCAACTGGCCCAGGTAGGCGGGCGGAAACGCGGCGTGCGTTACCTGGTGGCGGGCCAGCACGCCCAGCGTCTGTTCCGCCGTCCACAGTTCATCGTCGCGCAGCACCAGGCTAGCCCCGGTGATCAGCGACGTCAGCCAGCGTTCGTGCGCGCCGTCGAAGGACAAGGACATGAAGATCAGCTCGCGCCAATTTTCATCCATGCCATAGATCTGGCCGGTCGCCGCGCAATGCATGCTGAGCGGCCCGTGCGTGACGCAGACCCCCTTGGGACGGCCCGTGGAACCCGACGTGTAGATCAGATAGGCCAGATTGTGGTCCGACAGCGGCACTGCCGGATCGTAGTCGGGCCATGTGGCGTCGGGTTCCGCGTCCAACGCCAGCACGGTCAGCCCGACAGGCAGCGCGGCAGCCACACTGTCACGCGCCAGCAGGCGCGTCTGGGACAGCAGCAGCGCCATGCCGCTGTCGTCCATCATGAAGCCCAGCCGCTCGGACGGATAGGCGGGGTCCATCGGCACGTAGCAGCCGCCGGCTTTCAAGACGGCAAGCAAGGCCACGAAGACCTCGGGCGTGCGTTCCATCAGCACCCCTACGCGGGTTTCCGGACCCACGCCCTTGGCGATCAGCCGGTGCGCCAGCCGGTTGGCCGCGGCATCCAATGCGCCGTAGTCCAGGCAGCGGGCGCCCATGATGACGGCGGGCGCATCGGGCCGCCGACGCGCATGGGTCGCGATGCGGGCGTGCACGGTCGGATGCGGCTGGCGCGGCCACTCGCCCCGCCGGTGGCCGCCCCAGGCCCAGACTTCGGCGCGCTGCGTGGGCGTGACCCAGGGTAGATCGCCGACCGCGCGCGAGGCATCGTCCGCCATGGCCGACAATGCCTGTTCCATGTGCTGGCGCAACGACTCCACGAAACCGCCGTCGAACGCGTCGCGGCCGTAGCAGTATTCAATCTGCAGCGTCTCGCCGCACATCACCTGCAAGTCCATTGCATAGCCCGTCAAGCCTTGGCGGTCAGCGTCGCCGAAGTCCAGCCCATAGCGCTCATCGCCGCGCAGCACCGCATCGACCGGATGGTTTTCGAAAACGATGATGCTGTCGAACAGCGAACGTCCCGCCGACCCGGCCCAACGCTGGATATCGGCGAGCGGCGTGTGTTCGTGTTCACGCAGGTCAAGGTTCAGCGCTTGCAGGCTGCGCAGATACTCGCCCACGGGCTGCTCGGGGCGGTGCGCGACCGGCACTGGGATTGTATTGATGAAGAGCCCCATGATGCGTTCCACGCCGGGCAGGCTGTGCGGGCGGCCCGCGACCGTCGCGCCGAACGCCACGGCGTCCTTGCGGGTGTAGCGTTGCAGCAGCAAAGCCCAGGCGCCCTGCACCAGCGTATTGAGCGTGACCCGTTGACGTTGCGCGAAGGCCGCGAGCCGGGCCGTTGCCGCGGCATCCAGGCGGGTATAGCACTTTGCGTAACCGGTCTGCCCCGTGGGCCGGCCTGCCGCCGCTAGCAAGGTGGGGCCGTCCAGCCCGCCCAGCAGGCTGCGCCACCAAGCCTCGCCGCGCCCGGCGTCCTGGCGCGCCAGCCACCGAACATAGGCGCCATAGCCTGGCCCCGCGGCGGGAAGCGCCTGCCCCGCGTAGGCGCGCAGCCACTCGCCCATCAGGCGGGACTCGCTCCATCCGTCCATCAAGGCGTGGTGCTGGGTCCAGACAAGTTGATAGCGGTCTTCATCCAGCCGCAACAGGCACACGCGGGCCAGCGGCGCGCGCGCATAGTCGAAGTCGCGCGTCAGTTCGGCGTGGGCATAGGCGTCGATGCGCGCCTGGCTCGTGTCCTGGCCCCGCCAGTCGACCACGGGCACGACGGCGTCGACTTCCCGATAGACCAGTTGCAGCGGCCGCGCCAGGCCGCCCTGCCACAGAATACCGGTGCGCAGGACCGGGTGACGCGCTACCAGGACCCGCCATGCCTGCGCAAAGCGCGCCACATCGATATAGCCCACCGGCACGGACAACTGGTTGACATACAGGCCCGTGCCGGGTGACTCCAGGGAATGGAAGATCATGCCTTCTTGCACGGGCGATACCGGATACACGTCTTCCAACGCCGTCGCGTCCACGCCGCAACGCGCCAGTCCATCGTCGTCCAGATAGTCGAACAGCTTGCCCTGCGGGACCTCATCCGCCACCGGAGCATCTGCGCGCGTCAGCGTCGCTACCAGGGCCAGTCTTGCAACGGTCTGATGCTCGAACACGTCGCGGGGGTTGATGCCCCACCCTGCCTGGCGCAGCCGCGCCACGATCTGCAGGCTAAGAATGGAGTCGCCACCGAGTTCAAAGAAGTTGGCGTCGCGGCCAACGGTGGCGCAGCCCAGCACGTCGGCCCAGATGGCGGCGATGGCGGTTTCCGTCGGGCCTTCTGGCGGCGTGGCGTCGGCTTGATCGTCGAACACCGGGGCCGGTAAGGCCTTGCGGTCGATCTTGCCGTTGGCGCTAAGCGGCAAGGCGTCCAGCGCGATGATGCGCGACGGCACCATGTAATCCGGCAACTCGCGGACCAGCGCGGCGCGTAGCTTGTCGGTGTCGGCCACCGGCGCGACATAGGCCACCAGGCGTTGCCCGCCACCCGGGCCTTCAACGGCAGCCACCACCGCTTCGCGCACGCCTTG
>NZ_JBMGRB010000011.1:0-239641 GCF_049060505.1 Achromobacter marplatensis
GCGGCAGGCTTGGCTGAGTTTTCTCTGGGTTGCCCCGGAATGCCCTTGCTTTGCCTGTTGTGCTTGCTTGGCCCCGCCGTTCAAAAAACTGCCTGAACTGCGAAGGAGCGAGACTATAGCACAAGTTTTTGGGCTGTCATGCGCCGGAAGCAAAGACGCCTCCAATTTCTTGCTTAGAGACGGGAAGGTGGCCGCTGCCTATATATAGAGGCGTTGCGCAGCGTTCGTTCCTGGCCTTCCCGCCACCCTCGCCTGATCCTCTCTATATATAGAGAGATTGGGCACGGCTACCAACGCATGTAGTCCGTATGCCTCAAGCGCGCGAGGTCACGTTGCATGGTGGTTTCGTTGATGAGCCAGTGGGGCGCGCCCACGTCTTGCAGAATGTGCGGATCCATGTCGGCGGCGAGGTTACGCAGCTGGAATTCGGCGCGACGCTTGCAGTAAGCAGCCCACAAGTTGCGCAGCCAGCCGTTGGGGCGCTCTGCATGCTGCGGTTTGTTTGCGTTTTCGCTGCTCTGGCCGGGTGCACCGATGTTGGCGGAGGATGGCGCCAGTGCGGCTTGGGCAGGCTGGCGTTGCGGCCGGAAAGGGGGGGCCGGGGACGTGCAGATTTGGGCGGACATGGCGGGGCTCCTGGTTTTTGGACGTTTTGGTAAGCGTAGTCGCCCAGAACCGGGCTGAAAATCGAATTGTTTTTGGCGTATTGGTCAGCTAAGCTAACCAGACATTGTTTTCCGTGAATTCCTATGCGCTTGCCTTTAAACACCCTGCCCGCCTTTCGCGCCGTCGCCGAATTGCAAAACCTGCGTGCGGCGGCCGACAGGCTGCACTTGACGCATAGCGCGGTCAGCCAACAGATCAAAGGACTGGAAGAACAGTTGGGCTTTCCACTGTTTGAGCGCAGCGGGCGCGGCATCGTCTTGAACAGCGCCGGCGCAGCGCTGCTGTGCAGCGTGCAAAGCGCGCTGTCCGTACTGGATGAGGGCGTGATGGCTGCGGCCGCCGCAGCGACGGGCAGCGAACAGCGCTTGCGGGTGTCGGTGCTGCCTTCTTTTGCGCAGCGCTGGCTGTTGCCCCGCATGGCGCGCTGGCGGGTGCGCAACCCGGGCCTGTCGCTAGAGATCGAGACGTCCCAGCAAGTCGTGGATCTGGTTCGTGACGGCTTTCATGCCGCGCTGCGGTTTGGCCGCGGGCCTTGGGCGGGCGTGGAATCCGAGCCCCTGTTCGACATGCCGCTGCCGCTGATTGCGTTGGCGTCACCCGAAACGGCGGCGAAGCTGGAAGACAATTCCCCGGAGACCCTAGCCCGCCAGCCGTTGCTGGGCGAACGCGAAATGTGGCAGCACTGGTTCAATGCCGCCGGCCTGCGCACGCCCGTCACGCCGGTGGCCACCTTTAATGACGCAGGGATGATGCTGCAGGCGGCCGAACAGGGCCTGGGCATTACGCTAGGCCGCGAATTACTGGCCGCGGATGCGCTCTGCGCCGGGCGTCTGGTGCAGATCTCGCCCATGAGCGTGCAGTATGAACAGGCCCAGACCTACCATCTAGTCTATCCGCCAAGCTTGCGGGACTGGGCCCCGCTGGTCGCGTTGAAACAATGGTTGCGCGACGAACTGGAATTGTCCCGTTGCGCGCTTGTCACCACGCCGGCCGAGCCGGATGCCCCGCCTTTGGATGCAGGACGAAAAAAAAGGTAAAGCAGCTTCCGCTCCTTTACCCCTACCCAACACGGCGCCCGGCGGGGCACGCGCCGCAGACCAGGATACGCTTCGCTCGAATGGCCTGGCGGACGCCGCGGCGGCGGCAGTCAACGTTGCGTGCCGTCAGGCCGCCTTGCGTGCGGGCGACTTCGCCGGCTGCATCGAATCTGTTTCATTAAAGCGCTGGTGCCAGGCAAATGCCTCTTCCAGTAGATGAGGCGTTTGGCCGCCGCGTTGGCACGCGCGGTCGAAATAGTCTTGCAAGGCGTCACGGTAAGAGGGATGCACGCAATGCTGGATGATGGCGCGTGCGCGTTCGCGTGGCGCCAGGCCGCGCAAGTCGGCCAGACCGCATTCGGTCACCAGCACATCCACGTCGTGTTCCGTGTGGTCCACGTGGGACACCATCGGGACCACGCTCGAGATATCGCCGTTCTTGGCCATTGACTTGGATACGAAGATCGCAAGATGCGCGTTGCGCGCGAAGTCGCCCGAGCCGCCGATGCCATTCATCATGTGCGTACCGCCGACGTGGGTAGAGTTCACGTTTCCGTAGATATCGAACTCCAGCGCCGTGTTGATGCCGATAATGCCCAGCCGGCGGACGATTTCGGGGGCATTACTGATTTCTTGCGGGCGCAGCACGATGCGTTCGCGATAGTGCTCGATGTTGGCCAGGATCTTGTCGTAGACAGGCTTGGACACCGTGATGGACGAGGCCGACGCAAAGGCAAGCTTGCCTTGGTCCAGCAATTCGATGGCGCTGTCTTGCAGCACTTCGGAGTACATCGTCAGGTTTTGGAAATCCGACGACTCGAAGCCGTGCAAGACCGCATTCGCGATCGTCCCGATGCCGGCCTGCAGCGGCAACAGGGAATTCGTGAGCCGGCCTGCCTCGACTTCGCCCCGCAGGAACGTGTTGATATGGCTGGCGATGGCGTTGGTGTCGTCGTCGGGCGGCAAGGCGTTGGACGGGCTGTCGGGCTCATGCGTGATAACGATGGCGGCGATTTTGCCGGGGTCCACTTCGATGTAGGGCTGGCCGATGCGTTGGTCCACCGACACCAGGCCGATCGGCTGGCGTGCGGGACGGTCGGCAGGCACATAGACGTCGTGCAGGCCTTCGATGGCGGCAGGCACGCCCACATTCAATTCGATGATGATCTTATCGGCCTGTTGGGCGAACGACGCAGAGTTTCCCACCGACATCGTCGGCACGATCGCGCCTGATTCCGTGATGGCGGCCGCCTCGATGATGGCGACGTTGATTGGCCCGATATGACCCGCGCGCAGCTGCTCGACGGTTTCCGACAGGTGCTGGTCGATGAAGGCGATTTCGCCTTGGTTGATCTTGCGGCGCAACGTGGTGTCGACCTGGAATGGCATGCGGCGCGCCAGCGCGTTCGCCTGGGCCAACATCTTGTCGGTGTCGTGACCCAGCGAGGCGCCAGTGATCAGCGTGATCGACAGAGGCTCGCGCTCGGCCCGTGCCGCCAATGCGGCCGGCACGGACTTACAGTCCCCGGCGCGCGTGAAACCGCTCATTCCCACGGTCATGCCGTCCTGGACCAGCAATGCCGCCTGGTCGGCGGATGTGATCTTGGCGCGCAAGCCAGGGTGGCGGATACGGTCGAGGTGCATGAAGTCTCCAAATTTAAAGGCCAACGGCTTGCGGCCGGGCGCGGCGGGGCCGCCTATCAGCGCCCGGGCGCCGTCTTTCGCGGCGTTTCCCGATATCCCGGTGCGGCGCTTGGCCGCGTCCAGGACGAATTTTCCGCAGTATAGGAACCCGCGCTTAAATCTCGTAATGACTTAAAATCATCCAAATCAGTCGTTTTTTTCATTAATTGCCGCTTTGGGGCATAACGCGCCTAGGGAGCCTTGCGCCATGGACGTGCGTGCATTGCGTTATTTCGTTGAGACGGTGCGGCACGCCAGCTTCACGCAGGCGGCTAAAGCGCTGTTTGTCACGCAGTCGACCGTCAGCAAAATGATTCGCCAACTGGAAGAAGAGGCCGGCACGCCGCTGCTGATCCGCGACGGCCACACGGCGCGCCCCACGGACACCGGACGCGTGATGTACCAGCGCGGGCTCCAGGTGTTGGAAACAATGCGGCAGCTGTCCGAGGAACTGCGCCAGACCGCCGATCTGGATCGCGGCGCGCTGGAGGTCGGGATCCCGCCGATGATCAACCTGCTGTTCACGCCCGTCGTGAAACGCTTTCGGGAGCTGCACCCGGGCATTCATCTGACCCTGCGCGAGGGCACGGGCCAAGCCGTTGAAGGCCTGGTCGCGAACGGCGAACTGGAAGTGGGCGCGACGATCCTGCCCATCGCCCCCGACGGCGGCCTGGCCGCCCAGCCGTTCGGCAGCTACCCAATATGGGTGATCGGCCCCCCCGACGCGCCCTGGGCAGGCAAAACATCCCTGCCCTTGAGCGCCTTGCGAGACGCGCGGCTGCTGATTCCCACCGACGACTTCGCCATCACCCGGCGCCTGCGCCAGGCCTTTGCCGACGCGGGTTTTCAGCCCGGCATTGCCGCGCAAAGCGCGCATTGGGATTTTCTGGTGGCGATGGCGTCCGCCGGGCTGGGCGTCGCATTGCTGCCCGAACCGCTGATGCAACGCATGAAGACGCGTGGCCTGAGCACGGCAAAGCTGGCCAAGTCGGGCATGCAATGGGAGGTTGGGCATATCTGGCTGCAATCCGGCTACCTGTCCTTTGCCGCCCGAGCCTGGCTGGACGTGTGCAACGCCGTGCTGGGAAAGCCGAAAAAACCCGGTTTGCGGGGTGCGCCAGCCCGCCCGAGTTGATTCCAAACGTTGACCTCGTAAACGCGGATTGCCGGCCGGCAGGTCCACCGGCGCGCTCGATCGCCCGGCATCCGATCCGGCCCTGTTTCCGCCCCCCCGAGGATTGACCTAGGGACGTTCGAGTTTCTATCGATAAATAGGGGACGAGTTACTAGTTTTTGTTGCAACGGACCGGTCCGCGGCTTGTTATGCTGCCGCCTCGACGCGAGTGTCTCGCACAAGAATATGACCCAAATCCGCATCCCCTTGCTCTTAAGCATCCGGCGCCTTTATGCGCCTCAGATCGCCGCGCTTGTCGCGGCGTTGTTGTTGGCGCTCTGTCTGATGCCAGCTTTCGCGGCGCCGCCGCCTAATCCGGCGGAAACCGAGACGCTGCTGGCCGCGGCCCGCAAGCAGATCGACGATATCCGCAAGCGCGTGGCCGACGAGACCGACGACGCCACGCTGGTCAAGCAGCGCGGCGACGCGTTGGACATCCAATCAAAAGCCGATGCGGCCAGCGAAGCGCTGGCGCCCCAATTGACCAGCCTGACCGCAAGATTGAGCGAATTGGGCGCGCCCCCTGAAGGAGGCAAGGAAGCCCCCGACGTAGCGGCCCAGCGCACGCAACTGGAAAAAAGCAGCCGCGCGCTGGATGCGCAGATCAAGCTGGCCCGTTTGCTGTCCGTGGACGCCGGGCAGACCGCGGAACAGATCTCGGCGCAACGCCGCACGCAGTTCCAGGCACGCCTGGGCGAGCGCCGCGACTCGTTTCTGTCCAAGCAATTCTGGGTGGAATTCCACGAGGAATTTCCGCGTGACCTTGAGCGCCTGGAAGCCTTGCGCGACGACCTGTCCACCGCCATCCGGCAGACGCCAACATGGGGGTGGCTGCTGCTGGCCGCCGCGGCGGCGCTGACGATCGCGCTGCGCGTCTGGGTCGGCCGGCTGTTTCTACGCTTGACGGCGACACGCGTGCCGCCTGGCCGACTGCGGCGTTCTTTTCTGGCGGTGGCCCAACTGACGTTATCGGTCGCGACGCCGGGCCTGATCGCGCTATTGATCCACGCGGGCCTGGACTGGAATTCGCAGCTGTCCGACAACACGGGCGCCCTGCTGGCGACACTGGTTGCGACCGTCTGCTTCGGCGGCTACGTGTCGGGCCTGGGCAATGCGCTGCTATCGACGCATCGCCCGTCCTGGCGCCTGCCCCCCATCAGCGACGCGGTGGCGACGCGGCTGAATTGGCTGCCCAACCTGCTGGGCACGCTGGTCGTGATGATCTGGTTGGCCGAACGCCTGCCGGTGCTGCTGAACGCCAGCCTGACGACAACGATCACGCTGACCGGCATTGTCGCCGCGATCATCATGATCACGATGGCCATCGTGCTGGCCATCTGCCGCAGGTTGCGCCGCCAGAGCATCCTGGAGAACGACGCGCCCGCTCCGTTCTGGACGTCGCTTGTGCTGGGCACGGTGTGGGCGGTGCTGATTCTGGGCCTGGGCAGCTTGCTGGCGGGATATGTGGCGTTTGGCGCCTTCCTGACCAAGCAAGTGCTGTGGACGCTGATCGTGCTGGCTTCCGCCTATCTGGTGTCGACGCTGATCGAGGATGGCTTCAGCACGCTGCTGGGCACGTCGCACCGCGAAGGCGACCACGAGGGGCCCAGCCTTCGCGACCAGGCGGCCGTGCTGCTGTCCGGCATTGGCCGCGTGGCTGTCGGGTTGCTGGCGGTGATTCTTCTGCTGGCGCCTTTCGGCGAAGGGCCGGCCGATCTGGTGCAACGCTTTGACCAGTTGCGCAAGGGCCTGGCGATCGGCGAGGCGCAGATCCGCCCCGGGGCGGTGCTACAGGCGCTGATCGTGCTGGGCCTGTCGCTGCTGAGCGTGAAGATGCTCAAGCGCTGGCTGTCGAACCGCTACCTGCCGACCACGGAACTGGATCCGGGCATGCAGTTGTCGGCCGCGACCTTGTTCGGATACGCGGGGTTCGTGCTGGCCGTCGCCTTGTCGCTGTCGGCGGCCGGCATCGGCCTGGAACGCGTGGCGTGGATCGCCAGCGCATTGTCGGTGGGTATCGGTTTTGGCCTGCAAGCGGTGGTGCAGAACTTCGTGTCGGGCCTCATCCTGCTTGCCGAGCGCCCGGTCAAAGTGGGCGACTGGGTGTCGCTGGGCGGTGTCGAAGGCGACATCTTGCGCATCAATGTCCGCGCGACCGAAATCCAGATGGGGGATCGGTCCACGGTGATTGTGCCGAACTCGGAGTTCGTAACCAAGACCGTGCGTAACGTTACCCGGTCGAACCCCTTGGGCCTGGTGCAGATCAAGCTGCCCCTGCCGTTGTCGACGGACGCGGAGCAGGTGCGCGAATTGATCCTGCAAGCCTTTGCGGACCACGAGGACGTGCTGGAGACGCCCGCGCCCAACGTGTTCCTGGACGGCATCGAAGGCGGCCACCTGATCTTCAACGCGAAGGGCTATGTGTCGTCGCCGCGTGCCGCCTATGGCGTGCGCAGCGCGATGCTGTTCACGGTGCTCAAGCGCCTGAATGACGCGGGCCTGGAGGTTTCCTCGCCCCCGACGATGCTGCTGGCCTCGGCGCCCCAACCGGAGGCGGCGCCTGGCGCCGTTGCGCCGCCCGCCTCCACTTGAACGCCCTGCCGCCCCTGACGCCGGCTGGCGTCAGCCGGGTGAATACAGATCGGCGAACTGCTGGCGTTCGAGCCTGGGATTGCGCAAGGGCGGCGCCGCCAGCGCGGTGGTTTGAACGCCTTGCACGGGATACGCCTGCACGGCGGACGCCGCAGGCCTGGCCTGGCTTTGCACCGGCGCGGGCGGCACGACGGCGGTGGTCGTGGTCGGCGAAGTCTGCGCGACCGCCGTCGTATCGAAACGATGGTCGGCCGTGGTCAGCGCCGGATTGGTGCAGAGCCCTTGCGCCACCAAGGCCGCCTTGGTGCGGTCGTCGGTCTGGCACAGGATGTCGATGGCCGCGGTCTCCAATCGGCGTGAGCGGTCCGCGTCCTTGGTAGAGGCGGCTGCCTGCATTGTGCGTTCGAAGTTGCGCCGCAGGCTGCATTTCTGGTCTTCGATCGGTATGGCCACGTTCATGCCGAAGCCCACCACGGAGCCCCCGCCGCCTGCCGACACCATGCAACTGTCCGACGAGAACGAACCATAGAAGCTCTGGCCACCCACCGGCGGAACCGTCTTCACGGTGCTGGAACCGCTATTGTTGGAATTCAGCGTAATGCCCTGGTTATTGCCGGCATTGGTCGACCCGGATGACGCGGATGTCGTGGAACTGGAGGTACTGGTCTGCGCCGCGGCCGTGCACGCCGCCAGCGACAGGGAGATTGCAAGCACGATGGTTTTCATGATGTCCCCTCGACCGGACGGCCGAAGCCGTCCGGATAATTGGGTCAGTGGTTGAAGCCGGAAATGTGGCCCAACCCGCCGACACCGCCGATCGACCCGAACGCGCCGATATTGCCGGCAACGAATGTCCCCGTCGCCGACGCAGCCGTATCCGTCTTGCCGAACGACGCGCCGCCGTTGGCAATGCTGTCGCCAACCATGATGGGCGCGTTGCCCGTCACGTTGCCGTAGGATTCGCTGGTAGCGTATTGGCGCGTGCTGGTGACCACTTGGGTGCCGTCCCGGTTGAACGAGCCGCCGACTTGCGCGACGCCGCCCGTTTCACCGAACGAGGTCTGGCTGGAAGACCCATAGCCGTTGACCTGGGTTGCCACCACTGAACTGCCGGTGGAGACCGACGATGCCGTGCCATTGATCGTGCCGGCGTGGCCGGTGATCGACACGGAGGGCATGCCCGGCCCGCTGGCATAGGCCGATGCGGCAAACAAGGTCATGGCTGCGACTGTTGCGAGCTTTTTCATTTGAGCTCCTCCTGATCCGCGTCATGCGGATGCACAGGTGCCGGTGGCCGACCGGCGCGGACCGTTACGTCCCTCCCGCGTGCCCGCACGAAGACGAGTGGCGTGGGACTTTTGTATTGGTACGGAATGATTGCTCCGTCCTAGATATGTCGATATCGGTTAAACGGGTGACCGCGTCTTTGTGGAGGAGAGGCACCTGTCTATCGACGAGCAAAACAGACGAGCAAGCGGGCGTCTCGCCATGCGTATGGACGATGAAAATCTCGGCCGACGAATGCCTCGCGCAAGCGGGTTCAACTTTAAGGATGGGATGGCGCGCCGCGGGCTCGGACAAGCTGCCTAGCGCGCTCGCCGGTAGGCAAGCCGTTGATGGCCTTCAGGCTGACTGTTGGCCGGGACGGACCGGCGCAAAAGAGAAGAACTGTGCAACTTCCCAGCGGACCAGCCAGAGATCGCCGGCCACAAGCACCAGCAAGAGGCCGCATTGCGCCAGGTCCAGGTCGGACAGCATGTGATAACCGGCCAGCAGCGCCATGACGGCGATAACGGCGATGCCCACATACCACAACAGGCGAACGGCAATAAGACGAGTCAGTTTGACGGCTCGAAGATTCATCGGAACAGGCTGATATAAGAATTTTGAGCCATACTACTCCGGCCGGCCGGGCCTTACCCGGCCCCAAATTTTTCGGAGACACCGTCATGATCCAGGAGATTGCCAGCATTCATGTCCGCGAAGGGCAGGAAGCGCTGTTCGAGGCAGGCGTGGCACAGGCTAAACCGCTGTTTCTGCGCGCCCGCGGCTGCCACGGCATGGCGCTGCACCGTAGCATTGAACAACCGCAGCGCTATACGCTGGTAGTTGATTGGGAAACGGTAGAGAACCACATGGTGGATTTCCGCGAATCGCCTGATTTCCAGGAGTGGCGCCGGCTTGTCGCCGGCTTCTTCGTTGAGCCGCCCCAAGTCCACCACGAACAGAAAGTGATCTGACCTTCAGGCCGCGGCCAGCCGCGAGCTGGCCGCCAACGCCACGGCCACCGTCGTGCGCACGTCGGCCAACGCGCGGTGGGTTGGATCCGACGCGCCCACATGGCGCGCCAGTATCTCCAACTTGTGCGACGGCAGTTCGGGCCAAGCACGCCGCGCCAGCGCCAGCGTGCAATGCGTGGCGTTCGCGAACGGCAGCCCCGTCAGGTCGGCCGCGGCGCCCAGAAAGCGCCGATCGAACGAGGCATTGTGGAAGAACACGGGCAGGTCTTCCACAAATTCCAGGAAGGACGAAAACGCCTGCACCACCGGCACGCCATGGCGGTCGACTTCGGCCTGGGTGATACCGGTCAGCCGAGTGATGAAAGACGGCACGGGCGACCTGGTGCGCACCACTTGCGTGTATTCGCGCGCCAACGCGCCGGAAGCTTCGACCCGGACTGCCGCGAATTCCAGGATTTCGCACGTGGACGTAGACAGCCCGGTGGTTTCCAAGTCGGCCACGATGAAGGGGCCGCGCAACGCCTGCAGAGCCGAATCGAGCGCTGCCGCGGCCTGCGTCCGGCTGGCGGTGGCGCGCGACGCCCCGCCACTGGCACGCGGCCGCCGATTGAAGAACGTCACCGCGCTACTCCGCCGCGCGCAACGGCGCGAAACGCGGCGAACCGTCTGCCAACTGGCCAAAGAACAGTGTGGCGGGCCGCACCCACAAGCCGCGCTCGTGCGGCCAAAGATGTTCGTACACCACCATGGACTCTTCGGTCTCGGAATGGCGGGCGGTACCCACATACAGGTACAGGCCGCCCTTGTAGTGGCGGTGCGAGGCAAGGGCCAGGGCTTCAGATTCGGTCATGGACGGGTGCCGCAAATAGAGCGGCCCGGGCGGAGGCGATCCGGCCCAGGCCAGGGATTCAGACAATACCGTCTTTATAGCGCACTCGCGCGGGCGCCTGCCCGCGGCGGTCAGTAACGCACGTATTCCAGCACCGGTTTGGGGGGCAACGGCGTGTTCGCCGCGGGCCGCGCCCGCACGGCGGCAGCCACGGGCTTGACCAACCCGAACTGCCGGTCTGTCCGCGCAGCCTGCGCATCGGCGGCCGCTTGCGTGGCGCGCAGCGTGTGGGCGGCCTCCGCGGTCATCTGCGTAATGTCCTCGGTCACCTCCCCCAACTTTGCCGATTGCGCCAGCGACACGTTCACGACTTCCGCCATGATTTCGGTGACGCGGCGGGACGAGGCCACGATGTCTTCCATCGTGGCGCCGGCGGACTGCACCTGCCCGGCGCCGCTTTCGATTTGCTCGACGGATGTCGTGATCAATCCCTTGATCTCTTTGGCGGCAGCCGCGCTGTTCTGCGCCAGGCTGCGGACCTCGGCCGCGACCACCGCGAACCCCTTGCCGTGCGTGCCGGCCCGGGCGGCTTCCACGGCGGCGTTCAAGGCCAGAATGTTGGTCTGGAAAGCGATGCCGTCCATCACGCCGATGATCTCGGAGATGCGCCTTGAACTATCGGTGATGGCGCTCATCGTCTCCACGACGCCTTTCACCGTTTTGCCGCCCTGTTCCGCCACTTTGCAGGCGTCCAGCGCCAAGGCGTTGGCCTGGCTGGCTCGCTCGGCGTTTTCCGTCAGCCCTTGCACCGCCACCCGCAATGTTTGCGCGGCGGTGAACCGCCTGGTGATATCAGTGGCGTACTTCACGACTTTGAATGGCCGCCCTTCGGCATCGAAGATCGGGTTGTAGCTGGCTTCGATCCAGACCTGGCGCCCACCCTTGCCGATGCGAAGATACTGACCCGTGTCGTGTTGGCCGCTGCGCAACTTGCGCCAGAATTCCTGGTAGGCCGCCGTGCGCGCCTCTTCGGGCCGCACGAACATGCTGTGGTGCCGGCCTTCGACTTCAGACGCTTGATAACCCACGGCATTCAAGAACAGATCGTTAGCGCGGAGGATCGTGCCGTCGAGTTCGAATTCGATAATCGCCTGCACCTTGGAAATGGCCGCCAACTGGCCTTCCGTGTCCGCCTGACGTTGCTGCTGGTCGGTGATGTCGGTGGCGTACTTGACCACTTTGATCGGCCGGCCGCGTTTATCGAAGATGGGGTTATACGAGGCTTGAAGCCAGACGTCCCGTCCGTCGCGACGAACGCGGCGATAACGGCCTGCGTCGTGAGCCCCCTGGCCGAGTTTCCGCCAGAACGCCTGATATTCCGCGGACTCGCGTTCATCGGGATCGATGAACAGGCGGTGGTGCTGCCCCAGCACTTCATCAAGGGAATAGCCCATGGTGTCCAGAAAATTCTGGTTGGCCATCAGGACATGGCCTTCCAGATCGAATTCAATAACGGCTTGGGCCTTATGGATGGCCGAGATCTGGCCGTATAAATCCGCCTTTTGCATGCCGCGTTCTCCGCGGAACAGACGACTGAGGGTGATCCATTGCATGATGGCGTCTCCTGCTAAGAGATGGGACAGTGCTTCCGAAAAACGGTCGACAAGCGGAATCTCTGAATCAGAACTGCTTGGCGCGTCCCTAACTCGGCTGTGCATGCCGCGCCGCATGCATTTGCTACCTGGTGGTCCGTCGCACAGCAGTAACGGCAGGTCGGTAAGAAACATAAGAACACAAGAGTGTATCTAGTCGAAATTATTTAATCCTAAAAATGAGCGCCTCTCAACCAATTACTGGCGGTATTACAAAAAAAGTTCTGCTGCATAACTATTCGCCGAGTCCCGAATACCCAGCGGGCTCGTATCGATACCGCGCTCAGGGTTAATACGGATTCCGTCGCCGAATTTCGAAGTGGTTTAACCGGGTTATCGCCGCCAACGATGTAGCTGGCCCCATTATTAATGGAGCCAGATAAAAATACAGACGGATCACACGCCATATTGACGCGCGCTGAAGATTCCGGCGAACGCGTTAGTCCGCAAGCACGAATCAGGCGGCGTCGAGCTCACGATACTGGCGGAAAATGCACTCGCCGAAAGGCAGCCGCCTGCCGCTATCGAAGTAAGCCTGCAATTCGGGCAGCGCCGCCACGCGCGCGTGCAAGGCCATCACGTTCGGATAATCCGAAGCCACCGTGCCCATGCGTTTGGGAAACGCGTAGAGCAGGCCGTCGACCAGATGGAACAACGACAAATCGACGTAGGTCCAGCGCTTGCCGCCGGCCAACCAGGCCGCAGGTCCGGCAAGCGCGCGTTCAAAGTAGGCCAGAAATTTCGGTATGCGTTCTTCTCGGAAGCCGCGCGCGCGGCGCGCTGCCTCTTCCTTCTGGTCTTCGTAGTAATCGTTGGCGGAAATAGGGTGATGCGTATCGTGCGCCTCGGTCACCATGTCGGCGATGGTTAACTGCAGCTGATTCACCCATAGCCGGCCTTCCAGCGATTCTGGGGCCAGCCCGTGCTTTTCACCCAGGAACAGCAGGATATTGGCCGTCTGGCCCAGCGTCATGCCATCGGCCACCAAATAAGGCGGCGCAAATGGCGGATGCTTGCGTGGCGCCTGCATGTCTTCGATCAACGCGTTTTCCGAAGCGCCGGGTTCGCGCACGCGTTCGCGATACGGAATGCCCCCCGCTTCCAGTGCCAGGCGCACGAACTCGCCGCGCCCGGGAATACCGTCCCAATACCAAAGGTCATAAGTCATGCCGTCTCCTTGGTTTAAGCGAAGGCTAGGCAGGAAATACGCTGATGCCGCCCTCTTGCCCGGTCGACTGCGCGCCACGGGCCTGTTGATACTGGCGCGGGGATAATCCGAAGTGCGCCCTGAAATCGCGCGAGAAATGCGCGCCATCCGCAAAACCGCAGTCCAACGCAATCTGCGTGATGCTGCAAGGATTATTCAGCAACAACCAGCTTCCGTACTCCAGCCGCAATTGCCGCTGGAACGCCATGGGCGACATGCCCGTGGCAAGGCGGAACGCGCGCTCCAGTTGCCGCCGGCCCACACCGACATAGCGCGCGATGGCGTCCAGCGGCGGCGGGTTGTCGATGCGCTGTTCGATGAAGTGGGCAGCCTGCCGCACGCGCAGATCCTGAATGCCGGACAGGTCGGTGCGGAAATGCGCCTGCGGAACCCGGCCCGGGCGCACGCCTTGCAGCATCATGTGCCGCATCGCCTGCTGCGCCTTGTCGCGCCCGCAATGACGGGCTACCAAATACAGGCCCAGGTCGATCGCCGCGGTGGATCCGGCGCAGGAGATCAGGTCGCCTTCATCCACGAACAGGCGGTCCACCACCGCGCGGGTCTGCGGAAAACGCTCGCGGAACGCATCCAGCACATTCCAATGCACGCAGACCGTGCGCGGCCCGATCACGTCGGCCTGCGCCAGGGCGAACGTGCCCGTGCAGATGCCCAGCAGCCGCACCCGCAGCGCCGCCGCCAGCCGCAGCCAGTCACGCAGCGGCTCCGGCATGCGGCCATTGATGTAGTCGTTGCCCCCGCAGACGGCCACGTAGTCGAACTGCGCGGGATCGTCGGGCAGGCTGTCGGCCACGTCGATGGTCAGGCCCGCGCTGGAGCACCGCGGCTTGCCGTCCCAGCTCATGACGCGCCATGCCGTATGGATTTGCCGGCTGCGTCCGCCATGGTCGCCCGCCAGCCGCAACACGTCGACCAAGCCGGCGAAAGCAGCCAGCGTGAATTGGTCCATCAGCACGATGCCGATAGTGAGCGCGGGTTTCCCCTGAGGCAGGGCCTGTTCGGCGTCCTCATAGGGGAAAGGTCGGGAAGCAGCGGTTTCGACGATTGTCATGTCGCAATTATTCAAGTTTTTGTCCCACGCCTTCAAGCTGGTTTTCCCTGGGATCGCCCAAGATGCAGGCATGGTGACGTCATGGCTCCGCGTTGGAACGCCCGGTTCCCCGAGCAGCCGAGACAAGCCGATAAATCGACAAGGGGAATCCGACATGGCAACACTTACCCGCAGCACTTTGCGCGCCGCCTTGCTGGGCGCCGGCCTGATGCTGGCCACGCAGGCGATGGCGCAGCAACAGAAGATCACCGTCGCCTGGTACGGCGGCAATTGGGGCGACGCGTTCCGCGCTTGCGTCGCCGACCCCTACACCAAGGCCACGGGCGTGACGGTCGTGCCGGAAGTCGGTACGTCGACCACCACCTTGGCCAAGCTGCAGCAGCAGAAAAACGCGCCCACGATCGACGTCGCCTGGATGGACGGCGGCATCAGCGAACTGGCCGCCCAGGCCGGCGTGCTGGACACGCTGGACCCCGCCGCCATCCCGAATCTGAAGAACGTCATTGACCAGGGCGTGTACCGCAATGGCGACGCCGCCTACGCCGTCAGCACCGGTTACTACTCGCTTGGCATCACCTACAACACGAAGGAAGTGCCGCAGGCGCCCACCAGCTGGAAAGACCTGTGGAAGCCCGAGTATGCCGGCGCGGTCGCGGTGCCATCGCCCGCGAATTCCTCCGGCGTGCCGTTCGTGTTCTTCCTGGCGCGTGTCTGGGCAATCGACCCGTCCAATCTGGCTCCGCTGTATGCCAAGTTGGCCACGTTGGACACCGCCCTATTCTTCGACAGCTCGGGCGCCGCCAGCAATGCCTACCAAAGCGGCGAGGCCATCATCGGCGCACACTTCAACGTCGGCGCGTGGGACTTGATCGATAAGGGCCTGCCGATCGGTTTCGCGGTGCCCAAGGAAGGGGCATGGGCCACGGACGCCCGGCTGCACCTGGTCAAAGGCGCGCCCAATGCGGCAGCGGCCAAGAAATTCATCGACACCGCGCTCACACCGGACGCCGCGGCTTGCCTGGCCACACGCCTGTATCTGGGGCCAGCCGTCAAGGACGTGCAGGTGCCCAAGGACGTGGCCCGCAAACTGCCGTGGGGCGCCGAGGGCTCGGTGAAAAACCTGAGCCTGTTCGACTGGAACCTCATCAACAGCCGCCGCGCCGAAGTGACGGACGCCTGGAACCGCCAGGTCGCCCGCAAGCGCTAGGCAGGGTTAGACATGTCCACTTTGCTCACCATCGAAGGCGTGTCGATGCGGTTTGGCGCCTATCGGGCGCTGGACCAGATCGACCTGGACATCCAGCAGGGGGAATTCGTGGCCCTGCTGGGGCCCAGCGGCTGCGGCAAGACCACCTTGCTGCGCTCGATCGCCGGTTTCCTGAAGCCCGAAACGGGCCGCATCCTGATCGACGGCCAGGACATCAGCCGCCTGGCCGCGCACCATCGCCCCCTGAACACGGTGTTCCAGAACTATGCGCTGTTCCCGCATATGACTGTTTCCCAGAACGTGGCGTATGGCCCGCGGCGCCAAGGCGCGTCGAAAGCCGACGCGGCCGAACGCGCCCGCGCGGCGCTGGACATGGTCGGATTGGCGGAGTTCGGGCCGCGCTACCCCCGTGAAATGTCGGGCGGCCAGCAACAGCGGGTGGCGCTGGCGCGCGCCATCGTCAACCGGCCCAAGCTGCTGCTGCTGGACGAGCCGCTATCCGCGCTGGATCTGAAGCTGCGAAAACGCATGCAGCTGGAACTCAAGCACCTGCAAGCCAAACTGGGTATCGCCTTCATCTTCGTCACGCACGATCAGGAAGAGGCCATGACCATGGCCGACCGCGTCGTCGTCATGCACGCGGGGCGCATCGAACAGGTCGGCGCCGGCACGGACATCTACCGGCAACCCGCCACGCGCTTTGTCGCGGAGTTCATCGGCGATGCCAATTTCATATCGTTCACGGCCTTGGATGGCGGCTTGCTGCAGTTAGACACGCAAGGCCTGCGCGTGCCGTTCGGCCAGCCCGCGCCTGCACGCGGCGTGGCGGTGCTGCGCCCGGAAGACCTTCGGCTTCGTGGCGAAGCGGCGGCCAATACCTGGACCGGCGCGGTCACTGACGTCATCAACGTGGGCAGCCACAGCATGATCCACGTCGACCTGGGCGGGCAGACGATCGTGGCGCGCCACGGCGGCATCGCGCCCACCGGGCTGCGGCCTGGCGCGACGGTGCATCTGGCGTTTGCGCCGGAACACCTGCACCTGATCGGTGAGCAGCCATGAACGGGCGCGCCTGGCTCTCTCCCGGCCTGCTGCTGGCCGCGCCCGTGCTGTTTTTCGCGGCCTTCTTCCTGGCGCCGCTAGCGGTAGTGGCGTTGGCCAGTATCACGGGCGGGCCGGACGGCATGACGCTGACGTTGCAGCAGTATTTGCGTGTGCTGGCCGATCAGTACCACTGGGACGTGATTCTGGTGACCTTCCGGCTGGCCTTCTTCACCACGGTCGTTTGCGTGATCCTGGGCTATCCGCTGGCCTGGTATCTGGTGCGAGTGGTGCGCTGGCAGGCTTGGCGGCGCTTCTGCGTGATCTTGCTGGTGGTGCCGCTGTTCACCAGCAACATCGTGCGCGCTTTCGGCTGGATGGTACTGCTGGGCCGCAACGGGCTGGTCAATCAGGCGCTGGTGGGTGCGGGCGCGGCCGACCGTCCCGTGCGTTTCATTGGCACCGAGCTGGGCATCCTGATCGGCATGGTCTATGTGCTGCTGCCCTTCGTGGTGCTGGCCGTGGGCAATGCGCTGGCCCGGGTGGATCCGGCCTGCGAGCAGGCCTCCGCCGACCTGGGCGCCAGCCCCGCCTCGACGTTCTTCCATATCACCTGGCCGTTGACATTGCCCGGCGTGGTCTCTGGCGCCATCATCGTCTTCACCCTGGCGGTCAGCGCCTATGTGACGCCCGCGCTGCTGTCGGGCGGCCGGATTTCGGTGCTGTCCATGCTGATCTTCCAGCAATACAGCTCGGTATTCGACTTCCATTACGGCGGCGCGCTGAGCATGGTGCTGTTGGTCTTCACCTTGATCCTGGTTGCGCTGGCAAACCGCGCCGCCGTCCTGCCCGGAGCCGCCCGATGATCGCCCGCCCCCTGATCCGCCTGATCGCGCTGGCCGTGCTGGCGTACCTGGCCCTGCCGCTCGTGGTGATCCTCGGGTCGTCGTTCACGGCCACGCCCTACCTGGCGTTTCCGCCGCACGGCTGGACGCTGGAGTGGTACCGCACGCTGCTGGTCGAAGCCGGCTACGTGGCGGCATTCACGACCAGCACCGTGCTGGCGCTGGCGGCGACCCTTGCCGCGGTGGTGCTGACCGTGCCAGCCGCGCTGGCGATCGCGCGCTACGAATTCCCGGGCAAGGCCGCGCTGACGTCAGTGCTGATGTCGCCGCTGGTGTTGCCGCACATCGTGCTGGGCGCGGCGCTATTGCAGTACGGCGCGTACTTTGGGCTGACGCGCAGCTTTCTGTCGCTCTTGATCGGGCACATCGTCATCATCGCGCCGTTCGTGCTGCGGTCCACGCTGACGCTTCTGACGCCAGAACAACGCGCGCTGGAAGAAGCGTCGGCGGACTTGGGCGCGAATCCCTGGACCACGTTCTTCCTTATCGTGCTGCCGCAGATCCGGCCGGGCATCGTGACCGGTTCAATCTTTGCGTTCATCTCGTCCTGGATCAACGTGGAACTTTCCATCTTCAACACCACGGCGGATCTCAACACCATCCCCGTCAAGCTTTTCAACTATGTGCAGTACACGATCGATCCGACCATCGCAGCCGTATCGGGCGCCACGATTGTGGTTGCGGTGATCGCCATCGTCATCCTTGATTTGACCGTTGGGCTGGACATGCTGTCCGAACGCGGCAAATAGTTTCTCGACTCCCGGTTTTTCCCCTCATCCTACTTTTGTCTGGAGCCACAGTCATGCGCAAGCAAGACGCGTTCGATGTCATCTATACCCATACCGAAGGCGAGCCCCTGTGCATCGTGCATAGCGGCATCCCCTACCCCGCCGGATCCAGCATCCTGGAAAAGCGGGCCTTCCTTGAACAGCACTACGACTGGCTGCGCCGGGCGTTGATGCGCGAACCGCGCGGTCATAAAGACATGTTCGGCGTATTCCTCACGCCGCCATCCAGCCCGGAATTCGATGCCGGCCTGATCTACATCGACGGCACCGAGTATTCCCACATGTGCGGCCACGGCACCATCGCCGTCAGCATGGCGATGGTAGCCAATGGCCTGGTGCCCCGTGGCAAGGACGGCATCACCAAGATTCGCTTCGAGACCACGGCCGGACTGGTCGTGTCGGAAGTCGCGTCCGAAGGCGAAAACGTGCTGTGGACACGCTTCGAGAACGTGCCGGCCTACGTGGCGGCGCAGGACATTCCGGTGGAACTGCCGGGCTACGGAAAGCTGTCCGCCGACATCGTCTGGGGCGGGAACTACTTCGGCATCGTGGATCTGTCGGGCTGCGATCTGCGGATTTCGCCGGACAACGGCACCGAGCTGTCCCGCATGGGCTTGATCGTGCGCGACCAGCTCAACGCGCGTCACCGCATCCAGCATCCGACGGAGGCGCACATCAATAATCTGAACTTCATCACGTTCTGGCACCCGGCAACGATCGAAGGCGCGTTCTACAAGAATGTGCACGTGTTCAGCGCGGGCCAGCTGGACCGTTCACCCGGCGGCACCGGCACCAGCGCGATGATGGCCATGTTCGAGGCGCGCGGGAAGTTGGGCATGAACCAGCCGATCAAGTCGGAGGGCTTGCTGGGCAGCGGTACCTTCGAAGGCTGCCTGCTGGGCGAAGTGGACCTGAACGGCACGCGCGCCGTCCGCCCCACCGTCAAGGGCACCGCCAGCATCCTGGGCACCGCGCGCTGGGTGATCGACCGTAACGACCCGGTCGGCGCGGGCTTCCTGATCCGCTGAGCCTGATAGGTCGTAGGATGGGTGAAGCGCGGGAGTTCATAATCAAGAATTCAAGTCTGCAGCGCGCGCAACCCATCGAGCAGCGATGATTGCTTGGCAAGTTTAGCCACAACGCAACGGTTGCTAGATGGGTTGCGCGCGTTGATCAGCAATATTCTTGCTCGTGAACTCTCGCGCTCCACCCATCCTACGACGGGACAAGGGGCCCAGTACGACGAAACAAGGTCCATGTGCGACCGAACAAGGGGTCCAGTACGACGGGACAAGGGCCCCGTGCGACGGGACAAGCGCCCAGTACGACGAAACAAGGTCCGCGTGCGACGGGACAAAATCCCGGTACGGCGGATCAGGAATTCCCTGCTTCCTCCAGGATCATCTCGGCGCCGCGCTCGGCCACCATCATGACGGCGGCCTGCGTGTTGCCGGAGACCATCTTCGGCATCACCGACGCGTCCACCACGCGCAATCCCGTCACGCCATTCACACGCAGGCGCGCGTCGGTCACCGCCGCCGAGTCCGACCCCATGCGGCAGGTGCCGATCGGGTGGTAGATCGTCTGCCCGTTGCGCCGCGCGAAGTCCAGCCATTGTTCGTCGCTTTCCACATCGGCGCCGGGGCTGATCTCGGCCTCGATGAACGGCTGCATGGCGGGTTGCGCCACGATGCGCCGCGCCGCTTTCATGCCGCCCACGAGGCTATCGCGGTCGATCTGCGCGGACAGGAAGTTGGGGCGGATTGACGGACAGGCCAGCGGGTCCGCCGACTTGATATGGATGCTGCCCACCGATTCCGGCCGCAGCTGCGCCACGCCGATCGTCATGCCAGGATGGCGGTCCAGGATGCGTTCGGCCGCGTTGGCGTAACTGGCGTGCACGAAGAAAAACTGCACATCGGGCGTCGGCAGGCCCGGCGCGCTCTTGACGAAGCCGTGGACGAGACCCGTTCCCAGGGTCAGGATGCCTTTGTGGCGCGTGTAGTAGCGCGCCACCTGTTGCGCCAGCCGCCAACCGCGCGACATCTCGTTCAAGGTCACCGTATTCTTCACGCGCCAATTCATGCGCGTGGCGAAGTGGTCGATATAGTTTTCGCCGACTTGCGGCTGCGCATGCACCAGCGGGATGCCGAAGGACTGCAGCCGTGCCGGATCGCCCACGCCCGATAGTTCCAGCAGCTGCGGCGACTGCACCGCTCCCAGGCACACCAGGGTTTCGCGCCGCGCGCGCACCGTGTGTTCCTGGCCGTTCTGGCGATAGGCCACGCCCACGCAGCGCTTGCCCTCGAACAGCAACCGCGTGACATGGGCGCCGCATTCCACTTTAAGATTCTTGCGCCCCGCCGCCGGCTTCATGTAGCCGTCCACCACGCTCCAACGCCGGCCCCGATGCTGCAGCACTTGGTAATAGCCCACGCCTTCCTGGTTGCCGCTGTTGTAGTCGGCGTTCAGCGGCTGGCCATCCTCTTGCGCGGCGCGCAGGAAGGCATCGGACACGGGGAAGCGCTCGGCGACTTCTTCCAGATGCATCGGCCCGTTCTTGCCGCGCGCCCCGCCGCCCGGCTCGTAGTGTTCGATTTTGCGGAATATCCGCTCGGCCTGGGCATACCCCCAACCGGTGGCGCCCGCCGCTTCCCAGCCGTCGTAATCCTGTGGCTGGCCGCGCACGTAGATCATGCCGTTGATCAAGGTCGATCCGCCCACGCCCTTGCCGCGCGGCACGGCGATGGTGCGGCCGTGGACGTTGTCCTCGGGCTCGGTGGCAAAGCGCCAGTTGTAGTCCGGATTGACCAGCAGCTTGGAGAAGCCCGCCGGGATCGAGATCCACATGCTGCGCGCCTCAAAGCCCGCCTCCAGCATCAAGACGCGATGCTTGCCGTCGGCGCTTAGCCGGTTGGCCAGGATGCAGCCGGCCGTGCCGCCGCCCGCAATGATGAAATCGTAGTCGCCCATCTTTTTATCCGCCCCGTCCTGATATCCGCCGCATGCCTATTTCGCGGCGGCCACGCCCAGCATCTCGGCCATCAGCTCGATCTGGCAGGCCAGCATCGGCGCGCCGTAATGCACGTTGCAACCCTTGGCTTTTGCCGCCAGCAGCAGCGCCGTGTCCTTGGGTTGCATGATGACTTCGCACACAAGTTGGTCCGGTGTCAGCCGGTCGGTATCCAACGGCAGCGCATCGCCTTCCTTCATGCCCAGCGACGTGCCGTTGACAACCAGGTCATGGCCTGCCGGATCCGGCGTACCGATCGTGATCCGGGCCTCGGGATGCAGCGAGAGGATGCGCGCCTTCAGGTCTTCGGCCTTGGCAGGCGTGCGGTTGGCGATGGTCAGCCGCGACACGCCCGCCTGGATCAGCGCAAAACCGATGGCATTGGCGGCGCCACCAGCACCCGCCAGGTAGGCGCTTTTTCCTTGCACCGGCACGCCCGCGGTCAACAGCCCCCGGACGAAGCCTTCGCCATCCAGCATGTGCGCCACCAGGCGGCCGTCCGCGTCGCGGCGCACCACGTTGGCCGCGCCGATCTTCGCGGCGACCGGCGTAACCTCGTCAACCAAATCCAGGATCGCCGTCTTGTGCGGCATCGTGACGATGACGCCGCCCAGGTTCTCCAGGCGACGCAGGCCGTCGACCACGGCGGCCAGGTTGTCAGGCCGCGCATGGAAAGGCACGCACACGCCGTCGAAGCCAATCTTGGCGAACAGTTCGTTCATGCGCTGCGGCGTCTTCACATGATGAATCGGGTCGGCCAGGATGCCGAACAGACGCGTGTTTCCGCTGATTTCCTTCATTCTTTTCTCCGAAAGGTCAGGCGTTACCTGAGGTCTTGATCAATGCGCGAGCCACCTCGCCGATGCCGGCGGCGTCCAGCTTGTAATGGGCATACAGCGTGGTGGGCGGCGCGATCAGGCTGTATTCGTCATAGATGCCATGGCGGCGCAGGCGTGTGCCCGCGCCGGCATCCGCCAGCACTTCCGCAACGGCCGAACCCAGCCCGCCCAGTACGTTGTGTTCCTCCACGGTCATCATCAGGCGCGACTGCCCCGCCGCCGCCAGCACCGCGTCGCGGTCCAGCGGCTTGATGGTGGGCATGTCGATCACGCCCACCGAGAGGCCGTCCTGGCGCAACTGCTCCGCCGCGGCCAGCGCGGCGTGCAACGTGATGCCGCAAGCGATGATATTCAGGTCGCTGCCCTGGGAATGCACGATGGCGCGGCCGAATTCGAACGGCGTGCCGTCCTCGTAGACTTGCGGGTCGCGGCCCCGCCCGATGCGGAAATAGATCGGCTCGGGCCAGTTCACCGAGGCTTTGATGGCCGACGCCAGTTGCGGACCGTCCGCCGGCGACACCACCGTCAGACCGGCCAGCGCGCGCATGGTCGAGATGTCTTCGGTGGCATGGTGCGACGTGCCGTAAAACCCCAGGCTGATGCCGGTGTGGTGGCCGATCAGCCGGACCGGCAGCTTGGTGTAGGCCACGTCCATGCGGATCTGCTCGCAACACAACAGGCCCAGGAACGACGCGAAGGTGGCCACGAACGGCATCATGCCTGTGGTGGCCAGGCCGGCCGCGGCCGACACCATGTTTTGTTCAGAAATGCCGAACTGGATGTACCGGTCCGGGTAGGCCTCTGCAAAACGGTTCAGGCCATTGGAGTACTGCAGGTCGGCCGACCCGGCCACCACGGGGTGGCCGGCCTTTGCCAATTCGATCAGCGCGTCGGAAAGGTAGGACAGCCCGGGGTTCACCGCATTCAGGGCGCGGTACTGCCAGGAGTCGGGGGAGAGAACTTGTGCCTGTGCCATTCAGATCTCGCGGGAGAGAATTTCGTCGATAGCGCTTTGCGCGTCTTGCGGCGCCAAATAACCCAGATGCCAGCCTGGCTCGGTTTCCATGTAGGAAACGCCTTTGCCCTTGATGGTCTTCGCGATCACGCAAGCCGGCTTGGCACGCTGGTCGTCGGCGCGCAGGCGCCGCAGCAGCCCCGTCAACGCATGCAAGTCGTGCCCGTCGACTTCGTGGACGTCCCAGCCGAACGCCTGCCATTTCGCGGCCAGCGACTCCACCCCCATCACGTCGTCCACCTTGCCGTCCAGCTGGTAGCCGTTGCGGTCGACGATGGCGATCAGGCGCGACAACCGGTTGTGCGCGGCGAACAGCGCTGCTTCCCAGACCTGCCCTTCCTGCATCTCGCCGTCGCCCAGCATCACGAACACGTTGAAGTCGCGCTGGCTCATGCGCCCGCCCATCGCCATGCCCACGCCGTTGGATAGCGCGTGCCCGATGGACCCCGAACTGAAATCCACGCCCGGCACCTTGCTCATGTCGGGGTGGTCGCCCAAAGGGCTGCCCAGCCGGGTGTAGCCATCCAGCAGCTCGCGGTCGATGAAACCATGGTCGGCCAACACTGGGAACAAGCCGACGGCGGCATGGCCTTTGCCCATCAGGAAGCGGTCGCGGTCCGGCCAATGCGGCTCGCCCGGACGCAGCCGCATCACGTCGTAGTACAGCGAAGCGAATATCTCCGCGCACGAGAAGACCGAGCTGTAGTGCCCCACCTTCGCGATTTCGATGAGTCTGATTGTCTCCAGCCGGATGTGGCGGGCCTTTTCCCGCAGCATCCTGACTTCCCCCTCGGTGGGGGCCTCCTGATGGTGGCGCATGGCGCGTCCTTTCGTCGTTAGGATATATGATATATAATATACCCATTGAGCTTGAATTGGCTATGGCGGGCTAGAATTCATCCCGGATTCACCCGTTCCCTCAATACAGCAAGCCCGAAAACGTCATGCCCAGCCTCAAACCGGTAAAGAAAGAGAACCTCTCCGTCAGGGTCTATAACGAAATCCGCAATGCCCTGATCAACGGGCAGTACGAACCTGGCGAACGCCTGATCATCGGCGAGCTGGCTCAAGAGATGGGCGTATCCATCACGCCCGTGCGCGAGGCCATCTTCCGGCTGATCAGCGAACAGGGCCTGGAGATGCAGGCGGCCACGGCGGTCTACGTGCCCTACGTGAATTCGGAAAAATTGCGCGAGATCCAGCAGATCCGCTTCCATCTGGAAGGCATGGGCGCCGCCGAGGCCGCGCAGCACATCACCCGCAAACAGCTGGACAACCTGATCGCCCTGCAACGCGACTTCATTTCTTGCACCGCCACGGATCCCAAGCGCGCCAGCTACCTGAACCGCAAATTCCACTTCGCGATCCTGGAAGCCAGCAACAAACCCATCCTGCGCAGCACGGTGGAATCGTTCTGGGTCATCACGGGCCCCATCCTGAAGGTGTTCCACGTCAAGACGGCGGGCCTGGACTATTCCGAAAATGAGCACCGCCACGAAGCCGTGCTGGAAGCGCTGGAAGCGCGCGATTCCGAAGCGGCGCGCAGCGCCATCCAGGCCGATCTGGTCTGGGGCGGCAAGATCATGATCGACTGGTTGGTCGAACGCGAAAAAGAGCTCGACTACCGCCCTCCCGTTCCACGCAAATAGGACGACTTCATGCTGAAGATTTTTGGCGCTCCCAGCCGCTACATACAAGGAGCGGGCGCGCTCGACGCCTTGGGCCAGTACGCCGCCTTGTTCGGGCGCCGCGCCGCCCTGGTCATCGACCGCTACGTGCATGGCGTGCTGGGCGCCAGAATCGAAGCCTTGTGCGCGGAGCACGGCGTGGCGCTTGCGCCGCTGATCGTCGACGGCGACCTGACGCCAGAACTCATCGCGCAACTGCGCGCGCAGGCCTCGGGGGCCGGCATCGACATGGTGATCGCGGTGGGTGGCGGCAAGTCGCTGGATGCCGGCAAGGCGGTGGCGAAGTCGGCCCACTGCCACCTGGTCACGGTACCCACCGTGGCGTCCAATGACGCGCCGACCAGCAAAAACTACGTGCTGTACGACGAACATCACAACCTCCTGGCGGTCGAGCACATGCTGTTCAACCCCACGATCGTGTTGGTGGACACGGCCATCATTGCGACGGCGCCCGCGCACTTCTTCCGCGCCGGCCTGGGCGACGCCATTTCGAAGAAGTTCGAGGCCGAGCAATGCCAGCGTAACGGCGGCAAGAATATGTACGACGGCGCGCCACTGCTGTCCGCGCAGTTGATCGCCGACGGCTGCCTGCGCACGCTGCTGGCCGATGGCGTGGACGCCGTGGCAGCCGCGGGCACCGGCCAGCCGACGCCGGCGTTCGAACGCGTAGTGGAAGCAATGATCCTCATGAGCGGTCTCGGTTTCGAAAGCGGCGGCCTGTCCATCGCCCACGCCTTGACGCGCGGACTGCCCAAGATCGGCGGCGTGGCGACCGCGCTGCACGGATTGCAGGTTGCCGTCGGCCTGTTGGTGCAGCTGGACCTTGAACAGCGCAGCGACGGCATGCTGGCCGACCTGACCCAGTGGTACGCCCAAGTGGGCCTGCCCACCACGCTGCGCGAGCTGGGCGCCGCCGACACGCCCAGCGATGCCGACCTGACATTGGCCGCCGAACTGACCCTGAACGCCCGCCACGCCGCCAATTTCGATCGCGTGCTGGACGTCGCCACGCTTGCCGACGCGCTGCGCCGCCACGCTTGAACCGGGCCGGCGCAGCCGCGCCGGCCAGATGGCGCTGATCAGAACTTCACGTTTTCCCGGCCTTTCAGACCGAGCTTGGCCCGCGTCTCTTCCGGCGTCGCCACTTCCAGATTCAGCGCTTCCAGGATGGAACGGATGCGCTCGACCTGGACGCGGTTAGACTCGGCCAATTGGCCCGGTCCGATCCACAGCGAATCTTCCAGCCCCACGCGCACGTTCGACCCCATCGCCGCGCCGATGGTGGCCAGCGGCATCTGATTGCGGCCCGCGCCCAGGATCGACCATTCATAGTCGTTGCCGAACAACCGGTCGGCGGTGCGCTTCATGTGCATCAAGTCTTCCGGATGCGGACCGATGCCGCCCAGGATGCCGAACACCGACTGGATGAATGGCGGCGACTTCACCAGGCCGCGGTCCACGAAATGCGCCAGGTTGTACAGATGGCTGATGTCGTAGCACTCGAACTCGAAACGCGTGCCGTTGGCGTTGCCCAGCGTCAGGATGGATTCGATGTCTTGATAGGTATTGCGGAAGATCAGCGAGCGGCTGTTCTCAAGGTGTTCGCGCTCCCAGTCGTGCTTGAAGTCCTGGAAGCGGTCCAGCATCGGGAACAGGCCGAAATTCATCGACCCCATGTTCAACGAGGCCAGCTCGGGCTGGAAGGTGGTGGTCGGGCGCATGCGCTCTTCCACCGTCATGTGAGGACTGCCGCCGGTGGTGATGTTAATGATGGCGTCGGTCTCGTTCTTGATCCGCTCCAGGAACGGCTTGAACAACGCCGGGTCTTGCGACGGCTTGCCGGTCTGCGGATCACGGGCGTGCAGGTGCAGCACCGCGGCGCCTGCCTTGGCGGCGCCAATGGCGGCTTCCGCGATCTCGTCGGCGGTGACCGGCAGGTGCGGCGACATGCTGGGCGTGTGGATGGCGCCCGTCACGGCGCAGGTGATGACGACTTTCTGTTTGGGCTTAGCCATGATTGTCTCCGTTCTCTTGTTTGTGGCGCATCAAGCGCATCAGTTTTTCATCGCGCCAGAAGCGGCGCTTGGCAAGGTCTTCCTGCGGCAGCAGGCTGCGGCGTTCGTGCGCCAGCGCGTCCACCAGCGCGCCGTCCCAGGCGACACATTCGCCCTGATCGGCGCCGATGGATTGGTACAGGCCGCCGTAGCGCGCGCAATAGTCGGCAATGCCGCCGGGCGCGTTCAGGTCGATTGTTTCGAACGGCCCCATGAACGACCAGCGCAAACCCAGGCCGTCCTTCACGGTCACGTCGATGTCTTCGACACTGGCGATCCCTTCCTTGGCCAACCGAAAAGCTTCGTGCAGCAACGCGCCTTGCAGGCGATTAAGGATGAATCCTTCAATTTCGCGGCGCACCAGCACCGGCTTCTGGCCGATTGCCGTCATGGCGGCGTTTGCGGCGTCCAGCGCCTGCGGGCTGGTCCATGGCGCGGGACATAGCTCCACGACGGGGATCAGGTATGGCGGGTTGACCGGGTGCGCGACCAGGCAGCGGTGACGCCCGGCCAGATGCTCGGTGAACTGGCTGGCGGGGATGCTTGACGTCGAACTGCCGATGACCGCATCGGGGTCGGCCGCTGCGTCCAGCTCCGAGAACAACGCGCGCTTGATCTCGACTTTTTCCGGCGAATTCTCCTGGATGTAGCAGGCACCCTTGACCGCATCAGCCAGGCTGCCGGCCACCTGCACACGTTCGATGATGGCATCGGCGCCCGTCAGCAGGCCCTGGGCTTCCAGTTCATGCAGCTGCTGCAGAATCAGCGTTCGCGCCTCGGCCAGCATGGCCGCGTTAACGTCATACAGGCGCACGTCCCAGCCCTTGCGGGCAAACACGATGGCCCATCCCTGGCCAATCAGCCCCGTACCGATGATGGCGGCGCAACGCGCCTCGCGGCCCGCGCCCATCAGTAGAGCTTCTGCGTAAAGCCGTCCACCACGATGGCCTGCCCGGTGACGCTGCGGGCGGCTTCGCTGGCGTTGAACAGCACCATGTTGGCGATATCGCGCGCCGTGACCATGCGGCCCAGCACGGCCTGGTTCTCGTATTGCGCGGCGATCTCGTCGACCGGACGGCCAAGCGTGTCTGCCTTGGCCGCGATGACGGCGCGGATGCGCGGGCCTTCGACGGCGCCGGGCAGGATGGCATTGACCCGGATTCCATGCGGTCCCAATTCAATCGCCAACGACTTCGTGAACCCGATCACCGCCCACTTGGACGCGGAATACACCGACCGCCCGGCAAAACCCAGGTGGCCGGCGGCGGACGAGAGGTTGATCATCACGCCGGCCTTGGACGCTTTCAACATCCCGATGGCCTGGCGCGCGCACAAGAACTGGCCGGTAATGTTCACGGCCAGCGTGCGGTCCCAATCGGCTTTGGACAGGGTTTCGACATAGCCCGTGGGCCCGGCCACACCCGCGTTATTGATCAGGATGTCCAGCCCGCCCAGTTTTTGCTTGACCGCGTTGAAGAGCGCGCCCACGCTATCCTCGTCCGACACATCCGCCACGGCGGTATGCACGCCCGGCAATTCGGCGGGTAGCGCGGCCAGGCGCGCTTCGTTTACATCGCACACGAAAACAGTGGCGCCGGCGTGGTGGAACACCTTGGCCATCTCCAGGCCCAGACCATCCGCGCCCGCGGTGATCAGCACCCGTTTTCCGGCGAAATCGACTTCCTCGAACATGCTTCTGTCTCCTGGGTTTTTTATGGAAAAGCGCGTGGTTGATGATATAGGATATATGATTTAGCCGGATAATTTCGTGACTTTTGACGATGCCGATTGTTTCCGGAAAGATGCGGCCACCTGCCGGAACATTGCGGTTGATTTCACCTCTTATCGGCCGCTAAGGCTTTATTCATGCGGCTTTAGGGAATTCCCCGATTCGGCTTGGTGTGACCCCAACTAGAATCCAAGGCGGGGTTTTCGTACCTGCCCGGCGCATATATCATATATTTAAAAAAGACGGACACTAATAAAAATAGTCCGCATCCCATACCGACAAAGGAGCGTAGACCGTGTTCAAGTTCAATAAGATAATTTTGGCGCTGGGCGTGTGCGGCGTCTTGGCAAGCGGCACCGCAGCGGCCGACATGAAAGTGGGCGCCCTCTTCCCGTTCAGCGGCGCGCTTGCGCTGCTTGGACAAGAGAGCTATCGCGGCCTGGAACTGGCCGTGAACGAGATCAACGCCGCAGGCGGGGTCAACGGAGAGAAGATCGAAATCGTGAAGGCGGACGCCGTGGATCCGACGCAAGCCGTGTCGGAAACCAAACGGCTGATTTCGGCCAACGTGGTCGGCGTGTTCGGCAGCTACGCGTCGGGCATTTCTTACGCGGCCTCGCCCGTGACGGAGCTGGCGGGCGTGCCTTATTTCGAGTTGGGCGCCACCGCCCACAAGATCACCACGCGCGGCTACAAGTATCTGTTCCGCAGCAACCCCAATACGGCGCTGTATGGCGTGTCGGTGGTCAACGCGCTGCATGACACCATCGCCCCCGGCATGGGGCTGAATCCCAAGGACATCAAGATCGGCATCATCCACGAAGACGGGCCTTATGGCACCGACGTGGCGGCCACCGAAAAGAAGCGTGCCCAGGAACTGGGCTACACGGTGGCCGAAGTGCTGCCCTACTCGGCCAAGACCGTGGACCTGTCGTCCTTGATCCTGCGATTGAAGGGCGCCAAGGTCGACGTCGTGCTGCAAACGGCCTACCAGAACGACGCCATCCTGTTCTTCAACCAGGCGCGCGCCGCGGGCTTCAAGCCCAAGGTCGTGATCGGCGCGGGCGGGGGCTATTCGTTGGCCGATACGGCCAAGGCCGTCGGCGCCGACATGAACGGCGTGTTCGACCTGGACTTCCCGCAGTCGTCCATCAACCCGGCCGGCGCGCCGGGCCTGGACAAGTTCCTCGAGGCCTACAAGTCCACCTACAAGAGCGATCCGCAATCCGGCCACAGCCTGACCAACTACGTGGGCGCCAAGGCCTTCTTCGAGGCCATCGGCAACGCCAAATCGACGGACAAGGACAAGATCCGCGCCGCGGTTCTGGCCTACAAGAAGCCGGCGGGCCAGACCGCCAACGGCTGGGCGTTCGAGTTCGGCGAAGACGGCCAGAACAATGCGTCCACGTTCTACGTGATGCAGTGGCAGGACGGCAAGCTTGTCACCATCGCACCCAGCAACCTCGCACTTGGCAAGCCCGTCTTCAAGAAGTAAGCGCGACGCCAGTGATCAGGCGCTTGGGGGCGCCTGACGTTTCCCGGGATCCGCGCACGCCGGCGCGGCCGTTTTCGACGCGGCCGTGCCGGCGCCGCCTCCCGCTCTAAGAGGTTGCACCATGGATATTTTCATTCAACTGGTCATCAACGGCCTGTTGCTGGGCGGCGCATACACCATCATCAGCCTGGGGCTGACACTGATCTTCGGCGTCGTGCGCGTCGTGAACTTCGCGCACGGCGAGTTCCTGATGATCGGCATGTACCTGGTCTATCTGATCGCCGCGCAGTTCGGCGTCCACCCCTATGTCGGGCTGGTGCCGGTGGCCGTCATCTTGTTCGCGTTGGGCGCGCTGACGCAGAAAGGCATCATCCAGCCGCTGCTGAACGCCGACCAGCACATCCAGATCTTCGCCACGGTGGGCGTGTCCACTATCTTGCTGAACCTTGCGCTGGTGATCTTCGGCGCCAACGTCTACCGCGCGCCGGTGGAACTGGGCACGAACGCCATCGACGTCGGCAGCTATTCGATGGTGACGGGCCAGTTGATCACCTTCGTGATCGGCATCAGCCTGGCGGTGTTGCTGCACCTGTTCATGCACCGTACCTATCTGGGACGCGCGCTGCGCGCCGTGGCGCAGCACCGCTATGCCGCCACGCTGATGGGCGTGAACGTGAACAACGTGTATGCCATCGCGTTCGGCCTGGGCACGGCATTCGTCGGTATCGCCGCCGGCCTGCTGGCGCCGCAATACCCGGTGTTTCCGACGGTCGGCACGTACTTCGTGCTGACGGCATTCGTGATCGTGGTGCTGGGCGGCCTGGGCAGCCTGTACGGCGCCGTCGCCGGCTCCATGATCATCGGCATCGTCGATACGCTGGCCGGCTATTACATCGCCCCCGACCTGAAAGAGGTCGTGTATTTCGGGATCTTCCTCTTGATCCTTGTCCTGCGTCCGAACGGCCTGTTCGGCGTCGGCACAGAGTGATCAGAGCCACAAGGAGCGAGACGTGTTTCCCGACTTTCGAAGCCCCAAAGCCTACGTCAGCCTGATTCTGCTGATTGTGATGTTCATCGTGCCTGCTGTCATGGGCACGCCTTTCTGGACCAACCTTTTTGTCTTGCTGTTCGTCTTCGCCTCGCTGTCCGTGGCATGGAATATCGTTGGCGGCTACGCCGGCCAGCTGTCGCTGGGTCATGCGGTGTTCTACGGCATCGGCGGCTACACCGCCACGCTGCTGACGCAGAACTTCGGCATTTCGCCCTGGATCGGCATGTTGGCGGGCGCGGCCATCTCGGCGGCGGTCGCTATCGTGATCAGCTATCCCACGCTGCGGCTGCGCGGGCCCTTCTTCGCGCTGGCCACCATCGCCATCCTGGAAGTGGTGCGGCTGCTGGTGATCCACGAGGAAAGCTGGACGGGCGGTTCCAGCGGCATCAGTCTGCCGTTGAATATCGGCTGGGCGTGGATCGTGTTCCGCGAAAAGATGAACTATGTGGTCATCGCCTTCGGCCTGTTCCTGTTCGTCACGTGGGTGTCGTGGTATGTGCGCAAATCGCGCATCGGCCACTACCTGATCGCGATCCGCGAACGCGAGGACGCCGCACTGGCCGTGGGCATCCACACCGTGCGGGTGAAGATCATCGCCGCGGTGGTGTCGGCCATGCTGACCAGCATCATCGGCACCTTCCACATCACCTATCTGACCTTCGTGGATCCCAGCTCGGCGTTTTCGCTGGAGCTGTCGATCCAGGTAGCCATGTTCGCGCTGATCGGGGGGCTGGGCACGGTGGCGGGCCCGATCGCGGGCACCTTCCTGGTGCTGCCCATCGCGGAACTGGCGCGCGGCTGGCTGTCCAGCGTGGGCAACGGCATGCACGGGCTGATCTACGGCCTGATCCTGGTCGCCGTGGTGCTGACCATTCCGCGTGGCCTGGCCGGCGCGTTCGGCCCTGCGATCGAACGCGGGCTGGCACGCTTGCCGTATCTGGGACAGCCCCGCAAGAAGCTCAAGCTGGCCGATGAATTGCGGTTGCGCGACGCCACCCGTTCCGAACAGCCGGTACTGAAGGCCGACAAGCTGTTCAAGAGCTTTGGCGGTCTACGCGCCACCAACGACGTATCGCTGACGCTGAACCAGAACGAGATCCTGGGGATGATCGGGCCGAACGGCGCGGGCAAGACGACCGTGTTCAATTTGTTGTCGGGCTTTCTTTCGCCGGACAAGGGCAGCATCTCGATGCTGGACGCGGACGGCAACTGGGTCACCTGCAAAACGCCGGACGAGTACGCGCACATGGGGTTGGGCCGCACGTTCCAGATCGCCAAGCCGTTCACGGGCCTGACGGTACTTGAGAACATCATGCTGGGCGCGTTCATCCGCACCTCAAGCCGCGACGAATCCGAGCAGATCGCCCTGAAGGTGGCCGAGCAGACGGACTTGGTCAAATACTTGAACACCGAAGCGCGCAGCCTGACGGTGGGCGGCATGAAGCGGTTGGAAATCGCCCGCGCATTGGCCATCAAACCCCGCATTCTGCTGCTGGACGAAGTGATGGCTGGGCTGAACCCCACCGACATCGAGAAGTCCATCCAGATGATCCGGCGCATCCGCGACTCGGGCGTGTCGGTGCTGCTGATTGAACACATGATGCAGGCCACGATGGCGCTGTCCGACCGCATCATCGTGCTGAACGAAGGCGCCGTGCTGGTCAGCGGCGCGCCCAAGGACGTGGTCGAGAACCCGGCCGTCATCGAAGCCTATTTGGGCAAGGAGTATCAGGATGCTTAAGGTGACGAACCTGTCGTCGGGCTATGGCAAGAGCCAGGTGCTGAACGGCCTGAACTTCGAGGTCAACGCGGGCGAGATCGTCACCCTGATCGGCGCCAATGGCGCGGGCAAAACGACCACGCTGAAGACCCTGTGCGGCGTCATCCCGGCCATGCAGGGCAAGGTGGAATTCGAAGGCCACGACCTGACCAACCGCAATCCGTATGACATCGTGGACGCGGGCATCACCATGATTCCCGAGGGCCGCCAGCTGTTTCCGCACTTCACGGTGAAGGACAATCTGCTGATGGGCTCGTACAAGCGCGCCGCGCGCCCCATCGTGGCCCGCAAGCTGGACGAGGTGCTGCGCATTTTCCCGCGGGTGAAAGAACGGCTGTCGCAGTACGCCGGCTCGCTGTCCGGCGGTGAACAGCAGATGGTGGCGATCGCACGCGGCATGATGGCCGACCCGAAGCTGCTGGTGTTCGATGAGCCGTCGCTGGGCCTGTCGCCGTTGCTGGTGCAGCAGATGTTCGACATCATCCGCGACGTGACCTCGCACGGGGTCACGGTGCTGCTGGTAGAGCAGAACGTATTCCGCACCCTGCGGCTGGCCGACCGGGGCTACGTGCTGGAAAACGGCGCCATCGTGCGGACCGGCACCGGCGCCGAATTGCTTAGCGACCCCCATGTGAAAAAGGCCTATCTGGGCCATTGATGACACCAGGACCCCTTCTTATGACTCTACGCTGCACATTCATCGACCACGGCAAGGGCGGCGCGCCCGATTGCATGCACGTTGCCCAGCGCGACATGGCCGCGCCCACCGGCCGGCAGGTCTTGATCGAGGTGGCCTATGCCGGCGTCAACCGCCCCGACGTGCTGCAGCGCTCTGGCTCGTATCCGCCGCCCCCGGGCGCATCCCCCTATCTGGGGCTGGAAGTGTCGGGCGCCATCATCGCCGTTGGCCCCGACGTCACCGCATGGAAGGTCGGCGATGCCGTCTGCGCCCTGACGCCGGGCGGCGGCTATGCCCAATACTGCCTGGCCGACGAACGCCATTGCCTGCCCGTGCCGCGCGGCATGGACCTGCTGTCCGCCGCTGCCATCCCCGAAAACTACTTCACAGTCTGGACCAACGTGTTCGACCGCGCCCGCCTGTCGGCCGGCGAGAAATTCCTGGTGCATGGCGGCTCCAGCGGCATCGGCCTGACGGCCATCCAGCTAGCCCGCGCGTTCGGCGCCGAAGTCTGGACCACGGTCGGCAATGCGGCCAAGGCGGAGGCTTGCCTGAAGGCCGGCGCGCACCATGCGGTGCGGTACCGTGACGCGGACTTTGAAGCCGAAGTCCGGCAAGCCACGGGCGGCGCGGGCGTGGACGTGATTCTGGACATGGTTGGCGGCGCCTACATCAACAAGAACCTGCGCCTGCTGGCCGTGAATGGCCGGCTGGTGCAGATCGCCTTCCTGGAGGGCAGCAAGGCTGAAATCGACGCGCTGCCCATCATGATCAAGCGGCTGCAATTCACGGGATCGACGTTGCGCCCGCGCTCGGACGACGACAAGGGCGACATCGCGCGGTCCCTGGCCGAGAAGGTCGTGCCGCTGATGGAGCAAGGGCAATGCCTGCCCCTGATCCATGAAGTGTTCCCGCTGGCCCAGGCCGCCCAGGCCCACGCCTTGATGGAAAGCAGCAAACACATCGGCAAGATCATGCTGAAGGTGCAGGCATGAGCGGCCGCTTCCAGGATCAGGTTGCCATCGTGACAGGCGCGGTGGGCGGCATCGGCTCCGCCATCGTCGAGGGTTTTCTGGCCGAAGGCGGCCGTGTCGGGCTGATCGATTTCAACTCGCAGGCGGGCCAGGCGTTCGAGAAAGAACTGCGCAAGCACGGCCACGAGGTGGCCTTCGTCCACGCCGATGTGGCGCATTACGATCAATGCCAGGCGGCCTACGACCGCATCACGTCCGATTTGGGGCCGGCGACGATCTTGGTGAACAACGTCGGTATTTCGCCCAAGACGGACGGACGCGCGCTGAAGGTCTGGGAGATGCCGCCCGGCGAATGGGATAACGTGGTGTCGGTGAACCTGAATAGCGTTTTCTACATGACGCATCTGGCCACGCCGCACATGGTGAAGCAACGCCAGGGCCGCGTGATCAACATGTCGTCGGTGGCGGGCAAGGCTTACTGCGATATCGTGGCGGCGCACTATGCGGCCACCAAGGCCGGCCTGATCGGCCTGACGCGCCACTGGGCGGCCGAGCTGGGGGAATACGATGTGACGGTGAACGCGCTGGCGCCGGGGCGCATCAGCACGCCGTTGCTGAAAAGCGTGCCAAAAGCCGTCAATGACGCCGTGGCGCAGGTGACCGCGCTGCGCCGCCTGGGCACGCCCGAGGAAGTGGCCGATGCCTGCCTGTTCTTCGCGTCGGACCAGGCCAGGTTCGTCACCGGCCAGGTCCTGGACGTGGCCGGCGGGTGGCTGATGACTTGAGGCGAGACGATGGGTTGCGCGCGCTGGGCGGTCGTGTTCTTGTTTGCCGCCCCTGCGCGCTTCACCCATCCTACGTGCCTACACCCCCAGGCGGTAGACCACGGTGTCCAGGCGGCTGACGCCGGCGCCCTGGAACTTGGGTTCCTTGTCGAGGATGTCCCGGCGGTCGATGATGACCGCGGGCATGACGCCCGCGAAGATCGCCTGGACCTCTTCGTCCACCACCGAGAACGGCGGTCCCGCCATCTCTTCCTGCGGATAGTCCAGCGTGATCAGCAGGCCCCGGCAGGCGGGCGACAGCTGCCCGTAGACGTGGCTTACATATTGGGCGCGCATGGGCTTGGGCAAGGCGACGAGGGCCGCGCGGTCGTATACGCCCACGCAGTGCGACAGCACTTGCGCATCCAGCTTGAAGATATCGCCGCAGATGATCTCGATGTTGCCCGACACGTAATGTTTGCCGTAGACGGATTCATGCGTGACGGGCCGAAGCTCGTTTTCTTCGAAGAACTGGTCGACCGCAAGCTGGGAGAGTTCGACCCCCAGCACGGAATGCCCCTGCGCCGCCAGCCAGACCATGTCCAGCGACTTTCCGGCGAGCGGAACCAGCACCCGTCCGCCCTTCGGTACGGCCAGCGTGGGCCAGTACTTCTGCAAGAGCGGGGTAATCCGGGTTTGATGAAAGTGCGTGCGCCCTTCGCGCCAGCGTTCCAACCAGAATTCTGCGTCCATACGTTGTCTGCTCCTCCTGTATTGCGGTTGCAAGCTCATCGCTTCTATCGGGTCGGCCGGGACCCGGACGCCTTGGCGTACCCAGCGTAACGGGTATCGCCCCCGGCGCGCTTGATGCCGCGCAATCCGGTGCCGGGCATTGTAGTGCCCCGAAACGGGTGACGCCGACGGGCGCGCCCGGTATGCTCTGGTGCAGCACGCCCGTCCCTCAGGAACCGATGCCCGACGCCCAGCACCTACAGGCCTTGCTCGCCCAGTGCGCGGAGAAGCGAGAATCCGCGCTGGCGGAGATCTATCGCCTGGCGTCCCCGCATCTGTTTGCCCTTGCCCGACGTATGTTGAGAGACCAGGCCGCCGCGGAAGACGTGTTGCAAGAGTGCTTCGTATCGATCTGGCGCCAGGCCGGGCAGTACCAGGCTGCGCAAAGCCAGCCGATGACCTGGATGACCCGCATCGTCAGGAACCGGTGCATTGACCGTCTGCGGCGTCCCGGCATCGAGGTTCCGGATCCGGACGATGCGCTGACGCTGGCGATGGCCGATGACAGCCCGGGCCCGCTTGCCCGCCTGGAAACCAGCCAGGAAGGCCGCCGGCTGGCGGATTGCATGGCCCAGCTTGAAGGGCCGCAGCGCGTCGCCATCGCCATGGCGTTTTTCGACGATCTGGCGCACCCCGATATCGCGGCCCGCCTGGACACGCCGCTGGGAACGATAAAGAGCTGGATACGCCGTGGCATGCAACGGCTGAAAAGGTGTTTGGAATGAACTACCGCCACCCCGAACTGCAAGACCGCCTGGCCGCCGAGTACGTGCTGGGCGGTTTGCGCTCGGGAGCCCGGCGCCGGTTCGTTCAATTGATGCGCGACGACGCCGGCCTGCGCCGGGCCGTGGCCGAATGGGAAGAGCGGTTGCTGCCCCTGGCCTTGGCCCTGCCCCCGGAACCGCCCCCCGCGCACGTCTGGCAAGCGATTTTGGCCCGCATCGCGCCTGCGGCCAGCCCTGCGGCAGCGCCCCGCCCCACCGCCTGGCGCGGTCTGTCCTGGTGGCGGACGCTATCCGCCGGCTTGGCGACCGCGGTCATGGTGTTGGCGTTCTTGATGCTCAAGCCACCCACTGCGCCGCAGGACCTCCGCACCCTCGCCGTCCTGTCGGCCGAACAGGCCCCGGGCGCGCTGGTGCTGAACCGGCTGCCAGACCAACGCCTGTCGGTACAGCCCATGCAAGATCTGGTGACGTTGGCCAACGGCCGCGCGCTGGAACTGTGGGCCATCTCGCCCGGGCAGGCGCCGCGTTCGCTGGGGCTGGTGATGCCCGCCCAGACCACGGTACTGACGCCTCGCCTGCCGCCCCTGCCGGGCGATACGGTGGCCGTCACCCTGGAGCCGGCGGGCGGCGCGCCCAACGGCGTGCCCACAGGGCCGATCGTGCTCAGCGGCAAGGTCATCTGATCCGGGTTTGTACCTAGAAAATAAGCGCATCCAATCGGCGGCCAGCCCCGTATTTCCTCATGACGGCCACACAAAAGGAGATCGTCATGAAATTGCTAGCCTCGATTGCCATCGCCTGCTCTGCCCTGACCCTGTCGCCCACGTATGCCGCCGATGTCATGGTCGGCGGACAGGCGATGATGCCCGCGAAGAACATCGTCGCGAACGCCGTGAATTCCGCGGACCACACCACACTGGTCGCGGCGGTGAAGGCAGCGGGCCTGGTGGATACGCTGCAAGGCAAGGGCCCGTTCACGGTCTTCGCCCCGACCAACGCCGCCTTCGGCAAACTGCCGGCCGGCACCGTCGATACGCTGGTCAAGCCTGAAAACAAGGCAACGCTGACAAAGATCCTGACCTATCACGTCGTGCCCGGAAAGCTGGACTTCGACGCACTGGCGGCCAAGGTCAAGAAAGGCGGCGGCTCGACCGAGCTTGCCACCGCCAGCGGCGGCAAGCTGTGGGTAATGATGAACGGCAAACACAACCTGACCCTGAAGGACGAAAAGGGCGGCGTGTCCACCATCAGCACCTACGACGTCTATCAGTCCAACGGCGTGATCCACGTCATCGACACGGTGCTGATGCCGAAGTGACCGCGCCGGTAAACCCGTAGTGCAAGGCAGCCCGGCCCTCCCGCCGGGCCGCCGTTCCGGTATCGTAGGGACCCCGCGCCCCTTTCGAACCGCCGCCCTCATGCTTGCGACCCTGCACCGCCGATTGACGTCTGTTTTGCTGTGTTCGCCGCTACTGGCGCTGGCTTGTTCCCTGACGCCGCCGGCCGCCTTGGCGCAAACCGCATCGCAGCTGGACCACGCCTATCAAACCGAACTGCAGGCCGACAACCAGGCCCTGCGCGCGCGCATCCAGCAGTTGCCGCCCGCCATGCAGGCATTGAACGCGCAGGTTTCCGCGGCATTGCGCGCCGGCAACCGCCCGGAAGCGCAGCGCATCGGGGAAGAGATGGCGCGGCAGGACCCGCGCAATGCGGATATCTTGCTGTTCCTGGGCAAGCTGCAAAGCCAGCAAGACAATCCCGCCGCCGCGCAAGACCTGATCGACCGGGCGATCACGTTGAATCCCGACAGCAAATGGGCCTACATCAACAAGGCAGGCGCGCAAGCCGAACGTTCCGACCTGCCCAACGCGTTGGCCACCACCTACGAGCTGACCCGCCGCTATCCCGACTGGAGCATCGGCTACAACCTGCAGGCCTCGTTGCTGGAGGCCATGGACCGTGAAGCCGACGCGCTCCAGACTTACCAGAAGGCCGTCGCGGCCAAGCCCGCCAGCGCGCTGATCTTGACCAACATGGGCAACCTTCAGCGCCGGCTGGGCCGCATAGGCGACGCCCGCCAGTCCTATGAAGCGGCGCTGCGCCTGCAGCCCGGCTACCCCCTGGCCGCGTCCGAACTGGACAGCATGCCGAAATGAACCCGCCTTGCCTGGAGCCCCGATGACGCGCAGGACATTGCTGCTTGCCATGGCCAGCCTGCCCCTGGCGCCGCTGCGCGCCATCGCCGCCCCCGATCGCGATGCGATCATCCGGCAGGTTTACAAAGCCCCCTTCGACACACTGGCCTTTACCAGCCAGCACGCGGCGTTGATGCGCGCGTTGCGCGTGCTGTGGATGCCCGTGGAGTCCGGCGCACCCGCCATCGATTTCGAACAACCGCTGCTGGGCGGGCCCGACACGCTGGGCACCGCGCGCAAGATACTCAAGACCACGGACGATGGGCTGATCATCCGCCGCCTGGCGGAAGTCTGCCGCTCGATCCCGCGCTACGTGGGTTCACTGGGCATGTTGCGGCCGGGGCGCTACGCCGTGCCGGCTGAAATGAAAGAGGCCTTCGACTTCCCGCAAAGCGGCGTGGATGCGCAAGGCGGGTTCACGCTGCGCAATGCGCACCTGACGTTGCTGCGCGCGGCTGCCTGGCGCGAGGTGGACGCGAATTCGCTGCAAGCCGTGTTACGCGAAGGCGAGCGTTTCTGGCCGATGCCATACATCGACGGAAAGCGTCCGTATGGCGATGCCAGTTACTACCAGATCGATATGGCCCGCTTGCTGGGCGAGCCGTATCCGCTGGACAGCAAGGGCTATGCCGTCACCGAACCCGCCAAGGACGCCCGGTTGGAAAGGCTGCATTATGAAACGCTGGCGGCATTGCAGGTGTTCCTGAACCACGCCGCAGTGACCAAGGCGAAGTCATAGCAACCGTCGGCTAGGCGCGATGAAAGAAGCTGCGGATGTCGTCCGTGATCGGCACCATCGCCAGCAACGTCAGCAGCAGCGCCAATGGCCAGGTCGAGCCGAAGCCGAAATGAAAGAACGAATACGCGCCGGTCACGCCCCCGACGAAGAACAACGTGACCATCAGGCTCAGCACGGTCAGCTTGCCGCGGTCGGCGCGCACGGGCGGCATGGCGTGCGCATCGCCCTTGGCCACGTTCCAGTAAAAGAGCTTGCCCAGTTCGATGCCGATGTCGGTCACCATGCCCGTCACATGCGTCGTGCGGATCTCGGAGCGTGACACCTTGGTGATCATGGCGTTTTGCAGGCCCATGATGTAGCACAGCAGCATCACGGTGCCCGGCACATAGAACCAGCGCAGCGTCTCCAGATTGGCGCCCAGCAGCCCGAAGGCAAGCAACAAGACGGCTTCAAGCAACAGCGGCAAGGCATATTCGCTGGACAGGCGCGAGCGCCGGCCGAAATTGATCAGGAAAGCGGAGCCTGCCGCGCCGGCCAGGAACGAGAGCAATGCCGCCAGGCCCTGTAGCACCACGATCATGCCGCCCAGCGCCATGTGGTCGGCCATCATCGACACAATGCCGGACATGTGCGAGGTGTATTGCTGAACGGCCAGAAAGCCGCCGGCGTTGACCGCGCCGGCGGTAAAGGTCAGGAAATAGGCAAGATGCCGGTTGGCTTGCGGGCTGCGGCTGACGGCCGTCAACCGCCGCAAATACGGAATCGCCACACGCGCCCCTTCAAAACAAGAACGTTGACCGTCACAGCGAGAACTCCTGAAGATTGGCGACGCGTTCAGCCAGCCCCTCGGCCCCCAGATAATGGCCGAGTTTTCCCGCCCGCACGCGGCGCAGGTCTTCCTGGTAGGTATTCGTCATGGAATCGCGCACCTCGGCGTAGGCGGCCTGGACGCCATCTCCGCACGCCGCGGCAACCAGGCGGGCGGCGTCGGCGGATCCGCAAGCCACGCAGCGCGCGACGCCCAGGGCGTCGGCCACGGCGCCTTGGGCTAGCAGACGCTGCACCAACAGGGTCGGCGGCTTGCGGTCAATGCGATGGATCGCCATGGGGCTGACCGGCGCGCCGGCCTGCAACAACGCATCCGCCGCCGCATAGGCATGCTGCATCAGCGCGACCTCGACCGGGGTGGCGCTACCGCGCAGCGGCTGGTCGAAAGCCATGCCCAGCCCAGCCAATTGGCGTACCAGCGCGTCATCATCGTGGGCCAACGCATGCTGCAGCGCCAGGCTGGCCAAATACGGAGACTCAAGCAGCGTGCCGGCGGCCAGCGGGCCACGCCAGTCCACCCGCGCACGCAGGTAGAACGCCGTCAGCTTATCCGCCAGCGGCTGCGCCATGCCGTGATCGGATACCCGTTCATCCAGATATTCCAGCACGCGCACGCCGGGGCTGTCTTCGTCCTGTTCCGGGTCTGTTTCCAGGCACAACGCGGCGAAAGCAGTGTGCAGATCCGGCGCGATGGTTGCGATGCCGTCCTGCTGCAAGGCATGTGTCCAGCCCGGCAACCCCATTTTCCAGGCCACGATGCTGCCGGCATTGGGACCGGGCTCGACGGCCACGTAGACACGGTCGCAATATTCAAAGCCGCCGATCGGCAGATAGCGCAACGTGCCGTTCCAGGTCTCCCCGTGTTCGGTCGCGGCTTCTTCGGCACACTCTTGTTCGTGTTCGATCCACCCTTGCAGATCGCGATAGTGGTCGCTGCCGTCATAAAACAGTTCGGCCCAGCTCAGCGCCTCTTCATTGCCGTCCATGTTTGCGCGCAGATCGTAGGCCAGTTCGCCCCCCGCGGTCAGGCGCCACAAATCGCGCAACGCATCCGGCACGGGGCTCGCGCAGGCCGCTTCGATTTCTGCAATGCGCGCCTCGGTCAGGGGCGGCTGCACGCCAATCAACACGCGCTGCGCGAACAACGCAATACCGTGTTCGCGCAGCGCGCGAATGTCGTCGGAGGTGAAAAAGTCGCTCATGTGGAATCTTCGGAGTGGCCGCTGCGGAGATTCTACTAGCGGGATGCGCGAAAAAGAGGGCGGGTCCACGCCGGGACCCGCCGCGTTTACGCCGCGCGCGATTCGGCAAGCTGCTTGCGCCGGAACTCGCCCTGGCGCACGTGCATCCAGCCCGGATACTCGGGTGGCAGCGCGCTGACCTTATCCAGCGCAGCCAGCTCATCGTCCGACAGCTTGATGGCCGTGGCCGCCAGGTTGTCGTCCAGTTGATCGACACGCTTGGCGCCGATGATGACACTGGTTACGGCCTGCTGATGCAGCAACCAGGCCAACGCGACCTGCGCGACCGACACGCCGCGCGCGTCGGCCACCGTTTTCAGCGCGTCGATGCTGTCATAGGCACGGTCGCGGTCCACCGGCGGGAAATCGAACGCGGCACGGCGGCTGCCGGCTTCGGCGCTGCCATCGCGGCCATACTTGCCGCTGAGCAAGCCGCCGGCCAGCGGGCTCCACACCATCAGGCCCACGCCTTCGCTTTGCAGCATGGGCACGATTTCGCGTTCCAGATCGCGGCCCGCGATCGTGTAGTAGGCCTGCAGCGATTCAAATCGCGAAAGCCCCAGGCGTTCGGCAATACCCAGCGCCTTCATGATTTGCCACGCCGCCCAATTGGACACGCCCACATAGCGCACATGGCCATGCTGCACCAGGTTGTCCAGCGCACGCACGGTTTCCTCGACGGGCGTGGCGGGATCGAAACCGTGGATCTGGTAGAGGTCGATATGGTCCAGTTGCAGGCGCGACAGGCTTTTCTTGACGCTGTCCATGATGTGGAAGCGTGAATTGCCCCGCGCGTTCACACCGGCGCCCGTCTGGCCGAAGACCTTGGTGGCGATGACGACGTCGTCGCGCGCCACCTTCAAATCCCGTAGCGCCTGGCCGGTAATCATCTCGGACCGGCCTTCGGAATACACGTCGGCCGTGTCGATGAAATTGACACCCGCGTCCAAGGCCCGGCCGACCAGGCGGTTGGCGTCCTCTTGTTGCAGGCTGCCGATCTTGCTCCACAGTTCGCCTTCGCCGCCGAAGGTCATGGTGCCCAGGCAGAGTTCCGAGACGAACAGGCCGGTGCTACCGAATTTCTTGTACCGCATGATTGCACTCCTTCAGGGGGCCAGCCGCCCCGAGCGCCCCGGGATGGGGCGCCGGACGCTTGCTTGCCGGGGTGGACACAGTATGCGTCCGCCCCGCCGCCCATGCGCTGCTTGATCCTGCCCCTTTTTTGCCTGATTCTCCGGCAGCTCTGACAGAGAATCGGGCATGCGCCCGATCCTCCAGAGTTTTTGCCCATTTCTCCACACCCCGGAATGGCCACTGTCCAGCCCGCGGCTGTGGGGAATACACTGGAGTCCGCTTAATTCCCTGCTCCGCCGGCCGCCCCGCGCGGGCGGCACGCCTCCAGGAGCCTCCATGCCTATTACTACCGTTCGACCCGGAGATTTCGTCAGCATCGCCCCGCTGGACATCGCCTACGAACCGGCTCGCCACGAACTGCTTTGCACGCTGGACCGGATGACGGGCGACCTGGAAGGGTCGCTGGATACGCCCATCGAAGGGCTGTATCTGCATCGCTTGTCGCAACCCACCGGCGCCAAGCCCGGTTTGCAAAAGGCGGCGCTGGCCGTCATTGCCCAAGGTTCCAAGCGGGTGCTGATCGGAGACGAGTCCTATGAATACGACCCCTTCCACTACCTGATCTCGTCCGTGGACCTGCCGGTGGTGGCCAAGGTGTCCGTCGCCAGCCCGACCCTGCCTTATCTGGGCCTGCGGCTGGACCTGAATCCAGAAGAGATCGCGGAACTGATCAGCGACGAGCACCTGCCGCCGCTGCTTCCGGCCGAAGCGTCGCGCGCGCTGTGCGTGAATCCGCTGGGCGGGTCCTTGCTGGACGTGGTGCTGCGGCTGTTGCGGCTGCTGGATACCCCGCGTGACATCCCCATCCTGGCGCCCATGGTCAAGCGCGAACTGCTATACCGCCTGCTGATGAACGGCCAGGGCGTGGTGCTGCGCCAGACCGTGCTGCAGGATAGCCAGCTCAACCGCGTGGCAAAGGCCATCCGCATCCTGCGCGACAACTACGCCCAGCCGCTGCGCGTGGAAGAGATCGCCCGCGACGTGCACATGAGCGTGTCGTCGCTGCACCACCACTTCAAGCAGGCCACCGCGATGAGCCCGCTGCAATACCAGAAACACCTGCGCCTACAGGAGGCACGCCGCCTGATGCTGAGCGACGACGCCGGGGTGGCGCTGGCCGCGCACGCCGTCGGGTATGAAAGCTCGTCCCAGTTCAGCCGCGAATACAGCCGCCTGTTCGGCACGCCGCCGCTGCGCGACAAGCAACGCTGGAAAGAGGAATCGGCCGGCGCGGCCGCCTGATCCGGCAAGTTCCGTCGCGGCGGTACCACAGGCTTTCCGCCTGGGCAGATGGCGGGCGTTATATCCTCGCCGCTATGCTCAATTTTCGAAACAGCGGACAGCCATGCACGACTTGAATGATCTCTATTACTTTGTCCAGGTCGTCAGGAATGGCGGCTTCGCGCCGGCCGGCCGCGCCCTGGGCATTCCCAAATCCCGCCTCAGCCGCCGTATCGCGCTATTGGAAGAGCGGTTGGGGGTACGCCTGATCCAGCGGTCCACCCGCACATTCGCCGTCACCGAGCTGGGCCAGGAATATTTCGACCAGTGCCTGTCGATGCTGGCCGGCGCCGAAGCCGCGCAAGACGTGATCGACCGTACCCATGCCGAACCGCAGGGCACGATCCGCATGAGCGCGCCGCCTGCGCTGATCTATTACTTCCTGGGCGACGTCGTGGCGCGCTTCATGGAAAAGTGCCCCAAGGTGCAGGTGTACTTGAAGAGCTTCTCCCGGCCGGTAGACGTGCTGCGCGAAGGGTTCGACGTGGCGGTGCGTGTCCGTTTCGGGCCCATCGAAAGCAGCGACCTGGTGATGAAGCACCTGGGCACCAGTTGCCAAAGCCTGGTGGCCAGCCCGACGCTGGCGCGCACGCTGCCCGCAGGCGCCGACATCAGTCAAGTCAGCCAGCTGCCCACGCTGGCGCTGGGCACCGAACAGCGCGAATGCCAGTGGCGCCTGGATGGCCCCGACGGCGCCCGGCAAAACGTGCCGTTCACCCCCCGCCTGGTCACCGACGACATGCTGGCATTGAAGCAAGCAACCTTGCGCGGCGTGGGCGTTGCCGCGCTGCCGATCATGATGATCCGCGACGAGCTGGATGCCGGCACGCTGGTGCCGGTAGGCGCACCCTGGTATCCGGAACCGGGCGCCGTGCACGCCGTCTTCCCTTCGCGGCGTGGCCTGCTGCCCGCCGTGCGGGAACTACTGGATTTCATGAATACGGAGTACCGTGAGAACGCCCGACTGGAGCGTGACACGCAGCGACGCCACGGCATTCCCATCCTGAAGGGCGGACACTTATCGTCCGATATATAGAACACTGAAGTGCCAATAACCGCTCTACCGCAGATATTGGCTTGTATTTAGAATTCTGTTCATGCACTCACTTGTTTAACCCGCGCCAACACCGCGCACCCCGACCTGATGACATCACGGAGCAAAGCATGACCAAACCCTATGTGAAGCTGGACAAGAACGAAGCCGCCGTCCTGCTGGTTGACCACCAGGCCGGCCTGCTTTCCCTGGTGCGCGATTTCCAACCCGACCAGTTCAAGAACAACGTGCTGGCGCTGGCCGATCTGGCCGAATATTTCAAGCTGCCCACGATCCTGACCACCAGCTTTGAAGACGGTCCCAACGGCCCGCTGGTCCAGGAACTGAAAGACAAATTCCCCAAGGCTCCCTACATTGCCCGCCCCGGCAACATCAACGCCTGGGACAACGAAGACTTCGTCAAGGCGGTCAAGGCCACCGGCAAGAAGCAGCTGATCATCGCTGGCGTGGTCACCGAAGTATGCGTGGCCTTCCCTGCCCTGTCGGCCCTGGAAGAAGGCTTTGACGTGTTCGTCGTGACGGACGCCTCCGGCACCTTCAACGAAGTCACGCGCAACGCCGCGTGGAGCCGCATGGAACAGGCCGGCGCGCAACTGATGTCGTGGTTCGGCGTGGCATGCGAGTTGCACCGCGACTGGCGCAACGACGTGGAAGGCCTGGGCACGCTGTTCGCCAACCACATCCCCGACTATCGCAACCTGATGGCCTCGTACTCGACCAGCCGCGCCGCGAAGTAATAGCGCGTATTGCGGTCCGGACGAAAATAATTTCGTCCGGGCTGCATCCAAAGCGGCCTCTCCCGCGTAGTACCTGTACCGGCGCGCATCGTGCGCGTCGTCTACAGGCGCTGACACGCCGCTGGAGACCGCTCATGAAGACCCAACGTTCGAATCGAATTCCCCCCGTTGCCGGCCTGTTCGCCGTGTCGCTTCTGGCGGCTTGCGGCTCGATGAGTTCCAATCCCCCGGCCTATTCGCAGGCCGCTCTTCCCGCCAGCATCCAGGTGCCCGCAGGCAACAAGGTGGCCTGGGAAACGGTAGGCGTGGGCGAAATCACCTATGAATGCCGGGCCAAGGCCGACACGAACAGCCAGACGGAATGGGTCTTCGCCGGCCCCAAGGCAGTTTTGAACGACCGCCAGGGCAAGCAGGTGGGCAGCTATTACGGCCCCCCGGCCACGTGGGAAGCCATGGACGGATCCAAACTGACCGGCACCCAACTGGCGGTTGCCCCGTCGGGCGACGGCAATCTTCCCTATCAGCTGGTGAAGGCCAATCCCGCCATGGGGGCGGGCGCGCTGACCGGCGTGACCTACATTCAGCGCGTGGCACTTAAGGGTGGCGTAGCGCCGAAGACCCCCTGCACGCCGGCCATGCTGGGCCAGAAGAGCCAAGTGCAATACCAGGCCGACTACATTTTCTGGAAGGCCAACTAAAGCGCCGTCCGTGCCGGCCGCCGGTCCGCGCTAATTGCCCTTTACCGGCAAGAAGGGCCGGACGCCGGAAACCCTACTTTCTGCGCAGGAAGGGATACGCCTGCTGCGCCAGGAAGGTGCCCGGCATGTCGTTATCCAGAATGCCGTAATTCTCTGGCAAGCGCTTGCCCACCCCGCGCACGGCGGTACCGAAGATGTAGTCGATGAACGAGAAGTGCGCCGCGTAGTTCTTGTCGATCGCTTCCCTGTCCGACGAGTGGTGCCAATGGTGGAAGTCGGGGGTCACGATGATGTAGCGCAGCCATCCCCACGGCAGCTTCACATTGGAATGGATCAGCACCGCCTGGAAGCCGACGATGATGATGTAGGCATCCAGCACCGATTTCGAAAAGCCCAGCACGAACAGCACGCCCAGCACCGCGACGCGCGTAATCAACAGCTCGACGATGTGCAGGCGCGAACCCGCCAGCCAATCCAGCGTGCGCGTGCTGTGATGCACGGCATGGAAGCGCCACATCACGGGCACCTCGTGGTAGACCCGGTGCGCCGCATACTGCGCCAGGTCCGCCACCAGCACGGCGACGAACAGCTCCAGCAAATACGGCATGGATTGGATCGCGGCCTGCAGGGGCTCATACGCCGCCCACGAAAACAGGCGGTGGATGAAAAAGTTGATGCACAGCAGCACGGCCCCGACCGACAGGTGATTGAACAGGAAGTGCTTCATGTCCACTTGCCATTCGCCGCGGAAAACCGGCTGCCCCGGATACAACGGGGTCAATTTCTCGAAGATGATGAAGACCGTGCTGGACGCCAGCAAATCCAGGATGAACCAGTCCAGGCCCAGGTACGGGTGATTGCCGGTATTGGTCGTGGTCACCACGACCTGGCTGCCGCCGGCCGCGACGGCGCAGCAGACCAGCACGAAGGCCGAGATGTTCAGCCACCGCTGGCGCCCCAGCACGGTGTTGGCCAGCGCGATCGACCCCGAGACGAGCAGCGCGCCAAACAGCAGCGTGCGCATGGCATCCACGGAATAGAAGGCGCGCAGTTCCGGCGTGGTCAGATAGGCGGGGAAGTGGAAGGCCAGCACCCCCAGCACCGCCAGGATAGCCAGGAACAGCGCAATCACGCCGCTCATCATGCCCGTACCCGCATGGATACGTCCGTCCTGCCTAAAGAGTTCAAAGACTTGCCGATAGAGGGGCACGCGCTGTTTCATGTCACTTTTATGGCTGACCACGGGGAAGCGAGTGTATCGCCGGGCGGAAACACCCATGTAATGAAACGTGAGCATGCGAGACAGTTTCGCTAGCCGCACCGCGCTTGCGCGGCGTCAATTCCTGCTTGGGGACGATCCCGCCCTTCGGTTGACAAGGGCCGGACGTTGGCGTGTCATGGAATCGACACCGGTACGCGTCGTATCAGGCGCGACACCGGTCCCGTCAACTGGTACCCCAGAGAGGCCCCAATGTTCCCTGAATATCGCCAACTCATTACCCAGCTGAAATCCGAGAACGCGCATTTCTCGGCCCTGTTTCAACGTCATAACGATCTGGACCAGGAAATCAAGAATATGGAGGACGGCATCGTCCCCAGCTCCGGTACCAATATCGAGGTGCTGAAGAAGGAAAAACTGCAACTCAAGGACAAACTTTATGGCTTGCTGAAGGCGGCCGATCAGAACGGCGGCTGATTCCTGACGGCTGCAGGCGGCAGCGTCCTTCGCGCCAAGACGCAAGTGCGCCACCGCCCAACAGCCGGCACCACATGGCCTATTAAGCGAAACTAAAGTTGATTTAGGCTATTTAGTTTTTCTAATTTTTCGGAAAAGGCTAGTCTGTCGCCCTTTTACAGGGCAACCCATGACCACCGCCTTCATTCCCGGCTTCCTGCTCAGCTTCGGGCTGATCGTTGCGATCGGCGCGCAGAACGCTTTTGTACTGCGGCAGGGACTGCGCCAGGAATACGTGTTTGCCATCTGTCTGACGTGCGCGGTGTCCGACGCCGTCCTGATCGCGGCGGGGGTGGCCGGCTTTGGACTCGCCGTCAACACCCTGCCCTGGCTGGACCCCGCCATGCGCTACGGCGGCGCCCTGTTCCTGCTTGTCTACGGACTGCGCAGCTTGCGCTCGGCGTTGCGCGCCGAGCACGACAGCCTGGCGCCTTCCACTCAGCAGACAGCGGGCTTGGCCGCCACGCTGGCCACCTGCCTGGCCTTCACGTGGCTGAACCCGCACGTCTACCTGGACACCGTGGTGCTGCTGGGGTCGATCTCGAGCCAGTACGAAGGCGCCAAGACCGCCTTCGCGCTGGGCGCGATGACGGCATCGTTCGTCTTCTTCTTCACGCTGGGCTATGGCGCGCGCTTGCTGCGGCCTCTGTTCGCCAACCCCCGCGCCTGGCGGGTACTGGACGCGCTGGTCGGTATCGCGATGCTTGCGATCGGGTTGAAGCTGGTGGTGTAGGAAAACGCGTTCCAACGGGAAAAATAAGCGGGGCAAAACCGTCATCTACAATCGTCGCCGTGCCGGCCTTACCCAGGCGCCGGCCTGTAGCAACACACAGGTAGCATGACGCGCGCGAAGAAACCCGTTCAACGAAAAAGACGCCCGGCAGCCCGGAGCCAAACCCGATCAGCAGGCCGCGCATACCGATTCCTGCGGGCGCTGCTGGTATCGTCACTGGCCAGTTTCGGCGCGGCCACCTACGTACTGAAGCCGCAATGGCCCGCGCAGTTCTCGCCCGACGCGATTCTGGCCAAGCTGGGCTGGCCTGCCCAAGAGAAATTCGCCCCCATCGTGGTGCCGGCCGGGGGGCTCACCCAGACCCGCTTTGCCGATTGCCCCCAGTTCTTTCCGAAAGGGAACATGCCTGTCGTCCCCAGCCGGGGCGATCTGCGCGAGTTGTGCTTCTCTGCATTCGCCATTTTGCATAGCGGCCAGACCAAGACGCCCGTGTTCGTGGCCGAACGCCTGAACCGGAAAGCACTCTCCCAAGCCCAGGGAATGCCGCGCACCGACAAGTTCTATGCGGAAGCGCGCCTGCCCCGCTCCGAACGATCGGACCTGGATGATTACAAGGGGTCGGGCTATTCGCGCGGACATATGGCGCCGGCCGGCGACATGGGCTCAAGGGAATCCATGGCGCAGAGCTTTTCCCTGGCCAACATGGTGCCCCAGGACCAGACGCAAAACGCCGGCCCCTGGAGCCGCATCGAACAGGACACGCGAAAGTACGTGATGCGCGCCGCAGGCGACGTCTACGTCTTCACGGGGCCGTTTTATACCGACAAACCCAAGACGATCGGGTCGGGCGTCGCGGTGCCCGGCTACGTCTACAAAGTGGTCTACGATGCGACGACGGGCCGCTCCTGGGTGCATTGGCAGGCCAACGCCGCCAGCGCCAAGGAAGGCCCGCCGATCAGTTACGAGGAATTCGTGCGCCGCACGGGCATGCAACTGCTGCCTGCGGCGGGATAGCACACCCGTCTTGCCTGGGTGGAGGCGCGGGCTGGATTCGAACCAACCTGAACGGATTTGCAATCCGTCGCATAGCCACTCTGCCACCGCGCCGATTTTGTCCTATGACAATAATTCTAGATCAAGACAGAATGCGGCGCAACGGATGGCCCGCATTTCGCTTGCCTGCCTGCGTTCGCCCGATAAGCGCGAGCTATGGCAAAATCGGCGCAAGCCCGCCAGATAGGACAGAAGCCTATCTGGCCTGCTGGATAGCAAGCCCTGTCCTAGGACGATATGAAAATTCACGGCAAGACCGCCGCCGAGATCTACGACTGCGTGCGCACTCTGGCGTTATCCCGGCAGTTGCCCGCAGGCGCGTCGCTGCCCCCGGTGCGGGATCTGGCGGTGGACTTGGGTGTAAACCGCAACACCGTGGCCTCGGCCTACCGGCGCCTTGTCACGGCGGGCATCGCGGTCACGCAAGGGCGCCTGGGCACGATCATCCGCGATCCGTTCCAAGCCGGAGAACAGGAAGGCGCGCTGGCCAATTCCCCCCTGACCGATTTCGCCAGCGGCAACCCGAACCCCGCGTGGCTGCCCGACCCCAACGCGGCATTGCGCCTACGGCCCTACAAGACCAGGCTGTACGGCGAGCCCACTATCAATGCCGGGCTGGAAGCGCACATCCGAAAATGGTTCCAGCATGATTGCCCCGCCGCTTTCGACGTCGACCTGACGCATGGTGCGGTGGACGCCATCGAGAGGCTGCTTGGCGCCTATCTGGTGGCCGGCGACAAGGTGGCCGTCGAAAACCCGTGCTTCCTCAGCAGCATCAACACGCTGCGGACCCTCGGCGTGCAGGCCATCGGCGTTCCCGTCGATGCGCAAGGCATGCAGGTCGACGGGCTGGAAGCGGCCCTGGCCAAGGGCGTGCAGGCGGTCATCATCACCCCGCGCGCACACAACCCGACCGGTTGCAACCTGAGCGACAAGCGCGCGCGGGCGTTGGCGCGCCTGCTGGCCAGGCACCCCGACGTCATGGTGATCGTGGACGATCATTTCGCACTGCTTTCGAACGCCCCCTGCCACTCGCCCATCCCCGACAACGCCTACCGCTGGGCCCTGATCCGTTCTTTCAGCAAGGCGCTTGGGCCGGATATCCGGATCGCGGCCGTGGCGAGCGATACCGCCACCTCCCGGCAACTGCGCCTGCGCCTGGCCGCCGGCACGAATTGGGTCAGCCACCTGCTGCAGGACATTGTCGAAATCCAGCTCACGCAGCCTGAAACGGTCAAGCTGCTGACCCAGGCGCGTGCAGACTACGCCCTGCGCCGGAACGCGCTGGAGGACGCCCTGCGCGCCCAAGGCATCGATTTCCTGGCGCAAGGCGATGGCCTGAACCTGTGGGTGCCGTTGCACACCGACGACCAGGCAATCGCCTTGGCCCTGGCCCGCCAAGGCTGGCTGGTGCGCCACGGAGAGGCCTTCTCCGTCCAGGACCCCGTCAGGGGCCTGCGGATCACGATTTCCGACATCGAGCCGGCGCAATGCGCGCGGCTGGCCCAAGACCTCAAGCACAGCCTGGGTTAAGCAAAGCCGGCTTGCGGCACCGCGTCCCGCATTCGCCAACATGCTCGCCTTTTTTATTGTCCTAGGACATATATAATAAGTACCCAGGACATTAAAATCGGCGCCGCGCAGGCGCGGGACACACCATGCGATTCATCTTCCCCATCGTCATCATCGACGAGGACTTTCGTTCGGAAAACACTTCCGGACTGGGCATCCGCGCGCTCGCCGAGGCGATCCGGACCGAGCGCTTCGACGTCCTGGGCGCCACCAGCTACCACGACCTCAGCCAATTCGCCCAGCAACAGAGCCGCGCCAGTTCCTTCATCCTTTCCATCGATGATGAAGAGTTCACGCCCGGGGCCGAAGACGCGCCGGCGCTGCAGAACATCCGCTCGTTCATCAGCGAAGTCCGCCGTCGCAACGTCGACGTGCCGATCTACATCTATGGCGAGACGAAAAGCGTCCGCCACATGCCGAACGACATCCTGCGTGAACTGCATGGCGTCATCCACATGTTCGAGGACACGCCCGAGTTCGTCGCGCGCCATCTCATCCGCGAGGCCAAGAATTATCTGGACGGCATCAAGCCCCCGTTCCTGAAGGCGCTGCTCGACTATGCCGAAGACGGCTCTTACTCCTGGCACTGCCCCGGCCACTCGGGCGGCGTCGCCTTCCTGAAAAGTCCGGTCGGCCAGGTCTTCCACCAGTTCTTCGGCGAGAACATGCTGCGCGCCGATGTCTGCAACGCAGTCGAGGAACTGGGGCAGCTGCTGGACCACAATGGCGCCATCGGCGCCAGCGAGCGCAACGCCGCGCGCATCTTCAACGCCGACCATTGTTTCTTCGTGACCAACGGCACCAGCACCAGCAACAAGATCGTCTGGCAACATGTGGTGGCTCCGGGCGACGTGGTGGTGGTGGACCGCAACTGCCACAAGTCCATTCTGCACGGCATCGTCCTGACCGGCGCGATCCCCGTCTTCCTGCGGCCCACGCGCAACCACCTGGGCATCATCGGGCCGATCCCCAGGGACGCTTTTTCGCCCGAGTCCATCAAGGCGCAGATCCGCGCCCACCCGCTGCTGGCGGGCGTGGATGCCGACCGCATCCGGCCACGCGTGCTGGTGCTGACGCAATCCACCTACGACGGCATCCTCTACGACACCGAGACCATCAAGTCCGCCCTCGACGGCTACGTCGAAGCCTTGCACTTCGACGAGGCGTGGATTCCGCACGCGGCCTTCCATCCCTTCTATGGCTCGTATCACGCCATGGGCAAGAAGCGGGCGCGCCCGCGCGATTCCATCGTGTACTCCACGCAGTCCACCCACAAGCTGTTGGCGGGAATCAGCCAGGCCAGCCACATCCTGGTGCAGGACTCGGCCACGCGAGGGCTCGACCGCCACTTGTTCAACGAGGCCTACCTGATGCATACCTCTACCTCGCCGCAGTACGCCATCATCGCCAGCTGCGACGTGGCGGCGGCGATGATGGAGCAGCCCGGCGGGCAGACCCTGGTCGAGGAGAGCATCGTCGAAGCGTTGGATTTCCGGCGAGCCATGCGCCAGGTGGGCGAGCAATTCGCCGCGGACGATTGGTGGTTCACGGTATGGGGACCTTACGAGCTGGAGCAGGAAGGCATCGGCCGCGCCGCGCAGTGGATCATCACCGACGAGGGCAACGATGCCGGGTGGCATGGCTTCGGCCCGTTGGCCAGCGGCTTCAATATGCTCGACCCGATCAAATCCACCATCGTCACGCCAGGGGTGGACATGGACGGCCGCTTCGCCGCCGACGGGATCCCGGCATCCATCGTGACCAAGTTCCTGGCCGAGCACGGGGTCATCATTGAAAAGACGGGGCTCTACAGCTTTTTCATCATGTTCACCATCGGCATCACCAAGGGGCGCTGGAGCTCGCTGGTGACGGCGCTGCAGCAGTTCAAGGACGACTATGCCCGCAACGTGCCGATGTGGCGCATCCTGCCCGAGTTCTGCCGCAAATATCCCCGCTACGAAGCCATGGGCCTGCGCGACCTGTGCCAGCACGTGCACCGGATCTATGCGAAGAGCGACATCGCGCGCTTGACGACCGAGATGTACACGACGGAAGCGGTGCCCGCAATGAAGCCCAGCGACGCCTATGCGCACATCGCGAACCGCAAGACCGAACGCGTCGAGATCGACTATCTGGAAGGCCGCATCACCACCAGCCTGATCACCCCATACCCGCCCGGCATCCCGCTGCTGATTCCTGGCGAAGTCTTTAACCGGACGATCGTCGACTACCTCAAGTTCTCGCGCGAACTCAACCGTTCGTGCCCAGGCTTCGGCACCGACATCCACGGTTTCGTGGAATTGCGGGACGACGACGGACGCTTGCGCTACTACGTGGACTGCGTGGCCTGAGCGGCCTGGACGGCGACGGTCGACCAGCGCCAAGCGCACCTATCCTCCGCACGCCAACCATACCCATTGTTTCCCTCCCCCTCCTCCTACAATTCTTACAAGGATTTTTCGATTTATTCGGCAGTCAGCGCTGCGAAGGAGGGGACTTTGAACGGCACGGTCTATCTGGTTGGCGCCGGTCCAGGCGACCCCGAATTGCTGACATTGCGCGCACTGAAATTGCTGAAGCATGCCGACGCCGTGATTTGCGACCGCCTGGTCGGAGCCGATATTCTGGGGTTCATCAACCCGCGCGCGCAATTCCATGATGTAGGCAAGATGTCCGGAAATTGCCAACATCAGCAGGACGACATCAATCACCTTCTGCTTGAACTCGCGCAATCCCATCGGCGGGTCGTGCGCCTCAAAGGCGGCGATCCCTTCATCTTCGGCCGCGGGGGCGAAGAACTCCTGTTCCTTGCGCAACACGGGATCCCGGTCGAAGTCGTGCCAGGCATCACCGCCGCCAGCGGCTGCGCCGCGGCCGTCGGCATTCCGCTGACGCACCGCGGCGTGGCCGCCAGCGTGCGCTTCATCACTGGCCACCTTCAGGAAAACGCAGGTCTTACACTGGATTGGCGTTCGTTGGCCGACCCGACCTGTACGTTGGTGTTCTACATGGCCGTCGCGAACGCCCCGGCCATCGTCGAAGCCCTGATCCGTCATGGCCGCGCTCCGGATACGCCTGCTGCCCTAATCCATGCGGGAACGATGGCCGGTCAAGACCATGCCGTGGCGCCTCTGTGGCAAATTTCCGCGCTGATCGACGCCTTCAAGCCGCCGACCCTGCTGGTCATCGGCGATGTGGTGCAGCTGTACGCCCGCCGCGACGCCGCGGACACACGCCCGGACATGCCAGCACAGGCCGGCGCGCCCAGCCGGCCGCCTCTACCATGTTCGCCCGAGTTCGCCTGAACGCCCTGGCGCTGCTATGCGCCAGCCTGATCGCTTCGGTGCCCGCCTGCGTGCAGCACGGCGCTCTGCCCCCGTCCACAATCGACAACGAACGCGTGCAACTGCTCATCCACCTGGTTCGCCAGGATTGCGGGGCCTGCCATGGGCTCAACTTGACGGGCGGACTGGGCCCGGCGCTGACCCCGACCGCGCTAGGCGGCAAACATCGCGACTACCTGTCGCGAATCATCCTCCAAGGCGTGCCCGGCACCGCCATGCCGGCCTGGCAGCCGCTGCTGGACCCGGTCGATGCCGACTGGATAGCCCGACGGCTTCTGGAAGGTTTTCCTCCACTGCAAGGTGCATTGCCATGAAACGATTCCTTCTCACGCTGGGCACGGTCCTGCTCACGGGTTGCGCCGCAGCGCCAGACACCCGTGGCACCCATGACCTGGGGCTGGTGATCGAGCGCGGCACCGGCAGCGCATCCGTGATCGAAACAACCGGACAGAGCCGTCTGGCGCGAATCCAAGGCTTAGGCGACGTGTCCCACGCGCATGTGGTCTATTCCCGAGACGGCCGTTATGGCTATGTCTTCGGCCGCGACGGCGGCCTGACCAAAGTCGATCTGCTTCGGCGGAAGATCGATCGGCGCATCGTGCAGTCCGGCAATGCGATTGGGGGTTCGATTTCGCAGGACGGAAAACTGGTCGTGGTGCAGAACTATGAGCCGGGCGGTATCAAGATCTTCGACGCCGCTACCCTGACGCCGATCAGCGAAGTGCCGGCGGAGTACACGCCCGGCCGCCGTTCCAAAGTGGTGGGGTTGACGGACCTGCCTGGGCAGAAATTCGCCTATGCCCTGTTCGACGCAGGCGAGATCTGGGTGACCGATCTGTCCGATCCGGCTCATCCGACGACCCAGCGGTTTCCCGCCGGGCGCCAGCCCTATGACGCGATGGTTACGCCGGACGGACGCTATTACATCGCCGGACTCTTCGGCGAAGATGCGCTGGCCATACTGGACCTGTGGCACCCCGAAGCGGGCGTGCGGAAGATCCTTGAAGGCTATGGCCGCGGCGAAAAAGCGCTGCCCGTCTACAAGATGCCGCATTTGCGTGGCTGGGCCATGGCGGGCCGATACCTGTTCCTGCCCGCGGTCGGCCGACACGAAGTGCTGGTCGTCGACAGTGCGACATGGCGGCAAACTGCAAGGATCCCGGTGCTGGGGCAACCCGTATTCGTCATGGCCCAACCGGATGGCCGCCGTGTATGGGTCAACTTCGCCATGCCCGATAACAACCAGGTACAGGTCATTGATGCCGACACCCTGCACGTGATGCGGACGTTGACGCCTGGCCGCGGCATCCTCCATATGGAATTCACACCGCGCGGCGAAGCGGTATGGCTATCCGCGCGTGACGACGATCGGGTCGTGGTCTATGACACGCGCACGTTCGCCCCCTTGCAGACTTTGGATATCCCTGGTCCAAGCGGCATCTTCTTTACCAGCCGGAGCGTGCGCATTGGCTTCTGAGCTGTCTGCCTCCGCGCTACGCCTGCTGGACGGCTGGCAGCATGGCTTTCCATTGACGCCCCGCCCCTTCGCATTGCTTGCCGCAGGGACTGGCCTGCAGGAAACGGATGTGCTCGAACACTTCCAACGGTGGCTAGCCAATGGGGTCCTGAGCCGCATCGGCCCAGTCCTGCACCAGTCCTGCTTTGCCAGCGCCCTGGTCGGCATGCGGGTGCCGCCTGCGCGCCTGGACAGCGTAGCAGCCCATGTCACGGCACTGAGCGAAGTCAATCACAACTATGCGCGGGATCACGCCGTGAATCTCTGGTTCGTTGCCGCCTGCCCCACGGCGCCGTTGCTGCACAGCCTGCTGGAGGACATCAGGCGGAAAACCGGATGCGACCCCATGGCGTTGCCCATGGAGGCGGCTTACCACATCGACTTGGGCTTCAGCCTGTCCGCCGCACCCAAGACAGTGTCCGCTTTCAGCCCGCGACAGACGATGCAGTTGCCGGCGCCGGACAGCCCTGAGCGGGCGCTGCTTTATTCGGTGCAGCATGGCATCTCCCTCTGCGTGCGGCCATACCGGCTTCTGGCGCAACGCGTCGGCATGACCGAAAGCGACGTGCTGCGCCAGCTGGAACAATGGCTGCGCCAAGGCCTGTTCCGGCGTTTCGGCGTGATCGTCCGTCATCGAAAGCTGGGGTACGGCGCTAATGCCATGTGCGTCTGGAACGTGGACGACGCCATCGTGGACCAGCTGGGCGATCGCCTGGGCCGCGAGCCTGGCGTGACCTTGTGCTACCGGCGAAGCCGGCGTCCGCCGGATTGGACCTACAACCTTTTTTGCATGATCCACGGCAAAGAGCGCGCAAGCGTGTTGAGCCTGCGCGGCGATATCGCCACCCGCCTCCAGCTTGACGCCTGGCCGCATGCCACCCTTTTCTCGACCCGTTGCTTCAAGCAGCGCGGGGCGCGGATTCTCCAGCCAAAGGCCGCGCATGCCTGACCATCCGATCCAGACCCTGCCCCACACGCGCGCGCTCGACGACATCGACCGCACCCTGGTCAACCGCATGCAAGACGGATTTCCCCTCTGCCCTCGCCCGTTTGCGAGCGTTGCCGCGCAGATGGGCCTGCAAGAGGATGCTTTGATCGACCGGCTGGCGAGGCTGCTCGAGATCGGCGCCCTGACCCGGTTCGGCCCGCTGTTCCAGATCGAACGCGCCGGCGGCGCCTACTGCCTGGCCGCCATGGCCGTGCCGGAATCTTGTTGGGATCGTGTCGTCGAACAGGTCAACCGGCGAATCGAGATCGCGCACAACTACCGGCGCGAGCATGTGCTCAACATGTGGTTTGTGCTGGCCGCTGCGGACCCCGGCGACATAACCGCCTGCATTCGCGCGATCGAACAGGAAACCGCGCTGACCGTGCACGCCTTCCCGAAAGAGCGCGAGTACTTCCTGGAAATGAAGCTGGAGATATGACATGCCCGAGCCCCCCTTAGACCCGCTGGACCTGGCCTTGATCCGCGCCACACAGACGGGATTGCCGATGGTGCGTGAACCGTACCGGGCCGTTGCCGCCAAGCTCGGCGTTTCCGATGCCGAAGTGATGGCGCGTTTGCAGCTCATGCTGGAGCGCGGCATCATTCGCCGCATCGGGGTCGTGCCCAATCATTACGCGCTGGGCCTTTCGGCCAACGGCATGAGCGTCTGGGACATCGAGGACGCGCATGCGGACGCCGTCGGAAGCTGGTTGGGCTCGCTGCCGGACGTCACGCACTGCTACCGCCGTCCCCGCCGTCCGCCGCTGTGGTCCTACAACCTGTTCGCCATGCTGCATGGTTCGAACCACGACACTGTCCGCGTCCGCATTGCGCGGATCGCGGACATGCTGCATGCCCGCTTCCCCGGGGTGTTGCGCAGCCGCGATGTGCTTTTTTCATCAGCGATCCTGAAAAAGACCGGGATCCGCCTCCGGAGTGAATGACCATGTTCCGCATCTCAGCATTCGTCACGGAATTACAGCAGCCGACGCCGATATCGCCCAGGCGCGACGCGCCCGGCCCCGTCGTGATCTGGAACCTGATCCGGCGTTGCAACCTGCACTGCCGGCACTGCTATTCGGCCTCCACGGACAAGGATTTTTCTGGTGAACTGACCTGTGCGCAGGTCTGCGCCGTCATGGAAGACCTCTACGCCGCCGGGGTACGCGCCTTGATCCTGTCCGGCGGCGAGCCGCTGCTGCGGCCGGATATCTTCGATATCGCGCGGTACGCCAAGGCAAAGGGTTTCTATGTCGGCCTGTCGTCCAATGGCACCTTGATCGGCCAACACAATATCGACGCCATCGCGGCAAGCGGCTTTGACTATGTCGGGGTGTCGCTGGATGGCCTGGGTGCGACACATGACCATTTTCGCGGACAGAAAGGCGCTTTTGCGGCCTCGCTGGAAGGTATCCGCCTGTGCCGCGAACGTGGATTGAAGGTGGGAATCCGGTACACCCTGACTCAGGGCAATGCCGCTGACCTGCCTGGGCTGCTCGCGCTACTGGGTACGGAACGCGTCGACAGGTTCTATTTCTCGCACCTCAACTATGCCGGGCGGGGCGGCAGCAACCGCGCAGAAGACAGCCATCACCAGATGACACGTGCCGCCATGGAGCAGGTGTTCGATTCCTGCCTGGCCTATGCACGCGCAGGGCAAGCCAAAGAATTCACCTCGGGAAACAACGACGCCGACGGCGTATTCTTCCTGCATTGGGTGCGCCGCCACTATCCGGCCCGGGCAAACCACATCGAGGGCAAGCTGCGCCAGTGGGGCGGCAACGCGTCAGGCGCGAATGTTGCCAACATCGATAATCGAGGCAACGTGCATCCCGACACCATGTGGTGGCATTACTCGCTAGGCAATGTGCTCAAGCGCCCCTTCGCTCAGATCTGGTCGAACCCGGCGGAGCCGTTGCTAGCGCAACTCAGACGTCGGCCACGTCCTGTCAAGGGACGCTGCGCGGGCTGTGCCTACCTGGACATCTGCAATGGCAACACCCGCATCAGAGCGCAAAAGCACCTGGGCGATCTCTGGGCGGAAGACCCCGGCTGCTATCTGACGGAAGACGAAATCTCGGCCGGCCCGAGCGCCGCCTAGACGCCTGCCCCGTTTCTCCTGTTCCCGCAGACCCGGGGGCCCGGTCCCTCGGCGGGCACCTACAGCACCGCGCATGCCACGCCGCACTCCAGTAATCGCCGCGCCAACGTCTGGGCGCTGCTGGCCGACCCGGGCAATATCGTAACGCGCCGGCCCGACCGTACCTCCCGGGCCAACCATGCGAACCAGTCCTCCCCGGCGGTTTCCGGGCCGCCCGTACCGGTCTGAAGATCAAGTGCCACGCGGGTCGCGTCGCGCCTTGCCTTATCCAAGATGGCGGGATTGGCTTGCGGCGCATGGATGATCAGGTCCGCCTGATTCAACGTTCGCAAGGCGCGCAAGGTCAGCAGGTCCGCCGCACCATCGGCGCCGCTCAGGATCGTCGCGCTGCCTTCCGGCGTGCCTGTCGGGCTTTCCTTCAGGGCAGCCTCCAGTACACAACCCGCCTGCGTGTCTTTTCCGGCCGTCAACAGGCCCATTAGGGGACCATCCATCATCCAGTCATAGAACCGGCGGCGCGCGCCCAGATCGCGCAAGCGCTGCGCGATGCGACTGCGGTGGCAGGCGGCAAAGTTCAGTAGGTTTCCCACACCGTCGTCCAGCAACGACTCGAACCGTTCACGGATCCGGCGAGCCAGCACCGGCGCGCTGCCTCCCGACGAAACCGCCACCATCAAGGGAGAGCGGTCGATGATGGCGGGCACCTGGAACGACGACAGCGCCGGGTCGTCAACCACATTGCATGGGATCTTGCGCTGTTGCGCCGCGCCGGACACGGCCCGGTTGACGCCCGCTTGATCCGTGGCGGCGATCACCAGCCAGGCGCCGTCCAGATGCGCCGGCGTGAAGCGCGCAGGCACATGACGGACCACGCCTTCCTCGGCCATGGCTTGCAGCCATGAGACCAAGACCGGCGCGACCACCACAATGACGGCTTCCGTGCCGAGCAGCAGCCTGACCTTGCGTTCGGCAACCGAGCCCCCGCCGATGACCGCAACGCGCCTGCCTGCCAGATTGAAGAACACCGGAAACAATTTCGTGGGCTTTGCCGGATTGTCCCGGCAAGCGGCCAGGCCAGGATGGTCCCCCTTCATTTTCTGCTGGAGAAATACTGGGCCAATTGCCGGATGGCTTCCTCGCTTAGCGGCTCCGCCATCGAATTCATGACCGGATCGCTGCGCTCCCGGGTCTTGAAAGCCAGCAATTGCTTGACCAGGTACTCGACCTTCTGCCCTGCCAGGTTGGGGTATAGCCCCACGGCACTGATCCCGTCCGCGCCATGGCAGGAAGCGCACAGAGGAACCAGCGTGGAGACATTGCCGGACAGCGTGTCGGGATTGCCGCCCGCCACGACGGGAACGTTGCCGTCCGCGGCCAGCGCCTGCCCCGCCCCCGCGCAGAACAGCGTTGCCGCGAGAATTCGTTGAACCGATTTCATGCCAGTCTTCCTCATGTCAGAACTTCCGCGTTTCGGACAACCCGATGCTCAGCCAGCGTGTGCGCGCCCGCGAGAAAATGCCCGAAGGGCTCTCCATCTTGTGTTCCGCCACCAATTCAAGGGTCTTGCTGTCGTAGATCTTGATGCGGTCGCCCCAGTACCCGGAACTCACGTACAAGTAGTTCCCGGTGCGGTTGTAATCGGGAAAGAAGGCATGCCCGCCGACGTCGAGCGTCTTGACGACCTCCAGCGTATTCTTGTCGATCAGCTGTATCCAAGCGGCCCGCTTGTCTTTGTCGACGATGTCGACCGCCACGTAGGGCGCGTTCGGGTGCGCCGCCGGCGATTCAGTCGCGCCTGCGACTGGAATCTGCTTGACGACCGAGAAGTCCTTCGTATCCCACACGGTGACCACCGAGCCCTTTCCGCAGGTGCCGATATTCGTGCCGAACGCCAGAAACCGCCCGTTGATCTCGGTCACCGCGCCCGACCCCACGTGGGGCTGGCAACCTGCCGGGATATCGCGCACCACCTTGTCTTCCTTCAGATCGATGGCGATGAGCTTGTCGTCGTCGTAGGAAGCGACCATGGAATAGCGGCCATCCGGCGTCAAGAAGGTGTCGTGAAGCATCCGTCCCACCTTGGCCAGCTTGGTAACGGGCATATCGGGCTTGTCGGGGTCGATGATCCAGATCTGGCCCGCCTGGCGCAGCGTCAGTGCAAACTTGTTATTGATCCGGCTGCCGATGACCGGCCCCCCCGCAGATTTCACGAACTTGCCATCCGGGTCCTCGCCTTCCAGATCCAGGTACTTGACCGGCTCCAGCGTGTCGGCCTTCAGGATGGCGACCGACTTGGGCACGAACGAGCTGATCGCCAGCCACTTGCCGTCGTTGGAGAGCGCGATGCCCGGGCCGGTCAGTCCGACCTTGGCCTTGCGCACGATTTTCAGCGTGTACAAGTCGATCTTGTAGACGGTGCCGTCATCGCTCTTGAGCCATGCCCAGCGTTCGGCCACCGGGCTGAAATCCATGATGTGCGGCGCCACCGGCGTGGCGATCTCGCCAACGATCTTGTTGGTCTTGCCATCCAGGAACACCGTCCGGGCATTGTTGCCTTCGTCGCCCCGGCCGTAGCGGCCGCGCGCCATGACCACCATCAGGTCATAAACCGAATCGATCGCATAGTTCGGCTTGTCGGGCAGGGTCGATTCATCGACAAGCACCTGAACGCTGGCACGGATCTCTTCCATGCCCCATTTCATGTCGGCCGCCGACTCGGTCTTGATCAGATGGGCCAGCGACCGGATGTCCTCGTCGGAAAGCCTGCCCATAAACGGGGGCATCAGCGTGTCGGCGATGCCGGTCATGATCGTGCCGCGCAGCGCGGCCTCGCTCTGGACCAGCCGGTCTTTGGTCAATGGCGGCGCGATGTACCCGCCGCGATCGGCGCCATGACAGACCGCGCAATTCTGATCAAACAATTTTTCGGCCCTGAGTTGCTCTTCTCTGGGCGCCCCCCACGCGGCGCCAACCAAGGCGGATAGCAGCGCCATGCCCACTAGCCTGATGTGCATTTGATTCCCTCCGTACCGATACGTGTGACAAATCCGTTGATAGGGACTGTGCCACCTCGGCCGCGCATCGATAAGGTACGGTTCCAGTACAAGGTTTGGTTACGGGAGCGCGTTGATTTTTCTCAACCCGACATGGCCGCCAGCAGACGTATGGTGAAGAAGTATGGTGCGGCGGTGGCGTTGTCGAGGCATGGCCGCACCGCCGCCTTCCCATCACGGCCGCACCCCATGTTTTCACTACCGATATTGTTGTCCACCGGAAACGGCACGACCTACAAGCAGCAGATCTCGCGACAGATAGAGGCCCTCATCCGGTCAGGAAGATTGCAGGACGGCGACCGGCTTCCTGCCATCAACCGCATGGCGACGCTGCTTCAGGTGTCGAAGAACACGATACTGGGCGCCTATGAATTGCTGATCGATTCCAACTTGGTTCAAAGCCAACCCAGCCGTGGCTATTTCGTTACGTTGAACCGGACTTTCGCGGTCGGCCAGGCTAGTCCGGAGTTTGTCCTGGACTGCACGCCGGTCTACCCCGATCCCGTCAGCCCCGCCCAGGCAAGCGGGGTCTATACCGTTCCCCCGACCGCCCCCATCCGTTTCGATTTCAAGGTCGGGCGGCCATCCCGTCATGCCTTCCCGCTACGCCACTTCACGACCTTGTCGAACCAACTGCTGCAGTGCGCTGGTTCCGCCATGGCCGACTATGCGCCGCCAGCGGGGTTGTGGGGCTTGCGCGTGCAGATTGCCGACTATCTATCGGCCGCCAAAGGATTGAAAGTCGATCCCGAGCAGGTGTTGATCACCGCGGGCAGCCAGGAAGGCATGAGCCTGATCACCTCGCACTTCCTCGACAGCGGCAGCGAGGCCGTCATGGAATCGCCCTGCTATGCGGGCTTCAAGAACCTGGTGCAACGGCATCATGCGAAGGCGGTCCCCATTCCCGTCGATACCGAGGGGATACGCACCGACCTGCTGCCGGAGCGGCCCGTCCGCCTTGCCTATGTCACACCCTCTCACCAGTATCCCCTGGGGTATACGATGTCGATGGCGCGCCGCCGACAGTTGCTGGAATGGGCCTTCCGCAACGGCGCCTTGGTCATCGAGGACGACTACGATGGCGACTTCTGCTACGAATCGGTGCTGCCGCCTCCGCTGATGGCAATGAACCCGCAACAGGTGATCTATCTGGGCACGTTTTCCAAGACCCTGGGGCCCGGCCTCAGGCTGGGATACATGGTCTGCCCTACTGCGCTCATCGACGACTTCGTTCAGCGCAAAGCCCTGCTCAACAATGGGAATCCCTGGTTGACCCAAGCGTTCATGGCCCGCTATTTCGACGAATGCAGCTTCACGCGCCACCTCCAGTTCCTGCGTCGTCGCTATCAAGAACAGCGCGACGAATTGCTGCGCGGGCTGCGAACGCTATGGAATGGCGCGGGCACCGTCAGTGGCCGGAACGCCGGCATGCACCTGGCGTTCCACCTGCCCGCCGACAGTCCCGATGCCGACGCTATTGCCAAAGCGGCTTTGCGGTACGGCATACGGCTTTATCCGTTGGCGCATGCCGCGTCCAGCGAATGCGACGTGACGGATCCCCGCTATCTGCTGTTCGGCTACGCCGGGCTCGATACGGTCGAAATCGCCGAAGCCATGTCGCTGCTGCAAACCGCCTGTAGGCAGATTTCCTGATCGCCGAAGTCGGCGGGGACGTACACGCGCCTAGCATTCAACCGCGTCACGGACAAGGACGGTTCACGCCATGCCGCAGGGGTACGCGCCGCTGGACAATTTATCCGGACAGGGACACAATTATTTTGTCCTATGACAAAACTCCGATCAGGTTTTTTGCCGTTGCGCCGGTCATGACCCGGCGTCTTGCCCTGAAGAGGTCTATCGATGCCCGACACCGCAGCCATGCTTTCCCGTCCTTCGCCCGGGGCCGTCCCCACAAATTGCGGCAACGGGCCGGAAAGCTTGCGGGGCAGGATCGGCGGGTCCGATCTGGCCTTTCTGCTGCTGACAGCGTCCTGCGCGGGTTATGCCCTGGTCCGATACGGCGAGGCGATGGACGGCTACGAAAAGGCCATCCTGATCGGCGCGGTGCCGGCGCTAGGCTGGATGGCGTGGCTATGGCGGCCGTTGCGAACGCTGATCCTGGTCTGCGGCGGCAGCGCGCTGCTGGCCGTATGGCTATACAGCGGCGGCGCGGGCCTGGACCAGGGCAACCTCCTGCGCGCCGACAATGTCCTGATCCTGAAGTACCTGCTGTCCTCGCAATCGGCAATCCTGTGGATGAGCTGCCTATTCGGGCTGGCCACGGCCTGCTATTGGATCGGCTTTATCAGCCCCACCTCGGCATGGTTGGGCACGGCGCTGACCTGGGGCGGCGTCTACGCCGGCTTCACCGGCCTGCTGGTGCGCTGGCGCGAAGGCCACCTGATGGGTCGGGACATCGGCCATGTGCCTGTCAGCAACCTGTACGAGGTCTTCGTCTTGTTTGCATTGGTCACGGCCTTGTTCTACCTGTATTACGAGCGCCGCTACGTCACCCGCGCGCTGGGCGGCTTCGTCATGCTGGTGGTGGCGTCGATGGTCATTTTTCTATTCTGGTATTCATTTGCACGGAATGGCCAGCAGATCCAGCCGCTTGTGCCCGCCCTGAAGAGCTGGTGGATGAAGCTGCATGTACCGGCCAATTTCATCGGCTACGGCACGTTTTCGCTGGCTGCCATGGTCGGCTTCGCCTATCTGGTCAAGTTCCATGGCCAAACACGTTCGTGGAAGCGCTTGGCACCCATGTTCCTATTGGGCGCCGCGCTGTGCATCGAACCCATGATGTTCGGTTCACGCCATGTCTCGGTCACCTGGGCGCTGTACTTCGGCGTCGGGGCGCTGGTCGTGGGCTTGATCCTGGCGCTGCGCGGCCCGATTGCGCGCCAGTTGCCATCCCTGCCGGTACTGGAAGATCTTATGTATCGCGCGATCGCCGTTGGATTCGCGTTCTTTACCGTCGCGACCGTGCTAGGTGCGCTCTGGGCCGCCGACGCGTGGGGAACCTACTGGCAGTGGGATCCCAAGGAAACCTGGGCGCTCATCGTCTGGCTGAACTATGCCGCCTGGCTGCACATGCGCCTGATCAAGGGATTGCGAGGCGTCGTGGCAGCCTATTGGGCCTTGGCTGGACTGCTGCTCACCAGTTTCGCGTTCCTGGGTGTAAACATGTTCCTCACCGGCCTGCATTCCTATGGAACCTTGTAGGCCTGACCTGCGGCATCGCGTCGAATTTTCCAAGCGTTGCAGCCGATGAGCCTGCCGCCGCCGCAAGCACCTATCGGGCCGCTGCAGCGTCGACCCCGTCCAGCCATGCCCGGAACACCGCGCCGGACGCGGCGGCCAAGCGCTCTTGCACGGCTTGCGCCTGCGCGCGCAGCGCGCGGGGATCGATGCCCGCCTGCGCCAGCTCGCAGGCATGGCCGACCAGCCAGCGTTCGATCAAACGGGTATCCGCTTCTAAGTGGAACTGCAGCCCCAACACCGAATCGCCCAATGAGAACGCCTGGTTCTGGCCGATCGCGGTCCCGGCCAGCCGCGTGGCGCCCGCAGGGATATCGAACTGATCGCCGTGCCAGTGCAGCACCGGCGTATCGCCCAGGCCCCCCAGCGCGGAATGGCGGCCTTCCTGCGTCAACTGCAACGGCCCGAAGCCGATCTCCTTGACGCCCATCGCATAGACTTTGGCGCCCAGCGCACGCGCCATCAATTGCGCGCCCAGGCATATCCCCAGAATGGGCCCGCCTGCGGCCAGGCGGCGCTGCACCAGGGCAAGTTCGTCTCCGATAAACGGATAGGCCGCGTCGTCGAAGGCGCCTATGGGACCGCCCAGCACGATCAGCAGGTCGGGCGCCAGCGCATCAAACGCCGGCAAATCCAGCGCCGTCGCGTCGACGTAACTCACGTCGTAACCGCGCTCACGCAGCAATGGTTCCAGCGTGCCCAGGTCTTCAAAGTGAAGATGGCGGATGGCGGTAGCGCTTCGGGTCATATCGGGACCATTCATTCAAAGAAGGTGTTGACGTTGCGCTCCAGGAGCGCGAAGGATGGCCAAGCAGGGCCGAAAGCGCTCACGAATCGGCGCCTTCCCCTTCCACCGTGGGCCAATAGTGGCTGTCTGGCAGGGCTCGCGCGCCAAAGATCGCCTGGCCGACCCGCACGAGCGTTGCGCCTTCCTCGATGGCGATCTCGAAATCACCGGACATGCCCATCGACAATGCGTCCAACGCGATGCCCGCCGGCGCGTCCTGCCGCAGTTGGTCGCGCAGTTTGCGCAACAGCACAAAACACTGGCGCACGCGTTCGGCCTCGGCCGAGAACAGGGCCAGCGTCATGAGTCCGCGCACGCGCAAAGCCGAAAAGCCCGGCAACGCCCGCAGGAAAGCCGGTACGTCGTCGGGGTGCAGGCCGTATTTGCTGGCCTCGCCCGACGTGTTCACTTGCACGAACACGTCAAGCCCACGGCCTTCGGCCTGCAGCCGCCGCTCCAGCGCTTCGGCCACGCGCAGGCTGTCCAGGGCCTGGAATTCGGTCGCAAAACGCGCCACCAGCTTCGCCTTGTTGGTCTGCAAGTGGCCGATCACGGACCACTGCAGGTCATGCAGGTCCTGCGTAGCTTCCCATTTGCGGTAGGCCTCCTGCGGCTTGTTCTCGCCCAACAGCCGGCAGCCTGCCGCGTGGGCCAGGCGGATGCTGGCCTCGGGCTTGGTCTTGCTGACGGGCAACAAGCGAACCTCGGCAGGATCGCGCCCGACCCGGCCACACGCCGCCGCGATGCGCGCATGCACCGCCGCCAGGTTGTGGCGAAAATCCTCAACCGACTCGGCTTCCGGCCAGCGGTTGTGCAGGTCATGCAGCGGCTGCGTCTGGGACGTGCTGGGGGAAGTGTCTGCATTCACGGTTCGAGCCTCAAAGATATGATTTTGTCATAGGACAAAGTTTAGCATGGCCGCTGCCGTTTCCAGCGGCAGCCCGCGGCAGGGGTGAGCGACCGAGGTTCCCCCCGAATCGGGCACGCAGCCCGGAATATGTTACAAATTTCCCAAGCCAAGGTTTCATGCCGGATACGGTACGCTTGGCGACGTGGTCCTACGCTGGCGAATACGGGGTTTGCATTGGAACCGGGAGCGCAAGTCCATGCCGCTGACTTACCTAGAAGCGTCCCTGATTGGCGTTACGGCGCTGTTGTCTGTCGCGTCGATCCTTCTGACGATAACCGCGCGCAAGGCCCAAGCCGAAGCCCGCGCCTTGCGCGCGCAGGCATCGAAAGTTGACGCATCCACCGCCGTACCGATACAGCTTCTGGACGCGACTCCCACGCTGATCGCCGCCCTGGACGAAAAGCACCATTACCTTCGTGTCAATCAGGCGTTCGAACAGCTGGTCGGATTGGACCGTGCCCGCCTTATCGGCGTCCGGGCGGGTTCCTTGCCTGGCGCGGCAGGGTCTCTTGGCACGCAACTTGAACATTTCGCTGCGCGCTGCATCTCGACGAACCTGCCGATATCCGAAGAAATCAAGGTCACCCCCCGCCATGGCCCGCCCATGGATGGGCACTTGACCGCCGAGCCGTTCTACGACGACGACCACACGCCCGCAGGGGTGCTCATCGCGCTGGCTGATGTCACCGATCGCACTTCCGCCGAGCGCGAAACGCGGCAGTTGAAGGCCGCCATTGATGATTTGATCGACACGCTTCCGCTGGCGTTGTTCCGCATCCGCGAAGAGCCGGGAGGACACCGTTGGGTGCCATATATCGTGGGCCATACGGAACGCTTCCTGCGCCTATCGGCCGCCGACATCACGAAGTTTTCCAGCTCGGGAAACCTGCCCAGCATCCTGGAATCCCATTGGCGGGCGGCCAATGCCGCAGCCGACGAATCCAGCGCGACGGGCGGACCTATCCGGATCGATCTGCCATCGCACCGCCCGACAGACAACGGATGGGTGCGCATCGGCACCGCCGCCCCGCGCCGGCTTCCGGACGGATCAATGGAATGGAACGGCTATCTGGCCGACGTGACGCGCGAGCATCGCGATACGTTGGCGCTGAGCGAAGCCAAGGCTGCGGCGGAAGCCAATGCGCAAGCGAAATCCCGCTTCCTGGCTGCCATGAGCCATGAAATCCGCACGCCGTTGGCAACGGCCCTTGGCGCACTGGAGTTGCTAAGCGACACCCGCTTGGACGACTACCAACGCCAGCAGGTAGACCTGGCAGACAGCGCCTCGCGCCTCCTCATTGAGATCCTTGGCGATATCCTGGATTTCTCGCGCCTGGAAGACGCGCCGGTGTCGGTCGAGGCCATTCCGTATTCCTTGCGCGAGCTGCTGGACCAGGTCTTGCACATTTTCTCTGCGCGCGCAGTCGCGAAGGGGCTGACGCTTGACCTGCGCGTTGCGCCCGACGTGGCCGCCGAATACCTGGGCGACCCTGTCCACGTAAAGCAGATCGTGTTGAACCTGGTCGGCAACGCGATCAAATTCACCTCGACAGGCGGCGTCGCCGTAGTGGTCGACACGCTACCGCCCTCCCCCCAGGCTGGACCCGCCGTTCAAGCTGTTCTGCTTTCCGTTTCGGATACCGGCATCGGCATCCCGCTTGAAGCGCAAAGCCGGCTGTTTCGCCCCTTCTCGCAAGCCGACGTCTCTACCGCCCGCCAGTATGGCGGCAGCGGCTTGGGCCTTGCCATCTGCCGGCGCCTGGCGCTCTTGATGGGCGGCGACATACATGTGCAAAGCGCCGACGGCCAAGGCAGCCGCTTCGACGTCCGATTGCCCATGCCCGTGCGGCAAGCGCCTCTAGCCGATTCGGCGTTGCGCGGCAAACGCCTGTCCGTCTCCGTTAGCCGCGAAGCGGACAATGCCGCCCTTTGCGCTTACGCGCGCGCCGCCGGGATGCTTCCCGTGGGACCCGACGAAGATGCCGATCTACGCATCGTCGAAGCGCCCGACGCGCCGCCGCCGCCCTTGGATGGGCCTTTGCGCGCCCGGCGGATCCTGTTCACGGGAAGGCCGGACAGCACGCCAAAATCGGAACCCGGGGCGCCTGCCCTGAGCGGCGGGCCGATACGCTGGAGCGAGTTTCAGCGCGTGTGTCTTGGCGCGTTGCAGACCGAGCATCTTGTTACCAACCCCCTACATAACGTGGGAGAGAATGCACCGCGTCCTGCGAACGGCCGCATTCTGGTCGTCGAGGATCATTTGCCCTATCAGATCGTGATTCGCAATATGCTGATGAAATTGGGAGTCCGGGCCGACGTGGTCGCTGACGGCCATCAAGCGCTTGCCCAGCTGGAACAAGTACCTTACGCGCTGATGTTCACGGACTTCCATATGCCAGACATGGACGGCTTCGAGCTGACCCGCCGCGTGCGATCGCATGCCGACCCACGCATACGCGAACTTCCCGTTGTCGCGCTAAGCGCCGATGTCTCGTCGCAGCACATCGAGCGTTTCCAGGAGGTGGGCCTGAATGACTTTCTGGTAAAGCCGGTGAATCTGGCCACCTTGCGTGCATGTTTAGAGAAATGGAGTCGCCCTTGACTACTGTACTCGTCGTAGACGACCACCCTTCCCTGCGTCTGGTTCTAAAAACCCACCTCACGCAAGTACTAGGCATCACCGGCATCCTGGAAGCCGACAACGGCCAGTCTACGATCCAGACCGTAAAGGACCGCCAGCCCGGCCTGGTAATACTGGACATCGATATTCCAAAGATCAATGGACTGGACGTGATTCCGCGGATCCGCGCACTTCAGCCCGACATCCGCATCCTTGTGGTATCGGGCCAAGACCAGGCTACCTTCGCGCCTCGGGTCAAGATGGCCGGTGCCAACGGGTACGTCAGCAAATCCCAGGAGATCTCCGAGATCATCCGGTGCGTGGAAGCCATCCTGGCGGGCTACACGGTGTTCCCGAATACCGAAGGAGCGCAATCCACACGCGTCGGCACCAGCGGCCAGGGCGTAGACCGGCTGAACCGGCTTTCCGACAAAGAAATCGTCATCATGCAAATGCTGGCGCGTGGCATGTCGAACAAAGAAATCGGCGATGCGCTTTTCATCAGCAACAAAACGGTCAGCACCCACAAGACCCGGATCATGGCCAAGCTGGAAGTGCACACGCTGCTGGAACTGATCGACTTCGCCCGCCAATGCCAGATCGCCCGCTGATGGGCTGCCCCTTATGGAAAACAGGATGAACCTTGCCCTCGTTATCGGCCGGCGTCCCGAGCGGTTGCGCGAACTCGCCGAACGCCTGGAAGGCCTGGGCCTGGCAGTCGATACCTGCGCGGATGCGGCCGCGTTATCCGGCTACCCCGCCGCACCGCGCGTGGTCCTCTGGGACGAAGATACCTCCCTCGAAGCCCGCACCGCAGTACCGGGGCCGGTCGCGGCCGCGCCGATCCGCTTGAAGGTTTCGGCTTCCGGCGCCTCCTGCGGGGACATCAACGCGGCGACCTTGCCATCGGCCACCGAAGCGGCATTGTTGCAAGCGTTGCTACAGGCCGGCTACGGCCTGCCGGAAGATAGCGAATGCGCCGCCATACGCCAGACCTTGCATGACCTGGTCGACGGCGATTCGACGATCGTGGCCGAATTGATCGGTAGCCTTCTCGATACCGGGCAAGCCGACTTGGCCGACTACCGTGCCCGCTGCGCGCAAGCAAACTGGGTCGCCGCCGGATCGTTGGCGCATCGCATCAAGGGCACGGCACGCATGGCGGGATGCGCGTCATTGGTCCGTATATCCGAACGTATCGAAGCCGCCTCCCGCAACGAAAGCGGCGAAGCGGTCATGCGCCTGAATGCGCTGTTTGAACCCGCGCTCCAGAGGCTTTGCACCGAACTCAGCCGCCTGCGCCAGCCCTGCTGACAGGCACCCCGACGTGAGACGGGCCGCTATCGCGATGCATCAGCGTGGCGATGGCCCGATTCAACGAATCCAGGTTCACCGGCTTGATCAGGATCTCATCCATGCCAGCATCCCGGGCACGATCGATTTCCGCGTCGTGCGCGCCTGCGGTGTAACCCAAGATGGGCAGCTTTGCAGCCGCTCCGCCACGTTGCCGCAAGGTTCGGGCGAACGTGTAGCCATCCATCACAGGCATGGCGCAATCGCACACCACGATGTCGAACGCCCGCGCGTCCATCAGCGTGAGCGCTTCCAGTCCATTGCCTGCCGAAGACACGCGGTGGCCCAATTTCTCTAGTTGGCGCCGCAAGAGCAGCACATTGGACGCCTGGTCATCCACGATCAGCACGTCCAGCCCGGTACAGACCGGCGCCGCCGGCTTGACAGGCACCGCGTCGCATACCGATTCGGGCTGCGCGGCCGCCACAGGCAACGACAGGCGCACCGACATGGTGGTGCCAACCCCCAGCTCACTGTCGATCTGTATCGTGCCGCCCATCTTCTTGACCAGACGATCACAGATCGACAACCCCAAGCCCGTGCCGCGGTCCATGGCACGGATCGTCTCCTGGACCTGAACGAACGGCTCCAACAGCGTATCCAACGCCTGGCTCGGAATGCCGACCCCGGTATCGACGACTTTTAGCAAAACCGTCTGGCGGTCCCCTTCCCGAAGCTCGGCTTCCACATGGACCCGGATCGACCCGCGTTCCGTGAAACGAATCGCATTCGACACGAAATTGTTCAAGATCTGCTTCAACCGCAGCGGGTCCACGGAATGCGCGGGCGCCATGCGCTCGGGCCGCACGATCGTCAGCGTCAAGTCCAGCCCCTTTGCGGCGGCGATCGGCTGGAACACATCCACGACATCCTCGGTCAGTTGGCACAGATTGGTTGGCTGCGGCAAGAACTGAAACTTGCCGGCCTCCATTTTGGACAGGTCCAATAAGTCGCCGATCAGCGCCAGCAGCGACTGCGAGGCGCTATAGGCCGTGGTCAACTGCAGACGATCCTGTTCGGGCAGGTCCGCGTGCGACAACGTGAGTTCCAGCATGCCCATAATCGCGTTCATCGGCGTCCGGATCTCGTGGCTGATGGAAGCCAGGAACGTCGTTTTGGTCCGGTTGGCGCCTTCCGCGCGGTCCCGGGCCACCGCAAGCTCCTTCATGACGCGCTGCCGCTGCGTAATATCCATCCAGCCGCCCACGACGCCCACCACGGCGCCGCCAGCATTGCGCAACGGCTCAATCCAGTGTTGCACATCCATTGCCCGGCCAGAGACGTGCACGGTCCTGTCCTTGCTTAGCGGCAGCCCGGTGGCCAACACCTGCCGATAGTCCTCTTCGATCTCGGCGGACTCCACTTCCCTGACCATCAATTCCGCCGCGGCCGTCACCGACTTGGTCCGCAGCTGTTTCCTGGACCGGTTCAACAGGCGTTCGAACGCACTGTTGCAGGCCAGGAAATTCAGGTCGGCGCCGCGCAGGACGATGGGCTGGGGAATGGCGTCGAGCACGCCCGTTTGAAACGCCACGAGGTCCTTCAGGCGTTGTTCCGAACGCTTGTGCTGCGCGTTTTTCCGGCGCAGCAGCAACAACGCAACCGATGCCGCGACAAACCCTGCCAGACAGACCCATGACACCAGCCCGCCCCACATGCCTGCCAGCGCGCCGCTCAGTGCGAACACGAAATCGGTAGCCACCATATACGCGGGAATGGCGCAGACTACCGCGACTTTGCCCAGCCGCCGGGCCGGTCTGGCCACGGAAGGCTGGAATGCAGGAACGAGTGGGGCGGGATCCATGATCAGATTATCTAAATGGGAATATGCACACGGATAATCTAGAGTTTCCCGCCCCGCTCAGACTGTGGAAATTTCTGAATCCCCTGTAGAAATTTCCCACCCAATACGCACGCCGGGAATGTGAAATTTCCTACATATGCCGCCGCATGGAACGGATAGAGTCCGCGCATCCATCCCCCCGGAGACATGCGCAATGAGCGGCCAAGCGGAAATCGAGAAAATTGGTCAGATGAGCGAACGCGGCGTCATCGCCATGCTGCGTGACCCGTTGCAATTTCACTTGGTGTTCCAACCTCAGATCGACCTGATCAACGGCGGCATCGAATCCGCCGAGGCTCTTGCCCGTTGGCAACACCCGGCCTGGGGCCCGGTTCCCGCCAGCCGATTGATCCGGATGATCAGCGACCTGCGGCTTCAAAGCGCGTTATTCCAGCGGGTGACCGAATTGGTGTTGGAAGCGTCGAAAGCGCTTAGCGACGTCGGGGCGCATCTGCCCCTGGCAATCAATGCGTGCGCCACCACCCTGGCCAACCCCGATAATCCCGCTTTCTTGCGTGACGAAGCCTTGCGGCAAGGTGTCGCGCTACGGTTCGTCAAGGTTGAGCTGACGGAAAGCACGCCGGTTGCCGATCTGCCAGCCCTGAAAACCTCGTTGGCCCGTTTGAAGCAATGGGGCTGCGAGATATCCATGGATGACTTCGGGGCGGGTTACGCCAACCTGACCACGCTTATCGGCTTGACCATCGACGAGCTGAAACTGGACAAGGCATTCGCAGCCAGCGTGAGAACGAGCCTGGTCGCCCGGCAATCGGTCAGGTTCGCCCTGGCGCTGGCCGCGGACATGGGGTGGCGCGTGGTGGCAGAAGGCATTTCCTGTGCGGCAGAGCTGCGCATGATGCGCGTGCTGGGATGCCGGCATGGGCAGGGGTTTCACCTTGGCGGCCCGATACCATTGGGCCAGTTGATCAGCCTTGCCCGGATTGCCGGTAGATGATGTTCCCGGCCATGATCGCATCGATCATGATTGCCAAGTCGTTCTTGCTGCGATAAGTAGAGGCGTCAATGATGCCGTGAGCGCCAGCCAGCAAGATCAGATCGCTAACCTCTGGCCATTCCCCCATGACCCTGACGGCGATCTTCGCCTGCGGGAACAACGCCCGCACCCGCGCCGTGGCGGCCAGGCATTTGGTCTTGCTGCCCGTGACGTCTAGCAGAACCAGTTCCGGGTGATTCGAATACCGGTCCAACTCGAAGAATCGAAGGTCGGCGGCGTCAAGCACCCATAGCGCTGAGTCCGGATACCGCTGCAACTGCAGATGAAAAGCCCCGTAAGTCGCCAAGCTATCCGAAATGATCAATGCACGCGCCACCATACCTGTGCCCTCCTTTCTGCTACCGCACCACCCGGATGGCGAACACCGCATCCCGACAGTCAAGTCTGCAACAGTTGCCCCTCGAATCGTTTGTCGAAATTTCCCAATGTTCTGAGGAAAATTCTCAGCCTGCCGTGTGGTCCGGTGCTGCTTTTGTGGGTATGCGTTCGGAATCTTCCTCAAACAAGCGGTGATGTTTCCTACATCCACGGTATGGCATCACGCACATACTCGGCGGTAAATGTCGCGCGTCAGACTCCCGTCTTCCCGGAGATCCAACCAAGGCCACTCGTAAAATCATGATGTCCAGCTTCTTCCCTGCGAGCGGGTGCAGCTTCGCCTCGAACAACCAACCGCACGCCTTGCCCCAGACCCCCGTGCTGACGTCGGCAAGGTCGCATCGCTTGCGCACCCCAGGTTCGGCGCTTCCCCCGCCGGTCCTTGCAATGGTGGCTGATCGCCAATTCAGCGCGTTACGGGCCTGGCGCACGCATCGTGGCCTTTCCTTGTCGTCCGTTCAGCAGCGCACGCACATGCTGAATCCCACGCTATCCGCGCTTGACCGCGGCGATGTGGAACTGTGCGAATGGACCGTGGAACTCTTCTCCAAAGCGTTGCGCGTCGACGCCGCGCTGCTCTTGGCGGCACAGACGCTATTGGCCCAGACACGCGCCACTGACGTACCCCATTCGGAAATCTGCGGCTCCCATCCGGGTTTGAGATCCCCGTTTTCGGGATAAATTGAACCGCCTTGGCCAAGAAAGCGGATTAGCCCAGTGCGTGCGCTAACCCCTTGTTTTCATTGACCGGCCGCACCCGCGCCACCCGTCCGCCCCCTGATGAAACAGACGCACCGCCGGCCCGCCACGCCATGGAATCGGCAGGCCTGATTTTCGAAAGCGGTATCATGACGTCACCCTAAATAACCGGATCGGTCGTCGTGTCAAAACCCGTATTGCTGCTGGCGCTAGCCCTTGTATTGGCTGGCTGTTCCAAAGAAGAAACATCGCCTTGGACCCGCCTGCAAGCAGCGACGCCGCAATTGAAGGTGGCGGCAAACACCCCGGATGCCGCCGTGAAATCCTGGTGGCATGTCCGCGACGAGCAAGAGCGATACGCCGTCACCGTCTGCAAGGAAACCGCCGAGCTATACCGCCCGCTCCACGCCGCCCGCGACGGCTTGTCGACGGGAGCGCTCCAGGCCAATCTGGCTGCCAACGATGACTGCGATCCGCAGAGCTACGAACGCGAAATCGTGAACGTCGATGTCCAATCCGACACCCGCGCACTCGTCGTCGCCCACATTCGGAATTCCAAGCCGCCCACCCCCGGCTATGTCGTGAACATCGATGAACGCGACAAGAAAGAACGGGGGGTACGCATGCAGTACCTGCTTGAACGCGGCGACAACACGCAAGCGTGGAAAATCGCTCAGGTATACGGCCAGAATCGGTACTGCACGGTTGCGCCCGTGAATGGCTGGTGCCCGCTGTACAACCCTAGCCCGGGCTCTGCCCATACGTATGTCTTCGAGCCCGATCAGTAGGGCCTGACGGCAATACGCGAGCCGGCACGCGCGGCGGAATCAGTTGACGGTAACGCCCGCCTCGCGCACCACCTCGCCCCAAAGCGAAATTTCCTTCACGATCTGATCACGGAAGTCCTTCGGACTGCCGGGCGCAGCCGCCTCGCCCGTCGCCTTCAGCCGGTCCGCCATCTCGGGTTGCACCACCGCGGCATTGATCGCCGCATTCAGTTTGGCCTGAATCGCGGGCGGCACGCCCTTGGGCGCAATAATGCCGTACCACACCGTCACGTCATACGGCACCCCGGCCTCTCGCACGGTCGGGATATCCGGCGCCGACGACACGCGCTGCGGCAGCGTCACCGCCAGCACCTTCAAGCGCTTGTCCGCCCGATACGGCAGCGTGGAACCCGCCGTCGTCAACATCGCGTCGACCTGACCCGATACGGTGTCCGTCAACGCCGGCGCCGAGCCCTTGTACGGCACGTGGATCATGGAAATCCCCGCCGTCTTCAAGAGGGCTTCGGTCGCCAGATGCGAAATGCCGCCCGTGCCGGACGACGCATACGTCAGCACACCCGGCTTCTGCTTGGCCAGGGCGACCAGTTCGCCCAACGTCTCTACCGGCACCTTCGGATTGACGGACACGAAAAACGGAGCGCGGGCGATCATCCCGATCGGCGTCATGTCGCCTACCGGATCAAACGGTAGCTTGTACAGGCTGGGGTTCACTGAATAGCTGTTGGAAATCAAGGTCAGGGTGTAGCCGTCGGGCGCAGCGCGCAGGCCCTGCTCCACCCCCAGCTTGCCGCCGGCGCCAGGACGGTTTTCGACCACCACCGGTTGCTTCAGGCCGTCGGACAGCAGCTGCCCCAGCAGACGGGCGATTCCGTCGTTGCCGCCGCCCGCCGCGAACGGCACGATCAGCTTGATCGGCTGCGACGGATACTCGTCGGCATGCGCCGGGCCTGCCATCAGGCCCAGCATCAGCGCGACCGGCAGCAACGTCCGGGCCGCCTTCCCACGCATCGCATGAATTCTGGACTGCTTCGTCATCCCTCTCTCCTCGTTGACGTCATCGCGCATCGCATGGCGCGAATCTCTTATGTATCGGCGCATTTGGAGGCGCCTGGCGTCGCGAAGTATGCCTTATCCGGTGCAGGCCCAAAGTCCGTCAAAAAAAAACGCGGCGGGCTCGGTTTCGGCGTTACGAAATCAACGAAAATCCGTACCCGTCTGTGCGAATGGTCGTTCCCGTGGAACCCACGCGGGGCTCGCCGTTACGCCGCAATTGCATTTGTAATACCCATTGACGGGGAGGCCCTTTTTTACGGGAAACTAGTCACCGGCACATGAAATTTCGGTACGGACAACATCGGCTTCGGACGACTTCCTACCGTCAAACGGAGTCCTTACGATGTCAACTACGTACCCGGCGTAGGTCACCCCTCACCACGTATAGACAAGCGATATGGAACAGTCGACTCTGGATGGTTACACGCCAAATAACCCCGCTATTTACATTTCTGGCGGGATCGGCGATGGCATCCTCAATATGGTCTTCGCGCGGGCCTTGGCCGAACACGCCGGAACCGCCGTCACGCTTCTCATGACGCAGCCGGAGGCATCGCTGGCGCTGTTTCGGGCCCAGTCCTATGTAAAAGAAGTTGTCCCGCTGAAAGAAATCAGCAGGTTACAGGGTCGAACACGCGTCACCGAGGCAAGCCGTGTGTTGGCGGCAGGCGCCTACGACGCGCTTTTTCTGTTCACTTTCCGGTCGCACATCGCAGCGGCGGCTCGTCTTGCGGGCATCCCGCAGCGAGTCGGTTATCTGCGCTGGCATCACCCGCATTTTGCGCGTTGGCTAACGGACCGGGTTTGGGTTCGGCGCAAAGGGACACCGCACCCCGATACCCACACCTGGCTGCCGGAGGTATTACGCAAGGTGGGCTGCCCCTACGAGGCCCGCTATCCTTCACTCGATATCGCCCCCCGCGCCCTTGATATCGCCCGGCAACTCACGCACGGCCTGCCGCGGATGGTCGGTTTTGGCCTGAACGCCTCTGCCCCCGCACGGCGCTATGCCGCGCAGGCCTATGCGCAGGTCGCCCGAATCTTGCACGAACGCGACCCCGACCTGGCGTTTCTACTATGCGGCGCCAGCGATGTACAACACATCGCGCAAGAGCTTCGCGCCGCGTTACCGCCGTCGATCCGTATCCTCGACATCACGCAAGGCGACACGGACATTTGCGTAAGCCAAGCGCTGATCGCCCGAACCTTGGCCTTTGCGACCAATGACAGCATGGGGATGCACATCGCCGTTGCCCATGGCGTACCGACGATCGGACTGTTTGGATGCAGCCCCGTCATGCGCTACGCGCCCTGCCTGCATCCGCTTGAACCCTCGGACGGACCAGGCATGAACGGAATTTCGCCTTCGGTCGTGGCCGAGGCAATCTGGCGCCAACTGCCCGGCGCGGCTCCCGTCTAAACCTGAAATGGGGGCTCCCGGCGTTGTCGCCACAGCCCGAAAATGACAAAGGCCGTCAGTGATTACTATCACTGACGGCCTTTTACTTATTGGTCGGGGCGGTGGGATTCGAACTCACGACCCTCTGCTCCCAAAGCAGATGCGCTACCAGGCTGCGCTACGCCCCGAAGGGTGGCAACTATACCAGAATCCTGCCCTGCCCGGGAAACACCTCGCCTACGATGCCATCCGCCCTCCCCCTTCCGGCTAGCCCCTGGTTGACACCTATATAGTTCAAACCTAAATAATTACGGCTTCTGGCGCATGACCGATCCCGGTCAGCTCAATGCAAAACGGCGCGCCAGACAGGCGCGCCGTTTTGCATCAAGGAATGATCCGGTATGCGATCAGCCGAAACGGCCCGTGATGTAGTCCTCGGTTTCCTTGCGCGACGGCTTCACGAAGATCTGGTCGGTCTGGCCGAATTCCATCAGCTCGCCCAGGTACATGTAGGCGGTGTAATCCGAGCAGCGGGCCGCCTGCTGCATGTTGTGCGTGACGATTACGACCGTGTAGTCGTTCTTCAGTTCGGCGATCAGTTCTTCGATCTTGGCGGTGGAAATCGGATCCAGCGCCGAGCACGGCTCGTCCAGCAGCAGCACTTCGGGCTTGATGGCCACGCCGCGCGCGATGCACAGGCGCTGTTGCTGGCCGCCCGACAAGCTGTTGCCGCTTTGGTGCAGCTTGTCTTTCACTTCGTTCCACAGCGCGGCCTTGCTCAGCGCCCACTCCACGCGTTCGTCCATCTCGCCCTTGGACAGGCGTTCAAACAGGCGCACGCCGAAGGCGATGTTGTCGTAGATGCTCATCGGGAACGGCGTGGGCTTCTGGAACACCATGCCGATCTTGGCGCGAATCAGCGAAATGTCGGTCTTGGTGGTCAGCAGGTTTTCGCCGTCCAGCATGATTTCGCCTTCGGCGCGCTGGCCCGGGTACAGCTCGAACATGCGGTTGAACGTGCGCAGAAGCGTCGACTTGCCGCAGCCCGACGGGCCGATGAAGGCCGTGACCTTCTTCTCCTGGATCGACATGTTCACATTGCGGATCGCATGGAACTTGCCGTAATAGAAGTTCAGGTTCTTGACCTCGATCTTGTTCTTGACGGCGGTAGCGGTGTTTTCCATTTCTTTTCCCTTGGCTCCGGCGCGCCATGCGCGCCGGCACAGCGATCTTTACTTGCGGAACATGTTGCGGGCAATGATGTTGATGCCCAGCACCAGCAGCGTAATCAGCGTGGCCCCGGCCCAGGCCAGGTCGTTCCAGTCCTTGAAGGGGCTGGCGGCGTATTGGTAGATCACGACCGGCAGGTTGGCCATCGGCGCATTCATGTTGAACGACATGAACTGGTTGGACAGCGCGGTAAACAGCAGCGGCGCGGTCTCGCCCGAGATCCGGGCAATCGCCAACAGCACGCCGGTGATGATGCCGGTCTTGGCGGCGCGATAGCACACCAGCGTGATCATGCGCCACTTGGGGCAACCCAGCGCCGCCGCCGCTTCGCGCAGGCTGTTGGGCACCAGCAGCAGCATGTTGTCGGTCGTGCGCACTACCACGGGAATCACCAGGATCGACAGCGCAAGCGCGCCGGCCCAGCCCGAGTAGTGCCCCACCTGCGCCACATACACGGCGTAGATGAACAGGCCGATGATGATCGACGGCGCCGACAGCAGCACGTCGTTCAGGAAGCGTGTCGCGGGCGCCAGCCAGCCGCGCTGGCCGTATTCGGCCAGGTAGGTGCCGGCCAGGATGCCCACTGGCGTGCCGATCAGCGTGCCCACGCCCGCCATCACCACGCTGCCGAAGATCGCGTTGATCAGGCCGCCGGTCTGCCCGGGCGGCGGGGTGATCTCGGTGAACAGGGTGTACGACAGCGCAGGCGCGCCCTTTATCAGCAGCGTCAGAATGATCCAGAACAGCCAGAAGAGGCCGAACCCCAGCGTTCCGAGGGACACCGCAAGCATGATGCGGTTGACCACGCGGCGCCGGCGGTAGATGCCATTCTGCATATTGAGTACGGATACAGCCATGATCTTTTCCTTGTGCTCGCGGCGGGTCAGGTTTTCTTGCCTTCGCCGGCGGACAGGCGAACCAGCAGGACCTTGGCCAGGGCCAGCACGATCGTCGTGATCAGGAACAGGATCAGGCCCAGTTCCAGCAACGCCGATTTCTGGATGCCGCCCGCTTCATTGAATTCGTTGGCCAGGGCCGACGCGATCGAGTTGCCCGGAGAGAACAGCGAGCCGGACCACTTGAAGGCGTTGCCGATCACGAACGTCACGGCCATCGTCTCGCCCAGCGCGCGTCCCAGGCCCAGCATGATGCCGCCGATGACGCCCGACTTGGTGAAGGGCAGCACTACACGCCACATCACTTCCCAGGTCGTGCTGCCCAGGCCGTAGGCCGATTCCTTCAGCATCGCCGGCACCAGTTCGAACACGTCGCGCATCACCGCGGCGATGAACGGGATGATCATGATGGACAGGATCAGGCCGGCCGTGAAGATGCCGATACCGAACGGCGGACCCGCGAAGATGCCGCCGATGATGGGCACGCTGCCCAGGGTGGCGATCAGGAACGGCTGCACGTACTGCTGGAACACCGGCACGAAAACGAACAGGCCCCACATCCCGTAGATGATCGACGGGATCGCGGCCAGCATTTCCACGGCAGTGCCCAACGGGCGGCGCAGCCAGGTCGGCGACAGTTCGGTCAGGAAGATGGCGATGCCGAACGACACCGGCACCGCGATGATCAGCGCGATGGCCGAAGTCAGCAGCGTGCCGATGATCGGCACCACGGCGCCATAGTTCTGGTTGACGGGGTCCCAATCGTTCAGCCACAGGAACGACAGGCCGTACTTGGCCAGCGATTCACGGCTGCCGTAAATCAGGGATACGAGAATCGCCGCCAGCAGAATGAACACCAGGAAGGCGAACAGGCGGGTCAGATTCTTGAAAAGCGCATCCATCAGCGCATTTTTATTTTGCTTCATAGGCGAAGGCGTGCCGGTAGTCACGGAGTCCGCCACGCTGGGCGAAAGCGGCACACTATTATCCATTACCGCGCTCATGGATGGACTTTCCTTAGGTAACCTGGGGGAACAACGGGAGGTCTTGCGGCAGACCGCCCCTTATCTTCTGCTGGCAGAAAACCAGGGGCGGCTGCTTGATGGGTTACGCGCGCTGAGATGTCTGCGTTCTTGCCAGGCTCCCTGCGCGCTTCACCCATCCTACTTCCAGACGGCCTTGCCGTCGGCGGCCTTCACTTCGCCCCAAGCAGCGCGGATTTCCTTGGTGACGGCTTCCGGCAGCGGCACGTAGTCCATTGCTTCAGCGGACTTGGCGCCGTTCTTGAACGCCCAGTCGAAGAATTCCAGCACGGCCTTGCCCTGAGCCGGCTTGTCTTGCGACTTGTGGATCAGGATGAAGGTGGCGGCGGTGACGGGCCACGAATCGTCGCCCGGCTCGTCGGTCAGGACAACGCCCATGCCCGGCGCGCTCTTCCAGTCGGCGTTGGCGGCGGCGGCAGCGAATGCCTTCTGCTCCGGCTGGACGAACTTGCCAGCCTTGTTTTGCAGCTGCGTCCAGGCCAGCTTGTTCTGCTTGGCGTAGGCGTATTCCACGTAGCCAATCGAGTTCTTCAGCTGGCCGACGTAGGCGGCGACGCCTTCGTTGCCCTTGCCGCCCTGGCCGGTGGGCCACTTGACGGCCTTGCCTTCACCGACTTGCGACTTCCAGTCAGCCGACACCTTGGACAGGTAGTTGGTCCAGCCGAAGGTGGTGCCCGAGCCGTCCGAACGGTGCACGACGATGATGTCGGCCGAAGGCAGCTTGACGTCGGGGTTCAACGCCTTGATGGCGCTGTCGTCCCACTTCTTGATCTTGCCCAGGAAGATGTCAGCCAGCACGGGGCCCGACAGCTTCAGCTTGCCCGGCGCAACGCCGTCGACGTTCACAACCGCCACGGTGCCGCCGATCACGGCCGGGAATTGCAGCAGGCCGTTCTTTTCCAGGTCAGCTGCCTTCATGGGATCGTCCGAGGCGCCGAAATCGACGGTCTTGGCGATGATCTGCTGCTGGCCGCCGCCGGAACCGATCGACTGGTAGTTGACCGCGTTGTTGGTGGCAGCCTTGTAGTCGGATGCCCACTTGGCGTAGATCGGGTATGGGAACGAGGCGCCGGCGCCGGTAACATCGGCGGCCTGAACGGCAAACACGGCGGCGCTCAGCGCGACGCCCAGGGAAACTTGCTTGAAGACACGTTTGAACATCAGGGTTCCTTCTGTGCTCGTTGGAGGAGTCTGATCAGGCTTTTTCGGTGCCTGTCTTTCAGCGACCCTCGCATCTTAGAAGCCCAACGTGACAGGATAGTGACAGTCACATACGCTTCATACGACACCGTTTTCACCCCGAAAAACGCCGCGGCCGCCCTGAAAACCGGGGCGGCCGCGATATTCAGGGACAAATCCCCGTGTGACAGTCCTAGGCGCTACACGCCCAGTTTCTGCATCAGGTACAGGTGCAGGTTGAAGGGCTCTCGACGGCTCTTGACCCGGGCGTAATCGCCATCAGGCTGCTGCTGCCATGCCAATTGGTTATCACGAAGCGCGTAAGTGAACGCCTCGTCGATGACGCGCTTCTTCAAGGTCTTGTCGTAGATCGGGAAGGCGATTTCCACACGGCGGAAGAAATTGCGGTCCATCCAGTCCGCCGAAGACAGGTAAACCGTTTCCTCGCCGTCCGCGTAGAAATAGAACACCCGTGAATGCTCCAGGAAGCGGCCCACGATGGAACGCACCCGGATGTTCTCGGACAGCCCCGGCACGCCGGCACGCAACGCGCACACGCCGCGCACGATCAGGTCGATCTTCACGCCGGCCTGGCTGGCCTTATAGAGTTCTTCGATGATCTGCTCTTCCAGCAGCGAATTCATCTTGGCCATGATGCGGGCGCGCTTGCCCGCCTTGGCCGCCCGGGCCTCGGCGCGGATCAACGCCACCATGCCGTCATGCATGGTGAAGGGCGACTGCATCAACGCCTTGAGCGAGCGGCGTGCCCCCAGCCCGGTCAATTGCGCGAACACCTTGTCCATGTCCTCGCAAAGCTTCGGGTCCGCCGTCAGCAGCCCGAAGTCGGTGTAGAGCCTGGCCGTGCGGGGATGGTAGTTGCCCGTGCCCAAGTGGGCGTAGCGGCGCAGGCGGCCGTTCTCGCGGCGCAGCACGACGGCCATCTTGGCATGCGTCTTGTGCGCGACGACGCCATACACCACATGCGCCCCTACCTCTTCCAGTTTGGACGCCCAGTTGATGTTGGTCTGCTCGTCAAAGCGCGCCATCAGTTCCACCACCACCGTCACTTCCTTGCCGGCACGTGCGGCCGCCAGCAGGATCTTCATCAGCTCGGAATCCTCGCCGGTACGGTAGATGGTCTGCTTGATGGCCATCACGTCGGGGTCCAGCGCGGCAGCCGTCAGGAAATCGATGACGGGCTGAAACGACTGGTACGGGTGGTGCAGCAGTCGGTCCTGCTCGGCCACGGCCTCGAACAGCTCGGACGGCTTGTCGCCCACGCGGTCAAACGGCGCCGGCACCGGGGCACGGTAATCCGGAAACAGCAGGTCAGGCCGCAGGTCCGAATTGCACAGCTGCATCAGGCGCGACAGATTCACCGGCCCTGGTACGCGGTAGGTGTCCTGGGCGGTCAGCGAAAACTCGCGTTGCAGGAACGTTTCCAGCTCAACGGGCGTCAGCTTGTCGATTTCCAGGCGCACGGCGGCGCCGAAGTTGCGTTGCGACAACTCGCCCTGCAGCGCATGGCGCAGATTGGTGACTTCTTCCTCGTCCACGAACAGGTCGCTATTACGCGTGACCCGCCACTGGTAGCAGCCCAGCATTTCCAGCCCCGGGAACAGCTCGCCCACGAAGGCGCGCAGCAAGGACGTCAGCAGGATGAACCCTTCGGGGTGGCCAGACAGCTCGGGCGGCATCTTGATCAGGCGCGGCAGTGCGCGCGGCGCCTGCACCACGGCGATCGACGCCTGACGGCCAAAGGCGTCAGCCCCCGCCAGCGATACGATGAAATTCAGGCTTTTGTTGTAGACCCGCGGAAACGGGTGCGCCGGGTCAAGGCCGATCGGGGTCAGCAGCGGCATCACGTCGCGGTTGAACACGTCACGCGCCCACTGCTGCTGCTCGGCGTTCCATTCGGACGCGTGATGCAGCGTGATGCCTTCGGCCTGCATGGCCGGCAGGATCTCGTCGTTCAGCAGGTTGTACTGGCGCGCCACCAGGGCGTGGACGGCTTGCTGGACGTTTTCGAACGCCTGGTCAGGCGTCATGCCGTCCGGGCCGACCAGATTAGGCGACTGGCGCTGCTGCTCTTTCAGGCTGGAGATCCGGATTTCGAAGAACTCGTCCAGATTGGAACTGACGATACACACGTAGCGCAGCCGTTCCAGCAAAGGCGTCTTCGGATTTTCCGCCATCGCCAGCACACGGTCGTTGAATTTGAGCAGCGACAACTCACGATTCATGAGCAAGGGCTCGCCAGGCGGGCGTGTGGGCATACCGGATTCCATACGTAGAGGGAGCGTGGAGTTTTACTGCAAATAAGTGACGGTTCTATGACACTGCGGCAAATCCGTAGCGTACGCCAAATTCGGGACGTATAGCGCACACCCCATTTCTTCCAAGCCCATGTTCCATAAGCGAAAACCCGTAGCTCAGGGCACTGTCACATGGGGTCTCTATAATCAGGCCACCTCAAAGCCTATATTACGAGCCGCATGGATCAACTTCTGGCCGCGGTGGACCTCGGGTCCAACAGCTTCCGCCTCTCCATCGGACGCATCGTTCAACAGGACGGTACGCCCCAGATCTATCAGATTGATCGTCTCAAGGAAACCGTCCGGCTTGCCGCCGGCCTGGACGCCGACAAACGCCTCGGCGACGACGCCATCGAGCGCGCCATCGCCGTGCTGGAGCGTTTTGGCGACCGCCTGCGCAGCTTTCACCCTAATCGCGTTCGCGCGGTCGCCACCAATACGTTCCGGGTTGCCCGCAACACGCGGGACTTCCTGCCGCGCGCCGAAGCCGCCTTGGGCTTTCCCATCGAAGTCATCGCCGGCCGCGAAGAGGCCCGCCTGATCTTCTCGGGCGTGGTCCACACCCTGCCCCCGTCGCCCAACAAGCGGCTGGTCATCGACATCGGCGGCGGCTCCACCGAAGTCATTATCGGCAAAGGCCACGAGCCCGGGCTGATGTCGTCGCTGTACATGGGTTGCGTCAGCTACAGCCGCCAATTCTTCTCGGACGGCGTGGTGGATGCCCACCAGATGAAGCAGGCCGAACTGGCCGCCCGGCGCGAAATCGAAGTCATCGCCAAGCAGTACCGCAAGATGGGCTGGAAAGAGGCCTATGGCTCTTCCGGCACCGCCAAGGCGCTGTTCGCGATCCTGACGGAAAGCCGCTTTTCCGATCGCGGCATCACCCGCGCCGGCCTGGCCAAGCTGAAAGACCGCATCGTGCGGTCCGGCCGGGTCATCCCGTCCGAACTGCCCGGCATCAAGATCGAACGGTCCGACGTGCTGCCCGGCGGACTAGCCATCATGAGCGCGCTGTTCGATGAACTCGGCATCGAGGTCATGCACACCGGCGACGGCGCGCTGCGCCTGGGCGTGTTGTACGACCTCCTGGGACGCGACGACGAACACGACAAGCGCGATGAATCGGTGCGCCAGTTCATGAAGCGCTACCACGTCGACCTGAACCAGGCCCGTCGCGTGCGCCACGCCGCGCTGACGCTGTTCGACGCCATGTTCCCTGAAGGCCCGGAACGCGCCGAGCTACGCCCGGCCCTGGGCTGGGCGGCCGACCTGCACGAAGTGGGCCTGTCCATCGCGCACAACGCGTATCACAAGCACACCGCATACGTGCTGGAAAACGCCGACATGCCGGGCTTCTCGCGCGCCGACCAGCAGCTGCTGGCGTTGCTGGCGCTAGGCCACCAGGGCAAGCTGACCAAGCTGGAACCGCTGATCCGCACGCGTCCCCAATGGAAGGCCATCCTTAGCCTGCGCCTGGCCGTCCTGCTATTCCGCCGCCGCGGCGAGATCGAACCGCTGCCGCTGACCGCGTCTGTGCGCGACAACTCCATCGTGGTGCGCGTCAACCGCGAATGGCTGGCCCAGCATCCGTTAAGCGACTTCACGCTGCGCGCGGAAGAAGCGGAATGGAACAAGGTCGGTTTTTCGTTCGAAGTGCTGGAATTCTGATCCCGACGCGCTGAACCGGCGCACACAAGAAAACGGGCGATGGCCGCAAAGCCATCGCCCGTTTTTTATTTAGAACGGCGACAAATCCGTCTCGCGGTGAAGCCGCTTGAGCTCCATGCGCAAGGGCCGCGTGGCCCGCCGTATCAGTCTGATCTTCATACGGCGGATCAGGCGGCGCATGATGATCAGCGCTGGCCGTTGAGGACGGCGGGTTGGTCCAGACCGAAGTGGCGGCGGTAGCGCTCGTCCATGCGCTCCATTTTCAGCAGCACCGGAAAGTCCGCCGCATTGAAATCCGGGTCCCAGGCGGGTTCGCCGCACACTTTGGCGCCCAGCTTCAGGTAGCCCTTGATCAGCGGCGGCACGCGGGCGGGCAATGTGCTGTTCAGCTTTTCCACCGGATACCGGTGCAGCGGCACCACGCGCGGCTCGTTCTCAAGCGGCAGGTGCTGCGAGATCGTGCGCCAGACTTCCGCCGCAGTGACGCCGTCGTCGCGCAGGCTGACACTTGCGCAGCCCAGCACGTATTCGTAACCGCCGCGCCGCAGGTATTCGGCCAGCCCGGACCACAGCAGCATGATGACGGCGCCGTTACGGTAGTCGGCGTGCGTACACGAACGGCCGACTTCGACCAGGTTGTCGCGGATCGCGCCCAGGCCGGATAGATCGAATTCGGATTGCGAGTAGTACCCGCCCGCCTCCCGCGCCTTTTCGGGCGTCAGGATCCGGTACGTGCCAACGATCCGGCCCGTGTCCATTTCGCGGACCATCAAGTGTTCGCAGAAGGGATCGAAACGATCATGTTCGATACCGTCTTGGGCGTCCGGAAACACGACCCCCATATCTTCAGTGAAGACCTCGTAGCGCAGACGCTGAATCTGCTCGATTTCTTCGGCCGTGCGCGCCAGTCCGACCGCCAGCACCTTCGAGGCGACGCCCGTGAACGGTTCGGCGGGATTACGGCTTGGGTTGATGCGTGCTAGTTCCAGCATTGCGCGAAGCTCCTAGAGAGTCCAGCCAGTGTGGACGCCCTGTATGTCAAAGACTTGACCAATATGTTACGTGACTATGAAGTTTAGTTCGGCGGAGATCAGTCAACTTTAGGCAAAACTCGACAAAACTTTACAATTGAGCGCAGGCCACGAATGAACAAAAGCCACCCCCGCTGACGGTGGGTGGCTTTTGTTCAGATCGGCTTGCCGCGCCTACTGCAGGCTGGCGGCAAGCTCCTCGGCGCAGGCGACGGCAAGCGATTCGTCCTCGGCTTCGACCATCAACCGAAGCTTAGGCTCAGTGCCGGACGCGCGGATCAGGATGCGGCCGCGGCCGCTCAGTTCGGCTTCGACCGCCTTGCGCGCGGCGGTCAGGCCAGCATGGGTTTTCCAGTCTTGGCCAGGCGCCAACGGCACATTGATCATCTTCTGCGGATACATGCGCAGATCGCCCACCCACTCTGCCATCGACGCGTTGTTGCGGCGCAGCGCGGTCAATACTTGCAGGGCGGCGATGATGCCGTCGCCGGTGGAATGGCAGTCCAGGCACAGCAGGTGGCCGGAGCTTTCGCCGCCGTACAGCCAGCCGCGCGATTGCATCTGTTCCAGCACGTAGCGGTCGCCCACGTTGGCGCGCTCAAAGCCCACGCCCAGGCGTTCCATTTCACGCTCGAAGCCGAAGTTGGTCATCAGCGTGCCGACCACGCCGTCCACCTTGTCGCGCTGCATGCGCTCGCGCACGATGGCGTAGAGCAGTTCGTCGCCGTTGTAGATACGGCCTTCGCCGTCCACCACTTGCAGGCGGTCGGCATCGCCGTCCAGCGCGATGCCCAAGTGTGCGCCGCGGGCCTTCACTTCCTTGGCCAGCATTTCGGGGTGCAAGGCGCCCACGCCCTTGTTGATGTTGAAGCCGTCCGGATGCACGCCGATGGCATGCACTTCGGCGCCCAACTCCCGGAACACGTGGGGGGCGATGTTGTAAGCGGCGCCGTGGGCGGCGTCCACCACGATCGTCATGCCGTTCAGGTCAAGGTCATTGGGGAAGGTGCTCTTGCAGAATTCGATGTACCGACCCTGCGCATCGCCCATGCGGCGCGCGCGACCCAGCCCTTCGGACGCGACGCAGCCCAACGGCTCGTCCAGCGCGGCTTCGATATCCGCCTCGATGTCGTCAGCCAGCTTCATGCCTTGGGCCGAGAAGAACTTGATGCCGTTGTCTTGGTAGGGATTGTGCGATGCGCTGATGACGATGCCCGCCACCAGACGCAACGCGCGGGTCAGATAGGCCACGGCGGGCGTCGGAATCGGGCCTGCCAGCAGCACATCGATGCCTGCGGCGGACAAGCCGGCTTCCAGGGCGGATTCCAGCATGTAGCCCGAAATCCGGGTGTCCTTGCCGATCACGACCTGCGGGCGGCTGCCGCCGCGTACCGCGTGCTCGCGTGCCAGCACACGGCCAGCCGCGTAGCCCAGGCGCAGGGCGAATTCGGCGTTGATCACCGGACCGCCGACTTCTCCACGCACTCCATCCGTACCAAAATACTTGCGTCGAATCATGAACTGATTGCTCCTTGTTCGGCCGCGTGCCATACCTTAAGGGCATCCACGGTGGCGGCAACATCGTGCACGCGCACGATAGATGCCCCCCGGGATACACAGGCAAGGGCAGCGGCAATGCTGCCGGACAGCCTGTCGCCGACAGGCCGGCCAGTGGCCTGGCCGATCATGTTCTTGCGCGACAGGCCGATCAGCAATGGATAACCCGTGCTGCGCAGGCTGGACAGCCGGCGCAATAACTGAAAATTCTGATCTGCCGTTTTACCAAACCCGAAACCGGGGTCCAGCACGATACGGCGCGGATCGACCCACGCCGCGCGCAGCTTCTGCGCCCGCGCGCCCAGGAACAGGCCGATCTCTCCGATTAAATCGGTGTATTCCGGCGGGCTGGCCTGCATCGTGCGGGGCTCGCCCTTCATGTGCATCACGCATAACCCGCAACGCGATTGCGACACGGCCTCGATGGCGCCGGGCTGCCTGAATCCATAGATGTCGTTGATCATGTCGGCGCCCGCATCCAGCGTGGCGCGCATGACTTCCGGTTTGAACGTATCGACGGACAAGGGCACGCCGCAGTCGCGCAGCGCTTCGATGACCGGCAACAACCGGTCCAATTCGTCCGCCACCGACACCGGGTCCGCGCCGGGGCGCGTGGACTCGCCGCCCAGGTCCAGAATCTGGGCGCCCTCTTCGATGAGTTGGCGCGCATGCGCCACCGCGGAATCCGTATCGTCGTGCTGGCCGCCGTCGGAAAAGGAATCCGGCGTGACATTGACGATACCCATGACAAGCGGGCGCTCGAGATCAAACTCGAAGCGCCCGCAAAGGAAGTTATTTGCCATAACTCAGGACAAAAAACCTCAGACAGCTGCCGCCGTGCTACCCCCAGCCGCCAGGCCGGTGGGCGGCGTGTCAGCCGAATCCGATGGGCCTTGCGGCGTCTTCGGCGGACGCGGCGGGCGGCCTTCGATGATGTCGTTGATCTGGTCTGCGTCGATGGTTTCCCATTCCAGCAGCGCCGCCGTCATCACTTCGACCTTGTCGCGGTTTTCTTCCAGGATCTTGCGCGCCACACCGTATTGCTCGTCGATGATGCGGCGGATCTCGGTGTCCACCTTTTGCATGGTGGCTTCGGACATGTGCGTCGTCTTGGTGACGCTGCGGCCCAGGAACACTTCGCCTTCATTCTCGGCGTAGACCATGGGGCCCAATTCGTCGGTCATGCCGTAGCGCGTGACGATATCGCGGGCGATGGCGGTGGCGCGTTCGAAGTCGTTCGAAGCGCCCGTCGTCATCTGGTCCATGAAGAGCTCTTCGGCGATGCGGCCGCCGAACAGCACGGCGATGGTGGACAGCAAGCGGCCCTTGTCCATGCTGTAGCGGTCGGTTTCAGGCAACTGCATCGTCACGCCCAGCGCACGGCCACGCGGGATGATGGTGACCTTGTGGACCGGATCGGTCTTGGGCAGCAGGCGCGCAACGATCGCATGGCCGGACTCGTGGTACGCGGTGTTCTTGCGTTCCTCTTCGGGCATGACGATGGAGCGGCGCTCGGCGCCCATGATGATCTTGTCCTTGGCCTTTTCGAAGTCGGACATATCCACCGTGCGGCCATTGCGGCGCGCGGCGAACAGAGCAGCTTCGTTGACCAGGTTGGCCAGGTCGGCGCCCGAAAAGCCGGGGCAGCCGCGCGCCAGGATGGTCGCGTCGACGTTAGGCGACAGCGGAACCTTGCGCATGTGGACCTTCAGGATCTGCTCGCGGCCACGGATATCGGGCAGCGGCACAACCACTTGGCGGTCGAAACGGCCGGGACGCAGCAGCGCCGGGTCCAGCACGTCGGGGCGGTTGGTCGCAGCGATCACGATAACGCCCTGGCCGGATTCGAAACCGTCCATTTCCACCAGCATCTGGTTCAGCGTCTGCTCGCGTTCGTCGTTACCGCCACCCAGGCCAGCGCCGCGTTGACGGCCCACGGCATCGATTTCGTCGATGAAGATGATGCAAGGCGCGTGCTTCTTCGCGTTTTCGAACATGTCGCGGACACGGGCCGCGCCCACGCCGACGAACATTTCAACGAAGTCCGAACCCGAGATGCTGAAGAACGGCACCTTGGCTTCGCCAGCGATGGCCTTGGCCAGCAGCGTCTTGCCGGTACCGGGCGAACCCACCATCAGCACGCCGCGCGGGATACGGCCGCCCAGCTTTTGGAACTTGCTGGGGTCGCGCAGGAAGTCGACCAGTTCCTGGACGTCTTCCTTGGCTTCGTCGCAACCGGCGACGTCCGCGAACGTGATCTGGTTGGTGTTTTCGTCAAGCATGCGGGCGCGCGATTTGCCGAAGCTGAACGCACCGCCCCTGCCGCCACCCTGCATCTGCCGCATGAAGAACACCCACACGCCGATCAACAGCAGCATGGGGAACCACGACACGAAGATGCTCATCAGCAGCGATTGCTCTTCGCGCGGCTTGCCCGAGACTTGCACGCCGTACTTCAGCAAATCGGAGACCATCCAGAGGTCGCCCGGCGAAGTCAACGTGTAGGCGCGGCCCGCGTCCGGGGTGACGTACAGCACGTCGCCCTGAACGTCGACCTTGCGGATACGTCCCGCCTTGGCGTCGTCCATGAACTGCGTGTAAGTCACGCCGTCCTGGGTCTGAGCGCGTCCGTCGAACTGTTTGAAGACGGTAAATAGCACAAGGGCTATCACCATCCAGACAGCGACTTTCGAAAATGAATTATTCAAGGTCGATCTCCTGCTTTCGATTCCGACCGGCGACCGCGCACCCGCATATGGCACAGTCACAAGTATGTCAATAGCCCATTCTACCCTGTTGGACCCGATTGCGTCCTGGGATCCCTGGGGCCCGTGTATTTACGTCTGATTCGTGATTTTTTAGGTCGTTGTCTCGCCAAGCAGGTAGCGTTTTTTTTTGGGGGGTTCCGAAGCCATGGACTCCGGCCCGGGGTTACTTCAGATCGCGGGCAACCAGAAAGGTTTCAGAGGACTTTGCCCTTGATGCCTTCGGCTTGCGCTCGACCACCCGCTTGAAGTGCTGCTTGAAGCTTTGCACGATCTGCGAAAAACCGCTGCCGTGGAAAGCCTTGACGATCAGCACGCCGTCGGGCTTGAGGTGAGCGCGGGAAAATTCCATCGCCAAGTCGCACACATGCTGGATGCGCGCGGCGTCGGCAATCCCCACGCCTGACAAGTTGGGGGCCATGTCTGAAATAACAAGGTCCACGGCATGAGATCCGACCATGTCTTCCAATTGTTTCAGAACTTCATCTTCGCGGAAGTCGCCCTGGATGAACTCCACGCCCGCGATGGGCTCCATGGGAAGCATATCCAGCGCGATAATCCGTCCGTCCACGATGCCGCCCGGCCCCGTCAGGCGCTCTCGCACCACTTGGGACCAACTGCCGGGCGACGAACCCAGATCGACGACCAGGTCTCCCCGGCGGAGCAACTTTTCGTTGTCCAGAAGCTCGATCAGCTTGAAAGCGCCCCGGGCCCGATAGCCCTTCTGTTGCGCCAGCTTCACATAGGGATCGTTGATGTGCTGGTGAATCCAGTCTTTAGAGAATTTATTCTTGGCCATTACCGTACAATTCCACGCATGCCTATATTAGAACTTACCTCTCGTGAGCGCAGCGACCTTCGGTCCGCCGCCCACCCCCTGCGCCCCGTCGTCCTGATTGGCGACAATGGCCTGACCGAAGCCGTGCTCAAGGAAATCGACCTGGCACTGTCTTCGCACGGCCTGATCAAGGTACGCGCCGGTGGCGACGACCGCGAGGCCCGCGACACCATGTTGTCGACGATTTGCGACACTCTGTCTTGCGCCCCGGTGCATCACCTGGGCAAGACCCTGATTCTTTTCCGCCCGCTGGCCGGCAACGTCAAGCCCGCCGCACTGGCCGCCAGGGAGCCCGAAGCCCCGGCCAAGCGCCGCGCCTCCGAGCCGTACACGCCCAAGAAGCTAGCCGCCGAAGGCAAGACGCTTGGCAAGCGTCCGCGCCGCAGCGAGTCCGAAGAGCCCAAGCCGGCCAAAACCCGCTTCGTGCCGCAGGACCAGCTGAATAAGAACGGCAAGCCCATGCGCCCCACCAAACGCGCCACCGACAGCAGCCACGGCATTCCTCGACGCGCCGGCAGTGCGCTCAGCCTCCGGGCCGGGGCACGCAGCGGCACCAGCCGCAAGACGTCGAAAAGGTAAGGCCGGGCACAAAAACGGGCGCTTTACGCGCCCGGTCCACCATAGCGATCCGCGAATGTACCGCGGAATCCAGACGAACGCAGCGTTCGGTCTATGGTGTTTTGACAGCTAACTGCTTGGGTTGATGCGTTAGATGTAACGCACACCCAGAACTTCATACTCGCGAACGCCAGCCGGGGCCTTGACCTCGACCACATCGCCTTCGCTCTTGCCGATCAGCGCGCGCGCCACCGGGCTGGACACGGAAATCAGGTTCGACTTGATGTCGGCTTCAACGTCGCCGACGATTTGGTACGTCACGCGGTCGCCCGAATCCAGGTCCTCGATGTCGACGGTGGCGCCAAACACGGCGCGGCCTTCGGCTTCCAGGGAAGACGGGTCGATCAAATGGGCATTGGAAAGCGTACCTTCGAGTTCGGCAATCCGGCCCTCGATGAAACCTTGGCGCTCGCGAGCGGCATCGTATTCGGCATTTTCCGACAGATCACCCTGCGCACGCGCTTCGGCGATCGCGTTAATCACGGCAGGACGTTCCACGGTTTTCAGCCGCTGGAGCTCTTCTTGCAAGCGCTCGGCCCCGCGCACGGTCAAAGGAATGGCAGACATGTCGTTTCCCAAACAAAAGTAGAAAAACGCCCCGACGGAGCGTTCTCGGTGAAGGTCGTTACCCGAGCGCGCGCATGCGGCTTGATGCCTTTTGGGCAAAACCTGCGGCGCGGACGACCAAAACAAAACCCCGGCTCGGGTCGGAACCGGGGCAATCAAGGTCATATTGTGGTCAAAGTCCACGGGAATTGCAAGCCACGGCCGAAAACGCGCTTTTCGGCGCATTTCAACGCTGTAACCCGCTAAAACAGGCGGTTTCTCTAAAGATTACTTTGCTCATCAAGCAACGGCGCCTGACGCGCACGCCAGGCCGTTGCGTAAAAGATACTTGCTGGTAGTTTTTTGTATTCCCTAGGGTCGTAGCCGCCATGGCCTTTCCGCGCGGGGCGCCGCCCCGCCGGGATCAGGCCGCCGCAGGCTTCTTGCGGCGAAGCAAGGCGTACAGGATGATGGCGCCGAAGGTGGCGGTGCCAATGCCGCCCAGCATGAAGTCGCCCAGCTTGATGGTGAAGTCGCCCGCGCCAAGCACCAGCGTGACCGCCGCCACGATCAGGTTGCGGTTGTCGCTGAAATCCACTTGGTTAACGACCCAGATGCGTGCGCCGGCGATGGCGATCAGGCCGAACACCACGACCGACATCCCGCCCAGGACCGGCCCCGGAATGGTCTGGATCAACGCGCCGAACTTGGGCGAAAAGCCCAGCACAACGGCGATCAGCGCCGCCACCACGAACACCAGCGTGGAATAGATGCGGGTAACGGCCATCACGCCGATGTTTTCGGCGTAGGTCGTGACGCCGGTGCCGCCCACGGCGCCCGACACCATGGTGGCTACGCCGTCGCCGACGAACGCGCGCCCCAGATAGCGATCCAGATCCTGGCCCGTCATGGCGCTGACCGCCTTCACGTGGCCCAGGTTTTCGGCTACCAGGATGATGGCGACCGGCACGATCAAGCCCATCGCCTCGACCTTGAAGACCGGCGCGGCGAAACGCGGCAGGCCTATCCAGGCGGCAGCCGCGACGCCGGAGAAGTCGATAGGCTTGCCCATGCCCATGCCATTGGCCAGCACCGCGTACACCACGCAGGCCAGGATCAGTCCGACCAGGATCAGCAAGCGCTGGACCATGCCCTTCGTATAGACGGCGATGCCGCCCACGCAGACGATCGTCACCAGCGCCATGAAGGCGTCGAACCCGGATGCGCCCATGGCGCCCTTGGCGGCGATGGGCGCCAGATTCAAGCCGATCACGGCCACGACGGCGCCTGTCACGACCGGCGGCATCAGCGCGTCGATCCAATTGGCGCCGCCCCCGGCGCGCGCATTGGCGATCCACACGATGACGCCGATCAGCGTATAGGCCAGGCCGCAGGCGATGATGGCGCCCAGCGCGACGCCGATGTTGGCATTGGCGCCGCCTCCGGCGTAGCCGGTGACCGCGATCACGCCGCCAATGAAGGCGAAGCTGGAGCCCAGATAGCTGGGCACCCGGCCGCCGACGAACAGGAAGAAGATCAGGGTGCCGATGCCGGACATCAGGATGGCGACATTGGGGTCGAAACCCATCAACAGCGGCGCAAGCACGGTGGAACCGAACATGGCCACCACGTGCTGCGCGCCCATGGCGATGTTCTTGGGCCACGACAGCCGTTCATCGGGCGCGATGATGACGCCCGGCTCGGCGTCGTCCGCCAGGCGCCAGCGCGGAAAGTAGGAATTGGACATGGGTTTCCCAAAATAGGTGTTGGGTGTGAGCGGGCGCCAGTGTAAAGGGGGCCGTTAAGGAGCGGCAACGTTTAAGTTTGCCGCCAGAATGCCGTATTAGTGGAAACCCCGAAATCCAACTTGGCAGCAGGAGCAAGCATGGCGACCACTCCCATCAACGGCATCTCCCGGAACAACTCGCTGGCCGACCTGTGGGCCGAGCGGATCCAGGCCAACAAGGAAGCCAAGTCCGCCCCCGACGGCGAAGCCACCACGGTCAGCGCCGACGGCAAGATCCGCGTCAATGGGGCTCTGGGCCTGAAGGTCGCCAGCGCCAGCGCCAGTGAAGAAACGGACAACGACGACGAATACACCCGCCAGATCAAGGAACTGCAAAGGCAGTTGAAGCGCGTCATGGACCAGATCGCCAAGGTCAGGGCCAGCGGGATGTCCGACGAAATGAAGGCGCAACAGCTCCTGGCGCTGAACGGCCAGGCGGTGCAGATTCAAGGGCAGATCGCCCAAGTGATGGCGCAGCAGGCCCGCGCCGCGAAAAGCAGCGGCATCTCCACGACCGCATAGCGTGGCACGCGGGCGCCGGCATCCAGGCGCCCGCACTGATGGCGCGCATCAAAATTTCTGATTGGACGCGTAGCAGGGCAAACATTACTGTCTCCGAACAAATCTAAAACCACGGAGACAAACCATGCATGCAATGCGCACAGCCCTTGCAGGGGCGCTGCTGGCCGCTTGCGCGGCACCGGCCCTGGCGGGCACCGTCACGGTGATCACGTCGTTCCCCAAAGACCTGACCCAGGCTTACAAGAACGCCTTCGAAAAGGCCAATCCGGGCATCACGCTGGAAATCCTGAACAAGAACACCGTGTCGGGCATCGCCTATGTGCGCGAAACGCCCGCGGGCCAGCGTCCCGAGGTGTTCTGGGCCAGCGCGCCCGACGCGTTCGAAGTGCTGGGCCGCGATAAGCTGCTGGCCAAGTCGTCCGACGTTGCGAACAAGGATGTGCCGGACAAGATCGGCAACTACCCCATCAACGACCCGGGCGGCATGTACCTGGGGCAGGCGCTGGCGGGCTACGGCATTGTCTACAACACGCGCTATATCGCGGCGCACAAGATCCCTGCGCCGGTGGAATGGAAGGATCTGCTGTCGCCGAAGTGGTTCGGCCACGTCGGCATCACGTCGCCGTCGCGCTCGGGCACGATGCACCTGACGGTCGAGACCATCCTGCAGGGCGAAGGCTGGGACGAAGGCTGGAGCACGTTGCTGCGCATGTCCGGCAACAGCAGCGCCGTCACCGAGCGCTCGTTCGGCGTGCCGGACGGGGTAAACAACGGTCAGTTCGGCGCCGGCCCGGTCATCGATTTCTTCGGCCTGTCCAGCAAGTATTCCAAGTTCCCGGTGGAATTCGTCTACCCCTCCGAAACCGCCATCGTGCCGGCCAACATCGCGTTGATCGCGGGCGCGAAGAACACCGAGGAAGGCAAGAAGTTCATCGCCTTCACGCTCAGCCAGGCGGGTCAGGAATTGCTGCTTGAACCCAAGATTTCGCGGCTGCCCGTGCTGCCGTATTCGGCATTGGCCGGCAAGATCCCGGCGGGCTATCCCGATCCGGCGGACATCGCAAAGCGCAGCAAGGTGCAGTTCAACGCCGACCTCTCGCAGACGCGCTACTACGTCGTGCAATCGCTGTACGACCAGACGGTCACGTTCCGGCTGAAGGAACTGCAAGCCGCCACCAAGGCCATCTACGACGCCGAGGCCAAGCTGGGCGACAAGGCCAAGAGCGGCCGCGCCGCCGAACTGCTGGCCCAAGCGCGCAAATTGACCTGGGCCCCGCTGGTGGACGGCAAGCAAGCCGCAGACCCCGCCTTCCTGGCGATCTTCGCCGGCAACAAAAAGGACGCCGCCGTGAACCAGCAGATCACCCAGCTGGAAGGCGAATGGAACGGCAAGTCCAAGGCCAACTACGAAGAAGCGGTCAAGCTGGCTAAACAGGCCGCGGCGCTGTAACCCGCACCACGCGCGCGAGGCGGACGGGACCGTTCCCGTCCGCCTCGCCGCGATCCCTGGCAACAATTTCGGGAATCTCGATGAATTCTTCGGGCCACTCACGCCTGCCCGCCGGCCCCGTCTTGACGGCGCTGCTGGTATTCGGCTTTTTGCTGCTTTTCCTGGCCGTGCCCGTGGGCACGGTGTTCTACAGTGCCTTCGTGAACGCTGACGGCAGCCTCACGATGGGCCACTTCGGCGCGTTCTTCAACCAGCCGCTGATGAAGGAAGCGTTTTTCAACAGCCTGTACGTGGCGGGCTGGTCGGCGCTGCTGGCGTCCTTGATCGCCGTGCCGCTGGCGTACTTCACGGTGCGCTTCGAGTTCCGCGGCGCACTGATCATCCAGACGCTGGGCGTGCTGCCGTTGATCATGCCGCCCTTCGTGGGCGCGGTCGCGATGCAGCTCATCTTCGGCCGGTCGGGCAGCGTCAACCTGCTGCTGAACGACTGGTTCGGATTCACCATCCCGTTCATGGAAGGCTTGAACGGCGTCATTTTCGTAGAAGCGCTGCATTACTTTCCGTTCATCTTGATGAACCTGGTGGTGGCGCTGCGCAACATCGACGGCGCCATGGAAGAAGCGGCCTTCAACCTGGGCTCGCGCGGGTTCCGGCTGTTCCGCCGCGTGATATTTCCGCTGGCGCTGCCGGGTTATGTGGCAGGCACATCGCTGGTGTTCGTGAAGGTGTTCGACGACCTGGGCACGCCGCTGGTGCTGGGCACGACCAACATGCTGGCCCCGCAAGCCTATCTGCGCATCACGCAGGTCGGGCTGGAAGACCCGCTAGGCTACGTGATCAGCGTGATCATGATCGCGTTCTCGATTCTGGCGCTGTGGCTGTCGGCGCGCGTCCTCAAGGGGCGCGATTACTCCACGCTGCAAAAGGGCGGCAACAGCATCCAGAAGCGCAAGCTGAGTCCGATGGAAAGCATGCTGGCCTACGGATGGATCATCCTGGTGCTGCTGCTGGTGCTGTCGCCGCACATGGGCGTGCTGCTGTTGTCGCTGGCCAGCGTCTGGAGCTTTGCGCCACTGCCCGACGGCTACACGCTGGCCCATTACTCGGCGGTGTTCTCCGAGTCGCAGGGCATGATCGCGAACACGTTGCTCTATTGCGGCCTGGCCGCGGGCGTGGACGTGATCCTTGGCACCGCCATTGCGTACCTGATGCTGCGCACCCGCCTGCCAGCGCGCCAGTGGCTGGATTTCATGGCCTCCGCGGCGCTGGCGATTCCCGGCATCGTGCTGGCCATCGGCTTCCTGCGCACGTTCCGCGGCATCGAGCTGCCCGGCACCGGCACCTTGCTGACCTCGTCGTGGATCATCATCATGATCGCGTATTCAGTCCGGCGGCTGCCCTACGCGCTGCGTTCCTGCGTCGCGTCGCTGCAGCAGATCAACGTCTCGCTGGAGGAAGCCGCGCAATCGCTGGGCGCCACCCGCATGAGCACGATACGGCGCGTGGTGGTGCCATTGATGGCTGGCGGCATGCTGGCGGGCTTCGTGACCAGCTTCGTGACCGCGGCGGTGGAGCTGTCGGCCACCATCATGCTTGTCACCAAAGACAGCCAGGCGCCCATGAGCTACGGCATCTATCTGTATATGCAAAGCGCGGCCGGGCGAGGCCCGGGCGCCGCGCTGGGCGTGCTGGCGGTGGCCGCGGTGGCCATCGGCACGTATGTATCGCACTTGCTGGTGGAGCGCGCGCAGTCGCGCCAGCGTCCGGCACGCAATGAAGGGGAATCCGCATGAAGAAAGTCAGCGTCGAATGCCGCAACATCCGCCTGTCTTACGGCAAGACGGAAGTGCTGAAGGATGTGAACATCCATATCGAACCCGGCGAATTCTTCGCCTTGCTGGGGCCGTCGGGGTCGGGCAAGTCCACGCTGCTGCGGTTGATCGCCGGCTTCAACCGTCACAGCGCGGGACAGCTGCTGGTGGACGGCAAGGACATCACCGGCACGCCGCCTTGGGACCGCAACATCGGCATGGTGTTCCAGAACTACGCGCTATGGCCGCACATGACGGTGTGGGACAACGTGGCTTTCGGTCTGGTGGAGCGCAAGCTGCCGAAGGCGGAAATTCGAGCCAAGGTGGAGGCGGCGCTGGACCTCGTCGGCCTGTCGCAGTACGGCAAGCGCCGTCCCAACCAGTTGTCGGGCGGTCAACAGCAGCGCGTGGCGCTGGCCCGCACCATCGTCATCGAACCGCAGGTGCTGCTGCTGGATGAACCGTTGTCCAACCTGGATAAGAAGTTGCGCGTGCAGATGCGCCAGGACTTGCTGAGCCTGCAGCGCCGGCTGGGCATCACCACTATCTTCGTCACGCACGACCAGGAAGAAGCCATGACCACCGCCGACCGGATGGCGGTGCTGGACCACGGCGTGGTGCAGCAGATCGGCGCGCCCAGCACGCTGTTCGACTATCCGGTAAACCGTTTCGTGGCCAATTTCGTGGGCACGATGAACGTGCTGGAAGGCGACGTGCGCGAACGCACCAGCGGCAGCGTGGTGTTGGCGGTGGAGGGCATCGGCGACCTGCATTTGCCGCTGACCGCCGAAGCGCCGGCGGCATCGCGGCTGGCCGCCAGCTTCCGGCCCCACACGGTGCAGATCGAAATGGCCGACGGCCTGGGCGACGCGCGCTACGTCTGGCTGCCGGGCATTGTCGAAAGCAGCGAGTTCCTGGGCGAGTTCACGCGCTACCAGGTGTTGATTGGCGAACAGCGCCTGACGGCCGACCAATCGCATCTGGCGGGGTTGTCCCCCTTCCCGGCCGGCGCGCCGGTGTCGATCGGATTGGAACCTACGCAGGTCCGGCTGCTCGCGGCCTAAACTTGCGCTCATGGAAATCTATCAGATCCGCGCTTTCGTCACGGTCGCCCGGCTGGGCAACCTGACGAAGGCGGCCGAAGCGCTATCGCTGACCCAGCCCGCCGTCACCGCGCAAATCAAGGCGCTGGAGCAGAGCCTGGGCGTGGCGCTGTTCGACCGCAGTGGCGGGCGGCTGGCGCTGGCCAAGGCAGGCGAAGTGCTGTTGCCCACGGCGGAATCACTGCTGGTGCTGGGCGCGCAACTCAAGTCGGAAGCGCAGCAGCTGCAAGGCAGCTTGCACGGCGTGGTCGAATTGGGCGTGCCTAGCGAAAAACCGGATTTCCTGCGTCTGGGCGAATTGGCCTCGGCCGTGAACCAGCGGCTGCCGCTGGTGGAACTGAAAACGCAGACCCTGCCCGCCGCCACGCTGGCCGAACAGGTCAGCACCGGCCGCCTGCCGGCCGCGCTGACCATTGCCGCCAATCCGCCGCGTGGCGTGCTGTGGTTGCCGCTGCGCAGCGTGCGCTACCGCATCGCCATGCCGAAAGAGCATGCCGCGGTGCTTAAGCGCGGCGGCTGGCGGGAGGTGGCGCAACTACCCTGGCTGGACGGCCCGTCGGGCTGCCATACCCACCTGCTGCTTCGCGACATGTTTGAACGCCACGGCTTGTCGCCGCGCATCGTCATGCAGCACGATGACCAGGCCAACCTGGATGCGCTGGTGCGCGCGGGCGCCGGCTGCGCGCTGCTGCGCGAGGAAACGGCGCTGGCGGGCGCCGCTTCCAACGATTTCATCGTCTGGGGGCAGGCCCGCGTGGACGCCATGCTAGGCTTCATCCTGCCCTATGAGCGCGCTAGCGAGCCCGCCCTGGTCGCGTTAAGCTCGATCATTCAAACCATCTGGAAGCCGCGCGCGGCCATCGCGCCGGCCCAGCTTTAAGCCTGACTCCCCACATCACGACCTCAATGACTGAAATCTGGTTCATCCGCCATGGCGAAACCGACTGGAACCGCCAGCGCCGCCTGCAAGGCTGGAAAGACATCCCCCTGAATGAATTCGGCGTCAACCAGGCTGGTTTGCTGGCGGCGCGCCTGCGCGAAGAAGCCCGCCACACGCCGATCCACGCCATCTACAGCAGCGACCTGCAACGCGCCCATGCCACCGCCGTGCCCGTCTCCGAACAGCTGGGGCTGCGCGTGCGCGTGGAACCCGGTATTCGAGAGCGCGGCTTCGGCGTGCTGGAAGGCCTGGACCACGAGCACATCGACGTGCAGGCGCCCGAGGCCGCTGCCGCCTGGAAAAGCCGCGACCCCTTGCGCCCCCTGGATGGCGGCGAAACGCTGGGCCAGTTCCAATCGCGCGTGATCTCCACGGTGGACGACATCGCCAGCCGCCACGAAGGCGAACGCATCCTGCTGTTCACGCACGGCGGCGTGCTGGACATCATCTGGCGCCATGCGTCGGGCGTGCCGCTGAACGCGCCGCGCGATGCGGCGCTGCTTAATGTCAGCATCAACCGCGTCGGCGTGCAGGGCCGCAAGTGGGAAGTGCTGAATTGGGGCGACGTGGGCCATGTGGCCGACGAAGTCGGCGACGACGTGGTGCCGTAGAAGGCCGCCACGGCCCGCGCGAAGCGGAACTTACCCCGCTTTGCGCGGCTTGCGCGGCGCGTCGCGCGCCAGCTTGTCATACACGGCGTTGGGCAACAGGCGCATCAGTTTGGCTACCACGCCCATCTGCCACGGAATCACCGTATACGACGTGCCGCGCCCGATCGCGGCATGCGCGCGGCGCGCAAACGCATCCGCCTCCATCAGGAAGGGCATCGAGTACGGATTCTTCGCCGTCATCGCGGTCTTGATGTAGCCGGGCGCGATCGTCACGACCCGAATGCCGTCCGCCGCCAATTCCAGCCGCAAGCTTTCGCAGTACGTCACCACGGCGGATTTGGACGCGCTATAGGCACCCGCGCCCGGCAGACCGCGCACGCCAGCCACGCTGGCGATACCCACCAACCGCCCCGAGCCTGCCGCGCGCATGGCGCCCACGAACGGCTCGAAGGTGGCGACGGTGGCCAGCAAGTTGGTGTCGACGATGGCCTTGAACACGTCATAGTCTTCACCGTGCTCGGTAAGCGTGCCCGCGCTGATACCGGCGCTGGCGATGACCACATCTACCCTGCCCTGGCAGAAAGCAATGAAATCGGATGCTGCCGCATGTAGGGCCGCGCGGTCGCGTACATCCACGGCATAGCAGCGGTGTTCGCCAGGCAGGGTGTCGACCAGCTCGCGCAATGCGTCTTCGCGCCGGCCCAGCAGGCCCAGCGTGGCGCCGGATGCGGCGTACTGCTGCGCCAGGGCGCGGCCCAGGCCGCTGCTGGCGCCCGTAATGAAGACTCGGTTCATGAATCGCCGTGAGCAGAGATGAAAAAGCAGGGATGAAAAAGGGGCGACCCTCTTTTACAAGGGCCGCCCCGGCATCCTACATCAAGTGCACGTAGCGGGCTTGCGCCGCGTGCCCTCTTTCAGTGCTTCAGTCCTTCAACAATGACGCGTGCAGATCCTGCAACGGATACACCTGCAGGCCAAGGCCTTGGCGCAGGTACTGCATGCCCTCGACCGCGGCGCGGGCGCCGGCGATGGTGGTGAAGAACGTTACGCGGGCCGCCAACGATTGAGTACGGATGGTGCGCGAATCGACGATGGCGTTGCGACGCTCTTCGACCGTGTTGATGACCAGCGCGATTTCGCCGTTCTTCACCATGTCGACGATATGCGGACGGCCTTCGGTGACCTTGTTGACCACTTGCACCGGAATGCCGGCGGCTTCGATCTCGGCGGCCGTGCCGCGCGTGGCAACCAGCTTGAAGCCCAGGGCATGCAGGCCGCGCGCCACTTCCACGGCGCGGGGCTTGTCCTGGTTCTTCACGCTGATGAACACCGTGCCGGATTCCGGCAGACGCACGCCAGCGGCCAGTTGCGACTTCACGAAGGCTTCGCCGAAGCTCATGCCCACGCCCATCACTTCGCCCGTCGACTTCATTTCCGGACCCAGGATGGTGTCTACGCCCGGGAACTTCACGAACGGGAACACCGCTTCCTTGACCGAGAAGTAAGGCGGCACGACTTCCTTCGTGATGCCTTGCGCCGCCAGCGTCTGGCCGGCCATGGCGCGCGCGGCGATCTTAGCCAGTTGCAGGCCGGTGGCCTTGGACACGTAAGGCACCGTGCGCGATGCGCGCGGGTTCACTTCCAGCACGTAGACGTCGCCGCCCTGGATGGCGAACTGCACGTTCATCAGGCCGCTGACGTTCAAGGCCTTGGCCATCATCGTGGTCTGGCGCTTGATCTCGGCGATGACTTCCGCCGACAGCGAGTACGGCGGCAGGCTGCAAGCCGAATCGCCCGAGTGCACGCCGGCCTGCTCGATGTGTTCCATGACGCCGCCGATGAAGACGGTTTCGCCATCGGCCAGGCAGTCCACGTCGACTTCGGTGGCGTTGTTCAGGAAGCGGTCCAGCAGCACGGGCGAGTCATTGCTGACCTTCACGGCCTCGCGCATGTAGCGTTCAAGGTCTTGCTGCTCGTGCACGATTTCCATCGCGCGGCCGCCCAGCACGTAGCTGGGGCGGACCACCAGCGGGTAGCCGATTTCGGTGGCGTGGGCCAGGGCCTCGCCTTCGGTGCGCGCGGTGCGGTTGGGCGGCTGGCGCAGGCCAAGCTTGTTCAACAGCTTCTGGAAACGCTCGCGGTCTTCGGCAACGTCGATGGATTCCGGGCTGGTGCCGATGATCGGCACGCCGTTGGCTTCCAGGGCGCGCGCGAGCTTCAACGGGGTTTGGCCGCCGTACTGCACGATCATGCCGACCGGGTTTTCCTTGTGGACGATTTCCAGCACGTCTTCCAGGGTCAGCGGTTCGAAGTACAGGCGGTCCGACGTGTCGTAGTCGGTGGACACGGTTTCCGGGTTGCAGTTGACCATGATGGTCTCGTACCCGTCTTCGCGCAGCGCCAGGGCGGCGTGCACGCAGCAGTAGTCGAACTCGATGCCCTGGCCGATACGGTTCGGGCCGCCGCCCAGCACCACGATCTTCTTGCGATCGGTGGGCGCGGCTTCGCACTCTTCCTCGTATGTGGAGTACATGTAGGCGGTGCGGGTGGCGAATTCGGCGGCGCAGGTGTCGACGCGCTTGTAGACCGGGCGCACGTTCAGCTGGTGACGCAGCTTGCGGACTTCGGATTCAGCCGAATCCAGCAGGAAAGCCAGGCGGCGGTCGGAGAAACCGCGGCGCTTCAGTTCCCACAGGGTGGCGTAGTCCAGATCGGCCAGCGTCTTTTGTTCCAGCGCCAATTCGATGTCGACGATTTCTTTGATCTGCGACAGGAACCACGGGTCGATGTGCGTGATGTTGTGCACTTCGTCCAGCGTGAAGCCTTGCGCGAAAGCGTCGCCCACGTACCAGATGCGCTCCGGACCGGGTTCGCCCAGCTCGACTTGCAGCTTTTCGCGGTCGGTGGTTTTCTGGTTCAGGCCGTCGACGCCCACTTCCAGGCCACGCAGCGCCTTCTGGAACGATTCCTGGAAGGTGCGGCCGATGGCCATGACTTCACCGACGGACTTCATCTGGGTGGTCAGGCGCGCGTCGGCGGTGGGGAATTTCTCGAACGCGAAACGCGGCACCTTGGTGACGACGTAGTCGATAGACGGTTCGAACGAGGCCGGCGTGGCGCCGCCCGTGATTTCGTTCTTGAGCTCGTCCAGCGTGTAGCCCACGGCCAGGCGCGCGGCGACCTTGGCAATGGGGAAGCCGGTGGCCTTGGAAGCCAGCGCCGACGAACGCGACACGCGCGGGTTCATCTCGATGACGATCATGCGGCCGTCGCGCGGGTTGACCGCGAACTGCACGTTCGAACCGCCCGTGTCCACGCCGATCTCGCGCAATACCGCGATCGATGCGTTACGCATGATCTGGTATTCCTTGTCGGTCAGCGTCTGGGCGGGCGCCACGGTGATCGAGTCGCCGGTGTGCACGCCCATCGGGTCCAGGTTTTCGATCGAGCAGACGATGATGCAGTTGTCCGCCTTGTCGCGGACCACTTCCATCTCGAATTCCTTCCAGCCCAGCAGCGACTCTTCGATCAGCAGTTCGCTGGTCGGCGAGGCTTCCAGGCCGCGGCGGCAGATGGTTTCGAATTCTTCGGCGTTGTAGGCAATGCCGCCGCCCGAACCGCCCATCGTGAAGCTGGGACGAATCACCGCCGGGAAGCCCGAGGTGCCGACTTCAGCCGCGATGCGGCGCTGCACTTCCCAGGCTTCGTCCATGCTGTGGGCAACGCCCGACTTGGCCGATTCCAGCCCGATGTCGGTCATGGCCTGCTTGAACTTCTGGCGGTCTTCGGCCTTTTCGATGGCGTGTTCGTTGGCGCCGATCAGTTCCACGTTGTGCTTTGCCAGCACGCCGTGGTGAGCCAAGTCCAGCGCGCAGTTCAGCGCGGTCTGGCCGCCCATGGTCGGCAGCAGCGCATCGGGCTTTTCACGCTCGATGATCTTTTCAACGGCTTGCCAGGTGATGGGCTCGATGTAGGTGACGTCGGCCGTTTCCGGGTCCGTCATGATCGTGGCCGGGTTGCTGTTCACCAGGATGGTGCGGTAACCCTCGGCCTTGAGCGCCTTGCACGCCTGCGCGCCGGAATAGTCGAATTCGCAGGCCTGCCCGATGATGATGGGGCCGGCGCCGATGATGAGTATGCTTTTTAGGTCTGTACGCTTGGGCATGATGCAATCTTTACTTTTGGCCGGACATCAGGGCGATGAACTTGTCGAACAGTTCAAGGATGTCGTGCGGACCCGGGCTGGCTTCGGGGTGACCCTGGAAGCAGAAGGCCGGGCGGTCGGTGAGCTCGAAGCCCTGCAACGTGCCGTCGAACAGCGACACGTGCGTCACGCGCGCATTGGCCGGCAGGCTGGCCGCGTCGACCGCGAAGCCGTGGTTCTGGCTCGTGATGAACACGCGCTTGGACTGGAGGTCCTGCACGGGATGGTTCGCGCCGTGGTGGCCGGTCTTCATCTTGAGCGTCTTGCCGCCGACGGCCAGGCCCATGATCTGATGGCCCAGGCAGATGCCGAACACCGGCAGCTTCTTGTCCAGGAACGTGCGCGTGGCGGCGATGGCGTAGTCGCAAGGCTCGGGGTCGCCGGGGCCGTTGGACAGGAACACGCCGTCGGGATTCAGCTTCAGGACGTCTTCGGCGCTGGTTTGCGCCGGCACCAGCGTCAGGCGGCAGCCACGGTCGGCCAACAGGCGCAGGATGTTGCTCTTGATGCCGAAGTCGTAAGCGACGACGTGGAACTTGGACTGGTCGGGCTTGGAGAAGCCTTGGCCCAGTTGCCAGGTGCCGTCGGTCCATTCGCTGCTGGTCTTGACCGAGACGACCTTGGCCAGATCCTGGCCGGCCATGCCGGCAAAGCCGCGGGCCAGTTCAACGGCGCGCTCGGTGTCGGTGCCAACGAAGATGCAAGCGCCCTGGGCGCCTTTTTCACGCAGGATGCGCGTGAGCTTGCGGGTGTCGATGCCGGAAATGGCGACGATGCCTTGCGCGGCCAGATAGTCGGGCAAGGATTGCGTGGAACGGAAGTTCGACACGCGGGCGGGACAGTCGCGGACCACCAATCCGGCGGCATAGACGCGATTGGCTTCGACGTCTTCGGCATTGACGCCGGTGTTGCCAATGTGCGGATAGGTCAGCGTGACGATCTGACCGCTATAGCTGGGATCGGTGAGAATTTCCTGGTACCCGGTCATCGCGGTGTTGAACACCACTTCGGCAACGGTATGGCCAGGCGCACCGATCGACACGCCTCGAAAAATGGTACCGTCCGCCAGAGCCAGAATTGCAGGAGGGAAGCGGTTGATCCCCTCGGGAAAAAGTTGCGGCAGCACAGTAAACCCCGGTTTTAGAATCGATAATCAAACCTTCGGATTATACCTTGACCCGGCGCTTTTCCCGGAGAACCGCGCCAAATAAGGCCGGTATCGGTGATTTCCCCCCTTTTCGAGCCGCCGCGCCGCGTTCTGGGGCCCGGACCGTTTGGCGGACAGCAAGGCGCCAGCGGCAGTGATACGCTAGGAACACCTTCAACCCTTGCCGTCGTGAGCCGTATTTGTCCATGTCCAGCCAACTTGACGCCCTGCGCAATCACACCACCGTTGTCGCCGACACCGGGGATTTCGAAGCGATGAAGGCGTTGCGTCCCACGGACGCCACCACTAATCCGTCCCTTATTCTTAAAGCCGTTCAGCAGGATGCCTACCGCCCGCTGCTGGAAAAAACAGCGCGAGACCATGGCGGCGCCTCGACGCCCGACCTCGTCGACCGCCTGCTGGTCGCTTTTGGCCGCGCCATCCTGAACATCGTGCCGGGCCGCGTCTCGACCGAAGTCGACGCCCGCCTGTCATTCGACACCCGCGCCACCATTGAGCGCGCCCGCGGCCTGATCGCCCTGTACGAAGCCGCCGGCGTGCCGCGCGAACGCGTGCTGATCAAGATTGCTTCCACCTGGGAAGGCATTCAGGCGGCCCGCGCGCTACAAGCCGAAGGCGTGCGCTGCAACCTGACTTTGTTGTTTTCGCTGCCCCAGGCCGTGGCCTGCGCCGATGCAAACGTGCAACTGATCTCGCCTTTCGTCGGCCGGATCTACGACTGGCACAAGAAGAACGCCGGCGCGTCCTGGGTGGAAGCCGACAACGCCGGCGCGCGCGATCCCGGCGTGCTGTCGGTCAGCCGCATCTACCGCTATTACAAGCAGCATGGCATCGCCACCGAGATCATGGGCGCAAGTTTCCGCAACGCGGGACAGATCCTGGCGCTGTCGGGCTGCGACCTGCTGACGATCAGCCCCGACCTGCTGAACCAGCTGGCCGGCACCGAAGGCGACGCCCCCGCGCAATTGCGCGCCGACGACACGGGCGAACCCATCGCACGTATCGGCTCGGACGAGATCAGCTTCCGCACGCTGCTCAACGACGACGCCATGGCGACCGAAAAGCTGTCCGAAGGCATTCGCCTGTTCGTGGCCGACGCGGTCAAGCTGGACGCGTTGATCGACGCGCAACGGCGCTAAAGCTGCTCGCAAGACCGGCGCGCGCCCAGGCGACGCGCGCCCGCTTCCCGGCGGCTTAGCGGTGGTCGTGCGAATGCACCTGTAGCGCTTCCAGGAAGCGCGACACCATGTTGTACGCCGCCACCGTCGCGGTCAGTTCGACGATGAGCTTATCGGAGCCCATCGCCGCCCGCGCCGCCAGGAACACGGCTTCCGGCACCTGCACCTGGCGAGTCATCGCGTCGGTATAGGCCAGCACCGCCTTTTCGCGCTGGCTGAACAGCGCCGAAGTTTCCCAGGCATCCAACGCGTCCAGCTGTGCTTGCGATACCCCCTCTTTCAGCGCGATCGGCGCGTGTTGGTCGGCCTCGTAAGGGGCGCCGTTGATCGCCGCCACCCGCATGATCACCAGTTCACGCAGGTCGCCCGGCAGCGTGCTTAGCTGGCGGATAGACGTCAGGTAGTTCAACCAGCCACCCGCGACCGCCGGGCTATGCAGCAGCATCTGGTACAGGTGCAGGACGCTGCCGCGCTCGGCGACGATGCGATCGACCAGGGGCCGGGCGTCGGGATGAGTCAGATCGGCGTAGGGAAGACGGGCCATGGGAACTCCATATTGGTGACAGGGCTGCAAATGCACACATTCGCACAATATATTTGACATAATGACAGCACAATGCGCGTCTCCGGTATATACCCGGAACGAATGCGCCCCCATCCGTTCCGCCCGTCACGCTTGCGTTAGCGCCATGGCAATGGCGCCCGGGACACACCCGCCCCTTGATGCCTGGAGGTACCCTTTTGAACGACGTGCGCGCGATTCGCGTCCTGCTGGTTGACGATAACGAAATGGGCTCGGAGCTGCTGGCCGAGTTCCTGGCGCTTTCCGGGTTGGAAACGCGGTGCGCCGCCACCGGCGAAGCCGCGCTGGCGCTGGCCGACAGTTTCGCCCCCGAGGCCGTGTTGGTCGACATCCTGCTGCCCGACATGGACGGCTATGAACTCGCCGCCAAGTTGCGCGCGCGCGGCAAACCGGCCCGTATTTATGCCTTGAGCGGACTGGCGCGCCAGGAACGGCGCGACGACGCGCCAGACATGTTCAACGGCTGGATCGAAAAACCCGCCGACCCCGACGCGTTGCTGGCCATCTTGCGCCAGGCGCACTAAACATGACGCTTCCCCTGTCCGCCCCCCTCCAAGCGCTGGCCGCCCATGGCGTGCGGCTGAAAGTGCTGGCGCAGGTTTTCCCGGTGCTGCGCCACGAGGTGGTGGGCCCGCTGTCCAACGCCACGCTGGCGGCCGCGATGCTGCGCCAGACGCCCGAAGGCGCCAGCCCCGACGCCTTGCAACAGCGCTGCCAGCGTCTGGCAGGCGACTTGACGGGCATGCTTGAAGACAGCGTCGCCGTCGTGCGCGACCTGGACCAATGGTTGGCGGATCAAGGCGCGATGGCGCCGGCCGATGCCTTGCTGCGGGAATGCCGCAAACTGATGTTTTCGCACTTGCTGCTGTCTCGTCGCAGCGTCACTTGGTCCGAAACGGTCGCTTCCGTCCAATTGCCGACGTTCGCGTCGCGCTATTTGCTGCTGGCATGGCTGCTTTGCCTGCTGCCGGCGCTTCCCGCCGACTCTGATCTTGCGCTGGATTTTTCCCAGGCGGATGTCTGGCATGCCCGGTTTTCCGCCGCGCCGGATTTTTCCGATGTGCAACCCACGACTTTCGACCCGCAGGAAGTCGAACTGCTGGCGGACGCGTCAGGCTGGCGCCTGGTACGCCAGGCGGATTGCTGGTCGCTGCATTTGCCGGCGCCCGCTACCGACGAATAAGCGCACTGGCGGCGACGGCTAGCCAGCCGCCGTCGGCCGCCCACGCGACAGGATTACAGCTTTTCGGTCTCGCCCGATTTGGGCTGCCACTTCATCAGGCGCTTTTCACCGACGCCGACGATGTAGTCGAGCACCAGCGCGAATGCCGTCAATACGACGATGCCCGCGAACACCGTGTTCACGTCGAACGTACCTTCCGCCTGCAGGATCAGGTAGCCCACGCCGCTTGCCGACCCCAGGTATTCCCCGACCACGGCGCCCACGAAGGCAAGACCCACCGACGTATGCAGGCTGGAAAACACCCAGCTGGTAGCCGACGGCAGATAGACGTGGCGCAGCAATTGGCGCTTGCGTGCGCCCAACATGCGCGCGTTGTCCAGCAAGGTTGGGCTGACTTCGCGCACGCCCTGGTAGACGTTGAAGAACACGATGAAGAACACCAGCGTGACCGCCAGCGCCACCTTGGACCAGATACCCAACCCGAACCACATCCCGAAGATCGGCGCCAGGATGACGCGCGGCATCGAGTTGGCGGCCTTGATGTAGGGGTCGAGGATGGCGCTTGCGCGCGGCGACAGCCCCAGCCATAAACCGAAGCCCAGGCCGGCGATGGTGCCGATGAAAAACGCCAGCACGGTTTCGGTCAGGGTCACCCACAGGTGCGTGTAGATGTCCGCGTTGGTAATGAACCAGGCCCAGATGCGGCCCCAGACCTTCAGCGGCTCGCCGAAGAAGAACGCGACTTTGGGATCTCGCGATGCGAAATGCCAGGCACCCAAGATGACGACCAATAGCAGCAGTTGCCAAAAGCGCAGGCTGGCGGAACCGGATTTGAATGACTTCGACATACCTCAGGCTCGCTTCTGTTGGGCATAGCCCTTGAGCACTTCTTCGCGCAGCACGGCCCAGATGGCCGTATGCAGCTCGACGAAACGCGGATGGGCGCGCACCTCGGCAACGTCGCGCGGGCGCGGCAGATCGATGACGAATTCACCGATCGGATGCGTGCCCGGCCCGGCCGACAGCACGATCACGCGGTCGCTCATCGCGATGGCTTCGTCCAGGTCGTGCGTGATGAACAGCACGGCGCGGCGCTTGGCCATCCACAGCTCCAGCACCTCGTTTTCCATCAGCTGGCGCGTCTGGATGTCCAAGGCCGAGAATGGCTCATCCATCAGGATGATGTCGGGATCGCGGATCAGCGTCTGGGCCAGCATCGCGCGCTTGCGCATGCCGCCCGACATCTGGTGCGGATAGCGGCTCTCAAAGCCGCCCAGCCCCACGCGGCGCATCCACTCCCGGCCGCGCTCCAGCGCTTCCGGACGCGGCACGCCGGCGAAGTCCAGCCCGGCGACCACGTTATCCAGGGCGCTGCGCCACGGCAAGAGGGCTTCGCCCTGGAACATGTAGCCCGCGCGCGCGTTGACGCCCGACAGCGGTTGGCCGAAGACCTTTACCTGGCCCGACGACGGCGCCAGCAAGCCGGCGCCGACGTTGAGCAAGGTGGATTTCCCGCAACCGGTCGGCCCCACCACCGACACGAACTCGCCGGGCGCGATGGCCAGGGTCGTGTCGCTGACGGCGGTGTAGCGCTGTGACCGGTCATCACGCGAGACAAAGGTACAACTGATATTTTCCAGCGATAGTGCAGCTTCAGCCATTGGCGTACTTCTCGTTGGCGCGGCGCGCGAAATCGTTGGTCCAGACCTTGGAGGCGTCGATCTTCCCGCCGTCGAAATCCGCCTGATAGGCGGCCAGCGCCTTCAGCGCGGTGGCCGCGCCGTCTTCGGGGATCATGCCGTTGGGCGACAGGCCTTCCAGACTCTTTGCGATGGCGGCCTTGTAGACCGCGGGATCGCCCAGCAGGTAGGTTTCCGGCACGATCTTGGCGATCTCGTCGGGACCGGCCTTCTGAATCCACTTGTCGGCGCGAACCAGCGCATTGGTCAGGGCCTGCGTCGTGTTCGGGTTGGCGTCGATGAACGCCTGCGGCGCGTACAGGCAGCCGGCCGGCATGTTGCCGCCGAAAATGTCCTGGGTGTCCTTGAGGGTGCGCGTGTCGACAATGATCTGGATATCGCCCGGCATCTGCAGCATCGACACCACGGGGTCGGTATTGGAGATGGCGTCGATCTGGCCACTGCGCAATGCGGTCACGGCGCCTGCGCCGGCGCCCACGCCGATGATGGACACGTCGGATGCCTTCAGGCCGTGCTTGGCCAGGAAGAAGCTGACCACCATGTTGGTGGACGAGCCGGGCGCGGTCACGCCGATCTTCTTGCCTTTGAGGTCGGCCGGGCCCTTGTAGTTGGGCAGGTTCTTCTTGGACACGCCCACGCCGATCATCGGCGCGCGGCCTTGCAGCACGAAGGCGCGGTACGCCTGGCCCTTGGACTGCATGGACAGTGTGTGCTCGAACGCGCCCGAGACGACGTCGGCGCTGCCACCCACGACGGCCTGCAACGCCTTGGAGCCGCCTGCGAAGTCGGCGATGCTGACGTCCAGGCCTTCGTCCTTGAAGTACCCGCGGGCTTCCGCGATGGACAAGGGCAGATAGTAGATCAGGGGCTTGCCGCCCACGGCGATCTGGACCTTGGTCTTTTCAAGCTTCTGCGCGCGCACGATGGCGGGCGCCATGCCCATGACGCCGGCGGCGCCGGCCATCTTGAGCAAGTCACGGCGGGTAACTGACATGTGGTTGTCTCCTAATTGTCGGGTTTACCGATAGCGCCGGTCTTCGCCAGCTCGTCAATAGCCGCTGAATCATACCCTAGCGATTTCAGGACTTCCTCGGTATGTTCCCCTAATGCCGGACCCACCCAGCGCGTCTGGCCAGGGGTCTCGGACAGCTTCGGAACCACCGCAGGCAGCTTGACCGGCGTGCCGTCGGCAAAGTGATGCTGCTCGATCATTTGGCGCGCCAGGAACTGGGGATCGCGGAACATGTCGGCCACGCTGTAGATCTTGCCGACCGGCACATCCGCGCCCTTCAGCACGCCCAGCGCCTCGTCGATGCCGCGGCCGCCGCACCATTGCTGGATGGCGCCGTCGATCTCGTCGACGCGGCGCGCGCGGCCGTCGTTGCGCACCAGATCGGGGTCTTCGGCCAGATCGTCCCGGTCGATGGCGCGCATCAGCCGATGGAAGATCGCGTCGCCGTTGCCGGCGATGACGACGTTCTGGCCGTCGCGCGTGGTGTATGTGTTGGACGGCACGATGCCCGGCAACGCGCCGCCCGTGCGTTCGCGTACCACGCCGGCCACGTCGTATTCGGGAACAAGGCTTTCCATCATGTTGAACACGGCCTCGTACAAGGCCACGTCCACCATCTGCCCCTGCCCGGCCTGGCAGGCGTCGCCCGACTTGCCGTTCCAGCGGCCGCCCGTGGCGTCGCGGTGGCGCAGCGCCATCATCGCGCCGATTACGCCGTGCAGCGCGGCGATGGAATCGCCGATGGAAATGCCGACCCGCAATGGCGGCCGGTCGGGATGGCCCGACACATAGCGCAGCCCGCCCATGGATTCGCCGATGGCGCCAAAGCCTGGCTGGTCTTTCATGGGGCCGGTCTGACCGTAGCCCGACAGCCGCACCATGATCAGCGCGGGATTGATGGCCCGCAGTTGCTCAAAGCCCAGGCCCCATTTCTCCAGCACGCCCGGGCGGTAGTTTTCAACCACCACATCGGCGTCCAGCGCCAGCTTGCGGGCAATTTCCTGAGCGCGAGGGTCTTTCAGATTCAGGGCGATGGATTGTTTGTTGCGTGCCTGCACCGTCCACCAGAGCGAATTGCCCTCATGCAGATGGCGCCAGCTGCGGATGGGGTCTCCGCCGCCAGTGCCGTCAGGCCCATGCGGCGTTTCCACCTTGATGACATCGGCGCCGAATTCGCCGAAGATGCGCGCGGCGAACGGGCCGGCGATGAGCGTGCCGAGTTCCAGGACCTTGAGTCCGGTCAGCGCTGACATGGTTTGTCTTCCTCACGTTTTTTTGCCGCGCCGGTACGTTGCCGGCTGGCTGTTGTGATGCGGCGAGCCTCAGGTGGTCTTGCGCTCCATCAAGGCCCAGGCGATTGTGCCGGCATCCACGTATTCGAGTTCACTGCCGGCCGGCACGCCGCGCGCCAGGCGCGTCACGCGCAATCCGCGTTTGCCCAGTGCTTCACCCAGGAAGTGGGCGGTGGTCTCGCCTTCGGCGGTGAAGTTGGTGGCCAGGATGACTTCCTGCACGTCGCCGTCCGTCGCCCGCTTGATCACGCGGTCGAAGTCCAGCTCGCGCGGGCCGATGCCTTCCAGCGGCGCCACCCGGCCCATCAACACGTAGTACAGGCCACGGTAGCCGTGACTGGACTCGATCATGTTCTGGTCGGCCGGCGTTTCCACGATGCACAGCAGGGAGCGGTCGCGCTTGGGGTTGGCGCAGGTGCCGCAGATCTCTTCTTCAGAAAAGCTGTTGCACCGCGCGCAGTGCTTCAAATCCCGGACTGCGCCGGCCAGCGCCTGCCCCAGCATGTCCGCGCCTTGCGGGTCATGCTGCAGCAGGTGGTACGCCATGCGTCTGGCCGATCGGATGCCCACGCCGGGCAGGCGCCGCAGCGCCTCGATCAGCGACACCAGCGGTTCGGGTTCAGGCAGTAAGGGATCCATTGCGGCCTAGATCGCGCCGATCAGAACGGCAGCTTCATGCCCGGGGGCAGCGGCATGCCGGCGGTCACGCCCGCCATCTTTTCCTGGGACGTGGTTTCAGCCTTGCGCAGCGCGTCGTTGAACGCGGCGGCGACCAGGTCTTCCAACATGTCCTTATCGTCGCCCAGCAGCGACGGATCGATCACGACGCGCTTGACGTCGTGGCGGCAGGTCATGGTGACCTTGACCAGGCCGCCGCCAGAGGCGCCTTCGACCAGGATCTCAGCTAGCGCGTCTTGCGCCTTTTTCATGTTTTCCTGCATTTGCTGCGCCTGGCGCATCAGGCCGGCCAGTTGTCCTTTCATCATGATGGATGTTCCTTGAACGAGGGGAATAAGAGATGGCCGCCGCTTCAGGCGGCGGCCGGGGGATCAACGTGGCGGATGGAGCCGGGGACGACCTGGCCCCCGAAATCGGCCAACAGGGCTTGCACAAAAGGATCGACGGCCACGGCGTCTTCGGCGGCCTGCTGGCGCGCGGCGCGTTCGGCCTGCGCCACGGCATGCGCCGTGGCGTCGCCCGTGACGCCGACTTCCACATCCAGCCGGATGCTCTGGCCAAAATGTTCGCACAAGACGGTTTGCAGGCGAACCCGGCTTTCGCTTTCAGCCAGCGTCCTGACGGCGACGCGCAGGACGATCGCGTCGCCTTGCACGCCGGCCCATTCGCTTTGGCGCGCCAGTTCCGCCGCCAGGCCCGTGACGGGCAAGCTAGCGGCCAGCTCGGGCCAGCCGGTAGGCGTCATGTCGGCCATGCGGGCGCGCGATTGGCGTTTGCGGGCAGGCGCCGGGCCTTCGCGCCGTGCTGCCACGGCGGGTGCCGGGGCGGCCGACGGCGCGCTTGCAAGGGTTTCGAATTCGTCATCGTCCGGATCGGACGTGAAGCCGCCATCCGGGACAAAACCGCCTTCGGCTTCGAAGGGGATTTCTTCGTCGACCCAGGAAGGCGGGCCGCCATCGGATTCGGCTGGCGCGTTGGCCAGCACGGCCGCGACGGCGGGGGTGACGGCCAACGCCGCCGAACCCGTTGCCTTGGCAGCGGTAGCGGCTTCGGGCGCCGCCGGCGCGTCAGCCGGCAGGTCTTCCCAGGGCGGCACGTTTTCGCTGGCGGCGGCTTGAGGCGCCGAGACGGATTCGGGTTCGGGTTCTGCCGCCCGATTGACGGCCGTCGGCGCGGGAGCCTGCGCCACGGACGGGGCCGCCACCGGAGCAGCGGCTTCGGCCGGCGCGGCAAGCGCTACCGGCTCAGATGCCACGGCTGGCGCGGCAACGGCGGCTGGCGCGGTGGCGATGGGGGCGGACGGGGCTGCGGCGGGCGGAGTTGCGGCGGGCGCGGGTGCCGCGGCGGATGCGGATGCGGCAACCGCCACGGGCGCGGCCACGGCGGCCGGGGTTGCGGCCGGGGTTGCGGCCGGGGTTGCGGCCGGGGTTGCGGCCGGGGTTGCGGCCAGGGTTGCAGCCGGCTCGGCGACGGCAACGGCGGGTTCCGCCGTTTGTCGGGCGGGCGTGGCAGGCGCGTCCAATGCGGTTTGCGGACCGGCGTCGCCGTTCAATGCCAGCATGCGCAGGCAGGCCATGATGAAGCCTGCGTACTCGTCGGGCGCCAGTGTCAATTCGCTGCGGCTATGCACCGCCACCGAATAGAACAACTGCACCGCATCCGGATGCAGGCTCAGCGCCAGGCGCGCGATGTCGGCAGCCAGCGGGTCTTCGGCGGGCGTGACGCCAGTGACCCGTTGTTCGATCGCCACCCGGGACAGCAGCACGGCCAGATCGGCCAGCGCGCCGGCGTAGGACAGCCCGCGGATCGCCAGCTCGTCGGCAACCGCCAACACACTCTTGGCATCGCCGGCGGACAAGGCGTCCAGCAGGCGCACCAGGTGGCGTTGATCGATCGTACCGAGCATGCCGCGCACGGCGTCCTCGGTCATGTTGCCCGCGCTATAGGCGATGGCCTGGTCGGTCAGGGACAGCGCGTCGCGCATGGAACCCTGGGCGGCCTGGCCGATCAGGCGCAATGCCGGCACTTCGAAAGCGACTTCTTCCTGGCCCAGCACGGCCTGCAAATGCCCGACGATGGAGTCGGCCGGCATCTGCTTCAGGTTGAACTGGAGACAGCGCGACAGCACCGTCACCGGAATCTTCTGCGGATCGGTGGTGGCCAGGATGAATTTGACGTGAGGCGGCGGCTCTTCCAGCGTCTTCAACATGGCGTTGAAGGCATGGCCCGTCAGCATGTGCACTTCGTCGATCATGTAGACCTTGAAGCGCCCGGCGCCCGGCGAATACACCGCCTGCTCCAGCAGCTGCGTCATTTCCTCGACGCCCCGGTTCGACGCCGCGTCCAGCTCCAGGTAGTCGACAAAGCGCCCGGCATCGATTTCCGTGCACGCGCGGCAAACGCCGCACGGCTTGGACGTGATGCCGGTTTCACAGTTGAGCGATTTGGCCAGGATCCGGGACAGGGTGGTCTTGCCCACGCCCCGCGTGCCGGTGAACAGCCAGGCATGATGCAGGCGTTGGGTGTCGAGCGCATGAGTCAATGCGCGCACCACGTGATCCTGTCCCACGAGGGTATCGAACGATCGCGGCCGCCACTTGCGGGCCAGTACCAGATAAGTCATGGCTGGATTGTAGAGCCTGTTTCGCGTGCTGGCTGAAATGCAAAGGGGACGGGCTTATTCCCGTGGAACGAATCCCTGGAAAATAACCCCGTCCCCCTTGAAAGCAATCGGGCGCCGGGTTGAATCACTGCTGTGAATCACTACCCATTGACACTACCCGTTGCTTTGAAGAATCCGGTTGGCGAGCCTTACTCCGGCACTGACCCTAAACGACTATGGCTGCTTCGTTCCCGACCTGACCAGGTTCACCGTCGAACCATGCGGAGGGGCCCGCCAACCGGAATTCTAGCAGAGCTGCGCTTCGCTTGCTTGCAGCCTTCCGGTTGGCGGGCCCCTGAGGGGCGGTATGTTGCCCCCTCCCCGGCCCTCCCCCCGAGGGGGAGGGGGAGATGGCTTTGCTTCGCTTGCCATTTTTGGCTCGCTTCGCTTTGCCTTGTTGGCTTGCTTCGCCCGCCTTGTTGGCTTGCTTCGTTCGCCTTGTTGGCTTCTTTGATTGGTTGGTTTTGGGCGGCCCTTCGCTTTGCGTTGCGGCTCAGCCTGTCGCTTTTTCTGTCGCCCCTTGCCTTTCATTACGGATGCCTGGTGGCGACCCTTCGCTTTGCGTCTTTGAACGGAGCGGTGGCGGTGAATCGTAGGATGGGTGGAGCGCGCGGTGGGCTTTCTTGCGGCGCCGGCCGGCAGCGCGCGCAACCCATCAGGCATGCGCCCCTTGGCCGCTTTAGCCTTGGGACGCCATGCCGGGATGGCGGTCTGCCGGCGTCGGGCGCACGCCGACTGCCATTCGGACGGCTGCTACAGGTCGATCCAGGCCTTCGCTCTTGGGAAATAGAGGGCGGCTCTGGCTGTGCGGCCGTCCAGGGCGGTGACCTGGGTGCAGTAGCGCAGCAGTTGTTCGCCGTGGCGTTGACGCATGCGGGTGGCGAAGGCGGCGGGGGGTTCGCCGGGGTGGGGTCGGCCGGTTTTGTAGTCGACGATCAGCCAGCCGTCCTCGGTGCTGAGCGCCAAGTCGATGACGGAAACTTTGCCGGCGGCGTCTATCAGCGGCCACTCCCGGCGGGCGCCGGACTGGGATAGCAGCCACAAGCCGCGTTCGTCCGCCAGCGTGGCTTGCAGCGTTTCCAGCACGGCTTCGGCGGCGGCGTCGGCTTGGCTGGCGGGGATGCCGGCTCTTGTCAGTTGGCGGCGCATCGCGGGGAGACGGTCCGCCAAGGCTGCGGACGGCCACGCATGTACGCCATCCTGGCCGATGCGGGCCAGCCAGGCATGCGCCAGGGTGCCGATGGCGGCGTCGTAGCCGGCTTCCAGTTGCCAGGCGGGATGTTCGCTGCCGTCGCCCCAAGCTCCGCGGGCCGCCGCGCCGAAGCCGGGGCTGACCGTGATGTCGGACAAGCGCGCCAATTGCGCCAGGCCCTCGCTGGCCACCCGCCGCAAAGGTTCGCCCTGCCATTCCGGGCCGTCGACGGCCTCGGGTTCGGACTCACCCTGCGTGGATGGCGGGACCGGCGTTTCCAGGCACGGCCACAAGCGGCCCAGCAGGCTGGCCGAGGGGGGCGCTTTGACTTGGCCCGTGGCCTCGTCCAGCGACACGTGTCCCACCAGATGCAGGCGCTTGCGCGCCCGCGTGACGGCGACGTACAGCAGGCGGTCGATTTCATAGGAAGCGCGACGCGCCTCGCGCGCGCCCAGATAGCGCGACACAGGGTCTGCCTCGGTTTCCGCGCGCGGTTTGACCGGCCCGAACAGCACGCGGCCGCCGCTTTGCTCGAACCGCACCAGGGGTGCCTGGTCGCCGCGCGGAGCGCGGTGCAAGCCGTACAGGATGACGGTTTCGAACTGCAAGCCCTTGGACTTGTGCATGGTCATGATTTCGACCGCGCCATCGTCTTCGTCCGCCGCGTCGGGCGAGGCGAACAGGCGCGAGATGCCGGCGTCCAGCGCGGCGGGGTCGATGCCGCCGTGCGGCGCCAGACGCTCGACCAACTGGAACAGGCTTTCCGCGTCGTTGGCCACGGACAGGCCGGCATACAGCGCCGGGCCGCCCAGGCGGCGCCACAACGATTCCACCCAGGCCGCGAACGGCATCGCGCCCGACTCATTGCGCTTGTCCAGCAAGATGGCCGCCACCTGGCGTAGCCGCGCGAATTCGTCGGCGCTGAGCAGCGCCTGGGCCGATGGCGATTCAGTCGGGGGCGGTGCGGCGTCGAACAAGGAGCCTTGCGGCGCCGTATCAGCCACGCTGGGCAGCGTGGGCCGCGCAATGCGTAGCGCACGCTCCAGCAGCACCGGCACCGGAGTGACATGATCGTCGCCGAACAGGCGCTGCAAGGACGTCAAGGTCAGACCACAATACGGCGCGCGCAGCACCGACAGCCACGCCAGCCGGTCGCCCGGGTGCGACAGCGCGCGGACGAGCTGCACCAGGTCGGCTACCACCGGACGCAGCGCCAGCGGCACCAGGTCGACGGCGCGGCAGCGGATGCCCTCTTGCGCCAGCCGGCGCGTCAAGTTGCCCAAGTGGCTGCGGGCGCGCACCAGCACCGCGACCGGATGCTTGGCGCCCTTGTGGTCGACCAATGCCTGGCGCACCAGCCCCACCGCGATGTCTTCGGCCAGCGCTTCGGCCTGCGTCGCGCCGGCGCGCGACCAGACAGGATGAAAGCGCACGGCAGGCTCGGGCAACGCGTCGTGGAAGGCGGTGGACGGGCTGTACGCGATGGCGCCCGCGGCGGCGTCGCTGCGCTTGGGCAGCAACGACACGAACGACCGGTTTACCCAATCGACGATGCCCGCCTGCGAGCGGAAGTTGTCGGTCAGGTTCAAAAAATCGGGGCGCAGTTCGCCCACGCCGATGTCCGCCACTTCCAGGAACAACCCCACTTCGGCCTTGCGGAAACGATAGATGGACTGCATCGGATCGCCCACCAGGAACAGGGTGCGTCCGTCACCCTGTTGCCAGCCCGAGGTCAGCGTGCTCAGCAGGTCCAGCTGCGTCTGGCTGGTGTCCTGGAATTCGTCGATCAGCAAATGGCGGATGGACGCATCCAGCTTCAGCAGCAATTCGCCTGGGTCGTCGGCGCTGCCCAGCGCCGAGGCGGCGCGTTGCGCGATCTCGATGAAATCCACCTCGCCCGTCTCGGCGAAACGCAGGCGCAACTGCGCCACCGCCAGCGCCAGGGTCATCAGCTGGGCGCCCAGCACTTCCCATTGCGCATCGGTGAAGCGCGGCGCCGGGATATCGCGCACGGCATTCAGCCGGCGCACCCAAGGGGCTTGGGCGTCGGCCGCTTCCAGCCACGCCACGAAGGGTTCCTTGTGCGCGCATTTGGCCGGAAAACCCAGGTTTTTGTTGACCGTCTTGCGCAAGCTGCCGGTGCCGGTCAGCAGCAGGTGCGCCACCGCGCGCCACTGGTCCAGCGCCTCGGCATCCGGCGGCAGTTCTTCCGCCCAGTCCAGCAGCGGCAGCAGCTTGTTGTCGTCATCGCCGTCCTGCAGATGGGTCGCGGCCAGCCGGGCCGGGCCGCACAGCGCGTCGGCCCAGCCATACGGCATGGCTTCGCAGAGCGCGTCCAGGTCTTCGCCGATGGCCTCGGCCAGCATGGCCTCCATGCCCGCGCGGTCGGACCCGTGGCGCAGCAGCGGCAACCATTGGTCGCGCTGGCCCAGCATGTCGGCAATGGCGTCCTTGGCCGCCTGCACGTCCACGTCCAGATGCTGCAGCAGGACGCGCACGGCGTCGTATTCGTCGGCCAGGTCCAGCGTGGCACGCGCCGCCGCTTCGTAGTTGGCGCGCGCGTCATCGGTGATGTCGGGCATGCCTCCCAGCTCGGACAGCCATGGCATGCTGCGCACCAGCCCCGCGCAGAACGAGTCAATGGTGCGGATGGCCAGGCGCGCGGGATGGTCCAGCAGATGCCACCCCTGCTCTTCATTGCGCGCCAGCGCGGCGCGGGCCAGTTCCCAGCTGCGGCGTTCGTGCATGGCCTCGGGCGGGCCGTCCAGCCCGCGCCGCAGTTTGCTCAGCACGCGCGCGTGCATTTCCGAGGCTGCCTTGCGCGTGAAGGTGATAGCCACGATTTCTTCCGGGCGGTTCACCGTGGCCAGCAAGGCCAGGATGCGGTCGGTCAGCAGTTCGGTCTTGCCGGACCCCGCCGGGGCCTGCACCAGAAACGAACGGGTCGGGTCCAGCGCGTCGGTGCGCGCAGCGTGATCCTGCGGTAGGCGTTCTTGTTCAGCCATGGCTCATGCGTCCTCGTCGTCCAGATGCAAACGCAGGAACGGCAGTGCATCGCAGTATTTCAAATCATCCCGCCGGTAGGCCACATTGGTGGCCACCCCAGCGACGTACTCGTCGGCCAGCGCCTCGATCGCCACGCGCCAGCGCTGCCGGATCTCGGGCCACGACAGGCCGTCGAAGTACTTGCTGTCTTCGGCAAGCGTGACGCCGGGCACGCCCAGATCTTCGTCGGCCAAGCCTTGCGCGGCGACCTGGCGTGCGTGGATTTGCGCCAGCACCAGACCGGCCACCTCGCCGCCCGCGGCATCCGCCAGCACCGATGCGTAGAACGGCAGTTGCACGTTTACCGGCCGGCTGCGCGACCAGTCGGGTTCGGGCTTGGCGGCAGCCACGCCGGTCTTGTAGTCAACGATGACATTGCGGCCGTCAGCCAGGCTGTCGATACGGTCCAGCCGCAGTTTCAGGTTCAGCGCTCCGCGCTGCCACTGGTGGTTTTTTTCGACTTGCGCAACGGCGAACGGCAGCCGCTGCGCCTCCATGTCGAGCCACGCGGCCAGCACCGCCCGGGCACGCTGGCACTCCAGCGCTTTCAGCGCGGGCGCGTAGTCCTTGAGTTCTTCGTCGGCAGCCTGGGCCACAGCCTGCTCCAGCAGCGCGGTAAGCCGGCCCGTGGCCAGGACCTCGTGCAGGGCCTCCTGGTCGGGCATCATGCCCCACACCAGTTCCAGCGCCTTGTGCAAGAACTGGCCGCGCACGTTCACCGTAGCCATGTCGGCGTAAGGCGCCAGCTCGCGTCCGCCCAACCGGTGGCGCACGAACGCCCACAGCGGATTGCGCGCCTGCGTGTCCAGCACGTCCAGGCCGCCGCCGCCGCGGTTTCCCGCCGCCAACGGCGGGCCCTGATTGTCGTCCAGCGATTCCTGGGGCAACACTGTCACCGCATCGGCCTCGGCGGGCATCCAGTCCGTTAGCGCGGCGGCGGCGATCAGCGGCGACGGGCGCAGTTCGCGCTCGCCATCCATATGGGCATGGCTGACGATGAGTTCAGGCGCGCAGCGGCACAGCGCGGCATACATGCCTTCGGCCCATTCGCGCTCGCGCTCGGGCGTGGCGCGCGGCGCTTTCGCCTGGCGCAACACGGCCAATGGCAACAGCGGATTGGGCTTTGGCGACGCAGGCAGCACATCGTCGGTCAAACCCAGCATCCAGACGCCATCCCAATAACCGCCTTCGGCTTCCAGCAGGCCCAGCACGTCCAGGCGCGCCAGCGGATCGCGTTGCGGCTGGAACGACGCCGACCGCGCCACGCTTTGCAGCAGATTGACGGCCGCCACGCCGCCCAGACGGCCAGCGGCCGGCGCCAACGCCGAGAAACTGCCTAGCGCATCGCCCAGCGCACCCATGACTTGATAGTCGACACTGTCCAGCGCGGCTTCGCCGGGGAAGCCCAACGCCGTCAACGCGGCTTTCATGCGCAGCATCCAGACATCGCAGGTGGCTTGGCGGCCGCCCTGGGTCCAGATCTCCATCGCTTGATTCCAGGCTTGCGCCAAGACCGGCGTATCGGCCAACAGCTTCTTCCAATCCTGCGGGCCGACATGCCGCACAGCCTGCCGGCGCCAGCGCGCGTCGATCGCGGCCAGGCGCGCGCCGTCGCGCACGTCGCCCGCGCAATGGCCGGCCAACAAGGCGGCGCCCAGTACCTCCACGCCGCAGCCCTTGCCGGCGGCGCATTCGGCCAGCGCGCGCAACCAGGCCAGCGCCGCGCGCGCCATCGGCCATTCATTCAACGGCCGGCCCACCGCCACGTTGAATGCATAGGCCGGCGCGCCGTCCCGGCCCGCCAATGCCTGGCTCAACACGCGCCGCGCGAAGGGGGATTCGGCTTCCAGTTGCGGCGACACGATCGCATAGCGCCCGTGCGGATTCGCCTTCAGGCGAGCCGCCGCCCATGCCGCCGCGGCGCGCCATTCCGCCCCTTGGTCCGCGGCTTCGAACCGCCGCGCCACGGTTTCTATCCGTTGCGCATCGCGCCACTGCCCGACCCGCGTGCCCTGCGCTTCGAAGGCAAGGAGCAAGCGACGAAAACGCGGTGATACGTCGGTGAAGCCGGCAAGCACCAGTTGGGCGGGCGTCGCCAGCCGGCCTTCCTCCAGGGCGCGCAGCACGCGCGCATAGCCCTGGTTTGCGTCCTCGGCGTCAATGGCAGCCAGCGTTTCGCGATAGCGCGCACGCCACCGGGCAAAGCCTCGGTATTCGTCGGTGTCTGCCCCTGACGGCACATGCAGATCCCATTCGTCCATCAGCAGATCGGCGTCCATGGACAGCCGCGCGGCCTGGCTGGCATCCAGCAGCACGCGTTCGGCCTCTTCCACGCGGATGGCTTCGGTCCATACCAGTTGCGTGGCGAAACTGTCTAGCCGATAAGCGGGCACGTCGTCGTCCGCCTCGAAGGCCAACTCGTTAGCGGACTCCGCCAACCAGGCCGACAACGGCACGATGCGCGGCAGCTCGCTGACCTGGCGCTCCTGGCGCAGCAGGCCGGCCAATTCGAGCGTCAAGCGACGCGACAACCGGTTGTTCACGGTCAACACCAGCGTGCCGGCAGCGGGCATGACGCCGATGTCCGGTAGCGCTAGATCAGGATAGGAAAGCGATGCGTCCTGCATGGGCACCTACAAAGCGCGTGCCGGAACGGCAGGCGCGGGTGACGAAAAAAACGACGGAGGAAACTCCGTCGTAGGATACCGCGAGCCGAGCGGCCAGACGCGTCTAAAAACCGCAGAGGGCTGCCAGGTTTTCCCAGTGGATCTGCATCTCGGGCGTGGTGTAGCCCCAGAATGCCAGGCCCAGCACGGCGGCCAGCGCCAGCACGCCCACGGCGCGCCAGGCCCGATGACGGCGGACGGCGGGAGGATCTACCGAGGTCATGGGCGGGTCTCCGGAAAGTGGGTTCAAGGCTGGCGGGTTCGAAACGCCGGCATCATGCCGACGCAGGGCGCGGCGCCGCCGGCGTCACGGGTTGTTCGCGCACCGGCAGGCAAAGCAGCGCCGCCACCACGGCCAGGATCACGCCCAGCCACCAGACCATATCGTAATTGCCGGTCTTGGCGTAGGCATAACCGCCCAGCCAGACGCCGATGAAGCTGCCCAGCTGGTGCCCCAGGAAGACGATGCCGGACAGGGTGGCCGCATAGCGCAGCCCGTAGATCTGCCCGATCAACCCTTGCGTGAGCGGCACGGTGCCCAGCCAGAACAGGCCCATCCACGCCGCGAAGGCGTAAAGCACCCATGCGGACAAGGGCATGGCCAGCAGCAGCAAGATGCCGAAGGCGCGCATGAAGTACACCACCGCCAGCAGGCGCTTCTTGCTGTATTTGCCGCCCAGCTTGCCCGCATAGAACGAGCCCAACACGTTGAACAGGCCGATCAGCGCCACCGCGGTCGCGCCCTGCCCTGCCGTCAGGCCGCCGTCGGTCACGTAGGCCGGCAGGTGCAGCGTGATGAAGGCCGTATGGAAGCCGCAGACGAAGTAGCTCCAGAACAGGAAGTGGAAGGAAGGATGGCGTACCGCCTGCCGCACCGCCGCCGCCAGCGACTGCTGCGGCCCGGTTTGCGCTTGCGGACGGCCACGCAAAAAATAGGCCAGCGGCGCGGCGCAGGCCACGAACAGCGATAGCACCCACAACGCGCCGGACCAATCCATACCGGTGATCAACGCTTGCCCGGTGGGCACCACGGCAAACTGGCCAAGCGAGCCCCCGGCGCTGGCAATGCCCATCGCCGTGCTTCGGTACGCCGGCGGCACGGCGCGCGCCACGACCGGCAGGATCACCGGAAAGGTGGTGCCCGCCTGGCCCAGCCCGACCAGCACGCCGGCGGTCAGGTATAGCGTGGCCTCGTCGGTGGCGAAGCGCGTGCCGATCATGCCCAGCATGTACAGCACCGCGCCCAGCGCGATGGTGCGCCCCGAGCCATAGCGATCGGCCAGGATGCCCATGAAAATGCACGCCACGCCCCACACCAGGTTCTGTAGGGCGAAGGCCATCGAAAACACCTCGCGGCCCCAGCCGTGCGCCAGGCCCATCGGCTGCATGAACAGGCCAAAAGTTGCGCGCACGCCCATGGCAAGCAGCACCACCAAAGTGCCCAGGATGATGGTGCGGGTGGAAATCGTATCGGTTTGACTAGACATGAAACCCGTGTCTCGTTGTTGTATGGGTTTGCGTCCCCTCCTCGGGACGACCCGCACATCATATACAAGTCCCCCGGGGCGCATCGGTAATAGCCATGCTGCCGCGTCGCGTTTTGTCCCGGACGGATCCGCTAGCAAGCCGCCGAATCCTCGCATCGAAATATAGTTGATATTATCAACTAATTAATCGAAAATGGGCTTTTCCCCACGGCAGGTAGGCCATGATTCTGCAAACTCCGCTGACCCGATTGCTGGGCACGCGCTATCCGATCATCCAGGGCGGCATGAGCTGGGCATCGTCCAACGCAGCGCTAGCGCTGGCCGTATCCCGCGCGGGCGGATTGGGCGTTATCGCCGCCGGCCCGATGTATCCCGATGCCCTGCTTGCCGCGGTGCGCGAGGTGCGCCAAGGCACGGACGCGCCGTTCGCCGTCAATATCCCGCTGTACAACAAGCGCGCCCAAGAACACATGGACATCGCCATCGCGGAAGGCGTGCCGGTGATCATCGCGTCGCAGGGCGGGCCGCAAAAGCACATCGGCCGCGCGCGAGACGCCGGCATCAAATGGCTGCAAGTGGTGGCAAGCCCGCTGCATGCAAAGAAAGCGCAGGCCGCGGGCGTGGACGCCGTCATCGCCGTGGGCCTGGAAGCGGGCGGGCACCCGGGGCCGGACGAAATCGGTTTGCAGGTGCTGGTGCGCGCCACGGTGCGCCGCGTATCGTTGCCCGTGGTGGCCGCGGGCGGCATCGCCGACGGCGCGGGCATCGCCGCCGCGCTGTGCCTGGGCGCGGCGGGCGCGCAATTGGGCACCCGCTTTTTGCTGACGCCGGAAGCCGGCGTGCATGCCGACTACAAGGCCGCCGTGCTGGCCGCCGGCGTGGCCGACACCACGCTGATCGGCCGCGGACGGTCGCCGGTGCGGATGCTGCGCAATGCCTTCGCCCGCCAGTATCTGGCATCTGAACGCGGCAGCGACGACGCCGCGCTGGACGCGCTATTCGCCGTCAGTTCGCTAAAGCAAGCCGCGCATGAGGGCGACGTCGAAGGCGGCAAGGTCGAAGCCGGCCAAAGCGCCGGATTGATCGACAGCCTGCAACCCGCAGGCGAACTGGTGCGGCAACTGGTGGACGAGACGCGGGAAGCGCTGGCGCGCGCCGCGGCGCTGGCCGGCTGAGAACGAGAAAGCCGCCCCAAGGGCGGCTTCGACGGCGGACACGCCGGCCGTGACGGCTACTTTTTCATCAGGCCGGCGGACTGCACCAGTTGCTTCATGGCAAGCTGGTCTTTTTCCACGAACGCCGTGGCTTCGGCCGGGGTCATGTTCCACAAGTCCACACCCTGGGCCTGCATCAGCTTGCCGTATTCGGTGTCCGCGTTCACGCGGCCCATTGCCTCGTTCAGCCGTTGCAGCACGTCGGCCGGCGTCCCCTTGGGCGCCGCCAGGCTGTACCACGACGCGGACTCGGCGCCCGCCACGCCCGACTCGGCCAACGTCGGCACGTCCGGCAATAGCGGCGAACGCTTGCCGTTGGCGTAGGCCAGCGCTTTCAGCCTTCCGCTGCGAATAAAGGGCAGGCTGGCCGCCAGATTCAGCACGGCGATATCCACCTGGCCGCCCACCAGGTCATTGATGGCCGGCGCCGCGCCGCTATACGGGATATGCACGATGTTTACGCCAGCCCGCTCGCGGAACAGCTCGGCGCCCAGGTGCGGCGAACTGCCCGGCCCGGCCGAGGCGTAATTGATCTTGCCGGGCTCCTTGCGCGCCAGCGCGACCAGATCGGCCACGCTGGCGGCATTCAGCGTCGGGCGTGCCACCAGCATATTCGGCTGATTGGCCACGATGGACACGAAGGCGAAATCCTTGATGCCGTCGTAGGGCGTGCGCTGCATCAGCGGCGTCACCACATGCGCGGCCGACGTGCCCAGCAGCAAGGTATAGCCGTCGGGCTTGGCCCGCGCCACGAAGTTCGCCCCGATCGCCGCCCCGCCGCCCGCCTTGTTCTCCACGATCACGGGCTTGCCCAGCTGCTTTTCCAGTTCACGCGCCAGCGCGCGGCCCAGCACATCGGCGGGGCCGCCTGCGGCATAGGGATTGACCAGCGTGATGGGCTGGGACGGATAGGGATCGGCGGCGGCCGCGGCCGTGCAGAACGCGCTGGCGGCCAGCCCGCACAACAGGCGCTTGGGGGTAAGCAGACGCTTAAGGGTCATCATGGGTTTGTCTCCTGCAATGTCGTTTTTTTGATGGGGTAATGAATGGCTTAGATCGCGCCCTCTGCGCGCAACGCCTGGATTTCCGTATCGGACAGGCCTAGCGTCACCTTCAGCACGCTATCGGTGTGCTCGCCCAGCAGCGGCGGACGCTCCAGGCGCGGGTCCTCGTAGCCATTGAACTTGAATGGCACCGGCACGGCGCCAAAGCGGCCGATGGAAGGATGCTCGTAGCTGGCCACCATGCCGCGCGCCAACACGTGTTCGTCGTGCATGATTTCTTCCACGTCCAGGATCGGGCCGGCGGGCACGCCCACGGCATCACAACGCTGGCAAAGCTCGTCGCGCGTCAACCGTCGCGCGGCGGCCGCCAGGCCTGCCATGACTTCATCGCGCCGCGCCACCCGCACGGCATTGCGCGCCAGTTCCCGGTCGTCCGCCCATTGCGGCAAGTCCAGCGCATCGCACAAGGGCTTCCAGTGCTGGTCGCTGCCCGTGATCTGCACCCAACGCCCATCGCTGCACTCGAACGCCGCCGACGGCACGCGCCCTGGATGCTCGGTGCCTAGCCGTTGCGGCACTTCGCCCAGCGCGAAATAGCGCGCCGCCGCCAACGACAGCAGGCCGACCTGCCCATCCAGCATCGAGAAGTCGATGTGGCAACCCTGCCCCGACTTCGTTCTGCCCACCAGCGCAGACAGAATTCCGATCGCCGCCCACAGGCCCGAGGTCAGGTCCGCCACCGGCAGCCCCGGCTTGACGGGGCCGCCGCCCCGTTCTCCCGTCAGGCTCATGATGCCGCCCATGGCTTGAAACACGGTGTCGTATCCCTTGCGGGGCGAATAAGGTCCGGTCATGCCGAAACCCGTGCACGAAAAATAGATCAACCCGGGATTGCCCGGCGCGATGCTGTCGCGGTCCAGCCCATACTTGACCAGCGTCCCCACCGGGAAATTTTCCACCACCACGTCGCAAGTCTCGGCCAGCCGGCGGATCAGCGCCTGGCCCGCCGGCTTGCGGAAGTTGACGGTGATGGACTGCTTGCTGCGGTTGAAGGCCAGGTAGTAGGCGGACTCCGTTCCGCCTTCGCCCTGTACCTGCGGCTCGAACCCCCGGGTTTCGTCGCCCGCGCCGGGTTGCTCGACCTTGATCACGGTGGCGCCGAGTTCGGCCAGGATCATCGACGCGAATGGGCACGCCAGCACCCGCGACAGATCCAGGATAGTCACGCCATCCAGCGGCCTCATCGCGACGGCCCCTGACGAAAGCCGCGCATGATCACGTTGGCGTCGCGGCCGACGCCCAGCGCATCGGCCAAGCCCAGGTCCGCCGCGCGATGAAAGGCGCGCTTGGTCAATCCCATGGCGGCGGGCTCCCAACCCGCCAGGCGCCCGGCCATTGCCAGCGCCGCGTCCAGCACGCCGGCGGCGGGCGCGACGCGATTGGCGATGCCCAGCGCCAGCGCGCGCGCGCCGTCGATGGGTTCGGCCATCGCCACCAATTCGAACGCGTGCTTGCGGCCCACCTGCCGCACCAGGTTCGCCATGACGACGGCGGCCACGATGCCATGGCGCAATTCGGGATAGCCGAAGCGCACGTCCTCGGCCATGACGGTCAGGTCACATGCCAACGCCAGCCCCGCGCCACCGCCCAGCGCATTGCCGTGCACTGCGCCCACGACGGGCTTGGTCATACGCGAGAACACCAGATGCAGGTCGGTCGTGAGATCGGCGCGGGCAAGGACGGCCTCGGGCTGTTCCATCGTCAACCCGGCAAACTCGGTCGTGTCCGCCCCTGCGCAAAACGACTTGCCGTTGCCGGTCAGCACCACGGCGCGCACCGTCGCGTCCCGCTCTGCTTGCAACAGGGCGTCCAGCAATGCCGTGGTCAAAGCCGTATTCAGCGCATTGTGCTTTTCCGGGCGGTTCAGGCGCAGCAGGCGCACGGCGCCCTGGTTTTCGACGATCAGTTCCGGCATGACGCAAATCCTCTTGAGTAGTGGTCAGGCATTTGATTGATTTAATCAACAATATGGGTAAAAAAATGGCGCCAGGCAGGCGCCACCCGTTTATCGGGGTTGCACGCCGCGGCCCCGGCGGGCGGGCACCTCGGCTTTGAATTCGTTCAGCATGTCCAGCGCATGGGCCGTCAGCTTGTCCAACATCCGCTCCATCTCGTCGCGCTCTTTCGCCGACAACACGGCCAGCATGGCGTCGTTGCGCTGCACGGCGGCAGGGAACATTTCGTCGTACAACGCGCGCCCCGCGCGCGTCAGGTCCAGGCTCACGCCACGGCCGTCCTGGCTGTCCGCGCTGCGGTGTATCAGCCCGCGCTCGATCAGCTCGGACACTGTCCGGCTTGCCTGGCTCTTGTCGATGTTGGCCTCGCGCGCCACGGCGTTAAGCGACATGTCGGGCGCAGCGCCCAGCAACGCGATGATCCGCCACTCCCGAGGCCCCACGCCGTAGCGGCTTTCGTTCAGACCCGCCGCGATGCGGCTGGACACGTAGGCCAGCCGATTCAGGCGGTACGAGAACAGCTCTTTCAAGGCGGTCGGCTGGCCGCGCGCGGGAGAGGCGGACTTGTGTGCGTTCAGGGATGCCATGGCTGGGCTCTGCAAAGATAAGGAAAAAGCGTTTGGGCGCTTTGGACGCCCCTCTGGCCGCATGATATACAAATGCGCCGCCCGCTTGTCATGACGCCGCCCACGCTTGGCGCACGCCAGGAATCAGCGGATTCATGCCGCTTAGCGCAACCCGGCTATGCAATGGCCGGCCCAGCGTTTGCTGACACAAGCCCGAGACCTCATCCAGCGCATTCAGGTCCAGCCCCGTGCACACGCCCATCGATTCGAACAGGCTGACCAGGTCTTCGGTGGCAACGTTGCCCGTGTGGCCGCCGCCGTAACGGACCTTGGCCGGATGTCCGCCGACACCGCCGAACGCGCAGTCGAAATGCCGCACGCCCGCTTCCAGCGCCGACACGTAGTTCACCAGGCCGGTGCCCCGCGTGTCGTGAAAATGCGCCACCGGCGTCAACTGTGGAAATTCACGCGCCATGCGGCCATACAGCTCGCGCACGGCAGCCGGCGTCGCCATGCCCGTGGTGTCGCCCAACGTAACGATGCCGACGCCCAACCGCGCAAACCGTTCCACATCGTCCATCACCGAATCCGGATCCACGGCGCCTTCGAACGGGCACCCGAAAGCCACGGAAATCGTGCCGACCATTCGCAGACGGCCGCTGGCCAAGGCGGCCATTTCCGCGATGTTCTCCCATTGCGCGGCGCGTTCGCGCTTCAGGTTGCGCAGCGAATGCGAGGCGCTGGCCGACACCAGCAGGCTGATCTCGTTGGCGCCGATGCCGGCATCCTGATCCGCCAGCGCGCGTTGCACGGCGCGGGCATTGGCGCAAGTCGCCTTGTACCAGACGCCCGCACGGCGGGGCAGTACCGCAAGCAGTTCGCTGGCGTCGGCGAACTGCGGCACCACCTTGGGGTTGGAATACGACGTCGCCTCTACCCGCTCGAATCCCAGCCGCGCAAAGCGGTCGATCAGGTCCGCCTTGACCGCGGTGCCGATGAAGTCGGACTCGTGCTGCAAGCCGTCCCGGGCGAAGCATTCGCACAACACCACGTCACGCGCGCTCATGCCGCCTGCTCCAGGCCGAACAACGCGATCGCATGCGCGCGCAACTTATTCTTCTGCACCTTCGAACTGCCCGTCATGCCGATGTGTTCGAAGCTATCGACCACGGCCACATGGCGCGGCACCTTGTAGTTGGCGCAACGGTTTTTGCACCATGCCGTTAAGTCCTCCGCCGAGCAATCCTGCCCGTCCTTCAGCAGCACAAACGCCGCGGGCACTTCTCCCAGGCGCGCGTCGGGCACCCCCACGACTTGCGCCATGCGCACCGCAGGATGCGCGTGCAGCACTTCTTCCACCTCGGCGGGCGCGACATTTTCCCCGCCGACACGAAACATGTCTTTCAATCTGCCCACCATGCGCAGCCGCCCTTCGGCATCCATTTCCCCCAAGTCGCCCGTGCTGAGCCAGCCGTCGGCCCCTAGCGCACGCGCGGTCGCTTCGGGCATCTTGTAGTAGCCCTTCATGACGCTCCAGCCGCGCGCCTGGATTTCACCGGCCTGGCCCACCGGCACCGGCTTGCCGGTGCCGGGATCCACCACCCGCACCTCCATGCCCGGATGCGGCAATGCCCAACCCGCCGCGCGCAACGAAAATGGATCATCATGGGACGACAGCGTAATGTTGGGCGAAGCCTCGGATTGGCCATAGGCGTTGCACATGCCCGGCACGCCCATGACATCGCGGATTTTCTGCATGACCTGCGGCCCCGCCGCCGCCCAGCCGCCGCGCAAATGGATGCGCGACCGGTCGAATTCGGGGTGGCCCATCAACATCAGGAAGATCGTGTCGTTGCCGGACGTGAGCGTGCAGCGCTCGACATCCAACATCCGCAAAGCGTCCGCCACGTCGAACTTGGGCAGCGTCAGCAAACAGCAACCCGTCACCAGGCTGACCAGGATCGACAAGGTGGTGCCGGCCACGTGGAAGTACGGACGGATGCTGAAGTAGCGGTCGTCGGCGGTCACGCCGATGCGCTGCGCGGCGGCCCACGCGTTGGTCAGCATGTTGGCGTGCGTCAGCATCACGCCCTTGGGAAAGGAGGTCGTGCCGGAGGTGTACTGGATCAGCAGCACGTCGTCAGGAACGACGGCTTGCATGCAAGCTTGCAGCGCATCACGGTCCACGGTGTCGCCGGCCGCCAGGAAATCATGCCAAGGCATTGCGCCCCGGGCGCAATGGTCGCCCAGCACCACGACCTGGCGCAGGCAGGGCAGGCGTTCGCCGGGAAGCCCAAGCGCGATATCCAGCGCCGGTTCCACTTGCGTCAGCAATGCCAGGAAATCGATGCCCAGGAAGGTGTCCGCAGTCAGCAACAGCTTGACGTCCGCCTGTTTCAAGCAGAATTCCAGCTCTTCGGCCTTGAAGCGCGTGTTGACCGGGACCGTCACGGCGCCCAGCATCGCGCAGGCGTAGAAAATCTGCACCCACACGCCGCTATTGCCCAACAGCACGCCGACGTGGTCGCCATGCCGCACGCCGGCGGCATGAAGGGCACGCGCGATGCGCTGCGCCTGCCCGTGCATCGCGAGCCAATCATGGCGTTCACCCGGGGCGACGAACGCCTCGGCCCGCGGACGTTCAAGCGCCGCCCGCGCCAAGGCTTCGGACAACGTAATCGGCGTGGCGATCATGCGCGGCTCCCTTGGTCCGACGCGCCGAACCCCGCGATCGCCTGCCGCCAATCGGTGCCGCGCAGGTTTTCTTCGATGGCCAGCAACTCGATCGCCATGGCGCCTTCGCGTGTGGTGGCCAAGCCCTGATCGATGCTGCGTTTGGTCAGCCTGACCGTCAACGGCGACGCGGCGGCGATCTTCGTCGCCATCTCAAGGGCCTCGGTGGGCAACGCCTCCGGCGCATGTACCTGATTCACCAGGCCGATCTCGCACGCCTCGGCTGCATCAAAGCGACGGCCCGTGAACAGCAGTTCCTTGGCCTTGCGCGCGCCGGCGATCCGCGGCAGCCGTTGCGTGGCGCCCACCGTGCCCCACCCCACCTCGGGATAGCAGAAGATGGCGTCGGACGAGGCCAGCACGAAATCGCACGCCGCCGCGATCTCGCAGCCCGACCCGAATGCCGGCCCATGCACCACGGCGATCACCGGCTGCGGCATGCGTTCGATGGCGCCGTAGGCGGCAAAACCTTGCACCCGTCTTGCTGTCATCTCCGAGGTGCTCATGGTCTTGCGCTCTTTCAGGTCCGCGCCGGCGCAAAATGCCGGACCCGCCGCCCGGATCAGCACCACGTGCACGTCAGCGTCCATGGATAGCACCCCCATGGCCTGCACCAATTCGGCGCACATCTGGGCGTTCAGCGCATTGCGGCTGTCGGGCCGGTTTAGCGTCACCGTGGCGACACGGTCCTGCACGTCCAGCAAGATCGTGTGAAAAGTCGGGGTCATGCCTGCTCCTGAAGGTTCTGGGTCTTGAAATCAACTTTACGGCATATAGTTGATTTAATCCACTACTTTTCCGAAGCAAAATCATGGCCAGATGCGCAGGCCCTGGGCGGCGACGCAGACGGATTCACCGCTTTAGGCCCAAGCCCGTGGCGCCTCTGCTAGACTTGCGCCCTGTCAGCGGCCAGGATTTGCCTTGAATAGTGATACACTCCGCCCGGGTGTTTTCCTGCAATATCAAGGCACTAGAGAAGAAATTCGCCCCTGCGCGGCCGCTTCGACACCCAGGTTTTGACCGTCTCGCCGTAGTTAAATGGATATAACCGGCCCCTCCTAAGGGTCAATTGGTGGTTCGATTCCACCCGGCGAGGCCACCCCCCGGCTTCGGTTCCGACGCCGTACCTTCCCTGAAAACACCGCACGTTCAGCCGGATGAGGGTTAATCCGGGCTACGCTCACGCGCGTTGCGCCGTTAGCGTCTTATGTCGCGTCTTGTGACGAATTGAAGCGGCGTCAATATGTCACCGTTATTTTTTTCGGCGATGATAGCGAATCGCCTTGCGCACAACTTGATGTGCTGTTTAAATTCGACGCGTAAGCCCCTAATTCCTCTGGATTTTTTCTGAACCGACGACACGCCGGCTTAAGAAACACTTCCTCACAGACTGACAAGCCTGCTCAAACCATGGCATTTACCTGGAAACGTGCAATTGCGAACGCGGTAGCGCCAGCGGCGCTGGCGATGTGCGCGCTCCTCCTCCCCCCGGCCGCGCTGGCCGCGAAAAATTCCGACCCTTGCAAGACGAACGCCAAATCGGCGGCCTGCAAGGCGCAACAAGCTAAAAAGACGCCGGCCGCGAAATCCGGCTCGGGCAAGGCCGCGGCAGGCAAACAAGCCGCGCCGGCCGCCAAGAAAGCCGCACCGGCCGCCAAGAAGGGCACGCCCAAGTCGTCGTCTACCGCAAAGAAAGCGCCCCCCAAAGGCGGCAAGCAGGTGGCCGCCAAGGGCACGCCGCCCAAAAAGGGCGCCGCCGGTGGCAAAAACAGCACGCCGAGATCATCGCGCGGGCAGCGCGCTGCGGTCGCCGCGGCCTCCGCCGCCATGCCGCCGCCCGCCGTGTCCGTGCGCGCCGAAGCTGCCGCGCTGCGTTCCAGCACCGCCTATGTGCAAGACCTGGAAACGTCGACCGTCCTGTTTGCCAAGAACGAGAATGTCGTGCGCCCCATCGCGTCCATCTCGAAACTGATGACCGCGGTCGTGGTGGTTGACGCCAACCTGCCGATGGACGAGATGCTTGAGATCACCGACGAGGACGTCGATGGCCTCAAGCACACCACGTCGCGCCTGCGCGTAGGCACCAAGCTGTCGCGCGGCGACATGCTGCACCTGGCACTGATGTCTTCCGAAAACCGTGCCGCCAACGCGCTGGGCCGCCACTATCCGGGCGGCCTGCCCGCTTTCGTGGCCGCCATGAACGCCAAGGCGCTGTCGCTGGGCATGACCAACACGCACTTCATCGAACCGACGGGCCTGTCCAGCAATAACGTGTCGTCACCGCACGATCTGGCTCGGCTGCTGCGCGCGGCGTCGCAACGTCCGCTGATCCATCGCTACTCGACCGATACCGAGTACGAGGTCGAGATCAACAACCGCACGCAGACCTTCCGCAACACGAACCTGCTGGTGCGTAAGCCTGATTGGGACATCAAGGTGTCCAAGACCGGCTACATCAATGAAGCCGGCGAATGCCTGGTGATGCTGGCCCGCATCAATGGCCGTGACCTGGCCATCGTGTTGCTGGACTCGCAAGGCAAACTGTCGCGCATCGGCGATGCCGTGCGCATTCGCCGCATCGTGCAAAACGAAGTGGCGCTGGCGTCAATCCAGCCGGGCGGTTGAATCTCCCACGCCCCGGCAATACAAAAAGCCCGATCGGTTCATCATCGATCGGGCTTTTTTATCGCCAGGCGCCAGGCGGCGAACGACCCGCCGCATAGCGCTAGGCTGCAACCGGCCGCTTCGCGCGCAGCGGCTTCGTGTCGTACAGCGACGTCGGCAATCCTTCCAGCACGGCTTGCGGATTCAACGAGCGGATCGGCACTGCGGCATCCAGCGGAATCCGGCCTTCGGCTTGCAGCAGTTGATAGCGCAGGCAGCACACGCGCAAGAACGACGTGAAGTTGGCGGCCTCGCCCCGATATTCGACCAGCTCGTCGTACAGGCGTTCGATCAGCTGCGTGACGCGCATACCATCGCGGCCGGCGATCTCTTCCAGCACCTGCCAGAACAATTGTTCGAGCCGCAAGCTGGTCGCCACGCCATGCAGGCGCAACGAACGGGTTTCAGGCGCGTAGGACTGTTCGCTGGCGCGGATGAAGATTTCACACATGAGAGCTCCGGTGCCAAGGGGCAAAGCGGCCGCCCGGGGCAGGCACGCCAGGGCCACTTTACGACGTTTGGCGCGCCGCCCGCAAGAGACCGGAAGGCCCCGCGGCGCACGATGCCGCCCGGTCCGGCCCTATTTGACGTTGGCCATTCTGCAACCACACGTTTCGCATCGATGCCGCTCACCGTCCAGGTTGATATAAATCATGGTGACGAATGCGTTCACGTTCGAGCATGGTGAAACTGAACTGACCCCGGAGAGTGTGATGAACAAGACCATGAAGGCCGCAGTGGCACGCGCATTCGGCAAGCCCTTGGTAATCGAAGAAGTCGCCGTGCCCCGCCCCGGTCCGGGCGAATTGCTGGTGAAGATAGAGGCGTGCGGCGTCTGCCACACCGACCTGCACGCCGTGGAAGGCGATTGGCCCGTCAAACCCAACCCGCCATTCATTCCCGGCCACGAAGGCGTTGGTTACGTCGTCGCGGTGGGCGCGGGCGTCACCCACGTGAAGGAAGGCGACCGCGTCGGCATTCCGTGGCTGTACTCGGCATGCGGTCATTGCGAACACTGCCTGGGCGGCTGGGAAACCCTGTGCGAACAACAGCAGAACGCGGGCTACTCCGTGAATGGCGGCTTTGCCGAATACGCGCTGGCTGCCGCTGATTACGTCGGGCTCCTACCCAAGAACGTCGGCTTCATCGACATTGCCCCCGTGCTGTGCGCGGGCGTCACGGTCTACAAGGGCCTGAAGATGACCGACACGCGCCCGGGCAACTGGGTGGTGATCTCGGGCATCGGCGGGTTGGGCCACATGGCGGTGCAGTATGCCAAGGCCATGGGCCTGAACGTGGCCGCGGTCGACATCGACGACGCCAAACTGGACTTCGCCCGCCGCCTGGGCGCGGAAGTCACCGTCAACGCCAAGACCACCGATCCCGCCGCTTATCTGAAACGCGAAATCGGCGGCGCCCATGGCGCGCTGATCACGGCCGTATCGCCCAAGGCGTTCGAGCAGGCGTTGGGCATGGTGCGCCGCGGTGGCACCGTGGCGCTGAACGGGCTGCCGCCCGGTGATTTCCCGCTGTCGATCTTCGACATGGTGCTGAACGGCATCACCGTGCGGGGCTCCATCGTCGGGTCGCGGCTGGACTTGCAGGAGTCCCTGCAGTTCGCCGAAGAAGGCAAGGTGCACGCCACCGTCGCCACGGAAAGCCTGGAGAACATCAACAGCGTGTTCGACCGCATGAAGCAAGGCCAGATCGAAGGCCGCATCGTGCTTGATTTCGCCTGACCCGCCAACACGCGCAACAGGATCGCAACCACAAGGGCCTGGGGCGGCAACCACCCCAGGCCCTTGCGTCATTCATACCGCCGAACCGGCGGCCGCCATCAATGCGTGATCTTCGTGCCCAGCACTGCCAGGAACTGCGACAGCCATGCGGGGTGCGCGGGCCACGCCGGCGCCGTCACCAGATTGCCGTCGGTGTAGGCCTGGTCGATACCGATCTCGGCGTAGGTGCCGCCGGCCAGGCGCACTTCCGGCGCGCAGGCCGGGTACGCCGAGCACGTGCGGCCCTTCAGGATACCGGCGGCAGCCAGCAACTGCGCCCCATGGCAAACTGCGGCGATAGGCTTGCCGGCCTGATCGAAATACCGCACGATATCCAGGACTTTTTCATTCAAGCGCAGGTATTCCGGCGCGCGGCCGCCCGGGATCACCAGGCCGTCGTAGGACGAGGGTTCGACGCGATCGAAGTCGAAATTCAACGAAAAATTGTGACCACGTTTTTCGCTGTAGGTCTGCGCGCCCTCGAAATCATGAATGGCGGTGGCGATGGTGTCGCCGGCTTTCTTATCGGGGCAGACCGCGTGCACCGTGTGCCCCACGGCCAGCAGCGTCTGGAACGGCACCATGGTTTCGTAGTCTTCGGCGTAATCGCCGACCAGCATCAATAGTCTTTTGCTCATGATTATCTCCTTGGGATGGGGGCGGCCGGTTGCGTGCCCAGCGTCGTGGGCCCCGGTTCTTGATGTTCTAGCGGCCATTGTGCCCGGGGCCGGGAGATGGATGGTGGTAATGGGATACCGCGCGGGGACAAGGCGGCGTGCCGCCTGCCGCGTAGCGCCCCCCTACAGCAGCAGCTGAATCGCCGGCAGGCAGGCGTCGGCGTTCAGCAGCACCACTTTTTTCATGCGCAGCTTGAACGCGCCGGGCCGCCCTTCAATCGTGTGATGCGCCGTGGCGGCCAGCATGCGCTGCGAATCGCCCTGCGTTTCAACGTACAAAAAAGGCGTGCGCGTCTGGTGCAGGACGGCGCCGGGTTCGCCCTCTTCTATCTGCGGCGCCTGCAAGATACGCAAGCCGCGCACGGCCGGATGCAGCGAGTGCGCGCGGGGGTTGCGGTAACGCTCGACGCGCAGCCGCAGTAGCAACAGGTCTTCGTATAGCAAGGACGGCGACTCATCCCGCATGGGCTGATCCGGCGACAGCGGCATCCAGTACAGGCCGTCCGACACGTATAACGACAGCCAATCGTCATAGCGCTGCGTATCCAGCAACATGGCTTCGTGGTAGACGAACGCGGCCAAGGCCGCCTGCAACGTCGTCGCCTCGGCAGGCATCACATCTGTATTCACGCAACGTCTCCCATCAGATTCAACCAGCCGCGATGTTGATTGCGGATGACCCATTCGTTATTGCCGCTTTCCATCGAACTGGCGCCCGCCTGGCCTTCGCCTTCACGATAGCCGCGATGCAGGCTCAGCCATTCATTGCCGTCACAGGCCAGGCCGCGTTGCTGGCTTTCGAACAGGTGCACGTCGTCATGCGCCACGATAGACATGGGAGAGAACACCAGCCGGGCGTAGGAGGCGGCGCGCTGGCGCAGACGGGCCGGGGCATTCTTGGGCGCGAACGCCCACGTTTCAATCAAGGTCTCGTTGACCGACAGCGGCCGCAGTACGCGCAGGATCATGGGCGAAGCCTTGGCCGCCAGGCTGGGATACAGCACGGTGTTCTGCGGTGAAAACGCCAAGATCTGTTGCGCCCCCTCTTTGCCATGGCGCGCTTCAAGCTCGGCCTGGTAATCGGGCAGCGGCGCATAGCCGGTATGAATGCTGAACTTGGTGCCCAGGATGCTGTGCCCGTGCGGCAACACCCGCGCGCCCATCTCGGAATAGAAACTGTAGCCCGCGCCAAAGGGCAGCAATTGCTCCATGGCCAATACGGTGTCGCCGTCTTCCGGCAGGCTTTGCGACACGTGCTTGGCGGCGCTGGCGGCCGACTCGTGCGTCGAGATCGGATGCACGGTGTCGTTGACGTTTTCCAGATAGAGCTTCCAGTTGCATCCGATCCGGTTGCGCAGCGGCGCGCCCAGTACCGACAACTGGCCATCAGGCGCCCGCGCCACCATATTGTCCAGCGTAGCCAGCGCTTCGCCGAAGTAGGACGCAAAATCCGGCCCGTCTTCACTGATCCGCGCAAACACGAAACCCTTGTAGTTGACGCAGCCCCCGGGCGACGCCAGCCCTTTGCCGGAGGGACACGCGGAAAGGTTGGTGCCTTCGTAGTCGTTCTTCAGCGGGATGGACAACAGGCTTCCGTCCAGCCGGTAAGTCCAGGCGTGATAGGGGCAGCGCAGCAGCTTGCCGCAATTGCCCTGGCGTTCGTGCACCAATTGGCTGCCCTTGTGTGCGCACCGATTCATCAACACGACGACGTCATCCGCACTGCTGCGCAACATGATCATCGACTGTCCGGCGATGTCGGTGGTGGTGTAATCGCCCACGGCGGGCGTCTGGCTTTCGTGGCCGACATACACCCAGGACCGCGTCCACAACCGCGCCTGTTCGGCGCGATACACCTCGGGGTCGATGTACAGGTCGCGGTGCACTTGATCCGGCCCGACCAGATGCCCGAACCCTTGTTGATTGGAACCATTCGTCATAGCGTCTCCTGTGCGTTTCATTCTTGCGGTTCAGGCTGCGGCGGCCTGCACCGCGTTCGGATCCCGCATGGCGTCAGCCGGGATCGGCGACCAGGCGCGACCGGCGGAATCCGGCGGCACTGCCGCGATCAGCGCGCGGGTGTAGGGATGGCTTGGCCGATCAAAAACTTCATCAACCGGCCCCTGTTCCACAATGCGCCCTTGATGCAGCACCAGCACGCGCGTGCACAGGTAGCGCACCACGGCCAGGTCATGCGACACGAACACCAGCGCAATGCCCAACTCTTGCTTGAGCCGCAATAACAGGTTCAGGATCAGCGCCTGCACCGAGACGTCCAGGCCCGACACGATTTCATCCGCCACGATCAGGCGCGGCGTGACGCACAGCGCGCGGGCGATGTTGACGCGCTGCTTCTGGCCGCCGGACAGCTGCGAAGGCAAGCGGCTGACGGCGTCCGGCGGCATGCCCACCGATGCCAACAAGCGCAGCGCGGTATTCAGGCGTGCCGCACGCCCCGTTTCCGACGTCGCCCCCGGCGGTGCGGCTTCCAGTATCTGCGTCACCAGCGACCCGACGGTGCGTCGGGGGTTCAGCGCCGAATCCGGGTTCTGGAACACGAGTTGCACATCGCGCGGGTCGGCCAGCGGAACGCGCACGGGCGCAGCCCGAGGCGTGTCCGTCGATGCGGCATACGCAATGCGGCCCGCCGAGGGCGCAATCATGCCGGCGATCAGGCGGGCAAGACTGGTCTTGCCACTGCCGCTTTCGCCGACGATGCCCAGAAATTCCCCATGCGCGACCGACAGGGACAACGGATGCAGGATTTGCAGCGGCGTTCTGGGGCGGAATAAACGCGCGCGGCCGGGATAGCTCAACGCCACGTCGCTTAGCGTTACGACGGGTTCGGCGCGCGTGGCCGGCTTGGCGCGCGTGTCCAGGAACGCCGCGGCGTCCTCGTCGGTGGACGCGGCCAATGGCGGGATGGACGGCAGGCAGCGCGCAGCGCGCTCACTGCCGCGATCCAGCAGTCCGATGGCGCGTTCGCTGCATACCGGCTGGCGCGACGGGCAGCGCGAGGCGAACCGGCAGCCGCGCAGCGTGGCGAAGTCTCGCAGGCCGGGCATGAAGTCGGGCAAAGTGCGCAGCGCCCGCGTGGGCGCCATCATGCCCGGCGCGGACTCCTTCAAGCTGCGCGTGTAGGGATGCAGCGGCTCGTCCAGCACCTGGCGCGCCGACCCGACTTCGACCACTTCGCCCGCGTACAACACGGCGATGGTGTCGCAAACATGCGCGGCCAGCCGGAGATCATGCGTCACCAGCACGACGGACGTCTTATGGCGTTGCTGCTGATCCGCCAGCACCCGCATGATCTGCGCCTGCGTGATGACGTCCAGCGCGGTGGTGGGCTCGTCGGCGAAGATCAGCGCCGGGTCGCCACAGAACGCCATGGCGATCAGGATGCGCTGGCACTGCCCGCCCGACATCTGATGCGGATACCGCGCCAGCATGGCGGGCGCGTCAGCCAGGCCCACTTCCTGCAAGCGCGCGCAGGCATAGGCTTCGCGCTGCGCCGCCGGGATGCCGACATGGCGCAGGTGCTCGAACAGTTGCTGGCGCACCGTCAGCGCTGGATTCAGGCCCGAGAGCGGCTCTTGGGGAATGAATGCGATCTGCCGCCCCAACATCGCGCGACGCTGTGCGGGCGCCATGCGGTTCAAATCCTGGCCTCGAAAGCGGATCGTGCCTTGGGTGATGTTGAAGCCGGGCGGCACGTTACCCGCCACCATGCGGCCCACCATGCTTTTGCCCGCGCCCGATTCGCCGACCAGGCCCAGCATGCGGCCTTCGGGAATGTCCAGGTCGATACCGCGCAACACGGCAGCGGGCAGGCGCCGGCCGTCCACGTCGACATCCACGGTCAGGGTCAGGTCCTGCAAGCTCAATAGCGACATGAGATCAGTTCCTTGCGCGGTTGCGCGGGTCCAGCATCTGGCGCATGCCGTCGCTGAGCAAATTGAATCCGAACACCGTCAGCACAATGCCGGTGACCGGCGCGATCAGGGTCCAGATGGCTTCCTGCATGGTGCTGCGGGCGTCGGCGATCATCACGCCCCATGCGACCACGTCGGCGGGCACCGACAGCCCGACGAAGCTCAAGATGGCTTCGACAATGATCGCAATGCCGATCTGCAAGCTGAACAACGTCAGGATCAACGGCGCAAGGCCCGGCAGCATCTCGCGCAGCATCACGCGCAGGTGGCCAAAACCCATCAACCGCGCCGCCGTCACGTAGTCGTTGCGACGGATCTTGAGCGCCTCGGCGCGCACCACCCGGCAGAACCGCGTCCAGTCCACCAGCACAATGGCAAGGATCACATTGGCCACGCCGGTTCCCAGCCCCACCATCAAGATCAGTGACAGCACCACGGGCGGAAACGACATCCACAGGTCCACCAGATAGCCGATGGCCTTGTCCACGCGCCCGCCGAAATAGGCGGCTGCCAACGCCAAGGTACAGCCGACCACCATCGCGCCCATGGCCGCGCACAGGCCCACCCACAAGGCCACGCGCGTGCCGAAGATCAACCGCGACAACACGCAGCGGCCCAGGCTGTCGGTACCCAGCGGGTATTGCGACAGCCCGTCCGGCGCCCACGCCGGCGGCAGCAACGGCGACAGCAGGTCTTGCGACAGCGGATCGTTGGGCGCAATGACGGGCGCGAACAGCGCGATGGCCAGCAACGCCAGCACGATGGCGCCGCCCAGCGCGGCCTTGGGCGATGCGCGCAGCGCCGCCCACCAGCCCGGCAGGCGGGCGGCGACGGAAGCCGCTTGAACATTAAGCGTCGTCATCAGAGGTCTCTCAAGCGGGGGTCGATTACGGCATACAGGCAGTCCACACTGGCATTGATCAGCAGGATCACCGCGCAGAAGACCAGCGAAATGCCTTGGATCAGCGGCAAGTCATGGTTGCGCACGGCCTGCACCATCATGTTGCCCATGCCGGGGAACGAGAAGATCATTTCGATCAGCAAGGTGCCGCCGAACAAAAAGCCGAACTGCACGCCGATCAGCGTCAGCGTGGGCAGAAATGCGTTGCGCAGCATGTGGCGCAGGATCACGCGCCGTTCAGGTTGGCCGCGCAGCCGCGCGACCGCCACGTATTGTTCGTGGCTGGCTTCCAGCAGGCTGGCGCGCAGCACGCGCACGATCAAGGGGCTGAAACCCAGCGCAAGCGCCAAGGCCGGCAGCACCAGATGCGAGGCCGCGTCGGCCCAAGCCAGCCAGCGCCCTTGCAGCAAGAAGTCCATCAGCACGAAACCGGTGGGCCCGGACATATCCACGTCGGAACTGAACCTGCCCGAGAACGGCAGGATGGGCCAATGCACGCCGAAGGCCAGCATCAGGAAGATGCCCCACAGAAAACCGGGGATGGAAATCAGCAGCACCAGGCCAGTATCGGCAAACAGTTCGCCACGCCGGTCATGCAGCACGTACAACAGCAAGCCGCCCGGCACACTGATGGCCAACGCCATGATCAGCGCCACAATCGATAGTTCCAGCGTGGCGGGCAAGGTGGTGGCGATCAACTGCGTGACTGGCGCGCCAGAACTGATGGATCGCCCCAGGTCGCCGTGCAGCACCTGCCCCAGCCAAATGCCGTACTGCACGACCAGCGAGCGGTCCAGCCCCATGGTGTGCCGCAAGGCCTCGACCTCGGCGCTGGTCGCGCTGGGCGGCAGCATCATGCCCAGCGGGTCCGCCGGCAGCAGCCGGAGCACCACGAAGACCACGACGGACAGCGCCAGCATGGTGGGCACCGCCACGGCCAGGCGGCGCACAAAGTGGGACACCAGCGCCGCCCACATCAGCGGCTCCAGCGATACGTCGCGGGCAAGATGTAGCCGGTTTGGTAGACCTTCATGTCCACGGACTTCTTGGACGCGACAGTGGCCACCGATTGCAGCAAGGGCAGGCTCCACGCGTGTTCAGTGGCTTGGCGCGCCAGGTCGCGATAGCCCTGGATACGTTTTTCGGGGTCACCCTGGGCGGCCAGTGCGTCGATGGTTTTGGCCAGTTCGGGTTCTTTCCAGGTAGAGAACCGCAGGCGCGGGTCCAGGATCTTGCCAGCGAAGATTTCCGGGTCGCCCGTGGCGTTGGCCCAGCTGTACAGCATCACGCCTGGCACTTTCGATGAATGGCTCAGTTCAAGGTACTTGGCCAGGGTAATTTCCTGCAGATCCGCCTGGACGCCGATCTGCGACCACATCTGCACAATGGCGCGCGCCATCTCGTAGTCGCTGGGAAACGTGTTGTTGGTGGACAGGAACTGGATTTTCAGCGGCTTGTCCGGGCCGTAGCCCGCCTTGGCCAACTCGGCCTGCGCCGCGCCCTTGTCGAACGCGTAGTTAAATCCCGCCACGTCTCCGGCAGACCCCGGCGTTGCCAGCACGGAAAGCGGCTTGGCGACGCTGGCGTAGAAGGCCTTGGAAATGGCCTGCTTGTTGATCGCAAGGTGCAAGGCGCGCCGCACGTGCTCATTCTGGAACTCCGGCACGTAGCTGGGAATCTGAAGAATGAAGATCTCGCTGTACGGATAGACCTCGGCCTTCAGGCTGGGCAGCTTGTTCAGGCGATTGACCTCGCGCAGCGGAATTTGCACTGCCACGTCGGCGCGGCCCGATTCCAGCATGGCGACGCGCGCGGAAGAATCCGGCACGAATTCAAACACCACGCGCTTGATGGCCGGCTTGGGCCCCCAATACTTGTCATACGCTTCAAGCACCACGCGCGACCCGCGTTCATAGCGCACGACCTTGTACGGGCCCGCGCCGATCGGGGCCGCCTGGAAGCCGTCTTCACCCACTTTTTCCAGGTAGGCGCGCGGCAGGATGTACGAAGTCAGAAAGCCCAGGTAGTTCGGCGCCGTCGGCGTCGGCGTGGAAAACACCAGCGTGGCCTCGGTCGGGCTGGCGATCTGGATGTCTTGCAAGGCGCCAAAAAAACCGTTGATGGCCAGGCGCTTGTCGCGCTTGGGGCGGTCCAGGAAGCTGAACTTGAAATCGTCGGTGCTTACTTTGGAACCATCGTGAAAGGTGGCGTCGTCGCGCAGCACGATAGCCAGCCGCATGTTCTTGTCGTCCAGCCAACGCCAGCTTTTGATAAGCGCGGGCTGTAGCTTCAAGTCGCCGTCGATGAATAACGGGGAATCGAAGACCGCCTTGTACAGCGACTGCCCGGCCGGGAACGTGACGGCGGTGGGATCCCACGACGGCACGTCCACCGGATACGCAATTTTCAGTTCTTCCGCGGACGCCGCCTTGTCCGCCTGCGCGCCGGCCGACGACGCGAACAACGCCCCGCACATCACCAGACAGGACACCAGCGTCCTGCCCACCCCCCGTACCCACCATGCGTCAATCATGAACGGCCTCCGATGTCGGAATCGTTGCAAAGGCGCCCGGCATCGCCGCGCGAACAGTATACTGTTGTGAATTTAATCACTAGTACTTGAACTTTAAACTAATTATTTACCCTAGTATCAGTGGGTTATATGAACGCACAACAGTATATTGTTTAGGGATAACCCCGGTAGAAAAACGCTTCCGGGCACTCCTGCAACGGCCTGCACGGCTTCAGAGAGGACGCAATGGGACAACTTCAAGAACGCCTGGTGTGGCACCCCGAAGCGGGCGCCATCCTGGACGCTGATCGCCGCTATGTCATGCTGCGCGCCGACGTGCTGATGGGACTGTTCACCGCCCTGCCCCCGGCCCTGCGCGATCAGGCGCTGGCCAGCCTGCAAGCGTCGGTCCGTGACCATGGCGGCGCCTCGGCGCGCGCCTATCAGGCTGCTGGAGCGCGGGCCCCTGGCCCCCTCCTGCAGGTCATGGCGCAGGCGGCCGCTGACTTGGGCTGGGGCGTGTGGCATTGGCGGATGGCAGACGCCGACGCCCCCGTACTGCAAGTGGAAAACAGCCCTTTCGCAACCGCCGCGATCGGCTCGGACCGCCCGGTCTGCCACGCGATTACAGGTATGCTGGAGGCCGTCAGCGCACTGGTCGCGGGCAAAGCAAGCCCGTATCGCGAGACGCGGTGCGCCAGCATGGGCGCGCCTTGCTGCGAGTTCGAGGCGAGGCGCGATTAAGCAAACGCGTGGCGATACGGCGACCACGCGGCCGGGCGAACGAACCAAGCGATTTAGCGAATAAAGCCGTCAAGGCAAAGCGGATGGCAATGAAGGCGACAACCACAACAAGAGACGCGGCGCGCAAGCCGAACCTGCGCGAACGGGTGTACGGCATCGTCCGAGAGCGCATACAGATGGGCTTGATCCGCCTGGAAGACCGGCTGGTGGACCATGACATCGCAGAAGAGCTGGAGGTGTCGCGCATGCCGGTGCGCGAGGCGCTGATGCAATTGAAAAGCGAAGGCCTGCTTGAAGGCACGGCGCGCGGCTTCGTGCTGCGCCGCTTCACGCTGGCGGAAATGAACGAGATCTTCGAGATCCGGACGCTGCTTGAGCCCGCCGCCGCGGCCTCGGCGTCGGTGCACGCCGGCCCCAAGGGGCTGGCCGAAATGAAAGAGGCACTGGAGCAGGCCGAAGACGCACACGCGCGCACCGACGTCGACGAATTCATGCGGCGCAATGCGCATTTCCGATGGGCCTGGTTGACCATGGTGCCCAACCGGGAACTGGCGGGAGTGATATCGCGGTACATCGACCACGTGCAGGTGGTGCGCCTGGTGACCATGGACGACGAACAGGTCCGCAGCATCATCCTGCAAGGCATGCGGGGCCTGTACGAAGCTTTTTTATCCGGCGACACCGAACGGGTGCGTATCAGAATGCTGGGCCACGCCCGCGCGGCAGCCGCCTGTTATTACAGCGCCTATCAAAAGATGCTGGCGCCATCCGCGCCCGAGCAAGACGAGGAGAAGCGCGCGTGATCCAGGCGTGGCGCGCCAACACCTACCCCGAAGCGCGCCGCCGTTATTCCAGCGCCACCGACACCGGCTTTGCGCCCAGCACAGTGACCAGCACGTTGGGGTCGATACCGATCAGGTAGCCGCGCCTGCCGCCGTTGATATAGACCACGGGGTAGGTCAACACATCGGCTTCGACCCACACCGGCATTTTTTTGCGCGTGCCGAACGGCGACGTGCCGCCCACCTGGTAACCGGAATGCCGCTGCGCCACCTCGGGCTTGCACGGCTCGACCTTTTTCAGGCCCGCCTGACGCGCCAGGTTCTTGGTGGAGACCTCGCGGTCGCCGTGCATGACCACGATCAGCGGCTTGGCGGATTCGTCTTCCATCACCAGCGTCTTGACCACCGCATGCGGATCCAGGCCCAGCTGCCGCGCCGCTTCGCCGGCGCCGCCGTGATCCACGTAGTCGTAGGTGTGTTCCGTATAGGCCACCTTGTTCTGCTTCAGCAACTGGGTGGCGGGCGTTTCAGAAACGTGGCGGGCTTTGCTCATGGGTCGGCGTCAATCGGAAAAAACAAAAGTGTAAGGCAGCGGGCGGACGCGGCTAGCCGCGCGGGTGATGCGCCGCATGCAGCGCCTTCAGGCGTTCGCGCGCCACATGGGTGTAGATCTGCGTGGTGGAAATATCGGCATGGCCCAGCAGCATCTGCACCACGCGCAGGTCGGCGCCGTGATTCAACAAGTGGGTGGCGAACGCATGCCGCAGCACGTGCGGCGACAGCGGCGCATGGATGTCAGCCAGCAACGCGTATTTCTTCACCAACTGCCAGAAGGCTTGGCGCGACATCGCTTCCGCGCGGCTGGTGATGAACAGCGCATCGCTTTGGCGCCCTGCCGCCAGCTCGGGTCGGGCGGTCTTCAGGTACTGGTCGATCCAATGCGCCGCTTCGGCGCCCAGCGGCACCAGGCGGTCTTTGCCGCCCTTGCCCAGCACCACGCGCACCACGCCTTCGTTCAGGCTGACATCCAGCGCGCGCACGCTCACCAGTTCCGACACGCGCAGACCGGTGGCATACAGCGTTTCCAGCATGGCCCGGTCGCGCACGCCACGCGACTGGCCCAGATCAGGCGCTCGCAGCAAGGCGTCCACCTGCTGTTCGGACAAGGTCTTGGGCAGGCGCGGTGGCTGTTTGGCGGCGATGAGCGTCAGGCAGGGGTCGCGGTCGGCGCGATGTTCGCGCAAGGCCCAGGCGTAAAAGCGGCGCAGCGCGGCCAGCCGGCGGTTGGCCGTGGTGGCGCGGGTTTCTTCGTGGCGAAAAGCAAACCAGGCTTCGATGTCGGCCTTCTGGGCCTCGTTCAGGGGTTTGGCGGGACCCGGGGCTGGCAGGGCGTTGCCGGCATCGCCGTAGCGGTCGGCCATTTCGCGGGCGTAGGCCTGCGGGTCTTCCAGCCAACGCGCAAACCCGGTCAGGTCGCGGCGATAGGCGGCCAGCGTGTTCGCCGACAGGCCGTCCTCTAGCCAGACAGCGTCGATGAAAGCGTCGATATCGGCTTGGGAAGCCAGCGGCGGGCGGGGTTCTGACATGCGGCTCACCTTTCCCCGACGCCAGCGGCGGCCGACTTCAGCCAGCTTTCGAAGAGCTTGAGCGCGTCGGAACGTTCGCTGCGCTGCGGGTAACCAAAGTAATAGCCCTGGCTGACCGTCAGCGACTGCGGCACCGGCATCTTGAGCGTGCCTTGGTCCAGCGCCGGCTGCGCCAGGAAGCGCGGCATCAAACCGACGCCCAGCCCGGCCTGCACCGCCGCCATCACCATGGTGAAGAGTTCGTAGCGCGGCCCGCCCGCCGCCTGCGGACCATACAGATGACTGTTGGCGCCATACCACTGCCGCCAGGCGTCCGGCCGTGACGCCAGATGCAGGTGGGTCATGCCGGCCAGCGCGCTGACACCGGTGTCCGTTGCCATTGCCGCCCGGGCCGCAAGCTCGGGCGCGCACACCGGCACCAATTCCCGTTCGGGAAACAGCAACACCCCCTGGGTGCCGGGCCACAGGCCATCGCCATGGTAGAGCGCACCGTCGAAAGGCTGATCCTTGAACTGGAACGGCAAGGTGCGCACCGACAAGCTCACGGTAATGTCCGCGTGTTCCCGCTGGAAATCCGCCAGCCGCGGGATCAGCCATGTCGTGGCCAGCGTGGGCACCACCGCGATATGGATGCTGCGGCCCATGCCGGTACGGCTGACCAGCCCGAACGTGTCTTTTTCGATCTGGTCCAGATGGTGACGGATCCGGCCGGCGTATTCCGCCCCGTGGTCCGTCAGCACGATTCGCCGCCGCACCCGGGTGAACAACTGCACTCCCAGCCGCGACTCCAGGCTGGCCACCTGCCGATAGACGGCGCTATGCGTCAGGGACAGTTCCTCGGCCGCGCGGGAAAAACTGCCCAGCCGGGCCGATGCTTCGAACGCCTGCAGCGCGCTCAGATTGGGAATGCCGTTTCTCATGGGGCGGGGACAGCCTGAAACCGGCCTGGGCCGGGCGCGCCGCTTGCGGCGGCGCAACAGGGCACTACGTGCCCGGGGATCAATAGATTGTGCAATTTTATCAATTGCGTTGTGCGGCCAGGGCACATATCCTCGGGAGTCTTATCCTCGGCTATCCACGACACCCCACCATGTCTCAGCAAGATTCCCGCCTTGGCGGTCACATTCTGGTCGACCAGTTGGTCGCCCAGGGCGTCAAACACGTTTTCTGCGTTCCCGGCGAGAGCTACCTGGCGGTGCTGGACGGCCTGCACGACGCGGATATCAAAGTGACGGTGTGCCGCCAGGAAGGCGGCGCGGCCATGATGGCCGACGCCCATGGCAAGCTGACCGGCGAACCCGGCATCTGCATGGTCACCCGCGGCCCGGGCGCGTCCAACGCGCTGGCCGGCGTGCACATCGCCAAGCAGGATTCCACACCGCTGATTTTGTTCGTCGGCCAGATCGAACGCGGCATGCGCGAACGCGAAGCCTTCCAGGAAATGGACTACCGCGCCGTGTTCGGCACCCAGGCCAAGTGGGTCACCGAGATCGACCAGGTCGAACGCATTCCCGAATTGATCTCGCGCGCCTTCCATATCGCCACGTCGGGCCGCCCCGGCCCCGTCGTGATCGCGCTGCCCGAAGACATGCTGGTCGAAGCCGCCAAGGTGGCCGACGCGCCGCGTTACGAATTGATCGAATCCGCCCCCACGGCCGGCCAATTGGCCGATCTGGAAAAACTGCTGGCCGACGCCAAGAATCCAGTCGCCATCCTGGGCGGCACGCGCTGGGATGCGCGCGCCGTGCAGCAGTTCGCCGACTTCGCGCAGCGCCATGCGCTGCCCACCGCGGTGTCTTTCCGCCGCCAAATGCTGTTCCCGGCCGATCACCCCTGCTTCATCGGCGACGTGGGCCTGGGTATCAATCCGGCGCTGCTCAAGCGCGTAGCCGACGCGGACCTGATCCTGCTGGTCGGCGGCCGCATGTCGGAAAATCCCAGCCAGGCCTACACGCTGCTGGACATCCCGGTGCCGAAGCAAAAGCTGGTGCATGTGCATCCCGACACCGCCGAACTTGGCCGCGTGTACCGGGCCAACCTGGCCATCAACACATCGCCCGCCGCGTTCGCCGAATCATTGGCCGGCCTGAAGGCGCCCGCCAAACCCGTGTGGGCAGAAGGCACGCAAGCCATGCGCGAGTCGTACCTGAAATGGAGCGACCCGGAAACCATCACGACCCCGGGCGCGCTGCAGATGGGCCAGGTCATGGCCTATCTGGAAAAGACGCTGCCGGCCGACGCCATCATGACCAACGGCGCCGGCAACTACGCCACCTGGCTGCACCGCTTCCATCGTTTCACCCGTTTCGGCACGCAGTTGGCGCCCACGTCGGGCTCGATGGGATACGGCCTGCCGGCGGCGGTTGGCGCCAAGCGCGTGTGGCCCGACAAGACGGTCGTTTGCTTCGCGGGCGACGGCTGCTTCCTGATGCACGGCCAGGAATTCGCCACGGCCGTCCAATACGACTTGCCCATCATCGTGGTGCTGATCGACAACGGCATGTACGGCACCATCCGCATGCACCAGGAAAAACACTACCCCGGCCGCGTGTCCGCGACCGAACTGAAGAACCCGGACTTTGCCGATTACGCGCGCGCCTTCGGCGGCCACGGCGAACGCGTCGAAACCACCGACCAGTTCGGTCCGGCTTTCGAACGGGCGCTGGCCAGCGGCAAACCGGCGATTCTGCACTGCTTCATCGATCCGGAAACCATTACCCCGTCGACGACCTTGGAAAAGATCCGCGACGCGGCGCTCAAAGCCCAGCACTGATACCAGAGCGGGCGGCCCGGCCGGCAACACGCTTGCGCGTTGCCGTGCAAACCCCAACTTGCCGCCCGAATTATTTTAGGTTTAAACTTTCTAGATTCCGAATACGGAAATCCATAGCGGAGACCCAGCATGTCCTCGAATCCTTCTTTTCAATGGCAAGATCCCCTGTTGCTGGACCAGCAACTGACCGAAGAAGAACGCATGGTGCGCGACGCCGCCCACGCCTATTCGCAGGACAAGCTTGCCCCCCGCGTGCTGAACGCCTTCCGCAACGAGAAGACCGATCCGGAAATCTTCTCGGAAATGGGTGAACTCGGCCTGTTGGGCGCCACCATCCCCGAAGCCTACGGCGGCGCTGGCATGAACTACGTCAGCTACGGCCTGATCGCCCGCGAAGTCGAACGCATCGACTCCGGCTACCGCTCGATGATGAGCGTGCAGTCGTCGCTGGTCATGGTGCCGATCAACGAATTCGGCAGCGAAGCACAAAAGCAGAAGTACCTGCCCAAGCTGGCGCGCGGCGAATGGATCGGCTGCTTCGGCCTGACCGAACCCAACCACGGTTCCGACCCCGGCGGCATGGAAACCCGCGCCGTCAAGACGTCCGACGGCTACAAGGTTTCCGGCAACAAGATGTGGATCACCAACTCCCCCATCGCCGACGTGTTCGTCGTGTGGGCCAAGTGCGTCGGCGGCGAGTTCGACGGCAAGATCCGCGGCTTCATCCTGGAAAAGGGCATGAAGGGCCTGTCGGCCCCGGCCATCCACGGCAAGGTCGGCCTGCGCGCGTCGATCACCGGCGAAATCGTCATGGACGAAGTCGAGATCTCGGAAGACCAGATGATGCCTGGCGTGTCCGGCCTGAAAGGTCCGTTCACCTGCCTGAATTCCGCCCGCTACGGCATCGCCTGGGGCGCTGTCGGCGCCGCTGAAGCCTGCTGGCACACGGCCCGCCAGTACACGCTGGATCGCAAGCAGTTCGGCCGCCCGCTTGCCGCCAACCAGCTGATCCAGAAGAAGCTGGCCGACATGCAGACCGAAATCACGCTGGCGCTGCAAGGCTGCCTGCGTCTGGGCCGCATGAAGGACGAAGGCACCGCCGCCGTCGAAATCACGTCCATCATGAAGCGCAACTCTTGCGGCAAGGCGCTGGACATCGCCCGCCTGGCCCGCGACATGCTGGGCGGCAACGGCATTTCCGACGAGTTCGGCGTGGCCCGCCACCTGGTGAACCTGGAAGTGGTCAACACCTACGAAGGCACCCATGACGTGCACGCCCTGATCCTGGGCCGCGCACAGACCGGCATCCAGGCGTTCTATTGATCGCCTGACCGGCCATCGCCAATAAGAAACCGCCCCTCGGGGCGGTTTTTTTTGCCTTTGGACGCGCGGGACCGCGACACGTGCCCGACCGCATTGCCGTTAGCCCGTATAGGCGCGGGCTTGCACACGCCGTACGCTTTGTGCACTTTCCCCGACCTGGAGTCGCGAATGCACGTCCGCTTATCCCTCCGCCTGATGGCGGGTATCGCCCTGACCTTTGTGGGCCATGGCGCCTATGCCGTCACGACCCTGACGATGACCACCGAATACCCGGCGACGTCCATGCCGGGGCAAGGCCTGTCTACCTTCGCGGATCTGGTCCGCGCGAAATCCGCAGGCAACGTGGTGATCGACGCCAGCTACGACGCGTCCAAGGGCATCAAATCCGGCGACATGATCGACGCCGTGGAAACCCGAAAAGTGGATGCCGGCGATGCGTTCGCCGGCGCGCTGGCCACGAAATATCCCTTGTTCGGCGTGTCGTCCCTGCCGTTCCTGGCGGACTCGCTGTCCAAGGCGCGCAACCTGAACAAGGCCGCCCGGCCCGCCTACGAAAAATTGCTGGCCGCCCACGGACAGAAGCTGCTCTACACCACGCCGTGGCCCGCTTCCGGCATCTGGTCCAAACAGAAGATCGACGGCCTGACGGCACTGAAGGGCCTGAGCATCCGCACCTATGACGCCACATCGCAGGACGTGATGCGCAAGGCCGGCGCCCGCGCGGAGAACATTTCGTTTGCCGACGCCATGCCCCGCATCGTGGCCGGCGACGTGAATGCGGTGCTGTCGTCGGGCGATGGAGGGGCCGGACGAAAGCTCTGGGAACACCTGCCCCACTTCGCCGAGATCAACTATGCGATGCCGATCTCAGTTGCAACGATGAACCTGCAGGCGTATCAGGCGCTGGACGCGCAGTCTCGGCGCGCCATCGACCAGGCGGCGGCGCAAACCGAAACCGAGCAATGGAAGCGCATCGAGGGCCGTTTGCAGCAGAACTACGCCACCATGCGCAAGAACGGCGTGGCGATCAATACCACCGTGCCGTCCGCCGTGCGCCGTGCGCTGAGGGACGCGGCGGCGGATTCGGTCCAGGCATGGAAAACGGCGGTCGGCCCCGACGCGGCGGGCATCCTGAAACGGGGCGTCAACCGCTGACGGTGTAGATGCGCCGCCAAGGGTGAACCCGGACCCGGGGGGGGGAACCCGCGGGACGAACCGGCGGGACGAAACCGCGGCGCGGCGCGCCTAGTTCTCGCCTGACAAGTCGAACAGGCTCGTTGCGTCTAATTCCAGCACGCCTTCGTCGTGCTGGTTGATGACGGTCCATGCCCACGTGATGATGCCCAGGTCGGGACGCGAGGACGACGTGCGCGCGCCCTGGACCCGCGCTTCCAGGCGCAAGGTGTCGCCTGGTCGCACCGGAGTGCGCCAGCGCACTTCGCCCAGGCCGGGGGAACCGAAGGATTCGGAATCATGCAGGGCGGCGTCCACCGCCATGCGCATGGCCAGCGCGCAGGTATGCCAGCCGCTGGCGATCAACCCGCCCCACCGCCCTTCGGCGGCCCGTTGCGGGTCAGTATGGAACCATTGGGGATCGAACTTGCGTGCGAACTCCAGGATCTCGGCTTCGGTGATGGTGACCGGGCCAGCCTTGATCAACATGCCGTCCTTGAAATCGGCGAACTTCATCTTTGGTTTTCCCCCTGACCAACGCAAACGGCGCGCCATGGCGCGCCGTTTTTCACGTGTGTCACGCTCAAGTTATAGGATTCAGTACGTCTCGAAATGCAGGCGCCCTTCGCGGCGCAGCACATCATGCAGGATAGACCAATCCTGCCCCGATTGCATCGTCACATCGCGCAAGGCGTCCAGCACGCCGACTTCCATGCCTTTCAGGCCGCACACGTAAATGCAGGTATTGCGGTCTGACAAAAGGTCGCGCACTTGGGCGCCGCGCTCGCGAATCAGGTCCTGCACGTAACGCTTGGGTTGCCCCGGTTCGCGGGAGAGCGCCAGGTTGATGTCGATGAAGTCTCGAGGCAGCTTCATCAGCGGACCAAAGTACGGCAGTTCGCGTTCGGTGCGGGCGCCGAAAAACAGCATCAAACGGCCATTTTCTCCGGTGTCGATGCGGCGGCGGTAGCGCTCGGTCATGGCGCGCATCGGCGCGGAGCCCGTGCCCGTGCAGATCATGATCAGATTGGCACGCGGATGGTTCGGCATCAGGAACGTATGGCCGAACGGGCCTATCACCTGCACGGTGTCGTTCTTGGCCAGATCGCACAGGTAGTTCGAACACACCCCATGCGCGGCGGCGCCCTGGTGGTCTTCGGTCACGCGCTTGACCGTCAGCGACAGGTTGTTGTAGCCCGCGCGTTCACCATCGCGCGGGCTGGCAAGCGAATACTGGCGCGCGTGATGCGGCCGCCCCTGCGCATCGACGCCCGGGGGCAGGATGCCGATGGATTGCCCTTCCAGCACCGGAAACGGCAGTTCGCCGAAATCCAGCACGATGTGATGGATATCGCTTTCGGTATCGGCGCCCGTCACGCGGTAGTTGCCCACGACGGTGGCCGTCATCGGCGTCTTGTGCGTGTACAGGTTGACGTAGGGGTGCGCCGCGGACCACGGCGGGACCGACGCGCCGGCCTGCGAAAACGATGCGGCAGGCGCTGGAGAGGGCGCGGCGGCGGCATCGGGCACGGCCGCGGCGGCTTCCACGCCGCCGCCGATATCGGGCGTTGCCGGCAACGCCTTTTCCTGCGGCAGTTCCTCCCAGCCCAGTTGATCTTGCACCGAATACGCGTCGGCGCGCAGCACCAGCCGCCAGTTGTCGATCGACCCCGTGGGGCATGGCGGCACGCACGCCATGCAGCCGTTGCAGATATCGGGGTCCACCACGTAATTGTTCGAGTCGTGGGTGATCGCGTCGACCGGGCAGGTCTCTTCACAGGTGTTGCAGCGGATGCAGATCTCGGGGTCGATCAGATGCTGCTTCAGCACTTGTACGGGTAGTGGGGCGTTCATCGCAGTCTTCCCAATGCGCTGGCGGGCGGCGTGCCAGCACGCCGCCCTGTCGCCTTAGTTGAAACGGACGTAGTCGAAATTCACGGGCTGGCGGTTGATGCCCATGACGGGGGGCGCGATCCAGTTGGCGAACTTGCCGGGTTCCGTGACGCGTCCCATCAGCGACGCGACAAATGCGCGGTCTTCCGGCGTGGGCAGCCACTTGTGGCTGTTGGCCTGCCATTGGGTTTCCGACAGGATCTCGCCTTCGGGCGACATGCGGATGCCGGCCAAGGTGCCGATCTGGCGGTTGAACGCCTTGTGCGGCACATGCAGACGGAACGGAATGCCGCTTTTCTCGATGACCTTGTTCCAGCGCCCGATGCCGGCCACGGAATCGCGGATGAAGTCATCGCGCAGCACTTCGTTCAAGGCGTTCAGCATGGGCACTTCAATCTCATTCAGCTTGCCGTTGTTCACGGTCAGCACGCGATAGGTGTCGTGCTTCAGTTGGTGGTCGTCAGTGCGCTTGGATTCCTCGTAGCGGCCCTTCAGCCCCGAGCCGTAGAAGATCGCGGCGTTGGACGATTGGTCCGCGCCAAACAGGTCAATGGTGACGCTGTAGTGGAAGTTCAGGTAGCGCTGGATGGTCGGCAGGTCGATCACGCCAGCGGCACGCACGCTTTCCGGGTCATCCGTCTTCAGTTGATTCATCACTTCGCAGGTGCGCTGGATCACGCGCGAGATGCCCGATTCGCCCACGAACATGTGGTGCGCTTCTTCGGTCAGCATGAACTTGGTGGTGCGGGCCAGGGGATCGAAACTGGATTCGGCCAACGCGCACAACTGGAATTTTCCGTCGCGGTCGGTGAAGTAGGTGAACATGTAGAAGGCCAGCCAGTCCGGTGTCTTCTCGTTGAACGCGCCCAGAATGCGCGGGTTGTCGGAATCGCCCGAACTGCGCTGCAAGAGCGCATCGGCCTCTTCGCGTCCGTCGCGGCCGAAGTAGCGGTGCAGCAGGTACACCATCGCCCACAAGTGGCGCCCTTCTTCGACGTTGATCTGGAACAGGTTGCGCAGGTCGTACTGCGACGGCGCGGTCAGTCCCAGGTGGCGCTGCTGTTCGATCGAAGCCGGTTCGGTGTCGCCCTGCGTGACGATGATGCGGCGCAGGTTGGCACGGTGTTCGCCTGGCACGTCCTGCCAGACGTCGCGCCCCATGTTCTCGCCGAAATGGATCTTGCGCTGTCCGTCCTGCGGCGCCAGGAAGATGCCCCAGCGGTAATCGGGCATGCGGACGTGGTCGAAGTTGGCCCAGCCATCGGGCTCGACGCTGACCGCGGTGCGCAGGTAGACATCGAAGCCGTGCGAGCCGTCGGGCCCCATGTCCTGCCACCATTGCAGGTAGTTCGGCTGCCAATGTTCCAACGCGCGTTGCAAGGTGCGGTCGCCGGACAGGTTGACGTTATTGGGGATCTTATCGGTGTAGTTGATTCCAGACATTGTCTCGCTCCTTGTTCTTTATCAGACCCGGTTCCAGTCGAACGCGGCCTGTTCGCCCTTGCCGTAAAGCTTCAGCGCGCCCTTGTCGCCGGCCGCGTTGGGACGGTTGAAAATCCAGTTCTGCCACGCGGTCAGGCGGCCGAAGATGCGGGTCTCCATCGTTTCCTTGCCGCCGAAGCGCAGGTTCGCCTCCAGGCCGGTCAGGGCATCGGGCGACAACGCGCGACGCTCCTCCAGCATCATCCGCACTTCGTCGTCCCAATCGATGCTGTCGGGCGCGAAGGTCACCAGCCCCAGGGCCAGCGCATCGACGGCCGACAGGCGTTGCCCGGCGCGCGCGCGCACGGCTTCCAGCGGCGCGGCCTCTTCGTAAAAGCGGCGCTGCAGGCGGCTTTGGCCGTTCACCAGCGGATAGGCGCCGAAGTTGCGTTCGCCCACCACGATCTGGGCGGGCGCGGATTCGTCTTCGCTGTCCAGCATGTAGCTGCGGTCCGCGGCCAGCGCCAGTTCCAACAAGGTGCCGACGAAGCAGGAGCCCGGCTCGATCAAGGCGAACAAGCTGCGCGAGGTCACATCCAGGCGCGCCAGCGTGCGGCGCAGCATGCCGGCGGTTTCGCGCACGAACCAATGGCCGGCATGACGTTGCAGCGCGGCATCGGCGGCCAGCACGGCGTCCGCATCGCCTTCCGTCTTCAGGACCCAGGTGCCGATATCCAGCTCATTGGTGCGCATGGACAAAATGGCATCGTCCAGTTCGCGCGCCATTTGCAGGGGCCACCAGGCGGCGCCGGCGGCAATGATGTCCGCCAACTCGGATTGCACGGGGCCTTGCGGGGCGCGCACGGTCCAAGTGGCCTGGCGCTTTTCCCGGTCCAGCTGGATGTCGACGTATTGGTATGAAAGACGGTCCGCGCTTTCGGTGCGCTGCAGTGGCGTCAACGCAATGCCCTGCTCGCCGGGTTGCCGGTCGCTGCCTTCGGCCAGCGCCAGCGCCCGTTCGCGCACGGCAGCCTCGAAGCGCGCGGGCTTCACCACATCGTCCACCAGCCGCCAGTCCTTGGCGCGCTGGCCGCGCACGCCTTCGACCAGCGTGCAGAAGATGTCGGCGTGATCGTGGCGCACTCGGCGCTTGTCGGTCACGCGGGTCAGGCCGCCCGTGCCGGGCAGCACGCCCAGCAGTGGCACTTCGGGCAGTGCCACGGAAGACGAGCGGTCATCGACCAGCAGGATTTCGTCGCAGGCCAACGCCAATTCATACCCGCCACCGGCGCAAGCGCCATTGAGCGCCGCGATGAATTTCAGGCCGCTGTGGCGGCTGGCGTCTTCAATGCCGTTGCGGGTTTCATTGGTGAACTTGCAGAAGTTGACCTTCCAGGCGTGCGAGGACAGGCCCAGCATGAAGATATTGGCGCCGGAACAGAAAATGCGGTCTTTCATGCTGGTCACGACCACGCTGCGCACTTCGGGATGTTCGAAGCGGATGCGCTGCAAGGCGTCATGCAGCTCGATATCCACGCCCAGGTCGTAGGAGTTCAGCTTCAGCTTGTAGCCCGGACGCAGGCCGCCGTCTTCGGCCACATCCATGGCCAGCGTGGCGACCGGGCCGTCGAACGTCAGGCGCCAATGGCGGTAGCGCTCGGGTTGCGTCCGGAAATCGACCCGGTTGATGGTGCTGCTCATAGTGTGTCTCCTCATACGCCCTGCTGGACAGGAAAAATACTGCATCACATGAATTATTGTGCAGATTAGTGCAGGAGAAAATACGCGTCAAGCAGGATATGCATAAAAGTGCAGATTGGATGTCAACGTCCGGGCCAGCCGCCAGACGTGAAATGGCCGCCTCGTCGGGCGGCCTTCATGGGCATCGTCGGTGCGGCGGCCGCCGGGCAAGGCCGGCTTCGCCGATACAAGCAGCTATAACGGCAGGCCGCAGGCTTTGCGGACCTGGGTACGCAAACCGGCGAAGCTCTCTTGGACCTCTAGATTGCTGGTCACCCAGGTCAGGTCCGCCTTGGCGTAGAACGCTTCGCGCCCCGCCAGGATGCGCTTCAGGTCGGACATCGCTTCGTTGTTGCCCGACATGGGCCGGAAGTCCCCCTGGGCCATCACCCGCCCCATGTGTTCTTCGGGCGTCGCGCGCAACCAGACCGTATAGCAATGTGCCAACAGCAGATTCAGCGTGGCGGGTTCCGAGACCAGCCCGCCGGGCGTGGCCAGCACCATTTCCGGATAGATCTGCACGGCCTCTTCCAGCGCGCGGCGTTCGTAGCGGCGGTAGGCGTTGGGACCGTAGAGATTATGGATTTCCAGGATGCTGCACCCGGCCACGCGTTCGATCTCGCGGTTCAGCTCGACAAAGGGGTAACCCAAGTCGTCGGCCAGCATCTGCCCCAGCGTGGATTTGCCCGCGCCGCGCAGCCCGATCAGCGCCACGCGCTGGGTGCGGTTGGGACGTTGCGCGCCCGCCCCCACGCCGAACAGCTGGGTCAGGGCCTCGCGGGCCCGCTGCAGGTCGGATTCCGTGCGGCCGCTAAGCAATTCCCGGATCAGCAGCCAGTCGGGCGATTCGGTGGTGACGTCGCCGACCAGTTCGGCCAGCGCGCAGTTGAACGCGCGGGCGATCTGCAACAGCACCAGGATCGAGGCGTTGCCCACGCCGTGCTCGAGATTGGCCAAATGGCGCTCGGACACGCCGGTGACCTGGGACAGGCCCTTGCGCGTCATGCCGCGTATGGCCCGCAGGCGGCGCACCCGCTCGCCCAATGCCACCAGGAAAGCTTCCCGCCTGGGTTCGGATGGCGCCGCGTCTAGCGCTTGATTCATGTTTTGGCTGACTCCGCAAATACCCTGATAAGCCTAGTTTTATGCACTATAGTGCTTGACCCAATTCGATGGAAGCACTATTTTTCCTCAAAGCAGTTCCGAGCCGCCTAGGTGTGCAAAAAAGCAGCACTTGATTTCATGCCGCATCTCAGGCGCCGACAGTGTAAAGGAGGAGTCCCGGTGAGCACGCCAGATCAATTCCATGCCCTGATGCGCGAGGCCACGCGCCTGCTGTCGGGCCAGCCGCTGGACGATGGGCTGGCGGCGCGGCTGAACCGCGAAGCCGGCCCGCAAAGCGCCCTGTACCAGAACATCTTCGCCGCCTGTAAACAGGGCGTGGCCGACGGTTGGATGTGCAACCGGGAAGGCGGCGGCATCCGCTATGGCCGTGTCATCAAGCCCGCCGAAGACCTGGCCGGCTGTTCGGTGGACGTCGTCGACATGGACGACCTGGCGGGCCCCCACCACGCCCATCCCAACGGGGAAATCGATCTGATCATGCCGCTGACCGCCGACGCGCGGTTCGACGGACACGGCGCCGGCTGGCTGGTCTACGGCCCCGGCACCGCGCACCGCCCGACCGTCACGCAAGGGCGCGCGCTGGTGCTGTACCTGCTGCCCGGCGGCGCCATTGAATTCACGCGGCCCGACAGCTAGGCCCTCGCCCCCGCGCCCAATAACCCCGCACGCCGTGCCTTGACACGGTGCAGCGGAAAAAAAACAGCGCCATGGCCCGCCCACCAGGACATCAGGAGACAACCGTGAACACCTGCCCCGCCGAACTGAATTTCGCCAGTTACCTGGCCGCGCTGAACGCGCCCCGGGCCGCCAAGCCGGCCTATATCGACGACACCCGCCAGCTGAGCTATGGCGAACTGGCCGAACGGGTAGCCCGCATGGCGGGCGCCCTGCGCCAACTGGGGCTGCGCCGAGAAGAGCGCATTTTGCTGCTGATGCAAGACACGGCCGACTGGCCCGTCGTGTTCCTGGGCGCGCTGCATGCTGGCGTGGTGCCCGTGGCGGTAAACACCCTGCTGACGGCGGACGACTACGCCTACATCCTGACGCACAGCCGTGTGCGCGCCGTGTTCGTTTCGGGTGCGCTATTGCCCGTCTTGCAGACGGCGCTGGCTCAGGCGCCGGCCGACGCCGAACACATCGTGGTGTCCCAGCCCACCGGCGCCCTGCCCGCCCCTGCCCATGAATTCGAAACGCTTTTGGCCGCCGCGCCGATCGCGCCCGCCGTGCGCACGCTGTCCGACGAAATCGCCTTCTGGCTGTATTCCTCCGGTTCCACGGGCAAGCCCAAAGGCGTGGTCCACACGCACGGCAACCTGTGGCACACGGCCGAACTCTATGCCAAGCCGGTATTGGGCATCCGCGAAGACGACGTGGTGTTCTCGGCGGCCAAGCTGTTCTTTGCCTATGGGCTGGGCAATGGCCTGACATTTCCCCTGTCAGTCGGCGCGACCGTGGTGCTGATGGGCGAACGCCCCACGCCGCAAGCCGTCTTCCAGCGCCTGACCAAGCATCGCCCTACCGTGTTCTACGGCGTGCCCACGCTGTACGCCAGCATGCTGGCATCGCCCGACCTGCCGCCGCGCTCGCAAGTGGCGATGCGGGTCTGCACGTCGGCAGGCGAAGCGCTGCCGCGCGACATCGGCGAACGCTTCACGCGGCATTTCGGCTGTGAAATCCTGGACGGCATCGGCTCGACCGAGATGCTGCACATCTTCATTTCGAACCAAAGCGGGCAGTTGCGCTACGGCACCACCGGCAAACCCGTGCCCGGCTACGAAGTGCAATTGCGCGACGAAAACGGCGCGCCGGTCGAACCCGGCGCCATCGGCGACCTCTACATCAAAGGCCCCAGCGCCGCGCTGATGTACTGGAATAACCGTGACAAGACGCGCCAGTGCTTTCTGGGCGACTGGCTGAAAAGCGGCGACAAATACACCTGCGATGCCGACGGCTACTACACCTATGCGGGCCGCAGCGACGACATGATCAAGGTCAGCGGCCAGTACGTGTCGCCGGTGGAAGTCGAGAACATCCTGGTGCAGCACGAGGCCGTGCTGGAAGCCGCCGTGATCGGCGTGCCGGACCACGACGGGCTGGTCAAGACCAAGGCCTACGTCGTGCTGCGCCCCGGCTTCGAACCGGACGCCAGCACGGGCGCCGCGCTGCAAAACTATGTGAAGCAACATCTTGCGCCCTTCAAGTATCCACGCCAGATCAATTTCACCGAAGAGCTTCCCAAGACCGCCACGGGCAAGATCCAGCGGTTCCGTCTGCGCCAATTGGAAGAGGCGACGCTGTGAACGGCGCGGCGGCCATCAGCACGCCAAGCCTGCGCCCGGCCTTCGCGGAGGTCGACGCCGCCGGCCGGCCGCTGCGCCTGGAATGCCTGTGGATTGCGCCCGAGCGCGCCACGGCGCCGTTGCTGGTGTTCCTGCACGAAGGCCTGGGGTCGGTCGCGATGTGGAAGGACTGGCCGGCGCAGGTTTGCGAAGCCGCCGGATGCCGCGGGCTGGTCGTATCGCGTTATGGCTACGGGCAGTCCACGCCGCGTCCGCCGCAGGAAAAGTGGCCGGTGGACTTCATGCACCGCGAGGCGCGCGACGTGCTGCCGGCCTTGTTCGCCGCCCTGGGCGTGGACGCGCGCCGCGACAAGCCGGCGCTGTTCGGCCATAGCGACGGCGGATCAATCGCGCTGCTATATGCCGCCATGCACCCGGACGCCGTCGCGGGCGTCGTGGTAGCCGCGCCGCACACGTTCGTCGAAGACGTGACGGTCGCGAACATCGCACTGGCGCGCCAGGCCTATCTGGACACGGACCTGCGCAGCCGGCTGGCCCGTTATCACGCAGACGTGGATTCGGCGTTCTGGGGCTGGAACGACATCTGGCTGAACCCCGATTTCCGCCGCTGGAACATCGAAGATTATCTGCCCCGCATCGTCTGCCCCGTGCTGGCGATCCAGGGCGTGGACGACGAGTACGGTTCGCTGGCGCAGATACGCGGCATCCGCCGCCATGCGCCGCAAACCGTGCTGCTGGAAATTCCCGACTGCCGCCATTCGCCGCACAAGGACCAGCCCGCCATTGTTATCCAGGCCGTCGCCGATTTCATCGGCGCGTTGGACAAACCCGGCCGGCCTTGACGCCAGCCCATGACAAGCACGGAGACAAACCATGAACCACGCCCTGACCCGGGCCGCGATCGCCGCGGCCCTGACGTTCGCCGCCGGCGGCGCGCAAGCCGCCGACAAGCTTAAAGTCGGCTTCATGCTGCCCTATAGCGGCACCTACGCCGCGCTGGGCAACGCCATCGAAAACGGCTTCAAGCTGTACGTCGCCGAGCAAGGCGGCAAGCTGGGCGGGCGCGAGATCGAATACTTCAAGGTGGACGACGAGTCCAACCCCGCCAAGGCCGCGGAAAACGCCAACCGCCTGATCAAACGCGACCAGGTCGACGTGCTGATCGGCACCGTGCATTCGGGCGTGGCGATGGCGCTGGCGAAAGCCGCCAAAGACAGCGACACCACGCTCATCGTGACGAACGCCGGCGCCAACGCCATCACCGGCCCGTTGTGCGGCCCCGGCATTTTCCGCACGTCGTTCACCAACTGGCAGCCCGCGTATGCGATGGGGCCCGTCGCCTTCGCCAAGGGCCACAAGACGGCCGTCACCATCACCTGGAAATACGCCGCGGGCGACGAGGCGATCGGGGGCTTCAAGGAAGGCTTCGAGAAAGCGGGCGGCAAGGTGGTCAAGGAACTAAGCCTGCCGTTCCCCAACGTGGAGTTTCAGTCGCTGCTGACCGAAATCGCCGCCACCAAGCCCGACATGGTATTCACGTTCTTCGCAGGCGGCGGCGCGGTGAAATTCGTGCAGGACTATCACGCCGCCGGCCTGGGAAAGACCATCCCGCTGTACGGGTCGGGCTTCCTGACGGACGGCACGTTGCAGGCGCAAGGCGCGTCCGCGCAAGGCCTGCTGACCACGCTGCACTATGCCGACGGCCTGAATACGCCGCGCGACAACGCCTTCCGTGCCGACTACGCCAAAAACTACAACGCGCAGCCAGACGTGTATGCCGTGCAGGGTTATGACGCCGCGCAGCTGATGCAGTCGGGCCTGTCCGCCGTCAAGGGCGACTTCTCCAAGAAGGCCGACTTCCGCACCGCCATGCGCGGCGCCACGGTGGACAGCCCGCGCGGCCCCTTCACCTTGTCCGCGGCCGGCAACCCGGTGCAGGACATCTACCTGCGCCGCGTGGACGGGCTGGAGAACAAGGTTGTCGACGTCGCCATCAAGAAGCTGGCCGACCCGGCCCGCGGCTGCAAGCTCTGACGCCACGTCGCCACAAGGAGGCCCCATGGACATCAGCATCCTGCTCATCCAAAGCCTGAACGCTTTCCAGTACGGCTTGCTGCTGTTCCTGGTGGCCAGCGGACTCACGCTGATCTTCGGCATCATGGGCATCATCAATCTTGCCCATGGCAGCTTCTACATGATTGGCGCCTACATGGCGTTCGCGCTGGGCCCGGTGGTCGACCGCTGGCTGGGCGGCGGCTTTGTCGCGACGCTTGTCGTCTGCGTGGCGCTGGCCGCCGTGTTGGGCTATTTCCTGGAAGCGGCATTCTTCAGCTACCTGTACCACCGCAACCACCTGCAGCAGGTGCTGATGACCTATGGCCTGATCCTGGTGTTCGAGGAACTGCGCAGCATCCTGGTCGGCAACGACGTGCACGGCGTGCCGCTGCCCGCCTGGCTACAGGGCAGCCTTTCGCTGGGCGGCGTGATGACGTATCCCGTCTATCGGCTGTTCATCTCGGCGGTAGGCATCGCGGTGGCGCTGCTGCTGTACTGGGTGATTTCACGCACGCGGCTGGGCATGATGCTGCGCGCGGGCGCCAGCAACCGCGAAATGACGGGATCGCTGGGCATCGACGTCAACAAGCTGTACCGCCTGGTGTTCGCGGCGGGCGTGGCGTTGGCCGCGCTGGCCGGCACCATCGCCGCGCCCGTGTCGTCGGTGTATCCCGGCATGGGTAACGGCGTGCTGATCATCTGCTTCGTGGTGGTGGTGATCGGCGGCATCGGATCCATTCGCGGCGCGTTCCTGGCTGCGATGCTGGTGGGCTTTGTCGAGACCTTCGGACAGGTGCTATTCCCGTCGGCGGCGGGGGTGCTCGTCTACCTGCTGATGGCCTTCATCCTTCTTTGCAAGCCCGAAGGGCTGTTCAAGCCATGACCAGACTGCTTCCCTTCGTGACGCTGTTGGCGCTGGCCGCCTTCGCCTGGAGCGGCAGCGACTACTACACCGGCCTGGCGATCAAGGTCATGATCTACGCCATCTTCGCGCTAAGCCTGCAATTGCTGGTCGGCGGCGCGGGGCTGGTCAGCCTGGGGCACGCGGCCTTCTTCGGCATCGGCGCCTATGCGGCGGCGTTGCTGTCGCCCGAATCGGAAGCGGCCAGCCTCTGGTGGCTGCTGCCCGCAGCCTTGCTTGCGGCGGCAGCCTACGCCGCGGTTACCGGCGCCTTGGCGCTGCGCACGCGCGGCGTGTACTTCATCATGGTGACGCTGGCGTTCGCGCAAATGGCGTACTACGTGTTCCACGATACGAAGATCGGCGGCGGCAGCGACGGCATCTACCTGTACTTCCGGCCCGAGCTGTCAATCGGCGGCCAAGTGCCGTTCGACCTGAGCAACGCAACAACTTTCTATTACTTCGTGCTGGCCTGTCTGGCGCTTTGCTGGGGGTTCCTGACGCTGCTGCGGCGCTCACCATTCGGCGCGGCGCTGGCCGGCATCCGCATCAATGAACAGCGCATGCGGGCGGCGGGCTATTCCACCTATCCCTACAAGCTGACCGCGTATGTCGTGGGCGCCACGCTGGCCAGCCTGGCGGGTTTTTTGTTCGCGCTGAAGGACGGCTTCGTTACGCCCGAGCTGCTGGCCTGGGAACAATCCGGGTTGGTGCTGCTGATGGTGATCCTGGGCGGCATGGCCAGCCTGGGCGGCGCCGTGATGGGCACCGTGGCGCTGGTGCTGATGCAGGAACTGTTCCAGTCACAGGCGCTGTTCGGCGACTACGCCCGTCACTGGCACCTGCCGCTAGGCCTCGCCATCATCGCATTGGTGGCGATATTGCCGAACGGCATCGCCGGACTGCCCGCGCAATGGCGCCAGCGCCGCGAAGCGCGGGCGGCAGGCTCACGCGCCGCCGCGCCCGCGGGCGGCGCCGCCCACGCCACGGCCCGCCTTCCGATCCAGGGGGAACCCCATGTCTGACCTTCTGCTTGCCGCATCCGCCGTTACGCGCCGCTTCGGCGGCCTGACGGCCGTCAACGGTGTCTCGCTGGGCCTGGCCCGCGGCCAGGTGCATGCCGTCATCGGCACCAACGGCGCGGGCAAGTCCACGCTGATCAACATTCTGTCAGGAGAGCTGGCACCCAGCAGCGGCCAGGTCATGCTGGGCGGACGCGACATCACGGCGTGGCGCCAGCCCGAACGGGCACGCGCCGGGCTTGGGCGCAGCTATCAGCGGTCCACCTTGTTTCCCGAACTCAGCGTGTTCGAGAACTGCCGGCTGGCGGCGCAAGCCAGCCGCCAGCGCTTCTGGCACTGGTGGCGGCAGGCCTCGGATTGCCGGCGCAGCGCCGAGCTGGCGCGCCACGCGCTGGAGCGCACGGGGCTGGCCGACGACGCCACGCGCGCCGCCGGCCTGCTACCCCATGGCCGCAAGCGTCAACTGGAAATCGCCATGTGCCTGGCGGGCGAACCGCAGGTGCTGCTGCTGGACGAACCGCTGGCCGGCATGGGCCCCGAAGAAACGGACCGTATCCTTGACCTGCTCCAGACACTGAAGCCGGGCCACGCGATTCTGCTGGTGGAGCACGACATGGACGCCGTGTTCCGCATCGCCGAAACCATCACCGTGATGGTCAACGGCACCGCCATCGCCAGCGGCACGCCAGCGCAGATCCGCGCCAACGCGGAAGTGCGCACGGCTTACCTGGGCGAAGACCTGCGCGTGGATGCGCAAGGAGGCGTGCCATGCAAGCACTGATCGAAGCCGGCGGCCTGCACGTGTACTACGGCGCCAGCCATGTGCTGCGCGGCGTGGACATGCACATCGCGCCGGGCGAATCCGTGGGGCTGGTCGGGCGCAATGGCATGGGCAAGACCACGCTGATCCGCAGCCTGATGGGTCAGGTAAAAAGCGCGCAGGGTCTCGTGCGGATCGGCGGCCGGGACTGCACGCATGCCCAACCCCACACGATTGCGCGGTTGGGCTTGGCGTATGTGCCCGAAGGGCGCGGCATCTTTCCCAATCTGAATGTGCGCGAAAACCTGCAAGTGGCGGCGCGTCCCGGCGTGCGGGGCGGACAGGAATGGACGTACTCGCGCGTGCTGGACACCTTTCCACGGCTGCGGGAACGGCTGGGGCACGGCGGCCAGCAATTGTCGGGCGGCGAACAGCAGATGCTGGCCATTGGCCGGGCGTTGATGACCAACCCCGACCTGCTGATCCTGGACGAAGCCACCGAAGGGCTGGCGCCCCTGATCGTGACCGAGATCTGGAAGATCATCCGACAGATCCGCGCCACCGGCATGTCGGCCTTGATCGTGGACCGCAACTACCGCGCGGTGCTGGAACACACCGACCGTTGCCTGGTGATGGAAAAAGGGTTGATCGTGCAAGATGGCGACAGCGCGTCGCTGGCCCGGCAACCGGAGCAGCTGACGCGCTATCTGGGCGTCTAGGCCGTGTCGACACGACCCGGCCCAGCGTGAATCGCCTTTAGATGATCGCTTCGATCAGGAATGGGCCGCGGCGCTTGAGGCCGTCGGCCAGCGCGCGGGCAAACCCTTCCACCGTATCGACGCTGATCGCCTCCACGCCCATGCCGCGCGCCAGGTGCGTCCAGTCCAGGAAGGGTTCTTCCAGGTCCAGCATGCGGCGCGCGTTGCGGCCCGGTTCCTTCACGCCCACGTTCTTCATTTCGCCATGCAGCGTGGCGTAGGAGCGGTTGGCCAAGATCACCGTCAGGCAGTTCAGGTTCTCGCGCGCTTGCGTCCACAGCGCCTGCAGCGTGTACATGCCGCTGCCGTCGGCTTGCAGCGTGATGACCTTGCGGTCCGGGCACGCCACGGCGGCGCCGGTTGCCAACGGCAGGCCAATGCCGATCGCGCCACCGGTCAGCATCAGCCAGTCGTGCGGCGCGCTGCTGGCGCTGTAGATGGGGAACTCGCGGCCCTGCGTGATGGACTCATCGCACACGATGGCTTGTTCGGGCAAGGTGTGCGCGACCAGGATGTTCACGGCGGCGCCCGTCAGCTTGCCCGACGACGGCACTTCGTAATTGGCGGCCGGCGTGGCCAAGCGCGGCGCATCCGCGGCAATGCCCAGTTCGTCGGCCAGCCATTCCAGCGCCTGCGCCAGATCCTGTTCGGCGGTCGCCAGCACGACCTGGTTGCTGTCGGGTGGCGCCAGCAGGCTGGGCTTGCCCGGATACGCGAAGAAGCCCACCGGCGCCTTGGCGCCCGCCAGCACCAGGTGCTTGACGTCCTTCAGCTTGGCCACCGCCAGGTCGATCGGATACGGCAGGCGATCAACCGGCGTGCGGGCGCCGCCACGTTCGATACGGCGGTTGGACGTTTCCGACATCAGGCGTACACCGGTGGCGCGCGCGATGCGGCCGGCGGCCTCCAGCGCGCGCTCTCGCAGCGCGGCCCCGCCCAGCATCAGCACGGTGGTCTCGCCCGAGCGGATCGCGGCGGCAGCGGCGCGCACGGCGTCGTGCGACGTCAGGGCCAGGGCCGCGTCCTTCACTTGCACCGGTGCCGGCGCATTGTCCGGCAAGTCCGTCCAGGCCGCGTCGGCGGGAAGAATCAAGGTCGCGATATTGCCCGGCGACCGGCGCGCCACGCCGATCGCTTCGGCGGCGTCCCCGGACACCTCGGCGGCGGCCATCGTGCGCTTGACCCAGTGCGACATCGGGCGCGCCACGCCTTCAACGTCGCTGGTCAGCGGTGCGTCGTACTGCACGTGATACGTGGCATGGTCACCCACGATGTTGACCATGGGCGTGCGGGCGCGTTTGGCGTTGTGCAGGTTGGCCAGGCCGTTGCCCAGGCCCGGGCCCAGGTGCAGCAAGGTGGCGGCCGGCTTGTCGGCCATGCGCGCATAGCCGTCCGCCGCCCCCGTCACCACGCCTTCGAACAGGCCCAGCACGCAGCGCATCTTGGGCTTGCGATCCAACGCCGCCACAAAGTGCATTTCGGACGTGCCCGGGTTGGCGAAGCAAACGTCCACATCGTTGGCCAGCAAGGTGTCGCAAAGACTGTCAGCGCCGTTCATGATTTTCCCTAGTCGTTTTCAAATGGCGATGCGGGCGCATGCGCGCCCGCCTGATATGCATGATAGGTAGCGTATCAAAAACACGATAGAGCCAGTTCCGCTTGCGGGGATGGAACCATTCCCGCGCCCGCGCTTTGGTGTTCCGCCAGCCGGAATTAGCGGAACCGCCTGGGCGCGCTCAGCCCAGGATCTGCCCCAGAAACGCCTGCGCCCGCTCTGAACGGGGCGCGCTGAAGAAATTCTGGGGCGTATCGGCCTCGACGATGGCGCCCTGGTCCATGAACACGACCCGGTCGCCTACTTCCCGCGCAAACCCCATTTCATGGGTCACGCAAACCATGGTCATGCCGTCCCTGGCCAACGCGACCATCGTGTCCAGCACCTCTTTGACCATCTCGGGGTCCAGGGCGGACGTCGGCTCGTCGAACAGCATGATCTTGGGCTGCATGCACAAGGCCCGTGCGATCGCCACCCGCTGCTTCTGGCCGCCGGACAACTGGCCGGGATACTTGTCCGCGTGCTGCGGAATCCGCACCCGTTCCAGATAGTCCATCGCGCGTGACCGGGCCTCGTCCGCCGGCACGCCCTTGACCAGCAAGGGCGCCAGCGTGCAGTTCTCCAGCACCGTCAGGTGCGGGAACAGGTTGAAGTGCTGGAACACCATGCCCACTTCCGCGCGGATGCGCTCGATGTTCTTCACGTCTTCGTTGAGTTCAATCCCATCGACCACGATGCGGCCCTTCTGGTGCTCTTCCAGCCGGTTCAGCAGGCGAATCGTCGTGGACTTGCCCGAACCGGACGGGCCGCAGAGGATCAGCTTTTCTCCGGGCGACACTTCCAGCGCCAGATTGTCCAGCACCTGGAAGTCGCCATACCATTTGCTGACACCCTGCATGGTGATGATGGGAGCTACGGCATTCATTGCGTTCATCGTGTCAGGCCTTGGAAATATCGTGGTTCTCGCCGGCGCCGCTCCAGTAGCCCGGCACGGTCAGACGCTTCTCGGAACGCCGGAACAGATACGACAGCACGCTGCACATAGCGAAGTAGATAACGCCCACCATCGTGTAGACCGTCAGCGCCTGGAACGTCGCGCCGGCCAGCATCTCGCCCGCCCGCATCAGTTCGTACACGCTGATGACGGCGACCAGCGACGTTTCCTTGATCAGCACCAGCGCATAATTTCCCAGCGCGGGAAACACCGTTCGCAACGCCTGCGGCAGCACGATGCGGCGCAGCCGCTGCACCTTGCGCAAGCCCAGCGCGCGGGCCGCTTCGTACTGGCCGGTATCCACCGACTGGATGCCGCTTCTGAACAGCTCGGCCAGATAGGCGCCGAAGTTCAACGTCAGGCCCAGCACGCCGGCCACGAAACCGTTGATCACCACCCCCATCTCGGGCAGGCCGTAGTAGATGTAGAACAATTGCAGCAGCAGCGGCGTGCCCCGTATCACTTCAATATAGAAGCGCGCCCCGCGGCTCAACAGCCGCGAAGGCGACAAGCGGCACAAGCAGACGACCAGGCCCAACGCCACCGCCAGGAAAGCCGAACAGAAAAACAGCGCCAAAGTCCAGACCGTGCCCTGGGCCAAAGGGGTCAGGTACATACGCAGCGTAGCGAGATCCAAGTCGTGCTCCTTATCCGTGCCGTTGCGGCGCTTACTTGCTGATCAGCTCGGACACGCCCCACTTCTTCCCGATCGCCGCCATTTCCCCGTTTTTCCGCATCTCGGCCAACGCGGCGTTGACCGCTTCCAGGAGCGCGGCGTTGCCCTTCTGCACCGCCATGCCGACCTGCCACTTGCGTTGCGGCTGATAGCCGGTGTCCAGCTTCACGCCCGGAATGTTCTTGGTCTGGATCTGGTAGATGATGCTGGGCGGGTCCACGATGCCCAGGTCAATGCGCCCGGCGCGCACGTCGGCCAGTAAGGTCGAGTAATCCTGATACGTTGTGACCTTGGTGCCCGGCATGTCCTTGATCATGTTGAACTGGACGGAATCCACCAGCACGCCCACGCGCTGCCCCTGCATGTCTTCGAACTTGGCGTACTTCCGGGCCGCCTTGTCGCTGACGACGACGCCCTCGCCCCACTCGTAGACCGGCGCCGAGAAATCGATGGCGCGCGCGCGTTCTTCGGTAATGAAAAGCGGCGCGGACATGACGTCGGCGCGCCCGGACGTCAACGTGGGGATCAAGCCGGAGAACGGCACGTCGGTCAGCTTGTCCGACACCTTAAGGTGCTTGGCCACGCCGGCCGCCACATCGACCATGATGCCTTCCAGCTGGTTCGATTTTGGGTTCTTGAACCCATGCGGCGGCGCCGAAGCGGTGGTGACGACCGCCAGGCTTTTCTCGGCGCGCACTTCGTCAAGCGTGCGCGCCTGTGCGCCGAACTGCATCAGCAGGCTGGCCACGGCTGCGCCCAGCAGGATGGATTTGAGTTTCATCGTTTTCCCCTTGGATGAATGAATGCCGCGGACGTGGCCGGCTCAGGCCGGACGCCCTTCTGGGTACTGCTGCACTGCTACCGCCGCCAACGCGCAGAATTCCTGCATCACGGTGGCGGCCAGGAAGGCCGTGGCCCCCTGCACGTCTTGCGGCGGCGACACGGTATTGACGTCGAACGCCACGAAGTTCAGGCCGGCCAGCTGGCGCAGCAACGCCAGCCCTTCCTTGGCCGACAGCCCGCCCCACTCGGGCGTGCAGACGCCCGGCGCGCAAGAGGGGTCGAAGATATCCATGTCGAAGCACAGATAGACCGGACGCTGGCCGATGCGCTGCTTGATGTCGGCCAGCGTCGCCTTCTGGTCCTGGTCGAAGTCGTCGTAGGGCACGATCGTGTAGCCGACCTCGCGCCCGAATTCCAGCACCCCGGGCATGAAGGAACTGCCGCGCGTCCCGACGTGGAAGCTGGACGCCACGTCCAGCAGCCCCTCTTCCGCGGCCCGCGTGAAGGTGGTGGCCGTGTTGTAGCCGGGGATGGGATAGGTGTCGGTATGCGAATCGAAATGCAGTACGACGAAATCGGGATGGCGGCGCGCCACGGCGCGCAATTGCGGCAACGTCACCGCGCCATCGCCCCCCATCGAGATCGGGATGGCGCCCGCGTCAAGGATGGCGCCAATGCCGGCTTCGATCAGCGGGTAGGACGCGTCGGGGTCGCCAGGATGGCAGGCCACGTTGCCCACATCGATGGCGCGCAGGAATTCGGGCGGGTTGTCGATGCCGTTGCGCCGGAAGATATCAACGGGACGCAGCAGCCGGGATTGCTCGCGGATGGCGTCGGGGCCCTGCCGCGACCCGACGCGGAACGGGTGGGTACCGCAGTCGAACGGAATGCCGACCACGCAGGCGCGCGCCTTGCCCGTCCCCGCTTCGCGCATGGCCGGCAGGCCCATGAATCCGGCAACGGCGTTGAAACTCACTTCAGATGACTGCGGCACAGCGCGGCTCCTGGATGCTTGGCCGGCGATGTCCGGCATGAACTCTATTTAGATTCAAACGAATCGCTGTGCGATACGTTCGTGTCGTAAATAGATTAGCAAGTAAAAACCCAGCCAGCCAATTAGGGAGTTTCCCCTAAGGTCAGAAAATTAGTTGATTAATTTAGTCGGCAATAGGAAAGCAAACGCCCCACCGCAGTGCGGCGCCGCACCGCAATGCAGCAGGCGTGTCCGGTCAGGCTTCGTCGTCGAGCGGCGGCATCGCGCCGCGCAAGGCGCCACCCGGTGGCTCCATCAGATAGAACGGATGCGAACGGCCCAACGTGCGCGATGCACTGATCGCGTGCGCGGTTTCCACCACCTGCGGACCGAAGACGGCTTGCGCCTGTTCAAACGACCATCGGCTTGACGGAACGGAGACGTTAACAGCGCCCAACGGCGTGCCGCCAGCGTCCAGCACCGCGGCGCTAACGGTGATGTCGCCGGGATAGAACTCGCCGTTCGAGCGCGCATAACCGTGGCGGCGGGCAAAGTCCAGTTCAGCCAGCAAGGCGTCCATGGCGGTGATCGTGTTCGCCGTATAGGGCTTGCGGTCGCCCCGTTCCAGCAGATCCCGTGCGATGCCCGGGTCCAGCTTGGCCAACACGGCACGCCCGGCCGCCGTGCAATACAGGGGCAAGCGCATGCCTACCGGCATGTTGACGAACATTTCTTTGTGGGTAGCGAAACGCGCCACGTACACCATGTCCAGCCCATCCGGTTCCGCCAGGCTGCAGGTTTCCTGGCAGTTGCGGTTCAGCGTGTGCAGGAACGGGTTGCCGCCCAGCACCAGCGGACTGGTCTGCACATAGTTCATACCCAGCTCCAGCGACCAGGGCGCCAGCGAGAACTTTTTGCTGACGGGATCTTTGCGCAGATAACCCAGCGTCCACAGCGTATGCGTGAAGCGCTGCACCGCGCTTTTGCTCAAGCCGGTGGCATCGGCAAGCTCTGGCAGCGTCATGGCTGGCTGCCCTTCGCTGAATGCCCGCAGCAGCGAAATGCCACGCGCCAGCGCGGCAACGAACAACGGGGAATCCTCGGGGCTTCGAGTCTGGGTCATGTCACGCGGCGTGCAAAAGGAAAGCGCATAGCGTACCGCATAACGGTTCCCTTATATCGCAGAGCGATTGAGAATGCCCGCGACGAAAAAAAGGCGCCCCGCGCAGCGGGCCGCCTTTCGTTATTGCCCGGGGTTACTGCCCAGGGTTACTGCCCGGGGTTATTGCCCGGGTTATTTCCCACGCATCAGCGGATCGGCCATGGATACATGGCGCCGCCATTGCTCCACAACGCATTCGTGCCGCGCTGCAGGCCCAGTTTGCTGTCCTTGCCGACGTTGCGCTCGAACACTTCGCTGTAGTTGCCCACGGCCTTGATGGCGTTGTAGGCCCACTTTTCGTCCAACCCCATGTTCTTGCCGGCGCCGGGCGTCACGCCCAGGATGCGCAACACATTGGGGTTGCTGCTCTTCAACATCTCGTCCACGTTCTTCTGCGTGATGCCGTACTCCTCGGCTTCAAGCAGCGCGAACAAGGTCCAGCGCACGATACCCAGCCAGTTCTCGTCGCCCTGGCGCACCATCGGCCCCAGCGGTTCTTTCGAGAAGCGTTCGGGCAGGATTTCGTAGTCGTTCGGATTGGCGACTTGCGTGGCGCGCACGGCTGCCAATTGCGAGGCATCGTCGGTGAAGGCGTCGCAACGGCCGGATTCAAAAGCGCGCACGACTTCGGTCACCTTGTCGATCACGACCGGCTTGAACTCGATCTTGTTCGCGCGGAACCAGTCGGCCAGATTCAGCTCGGTGGTGGTGCCCGGCTGCACGCAAACGGTCGCGCCGTTCAGTTCCTTGGCGCTCTTGACGCCCAGCTTCTTGTTCACCAGGATGCCCTGGCCGTCATAGAAACTGGCGGCCACGGCAGACAGGCCCAGCGACGTATCCCGCGTCTGGGTCAGCGTGACCGTGCGCAGCAGCACGTCGACTTCGCCCGATTGCAGCGCGGTGAAGCGTTGCTGGGTCGACAGCGCCGTGCCCTTGAATTTCGTCGAATCGCCGAAGACGGCCGCCGCCACCGCGCGGCAGATATCCACATCCATGCCTTCCCATTCCCCCTTGCTATTGGTGGCGGAAAAGCCGGAGACGCCGTCGGTCAGGCCGCACTGCACGAACCCTTTTTTCTTTACCGCATCCAGCGTGGGGCCGGCGACCGCCGCCTGGGACGCGCAAGCCAGGGCAAGCGCGCCGGCTGCAAACAAGATGGACCGCTTCATTGTTGCCTCTCCTGAGATAGATGCCCGGGCAGCCTTGTAAGCCGTCCGATTGAAACCAAGCCCAGCGTTGTCGGGCCGGCCGCCAGATTACGACATGTCCACTGCGTGAACAACGCGATCGGGCCTAGAGGAAACCCGAGTGGCTGCCCACCTGGGCCCCTATCAGATTTGTCCGGTGATCGAACTTTTTCCCGGCAGCCCAGGCCATTCGCACGGGGCTTGCATGCCATACTTTTTTTGTGCCGATGTCCGCTCAGCGGCATCGGTGACGCAACAGAAAAGCCGATCGCGCCACAACAAAAATCCCGGGGCGCGCATCGATACTCGGCCGATTCATGGAGGAGACCAATCCATGGCACAAGCAAGAAAATCGCAGCCCCGTCACGCCGCGACGCATCGCCACGCGGCAACGCTTCGCCGTACCGCCCTGAAGACCCTGTTGTTGTCCGCGCTAGCCGCAACGGGCCTGAGTACCAGCCTGGCCCAGGCGGCGGACGACTGGCCCAGCAAGCCCATCAAGATCATCGTGCCCTATACGCCGGGCGGGTCCACCGACATCGTGACCCGCATCGTCATGGAAAAGCTGGGGCCGCGCCTGAAGCAGACGATCATCGTCGAAAACCGGCCAGGCGCCAACAGCAGCGTGGGCTCGGCCATCGCGGCCAAGGCCGACCCCGACGGCTATACGTTCCTGTCGATCCTGCCCGCCTACATCATCAATTTCCATCTGTACAAGCTGACCTACCAGCCCACCGACCTGACGCCGGTCGTGCAGATGGCCGACCTGCCGCTGTTCCTGTTCGTCTCGCAAGACCTGCCGGTCAAGACCGTGGCCGACCTGGTCGCCTACGGCCGCAAGAATCCCGACAAGCTGACCTACGCCTCCAGCGGCAACGGCTCCAGCGCGCACCTGACGGGCGCCGACTTCGCGTTGCAGAACAAGCTCACGATGACGCACGTGGCGTACAAGGGCAGCGCCCCCATCCTGACCGACCTGCTGGGCGGCCGCGTGTCCATGGTGTTCGACCCGATCCTGGTGCCGATGCAGTACGTGAAGCAGAACCGGCTGAAAGCGCTGGCCTTCACGGGCAAGGAACGCTGGCCCACCGAGCCGGGCATTCCCACCATGGAAGAAGCGGGCATGCCCGGCTTCGTGACCGGTTCCTGGGCCGGCCTGATGGCGCCGGCCGGCACGCCCAAACCGATCATCGAACGCATGGCGCGCGAGATCGCGGAGATCGTCAAGGAACCCGACGTGAAGCAGAAATTCGTGGACGCGGGGTTCCTGCCCGTCAGCGGCACCACGGCGCAATTCACGGAACTGATGAAGACCGATTCGGCGCGCTATGCCGAAATCATCAAGCAGGCAGGCATCACCGTGAATTGAACGCGGACCGGGCGCGCCAGCGCCCGGCCCGATCGGAGTCCCCCATGATCAACAAGTTCATCGACACCCCCGAGGCCGCGGTCTCGGACATCCACGACGGCGCCACGGTGCTGATCAGCGGCTTCGGCGGCGCGGGCATGCCCACCGAACTGATCCATGCCCTGATCGACCAAGGCGCGCGCGAGCTCACGGTCGTCAGCAATAACGCCGGCAACCATGAAACCGGCCTGGCCGCGCTGATCAAGGCCGGCCGCGTGCGCAAAGTCATCTGCTCGTTTCCCAAGGCGTCGCATTCCTGGGTCTTCGACGACCTGTACCGCCGCGGCGGCATCGAACTGGAATGCGTGCCGCAAGGCACCATCGCCGAACGGCTGCGCGCGGCGGGTGCCGGCCTGGGCGGCTTTTTCACCCCCACCGCCTACGGCACCGAGCTGGCCCAGGGCAAAGAAACCCGCATCATCGACGGCCGCGGCCATGTGTTCGAGACGCCGCTGCATGGCGACTTCGCGCTGGTCAAGGCCGACCGGGGCGACCGCTGGGGCAACCTGACCTATCACAAAAGCGCGCGCAATTTCGGGCCCATCATGTGCATGGCGGCCAAGACCACGATCGTGCAGGTGCGCGCCAAGGCCGAACTGGGCAACCTGCCGCCCGAAGCCATCGTGACGCCAGGCATCTTCGTCGCGCGTGTCACCGAGGTGGCCAACGCCGCCTTTTCCAGCTGAAGGAATCCACATGCATCGTCCCCTGACCCGCGAGGCCATGGCGCGCCGCCTGGCCCTGGACATCCCCGACGGCAGCTACGTCAACCTGGGCATCGGCATGCCGGTGCTGGTGGCCGCCCATCTTCCGCCCGGCCGCGAGATCGTGCTGCACAGTGAAAACGGCATCCTGGGCATGGGCCCGCCGCCCGCCGAAGACGCCATCAATCTGGACCTGATCAACGCGGGCAAGCAGCCCGTGACGCTGCTCACCGGCGGCTCGTATTTCCACCACGCGGATTCGTTCGCGATGATGCGCGGCGGACACCTGGACATCTGCGTGATGGGCGGCATGCAGGTCGCCGCCAACGGCGACCTGGCCAACTGGTCGTTGGCCAAGCCCGGTGAAGCGCCGGCCGTGGGCGGCGCGATGGACCTGGCGGTCGGCGCGCGCAGCGTGTTCATCATGATGGAGCACAACAGCAAGAACGGAGACCCGAAAATCGTCGAACGCTGCACGTATCCGCTGACGGGCGCCGGCGTGGTCGACCGCATCTACACGGACCTTGCCGTCATTGACGTCACGCCGGACGGCCTGGTGGTTCGGGATATGATCGACGGCATGACTCTGAACGAACTGCAAACGCGCACGGGCGCGCCGCTGCGCGCTGGCTGATGCCGCCCAATCTTCCCCCGCCCGGCTACGCCGCCCCGCTTGCGGCGGAAGACCATCCCGACCAACTGCGCGGCGATCCGGACTACATGCTGACGCTTGCGCGCGGGCTGCATGTGATCCGTGCATTCGGCACGCGCCGTCATCCGCAGACCGCGGCAGAACTCAGCCGCCGCGCCGCGCTCCCGCGCGCCGTCGTGCAACGCTGCCTGCACACGCTGATTCTGTTGGGCATTGCCGAACAGCATGGCCGTCTGTATGTGCTCACGCCGCGCATCCTGGGCCTGGGCTACGCCTACTTTTCGTCCACGCCGTTTGTCTCGCTGGCGCAACCGGTGCTGGAAGAACTAAGCGCCACCGTCAACGAAACCTGCGCGCTGGCCATCATGGAAGGCCACGAAATGCTGTATCTGGCGCGGTCCGAAGTGAATCGCCTGCTGGCTACGTCGATGGGGCTGGGCAGCCGCTTGCCCGCGTATTGCACGTCGATCGGCCGCGTGCTGCTGGCGCAATTGCCCGAGCCCGCGTTGGCGCGCTATTTCGCCACGGTGGACTTGCAGCCCTACACGGAATTCACGCTGACCACCGAAGCGAAGCTGCGCGCCGAACTGGTCCGCATCCGCGAACAAGGCTACGCGGTGGTGGACCAGGAACTGGAATTGAACGTGCGCGCGATTTCGGTGCCCGTGCGCTCGGCCAGCGGCAAGGCTTGCGGCGCCGTGAACGTCAGCGTCAAGGCCGCGCGGGTGCCGCTGAACCGGCTGACGGAAGAATTCCTGCCGCCCTTGCGGCAGGCGGTCGAAAGAATCGGGGAATTCCTGGTCGCCTGAACGCCGCGCGCGATCGATCGTATTCCTGAGATTGGAGACGAGGCTCGATCGATCGTTATTTCTAGGCGGTCGGAGACGATGTTCGATCGACCGTTATTTCTGGCCGGTTAGAGACGATGTTCGATCAATCGTTATCCCTGGGGTTAGAGACGATGTTCGATCGATCGTAGGATGGGTGGAGCGCGAAGAATTCTAGACAGGGACGCGAATGTCCAGCGCGCGCAACCCATCAGGCCGCCGCCGAGTGCCGGCTACCCCCGCTGCGGACTCACCGTTGCTTGATGGGTTCCACGCGCTGGACAGCAGCATGCTTGCTTGCGCATTTTCGCGCTCCACCCATCCTACGGCGTTCCTTGCCGCCAGGCTTGCGCGTTTAGAGGTCCGTCGTGTCCAGCGTGAACGCCGCGGCCGCGCGGCCGATGCGGTCATTGACCGCGTGCCATTCATCCGTGGCGGGCGGCGCCTGCACGATGATGCGCGCGTAACCCTGTTTGTCCAGATCGCGCAGCAAGCCATACAGGGCCTGCGCATACCGCGCCGGATCCGCGGGTACGGGATGCCACTGCAAGCGCGCGTCCAGCGCCTTGGGCGCATCGCCATAGGCCACCACCACGACCTTGCCTTGCGGCAAGTTGCGGCCCAGCGCCACGTCCTGCAAGCGCGCATCCGTCGCCAGTTCCAACGGCGTTCGCGGCGCGTAGTGCGCTTTCAACGTGCCCGAGGCGCGCGGCGCCGCGGCGTCTGGCGCGAACACCTGCACGCCCAGCACCGCTTCGATCTGCGCGGCGCTGATATGGCCGGGACGCAGCAGCACGGGGCCGGCGCCGCGGTCCAGCCGGGACAGGTCCAGGATGGTGGATTCAATGCCGACTTCCGATGCGCCGCCTTCCAGCACGGGCATGCCGGCGGCGACTTCTTCGGGAAATTCATGGCGCACATGCTCGGCACGCGTGGGCGATACCTGGCCGAACTTGTTGGCCGACGGCGCAGCCACGCCGCCCTGCCCGTTCGGCTTGCCTGCGGCAAAGGCCGTCAACAGCGCTTGTGCCACCGGATGCGAAGGGCAGCGGATGCCGATGCTGTCTTGTCCGCCGCTGACCGTATCCACGATGTGGGGCGCGCGCTTCAGGATCAAGGTCAGCGGCCCGGGCCAGAATGCGCCGATCAGCAAACGCGCCTCGGGCGGCACCTGCGCCGCCCAGTACGACACGTCGCCTTGCGGCGCGATGTGCACGATGACAGGATGGTTCGATGGCCGGCCCTTGGCTGCATAGATCTTCGCTACCGCTTGCGGGCTTTCCGCATCCGCGCCCAGGCCGTAGACGGTCTCGGTGGGGAAAGCGGCCAGCTCGCCATCCAGCAGGCGTTGCGCGGCGTGGGCGATCTCCGCGGCGCTGGCGGAATCATGCGGGGGCAAGGAAGGCATCGGATCGTCGCGGCTTACTCGGGGGCTTCCATGCCCAGCGCGGCGGCCACGCGGGCGGCGTCGGCACGAGCCTGTTCCAGGGTGGGCGCCACGATGGTGATGTGGCCCATCTTGCGGCCACGGCGGGCTTCCCGCTTACCGTACAGATGCAGCTTGGCGGTGGGCACCGACAACGCGGCGGCCCAATCGGGTTCGCGCTGCGTTGTCGCCATCGAAGACGCATACCAGATGTCGCCCAGGATATTCAGCATGACGGCGGGCGCCAGCAACGCGGCGCTGCCCAGCGGCAAGCCGGCCATGGCGCGCGCCTGCTGTTCGAATTGGCTCGTGACGCAAGCGTTCATCGTGTAATGGCCGCTGTTGTGCGGGCGCGGGGCGATCTCGTTGACGATCAGGCTGCCGTCCTGCAAGACGAAGAACTCCACGCACAGCACGCCGTGGTAGCCCAGGCCCTGCGCGATCGACTGCGCCGCCTCGGTGGCGCGGGCCTGCCGTTCGGCGTGGGCCGCGTCCAGCTGCACCGGCGCCGCGGTGGATACCGCCAGGATGCCATCGCGGTGCACGTTGCGCGCCACCGGGAACACCACGGCGGCGCCGTCGAAACCGCGTGCGATCACGACGGAGATTTCGTAGTCCAGCGGCATCAGCGCTTCCAGCACGCAAGCCACGCCGCCGAATTCGGCGAAGGCGGCCAGCGCTTCTTCGCGCGTGTTGATGCGGGCCTGGCCCTTGCCGTCATAGCCCAGGCGGGCAACCTTCAGGATGCCGGGGAACAAGGCATCCGGCGCCGCGCGCAAGTCGGCTTCGGCGCGAATCGCGGCGTGCGGGGCAACCGGAATGCCCTGCGAGGCGATGAACGTCTTTTCAGTGATTCGGTCCTGCACGATGGCCACGGCATCGGCCGCCGGGCTCACGCGGCAGCGCGTGGCCAACGTGCGCAGGCTCTCGGCGGGGACGTTTTCGAATTCGGTGGTGACGGCCTGACAGGTCTGGGCCAGCCGGGCCAGGCCGGCTTCGTCATCGTAGGCGGCCTGGATATGCAGGTCGGCCACCATGCCGGCGGGGCATTCGTCGGCCGGATCCAGCACCGCGACCTTGTAGCCCAGGCTTTGCGCGGCGTGGCAGAACATGCGGCCCAGTTGGCCGCCGCCCAAGAGGCCCAGCCAGCCGCCGGGGGCAATCAGGAAAGGAGTCGATTGAGTCATACGGATCAGGCCTCGGGCGGAACCTTCATGTCGCGGGCGGCTTGCGTCTGCCGCGCGCGGAACGCCACCAGCTTCTTGTGCAGGCCGGCATCGGTGCCCGCCAGCGTGGCAATTACATGCAGCGCCGCATTGGCCGCGCCCGCCTCGCCGATAGCGAAAGTGGCCACCGGCACGCCCTTGGGCATCTGCACGATGGACAGCAGCGAGTCTTCGCCACGCAGGTACTTGGACGGGACCGGCACGCCAAACACCGGCACTTCGGTCAGCGCCGCCATCATGCCCGGCAAGTGGGCCGCGCCGCCAGCGCCGGCGATGATGCCGCGCAAGCCGCGGCCATGCGCGGCCGCGCCGTATTCGGCCATGTCCTGCGGCATGCGGTGCGCGGAAATCACGCGCGCCTCGTAGGCCACGCCGAAGTCCTCCAGCATGGTGACCGCGTGCTTCATGACCTCCCAATCACTGGAAGAACCCATAATCACGCCCACCACGGGGGTGGCCTCTGCCGCTGCGGAAGTCTTGGCTGTCATAACCGGTGTCAAAGAGGTAAGACCGCGGAAACCTGCCCGCGGAATGTCAAAGGGCCGCGGATTCGGTCCGCGAAACCCGGTATTTTACCCGGCGCGCGCAACAGCCTATGGCGCGGCCCTGGACGGCAGCCACAGATAGCTGTCGGGATTGTCCGGGCAAGGCCCGAAACCGCATTCCAGGGTGGTGCTGCCGACGTTGGCCAACGCCATGATGAAAAACAGGGCCATGACCACGATGCCCAGCGCCGAGACCGGTTTCTTCAGCATGCTGTCGCCCCATTTGCGGTCGGCGGACTGCATCACGACGCAGAAGACGATGATGGCGATAAACGCGATGAACGCCCAGGTGTAGAAGTGCAGCCCCATGAACGGCGTGCCGTAGCCGGGATCTTCCGGCGCGATATGCAGCAGTACTTGTCGGCCGGAGGCCACCATGCCGCCCAGCGACGCCGCGATGCTCATGCCGTAGTGCATGGGCGACGGCCCCACCCGCATGTTCAGCAAAAAACCCACCCCGGCCAGCATGAACGCCACGCGCTGTAGCAGGCACAGCGGGCACGGCAGCTCGTCATAAATGAATTGCCAGGCGAACGCCATGCCCAGCACGCCGGTAACGCCCAGCAGCGCCAGGCCATTCAGCACGCGCGAACCACGCGCGGGGTTGCGGGAGAAGATCATCGCGCCGCCCTTACCAAGACAGCGCCAGCGGACTGGTCATGTGGTAGTGGCACCAGGCCGCGAAGATCGCCAGCGTGAGCAGCCAGAACGTCACGCACGGCCGGCGCTTTCCCAGCACCCCGAACCACACCGCGACCGATCCGGTCAGAAAGGGCAACATCATGATCATGCGGAAGACTCCTGTCGACGGACGTCCTGCTAAGACAGCCGACGAGTATAACGTAACAATACGAAATAATTGTTATCGATACCTTGAGCCAGGCGTAAAAAAAACCCGCTCGATGAGCGGGTTTCCTTCAGCGCGGGGAAGATCAGGCGATCAGCCGGTCCAGCGCTTCGCGGTACTTGGCGGCCGTTTTTTCCAACACGTCCTGCGGCAGGCGCGGGGCGGGCGGCGTCTTGTCCCAGGTTTGCGTTTCCAGCCAATCGCGCACGAATTGCTTGTCGAACGACGGCGGGCTGATGCCGACACGGTAGCCGTCGGCCGGCCAGAAGCGCGACGAATCCGGCGTCAGCACTTCGTCCATCAGGTGCAGCGTGCCGTTGTCGTCCAAGCCAAATTCGAACTTGGTGTCGGCGATGATGATGCCCTTGGTCGCGGCGAACTTGGCGGCTTCGGCATACAGCTTGAGCGTGACGTCGCGGATGCGCTCCGCCAATTCCTGGCCCACTTCCTTGACCACGTGCGCAAAGTCCACGTTTTCGTCGTGCATGCCGAATTCGGCCTTGGCGGCGGGCGTGAAGATGGGTTCGGGCAATTGGCTGGCCTGCTGCAAGCCGGCGGGCAGCTTGATGCCGCAAATGGCGCCGGTGGACTGGTAGTCTTTCCAGCCGGATCCGATCAGATAGCCGCGGGCAACCGCTTCCACGAGAATCGGCTTCAGGCGCTTGACCACGACGGCGCGTCCGCGCACCTGGTCCACCTCGTCCGGGGCCACCACGTCTTCGGGCTTCACGCCCGTGGAGTGGTTTGGCAGGATGTGGGCCAGCTTCTGCAACCAGAATTCGGTCAGCTCGGTCAGCACCTGCCCCTTGCCGGGAATGGGATCGTCAAGAATCACGTCGAACGCGGAGATACGATCCGACGCGACGATCAGCAACTTGTCGTCGCCCACCGCGTACATATCGCGCACCTTACCGCGGCCCAGCAGCGGCAAGGACTTGATGCTGGATTGATGCAAAGCAGAAGTCACGGGAATGGCCTATGGCAAAAATGAAGATTCCCGCCTCGAGCAAGCGCCAGGGCGGGAAGTAGAACGAAATCGGAAACTGCGCGGGCACGTCGCATGACGCGCGAGCCCGGGAAAGCGCATAGATTACTGCAAATATGTCCGTCTTGCCGGGCGGCGGGGGCCGGGTTAGGCTCTGATTCCCAACACACTATTCGCACCGGCCGCCCCTGGGCGTCACGGCGCAGACCTTACGTCCGGAGACAAAGTCGTATGCAGGATGCTTCCCTCAAACGCCCGCCCGCCGCCGACGCGCAGGTACACCTGACTGGCGGCTGCCAATGCGGCGCCGTCCGTTACGCCGTCACCGACGAGCCCATCACCGCGGCCACCTGTCATTGCCGGGACTGCCAGTATTCCAGCGGGGGCGCCCCGGCCCATGCGCTGATCTTCCCCGCCGGTTCCATCACGATGCTGCGCGGCCAGGCCAAGGAACACCGCTACAAGGGCGATTCGGGCCACACCGTCATGCGCAGCTTCTGCGCCGCCTGTGGCACGCCGTTGTTTGGCGGCTCCGAAGGCATGGGCTATGAAGTGGTGCGGGCAGGGTCGCTGGACGATCCGGAGGCCTTCCACGCCAAGGCCAGCCTGTGGACCAGCTCGGCCCCGTCGTGGCACCACGTGGACCGCAACATCCCGCACTTTCCCCAAAACGGCCCCGCCGCCTAGGCATTCAGCGTCCGGGGAAAACGCAGGAAAACGCAGGAAAAAAGAAAGGGGCGAGTCTATTCGGACTCGCCCCTTTTGCTGCCGGACCGCCGCCCGAAGGCGGCGGCGCGGAAGATTTACTGCACCACTTGCGACAGCTTGCCCGACGCGTATTGCGCGGCGATGTCGCTCAAGGGCAGCGCGCGGATCTTGCTGGCGTTGCCGGCCGTGCCGAATTCCGTGTAGCGGGCCACACAGATCGCCTTGGCGGCGGCGCGCGCGGGCTTCAGGTACTCGCGCGGGTCGAACTTTTCGGGATTCTCGGCAAAGAAGCGGCGGATCGCGCCGGTCATGGCCAGACGGATATCGGTGTCGATATTGATCTTGCGCACGCCGTACTTGATGGCTTCCTGGATTTCCTCGACCGGCACGCCGTAGGTTTCCTTCATGTTGCCGCCGAATTCACGGATTTCGGCCAGCAATTCCTGCGGCACGCTGGAGCTGCCGTGCATCACCAGGTGGGTGTTCGGCAGGCGGGCGTGGATTTCCTTGATGCGGGCGATCGACAGGATGTCGCCGGTGGGCTTGCGCGTGAACTTGTAGGCGCCGTGGCTGGTGCCGATGGCGATGGCCAGCGCGTCCAGTTGCGTGCGGCGCACGAAGTCGGCGGCTTGTTCCGGGTCGGTCAGCAACTGATCCATGGTCAGCTTGCCGTCGGCGCCGTGGCCGTCTTCCTTGTCGCCTTCCATGGTTTCCAGCGAACCCAGGCAGCCGAGTTCGCCCTCAACCGTCACGCCCAGCTTGTGGGCGATGTCCACGACCTTCTTGGTGACGTCGACGTTGTAGTCGTAGTCAGCGATGGTCTTGCCGTCTTCTTTCAGCGAGCCGTCCATCATCACGCTGGAGAAGCCCAGGTCGATGGCGCCTTGGCAGACCTTCGGCGACTGGCCGTGGTCTTGGTGCATCACGACGGGGATGTGCGGATAGGATTCCACCGCGGCCTGGATCAGATGCTTCAGGAAACCTTCGCCCGCGTATTTGCGCGCGCCGGCCGAGGCTTGCATGATCACCGGGCTGTCGGTCTCCGCAGCGGCTTCCATGATGGCCTGGACCTGTTCCAGGTTATTGACGTTGAACGCCGGAATGCCGTAGCCGTGCTCGGCGGCATGGTCGAGCAACTGGCGCATGGAGACTAGGGCCATGAGTGGTCCTCCTAAGACTGTCTATTGAAAGATGGTTGAAGTCCTGCTGAATGATGTGATTTTACGGGGGAATCGCGGAAAGGTCTTGCAACCGGCCGTATCCGTTCCATTCAGGCGAGGACAAACGGGCGAGGCGCCCGTTCCATCGCGTCGACGCCTGCGCCATTCCGGCGCAAGCGCCCTAAGCCAGACGGCCCAAGATAGCGATCAAGGCCTGCCGGCGTGCGGCACGTCTACCCGCGTGGTCAGGATCCGGGCTTCGGGCTTGGCGCGGCGGTTGGCTTCGATGAAGTCGGGCGCTGCCGCCATGAACAGCGTGCGGCCATCCGGCCCGCCCAGCGCCGCGGCGAAGATGCCGAATTCGCCGGTGTCGATCTGCTCCAGGATCTTGCCGCCGCGTTCGACCCGCACAATCCGCTTGCCGATAGCGTCCGCCACCCAGAGCGCCCCATCCGCATCCAGCGCGCCGCCGTCCGGGCCAATGGCCGAGGCGGCGATCAGCACCGACAGGTCGTCGCTATCGGGCAGCGCGCCAAAGTCCGCCCAGTCGCGCCGCGCGCCCAGCGCGCCATTGGCTTGAATGTCGAATTCCGAGATGCGGTTGCCAAAGGTTTCGTTGACGATCAGCGTCTTGCCGTCCGGGGTAATGAAGGAGCCATTGGGAAAACACAGCCCGTCGGCCACCACCTGGGCCACGCCGTCCGTGTCCACGCGCACCAGGGTGGTCGTGGACACGGGCTCGCCTGCCATCAGGTCGAACCCGAAATTACCCACGTAGGCCCGGCCCTGCGCGTCCACCACCATGTCGTTGATCGGGCCGCCCGTCAGCGCGGACAGGTCGGCATGCACCGCCAACGTGCCGTCCGGCTCGCGGCGCAGCACCTTGCGGTCTTTCATGGACGAGATCAGCAACCGGCCATCGGGTAGCCAGCCCAGGCCAGACGGCTGCTGGGGCACGCGACATATCTGCTCTACCTTGCCCTGGAGGTCCACCGCGATCACCTGCTCGGTGTAGAAGTCCGATGCCCACAGACGGTCCTCGTGCCACCGTAGCCCCTCCAGGTAGGTGTACCCGGAAGCCAGCACGGACAATTCGCGTTTCGGCATTGCCTTGTCTCCTGTCTATCGCCCCGATCGGGGCCGGTTCTTTTTGATGGCTGGCATGGTCTTTCCGGCCCGCCGCGCCGGCTCATTCTGGCATGGTTGATCCGTCCCCGACCTGACAACTAGCTGTCAGCTTCGCGGCGTTAACATCGCGCCCCAAAGGGAAAACCCGAATTCTTCGGCCCACCCTGGCATATCCGTCATCGGACCGCCGTGCCCGCCCTATGCCGGCTGGCCCAGCCCTTTTCTTCGGGGCTCCGCGGCAGTTCCCTCGTTTCCGTTTTGATCATGAATACAAAGAAGCTGACGCGTTACATCGGCATTGCGATGGTATTGGGCGTCGCGGTGGGCTACCTCTGCAATAAGACGGCGCAGGATGCGAAAGAAGCGGCGCAGATCGCGTCGTACTTCAGCCTGGTCACGGACATCTTCCTGCGCATGATCAAGATGATCATCGCCCCGCTGGTGTTCGCCACCCTGGTGTCGGGGCTGGCCAGCATGAGCGACGCCAACGCGGTAGGCCGCATTGGCCTGCGCGCCATGATCTGGTTCATCGCGGCGTCCGCGATCTCGCTGCTGCTGGGCCTGATGCTGGTCAATATTTTCCAGCCGGGTGCGCATATGAACCTGGCGATCCCGGACAGCGGCATCACGTCGGGCCTGAAGACGGGCGACTTCACGCTCAAGACCTTCATCGCGCACGTGTTTCCCAAGAGCATCGCGGAAGCCATGGCGAACAACGAGATTCTGCAGATCCTGGTGTTCTCCCTGTTCTTCGGCGCCGCGCTGTCGTTCATCCGCGGCAAGGGCCACAACACGATCTACAACATGATCGACGAGCTGGCCAAGATCATGTTCCGCGTGACTGACTACGTGATGCGCTTCGCGCCGCTGGGCGTGTTCGCCGCCATGGCCGCCGCCATCACCACCGAGGGCCTGGGCGTGCTGGTCAGCTACGGCAAACTGATCGGCGAGTTCTACTTGGGCCTGGCGCTGTTGTGGGCCATCCTGTTCGGCGTCGGCTATCTGTTCCTGGGCAAATCCACGCGCCGCCTGGGCGGTCTGATCAAAGAGCCCACGCTGCTGGCCTTCTCCACCGCCAGCAGTGAATCGGCCTATCCCAAGACCATCGAGGCGCTGGAACGTTTCGGCGTGTCCAAGCGCATTTCGGGCTTTGTGCTGCCGCTGGGCTATTCGTTCAATCTGGACGGGTCGATGATGTACCAGTCCTTCGCGGTGCTGTTCATCGCTCAGGCCTACAACATCGAAATGAGCTTCGCCCAGCAACTGACGCTGCTGCTGGTGCTGATGGTGACCAGCAAGGGCATGGCGGGCGTGGCCCGCGCGTCGCTCGTCGTCGTGGCCGCCACGCTGCCGATGTTCCACCTGCCCGAGGCCGGCCTGCTGCTGATCATGGGCATCGACCAGTTCTTCGACATGGGCCGCACCGCGACCAACGTGGTGGGCAACAGCCTGGCCACCGCGGTGATCGCCAAGCTGGAAGACGACCGGGGCGACGAACCCGAGGCCGCGCCGGCAGCCGAGGACAGCGCCGGCAAGGCCGTTCCCGCCAACCAAGAAGCCTAAAAAAAGGTAGGCCCCCACGCCGCGCACACTAACGTGTGCCCGCCGCCCCCCAAGGGGGCTTTTTTTCTTAACACCTGTCAGCTTGACCTGTCGGTGCGGGCGGGAGCAAGATAAGGCTCCCTGCCTGACACTTGGCGCGGCGCCCCAGCGCCACGCGCACCCTGCATGCCATGACGCCCCTACCCCTGCGCGGCATACTGGCGGCCATCGTCTTGACGGCCGCCGCGCCCGCCGCACACGCCTGGACCCGCATTTCGTGCGACTTGTCCGGCATCGCCTCTACCCCCGCCGTGCAGATGCGCCAGTACCGTACCGATGGCACGGAGTTGGCGCAGACCACATTCCGGCTGAAGGTCAAATCGGCCAACATCCCGGATGGGGCGCGCGCAGATACGGATTGCACGGAATTCGTTGACCGCGACATCGACGTCACGCTTGAGAACACGCCCCCGGGTCAGATCCGCAAGGGCCAGCCGATCACATTGCGCTACCGCTACGACGAATCCCTGGGCCAGAGCCTGGCGACGACATTCGAACGGGTCCGCTAGCCCCCCGCGCATCCGCCAGAGGGGCATTCAGGCTTAGTCGTTGACCGAGCAGGACACCGGCGTCCCGTCTTCGAATTCAACGTCGTAGGTGTGGACGGGATCCCAGGGCAGCGTGAACCACAGTTCGTAGCCGTCGCCGTCTTCGTCGAATAGCCACAGCGCGCGCAGCACGGCCTTTTCGGCCATGGCTTCCGGCGTTTCTTCTTTCAGCAGCTGGTCGTCTTCGATGCCCAGTTTCTTGCAATGTTCATACGAATAGTTGTCCAGCAGGAACTCGGACGCTGCCAGGATGTGGTCATCCAGGTTGTCGATGATGGCCTTGACCACCTTGGACGCGCCGCCGTCGGGCTCTTCGCCGTCCGTCTGGATCATGACGTGGATGGGCGGACGGCCGTTACCGGCGGGCACGTTCTCGGCCGCCCACAGATCGGGTTCTTCGGGGTCTTGGGTGAAATTGAATCGTGCCATCGCGCGCTCCGGAAAATTGGATGACGAACCGTGGAAAACGGCTTCGCCTTGGCCAGCCGCAAGAACGCGGCTCCGCCTTAGGCCGTTACGCCCTTTCGCCATTTAACCAGATGCGGGGCGACCCGTCTGTGGCCGGGTGCGATGTTTTTGCGCCTATACGCGTTCCAGCGCTGAATGCGGCAACGGGGGCAATTCCATCCGGATGAGGTCGCCCGCGCCGACGGCCCCGCCCTCAAGCACGACCCCCATCACGCCGGCCCGGCGCAGCAGGCTGCCGTCCGGGTTGCGCCCCAACACGGCGGCGGTCAGGCCTTTCTGGTAATTATCCAGTTGCAAGCAGGGGTTGCGCAGACCGGTAATCTCGACGACCGCGTCGGCGCCGATGTGCAGGCGGGTCCCGCGCGGCAGGGCCAGCAGGTCGATGCCGCGGGTGGTGATGTTTTCGCCCATCGTGCCCTCGGCCACATTGAAACCCGCCAATTGAAGCTCATCGTGCAGCTCACCCTGGATCAGGTGGACCTGCCGCAGGTTGGGCTGCGTGGGATCAGCCTTGACCCGCGACCGGTGCTTGACGGTGACCCCCAGATGGGCGTCGCCTTCGACGCCCAACCCCTTCAACAGCACGATCCGGGGAACGACCGGCTTGCTGAACGCGTGCACGGCGCTCAGCGCCACCGCAGTCACCATCGGATTCATCGGGAAGCTCCGCAAGGGCCGTCAGGCCGCCACGCGCTGCGCGTCGCGCATCGCCGCCGCCGGCGCGCGCGCCGGCAGGTAGTGGGTTGAGAATACCAGCCGGCCGGCCGACCAGGTATGACTGATCAAGGGCATGCCGCCTACCAGCGCCACCGCCACCAGATCGGCGCGCTGCCCCACGGCGATACGGCCCCGATCGGACAAGCCGCAGGCGTCCGCGGGGTTGGCCGTGACCAGCGCGATGGCCTGCGGCCATGTCAGGTCGGTCTGCGCGGCCACCGCAAACGCCGCGGCGATCAGCGTGGACGGCTGGTAGTCGGAACACAGGCAGCTGGCCACGCCCGCCCGGATGGCGTCGATGGCGCGCATCGATCCGCTCTGGCTCTGGCCGCGCAGCACATTGGGCGCGCCCAGGATCGTCGGCAGCCCGCAAGACACCGCCGCCCGCGCCGTATCCAGCGTGATCGGGAATTCGCTCATCGCCACGCCCAGGTTGCGCATGGTGGCGATGCGCTGGATGGAATCGTCATCGTGGCTGGCCGTGGGGATGCCCAGCGATTGCGCGTGGGACAACAACGTCTCGACCCGGGTCACCGCGCCATCCTTGGCGTGCGTCTTGGCGTGGGCGGCGGCTTCCGCCTGTTCGCGGCTCATCGCGTGGTTGCCCATCATGTACTGCAGATAGGATTCCAGCGTCTTGAACTGCCCTTGGCCGGGCGAATGGTCCATCACCGACAGCAGGTCCACCGCGCCCTCGTCCATCAACGCGCGCAGCACGTCCACCGAGGTGTCGTCGGTGACTTCGTAGCGGCAGTGCACGCGGTTGTCCACCAGGCTGTGCTGGCGGAAGGCGCGCACGGTGCGCACCACTTCCGCCGCCGTCTTATTGTTGCGCACGCCCCATTCATTGTTCGCGAACGACAAGGCGTGATAGGGCGTGGTGATGCCCGCCGCGGCGTTGCGGCGGTCGACCTGCGCCACCGCGAAATCCAACGGGAACAGCACCCGCGAGCGCGGCTCGGCTTCCTTTTCAATGGCGTCGCAATGCAGGTCGATCAGGCCAGGCATCAAGGTCTGGCCTTGCAGGTCGATGTGGCGGTCGGCCCGCGCGCCATCGGGTTCGATGGCCACGATGCGGCCATCGTCGATCAGCACGGCGCTGTTTTCCAGGACACGGTCGGGCATCACGACACGGGCATGGGTCAAATAGATGCTCTGCATGATTACTCCAGATCCGCCGTGATGGGTTGAGCGGGGCGCAAGGCCAGGATTTTCGTGGCGACGGCGTCGCGCACTTCCTCGTCGTGGAAGATGCCCAGCAGGCAGCGGCCGGCAGCCAGGGCTTCGTGGATCAGTTCGATGACGACGCGGCGATTATCGGCATCCAGCGACGCGGTGGGCTCGTCCAGCAGCAGGATGGGGTGGCGCGCGATGAAACCACGCGCGATGTTCACCCGCTGCTGTTCGCCGCCCGAAAACGTGGCCGGCGCCAGGCCCCACAACCGCGGCGGCACGTTCAAGCGCTGTAGCAACGCGCCCGCCTGGCTGCGGGCGTCTTCCGTCTCGACGCCCGCCACGCGCAGCGGTTCCGCCACGACATCCAGCGCCGAGACACGCGGGATCACCCGCAGGAATTGGCTGACGTAGCCGATCACGTCGCGGCGCAGCGCCAGGATGCGCTGCTCGGGCGCCCCGGCCAATTCCACCCATTCGCCATGGGCCCGCACGCGGATGCTGCCCTCGGTGGCCAGGTAGTTGCCGTACAGGCAGCGCAGCAACGTGCTTTTTCCGGTGCCCGAGGGGCCGGCCAACACCAGGCAGTCGCCGGTGGCCGCGTCGAAATCCACGGCGTCCAGCACCGGCAGGCGAATGCCGCCCTGGTTGTGCAGGGTGAACCTTTTTCCAAGGCCCCGCACCATGATCATGGGAGTGGTTTCACGCATGTTCAGCTCTGCAGAATGGAAGACACCAGCAACTGGGTGTACGGGTGTTGGGGATCGTCAAGAATCTGGTCGGTCAGCCCGCTTTCGACGACGACGCCGCCGCGCATCACCAGCGTGCGGTGCGCCAGCAGGCGCGCCACCGCCAGGTCATGCGTGACGACGATGGCCGCCAGCCCCAGGTCCGCCACCAGCTGGCGCAATAGATCCAGCAGCCGCGCCTGCACCGACACGTCCAGCGACGCGGTGGGCTCGTCCATGAACACCAGGCGCGGATGCGTCACCAGGTTGCGCGCGATCTGCAGGCGCTGCTGCATGCCGCCGGAAAAAGACACTGGCGTGTCGTCCAGCCGGCCCGCGTCGATCTCCATCTTCTGCAGCCAGTTGCCCGCGACATCGCGCAGGTCGCCGTAGTGGCGGTCGCCCACCGCCATCAGCCGTTCAGCGATATTGGCGCCCGCGCTCACTTGCATGCGCAGGCCGTCGCGCGCGTTTTGCCGCACGAACCCCCAATCGGTGCGCGACAACAGCCGCAGCCGCGCGCCTTGCAGCGCCGCCAGATCGATGAAGCCCTGGTCGCGCGTGTCGTACCAGACGCTGCCGGCATCCGGCGGGGTCTGGTACGACACGGCCGACAACAGCGTGCTCTTGCCCGAGCCGGACTCGCCCACCACGCACAGCACTTCGCCGGGATACAGGTCGAAGCTGACGTCGCGGCAGCCATGTACGCCGTCCCAGGTGCGCGTCATGTTGCGCACGGAAAGCAAAGGTTGGGGTGTCATGCGGCGGCCTCGTTGTCGCGTTGCTGTGTCTGGCGCTGGTTGCAGTATTCGGTGTCCGAGCAGACGAAGCGGCGCGTGCCCGCATCGTCAAGGATGATCTCGTCCAGAAAGCTGTCGCGTGAACCGCACAGGTCGCAGCACTCGCTCCACTTTTCTACCGTGAACGGGTGGTCTTCAAAGTCCAGGCTCTTTACCCGGGTGTAGGGCGGCACCGCGTACACGCGCTTTTCACGACCCGCGCCAAACAGCATCAGCGCGGGGCTGCCGTCCAGCTTGGGGTTGTCGAATTTGGGAATCGGCGACGGCCGCATCATGTAGCGGTCGTTCACGATGACCGGATAGTCGTAGGTGGTGGCGATGTGGCCGTGCTGCGCGATGTCTTCGTACAGCTTGACGTGCATGCCGCCGTATTCGGCCAGCGCGTGCATCGTGCGCGTCTCGGTTTCGCTGGGCTCCAGCCAGCGCAGCGGTTCCGGGATTGGCACCTGGAACACCATCACCTGCCCTTCGGCCAATGGCGTTTCGGGGATGCGGTGGCGCGTCTGCACGATAGTGGCGGCCGGCGTGGATTCCGTCGTCGCCACGCCCGTGACCCGGCCGAAAAAGCGGCGGATATTGATAGCGTTGGTCGTGTCGTCCGACCCCTGGTCGATGACCTTCAACACATCGTCTTTGCCGATGATCGACGCCGTGACCTGGATGCCGCCCGTGCCCCAACCATAGGGCAGCGGCATTTCGCGGCTGCCGAACGGCACCTGGTAGCCGGGTATAGCCACGGCCTTGAGCAAGGCGCGGCGCAGCATGCGTTTGGTGGATTCGTCCAGGTAAGCGAAGTTGTAGTGGTCGTCGCGTTCGACCGTTGCGTGTTGCGCGCTCATTGGGATATCGCCTCATCCATCAGATCATGGGTAGCCGGCTGGGGCGCGGCGCGGTCGGCGCGCATGCGGCGCAACAGCTCCAGGTTGGCCTGAAAGTCCACGTAATGCGGCAGCTTCAAGTGCTGCACGAAGCCCGATGCCTCGACGTTGTCGCTGTGGTACAGCACAAACTCGTGGTCGTTGGCCGGGGAATCGGCGCGTTCGCCCAAGTCCTTCGCTTTCAGCGCGCGGTCCACCAGCGCCATCGACATGGCCTTGCGTTCGCCGTAGCCGAACGTGAGCCCGTAGCCCCGCGTGAACTTCGGCCCTTCTTCCGCATTGCCAGCGAACTGGCTGACCATCTGGCATTCGGTGATCTCGATTTCGCCGACCGTCACGGCAAAGCCCAGTTCTTCGATGTGCATCTCTACTTCCAGCGTGCCGTAGCGGATCTCGGCGGCGAACGGATGGGTGTTGCCGTAACCGCGTTGCGTGGAATAGCCCATGGACAGCAGGAAGCCTTCGTCGGCGCGTGCCAGGTTTTGCAACCGGGCAGCGCGCGACGCCGGGAAATCCAGCGGCTGGCGCGTCAGGTCGAAGGGCTCGGGATCGCCTTCCGGCACCGCCTCGGCATCGATCAGATCGTCGTGCGCCAGCAGGTCCGTCACGCGAGGCATGGCGCTGTCCAGCGCCTGGTCACCCGGCGGCAGCGTGTCGGCTTCGCGCTGCGCCTCCAGCGAAAAGTCCAGCAGGCGCTGCGTGTAGTCGTAGGTAGGGCCCAGGATCTGGCCGCCCGGCACGTCCTTGAACGTGGACGATATGCGGCGCTGCAAGCGCATGGCGCCCGTGTCGATCGGCTGCGTATAGCCGTAGCGCGAGAGCGTGGTGCGATAGGCCCGCAACAAGAACACCGCCTCGATCACATCGCCCGCGGCCTGCTTGAGCGCCAGCGAGGCCAGTTGCGGATCGTAGAGCGACCCTTCGGCCATCACGCGCGACACGGCCAGCGGCATCTGTTCGCGGATCTGGTCCAGGCTCAGCTCGGGCACCTCGCGGTCGCCCCGCCGGTAGCCATCCAGCATGCGGTAGGAATTCAGGATGGCGCGTTCGCCCCCTTTCACGGCGACATACATGTCAGTTCTCCACGCGCGTCGTGCGCGGCAATCCACACATCCGCCGGCCATGCGTCAGGAATACGTCGACGCCCAGCGGAAACCGTTGATGATTCAGCCGCCATTCGCGCCAGAAGCCGTCGGCCAGGCCTTCTGCCGACAAGGCCTGGCGCGTCTGGATGCCGGGGCCGGACAAGTGGACGGTGGCGCCCCCCGTCAGCGAGGCGACGTCCATCAGCAGCGTGGTGGACAAATCGGGATAGGCGGGGTCGCCCTGATGGCAGCTGGACAACGCTGGCGCCGCGAAGCCGGCCGGCACGGCGGCAAAGCGCGCCAGCGCGGGCGACGGCACGATGGGGCAGGCGCAATGGAAACGCAGGAATGTCAGCACATCGGCGCCGACCTCGTTGGGCAGCCACAGCGGCGTATCCACGTCCACCAGAGTCAGCAGCAGCGCCGTCATCGCCGGCGACAGTCCTGCCGGCACGCCGCTTTCCGCAACGATCTCGTGGATACGCCCCGGATGCGCCAGGGCCTGCAAGGCCGCGCGGAAGGTCGTTTGCGCATCGTTGACGGGATCGGCAAAACCCGGCAACAGGCCACGGCTGGCCACGGGGGCATTCAGTATCTGTTGTTGCATGTCAGTCTTCGCCTCGCACCATCGTGAAGAACTCCACCTTGGTCTCTGCCGCCACCTGTGCCTGGCGCTGGGCCCGGTCGGCATGCTCGCGCGCCAGCGGCTGAATCAGTTGCGTCTGCACGGTGTCGTGCCAATCCGGCAATTGCAGCAGCGCGTCGGCCACGGCCGCTTGTTCGGCGTGCCGCAACGAGCGGCCCTGCACGTAAGCCACGCCGACCACGCCATCGCCCAGCGTGACCGCGCAACGTGTCACGGTCATTTCGCCCAGGTTGAAGCGCGCCCCGGTGCCGCCGCTGCGCGCCCGCACCATGGCCATGCCCGTTTGGGCCGGCCGCAGCATCTGGTAGGCGGGCAAGTTGGCCAACCCGCCAAACGCCCCTTCCAGCGCGGCCGGGCTGGCCAACGACAGCACGCGCATCCAGGCGGCGCGCGGGGCATTCACGGCGTCCTGTCCTGCTAATGAGTGATCCATTGTTTCCTCTACACGTCTAGACGACTGGATGAAGTATGATCGCTCCGAATTCCAAGTTCAACAGCCTGGCGTGAATTTTTGATGACAGTTGCGCAAGGTGTGCACTGCCTATCCGGCCGCCGCCGCATCAGGCACAATCACAGCCATTCTTCATGAAGCTGATGTGACAGCACGAGCGCACCCTATGGTCGAAAGAGGTTCTGGCATCGCCGTCTGGCGGCAAATCGGCGAGTCCCTGGCGGACGACATCCGCAACAAGCTCTATATGGCAGGCGAACAACTGCCATCCGAGCCGGAGCTGGCCGCCAAGTTCTCGGTCAACCGCCACACCATCCGGCGCGCCATGGGCGAATTGGAGCAAAGCGGGCTGGTCCGGATCGAACAAGGGCGCGGCACCTTCGTGCAGGAGCACGCCATCGATTACGCCATCGGCAAGCGCACGCGTTTCTCCGAGAACCTGCGCAGCCAAGGCGTGCTGGGCCACGTGGAAGCCGTGGGCAGCCAGACCTTGCGCGCGGCCGATATCGCCAAGCACCTGGGGCTGCCGCGAACCGCGCCGCTGCTTCGCGTACAGATCGTCGGCAAGGCCGAAAACCGGCCCATCAGCGCGTCCGAGCACTTCTTCGACGAAAAACGCTTTCCAGAATTCGCTGACCGGCTGACCGCCTTGCGGTCGGTGTCCAAGGTCTATGCGCATTACGGCATCGACGACTACACGCGCAAATGGTCGCGCATCACCGCCGCCCTGCCCACGCCCGAAGTCGCGCGCATGCTGGGCCAGCCCAAGACGCGGCCGATCCTGCAGGTGGAAGCCCTGAACGTGGACCAGGACGGCGCGCCGTTGCAATACAGCGTCACCCGATTCGTGGGCGACCTGGTGCAGTTGATGGTGTCGGACGACAGCTAGGACGCAACGCGGTCGCCGCCCGGAGCGTCGGCGGCGACCGCGCGCGAACGGCCTGGAAAGCAACAACACACATCTAGACATCTGGTTGTCATGCAATACCGATAACGTCATGCCATGAACTCACACGCCCCCTCGCCCCTGGCCGGTGTCACAGGCCAACGCATCCTGACGCCGCGCGGCGTCGAACCCGTCAGCCTGCGCTTTCACGGAGGCTTGATCGATGACAGCGGCGTCACGCCTGCCCGCGGCGCCCCGTGGTTCGACGCCGGCGATCTGCTGGTGCTGCCTGGCATCGTCGACCTGCATGGCGACGCATTCGAACGCGCCATCATGCCCCGCCCCAGTGTCACTTTCCCCTATGACAGCGCATTGTTCGACGTCGACCGCCAATTGCTGGCCAACGGCATCACCACCGAATTTCACGGCGTGACCTTGTCCTGGGAAGGCGGGTTGCGCGGCGAGGCCTATGCCGAACGCATGTTCGACGCGCTTGCGCGCATGCGGCACATGATGGGTGCGCGGCATTACGTGCATCTGCGCTTCGAGACCCATCACGTGAGCGGCGTGGATCTGGCCCAGCAGTGGATCCGCGATGGGCGCGTGCGCTTCCTGGCCCTGAACGACCACTTGCCCAGCATGGCGCGCCGCCTGGGCGACGACCGCAAGCTGATGCAATACGCCAACCGCGCCGAGTGCGACCTGGACACGTTCCAGGCGCGCATCCGCGCCGCGATGTCCGCCGCCGACTCGGTGGCCGACGCCATGCGCGAACTTACGGCGTGCGCGCAGGCGGCCGGCTTGAAGGTCGCTTCACACGACGATCCCGACGCGGCCACGCGCCGCTACTACCACCAGCTGGGTTGCGGCGTGGCGGAATTTCCCCTGACCCGGGAGGCCGCCGGCGTCGCCCGCGACCTGGGCAACTCGGTCGTGTTCGGCGCGCCCAACGTCGTGCGCGGCGGCAGCCACACCGGCGCGCCCAGCGCCACCGAGATGGTGCGCGAGGGGTTGTGCGACATTCTGACGTCCGACTACTACTACCCGGCCCCGCTGGCCGCCGTCATGCGGTTGGCGCAAGACGGCGTGCTGCCCCTTGAGCAGGGCTGGAACCTGGTGTCGCTGAACCCGGCGCGCGCCGCCGGCTTGAAAGACCGGGGAATGCTGGCGCCGGGGCTGATCGCGGACGCCATCGTGGTGGACGACCACGTGGCCGGACTGCCGCGCGTGGTCGCCGCGATCGTGGGTGGCGAGCTGCGCTACGCGACACGGGTGTTCGGTCACGACAACAGCCTGCGCATGGCCGCCTGACCATGCCGCTTGCCTATCGCTATGCCCTATACCTGGCGCCTACCGGCCCGTGGCGTGACTACGGCAGCCGCTGGCTGGGCCGCTGCGCCGACACCGACGCGGCGCTGGCGCCGCCGCCCGGCATGCCCGAACCCCCTCGCGCCTGGGTAGAAGCGCCGCGCCATTACGGCCTGCATGCTACGTTGAAGCCCCCTTTCCGGCTGCGCGCCGGCGTCACGCCGCAGGCCGTGGACGCGGCCGCCCGGCTGTTGGCCCGCGGCATCGTTCCTTTCGGAATAGAACTGGAATGTGAAATGTTGCGCGGTTTTCTGGCGTGGCGTATCGCCGAATCCGATACGCAGGGCCGGGCCCGCATCCAGGCCCTGGCCAACGCCGCCGTGCGCGGTCTGGACGACTTGCGCGCCCCCCCCACCCCCGAGGAAATCGCGCGCCGCCAGCCGCAATCGCTGTCGCCCGAACAGCAGGCCATGCTGGCGCGCTGGGGCTACCCCTATGTCTTCGACACCTATACGTTCCACATCACGTTGACCGGAAAACTGGCGGGCGACGCGCTAGAGCAGGCGCAGCGTGGCATCGCGGCCTTCGCTGATCCCTTGCGCGGGCAGGCCATGGCAGTGCCCGCCATCAGCCTCTTCGTACAGCCCGAGCCCGGCGCCGACTTTATCGCCGCGCGGCATTACGGATTCGATGGCACGCATACCGACGCCGTCGGCGCCCGCTACCTGCAAGGGCCGCCCGCGCCATGACCCGACCCGGCACGGCCGCGCTGCCCGCCGACGGCACCCGGCTGATCTATCTGATGGGGGCGTCAGGCAGCGGCAAAGACACGCTGCTGCGGCTGCTGCGCGCCCATCTGCAAGACGATGAGCCCGTTTTGGTCGCGCACCGCTACATCACCCGCGACAGCGGCGGCACCGAAGACGCGCTACGTCTGTCGACGGAAGAATTCGTGCGCCGCGCCGCGCTGGGTTGCTTCGCGCTGCGTTGGGCCAGCCACGGGCTGCACTACGGCATCGGTATTGAAATCGACACCTGGCTGGCCTGTGGCGCGGCCGTCATCGTCAACGGGTCGCGCGCGCATCTGCCGGCGGCGCACGCCCGCTATCCCGCGTTGACGGCGGTGGAAGTCACTGTCGACCCCGCCCTTCTCGCGCACCGCCTGGCAGACCGCGGGCGCGAAAGCGCCGAACAGATCGCGCAACGGCTCTTGCGCGCCACGCAGGCCTTTGCCGTGCCGCCCGCGTGCCGCCTTGCGCAGGTCAATAATGACGGCGCGCCCGAATCCGCGGCCGCGGCCTTGCTGACGATCGCCCGGGAACAACTCGCTCGTTGATGGATATCAGGCGGCGGGCGGGTCGGCGCACAGGTCCAGCAAGATGTCTGAAAAACGCGCTTCCGCCGCCAGCGGCTGCTCGCGCCTGCGGCGGATCAGATTGATGGGCGGCAGCTCCCAACCGAAATCCCAAGGCACCATGCCCAGCTTGCCCCGCTGGCAGAGTTCCCGCGCGATGTCCTCGGGCACGACCGAGATCAGCGCCTCATTCGTCGTCAGCATGCCTTCGATCACGTCGGTGGAATAGGCTTCCAGCACCGGCGACGGCGGACGCAGCCCGGCGCGGATGAAGTGTTCCATGATCAGTTGCCGCGTAGGCGTGTTGGCCGCCGGCAAGACCCAATCCATGGCCGCCACGGCTGGCCAGTCCGGCGCGCGCCGGGCCAGGCGCTGCGCCAGCCGGCTGTGCGCGATCAGGCGTGGACGCTGGCGGTACAGCACCCGGTGCATCAGGTCGTCCAGCGCCACGGTCGATGTTGCGCGGCTGACGATGCAGTCCAGCTCATGCCGGCGCAACATCGGCACCAGATGGTCCGTGGTGGCGCGGTGCAGGGTCAGCGTCACCCCGTGACGCTGATGCAGCCGGCTGATGGCCGCCGTCAGCAAGGCGCTGGACACATACGGCACCACGCCCACGTTCAAGTGCGCGGAACGGCCGGCATGCAGGGCCTCGACCTCGCGCGCCCACAGATCCAGATCGCTCTGCATGTGGCGCGCGCGCAGCAAGGCCAGTTCGCCCAGCGGCGTGGCCTGTAGACCGCGACCGCTGCGCAGGAACAGCGGCGCGCCGAAGATGTCCTCTAGCTCGGCCAGCGCCTTGGTGACCGCGGGTTGGCTGATGCCGGTGGCCACGGCCACCCGGGTCAAGGAGCCATGCTTGGCGATGTTGGTCAGCAGCGCCAGGTGGCGGTGTTTCAGGCGGTTGGCCAGACGGGCGGCATCCCAGCTCATGGATTTCTCTATAACCAAATGGTTATTCAATTATGCCAACAAAGCAGAATCGAGTTATTTCACGATCCTATACTTCCATTCACTTTCCCCGCTGCCCTTTCCGTCACCATGCGCGATTCCTTCACCACCCGTCCCGAAATACGCGGCACCTTCGGCGTTGTGTCCTCCACGCACTGGCTGGCCACGCAGGTGGCGATGGGCGTGCTGGAGCGAGGCGGCAACGCCTATGACGCCGCCGTCGCAGGCGGCTTCACGTTGCAGATCGTCGAACCCCACCTGAACGGGCCGGGCGGCGAAGTGCCCATCCTGCTCTGGAGCGAAAGCGAACAGCGCATGCGCGCGCTCTGCGGCCAGGGGCCCGCGCCCGCCTTGGCCACGCCTGCGTATTTCCGGGAACTGGGGGTGGAACTGGTGCCCGGCATCGGCCTGCTGCCTGCCACCGTGCCCGGCGCATTCGGCGCCTGGCTGACCTTGCTGCGCGACTACGGAACCTGGGAGCTGGCCGACGTGCTGCAACCGGCCATCGACTATGCGCGCAACGGCTTTCCGCTGGTGCCGCGCGTGTCGCAGGCCATCCTGGCCGTGCAAGCGCTGTTCCGCGATGAATGGACGACTTCGCGCGATGTCTGGATGCCGGATGGCCGCGTACCGGCGCCCGACGCCCTGTTCCGCACGCCCGCCATCGCCGCGACCTACACGCGCATCCTGAACGACGCGCATGCCGCCAGCGGCGACCGGTGCGGCCGGATCGACGCCGCGCTGGAGAGCTGGTACCGCGGTTTCGTTGCCGATGCGATCGACGCCTACTACACCCATGAGGCCGTGCGCGACACCACCGGGCAACGCAACCGCGGGCTGCTGCGCAAAGCGGACATGGCCGACTGGCGCGCCACCTACGATGAACCGGCCACCGCGCAATACGGCCGCTACACCGTGGCCAAATGCGGCGTCTGGTCGCAAGGCCCCGTGCATTTGCAGCAGTTGGCGATGCTGCGGCACTTGGGGCTGGATGGCCTGGACCCGACCTCGCCGCAATTCGTGCATCGCATCGCCGAAGCCGCCAAACTGGCGTTCGCCGACCGTGCCGCCTGGTATGGCGACCCCGACTTCGTGCAAGTGCCTCTGGCCGCGCTGCTGAGCGACGCGTATGCGCGGCAGCGAGCCGCGGGCATCGGCGCGCAAGCGTCCACCGTTTTGCAACCCGGCAGCCCCGACGGCATGGCCCCCCGCCTGCCCGATCTGGCTGCCGCAGGCCGCACGCTGGCCGCCTCCGACATCCGGTTCGGCGTGGGCGAGCCCACGTTCGCGGCGCTGCCGCCCGTGGCCGAATGGGCCGCGCGCGAGATCTTCGTGGGCGACACCTGCCAGATCGACGTGATCGACCGCCACGGCAACATGGTGGCCGCCACGCCTTCGGGCGGCTGGCTGTCGTCCAGCCCGGTGGTGCCGGGCCTGGGTTTCCCGTTGACGACCCGGCTGCAGATGACGTGGCTGGACGAGGGCGTGGCGGGCCAGTTGCAGCCGGGCAAGCGCCCTTGCACCACCTTGTCGCCCGGCCTGGTGCTGCGCGACGGGCAACCCTATATGGCGTTCGGCACGCCGGGCGGCGACCAACAGGACCAATGGACCGTGGCGTTCTTCCTGCGCCACGCGATGGGCCTGAACCTGCAGGAAGCCATCGACGCGCCGTCCTGGCACATCGACCATTTCCCGGGCTCGTTCTGGCCACGCACCCAGACGCTGAACCGCCTGACGGTGGAGTCGCGCCTGCCCGAGGCCACCGTCCAGGCGCTGCGCGATGCCGGCCACGAGGTCAAGGTGGGACCCGCCTGGTCCGAAGGCCGGATCAGCGCCTGCACGCGCGAACCCGCGGCGGGCGGCGGCTTGCTGCTGCGCGCCGGCGCCAACCCGCGCGGCATGCAGGGCTATGCGGTCGGCCGATGATCCTGATCAACCATTTCCATTCCAGCCGGCGTCCAGACCGGCACTTGCACAAGGGGTAATCACCATGACGTTGCGATTCAAACGATTGTTACGCGCCTGCGCGTTCGGACTGGCGCTGACCGCGCCCGCGCTGTCCCAGGCCGCCTGGCCGGAAAAACCCATCACGCTGATCGTGCCCTGGGCGGCGGGCGGCTCCACCGACATCCTGGCGCGCGTGCTGTCGGAAGGGTTGACGAAATCACTGGGCCAGTCCGTCATCGTCGAGAACCGCTCCGGCGCGTCCGGCAATATCGGCACCACCTTCGTGGCCCGCGCCAAGCCCGACGGCTACACGCTGCTGGTCGGTTCGATGAGCACGCACACCATGAACCAGGCGCTGTATTCCAACATGCCGTTCGACGGCGTGAAGGACTTCACGCCCATCGCCGAGCTGGCGCTGGTAACGAACACGATGGTGGTTCATCCGTCGGTGCCCGCGACGAACCTGAAGGAGTTCATCGCCTACGTGAAAGCGCACCCGGACACCGTCGCCTACGCGTCGGCCGGCCAAGGCTCGACCAACCACCTGAGCGCGGCGCTGTTCGAAAAAGCCGCCGGCGTGAAGATGATGCACATCCCCTACCGCGGCGGCGCCCCCGCCGTGCTGGACACGGTGGCCGGCCGCACCCAGATGCTGTTCAGCGCGGGCACGCAGACGCTGCCGCACGTGCAGACCGGCAAGCTGAAACTGCTGGCCGTCACCGAAGAAAAGCGTTCGCCGCTGCTGCCCGAGGTGCCCACCGTCGCCGAAACGCTGCCCGGCTACGAGCTGTCGGTCTGGTATGGCGCGTTCGGCCCGGCGGGCATGCCGCCCGAACTAACCGAACGCCTGAACCGCGAGATCAACCTGATCCTGAAACGCCCCGACGTCATCAAGAAAATGGGCGACATGGGCGTGCTGCTGACCGAGACGACGCCAGAGCAATTCGGCCAGATCCTGGTGCGCGACGCCGACAAGTACGGCAAGCTGATCAAGGAATTGGGGATCACCGCGGAATGACCGGACACGCTATCGCGCATCATCCCGTGCCGGGCAGCGTGCAGGCCGTTGCCCTGGCTTACGCCTCCTCGGACGCGGCCGCCGCGCTGCAAGCCGTCGATGCCTACGCCCGCGCCGCGCTGGGACACGCCCTGTGCACCGTCAACCGCTACGACGCGGACGCCATGCGCGTCGTGCGCCTGTACAGTTCCAATCCGCAGGCCTATCCCCCAGGCGGCAGCAAGGACAAGCGCGGCACGTCCTGGGGCCGTCATGTCCTGCTTGAGCAGCGGGTATTCGTAGGCGAAGGCGAAGCCGCGATCCGCGAGTTCTTCAACGACCACGACGCGATCCGCGACCTGGGCCTGCAATCGGTGATCAACATTCCGGTGATCTACGCCGGCGCATGCCTGGGCACCGTGAACTTCCTGATGCCGCGCGCGAAGGTGTCGGAAGCGGATGTCGACCACGCCCGGCTGGCCGGTTTGCTGGCGTTGCCGGCGTTCCTGGCGCTACGCGCCGCGGGCTGACAACGCCTGGGAAAGTGGCCCGCGCCTGGCGGGCCACTTTCCGCTTAGATCAACGCCCGCCGGATTCTCGACGACAACATGTCGATCACGATCACGAAGGCCACGATAATGATCATCACCGCGCAGGTTTCGGCGTAACGGAAACTACGGATGATTTCCCACAACACCGTGCCGATGCCGCCCGCGCCCACGATGCCGACCACCGACGCCGAACGCACGTTCGACTCAAAGCGGTACAGCGAATAAGAGATCCACAGCGGCAGCACCTGCGGGATCACGCCGTAGACGATTTCTTCCAACGCATTCGCGCCGGTGGCCCGCACGCCTTCGACCGGGCGCGGGTCGATGGCTTCGACGGCTTCCGAGAACAGTTTGGCCAGCACGCCGGTCGTGTGCACCCACAGGGCCAGCACCCCCGCGAAGGGACCCAGGCCCACCGCCACGATGAACAGCATTGCGAACACCATTTCATTGATGGCGCGGCAGGCGTCCATCAAGCGGCGCATCGGCTGGTAGACCCACGCCGGCACCATGTTCGACGAACACAACAACCCCAGCGGCACCGCCACGACGATGGCAAGAAAGGTGCCCCACACGGCAATCTGCACCGTCACGATCATCTCGTCCAGGTACATGCGCCAATCGCGGAAATTGGGCGGGAAGAAATCGGCGGCGAACTGGGCCATATTGCCCGAGTCGCGCAGCAGGTCCAGCGGCCGCATGTCCGCGCCGCGCCACGACATGACAAGCAGCGCCAGCACGACGGCCCAGACAATAAGGACCGGCAGCGACGAGCGCGGCGCGGCAGGCAAGCGGGAGGGGTGGGTGGCTAGGTTCATGGAGAAAGACGGTCCGCTTGGAAGCATTTGAGGAATAGGCGCCGGCGCACTTGATTGCGCGCCGGCGTCTTGCGGCAAGGCTTATTGCTTGGCGGTGGCGGGCTGCCCCAGGCTGGCCAGCTTGCCGTCCAACTCGCTCAGCTGCTTTTGTTTTTCGGCTTGGCCCAGCGTGGTGTCGGCTTCGATCTTGGCCTTTTCGCGGGCCAGTTCGATCTGGCGGATCGGCACCAACTGCTGGTTGTCCGACGCGCGGAAGCCCTGGTAGGTCAGCGCCTTCAGATTCGCCAATTCACGCTCGGCGTCCTTGCCCTTGCCGTAGTTGACGAAGAAGTCGCGAACGCGGGCTTTGATATCCGCAGGCAGGTCCGAGCGCATGACGAGCGGGTCGGCCGGAATCAACGGCGACTTCCACAACACGCGCACGCTGTCGTTGGCGTCCTTGCCGGTGCTCAGGCGATAGCGCTCCAGCGCTTCGGTGTTGTTGACCGCCACGTCAACCTGCTTGTTGATGACCGACAGCAGATTGGTTTCATGGTTGCTGGCGCGTACCGTTTTGAAAAAGGTCTTGGGCTCGATCTTATTGGCCGCCCACAGGTAGTACCCGGGCACGGCGGTGCCGGACGTGGAGTTGGGGTCGCCCGCGCCGTAGCTCAGCTTGGCGCCGTTCTTCAACACGTCGTCCAGCGTCTTCAGGTTGCTGTCCTTGTTGACGATCAGCAGCGACCAATAGCCGGGGTTGCCGTCCTTGTCGATGACCGAGGCGAACACTTCGCCCTTGGCGCGGTCCACGGCTTCGATGGCCGACTTGTTGCCGAACCAGCCCAATTGCACCTTATTAAAGCGCATGCCCTCGATAATGCCGGCATAGTCCGACGCAAAGAAGGGTTTGACCGGCACGCCGACGGCACGGCTGAGGTCATCAATGACGGGTTGCCACACGGACTTCAGGTTGGTCGACGACTCGGTCGAAATAATGCCGAAGTTCAACGTCTTGGCGTCTTGCGCGTAGGCCTGCGTGGACAGCGCGGCGGCGGCGATCAGGGTGACGAAGGTTCTGCGTAGCATGGGGACTCCGGGGTATGTAAGGGCAAAGAGGGCAAAAGCGCGACGACGCGGGCTTCAGGCCGCTTGCGCCAGTTGGGACAACGGCGCCAGACCGGACAGGGCCGGCGCGCGCGAGGAATATTCAGGAAGCAGTTCGCTCAGCTCGGAGCCGTACAGGTCACGCAGCATTTCCGGCGTCAGGTCAGCCGCGCGGCCGTCGTAGACCACCTTGCCGTGACGCAGCGCGACCACGCGGGGGCAATAGCGCAGCGCCACGTCGACCTGGTGCAGCGACACCACCACGGCCACTTTGCGGCTGCGGTTGATCTGGGCCAGCGTGTCCATCACCCGGCGCGACGACTCGGGGTCCAGCGACGCAATGGGTTCGTCGGCCAGGATCACACGCGCGTTCTGCACCAGCGTGCGTGCGATCGCGGCGCGTTGCTGCTGGCCGCCGGACAGCGTGGAGGCGCGTTGAAATGCATAGTCGTCTATACCAACCTGGGCAAGCGCTTCCAGCCCCTGGCGCACTTCGCCGCGCAGGAAACAACGGGTCAGGCTGCGCCACAGCGGCACACGCGGCAGCAGGCCAGTCAGGACATTGGTGATGACCGGCAGGCGGCCGACCAGATTGAATTGCTGGAACACAAAGCCGATGCCGGCGCGCGCGGCACGCACATTGCGGCTCAGGCGGCCATTCTGCTGGATCTGCTGGCCGTTGACCCTGACGCTGCCTTGCCCTGCATCACCGGCGACAAAGCCCGCAAGATGGCGCAGCAGCGTGGACTTGCCCGACCCCGACGCGCCCAGCAACGCCACCATTTCGCCGTCGGCCACTTGAAGGCTGACGTCGTCCAACGCCTTGGCGCCGGCATGGAAGGTCTTGCTCAAGTTGTGCACTTCGATGGCGTAAGTCATCGTCTGATCCCCTTTTGTGTGGTCATTGCGGCATTCTGTTTTCGCTGCATGACAGCGCGATGACCCGGGGATCGATTCATTTCGCGGAAAATAAGGGGTCAGCAACCGGCTGAAAGACCTTCGTCATAAACGGTCCAGCGCGCAGGTTGCGCCGCCTTGCGGCGCGGGTATATTTGAAGGGTCCCCTCACTTGCCTGGCGCTCATCATGATCAAAGGTTCCTGCCTGTGCGGCCGCGTGGCTTACGAAATCAACGGCCCCCTCACCAACGCCCTGAACTGCCATTGCGTCATGTGCCGCAAATCGCACGGCGCGGCCTTTCGCAGCCGCGCATCGGTCCAGGCCACCGACTTTCAGTGGACGAAGGGCGAGAATCACGTGACCTGGTATGCCTCGTCGCCGGGCAACTACCGGGGCTTCTGCGAAGCCTGCGGCACGCCGCTGCTTAGCCGCTTCGATCAAACGCCGGATACCTATGGCCTGCCGTTAGGCGCCTTGGACGACGATCCCGGCGTGCGGCCCACCGCGCATTGCCACGTAGCAGCCAAGGCGCCTTGGTTCGACATCACGGATGGCCTGCCGCAATACCCGGGCGAATTCCACGGCGTGGACGAATCGCGGGCCCAGGTCGTTACATAAAAACTCAACCTGTTGGTTGAATGTTGACGCGCATCGATCTATATTCAACCTTATGGTTGAACTTATTCCCGCCCCCGCCCTGGATGCCGTCTTTCGCGCGCTGGCCGATCCCACGCGCCGCGACATGCTGCGCAGCCTGACGCAAGGGGATAGAACCATCGGAGAGCTGGCCGCGCCCCTGCGCATGAGTTTCGCCGGCGCCTCCAAGCATGTGCAGGCCCTGGAACGCGCCGGCCTGATCCGGCGCACCGTCAACGGCCGCACCCATGTGTGCAGCCTGAATCCGGAACCCATGGCCGAGGCCATGGAATGGCTGCGTTTCTATGAACAATTCTGGGCGGGCAAGCTGGATGCGCTGACTTCGGCGCTGACCGCTCATTCCCCCCCGCCCCCGTCCCTAGGAGAGCAACATGAGTGATCACGGCGTCGTCCTGGATCCCACGACCTTGCGCTTTACCCGCCAGCTTCCCGCCAGCGTGGAAACCGTATGGGCGTTCCTGACCGAATCCGAAAAACGTGGCCGCTGGCTGGCCGCCGGCGACATGGAATTGCGCGAGGGCGGTGGCGTGACCCTGCGTTTCGTACACGCCGATCTGTCCTCCGTGGCCGAGCCCACGCCAGCGCCCTATCAGGCCTACGAAAACGGCGTCACCACCCACGGCGTCATCACCCGCTGCGAGCCGCCCCGGCTGCTGGCCTTTACCTGGGGCGGTTCCAAGGGCGAACCTTCCGAAGTGATGTTCGAACTGTCCCCCGAAGGCGAAGGCACGCTGCTGGTGCTGACGCACCGCAAGCTGAACTCCCGCGGCGACATGGTCGATGTGGCGGGCGGCTGGCACACCCACCTGGGCGTGCTGTCGGCCAGGCTGGAAGGGCGGGAGCCCGGCCCATTCTGGTCCGCACATCACCGCTGGGAAGCCGACTACAAGACGCGCATCCCCGGGGCCTAGAGTCGTTCTGTAGCAACTATCACGGCGCAGCGGCAGATAAATACTGGCTAATCGCTGCGCTTTGCAGTAACATAAGTCCGTGATTTTTCCGCAAAAAACCGGGCTTCGGTCACTCTGCGTGCCAACCTGTATCCCTTCGGGCGACCCCCAAGATACCCAGGCTGCCCCCGGTTTGGTTGAGATTTATCTCGAACGGATAGTTGCGAAAGACACGAAACACCCGAAACGCACGCAAGACACGAAACACACGCGCGCCAATAACGCGAACGACGCCGCAACATTGTTTTGCCGCCCGGCGTTGCAACAACCGTCCCACCCCGCTTCTTCCGGCGCTGTGCGCTTGCACGGTGTCGCGACCAAGCCGCGCACTGCGCGCATATTGCCCACGCTGCGCGAGTATTCGTCATTTCAGACATCCGCTAGGGATGCCATGGCTCTTACCCGCGCTTGCCCGAACGTTTCACGTTCAAACCGCTGGACCTGGTTATTTGAGTCCAACGCGCTTGCCGCCTCGCGCGGCGCGTCATGCCGCCGGCCTGGCTGCGCGTATTGATCAAGGAGTAGAGAATGGCTAAAGAAGAACTCATCGAATTGGATGGCATCGTTGACGAAGTGCTGCCCGATAGCCGCTACCGCGTCAAACTGGACAACGGCATCGAAGTTGGCGCCTATGCCTCCGGCCGCATCCGCAAGCACCGTATCCGCATCCTGGCAGGCGATCGCGTCACCCTGGAAATGTCGCCCTACGACCTGACCAAGGGCCGCATCAACTTCCGTCACAAGGACGAGCGCGCTCCCGCTCCGCATCGTCCCCAGCAGTACCGCCGTTAAGCCAGGGCGCCAGGGCCGGCCGCAGGCCGGCTCCCTGCCCCTGCTCGCGCGGGCTTAAGCCCGAACCGCGAGATGCCGTAATGCGTGGGACGTCCGTTCGTGAAAGAATGGCGCGCTTGCCAGGCGCAATGTCTGGCGGGATACGCATGAAGCAAGATGGAACTTAAAGAAGAGTTGCAAGCCGCCGCCGACCAGCTTTCCCGGGCGCGAAGAAAATTCGCGAAAGGGGAGGAAGGCCTGCGCCTGCTTAACCAGTCACGCGAGGCATTCATCAACAGCCTGCGCAACACCGGCCTGACCTACGCCGAAGCCAAGATCAAGTACGACAACTGCCTGGACGAGCAGGAAGCCCAGCAACGCCATGTGCGCCAGCAGATGGAATATGCCGAGCGCATGCACCAGTTCGTCCTGAACAAGATCGCGCAGCAGACCGCCACGGCCTGAACAATCAGGGCTTGAATGCCCCGATGAAGATCGCGGGATCGACCCGCGCATCGTTCAGGCTGACGTTCCAGTGCAGATGCGGCCCCGTTGCCCGGCCCGTCGCGCCTACCTTCCCCACCACGCCGCCGCGCGGCACCTCGTCGCCCACCTTCACATCGATGGCCGACATGTGGCAGAACATGCTGACAAAGCCCTGCCCATGGTCGACGAAGACCGTCTTGCCGTTGAAGAAATAATCCCCCACCAGCACGACCACGCCCGCTGCGGGCGCTTTGATCGGCGTTCCGGCCGGCACGGCGAAGTCCAGCCCCGAATGCGGGTTGCGTTCCTTTCCGTTGAAAAAGCGCCGCAGGCCAAACGGGCTGGACAGGCGGCCGCCGTTCACCGGGCGGTCAAGCAGCAGGTTGCTGGGCGTGACGCCCGCCCGATACGTCCGGTTGGCCGCGCTTTGCTCGGCCATCTCGCGTTCGATGCGTTTCATGTCGTCCGGATTGGGATCGACCTGCCGCGGATTCTTCAGGGTAATGTGCTGCGCCACGTATTCCTTGGCGACCACCTTGAACGGCAGCTTGCGCGAGCCACGGGCGTCGCTGACCACCACCTGCTGTTCGCCGGGCTTCACACTGAGCGGAATGCCGACCACGGCGATCCACTGCTTACCTTCTTCGCGCACGACCAGCACGCGCCGGTCCAGGAAGCTGACTTCCGGCGCGCGATCGGCATCGCCCAGCGCCAGCACGGCCACGCCGCCGGGCACGGGTGCGTTCAGTTTGCGCGAAATGAACCCTTGCTGCGCCTGCGCGCGCGCCGGCAGCCCGAAACCGATGGCGGCGGCGGCCAGCCCCGCGCGTAGTACTTCGCGGCGATTGAACATGGCGCTTACAGGCACAGGTTCGCGGGTTCGATGATGCTTTGGTCGCGGCGAGCGATGCGCGTCGATAGGCGGGTTTCGGTCTTGCCCTTCCAGGTCGTGGTCGTCAGCACGGCTTCAACGCCCAGGCTGTCTTCCTGAACCAGTTCAAAACCATTGCGCACGGTGTTCTGCTTGAAGTTGACGCCCTGGTTCTTCCAGGCATCGGCCACGCACCGGGTGTAGTCCTCGGCCGTGCGCTGGGTGGCGCCATAAAAGACCGGATCGCGCTGGCGCACGTCTTTGACATTGGCGCAGGCCGTCAACGCGGCCAGGACGGTAAGGGACAGGGCGAAACGAACCTTCATGACGGTAAGACTCTCAAGCAGGAGGGGGAAAGGGGCGGCAGAAACTATAACGCAGCCATCGGGCCGCTCTTGCGCAACCACGGCTCAGGACGGCACCGCGCGGCGCGCCGATTTAGGGCGAAATGCGTCGATGACGTCCGTCCGCGTTTCCGCGTATGGGCCGCCGATCAGGTCGATGCAATAAGGAATGGCGGCGAAGATGCCCGGCACCTGCACGGCGCCATCTTCGCCCCTCAAACCTTCCAGCGTCTCGCGTATGGACTTCGGCTGGCCGGGAAGGTTCACGATCAAAGCCGCGTGGGACGGCGTTTCGCGGATGACGGCAACCTGGCGCGACAGGATCGCGGTGGGAACGAAGCGCAGGCTGATCTGGCGCATCTGTTCGCCAAAGCCGGGCATTTCCTTGGTGGCGACGGCCAGCGTGGCCTCGGGCGTGACATCGCGGCGGGCGGGGCCAGTGCCGCCGGTGGTCAGCACCAGATCGCATCCACAGATGTCCACCAGTTCGATCAGCGTTTCGGAAATGCGGGCAGCCTCGTCCGGAATCAGGCGGTCCACCGCCTGCCAGGGGGAGGCCAGCGCGGACCCCAGCCATTCCCGCAGCGCGGGCAAGCCCTGGTCCTGGTAGGTGCCGGAAGAGGCACGGTCGGAAACGGACACCAGGCCGATGATCAGTTCGTCGGGATGGCGGCGGGCGATTCGGGTCATGGCGGTCATGGGCGGCAGCGTCGTGGAGAGTGGAAAAAAAGCGGAAGCGGCGCGGAAAAGCGTCGCCCGGCGCGGTCAATCATGGAAATCCAGAAGATCCGCGCGATGTCGATGCTATCGCATTCTTTCCCGGGAGGAAGCGCGCCAGCCGCCGTGCCGGCATCGCCCCGCGCTGTGGCAAAAAAGCGAATCGGCCCTGGCCCCCGTTTCCCGCGCTTGTTCCCGTCATACGCGCTGGATAACATCCGCTAACAAAATCAATTTCGGTATTCCGCCGCGACGCCGTCCGCCCCATCCATGTTCACACGCACTCTACGGCAGCACGCGCTGGCTGCGGCGCTGGCCTTGTCCGCCGCCGCCGCTTGCGGCGCGTGGGCCTGGCACTCGCTGGCGCTGAAAACCGGGCCCGCGCCCACGGCGGCCCCCGGCCTCTACATCCCGAACCTGGGCAACACCCTGCAGGAACAAACGCGCAACCTGTCGACCATGAGCCAGGCGCTGCGCACGGGCGACCGCCTGGTGATCCTGGGATCTTCCGAGCTCACCAGCAACGACCTGCGCTTCGTGCCCTACCGCTATCTGGCCGACGAGTTGCAGATGCCGGTGCTGGCCTACGGCCATTCCGGGTTCCAGTCGTTGGGAATGCAATTGGTGCTGGCGGCGCTGGCAGACGATCTGTCGCCCGCCTCGCGGGTGGTGGTGATGCTGTCGCCCGGATGGTTCGACGGTGACGGCGGATTGGGCGTGGATGAATTCAAGGAACACGCCAACCCGCTGCTGCCCCGCCTGCTGAAGCAACCCGAGGGCCGGGCGGAGCTGGCGCGCTGGCTGCGCGACAAGGGCGACGCCGGCGTGTTCTGGTCCATGGCGGCCGAACAGGCCTACGTGTTCCGCCAGCGCCTGGTCGACCTGTGGGCCCCGGCCTATGCCGCGCCGGCTCCCGAACGGGAACGCGAAGGTCCGGCCGCCGCCGCGCGCGTGGTGGACTGGGATGCGCTGGCCAGTCAGGCGCAGGACGCCGAGCAGAGCCAGATGGGCGGCAACCGCTATGCGGTGCGGGACGAATTCTTCAATAAATACCTGCGCGCGATCCCCGAAGGCGGAAAAACCGCCTACCAGCCACAGCCGCTGACCGGCCGCGATGAGCTGCGCGAACTGACCGCCCTGATGGCCTTGCTGCACCAACGCGGGGTAAACGCACTGTTCGTGATGCAGCCGCTGCATCCGATGGTCTTCAAGGACTTGGCCCGCTTCGAGCCCATCCAGCAGGACGTTGCCCGCCTGTGCCAACGCTACGCCATGACCTGCATGGACATGTACGGCGCGCCCTTCGAAGTTGGCATGCTGCGCGACGTGCAGCACCTGGGCGAACTGGGGTGGCTGCGCGTCAACCAGAAAATCGCCGAAGTCTTCAGACCCTGAAAGGCATCCCGAAATGAAAAGAACCCTTTGGCTCTGCCTGCTATACCTGGGCGTCGTGGCCGTGATGCTGATCCAGGCCGATACCGCGGCCAATCTGGGCAAACCGATGGAAATCGAGTTCCAGTACTCGAAATTCTGACGCCCCGGGCCTGGGGGGAAACGGGGCAGTGGTTTTCCGACGCAACCAGGGTCAGGTCACAAATCTGCAATAATCGGCTCCTCTCGCCGGAACCTCGCCCCCGCCTCCATGTTCGACCTATTCCACGGCCTAGATCTCTGGGTTGGCCTCAGTCTTGTGCTGGCCCTGACATTCGTCCTGGCCTTCGAATTCATCAACGGCTTCCACGACACGGCAAACGCCGTGGCGACAGTCATCTACACCAAAGCCATGCCGCCGCATCTGGCGGTGGTGCTGTCGGGCGTTTTCAACTTCCTTGGCGTGTTGCTGGGCGGCGTGGGCGTGGCCTACGCGATCGTCCACCTGCTGCCGGTGGAACTGCTGATCAACGTGGACACCGGCCGCGGGCTGGCCATGGTGTTCGCCATGCTGGCGGCCGCCATCGCCTGGAACCTGGGTACCTGGTACTTCGGCATCCCCGCGTCCAGCTCGCACACCCTGATCGGCTCGATCCTGGGCGTTGGGCTGGCCAATGCGCTGATCACCGACCTGCCCCTGGCAGATGGCGTCAACTGGGGCAAGGCCATCGATATCGGCCTGTCGCTCGTGGCCTCGCCCGTGGCGGGATTCCTGGTGGCGGGCGGCTTGCTACTGCTGCTTAAACGCTGGCTGCCGCTGTCCAAGATGCACAAGACGCCGGACCAGCGCCGCGCGATCGACAACAAGAAGCATCCGCCGTTCTGGAACCGCCTGGTGCTGGTGCTGTCGGCCATGGGCGTGAGCTTCGTGCACGGGTCCAATGACGGGCAAAAAGGCATCGGCCTGATCATGCTGGTGCTGATCGGCATCGTGCCCGCCAATTTCGTGCTGGACACAACCAGCACCACCTACCAGATCGAACGTACCCGCGACGCGGCGAACCACCTGAGCGTGTTCTACCAGCGCAACGAAGCCATGCTGGGCGATTTCCTGGCCCTCAAGCACACGGACGCGACCACCGAACTGCCGCGCAATTTCCGCTGCGATCCGGAACTGACGATGCCAACCATCGCGGCGCTGCAAGCCGACCTGGCCGGCGTCAACAACTACGCCGATCTGTCCGCCGACAAGCGCATCAACGTGCGCCGCTACCTGTTGTGCCTGGACGATACGGCCAAGAAGGTCTCGCGTATCGAAGGGCTGCCCGCGCGCGAACGCGCCGACTTGCAACGCCTGCGCGCGGACCTGACCGCCACCACCGAATATGCGCCGTTCTGGGTCATTGTGGCCGTAGCGCTGGCGCTGGGCGCGGGCACCATGGTGGGCTGGCGCCGCGTGGTGCTGACCGTGGGCGAAAAGATCGGCAAACAGGGCATGACGTATGCCCAGGGCATGTCGGCGCAGGTGACGGCGGTGGCCGCCATCGGCCTGGCCAACGTGTTCAGCCTGCCGGTATCCACCACCCACGTGTTGTCCTCCGGCGTGGCCGGCACGATGATCGCCAACAAGACCGGGTTGCAGGGCAACACGGTGCGCAACATTTTGCTGGCCTGGGTACTGACCCTGCCCGCTTCGATGGCGCTGGCGGCCGGCCTCTTCTGGATCGGCGTGCAGATCACGGGCTAATCCGAATCTGCGTCGCGGGCCGTGCAGGCAACCTGCCCGGCCCGCGCAACACTCTGGCTACCGCGCCAGGCTGTTTTCCGCCGCAGCCCGCGTCTACGATGACGCCATGGCTACGCAAACTCCCACCTTGCATTACATTTTCGACCCGCTTTGCGGCTGGTGCTATGGCGCCGCGCCGCTGGTGGACGCCGCCCGCGCCGTCGCCGGCCTGACCGTGGTCGGGCATGGCGGCGGCATGATGACAGGCAGCAACCGCCAGCCCGTCACCGACGCGCTGCGCCGCTACGTCATGCCGCATGACGAACGCATCGCCGGCATGACCGGCCAGGTCTTCGGCAAGGACTATTTCGATGGCCTGCTCCGCGACGCGGGCGCGGTGTTCGATTCCGAACCGCCCACCACCGCCATCATGGCGGCCGACGCCCTGGGTGGCCGAGGGCTGGACCTGCTTAAACGCCTGCAGCGCGCGCACTATGTGCAGGGCCTGCGCATCGCCGATTCGGACGTACTGAAGGCGCTAGCCCGAGATATCGGCCTGGACGGCGACGGCTTCGACGCGGCCTACGCGGCGGCCTCGGGCGCCGATACGGCCGCGCACATCGCCGCCAGCCGCCGCCTGCTGGCTCGGGTCGGCGGCACGGGTTTTCCGACGCTGGCACTGGAGCACAATGGCGTGCATACGCTGCTGGAGCCCAGCCGCTATCTGGGCCGCCCGGCCCAATGGCAGGCGAGCCTGAGCGAACGCATCCAGGCCTAGTCCGCCGCAACGCCACGCGGTCGCATCAGCCCTCTTCGATGTCTCCGTCGCGCTGCAACGCCCGGTGCATTGCCGGACGATTGCCCAGCCGTTCGACATAGGCGCTGAATACCGGCGACTCTGCAACCAGCTTCACCTGCATCATGTACTGCAGCGTGCCGCCCAGCACGATGTCCACCGCCGAAAAACGGCTGCCCAAAAAGAAGGGGCGAGCCTGCAGCACCCGGGTCAGTACCTGTTCGACCTCGTCGGCCGATCCCCAACCGGGGGCGCCGTCCTGGTGCGGGCGCTTGAATGCGCGTTCGACCATGGCGGGTTCGAACACGCCCGTGGAGTAAGACAGCCAGGTCAGGTAGGGGCCGCGGTCGGCGTCGCCCACCCGCGGGCCCAGCTCCTTTTCGGGGAACAGGTCCGTGAGATACAGCGCGATGGCCGGCGTTTCAAACACCGGCACCCCGTCGTGCACCAGCGCCGGCACTTTGCGGTGCGGATGGATATCGATGTAGTCGGCGGGCATGTGGCCCGTGCTGTCGTTGCCGCGGATGGACACCATTTCGGTGTCGTATGGCACGCCCAGTTCCTCAAGCAGCCACAGGATCCTGAACGACCGCGAACGCGGCGCATGATAGAGCGTAAGCATGGTCGGCCTCCTTGGAGTCCGATTATTTTGCCTGCGGCGGCTCAGCCCGCCAAGGCCAGCAACATGCCGTATCCCGCCATTCCCAGCAGCACGGCGGCGCCGGTATTGCTGACCATCCGCGCGGCGACGCCCGTGACGACCAGCCCGCCCACGTAGGGGGCGATGCGGGCAGCCTGGGCTCCCGCGTCCAACACGTCCGGAACGATGACCGCGGCCGCGATACCCGCCAGCAGGCTAGGGCCCAGCGCCGACAGCGCCGAGCCCTCGCGCGACAGCCGCCGCAGCAGACGGCTGCGTTCGGACAGCATGAAGGGCAGCGCGCGCGTCAGATAGGTGATCACGGCCATCGCGATCACCGCCCCCCAGAAACCCAGGCCTTCGGCGTTCATGCGGACCTCTTCAAGCGATACGCGGCGCAGCCGATGACGGCGCCGATCAGGATGGCCAGGGTGCCATGCCCCATCGCGGCGGCCACGCCCGCCCCCGCCACGGCGGCCGCGACCGGCAGGCCCATCCCGCGCTTGGCGCTCTGGCACACCAGCGCCATGAACAGCGCCGGCAACGCAAACCGCATCACCTGCGACAGCATCGGGTAATGGCGTTCCAGCCCATCGCCGGCATAGACGCCCACGGCGGTCCCGGCAATCCAGGTCAGCCACGCGCCCAGCCCCAGCGCGACCATCCATCCCTGGCGGCGTGCCGGCGGCACCGTTTGGAGACGGTTGAAAGCAGTGGCGAAGACTTCATCCGTCAACAGAAAAGCGACCTTCAGGCGGTCATGCAGGGCCGTCGGTAAAAACCGGGACAGCAAGGGGCCGTACAGCAGGTGGCGGGCGTTCAACAGCGAACACAGCGCCACCACCCACAGCCACGGCGTGCCGGCCTTGATCGATGCCAGCAGCAGGAACTGGCTGGCGCCCGCGTAGACGAACACGGAGATCAGGATCACTTGCAGCGGCGTCAAGCCTGCCGCGATGCCCGCGATCCCGAACGTCACGGCCACCGGGAAGTAGCCGATCATGACCGGCAGGCAGGATTTCAGGCCATCGATGCGCGCGCTGCCCGCCGGGGCGTGCGCGGAGGTGGAAGACGTCTCCAAGGTGTTTTTCGCTTTCAAGGCTCCGGCACGCCCAGCGCCCGCAGCTGCGCTTTCAGGCGCCGCACCTCTTGGCTCAAGTCCAGGATCAGCGCCGCGGCGTCCAGGCTGGCGCCAAAATCGTGCTCCAGCCGACGCGCGTGCAAGGCGCGCTGCAAGTCGGCGCTGTAGAAGCACCAATCGTCGGGCCGACCGCCGCTGGCCGAGACAATGCCGACTTCGACCAGCTGAGCGACCCATTCCACTTCCGCGCCGCACGCGCGGGCCAGGTCGTCCGCGCTGAGCGGCTGCGCTTTGCCCACGACGGTGGCGCTGGTGATGACAAGCTTCTTCATGGTCAGACCCCCAAGTGGCGCCGCGGGTTGAAAGGCACATCCTGCTGCAACTTGCGGTAGGCCGCGCGCGCGGCCTCGCTATCGGCCGGCGGCAGCACCAGGTCCAGCACCAGGTAAAGATCCCCCGGGGGATCGCCCGGGATGCCCCGCCCGCGCAGCCGCAGCTTGCGCCCATTGCCGGAGCCGGCCGGGATCGACACCTCGACCGTACCGCCGGGCGTGGGCGCATCCACCTGCGCGCCCAGCGCGGCCTCCCACGGGGCGATGGGCAGAGTCGTGTAAAGGTCGCGGCCTTCCGCCCGGTAGCGCGGATGCGGCTTGAAGCGCACCTCCAGGTACAAATCGCCGTTTTCGCCGCCGCCGTAGCCCGGCATGCCCTGCCCCGCCAGACGGATGAATTGGCCTTCGCGCACACCCGGAGGAATGCGCACGCTGAGCGTGCGGGTCTTCATGTGGGGATGGCCCTGGCCGTCCATCTCCATGGACCTCAGGCTGATGTCGCGCGTCGCGCCCTTGAGCGCGTCTTCCAGATCCACTTCGATGGCGGCGTGGTGGTCGTCGCCGCGCGCGCGGAACTCCTGCTGGCGCGCGCCGGTACGCTGGCCGCGGCCGCCGAACAGCGACGAAAAGAACTCGCTGAACTGCGCTTCGTCGCCGGGGGCCGCGCCGCGGTGGAATTCGAAGCCTTCGTCCCACCCCGGTGGTGGCTGGAACCCGCCGTCGGACGACACGCCGGCTGCAAGGTTGTCATAGGCCTGGCGCTTTTCTTTGTCGCGCAGCACGTCATAGGCCTCGTTGACGTCCCGCATGCGGGCCTCGGCGTCACTTTCCTTGCTGACGTCGGGATGGTATTTGCGGGCAAGTTTGCGGTAAGCGCGCCGGATCTCGTCTTCAGAGGCGCCGTGCGCCACGCCAAGCGTGCTGTAGTAGTCCTTGAACTCCATGTTCCAGCTCACTTTAAAGGTTTCGGCCGCGTCGGGCGGTGCCGCATCCGGCCTTGAATATCAAGAAGATAGGGGTTGCGGACCGATTTTTCAATGCGCAATGTCAGCGGCCTGCGAACGGGCATAATGATCGGTTGCCCCCTGTCTGGGGCATCGCCGGCAACCGCGCTGGCCCGGATCCATCCACAGGAAAACGATCGTGCTGGAAATCATTGACGTCGACTTCTCCAACCCGGAACACGGCCGCCAGGCGCTGGCCATGCTGAACGAATACGCCAGCGGTCCCATGGGCGGCAATTCGCCCCTGCCCGCCTACGCGCAGCAGAACCTGATCGCCGAACTGGCCCGCCGCCCGACCGCCCATGCCCTGCTGGCCCGCGTCGACGGGCAGCCCGCGGGCGTGGCGATCTACCTGGAAGGCTTTTCCACCTTTGCGTGCCGGCCGCTGATCAACTTGCATGACCTGGGGGTGTCGCCCCGTTTCCAGGGCCAGGGAGTCGGAAAGCAGCTGCTGAACGCGTTGGAAGAACGGGCCCGCCAGATGGGCTGCTGCAAGATCACGCTGGAAGTGCTGGAAGGCAACGCCGTGGCCCAGGGGCTGTACCGCAAATTGGGCTTTGAAGGCTATGCGCTGGACGACACCACCGGCCGCGCGATGTTCTGGCAAAAGAAACTGGTAGTCTGACTGGCGTAGTATCTGTTTTTTGCCGGATGGCCCGCCCTGAACCCGCCACCCGGCCTTCACAGCAGGATTCACGATGAAAATGAGCAACATCCCCTTCGGCACCACCGACTGGTCCGAGGTGGAACGCACCGAACACGCCGGCGACACCGGCATGGCCTATTGGCGCACCCGCCAGTTCGGCGACCTGCGGGTCCGCATGGTGGAATACACCGCCGGCTACCTGGCCGACCACTGGTGCAGCAAGGGCCACATCCTGTTCTGTCTCGAAGGCGAACTGCACACCGAGCTGGAAGACGGTCGGCAGTTCGTCCTGACCCCGGGCATGAGCTATCAGGTAGCCGATCAGGCCGAGCCCCACCGCTCGTCCACGGCCACGGGCGCCAAGCTCTTCATCGTCGACTGACGCGCCGGCGCGACACGCGAAATTGCAATTGCGTTACGCTTTGCAATTCATGTGGCGCCGCCATCCGCCGGTTCCGCACCGACAACCATGACCCCGCCTGACCGGAGACTAGCTTTGGGCGCCCCGATTACGCTATACGTCGATTCCCTGTTTCTCAGCCCCTACGCCATGTCGGCCTATGTGGCGCTGACCGAAAAAAAATTGCCTTTCGAGGTTCGCCCGATTGACCTGGAAGCGGGCGAGCAACGCATGCAGCCGTACCAGTGCCGTGCACTGACGGGGCGGGTGCCCGCGCTGACGCACGACGGTTTCAACCTGACCGAATCCAGCGTCATCGCCGAATACCTTGAAGACGTGTTCCCCGCGCCCGCACACGCCGCGCTGTATCCGCAAGCACTGCGCGAACGGGCCCGCGCCCGACAATTGCAGGCCTGGCTGCGCAGCGATCTGGGTGCGTTGCGCCAGGAACGCCCCACCGAAACGGTGTTCTACGACGCCGCCGGCCAACCCTTGTCCGACGCCGCGCACGCCGCTTCGGCCAAGCTGATCCAGGTAGCCAGCCACCTCATCGGCGTCGACCAGCCGACCCTGTTCGACGAATGGAGCATCGCCGACCTGGATCTGGCGGTCATGCTTAAGCGGCTGGCCCTGGACGACCTGCCCGATCCGTTGCGCGCCTATGCCGATTTCCAATGGCAACGGCCTTCCATCCAGAAATGGCTGGAGCACAACGCCGCCGCGCGGGCCTGACAGCCATCCTCAGCCGCGATGCAAGGTGCATGACCAGCCCGATGGCCAGCGCGCCATGACAGGCATGCCGCCCGGCACGCAACGTTTCCTGCAATATTCGCAATAAAGCCGAAAGAAGGGACGGTCGAGTCCCGAATTTGACCGACATCAAGCCCTTCCATGTTGCGGCGCAGCATTCGATGCGGTGTAATGGGGAGGTCAACTCGGCCGGTTCCACTCGGGATCGGCCCGGCGGCCTTCCGCCGTCGGGAGCAACTTACAGGAGATCGCTATGGCCGGAACCGGCAACGATCGCGTCCCCACCCCGTCCTTCAACCCCTGGACGGCCGCCTACGAATATGCCGTGGACGCCTGGCAGCGAGGCGTGCTCTACGCAGACGTGCTGCGCCAACGCGGCAACCAGTACCACGAACACATGGCCAAGCGCGCGCCCAACGTGCTGAGCATGGAGTTTGAGCTGGTGCTGGACGGCCGCGAACTCCCCCGCCCCGTCAACTACGGGCTGTTGCGCATCAAGCCGCCGGCCGACGTGGAAACCGATCCGATCAAGCGCCCCTTCCTGGTGGTGGACCCGCGCGCGGGCCATGGCCCCGGGATCGGCGGCTTCAAGCCGGAAAGCGAGATCGGGGTGGCGGTGCGCGCAGGCCATCCATGCTACTTCGCGACCTTCCTGCCCCAGCCCATGCCCGAGCAGACCGTCGAAGACGTGATGATGGCTGAAGCGCGGTTCCTGGAAGAGATCATCGCGCTGCACCCCGACGCGGAAGGCAAGCCGGTCGTCGTGGCCAATTGCCAGGCAGGTTGGCAGATCATGATGACCGCGGCCATCCGACCAGAATTGTTCGGCCCCATTATCGTGGCCGGCGCCCCGCTGTCATATTGGGCAGGCTGGCGCGGCATGAATCCGATGCGCTATTCCGGCGGACTGCTGGGCGGCAGCTGGCTCACGGCAATGACCAGCGACCTGGGCCACGGCAAATTCGACGGCGCCTGGCTGGTGCAGAACTTCGAAAACCTGAATCCCGCCAATACCTTGTGGTCCAAGCAGTACAACCTGTATTCCAAGGTGGACACCGAAGCCGATCGCTACCTGAGCTTCGAGAAATGGTGGGGCGGCCACGTTTTCCTGAACGGCCCCGAAATCCAGTACATCGTGGACAACCTGTTCGTGGGGAACCGGCTGGCCACGGCCGGTCTGGTGACTTCCGACGGCATCCGCATCGACCTGCGCAACATCCGCTCGCCCATCGTGGTGTTCTGCTCCAAGGGCGACAACATCACCCCGCCGCCCCAGGCGCTGGGCTGGATCCCCGACCTCTACCAGAACGAAGCCGAAGTGCTGGCCCACGGCCAAACCATCGTCTACGCCGTGCATGAAAGCATCGGCCACCTGGGCATCTTCGTGTCCGGCAGCGTGGCGCGCAAAGAGCACCAGGAGTTCACGTCGAACATCGACATGATCGACGTGCTGCCGCCGGGTATCTACGAGGCCGAGATCACCGACAAGACGCCCGACACCCCCAACGCGGACCTCGCTTTCGGCAATTACGTGCTGTCGTTCGAACAGCGCAAGCTGGACGACGTGCGCGCCATCGTCGACCGCAAGGAAGAGGATGATCGCCGCTTTGCCGCCGTCGCCCGCATCTCCGACATCAACCTGGGGATGTACCGCAGCTTCATGCAGCCTTGGCTGCGCGCGATGGTCACGCCGCAATTCGCGGAATGGAGCCAGCGCCTGCATCCGCTGCGCCTGCCTTATGAACTGATCTCGGACCGCAACCCGGCCATCGCGCCCATCGCCAAGATCGCCGAGCAGGTGCGCGAACAGCGCCAGGCGGCCCCGGCCTCCAATCCTTTCCTGATGGCGCAGGAAATGTTCTCGAACTGGGTCGAAACCAGCCTGAACATCTGGCAGGAATTGCGCGATTCGGCCGACGAACGCACCTTCATGGGCGTCTATGGTTCGCCGCTGGTGCAAGACCTGGCCGGCCTGGGCGCGCAATCCGGCCCGCCGCGCAAGCATCCGGGCGTTTCGCCCGAACACCGCCGCTTCATGGAAGACCGCGCCGCCGAACTGCGTTCGATGGTGCAGGAAGGCGGGCTGCGCGTCGCGGCCATCCGCATGCTGCTGTATGTATCCGGCGCCGAAGGCGGTCTGGACGAACGCAGCTTTGCGCTGATACGCAAAATGCGCGCCGAATCCGACAACGCATTGACCTTGCAGGAGTTCAAGGACCTGACCCGCGATCAGGCCTTGATCCTGACGCTGGATTCGGACGCCGCCCTGCTGGCGATGCCGCATCTGCTGGAAAACTCGCCGGCCCCGGCGATCCGCGACGCGCTCGATACGATGAAGCGCGTGCTGGAAGCGGCTGAACCCCTCAGCCCCGCCGCCCGCGAAAGCCTGGACGAGATGGAACGCATTTTCGTGGCGGCCGAACGCCGTGCGCAGAAGCGCGCACCGGCGGCGCAGGCGTCGGCAAAGTTGCCGACGCCGGCGCCTGCCGCTGGCACCGCGCCTGCCTTGAAACTGGTCGAAGCCGCCGCCCACGTGCCGGTCAAGAAGGCCAAGCCGCACCCCGCGGCCGCCAAGGCGGCGGCGAGCGTCACGCCCCCCCCGGCAACTAAGGCCATGGCGAAGCGGGCCGCCAAACCGGCAACCAAAGCGGCAACCAAAGCGGCAACCACATCGGCAGCCCCGGCGTCGGCCTCCGCGGCAGCCAAACCTGCATCCAAGTCCGCTGCCGCCCCTGCGAAGCGCGCGCGCAAGACCGCAGCCCGTCAACCCGCCAAGGCCAAGTCCGCATGACGCTGCCCACCTCGACGCATTACGATAAGCTCATCGCGCGCGCCCAGACGCTGGAAGCGGCCGTCTGCGCCATCGCCCATCCTTGCGACGAGCCCTCGCTGTCCGCTGCGTTGGAAGCGCGCGACCTGGGCCTGCTGCATCCCATCCTTGTCGGGCCGGAAAAGAAGATCCGCGACACGGCCGCCCAGTTCAACCTGCACCTGGGCGATGCCCGCATCGTGGACGTGCCGCATAGTCATGCGGCCGCCGAGACCGCCGTGGCGCTTGTGCGCAACGGCGAGGCCACCCTGTTGATGAAGGGCAGCCTGCACACCGATGAACTGATGCACGAAGTGGTTGCGCGCACGACCGGCCTGCGCAGCGGCCGGCGCATCAGCCACGTGTTCATCATGGAAGTGCCAACCTACGCCGGGCCGCTGTTCATCACCGACGCGGCCATCAATATCTTTCCCGACCTGGAAACCAAGGCGGACATCATCCGCAACGTGATCGACCTGCATCACGGCCTGGGCCTGGGCGAACCGCGCGTGGCGATCCTGTCCGCCGTCGAGCAAGTCACGCCCAACATCCCCAGCACCATCGAAGCCGCCGCGTTGTGCAAGATGGCCGACCGCGGCCAGATCGCCGGCGGCCTGCTGGACGGCCCGCTGGCGCTGGACAACGCGATCAGCCCGGAGGCCGCCCGCATCAAGGGCATCCGTTCGCCCGTGGCCGGCCTGGCCCAGGTGCTGGTCGTGCCCGACCTGGAGGCCGGCAACATGTTGGCCAAGAACCTCACCTTCCTGGCCAACGCGGAAGCGGCAGGCATCGTGCTGGGCGCCCGCGTGCCCATCATCCTGACCAGCCGAGCCGATAGCCCGCGCTCGCGCCTGGCGTCCTGCGCGGTGGCGGCGATCTACGCCCACCACCTGAGCCAGCAAGCCGCCCGCCCGTTGGCGTGACGCCTGCGCCGACACGACCGGATCCCAGAGCCATGAGCGACACCATCCTCGTCATCAACGCCGGCAGTTCCAGCATCAAGTTCTACCTTTACGACATCGACGGCAACCAGGAACTTGCGCCGCGCCTGGGCGGCCAGCTGGAAGGCATCGGCACGTCGCATCCCAGGCTGCGCGTGCGCGACGCGGCGGGCCAGACCCTGGTGGAACGCGACATCGCACCCAGTCACGCGCCCGACGTGCCCAACGGGCAGGAAGTCGTGGGCACCTGGCTGAGCGGGCACCTGGGCGGTGCGCCGCTGGCGGTGGGGCATCGCGTGGTGCATGGCGGCCCCGACCTGTCCGAACCCGTCCTGATCGACGACGCGATCCTGGCCAAGCTGGACACCTTCACCCCGCTGGCCCCGCTGCATCAGCCCAACAACCTGGCGCCGATCCGCGTCATCCGCGAACGCCGGCCCTGGATTCCGCAGGTCGCCTGCTTCGATACGGCATTCCACCGCAGCCATTCCGACGTGGCCGACCGCTACGCGCTGCCCGAATCGCTGTACCAGGAAGGCGTGCGCCGCTATGGCTTCCATGGCCTGTCCTACGAGTACATCGCGCAGCGGCTGCGTCAGGCCTTGCCCGAACTCGCGATGGGCAAGATCATCGCCGCGCATCTGGGCTCGGGCGTTTCCGCCTGCGCCATGTCCGAAGGCAAGAGCGTGGACAGCACGATGGGCTTTACCGCGCTGGAAGGCCTGCCCATGGGTACGCGGCCCGGCCGGCTGGACCCGGGCGTGGTGCTGTGGATGATGGAACGGGGCATGGACCACGACCAGATCGAGCACCTGCTGTATCACGACTGCGGCATGAAAGGCCTGTCCGGCATCAGCAACGACATGCGCGAACTGCTGGCCAGCGACGCGCCGTCGGCCCAGTTGGCGCTGAAGTACTTCGCCTGGCGCGTGGCCGAAGGCATGATCGGTCTGGGCTGCGCCATGAACGGCATCGACGGCATCGTCTTCACCGCCGGCGTGGGCGAGAATTCCGCCCAGATCCGGCAGGCGGTCGCCGACCATTGGGGTTGGCTGGGCATCAAGCTGGACCCGGAACGCAACGCCCATCATGGGCCCCGAATCTCAAGCGACGACAGCCGCATCGGCGTGTATGTGATCCGCACGAACGAAGAGCTGATCATCGCCCAGCACACGCTGGCCCTGGTGCGCCAACGATGAGCGCGCACCTTCCTTTGGCGGGCAAGCGGGGCCTGGTCACGGGCATCGCCAACGCGGACTCCATTGCCTGGGGATGCGCCAAGGCGTTCCGCGCCATGGGCGCGGAACTGGCCGTGACGTATCTGAACGACAAAGCGCTGCCGCATGTGGAGCCGCTGGCGCGGCAGGTGGACGCGTCGCTACTGATGCCCTTGAACCTGCTGAACGACGGCGAACTCGAAGCCGTGTTCGGCCACATCACCGACGAATGGGGCGGGCTGGACTTCGTGCTGCACTCGATTGCTTTCGCGCCGCGAGACGATTTGCACGGCCGCGTGACGGACTGCTCGCGCCAGGGCTTTCTGCAGGCGATGGATGTTTCCTGCTGGTCGTTCATCCGCATGGCGAAACTTGCCGAACCGCTGATGGCCAATGGCGGCGCCCTCTTCTGCATGAGCTATTACGGCTCGCAGATGGTGGTTGAGCACTACAACATGATGGGGCCGGTCAAGGCCGCGCTGGAATCCGCCACGCGCTATCTGGCTGCGGAACTGGGCCCGCAAGGCATCCGCGTGCACGCGATATCGCCCGGCCCCTTGAAGACCCGGGCGGCCTCCGGCATCGCCGAATTCGACGCCCTGCTGGACCGCGCCCAATCGAAGGCGCCCGCGCGCAGCCTGGTGTCGATCGACGACGTGGGCGAAGCCACCGCCTGGCTGGCCACCGACGCCGCGCGGCGCATGACGGGGCAGACGCTTTATATCGACGGCGGGTATCACATCATCGATTGACGCGGCCGATAAGGGTTGGCGCAAGGCCCGGGCCGCGCCTCCCGATTAGGCCAAGGTGGCCGGCGGCGCCTGGCGCCAACGTTCCACCGCTTCTACCGCCTGTTCCGGGCTGCCGAAGATTTTGTCGCGGCCAATCTTCTTGACCAGCCCCGACCGTTCCAGCGCCATGCGGAACTGCCCGTGGCCGCCCGCGACCAGCAGCGTGATGTTGCGAGCGTCCAGTTCGCGCTTGAGCTCGTACAGCGCCTCGACCGCATCGGCGTCGGCCTGGGTCATCGCTTCGGCATCCAGCACGAACCATTGCACGTCTCGCGCCTGTTCGATGACTTCGCGCGCACGGCGGCGGAAGGCATCGGCGTTGAAGAACCAGACCGACGATTCGAACAGCCACACGACGATACCCGGCACCGGTTGCGCGTCGGGATTCAGGTGCAGCTTGCCCAACACCGACTCGCCCGGCAGCCGGCCCAGCAACGCATCGCGCGGATTGCCCGACACATACATGGCGTATAGCAAGGTCGCGCCCACCGACACGGCCACGCCCTGCAGCACCCCGAAGCCCACCACGCCGCCCGCAGCCAGGATGCCAAACGCCAGTTCGATACGCGAAATGCGGGCCAGCCGCACGAAGGCCTTGACGTCGAACAGGCTGGCCGCCGCCAACAGCAGAATGGCCGACAGCACCGCCTGCGGCAGCCAGTACAGCGGCGCGCTCAGCAGGCCCACCACGATCGCCAGGGCAAGCGCCGCACTGACGCTGACCAGCGGCGACGAGCCCCCGGCGACCAGCCCCACCGCGGTCCGCGAGTCCGCGCCTGTCACGACGAACCCCTGGAACAGGCCCGCCGCCACATTGGCCGCGCCGAACCCCACCAGTTCGCGATTGGGATCGACATGTTCGCCCGTGCGCGCGGCGAAACTGCGCGCGGTGACGATGCCGCTGGAAAAACTGACCACCAGCACGCCGGCCGCGCCCAGCAGGATGCTATCCACGCCCTCCAGCCGCACGGGCAGGCTGAGCCCCGGCAAACCGGCGGGCACCTCGCCCACGACCGCGATGCCCAGGCTGGGGAAATCAAAGATCCACGACAGCAGGCAGCCGCCGACCACCAGCAGGATCGGGCCGGGCCAGGTCGGCCGCCAGCGCTTCACGGCCACCAGCAGCAGGCAAGACGCCAGCCCCAGGCACAGGGTCGGGATCTGGATCTCTTGCAGGCGGCGACCCAGTTCCAGGAAGGGGTGGATCAGGCCGCTGTTGCGCAGGCCGACGCCAGTCAGCCCGCTTAGCTGAGACAGCGCCAGGGTGATGGCCACGCCCGCCATGTAGCCGATCAGCACGGGCCGGGACAGCAGGTTGGCCAAGACGCCCAGCCGCAACACACGGGCGATCAGGCACCCCACGCCCACGGTCAGCGCGATGCCCGTCGCGGCCACCAGCCGGTCTTCGGGCGAATGCAGCGCCATGCCCGTCAAGGTGGCGGCGATCAGCGTGCATGTGGCGGTGTCCGGCCCGACGATCAGCGTGCGCGACGAGCCGAACAACGCGTAGCCCAGCATGCCGGCAATGGCGGCCCACAAACCGGCGACCGGCGGCACGCCCATCATTGCCGCATAGGCCAGACCCACTGGCAAGGCGACCGCCGCCACGCTGAGTCCCGCCATGATGTCGCGCCGCGCCGATTCCCGCGTGATGCCGCGGAAATTATTCAGGCCAGGGAAAAGACGTAGATTCATGGTGCTGCAAGCCGACCTGATCAAAGGATTTCCGCACGGCGCGGAGGGTCCGCCAAGGCTACACCAAGGCCGGGCTTCCGAAACCGTGCCGGATCAAACGCTGTGGTCTTTCATTCCTTTTAAGAATGAAGATTGGTGATTATTTATCCCTTTTGTGGGGCCGGCAGATTGCGTAGAGTCGCCGGCATAAGAAAAGCGGCCCTGCGCCGCGCCTGTACATCGACACGGCCCGCCGCGACGCTCCCTGCGACGCGGATACAAGGGCCGGCACTTCTGGAGACACCATGTCCTTCGCCTTCCTGCGGCGCGCCAGCCGCGCGCTCGTCCTGGCCGCGCTTGCCGCGGGCATCGCCCCCGCCGCCCACGCGCAGGCCTATCCCGAGCGCCCCATCAAGCTGGTCGTGCCATGGCCGCCCGGGGGCGCGACGGATGCGTTGGCCCGGCTGCTGGCGCAGCGCCTGAGCGAACGCCTGGGCCAGACCGTGATCGTGGACAACAAGGCTGGCGCCGGCGGCAACATCGGCACGGCGGCTTTCGTGCGCGAAAAAGCCGACGGCTACACGCTGCTGATGGCCACCAGTTCCACCAATGCCGCCAATCCGCACCTGTATTCGCGGCTGGGGTTCGACGCGGCGAAAGACTTCGCGCCCATCGCCTTCGTGGCCGAAATTCCGAACATCCTGGAAGTGCCCAAGCAGTCGCCGTTCCGGTCGGTCGCGGACCTGGTGGCGGCCGCCCGCGCGGAACCTGGCAAGCTCAACTATGGTTCCGGCGGCGTGGGCTCATCGCAGCACCTGGCGGGCGCGATGTTCAAGCACCTGACGGGCACGGACATTCTGCACATCCCGTACAAGGGCAGCGGCCCGGCCGTGTCCGATTTGTTGGCGGGCCAGGTCGACATGATGCTGGACACGGGGTCGCTGGCCCAGGTCCAGGCCGGCGCCCTGCGCGCATTGGCCGTGGCCGCGCGCCAGCGGCTCCCGGCCTTGCCGGACGTTCCCACCTTCGACGAGGCCGGCGTGCCCAAGATGTACGCGTCGGCGTGGTACGGCATCGTCGCCCCCGCCGGCACGCCGGCGGACGTGGTGCAGCGCTTGAACAAGGAAGTCAACGCGGTGGTCGCCGACCCCGAAGTGAAGAAGCGGATGGAAGGCATGGGCGCGCTCGTGCCGGCAGGCCAGACGCCAGCCGAATTCGGCGCTTTCATCCAGGCGGAGATCCAGCGCTATGCAGAGATCGTGAAGATCTCGGGCGCGAAGATGGAATAAGAAACTGCAAGCAGGGCCGTCGTAGGATGGGTGCAGCGCGAGACGCTGCACAAAAAAATACGATGGCAAAACGCGCGAAACCCATCAAGCGGCGGTGGCATGTAAGGCTGATTCAGCCAGAAATCCAATGCTGCTTGATGGGTTTCGCGCGTTTTACGTCAGCGCCTTTGACACAGATGTCTCGCGCTGCACCCATCCTGCCGGGTGTCGCGCGGGCTGCGCATCAGGTGGAACGGGCTTCCAGCACGGCCACCGCCGGCAGCGTCTTGCCTTCCAGGAATTCCAGGAATGCGCCGCCGCCGGTCGAGATGTAGCCCACCTGTTCGCCGATGCCGTACTTGGCGATGGCGGCCAGCGTGTCGCCGCCGCCGGCGATCGAAAAGCCGTCCGATTCCGCGATGGCGCGCGCCACCACTTCCGTGCCATTGGCGAACTGGTCGAACTCGAACACGCCCACGGGGCCGTTCCAGACGATCGTGCCGGCCTTCTTCAAAATCTCGGCCAACTGCGCCGCGGTCTGCGGGCCGATGTCCAGGATCATGTCGTCGTCGGCCACGTCGGTGGCGGCCTTGACGGTGGCTTCGGCGTCCGCGCCGAATGCCTTGGCGCACACCACGTCCACCGGAATCGGCACGGCCGCGCCGCGCTGCTTCATGATGTCGATCACGGCACGCGCCTGCTCAACCTGGTCAGGTTCCGCCAGCGACTTGCCGATGGGCAGGCCGGCAGCCAGCAGGAAGGTGTTGGCGATGCCCCCGCCCACCACCAGCTGGTCGACCTTGTCGGCCAGCGATTGCAGGATGGACAGCTTGGTCGACACCTTGGAGCCGCCCACGATGGCGACCAGCGGGCGTTTGGGTTCGTGCAGCGCACGGCCCAGCGCGTCCAATTCGGCTTCCAGCAAAGGGCCGGCGCAAGCGATGGGCGCAAAGCGCGCGATGCCGTGCGTGGTGGCTTCCGCGCGGTGGGCGGTGCCGAACGCGTCGTTGACATAGACGTCGCACAGCGCGGCCATCTTCTTCGCCAGCGTTTCGTCGTCTTTCTTTTCGCCGACGTTCACGCGGCAGTTCTCCAGCAGCACGACCTGGCCGTGATCAACCTGGACGCCGTCGACCCAGTCGCGCACCAACTGGACGGGCATGCCCAGCAGTTCAGACAGGCGCTGGCCGACCTTGGCCAGCGAATCGGCTTCGGTCAGCACGCCTTCTTTCGGGCGGCCCAGGTGCGACGTGACCATCACGGCGGCGCCGGCGTCCAGCGCCAGGCGGATGCCGGGCACCGATGCGCGGATGCGCGTGTCTTCGGAAATGCGGCCGGCGTCGTCGAACGGCACGTTCAAGTCGGCGCGGATGAACACACGCTTGCCGGACAGGGCGCCGGACTTGGCCAGCGCGGACAGGGTATTGACCTTGGACATATTTGCTTTCCTACGATAGGCGAACAAAGGGGACGAACCCATTTTCCGCGTCAGCGGAAAATAAATCCGTCCCCTGTGGACTGACCGTGTTGCTTACTTGGCCGACATCAGCGCGACGGTGGTGTCGAGCATGCGGTTCGAGAAGCCCCACTCGTTGTCGTACCAGGACGAGACCTTGACCAGACGGCCCGAAACCTTGGTCAGCGACGCGTCAACGGTGCTGGAGGCCGGGTTGTGGTTGTAGTCCACCGAGACGAGCGGTTCGGTGTTGTAGTCCAGGATGCCCTTCAGCTCGCCTTCCGACGCAGCCTTCAGGATGCTGTTCACTTCTTCGGCGGTCGTGTCGCGGCTGGCCACGAACGACAGGTCGACCAGCGACACGTTGATGGTCGGGACGCGGATGGCGTAGCCGTCCAGCTTGCCATTCAGTTCCGGCAGCACCAGGCCCACGGCGGCGGCAGCGCCGGTCTTCGTGGGGATCATGCTCATCGTGGCCGAACGCGCGCGGCGCAGATCTTCGTGGTAGACGTCGGTCAGGACCTGGTCGTTGGTGTAGGCGTGAACGGTGGTCATCAGGCCGTTTTCCAGGCCCAGCTTATCGTTCAGCGGCTTGACCAGCGGGGCCAGGCAGTTGGTGGTGCACGATGCGTTCGAGATGACCGTGTCGGTCGACTTCAGCACGCCGTGGTTCACGCCGAACACGATGGTGGCGTCCACATCCTTGCCGCCCGGGGCCGAGATGATGACTTTCTTGGCGCCGCCCTTGATGTGCGCGCCGGCCTTTTCCTTGGTCGTGAAGAAGCCCGTGCATTCCAGCACGACGTCGACCTTCAGGTCGCCCCACGGCAGTTCAGCCGGGTTGCGGTTGGCCAGCACGCGGATCTTGTCGCCGTTGACGACCATGAAGTCGCCGTCGACTTCCACGGTGCCCGGGAACTTGCCATGGGCCGTGTCGTAGCGCGTCAGGTGCGCGTTCGTCTTGGGATCGCCCAAGTCGTTGATGGCGACGATTTCGATATCGTGCTTCTTGCCACCTTCATAGTGGGCACGCAGGATGTTGCGGCCGATGCGACCGTAACCGTTGATGGCGACGCGAATGGTCATGACTAAGCTCCTTTTTTACAAAACCTGTTTGACGGTCTCGGCCACCTTGTCGGCGGTCAGCCCGAAGAACTTGAACAGCGCGCCGGCCGGAGCAGACTCGCCGTAGCGGTCGATGCCGACCACGGCGCCTTCCAGGCCCACGTACTTGTGCCAGAAGGCGGTAACGCCGGCTTCAACCGCCACGCGCGGCAGGCCCTTGGGCAATACGGATTGCTTCCAGGCGGCGTCTTGGCGGTCGAATACATCAGTGCTGGGCATGGAAACCACGCGCACGGCGATGCCGTCCTTGGCCAGTTGGGCTTGGGCGTCCAGCGCGATGGCGACTTCCGAGCCGGTGGCGATGATGACGGCGCGCGCACCTTCGGCGTCGCGCAGCACATAGCCGCCGCGGGCGATAGCGTCCACGGTGGCGGCGTCGCGCGGCACGAACGGCAGATTCTGGCGCGACAGCAACAGGGCCGTCGGGCCGCCGTCATGCACGTCCATGCCGATGCTGGTCGGGCGCGTCACGGCGGCATTCCAGGCCACGGCGGTTTCAGCCGTATCGCAAGGACGCCACAACGACAAGTTCGGGATCAGGCGCAGGCTGGCGGCGTGTTCGATGGATTGGTGGGTCGGGCCGTCTTCGCCCAGGCCGATCGAATCGTGGGTGAACACGTGCACGACGCGCTGCTTCATCAGCGCAGCCATGCGGATCGCGTTGCGCGAGTAGTCCGAGAACGTCAGGAACGTGCCGCCGAACGGCAGGTAGCCGCCATGCAGGGCCACGCCGTTCATGATGGCGGCCATGCCGAATTCGCGCACGCCGTAGTTGATGTGGCGGCCGAACTGGATGCCGTCGTCACCGGCGCGAACGGCGGCAACGCCCTTCCAGTCGGTGAAGTTGGAACCGGTCAGGTCGGCCGAGCCGCCCAGCATTTCGGGCAGCACGGGGGCCAGCGCGGCGATCGCGAACTGCGAGGCCTTGCGGGTGGCGACGGTTTCGGCCTTTTCCAGGGTCGATGCCAGGAATGCCTTGAACTGGTCGGCGTAGTCCTTGGGCATCTCGCCCTTCATGCGGCGCGTGAACTCGGCGGCTTCGGCGGGGAATGCGGCGGCGTAGGCGTCAAAGGCGGATTGCCATTCGGCCTGCGCCGAGGCGCCCGACTTGCGGCCATCCCAGCCGTCGTAGACGTCTTGCGGAATCTGGAAGGGTTCGGCCGACCAGCCCAGCGCGGCGCGCGTGGCGGCGATCTCGTCCTTGCCCAGCGGGGCGCCGTGCACGTTGTGCGTGCCGGCCATGTTGGGCGAACCCTTGCCGATCACGGTGCGGCAGATGACCAGCGTCGGCTTTTCGGATTGCGAACGCGCGGCCTTGATGGCGGCGTCCACGGCAGCGACGTCATGGCCGTCGACGCCACGGATCACGTTCCAGCCGTAACCTTCGAAACGCTTCGCGGTGTCGTCGGCGAACCAGTGTTCGACGTGGCCGTCGATGGAAATGCCGTTGTCGTCATACAGCACGACCAGCTTGGACAGCTTCAGCGTGCCGGCCAGCGAACACACTTCGTGCGAGATGCCTTCCATCAGGCAGCCGTCGCCGGTGAAGGCGTAGGTGTGGTGGTCGACGATGGTGTGGCCGGGCTTGTTGAATTCAGCCGCCAGCAGCGCTTCGGCCAGCGCCATGCCCACGGCATTGCCCAGGCCCTGGCCCAACGGGCCGGTGGTCGTTTCCACGCCCGGGGTAATGCCCACTTCGGGGTGGCCCGGCGTCTTGGAATGCAGTTGGCGGAAATTCTTCAGTTCTTCGATCGGCAGATCGTAGCCCGTCAGGTGCAGCAAGGCGTAAATCAGCATCGACCCGTGGCCGTTGGACAGCACGAAGCGGTCGCGGTTGGCCCAGGCGGGATCCTTGGGATTGTGGCGCAGGTTGCCCGTCCACAGAGCTTGGGCGATTTCCGCCATGCCCATGGGAGCACCCGGATGCCCGGAGTTCGCTTGTTGCACGGCATCCATCGCGAGGGCGCGGATGGCATCCGCCAAGGCAAGTTTAGGGGCGGTCGGATTGCTCATTCGGAAGGCTCTTTGAAGCTGGCGCGCCCACAGGGAATATAGGGGCCAGTTGAGTAGGTTGCGAAGCAGACGATTTTAGCATCAGGGGATTTCCCTCACGCCATCGCCCTTAAGCTCGATGTAAACAAGGGTTTCCGGACGGGAATATCAGCGTAGCGCCCACAATTGCGGGAAAGGGGTCCGACATTCAGGATATCAAGCTGTCGCACCATCTGGAATCCCCTACTATGAGCCTCATGCTGAACGTCACCCTCCCCATCGAGGGCTTCATGGCCCTGCGCAACGCCATCGGCGAAGAGCTCAAGCGCTTCGCCACCCACGAAGACCTGTCCGACCTGCGCGCCCACGTCCTGCGTCTGGACAAGAAGATGACGGTGGGCTTCCTGACCCTGCTGGGGCTTAACCTGGCGTCCAGCGCGCCGACCTTCTTCGAATGGGGGGTCAAGGTGGTAGGCTACGCGCTCCGATAACGTCTTTTCGCGCCCCCCATGTCCGCCCCCCGTTTCTACTGCGACGTCCCGCTTGCCGCGGGCGCCCGAATCGCCCTGCCGGAAGCCCTGGCCCACCACGCGCTGCGCGTGCTGCGCCTGAAGGCCGGTGAACCCGTCGTGCTGTTCAACGGCCAGGGCGGCGAATATCCGGCCCTGCTGGATATCGACGGCAAGGCCGGCTTTGCCCAATTGGGCGACTTCAATCCCCGCGAGGCCGAACTGGCCGGCCGCATCACCCTTGTGCAGGGCCTGCCCACCGGCGACAAGATGGATTGGGTAGTGGAAAAGGCCGTGGAACTGGGCGCCGCCCGGGTCAGTCCCATCGCAGCGCAGCGCAGCGTGCTGCAACTATCGGGCGCCCGGCTGGACAAGCGCGTGGCGCACTGGCAGCGCATTGCACAATCCGCCGGCGAACAATGTGGCCGCAACCGTCTGATGCCAGTCGACGCGCCCCAGACGCTGGCCGACTGGCTGGCCCAGCCCGCGGATGGCCTACGCCTGCTGTGCCACCCAGACGCCACGGACGATCTGGCCGGCAAGCTCCAGGCCGAACCGGACGTGCAGGCGTTAAGCCTGCTGGTGGGCCCGGAAGGCGGATGGTCGGACAAGGAACTGGAACAGGCCCGTCAGGCGGGCGTACAAGCTGTGCGCTTCGGCCCACGGGTGCTACGCACCGAGACTGCGGGCTTGGCCCTGTTGGCCGCGGTCAGCGCCCTGCGGGGCTGGTGATCAGGCATGCTGCCCGGCACGGCGCTGCCGGGCGCGGGCCAAGCGCGCGTGCCGCTGCGGGCACCCGCGCAGCCCCTGACTCAATCGCGTCAATCGTTTTCGCCGTAAGGCGCCGCCGCAACGCCAGGTTCGGGATCCGGGTGCTTGCCCGCATGTTCGATGACGAACGCAAAGATGCGACCGTTCTCGCGGGCGAATTCCGCCGCGTCGGAACAAACCGTTTCGATCAGGGCGGCGTCATCTTCCAGGACCGGATCGCCAGAATGCAGCCGGTACAGCCAAAGAACAACGCCTGTCTTGTGATCCAGCACCGTGTCGCACAGGCAATCGTAGAGGGCATCCAGGTTGCCGCCGAAGTATTCGGGGAAGTCCACCGCCTTGACGATGGCGCGCAGCACTGCGGAACGGCTGCGGGCCGGGTCGCAGTTGGCGACGAACAACGCCAGGCCGAGCTCATGGGAAGCGTCCACCACGGCCTTCTTGTCCAACCCTTCATGGGGCAACTCCCCGCCGCGCAGCAGTTGCTTCTGCAAGGTAGATTGGCCATTGCGCGTCATGCCTGAGCCTCCTTGAAAAAGGCGATCACTTCGTCGTTACGCTGCATCGTATCGGCATAACCCAGTTCGATCAATCGTCGGGTGTAGCTGGATTCGAATAGAAGATAGGACATCAGCGCCCCGCCTCCCGGACGGTGTGGATCGGACGATACACCGAGTACGCGAAAAAGGGCACGTGCTTGCGCGGGCATGTCGTGCAGGTGTTCCAGGGCCATCGTGTCCAGCGACTGGCTGGGCGTGATCGTCAGCACCCGGATGCGCCTGACATTGACCTGGGCGCCCTCCGGCGTCGCATGGTCCATCAGGTAATTGATGCGCTCCAGGCGCTCGACGTCCACCGACAACCCGTCCAGGAAAATGCTGGACAGCGCGTGGCCGCCCACCTGCGCCAGCGAGGGATACGGCGGCGAATCCGCGCGGTTCTCGGGGTGGGTGTCGTCGCGGAACCCCGTGCCGATCACCAGCACCCGGTGCGCGCCCAGGTGGATGGCGGGGCTGATCGGGGCCAATTGGCGCATTGAACCGTCGCCGCACCATTCGCCCTTGCCGTGCACCTGCACCTGGCGGGCGGGAAAGACGAACGGGATGGACGAGGAAGCCATCAGGTGGTCCATGCCGATCGGCGTGGGGATGGCCAGCCGCAGGTAGCGGTGCCAAGGCTCAATGGGCGTGTGCGCCTGGTAGAAGGTCAGGTGTTCGCCACTGGTGTAACCCGACGCCGTGATTGCCAGCGCCGACAGAGAGCCCCGTTCCAGATTGGCCTGCAGGTTGCTGAAGTCCAGCACGCGGCCCAGCAAGGCCTCCATCGGGCTGTTGTCCAGCAGCGACTGGGGCCGCTTGCGCGTCAGGCCCGAATACATCCAGCCCAGGGCCAGCAGGCCCAGCCAGCGCACGCCCGTGCGGATCAGGCCAGGCGCGTCGGCCCGGTAAATCATGTCGGTGTTCAGCGAGGACCACAGACGGCGGATGCGCCGCACCCCCAGATGGGGGCGGTCGGCGCGGCAGGCCAGCGCAGCGGCATTGATGGCGCCAGCCGACGTGCCGCAGATGATGTCGAAGGGGTTCTGGAACCGGGAATGCCAGTCGGGGTCCAGCAGCTCCATGATGGCGCTGAGCACACCGACCTGATAAGCGGCGCGGGCGCCGCCTCCGGTCAGGACCAGGCCGGTCGGCGTGCGGGGGCACGCCGGGCCGGCCGGCTGCACGTCAACGTGGCGTGTTGACATCGACGACCGTCATCGCGGTCATATTGACGATGCGGCGCACGGTCGAGCTGGAGGTGAGAATGTGCACCGGCGCGTTGCAGCCCAGCAGGAACGGGCCCACCGCCACATTGCCGCCGGCAGCGGTCTTCAGCAGGTTGTAGGCGATATTGCCGGAATCCACGTTCGGGCACACCAGCAGGTTTGCTTCGCCCTTCAGGGTGGACGACGGCAGAATCCGCATGCGCAGCGCTTCGTCCAACGCGCAGTCGCCGTGCATTTCACCGTCGATTTCCAGATCCGGCGCCTGTTCGCGCACGATCTCCAAGGCGCGCCGCATCTTGGCGCCCGAAGCCGAGCTGCCCGAACCAAAGTTCGACCGCGACAGCAGCGCCACCTTCGGCGCCAGGTACATGCGGCGCATTTCGTTGGCGGCGGCGATCGTGAATTCCGCGATCTGCTCGGCCGTGGGCTCGTCGTTCACGTGCGTGTCCACCAGCACCACCGTGCGCTCGTTGAGCAGCAGGATGTTCATGGCGGCATATACGTTGCGGCCCGGGCGGCGGCCGATCACTTCATCAACGAAACGCAGATGGTCGTGATAGGCGCCCACCGACCCGCAGACCATGCCGTCGGCGTCGCCCAGGTGCACCATCATCGCGCCAATCAAGGTCATGCGGCGGCGCATTTCCACGCGCGCCATTTCCTTGGTGATGCCGCGGCGGCACATGCGCTCCCAGTACGTGGTCCAGTACTGATGGAAGCGTTCGTCGTATTCCGGGTTGGTGACTTCGACGTCTTCGCCCAGACGCAGGCGCAGGCCCAGCTTTTCGATGCGGGTCAGCAGCACCGACGGACGGCCCACCAGGATGGGGCGCGCCAAGCCTTCGTCCACCACCACTTGCACGGCGCGCAGCACGCGTTCGTCTTCGCCTTCCGCGAACACGATACGGGCGGGGCCGCCTTCACGCACGATGCGCTTGGCCGCCGAGAACAGCGGCTTCATGAAGGCGCCCGAGTGGTACACGAACTGCTGCAACTGCTCTTCGTAGGCTTCCAGGTCGGCCAGCGGACGCGTGGCCACGCCGCCGTCCATTGCCGCCTTGGCCACGGCCGGCGCGATGCGCACGATCAGGCGCGGGTCGAACGGCTTGGGGATCAGGTATTCGGGGCCGAACGAGATATCGAACGTGCCGTAGGCCGCGGCCACGACTTCGTTCTGCTCTTCCTGTGCCAACTGGGCGATGGCATACACCGCCGCCTTTTCCATTTCGCGCGTGATCGTGGTCGCGCCCACATCCAGCGCACCGCGGAAGATGTACGGGAAGCACAGCACGTTGTTGACCTGGTTCGGGTAGTCCGAACGGCCCGTGGCCATGACCACGTCGTCGCGCACCGAATGCGCAAGCTCGGGCAGGATTTCCGGCGTGGGATTGGCCAGCGCCAGGATCAGCGGGCGCGGCCCCATCGCAGCGACCATCTCCGGCTTGAGCACGCCGCCTGCCGACAGGCCCAGGAACACGTCGGCGTCCTGGATCACGTCGGCCAGCTTGCGGGCATCGGTCTTCTGCGCGAAACGCGCCTTGTCCGGATCCATCAGCACGGTGCGGCCTTCGAAGACCACGCCTTCCAGGTCGGTCACCCAGATGTTTTCCAGCGGCAGGCCCAGGTCCACCATCAGGTCCAGGCACGCCAGGGCGGCGGCGCCCGCGCCGGAGGTCACGACTTTGACCTTGTCGATTTCCTTGCCCACGACCTTGAGGCCGTTGATGAAAGCGGCCGACACGCAGATCGCGGTGCCGTGCTGGTCGTCGTGAAAGACCGGGATCTTCATGCGTTCACGGAGCTTGCGCTCGACGGTGAAGCACTCCGGCGCCTTGATGTC
>NZ_JBMGRB010000012.1:0-165568 GCF_049060505.1 Achromobacter marplatensis
CGTCCGTCATACGGCAACGGCCCGCGCGGCGACAGCCGTGGCGGTGAACGCGCATCCTACGGTTCGGAACGGCGGGACTACCAGGGCCAAGCCCAGGGGCAAGGCCGCCCGGATTCGCGTCCGTCATACGGCAACGGCCCGCGCGGCGATAGCCGGGGCGGCGAACGCGCATCCTATGGTTCGGAACGCCGGGACTACCAGGGCCAAGGCCAGGGGCAAGGCCGTCCGGATTCGCGTCCGTCATACGGCAACGGCCCGCGCGGCGATGAGTCGTCGCATGGCAACCGGGATTCGGGTTCGCAGAAGCCGCAATTCAACCGTCCGCGTCAGTCTTACGCGGCGATCCGCATCGATCAGGTGCAGCGCGTGCTGGGTGAAATCCTGCAATGGACCTATCCGGCCGATTCCGCGCTGTCGCATTGGCTGCGTCATCATCCGAACCTGGGCGCGCGTGACCGTTCCGAGGTCGCCGAAGCCGTCTACGACGTGCTGCGCCACCTGCGCCGGTACCGCCAATTCGGCGAAAGCGGCGTGGGGCCTGCCTCGCGTCGCCTGGCTATCCTGGGCCTGAACGCCACGCTGGGTGCCGAAGCGCTGGAAGAGGGCATGGACGCCGCTGAAGCCGAATGGCTCAAGCGCGTCTCGCAGATTGATCTGTCCACCTTGCCCCGCGCCGTGCGCGGCAGCATCCCCGACTGGCTGGACGAACGCCTGAGCCAGATGGACAGCCCGGAAACTCTGGTCGAAGCACTGAACCGCCAGGCCAGCCTGGACTTGCGCGTCAATCCGTTGAAGGCCGAGCGCGATGCCATGCTGACGGAATTGCAGCAAAGCGCGGGTCGCTACGAACCCGTGGCCATGCCGTTTTCGCCTTGGGGCATCCGCATGGAAGGTCGCCCGGCCATCAATCGCTGGCCGCAATTCGAAAACGGCAGCATCGAAGTGCAAGACGAAGGCAGCCAACTGCTGGCGCTGCTGGTTGCGCCGCGTCGTGGCGAAATGATCATCGATTTTTGCGCCGGTGCCGGCGGCAAAACGTTGCTGCTGGGCGCGCTGATGCGTTCCACCGGCCGTTTGTACGCGTTCGACGTATCCGCGGCGCGCCTGGCTCGCGCCAAGCCGCGCTTTGCGCGTAGCGGCCTGTCGAACGTGGTGCCGGTCGTCATCGACAGCGAGAACGACGCCCGCGTGAAGCGCCTGGCTGGCAAGGCGCAACGCGTGCTGGTCGACGCGCCCTGCAGCGGCATTGGCACCTTGCGCCGCAATCCCGACCTGAAATGGCGCCAGCACCCCGAGGCGCTGGCCGAATTGGGCCGGCTGCAGGAACGCATTTTGAACAGCGCAGCGCGTTGCGTGGCGCCCGGTGGCCGCCTCGTGTACGCCACGTGCAGCCTGCTGGCGGAAGAAAACGAGGTGCAGGCCGAGCGTTTCCTGGCCAGCCATCCCGATTTCGAACGCGTGGACGCCGCCGAGATCCTGGCAGCGCGTTGTGAAACCCTGAAGCTGGAAGGCCCCTACGTGCAGTTGCGCCCCGACGTGCACGGCACCGACGGTTTCTTTGCCGCGGTATTCGAGCGAAAAAAGAAGGGCGCGGCAGCCGCAACGGCGGAAACCGCTGAGACGGATGCGGGCGACGACGTGGATGCCGACGAGCCCGTCACCGAGCCCGTGGTGGACCCGGTTGCCGATCTTCTCCCTGAGGCCGAACCGGCCAAGGAAGACAAGCCGGCCTGACCTTTGTGTGGCCCGCGCCGGCTCTCAGGGAGCCGGCGTGACGCCGACCGTCGCGCTGAACCGGCGGGTGCCCAGCGTCTTGTTCTGGTATTTCACTTCCCAGGCCAGGGTGTCCGATCCGGGGCGGTCCGCTTGGTAGACCACCTGCGAAACCGCCACTGGCCGGTAAGCACAACGACCCGAATCGCTGGACTGGCCTCGCGTCTGCATGACGCTGGCCTTGCCCAGGGTCGGGTTCTGCGTGATTTGCACGCGCGGCGCACGCAGCGCCAAGCAATCCGCCCCTCGGATTTCGTAGTACGAAGCCAGCACGACGACGTCGCCCGACTTCATCGTCTGCGCGAACACGGGCGCGCATAGTGCGATTCCCAGCACCGATAGGGCCGAAAATAAATAGGGTCGGATTATTCGCGGCGACATCAGTGGGGCAAAAGAGACAATTTGGTCAGCAAGAAGGGCGGCAAGTGTGCGCCGCCAACGTGGCGTGTTCAAGACGAAATCCCTTTCCTGACAGGAACTTTAGTAGCGAAATGTAGCCAAAACCTGGTGCCATTGCGAATACCCCCCATCTTCAAGGGGTAGCCGGCCCAGGCGCCGGATGTCCGCAAGGCTCGGCCTCGCGATCTACCCGAAAGGGCCGCGAGAGTGGGTTTTTGTGCGCTGAAACCGGGGCTTAGTCCTTGATTTCGCTCAAAAACTATTTTGAAACTCCCTTGTCATAAGAAGACAAAGGTAAGCTAAACTTCAGGCACTTCTCAAGCGAGGCTCATAACAGCTTTATGGATTACATCCTCTCCTTCATTGCCGGCGGTCTGACCCAAGCCACTTGGTGGCAGGTCGTCGTATTCACCCTTGTCGTGACGCACATCACGATTGTTGCGGTCACGGTTTTTCTCCATCGCAGCCAAGCGCACCGCGGTCTGGATCTGCATCCGGCTGTCATGCACTTCTTCCGTTTCTGGCTCTGGATGACGACCGGCATGGTCACCAAGGAATGGGTCGCCATTCACCGCAAGCATCACGCCAAGTGCGAAAAGGAAGGCGATCCTCACTCGCCCATGCTGTTCGGCATCTGGAAGGTGCTGTTCCGCGGCGCGGAACTGTATCGCGAAGAATCGAACAACAAGGAAACCATGGCCAAGTTCGGCCACGGCACGCCTGACGACTGGCTCGAGCGCAACGTCTACAGCAAGCACAGCCTGTGGGGCGTGCTGTCCATGCTGGCTATCGACGTCGCCTTGTTCGGCGCGATGGGCGTGACGGTGTGGGCGGTGCAGATGGCCTGGATCCCCTTCTGGGCGGCCGGCGTCGTCAACGGTATCGGCCACTACTGGGGCTACCGCAACTACAACAGCCCGGACACCAGCACTAACGTGTTCCCGTGGGGCATCGTGATTGGCGGCGAAGAGCTGCACAACAACCACCACGCTCACGGCACGTCTGCCAAGTTCTCGGCCAAGTGGTACGAATTCGACATCGGCTGGTGCTACATCAACATCCTGAAGTTCTTCGGCCTGGCCAAGATCAAGAAGGTTGCCCCCAAGCTGAAGCTGGACGACACCCGCACGGGCATCGACCTGCGCACGCTGCAAGGCGTGATCACGCACCGCTACGAAGTCATGGCCCGCTATGCGGACGTGATCAAGAGCGCCGCTCGCGAAGAACTGAGCAAGCTGAAGGCCTCGCGCCAGGAAGGCAATGCTGAATGCGGCTATACCAAGCTGCATCAGGTGCGCCGCGCCATCCACCGCAACGAGGACATCCTCCAGCCTGAACAGCTTGCCGCCGTGGACAAGGCCATTGCCCAGAACAAGTCGCTGTCGACCCTGGTGCAGATGCGCCGCGAACTCGGCCGCATCTGGGAAAGCTCCAGCGCCAGCAGCGAACAGCTCCTCCATGACTTGCAGGCCTGGTGCCAGCGCGCCCAGCAAAGCGGCATCGCCGGGCTCGAGCAGTTTGCTCAACATCTGCGCCGCTACGCGGCATGATGCTAGAGAAGCTCAACCCTGAACAACGCGCCGCAGTAACGTTAGAACCGCAGCACGCCCTGGTCTTGGCCGGGGCGGGCAGCGGCAAGACCCGGGTACTCACTACCCGCATGGCCTGGCTGATTCAAACCGGCCAGGCTTCGCCTTTTGGGCTTCTGGCGGTCACGTTCACCAACAAGGCTGCGCGCGAAATGCTGGCGCGCATGTCGGCGATTCTGCCGATCGATACGCGCGGCCTCTGGATCGGCACCTTCCACGGCCTGTGCAATCGCATGCTGCGCGCGCATCACCGCGATGCCGGCTTGCCGCAGAGCTTCCAGATTCTGGACGTAACCGACCAGCTTGCCGCTATCAAGCGCCTGATGAAGGCGAATGGCGTCGATGACGAAAAGTACCCGCCGCGCGATGTGCAACGCTTCATCAACGGCGCCAAGGAAGAGGGCCTGCGCCCGCAGGACGTCGAAGCCTATGACGCCCATCGCCGCCGCCTGATCGAGATCTATCAGCTTTACGAAGCCCAATGCCAGCGCGAAGGCGTGGTCGACTTCGCCGAGCTGCTGCTGCGCGCCTACGAATTGCTGTCGCGCAATGCGCCGGTGCGCGAGCACTATCAACGCCGGTTCCGCCATATCCTGGTCGATGAGTTCCAGGACACCAACACGCTGCAGTACAAGTGGCTGCGCTTGCTGGCGGGCGGTGGCGCGGCCATTTTCGCCGTGGGCGACGACGATCAGTCCATCTACGCCTTCCGCGGCGCGAACGTCGGCAACATGTCCGACTTCGAGCGCGACTATGCGCATGGCACCGTGATCCGGCTGGAACAGAACTACCGTTCGTTCGGCCACATCCTGGATTCCGCCAACGCGCTGATCGGCCATAACAGCGGCCGGCTCGGCAAGAATTTGTGGACGGACCAGGGCGAGGGCGAGCCGGTTCGCGTCATCGAGCAACCGTCGGATGGCATGGAAGCCCAATGGATCGTGGACGAAATCCGTTCGCTGATCCATGACGGCAGCCTGCGCCGCGAGATCGCCGTGCTCTATCGCAGTAACGCGCAATCGCGCGTGCTGGAACACGCCATTTTTTCGGCTGGCATTCCCTACAAGGTCTATGGCGGCCTGCGCTTTTTCGAGCGCCAGGAAATCAAGCACGCGCTGGCGTACTTGCGCCTGATGGCCAATCCCAACGACGACACATCCTGGATGCGTGTCGTCAACTTCCCGACGCGCGGCATCGGCGCGCGCACGCTGGAACAACTGGCCGACGCGGCCCGCGCGCACGACACCAGCCTGTATGCCGCGGTGGCGCTGGTGGGCGGCAAGGGCGGGTCCAACCTGGCCCAGTTCGCGCAACTGATCCATCGCCTGATCGAAGAAACGCGCGACCTGCCGCTGCCTGAAATGGTCGAGCATATGCTCGAGGCCAGCGGCTTGAACGCCCATTACAAAGCCGAGCGCGAAGGCGCCGAGCGCCTCGAGAACTTGAACGAACTGATCACGGCTGCGGCCGTGTTCGCTTCGGAAGAGAACTACGACGGTTTGCCCGCTGGCGTGGTGCCTGAACAGGCCGCCTCGTCCACGCTGATGCCGGGCGTGGTCGACGCGCCTATCGTGGCCTCTGACGGCCTGACGCCGCTGGCGGGATTCCTGTCGCATGCGGCGCTGGAAGCCGGCGACAACCAGGCCCAGCAAGGCCAGGACGCCGTTCAGCTGATGACGGTTCACGCCGCCAAGGGGCTGGAATTCGACGCCGTCTTCATTACCGGCCTGGAAGAGGGGCTGTTCCCGCACGAGAACAGCATCCTGGAACAGTCCGGGCTGGAAGAAGAGCGCCGCCTGATGTATGTGGCGATCACCCGCGCGCGGCAACGCCTGTACATCAGCCTGGCCCAAAGCCGGATGCTGCATGGCCAGACCCGCTATGCCATGCGGTCGCGGTTCCTGGACGAGATCCCGGAAGAGCACCTGAAATGGCTGTCGCCCAAGGCCGGGCTGGCACCGGTCAGCAGCACGGGCGCTGGCTGGGGCGGGGGCAACCGCGGCGACGCCTTCGGACGCAAAGCCACCAACACCATTGCGCCGCGTCAACCGCGCGGCATCGCAAGCGGTGTCACGGTGGGCGACAAGCAGTATCGTGTGGGGCAGGGCGTGCATCACGCGCGGTTTGGCGATGGCACGATTATTGGCTTGAGCGGGGCAGGACAGGACGCGCAGGCAGAAATCCAGTTCCGCGACGTCGGCGCCAAGACCTTGGCGCTGGGTATCGCCAAACTTGATATTGTTCAAGGTTAAACATGGCCAACAACGATTCTCCGAAAGCCGAGCTGGCGTCGCTGCGCGCCGAGGTCGATGAAATCGATCAGCAGATCATGCTGCTGCTGGGCGTGCGGTTCCGTTGCACGGACATGATCGGCGAACTGAAGACCAACCACGGCATGGACTTGGTGGATCCCGAACGGGAATCCCAGCAAGTTGAACGCATTCGCCGGCTGGCCGAAGAGGCGGGCGTGCCGCCCGCATTGGCCGAAACCATCCTGCGCGAAGTGATCGACACCGTGGTCGACCACCACACCCGCCTGCGCGAGCGTCCGTACTCGTAATGCCAGGTTGGCGGCGCCCCGGGGCGCCGCCTTCTCTTTCCCTACAAGATCTTCATGAACGCCAATAAGGCGTCGATGTCGTCCGCGCTAAGATCCAGCGTCCGGATGTGCTTGGACTTGGGCGGCGCATAAGGATCCGGCGGATCGGCGGGCGTGGCCTCTCGGCCCATGCCCGCGTTGTACATCCGCAGCAATCCCTTCAAATCCGCGAACAGGCCGTTGTGCATCCACGGCCCTCCCTGCGAGACGTTGCGCAGGCTGGGCGTGCGGAATTTGCCGAGGTCGGCGGGGTCACGGGTGATTTCAAAGCGTCCCAGATCCTGATTGCGCCGGCCATAAAACGACAGCCCGATATTGTGGAACTGGTGGTCCGTCAACATCGCGCCGCTATGGCAGTTCATGCAGCGTGCTTGCGTGCGGAACAGATGCATGCCTTGGAGTTCCATGTCGTTCAGGGCGTTGCGGTCTCCCTGGAGGAATGCGTCGAAGCGCGTGGCTTGCGGACGAAGCGTGGCGACATAGGCCGCCAGGGCGCGCGCCAACCGGTCGCTGTCTATGACGCGCCCGCTTGGCGTGGACGCGGGGGCCAACATCGAAGTCGAGCCCGACGCCGTGTCTTCCGCTGCGGGGCCGAAGGCCTTCAAGAACTGCGCGGGATAGGGCGGCAGGCTTTGCAGGCGCGCGATGGCGCTACGTAAGTCGTGATTCATTTCGCGGCTGTCCTCTACCGGGCCCAGCACCTGCGCTTTCAGCGTGTCGGCGCGACCATCCCAGAACAGGCGGGGCGCGAAGGGCGCGGCCAGCAAAGAGGGCGACCGCCGCTTGCCCATCAGCCGGTCTTCCCCCACCGCCAACGGACGGCCGTCACTAAAGGCGCGCTGCGGCATATGGCAAGACGCGCAGGACACTTGCCCCTTGCGGGACAAGTGCGCATCGAAAAACAGCATCTGCCCCAGCGCCACGATGTCGGGCTTCCGGACATCGTGCGCCAGTTCATCGCGCCCGGCATTCGCCGCCATCCAGGACAACGGCGGTGCGTTCGCGGACGGCACCGTGGTCCATTCCGTCCAGCTGATACCGGGGTCGATGGTCGGGGCGGGCCACGTGGACACGGGGCCGGCATAGCGTTCTTGCAGGCAAACCATGTCCCACGCATCGCCATCGCGGCATGCCGGGGCCGGGCCGCGCTCGGCTGACGCCACCCGAGGGAATGGGCTTGCCGCCAGGACGGCGGCGGCCGCGGCCCCCGCCAAGCTGCGGCGTAAAAAGGCGCGGCCCATCAGAAGCGATAGCTGGCTTGCACCCAGATCTCGCGGCCGACCTGGTAGGTACTTCGGTTGGTCGTCAGATTCGGGTTGCTGGCGGTGATGGCCGGGGTCTTGTTCAACACGTTCAAGACGTCCAGCGTGAAGGCGACGTTGCGTGCGAAGGTGGGTTCCCAGATCAGGCGCGTGTCCCATGTCCAGTACGAGGCAAGCCGTGCGCTGCGGTAGCTTTGCAGCGATTCGGGGCGCGGGCCATAACCCACATAGACAGAGGTCATGCGCGAACTGCGCCACTGGAGGCTGTTGTCCCACGTCAGCCCGGCGCGGGGCCAGATGCCCGTCAAGGAAAGCGAAGCCTTCCTGGGCTGATGGAACGACGTAGGCGGAAGGTCGATGGCGCGCATGCGGTCGCCGTCGTAAAGAATGTACTCGTCCGGGTCGCGCGCGCCGCCCTCATAGCCCTCGACCAGGTCCGCGTTGACCTTGCGCTTCTGATAGCTCCAGTCGGCGCGCGCCGTCCAGCGGGTCTCCATCAGGTGCCAGGGTTCCAGTGTCCGCAAGGACAGGCTGATCGTGTCCGTGGTGGACTTGCCGTCGTTGAGATAGCGGTAGCCCTGGACGCTGTCCCCCGCCTTGCTGACCTGATCGCGCCCATTGCGATGCACGTAGGCCGCCAGCCCTTCCACGCTGCCCATCCGTTGCCTGACCGACAGCGCCCATTCATCGTCGTAAGGCGTGCGCAAGCCTTCGTAGGATACGTAGTAGGGCTTGGACCCGTTCGCCACCGGCTTACCGAAGCGGTCCAACACCTGGCGTCGGAGGGTGTTGATCCGTTCTTCCAGCGCGATGTTTAGCACGTCCGACCCGTAGTAGCGCGCCCAACCGCCGCTGATTACGGTATTGCCGTTGCCGAACGCGTCCCAGTCCAGGCGGGTGCGTGGCGACAGATTGCTATTGCCCAGGAAGGTCTCGCGGTCGTAGCGCAGCGCGCCGGTAAAAGCCACGCGGCCCAATTCCACTCGGTCCGACACGTAGATGGACGCGGTGTTGTATTTCGTCCCGACCGTTCCGCGCAGGTTATGCACCTTGCTGCTTTGGCGTTCGGAGCCGTTCGCGGCATGCGTGGCGATGTATGAATACGAATCGCTGAATCGTTTGAAATTCACGTCGACGCGTTGCAGATCCACCCCCGCATACGGTGCATGGGTGAAGGGGCCGGTGCGTACCGGGTCCAGGTCAACACGGCCTTTCAGCGTCCAGGTGTCCTGTTCCTTCTGCTCTTTTCCGTAGCCGCCCGTCGTGAACAACGGGATAGACGGGAATTTGTGCGTGACCAGCTCCGTTGCGTCGGACGAGCGGTTGCTGAGCGCGTTATCCCACCCCGCTTGCACCGAAGCCCGGCCGCCCTGGAACGCATGGTCCAGGTTCCAGCCCACGCCGCGCGCCGCATGGGTGTTGTCCCATTGCGTGTCGCGGAAGGTGTCGCTTGACAGGGTTTCCCGGCGGTCGCTGTACTTCAGCGTCAGGTCGGAGATGGTGTCCGCCGTCGCTCGTACCGTGAATTTGCCCAAAAAGTTGTCGATGCGGTCGTCGTAGTTGTCTTCCCCTTGCGTGGGCTGATCGCCGTCCACGCCCATGTTCCAGCGGCGGATGCTGGATTCGCGTCGCGACATGCTCAGCACCGCGCCCGTCTTGTCATTGATGGCGATGTCGCCGATGGCGGTATAGAAGCGCTTTTTCCATTCGGGCGAAAACCCCGGCTTGCCCTGGCCCCATCCCGTCTCGTCGCCTTCGGCGATCTTCTGCTGGGTCATCTTCGACGTGTTCCAGCGATAGTCCAGCTGCAAGTGGTTTTCGCCTGATGGCCGGCGCAGGCGCGCGTCCACCACGCCTCCCGTGAAGCGTCCATATTCAACGGGCACAAAGCTGTCCATCACACGGACTTCGCCCAGCAGATTGGTGTCGACGAAATAGGACTGCGCGTTGCTGGGGATATTCGCAATCTGCAGATTCAAGTTCTTGCTGGCCGGGTCGACCCGGTTGGTCGCGTCCATGCCGTCGATCTGGAACAGGTTTTGATAGGGGCTGGAACCGTGGAAGGAAATATCCTCGACATTCATCGAGCCGCGGTTCGTTGATCCGTTGGCTGGCGTATTCGTGCGCACGGCGGGATGGGTGGCCACTAGCGACGTCAGGTCCTGGTTGCCGGTCGGCTTCGTCGCGATTTCTTCCTGGCTATAGACCCGTTCGTCGCTGTGTTCACCGTATACCTTCACCGCTTCCAGACGCAGCGCCGAAAACTGGTTCGTCTTGTCGACGAAGATGATGTAGCGGCCCGGGCCGTCGCCACGCAGCGCCAGGCCGGAGCCACGCAGCAACTGGTCCAGCGCATCCAGCGGCGACAACGTGCCTCGCAGCGCGGGTGCCGATTTTCCGGCGACCGCGGCAGGCACGAACGACACTTCCAGACCCGCCTGCTGCCCCAACGCAAGCAGGGCAGAGCCCAGGGGCTGAGCCGGGATATCGAAGGCGACCGGGGTGGCGCGGGTTTGGGCCTGTGCCGGCTGGGCCAGCGTCAGCGCTGTGCAAAGGGCGACGGCGGCGACGGGAAGACGACGCGTGGAAAAGCGGGAAGACATGCGGAAGTCCTAAGCAGTAATGTCAGCCGTAGGACGTCCGCATCACCCCAACCCCTCATCGATTTTGCGATGAATAATTTATATCGATTCTCATTTACCGATTGGTGTGGGGCTTATCAACGCAGTGATCAACGCAAGATCAGCAGCCCTGGCAGTTCGGTCACCCGCACCGGCGTCTGCGCCAGCAGCAACTCCAGCGCCTGCTGTGGATCGGCGACCAGGGCGGTGCCCGATACGCGCTGCGCCTTGGCGGCCTCACCCATCACCAGGATGTGTTTGGCGCTATAGCGCGCCAACGCGTCCACTGCCGCTTGCAGCGGCACGTCGTTGAAGCTGAGCAGGCCACGGGGCCAGGTCGGTTGCGCCGTGCCGGCCTGGGCCTCGGGCTTGACACCGGCGGGGGACACTTCCGCCGCTTCGCCTGCGGACAAGGTCAGGCCCTGTTCGTCCGCGCACGGCAGGCAGCGCACAGCGACCTGGTGTGCTTGCACCGCGACCCGTGTGCCGCCGTTCACCAGATCCACCGTGAAGCGCGTGCCCAACGCGGTGGCAGAGGCATCGCGGGTGATGACAGAAAACGGCGCCATGCCGGGCTGGCGGGGCGTCGGTTCGAATTGCGCGCGTCCGCGCAGCAAGCGGACCTGCCGGCGGCCATCCGCATAGTTCAGCGCCAATGCGCTGTGCGCATCCAGCACCACCATGGAGCCGTCTGGCAGCGTAATGTGGCGCAAGCCCGCATCGGCGGCGTAGTCGGCGTGCGACCAGGGATCGGTGGACCCGAACCAGCCGGCGAACGCGGCCGTCAGCAACGCCAGCATGGCGGTGGCGCGCAACGTGCGAGCGGGTCGTTTGGTCAGTTTGCCGCGGTCGATCTCGCCCATGCGCCGCCATAGGCGCGACAAACGATCGTAGGCCGCGGCGTGCCGGGCGTCGGCTCGGTACCAGGCTTCAAAGGCGGCATGCGAAGCGTCGTCCAGCCGCTGTCCGCTTTGCCGGATCACCCAGCGGGAAGCTTCTTCCACGGGATCGAGCGGGCGGGCGCGCGTGGCCATCAGTCGGCCAGCGCCAGGTCGCACGCCAGCAGGATGCGCATCATGTGCTTTTCAACCGCGCTGACGGAAATCGCGAAGCGCTCGGCGATGGCGCGGTAGGTCAGGCCTTCATGACGGTGCAGCACGAAGACGTCCAGGCTGCGTCGCGGTTGAGCGAGCAGGGCGGATTCCAGGCGGCGCAGGGTCTGATGGGCGCACGCCACGTCGTAGGTGTCGGGGGCATGAGCGACGGGCTGCGCGGCGGCGTAGTCCGCGGTGGCGGACAGCTCGCGGGTGCGGCGGCGGTGCCAGTCCGTCGCGATGTTGGCGGCGACTCGGAACACATACGCCCGGTCATTGTCGGGACGGGTGCGGTCGTTGAATTCGGCCAGCTTGATCCACGTGTCCTGCGCGCAATCCTGCGCCACGTCGCGTGAGCCGGTGCGCATCGAAAGAAAGCCAAGCAGTTCGCGGTAGTGGCGAAGGAATACGTCCGAAAGCGTAGACATGTCGCTGGCGTCCGGCGCCAGATGGAGTCAATTTCGCGACGAAGTATAAATGATAATGGTTATTATTAATAGATAGGCCGAAGGCGGGCAGCGGGGCAGGCCCGCCGCCCGGGCAACGCTCGTCCTAGGCTTCGCTTTGATCGATTTCTTCCAGGGATCCCTGGATCTCGAGCCATTGCTCTTCCAGCTCGTCGATGCGCTTGCCGTGTTCGCCGTGCTCGGCCATGACCTTCTGGCGTTCCGCGCGGCGTGCATCCGAATACAGGTCCGGATCAGCGATCACGGCGTCCAGCGCATGCAGCTTGGTCCGCAGCTTCTCCATCTCGGTCTCGACCTTGGCCAGCCTGGATTCCAGGGGCTTACGCAAGGCCGACAGGCGCTGCCGCTGTTCGGCGTCGGCCCGGCGCTGCGCCTTGCGGTCCACGACCGGTTCACTACCTTCGGCGTTTTCACGCGCGGCTTCCGCGCGCTCGCCAGCGTTGCGGGCGGCCAGCCAGTCGCGGTAATCCTCAAGGTCGCCATCGAACTCGCGCACCGCGCCGTCCGCCACGATCCAGAAGCTGTCCACGGTGGTGCGCAGCAAGTGCCGATCGTGCGAGACCAACAGCATGCTGCCCCCGAAGTCGGCCAGCGCGGCGGCCAGGGCTTCGCGGGTTTCCACGTCCAAGTGGTTGCTGGGCTCGTCCAGCAGCAGCAGGTTGGGTTTTTGCCAGACGATCAAGGACAGCGCCAGCCGCGCCTTTTCGCCGCCCGACATGGGCCCGACTTTGCTGGTGACGGTATCGCCCGAAAACCCGAAACCGCCCAAGTAGTTGCGCAGTTCCTGTTCACGAGTTTCCGGCGCCAGGCGCGCCAGGTGCGCGATCGGTGTGCTGTCCACGTCCAGCATGTCTAGCTGGTGCTGATGGAAATAGCCGATGGCCAGGCCGCGCGAGGCGCGCCGTTCGCCGGCCTGGACCGGGATCTCTTCGGCCAGCGTCTTGATCAGCGTGCTCTTGCCCGCGCCGTTGGCGCCCAGCACGCCGACGCGGCTGCCCGCGCGCACCATCAAGGTGACATCGCGCAGGATGGGAACGGCGTTGCCCGCCGCATCGGTGTAGCCGGCGGACAGGTGCTCTAGCGTCAGCAAGGGGTCGGGCACCTGGTCAGGCGAGGGGATGCGGATGTCGATGCCGGCTTCAGCATGCAGGGGCGCCAGCACCTGCATGCGGGCCAGTGCCTTGACACGGCTTTGCGCCTGTTTGGCTTTGGTTGCCTTGGCCTTGAAGCGGTCGATGAAGCCTTGCAGGCGGGCCGCTTCGCGGGTCTGCCGTTCGTAGGCGATGTTGGTCTGGCGCAGGCGCTCGGCGCGTTGCGTCAGGAAATCGCCATAGCCGCCGCGGTAGCGCACCAGTTTGGCGTGATCGAAATGCAGGATGGACTTGGCCACCGCATCCAGGAATTCGGTGTCGTGGGAGATCAGCATGACGGTGCCCGGATAGGCGCCCAGCCATTTCTCCAGCCACAGCATCGCGTCCAGATCCAAGTGGTTGGTGGGTTCGTCCAGCAACAGCAGTTCGGACGGGGCCATCAGCGCGCTTGCCAGCGCCAGGCGCATGCGCCAGCCCCCGGAAAAGCTCTCTACCGGCAACATCCATTCGTGGGGTTTGAAGCCCAGGCCGGCCAGCAGCTGTTCCGCGCGCGAGGCCGCGCTCCAGGCCCCCGCTTCCACCAATGCGGCTTCCACTTCCGCGATCTGCGTGCCTTGCTCGTCGGTCAGCGCCGCGCGGCGCGCTTGCAGTTCGCGCAGGTGCGTGTCGCCGTCAATCACGAACTCGCGGGCGGGCCGGTCGTCGGCGTCCAGTTCCTGTTTAACGCTAGCGATGCGCCAGCCAGCGGGCAGGTTCACGGTGCCGGCGTCCAGGTCCAGGGCGCCGGTCAGCAGGGCGAACAGCGAGGACTTGCCCGCGCCGTTCTTGCCCACGATGCCGACGCGTTCGCCCGGATGAACGACGAATTCAGCGCTGTCCAGCAGCACTTTCGTGCCGCGGCGCAGAGTCAATCCAGTAGCGCGTATCACAGGGTAAGTTGCTCTCGGGTAAGCAGCAGGAGCTGGTCCGACGCCTCTTCCGTATCCAGCCACACGGGGGATAACTGCGGGAAGGCGGCTTCGAAGAAATCGCGTTCGTGGCCGATCTCGAGCACGATCACGCCGTCTTGCGTGAGGTACTGGGGGGCTGCCGCCAGAATGCGGCGCACCAGGTCCATGCCGTCTTCGCCGCCAGCCAGCGCCAACTGCGGTTCATGCCGGTATTCCTGGGGCAGCACATCCATGGAGCCGCTGTTCACATAAGGCGGATTGCAGATGATGACGTCGTATTGGCGGGCAGGCAGGCTGTCGAACAGATTGCTTGCGTGCAGGTCCAGCCGGTCTTGCAGGCCGTAGTCGTCCACGTTGCGGCGGGCCACGTCCAGCGCATCGGCCGACACATCCACCGCGTCCACATGGGCATAGGGGAAGGCCAGCGCCGAAAGGATCGCCAGGCAGCCCGATCCGGTGCACATGTCCAGCACGTTCTCAACCGCCATTGCGTCCTGCACCCAGGGCGACAAGCCCTGATCCAGCAGTTCCGCGATGGGCGAGCGGGGCACGATGACACGCTGGTCCACGTAGAAGCGATGACCGCGCAGCCAGGCCTCGTTGGTCAGGTAGGCGGCGGGCATGCGCTCGGTCACGCGGCGCTCCAGCAGGTCCAGCACGCGGTCGCGCTCTTCGCGGACCACGCGGGCGTCCAGGAATGGCTCCAGCGTGTCCAGCGGCAAGTGCAGGGCGTGCAGCGTCAGGTAGACCGCCTCGTCCCAGGCATTGTCGCTGCCGTGCCCCAGCGCCACTTGGGCGCCGTTCAGCCGCGACACTCCATAACGGATAAGGTCGCGCAGGGTCAGCAATTCTTGGCGGGCAGATTGATACATAGTCAGGCCTTTTTCCCTATGGGCTACCCCAAGGGGAAAACGCCCCCTCTGGAGGGGGCAGTTTCGTTTCCCCGCGCGCCGTCCCGATCAGGCAGCGCGTGGGGCAGTTTCACTTATCCAGCAGAAGGTTTTCCAACGTGCGCCGATAGATGTTCTTAAGCGGATCCAGCGAGGCCACTTCGACACGCTCGTTGACCTTGTGGATCGTGGCGTTGCCCGGCCCGAACTCGATCACTTGCGGACAGATCTTGGCAATGAACCGGCCGTCGGACGTGCCGCCCGTGGTGGACAGTTCCGCGGTAACGCCGGTTTCAGCATGAATCGCTTGCACCAACGCATCGGTCAATGAACCGCGCGGGGTAAGGAAGGGCTCGCCGCCCAGTTCCCAGTCCAGGTCGTATTCCAGGCCGTGTTTGTCCAGCACCGCATGCACGCGGGCCTTCAGGCTTTCCGGCGTGCTGGCCGTCGAGAAGCGGAAGTTGAACAGCGCCACGGCTTCGCCGGGCACGACATTGGTCGCGCCCGTGCCCGAGTTCAGGTTTGACACCTGGAACGTCGTGGGCGGGAAATACTCGTTGCCCTGGTCCCATTCGATGCCGACGATGTCAGCCAGCGCCGGCGCCAGTTGGTGCACCGGGTTGCGCGCAAGGTGCGGGTAGGCCACGTGACCCTGGATGCCCTTAACCGTCAGCTTGCCCGACAACGAACCGCGGCGGCCGTTCTTGCAGGTGTCGCCCAGCACGTCGCCCGAAGTCGGCTCGCCCACGATGCAGTAGTCCAGCTTTTCGCCGCGCGCCTTCAGCGCATCGCAGACGATGGCGGTGCCGTCGATCGACGGGCCTTCTTCGTCGGACGTGATCAGCAGGGCGATCGAACCGCCGTGTTGCGGATGGGCTGCCACGAATTCCTCGGCGGCCACCACGAAGGCGGCAATCGAGCTCTTCATGTCGGCCGCGCCGCGACCGTACAGCCAACCGTCGCGTTCGGTGGGCACGAACGGGTCGCTTTCCCACTTTTCGCGCGGACCCGGCGGCACCACGTCCGTGTGACCGGCGAACACGGTCAGCGGCGCGGCGCTGCCGCGCCTGGCCCACAGATTGGTGACGCCGCCCTGTGCGATGGTCTCGCAGGTGAAGCCGATGCGTTCCAGCCGGGCGGCAAGCGCCGCCTGGCAGTCTTCATCCGCCGGCGTGACCGAGGGGCGGGCGATCAGGTCCTTGACCAGTTCCAGAACGGCTCCGGATGATTGGCCTTCCTGCCGCGTCGCGTTTGCCTCCCCAGGGGAGGGGGCACGCCCTTCGGGCGGCCGTGCGGTCGTGCTGCTCATTACGCCCTCAGCAGATCATTGATGCTGGTCTTGGCACGCGTTTGCGCGTCGACACGCTTGACGATGACAGCGCAAGCCAGGCTGTGCGAACCATCGGCCGACGGCAGCGAGCCCGGAACCACGACGGAACCCGACGGCACGCGGCCGTAGGTGATCTTGCCGGTGGCACGGTCAAAAATCTTCGTGCTTTGCGACAGGAACACGCCCATGGCCAGCACCGAGTTTTCTTCCACGACCACGCCTTCCACGACTTCGGAGCGGGCGCCGATGAAGCAGTTGTCTTCGATGATGGTGGGGTTGGCTTGCAGGGGTTCCAGCACGCCGCCGATGCCGACGCCGCCGGACAGGTGGACGTTCTTGCCGATCTGGGCGCACGAACCGACCGTGGCCCAGGTGTCGACCATCGTGCCTTCATCGACGTAGGCGCCGATGTTCACGTAGGAGGGCATCAGGACCACGTTGCGGCCGATGAAGGCGCCGCGGCGGGCGACGGCGGGCGGCACCACGCGGTAGCCGCCTTGCTTGAACGCGTTGTCGCCGTATTCCGAGAACTTGAGCGGCACCTTGTCATAGAACTGCAGCGGGGCTTGGCCCATGATGGCGTTTTCGCTCAGGCGGAACGACAGCAGCACGGCCTTCTTGATCCACTGGTGGACCACCCAGTCGTCATTGATTTTCTCGGCCACGCGCAAGCGGCCCAGATCCAGGCCGTCGATGGTGTGTTCCACCGCTTCGCGCACTTCGGCGCTGGCGTCGGCGGGCGTCAGGTTGGCCCGGTCTTCCCAGGCTTGTTCGATGGTGGTCTGCAGGTCGAGAGTCATAGCGGCTCAGCTTTTAAAGGTTGATCAAACAGAAGTATGTACAAAATGGGCGATGCGTTCGGCTGCCTGCACGCAGTCAGCCAAGGGCGCCACCAATGCAATACGGATGCGGCCGTGGCCGGGATTCACGCCATGCGCCTCCCGTGCCAGGAAACTGCCCGGCAGAACGGTAACACCGGTGCGGCCGTAAAGGTCGCGCACAAAGGCCGTATCCGACCCCGGCGTGGCCGCCCACAGGTAGAAAGACGCCTGGGGGCGCGACACGTCCAGCACGCTTTCAAGAATCGGCACGACCGCGTCGAATTTCTCGCGGTACAGGCGCCGGTTGTCCTTCACGTGGGCCTCGTCCGACCAGGCCGCGACGCTCGCCGCGGACACCAACGGGCTCATCGCACTGCCATGATACGTGCGATACAGCAGGAAGCGGCCAATCAGCGCGGCATCGCCAGCGACGAAACCCGACCGCAGGCCGGGTACGTTGGATCGCTTGGACAGGCTGGAGAACGCCACCAGGTTGCGGTAGTCGTCCCGGCCCAGGCGACGCGCCGCTTGCAAGCCGCCCAGCGGCGGGTTGCCTTCATCCAGATAAATTTCGGAATAGCACTCGTCCGACGCGATGACAAAACCATGGCGGTCGGATAGCTTGAACAGCGTTTCCCACTCGTCCAGCGACATGACGTTGCCGGCCGGGTTGCCGGGTGAACACACGAACACCAGCCGCGTTTTCTTCCAGACCTCGTCAGGCACCTGGTTCCAGTCGCTGGAAAAATTGCGCAAGGGATCGGCGTTGACGAAATAGGGCGTGGCGCCCGCCAGCAGCGTGGCGCCTTCATAGATCTGATAGAACGGGTTGGGGCAGATGACCACCGAACCCGCCGACGGGTCGATCACCGTCTGCGTGAACGCGAACAGCGCCTCGCGCGACCCCAGCGCCGGCAGCACCTGGGTGTCCGCGTCGGGGGCGGGAATGCTGTAGCGGCGGGCCAGCCAGCCCGAGATCGCCTGCCGCAGCGCCGGGTCGCCCTTGGTGGAGGGGTACACGGACAACCCGCCCATGTGGTCGCGGATCGCTTGTTCGATACGTTCCGGCGCGGCGTGCTTGGGCTCGCCGATCGACAGATTGATGGGCGTCAGGCCGTCCGGCTGCGCGTTGGCGGAAGCCAACAACGCGCGCAGTTTTTCGAACGGGTAGGGGTGTAAAGCATCGAGGCGCGGATTCATGACGCAAGATTTTAACAAGCAAGCTACAATAGCGGGCTTGACCTTTAGCGAAGGTGGCGAAATTGGTAGACGCACCAGGTTTAGGTCCTGACGCCGTAACAGGTGTAGGGGTTCGAGTCCCCTCCTTCGCACCATATATTGCCTGACGTTGTTTGGTGGCTGTTTAGTCGCTGTTTGGCCGCTGTTTGGCCGCTGTTTGGCGCTACGCCGACAATGTCATAAACCCCCGAGCGCTCGAATGCGCCGGGGGTTTTCTTTTGCCTCCAGCTTTGATATTTCCCCATTAAATCGCCCACTTTGCTACGCCAACTCCACGCCGGGATTTGCGCCAGCAGGGGACATTGGCGACTTTTCACCACCGTGGGGACACATGGCGCCGAGAGGTCAGCAAGCGGTCAGCAAACGCGGTCAGCAAACGCGGTCAGCAAGCGCGGCGCCAGGGAGAGCAAGGCCTAGGGCTTAGGGGATTCGACGGGCGGGGGCGGGGGATAGGCTTGGTTCAGGTACTGCACGATCAGCGGCACTTGCTCGGCCGGAATGGGCGCGCCGTAGGTGCCGACCATCTTTTTGACTTCGGCATCCCAGAAGCCCAACGGCATCGGTGGCTGCGACGACAGGTAATCGACCGAATGGCACATCAGGCATAGGGCCGCACTTCGGGCACCGGCGCCGGTGCCGGGGTGCTGCGTAGCGGTTTCCGGGGGAAGCTGGATGTCCAGGGCGGCGGCGGATGCGCAGGCCGAAATAGCGGCCAGGGCGATGGCCAGCCTGACCAGGCGGCCGTGAGGATGACGACGGGCGGGGCGGGTCATGGGGCACTCCTTACACAGCGTCGACGCGCACAGTTTCGACCACGTTGCGCATGTACCCGGATGGGTTCCACAGCGGGTCCAAGGGTTGGGTTTCGCCCGCCGTATTGGTGGCGCGGGCCTTCAGCACATAGGCGCCGGCCTGCTCGGGCGTGAACTCGGCGTGCCACTCGCGGAAGGAATAGCGGCCCAGGTCCTCGCCCAGAGAGGCGGGGCGCCAGGTCTTGCCGCCGTCGGCCGAGAATTGCACGTCGCGAATGCCGCGGCCGCCGTCGAAGGCAATGCCGCGCACCGGCACGCGTTGGGCTTTGGCCACGCGGGCGCCGTCGGTCAGGCTGGTGATGAAGCTGCGCACGTTGTAGCGGCCGATTGGGCGCGTTTTTTCTGGCGCTTTTCCCACCGGAATGCAGGCGCAGTCGTTATCAGGAATGCGGTAGGCCTTCTGCATCCAGAAGCCGTCGAACTCGGTGTTCAGCACCTTGATGTCGGCCAGGTGCTTGACCCAGTAGGTGCCGTAATAGCCGGGCACCACCAGCCGCACGGGATAGCCATTGAGCATGGGCAGGTCGGCGCCGTTCATGGCGTAGGCCAGCATGACTTCGCCGTCCAGGGCGTGGGCCGCGTCCAGCGCCTTGACGAATTCCGGGGTGCCAGGCAGTACGGGGCGGTCCAGGCCTTCGAAGGTGATTTGACGGGCGCCGGCCTGGATGCCAGCCTTTTCCAGGATGCGCTTGAGCGGAATGCCCACCCAGCGGGCGTTGCCCATCGCGCCATTGCCCAGCTGGCCTCCACCCACTCGCGGTTCAAAAAAGCCCCGGCTGTTGCCGGAGCATTGGGTGACGGCCACCAGCTCGACGGGGTCACCGAACTGCTGCTTCAGGTCGGTCAGCGACAGCTCCAATGGCGTGCCGACCAGCCCGCCGACGCGCAGTCGGTAGGTAGCAGGGTCGATGGCCGTGGGAATGTTCCCCAGGTGGTAGCGCACGAAGAACGCGTCGTTGGGAGTGATGAGGCTGTCGTCGAACACCTCGAACGGCGTTTCCAATTGCGGCGGCCGTGAGGTCTGGCGGATCAGGGGGCGCTTCTGCGGGTAGGCGATCAAGTCGCGCTCGCCGTTTGCGAAAGGCAGCGTGACGGCGGCCGGCGCGGCCAGGCTGACCAGGGCATGGCCGGCCAGCGTGCCGGCCGCGCCCACGGTACAGGCTTGGCGCAGGAAGCGCCGGCGCCCATCCGGATCGAATGTGCTCATGCTTGTCTCCTCGTTGTTTTCCAGTACCCGGCGACTTGCGGTGCCGTCGAATCAGGCTACGCCGGGCTAGCTGACGGCCACATTAATTGTTGCGGCGTCATGCAGCGGCCGTTCCAAAAATCGCGTTATCCGCACAGTCCGCGCACGTCTTCCGATGAGGCTGGCGTTCAAGCAGCGGCTCGGCGTCCTTCGATCCCGGTCATGGGCAGCCTGGAAAGCACTGAATCAACGCAACGCGACGCTCAAGTTTTCCGCTCCGGTTGCCGTTAATGCCGATACAGCTTCCATAGGCCAAGGAAAAACAGTGCCATGTTTGATTTAATCTCTATCGTCGTAACCATCGTTGCTCTGATCGCCTGGGCAATCCACCGTCAACAAAAGCGGCATAAAGCGTTGCTGGCGAAGTTTCGCGAACACAACCAGCGACTCGGCACGTCTTTCCCCGAAACCAATGTCGACAGCGAACTGATTCTTAGCGATAAGGCCAAGAAAGTTGTCATTGCGTTTGATCCCGAAACGAGAAAACTCTGCATGGTGTCGGGGGCGAAGGATCCGGGTGAGGTCCTAGACTTTTCATACATCAGGCAATGGCAGTTGAAATGGACCGAGGTGTCCGGCAATGGCGGGCTGGCGTTCAGGAATGTCCATTTCGCCTTTTCCACCAACGACCTTAAAAGGCCGTTGATCCATATTCCCGTCATCGGTAAAGCGTATGGCGATACCTGGAATAGCCGCCTCGGCATTCTGATGGGCGCCTGACCCGAGATAATCAGCGCCCGGCAAAGGGCGGCCAATACGGCTGCCCGATTCGCATCCGCATACCTTAATACCGCTTTCCACAGGGCCAGCAGCTGCCCATCCGGCGCACCCGGAAAACCCATCGGGACAGGGTTTGTCCTGATGCCCAACCTGCTTGACACCCCCTCGCGCAGCCCATAAAGTCACCGCACAGATTTAGATAAAAGACCATCTGTAAGGTGGTCTTTTATCGCGTGCAGATTGCGTCGACCTCTTACAGAAATAATTCCAAGAGGAGACGACTGTGCAATCATCGACCGTAAAAATACGTGGCATCGACGATGTCATCGCTTTTATCGATTCCCGCCCCGGCATTGCCGGCCGCGCTGGCCTGATCTGGTGGCTGGCGCTAGGTGGGCTGTTCCTGGATGCGTTTGCCAATTCGGCATTAAGCGCGGGCTTAGGGCCGATGACGCGTGATCTGGGCCTGAAGGCGGGCCAAGTCGCGTTAATGACTTCGTTCGCCTCTTGGGTAGCCATTGCATTCAACCCGATCGGCGGTTGGATGGCCGATCGCTGGGGCCGCATCCGTCCCCTGATCATCGCCAAGTTCCTGGCGGTGATCGGCGCCGGGCTGGTGATGTTTGCGCCCAATTTCGAAGTCATCCTGGCGGGCCGCTTCTTCGTGGGGGCGGCGTATGGCATCGACTTCGCCATCGCCATGGCGGTGCTGGCCGAGTTCACGCCCGTCAAGTTCAAGAGCCGCCTGAATACCTGGCAGGGCATGTGGTACACGGCCGTGTGCACCAACCTGCTGCTGGCGATGCTGTTCTTTTCGTGGGATGTGGGCGATTCGATCTGGCGCTATTCCGTCGGCGCGACCGCGATTTTCGCGCTGGTCATCCTGGTGCTGCAGCTTAGCTACATGGTCGAAAGCCCCATCTGGTTGGCGCGCAAGGAACGGGTCGAGCAGGCCGCGCAGGCGATGACGCGGATCTACGGGCAGGCGTTCGCCGCCGCGCCGCTGGCGGAGCGGGTGCCGGTTACCAACCAGGCCAAGCGCGGACTGGCCAACGTGTTGCTGATCTTTCGCGGCGTGTACCTGCCGCGCACGATCCTGGCGGCGACGGTGCAGATCGGCCAGTCGATTCAGTACTTTGCAGTGGGCTGGTACCTGCCGTTGATCAGCGCGGCGCTGTTCGGCAAGGACTTCATCTACGCGACGATCGGTGCGCTGGTGTTCAACATTTTCGGGATCTTCGGCGGCTTCCTGTCCCCCTACATCGGGCGCAAACTGGGACTGCGGCGCGCGTCGGCATTCGGTTTCGCGATGGTGTTCGTGATCCTGCTGGTGCTGGGCACGTTCCATGGGCAAATGCCGCTGTGGCTGGCGGTCGCGTTGCCGTCGCTCTTCATCTTGTTCCACTCCGGCGGCCCGGGCGCCAACGGCAAGAGCCTGTCGTCGCTGTCGTTTCGCAGCGAGTTGCGGGCCGGCGCCAACGGCATCATCGGGGCGCTGGGTTCTACCGGCGCGGCGATCGGCTTGCTGGTGTTTCCTATTTTCCGAGAGAACTACGGCCTGGAAAGGACCTTCCTGATCTTGTCCGTGGTGCCCCTGATCGCCAGCATCATCTGCTTCGTGATCAAGTGGGACCCCACTCGCACCCCCATCAATCCCGACACGGAAACCGGCGCGCCGCAGTTCAAGGACGATGACGCGCTGGCCGCCCTGGACCCTGCCATTGGGAAAGCCTCGCGATGACGAACAACGATGTGATTCTGGCCATTGACGAGGGCACGTCGGGCACGCGGGCGGCCACTGTGTCTGCGGATGGACATGTGTCCTGCCTGGAATATCTGACGCTGCATGTCGACACGCCCCGGCCCGGCGTCGTGGAACAGGATGCCAACGAGATCCTGGAAAAGACCATCAGCGTCTGCCGGGCCACCATTGCAGAAGCGGAACGGGCAGGGCAGCGCATCGTCGCGCTGGCGTTGGCGACGCAGCGCGCTACCGCCATCTTATGGGACACGCAGACGGGCGCCGCGCTGGTGCCGGCCATGGTCTGGCAGGACACGCGTTTCGTGGACGAGCTGGACCAATTGGCGCCCGCGTGGGATGCGCGCCTGCGGGATCTCGTGGGTCGTCCGGTGGGGGTGCGGTCGCTCTATCTCTGGGCGGCGCGCCATCTGCGGGACACGCCGGAAGTGGCGCGCGCCTGGCGCGAAAAGCGCTTGGCGTTCGGTACGGTGGACAGCTGGTTGCTGTGGCATTTCTCGCAGCAGCGGCAGGTCGTTACCACGCCCACCAACGCCACGTCGGCCGGGGCCTATGTGCTGGCGGATCACCGCTACTACCTCGAGTGGACGCAGGCGCTGGACTTTCCGTTCGAACTTTTGCCGGCTTTGCGGCAGGATGCGGACGACTTCGGGCGGACGCGGCCAGACGTGCTGGGCATCGAGGTGCCGATCCTGGCGTCGGCAGGCGACCAGCATGTGGGCGCTATCGGCCTGGGCTGCCTGGAACGCGGGCAGGCGATGTGCGTGCACGGCACGGGCAGCTTTGTGGACCTGATCATCGGGCCCGAGCCGCCCGCGAATTCCGGCCTGTCCGAGGGGGCATTGACGATGACCGCCCGGCGTCAGCACGGGGTGTCGCATTTCGCCGTCGAGACGTTTGTGGCCACAACCGGCTCGGCCTTGAACTGGGTGTGCGAAAAGCTGAAGTGGTTTGCGGATGCGCGCGAAATCAGTGCGCTGGCCGCCACGGTGAACTCCTCGCAAGGGGTGACGTTCGTGCCGGCCCTGACGGGGCTGCGCGTTCCCCGGATGGAGGCGGCCGCGCGCGCGTCGCTGACTGGCGTATCCATGGCAACGACGCAGGCCGAAGTGGCCTACGCCATTCTGGAAGGCATCGCGCATTCCGTGGCCAGCTGCATCGAAGCGGATGAATCCGTGTCGGGTGTGCGGGTATCGGAACTGGTGGTGGGCGGCGGTCTGTCATGCAGCGATCCCCTGCTGCAAATTCAGGCGGACCTGATTGGCATCCCCATTCGCCGCATGCAGGAGTCCGATCGGGCCAGTTTGCGCGGCGTCGCGTATCTGGCGGGTTCTTCCGGGCTGTTGTGGCCCTCGCTACGCGAGGCGTGCCAGACCATCGCGACGGACGCGGTATTCGAACCGGCCATCGACGCGCAAGAGCGCGCGCGGCGACGGGCCTTGTGGCATGCGCGGGTGGGTTCTGAATTGGGCCACGTCAAGCAGTTCAAGCAGGAAAAAGAGGAGGCGTTGCACAAATGATCGGTTGGCTATCCAGAAAGCCCAGGAAGGACCGGGCCGATATGACGAACACCGAGCCATTACGTCTGATGCGGCAAGAGCAATTGGACAGGTTGGGCAGTGAGCAGTACGACATGCTGATCGTGGGCGGCGGCATTACGGGCGCCTATGCGGCGTTGGATGCCAGCCTGCGCGGCTATCGCGTGGCGGTAATCGAGAAGGACGATTTCGCGTCAGGAACGTCTTCCAAGTCGTCGAAGATGGTGCATGGCGGGTTGCGCTACATCGAACAGGGCAATCTGGGCCTGGTGCGGCATTCCTTGCATGAACGCCAACGCCTGCGCCGCAACGCGCGGCATCTGGTGCAGCGTCTGCCGTTCCTGTTTCCGATCCTGGAGCGCGACGGGGTATTCGACAAGCGCCTGGCCAAGGCCTTTGAAAGTTTGCTGTGGACCTACGACATGGCGGGCGGCTGGCGCGAAGGCATTCTGCATCAGAAATTGACTGCCGCGGAAGTGCTATCGCATTGCCCGACCTTCAAGGAAGAAGGGCTGTTAGGCGGATTCCTGTACTTCGATGCTCGGGTGGACGACGCGCGCCTGACACTGGCGGTGGCGCGCACCGCGGCCTTTCATGGCGCGACGGTGATCAATCACGCGAAGGCGATCGAGGTAACGCGCAACGCGCAGGGCAAGGTGGACGGTGTGATCGTCCAGGCCGGCCAGCAAGAGATCCGCGCGCGCGCCGGCGTGGTCATCATGGCGACCGGCGTGTGGTTGCGTGATTGGAGCGGGGCGAAGCGGGGCGATGCGTCCGCGTTGCAGGTGCGTCCCGCCAAAGGCGTGCATGTGGCGGTGCCCTGGCTCAAAGTGCGCAACGACTGCACGGTCACCATTCCGGTGCCCGGCCGCAGCCGCCGCGCCACCATTACGCGGTGGGGCAACGTGTCCTATCTGGGCACGACCGACGAAGATTATGACGGCGATCTGGACGATGTCTATTGCACGCGCCGCGAGCTGGACTTCCTGCTGGAAGGCGCGCGGTCCGCCTTGAAGACGGACCTGCAGCCCGAGGACGTCGTGGGCAGCATCGCCGGCTGCCGCCCGCTGGTCGGCCCGCCGGGCGGCAAGACGCTGGAGATGAAGCGCAACCACGAAATCCGCGTGAGCGCGGATGGCCTGGTCACGATCGTGGGCGGCAAGCTGACCACGTCACGGCACATGGCCGAGCAAACGATCGACGCCGCCCAGCGGGTCATCGGCCAGCGCAACCCTTGCCAGACGAAGAAGGCCTACCTGCTTGGCGCGGCCGGTTACGACCCGCAGGCCATCGTGGCCTCGGGCGGCATGTCGGCGCATTTGGGCGAACGTTATGGCACCGAGGCGCGTTTTGTCAGCGACTTGATGCAGGCGTCGCCGGCGCTGCAGGCGCCTATTGTCCAGGGCCTGCCCTATACCGAGGCCGAAGTCCTCTACGCCGTGCGCCACGAGTTGGCCGCGACGGTCGAAGACGTGCTGTCGCGCCGGATGCGCGCCCGCCTGATGGCACGCGACGCATCGGCGCTGGCCGCGGCGCGAGTGGGGCAGATCCTGCAAACCGAACTGGGCCTTGCGCCCGAACGCATCACGCAGCAGGTCAATGACTACCTGGCTGCCGTCAAGCACGAAAAATCCGTACTCATGGGAGACAAGGAATGATCAGCAAAGAAGCCATCAAGCGCGGTTACAACCGAGGCAACTATGTCGTGGGCGCGCATACGCCGCCCGCTTATGTCGCAGCGCTAAGCACGGCCGGCACGGAACCGGGGATGCAGCGCGATCCGGTACGCGTGCCGGAGGCGCGGGTCGACGCTTTGCGGCAGGTGGCGGACGAGGTCCTGACCGACACCGCCAACGTCGTGGCCTGGACCCGCGACTGGTGGGCGGCATCGATGGTGTCGGAAACGGGCGGCAAGCCCGCTACGCCGCAGGCGGTGATCGTCAAGGTGTCGACGGTAGAGCAGGTGCAGGCCGTGATGCGTATCGCCAATGCGGACGCCATTCCCGTCACCGTGTCGGCGGGCCGCAGCAACGTCACGGGCGCGGCCTTGCCCGTGCGCGGCGGCATCGTGCTGGACGTTTGCCAATTGAACAAACTGATCGGCGTGGACCGTGAAAGCCAGATCGTCGAGGTCGAGGCCGGCATGTTCGGCGATGTGTTCGAGGAGACGATCCAGAAAGAGCATGGCCTGACGATGGGCCATTGGCCGTCGTCGTTTGGCATCAGCACCGTCGGTGGCTGGGCAGCGTGCCGTGGCGCAGGCCAGTTGTCCACCCGCTACGGCAAGATCGAAGACATGGTCTTCGGCATGGACGTGGTGCTGGCCGACGGCAGCCTGATCACCGTGGGCGGGTACTCGCGCGCGGCGGTAGGGTCCGACCTGCAACAGGTCTTCATCGGGTCGGAAGGCACGCTGGGCGTGATCGTGCGCCTGCGCCTGAAGCTGCACCGCCTGCCGGATTACGGCCGCGCCATCGCGTATGGCTTCAAGACGTTCGCCATCGGCCTGGACGCGTGCCGCGAAATCATGCAGCGCGGCGCCAACCCGGCGGCGCTGCGGCTGTACGACGAGCTGGAAAGCGGTGTGCAATTCAACCGGCCCGACCTGAACGTGCTGCTGGTGGCGGACGAAGGCGCGCGTCAGATCGTGGACGCCGTCATGGCAATCAGCCAGGGCGTGTGTGAGGAACTGGGCGAAAAACTGGATGGCGAGGCGGTCTTCGAGCGCTGGCTTGAAACCCGCTACCTGACCGGCAAGAGCGCCGAAGGTTTCAAGCGCAGCCCTGGTTTTGTGGCCGACACGCTGGAAATGGCGGGCCGCTGGAGCGACCTGCCTGCCATCTACGCCGAGGTGGTGGCCGCGGTCAACGCGGTGCCCGGCACGCTGGCCGGTTCGGCGCACCAATCGCACGCCTATGTCGACGGTGCCTGCCTGTACTTTTCATTGCGCGGCGAAGTCGAAGTAGAGCGGCGTGCCCAGTGGTATCGCGCCGCCTGGGATGCGGCCAACGCCGTGTTGATTAAATATAATGCCGCGCTTAGCCACCATCACGGGGTGGGCCTGCTGCGGGCGCCGTACATGCAGGAATCGTTGGGCGGCGCCTTCGACGTGCTGCGCGCGATCAAGCGCACGCTGGATTCGCAGAATATCCTTAACCCAGGCAAGCTGGGGTTAAGCGACCAGCGCTTTTACGGTCAGGAAGATCGATAACCATGGATAGGTCATTCGGGGCATGTCTGGCGCGTCATCCGGTCATTGCGACGATGTACGGGCTTGAGCAGATCAATACCTTCGTGGGCAGCGTGGCCGAAATTGGCATCGTCGCCAACGTCGAATTGCGCAAGCTGGCGCCGGTGATCGCGGCGCTGAACCGGGCGGGTAAGTTCGCTATCGTGAACATAGACAGCTGCGAAGGCCTGTCGCAAGACAAGGGCGGCGTGGAATACCTGGCGGACATCGGCGTGGCCAGTCTGGTGTCCACGCGGGTGGCCACCATCCAACGCGCGAACCGGGCGGGCATGGTCACGATGCAGAAGGTGTTCGTGACCGACCGTTCCACCTGGCCGCGCAGCGTCAAGGCCCTGGAGCAAAGCGACCCCAATCTGGTTCAACTGATGCCGGCGCCAATGCTGACGCACATGGCAGAGCAGGACCTGAAGGCGCTGCCTCCCATCGTGGCTTCGGGATTCGTCTGCAACCAGACGGATATCGGCATCGCAATGAAGCACGGCGCGGTGGGCGTATCGACCAGCGACCACGCCCTATGGAGCCTGGACCCGCGTCAACTCAAGGGCTGACTCAGTCCAGCTGCGCGCCGGATTTTCGCACCAGTTCCTGCCACACCGCATACTCGCCCCGGTAGTTGGCCAGGAACGCCTCGGGCGTGTTGCCCAGCGCGATGAAACCCATCGCGCTCAGGCGTTCTTGCATGTCCGGCGTGCGCGTCATGGTCTGCATCAGGCCGGCCAAGCGGGCTACGACGGGCTTGGGGGTCTGGATGGGTGCCGCGATCGCCACCCACCCCACCACCCGGTAGGCGTCGTCCGTCAGGCCTTGCTCGGCCAGGGTTGGTGAATCGGGCAGCACTTGCATGCGCTGTTCGCCGGTAACGCCGATCAGTGCCAGCCGGCCGTTATCCACGTAGGGTTTGGCGCCCAGGGCACTGGCGAATGCCATCTGGATCCGCCCGCCGATCAGGTCTTGCAGCATCGGCGATTCGCCCTTGTAGGCGATGTGCGTCATGTCGGCCCGTTGCGTTTCGCTCAGGTAGGCGCCGCCCAGATGCGCGTAGGAGCCTACGCCCCAGGAACCGTAGGCCAGCTTGCCCGGGTTGCGGCGCACGTAATCGAGCAGTTCCGGGCCGTTGCGGGCGGGCACGCTCGGGTGCACCACAAGGGTCACGGGCGCCATCGCAATTTGCGAGATCAGCACCAGATCGCGGCCCGTATCGTAGGGCAGGCTCTTGTACAGGAACTGGTTCAACAACAGCGATGAACTCAGCGACACGGTCAGGGCATAGCCGTCCGGAGCCGCCTTGGCGACCGCGTCGGTGCCCATGATGCCGGACGCGCCACCGCGGTTCTCGACCAGCACCGGTTGTCCGACTGCGGCGGACAGCCGTTCGGCCACCAGCCGGGCCACGATATCGGTGGCGCCGCCAGCGTTATAGGGCACCACGATTTTGATGGGTTTGGCTGGCCAGGCGTCTTGGGCGAAACCGACACGGGGCAGGCTAAGCGCGGCCAGGCTCCAGGCGCTTTGCTTGAACCACTGGCGGCGCGGCAGGCTAGGGGCGTGCGCGGTCATGGGCTTGTCTCCGGAAGTTGCGCGTTTGTCCGCCAGGGAGAGGCCCCGACGCCATCGCGCTTATCCTGCGATTCTTGTCTTCAGGCGTTTCTTTGACAATGCTGTCTACGGTTGACATGGTGTCAAAGATAATTTGACGGGGTGATTGAATCGGCATTGTTGACTGGATATTTATGGGCCTTCGCCGAAGTGTGTGGGTAAGTCTGCCAAGAGGGGAGAAGCGCGTAATTGCGGTTAAATATGCGCATGAACGATGCGAATCTCTACGCGAAAATTCTCGGTCTGCGCAAGCCGTGGCGGGTGGTGAATGTGACGGTGAGCGAGGCGTTGAAGACCATAACGGTGTTCATCAGTCCGGAGCCGGGCAGCCCATTGCGATGCCCACATTGCCGGCAGATCTGTCCTGGATACGACAGTCGAGCGCGCCGTTGGCGGCACCTGGATACCTGCGAGTATCAGACGTGGATAGAAGCCGATGTTCCCTCGGGTGCAATGCCCGGAGCATAGCTGTGTGCAAGTGAGCATCGCCTGGGCCAGCAGCCACAGCCGCTACACTAAGAAGTTTGAGATGATGGTGCTGAATTGGTTGCGTGAGATGACGATCCACGCGGTCAGCCGCCGCTTGGGGTTAAGTTGGAGCGCGATCGACGGCATTCTGCGTCGGGCGGTAACCCGGGGGCTGCTTCGGCGCCGCGTCGCCAGCGACACCCACATTTGTGTTGACGAAGTGGCGTTTGCCAAGGGGCGGGATTACGTGACAATCGTCTCGTCGGCGCAGCGCGTGCTCGCGGTGGAAGATGGCCGAGCGGCCGAGAGTCTGCGCCGGTACTTCAAAGCGCTGGGGCGTCGGCGTTGCAAGCAACTGCAATCGGTGTCCATGGACATGAGTGGCGCGTATATCAAGGCTGCGTTGGACAGCCTGCCTGATGCCCCAGAGAAAGTGGCGTTTGATCACTTCCTCGTGGCCAAGGCGCTCAGCGAGGCCGTAGATAATACCCGCAAGGGCGAGTTGCATCGGGTTGATTATGGGTTGCGCCGAGATATCCATCGCAGCCGCTACGACTGGCTACGGCGCGGCTCGCATTTATCAGACTTGGCGCGTGCACGCATGCAGGCGTTATCGGCCAGCTTGTTGGACACGGCTATGGCCTGGATGCTCAAAGAAAAGGCGCGCGGGATATGGCATACGGGCTATCACCCGAAACAGTCGGCCAAGGCGTGGCAGGTGTGGATCGAAGCGGCGCGCAGCACTGGCATCACAGGCTTACGCGGAGTCGCAAATCAGATCGAGGCGCGGCTCTGGAGCATTCTCAATGCTATGCGTTTGAAGGTGTCCAACGCCGGAGCTGAAGCCCTGAATAGCCAGATCCGAGTAATGCGAGTGAAGGCTCGTGGCTACCGAAACAAGAACCGGTTCGTGCAGGGCATCCTATTTCATTATGGCAAGCTCGATATCTCCCATTGACTGTGAGATTCCGCATTGCCACAACGCTGCTGCCGGGCACACAGCGCGCCAGGAGCTATAGGTCCGCGTAGCGCGGCAACAAATCCTGGTCCACCAGACGCATCTCGATATGGTTCGCCAACTCGACGTGGCTGGGATTTTCCAGCGAAAACACCTCGTTGGCGGTGCTGACGATGATGGTGCCCGTCTGCTTCTTTCCGGCGGCGGGCACGGGAATCAGCGCCTGAGCCTCCGGCACTTGCTGGGCGGTAATCACTTGCGGAAGGTACAGCATCCAGCCCACGCCAGGTTTGTCGTCAAAGACTTTATGATCAACATACCCATTTGGAAAGATGGAAACGTAGTACGGGAAGAACACCTCAACAATGGTCGAGACAATGTCTTTGATCGACGACACGGAATCAAACAGCTTTTCATCGTAAAGAGTACTGCTGAGGGCGTCAGGCAAGAGCTTGTCACCAACGTGACACGCAATTGACGCTCCCTTGTTGTCATCTTCGTTGCCATCCCAGAGAGCCACGTGGGTGTCGGTCGCATCTTTTCTATATTTTTCTTTGAGTACCGCAAGCAGCGCAGGCGATGCTGCGCCGCCTTCAAAGGCAGGATATAGAAACGCCTCATCAAGGCTGTTGCCTTGGGAATACCATGAACCTAAATCCGTGGTCTTTTCAGCCATCGCCGATGTGATGATTTGCAGACGACGCAGGATCTCGGCGAAATCGTCTGACCTGAGCGACTTGTCTCGAAATTGAGATCTTATTTCCATAGTGCAACTCTTAGGGAAAGTACGTGGATGCAACGCCGTTTATCTCAAGCGCCGAGGCCATCATCGCCCGTGTTTTAGGAGTTTGAAAGTACCACATCAGCTTGGTCGGAGGGTTCGCCCTAACGGCACGCGCTTGCCGACGGACAGTTGCTTCCATGTCCACAAATCCGCCGAACCATTTTGCCGGTTTGCCATTGTCTAGCACGAACTGATCGTAATCGCCTTTGGCCTCTTGTAGCAGGCACTGCGCCGATATAAAGCCGTCAAAGTCGATATCAAAGGGGGTGCCAAGGGCAACCCCGATCCAGTTCCATTCATCACTCCACAGGCAGTACTCCGTGTCGTAGTCGTACCCGGTAACCCGAGCCTGGTATGCGTAGGCGTTCCAGTTCACGCCGTGCCGGCGCCTGACTTTCATCCCGAGATCAGGCGGGCACTTCTTACATGGTTCCCCGGTTCTAGGTAAGGCGCGATCAGTGGGCTTGGCTTCACTGTCCTCGCGCGGCGTATCGCCCGGCAAGGTGGCCACCCCGCCCAGTACCGCGCCCGCTGCGGCGCTTGCGGCGGCGCGCGCGAGCGCTGCCGCAATGGCCTCTGCGATCCAGCCTGCTATGGGAATTGCCAACGGTCCTGGCATGTTGCTTTACTCCGTCTTTTGCGAGTCAGCGCTATGGCGCAATTGCCATCGCATCACCTGCATGAAGTCATGAAATCGTTGATCAGCCGGGCGTCCAGGCTTGTCCATCCAGCGACGCAAGCCAGGTTGCTTGTAGAACCCCGGCACCAGTGCTTCGGTTCTGAGGAAATCAACCAGATTTGCGTCCTCTTTAATTCCCATGGCACGTGCCTGTGCCAATGCCGCAGCAAGTCGCTCTGTTAGCCCGGCTGGGGCGAGGCCGGGATAGTCCCGCAGGATGTCCTGTTTGACGGTCTGAACAAAGCCTTTTGCGTCAATCGCGCAGAGGCCTTCGACCTGTTGTGGCGTGAGCTCAAGCTCCATGATTCTGGTGAATCCTGATAAGTTGTCCGTTACGTTGCACCAGCCAATCTTGCGCGGGCGCAAAGAACGAAGCTCGTTGAGCGGGCGTCAGCAGTACGGCGATTTCGTCCGTGATTCTTGCATCGTAGTAGCGCAGTAGAGCGGTAGAGCCACTGGGCATGCGCACATTTAGTCGCGCACGCAACGCTAGCGCCAAGTCGTCCACTGCATAACCACTGAAAATCCAGAGGCACCCCACCGCGCTGTCGCCCAGCCGTTGCAGCGGAGCCATATGAGAATCTCGGTCGCCCGTGCAGTCAAGCAACCAAGGGCCAGCGTCAGCCAGCGCCTCGTCTGGCGTTCCGTCGAACAATGCGACGCAGGATGCGGAGCGGAACAAAGCCTGATCGGCCGCGATCTCGGCGTATAGCAGTCCGTCAACCAGGCCGTAGAGCCGCAATGGGTAAGGCGTCTGCTGTTGACGAGTGGCCAGGTATTCCTCTACTTGAGCCGTCACCCTACTACCCTCGTGCCACGGTCGTTGCGGCCGTGCGCGCGGCGGACTCCAGGCATTCCAGGCAGAGCGCCTCACTCTGCGGCGTTGGACTACCAGCGGGCTCAGACAATCCCTCAGCGTCGCTGATACGCGCCACCATCTGCGAGGCGATCAACACCGCGCCGCATGCGGTGCGCATCCCTTCTACGGCGGTGTCGTTGCCCATGAAGGAATGATTGCGCCCGGGATCGGGCAAGATGGGAAAGGCCCCTTTGCATTTCGGGCACACGACCTTGTGGCCCACCAGGGCGATTTCCCGTCCGAGAAGCATCGAAGTGGGGTGGCCTTCTACCACTGTGCCGCCGTGCGAAGTTCGATCCCCTCTTCGGATAATGGCTCGTTCAGACATGCAGCCTCCGTCATCATCGGAGACCAATTTTGCATTCTTAGAAAAATGTCGCTGCCACTGGGAATCTGATTATTCAAATCCCGGCGTTTCTCATACCCACACAGATCGGCGAAGACCCATATTTATCCAGTAATTTGATTCAATGCGTTGTCATTCCACCCCGCGGTGTCGCAAGCCCCGCTTACCCATGCAAGGCGAATCATGAAGTTTGGATACACCATCGTTTATGTGCCCGACGTGGCGGCGTCACTGGCGTTCTTCGAACGCGCGTTCGGTTTCCCGCGCAGGTTCCTGCACGAATCCCAGACATACGGTGAACTCGACACGGGCGACACCACGCTGTCGTTCGCCGCGCACGAATTGGGCGCTATGAATTTCACCACCGGACACGTCGAAGCGTCGTCCTCCGCGAAGCCGCTGGGCATGGAAGTGGCGTTCGTGACGGACGATGTCGCCGCCGCGCACGCGCGGGCGGTTGCGCTGGGCGCCACCGAACTCAGCGCGCCGGCGGCCAAGCCTTGGGGCCAGGTTGTGTCGTATCTGCGTTGCCCGGACGGCACGCTCGTGGAGCTGTGCACGCCGGTGCACGGCTGATCCGCCAAGGCGGATCCGCGCAGGTCGCCGCCCGCCGGACGGCAACAATACCGCGCGACGGGGGCGGCTGGGGTTTGTGCCGCCAAGAGCCGTATCGGGCAGCGCGAGAAGCCCGTGCTTTCAGGCATCGCCCGTTTGCACGATCCCCGGATTCCGGCCGGCGTCTTACCGTCAGCAATGCGCCGGCGCTGAGCCGATTCGGATAAGAACTGTCAAGATTTTCAGTTCTTTAAAGTCATCATCGCCGTTGCGAGATACCTTGGACTTTTCTATTCGGAGAGTTGACATGTATTCGCTTTCAAAGCGTTGCGGCGCGGAATTTTTCGGCACGTTCTGGCTCGTGCTGGGCGGGTGCGGCGCCGCCGTGCTGGCGGCCGGATTCCCGGAATTGGGTATTGGTTTCGCGGGCGTTGCGCTGGCATTCGGCCTGACCGTGCTGACGATGGCATTCGCGGTGGGCCATATTTCCGGCGGGCATTTCAACCCGGCGGTCACGGTTGGCCTGGTGGCGGGAGGGCGTTTTCCCGCCAAGGAGATCCTGCCCTACGTGATCGCGCAGGTCTTGGGCGCGATCGTGGCGGCGGCGGTGTTGGCGTGCATTGCCAGCGGCAAGCTGGGCTTCGACCTCAAGGGCAGCCATTTTGCCGCCAACGGTTACGACGCGTATTCGCCTGGCAAATATTCGCTGCTGTCCGCGTTGGTAACCGAAGTCGTCATGACGGCGGGATTCCTGTTTGTGATCCTTGGCGCCACGTCCAAGCGCGCGCCAGCCGGTTTTGCGGCCATCCCGATCGGCTTGGCGCTGACCCTGATCCACCTGATCAGCATCCCTGTCACCAACACGTCGGTGAATCCGGCGCGTTCGACCGGGCCGGCGCTGTTCGTGGGGGGATGGGCGGTCGAGCAACTGTGGCTGTTCTGGGTCGCCCCGATTGCCGGCGCCATTCTCGGCGCCGTCGCCTATCGCCTGGTCAGCGATTCGGCGGCGGAAAAGGGCTAACCCGCAACGCGCTAGGGCACCTCGTCCAGCTGCGCCAACTGCGCGTCGGCAGGAAAACCGAGCGTGCGGTACCTGACCGGATAGCCCGCTTCTTCGGACAGCAGGGGTTCCAGCAAATGCGCCGCCTGTTCCCAGGACACCACCCGGACGTCGCCAATTTTGTCGTCGCCGTCCGGGCGCACCAGCGCCAGCCGGTCGACCTTGGGCAGGGACGTGTCCACGCCCCGGGTCCATGATGCCAGCGAGAACGATGTGGCAGGATCGTCGTCTTGCGTGAAGAGGTTGTAGTTCGCCACGAAGATATCCATGCCTTGTTCTTCATGGATATGGTCCAGGGCTTCTTTCTGGGCGTCGTATTCCGACTTGTCCAGCAGCCGCCCCAGATGCGCCAGGCGATGCGCCAGTGCTGGGCTGGCGGGCTGATAACGCACGGGCTGGCGGTCGTCATAGTGGTACATGTGCGCGCTGACGACGCGTCCCTGTTGCAAGGCTTGAAGGCCGAATTCCGCCATGGCGGTCAGTCCGTCGTCGTCGTTGTCGCCGGTAACCAGCAGCACGTCGCGGGTCGGCATCATGAACACGGGGCGGCCACGCACCGGCACACGCTCCAGCATGTCGGGAAGCAGGGCGCGGCTGATGTCGTAGCCGTCCGCCCACCCGCCGCGGAAGACACCGGGCGTCAATTCGGAAAAGTGGTCAGGCGCGTCCCGCAGGTTGTCGATCGAGATCGCCAGCGCCTGCTCGAAGGTCAACGCCCATGCGGCCTCCGGGCCATTGGTCAGTGTGGAGATGGCATCCGGATGGTCTAGCGCCAGCAGCACGACGCAATCGTCGCCAAAGGGACGGAAGGCGGGGTGGAATGCCGAATCATTGCCTTCCGTGCGGACGTGGTTCAGGCGCACGTCTTCCAGCGCGCTACGGCCTCGGATCACGGGTCGGAGCATCGGCCGGGCCACCGAAGCCTGCTGCGGCGTGCCTTGCGCGCTGCTGGACAGCGCCGATACGAACCCCTGCAGCGCGCGCTTCTGTGCGGCACCCTGGGTGTTGCAGTAGGCGTGGTAGGCATTGTGCAGATTGAAGTACGAGCCTTCGCCCAGCAGCAGCCGGAATTCATCCGCCTTGTAGGTCAGCGCGTGCGCGAAGCCTTCGCGCCGCGCCGCGGCGACGAACAACTTGGCGAACTGGTCCGGCGAGGGCTTACGCCTGAAGAAAATGTCCAAAAAACCCATAAGAGCTCGCCTTTGATTCAAGTGCCGGACAGCGCGACGGCGCTCCGCGACGGGTCATTGTGGCCAGTGAACCCCATGACGTCCAGCGATAACGCCCCGGCTCGGTAAACGGTAAGTTGGAAAGCCCGGCGCTCGTGGTCGGGTGCCCGCCGAGAGCACCGCAACGACGGGGAATACGCGGTGCAAGGTGAAAAGCGGGCGGGGCAGGTTGTACATTACGCACTGTCACCTGCTTTATCTCTACAGGATTCCTTCACCATGACCGCCCCAGAAGTCGTTATTTCCCCGTCGATCCCTTGCGCCAATGATCGCCCCTTTGTGTTGTTTGGCGGCATCAATGTGCTGGAATCGCTGGATCTGGCCCTGCGGGCCTGCGAGGAATACCAGCGCGTAACCCGCAAGCTGGGCATCCCCTACGTGTTCAAAGCGTCGTTCGACAAAGCCAACCGCTCGTCCATCCACTCATACCGTGGCCCGGGGCTGGAAGCGGGCATGAAGATCTTCGAGGCGGTCAAGAAAGAGTTCGGTGTGCCGATCATCACCGACGTGCACGAGCCCTGGCAGGCCGCGCCGGTGGCCGAAGTGGCCGACATCTTGCAGTTGCCCGCGTTTTTGGCGCGACAGACGGATCTGGTCGTGGCGCTGGCGCAGACGCAACGCGTGGTCAACATCAAGAAACCCCAGTTCCTTAGCCCGACCCAGATGCTGAACATCGTCGAGAAGTTCACCGAAGCCGGCAACGACAAGTTGATCCTGTGCGACCGCGGCACCAGCTTCGGTTACGACAACCTGGTCGTGGATATGCTGGGTTTCGGCGTGATGAAAAAGGTGACGGGAAACCGCCCGCTGATTTTCGACGTGACGCACGCGTTGCAGCAGCGATCGGCGTTGGATGCCGCATCCGGAGGGCGCCGCGAGCAGGTGGCCGAGTTGGCGCGCGCCGGCATGGCGGTGGGCCTGGCCGGCCTGTTCCTGGAAGCGCACCCCGATCCCAAGAACGCCAAGTGCGACGGTCCCAGCGCCTTGCCGCTGGACAAGCTGGAGCCCTTCCTGACGCAGCTCAAGCAGCTGGATGACTTGGTGAAATCCTTTGCCCCCATCGACATCGAGCCGTGACGTTGTCTGTCATCCCGACTACGTCAACTTGTTATACGATCCAGGCCACACGTTAGGGAGGCCTGGATGTCTTTGCATGTGATCGTCGCCGTTCGAAAAGAACCCGTCAGCGGGCATATCGCCTATGTGCGTTGGGGCCAGGCCGAACGCGGCGTGCCCGGCTGGGTCACCGAACCCGTGACCGCCGCGGCGTCCGAAGTCATCGAAGTCATCAAGGATGGCGGGGACGTTGAAACCGCCTTCAGCGTGGAAGGCACCCGTGTGGCCTTGCGTCCGGTACGGGTGCTTGTCGATGACGACGGGCGCGAGCACCTCGCATCCGTGCCCGTGCCCAGTTCCACCCTGCACACGCTGTTCGATCTGCCCGAATTCTAGGCGGCGCGGCGGCCTTCGGCAAAGGCGCGCAGCGCATCGTCGGTCAGGCGGTAGCGCACCCACTCGTCCATGGGCAACGCGCCGATGGACCGGTAGAAATCGATTGCCGGTTTGTTCCAGTCCAGCACGCTCCATTCCAGCCGCCCGCAGTCGTTGGCCACGGCTTCCTGCGCCAGATGGCGCAGCAGATCGCGCCCGGCGCCGATGCCGCGATGTTCGGGCGTGATGTACAAATCTTCCAGATAGATACCGTTCTTGCCCAGCCAGGTCGAATAGCTGTAGAAATACACGGCGTAGCCGATGGCTTTGCCGTCCGCCAGGCACATCAACGCCTTGGCCGGGGCTTGCGGGGCGAACAAGGTGCTGGCGACGTCATCGGCGCTGGCGATGACTTCGTGCGCGGCGCGCTCGTAGACGGCCAGTTCGGTGATGAAAGCGTAGATTTGGGCTGCATCCGAGAGCGTGGCGGGACGGATGGTGATATTCACGTTGACTTCCTCCAAATAGGACGGCCATGCTACCCGCTAATGAGCGGGGTTGCAGGCGCGCGTGGGCCGGGTCACCGGGAATCTCCCCACTTGCGCTGGGTGGAGCGCGGCGCGACCCTGGCGGAGGAATCCGCCCTCGCGTCCGGACATGTACACAATGGGGATCGTCCTCTATGGCTGAGTCTGGTTCTGCCGCTGGTGAAACGCTATCGCCCTTGCCGCGCAAGCGGCGGCGGCTCTCCTGGATCTGGCTCGTGCCCATCGTCGCGGCGGTGGGCGGATTGCTGCTGGTGCTGCAGGTCTGGCTGAACGCGGGTCCCACGGCGGTCATCCATTTCCAGACGGCCGAAGGGCTGGAGGCGGGCAAGACTCAGGTGCGCTACAAAGAGCTTGCCGTCGGACTGGTCGAACGCCTGGCCCTGAATCCGGAGCGGTCAGGGGTGGACGTGACGGTGCGCCTGGACAAAGGCGCTGGCGGCCTGCTGCAGGAAGGCACGGTGTTCTGGGTCGTCCGGCCACGCCTGACGCTAAGCGGCGTGTCCGGCTTGAGCACGTTGCTGTCGGGTTCCTATATCGGCCTGGATCCGGCGGGACACCGGGAAAAGGACGCGCCGCGGGCGAAAAGCCAGTACGAATTCACCGGCTTGGAAGTACCGCCCGAGGTCGCTCAGGACCGCGCCGGCAAACGCTTCACGCTGCACGCCCGGGACCTTGGGTCTTTGGATATCGGGTCGCCCGTTTACTACCGCCGGATCGCCGTGGGCCAGGTGGTGGGGTACCGCTTGTCCAACGACGGGCAAGGGGTGGATGTGCAGGTGTTCGTCGATGCCCCTAACGATGCCTATGTCAATGCGGGCACGCGCTTTTGGAACGCCAGCGGCGTGGACTTCAGTGTCGATGCCCGCGGCCTGCGGATGCGCTCGCAATCGCTGCTGTCGGTGGTCGTCGGTGGCGTGGCATTCGATACGCAGGAGCAGCGCAACCCCCAGCCGGCAGCGGCGGGTGCGACGTTTGCCATCTATCCGAACGAAGAGGCGGCGCGCGCGGAACCCGATGGCGTGCCGCTGCGCATCCGGATGCGTTTCGACCAGTCGGTGCGCGGCTTGGTGGTGGGCGCGCCCATCGATGCCTACGGCGTAACGATTGGCAAGGTGGACGCGATCAAGCTGGATTTCGACCGGACCACCCAGCTGTTCTACGCCGTCGTCTCCGCCACGCTCTATCCCGAGCGCCTGGGTGGGGAGACGGTCCGCGAGATCAAGGAGTACGTCGGAACCGACCTGCACCATCCCAGTGGCAAACTGTTGGCGGCGCTGATCAAGCGCGGCACGCGCGCACAGCTGCGCATCGGCAACCTGCTGACTGGCCAGTTGTATGTGGCGATGGTCGAGTTTCCGAACGCCAAGCCGGTGACGTTCACCATGGAGGACGAGCCCTTCATCCCGACCGTGCCGAACAACCTGGATCAATTGCAGCAACAGCTCAGCAACATCGTGGCCAAACTCGACCGCGTGCCGTTCGACGCGATCGGGGCCGAGCTTAGCGGGGCGCTGCGTGCGGCATCGAGTCTGGTCAGGCGGATGGACACGCAATTGGCGCCCGAGGCACAGGCCTTGCTGCGGCAGGCCAACCGGTCGCTAGCCGCGGTTGGCGGGCTGGTGGCGCCGGATTCCGCCTTGCCCCAAAGCACGGACACCGCATTGCGCGAATTGGCCAGGGCGGCCAGGTCGCTGCGGGAACTGGCCGATTACCTACAGACGAATCCGGAAGCGTTGCTCAAGGGCAGGGCGCGGGATGCGACGAGCGGCCGGTAGCGCTGTGCGTGCGGTATTTTCTTCACTCGAAGCCGAACGCTTGCCGCAATGTCGGCAGTGGGCCGGCGGGCATGCCGGGACGAGTCCGGGCACGGCACTTGCTGCAAGCGCCCGACGACCAGCCGCTGGAGGATGGGCGCTGGCGTGGTATCGGAGTGGGGACAATTGCATGGACCACAATGAAATGATGGTGCGCATGATCTCGCAGCCCGTGGCGCCGGGCAAGGTCGACGGTTGGGACGGCATACTCTCGGCCTATGCGGACTGCCTGTTGCAAGTGCAGGCCAAACTCTCGGACGCGGATGTCAGGCGTTTCCTGGAAGTCGGTGCGCTGGTTTTTCGCACCTGCTGTCAGGAAGAGGCGCGGCAGCGCTGGACGGCCGAAGAGTTGGCGGCATTCCACCGTAAGCGCGAATTCGGCGTCTAGCGGGACGTCAATACAAACATTGGCTAAGGGCGAACTTGCGCCCGAATGCCCGGACTTCGTCGCCGTCGACCGAGGCGGCGACGTCCCAGTGGCTGCCGCGCGTCACTAAAAAAGACTGCCCCAGCAGGGCATGGCGTAACGCAAATTTCCAGAACGCGGATTCCGCGCCGACCGGCTCCAATTCGTGCGGCCCGATCATCAGGCGCGACGGCCGTGGCGTGGCGCCCATCGACCATCTGAAGGCGATCGCCATGAAGGCGAAACGCGCCGAAAGCGAGGAAGGTTGAACGCAAAGCAGTCGGATCTTGTTGCTCATGGACGTCACCCTGTTCAGGTGTCGTCAGCGTAGCAAAGACCCGTGTGACGTTCCATACCGCGTTTGGCGGATTCCAGCCGCGATGTTCGAACATTCGCTGGTACCAGGCGGGTTCAGGGTTTGCCTGCCGTGCGCGGCGTCACGCGGGCAAGCAACAACAATGCCAGCATCGGCGCGACGGCAAAGGCAGCGAACAGCCACCGCGCCGCGTGCTGCGCGCCGTCGACGCCGCCGGGATCCGCCAGCCCCGCGCTATTGGTGACGACGCCCGCCAACGCGGCGGTCACGGCCGACGCGTAGAGCTGCACCGTGGTGATGGAGGACGATGTCAGCGTTTCTTCGCCCTTGGGCGCCGCGTTGAATATCCGGGTCAGCAGATGCGGCCACGCCAGCCCGATGCCGAACCCCACGCCTGCCAGCGCGACGATGTAGGCCGCCAGGCCCCACGCGGATGACAGCATGCCGGTCTGCGGCGTCATGATGGCCAGGGCGATCAGCGACGCCAGAATCACTGCGGGGCTCGTGCGCACCAGCCGATCGGCGGCCGCGCCCGTGCGCGTGGAACTGGGCATGGCCGCCAACGTCCAGCCCGCTGCCATCGCCGCCGTCATATAGCCTGCCGAGAGCGGCGACAGCCGGTGGATCACTTGAAGGAAGTACGGCACGAAGATCTCGGTCGTGATGGCGGCCACCACCAGGCACATCACGGCATACAACGCGCCCAGCGGCGCGCGCACGGAATAGGCGCCCGTTGGCAGCAGGCGCCGTTTGGCGCGCGAGTCCACCTTGGCGATCAGCATGGCTAGCGCCAGTCCCCCCGCGATGCCGGCCAGGTTCCAGCCCAGGTCCGTCGACAGGCTGGCCAGCGTCACGGCCAGCACGGAAGTCACCAGCAGCGCGAGCGTACCCAGGGGTAGCGTCGAGGGCGGGGCAGGGGGCACCGACGACCGGCCGCCCACCTTGAGCGCCACGATCAGTGCCAGCGCCGCAGCAACGGGCAGCAACGCCCAGAACGCCAACCGCCAGTGGCCGGTCTGGGCGAAGATGCCGCCAATCGCCGGCCCGCACAGCGTGGCCACGCCCCACATGCCCGACGCCAACGCCATGGCGCGCGACCAGAGGGGCGCATCGAACACAAGCCGGATCAGCGCATAGCTCAGGGCAAAGAGGATGCCGCCGCCCAAGCCCTGGATGCTGCGGCCGGCCAACAGTACCGGCATGGTCGGCGCCAGAGCGCAGGCTACCGCGCCCGCGGTGAAAATGCCCACGGCCAGCAGGTAGGCGGCGCGCGGCCCCAGGGTTTCAATCAATTTGGCAGATAAGGCCGATCCGATGATGGAGGTCACGACGAACAGTGTGGTGTTCCAGGCGTAGTACCCCAGGCCGCCGATGTCCTGGATGACGCTGGGCAAAATGGTGGTGACGATATAGACGTTGATGGCATGCAGCGCCACACCGCCGGCCAGCGCGATCGAGCGCAGCGCGTTGGCGCCATGCAGCAGATCAGCCCAGGAAGCGCTTGAATCAGGGGTTGTGCTGACGGCCACAACGGTCTCCGGTGTTATTTAAACAAGTTATTTCTTTGATAATACGTGCGCCGCACCGTATGCACAACCGAAGGCTTGTGATTCGTGGGGTCTTATGGCCGCAGCAGCCCGCGTAGCAACAGGTCCAATGCTTGCAAGGCAGGCGCCAGGCGGGCGGCATCATCGGGCGCATCCGCGATCCAGAATGCGCTGTCCGTCAGGCTGCCGTTGATCAACCGTGCCAAGGCCTGCGGGTCCGCGTCGTCGATCGTGCGCGCCGCCATCAACTGCTGCAGCAGCTCCGCAAGCGATGCGATGCACTGGTGCTGCGCCGCGTCGGACGCCGGGCCCAACACCGCCCGCCCGTCCTGCAGCACGATGCGGCGGATTTCGGGCTCCGTCGCCATCTGCAGATAGGCGCGGCAGCGCCCTCGGAAAGCGTCCCACGGCAAAGCTGCCTGCGATGAAATGGCAGTCAGGCGCTGATCCATCTCACTGTCGATTTGTTCGACGACCGCGGCCAACAAGCCTTGTTTGTCACCGAAATGGTGATACAAAGCCCCTCGCGTCAGCCCCGCGGAAGCGGTCAAATCGTCCATGGACGTGGCGGCGTACCCGGTGTGCTGGAAGGCGCGTCGGGCGGTCGCCAGCAATTTGGCCCGGGTGGCTTCGATCATCTCGGCGCGCGAACGCGACATGCAGTTCTCCAGTGACATACGGCGCGTATGTTAATTGACATACGCAATGTATGTGAATACGATCTCGCCGTCTACCCGCTTCAAAAGGTTATCGGTGTCCAATCCGTATCGTGTGTTGTTCAAGGCGCCGGGCGCCACGGGTTTCGTGTTGGCGGGCGCGATCGCGCGCCTGCCCTTGCCGATGATCGGCATCGGCATCATCACGATGCTGTCCGAAGTACGCGGCGCCTACGCGTTGGCGGGCGGGGTCGCCGCGACCTTCGCGTTGGCCACGGCCTTGCTTGCCCCGCGCATCTCGCGTCTGGTGGACCGGCATGGGCAGGGGCGGGTGCTGCCCGTCGCAGCGGGCATATGCGTGGTGGCGCTGATCGCCCTGGCCGCCTGCGTGCAATGGGGCGCGCCGGATTGGATGCTGTTCGTCTTCGCCGCATTGGCAGGCACCTTGCCCAGCATGCCGGCGATGATCCGCGCGCGCTGGACGGAAATCTACCGCGACCAACCTCAACTGCGCACCGCCTATGCGCTGGAATCCGTAGCCGATGAACTCAGCTTCATCGTCGGGCCGCCGATCGCGGTGGGCCTGAGCGTGGCGCTGTTTCCCCAGGCGGGCCCGCTGACCGCGGCGTTGCTGCTGGCGGTGGGCGTGACGGCGTTCGTCCTGCAGCGGGCCACCGCGCCTGCCGTGCAAGTCAGGCAAGCCGGCCGCGAGGCCTCGGTCCTGCGCATGCCCCCCATGCGTTCGCTGATCGCCATGATGTCGGCGATGGGCGTGATCGTCGGCACGATCGATGTGCTTAGCGTCGCGTTCGCCCGCGCGCAGGGCGTGCCGGCGGCCGCCAGCCTGATCCTGTCCGCCTATGCCTTGGGTTCTTGCGTGGCGGGGCTGGTGTTCGGCGTGCTGAAATTCCAGATGCCGCTTGCCCGGATGCTGTCCATCGCCGCGGCGGTCACGGCGTTCACGACCTTGCCGCTGCTATGGGTGAATGACCTGGTTACGCTTTCGCTGGGCGTGCTGTTGGCCGGACTGTCGTTTGCCCCCACCATGATCATCGCCATGGCGCTGGTCGAAAGCAGCGTGCCCGGGCGGCGCTTGACCGAAGGGCTAACCTGGCTGGTGACAGGCTTGGGTGCGGGCGTGGCCGCCGGCGCCGCGATGGCGGGCTGGGTAGTCGACCACTACGGCGTGCGGGCGGGATTCTGGACGGCGGTCGTCGCGGGCGCGGTGGTGCTGCTGGTGTCTTTGCCGGGGGCGCGGGCCGGCGTGGCGGGGCGCGTCCCGTCTTGACGAGGGCGGCTCGATAGAATGGCGGCTCCGGCGCGCTGTGGGGCGCGCCGCCCACAGGAGCACGCTATGTCTAGAACCGTCGTCAATCCCGACACTGTTTTCAACACCGTCCAATACGGTTTCAGCCAGGCCGTCATCGTGACGGGGCAACGCAGGATGCTGCTGTCGGGCCAGGTTGGCGTCGACATCAATGAACGCACGGTAGGGCCGGGCTTGCAAGAGCAGACCGACGCAGCGCTGGACAACATTCAACGCGTCCTGGCCGCAGCGGGCGGCACGCTGGCCCAGGTGATCATGCTGCGCATCTATATCTGCGAGACGGCACGCGAAGACCAGGAATTGATCGCGCAGGCCCTGCGCGATCGTTTTCCGGTAGACCCTCCGCCGTCGTCGTGGATCATCGTCAGCGGGCTGTCTCTGCCCGAATGGCTGGTCGAAATCGAAGCGGAAGCAATGTTGGACTAAGGCGATTCAGCTTTTCTCGCGCCAGGGCGTGGTGGCGAACGCCGCGCGCAGATGGGCCAGGAACCCCGAGGTACGGGCCGACAGATCCTGGCGCGACTTCACCAGCGCCACGACATTGGCGTCGGGCAGATTCCAACCCGCCAGTACCGGCACCAGCGACCGGGCCTTCACATGTTCGGCCACATCCCATTCCGACCGCGCGACGATGCCGTGCCCAGCCAGCGCCCACGCCACCGCGGCCGCGCCGGTGTTGCTGGACAGCACGGGGGCAATACGCACGCCGACCGCCGGCCCGCGGCCGCGCTTGAAGCGCCACAAGGTCACGTCCTCGTCGTTTTCACGCAAGGCGATGCAGTCATGGTGGCGCAGGTCTTCGGGCTTGGCGGGCGCGCCGTGCCTGGCCAAGTAGGCAGGCGACGCGCACAGAATGCGGCGGTTGGGCGCCAGCGGGTAGGCGACCAGCGTGGAATCGCGCAATTCGCCGATGTGCACCATCACATCCCAGTTGTCGGTGGCCAGCCGAGGGGGGCCGTCGGACAACGTCAGGCTGGCGGTGATGTCCTCGCTGCTTTTGCGGAAACCGGCCACCAGCGCGGCCACATAGCGTTGGCCGAAACCCAGCGGCGCCACCACGCGCAGATGGCCAGCCACGACGCCGCGCCGTCCCGCCAGTTCATCGGCCAGATCGCCCAGTTCGCCGCAGATCTGTCCGGCCCGCAGCGCCAACAGCCGGCCTTCGTCGGTGAGTGCCGTGCCGCGCCCCGACCGGTTGACCAGTCTGACGCCCAGGCGCTTTTCCAGCGCGTTCAGCCGCTGCGTGACGGCAGGGGGCGTCACGTCCAGGGCGCGCGCGGCTTGCGCCAGCGATGGCGTGGCCGCCAAACTCATGAAAAAGCGCAGGTCGTCGGTGGTGATCATTCAGATTCACATTAACTGAAAATTAAGCTGCTATTAAACATGCAAGGGTCGCGGCGCGCCATACTTGCTGCAACGGGACGCGGGCTCGCCTGCCGTCCTTTCGATCTGACCTGCCGAGGCCCCCCAATGACTATTTCCCGCCCGCCCACGCCCCTGGATGCTCTGGATACCCCTTGCTTGCTGCTGGACGAAACCCGCATGACGCGCAATATCCAGCGCCTGAATGCGCTGATGGCCGGCCATGGGGTGCAATTGCGGCCGCATTTGAAGACGCCTAAATCGATCGACGTGGCGCGCCGGGTGATGACCAGCCCGCAGGGGCCCGCTGCTGTTTCCACGCTGCAAGAGGCCGAGCAGTTCGCCGCAGCCGGCGTCACCGATCTGCTCTATGCCGTCGGCGTGTCGCCGTCGAAGCTTGATCGCGTGCTGGCCCTGCGCGAGAAGGGCGTGGACCTGACCGTGGTGGTGGACAGCGTCGAGGCGGCCCAGGCCGTTGCCAACCGCGCCAAGGCCGCTGGCGGCCCGGTGCCCACGCTGATCGAGATCGATTGCGACGGGCACCGCGCCGGGGTGCAGCCGGGCGACCATGAGCATCTGCTGTCCATCGCAAGCGTGCTGCATGCCGCGGGCTGCCTGCGCGGTGTCATGACGCATGCCGGCGAGTCCTACGGCTGCCGCAGCGCCGAGGCCATCGCCAACATGGCCGAACAAGAGCGCTGGGCCGCGGTCAGCTGCGCCGACGCGATTCGCCAGGCGGGCCTGCCGTGTCCGGTCGTCAGTGTCGGCTCGACGCCCACCGCGCACTTCGCCCGTCACCTCGACGGCGTCACGGAAGTGCGCGCTGGCGTCTACGTATTCTTCGACCTGGTGATGGCGGGGCTAGGCGTATGCGCGGTCGACGACATCGCGGTCTCCGTGCTGACGACCGTCATCGGCCATCAAGCTGACAAAGGATGGATCCTCGTCGACGCAGGCTGGATGGCCATGTCGCGCGACCGAGGCACGGCAAAGCAGCCGGTGGATCAGCTGTACGGCCTGGTGTGCGACGTCGACGGCAAGGTCTATCCCGACCTCTTGCTGGCCGAAACCAATCAGGAGCAGGGCATCATTACGCTGCGCGCCGGAAGCGGGGCGCGCCTGCCTGATCTTCCCCTGGGGACGAAGCTGCGCATCGTGCCGAACCACGCATGCGCGACGTGCGCGCAACACGACGCCTATCAAGTGGTGCGGCGGGGCGAGCCCGGCGTGGTGGCCCGCTGGGAACGCTTCCGCGGCTGGTAAGCCGCTGCCATCCTCTTCGCATCAACAGGAAACGACCATGGAATTGATCCACACCCCGGATGCCACGCCGCCCGCCGGACATTACTCGCAGGCGGTACGGGCGAACGGTTTTGTCTTCGTGTCTGGCCAACTGGGCTTCCTGGCACCCGCGCAGGCCGGCGTCAAGCCGCAGTTGGCGACAGGGGCCTGCGCCCAGACCGTAGAGGCCTTGCGCAGTGTTAATGCGATTCTGACCGCTGCCGGTGCATCGCTGTCCACGGTGGTCAGCGTCACGGTGTACATCCCGGACATCGGGTTGTGGGACGAGGTCAACCGGGTCTATGAACGCGTCTTCGGCGATCACCGGCCGGCGCGCGCTGTCGTGCCCACGCGCGGCCTGCATTACGGCGCGCTGGTCGAGATCAGCGTGGTCGCGGTGGTCGTCCCGGGCTGATCCGACGCCTATAATGCGGGCGCCTCAATGCCTTCGCGGGGAGAACGTTCGCATGCAGTACGAATATCTGTTCTGGTCCATGGCCGCGATGGTAGCGGCCGCGCTGGTCGGCGGCTCGCTCTGTGGCCGCCTGGGTTCGGTCAAACAGGTGCTGGCAGGGGTGGTGGCGCTGGCCGCCGCGGTCTTCGTGGCCGTGTTCCTGCTGTCGCGCCACGGTGGCTTCAACGACTTGTCGGTGATGCTGTCGATCGCCGCGTTCATGTTCAGCCTGGTGATCGGCACCGCCGCGTCGTTGCTCACGCGGCGCATCTTGCAGCGCCGCTAAATTGCAAGCCTTGCCGCTTATTCTTCGGCGTCGAAGTCTTCAGCGTCTTCTTCGTCGTCCTCGTCCTGTTCCAGGGCGTCGTAGCCCTTCCAGGTAATGCGCCAGCGCGTCGCGGCGGCGCTGGCTGCCGTTTCGCTCACTTGCTTGACCAGGCCGGCGTCCGACAGCAGGTCCAAATGATGCGCAATGGTCTGCAAACCCTGTTCTTCAGGATGCGGGGCCAGGGCGGCATTCTTGATGTCGTGCGTGCTCAGGTTGGGGCCGGGCGCGTCGCGCAGGGCGCCCAAGATCGTGACGACCAGATCGAAATCGCGTTGCATGATGTTCACCGTATTGAAAATGGGTAGGCCGACAATAGCAGAGTTCCGTGGCGTCGATGCGACAGTGCGCAAGCCCGGGTTACAGTCCAGGGTTCTCGACAACGAAACACACAGAACGCTATGAAGAAACCCGCTGAACGCGATTGCCTCGCGCTGATTCCCGGCTATTCGGGCCAAGCCGCCAAGCTCTTTCTTTCGCGCGGCGAAGACGACCGCATCGCCGGCGTGACGGTCTATGACCTGCTGGGGCATGTCAAGCAGCAGGGCGATGCCGACGCTGCCGCCGCCTGGATCGGCTCGTGGCTGGCCGAAGAGGCCGGCAACCGCCGCGCCCGTCGCACCCAGCTATTGGCCCAGATGTTCATCTGCAAGTTGGCTGGCGACGAGAAGGATGCCTTCCTGGCAGCCCAGAAGCCGCTGATCCGCGTCCTGGCCGAAGCCGGGGTGCGTTGCCGTAGTGTCGCCGCCACGTCTGGCGCTGCGCGGAAGTCCCTGGGCCCGAATGTCAAGAAGCATTAGCATAAGGCTGTTATAGTCGCGCCTGGGCGTGAGATTGCACCTTCACGGTGCGTGCGCTCAAGCGGGCCCCGCCCGCTGATCAAGGAAGATTGAACATGGAAATAGTAAGTCGGCACCTTGCCGACGTGACGGGCGGCGTCGAGCTGCTCACGACGATTGATGGCGAGCCCATCAGCGTCTATGTCGTGGTGGGCGTAACCGATCTCAACGCGATCGCGGACATCGTTCCCATCCAGAAAGTCGAGGCTGGGGCGGATATACACGCTTCAAATGTCGACAATGTTGATAATGCGCAAGAACAAATCGACCAGGTCCTGGAAAATATGAATCCCGGCGACGTGGCGGTTTTCCTTTGCTCGGGTTCCGATGCTTTTGGCGCGGCACTCGATTTGTTGGGTTTACCTATCGACCAGTAAGCCTGACGGCAAACCAAAGTGCCTATCTGAACGGCGTATGAAGGGTGTACGGGTTTAGACGGCATTTATATAAGCCTTGATTGTTTTTTTATGATGTATGGGTGTTTACACCTATGCAGGGACAAGTTTTGCCTATGAAAACGTGCAAATTTTCAACGCAGTTTCTCTTTGTTGCATTATTGGCACGTATTTTTTAGGATTATGTTGACTTGTGAGGGGAACATAACGATAGTGTCGGCACACGATCACAAGCGTTGCGATTTTCGTTCAGTGCCGTGCCTTTTCCGGCTCAGCGTTATTGTTCTACTGTCCCCTCCTTGATTGATTCGTGACCTCCGGGCATTTGCCCATTATCTCTAGGAAATACAGTATGGAAACCGGCGTCGTTAAGTGGTTCAATTCGGAAAAAGGCTATGGCTTCATCACCCCGGAAGCGGGTGGTAAGGATCTGTTCGCTCACTTCTCCGAAATCCAGGGTTCTGGCTTCAAGTCTCTGGAAGAGAACCAGCGCGTCAGCTTTGTGACGGCCAATGGCCCCAAGGGCCCGCAAGCCACGAAGATTCAGGTCCTGTAAAGGTCTGAGTTTTCAAAAAAGCCCCTTCGGGGGCTTTTTTTGTTTCCGCGCGGTATCCTTCCGGGGGCCGGCCGCAGTGCCGCTTCTTCATCCCCCAGGATCCCGCCATGACTTCCCCCTCCCTGAACCCACTAGCCGTGCAGCCGCAAGACGTGGTCGCGTTCTGGATGGATGCGGGTCCGCAGCAATGGTTCAGCAAGAGCGAGGCATTCGACGCCGAGTTTCGCCGACGCTTTGAAGCCGCGCACTGGGCCGCGGCCTCGCGCCAACTGGACGACTGGCTGGAAGACGCGGACGGCGCCTTGGCGTTGATGATTCTGCTGGACCAGTTCCCGCGGAACGCCTACAGAGGGACGGCGCACATGTTCGCCACCGATCCCTTGGCCCAGTACTTCGCCGAACGCGCGATTGCTTCCGGCCACGACCTTGCCGTCGACCCGAAGCTGCGCCAATTTTTCTACCTGCCTTTCGAACATGCGGAAAGCCTCGTGTCGCAGAACCGCGGCGTTGCACTGATGGAACGCGTGGACGCCGATTCCTTGCGCTGGGCCGTCCTGCATCGCGACATCATCAAGCGCTTCGGTCGCTTCCCGCATCGCAACGCGGCGCTGGGTCGCCAGACGACCCAGGCCGAACAGGAGTTCCTGGAGGCCGGTGGTTTTTCGGGCTAGGGCGCGCGGCAATGCGGGCCTGGTCGAACGAACCCCTTGCATGGGCAGGTATTGGGATGTATCCGTTCATGCCAAAGTGAAAATTTTCTTTGGCGCAGCACGTTTGCAAGGCCTGCCACCGCCGTTTTCGCGCTCCCCAGGCGTGCCGGCTTTCCGCTTCCATCATTCGCATATTTGACGTTTTTCGGAGTTCGCCAATACACTGGGTTCAGCGAGATTTTCAAGCGACGCGGTCTGCGTTAACTTGTCGCCGTCAGTGGTGCTGCGGTTGCTTCCTCTCCCATCCTTGATGATCTGGCGCCCCGCGAGCAATCGCACTTTCTAGGTTCAAGGACACTCCATGGCAACCGGCATCGTTAAGTGGTTCAACGCCGAAAAGGGTTATGGCTTCATCATGCCCGACGACGGCAGCAAAGACCTTTTCGCCCATTACTCCGAAATCCGCAGCGAAGGGTATAAGTCGCTGCAAGAAAACCAGCGCGTCACCTTCGAGGTCGGCACCGGCCCCAAGGGCCCGAGCGCCAAGAACATCAAGGTCGCGGCCTGATGTTTTCCGGGTAGCGCGCCGGGCTAGTCCCCGGTGTTCGGCCCATAAAAAAGCCCCCATGCGCGATGCATGGGGGCTTTTTTTGCCTTGGCAGGCAGCAAGCGCACGAAGCGTGGGAGCCTTTTTTCTCGTTTTTAGTGCTTTTGCGGAGCGGTCGTCGCCAGCTTGTCCACCAGCGCGATCCCCAGTGCCGACAGGATGAACAAAGCGTGGATGATCGTCTGCCACATGACGCCCGCTTCGGTGAAACGGGCGTTAGGCGTGCCGATCGTGCCGGCCTCGATGAAAGTGCGCAGCAGATGGATCGACGAGATGCCGATGATGGCCATCGCCAGTTTCACCTTGAGCACGCTGGCGTTCACGTGGCTTAGCCATTCAGGCTGGTCCGGATGGTTCTGCAGGCGCAGGCGGGACACGAAGGTCTCGTAGCCGCCCACGATCACCATGACCAGCAGGTTCGAAATCATGACCACGTCGATCAGCCCCAGCACCAGCAGCATGATTTCCATTTCGCCGAAGCTGTTGGCGTGCGTCACCAAGTGCCACAACTCTTTCAGGAAGAGCATGACGTAAACGCCTTGCGCGACGATCAGCCCAAGGTACAGGGGCAGTTGCAGCCAGCGCGAGCTGAAGATCAGGCTGGGCAACAGGCCCAGGCGGGGAGGGGGAGTGTTATTCATGTTGGGTGCGAGCCATGTGGGGTGGGGCAATGAAAAGTGCGGCGGCAATTCTATCAATGCCCAGCCGCGCCAGGCATCAGTTTTTTATGAGCGCTGAATGACAGGGCAGACCGCCTGTTACCACGCTTGCGCACAGTTTGCTGGGCAATTGTGTAAGCGAAACTGCCATTTGCGAAACTCTGTGGCGAAACGCTTTGTGCGCTTTCGGCATGGATAGAATTGCCGCCTCACTCGCATAGAGCCAGTCAAGAGGAGTTTGTTCCCATGAAGATCCGCTACACCGTTGCCGCGTTGACCGTTGCGCTTGCCCCTTATTCTGCATCGCATGCCTTCGATATCGGCGGCCTGGTGGGCGCCGGCAGCAAGGTCGTGCAAGCTGCCACCCTGAGCGACGCTGAAATCAAGACCCTGTCGGACAAGGCATGCGCGCAAAGCGATTCGCAGGAAAAAATCGCCGCGCCGGGCAGCAAGTACGACGCGCGCCTGCAGAAGATCGCCAAGTCGCTGGGCGGCACGGTCAACGGCCAAAAGGCCAACTACAAGGTCTACATCACCAAGGACGTCAACGCCTGGGCGATGGCCAACGGCTGCATCCGCGTCTACAGCGGCCTGATGGACATGATGACCGACGACGAAGTGCTGGGCGTGGTGGGTCACGAAATCGGTCACGTGGCGCTGGGACACACCAAGAAGGCCATGCAGACCGCCTACACGGTGTCGGCGGCGCGTGACGCTGCGGGCGCTGCTGGCGGCGCGACCGTCGCAGCCCTGAATTCCTCGCAACTGGGCGACCTGACCGAGAAGTTCATCAATGCGCAATTCTCGCAATCGCAGGAAAGCGACGCCGACGACTATTCGTTCGACCAACTGCAGGCCAAGAAGCTCAATACCCGTGGTCTGGTGACGGCATTCCAGAAGCTGGCCGAGCTGGATGGCGGCAAGAGCGATATGATGAGCTCGCACCCGTCCTCGGCCAAGCGCGCTCAGCACATCGAAGATCGCATCGCCAAGGCTAAATAAAGGCGCCGAAAAGGCGTTCTCCCTCCCTTTTCGGGCGGAAAACGGGGCGCGAGCATCCGGGCAAATCCGGGGCTCGCGCCCTTTTGCGTCAGGGTTCCGGAAGTTTCCGGTAAAATGCCGCGTTTATCCGCCCGTAATCTCATCTCTCGGAAAATAGGTCTTTTAATGCAGCCTGTGGTTGAAACCCTCTCCGGCCTGGAGCGCCGTGTTGATCTGGCCGTCTCGGTGGCCGACGTCGAAAAGGAAGTCCAGGCGCAATTGAAGCGCGTGGCTCGCACCGCCAAGGTCCCCGGCTTCCGCCCGGGTAAAGCTCCGCTCGCCATGCTCGAGCGCAGCCATGGCCCCAGCATCCGCTACGACGTGATCAATAGCCAAGTTGGCCGTGCGTTCGAACAAGCCATCGATGGCGCCAAGCTGCGCGTCGCTGGCGCCCCGAACCTGGAACCCAAGACTGAAGGCGTCACCGACGACACGCTGGCGTTCACCGCCACGTTCGAGGTCTACCCTGAAGTCGTCGTGCCGGATCTGTCGTCCCTGGCGGTCACCCGTTTCGATACCGCCGTCACCGACGCCGAAGTCCAACAAACCCTGGACGTCCTGCGTAAGCAGCGCGCCACGTTCGAAGCCCGTGAAGGCCGCGCCTCGCAAGACGGCGATCGCGTCACGCTGGACTTCGCCGGCACCATCGACGGCGTGCCGTTCGAAGGCGGCAAGGCCGAAGACTTCCCGTTCGTGCTCGGCCAAGGCCGCATGCTGCCGGAATTCGAAGAAGCCGCCCGCGGCTTGAAGGCTGGCGAAACCAAGGTCTTCGAACTGAAGTTCCCTGACGACTACCAAGGCGTGGAAGTCGCTGGTAAGACCGCCGAGTTCACCATCACCGTCAAGGAAGTGGCTGAAGGCGTCCTGCCCGAACTGAACGGCGAATTCGCCAAGTCGCTCGGCCAAGCCGAAGGCGACATCGAAAAGCTGAAGGCCGACATCCGCAGCAACATCGAGCGCGAAGTCAAGGTCCGTTCGGCTGGCCGCACCAAGTCCAGCGTCATGGACGCGCTGGTCGAAGCCGGCAAGTTCGACGTGCCGAAGGCGCTGGTCGACAACGACGTGCAAGGCCGTGTCGCTGCTGCCCGCGAAGAGCTCAAGCAGCGCGGCATCCCGAACGCCGAATCCGTGCCGATCCCGGCTGAAGCCTTCTCGACCGAATCCGAACGCCGTGTCCGCCTGGGCCTGCTGGTGTCGGAACTGGTCAAGCAAGCCCAGCTGCAAGCCAAGCCCGAGCAAGTTCGCGCGCGCATTGAAGAATTCGCCGAGAACTACGAACAACCCGCTCAGGTTGTCAGCTATTACCTGGCTGACCGCCAGCGTCGTGCTGAAATCGAGGCGATCGTGCTCGAAGACAACGTTGTCGCGCACGTGCTGGAAAAGGCTAAGGTCACCGACGAAAAGGTGCCTTTCGATCAGTTGATGGGGATGGCGTAACACTATGCAGAGATTCACCGATTTCTATGCGGCAATGAATGGCGGGTCTTCGGTGACCCCCACCGGCCTGGGCTACATTCCCATGGTTATCGAGCAGTCGGGGCGCGGCGAACGCGCCTACGACATCTATTCGCGTCTGCTCCGCGAACGGCTCATTTTCCTGGTGGGTCCGGTCAATGACGCAACGGCCAACCTGGTTGTGGCGCAGTTGCTGTTCCTGGAATCGGAGAATCCTGACAAGGACATTTCCCTGTACATCAACTCGCCCGGCGGGTCGGTGTATGCGGGAATGGCCATTTTTGACACCATGCAGTTCATCAAGCCGGACGTATCGACGCTGTGCACCGGCCTGGCGGCCAGCATGGGCGCCTTCCTTCTGGCGGCTGGCAAGAAGGGCAAGCGTTTCACGCTGCCCAACTCGCGGATCATGATCCATCAGCCGTCGGGCGGCGCCCAAGGCCAGGCATCGGACATCCAGATCCAGGCTCGCGAGATCCTGGACCTGCGCGAACGCCTGAACCGGATCCTGGCCGACAACACCGGCCAGTCGATTGAACGCATCGGCCTGGACACGGAACGTGACAACTTCATGTCCGCCGAAGATGCGGTATCGTATGGACTGGTGGACAAGGTGATGACCTCCCGTTCGGAAGGCTGACTTCCCGGTTGATCCAAACCCGCTGCCATCAAGTTTGAGTAAGCGCATGCGCTGGACCTTTATCCGGTCTGGCGCATCTTTACCTGAGATACGAAACAAATATGCCTGAAAAAAAGGGATCGGCAGACGCAAAAGTGCTGCATTGCTCGTTTTGCAATAAAAGCCAGCATGAAGTCCGCAAGCTGATCGCGGGTCCGTCGGTATTCATCTGCGATGAATGCATAGACCTGTGCAACGACATCATTCGCGAGGAAGCGCAAGCGACCGCGCGCGCGGCTATTCGTTCCGAACTGCCTACTCCGGCCGAGATCAAGACCTTCCTGGACCAGTACGTCATCGGGCAAAACTCGCCCAAGCGCATGCTGGCAGTGGCGGTCTACAACCATTACAAGCGCATTCGTCACGGCGAGATCAAGGGTGACGAAGTCGAGCTCTCCAAGAGCAACATCATGCTGATCGGCCCCACCGGGTCGGGCAAGACGCTCCTGGCCCAGACGCTGGCGCGCATGTTGAATGTGCCCTTCGTCATGGCTGACGCCACCACGTTGACCGAAGCCGGCTACGTGGGCGAAGACGTCGAAAACATCATTCAAAAGCTGCTGCAGAACTGCAACTACGAAGTCGAGAAGGCGCAGCGCGCCATTATCTACATCGACGAAATCGACAAGATTTCCCGCAAGTCCGATAACCCGTCCATCACCCGCGACGTGTCGGGCGAGGGCGTGCAACAGGCCTTGCTGAAGCTGATCGAAGGCACGGTTGCCTCGGTGCCCCCGCAAGGCGGGCGCAAGCACCCCAACCAGGACTTTGTCCAGGTCGACACGACGAACATCCTGTTCATCGTCGGCGGCGCTTTCGACGGCCTGGAGAAGGTCATCCGCGACCGCACCGAGAAATCGGGCATCGGTTTCTCGGCGTCCGTGCGCGCCAAGTCCGAACGCGGCGTGGGCGAACTGTTCTCGGAAGTCGAACCTGAAGATTTGATCAAGTTCGGCCTGATCCCGGAACTGGTCGGCCGTCTGCCCGTCGTCGCCACGCTGGACGAACTGGACGAAGCGGCCCTGGTGCAAATCCTGACCGAGCCCAAGAACGCCTTGCTCAAGCAATTCCAGAAGCTGTTCGCCATGGAAGGCGCTGAGCTGGATCTGCGGCCCGCCGCCTTGAAGGCTATCGCCCGCAAGGCGCTCAAGCGCAAGACTGGCGCCCGCGGCCTGCGTTCGATCATCGAACAGACGCTCTTGGACACCATGTACGAGTTGCCCTCCCAAGGCAACGTCAAGCGTGTCGTGGTTGACGAAGGCGCCATCGAAGGTGAGGGCAAGCCCCTGCTGATCTACGCCGACGAAGCCGGCGAAACGGAAAAGCCGGACCGCGGAGAAGTCCGCGACGCCGCAGCCTGATATTTCAAAAAAACCCGTTCCTGTAACGGGTTTTTTTCCTTCCTGGGGCCCCTCGGGGGCATTTTTTTTTGCCTTTCGTTTATCAGGCCGCCGGGATCTTGAATTTTCGGCTATTGTTCCCATAACAGACGTAACTGACGTGGATAGCTCGGGGTATACCCGGGCCTCCTGTCCCCGATACGCCGAGTCATACCGAGGAACCTCCTATGTCTGCCAGCCAGACCCTGCCTTCCGACCCGATCGACCTGCCCCTGCTCCCACTTCGCGATGTCGTGGTGTTTCCGCACATGGTCATCCCGCTGTTCGTCGGCCGTCCGCGCTCTATTCGCGCGCTCGAGGTTGCGATGGAAGCGGGCAAAAGCATCATGCTCGTGGCCCAAAAGTCCGCCGGCAAGGATGACCCTACCCCTGAAGACGTCTACGAGATCGGCTGCGTAGCCGGCATCCTGCAGATGCTCAAGCTGCCTGACGGCACTGTCAAAGTGCTGGTCGAAGGCACCCAGCGTGCCCGCATCAACAGCATTGAAGACGCCGATTCGCACTTCACCTGCCAGGTGACGCCGATCGAGCCGGACGCCATGCAAGGTTCCGAAACCGAGGCCCTGCGCCGCGCGATCGTTGCCCAGTTCGAACAGTACGTAAAGCTCAACAAGAAGATCCCCCCGGAGATCCTGACCTCGCTGGCTGGCATCGATGATGCCGGACGCCTGGCCGACACGATCGCCGCGCATCTTCCGCTGAAGCTCGAGCAAAAGCAGAAGATGCTCGAGATCGTTGGCACCTCCGAGCGCCTTGAAGGTCTGCTTACCCAGCTTGAAACCGAAATCGACATCCTCCAGGTCGAAAAACGGATTCGCGGCCGCGTGAAGAAGCAGATGGAAAAAAGCCAACGCGACTACTACCTGAATGAGCAGGTCAAGGCCATTCAGAAAGAGTTGGGCGAAGGCGAAGAGGGCGCGGACATCGAAGAGCTTGAAAAGAAGATCATCGCTGCCCACATGCCCAAAGAGGCGCGTAAAAAGGCCGATGCCGAGCTCAAGAAGCTCAAGCTCATGTCGCCCATGTCGGCCGAAGCCACCGTGGTGCGCAACTACATCGACACGCTCATCAATCTCCCCTGGAGAAAGAAGAGCAAGATCAACAACTCGATCGCCAACGCCGAGACGGTGCTGGACAACGACCACTACGGTCTTGAAAAGGTCAAGGAACGCATCCTGGAATATCTTGCCGTGCAACAGCGCGTGGACAAGGTAAAGGCGCCGATCCTGTGCCTGGTTGGACCTCCTGGCGTGGGTAAGACTTCGTTGGGCCAGTCGATCGCCAAGGCAACGAACCGCAAGTTCGTGCGCATGGCGCTCGGCGGCGTCCGCGACGAGGCCGAGATCCGTGGCCATCGCCGGACCTACATCGGCTCGATGCCGGGCAAGATCGTCCAGAACATGTCGAAGGTCGGCGTGCGCAATCCGCTGTTCCTGCTTGACGAGATCGACAAGCTGGGCATGGATTTCCGCGGCGATCCCTCGTCGGCGTTGCTCGAAGTGCTGGATCCGGAACAGAACCATACGTTCCAGGACCACTACATCGAAGTCGACTTCGACTTGTCCGATGTCATGTTCGTGGCTACCAGCAATACGCTGAACATTCCGCCGGCGTTGCTCGACCGCATGGAAGTCATCCGCCTGTCCGGTTACACGGAAGAGGAAAAGATCCATATCGGCCGCGACCATCTGCTGCCCAAGCTGATGAAGAACAACGGCGTGAAGGACAGCGAACTGACGGTGGACGATTCCGCGCTGCGTGACATCGTGCGCTACTACACCCGCGAAGCTGGTGTGCGTGCGCTCGAACGCGAAGTGGGCAAGATCTGCCGCAAGGTCATCAAGCAATTGCTGACGCAGACCGACCGCGCCAAGGCCGAAGGCAAGACCTTTGAGGTCAAACCGGTCAATGTCACGGGTGAAAACCTGAGCGACTACCTGGGCGTGCGCCGCTACACCTTCGGCATGGCCGAAAAGGAAAACCAGATCGGTCAGGTGACGGGTCTGGCCTGGACCGAAGTCGGCGGCGATCTGCTGACGATCGAAGTCGCGGACATGCCTGGCAAGGGCGTCATCCAGCGCACGGGTTCGCTTGGCGACGTGATGAAGGAGTCGGTCGAGGCGGCGCGCACGGTGGTACGTTCGCGTGCCCGCCGTCTGGGTTTTGCCGACAGCGTCTTCGAGAAGCACGACATGCACGTGCACGTGCCGGAAGGCGCGACGCCCAAGGACGGTCCGTCCGCGGGTATCGCGATCACCACGGCCATGGTGTCAGCCCTGTCTCGCATCCCGGTGCGCGCTGATGTTGCCATGACCGGCGAGATCACGCTGCGCGGGGAAGTGCTGCCGATCGGCGGTCTGAAGGAAAAGCTGCTGGCTGCACACCGTGGCGGCATCAAGACGGTCTTGATCCCGGAAGAAAACGTCAAGGATTTGGCGGAAATCCCGGATAACGTCAAGAACCACCTTGAGATCGTGCCGGTCCGCTGGATCGACAAGGTGCTGGAATTGGCCTTGGAGCGTCTGCCTGAGCCGCTGGCTGAGGAAGAGGCCGTCAAGGAACCCTTGGTGGCCAAGCCGGCTGAGCCGGGTTCGACTGATCCGGTGCTGAAGCACTGATCGCGACACCCCTGGCGCCTTCGAAAGAGGGCGCTCATGAAAAACCCCGCTGCGGCGGGGTTTTTCTTTGCTTTTTTTGTTTGCCGTTTAACGGGACGTTTAAAGCGGCGTCAAGCACGACTTAAAGCGTGACATTAAGCGCGACATCAAGCGCGACGTTAAACGCGAGGCCGCGGAGGCCTTGCTGCGTGGTCAGTGCAAGGCGTGCGTGCGAATCAGGCCAACCGCAATACCTTCCAGGGCGAATTCCTGGTCTGCTTCAACCACGATGGTCTGGAAGTCCGGGTTTTCGGGCAGAAGCTCGATATGCCCGTTGGTGCGCTGAAGGCGCTTCACGGTAACGTCATCGCCCAGGCGAGCCACGACGATCTGGCCGTTGCGGGCTTCAGAGGCTTTCTTCACGGCCAGCAGATCCCCTTCGAGGATACCGGCGTCGCGCATGCTCATGCCGCGAACCTTCAGCAGGTAGTCGGGAGCCTGTGCGAACAGGTGAGGGTCCACGCCCACTTCGCGTTCCACGTGTTCTGCGGCCAGGATAGGGCTGCCGGCCGCGACGCGCCCCACCAGCGGCAGCAGCAGTTGGGTCAGCGAGGGCAGGGATAGGGAGGCTGGGGTGGAGGCGGGTGCGCCGTCTTTCAGGCGGATGCCCCGCGAGGCGCCGGCGGTAAGCTCGATGGCGCCTTTGCGCGCCAATGCCTTGAGGTGGTCTTCTGCCGCGTTGGGCGAACGGAAACCCAGGGCCTGGGCGATTTCGGCACGCGTCGGCGGGAAGCCGGTGCGCATGACGGTTTGCCGGATGAGGTCCAGGATTTGTTGCTGGCGATCGGTGAGTTTGCTGGCCATGGCGATGATCCGGTGCGAGCGGACTGTACATATATACAGCGTCATTCTGGGGGACATACCGCAAAAAAGCAAGCCAGTCGCCACCCGCAAAGCAAAACGGAGCCCGAAGGCTCCGTCTTTCAGTGGCCAGGCCTGAAGGCCCGTGTCCGACCGGCGGGTTACAGCACGGCGGCGATGCCGGCTGCGACCTTGTCGATGTTGCCGCTGTTCAGGGCGGCAACGCAGATGCGGCCGCTGGACACGGCGTAAACGCCGTGCTCTTCACGCAGACGGTCCACTTGTGCCGCGGTCAGGCCCGAGTACGAGAACATGCCGCGTTGCTGCAGGACGAAGCTGAAGTCCTGCTTGCCGCCGTGTTCCTTGATTTTCTCGACCAGCTGCTTGCGCATCAGGCGGATGCGATCGCGCATGCCGGCAAGTTCTTCTTCCCACATGGTGAAGAGTTCGGGCGTGTTCAGCACCGTCGACACGACCGTGCCGCCATGGGTAGGCGGGTTGGAGTAATTGGTGCGGATCACGCGCTTCAACTGGCTAAGCACGCGGATGGCTTCTTCCTTGCTGCCGGCCACGACCGTCAGGGCGCCCACGCGCTCGCCATACAGCGAGAACGACTTCGAGAAGGACGAGCTGATGAACATGGTCATGTCCAGGTCGGCGAACATGCGCACGACCGAGGCGTCTTCCGTCAGGCCGTCGCCAAAGCCTTGGTAGGCGATGTCGAGGAACGGCACCAACTGGTTTTCTTTCACGACGGCGGCGATCTGCTTCCACTGGTCGGCCGTGGGGTCCACGCCGGTGGGGTTGTGGCAGCATGCGTGCAGCACGACGACGGTCTTGGCCGGTGCGGCCTTCAGATCCGCCAGCATGGCGTCGAAATTCAGGCCGCGGGTGGCGGCGTCGTAGTACGAGTATGTGCCGACTTCGAAGCCGGCGCGCTCGAACAGGGCGCGGTGGTTTTCCCAGCTGGGGTTGCTGATCAGGACCTTGGAGGTCGGCAGCAACTGGCGCAGGAAGTCGGCGCCGATCTTCAGCGCGCCCGTGCCGCCCAGAGCCTGGGTGGTCAGTACGCGGCCGGCGGCGGCCAGCGGGGATTCCTTGCCCAGCAGCAGCGCCTGGGCGCCCTGGTTGTAGCCGGCAATGCCTTCGATCGGCAGGTAGCCGCGTGCGGCGGCGGCCTCGATGCGGGCGGTTTCGGCCTTGCGTACGGCGCCCAGCAGGGGGATCCGTCCCTGATCGTCGTAGTACACGCCCACGCCCAGGTTCACTTTACCGGGGCGCGTATCCGCGTTGAATTGTTCGTTCAGACCAAGAATGGGGTCGCGCGGCGCGAGTTCGACGGAATCGAAAAGGTTGCTCATGGGACTCTGATGAGGATGGGTGGACGCAGTACGGTGTGCTGTGGATAATGGGGGGTTTACCCTGGAACAGTCTAGCATGCCCAAGAGCCCAATAGACCCGAGCAGCGCGGGAGATCTGAACGATGATCTCGCTGCGGATCTGACGGCGGCGCCGGCATTGGCTGCCTCCGTGGCAGGGCTGGAAGCCAAGCCGAGATTCGTCGAGTATCCGGATAGCCCGTTTCAACTTTATCAGCCTTATCCGCCAGCGGGCGACCAGCCCGCCGCCATCGACGGCCTGACGCAGGGGGTCGAAGACGGGCTCATGTTCCAGACCCTGCTGGGCGTGACGGGATCGGGCAAGACCTTCACCATGGCCAACGTGATCGCCCGGATGGGGCGTCCCGCGCTGGTATTGGCCCCCAATAAGACGTTGGCCGCGCAGCTCTACGCCGAAATGCGGGAGTTCTTTCCGAAGAACGCGGTCGAGTACTTCGTCTCGTACTACGATTACTACCAGCCCGAGGCCTACGTGCCGACGCGGGACCTGTTCATTGAAAAGGACTCGTCCATCAATGAGCACATCGAGCAAATGCGCCTGTCGGCCACCAAGAGTCTGCTGGAGCGGCGTGACACGATCATTGTGGGCACGGTCTCGTGCATCTACGGTATTGGTAACCCGGGCGACTATCACGCGATGGTGCTGATCCTGCGCAGTGGGGACCAGATATCCCGCCGCGAGATCCTGGCTCGCCTGGTCGCCATGCAGTACACGCGCAACGACGCCGAATTCACTCGCGGGGTATTCCGGGTGCGCGGCGAGAGCATCGACATCTTTCCGGCGGAAAGCGCCGAACTGGCGTTGCGGCTGACGCTGTTCGACGACGAGATCGAAAGCCTGGAGCTATTCGACCCGCTGACGGGCCGCATTCGCCAGAAGTTGCCAAGGTTCACCGTCTATCCCGGCTCGCACTACGTGACGCCGCGCGACACCGTGCTGCGCGCCATCGAGACCATCAAGGAAGAGCTGCGCGAGCGCGTCAAGCGTTTCGTCGATGACGGCCACCTTGTCGAAGCGCAACGGCTGGAACAACGCACCCGGTTCGACCTCGAAATGCTGCAGGAGCTGGGTTTCTGCAAGGGCATCGAGAACTACTCCAGGCATCTGTCCGGCGCGGCCCCTGGGGATCCCCCGCCTACGCTGATCGATTACTTGCCATCCGATGCGCTGATGTTCATTGACGAAAGCCACGTCACCATCGGGCAACTGAGCGGCATGTATCGCGGCGACCGTTCGCGTAAGGAAACGCTGGTGCAATACGGTTTTCGCTTGCCGTCGGCGCTGGACAACCGGCCGCTGAAGCTTGAGGAATTCGAAACGCGGATGCGTCAATGCGTGTTCGTGTCGGCCACGCCGGCGGCGTATGAGAAAGAGCACGCCGATAACGTGGTAGAGCAGGTCGTGCGGCCGACGGGCCTGGTCGACCCGCTGGTCGAGGTATTGCCGGCCCGTACTCAGGTGGATGACCTGCTTGGCCAGATCAAGGCGCGCGTGTCGGTGGGCGAACGGGTGCTTGTCACGACACTGACCAAGCGCATGGCCGAAGACCTGACCGACTTCCTGAGCGAACATGGGGTGAAGGTGCGCTATCTGCACTCCGACATCGACACCGTCGAGCGCGTGGAAATCCTGCGCGACCTGCGCCTGGGCACGTTCGACGTGCTGGTGGGCATCAACCTGCTGCGTGAAGGGTTGGACATTCCGGAAGTGTCGCTGGTGGCAATCCTGGACGCCGATAAAGAGGGCTTTCTGCGGTCTGAGCGAAGTCTGATCCAGACGATCGGCCGTGCGGCGCGCAACCTGAACGGGCACGCGATCCTGTACGCAGACCGCATTACGGATTCGATGCAGCGCGCCATGGAGGAAACCAGCCGCCGCCGTGCGAAGCAGCTGCAATTCAATATCGACAACGGCATCACGGCCAGAGGCGTTCAGAAGGCGGTGCGCGAACTCATCGACGGTATTGTGGCGCCGGTCCAGCACGATGCGCTTGAAGCCGCGGTGCCTGCGGAATTCCTGAAGGACGAAAAGGCGTTGGCGCGCGAGTTGAAGCGGCTGGAAAAGCTGATGATGGACCATGCGCGAAATCTGGAATTCGAGCAGGCGGCCGCTGCGCGGGATGCCCTCACGGCGTTGAAGCAGCGGGTGCTGCTGGATGGCGCGGTGTAGTCGTAAAAGTATCTAAACGTGTCTTTTTGCTGACGGAATGCTGAAAATATGTAAAACAAGCGCTGTTGCAATGGCCGCTTAACAATCTTCTCGAATCTTGCGAAATCAAGCTCACTTCCTGCGTTGCAATATTTACCTAAGCCATTGAATAACTTAGGAAAAGTGTGCGGTTTGCATCGGCCTGGTCCAATCGTGCAATCGCAAAAAAAGCTTGCCTTATCTCGGGTTTTCCCGCACACTTACTTCCATGATGACCAAGGTACTTTTCGTTTGCATGGGCAATATCTGTCGCTCGCCGAGCGCAGAGGGCGTGTTTCGCCATTTGGTGAACGACGCGGGTTTGGGCGACGTCGTTCGCATCGACTCCGCGGGCACGCACGCGTTTCATATCGGCGAGGCGCCTGATGCCCGGGCGCAGGCTGCGGCGCGTAAGCGCGGCTACGAGATCACGCACTGTGAGGCGCGTCAGGTCACCGCGGAGGATTTCCGCGACTTTGATCTTATCCTCGCCATGGACTGGGACAATCTGTCCGCCATGCAGCAGCAGTGCCCCAAAACTTATCAGCACAAGTTGATGCTGCTGATGCGCTTCGCCAATGAGTTCGAGGAGGCCACCGTGCCCGATCCGTACTATGGCGGCGCTGACGGTTTTGGCAAGGTGCTCGACTATCTGGAAGACGCCTGTCAGGGTGTTCTTGAGCTGGTTCGTAAGCGCGCTACCCAATACCAGGCGGCTTGATCACCTTTTCCGTAGAGCCGCCCACTGTGCGGCTCTTGGGGTATCTGGCAGTGAAAAAAACCGCGCAAATGCGCGGTTTTTTCTAGCCGGGAGTCATACCAAATTAGTCGGGAATAGGCTATACTTGAGCCAATTACTCGGGTATTGACCGCTGGATTCGCTGGCGGCCATTGCCGAATCACAGGGAACCCACCATGCGGCTAACTACCAAAGGGCGTTTCGCCGTGACTGCCATGATCGATCTGGCTATGCGGCAGCATAGCGGTCCGGTCACTCTTGCGGCCATCAGCCAGCGTCAGAATATTTCGCTTTCCTATCTGGAACAGCTCTTCGGGAAACTGCGCCGCCACGAACTCGTGGACAGCGTGCGGGGCCCGGGCGGCGGTTATTCGCTTGCGCGCCTTGCGCGCAATGTGACCGTTGCCGACATCATCTTCGCGGTCGACGAGCCGCTGGACGCCACCAGCTGTGGCGGCAAACGGGACTGTACGAGCGGCAACGACGGCAAGCCGGGCAAGTGCATGACGCACGAGCTCTGGGCCACGTTGAATCGCAAGATGGTCGATTACCTGGATTCGGTGTCCCTGCAAGATCTGGTTGATCAGCAGCGCGTGCGCCAATTGCAGGAAGCCAACAATCAAGCGCAGGCCTGCGCGGTGCGTGTGAATCGGGTAGGGGGCACCAATGCCGCCGCGAATGCCCCGACCACGGCCGTGGCCGCCAATGCCACCGTATAAGCAGTATCAGGAGTTGTAGAAATGACCACCCGCCCGATTTATTTTGACTATTCGGCCACGACGCCTGTCGACCCCCGCGTCGTAGACAAAATGGTGCCCTGGCTGTACGAGAACTTCGGCAACCCGGCATCGCGCAGCCACTCGTTCGGCTGGGATTCGGAAGAAGCCGTCGAACGCGCTCGCGAGGAAGTCGCCAAGTTGATCAACGCCGACCCGCGCGAGATCGTCTGGACGTCCGGCGCGACCGAATCCGACAACCTGGCCATCAAGGGTGCCGCGAACTTCTACGCGGAACGCGGCAAGCACATCATCACCGTCAAGACCGAACACAAGGCGGTGCTGGATACCTGTCGCGAGCTTGAGCGCCAAGGCTTCGACGTCACGTATCTGAATGTGAAAGATGATGGCCTGATTGATCTGGACACCTTCAAGGCTGCGCTGCGCCCGGATACCGTGCTGGTGTCCGTGATGATGGTGAACAACGAAATCGGCGTGGTCCAGGACATTGAAACGCTGGGCGAGATCTGCCGTGAAAAGGGCATCATCTTCCATGTGGACGCCGCTCAGGCGACCGGCAAGGTGGAAATCGATCTGCAAAAGCTGAAAGTCGACCTGATGTCGTTTTCGGCGCACAAGACATACGGCCCGAAGGGCATTGGCGCGTTGTATGTGCGCCGCAAGCCGCGCATCCGCATCGAAGCACAGATGCACGGCGGTGGCCACGAACGCGGTTTCCGCTCGGGCACGCTGGCCACGCACCAGATCGTGGGCATGGGTGAAGCGTTCCGTCTGGCCCGCGAAGAAATGGGCACCGAGAACGAACGCATCCGCATGTTGCGCGACCGTCTGTGGAATGGCCTGTCGCAGATCGAAGAGGTCTACCTCAACGGCGACATGGACCAGCGCGTTCCGCACAACCTGAATGTCAGCTTCAACTATGTCGAAGGCGAGTCCCTGATCATGGCGATCAAGGAACTGGCCGTATCCAGCGGTTCGGCCTGCACCTCGGCCAGCCTGGAGCCGTCCTACGTGCTGCGCGCGCTGGGCCGCAACGACGAGTTGGCGCACAGTTCCATCCGTTTCACCCTGGGCCGCTTCACGACCGAAAAGGAAGTGGACTTCGCCATTGAATTGCTCAAGAGCCGAGTCGGCAAGCTGCGCGATATGTCGCCGCTTTGGGAAATGGCCAAGGAAGGCATTGACTTGAACACCGTGCAGTGGGCCGCGCACTAAGCGCCTGCACCAAGAAATACGTGGAGAAATAACATGTCTTACAGCACTAAAGTCCTGGATCACTACGAAAACCCGCGTAACGTCGGTTCGTTCGACAAGTCGGACGAGTCGGTGGGTACCGGCATGGTCGGCGCGCCCGCCTGTGGCGACGTCATGAAGCTGCAGATCAAAGTGAATGAAGCCGGCGTGATCGAAGATGCGCGCTTCAAGACCTACGGTTGCGGTTCGGCCATCGCTTCCAGCTCGCTCGTGACCGAATGGGTCAAGGGCAAGACGCTGGACCAGGCGATGAACATCCGCAACACGCAGATCGCCGAAGAACTGGCATTGCCGCCCGTGAAGGTCCATTGTTCCATCCTGGCCGAAGACGCGATTAAGGCCGCGGTGCAGAACTACAAAGAAAAGCACTCGGTTCCGGCCGAAGCGGTGGCAGGCTGATCATGTCCGTTACCCTGACCCAACAGGCTGCCACCCATATCGGGCGCTACTTGCAGAAGCGCGGAAAGGGTATTGGCTTGCGGCTCGGCGTTAGGACGACGGGCTGCTCCGGCATGGCCTACAAGTTGGAATACGTGGACGACTCGGCGCCGGAAGACGCCGTGTTCGAGAGCTTTGGCGTCAAGGTCTTCATTGACCCAAAGAGCCTGGCTTACCTGGACGGCACCGAGCTGGATTACGCCCGCGAAGGCCTGAACGAAGGTTTCAAGTTCCGCAACCCCAACGAAAAGGCGACCTGCGGCTGCGGCGAGTCGTTCACGGTGTAAGTCTTGGCCGGAGACGACCACTTCAGCCTTTTCGGCTTGCCGGCACGCTTCGACCTGGACGCGCAAGCGTTGGAAAGCGCGTGGCGCGCAGTCGCCGCGCAGGTGCATCCTGATCGTTATGCCACGGCCAGCCCCGCAGAGCGCCGCGTAGCCATGCAATGGGCCGCGCGCGCCAACGAGGCGTACCGCGTGTTGCGCGATCCTTTGCTTCGTGCGCGCTACCTGTGCGAACAGGCGGGCATCGACTTGCAGACCGAGAGCAACACGTCCATGGACACGGCTTTCCTGATGCAGCAGATGACCTGGCGCGAGATGCTGGACGATGCGCGTGATGACGCCGATGCCCTGACCGCCTTGCAGACGGAGTTGGAAGCCGCGCGCCTTGAAATGCGCGCCACGCTGACGCGCCTGCTGGACAACGAGCGCGACTACGCGACTGCCGGGCTGAAGATTCGGGAATGGATGTTCGTGGAAAAGCTGGCAGAAGAGCTGGCGCACGCGCAACCCGCCGGATAGCCCTAGCCGCGTCGGGGCGTCCGCAAGGCGGAGCCCCGGATTTCGCCGCCTACTGAGCAGAAAAATACAATCATGGCCTTATTGCAGATATCCGAGCCCGGCGAGTCGCCCGCGCCGCACCAGCGCAAGCTGGCGGTCGGGATTGATCTGGGCACTACCAATTCCCTGGTTGCGGCGGTGCGCAGCAGCGTCGCGGAAGTGCTGCCTGATGCAGAAGGCCTTGCCTTGCTGCCGTCGGCGGTGCGCTATTTTCCCGGCGGTAAAGTCACGACGGGCCGCGAGCCCCTGGCCCAACAGGCCGAAGACCCCTTGAATACCGTCGTGTCCGTGAAGCGGTTCATGGGCCGTTCGCTGGAAGAGGCCCGCGCCACGCGCGCGCCGTATGAATTCGTTGACGCGCCCGGCATGGTGCGCATCCGCACGGTGCAGGGCGATCTGAGCCCGGTCGAAGTGTCCGCGCAGATCCTGGCCGTGTTGCGCCAGCGCGCGGAAGACGTCCTGGGCGACGACCTGGTGGGCGCGGTCATCACCGTGCCGGCGTACTTTGACGATGCGCAACGCCAAGCGACGCGCGACGCCGCTCGCCTGGCCGGCCTGAACGTGTTGCGCTTGCTGAATGAACCCACCGCTGCGGCGATCGCCTATGGTCTGGATCACGCGTCGGAAGGCGTGTATGCCGTGTACGACCTGGGCGGCGGCACTTTCGATATTTCCATCCTGCGACTGACCCAAGGCGTGTTCGAAGTGATTTCCACGGGCGGCGACACCGCGCTGGGCGGAGACGACTTCGACGCGCTGATCGCGGACCACGCGGTGGCCAAGCTTGCCGCCGGCGAGTTCTCGCCGGCCGACCACCGCGGGCTGTTGATGGCGGCGCGGGCGGCGCGTGAAGCGTTGTCGGATGCCGAATCTGCCCGCCTGAAGCTGGCGCTGTCGGACGGACGCGACGTGGACCTGGTTTTGACGCGCGCCGAATTTGAAACGCTGGCGCAGCCGCTGGTGGAACGCACGCTGGATTGCGCGCGCCGAGCGCTGCGCGATGCGTCGCTGAAGCCCGCCGATGTGCGTGGCGTGGTGATGGTGGGCGGCGCGACGCGCATGCCCGTCGTGCGCGCCGCCGTCGGCCGCGTGTTCGGCACGGAGCCGCTGATTGATCTGGACCCGGACCAGGTGGTGGCGCTGGGCGCCGCGTTGCAAGCCAATTTGCTGGCGGGCAATCGAGCGCCGGGTGAAGACTGGCTGCTGCTGGACGTGATTCCTTTGTCGTTGGGACTGGAAACGATGGGCGGGCTGGTCGAGCGCGTGATTCCGCGCAACAGCACCATTCCCGTGGCTCGCGCCCAGGAGTTCACGACATTCAAGGATGGCCAGACGGCCATGAGCATTCATGTGGTGCAGGGCGAGCGCGACCTGGTGGCGGATTCGCGTTCGCTGGCCCGGTTTGAGCTGCGTGGCATTCCCCCGATGGTGGCGGGCGCGGCACGCATCCGCGTGACCTTCCAGGTGGACGCGGACGGCCTGTTGAGCGTCACGGCCCGTGAACAGAGCACGGGTATCGAGGCCGCGGTATCGGTCAAGCCGTCATATGGACTGACCGACGACGAGATTGCGCAGATGCTGGCCGATAGCGTGGCGCAGGCCGACACGGACGCGCGTGCCCGCATGCTGCGTGAGCAGCAAGTGGATGCGCGCCAGTTGGTGGAGTCCGTGCAAGCGGCCCTGGCCGCCGACGGCGACCTGCTGGACGCGGAAGAACGCAAGCATGTCGATGAATGTCTGCAAGCCGCCATCGCCGCACAATCGGCGCAAGACACGGATACCGTGAAAGACGCGGTGCGAGCGCTGTCGGCCGCGACGGACGACTTTGCCGCGCGTCGAATGGACCGCAGCATCCGTGCCGCGCTGGCGGGCCGAAAACTTGATGAGATCGCCTGATTAAGACGTTATGCCGAAACTGACTGTATTGCCTCATCCCGATTACTGCCCCGAAGGCGCCGTGATCGAAGACGCGCCGAAGGGCGTGTCGATCTGTCGTGTCCTGCTGGACAATCACATCGACATCGAACATGCGTGCGAGCTCTCGTGCGCCTGCACGACCTGTCACGTGGTGATCAAGCAGGGCTATTCCGCGCTGGAAGACGCGACGGATGACGAAGAGGACCTGCTGGACAAGGCCTGGGGCCTGACCCCGACGTCGCGCTTGTCGTGTCAGGCGCTGGTGACGGATACCGACCTGACGGTCGAGATCCCGAAGTACACCATCAACCATGCGAAAGAGGGCCATTGATGAAGTGGACCGATACCTACGAGGTTGCCGCGGCCCTGGTCGACGCGCATCCTGATGTGGACCCCAAGACGCTGCGCTTCACGCAGCTACGTGAATGGGTCATGGCTTTGCCCGGATTCAATGACGACCCCGCCCACTGTGGCGAAAAGATCTTGGAGGCCATCCAAATGGCCTGGATAGACGAAGCGGACTGACCACCGCCATGAAGACGCTCCCGGATGGGGGCGTTTTTGTTTGCGCGGCCGTCGTGCCGCCGTCAAGCGGCCAAGTTATCATCAGGGATCCGTAAGTTGTGATTCACCTTGCCCGAGTCTACTGATGCCCGCTGCTCCCCTGCGCTTTGGCCTGGCCGCCAATCGACTGCACCACGAAAGCCCCGATGCCGCCTTGTTTACCTGGCTGCGCGCGTGTTCGTCCACGATCCGCGAACTTGGTGTGCAACTGCACACCGTCGGCCGCACGCATGACGCGATCGTCAGGGAAGGCATGCTGCAGGGGTACAGCGGCTTGATCCGCTACCCCTATGGCCGAGAGGGCGGTTTGATGAAGCTGGTGGCCCGCGTGACCGAGGGGCGCGACGGGCAGGCGCCGTTCGACGGCGCGATCTATCTGATCGATCCGGTGGACCCGTCTTCTATTTTTCCCGAGGCGCTGGCGTTGAAACGGCAGTGCATCACGCATGGCCGGCCATTCATTTCGACGCTGGCCGGGGCCATCGAATGGATGGAAGTCGAACGCGTGCATGCGGGACTGGCGCCGGACGCGTCCGCCTCCCGTCTGTTCAACTTCACGGGCCAGACCTTGGCGCTGATCGCCCACGATGCGTTGAAAGACGAGATGGTCGCGTTTGCCAGCGAGCATTTCGACGTGCTGTCGCGGTTTGCGCGGCGCGTGGCGACGGGCACGACCGGCGCACGCTTGAACGAATTGGCGTGGTCGCGCGGCTGGCCTAAGGACACGCCTTGGGTGCACCGCTACCTGAGCGGACCGCTGGGCGGCGATGCGCAGATTGCGGAATTGGTGTTGGAGCATCAATGCCAACGCGTGATCTTTTTTGAAGATCCGCATGTGGCGCGCCAGCACGAGGCCGACATCCAGCTGCTGGAACGCGCCGTGCGCGTGGTGACGGAATCGGCCACCTGCGCCACGTCGCCGACGGTGGCGCGGCGCTGGGCGCAGGCGGTGGAAAAGCGCGTGCTCTAGCGCCAGGGTTGGCCTTTATTGGCCCTTGAATTGAGGCGCCCGCTTTTCGCGGAATGCTTGCACGCCTTCCGTGAAATCGGCGCGGGACGCCGAATCCAGGAAGCGTGCCGTCTCTTGCGCCAGTTGCGTTTCCAACGAGGCGTGCGGGGCCGAGCGCAGCAGGTCTTTTGCGCCCGCGATGCCGTGGGGCGCGTGGCGGGCGAGGTCTTCGGCGTAGCGTTGGGCGGCGCCGGCAAGTTCGCCGGCTGGCGCGACGCGATTGAGGATGCCCCAGGCCAGCGCATCGCTGGCGGTGAACGGATCGTGACGCAGCAGCAGGTCTAGCGCGCGCCTGGCGCCCAATGCGCGGGTCAGCCCATGCGTCATGCCCGCATCGGGCGTGGCGCCCAGCTTCAGGTAGGCGGTCATGAAACGCGTGCCCGCGTCGGCGATGGCCAAGTCGCACGCCAGCACCAACGACAGCCCGGCCCCGGCCGCCACGCCGTGGGCTTCGGCCAGCCAGACCTTGTCCATGCGCCCGATGCGGGCGATGAAATCGTTGAGCGGGGTGAAGAGGTCGAGGAGCGTGTTGCGCACTTGGGCGGGTTCGCCCGTGAACATGCTGATATCGCCGCCGGCGCAAAACGCCTTGCCTGCGGCGCGCAGGCGCACCACGCGGATTTCCTTGCGCGCTTCCAGCCACTGGGCGGCTTGTTGAAGGTCGCGGGCCATGGCGACATCGATGGCGTTGAGCGCGTCGGGGCGGTTCAGCGTAAGGGTGGCGAGGGCGTCTTCGACCGTGATCTGCACGGTGGCGAACGTGGGAAATCCTGCGGTCATGTCGTGTCTCCGATATCGGGTAAATACCAGCTGTCGATCCAAAAACCGCGATGCTATGGTCTGAACCGAGCGCTTGCTTGGTTTTGTTTTAAGCACGCTTAGCGTACTGCATGAAAGCACTGCATGGAACTGCCGCATTGAACGATTTTCCGGCGCTGGTCTGGCGTAGGTAAAGACAGGTTCGTTGCATCTCCTGCCTCGCGGGTCGCCTGATTCATCGCCTTAAAAAATGTCCGCCCCAAGGCGGCTAGAACTTCGCGATCAAAAAAGCGAGGAGACAAATGGTGGATCAGACCGAGCAGCCTCCCTTGCTGGAGGTGGATGGGGTGACCTTGGCTTTCGGCGGGGTCAAGGCGTTGACCGGCGTGGGCTTTCGCGTAGCGCCGGGTTCCATCACCACGGTCATCGGCCCGAACGGCGCCGGCAAGACTTCGCTGTTCAATACCATTTCCGGGTTCTACAAGCCGGCCGCCGGACAGGTCCGGTTCGAAGGCCGCGACATCACGCGCGTGGCCGCGCCCGAACGCGCCAAGCTGGGGCTGGCGCGCAGTTTCCAGAACATCGCGCTGTTTCGCGGCATGACGGTGCTGGACAACATCAAACTGGGCCGTCATGCGCACTTGCGCACCAACGTGCTGGACGCTTTGTTCTATCTGGGTCGGGCGCGCCGCGAAGAGATGGCGCTACGCGCCGACATCGAAGAACGCATCATCGACTTCCTGGAAATCGATCACATCCGCCATGCGCCGGTGTCGGCTTTGTCCTATGGCCTGCAAAAACGTGTGGAGCTGGCACGCGCGCTGGCCATGAATCCCAAGGTGCTGATGCTGGATGAGCCCGTGGCGGGCATGAACCGCGAAGAGACGGACGACATGGCGCGTTTCATCCTGGACGCCCGTTCCGAGTGGGGCGTGACGGTGCTGATGGTGGAGCACGACATGGGCATGGTGATGGATTTGTCGGACCATGTGGTGGTGCTGAACTTCGGGCAGGTGATTGCGGACGGCACGCCGGGCGAGGTGCAGGCGAATCCCGAGGTGATCAAGGCCTATCTGGGGGCAGGCGATGTGGGCGATCTGCGCCGCCGCCTGAGGGAGGCGGCCTGATGGACATGCTGTTCTTCCTGGAAGTGACGCTGGCCGGGCTGGGCAGCGGCGGGCTATATGCGCTGGCTGCGCTGGCCTTTGTGATCGTCTACAAGGCGACGCGCGTCGTGAACATCGCCATCGGCGAATTCCTGATGCTGGGCGCCTACGTGTTCTATGCGTTTGCAACGGGCATGGAATGGCCGATCTGGCTGGCGATCGTCGGCGCGGTGGTGGTGTCTGGCGCCTTGGGCGCGCTGGTTGAACGGCTGACGATACGGCCCATGCTGGGCGAGGCGCCGATCTCGGTGTTCATGGTGACGGTAGGACTGGCGTCGATATTGGTGGGCGCGGTGGAATTGATCTGGACCGCGGACCAGCGGCGATTGCCGGAGTTCATGCCGCGCGCGCCGGTGATGGTGGGCGAGGCGTTCGTGGCGCCCAAGGTGTTCTACGGTTTCTGGGTGGCGGTCGTGTTGGCCTTGCTGGTGCTGGTGGTGTTCCGCTATTGGCGTGGCGGTGTGGCATTGCGCGCGACGGCGTCGGACCAGGGCGCCGCCTATGCGATGGGCATCAACGTGCCCCGCGTGTTTTCGCTGGCCTGGGTGGCGGCAGGCGCGCTGGCGGCGGTGTCGGGCGTGATCGTGGGCGCCATCGGCGGCATTTCGTCGTCGATGGGCGTCTTTGGCCTGTCGGTGCTGGTGGTGGTGATCGTGGGCGGATTGGACAGCGTGGCGGGCGCCCTGGTGGGGGGCGTTTTCATCGGTTTGCTGGAGGCCTGGGCGGGCGCCTACCTGGGGGGCGAGTACAAGCTGCTGGCCACTTTCATCGTGCTGGTCGTGGTGTTGATGGTCAGGCCCTACGGCCTGTTCGGCACCCGTGAAATCGAGAGGCTCTGACTCATGCGCATCGCGACTGCGAAGCAGACCTATCTGGCGGACGAAGCGCCATTCGACACGCGGACCCAGCATGTATGGCTGGCGTTGCTGGCGGCGTCGTTGGTGTTGTTTCCGTTCGTGGCTGACGCGTACTGGCTGTACCTGGCCTGCCTGGTCGCCATCAATATCGCCAGCGCGACGGGGCTGAACATTTTGACGGGGTATACCGGGTTGGTCAGCCTGGGGCAGGCGGCTTTCATGGGGCTGGGCGCCTATACCGTGGCCGTCATGGAATTAAGGCTGGGCACGCCGGTGCTGGCCAATCTGCTGGGCGGCGGCGTGGTGGCGATGCTGGGGGGCTTGCTGGTCGGCATCCCGTCGTTGCGGGTGAAAGGGTTGTACCTGGCGATCGCCACGATTGCGGCGTCGTTCATCGCGCATTTCATTTTCGCGAACTGGCAGTTCACGGGCGGGACGAGCGGGCTGCAGGTGCCCCCCGCGCGATTGCTAGGCGTGGATCTCGATACGTCGTTCAAGATCTATTGGCTGATCGTGCCGGTGACCGTGTTGATGGTGCTGGGCGCGGCCAACCTGTTCCGCACGCGCATTGGCCGGGCCTTCATCGCCATCCGCGACCGTGATATCTCGGCGGAAGTCCTGGGCATCCGGCTGCTTCGCTACAAACTGCTGTCGTTCGGTCTGTCGTCTTTCTATGCGGGCGTGGCGGGCGGGCTATGGGCGTACTTCTTTCGGGTGGTGACGCCCGAGAGCTTCCCGCTGATTATGTCGATTTTCTTCCTGGCCGCGATCATCGTGGGCGGCATGGGATCGATCCTGGGTTCCATTCTGGGCGCCGTTTTCATGACGATGGTGCCCGAACTGCTCAAGCTGATCGTGGGCTGGCTGCCGGTGGGCGGCGATGCGCTGCGGCTGGTGTCGCCCGTGCGAACGATCGTTTTTGGCCTGCTGATCGTGGGCTTCCTGATCTTCGAGCCTCACGGGCTCGCGGAAATCTGGCGGCGCGTCCGCCGCTTCTTCCACCTGTGGCCATTCCGGACCTGAGCGCGGTTTGGCCGTTCGCAAGACCCATAAGACCCAAGGAGACACACCATGAAGCGCATCCGGATAGGCAGCGGTTTATCGAGGTTGTTGGCCCCGTTGGGCCTGGCGGCGGCATTGGCGGCGCCGATGGCGCAGGCGGCGGACGATCTGGTGCTGGGCGGATCCATCCCGTTGAGCGGCGTGTTCGCTTTTGCCGGGCAGGGCATCCATGCGGGCATTACCGACTACGTGAAGATCGTCAACGAGCAGGGCGGCGTGAAGGGGCGCAAGTTGCGCTACGTGCCCGAAGACACGGCGTACAAGGTGGATGCGTCGGTCGCGGCGTTCAAGAAGATCACCAGCCAGAACAAAGTGAATTTCTACTACGGCGATTCGACGGGCTTCTCCAAGACCATCAATGCCGAGTTGAACCGGACCGGCGACATCCTGATGACCGGCGCGTCGTTCGCGACCGAGCTGAACGACCCCGCCAAGTATCCCGCGCAGTTCATGCTGGGGCCCGACTATACCGAGATGTTCGGCATCTTGCTGCGCTATATCGCCAAGGAGCAGCCTGGCGCGAAGGTGGCGTTCGTGTATTCGGACACCGAATTCGGCCGTGACCCGATCGCCAGTTCGCGCGCCGTGGCTGAAAAGCTGGGGCTGAAAGTGGCGACCGAAATCATGACGCCGCCGGGCAGCGTGGACGTGTCCACCGAGGTGATCAAGCTGCGCCGCGCGGACCCGGACTTTACGATTTTCCATGGTTACGTGCTGGCGCCGATTCCGGAATTCGTGGGGCAGGGCAAGCGCATGGGGTTGAAGACCCGCTACATGGGCACGTTCTGGACCATGGATAACTCGACCGTGATGCAGATGGGCGAGGACGCCGATGGCTTCATGGGAGTGATGCCGTACCGCTATTACTACGATACCGAGGGCGACGCGCCGATGCTGAAGAAGATCCGCGAAATGCGCCCGCAATATCAAAGCACGGGCTACATGCAGGGCTTTCTGGCGGCCATGCTGTTCACCGAGGTGGCCAAGCGCACGCTGGACGCCGGCAAGGAATTGACCAGCGCCAACATGAAGGCCGCGCTGGACGGCATCAAGGACTTCGATACGGGCGGCCTGATCGGCGTGCCGATTTCGATCAAGGGCAATTCCATCCCGGTGGGCCGAATCTACCGCGCTGATGTGAAGCAGAAGCAGATGGTGCCTGCGTCCGATTGGATCGTGCTGAAGTGAGGCGACTGTGAACCAGGGACCCGACGCGCAAGCCGTGACGACGGCGCCGCCCACGGCGGTGCTGGACATCAACAATATCGAAGTCGTCTACAACAAGGCGGTGCAGGTGTTGCGCGGCCTGTCCCTGTCCGTGCCGGCCGGCAGCATCGTGGCGCTGCTGGGCAGCAACGGCGCAGGCAAGTCCACCACGTTGAAGGCGGTCTCCGGGTTGCTGGATCTGGAAGACGGCGCGCTGGTACGCGGGCATATCGTTTTCAACGGCGGCGATACCGCGGGCGCCAAACCACAGAACCTGGTGCGTTCCGGGTTGGCCCATGTGATGGAAGGGCGGCGGGTGTTCGAAGACCTGACCGTGGAAGAGAACCTGGTGGCGGCTACCTACGCGCTGACGGGGCGGCCGGGCGCGAAAGTGGATTTCGACCTGGTCTACGGATACTTTCCGCGCCTGTTCGAGCGTCGTCGGGGCCTGGCAGGTTACCTGTCGGGTGGTGAACAGCAGATGCTGGCCATCGGCCGGGCGTTGATCGCGCAGCCCCGGTTGATGCTGCTGGATGAGCCGTCACTGGGTTTGTCGCCGATGCTGGTGGAGAGCATCTTTTCCATCATCGCGCGCATCAACGCCGAGCAAGGCGTGTCGATGCTGCTGGTGGAGCAGAACGCGTCCGTGGCGCTGGCCGTGGCGCATTACGGCTACATCATGGAGACGGGCAAGGTGGTGATCGACGGCACCGCCGACAAGCTGGCGTCGGATCCGGATGTGCGCGAGTTCTACCTGGGGGTTGGCGGGACGGGCGAGGCCCGTGGGTTTCGCGATATCAAGCACTACAAGCGCCGCAAGCGCTGGCTGTCATGAAGGACGAGACCGTGATCGCCTCTACCGGTACGGCCGCCTGGCCCGAGCTGACGTTGCCCCAGATGCTGCGCGAACAGGCGCGGCGCCAGCCGTCGAACATCGCCATCCGGCAAAAGGACTTCGGCATCTGGAAGCCCCTGACGTGGGCGGACTACTGGCAACGTGCCTGCCGCGTGGGGCTAGGCCTGCGGGCACTGGGCTTGAGCCGGGGCGGGCGCGTGGCCATCGTGTCCGAAAACCGCGTGGAATGGCTCCTGACGCAGTTGGGCGCGGGCACCGTCGGCGGCGTGGCGGTGGGCGTGTATCCCACTAGCCCCGCCGAAGAAATGGGCTACGTGCTGGAACATGCGGACGTGGAACTGGTGGTGTGCGAGGACCAGGAGCAGACCGACAAGGTGTTGCAGGTGGCCAGCCGCCTGCCGTTGCTGCGGCGTATCGTGATCGTGGAAACCAAGGGCCTGCGCTCGTATGCGCCGGCCGATCGTCAGCGTATTGCGACCTTCGCCGAGACCGAGGCCGACGGCGCCTGCCGGGAAGCGGCGGAGCTGCCCGCCCTGAACGCGGCGCTGGACGCGCAGGGGCTGGACGATACCGGCCTGATGATCTACACGTCGGGCTCCACGGGCAAGCCCAAGGGCGCGATGCTGAGCTATCGCAACATGCGGGGCGTGGCGCCAGGCATCGCGGACCGGCTGTCGATGGATGCGCATAGCGTGCACCTGTCGTACCTGCCGCTGTGTCACGTGGCCGAGCAGATGCTGTCGACGTTCGTGCCGCTGTATGTGGGCTCGCAAGTGAATTTCGGCGAATCCATCCGCACGGTGCAGGAAGATCTGCGCGAAGTGGCGCCGACCATCTTCCTGGGGGTGCCGCGCATCTGGGAGAAACTGCACGCATCCATATCCATCAAAATGCAGGAAGCCGGCCGCTTGCAGCGGTGGCTGTACCAGCGCGCGCTGGCGGCATGCGCGCCGTTCCTGGAGAAGTCGCCGGCGCAATACACCACTGCCGAGCGTTTGACGCATGCGCTGTGGTACTGGCTGGTGCTGCGTGCTTTGCAGAACTTCATCGGTTTGCGCCGGGCGCGCGTGGCGATGACCGGGGCGGCGCCGATCCCGCCGGATGTGGTGCGCTACTTTCGTAATTTGGGCGTGCCGCTGCTGGAGGTCTATGGGCTGACGGAATCGGCGGGCATGATTTTCGGCCAGCATCCCGACCGCGTGAAGGTCGGCACCGTGGGTGAACCCATCCTGGGCGTGGAATGGAAGATGGGCGAGGCCGGCGAGTTACTGGTGCGTGGCGACATGGTGTTCCAGGGTTACTACAAGCACGCCGAGGCGACTGCCGACACGGTGCGCGACGGCTGGCTGCATACCGGCGACGTGGTGGCGGAACAGGACGGCCGCGTCCGTATCGTCGACCGCTTGAAGGACATCATGATTACCGCAGGCGGCAAGAACCTGACGCCGTCCGAGATCGAAAATGCGGTGAAGGGCAGCCCCTACGTGAAGGAGTGCATCGTCATCGCCGACGGCCGCAAGTATGTGTCGGCGTTGATCCAGCTGGAGTTCGACACGGTGGCCAAGTGGGCGGAGTCGCGCCGGATCGCGTTTACGCACTTCCGGTCGTTGACCGAGTGCGCGCAAGTGCGCGAACTGGTTCAGCAGGAAGTGGCGCGCGCGAACGCGGGCTTGGCGCCGGTGGCGCAGATCAAGCGCTTCCATCTGCTGACCAAGGAACTGGACCACGACGATGGCGAGGTGACGGCGACGATGAAAGTCAGGCGCGCCAGCATCTATCGCACCTACGCAAACGAAATCGAAACGCTGTACGTTGAGGAGACGCTGGCATGAACGAAGCCGTGATCGTGGAAGCGGTGCGCACGCCGTTCGGCCGCCGCGGCGGATGGTGGGCGCAGACCCGGCCGGATACGTTGCTGGCCCAGACGGTGCAGGGACTGCTTGCGCGCGCTGGATTACCGGGCGGCAAGGTCGAGGACGTGATCGCCGGATGCGTGAGCCAGGCGGGCGAACAGGGCGCCAACATCGGCCGTCTGGCCGCGATGCTGTCGGGCTTGCCGGAAAGCGTGCCGGGCGTGGCCTTGAACCGCATGTGCGGATCCAGCCAGCAGGCGGTGCATTTTGGCGCGCAGGCCATTGCCGCGGGAGACATGCGGTATGTGGTGGCGGGCGGCGTCGAAAACATGAGCCGCGTGCCGATGTTCCTGGACGTGACGTTGGGGCATGGCGAATTCCGCGGCTTCGAATCCTTGAACCCCGCGCTGCTTGAGCGCTATCCGCTGATTCACCAGATCGAAAGCGCGGAACGCATCGCCGACCATTGGCAACTATCGCAGGCCGCGATGGACGAGTGGGCGCGCGAAAGCCACGCGCGTGCCTGGGCCGCCGCGCGGGCGGGTCTGCATGCGGAACTGCTGCCGGGCCCGCAAGGGGCCCTGCATCGGGACGAAGGCATCCGCGAGGCGACCGACCCCGCGCGGATGGCGGCGATGGCGCCCGCGATGCGTCCGGCCGGACAAGGCGGCGTGACGGCCGCCAATGCCAGCCAGCTGGCTGACGGCGCGGCGGCGGTGTTGCTGGCTGACCGCGACATCGCGCTGTCCGACGGGCTGCGGCCGCGTGCGCGCTTTCTGGCGAGGGTAGTGGTTGGGTCGGACCCTGTGATGCAGTTGACGGGCGTGATTCCCGCCACCCGGCTGGCGCTTGAGCGGGCCGGCCTGACGCTGGCGGATATCGACTGGGTCGAGATCAATGAAGCCTTCGCCAGCGTGGTGCTGGCTTGGCAGCACGAACTGGACGCCAAGCCGGCGCGGATCAACCCCTGGGGCGGCGCGATCGCGCACGGGCATCCGCTGGGCGCGACGGGCGCGGGATTGATGGCCAAGATGTTGGCCGGGCTGGAGGCGACGGAAGGCGAATTCGGGATGCAGCTGATGTGCATCGGCCACGGCATGGCGACGGCGACCATCATCCAGAGGCTGTAACCGCACATGGAAAAGACAGCCGCCGCGCCGCGCGAGGAAAGCGGGGAATCCGAACGCCGCCGCGAACTGGTGCTGACGGCGGGCCGCTTGTTCTGCAAGCACGGCTACGAGCGCACGACGGTGCGTGAGCTGGCGCGCGCGGTGGGCTTGCAGTCGGGCAGCCTGTTCCATCATTTCCGCAGCAAGGAGGCGATCCTGGTGGCGGTGATGAACAACGGTATCCAGGAGGTGATCGACGACGGCGAGCGGGCGCTGGCGCATTACGACGCGCCGGCGGACCGCCTGGGGGCCCTGTTCCGCGTCCACATGTGGAGCATGCTGCACGGCGCGGGGGGCGATGCGATGAACGCGCTGGTGTATGAGTGGCGCAGCCTGTCGGCGCCCAGCCAGTTGGCCGTGAAAGCGTTAAGCGACCGTTACGAGGCCATGTGGCAATCGGTGGTGGCGGATGCCGTGGCGGCCGGGCTGATCAAGGGCGACGCGCGCGTCATCAAACGCTGCGTGCTGGGGGCGATGAACCTGACCGTGCAATGGTACAAACCCGGCGGTCGGCTGGCGCCCGCCGAATTCATCGACGCCATGCTGCTGGCAGCCTTGCCCGGTTTGCCCGCAGGGGTCGGGACGTGGCCGGTGGAGGTCAGCCCCGACGCGTGAGGAAGGCGCCGACGGCGCAGGCCGTGCCCAGCGCCAACAGCGAACCCGACACGGGAAGCAGGAAATCCGCTTCGCCGTGGTAGCCGCCGCCGGTGACGCCGCCCGATACGCCGCCCATCCACAGCAGCGCGGTCAGCAGCGACGCGACCGCCGAGATCGCGGCGGCGATGCACAGGGCGATGAATATCGGCCGGCGGGGCCGGACGGGCGCATACGGCGCGCCCGGCTGGATGCGGCGGGGTTGCTTGATCCAGTAGACCAGCCCCGCCACGACCAGCAGCAGCATCAGGATCTTGAAGATCATGATGCGGCCCGTGCCTTAGTCTTCACGGCGCAGGTGCGGGAAGAGGATGACGTCGCGGATGCTGGGGCTGTCGGTCAGCAGCATGACCAGGCGGTCGATGCCGATGCCGCAGCCGCCCGTCGGGGGCATGCCGTATTCCAGGGCGCGGATGTAGTCCGCGTCGTAGAACATGGCTTCTTCGTCGCCGGCGTCCTTGGCTTCGACTTGCGAGCGGAAGCGTTCGGCCTGGTCTTCGGGGTCGTTCAATTCCGAGAAGCCGTTGGCGATTTCGCGGCCCGTCATGAAGAGTTCGAAGCGTTCGGTGATGCCTTCGCGCGTGTCGGAGGCGCGGGCCAGCGGCGACACTTCGACCGGGTAGTCGATGATGTACGTCGGGTTCCAGAGCTTGGCTTCGGCGGTTTCTTCGAACAGCGCCAGTTGCAACGCGCCCAGGCCGGCGCGCGACAGCACGGGGCCGTCGGCGTCCGCGCCCAGCTTCTTCAGTTCAGCGCGCACGAAGGCGGCATCGTCCAGCTGCGCCTGGGTGTAACCCGGCGCGTACTTCAGGATGGCTTCGCAGATCGTCAGGCGGTCGAACGGCTTGGACAAGTCCAGTTCGCGTTCGCCATAGGTCAGGACGGCGCTGCCGGTGGCCGAGATGGCGGCCTGGCGGATCAGTTCTTCCGTGAAGTCCATGAGCCAGCGGTATTCCGCGAAGGCTGCATAGAATTCCATCATCGTGAATTCAGGGTTGTGGCGCGGGCTGACGCCTTCGTTGCGGAAGTTGCGGTTGACTTCGAACACGCGTTCGAAGCCGCCGACAATCAGGCGCTTCAGGTAGAGCTCGGGCGCGATGCGCAGGTACATTTCCATGTCCAGCGCATTGTGGTGCGTCACGAAGGGCTTGGCCGCCGCGCCGCCCGGGATCGGGTGCAGCATGGGCGTTTCCACTTCGAGAAAGCCGGCGTTCAGCATGAACTGGCGGATGCTGCCCACGGCCTTGCTGCGCGCTTCGAACGTGCGGCGCGTGGCGTCCGTCATGATGAGGTCGACGTAGCGCTGGCGGTAGCGCAGTTCCTGGTCGGCCACGCCGTGGAACTTGTCCGGCAGCGGGCGCAGCGACTTCGACAGCAGGCGGGCGGTGGCGGCGTGGACCGACAGTTCGCCCTTGTTGGTCTTGAAGACCGACCCTTCGATGGCGATGATGTCGCCGATGTCCCATTGCTTGAACGCGGCGTAGTTGTCTTCGCCCAGCGTGCCACGGTCCAGGTAGATCTGGATGCGGCCGGTGCTGTCTTGCAGCGTGGCAAAGCTGGCCTTGCCCATGACGCGCTTGAGCATCATGCGGCCGGCGACCTTGACGGTGACGGCGGCGGCGGCCAGCGCTTCCTGCTCTTGGCCGTCGTACTTGTCATGCAGGGCGGCGGCGCGGGCGTCCGGAACGAAATCGTTGGGATACGCGACCCCGGTTTCGCGCAGTTTGGCCAGCTTGGCGCGCCGTTCGGCGATCAAGCGGTTTTCATCCTGGGCGGGGGCCGGAGTGGTCGAGTGGTCGGTCATGGTCGAGGGATCAGTCGTAATTGCGGATGTCGTCGATTTCGGTCGTGCCGAAATCTTCGCGATCCAGATAGGCAAGAATGCGGGAGGCTACGTTGGCGGGCGAAGAAAGCTTGCCCGTGGCGTGAAAGTCCTGGAATTTGGCCAGTGCCGGGAAGCTCTCCGGGCTGCTGGAACGGATGGCCGCCTGCATGTCGGTGTCGACGATGCCGGGGGCAAGCGCGACGATGCGCGCGCCGTCGGCGCCTTGTTCCTGCTTGACCACGCGCGAGTACATGTCCAGCGCGGCTTTGGTGGCGCAGTACACGCCCCAGCCGGCATTCGGATTGCGGCCCGCGCCGGAGGAGATGTTCAGCACGCGGCGGTCGGCGGCCAGGTCTTCGACCGCAGCCAGGAAGCGCGCGGTCAGCAGCATGACGGCGGTGACGTTCAGATTGAAAGCCGCCGTGATGGCCGCGCTGTCGATCAGCGCGTCGGTGCCGGCGACGGGGTGAACCGTGCCCGCGTTGTTGATCAGCAGATAGCGGCGGGCATCGCGCGGCAGGGCCGAGCAGATGCGTTCGGCCGCGGCTTCGGCCGCATCCAGGTCCGAGAGGTCCACGGACAACTGTTCCAGCTGCACGTCTTGCGAGCGCGCGTAGGCGGCAAGCTCGGGGTCTTCGCGGCGGGCCAGCGTGATCAGGCGGGTGCCCGGTTTGGCCAGGCCGCGCGCCATGGCGGCGCCGATGCCGCGCGATGCGCCGGTCAGAATTGCGATGGTGTCAGACATTCGTGGACCTCTGGAGTGCGGTTAGCGGAAGTATCGAGACGGACTTAGACGCCTTGCTTCAGGCTGGCCTGGATGAAGGGATCCAGGTCGCCATCCAGCACTTTCTGCGTGTTGGAGATTTCGACGTTCGTGCGCAGGTCCTTGATGCGGCTTTGATCCAGGACGTAGGAACGGATCTGATGGCCCCAGCCCACATCGGTCTTGGAGTCTTCCAGCTTCTGCTGTTCGGCCATGCGGTTGCGCATTTCCAATTCGTAGAGCTTGGACTTCAGCATCTGCATCGCTTCGGCACGGTTGCGGTGCTGCGATCGGTCGTTCTGGCACTGCACCACGATCCCGGTGGGGATGTGGGTCAGGCGCACGGCGGAATCGGTCTTGTTGATGTGCTGGCCGCCGGCGCCGGACGCGCGGTAGGTATCCACGCGCAGGTCGGCGGGATTGACATCGACTTCGAACGAATCATCGACTTCGGGGTAGACGAACACGCTGGCGAAGGACGTGTGGCGGCCGCCGGAAGAATCGAACGGGCTCTTGCGGACCAGGCGGTGCACGCCGGTTTCGGTGCGCAGATAGCCAAAGGCGTATTCGCCTTCGATCTTGATCGTGGCGGACTTCAGGCCTGCGACTTCGCCTTCGGATTCTTCCAGGATTTCAGCCTTGAAGCCCTTGCGCTCGGCGTACTTCAGGTACTGGCGCAACAGCATCGAGGCCCAGTCCTGCGCTTCGGTGCCGCCCGCGCCTGCCTGGATGTCCACGAAGCAGTTCAGCGGATCGGCCGGATTGGAGAACATGCGGCGGAATTCCAGGTCTTCGAGCTTTTCCTGGTAGCCGTTGGCGTCGAGTTCGATGGATTCCAGCGTGGAATCGTCGTCATCGGCCTTGGCCATTTCAAACAGTTCGTTGGCGTCGGCCAGGCCCATGCCCAGACCCGTGAGCGTTTCCACCACGGTTTCCAGCGCTTTCTTTTCACGGCCCAGGTCTTGGGCGTGTTTGGGGTCGTTCCAGACCGCCGGGTCTTCGAGCTCGGCGTTTACGACTTGCAGGCGTTCAGCTTTGGCATCGTAGTCAAAGATACCTCCGTAGAGCCTGTTCGCGCTCCGCGTAATCGGCGAGGCGGGCTGCGAGCTGGTTCTGACGTTCGGCTTCCATGATGATCCTGTCCTGATGACTTTTGTGCGAAACCTGGCATTTTACCGTGGATGGCTCAACTGCGCGGGCGCGTGTTGCAAGAATGGGGACGGATGTGTTTCCAGGGGTGTTTACTTCCCCTGGGGTGTTCACTTTCCCAGGGGGCACTTCCTGTACCCGCGCGGACTAGCCCGCGTGTTCAATCACCAGTTGCACCGACACCATGCCGTTCCAGGTGTTTTGTTCCAGCCGGTACGCGGCCTGGATGTGTTCGGGCAGCGACTGGTCGTGGCCGAACCAGATCGCGTCAAAGCGTTGATGGCCGCGTTCCAGCGACAGTTTCAAGTGCTTTTCGCCGACCAGGCGCTGGTTGCGCACGGTGAACTCGTCCAGGAACAACGGGGCGGCGAAGCCTGCGCCCCAGACTTGCTGCTGCAGCATGCCCGCGACATCGGCGTTGGCGTAGCCGGACTCCAGCGAGCCGTCGGTTTCGATGATGGGTTCGAAGGTGTCGCGCCCGGTGAGTTCGCGCACGGCGGCGTCGAACGCGGGGGCGAAGGCCGGGAAGTCCTCGCGGCCCAGGGTCAGGCCCGCGGCCATCGCGTGGCCGCCGAACTTGCGGATCAGGTTGGGATGGCGCTTGGACACCAGGTCCAGCGCGTCGCGCAAATGCACGTCGGGAATGGAACGGCCGGAGCCGCGGATTTCGTCGTCGCCCGCCGGCGCGAAGGCCAGCGTGGGGCGCCAGAACTTTTCTTTCAAGCGCGAGGCCACCAGGCCCACCACGCCCTGGTGCCAGCCGGGGTCGAACACGCACACCGTGGCGCCCGACGCGGCATTGGGCTCTTCCATGGCGGCCAGCGCTTGTTCGCGCATTTCGGCTTCGATGGTGCGGCGCTCGCGGTTGATGTTGTCGAGTTCACGCGCCATTTCCAGCGCTTGGGCTTCGTCGTCGGTGGTCAGGCAGGCGATGCCCAGGCTCATGTCGGCCAGGCGGCCTGCGGCGTTGATGCGGGGGCCCAGCGCGAAGCCCAGGTCGAAGCCATTGGCGCTGCGCGGTTCGCGGCCGGCCACGGCGAACAACGCGCGCAAACCGGGCTGAAGCCGGCCGCTGCGCATGCGCTGCAGGCCCTGCGTAACCAGCAGGCGGTTGTTGGCATCCAGCTTGACCACGTCGGCCACCGTGCCTAGGGCAACCAGGTCCGACAGCGCGTCCAGGCGCGGGCCGCCGTCGGCCGCGTAGACGCCGCGGCGGCGCAGTTCGGCGCGCAACGCCAGCATCATGTAGAAGATGACGCCCACGCCGGCCAGGTTCTTGGACGGAAAGCCGCAGCCTGGCTGGTTGGGATTCACGATAGCCAGCGCGTCGGGCAGGGTGTCGCCCGGCAGGTGGTGGTCGGTGATGACGACGCCGATGCCTGCCGCGTTGGCGGCGGCCACGCCGTCCACGCTGGCGATGCCGTTATCCACCGTGATGATGATGTCGGGCTTGCCGCTGCGGTGCCGCACGGCCAGATCCACCACGGCGGGCGACAGGCCATAGCCGGTTTCGAAGCGGTTGGGCACCAGGAAGTCGACGTCGGCGCCCATTGCGGACAAGGCGCGCAGGCCGACCGCGCAGGCGGTGGCGCCGTCGCAGTCATAGTCGGCCACGATCAGCATTTTCTTGCCGGATTGCAGCGCGTCGGCCAGCACGCCGGCGGCGTGCGCCGAATGGGTCAGGCCGGCGGGCGGCAGCAGCGACGGCCAGGCCAGCTTGGTTTGGTCCGGGTGGCTGACGCCACGGGCAGCCCACAGCCGGGCCAGCAGGGGATGGATGCCCGAGGCTTCCAGGATGCGGCAGGCATCCAGGTGGGCCGGGCGGATAGTCAAGCGGGGTGTGACCACCAGGCGCTCCAGTTTTTCTTGGGGGCGGGCAGCAAGCCAAGCAGGCCCCCGCGTGGTTTCAGGGTAAGGGCGACTTGGCGGTCATCGCCCAGCAACAGCAGTTCGGCGGGCGTGTCGGGCACGCCTTTCTTGCCGGCCAGTGGCCGCAGATGCCGGGTGTCCAATTCGGCTAGCGCGTCCAGCCAGGCGGACCAGTCGCCGGTGCGTTGAGGCGCGTCCAGCGCGGTCAGCACGCGTTCCGGGCCGGCCGGCGCGATAGGCCAGGGCGTGCCGCCGCCATACAGCCACAGGGCGTTGACGGGCGCCAGGCCGCGTGCGGCGCGCGCATCGTTGACGGGATGCTCGTGCCACGCCATCTGTATTTCATTCAGCAGCCGCCGCCACGGGCGCGTTTCCGTATCCTGCCGCCACCATTCGTTCAGGCGTTGGCCGGCCACGACCAGCGGTGAAGCCGTCTGCGGACGCAAGCCGTCGGGCAGCCGCAGGCGCCACCGCTGTGGGGACAGGGGCTCGACGGTAAACCCCGTGCCGTCGAACAGCGGGCGGGCCGTGTCCAGCAGCGCGGCGGTTTCTTCGGGCAGCAGATCCATCTGGGCGGGATCCAGCAGGTTGGCCTGATCGGCCCCCAGCGCCAGGTGGACCAGTTCGGCCAGCCAGACGGCCTGGCCAGCGGGCGCCTGTTCGGCGGCCAGCAGCGGCCCCAGGCCGGCCCCTTGCAGCAGGCCGGGTTCGGGCGTGTAGCCTGCGCGGCGCAATTGCCACGATTCGAAAGCGGTGCAGCCGTGGCTGCGCACGTCGAAGGCGGCCGGGCGCGCGGTGCCGGCCAGCAGCCAGCTGTGCAGCGTGGGCGCGCGTTCGGGCAAGAGCTTGGCCAGTTCGGCGGCAACGGGAAGAGCGGGCAGGGCGCCCGGAATGACGATCAGCATGGCGGGATTGTAGTCCGCGCGCGCCAGGGGAACTAAGCGGCGGCGGCGACTGCCATAGGTTGACACGCCTGGTCGTGGAACCGCACATCCGCGGCGCGATTTCCAGGCCGTTAATGCAATAATGCGCACGTGCTGAAAATACCCTACGAACTCTGGATAGGCGCCCGTTATGCCGGGTTGGCCCGAATCCGCCAGCGACGCGGGCGCCGCGATCGCTTCATCTCTTTCATCGCCGCCAGCTCCATGGCGGGCATCGCGCTGGGCGTCGCCGCCCTGATCGTGGTGTTGTCCGTGATGAACGGGTTTCAAAAAGAAGTGCGCGACCGCATGTTGTCGGTGCTGCCGCACATTGAACTCTACATCCCGGGGGGCTTGCCCGAACGGGTGCTTGAGCAATGGCGGCAGTTCGCTGACGCGGCCAAGCAGAACCCCGAAGTCAAGGCCGGCGCGCCCTTTGTGGCGGCGCAGGGCATGCTGGTGCGGGGGCAGGCGCTGCGGGGCGTGCAGGTGCGCGGCATTGATCCGGCCACTGAAGGCAACGTGTCCGACCTGCCGCGCCAGATGGTGTCGGGCAAGCTGGCCGACCTGAAGGCGGGCGGCTTTGGCGTGGTGCTGGGCAACGAATTGGCCGACGGCCTGGGCGTGAAGCTGGGCGATACGCTGCTGATGATGGCGCCGCAAGGCTCGATCAGCCCGGCCGGTTTCGCGCCGCGCATGCGCCAATTCACCGTGGTGGGTGTGTTCTCGTCCGGGCACTATGAATACGATTCCTCGCTGGCGTTCGTCGACAACGAAGACGCCGCGCGCGTGTTCCGCGAAAGCGGCACGGCCGGCGTGCGTCTGCGCATCGCCGACATGCAGAAAGCGCCCGAAGTGGCCAGCGAACTGAAGAAAGTACTGCCGCCGTATGTGATGGCCAGCGACTGGTCGCGCAACAACCGCACCTGGTTTGCGGCCGTGCAGACCGAAAAGCGCATGATGTTCCTGATCCTGGCGCTGATCGTGGCCGTGGCGGCGTTCAACCTGCTGTCGTCGCTGGTGATGGCCGTGAAGGACAAGCAGTCCGATATCGCCATCTTGCGCACGCTGGGCGCGGGGCCAGGCGAAGTGGCCCGCATCTTCCTGGTGCAGGGCGCGCTGATCGGTGTCATCGGCACCTTGCTGGGCGTGGCGGGCGGCATTGTCATTGCGTACAACGTGGACGTGATCGTGCCCTTCATCGAGGGTCTGCTGGGCGTGCATTTCCTGCCGCGCGAAGTCTATTTCATCAGCGCCTTGCCGTCCGATCCGCAAGTGGGCGATATCGTCACGATCGGCCTGACGTCCCTGGTGCTGTCGCTGCTGGCGACGCTGTATCCCAGCTGGCGCGCATCGCGCCTGCAACCCGCACAGGTGCTGCGCCATGATTGACGCCCCGAATCGTTCCTCTTCGACGCCTGCCTTGCAGGCCGAGAATATCGTCAAGGTCTACGACGAGGGCCCGGCCCGCATCGAAGTGCTCAGCAACGTCAGCCTGTCCGTGGCGCGCGGCGAAATGGTCGCCATCGTGGGCGCGTCGGGCTCGGGCAAGAGCACGTTGCTGCATATCCTGGGCCTGTTGGATGTGCCCACCAGCGGTTCGGTGTCCGTCGATGGAAATCTGGCCGTCGGTTTATCCGAAGCCAAGAAAAGCGCGGTACGCAACAGCAGCCTGGGCTTCGTGTACCAGTTCCATCATCTGCTGGCCGAGTTTTCGGCGCTGGACAATGTGGCCATGCCGCTGATCGTGCGCCGTGAAAACCGCGACAAGGCCCGCGAGGCCGCGCGCGAGGTCCTGGCGCTGGTGGGCCTTGCCGCCCGCGAAGACCATTTTCCGGGGCAGTTGTCCGGCGGCGAACGCCAGCGGGTGGCGCTGGCGCGCGCGCTGGTGACGCGGCCGGTGTGCGTGCTGGCCGACGAACCCACGGGCAACCTGGACCGCAACACGGCGCACAAGATGTTCGAGCTGCTGACCCGCGTGAACCAGGAGTCGGGCACGGCGTTCGCTATCGTGACGCATGACCCGGAGCTGGCCGCTCGTGCCGACCGCCAATTGCTGATGGAAAACGGCCGGCTGGTATCGGGATAGCGCGATACGGGGGGATAATTCCGTCAAGGAGGCCATGCCCATGCTGATCGACACCCACTGCCATCTGGATGCCGCCGAATTCGACACCGACCGCCAGCAGGTGGCCGACCACGCCTGCGAGGCCGGCGTCCAATCCATCGTAATTCCCGCCATCGAGCGCGCCAATTTCCCGATCGTGCGGGACTTGGCCGGCCGCGTCGCCGGCGGCGCGTATGCGCTGGGCATTCACCCCTTGTTTGTGCAGCGCGCCGACGATTCCGATCTGGACGTGCTGCGCGACACCATCAAACAGTCATTGGGCGACCCCCGATTTGTCGCCATCGGCGAGATCGGCCTGGATTTTTTCGTGCCCGAGATCTCGTCGGGCGAACCCCGCGAACGCCAGGAACGCTTCTATGCCGCGCAGTTGGACATGGCCGAGGAGTTCCGCTTGCCGGTGTTGTTGCATGTGCGCCGGTCGCAAGACATTCTGCTGAAGTATCTGCGCCGCCATGGCCGTATCGGCGGCATCGCGCACGCCTTTAACGGTAGCGCGCAGCAGGCGCAGGCCTTCATCGATCACGGTTTTGCGTTAGGGCTGGGCGGGGCCATGACCTACGAGCGCGCCTTGCAGATCCGCCGGCATGCCGTGGACGTGGACCTGGCGCATCTGGTGCTGGAGACGGATGCGCCCGATATCCCGCCGGCCTGGCTGCACCCGCCTGACCGCCGCAACCGGCCGGGGGAACTGGCCCGCATCGCCGCGGTGCTGGCCGAATTGCGCGGCATCTCGCCCGCCCAGGTGGCGCAGGCCACCACCGCCAACGCCATGCGTGTGCTGCCCCGCCTGCCGGCCGCCATTCTGGCCGACGCCGACTGACTTCCGTCCCCCGATGTAGGCGACGCGATAACGACAGTTGTCGCGCCGATGCCTCATATTTCCAAGAATTTTCTGAAAAGTTGCGTTTGGTTGAATAAAAGCTGACAAAAAGTTGAATGCAATATTGGGAATGCCTATCATTGCCGTTCATTGAAAATTTCAATCAGCGCAAGGCGCGCCGTTCCGCCGGAGCGGTTTCATTTCATTCCCATGTCGACTCAGAAAAGCATCAATGGCTCCGGGGGAGCCCGTCCTGCCCATTTCCCCACTTTCCGCGTGTTGCCGCTTGTTTTGGCGATCGCCGCGGCGGGCAGCGCCCACGCGCAGTCCGCCAGCGGCGCGAAGGAGGACACCATGGGGATCGCGCAGATGGACACCGTCGTGGTGACCGCGGCGGGCTTCGAGCAAGAGATCAAGAACGCGCCCGCGTCCATTTCGGTGATTACCCGCGAGCAACTGGAGACCAAGCCGTTCCACAATCTGGCCGACGCAGTCGCGGACGTGGAAGGCGTGACGGTGGAGCGGGGCGGCAAGGCTGGCGGCATGAACATCAGTATCCGCGGGCTGCCCAGCGACTACACACTGGTGCTGGTGGATGGCAAACGCCTGAATCAGAACAGCTCTGGCGCGCGGCCCAACGGCTTTGGCGACGTGGATACCAATTTCATTCCGCCGATGGCGGCCATTGAACGCATTGAAGTCGTGCGCGGCCCCATGTCCACCTTGTACGGATCCGATGCGATGGGCGGGGTGATCAACATCATCACGCGTAAGGTCAGCCAGGATTGGACGGGCCAGATCACGTTGGACGGCACGGCACAAGGGGACAATGCCTTTGGCAACAACTATGGCGCGGCGTTCTACCTGAGCGGCCCGATCAAGACCGACAAGCTGGGCCTGACCTTGCGCGGCGGCCAGTACCGACGCTTGAGCGCCAATGGCGATTACCCGGCCAACCAGGCCGAGTACGACAGCGGCAATTACACCGGCGACCTTGCCAGTTTTTCCGGCCTGGGCGACAGCAAGCAGCAGAACGTGGGGCTGCGCCTGGCGCTGACGCCCAACCGCAATCACGACATTCTGTTCGATGTGGACAGCAACTGGCAGACGTATGACAACGCCAACGGCGAACTGGGCACGTTGAATTCCAGCATCGCGCCCAACCGTCAGGGCGGCGGCTACGAACCTGAAATGAAGTTCAACCGCCAGCGCTATGCCCTGACGCATCTGGGGCGTTACAGCGGTTCCATCAGCTCCGACACCAGCCTGGTCTACGACACGACCGAAACCATCGGCCGCACCAACCCCATGAATTCGCCGCGCCGGCCTTCCGACGGCGAAAAGCGCGATCTGGAATACGACAACTGGGTGTTCGACACCAAGTGGACGATGCCGATGTTCAACGACCGCCATAACCTCACGGTGGGCGGGCAATGGCGCGAACAGCAGTTCAAGGACACGCTGGTGTCCGCGCCGCTGGACCAGAGCCAGTATCAATGGGCGCTGTTCGCGGAAGACGAGTGGCGCATTGTCGATGACCTGGCCTTGACGGCGGGCGCGCGCTACGACCGCAACGAGCAGTTCGGCGGCAAGTGGAGCCCGCGCGGATATCTGGTGTGGAACGCCACGCCGATGTGGACCGTCAAGGGCGGTGTGAGCAAGGGCTACAAGACGCCGGACATCAATTTGATGACGGACGGGATCATTGGCCTGGGCGCGCAGGGCACGATGCCGCTGCTGGGCAATTCGCAGCTGAAGCCGGAAAGCAGCACCTCGTCCGAGCTGGGCCTGCTGTTTGACGACGGCGAAGGGCTGTCGGGCAACCTGACCGCTTTCCATACCAAGTTCAAGGACAAGATCGACAGCCAGAACATTCCCAACTGCCTGGCCGTGGGCGGCCCGGCGCCGGATTGCCTGGATCTGGGGGTATGGGAGCGCAACGGGATTCCCGTGGCGAATTTTTCGCAGCGCGTGAATATCGATACCGCGACGATCCAGGGCTTTGAACTGGGCGGCCGCGTTCCGTTGTATGGCGGCGTGTCGTTCAACGGCAACTACACCTTGACCGCCAGTGAAGTGACCTCGGGCGCGAAGCAAGGGCAACCGCTGGGTTCGCAACCCCGCCACGCCTTGAACCTGGGCCTGAACTGGCGCATCAACGACCAGTTCAACGCGTGGGTGCGTGGCGAATATCGCGCCAAGCAGTTCAACGACATGAATTGGGAAAAGGAGCAGGTGTTCTACAACCCGTACTGGCTCGCCAGCATGGGCGGGTCTTACGTGGTTAACAAGAACGTGACCCTGTCGGCATCGGTGTTCAACCTGTTCGACAAGAACTTCGTCGACTACGGCCCGACCAAGACCGGCACCCGCGCGCCGGCGGCCAATGCCAATTGGAGCAATTCGTACCGCCAGGTGCTGGAAGGCCGCCGCCTGTGGGTGTCGGCGAACATCACCTTCTGATCGCGCAGACGCCCGGCTGTTGCCGGGCAGTGTCGCCAGGGCCCCGCCGCGTGCGGGGCCTTTCGCATTCCGCGACGCTAGACCAGAAGCGGCAGTTCCATGCGCACGCTCAGGCCTTGCGGCGAGACGTTGCGGGCCGAGATCCGGCCCTTGTGCGCCGCGATCGCGGCTTGCGCGATCGATAAGCCCAGGCCGGCGCCGGAACCCGGGGCCTTCGAGCCGGACGCGGTTCGGAAGAACGGTTCAAACAGGGATTCCAGATCGGCGGGCGGCACGCCAGGGCCGCGGTCTTCAATTTCCAGGCAGGCCTCGCGCGCGCCGACCAGCAGCCGTACCCGGATCGCGCTGTGCGCGGGCGCGAAGCGCACGGCGTTGCGCAGCACGTTTTCGATGGCGCTGGCCAGGCTGTCACGATCGCCGGTCACCGACACCGGGGCCGGGCTGTCCCAAAGAATGCGCACCTGTTGTTCGCCCGCTTCGTAACGGGCGTCGTCCACGACGGCGGACACGACGCCGGCCAGATCCAGCGTGTCGCTGGGCTCGGGCTGGGCGCCCAGGCGGGCCAGGCGCAACGTGTTGCCAACCAGCGTGTCCAGGCGCTCACATTCCCGTTCGATGCGGTCCAGCTGCATGTCCTGGCGCTCGTCCTTGCGCCGCGCCAGTTCGGCGGCCAGGCGCAGCCGGGCAAGGGGCGAGCGCAACTCATGCGCGATGTTGTGCAGCAGTTGTTCGCGGGTGTCGACCAATGCCTTCAGCCGGTCTGCCATGGCGTTGAAGTCACGCGCCAGCAGGCCGAGCTCGTCCTTGCGTCTGGCGAGCTTGGGCGGGGTCTGGGCGTCCAGGCACCCGGCGGCCAGCGCGTGCGTGGCCTGGCGTAGTTGCGTCAAGGGCGCGGTCACGTGCCGGGTCAACGCCCAGCATAACGGCGCGGTGACCGCCAACGCGAAGAGCAACAGTGCCAGCGCGACGGGCGACAGGCCCAGCACTTCCCAATGCGACGAATCAAAAGGCAGGAACAGCATCAGCAGTTGGGAACCGTCGGGCAGATCGAGCCGTTGCGGCTGCCACCAGGAAACGCGTTCGCCGACGGGGTCGGGAAGCAGGTAGTCCGCTTGTGGGGACCGATCGGTGGCCGCCCGGTAGGCCGTCAGCCAGTCGTGCGTGCGGGCGGGCAGGGTCCGGCCCAGGATCTCGGTGTCGCGGGCGTCCAGCACGTAGATCTTCAGCGCCGAGTAACGTTGATCCATGGCTTGGACCCAGCGTTCCAGGCCTTTCATGCCGTGATTGCGGGCGACTTGCCGGGCGTCGTGCGTGAGGCTGGCCGGATTCAGGCCGTCCAGCGAATTGATGCGATACCAGGCGACCGTCGCGGTGAACAGCATGCCGCACACCAGGATGATGGCCATGGCGCCCCAGAAGGTCAGGAACGCGCGCCAGAACAGCGACCGAGTGGGTATCAGCCAGGGCATCAGGCCGCGCCCGCCAGCACATAGCCCAGCCCGCGCAGGTTGCGGATCGACAGCGTATCGCCGGACGTGCCCAGGCGCAGCTTCTTGCGCAGTGTGCTGATGTGGGTGTCGATGCTGCGGTCGTAACGTTCCGGCCGGCGTCCCAACGCGTACATGCCGATCTGTTCGCGGGTGGCCACTTGCCCGGGAGCGCGCATCAGCAGTTCCAGAATGCGCTGTTCAGCCCCCGTCAGCAGGACGTCTTCGCCGTTCAGCCGGACCCGGCCGCTGGCGGGGTCCAGCGTCAATGCGCCCAGCGTCAGGCATGGCGTGATGGCTTCCGGCGCGTCTTCAAAGCGCCGCAGCACCGCCGTGATGCGGGCCTTGAGCTCGCGGGGGCTGAAGGGTTTGGCCAGGTAGTCGTCGGCGCCGAATTCCAGCCCCAGCACGCGGTCGGTCTCGCCGCCGTGGGCCGTGAACATGATGACGGGGCGGCGCGAACGCCGGCGGTAATGCTTGAGCAGGTCCAGCCCGCTGCCGTCCGGCAGCATCAGGTCTAGCAGCACCAGGTCGTAATCGTGTTGCGCCAGCAAGGCAACGCCGTGGGCGCCCGTGTGGGCCAGCGTCAGCAGGCTGTGATTCGGTTCGAGGTATTCGCGCAGCATCTGTGCAAGCTCGACATCGTCGTCGATCAGCAGGATGCGGTGCGCGACCGCGGAATGAGAAAAAGGCATCCGTATTGAGTGTCCAGCACCCGGTAGTCTGGCGCATCGCCAAGCCGCCGAGTGTCAAGAAGTGCGAAGAAGATAAAAGTTGTGGAAAGGCGTTTGCCCGGCTCCAACAGCCTCAATTCTAATATGAGAATAGTTTTCATTAAGAAATAAGAGGCGGGCTTAGTGTCGCACGCAGGGTGCGCCGCGGGTCCGGTACGGGAGAAAGCGGAATCATGAGCAGCAACGATCTGGCCTTGGGCGGCCGCATTCGGGTATCGCGCACGCGGTTGGCGGCGGCGCTTTGCGCGGCGGGACTGGGCGTGAGCCCGGCGGCGGTTTGGGCGCAGGCAAGCGATTCCCCGAAAACGATGGAAACCGTCGTGGTGACCGCCAGCGGATTCGAACAGCAGATCAAGGACGCCCCGGCGTCGATCAGCGTGATTACCCGCGACGACCTGGACAAGAAGCTCTACCGCGACGTGAACGACGCGCTGCTGGAGGTGCCGGGCGTCATCATCACGGGCGGGGGAGACCGCCAGGACATCAGCCTGCGCGGCATGGGCCCGCAATACACGCTGATCCTGATCGACGGCAAGCGCCAGAGCTCGCGGGAAACGCGCACCAACTCGGATTCCGCCGGCGTGGAAGGCGGCTGGACGCCGCCGCTGGCCGCCATCGAACGGATTGAAGTCGTGCGCGGCCCGATGTCGTCCCTGTATGGCTCGGACGCCATGGGCGGGGTGATCAACATCATCACCCGCAAGGTGCCCAACGAATGGGGCGGCGAAATCCGCCTGGACACCACCATCCAGGAAAGCAATAAGTCGGGCGACATCTACCAGGGCAATTTCTACCTGTCCGGGCCCATCAAGACCGACCTGCTGGGCTTGCAGATCTACGGGCAGTCGTCGCAGCGGGATGAAGACGATATCGTCAACGGCTTTCGCAAGCGCAATTCGGACAGCGTGACCGCCAAACTGGCGCTGACGCCCAACCGTAACCACGACATCGTGCTGGAAGGCACGACCATGCGCCAGAAGTACGAGAACACGCTGGGCAAGACGGTCGCGCCGCAACCGCCGGGCGTCGCATGCGGCCGCAACGGCTGCCCCGCATCGTCGGAAACCGATTACCGCAGCAACAAATGGGCGCTGTCGCACACGGGGCGCTGGGGCTGGGCCGTGTCGGACAGCTATGTGCAGCAGGAAGAGTTCGACAACCGTTCGCGGCAGATGAAGATCAAGAATCTGAACCTGCAATCCAGCTGGACGCTGCCGCTGGGCTCGCACATGCTGACCCTGGGCGGCACCTACCTCAGCCAGCGCCTGAACGACCAGACCGGCAACCAGTTGGCGGGCGGCCCCAACAAGATCGACCGCTACCAATGGGCGTTGTTCGCCGAAGACGAGTGGCGCCTGACCGACAGTTTTGCCGTCACGGCCGGCCTGCGCATGGACGAGGACGAGAATTTCGGCACACACTTCAGCCCGCGCCTGTACGGCGTGTGGCAAATGGCCGAGCGGTGGACGCTGAAGGGCGGGGTATCGACCGGCTTTCGCGCGCCCGACCTGCGCCAGACGGTGGCGGGCTGGGGGCAGGTCAGCCGCGGCGGCAACATGTACGGCAACCCGGACCTGACGCCTGAAAAATCGGTGACCGAGGAAATCGGCATTCTGTATGACGACGGTGAAGGCTTCAACGCCGGCCTGACCGTGTTCAACAACGATTTCAAGGACAAGATCACCCGCGTGGGTTGCCCGGCCTCGCAATGCCCCGAAGGCCCGAACCAGTTCGGCGCCAGCCCCACCACCTACATGAACGTGGACAAGGCGGTGTCGCGCGGCGTGGAAGCCAATCTGAAGTTGCCGCTGGGCCGTGACTGGTCGCTGACCAGCAGCTACACGTTCACCAAGTCGGAGCAGAAGTCGGGCCAATACCAGGGCCAGCCCCTGAACCAGTTGCCCAAGCATCTGTTCACCACCACCGTGAACTGGCAGGCGTCGGACGCGCTGCAAGCCTGGGCCCGCCTGAACTACCGCGGCAAGGAAAGCCAGCCGATCACCAGCGCGTCGTCTTCCTCGTTCATTGCGCCGTCCTACACCTTTGTGGATCTTGGCGGTTCGTATGCCGTGAACAAGACAGTGTCGGTGTATGCGGGCATCTACAACCTGTTCGACAAACAGGTCACCTACGACGATTACGAGTTCGTGGAAGACGGCCGCCGCTATTGGTTGGGCGTGGGCGTGAAGTTCTGATCTTGAGGCACGAGGGGGACGCTTGCGTCCCCCGCAACACGAAGAGGTGCGTATGACCATGCAAAAACACAAGGGCGGTGCCCGCCGCTGGCTGATCCAGGCCGGCGTCGCCTTGGCGATGGGAGCGGCCACGGCAGTGTGCGCCGCCGGCGCTACGATCCCGGTCAAGCATGCGCGCGGCGAGACCGCCGTGCCGGCCAGTCCGACGAAGACCGTCGTGATGGACATGGCCGTGCTGGACACGATGCACGCGCTGGGCATCGACGTGATGGGCGTGCCGTCTGTCGCCAAGCTGCCGCCCCAGCTGGCCCAGTACGCCGACGCGCGTTACTTGAAAGTTGGCTCGCTGTTCGAGCCGAACTACGAGGTCATCCATGCCGCCCAGCCGCAGGTGATCTTTGTGGCCGGGCGGTCGGCGCCGAAGTATGACGAATTGACCAGGCTCGCGCCCACCGTCGACCTGACCGCCGATCCGAAAGACCTGGTCGGCAGCGTGACGCGCAGTACCGAGACGCTGGCGGCCATCTATGGCAAGCAGCCGCAGGCCAAGCTGAAGCTGGACGCGTTGCGGGCGTCGATTGCGGCGTTGCATGGCCAGGCGGCGACCGCCGGCACGGCGCTGATCGTGCTGACGACGGGCGGCAAGATGAGCGCCTATGGCCCCGGCTCTCGCTTTGGCGTGATCCATGACGCGTTTGGCGTGAAACCCGCCGCGACCGGCCTGAACGTGTCGAACCACGGCCAGGCGATTTCGTTCGAATTCATCGCGCAGACGGATCCCGACTGGCTGTTCGTCATCGACCGCGACGCCGCGATCGGCCGCGAAGGCGTGTCGGCGCAGCGCATGCTGGACAACGACCTGGTGCGTGCCACCAAAGCGTGGAAGAACAAGCGCGTGGTGTACCTGAACGGCTTCAATTGGTATTTGCTGGGTAGCGCCGGCCTGACGTCCATGCAGCAAAACGTGGACGAAATTTCCGCGGCGCTGGCAGAAGGAAAGTAAGCGGCATGTGTGTTGCACGGAGGGGCCGCCGGTGAACTGGCGGCACGCGATCAGCGGTTGGGGCGGCCTGACTGTGGTGCTGGCCCTGTTGGCGGCGCTATGTGCGGCCAGCGTCAGCCTGGGCGCAGGGCAGTTGTCGGTGGCCGCGCTGTGGGGCGGGGGCGAGGATGCCGAACGCGCCTGGCGATTTCTGATGGTCAGCCGCGTGCCGCGCACCCTGGCGCTGCTGCTGGCCGGCATGTCGCTGGCGGTGGCAGGCCTGATCATGCAGATGCTGGTGCGCAACCGCTTCGTCGAACCCACGACGGCCGGCACGGTTGAGTCCGCCACGCTGGGCATCCTGGTGATCACCTTGCTGGCGCCCGACACGCCGGTGATCGGCAAGATGCTGACCGCCACGGCTTTTGCGCTGGCGGGCACGTTGCTGTTCCTGGCGCTGCTGCGCCGCGTGCCGTTGCGCACGCCCTTCATTGTTCCGCTGATCGGCTTGATCCTGGGGGGCGTGATCCATGCCATGACGACTTTCGTGGCGTTCCGGTTCGACCTTCTGCAATCGCTGCAAGCCTGGACCACGGGCGACTTCTCGGGCGTGTTGCGCGGCCGCTATGAGTTGTTGTGGATCGGTTTTGCGCTGGCCTGCGCGGCCTATGCGGCGGCCGACCGCTATACCGTGGCGGGCATGGGCCGGGAGTTCGCCTCCAACCTGGGGCTGAATCACGCCCGCTTGACCTTCGTCGGCCTGCTGATCGTGTCCGCGATTTCTGCCGTGGTGGTGGTGACGGCGGGCGGCATTCCGTTCCTGGGCCTGATCGTGCCCAACGCGGTCAGCCTGGTGCTGGGCGACAACATGCGCCGGTCCATCCCCTGGGTGGCCGCGCTGGGCGGCGTCTTCGTGCTGGCCTGCGACATCATCGGCCGGCTGGTGATCCACCCCTACGAAATCCCGATAGGCACGGTCGTGGGCGTGCTGGGCAGCATCCTGTTCCTGTGGCTGCTGCGCACGCGGAGGAACCGCCTTGGCTGATACCTTGCTTGCCGCTGCCGGGCAACCGGCCCGACCCGCGCCGCAGCCCCTGCGTCTGATGTGGCTGGGCGCGGCGGCCCTGGCGTGCATCGTCGCGTTCATGACCTTGGGCGCCAACGGCCAGTGGTCGTTCGTGATTCCGTTTCGCGGCGGCAAACTGGCGGCGATGTTGTTGGTGGCGTATGCCGTGGCGGTGTCGTCGGTGCTGTTTCAGACCATCACGCACAACCGCATCCTGACGCCCGCGATCATGGGCTTCGATTCGCTGTATCTGCTGATCCAGGCCGTCGTCGTATTCGGTTTCGGGCGGGCGGCGGCCGCCGCGAACCATCCAGTGGCGGCCTTCATGCTGGAAGTCGGCGCCATGACCGCCTTTGCCTGCGTGCTGTTTCGCTGGCTGTTTTCGGATGCGGTGCGCAGTCTGCACCTGATGATGCTGGTGGGCATCGTTTTCGGGCTGCTGTTTCGCAGCCTGTCCAATTTCGTGGTGAGGCTGATCGATCCCAACGAGTTCCTGGTGCTGCAGGACCGCATGTTCGCCAGCTTCAATTCGGTGCGCGTGGCGCTGCTGCCGATTGCGTTGGGCGCGGTGTGCGTGGCGACCTTGCTGCTCTGGCGCATGCGCCATCGCTACGATGTACTGGCCTTGGGCCGCGAGATCGCGTTGAACCTGGGGGTGGATTACCGCCGCAGCCTGATGCTGACCCTGGCCGCGATTGCCGTGCTGGTGTCCGTGTCGACGGCGCTGGTGGGGCCCGTGACCTTCTTCGGCCTGCTGGTCAGCAACCTGGCGTATCGGGCGATGGGGTCCGACAAACACCGGTACACGATTCCCGCGGCCACCTTCCTGAGCGTCATTTTCCTGGTGGGCGGCCAGACGTTGCTGGAACGCGTGCTGGGCCTGAACACGACGGTCAGCGTGGTGATCGAATTCGTGGGCGGCGTGATGTTCCTCTTCCTGATCCTGCGCAAGGGGCGCCGATGATAGAAATTCGACAACTCAGCAAGCAATATGGCGACAGCGTGGTCGTCGACGACGTCAACCTGGAGCTGCCGGCCAATGGGGTCACCGCCATCATCGGGCCGAACGGCGCCGGCAAATCGACGCTGCTGTCGATGATCAGCCGCCTGCTGCCGATGTCGGCCGGGCGCGTCCGGGTGGACGGGCTGGACGTGACGACCGCCGACAGCCGCGAACTGGCGCGCCGGCTGTCCATCCTGCGCCAGGATAATCACTTGCCGCTGCGGCTGACGGTGCGAGACCTGGTCGCCTTTGGGCGCTACCCGCATACCGGCGGGCGCCTGACGCTTGAAGACAAGGCGCACATCGATCGGGCCATCGCCTATCTGGACCTGGAACCGTTGGCGGACCGTTACCTGGATGAAATGTCCGGCGGCCAGCGCCAGCGCGCGTTCGTGGCGATGGTGCTGTGCCAGGACACGCGCTACGTGCTGCTGGACGAACCGCTGAACAGCCTGGACATGAAGCATGCGGTGGCCATGATGGGCACCTTGCGCCGCGCGGCCGACGAACTGGGCAAGACGGTGGTGCTGGTGCTGCACGACATCAATTTCGCGTCCAGCTATGCGGACCGGATCGTGGCGATGCGGCAGGGGCGTATCGCGCATCTGGGCACGCCGGCGGAATTGATCCGTTCCGACGTGCTGAGCCCCTTGTACGAATTGCCGATCGATGTCCACGACATCGGCGGCAAGCGGATTTGCGTGTATTACCGTTAGAAGCGGTTTTTCAACGCAATGCCGCCGGCCCGGCTGGCGTAATCAGCGTGCGGTATCCGCGCTGGCGACCAGGCGGGCTTGACCCGCGGCGCGGTGGCGGCGTTCCAGCATGACGGCCCACAGCCACAAGGGCATGCTGCCGATGGCCAGCAGGCTGCCCACCCACCCGGTGGAAGTCCAGCCGAAACCCGCGGCGATCGCCAGGCCGCCCAGGAATGGCCCCAGCGCGTTGGCGGTATTGAAGGCCGAGTGGTTCAGCGCCGCGGCCAGCCCCTGGGCATCGCCCGCGACATCCATCAGGCGCGTCTGCAGCACGGTGCCCAGCGCACCGCCCACGCCGACCAGAAACACGTTCAGCGTGATCAGCCAGACGTTATGCGCCATCAGCGGGAACAGCGCCAGCACCACGGCAGACCACAGCAGCAACAGGCCGGCGGTGCGCATGACCGCGCGGTCGGCAAAGACCGGCACCACCATGTTGCCCACCGTCAGGCCGACGCCGAACGCGCTGAGCACGAACGGCACCGTCGTGGGCGCCACGTGCGTGACGGCGGTCAACGTGTCAGCCAGATAGGTGTAGATCGAGAACAGGCCGCCGAAGCCTACCGCCCCGATCGCCAGCGTGATCCAGACCTGGCCGCGGCCCAGCGCGCTTAGTTCGCGCAGCGGGCTGGCCTTGTGGTCCGCCGGCGTGTCGGGCGCGTAGACCGCCACGCTGATCATGGTCAGCAGCGCCAGCAAGGACACCAGGCCGAAGCTCCAGCGCCAGCCGATGACCTGGCCCAGCCAGTTGGCCATCGGCACCCCCACGATGGTCGCCACCGTCAGGCCCAGGAAGACGCGGCCCACGGCCACGGTGCGGCGGTTGGCGGGCACCAGCGAACTGGCCACCAGCGACGCGATGCCGAAGTACGCGCCGTGCGGCAGCCCGCTTAGAAAGCGGAAAAACAGCATCCAATGGTAGTCGGGCGCAATCGCGCTTAGACCGTTGCCGACGGCGAACAGGCCCATCAACGCGATCAGCAACCGGCGGCGAGGCATCTTGGCGCCAAGCACGGCAAGAATCGGCGCGCCGACCACCACGCCCAGCGCATAGGCGCTGATGACGTGGCCCGCGGTGGGCGCGTCGATGCCCAGCGACTGGGAGAAATAGGGCAGCAGGCTCATCGTGGCGAACTCGGTGGTTCCGATGGCGAAGCTGCCGACAGCAAGGGCAAGCAGCACCAGCGCGGGCCGGTGCTGCGGGGAAGCAGGGTGGGACATGTGACTAAAAGAGGGGATTCGCTGAAATGTTGCGACGCAACAGCGGTATTGTAAGCACCCTAAGCTGTCATTTAAATGTCTACTCGCCCGAAAATGGGCCTGGGGCGCCCCGGCATTCGGGCACCCCAGGGGCCAGCAGGTGCGCTTACTGGCTCAGATCGACGGCGTAGCGCGACAGCTGCGTCGTGGCGTCCGGCGTGGCGTCATGCACCGACACGTTGGTAACGCCATGGGCCACGGCCATGGGCAAGGTGCCGGGGACGGACCAGAACAGGACGGGGCCGGCCAGCGCGCCCAATTGCTTGAAGCGCCAGCTGCGGTCCAGGCCATAGGTGGCCAGGTCCAGCGTGGGGTTCTTCTTGATGTAGTTGATCAGCACGTCCCGGCTGGCGTCCGGGGCTTGCAGCACGATGTCGCCCTTGCCGCCCGCCAAACCCGGGAAATCGCCGCCGCCGCTGGCGCGGTAGTTGTTGGTGACGACCAGGAACTGCGCGGCAGGGTCCAGCGGCGCGCCCTGATAGGTCAGCCCCGAAATGCGCGAACCCTTGGGCTGGCTGACGTCGATCTGGTACTTCAGCGCGTTGCCCGCCGCGTACAGCACGTCGAAGTTGAACGTGGGGAAGCTGGTGTCGACGAGGTCTTGCGGGGCAACCTGGGCGGGGTCGATCTGCTTGAACTGTTCGGCCGTCTTTTCCAGCCACAGGCGGACGGTGTCGCCCGTGACCCGCACGACCTGCAGCGTGTTGGGGTACAGGTAGAGATCCGCGGCGTTGTTGATCGCCACATTGCCCTGCTTCACGAAGGTGAAGTCACCCGGGCCGTTGCGCCCGCCCTTGAACGGTGCGGCGGCCGACAGGATGGGCAGGTTGCCATACGACGGGTTGTTCTTGGCGATGTAATCCGTCAGATAGTCGATCTGCGCCATGTTCACGATCTGCAAGGCCGACACGTCGCCCGTCAGCGCGTAGTAGGTGGCCATGTCGAACTGGCTTTGCCCGATCGGCGTTTTCACGTAGGCGATCGTGGCGGCGTGCTCGGCTTGCACCAGTTGCTGCACGGCGGCGTCCGAGGCGACATAGGTTGCCGGCGTGGCGCCGCTTTGCGCGGTCAGGCGCGTGGAGATGCGTTGGACAGTGGTGGCGTCCTTCTGCACCTTCCAGCCCTTGTCATACGAGAGCTTCAGCGTGATCTGGCCCAGGTTGTTGCCCCATTGGCCGGCCTGCACCGCCGGCACGCCATTGATCAGGCCTTTCTCCAGGTCGATGCCGGCCTGCCCCCGGAACGGCGACGTGGCGCTGGTGTCGGGGAACAACAAGTGCTGGTGGCCGGTGATCAGCGCATCGATTCCCGGGACCTGGCTCAGATAGCCGGCGCCATTCTCCATTGACGGGCTGTAGGCAGTCTTCATGTCGATGCCGCCATGCGCCAACGCCACGATCAGATCGGCGCCCGCCGCCTTCATCTCGGGCACGAAGCGCTGCGCGGTTTCCTTCCAGCCGGTGACTTCGACGTGGCCTTCCAGGTTGGCCTTGTCCCATTGCAGGATGGGTGGGGGCGCGAAACCGATGACGCCGACTTTCAACGGCACGTCGATCGTCTTGCCGCTGGCGTCCGTGGCCTTAAAGGTCTTTTCCAGCAATACCCAGGGCTTGAAAATGGGCTGCTTGCTGGCCGCCGACACCACGTTGGCCGACACGAAGGGGAAGCCGGGCGCCGCGCAATCCTTGGCGCCCGCCGGGTTGGTCTGTGCCGTGCCCTTGCCGATGCCGGCCAGGCCAAAGTCCACGTTCGTGATCTGCGACAGGAAGGGCAGGCCATAGTTGAATTCGTGGTTGCCCATCGTGCCCGCGTCATAGGCCAGCAGCTTCATCTGCTTGTAGATGGCGATCATGTCCGAGCACTGCACGGGCGATACCAGCGCCTGGTAGTCGGACAGGGCGGTGCCCTGGATGGTGTCGCCGTTATCGAACAACAACGTGTTGGCGTGCTGCTTGCGAGCGTTGGCAATCAGGGTGGCGGTCCGGTCCACGCCATAGCTCTTGTCTTCCGTCAGCTTGTAGTAGTCGTAGCCCAGCACGTTGGCGTGCAGGTCGGTGGTGGCAAGAATTGCCAGGTCCATCGCGGCGCCTTGGGGCACGCTGACTTCGGGCGGGGGCGTGCCCGTGCCCGTGTCCGCGTCATCGTCGTCGTCATCGCCGCCGCAGCCAGCCAAGCCGGCCGCAAGCGCCAGGCTGGCGGACAGTGCAAAGAGTTTTCGTATGTGTGGCTTCACCGTCATTCCTCCGGGTTTGAAGGAAATCGATTTTGGGGACAGTGTGTGACTCGGTGGTGACATGGCGTCCAGGGCAGACGAGCCGGGTTCGCGCACGGGTGGCATAGAGCGCCTGACAGAGAGCTGAATGGGATGCCTGTCTCATTTATCGTGGCCGCCGTGCAACGAAACGATAAAAAAATTGCGAGTGATTCTCATTGTCAAGAAAATGGCGCTTCGTTCCATTTCAAACGACTTCAGAAAGACCTGTCACGGCCATGCACGCCCCTCGATCCCTCTCCGCAGCACTACTTGCCCTGGCGCCCCTTGCCAGCCCGGCCCCCGCCCACGGCCAATCCAATACGCCGACCTTGCCCGCCGTCAGCGTGGTCGGTAGCGACGATGCGCAAACAAGCTACAACCCGCCCGATTCCACCAGCGCCACCAAGATCGACGCGCCGCTGCGCGATATTCCGCAGACGGTGAACGTGGTGCCGGCTGAAGTCATGCGCGATCAGCACGCGATGTCGATGCAGGACGCGTTGAAGAACGTGCCGGGCGTTAGCTTTTCGACTGGCGACGGCCAGCGCGATCAGGTGTCGATCCGTGGCTTCACCGCTATTGCCGACCAGTTCGTCGATGGCTTCCGCGACGACGCGCTGTATTTCCGCGATCTGTCCAATGTCGAACGCGTCGACGTCATCAAGGGCCCGGCCGCGGTGCTGTATGGCCGGGGCTCGTCCGGGGGCTTGATCAACCGCATCACCAAGAAGCCGGGCGAAGACATCTCGCAGGTGGGCCTGAGCTACGGCGGATGGAACGACCGCCGGCTGGATGTGGACCTGGGCCGCGCTAACGAAAGCGGCAGCATGGCGTGGCGCCTGACGGGTGCGGTCGAGAAGGGCGATAGCTATCGCGACAAGCAATTCCTGGACCGCAAGGCCATCGCGCCGTCGGCCCAGTTGCGGCTGGGCGAAGACACGACCCTTCTGCTCCAGACCGAATTCCTGGAAGACCGCCGCATCACGGACTTCGGCATTCCGGCTTATCGCGGCCGGCCCGTGGATGTGGACCCGTCCACGTACTACGGCGCCGAGAACGCCCGCGACGTGGATTATTCGCAGGCACGCGTCCAGTCCTACGCGGCCACGCTGAACCACCGCTTCAACGAAAACTGGTCGGTGCGAAACGCCACGCGCTACTACCACTACACGCTCAACCGCAACAACACGCTGCCCGGCGTCGTGAACGAAGCCGCCCAAACGGTAACGCTGAACCGGTCCAACGTGCTGCGCGACGAACATGGCTGGACCAACCAGACCGAACTGATGCAGCGCGCCCAATGGGGTTCCGTGCGCCACGACATCTTGTATGGCGTGGAAGTGGGTCAGCAGAACAAAAACCTGGTCAACTATTCGGCCAATGCCGTGGCCACGGTCAATCTGTTTGATCCAGTGCTGCCGACCTTGCCATTGCAGGTGCCGGGCAATCCTGGCACGAACAACCTGGGCCGTTTCAACACGCTGGGCCTGTACGTGCAGGACATGGTGTCGCTGGGGGATCACTGGAAAGTGCTGGCTGGCGTGCGGCACGACCGTTTTGAACAGAAGACCGAAGACCGTCGCAACGGCACGGACTTGGCCCGCACGGATTCCAACTGGAGCCCGCGCCTGGGGCTGGTGTTCCAACCGGATGCCGTGCAGTCGTACTACGTCTCGTGGAGCCAGTCTTACCAACCTTCCGGCGAAGCGTTCTCGCTGGCGGCCAACAACGCGGACTTGGCGCCCGAAAAGACAACCAACTATGAGGTCGGCGCCAAGTACGATTTCCTGGACGGCAAGCTGTCGACGACCGTGTCCGTCTTCCGCCTGGAACGCACCGACATCAAGGTGAACAATCCCGTCACCAATACGTTAGTGCCGGTGGGCACGCAGCGGACCGATGGCGCGGAATGGACGCTGTCGGGCGACCTGTCCAACGGCTGGCGCGCCATGCTTGGCTACGCCTACCTGGATGCGCGCGTCACCAAGTCGGTCGCGCGCGACGCGGGGCAGAACGTGGAGGGCAAGCGCGCCACATTGACGCCGCGCCATGCCGCCAACATCTGGGTAACCAAAGACCTGGGCGAAGGGTTTGGCGCGGGCGCCGGCCTGAATCTGGTGGGCGCGCGCTTCGCCAACCCCGGCAACACGGTCACGTTGCCGGGCTATGTGACGGCGGATGCCGCCGCGTGGTGGCGCAAGGGGCCGTATGCCGTGCAACTGAACGTGTACAACCTGTTCGATGCCGGGTACATCGTATCGGGGCATGGCAGCAGCCCGAACCTGAACATGCCGGGCGCGCCGCGCAACGCGATGCTGAGCTTGCAGTATCGGATGTAGGCGTCAGCGCAACGGCGATTCCTGCGTCAGGCTGTCGATTTCCAGGGCGGCCAGCGCATCCAGGAATCGCCAGGCGAAGGAACCCGGCCCGTCCGCCAAGGCGCCGGCGCGCTGGCCCGCAATGCCGAAGCAGGACAGCGCGGCGACGGCCGCGGTGTACGGATCGTCCTTGGACACTGCCGCGAAGGCGCCGACCAGCGCCGTCAGCGCGCAGCCGGTGGCGGTCACGCGCGGCATCAGCGCGGAGCCGCCCGTCACCCGCACGGCGCGCTGGCCATCGGTGACGTAGTCCGTTTCGCCGGTCACGGCTACGACCGTCCGATGGGCGGTGGCGATGGCCCGCGCGGATTGCTCGGCCTGCGCCACGGCGTCGCGCGCGTCCACGCCCTTGCCGGCGCTTTGGCCGCCGGCCAGCGCGATGATCTCGGAAGCATTGCCGCGGATGATGGCGGGCTGCAAGGCCAGCAGGCGTTGCACGGCATCGCGGCGGAAGGCGGTGGCGTGGTGGGCGACCGGGTCCAGCACCCACGGGATGCCAGCCTGGCGGGCGCTGTCCGCCGTCGCCAGCATGCTGTCCAGCCAGGGCGCCGACAGCGTGCCGATATTGATCACGACGGCGCCAGCGATGCGCGCGAACTCCGGCGCTTCTTCGGCGGCATGCACCATGGCGGGCGACGCGCCCATCGCCAGCAGCACGTTGGCGGCGATGTTCATGGACACGAAATTGGTCAGGCACTGTACTAGTGGCGCGTCGCGGCGCACCGTCGCGTACAGGTCTTGCGACGCCCGGGCCAGGGCGGCGATGTCGGAATGGGATGCAGCCATGCGAAGAAGGAAAAGAGGGGATCCGCGTATGGTCTGGGGGGCAGGCGGCCTTGTCAAGCGTGGCGCTTGCCGGCATCGCCCACAATAAATAAGCCCCGCACGTGAACCGACCGCCCCGCTTCTTGGGGGCGCTTCACGTGCGGGGCTTATGGGGATAACGCGCTACACGGCCGATGCGGCCGGCAGGGAAGCGGGCGGGCAGTGGCCGCGCCACCGGTCCGGCGCGGCGCCGAACCGATGGCGTGCGGGCAATATCAGACGCCGACGATGGAAACCGCCTTCGTCACCAGATAGGCCTCAAGCGCTTCCGGGCCGCCCTCGGAGCCGTAGCCGGAATCCTTCACGCCACCGAACGGGAGTTCGGCGGACGGGGTGGCGGGCTGGTTGACCCAGAGCATGCCCACTTCAAGGCGGCGCGATAGCTCGTGCGCCGTCTTGATCGACTTGGTAAAGCCATAGGCGGACAGGCCGAACGGCAGGCGATTGGCTTCCTGGATGGCCTCGTCCAGCGTTTCGAAGCTGCGGATCGCGGCGATCGGACCGAACGGTTCTTCGTTGAAGATGTCGGCGTCAAGCGGGACGTCGGTAAGGATCGTGGGCGCGAAGAAATTGCCGGCGCCACCGATCCGTGCGCCGCCCGTGGCGATGCGCGCACCCTTTTCGCTGGCGTTTTTGACGATCTTGTCCATGGCCACCAGGCGACGGTCATTGGCCAAGGGGCCAAGCGTCGTGCCTTCGGTCAGGCCGTCGCCCAGCTTGAGCTTTTCGGCGTGGGCGACGAAGGCTTGCTCGAAAGCGGCCTTGACGTTCTTGTGCACCAGGAAGCGCGTCGGCGAAATGCAGACTTGGCCCGCGTTGCGGAACTTGGCGCCGCCGGAGCATTTCACGGCGAGTTCGACGTCGGCGTCCTCGGCCACGATCACCGGCGCGTGGCCGCCCAGTTCCATCGTGACGCGCTTCATGTGGCGGCCGGCCAGCGCGGCCAGTTCCTTGCCGACCGGGGTCGAACCGGTGAACGTGACCTTGCGGATCACCGGATGCGGGATCAGGTAGCTGGAAATCTCGGCGGGCGACCCGAAGACCAGGCCCAGCACGCCCTTGGGGATGCCGGCGTCGACAAAGCAGTTGAGCAGGGCGGCGGGAGACGCGGGGGTCTCTTCGGGCGCCTTCACCAGGAAGGAGCAGCCCGTGGCTAGCGCGGCGCCCAGCTTGCGAACGATCTGGTTGACCGGGAAGTTCCACGGCGTGAACGCGGCGACCGGGCCGACGGGTTCCTTGATGACCAATTGCTGCGCCAGCGGGTTGCGCGACGGCACGATGCGGCCATAGACACGCAGCGCCTCGTTGGCGAACCAGTCGATGATCTCGGCGCCAGCCAGCACTTCGCCGCGCGCCTCGGCCAGGGGCTTGCCTTGTTCCTGCGTGAGCAGCCGAGCCACCGAATCCGCGCGTTCGCGCAACAGGGCGGCCGCGCGGCGCATGACGGCGCAACGTTCGTGGGCCGAGGTGTCGCGCCAGGTTTCAAACCCGCGCTGCGCGGCGGCCAGGGCCAAGTCCAGGTCTTCGCGCTTGGCATGGGCCACTTGGCCGATCTTCTGGCCGGTGGCGGGGTTCACGACATCAATACGCGCGCCGCCTTTCGCTTCGCGCCATTCGTTGTCGATCAGAAGAAGGGTATTCGGGTAATCAGCCATGGGGTCTCCGTAGGGGCGGGGGTGACGGTCTATCCGGGATGGCTGGGCGAACCTGCGGCAGCATCCATGCCCATCTCGGGGTTCTGCGGAAAAAACGCGTCCGATCAGTAGGGAAACAATGACTCTACGCCGAAATTCCAGACGAATCCACCGCCCACTGGGCGGACGCCCGGGCGGGGCGCCCGATCACGGGCACGCCGCCCCGGGGTCATACCGCATACGTCACCCGATGCGCCTCGGTGGGCAGCGGCAGGTCCCAGCGGTGCAGCATGCTGGTTAACGTCTTGTTCGACAGAGACGTATCGCGCCGGGTGTTCCGGCGCAGCAGTTCGGCGCGCGGCTGCTCCAGATAAACCAGTTCAACTTGCGCATGATAGGAATACAGCAGATCCAGCGTTTTCTTGCGCATCAGTTCGCTAAGGTGGGTGGCGTTCCAGACGAAGGGCGCCTTGCGCCGCAGCAGTTCGCGGGCTCGGTCAATAGCCAGGTGCGCCACCATGCCCTCATTCTTGCCGTGGCGCAGGCCAAGCTCTTCCCGCGCATCATCGAACGAAATCACTGGCAGCTCGGGATGATGCCGGGCCACCCAGGTGTTCTTGCCCGACGCGGGCAGCCCCGACATCACCACCACCCGCGATCCAGGTTCCTGAAATAGCGGGTAATCGGGATGCACGTCGGCGCCACGAAAGTAGCTGACCGCGGTATGGGCATCGGCGAAGGCGCGTGGCTGGCCAAAGCACCGTTCGTCGCGCGCCAGTTCGCAGAACAGCGCGATGTTGTCCAGTACGCGCTGACCGTCCGGGCAGATGCGTCCACGCATGTCGGCTTCGGCAAGCATGGCCAGCAATGGAATGTCGACCTGCCAGGACAGTTCCCGCACGATGAACTCGGGCGTCTTGCCACGGCGCGAGCCCTCCAGCGCGAAGAACGGCACCTGATGCACCGCGATCAACCTGCACACGGCCTCGCGCACGGCAAAGGGCACGCCCGCATCCCACAGCGCGATACGCGCGTCGATGGCGCCCTTGCGGGAGTGGCCGGGTTGGCCGATGGCGCCGGTGATCGGATCGATGACGGTCGTGCTGTGCTTGGCGATGTCGTGCAGCAGCGCGGCAAGAAATACGATTTCCTGGTCGGCTCGATCCGCCGCCTGGTATTGCGGCAATGCCAGCAGCGCTTCCATCACCATTTTCGTATGGGTCCAGACATCGCCCTCGCCGTGATAGCGCGGGTCTTGCGGCGTGGTCTTGGCCAGCTCCAGCGCGGGAAATGCCGCCAGGCAGGCGTTGAAATCCGGCGCCTTGCCCGGAGCCGGCGTAAGTGCCCGCAGTGCTTCGTATTGCATGATTTATTCCTTATTGTCCGGCGGCGCTGCGCAGCGTGTCCCAGTCCACCGCGAGACGCGGCGCGTAGAGGTCAACGCCGGGCGTCAACTGGTTGGGCACGTAGGGCTGTTCGGAATGGTGTTTGTCCGAATCCAGAATGGCCTGCACGAAATCTCGTCGTACCCACTTGTAGCGGGCGGTCGTCCTGCCGTCGGCTTCCACTTTGACGTACAGGCCTTCCGACAGGTCCGATTTGTCGCATTGCTTCCAGGCGCGTTGCAGGTCCAGGCCTTCTCGCAGCACGGTGGCTTCAAATGCCTTGCGCCAGTCTGCGGTCTTGGCCAGCGACGGCCGCAGCAGGGCCTTTAACGTGTCAAGCCTGGGCGGCGCCACGCCTTCATACAGCACCGGCACGGACAGCACGGGGCCATCCGCCAGCAAGGCGCGGCGCGCGTCGGTGGACAGGAATTCGCCGCTGTGACGATCCAGGACATCGAACTCGAAAAAATGGTGCGGCAAGGCGTCGTAGAAAACCGAGTGTTTCTTCGACAGCGTTTCGCCATACATCACGTAGCGATCCTCCAGGCGCTCAAGCAGCCAGCCGGTGTGCGCCGCGGCCCAGGCTTTTACGAAACTGAATTGCCGTTCGCGGCCGCCGCCCACCAAATAGTGGCCGCGCGATTGCAGCAGCAGTTCGCCCGATGGGCTGAAGCTGATGCCGGTGTTCGCGCCGTCGAGTTTTTCTTCGACGACCAGGTGCAGGCCGGCCAACTGGCGGTACGGCACGTGGTCGTGGCCTTCGTCGCCGTCTTGCAGGCGCGAGCCTTCCAGGTGGGGCGTGCGGGGGTAGCGAAACAGGTCCAGCGATTGCGCGTAAGCGCAGAAATCTTGCGTCATGGGGTCTTCTCCAATGGGATGGAAAAGCCGACGACGCAGTCTGGACGGGAAAGGAAAGCGAGTGGGGTGTGTGCTTCCTGGAACCGCGCCTGGACCCCATGGCATGCGCTCAAGACTCAGGCGTCGAGCAGCACGGGGCGCGCAGGCAGACCGCGATTACCAGGGAGGTAGTCGTCGGCGTTTAGGCGTAGTGACGGATGGCAGACACGGTTGCACTCAGATGAAAAGGGGTGGAAAAGAGGCCGAATCCTAAGACATCGGGAAGGGGTTTGTCAACGCACGGTGCGATACCGGGAACACGGTGCGCAAGGATTTCGGTTTACTTGGGGCCCTGGTCGATAGGGCCTTATGGCCGACCGGAAAAGCCGCTGGCGGGCACATTGCGGCGGCGCGAAAAGTCGCAGACCTTGGCCGCGCGCCGCGCGATGTATTCGGCGCGCGTATCGAGCGAGCCCTGGTGAAACACCGCGTTGTAGATCATCGGCGGCGGCATGGGGACGCTGTGAACAATCTTCAGCAGGCCGGCTTCCAGTTCCGGCCGGAAATACGCCGGGCACAGCTGACTGATGCCGAAACCGTCGATGGTCAATTCCCCCAGCACGGCCAGGCTGTTGCTGGCGAAGACGCGGTTGAACCGGAACCCGTGTTCCTCCAGCCAGGGCCGATAGAACAGGCTTTTGCTGGAATCGTGGGACTGTTCAAGAAAGGGGTACAGCGCAAAATCCACCGGCTTCAAGGGGCCTTCCGGTACGCCCAGCGAAGGGCTGGCCATCCAGACATTCTCCACGACGCCCACCGGCATCAGTTGAAAGTCCTCGCCCCAGTACGTGCCTGGCACGATGGCCAGATCCAGTTCATGTTGGCGCAGTTGATCAATCAACTGCAGGCCGGGCGCCACGCTGGGCTCCAAGGTCAAACCGGGACACTCTTTCACCACGGTGCTGATCAACAGGCCCAGCCAGCTAAGCGCCGTCAGTTCGGTGACGCCGATGCGGACCTTGCCTTCCAGCGGCGCCGAGCCGCCCGCCGCTTCAGCCATGCGCAACCGCAGCCGCAGCGCCTCTTCGGCCATGGGCAAAAGGCGTTCGCCGTCGGGGGTGAGGACAATACCGGTGGTGCCGCGATGGAGCAGGCGCTTGCCCAATTCGGCTTCCAGATCGCTGACTCGCTTCGAGATCGCGGACTGCGTCGTGTGCAGCGTCGTCGCGGCGGCGCTCAGGCTACCCAGCTTGGCGCTGTGATAGAACGCCTCGAGTTGTTTGAAGGTTGGATTCATGGGGAGGGAGCCGTGAAAGTCCAGGAACCCATGCCAATCTGGAATGGCGGGGTATGCGGATTAGTCGCTACCGCCTGGAAAGTGATCGTATCCATAATGTGTCCACTGTTCAATAGACCCCGGATGGACCATGCAAACCGCCGCAAGACTTCAGCGTATCAAGCCTTCAGCCAGTTCGATGGCGGGCCAGCATGCCCGCATGCTGCGCGCCCAGGGCCGGGACATTGTCGGCCTGACCTCGGGCGAACCCGATTTTGATACGCCGGCACACATTCGCGAGGCCGCCTATCGCGCCATGAACGATGGCCAAACGCGCTACACCGATGTGGGCGGCACGGCTGCGTTGCGTGAAGCCGTCCGCGCCAAGTTTGCGCGTGAAAACGGACTGGATTACGGGCTGGACGAAATCATCGTCAGCACTGGCGCCAAGCAGATCATTTTTAACGCCATCATGGCCACCGTCGATACCGGCGACGAAGTGATCGTGCCCGCGCCATATTGGGTGTCTTACCCCGACATCACCTTGCTGGCCAACGGCACGCCGGTGATCGTCAACACGCGTGCGGAAAACGGCTTCCGTTTGCAGGCGGAAGAACTGGAACGCGCGATCACGCCCAACACGCGTTGGCTGATTTTGAATGGCCCGAACAATCCCAGTGGTGCCAATTTCACGCAAGCCGACCTGCAGGCCTTGGCCGATGTCTTGCGCAAGCACCCGCACGTCTGGATTCTGACGGACGACATTTATGAACATCTGCTTTATGACGGCCGATTGTTCTACACGCTGGCGCAAGTGGCGCCAGACCTGAAGGACCGCACGCTGACGCTGAATGGCGTATCCAAAGCGTATGCAATGACCGGATGGCGAATTGGCTATGCCGGGGCGCCGGCGGCGTTGATCAAGGCGATGACCAAGCTGCAATCGCAAAGCACATCCAACCCAAGCTCGGTGAGCCAGGCGGCGGCATTGGCGGCGTTGACTGGTCCGCAAGATTTCGTCACGCAGAGCCGTGAACGTTTTCAGGCGCGGCGGGACCGTATCGTCCAAACCCTCAACGCCATTGACGGTATTGATTGCGCCAGCCCCGAGGGCGCGTTCTACGTCTTTCCCAAGTGTGCCGGCCTGTATGGCTTGACCTTGCCGGATGGCAGCAAGTTGCAGAACAGCGAGCAATGGGTGCTGCATCTGCTGAATGCGCAGAACCTGGCGGTGCTGCAAGGCTCGGCCTACGGCGTTGACACGCATTTCCGAATTTCATTTGCCGCCAGCGACGCCGTGCTGGAGGAAGGTTGCCGTCGTATCGCGCAGGCACGGGCGCAGCTGGCCTGACCTGCCGCATTGTTTAAAAATCACAAGGGGAAAATCATGAACAAAAAACAAGCACTGACGCTAAGCGTCACCCAGACGGTCGCGGCCGTCTTGATGGCGTGCGCGCCGATCGCGCACGCCGCGGATTACCCAAACAAGCCTGTGCGTTTGATCGTGGGTTTTGCCCCCGGCGGATCCAACGACATCATCGCGCGGCTGCTGGCCCCCAAGCTGGAAGCAGTGTTGAAGCAGTCCGTCGTGGTCGAGAACCGGCCGGGCGCGGCAGGCAACATCGCCGCGGATGCGGCCATCAAAGCGGCCGCCGACGGGCACACGGTGTTCATGTGTACGACGGGCACACTGTCCATTCAACCGTTCCTGCCCCAGCGCATGCCGTTCGATGTGGAGACGATCACCCCCATCACGCAGATTGGCAACACGCCCTATCTGATGCTGGTCAGCAAGGACCTGCCGGTATCGACGGTGGGTCAATTTTTGAAGTATGCCCGCGAGAATCCCGGTAAGGTCAACTACGCGTCGTCCGGCAACGGCACCACCGCGCACCTGGCGGGCGAGATGCTGCGTTCCAACGCCAAGATCGATATCGTGCACGTGCCGTACAAAGGGGCGGGCCAGGCGATGGTTGACTTGAACAGCGGTCGGGTATCGCTGATGTTCGACCAGGCCGTCAGTTCGCTGCCGTACATTCAATCTGGCGCATTGAAAGCGCTGGCGGTTGCGAACGATCACCGCTTGCGTGGCTTGCCCGACCTTCCCACGACGGACGAGGCTGGTTTGAAGAATTTCAATCCCACGCCCTGGACGGGATTGTGCGCGGGCCCTGGCATTCCGCCCGAAGCCGTGAGAACGCTGCAGCAGGCTACCGCGCAGGTGCTGGCGGATCCCGAGATACGCGAGCGCTTCCAGCGTGACGGCATCGAGCCGGTCGGGAGCACGCCGGAACAATTCGCGGCCTTCCTGAAGGCGGACCGCGCCAAGTGGGGCAACCTGGTCAGGACCGCGGACATTCAACTTTGATCGTCCAGACCCGCATTGGGAATATTCAAACATGAACCCTTCTTCCTCCGCCGTCGCGTGGCCGGCGGGCTACGGCATCCATCCGCGCCAGCAGGGCGCGGATGCCGACACCATTGCCGCCTTTTCTTCGCTACCGGTCGCCGCGATCGGCGACGCCATGAGCCGTCATATCGGCGCGATCGGGTTGCGTCAATATCACGCGGACCTTAATACCGTGCTCTGCGGTAACGCCTTTACCGTGCGCGTGCGGCCGGGCGACAACCTGATGATTCATAAGGCCCTTACCATGGTGCGGCCGGGCGACGTGCTTGTCATTGACGGCGGTGGCGACCTGACCCAGGCGCTGGTCGGCGGGCTGATGCGCACCACCTGCATCGCACAAGGGCTGGCCGGCCTGGTCATCGATGGCGCGGTACGGGATGTGGTCGAGTGGGCCGAAGGCGGCATGCCGCTCTTTGCCAAAGGCCATACCCATCGCGGCCCGACCAAGGACGGTCCGGGCGAAATCAACGTCCCGATTGCGTGCGCCGGCCTGCACGTAGCGCCGGGCGACGTGATCGTGGGGGATGCGGATGGCGTGATCGCCATTCCCGCCGCACAGGCCAAGGATGTGCTGCTGCGCACGCGCCGCCATCTGGATAAAGAGGCAAGGATACGTGAAGAAAATCGTTCGGGCACGTCCGACCCGGAGCGGTTCGATTCGCTGCTGCGGGCGAAGGGCCTGCCCGTTTAAGGCCAGGTGACGGAATGCCCGGGCGCCGAAGTGCCGCCGAGGATTACGGTGTCGGACCGCAATGGCGACATCTGTACTGTGCTGATCGCTATCGATAAACCGTATCTGCGGCTTCCCGAGGTGGACGAATCCCTTCACTTGACGACCTGCCTCATGCCGCTACGTCCTACGCTCCAGGCTTTAGGAGAGGGACATTACCGGTCGTTCATTCTGCTTGGCGTTCGTGGCCGGCGCGGCGTGGGTGCAAAGCCTGCCGGCATTGCCGGGGCGGATGCTGTTGTGGCTGGTCGCCGGCTTGGGCGTGCTTGCCGCATTGTGCTGGGCACGCTGTCGCCCTGACGCGGTTCGCATTGCTTCAGCCCTGGTGTTGGGGCTATGCGCCGGCACGCTCAATGCCAGTCTGCAAGCGCGGTATCGGCTGGACGATGCCCTGGCGGATGTGCATCAGGACCAGGTGTCGCGCTTGATCTTGCGGGTAGCCGAACTGCCGGACGGCGATGATCGGCATCAACGTTTTATGGCCGAGCTGGCGGAACCCGCCCGGCCCGGCATTCCGTCGCGCATCCAGGTAACGTGGCAAGCGCCGCCCGGGGCCAAGCGGGGAACGTTGCAGGCCATCCCCCAGCTGCTGCCGGGTCAGGTCTGGCGCATGGCGCTGGTGTTGCGGCGTCCGCATGGCGTGCTGAATCCCGCGGGGCCGGACGCCGAGGCGCGGATGTTCGCGCGCGGCTTGCGCGCGGTAGGCACCGTGCGCGGGCAACCCAAGTTGCTGGACGACCAACCCTGGGCGTCGGCGGGTATCGCCATTGAACGCGCCCGGCATCGGGTGCGCGAGGGGTTGCGCAAGGCCTTGGGCAGCCATCGTTATGCGCCGGTGCTGATTGCGTTGGCCATCGGGGACCAGGCGGGGGTGGCGCAAGATGACTGGCGCATTTTCAACCGCAGCGGCATCACGCATCTGGTGTCGATCAGCGGCATGCACGTTACGTCGATAGCCGGCATTGCGGGCGTGCTGGTGGCGGCGCTGTGGCGGCGGGTGCGCTGGCGTGGCGTAGGGTTGGCCGAATATGCGCCGTCGCGGGTCGCGGGCGGGGCGGCGGCGGCGATGGTGGCCTTGCTGTATTGCTTGTTGGCGGGATGGGGCGTGCCTGCGCGGCGCACGTTTTTCATGTTGTCGGTGGTGCTGGCGGCGGCGATGTCGCGGTTGCCGTTGACGGCCGGCCGGGTGCTGGCTTGCGCGGCGGCGGCGGTGGCGGCGTTGGATCCGTGGGCGCCGTTGTCGCCGGGGTTCTGGCTGTCGTTCGGCGCAGTGGCGATTCTGCTGCGTATCGCGGACGCGCCCTTTGATGCCGAAGCGGGTTGGCGCAAGCGGTGCATGGCCAGGTTGCAGCAGGCGACGCGCTTGCAGTTGCTGGTCACGTTGGGCCTGACGCCCTTGCTGGCCTTTTTGGTGTATCAGGTCTCGGTAGGGTCCCCGCTGGCCAATGCGGTGGCGATCCCATCGGTGACGTTTATCGTGACGCCGCTGGCGTTGTTATGCGCGGCGCTGTCGGTCTTGCCGGGCGCAGCGGGCATCGCGGTCTGGGCAGGGCAGGTGGGGCTGGCGGCGTTCGACTACACGATGGTGCCGGTGGCGTGGGTGGGCAATGCGGGTTGGGCCAGCTTTGCGGTGGCGGCAGCGCCGTGGCCTTGGTTGCTGCTGGCGGTGGCGGGAATGGCGTGGGCCATGCAGGCGCGCGGCTGGCCGGCGCGGCATGTGGGGTGGGTGTGCATGTTGCCCCTGCTGTGCTGGCGGCCTGACCGGCCGGAGCCGGGGTATTGGCGGATGAGCGCGCTGGACGTGGGGCAGGGCAGCGCCATCCTGGTGGAAACCGCAAGCCAGACATTGCTGTTCGATGCCGGCCCGCGCCATTACGGCGGCAGCGACGCAGGAGAACGCGTGGTGGCGCCGTTCCTGCGGGCGCGCGGCATTGGGGCGCTGGATGTGCTGGTGTTATCGCATGCCGATCAGGATCACGTAGGCGGCACGCGGGCGGTGCTTGCGGCGGCGCCGGTCCGGCGCAGCTATGCGTCGTTCGACGTGGCGGCGTTCGTGCGGCGGGATGCGCGGTTGTGGCCGGATACGGGCGGGGCCGCTGCCGGCTTGCCACCCGCCTTGCCGCAAGAGATGCTGCGGTGCCAGGCTGACGACGCCTGGGACGTCGACGGCGTGACGTTCACCTTCCTGCATCCAGCCGGTGGCGGTAGCGGAGCGGTGGCCGACCGTAACGCCGATAGCTGCGTGCTTCGCGTGGAAGGCGCCGGACATTCGCTGCTGTTGACCGGTGACATCGGGGTGGCGCAGGAACGCGAGCTGGTGGCGCGCGGCGTCCCGGCGACGGACGTAGTGATGGCCGCGCATCATGGCTCGGCATCATCGTCGGGAAGGGACTGGATCGCAGCGGTGCAAGCCAGCCACGCCGTGGCGCAGGCGGGTCACCTGAACCGCTTTCGTCACCCGGCGCCGGCGGCTACGCGGCGCTGGCTGCGTGCGGGGGCGGCTTTCTGGCGCAGTGACCGGGACGGGGCGGTGATGGCAGAGTCGGCCGCGCAAGGGTTGAATGTGTGGTCGCAGCGGGAACGCGGCAAACGGTATTGGCACGGGCGCTAGGTGCAAAGGGCCGCGCTGCCCCGGCAGGCCGCGCACGCGAGCCGGGGCGTGCGGGCGCGGTTTAGCCCGGCGCGTGCTTGCGGGTTTGCTTGACGGCAGGCGGGGGCGACGGCGGAGGAGCGATGTCGCTTTTCTCGACGACATAGCGCACGGGCAGCATGACGATTTGCTTGTCTGGCGCCATGTCTGGCGTGAAGGCGGGCAGCCGGCCGGCGCGCCGGATCATGGCCAAGGTCGCCTTGTCCACCGCGACGTTGCCTGAAGACCGGGCCAGCGTCACGCCTTCGACGGCGCCAGTGGGCAGGACGACGATGCGCACCTGGAGGTTCAGGTCCGCATTGGCCTCATGGATCTCGCGGGGGGCCACGATGTTGCGTTGCAGCTGCTGGCGGATGGCGGTATGCCATTCGGCCTGCGTATTCAGCGTGTTGGCGAGCAAGGGGACGGGCAGACCCAAGACGAACGCGGCAATGAGGAAGGCGCGGTACCGCCAATGCATGGGGAAATCTCCTGGGCTGGGGCCGTCGGCCTATCTGCCGGACGAATCCCGGCAGCATAACCGACGCCATCCGTGCGTTACGCCGTGCCCGCCGCCAGGTCGTCGAACAGCCGGTCGCCGCCCATCTGGCCGCCTTTAAGCATCAGTTCGACCCCGTCGATGACCGGGTCGTCGCTGCGGGCGACGCTGACGGTGACGCCCGGCGCCAGCACGCTGTGGAATGCCAGCCCCCACAACCCCAGCGCCAGCGTGGCCTGGCTGGAGGTGTCGCCGCCCGCGATGCCGATGCGCGACAGCCGCTTGCCCGCTTGCGCGCTGGCTGCCACGATCGCTGCCGCGAGCCGTGCGGTGCCGCTTGCCGTGGCCGCGGCCTGTTGGGCGGTGACGGCTTGCGCGGGCCGGTCCGTGTGGACCAGCACATTGCGCCCGTCGGCCAGCGACGAGGCTGCCAGCCGGACCTGCCGCGCGGCGTAGTCGGGGTCGTCCAGCAGCCGCTGCACATGCAATGGCTGGCGTGTGTACTGTTGGCAGGCGGCAATTTGCCGCGCCGTGACCGGCGACAGGCTGCCCGCCACGATCAGGACGGGGCCGGCCGCGGGTGGCAAGGCGGCGCCAGGGGCGTTCGCGCGGCCGGGTGCGTGGGCGCGGGCCAGCGCTTGCTGCACGCTGCTGGGGCCGACCGCCAGCAGCGGCACGCATGCCGCCGCGCGCCAGATCAACCGCCCGATGACGGGCAATTGCTCGTCGTCGGTCACGTCGAAAAGGACGGGGCCGTCGGACGTTTCGATCACGCTATCGATCCAGTCCTCCACGCCGGGGGCGTCGGCGGCCTGCCGCAGGCGGGGATAGGCGATGTGCGGCAGCGAGCGGATATCGGCCAGGCCCTGGGCCGCCAGATGCAGGCGCAGATCGGCCTCGTGCATGGGCGTGACGGGATGCTGGCTCATGACCGGATGACGGTCGATGCGATGGATCTCGGGCGCGCTGCCTGCGCGGGCGAACAATTGGGCGAAGCTGCAATAGCGCCCGATTCCCGGCTGTCCGCCCAGAATGGGTACCAGCGGGTTCGGCATGTGGCGGCGCAGTTCGCGGATAGCCACGCCGATGCTGCCGACGTGCGGCGCGCTATCGAAGGTGGAACAGCATTTGTAGTGCAGCACGCGCGCGCCGGTGCCCGCCATGAAGCGGCCGACGGCGCGCAATTCGATTTCCATCTGGTCCGGCGCCATGGCGCGCGCGGCGCCAGCGATGCCCAAGGCGTCCAGCGGACCGGCGCGGCGCAGTTGTTCGGGCGTGGGCACGCCCAGAAACAGCAGGCTGCGCAGGCCGGCGCGGGCCACCTCGGCCAGCGTGTCGGTGGCGCCCGTGAAATCATCGCCATACCAGCACACGCGCGGCGCGGACGTGCCGCCTTCGACGCCAGTCATGCGCGGTTTCCGAAGAAGGCCAGGGCGCGTTGCAGTTCCGGCGCATGCCGCGCGAAGTCTTCCAGCGACTGCCCTTCGCGCACCGCCTGCCAAGCCTGGCGGATGCTTTGCACGCCGGCGGCGGGGCCGTCCGGATGGGCCAGGATGCCGCCGCCCGACATGAACATCAGGTCGTCGGTGCGTACCGCCGACCACGTGGCGGGCACGGTGCCGGCCCATTGGCCGGACGAGAATGCCGGCATGACGGGGTCGTCGATGCCCAGCGTTAGCGAGGCCAGGCAGTCGCGCGCCGAGTCGACGACTTCCCGGTCGTCCTGCGCGAACTTGCCCTGCAATCCGTGCACGTGCATGTGGTCGACGCCCGCCAGCCGCCATAGCGTCTGGTAAGCCTGGAAACCCATGCCCAGGAGCGGCGCGCGGGACAGGGCGCCATAGCCGTTGCGGTGGCCGTGCAGGGCCAGCGGCGTGCTGCGGCGCAGGGTCTGGATCGCCGAGAAGCCGCACCAGTTCAGGCTGGCCATGACGCAGGTGCCTTCTTCGCGTTCGATCAGGTCGGCGTGGCGGCGCATGGCGTCGGTTTCGTCGCTGATGTTGAAGGCCACCATGACTTGCCGGCCGGTCCGTTCACGATGCGCCCGCACCACCGCCATGACGGCGGCGACGCGCTGCGCCAGCGGGGCGTGCGTGGGGTTGGCGCAGACTTCGTCGTCCTTGATGAAGTCCACGCCCGCCGCGCACAGTTGCGCGACCAGATGCGCCGTCTGTTCGGGCGACAGCCCGACATTGGGCTTGATGATCGTTCCCACCAGCGGCCCGGCGGTTACGCCCGTCAGCTGCCGCGTGCCGGCGATGCCGACCTGCGGCATATCGAATTGGGCACGGTAGTTGGCAGGAAGCTCCATGCTTTCCAGGCGCAGCCCGGTGACTTCGCCCAGATCGTACAGATTGCCGCCGACCGTGGCCGCCAGCGTGGCCAGGTTGGCGCCGACATTCGCGACGGGAAAGGCGATGCGGACGCGGGCGCGCTGGTACTGCCCCGGCATGCCGCCCGGCTGGCGCGCCAGCCAGGCGTTTGGCAGGCTGGGCGTGGCCACGGTGTCCAAAAGTTCGACGGATTCGATCCGCGCGCGGGCCCGGGCGCGCAGCTCGTCGGTTTCGCCCTGCACGCGGGTGAACGTGCCGCAGGACTGCTCGCCCGCCATCACCTCGGCGACCCGGGTGGGATCCATTGGCGTTTCGATCAGATAGGTGGCGCTAAACGATTGGGAATTCATGGTGGCGGGCGGCAAACAGTGTCGGGGCAGGGGGCGTTCAGAGGCGGCTCAGATCGGGGAACGGACGGACGGGGTCCTTGCCGTCCCAATCCGTGGCGCTGTTGCGGATCAGATCGAACAGGCGGCCCTTGGGGCCGGCCACTTCGGACAGCTCGATCACGGTGCCGGGGTGGTATTCGGTGTCGAAATAGATGAAGCGGCCTTTTTCGCCGACCTCGCCGCTCATCTTGGGCTTGAAGCCCTGGGCCAGCAGGCGTTCCAGATCGGCGTCGTAGCTTTCCGTCCAGTAGGCCACGTGCTGCAGGCCGGTGCGGCCGGCTTGCAGGAAATCGCGGTACATGGAGGGCACGTCGTTGCGCGTCTGAATCAGTTCAACCTGCACGAAGCCCGAGTTGGCCAACGCCACCGAGTTGTGCGGCTCGTGGCTGACGCCGTCGTACTGGTAATTCACGATCGGCACGCGCGGGTTGTAGTACCAGGGGCCCACGCCAAGCGTGGTGCTCCAGTAGTCCATGGCGGCTTCGATGTCGTGGACCACATAACCGAGTTGGCGGATTTCGCCCAGGAAACGACTCATGATGGATCTTTATGAAAAGGTGGCGGAAGAGGCGAAGCGCGTGCGGCAGGCGGCGGACGCCTGCCGCGTCGCGTCATAGGAAACCGATCGAGAACCAGGGGAAGGCGGCGACGACGATCAGCCCGACCAGCAGCGCGGCGATGTAGCCCCAGATCGGGCCGATGCCCTCGTTGGGATCGACGCGGCTGATGGCGCAGGCGCCGTAGTAGCCCACGCCGAAAGGCGGCGCGAACAGACCGATGCCCATGGCAAAGATCACGACCATCGCGTAATGGACTTCATGCACGCCGGCCTGCACCGCGATCGGGAACAGCAGCGGCCCGAACAGCACGATGGCGGGGATGCCTTCCAACACGCTGCCCAGGATGATGAAGGCGACGATGGACACGGCCAGGAAACCGTAGCTGCCCCCGGGCATGCCGGCCATCAGGCGGGCCAGATCGCCCGAGAATCCCGACTGCGTCAACGCCCAGGCCATGGCGGTGGCGCAGCCCACGATCAGCATGATGGCGCCCGACAACGAGGCCGTTTCGATCAACATGGGCCGCAAGCGGGCCCAGTCGAAACGCCGGTAGACCAGGATGCCGACGACGGCGGAATACACGATGCCGATGGTCGATACCTCGGTGGCCGTGGCCACACCTTCCACCACCGCTGCGCGGATCACGAAGGGCAGGGCGACGGCGGGCAGGGCGATCACGAAGAAGCGGCCGATTTCCTTGGCGCTGAAGCGCTGCACCAGACTCAGGTCTTCCTTGCGGTAGCGCCACCACACCACCGAACACAATGCCAGGCCCAGCACCACCGCGGGCAGCAGGCCGCCCGTGAACAGCGCGGCGATGGATACACCGGTGACCGATCCAATCGTAATTAGCACGATGGACGGCGGAATGGTTTCGGTCTGGGCGCCGGTGGCCGACAGCAGCGCCACCAGGTCGCCCGGCTTGGCGCCGCGCTTCTGCATTTCAGGAAACAGCACGGGAGCAATGGCCGCCATGTCGGCGATCTTCGACCCCGAGATGCCCGACACCAGGTACATGGCGCCGATCAGCACATAAGACAGCCCGCCGCGCACATGGCCCAGCAGGCTGGCCAGGAACTGGATCATGGCGCGCGCCATGCCGGTCATTTCGATCAACGACCCCAGGAAGATGAACAGCGGCACCGCCAGCAGCATCAGGTGCGACATGCCTTCGTCCAGCCGGCCGACCATCACTTCCATTGGCGTGTTGGTGGTCAGCGCCAGATAGGAAAACGTCGCCAGCGCGAACGAAAACGCGATCGGCACGCCCGAGAACACGGTGGCGGCCACGATGCCGACGAAAAAGATCACCAGGTTGAGCTTGCCCAGCCCCTTGAACAAGGGCTGCGCCAGCCAGAACACGGCAACGATCACCGCCACGGCGGCCAGCGCCATCAGCACTTGCGGCAACGGCTGGGTACGCAGCAGCCGCAGCACCGCCACGACAGCCATCAGCCCCATGCCCACCGGAATGGCGGAGGCCCGCCAGGCGTTGCTGAGTTCCAGCGCGGGGGTGATGATGAAATGCTCTTCGTGCGCGTATTCAATCGCGGGCGCCAGGATCAGGATCAGGAAGGCCAGCGACGCGGCCAGCGCCACGGTTTCCAGCTGCGCGCGCCGCGTGGGGCTGACATTGTTGACCAGGGCCGTCATGCGCATGTGCTCGCCACGGCGCAGGGCCACGACGGCGCCCAGCATGGACAGCCACAGGAACAGGATGGAGGCGAGTTCGTCGGACCAGACCAGCGGGCTGTGGAACACGTAGCGCGAGACGACGCCGGCGAACAGCACCACGATCTCGATCAGCACAATGGCGGCGGCTGCGTGCTCGACCACGCAGCCCAGCGCGCCGTCCAGCGCGCTGGCGGCCCGGCGCAGGGGGGTGGCCGGCAGCACCGGAGCCGCGGCGTGGGGAGCGGACAAGGAAGACATGGCGCGACCTCAGGCCAGCTTGCCGACGCTTTGTTCCAGCAGCGACCAGGCTTCGTTGCCGAAACGGCCTTGCCATTCCTTGTAGAAGCCCGCGGTGCGCAGCTGTTCGCGGAAACTGTCGGCGGCCGGCTGATTGAACAGCAGCCCCTTGGCTTCCAGATCGGATTGCACCGAGGCGTTGAGCTTCTTGATGTCTTCGCGCTGCGCCAGGCCGGCTTCGTTGATGCCGCGGGCAACGACGGTCTTCAGGTCTTCCGGCAGGCCTTCCCACATGCGGCCGTTGGCGATGAACCAGTAGCCGTCCCAGATGTGGTTGGTCAGCGAGCAGTACTTCTGCACTTCGTACAGCTTGGCGACCTGGATGATGGGCAGCGGATTTTCCTGCGCGTCCACCACCTTGGTCTGCAACGACGAATACACCTCGCTGAACTGCAGGCTGGCGGGTGCTGCGCCCAGGCCCTTGAACATGGAGATCGGCAGCGAACTGACCGGCACGCGGATCTTCAAGCCGTTCATGTCGGACGCGGATGCGACGGGCGCTTTGCTGCTGGTGGTCTGACGGAAGCCGTTGTCCCACATCTTTTCAAACGCGTAGAGCTTGCGCTGCGCGATGGCGGCGCGCACGTGCGCACCCAGCGCGCCGTCCATGGCGCCCCAGACCTGGTTGTAGTCCTTGAACGCGAAGCCGACGGCGTTGATGGCGGCCACCGGCACCAGGGTGGCGATCACAAGCGCGGACGGCGTGAAGAAGTCGATGCCGCCCGAGCGCACTTGCGCCAGCATGTCGGTGTCGCCGCCCAGCTGGTTGTTCGGGAAGATCTTGATGTCGACGCGGCCGTTGCTTTCCTTCAGGATGCGTTCGGCGGCTTCCTGGGCGCGGATGTTCAGCGGGTGGGTAACGGGCAGGTTGTTGCCGTACTTGAGCGTGTAGTCGGCTGCGCGGGCAATCAGCGGGAATCCGCCGGCCAGGGCGGCCATGGCGGGAACGGCGCAAAGGCGGCGCAGGGCACTGCGGCGTGTCAGCAGCTTCATGGTTGTCTCCATAATCGTAGTTATGATGTTTTTTGATGTGCCACAAAAACGCCAAACCCATGCGGCAGTGTGGACAATAGTGAATAGGCAGTATCATCGTCAAACCTTATTCATGATGGTTTTTGATGTGAATAGAGCCCTGCCCGAACGTAAGCTTGCCCGCCTGGCCGATGTGGCCGCGCGCGCCGGTGTGTCCACCGCCACGGCCGACCGCGTGTTGAACCGCCGGCCCGGGGTGCGCGCCAACACCGCGCAAAAGGTCTTCAAGGCCGCCATCGAACTGGACTATCTGCCGGAACAGGAACTGGCCGCCGCAGCCCCGGCCGAGCCCATGCGGCTGGTGTTCCTGCTGCCGCGTGGCAGCAACCGCTACCTGCGCATGCTGGGCGATACGGTCAGCTATGCGCATGAGCACTTCGCGCCCTTGAACGCCAAGTGCCAGATCGAATATGTGGAAAGCTTCAACCCCGACGCGCTGGCGCAGGCGCTGGCCAAGCACGGCAAGCGCGCGGACGGCATTGCGTTCATGGCGCTTGAGCATCCCGTGGTGCGCGAGGCCGTCAATATGCTGGCGGAGCGGGGCGTGCCCACGGTGACGCTGATTTCCGATTTGGCCAACAGTGCGCGCACGGCCTATGTGGGGCTGGACAACCGCGCGGCGGGACGCACCGCCGGCTACCTGATCGCGCGCTTCATCGGGTCGCGCGCCGCGCATGTGGCCTTGATCGCCGGTTCGCGCCATTACCGCGCTCACGAAGAGCGCGAAAGCGGGTTCCTGCAGTTGTATGCCGAACAGTTCCAGGCCATGCAGGTGGTGGACTTGCGCGAAGGCTACGACGACGCGCAGCGCAACTACGAGCAGACGCGCCAGTTGCTGGAGCAATATCCCAATCTGGCGGGTATCTACAACATTGGCGGGGCGTCCGACGGCGTGGCGCGCGCGCTGAAAGAGGCGGGCCAGCAGCACCGTGTCGTGTTCATCGGCCACGGGCTGACGCCCGACACCCGGTCTTTGCTGATCGACGGCACGATGGACGCCGTCATCACGCAAAGCCCGATGGAAGCGCTGATGAGCTGCGTGCGCATCTTCTGCAATCTGCGCGACAAACGCAGCGCGATGAACGGGGTGGAATTGGCGCGCAGCCAGGTGATCTTCCGCGAGAACCTGCCGTAGTTCGCCATGCCTTGCCGTGAATGGGCGGCAGTCGCCTGCTGTCTCGGGGTCCCTGGCGCATCCGCTCGTTTCACCGCTTGCACTTTAACTGCCTAGGCAGTTAAACTTCGGGAATCGACCTCTAGCGCTGCGGCAAGGCCACTATGTGCCCCGTCAAACCTACTGTACTGGACCGCTTTCATACCGGTGAACTCGGCTTCATGGTGACGTCAGTGCGCAACAGCATCTATGACGCCCTGGAGCGCGAATTGGCGCCGTTCGAACTGACCACGCCGCAGTATGTGGTGCTGAATTGCCTGGCAAAGGGCTGGGGCCGCACCCTTAGCGACTTCTGCCGCGTGCTGGCCTACGACTCGGGCGCCATGACGCGGCTGCTGGACCGCATCGCGGCCAAGGGGTTCATCCGCCGGGTGGAAAACGAAGCCGACCGGCGCAGCTACCTGATTGAATTGACCGAACAGGGGCAGGCCGCGCTGCCCCAGGTGCTTAGCGCCATCGACGTCGCCATGCGGCGTTTGCTGAAGGGCTTTTCGGAAGATGACGCCGAGACGCTGCACAAGTTGTTGTCGCGCCTGCTTGTTAACGCCGCCGCGGACTGACGTTATTCAGTCCGCTTTTTTTTAGCTATTTATCTGCCTAGGCATATACAGCCTGGGCTTAAATTAACCGTACCGTTGCCCGTCGCCATGAGCCCCGTCCCAGCGCCAAGTCAATCCCCGATCCCCCCCGCGTTGCTGATGACGATCGGCGCGCTGACGTTCATCGATTTCCTGCAGAACGGCATGGTCACGTTCGCGGCGGCGCCCATCATGGGCGAGATCGGCGCCAGCCCCGAGGAATACACCACTGTCGCGGTCGCCTACGCCTGCGTGGCCGTGGTGCTGATCGCGCTGCAGGGCTGGTTGGTGCATCACCTGGGATTACGCCGGTATCTGCTGGCGTCGCTGGGCGCGGCGGCGGCGGGCGCGGTGGCGTGCGCGCTGTCGTTGAGCCAGGCGGGGTTCCTGTTTGGCCGCGTGCTGATGGCGACGGGCTGCGCGGCGATGCTGACGTCGTCGCGGTTGACGGTGAATCTGATTGCGCCGGGTCCGATGCGCTTTCAGGGCATCAAGGCGTTGGCAACCGGGCTGTGCACGGGCACAGCGCTGGCGCCGTGGTTGGCGTCGCTGGCCGTCGACCACGACGGCTGGCCGTTGATGTTCTGGCTGGTCGCCGTGCTGTCGGTGCTGGCGATGGTCCCGGTCGCCCGGTCGATGCCCGGGAAGGAAGGGCGCCCGACGGTGGCCGGGCAGGCCCGCATGGCGCCGATCGCTGCGCTGGGATTGGGCAGCTTCCTGCTGCTGCACGCGCTGCAGCGGTCCTATTACGATTTCTTCAGCGACCGTCATCTGCTGGTGCTGTCCGCGCTGGCCGGCATGGCCGCGCTGGGGTACTTCGTCTGGTCGGAAACGCGCAACGGCGCGCCGCTGCTGAAGCTGGGCGGCATGAAAGAGGCGCGGTTCGTAAGCGGGCTGGCGCTCTTCATGTTCTGCTATCTGATGCTGGGCGCCAACGGCTATCTGGTGCCGCTGATGCTGCAACGCGCGCTGGGCCACTCCTGGGCCAACACGGGCGTGTTCTTTGCCATGGGCCTGGGAGCCGGCGTGCTGACGTTCGCCGTGATGTCGCAACTGCTTGCCCGCTGGCCCTCGCCGCGCAAGTTCTTCGTGACGGGGTTCCTGGCGCTGGCGGCGTTCGGCGTCCTGATGTCGCGCCTGTCGCCCACGGCCGATGCCTGGACCGACGTGTTGCCCGCGCTGGCCTGCTATGGCGTGTTCATCATGATCATCATGCCCACCACGGCCATGAACACCTTCGCCGGCCTGGCCCACGATCCGGCGCTGTTCGCGCACGCCCAGCAGGTCAAGAACATGCTGGCGCAAATCGGACAGGCGTTGGGCATCATGGTGGCCACCGTGGGCCAGCAGTGGTTGACGTCTGAACACTACAACGTGCTGCAAGCCAGCATCGCCACGGGCAACGCCAACTTCGAAGCGGCCAAGGCGCAGCTAAGCAGTGTGTACGCCGCGGTGGCGGATCCGGTGCGGGCACAGCAGATGGCGGTGGCGCAGATCTCGCAAATGCTGGATCAGCAATCCGTGCTGCTGGCGAATCTGGACCATTTCCGCGCGCTGGCTGTCTTGGCCGCGGCCGGCGCGCTGGTCAGCTTGAGGCAACGGGTGTTTCGGTAGCGCGACGGGTTAATTTCCACCCAATTGCCCGATCACCTGGCGCGCGACATCCGACAACGACAAGCCGCCATCCATGGCGGCGCGTTGCAGGCGTTCGTGCGCGGCCTGTTCGGTCAAGCCGTACTGGCTGATCAGCAGCAGCTTGGCGCGGTCGATGCGCTTTTTTTCGTCCAACGCGCCGCGCACCGTGTTCAAGGCGTCGTCGGTTTGCTGCATGCGCAGCGTCTGTTCGCGCATCATGTCCAGGATCGACCGTTCCAATTCACTGCCCACGCCATCCGCGGGCGGCGTATCCACGATGCGGCTTTGCACGCTGTACAGCATGCTGGGCGCGCGGCCGCTGGCATGGTCGGCATAGCGGCTTAAAAGCAGGCGGCGGTCGTCCAGCTCTTGGCGGGTTTCGGCGATGCGGCGGGCGCATTGCTGCGCCAGCGCCTGGGCCAGCAGGCTTTCAACTTCCCGCATGGCGTCGATGCGCGCGGTGTACAGATCGAACCACAGCTCGGCCAGGGCGCCGTCCACGCGTTGCGCGCGGGAAGTGTGCTGCGCCATGTCGCGCATGCGCTGCACGGGCTGGCCCTGCTGCTGGATCTGGTCCCAGCATTGCAGCGCTGCGCCTTCCGCATATTGGGAATAGGTATCGAAGCTGCGCCGCTGGTTGGCCGCCAGGCCCAGCATGCGGGCCTTTTGCGCGTCGGTAAAGAAGCCGGCCGTGTATCCCATCACGCCACAGGCGCGTTCCTGGCCGCTCAGTTCCTTGCCTTGCATGAAATTCAGCAGCGCCACCAGGATGCGGGTGACGCCGGGATCCAGCGCGGAATCGGCCGCTTCGAAGACCACCGCCAGCAGGCTGCCGATCACCTGCGTGAAGCGCGAATCGGTCTCGTCGGCGGACACGGACTGGTCGCGGACCTGTCGGCGCAGCGCGGGCATCTCGTCCAGGCGGAACAGCGCAAAGGCGATGCAGTTGAGCAGGCGCGCGCGGCCTGCGCCGTGGCCGGAATCAGTGGCGTGGCTGTCCAGGAATTGGCGCGCGTCCGCCTCGACGCTGATGGCGTCCTGGCTCAGCCCGGCCAGCGCCGCTTGCAGGCGGTCTTGCGGGCTGCACAGCGTCAGGTTGGAGTAGCCCCGTTCTTTTTGCAGCGCATGCACCAACGCACTGACGCGGACCACCAATTCGCAAGTGCCCGACAAGGCCTCCAGGCCTTGAAGCTCACTGCGGCGGGCGGCGAGCAGGAAGCGCAAGGGCGGCGGCAGGCGGCGTTCGGTCATTGGGGGCTCGGGTTCAGGCGCGGCGGCGCAGGGCCGGTTCGGCGTGCACCGGCAACCGCAGGTCGCTGGCGCCGAACATCTGGCAGGCGGCGACCTGGCCGATGACCAGCACGGCCGGGCTGCGCAAGCCGAAGGCGTCGGCATCGCGCGTCATGGCGGCAAGCGTTGACCGGCATTCACGCTGATCGGCCAGGGATGCGCGCTCGATCATTGCGACGGGGGTGTCGGCGGCCATGCCGGCCGCCAGCAATTGGCTGCTCATGTCGTGCAGTTTCGCCACCCCCATATACACCACCAGCGTCGTGCCGCTGCGCGCAAGGCCCGTCCAATCGGGCACCGTGCCGTCCTGGGAATGGGCGGTGATCAGTGTAACGCCCTGGGCCATGCCGCGTTGCGTCAAGGGAATGCCGCAGGCGGTGGCGGCGGCCAGCCCTGCGGTGATGCCGTTCACGACTTCACAGGCCACGCCGTGGTCGCTGAGCCATTGGGCCTCTTCGCCCGCGCGGCCGAAGATGCACGGGTCGCCGCCTTTCAGGCGCGCCACCCGCAACCCTTGGCGTATGTAACGCAACATCAGCCGCTGGATGAACGCCTGCGGCGTGGAACGGCAGCCGCCGCGCTTGCCGACATGAACAAGACGGGCCTGCGCGCAATAGTCCAAGATCTGCGGATTGACCAGGTCGTCGATCAGGACGACATCAGCCTGGCGTAGCGCCTTGACGGCTTTGAGCGTCAGCAGTTCCGGGTCGCCGGGGCCGGCGCCGATCAGCCAGACGGTGGGGTTCATAAGCAGAGTCTCCAGCTTCAATGGGTGACGGACAGGATCAGAATGACGATGAACTGGACCAGGCACAGGCCTTTCCAGAACGCGAGCGGATTCCGTTCCAGCAGGGGCAGCCGTTCGCCGCGGCGCGCGGCGTCGGGCGGATGGCGCAGGGCATGGGTGAACTCGGACAGCTCTGCCGTGCGCGCCGCCGGGTCGGGGTGCAGGGCGCGGCTTAGCACGCCGTCGATCCAGGCCGGCAGCTCGCGATCGGCATCCAGCACCGATACATAATTCAGCCGCAGTTGCGCGGCGCGGCTGCGCGCCCGTGCGACCTCGGCGCCATAGGGCAGGCGGCCCGACAGCATCTGGTACAGCACCGCAGCCAGCGAATACAGGTCCGAGCGCATGGTGCCGGCTTCGCCCAGAAACGTTTCGGGCGCGGCATATTGCGCCGTGCCCAGCATGGGCGGCGCGTCGTCTTCCTGCGCCGCGCGGTCCAGCAGGCCGGCCGTTTGGGCGGAACCCAGGTCGATGATCTTCGCCTGGCCGTCTTCGGTGATCAGGATGTTGTCGGGGCGCAGGTCCTGGTGCACGATTTCCAGCCGGTGGAAAGCCTGCAGGCCGCGCGCGACCTGTTCGATGATCGTGACGGCCTCATCCAGCGTGGGCCGGGGATGCTCGGCCATCCAGCGCGTCAGGGTGCGGCCCGGGATGTGTTCGCTGACCGTGTACAGATAATGGCGGGGGCGCGGCATCGGCCAGGCACGCACGACATGGCGGCTGTCGATGCGGCGGGCAATCCATTCCTCGGTCAACAGCCGTTCCAGGTAGGCGGGGTCGTGCCGCATGTCCAGCGACGGAATCTTCAGCACGACGGGGTCGCCGCTGGCGATGTCGTGGGCCAGATACACGTGGCTGCGGTGGCTGGCGCGCAGTTCCTCCACGACGCGAAACCCTTCGAATGCCATGCCGGCGGTCAACAGCGGCGGGCAGGGCAGGTTGCGGCTGTAGCGGGCGATTTCGTCGGCGCGGCGCGGGGGGAGCGCGTCGACCCGCACGATCTGCACGGTCAGGTTGTCGTCGCTGCCGCGTTCATACGCCAACCGGACGAGGCCGCGCGCCGCCTCGTCCAAGGCGTCCGGATGTGCGTCCAGGGCCTGGGCGACGTCGGCCGCGCCCAGGTGTTCATACGCGCCGTCGGTGGCCAGCAGGAACACGTCGCCCTGTTCGACCGGCTGCGTGTGGTAGTCCACCTCTAGATGCGGCGCCAGGCCCAGGGCGCGCCCCAGGTAGCTCTTGTCTTGCGATATCCAGACGCGGTGATCGTCGGTCAGCTGTTCCATCTTGCCGCCGCGCAGCCGATAGATGCGCGCGTCGCCGATGTGCAGGATGTGGGCGGTCGTGGCTTTCAGCACCATCACGGTCATGGTGCAGACATAGCCCCGGTCGGCGTCACGGGCTTGGGCGGGATGTTGCCGCTGGCGCGTCTGGGCGTGCAGCCAGCCGTTGGCCGCGCTTAGCACCTTGTGCGCGGACTTCTTCACCGACCACGTTTCGGGCGTGCAGTAATAGTCTTCCAGGAAACTGGCCACCGCGGTTTCGCTGGCGATGTGGCTGACGTTACTGCTGCTGATGCCGTCGGCCAGCGCGATGGCGATGCCCTTGGCGCCCAGCAGCGGTTCGGCGGGCACGCACAGGCCGTGGAAGTCCTGGTTGACCGGCTTGCGGCCCGGCTCGGTGTGCTGGCCCACCGCCACCTGCAACGAGGCGGCGGGGGGATGGCGTTCCGTCAAGGTCGGCATCCGCGTGCGGGATCAGTTGAAGCGGCGCTTGGGCGCGGTCTTCATGTGGGTGGTGTAGAGCGTCAGGCCGGTCAGCGAGAGGCCGCCGATCAGGTTGCCCAGCACGACGGGGATTTCGTTCCAGATCATGTAATCCATGATCGAGAAGTTGCCGCCCATGATCAGCGCCGATGGGAACAGGAACATGTTGACGATGGAATGCTCGAACCCCATCGCAAAGAACAGCATCACGGGCATCCACATGGCGATGACCTTGCCGCTGACCGAGGTTGAAATCATGGCGCCCACGACGCCCAGCGACACCATCCAATTGCACAGCACGCCGCGGATGAAGATCGTCAGCATGCCGCCGGCGCCGTACTCCTTGTAGCCCAGCGTGCGGTTCTCGCCGATGTGCGAGATCACTTGCCCGACCTTGTTGGGCGGCACCGAAAAGCCGTAGGTGAAAACGATCGCCATCAGCAGGGCGACCGTCAGCGCGCCCAGGAAATTGCCGACGAAGACGACGCCCCAGTGCTTCAGGATGGCCTTGACGGTGACGCCGGGCCGTTTGTCGAAGAGCGCCAGCGGCGTCAGCACGAAGACGCCCGTCAGCAGGTCGAAGCCCATCAGGTACAGGATGCAGAAGCCCACCGGAAAGAGCGCGGCGCCCAAAATGGGCGAGTCGGTCTGCACGGTGACGGTAACGGCGAACACGGCGGCGATCGCCAGGATGGCGCCGGCCATGAAAGCGCGGATGAGGACGTCGCGGGTCGCCATGTAGATTTTCGACTCGCCGGCGTCGACCATTTTGGTGACGAATTCGGAAGGTACCAGGTAGGACATGTTGTTTCCTATTGCGTTGCTATCGTGAAGTCAGTGTCGGGGGGGCGGCGGTCAGGCGATTTCCACGGCGTCGCCGTTCAAGCGCGCCTGCCAGGTGCGCAGCCGCTGTTCCGGGTACTGCACGCAACTGCCGTCGGCCAGCCGGAAGTGCTGCTTGTAAAGGGGAGAGGCCACGACCAGCTCACCGCCCAGATGGCCGATCAGGCCGCGGCCGATGACGTTCGCGCCCGATTTCGGGTCGCGGTTTTCAATCGCGTAAAGATCCGGACCGTCCGCGCCGGGCAGGTAGAACAGGGCGATCTGTTCGCCGTCCACAAGCACGACGACACCAGACTGGGCCACCAGGTCCTGCCGCGTGCAGACGGGCCGCCACGTGGGGGTAGGGTGGGGGGCGTTCATCAGGCGATCTCCTCTGCGATGGGAATGACACGGGACGGCCCGCGCGCGGGGGCGGGCCGGGGCTGGCCGCGTTCCTGCACGAATTGAATGTCGGGGTCGCCGCCGCGCTCGTTCACGAAGGTGCGGAAGCGCTTGAGCTTTTCCGGGTCGTTCAAGGCGTTTGCCCACTCGCATTCGTAGCGGTCGACCACCAGCTGCATCTGCGCATCCAGTTCGGCGCACAGGCCCAGGCTGTCGTTCAGCACCACGTCCTTCAGGTAGTCCAGGCCGCCTTCCAGGGACTCACGCCAGACCGAGGTGCGCTGCAGCTTGTCGGCGGTGCGGATGTAGAACATCAGCACGCGGTCAATGGTGCGGATCAGCGTGGCGTCGTCCAGGTCGGTGGCGAACAGTTCGGCGTGGCGTGGCCGCATGCCGCCGTTGCCGCACACATACAGGTTCCAACCGTTCTCGGTGGCGATGACGCCGATGTCCTTGCTTTGCGCCTCGGCGCATTCCCGCGTGCACCCCGACACCGCGAACTTCAGCTTGTGTGGCGAACGCAGGCCTTTGTAGCGGTGCTCGATGTCCAGCGCCATCTGCACGCTGTCCTGCACGCCATAGCGGCACCAGGTGCTGCCCACGCAGGACTTCACGGTGCGGGTCGACTTGCCGTAGGCGTGCCCGGTTTCGAAGCCGGCGGCGATCAGTTCGGCCCAGATGTCGGGCAGTTCATGCAACTGTGCGCCGAACAGGTCGATGCGCTGGCCGCCCGTGATCTTGGTGTAAAGGTTGTACTTCTTGGCCACCGCGCCAATGGCGATCAGGCCATCCGGCGTGATCTCGCCGGCGGGAATGCGCGGCACCACGGAATAGGTGCCGTTCTTTTGCATGTTGGCCATGAAGGTGTCGTTGGTGTCTTGCAGCGGCACCAGGTGCGGGTCCTGGATAGGACGGTTCCAGCACGACGCCAGGATGGAGCCCACCGCGGGCTTGCAGATATCGCAGCCCACATGGCCCTTGCCATGGCTGGCCAGCAAGGCTTCGAAGGTTTCGATGCCGCCCACGCGCACGATCGCGTACAGCTCCTGGCGGGTGTAGGCGAAGTGTTCGCACAGGCTTTTGTCCACGGCGACGCCGCGGCTCGCCAGTTCGTGTTCCACCACTTGCTTGAGCAGGCTGGCGCAGCCGCCGCAGCCGGAGGCCGCTTTGGTGCAGCGTTTGACGCCGGCCAGGTCGGTGCATCCGCCGTCGATGGCCGCGCTGACCGCGCCTTTGCTGACGTTGTGACAGGAGCAAATGGTGGCGGTAGCCGGCAGCGCGTCCACGCCCAATGCGGGCGCGGCTTTGCCCAGCGGCAGGATCAGGCTGGCGGGATCAGCCGGCGGCGCGATGCCGTTCTGCACGTACTGCAGCAGGGTGTCGTAATAGCGGTTGTCGCCCACCAGCACCGCGCCCAGCACGCGCTTGCCGTCGGCGGACACCACCAGCCTGCGGTAGCTGGACCCGGCCTCGTCGATGTACCGGTAGCTGCGCGCGCCAGGGGTGGTGCCGTGGGCATCGCCGATGGACCCCACGTCCACCCCCAGCAGCTTCAGCTTGGTGGACATGTCGGCGCCGGTGAACGGCTGTTCGTCCGCCTCGCACAAGTCGGCCGCCACGATGCGCGCCATTTGGTAACCCGGGGCCACCAGGCCGAACACGGTGCCGTTCCAGGCTGCGCATTCGCCGATGGCGTAGATGTGGTCGTCGCTGCTGCGGCAGCGATCATCGATCACCACGCCGCCGCGTTCCGCCAGCGCCAGGCCGGCCTTGCGCGCCAGCGTCACGTGCGGGCGGATGCCGGCCGAGAACACGATCAGGTCGGTCTCCAGCGGCTCGCCTTCGGCGAAGCGCATGCGGTAGCGGTAGTGCGTGCCCGGCTTGATGTCCTGCGTGGCGCGCGACAGATGCACGCCCACGCCCAGCGCTTCGATGCGGGCGCGCAGCGCGGCGCCGCCGGCGTCGTCCAGTTGCACCGGCATCAAGCGCGGCGCGAATTCCACCACATGGGCTTCCAGGTTCAGTGATTTCAGCGCATTGGCGGCTTCCAGCCCCAGCAGCCCACCGCCCACCACGACGCCGCGTCGCGCGCCGGTGGCCGCGGCCCGGATCAGGTCCAGGTCGTCGATCGTGCGATACACCAACCGTGACGCGCCTTCGGCGCCCGCGATCGGCGGAACGAAGGGATATGAGCCGGTGGCCAGCACCAGCTTGTCATACCGGACGCGGCCGTTGGCCGTCACGATTTCCTGGGCCTGGCGGTCAATCTCCAGCACGGGTTCGCCCAGATGCAGCGCCAGGCCTTCCTGCGCATAGAACGCGGCATCGCTCATCGCCATCGATTCGGCGTCGCGTCCGTTCAAGTACTCGGACAGATGCACGCGGTCGTAGGCGCGGCGGGACTCTTCGCCGTAGACGTGGATGCGATAGCGGGCAAGCGCGCCGCGCGCAATCAGCTGTTCGACGCAATGGTGTCCCACCATGCCGTTGCCGATCACGACCAGCGTCTGCAAAGAATCGGGAGTGGCCGCTGCTTTCATGGAGTTCCCCAGGCTTGGATAAGTGATTCAAAAAGGCAAAAGGCGCCCTGGACCTTTCGGTCGGGCGCCTTTGCCGGGACTGCTCAAGTTGTGGTGCTTGCCTTGCGGCCTGCAAGGACACTTAAGCAAAGTCCGTGCCAGGGGAGGGCGTCGCGCTCCGCGAGGAGGGCGACACAGCGGTTTTCATAGGGAAAGGGGCGGAAAAGGGCGCGTGCGCAGGGTCAGCGCAGCCGCGGCAGCGTGTGCCGCGCTTGCTTCACATCGGTGCAGGCGATTGTGCGCGGCGCACCGGATTGGCGCATCGGCTGGCGCCGCGCAGGGCTCGGAACAGTCTGATTCTTGAAGGATCTGGCGGCGGGCAATGTTCAACCCGCGCCGCAGCGGTTAGCCCCGCAGCGCCGCCTCGATCCCGCTGATGTCGATCTTCCCCATGGTCATCATGGCTTCGAAGGCGCGCTTGGCGGCGGCCGGGTCCGGGTCGATGATCGCGGCGGACAGGATGCGGGGCGTGATCTGCCATGACAGTCCCCACTTGTCCTTGCACCAGCCGCACTCGCTTGCCCGGCCGCCGTTGTCGATGATCGCGTTCCACAGGCGGTCCGTTTCTTCCTGATCGTCGGTGGCGACCTGGAACGAGAAGGCTTCGTTATGTTGGAAGGCCGGGCCGCCGTTCAGCCCCAGGCACGGGATGCCCATCACCGTGAATTCAACGGTCAGGACATCGCCTTCCTTGCCCGACGGATAGTCGCCGGGCGCGCGGTGGATCGCCTTGACGGCGCTGTCCGGAAAGGTCTTGGCGTAGAACGTCGCGGCCTCCAGGGCGGCGTTGTCGTACCAGAGGCAAATCGTGTTTTTGCTGAGCATGGTGTGTCTCCTGGGTGGATGTGCTGCCGTTGCGCCGCGTGCCTGGCGGCGCACGCGGCCAGGGATGGCCGCCACCTCAGGCCGGCGCGTCACGGCAGGCGCTGGCGTGGGGCTGATCAAGATTGGGACATTATTGAACCCGCGCCGCGCCCGGGTCGCGTCCAAAATCGTGACATTTGAAACGGGAATTGAAAGGCAAATTGGGGGTGCCGGCGCCGTCAGGCAAAAGCCGCCTGCACGGCATCGAAAGCGGCGGCCACCAGCGGATCGCCGCGCCGCCCGGCCTGGGTGATGAACGAGAGTCCGGCCTGGATGGCCAGCCCCTTCACCAGCAGCAGGCCGTTGGCCTGGGATTCCCGTAACGCGATGGAGTCCCTGGCCAGCGACAGGCCCACGCCGGACCGCACCAGGTCCAGCATGGAGGCTTCCTGATCCACCTCGGCGACCGCGTTGGGCGTAAGCCCTAACGCGTTGAATTTGTCCGATAGCAGGCGATGGTGCACGGAGTCTGGCGGGGTCCAGATCCACGGCAGCGCGGCGATCTCGCCCCAGCCCCGCCCCGCCACTTGCGCGCTCCATCCTTTGGGGGCCACCACGTAGTACGCGAAGGAGGCCAGCGGCAGCGCGTCCAGACCGGGCTGGGCGGCCGTGGACGCCTGGGGGCCCAATGAGAAGCCCACATCCAGATCGCCCGCCCGCACCTGCCGGCCCACCGATCCCGACATACCGTGGCGCAGGGTGGGGCGGATCTTCGGGTAATGCTCCACCAGGTATTGCAGCGTGGCGCCCAGGCGCAGGAATTCCGGGTCCAGGATGGTGCCGATGCGCAATTCGCCCTGCACGGTGTCGCGCAGGGCGCCGATGGCCCGCTGGAAATCATCCAGCGCGTCCAGGATACGGAGCGCGGACGGCAGCAACGCCCGCCCGTCGGCGTTCGGCGCCAGCCCTTGCGCCGTGCGCGAGAACAAGGTCAGGTCCAGCGATTCCTGGAAATTCTTCAGCTGAAGACTCAGCGCCGGCTGGGTCAGGTGCAGGTGTTCGGCCGCGCGCGTCAGATTCCCTTCGCGCGCCACGGCGGCAAAGGTCCGGATGTGCTTGAGGTCCATGGCGATGTCCGCAAGAAGGGGTGAGCATTATTAGGGATGCTTATAAGGCGCTTTTTAACATTTCATTGGACAGTTCCGGGCTGCTGAGCCAGAGTCACGCCAGATGCCCGGCGCGCGTTCAGACGCCGCAGCCGGGTCGGCTCACCGTGGCGGCAGCCCCAAAGCGCCGCCAACCAGATAAGAAGAGCTTATGGAGACATACGACATCGTCATCGTCGGCGCGGGGTCGGCCGGCTGCGTGCTGGCCAACCGCCTGAGCCAGGACCCGGGCACTCGGGTGCTGCTGCTGGAGGCCGGCGGCCGCGACAACTACCACTGGATCCATATTCCGGTGGGATACCTGTATTGCATCGGCAACCCGCGCACGGACTGGATGTACCGGACCGTCAAAGAGGCCGGCTTGGGCGGCCGTTCACTGATCTATCCGCGCGGCCGGGTGCTGGGCGGCTGCTCGTCCATCAACGGCATGATCTACATGCGCGGCCAGCGCGAAGATTACGAAGACTGGGCCGCGCTGTCGGGCGACCCGGCCTGGAGCTGGGACCGAGTGCTGCCGGTGTTCAAGCGCAGCGAGGACTACCATCGCGGCGCCGACGAGTTCCATGGCGCGGGCGGCGAGTGGCGGGTCGAATCCCAGCGGTTGCGCTGGGACATCCTGGAAGCGTTCGCGGGCGCCGCCGAACAGGAGGGCATTCCGCGCGTGCAGGACTTCAACCGGGGCGACAACTTCGGCAGCGGTTATTTCGAGGTGAACCAGCGCAGTGGCTGGCGCTGGAACACGTCCAAGGCGTTTCTGCGCCCCGTGCTCAAACGCCCGAACCTGCATGTGATGACGGGCGCCCAGGCCGAGCAACTGGTATTCGAGGGCAAGCGCTGCGTCGGCGTGCAACTGCGGCGTGGGGGAAAAAGCCTGACGGTGCGCGCAACCCGCGAAGTGGTGTTGGCGGCGGGCGCGGTCAATACCCCGCATCTGCTGGAACTATCGGGCATCGGCGAACCCGCGCGGCTGCGGGAAAGCGGCATTGCGCTGCGCCATGCCTTGCCCGGCGTGGGCGAGAACCTGCAAGACCACCTGCAACTGCGGGTCATCCTCAAGGTCAACGGGGTCAAGACGCTGAATCGCATTGCGTCGTCGTGGCGCGGCAAGGCCGGCATCGGCCTGGAATACCTGCTGAAACGCAGCGGCCCAATGAGCATGGCGCCGTCGCAACTGGGGGCATTCGCTAAATCCGACCCCAGCCAGACGCGCGCCAACGTGGAGTTCCATGTACAACCGCTGTCGCTGGGCGCTTTTGGCGAACCCCTGCATGCCTTCGACGCGTTTACGGCCAGCGTGTGCAATCTGCGGCCGACGTCGCGCGGCAGTGTCCATGCGCAAGGGGCGCCCGGTACGCCGGAGGCCGCCACGCCGGTCATTGCCGCCAACTACCTCAGCACGGAAGCGGATATCCAGGTGGCGGCCGATTCGATCCGGCTGGTGCGCCGTATCGCGGCGGCGCCGGCCCTGCAGCGCTATCAACCGCAGGAATGGTTGCCCGGCCCGGCCTACCAGACCGACGAACAGTTGCGCGAAGCGGCCGGCAAGATCGGCACGACGATCTTCCACCCGGTGGGGACGTGCGCGATGGGCAAGGACGCGGACAGCGGTGCGGTGGTGGACGCGCGGCTGCGGGTCTTCGGGCTGGAGGGCTTGCGCATCGCCGACGCGTCAGTCATGCCGCTGATCACGTCGGGCAACACCAATTCGCCGACCATCATGATCGCGGAGCGCGCCGCCGACATGATCCGCGAAGACGCGGGCGTTCAACGCAAGGAACGATAGGTTTCCTGGCGCTGGGGATGGGTCAGCATCACCTGCCAAAGCTGGCCCTCGCGCGACCGGAAGAACCCCGCGCAGCACATCAGATAGTATTTCCACATGCGGTAGAAGCGTGTGCCATAGCGTTCCTGCAACGCGGGCCACGCGCGTTCAAAGCGGTCCCACCAGGCCATCAGCGTGCGGTCGTAGTCGGCGCCGAAGTTGTGCCAGTCTTCAATGATGAAGCGGTGTTCGACGGCCGCCGCGATTTCGCGGGCAGACGGCAGCTTGCCGTTCGGGAACACGTACCGGTCGATCCAGGGGTCGGTGCTTTGGCTGGTGGCGGCGATGCCGATGGTATGCAGCAGGAAGATGCCGTCCGGCGCCATCAGGCGCTGCACATTGGAGAAGTAGGTGTCGTAGTTCTTCGGCCCCACGTGCTCGAACATGCCGACCGACACCACTTTATCGAAACTGCCTTGCAGGTCGCGGTAGTCTTGCAGCAGCAACTGCACCGGCAGGCCCTTGACCCGTTCCTGCGCCAGCGCCAACTGCTCTTTCGATACGGTCACGCCGGTGACCGTGACGCCATAGTTCTCGGCGGCAAACTTGGCCAGGCCGCCCCAGCCGCAGCCGATATCCAGCAACGTTTCGCCAGGCTTTAGCTGCAGCTTGCGGCAGATCATGTCCAGCTTGGCCAGCTGGGCGTCTTCCAGCGTCTGGGCGTTTTCCCAGTAGGCGCAGGAATAGATCATCCGGCTGTCCAGCATGGCTTCGAACACGTCGTTGCCGGCATCGTAGTGCTGCTCGCCAACTTCAAAGGCGCGGTGCTTGGATTGCAGGTTGAACAGCTTGTGGCGCAGGTGTTCGGCAATCAGCTTGATGCGGGCAACGCCCAGCGCCGCCGACCCCATGTCCGCGCGCAACAGGCGCGTGAAAAGCTCGTCCAGCTGCTCGCAATCCCATTCTCCGTCCATATAGGACTCGCCCAACCCCAGCGACCAGCTGGCGAAGACGCGCTCGTACATGTGCTTGTCGTGCACCTGGATGTCCCAGGGGCGCGTGCCGTTGATCAGGACATCGGCTCGGGACAGCACGTCCTGGAGCACTTTGGGCGGTTCGGGGGGAGGGGGGCTGACGGCGGGGGAAGAATGGCCGGTGGTCAGCGGAGAGACAGGACTGCTTTGCTGCATACGGACTCCATATCAATTTTGGGATGACTGATCTGGCAACGCCTGAAGCTCATTACTCTCGTCCCAACGGGCGGGCAACTCCAATTTAATGATTGGATCGCCTCGATAGGAAACCGCAATTTCCCACCGCGCCGGGGAGTGCTTCGAAGAGGATGGGCTTGATCGTAGCGAGGCGCGGGCCGGGTGTCCAGCACGGGCGGCGGGGCGCGCCTGGCCCATGCCGTTCATGTGATTGTTCGACCGGCGCGATTACACTAGTCCGCCCAGTGCGCCGCCGTGTCGGCTTGCGCCGATCCCGTGGAGTGTTTTGATGGTGGACGCCAGCCTGCAGCCCCGTTTGGATTTTGTCACCTGCGCCAGTCCGGCCGGCTTGCACCGCATGGCGTACTGGGAATGGGGCGACCCTGCCAACGACCGGGTGTTGGTCTGCGTCCACGGCCTGACGCGCAGCGGCCGAGATTTCGACGCGCTGGCGCGCCGGTTGGCCGACCAGTACCGGGTCGTCTGCCCCGACGTGGTGGGCCGCGGCCGGTCGGACTGGCTGGCCAACCCGGCGTTCTATACCGTGCCCCAATACGTGTCTGACATGGTCACGCTGATCGCGCGCCTGCGGCCGGCGCGGCTGGCTTGGGTCGGCACGTCGATGGGCGGGTTGATCGGCCTGGCGCTGTCGGGCGCCGCCGCGTTCGCCGGCGCCCTCCAACTTATGCGTCCGCACGCGGGCATGCTGCCGCCCGGGCAGGGCATCCGGCTGGACAAATTGGTGCTGAACGATGTGGGCCCCCGACTGGAAACCGGGGCGCTGTCGCGCATCGGCCAATATGTGGGCGAACCGGGCGAATTCGCCTCGTTCGACGAGGCCGTGGCCACCATGCGCGCCAATTCCGGGACATTCGGGCCGCACACGGATGCGCAATGGGCGGAACTGGCCCAATACCTGTATCCGGAATACGGCGGGAAATGGGTCAAGCATTACGATCTGGCGCTGGCCCAGGCGCTGGCGGCCCAAACGCCCGAAGAACTGGCGGCGGGCGAACAGATCCTGTGGCGTTCCTATGACGCGGTCACATGCCCGATGCTGATCGTGCGCGGCGCGCTGTCCGACCTGCTGACGCCCACCACCGTTGAAGAAATGCTTAAGCGAAACCCGCGCGCCCAGGCGCTGGAAGTGCCGGGCGTGGGGCATGCGCCCACGCTGATCGCCGACAGCCAGGTGGACCCCGTCGCGGCCTTTCTGCTGGCCTGACCGTCCGCCCTGCGATGATGGGGACAGTCCGGCGCTATCCATGCTGCCGGGCCTTCTCTACAATAGCCCCATGACATCGCCCACCCTGAACATCGATCTGCATTGCCATTCCACGGTCTCGGACGGCGCGCTTGCGCCCCGCGACGTGGCGCAGCGCGCGCATGCCAATGGCGTGGATGTCTGGGCATTGACCGACCACGACGAAGTGGGCGGTCTGGCCGAAGCCGCCAGCGCGGCCAAGGACCTGGGCATGCGGTTTGCCACCGGCGTCGAGATTTCGGTAACCTGGGCGGGCCTGACGGTGCATATCGTGGGCTTGCGCTTCAACCCGGAAAACACGGCTTTGGTCGAAGGCCTGCGCAAGACCCGGTCGGGTCGGGCCGAACGCGCCAAGCGCATCGGCGAACGTCTGGCGGATATGGGCATGCCCGGCGCCTATGAAGGCGCGCTGCCGTTCGCCGGCAACCCGGAACTGATCAGCCGCACCCATTTTGCCCGCTATCTGGTCGAAGCCGGCTACTGCCCCGACGTGCAAACCGTGTTTACCAAGCACCTGGGCGACGACCGTCCCGGCCATGTGCCGATGCAATGGGCCACGTTGGCCGAAGCGGTGGGCTGGATCCGTGGCGCGGGCGGCGTGGCGGTCATCGCCCACCCCGGCCGCTATAAGTACACCCCGCTGCAATTCGCCGCGCTATTCGACGAATTCCTGCAACTGGGCGGGCTGGGCATCGAGGTCAACACCGGCAGCCACACCGCCGAAGAAGCCCGCCAATACGCCGACGTCGCGCGACGCTACGGGTTCCTGGCCTCGCGCGGGTCGGATTTCCATAGCCCCAAGGAAAGCCGGATGGACCTGGGCCGTTTGCCCCCGCTGCCGTCCGACTTGAAGCCGGTCTGGCACGACTGGTTCTGACGCGGGCGGCCACCGCCGCCCATCCTGCAAGCCACCGATTTTGAGCGCGCCCCTGCGGCGCATCCGCCATGAACAAAGCCTTTGTTAAAGAGTCCGACAACGAGGACGACGACGATCTGCCGCAAACCCAGGCGTTGCCGGCGGGCACCAAGAACTACATGACCCCGGAAGGCTATGAGCGCCTTCGCGGCGAACTGACGCACCTGATGAATGTCGAGCGCCCGTCGGTCGTGCAAGTCGTGTCCTGGGCGGCGTCCAACGGTGACCGCTCCGAAAACGGCGACTACCTGTACGGCAAGAAGCGCCTGCGCGAGATCGATCGTCGTATGCGCTTCCTGACCAAGCGGCTGGACATTGCCGAAGTGGTCGACCCCGCCGCGCAGCCCAACCGCGACCAGGTGTTCTTCGGCGCCACCGTGTCGTACTCGGACAAGGCCGGCGAAGCGCACACCGTCACCATCGTGGGCGTGGACGAGGCCGAACCGCTGGCCGGCAAGATCAGCTGGATTTCCCCGGTGGCACGCGCACTGATCAAGGCCCGCGAAGGCGACACCGTCGTGCTGCGCACGCCGGGCGGAATCGAAGAGCTGGATATCCTGGAAGTCCGCTACCCGTAGGTCACGAACCCCGATCGGCTTCCCCCGATCCGTGTCCCGCGGTCTGTGACGGCACCCTTCAACTTGTAGGATGGGTGGAGCGCGAGAAGGTGGCCAATATCGCGCAAGTGCATCAACGCGCGCAACCCATCAGAAGGCGCTGCATTTCTTCCGTGATCTAGCGACCACGCAGTCGTTGCCTGATGGGTTACGCGCGCTGGGCGTTGGCATTCTTGTGCAGAACCTCTCGCGCTCCACCCATCCTACGTCGCGCAGGCCGCCATTGCGCACATCCCTCGCCCAAAAGGAAACAGGCGCCAGCTTGTGGCTGGCGCCTGTTTGGTTGGGAGGGCTCTGACGTCCCTGCCTCGGTCTGTGGCGGCTTTCGCCGCCGTTCCCCTGGGGCTTGCTGCTAATTCAATTCCACTGATCCGCGCCGCTTATTTCTTGCGCGCCGCAATCGACTTTTCGGCCATGTTGACCAGGTCTTCGCCGATCTGCTTCTTCCACTTGTCGTAGACGGGCTGGGTGACCTTGGCGAAGGCGTCGTGCTCGGCTTTCGACAGCGACGTCACGGTGACGCCATGGCCGGCAATTTCTTTCAACAGCGACGGGTCTTCCGGCGTCACGCCCTTGCGTGCGATCACAATCTGCTGTTTGCCGGCGTCAAGCGCGGCCTGGCGCACGATGTCGCGGTCTTTTTCCGACCACGAATTCCAGACCTCGCGGTTGACCACGAAGATCAGCGGGTCGGCCACGTAGTTCCACAACGTCAGGTACTTCTGGCCCACGGTGTACAGCTTGGAACCCGTGTAGATGGACAGGGGATTCTCCTGGCCGTCCACCGCGCCGCTGGCCAGCGCCGGCTGCGCATCGGCCCAGCTCATCTGCGTAGGGTTGGCGCCCAGCGCCGTGAACGTGTCGATGTACAGCGGCGAACCCACCACGCGCAGCTTCATGCCCTTCATGTCTTCGGGCTTCTTGATGTCGCGCTTGGAGTTGCTAAGCTGGCGATAGCCGTTTTCGCCCCAGGCCAGCGGCACCACGCCGGCCTTTTCGATCAGCTTGAACATTTCGCGGCCCACGTCGCCTTGCACCAGCGCGTCGATGGCGGCGTAGTCGGGCATCAGGAAGGGCAGGGAAAACAGGTTCAGTTGCTTGACCTGCGGCGACCAGTTGATGGTGGAACCCACCGCCATGTCGATCACGCCTTGGCGGATGGCGGTGAATTCGCGGGTTTGGTCGCCCTGGACCAACGACGTGCCGGGGTACACCTTGATATTGATCCGGCCCTGGGTGCGTTCGCGCACCAGGTTGGACCAAATTTCGGCGCCCTGGCCCCACGGGAAGGTGGTGCCCACGACGATGGACAGCTTGTATTCGGGCTTGTAGTTCTGCGCGATGGCAGGCGCCGTGCCGACCACGGCGGCGGCGCACAGCGCGGCGCCGATCAGGTTGCGGAAGTTCATGCGATGTCTCCTCTCTCTGCGAGTGTGTCTGTTGTTGTCTTGAGATCCAGCACTTCAATAACCCCGCTGCAATAGCCCAGCAGCGTCAATAACCCGGCATCAATAACCCAGCGTCAATAGCCCAATTTATGCGGCAGCCACAGCGCCAGCTGCGGGAACACCAGCACCGCCACCAAAACCAGGAACATTGCGCCCAGCAGCCACACCACCCAGCGCACCGTGGACTCCATCGGCACGCGTGCGATGCGGCACGACACCATCAGGTTCACGGCAAGCGGTGGCGTGAACTGGCCTAGCGCCACCTTCAGCGTCAGAATCACGCCGAACCACACGGGATCCCACCCATAGGCATTGGCGATCGGCATCAGCAGCGGCACGAAGATCAGGAAAATGGAAATACCGTCCAGGAACATGCCCACCGTCATCAGCAGCAGGATCAGCAGCGACAGCACGCCCCATTCGCCCAGGCCGGAATTGACGATGGCATTGGTGATTGGATCAATCACGCTAAGCGTGGACAGGGCCCAGGCAAAGATGCCGGCCAGGGTCACCACCAGCATGATGACGGCGGATAGCTCCGCGGCTTCGCGCAGGATGGTGTACAGGTCGCGGAACTTGATGGTGCGATGGATGAAGCCGCCGACGAACAAGCCGTAGAACACGGCCACGACGGCCGCCTCGGTGGGCGTGAACCAACCCAAGCGCATGCCGCCCAGGATCAGCACGGGGGCGGCAAGGCCCCAAGACGCTTCGCGCAGGCTTGCCCAGAAGGGCGGGCGCGGCAAGTGCGCTTCCAGCGCGCCCATTTTGTATTTGCGCGACAGCCAGACGGCAGGGACGATCAGGGCCAGGCCCGCCATGATGCCGGGAATCATGCCTGCGGCGAACAGCGCGGGCACCGAGGCGCCCGGCACCAGCACCGAATAGATAATGAAGGCGACCGACGGCGGGATCAGGATGTCGGTGGCGGCGCCCGCAGCCACGACCGAGGCCGAGAACGAACCGGGGTAGCCCGCGCGCGACATGGCCGTGATCATCACCGCGCCCACGGCTGCCGCGCAAGCCGGACCCGAGCCCGAAATGCCGCCCAGGAACATGGCCACCGCGATGGACACCAGCGGCAGCATGCCCGGACCGCGGCCGACGATGGCGATGGCGAAGTCCACCAGCCGCTTGGCCACGCCAGACCGGTCGAAAATGGAGCCGACCAGCACGAACATCGGAATGGCAAGCAGCGGATACTTGGCCAGGCCGGCGTAGAAGTTCTGCGGCACGGTCAACAGGCCATACCAGGGGGTGTCCAGGTTTGACAGCACGATGGCGACGGTGCCGCCAATGCCCAGCGCCACGCCAACCGGCACCCCGATCAGCATCAGGACGATGAAGACGACGAAGAGGATGGTGGCGATCATTTGACGTCGTTCCGGGCGCCGCGCGCGATGCGTCGAATGATGCCGACGGTGCGCAGCGAGATCGCCGCGGCCATCACGGGCAGCCAGATCGAATACCACCAGGTTGGCACGCCGATCGCCGGGGACGTCTCTTCATAGATGAATTCGTCCGACACCAGCTTTACCGACAGCACGGTCAGCAGCAGGAAGAACGCCAGCACGCAGCTGTTCGAAATCAGCGCCATGATGCGCTGGCGGCGCGGCGAACCGTTGTCGGCCAGGATCTCGATGCGGATATGGTGGTTGCGAACAAACGCCACGCTGCCGCCCGCCATGGTCAGCACAATCAAGAGGAATACCGAAATCTCTTCGGTCCAGGCGAAAGACTGGTCGGTGAAATAGCGCACCAGCACATTCATGAAGGTGATCAGGGCCAGCGTGGCCAGCAGGATCACGGCCAGCCAGTCTTCGATGGCCAGGGGCACCTTTACGGCGGGATCTGCTTCAACGGGGATGATCGGTTCGACAGGCTCGACGGGGGCTTCGGGGCGGGACATGGGGTGAGGCGACGGCTTCGGCGCTTAACGCGCGTTCTATGAATAAGTCGCTGCATCCTACCGTTGCCCTGCGGACGCGATAGTTCGTGTTTTCCCGTGGTGCGGGGCGGCAACAACATGCTGCGTCGCAGCAAGGGACAGCGCCTAGGGTGCCGCCGCTTCGGATAAACCGCGCCCACGACGCGTCTTTATTCGGATATTGCCGCGCACCATTCCAGTGCGCGGCAGCCAGAATTCTTTTGTAACAATGGGGAAAACAGGGGGTTCGGACGCTTCTTGAACAAGCGCTCCGGGAAAACCCCCTAAACAGGTAAAATCACTTTTTGCACCCATCCTTATACGGCGCCCGCATCGTGTCCCTAGTTCAGCATCTGCCTGGTTCCTCCGTCCTGTCCTCCTTTCGTCGTGATCGCCTTCTTGCGCAACTGAAGGAAGCCGGCCTGCCGGTGGCCGACATCTCCGCCCGTTACGAGCACTTCGTTAGCACCGACGCTGCCCTGACGGCCGAACAGCAGCAACACCTGACCCAACTGCTGGATTACGGCACGCCCGGCACGGCTGAAACGCCCGCCAAGAGCCTGTCGCTGCTGGTCATTCCGCGCCTGGGCACCATTTCCCCGTGGGCCAGCAAGGCCACCGACATCGCCCACAACTGCGGCTTGTCGTCGGTGCACCGCATCGAACGCGGCGTGCGCTACGTGATCACCCCGGAACGCGGCCTGCTGGGCACCAAGTCTTTCGACGACGCCATGCTGGCGCGCGCGGCGGATTGCCTGCACGACCGCATGACCGAAACCGTGGTCGACGCCAGCTTTGACGGCCAGGCGCTGTTCCAGGCGCTGGCGGGCAAGCCGATGCGCACCGTGGGCGTGCAGGCTGACGGCGTCAAGGCGCTGGCCGAAGCCAACGTGTCGCTGGGCCTGGCCCTGTCCGAAGACGAAATCGAATACCTGGCCAAGTCGTTCACGGACCTGGGGCGCGACCCCACCGACGTGGAACTGATGATGTTCGCCCAGGCCAACAGCGAACACTGCCGCCACAAGATCTTCAACGCCGAATGGGTGATCGACGGCCAGGAACAGCCCAATACGCTGTTCGGCATGATCCGCGCCACGCACAAGGCGCAGCCGGAAGGCACGGTCGTGGCGTATTCGGACAACGCCGCCATCATGGCAGGCGGCCCCGCGCAGCGCTTCCAGGCCGGGGTGCCCGGCGTCACGGGGCAGGGCGCCGACGGCGCCAAGTACATTCGCCGCGACACCACCGTGCACACCTTGATGAAGGTGGAAACCCACAACCACCCGACCGCGATCGCCCCATTCCCGGGCGCATCCACCGGCGCGGGCGGCGAAATCCGCGACGAAGGCGCCACCGGCCGCGGCTCCAAGCCCAAGGCCGGCCTGACGGGCTTCACCGTGTCGCACCTGCGTTTCGACGACGCGCTGCAACCCTGGGAAGCCGACCACCACGGCCTGCCCGAGCGCATCGCCTCGCCGCTGTCCATCATGATCGACGGCCCCATTGGCGGCGCCGCGTTCAACAACGAATTCGGCCGTCCCAACCTGCTGGGCTACTTCCGCTCGTTCGAGCAGACGGCAGGCGGCACGCGCTGGGGCTACCACAAGCCCATCATGATCGCGGGCGGCCTGGGCAGCATCGACGCCGGCCTGACCCACAAAGACGTGATCCCCCCCGGCGCGCTGTTGATTCAGCTGGGCGGCCCGGGCTTCCGTATCGGCATGGGCGGCGGCGCCGCGTCCAGCATCAGCATGGGCAGCAACTCGGCCGAACTGGACTTTGATTCCGTCCAGCGCGGCAACCCGGAAATCGAACGCCGTGCCCAGGAAGTCATCGACCGCTGCTGGCAGCAGGCCGAAAACAACCCCATCATCGCGATCCACGACGTAGGCGCGGGCGGCTTGTCCAATGCCTTCCCGGAATTGGTCAACGACGCTGGCCGCGGCGCCATCTTCGATCTGAAACGCGTGCCGCTTGAAGAGTCCGGCCTGTCGCCGGCTGAAATCTGGAGCAATGAATCGCAGGAACGCTATGTCCTGTCGATCCTGCCCAAAGACCTGGAACGCTTTGACGCCATCGCGCGCCGCGAACGCTGCCCGTATGCGGTCGTGGGCGTGGCCACCGAAGAGCGCCAACTGCGCGTGGTGGACGGCGAGGGCCTGCCCGGCCTGGACACGATCCGCCCGCAAGGCGAGGCCGAAGTGCGCCCCGTTGACGTGCCGATCGACGTGATCCTGGGCAAGCCGCCGCGCATGACCCGCGACGTGCGCCGTCTGCCGGGCGTGTCCGCGCCGCTGGACCTGGCCGGCATCGACCTGACCGAAGCCGCCTACCGCGTGCTGCGCCACCCCACCGTGGCCAACAAGTCGTTCCTGATCACCATCGGCGACCGCACCGTGGGCGGGCTGTCCAGCCGCGACCAGATGGTCGGCCCCTGGCAAGTGCCGGTGGCGGATTGCGCCGTCACCCTGGCCGACTACGAAGGCTTCCGTGGCGAAGCCATGTCGATGGGCGAACGCACCCCCATCGCCATGCTGGACGCCCCGGCTTCCGGCCGCATGGCCGTGGCCGAAGCCCTGACCAACCTGGCCGCCGCCGACGTGGCGCGCCTGGAAGACATCAAGCTGTCCGCCAACTGGATGGCGGCTTGCGGCGTGGACGGCCAAGACGCTGCGCTGTATGACACCGTGTCCGCCGTCAGCGAACTGTGCCAGGCCACCGGCCTGTCCATCCCCGTGGGCAAGGATTCCCTGTCCATGAAAACGTCCTGGGAACAGGACGGCGAGCAGCGCCAGGTGGTCGCGCCCGTGTCGTTGGTGGTCACGGCGTTCGCGCCGGTGGCCGACGTGCGCGCCAGCCTGACCCCGCAACTGCGTACCGACGCCGGCGACAGCGTGCTGATCCTGATCGACCTGGGCCGTGGCCGCCACCGCATGGGCGGCTCGATCCTGGCGCAGACGTACAACCAAATCGGCGAAACCGTGCCGGACATCGACGCGCCGCAAGACCTGCGCGCGTTCTTCATCACGATCCGCACGCTGGCCGAAGCCGGCACCATCCTGGCCTATCACGACCGTTCCGACGGCGGCCTGTTCGCCACGCTGACCGAAATGGCCTTCGCCGGCCGCACTGGTATTTCCGTGAACCTGGACATGCTGACCTTCGATCCGCAATCGGCGGATTGGGGCGACTACAAGATCCGCCCGGACCAGGTAAAGGTGCAGCGCGAAGAACTGACGCTGAAGGCGCTGTTCTCGGAAGAAGCCGGCGCCGTCATCCAGGTGCCGGCATCGCAGCGCGACGCCGTCATGCAAGTGCTGCGCGGCGCGGGCCTGTCGGCCCACTCGCACGTCATCGGCGGCCTGAACGGCGCCGACGAAGTCGAGTTCTACCGCGACGGCAAGAAGGTCTGGGGCCATCCGCGTGCTGACCTGGGCCGCGCCTGGAGCGAAGTGTCCTACCGCATCATGGCGCGCCGCGACAACCCGGCCTGCGCCCAAGCCGAACTGGACGTCTGGAACGATACGACCGACCCGGGCATGAGCCCGAACGTGTCGTTCGACCCGCAAGAAGACATCGCGGCGCCCTTCATCAACACCGGCAAGCGTCCGCGCGTGGCCATCCTGCGCGAGCAGGGTTGCAACAGCCAGGTTGAAATGGCCTGGGCGTTCGACACCTCGGGCTTCGAAGCCATCGACGTCCACATGACCGACCTGCTGGCCGGCCGCGTGGATCTGGCGCAGATGCAAGGCCTGGTGGCCGTGGGCGGTTTCAGCTACGGCGACGTGCTGGGCGCCGGCGAAGGCTGGGCACGGACCATTCGCTTCAACAGCCAGTTGTCGGACCAATTCGCCGCGTACTTCGCGCGTCCGGATACGTTCGCGCTGGGCGTGTGCAACGGCTGCCAGATGATGGCGGCGTTGGCCCCCATGATTCCGGGCGCCGAACACTGGCCGCGCTTCACGCGCAACCAGTCGGAAAAGTACGAAGCGCGCCTGTCGATGGTGGAACTGGCCAAGTCGCCGTCCATCTTCTTCGCCGGCATGGAAGGCGCCCGCATTCCGGTTGCCGTGGCCCACGGCGAAGGCTTTGCCGATTTCTCACAGCAAGGCGACGCCAGCCGTGTGCTGACTGCCGCGCGCTACATCGACAACCGTGGCCAAGCCACCGAAGCCTACCCGTTCAACCCGAACGGCAGCCCGGGCGGCCTCACGTCTGTCACGACGGCCGACGGCCGCTTCACGGTGATGATGCCGCACCCGGAACGCGTGACCCGCAACGTCATGATGTCGTGGGCGCCCGAGACATGGGGCAACGCCGACAAGGGCGGCGCATACAGCCCGTGGATGCGCATTTTCCGCAACGCGCGCGCTTGGCTGAAGTAAGGCCTGGCTGCGACCACTCCTGGCCCGCTAACCGGGCCAGGCAGAAAACGGGCTTCGGCCCGTTTTTTTATCGTCGCGATTGGCGTGTGCCTGGGATGCGCCTGGATCAGGGCAGGGCGCCGTGCAGGGACGATGCCTGGCCGGCGAACTGCGTGGCGAGTTCCTCCGCCGCGGGCGTCAGAGGTTGTCCGGCGCGTTGAAGCAAGCTGACCACATAGGCGGGCAGCGGCTCTTCGACCGGCACGATGTCCAGTTGCTCGCGCAACAATCCCGTCGTGATCAGCGCCGTGGGCAGCAACGCCATGCGGTCGCTGTTGGCGACGAGCGCGGCGGCGTCGATCAGTCCGTCCGTATGCATGTCCACGCGGGGCGGGCCCAACTGCGCCTGCTCGAATACCTGATATATGGATGCGCCAGGCTGGCCGGGCGGACCGGCCACCGCGTAGACCACGTCCCGCAACGCCTTCAGGGACCGCGCATGCCGCATGGGATGGCCGCGGCGCGCGGCGACGGCCATCGGGCTGTTCATCAGCGTGCGCGCCATTAGCTGCGCGTCAGGCGGGTCGTCGTGGCCAAGCGGGCAGATGGCGAAGTCCAGCAGCCCGTCCCGCAGCAGCGGCGTCAGCGTATGACAAAGGCCGCTGCGGCTGCTGAGTTCCACATTGGGATAAATCAGACGGAATCGGTGGATCGCCGCAGGCGCCAGCAGCATGGAAGCCACTGCGGAAATGCCGTATTGCACCTTGCCGCTGCGATCGCCGCGCAGTTGCGCCATGGTGTCCCGGGCGCGTTTGGTCTCGTGCACCAGGTGCTGCGCGTGCGGCAGAAAGCGCTTGCCGTAGTCGTTGGGCCGCATGCCTTTGGCGTGGCGGTCGAATAGCGGCAATCCCAGCGTGCTTTCCAGCCGGCGCAGGGATTTTGTCATGGCGGGCTGTGTCTGTCCGGTGGCGCGGGCCGCCGCATGCACGCTGCCGTGTTGCGTGACGGCAAGAAAATCGAATATCTGCTGCAGCTTCATATTGATGTCTCCCCGTTATGACTGGGTACGCCTGTTCTGGCCGGGCCCCACGCGGGCGGTTATGGGGTGAACGACCGTAGTTCATTAACCCATGCGCGGCAACCCTCGGACGGGCAGCGGTTGACCGATGTCAAAGCGATGTAACCCAATGAGATATTTAACTTTTCATTGCATTGCGCCGTTAACCGGACAAGCGTTATGCAACTCCGGAGTGGCCTTTCATGTTCAAGAATTTAAGTATCCGAGCAATCCTCACGTCCGCCCTGGGCGTCTTCTTTGCGCTCTTCCTGGTAACCGGCGTCGCCGTGTATCAGCAACTGACGTCTAACCGCACGTCCATTGAGCTGCTGCTGGACACGAATCTGGTCCGCGCCAACGCCGTGGACTCGGCGGCTGCTGAATTGCTGCGCGCGCGCCTGGTGCTGCTGGCGGCGCAAAGCGCGCTGCTGGAAGGCAAGAGCATCGACAGTATGGCCAGCATGCAGCGGCTGGACGGTTACACCAAAAAGGCGTCCGACCTGGTCGATATCGCCCGCAAGCAGCCCGAGACGTCCGCCGAGGGCAAGCCCTTGTTCACCGCCGCGCTGGCTGCCTACGACGTCTACCAGCGCGATGCGATCACGCCAATGGTGGCCGCCATCCGTGCCGGCAAGCCGCAGGACGCCAGCCGGTTGAACCTTGAAAAGGTCACGCCGCTGGGCATCGCGTTTACGCAGGCCATCCAGAAGTATGTGGACTATGCCGACGAAGTGGGCCAGCGCGTGGCGCGCGACACGTCCGCCCGCATCAACGGGGCGATCGTGCTGCTTGTGTGTTTGCTGGCGGTGGTGGCCGTGCTGGTGGTCAGTCTGTACGTGATTTTCGCGCGCTCGGTGTTCCGTCCCATGCACGACGCCGGCCGTTTGTTCGACCGCATCGCCGCGGGCGACCTCAGCAACCGCATCGAGCAGCGTGGCAACAACGAGATCGGCGTGTTGTATGCCGCGGTCAAGCGCATGCAGGACAGCCTGGCCCGCACGGTATCGGCCGTGCGATTGGGCGTGGAAGAGATCCACACCGGTTCGCGCGAAATCGCGGCGGGCAACATCGACCTGTCTTCCCGCACCGAGCAGCAGGCGGCCTCGCTGGAGGAAACCGCAGCCAGCATGGACGAACTGTCGTCCACCGTGAAGAACAATGCGGACAGTTCGCGCAGCGCATCGCAATTGGCCACGGCGGCCTCCGAAGTGGCCACGCGTGGCGGCAGGGCGGTGGGCGACGTGGTCGGCACGATGCGCGGCATCGCCGACAGCTCCAAACGCATTGCCGATATCGTCGGCGTGATCGACGGCATCGCGTTCCAGACCAACATCCTGGCGCTGAACGCCGCGGTGGAAGCGGCGCGCGCGGGTGAGCAAGGCAAGGGCTTTGCCGTGGTGGCCAGCGAAGTGCGCGCGCTGGCGCAACGCAGCGGTCAGGCGGCGAAGGAAATCAAGGGATTGATCGACGAGTCCGTGCAGAAGGTGTCGATTGGATCGGACCAGGTGGAAGCCGCTGGCGCCACCATGCAGGAGATCGTCGTGTCGGTGCGCCGCGTGACGGACATCATCAACGAGATCTCAAGCGCGTCCGAAGAGCAGTCGCAAGGCATCCAGCAGGTGAATCAGGCCGTGTCGCAAATGGATAGCGTGACGCAGCAGAACGCGGCGCTGGTTGAGCAGGCCGCGGCCTCTGCGGCGTCGCTCGAGACGCAGGCGCAGCGGCTGCGCGAGGCCGTGGCGGTGTTCAAGCTGCAAGCCGGCGGCCAGGTGATCGACGCCGATGCGCCCGCGTTGGGACGCGGCCAGGAACCGGCGCTGATCGGCGCCTGACGGCAACGGCCATCGGCACATTGCCGGTGGCCGTCTTATCGCCGCAGGGGCCGCGGAGCACGCCCTGTCCGGATCAGGGGCATGCGTCACTCCGCTTCGTCCTGCTTACTGGTCCAGTTGAATCTTGGCGTCGGCGGCCACGTTCTTCCATTTCTTCACGTCGCTGGCAATCACTTGCTGGAACGCGTCCGAGGTACCCGCCACGACCGTGCCGCCCAGGCTGGCCATCTTGGCCTTCACGTCCGGGGCGTTCAACGCCTTGACCGAGGCGTCGTGCAGTTTCTTCTTCACGTCTTCCGGCAAGCCCTTGGGCGCCAGCAGGCCGTTCCAGGCGTTGGCCTCATAGCGCGCCAGGCCGGCTTCCTTGAAGGTCGGCGTGTCGGGCAGTTCGGGCGAACGCGTATCGGCGGCGATGGCGATGGGGCGGATCTGGCCGCCCTTGATGTAGGGCAGCGATGCCGGCAGCGGTTCCCAGATCATCGAGACCTGGCCGCTGATGACGTCGGTGAACGCCGGGCCCGCGCCGCGGTACGCGATGTGCATGAGCTTGGCGCCCGTCATCGACTTCATCAATTCCATGGCCAGGTTGCCCAGGCCGCCCGCGCCCGACGAGGCGTAGGTGTAGCGGTCGGGATTGGCCTTGGACGTTGCGATCAGCGCGTTCAGGTCGGCCGCCGGAAAGTCCTTCGTGACGCTCAGCACGCCCGGCACGGTTACCAGTTGCGTGATCGCGGTGAAGTCCTGCGTGGCGTCATAGGTCAGCGACTTGTACACGGCCGGGTTGGTGCCGTGCGTGCTGGACGAGGCCAGCAGCAGGATGTAGCCGTCGGGGGCGGAGTCGGCCACGAAGCGGGTGCCGATCGAACCGCCCGCGCCGGCCTTGTTCTCGACCACCACGGTGGCGCCCAGTTCGGTGCCTAGTTGCGCGGCGAAGACGCGGCCGATGATGTCGGCGGTGCCGCCCGGGGCGAACGGCACGATCAGGCGCACGGGCTTGGAGGGGTAGGCCGCGGTTTGTTGCGCCGAAGCGGCGCCGGCGGCCAGCGTGGCGCCGGTCAGCAGCGCCAGCGCGAGGGTGGATTTCTTGAAGTTCATCTGTGTCTCCAGGTGAAGGTTAGTCGAGGCTGCGGTCGAGCCAATCGAGGATCAATCCGGCGATCTGGTCGCTATTGCGGTCCAGCATGCAGAAATGGGAATTGCCGGGGATGCCGGCCGCGGGCAGGTCCAGAACCTGAGTGCGAACGCCGGCCGCGCGCAGCGCGCGCCAATAGGCATCCGTCTGGCCGCGGTAGCGCAGCCAGGTGTCGTCCGCCTGAAAGTGGTCGCCCCACACCAGCAGATGCGGTGGCAAGTGGCAGGGCGGGGCGGCTGGGGTGCCCGTGGGCTCCAGCGCGACGACGGCACGCACGGTGGCCGTGTATTCCTGGGCGAGTAGCGTGGCGAAACCGCCACCCTGGCTGTGGCCGAAGACGATGCAGGGACCGGCCAGCTCCAGCAGTTGCCGGTAGGCGTCCAGCGCCATGTCGCCATGGGTCAGCCAGCGCGGCACGAACTGTTTGGCGAAGGTGTCGAAGGATTCGGTGGGGAATTGCTGCCCCGGATAGGCTTGGCGCGGTTCACCGGCAGGCGCATAGCCCGAGGCCGGGCCGATGCGGAACAGGCGCCACGCCTCTTCCTTGGAGCGGAAGATGGGCGCGCTGTCATAGACCTGCGGGTACATCGCCCACGACGCGCGGCCACGTTCGGGCGCATCGGACACGAACACGTCGTAGCCCGCTTGCAGCAGGCGCCACAGCCAGCCTTGGCGGCCGTCGGGCGTGCTTTCCCATTGCGCGCCCGTCATGCCGCCGCCATGCCATAGCAACACCGGGTAGGGATGGCGCGGTTGCGCCAACCGGTATTCCTGCACGTAGAGCTGCCCGACGCTGTAGCCGCCGTTCATGTCGATCAATCGCGGCGACGCGTTGTCCACCACCTTTTTCTGCAGCATCGGCACGCCGCCGGCCACGGCCTCGCTGCCGCCCAGGAAATGACTGCGGAGGGATTTGAGCAGGACAGGGGTGTCGGACATCGGCGTAACCAAAGAGGGGACGCCGGGATGTTAGTTGCCAGATGTATCTGGGTTGTGCAAAATGAGCACCCCTTGTGCCAGATCGGCACAGGCGTTGAACCCCCACGCCGCACCCGTTCTGGAAGAGATATGGACACCAAATGGCTGGAAGACCTTGTCGCCTTATCGAAGTCGCGCAACATGTTCCAAGCGGCCGAGGCGCGTAGCGTGACGCATCCGGCGTTCGGGCGCCGCATCAAGGCGCTGGAGGAATGGGCAGGCGTGGCGCTGGTTGAGCGCGGCCATCAGGCCACCACCCTGAACCCGGCCGGGCGCAGCATGCTGGCGGCCGCCATCGACGTGCTGGATATCCTGCGCGACACCCGCCAGGCGCTGCAAAAGCCCGAGCAGGAACGTAACCGCAAGATCACCATCGCCTCGGGCAAGACCCTGGCGCATTCCGTGCTGCCCGGCGTGATGGCCAGCGTGCAGCAGGGCATGCCGGCGTTCCAGTTGAAGGTCATCACCACCACGCTGAACTACGGCGTGGACATGCTGGCGGATGGCGAGGTGGACTTTTTGCTGTGCCACGCGCACGAGCCGCTCTACGCCAAAATCGACAACCCGGGGTATCGGTGCCGGCGCGTCGGGGCCGACAAGCTGGTGGCCGTCAGCGCGCCGGTGTCGCCAGGCGGACGCCATCCACGCCATGCCGTGCCCAAGCTGGCCTCGGACCCGGCCGTGCCGTTCCTGGCTTATGCCGACAGCATGTCGCTGGGCCGCATCCTGCATGACCGCCTGCGCGGGCTTTGCGTGGTGCCGCTGCTGCAGACCATGTATGAATCGGATTTGGCCGATGCCTTGCACGCGATGGCGCGTCAGGGCTTCGGCCTGGCCTGGCTGCCGCACACGCTGATCGAAGCCGACTTGCGAACGGGCGCGCTGGTGCGTGCCGACAGCGCCCGCAACGACATCCATATGGAGATCCGGCTGTACCAGTCGGTCGACAACGCCAAGCCGCTGGCCCGCCAGGTATGGAGCCGGATCGAGGCCTACGCCGCCAGATAACGACACCGAATTCGCTTTCGAGAACGTCAAACGGGGACAAAAGGTGCCAGCGGGCCCGCGCAGGCATAAAATGCCCGATTACCCCATCCCCGCCCGACCACGCACATACAGGATCCCGCGCCATGAACGCACGTATCCCCGAAGACGCATTGCCGCCCACCCTGGACCCGAAAGCCCTCCAGGAATTTGTCGACGACAAATGGGACAACGAGATCATCCCCGCCCTGACCGACTACATCGCCGTGCCGGCCAAGAGCCCGGCGTTTGATGCCGACTGGGAAAAGAACGCGTTCATTGAACGCGTGGTGCGCGATGCGGCGCAGTGGGTCGAAGCGCAGAAGGTGTCAGGCCTGGTGCTGGAAGTGGTGCGTCTGCCGGGCCGCACGCCCGTCATCTTCTTTGATGCGCCCGCCACCCGCAGCGACAACGGCGACACCGTGCTGCTGTATGGCCACCTGGACAAGCAGCCGGAATTCTCGGGCTGGCGCGCCGGCCTGGGCCCGTGGACCCCCAAGTACGAAGACGGCAAGCTGTACGGCCGCGGCGGCGCGGATGACGGCTATGCCGTATATGCCTCGCTGACGGCCATCATGGCGCTGGACAAGCAGGGCATTCCCCGCCCGCGTTGCGTGGGCATTGTCGAGACCTGTGAAGAATCCGGCAGCTACGACCTGCTGCCCTATGTGGACGCGCTGCGCGACCGCCTGGGCAACGTGGCGCTGGTGGTGTGCCTGGATTCTGGCGCCGGCAACTACGACCAGCTGTGGATGACGACGTCGCTGCGCGGCATGGTGTCCGGCACGCTGGAAGTCCAGGTGCTGGACGAAGGCGTGCACTCGGGCGACTCCAGCGGCGTCGTGCCGTCGTCGTTCCGCATCCTGCGCCATCTGCTGGACCGCCTGGAAGACAGCGGCACCGGCCGTCTGCTGCCGCAAAGCCTGCACTGCGAAATCCCCGCCGAACGCATCGAACAGGTTTCCGCCACCGCGCGCATCCTGGGCGACGAAGTCTGGCGCCGTTTCCCCTGGAGCTGCGGCGCCGAAGGCGGCTTCGTGCTGCCGATGACGACCGAGCCCGAGCAAGCCCTGCTGAATCGCACTTGGCGCCCGACTCTGTCGGTGACCGGCGCGGAAGGCCTGCCGCCGCTGTCCAGCGCCGGCAACGTGCTGCGTCCGCGTACCGCCTTCAAGCTGTCGCTGCGCCTGCCGCCGCTGGTGGACGCCGTGGCCGCCTCGCAGGAAATCAAGGCATTGCTGGAAGCCGACGCGCCCTACAACGCCAAGGTGATCTTCAAGGCCAACGACGGCGCCGCCACCGGCTGGAATGCGCCGGCCACCGTGCCGTGGCTGACCCAGGCCCTGGACGCGGCGTCGCAGCAGTACTATGGCCAGCCGTGCGGCTACATCGGCCAAGGCGGCACGATTCCGCTGATGAGCATCCTGCAGAAGGGCTTCCCCAAGGCCCAGTTCATGGTCTGCGGCGTGTTGGGCCCCAAATCCAACGCCCACGGTCCCAATGAATTCCTGCACGTGCCTTACGGCAAGAAGCTGACGGCCGCCGTCGCCCAGACCATGGCGGCGATGCCGGCATGATTTCCACTTCCGACGCTTACGCCAACGTGGTGGCCGAAACCCGCGATTGGCTGACCAAGGCCGTGATCGGCCTGAACCTCTGTCCGTTCGCCAAGGCGGTTCAGGTCAAAGACCAAATCCGCTTTGCCGTCAGCGACGCCACCGATGCCGAAGGGGTGTTGACCGACCTGCAGGACGAGCTGGCGCTACTGGCCGAGACCGACCCCGAAAAGGTCGACACGACCTTGCTGATCATTCCCGACGCGCTGGACGACTTTCTGGATTTCAACGATTTCGAAGAGTTGTCCGATCGCCTGCTCAAGCGCATGCGCCTGGTGGGCGAGCTGCAGGTGGCCACCTTCCATCCGCAATTCCAGTTTGCGGAGACGCAGCCGGACGATATCGAGAACTACACGAACCGGTCGCCATATCCCATCCTGCACCTGCTTCGCGAAGACAGCATCGACCGCGCGGTGGAGTCCTTCCCGGACGCCTCTGACATCTACGAAAAGAACATCGAAACGATGAACAAGCTGGGTCTGGAAGGCTGGAAGAAGTTGATGACCAAGGCCTGAGGCCGGGAAGGGGGCCGCCGCTAGCCCGGCGCCGGCGGCCCCTGTGCTAAATATTTTCTAGTTATATAGGGGCGGCCGCTTATTCAGGCGACCCGGCCCCCGGAACGCCAGCTGATATGGCCTTCCAAGCAGAGCAGATGGTGCTTCCGGCATGCGCTGGTCATACCAGCGACACCCGCGAGAAAGATTTCACGAAACTTACGGCAAGGGTTTTCCCGCTACGTCCCGGCATAAATTTGCCGATAGCATCGCCCCCAAAATCATAAAGCGCGACCATTTGTTACCCACTGGATCGCGCCAGGGGCTCCACCAAACCGCCCCGGGACCAGCAAAACTTTATCCAAAGTTGGGAGACTTGCATGCAACGCCGTTCGTTTTTGAAGAAAGCCACCTTGGGGGCCGCAGCAGGCGGCGCCACCCTGGCGGTGCCCGCCATCGCTCAAGAGGCCCCCACGCTGAACTGGCGCCTGGCGTCCAGCTTTCCGCGTAGCGCCGATGCCATCTTTTCGGGCGGCGAAAGCGTCGCCAAGTACGTGTCCGAGGCGACTGGCGGCAAGTTCTCCATCCGCGTGTTCCCGGCTGGCGAAATCGTCCCGGCGCTGCAAGTGCTGGACGGCGTGCAGAACGGCACGATCGAATGCGGCCACAGCGCGTCGTACTACTACTACGGCAAGGACCCGGTCCTGAGCTTCGACGCCGCCGTTCCGTTTGGCCTGAACACGCGCCAGATGAATTCGTGGATGCGCCACGGCGACGGGCTGTCGTTGTTGCGCGACGTTTTCAAGGCCTACAACATCGTCAACTTCCCCTGCGGTTATACCGGCACCCAAATGGGCGGTTGGTTCCGCAAGGAAATCAAGACCGTCGATGACTTGAAGGGTCTGAAGTTCCGCGTCAGCGCCTTCGCGGGCGCCGTGCTGTCGCGTCTGGGCGTCGTGCCGCAGCAGATCGCCGGCGGCGATATCTACCCGGCGCTGGAAAAGGGCACCATCGACGCGGCCGAATGGATCGGCCCCTATGACGACGAAAAGCTGGGCTTCAACAAGGTTGCCCCGCACTACTACTACCCGGGCTGGTGGGAAGGCACGCTGCAAGTGTCGCTGTACGTCAATCAGGACGCCTACAACAAGCTGCCCAAGCAATACCAGGCCATCCTGGCACAGGCTTCGGCCGCGGCGACGAACGACATGATCGCCAAGTACGACGCCGAGAACCCGGCCGCGCTGCGCCGCCTGATCGCCCAGGGCGCCAAGCTGCAATCGTTCCCCAAGCCCGTCATGGACGCGTGCTTCGCGGAATCAGTCAAGCTGTATGACGAAATGAGCGCCAAGAGCCCGGTGTTCAAGAAAGTCTACGAAAGCATGAAGAACTTCCGCGACAACGAACTGCCCTGGTTCCGCGTCGCCGAAGGCAGCTACGACAGTTACATGGGCACGATCAACCGCAAGTAAGCGGCGGACCTGATCGTGCCGGCGCGCGCGGATGTGCCGCATCCGCGCGCGCTTGCTGGTTTTCTCCTCTTTCGATTTGCACATTGACCGCGCGCCATGCCCTCGCGCGGGTCCGGATATCCGACATGAATGCCCTATTAGCCCTATCCCGGTTGATTGATGCGATCAACACGGTGGTCGGCCGGTGCGTGACGTGGTTGACGCTTGTCGTCGTCCTGGTCAGTGCCGGCAATGCCGTCGTCCGCAAGACGTTCCAGATCAGTTCCAACGCATGGCTTGAATTGCAGTGGTACCTGTTCGGCGCCATCTTCCTCTTGGCCGCCGGATACACGCTGCTGAAGAACGAGCACGTGCGCGTGGATGTGCTGTCCTCGCGCCTGCCGCGCCGCAAGCAGATCTATATCGACATCTTCGGCGTCATCTTCTTCCTGATGCCCGCCTGCCTGCTAATCACGTATCTGTCGTGGCCGATGTTCATCGATTCGTTCGTGAGCAACGAGCAGTCGTCCAACACGGGCGGCCTGGTGCGCTGGCCCGTGAAACTGCTGATCCCGGTGGGCTTCGCGCTGCTGGTGCTGGCGGGGTTGTCCCACCTGATCAAGTGCATCGGATTCTTGATGGGCAAGTGCCCCGATCCGGGCGCGCGCGCCACCGATATCTCGGCCGAGGAAGCGTTGGCCCAGGAAATCGCGGAAGAAGCGCGGCTGCGCGAAGAACGCGCCTTGGCGGCGCAAGGCGGGCAGGCCCCAGGCGGCGCCCGCGACCAGAACGGACAGGACGGACGCTGACCATGGAATTTCTGACTGCAAACATGGCCCCCATCATGTTCGCCACGCTGGTGGTGTTCCTGTTGATGGGCTTTCCCGTCGCGTTCGCGCTGGCGGCCAATGGCATCCTTTTCGCGCTGATCGGCATTGAGCTGGGACTGTTGAACGCGGCCTTGTTCCAGGCCTTGCCGCAACGCATTTTCGGCATTATCTCCAACGACACATTGCTGGCGGTGCCATTTTTCACCTTGATGGGGCTGGTGCTTGAACGATCAGGCATGGCCGAAGACCTGCTGGAGACCATCGGCCAACTGTTCGGCACCGTGCGCGGCGGCCTGGCGATCGCCGTGGTGTTCGTGGGCGCGATGCTGGCCGCCACCACCGGCGTCGTGTCGGCGTCGGTGATCTCGATGGGCTTGATCTCGCTGCCCATCATGCTGCGCTACGGCTATGACCGCAGGCTGGCCAGCGGCATCATCGCCGCGTCGGGCACCTTGTCGCAGATCATCCCGCCGTCGCTGGTCCTGATCATCCTGGCCGACCAGCTGGGCCGCTCCATCGGCGACATGTATCGCGGCGCCATCCTGCCGGGCTTCCTGTTGGCGGGCACGTATGTGGTGTTCGTCATCATCAAGTCGTACCTGAAGCCGGATTCGGCGCCCGCATTGCCCGAGGAAGCGCGCTCGTTCCGGGAAAGCAACGGCACGCGCGGCGGCCGTTCGCTGCTGGTGCTGATGATTATCTCGGCGCTGTCGGCGTACTTTGTCGGCCAGTACATCGAAGCCGACACGGCGCCGGTGGACGAGCAGATCGTGCTGTCGCTGCTGATCTGGGGGCTGACCGCCTTCATCATTGCCGGCGTCAATAAGGTCTTCAAGATCGGCATGCTTTCGGCCCTGGCCGAGCGCGTCACGTTCGTGATGATCCCGCCGTTGTTCCTGATCTTCCTGGTGTTGGGCACGATCTTCATCGGCGTGGCTACCCCGACCGAGGGCGGCGCAATGGGGGCGGTGGGCGCCATTGTCATGGCCATGATCCGCGGCCGCCTGACGCTGAACCTGATGAAGCAGGCCATGGACACCACCACCAAGCTGTCCACCTTCGTGGTGTTCATCCTGGTGGGCTCCACGGTGTTCGGCCTGACTTTCCGCGGCGTCAACGGCGACTTGTGGGTCGAACACCTGCTGGTCAGCCTGCCGGGTGGCGAAATGGGCTTCCTGATCGCCGTCAGCATCCTGACGTTCGTGCTGGCGTTCTTCCTGGACTTCTTCGAACTGGCCTTCATCATCGTGCCGCTGCTGGGCCCGGTGGCGGACAAGCTGGGCATCGACCTGATCTGGTTCGGCGTCCTGCTGGCGGTGAACATGCAGACATCCTTCATGCACCCGCCATTTGGGTTTGCGCTGTTCTACCTGAGATCGGTGGCGCCCAAGGACCGATATAAGGACAAGGTGACCGGCAGGATGATCGAACCCGTGACCACGGGCCAGATCTACCGCGGCTCGATCCCGTTCATCGTGATCCAGTTGGCCATGGTGGCCGCCGTCATGGCGTTCCCGGGCCTGGTCATGCACTACAAGAGCGATGCCGCCGAGGTCGACGCCAGCAAGGTGAAGATCGAGGTGGATACCTCGTATGGCACCAGTACCTATGGCAGTGATGATCCGGCCGCCGGGTTCAAGTAGCAGAGGCCGTTGAAAAACGAGCCAAGGAAATGCCGGCGCTGCCGGCATTTTTTTTGCGCGGGATATCCCTAAATGGCGGGCAAACCAAATTGCATACAACATACCGTTTCGCTGCCAGGAGACCCGTATGCGAATGAACCGCCGCCACGCCCTGGGCGCGCTTGCCGCGCTGCCCCTGATGTCCCGTCCCGTCTGGGCCCAAAACACCTTCCCGACGCGGCCCGTGCGGCTGCTGGTGGGTTTTGCGCCTGGCGGCCTGACGGACATTGCCGCCCGCGCGCTGGCCGAGCGCATGAGCAAGACGCTAAAGCAGAATGTCGTCGTCGAGAACCGCCCGGGCGGTCAGGCCATTATTGCCACGGTGGCGGTCGCGCGCGCCGAGCCGGACGGCTACACGCTGGGCTTCGCGGGCACCAACGGCATGATCCTGAACCCTTTGCTGTACAACAACCTGCCGTACCAGCAGTCGGACTTCAAGCAATTGGGGTCCATGGGCAAGTCGCCCATGCTGCTGATCGTGCACCCTGCGCTGGGCGTGAAGAACGTGCAGGAATTCATCGCGCTGGCCAAGAAGAAACCGGGCGACCTGACCTGCGCCCATGCCGGACGGGGCGTCATCAACCATCTGGCGCTGCTGCATTTCCAGTCCAAGACCGGCACCCAATTCCAGGACGTGCCCTATAAGGGTAGCGGCCCCGCACTGCTGGACCTGATGGCGGGCACGGTGCAAAGCACGTTCGATTTCCCCACGTCGGCGCTGCCCAACATCAAGTCCGGCAAGCTGCTAGCGCTGGCCGTAACGGCCGACAAGCGCCTGTCCAGCCTGCCCGACGTGCCCACCATGAAGGAGGCGGGCGTGGATGGCTTCGAGCTATACACGCGCATGATGATCTCGGGCCCCGCCGCCATGCCCGCGGCGGTGGTGAAAGTGCTGGAGAACGCGGTGCGCGAAGGCACGCGGGACCCCGGTCTGATCCAGCAGTTCGCCGACCAAGGCGTGGCCGTGGAGTTCACGTCCTCCGCCGACCTGGACAAAGTGATCGCGGACGAATCCGCCATGTGGGCCCAGGTCATCAAGGCCAACGGCGTGCCCAAGACCGACCTTAAAGCCTGAGGACTCGCCGTGATCGAACAAGCCCGCATCACTGTTACGCCCGAATTCGCCCTGATCGACGTCTCGCGCGAGGTCCGCATCGACGGTTTTCCCCCCTATGCCTTCATCACCGTCACCGCCACCATGCAGATGTGCGGCGCCCCATGGCGTTCGCAAGCGGTGTTCGTGGCTGGCCACGACGGCAGCCTGGACCTGGGACGCGACAGCCCGGTTTCGGGCAGTTATGCCGAACCCTCGGCCATGGGCATCGTGTGGTCCATGGTGTGCGAAGACATGAGCCGCGTGGTCTTTCCCCCCGACCGCACCGAACCGCTGGTCATCCAGATCGAGGCCACCGACGGCGTGCGCAGCGCCTCTGCGCGGCTGGTGCAGGAATTCCTGGAAGAGGGTGTGACCCACCGCTCGGTGCGCGAACAAGTGGGCGGCATGACGGTGTCGGGCGAGCTCTACACGCCGGCGGGCCCCGGACCGCATCCGTTGGTGATCTACATGAACGGTTCGTCGGGGGGCGTCAACGCGCCGCGCGCCGCGCTTTTCGCCGCGCGGGGATTCCAGTGCCTGGCCCTGGCCATCTTCAACTACGAAGGGCGGCCCAAGTACTTGAACGACATGCCCCTGGAATATTTCCAGCACGTGCTGCAGTGGGCCCGCGCCGAACTGGCGCCGCGCGACGGCTTCGTGGCGCTGTCCGGCATCAGCCGGGGCGGCGAGACCTCGCTGCTGGTGGCGTCGCACTATCCCGAACTGGTCAGCGCGGTCGTCGCCTATGTGCCGTCGCCCGTCACGCATGGCGTGGTCAGCGCTGGCGCGCCGGGCACCGGCCGCAACGCCCAGGTCTGGACCCAGGGCGGCCAACCGCTGCCGCACCTGTGGCAGGACAACGCCAGCGCCGACTGGGAAGCCGCCTACGCGTCCGAGCCGCCCTACCGCCAGACACATGCGTTCTTAAGCGCCACCCGCGACAGCGCGGCGTTCGAACGCGCCCGCATCCCGGTGGAAAACTATCCCGGTCCGGTCATGTTGGTCAGCGCATCCGACGACGGTTTCTGGCCCAGCACCGCTTATTCCGAGATCGTGATGCGGCAGCGCCAGTCGCACGGCCTGCCCACGTTTCATCATGTCTGCATGGGGGCGGGGCACCACGTGCATTACCCCTACCTGCCGGCCACCTTGATCAGCAAGCCCCATGCGATGTCGGGGCTGCTGCTGGACGCCGGCGGCACGCCAGCCGCGAATGCGGCCGGCAACGAAGGGTCTTATCTGGCCGTGCTCGAGTTTCTGGGCAGGGCAGCCGGCACGTAGGATGGTGGCGGCAGGCCAGCCACCCTGTCGTAGGATGGGTGAAGCGCGAGCGGCTTCAGGCAAAAACGCAGGAGCTCAGCGCGTGTACGGACCGGGGACATGGGTAACAGGTGTTCGGAGACATAGGTAACACTTCTAGCATCACGGTATGGCCGTTTTT
>NZ_JBMGRB010000013.1:0-153690 GCF_049060505.1 Achromobacter marplatensis
ACGTCTGTGAAAGTAGGTCATCGTCAGGCTTTTATTACGCAAAACCCCACAGGTGATCCTGTGGGGTTTTGTCTTTGGGCGAACGGATTGCGATGCACGCAACCCGGGGCTGCGGCTAACGATCAGCGGAATTTATCAGCGCGGTCAGCACGTGATCGCACCAAGCGCCGTTTATTTGTAGATAAGACCGAGCTTCTCCTTCTCGCTGGAATCCCAAGCGGGATAGCAAGCGGGCGCTGCGCGTATTCTCCGGGCGGTAGTTCGCCATGATCCGGTGCAACTTCATGTTTTGGAAGACGTGCGCAATTGCGGCGGCCAGACCCTCGTGCATCAAACCCTGGCCTTGGCATCGTTGGGCAATTGAGTAGCCCAGATGGCACGCTTGGAACGCGCCCCGGACGACATTGGTGAAGTTGCAGACGCCAATGAGTTCGTCGGAATCTGGGCCAAACATCAACAAGTGAAGCGCGTCTTCGTTTATGTTTCGCTGGGCCATCGCTTGTAGCCGTTCGGCGACCGCATAGGGTTCAAAAAAAGCCGCATGGCGCAACGGTTCCCAGGGTTGCAGATAGTTTTGATTTTCCAGCAAATAGGTCCGAACGCTGGCGGCATGGGACACCGCTGCGGGGACTAGGCGTAGCCTTGGCGTGCTGAACTCAGTGAGCGACAAGCGCGGCCTTGGCGTAATGGCCCTGCTGGAGAAAGCGGTGGGAAGGGGAATCATGATGCCTTTTCGGTGGGGAGCGGGCAGCCCTGCTCAATCCTGGCCGCGCAAGTACTGTTGGCGATCGATGCCGTGGCGCTGGAGTTTGTCGTAGAAAGTCTTGCGGGGAATGCCAAGCGCCTCAAGCGTGGCTTTGATGTCGCCTTGGTGCGTGGAGAGCGCATCGCGTATGAGTTGCGCTTCGAAACGCTCGATCCGCTCCGGCAGGCTTTGTGCGGCATCGTGCGCGGTGGGGGTGTCGAAAGCCGGGCTGCCCAATACGCCGAGGACCACGCGTTCAGCGAAATGGGCGAGTTCCCGGACGTTCCCCGGCCAGTCGTGCGTCATGACGTACTGCCTGATCGAGGGAGGCATGTCCGGAATATCGCGGTTGAAGCGGCGCGAGGCATGGCCGAGATAGTGCGCAAAGAGCAGGGGGATGTCGTCTCGGCGTTCGCGCAACGGCGGAATCCGGATCGTGACGACATTGAGTCGGTAGAACAGGTCTTCGCGGAACTTGCCCCGGATGGCGGGGCTGCCCAAGTCTTCCTTGGTGGCCGCCACGATGCGCAGATCCAGATTCCGGACGTCATTGCTGCCTAGTGGCGTGATCTGGCGAGATTCCAGCACACGCAGCAGCTTGACCTGCACGGACAAGGGCATGCTTTCGATTTCGTCCAGGAATAACGTGCCGCCGCTGGCGTGTTCGATGCGGCCAATGCGTTTTTTATGCGCGCCGGTAAAGGCGCCGGGCTCATGTCCGAATAGCTCGCTTTCGATGACGCTTTCAGGCAAGGCGCCACAGTTGATCGCGACGAGCGCACGATGTCGACGGCGGCTGAGGCGATGGAGCGCGGTGGCCACGACTTCCTTGCCTGTGCCGGTCTCGCCTTCGACCAGTACGTCGACATCCGCGTCTGCGATGTGCCGCAGCGTCTGTTTGATGCGTTGCATGGCCGGCGTGGCGCCAATGAAGGGCACGTCGTCGGCTTCCAACGCGAACGCGGCTTCGCGCAGACGGCGGTTCTCGAGGACCAGATGCCGTTTTTCGGTGGCATGGGTGATGGCGGTCAGGAGGCGGTCGGGCGGATAGGGCTTGGCCAGGAAATCGTAGGCGCCGTCACGCATGCACTGCACGGCGGTGGCGATATCGCCATGGCCGGTAATGAGGATGACGGGGAGTTCGGGGTCGATATCGCGCAATCGATGGAATAACTGCAGGCCATCGATATCGGGCATGCGGATGTCAGTCACCACTACCCCGTCGAAATCCCGGTCCAGACCGGAGAGCGCGGCGCGGGCGGAACCGTATGCCTCCACCGCCATGCCGTGCAGTTTCAGGGTCTGGACGTTTGCCCGCCGTAGGTCTTCGTCGTCATCGATGAAGATGACACGCGGAGCGGCAGGTGCGCTGGGCCGATGCTCTAGCGATGCGCGGGCTACGGGTGCGGATGCGGGGAAGTCAGGAGCGCGGTTCATGGCGTCAAGGCCCGAAGAGAGGTTTCGGGGGCTGCCTTTTGCAGCGTTAAGGTGAACATGGCCCCCTGCTGAGGACCGTGCGGGGTCGGGAAGTCGGGATCGCTGGGATGCGCCGCGCGCAATTCACCACCGAATTCGGTGACGATGTCTCGGCAAATAACGAGTCCCAGGCCCAGGCCTTCCGGTTTGCTTGTATGAAATGGCGTGAACAGCCGCGCCCGGGCGTCTGGCGACAGGCCCGGGCCGTTGTCGCTGACGTGCACTTGTACCGTTGCGCCCAGGTCTTGCAGGGCGACGATGACGTGGCCGTTCGGTCGACCCTCCAGCGCTTCCAGGGCGTTCTGAAGCAGGTTGACAAGCACCTGCTCCAATCGGACGCGGTTAGCGCGGACCAGGAAGTCCTGTGTTTCCGGTGGCCGCTGAAGGGTGACGCCCTGTCGACGGGCCCGCGGACCGACCAGCAACAAGGCGCCGTCCAGCGCTTCTTTCAGGCGGGTGGGGCCAACCGAGGCGCCGGCTTTGCGCGAAAATGCGCGCAGTTCGCCGGTTATTTGCCCGATGCGTTCGGTCAGCGTGGCGATGGTGCCGAGGTTCTCCTGTGCGGAACCGACGTCCTGGCGTCGAAGAAACTCGGTTGCATTGTCTGCGTAGGCGCGAATGGCGGCGACAGGTTGATTGATTTCGTGCGCGACGCCGGCGGCCACCTGGCCCAGCAAAGCAAGTTTGCTGGCTTGCACGAGTTCATCCTGCATGGTGTGCAGCCGGGCTTCGGTACGCTGGCGCTCGTCCATTTCGGCTGTCAGTTGCTCGTTCACGTTCAGCAACTGGGCCGTGCGTTCGTCCACCAACGCCGCCAATTGCGCCTGGACGGCCGCATGTTGTTCGGCGCGTTCGCGGTGGCGCTGCCGCCTGACCACCGCGATGCCGAATGCCGCCGCCAGCAGGCTCAAGGCTAGCAATGCACCCAATTGAGCGTTGGCGCTGGCCTGAGCCATGGCCGTTTGCACGGGCGACAACAGATGCAAGGTCCAGCCGGGCGATTCCACGATGGGAAGCGTCGTGTGCAACAACGGTGCGCCCTTGGGCAACGGCGGCACGGGGCCGTCGGTGCGCACCAGGTTGCCGGTGCTGACCGGCGTGAGCGGCGGCGATAGCGGCAGGGGCCGGAATTGGGCGTCGCCGAATTGCAGGCCGGTGCGCAGGCTTTGCGCCAAACCGGGCGCGAGCGGCGCCAGGACATCGAAGCGCCAGTTGGGAATGCTGCCCAGCAGCACCACGCCGTGGTCGTCGGTAACGAAGATCGGGGCCGTGGACTGGCGCCAGTCGGACTCGAGGTCGCGGAAATCCACCTTCAGCACGATGACGCCCAACAGGTTGCCATGGGTATCGTCGATTCGCCGCGACAGGTACAGGCCGGCTTCGTGGCTGACTGTGCCCAGCGCGAAGTGCTCAGCGAAACCGTGGGTGAGCGCGCCCTTGAAGTATGGCCGGAACTGGTAGTCGACACCGACGAACGTGGCCGGTTCGCGCCAGTTGCTAGCGGCGATGGCCAAGCCCTGCTTGTCGAGCAAATAGATGGCCGACGCGCCAACGCCGCGGCTAAGCGTGTCGAGCTTTTCGTCCAGCGATTCGATCTGGGCGGCAGAGGCGCCCTGCAAGGCAGCCCGCACGTCGACGTCTCGAGTCAACACGAAAGGCAGCGCCCGGAATTTGTCGAGGTTGTTGCGCAGCAACGCGGCATTGATCTGGCCGGCAGCCCGCGCTTGCACGGCCGCCGTCTTGACGGCTCCTTCGCGCGCCCACTGCGTGGCGACGTGCAGCACGCCGAATACAACGCCAAGGGCCATGAGGATCATGGTGGCCCGGCCCAGCCACGACCCGTTAGCCGGGGGCTGCCGATGTGGTGGCCGAGGGCTGGCATTCCAGCCGGGTCGGCCGGACGAAGACGAAGAGACGGGGCTAGGCATGATGTGTGCGATTTTTCGCACATTTTATCTGGTTTTGTGCGGATTTCCGCCTTCCGCTGCTTGCGAAGCCGCCGGGAAATCGAAGAAACAGCGATATATCAATGGCTTGGCGGTGTGGCCAACGTTTTTCTTATCTGGCACGGCGTTTGCATATATCGATGCAAGCCGGACATCGACCGTTCGGTGAAATGGCCTTGCGGCGATAACGCAGGGCCACAAAACAGATAACGCTCCGTCGCCCGTCGCGCTCGATCGCCCGGGGCAGGGGCATTGGTGGGGACAAACCCAATGATCGACGTGGATCACGGCGCGCCTGCGCGCAAGCTCAAGTTTTATCAAATTCTCTACGTGCAGGTGATTTTCGCCATTGTGGTGGGCGTTTTGCTGGGCGCGTTCAAGCCTGAACTCGGGCAGCAGATGCAGCCACTGGGCGACGCCTTCATCAAGCTGGTGAAGATGATCATCGCCCCGGTGATCTTCCTGACCGTGGCATCCGGCATCGCCGCCATGAGCGACCTGAAGAAGGTCGGCCGCGTGGCGGGCAAGGCCATGCTGTATTTCCTGACTTTCTCGACGCTGGCGCTGATCATGGGCATGCTGGTCAGCCATCTGGTCCAGCCGGGCGCCGGCATGCATATCGACCCCAGTACGCTGGATCAGAAGGCGGTGGCGAGCTACGTGGCGAAGGCCCACGATTCGACCATCACCGGCTTTCTGATGAACATCATCCCGACGACGATCTTCAGCCCCTTCGTGGGGGGTGACATTCTTCAGGTGCTGTTCGTGGCGGTGCTGTTCGGCATTGCGCTGGCGATGGTGGGCGAGCGCGGCAAGCCCATCCTGAACTTCATGACGGCATTGGCCCAGCCTATCTTCAAGCTGGTCGCCATCTTGATGAAGGCCGCGCCGATTGGTGCTTTTGGCGCAATGGCGTTCACTATCGGCAAGTACGGCATCAAGTCGGTCGTGAACCTGGCGATGCTGGTCGGCACGTTCTATGCCACGTCGGTGCTTTTCGTGGTGGTGGTGCTGGGCCTGGTTGCTCGCTATAACGGCTTCTCGATCCTGAAGCTGGTACGTTACATCCGTGAAGAGCTGCTGCTGGTGCTGGGTACGAGCTCGTCCGAAGCCGCGCTGCCTACTTTGATGCAGAAGATGGAGCGCGCGGGCTGTTCGAAGTCCGTGGTGGGGCTGGTCGTGCCTACGGGATATTCGTTCAACCTGGACGGTACCAACATCTACATGACGATGGCGGCGCTGTTCATCGCGCAGGCTTGCGATATTCCCTTGTCGCTGGGCGATCAGATACTGCTGTTGGCCGTCGCGATGTTGAGCTCCAAGGGCGCCGCGGGCGTCACCGGCGCGGGTTTCATCACCTTGGCCGCGACGTTGTCGGTCGTGCCGTCCGTGCCGATCGCCGGTATGACGCTGATCCTGGGCGTGGACCGCTTCATGTCGGAATGCCGGGCGCTGACGAACCTGGTCGGCAACGCGACGGCTGCCGTCGTGGTCGCCCGCTGGGAAGGCGAGTTGGATCAGGAACAGTTGCACGCGGCGCTTGATGGCCAGGCGCCCGCACTACCCGAGATGCCTCAGGCCGCTGCGCCGGCCCGGACGCCGCTGAGCCACACGGCCTGATTCGCGGGGCCAGTCGCTTCAGGGCGTCTGGATGCCTGCGGCCCGCAGCAAGTTGGCGGTTTCAAACAGCGGCAAGCCCATCACGCCGGTGTAGCTGCCCGAGATATGTGCGATGAAGCTGCCGGCCAAGCCCTGGATGCCATAGGCGCCGGCCTTGCCGAAGGGTTCGCCGCTGTCGCAATAGCGGCCGATTTCATCGTCGGTCAGTTCGCGCATACGGACTTGCGTGATGGAAACGGCTTCCAGCAATTGGTCGCCAGCCCAGAGGGCGACGGCGGTATGGACGTCGTGCGTGGCGCCGGACAGCGCGCGCAGGATGCGAATGGCGTCGTCACGGTCGGCGGGTTTGCCCAACACGACGCCATCCAGGACGACCGTGGTGTCCGCCGCCAAGAGCGGCAGCGTCGGCAATGCCTGGCTGCGCATCCAGTCGCGCCCACGCAAAGCCTTGTCGCTGGCGGTTCGCCGCACGTAGTCGGCGGCGCTTTCGCCAGGATGCTGGGGTTCGTCTTCGCCAGGTGGCGCAGGCACCCGCAAGACTTCGTGGGTCAGGCCGATCTGCGTCAGCAGTTCGCGTCGCCGCGGACTGGCAGAGGCAAGATAGAGGCGGGCGGGGGACTCGGAGCCGATGGTCTGGGACATGCGGGAACAGGATGGGCGTCGGCCCGACCAGCGGTCAGGCGCGGTGGTAGGGATGGTTGGTCATGATGGCCCAGGCGCGGTAGAGCTGCTCGGCCAGCACCACGCGCACCATGGGGTGGGGCAGCGTGAGGGAGGACAGGCGCAATTGCCCGCTGCACGAGGCCTTCAGGTCGGCGTCCAGGCCATCCGGCCCGCCAACAAGGAAAGCGACGTCTTGTCCGCCTGCTCGCCACTGCTCCAGCTTTTGCGACAAGGCCATCGTCGTGAGGTCGCGGCCGCGTTCATCCAGCGCCAGGCGTAATGCGCCGGCGGGCAACGCGGTTTCGATGCGCTTGGCTTCCGCCGCCATCATCTGCGCCGGCGTCTTGCCGGTGGTGCGGGGTTCTGGCTTGATCTCGCGCAGTTCCAGCGCGCAATCGGCCGGAAGGCGTTTGGCGTAGTCGGCCCAGGCGGTCTCCACCCAGTCCGGCATCCGCGTGCCCACGGCCGCAACGATCAGTTTCACGGCAAGACTCAGCTTTCGGCGTCGTCGTAGCCGCTGTCGGTGGGGATCGGCGCCGCGCGGGTGGATTCGGGCAGGAGCTTCACGCGCACCGGCTTGCCGCCCCAGATCTCTTCCAGGTTGTAGTACTGGCGGATGGCGGGCTGCATGATGTGCACGACGACGTCGCCCAAGTCGACGACGACCCATTCACCGGTGTCCTCGCCTTCGATGGTGATGCCGGACAAGCTCAGGGCGCGGCCGCTGTCTGCCACGCTGGAGGCGAGGGCGCGGGTCTGGCGGTTGGAGGTGGCGCTTGCAATCACGACGCGATCGAACAGGCTCGTCAGATGCGTGGTGTTGTAGACCTTGATGTCTTGCGCCTTGACGTCTTCGAGGGCATCGATGACGGCGCGTTGGAGTTTCGTTATATCCATAGCTGCAAATATAACCCGCGGACGGACGGCGGATGCCGGCTCCGTGGCGCTTTGGGCGCCCGGCGGGTGTGGGTTTATCGGTAAAGCTGGTGCGCCGCAATATAAGCAGCGACAGCGGGAGGCAGCAAACCATCGGTGGATTCGCCGGCGGCGAGGCGCCGGCGGATCTCGGAGGCGGATACCGCCATGGGGGCAAAGGGCAGTTCTTCCAGGCGGCGCCCATGTTGGTCCAGCCAGGTGGCCAGCTCTGCCGGGGGCGCGAGCGGGGTGCCGGGGCGGGTCGCCACCGCCAAATCCACCAGGCTGGCGATGTCTTGCCAGTTGCGCCAGGTGCAGAAATTGGCCAGTTGGTCGGCGCCCAGCAACCAGGCATAGCGCGCGTCGCGGGGCAGGGCGCGCAACGTGTCGATCGTGTAAGTGGGGCCGCCGCGTTCGATTTCGATTGGGTTGACGACCAGGCCGTCGTGACCGGCAATCGCCAGTTCAAGCATGTCGCAGCGTTGTTCGCCGGTGGCGTGCAAGGCCGCGCGTTGCCAGGGATTGGCGGCGGGGATCAGGTGGACCGCTGCCAAGCCGAGCGTCTGCAGGGCATTTTGCGCCAAGGCGAGGTGCGCGACGTGGACGGGGTCGAAACTGCCGCCCAGGAGGCCGATGCGCTTCAAATCCAGTCCCGTGGTGTCAGGTAGGCGGCAAGTCCCGCTTCCGGGGTGCCGGCTTCCGGCTGCCAATCGTAACGCCACTGCGCCAGCGGCGGCATGGACAGCAGGATCGATTCTGTGCGGCCGCCCGACTGCAGCCCGAATAGCGTGCCGCGGTCGAATACCAGGTTGAATTCGACGTAGCGGCCGCGGCGGTAGGCTTGAAAGTCGCGCTCGCGTTCTGTGTAGGCAAGCCCCCGGCGGCGTTCGACAATAGGCAGGTAGCTGGGCAGGAACGCATCGCCGACCGAGCGCGTCAGGGCGAACGAGGCGTCGAATCCGGGGGCATTCAGGTCGTCGAAGAAAATACCGCCAATACCGCGGGTTTCATTGCGGTGCTTCAAGAAGAAGTACTCGTCGCACCAGCGCTTGTAGCGCGGATAGTATTCGGCGCCGTGCGCTGCGAGCGCGTCCCGGCACACCGTATGGAAGTGCCGGGCGTCTTCTTCGAAGGGGTAATAGGGAGTCAGGTCGATGCCGCCGCCAAACCAGAAAACGTCGGATTCGTCATGACCGGGGCGGGCCGCCGCCATGAACATCCGCACATTCATGTGCGTGGTGGGCACGTAGGGGTTGCGGGGGTGCAGCACCATCGACACGCCCATCGCTTCCCAGCCGCGCCCCGCCAGTTCAGGGCGGTGGGCGCTGGCGGACGGGGGCAGCTTCGTGCCCTTGACGTGGCTGAACAGCACGCCAGCCCGTTCGAACAGCTTGCCGCCTTCAAGCAGGCGCGACAAGCCGCCGCCGCCTTCGGGCCGGACCCATTCATCGGCACGGAAGGCGCTGCCTTCCGCCGCTTCCAGGGCGCCGACAATGCGGGCCTGCAAGCCGGTGAAGTAGTCGCGGACGGTGGCGACGGGCAAGACGTTCATCTATCGCTTTCCGTTCAGGCTTGGGACTTGGGCTTTTGCTGGGACGGCTTGAGCGCGCGCCAGCCGATATCGCTGCGGTACTGGCGGCCATCGAAATGGATGCCATCGATAGCTTCGTACACGCGGTCGCGCGCCATCTTGACCGAGTCGCCCAGCGCCGTGACGCAAAGCACGCGGCCGCCGGTGGTTTTGGTTTCGTCGCCGTCGAGTTCGGTGGCAGCGTGAAAGACCATGCAGTCTTCGGCGTCGGCGGGCAGGCCGCGGATCACGTCGCCCGTGCGTGGGGTGTTCGGGTAGTTGTGCGAAGCCAGCACCACGCCAAGCGCCGTGCGGCGGTCCCAGACGATGTCGGCCTGGTTCAGCGTGCCTTCCACGGCGTGCTCAAGGGCGTCGAGCAGGTCGCTCTTGACGCGCATCATGATGGGCTGCGTTTCCGGATCGCCCATGCGGCAGTTGAATTCCAGGGTCTTGATGGCGCGGTCGGGATCATCGCCGGGGGCGATCATCAGGCCGGCGTACAAAAAGCCCGTATAGGGGATGCCGTCGCGCGTCATGCCCTGCACGGTCGGCAGGATGATTTCGCGCATGATGCGGTGATGGAGTTCGGGCGTGACCACCGGGGCAGGAGAATAGGCGCCCATGCCGCCCGTGTTGGGACCCTGATCGCCATCCTGCAGGCGTTTGTGGTCCTGGCTGGTTGCCAGCGCCAGCACGTTGCGGCCGTCGCACATGACGATGAAGCTGGCTTCTTCGCCCACCAGGCATTCTTCGATGACGACGCGCGCGCCGGCGGCGCCCATCGAGCCGTCCCCCAGCATGGCGTCGACGGCGGCATGGGCCTCTTCCAGCGTGGCGGCGACCACGACGCCCTTGCCGGCGGCCAGGCCGTCGGCCTTGATCACGATCGGGGCGCCTTCCTTATCGATATAGGCGTGGGCCAGGGCCGGATCGGTGAAGGTCTCGTAGCGGGCGGTCGGGATGTTGTGCCGGACCATGAAGGCCTTGGCGTAGTCTTTCGAGCTTTCCAGCTGCGCGGCGGCCTTGGTGGGGCCGAAGATCTTCAGGCCACGGGCGCGGAACACGTCCACGACGCCTGCCGCCAGCGGCGCTTCCGGGCCGACGACCGTCAGGGCGATACCTTCGCGCTGGACGAAATCAGCCAATTCCTCGGCATTGGTGAGCGCGATGTTTTCCATCTGCTCGGCCCGTTGCGTGCCGCCGTTGCCCGGAGCGACGTACACCTTGTGTACGCGCGGGGAGCGGGCCAGCCGCCAGGCGAGGGCATGTTCGCGGCCGCCCGAGCCAATAACCAGGAGTTTCATGTTGCGTGAGTCTGAAGGTTGCCACTGGCGCGCGGGCGGCCCATGCCGGCCGCGCGCCAAGAGGGGGATTTACTGCGCTTCGTCGAAAATGACGGTCGTATAGACTTCCTGCACGTCGTCCAGGCCTTCCAGGGCGTCGAGCAGTTTCTGCATCTTGATGGCGTCTTCGCCGGCCAGCTCGGTTTCGTTCAGGGCCTTCATGACGATGCCGTCGACTTCGGCCTTCAGGCCGGCGTCGTCGAATGCCTTGCGGACGGCGGCGTAGTCTGCCGGCGCGCACACGACTTCGATCACGCCTTCTTCGTCGGTCAGGACGTCTTCGGCGCCTGCTTCCAGCGCGGCTTCCATGACCTTGTCTTCCGGCGTGCCGGGGGCGAACACGAATTGGCCGCAGTGCTTGAACATGAAGGCCACCGAGCCTTCCTGGCCCAGGTTGCCGCCGTTCTTGGCGAAGGCGTGGCGGACTTCCGCCACGGTGCGGGTGCGGTTGTCGGTCATGCAATCGACGATGACCGCCGCGCCGCCGATGCCGTAGCCTTCGTAGCGGACTTCCTCGTAGGCGTCGCCGTCGGCGCCGCCCGCGCCACGCTGGATGGCGCGCTGGATGTTGTCCTTGGGCATGTTGGCGTCGGTCGCCTTGTCCCAGGCCATGCGCAAGCGCGGATTGCTGTCCGGGTCGGGGCCGCCGGCGCGCGCCGCCACGGTGATTTCACGAATGATCTTGGTCCAGAGCTTTCCGCGCTTGGCGTCTTGACGGCCTTTGCGGTGCTGAATATTGGCCCATTTGCTGTGTCCGGCCATGGCTTCCCAGGATAAATTGTCTGCAAAAACGGCATTTTACCGTGCCGGCGGTCCGCGCGCCCGGGAGGGGCGCGCGTGTGTCCTTATTGCCACGCGCACAAGCCGCGCGGCAGGCTCTACACTTGGGCATCCCACTGATTCTCTGGTCCGGAGCGTTGCGCATGCCCAACCCCATCGTCATTGCTAAAAATGCACAGGCCGAGTTGGCGCTGCTGCCCGCCCTGGCCAACCGGCATGGCTGCATCACCGGCGCCACCGGCACCGGCAAGACCGTCACGCTGCAGGTCCTGGCCGAGTCGTTCTCGCGCATCGGCACGCCGGTCTTCATGGCCGACGTGAAGGGTGACCTGACCGGTATTTCCCAGGCGGGCTCGGCCAGCCCCAAGCTGGCCGAGCGCCTGAAGAGCCTGGGCCTGGCCGAGCCCGCCTGGGCCGCCAGCCCGGTCACGCTATGGGACGTCTTCGGCGAGCAAGGGCTGCCGGTGCGCGCCACCATCACCGACATGGGGCCGCTGCTGCTGTCGCGCATCCTGGAATTGAACGACACGCAGGAAGGGGTGCTGACCCTGGTTTTCAAGGTTGCGGACGACGAAGGCCAGTTGCTGCTGGATTTGAAAGACCTGCGGGCCATGCTCCAGAACGTGGCCGACCGCTCCGCCGAGCTCAAGACCCGCTACGGCAACGTGTCGTCGGCCAGCGTGGGGGCCATCCAGCGCGGTCTGCTGGCGCTGGAGTCGCAGGGGGCCGAAAAATTCTTTGGCGAACCCATGCTGGATGTGGCCGATCTGATGCGCACGGACGCCCAGGGGCACGGCATGGTCAATGTGCTGGCTGCCGACAAACTTATGCAGGCGCCGCGCCTGTACGCCATTTTCCTGCTGTGGCTGCTGGCGGACCTTTACGAAAAGCTGCCCGAAGTGGGAGACATGGACCAGCCCAAACTGGTTTTCTTCTTCGACGAGGCGCACCTGCTGTTCAACGACGCGCCGCCGGCGCTGCTGAACAAGATCGAGCAGGTCGTGCGCCTGGTGCGGTCCAAGGGGGTGGGCGTTTACTTCGTTACGCAGAATCCGTTGGATATTCCCGATACCGTGCTTGGGCAGTTGGGTAACCGGGTGCAACACGCCTTGCGGGCGTTCACGCCACGCGACCAGAAGGCCGTGAAGACGGCGGCGCAGACGATGCGCCCGAATCCGGGTCTGGATGTCGAAGCGGCCATTACTGAACTGGGCGTCGGGGAAGCGCTGGTGTCGCTGCTGGACGCCAAGGGCCGGCCCATGCCGACCGAGCGCGCCTTCATCGTGCCGCCGGCCAGCCGGATTGGCCCGGCGACGGATGCCGAGCGCCAAGTATTGCGCCAGGGCAGCCCCATGGCGGCCAAGTACGAAAAGGCCATCGATCGGGAGTCCGCCTACGAGGTCTTGGCGGGCCGCGCCGCCACGCCGACGGACGCCGCGCCAACCTCGGGCGCGCCGGGCAGGCCAGGCAAGCCGGTGGACGCCGAAGCGCCAGCCGAGACGTCGGGCGGCGGTCTGATGGACAGCCTGAACGACGTTCTGTTCGGATCGACCGGGCCGCGGGGCGGCAAGCGTGACGGCGTTGTCCAGACCATGGCCAAAAGCACCGTCCGTTCGATCGCCCGGGAACTGACTCGAGGCATATTAGGGTCGCTGCTGGGATCCAAAAGCCGGCGCTGATACGGCCGCGTTGCCATTCACAAAATGCAACACCACCGTTTTGTAACGGGGGGTGTTGCGGCGCGCCCGTTTATGCCTATGATTCTGGGCAGTCTATCAAAGGAAAACTAAGGAAACGTGGTGGCTAAGAAACACAAAATTGCGGTGATTCCAGGAGACGGGATTGGCAAGGAGGTCGTGCCGGAAGGGTTGAAAGTGCTGGACGCCGTTGCGGCGCGCTTCGGCATTGATTTCCAGTGGGACCATTTCGACTGGAGCTGCGACCATTACGCCAAGCACGGCAAGATGATGCCGGACGACTGGAAGGCGCAGATCGGCCAGCATGAGGCGATCTTCTTCGGTTCGATCGGTTGGCCGGCCACGGTGCCGGATCACGAAGCCCTGTGGGGCTCGCTGTTCAAGTTCCGCCGCGAATTCGACCAATACATCAATTTGCGTCCGGTGCGGCTGATGCCCGGCGTGCCGTCTCCGTTGGCTGATCGCAAGCCCGGCGATATCGACTTCTTCATCGTCCGCGAGAACACCGAAGGCGAATATTCCAATAGTGGCGGCCGCCTGTTCGAGGGCACCGAGCGCGAAGTGGTCATCCAGGAAAGCGTGTTCACGCGCATCGGCGCCGAGCGCGTCCTGAAATTCGCGTTCGAACTCGCCCAGAAGCGCGGCAAGCACTTGACGGCCGCCACCAAGTCGAACGGCATTTCGATTTCCATGCCCTGGTGGGACGAGCGCGTGGCCGACATGGCCGAAAACTATCCGGACGTGCGTTGGGACAAATATCACATCGATATCCTGTGCGCCCATTTCGTGCAGCATCCCGATTGGTTCGATGTGGTGGTGGCGTCCAACCTGTTCGGCGACATCCTTTCCGACCTGGGGCCGGCGTGCACCGGGACGATCGGCATCGCCCCGTCGGCGAACCTGAACCCCGAGCGCAAGTTTCCGTCGTTGTTCGAGCCGGTGCACGGCTCGGCGCCCGACATCTATGGCAAGGGTATTGCCAACCCGATCGGGCAGATCTGGAGCGGTGCGTTGATGCTTGATTTCCTGGGGTATCCCGAGGCGTCGGCCGCCGTGGTGAAAGCGATCGAATCGGTGCTTGCCGACGGTCCGCGCACCCGGGACATGAAGGGCAATGCTTCGACCGTCGAGGTCGGCAACGCGATTGCGTCGCTGATTTCCGCGGGATAAGTGCGCTGCGCGGACAGGGCCGGCCAAGGCGACTCGATGGAAAACTCAATCTCGCCCTTGCCCGCCCCGCCCGTCGGTGGCGGGCGGGCCGACCGCTTCGTGCGCAAACTGTTCCGCTTGCTGCGTTCGCGCACGCAAAGGCACAACCAGCATCTGTGGCCGTTCGTGCGGATATGGCGGGACCGGTCGGGGGCGATTTGCGGTTTTCGCGCTTTTGGCCGGTCGCTGCCCATTACGCCGCTGGTGCAAGGGTACGACCCCGTCGACGAAACCGTGCATCTGATCCTGAGCGGCCCGTCGGTCGCGCAGATTCCCTATGACCAGTTGGACATTCGTGCCGCGATGGGCGTCAACGGCGCGATCGCGCTGGCGCGCAAGTTCGATCTGCCCTTCAAGTACTACTGCATCATCGACCAGAACTTCGTGCGCGATCGCATTGACCTGGTGCGCGAGATCGTCGGCCGCGACCTGACGCTGTACGTGTTCCCCGAAGTGCTGCGCTACATCATGCAAGGCATTCCTCAAGCCGAGATCCGTTGCCGAATCTGCATCATCGAACTGATTTCCGAGCGCGCCTATCAACGCAGCGCCGCACCCGCCATGCTCAAACGGATCGCCGCGGCGACGCCGGACGTGCAGCTGCTGGATGCCAAGCAGGGCCTGGGCTATAGCTTCGACGCCTCGCTAGGGGTGTTCGACGCGGATACGGTGGCCTATGCGGCGTTGCAGGTACTGATGTCCGGCGGGGCGCGCCAGGTGTATGTGCATGGGCTGGATCTGACCGTGCAGCACGGCCTGCGGTTCTATGACGAAGGCGCGCAACCTCAGTCCAGCCGCTTGGCGCGCAAGTTCGAGAATCTGATCGAACCTTCGTTCCGCTTCGCGGCGGCGCAGTGGCGAGCCCGCGGCGTGTCGGTGTTCAACCTGTCTCCGGTCAGCGCCTTGTCGGCCGATATCATCGAGCGCAAGGATTGGCAGGTGTTGTTGAAAGAAGAGTCACCCATGCAAAAGGGCGCCTGATCAGGCGCCCTTTTTTTACGATGCGAGAAGTGGCGTTGCCGGCCTCAATGCGCGCCTGCCGCCGCTTCCGCCGCACCTCCACCGCCACCGCCGGCCTTGGTGGAGCGTGGGCGGGCGAACCAGACCAGTCCCGTCAAGAGCAGGAAGATGATCGCCGAGCCATAGAACACGTCTATCGCGGACATGGTGAACGCCTGCGCATTGACCAGTCCGTCCACCATGCTCAGCGCCTGCTGATGCGACATGCCCATCCCGTTCTGCAAGGTGTTCAACGTCTGGTCGAACGCCTGCTGGCCGGGTTTGGCGATCTCCGTCAGTTGCGCGTGGTGCATCGTGGCGCGGTTTTCCCACAGGGTCGTGGCGATCGAGGTGCCGAACGCGCCTGCGGTCAGACGCAGGAAGTTCGACAGCCCCGAGGCGGCGGGGATGCGCCACGGTTCAATGCTGGATAGCGTGATGGAGGTCAGCGGGACGAAGAACGCCGCCATCGCCGCGCCCTGGATGATGGTCGGCAGCATCAGCGTGCGCACGTCGGTCTGGGTATTGAAACCCGACCGCATAAAGCAGACCAGCGCGAAAATCAGGAAGGCGACGGTCACGATTTGGCGGGGGTCGCGGGTCGCCAGCATCTTGCCTACCAGCGGCGTCAGCAGGATGGCCAGCAGGCCGACGGGCGCCGTCACCAGGCCCGCGTAGGTCGCCGTATAGCCCATATTGCTTTGCAGCCACAGGGGCAGCAACACGACGTTGCCAAAGAAGACGCCGTAAGCCACCGCCAGCGTCAGCGCGCCGACCGTGAAGTTGCGGATCTTGAACAGGCGCAGGTCCACGACGGGGTGGGCATCGGTCAGTTCCCAGATCAGAAAGAAGACGAACGCAACGAAGGCGGTCGCGGCCAACGCGATGATGGTCGGGCTGGCGAACCAGTCAAGCTCCTTGCCCTTGTCCAGCATAATCTGCAAGGCGCCGACCCAAACGACCAGCAGTACCAGGCCCAATTTGTCGATGGGCAACTTGCGGGTCAACGATTCCCGGTTGCCATAGATGCGCCAACTGATCCAGGCGGCCAGCAGGCCGACCGGCACGTTGATGTAGAAGATCCACGGCCATGTGTAGTTGTCCGATATCCAGCCGCCCAGCAAGGGCCCCGCCACTGGCGCGACCAGCGTGGTCATGGACCAGACCGCCAGCGCCATGCCCGCCTTGGACTTGGGGAAGCTGGCCAGCATCAGCGTCTGGGACAGCGGGATCATCGGGCCGGCCACCGCGCCTTGCAGCACGCGGAAGGCGATCAGCGCTTCCAGCGACGGCGAAAAGCCGCACAGCCATGACGCCAGCACGAACAGCAGCGTCGAAATCAGGAACAGCCGGACCTGGCCGAAGCGCTGCGTCAACCAGCCGGTCAGCGGCACGGTGATGGCGTTGGCGACGGCGAACGAGGTGATCACCCAGGTGCCCTGGCTGGAACTCACGCCCAGGTCGCCCGAGATAGTGGGGATGGATACGTTCGCGATCGACGTGTCCAGCACGTTCATGAACACCGCGGTGGACAGCGCGATAGACCCGATGATGCGGGTCGCGCCTTCCAGCGGCGGGTAAGTGCCTGCCGGCAGGACCGGCGGCACGTCGGGCGCGCCAGCGCCCGCGGGCTGGGCGGTCGTGCTCATGATGCCAGGTTGTCCTGGATGATTTTGGTGATCATGGTGTCGACTTCATCATGCGCGGGCTCGAAGGCGCGGGTGGACCAAGCCGGTTCCTTGCGGGAAGCCTGCGTCAACGGTTCGCCTTCCTGCGTGCCCACATCGACTTCGACATCCATGGACAGGCCGACGCGCAACGGATGGGACTTCAGGTCCTCCGGGTCCAGCGTGATGCGCACGGGCACGCGCTGCACCACCTTGATCCAGTTGCCCGTGGCGTTCTGTGCCGGCAGCAGCGCGAAAGCGCTGCCCGTGCCGGCGTCCAGGCCCGAAATCTTGCCGTGATAGGTCACCGCGCTGCCGTACAGGTCGGCCACCATCTTGACCGGCTGGCCGATGCGCATCTTGCGCAACTGGCCTTCCTTGAAGTTGGCTTCCACCCAGACCTGGTCCAGCGGAACCACTGTCATCAGCGCGTTGCCGGGGGCGACGCGTTGGCCCACCTGCACGCTGCGGCGGGCGATGACGCCGCCCACCGGCGCCGGCAGCACGGTGCGCGACTGCGCCAGCCAGGCGTTGCGCAAGCCGGCTGCGGCTTGCAGCACGTCGGGGTGGTTGGCAACGGTCGTGCCCTGCGTCAATGCCTGGTTGGTGGCCAGTTTGGCGCGCGACGCCGCTAACGAGGCGCGGGCTTGCGCCAGGCCGGATTGGGCGGACTTCAGCGCGGCTTCGGCGTGCAGGATTTCTTCGCCGCTGACACCGCCGGATTTGGCCAGCTGTTGCCGACGGCTGACGTCGCTTTGTGCGCGGGTCAGTTCGGCCTGGGCGCGCATGATGTCGGCGTTGCGCAGATCGACATCGGCGGCCAATGCGTCATTTTGTACGTAATAGGTGCGGACCTGCCGCACCATCTGCGCCAGTTTGGCCTGGGCCTGTTGCAGGGCGACGTCGGTATCGGCCGGGTCCAGGCGCACCAGCGGCTGGCCGGCAACGACGGTTTCGGTGTCGTCGGCTTCGATGGCGATGACCGTGCCGGGCACTTGCGGCGTGATCTGCACCAGGTTGCCGTGCACGTAGGCGTCGTCGGTGCTTTCGAAATGGGCACCGAACAAGGCCCACCAGATGCCATAGGCAATGGCGACAAGAATGAAGGCGCCGGTGGCCAGCAGCAACAGGCGTTTACGAGCGGGATTGGTCGTGGGGGTGGCAGCGTTCATGACGTCTGGATCCGGGGATCGTTCAATGGATAGAGTTCGTGGCGGGAGCGGACGGCGCGTCGGACACATACGCCGGCTTGGGCCCTGACGTGGACCCAGGCTGGGCGTCTGGGGCGTAGCCGCCGCCCAGCGCATTGGCCAGATTGGCGTCCAGTTGATAGGCGCGGATGCGCAAGTCGGTGTCCAGGCGGGCCTGGGTCAGCACGCCAGTCTGCGCGATGAGCACGGTGATGTAGTTGCCCAAGCCGGCCTTGTAGCGGTTCACGGCCAAGTCGTAGGCAGCCTCGATCGCTTCGCGGGCCTGGCGCTGCTGGGCCCGTTCCTGATCCAGCAACCGCAGGCCGTCCAGTGCGTCCGCCACTTGGTGCACGGCGTCCAGCACGGCCTGGTTGTAGTCCGAGACGGCCAGGTCGGCGTCGGCGCGGCGGCCCGCCAGGTTGGCGTTCAGTTCACCGCCGTGAAAGATGGGCAGCGTGATGGCGGGCCCGAAACCGGCGGTGCGGGCCGCGGAGCCCAACAGATTGCCGGTGCCCAAGGCCTGGAAGCCCGCGAACGCGGTCAGGTTGACGTTGGGGTAGAACTCGGCCTTGGCGGTGTCGATGGCGCTGCGGGCGGCCTCGGCGCGCCAGCGGGACGCGACGACGTCGGGGCGGTGGCCCAGCAGGTCCAGGGGGATCGCGGCCGGCACGACCCCCGCCGGGGCCGTCAAGTCCACGGCGACGAGCGATTGGCCGCGTTGCGGGCCCGCGCCGGTCAGTGCGGCGACCTGGTTGCGCAGTTGCGCAAGCGTCGTCTCGGTCTGCGTCAATTCCACCTGGCCCGCGGCAAGCGACGATTCCGCCTGCTTCACCTCGACCTGGGTGTCCAGGCCGGCACTGTAGCGTCCCTGCGTCAGCGACAGCACGTCGGCGCGTTGCGCGATCACGCGCTTGAGCACGTCGCGCTGCGCGAAGGCGTTCTGCAGATTCAGGTAGGCGCGTACCGTTGCGCTAGCCAACATGTTGCGGGCGGCTTGCGCGTCGGCGACGGCGGCTTCGCGTTCGGACACGGCCGACTTCAGGCGCGACCGGTTCTTGCCCCAGAAATCCAGCTCGTAGCTGAAATCCAGCGCCAGCCGGTTGTCGCTGACGACCGTGCCGCCCAGCGGAGCCGGGTAGATGTAGTCCGACGACAGGTGTTCGCGGTTTAGCGAGTAATCGGCATCCACCCGCGGCAACAGCGGCGCGCGGGCGGTGCTGACCGCGGCGTTGGCCTTGGCCAGGCGGGCTTGGGCGGCGCTCATCGACGGGCTGTTGGCCAGGGCTTCGTCCATCAGCGCGTTAAGTTGGCTGTCGCCGTAGCGTTGCCACCATTGCGTGTTGGGCCAAGCCGTATCCTGGCCGGTCAGCCCCAGCTTTGCCGCGTCCAACGCCACCACGGGCGCCGGCCCGGAGTCCATCAACGCGCAACCGCTCAGGGCCAGCACCAATACGGTAGAAAGAAGGCGTTTCATCCTGACTGTTTGCTGAAAGTAATTGATTAATCTGTATTTGCCTAGGCAAATATTATGCCAAATAAAGCCCCAGGTCAGTGGGGCCGTTGCGTAAAGGGAGCGGGCGTCGTCAGCGTTCTGGGGCGGCGCTGGAAGCGGAACCGTTGGCGATCATGCGACGCATGAAGTGCATCAACTGGGTGACCTCGTCGGTGGAAAAGCCGCGAAGGTGATGATTCAACGACCGCGCGATGTTAGGCGGAATTTCACGCGCTTTGGCTTCGCCCAGTTCCGTCAGTTCGATCTTCACAACACGGCGATCCGTCTGGCAGCGGGTACGGCGCAGCAGGCCTTTCGCTTCCAGGCGATCAAGCGCGCGAGTCATTGCGCCCGTGTCCATGTCGTTCAGGCGGGCCAGTTCTGCGGGGGTGTCGGCGCGGCCCAGGAAGACCATGGCCAGCGGACGCCATTGCATGGCGGTCAGGCCCAGCGGAGCCATTTCCTGGTCCAGCATCCGGGTCAGGGAATGATAGGCAAGCTTGATCAGATAGCCGGCATTCTCTTCCGCCATGCAGCGGGTGTCGCTGCGGTAGTGGACAGGGGTATCGGACGACGGTGGGGAAGTTTCGGCATTCATGCGCCGAATTTTACTGACTAGTCAGTTATTGTCAAGGCTGCGTTTCGGGAGGCGCGCCGACGTCCGTCGCCGCACTCTTGCGCAGGCCGGACCACACGATGGCGGCCACGATCAGGGCGGCGCCCGCCATCATGCGCGGCGTGGGTTCCTGGTTGAACAGCGCCCAGGCGAAGGCGATGGCGTAGACCGGTTCCAGGGCAATCACCAAACCGGCGCTGCGCGCATTCAGCCGAGTCAGGCTGGAGACGAACAGGTAGTGCGACAGTCCCGTGCAGAACACGCCCAGCAAGGCCAGCCAGAGCCAGTCCATGGCGGGCAGGGCGGGCAACTGGCCGACGGCGAACGGCACCATCACCAGCGCCACCACCACGTTTTGCCAGCAGGCCACCTGCATCGGGTCCATGCCGGAGGCAGAACGCCGGTTGCTTAGCGCCAGCAGGGCGAAGGTCAGGCCCGACAGCAGCCCCCATGCCAGGCCGATCGTGCCCTGGTCGGCGAAGTCGAACGACGGGGTGACCAACACCAGGCCGGCGGTGACCAGTCCCAGCAGCATCCATTCGGCCGCCCGGATGCGCTCGCGGAAGATCAGGCCTTCGAACAGCGTGATGAAGGCGGGGAAGCTCGCGAAGCCCAGCGTGGCGATGGCGATGCCGCCTACTTTGACCGAAATGAAGAACGTGACCCAATGAGCGGCCAGCAGCGCGCCGGCGATCACCAGCACGAACAGTTGCGCGGGCGTCAGCACACCCAGCAGCGGCTTGCGCCGCATGCGGGCGAACACGCCAAGCGAAATCACCGCGAACACCGCCCGCCCCAGCGTGATGACGGCGGCGCTGGCCTGGATCAGCTCTCCGAAGACGCCGGTCAGGCCGAACAGCACGGCGGCGATGTGGATGTGGGTCAGAGCGCGTTGTCGGGTCATGCGATGGGGAATTTGATGCCAAAAAGCGGGGATGGGCGTGCAAATCGGTTTGCACTGAATCTAAAATCATCGCATGAATCGTCTTGCCAAGTTTTTGCCGCCTTCCTTGCCGTCCGGCCGCGCGGCCGGCATCCTTATGGCGACGCTAGGCGCGGTCCTGTTTTCCGCCAAGGCGATTGTCGTCAAATTCACCTACCGCTACGGTATCGACGCGGTCACGCTCATCGCTTTCCGCATGCTATTCGCCATGCCGTTCTTCGCGGCCGTGGCCTGGCATCAGTCGCGCCGCGCCACGCGCGGCGAAATTGTGGTGATGACGGGCAAGGAACGCGCGCAGGTCATTGTGCTGGGCCTATTGGGCTATTACCTGTCCAGCTTTCTTGATTTCCTGGGGCTGCGCTATATCACCGCCAGCCTGGAACGCCTGATTCTGTTCCTGTCGCCCTCGCTCGTCGTGCTGCTGTCCGCGTTCTGGTTCAAGCGGCCGGTCGAGCGTCGGCAATGGCTGGCCATGGTCTTGTCCTATGCGGGCGTGGTGCTGGTGTTCGCCCATGACCTGTCCTTCGGCGGCGGTGGCGAGGTGCTGTTAGGGTCTTTGTTCGTTTTTGGCTCGGCGGCAAGCTATTCTGTCTACCTGATTTGTTCTGGCGAACTGATCAAGCGGGTCGGACCGACGCGCCTGGTGGCTTATGCCATGCTGGTGTCGTGCGTGGCCTGCATCATCCAGTTTTTCGTAATTCATCCGCCGTCGATGCTGATTCAACCGGCCGGGGTCTACGGATATTCCGTGATCCATGCCACGCTGAACACGGTGGTGCCGGTCTTCATGCTGATGTGGGCGGTGTCGCTGATTGGCGCGCCCACGGCGTCGCTGCTGGGCATGGTGGGGCCGGTGTCGGTGCTGTTCCTGGCGTCGTGGTTCCTGAACGAGCCCATCACCGTATGGCAGATGGCGGGGACCGCGTTGGTGTTGGCCGGCGTGCTCGCCCTGATGGGCGTCGGCGCCGGCAAGCAGGCGTCCGCCACGCCGCGCGAGGCCCGCCCGCCGCGCTGAAGTCTGGTTTTTCCGGTTACACCCCAAATATTTCCAATGAAAGGAGGCCCGCATGGCCAGCAATCTCGTCAAGGCAATTCGTATCGAGCAGCATGGTGGTCCTGAAGTCCTGAAGCTGGTCGAGGTGGAAGTCCTGCCGCCCGCGCCCAATGAAGTCACGATTGAACAACACGCCGCCGGCCTGAATTTCATCGATATCTATTTCCGCACGGGCCTGTATCCGCATCCGTTGCCGCACGGCCTGGGCTTTGAAGCCGCCGGCGAGGTCACGGCGGTGGGCGCGGACGTCAAGCATTTGAAAAAGGGCGACCGCGTCGCCTACGGCCAAAGCCCCATCGGCGCATACGCCAAGGCGCGTAACGTGCCGGCCAATCAAGTCGTCAAGGTGCCCAAGGGCATCGGTTTCGATGAGGCCGCCGCATTGATGCTCAAGGGCCTGACGGTGCAGTATCTGTTCCGCCAGACCTACCGCTTGCAAGGCGGCGAGACCATTCTGTTCCACGCCGCCGCTGGCGGCGTGGGCCTGATCGCCTGCCAATGGGCCAAGGCCCTGGGCGTGAAGCTGATCGGTACGGTCTCCAGCCCGGAAAAGGCGGAACTGGCCCGCGCCAACGGCGCCTGGGAAACCATCGACTATTCGCGCGAAAACGTCGCGGAGCGCGTGCTGGAACTGACGGGCGGCAAGAAAGTACCGGTGGTGTATGACGGCGTGGGCAAGGACACGTGGGAAACCTCGCTGGACTGCATCGAACCGCGCGGCCTGATGGTCAGCTTTGGCAACGCGTCCGGCCCGGTCGCCGGCGTCAACCTGGCCGTGCTGAACCAGAAGGGAAGCTTGTACGTCACGCGTCCGTCGCTGGGCGTGCATGTGAACACGCTGGAAAAGCTCCAGGCCGCGTCGGAAGAAGTGTTCGACCTGGTGCTGAAGAAGAAGATCAAGGTCCGTATCGACCAACGCTACAGCCTGGAGCAAGTGGGCGAAGCCCAGACCGCGCTGGCCTCGCGCAAGACCACTGGCGCCACGGTGCTGATGCTGGACTGATCGGCGATACCCGCCGCGCGGGCTCCCGAGCGAGCCCGCAACGGGCCAGGCAAGACCGCCAAGCGCGGTTTGCCTGGCCTTTTTCTTGGGGCAGGCCCGTCGTCGATAAAAAACCTGGGGCGTGCGCAGAATGACAAATCGCCATGCACGGCCCGACAAGCCAGCCTGGCATGCCGTTGCTATTCTGGCTTCCACACTTTCCGTGGGAGCTTCAGATGTCTTCAGCAAGCGTTTCGACCGTGGGCCCTGCGGGGGCCGACCGTCCGGAATTGGGCGCGATCCGGGAATTCATGCTGATCGACGGCAAGCCGATGCACGAAGGGCGGGGCAAGCCCATCCCCGTCTATGACCCGGCCACCGGGCAGGTCATCGCGCATCAGCCGGATGCCGGCCCCGTACAAGTGGACCTGGCGGTGCAGGCCGCGCGCCGCGCGTTCGCCTCTGGGCCCTGGCACGACATGCTGCCCGCCGGCCGTGAACGGCTGCTGCTGAAACTGGCCGACCTGCTGGAGCAGCACGGCACCGAACTGGCCCGCCTGGAGACACTGAACAACGGCAAGCTTCTGGGCATCGCCCAGGGCCTGGAAGTGGGCGCCGGTGCGCAATGGCTGCGCTACATGGCCGGGTGGGCCACCAAAATCACGGGCGACACCCTGTCCTTGTCGATTCCTTTCCCGCCGGGCGTCCAATACAGCGCCTACACGTTGGCGCAGCCCGTCGGTGTGGTCGGCGCGATCATCCCGTGGAACTTCCCGTTGCTGATGGCGGTGTGGAAGATCGCGCCGGCGTTGGCCACGGGCTGCACCGTGGTGCTCAAACCTGCCGAGGAAACGCCGCTGACCGCCCTGCGGCTGGCGGAGCTGGCCCTGGAAGCCGGCTTTCCGCCCGGCGTCGTCAACGTGATCACGGGACGGGGTGAAACGGCCGGCGCGGCACTGGTGGCGCACCCGGGCATCGACAAAATCGCGTTCACGGGTTCCACCGAGGTCGGCAAGCTGATCGGGCGGGCGGCGATGGACGACATGAAGCGCGTCTCGCTGGAGCTGGGCGGCAAGTCGCCAGTGATCGTGCTGGACGATTGCGATGCCGACCGCGCCATTCAAGGCGCCGCCGCAGCCATCTTCTTCAATCAAGGCCAGGTTTGCACGGCCGGATCGCGGCTATACGTGCAGCGGGGCTTGTATGACAAGGTCGTGCAAGGGCTGGCGGATGTGGCGGCCGGGTTGACGCTGGGGTCCGGTTTCGATGCGGCCACGCAGGTCGGGCCGCTGGTGTCGGCCCGGCATCAACGGCGTGTCCTGGACTACATCGGTATTGGCCGGGCGGAAGGCGGCCGCGTGTTGGCGGGGGGCGGCGCGGGCGACGGGCCGGGCTACTTCGTGCGGCCCACGGTATTCGCGGATGTCCCGCAAGACGCCCGCATCGCTCAGGAAGAGATCTTTGGGCCCGTCGTCGTGGCGCAACCATTCGACACGCTGGATGACGCCGTGCGGCTGGCCAACGACAGCGCGTTCGGGCTAGGCGCCAGCCTCTGGAGCAACGACCTGTCCCGCGTGCAACGCCTGATTCCGCGCATCGACGCGGGCACGGTCTGGGTCAATACCCACAACATGCTGGATCCCAACATGCCGTTCGGCGGATTCAAGCAATCCGGAATCGGCCGCGAACACGGCCGCGCCGTGATCGAGATGTACCTGGAGAAGAAGTCCGTCTGCATCGCGTACTAGAACGTGGCGATGCGCTGGCCAAGCCGGGAGATACCGGCGGCGGCGCGTTCGCGAGACCAAGGGGAAGTGCATGGCAAGTAAGACACATGGCCGCGCCCGGACGGGCGCCGCGCTGGTGCTGGCATGGCTGGGCGCCGCGCAGCCGGCATGGGCGGGCGACCCCAGCGCACGCGACTGGATACCTGCGCCCGTGGGCACCAACATCGTGGCCGGTTACTTGGCGGGCCTGCGCTCGTCAGGGCTGTATTCCGAGGGCAAGCGGGTGGACGGCGCGTCGCTGGACGTCAACGCGTTGATCTACCGCCAGATGCACTACCGCGACTTCTATGGCAAAACCGTGCAGCTGGAATTCATCGTGCCCATGTACCGGACGTCGCTGGACCTGCCAGGCGCGCCGGGCGACCACCAGACCGGCATCGGCGACGTGACGCTGGGCTCGGCGATCTGGCTCTACAACAATGAGCAGACCAAGACCTGGTTCGCGTGGGAGCCATTTATCGTGGCGCCCGTGGGCCGCTACGATCGGTCCCGCCCCGACGTGTCGCCCGGCAAGAACCGCTGGTCCACCATCCAGGACTTCTCGTTCGTCAAGGGCGTGGGCGAATCCACGTTCCTGGAGGCCATCGCCGAAGTGGAAATCTACGGGCGCAACACCGATTGGTACGGCCAGACGCTGAAAAAAGACCCGTCGTTCCGCTTCTTCGCGCTGGCGTCGACCAACCTGACCCCCGACACCTACACGGGCATCCGCTACCGGTACGAAACCGGTGGACGTGAAACGTCCTCGGGCGAAACCGTCGCCACGCGGGCACGCAACCACCAACTGGCCGTCGAACTGACGCACCAGATCAACGACGCCAACCAGATTCAGATGCAGTACATCCACGACCTGAAGGTCGAGAACGGGCCGCGGATGCGTGGCGTGCAGTTGCGCTACGTCTACGCGTTCTAGGAAACCGGATCATGAGAGGAGAACATCGATGATTGCGCTTCGAGCCACATCACGCGCATCGCGGGCCGGACGGTGGGCGTTATGCGCCGCCCTTGCCAGCGCCACGGGCCTGGCCTGGGCGGACCTGCCCGTGGAAGAACTCAAGGGCGGCGCCCGCTTGCCGCCGGCCACGCCGCACCGGCTGTACGTGATGGATGCGGTCTTCAACCACCTGGTCGACAGCCGGGTCAACATCTACGACGGCGACTCCGGGAAATTCCTGGGCTTGGTGCCCACGTCGTTCAACGGCCACATGACCGTGTCCGCCGATGGGCGCGACCTCTATGTCATGACGACCTATTACGAACGGCTCAATCGCGGCAAGCGCACCGACGTGATCGAGGCCTGGGACGCCGAGACGCTGACCCCCAAGTATGAAGTGCCGATCCCGCAGAAGCGCGCGCAGGCGCTGAACTACCGCAACTACCTGCGCCAGAGCACCGACGGTGGTCTGTTGTTCGTGCAGAACGCCACGCCTGCGACATCCGTCACGGTCGTGGACCTGAAGACCCGGCAGTTCACCGACGAAATCACGGCCGCCGCGGGCTGCTGGAGCATCATTCCATTACCCTCGCGCCCGCGCAGTTTCGCCACCATCTGTGGCGACGGCGCGTTGCTGACCATCGACCTGGACGCGGCCGGGAAACCGGCCGGCCAGCAGCGCAGCAAACCGATGTTCGAACTTGAGAAAGACCCCATCTTCACGCACACCGAGAACCTGGGCGACACCTTCTATTTCGTGTCCTACAACGGCAACGTCTACAGCGCCGACTTCAGCGGCAAGGAAGTCAGCTTCGGCGCGCCGTGGTCGCTGCTGGACGCATCTGGCAAGGATCGCGGCTGGCGGCCCGGCGGCTACAACTTGCTGGCCATCAACCGGGCCACAAAGCGGCTATACGTGGGCATGCATCCGAACGGCGCGGAAGGCACGCACAAGACGCCCGCGGCCGAGATCTGGGTATATGACCTGGCCACGCACAAGCGGCTGGCGCGGGTGCCCGGCAAGAATGCCTTGTCGATGTCGGTCTCGCAGGACGACAAGCCGCGGCTGTTCACCATCGATGGGGGCAACGTCAACATCTACGATGCGGCGCCCGTGGCCCCGGTGTTCAAGACCACGATCCAGGCGGCAGGCGAAACGGCGCTGCAAGTTGAACCGCAACCGGCGGGAGGCTCGAAATGAACGATCCGGTCCTGCTTTATGGCGCCAGCGCCGCATTGGCCTGCGTGCTGCTGTTGGGGGCGCTTGAAAAACTAAAAGACCTGCCGGGGTTTTCGCGCGCCGTGGCGGCCTACGACATCCTGCCCGCCGCCTGGAGCGGTGCATTCGCGGGGGCCTATGCCTTGATGGAAGCCGCCGCTGGCGCCATGCTGCTGATGCCGTCGGTCCAGGTGGCGGGCGCGGCACTGGCGTTGCTGGTGCTGGGCGTGGCGACGCTGGCGTTGGCATTCAACCTGGCGCGCGGGCATCGCGACATCGATTGCGGCTGCGGGGGGCCCGCGTCCCTGGGCCGAGGCGGACGCGATGCCGCGCAGGGCGGCGGGCTGTCATGGTGGCTGGTGCTGCGCAACGCGGTGCTGGCGCTATGGACCGCGCCCGTGCTGATCGCCGCGGCCGGGCAATCGCGCAGCCTGCAATGGGCGGATGCCGCCGCCGTCTTCGGCCTGGCGATGACCGCCGTGGGCCTGTACTTCACCGCCAATCATCTTTTGGCTTCGCATCTCAAGCTGCGAAATCTCTGAAGGAGTGTCATATGGATGCCTTGATCATTTCCAATTTCCTGCTGTGGGGCGTGGTGCTGTGCCTGGTGTTGGTCATCCTGGCCCTGTCTCGCCAGATTGGCGTGCTGTATGAGCGCGTGGCCCCGATGGGGGCGCTGACCATGGATAAAGGACCGGCCGTGGGCGAGGCCGCGCCGCGATTCGAACTGCCCGACCTGTTGGGCCGCCGGATCACTATCGGCGAACGCGGCCAACACAGCCAGCTGCTGTTCTTCCTGTCGCCCACGTGCCCCGTGTGCAAGAAGTTGTTGCCCATCCTGAAATCGGTCGCCAGCACGGAAAGCGCCTGGCTGCGCATCGTGCTGGCCAGCGACGGCGACATGCCGGAACATCTGGCGTTCTACAAGCAGGCCGGGTTGGAACGGTTCCCGTATTTGCTGTCGACCGAACTGGGCATGAAATTCCAGATCAGCAAATTGCCGTATGCGGTGCTGCTCGACGAGTCGGGCGTGTTGCGCGCCAAGGGCCTGATCAATTCCCGCGAGCAGCTGGAAAGCCTGTTCACTGCCAAGGAACTGGGCGTGGCATCGGTGCAGGATTTCCTGGCCGGCGGCACGCTGGACGAGACCCGGATTTCCAGGAAGGAGAGCGGCAATGCACTGGCTGGATAAATTGGGTGAGCGCGCCGCGCGCTCGGTCGCGCACGCCACGTCGCGTCGCAGCGTCCTCAACCGCATCGGCAAGCTGCTGGTCGGGACGGCTTTCCTGATGCCCGTGCTGCCGGTGGCCCGTTCGGCCCCCGCTGCCGGCAAGAAGCCGCAGATGGACGATACGGCATGCGATTACTGGCGCTATTGCGCGGTGGACGGGTTCTTGTGTTCCTGCTGCGGCGGCAGCATGACGTCGTGCCCACCCGGCACGTCGCCGTCCGCCGTGTCGTGGGTAGGGACATGCCACAATCCGCTGGATGGCAAGGACTACCTCATCAGCTACAACGACTGCTGCGGCAAGGCCGCGTGCGGCAAGTGCATGTGCGCGTCGGCCGAACGCGAACGTCCGGGCTATCAGATGTTCCTGCACAACGACGTGAACTGGTGCATGTCCAACGAGTCATCGGTCTTTCACTGCACGACCTCGGTGATCGTGGGCTTAGCCAAACCTCAATTGCAACCCAAGGCGGCGCCAAAGCCATGAGGCCCTGGGGGCGGCGGCTGGCGGGATGGCGCGAGGGCGTTGCCCTGGCCATCCTGCTGTGCGGGATGCAAGGCGCGGCGGCGCAGGAGGGCGTTCTGCAACAGGCGCGGCAGCCGCCAGGGCAGCAGGATGCGGACATCGCCGATGCCAGCCGCCTGCGGCAAGGCGTGCGCGCCGACTACGTGCTGCAGTGCGCGGGCTGCCACCGCGTGGACGGCCGGGGCAGCAGCCCGCACGGCATTCCGGATTTCCGCCACTCGGTCGGCGCGTTCACGCATCTGCCGGCTGGCCGCGAGTATCTGATCCGCGTGCCGGGCGCCGCCCATTCGCAATTGAGCAACGCCGAACTCGCTGCGGTGTTGAATTGGGTGGTGGGCGAATTCAGTCCCGCTCAGTTGCCGGCCGATTTCACCCCCTATACCGAAGAAGAGGTCGCGGCGGCCAGGCCGAACCGCTATGACGACGTGGTGCCAGTGCGCCATCAATTGGCCGAAACGCTCTCGTCGATGGGCTTCTCGTTGTCCGAATATTCGTATGGACGCGACAGGAAACCGTAATCCGGCAGGCAGTTAGGGGTTGTCACCGATACTCCCCTCTGGCGTGCAGTGCTAGAAATAGGCAGCACCGGAGTCGCCATGTCATCATCCCTTTTGCGCAGCGCGCCCAGGCACTTCCTGGATTGCGCCAGCTGGCAGGAAAGCATCAGCAGCACCTTCGTGCCTCTGGAAGTGTCGGCCGTGTTTCCCACGCGTTTTCGCAACAGCGTGGCGGTGGGCTGCCTGGGCTGGATGCAGGTCAGCGAATTGCACAGCAGCGCGCAACGTGTACGCCGCAGCAAGCTGCTGGCCGCCCGCGCCGAGGAAGCCGGCTACAAGGTCACGCTGCAACTGGCGGGCCGCAGCGAAATCCGCCAGTCCAATCGTACCGCCTTGCTGATGCCCGGGGAATGGAGCATCTACGACACCACCCGGCCGTATGAGGTCGACGTGGACGACGGCGCGCATTTCCTGGTGATGCAGGTGCCCGGCAAGCAAACCGAAGCCTGGCAGCCCTATATGCAGAACGCCGTGGCCCGGACCTTCAGCGGTCAGCACGGCTGCGGCCGCATGGCCATGGACCTGCTGCGCGTCGCGTTGGGCGAACAGGCCCATTTGTCCGAAAGCGCGGCGCGCGATGCGGCCAATGCGGTATTGCAGATGATGGGGCTGGATATCAGCGAGCGGGCAGGGGGGCTGGCCGAGCAAGACCAGGCGTGCCTGAAGCAGGCGCAGTTGCGCCGCGTCCAGCAGTACATTCTTGAAAACCTGCACGATCCGGACTTGTCGCCAGCGTCCGCGGCCACGGCGTTCCGGATGTCGCGGCGCTATCTGTACAACCTGTTCGCGCTGGCGGCCACCACGCCCGCCGATTTCATCCTTAGCGCCAGGTTGGAGCGCAGCCGGGACGCACTGTGCGACGCCACGCAATCCGTGCGGCAAATCGGGGATATTGCGTACCGGTTCGGGTTTTCCGATGCGGCGCGTTTCAGCCACGCGTTCCGCAAGCGTTACGGCGCATCGCCGTCGGAATACCGCCGCCAGGCGCGTTAGCGCGGCCCGGGAATCAACGCTGCTTCAGGATCAGAGCAGCTCTTCGTTGATCAGGTCTTCCTTGCCGTAGAACTTCACACCGATGTGGATGCGGTCGCGGCCTTGCGAACGGCGGTGGCGGTTGGTGTCGCGCAGGGAATAGACGCAGCCGCAATATTCCTGCTGGTAGAAGTTCTCGCGCTTGCTGATTTCGATCATGCGGGCAGAACCGCCGCCCTTGCGCCAGTTGTAGGTCCAATAGACCAGATCGTCGTAGCGGGCTGCCGCGCGTTCGCCGCAACCGTTGATCTGGTTCATGTCTTTCCAGCGCGAAATGCCAAGCGAACTGGTAATGGTGTCGAACCCGTGCTCGTGCGCATACAACGCGGTGCGTTCAAAGCGCATGTCGAAGCAGGCGGTGCAGCGTTCGCCGCGTTCCGGGGCGTTTTCCATACCCTTCACGCGGTCGAACCAGTTGTCCATGTCGTAGTCGGCATCGATGAATTCGATGCCGTGCTGTTCGGCGAAGCGGATGTTCTCCTGCTTGCGGATCTCGTATTCCTTGACCGGATGGATGTTCGGGTTGTAGAAGTAGATCGCGTAATCGATGCCGGAGGCCGTCATGGCTTCCATGACTTCGCCGGAACAGGGCGCGCAGCACGAGTGCATCAGCACCTTGCTGCGGCCGGCGGGGAGGTCAAGCTTGGGGCGGACGAGTTCGGACATGGCTTGCGGGTAAAAAGACGGAAAACCCCTTATTTTACCGCGAGTTGCCGTCCGCCGGGCAAGGGCTGGGGCCGCTTGACCCGCCCTAGCCCAGCACCGCGTCCCATAGCTCGCGCACCGCCGTGCGTTCATCCACCAGTTGTTCCGGCCCCACGCGCGCTTTTTCCACGCCCTGCATGCGCAGTTGATGCTGGACGCGGCGCAAGACACGGTAGGCGTCGCCGGCGCGCGCGGCCAGCTCGGGCGGGATCAGCCCGGCTTCGCCGGCCAGCCGCAACAGGGTGATGTTGCCCAGGTTGCGCACCAGCACCGGATGGGTGCCCGCATAGCACAGCACCAGGTATTGCGTGACGAATTCCACGTCGACCATGCCGCCGCGGTCGTGCTTCAGGTCGAACTTCTGGCTGGTGTTCGGATGGCCCGCGTTGATCTTTTCGCGCATGGCCAGCACTTCGGTACGCAGCGCGGCCGGGTCGCGGGGCTGCACCAGGATGGTTTCGCGGATATTCTCGAAGCGGGCGCCCACATCGGCGTCGCCCGCGGCATGCCGCGCACGGGTCAACGCCTGGTGTTCCCAGGCCCAGGCATGCTTGTTCTGGTATTGCTCGAAGGCTTCCACCGACACGGCCAGCAGCCCGGCGTCGCCGTCCGGCCGCAGGCGCAGGTCTACCTCGTAGAGCCGGCCGGACGACGTCATGGTCGACAACCACGAGGTCATGCGCCGGCCAAGTTTCGCGTAGACCTCGGCGGCATCCTCGCGCGGATCGTCGAACAGAAACACCAGGTCCAGATCCGAGGCATAGCCCAGTTCCTTGCCGCCCAACTTGCCATAGGCGATGACGGCGAAATGGGGCAGGGCGCCGGGCACCTTGTTCACCAGCGGCCAGGCGCGCCGGATGGTTTCGGTCAGCAGCAGGTCGGCCAGCGCCGACAACTGGTCCGCCAGCTTTTCCACCGTGAGCTCGCCTTCCAGATCCTGCGCCAGCAACTGGAAGCTGGCCTGGCGCTGCACGTCGCGCATCAGGTTCATCTGGCGCTCGATGTCGGGGTCGCCATCGGGCAGCCGGCAGGCGTCCAGGTCGGCGGTCAGTTGCCGGGCGATCTGCGCGAAATCCAGCGGTTCGAACAGCGTGCGCCAATCGATCAGGCTGTCCAGCAGCAGCGGGTGCTGCGTCAGGTATTGCGCGGCCCACGGGCTGGCGGCAACCATTCGCGCCACGCGCGCCAGCGTGTCCGGGTATTCGGCCAACAGCGCCAGATAGGCGCTGCGTTGCGCGATTTTTTCGATCAGGTCGAACAGGCGCACGGCGGCGTCCAGCGGCGCCGGCGTCTGGCGCGCGGCGCGCAGGGCGGCCGGCAACAGGACCTCCATGCGGCGGCGGCTGCTTTCGGGCAGGCTGCGAACGCGATGGCTGCCCAGCAAGGTTTCAGTGCGGCGCAGCAAGTCTTGCGCCTCGTCGCCAAACGCCTGCCGGATCTGTTCGGCCAGCTCGCATTCATTGTCGGGCGTTTCGGGCGCATCGTCGGCCGGCGTGCTGGTGTCTTCCGCATCGCCCATGCCCACCATGCGGAACACGTTGCGGAACGTCTGCGATACGAACTTGCGGTGCGCGGCAAGTCTGCTTTCGAAGTCTTCCGGGCTCATGCCCAGCGCAGCCGCCAGCGCGGCGCGTTGCGCCGGATCGCCGGGCAGCAGATGGGTCTGCTCGTCTTCCCGATACTGCAAGGCATGCTCGGTGCGGCGCAGATAGCGGTAGGCCTCTTCGAGCCGCAGGGCGTCGTCTTCCGGCACCAGGCCCGCCAGTTGCTCGGCGTGCAGCGCTTCAAGCAGGCCGCGCTTCTGCAGCGCGGGCATGCGGCCACCGCGGATCAACTGGTTGAGTTGCACCACGAACTCGATTTCGCGGATGCCGCCGTCGCCCAGTTTGATGTTGTTGGCGCTGTCGATGCCGTTGCGCGCCATGGCGCGGCGCTGCCAGTCCTGGCGGATGCGCTCGCGCAGGGCGCGTAACGCGGCCAGCGCGTCAAAGTCGAAATACTTGCGATAGACGAAAGGCACGCGCAGGCTTTCCAGCTGTCGGGCCTGCGGCCCGCTGTCGCTGCCTTCGAAAGCCTGGGCGGGCATCAGCCGGGCTTTCAGCCAGGCATAGCGCTCCCATTCGCGGCCCTGGCCAATCAGGTAATGCTCAAGCGCGTCCAGGCTCCAGGCCAGCGGGCCGGCATCGCCGTCGGGCCGCAGGCGCAAGTCGGTGCGGAACACCTGGCCGTTGGCGTCCACCTCGGAAATAACCGGCATCATGCGCCGCGTCAGGCGGCCGTAGAACTCGTGGTGGCTGATCCGGCGCGGCCCGTCCGTTTCACCTTCCTCGCCGTACAGCATGATCAGATCGATGTCGGAGGATACGTTCAGTTCGCAACCGCCCAGCTTGCCCATGCCGACGATCAGCATTTCCTGCGGCTTGCCGGTGGCCGGATCGCGCGGCACGCCATGCGCGGCCGCCAGCTCCGCCGCAACGCTGCGGTAGGCTGCCGCCACCGCGATGTCGGCCAGCGCGGTCATGGCGCCGACCACTTCCTCAAGATCGGCCTGGCCGGTCAGGTCCCGCACGATAAGCGCGCTGAATACCCGTTCGCGCAGCTTTCGTAGCACCATGCGGCAGGTGTCCACCGGCAGCGTGGCGGGGGCGTCGGCTCCCGCCAGTTCAGACTGCCATTGCGCCAGGCGGGCAGGCGTGACCGGTTGCCGCACGGCATCGGCCAGCCACGCGGCCAGGTCGGGGTGGGCGTCCAGGCGGCGGCGCAAATGACCGGACCAGGCAAGGGCGGGGGCAAGCAGAGGGGACGATGACATGGCGTAAGGGCGGCAGACGAATGAGCGCGTTTCAGGTATAAGTGGGGACGATACCGCAAGACCTCTTCTCCTGCCCACCCACACGATCCGTGTCCGTTTCAAATACCGCTCCCACGCCGCACGCGCGTCGCGTGCTCTGCTTCCTGTTTTGGGTCGCGCTGACAATTTATGGCGTGGTGGCCATCGGGCTCCTGGGCGTGCGTTACTGGGTGTTGCCTCGCGTGGACCAATGGCGTCCCCAGATCGAGGCCTACGCCAGCCAGGCGTTGGGCGCCCGGGTTGCCATCGGCGGCATCCAGGCCAACTGGCAGGGGCTGAATCCCAAGCTTGATCTTACCGCCGTCCAGGTGTTCGATGACGAGGCTGCGCCGGTTTTGACACTGCCCTCCGTGTCGGCCGTGCTGGGGTGGCGCAGCATTCTGGCGTTGTCGCCCACCCTGGTGCGCCTGCGGGTGGAAAAACCTGAATTGACGCTGCGGCGCGATCCCGCGAACCATCTCTGGATCGCCGGGCAGGACATTGACCTGAACGCCAGCGACCACCAGTCCGACTTGAATCATCCGACATTGCGCTGGTTGGTCGCCCAGCGGGAATTGTTGATCCGCGATGCGACCATCGTCTGGCAGGACGATCTGCGCCAGGCGCCGGCGCTGACGCTGACCGGCGTCGATTTCCTGATGCGCAACGGCAGCCTGTCGCACCGCTTCGTGCTGCGGGGCTCGGCGGGCGACGCGTTGGCACGCAAGGTGGAAGTGCGCGGGGAATTCAACCGCAGCCTGTTCTCGGCCAATGCCGCAAATGCCGCAAACTGGAGCGGGCAGCTCTATGCCGAAGTGGATGACGTCGAACCGTTGGCCTGGTCGTCGTGGGTGAAACCGCCGCCGGTCGCGGGCCGGATAGCGGGCCGCGCGTGGTTGCAGCTGGATCGCGGCAAATTCACCGAACTGACGTCGGACGTCGCCGTCCGTGGCGTGGACTGGTCGGCCGGCAATGAGGGGCCCGCCGTCCGCGGCGGCTCGGCACAGTTCCGCATTCAGGGGCTGCCGGGAGACTTCATCCAGATTGACGACGTGCCGCTGGCGCGCAGCACGGGGGCGGCGGACGTTTCGGTCAAGGGGGCGGTGCAGCAATTGCGGGTCACGCTGCCCGGTGTGTTCGAAGAACCCACGCTGGCGGCGCGCGAACTGGCGCTGGATGCCCAGATCAAAGGCCCGAACGCGCAAGACTGGTTCGTGGACGTGGCCCAGCTGCACGTCGTCAACGACGACCTGGACGTGCGTTTGCAGGGCCAATGGCAGCGCGAAGGCAAGACGGCGGCGGGCAGCGTGGACATGCGCGGCACCATGGTGCGCGGCGCCATGCCCGCCATACATCGCTATTTGCCGCTGGAGGTTAATGCAGACGCCCGCGAGTGGTTGGCCACCGGCTTGCCGGCGGGGGAAATGCAGTCCGCCGCCATCACGCTTAAAGGCGACCTGGACGACTTCCCCTTCAATTCGCCGGGCGTCGGCGGGGAATTCGTCATTGCGGGCGCCTATGCCGGCGCCAAGGTCGATTACGCGCCGGCGCGTCCGCATCGCAAGGGGTGGCCCATGCTGGAAAACCTGTCGGGCAGTTTCCGTATCGACAAGGTGAGCCTGACGCTGGATAGCCCGGGCGGCGCCATTGCGCACACCGGGCCGGGCCAGACCGTCACTCTGGGCACCGTGACGGCGACGATTCCCGATATGGACCATAACGCCGAATTGCGGCTCGACGGCGAGATCTCGGGGCCCGTGCCGGCCTATCTGGCGATGGCGGCGAATTCGCCGTTGGGCGGGCTGCTGGATGGCGCCCTTGACGAGGCCCACGGCACAGGCGATTGGCGCATGCCGCTGAAGCTGAAAGTGCCGTTGCTGAACACGGACGATACCCAGGTCCAGGGACGTATCGTGTTCGCGGACAATGCCTTCACCTTCATGCCCGAAATGCCTTTGCTGAGCCAGATGCGCGGCGACCTTGAATTTTCGGAAAAGGGCGTGCAGGCAAAGGATATCCGCGCCCAGTTCCTGGGAGGTCCGGTCAAGATATTCGGCACGCTGGCGCAAAGTTCCGACGCCCTGCGTTTCGACGGCACGTTGACCGGCTCGGGGTTGTCGCAACTGAGCCATGCGCCCTCCATGTCGCGCTTTAGCGGCAAGGCGGCTTACCGGGGCCGGGTGGGCTACCAGAAAGGGGGAGCGGTCGAGATTTCGATGGAGTCCGACTTGGCCGGCATGGCGATCGATATGCCGGCGCCGGTCGGCAAGCCTGCGTCGTCGTCTCAGTTGCTGAAGCTGCAATGGGCCGCGGCGCAAGACCGCGGCGCCAAGGACCGCCGCTGGCTCACGGCCAGCCTGGGGGACAACGTCAATGCGCTGTTCGAACGCGATCCTGGCGATGCGGCGCCCTCCTACTTCGCGCGCGGCGCGCTAGGTATTGGCCGTCCTGCCAGCCTGCCTGAACGCGGGATGAGCCTGAACGCCAGCTTGCCGGAACTCGACCTGGACCGGTGGGAAACCGTGCTGGATGGGTTCGACACGCCTGCGGGCAAGGGCGGCGCCAAGAAGCCGGCGGCGAAAGCCGTTTTTCCGCAACCCGAACGCATCAGCCTGGCAGCCAGTTTGCTGCGCGCCAACAACTACACATTGAACGACCTGACGTTGTACGCCACGCGTCCGGGGCCGGCGCAGTGGCGCGTGGACATCGCGTCTCGCCAGGCGACGGGCGCATTGGAATGGCGAGAGGCATCGGGCGCGATCGCGGGCCAGATCACCGCGCGCATGAAGCACCTGTCGTTCGGGGGCGCCGATGACACCAACGAGGCGGACAAGGCCCTGGCCTCCAGCAACGACTTGTCTGATATCCCGGCGATCGACCTGCAAGCCAAGGAGTTCTTCCTGTACGGCAAGAATATGGGCGAACTTCAAGTGATTGGCACCAATCTGGAACGCGGCCGGCAATGGCGTCTGGACAAGCTGTCCATCACCAACGACGCCGCGAACCTGAACGCCACGGGCAATTGGCACCTGGAAGGACCCAACCGGGGGCTGTCCGTGGACGCCACGGCCAAGTTCGTCGACCTGGGAAAATTCATGACCCGGATCGGTTTCGAGAACATGGTGTCCGGCGGTGAAGGCTCGGCGGTCGGCAAGGCAACATGGCGCAATCTGCCATGGACCCACAATATCGCGGACGTGGCGGGCGAGGTCGATATCAGCCTGGACAAGGGCCGTTTCATGCATGTGAATTCCCGCACGGCGCGGCTGCTGGAGCTGCTATCGCTGCAATCGTTGCAGCGGTTGGCGCGCTTGGATGTGAATCCGACCAATCTGCTGCGCGACGGTTTCCCGTTCGACACCATCCGCGGGCGCGTGAAGATGGCGGACGGGCTGATGTCCACCGAAGGCTATAAGATCACCGGTCCCGTGGCCGCGATCGTCCTGGCGGGCGGCGTCAATATCATCCGCGAACGATGGGACTTGAAAGCGGTGGTGATCCCCAACCTGGACGCCAGCGGCGCGGCCATGGTGACGGCGCTGGCCGTGAACCCGCTGATCGGCCTGGGCGCGTTTGTCACGCAATGGCTGCTTAAGCAGCCGCTGGCGCGGGCCATGACCATGGAGTATTCGGTGACGGGCAACTGGGACGATCCCCAGATCGAGCCAATCGACGGGTCGGGCAAGGCGCCGGATAAACAGACGCCGCGGCCGGCCGGTTCGGAGGCGCCCCGCAACCGCATCCCCCAACATATCGAGCACTGAAGCCACTTACTTTTTGCCCATGAAAAAACCGCCTGACGGCGGTTTTTTCATGGGGCAAGACCGGTCTTACTTCTTCTTCATCATGTCGAAGAATTCGGCGTTGGTCTTGGTGGCGCGCATCTTGTCCAGGATGAATTCCATGGATTGCACTTCATCCATGTCGTGGATGAACTTGCGCAGCACCCAGACCTTTTGCAGCAGGTCGGGGGCGATCAGCAGTTCTTCGCGGCGGGTGCCCGACTTGTTCAGGTTGATCGACGGGTAGACGCGCTTTTCAGCCAGACGGCGCTCAAGGTGGACTTCGGAGTTACCCGTACCCTTGAACTCTTCGTAGATGACTTCGTCCATGCGGCTGCCGGTTTCGATCAGCGCCGTACCCAGGATGGTCAGCGAACCGCCTTCTTCCAGGTTACGGGCCGCGCCGAAGAAGCGCTTGGGGCGTTGCAGGGCGTTGGCGTCCACGCCGCCGGTCAGCACCTTGCCGGAGGCCGGCACCACGGTGTTGTAGGCGCGGGCCAGACGGGTGATCGAGTCCAGCAGGATCACGACGTCTTTCTTCATTTCGACCAGGCGCTTGGCCTTTTCGATGACCATTTCAGCCACTTGCACGTGACGGGTAGCGGGTTCGTCGAAGGTCGACGCCACCACTTCGCCGCGCACCGTGCGTTGCATTTCGGTCACTTCTTCCGGGCGTTCGTCGACCAGCAGGACGATCATGACCGCGTCGGGGTAGTTGGTGGTGATGGCATGCGCAATGTGCTGCATCATCACCGTCTTGCCCGACTTGGGGCTGGCGACGATCAGGCCGCGCTGGCCCATGCCGATCGGGGCGAAGACGTCCAGGATACGGCCGGTGAGGTTTTCTTCGCTCTTGATGTCGCGTTCAAGGCGCATCGTGCGGTTCGGGTGCAGCGGCGTCAGGTTCTCGAACATGATGCGATGCTTGATCGCTTCGGGCGCCACGCCGTTGACTTTGTCCACCTTGACCAGGGCGAAGTAGCGTTCGCCATCCTTCGGCGTGCGGACTTCACCTTCGATCGAGTCGCCGGTGTGCAGGTTGAAACGGCGGATCTGCGACGGCGAGATGTAGATGTCGTCCGTGCTGGCCAGATACGAGGTCTCGGGCGAGCGCAGGAAACCGAAGCCGTCGGGCAGGACTTCCAGCACGCCGTCGCCAAAAATCTGCTCGCCTTGCTTGGCGCGCCGTTTCATGATGGCGAACATCAATTCCTGCTTGCGCAGGCGGTTGGCGTTCTCGATTTCCAGGCCAGCGGCCATTTCCAGCAGCTGCGAGACATGCAGCGCCTTCAGTTCGTTGAGGTGCATCGCGGTGATTGGTGGGGGAAAAGTAAAGGAGGGCTCTGGCGGCGCGCCACGGACGGGCTCGCGCGGTCTTGAATGAGCGCCGCCTCCAGGGCGGCGCCTTCGTTCACAGCACGCAGTTTACAACGCGCCGTCCAGGAATGCGGTGAGTTGCGACTTCGACAGCGCGCCAACTTTGGTGGCGGCGGCTTGGCCGTCTTTAAAGAGCATAAGGGTCGGGATGCCGCGGATGCCATATTTGGTGGCGGTACCCTGGTTTTCGTCCACGTTCAGCTTCGCGATCGTCAGGCGACCCGCGTACTCGGTGGCGACTTCTTCCAGGATCGGGGCAATCATCTTGCAGGGGCCACACCAGGCAGCCCAGTAGTCCACCAGCACCGGCTGGCCGGATTTCAACACATCGGCATCGAAGCTTGCGTCACTGACGTTCTTGATTTGGTCGCTCATGATGGTGATTCTCGGTTCGGCAGCAAAAGGCGCGTAAAAAGGGACGCGCCTTGCCGTTGTTCTTGTATGTGGAATGGATTAAAGCATACCACTGTCAATAACAACAGGCATACCACTGTTAATAACAACAGGGTTTGCTGGTTTTGTGTAGGATGTTGCGGCGCAGTCGTCGTGATCCGGGTGATTGAACCCGGGCGCGCTGGCTGTGACTGTCATCATCCTACCGAATTCGGAGCTGGTCAGGTCGTGCGCATCCCACTGGGAGCCGCGCAGAATCTAGGCTTATCCGTAAAATGTCGGTTTTTTTCCACAGATGTTGGGGATAACTTGGCCACTCCACGTTACACCGAGGCGTCCATTCGCGTCCTGAAGGGGCTGGAGCCCGTGCGCCAGCGCCCGGGCATGTACACCCGCACCGAAAACCCGCTGCACGTCGTGCAAGAGGTCATTGATAACGCCGCAGACGAGGCCCTGGCCGGTTACGGCAAACAGATACAGGTCACGCTGCATATTGACGGCAGCGTGTCCGTCGAGGACGACGGGCGGGGCATTCCCGTCGGCCTGCACCCCGAAGAAGGGGCTCCCGTCGTGGAGCTGGTCTTCACGCGCCTGCATGCGGGCGGCAAGTTCGACAAGGCGGGCGGCGGGGCCTATGCGTTTTCCGGCGGCCTGCACGGCGTGGGCGTGTCCGTCACCAATGCGCTGTCCACCCGGCTCGAAGTGGTGGTGTGGCGCGACGGCGCGGTCAACCGGCTGGTATTCAAGGGCGGCGATGTCGCCGAACCGCTGGCGCCGTATGACCAGGGCGGGCGCAAGAAGTCGGGCACCCGCGTGCGTGTCTGGCCAGACGCGAAATACTTCGACAGCCCGAACATTCCGTTGGGCGAACTGACGCACCTGCTGCGCAGCAAGGCCGTGCTGCTGCCCGGCGTCAAGGTCACGCTGGTCAACGAGAAATCCGGCGACACCAAGACCTGGCAATACCAGGACGGCCTGCGCGGCTACCTGGCCGAGGCGCTGACCGGCGCTGAACTGATGGTGCCGTTCTTCGAAGGCCAGCAATACGCGGGCGCCGACCACGAAAACTTCGCCGAAGGCGAGGGCGCGCAATGGGTGGTGGCCTGGACCGAAGACAGCAACGCCGTGCGCGAGTCATACGTCAACCTGATTCCGACACCGGCCGGCGGCACCCACGAATCGGGGCTGCGCGAAGGCCTGTTCGGCGCGGTGAAAGGCTTTGCCGAATTGCACAGCCTGCTGCCCAAAGGCGTGAAGCTGCTGCCTGAAGACGTGTTCGCCCGCGCCAGCTTCGTGCTGTCGGCCAAGGTGCTGGACCCGCAATTCCAGGGGCAGATCAAAGAACGCCTGAACAGCCGCGACGCGGTGCGCCTGGTAGGCGGCTTTTCCAAGAGCGCGCTAGACCTGTGGCTGCACAGCAATGTGGAGTACGGCAAGAAGCTTGCTGAATTGGCGATCCGCCAAGCCCAGGCGCGCCAGCGTTCCGCGCAAAAGGTCGAAAAGCGCAAGAGTTCCGGCGTGGCGGTGTTGCCCGGCAAACTGACCGATTGCGAATCCAGCGACGCGACCCGCACCGAGGTCTTTCTGGTCGAGGGCGACTCTGCGGGCGGTTCCGCCAAGATGGGCCGCGACAAGGAATTCCAGGCCATCCTGCCGCTGCGAGGCAAAGTGCTGAATTCGTGGGAAGTGGATCGTGACCGTCTCTTCGCCAACAATGAAATCCACGACATTTCGGTCGCGATCGGCGTGGATCCCCACGGCCCCGGCGACACGCCGGACCTGTCGGGCCTGCGCTACGGCCGCATCTGCATCCTGTCGGACGCCGACGTCGACGGTTCGCACATCCAGGTCCTGCTGCTGACCTTGTTCTACAAGCACTTTCCCAAGCTCGTCGAAGCCGGAAACGTGTATGTGGCCAAGCCGCCGCTGTTTCGCCTGGACGTGCCGGCGCAGGGCAAGCGCCCGGCCCGCAAGATCTACTGCCTGGACGAAGGCGAGCTTGAAGCCGCGCAGGACAAACTGCGCAAGGAAGGCGTGCGGGAAGGCGCCTGGGCGGTCAGCCGCTTCAAGGGCCTGGGCGAAATGAACCCCGAGCAATTGTGGGAAACCACGATGAACCCGGACACGCGCCGCTTGCTGCCTGTGGGCTATGGCGACCAGACCCCCGAAGACACCACCCGCATGTTCGACATGCTGATGGGCAAGGGCGAATCGTCGCAACGCCGCGCCTGGATCGAAGAAAAGGGCAACCTGGCGGAGCTGGATATCTGATGACGTCCGCCATACCCGGCCAAACCCGGATGACCGTCGACATGACCGCCGACGACTACGCGGAATTCGCGGCCTACGTGTACAAACGGCCTGAATTGCGCCGCCGCCGGTACCGGTCCCATCTGCGTTTCGCGGTCCTGATGATCGTGGCCTTGCTGGCCTACCTGATCTGGCAGACCTGGGACGGCAAAGGGCCGGACTGGGGGCGGATACTGCCCGTGTACTTCGAGGGGCTGGCGGTGGGGCTGGGCATCCTGGCGCTGCTGGCGCTGGCCTACGAGTTCGCGCTGCCGCCGCTGGTCAAGATGAACACGCGGCGGATGCTGAAAAAGCAGCCCGATGACCTGTTTCTGGGCCGGCATCAGCTGGACTTCGGGGCCGAGGGCATCCTTGACACGACCGCCAGCGCCTCCGGGCGCATGGACTGGTCCGATATCCGTCGGGTTGAAGAAACCCCGCAGCATCTATACGTCATCCTGGGCACCTTGCAGGGCGTGATCATTCCCAAGCGCGGCCAGGACGCCGCTACGTTGGAGGCGGTGCGCGCGCAGTTGCGCGCGCATGTCGCCGATACGCAGCTGGCGCCGTCCGCTTGAGGCGCACTGACGCCGTTTCGATGAATTTGTCTACCTGAACCATCATGACCGACAGCAATCAACCCGGCTTATTCGACCCCACTCCGCCTGACGGCGATGGCGACGCCAACGCGGCCATCACGCTTGCGCGCTACGCCGAGCAGGCCTATCTGGACTACGCGGTTTCCGTTGTGCGCGGCCGCGCCTTGCCTGATGTAGGCGACGGGCAGAAGCCCGTGCAGCGCCGCATCCTGTTCGCCATGCAGGCCATGGGCCTTGCCGCAGGCGCCAAGCCCGTGAAGTCTGCGCGCGTCGTGGGCGACGTGCTTGGTAAATATCACCCGCACGGCGACCAGGCGGCCTACGACGCCATGGTGCGCATGGCGCAGGATTTTTCGCTGCGCTATCCGCTGATCGACGGCCAGGGCAACTTCGGTTCGCGCGACGGCGACAACGCCGCCGCGATGCGATACACCGAGGCCCGCCTGACGCCTATCGCCAAGCTGTTGCTGGACGAGCTGGACGAGGGCACGGTGGACTTCGTGCCCAACTACGACGGCAGCCAGCAAGAGCCGCAGATGCTGCCGGCCCGCTTGCCGGTGATGCTGCTGAACGGCGCGTCCGGTATCGCGGTCGGCATGGCCACTGAAATTCCGTCGCACAACCTGCGTGAAGTGGCCCAGGCGTGCGTGGCGCTGATCAAGCACCCGCAATTGCCGGACGCGGAGCTGCACGCCATGATCCCGGGCCCCGACTTCGCCGGCGGCGGCCAGATCATTACGCCCGCTGCGGATATCGCGCAGATCTATGGCGGGGGGCGAGGCTCGCTGAAAGTCCGCGCGCGCTGGCAGTTCGAGGAAATGGCGCGCGGCCAATGGCAACTGGTGATCACCGAACTGCCGCCGGGCACGTCGGGCCAGAAGGTCCTGGAAGAGATCGAGGAAATCACCAATCCCAAGGTCAAGTCGGGCAAGAAGAGCCTGACGCCCGAGCAGACGCAGGCCAAGGCGGTCATGCTGAACCTGCTGGACGCCGTTCGCGACGAATCCGGCAAGGATGCCGCGGTGCGTCTTGTCTTCGAACCGAAGACCTCGCGCGTGGACCGCGACGAATTCGTCAACACGCTGCTGGCGCAGACCAGCATGGAAAGCAGTTCGTCGATCAACCTGGTGTGCATTGGCACCGACGGCCGGCCGCGCCAGAAAGGCCTGCGCGACATCCTGGTCGAATGGGTGGCATTCCGCACCAACACGGTCGTGCGCCGCACGCGTTTCCGCCTGGACAAGGTCACCGACCGCATCCACGTGCTGGAAGGCCGCATGCTGGTCTACCTGAACGTGGACGAAGTCATCCAGACGATCCGCGAATCCGACGAGCCCCGCGCCGCGCTGATGGAACGCTTCAAGCTGTCGGAGCGCCAGGCCGAGGACATCCTGGAAATGCGCTTGCGCCAACTGGCCCGTCTTGAAGGCTTCAAGATCGAGCAGGAATTGGCCGATAAGCGCAAAGATCAGATCTCGTTGCAAGAGCTGCTGGACAATCCGGCGACGCTCAAGCGCCTGCTGATCAAGGAAATCGAGGCCGACGCCAAGCAGTACGGCGATGACCGCCGCACGCTGATCGAGACGGCCGAACGCGCCGTGCTTGAAACCAAGGTGCTGGACGAACCCGTCACCGTCGTCGTGTCGCAAAAGGGCTGGCTGCGCGCGCGCCAAGGCCACGGCCACGACGCCTCGCAATTCGGCTTCAAGCAGGGCGACGATCTTTACGGCGCCTTTGAATGCCGCACTACTGACACGCTGATCGCGATGGGCGACAACGGCCGGGTGTATTCCGTGCCGGTCGGCGGGCTGCCCTCGGCGCGTGGCGACGGCCAGCCGGTCACCACCATGATCGACCTGGAATCCGGCACGCGCATCGTGCATACCATCGCCGCGGCGCCCGATACGCGTTGGCTGCTGGCCACGCGCGGCGGCTACGGCTTTGCGGCGAAGCTGTCCGACATGGTCAGCCGCCAGCGCGCCGGCAAGCAATTCATCACGCTGGAAGCGGGCGATGAAATGCTGCGCCCGGTGCCGCTGTTCGACGGCGCCACGCAGTTGGCGTTGCTGTCGGCCAAGGGCAAGTTCCTGGTCTTCGGCCTGGACGAGTGCAAGTCGCTGTCCGGCGGCGGACGCGGCACGATCCTGATGGGCCTGGATGCCTCGGACAAATTGGACCAGACAGTGCCGATCGGCGCCCGTGGCCTGCGCGCCACGGGTATCTACCGCAACAAGGTCACCGAGGATATCTTGGTTGGCGATGCGCTGGCCCCTTATGTGGGCAAGCGCGCGCGCAAGGGACGCCAGTTGGATGTGCGCCCCAAACAGCCGGTGTTGTCGCCTGTGCTGGGGTGATGGCGCTTCAGAGACGCGATCGGGCCTTCGCCGATTGCGCCGATGGGCGATCAGGAAAGGGCGGGCCGGATGGCCCGCTTTTTTCTTGACCGGATTCGGGACATTGATATTTAATAGATAGATCAATCAGTCTATTAATAATCGATGCGCAAAACCGATCCCATCAAGCAGCAGGAACGCCGCCTCCACATCCTGGAGGCCGCGGCGCACTGCTTTGCCGAACACGGCTTCCATGCAACCTCGACCGCGCAGATCTGCAAGCGGGCCGCGATGAGCCCGGGCAACCTTTTCCATTACTACGCCAGCAAGGCCGACATCATCGAAGCGCTGATCGCCTCGGACACCGACGACATCCGGTCGCGGATGCGGGCTGCGGGCGCGGCGCCGGATGCGAGTCAAGCGCTGCGGGAGTGGGTGGACGGGCAATTGGCCCTGTATCAGGATCCCGCCTTTGTGCGCCTGGGGATGGAAGTGCTGGCCGAGGCAGTGCGCAACCCCCGTGTGCATGCTTTGGTGATGGCGAACGAGGCCGAGCGCAAGGCCGGCCTGTTGTCCTTGCTTGCGGCGGTCTGGAAAGGGCAGGACGCCCCAAGGCCGTTGGCGCAGATGGCGGACGCGCTGTTGCTGCTGCTTGATGGCGTCTACAGCCGGTCGGTGGTGGACCCCGCTTTTGGCGCCGAGGCTGCCGCCAGTTTGCTGGACCAGGCCCTGGAATGCAGTCTGCCTTCCGCCGCGACACCGCAAAACTCCGCGCCCCGGCGCCGCCCCGCCGCGAAGGGCCGCGCATGACCGCCGCCGTTCAATCCCATGCCGTCCCTCAAGCCCCCGACCGCCTGGCCCATGTAGACGCGTTGCGCGGCTTTGCGCTCTTCGGCATCCTGATCGTGAACATCGGTGTGTTCTCGTCGCCGTTCTATGGCGCAGGCATTACCGACCCGGCCTATTCCCGTCCGTTGGACGTGGCTGTGCGCTGGGTGATCGCATGGCTGTTCGAGACCAAGTTCTATCTGCTGTTTTCCTTCCTGTTCGGCTATAGCTTCACGTTGCAGATGGCGGCGGCCGAGCGTAGCCGGGCGGCCTTTGCGCCGCGCTTCCTGCGGCGGTTGGCCGGACTGGCGTTGTTGGGCGCGGCGCATGCCGTGCTGTTCTACCAAGGCGATATCCTGCTGACCTATGCGCTGCTGGGCCTGGGGTTGCTGCTTTGCCGCGGGATGGCGCCCAAGCGCGCGCTGCGCGTCGCGGTGTGGCTGATCGTACTGGCCGCGGCGGTTTGGGCCATTCTGGGGTTCTTGAGTTTCGTGGATCCCGTGCCCGCCGGCTACCAGGCGCTATACAAAGCGGAAGCGCTGGCTTCCATCGAAGCCTACCGTGGCACCATCGGCACGACGATCGCGCAGCACATCAAGGAATTGACCGAGACCGTCTGGTTCACGATCCTGTTCGTGCAGGGGCCGTTCGTCTTTGCGATGTTCCTGGTCGGCTATGCGCTGGGCAGGCGGGAGGCGTTGGCGAATCCTTGGCGGCAGCCCCGCGTGCTGGGTCTGCTGTGCGCCTTGGGGCTGCTGCCGGGGTTGGCCGGTTCGGCGTTGTATGCCACCGCGTCGCTACCCTTTGCCGGCGCTGCCTGGGAACTTCCCGGCTTGGCGGCGGACTTGCTGACCGCGCCGCTGCTAAGCATGTCTTACGCCGCCGCCTTCCTGCTGGCCCTGCGGACGCGGGCGCTTGGGTTCGTGGGTGTCTGGCTGGCGCCAGCGGGCCGGATGGCGCTGACCAACTATCTGATGCAGTCGGTCGTGTGCGCCGTCCTGTTCACGGGGTGGGGCTTGCGGCTGTTCGGGGCGGTGTCGCCGCTGACCGCCACCGGCATCGCGGTGGCCATTTTTGCGGCGCAGCTGCCGTTGTCCGCCTGGTGGCTGCGCCGGCATGCCTATGGCCCGGTGGAATGGTTCCTGCGCGCGCTGACCATCGGGGCGTTGCCGCCCTGGCGCCGGCCACGCGCGCAGTGATCACGCCGATCGGGCGCGCAGCCGCCCGATCGCGGCGCCGCCGTCCCGCCTGCCTTGCCGCATCCACATCCCGGCCAACAGCAGTAACGCGGGCAGGTAAACCCAATGGTCCGACCAGCGCTGCGGATTCGGCGCTTTCACTTCCAGCACGTCCCAGCCTTGCTCCCAGCCCGAGCGTTGGGCGCGGCTGCCGAACCGGACGCCGCCGATCTGGGTCTGGTCGCCCAGGCTCATCAACGTCACTCCGGCCTCGGCCAAGCGCCGGCGTCCGGCGTCTGGCGCCTGGGCGCCCGTCTCCAGCGCCGGCAGGGCGACGGCGACGGTCTTGGTCAGCTCATCGCCTTCCAGATTGATTCCCCGCAACACCACGGTCAGGCGGCCGTTGTCCGGTAGTGCGCCGGCGATGGCCAGCATGTCGGTGGCGGGACGGCTTTCGTATTGCGGCGCCAGGTGGTCCATGAACCAATCGGGACGGAACAGCATGAACGTCGCAAGCAGCAGTACGCCTACTTCGGCCCAGGTGCAGCGCGTGCGGAACCACCGCATGGTGGCCGCCGCGAAGGTCAAGGAGGCCAACGTCGCGCCCGCCACGACCAGCGCCAGTTCCCAGCCGTAGTTGACGTCGATCAGCAGCAGGGTCGGATTGAACACGAACATGAACGGCAAAATGGCGGTGCGCGCGGCGTAGGTCACTCCCTGGATGCCGGTCTTGATGGGGTCTTCCCCCGATATTGCCGCCGCCGCGAACGTGGCCAGGCCTACGGGCGGCGTGATATCGGCCATGATGCCGTAATAGAACACGAACATATGCACGGCGATCAGCGGGATGACCAGGCCGTTTTGCGCGCCCAGTTCCACGACGACCGGCGCCATCAAGGTCGCCATCAGGATGTAGTTCGCGGTCGTGGGCATGCCCAGGCCCAGGACCAGGCAGACCAGCGCCGTGAAGATCAGCATCAGCAGCACGTTGCCCATCGACACCAGTTCGACGAAGGCGGTCATGCGCAGGCCCAGGCCGGTCAACGTGATGGCGCCGACGATCAGGCCGGCCGTGCCGCACGCGATCGCGATGCCGATCATGTTGCGCGCGCCATCCTGCAGGCCGCCGATGGCGTCACGCCAGCCCTGGCGCCATGCCGGGGCCGCTTCCTGCTTGCGGAACCAGGCGATCAGTGGGCGCTGCGTCACCATCTGGAACAGCATCGCCATTGCCGCCCAGAAAGCGGAGAGGCCTGCGGACAGTTCCTCCACGCTCAGGCACCACACCAGGATGCCGATCGGGATCAGGAAATACAGCCCGGCGCGCACGGTGGGCCAAGGCTGGGGCCGCACGGGATGATTGACGTCGATGTCCTGCGGCAGGTCAGGATGCGCCGCGGCGACGCGCAGCAGCCACAGGTAGAGCGCCGCCAGTATCGCCAGCAGCACCCAGATGGCCGCGGCGCCCGCCAGCGCCTGCACGCCGGTGCCAATCCAATAGGCCGCACCCATCACCAGCAGCGTGCCGCTGATGCCCATGCCCCATCCCGCCAGTTTCTGCAGCGGCGTGCGCGCGGGCCCTGCGGCCATCATCGGTTGGATGCCCAACTTCAGCGCTTCAAGATGGACGATGTAGAACAGTGCGATGTAGGAGATCGAGGCTGGCAGGATCGCGTGGCGGATGATGTCCGTGTAAGGGATGCCGACGTATTCGATCATCAGGAAGGCGGCCGCGCCCATGACCGGAGGCATGATCTGGCCGTTGACGGATGATGCGGTCTCGATCGCGCCGGCCCGCACGCCGCCATAGCCGGCCTTCTTCATGAGGGGGATCGTGAAGATGCCGCCGGTGACCACATTGGCCACCGACGATGCAGACACCAGGCCGTTGACCGCGGATGACACGACGGCCACCTTGGCCGGCCCGCCTCGCAGATGACCCAACAGCGCGAACGAGACCTGCATCATGTAATTGCCCGCGCCGCACTTGTCCAGCAGTGAGCCCAGCAGCACGAAAATGAAGATGTACGAGACCGACACGCCCAGCGCCACGCCATACACGCCTTCGGTGGTCAGCCACATGTGCGACATCAGGCGTTCGAGCGACGCGCCGCGGTGGGCCAGCACGTCGGGCAGCCAGGGGCCCGCCAGGGCATAGGCCACGAACACCAGTCCCAGCACGGTCATGGGCAGGCCGAGCGCGCGACGCGTCACTTCCAGCAGCAGCGCCAGGCCGATCACCGCCGTTGCCACATCCATCGGCGTGGGCTGTCCGGGGCGGCCGGCCAATTCGTTATAGAAGACGTACAGATAGCTGCCGCAAAAGCCGGCGGCCAGCGCCAGGACCCAGTCATACCAGGGCATGCGGTCGCGCGCGGACCGTTTGCTGGCCGGATACGCCAAATAGCCCAGGAACATCGCAACGCCCAGATGCAGCGCGCGCGCCTCGGTGTCGTTGAAGATGCCCCAATTGAACGAGAACGGCAGCGGCGACGCATACCAGAGTTGGAAGAAGGACCAGATCAGCGCGCCCGCGGCCAGCGTGGCGCCGGCGACACCGCCCACGTTGCGGCCGCCGCGGTCGGCGTCGGCGACAAGCTGTTCCAGGTCCGGGGCCGGCGTGTGCGGCTCTTTTGTCATGAAATTCCCCTACGTATCATGGCGCGCGCCGGCAGAGCGGCGCGCGATGCGTCCAAGCGCGCAGCGCGCGCGCTGGCCGAAGGCTTTACAGCAGGCCCTTTTCCTTGAAGTACTTTTCAGCCCCGGGATGCAGCGGCGCCGACAAGCCGTTCTTCACCATGTCCGCCGGCTTCAGGTTGGCGAATGCCGGATGCAGCTTCTTGAAGTCGTCGAAGTTGTCGAACACGGCTTTGACCACCGTGTAGACCGTAGCGTCCGGCACGTCGGCCGACGTGACGAACGTGGCCGTGACGCCATACGTCTTGGTTTCGGCGGGGTTGTTCGGATACAGCCCGGCCGGGATCGTGGCGTGGGCGTAGTACGGGTACTTTTCGACCAGCTTGTCCACCGCCGGGCCGGTCAGCGAGACCAGCTTGGCGCCGCAGCTGGTGGTGGGGTCCTGGATGTTGGCCGACGGGTGGCCCACGCCGTAGAAGAAGCCGTCGATCTTGCCGTCGCACACGGCGGAACCGTGTTCGTCGGGGCGCAGTTCCGAGGCCAGCGAGAAGTCCTTCAGCGTCCAGCCCATGGTGGCCAACAGCTCCTCCATCGACGCGCGCGTGCCCGAGCCCGGGTTGCCGACGTTGAAGCGCTTGCCCTTCAAATCCTCGAAGCGCGTGATGTTCGCGTCTTTGCGGGTGACGACGGTGAAGGGTTCAGGGTGAAGAGAGAATACGGACCGCAATTTCGGATAGGGCCCGGCTTGCTTGAATTGGCCTTCGCCGTTGTAGGCGTTGAAGCCGACGTCGGATTGCACGACGCCCAGGTCGAGTTCGCCTGCCTTGATGGTGTTGGCGTTGAACACCGAGCCGCCGGTGGATTCCACCGAACAGCGGATGCCGTGCGTGGCGCGGTCCTTGTTGACCAGGCGGCAAATGGCGCCACCCGCGGCATAGTAGACGCCGGTGACGCCGCCTGTGCCGATGCTGACGAACTTTTGTTGGGCGGCGGCGGGCGCCGACGCCATGGACAGCAATGCCGTGGCCAAGCCTGCCGCAGCAAGCGTCCAGGCGTTGCGATGGCCCAAGGGATGTTTGACGGACGTGGTCATGCAAACTCCTTATGGGGTTTTTCCCCGTGATTTGCCGGTCTTTGCCGGCGGTCGGGCCGCCCCGCGAGCCTGCGGGACGTCCTGTGCGAATCATCACGTGCCCGCAAGGCGGGCGGCGCGCGGCGGATCCCCCCGCCGCGCGTGCAGGCGGGCGCTAGGCGCGGGCCTGCGCAATGGCGGCGTCGATGGCGCCAGCCAGGCGTTCGGTCAGTTGGTCCAGTTCGTCGTCGGAGATGATGAAGGGCGGAGCCAGCAACACGTGGTCGCCCTGGCGGCCATCGATGGTCCCGCCCATCGGGTAGACCATCAGGCCGCGGGCCATGGCTTCGCGCTTGATCCGCGCGTGCAGCGTCAAGGCGGGGTCGAATGTCTGCTTCGTGCCACGGTCCTGCACCAGTTCGATACCCATGAACAGGCCGCGGCCGCGGATATCGCCCACGTGCGGATGCTCGCCCAGGGCGTGTTCCAGCCGCTGGCGCAAGCCCGCGCCTTGTTCGCGCACCCGCGCCAGCAGGTTGTCGCGCCGAATCACGTCCTGCACGGCGAGCGAGGCGGCGCAAGCGATAGCGTGGCCCAGATAGGTGTGGCCATGTTGGAAGAACCCGCTGCCTTGCTGCATGGCGTCCACGATGCGCTGCTGCGCCATCACGGCGCCAATCGGCTGGTACCCGCCGCCCAGGCCCTTGGCGATGGTGATCAGGTCGGGGACGATGCCTTCCTGCTCTACGGCGTAGAGCGTGCCGGTGCGGCCCATGCCGCACATCACTTCATCGGCGATGAGCAGCACGCCGTGGCGGTCGCACACTTCGCGGATCCGGCGGAAATAGCCGGGCACGGCCGTCACGGCGCCAGAGGTTGCTCCAACCACGGGCTCGGCCACGAAAGCCATCACCGTGCCGGCGCCCAGTTTTTCAAAGGTCTGGTCCAGTTCGTCGGCCAGGCGCTTGCCGTATTGCTCGGCGCTTTCGTCCGGGCGCTGGTCGCGGTAGGCGTAGCAGGGCGAGACGTGTTCCACGTCGATCAGCAGCGGCGCGAATTGCGCACGGCGCCAGGCGTTGCCGCCCACCGCCAATGCACCCAGCGTGTTGCCGTGGTAGCTCTGGCGCCGCGCCACGATATGACGGCGTTCCGGCTGGCCGGTTTCCACAAAGTACTGGCGCGCCATCTTCAACGCCGCTTCCACGGCTTCGGAGCCGCCCGACACGAAATAGGCGTGTGAAATGCCCTCGGGGGCATCGGCCACCAGGCGGTCGGCCAACTGCTCGGCGACTTCAGTCGTGAAAAAGCTGGTGTGGGCGTAAGCCAGCGCGTCGATTTGCGCGTGCATGGCGGCCTGGACGTCGGGGTGATTGTGCCCCAGGCAGGAAACCGCCGCGCCGCCTGATCCGTCGAGATAGGCGCGGCCGGCGCTGTCGTGGATCCACACGCCCTGGCCGTGGACGGCGACGGGCGGCGTTTGGCGTAACGATCGATGCAAGACGTGGGTTGGGCTCATGGCAATTCCGCGATGCGTGGTAGAGGGGGATGGAAGGGCGGTGAACCCGGACGCCGCGAGGCGGGAGCGGTCCAGTAGACGTTGTCGGTGCGCAGCCGTGCTTCGACTTCCGTCAGGCGATTCAGGACGTCGGCGCCGCCGCGGGCTGTCAGGCGCGCAATCAGGTGTTCGGCCAGGCCCAGCAGGCCTGCGGTGGTGTGGAAGAACGACCCCGGCCCATGCCGCGCGGGCCGCGCCTGGACGCCGTCGCGGTCGGGCGGCGCAAAGCGCAGCGTGTGCCGGGCTTCGACAGCCAGCGGCGACAGCGGGTCGTCGGTCAGCGCGATCAGCGCGACGCCGCGTTGGGCGGCTTGGCGCGCCAGTTGCACCGTGGCCGTGGGGTAGGGGGCCTGCGAGATAACGATCAGCGCGTCGCCAGCGTCCAGATTGTCGGCCTGCTCGGCAGGCGCGCCGCCCAGGCCGTCGATAAGCACGCTGTTGCGGCGCACCAGCTGATACGCGTAGCGCATCTGGAACGCGATGCCAAACGCCGACCGGGTGCCCAGGAATCCGACCTGGCGGGCGTTCAGCAGGGTCTGCACGGCAGCGTCGAACGCGCCCGGCGGATTCAAGGTGCAGACCGAACTCATGGCCTGAATCTGGTAGTCGGTCAGTACGTCGTGGCCAGGGGCGCCGGGCGAATCCGGGGCGTCGGCGGCGGCCTGCAGGGCCGCGGCGCGGTCGCGCAGCCCGGGATTGGCCGGACTTGCAAGCGCCTGCTGGAACGGTTGCCGGAAATCCTCGTAGCTGGCATAGCCAATCGCGCGCGCCAGACGCAACATGGTGGCGGGCGCCACGCCCAGCGCCTGGGCCTGCCGGCGCATGGACCACAAGCCGACTTCGGCGGGGTGTGCCACGACCCAGTGCGCCGCGCGTTGCAGTTCGGGCGGCAGCGACTCCAGTTTTTCCTGGAGTATCTGGGCGATATGGGAGGGCAGGGGCATGGCTTACCGGGTCATAAAAAACAAATGATAGATCCTGTTCTTTGTAAAAAACATATGTTTTATATCGGGATTTACACTAAGAGGCGCGATGGGCGCCATCCCGGGGGAAGCCACGTCAAGTCCGCCAATCCTGCGGTCATCTTCTGCAATTCCGTGTTTATTTATTTACATCATGCAGGGCGATTTTTGTTTGACTCGAATAAATCGTGCGCATATCATTCGTGTAGAAATCAATTTGACCGAACCCTTATTTCCATGAACAGCCCCGCGCATTCCGATCCGACACAGCAGTACGACCTGCGTATCTTGCGAGCCCTGCGCCGCATTACGCGTTCGATCGCACTGCACTCGCGCCAGTTGTCCGCGGTCAGCCACATCACCGCGCCCCAACTGATGTGCTTGCGCACGGTGATGGCCAACGGCCCGATGACGGCCACCGCCATCAGCCGCGAGATGCACGTCAGCCCGAGCACGGTGGTCGGCATCCTGGATCGCCTGGAAGACAAAGGGTTCATCCGCCGGGAACGCGGGCGTGAAGACCGCCGCATCGTCTTTGTCACGGCCACCGACGCCGGCCGCGAATTGGCGCAGGGCGCGCCGTCGCCGCTGCAGAAGCATCTGGCTGACGCGCTGAACGCCTTGCCGGAACTCGAGCAAGCCACGATCACGTTGTCGCTGGAACGCATCGTGGCGCTGATGGAGCAAGAAGGCCAGGCCGTCGCCGCGGAACCGCATGGCGACGTGTCGTCGCCCATCCTTGAAGTGCCCACGGGCGGGGCACCCCCAGAATCGGGAATCGTTGCATGAAGACAGTCGAACTGGATACACCTACTCTCTCAAGTGCCGTGGCGCCGGCGGTTCGCGCGCAGACCCATACGATGCGTCTGCCCAATCGCAAAGACGGCGCCGCCATTCACCGCCTCATTGCCGAGTGCCCGCCACTCGACCTGAATTCCCTCTATGCCTATTTGCTCCTGTGCGAGCAATTCAGCGACACCTGCGTTATCGCCGAAAGTGCCGGCGGACGTATCGACGGTTTTATCTCCGCTTATGTGATCCCGGCCCGGCCCGACGTGTTGTTCGTCTGGCAGGTCGCGGTGCACGCCCGCGCACGCGGCCACCGGTTAGGCCGCGCCATGCTTCGCGAACTCTTGCAACGCAAGCAGCTCGCGCATGTTCGTCATCTTGAAACCACGGTGGGGCCTGACAACCAGGCATCGCGCCGCAGCTTCACCGGCCTGGCCGGCGAGCTTGGCGCCCACGTATCCGAGCAGCCGTTCTTCGACCGGCAACTGTTCGGGGGCGCGGACCATGACGACGAGATGTTGTTGAGGATAGGCCCGTTCGCATTGCCTGCCCCGTAGGGCGGCGCAACCCCAGCGGACTTATCGAAATACCGGGATGGCTTTGCCGATCCGAATGCGCCAACGCATCCGGAGGGACGCTGGCCGTCTGTCGACTTATGAGATGAAAAGGGAGGATTAATCATATGGACTTGAAAATCTTTGACCGGATGGAATCAGAGGTGCGGGGCTACATTCGGTCGTTCCCCGTGATATTCAGCCAGGCCCGAGGCTCGACGCTGATTGATGAGGACGGCACCGAGTACATCGATTTCTTCAGCGGCGCCGGCACGCTGAACTATGGCCACAACAATCCTGTTCTCAAGGAAAAGCTGCTGGAGTATGTGCAGTCGGACGGCGTCGTCCATGGCCTGGACATGGCCACCAGCGCGAAGAAGCGTTTCCTGGAGACGGTGGATCGCGTGCTGCTCAAGCCGCGCAACTGGCAGTACACGTTGCAGTTCACCGGCCCCACCGGCACCAACGCCGTGGAAGCCGCGCTGAAGATCGCGCGCCAGGTCAAGGGCCGCCCTAATGTGATTTCGTTCACCCATGGCTTCCATGGCGTCAGCGGCGGTTCGCTGGCCGTGACGGCCAACATGAAGTTCCGCGAGGCCTCCGGCTACGCGCTGGGCAACACGACGTTCATGCCCTATGACGGCTACTTCGGTCCGGACGTGGACACCATGGCGTATCTGGAACGCATGCTGGAAGATCCCAGCAGCGGCATGGACAAGCCGGCCGCGGTCATCGTGGAAACGGTGCAAGGCGAGGGCGGCGTCAACGTGGCGACGCTGCGCTGGCTGAAAGAACTGGACAAGCTGTGCAAGCGGCACGACATGCTGCTGATCGTGGACGATATCCAGGTTGGCTGCGGCCGTACCGGCACGTTCTTCAGCTTCGAGGCCGCGGGCATCCGTCCGGACATCATCACCCTGTCGAAGTCGCTTTCCGGTTTCGGACTGCCGATGTCGCTGGTGCTGATGAAGCCCGAACTGGACATCTGGAAGCCCGGCGCGCACAGCGGCACCTTCCGCGGCAATAACCTGGCGTTCGTCACGGCGACACAGGCGCTGGAAACCTACTGGGCCAACACGGCGTTCACCACCGAGATCCAGCGCAAAGAGCGCCTGGTCCGCGACTGGCTCGAAAACCTGGTCCACAGCTATCCCAATGCCGGTTTGTCGGTGCGCGGCCGCGGCCTGATCCAGGGCCTGGTGTGCAACGCCACGCCCGCGCTGGCCAACCGCATCGCGCAGAACGCTTTCAAGAAGGGCGTCGTCATCGAAACCTCGGGCGCCCACGACGAAGTGCTGAAGCTGCTGCCGGCGTTGACGATCGAGGAAGAGCTGCTGAGCAAGGGCCTGGACGTGATCGAGGCCAGCGTGGCCGAAGCGCTGGCAGAAGAGGGGCAGTCTGCCCGAATCCTGAAATTTGGAGGAAAACGCCAATGATCGTACGCAACGTCAAAGATGTGATCGGTACCGCCGATGAAGTCCGCACCGACACCTGGGTCAGCCGCCGCGTGCTGCTGAAGAAAGACGGAATGGGCTTTTCCTTCCACGAGACCACCATATTCCCGGGCGGCCGCACCCACATCCACTACAAGAACCATCTTGAAGCGGTGTGGTGCATTGAAGGCGACGGTTCCATCGAGACCATCGCCGACGGCAAGAAGTACGACCTGGGCCCCGGCGTGGTCTATGCCCTGAACGAAAACGACGAACATTGGCTGTGCGGCGGCAAGGAGCCGCTGCGCGTCATCTGCGTCTTCAATCCGCCGCTGACCGGGCAGGAAGTGCATGACAAAGAGGGCGTTTACGCCCTGCCCGAAGCCCACGCCAAAGCGGCCTGAAACCAGACAAAGGAGGTTCGCATGATCTCACCTGCACAGGATCCGTACGCCTCACGTACGGATCGAAGTTCCGCCATCATCGCCCGTCAGGACCCGGTGGTCTATGACGACGGCAAGTACGCCAGCGCGTTGTCCGGCGAGCAAGTCGGACAGTACGAACGCGACGGTTTTCTCTTGCTGGAAAATCTGTTCACGGAAGCCGAGGTCCGCGCCTTGTCGACCGAGGTCGAGCGCATGACGCGCGACCCGTCGATCGTCCGCCGCGAAGAATCCATCACCGAGCCCGGTAGCAACGCCGTGCGCTCCATCTTCATGGTGCACGTGCTGAACCCCGTGCTGTCGCGCCTGGTGCGCGACCCCCGGCTGGTCAATGTGGCGCGCCAGATCCTCGGGTCCGAGGTCTACATCCACCAGTCGCGCGCCAATATGAAGCCGGGCTTCAAGGGCAAGGAGTTCTACTGGCACTCCGATTTCGAGACCTGGCATGTCGAAGACGGCATGCCGTCGATGCGCGCGCTCAGTTGCTCGGTGCTTTTGACTGACAACAATGAATGCAACGGCCCGCTGATGCTGGTGCCCGGTTCGCACCGGCAGTTCATTTCGTGCGTGGGCGAGACCCCGAACGAGCACTACAAACAATCGCTGAAAAAGCAGGAATACGGCGTGCCGGATCCGGTCAGCCTGCAACTGTTGGTCGAGCAAGGCGGCATCCGCTCGATGACGGCGAAGGCCGGTTCGGTGGTGTTCTTCGACTGCAATACGATGCACGGCTCGAACAGCAATATCTCGCCGTGGCCGCGCGCCAACGTGTTCATGGTCTACAACAGCATGGAAAACACCTTGAATCCGCCCAAGTACGGGCTGACGCCGCGTCCCGAACACATCGCGACGCGCAAGGGGTTCAAGGCGGTGACGCCGCTGGATACCTTGAAGCTGGTGGGCGGCTAGCCGACCTGCTGGCGGCGCCTTCCAAACCCGGGCCTGGCCCGGGTTTTTTCATGCCGGCGCCGGGAAGCGTGCCGCGAGGGAAATGGCCGCGCTGTCTGCTATTCTCTCGCGGACCCTTTCGCCGACTTTCGCCGACCTTCCGCCGCCATGTCCGCCCGTATCCTCAGCTTGCATATCTACCCCATCAAATCCTGCGCAGGCATCGACCTGACGGAGTCCCCCATCGATCGTGCCGGATTGGCGAACGACCGCCGCTGGATGCTGGTCGGGGACGACGGCCAGTTCATGACCCAGCGCCAATGGCCCGCGATGGCGTTGATCCGCACGGCGCTCACGGCCGACGCGCTGCGTCTGTCCGCGCCCGGCATGCCGGATCTGGATGTGCCGTTTGACGAGTCCGGCCTTGAGCCGGGGGCGGACACCGTGGCGGTCTGGAGCGACACCATTTCCGCCAGGCGTGAAAGCGCTGCTGTCGGGCAATGGTTTTCGGACTTCCTCAAGACGCCTTGCCGCTTGCTGAAGGTGGATGCCGCCGCGCGGCGCAACGCCAAGCCCGACTGGGTGTCCCGCTGGGCCGACGCGCATCCCGATCTGGCGGAGGCGTTCACCGGCGAGCATCACTTCGGTTTCGCCGACGGTTTCCCGTTGCTGATCGCCAATCAGGCGTCGCTTGACGACCTGAACGCCCGCTTGCAGGTCAAGGGCGTGGCGCCCGTGCCGATGGACCGTTTCCGGCCCAATATCGTGGTCGAGGGCGAATGGGAAGCCTTCGAGGAAGACCATACCGCCATGATCACGGCGGCCGGCGTCCGGATGGCATTCGTCAAGCCGTGTACCCGGTGTTCGATCCCCGATATCGACCAGCGCACGGCGTTGCAGCACGACGAGCCCGGCCGCACGCTGGCGGGTTACCGGAACTTGGAGATCGGGGTGGTATTCGGCCAAAACGCCATTCTGGACGCGCCGGCTGGCGCCCGTCTGAAAGTCGGCGACGCAGTCGAGATCGAACTGGATTTCTAAGCTGCGGCGGCAGCCTGGCCGCCTGCGGGCCGTCTGTGGGCGGCAAAAATTATAGAATACCCGGTTCCAACGGCAATACCGGATGCCGGGCATCACTTTAGCAACGCTTCGCGGACCGGGCCGCGAACCAGGATATTTCTATCATGCAACGCATCATGCTGCGGGCAAAGCTGCACCGCGTCACGGTCACCGAAGCCGACCTTCACTACGAAGGGTCTTGTGGCATCGACGAAGACCTGCTGGACGCTGCCGGCATGCGCGAGTTCGAACGCATCGAACTCTACAACGTCACCAACGGTGAACGTTTCGACACCTACATTATCAAGGCGGCCCGCGGCAGCGGCGCCATTTCGTTGAACGGCGCCGCGGCGCGCCGGGCCCAGGTCGGCGATTTGCTGATCATCTGCACCTACGGCCCCATGTCCGAAGAGGATTCCGCCACGCACAAGCCGCAAGTGGTATTGGTGGATGACGCGAATCGCGTCAAGGAAATCCGCAAGTTCCCGGCCTGACGCCGGGCCGGGCGCAGCGCCGCCCTCGGCCAAGCCGGACGACGCTGCGTCAACTTAGAACCGTTTCATCATGAGCTTCCAGGTCACCATCCAACCCAGCAAGCATCAATTCCCGGTCGAGCCCGGCCAGACCGTGCTCGACGGCGCCTTGGCGGCCGGCATCGTGCTGCCCTATAGCTGTCGCAACGGCGCGTGCTCCACCTGCAAGGGCAAAGTGGTGTCCGGTGAGTTCGACGCCGGGCAATATCCCGCCCAGATCCTGTCGCCCGAGGAATTGGCGGACGGCTACACGCTGTTCTGCCAGGCCCGTCCCGCGTCGGACATGGTGGTCGAATCCACCGAGGTCCGCCTGGCCAGCGACATCCAGATTCGCAAGCTGCCGTCGCGCGTGCAGACGCTTGAGCGCGTGGCGCCCGACGTCACCGTCATCAAGCTGCAATTGCCCGCCTCGGAACAGTTCCGCTATTACGCGGGGCAATACATCGAAGTCATTCTGAAGGACGGCCGCCGCCGCAGCTATTCGATGGCCGGCGCGCCGCATACCGGCAGCCCGCTGGAACTGCATATTCGCCACATGCCGGGCGGGCTGTTCACCGACCACGTCTTTGGCGCCGGCGACACGCAGATGAAAGAGCGCGAGATCCTTCGCCTGGAAGGGCCGTTCGGTTCGTTCTTCCTGCGCGAAGACAGCGACAAGCCGATCGTCCTGCTGGCCAGCGGCACGGGTTTCGCGCCGGTGAAGGCCATCGTGGAACACATGATTCACAAGAACATCAAGCGCCCCGTCACCCTGTACTGGGGCGGCCGCCGTCCGCGCGACCTGTACATGGACGCACTGGCGCAGTCCTGGTCGAGCCAGCTGCCGGGTTTCGCCTATGTTCCGGTCGTGTCCAATGCGCTGCAGGAAGACGAATGGACGGGCCGCACCGGTTTCGTCCACGAGGCCGTCATGCAGGATATCGCCGATCTGTCCGGCCACCAGGTCTACGCCTGCGGCACGCCCCTGATGGTGGATGCCGCCCGGCGCGAGTTCAGCACGCAGAATGGCCTGCCGCCGGAAGAGTTCTACGCGGACGCGTTCACGTCCGAAGCCGACCTGGCGAAAGCCGCGTCGTAAGCGGAACGGCACAGGCATGGGGGCGGAATTCACAAGCGGAAAAGCTTCGTGACTTCCGCCCCTTTTTTAGACATAGGCGAAGCCAAATCGGCGGGGTAAACTGCCTTGGCAGCGGCTTGCCAGGGGGGGCGGACATCGGGTCCGCGGACCGATTTGGCACGCAAGGAGCAATGCGGGCATGAAAGTAGCGGTATTGGGTAGCGGCATTATCGGAATCTCCAGCGCCTGGTGGCTAAGCCAGGCCGGCCATGACGTCGTGGTCATTGATCGCTGCACCGGTCCCGCGCAAGAAACCAGCCTGGCCAATGGCGCGCAGATCTCCGTGTCGTATGCCGAACCCTGGGCCAATCCGCAGGCTCCGTTCAAGCTGCTCAAATGGATGTTCCAGGACGACGCGCCGCTGCTGTTCCGCCCGCAGCTGGATTGGCGGCAATGGATGTGGGGCTTGTCGTTCCTGCGCGAATGCCTGCCCAGCCGCCTGGCGCCCAACATCCGCGCCATGGTCCGCATGGCGGAATACAGCCGCGCCACCCTGCGCGGCATGCGTGCCGAACTAGGCATTGAATACGATCACCTCGAACGCGGCATCCTGAATTTCTACCGGGACCCGCACGAATTCGAAAACTCCCAGCGCGCCGCCGGGTTGATGCGCGATTTCGGCGTCGAACGCCGGGTGGTCACGGCCGACGAGGTCATCGCTATCGAACCGGCCTTGGCGCCGCACCGGCAAACGATTGTGGGGGGCGACTACACCCCCGAAGACGAAAGCGGCGACGTGCATCTGTTCACGGTCGCGCTAGCCGAACGTTGCGCCCGCGCTGGCGTGGAATTCCGCTACAGCACGCGGGCCACGCGCCTGTTGACGCAGGGCGGTACCGTGCAGGGCGTTGAAATCATTGAACCTGATGGCCAATACGGCTCGGTCGCGGCCGACGCCTATGTCGTCGCCATGGGCAGCTTCAGCCCGAATATGCTGCGTCCGCTGGGCATCCCCTGCAACGTCTATCCGGCCAAGGGCTATTCCGCGACGTTCCCGGTGCTGAAGCCCGATGCCGCGCCCACGGTCAGCCTGACGGACAGCAGCCACAAAATTGTGTTCTCGCGCCTGGGCGACCGGCTGCGCATGGCTGGCACCGCAGAGCTCTCGGGGTACTCCCGGGGCCTGAACACCAGCCGCTGCGAAGCCCTGACCCGTCTGGCGCAAGAACTCTTTCCCGACGCGCTCGATTTCGGACGCGTCAGTTATTGGTCGGGCTTGCGCCCGTCCACTCCTTCGAATGTGCCCATCATCGGTCGTAGCCGTATCCCTAATTTGTATATCAATACGGGACACGGTACGCTCGGCTGGACGATGGGTGTTGGCTCGGGCCGGGCACTGGCCGATCTGCTTAGCGGACGGCGGCCGGAACCGGAATTCCCTTTTCTTGGTCTATGAACCTATGAAGAATCTGCAATTGGCGGGCGTTGCCCGCGCGATGTTCGCCAGCCGGCGTGCATGGGTATTTGGCGCCGCCATGGCAATGGCGGGGGTGGCGAATGCCGCTCCAGTTGAAATCCAGGTCTGGCATACGCTGTCGGACGCGAACAAGGCCGAGTTCGAAAAATTGGCCAAGCAGTACAACAAAGAGCAGGATCAGGTCAGCGTCAAGCTGCGCGGGTTCGCCTCGCAGGACGCGCTTGAGCAAGAGGCCGTCACGGCGGTCAAGGCGAAAAAGGCGCCCAATCTGGTCCAGCTGACGGATAACCATTCGCCTGAAGTCGTGGCGCAGCACAAGGCCATCCTGCCGATGTACGAATTGCTGGCCAAGTACCCGATCAAGGACCTGAACTGGTTCGTGCCGGCTACCAGCAGCTTCACGCGCGACGGTAAAGGCCGCCTGTTGGCCTTCCCCTGGATGGCCGAAGTGCCCGTGATGTTCTATAACACCGCGGCCTACAAGAAGGCCGGTCTTGATCCCAACAATCCGGCGCGCACCTGGAACGGCTTGCAGGCCGAACTGCTGAAGCTGCGCGACGTGGCGGATATCGATTGCCCTTACGCCTCCAGCGATCAGGTCACCGTCCACCTGGAGAACCTGGCGCCGATCAACGGCCAGCAGTTCACCAGCAATAACAACGGACTGGACGCCATCACCAAGAAGAGCGCGGCGCCTGCGATGCAGTTCGACACGCTCTACATGCGCCACATCTCCTTGATGGTCAGCTGGAAGCGTTCGTTGCTGTTCATGGCGCATACCGGCGACGCTTCGGCCGACAAGCTGTTCGCCAAGGGCGAGTGCGCCGTGCTGACCGCCAATTCCGGCGCCTTCGGCACATTCCTGACCACCAAGTCGCTGTCGTTCGGCGTCGCGCCGGTGCCTTACTACGATCAAGCCACCAAGGCCGCTGGCCAGCCGTTCGTCAGCGGTTCTGCCCTGTGGGCGCTTGAGGGCCGTCCGCAAGCCGAAGAGAAGGCAACCGCGCAATTCCTGGCCTGGCTGTCCAAACCCGTCGTCGCCGCAGAATGGCACCAGCGCACCGGTTTCCTGCCGCTTACCGAAGCGGCGTTCCGCGCCTCGGACGTGTCGTTCTACAAGAGCATCCCGGGCGCGCAAGCCGTGATTGCTTCGATGAGCTCGCGTCCCGCCAGCAATAGCCGCGGCTTCCGCATGGCGAACTACAACCGCATCGAGCCCGTGCTGAACCAGCAACTGAACGATGCCTTCGAAGGCAAGGTGCCGCCCGTATCGGCGCTGAACAACGCCGCGTCGCAAGCACGCAGCATCGCCGCGCAACGTTGATCTTCCAGGCCTGAACCGGCGGCGCTGACGCCCGCCGGTTCCGCCCGCAAGAACCCGGTCCCAGGACCGGGTTTTTTTTCGTCCGCTGATCGCGCCGTCGAGAGAGGCGGATCAAAGCATCCATGCGTACATGCCAGTCTGGCGGCGCGCCGACCCCTCGTCCACCATGCCGTTCATGCGTGCCGCTTCCGGTGCGCCCTTTGCTCGCGGTGAGGCATGGTTCGAATTCTCTTCCTGGTGGCAAGCTTGTCCGGCCTGGGCGCTTGCACAAGCTGGCCGGCAAAAGGCGGCCCCGGCGCTTCGTGGCAGGCGGCCGAGCCTGCCGCCGGCGGCTTCCGGTTTGACTGGCGCCTATCGGGGGACCCCGCTGTGGCGCCTATGCAGGTGTTCGATAACGGCCGGGAAGTCTGGCTGCAATTCGCGCCCGGGCAGGCATTGCCCGCGGTGTTTGGCGTGCGCGGCGATGGCGAACATGCCTTGCCCTATGTGCGCCGCGATCCGTATGTGGTGGTCAAGGGTGAGTGGGGAGTGTTGCGCTTTCGTGGCGGGCGTTTGGCGGCAAGGGCAGAACGCGGGGACGACATGGCCCGCATCGCGGACGTCTCGACGCAATCGATGCCGCTGGCGGCACCCGGCGTCGGGGCGCTGGCGGCCGGCGGGCCGTTGACGGTGAGCGGGCGCTTGACGTCCGAAGGCCCGGCCAGTGTCGCCGCCCCGGCGCAGCCCCGTGCACCGCTGCCGCTGCCCGCCGCGCCGGTTGAAACGTATCGGGCCGCGCCGCCGGACGCCACGTTGCGCGCAGTGCTGGCGCGGTGGGCGGACGGATCCGGTTGGACATTTCAACCGCAGCATTGGGCGGTGGATGTGGATATTCCGTTGTCCGCGTCCGCGGACTTTCCGGGCGACTTCAAGTCCGCCGTCCGCGGCCTGCTAGCCGCGACCGAACTGGCCGAAAAGCCGTTGCAGCCGTGCTTCTACGGCAACCAGGTGCTGCGCGTCGTGCCGCTTGCCCAGTCTTGTTCGCGCACGGCATCGCCGCAAGGAGGCGGAGCATGACGATCAAACGCGTGATGAGCATGGTGGCGTGCGGGGTGCTGGGCGGTTGCGCGGCATCGCAGCAGGCGGCGAACCTGAACCGCATGGCGAACGAACGGCAAGCCGTGCTGGCGAATCGCCATCAGGCTTTTGCCGAAGGGTTGTCGGACCGACAGGCGCGCATCGCGGCGCAAGACGTCGCCGCGCCATGGATCGCCGGCAAACCGCAGCCGCTGGCACGTGCCGTGTCGCTGCCCCCCGCGCTGCGCGAGAACGTGCCGACGACGCTGATGCTCGCCGACGAGGCCGACCTGCCCGCGATGGCCCAGCGCCTGGGCGCCGCCACCGGCATTCCGGTTCGGGTGCGTCCCGACGCCTTGCTTCCCCTTGAGCAGTTTCTGCCGCGCCTTGCCGTGGATACCGGGCTATCGGCGCCATCCGCCGTCCGTTTCGAAGTGCGCGACGGGCCCTTGCCGCTGGCGGATCTCCTGGATGCGCTGGCCGCCCGGTTTTCAGTGCATTGGCGCTACGTGCGCGACGCGCTTGAGTTCTATCGCACCGAAACGCGGGTGTTCGACGTGCGGGCGCTGTCGCTTGCCAGCACGGTCGATGTCCGGTTGGGCCGGTCGGGTAGCGCGGAGGGAGAGGGCTTCGAAAGCACGTCCAACACCACCCTGTCCGCGAAGGAGCACAACGCGTTGGCCGTTCTGCGCGCCAGCATCGTCCCGTTCCTGACTCGGTCGGGCCTGGTGGCGGACGCGGTGGATGGCGCATCGTCGCTGGTGGTCACCGACACGCCCGAGGCGCTGGAGCGCGTTGCGCACTATCTAGAGCGCGAAAACAAGGTGTTGACGCGCCGCGTGCGGCTGGTCTTCGAAGAAATTACCGTCATCGTCAGGCAATCGGCGTCCGGCGGCATGGACTGGAACGCGCTTTACGCGGCGGCAAGCACCTCGGCGCGCGTGGCTTTCCCCGGGACGGCGTCGATCGGGGCCGGCCTGCTCGAAGCTGGCGTTAGCCAGGGGCCGTTCGACGGGTCGCGCGCGGTCGTCTCGGCGCTAAGCACGATGGGCGCGATCGTGCGGCATCGCAAAGTGCCAGTCCTGACCTTGAACCGCCGCCCGGTCACCCATGCGATCCGCACCACGTTCTCGTATATCGATCGGGTGCAGAGCACCGCCGTTCCGGGCACGACAGCGGGTGGGGCGAACGGGTCGTTGCCTGCGGTATCCATCAGCCAGAAGGAAGAAACCGTGGGCTCCTTCCTGACGCTGTTGCCGGATATCCAGGAAGATGGGCAAATCCTCTTGTCCGTTGCCTATGACAATGCGGTTGCGCAGCCGCTGAAGACCATTACCTTCGGAGAGCGCGGCAATCAGGTACAAGTCCAGCAGATCACGATCGACGGCAACGGCACGGTCCAGCAGATCGAATTGCGGCCTGGCCAGCCTGTCATCCTGTCCGGCTTTGATCGCAGCCAGGATGAGCACGATCGCCAGCGCCTGGCGCCAGGCCTGCCGCTGGTCACGGGCGGGCAGGACAGCGCCGCCCAGGAACGCGAGACCACGCTGGTGCTAGTCACGGCGCAGGTCGAAGAAGGGTACTGAGGCCTCGTGATGAACCGAGCTCCCCATCTTCTTCTACTCGACTGCGCGGGTGCCGATCGCAAGCTGGCGTTCGGGCTGCGCTGGCTGGTGCTGATTGGCTCCGACGTGTCCGGATTGGCTCGCGCCCGGGGGCGGCGGTTGCGAGCGACCCATGTCGTCGTCGGCGGGTCGCTGGCCACCGTGGCGGGCTATGGCCGGCTGCGTTCGAGTTGGCGCCGAGGCCCGCATGCGACCGCGTCGCGCCGGCGCAGTGCGCCCCATATCCAGGCTGCCGCGCAGCTTTATGCCCTGTTGTATCCGGAGGGCGGCCTGTGCCTGATCCCGCTTCCGGACGGGCGCTATTGGCTGGTCGCGGCGCAAGAGGGTTCGGTGTTGTCGCAGGCGGACAAGCTGTTCGATTCGCACAGCGAAGCGCTGCATGCGCTGGCGCGCTTGCGGGAACAGCGCGCCGCCTTGGTCGAGCATGACGCCGATTCGGTATGGGCGGCGTTGTCGAACGCCGTCGAGTCGGGCGCGCGCTTGAGCGTGCTGCCGTCCCGTTGGGCCGCCATGCCGCTTGCCCTGCGCCTGTTCCTGATATGCGTGGGACTGTCCGCCGCCGCGCGGCCGCTATGGCATGGCCTGTCGTCGCAAGTCTTTCCATACACGCCGGAAGCCCCTGCCCAGGAAGCACCAGACCGGTTGGATCCCTATCTGGCGATGCTGGAAGGCACGCCTGCGCATGCGCCCGCCGCTCTTTTCGGTTTGTTGCGCGCGCTGGGAAAGCTCCCGATTCAGGTGCAGGGGTGGGCGTTACGCCATGCGCAGTGCGATGCCGGCCCAAGGGGGTGGAATTGTTCAGCCCGCTATGCGCGGGCGCATCCGTTCGCAACGAACCAGTTGCTGTATGCACGGTTGCCCGAAGGGTGGAAAGTGGCGTTCAAACCTCTGGACTCTGCCGCGCTGTCTTGGCGCGTCGCAACCGATGACGTGCCCCTGGCCCGTTTGACGCTGCCAACCGCGCTGCGGGTGGATACCGAGCTGGTCGCCACGCTGCAGCGGTTGCAGCCGGCGTTTGTTTCGGTTGCGTTGGATCCGGCCGTGGCCGTGCCGCTGCATACGTCGCCGGTGGCGCAACCCGCTGCGTCGTCCGTGGTTGCCCGGCCGACTGTCCGGCGCCGGGCCCTGCGCCTGGCCGGGCCATTGCGTTCCTTCGCGCTATTGCCCGGCGTCCTTCCCGCAGTGCGCTGGTCGCGCCTGACGCTGGATGTGCAGCCGCAACCCCAACCCAGCCTGGCCGCCAGCACGCTGGTCGCCGAATTGCATGGAGAACTGTATGAGCAAGAATAGGTTCGCACCGGGACGCACGGCGTTCTCCGCAGGCATCGCGTGGGTGTTGGCTGCGGGCATTGCATCGGCGTCCGTGACGCCGGCGCATGATTCGCCATCGCCCGACGAAGTGCAGGCGTGGCCCGAGGTAGAGACGGTGCGCACGTTGCTGCGCGCCGATGCCGCCGCTGCCCTGGCCGATTGCCGGATGCCGGGCATTTGCCAATCCGGCCCGTCGTCTATCGCGTCGACGGACGCCATCATCCCGCCGCCGGACGACATCCGCGTGGCCGCGATTTTCGGGGTCGCCCGGCGCCTGATCGCCGACGTGGTCGTCAATGGCGCCATGCTGCGCTATCAGGCGGGCCGCGCGGCGCCCGTCGCGGGGGGCGTTTCGGCAACCGCTGCCGGCTACCAATTGCTAGCCATCGAAGGCGCTTGCGTGCGTTTGCGCAGGGACGCCAAGATCCACACCGCGTGCTTAAGCGCGGAAAGGGCCACGCCATGAATCGCGTCCGGACGCCCGCGCCGGCATCGCTGCCGCGCGAACTGCATTCCGCCGACGACATCTTCGCGCTGGCTCCGGCCTTTTCCCGAGCATTAAGCCGGGAATTCGATCTGGCCTCGTTGGCCGGCCGGCTATGTCCCGTGCTGTTGGATAGCGGCGATGCCGTCATCTTCGCCGTGAAGGAATACCTCCAGGGCGATGCCATCGACGAGGTCGAACGCCTCGTCCGCGCGGGAGGATACCGCTTGGCGCAGCCGTCCCGCTACGCGCTGCCGGCGCCCTTGCTGCTGATGGTCTCGCGCGGGCAATTGACGGCGGGCGGCGCGCCGCGCGGCGGCAGGCAGGCCGAACGTGCGTCCGCCCTTGCCGCGCTTTTCCTGGACATCGTGCGGTGGGGCGTGTCGCAAGGCGCAAGCGATGTGCACATCAACGTGAACCGGCGCCACGAGGCCTGCGACATCCGCTACACCATCAACGGGGAATACGTCACTACCGAGCGGTTTTCAGGCCTGTCCAACGCGACATTGCTGGAGGTGCTGGCGGTGGCATGGATGGATGTGCGCGGCGGTAATGGCGCGGTGTTTGATCCGGCGCTGGAACAACAGGGGCGCATCGCGCTGACGGTGGACGCCGCGCCGCTGGTGCTGCGGTGGGCATCGCTGGCCACCGACGTGGGGCCGTCGGTCTGCCTGCGCATCCTGCGCCTGGATGCCACGGCCGATGGCGACTTGCACGCGTTGGGGTATCTGCCCGCCCAGATCCAGACCCTGCTGCGCGCCCGTGAGCGCGAAGGGGGCGCCATCGTGCTGGCGGGCGTCGTCGGATCGGGAAAGTCCACCACCATTGCGACGTTGATGCGCGGCATTGCCGCCACCCGCAAGGTCATCACGCTGGAGGATCCGGTCGAGTACGTCATTGCCAACGCCTTGCAGAATACGCTGGGCAGCGCGCTGGCCGAATCCGCGTGGCCCGCGTTTGATGCCAAGCTCAAGACCATCAAACGCTCGGCAATGAACGATCTGCTGATCGGTGAAATCCGGGATGTCGACACCGGCCGCGCCTTCATGGACCTTGCCGGGTCGGGCGTCAGCCTGTATGCCACCACACACGCGGGTTCCGCGGCCCTGATTCCCGAACGTCTGGCGTCGGATGCGATAGGTGTGTCGCGCGATTTTCTCGCGACACCGGGCATTCTGAAGCTGCTGGTCTATCAGACGCTCCTGCCTCGCTTATGCGCAGCCTGCGCATTGCCGCTGGAAAGCTTGTGGCAGGGGCGCGCGTCACATCCGGATGCGGCGCCCGATTGGCAGGCCTGGGCCCTTCGGATGCAGCGGGCGTACCGGCTGGAAACGCAGGCGGCCAAGGTCAGGAACACGGCGGGGTGCGAGGCGTGTCGCAGGCCTCAATTGCCGGAACTCAATGGCATCGCGGGGCGCAGCGTCGCGGCGGAACTGATCGAACCCGACCGGGTGCAGGGGTTCCTGGAATGCGTGCGCCTACGCGACAATCTCGCCCTGGCGCGGGGAGCGCAATCGGCGGACGCCGAAGCAGGGCAAGGCGATGCGACCGGCCGTGGCATACGGGCGCTGGACTGCGCCTTGCATAAAGTGAATGCCGGGCAAGTCGATCCCAGGGCCTTGCTGCGCCGATTCGACCTTGCGATCTCGCCGCACGATTGGCGCGCGACACCCGCCCGCACCGGCATCGGGATGCGGGGGGGCGCATGATCCGCCATTTCCCGCGCCTTGATGGGCTGCGCTTCCGGTCTGGGCGCGCGGACTACTACGAGTATCTGGCGGATCTGGTCGAAGGGACGCAGGGCCGCAAAAATCTGCGTGATATTTTCGCCGACGATGCGCGCCGTTATGGGCTGCGCACGGTGCGCGGACGCCTGTCGCATTACTGGGCGGGCGCGTATCCGGAAGCGGGCGGAGACCTCGGCGTCGCGTGGTCCGGCACGCTGCCCTCCGAAGAATGCCTGCTGCTGACCTGCGTCCAGGAAGAGGGCGGCGACCTTGCCGAGGCGTTGCGCGACTTGGCCCGCGCGGTGCGGCTGGGTGGGGAGGCCTGGATGGCCGTGGTGTCGGCGGCGGCGGCCGGCGTGGCGGCGACAGCGGTGGCCCTTGCCCTGTTGGGCGCCATCCCGTTCTTCAGCGTGCCGCGTCTGCAGCAGGTCTTCCAGATGGTGCCTGCGGAAGACTACGGGCGCCTGACTCGCGGGCTGTTCGCCCTGGCTCAGGTGCTGCGGCAATGGCTGCTGCTGTGGCTGGTGGTTGGCGTCGGTATCGCGCTGCTGAGCTTATGGTCGCTGCCTAACATGACGGGGCCGTTCCGTGCCGGACTCGACCGCTGGCTGCTATGGCGGTTGTATCGCGATTTTCAGGCAATCCGCTTCCTCTGCCTGCTTTCAGTGCTGGTTCGGCAGCATGGCGCTGCCGATACCCGCTTGCGTCACGCGCTGGCGGTGCAGGCGCGGCATGCGCGCCCGTGGATGCACGCGCACCTCCAATCCATGTTGGGCCGTCTCGACGGCGGCGCGATCGGCCCCGAGATATTCAGCACAGGGCTGCTGGATGACGAAACGTGGTGGTACATGGCCGACATGACCGATGCGTTGGGGTTGGAGATCGGTCTGGCGCGGGTCCGCGAGCGCGTCGAATCGCGGTTGCTGGCAAGGGTGCGGCGGCAGGCGGCCGCGCTGCGCTGGGCGCTGCTGATTGCATCGCTGGCGACCGTATTGGGCGTCACGCTTTGGCATTACGCCGTCATCGACGAACTGCGACGTGCGCTCACCAATTTTTATGCAAGCCAATAACGTTGCCGCGCGCCGCCGCATTGGCGGATCCCGCCGCGCACGCGTGTCCTATTCATTCAACGGAGGATTTGATGCAACAGGTTCTGAAATTTCAATCCGGCGCCAAGCGCCAGCGCGGATTTTCATTGATGGAAGTGTCGATCGTGACGGCCATCGTCTTATTGATCGCGATCGTGGGAATCCCCGCTATCGGGGCTTATGTCATCGAGAACAAAGTGCCAAAAGTCGGAGAAGAGCTTCAACGCTTCATCGCCAGCATGAAAATCAATGCGCAGGGCGGAGGCGTTACGCCTTATACGGGGCTGGACACCGGCGCCTTGGCCAATGCGCTGCGCGATTCCAGCGTGCTGGCCGTTCAGGGCAGCGGGGCGTCGGCGCGCGTCGTGCACGGACTGGGCGGCAGCGGAACCGGCCGCAATGGCATTGTCGAAGTGGTTGCCACTGCCTTGGGCGGGGCCGGGCTAGGCTCGGCGTTCACGGTCACGCTCACCAACGTCAGTCATGCCGCCTGCCCGGCGTTGGCTTCCGTGTTGCAACGCGTCTCCGAAACAATATCCATCGGAGGCAATTCAGGCGCCAAGATCGTGAAAGACGCGCTGGCAACGCCGCCTGTGCCGTACCGGGCTGCATTGGCCCAGGCCCAATGCAGCCAAGGCGAAGTCAACACTTTCGCCTTCACCGCGAAATGAGGCGCCGCTCCTTGCCGGAACGCGCGGCGCCTGGGCGCTGCCGTCAGGGCGGTTTCTCGCTGGTGGGCTTGGCGTTGGCGCTGGCATTGATTTCCGTCACCGCGATCTGGGCTTCCAATCAACTCGTTCATCGAATCGAGGATGCGGCGGCGCGTTCGGCGGGGGTGTGGATGGCGCAGGTTCGGCAGGCGGCTGCCGGGATGCTGGCGCGGCATTTCGACACGCTGGCCAAGGGGCTGACGCCCCAAGATGCGACGGGCGCGCCACTGTTCGCGGACCCGCAAGCGCCCACGGTGGCGGAATTGCGCGCCTTGGCGCACCTGCCGGCCGACTTCCCCGAACATTCCGCGCTGGGGTTTGGCGTGCAGGTCCGGGTGCAAAAGGGAGGGGCTTGCCCGGGCGAGCGTTGCAGGTTCGATGCACTGATCTACAGCGCCGCGCCGCTATTGAAACGGGGGACGGAGTTGCCTGACCTGGTCGGCATCGCGTCGGTCATCGAAGCCGCTGGCGGCTATGGCGGGGCCATCTGGCCTGACACGCCGCGGCAGGCCCGAGGGGCGGCATTCCGGTTCGACAACCCCCTCACGCCAGGGGCACCGACGTATCCACCCGGCACGCTGGCGCTGTGGGCGGGGGCGGGGGCCGAGCTGGGGGCGGATAGCCCGCCCGCATTCCCAGACCTGGAGCCATACGTCCGCATTGGCGACGCCCGCGACCCGGCGTTGAGCGGATCGCTGACCGTCGCGGCGTCCATCTCGACCGGCGCCTACCTGAGCGTGGGCGGGCGCGCCCAGTCAGGGCTGGCCTGCGGTCTGGCCAACGGAACGATTGCCAGCACGCAAGCCGGCGACCTGCTGGCATGCCAGTCCGGCGTCTGGCAACCCGCCAGCGGTGGGTTCGGGGGGGCGTTCAGCAGCAATAACCGATTCGGATGCCGGCATTATTCCGGCCAGTCGACGGCGAATCCACGTACCGGGGATTGTTCGTGTCCGGCAGGGTATCAGCCGGTCATCGTCTCGGCGGGCGGAAAGTGGACCGAAACCGAGGGCTGGACCACCGGATACGTGTGCGTCCGCTAGAAGCGGCTATTCCTCGGCTCCGCGCTTTTTCGCCAACCCTCTATAATCAAAGATTCGCCTAAATCCTGCGTCATCCACGATGAAATCCTCTGAGATTCGCCGCCAGTTCCTGCAATTCTTCAAGTCGAAGGGGCATACCATTGTTCCTTCGTCGTCGCTCGTCCCCGGTAACGACCCGACCTTGCTCTTCACCAATTCGGGCATGGTTCAGTTCAAGGACGTCTTCACCGGCAAGGAATCGCGGTCGTACACGCGCGCCACATCGTCGCAGCGCAGTGTGCGCGCCGGCGGCAAGCACAACGACCTTGAGAACGTGGGCTACACCGCCCGCCACCATACGTTCTTCGAAATGCTGGGTAACTTCAGCTTCGGCGACTACTTCAAGCGCGACGCCATCCAGTACGCCTGGGAACTGCTGACACAGGTCTACAAGCTGCCGGCGGAAAAGCTCTGGGTCACGGTGTATCAGGAAGACGACGAAGCCTACGACATCTGGGCCAAGGAAGTCGGCGTGCCCACCGAGCGCATCATCCGCATCGGCGACAACAAGGGCGCGCGCTACGCCTCCGATAACTTCTGGCAGATGGCCGATACCGGCCCTTGCGGCCCTTGCTCGGAAATCTTCTTTGACCACGGCCCGGAGATCTGGGGCGGCCCCCCGGGATCGCCCGAAGAAGATGGCGATCGCTACATCGAGATCTGGAATCTGGTGTTCATGCAGTTCGAGCGCGACGCCGCTGGCAACATGCCGCGCCTGCCGCGTCCCTGTGTCGATACCGGCATGGGACTGGAGCGCATTGCCGCCGTCTTGCAGGGCGTGCATTCCAACTACGAAATCGACCTTTTCCAAAAGCTGATCCACGCCGCCGCTCGTGAAACCGGCATCAAAGACCTGGAAAATAATTCGCTGAAGGTCATCGCGGACCACATCCGCGCGTGCTCTTTCCTGATCGTCGACGGCGTGATCCCCAGCAACGAAGGCCGCGGGTATGTGCTGCGCCGCATCGTGCGCCGCGCGCTGCGCCATGGCTACAAGCTGGGCCAGACCAAGCCGTTCTTCCACCGCCTGGTGCCGGATCTGGTCGCCGAAATGGGCGAGGCCTATCCGGAACTGGCCGCCATGGCCGACCGCGTGGCCCAGGTGCTCAAGCAAGAAGAAGAGCGCTTCGGCGAAACGCTCGAACACGGCATGCGCATCCTGGACACGGCCCTGGCCAACGTGGCCAAGGGCGGCGTGCTGGACGGCAACACGCTGTTCACGCTGTACGACACCTACGGTTTCCCCGTGGACCTGACCGCCGACATTTGCCGCGAACGCGAAGTCGACATCGACATGGCCGGCTTCGAGGTCGCCATGGAGCGCCAGCGCGACCAGGCTCGCGCCGCCGGCAAGTTCAAGATGGCGGAAGGCCTCAGCTATGAAGGCGCCGAGACGCGCTTCGAAGGCTACGAAAAGCTGGAACTGGACAACGTCAAGGTCACCGCCCTGTACGTCGACGGCACCCAGGTGCAGGAAGTAAAAGCCGGCCAAAGCGCCGTGGTCGTGCTGGACGCCACCCCGTTTTACGCGGAGTCGGGCGGCCAGGTGGGCGACACCGGCTTGCTCGAAGCGGATGGCGTGCGCTTCGCCGTCGGCGACACCCTGAAGATCCAGGCCGGCGTGTCCGGTCACCACGGGCTGCTGGAATCCGGTTCGCTGTCGGTGGGCGACACCCTGCTGGCCCGCGTTGACGCGGTTCGTCGGGCCCGCACGATTCGCAATCACTCGGCCACTCACTTGATGCACAAGGCCCTGCGCCAAGTGCTGGGCTCGCACGTGCAGCAGCGCGGCTCGTTGGTGGATCCCGACAAGACCCGTTTCGACTTCGCGCAGGACGCGCCAATGACCGCCGAGCAGATCGCGCGCGTCGAAGCCATCGTTAACGCCGAGGTCCTGGCCAACCAGCCCACCGTGGCCCAGGTCATGGCCTACGACGACGCGGTCAAGGGCGGCGCCATGGCGCTGTTCGGCGAAAAATACGGCGATACCGTGCGGGTGCTGGACATCGGCTTTTCACGCGAACTCTGCGGCGGCACGCACGTCAGCCGCACGGGCGATATCGGCCTGTTCAAGATCATCTCCGAAGGCGGCGTGGCCGCCGGGGTGCGTCGCATCGAGGCCATCACCGGCGACAACGCCCTGGCTTGGGTGCAGAACCAGAACGCCTTGCTGACCCAGATCGCGGGCATGCTGCGCAGCACGCCGGCCGATGTGCCTGCGCGCATCGCGCAGGTGCAGGATCAGGTCAAGGCGCTGGAAAAAGACCTTGAGCAATCCCGCAACAAGCTGGCCGCCAGCGCGGGTAACGACCTTGCCGCCAGCGCGGCAGTCGACGTCAAGGGCATCAAGGTTCTCGCCGCCAGCATCGGCGATGTGGATCCCAAGGCGTTGCGCGGCATGGTCGACAATCTGAAAGACCGCCTGAAGCCGGCTGTCGTGCTGCTTGCCACCGGCTCCGCCGACGGTAAGATCAGCGTGGTGGGTGGCGTTACCGCTGATCTTACCGACCGCATCAAGGCCGGCGACCTGGTGGGCTTCGTGGCCGGCCAGGTGGGTGGCAAGGGCGGTGGCCGCCCCGACATGGCCATGGGCGGCGGCACCGACCTCGCTGCCTTGCCTGCGGCGATCGCCGGTGTGCAGAAATGGGTGGAAGAGCGTCTCTGATGGATGCCGACACCAGCCTCGATGCAGGCGCGCAAGCGCCTGCTTTCGAGCAGGAAGTGGATGCCAGCGGCCTGACGTGCCCCTTGCCCATCCTGCGCGCCAAGAAGGCCCTGGCGCAGATGGCAAGCGGCGAAGTCTTGCGCGTCATCACCACGGACCGCAACGCCATCCGCGACTTCCAAGCCTTCGCACGGCAGACCGGCAACACGCTGGTTCTGCAGCAAGAAGACGGCGGCCGGGGCGTGCACTACCTGCGCAGGCGCTGACGCGCCCGACCGTCCGCGGCGCGTTCGCTGCCGCTCACGAAAAAGCCCGCTTTCGCGGGCTTTTTTACGTCGTCACAGGCGTGCTTACTTATGGATGGCAGCCGCAACCGCCTGGGTGATGGTGAAGTCGACCAGATCGCCTTCCTTGAGCTGCTGCAGGCGTGCCTGCATGGCGGGGTCCTTCACCTGGATGGTGCGCATGCCGCCTTGCGGCCCTTTCAGCGTGACCAGGTTGGCGCTTTTGTTGATGTGCCAGATCGCAGCGGTAATGGTGGTCTGGCGGCCCATCGCGCCGCCCGGCTTGGCGCCCTTGGCGCTGCGGTTGGCGGCGGTCTCGGTCACCACTTCGGGGGCGCCCGAACCGGCAGGGCGCACATCGACCGCGACGGACTCGTAATAGTCCAACGTCAGCGTGTCGCCCGGCTTGATCTGTTGGAAATTGCGAACCTCGGGGCCTGCCAGCACGTCCACGGTGTTGCCGTTGGCGCCTTGCAGTGTGATGGTGCGCGTGGCGGGGTCGACGGCGGTGACCTTGCCCGACGCGGTGGTCAATGCCGCGCCCACGACGCGGGCAGAGGCCGCCAGCGGCATCGCCAGCGTGCCCAGTAATAGGCCGGTCAGAGCCAGGCGCGCGACGGGGTTGAAGACGGATTTCGGGTTCTTCATGGTGTGGCACCTCTCCAAGAGGAAGTGTTGGGAAAAAACACGGAAAATACGCGGGAAAAAACCGGGGGTAGGGCGAAAAACGGGGATTGTTCCGCCCTCAGGACGAGGGCTTGAAAGCAGCAGAAGGGCGGCGCCGTTGCGGCGTAGCCGGGGGGAGCAAAGCGTCGGGTCTTGCGCAGGTCGACATAAAACCGATCTCTCCAATCGGGTTATTCTTCACACGCACTCAGGTTCAACCGCACGAAATGCAGACGCGAAGCGCGGCTGGGGGCTACACTTTCGTCTGCGGCGGGCTCCGGCCCGTATTTGTAGAATACCCGGATGCGGTGTTTTAGGATACAAATTGCGCCGCCACGACTGATTCAGCACCTGCATTTGCCAGCCGGCTTGTTTAAGTGCTAGAATTTCCCGTTTTTCACAACTAATTCAAGGGATTACCTATGGTGGTGATTCGCCTGGCCCGCGGTGGGTCCAAGAAGCGTCCGTTTTACAACCTGGTGGCCACCGATTCGCGTAACCGTCGCGACGGCCGCTTCATCGAGCGCGTGGGTTTCTACAACCCCGTAGCTAGCGAAGGCACGGAAAACCTGCGCATTGCGCTGGATCGCGTGCAGTACTGGACCGGCACTGGCGCGCAACTGTCGCCCGCTGTCGAGCGTCTGGTCAAGGACTACTCGGCCAAGGTTTCCGCCGCAGCTTAATTGCCTGCGTCGTGCCCAAGCCGTTAGTTCAGCTGTAAAGCTACCATTCTTAGCTGTTTCATCATTACGAAGAGCGCGATACATGTCTGATGCCGCAACCTCTAACGCGGCGCCTACGGATTTGATCGAGCTGGGCCGCATCAGTGCAGCCTACGGTGTGAAAGGCTGGGTTAAGGTGCAGCCACATTCGGCCAATGCCGAAGTGCTGCTCTCAGCGTCTCAATGGTGGTTGACTCGCCCTGTGCCTGAATTGGCGCGGGGCGCTGTCGCGTCTGCGCCTGTCGCAATCAAGGTTTTGCAAGTCCGTTCGCAGGGCTCCACGGTCGTGGCCCAGCTGGCAGGCATTGCGGATCGCGATCAGGCGGAAGCCTTGCGCGGATATTCCGTGCAAGCGCCGCGTGGTTCTTTTCCCGCGCCCAAGGAAGACGAATACTACTGGGTCGACCTCATCGGTTGTTCGCTGTACACCAGCGCCAACGGTGAACCCGCGCTGATTGGCGTGGTGGACGAAGTCCTTGATAACGGCGCTCACGCCGTCTTGAAGGTCTTGTGCCAGAAGGTGGAGGCCGAAGGGCCCGAGCCTATCCTGAATGCCAAAGGCCGACCCGCCGAAATGCTTGTTCCGTTCGTACGCGCGCACATACACGCCGTCGATCTGGCTGCTCGCCGCATAGACAGCGACTGGCCGGCGGATCTTTGATGCGATTCGACGTCATTACGCTCTTTCCCGAGATGTTCGGGGTGGTGCGCGATCTGGGTGTCACCGGCCGGGCGCATGCCCAAGGTCGGTGGTCCCTGCATGCCTGGAATCCCCGTGATTTCACGCAGGACGTCCATCGCACCGTGGACGACCGTCCTTACGGCGGTGGCCCCGGAATGGTAATGATGGCGGCCCCTTTGGAAGCCGCTGTCAATGCCGCCCAGCAAGCGCGCGCAGCGCTTGGCCTGGGGCCCGCTCCGGTTGCGCTGCTGGCGCCCGTCGGCCAGCGCTACGACCAAGCCGGCGCCGAAACACTGGCCGCAAGCGACGGGATCATCCTGATCTGCGGCCGCTACGAAGGCGTGGACCAGCGGTTCATCGAACGCTGCGTAACGCATGAGATCTCGCTGGGCGACTTCGTGTTGTCCGGCGGAGAGATCGCCGCGCTGGCAGTGATCGATGCCGCCGTGCGCTTGGTGCCAGGCGTGTTGAACGATGGTGATTCCGCGCTGCAGGATTCGTTCAACGACACCTTGTCAGGTTTGCTGGACAGCCCGCATTACACGCGTCCCGAAGTGTACGAAGGCGAGTCCGTGCCTGCGCCGCTGCTTAGCGGCCATCACGCCAACATCGCGCGCTGGCGACGCGAGCGTTCGCTTGCGCTGACGGCAACCCGACGCCCCGAGCTCATCGAATCGGCCCGTGCGAAAGGGTGGTTGAATAAGGCGGACGAGCGTTACCTGGCCGAATTGGCCGGCACCTACGACCCCGCTGCCGACGCGCCCAAGCGCAGGCGCAAGCCGTCGGCCAAGCCTGCCCAGCCCCCGAAGACGCCCGACGCGTCCTAAGTCATTCCCCTCCTCATTCACGGTTCCGCAAGCGTAGGGATGTTCCTAGGTTGTGGGCGTTTCGGCTGCTCTTTAGTATTGAAAATTACATGCAAATGAAATTTTCATATGTCGAACTCCCCCTCTGACCGGGCCGCTTCCGGCCGATCCGCTGCCGCCCTATCCGCGCCCGAGCGCCGCGTCGCCTCGCCGTCGGCCAGCGCCATGGCGGGTAGGCCAGAGTCGGCCGTCGACTTATGGCTTGGCCAGCAACTGCGCCAACTGCGCAAGCAGCAGAAACGCTCGCTGGCCGAGGTTGCCCGCGCTTGCGGCATGTCATTGGGTCTGTTGAGCCAGATCGAGCGCGGCTTGAGTTCCGCGTCGGTAAAGGTCCTGCACATGCTGGCGCGCGAATTCAACGTGTCCGTGAATTCCCTGCTGCGCAACGCCGAGCACACGCAAAGCGAAGATGGTGGCCGTGTCGCGCGTGCCGGTACGCATCGCTATATCGACCTGAGCGAAAAAGGCATCAGCAAAGAGATGTACACACCGCCCGCATGCCGCAGCATGGATCTGTGCCGCGCCACCATCGAGCCTGGCGGCTCGACCGGACAAGAGCTCTTCGTAACAGGACAGGGTGAGCAGATCGGCGTGGTGCTTAAAGGCTCGCTCGAGTTATGGGTGGGCGATCGCGTCATGCTGCTCAATGAGGGCGACAGTTTTTGCTATGCCAGCAGCACGCCGCGCCGCTGGCGTAATCCCGGATCGCAGACCACCGAGGTCATCTGGGCCATCTCCAACATCACTCAAGCCGCGGGGGACGACACGCAACGGGCGCCCTAAGCGCACAGCTTCCATACCGGCGCGGCGACTCAGGGGATAGCCGCGCCACCGGGCGCGCAGCGCGTCGTCCGGGTTTCTTTGCCACGATGAGGATATGTCATGAAATTCAAGACTTTGGTTGTCTCGGTATTCGCAGCATTGTCCATGGCCGCGGGCGCGCAAGCCCAGACGGTGTTGAAAGTGGGGTCCACACCCACCGGCAGTCCTTTCACCTTTCTCGATACCAAGACCAATAGCATCGAAGGCGTGATGGTCGACATCGTGAAGGCCGTCGGCAAAGAAGCGGGATTCGAGGTGCAGATCGAACCCATGGCGTTTTCGGCGCTGATTGGCTCGCTGACTTCCAAACGGATCGACATCGTGTCCGCGGCGATGTTCATCACGCCGCAGCGCCAGCAGGTTGTCAGTTTTTCCGAGCCCGTTTACCGCTACGGCGAAGGGCTGATGGTGCTGAAGACCGACAACAAGGAATACAAGTCCTTCGCCGACATGAAGGGCATGACCGTTGGCGTGCAGGTCGGCACCGCATTCGTCGAGCCGATCCAGAAAAGCGGCATGTTCAAGGAAGTGAAGCTCTACGATAATCCGCCCGATATGATGCGCGACGCCAACGCCGGCCGTATTCAAGGCGGTTTCATGGACTACCCCATCGCGGCCTATATCCTGACCCAGGGCAACTATCCCAACCTGAAGATGGCGTCGTCCTACCAGCCGACCATCATGGGCAGCCTGGGCCTGGCCACGCGCAAGGAAGATACGGCCTTGCTTGATCGCATCAACAAGGCGCTGACCAAGCTGAAGGCGAACGGCGCCATCGACGCCATCCTGAAAAAGTGGGGCCTGTCCGGCGCGTGATGCCGGCCAGACCGCAAAGCAACCAAGCGTTATCGCATCAGCCTTGCCGGCGCGCACTCGCGCGCTGGCGGGCGGTACGCATCCGGCGTGCCCGTGGGCTGTCTTGTCGGGGTGGGTGAAGTCATGACGGAATTCTTCAAGGACTCGGCGGAATACCTGCCGATATTGCTGCAAGGCGCGAAGTTGACGATCCTGGTCACGTTGGGCTCGCTGGCCTTATCGACGGTGCTGGGCTTGGTATGGGCGCTGATGCGCGTCTCTGGCAACACATTCCTGTCCAAGCTCAGCGGCGGAATCATCAACCTGCTGCGCGGCATCCCGATCATCGTGCTGCTGTTCTACATCTACTTCGTGATGCCCGACATGGGTGTGTCGCTGACGGCCGTGCAGGCCGCCATCATCGGGTTGGGCGTGGCCTATTCGGCGTATCAGGCCGAGAATTTCCGCGCGGGCATCCAGGCCATCGACCGTGGCCAGATCGAAGCCGCGATGGCGATGGGCATGAGCTGGAGCATGACGATGCGGCGCGTGGTGCTGCCGCAAGCCGTGAAGATCGTGCTGCCGCCTTACGGCAACATCATGATCATGATGCTCAAGGACTCGTCGCAGGCGTCCACGATCACGGTGGCCGAACTGGCCTTGCAGGGCAAGCTGATCGCCGTGTCCACCTTCAAGAACGCCACCGTGTTCTCGCTGGTGGCGCTGATGTACCTGATCATGTGCGTGCCGCTGATCCTGCTTGTCCGGCATCTGGAGAAAAGGAGCGCCACGAAATGATCGAACTCAAGGGAGTCCGCAAAAGCTTCGGTCCGCTAGAGGTGCTCAAGGGCATCGATGCCGAGGTCACCAAGGGCGAAGTCGTATGCGTGATCGGCCCGTCCGGCTCTGGAAAATCCACCATCCTGCGTTGCATCAATGGGCTGGAGCGCTACAACGCCGGGCGCATCACCGTGGATGGCGAGCTGGTCGACGCCGACGCGCCTTCCATCGTGTCGATCCGCACGCAGGTGGCGATGGTGTTCCAGCGCTTCAACCTGTTTCCCCACCGCACCGCGCTGGAAAACGTAATTGAAGGGCCGATCTTCGTAAAGAAAGAGCCGCGCGCGCAGGTGCTGGAGCGCGGCCGCGAATTGCTGGCCAGCGTGGGTTTGGCAGACAAGGCGGATGCGCATCCCAACCAGTTGTCGGGCGGGCAGCAGCAGCGCGTGGCCATTGCGCGCGCCCTGGCGATGCAGCCCAAGGCCATCCTCTTCGATGAGCCGACTTCCGCGTTGGATCCGGAACTGGTGGGCGACGTGCTGGGCGTGATGCGCAAGCTGGCCGAGGCGGGCATGACCATGGTTGTCGTGACGCACGAAATGAGCTTCGCGCGCGAGGTCGCCGACCGTGTCATGTTCTTCGACGGTGGCGTCATGGTGGAGCAGGGCGCCGCCCGAGAGCTTCTGAATCATCCGCAGCACCCCCGCACGCAGGATTTCCTGCGCCGTGTGCTGCATCCCATGTAGGAAGGAATCATCATGCAGCCAGTGCCGTTTCCGCTTTCTCCGTCCTTGTGGGCAGCGACCGCTTCGGCCCCGCCGCCCACCCAGCCGCTTTCGGCGTCCTTGCAAGCGGATGTGCTCGTCATCGGTGGTGGCTACGCCGGACTGAGCACCGCGCTGCATCTGGCCGAGCGCGGTGTGAACACCGTGGTGCTGGAAGCGCGCGAGATCGGTTTCGGCGGCTCAGGCCGCAACGGCGGGCAGGTGATTCCAGGGCTCAAGTACGACCCGGATGCCTTGATGTCGATGTTCGGCCAAGAGCGCGGCGAAAGGTTGTTGCGATTCGCGGGGGCGACGGCCGACTCAGTGTTCAATCTGATCGACCGCCATGCGATGGACGTGCCGCATGTCCGCAAAGGCTGGGTCCAGGGCGCCCACAATGCCGAGGCGCTGCGCACCGCGCATGGCCGCGCGGCGCAATGGGCGCGCCACGGCGTGGACGCGCAGCCGTTGGACGGGGCGCAAGTTGCCCGCCTGCTGGGCACGGACCGCTATCTGGGCGGCTGGGTGGACAACCGTGCCGGCGCGGTGCAGCCCCTGAGCTATGCGCGCGGATTGGCGCGGGCCGCGCTGAACGCCGGCGCTTCCATTTATACGGACACGCCCGTCACTGGCCTGACCCGCAGCGATGGCAAGTGGATGGCGGCGACGGCTCGCGGCGCGACGGTCACGGCCGACCGTGTCGTGATGTGTACCAACGCCTACGGCGGCGACCTGTTGCCGGGCTTGAAGACATCCATCATCGACGCCAATACCTTCCAGGTCGCCACCGCGCCCTTGCCGGAGCGGGTGCGCGCGGGCATTTTCCCCGAAGGGCATGTCACCTCGGATACGCGCAACCTGCTGCTGTATTTCCGGTTGGATCACCAGGGCCGGCTGTTGATGGGCGGGCGCGGGCCGTTCCGTGAACCCAAGGGGCCGGAAGACTGGGCGCATCTGGAACGGGTCATGCTGAAGCTGTTCCCGCAGGTGGCGGGCACGCCGTTCGAATACCGTTGGTGCGGGCGCGTCGCGGTCACCCGCGATTACCTCCCGCATTTGCACGAGCCGCAGCCCGGTCTGCTGGTGGATATTGGGTGCCAGGGCCGCGGGGTGGGGCTGCAGACCAGCATGGGCCGCGCCATGGCCGAATACGTGGCGACGGGTGACGCCAATGCGTTGCCGGTGCCCTTGTCCCCGGTTGTTCCGTTTCCGCTGTATGGCTTGCGGCGGCTCTACGTCAATGCGGTCGTGACCTGGTATCGAATGACCGACGGCGGTGTCTGACTTCCTCGGCGGTTGCCGCCATGAAAAAACCCCCGAGGGTTGGATCAATGTCCAACTTTCGGGGGGCAGTTCAAACCAGTCCGGGGTTTTTCGTTTCAGCGGGGCGGGGCCGCCGCTCAGTCGCCCAGCTTGGCGCGCTGTTCGCGCACCTTCTGCAGGGTTTCACCGAACTGCGCCATGCGGGCCTTTTCCTGCTCGACGACCGCCGCCGGGGCGCGTTCGACGAAGCTGGCGTTGGACAGCTTGCCATTGGCCTTGGCGATCTCGCCTTCCAGGCGTGCGATTTCCTTGTCCAGGCGAATGCGCTCGGCCGCCACGTCGATCTCGACGTGCAGCATCAGGCGGCTGGCGCCCACAACCTGGACCGGCGCGCCGGCGTCGGGCAGGGCGTCCAGCACGTCGACCTGGCTCAGCTTGGCCAGCGCGGCCAGGTACGGCGCGTTGCGCTTGAGCGTGGGCGCGTCGCCCTGGGCGCACAACGGCACCTTCTGGGCGGGCGACAGGTTCATTTCGCCGCGCAGCGCGCGCACCGCTTCTACCTGGGCCTTGAGTTCGGCCACGTCGGCCTCCGCCGCCACATCGACTGCGTCCGGGTTGGCTTGCGGGTAGGGCTGGACGCTGACGCTGTCGGCTACGCCTTCCTTGCGCTTGCCGGCCACCACCGACACCTTTTGCCAGAGTTCTTCCGTGATGAACGGAATGATCGGATGCGCCAGGCGCAGCACGCATTCCAGCACGCGGATCAATGTGCGGCGCGTGCCCAGTTGCTGGGCGGGCGTGCCGGTCTGGATCTGCACCTTGGCCAGTTCCAGGTACCAGTCGCAGTACTCGTCCCACACGTAGCGGTACAGGGCATTGGCGATGTTGTCGAAGCGGTAGTCGGCGAATCCGCGCGCCACGTCGGCTTCCAGCGTCTGCATCTGGCTGATGATCCAGCGGTCGACGAACGAGGTCTCGCCGGCGTCCGTGCCAGTCAGGTCGTGGCCTTCGGTGTTCATCAGCACGAAGCGCGTGGCGTTCCACAGCTTGTTGCAGAAGTTGCGATACCCCTCGCAGCGCTTCAGGTCGAAGTTGATGTTGCGGCCCAACGTGGCATAAGCGGCCATCGTAAAGCGCAGAGCATCGGTGCCGAAAGCGGGGATGCCGTCCGGGTACTGGCGGCGCGTGGCCTTTTCGATGGCGCCCGCTTGTTTCGGGTTCATCAGGCCATAGGTGCGCTTGGCGACCAGGCCGTCCAGGTCGATGCCGTCGATCAGGTCGACCGGGTCCAGCGTGTTGCCCTTGGACTTGCTCATCTTCTGGCCGTCGGCATCGCGGATCAGGCCGTGCACGTAGACGTGCTTGAACGGAATCTGGCCGGTCAGGTGCGTGGTCAGCATGACCATGCGGGCGACCCAGAAGAAGATGATGTCAAAGCCCGTGACCAGCACGCTGGAGGGCAGGTAGCGTTGCAGGTCGGGCGTGTTTTCCGGCCAGCCCAGCGTCGTGAAAGGCACGAGGCCCGACGAGAACCAGGTGTCCAGCACGTCCGGATCGCGCGTGAGCTCGCCCGTGACGCCGGCGGCGCGCGCCTGTTCGATGGCGCCGGCTTCGTCGTGCGCCACGAAGACCTGGCCGTCTTCCGAATACCACGCCGGGATCTGGTGGCCCCACCACAGTTGGCGCGAAATGCACCAGTCCTGGATGTTGTTCAGCCACTGGTTGTAGATGACGGTCCAGTTGTCCGGATAGAACTTGATGCGGCCATCGGCCACCACTTCCAGCGCGACCTCGGTGATGCTCTTGCCGGGGTTCAGCGTGCCTTCCGGGGCCGGCTTGCTCATCGCGACGAACCACTGGTCCGTCAGCATGGGCTCAAGCACGACGCCAGTGCGGTCGCCCTTGGGCTGCATCATCTTGTGCGGTTCGATCTTGACCAGATAGCCTTCGGCATCCAGTTGGGCGACGACCGCCTTGCGCGCTTCGTAGCGCTCCAGCCCCTGGAATTGCTTGGGGCCGTTTTCGTTGATGTGGGCATCCAGCGTGAAGATCACGATCAGCGGCAGATCGTGGCGCATCGCGCAGGCGTAGTCGTTGAAATCGTGGGCGCCGGTGATCTTGACGCAGCCCGTGCCGAATGCGGGGTCGACGAAATCGTCCGCGATGATGGGGATGTTGCGATCGCACAGCGGCAGTTCGACTTCCTTGCCGATCAGATGCTGGTAGCGCGGATCGTCCGGATGCACGCACAGGGCGCCGTCGGCCAGCATCGTCTCCGGGCGCGTCGTGGCGATCGTCATGCCCCGTAGCGTGACGGTCTGGCCATCCTTGTCGACAATGGTCTGCGGCCCGTCGACGAAGGGATACAGGATGTGCCACATGTGGCCATCGGTCTCTTCGGACTGCACTTCCAGGTCGGATACGGCGGTCAGCAGCTTCGGGTCCCAGTTGACCAGGCGCTTGCCGCGGTAGATCAGTCCCTGTTTATGCAGGCGCACGAAGGTCTCCACCACGCCGCGCGACATGCGGTCGTCCATAGTGAAGTACTCACGGGGCCAGTCGGCCGACGCGCCCAGGCGGCGCACCTGCTCGGTGATGGCATTGCCCGACTTTTCCTTCCATTCCCAGACCTTTTCCACGAATTTTTCGCGGCCGAGGTCGTGGCGGGAAACCTTCTGGGCGTCCAGCTGTCTCTCAACAACGATCTGGGTGGCGATCCCGGCGTGGTCCGTGCCGGGAATGAACACGGTATCGTCGCCTGCCATGCGGCGGTAGCGAACCAGGCCGTCCATGATGGTCTGGTTGAACGCGTGGCCCATGTGAAGGGTGCCCGTGACATTGGGCGGCGGGAACTGGATGACATACGGCTGGCTTTCCGTCCCCGTTTTTACGTGCTGGCCCGCCGCGAAGTAGCCGCGCTTGTCCCACTCGGCATACCAGCGGGACTCCAGTTCGGAGGGTTCGAAGCTCTTTGAGAGTTCCGGGGTGTCGCCCGCGGGATTCGCGGCGTTCGGGGGAGCAGCTTGAGTCATTACAGGGTTCCGGCAAACAGGGCGCCCGGCGTAGGGATACGGGCAGCAAACCGCTCATTTTAAGATGTAATGCGGTCTTCTCAGCGTGTTAGAATACCGGGTTACTGTAAACCTTTTAGAAGTCCCTGAATTCATTAAGGATTCCTTCGGAAATGCGCACGGAAAAGTCCGCGTTTCAGAAATCCGGAGCAGAATTGAGGGCGCGTCCGATCGGTCGGCAGTGTCGAATCCCTGCCTTGGCCATGTGGCTCAGGACGGCCCGGAGCGTTCAGCAGAACTGTTCAAACAATCCGGACCGCCTGTGCGCCAATCGCGCGATGACACTTCAAGGGTGACACCGACAAGTGCAGAGCCACGCCAGGCAATTCATCAGAAACCAGTCAGAAATCAGCTTTCGGAGTTCTTATGTCCATCCAACGCACCCTCTCGATCATCAAGCCCGACGCCGTCGCCAAGAACGTCATCGGCCAGATCGTCGGCCGTTTCGAGCAAGCCGGCCTGAAGGTCATCGCCGCCCGCCTGGCCCAACTGTCGCGCGCCGACGCCGAGCGTTTCTACGCCGTGCACTCGGAACGCCCCTTCTTCAAGGACCTGGTCGATTTCATGATCTCGGGCCCGGTCTTCGTGCAAGTGCTGGAAGGTGAAGACGCCATCCTGAAGAACCGCGACCTGATGGGCGCCACGGACCCGAAGAAGGCTGCTCCTGGCACCATCCGCGCCGACTTCGCCGACAGCATCGACGCCAACGCCGTGCACGGCTCGGACGCTCCGGAAACGGCTGCTGTCGAAATCGCTTTCTTCTTCCCCGAAATCAACATCCACAGCCGTTGATTTTCCCGGAAGCACTGTTTTAGTTTTTTAGCGTTACCCAGGTCATGGAATCCGTCGAACGAATCAATCTGCTGGGGCTGGATGGCTCCGCCCTGTCCGAACTTGTCGGGCAGTGGGGCGGCAAGCCGTTTCGCGCTCGCCAGCTGCAGCGCTGGATGCACCAGCGCGGCGCCGATTCATTCGACGCCATGACCGACCTGGCCCGCGAGTTCCGCGGCCAGCTCGCGTCCAACTGCCGCATTGAAGCCTTGCCCGTCAATATCGAGCAGCGCTCGACCGACGGCACGCGCAAGTGGCTGTTCGACGTGGGGCAGGGCAATGCCATCGAAACTGTCTTCATCCCCGAAGACGATCGCGGCACCCTTTGCATTTCCAGCCAGGCCGGCTGCGTGGTGAACTGCCGCTTTTGCTCGACCGGGCACCAGGGCTTCAACCGCAACCTGAAAACCAGTGAAATCATCGGCCAACTTTGGTGGGCCAAGCGCGTGCTGGAGGCCGATATCGGCACCGCCCGCCTGGAAAGCGCCAAGACCACCGAAGATACGCGCGTCATCAGCAACGTGGTAATGATGGGCATGGGCGAGCCCCTGCTCAACTACGACCAGGTCCTGCCGGCGTTGCGCCTGATGCTGGACGACAACGCCTACGGCTTGTCTCGCCGCCGCGTGACGGTGTCCACGTCGGGCGTCGTCCCCATGATGGACCGCCTGTCGCAGGACTGTCCGGTGGCGCTGGCCGTCTCGCTGCACGCGCCGAACGATGCGCTGCGCGACGAACTGGTGCCGCTGAACAAGAAGTACCCGTTGAAAGAGTTGCTGGCGGCTTGCGAACGCTATCTGGCATTCGCCCCGCGCGACTTCATCACGTTTGAATATTGCATGCTGGACGGCATCAACGACACCGACCAGCACGCCAAGGAACTGATCCAAATTGCACGCCAGTTGCGCTGCAAGCTCAATCTGATTCCGTTCAACCCCTTCCCCGAGTCGGGCCTGAAACGCTCCAACTCAGCGCGCGTCAAGGTGTTCGCGCAGCGTCTGATGGACGCAGGCATCATCACGACCGTGCGCAAGACCCGGGGCGACGATATCGATGCAGCTTGTGGTCAACTGGCCGGAGAAGTGCGGGACCGCACTCGGATTACCGAGCGTAATGCCGCACAGCGCCAGACCATACCAATTAAACAGGTGCATGCATGACGCAGGATTTCGCTTCTGCAGTTTCTGATACGCCCGCAAGCGCTGCGGGCAACGTGGGCTCGGCATTGCGCGCGCTGCGCCAGTCCAAAGGTTGGTCGCTCGATGAGGTGTCCAGCCGCATCAAGTTTTCCACGAAGCAGATCGAAGCCCTTGAAAACGAAGCGTGGGCAGACTTGCCCACAGGCGTTTCCCTGCGCGGTTTGGTCCGCAACTACGCGCGCCTGCTGGGCGCCGATTCGCAAGCCATCGTCGATTCGCTGGATCCCAAGGCCCGCGTCACCGGCCCGGTGAAGCTGAGCCCGGGCGCCCTGCATTCGGCCCATTCCATCCCCCAATCCAGTGCCGATGACGACCGTTCGTCCTCGACCTCCTGGGGGTGGCTCATCGCCATCGTGCTGGTGTTGGCCGCCGGCGTGGCGTATGCCTTCTGGCAAGGCTGGTTGCCGCAGCAATGGCTGCCGTTCGACTGGCTGCAGAAGCCGACCAAGTAACCCGGTTCCACCAATGCAAGATTCTTCTCTGCCTTGCCAGGATGCGCCGCCTCCCTCCGTCGGGGCGGCGATGCGCCGCGCCACGCGTTCGGTCGCGGTGAAGTGGGGTGAGCGTGTCGTGATGGTGGGCGGCGACGCCCCGGTCGTGGTGCAGTCCATGACCAACACCGACACCGCGGACGCCATTGCCACGGCGATCCAGGTCAAAGAGCTGGCGTTGGCCGGCTCAGAGCTGGTGCGCATCACGGTGAATACGCCCGAGGCGGCGCGTGAAGTGGTTGCCATCCGCGAACAGCTCGACCGCATGGGCGTGAATGTACCGCTGGTGGGCGATTTCCACTACAACGGGCACAAGCTGCTGACGCAGTTTCCCGAATGCGCGCAGGCGCTGTCCAAGTACCGGATCAACCCCGGCAACATGGGCGGCGGCAAGCGGCGCGACGATAACTTCGCGCAAATGATCGAGGTGGCTTGCCGCTACGACAAGCCCGTGCGCATCGGCGTGAACTGGGGCAGCCTGGACCACGAGCTGATGGCGCGCAAAATGGACGAAAACAGCCGTCGCGCGCAGCCCTGGGAGGCCCAGGCCGTGATGCGTGACGCGCTGGTCGTGTCGGCCATCACCAACGCGCAGCGCGCCGAAGAACTTGGCCTGCGGCGCGATGCCATCATCCTGTCCTGCAAGGTCAGCCATGTGCAGGATTTGATCGCGGTTTACCGCGATTTGTCCGCACGTTGCGACTATCCCCTGCATCTGGGCCTGACCGAAGCCGGCATGGGCAGCAAAGGCATCGTGGCGTCCACCGCCGCGCTGGCGGTGTTGCTCCAGCAAGGCATCGGCGACACCATCCGCATTTCCCTCACGCCGGAACCCGGCGGCGACCGCAGCCGCGAAGCCATCGTGGCGCAAGAAATCCTGCAAACGATGGGCCTGCGCGCGTTCACGCCGATGGTGGTGGCGTGCCCCGGCTGCGGTCGTACCAGCAGCACGTTCTTCCAGGAACTTGCTGATAGCATCCAGTCCTACTTGCGCCGCCAGATGCCCGTCTGGAAGGCGCAGTATCCGGGCGTCGAAAGCATGAACGTCGCGGTCATGGGCTGTGTGGTCAATGGGCCGGGCGAAAGCCGCCATGCCGATATCGGAATCAGTCTGCCGGGAACGGGCGAAGTGCCCGCGGCGCCGGTATTCGTGGACGGCGAACGCACGGTTACGCTCAAAGGCGACTATATCGCCGAAGAGTTCCAGGCCATCGTCGAAGACTACGTGGCGCGCCGTTACGGCGCGCTCGCCTCTCATTAAAAGAAAGGGTGTAGCCGCGCGCGCGCCGCTAGGCGCGTGATGCGGCATGATCAAGATGACTCAAGCTTTCCAGAAAGTGGCCGCCATACGCGGCATGAATGACGTGTTGCCCGGGACGAGCGCCCGCTGGGAACAGTTCGAGGAAATCGTGCGCGGTTGGCTGCGCGGCTATGGCTACCGCAATGTGCGTACGCCCGTGCTTGAGCATACGCGCCTGTTTACGCGCGGCATCGGCGAAGTGACCGACATCGTCGAAAAAGAGATGTACACGTTCACCGACGCGTTGAACGGCGAATCGCTGACGATGCGTCCCGAAATGACGGCCGGTATCGTGCGCGCCTCCATCGAGCACAACATGCTCTATGACCGTCCGCAGCGTGTCTACTCGATCGGCCCCGTGTTCCGCCACGAGCGCCCGCAGCGTGGCCGCTACCGTCAATTTCATCAGATCGACGTCGAAGCCCTGGGCTTTGCCGGCCCCGACGTGGATGCCGAACTGATCGTCATGCTGGCCCGCTTGTGGAAGCTGCTGGACCTGAAGGACGTGCGCCTGGAACTGAATTCGCTGGGTCAGCCCGCCGAGCGCGCCGCCCACCGCGCCGCCCTGATCGAGCACCTGGAAAAGCACCGCGACATTCTGGATGAAGACGGCCAGCGCCGCTTGTACACCAACCCGCTGCGCGTTCTGGACACCAAAAACCCCGCCATGCAGGAAATGGCCAACAGCGCACCACGCCTGTTCGATTTCCTGGGCGATGAATCCCGTGCGCACTTCGACGGCGTGTGCCAGCGCCTGACGGACGCCGGCATCGAATACAGCCTGAACCCGCGCCTGGTGCGCGGCCTTGACTACTACAACCTGACGGTGTTCGAGTGGGTCACCGACCGCCTGGGCGCTCAGGGTACGGTCTGCGGCGGCGGCCGCTACGACGGCCTGGTCGAACTCCTGGGCGGCAAGCATGCGCCCGCGGTCGGCTTCGCGATCGGCATGGAACGCCTGCTGGACCTCTGGGAGCAAAGCGTGCAGCTCGAGGCACAGGCCGAATGCGACGTCTATGTCGTGCACCAGGGCGAAGAGGCCCAGCGCCTGGCCGCGCGGGTTGGCGAAGACCTGCGTGACGCCGGCCTGTCGGTGATCGTGCATGCCGGTTCCGCCGGTTTCAAATCCCAATTCAAGCGCGCGGATGCCAGCGGCGCCAGGGTTGCGGTTATTCTTGGCGCCGATGAGGTCGCGTCGCAGACCGCCAGCGTCAAATATTTGCGCGCGGACGCCCAGGGCGACGCCGCCCAGCAGCAGGTTCCGCTGAAGGATCTGGCTGCGGTACTGAACAACAAGGGTTAAGGCATGGCATACGATCTCGAAGAACAGGAAAAACTGGACGCAATCAAGGCGTGGTGGGCCCGTTACGGCACGCTGATCGTCACGCTGGTTGCCGTCGTGGCGCTGGCGTGGGGCGGCTGGTGGGGCTGGAAGGCCTATGAGTCGCATCGCGCCAATCAAGCCATGGGGTACTTCGAAGCGTTGGAAGATGCCGCTCGCCTGGGCGGCGCCGATTCCTCGGTGCGCATCAAGACCGCCGCCGCCACGCTGCGTGAACAGTATCCGGCCACCGGCTACGCCGCGCGCGGCGCGTTGGTCGCGGCGCAAGCCCTGCAAGCCCAGAAAGACGAGGCTGGCGCCCGCGAGCAGCTGGAATGGCTGGCCGCACAGGGTAAAAACCCCGCCATGCAATCCGTGGCGCGCCTGCGCCTGGCCGGCATGCTGCTGGATCAAAAGCAATATGACGCGGCGCTTGCGCAATTGAACAACCCGCCGGCCGCTTTCGCCGCTTTGTTCGCGGATCGTCGTGGCGATATCCTCGCTGCGCAAGGCAAGCGCGACGAGGCGCGTGCGGCATGGCAAAGCGCCATTGATGGCCTGGGCACGTCGAACCCGATGACCCAGGTTGTGCAATTGAAATTGGATGCCTTGAGCGGAGCGTGACTGTAATGCGTAAATTTGCACCTGGTCGTACGTGGCGTGGCGCCGTTTGCCTGGCAAGCTTGCTTGCCCTGGGCGGATGCGGCTTGTTTTCGCACGATGACGGTCGCTACGATCCTGCCCCGCTGACCGAATACAAGGCCGGCATGTCCGTGCACCAGATCTGGTCGACGTCGATCGGCAGCGGAGCCGGCCTGGGCTTCGCGCCTACGGTGCTGGGCAGCGCCGTCTACGCTGCCACGCCGGATGGCTCCGTGGGTAAGTTCGACCTGCAAAGCGGCCGTCCGCTCTGGAAGGCCAAGACCGACGGCAAACTGTCGGCCGGCGCCGGCAGCGACGGCACCACTACCGCGGTCGCCTCGCCCGACGGCGACGTGATCGCCTTTGACGACAACGGCAAGGTGAAGTGGAAGGTCCGCGCCACCAGCGACGTCACGATCCCGCCCGTGGTCGGCTACGGCATCGTGGTGGTCCGCAGCGGCGACTACCGTATCCAGGCGTTCGACGCCAATAGCGGTGAACGCGTCTGGAACGTGCAGCGTCCCGGCCCGTCGCTGGCTTTGCGCAGCGTGTCGCAGATGGTCCTGGCTGAAGGCCTGGTGATCACCGGCCTGCCGGGCGGCAAGCTGATGGCGATCGCCTCCAACAGCGGTAACGTGCAGTGGGAAGGCACCGTGGCCACCCCGAAGGGCGCAAGCGACCTCGAACGCCTGACCGACGTGGTCGGCGTTCCGCGCATCGCCGGTAATCTCCTTTGCGCAGTCGCCTATCAAGGGCGTATCGTCTGCTTTGACGTCACCGCAGGCGGCCGGCCGTTGTGGGCCAAGGACTTTTCCAGCGTCAGCGGCTTGACGCTGGACGAGCGTTTCGCCTATTCGGCGGACCAAAACAGCGTCGTCAGCGCGTTTGCGCTGGATAATGGCGGCAACGTCTGGAAGCAGGCGGCCCTGAAAAACCGCCAAGTCACCGCACCGGCTATGCTGGGCGGTGCGCTGGCAGTGGGTGACCTGGAAGGTTACCTGCACTTTCTGTCGCGTAGTGATGGCAGCCTGATGGCGCGGCTGTCCGTGGGTGGAGGCGCCGTCGTTTCGCCGCCGCAAACCACCCCACAAGGTGTGCTGGTCCAGACGGGCAATGGCAATCTCGTCATGATCGGCGCCAACTAAAACCTATAGAACAAAGCCTTACACCGTGTCTTTCAAGCCTGTCGTTGCCCTGGTCGGTCGCCCCAATGTGGGGAAGTCGACCCTTTTCAACCGCCTGACGCGATCACGCGCCGCGTTGGTGGCCGATTTTTCCGGCCTGACCCGCGATCGCCATTATGGTGAGGGCAGGGTAGGCGAGATCCCGTTCATCGCTATCGATACCGGCGGTTTCGAGCCCGTCGCCAAGGACGGCATTCTGCTGGAAATGGCCCGTCAGACCCGGCAGGCCATCGCCGAAGCGGACGTGGTGGTGTTCCTGGTTGACGCCCGTGCCGGCCTCAACGCGCACGACCACGAAATCGCCCAGTTGCTGCGCAAGTCCGGGCAGCAGCGCGTGTTGCTGGCCGTGAACAAGGCGGAAGGCATGGGCTTGGGCCCGGCTATCTCCGAGTTCCACGAACTGGGATTGGGCCAGCCCTATCCGATTTCGGCTGCGCACGGCGACGGCATCGTCGACTTGATCGAGCTGGCGCTGAAAGACCTGGCCGAGCCGCCCGCCGAAGACGAGATTGTCGAGGAAGGCGAACACGACCACCGCATCAAGCTGGCTATCGTGGGCCGCCCGAACGTTGGCAAGTCGACACTCATCAACACGCTGATGGGTGAAGAGCGCGTGATCGCGTTCGACTTGCCCGGCACCACCCGCGACGCCATCGAGATCGACTTCGACCGCGATGGCCGTCGCTACACGCTGATCGACACCGCGGGTCTGCGCAAGCGCGGCAAGGTGTTCGAAGCCGTCGAGAAGTTCTCCGTCATCAAAACGCTGCAGGCTATCGAAGCCAGCAACGTCGTGCTGCTGATGCTGGATGCGCATACCGAGATTTCCGAGCAGGACGCCCACATCGCGGGTTTCGTGCTGGAAACCGGCCGGGCCGTGGTGGTTGCCATCAACAAGTGGGATGGTCTGGACGGCGAAGAAAAGGAACGCATCGAACGCGAATTCCAGCGCAAGCTGCGCTTCCTGTCGTTCGCGCGCATGCACACCATTTCGGCGCTGCGCGGGCAGGGCATCAAGCCGCTCTTGAAGTCCATCAATTCGGCCCACGCCGCGGCGTTCGCCAAATTGTCCACGCCTAAGCTGACCCGTGAACTGCAAGCCGCCATCGAGCAGCAGCAGCCGCCGCGCAAGGGCATCTTCCGCCCCAAGATGCGCTATGCGCACCAGGGCGGGCAGAACCCGCCGCTGGTCGTCATCCACGGCAATGCGCTGGACGCCATCCCGGACTCGTATCGCCGCTATCTGGAAACGCGTTTCCGCAATGCGTTCGATTTGGCCGGCACGCCGTTGCGCATCGAATTCAAGTCGTCGCACAACCCCTACGCGCAGGAAAGCTGATCCATGAGCCGTTTCTGGAGTCCCGTGGTAGGGACGCTGAGTCCGTATGTCCCGGGCGAGCAGCCCAAGCTTCAGAACCTGATCAAGCTGAACACCAACGAGCACCCTTACGGCCCGTCGCCCAAGGTGCTCGACGCCATTCGCGCGGCATGCGATGACACGCTCAAGCTGTATCCGGACCCGTCCTCGGATCGTCTTCGCCAGACGATCGCCAAGACGGTGGGTGTGCAGCCGGGCCAAGTGTTCGTGGGCAACGGTTCCGACGAAGTGCTGGCGCACGTTTTCCTGGCATTGCTCAAACACGAGCGTCCGCTGCGCTTTCCGGACATCACCTACAGTTTCTATCCGGTCTACTGCGGCCTGTACGGCATCGAATACGACACGGTGCCGCTGACGGCAGACTTCCGCATCGACGTGGACGATTACCTGCCTCGGGCCGACAGCCGGGCGGGCGCGATCATCTTCCCGAATCCCAACGCACCCACCGGCCGCGCGCTGAGCGTGGCCGAAGTCGAACGCATCGTCGCAGGCAACCCCGACGCTGTCGTGGTCGTCGATGAGGCCTATGTGGATTTCGGCGGAGAGTCGGCGGTTGGGCTGGTCGCGCGCTATGACAACCTGCTCGTCGTGCAGACGCTATCCAAGTCACGCTCGCTGGCCGGCTTGCGTGTCGGCTTCGCCGTGGGCAGCGTCGAGCTCATCGATGGGCTTGACCGCGTAAAGAACAGTTTCAACTCCTATCCCATCGATCGCCTGGCATCGGCCGGCGCAGTGGCGGCATTGGAAGATACAGAGTACTTTGAGAAGACTCGCCAAGCCGTGATCGAAACCCGGTCGCGGATGACGGCGGGCCTGGAGGCGCTAGGATTTGAGGTGCTGCCGTCGGCTGCGAATTTCGTGTTCGCGCGGCACCCCTCCAAAGACGCTTCGGGCCTTGCCGCCGCCCTGCGCGAGCGCAGCATCATCGTGCGTCATTTCCGTCATGCGCGCATCGATCAGTTTCTCCGCATTACCGTGGGCACGAACGAGCAAGTGGACGTGCTTTTGAAGGGGCTCGCAGAGGTCCTGCAAGCGTGATGGTCAGGGGCTTTTCAGCTTGAAAACTCTGGTGTCACTTTTGCTTCCCAGCCAAGTAGCACGGGCCGGGAAAACCCTGTAGAGTACGTATTTCGGTGTGCTCCACCAGTACAAAAAAGCACATCATCACTCAATAACAAACAAATGGAGCCTGGCCAATGAGCAATAAAGGGCAAACTCTGCAAGATCCGTTCCTGAACACGCTGCGCAAGGATCATGTGCCCGTGTCGATTTACTTGGTGAACGGTATCAAGCTTCAAGGGCAAATCGAATCTTTTGATCAGTACGTGGTGCTGCTGCGTAATACGGTCACGCAAATGGTCTACAAGCATGCCATTTCCACCGTTGTCCCCGCCCGCGCCGTGAATTTCCAGGTGGAAGTCCCTGCTGAGTAATCTCGCTCCAGCTGTACCTTTTTTTGCCCGCCAGACGGATGACGTCGGCGGGCATTTTCGCTTTGGCTCCAATATGGTGCATGTATGCGCGCTCTGATTATCAGCGTGGATCTGGGTGATCCGGACTTCACGGCCCATGCCGAGGAATTTGCCATGCTGGCCAAGGGCGCGGGCGCGGAAGTCGTCGGCACCTTGACCGCCCGGCGCGACCGGCCCGACGCCAAGTTCTTCATCGGTTCCGGCAAGGCCGACGAAGGCGTCGCGATGTCGCAAGCTTTGCTGGCTGACATCGTCCTGTTCGATCAGCCTTTGTCGCCTGCCCAGCAGCGCAATCTGGAGCGCGTCTTCAATCTGCGTGTAGTGGACCGCGTTGCCCTTATCCTGGATATCTTCGCGCTGCGCGCCAAAAGCCATGAAGGCAAGCTGCAGGTCGAGCTTGCGCAGCTGCAGCATCTGTCCACGCGCCTGACGCGCATGTGGAGCCACTTGGAACGTCAGCGCGGCGGTATTGGCATGCGTGGGCCGGGTGAATCCCAGCTTGAAATGGATCGCCGCATGATCGGTGCCAAGGTCAAGACGCTGCGCGAGCGGCTGGATCGCGTTGAGCGCCAACGCGTGACCCAGCGCCGCGCGCGGGCCCGAGGCGGCGCGCTGTCGGTTTCGCTTGTGGGTTACACCAACGCGGGCAAGTCGACGTTGTTCAATGCCATGACCCGGGCAGATACCTACGCAGCCGACCAGCTATTCGCCACCCTCGACACAACCACGCGACGCATTTGGATCGAAGGCGCCGGGAACGTTGTGATATCGGACACGGTCGGATTCATTCGCGACCTGCCTCATGACCTGATCGCGGCGTTTCGCGCGACGCTGGAAGAGACGGTGCACGCGGATCTGTTGCTGCACGTGGTCGATGCCGCCAGCCCGCAGCGCGACGAACAGATTTTCGAAGTGAATAAAGTCCTCGCTGAAATCGGTGCCTCCGCCGTTCCCACCATCCTGGTATACAACAAGATTGACCGGGCTGGATTGGAACCCCGGGTGGAGCGCGATGCACATGGTACGATTGCGCGAGTATTTGTAAGCGCCACCGAGCGCGCCGGTCTGGATGCGTTGCGCGGGGCAATTGCGGAGACCGGACAGATTGTGGGAAACAATGCCGCGAATTATCAAACTCTTCAATCTGAATGACCCTGGTTGGGGTCGTGGGAATAACAATGGCTCCGAGCCGCCGCCAAAGCGGCCTCAAGGCAATGGAGACGGCCCTCCCGACCTGGACGAGGTCTGGCGCGATTTCAATAATCGCATCGGATCCCTGTTCGGTCGCAAGGGCGGTGGCGGTGGCAATAACCGCCCCGGCAACCGTGGCGGCATGACGCCGCCTTCGCCACGCGGTGCGCGCATCGGCCTGGGCGTCATTGCCCTGGTCGCAGTGGGCATCTGGGCGGCCAGCGGCTTCTACATCGTGCAAGAAGGCCAGGTCGCGGTCGTGACCCAGTTCGGCAAATACAAAAGCACGTCGCAGGCCGGTTTCCAATGGCGCCTGCCGTACCCGATCCAAAGCCAGGAAATCGTCAACGTGTCGCAGCTGCGCACGTTTGAAGTCGGTTTCCGCGGTGGTTCGCGCAACAAGGTGCTGCCTGAAGCGCTGATGCTCACGACGGACGAGAACATCGTCGACATGCAGTTCGTCGTCCAGTATCGCCTGCGGGCCGATGGCGCGCCGGACTACCTCTTCATGACGCGCGATCCGGACGAATCCGTCCGCCAAGCGTCTGAAACGGCCATGCGCGAGGTCGTGGGCAAGCAGTCGATGGACTTCGTGCTGTACGAAGGCCGCACGATGGTCGCCACCCAGGTTCAGGCGCTGATGCAACAGATCCTGGACCGCTACCAGAGCGGTGTCCAGGTCAGCACGGTGGCTATTCAGAACGTTCAGCCGCCCGAGCAAGTGCAAGCCGCCTTTGATGACGCCGTCAAGGCCGGTCAAGACCGCGAGCGCCAGATCAACGAAGGCCAGGCCTATGCCAACCAGGTCGTGCCGCTGGCCAGTGGCCAAGCTTCCCGCATGACCGAACAGGCCGAAGGCTACAAGGCCAAGGTCGTGGGCGACGCGCAGGGTAATACGTCGCGCTTCACCAGCATTTTGGGTGAATACGAGAAAGCGCCGCAGGTCATGCGCCAGCGCATGTACCTGGAAAGCATGCAGGACATCTTCACGCGCGCCAGCAAGGTCATGGTCGACACCAAGAGCAACAACAACATGTTGTACCTGCCCTTGGACAAGATCATGCATCTGGCTGCCCAAGATGGCAGCAAGTCCAGCGTTGGCAACCCGGGTTCGCCTGCGTTGATCAGTCCGCCGGTCCAGCCGCCGTTGCGTAGCGGCGCGGTTCCGGTGCCTCAGTCTTCCGGCAGCAGCAATAGCAACACGCTGCCCCGCGACCGTACGTCGCGCTAACACGGAGGAGTCCTGATCATGCAACGTTTTATGCCCATCCTGGTCGGCCTGCTCATCGTGCTGGCCGCCCTGTCTTCCTGCGTCTTCGTCGTGCGCGAGCGCGACTACGCCCTGGTGTTCTCGCTGGGTGAAGTGCGCAAGACCATTAGTGAACCTGGCCTGTATTTCAAGGCCCCGCCGCCGTTCCAGAACGTCGTAACGCTGGACAAGCGCGTTCTGACCATCGAGACCAACGAAGCCGAGCGTATCCAGACTTCCGAAAAGAAGAACCTGCTGATCGATTCGTACGTCAAGTGGCGTATTGCCGATCCCCGTCAGTACTACGTTTCGACGGGCGGCAACGAGCGCGTGGCGCAAGAGCGCCTGCAAGCGCTGATCCGCGATGCACTGAACGCGTCGGTCAACGTGCGCACGGTGCGTGACGTGGTCTCGACCGAACGCGACAAGATCATGGCCGAGATCCTGACCAACGTGGCCAAGCGCGCCGAGCCCCTGGGCGTGCAGATCGTTGATGTGCGTCTGCGTCGCATCGAATTCGCCCCGGAAATCTCGGAATCGGTGTATCGCCGCATGGAAGCGGAACGTACGCGCGTCGCAAACGAGCTGCGTTCCATCGGTGCCGCCGAAGGCGAAAAGATCCGTGCCGAGGCCGACCGCCAACGCGAAGTGATCGTGGCCCAGGCGTATGCCAAGGCCCAAGGCATCATGGGCGAGGGCGATGCCGCCGCGGCATCGATCTACGCGCAGGCCTACGGCAAAAACCCGCAGTTCTACACGTACTACAAGAGCCTGGAAGCCTACCGCGCTTCGTTCTCGAAGCCGGGCGACGTGCTGGTGGTCGACCCCAGCTCCAGTTTCTTCCAGTTCATGAAGGATCCGGCGGGCGCAGCATTGGCGCCGGTCACCGTGCCGGCCAAGTAAGGCGGCACGTGTAGCCAAACGGAAAGCCCCTTGGAAATCCAAGGGGCTTTTTACTAGCGCGGCGCTTGGTCAAACAGGGTGGGGCGGCAATAGGGGACAGCTTTGCCTGCCTGCAATCCTGGCTGGCGCGGCCCGCTGACTCATGTACAATACCGCGTAAGCTAGAAAACATTCCGCAGCGGCTGAGCGGGCTTACGCCCCCTCAGCCGCTTTTTCGTTTGGGCGACGCCCACGCATCACTTGGCGTTCTTCAGGTAAACATTCATGGGTAACTGGTTGCTGCCCGAGAGCCTTGCCGACGTACTTCCGGCAGAGGCCCGGCGCATCGAGGAACTGCGCCGCGAACTTCTCGATCTGTACCGTACTTACGGCTTCGAGCTGGTCGCGCCGCCCCTGGTCGAATACATCGATTCATTGCTGTCCGGTACCGGTAGCGATCTGGATCTGCGCACGTGCAAACTGGTCGACCAGTTGACCGGACGCACGCTGGGCGTGCGGGCGGACATGACTCCTCAGGTCACGCGCATTGACGCGCACTTGTTGAATCGCGCCGGCGTGACCCGCCTGTGCTATTGCGGCAACGTGTTGCACGCCCGCCCGGCGGACTTGTTGTCCAGCCGCGAACTGTTGCAGATCGGCGCCGAGATTTACGGTCATGCCGGTTTCGAAGCCGATCTGGAAATCATCCAGCTCGTGCTTGAAACGGTGGTGATTGCCGGGGTGCGTAACCCCCGTCTGGACTTGTGCCATTCGGGCGTGGTGCGCGCCATCCTGGAGTCGGACCCGGCTGCGGTGGCGGTTTCGCAAGAGATCATCCGCTTGTTGCGCGAGAAAGACGTGCCGGGTCTGGGTGAGCTGGCTCAGCGCGCGCCGGGCATGCGGAATGAAACGTTGAAGGCGTTGCAGTTGCTGCCGACGCTGTATGGCGGGGCTGAAGTGCTGAAGTCGGCGCGTCGGGATCTGCCCCTGTTGCCGGGTGTCGCGGTGGCGCTGGATGCTTTACAGGTAGTGGTGGATGCGATGCCGAATGTCGCATTCAGTGTTGATCTTGCCGACGTGGGCGGCTATGGCTACCACTCCGGCGTGAAATTCGCGCTGTATGCGGAAGGCTGGCACGACGCCTTGGTAAGCGGTGGTCGCTATGACGACGTCAGCCGGGCCTTCGGCCGGGCGCGTCCGGCTACCGGTTTCAGTCTGGATTTACGCAAACTGGCGGCGGGTTTGCCGCCAGCGGAACGGGCGCGTGCGGTTCGCGCGCCATGGGGGCAGGCCCCCGCTCTGATCGAGGCGGTTCGCCGCCTGCGCCGGTCAGGGGAGATTGTCGTTCAGGTATTGCCCGGTCACGAGCAGGATCAGGACGAATTCGTTTGCGATCGCGAGCTGGCGCTGCAAGATGGCGCCTGGACGGTCAGAACGCTGTGACTAACTCCCTCTTGGAAACAAGAGGGCCGCGGGGAGATTTCCGGATTTCCCGAGAAACTCGATATTGATTCGTAACATGAGCAAGAACGTAGTCGTAATCGGCACCCAATGGGGTGACGAGGGCAAAGGCAAGATCGTCGATTGGCTGGCGGAATCCGTCCAAGGCGTGGTCCGCTTCCAAGGCGGTCACAATGCCGGCCATACGCTGTGGATCAATGGCAAGAAGACGATTCTTCGCCTGATCCCGTCCGGCATCATGCATCCCGGCGTCACCTGCTTTATCGGCAACGGCGTCGTGCTGTCCCCGGAAGCCCTGCTCAAGGAAATCGAAGAGCTGGAGGCTGCCGGCCTGGATGTGCGCTCGCGCCTGCAGATTTCCGAAATTTGCCCGCTGATCCTGCCGTACCACGTGGCCATCGACAAGGCGCGCGAAGCGCGCAAGGGCGAAGGCAAGATCGGCACGACCGGTCGTGGCATCGGTCCGGCCTACGAAGACAAGGTCGCCCGCCGCGCGTTGCGCGTGCAGGACCTGTTCAATCCTTCGTTGTTCGACGAGAAGCTCGCCGAAGTGCTGGATTACCACAACTTCGTGCTGACCAAGTACCTTGGCGCCGAAGCGGTTTCCGCCAACGAAGTGCGCGATCAGGCCATGGCCCTGGCGCCCGCCATCGCACCGATGGTCAAGGACGTGTCCAGCAATCTGTACGCCATGCAGCAGGAAGGCAAGCGCCTTCTGTTTGAAGGCGCGCAGGGCGCTTTGCTGGATGTCGACCACGGCACGTACCCCTTCGTCACCAGCAGCAATTGCGTGGCTGGCGCGGCGTCGGCTGGCGCTGGCGTGGGTCCGCAGCAGTTGGACTACGTCCTGGGCATCACCAAGGCCTACACCACCCGCGTTGGCTCGGGTCCGTTCCCGACCGAACTGGTCGACGAGATCGGTACGCGTCTGGCCACGATCGGCAAGGAATTCGGTTCGGTCACCGGCCGTCCGCGCCGTTGCGGCTGGTTCGATGGCGCCGCGCTGAAGCGATCGGTTCGCCTGAATGGCATTTCCGGCCTTTGCATCACCAAGCTGGACGTGCTGGACGGCCTGGAAACCATCCAGTTGGGCGTGGGTTATCGCGTCAACGGTGAATTCCGCGATGTACTGCCCTACGGCGCCCATGCTGTCGCCCAGGCGCAGCCGGTGCTGGAAGAGCTGCCGGGCTGGTCGGAATCGACCGTCGGCATCACCGAGTACGACAAGCTGCCCGAGGCGGCCCGTCGCTACCTGGAGCGCGTTGCCGAAGTCTGCGGCGTGCCGATCGACCTGGTGTCGACCGGTCCCGACCGCAATGAAACCATTGTCCTGCGTCACCCCCTGAAGGGCTGACATCGGGTTAATATTCCAAAGGCCGCCGCCGGTCTCATACCGGCGGCGGCCTTTTCGTATCTTTAAGCAGGAGATGCTTGCCTATGAGCACGCCGACCAATGATGACAGCCATCTGTGGGTGACGTGGGACGATTACAACCGCTTGATTGAGCGCCTTGCTTTGCAGGTGCATCAATCGGGATGGAAGTTCGACAAGATTCTTTGTCTGGCGCGCGGCGGTATGCGCGTCGGTGACGTCATGTCCCGCATTTTCGATGTGCCGCTGGGTATCCTGGCGACGAGCAGCTACCGCGAAGCGGCCGGCACGAAGCAGGGCGACATGGATATCGCCCAGTTCATCACCATTACGCGTGGCACGTTGTCCGGGCGGGTGTTGCTGGTAGACGACATGGTCGATACCGGCAAGACCTTCAGCAAGGTCTATGACCACCTGAAGAGCCAGTTCTCGGATATCACCGAACTGCGCAGCGCGGTGCTGTGGTGGAAGGGGCATTCCCAGGCAACGCCCGACTACTATGTCGAGAAGCTGCCGACCAACCCCTGGATCCACCAGCCGTTCGAAGATTACGACAGCCTGCGTCCGCATCAGCTCGAAGCTTGGATCCGCAAGGGTTCCCAGGGCTGAAACCCCGCGTAGGCCATGGGAGGGGCGCCAGCAGGCCTCCAGGCGTCAAGTGTCCCTCCTAGTAGTCAAAATGGGCATGACCATGCTAGAATCGCTGGTTATCGCTAAACCGAACTTGGCTTGTTACTCTTTGGGTAGTCTTTGGGTAACGGAAACAGCCAGCGCAAATCCGGGTAATGGAGGATTGCGCTCCAAGGTTCCTCGTTTCCGCGGTACTCCCTTTGTGTTGTGGTTGCGTGCCTGGTCTGCCAGCGCATGCCCATAGGGCGAAGGGGTGTTTTCGCGGACCTGGACCCGCGGCAGCGTTGCTGGTAAGCAAGCCAGGTTTGTCATCAACTTTTGTTACCCTACAAGCAGGCCAATCACTTTATGCCTATCGTTCGACTGAAGGAAAACGAACCGTTTGAAGCCGCTCTGCGTCGCTTCAAGCGCACCATCGAAAAGACCGGTTTGCTCACCGAGCTGCGTTCGCGCGAGTTCTATGAGAAGCCCACGGCCGAGCGCAAGCGCAAGCATGCCGCCGCTGTGAAGCGCCACTACAAGCGCATCCGTAGCCAACAACTGCCCCCGCGCCTGTATTGATTTTTGATTCCCGAATCTATTGATTCCAGAATCATTCATCCAGGATCTACTCGCCCGAGTCGACGTTGTCGACGTAGTCGGGCGATATGTGCAGTTGCGAAAGGGTGGGGCCAACCTGCTTGGCCTGTGCCCCTTTCATAACGAAAAAAGCCCGTCCTTCACTGTCAGCCCCACCAAGCAGTTCTATCACTGCTTCGGTTGTGGAGCACACGGCAGTGCCATCACTTTCCTGATGGAACATACGGGCACCAGTTTCCCCGAAGCCGTGCGCACGCTCGCGGCTTCGGCGGGAATGACGGTCCCCGAAGAAAATCGCAGTCCACGCCAGCAGCAGGAATCCGTGCGCCGAAAGGCCGAGGAATCCCGTCATACGCAGGTGCTGGATGCTGCTCAGGCGCATTATCTGAAGCAGTTGCGTGCATCGCCAGCGGCGATCCGTTATCTGAAGCAGCGCGGCCTGACCGGTGAAATCGCGGCGCATTTCGGCTTGGGGTGGTCGGGTACCGACCGCCATGGCCTGTCGCAGGTTTTTCCCAATTACGATGACCCCACATTGGTGGAGTCTGGGCTGGTCATTGAGTCTGAAGACGGTCGTCGCTACGACCGTTTCCGCGAACGCGTCATGTTTCCCATCCGCAACGTGCGGGGCAGCCTGATCGGATTCGGCGGACGCATCATTGGCAAAGGCGAGCCCAAGTATCTGAATTCCCCCGAAACGCCCTTGTTTTCGAAGGGCCATGAGCTCTACGGCTTGTGGGAGGCGCGCCAGTCCATCCGCCAGGAAGGGCAGGTGATCGTGGTCGAAGGCTATATGGACGTGGTCGGCCTGGCGCAGCAAGGCATCGCGAACGCGGTGGCCACGCTGGGCACGGCTACTACGCCCGATCACGTGAAGAAGCTGCTGCGCGCCAGCGACAAGGTGATTTTCAGTTTTGACGGCGACGGAGCCGGCCGGCGCGCCGCCTGGCGAGCGTTGCAGGCGTGCCTGCCCGTCCTGCGGGACGATATTGCAATTCGGTTCCTGTTCCTGCCATCCGAGCACGACCCGGATTCCTATGTGCGCGAATTGGGTGCCGAAGCGTTCCGAGCTTGTCTTGCCGATGCCGTGGCGTTGTCGCGCTTCCTGCTGGATGAGCTGGCATCGCGGCACAACATGAACGAGGCCGAAGGGCGCGCAAGTTGCCTGCATGAAGCCAAGCCGCTATTGGCGGCGATTCCCGAATGTGCGCTGCGTGTGCAGATCGAGCGGGAAATGGCCAAGCTGGTGCAACTGACGCCCGAAGAAATGGCGCAGATCCTGGCGCAGCAGCCGGCCAAGCCGTTTGCTCCCGCGGCCGCGCCCAAACCGGCAGGCGAGGTAGCAGCATCTTCCGGGCCGGACCACGAGGGTGGTCACCCGGATATGGGCTATGACTTTGCCGGACATGATTTTCATGACATTCCTGCCGACGAGCCGGATTTCCCCGATTACGGCCAATTCGCGTCGCAAGGCGGCGGTGAATTCGCGGGTGGCGGTCAGCGCGCTGGTGGCAAACAGGAATGGAAGGGCAAGAGCGACTGGAAAAGCAAAGGCGACTGGAAAGGCGGCAAAGGCAACTGGAAAGGGCGTCGAGACAACGACGTCGGGGGCTTTGAAGGCCGCCGCACCATGCCGTCGTTGGCCAAGCGCTTGCTTGGCTTGTTGCTGGCTCATCCTGAATTGGTCGACTCCATGGGAGACCAGCAGCTTGAAGTCATTGACCATGGCCCCCATCTAGGATTGGTAAGGGACTTGATCATGCTTGCGCAATCCAGCGGCGCGCGCCATGTCGGCGCCTTGCTGGAAGCGGCCGAGCCGGATTCGGACCTGGCCACGGTGCTAAAGGGATTGCGCGCGGATATTCTGTCCCAGGAAGACCTTCCAGACCCCCAGACCGAGTGGGATGATGCGCTGCGACGCATTGAATTCGATTCGGCCAAGCTTGAAATGGCCAAGTTGGCGGCCGCCGGATTGTCGACGGACGAGGCGCGCAAGCGCTACCTGGAGCTATCCAGCCGCATGGCAACGCTGAAAGGTGCCGGGATACGCTAAATGCGCTAAAATCAAAGGTTGTCCGCTAGCCCAGGGTTGCTAGATGGTGGGAGAAACCCCGGAGAAACCCGAGGGAAATCTGGAAGAAACCTGGAAGAAATTCGAGAAAACCCGCTGGGGGATCCGGCTGGGGGGTCCGGCTGGGAAAGCTCGCTGGGAAAACCCCCGGGGTGCCCCGGGTTCCGTTTGCCTCTATGCTTCATTGGTGCGTTTTCAGTTGATTGCAGCTTAATTATTCCTGAATTTGCTGATAGTCCTGGCGCGAATGTGGAGTTGGCGCAATAGATCATGGAATCTATTGCAGCGGGCGGAATCTAACCCAGTAGTAGATGCTTAAAGACGTGTTTGAAGACGTGCTTGCAGGCCTTTGTGCAGGCGGCACGCTGCGGTTGAAGATTTTGAAGATGTGTAGTGCCAGATTTGTAGTGCCATATTTGTAGTGCCATTTGATCCGCAGAAATTATCAGGTCCGCGCGTCAAAATTGTTACATAGTTAATTAATATAGCTGATAGCTGAGCGGTGAGTCAGGCAGTTCAACGGCGTGTCGTTTCGCGTAGCGTTAGTGGTCTGGGTGCTGTGTCTACATAAGCTGCTAGGGGCAAGTCCCCATAAGCAAGCAAAGCCTATTTATAGGCAGGCAGCCCCCCCAACGCCCGAAATCCGCCGCGGAATGAGGTCATGCACGTCAGGCGTCCCAACGGTATTGCACCGCTACGACGTCAAGCGGGCTCGCAAGAGCTGGCGCTGCGAACAACGCAGCCGCATGAACTCCGCCGATTCACCAGTTTTACCCGTATTTGCGCCGCGCCGGGCCACCGTCCAGGGCGGCTTTATGCGGTGCAACATGCCCAAACGGGTTGCGACGACCACGGAAGCGACTATGACCAAATCCACCGGCAAATCCTCCTCTGCAATTGATGCGGCTGAACTCAAGGCCCCTGCGGCCAAGCGCGCCGTAAGCATGGCGGCGGAAAAAGCGCCCGCCAAAACGGCGGTGAAGGTCGCCAAGCCCGCTGCCAAGACGGCTGCCAAGAAGGCAACCAAAACGGCTGCGGCTGATAAGCCCGAAAAAGTGACGAAGGCTCGCGCCAAGAAGGCTGAAGATAAGCTCGCCGACTTGGTGGGCGGCAGCGCGCCCCGTTCGGGTCCGGTGCCCAGCGGTCGCCGCCCGGGCCGCCCCGCCAAGAACGCCAATAACGACGGCGATGGTTTCGACGACACGATGGACGGCGAAGGCGAAGTGCTGCCTGACCTGAAGCCGCCCAAGCGCGGCGGCAAGCGCGGCAAGGCGGATCCCAAGGATCTGATCGCCCGTGGCCCCGTCACGCCGGAAGAGTACGAAGCACGCCGCAACCGCCTGAAGCAGCTGATCAAGCTGGGCAAGGACCGCGGCTACCTGACCTACGGCGAAATCAACGATCATCTGCCTGACGACCTGGTTGACGCCGAAGCGATCGACGGCATCATTAGCACGTTCAGCGACATGGGCATCGCGGTCTACGACCAAGCTCCCGACGCCGAAACGCTGCTGATGAGCGAAAATGCGCCGGTCGCGTCCAACGACGACGACGTCGAAGACGAAGCCGAAGCCGCGCTGACCACCGTCGACTCCGATTTCGGCCGCACCACCGACCCCGTCCGCATGTACATGCGCGAAATGGGTTCGGTCGAACTGCTGACCCGCGAAGGCGAAATCGAAATCGCCAAGCGTATCGAAGACGGTCTGAAGCACATGGTCATGGCCATCTCGGCCTGCCCGACCACCATCAACGAGATCCTGGCCCACATCCTGCGCGTGCGGGAAGGCCAAGCGCAGATTGATGAAGTCGTCGATGGCCTGGTGGATCCGGAAGACGGCGAAGAATACGCCGGCGCCGGCGTTACCGCCGACGAAGACGAAAGCGACGACGGCCCCGCGGGCGGTATGTCCAGCAAGCAGCTGGAAGACCTGCGCGTAAAGGCGTTGGCCAAGTTCGACGAGGTCAGCAAGCAGTTCGACAAGATGCGCCTGTCGTACGAGAAGGACGGCTACAAGTCGGACATCTACGTGCGCGCCCAGGAATCCATCCAGAACGAGCTGATGGGCATCCGCTTTACGGCCAAGATGGTCGAAAAGCTGGCCGACACGTTGCGCAACCAGGTTGAAGAAGTGCGCCAGCTTGAGCGCGCCGTTCTGCACACGTGTGTGGACCGTGCCGGCATGCCGCGCACGCACTTCATCAAGGTCTTCCCGGGCAATGAAACCAACCTGCAGTGGGTGATGGACGAAGTCGCTGCCGGCCATCCCTACGCCGAGACGCTGGAACGCCAGATTCCCGCAGTGCAGGAATTGCAGCAAAAGCTGATCGACCTGCAAACGCGCGTCGTGCTGCCGCTGAAGGATCTGAAAGACGTCAACAAGCGCATGGCCACCGGCGAAGCCAAGGCCCGCAAGGCCAAGCGCGAAATGACCGAGGCCAACCTGCGCCTGGTGATCTCGATTGCCAAGAAGTACACGAACCGTGGCCTGCAGTTTCTGGATCTGATCCAGGAAGGCAACATCGGCTTGATGAAGGCCGTGGACAAGTTCGAGTACCGCCGCGGCTACAAGTTTTCGACGTACGCCACGTGGTGGATCCGTCAGGCCATCACGCGTTCGATCGCCGACCAGGCGCGCACCATCCGTATCCCGGTTCACATGATCGAAACGATCAACAAGATGAACCGGATCAGCCGTCAGATTCTGCAGGAAACCGGCGCCGAGCCGGATCCCGCGACCCTGGCGCAGAAGATGGACATGCCGGAAGACAAGATCCGCAAGATCCTGAAGATCGCGAAAGAACCGATCTCGATGGAAACGCCGATCGGTGACGACGACGACTCGCACCTGGGCGATTTCATCGAAGACACGTCCACCCTGGCGCCTTCCGACGCGGCTCTGCACGGCTCCATGCGTGATGTGGTCAAGGAAGTGCTAGACTCTCTCACCCCGCGTGAAGCCAAGGTTCTGCGTATGCGTTTCGGCATCGAAATGAGCACCGACCAGACCCTGGAAGAAGTGGGCAAGCAATTCGACGTCACGCGTGAGCGCATTCGCCAAATAGAGGCTAAAGCGCTGCGTAAGCTGCGTCACCCCAGCCGGGCCGACAAGCTGAAGAGCTTCCTGGAAGGGCAGTAATCATTTCCTGGGCCTCTAGCTCATGCCTGGTTAGAGCAGCGGACTCATAATCCGTTGGTGCCGAGTTCGACTCTCGGGGGGCCTACCAAAAAGTCCTGAGAAATCAGGCAACTACAGCCGCCAGCAATGGCGGCTGTTTCGTTTCCAGCGCCGACATTGACGTAATCTTGACGTTCTCGGCGTGGTGGGCCAGATGGGTCGGGGCGAGTTGAGCGTACTTCTGCACCATCTCGATCCGTTCCCAACCGCCCAGTTCTTTCAAGACCATCAAAGGGGTTCCGGCCTGCACATGCCGTGAGGCCCAGGTATGGCGGAAATCGTGGAAACGAAACCCGGTGATACCAACCTGTTTGCAAGCGCCCGAGAGAATCGACGAGTCGATCTGACTAATTTGGGTGGGCTCACGACCAGGCCGCGGACGCCGGCTGACCGCCGGCTTTTTCTTTGGTCACCACCCTTCCAAAGGAAGTGATGACCAAAGCCGCTTAGTTCACTAGGCGGTTCAACCTCACTGGGAATTGCGACAGAGGAGGAGACGGCGTTGTTGCGTCAGTGGGAGATGTACCGAGTGCTTCTAAACCGCGCAGAGGACCAAGAGGGGCATCCAGCGGGGGTTCAGTGGCCTGTATCCCCCTCTTAATACGGCTGCGAATTCACCGAGCGGCCACGCCGTGATAGACGTTTGAAAAGATCTGCTGAGCAACGATGGACGAACCATATACAGAAAGATGGTTGTCATCTCGGTAGGCAAGCTTCCCATTCCTTATGGCCCAGCAATATTCGTCGTCGCAGAGGGTCCGGCTAGGGTCGACAACCTTCACAGTTGGGAAGTTCGCCGCGACTTTTTCGACGACGGCCAGATAGGCAGCGTTTCGTTGATCGTATTCGGACCTTTGAATAGCACACGGTTCCTTGGCTTTGCCCGTAATCGACCATGGGCGGGCGGGCACACAAGCGCGAGGGTCGAACCCCATTTCAGGAACGTCAATCACAAAAATGATCGTCTTGCCGGACTTCGACAGGCGCGAGAAGGTCTTGCGCATCCCAGCTTCAAACACCTCGCTGAAGTTCGCAGCCTTGGGCGCGTCCGGTGACGTCAGTACCCAATCATATCCCTCGTTGTAGCCCTTTCCCGTGGTGTACAAGGGGCCCCGGGAAGAGAGGACTATCGTACGGACGGATGGGTGGCTTTCGCTAAACGCCAGTGCGCGATTCGTATAGTCCGCGCAATAGTCCGTCTTGCCTCGCTCGAAGGAGGATACGTCGAAGAAGGGAGTGCAACCTCCCCTGGCGAAATTGACAATCACTTCATCATTGGAATCCGCAACTTTGGCGAGCCCTGGATAGAGTGCATTGCTATGCGAGTCTCCCAAAAGGGCGATCGTTGGTTCAGCGCGCTTCGAGAGATTGCAGTGCTCGCCGGCCAATTGCGGAAATGCATTGGCGCAATCTTGGTTGAAGATCAGGCCGTCCCAGCCAAACTGGGAGTTGGCTTCAATCAATCGCTCTTGCCGGAAGCTGAACCCGCCATTGAAATTTGTCGCGTAGCCAACACCAGCGACAACGATCATCAGACCGCAAAGTGCAGGTGTGGCAAACGACTGGCGGTCGCCGTAGCGGATCGGCCGTTCAATGAACCTGTAAGTCAGCCAAGCCAACGCTATGGCAATGACCACCGCGCTTGCCCGGATGGCTGGGCTAGGAGTGGAGGATTCAACGATGCGGGCAAACGAAAGTAGTGGCCAGTGCCAAAGGTACAACGGGTAGCTGATCAAGCCGAAGAACACGGCGAGCCGGTGCGACAGTATCGTCCGGTTGACCAACGCTTGAGGGCCGGCGGCAATTAGAAGACACGCACCAACAACCGGAGGTAGTGCCCACCATCCGGGGAACAGCACCTGTTTGCTGACCGCGCCTGCTGTAGCGAGGATAAGGAAAAGTCCCCCCAGCGAGGCGAGGTCATTAAGTCTGCCGCCTTGCTGGCCCGTTGGCACATGTTTACGACAAGCCCGTACTAAGGCGGCAGTCCATGAATTCCGAAAGACTTGGATATAACTCAAGATGCAACCCGCCATAATTTCCCAGAAGCGGTACTGCGGGGAAAAGAAAACCCTGACCGAATCTGTGGAGATGGTTGTCACATTGAGTGCGAATGAGACAAAAGCAATGGCAAGGATGCTGACAAGTAAGTTGATTCGTGCTCGCCAAAGCAACCAAATCAATATGGGGTAGGCGATATAGAACTGCTCTTCGACGGCGAGCGACCAGAGGTGCATCAGTGGTTTGAGCTCGGACACCGTGTTGAAGTAGCCGTCTTCAAACCACAAGGCAAAATTCTGGACGAATCCTGCGCCAGTGGCGATATGTTTGCCAAGCTGGGTGAACTCCTGCGGGAGCAGCACGAACCAGCCCGCGACGAACGAGGAGGCCAATACCAGAAGCAAGGCTGGGAAAATCCGCTTAACCCGGTGGCCATAAAAGGTCGCAAAGTTGAAGTTCCCATTCTGCAGGCCGCGGAAGATGATTCTGGAGATCAGGTATCCGGAGATGACGAAAAACACATCTACGCCGACAAAGCCTCCTCTCAGCAGGCTGGGGAAGGCGTGAAAGACTACTACGGCAAGTACGGCCACCGCGCGGAGGCCATCAATATCGGCTCGGTATTCTCGTTTTTGTTGTGGTAACGCCATTGCAGAACTGCTCCTACGCTCCGTATGACGAATAGGAAAATTGTCACGATCCAGGATTGTAAGAGAACTTCGCAAAACTCATAGCCCGTTTCTACGGGCCTTTTTTTGTCTATAGGGGACGCGATTGAACATCCAAGACTTCGACGCCCTCGCGGCAAAGTTCGCCGGCGTGCTGGGCGCGGCGGTATCCATGCGCTACCTGCAAGGTTTCTGGCCAGCACGCGTAAGCATGGCCGTCAGTGGGGCGCTGGTCGCCTACTACGTCTCTCCGTACCTGTCGTTAGTGCTGGGGATCCCGAGGGACTGGCCGGGTTCTTGATGGGCATGTTCGGCATGGCCATCGTCTCGCGCGCATGGGAAGCGGTACAGGCCGTGCCTATCCCTGCGCTCTGGCAGGCCGTCATCGACCGCGTTCGCGGCAAAGGGGCATGACCATGGACAGCATCATCTATCTCACGCTTTGGGCCGTGCTGGCGATGCCTCGCTCGCCGCGTCGGCCGCTTGCTACGTGGCCGCGGTGACGGCCAAGCGCATCAGGACACCGAAGCAATGAACGTTTCCGAAATCACCAAGACCGTCATCAAGCCGGCGCTGGCACTACTGCCCGCCAAGATGGACACGCCGGCTGCGCGCGTCAAGCTGCCGGCGATCGGTCTACAGGAAAGCCGGTTCCTGCACCGCCGGCGGATCGGTGACGGGCCTGCTCGCGGCCTGTGGCAGTTCGAACGCGGCGGAGGCGTGCGCGGTGTGCTGACCCACCCCGCCAGCCGCGAATATGCCTATCGCGTCTGCACGGTCCAGGGAGTTGGTCCCATTGCCGCGGCCGTTCATCCGGCGCTGGAGGTGGACGATGTGCTGGCGGCAAGCTTCGCGCGCCTGCTCATGTGGACCGATGCTCGGAACCTGCCGGCCGTGGGAGATGCCAAGGGCGGATGGGAACTGTATGCCCGCACTTGGCGGCCCGGAAAGCCTCATCCGCAGACCTGCTGCAACGGCTGGCTGAAATGCGTGGCCTGCCGCGATCTATTACCGTGGACAACGGGCCGGAGTTCGCCGGAAGAGCCTTGGATGCCTGGGCCTACCAAGCTGGCGTAAAGCTGTCGTTTATTCGACCGGACAAGCCGGTGGAGAACGCTTATATCGAAAGTTTCAACGGCAAGTTCCGGGACGAATGCCTTAACGAGCACTGGTTCTTGTCCCTGCGACAGGCCAAAGACTTGATCGAAAACTGGCGGGTCGAGTACAACACCGATCGGTGACCCTAACCCAGTTTTTAGTACCGATCTAAATTAGAGAAATCCGGCATGATTTCACCATATGGAATAGGAGCCATGCCGTGAAGAGATCGAAATACACCGAAGAGCAAATCGCCTTTGCGCTGAAGCAGGCCGAACTGGGAACGGCCGTACCCGAGGTCTGCCGCAAGATGGGCGTGAGCGAAGCGACCTTCTACAACTGGAAGAAGAAATTCGGCGGGCTTGGCCCCTCGGAGTTGCGACGGCTGCGCCAGCTTGAAGAGGAGTGCAATCGCCTTAAGCGCCTGGTCGCGGACCTGTCGCTGGACAAGGCAATGTTGCAGGACGTTCTGGCAAAAAAGCTCTGAAGCCTTCGCGGCGCCGCGTACTCGTGGATGATCTGATGAAGCGCTACGGCGTCGGCGTGACCAAGGCATGCGCCGCAGTCATGATTTCCCGGTCGTTGTATCGCTACGAATCGTGCCGACGAGACAGTGGCGCGCTGGTCATGCGAATCCACGAGATAGCGCATACGCGCGTTCACTACGGATACCGGCGTGTACACGTGATGCTGCGCCGCGAAGGCTATCGAGACAACCACAAACGGGTCTACCGTTTGTATCGAGAACAAGGCTTGTCGTTGCGGCACAAGCGCCCCAAGCGCAATAAGTCGGCGCAACGTCGCCAACCCAAAGCGGTCGCGCAAGCCATCAATGACATCTGGAGCATGGACTTCGTCATGGACCAATTGTTCGATGGTCGCCGCCTGCGTGCGTTGACTCTGGTCGACAATTACACCAGAGAGTGTCTGGCCATCGACATTGGGCAAAACCTGCGGGGTGGCGATGTGGTGGCGACGCTCGGGCGCGTATGCGCACTGCGTGGCTTGCCGCGCGTCATCAAAACCGATAACGGCAGCGAGTTCATCTCCAAAGCCATGGACAAATGGGCATACGAAAACGGGGTGGAAATCGACTTCAGCCGGCCCGGCAAGCCGACGGACAATGCGCAGTGCGAATCCTTCAATGGCCGCTTCCGTCAGGAATGCCTGAACAGCCACTGGTTCTTGTCATTTGCCGACGCCAAGGAGAAAATCGACGCCTGGCGGACGTACTATAACGAGGTTCGTCCCCACTCCGCGCTGAAGTGGCAGGCACCTGCTGAATACGCGCGCCAGCACTTGGCCAGCGGCCAAAGTACTAACCTCAATGAGCCGGAAATCTCTACTTCTGATCCGGACTAATTCGGGGTTAGGGTCACTAGCCGGAAATCTCTACTTCTGATCCGGACTAATTCGGGGTTAGGGTCAGTCTATTCCCGGCGTTTGAGTTGAGCACTGATCGAATCGGGGTCGACCCGGTTAGTGCCTCTTTGATAGGATTCCAGCCGCAGATTAAAGGGGAGTTGGCCCTTCGCTACAGCCGCTACGCCGAGTCGTTCTGAGCCTGCAAGACTTAGGTGGATGCCGTCAAAGTACGCTGATTGGTTGAGAAACCGGGGCGTACAGCTCCTCTCATCGCATAGATAGTCGCGCGCATCCAAAACAGTTACGTTGGGATATTTCCTTGCCATGGTTGAAAGAAATCGGTTGATGCTGACTTCAAACCCGACGTCTCTCTCTCGCTCCAAGTGGCAGTCTATGCCGGGGATCATGAGAGCCTTGCGGTCACACTGACGATCGAACGTGGGGAAAATTGGAATGTTTAGTGCCACGATTACCTGGCGAACACGTGCGCTCACCTCTGCCACGGTAGCTTCAATGTCCGAGCGTGCGTTGCCAGAGTCAATTCCGAACCAATGGCTGCCGAGGATGATAGTGTCGTAAGAGTCGAGATCCCTTTCAATGGCATCGTTGAAATCCGCGCAAGTCTGCCTAATCGCGGCGATTGTGTAGCTGCGTGAATTTTTGAATATGGGAGGGCAACTCGATACGGACGCATTTCGTATCGCGACGTGCTGCTGTTCAGCGACCGCCTTGAAGAATCCAACGAAATGCGCTGCGTGCGAGTCTCCCCATAGAAGGGTTTTAACAGGAGCGCTTTTGTCGCCCAGAATGCAGCGTGGCTCTCTTAGGACTACTGGAGCGAAGGTTGCCATCTGGCAATTGAAGGCGTAGTTTCCTGCGGGCTTTGTATCTTGGTCCAGAGCATTAAGCCTGGCTACGTAGTCGACTGGTTTGGCGAGAGTGCTGGCCCCACCCGTCATGAATACATAGAGCGACACTGAGGCGAGGAAGGCAGTAACTGCTGCGAACTTGAGTGATGGCCTCAAGAAAGTCACACTACGTGCTGTGCGAAATTTGCGTTCGACAAAAAAGTACGAGACCAGCGTCATGAACGCCATTAGAAGGACGCAGGTAATGTAGCCCTTGGGGGTTGGCGCACCGTACGCATAGCGGTAGAACGCCATGACTGGCCAGTGCCAGAGATACAAAGAGAACGAAACGAGGCCCACTGCGACGAGCGGGCGTAGGCCCAAGACGCGGCTTACCAATGTGGGCCGCGTCGTCCCGCCCAAAATCACTAAACCGGCGCCAAGGGTCGGTGGGACAGCAGCGTATCCGGGAAATCCGTTGCTTTCACTCAGAAAGACGACGGAGAACGCCACAAGTGCCGCGCCAATGATAGCCATGACTTCGGACAACGCATGGGGTAGACGGCCAACCCGGTTGACCGAAAAATATGTCAGCGCACCTATGATTAGCTCACCCGCTCGGGCGGGGAGCATGTAGTAGGAAAACGAGGGGTCAGTCTGTAGGAAAGCCTGCCCAACGTAAAAACTGGCCGCCATCATTACGACGAAGATGATGATTCGTGTGGCTGGTTTCGTCCAATGGAAGGCTGCCAATAGCACTAGAGGCCAAAACAGATAGAACTGCTCTTCCACGGCGAGGGACCATAGGTGCAAGAGCGGAATAGTCTCGGACGGGGCCGCAAAATAGCTGGTGTCCAGGAACTTCCAGAAGTAGAAATTTGCCGCGGAAATCGTGCTCAGACCGGCCGAGGCCGCGAGCGTGGTCGCATCAGCAGGCAACATGAAAATGGTGCCCATCAGGAGCGTGATGGCAATGCAGAAATACGCTGCGGGCAGGATTCGACGAGCGCGGGACAAATAAAAGTCCGCAAACGAAAACGACCCACTTTCGATCTTTCGCGACAGAATTCCTGTAATTAGAAATCCTGAAATTACGAAGAAGATATCGACTCCAACGAACCCGCCAGGCAGCCAGGATTTGTTTAGATGGAACACCACCACAGCGAGAACGGCGACTGCCCGAAGGCCGTCTATATCCGCTCGGTATCCCGGCTTTTCTTGTGGCAATGCCATTGCTGAATTTCTCCTGACTCTTCCAAAGGCTTTCGGGACGAGTGGTCACGATGACGGATTGTAAGAGAAGTCCGCGAAAGCCAAGTCAACCAGCCCGCTTCAGTGGTTTTTTTCGTCTATAGGGACGCGATGTTGTCGCTTCAAAGGAAATGCCATGACTGACGAACATCTGTCCGATGCGCTCATCAAGTCATTGCACGCGCGCGTCGTGCAAATGGAGCAAGACATGGCCCACAACGCGGAAGCAACCGCGCGGAATACGTCGACCATCGGAAATATCTTAAGTGGGTACGCAAGGCTCTTCCCGCAACGCCTGCATGAAGTCGTCGTAGATGCTTCCGGTGATGCCGGCCGGCCGCTTGAAGTCGCCAGACAGCTGGTAGGCGCGCCGCACGACCGAGCGCAGACGTTCGACTTCCCATAGAAGGGTGATCACGTCGGCGTTCCATGACTGGCGCTCACGGATGACGCGCAGCAAAGCCTCGCCAGCTTCCACGAAGGTCGAGAACGCGATGCCGGCCAGCGCGCTAGGTTCTGTTACAGTTCGAGACAAATGCCCACCGCAAGTAAACGAGGCAAAACCATGAACCAAGGTCATAGGGCCGCAGCGGCAAGGGGGGAGTGCGGAACCCGCCATACTTGACCGATATAACGGCGGTGCCGGTGCGGTACCAGATGGCAGCAACGTCGTTCCCGCTGCTCAGGCCGTCCACTACATTCGGCAAATCAGGTAGGCGCCCACCGTCGACCCTTCCAAGCGATCATCGCCTAGTCACCGTTTAGCGGGAGGGGCGACGGCTGAGGGCGAGCGGGGGCCGTGGCACTCGCCGCGGTTACAGATGCCTGACATCAATTTGAGCCTTCTGCCCCCAGGCTCTACTAACGCTCCTTAATAACAATTGAATCCAGGATTGTCGATGGCATCAGAGCGTCTATATCCCTTGCCGTTGACACTGGCGCTGGCTGCGATCGCGGTCTGTGGTGTCCATCCCGTTTTCGCGGCTGGCGCGGGCGGCACGGGAGCGGGTCCGACATCACCAGGGGGCGCGTCCCAAGGCGGGCCCTTGTCTCTGGGCGATGGCGGGGCGTACGGCAATCCAGGTAGAAACGGCAGAGCCTCTTCGCCAATCAGTGTCTGGGGCGGGTTCGTTGGGGATAGCGGGTTGGACGCTTGGGGTGCCGGCGAAGCGGGAGATCACGCGATGGTCACAGGCGGTTTCAGCACTGGTAGCGCCGTCGTCGTGAGTGGCGGAGGCGGCGGCGGCGGGGGAGGAGGCACGATTGATGCGACCGGTCTGCCGTCCTATAGCGCCAATCCGTTCGATGCCTGTGGCGGCGCCGGGGGGTTCGGACTTTCGGTCGAGGGTCCAGGCGGGCAGATCGAGAATCAGGGGGCGATCTGGGGTGGCGGGGGCGGCAGCGGGGGGAGATCACCTGCATGGACAATGGTCAGTCCAAGACGATTTCCGGTCGTGGGGGGGATGGCGGCATCGGGGTAGCGCTGATGAAGGACAACCAGCGCCTGACCAATACAGGCGACATTCGTGGCGGCAACGGTGGCGCCAGCGGCTCAATCGGGTCCACAGGCGTGGGTGGCGTCGGGGTGCGGGTGAGCGGCAACGGCAGTGTGGTGGTCCAGCACGGCACGATCATGGCCGGGGTCAGCGGGGACGGTAGCCGTGCGGAGGCGATCCTGATGTCCGGCAACGGCAATACCCTTGCGTTGGGACAAGGATCTGTCACGGCCGGCAACGTCGTGCTGTCTGGTACGGGCAACCGGCTGCAGTTCATCGGCGGATCGACCGCCACCGCCGCCATTGGTGGTAGCTTGAGTTTCGGTACAAGCGGGGTGTTTTCCGTGCGGGCCACGCCCACTGTTTTCGACAGGCTGGACGTCAGCGGGCGGGCGGTGCTGACGGGCGCCACGGTTCAGGTGCGGGCGCAGCCAGGCGCGTACAGCGAGCGGTTCAGCCAAGTCGTATTGACCGCGGCGGGCACTTTGGGAGGCTCGCGGTTTGCCAGCGCAACTAGCGACCTGGCCTACCTTACGCCGTCGCTGTCGTACTCGGCGGACGACAAAGCAGTTACTTTGACACTGAACCGCAAGATCACCCTGCCCGTCGATCCGGGCACCCCTGTTGATCCGAGCATCCCCGTCGATCCTGGCACCCCCGTTGACCCTGGCACTCCAGGCGATTCCGGAGTCATCGGTCCAGCGCCGGGCGGAGGTACCCTTTTGCGATTCGCGGATGTTGTGTCGGGAAAGAACGCACGGGCGGTGGCCAATGCAGTTGAAACGATGCATGCGTCAAACAGCCTCTATGGCGCGGCAATCAGCCTACCGGTTGGCGCTCCGCAAGGCTTCTTCTCGGCTCTTTCTGGCGAGGCGCATGCCACCGTGGCATCCGGCCTGAATAACCTCTCGGGCACGGTACGCAACACTCCGTTGGACCAGTTGCGTGGCAACCTGGCCGCCGGCAGCGCGGCTGGTGCGCCGACGGCGGCTGCAGGTGTCAGCGATGCGGCGCCGCCGGTCTCGGCATTGCCTGTATCGCAGGCACGTCCGGCCTGCGCTCAACTTGTAGGGAATTGGCAAAACACTGGCGCTACCGGGAACAACGCAGCGGCGCGCCAGCATACCGGTGGTGTGATTGCGGGTGCGGATCGAGGCTTCGGCGGCGGCTGGCGGCTTGGCGGCGCGGTGGGCTATACAGATTCTCGGCTGTCAGTGGACGACCGCGCGTCCCGGGCCGACATTTCCAGCTATAGCGCAATTCTGTACGGCGGCAAAGCCTTCGCCCTTGGCGCGGGGAAGCTCAACGTGCTGGCGGGCGCGGCATATTCCTGGCATGACATCCACACCCGTCGCCAGATCGGCTCGGGTGGGCTGGACCAGACTCTGACGGCGGACTACGACGGCAACACCACACAGGTCTTTACGGAGTTGGGCTACGCCGTCGGTGCAGTCAACGGCCTGACATTGGAACCCTACGCCGGCATCGCCTGGGCAGGCCAGCGCTTGCGCGGCTTCAGCGAGTCCGGCGGCAGCGCAGCCTTGTCGGGGGAGTCGAGCAAGAACGACACCACCACGACGACTCTCGGCCTGAGGGGCAAGCAGGCCGTGACGTTGGGTACGATGGCGGGCTCGGTGACGGCAGGCCTAGGATGGCGGCACGCGTTCGGCGATTTGACGCCGGTGTCGCGCTTGGCATTCGACGCGGGCCAGGCATTTACCGTTACTGGCGCGCCGATCAGCCGCGACGCGGCATTGGTGGAGCTGGGTGCCGACCTAGCCGTCAGTCGCGGCGCCACCATCGGCGTAGCCTACGCTGGTCAGTACGCCAGCGCCAACCAGGACCATACCGGACGCATAGAAGTGCGCTGGCAATTCTGAGCCTATAGCAGCCCTGATATCCGAGGTAGGTAGCGCTGTGTACTGCTGCTGACTCGTGCCCGAGCATTGCCCCGACCCGTGTAGAGGTTGACCTTGGCGTTAATCATGGCGCCGCTGCGCTATGCCGCAGGTCGTGAAAGCGCAGATGGCCAGTGCCTACAGTAGTAGTCTGGGCCCGCCATTCAAGGCTTCGCCAAAGGCGACCGTATTGCGGCCATCGAACAGGTTGGTGTTCCGCCTTTGTTGTTGATCGGAAGCTCGGGCCAAAATATCGGCAAATCAATATCAACCGCCAATCGGCTTACTGGTATTTTTTTGTTCGCCAAAAAAAACCGCCCATTTCGGGCGGTTATGCAGCACAGGGATCGCTTACGTTCTGGGGCGAGTGAAGAAGACCAGGGCGCCAAGGATGACGTCTCCGATCACCCACAGCGTAAGGACCATGAACGCGCCGATGCCGGTCCCGATGGTGGCCCCGGCGCGCCCTGCTTCAGACGTGGCCGACGAAATCTGTTCGCCCGCTGCTCCCATGCCCGTGACAAGCCAGAAGGCCATGAGGATGTTGAATGCGATGAAAAGTAGCTTGAACAGCTTGCCGATGAAACTACGTTTCGGTTTGCGCAACTGAAATCCACAGGAAGGGCATTTCAACGCTTGATCACTCACAGCGGTTTTGCATTCCCTACAAGCGATAAGTGCCATACCTCAAATCTCCTTCGTACTAGTTAAAATTAATAGAAACATTTAGTCATGAGCGAGCTAAATTTTTTTCTGCTACGACTTCACTACGCGTAAATCGCCTTTCGTAAGCCAAAAGGGCGCTGGGTTCTTAAGTGCTTTTAGTGTCGAGGCGGTTGGATCAACTCGCCAGCGATGATCATCCGAGCAGCCTCCAATATGCGCTAAGGAGGGTGGCGGTAACCCAATCCAGCGGCTGATCATTGCGTGACTGCAAGGGGACTTCAACCAGGGCCGCGCCGTCGGCGAACCAACGTGCGGACACCCCATAGGCATGCGCCAGCCGTGGGGTGAACGTTGACGGAAGATATGCGTCATTCTCCAACTCGGACAGCGTGGGCTGAGCCATCCGGCTTTTTGGCGGCGGCCTGTTTAAGTTTCGCTACTCGGCGAGCGGAGCGAAGGCGTTATCCAAATACCTGTATATCGGAATTCTGATACCCAGCGACATCGGATTGCCGATTAATATAGCATTGACTTGCTGATGTTGCATCGGACGCGCTGGAAAATTCGTCATTGAATCGATCGTCCCTTACTCGGCCATTGGCTGAGAATCTGCTGCATCATCGACGCTAAGATCGAGATCAGCCATTCCGACCCAAGAGCGCTGCCCAAAGAAATCAGGCATTCCGATCTGCGTGGGGCTCTGCCAAGCGAACAGTGAGATGGAAGCAGGCGTTATTGACCGGCTCGGTGCAACGGACGATAACCTCCGAAGCCGTCGCGTCAGGGCTATGGGAATAGAAGGGGTCGTCTCATTATTTACGTTGATCTGTCTCGGATACGCCGCTTATGTGCCGTATTAGCCGTCCTTGATTATCGCTCGCTAAGGGCTATGGAAGAATTCGGCACCGAACTATTCCTTTGAGACGAAATGATCCTCCTTGTGACGGCTAGCCCCGAACAGCTGCGGACAAACATCCTCGAGACCGTACGCAAACAAAGGCCTGAGGCATGGGAGGTGGCAGGAGGGCGGCTGGTGTTGTTGAACTGGCCTACTCGGCATCCGCGTATGACGCTCCTCCCTTTTGAGAATATTGAAAACAAGGTGCTTATGCTCCTCGTTAATCAATCGGATCCAACGATCCTGCATCTAGAATTGATGCGGGATCAAGTGCGGTTTGCTCGCTTTCTATCTACCCGCTTTCAGCTGGAGATAACGAGCGCGAAAGTGTCCTGTAGGAGCGTCCCAAAGGAGCGATGATGGAGCCATGGAATGAAGCTGGCATCCATCACCCGGAATTTGGAATGATTTTTGGATGTCATTCAGAGGCCTACCGTCGTTCGACAGGTTATGGACAGCGCTCGATTGGGCGCTGACTTCAGCCCTGCCGCACGATAGGAGTTCTCTCTTTTAGGGGGCATGCCCTGGCGCTGCTTATTGGACGTTTCCATCATTCCTAGCATGCCCGGCACGACTTGCTTACACAGCGCCTGATGCGCTAGGTGCCCAATGAAATTGCAGCCGAGGCTGCCACCGGGGCCGGCCGTTTGTGGCGGACAGATTTCAGCATGACTGGATGCGCGGGACTACGGCGAAAAGGCCTGTTTGGTTCTGCAAGCTCGCAGAAGCCGCCGCGACGGGGTTATCAGGCCGTTGTGGGCTTCCGCTTTCCCAGCATCGCGACTGATTGGCGCGTAGGGATCTTCATGGGCTAGGGCAACGGGCTTTCAATTTTCGTTTGAAAGTGCTTTCTCTTTTGGGGTGTGTAAAGCTCGCTTTTGTTCAGAGATACTGGGGACTCTCCATCACCGTTCAAATCCGAGTCATAGTTGCGACATGGGATATAAGGACACCGCTACAGAGGATCTTCATGCAGCTTGGACGTCTGATTGCCGTGTCGCTATTGAGCGCGGGGAGCACGACTCTGGCCACTCCTATCTCGGCTCAACAACCCGTCCGCAGCGCTGCGCTAGACGCTGCGGTATCCTCCAAAGACAAAGGCACCATGAGCAACCAAAAGCTCGTATCCATCGCTATTCTGAAGGCTAAACCCGGAAAGGCGGAAATTCTGAAATCAATGCTGCTTGCGTTGATAGAACCAACGCGTGCGGAGCCCGGGAATCTGGACTACGTGTTGTTCGAACTCACTGATCAGCCGGGAACGTTCTATATGCGCGAAGCTTTCGTCGATAAGGCTGCGTTGGATGCGCACTTCGCGACGTCCTACTTTCAAGCTTTTGAAGCCCAAATGGACAGCGTTTTGGCGGAGCCGATCCGGTTGCAGTTTCTGACGCAAGTCTCCTCCTGAAGCGGGGATTTCTTAATCTGCGCCCGGGCAGCCGCTGGCAATAGCGGCTGTTTCGCTCGGGATGCTTGCGGCGGCGTGAAGCGGGAATGCGGAAGGGCATCATTGCGAACCCTTACATTGCTGTTACGAATAAACGGCTAGGATTCCGTTATTCAAAAATTGGATGTCGAGTATGAATAGTGAGAAACCGTCACCCGAGCCGAATAAGCGGCGTTGGCCGTTCGGATATGGCGAGGAACGGGAATGTCAGGTGGGTGCGAACGCTTGAAGGGATGCTGCATTGCGGCGATGACGCCTAGCGCGGCGCCATACCCTTGCTGACCTTATCCGACACTTCCAGCAATGATGCGGTCATTCCGTCCCGTTCGTGGACACAGGGCTCATCCCGCAAGCCCTTCATGAAATCATCGTAGAGTTCACCGGTCACGCCGGCTGGCCGCTTCAGGTCGGCCGAGAGTTGATACGCGCGTAGCAGCACGGACCGGAGCCGCTTGACCTCCCATAGCAGAGCGATGACGTCGGCGTTCCAGGGCTGGCGCTCGCGGATGTTGCGTAGGTCGGCGTGGGTGAGGGGGGCTTTGAACGGCATGATGAAAAACACTGTTTGTATATACAGTATATTCCACAAAAAAACGGGGCCATTCCCTTTCTTTGGGATCCGGCAGGCGATGGGATAGCGCTGCCTGTCAGCGGTCCGTCGGCATTCGCGCAGTACGATTTGCGCATGGCTAAACCTTCATCCCGGCAGGCCCTGCTTTGGGTCGTCGCGGCCTGCTTTTTCATGCAGACGCTGGACACCACGATCGTCAACACGGCGCTGCCGTCCATGGCGCGCAGCCTGGGTGAGGACGTGCTTGCGCTCAAGCCCGTCGTGGTGGCGTACACATTGACAATGGCCATGCTGACGCCGGCCTCCGGCTGGTTGGCAGACCGGTACGGCACCCGCCGGGTGTACTTGGCGGCGATCTTGATATTCGCGGCAGGGTCGGTGTTTTGCGGCATGGCGCAGACCTTGACGCAGTTGACGATCGCGCGAGTGGTTCAAGGCGTGGGCGGTTCCATGCTGTTGCCGATTGGCCGTTTGGCGGTGCTGCGCACGGTGCCAGGCGATCAATACATCTCCGCTTTGGCTTTTGTGTCGATCGCGGGGCAGATCGGTCCTATTTTTGGCCCGACATTGGGCGGGTTGCTGGTGCAAGTGGCAAGCTGGCATTGGATCTTCATGATCAATGTGCCGATCGGAATTGCGGGCTTGCTCGCGGTGCGGAGATACTTGCCTGAAGACGCGTTGTCTGACGTGGCGCCGTTCGATGTGCTGGGCTGCACCTTGTTGTCGCTGTGCATGGTGTCGTTTTCGCTGGGGCTGGACCTGCCTGCGGGTGATGGGCGCATGGCCTGGTCGGCTGGCTTGTTCGCGCTTAGCGTGTTGACCGTACTGCTGTATGTGGTCCATGCCCGCAAGCGTCAAAATCCGCTCTTCCGGTTGCGGCTGTTTCGCGAACCCAATTTCAGTGTGGGACTGGTCGGAAATCTGGCCTGCCGCATCGGCAGCAGTGCCGTGCCGTTCCTGCTGCCGCTACTACTGCAATTGCAACTGGGCTATAGCCCGTTGCAGTCGGGGCTTATGATGCTGCCCGCCGCAATTGCCGGCACGATATCCAAGCCCTGGATTGCGCCCCTGGTGCGTCGATACGGATACGACACCTTTTTGCTGGTCAACACGCTGCTGGTAGGCGCGTCGATTGTTTCCTTCGCCGCGATTTCTGCCGGGTGGCCGCTCGCGCTCCAGGTGGCGCAGCTTGCGTTGTTTGGGGCGACCAATTCCATGCAGTTCGCGGCCATGAACAGCGTGACCTTGAAAGGTTTGAGCAAGCGGGACGCGGCTAGCGGCAACAGCTTGTTTTCGATGATCCAGATGTTGGCCATCGGGTTGGGCGTGACGATCGGGGGAGGCCTGGTCGGCATGTTCTCGGGCGAGAACCAGGCAGCCCTGGGCCGCGCATTCACGCTGAGCTTCGTCTGCGTGGGGGTGATTACGCTGTTGTCGGCCTGGGTGTTTCGCCGATTGGACATGTCGCAACTGGGGCGCCCCGCAGACAATCGACCGGCGGCCGGCTAGGCTTGCGGTATGCCGAACCTGGTGCGGAACGGGTCATGAACCTAAGCGGAAAATGCGCGGGACGCGCGAAAAACTAGCGTAGAAATGGAAGAGCGCCCCAGCTCAAGATGAGTCTGAGGCGCTCCTGCCCGGCTTCGCACGCGATGGGTGTCAGACAGCCCGGCAACTCCAATCTACTGCCGGGGTATGGTCTCGACAATAGGGAAAACCCTGAAAAATTAGCGGGTTACAAGATTTCCAGGTCGGGGGATTAATCCAGGAATGTCCTGTGGCATGAGGCTGCGCGACCGACTCTCTTGCCGCCTGGGCAGCGGTATTCCGGAGTGTCAATGCACCCGTGCCCGTTTTGCCCGCCTCGGCATCTGCGAATTGTCGCCCCTGCCTGCCGCACCGACACTGAGTCCCACATTCAATGCATCGGAGAGCAGCTATGTGGGGCATTCGTAAGCGTCAGTTGGGCCAAGGCATGACGGAATATATTGTGGTCGTCGCGCTGGTCGCGGTGGCTGCTATCGCCGTCTATCAGTATTTCGGGCAAGTCGTGCGTTCGCAAACCGCCGCCATGGCCCGCGAACTTGCGGGCGAAGACGGCAGCACGCAAAGCCGCGCCGCGCAGCAGGCGGCGCAGAAGGCTGCGGCTCAGACCAAGGCGCGTTCGCTCAAGTCCTTTACCGGCAACGCGGCGGATGCGAAGTGACGCTGCCGGGGCGTACGCACGCCGCCCGTCAGCATGGCCAAGCCTTGGTCTTGGGCATGCTGATCGTGACGGTCGCCGTGGTGTCCCTGGTTGTGCTTTACAACCTGGGCCAGACCGTCGAAGGCAGAGTCCGGCTGACGCACGCCGCGGATGCGGCCGCCTATAGCGGCGCGCTTGAACAAGCGCGCACGCTTAACGCCATCGCGTATGTCAACCGCACGCAGATTGCGCATCAGGTTGCGATGGCGCATCTGGTGACGCTGGCCGCGTCCGCGCAGTACGGCCGCGCGTTGCAGGGACAGCGCAACCGTGGCAACCCACCCGTCAGCCTGATCGCGATGCTGTTTGGCCCCGACATGGGGCTGGCCTATCGGGCGGGCCAGGCGCTGCCGGACGCCGAGGCGCGATTGGCCGGCGCCTTCGCACAACATGATCGAGTTGTGTATCAGGTGCTGGACACGGCTGCGGCGTCCGCCATGGCCAATCTGCCGACATCCCGCGACCGTGTCATGCGCAAGGTGCTTGTCGCCAATTTCTCGGAAGACGACTCGGAGGGAAGCGCCGGCGCGCAAGCGTTGACGCTGCAGATGCTGTCGGACGCATGGCCGGGATTCATTGAACGCCGCCTCGCTACCCGCAAATCGGGCCTGCGGCCGGCGGTCGAGCAGGCGGCCGAGCGTTTCGGGTTCCTGAAGAAAAGAAACTACACGCGGCGCAACCCATGGCCGGTCAGTACTCGTTGCCCGTTCTTTCGCCACGAACTACGCCGTCGGGGGTCGACCTGGCTTGGGCCGGATGGCCGGTGGGGGGCTTTGGACACGCAGTCATTCCATGCCCTGCGGTCCAACCGCTGGATCGGTTGCTACTACCGGGAGTACGCAATGGGATGGGGCACCGTGCAAGGCCAGAAGAGCAAGGCGCCTGAAGGCGTGGAATACGTTGAAGAACCGCCCGTGGACTTTTCGCAAGAAGATTTCTGGCGGTGGGTAGAGCAATCGACGTCGTGGGACCTGGTCAGCGGCATCACGAATCCCATGGCCAATTCCTACGCGATGGCATCCGCGCAGCGATGGCCGGGAAGGGGGTTACCCGCGTTTCGCGAGGTTGCCGCGTCACGCATGGGCGATTCCCTGCGCTTTGCGGTCGAAGTAAGCCTTGCGGGCGGTGTGTTGAAAACCACGGATGCGGGCAGCGCGCTGGCGTCGCCAGGCGGCCTGTTCCAGTACGGAGGCGTGGGACGGACGGGCGCCATCACGGTAACCAGCGCCGCAGAGACCTATTTCCTGCGGCCCGAACAACGCGCCGACGGGCGCGGCGAACTCGCCACGTTGTTTCGGCCTTATTGGCAAGCGCGTTTGTCCGCTGTCAATTCTCAGGAAGCCTTGCTTGCCAGGAGATCGCCATGACGATGATGCGAATGAGGAAACGGCGCATCGTTCGTCAGCAAGGCCAAGCCATGTTGGAAGCGCTGTTGCTGTTGCCGCTAATGGCGGTGATGGTTTGGGCCGTGGCGGGCATCGGCGGCCTGCAATTTGCCGCGCAGCAGATGTCCCAGGCCAGCCGCAAGGCGGTGATGTCCGGAGCGCTGGGGCAGCCGCTGGCGCCGAATGGGTCTTACGCATCTATGGTGCTGACAAGGCAGGCCAAGACGTTGCGAGGTATCGCGATGCCCGGCTTGAGTGCGTTGCAGGATGAGTGGTTTGGCGTGGGATTGCAATTGTTGTCGGTGCAGGCACAGGCCGCGCCGTTGCGCGTCGATGCCGTGTTCGCGCTGCCGATCATCCGCCAGACCCGGGTGGCGATAGGTGCAGGGCATGCCGACGGGGATGCCGATGCGCGTCGTCGAATCGCCAATGCGCCCACCGCTTGGCGACAGGCTGAGCGCGGGTCGCTGACGCAGGCGCGTCGGGTGGGGGCGCTAGCGCAACGCATGGACGGTCCGTGGGGCAGGTCTTCGTTGTCGACGGACTGGCTGTCGGCGTGGGAAGACGTGGTGCCCGCGGACCGGTTGGGCAGACGTGGGGGGAAAAATCGATGAACGCGTACAGGCTTGCGTGCTGCCGCTGGAAGGGGCGCGCCTTTGCTGATTCGTGCCGGCTGATGCTGGCCGGCGGTTTGATGGCGTGTGCAACGGGGCTGATAGCCGCGCCGGCGTTGGATGATCAAACGGTGGCCAAATCCGGCGCGTCGTCACTAAGCCGGCTGCGGCTTCCTGATGGTGCGCGTCATGCGCTGCTGGCCGATCGGTTGTGGCTATACGGATACCCGGCCGAGGTCCTTGTGTTTGACGCGCCGATGAAAGTGCCGGACTTGATTCGCCACCTGTCGGGGCAGCAACCGGGGTTGGTCGACTTGAACGTGCTGCCCGGGCAGTTGGTCCTTTCCGGCACGATCGGCGGCGAACAATGGGTGGTGCAGATGCAGGACGTCGGTTCTGGGCGCACGGCTGGCAGTATCTCCACGCTTCGCTTTCTGGCGGCATCTCAAGCATCGGGGCGGGAATTGCCCGTGCCGCCGTGGTTGCCGGAAGGTTCACGGTTGCGGTTGGATTTTTCCGTCACGGACGAGGGCGTCAGGGTGACCGAACGCATCTGGCAGCATGTGTTCACACCGGCGCGGATGATGTCCGTGGTGGACGCACGCCTATTGCAGAATGGATGGCGGCGTCAGGCCGCTGACGGCATGGCGCAAGCTTGGGCACGGGGCAGCCACCGTCTGCGGATTTCGGTGGTGCCGCTGGATTCCGGCAGTGGTCTGCGGGTCAGGGGATGGGCGTCATGAAGCTCTTGATTATTCATGGCGTGCAGCGGTTGCGCCGCGTGGGCGTCTATGGCCTGGCGTTGACGGCGGGCCTGGTGTCGGCGTGGGCGGTGCGCGAGCACGTGCAGCAACGCGTGCAGGCGCTAGAGGCGCAAGCCCGCACGCCGGTCGTGGAACGCCTGGTTGCGGCCTATGACTTGCCTGCGGGCACGCGGTTGGAAGACATGCATCTGGCAGTGCGCGAAATCCCCGTGCAATGGGCCTCCAGCGCCAGTCTGGATCCCTTGGATCTGGGCAGCCTGCTCGGTGCAACCCTGGCGGCGGAAGTGGCGCACGGCGAGCCCGTATTGAAGACGCACCTGACCTTCACCCCGCCGGCGCCCGCGCTAGCTTCCAGGCTTCGGTCCGGCCAACGAGCGCTTACCGTTGCCGCGGGCGATCTCGGCGGCTTGGCCGAGATGCTGCGCGCCGGTGATCTGATCGACATCTATGTAAGCTTTTCACATCGTCAGCGCGAACTCACGGTGCCGTTGCTGCAGGGCATGCGAGTGCTGACCGTGGGGGCAGAGGCCGATTCCGACGGCGTCGGTGTGGGCACCATTACGCTAGCAGCCGATCCGGACGAAGCAGTGCGCTTCATCGCGGCCAGACAGGCGGGCACGCTGACGGCAATGCTGCGCCACCGTGATGATGCGGCCGCCGTGAAGGCATCCGCCCAGACGGATTTAGCGTCGCTTGTCGGCCTGGATCCCGAGCCAGAGCCCGTCCCAGGCGTAAGCATCCTTTACGGCGACCGGTTGGATGCGCAAGCCCTTGTTGTCCCCCAAGGCCGTGCCGTGACGGCCCCCTTCGAAACGGGGCAGCCATGAGACGCATCGTGTTGGTCCTGGGCGCCATGGGCCTGTGTTTGTGGACGCCCGTCGCGTGGGCCGAGATGGACGTGTTGCAGCTTCAAGTGGGCGAGACGCGCGTGCTACCGCATCCCGGCGTGAAAAGAGTGGCTATCGGCAATGGGCAAGTGCTTAGCGCCGTGGCGGCGGAAGGCCGTGACGTGGTGATCTTTGCCCGCGCGGAGGGCGTGTCTTCGGTGCATGTCTGGACCGCGAAGGGACAGCCGACCGCCTACGAAATGCGGGTCGTCGCCGCGGGCGCACCGCGCTTGCGCGCCGAAGTCGAGGCCTTGCTTGCCCGAATCCCGGGTGCGCGCAGCACAAGCGTGGGCGAGCGCATTTTGATCGAAGGCGATGATTTATCCGATGACGACAGATCCCGTATCGTCGCCCTGGCTGAACGGTACCCCGCGGTGCTGGACTTCACCGGGCAGGTGGGGTGGGACCGCATGGTGTTGCTGGATGTGCAGGTGGTCGAGATTCCCACCTCCAGGTTGCGCGAATTCGGCGTGCGCTGGGATGGCATGACGCAAGGGGGAGTGAACGCGGGCTTGGCCTGGGACGCGGGGGCGCTGGGCAGGATGACCCGGCCCGGAGAATCGGTAATCGAGACCGCAAGGCCGGTATCCTCGGCTGCAGGTTATTTCGGCGTCAATGCGTTGTTGTCCGCTCGAATCGCCGCGCTGGCGCAAACCGGCGAGGCCGTGATGTTGGCGCAACCACAACTGCTTGCGCGCAGCGGCTCCAGCGCGACCTTCCTGGCAGGCGGGGAAGTGCCTTATGTGTCGACCGATTCGCGCGGCAATCCCACGACGTTGTTCAAACCGTATGGCGTATCGCTCAACATCACGCCACGCATCGATCGCAATGGGATTATCCGCTCGTTGATCGAGGTGGAGGCCAGTTCGGTGGACGCCTCGCTTAGCGTGGCGGGCGGGCCGGCGTTGCGCACGCGGCGCGCGTCCACCGAATTCAATGTGCGCTCTGGCAACACGCTAGTGATAGGCGGCTTTCTGTCGCGGGAACAAGGCGAGGAAGTCACCGGTTTGCCGTGGCTGCAGAACATTCCCATCCTGGGTGCGCTATTTTCGTCGCGCCGCTATCAGCAGCGCGAAACCGAATTGGCAATTTTCGTCACGCCCAAGATCGTTTCGCAAAACGAACCGGCCATGGCGGACCGGATACGGCGTGGACGCGAGGTGTTGGACGCCACGTTTCCCCAGCCGCCCCGTTTGGGCACCACGGTGCCGTCGGCGGCTGGCGGGTGGGATCCCTATTCGGGGGCTGGTTCGCAATGGGCGGCCGGCGACGACGCGGCGCGGACCCTGCTTCGGGAGTAAGACGATGCTTGATATTGAGATGACTTTCGAGGACGCTGGCGTTCGCCGTCTGACGGCTGCCGCGCCGGTATTGATCGGACGAAGCGCGCAGTGCGATCTGCGTATCGCGAATTGGCGGGTCGGCAGGCAGCACGCCCGCCTATTGCGAGAGGATGCGGATATTGTCCTTGAGGACCTGGGCACGCTAGCCGGCACGATGGTGAATGGCGTCAGGGTAGTGCGACATGCCCCGGTACTGCCCGATGACGATATTCTGATCGGCCCTTGCCGTTTGAGGGTGCAATGGGGACCGCCTGTTCTGGAGCCGACGGCCGATGCCCTGGCGGATGAGAACCCCCCGTCGGTAGCGGAAAATCCTGCGCCGGTCTCGACATCGGCACACGCATCAAGGGTTGCGCAGCCGGTGGCGCCCCAACGGCTTCAGGAACGCCGACGGTTGCACGCGGCGCTGCTTGAAGGGTTGGACTTGCGCCGCCGCGATGTGGCAGGCATGAGCGATGGCACGTTGCGCGCGGAAGCAGAGCGTCTGCTGACCCAGATCGTCGCCACGGATCCTGACCTGTCCTCCGATGTGGATAGGGCGGCCTTGTGCCGCGAGGTGCTGGATGAAGCCGTGGGCCTGGGGCCGCTGGAACCCTTGCTGGCGGCGCCCGATATTACCGAAATCATGGTCAACCGCTATGACGAGATCTACGTCGAACGTGCTGGCCGGTTGTGGCGGCATCCCGCTGCATTCACTAGCGAGCAATCCGTGCGTTGGGTGATCGAACGCATCGTGACGCCGCTTGGCAGGCGCATCGACGAGAGTTCGCCCATGGTCGATGCCCGCCTGCCGGACGGATCGCGCGTGCACGCCATTATTCCGCCTGTCGCCATGAAAGGGGCAAGCCTGACCATCCGAAAATTCCCGCAGCGCAGGCCCAAGATGGCGGATTTGATCGCCGCGTCGTCGCTAAGCGACGGCATGGCGCGGTTCCTGGCGGTATGCGTCCGGATGCGCAAGAGCCTGGTGGTGTCCGGGGGGACCGGTTCCGGCAAGACGACGCTGCTGAACATTCTTTCAAACGAGATTCCGGACGGTGAACGCGTCGTCACGATCGAAGACGCGGCGGAGTTGCGGCTGAACCATGATCACTTGGTGGCGCTGGAGGCCCGCCCCGCCAACCAGGAAGGCAGGGGGCATATCGATATCCGCGAACTGGTGCGCAACGCGCTGCGCATGCGGCCCGACCGGATCGTCGTTGGCGAGTGCCGGGGGGCCGAGGCATTCGACATGTTGACGGCCATGAACACGGGGCACGAAGGCTCATTGACGACGCTGCATGCGAATTCTCCCAGGGATGCCCTGGGTAGGCTCGAGTCCATGATCCTGATGGCAGGCCTGGACCTGCCCTTGTCCGCCGTGCGCGAGCACATTGCCGCCAGTGTGGACCTGGTGGTGCAGCAAGCCCGGTTGGCGGACGGACGTCGGGTGGTGATGTCGATCGTAGAAGTCGCTGGCATGGAAAGCGGGCGCATCCAGTTGCTGGAATTGTTCCGGTACGACCGCGTGGCGGGCTTTTTGGGGTGTGGCGCCTTGCCCGGCTTCGCGCGGGAATGGAGCGATGAAGGCGTGCCGCTGGACCCCGCCTGGTTCGCGGAGACCGGTGGTGCTCGCTCGGGCCCGGCGAACGTCGCGCAGAGCTTGCCATGATCTGGTTGGCGGCGGCGGGCGCGATGTGCTGCGTGGCGATCCTTGCCTGGCATGCCCAGGGCTGGTTTGCGCCGGCGTTGCGCCGGTACCGCGAGTTCTATACCCAGGATGCCGGCGTTCGCCTGAGCGAAGTGTTCCTGTTCATTGACCCGGCGCAGCTGTGGGCCGCCGCCGTCGCTTGCGCGGTGCTTGCGGCGGGCTTGGCGTTGTCCGTATCCGGCAGCGGCGTGGTGGCGGCCTTGGCGGCAGGACTCGCGTCCCGCGTGCCCCGCTGGACGGTTGACCGGCTGCGGCGCAGGCGAGCAGACCGCTTCGAACAACAGTTGCCGATGGCGTTGTTGATGCTGGCTTCGGCATTGCGTGCGGGGGTTGCGCTGGCGACGGGGTTGCGGCACATCGTGGAGCAAAGTGGCGCGCCGTTGGCGCAAGAATTCGGCCTGATGTTGCGCGAGCAGCGCATGGGGGTGCCGTGGGATACCGCGCTAGAAAACCTGCATGCCCGGATGCCGGCGGATTCCACCTCGTTGGTGGTCGCCGCCATGCGTATTGCCGCGCAGACGGGGGGTAATCTGGCCGAGGCGCTGGAGAGTATCGCGCAGACCCTGCGGGCGCAGTTGCAGTTGCAGGCGAAGTTGCGGGCGCTGACATCCCAGGGGCGCTTGCAAGCCTGGATCGTCGGCGCGCTGCCCTTGCTGCTGCTGGCCGTGCTGGACCGACTGGAGCCGGAAATCATGGGGCTGTTGTGGCATACGCCGATGGGGTGGGGCGTGCTGGCCATCATTGCCGTGCTGGAGACCGCAGGCGTGGTGCTGATCCGGCGCATCATCCGGATCGACCTTTGATCCGGTGGGAATGCAATCCCTTTTTGGAACATAAGACGGAGACCGCGATGTGGTTGCAATTGGGTATGTTGACGACGGCGCTGGGCGTTGGCGGGTTGGCGTGGTTTGCATTGCGTCCCTTGTTGCGGGACAAGCAGGTTGCGGTCGCGTCGATGCCGTGGTGGTGGCGGGCCGCATGGCCGTGGGTGTCGGCGGTCGCTCCATGGGTGGGGCCGCTGTGTTCCTGGCGTCTGCGCATTCGGATGACGCGGGCGATCGAGCAAGCCGCGTTGCCGGCAGGTGTCAGCTACGCCCACATGGCGGCGTTATGCGCAAGCGCTGCGGCGGGGGCAGGGAGCCTTGCCGCGGCCGTTGCGGCGCTTGCCGATCCCGCACCTTCCGTCTGGGCATCCTGGATGATTGCGGCGGCGTTGGCGGCCGGGGTGGCCCCCGCGCTATGGCTGCGAACCCTGGGCGAAAAGCGCCGGCGCAGCATCGAAAGAGATTTGCCGTTTGTCTTCGACATGATGACACTGTGCGTAGAGGCAGGCTTGAGCGTGCAGGGAGCCCTGCAGCTGGCAGCCCAAAGCGGGCCGCGAGGCGCGTTGCGGGATGGCTTGGCGGACGCGTTGGCCGAGATGCGGACAGGGGTGTCAAGAGCGGCGGCGATCAAGGCATTGGCTGATCGTTGCAATAGCCCGTTGGCAAGAAATTGGGCTGCGGCCTTGGCCCAGGCGGAATCGCTTGGCATCAGTCTGGGGCCGGTATTGCGTGCCCAGGCTGCGCAATGCCGTAGTGACCGTCATGTCCGGGCCGAGCAACTGGCCATGCAGGCGCCGGTGAAGATGCTGCTACCCCTGATCGGCTGCATCTTCCCTTGCACATTCATCGTGCTGGCGTTCCCGATCGCCGTCCAATTGCTTCAAAGCGTGCAATGAACCGCCCTCCGTCGTTGCCGGTAGACCGTTTCAGGCTGGTGCGCGTGTCGACCTGGTACGGCCGGATGCGTGGTTTGCTGGGGCGCCGGCCGCCTGGGCGGCGGTCCGGCATTTTGCTGATGCCCTGCGCCAGCGTGCATACCTTCGGTATGCGCTACGCCATCGATGTGGCGTTCGTGTCGCGGGAAATGCGTGTGATTGGGGTGCGCAGGGCGTTGCAGCCCTGCCGCATTGCCCTATGCTTCGGCGCTGTGGCCGTTGTCGAGATGCGAGCTGGCGCGATCGATGCCGAATACGGAGGTGTAGGCAGGATAGAAGCTGCAATACAGAACGCCGCCCGCAGCGATGTTGAACGGGATTTGCAGCGTGCCGGCGAACTGGGGCGACAGGCCCATCGTGACCAGCAAACCCGCGCACAGGTCGATGAACAGGAACACCAGGGCCCAGGTGGCGCCATATACCAGGAAGGGCCACTTATTGCGCCAGCAGGCGATGCCCGAGAAGAACAGGGCCTGGACCAGACGCAGGCCATGCCAGGCCACCAACACCGGCGCATGCCAGAACAATGCTGCGATCACGACATAGATAATCGCGAAGATGGTCAGCGGCACGCGCATGGCCATCAGGATAGGGTCCAGCGAACGCTCCACGGAAGCGATGCGATAGGCTTCCGCCATCGAATCCATAAAGGGCAGGAAGGTCAGCAGGCCGGCCACCATGCTCAGCCCCGCATACAGCAGGCCCATCAGGAACAGCTTCCTGAATACCCCGGGCTGCTTGAGGGGTTTGCCCCACATGGACGGCAGCATGACGCGGTCGGCGTCCACGTGCTTGCATGCCGAAAGTGTCATGAGGGTGATGATCGGCATGAGCGCCACGACCAGAATCGGTCCGACGGGGGGAGTCGCGCTGGCGAAGACGACCAAAAGGCTGATGAACATGGCCCAGGTGAACATGGCCAGAGGTTGCTTGCGGAACAGACGGAAACCGTCTCGAACCCAATGCCAGCCGGAGGTCGCGGGTAGGAATGCTGCTTGCATGGCTCTCTGAAGGGGTGATCTCTCAAAAGGGACGCGCTAACCCCATTATGGGGGGCATAACGGTTACGGCAATATTGGCAAGCCCGGGCGGTGGCGTGCTTGCAACACTCTTTCGAAGTGCCGCGGGTCGTGCGGTTTGAGCGTTTGGGCCGGCCGGGGCAGGAAATAGTCGTACAGGCGGGATATCCAGAAGCGCAGCGCGGCGCCGCGCAGCATCACCGGCCAGACCTCGCGTTCGGCGTCCGTGAATGGACGCACGCGGGCGTAGGCGGCCAGCCAGGATTGCACCAGTTCGGGCACGAATTCCCCGGTGTCGCGGTCTATGCACCAGTCATTGACACTGACTGCTACGTCGAAGAGCCACGTGTCGCAACCGGCGAAATAGAAATCGATGATGCCGCCCATCAGCGGATCTTCGAATGTGCCGGCGAACAGCACGTTGTCGCGGAAGAGGTCGCAATGGGCCGGGCCGGTTTGCAAGGAGCGCCAAGTGGGCGTAGCGGCCGCGGCTTCTTGGGCGGCCAGTTCCGACTGAAGCAATCTGGCTTGGCCGGCATCCAGGAAAGGCATGACCTTGGGCGCCGTTTCCAGCCACCAGGACAGACCGCGCAGATTGGGCTGGTGGATCGGGAAGTCCTGGGCGGCCAGGTGGGCGCGGGCCAGGGTGGCGCCGGCCAGGGCGCAGTGGGCGGCGCCTGGAGCGGGTTCGTAGCCGCCCGGCAGGCGCGAAACGATGGCGCAGGGCTTGCCGTGCAGCGTCGTCAGGCGGGTGCCGTCACGCAGGTTCTGCGGTTGCGGCACCGGGATGCCGCGCTGGGCCAAGTGGTACATCAGTTCGATGTAGAACGGCAGTTGGGCCTGCGTCAGGACTTCGAACAGGGTCAGGACGTATTCGCCACGCGTCGTGTACAGAAAATAGTTGGTGTTCTCGATGCCGGCCGTGATCCCCCGAAGCGAAACCAGCTCGCCCAGGTCGAATTGCGCCAGGAGGGCGCGCGCGTCGTCGTCGGATACGGGAGTGAATACGGCCATTGATATAGAGGGGTGAGGGGGTTAACGGACGCTCGGCCATGCCTGTGCGGCGGCGGCGGCGCAATTTTAGACCACATAGGGGGTGGGGTTACGATGATCGGCCAGCGGCGGGCCCGAGTTGCTGCCGGACATAATGCCGCTAAGCCCGTAAAATACCGCATCCCCTTGTTTTGTAGAGTGATTCTTGGACTCCCCCGACTGGCGGCTGTGCGTCGCCCCGATGATTGACGTGACAGATCGCCATTGCCGCTATTTCCACCGGCTGCTGGCGCCTCGCGCACGCTTGTATACGGAAATGATCACCACGGGCGCGCTGCTGCACGGCAGCGTTTCGCGCCATCTGGATTTTGATGAAGCCGAGCATCCTGTCGCCCTGCAGTTGGGCGGCAGCGAACCCGACGCATTGGCCCAGGCCGCCAAACTGGGTAAGCAATGGGGCTACGACGAGATCAACCTGAACTGCGGCTGTCCGTCGGAACGCGTGCAGAAGGGGGCTTTCGGCGCATGCCTGATGGCCGAACCGGCACTGGTGGCTGACTGCATGAAGGCCATGCAGAATGCCGTGGACATTCCTGTCACCGTCAAGCACCGCTTGGGGCTGGACTACGAGGAATCCTACGCATTCGTCCGGGATTTCGTCGGCAAAATCTACGACACGGGGTGCCGGGTTTTCATCGCCCATGCCCGCAATGCGGTGCTCAAGGGCTTGTCGCCCAAGGACAACCGTGAAATTCCGCCGCTGCGGTATGACGTGGTCAAGCAGCTGAAGCTGGACTTCCCGGATTGCACGTTCGTGCTGAATGGCGGTCTGGCCGACGCCGAGCAATCCGTCCGCGCCGCGGACGAGTTCGATGGCGTGATGCTGGGCCGGGCGGCTTGGCATACGCCGCGCGTGCTGTCAGAGGTGTCGTTGCAGCTGTGGCCGTCGGTGCGGTTGCCCAGCGACGCGCAAGTGGTGGATGCAATGACCGAATACGCGGCGCGCCAAGTTGCCAAGGGCGTGCCGTTGCGTGTGATGACGCGGCCGATGCTGGGCCTGGTGAACGGCCAGTCGGGCGCGCGCCGCTGGCGCCGCATGCTGTCGGATCCGTCGCTGCTTGCCGCGAATAACCCCGAATTGATCTACGACGCCTGGCGCAGCCAGCGGCAGGCGCCTGAAATGCGCGGCGCCGCGTTTGAAGCGGCGCCGGCAGGGGTGTAGGCCAAGAAGGGGATAAGCCTTACCGCGGCGGGCGCCGCGGGAGGCTGGTCAGGACTTGGCCGGTTCGGCGCTTTCCGTCGGCCAATCGCGGATATAGGCCTTCAGCATATTGTTTTCGAACTGCTGAGCCGCCACGATGGCCTGCGCCATGTCGTAGAACGAAATCACGCCCATCAGCGTCGGGCCATCCATGACCGGGATGTAGCGCGCATGTTTTTCCAGCATCAGGCGCTGCACTTCGTCGGCGCTGGTGTTGGGCGACACGCTGACCGGCGCGTCATCCATGATGGAACGGATGGTGGTTTCCCCGGCGCCGCCATGGGTATGCATGTGGCGGATGATCTCGCGGAACGTGAGCATGCCGGTCAGGGTGCCGAATTCCATGATTACTAGCGAACCTATGTCTTGTTCACTCATGGTTTGGACGGCCTGGGACACAGGCATGTCCGGCGACGCCGTATAGAGCGTATCGCCCTTGACGCGCAAAATCTCGCTGACCTTCAACATCGGTTCCTCCTGGGCGGACTACGCCCGAGTGCATTTGCTATTTCTTGTTCGCTTCCAATTGCAATACTGGAGCGACGCCATTTTCGGTATTCTGCGCTTCTCCGCACAGTTCTTCCAGCGTGGGCGTATTTTGCTGGGAAATCACGGCGGAAGCGACTCGCAATATCTCGGGGTCGTTGCGGACGCGAGGCTGATTGCGGTCCAGCAGGAAATGGTCAACGACCGGCGCCATCGACGTGTCGCGCGCGTCGCATGTCAATACCCAATTGTCTTCGGGGGTGCGCGTCGCCAGACCCATGGTGTTCAGTATTTCCAGCACCTCGTTCAGTTCGTCTTGATGCAGGCGCAACTGCGAAGCCAGTTCATTCGCGGGCAGCCCGGGCGGTTTGGCGGACTGCACGCGGCGCAGGGCGCGCAACGCGTCCAGGGCGTCGACGAATTGCGCGCCGGGATAGCGGTTGATTTCCCAGCGGCCAAGCCGGATCAGCGGTGCGCTGGAGGCCAGCGTGGCGCCCAGCAGCACGGCCAGCCAGGACAGGTAGATCCACAGCAGGAAGATCGGCAGGGTGGCAAATGCGCCGTAGATGACGGTGTAGGTGGGAAATCGGGTCAGGTAGTACGCAAACGCCGACTTCATGATTTCCAGGACGATGGCCGTCACGCAGCCGCCCACCAGGGCATCCCGCCATAGCACTTCGCGGTTGGGTACCACGACGAACAGCGCTGCAAAGCCCAATGCGGTCAAGATCAGGGGGATGAAGGAAATGGCGACGCTGACGATTTCAGGCACGTCCGCCACCAAACCCAGCGATTCGCGCGCCACGAAAGAGGTGGCCCACAGGCTGGCGCCCGCCAGGACCGGCCCCAGGGTGATGATGGCCCAGTACACCAGTGCCCGTTGCGGCAGAGGGCGCTGCCGCGAAACATGCCAGATATCGTTGAAGGCCTGGTCGATCGTCATGATCAGCAGCAACGATGTGACCAGCAGGAAAGCCCCGCCGATCGCGGTCAGGCGCGATGCCTGGCGCGCGAACTGGTTCAGGTATTCCATGATGTTGTCCGAGACGGACGGCGGCATCAGGCTGTTGGTCAAAAAATCTTCCAGCGCCAGGCGAAATTCCTGGAACACCGGAAACGCGGTGAACAGGGACAGCACCACGGCCAGCATGGGCACAATGGCCAGCACCGTGGTGAATGTCAGGCTGGAGGCAACCTGAAGCAGCTTTTCTTCGTTGGCGCGTTGTGCGGTGAACCGGACAACGCGTCCGGCCCTCGCGGCCCATGAAGAGCGCGAAGTCGAGGGCTCGGTGGCCGCCGGCGTAGCGGCGGCAGGCTCGGCGGGGCGATTCATCAGGCGATAATAGCAGCATGAACCCTGAACTCAACCCCCGCTTGCGCCTGCTGGCCTCGGTTTCACTGTTCGCCCTGATCGTCCTGTGCGTCACCTGGGAAACCGTGGTGGCGCCCGTGCGGCCGGGCGGTTCCTGGATGCTGCTGAAAGCGCTGCCGCTGGCATTTCCGCTGCGTGGCATCCTGCGTGGAAACCTGTATACCTACCAGTGGGCGTCGATGCTGTCGCTGCTGTATCTGATGGAAGGCGCGGTGCGCGCCATGTCCGATCCGGCCCCGCTCTCGGTGCTGATGGCTTGGGGCGAGATCATCCTGTCGTCCACCTTCTTCCTTAGCGCCATTTTCTATGTGCGCCCCGCCAAGCGGGCCGCCAGGAGCCAACGCGCATGACCGCCCGATCCTTATCCGAACTGCATGCCGTCAATACGTTTGCCGCGTTGCCCGCCGCGTTCTATACGCGGCTGACGCCGCAGGGGCTTAACCAGCCGCGCCTGCTCCATGCCAACGCCGACGCCGCCGGGCTGATCGGCCTGGACCCTTCTGTGCTGTCCACCCCGGAATTCCTGTCCGTGTTTTCGGGTTCGCAACCCCTGCCGGGCGGAGATACGCTGGCGGCCGTCTACAGTGGGCACCAGTTCGGTGTGTGGGCCGGCCAGTTGGGCGATGGGCGCGCGCATCTGCTTGGCGAAGTTGAAGGGCCGGCCGGCGGCTGGGAGCTGCAATTGAAAGGGGCAGGCATGACCCCGTACTCGCGCATGGGCGATGGCCGGGCCGTGCTGCGGTCGTCGGTGCGGGAATATCTGGCCAGCGAAGCCATGCATGGGCTGGGCATTCCCACCACGCGGGCGCTGGCGCTGGTGGTGTCCGACGATCCCGTCATGCGGGAAACGGTGGAGACCGCCGCTATTGTGACGCGGATGTCGCCCAGCTTCGTGCGGTTCGGGTCCTTCGAGCATTGGTCGTCGCGCCGCCAGCCAGAGCTGCTGAAGACGCTGGCGGATTACGTGATCGACCGCTTCTATCCCGAATGCCGCGAATCGCCCTCGGGCGAGCCTTTGACCGAGAGCGCGCCTTATATCAATCTGCTGCGTGCCGTGACGCACCGCACCGCGCTGCTGATGGCGGATTGGCAAGCGGCGGGCTTTTGCCACGGTGTCATGAACACGGACAACATGTCCATATTGGGCCTGACGTTGGATTACGGTCCGTATGGATTCATGGACGGCTTTCGCCTGGGGCACGTCTGCAATCATTCCGATACGGAAGGACGGTATTCCTGGAACCGGCAACCGTCGGTGGCGCTATGGAACCTGTACCGGTTGGGCGGCAGCCTGCACACGCTGGTGCAGGATGTCGACGGCCTGCGTGCGGTGCTGGACGAATTCGAGGCGGTGTTCACCCAGGCCTTCCACGACCGGATGGGTGCGAAGTTGGGCTTGGCCGCCTGGCGTCCGGCCGATGAAGCGCTGTTGGACGACCTTCTCAAGCTGATGGACGCGAATCAGGCCGATTTCACCTTGTCGTGGCGACGCTTGGCGGATGCCGTGCTGGGACAGCGCAACGCGTTCGAGGATCTGTTCATCGACCGGACGGCTGCGGGCGCCTGGCTCGACCGCCTGCTGGCGCGCCAATCGCAGGATGGCCGTTCTGCGCACGAGACGGCGCAAGCGATGAACCGCGTGAACCCACTGTATGTGCTGCGCAACCATCTGGCGGAAGAGGCGATCCGGGCGGCAAAAACCGGGGATGCCAGCGAAATCGATACGCTGATGAAGCTGCTGCGCGCCCCGTTCACGGCGCAACCTGGGTATGAACGCTATGCCGGACTGCCTCCGGATTGGGCGGGCAGCCTTGAAGTCAGTTGCTCGTCTTGAGGGCGTTGGGCGCTAATCGCAAGAAAACGCATACCGAAATCGGGTGATTTACGTGGAAAAGCGATGAAAGAGAGTGAAATATCGCGGTTTTTTTCACTGCAATCATTCGTTTCCATTGTAAATCTCGTAAGATTGTCGCCTGCGGGACACTCAGGATGGCATACCGCATCCCTGGGGCATTTGTCGACAATTTTCAATATAAAGCACTCTGAATATGCCTGGCGCAGATGGTTTGCTATGTATCGGTCTGCTCGAGGATGATGCCGACTTCCGGGAGGAGTTGGCATTAGGCTTGGGCGGCTATGGTTTTCGGGTGGCGTTTGCTTGTGACAATGCTGCGGCGTTTTATCGCCGACTGCAGGAGCAGCCATGCGACATCGTCATCCTGGATGCGCACCTACCGGGTGAAGACGGTTTTTCCGTGGCAACCCGGTTGCGGGCGTTGAGCCCGGTGGGCATCGTCATGCTGACAGGCCGTAGCGCGCTTGAAGACCGTGTGCGCGGCTTGGAAGGCGGCGCGGACGTCTACATGACCAAGCCCGTGGACCTGCTTGAGCTCAGTTCCGTCATCCGCAGCCTGGCCCGCCGCATGCGCTTGGCCAAGGCGCCCCGTCCGGCGGATGCGGAAACGCGCGCGTCGGCCGACAGCACGTGGTCCTTGCAGGACGGCGGCTGGATACTGGTGGCGCCCGATGGGGCATCTTTGCACCTGAGCGCCCAGGAACGCACCTTTTTGATGGCATTGATGGATGCAGCCGGCAGCGCCGTCAGCCGCCAAGTGCTTGCCGAACTCTTCTTGCCGGACAGCCCGGGCGGTTTTGAACTGCGCCGCATCGACGTCCTGGTGAGCCGCCTGCGCGCCAAAGCGCAAAGCGCCGGCCTGAAGCTGCCGGTGCTGTCGGTGCGCGGCCAAGGCTACGTCTTCGCCGCCTGATTCCCTTAAAGGCTGCGCCTGCGCGGCTAGCTTGCCGCGGCTTGGGCTCCCGGGGCCTGGGCGGGCAGGGTGATGACGAAACGGGTGCCGACCCCCACCTGGCTTTGCATGGTCAGCGAGCCCCCCTGGTTCTGACAGATTCGGCGCGCCAGGTACAAGCCGATGCCCATGCCTTGGGTCTCGCGATGTGCCGAGCGCCGGAAATGGGGTTCGAAGATTCGCGCCTGTTCCTCGTCGCCGATTCCCGGGCCGCGGTCGACGACGGCCAGCCAAACCATCGGGATGCCGTCGGGACAGGTCTGGCCTGTTTCGATGCTGACCGGTTCATTGGCCGGCGAATACTTGATTGCATTGTGGATCAGGTTGCGCACCACCACGCTGGTCAGGGGCCGATCGCAATACGCGGGCAACGCGCCGCCCGCTTGAATCTTCAACGCATGGGCGGTATCCGGCTGCATCGCCGTTACGACATCGCGTGCCAGCTCGGCAAGATCGGTTTGTTCGCCGCGCGGGGTCCAGGCCTGTTCCTCCAGGCGATCCTGGTTCATCAACTGGTCCATCAGTTCAGTCATCCGGCCAACCGAACGGTGGATTCGGCCCAGCCGGTTGCCGACGGCCTCGCCACTATCGGACAGGATCATGTCCAGCGATTGGGCTGCCGCGCTGATGGTGGCCAAGGGCGCGCGCAATTCGTGGGAGATCAGCGCATTCATCTGGCGCTGCGTGTCCAGGGCGCCAGCCAGTTCGGCCAGCCGCAACTCGCCTTGAGCCAGATGTTCGACATCGGCCGGGTCGTGCCCGGCTTGGTTCGCTGTGGCCTGCTGGGGCACGCGGCGGGTCAGCGCCAAGCCGAAGAGGGCGCCCGCAATCAGCAGCAGGCGGGCAAGCTCGATCGTCGTGCCGGTGTCGGCCTTGGCGCCCCAGGCATCGGATGCCAGCATCCAGGCGGACATCGCATACGCGCCGGCCAGCGTCAGCGACAGCCCACGGCGCATCTTGCGTACCGCGGCGCGCGTCGCGAACCAGAGCGCCAGCGGGACGCTCAGCACGGCGCAAAACGCGGCGATTGCCGCCGGGATCGCGCCGTTTTCGGTTTCATAAACGAATATCAGCGCCAACGCCGCAATGGCCGCCAGCGCGATGCTCAGGCCGCGGCAGGCCGCCGCCAGCTTCGAGGCGTATGGCAAGTCCGATAGCAGTGGCACCGTCAACGCCAGCAAGGCCGCGAACGATCCCGCTTGCAACGCGCCGGGTGGCAGAAAATCGGGTAATGAGCGGAACAGGCCTTCGATCAGCATAAAGGCGAGGCCCGCGCCATAAACAGATTCGCGGGTGGCGCCCCATGCGATGGCGCATGCCAGTCCGCCTGTGATGGCGACACCGGCCGTCAGCCCAAGCGGCATGTCCTGGGGCGAGAGGGTCAGGCCCAATGCCAGGGCGGCGCCCGGCCAAAGGGCGGCGCAGGACAGCGCGCATAGCAACGCGCCCCACCGCGATAACGCCGTTCGCGCGCCGGTCTTGGCGCGCCGCGCACGGTGGTGGCGAAAACGCCAGCGGGTGCGAAGAAACAATCCTTCCGTCAACTAGGGACCCATTGGTGATCCGGCGCGAGTTCGCGCGTAGACGAGAAGTTTACGACAGCCCCGCGTATCGCGCGGACGCCCAGGCTTTCCAGGATGCCCTGGGTAGCCAAATCTGGCACGTCTTCGGCATACACGGCCATGCCCAATGTCGTGGCGGTGGCCACTACGGTGGCAGCCAGATGCTGGCTGCCCGGGCTGTGTAGCAGGCCGGTAATAAAACTGCCGCATAGTTTCAGGTACGACGCTGGATATTCGTGCAGACGTTCCATCGCGCCGAATTGCTGCGGCAGCCGCGATATGCCTATCTGGGCGCCCGCCGCGGTGACGATGTCGCACAGTTGACGCAAGTCCGCGCCTTGTTCGACCAGCCCGGCGGCGTCGATTTCGACGATCAGGCGCTGAGTCAACGCGGGACGATCCGCAAGCATCCTGCCCAGTCTGGACAGGAAGGAGGTTTGCGCCAGCGAGGCCAGCGATAGGGGAATAGTCAACGCCCCGGTATGGGTGAATAGCCAGTCCAGGCCTAATCGGATGGCCTGGATGTCGCATTCGGCGGATAAGCCCAGCCGGACGGCGGGCGGCATGAAAATGGACGCAGGCACCGGATCCCCGCCCGAGGTGTCATGCAGGGTCAGGCTTGCCTCGTGATGCAGCAATGCACCGGACACGGCATGCAACGGCTGGATCGATAGCGAGAAGCGGTGTTGCTCCAGGGCGGTCGCCAGGGCGTCATGCCAACTGTATTCACCGATACGCGTGCTGTCGGCCGCCTGGCTTGCTGGTGTGATCTGGTCGTCGTCGGCGCTTTCCGCGCACATCAAGGCGTGGTCCAGGCGGGCCAGCGTGTCGCTCATGTTGTCGCCGGGGGCGAAAGCGGTCATGGCCAGTGCCCATCGGCACCAGCCATACTTGTCCATCGGCACGCGCAGCGAGCGCAGTTCTCGGCGGACCCGCTCGGCCAGCAGGCTGGCCTGCGGCGCCGACGTGCGGGGCATCAACAGCGCAAAATCCGACCCGCTGATGCGCGCGATCTGCGCCGACGACCCACCGAATTCTTCTATCAGTTTGCGCAAGCGTTCGGACGATGAACGTAGCCATTGGTCGGTGAAGGCGCGCGACAAATGCCGATTGATTTCGGCCAGATCACGCTGGCGGAACATCAGGATGTGACCGCCGGCGTCCGGCGCCTTGTCCGTCAACGCCAACCTGAACTGTTCGACGAAGTACTTGCGATTCGGCAGCCGGGTAACGGCATCCCGGTATATCTCGCTTTGCAGGGATTCGATCTTCGCGTTCTGTTCTTCGACCGTGGCGGCCACCCGGCGCTGCGCGTCGACCAGCGCTTGGTCCACGCCGGCCAATTCGCACGATCCTGTCAGCGCCGCTTGGTTGCCTGGGTCCAAGGCACGCACGCGTTCGCAGATGTCGCGAGACGTCCGGGCCTCGATCCAACGCACCAGGTTCAAAGCGAAGAGCGCCCAGAAGACGCCCGCCCCGAGCACAAGCCCAAGGATCCGCACGCCGCCTTGCCACAGCGTGTCGCGCGCCAACCGCGTGTCCGCCTGCACCGTGACGGTGCCACGGGCGCTGCCGTCGGACGACGTGAAGGGCCGAGACACCACGGGCGCCTGCACGTTCAACCACGCGTTACGCCACTTTCCGTCTGCGGCCGCGCTGAGTTGGCGCTTGTGTTCGGCGACAACCGTCCCCCCCGCGTCCGTGATGCGCACAAGCGCATACAGCCCTTGTTCGAACAGTTCGTTGGCCAAGGTCGACCGGTCTATCGAACGGGAGGGGGCGTGGGACAACGCCCAGGCCAACGCACTGGCGCCGCCTTCGCTCTGCTGCGTGACTTGCGCGCTCAGATAGCGATGGGCGGCAAGCATCCCCAGCGCTTGGGCGCCGAGCAGGCTGAAGCCGATCAGAAGGGCTGTGCAAAAAAATAACCGGCGGAATGTCGACATCTGTTTGGGGTTCCCTTTTTGGACGGCTTGCCTGCTTCCGTGGAAGGTTGCCGGGCGGCCGATGAAAGGGGACATCGGGCAGCGAACGTACCCGACGGGAAAAACCTGGATAAGAAACGTGACGCACGTTACTAATACCCCAGGCACGCCGCTTACACTGTAATTCGGCATGTCACAGGGCGTACAGAATATTACGAAATTTCCTACGACATCAGACGACCTGTGCAATTATTTCGATCGTGATAATTGCCTGCGCTGAGAACTATTGAGACAGGACGTATTAATTTTTTGGCTTTGGCTGTCGTAGTAAGGGTAGGGCATGGATCTATGGACCGGCCAGCGCATGCTACCCAGGGACCGATATGACCATCCACGAGCAAGCAGAGAGCCTTAGGTTTTCAAGGAAAAGGGGCGCGTTGCCTCTGAAGTGTGGCGTTTTTTTGCGAAAACAATGCATAATTTAAAAAATGTTACAGCCCTTGGGTTCTTTCTTGGACCGCAACGCCAGGGGTTTCTAGATAGGGGGCTCCGTGCGTGAGAGTTACCTGCTCGCACTGTGCCTGATGCTCGCAGGCGCACTTGCGGCGATAAGCGTGTTTTTCGTCCGCAGGGAACGTGCCTTGCGTCGACGCTTGACGCGCGATGAATTGACCGGCGTCCTGAGCCAGCAGGAGCTGCATCGCCGCGCGCGCGTCTGGCTGGCCCAGACGGAAGGGCCTGCACGCCATGGCGCATTTTTCCTGGTCGGTTTCGAGCAATACGCCGAGATCAGCGCCATGCTGCGCGCCGGCGAAGACCGGTCGCTGCTGGTGCAGGTGGCCAACCGGCTTGGCCTGCTTACGCGCACGTTGGGCGGCATGGTGGCGCGTACCGGCGTCGACAGTTTTACCGTCTGCGTGCCTGAAGTGGACGAATTGGGCGCGGCCCAGGTGTCGGCCAAGCTGCTTGAGGACTTGAGCGCCCCGTATGAATTGGGAGGGCGTCCCCTGATAGCTGTCTTCCGTGTCGGCGCCGCGCTCTACCCCGACCACGGCCGTACTGTGGAAGAAATGCAACGCTGCGTCCAGGTGGCGATGGTCCCGCTGAAAGAGCGGGGCGGCCCGGGATGGAATCTGTTCGATTTCCGGCTGTTGGCTCGGCATCGAGACCAGCAAGGCCTGGAAAACGATTTGCGCCTGGCGTTGACGACGCCTTCCATGGAGCAGTTCGAACTGTTCTATCAGCCCGTGTGCGATAGTGGAACCGGTGTGGTGCAGGGCTGCGAGGCCCTGTTGCGCTGGCATCATCCCATATTGGGCAGTGTGTCGCCGGCGGTCACCATCGAATTGGCCGAACGCAGCGGCCTGATCGTCCCGTTGGGCGCCTGGATTCTAGAAAGAGCCTGCTCACAGGCTGCGTTGTGGCCTCCGGCCTGGCGAGTTCACGTGAATCTGTCGGTCAAGCAGATGAACGAGGAAGGGCTGGTGCAACTGATATCCGACGTGCTGACGGCCACCCGGCTGTCGCCGCACAAACTGGTGCTTGAGATCACGGAATCGATCTTCATCCTGCACTACGAACGGCACGTCAAGATACTGAATACGCTGCGCGCCAAGGGCATCGGCGTGGCGCTGGACGATTTCGGCTGCGGCTATTCCAGCCTGAACCACCTGCGCCATCTGCCCATTGACTGGGTCAAGATAGACCGCAGCTTCATTTCGGCGCTGGAATCCGACGCGGGCAGTCGCGAAGTCGTATCCGCGCTGTTCGGGCTGTGCGAGGCCATGCGCCTGCCCGTGGTGGCCGAGGGTGTCGAAACCGAAGGCCAGCGCGAAATCCTCAAGTCCCTGGGATGCCGGGAGATGCAGGGCTTCCTGCTGGGACGCCCCGCGCCGGCCTCGGAAATCCAGGCTTTGGCTTTGGCGGTGTCATAATCGGGGTTGCTTGCAAATCCGACCTGTTGACTCCCTATGCCCGGCAATACCCTAGGTACCCTATTTACCGTTACGAACTTCGGCGAATCCCACGGGCCGGCCATCGGTTGCGTCGTGGATGGCTGTCCCCCGGGGCTGCCCCTGGACGCCGCCGATATCCAGCTTGAACTGGACCGCCGCCGCCCCGGCACGTCGCGCCACGTCACGCAGCGCCAGGAAGCCGACCAGGTCGAAATCTTGTCCGGCGTCTACGAAGGGGTCACGACGGGCACGCCGATCGGCCTGCTGATCCGCAACACCGACGCGCGCAGCAAAGACTATTCGAATATCGCCGACACCTTCAGGCCGGGCCATGCCGACTACGCCTATTGGCGCAAATTCGGCGTGCGCGATCCGCGCGGGGGCGGCCGCTCGTCCGCACGTTTGACCGCACCCACCGTCGCCGCCGGCGCCATCGCCAAAAAATGGCTGGCCGAGCAGTACGGCGTGAAAGTGCGCGGCTACATGAGCCAGTTGGGTCCGGTCGAGATTCCGTTCATGTCTTGGGACGAAGTGCCCAACAATCCGTTCTACGCGCCCAATGCCCAGATCGTCCCCGAATTAGAGGCCTACATGGACCAATTGCGCCGGGACGGCGATTCGGTGGGCGCCCGGATCGAAGTCGTGGCGGAAAACCTGCCGGCCGGCTGGGGCGAACCCATCTACGACCGCTTGGATGCGGACATCGCGCATGTGATGATGGGCCTGAATGCCGTCAAGGGCGTGTCCATCGGCGCGGGTTTTGACTGCATCGCGCAGCGCGGGTCCGAGCACGGCGACGAGATCACGCCCGACGGTTTCCTGACCAATCATGCCGGCGGCGTGCTGGGCGGTATTTCCACAGGCCAGCCGATCACTGTGTCGTTGGCCATCAAGCCCACGTCCAGCATCCGTGTCGAGCGCCGTTCGGTCAATCGGGCGAATGAACCCGTCATGGTGCAGACGTTGGGCCGTCATGACCCCTGCGTCGGCATCCGCGCGACCCCCATCGCTGAAGCCATGCTTGCCCTGGTGCTGATCGACCACGCACTGCGCCATCGCGGACAGTGCGGCGATCCGCTCTGACTGGCACGCGTTCCGTTCCTGCCATCGTCTGCTGGAGACCGACATGAACCGTAAACGTCATCTATTGCGCGGCACGGCCGTGACCCTTCTGCTGGCAGCCCTGGTGGGCTGCTCGGGCATGAATACCACGCAGTCCGGCGCCATCGGCGTCAACCGCACGCAGTACATGTCCAGCCTGGTGCCGTCAGAGGCGCTGGAGCAAGAGGCCAGCCAGCAATACACCGACATCCTGAAACAGGCCCAGGCCAAGGGTTTGCTGGACCGCGACGCGCAGCAGTTGTCCCGGGTGCGCGCCATCTCTCAGCGGCTGATCGCGCAGGCAGGAATATTCCGGCCCGACGCATCAGGCTGGAAGTGGGAAGTGCACGTGTTGTCCAGCGACGAGATCAACGCGTGGTGCATGCCCGGTGGCAAGATCGCCGTCTACACGGGTCTGATTTCCAAGATCAAGCCGAGCGACGACGAGTTGGCCGCCGTGCTTGGCCACGAGATCGCCCATGCGTTGCGCGAGCATGCGCGCGAGCGCGTTTCGCAGCAGATGGCCACCAACCTGGGCTTGCAGGTGCTGTCCATCGCCACGGGTTCCAACGTCGCGTCCGATTTGGGCGGCCAACTTACCAGCGTGATGTTCACCCTGCCCAATAGCCGCACGCATGAGACCGAAGCGGACCGCATGGGCGTGGAGCTCGCGGCGCGGGCGGGCTTTGATCCGCGCGCGGCAGTGACGCTGTGGCAGAAGATGGGGGCGGCCGACAGCGGCAACGCGCCGCCGGAAATCCTGTCCACGCACCCCTCGGCGGCGTCGCGCATCACCGACTTGCAGGCCGCCGCACAGCAGGTGATGCCGCTGTATCAGCAAGCCAAGAAGTAGCGCGGCGGCTGTCAGATTGCGCTGGCCGCGGGTTCCACGCCCGGGCCGCGCATGATACTGATGCCCAGCCCGGAAAGGATGCGGCGCGTTTCGGCGTCGGGCACATCTTCGGCGTAGACCGCGATATTCAAGGTGCGCGCGGTTTCCAGTACCGACGCCGTCAATTGCTGGCTGCCGGGGCTTTGCGACATACCGCCGACAAATCCGCCACCCAACTTCACATACGACAGCGGTAAGGTGTGCAACTGCGCCACGGCGCCGAATTGCTGCGCCAGGCGGCGCACGCCGATATGCGCCCCGAATTCCGATGCCACGCGTGCCAGCGTGGCGATCTGCTCATGGCATTCCACCAAGCCGTGCGCGTCGATTTCCAGGAACAGGCGCGGGGCCAGTCCACGGTGTTCCGTCAGCAACAGCGCCAACTGGCGGAAGAATTTCTGGCCGCGCAACGAGGGCAGGGCGACTCGGACGGCAAGCTCGCCTTCGTTAGCCACGAGCCACGCCAGGCCCAGGCGCACGGACTCCAGGTCGCATTCGGTCACCAAGTCCAGCCGCACCGCGGGCGGGATGAACAAGGTGGCGGGAATCGCGACCTGGTCCGGGGCCGTGCGCAGCATCAGCATGGCTTCCGTGCGCACCTTGCTGCCGTCGGAGGCGACCAAGGGTTCGGTGGCCAGTTCGAATTGGTCTTTTTCCAGCGCGGTCAGGATGGCGTCTTTCCAGGCGCGTTCACCCGATTCCGACGGCGATTGCATATCGGTCGCGCCTGCAATCACGACCTGGCCGTTGTTGGCGCTTTCCGCGCGCATCAAGCCGAAATCCAGGCGCGCAAGCACCGGGCCCGCCTGATTGCCCGACCCGTAGTCGGTCATGGCCTGCGCCCAACGGCACAGATGACCTTCACCGACCGGGATGCGCGAGGCATGCAGGTCCGCGCGCAACTGTTCGGCGACCATCATCGCCTTGGGAGCCGCGCAGCCGGGCAGCAGCAATGCAAAATCGGAGCCGTTCAGCCGGGCAAGCAACGGGGACGCGACATTCAGCCGCTGCAGCGTGCCTTGAATGCGCTGGCACGCCGCACGCAGCCATTGGTCGATGAATTCACGCGGCATATGGCGGTTCAGGTCGGCCAGATCCCGCTGACGGAACACCAGTACATGTCCGCCGGCGGCGGCACGCGATGCCGGCTGGCCGGAGGCCGCATCCGGTGCTTCCAATGCCCGCCGAAACTCGTTGACGAAGTACTTGCGATTGGGCAGGCCGGTCACCGGGTCCTGGTTCAGTTCCAGTTCCAGCGATTCGATCTTGGCGTTCTGTTCTTCGACGCTGGCATACACGCGTTCTCGGGTCTGGTTCAGCGCCTGCACGACGCCGGATAGCTCGGGAACGCGGGCCTCGACCTGCTCGGGCGGGGAGTCCTGGCCAATGCTGCGCACATGGTCGCTGATCTCGCGCAGCAGGCGGTTCTTGATCCAGCCCACCAGCACAAACGCGAACACTGCCCACAAGACCCCCGCGCCCACGACCAGCGCGATCATCTTCAAGCTGCTGCGCCACAAGGCTTCCCAGGCATAGGCGTCGTTGGCGATCAGCGTGACTTCGCCGATCTGGCGCCAACCGTCGCTGACGGCATGGCTGGCGGGCTGCGTGTCCAGCGGCGCCAACTTCTGGAACCAGTTAGGAACCGACTTGGGCGTGGCATCGGATTTGCGCTCGATCAGCACCTTGCCGTCTGGATCGGCCAGGCGCACCAGCGAGAAATGGCCGCCATCGTACAAGGCCGACACCAGCAATTCCTGAACCACCGGGTCATTGTTGGTGGGCTGCGACAGGGACAGCGCCAGCGACACGGCGGCATCGGTGCTCTGGACCTGCAACTGGCCCGACAGGTATTCGCGCGCCGAGTTGACGCTGAGCGCCAAGGTGCCCAGCAGGATGACGCCGATGGCAAGAGTAACGCTGAGCAGTAGCTGTCGAAGTATGGACATAGTCTTGTTTCCGGCCGTCAGGGGCGTATGCCTTCCCGTTCCATGCGTTGAAGTAGATCACGCCAGCGGCTGAGTCGGTCAACCGGCGCGGCGGCCTTGCCGTCAACGTAGACGCCGTCGGCGTTGAAGCTGAAGACCGGCGTCAGGTCGCGACGCTGCGTCGCCGGAAGAATGGTTGATATCAGGCTGTCCAGCACCAGCGGGACGGCATTCGGGGTTTCGTAGTAGCCAAGCACCATGTGGGCGACCTGGCTGCTGCTGGCTGGGCCGCCGATGCGCGCGCGGACGTAGATGAAGCGCAGCTTGTTCGCGGGGACCCCCATCGACAGCAAGGTGAAATACTTGCCGATCACGTAGTCTTCGCAGTCGCCGGCGCCTTTGCCCAGCGATTCCAGTGGGGTGGCCCAGTAGTCCGCTTGCCCCCAGAGGGTCGTGTCTTCGCTCGACAGCAGCGCGCGGTTCCAGAAATCGTTTGCAAGCGTCAGCTTGTCCCGTTCCACGGCCGGTGACGGGTTGCGCAGCAGCTGTAACCAGCTTCCCACCGATTTCGCGCCTTTTGCGCCATAGCGGCTGGCCGCCAGGCTTTGCAGCCGGTCGGTGCTGACTTCCAGGGCGAAACTGCCGCCCCAGACGCAAGCCAGGCAAAGCAACACCAGTCGGCACAGGGTCGGCATGCCGCGGAAACGGTGAGTCGAGGACATGAAACGGATTTTCACATTTTTCCGACTCTCGCAGACATGCCTGCTTAAAAAAATGCCTGCTCCCGGGGCGGGCCGTTGCGGGGCCGCCCCGGGGCACTAGGGGTTAGCTGTGGTCGACGTTCAACTTCCCCTTTTGCAACAGGTCATTGATGATGGCCTGGTTGCTAAGCGTGTTGTTGCTCGTCAGATCCACGTTCTCCAGCACGATCTTCTGGTCCGCGCCTTGGGCAATCTGGCCCTTGGTGTTGATGTCGATGACCGTGTTGTTGCCGTCCTTATGGATGTTCAGGTACTGCGTCAGCGTGCCGTCCTTCTCGCCGATCAGCAGATCCTTCAGATCCAGGACATCGCCGCCATTGGCGATGGTGGCGTTGGAGAAGTCCTTGATCGTATCGACTGCCGGCGTGCCGATCGAGCCCTGATCGTTCAATTCCCACTTGAACGTGTCGCTGCCGGCGCCGCCGATCAGCGTGTCGTTGCCCTTGCCGCCGATCAACGTGTCATTGCCCGAACCGCCGTCCAGCGTGTCGTTGCCCGCGCCACCGTTAAGCGTGTCGGTGCCTGCGCCGCCGTACAGCACGTCGTTGCCATCATCACCGAACAGAGCGTCATTGCCGCCCTGGCCGTAGATGATGTCGTCGCCCGTGCCGCCGTGGACGGTGTCATTGCCGCCGCGGGGATCGTCAGCCAGGTTGAACTCAACGTGATTGGTCTTCAGGTAGTCGTAGATCTCTTTGCTGGTCGCGGCATGGCCGTTCTGATAGGCCAGGAAGTCCTGCAGCGCCTTCAGGCCTTGGCCATCATGCGAACCGGCGGCGACATCGCCCCAGGTGAGGTGATCGGTATTGATCGTGTCACCAAAGATGATGTCGTTGCCGGCGCCGCCGTTAATGACGTCGTCGCCCACCACCGCCGGGTCGTTGGTGATGTTGCCGCCTTGAAGTGCCGTGGTCAGGTCACCCGGTTTCAGCACGATGTCCACCTGGCCTCCGGGTGCCCGCACGACATCGTTGGATGACCAGCTCGTTTGCACGATATTGTCGATCTGGACCGTGGCGCTCCGCGAGTTGTTGGTGGTGTCGTCAAGATCATAGAGCAGGCGATAAGTGCCCGAGGGCACCACCGCCGACGACACGGAGGTTTTGCCCGACAGGGCGGCGGTAGTGCTGCCGCCGTCCACGTTGACCCACTTGCCGCCATCCCAGCGCTGCAGCGTCCAGGTGAACTTGTCGCCTGTCGCATAGTTGCTGGTGGTCAGATCGAACGTCACCTTGCCATACGCGGAAATCGAGAACGTCGGGCTGGTCGCGGTGGTATGCGTGCCACCCGTGGTATCGACGATCTGCAACGCGCTGTTCGTGCGCGAAACCGTGCTGCCGCTGCCCGTGCCGGTGGTGGTCCAGCTGGAGATGCTGCCCCAACCGGAATTCGAACTGAAGTTGGCGAGAGTCGTGTCCGAACCATTGCCGACCGGCGCGTAAGCCGTGCCGCCGCCGCCCGTGTTGTCGAACACGCGCAGGATGTCGGCGTTCACGCCCGGGCCGATGCCGATGGCATTGACTTGGCTGATATTGGCCAGCGGGTTATAGCCTGACAGCGACTCGCTGATGGTCGTCGTGTCCGTCGAGCTGCCGGTGCCGCCCACGACGGGTTGGCCCCGCCAGTCGGTCGTCTGGTAGTAGGTGGGATCGCCGTCGGTCAAGAAGAACGTCTTGTTCTCGTAGCCGTTGGCGGCGGTGTTGCCGCTGTTGCTTTGCTGGTTGAACCAGCTCACCGCGGTGTTGAACGCGGCTTCGTAGTTTGTGCCGCCGTTGGCGCTGAGCGCGTCGATGGCAGCAAGCAGCGAAGGCAGGCTGGCCTTCGAGAAATTGTTGATGCTGATGTTCTCGCCGCTGCTCGTTGCAAACCCGATCAGCGTGATGTTGATCTTGCCGTCATGGTTGGACAGTTGGTTGGCCAGGACCGTGAGGGCGTCCTTCACCAGCTTCATGCGCGACTGGTTGTAGGAAACGCCGGTGGTTCCGTCCAGGCCGTAGGCCATGCTGCCCGAGGTATCCACCACCAGGGCGATGTTGTAGCTCTTGCCCGGTTCCACGGTCGTGACCGTGCCGCCCTTGTCGCCCAGGATGACGTCGTCGCCCGATCCGCCGCCCAGCGGCGGGTTGGTGCCCGTTCCGCTGCCGGTGTTCTCGCCCGAGACGAGATGATCGGTAGAGATGACGAACTTGTGCTCGCTGGAGGTATCCTGGCCGCCGTTAGCCGTGCCCCCATTGTCCTTCACCTGGAAGTGGAAGGTGCCGTCCTGCTTGTCGGCGCCGGGGGTGTACTTCAGCAGGCCTTGCTCGATGGCGGACTTCGGGATTTCCTGACCGGCTGTCACAGGCTGGCCGTTGTAGGTCAGCGTGCCGCTAGTGGGCGGCTGCGTGATGATGATGCTCTGCAGGTTGTTGCCCTCGGCACCATCGTTGAACGCGAAATCGCTCAGCGAGAATTCGTACTGGCTGTCCTTGACATCAATGTTCGCCGCGCCGTCTTCCGTTTGCGGAGCATCATTCACGCCTTGGATGGTAACGACAATCTCTTGCTCGGTGCCGTCGATGGTCTTGACGGTGAACCGCTCTTCCTTCGTCTCGTCCGAGCGCAGGTGCTGGACGGCCGAGTTGTCCACGGAATAGTGCCAATTGCCGTTCGCGTCGATGGTAAGTTCGCCCAGCGTGCCGGCGGCCTTGACGGGAGAGACACTCGTGTTGATGCCGGATTGGCCGGCGTCAGCGTCAGAGACAATCAGGCGGCCGCTGTCGGTCAACTTGGGGTTGGTCGCATCTTCGACGACGGCACCGCCGGTCTCGCCGCTGATGACCGGTACGTCGTTCGTGCCGTTGATAGTGATGGTGATGGTGCTGGTGGCCGTACCGTCGGCGGAGGCGACCGTGTAGGTTTCGACGATGCTCTGGCCAGCCTTGAGGAACTGGACCGCGGCGTTGTCGACCTGATACGAATAGGTGCCATCGGCGTTGATGGTGACCGCGCCCAACTGACCACCGGCGTGCGTGCTACCGGTGAAGGCGAGGCTGCCCGTGTTGAAGGTCGACTGGCCGGCGTCGGCATCGTCGATTGTGACGCTGCCGTTCACCTTCAGCATGCCGGCCGTGATGTTCAGATCTTCGGTGACGGACTGAGCGTCATCGGTAACCACCGGTACGTCATCGGTGCCGTGGATGGTGATGGTCAGTTCGGCCGTGCTGGTGTCGCCGTCGGCATCCGTGATGGTGTAGCGGATGGTCTCGGTCAGCGTCTGATCCTTGCGCAACGCTTGAACAGCCGACAGTGAGTTGTCCAGCTGATAGGACCAGGTGCCGTTGCCGTTATCGACCAGGGTGCCGTACTGGGCGTCCCCGGTGGCGATAGCCACCTTGGATTTGTCCGCGCCAAGCGTGTCATTGTCCAGGACGTTCCCCGTGACCGGAGCCGTTGCGTCTTCCGTCACGGAAGCCTTGTCGTCCTTGGCCACCGGCGCTGTGTCGATGATCTGCACGACCAGGTTGTCGGAAGACGAGACGCCCGCCGTATCGGTGACGGTGACGGTGAAGGAGTC
>NZ_JBMGRB010000014.1:0-150575 GCF_049060505.1 Achromobacter marplatensis
CCAAGACTATAGCACGATTTTTGCAGATTGCGCAACTGGCTTTTGCCTGATTTGCTGCAATCCTTGCAATAACCGCTGGGCTCTAACTTCTGAACCCTATCGCGGCAGGCTTGGCTGAGTGTCCGTTGGGTTGCCCCGGGATGCCCTTGCTTTGCCTGTTGTGCTTGCTTGGCCCCGCTGTTCAAAAAACTGCCTGAACTGCGAAGGAGCGAGACTATAGCACAGAAAAATCGCTGTTCCTGGCAAGCATGACGCCCGCGTTGCAGAAACATGAATTTTTTAGGGACACACCCGAGCCAAGGGCGGCGGACGCTCTATATATAGAGCGTCCGCCGCATACCTATGCCGGGCCACCCCGTGTTGTCAGGACCGCGTGGGGGTAACAACTCCTTCCTTCCTATATAGAGACCGCCCTATCAGATCCGCAGCTCCGTGGTTTCCTTGATCTGCTGGAGGGCGAAGAACGATCGCATGTCGATGACCGCGGGGTGGCGCATCAGCGTGTCCATGGCGAAACGGGAAAAGTGAGCAAGGTCGGCCACCTGAATCCGCAGCAGGTAGTCCATGTCGCCGGACATGGCATAGCACTCGACCACTTCCGGCCAAAGCTGCACGTCGCGGGCGAAGTCGCTCATTGGGGCATGGCTCGACCCGCTGTGCTTATTCAGGCGGATGTTCACGTAGGCCAGCAGCCCCAAGCCCACCTTTTCGGCGTCGATCAGCGCAACGTACTTCTTGATGAAACCTTTTTCTTCCAACCGCCGAACCCGGCGCAGGCAAGGGCTAGGCGACAGGGAGACGCGGTCTGCCAATTCCTGGTTACTGAGGCGTCCATCACGCTGCAATTCAGCCAGAATCCTGAGATCTGTCCGATCTAGCTCTATATCCGACATTTTTAGCCCTTATATTTTCCAATACGGCAATATTATTGCCCAGAACACCCGGTTTCACGACATGTTTGCAATTGTCTGCCTGACGTTCCTTCCTACAATGTCTGCCTAGACTTGAACAACAAGTCGTCCTGAAAAATGATGCAAGGGAGCAAACACATGAGCAGCGCTTTCCAACCCTGGGACAACCCGATGGGCACCGCCGGGTTCGAGTTCATCGAGTACGCCGCGCCGGATCCCGCCGCGCTGCGCAAAGTATTCGAACTGTTGGGCTTCAAAGCCATCGCAAAACACCGCCACAAGGATGTGACCCTGTACCGTCAAGGCGGCGTCAACTTCCTGATCAATGCCGAACCCGATTCCTTCGCCCAACGTTTCGCTCGCCTGCACGGCCCGTCGATCTGTGCGATTGGCTTCCGCGTTCAGGACGCTAATGCCGCCTACAAGCGCGCGCTGGAATTGGGCGCCTGGGGTTTCGACTCCCACAGCGGCCCGATGGAATTGAACATTCCGGCCATCAAGGGAATCGGGGACTCGCTGATTTATCTGGTTGACCGCTGGACGGGCAAGGAAGGCCACGGCGGCATTGGCGACATCAGCATCTATGACGTGGACTTCGTGCCGGTCGATCCGGGCAACGCGCAAGCCGACCTGAATCACCGCGGCGCCGGCCTGACGCTGGTGGATCACCTGACGCACAACGTGCACAAGGGCCGCATGGCGGAGTGGTCGGAATTCTACGAACGCCTCTTCAACTTCCGCGAAGTGCGCTACTTCGATATCGAAGGCAAGGTGACGGGCGTGAAGTCCAAGGCGATGACCTCGCCCTGCGGCAATATCCGCATTCCCATCAATGAGGAAGGTACGGAGGAAAAGGGCCAGATCCAGGAATACCTGGACCTGTACCGCGGCGAGGGCATCCAGCACATCGCCATGGCCACCGAAGACATCTACAGCACGATCGAAGCGCTGCGGGAATCGGGCGTAGTGTTCCTGGACACCCCGGAAACCTACTACGAACTGCTGGACCGCCGCCTGCCCAACCACGGTGAAGACGTCGCGCGCCTGCAGAAGAACCGCATCCTGCTTGACGGCGCCCCCGGCGGCGGCCTGCTCTTGCAGATATTCACCGAAAACCAGATCGGACCGATCTTCTTCGAGATCATCCAGCGCAAAGGCAACGATGGTTTTGGCGAAGGCAATTTCAAGGCTCTGTTCGAATCGATCGAACTGGACCAGATGCGCCGTGGCGTGGTGAAGAACGTCGACTAACTGCTTCCCCCGCCGGCGTTCGGTGCCTGGCACTGGCGCCGGCTTTGAAGCCTCACCTGGTGGTGAGGTTTTTTTTGTCCAAAAAAAAGCCCCCTTGCGGGGGCCAGCGAGCATGCGCGCCATGGGCGCTTTTTTTCCGTCGGGCCGCTGGGATTCAGCGCTGCAGGCGGTCCTGGAACTGCTTGCGGAACTTGGTCACCTTGGGCGCGATCACGAACTGGCAGTAGCCTTGTTCGGGATGCAGGGCGAAATAATTGCTGTGGTAGTCCTCTGCCTGCCAGAACTTGACGGGGGCCAACAGCTTGGTGACGATCGGCGCGTCATAGACCTTCTGGGCCTGGACTTCGGCGATCACGGCCTCGGCTTGTTCACGTTGGGACTCGTTCTGCCAGAAGATCGCCGACTCGTACTGCGGGCCGACATCATTGCCTTGGCGCCCCGGGGTGGTGGGATCGTGAGTGGCGAAGAAGACGCGGAGCAGGTCGCTGTACGAAAGTACCGAGGGGTCGAATTCCACACGCGCGACCTCGATGTGGCCGGTGTCTTTGCCACACACTTGCTCGTAGGTGGGATTGTCCACGTGGCCTCCGCTATAGCCGGGCAGCACGCTTTTGACGCCCTTCAATTCGGTGAAAACCGCTTCGACGCACCAGAAGCAGCCGCCGCCAAGAACGGCGACTTCATTGCCCGGAGATGCTTGTTCTGCCATGACGATTCCTTTCTGTAGACGGCCGCTTGCCTGCGGCCGGCACCCCCGGCTTCATGCGCGGGGCATAGACAATAAGACTACTGCTTGGGCGGCGCCAGCGACAAGATCCATTCGGCCAGCAGACGGGCGTCTTCCTGGCTGACATGCGTTTGCGCTGGCATGGGCACGGCGCCCCAGGCGCCGCGGCCGCCCCCGCGGATCTTGCCGGCCAGGTAATCCACCATGGCGTCGCCCTGCCCCGCATAGCGTTCGGCCACGCTCTTCAAGGGTGGGCCGACGCGTTTGGCCTCCACTTGATGGCAGGCCATACAGGCTTTGCTCTTGGCCAGGTCCAGACCAGTGGTTTGCGCCTGAACCACGCCAGCGCCCAAGACGCCGGCCATAGCCACCCACAGACTAATCTTCAAATGCATCGGTTACTGCCCCACGGCTCGCGGTGCTGGCGAGCTTGCCGAACTTGGCGAGCACACCGCGTGTATAACGCGGCTTGGGTTGAACCCAGGCCTGTCGACGAGCCGCCAGGTCTTCGTCGCTGATATTGAGCTGCAACAGCAGCTTGTGGGCATCGATGGTAACCGAATCGCCTTCCTGTATCAGCGCGATCGGACCGCCCACGAAGGCCTCTGGCGCGACGTGGCCGACGACCATGCCCCAGGTGCCGCCGGAGAAGCGACCGTCAGTGATCAGGCCCACGGTTTCACCCAGGCCCTGCCCGACCAGCGCGGAGGTGGGCGCCAGCATTTCGCGCATGCCCGGACCGCCTTTGGGGCCTTCGTAGCGGATGACCACCACGTCGCCGTCCTTGATCTGGCGCGCCATGATGGCCGTCATGGCGTCGTCTTCGGAATCGAAAACGCGCGCAGGGCCGGTCATGACGGGATTCTTCAGGCCGGTGATCTTGGCCACGCAGCCTTCCGGCGACAGATTGCCTTTCAGGATGGCCAGATGCCCTTGGGGATACAGCGCGCGGTCCAGCGGCATGATGACGTCTTGATCCGCGCGGGGCGCATCCGGCACATCCGCCAAGGTTTCCGCGATCGTCTTGCCGCTGATGGTGATGCAGTCGCCATGCAGCAGCCCGGCGTTGAGCAGCACCTTCATGACCTGGGGGATGCCGCCCGCGCGGTGGAGATCGGTCGCGACATATTTGCCGGATGGCTTCAGGTCGCACAGTACGGGGACACGCCTGCGGATGCATTCGAAATCATCGATGGTCCACGGCACTTCGGCGGCATGCGCAATGGCCAGGAAATGCAGCACGGCATTGGTGGAACCGCCGGTAGCCATGATGACGGAGACCGCGTTTTCAATGGACTCACGCGTGATGATGTCGCGCGGGCGCAGGTTGCGCCGGACCGCGTCCACCAACACCCGCGCCGATTCCGCAGCCGAGACGACTTTCTCGTCGTCTTCGTTGGCCATCGTGCTGGAGTACGGCAGGCTCATGCCCATGGCCTCGAACGCCGAGCTCATGGTGTTGGCCGTGTACATGCCGCCGCAAGAGCCGGAGCCGGGAATGGCGCATTTCTCGATCTGCTTGAAATCCGCTTCGGGCATGCGGCCCATCGTGTATTCGCCCACGGCTTCGAAGACCGAAACGATGGTGAGATCGTTGCCCTTGTAATGGCCCGGCTTGATCGTGCCGCCATAGACGTAGATGCCTGGCACATTGGTGCGCGCCAGCGCGATCATGCCGCCCGGCATGTTCTTGTCGCAGCCCCCGATCACCACCACGCCATCCATCCACTGGCCCTGCGCGGCGGTTTCAATACAGTCTGCGATGACCTCGCGGGAGACCAGCGAGTACTTCATGCCCTCGGTGCCCATCGACATGCCGTCGGAAATGGTGGGTGTGCCGAATACCTGGGGATTGGCCCGCGAGGCCCGGATGGCATCGATGGCCGCGTCCGCCAGACGCTGCAGGCCGCTGTTGCACGGCGTGATGGTCGAATGGCCGTTGGCCACGCCGATCATGGGGTTTTCGAAATCGGCTTCCTGATAACCCAGCGCGTAATACATGGCGCGATTGGGCGCGCGCGCGACGCCGTGGGTGATATGGCGGGAACGTTCGTTGTTCGGCATGGTCTGTCTCTCCTATCGGCCGTCGGGGCGCGGACATGGCGAACGCGCCCAAGGAAGCTGGCTCGCTTGCCTGCATGCGAATCTTCAGTGCTCGCCGGTTATTATCATTCAACTTTATTGTGTCGGGCAGAACATGCTGCAATATCCAAAATTCGACCCCATCGCCTTGCAGATCGGGCCGCTTGCCATCCACTGGTACGGCCTGATGTACCTGGCGGGCTTTGCCCTGGTGTATTTGCTTGGCCGACGCCGCATCACCAGCGGCCACACTACGTCGCTGAACGTGCGGGACCTGGAAGACCTGATCTTCTATAGCGTGCTGGGCGTGGTGCTGGGCGGCCGGTTGGGATATGTGCTGTTCTACAAACCCGGGTACTACCTGGCCCACCCGCTGGAAGTCGCGTATCTGTGGCAAGGCGGCATGTCGTTCCATGGCGGCTTGATCGGCGTGATCTTGGTCATGCTGCTGTTCGCGCGCAAGAAGAAGCTGCCATTTTTCGCGGTCAGCGACTTCATCGCCCCGCTGATTCCGCTGGGCCTGGGTTTCGGCCGGCTGGGCAACTTCATCAATGGTGAACTGTGGGGCCGGCCGACCGACGTGCCTTGGGCCATGGTGTTCCCCGACAGCGGCGACGGCTTGGCGCGCCACCCCTCCCAGCTGTACGAACTGGGCCTGGAAGGCATCGTGCTGTTTGCACTGCTGTGGTGGTTTTCGAGCAAGCCGCGTCCACTTGGACAGGTGAGCGGGCTTTTCCTGATGGGTTACGGAACGTTCCGCTTCCTGGTGGAGTTCACCCGCGAGCCAGACAACTTCCTGGGCCTGCTCGCGGGTGGATTGAGCATGGGACAGTGGCTGTCCCTGCCGATGGTCGCCTTGGGCGCCATCATGTTCGGCCTTACTGCAAAACGATCGTCCCGTTGACGGCGATGCTGACCGTGACGTCTCCCGCTTCCAGCGGGACGTCCGGGTTGTAGCCGCCAGAGGCATCTTTGGCCATGGCCGCGGCGCCCAGCATGCGCGGCATCGGCACCGGGCCGCCCGAACCGCCCAATTCCAGCTTGGACAGACGATAGCCCGAGAAGCCGAACGCATTGGCCGCCGCCAGTGCACGGTCTTTGAAAGCTTGCGCTGCTTCTTTCAGCAACTTGCGTTCTTCGGCGTCGCGCGCTTCGCGCGACAACGAGAAGCTGATGTTGGAAATGGCAGTCTTGTCCGACAGTTTGGATGCCAACGCGGCTGCGGCCTCGAAGTCTTTCGACTCAAGCACCACTTCGCCCTGGCCACGCCAGGTGCCGATCTTTCCCTTGCTGTTGGTGTTGGGCCAGACGTTGTAGCCGCCGGTGCGGACTTCCACGCCCTTGGTATCGCGCGCGCGTTTGACGACATCGTCCAGCGCCGCGGTCAACTTCTTGCCGGCGGCTGGCTGATCCGGCGCTTCAACTTCCGCAGACAACGAAATACGAACCGTGTCCTGCTTGACCTCGGAAGACGCGGTAGCCTGCAACGTCATTTCCGGAGAGCGATTCGCGGACGATTCCGTGGCAACGGGCGCGGCGGGCGCTTGCGCATACACGGGTTGAACGGCAGCGATGGCGGCCACGGCTGCGCACGCTGCGCCGAGTTTCGTCAGCGAAAAAACAGGGTGTTTGAACATGGACGGGTCCTAGGAGGGAGGACAAAGGAAAGGACTGGGAGGGGCAAGGGGGGATGGTGAAGCACCCGACGCGGACCTGCGCTTAGGGCAGGCCCGCTGGGATAAATGCCCCGCCTGTGCCGTCAAGGCCGGCATCTCGAACCCTAAGGTAAGAGGTGGTCGCGTTCCGCAGAGCGTCGGGTTCGTCTACGAGAGACGATCACTCCAGCTCTACACTCCCGCAACCATATGCCGAAAGCATAGGTTCAGAGAATGTATGGCCTAGTCACGGACACGGCAGGGACAAACTGAAAATTCTTGAATACTGCTTATGAACAGTTAGAGCAGTTTTTCCTGACCCGATAAGGCGTCATCGAGTACTGCGTTCATGTCCTCAATTCTACGCTTGAAGTCGCCAACTGCCAAACCACCTAGCGGACCATCCGGCGCTTTCATGGCGAGAAGCTCGCCCGCGACTTGCAAAGCAGCCATCACGGCGATGCGCTCGTTGCTGGAAATCTTGCCCGACCCCTGGATGCGCAGCATCAGTTGATCGACGTGGCGCACCGCGGCCATGAGCGTGGGCTTCTCTTCAGCGGAGCAGGCCAGGGAGTAGTCGCGTCCCAATATGGTGACATCTACGCGTTCCATCAGTGTTGCTCTCCAGACGGTGCGCCCGGCAATCGGGCGAGCACGGCGTCGATGCGCTCACGGGCCGCGGCGGCGGCCACGCGCAAGCGCTGTAGTTCAGTGTCGCGGGTTTGCAGGTTGCCCTGCAGTTCGGTTTCCCGGGCAGAGAAACGCGATTCAAGCGACTGGCGTTCGGTGGACTCACGGGCGAGCTGCTCACGCAAGGCGGCTTCGGCCTGCTGGGCCTGCTCGAGCATCGCAGTGACCGCGCCATCGTGATCCTGAAGCTTGCTTTGCAGCGTGACGATCTCGGCTTCGCGCTCGGCGGCGCGCTGCTTCAGCACACGCTGTTCAGCTTCGAAGTCATTCAGGCGGAGGCGCAACGCGTCACGCTCTGCGTGGAGTTGGCGGGTGCGTTGCACCAGTTGCCCGATTCGGGCGGCGAGTTGGTCTAGATCTTGCAGCATGGGCGCTATCGTAAACCATCCTGAGTTCAATCGGGCCTCTTCACGCGCGTTGAGAAACCCGGCAATATTCGGTAGGAAATAGGCGCGTGATTCTGGCGGTGCAATGCCGGCCGATGACAACCGCGGAAATGTCGTCCCCCTCGTCCAAATTCCCTGCATCCGGCCGATCCGGCTTTCGCATTTCTTTCTATAAACTTTCACTTAGCTTTCAAAAAGCCCTCAATCTTCCCTTGCCGTTACATCTGGGGATCGGGAGTACCCGAATTCTAGGGAAAACCCCAGGCTTTCACCGAGCTTACAGGGTTTGCAGCGTGGCAGGCGTCCATTACCATTCGCCCTTTCAAGAATCCACGCCGTCGCTTTCAGAAGAACTAATGGCACCCCGAAGTGCCTTTTTTGTGCCTGTCACTCGCCTTTCGGCGGGTCCCATCCGGCTACAAACTTTTTATCTACATGCTGTAAATAGGAGCCAACCAATCATGCAGCTACGCAATCGACAGGACTTCTGGTCTGGGGTGATGTTCATCGCCCTCGGACTGGGATTCGCCTGGCAAGCCAGCAGCTACCAAATGGGTACTGCAGCCCGAATGGGCCCCGGGTACTTTCCTTTCTGGCTAGGCATTGTTCTGGCTTTGCTGGGCGCCATCGTGCTGCTTGGCTCGCTTTCCAAGAAAGCGCACGAAACGCACATCGACAAGTTCGACTGGCGCATCGTTTTTCTGGTCGTGGGGTCGGTGGTCTTGTACGGCTTCATTCTGAAGCCGCTGGGCATCTACCTTTCGGTATTCATCCTGGTTGTCGTAAGCAGCCTGGCCAGCCATGAGTTCAGCTTGAAGGTCGCCGTCGCCAACGCGATCTTCCTGGTGCTGTTCTCGTATCTGGCATTCGTCAAGGGGCTGGGGCTGATCTTCCCGCTGTGGCCGTCCTTTCTGGGCATGAACTAAGGAGCAACCGGTCATGGAATTGTTTGACAACCTGATGTTGGGCTTCTCGGTGGCGTTCACGCCCGAGAACCTGGCCTATGCACTGCTGGGCTGCATTCTGGGCACGCTGATTGGCGTGTTGCCGGGTATTGGCCCGGTCCCGACCATCGCGATGCTGCTCCCGATCACGTATGTGTTGCCCCCGATTGCTGGCTTGATCATGCTTGCGGGCATCTATTACGGCGCGCAGTACGGCGGTTCGACCACGGCGATCCTTGTGGCGCTGCCAGGGGAAACGTCCGCGGTGGTCACCGTGCTGGACGGTCACCAGATGGCCCGCAACGGCCGTGCAGGCGCCGCGCTGGCCATTGCCGCGCTGGGCTCGTTCTTTGCCGGTTGCGTGGCCACGCTGCTGTTGGCCGCCTTCGCGCCCCCGTTGGCTGAAGTGGCCTTCAAGTTCGGCCCGGCCGAGTACTTCTCGCTGATGTGCCTGGGTCTGGTCGGCGCTGTGGTGCTGGCTTCGGGCTCGTTGCCCAAGGCGATCTCGATGATCATCCTGGGCTTGCTGCTGGGCATGGTCGGCACCGACGTCAACTCGGGCGTTGCCCGCTTCGACTTCGGCATTCCGGAACTGCAAGACGGTATCGACTTCGCCATCGTGGCCATGGGTGTGTTCGGCTTCGCCGAAATCATGACCAACCTGGAACAGAAGGAAAACCGCGTCGACATCACCGACAAGATCGGCTCGCTGTACCCGAACAAGCAGGAATTCAAGGAAGCTGCTCCCGCCGTGCTGCGCGGAACGGCCCTGGGTTCGGCCCTGGGTATCTTGCCGGGCGGTGGCGCCGTGCTCTCGTCCTTCGCGTCCTACACGCTGGAAAAGAAGATCTCGAAGAATCCGGAACGCTTCGGCAAGGGCCACCCGGCCGGCCTGGCGGGCCCGGAATCGGCGAACAACGCCGCAGCCCAGACCTCGTTCATCCCGCTGCTGACGCTGGGTATTCCCGGTAATGCCGTGATGGCGCTGATGGTCGGCGCAATGACGATTCACAACATTCAGCCCGGCCCGCAAGTCATGACGAGCCACCCGGAGCTGTTCTGGGGCCTGATCGCCTCGATGTGGATCGGCAACCTGATGCTGGTGGTGCTGAACCTGCCGCTGATTGGCCTGTGGGTCAAGCTGCTGAAGGTGCCCTATCGCATCCTGTTCCCGGCGATTCTGGTGTTCTGCACGATCGGTGTGTATTCGTTGAACTACAACTCGTTCGACATCTTCACCACGGCGATCTTCGGTGTCATCGGCTACGTGTGGTCGAAGCTGAAGTGCGAAGGCGCACCGCTGCTGCTGGGTCTGGTTCTGGGCCCCATGATGGAAGAGAACTTCCGCCGTGCACTGCTGCTGTCGCGTGGCGATTTCAGCACCTTCGTAACGCGCCCGCTGTCGGCTTCGCTGCTGGCCGTGGCGGCGTTCCTGGTGATCCTGGTTGCGCTGCCGGCCATTCGCAAGAAGCGCGAAGAGACCTTCGTCGAAGAAGAGTAAAGCTTGGGCCGCTGCCTTGCGGCGGCGGTCTTTCTTTTCTAAAACCCCTGGGGCTTGCCCCGGGGGTTTTTTCTTTGCGCGGGGCAGAAGCCATTCCTGGAAAAAGCTACCAATGACTACAACACACTACTAAGCGTAGGGTGTTCCCGGCATCTACGTTAAGCTACGGGTTTACCCCACGCGATGATTCGGCATGAATTTCGACTGGAAGAATCCCTACCCCACCACCCGGATTCCGGTGTTCGCTCGTAATGTGGTCGCCACGTCGCAACCGCTCGCCGCTCAAGCGGGCCTGCGGATCCTGGCCCTTGGCGGTAACGCCGTGGATGCCGCCATTGCCGCGGCCGCCACGCTGGCGCTGACCGAGCCGGTCAGCAACGGCTTGGGTTCCGACTGTTTCGCCATTGTCTGGGACGGTTCCAGGCTGCATGGTTTGAACGCATCTGGAACGGCGCCGTCCGCGTGGAACGTGGACTACTTTCGCCGCAAGCATCAAGGCGTGATCCCGATGCGCGGCTGGGACAGCGTGACCGTGCCCGGCTGCGTGGCCGGATGGGCCGCCCTACATGAAAAACTGGGCGGCCTGGCCTTTGCCGATGTGCTGGCGCCTGCCATCGAATACGCGGAACGCGGCTATGCCGTGTCGCCGATCGTGCAGGAAAAATGGGCGGCGCAGGCCGACATCCTGCAGCCGCAGCCCGGATTCGCGGAACATTTCCTGCCCCGCGGCCGCCCGCCCCACATCGGCGAGCACTTCGTGCTGCCAAGTGCCGCGGCAACACTCAAGCGCATCGCCGCTACCGGCGGCCGCGACTTCTATGAAGGCGAGACCGCCCACAAGCTGGTGGCGCATGCGCAAGCGCACGACGCCGCGCTGACGCTGGCGGACCTGCGCGACTACGCGCCCGAATGGGTGACGCCCATCAGCCAGCCGTACCGCGGCCATACGCTCCATCAGATCCCGCCCAACGGGCAAGGCATTGCGGCATTGATCGCACTGGGCATCTTGCAGAATTTCGACTTGGCGTCCCGTCCCGTCGACCATCCCGACACCCAGCACTTGCTGATAGAGGCCATGAAACTGGCGTTCGCGGATGTCTACGCCCATGTGGCCGATGCGCGCCACATGCGGATGACGCCCGAACAGATGCTGCGGCCAGACTACCTGGCGGAACGCGCGCGGATGATCGACCCCCGCGTGGCTCAGGCTTTCGCCGCCGGCCATGCGCCCCAAGGCGGCACCGTCTACCTGACCGCCGCGGACAAGAACGGCATGATGGTCAGCTTCATCCAGTCGAACTACATGGGCTTCGGCTCCGGCGTGGTGGTGCCGGGCACGGGCGTCAGCCTGCAGAATCGCGGGCATTGTTTCAGCACCCAGCCCGACCACCCCAACGTGGTAGCGGGCGGCAAGCGCCCGTTCCATACCATCATCCCCGGTTTCCTGATGCGCGACGGCGCCCCCGTCATGAGTTTCGGCGTCATGGGCGGCAATATGCAGCCCCAGGGACAAGTGCAGACGCTGGTGCGCATGCTGGACTACGGCCAGCAGCCGCAGGCCGCCTGCGACGCGCCGCGCTGGAAGTGGAACCAGGGGCTGGCAGTGGATGTGGAGGCCGGCCTTGCCCCGGCCGTGGCGCAGGGCCTGCGCGCGCGCGGCCATGTGCTGGAAGGCATCGACGACCCTTATATGGACTTTGGTTCGGGTCAATTCATCTGGCGGCTGGGCGACCCGGCCGTGGACGGTTATGTCAGCGCCAGCGACAGTCGGCGGGATGGACTCGCCGCCGGCTTTTGATTGCGTTAAGGTTGATGTCCTGAGACTGACCTTACCCACATAGAGCGGAGTTCCCTGCATGGCAACGATCGGTACCAAGAGCTACGACACGGTCGTAGCCCAGAAAGTCGCTTTCCTCGGATTGGGCGTCATGGGCCTGCCCATGGCCGGTCACCTGGCCCGTGCCGGACACGACGTGACCGTCTATAACCGCACCCCCGCCAAGGCGCAGGCCTGGGCGGCCGAATTCCACGGCCGCCATGCCCCCACGCCGCGCGAAGCCGTTGCGGGCGCCCAGATCGTCTTCGCCTGCGTGGGCAATGACGACGATCTGCGCAGCATCGTGCTGGGCCCGGACGGCGCGTTCTCGGGCATGGCGCCTGGCGCCGTGTTTGTCGACCACACGACCGCCTCGGCCGATGTGGCGCGCGAGCTCTACGCGCAAGCCAAGGAACTGGGCCTGAACTTCGTAGACGCGCCGGTTTCGGGCGGACAAGCGGGCGCCGTCAATGGCGTGTTGACCGTCATGTGCGGTGGCGAGCCAGCCGTTTTCGACGCGATCAAGCCGGTGGCGCAGAGCTTTGGCCGCGCCGTCACGCTGGTGGGCGCGCCGGGCGCGGGCCAACTGGCCAAGATGGTCAACCAGATCTGCATCGCCGGCATCGTGCAAGGCTTGTCGGAAGCGGTGGCCTTCGGCCAAGCGGCCGATCTGGACATGAAACTTGTGCTGGACGTGATCAGCAAGGGCGCCGCGCAAAGCTGGCAGATGGAGAACCGCGGCGGCACCATGGTCGACGACAAGTTCGAGTTCGGCTTTGCGGTGGACTGGATGCGCAAGGACTTGGGCCTGGTGCTGGCCGAGGCGCGCAACAACGGCGCCCGCGTGCCGGTGACGGCGCTGGTGGATCAGTTCTATGGCGACGTCCAGAAAATGGGCGGCGGCCGCTGGGACACATCCAGCCTGGTAAAGCGCCTGCGCGACTGAACGGCCATCGCCCTGCCCTATGACGAGGCAGCGGCGCAAGACAAAAAGGCGAGCCTGAAGGGCTCGCCTTTTTTTGCCTTTGCCGTTACGCGGCCAGGCTGGCCTGCGCCGTTTCCCGCACCAGCGCATCGATGCGCTGCTTGGCCAGCGTCACGCCTTCCAGCGCGGCCACTTCACCCATCGCCATGCCCTCGGCCGCGACGAACGTGACGTCGTTCATGCCCAGGAAGCCCAGCATCTGACGCAGATACGGCGTCATGGTGTCAGACGGTGTGCCCTCGGCCTTGCCGCCGCGCGCCGTCAGCACGAACACCTGCTTACCCTTGACGAGGCCCTCCGGCACGCCTTCCGGCGTATAACGGAACGTGACGCCGGCCCGGGCCAGATAGTCCAGATAGCTCTTGAACTGCGCGGGCAGATTGAAGTTGTACACCGGCACGGCGAATACGATGCGGTCCGCTTCCATGAGTTCGGCGACCAGCGTATCGCTGAGTTCGACGATGCGTTGCTGCTCCACGCTACGGGCATCGGCCGGGGTAAACAGCGCGCCGGCGGTGTTGCCGTCGAAGTACGGAATGGGCTGCGCGCCGATGTCGCGTACCTTGACTGCGGCAGCGGGGTTGGCTTCTTTGACGCGCGCAATCAGGTGATCGGCCAATTGCTTACTGTTGGAACGGTCGCCGAGAATCGAGGAAAGAATAACGAGGGTCTTCATTGCAAATATCTCCAGGGGTGGCCCGCTATCCGCGGGCAGCCGGGACCTGTCAGCGCCACGCCCGGCGCTTGAAGCGGCCGGGCTGGAGCTTGCCGCCGGATGGCGTTGGCAGATTCCGAATACATGGACTCACTGTAGACGGGTTCATTGTTCACATAAACCGGGGTATGATGAACTGTTCGTTCCAGGTGTAGAACAATCATGCAAGATCTTAATGACCTCTATTATTTTTCCCAAGTCGTCGAGCAAGGCGGCTTTAGCGCCGCGGCCAGGGCGCTGGATATCCCGAAATCCCGCTTGTCGCGTCGGATCTCGCACCTGGAGGAAAGCCTGGGCGTCAGGTTGCTGCAACGCACGACGCGCCGGCTGCGGCTGACCTCGGCCGGCGAACGCTACCTGCACTATTGCCGCGAGATGGCTGCCTCGGCGCGAGCGGCCGACGACGCCATGCGGCAATTGCAGTCAGAGCCGGCCGGCCCGGTAATCGTGAGCTGCCCCGTGTCTATCGCGCAGGATGTGCTGGCGCCGATCCTGCCCGAGTTCCTGGATGCGTGGCCGGCGATTTCCGTGCAGTTGCTGGTGACCAACCGGCGCGTGGACCTGATCCGCGAAGGGGTTGACCTGGCGTTACGCGTGCGCACCAAGCTGGATACCGACGCGGAACTGGTGGTTCGCCACCTGGGATCCGCGCGCGGCACGCTGGTGGCCAGTCCCGGCTATCTGCAACGCCACGGCGTGCCCGACACGCCGCAGGACCTGGCATCCCATACGACCTTGAGCTTTTCCGACCCGCAGCACGAGGTGCGATGGCCGCTGGTCAACGATAAGGGCGAAGAAGTCCAAGTCGAGCTGAAACCGCAGCTGTCCTGCAACGACTTCATCGTGCTGACCGAAGCCGCGGTGCGTGGGCGGGGTATCGCACTGCTGCCGTCGATCGCGACACAGGAAGAACTGCGCCGCGGCCAGCTGGTGCCGGTGCTGCCGCAATGGCAATCGCCGGAAGGCATCGTGCATTGCATTTATCCGTCGCGGCGGGGCATGATGCCCGCCGTCCGGACGTTACTGGATTTCCTGTCGCAACGACTGCCTGCGATGTATCAACGGCTGGAAAAAGCCGTCGCGCCCGTGGCTCAGTAGCCGCGCGTGCGCTCGACGACGCCGGTGATGGGTTCACCGCGCATCAACTGGGCGACCTTGCCCGCGATCTGTTCGATGCTTTCGTCGCGCAGCGTGCGCGCCGCGATGTGCGGCGTGACGTGGACGCGTGGATCGCGCCAGAACGGATGGTCGCCGGGTAAAGGCTCGGTATGGAACACGTCCAGCGTGGCGCCCGCGATCTCGCCTTCTTCCAGCATCTGCACGAGGTCTTCTTCCACCAGGTGCTCGCCGCGGCCGACGTTGACCAGATGCGCATCCGGCAGCAATTGCGACAGCGTGCCGCGGTTGAGGATGCCACGCGTGTCCGGCGTGAGCGGCAGCACATTCACGAGAAAACGCGTGCGGGCCAGGAACGCAGGCAATGCGGCTTCTCCGGCAAAGGACTCCACGCCAGGGATCTCGCGCGGCGTGCGGGACCAACCCGCCACGGGATAGCCGAAGTCGGCCAGCGTTTGCGCCACGCGCGCGCCCACCTGCCCCAGCCCCAGCACGCCGACGGGCCAATCCGCCTGGCGCGTGCCTTCGCGAGTATCCCAGTGCTGACGCGCCTGCGCTTGATCGAAAGCTTCGAAATCGCGCGAGACGCGCAGCAGCGCGTACAAGGCATATTCCGCCATCTGCACCGACATGCCGGCGTCTTCCAGGCGAACGATGCGCACATGCGCGGGGATCTCGGGCATCTTCAGCAGCGCGTCGACACCCGCGCCCAGATTGAACAGCGTCGTGATGCCGGTCTCGTGCTTGAACAATTCCACGGGCGGGCGCCATACCAGCGCCACCTCGGCGCCAGACGGCGGACCGTCGGGATTCCACACGGAAATGCGGCAGCTGGGCATGGAGGCTTCCAGGAGCGGCACCCAGACGTCGGAATCATGGAGAGGGCAGGCAAAGAGAATGTGCATGGTGGCGGTTCTGCAAGGCTTTTCGGAAGCCTCAAGCATGCAGGATGGCGCCTCACAAATCAAACGGCCCGGCAGATCGCCGGGCCGTTCGACCGCGTTGGGAAAGAACGCTTACGCCGTTTGCGGAACTTCAGGCTTGCCCTTGCCTTTGCCTTTGCCGCGGCGCGCAAAAGCCCAGACCTGCAGCAGGATCAGCAAGGCGCTGGCGCCGATGAACCAGGCGCTGATCGGGCGCTGGACAAATACGGCCAGGTCGCCGCGCGACAACAGCAGCGCGCGGCGGAAGTTCTCTTCCACCATCGGCCCCAGCACGAAACCGAGCAAGATCGGCGCCACGGAGAATTCCAGCGTCATCAGGATCGCGCCAATCACACCGAAGGCAAGCACTTCCCATATCTGGAAAAGGCTGTTCTGCGTGCTGAACACGCCCACCGCGATGAAGAACAGCGCGGACGGGAACAGATAGCGGTACGGCACCTGCAGCAGCTTGACCCACACGCCGATCAGCGGCACGTTCAGCACCATCAACAGCACGTTACCCACCCAGAAACTGGCGATCAGCCCCCAGAAGATGTCCGGGTGCTCGGTGATCAGCTGCGGACCGGGCTGAATGCCCTGGATCAGCAAGGCGCCCAGGATCAGCGCCATCACGGCGTCGCCGGGAATGCCCAGGCTCATCGTCGGGATGAAGTCGACCTGCGTCTTCGAATGCGACGACGCTTCGGGCGACGCCACGCCGGCGATCATGCCGGTGCCGAACTTCTCGGGCGTGCGCGAGATTTTGCGTTCCAGCGCATAGGCCACGAACGTTGTGATGGTTGGGCCGGTGCCGGGCATGGCGCCGAACAGCGTGCCGACCGCCGTGCCCCGAACCATCGGCCAGAAGGCGGTCTTCAATTCCTGCTTGGTGGGCCGCATATCGCGGATACGCAGTTTGGCGCCGCTGCCGATGATGGTCATGCGGTTGACGCTCATCAGGAAGTCGGCCACGCCAAACAGGCCCATCGAGATCGCCACCAGCTCCAGGCCGTCCGACAGGTCCAGCAAGCCGAACGAGAAACGGATCGTGCCCGTGTTCACGTCGGTGCCCACCACGCCGCACATCAGGCCGAACAGCGTCATCGCAACGCCCTTCAGCGGCGAACCGCGCGACATCGTTGCGCCGGCCAGCAGGCCCAGCAACATGATCGAGAAGATTTCCGTGGGGCCGAACTTGAACGCCACTTCGACCAGCAGCGGAGACGCGAAGATCATGACGATGATGCCGACCGACGCCGCGAAGAAAGAGCAGATCATCGTAATGCCTAGCGCGGTTCCGCCCTTGCCTTGTTTGGTCAGGGGATAACCGTCAAGACAGGTGACCGCGTGCGGCGGGTGCGAAGGCAAATTGAGCAGGATGGCGCCGATGGCGCCGCCGTACTGCGAACCGTAGAAAATGCCGGCCAGCATCAGGATCGCGGGCACGGGCTGCATCACGTAGGTCAGTGGCAGCAGAATGGAAATCGCCGACAAGGCGCCCATGCCGGGCAGCACGCCGATGAGGTTGCCCACCAGCACGCCGAAGAACGACCACATCAGGTTGTGCCATTGGAACGCGACGCCGAAGCCGTACCAAAGGTCCATCAAAGATTGAGAGATCATGGCGCTTCAACCCCAACGAAACAGCGGCAGCTGCAGTTGCAGCGCCCACCAGAACACGACGACCGCGATCGCGGACATCGCGAGCGACAGCAGGATGGCTTGCTTGATGGTGTTCTTGCGATCACCCAGCGCCGAGATGAAAACGATGGCGAACGTGGCGGGCAGCAGGCCGCCGTAGTGGCCCAGCAGCAGGAAGGCCAATATGCCCAGCAAGATGCACGCGCTGCCGCGGAAATCGGGCAGCCCATGCGCATGGCCATCGCCTGGCGCGGGCGGCGTGGCCTCGCCCGAACGCGCGGACATGGCGATCAGCACGCCGGTCAGGGCCAGCAGGCCGCCGAGCGCGGCCGGGAAGAAGCCCGGCCCCATGTGGCTCAAGGTGCCGATGTGGTAATCGGTGCCCCCGTATATCGCCCCCAACCCGATCAGGACCATCAGCGCGCCGCCGTAGTAGTCCTTTCTGTTGATATTCTTTTGCACTTCCATCCTCCTTCTGGTGCAGGACCGTGCCGGCCCTGGATGCGCGGCTCGAAACGAGCCGCGCCCGGCCCTTAACAGCGGGCCGGTGCGCAGATTACGGAGGGAAGCTGCTAATCCGCTTTCTATGCGCTGTCGTCATCCTGAATCCGGGGGTTATCCCTGAGAGGAAGCGATGCGGCGTAGCGGGGGAAGCGGGAAAAAAAATTGAAAGCCTGCCGGCGTTATTGGTCGCCCGTGAGTTCGACATCGGCAGGGCGTGGGTACTGCGAAACGGTGGCGCCAAGCGGCAGCCACAGCACGGAAGCCAGACCCACGCCGCCCTGCGCGTTGGGTTCGCCATCGCGCAATTCGATATCGCCGTCGTTGCGACGAGCATAGGCGCGGGCAATTGCCAGGCCCAAGCCAGAGCCCGACGAGGCAACGGGCTTGTCCGTGCCGACCCGTTCGAAACGCGCGAACGCGCGGCCCCGCAGTTCGGGATCCAGTCCGGGACCGTTGTCCGACACCGCGACCTCTGCCCGGTTTTCCAGCCGACAGACCGACACGGTGATTCGCGCGCCGACGGCTGCGTAATGGATGGCGTTGTGCACCAGGTTGGATAAGGCTTCGTGGAGTTCGGCTTCGCTGCCCAACACCGGCACGGGCGTATCCAGCCCTTCTTCGGAACCCGCCTGGACCCAGCCCAGGTCTTGCTGCTTTTCATGCGCCAGCGGCAGGTACTGCAAGACGACTTCGCGCGAGACCGCGTTCATGTCCAGCAGCTGGCGCGGCAACTGATCGGCCTGGTTGGCGTGCGCCAGGGACAGCAGCTGCTCGGTCAGGCGGCGCGTGCGCCCCAACTGGTCGACGATGGCGCGCAGGCCTTCGCGCGTGCGGGCCGGGTCGCGCTCGCGCAAGGCGTACTGCGCCTGCGTCAGCATGATGGCCAGCGGCGTGCGCAACTGATGCGAGGCGTCGGCCAGGAAGTGCGACTGCTCGTCCAGCACGCGGCGGTAACGGGCAATATGGTGGTTGACGGCGTCGACCAGCGGCGACACTTCGTTGGGCACGCGCGAGGCGTCCAGCGGGGTCAGGTCGTCGGGGCGGCGGTTGCGGATATCGACCCGCAGGCGGCGCAGGGGCTTCAGGGCCCACGACACGCCCCACCAGACCAGCAGCACCACCAGCGCCAGCATGCGCGTGTCGCGCAGGATTTCCTGGCGTCGCGCATTGTTTTCGGCTTCGATCCGCTTGCCCGTGCTTTCCGCCACGACGACCAGGACCTGGCGGTGCAGTCCCTGGTAATAGAGATCGCGCACGACCGCGACCACGCGCACCGGGTCATTGCGGTAGACGCCATCATAGAAGACGGGCTGGCCGTTCGAGCGCGGCCAGCTTGGCGGGCGCGGCATTTCGGGCATGCCCAGCAGCGTCTTGCCCTGGTCGGTGGGCACGGGCGCGCCATCCGGTAGCGGCGGGTCGATCTGCTCGATGCGGAAATACTTGCGCAGCCCCGCACGGGACTCGAGCATCACCTGCGCATACAGCGGCGTGGCCACCTGGAGGTTGCCGTCAGGGGTGAATTCCAGGCTGCTTTCCAGCACGCGGGCAGGCTCCACCAGCGCGCTGTCATAGGCCTCGTTGGTGATTTCCGACAGCGTGCGGTAGTCGTTCAGGCTGTCGATGACCAGCAGCACCACCACGCCGGGCAACAGCAGGATGATCAGCAGCGCGCGGATGCCGACGCGCGGCAACCCGGGGATCCGCAGGCTCACTCAGGATTCCGATGCCGCGGGCTCGCTGGTGACGCTTTCCAGCATGTAGCCCAGCCCGCGCACGGTGACGATACGCACGTCGCTGCCGGCCAGCTTCTTGCGCAGCCGGTGCAGCACGACCTCGATGGCGTCGGGATTGGCTTCGCTGTCGTGAGTGAACACCTTGCCGAACAATTGCGACTTGTCCACCGGGTAGCCGCTGCGGGTCAGCAGCGCCGCCAGCGCGGCATGTTCGCGCGGCGTCAGGAACAGCAAGGAGCCGTCCAACGTGAAGGCGCGGCTTTCGCTGTCGTAGGACAGGGAGCCGCATTGCAGGCGCGGATGCTGGCGGCCGCGGCTGCGGCGCACCAGCGCGGTCAGGCGCGCTTCCAGCTCTTCCAGCGCAAAGGGCTTGGTCAGGAAATCGTCCGCGCCCAGGTTCAGGCCGCGCACGCGGTCCTGCAACGCGCCTTGGGCGGTCAGCAGCAAGACGGGGGTGCGGTCGTCGCGGTTGCGCATCTCGCGCAGGACGACCAGGCCGTGCTTGTCGGGCAGGCGCAGGTCCATGACGATGGCGTCATATTCCGTGCCCGCCATGAATGCCTCGGCCGTGCGGGCGTCCGCCGCGTGGTCCGGCACGAACCCGCTCTGGGCCAGCGCGCGCATCAACCAGGACGCCATGTCCCGCTCGTCTTCAACCAACAATATGCGCATGACCGTCCGTTCCTTCGGGCAAATTCTCTGCTGCCCGCTGCCCATGCACACGTTGGCGCAGATAGCGGGTTTCGTGATGACGCCGAAAGAGGATCGCCGACAACTCGTTCAACGCCTGGGTATAGACATCGCGCTTGAACTCGATCACGGCGTCCAGGGGTACCCAATACTGGCTCCAGCGCCAGGCATCGAATTCCGGATGCTGCGTCGCGCGCAGGCACACATCGCTGTCACGTCCCATCAGGCGCAACAAGAACCAAATCTGTTTTTGTCCTTTATAGTGGCCACGCCACTCACGCCGGACGAAGTGATCGGGCACGTTATAACGTAACCAATCGCGTGTACGCCCCAAAATACGGACATGCTCGGGCTTCAAGCCCACCTCTTCATGGAGTTCGCGATACATGGCCTGCACCGGGCTTTCGCCATATTTGATGCCGCCCTGGGGGAACTGCCATGCATGTTCCCTGATACGCTTGCCCCAAAAGACCTCGTTTCGACTGTTGACGAGAATGATGCCGACATTGGGGCGGTAGCCTTCGCGGTCAAGCATGGGCCACCCCCACCGAATTCAATACAATTACAGTCGATTATACGTATCTGCTGCCACCTTTAAACATGCGCGCATCCAACTACCACATCAACACCCTCAAAGAAGCCCCTTCCGAAGCCGAAGTCGCCAGCCATCAGCTGATGACCCGGGCCGGGATGATCCGCAAACTCGCGGGCGGCATCTACACCTACATGCCCCTGGGCCTGAAGATCATCCGCAAGGTCGAGGCGATCGTCCGGGAGGAAATGAACGCCTCGGGCGCCATCGAGCTGCTGATGCCGGTGGTGCAACCCGCCGAGCTGTGGCAGGAATCGGGCCGCTGGGAGCAATACGGCGCCGAGCTGCTGCGCATCAAGGACCGCCACCAGCGCGATTTCGTGCTGCAGCCGACGTCCGAGGAAGTCATCACCGACATCGCGCGCAATGAAATCCACAGCTACCGCCAGCTGCCGCTGAATTTCTATCACATCCAGACCAAGTTCCGGGACGAACGCCGCCCCCGCTTCGGCCTGATGCGCGGCCGCGAATTCACCATGAAGGACGCCTATTCCTTCGACCGCGATGAAGCCAGCGCGCTGAAAAGCTACGACACCATGTACGCCGCTTACATGCGCATTTTCGGCCGCCTGGGCCTGGAATTCCGCGCGGTAGCGGCCGACACCGGCTCGATCGGCGGCACCCGCAGCCATGAATTCCAGGTTATCGCCGATACCGGCGAGGACCTGCTGGTCTATAACGCCGACACCGACTACGCCGCCAACATCGAACTGGCCGAAGCCATTTCGCTGTACCCGGTGCGTGGTGAAGCCACTCAGGCCATGGCCGACGTGCCCACCCCGGGCGCGGCCAAGTGCGAAGACGTGGCCAAGCTGCTGGGCCTGCCGCTGGAAAAGACGATCAAGTCGATCGTCCTGGCCACCGACGGCGACAAGGGCCGCGTCGACATCTGGCTGCTGCTCTTGCGCGGCGACCACGAACTGAACGAAATCAAGGCGAGCAAGGTGCCGGGCCTGGCGGGCTTCCGCTTTGCCACGGAAACCGAGATCGTCGAGCATTTCGGCTGCAAGCCCGGCTATCTGGGCCCGGTCAAGACGGCCAAGCCGGTGCGCGTGATTGCCGACCGCACGGTCGCGAACATGGCCGATTTCGTCTGCGGCGCGAACAAGGAAGATTTCCACACCCAGGGAGTAAACTGGGGCCGCGACCTGCCCGAGCCCGAGCTCGTGGCCGATCTGCGCAACGTGGTCGCGGGTGACCCGTCGCCGGATGGCAAGGGCACGCTCTCCATCCAGCGCGGCATCGAAGTGGGACACGTTTTCTACCTGGGCAAGAAGTACTCCGAAGCCCTGAAAGCCACCTTCCTGGACGAAACCGGCAAACCGGCCGTCCTGGAAATGGGTTGCTACGGCATTGGCGTGACCCGTATCGTGGGCGCCGCCATCGAGCAAAACCACGACGCCCGCGGCATCATCTGGCCCCGCGCGATCGCCCCCTTCGAAGTGGTGATCTGCCCGGTGGGCTGGGGCAAAAGTGAAACCGTGCGTGACACCGCCCAGAAGCTCTATGAATCGTTGCTGGCACGGGGCGTGGACGTCATTCTGGACGACCGCGATGCGCGCCCCGGCGTGATGTTCGCTGAATGGGAATTGATCGGCGCGCCGCTGCGTGTAACAGTTGGAGAACGCGGCCTGAACGATGGTGTGGTGGAATTGCAGGCCCGTCGGGAAACCGAAGCGGCCAAGATTCCGGTAGAGTCCGCGCTGGAAACGGTGCTGGCGAAGCTGGACACCCTCTAACCTTATAGCTACTACGGACTTCCCGCGTCCCGACCCGCATCACTCCCTATCCGTATCGTGACCGACCCGAAGTCCGCCGAATCCCTCCTGCATGTCCGTGTCTACTACGAAGACACGGATGCGGGCGGGGTCGTTTTCTACGCTAACTACTTGAAATTCCTGGAACGCGCACGCACTGAATGGCTGCGTGACCTGGGAGTCAACCAGTCCGGGCTGGCCGCCAGCGAGCAACGTTTATTCGTTGTCCGCTCCTTGGACATGTCCTACCGGAAGCCGGCCAAACTGGACGATTTGCTTACCATACGCAGCCGAGTCACCAAACTGGGCCGCGCTTCGATACACTTCGCGCAGCGCGCGGAACGTGACGGGGAACTGCTTGCCGAAGGCAACATCCAAGTCTGTTGCGTCGATGCCGTCAACATGCGGCCGACGGAACTGCCGACCGATCTCCGCGCCAAACTGGAATCAATTCAGGAATAACCATGCAAGCCACCAGCGACATGTCGTTGCTTTCGTTGATTTCGCACGCCAGCGTGCCGGTCCAACTGATCATGCTGATGCTGTTGGGCATCTCGATCATGTCCTGGACCTATATTTTCGCCAAGCGGCTTGCGATCAAGCGCGCCCACACCCAGACCCGCCGCTTTGAAGATGATTTCTGGTCGGGCGGCGACCTGTCCATGCTGCAACAGGCCGTGGCCTCGCGCCGCGACGAACAGGGCGCGCTGGCACGCATCTTCGATGCCGGCATGACCGAATTCCTGAAGGCCCGCCGCGGCAACTCGGCAGGCGACGCCACCGCCCTGCTGGACGGCCCGCGCCGCGCCATGCGCGCCGCCTACCAGCGCGAAATGGATTCGCTGGAATCGCACCTGAACTTCCTGGCATCCGCCGGTTCGGTATCGCCCTACATCGGCCTGCTGGGCACGGTCTGGGGGATCATGCACGCCTTCATCGGCCTGTCGAACATGCAGCAGGCCACGCTGGCCTCGGTGGCTCCCGGTATCGCGGAAGCGCTGATCGCCACCGCGATCGGCCTGTTCGCCGCCATCCCGGCCGTGGTCGCCTACAACCGCTTCACGAATGACATCGATCGCATCTCGATCCGTTTCGACAGCTTCGTCGACGAATTCCTGAACATTCTGCAACGGCAGGTGCGCTAATGCCCTCGGTAAGCTCACGCGGCAGGTCTGGCCGCCGCATGAAGGCCGACATCAACGTGGTGCCGTACATCGACGTGATGCTGGTGCTGCTGGTTATCTTCATGGTGACCGCGCCCCTGATCACGCCCGGGCTGATCCAGCTGCCTTCGGTCGGGGCGGCATCGGATGTGCCCGTGAAACCGCTGGAAGTCCAAATTTCGGAAGACGGCAAGATCGCCCTGCGCATGCGCGAACCCGGCGCCACGATGCAGGACATTGCACGTCCCGAGCTGGTGGCGCAAGTGCGCTCGCGCATTACCGCGGAAACGCCGGTGGTCATCGCCGCCGACGGCAAGGTGCCCTACGAGACGGTCGTGAAGGTGATGGACGAATTGCGCACCAACGGCATCACCCGCCTGGGCCTGCTGGTGGACCAGTCCGCCGCCGGCGCTTCCCAGCCCGCATCCGCGAAAAAACGCTAACGCGACGCCTTCCGCCGGCTTGCCCGGCATGCAACGCCCATGACGCCACCCATAATTCGACACCGCAGCGGCCCGCCGGCCACCCCGCCCAACAACGACAACCGGAATGCGCTCATTCTGGCTGTGGCGGTGCACTTGCTGCTGCTGGTCGCCCTGATTTTCGGCGTGAGCTGGCGCACGGAGGCCCCCGGCCCCGTCGAAGTCCAGCTTTGGGCCGACGGCAATTCGCCTGTCTCCCCGCCGCCCACGCCCCAGCCTGAACAACCCAAGCCGGCCCCCAAGCCCGAGCCCAAGCCGGAACCTGAAAAAGCGCCCGAGCCGCCGCCTCCGCCCCCCCCTCCGCCCAAGCCCGAACCCGAGGTTCAGCCCAAGACCGAGGAAGTGGACCCCGAGATCGCTATCCAGGAAGCGAAGAAGAAGCGCGAGCAGGAAGAGAAGGCACGCCAGGCCGCTGAAGCGGCCAAGGAAAAGGCGCGCCTGGAAGAAGAGCGCAAGCAGGCTGAATTGAAGGAAAAGAAGCGCCTGGAGCAGGAACGCCAGGCTGCCGAGAAGGCGGCGGCTGAAAAAGCCGCGGCTGACAAGGCTGCAGAGAAAGCCGCCGCCGACAAGGCTGCCGCCGAAAAGAAGGCCAAGGACGACGCTGCCAAGAAGGCCGCCGAGAAGGCCGCTGCCGACAAGGCTGCCGCCGAAAAAGCGGCCGCCGACAAGGCCGCGGCGGAAAAGGCCGCTGCCGAGAAGGCTGCGGCTGCCAAGAAGGCCGCGGCGGACAAAGCCTTGAAGGATGCGTTCCGCAATGATGCGCTGGGCGCCGCGGGCATTCCCGGCGGCACGGCGGACCGCAACCAGGCTGGCGGCGGGCGCGATAACGGCTATGCCGCCAAGGTGCGCGCCTGCATCCTTCCGGGCGTGGCTTATCAGCCTCCGCCGCGCAGCGGATCCGGGAATCCGACCGCACAATACCGGGTACAGTTAGGTACTGACGGGAAGGTTAACGGCGTGTCGCTGACCCAATCATCCGGCAATCCGGCGTTCGACCGCGCGGTCGAGACCGGCATCCGCCGCTGCAACCCATTCCCGAAGCCCTCCACGGGCGGCTACGACAAGTTCATTGACGTAGTGCACAAAATGTATGATTGACAGGAGATTGATGAATATGACTCCCGCTTATAGCCGACGAGGTTCCCTCCTCGCTCTCTGGCGATCGTATGGGCTCGGTTTGCTGATGCTTACACTGGCCTGCCTGATGGCGATGAAACCGGTCCACGCCCAATTGCGCGTTGATATTTCCGGCACGGGTGCGACGCAGTATCCGGTCGCCATTGCCGATTTCGCGGTGGACGACACCCACGGCCGCGCGCTGGCTGAAGTGATTCGCGCCGACCTGACCCGCACGGGCCAGTTCCGCCTGATCAATGCCGCCGGTTCCGGCCTGAACGTCGACTCGCCCATCGCCCATGACGACTGGCGCGGCAAAGGCGCCGACTTCCTGGCTTATGGCAGCATCACCCGCGGGGCCGATGGCCGCTACGACGTGCGCTACCGCCTGGCCGACACGGTCAAGAAGGGGCAATTGGACGGCGTGGCGTTCTCGGGCACCGAGCAGGAATTGCGCCGCGTGGCCCACCAGATCGCCGACCGCATCTATGAAAAGATCACCGGCGTTCGCGGCGTGTTCTCGACCCGTATCGCCTATGTGCTGAAAAAGGGCGCCACCTACGAACTGCAAGTGGCCGATGCCGACGGGCAGAACCCGCAAGTGGCCCTGCGTTCGCGCGAGCCCATCATTTCGCCGTCGTGGTCGCCCGATGGCGCCAAGCTGGCTTACGTGAGCTTCGAGTCCGGCAAGCCGGTCGTGTACGTGCACACCCTGGCCACCAGCGCCCGCGTGCCCGTTGCCAACTTCAAGGGCAACAACAGCGCACCGGCCTGGTCGCCCGACGGTTCCAAGCTGGCGGTGGCGTTGACACGTGACGGTTTGTCGCAAATTTACATCGTTGGCGCGTCCGACGGGTCGAATCCCAGCCGAGTTACGCGTTCTCCCGGGATTGACACCGAACCGACCTTTACGCCAGACGGTGCTTCCATTATCTTTACGAGTGACCGCAGCGGCGGGCCGCAAATCTATCAGACCGGCTCGACAGGTGGCGAAGCACGCCGCCTCACGTTTAATGGTGGTTACAACATATCACCCCGAATTTCCCCCGATGGATCGACGCTACTGTACGTTGCAAGACGCGACGGCGCGTTTCGAATCGCGTCGTTGAACCTGTCCTCAGGCTCCGAATCCTTGATCACTGATGGTCGTGACGATCAGTCGCCAAGTTTCGCGCCGAATGGCATGCAAGTCCTTTACGCCGCCATCCAAAACGGACGTAGCGTACTTGCGGGTGTTTCGAGCGATGGCCGCGTACGGCAGACGCTTTCGGTACTGAACGGGGAAATACGTGAACCGACTTGGGGCCCATTTACCCGATAACACGTGTGACTCTCTTTGCAAAGGAACTATCATGAAGTCGCGCATTGCCAAAAGCCTGACCATTGCCGCTCTGGCTGCCACTCTGGCAGCTTGCAGCTCCGTCCCTCTCGACGATAAAGCGGGTCAGGGCGGAGGCGCTGGCCAAGGATCTTCGGCCTCTGGCCAAATCCTTGATCCCTTTAACCCCCAAAGCATCCTGGCGCAACAGCGCTCGGTGTACTTTGATTTCGACAGCTACACCGTGTCGGACCAGTACCGCGGCTTGGTCGAAACCCACGCCCGCTACCTGGCTTCGCACCAGCAGCAGAAGGTCAAGATCGAAGGCAACACCGACGAACGCGGCGGTGCTGAGTACAACTTGGCCCTGGGCCAGCGTCGTGCGGACGCCGTGCGTCGCATGATGACCCTGCTGGGCGTCAGCGACAACCAGATCGAGACCATCAGCTTCGGCAAAGAAAAGCCGAAGTCGACGGGAACGTCGGAAGCCGACTTTGCTGAAAACCGCCGCGCCGATATCAACTATCTGCGTTAAGCTTTTCGTATAGTCAAAGAGCCCTACCACGCGTCGGGACGGTCAGCCGGCCGTCCCGACGTTTGTTTTTATACCCGGGAATATTCATGCGCGATAACGTTCTGTCCCTGCGTCCTCTGATTGTGGCCACTGGCCTGGTGCTTGCGGCCCTGACGGCGCCCGCTCACGCTTTTTCCGATGACGAAGCCCGTAAGGCCATTCTGGATTTGCGCCAGCAGGTTCAGCAGCAGAACGAGCAAAGCCAACGCGCCAAGCTGCAATTGGCCGACCAGATTCAATCCCTGCAGCAGGAAGTGGCGCAACTGCGCGACCAGCTGGAACTGGTGTCTCGCCAGCAGCCCAGCGCCAAGCCGGGCGCCCCCAGCGGCACGAATCCCCCGGGTACCGCCGCTGGCGACCCGCAAGAGCAAGCCGCCTATGACGGCGCGATGGATCTGTTCCGCAAGGGCCAGTACAAGGACGCCGCGGAATCGCTGGCCGCCTTCACCGCGCTCTACCCGAACAGCCAACTGGCCCCCAGCGCGCAGTTCTACCTGGGCAGCAGCCGCTACGGCATGAAAGACTTCAAGGGCGCTATCGAGCAACTGACCAGCATGGTCCAGAAATCGCCCGACAACGCCCGCGCGCCGGACGCCCTGCTGATCATCGCCGGCGGCCAGATCGAACTGAACAACCGCGCCGGCGCCAAAGCGACGCTGCAGCGCATTGTTCGCGATTACCCGACCGCGCCGGCCGCCGCCACGGCCAAGAGCCGCCTGCAACTGCTGCAGTAATGCTGCCCGCCGCAAGCGCGGTCAGCGCCTACCGGCACATCCTGCGCCGCCGCGCAGGGCTTATCGCCCTGCTGCTGGCGGCGATTTTCATTGCGCTGCTGATCGACTTCACGGTGGGGCCGTCCGGCCTGCCGTGGCGCGACCTGTGGCGGACCCTGACCTCGCCCGCCTCGGCGGATGCGACCTACCGCGTGATCGTGTGGGACATCCGGCTGCCCTCCGCCCTGATGGCCGCGCTGGTCGGCATGGCGCTGGGATTGGCGGGCGCCGAAATGCAGACCATCCTGAACAACCCGCTGGCCAGTCCCTTTACGTTGGGGGTTTCGTCCGCCGCCGCATTCGGCGCGTCGCTGGCGATCGTGCTGCAACTGGGGTTGCCCGGTGTTCCCGGCAGTTGGCTGATCGCTGGCAACGCGTTCCTGTTCGCCGTGCTTGCGGCGCTGATGCTGGACGCCGTGGCCCGCTGGAGCGGCATGAATACGTCCGGCGTCGTGCTGTTCGGCATCGCCATGGTGTTCACGTTCAATTCGCTGGTGTCGCTGGTGCAATTCCTGGCCAGCGCGGAAGCGCTGCAGAACCTGGTGTTCTGGACGATGGGCAGCCTGTCGCGGTCCAGCTGGACGACGGTAGGCGTGCTGGCGCTGGCCGTTGCGCTGGCCTTGCCGCTGGCGATGCTTCAATCGTGGAAGCTGACCGCACTGCGCCTGGGCGAAGAGCGCGCCGCCAGCTTTGGCGTGGACGTGCGTCGGCTGCGCGTCGCGGCGCTGGCGCGGGTCAGCCTGCTATCGGCGTTGGCCGTTGCCTTTGTCGGCACCATCGGTTTCATCGGGCTGGTGGCGCCGCACATCGCGCGCCGGCTGTTCGGCGAGGACCACCGCTTTTACCTGCCCGGCAGCGCGCTGGTAGGCGCGCTGATCCTGTCGCTGGCGTCAGTCGTTTCCAAGAACCTGCTGCCCGGCGTCGTTGTACCCGTCGGCATCGTGACGGCGCTGGTGGGCATCCCCTTCTTCGTGTCGGTGCTGTTGCGCCGGCAATTGCCATGACACGCGACGCCGTATTGGACATCCACGGGCTCACCGCCGGCTATGGCCGGGGCGACGTGCTGCACGCGCTGTCGATTCCGACGCTGGCCGCAGGCCAGGTGACCGCCCTGCTGGGCCCGAATGGCAGCGGCAAATCCACGTTGCTGAAGGCGCTGGCCGGACTGGTCCGCGCACGCAACGGCAGCGTCTTGCTGGACGGACAGGACCTGACCCAGCTGGGCGTAGGCGCGCGTGCCCGCCATATGGTCTACCTGCCCCAGAGCCTGCCTGCCGCCGTGCATCTGCGGGTCTTCGAGTCGGTGCTGGTCGCCGCGAACGCCAGCGGCGACGGGCTTTCTGCCGGCTCGGAAATGGCCGACATCGAACGCCTCCTGGACCGATTGGGCATCGGACATCTGGCGCTGCATTACCTGGATGCCTTGTCGGGCGGACAGAAGCAACTGGTGGGCCTGGCGCAAGCGCTGATCCGCCATCCCCGCGTGCTGTTGCTGGACGAACCCTTATCGGCGCTGGACCTGAATTACCAGTTTCATGTGATGCGGTTGCTTAGGCAGGAGACGCGCGAACACGGCCTGATCAGCATCATCGTGCTGCACGACCTGAACGTGGCGTTGCAGCATGCGGACCGCGCCGTCATGATCCAGAACGGCCGCCTGCACGCTGAAGGCGCGCCGGCGGCCGTGATCACGCCGGCATCGCTGGCTGCGGTCTATGGCGTGCAAGGGCGGGTGGAAGCCTGCTCACGCGGCCGGCGGCAGGTGCTGATCGACGGGCTGGACGAACACCCGCGCTGAACGACAGCCCCGCCTCGGATGCCGGGATGCGGGATCTTGGATGCGACCGTTCAGGCGCGCAGGGCCACGTCCACGACCGGCGCACCGGTCATGTCCGCCAATTGCCGGGGCGTCAAGTTGAACACGGCATGTGGGTGGCCGGCGGCCGCCCAGAGGCTGTCGTAGTTGAACAAGTCCGCGTCCAGCAGCATGACCGGCTTGACGGCGTGCCCGATGGGGCAGACGCCGCCGATGGCATAGCCAGTCATGTCGCGCACGAACTTGGCGTCGGCCTTGGCCAAGGCGCCGACCTCTCCTGCCACCTTGGCCTCGTCTACCCGATTCGCGCCGCTGGCGATGACCAGCACGGGTGCATCGTCGGACACCCGGCGGAAGATGATCGACTTGGCGATCTGCGCCACCTCGCACCCCAGGCCCGCCGCCGCTTCCGCCGACGTCTTGCCCGATTGCGGCAGGACGACGACAGGTTTGTCATGCCCGATTTCGAGCAGCAGGCGGGCGACGCGTTGGGCGGATTCCGGCAAAGCGGCGAGAGACTCGGGGGACATCGTGGCGGGCTCCGTGAATGATTGCGAACGAGTTTATCAGCGGCGGCGGGCGCTGGGCCCCGGTAGTGCCGGGCTAGAATGCGGACCTGGCTTTCCCCTTTCCGACCTCCATGCGTTCCGAACCCGTACTGCCCCTGCAAACCGCATTGATCAACGGCTATGCCATGTCCTACACCGAGTACGGCAGCGGCACGCCGCTGGTGCTGGTGCACGGTTCACTGTCGGACTGCCGTTACTGGAAGTCGCAGATGGCGCCGCTGGGCAAGTCGTTCCGGGTACTGGCGGTTTGCCTGCGCCGGTACTGGCCGGAAGCCTGGGACGGCGAAGGCGACGGATTTTCCATCGAGCAGCATGCCAGCGACGTGCTGGAATTCATCGATACCGTTGGCGGCGGGCCCGCCCATCTGGTGGGCCATTCCCGCGGCGGCCGCGTGGCGCTGGAAGCCGCGTTGCGCCAACCCGACGCGCTTCGCAGCCTGACGCTGGCCGATCCGGGCTTGCCGTTGCCCGGCGGGGACGATTCGCGCGGCGGCTTTCGCCAGCGCGCCTTGGCGCTGATCCGCCAGGGCGACATCGAAGAAGGCCTGGCGCTGTTCGTGGACACGGTGACGGGCCCGGACACCTGGCAACGCATGGTGCCGTGGTTCAAGGAAATGGTGCGCGACAACGTCGGCACGCTTTTCGGCCAGGCGGACGAAAAGCCCGAAGCGCTGACGCCCCGGCAAATCGGCACGCTGAAGCTGCCGACGCTGCTGATTGGCGGCGCGCTAAGCCCCGCCCCCTATCCCGCCGTGCTGGATGCCCTGTCGCAATGGCTGCCGCACGCGCACCGTGTGACGGTGGTGGGGTCGTCGCACGGCATGAACCTGGGAAATCCGCGCGCCTTCAACGGCGCCATCGACGCGTTCATCGGGGGCTAGCCCTGGCTCCTTACGGCTCGACCGAAGGCGTGTGCTTGAGCCGCCGCAGGACGAACGTGGAACGGCTGTGGCGCACGCCGCGCAGCTTATACAAGCGTTTGCGCAGGAATTCCTCGTAGCCCTCGGTGCCCGCCACGGCGACCTTGATCAGATAGTCGTATTCGCCCGTGACCAAAAAGGCTTCGACCACTTCCGGCAGCCGAGTGATCTCTTCGCCAAAACGCGCCAGAGACTCGTCGTCGTGGTGTTCCAGCGTCACCTCGATCATGACAGTGTCCGGCAGGCCCAACGCCTTTTGATTCAGCAAGGCTGCATAACCCTCGATCACCCCCGCGTCTTCCAGCGCCTTGACGCGATTCCAGCAAGGCGTGGGCGACAGGCCGACTTGCTCGGCCAGTTTCAAGTTGGTCAGGCGGCCGTCGGTGCGCAATGCCCGGAGGATCTTGCGGTCGGTTTCGTCGATTTTCGGGGTGGCGGACATGGCTGGCGAACCCATAAAGAGAATATCCCTGTGAATATGAATTCTACAAGATAGATATTCTTTCAAAAGCGCCAAATTGGCGTGAATCAGGAAACCTATTTTGTTTCCCCAGCCGTAGACTTTCCAGCAAGACGAGCCCTATCCCGCCCGTCGGATTTCGACGCCTGCGCCGTGGCACAACCCGGTGCGCGCGCCGGTAGTTCCCACGCAGCAACCCGCGCGCCGATCCGCGCGGCTGGAAACCATGTCACACGCAGCAGCAGTATCCGCAAGAACCGGCCTGGGCCTGTCCGGGACCATCATGCTTCTGACCGCCCCGGCGTTGTTCGCCTCGAATATGGTTGCGGCCCGCTGGGCCCACGATGCCAGCCTTCCCCCTGTTTTCCTGGCCTTTGGCCGCTGGCTGCTGGCCTTGCTGATCTTGCTGCCGCTGGCGGCCCCCGCCCTGCGGCAGCATCGCCGCGCATTGTGGCGCGGCCTGCCCGCTCTGCTGCCGCTTGCCGTGCTGGGCATGGGCGTGGCCGTGGCGCCGCAGTACATCGGCGCGCAGACCACCAGCGCCACCAACATCGCCTTGATCTTTTCGTGCAGCCCCATTCTGGTGGCGCTGCTGGAAGCGCTGATCTGGCGCAAGCCGCTGTCGGCGCTTCGCGCGGCCGGCCTGGGCCTGGCCTTGGGCGGCGTGCTGGTGGTGCTGTCGCGCGGCGACCTCCAGGCGCTGGCCCGGCTGGCGTTCGGCCAGGGCGACCTATGGGTGTTGCTGGCCGCCACGGGCTGGGCGCTCTATACCGTGCTGCAGAAGCGCCTGACCTTGCCTGCCGTGCCGGACCACGCCCGGCTGGCAACGATGATGCTGGGCGGCGTGCTGGCGCTGGCACCCTTTGCCGGCATCGAAGCCGCGGCCGGCGCCACGCCCCCGTGGACCGATCCGCGCCTGGCGGCCGTGCTGCTGTTCCTGGCGGTTGTGCCCAGTCTGGGTGCCTATTACGTCTATGGCCGGCTGATCAGCCAGGCCGGCCCCGCCACTGCGGGGTTGTCGATGTTCCTGGTGCCCGTGTATGCCGCGCTGCTGGCCTGGCCCCTGCTGGGCGAGACCCCGCAGTTGTTCCATGCCTACGGCTTCGTGATGATACTGATGGGTGTGAAGATGGCGTCTACGCGCATGCGAACCGGGGCAGCCACTGCGGCCGCCCCGGCCTGACCGCGCCACGCAAGTTCAGCGGCCCGCGACTTGGGCCGCGATGACTTCCTGCGCCACCTGACGCGGCGCTTCGGCGTAGTGCTTGAACTCCATCGTGTAGGTCGCGCGGCCTTGGGTCAGCGACCGCAGCGATGTGGAATAGCCGAACATCTCGGCCAGCGGCACTTCAGCGCGCACCACCTTGCCGCCGCCGCCCGCGATGTCTTCCATGCCCTGCACCATGCCGCGCCGCGACGACAAGTCGCCCATCACGTTGCCCGTGAAGTCTTCGGGCGTTTCAACTTCAACCTGCATCATCGGTTCCAGCAAGACCGGATCGGCGCGCCGCATGCCTTCCTTGAACGCCATCGAGCCGGCCATCTTGAATGCGTTTTCGTTCGAGTCGACGTCGTGGTACGACCCGAAGAACAAGGTGGCCTTCACATCCACGACGGGGTAGCCCGCCAGCACGCCAGCGTTCAGCGATTCGCGGATGCCCTTATCGACCGCCGGGATGAATTCGCGCGGCACCACGCCGCCCTTGATGGCGTCGACGAATTCGTAGCCCTTGCCCGGCTCTTGCGGTTCCAGCTTCAGCACCACATGGCCATACTGGCCGCGCCCGCCCGACTGCTTGACGAACTTGCCTTCGACTTCGTTGCAGGCCTTGCGAATGGTCTCGCGGTAGGCCACTTGCGGCTTACCCACCGTGGCCTCGACGTTGAACTCGCGCTTCATGCGGTCGACCAGGATCTCTAGATGCAGCTCACCCATGCCCGAGATGATGGTCTGCCCGGATTCTTCGTCGGTGCGCACGCGGAAGGACGGGTCCTCTTGCGCCAGCCGGTTCAGCGCGATGCCCATTTTTTCCTGGTCGGCCTTGGTCTTCGGTTCCACGGCCTGCGAAATCACGGGCTCGGGGAAGACCATCCGTTCAAGGATGATGACGTGCGCCGGATCCGATAGCGTGTCGCCGGTGGTGACGTCCTTGATGCCGACCGCCGCGGCGATATCGCCCGCATACACCTCGGTGATTTCCCGGCGTTCGTTTGCGTGCATCTGGAGGATGCGGCCCAGCCGTTCCTTCTTGCCCTTGATCGGGTTGAAAACAGAATCGCCGGATTTCACCACGCCGGAGTACACCCGGAAGAACACGAGCTGGCCAACGAACGGATCCGTCATGATCTTGAAGGCCAGCGCCGAGAACGGTTCGTTGTCGGCGGGATGGCGCTCGATTTCACGGTCGCGCTCGTCGTGCCCCTTGATGGCGGGCACGTCGAGCGGCGACGGCATGTAGTCGATGACGGCGTCCAGCATGGCCTGCACGCCCTTGTTCTTGAAGGCGCTGCCGCACAGCATGGGCACGATCTCGTTGGCGACGGTGCGCGCGCGCAAGCCCTGCTTGATTTCGTCTTCCGTCAGGGTTTCGCCCGACAGGTACTTTTCAAGCAGCGTCTCGTTGGCCTCGGCGGCCTTTTCCACCATCTTGTCGTGCCATTCCTGCGCCTGCTCCAGCATGGACGCGGGAATCTCTTCATACTTGAACTTCACGCCCTGGCTGGCGTCGTCCCAGATGATGGCCTTCATTTTGACCAGGTCGATCACGCCTTCGAAATGGTCTTCGGCGCCCACCGGCAGCTGGATCGGCACGGCATCGCCTTTCAGCCGTTCGGCGATCTGGCGCTGCACGCGCAGGAAGTCCGCGCCCACGCGATCCATTTTGTTGACGAAGGCCAGGCGCGGCACCTTGTATTTGTTGGCCTGCCGCCAGACGGTCTCGGACTGCGGCTGCACGCCGCCCACCGCGTCATAGACCATGACCGCGCCGTCCAGCACGCGCATGGACCGTTCGACTTCGATGGTGAAGTCCACGTGCCCGGGGGTGTCGATGATGTTGATGCGGTGTTCGGGGTAATTGCCCGCCATGCCCTTCCAGAAGGCGGTGGTGGCGGCCGACGTGATGGTGATGCCACGTTCCTGCTCTTGCTCCATCCAGTCCATCACGGCAGCGCCGTCATGGACTTCGCCGATCTTGTGGGTGATGCCGGTGTAGAAGAGGATGCGCTCGGTGGTCGTCGTTTTGCCCGCGTCGATATGGGCGCTGATGCCGATATTGCGGTAAAGCTCGATACGCGTCTTGCGAGTCATGGCCTCTTCCTTGCAGTGAACCACTATGCATATACGGCAAGCCCGACCGGGCGCTGCCGCGGCGGGCGCCATGCCGCGTGTGGTACCTGAGGAATGCGGAACCGCGCCCGCGCTGATGCGTAAATATTACGCGCCGCGCGGCAAGATACAAGGACCAATCGGCGGCGTGCGGTGAAAAATATCTTCATGGCCGCGATAGGGAAAACAAGCCCCCACGCCGCGCACGTGGCACGTGCTTGCTGGCCCGGGTGGCGTTTTTGTCTTGATAGGGCCTAAGACAAAAAAAGCCCCTCGCGATGGAGGGGCTTTGCGGCGCATGCGCCGGTCTGGCGCGGGGCCGGGTGCTTACTTCTTTTCTTCCTTGACGCGGTAGACCAGCACGGCGGTACTGGCCAGCGACAGCACCTTGGCCGTGACGCTGCCCAGCAGCAGGCGCGACAGGCCGCTGCGGCCGTGGCTGCCGATGAAGATAAGGTCGCACCCGGCATCGGTTGCGGCCTGCACGATGCCGTCGGCCACGTTGAAGTTGGACACGGCGCGCGCCTCGGACTTGACGCCGGCGGTGTCGGCGCGATCGGTGATCTGCTTCAGGTATTTGTCGGCTTGCTCGGCCGAGGCCTTTTCGTAGTCCTCGTCGGTGATGGCGTAGGCGGCGGCCATGCCGTCAAAGCCGATCGTGGCCGCAAAGGGCTGCGTCACGTACAGGGCGACAACTTCGGCGCCAACCGAACGCGCGAAGGAAATGCCCGCGTTGGCAGCTTGGGCCGACAGCGGCGAACCGTCGGTGGGAATCAGGATCTTCTTGAACATCTTGCCTGCTCCTGTTTGGGAGGAATCTTTATGCTACCGGAAAGCCGCCAGGTTCACATCAAGGGAACCGGGCGGTGTTGACCTGCGTCAAGCGCCGTGTCAGCCCAGTTGCTGAGCGGCGGCGAAGAGATTGGTGCAGCGGGTGCCGGTGCGGCAATACGCCAGCACGGGGCCCGGCAGGGTCTTGAGCAGTTCGGCGAAGCGCACCACGTCGGACACGGTCATGGCGCTGCCCACCACGGGCTGGTATTCCACCGCCAGGCCGGCGGCGGCGGCGGCCTTGGACACGTCGGCGGCGGTGGGCTGGTCGGGGCCGCCTTCAAAGTCGGGGCGGTTGATGATGACGCTCTTGTAGCCGGCGGCGGCAACATCGGCCATGTCGTCGGGACCCAATTGAGGCGCGACGGCAAAGTTTTCGGTCAGGGGCTTGATGGGTGCGGACATGGCGGTTCCTTCAGATAGATAGCTGCATATTATTGATTGTAGGAGCCGTTTTGCGCGAAGAGTTTTTCCAATTCTGTCCAGACGCCGCGATCATCCGCGATGGAAACCGAGAACCGCAGCATGGTCGAGGGCGCCTGCGACGGTGAAAACAGCGTGCCCGGCGCCAGCAGCGTGCCCCGGTCGGCGGCCTCGCGCGCCAGCACTTCGGTGTCGCGCCCGCAGTCAGCCCATACAAACATCCCGGCGTTGGGCTCATGGGGCACCGTCAGCCCCAGCTTCAGCAGCCCCCGCATGCACCGCTGGCGGGCGTCGTCCACCCGCGCGCGCACGCGCTCGATGTGACGCCGATATTGCCCTTCCATCAGCACGCGGTGCACCACGCGTTCACCCAGTTCGGGCGAGGTCAGCCCGGCCAGCATTTTCAGGTCGGCCAGCTTTTGCAGGATGTCGGGGTTGGCCGCCACGTAGCCCACGCGCAGGCTGGCGGCCAGCATCTTGGAATAGCCGCCGACGAGGATCACGCGGTTCAAGCGGTCCAGCACCGCCAGCTTCATGGCGCCCCCGGGATGCAGCTCGCCGTAGGTGTCGTCTTCAACCACCATGAAATCGTGGCGTTCGGCGATCCGCAGGATATCGTAGGCCACGCCGGCCGACAACGTGTGCCCGGTGGGGTTATGCACGGCGCTGTTGATGATGAAGAGTTTCGGTTTGTGCTCGGCCGCCAGCTGCTCCAGCATGGCGATGTCCGGGCCGTCCGGCCCGCGCGGCACGCCGATCAGCCGCGCGCCAAACGCCACCAGCCGGCCGAAGATGACGAACCATGCCGGGTCTTCGACCAGTACGGTGTCGCCAGGCTTGACCAAGTGGCGCGCGATCAGGTCCAGCCCGTGCGTGACACCATTGGTGGTCAGCAGGTTCAATTCCGGGTGCGCCGGCACGCCGTCGTTCTGTAAAGACGCGGCGATTTGCTGGCGCAAGGGCGCAAAACCTTGCGGGTGGCCATAGCTGACCAGATTGGCGCGCACCGAGCGCCCCACCGCGCGCACCGCCCCTGCCACCATATCGGGGTCCAGCCACTCGGCCGGCAGCAGGCCGGCCCCGCCCGGCATGCCCGGCGCGCTGGTTTCGCGGAACATGCTGCGCAGCAGCCAGGCAATGTCCACCCGCGCCGGCGGCGCCAGTGTCGTGGCGGGCGCCGTAGCCACCGCGGCTAGCGGGCCGCTGCGCGCGCGGACGAAAAAGCCCGCGCCACGGCGCGATTGCACCAGGCCACGAGCCACCAGCCGGTCGTAGGCTTCGACGACCGTGAAGCGGCTGACGCCCGACTGTTCAGCCATTTTGCGGATGGAGGGCAGCCGGGTGCCGGGCCGCAGCCCTTGTTCGTCGATGCGGCGGGCCAGGCCATCGGCCAGTTGCGTCACCAGGGAAGCATCGGCCTGGCGCACGGGCTGCCAGGGCATGGAGGGTGCGGAAGCAGGAGCAACTGTCATGGGAATTCGACCAGGCCAGTGATTAAAGTGATATGCCTAAGTGTACCGGTACTGTACCGATAACTATGCGTAGAGTGACAGCAATACGGAAAGCCCGCAACTGCCGGCATCCCGATTCCGGCCTCCCGTCGCCCCACGTGTTCCCTGGCAACTGTCATGACCCGATCCACGCTCTATCCGTCCCCCCAGACGGCACCCATCGCGCCTCCCTCCGTCTGGGAGGGTTATGGCTACGGCTTCCTGGGCGTGCTGGTCTTTTCGTTGACGCTGCCGATGACGCGGCTGGCGGTATCCGAACTGGCGCCATTGCTGGTGGGCCTGGGACGCGCCCTGGTCGCCGCGGTGCCGGCCATCGTCCTGCTGTGGCTGACACGCAGCCGGCGGCCGACCCGCCAGGAGTGGCACGGCGTCATCCTGGCCGCGCTGGGCATCGTCGTGGGCTGGCCGCTGGCCTCTACCCTGGCGATGCAAAGCGTGTCGTCTTCGCACGGCGCGGTGTTCAACGGCTTGTTGCCGCTGTCGACGGCCGCCTTTGCGGCGTTGCGCAGCGGTGAACGTCCGTCGGCTTCGTTCTGGGGCTGGGCGGTGGTGGGCGCCGCGCTGGTCACGACCTTTGCCTTGCGCCAAGGCCACGGCACACTGTCCACGGGCGACCTGTGGCTGTTGGTGGCCGTGGTGCTGGGCGGCATGGGTTATGCCGAAGGCGCCCGTGCGGCGCGCACGCTGGGCGGTTGGCGCACAATATGCTGGGCGCTGGCAATCAGCGCGCCAATAGTGCTGGCGCCGGTTGGCTGGATGGCCGCGCAAGCTCAGTGGCCCAGCGCCACGGTGGTTTCCGCCTGCGCCTACCTGGCGTTCGGCTCGATGTTCCTGGGTTTTTTCGCCTGGTATCGCGGCCTGGCCGTGGGCGGGATCGCCAGGGTAGGTCAAGTGCAGTTGCTGCAACCGTTTCTGACGGTCGTGGCGGCGGCATGGTTGTTTGGCGAATCCGTGGAGCCGTCGACATTTTTGTTCGCCGCTGCCGTGATCGCCGTTATCGCCGGCGGACGCCGTGCCATTGTCAGGACCAAAAAATGAATCTGCTTCCCACTAACTGGGCCGACGTGCCCCTGGCTTCGGCCTCCTTGCTGGGTCCGCTGGCGCTATTCGCGCTGGTCAGCTCGATTACGCCGGGGCCCAACAACGTCATGCTGGCATCGTCCGGCCTGAACTTCGGCTTCCGCCGCAGCATGCCGCACCTGCTGGGCGTGAACCTGGGCTTCACGCTGATGATTTTCCTGGTGGGCATCGGCCTGGGTTCGGTGTTCCAGCAAGTGCCCGCGCTGTACACCATCCTGAAATACGCCGGCGCCGCGTACCTGCTCTACCTGGCCTGGAAGATCGCCAATTCCGGCGGCATGGAAGACGGCGAAGCGCGCGGCAAGCCGTTCACCTTCCTGCAAGCCGCGGCGTTCCAGTGGGTCAATCCGAAAGCATGGGTCATGGCGGTGGGCGTGGTGGCGACCTACACGCCGCAAAACGGGTTCTTCGCCAATCTCGTCATCGCCACGCTGGTGTGCGGCATCGTCAACCTGCCCAGCATCGGCGTTTGGGTGACGTTCGGCACCGCGCTGCGCCGGGTGCTGCACAAACCCTGGGCCATCCGCGCATTCAATGTGGGCATGGCGCTGCTGCTGGTGGCATCCCTATACCCGGTGGCGCTGGACCTGGTGCACTGACGCATCGCGTCAGGCCAGCAGGCCGACGACGACGGCGGGCGTGACCAACACGTTGAACAGACCTGCCATCACCATCACCAGGCCCGCGACGGCGCCCTCTTCGGCCGCCAATTCGCGGGCCTTCGCCGTTCCGGCGCCGTGCGCGCCCATGCCGAACAGCGCACCCCGCGCCAGCGCGGAGCGCAGCGGCAACCAACGACGCATCAGTTGGCCGATGGCCGCGCCAAACACGCCCGTCACGATCACGAAGACCGCCGTCAGATCCGGCACGCCACCCACGTGGGACGAGACCGCCACCGCGAACGGCGTGGCGACCGAACGCGGCAGCAGGCTAAGCCGCAGGTCTGGCGGCAAGTCGAGCAGGCTGCCCAACATCCACGCGCTGACGCCGGCGATCAGGCTGCCCACCGCCACCCCGGCCGCCAACACCGGCCAGTAGCGCCGGATCAGCGCGCGCTGCTCGTAGAGCGGCAGCGCGAAGGCCACGATGACCGGCCCCAGCATCGCCATCAGCCAATGCGAGCCGGACATGTAATCGCGATAGCCGGTGTGCAGCACGATGGCCAAACCCAGCAGCAGCGCAGGCGCCACCACCAGGGTCGACGTCCACCAGTAGGCGTGGCGGCGATAGAACAGCCGCGCGCAAACATAGGCTGCGATGGTGGCCGCCGGCCAGAAAAGTTGATTGAATTCAGGCGGCATGGCGGTTCATCCAGCGATAGCAGAGGTCGATGGTCAGCGCAGTGCCGGCCATGACCATCGCGGTGCCCAACAGGATGACGACCAACAGTTTGACGCCCAGCATCCCCAAGAATTCGCGGTGGTCCAACAACGACATGACCGCCGGCACGAAGAACAGCAGCATTTCGGCCAGCAGCCAGCTGGCGCCGCGGTGCACGTTGCGCACCCGCAGACGCCGTGTGGCCAGCAGCGCCAGCACCAGCGCCATTCCGATGACGCCGCCCGGCACAGGCAGGCCAAGGGCATTGGCCAACGCCTGGCCCAATAAGGCGAACAAAACGATCAGGGCGATTTGCAGCACGCGGCTGCGGCGTAGCGCAAGGCGCAACACCAGAGCAATGCGGGGAAGTAAACGAAAAGACGGGCGAGACATATGAGGCGGTGTTCCAGCGGCAAGCTTCTGTTTTACGCCTGGCCGCCCCATAGATAAAATGAATTCGATGAATCCAACCTATTCCAGACAGGCATAACCATGGACCTACGCCCGTTGCGCGCCCTGGTGGCGGTGGTCCGCCAAGGCGGCTTTTCGCAGGCCGCCAAGACCATCCACGCCACGCAGCCCACGGTCAGCAAGGCGGTGCGCCAATTGGAGGACGAGCTGGGCCTGCCATTGCTGGACCGCCAGGCGCAACCCATCCGGCTGACGGACGCGGGGGAAATCGTCTATCGGCGCGCCCTGGCGATGTTGGCGGAGCGCGATGACCTGTACGCGGAACTGGACGATCTGAAGGGGCTTAAGCGCGGCGTGCTGCGCCTGGGTTTGCCGCCGCTGGGCAGTTCGCTTTTTGCGCCGATGTTCGCGCGCTTTCGCAGCCGCTACCCCCAAATCGAGATCAGCCTGGTCGAGCACGGCAGCCGCCGGCTGGAAGAGATGGTGATGACGGGCGAGATCGAGCTGGCGGCATCGCTACAGCCCGTGCCCGACAACGTGGAATGGCAGCCAGTGGCGCGCGAGCCCTTGATCGCGTTACTGCCGGCCGACCACCCGAGCGCGCGCGCCGCCTCGGTGGCGCTGCATGAACTACGCGAGTCTCCGTTCATCCTGTTCGAGACGGGCTTCGCCCTGAACCGCATCATCCACGACGCCTGCCAACGCGCGGGCTTCACGCCGGCCATCGCGGCGCGCAGCGGCCAGATCGATTTCATCGTGGCGCTGGTGGCGGCGGGGTTGGGCGTGGCCTTTCTGCCACGGCTGAAGGCGGACGAGGCCTTGCCTGCCGGCGTCTGCCGCGTGCCCCTGCGCGACCCGGGCACCGATTGGGAAATGGTGCTGGTGTGGCGGCGCGGCGGTTACCTGTCGCACGCGGCGCAGGCGTGGCTGGCACTGACGCAAGAGGCGCATCCCGGAGTATCCTGATGCCGGAACCCAACCGGCCCGACAGGGTCATAGCTTTCATGCCCGCCCTGCCCCGATTCTCCGTCCGCCGGCTTTTCGCCGCCGCCCTGCTTGCCGCCGCCGGCGTCGTGGGCTGCTCGCAACTGGACTCCTGGCAGCGCCAGACGATCTTTTCCCCTCAGTCCGAACCGCAAACGTGGTGGCGCGAGCCCGCCGATGGCACCGAGGTCTACGACCTGCCGCTGGCCAATGGCGACAAGGTGCGCGCCTGGTATTGGCAAAGCCCCAAGACCGGCGCGCCCACGGTGCTGTACCTGCATGGCGCGCGCTGGAACCTCAACGGCAGCGCCTTCCGCATCAATGGCTGGACGCGCATGGGGTATTCCGTCCTGGCCATCGACTACCGCGGCTTCGGCGCGTCCACGCCGCGCCTGCCTTCCGAGGAAAGCGCGTTGGAAGACGCGATGGCCGGGTTGAAAGAGCTGGCACGGCTTCAGCCCGACGCCGCCCGCCGCTTCGTGTATGGGCACAGCCTGGGCGGCGCCATCGCCATCGACCTGGCCGCGCGGCCCGAACAGCCGGATTTCGCGGGCCTGATCGTGGAATCCAGCTTCACCAGCATCGGGGCCATGCTGGGCACCCTGCGCTGGGGCAAGGTGCCGGGCGCGGGCCTGCTGGTCACGCAGCCTTTCGATTCGGTGGACAAGCTGGCCCGCATGCACACGCCCATGCTGTTCATGCACGGCACTGCCGACCGCGTGGTGCCGCACACCATGAGCGACGAGCTGTTCGCCGCCGCGCGCAACGTGGCGCCAGACCTGAAGCGGCTGGTGAAGATTGAAGGCGCGTCCCACTCGGGCGCCTTCCGCAGCGGCCCGCAGTACGACGCCGCGGTCAGGACATTCATGCAGGACGCCACCCAAGCCTACAAGCGCAAGGCCGGCTGACGGCCCGATTGCGCTGCCGCCGCCCCGCCGCTGCGCGGGGCTTTTTGTTGCCCCCTGCCCGCCGAAAACCGGGAAAACCCGATCTCGGGAAACTCCCATATAAAAATATCTATTAAATATATTTAACGAATATTAGACTTTAATTCAGCTCGCCGCTCCGCCATTGAAGCGACGGCATCCTGAGGAGAAGCCAGTTGAGTAACGTGCGTTGGCAGGGCGTATTTCCTGCCGTAACCAGTAAGTTCCATGCCGACGAATCCCTCGACTTCGACGCAATGCGCAAGCATTTCGGCTTTCTGATCGACAACGGGGTCCACGGCCTGGTCACCTGCGGCTCGCTAGGCGAAGCCAGCACCCTGACGCTGGAAGAAAAGCTCGACGTCACCCGCTGCGCCGTGGAAGTCAGCGCCGGCCGCATCCCCGTGCTGGCCAATGTGTCGGAAACCAGCACCCGCGAAGCGCTGCGTTTCATCAAGGCCGCCGTCGAACTTGGCGTGGACGGCTTCATGCTGATGCCGTCGCTGATCTACGTGGCGGATGCGCGCGAAGCGATGCAAAGCATCCGCACCATGGCGGAAGCGGCGCAAAAGCCCTGCATGATCTACAACAATCCGGTTGCCTACCGGGTGGACCTGAAGACCGAGCACATGGCCGAACTGGCCGATTGCCCCTGGTTGGTCGCCATCAAGGAAAGCAGCGACGACATCCGCCGCCTGACCGACCTGCGCAATGCGCTGGGCACGCGCTACCAGCTGTTCATCGGCGTGGACGACCTGTCGTTCGAAGCGCTGGCGCTGGGCGCGGACGGGTTGCTGGCCGGGCTGGTTACCGCCTTTCCGCGTGAAACCGTAGCGCTATACGACCTGATGAAGGCCGGCAAGTGGCAAGACGCGCTGGCGCTTTACCAGTGGTTCACGCCGCTGCTGCATCTGGACGTGTCGACCAAGCTGGTACAGAACATCAAGCTGGCCGAGGCCCTGGCCGGCGTCGGCAACGAGCATGTGCGCCGCCCCCGCCTGCCGCTGGTTGGTGCGGAACGCGAACGCTGCACCACCATCATCCAGGCCGCGATGGCCAAGCGCCCCAAGCAATACCAGTCGACGTAAGCGCCCCTTCCGGACGCGACTCCCCGCAGCACGATCCCTCCGCCGAGCGCGGGGGGGCCTGTCCCCCTGCACGCCTATCGGACACCATGCACAGCGACGACATCATCCTTCAGACCCGGGGCTTGACCAAGGAATTCCGCGGATTCGTGGCGGTCCACAACGTCGACCTGAACGTGCGGCGTGGCGCCATCCACGCGCTGATCGGCCCGAATGGCGCAGGCAAGACGACGTTTTTCAATCTGCTGACCAAGTTCCACATTCCGACGCGCGGTCAGATCGTGTATGACGGTGTAGACATCACGCAAGAGCGCCCCGCGCAGACGGCGCGGCGCGGCATCGTGCGTTCGTTCCAGATATCGGCCGTGTTCCCGCAGTTGTCGGTGCGCGAGAACGTGCGCGTGGCCCTGCAACGCAAACTGGGCGTGGACTATTGCTTCTGGCGGTCGGAAAGCACACTGGAAAGCCTGCACCACCGCGTCGAGGAACTGCTGGACCAGGTTGGCTTGCGCACCCATCTGGATGTGGCGGCGGGCGACCTGCCCTATGGCCGCAAGCGCACGCTGGAAATCGCCACCACGCTGGCGCTGGAACCCGAGTTGCTGCTGCTGGACGAACCCACGCAAGGCATGGGCCACGAGGACGTGGACCGGGTCAAGCACCTGATCAAGCAGGTGTCGGCGGGACGCACGATCCTGATGGTCGAACACAACATGAAAGTAGTGGCGGACATCTCCGACACCATCACCGTTTTGCAACGAGGCGAAATCCTGGCCGAAGGCCCCTACGCGACGGTGTCGGAAGACCCCGCCGTGCGCGAAGCCTACATGGGAGCCGAAGATGAATGAAGCCGTGGCCGGCGCCGCCGCGAACATGCTGGAAATCCGCGACCTGCACGCCTGGTACGGCGAATCGCACATCCTGCACGGCATCGACCTGGACGTAAGACCGGGCGAATGCGTGACGCTGCTGGGCCGCAACGGCGCGGGCCGCAGTTCGACGCTGAAAGCCATCCTGGGCCTGGTGGGCCGGCGCAGCGGCTCGATCAAAGTCCAGGGGCAGGAAACGGTGGGGATGCCCACTCACAAGATCGCGCGCCGGGGCATCGGCTATTGCCCCGAAGAACGCGGCATCTACGCGTCGCTGACCGCCGAGGAAAACCTCATGCTGCTGCCCTCGGTCGGGCCGGGCGGGATGTCGGTGGAAGAAATCTACGCGATGTTCCCCAACCTGAAAGAACGCGCCCACAGCCCGGGCACCCGGTTGTCGGGCGGCGAACAGCAGATGCTGGCGATGGCCCGCATCCTGCGCACCGGGGCGCGCCTGCTGTTGCTGGACGAAATCACCGAAGGCCTGGCCCCCGTCATCGTGCAATCGCTGGGCCGCGTGATCCGGCAATTGAAAGCGCGCGGCTACACGACGGTGCTGGTCGAACAGAATTTCCGCTTCGCCCAGCATCTGGCGGACCGCCATTACGTCATCGAGCACGGCCAGGTGGTTGCCGTGATCGACCGCGCCGAAGTCCAACAATCGCAAGACAAGCTGAACGCCTTGCTTGGCATTTGATGTCCCGCTGTATTCCTTCCGACCGCAGTCCCCCCATTCCTACACGGAGCGTAGTCAGATGAAATTGAATCGAATCGCAGCAGCGCTGCTTACCCTGGGCGCGGCCGGCGCGGTCCACGCACAAGCCAAGATCAGCGACGACGTCGTCAAGGTTGGCGTGCTGACCGATCTGTCGGGCGTCTATTCCGACCTGGCCGGCAATGGCTCCGTGATTGCCGCCCGGCTGGCTGCCGAAGAGATGGGCAACAAGGTGCTGGGCAAACCCGTGGAAGTGGTGGCCGCCGATCACCAGAACAAGCCCGACGTGGCCGCCAACCTGGCCCGCGAATGGTTCGACCAAGGCAAGGTCGACATGATCACCGACTTCCCCACTGCGTCCACCGCGCTGGCCGTGATGGAAATCGCCAAGCAGAAGAACCGCGTGACGATGCCGTCGGCAGGTCTGTCCACGGCAATCCTGGGCGAAAAATGCTCGCCGCTGAATGCGCAATGGACCACCAACACCTACGCGCTGGCGGCTGGCACGGCGCGCGCGCTGGTCCAGGAAGGCAAGAAAACCTGGTACTTCATCACCGCCGACTACACCTTCGGCCACTCGCTGGAAAAGGACGCCACCGAAGTCATCAAGGAAAACGGCGGCAGCGTCGTCGGCGTGTCGCGCCACCCGTTCCCGGGCAACGACTTTTCGTCGTTCCTGCTGAAGGCGCAAGCCTCGAAGGCCGACGTGATCGCGCTGGCCAACGCCGGCAACGACACCGTCAACGCCGTCAAGCAGGCCAACGAATTCGGCATCAACAAGAAGCAGATCGTGGCGCCGCTGCTGACGTATATCTCGGACGTGCACAGCATGGGCCTGGCCAAGGCGCAGGGCATGTATCTGACCGAAGCGTTCTACTGGGACTACGACGACGCGTCGCGGGCCTGGGCCAAGAAGTTCTTCGAGAAGGCCAAGAAGATGCCGACGGCGTCGCAGGCCGGCGTGTATTCCGCCACGCTGTCGTACCTGAAGGCGATCGAAGCCGCAGGCACGGACGACGCGCCGGCCGTGATGGCCAAGCTGCGTGAAATGACCATCAACGACGCCGTGATCCGAAACGGCAAACTGCGCGCGGACGGCGCCCTGGTGCACGACATGCTGCTGTTGCAGGTGAAGACGCCGGCGCAATCCAAGGCCCCGTGGGACTACTACAACGTGAAATCGGTGCTGAAGGGCGAGGACGTGTTCCCCAAGCCGCAGGCCGCCTGCCCGTTGAACAAGTCGTAACGCCACCCTCGCCGCCCGCTACCCGCCATGTTCGACATCTCCCTTCCCGCCCTGCTCGCCCAATTGCTGGTGGGGCTGATCAACGGCTGCTTCTACGCCATCCTGAGCATGGGGCTGGCCATCATCTTCGGCCTGCTCAACATCGTCAATTTCACGCACGGCGCCCAGTTCATGATGGCGGCGTTCCTGGCGTGGATCGGTTTCACGCAGCTGCCGCAGTTACTGGGGCCCGGGGTGCAGATCAACTTCTGGGCCGCGCTGATCCTGGCGCCGCTATTAGTGGGCGCGGTCGGCGTCGTGATCGAAAAGACGCTGCTTAAACGGCTGTATCACCTGGACCACCTGTACGGGCTGCTGCTGACCTTTGGCATCGCGCTGATGATGGAGGGCGGGTTCCGCTACTTCTACGGCATCTCGGGGGTGGGCTACGAGCCGCCCGAGATCCTGCAGGGCGGCTTCGACCTGGGCTTCATGTTTCTACCGGCGTACCGGGGGTTCGTGGTGGTGGCGTCGCTGACGCTGTGCATCGCAACCTGGTACCTGTTCGAACGCACCCGGCTGGGGGCCATGCTGCGGGCCGGCACCGAGAACCCGAAGCTGCTGCAGGCCTTCGGCGTGAACGTGCCGGTGATGATCACACTGACCTACGGCTTCGGCGTGGCGCTGGCCGGCGTGGCGGGCGTGCTGGCGGCGCCCGTCATGCAGATCAATCCGCTGATGGGCTCCAACTTGCTGAACATCGTGTTTGCCGTGGTGGTGATCGGCGGCCTGGGCTCCATCATGGGCGCCATCGTCACCGGCCTGGCGCTGGGGCTGCTGGAAGGCCTGACCAAAGTGTTCTATCCCGAAGCGTCCACGGTGGTCGTGTTCATCGTGATGGCCGTCGTGCTGCTGATGCGCCCCGCCGGGCTGTTCGGCAAGGAGAAATAAGGTGCCGCGCATTCCCCTTTCGATCCGCATCCTGGCGCTGCTGCTGGTGCCCGCGCTGCTGGTGCCCTTCTTTCCGCAGATTGTCTACCCCGTGTTCGTCATGAAGGTGCTGTGCTTTGCGCTGTTTGCGCTGGCCTTCAACCTGCTGACGGGATTCACCGGCCTGGTGTCCTTCGGGCATGCGGCGTTCTTCGGCTGGGCCGGCTACGCCGCCGGTGAAATGATGATCCTTTTCGGCGCGCGCGGCCTGCCGCCCGAAATCGCCATGCTGTGCGGCGTGGCGATGGCCGCGGCTATCGGCTATGCGATCGGGTGGCTGGCCATCCGGCGCACCGGCATCTATTTCGCGATGATCACGCTGGCGCTGTCGCAGGTCGCCTACTTCATGGCGGTGCAGGTGGGCTGGACCCGCGGCGAGGACGGCATGCAGGGCATCCCCCGCGGCAAGTTCCTGGGCCTGGTGGACCTGAGCGTCGATACGAACATGTATTACTTCGCGCTGGCGGTGTTCGTGCTGGGCTTCCTGTTCGTTTACCGGGTGATCCATTCGCCGTTCGGCCAGGTGCTCAAGACCATCCGGGACAACGCGCCGCGCGCCATTTCGCTAGGTTACGATACGGATCGGTGCAAGCTGCTGGCCTTCGTGCTGTCCGCGGCGGTCGCCGGCCTGGCCGGGTCGCTCAAGGCGCTGGTGCTTCAATTGGTGGCGTTGAACGACGTGTCGCTGGCCACCTCCACCGAAGTGCTGCTGATGACACTGCTGGGCGGCATCGGCACGGTATGGGGCCCGGTGGTCGGCGCGACGCTGGTCGTCAGCCTGCAGAATTACCTTGCCACCCTGGGCGATGTCGTCACGATCGTCATCGGGTTGATTTTCGTGTTGTGCGTGTCGTTCTTCCGACGCGGGTTCGTCGGCGAATGGCTGGCCTACACGCAGTGGCGCAAAACGAAGGAAAACAATAATTGATGGCAGGAGCAGAACCCAAACGGCGCGCCGCGGATGTCGCCTACGACCAGATCGAGAGCATGATCGCCACGCTGCAGTTGCAGCCTGGCAGCGCGGTCGTGGAAGCGGATCTGGTGGAAAAGACCGGCCTGGGGCGCACGCCGCTGCGCGAAGCGCTGCTGCGCATGGTGGCGGCCGGGCTGATCCGCCAGGAGCCCCGGCGCGGCCTGCGCGTGTCGATGATCCAGCTGGCGGACCACATGGACCTGATCCAGACCCGCCGCGCGCTGGAACAATTGATCGCCGCCAGCGCGGCGCGGCGCGCCACGCCCGCGCAGCGCACCCAGATCGTGGACTGCGCGGCGCAAATGATCCGCGCCTCGGAAGGCGGCAATCTTGACGACTACATGCACGCCGACCAGTTGCTGGACTACGTCTGCCACGAGGCCTGCCGCAACGTGTCCGCCGTGAACGCCGTGGAACCGTTGATCATCCAGTGCCGGCGCTTCTGGTACGCCTATCAGCACGAGGGCGATATCGCCGAGGGCGCCCGCCGGCACATGCTGATGGCCCAGGGCATCGCCACCGGCAACGAAGCCGCGGCCATCACGGGCGCGGATTCCTTGATGGACTACCTGGAGATGTTCACGCGCAAGGTCATTGACGCGTAGCGGCCGGCACCGCAACCGGGGACACGGCGCCCGCCTTGCCCCGGTTCAGCCATTGCATGACGCGCGGACGCGACCGGTCGTAGGCCAGGTTGTACAGAAACGCATAGGGCAAGTAGAACAGCACCAACGCGATATCCAGCACGAAGGCTTCCCAGAGGCTGATGCTAAGCCACCAGGCCGCCAGAGGGATCACGATCAGGATCAGGCCCAGTTCGAATCCGAAGGCGTGCACGATGCGCACGCGCAGGTTGCGGGTCCAGCCGAAGCGGTTTTCGACGCGGTCGAAACCGGCGTTGTAGATCATGTTCCAGACCAGCGCGATCCAGGCGATGACCGCGGTCAGTACGCCCATTTCAAACAAGGATTTGCCCATGGCCCAGGCGGCCGCCGGCGCGCACAGGCCGATGGCCAGGATTTCAAATAGAAAAGCGTGGAAGAAACGTTCTTTTAGGGTTTTCGTGGCTTGCGTCATGACCCACCTGAGGTCGGTTGCTACAGAGTGGGAGCGATTTTCGACGATATTTCCGGTACGATAAAGATTGAATCCATCGGAAAAACCGATAGCCTGCCTGCCCCATGCGCCACTCCCTTGAATCCCTGGCCACGTTCGCCCAAGTCGCGTCGGAAGGCTCGTTTTCCGCCGCCGCCCGGAAAATGGGCAAAAGCCAGTCCACCATCAGCGAAACCATCGCCAACCTGGAAGTGGATCTGAACGTCACGCTGTTCGACCGCAGCCAACGCCAGCCCGCGCTGACCGAAGCCGGCCAGGTGCTGCTGGGCCAGGCCCTGCAAGTGCTGGCCGCGAACGACCGCTTCAACCGTAGCGCCAGTCAGTTGGCCGACGGGCTGGAGCCCCGCTTGACCGTGGTGCTGTCCGACACGTTCCAGTCCGAAACGTTCGAGACCATGCTCAGTCAGATCGACCGGCGCTACCCCACGCTGCGCTTCGAATGCCTGATTGCGGAATACGAAGACGTGGTGGCGCTGGTGCTGCAAGGCCGCGCGCACGTGGGCCTGATGGCGGCGCAGGACAGCTACCCGCCCGACGTCGCGCACGCCACGTTGACGGAACTATCTGAAATCGTCCTGTGCGTGGGGCGCAACCATCCCCTGGCGGGCCGGGCGCGAGTCACGCGGGGCGACCTTGATGCCGAACGCGAACTCCGCCTTAGCACCTTCGAGCTGGATGACAAGGATGCCGCGCCGCCGAACTCGACCTGGTCCGCGCCGGGCTATCTGATGCTGTTGGAAATGGCCAGCCTGGGCTTCGGCTGGGCGGAATTGCCGCGCTGGATGATCCAGCGCTTCGGGCGCAATCAATTGGTGGAACTGACCGTGCCGGGCTGGCCGCGCCATATCCGCGTGGATGTCGTGTGGTCCACGCGCCGCCCCCTGGGGCCTGCGGGCGCCTGGCTGCTGGATAGCCTGACGCGCGGATAGCCGGCGCCAAGAAGCCCGGTCAGCGCGCGGCGAACGGCAAGCGCGCGATGCGCACGCCGTTTTCGCTCAGCCAGTCGCCCAGCTTGGGGCAGGCCAGTACATCGAATTCGGCGCGGCGCTGGCGCGACATGGGGCTGCCTTCCTTGCAGTCCATCGCGGGATGGCACATCAGCAAATCGCCGTCATGCGCGTTGAATAGCCAGTGCTGCAGCAAGTCCGCATAGCGCCGCTTGCCGCCGTCGAACCCATACACGCCCAGCAGACGGCGATTGGTGCGCAGGCCCTCCTGCCGGGCCTGGCGGGCCAACGCCGCGGCGCCCAAGGCGCCGATGATGCGGGCCTTGATCGATTCCTTGAACGGAATGCCGCACAGCGCGCCCGGCGCCGTCTGCCGCAGCCAGGGCCGCTTATCGCCGTAGCGGCGCTTCAATTGCGATAGCACCTGGTCGCGGATGCCGGGCAGTTGATGCACGTGCTGATGGCCATCCACATAGTCGGGTGCGCGCCCGAAGGCGGCTTCGAACGCGTCGAATTGGCGGTTCAGGCACGCGTCGATCCAGGCGCGGTCCAGCCGGCCGGCATACGCGCGCAGAATCAACCTGCCTAAGGACGGCATGGGGTCGGCCTTGCCCAGGGATTCCGAGAAATTCACATGCAGGCCGATATCAACGTCATGCGCCGACAGGCGGGCTGCATTGCGGGCAAACGTGGGCCCCTGCGACAGACAACTGACCGCACTGACGCGGCCCATGCCCGCCAGCGCGATCATGCCTTCATCGATGTCGGTATTCATGCCAAAATCGTCACCGCAGACGACGATTCGTTTGCTCATTGCATCACCTCGAATTTCCATTTCACCACGGCTTCCATGCGCGCCTTGCTTCAGCAGATCAGCCTTTTCGTCGTCGTCGGCTGCGCTGCCGCCGCCACGCACTGGGCCATTGCCGTCGGCTGCGTAGAGGTCTTCCACTTGCCGCCACTGGCCGCCAACCTGGTCGGCTGGCTGGTCGCTTTCGTGGTTTCGTTCTTCGGACACTACCGACTTACCTTCCGACATACCCGCACATCCTGGACCGTAGCAGCCCGTCGTTTCTTCTTGATTTCAGCCATTGGGTTCGTCATCAACGAATCCACCTACGCCGTGCTGCTGCACACCACGGCCATTCCCTATGACGCGCTGTTGGCCCTGATTCTGATCGGGCTGGCGTTCGCCACGTTCGCCGCCAGCCGGCTTTGGGCATTCCGCCACAAACCCGCCGCCTGAAAGGCGTTGGACGCCATGCGCGGCCACGGCAAGCTAGAGCCGGCAACGGCGCCGCAGACGATCCGTTGGATTGCCTGTTCCGCGCGATGCCTGCGTAACGGCCTTCGCCAACGGCGGTCAGCTTGGCGCCTTGTCCGCGCGCGAGGCCACGCCCTGGCGCCGGCGCACGACGTATAGCGGCCGGCCCTTCACCTCGTCGAAGATGCGGGCGACGTATTCGCCCACCACGCCCAGGGAAATCAGGTTGACGCCGGCAAAGAACAGCACGGCGGTGACGATCGTGGTCCAGCCAGACACCGGGTTGCCCGACAGCAGATATTCGCCGACGAGGTACGCGGCATACGACATCCCCAGCATGGCGAAGACGACACCGACCAGGCTGACCAGCCGCAAGGGCCAGGTGGTGAACGCGGTCAGGCCATCCAGCGCCAGGCGGAACAGGCGCATGCCGCTGAACCGGCTATCGCCATGCAGGCGTTCGTCGGGGGTGTACGGCAGCGCTTCACCCTTGAAACCGACCCAGGCATACAAGCCCTTCATGAAGCGCGTGCGTTCGGGCAAGGCGATCAGCGCGTCGACCACGCCGCGGTCCATCAAGCGGAAATCGCCCGCGTGCGCCGGCACGTCCACGCCGCGCGCGCTGCTCAGCAGTTTGTAGAACCAGCGTGCGCCTGAGCGCTTCACCCAGGATTCATCGGCGCGGGTTTCGCGCACGGCATAGACCATTTCGGCGCCGGCGGCCCAACGCGCCAACATCTGCTCGATCAATGCGGGCGGATGCTGAAGGTCCGCATCCAGGCAGATCACGGCATTGCCCGTGGCGGCTTCCAGGCCCGCGCTCAGTGCAGCTTCCTTGCCGAAATTGCGCGACAGCTGCACATAGCGAAAGCCGCTGTGCTGCGTCCATTCGGCCATCAGCGCTTCGGTGCCGTCCGTACTGCCGTCATCGGCCACGATGATCTCCCAGCTGGTGCACAAGGCCGACAGGCGGCTGCGCAACAGCGGCAACAGGATGCGCAGGTTCTCGGCCTCGTTCAGGCACGGGATGACGCAGGTCACGCAAGTGTCATAGGGCACGGCCGCCGCCTTGGAAGACCAGAGCGAATCCAGGGGATACGTTTTGGCCAACACTTGCTGCGGGATCGGATCGGACCGGAATTGGATGTGCATAAGACGCTTGACTCGAAATACAGGACGCTATGGCGAGCAGTATGCGTAGGGCGTCGTCGAATTTTCATGAAATGCGGCGTACCCCTGCTTGCCGGAACTCGAGACGATTCTAGGGATCCGCGCCGCCAAAACTATGAAGTCGCGTGCAAGCCTCGTTAACCTATGTCCCTGATTTGTGAAACCTCGTAAAGCAGGGGCGGTTCGGACGCCGGTAAAATGCGCCGGCTTTGTTGTTTTCACAGGTTGTCATGCAATACCGAGTCCGCCCTATGCTGGCCAGCGACGTGGACGGCATTTTGGATGCCCAGACCCTGGCCTACCCCGGCTTTCTGCTTGAAAGCGCCGCTTTCTTCCTCAATCGCCTGACGCTTGCGCCTGCCTATTGCTGGGTGGCGCGCGCGGTCGTCGACGACGCCTTGCTGGGCTATCTGGTCTCGTATCCCTGGGATGACGGTCTGCCTCCCGCGTTGGACGTGACGCTGGCCGCGCTGCCGCCCCAGGCCGACCACTGGTTCCTGCATGACTGCGCCGTGGTGCCGTCGGCGCAAGGGCTGCGCGTGGGCCAGACGCTGCTTCGCGCGGCGGCCAGCCAGGCGATGGACAGCGGGATGCGGCGCGCCAGCCTCGTGTCGCTGGAATCCGCCGTGGGCTATTGGCGGCGTCACGGCTATCAGCCGGTGTGCGGTGAAGGCCGCTCGCTGCCTGCCGGACTGGCCGAAAAGCTGGCCGGATACGGTCCGCATGCCAGTTACATGTCGCGCGCGTTTCCGCTTTAGGCGGCGCTTGCACCCGGCCTCCTGACGGGGCCACGCGCGTTGCCGCGCCCATATACATCGCTGCGATCACGGCCGTAATATAGGGCCACAGTCTGGACGATGTGGCGGCAACGGTTCCCATGCTTTGCATTGCTGCGCCCACCGGGGCGCGAAGGCCCATATGATTTCGCTTTCGCCCGTTCAATCCCTGCTTGCCTGCTGCCTGGTGCTGGTCATCGGCCGGGTGCTGACCTCGCGCATCGGCATCCTGTCGCGCTACAGCATCCCCGACCCGATCGTGGGCGGCCTGCTGTTCGCCGTGCTGGCCTACTTGCTGTCGACGTGGGGCGGCGTGTCGATCTCGATGGAAACCAGCATCAAGCCCACCTTGCTGCTGCTGTTCTTCGGCTGCATCGGACTGACCGCGAACCTGAAGCTGCTGGCCAAGGGCGGCCCGCGGCTGATCGCCTTTCTGCTGGCGCTGATTCCCTTCCTGGTCTTGCAGAACGCCGTGGGCCTGGGCATGGCCTGGCTGCTGGACATGCATCCGCTGATGGGTCTGCTGGGCGGCACCATCACCCTGGTGGGCGGCCACGGCACGGGCGCGGCCTATGCCACGCGCTTCGCCGACTTCAACAACATCCAGGACGTTATGGCGCTGGCGATGACCTCGGCCACGTTGGGCCTGGTGCTGGGCGGCGTGGTGGGCGGCCCGGTGGCGGAATGGATCATGCGGCGGCACAAGCTGGCCGGCAGCCTGGACCATCCGGCGCAGACGGGGCACGCCGCGCCGGACTTGGCCGAAGATGCCGCGCCCGCCACGGCCGGCTCGTTCATCGTGTCGCTGACCGCCGCCTTCGTTTGCCTGGTGGTCGGCGGCTACCTGGCGATGCTGGTGGAAGGCGCCCCGGTCAGCCTGCCCAACTTCTTGTGGTGCCTGGCGACCGGCGTGCTGATCCGCAACGTCGGCGTGCACCTGGGCCTGAAGCTGGACGACCGCGCCACCGAAATCATCGGCACGATCTCCCTGTCGCTATTCCTGGGCATGACCATGATGACGCTGGACTTGTCCAGCGTGGCGCGACTGGCCGGCCCGCTGGCCTTGATGCTGGTGGTGCAGACGCTGTTCTGCGCGTTGTATGCCGCCTGGGTAGTGTTCCGGATGCTCAAGAGCGATTACGAGGCCGCCATCATGTCGGCCGCTTTCTGCGGATTCGGGCTGGGCGCCACGGCCACCGCCATCGCCAACATGCAGGCCCTGACGCGCCGCCACGGGCCCGCGCCGGAAGCCTTCATCGTGGTGCCGGTGACGGGCGCGTTCCTGGTCGACATCCTGAACGTGATCGTGCTGACGTCCTTGATTTCGCTGCCGTTCGTGGGAGGGATGTAAGCATGAACCTGTCCATCCTCAAGCGTATTGCCCTGATCGGGCTGTGCCTGGTCCTGGCGGCCTGCGGCCGCGCGCCCGATACCGACGCCCTGCGCGCCGACGTCGAACGCGGCCTGAACGCCACCTATGGCCAAGGCGTGTTCCGCATCGCCGAACTCACGCGCATGGGATCGGCCGCGGACAGCAGCGCGCCCCCCGGCGAAACCCGCCGCGTGGTCTATTACGACGTCGAACTGGATCTGGGCCGCGACATCGCGCTAGGCGCCTGGGACCAGCCGGGCGCGGCGTCGCTGGTGACGCTGCTGGGCGCGGGCCCGCGCAGCATCAGCGGCGTGAAGTCAGGCGGCAACCAGGCTGGCGACCGCATCGTCGCCCACGCCAGCGCCATCTATCGCCAGGAAGGCGACGCCTGGAAACTCGTTACGCCAGCGGGTTTCAAAGCCGCCGAAGCGCCGTCGCTGGATACGGGCGCCCCGCCGCCCGTCACGCAGCAGCTGCTGGACACGCTGGATCAGATCACCCACTCCGTCGCCTACAGCGCATCCAGCACGGCGCAGCATGTCGTGCAGCAAGAGCTGGAGCGCTCGGTGTCCCGCATCAACGGCCGGCTGGCGCGAATGCAGCGGGGCTACCCGCTGGCTGGCGGCCCCGACCGCGGCGAGTACGTGGCCTTTGCCCGCGCGCTGGCCGCCGTGGGGCGTGCCCGGCAGATCCGCGTGACGCCGCTGATCACCGGTGGCGGCGCCGAGAACATCGCACTGCTGCGCAACGGCGACGCCGTCGTCGGCCTGGCGCAAGCCGACACCGCCCGCCTGGCGTATGAGGGCCGCGGCCCCTTTGCGGCGCAAGGCCCCTTCGTGGGGCTACGTGCGCTGGGCAGCCTGTATCCCGAACTGGTCCACATCGTGGTCCGCGACGACCCGGCGCTGCGCGGGGTGCGCGACCTGAAGGGCAAGACGATCGCGCTGGGGCCTGAAGGCTCCGCGGTGCGCGCCACGCTGGAGGCCGTGCTGGCAGCCCACGGCTTGCAGGCCGGCCGCGACTACAAGGTGGCGGACACGCCCTTTGCCGCGTCGCTGCCCGCCCTGAACGCGGGCACGGTGGATGCCGCCGCCCAGGTGATCGGCGTGCCCGCCACCCCGCTGCGCGATGCCCTCACCCAGGCCCAACTGAAGCTGCTGCCGCTGGACCCGGCCGCCATCAAGACGCTGGCGGCCCCGGAGAGCGGGTTGATACCGCTGGAAATCGCGGCGGGCACCTACCCCAACCAGTCGGCGCCGATCCCGACCATCGGTACGGCCGCCCTGCTACTCACCACCGCCGACCTGACCCGCGACGAAGCGCTGGTAGTCGTGCGCGCCGTTTACCAGACGGGCCAGGACCTGCTGGCCGCGGGTTCACCCCAAGGCGCGCAGGTATCGGTGGCCAATGCCCGGCGCGGCCTGACCGTGCCGCTGCACGACGGCGCCGAAGAAGGATTGGCGCTGCTGGAGCACGCCAAACCGCGTTAACGCCGGTTGCGCTTATGATTGCGCTCCTAATCAGGAATTTCCATGAATAAATTCGATCTTCAAAAGAACCAGGCCCTGAAGTTGGCCGGCCAACTCAAGCAGTCCACCACCCCCGACCGCTTCGGCGTGGCCTCGCAGGCGCCCGACCGCCGCGAACAGCGCAAGCTGGATCAGGCCGCCGGCCTGGTGCCGTTTCCGCTGAAGCTTTCGCAGGCGCATGCCGACAAGCTGCGCGCCCTGGCGGCCGAACGCGGCGTGTCGACCAACGACATCGTGGCCGACGTGCTGCAGAAAGCGCTGGGCGAATAAACGCCGATGCATATCTGGGTCGATGCGGACGCGTGTCCCGTGGTCATCAAAGACATTCTGTTCCGCGCCGCGCAGCGTTGGCAGGTGCCGCTGACCCTGGTGGCCAACCAGCCCCTTGCCACCCCGCCCTCGCCGCTGATCCGAGCCGTGCAGGTACCTCGCGGCTTCGACGTGGCGGATGCGCACATCGTCGAGCGCGCGGAACCGGGCGATCTCGTCATCACCGCGGATATCCCGCTGGCCGCCGAAGTGCTGGAAAAAGGCGCCATGGCGCTAAATCCGCGCGGCGAACGCTATTCGCCGGAGACCATCCGGGAACGGCTGACGGTGCGTGACATGATGGAAGAATTGCGCGCAAGCGGCGTGGATACGGGCGGCCCGCCGTCGTTCAGTCAGGCCGACCGCAAAGCCTTCGCCAACCAGCTGGACTCGCTGCTGGCCCGCATCGCTCGCCAGCAGGCGCCGAAAAGCTAAGGCACCTTGCCGCGCGGACCACGGCCACGTCAATAGAACGTGATGTAGGCCTTGTACAGGATGGAGCCAATCGCCGTGATCAGGCCCAGGCCCATCAATCCCATCCCGACGTTGCGATCGCGAAGCCCGAAACCGACCAGCATCAGCGCCACGCCCGTGACGATGATGATCAACATGGTATTAGTGCTGGCATGCATGGACGTCTCCTGTTCGCGTAGGCGAGCCCGGGAGATTTCCTCGTGGCGTTCGCCGCACAACAATCATAGACATGCAAAGACCCGACGGGGCGCAAGCGCCAAAGGCACGGTTGCGTTCGGTCAAGCGCCCGATCAATAGAGTAGTCCGTTTCCTGCCGCAGAAAACAAAAAAGCCAACCGGTAAAGGTTGGCTTGTTTGCTTTGCACCCGGCAAAGCACCTTGCGATGCGGTTTGCTGTGCGACTTGCTATGCCACTTGTAGACAGTTCCGGCTTGTTGGATATTGGGCCTGCGCTGCCTTCCAAGGGTCTTTGGTGGGTGGTACAAGTTTCGAACTTGTGACCCCTGCCGTGTGAAGGCAGTGCTCTACCACTGAGCTAACCACCCTGAAAGAGGCGAAATAATAGCATGTTTTTTAAAACGTGCGCAAGTCGCCTTGGGAAATTAATTACGCTGCCGCGACCGGCGCGTCCAGCTTGCGCCACACGCACTCGCCGCCCACGGACTTGTCCAGCGCGGCCAGGTAGGTTTCGTGCTCGGCCAGTTCGTCATCGCTGGCCTTCACGACCACCAGGCCCGACGCGTCGAACTTGGCCAGCACGATGCCGTCGCTGCCGGCGCCGTCGTTGTCGTCCACATCGATCAGCAGCGCGTCCTGCCCGCGCGTCATGGCCAGCCAGACTTCCGCCAGCAATTGCGAGTCAAGCAACGCGCCGTGCAACGTCCGGTGCGCGTTGGAAATGCCGAAGCGGTCGCACAGGGCGTCCAGCGAATTGCGCTTGCCGGGAAACAGCGACCGGGCATGCAGCAGAGAATCGGTGACCGTCTCGCAGTAATCGGTGATCGGGCCGCGGCCCGTCTTCGCCAACTCGGCGTTGAAGAACTTCACGTCGAACGCGGCGTTGTGCGCGATCAGTTCCGCGCCCTGGATGAATTTGACGAATTCGTCCGCCACGTCGGCAAAGCGCGGCTTGTCGGACAGGAATTCCGTCGTCAAGCCGTGTACCGCCAAGGCCTCGGGATCGCTGTCGCGATCCGGATTCAGATAGATGTGCAGGTTGTTGCCGGTGGACATCCGGTTGACCATTTCCACGCAACCGATTTCAACGATGCGGTGGCCCTGGGCGGGGTCCAGTCCGGTGGTTTCCGTGTCAAAGATGATCTGGCGCATGACTTATTCCGACGCTGCATTGGCCGATGCCGGCGGCGTCTGGGCGCCCGGCGGTTGGGCCGGGGGATGCTCTGCGCTGCCGGCATGGCCGGGTTTCTGGCGTGCGGTGGCAATCAGCGTGTACGCCACCGGCACGACGAACAAGGTCAGTAGTGTACCCAGCATCAGCCCGCCCACCAGTACCCAGCCGATCTGCTGGCGCGATTCCGCCCCCGCGCCCGTGGACAGGGCCAGCGGCACCGTGCCCAACACCATGGCGCCGGTCGTCATCAAGATGGGGCGCAGCCGCAGCACGCTGGCCTCGGTGACGGCGGCGAACAGCTCGCGGCCTTCGTCGCGCAGCTGGTTGGTGAACTCCACGATCAGGATGCCGTGCTTGGTGATCAGGCCCACCAACGTGATGAGGCCGATCTGGCTGTAGATGGACAGCGTGCCACCCGTCAACCACAAGGCCAGCAGTGCGCCCGTCATGGACAGCGGCACCGACAGCATGATGATGAAGGGGTTGCGCCAGCTTTCGAATTGCGCGGCCAGCACCAGGTAGATGAAGGCAAGCGCCATGGCGAAGACCAGGTAGATGCTGCCCGACGAATCGCGGAATTCGCGCGACTGGCCGTCCAGGTCGGTCACGATGGTGTTGGGCAGCACGTCGCGCGCAACCTGGTGCATGTGGGTCAGGACTTCGCCCAGGGCATAGCCCGGCGCAACGGCCGCGTCGATTTTCACGGCGCGCAGGCGGTTGAAGTGGTTCAGCGACTGCGGCGACACGCCTTCGTGCACGCCCAGCAGGTTATCCAGCTGCACCATGCTGCCGTCGCGCGCCCGCACGTAGATGCCCGAGATGTCGGTGGGGTTGGCGCGGTCGCGCGGCGTTACCTGGACGATCACGTCGTATTGCTCGCCTTCGTCTTTGTAGCGGGTGACCTGGCGGCCGCCCAGCATCGATTCCAGCGTGCGGCCCACGGTGTCCACGTTGGCGCCAACATCGGCCATTTTGTCGCGGTCCACGCGGACCCGCAGTTCGGGGGTGTTCAGACGCAGGTCGGTGTCCAGATTGAGCAGGCCGGGGTACTTGCGCAGCTCGGTCAGGAACACGTCCGTCAAGCGGGCCAGTTCCTCGTAGGAGGCCTGGCTCATGATGATGAATTCCACCGGCTTGGAGCGCGCCGACTGGCCCAGCGACGGCGGGTTGGTCGGGAAGGCGCGCACGCCGGGCAGCGACGAGAACTGCGGCTGCAATTGCTGGGTGATGGCCTGCTGCTTGCGGTCACGCGCTTCCCACGGCTTCAAGCGCAGGATGGCGGTACCGTCGGTCACGGTCGGAAAGCCCACGGTGACCTGGCTGCCGCTGGCTTCGGGGATCTGGGAATAAAACTTCTCGATGCCCAGCATGCTGTCCAGCGTGTAGTTCAGCGTGGCGCCTTCCGGAGAACTGACGATGCCGAACACCACGCCGCGGTCTTCGATGGGCGCCAGTTCGCTTTTGACCACCTTGAACAGGACGCCGCTGCCGGCCGCCACCGCCACCCCGATCACGACGACCAGCCAGCGGTGGCGCAACGACGCGCCCAGCAGGCGGCGGTAGCCGTTGCTCATGCCGTTCAGCCAGCCTTCGATCAGGTTGTACCAGCGGCTGTGGCCGCTTTGGTGGCGCAACAGCACCGAGCACATCATGGGCGTCAGCGTCAGCGCCACAAAGCCCGACACCAGCACGGCGCCGGCCAAAGCCAGCGCGAATTCGATGAACAGCCGGCCAGTCCGTCCCGTGGCGAACGCCAACGGCGCGTACACGGTGACCAGCGTCATGGTCATGGCGACCACCGCGAACCCGATTTCCTTCGAGCCGCGCAGCGCGGCTTCCTTGCGCGGCATGCCTTCTTCGATATGGCGGTAGATGTTCTCGAGCACCACGATGGCGTCATCCACCACCAGGCCGATGGCCAGCACCATCGCCAGCAAGGTCAGCGTGTTGATCGAAAAGCCAAAGAAGTACATCAGCGCGCAGGCGCCCACCAGCGACACCGGGATCGTGACGATGGGGATGATGCTGGCGCGCAGATTGCGCAGGAAGAAGAAAATCACCAGCACCACCAGAACGATGGCTTCGCCGATGGTGTGGAAGACGGAATCGATGGAGCGTTCGATGAACACCGACGAGTCGTAGGCGATGTTCAGCTTCATGCCCGCGGGCAGCGTCTCGTTCAGGCGGTCGACTTCCAGGCGCGCCGCCTTGGACAATTCAAGCGGGTTGGCGGTGGATTGCCGCGTCACGCCGATGTTGATCGCGGGCTTGCCGTTAAAGCGCGACAGCACGCGGTCGCTGGCCGCCGCGATTTCGACCTTGGATACGTCGCGCAAACGGACGGGATAGCCCTTCACGTTGGCCACGATCACGTCTTCGAACTGCGCGGGCGTCTGCAGGTCAGTGGACGAGACTACCGAAAACTCGCGCGCGCGCGACTCGATCCGGCCGGCCGGGATCTCTACGTTCTGGCTGCGCAAGGCGGCTTCGACGTCCTGCACGGCCAGGCCGTAGGCCGCCAGTTTGTCGCGGTCGACGTAGATGCGCATGGACGGCAGGCGCTCGCCGAACACGCGGACTTCGGCCGCGCCAGGCAGCACGGACAGCCGGGTCTTGATATAGCGGTTGATGTAGTCGGACGTCTGGATCGCCGAGTACGTGCCGGACTCCACCGCGATATAGATGATGGGCTGGGAGTCGGCCTCGACCTTGCCGATGATGGGTTCGTCGATCTCGTCGGGCAAGAAGCGCCGGGCGCGCGACACCTTGTCGCGCACTTCGGCCGCGGCGGCGTCCGGGTCGCGCGAAAGGTTGAATTTGATGTTGATCAGACTGCGTTCGGAGCGGCTGCGCGAGGTCATCACGTCCACGCCTTCGATGCCGGCCAACTGGTCTTCCAGCGGCTTGGTCACCTGCGATTCGATCACCTCGGGCGAGGCGCCCTTGTAGGTCGTGTCCACCGACACGATCGGCTCATCGATCTTGGGATATTCGCGCACGGTCAGGCGCGAATAGGAAATCAAGCCGATCAGCACGATGATCAGCGACAGGACCGACGCGAACACCGGCCGCTTGATGCAGGTTTCCGAGATACGCATAGCGCTATCGCCAAGAAAGAAGAAGAGCCGGCGTCACGAGCCGCCGCCGACGACGTTCACGGCGGCGCCGTCCGTCACGCGCTGCATGCCCGCCACCACCAGCTTGTCGCCCGCCGCCACGCCCGTCAGGATCTCGACACGGCCTTCGCGGCGCTCACCGATCGTGACCTCGCGCCGCTCCGCGCGGCCGTCCTTGATGCGGTAAACGTACTGCGTTTCGCCCGAAGGAGACAACGCCGCCTCGGGCACGACCAGCGCTTTGTCCTGATTGAACAGCAGTTGCACGCGGGCGAACATGCCCGGGCGCAGCACCGCGTCCTTGTTGGCAACGGTGGCGCGCAGCAGAATGGACCGGCCGCCCGCATCGATCAGCGGGCTGACGGCGTAGACCAGCCCCTGGCGCTCCTGGCCGGGCAGCGCGTCCAGGCGCAGCGTCAGCTGCTGACCGACGCCGACCTTGCTGAGATACATCTCCGGCACGCGAAAATCCACTTTCAAGGGGTCGATGGCCTCAAGCGGCGCCAGGTCTTGCCCCTGGTTGACGTAATCGCCCACGGACACGCTGCGCAACCCCACGATGCCGCCGAAAGGGGCCAGAATCGTCATCTTGTCCAGGCGGGCCTGCGCCAGGGCCACCGCCGCTTCCTGGACCTTCAGCGTGCTGGCGGATTCATCGCGGGCCTGCTGGCTGACGAAGCCCTTGCCCTGCAACTCCACCGCGCGGCGGTAGTGGCTTTGGGCCAAGGTCAGGTTGGCGCGAGCCTGCGCCAGTTCGGCGCGCGGCACGGAATCGTCCAGCCGGACCAGCGTCTGGCCACGCGCGACCGGCTGGCCTTCTTTGAATTCGATGGTCTGGATGCGCCCGGCCACTTCGGGCCGCAGCACCACGGACTCGTCGGAACGCAGGCTGCCCACGGCGGACAAGCCGCGCGCGAACGGAATTTCCTGGACGGCCGCCACCTCGACGCGCACGGGGCTGGCCGGCGCCACTTTCGGCGGACTAACGGTCTGGCTGGTGGTGACCCCGGGCGCGAGCCAGCGCGGCACAAAAACGCCAAGTGCGGCCCCCGCGGCCAACCCGGCCGCGACGGCGGCCAGCAGTACAGCTTTTTTCATGCGCGAATGTGGCGGTGGTGCGGCGCGGGCCGTTTTCCCCACATGGCCGATGCCGCAGGAACTGGAATGGGGATGGCACTGTAGCACCCGAATTTACATACTGGAACAATCCAGAAGCCGGATGAAAGAACTAAATCCGCCCCAAAAGGCGGAATTCAGGGTATATCCCGATGCCGTCAGCCGCGCTTGGCCGCTTCCACGCCCATATTGGCCAGTTGGTCGGCCCGTTCGTTGCCGGGGTCGCCGGCGTGCCCGCGGACCCAGCGCCAGGACACTTGATGGCGCTGGACTTGTTCGTCAAGGGCCTGCCACAGTTCGACGTTCTTGACGGGCTTTTTGTCGGCGGTCATCCAGCCGCGGCGCTTCCAGTTCGCCAGCCATTCGGTCATGCCCTTCATCACGTACTGCGAGTCCGTGTGAATGGTGACGACGCAGGCGCGCTTAAGCGCGCGCAGGCCTTCAATGACCGCCAGCAGCTCCATGCGGTTGTTGGTGGTCTGGAGTTCGCCACCGTGCAGGGTTTTCTCGTGGCCGCCGGCGCGCATCAGCACCCCCCAGCCGCCCGGACCCGGATTGCCCTTGCAAGCGCCGTCGGTCCACATTTCCACTTTCTGATCGTTCGGTTTGTTGTCCTGCATGGTGCTGCTTGGTAATCCTTGTTCGTGCAAAGTGAGTGCCGGGCCCGGCCCGTTCAAGACCGATCGAAACCATCGTCGGCCTGGCGGTTGACCACGACCGACGCGGCGCGCGCCCGTTTGGGCTTGGTTTTCCAGGCGGGCCCGATGATACGCATGCCGGCCACGCGCTTGACGGCCGACACCATGTAGACCGCCCCGCCCACGCTCCACCAGCGGGCGCCAGCCGATTCCAGGAACCCCCAGCGCTGCAGCCATTTCTCGCTGCGGCAGGCGGGTGCGTAGCAGCCGAACTGGCTGCTCTGGAGTTCCAGCGACAGCAGCTTGAACCAGTCTTTCAGACGCGGCACCGACACCTGGGATGACGGCGGCTGCGGCAGCCACGGCTCCATGCCGGGCATGCGCGTGCGCGCCCCCCACATGCTCCAGGGGTTGAAGCCCGAAATCACGACACGCCCTTCCGGGACCAGCACGCGTTCAACCTCGCGCAGGACGTTGTGCGGGTCCGACGTGCACTCGAAGGCATGTGGCAGGATCAGCAGGTCCACGCTCTGGGATTCGAACGGCAGCGCTTCGGGTTCGGCCAGCACCACGCGGGACTGCCACCCGGCGATGCTCTCCGCCGACGGGGTCTCGGTGCCCACGTAGCCCTTGAAGGGCATGCGGTTGGCCCGCAGCAGGTTGATGTCGGCAAGCCCGACCTGCCAGGCGTAATATCCAAACACGTCCGCGACAGCCGCGTCGAACTGGGCCCGTTCCCAGGCCAGCGCGTACTGCCCCGGCGGCGTCTGGAACCATTCGGCCAGTTCTACAATCGGCGGAGTATCTTCTGCCACGTTTCTTTTCCTTCGAATCTCATGCAAGCCTTGACCGCCCCCGCAGGCGGCCGCGAACGCAGTGCCGCGGTCTTGCCTCTACCCGCCTTTACCGACAACTACATCTGGGCCATCGTCCATGGTGAAAACGCCGCCGTGGTGGACCCTGGCGAAGCCGGCCCGGTGTTGCGATGGCTTGAGCAGGAAGGCTTGAAGCTGCGCGCCATTCTACTCACGCACCATCACGGCGACCATGTGGGCGGCGTTCTCGAATTGTCACGCAACGCGGACATTACCGTATACGGTCCGGCGCGGGAACAATTGCCCCGCTGCGACGTTCCCCTGACCGAAGGCGACCGCGTGGCCCTGCCCGAACTGGACCTGGACGTGCGCGTGCTGGATGTGCCCGGCCACACCGCCGGGCACATCGCCTACACGGGCCGGGCGGCCGGAATAGAACCCGTGCTGTTCTGTGGAGACACCCTGTTTGCGGGGGGCTGCGGCCGGCTTTTCGAGGGCACGCCTTCGCAAATGTATGATTCCTTAGGAAAATTTTCTGTTTTACCGGCAGATACACAGGTTTTTTGCGCGCACGAGTACACTCTAGCGAACTTGCGCTGGGCATTGGCTGTGGAACCCGCCAATCGCACCCTGCAACAGTGGTATCAGCGAGCCCAGCAATTACGAGCAGAAGGTCTTCCCACGCTTCCATCGACGATCAGTCAGGAACGCGCGACGAACCCGTTTTTGCGTACGCAGCAAGTCGACGTCATCCGTGCCGCAGCCAGCTGGGCCGGACGCAATCAACCTACGCCGGTAGAGGTCTTTGCCTCCCTGCGTGAATGGAAGAACGATTTCAAGTGACCGCCTGATGAATCTATCCCGACTCCTTCTGCCACTCATGTTGGCAGTCCTCGCCGGTTGCGCAGGAACCAAAGCCCCCGATAGCAAGAACCTCACCACCAATTCCCAAGGGCGCTACATCGCCCGGGACACGTCGCGAACGGTTGACCTGACCAACCCGCCTTCCGACGCCTGGGACCGCATCCGCCGCGGTTTCGCCATCCCCAACCTGAACACCGACCTCTCGCAGCAGTGGACCGACTATTACGCGTCCCACCCCGAGGCCGTGCAGCGCATGGCGGAACGCGCGGGCAAGTACCTGTATTTCATCGTCGACGAAATCAATCGCCGCGGCTTGCCGACCGAACTGGCGCTGCTGCCGTTCGTGGAAAGCGCCTACAACCCGACCGCGCTGTCGCGTTCGCAGGCGTCGGGCCTGTGGCAGTTCGTGCCCGCCACGGGGCAGCACTTCAACCTGAAGCAGGATTGGTGGCGTGATGAACGCCGCGATCCCATCGCCTCGACCAACGCGGCGCTGGACTACCTGGAAAAACTGTTCGAGATGCAGGGCGACTGGTATCTGGCGCTGGCGTCCTACAACTGGGGCGAAGGCTCGGTGCAGCGCGCCATGGCCAAGAATGAAGCGGCCGGCCAGAACACCGACTACCTGTCCTTGAACATGCCGGACGAGACCCGCAACTACGTGCCCAAGTTGCAGGCCATCAAGAACATCATCGCGGACCCGCAGCGCTATGCGGTGGCGTTGCCCCCGGTGGGCAACACCCCCTACTTCGTGACGGTCCAGAAGAACAGCGACATCGACCTGGAAATCGCCGCCAAGCTGGCCGAAATGCCGTTGGACGAATTCAAGGCCCTGAATCCGTCGTTCAACCGCCCGGTCATCCGCGGCGACCACGGCCCGACCCTGCTGCTGCCGGCCGACCGCGTCGAGATCTTCAACGCGAACCTGACCAACTACAAAGGCGACCTGAGCGCCTGGAAGGTCTATCACTCGCGCCGCGGCGAATCCTATGCCTCGATCGCCAAGCGTTTTGGCGTCACGGAAGCCAAGCTGCGCGCCACCAACGACATCGGCTCGCGCCAGAAGTCGGCGTCGGGCCAGGCCTTGCTGGTGCCCGGAGATGCCGGCACCGGCGGCGTGCAACTGGCATCGCTGGCCGCGCCCGTGGGCGCGCTGGATTCGGCCCCGTCCGACAACAAGGCCTCGGCCCCGCGCGGCCGCGCCGCACAGGCGCCGGCAGCCCGCGTGGCCAGCGCCCGCCCGAACGTGCGCACCCATAAGGTCCGCCAAGGCGACACCCTGTTCTCGCTGGCCAAGCAGTACGGCACCTCGATCGACGCGCTGCGCGCGCTGAACAACCTGAAGGGCAGCGCCCTGAAGGTGGGCACGCCGCTGCGCGTGCCGGGCACCAACGCCCGCGGCTGACCCGCCGCCAGACCCGACAGCACGGCGCCCCTCTCGGGCGCCGTTTTTTCAAGTACGCGAAACCGCCAAAATCCTTAAAATAGGCGGTCTTCAGCAGGTAAGAATCAAAGGAAAAAACATGGGCTTTCTCGCCGGCAAGCGCATTCTCGTCACCGGGGTGCTTTCGAACCGATCCATCGCCTACGGCATTGCGCGCGCCTGTCACCGGCAAGGCGCCGAACTGGCGTTCACCTATGTCGGCGACCGTTTCAAAGACCGCGTGAGCGAGTTCGCCGCCGAATTCGGCAGCAAGATCGTGCTGCCTTGCGACGTGGCCGAAGACAGCCAGATCGAAGGCGCCTTCACCGAATTGGCCCAGCACTGGGACGGCCTGGACGGCCTGGTCCATTCCATCGGCTTTGCCCCGCGCGAAGCAATCGCCGGCAACTTCCTGGACGGCCTGTCGCGCGAAGGCTTCCGCATCGCCCACGACATCTCGGCCTACAGCTTCGCCGCCATGGCCAAGGCCGCGCTGCCGCTGATGGAAGGCCGCAACGCGTCGGTGCTGACCCTGACGTACCTGGGCGCCGAACGCGTCGTGCCCAACTACAACACGATGGGCCTGGCCAAGGCCTCGCTGGAAGCCAGCGTGCGCTACCTGGCCACGGCGCTGGGCCCGCGCGGCATCCGCGCCAACGGCATTTCCGCCGGCCCGATCAAGACCCTTGCCGCCAGCGGCATCAAGGACTTCTCGGCCATCCTGAAGTTCGTGGAAGCCCAGGCGCCCCTGCGCCGCAACGTCACCATCGACGATGTGGGCAACGTGGCCGCGTTCATGCTGTCGGATCTGGCTGCCGGCGTCACCGGTGAAATCACGCACGTGGACGCCGGCTTCTCGACCGTCGTGCCGGGCATGGAAGACTGACCTGCCGTGCAAGGCGGGGCAACGCGCCCCGCCCGGCCGGCCGGCCACGATCAGGCCGGCCGCACCACCAGCGTGGACACCTGCACGTCCACCGCCGTCATCAGCTTGTGGATCGGGCACTTCTCGGCCACCGCCAGCAGCTCATCGATCTGGGCGTCGGACAGTTCGCCGTGCAAGGTCAGCTTGGCCGTCAGCCGATAGACGCCTTTGCGTTCCTCGCTGGCGTCCCGCACCACTTCCACCCCTACCGATTCCAGCGGCAGTTCCTTGCGCTGCGCGTAGACCATCAGCGTCATCGCCTTGCAGCCGCCCAGCGCGGTATCGAAATAGTCGTGCGGATCAGGGCCTTCGCCTTGCGGCTGCGGCATCGCCAGCGGCAAATCATGGCTTTCGGCCGTGGCGGTGAACTGCAACGTGTTGGGCGCATTCTGTCGGACGCGGATACTCATTGGGGGTTTCTCCTGGGGAACGGGCGCCCGCCGCGGACGCCCAAGCCACCTTGTAGCATCTGCCGCGATTTGCGCTTACTGACGGAAACCTGAACTTATTGCGCGGCGGCCGGTCGGATATCCCTATCCGCGATTCACGCACAGACAAAAGGGGGCCGCATGAGCGCCAGACAACTTCTTGATCAATTGCTGCAATCGGGCCAAGGCCTGCTTTCCGACGCCACCAACCGCGTGCAAGGCGCTGCGGGCGGTTCGAGCGGAGGCAAGGGTTCGTTCCTGACCGGACTGGGCGGCGGCGCGTTGGGCGCTGGGGCCCTGGGGCTGCTGATGGGCAGCAAGAAAGCCCGCAAGATCGGCGGCAAAGTCGCCATGTACGGCGGCATGGCGGCGTTGGGCGCGCTGGCCTACCGCGCCTATGGCGATTGGCAGCGCAACCAGGCCGGCGGCGCGCCAGCCACGCCGCCGCAGACTCTTGACCGCCTGCCCGCCCCCGAGGCCGAGCAGCACAGCACCGCCGTCCTGACCGCCATGATCGGCGCGGCCAAGTCCGACGGGCACATCGGCCCCGAAGAGCGCACCCTGCTGGAAACCGAATTGGCCAAGCTGTCCTCCGACGCCCAGGACCGCCGCTGGCTGGAAACCGAGCTGTCCCGCCCGCTGGACCCGGCCGCCGTGGCCCAGTCGGCCAAGACGCCGGAAATGGCAGCCGAGATGTACCTGGCCAGCCTGCTCGTCGTGGACGAGGAAAGCTATATGGAGCGCGCGTACCTGGACGAACTCGCGCGCCAGCTCAAGCTGGCACCGGGGCTGAAGGAACAGCTGGAGCAGCACGCCAAGACGGCTGTCGCCTGACCGGCCGGACGCGATGCCGCGGGCAGACGCGTAGGCGGGCAGTCGGCGGGCCGGGTTCTGTACCTTGCCCTTTCCCGCCATCCCACCATATCAATCCGCCCGCAGTCCGATCGATTCCGTCAACGCCGTATAGCGGTCGATGTCGGCATTGATCATCTTCTGAAATTCGCGCGGGGTGCTGCTGGCCGGCGTGAAGCCCTGCTCGCGCAGCGACGCCTGCACTTCCGGACTGCGCACGATCTTCGCCACGGCGGCATTCAGCCTGTCAACCACCGCCGGCGGCGTGGCGGCCGGGGTCAGCAGGCCGTGCCACTGGTCCAGCGCATAGCCGGCGACGCCCTGCTCGGCCACGGTCGGCACGGTGGGCATCAGCGGAGAGCGCGCCGGCGACGTCACGGCTAGCGCGCGCAGCTTGCCCGCGGCGATCAACGGCGCGGCGCTGGAGGCCGTCACGATGCCCATCCGCACCTGCCCTGCCGTGACGTCGGTCAAGGCGGGGCCGCACCCTTTGTACGGCACATGCTGCAACACCGCGCCCGTGGCGCGCGCCAGCATCTCGCCCGCCAGATGCTGCGGCGTGCCATTGCCGCAAGAAGCGAACGGCAGCGGCTTGGACGCCTGCGCCGCGGCCAGCGCTTCATCCAGGGTGCGTAGCGGCGAGGCCGCCGGCACCACGAAAACGGATGGCACGAACGCCACGTTGATGACCGCGGAAAAATCCCGCTTGGGCGCGAAGCCCAAATTCCGGTAGACCCCGGGGTTGATCGCAAACGAGCTGTTCACCATCAACAGTGTGTAGCCGTCGGGCGGCGCTTCCGCGACGATGCGCGCGCCGATGTTGCCGCTGGCGCCGGGGCGATTTTCCACCACCACCGGCTGGCCCAGTTGCGCTTGCAGGCTGGCGCCGATGCGGCGCGCCAGCAGATCCGTGCCGCCGCCTGGCGGAAACGTCACGACGATGGTGATGGGGTGCGCGGGATAGGACGCGTCGCCGGTGGCTTCGCCCGAAGGCGAATTGCCGCAGGCTGCCAGCGATAGCGCGACCAGCGGAAGGAAGGATCGAAGCAGACGTTTCATTGTTGCGGGCCTGTAAGCGCCGCGGCTACGCCTATCGGCGCGCCGTGTCGTAAGAAAGCCGGCGCAGCCGGCGGAAGGACTCAGGCGTCCAGACCGATGTCCAGGACCTTGGCACTATGGGTCAACCAGCCGACGGCGATCTGGTCGACGCCGGTCGCCGCCACCTCGGCAGCCGTCTCGGGCGTGATGCGGCCCGACGCTTCCGTGATGGCGCGGCCTCGCGCCATGGTCACGGCGCGTCGCAGGTCTTCCAGGCTCATGTTGTCCAGCAGTACGACATCTACGCCCAGCGACAGCGCCACTTCCAGCTGCGCCAGCGTGTCCACTTCCAATTCGATCTTCACCATGTGACCGACGCCGGCACGTGCGCGCTGCACGGCCGTGGCCACGTCACCCGCCAGCGCGATGTGGTTGTCCTTGATCAGGACGGCGTCATCCAGGCCAAACCGGTGATTGCTGCCCCCGCCCACGCGCACCGCGTACTTCTGCACCGCGCGCAGGCCCGGCATGGTCTTGCGCGTGCAGGTAACGCGGGCGCCATGCGCCGAGATGGCACGGGCGATGGAGGCGGTGGCCGTGGCCACGCCGCTCAAGTGACACAGGAAGTTCAACGCCACGCGCTCCGCGCTGAGCATGGCGCGAGCGTTACCGCGTATCCGGGCGATCTCCATGCCCGGCTGCAAATCGCTACCGTCGCGCTGGGTGACGGTGAACTCGATGACCGGGTCCATGGCGCGAAACGCCAGGCGGGCCAGGTCCAGGCCGGCCAGCACGCCTTCCTGGCGGGAGACCAGGCGGGTTTCGGCGACCGCGTCCGCCGGCACGATGGCATCGGTGGTGAGGTCGCCGGCGCGGCCCAGGTCTTCCAGCAACGCCGCACGCACCAGCGGGTCCAGCATGACGTCCGGCAAGGAAGGGACAACCAGGCGGGAGGCAGTCACAGGCGCTTCGGGTTTAATGCTCATTTTGAGTATTTATGAGTTAAAAAAAGGCGCGCAGAGATTGCGCACCATTTATGCTAAAGACGAGCATAAGCCTTGTCAAGCGTCAAAGCGTGCGCGACAAGGGCAACTTGCTGCCGGCGATAGCGCGCTCCAGCAGCACATCGCGGCGGAAACGGAACAGCTTGGCCGGGCGCCCCGCCGTGCCGGTCGCCATCTCGCCCGTTTCCTCCACCAGCGCCTGCTGCTCGATCAGGCGGCGAAAATTCTGTTTGTGCAGGCCCCGGCCGGCCAGCGCTTCGACAGCCAGTTGCAACTGCAGCAAGGTGAACTGCGCGGGCATCAATTCGAACACCACGGGGCGGTACTTGATCTTGGCGCGGAGCCGGGCGATGCCGGTGGCCAGAATACGGCGGTGGTCATGCCGCATTGGTTCACCCGGCAGCAGCGCGCGGCCGCCGCCGCGCCGCGCGGCTTCGGGCACCAGCCCCGCTTCGAACAGGAGTTCGTAGCGTTGCAGCACCATGTCTTCGTTCCAGGCGGCGCCTTCCAGCCCGAAGGTAATGGCAGCGCGTTGATGGCGGCGCGCGCGCACGGCGGCATCGGCGCTGTCTTCGCACCAGGCGGCCAACTGCGGCACGATCTGTTCTTCAACCAACGCAGGCGTGCCGGCGCGGCGGTCTTCCCAGGGGAAATAGCGGTACCAGTCCTGCCAACCCACCTGCGCCACGCCGGTCTCGCCGGCCTCGCGGGTCAGGCCCAGATAACTGACCGACATGACCCGTGCGCCGGACTCGTCGGAACGGTCGCCGTCGGCAAAGGTGTAGAGCTGCTCGACATAGCCCAGCGGATGATGCGTCTGCGTTTCCACCCACGCGCGCAAGCCCGCTTGCAGCGACCGGTGAGACAGTTCGAACGGCCCGGCCGGCAACGCCCGCGCATCGTCCGTCGTCAGCACGCGGGGCTCGCCATGAGTCACCGCGACAAGCACGGCGACAAGTTCGGCATGGACGGAGCGTTCGACGGATTCGGTCAAGTTGGGTGTGGTGGCAGCAAGGGAAGGAAAAGGAGCAAACCGCGCGCGGCATCGCCGAACGCGAAGCGCGAACCGAATTATAAGGTTCTGTCCCTGCAACAGCCCCTTGCAAACGTGACAGCGCAATCCGCCGCAGCGCCCACGTGTCGGCCTAAGATTAAAGGCACATCCAGGCGCATCGCCATCCTGGGACGCGCCGCTTACGCGGAGTCACCAACATGTTGAAGACCGCCCCTGATACCGCCACGGAAAAGCCTGCCGCCAGTGAAGAAAAGCCGCAGGCGGCTGATCCCCGCAAGGGCACGGGCATCATGCCCATGCCGGACCAGAGCAAGATGGTCGCCGGCATGCCCCGGCGCGGACGCGCCATCGAAGAACCCGGCGAACCCGGCACCATCACGCCAGAAGACGACGTGCTGGACACCTCTTACGAGAACCGCCAAGGTTGACTGCGACGAGACCGCCAAGGTTGACTGCGTCATGGCCGCGGCTATCCCGACAGCGCCGGTTTTCCGCCTAAGCGGCCGGACTGGCGCCGTCATCCAGCGCGGCGAAATGCTGTTGCAGGATCTCGACGAAGGCCTCGGTCACGTCTGACGGGGCGATCTGCGCCGGACACGCCATGCTGACCTGCACCGGCAAGCGCGGCGTGAACGGCCGGATCGCCAACTGGCTCGAGAACACCCGCGCAATGTAGGCGTTGACCACGCCCACGCCGCTGCCAGCGGCGGCCAGCGCGCAGATCGTCGACGAATAAGTGGTTTCGACCTCGCCCTGCGGCTGCACGGCGCGCGCTTGCATGACCCCGTGCAATTGCTGGTGCACATCGTCGTCGGCGTTCAGCACCAGCAGCCGGCGCGCATTCAGGTCGCCGATGTCGACCGCGTCTTGCAGCGCCAGTTCATGGCCAGGCCGCATGACGCACACCGCAGAACTGCGGTGCAGCCGGCGCAGCGACAGATTCGCGTCGTCCAATTCGGCCGTGGTGATCACGACGTCGTAGGTGCCGTGCAACAGGCCTTCGCGCAGGTACTGGCTGCCGACGGTCTGCATGTTGATGCGCACGTCGGGATAGCGCTGCAGGAAGGACTCCAACACATCGGGCATGACGCCCAGCCCCAGCGCCGGGGTGCACGCCAGCCGCAGCACGCCCGTGCCGCTGCGGCGCATCGCCGCCACGCGGTCTTCGATGCGCTCCAGGCCCGCGAAATGGCGTTTGACGGTATCGAACAAGTCCTTTGCCTCGCGCGTGGGGCGCAGACGCCCCCGCTCCAGATCAAACAGCTTCACGCCGCAGGCTTGCTGGGCCTGGGCCAGCAACCGGCTAATAGAGGGCTGGGTGGTGCGCAGCATCTGGGCGGCGCCCGTGGTGGTGCCGGTGAGCATCACGGCGCGGAAGGCTTCAATCTGGCGGAAGTTCAGGGGCCGGCTCATTGACAATCCATGTATAGCAATTTTGCATAGGCTATGACTAAAAAAGAATTTTTTCAAATACTCAGCCACTCCTACACTCGGTTTTCCAAAGGCGCCATCAGACGCGCCCGCCACGACACCGATTCGATAGGGGAAACACCATGAGTCCATTCCATCCCTGGCGCCGCGCGCTGCGCGCCATGTGCCTGGCCCTGACAAGCGCGGCGCTGCCGCTGGCCGCCCACGCCCAAGCCAACTATCCCGACCGCCCGCTGCGCATCGTGGTGCCCTTTACCGCCGGAGGCAGTTCCGACATCCAGGGCCGCCTGTTGGCCGAGCACCTGGGCAAGCTGTACGGCCAATCCGTCGTCGTGGAAAACCGGCCCGGCGCCGGCGGCCATATCGGCGGCAAATACGTGGCGGACTCCGGCCCGGACGGCTACACGCTGTTGTTGGGGTCCATCGGCCTGCATGCCACCTATGGCGTGTACAAGTCGTTGAACTACCGGCCCGCCCAGGATCTGAAGCTGATCACCATCGTGGCCGAAATGCCTCACGTCGTGGTCGCTACCCCCGGCTTGCCGGCCACGACGCTGGCCGAACTTACCGCGCTGGCCAAGGCCAAACCCGAGACGATCCACTTCGGCTCGGCCGGCGTCGGCTCGTCCGTGCATATGGTGGGCGAGCTCTACAAAATGGCCGCGCAGGCGCCCATCGTCCATATCCCGTATCGGGGCAGTTCCGCCGCCACCAACGATCTGCTGGGCGGGCAGATCGAACTGCTCTTCGAAAACGTGCCCACGACCATCGGCTACATCCAGGCCAATAAGCTCCGGGCGCTGGCGATCACGGGCGCCACGCGGTCGCCCGCGCTGCCCGACGTGCCAACCGCCGCGGAAGCCGGGCTGCCGGGTCTGACGGTCACGTCATGGACCACCCTGGCGGCCGGCCGCGACGTACCCGACGCCTTGATCGAAAAAATCAACGCGGACCTGCGGCGCGTCTATGCCGACCCGGCGTTCCGCGCAGGGCTGGAGAAACTGGGCATGACGCCGGTCGGCAACAGCCCCGCCGAAGCCCGCGACTTCGTCGAACGCGAACGGGCCCGCTGGAACAAGGTCATCGAAGCCGAACACATCACCGCCGGCTGACGCCGGGGCGCGGCGGCCTGCCGTCGCGCGCCTTCCCCACCCGGGCACCGCCCTTTTTTTTCCCACGAACACCATCCATGAACCGCATGATCGCCACGCCCGTCCCGTGCCGCCGCCTGGGCGCGCGCCCGCACCATCACTTCTTCGGCTACTACAACAAGACCGCATGGCATCGCGACGGCCGATACGTGCTGGGCAACCGCACGCCGATGATGGACGCGGTGCTGACGCCGGACCTGTATGCCGAGGTGGGCTACTTTGACCGCCAGAACGGTGACCGTTATCACGCCGTGGGCGGCACCACGGCGTGGAATTGGCAGATGGGCTGCCAATCGCAATGGCTGGACGGCGCGGCGTCGCCGCAGCTGATCTACAACTGCCGCAACGAAGACGGCAGCGGGTTTTATCCGGGCTTGCGCTCGGCGATCCACGACGTCGCGACCGGCCAAACGCGCTATCTGCCGCTGCCCATTTACGTGGCCGCCCCGAACAGCCGCTACGCGCTGTGCGTGGACTACCGCCGGCTCTACATCACGCACCAGACCATCGGCTACAGTGACCACGCCCCCACCGAAGTCGCCCTTGCGCCGGCCGACGATGGCATCCACACGCTTGACCTGGCCACCGGCGCGCACCGGCTGCTGGCCAGCTACGCCGACCTGCGCAACTTCCATCCCCGCGCCTCGATGGAACGGGCCATCCACTGGGTCAGCCACATTGAAGTGAACCCGTCATCGTCCCGCATCCTGTTCCTGCACCGCTGGACCGAACGCGTGGAAGACGAAACCTGTTTCCTGCATCGCCTGATCACCATGAACGCGGACGGCAGCGACATGCGGCTGCTGGAGTGCTCCGACCATCCGTTGCCGCAGCTGGCGGACGATTTCGATCCCACCGCCGTGGGCACCTTCGATTACGAAAAATCCGAATATCAGATTTCGCATCCGCTTTGGCGCGATGATCATTCCATCATCGTTTGGGGTCCGCATGCCGGCAGCATCCACTACCACCTGTATGAAGACGCGCCGGCGGGCCAGGTGCAGATCGTGGGCGAAGGCGTGCTGACCGAGAACGGACACATGAGCTTCTCGCCGGTCGATGCGCGCTGGCTGTTAAGCGACACCTATCCGGATGCCGCCACGCACGAACGCATCCTGTTTATCTACGACATGCAAACCGGCCAACGTCACGCGCTGGGCAGCTTCTATGCCGACCCGGGGTTGTCGAAGGAAAACCGCTGCGACCTGCATCCGCGCTGGAGCCGCGACGGCACGCAAGTCTGCATCGACTCCGTGCACGAAGGCGAACGGCAGATGTATGTGTTGGACGTCGCCGCGATCGTCCATGCGTGATGGACACGTCGCGGGCAGCGTTCGGTTGGCTAGCCTTCCGCCGGCTTGCTCTCCGAGGCAACCTGGCGCAATGCCTGTTCGAACGTGTCCGGCGGCTGCCCGCCCGACACCAGGTATTCGCCGTTGATGATCACCGATGGCACCGACGTGATGCCCAGCTTGCGCCATTCCTCCTCTTCCGCGCGCACGTCGTCGGCGTAGCGGCCGGTTGCCAGGACGTCGCGCGCGCCGGCCTCGTCCAGGCCGGCATCGCGCACCGCTTCGGCTAGCACGTCCGCGTCGCTGGTGTCGCGGTTCTGATAGTGATAAGTCCGCAGCAGGCTTTTCTTCAGCGCGATCTGTTCCGCCTGGCCCTGCAGGCCAGCCCAGTGGATCAGGCGATGCGCGTCGAACGTGTTGAAGGACCGGTTGTCATCGTCCATGCGCATGGGCATGTCGACGGCGGCGGCCCGTTCGCTGATGATCTTGCGGTTGGCCTGCACGCGTTCGCGGTCGTAGCCGTACTTGGCCATCAGGCGCTCGATGGTGTTCTGCCCGCCGGCAGGCATGTCGGGGTTCAGTTCGAACGGCCGGAAATGCAGTTCGACATCCGCCGTGCCTTCCAGCCGGCGCATCGCTTCCAGCAGCCCTCCCAGGCCGACCGCGCACCACGGGCAGGCGACGTCGGACACGAAATCGATCGTGAGCTTGGCCATGGTTTACTCCGAAAATAATTGTCGATATTCCAGAGAGTAAATCAAATCGCCGTATGCCCGGGCTAGCGCCCGCCGCCCATCGCCACCGCACGGAAGTCCCTCATCAGCGGCGGCCGGATCGTCGCGCGCCGGATCAGTGCATGCTGCGGCTCATCCGCGCCGACAACGCCGAATGGAAGAAGCGGCTGGACAGCGGCGCGGTTAGACTCGAAAGCCGAAACGCAGGCGGCCTGGACAGGCAGAGGAATTCCCCCGCCTATTCCAGGCCGCCGCGCGTCAGGCGTGTTAAGCGCGTTAACGCGCCTTAATTTCCTTAAGCGCCCTAAGTGCCTTAGGTGCCTTAAGCGCCTACGGGCTTACCGTCCTGACGGCGCACCACCACGGTCGCCGAACGCGCGTCGCCGCCGCCGGCCCGCACGGTGTTCCAGGCGCCGTTGGGATGCTGGATGTTGATGAAGAACGTCGTCAGGTCCGGCGTATACGCGATGCCGGTGATCTCGCAACCCAGCGGTCCCACCAGGAAGCGCTTGGACTCGCCCGTCTTCTGGTCGATGTAGTACATCGAGTTGTTGCCGAAGATGCTGGTGACGCTCGTGCCGGTGCCGGCATCGGTCTGCACCCACAGGCGTCCCTTCGGGTCCACGCGGATACCGTCAGGGCTGGAGAACTCGTCGCCCTTGATGTTGCCCGTGATGTTCGACGCCACGCCGTCGGCGGCGTCCTGCCCGGCCAAAAGCAGCAGTTGCCATTCGAACGTGGTGGCCAACGGCGAATTGCCGCGCTCGTTCCAGCGCACGATGTGGCCGTGGCGGTTGGTCTCGCGCGGGTTGGCCGCGCTGGTGCGGCGGCGGCTGCCGTTGTTGGTCAGCGTGCAATAGACCGTCTTGTCCACGCCCACCGTGATCCACTCGGGGCGGTCCATCAACGTCGCGCCCGCCACCCGGGCGGCGGCCTTGGTGTTGATCAGCACATCGGCCTGACTGTTGAAATCGATCAGCGTGTTGGTCGGGATGTCAGTGGGTGCCACCTGCGTGTAGTTGCCCGGATCGATGGCACCGACGATCAGGTTGTTCTTACCCACCGTCAGTTCCACCCAGTTGCCGCTGCCGTCATCGTTGAAGCGCGCCGCGTACAACGTGCCCTCGTCCAGCAGCGTGCTGTTATTGGCACGGTTGACCGGGTCATAGGGCTTGCTGGGCACGAACTTGTAGATGCAGCCCGGCGTGCCGTCGTCGCCCATGTAGAACGCCACGCGGTTGTTCTCGTCGACCATGAAGGCCGTGTTCTCGTGGTCGAAACGGCCCATCGCCGTGCGCTTGACGGCCGTCGAACCCGGGGTGCTGGGGTCGATCTCGACCACCCAGCCGTAGCCGGTTTCAGCCTGCGTGGGATCCAGATAATTGTCGGTCGTCTCTTCGCAGGTCAGGTACGTGCCCCACGGCGTATTGCCGCTGGCGCAGTTGTTCAGCGTACCCACGACGGTGGCGCCCACCACCGAAGCGGCCGGGCCGCCCACGTTATAGACGGTGTTGCCCGTATAGCGCTTGTTGTAGCGGGAATCCGTCTTGACCGCCCACTTGCCATCCTTGTCGCGCGCAATCTCGACGACCGACACGCCCACGTTGGACAGCCGGGTCTTCACCCCTTCGACGGAAACGTCCAGCGTGCTGGCGTCGAGGCTCTCGTGGTTCAACACCAGCAGGCCGCCCTGGTTGGGATCGACCCCATCCAGCGCGTAGAAGTGCATGCCGTCATGCTGCCCGCCAGCCTGCGTCTCGGTCGCCGGGTACGACTGCGGCACGCCCAGATAGCCCGTCGAGCCGATCACGCACTTGTCGCCAGCCGAATACAGCACTTCGGCTACGTAGCCTTCCGGAACCGTGACCGTGTCGGCAACGATCTTGTCGCCCAGCGGCTTGAACGTGACGGAGTAGTCGGGGCCCGGTTCGGGCGTCGGGGCGGGCGTCTCGGGGGTGGGTTGCTCAGGCGTCGGCGTCGACGCCGGATCGTCATTATCGTCGTCACTGCTACAGCCGGCCAAAGCCGACACGCCGAACACCGACAATACGGACAGCCCGAAGCTGTTCTTCAGCAACGTCCGGCGAGTCGGATTGGCGGCGACGATCTCGTCGAACATTTGGCCGGGAACGGTCACTTCCCCCCGGGCTTCACGGTAGGGCGCGCGCAATTTATCTGTAAGGTAGGACATCTCAGAGTCTCTTGGTTTGACGAAGGATCGGGCAAGCAATTTGTCAGCTGATTGAAAGTTCGCTGACGAACGGCTGAGAGATTACGAGACCGATGTGACAGACTTGAGACGTTCTGATGAATTCATTCCACAGGCAGATGCTGGCGCCCCGGGTCCAGAGTGTCAGTCGCCGCCCTGCGCAGGGCGCGGGCGCCGCGCCAATACCAACTTGTCGTTCTCGGCCGCCAGTTCGCGGTGCAACTCCCTCATTCTTTCCGATGGTATGCGCGCAGTCCGGGTGGGAGCGTACAACGCCACGGCCTCCGAAAGCAGGGTCAACGCAGAACCGCGAGGCGCATCGCCTTCTGCCAGGCTTTTGACGATCCGCTGCCGTGCCTCGTCCGGGAGTTTCTGTTTCAGTTGCATGGTCAGCGAGTCTCGCTCTGCGTGGGTAAGCGTCCGCGTGTCTCCCAAACCTCGCATGCTTCTCAGGAACTTACCATCCGGCAACGAATCCAGGGCGCGCCGCACCGTATCGTTCAACAACACTTCTCGCGACATGGGCGTATTTGGGCCGTGCGCAGCAAGCAGGCGGTCCAGACTGGCCTCCATCCGCGCGACTTGCCCCGCGACCGGCACGCCGTAATCTTGCCTGGCCATCTGGAAAAGACGACGGCATGTGGTCAACAGCTCGCGCTGCGCCGCCATTTGTCGCCGCTCAGCCCGCGCAGGGACTTCGAACGTTCTCCGCAATGAATGAAGAACGCTTTGGGTTCGCGGCATCGCAAACGTGTACAAAGCACGTAACGCGCGTGGCGCTTGGCCAAGCATCAGAACAAAGGTTTTCGCTTGCGCGCCGGCTGACTCGATCTTCGATCGAATCGTTCCCATGGCCCCCGGCGCTGCCTCCTTGCCTGTAGGCTTTGTCGTGTCCGGCTGCGCTGCGCGGAAGAAATTTGAAATCGCGTTCGGGACATTCACAGACATGTGGCACCAGAGGAGAGATAAGGGGCCAACTTAAGTCACCATTGCCGCCACCGGGTTCCGCACAATTTCGCGTTCCGTGCCTGGCCCAAGCACAAAACCGCATATTGCCCCGCATCAAGTGGCAGAATCATCTCTCGTTGCAGTCGGATCGCAACAATAGCGTCGAATTTCAACCAATCAACGCCGCCTTGCCACAGTGGCAATCGCTGCATTCTTGCTGCGAGCAGCCGCGCCCGCCCCCCTCTACCGCCTGACTTCTCATGCCTATCTTGCGCACCTACTTCATGAACAGGCTGGGCGACGACGAACTCCAGTCGTTGCTGAGCAAGCGCGACCACTTCTTCCTTGAAAATGTCCTGGATATGGATCGCACCCTGCAGCACGCCCAAGCGACGATCGCCAAGGCGGGGCTGACCAGCCGATTCGTGGACGAGCCCGCGAATCCGTTCTTGCACCTGCGTCACGACATCATCGGCGCAATTCCGCTCATCGGGCCGTTGTGGGTGTTGGGCTTGAGCGCAATCCGACTGGGTCGACCGGCCGCAGACGTCACGTTCAAGCGAACGGCCGCGCAATCCCTCAGCGTGATTTTCTCGCGCAAAGCGCGGCGCCTGGCCAAAGAGGCGATATAAGCCGAGCGCGGACCACTGCCCGCCTGGGCTCCGTCTAGCATTTTTGCAGCTTCGCGTTTTTTAGTGTTTCACCCGCGGAAAGCAAAAAGCCCCTGACTTCTTCCGAAGTCAGGGGCTTTCAAACATTCTTGGCGGACAGAGGGGGATTCGAACCCCCGATACGCTTTTGACGTATACACGCTTTCCAGGCGTGCGCCTTCAACCGCTCGGCCACCTGTCCTAATTGCTAACGTCGGGGTGGGTCAGAAACACCACTACGAAATTTGCGAATCCGCGATTCTAGCAGAATCCGGGCGGGCATCACAAGTGGGCAAAGAAAAAGGGACGCACTGGGCGTCCCTTCCGGCGCGCGGAGCCCTACGTCGCAGTCGGCGCTTCCTGTTCGCGATACGAGCTGACCGTGCCGTCGGGCTCGGTCTCTTCCAGCCTGACCTTGAAGCCCCACAGGCGGGCCAGATGCTTCATCACCTGCTCGGCATCGTCGCCCGCCAGCGGCCGGCCCCGGCTCTTCAGATGGCGCAACACCAGCGACCGATCCGAATCGCGGTTGAAGCGGACGACCTGGATGTCCGGCACCTGGTTATCGCGGTTGTGCTGGGCGGCCAGCAGGCGGCGGATGTCGCGGTAGCCCTCGTCGTTGTGGATGGCGGCCACTTCCAGCTTCGGATTCGACTGATGGTCCGAGATCGCGAAGAAGCGGAATTCGCGGATCAGGCGCGGCGACAGGTATTGCGAGATGAACGACTCGTCCTTGAAGTTGCGCATCGCGAAGTCCAGCGTCTTGCCCCAATCGCCGCCGGCGATGTCCGGGAACCACTTGCGGTCCTCGGGCGTGGGCGCCTCGCAGATACGGCGGATGTCCGACATCATGGCAAAACCCAGCGCATACGGGTTGATGCCGCCGTAGCCGCGCTCGTCGAAACCGCGCTGGCTGACCACGTTGGTATGGCTTTGCAGGAACTCCATCATGAAGCCGTCATCCACCAGGCCTTTCTCATGCAGGCGGTTCAGGATGGTGTAGTGCCAGAACGTGGCCCAGCCTTCGTTCATGACCTTGGTCTGCGACTGCGGGTAAAAATACTGGGCAACCTTGCGCACGATGCGCACGAGTTCCTTCTGCCAGGGCGCAAGCTTGGGCGAGTACTTCTCAATGAAATACAGCAGGTTCTCTTCGGGTTCGGGGGGGAACACCGAAGCCTCGGCGCGGGTGTCCTTGTCGGCTTCCAGACGCGGCAGCGTGCGCCACAAATCGTTGTATTGCAGCCGCGCATGTTCCTCGCGTTCGGCTTGGCGCGCGGCCTCGCCCTTGAACGACATGGGTGTCGGGCGCTTGTAGCGGTCCACGCCATGATGCGACAGCGCATGGCAGGAATCCAGCAGCGCTTCCACGGCATCGATGCCGTAGCGGTCTTCGCACGACATCACGTACTTGCGCGCGAAGACCAGGTAGTCCAGCACGCCGTCCGCGTCCGTCCATTGGCGGAACAGGTAGTTGCCCTTGAAGAACGAATTGTGCCCGTAGCAGGCATGCGCAATCACCAGCGCCTGCATCGTCATGGAGTTCTCTTCCATGAGGTACGAGATGCAAGGGTTGGAATTGATGACGATTTCGTATGCCAGTCCTTGCATGCCGCGACGGTAGTATTGCTCGTTGCGGATGAACTCCTTGCCATACGACCAGTGCGGATAGCCGATAGGCAAACCCGCCGACGCATAGGCGTCCAGCATCTGTTCCGAGGTGATGACCTCGATCTGGTTCGGGTAGGTGTCCAGCCCGAATTCCGCCGCGACCTTTGAGATCGCTTCGTCATAGGACTGGATCAGCTCGAACGTCCATTCGGAACCTTGGGAGATCGGCCGCGCGCCGCTGGCCGATTCCGGCTCCACGAGAGCACCCACGATGGCATTCATGCGGTCTCCTTCTTGAACAGGTCATGGAACACGGGGAAGATTTCGCCGCGGTCGCAGATGCGCCGCATGACGAAATGCGGCTCCAATTTCTGTTCATACTCGGCCCACAGGCTGCTCTTGCGAGCCTCTTGCGAGTCGGGGATTTCGATATAGGCGAAATAGCGTGTCGACGGCAGCAGATGCTCGGCCAGGAAACGCGCGCTCTTGCCCGCGTCCGCGCCAAACGAATCGCCGTCGCTGGCTTGCGCCGCGTAGACGTTCCACCCCGCGGGCGGATAGCGCTTTTCAAGGATCTCGCGCATCAACTCCAGCGCGGACAGCACGATGGTGCCGCCGCTCTTGGGGTCGTAGAAGAACGTCTGCTCGTCCACTTCCTCGGCGTTGTCCGTGTGGCGGATGAAGACCAGGTCCACGTGCTCGTATTTGCGCGACAGGAACAGGTACAGCAGCGTGAAGAAGCGCTTGGCCAGGTCCTTCTTGCCTTCGTCCATGGATCCGGACACGTCCATCAGGCAGAACATGACCGCTCGCGCCATCGGAATGGCAACCGACACACGGTTGCGGTAGCGCAGATCCAGATCGTCCAGGAACGGCACGCGCGCAAGGCGCTCGCGGCAGTCCTCGACGTCCTGCTCCAGTGTGCGGATCTCGGCGGCGGGCGCGCCCGCCGCACGCGCCTTGTCCAGCGCGGCCTCGGCATCTTCCAGATCGGCCCGCGCCTTCACGTTCAGCGCCACCCGCCGCGCCAAGGACGACTTGAGCGTGCGGCTGATGCTCAGCATGCTGGGCGAGCCGGTCGTGGTGTAGCCGGCGCGCTGCCATTTCTTCTGGCTGACTTCGCCCAGTTGGTTGCGCGCCAGGTGCGGCAGTTCCAGATCCTCGAAGAACAGGTTCAGGAATTCGGCCCGCGACAGGCTGAAGGTGAACTGGTCTACCGATTCGCCTTCACCCGGTTCGGAGCCGCCCTCGCCTTGCCCGCCCTGCGGCCGGTCGATGGTGTCGCCCTTGGCGAATTCCCGATTGCCAGGGTGCACCATCTCGCGGTCGCCGCCCGATCCGTGCCGGAATGTCGGCTCGGAAATATCCCGGGCGGGCAGGTTGATCTCTCCGCCTTGATCCATATCCTGAATCGAGCGGTCGCGGATCATCCCGTGAACCGCCTTGCGGATCTGGTCCTTGTAGCGCCGCAAGAAGCGCTCGCGATTGACGGCGCTTTTATTGCGCCCATTAAGACGGCGATCGATCAGTGAATTCATGATTCACCTCGCTCAGGAAGACTTCCTCACACGGAGATACCACTCGCACAGCAGGCGGACTTGCTTTTCCGTGTACCCCTTTTCCACCATGCGATCCACGAAACTCTGGTGCTTCGACTTGTCCTCGGCCGACGCCTTGGCGTTGAACGAAATCACCGGCAGCAGATCTTCCGTGTTCGAGAACATCTTCTTCTCGATCACTTCGCGCAGCTTTTCATAGCTGGTCCAGGTCGGGTTGCGGCCGTTGTTGTTGGCGCGCGCCCGCAGCACGAAGTTCACGATCTCATTGCGGAAGTCCTTCGGGTTGGCAATGCCTGCCGGCTTTTCGATCTTCTCCAGTTCGTCATTCAAGGCGCTGCGATCGAAGCTTTCACCGGTTTCAGGATCGCGGAATTCCTCGTCCTGGATCCAGCAGTCGGCAAACGTCACGTAGCGATCGAAGATGTTCTGGCCATACTCGGAATACGACTCCAGGTACGCCGTCTGGATTTCCTTGCCGATGAACTCCGCGTAGCGCGGCGCCAGGAAGCCCTTGATGAACTCCAGGTAGCGCCGGCGGATTTCCTCGGGGTAGTCCTCGCGGCCGATCCGCTGCTCAAGCACATACATCAGGTGCACCGGGTTGGCGGCCACTTCCGTCTGGTCGTAGTTGAAGACGCTGGACAGGATCTTGTACGCGAAGCGCGTCGACACCCCGTTCATGCCTTCGTCCGTGCCGGCGTAGTCTTTGTATTCCTGCAAGGCCTTGGCCTTCGGGTCCACGTCCTTCAGGCTTTCGCCGTCGTAGACGCGCAGCTTCGAATAGATGCTGGAGTTCTCGGGTTCCTTCAGACGGGTCAGCACCGAGAACTGCGCCATCATGTCCAGCGTTCCCGGCGCGCACGGGGCGGCCGACAACGAGCTGTGATGCAGCAGCTTTTCGTAGATGCGGACTTCTTCGGACACCTGCAGGCAGTAAGGCACCTTGACGATATAGATACGGTCAAGGAACGCCTCGTTGTGCTTGTTGTTGCGGAAGGTCTGCCATTCGGATTCGTTCGAGTGCGCCATGATCGCGCCGTTGAACGGAATCGCGGAGAAACCCTCGGTGCCCTTGAAGTTGCCTTCCTGGGTGGCCGTCAACAGCGGATGCAGCATCTTGATCGGGGCCTTGAACATCTCCACGAACTCAAGCAGCCCCTGGTTGGCCAGGCACAACCCGCCGGAATAGCTGTAGGCGTCCGGGTCGTCCTGCGAATGGCGGTCCAGCTTGCGGATGTCCACTTTGCCCACCAGCGACGAAATATCCTGGTTGTTCTCGTCGCCCGGTTCGGTCTTGGCGATGGCGATCTGGCGCAGCACCGACGGATTCAAGCGCACGACGCGGAACTGCGAGATGTCGCCGTCGAACTCCTTCAGCCGCTTGACGGCCCAGGGCGACATGATGCCGCTCAGGTAGCGCCGCGGAATGCCGTATTCCTTTTCAAGCGTGTCGCCGAAGCGTTCGGGGTGAAACAGCCCCAAAGGCGTTTCGTTGACGGGCGAACCCTTCAAGGCATAGATGGGATAGCTTTCCATCAAGGCCTTGAGCCGTTCCGCGATGGACGACTTGCCGCCCCCCACGGGCCCCAGCAGATAAAGGATTTGCTTGCGCTCTTCCAGCCCCTGAGCGGCGTGTTTGAAGAACGCGACGATCTGGCCGATCACGTCCTCCATGCCGTAGAACTCCTGGAACGCCGGATAGCGCCGGATGGTCCGGTTGGAAAACAAACGGGAAAGACGTGGGTCGTTGCGCGTATCCACGATTTCGGGTTCGCCGATCGCCGCCAGCATGCGCTCAGCGGGGCTGGCGTACGCCATGGGATCGCGTTTAGCAAGGTTCAGATATTCCTCAAGGGAGAGCTCTGACTCCTGCTCTTTTGCATACTGCGACTTGAAGCCTTCGACGATGTTTTGCACGGAAACCTCCTACAACACGCGAAAAATTCAGCACGTCCCTACGTGTCCCCATTGTGCCTCAGTGCCTACGCTTTACTAGACAAACCAGCGATAAGCATTTGCGGCCCGGTGTTATGTTGCTTTCGCCACACATCAACCATGAAGCACGATCGGGGCCCTTTCCATTTAGGCTGCATCCCGCGGACACAAGTTCCGTCAGGGAATGCAACTTACGTGAATAAGTTATCTCGCTTGCCTTCAGCATATTGCTATGGCCGGCACGCATGATGCGGCCGCACATGAAATGGTCAGCAATCATTTGAAGGGATGAGCGATATCCCGGTGGATTCTTATGATTCGGGCGTAAACCCGATGCGCCCGCTATGCGATGGCAGCGGACGGTCTGAACAACGCCTTGGCGTACCTGTTCAGCAGCGTGCCGGTTCGGTCGTAAAAAAGCGCCGATATCGCGGCACGGGAATCCGTGGTGACGAGGGCGCGTAGCACTGTTCGGTGAAGGCCGTTAGCACGTAGCGCCAAGTCATGTGCCTATGCTAAAGCCAATTGACCGTTTTGTGGCAATTCATTTGGCGCACCGCGAAAAATAGTGATGAGGGTTTTCGCCATGGAAACGACATGCGCGAATCGCTCGCAAACTTGATGCGATTGCCGCGGCACATGCGCCGCGAGGGCTTTAGGAAAGGCATTTCGCGCGGTTTCAACCGCACAATTGGCAGCCGCGCATGGCGAGTGCTATTACCCATGGCGCAAGCACGGATACTTCCTGCAAGCGTTGTCATCGACAAGAAACCAAGCCTTGTCGCCGACGATGGAAACACGCATCCCGACGCGCGCCGCGCTTTTTAAACACGCGACTTCAGCAAGAAGGCGGACCAGCAGGTACCAGCATCTGCCGTGCCATCCATGCCGGCGCGGGCGTCTTCGCACGGCGCCATCGCGCGGCGTCGCGCGGTGCCTCGCAGCGTCACGCGGGTCCAAGGTAGACCGGCGGGCGTAGAAACGAGTGGGGTGAAAAGAGAGATTCAGACGTCAGCGGGCAAGGCCACGCGCTGCGCCAATTGCCGCCAATTGCCCGGCACCCTGGCGCGCAGGCGCATGTCGGCGCCCAGCCGCGCGGCGTCGATGAATTCGTAGCGCTGGGCGGCATCCAGGTGCTCAAGCATGGGCAGGCGCACCATGCCCGCCGCGTCGCCCAGCAGCACGGGCGCCAGATACAGCAGCAGTTCGTCGACGCAGCCCGCAGCGACCAAGGCGCCGGACAAACCCGCCCCCGCCTCGACGTGGACTTCGTTGAACTGCTCTTGGGCGAACCAGCGCATCATCGCCGGGAGATCCACGCGGTCCGGCGCGTGCCCGGGCAGCAGCACCACGCGCGCGTTCTTGTCCGCCAGGCGCGCGGCCTTGGCGGCGTCTTCGCGGGCGGTAAAAATGATCACTTCCGCGCCATCAAACAACCGAGCGCCCTCCGGGATCTCGAAACGACCGTCCACCACGGCCTTGCGAGGCTGACGCGGCGTTTGCACCCCGCGCACATTGAGCTGCGGGTTGTCCTTCAGCACCGTGCCCATGCCGGTCAGCACCACGCAGCTGCGCGCACGCCAATGGTGCCCATCGGCGCGGGCCTCAGCGCCAGTGATCCACTGCGACATGCCGTTATGCAACGCGCTGCGGCCGTCCAGCGACGCCGCCATCTTCATCCACACCCAGGGCAGCGACCGGCTCATCCGAGAGATGAACCCCGCATTGATCGCCAGCGCCTCTTCGGCGCAGACGCCAGTCACGACCTGGATGCCGGCGTCACGTAAACGCGCCAGGCCCTGTCCGTTGACGAGCGGATTGGGGTCGCCGATGGCCACGACCACTCGCGCAGGTTTGGCGGCCAGCACGGCGTCCACGCAAGGCGGCGTGCGGCCGAAATGGCTGCAGGGTTCCAGCGTGACGTACATCGTCGCGCCTTCCACGGGTTCTTGCCGGGCCTGGGCGTCGCGCAGCGCGCGGATTTCGGCGTGCGGGCCGCCGGGCGGCTGCGTCGCCCCTTCGCCCAGCACGCGCCCGTCGCGCACGATGACGCATCCAACCCGGGGGTTCGGCGCGGTCGTGAACAGCACGCTCTCTGCCAGCGCCAGGGCGCGTCGCATCCAAAAGATATCGTCAGGGTGGCTTACGGTCGTCATGGCAGGAATTGTATGTCCGGCGGCGCGGCGCAGGGCGTAACGTGCCTTGACCAGGAGGGGTATGCTTCCTGCATGTCCGTTTTGGGCCGGTCGAGGTCTTTCGACGATCTCGCGGGCAGCTGAAATTCGCTTCAGAATGGCGCTGCACCCCCTGAAATCCTTGGCCTGGAGCCCGGAACATGAAACAAGCACTGATCGTCATCGACGTACAAGAGTCTTTCCGGCATCGTCCGTTTTGGGATGAAACCGAATATCCGGCGTTCCTGGCCAAGATCCAGGGACTGATCGACGCTGCGTCCGCCCAAGGCATCCCCGTCCTGCAGGTGTTCCACACCAGCAAGTCGGCCGACCCCGCCAACCCGTTCTCGCTGGCCTCTGGCCACGTCAAGACACTGGAAGCATTGCGCATCGCGCCCACCGCCGTGTTCCACAAAACGGTGCACTCGTCGCTATACGCCGAAAGCGCGGACGGCCACTCGCTGCATGACTGGCTGTGGGAAAACGGCATCGAAGGCATCATCGTCAGCGGCATCCGAACCGAACAATGCTGCGAAACGACGACGCGCCACGCCAGCGACGCGGGCTTCAAAGTCGTCTTCCCGACCGACGCCACGCTGACGTTCGCCATGCAAAGCCCGTCCGGCAAGCACTACACGCCAGCCGAGATCCGCGACCACACCGAGCTGGTGCTTCATGGCCGCTTCGCCCGCGTCACGCGCGCCGCCGACGCGCTGGCGGCCTGATCCCGGCCAGGAAGGCGCCATGATTCCCGTGTACTTCGTGCTGTCGCGGGGCATCGTCCTGCTGGACCTGGCGGGTCCCGCAGAAGCCTTCCGCGTCGCCAACAAGCTTTGTCCCGGCACGTTCGAGCAACACTTCTGCGGCCCTTCCGAGGCCGTGGAAAGCGGCATCGCCGGGCTGCACCTTGCCCATATACAGCCGCTGCCGACGGTGTTGCCCGCGCACGCGCTCGTTATCGTTTCCGGCGTAGTGGGCCAGCCCATCCGGCTGGAAAGCCCGGACGCCCACGCCATCATCGACTGGCTGGCGGTCCGCCATCCCGCTGACGGCTTCACGCTGATGACCGTGTGCGCCGGCGCGCTGTTCGCGGCCTCGGCCGGATTGACCCGGCAACGCGAGTGCACCACGCACCACTCCTGCCTGGCGCAGTTGACGGACATCGACCCCACCGCGCGCGTGCACGACAACCGGATCTTCGTCGAAGACGGCAACCTGGTCAGCAGCGCCGGCATCACGGCGGGCATCGATCTGGCGCTACACATGGTGGCGCGCCACTGCGGGCCGCGCACCGCCAGCGAGGTGGCGCGCGACATGGTCGTCTATCAACGGCGGGCCGGCACGGACGCCACCCTGTCGCCCTGGCTGGAACACCGCAGCCACCTGCATCCAGGCGTGCACCGCGTGCAGGACGCCGTCGTGCGCAATCCCGCCGCACCGTGGTCCGCGCAGTCGTTGGCGGACCAGGCGCACACCAGCGCGCGCCACCTGACGCGCCTGTTCCGCGAACACGCGGGCTGCACCCCGATGGACTACCTGTATCAGATACGCGTCGCACTGGCGCGCGACTTGCTGCGCGAAACCCGGCTGGACCTGGAGCGCGTGGCGGAAAAATCCGGGTTTGGCTCGGCGCAGCACATGCGCCGTGTGTGGCGCAAGTTCCAATCCCAGACACCCAGCCTGGCGCGGTCGTCATCAATGCCATGACGGCGCCGAAGCGCCGTCATCCGTTCTGCCATGCCAAGCCGGGCCGGCGCTATTCCTTGCGCAACTTGCCGGGCAGCAAAGGCCCCTGCATTTCCCGGATGGCTTCGACGAATTCGCCGATGTCCTCGAAGCTCTTGTAGACCGACGCGAAACGCACGTAAGCCACTTTATCCAGCTTGCGCAGCTCGGTCATGACCAGTTCGCCGATATGTTCAGTGGGCACTTCCCGCAGTCCGCTCGCCAGCAGTTGCTCTTCGATGCGCGCCACGGCGGCATCCACGTCCTCGGTGCTGACGGGCCGCTTGCGCAGCGCCAGGCTCAGGCTGGCCCGCAACTTGGCGGGATCGTATTCGCTGCGGCTGCCGTTGCGCTTGACCACGGAAGGCAAGGCAAGCTCGACCCGCTCATAGGTGGTGAACCGCTTGTCACAGGACAGGCAGCGGCGGCGGCGGCGGATGGCGTCGCCCTCTTCCGAGACCCGGCTGTCTACGACCTGTGTTTCGGCATTGCCGCAAAATGGACACCGCATGTGTGTTCCCTAAAGGCACGGATAGCAATAATTGAGCATATTGTAACGACGCGCTCCCGGGGAAGCGCCAATATGGCTAATTCGTCCCCATATCATGGACAGGCCCGGTCGAGGATAGCGCCTGCCGCCCGGAAAGCAAAGGGACGGCGCCTTGCGGGGCCGTCCCTTTGGTCTGGCCCCAGCGGCGGATAGCCTAGGGGCCGGGGGGTAGTGCTTTACTTCTTGCCGTAGACCGGCAGGCGCGACGTCAATTCGTTGACGCGGGCGCGCACGGCGGCGATGTTGGCTTCATCACGCGGATTGTCCAGCACGTCGGCGATCAGGTTGGCCGTCAGTTCAGCATCGGCTTCCGTGAAACCGCGGGTGGTCATGGCCGGCGTGCCGAGGCGGATGCCGCTGGTCACGAAAGGCTTTTCCGGGTCGTTCGGGATGGCGTTCTTGTTGACCGTGATGTGGGCCTGGCCCAACACGGCTTCCGCTTCCTTGCCCGTGATGCCCTTGGCGCGCAGGTCCACCAGCATGACGTGGCTTTCGGTGCGGCCGGAGACGATGCGCAGGCCACGCTTGACCAGCGTGTCGGCCAGCACTTTCGCGTTCTTGACCACTTGTTGCGCGTAATCCTTGAAGCCGGGTTCCAGCGCTTCCTTGAACGCCACGGCCTTGCCGGCGATGACGTGCATCAGCGGACCGCCCTGGATGCCGGGGAAGATCGCCGAGTTGACGATCTTCTCGAATTCGGCCTTCATCATGATGACGCCGCCGCGCGGACCGCGCAGCGACTTGTGCGTCGTCGACGTGACGAAGTCGGCGTGCGGGACCGGGTTGGGGTAGGCGCCGCCGGCGACCAGGCCCGCGTAGTGGGCGATGTCGACCATGAACAGCGCGCCGTTTTCACGGGCGATGCGGGCCATGCGCTCGAAATCGATGTGCAGGGCGTAGGCCGAGGCGCCTGCGACGATCAGCTTGGGCTTGTGCTCGCGGGCCAGTTGTTCGACTTGCGCGTAGTTCAGGACTTCGTTTTCGTCCAGGCCATACGAGATGAAGTTGTACAGCTTGCCCGATGCGTTGACCGATGCGCCGTGCGTCAGGTGGCCGCCTTCGGCCAGGCTCATGCCCAGCACGGTGTCGCCCGGCTTCAGCACGGCCATGTACACGCCCTGGTTGGCCTGCGAGCCCGAGTTGGGCTGCACGTTGGCGGCTTCGGCGCCGAAAATCTGCTTCAGGCGGTCGATAGCCAATTGCTCGACCACGTCCACGTACTCGCAACCGCCGTAGTAGCGCTTGCCCGGATAGCCTTCGGCGTACTTGTTCGTGAGCTGCGTGCCCTGGGCTTCCATGACGGCCGGGCTGGCGTAGTTCTCCGAAGCGATCAGCTCGATGTGCTGCTCTTGGCGAACGTCTTCCTTCTGGATGGCGGCCCAAACGTCCGGGTCAGCCTTGGACAAGGTGAGGTTGCGGTCAAACATGACGGGGGATTCCTGAGGCGGTAAGAGAGGAGAAAGCCGTGTCGGATGGGTAAACCCGAAGAATGCTGGATAGTTTACCGCGTCGGGCGGATTCAATTGCCGCCAAAATGCGTCGAAGCGGAGCAAAATACCGGCGATGGGCACGAAAACCACGCCAACGCGCCGTGCCCGGAAACCGCTCTCAATCCGACTTGAGAAACTTTCATGCAAACCGCCACCCTCATAACCTACTGGTTAGTAGCCGCGGCCGGCGTCGTCAGCCCGGCGCCGTGGCGAACGAAAAAAGGGCCGCGATAGCGGCCCTTCTTGATCGCTACCCTTGGCAGGCGCTACGCCTCGGTGGTTCCGATCTGCTTGGGTGCCAGCTTTGGATTCAGCGTGTAGGTACCCGTGACTGAAGCCTGGGCCAGCACGTGCTTCTGCATGGCGCGCAGCGCGTCCTCGCCGGTGAAGGACCCGTTCAGGTTCAGGCTATGCACGTCCAGCGCATACAGCGTGAAGACGTAACGATGCACGATCGAATCGTTCCAGGGCGGGCACGGGCCGTCGTAGCCGAAGTAGTCGCCGCTCATGTCGTGGTCGTTGGCGAACCACGAGGAATACGAGTTGATGCCCTGGCGCGCGTCCATCGGCGCCAGCGGGCCACCCTTGCCGCGCGGCGTGATGCCGTTGGAGAATGCGCCTTCATCGATTTCGCGCATGTCGGCGGCCAAGTCCACCAGCACCCAGTGGAAGAAATCCACGCGGGGCAGGTCGGCCGGGACTTCGCGGCCTTCCTGGTTGACGTCGTCGGGCCGCGAGGGCACGTCCGGATCGTGGCAGATCAACGCAAACGACTGCGTTCCCGGCGGGACGTCGTCCCACGAAAACTGCGGGTTGTAGTTGTCTGCCAGCGCGACGTGCGATTGCGCATCGATTTTGCCGAAGGCGTAGCGTTCGGGGATCGACTCGTGATCGGAAAAAGACAAACTCGAAAGTTTCATGTCGTGCTCCTTGAAGTGCCGCAAAGGCTTGCCGCCCCTGCCTGTACCCTCAGCGTATCAAAACTTCGCAATTATGGGTTCAAGTTAACACGCGCGAACTTGCGCTTGCCCACCTGAACCACATAGGTGCCAGCCGGCAATTGCAACGATTTATCTTCGACGCGATCGCCGTTGACCCGCACGCCGCCCTGCTCCACATTGCGCTGGGCTTCGGACCCCGATGCGACCAGGCCCGCTTCGCGCAGCAGCTTCAGGATGCCCACCGGCGCACCGCCGATATTCACTTCCGGCATGTCTTCCGGAATGGCGCCATCGCGAAAACGCGCCTCGAAGGACGCCAGCGCATCGTCGGCCGCGCGGGCGGAGTGGAAGCGCGTGATGATTTCCTGAGCCAGCATGACTTTGGCATCACGCGGGTTGCGACCGCCATCGGTCTCTTGCTTGAGGGCCGCGATGTCTTCCAGGGAACGGAACGACAGCAACTCGAAGTAGCGCCACATCAGCGTGTCGGAAATCGACATGAGCTTGCCGAACATCGAATCGGGCGACTCCGAAATGCCGATGTAGTTGCCCTTCGACTTAGACATCTTCTCGACGCCGTCCGTGCCCACCAGCAACGGCATCGTCAGAATGCACTGCGGCTCTTGGCCATACTCCTTTTGCAGCTCGCGCCCGACCAGCAGGTTGAACTTCTGATCGGTGCCCCCCAGCTCCAGATCGGACTTCAGCGCCACCGAGTCATATCCCTGCATCAGCGGATACAGGAATTCGTGCACCGAAATCGGAATCCCGCCCTTGAAGCGCTTGGTGAAATCCTCGCGCTCCATCATGCGGGCCACGGTGTAGCGCGACGCCAGCTGGATCATGCCGCGGGCGCCCAGCGGATCGCACCACTCGGAGTTGTAACGGATCTCGGTGCGGGCCGGATCCAGCACCAGGCTGGCCTGCGCGTAGTAGGTCTTGGCGTTGGACTCGATCTGCTCGCGCGTCAGTGGGGGACGGGTGCTGTTGCGGCCGCTGGGATCGCCGATCGTGGAGGTGAAATCGCCGATCAGGAAGATGACGTTATGGCCCAGGTCCTGCAACTGGCGCATCTTGTTCAGCACCACGGTGTGGCCCAGGTGGATGTCCGGCGCAGTGGGATCCAGCCCCAGTTTGATGCGCAGGGGCACGCCGGTCGCGCGGCTCTTGGCCAGCTTGCGGGCGAACTCGGACTCGACCAGCAACTCGTCGCAGCCGCGCTTGGCTATACGCAGATCGGCTTCGACTTCGGGAGTGATAGGGGCTTCAGAGGATGACATGGCAGGGGGACCAACGCGGCTTCAGCCGACAAAAAGGTGTAAAAGGTGACGAAAACTATCGAAAATTCTAGCCGAATCAGCTAGGATACCGCCCAATCATACGCAACTGCTATCTATACGCAGTTCGCAGTTGCGGTTCAGCCTACCACCCGTTGTTCACAAGATGCGCCCGCGCCAGCAGCCCTGCCCCCGATTTCGTGGCGCGCAAGGGCCGTTCGTATTGCGCACCCTGCGAGCTCAAGCCACCTGAGAGGGTATCTTCACGATGAATCGTGGCCTCCACGAACTGGCGAGTAGCATCAAGCGCAAAGTTGCTGCCCTGTTTGCGCCCGTTGAACCCAAGCCCCATCGCTCGGGTCTTTTCAGCCGCACTCTTCTCGTCTCCGCTATCGGTCTGTTTGCTGGCGCCGCCGCCCTCGGCATGGTCCAGCAACCCGACCGCACTGAACTCCCGCCGTCCCGCATCATCCAGAGCGTTCTGCCGCTGACCGCCGAACAAGTCGAAGTCAGCAGCCCCAGCGCCGCGCCGTACATCAGCGAAACCCGCATCCGTGCCGGCGACACGCTGGCCGCCGTGCTGCAACGCCTGGAGCTGGACGCCCCGAATCTGCAAACCTTCCTGACGCACGAAGCCAGCGCCCGCAGCATCTATAAGCTGTACCCGGGCCGCTCCGTCCAGGCCGCGACGGATGACCAGGGCAACCTGATCTGGCTGCGCTACATCCACACCCCCGGCAACGAAACCGACGGCCAGGTCGTGACGCGCATGCTGCACGTCGCGCCGTCCGGCGACAGCTACAAAGCCGAGGAAGTCACCGAAAGCACCGATCGCCAGACCCGCGTCGCCGTGGGCACGATCAAGTCGTCGCTGTTCGGCGCCACGGACGCCGCCGGTATTCCGGATTCGGTCACCATGCAAATGGCCGACATCCTCAGCGCCAAGATCGACTTCCTGCGCGACCTGCGCCAGGGCGACCAATTCCGCGTGGTCTACGAAGTGCGCTCGCACGACGGCCGCTACGCCGGCGCCGGTCGCGTGCTGGCCCTGGAATTCATCAACGGCGGCAAGACCTACAGCGCGGTCTGGTTCAGCCCCGACGAAAAAAGCGGTTCGTACTACGACTTCGACGGCACCAGCCTGCGCGGCGCGTTCCTGCGCACCGCCTTGAAGTTCAGCCGCATCAGCTCGACGTTCGGCATGCGCATGCATCCCATCCACAAGACGTGGACGGGCCACAAGGGCGTGGACTACGCCGCGCCTTCGGGCACGCCGATCCACTCCACCGCGGACGGCACGGTCGAGTTCTCGGGCTGGCAGAACGGCTACGGCAACGTGGTCATCGTGAAGCATCACGGCAAGTACTCGACGCTGTATGCCCACCAAAGCCGCATCGCCGAAGGCATCACCAAGGGCTCGAAGATCTCGCAAGGCCAGTTGCTGGGCTATGTCGGGTCCACCGGCTGGGCCACCGGCCCGCACCTGCACTACGAGTTCCGCGTGGACAATCAGCCGATCGACCCGCTGTCGGTCGACCTGCCCGTTGCCCGTGCCCTGGAACCCGCGGAAGTGCGCGCGTTCAACCAGGCCGTGGCGCCGTACAAGCAACAGATCCAGCTGCTGACCGAGTTCCAGCAGACGCTGCCCGACGCCCTGACCAACGTGGCCAGCCGCTAACCGGCCCGCCGCAACAAAACGTCCCCAAAGGCGGCCCGCGCAGATTCTGCCGGCCGCCTTTTTTCTTTCCGAGGCGCCTGTGAATTCCTCCGCTCCCCGCCCGCAGGGCAATCCCGCCCTGTATATCGGCTTGATGTCCGGCACCAGCGTCGACGGCGTCGACGGGGTGCTTGTGCGCCTGGACGCCGGCCAGCCGCCGCAGGGTTTGGCCAGTGCCAGCCTGCCCATGCCCGAGAACCTGCGCCGCGAACTGCTGGCGCTGAATCTGGCCGGCAACGACGAGTTGGCGCGCGCCGCCCTGGCTGCGAATGCGCTGGCGCGGTTGTACGCCCAGGCGGTCGCCGCCCTGCTGCGGGATGCGGGTGTCCCGGCCAGCGCCGTGACCGCCATCGGCGCGCACGGCCAGACGGTGCGCCACCGGCCGGACAGCGGCTATACCGTGCAACTCAATGCCCCCGCCCTGCTGGCGGAATTGGCCGGCATCGATGTGGTGGCGGACTTTCGCAGCCGCGACGTAGCCGCCGGCGGCCAGGGCGCGCCGCTGGTGCCGCCATTTCATGCCGCGATTTTCGGCGCGGCGCATGGCCGCGCCGTGCTCAACCTGGGCGGCATCGCCAACGTAACGCTGCTGGCGCCCGGCCAACCGGCCCGAGGGTTCGATACCGGCCCGGCCAACGTGTTCCTGGACGCATGGTGCCAGCGCCATCTGGGGCAGCCCTATGACGCTGGCGGCCGCTGGGCAGCCACGGGACAGGTGGTGGCGCCGCTGCTGGAGCAACTGATCGCCAGCGAGCCCTGGTTTGCGCTGCCGCCTCCCAAGTCCACCGGCCGCGACCTGTTCAACTTGCAATGGCTGGACGACCGGCTAGCGGCATTCGACGGCCCGAAGCCGGCCCCCCAGGACGTACAGGCGACACTGCAGCGCCTGACCGCCAGGACCGTCGCCAACGCCATCGATGCGGCGGCTGCGGGCACGCAAGAGGTATTCGTATGTGGTGGCGGCGCCTACAACGCCGGGCTGATGCGGGAACTGGCGTACTGCCTGCAGCGCCCGGTGCAGCCCACCGACGCGCTGGGCGTGCCCGCGCAGCAGGTAGAGGCGCTGGCATTCGCCTGGTTGGCGCAAGCCTTTGTGGAACGCCGGCCCGCCGGCTTGCCAGCCGTCACCGGCGCCCGCGGCGCCCGGATCCTGGGTGCGCTATACCCCGCCTGAAACCGGGTCGCGCAGCGCTGGCATGGCGGAAGGCGGCCCCATGCAAAAAGCCCTTCGGCATGCCGAAGGGCTTTTCATTTTCCTGCTTCGGCGATTACACCGAGAACGAGGAACCGCAGCCGCAAGTGGTGCTGGCGTTGGGATTGCGGATGACGAACTGCGCGCCTTCCAGGTCTTCCTTGTAGTCGATTTCCGCGCCGACCAGATACTGGAAGCTCATCGGATCAACCAGCAATTGAACACCGGCCTTGTCCAGCACGGTGTCGTCTTCGTTCACGACTTCGTCGAACGTGAAGCCGTACTGGAAGCCCGAACAGCCGCCACCCTGGACAAACACGCGCAGCTTCAGCTCGGGGTTGCCCTCTTCGGCCAACAGGTCCTTCACTTTGGCGGCGGCCGAGTCAGTAAATACCAAGGGAGCAGGCGGGGCGGCCTGGAGGTCGACGGTTTCGGTTACTGCATTCATGGTTCACTCCTGGCCGGATCGGCCATATTTCGGTGAGCGGCAACGGCGCTCGCATAGTGTCACTATAGCCCAGGGCTTGACTAGACTCAAAGTTCCAGTTTGATACTGCGCGATGCCCGGACGGTATCCCCTTCCAACACGCTGACCGTGACGCTTTCGGGGACAAAACCCTCGGGCACGGCCAACAGGCCCTGGCTGCGCTGATATTGATCGAATTGCAGGGCCAGGGACGCCGCCGTGGTGGATTCGCCCGTGGCGGTGACCGGCCCGGCTTCGGCTTTGACTTGCAGGGGCGCCAGGTCGACGGTTACGGTCTCGCCCTTCAGGATGCCCGTGGCCTGGAACCGCAGCGCGCCCGCGAAGGGCGAGCCGCCGTTGCGGCCGCTGCGCATCAGCAGCACCTTGTAACGCAAGCCCCCGCCGTCGCGGTCGATCTGCACCCCCCGGATATCCACCGAACCTTCCGGGCCGGGAGGCAGCAATTGTTCATAGAAAGCCAACTGGTCGCGCACCCGGCCGACTTCGGCCTGCACGGCGCGCAGTTGCGTTTCAAGTTCCTGGCGGGCCGCGCGCTCGATCACGAGTTCGCCATCCGCGGTATCCAGCTGGCCCTGCGTGTAGCGTAGCTGTGCGGCCTGCTGGCGCATGGCCTCTTGCTGGGCGTCGGCTTGGGCCGCGCTGATTACGACGGCATCCTGCGGCAGGGCTTGCCGCTGGGCATGGAAATACCCCGCGACGCCCCCTAGCAGCACGCCGATCAGCAGCCCGGCCGCCACGCGCAGCAGCCCGCCGGCGGGGCGGGATTGCGGGGTGGCGGAAGAGTCAGCGGACATAAGGCGCGTAGACGGGCAGCGGCCAGGGCCGGCTGCCCGATCCAGGCATCACGGCAGGATCGCGACCTGATCCAGCCCGGTCGATTCCGGCACCCCGAACATCAGGTTCATGTTTTGGACCGCTTGGCCGGCGGCGCCCTTGACCAGGTTGTCTTGCACGACCAGAACGATCAGTTGGTCGCCGTTGCCGGGGCGGCTGAGTGCGATGCGCAGGTTGTTCGACGCGCGCACCGAACGGGTTTCAGGCAGGCTACCGGCCGGCATCACGTCCACGAAGGGCTCGTCGGCGTAGCGTTGCTCGAACAACGCCTGGAAGTCCGTATCGCGGGCTTCCGGCAGGATGCGGGCGTAGATCGTGGAGAACATGCCGCGGATCATCGGCACCAGGTGCGGCACGAAGGTCAGGCCGACCTTGCCGCCGGAGATCTTTTCCAGCTGGGCGACGATTTCCGGATGGTGGCGGTGCCCGGCCACGCCGTAGGCCTTGAAGTTGTCCGAGGCTTCCGAGAACAACGACCCCACTTCCGCCTTGCGGCCAGCGCCAGACACGCCCGACTTGCAGTCGGCGATCAGGGTTTGCGCATCGACCAGCGCCTTGCCACCTTCCAGCAGCGGGGCCAGGCCCAGCAGCACGGTGGTGGGATAGCAGCCGGGGTTGCCGATGACGCGCGCCTTGGCAATGGCTTCGCGGTTCAGTTCCACCAGGCCGTACTGGGATTCGGCCAGGATGTCCGGGCAGGTGTGGGGAATCTTGTACCAGCGCTCGAAGGTCGGGATGTCTTGCAGGCGGAAATCGGCGGCCAGATCGATGACGCGGGTGCCCGCGGAGATCAGTTCCTGGGCCTGCGCCATCGCCACGCCGTGCGGCGTCGCGAAGAACACCACGTCGCAGTCGGTCAGCGACGCTTTTTCCGGCGCCGAAAAGGCCAGGTTCACGCGGCCGCGCAGGTTCGGATACATATCAGCCACCGGCAGTCCGTCTTCCTTGCGGGACGTGATGGCGGTCAATTCCACATTGGGATGCTGCGACAGCAAGCGCAGCAGCTCGACGCCGGTATAACCGGTGCCGCCGACGATACCAACCTTGATACGGGTGTTCGATGCTTGGGCCATGATGGATATGAACTCTTCGTAGGACGAAAACAGATTGTATCGCCCGGAGGATACAGGGTTGCCTCACGACCGGCGGGACCGCGCAGCAACCTGATTTCATCCGACCGACAGACAGGCGCGAAGTTCCGCGCCGGACAGGTGGCGCCGCCATGCGCCGCTTGGCGCCACTATGCCGAAATGGCCGACAGCGCCCTCAACTCTTCAAGCAAGCGGGCGGATGGCCGCTCCAGCACTTTGTTCTGGATATCGAACACTACGGACTTGATCAGATCCGTCTTGTTCAGCGATGTGCTCGCTTCCAACCTGCGGATGTCTTCCGTGACTCTAGCGGGCACCTTCATCGACAGGCGACGGCGCGCCGCGCCGCGCTTTTCGGGAAACGTGGCCACTGCCTGCTCGAATGCGGCCCTCAACAGCTCAGGGGCACCCGCATCGTTCGCCGCCTTGTGCATGAAATAAGTCAGCAGTACCCGCCGGAAATCGGTGGAGGCGCGGTGATCAATCGTATGCACCGCGTAGTCCAGGATATCCACGTATACCGCAGGCAGGTTCGTTTCAATGGACTCCAGCGCTTGCTTGCGCGCCTTGCTGATTGCGGGGGTGGACTGTGCGGGAATGGACACCGTGCCGCCGCATTGGCCGCAAACGCCGACCAGGATATTCCTGACCGTGCCCGACCCGTCGCTGAACGGAACGTCGCGACGAACGAACGCCGTCGAGACCAACGCGGCGCAATCGTGGCAGAACGCCTGGCTACGATCGCCTTCCTGGAAAATTTTCATGACGCCCTCAACGGTGGACACTGATGAAGATGGTGACGGGGTCGATGAAGTAGAACTTCACGTACCAGCCGCTGGCCAGGATGATGTGGCAATCGATGTTCAGGCCGCCATGCAACGGGCTGCGCGTGTAGCCTGCCCCGTCGCTGCGCCGCAGGACGTCAGCCAGGTCGACAGCGGAAACCTCGCCTGTGGACAGCAGATTCTTCACGTCGACGTGACGGCGGGCTTCGTGTTGATAGGTGCCCTCAAGCAGGGCTGCAACGACCGAGGCCCTGACTGCCTTGAACCCGTGCGGCTGCGCCATCTTCCGCTCCCGAAAAATATTATACGAATATCATCGTATAAATGGAAGCGAGAATCGAGGTCAAGCTGGTAGTCGCCGCAAGGCGCCAGGGAGCGTGGTCGCCCAAAAACAAAAAACCCGCCGAAGCGGGTTTTTTGCAGCAACATTAACGCTTGCTGAACTGCTTGCGACGACGTGCCTTGCGGAAGCCGACCTTCTTACGTTCGACTTCGCGGGCATCGCGGGTCACAAAGCCAGCTTGCGACAGTGCGGGCTTCAGGGTCGCGTCGTAGTCGATCAGGGCACGCGTGATGCCGTGACGGACTGCGCCAGCCTGGCCGGTTTCGCCGCCGCCGTGGACGTTGACTTTGATGTCGAACGATTCCAGGTGGCCGGTCAGTTCCAGCGGTTGGCGCACGATCATGCGACCAGTTTCGCGGGCGAAGAAGTCGTCGACGGGCTTGCCGTTGACAACGATCTTACCCGTGCCCTTCTTGATGAAAACGCGAGCCACCGAAGTTTTGCGACGGCCGGTTCCGTAATTCCAGTTACCGATCATGGCGTTTCCTTAGATATCCAGCGTCTTGGGCTGCTGGGCGGTGTGCGGGTGCTCGGCACCAGCATAGACCTTCAGCTTCTTGATCATGGCGTAGCCCAGAGGACCCTTGGGCAGCATGCCCTTGACGGCCTTCTGAATGGCGCGACCGGGAAAACGCTCTTGCATTTTCTCGAAGTTCGTTTCGCGGATACCGCCCGGGTACGTGGTGTGGCGGAAGTACTTCTTGTCCTTCGCCTTGGTACCGGTAACGACGATATCGGAAGCGTTGATGATGACGATGTAATCGCCCGTATCAACGTGCGGCGTGAATTCAGGTTTGTGCTTGCCACGCAGACGACGTGCGACTTCGCTGGCCACACGACCGAGGACTTTGCCCTTGGCGTCGATCACAAACCAGTCACGTTGGACTTCATGCGGCTTGGCCACAAAGGTCTTCATGATGGTTCCTAAGAATAAAAAGTTCTTGCTGACTAGAACGTCTAGCCAGTGTTCTTTCCCAGACTGGGCAAAACCTGATCCTGATGAAGAGAAACCAATGAGTCACTCACGGATTTCAGTTCGGGGATTTTGCCTTTATCGACGTCCCGCCTAAGCGTTATTACCCGCCCGTGCAATAGTCAAAATGAGGGAAAGCCTGAAATTCTAACACGGCTGCTCAAAATTTGGGCAAGCGAAGAGAATTCAGGTGGCAGCCGGCCGCAAGCGATGTTGCGGCCAGCGCACACGAAAATCCGGGGACAAGTCCCCGGCGCACGGGCGCGGTCAAGCGCCCAGATAGGCTTCCAGCACGCGCGGGTGGCCCAGCAGTTCGCGGCCCGTACCCGTCAGCGCCATGGCGCCGTTTTCCAGCACGTAGCCGTTTTGCGCAATCTTCAACGCCTGGCGCACGTTCTGCTCCACCAGGAACAGGGTCAGGCCGTCGGCGTTGATGGCGCGCAGCGAACGGAAGATCTCCTGCACGACGATCGGCGCCAGGCCCATCGAGGGCTCGTCCAGCAGCAACAGGCGCGGCTTGGCCATCAGGGCCCGGCCGATAGCCAGCATCTGCTGTTCGCCGCCCGACAGGTTGCCGGCGATGCCCGTGATCCGTTCTTTCAGGCGCGGGAACAGGTTGAACACGTATTCCAGGTCGGAATCCACGTTCTTCAGGCCCCGGCGGTAGGCGCCCAGCTCCAGGTTTTCCAGCACCGTCATGGTGGTGAGGATGGCCCGGCCTTCCGGCACCTGCACGATGCCGCGTGCCACGAGCTGGTGCGGGGCCAGGTTGGTGACGTCTTCGCCTTCGAACAGGATGCGGCCGCGTGCCTTGGGCAGCAGGCCCGACAGCGCCAGCAGCGTGGTCGATTTGCCGGCGCCGTTGGCGCCGACCAGGGCGGTGATTTCGTTGGCGTTCAGGTCCAGGTCGATGCCGCGGACGGCTTCGATATGGCCGTAGTTGACCTCGAGTCCGCGGACTTCCAGCATCGCGCTCATCGTGCAGCCTCCGCGCAATGCGCTACGGTATTCGTCTTGGGAGCGGCCCGGCGACTCATCGTGCAGCCTCCGCGCAATGCGCTACGGTATTCGTCTTGGGGATCGGCCCGGCGACTCATCGTGCAGCCTCCGCTTGTTCGGTGTCTTCGTCGTCTTCGCGGCCCAGATAGGCCTCGATGACCTGCTCGTTGTTGCGGATCTCTTCGGGACCGCCGCAAGCGATGATCTTGCCGAAGTTCAGCACCGCGATGCGCTCGCACAAGCCCATGACGAAGCGCATGTCGTGCTCGATCATCAGGATGGTGTAGCCACGGTCGCGGATGGCGAGGATCTCGCGCATGAGTTCGGCGCGTTCGCCGGTATTCATGCCGGCGACCGGCTCGTCCAGCAGCAACAGCTTTGGCTCGGTCGCCAGCGCGCGCGCCAGCTCCAGGCGGCGCTGTTCGCCGTAGGACAGGTTGTCGGCCAGATCGTTTGCCTTGTGATCCAGACGCATCCACGTCAGCAGTTCGTGCGCGCGCTCGCGGGCGCGCTTTTCGTGTTCGCGGTAGCCCGACAGGCCCAGCAACAGACTGGGGAAGCCGTAGTTCATGTGGCGGTAGGCGCCGACCACCACGTTTTCCAGCAGCGTCATCTCTTTAAAGAGACGGATGTTCTGGAACGTGCGGGCGATGCCCATGCGCGTGATGCTGTGCGGCTTTTTGGCCAGGACGCTTTCGCCGTTGAACGTGATCGTGCCGCCGCTGGGCGGCAACAGGCCGGTGATCAGGTTGAACACCGTGGTCTTGCCGGCGCCGTTGGGGCCGATCAGGCCGAAGATCGCGCCTTCGGGCACGGACAGGCTGACGTCATGCAGCACATGCAGGCCGCCAAAGCTCTTGGAGACGGAGGACAGTTCAAGCATGGCGCTTGCCTCCCTGGCCGCCCCGGCCTTGACGCATCCAGCGCTTGAAGCGCGCCGGATCCCAGATGCCTTGCGGCAGGAACAACACAATCACCACCAGAATCACTCCGTTCGCGATCAGGCGCAAATCCGCGAAGCCGCGCAGCAGCTCGGGCAGCACCGTAATGATGAAGCTGCCCAGCACCGGACCGGCCAGGCCGCCGATGCCGCCCAGGATGGCCATGGTCAAGATTTCAACGCCACGGTCGAACCCATATTCGTTGGGGCCGATGAAGAAGGTCAGATGCGCGTTCAGGGCGCCGGCCAGGCCGGCGATCATCGCGCCGGCCACGAAGGCCAGCATCTTGTTGGCGCGCACGTCGATGCCCATCAGGCCCGCGGCCGTTTCGTCGCCACGAATGGCGTCGAACGAGCGGCCGATCTTGGACGCGCGGACGCGCCACAGCACGAACAGGACAATAACGACCGCCACCACCACGTGCCACCACTGCGTGAGCTGCGGGATGCCGTTCAGGCCCAGCGCGCCGCCGGTCAGGGACTCGGTGTTCAGGATGGTCACGCGGACGACTTCACCGAAGCCCAGCGTGGCCATGGCCAGATAGACCCCTGACAAGCGCAAGGTCGGCAAGCCGATCAGCGCCGCGACCAGGGCTGGCGCCGCCATGCCCCCGGCCAGGGCGACGGTGAACGGCGCGTCGTAGTTCATGGTGAGCAGCGCGGCGGTGTACGCCCCGATGCCCATGAAAGCGGCGTTGGCCATGGCCAACATGCCGCAGGCCAGGGTCAGCCAGATAGAGAGGGCCAGCAAGGCGTTGGTGCCCAACGTAAGCACCAGGTTGCCGTAGATGGCCCAGAAGTTTTCGAATCCGCTCATTCTTTAAGCCTTGCGTTGAACCACTTTGCCGAACAGACCTTGCGGGCGCACCAGCAGGATCAGGAACAGCAGGCCGAAAGCCACCGCATCGCGCATGGTGGAGCCGACATACGCAACCGACAGCACCTCGGCGAAACCCAGGAAAAGCCCGCCCAGCATGGCGCCGCGGATGTCGCCCATGCCGCCCAGGATGATGACCGCGATGCCCTTGTGCAGCATCGGCTGGCCCATCAGCGGGAATAGCGCGTTGGAATACAGCCCGATCAGCACGCCGGCCACGCCGCCCAAGGCGGCTGCGGCGAACGAGGTGGTGACGAACAGTTTTTCGACGTTGATGCCGAGCAGCCAGGCGGCCTTGGGCGATTCGGCGATGGCGCGCAGCGCCCGGCCGAACTGCGTGCGGCGCATGACGTACATCAGCACGGCCATCAGCGCGAACGACAGGAAGATGATGCCGAGTTCGATGACGGTCAGGTGCAGGCCGGCGACTTCGATGACTTCTTCGGGCACGGTGCCGTGCGGGAAGCGCAGGTTGCTGGCGCCGAAAATGCTTTGGGCGCCGTTGTTCAGGATGATGCCCACGCCAATCGTGGCGATCATGGGGATCAAGTGCGGCGCGTTGCGCTTGCGCAGCGGCTTGAGCACCAGGTAGTCGATGATGACCCCGGTGAAGCCGGCCACGAAGAACGCGACCATCAGCGCACCCCACAGGGGCAGGCCGAATTGCTGGACCACGAACAGTGCCGCGTAGGCGCCAACCATGAAGACGGCGCCGTGCGCCAGGTTGATCACCCCGAGCACGCCGAAGATCAGCGTGAAGCCCAGCGCGAACAGTGCATACACACAGCCCAGCGACAAGGCATTGACGAATTGTTGTTCGAACATGATGGGACTTTCCAGATCTATGAGGGCCTCCACGCGCCCGCTGCGTGGTCTAGCTCTCCCGAGGGAGGCCATTTTTGTCTTGGGACGGCCCTACGATAAAAAGCGCCTTGCGGACAGCGGGGCCGTCCGCAAGGCGCATCCCCCCGCGCGGGGATGCGTACTGCTTACTTCTCGATGACGTACTTGCCGTCCTTGGTCACGCTGACGATCGGCGCCTGGTCGGCGTCGTAGCCGGCGGGTTTGCCGGCACGGTCGTTGGCTTGACGGAACTTGAACGCGCCGGTGGCGCCGGTCCAGGTCACGGAAGGCAGGGCGTCGCGCAGGGCAGCGCGGTCCTTGGGCAGTTCGCCGGTCAGCTTGGTGTTCTTCAGCGCCTGGGCCACGATGTACATGGCGTCATACGACTGGGCGGCGAACTGGTCGGGCGAACCGTTGAACTTGGCCTTGTAAGCGCCAATGAACTTGACGTTCTCGGGGGCCTTGTTCTCGATCGACCACGGGCTGCCGATCCACAGATTGTTCGATGCGCCGCCGGGGGCCAGGTCGAAAATCTTGACGGAGTTCATGCCGTTGCCGCCGATGACCGGCACGTTCAGGCCCAGTTGGCGGGCCTGCACCATGATCGGGGCGCCTTCGGCCAGCAGTGCGGACAGCACGATGGCGTCGGGGTTGGTGCCCTTGATCTTGGTCAGTTGGGCCTTGAAGTCCACGTCGCCCTTGGCGAACGTTTCGGTCGTGGTGACCGGAATCTTCTGGTCTTCCAGGGCCTTCTTGAAGTTGTCGTAGCCGCTCTTGGTGAAGACGTCGTCGTTGCCGTAGAGCACCGCTACGTTCTTCAGGCCGGTCTTGGCCTTGACGGTGGAGATGGTGGCCGGCAGCACGTCGGCTTCGGTGACCGAGTTGCGGAACACATAGTTGCCGATGGAGGTGATGCCGTCGGCGGTGTTGGACGTGCCGAAGGCGACCGTCTTGGCGGCTTGGGCGATCGGGTCGGCGGCTTGGGCCGAGTTCGACAGCGTCGGGCCGAAGACCATCAGGACGTTGTCCTTGAAGATCAGTTTCTTGAAGACGTTGATGGCTTCTTCTTTCTTGCCTTGTTCGTCCTCGACCACCAGCACGAGCTTGTTGCCGTTGATACCGCCCGCAGCGTTGATTTCATCAGCGGCAAGCTGGAAACCATTGCGGATCGATACGCCGTACTGCGCGGCGCCGCCGGACAGGGCTTCCGCCACACCCAGCTTGATGTCAGCCGCGTTCGCAGCCGGGACGATACCGGCGGCGATCAGCGCGGCCAGCAGCTTCTTGGTCTTGGATTGCATGGTTGATACCACCTTAAAGTCTGTCTCGGAATATTGGTAATCCGGGCTGGTGTAATCCCGCCGGATTGACGTTTTATGCCGCCTAAAGGCGTCATGATTGCGCGTCAAGACCCGGGATATTACTCCTTTGTATCAGGCCGAAACTCGAATGTGGTTCGAGAAAAGCCGGAAAACCGACCATTTTTTTGTAAAAAACGCGGTATTACTAGCAAAAACCCTACGCTTCGCCGAATGCTGTTCAGCCTGCGGCGAACCTCCCTGCTACCTGCCCGACAGCGCCACGCCCAGGTACTGGCCGTAAGCGCTTTCGGTCAAGCGGAACCACGGCATCTCGCTGTCGCGAAAGCCCATGTAACTGTCGTGTATGGCCTTGAACTTCGGGTCTTTGGCAGCCAAATCCTTGTAGGCCTGCTGCGTGGTCTCGAAGGCCACGTCCAGGATGGCGCGGGGAAACGCGCGCACTTGCGCGCCACTTGCCGTCAATTGCGCCAGCGCGGCGGGATTGCGGGCGTCGTAGCGGGCGGTCAAGGAGACATGCGCGGCCAGCGCGGCGGCCTGCACAACCGCCTGGTAATGCTTGGGCAGCTTGTTCCAGGCCTCGTCGTTGATATAGAGCGACAACTGTTCGCCCGCCGCCCACCAGCCGGGTGCGTAGTAATACTTAGCTACTTTATTCAGACCCAGCTTGTCGTCGTCATAGGCGCCCGCGCCAGCCACGGCTTGCAGACCCTCTTTTTCGAAGGCCTCGGCCATCGGCTTGGCCGGGTCGGCTGGCTGCGGCGACACGCCCATGCGGCCAAGCACATCGGCGGCCAGCCCGCCCACGCGCATCTTCAGGTCTTTCAGGTCGGCCAGCCGCTTGATTTCGCGGGTATACCAGCCGCCCATCTGCGCCCCCGTGTTGCCCAGCGGGAAGTTGATGATCTTTTCTGGCTTGAAGAGTTCGCGGGTCAGGCGCAAGCCCTCGCCTTCGCTCATCCAGGCGTTCATCTGGCGCGCGTTCAACCCGAAGGGCACGGCGGCGTCAAAGCAGAAGGCGGGATTTTTGGCGAAGAATAGGCGCGACGAGCCATGGCCGCATTCCACCTTGTTGGTGGAGACGGCTTCCAGCAAATCGGATGCCGGCGCGATCTCGCCTTCGGGATAGTGGCGGATGTTGAACTTGCCGCCCGTGGCTTCCGAGACGATCTTGCAGAAATGTTCGCCGGCGCCGATGCGCAGGTCGAGGGCGGCAGGGAAAGCAGACGACAGGCGCCAGCTCAGGGACGGCATATCCTGCGCGAACGCGGGCGCGCTGACGGCGGCTCCGGTGGCGACGGCGCCGAGTCCGGCGTGCTTCAAGAATGAACGTCGTTGCATCTCTCTTTGCTCCTTACAGCAACACCTGGGACTTCGAGCAATACCCGCCGGATATTACACGCTGGCGGGGCTTGGAATCGCTAGAGGAATTCCCGAGCCGGTAAGGGAATGCAAAGACGGGGAAATGCGAAGAAGCGCGGCAGCGAGGGCCGCCGCGCGTGGGGCGGGATCAGGTGCCCGCGATGGCCATTTGCTCGATCAGGATCGAGCCCGTGGTCTTGGTGCCGCGCGAAATGGTGTCCGCGCCCACGGCCACGATCTGCTGGAACATGTCGGCCAGGTTGCCGGCGATGGTGATTTCCTGGACGGCATGCTGGATCTTGCCGTTTTCGACCCAATAGCCGAACGCGCCGCGGGAATAATCGCCCGTGACGTAGTTGACGCCCTGGCCGATCAGTTCGGTGACCAGGAAGCCCGTGCCCAGCTTCTTCAGCATGGCTTCGAAGTTGTCGCCGCGCTGGGTCAGCGTGGAGCTGAACACCAGGTTGTGCGAGCCGCCAGCGTTGCCGGTGGTGGCCATGCCCAGCTTGCGGGCCGTGTAGGAAGACAGGAAATAGCCTTCCAGCACGCCGGCCGACACCACGTTGCGGTGCCGCGTGCGCACGCCTTCGTCGTCGAAGGGCGAACTACCCATGCCGCCCGGGATGTGCGGGTCTTCGGTCAGGTTGATGTGCTTGGGGAAGATCGGCTTGCCCAGCGAATCCACCAGGAAGCTGGCCTTGCGATAGAGCGCGCCGCCGTTGACGGCTTGGGTCAACGCGCCGACCAGCCCCAGCGCCAGCGGCGCTTCGAACAGGACGGGAAACTTGCCGGTGCGGATGCGGCGGGCCGACAGGCGGCTTAGCGTGCGCTCGGCGGCATAGCGGCCGATGGCCTCGGGTGACGCCAGCTTGGCCGGATCGCGCTCGGAGGTGTACCAGTAATCGCGCTGCATGCCGTTGCCGCGGCCAGCGATGGGCGCCACGGACAGGCTGTGGCGCGAATACGGGTAGCCGCCCATGAAGCCCCGGGTATTGCCCATCACGAACTGGCCTTCGTAGGTGCTCACGCTGGCGCCATCGGTATTGGTAATGCGCGGGTCGACATCGCGCGCGGCGCGTTCGGCGCGCAATGCGAGTTCGGCCGCCTCTTCGGTGGTCACGCTCCAGGCGCGATGCAGGTCCAGGTCGGGGAATTCGGTGGCCAACTGATCGGCGTCGGGCAGGCCGGCGGCCGGATCGGCGGCGGTGTGGCGAGCGATGTGCCAGGCGGCTTCGACCGTCTGGCGCAGGGCCGCTTCGGAAAAATCAGAGGTCGAGGCGGATCCGCGGCTCTGGCCCGCGTAGACCGTCAGGTCCAGCGAACGGTCGCGCGTCTGCTCAACGGTTTCGATGTCGTTCTTTCGGACCGAGACCGACAGGCCCAGGCTTTCCGAGACTTCCGCCGCGGCGTCCGAGGCGCCGATCTGGCGCGCGTAGGCGAGGGTTTGTTCGACGAGTTCGGAAAAACGCGCGTGATTCGCCGCCAGCGGCAAGGATGAGGAGGATTTAACCATTGCTGTCCAATTTGCAGAGACGGTTATCATAGCCAAGTCTGTCAACGCGCAGTTTTCCATGAATTCCCATACTGAAGAAGAATCCGTCGACGACGGTTACGATGAAAACGGCTACGACCGTCCCAGCAAGTCCCAGGTCAAGCGTGAAATGCACGCCTTGCTGGACCTGGGCAAACAGCTGATCGAACTGTCCCCCGAACGCCTCAAGCAACTGCCGCTGGCCGAACGCCTCTATGAGGCGATCCGCATGGCGCAACGCACGACCGGCCGCGAAGGCCGCCGTCGGCAGGTCCATTTCGTGGGCAAGCTGATGCGCGACGCCCCCGCCGACGAGATCCGTGCCCAGCTCGATGTCTGGGAAAACGGCTCGCGCGAAGAAACCGCCGCGATGCACCGGCTGGAAACGCTGCGCGACCGCCTGCTGGACGACGACGATCTGCTGACCAAGCTGCTGGCGAACAACCCTCAAGCCGATGCGCAGCAATTGCGCACGCTGATCCGCGCCGCACGCAAGGAAAAACTGGGCAACGCCGCGCTGCTGCAAGGCCAGGAGCCGCAGAAAAAGCACTATCGCGCGCTGTTCCAGGCGCTGAAAACCCTGACGCTCTGACCCCTCTTCCCTGATTTTTCCCGCCGGCCGTCCATGAACGCATCTACCGACCTGCTCGATTGCATCGAGATCGAAACCGCCCCCCAACCCACGCACGCCGTGATCTGGCTGCACGGCCTGGGGGCCGACGGCAATGACTTCGCGCCCATCGTCCCGGAACTGGACCTGCCCAAGGGCCTGGGGGTGCGCTTCGTATTCCCGAACGCGCCGGTGCAGCGCGTAACGATCAACAACGGCATGGCGATGCGCTCGTGGTACGACATCCTGGTGATGGATCTGGTGCGCGTGGAAGATTCCAAGGGCATCCGGGCCTCTGAAGCTGCCGTCCACAAGCTGATCGCGCGTGAAAACGCCCGGGGCATCCCCACGTCGAACATCGTGCTGGCCGGGTTTTCGCAGGGCAGCGCGATGACGCTGCACACGGGCCTGCGCCTGCCTGAAAAGCTGGCAGGCATGATGGCGCTGTCGGGATATCTGCCTTTGGTGGACACCGCCGAGGCCGAACGCAATAGCGCCAACAACGCCACCCCGATCTTCATGGCCCACGGCCAGTACGATCCGGTCGTGTCGCTGGCGCGCGCCGAAGCGTCGCTGGCGGAACTGAAACGGCTGGGCTACGACGTGCGCTGGCACACCTACCCGATGCCGCATTCGGTCTGCGCCGAGGAAGTCCGCGATATTTCGGCGTTCTTGAATGGTGTGTGGGGTTGATCCGGGGTTGATGATGGGTTGCGCGCGTTGGGCGTCAGCGCCCTCTCGCGGCTGATCTCGCGCTTCACCCATCCTACAAATCAACGCTGCCCGCCACACGTAGGATGGGTGGAGCGCGAGAATCCTTAAGCAAGAACCCGGTTATTCACCGCGCGAAACCCATCATTTCGCCACAGCCACAGCCACAGCCACAGTCGCGCTCGCGCTCGCCCCGACCATCAAAACCGTCTCTTGTATACCAAGTGGTATTCCAGCCCTGAATTTTCGGGGCGACGCTGGCGCTCGTCCATAGAGAAAAACGCCAATCCCAAAATGCTTGTCGCCCATTTGTATTGAATATAGTATTCGATCCATGTCTTACGGCCCGGGCAGTGATCGTTCGGGCTTCCCTGTTGTTGTCGATTCCATCCCATTGGCCGCGTTGCGCCGGGTTTTGGCGCGCCATACAAGACGCAGGAGAAAGTCCCGTGAAATCCTTGCCATTGCCCCGCCTGGCGGGCGCGGCGCTGCTTGCGCTGCTTGCCCCGCTGGCCGCCCACGCCGAAGCCCTGAATCCCCCCGTGAAAGTCCGCTACGAAGAGGTGGTGCGTTCCATCCTCTACGTGCCCAAGTACGTGGCCCTGTCGCAGGGCTACTTCAAGGATGCCGGGCTGGATGTGTCCATGAAGACATCCCAAGGCACGGACAAAGGCATGACCGCCCTGCTGTCGGGCAGCGCGGACATCGTGCTGATCGGACCCGAGGCGTCCATCTATGTGCAGAACAGCGAATCGCCGGTCAAGCCGAAGATCTTCGCCGGGTTGACGGCCACCGACGGCTTTTTCCTGTTGGCCCGCAAGCCCGTCGACAAGTTCGACTGGTCGATGCTAAAGGGCAAGGACATCATCGGCTTTCGTCCGGGATCCAATCCCATCGTTTTCCTGGAAACCGCGTTGCGCAAGCACGGCCTGGACCCGCAAAAGGACGTGAAACTGCTGAATAACATCGGCATCCCGGCGCGCGCCGGGGCATGGATGGCCGGGCAAGGCGAATACGGCATTTTCCTGGAGCCCGAAGCCGGCGAACTGGTGCGCAATGGCAAGGGTTATATCGTGGCCTCGGTCGGCCATGAAGTGGGCCAGGTGGACTACACCGTCTTCACCGCCACCGACAAATACATCCGCGACAACCCCAAAGTCATCCAGGCCTGGACCGACGTGGTTGCGCGTGCCGAAAAGTATGTGAAGGACACGCCCGCCGCCACCCTGGCCCCACAGATCATGACTTTTTTTCCCGGCATGGACACGGGCGCGGTCACCGAGGCGATCGACCGCTACAAGCAATACCAGATATGGAAAACCTCGCCGCTGGTCACGGCCGAGGCCATGTCGAAGCTGCAAGACATGCTGATCGCCAGCGCCGTCATGAAGGACACCGCCCGCGTCAAATACGAAGACGTGGTGGTGGCCGACTTTGCCAAAAAGGCGCCGTGATGGGAGCCGCCGTCCACAACCTGAAGCCGGCCGCTGCCACGGCGAAGATCGAGCTGCGCGACGTCTGCCTGTCGTACTTCACGGCCGAAGGCGAAACCGAAGCGCTGTCGAACGTGTCGTTCACACTGGCGCCGGGCGAATTCGTCAGCTTGATCGGGCAAAGCGGATGCGGCAAGAGCACCCTGCTGTCGCTGATCGCCGGGCTGATCCCACCCACCTCGGGCGCCGTGATGATCGATGGCCAAGGCGTGACCAAGCCCAATCCGCGCATCGGCTACATGCTGCAACAAGACTACTTGTTTGAATGGCGCACCATCCTGGACAACGTGATGCTGGGCGCCGAGATCCAGGGCAGGCGCGATGCGCGCAGCGAGGCGCGCGCCGTGCATCTGCTGGAAAAGTGCGGGCTGGGCGCGTTCCTGTCGCACACGCCGCGGCAGTTGTCGGGGGGCATGCGGCAGCGCGCCGCGCTGGCCCGCACGCTGGTGACCGAGCCGGACGTGATCCTGCTGGACGAGCCGTTTTCGGCGTTGGATTCGCAGACGCGGCTGGCGATCTCGGACGAGGTCGTGGATATCCTGCGGCGTGAGGGCAAAACCGTGGTGCTGGTCACGCACGACATCGGCGAAGCCATCGCAATGACGGACCGCGTGATTGTGCTGTCGCGCCGGCCCGGCCGGTTGAAAAGCCAATACCGCATCCACTACGGCGACGGCGCGCGGCCCACGCCTTTTCAGGCGCGCTCGCGGCCGGAATTCAATACTTACTTCAAACAGCTCTGGGACGAGCTGGACGTCCACGTGGAGGGTTGACCCATGAATGCGCCCATCGCCAATACCGTGCCCTTGCGCGTCGTGCCCGCGCCCAGCCCGAAGTACCTGGACTACCTGCGCCGCGACCGCGCCCGCAAACGCAACATCCGCGTGACGCAGGCGCTGCTGCTGGTGGTGTTTCTGTGCGCGTGGGAAATCCTGCCGCGCATGCACGTACTGAACCCGCTGCTGACCAGCTACCCCAGCGCGCTGTGGCCCACTTTCATCGAACTGTGGAACAACGGCCACCTGGGCAAGCACATCATGACCACCCTGTCGGCCACACTGGTCGGCTTCACCCTGAGCATGGCGATCGGCATCGTGGTGGCCGCCGCGCTGTGGTGGTCGGACTTCCTGTACAAGGTGCTGGACCCGTTCCTGGTGGTGGCCAACGCCATGCCCAAGATCGCCTTCGTGCCGATTTTCTACCTGTGGCTGGGGTCGGACTACGCCGTGTACGGCATGGCCGTCGCGATTGCGGTGTTCGTCACCATCATGGTGGTCTATGCGGGCTTTCGCGGCATCGACCTGAACAAGGTCAAGCTGGCCCACACGTTCGGCGCCAGCCGCTGGCAGGTGCTGACCAAGGTGGTGCTGCCCGGCAGCGTGCCGACGCTGATCGCCGCCGTGAAGATGAACATCGGCCTGGCGTTGGTAGGCGTTATCGTGGGCGAATTCCAGTCGGCGGATTCCGGCCTGGGCTTTCTCATCATGAACGGCAGCCAGGTGTTCAAGCTGAACATCGTCATGACCGCCATCGCGATGCTGGCGCTGATTTCCAGCGTGATGTATCTGATCATCTACCGCGTCGAAGCCGCCGTGGCGCGGCGCTACGGATAAGGAACGACCATGGAATTCCCGCAATGGGTACAGGATCGCGTCGTGGCCCGGCAGGGCTGCCTGCATCCCTATGACGAACTGCCCGCCGCCCGCACGGCGGTGATCGTCGTGGACATGCAGCAGTACTTCACGCTGCCCGGCTACCAGGGCGAATGCGCGCCGGCACGCGAGATCATCGCGCCGGTGAACCGCCTGTGCGACGCCGTGCGCGCGGCGGGCGGCACGGTCGTCTGGGTGCAGACGGCCTCGGACAACGCCGATGCCTTCTGGTCGCATCACCATGGCGTGATGCTGACGCCCGAGCGCAGCGCCCGCCGGCTTGAAACGTTGCGCCGTGATTCCCCGGGCTTCCAGCTGCATCCGGACCTGCATGCCCACGAATCGGACCTGCGCGTGGTCAAGCGTTTCTACAGCGCGATGGCGCCCGGCTCGTCCGAACTGGAACCCCTGCTTCGCGGATTGGGCGTGGACACGCTGCTGATCGCCGGCACCGTCACCAACGTGTGCTGCGAATCCACGGCGCGTGACGCCATGATGCGGGACTTCCGCACGATCATGGTGGACGACGCGCTGGCCGCCGTCACGCCCGCCGAGCACGAGCATGCGCTGCATGGCTGGATGCTGTTCTTTGGGGATGTGCTGTCGGTGGATGAGGTGGCGGCGCGGCTGACGCCCCGCCAGGCAGCCCGGAAGACCGCCTGACGGCAGGCCGCCTGACCGCGCGCGGAATCAGGACGAGGGACCGAACCCCATCGAGCCTCCGCCGTATCAGCCCAGGCCCAGCCAGACCCGGCGCATCGTCGGGTCTTCGGGGTCCGCGTCGTTGGTGAAGCCCAGGCTGGTCATCAGCGCCAGCATGGGCCGGTTCGTCGACAGCACCAGGCCGTCGATGTATTCCAGCCCCTGCTCGCGCGCGGCATCGATCAGCGCCGTCATCAGTTGGCGGCCCAGGCCGCGCCGCTGCCAGTCGTCGCCGATGACCAGCGCGTATTCCGCCCCCCGCCCGTCAGGGTTGCGCAGGTAGTGCGCGAACCCCACGATGACTTCGCGCGGATGGCCGCGGTTGGCCGGATTGGGCACTTGCGTCGCCGCCACCAGCGCCAATTCGCGGTGGTAGTCCACCTGGGTGTACCGCGACACCATGCGCGGGGTCAGTTCGCGCATCATCGACACGAAACGCATGTACCGCGAACGTTCCGACAAGCCGCGGATGAATTCCTGCAGGGCTTCGCCATCTTCCGGGCGGATCGGGCGCAGCACCCAGGGGATTCCGTCGCTGAACCGGCGCACTTGCACCAGACGCGTCGGGTACGGGTGGATCGCCATGTGCGGATAGCCCGAGGTCTGCGGCGTTTCGCAGCCCGGGGTTTCGGTCAACATCAGGCGCAGGCCACCCGCGCGCAGATGCGTTTCGCCAGCGTAGAGGGGGTCGATATCCAGCGTTTCGATGTCGGGTAGCTCGGACACCATTTCAGACACCAGCACCACCGCTTGCTGCAAGGATTCGGCGGCGATATGGCCGATGCGCGGCGCCAGCACGCGGCGCCACAGCCGGCTGCGTTCGATCAGCTGGCGCGCCAGGAAGCCGTTGAGCGGCGGCAGGTCCATGCCGCGATCGGACGCGGACAGCATCGCGTCGGGGCCGCCTGCGCCAAAGCGGATGACCGGACCGAACTGCGGATCGCGCCGCACGCGAATCGCCATGGGCCGGGATTCGGGTTCGGCCGCGGCCACGTCCACGGGCATGTCGCGCAGCGGCACGTAGAACAGCCCAAGCAAAGTCCGGATTTCGGACGTGTTCAGTTCGCGGCGGCAGTCGGCGCGCACCCGCGCGATGACGTCGCGCGCGGCGGCCAGGTCGGGCACGTGACTGGGGGGCTCTTGCGGCTGGGTCTGCAGCAGCAACTGCTGGTTGTAGTGGTGCGAGGCCAGCACGCCGAAGGCGTCGGCGGCGGATTCCGGGGTACGGAAGGCCGATGTGCCCGCGTCGTCGAGCATGCGCCGAAGCGGCCGCATGCCAGCGTCGCCCATGAAGCAGCTGACGACCGGTTTTTTTGCCTTGGGCGCGATCAGCGCCAGCTCGCGCGCGACGGCGGGCATGTCGGCCAGCGCGTCGGGGGCCAGCAGCACCAGCACGCCGTCCACGCCGGTATCGTCCAGCACCGCTTCCAGGATGGCGCGGATGCGCTCGGGCGTCATCGGCATATAGGTGATGACGGGGTTGGCGCTGATGGCGTCCGGCTCCAGCATGGCTTCCAGCGCACGGCGCGTGGCGGGCGCCAGCTCGGCGCGCAGCACGGCGGCGTCGGGGCCGATCAGGTCCATGGCCAGCTGCGGGGGGCCGTTGCCGTTGGAGATGAGCGCCACGCGCCGGCCCTTGGGACGCCGGGTGTAGCCCAGCACCTTCACGGCCGAGAACAGCTGCACGAAGTAGCGCACCCGCACCGCGCCGGCGCGGCGCAAGGCGGCGTCGAAGATGGCGTCGGCACTGTCGGCGTCGGAGCGGCCGGCTTTCAGCACGATGACCGGCTTGACGCTGGCGGCCGCGCGCAGCGTGCTCATGAATTCACGGGCCGGCCCCACGTCTTCCAGATACAGCACGATGCTGTCGGTGCGCGGATCGCTGGCCAGGTAGTCCAGTACTTTCGACAGCCCCACGACCGCCTCGTCGCCCAGCGACACGGCGGTGGAAAAGCCGATATGCACGTCTTCGGCCCAATCCATGACCGCGGCCATGATCGAGCGCGACTGCGCCAGCAGCGCCACGCGGCCGGCGCGCGCCAGCACCGGGTGCTGGCTGAAGTTCAGGCCGGCATGGGGACGCTGGGCGCCGAACGAGCGCGGCCCCAGCAGTTCGCAACGGTTTTCTTCGGCCCAGGCCCGGCAAAGGGCCAGCGTGCCGCGCGGATACGGGTCAGGCAATTCGTGGGGCAGCAGGATCACCGAGCGCGGCGCCAGGGGCGACAGGCGCCGCAATGTCTCGGGCAGTACCGCCGGCGACACGCAAACCAGGGCCAGATCAGGCCGTTCGCCCGGCGCCAGCCCTTGCAGGGCGGCCGGCAGCTGGGGCGCGGCCCCGGGTTCGCAGGCCACCACGGTCGTTTTCGCCTTGAGCGCGGGCGACAGGGAACCCGCCGCCGGCAGGGGCCGGTCGGCAACGATCACCAGCGAACTGGGTTCGAACATCGGGGCAAGCGCGTGTCGCAGCATAGGGGGCAGGCCCTAATCTAAAATACCGTTCATCGTAACAAGACAATCCCGTCGTCCGCTTGATGTGGACCCTGCCTGACGCCGCTTTGTGGCGCCGCAGCCGCTATCATTGCCACCTATGACCTCCCACGCCTCCTCCCCCATTCGTACCCGTTTCGCGCCTTCGCCCACGGGCTTCCTGCACTTGGGCGGCGCGCGCACCGCGCTGTTCTCCTGGGCCTTCGCGCGCCATCACCAAGGCACGTTCGTGCTGCGCATCGAAGACACGGACGTCGAACGCTCCACGCCGGAAGCGGTGCAGGCCATTCTGGACAGCATGGAATGGCTGGGCATGCAGCCCGATGAAGGCCCGTTCTACCAAATGCAGCGCATGGACCGCTACCGCGAAGTGGTGGCGCAGATGCTGGCCGCCGGCACCGCTTACCACTGCTATAGCTCGCCTGAAGAAGTGGAAGCCATGCGCGAGGCCGCCCGCGCCCGCGGCGACAAACCGCGCTACGACGGCACCTGGCGCCCCGAGCCCGGCAAGACGCTGCCGGCCATCCCCGACGGCCGCAAGCCCGTCGTGCGCTTCAAGAACCCCCAGGAAGGCGCCACCTCCTGGAATGACATGGTCAAGGGCACCATCAGCTTCGACAACACCGAACTGGACGATCTGATCATCGCGCGCCCGGACGGCACGCCCACATACAACTTCTGCGTCGTGGTCGATGACTGGGACATGGGCATCACCCACGTGCTGCGCGGCGACGATCACGTCAACAACACCCCGCGCCAGATCAACATCCTGCGCGCGCTGGGCGCGACGCTGCCGGAATACGGCCACGTGCCGATGATCCTGGGCCCGGACGGCGAAAAGCTGTCCAAGCGCCACGGCGCGGTCAACGTCATGGAATACGACAACGACGGCTACTTGCCCGAGGCCATGATCAATTATCTGGCGCGCCTGGGCTGGAGCCACGGCGACGACGAACTCTTCTCCCGCGAGCAGCTGGTGTCCTGGTTCGACACCAAGCACCTGTCGAAGTCGGCATCGCAATGGGATCCGAAGAAGCTGAACTGGGTCAACGCCCACTACATCAAGCAGATGGACAACGCGGAACTGGCCGAACGCGTGGCCCCGCGCGTGGCGAACCGGGGCGGTTATCCAGAGAAAATCGACCTGCCGGGCGTCATGGGCCTGCTGAAGGACCGCGCTGAAACGCTGGAGCAACTGGCCGATGGCGCCATGCTGTTCTGCGCCGAATTCAAGCCCGCCGCGGCCGAACTCGTGGAACAGCACCTGACCGCGTCGGCGCGCGAAGCGCTGGCCGACTTCGCCCAGCGCGCGCAGGACACCGAATGGACGCGCGAGGCCCTGTCCGCCCTGATCAAGGCCGTGCTGGCCGACCGTGGCCTGAAGATGCCGCAACTGGCTATCCCGCTGCGCGTGGCCGTGACCGGCCAGACGCAAACGCCCGCCGTCGACGCCGTGCTGGCCCTGCTGGGCAAGCAAACAGTGCTGGCCCGCCTGGCCGCGATCTGACGCGGAGGGGAGGGTTGGCCGGGGGCTGGCATGGCGTTATCCCGCAGGATGGGTGGAGCGCGCGCGTCTTTGCGCAAGAAGAACGTTCTCGAACGCGCGCAACCCATCAAACGACCGTCATTTCATAGCGGAATCGAAGAGGCCCCTCAGCCGGGGCCTACATCAACCCCATCCCCTCGGCGCCCTCAACCGCCGGCCTGAATCGCCGCCCGCGCCTTCAGCGCTCGCGCGAAGAATGCGCCCAAGAGCGGCAGCAGCACCGCGGATCCGCCGAACAGCGCGGCCGCGCCGATCTCGTCCACCACCGCGCCCGCCAGGGCCACGCCCGCTGCCTGCCCCATGAACAGGCAGGACGCGAACCAGGCCACGGCGGTGCCGCGCGCGGATGGCACCATCTGCGTCGCATTGGTCTGCAGCGTGGCGTGCAGCAGGTAATAGCCAAAGCCAGCCAATACGCTGGCAAGCAGGCTCCACATCCAGACGGGGCCCAACAGGTAAGACAGGAAGGCGACGCTTAGCACCAGGCCGCCGGCGACCGCCAGGCCGCGTTCGCCCAGGCGCTTGAGGATGCGGCCGGCCACCACCGTATAGATCAGCCCGCCGACGGCGTACACCGCCACCAGCGCGCCCGCCGCGGTCAACGAAATATCGAAGCGTTCGTGCAGATACGACGGCGCGAATGCCAGCGCCCCGAACACCAACAGACCTTCCGCGAAAACCGTCGCCAGCACGATGCGGGCCCACCGCGTGCCCAGCACCAGCCGCGCCTGCGCCACGAACCCCTGCTTGACCGCCCCCGCATCCACCCGGCCGAAGCCGGACACCTGCTGGCGCCGCACTTCCAGATGCAGCAGCACGCCCACGGCCAGATAGCCAACAACCAGGGCGGCAAAAGCCCAGCGCCAACCAATGGTGTCGGCGAACAGGCCGCCGGCCAATTGCCCGGCGGACATGCCCAGGATGGTGCCGGTTAAAAAGCGCGCCAGCGTCGCCTGGCGGCGTTCATACGGCACGTTGTCGCCGATCCAGGCCATGGACAGCGGCACGATCCCCGCCCCCGCCGCGCCCGACAGCGCGCGGCAAAGGACCAGCACATCCAGGGATTCGGCCATGACGGCGCCGGCGCTGCCCAGCGCGCACGCCACGGTCGCCACGCTGACGACGCGGTACTTGCCGTAGCGGTCGCCCACCGGGCCGAAGAACATCTGCAGCACGCCATAGGCCACCGCGAACGCCGTCACGGCGCGCGCGGCCTGGCCGGTGGTGGTGCCGAATTCCGCCGCCAGTTGCGGCAGCATGGGATCACAGATGCGGAAGGCGCTGGCGCTGACGAAAGCGGCCAGGGCAAGCAGCGCGATGGCGCGCGCTTCGGAGGACATGGCGGGCATGGAGGGCGGACGGCAAGGCGAAAGTCGAAGCCCGCACCTTACCGCAGCCCGGCCGTCTTGGCGAAGCCGCCGGGCGGAGTGTCCGCCCGGCGCAACGATCACGGCGCAACGGTCAATAAGGCAGGCGATAGCCCGCGGGCATGCGGCGCGCCGTGACGACCTGGCCGCCGTTCTTCAGTTCACGCAGCGTCAGTTTGGCCTTCTCGACCTTTTCAACGCGGTAGCGGTTCAGGTAGATCGGATCGTTGGCGTCCACCAGCTCACCGGCGGATTTCGTGGTCCGCATCGTGTAGACGCCATCGGCCACCGTCCAGCACCCGGTCTCGCGCAGTGCGGGCCGCGCCTTGCGGCCGATCTTCAGCAGGGTTTCGTAGGCCATCGTGCCATCGGCGGACAACACGATCAGCGATTGCAGATCGCCGCTGACGTCGCGCGGCTTGCTGTTCGACAACCACGTGCCGATCATCGGATCGCCGCTACGGGCGGGTACGCAAGCCGCCGGTTTGGGCGGCTCCGCGGGCTGGGCCTCGGTGATGACGGCGGGCTTCCTGGCCACGCAACCGGCCAGGACCAGAACGGCGCAGGCGATGCCGGCCGAACGCAAATACACACTGCTCATGTCTTCCTCAACACGTCTGTCGACGCGTCGCGCCGATCACACCGGCACGCCCTTCGCGCAGCAAACATCACGCACTCTAAAGAGCCGACAGGGAAGAATCAACGACGATCCGCGCGGAGTGCAATTGCGCAACAGTCGAGCATTGAAAGGCCGGGTTTTAACCTCGGAAACTGCACGAATGCGTTGGTTTCAAGCGACACTGCGGCCGCCCCGCACCGCCTTCGCCCGCAGCATTTCTTCCATGCGCGCAGCCGCCGGAGACAAGCTGCGCCCGGCCAGCCGGGTGATGCCCAGTTCGCGCTCGATGCGCGGCCGGGACAGCGGCACGAACGCCAACCCGGGCGAGTCCGGCGGCACGCCCAGCCGTGCCAGCACCGTCACGCCCACGCCGCGTTCCAACATGGCCAGCAGCGACATCATGTTGGACACGAACACCTGGCGGTCCATCATGAAAGCCGCCTGCGGATAGCCGGCAAGCTGGCGGTGCGCCACGGTGCCCACCAGCGGCAAGCCGGCGATCTCGCGCCACGTCACCGATTTGCGCCCCGCCAGCGGATGGCCGCGATGGCAGACCAGGCCGAAGGCGTCGCGCAGCAGCGGTTCGAACGACAGGCGGCGGTCTTGCAGCACCGGACTGCACACGCCCAGCTCGACCTCGCCCGCCAACACCATGCGCTCGACGCCTTCTGAGTTGTCGTCGAACAGGCGCAGCGCCACCGCCGGGTAGTGTTCGCGGTAGGACGCCACCAGTTCCGGCAGCCAGTGCGTGGCGACCGTCGCGACGGACGCCATCGTCAGCGTGCCGGCGCCGTTGCTGGCCAGCCCGGACAGCGCGCCCGCCACGCGGTCGTGATGCTCGACCAGTTCGCGCGCCAGGGGCAGGCAATCTTGTCCAAAGCGCGTCAGCGTATTGCGGTTGCCGCGTTCGAACAGCGGCTGGCCCAGGCGCTGCTCCATTTCGCGGATGGACAAGGACAGCGCCGGCTGGGAGCGGAAGGCCCGGGCGGCGGCCGCGCGGAAACTGCGCAGCTCCGCCACCAGAAGGAAGTGCCGGTAATGCGCGATAGACAGGTCAGGCAGGGAAGGCATCGGAAAGCTCGATTTGGAATACTTATCGAATCATAGGAAAAATAAAGTTTTCTGATCATAGGGTCGCACTTAAGATGGCCGCAAGATGAACGCTGCCGCCCCCTCTCCCGCTTGCGCCCCCGTCACCACGGACCCGCTGGATTTCAGCCTTGCCGACCGTCTGCCCGCCCGCCGCGCGGGCCAGGGCCGCCTGATTGCCGGCGCGCCGCCGCAAGACGGCAGGCCCGGCCTGCTGTTCGTGCCGGGCGCCTATCACGGCGCCTGGTGCTTTGCGCATTACCTGGACTGCTTTGCCGCCGCCGGCCTGGCCTGCGCCGCGGTGGACGTGCGCGGCCATGGCGCGCTGCCGCAGGACGCGGCGTTCCCGTCCACCACGATCGCCGATCTGGGCCAGGACGTGATTGACGCGCTGGACGCGCTGGAAGGCCCCACGGTGGTGGTCGGCCACAGCATGGGCGCGTTGCCCGCCTTGCTGGCCGCCCGTCAGCGGCCGGTGGCGGGCGTGGTGCTGATGGCGCCTTCCCCGCCTGGCGATTTGCCCGGCGCGCTGGCGCTGCCCCCGGTGCCCGACGCCACGCCTCGCGCCGCACCCGCCCCCGCCGAAATCCGCGCGCGTTTCCTGGCGACCTTGCCCGACCGCGATGTGGCCGCCGTCACGCAACGCCTGTGCGCCGAAAGCCCGCAAGTGCTGAACGACCGCTACCTGCTGCGCGTGGCGATCGGCGCCGGCGCCTTCGACGCGCCCGGCCTGTGCCTGGAGGCCGGGCTGGACACCCATGACCGCCATCCGCCCGGACAGGACCAGGCGATCGCGCAACGCTACGGCTTTTCCCACGCCAAGCTGGCCGGACAACCGCACTGCATGATGTATGCGGACCAATGGCAAGTCAGCGCTGCCGCCATCCTGGCATGGCACCGCGACCGGTTCGGCTGAATCCCTATCCCCCGCAGCAGCAACAAAACAACGACACACGACCGCGCAAGCACGCGGCAAGCGCAATCAGGAGACAAGCATGTCCATTCCCCGTTTTCTTCGCCCGGCGCTGATCGGCGCCGGCCTCGTGCTGGCCGCCTCGGCGCAGGCTGCAGGCTGGCCCGAAAAGCCCGTCACCATCATCGTGCCTTCCGCCCCGGGAGGCGCCGCCGACCTCACCGCCCGCACCTTCGCCCAATACCTGGGCGAACAGACCGGGCAGACGGTCGTTGTCGAAGACCGTCCCGGCGCCGGCGGCATCGTGGGCACCAACGCGTCCAAGAACGCGGCAGCGGACGGCTACACCTTCCTCTTGTCCACGAACTCGACACACGCCGCCAACCAGTTCCTGTACAAGAGCCTGCCCTACGACGCGCAAAAGGACTTCCGGCAAGTCGGCCTGCTGGGCACCTTCGGCACGGTGGGCGTCGTGGCCCCCGGCAGCCCCTACCGCACGGTGCCCGAACTGGTGGACTACGCCAAGAAGCATCCCGGCGAAGTCTTCTTCGGCTACTACAGCTCGTCCTCGCAAGTGCCGTCTGAACTGTTCAAGCAGCGCGCGGACATCAACATCACCGGCGCGGCCTACAAGAACATTACGCAGATCATCACCGACCTGCGCGGCAAGCAGATCAGCTTCGCGTTCGTGGACTACCTGACCGCGATGGGGCAGATCGACGGCAAGGGACTGATCCCCATCGCCGTCACCGGCGCCCAGCCGCACGCCGCCTGGCCCAGCGTGCCGACCATGGCAACCTACTATCCGGACTTCGTCGTCGCCGGCTGGCTTGGCCTGTCGGCGCCCGCGAACACGCCGCCCGACATCGTGGCGAAGATGAACGCCTACATGCAGGCAGCGGTCAAGGACGAGGCCACGGCGAAGAAGCTGCGCGCGTTGGGCCTGACGCCGGAATCGATGGACGTCGCGCGCTTTGAAGCCTTCGTGAAGGAAGACACGGCGCGCTGGAAGGAATGGATCCGCATTTCGGGCATCCAACCCCAATAAACCGCGCGGATGGCGGATTTCCCGCTACAGACCATTGCGCCCTCTATATATAGAGGGCGCAATGCGCATCACAGCGGCAGGCGCAGTTCGTGCTTGATCTCGCGCAGCGCCACGATCGTGCGCGTCTGGCGGATACCCGGCATGTTGAACAGGAACCGATGCAGGAAACGATCGTAGGCCTCGGGGCTTTCCACCAGGATCTTCAACAGGAAATCCGAATCGCCGGTGACCGCATAGCACTCCAGGATTTCGGGCGCATCGCGCACGGAACGCTCGAAATTCTCGACCGTGCTGGCGGAATGCCGCTCCAGGCTGATCTGCGCGAACATGCAGCCCAGCCCCACCTTGCTGCGGTCCACCTGCGCGCTATAACCCTGGATCACCCCGCTGGCTTCCATCGCCTTCACCCGCCGCCACACCGGCGCGGCCGACAGCCCCACCTTCTCCGACAATTGCTGCGCCGAAGCCCGGCCGTCCTCCTGTAAGGCCTTGAGGATGCCGATATCGGTCTTGTCCATCGCTTTGTCTCCTGGTTTTTGTCGAACACGAAATGTTCATTGCGTATTATAGGGATAGCACGATCCGAAAACGCAATAAATCGAATGCTCCGCGAACCTATCATGGTGCGAAATACCAGGAGCATTCATTATGGACGGCACGCCCGCCCCCGAACCCCAGCTGGACCTTGACTACCAGCTTGCCGACAACCTGACCCGGGAGTCCGGCCGCATCTTCCTGACCGGGACGCAGGCCCTCGTCCGCATCATGCTCACGCAGGCCCGGGTCGATCGCGCGCGCGGCCTGAACACGGCCGGCTTCGTGTCGGGCTATCGCGGGTCGCCCCTGGGCGGCGTCGACATGGCGATGTGGAAGTCGAAGCAGGCGCTGGACGCCGCCAAGATCTCTTTCCTGCCCGGCATCAACGAAGACATGGCGGCCACCGCCGTCATGGGCACGCAGCAAGCCGGCGTGCGCGCCGACCGCAATGTCGATGGCGTCTTCGCCATGTGGTACGGCAAGGGCCCGGGCGTGGACCGCGCAGGCGATGCGCTGCATCACGGCAACGCGGCGGGCGCATCGCGCCACGGCGGCGTGCTGGTGGTGGTGGGCGATGACCACACCGCCGTCTCGTCGTCGATTCCGCACGCCAGCGAAGCGTCCCTGATCGGTTGGCAGATGCCCATCGTGCATCCCACCTCCATCGACGAATACGAAACCTTCGCGCTGTGGGGCTGGGCGCTGTCGCGCTATTCCGGCACCTGGGTCGCGTTCAAGGCTGTGTCCGAGACCATCGAAAGCGGCCATTCGTTCACGCCCGCCGCCGTGCAGGCCTACGACATGCCCGCCGATCCCGACATGCCGCCCGAATCGCTGGAGTATTCAGCGCGCGACTTCCTGTCGCTGGCCGTCGAAACGCGCATGAACCTGCGCATGAAGGCGGTGGCCGCATTCGCGCGCCGCCACAGCATCGACCGCCTGACCTGCCCCGCGCCGAAGGCCACGGTAGGGATCGTGACCGTCGGCAAGGCGCATCTGGACACGATGGAAGCGCTGTCGCGGCTGGGCGTGGACACCGTCACCGCCAATGCGCCCGTGCGCATCTACAAACCCGGCCTGACCTGGCCGCTGGACGGCGAACGGCTGCTGGCGTTCGCGAGCGGCCTGTCTCACATCCTGGTGATCGAGGAAAAAGGCGCGGTGGTCGAAAGCCAGATCAAAGACCTGCTGTTCAACCGTCCCGACCGCCCCTCCGTCATCGGCAAGAAGGGCTTCGACGGCGAGACCATGGTGCCGTCTGCCGGCCAGTTGCGCCCATCGCTGCTGGCGCAGCCCCTGGCCGGTTGGCTGACCCGCACGGCCGGCGTGCCGCTGGCCGCGGACCTGGCGGCGTTCGAATGCCAGGCCGCGCTGTCCAACGACGCCGACGGCATGCGCCGCCGCCCCTACTTCTGTTCGGGCTGTCCGCACAGCACGTCGACCAAAGTGCCCGAAGGCAGCCAGGCGCTGTCCGGCGTGGGCTGCCACTACATGGCCGCCTGGATGGACCGCGACACCGGCGGCCTGACGCAGATGGGCGGCGAAGGCGTCGACTGGATCGGCCTGTCCCGCTACACCAAGATGCCGCACATCTTCCAGAACATGGGGGAAGGCACCTACTACCACTCCGGCTATCTGGCGATCCGCCAGGCCGTGGCCGCCGGGGCCAACATCACCTACAAGATCCTGTTCAACGACGCCGTCGCGATGACCGGCGGACAGCCGGTGGACGGACCGATCTCGGTGCCGCAGATCTGCCAGCAGTTGCGCGGCGAAAACGTGGCGCGCATCGTCGTCACCAGCGACGAACCCGAAAAGTACCAAGGCGTGGACCTGGGGCCGAACATCGCGGTGCACCACCGCCGCGAGCTCGACGCGCTGCAACGCGAACTGCGCGAGATTCCCGGCGTGACCGTGCTGATCCACGACCAAACCTGCGCGGCCGAAAAGCGCCGGCGCCGCAAGAAGAACCAATTTCCCGATCCCGCGCGCCGCATGCTGATCAACAGCGCCGTGTGCGAGGGCTGCGGCGACTGCGGCGTGCAATCGAACTGTCTGTCGGTCGTGCCGCTGGAAACGCCCTATGGCCGCAAGCGCGCCATCGACCAGTCCAGCTGCAACAAGGATTACTCGTGCGCCGAGGGCTTCTGCCCCAGCTTCGTGTCGGTCATGGGCGGCAAGCCCAGGAAGAGCGCGGCGCCCAAGACCGACCAAGAACGCCTGCAACGACTGATCGGGCAACTGCCGCTGCCGGCCACGCCCTCGCTTGACCGCCCCTACCGTTTGTTGGTCGCGGGCATGGGCGGCACCGGCGTCATCACCATCGGCGCCATCGTGTCGATGGCCGCGCACCTGGAGGGCCTGTCGGCGGCGGTGCTGGACCTGACCGGCCTGGCGCAGAAGGGCGGCACGGTCGTCAGCCACATTCGCCTGGCGCCCGCGGGCGCGCCGGCCGGCCCGGTGCGCCTGGACTGGCAGCAGGCCGACGCCGCCATCCTGTGCGACCCGGTGGCCTCGGTCGCGCCGGATTCGCTGGGCGCGCTGCGCCGCGGGCACACGCAAGTCACCGTCAACACCTATGTGGCGCCGGTATCGGATTTCACCCGCAACCCCGATGCCGCCATGCGTCCCGAAGCGCTACTGGCCAAGATCCGCCACGCGGCGGGCGAGGCAAACACCGCCGCCATCGACGCGCACGAAGCCGCGCTGGCCCTGTTCGGCGACAGCATCCTGTCCAACATGTTCATGCTGGGCTATGCGTGGCAGCGCGGCGGCGTGCCGTTGTCGCAGGCCGCCATCAACCGCGCCATCGAGTTGAACGGCGTGGCGGTCGCGGCCAACCGCGCCGCGTTCGACAGCGGCCGCCTGGCCGCGCATCAGCCCGACGCACTGGATAGCGCCCTGCGCCCGCACGCCCAGGTGGTCCAGCTACATGTGCCCGAGACCTTCGAACGGGCCGTGGCGCGCCGTATCGCGGACCTGACCGCCTATCAGGACGCCGGTTATGCCCGCCAATACCAGGACGTGGTCGAGGCCGTCGCGGCCCGTGAACGCGAACTGGCGCCCGACGCCAAGACGCCGCGCCTGGCGATGGCGGTGGCCCGTGGCCTGTTCAAGCTCATGGCCTACAAGGACGAGTACGAAGTGGCGCGCCTGTACACGGACGAGGCGTTTCAGGCGCAATTAAAGGGCCAGTTCGAAGGCGACTACAGCCTGCGCTTCCATATGGCGCCGCCGATCTTCGCGCGCAAGGACCCGCGCACCGGCGTGCCGCGCAAGATGACGCTGGGCCCGCGAACCATGACCGCGCTGAAACTGCTGACCCGCCTGAAGGGCCTGCGCGGCACGTGGTTCGACCCCTTCGGCCGTACCGCCGAGCGAAAAATGGAACGCGCGCTGATCGGCGAGTACCGCCAGACCATAGACCAGTTGCTTGTAGGGTTGAGCCGGGACAAGCTGGCGCAAGCGGCTACAATCGCCGGCCTTGCAGAAACCATCCGCGGCTACGGCCACGTGAAGGCTTCGAACGTCGAGAAGTATCGGACGGAATTGGGTCGATTGATGCAAAGCTATATGGCACCGGCCCCGCGCGACATGCCCCTGCGGAAAACCGCATAAACATTCGCTCTGAGCGGTCCTCTCCTGGGCGCGCCTTACTGGGCGCGCCCAGTGCATTTAGTAACAATCTTTTGTGAGCTTCGTCATATCTTCTTCTTGTCCCTGTAGTTCTCGATCACTAGAATTAGTGTCCAACGAGGGGTGCTACACTACATGTTGTGGTCGCCTAAGCGCTGATTCTCGTCGGCCACGCCTTTTGGACTAGTCCGTCCAAGCGTTCCGACCCCCTCAAAAGATCCACATTCGTACCTGACATGACCGTCGTCATGTCGCTATCTACGCGTTTTCGCACAGGAGCTTCCATGCAGACTACGATCGCCTCTGTGACCCGGCCTTCGGCCGTGCCGCCCTCGCAAACCGATTCCCCTGCCGACGCCAATGGCGGGCAATGGGCCAGTTACAACATCATTCGCCGCAATGGCTCGGTGGTCGGGTTCGAACCCAGCAAGATCGCCATCGCCATGACCAAGGCCTTCCTGGCCGTGAACGGTGGCCAGGGCGCCGCGTCCGCCCGGGTGCGTGAACTGGTCGAGAACCTGGCCAGCCAGGCCGTGAACGCCCTGGTGCGCAACCGCCCCAACGGCGGCACGTTCCATATTGAAGACATCCAGGACCAGGTCGAACTGGCCTTGATGCGCTCGGGCCAACACGACGTGGCCCGCGCCTACGTGCTGTACCGCGAGAAGCGCACGCAAGAGCGCGCCGCCGCCGCTGCCGCCGAAGGTCAGGACAAGGCCGCCGCCGCCCCGCAGGAACACGTGCTGAACGTGACCGATGCCGGCGTGCGCCGTCCGCTGGACCTGGCTGAACTGCGCGCGACCATCGTCGCCGCCGGCGAAGGCCTGGACGAATTCATCGACAGCGAAACCATCCTGAAGGAAACGGTCAAGAACCTGTACGACGGCATCCCCGTCGACGAAGTGTTCAAGTCCGCCATCCTGTCCGCGCGCGCGCTGGTCGAAAAAGACCCGGCCTACAGCCAGGTGACCGCCCGTCTGCTGCTGCACACGATCCGCAAGGAAGTGCTGGGCGAAGAAGTGTCGCAAGACGGCATGGGCGCGCGTTACGCCGAATACTTCCCCACGTTCATCGCACGCGGCATCGAAGCCGGCCTGCTGTCGCCCGAACTGGCCAACTATGACCTGACCCGCCTGGGTAAGGCCCTGAACGCCAAGCGCGACCTGCAATTCGGCTACCTCGGCCTGCAGACGCTGTACGACCGCTACTTCCTGCACATCCGCGGCACCCGCATCGAACTGCCGCAGGTCTTCTTCATGCGCGTGGCCATGGGCCTGGCGCTGCGCGAAGCCGACCGCGAAACGCGCGCCATCGAGTTCTACGAGATCCTGTCCTCGTTCGACTTCATGAGCTCGACGCCGACGCTGTTCAACTCGGGCACGCTGCACTCGCAGCTGTCGTCGTGCTACCTGACCACCGTCTCGGACGATCTGGAAGGCATCTACGACGCCATCAAGGAAAACGCGCTGCTGGCCAAATACGCCGGCGGCCTGGGCAACGACTGGACCCCGGTCCGCGCGCTGCGCAGCCACATCAAGGGCACCAACGGCGAAAGCCAGGGCGTCGTCCCGTTCCTGAAGGTCGTCAACGACACCGCCGTCGCGGTGAACCAGGGCGGCAAGCGCAAGGGTGCGGTCTGCACGTACCTGGAATCGTGGCACCTGGACATCGAAGAATTCCTGGAACTGCGCAAGAACACCGGCGACGAACGCCGCCGCACGCACGACATGAACACGGCGAACTGGATTCCCGACCTGTTCATGAAGCGCGTCATGGAAGCCGGCGAATGGACGCTGTTCTCGCCGTCCGACTGCCCTGACCTGCACGACAAGGTCGGCCGCGAATTCGAAGAAGCCTACATCGGCTACGAAAAGCGCGTCGCCAGCGGCGAGCTCAAGCTCTACAAGAAGATGCCGGCGCTGACGCTGTGGCGCAAGATGCTGTCGATGCTGTTCGAAACCGGCCACCCGTGGATCACGTTCAAGGATCCGTGCAACATCCGTTCGCCGCAGCAGCACGTGGGTGTCGTCCACAGCTCGAACCTCTGCACCGAGATCACGCTGAACACGAACGAATCCGAAATCGCGGTGTGCAACCTGGGTTCCGTGAACCTGGTCGCGCACATGAAGCCGGCAGCCGGCGGCGGTTTCGAACTGGACCACGACAAGATCAAGCGCACCGTCAGCATCGCGATGCGCATGCTCGACAACGTCATCGACATCAACTACTACGCCGTCGAGAAGGCCCGCAATTCCAACGCGCGCCATCGTCCGGTGGGCATGGGCATCATGGGCTTCCAGGATTGCCTGCAGATGATGCGCGTGCCTTACGCATCGCAAGCCGCTGTTGAATTCGCCGATCGTTCGATGGAAGCGGTGTGCTATCACGCCTACTTCGCATCGAGCTTGCTTGCCGAAGAACGCGGCCGCTATCAGTCGTATGAAGGTTCGTTGTGGTCGCGTGGCATCTTGCCGCAAGACACGTTGAAGATGCTGCGCGATGAACGCGGCGGCCATGTTGAAGTCGATGAATCGAGCTCGCTCGATTGGGATACGTTGCGCGCGCGCATCAAACAGCACGGCATGCGCAACTCCAATTGCGTTGCAATTGCCCCAACCGCGACTATTTCCAATATCATTGGTGTATCTGCGTGCATCGAACCTACTTTCCAGAACTTGTACGTCAAATCGAATCTCTCCGGCGAGTTCACGGTCGTTAACGATTACCTCGTGCGTGACCTGAAGAAACTCGGTCTCTGGGACGAAGTCATGGTCGCCGACCTCAAGTACTTCGACGGCAGCCTGTCCCGCATCGATCGCGTACCTTCCGAACTCCGCGAACTCTACGCCACCGCGTTCGAAGTCGAACCGAGCTGGCTGGTGGAATGCGCGTCGCGCCGTCAGAAGTGGATCGATCAAGCCCAGTCGCTGAACATCTACATGTCGGGCGCATCGGGCAAGAAGCTGGATGACACCTACAAGCTGGCATGGCTGCGTGGTCTGAAGACGACGTACTACCTGCGCACCTTGGGCGCCACCAGCGCCGAGAAATCCACGGGCCGCGGCGGCGAACTGAACGCCGTCACTGCCGGTGGCCAATCCACGGCTGCGGCCGTGGGCACCGCACCTGTTTTGCCGGAACCCGAAGTTCTCGGGGCGGTTTGCACCATGCGGCCGGGCGACCCCGGCTTCGAAGAGTGCGAAGCCTGCCAATAACCGCCTCCGGAGAATTGAATCATGATTAATTGGGAAGACGACACCCTCGCCACGCAACCTGCAAAGACCCCCGCCCCCGCGGGCGGTGGGCAGGCTGCGCCCGAAGTCCGGGCGGCGACCGGTGTATTCGGCGACACCGCCATGCCGACGCCCGCCGCGCCTGAACACGCGGCTGGCCTCGCCACGAGCGGCGCCGCGACCTCGCAACGTGTAAAGGTTGCTGACAAGCGCATCATCAACGGCGAAACCGACGTCAATCAACTTGTGCCTTTCAAGTACAAGTGGGCGTGGGAAAAGTATCTGGCCACTTGCGCCAACCACTGGATGCCGCAAGAGATCAACATGTCGCGCGACATCGCCCTCTGGAAGAACCCGAACGGGCTCACCGAGGACGAGCGCCGCATCGTCAAGCGCAACCTGGGTTTCTTCGTCACGGCCGACTCGCTGGCCGCGAACAACATCGTGCTGGGCACCTATCGCCACATCACGGCGCCTGAATGCCGCCAGTTCCTGCTGCGTCAGGCATTCGAAGAAGCGATCCACACGCACGCCTATCAATACATCGTCGAAAGCCTGGACCTGGACGAAGCCGAGATCTTCAACGCTTACAACGAAGTTCCGTCCATCCGCGCCAAAGACGAGTTCCTGATCCCGTTCATCGACGCGATCGCGGACCCCCACTTCAAGACGGGCACGCCCGAAGCCGACCAGACGCTGTTGAAGTCCCTGATCGTCTTCGCATGCCTGATGGAAGGCCTGTTCTTCTACGTGGGCTTCACGCAGATCCTGGCGCTTGGCCGCCAGAACAAGATGACCGGCGCCGCCGAACAGTACATGTACATCCTTCGCGATGAATCCATGCACTGCAACTTCGGCATCGACCTGATCAACACCGTCAAACTGGAAAATCCGCATCTGTGGACGCCGGAATTCCGCGAAGAAATTCGAGAACTCTTCCGCAAAGCGGTCGAACTCGAATACGCTTACGCCGAAGACACGATGCCGCGCGGCGTGTTGGGCTTGAACGCACCTATGTTCAAATCCTACCTGCGCTTCATCGCCAACCGTCGTTGCCAGCAAATCGGTATCGAACCGCTGTACCCGCAGGAAGAAAATCCCTTCCCTTGGATGGCGGAAATGATCGATCTTAAAAAGGAACGCAACTTTTTTGAAACTCGCGTGATCGAATACCAAACCGGTGGCACGCTGAGCTGGGAGTAAAAGCAGTTCGTCATCAGGCCCGGCGCGGGCACGCTCCAGATTTCCAAGGAGCGTCGCGTTCGCGACAGGCTTGATGACACTCTCCTCGGTCAGGGTGTTTTGTCGCCGGGCCGCCCAAGGCAAACCGCACCCCCTCGGGGGCGGCGAGCCAAAGGCGCGGCTTGGAGGCATTTCGAACACGTAGAACAAGCGGTCGGCAACCTGTGATCAGGCAGCCGATCGGCGCCATTTGAAATGGCTCGCGCCAAAGGAGCGGGGGCCATATCAAATGGCTGTGCCGAATTCATTAGCGCAAACCGTAGTAGCTGTTGCTCGCACAGAACAGCGGCATGCGCCGATGAATAGCCCGGGCACGGTTCGCCTTGTTGGCGAGTCGGGGCACGGGTTTAAGTTCTGGGACCCCTGAACCTAAGGAGCATGACCATGGCAACAGCCAAGAAAGCCGTAAAGAAAGCAGCGGTGAAGAAGCCCGCCGCCGCCAAGAAGGCAGTCGCTAAAAAGGCCGCACCGGCCAAGAAAGCCGCTGTCAAGAAGGTAGCTGTCAAGAAAGTCGCCGCCGCCAAGAAGCCGGCAGTGAAGAAGGTTGCCGCCAAGAAGCCGGCAGCCAAGAAGGTCGTCGCCAAGAAAGCGGTAGCCAAGAAGGCCGTCGCCAAAAAGGCCGTCGCCAAGAAAGCGGTAGCCAAGAAGGTTGTCGCCAAGAAGGCGGTTGCCAAGAAGGCCGTCGCCAAAAAGGCCGTCGCCAAGAAAGCGGTAGCCAAGAAGGCCGTCGCCAAAAAGGCCGTTGCCAAGAAAGCGGTAGCCAAGAAGGCCCCCGCCAAGAAGGCGGTTGCCAAGAAAGCGGTAGCCAAGAAGGCCCCCGCCAAAAAGGCCGCTGCCAAGAAGGCGCCTGCCGCCAAAAAGGCTGTTGCCAAGAAGGCCGTAGCCAAGAAGGCTCCCGCTGCCAAGAAGGCTCCTGCTGCGAAGAAGGCTCCTGCTGCCGCCAAGCCGGCTGCTGCTGCCAAGCCCGCCGCTGCCAAGAAGCCTGCTGCAAAGAAAGCCGCTCCGAAGAAGCCCGCAACGCCTCCGTCGTCGACGGCTGCTGCCCCGGGCGCGAAGACCGCGCTGAACCCCGCCGCGTCGTGGCCGTTCCCGACGGGTGGCCGTCCGTAATCAGGACGGTTGAAGCCCTGGCTTCACCAGAGCCGCCCGGCGTGCCGGGCGGCTTTTTCGTGGCTGCGGCGGCGGCTCAGAACCATCATGCCGTGAGACAATTGATTCCTTCTTTTTTCGGTGATCGCGTCCATGCTCGGTGATATCTTCCGCTTTCTCCTCGAAATCGTGTTCACGCTGTTCGGCGCCGCATTGATTGCCCGCGCCTGGATGCACGCGATCCGCCTTCACCCCTTCAATCCGCTTTCGCGCGCCATCTACCAAGCCACGAATTGGCTGGTGATGCCGCTGCGCAAGATCATCCCCGCGGGCAACAAGATCGATTGGACGAGCCTGGTCTCCACGTGGCTGGCCGCGCTGGCCTATATCGTGCTGATCTGGCTGGTGTCCATCGGCGCACTGATCCCCGCTGCCCTGCTGCCCGCAGCCATGGGCTCGGCCCTGCTGATGGCCATTAAATGGGCGCTGAATCTGGTGGTCTGGCTGACGCTGATCCAGGCCGTGCTGTCGTGGGTCAACCCGATGGCGCCCATGATGCCGCTGCTGCAATCGCTGACCGCCCCCATGCTGGATCCGATCCGGCGCCTGCTGCCGCGCACCGCGATCGACTTTTCGCCGTTGGTGCTGCTGATCGTGGCGCAAGTGCTGCTGATGGTGCTTAGCAATCTCAGCCAGCGCATGATGGGGCTGTAAGGCGCGGGGCGCAGCGCCCCGCCCCTTTGCCAGGCTACGCCGGGATGCCGGCGTAGATCTCGACCAGCTTCTTGCGGTCGATCTTATGGTTGTTCGACATCGGCAGCGCCGGGCAAGCCACCAGCTCGGACGGCACCATGTACGGCGGCAGCCGTTGGGCCAGCCGCTCTTTCCATCCCCCCAGCGCATCGGGCGCCAGAAAGCGCGCTTGCTCGGCCGCTTCGCCCGCTTCCGCCACGAAACCAATCAGGCGAACCGCCGTGCCGTCAGGCCGGCGCAGCACCGCGCACGCGCCGCCCTCCACGCCCGGCAAGGCATGCAGGGCCTCATCGATCTCGGCGAGTTCAATGCGATAGCCATTCAGCTTGATCTGGTCATCCATGCGGCCGCGGCAGAACAGCAGACCGCCCGCCTCCATCTGCCCGAGGTCACCCGTGCGGAAAGCGCGGCGGCCGTCGGCATAGGTGTAGAGCTTGGCCTCGTTCAGATCGGGACGGTTCAGGTATCCCCGCATGACGTGGTCGCCCACGATGCAGATTTCGCCTTCATCCACGATCAGCACGCTGTCCGGCTTGGCATGCCCCACCGGCAGCGGGTCATGCGCGGCCAGAACCGCATCGGTGACTTCGATCCACGTGGTGGCCACGGTGGCTTCCGTGGGGCCATACGTATTCAGAATAACGGCGCCGGGGAAACGCTGGCGCAATTTCTTGGCCAGCGCCGACGGCAGCGGCTCGCCGCAAAACAGAAACGTGCGCAACGCCGGCAAGCTGGCCGGCGAGAAATCGCGGTTGGCCAATTGCTGGTGCGCGAACGACGGGGTGGATACCCAGACCGTCACGCCATGCTGGGCCAGGCGGGGCATCCAATCGCCCGCCGCCGCGATCTGCTGGCGCGCGTTCAGCACGCAGGCGCCGCCCGACGCCAACGTGGCAAACACCTCGTACATGGACAAGTCGAAGCTGAAAGGCGCCTGGTTCATGAACACGGGCGCATCGCCCAAACCAAAACTGCCCAGCATCCAGTCGCCCAGCAGGCCGACGCTTTCGCGGCCGATCTGCACCCCCTTCGGGTCGCCCGTGCTGCCGGACGTGAACATGACATAAGCCAGCCCGCGCTCGGCCAGTTCAGCGCCCTGGCCCGATGTGAACGTGCCGGACGCCGCATCATAGACGGCAGCGGCGCGGACGATCTCGACAATGCGGCGCAGGCGCTCCGCCGGGTAGATGGTATCCACCGGCACGAACGGCGCACCGATCAGCAAAGCGCCGACCATCGCGACGAAGAAAGACGCTTCCTTATGCCCGTAGATGGCCACCGGCACATCCGGCGCGGCGCCGTTCTTGCGCGCCTCGTCGGCCCAGGCGGCCGCTTCCGCGCGCAATTGCGCCCAGGTCAGGCTGCGGTCGGCGCCGGCGACGGCCAGCGCGTCGGGGGCCACGTCGGTGTCGACGAATTGGAAGGACTTCAGGTCGAAACGCATGCCGAAACTCCCGGCGTCAGATGGGGCTGCGGCCGCTGAACACGTACAGCGCCAGCGCGGCCAGAATCAAGGTAAGCACGCGGCCCAAGAAGCGCATGACAGGCTGCGCCAAGGCGGCCTGCAGGGCGGGACGCGTGCGCGAGGCGTTGATCAGCAGGTTATGGCCCACCGAATACGCGCCGAACATCAGGCCGCTGACAATGTAGTGCAGCGACAGGCCGTTCCAGACGCCCATCGCCAGCAGCGTCGCGAAGATGCCGATGTTCTGCGCCGCCATGCGGTGACGGCCGAAGAACTTGGTCTTGCTCAAGGCCTTGTAGATCGGCATGAACACCACGTCGCGCAGCCACTCCGACAGGCTGATGTGCCAGCGACGCCAGAAGTCCTGCGGATTCAACGTCGCCAGCGGGTTGCGGAAGTTGATCGGCAAGGTAAAGCCGAACAGCATGCCGATGCCGATCGCCATCGTCGAATAGCCGGCAAAGTCGAAGAACAGGTAGGCGCTGTAGAGCGACGCGTTCAACGCCACGCCCGTGAACGAATAGTCGTGCGCGTCCAGCGTGGACAAGCCGTAGCGCCAGATCAGTTCGGCCAGCCCGAACTTCTGGATGACGCCCAGCATGATCAGTTCCAGGCCGGTCAGCCAGGTGCTCAGGTTCACGCCTTCGTAGCCGCGCTTGAGGTCCGCCTGGAAATTGCGCCAGCGGTACATCGGGCCGGCCAGCAGCGTCAGCGGGAAGAACAGATAGATGAAGTAATCCAGCGGCGACACGCGTTCGTTGCGCTGCGCGAACAGCAGCACGTCGATGGCACGGAAGGTCGCGAACGACAGTCCCAGCATGGCGCCCAGGTGCGACACGCCCGTCTTCACCAGCAGCAGCGGCGTCATCGTGATGATGACGGCCAGCCAGGTGGGGATGTAGTTGCGGCGCACGGCCCAAAGCGCGCTGCCCGAAATGGCCAGCAGCGCGATGGGTTGATAGGGACGCGCCCAGAACACTGCCATCCACACGCCCAGGCAGACCACGCCGATGATGTGGCGGTAGCCGATACGGAACGGCATGCCGAAGGACCGGTACGCCAACAGGCCAAGGCCCCCGAACAGGGCCCCGCCGAAAAAGCTCAAGCTTGCGAACAATTCCATGGCGTGGTCAGAACTGCTGATACTGGAATTCGACCTTGATCGGTCCGCCGCTGCCCGTGGTGGGCTGCGCCTGGAGCACGAACACCAGGATCACCCCGATGTACAGGCACAGGTGCCAGAAGAAACGGCGCCCGGCGCCCTCTTTTCGAAAGAATTTCATCGGGAAAAGTACTCCGCAATGCCTTGGTCCGCCATCGCCCAGCCGAGTTCGGCCAGATGCATGTCGTCGCGCACCATGCCGGGTTCGAACGGGATGCTGTAGAGATCCAGGCAACCCATCTGATACCGCTGGCACATGCCCGTAATGGCAGCCACCACCGGGTCGAATCGCTCGACATCCAGGATGAGCTTGGGATTGAACGGCTGAATGACGAAATACGCCTTCACCTTGCGTCGTTGCAGCAAGGCCATGACGCGCGACAGATCGCCCAGCTCGGTGCGGGTGATCGGGTCTACGTCGGCGAATTCGTTGCGCGCCGGCGAATACAGCGGCGCCAGGTACTGCTTGTAGTAGTCGTCGCGGACGTCGTAGGGATTGTTGCCGCCCAAGCCGCGCTCGACTTCGCGCGCCTGATGCGTCAGCCGGCTCCACTGCCCTGCGTTCAGACGGGCGGACGACGGCCAGGCGACGAAACGGTGCGCCGGCACCGACAGCTTGCTGCGCGGACGGTCCGGCGCAGGCTCTTTACGGGCATGCCACCACAGCGACAGCTTATCCTTGAGCTCGGCGACCTGGCCGTTGGCGATCAACCACAGCAGCCCCCAGTTGGCGTTGTCGCTGATCCAGTTCTGCATCTGTTCGCGCGTGTTCGGCTGGTCCCACAGGCGGTCCCAGACCGGGCCCGTCACGTGTTCGGCGAACGCGCTGCGCGGCAATTGGCCGCCCGAGGCGAACCAGGCGGGCGACACCATGATGACCAGCCGTGTGTTCGGCGTCAGCGAATTCGCCACGGATTCCAGCACGCTGACGATGCCATAGGACTGGAACATGGCGTGGCCATAGGCCAACGTCGGCACCTTCAGCTCTTCCGGAAAAAAGCGGTAAGGCACGAAGCGCAGGTCATGGCTGGACAGTTCGGACGATCCCAACACAACCAGCGTGCCGTCGCTCAGGGCGTTGCCCAGGCGATTCAGGTTGACGTGTTGCGTGCCCCAGTCCGGCCCCAGGTTGGGCAGGTAGTTGCTTTTGCCGGCCGCGGCCACGGACGGGGTCGACGTCGGTGTCACGATGCGGCTGAGCAAGTCATCCGCGCCGCAGTACGCCCCGATCGCCAGTGCTACGGCAGTCGCGGCGGCCGCGACGTGGGACCACAACTGCGTATTACGAAGTATGGGCAGCGACATAGCCGGCAAGCGTGCGGACCGACTGGAGGTGCTCGGCGATCTCGGGAGCCGGGATGCTGCAACCGTACTCCGACTCGACGGCCAGCGTGATGTCCACCGCGGCCAGGGAATCAACCAGGCCAGTGGCAATCAACTGCGTATCGGGGGTGACTTTCTTCATGACGATCGACTCGACGATCTCGCCGATCTTGGTGTGGAGTTCTTGCTCGGTATGCATAGACAGTGCAGGTTGCCTCGTGGGCAAAACATCCCCATCCCCTGGGATCCAGGACAACGAGGATACAGAAAAATGCTGAAACTCAACTGACGGCTCAGCGATCCAGACCGGCTTCAGGATGCACTTAGTTACATCAAAATCGAATCGCGATGCCGATCGCAGGCGCAATCATTGCATTTCGGCCGTCGAATCGCCATGAAACTTTTGGGGTAAATAGCGAGAAATGGCTGGGAAACGTAACGCTTGCGGGTAAATCCCGGGTGCTGCGTTGCGGCAGAACGACAAATCGCGGCGTCCTTTCCGGGCTTCTGCCCCTGGCCCCGATATTCGACGCCTGGATTTTCGGGCAAAAACAAAGAGCGTGGAATGGCCGCCCCCAGCCTGGCCCGGGCAAAAAAAAAAGCCCGCTTGCGCGGGCTTTTCTAATCAGGCTTGCCGATTACATCGGCGTGACGCGGGTCGGACCGGCGCCGCTGATCACTTGGACGCGCTGGCCCACGCTGACGGGCACATCGGCTTCCTGAGCGACCACGCGGGTTTCGCCGTTATCCAGACGCACGGTGATTTCATAGCCGGAATTCGTGCCGACGCGGTTTTCCACGGCGTTACCCGCCAGGGCGCCCAGAATCGCGCCGCCGACCGTGGCGATGGTGCGGCCCGTGCCGCCACCGATGGCGTTGCCTGCCACGCCGCCCAATGCGCCGCCGGCCAACATGCCGACACCGCTGGATTTATCGTTCTGGATCACGATCGGGCGCACGCCCGTGACCGTGCCTGTACGGACGATCTGCTCACGCTGGGCTTGATCGTAGCTGTACACCCCACTGGACGCGCTGCGATTCGCGCAACCGCCCAGCACAGCCATCGATGTCACGACGGCTGCGATGGCCAACCATCGACCCGTACGTGGCGTCACCAGGGAAAGAGATTTGCTTTGGTTCATTTGGACTCCTCGATCGGGCACTGCCGACGACTGTTGATCATAATACTCTGCCCGGAACAAGCGGCGCCCGCGGCTGCAACACACTGAAACTCACAGCCAAAGGCCGAAAACAGCGTTTAGATCACGGCGGCCAACAAGCCGCCTTGCGGAACACGATGCGGATTCGACCATTGCACCGCATCGTGGTTCCCAAGGAGCAAAGCGAATCAGGCAGGCAGATGGATGCCGTAGGTCGCGTGCAGCACGGCGTCGATATCCGCGCGCGACGGCGCGTGGTTCTGCGGGCCGCGAGACGCAATCTTGATCGCGCCCATGACGTTGCCCAGGCGGCAGCTGTCTTCCCAGTTCCAACCGCTGGTCAAGCCATAGAGCAGGCCGCCGCGCTGCGCGTCGCCGCAACCCGTCGGGTCGACGACTTGCGAGGCACGCACCGGTGCGATCTGGACGGTCTTGCCGCCGATGTACAGCGTTGCGCCTTCGGCGCCGCGCGTCACCACCACGGCTTGCAGCGTGGTGGCGATATCGGCCACGCTGCGGCCCGTGCGCTGCTCGACGATGCCCGCTTCATAATCGTTGACGGTCAACGCCTGCGCCAGCTTGAGCATGCGGTCCAGGTCGGCGCCGTCGAACAAGGGCATAGCCTGCCCCAAGTCGAAAATGAACGGAATGCCGCGGCGGTGCAGGCGTTCGGCGTGCGCGAACATGCCTTCCTTGGCATCCGGCGCCACGATGGCCCACGCCGCGTCCGCATCGCTTAGATCGTTTTCCGCGGCAAACGACATGGCGCCCGGGTGGAAGGCGGTGATCTGGTTGTCGTCCAGGTCGGTCGTGATGAAGCATTGCGCGGTGAAGGTGTCCGGCACGACCTTGACGCGGCTGGTGTCGATGCCCAGACCCGACAGGCGTTCCATGTATTCGCCAGCGTCTTCGCCCACGGTTGCCACCGGCACGGGTTTGCCGCCCAGCAGGTTCATGTTGTAGGCGATGTTGCCCGAGCAGCCGCCATATTCCTTGCGCATGCTGGGCACCAGGAACGACACGCTGAGCGATTGGATGCGGTCAGGAAGAATGTGCTCTTTGAAGCGGCCTTCGAACACCGCGATCGTGTCGAACGCCATCGAGCCGCAAACCAGGACGGGGGTTGCCATGCTTGTCATCCTTTAAGGAAAGAACTTATCGAGTTGGTAGCCATTGACCTGCACGCCAGTCACTTCAATGGGCACTGAGATCTTGAGTTCGCCAGCCGGGCCAAACGGGCCGCTCAACTGATCGGGCGTCAGGTAGTTTTCGGGCTTCAGCACTTTACGAACGACCACCGTATCCGACAAATCGGTCAGATCCAGCACCAGGGCTGGCCAATGCTGCGGCTTGTCGTAGCGATTGCGCAGCACCAGGTTCAACACCAGCCGGGTGCGGCCATCATCGATCGCGGCGGCGCCCGGCGGCGGCTGCAGCGACGACGAGGAAATCGCGATGCGCTCCAGGCGCCGGGCGTATCCGACCGTGCAGCCCAGCGGCTTGCACGCGATGTCCAGCACGGGCCGCAAGGCCGGCACGGAATTGGCAATGTCGGTGCGGTAGGCGTACACCAGTTGCAGGCCCAGCGCGATCAAGCCCAGCAGGCAGGCATAGCCCCAGACTTTGCGCAACAGGCCTCGGCGCGCCTGCCGATCCTGGTCCAGGAACTCGGGCGGCGCACGGCCCACGTCGGTCGCGCTGGAATAGCGGGTGCGCGCCTCGCCCAAGACCGGTTCGCGCGTATCGTCGTCGAGTTCGCCGTCGGCATCCTCGTCGGCGCGGATGCGGTAGTCGTGCGGGGTGGCGTCGCGGTGATCGTCACGATGGCCATCCGGGCGGGCATCGAATGGATCGTCTTCAAGGTAGTGATCGTCTTCGTTATCGCGGGCGTCGTCGGCGAAGGACGGCTCGGCGGGCGGAGCGCCGTGGCGCCGGGCATCCCGATCAACGACCGGTTCCGTGGCGCGCGATGCGATGACGGGCTCGTTGCGTGACGTCGGCGGAGCCGGTGGGGCCGGTGGGGCCGGTGGTGCCGGTGGTGCCATTGGCGCCGGTGGCGCCCAACGCGGCGCGGGGTCGCGGAGCGGCTCCGGATGGCGCACGAAGCTGGCGTGACGGGCGTCATCGCGCAGGTCGGCGTCGTCCTCGTCTTCCTCGTCCAGATCATTTTCCGGCAGGTCGTCATCCGGCTCGGTGCGCCGGCGAATGTCTTCGCGGCCGCGCAGCACGGACGGCGGCACGGCAGGCGCGGCGGACGGGATGGGCGTGGCGGGCGCGGCGGATACCCCGGGTGCGGCGGACGCCGGAATAGGCGCAGGCGACGGGGCCGCCGGAATGGGCTCGTCTTCCCATGGGGCGATCTGGCGAGGCGGCTCTGCGGAGGGGCGGGCCAGCGGCGGCGGCGCCTCGGAAGGCGGTGGTGGCGTCGGAACGTAGCGCGGCGGCGTCGCGGCGACGGACGCGGCAGGTGCGGCGGGTGCGGCATGCGCAACAGGCGGCGCGGCCAGCACCGGCGCAGCCGCCGCCGCAGCGGGCGCCACGACCGGCGGCACGGTTGGAACGGCCGACGGCGCGCCGGATGCCGGTAGCAGGCACGCCCGGCCGTCGAAAACGGTGGAGCAAGCGCCGCAGCGCACCAGGCCATTACGGACCCGGAGTTGGTCAGGCACCACCTTGAACGAGGTGCCGCACTGGGGGCAGCGCGTGGTCAGGGCCATATGCGATCCAGCCGAACCGCCGCTCAGGCCTTCTGGCCGTGCAGGCACACCCAGCCGTCGCGTGCGCGCCAGACCGACATCGCGATCCAGGGCGCATAGGCAGCGGCCACCTCTTCGGCCTGGCGTTCCAGCACGCCGGACAGCACCAGATGGCCGCCGGCGGCGACGCGTCCGGCCAGCATCGGCGCCAGCACCTTCAGCGGATTGGACAAGATGTTGGCCACGACCACCTGGAACGTGCCGTCGGCCAGCGCGTCGGGCAACATGGCTTGCAGCTCAACGCGGTTGACCTCGGCGTTGTAGGCGGTGCTTTGCACGGCCTGCGCGTCGATGTCCACCGCTTGCGTCGGACCCGCGCCCAACTTGCGGGCCGCGATTGCCAGAATGCCCGAACCGCAACCATAGTCCAGCAAGGTGGCGCCGGCCGGCAGGTCGGCTTCCAGCCATGCCAGGCACAGGTGGGTCGTGGGGTGGCTGCCGGTGCCGAAGGCCAGGCCCGGATCCAGTTCGATATGGATCGCGCCGTCGCCCGTGGCGGCCGGATCGAAGCCGGGCACGTCGGGGCTATCGCGGTGCCAACTGGGCACGATCCACAAGCGTTCGGCGATGTGGATGGGGCCAAACTGCGATTGCGTCAGGCGCACCCAGTCGGCATCGGGCACGTCGCGCAGGGTCCAGCCGGCAAACAGCGTCGGGTCCAGCTCGCCTGCCGCGGCGGCTTCTTCCATGATCTGCGCGGGATCGGCTCCGTCGGGCAGCAAGGCGACAACGCGATTGCGGTCCCAGGCCTGCACGTCGGGCTCGGTGCCGGGTTCGCCGAACAGCGGACGTTCGTCATCGGTGCCGAAGTCGGCGTCTTCGACGGAAACGGAGAGCACGCCCGCTTCCAGCAGCGCGTCCGACAACGCTTCGGCTTGCGCCTCTAGGCAATGGAGCACGAGTTCACGCATGATTATTCTTCCATCTGGTCATCGGGCCGCGGCGGATGCCGCGGCCCGATGACCGTAAAACAATTAAAAAGGCCCCCGAAGGGTTTGCCTTGGGTTCGCCCAAAGGCAAAAAGGGGCCGCGAGGCCCCTAGTGGTCGGTCAGGGACGCTGAGCCAACTTGTTTTCCAGATAGTGGATGCTGGTGCCGCCCTCGATGAAGCGGGCATCTTGCAACAATTCGCGGTGCAACGGGATGTTGGTGGAAATGCCTTCCACCACCATTTCCGACAGCGCGATGCGCATGCGGGCTAACGCTTGGTCACGCGTGTCGCCGTAGGTGATGACCTTGGCGATCATCGAATCGTAGTTCGGCGGCACGAAGTAGCCGTTGTACGCATGCGAATCGATACGCACGCCAGGGCCGCCCGGCGTATGCCAGTTGGTGATGCGGCCGGGGCTGGGCACGAAGCGGAAAGGATCTTCCGCGTTGATGCGGCATTCGATCGCATGGCCCTTGAACTGGATATCGCGCTGGCGCAGCGTGAACTTCTCGCCTGCGGCGACCAGGATCTGCTGCTGCACCAGGTCGATGCCGGTGATCAGTTCAGTCACCGGGTGTTCGACCTGGATGCGGGTGTTCATTTCAATGAAATAGAACTCGCCGTTCTCGAACAGGAATTCGAACGTGCCGGCGCCGCGGTAGCCCATCTTGCGGCAAGCGTCGGCGCAACGGTCGCCGATGCGCTCGATTGCGCGGCGGGCGATGCCGGGAGCCGGCGCTTCTTCGATGACTTTCTGGTGGCGGCGCTGCATGGAGCAGTCGCGTTCGCCCAGCCAGACGGCGTTGCGGCCGCCATCGGCCAGCACCTGGATTTCCACATGGCGAGGGTTCTCGAGGAACTTCTCCATATAGACTTCCGGGTTGTTGAACGCGGCGCCCGCTTCCGAACGCGTCATGGTGACGGCGTTCAGCAGCGCGGCCTCGGTGTACACCACGCGCATGCCGCGGCCACCGCCGCCGCCTGCCGCCTTGATGATGACCGGATAACCGACTTCGCGTGCAATGCGGATGATTTCCTGCGGATCTTCGGGCAACGCGCCCTCGGAACCCGGCACCACCGGCACGCCCGCTTCGATCATGGCGCGCTTGGCGCTGACCTTGTCGCCCATCAGGCGAATGGTGTCGGGACGCGGACCGATGAAGACGAAGCCGCTCTTTTCGACGCGATCGGCGAAGTCGGCATTTTCGGACAAGAACCCGTAACCCGGGTGGATTGCCTCGGAATCCGTGACTTCGGCCGCCGAAATGATGGCGGGCATGTTCAGGTAGCTGTCACGCGACGGCGCGGGCCCGATGCACACGGATTCATCGGCCAGGCGCACGTACTTGGCTTCGCGGTCAGCCTCGGAGTGCACGACCACGGTTTTAATGCCCAGCTCACGGCAAGCGCGCTGAATGCGCAGGGCGATTTCGCCCCGATTGGCGATCAGGATTTTTTCGAACATTTTCAGCTATCAGCCAATGACGAAGAGGGGTTGACCGTATTCGACGGGCTCACCATTTTCGACCAGGATTTCTTTGATGACGCCGGACTTGTCGGCTTCGATTTCATTGAGCAGCTTCATGGCTTCAATGATGCAGAGCGGATCGCCTTCCTTGACGGTGGCGCCCACGTCGATAAACGGGGCCGCGCCCGGGTTCGGCGAACGGTAGAACGTGCCGACCATCGGCGCCTTCACGACATGGCCCTGAATGACCGGGGCGGCTTCGGCGACCGGCGCGGCAGGCGCCGCGGCCGGGGCTGCGGGCGCGGCGTGGGCGCCGGCTTCGGGCTGGTGGTACGCCACCGGCTGCAAGGTCTGCGAGAACTTGACGATGCGTACCTTGCCTTCGCCTTCGGTGATTTCCAGCTCGGCGATACCCGATTCAGCCACCAGGTCGATCAGGGTTTTGAGTTTTCGAAGGTCCATAGAAGCTGCTTCCCGAGATAGTGTCGGCGGCGTCCCAGCGTGGGGTCCGCGCCGTATAAGATGTAAAAGCTGTGAGTTGGTGCGAGATCAGTGCCGCACTGCGTAACGCAGAGCCGCCTCGTAGCCGTCCGCGCCGAGGCCGCTGATAAGGCCTATCGCCAAGTCGGACAGATAAGAGTGATGCCTGAAGGGCTCTCGCTTATACAGATTGGACAAATGTACTTCAATAAATGGGATCGCGACCCCAGCCAGCGCATCGCGAATTGCGACGCTGGTGTGCGTATAAGCCGCCGCGTTGATGATGATGAAGTCTGTGCCGTCTTGCCGGGCCGCCTGAATGCGGTCAACCAGCGCGCCTTCGTGATTGCCTTGCCAAGCTGACAGCTTGGCGCCCAATTCGCCTGCAAGCAGTTCCAGGCGCTCATTGATCTGGGGCAAGGTCAAACTGCCGTAGATATGAGGTTCCCGGGTGCCAAGCAGGTTCAGGTTCGGGCCATGCAATACCAGTATGTTTTGCGCCATGCGCTTGCCAATGAGTGGATTGCCAATTGTTGGCAAAACAGCCGATAAACCAGCTTTTTACGCCAATTCCTACTATTTGTCCAACAGACTTACGCCTTCAAACCAGAGAGGGTTTGATTCAAGTCATCGGGTTGGATTTCGCCCAGTATTTTCCGATTAATTCCGCCATCTGCATTGAAAACGATGGTAAAAGGCAGGCCGCCACTGGGGTTCCCCAGCTTGCGCAAGGTATCGATTGCCCCGGCGCCGATGACCCAAAGCGGGTAGGAAACTTGCACTTTCTCGACGAATTTTTGCATGTTCGCCGCCGAATCGACGCCGATACCGACAAATCGAATATGCGGGTATTTTTTCTGCAAGGCATCCAGTTCGGGCATTTCCCTGACGCACGGCGCGCACCAGGTCGCCCAGAAGTTGACCACCATCGGTTGGCCTTTCCATCCGGCCAACGTATGGGTCGCCCCGTTCAAATCCGGCATCTGCAATTGCATCAGCCCGGCGACGGGATCACCCGCTTCGGCTGGAGCGGCGGAATCCTGGGGCTTGCGGCCCATCCACGTAAAAGCGCCCGCAACCGTGGCGGCAACCGCCACGCCGGCGGAAAGAAGTAGGCGTCGATTCATGGCGCGATCATAACCGCTACTGCTGTTTTTTGTCGCAGGGCCGTCCCAAGACGAAAATACCCCCTTGGGGGGCAGCGAGTGGCAACGCAACGCGGCGCGGCGTGGGGCGCTCTATATATACAATGCAGGACAGGAGAGTTTTCAATGCACCTGCATATTCTTGGCATCTGCGGTACGTTCATGGGTGGCTTGGCGCTGATCGCGCGGGCCGCCGGACACAAGGTCACTGGTTGCGATGCGGGCGTGTATCCGCCCATGAGCACGCAACTGTCCGAACAGGGAATCGAACTGATCGAAGGCTTCGGCGTCGACCAGATGGCGCTCAAGCCCGACCTGTACGTGATCGGCAACGTGGTCAGCCGGGGTAATCCGCTGATGGAAGCCATCCTGGAATCAGGCGCGCGCTATGTGTCCGGCCCGCAATGGCTCGGCGACAACGTCCTTCCCGGCCAGCATGTGCTGGCGGTGGCGGGCACCCACGGCAAGACCACCACCAGTTCGATGCTGGCGTGGGTGCTGGAAGCCGCCGGCCTGGCCCCCAATTTCTTGATCGGCGGCGTGGCGCAGGATCTGCACGTGTCGGCCCGTTATGACCCGGCGCGCCAGCCCTTCGTGATCGAGGCGGACGAATACGACACCGCCTTCTTCGACAAGCGCTCGAAATTCGTCCATTACCGCCCGCGCACCGCGATCCTGAACAACCTGGAATACGACCACGCCGACATCTTCCCCGATCTGGCTGCCATCGAGACCCAATTCCACCATTTGGTGCGCACCATTCCGGGATCGGGGCGTATCGTGCGTCCCGCACATTCCGAAGCGCTCGACCGCGTGATTGCCCGCGGATGCTGGTCGGAAACCGTCACGTTCGGCACCGATGGCGGCTGGCAGGCCACACCGCCCGACGCAGATGGAGCGTTCGGCGTGCTGCGCAACGGTGCGGCGGTCGGCACCGTGCGCTGGAATCTGACGGGGGAACACAACCGCATGAACGCGTTGGCGGCCCTGGCCGCCGCCGAGCATGTGGGCGTCTCCGCGGAACAAGGCATCGACGCGCTGACCCGCTTTGGCGGCGTCAAACGCAGGATGGAGCTGCGCGGCACGGTCAACGGCGTGAAGGTCTACGACGATTTCGCCCACCATCCCACCGCCATCGCCACCACTCTCGAAGGATTGCGGCGCCAGGTCGGGACGGCACGCATTTTGGCGGTGCTGGAACCCCGGTCCAACACCATGAAGCTGGGCACCATGGCCGCCCGCCTGCCCGACGCCCTGGCCGATGCCGACCTGGTGTTCTGCTTCGGCGCGCACAACGGCAAGCATGCGCTGGGCTGGAATCCGGCCGACGTCCTGGCCCCCCTGGGCGACCGGGCTTCCAGTTACGATGACATCGGCGCCTTGGTCGCCGCCGTGGCCGCCGCGGCCCGACCCGGGGATCAAGTGCTTGTCATGAGCAACGGCGGCTTTGGCGGCATCCACGGCAAGCTGCTGGACGCCTTGCAGGCGCGCGGCTGAACGGCGGCCCGCCACCGGACAACGACGACATGATCCTTTACCTGCATGGGTTTCGTTCCTCGCCGACTTCGATGAAGGCCAGGATGATGGCCGACGCCATGGCCCAGCGCGGCCTGGCTGCCGAGTGGACCTGCCCCCAGTTGCCCGCCAGCCCCAGGGAAGCGATCGACCTGGCCATGGGCATTGCCCGGCGCCAGCTGGATGGCGTGGATAGTCCCCGCGCCCTGACCGTGGTCGGCTCGTCGCTAGGCGGTTTCTACGCCACCTGGCTGGCCGAGCAACTGGGCTGCCAGGCCGCCCTGCTGAACCCGGCCGTGGAGGCGGCGCGCGACCTGGCCACCCAGGTCGGCGAACACCACATGTATCATTCCGACGCGCCGTTCGTCTTTTTGCCCGAATATGTGGACGAACTGGCGGCGATCCATGCCCCTCTCATCACGCAGCCCGACCGGTACTTCCTGGTGGCGGCGACCGGCGACGAGGTGCTGGATTGGCGCGAAATGCGCGATCGCTATGCGGGTTGCCGCCAGCGTATCGTGCAGGGCAGCGACCACGGTTTATCCGATTTCGCCCAATGGATGCCCGAGGTGCTTGAATTCGCCCTTGGCGCCAGGCAGGTTCGCGCCCAATAATCAGTACCAGACCTCAACACTCTATATAGCTGCGCAAGGCGGCGCGTGCGCGCCGCCCAGGACGATCCCCACCATGTATGTGTTTTACGAAGACGACGGCAGCTTCAAGGCCGGCAATATCCTGTCCGAGACCGACGCCAGCCTGCAGGTGGAATCGGAGTCGGGCAAGCGCAGCAAGATCAAGCGCGCCAACACCCTGTTCAACTTCGCGGCGCCCGAGCCGGCGGCGCTGATGAGCCAGGCGGCCGAGGTTGCCGAGACGCTGGATCTGCAGTTCCTATGGGAATGCGCGCCGCAGGAAGAATTCGACACGCCCGCCTTGGCTGCCGACTATTTCGGCCACGCCCCCACGCCTGTGGAGCAGGCCGCGCTGCTGATGCGCCTGCATAGCGCGCCGGCCTATTTCCATCGCCGCGGCAAGGGCCGTTACCGCCCTGCCCCGCCGGATATTCTGGCCGCCGCCCTGGCTGCGCTGGACAAGAAGCAGCGCCAGGCCGAGCAGCAGCAGGAATGGGTGGACGAAATGGCCGCCGGCCGCCTGCCGGAACCCATCGCCCAGGCTGCTGAGTCCCTGCTGATCCGCCCGGACAAGAATACGCAGCAATGGAAGGCGCTGGAGGCCGCGTGCGCCAAGCTGGGCAAGACGCCGGACCGCCTGCTGCTTGAGCTGGGCGCCTGGCCGCATGCGCTGGCCTTGCACAAGCGCCGCTTCCTGGCGGTGAACTTCCCGCGCGGACTGGCGTTCCCCGACCTGGAACTGCCGCCCATCGACCGCGACCTGCCGCTGTCGGACGCCGAGATCTATTCGGTGGATGATGTCACCACCACTGAAATCGACGACGCGCTGTCCGTCACGGAGCTGCCCGACGGGCGCCTGCGAGTAGGCGTGCACGTGGCCGCCCCCGGCCTGACCGTGACCCGCGACAGCGAGTTCGACAAGCTGGCACGCGCCCGTCTGTCCACGGTTTATATGCCGGGCGACAAGATTCCGATGCAGCCAGACAACGTCATCAAGGCGTTTTCGCTGGATGCCGGGCGCGAAGTGCCGGTGCTGTCGCTGTATGTCGTGGCCGACCCGGAGACGGGCGAGATCATTGAATCCGAGACGCGCCTGGAGCGCGTGGTGGTGCGAGAAAACCTGCGCCACAACATGCTGGATGCGCAGGTCACGGAAGCCAGCCTGGCGGACCCGTCGGCGGACATTCCCTATGGCCACTGGCTGCGTCCGCTGTGGAAGCTGGCGCAGGCGCTGTCGGCGCAACGCGAGAAGGTGCGTGGCAAGCCCGAGAACAATTCGCGGGTGGAATACAGCTTCTATCTGGACGGCAATCCCGACGATCCGGACACGCCGGTGCGGCTGGTGCCGCGCCAGCGCAATGCGCCGCTGGACCGCATGGTGGCCGAATACATGATCCTGGCCAATAACCAATGGGGTGGCTTGCTGCACCAGCACGGCGTGCCGGGCATCTACCGTTCGCAACAGGCGGGGCGCGTGCGCATGAGCACGCAGGCGCTGCCGCACGAGGCGATCGGCGTGCCGCAATACGCCTGGAGCACGTCGCCGCTGCGCCGCTATGTCGATCTGGTGAACCAATGGCAACTGATCGCCGCCGTGGAACATGGCGTGTCGGCCCGCCTGGTGGCCCCGTTCAAGCCGCGCGACGCGGACTTGTTCGCGATCATCGGCGCATTCGATGCGCAATACGCGGCGTGGGCGGAGTTCCAAAGCGCCATGGAACGCTACTGGTGCCTGCGCTGGCTGAAGCAACACGGCGTGACCCGCACGGTGGCGCACGTGTTGCGCGACGATCTGGTGCGGTTCGCGAATGCGCCGCTGGTGACTCGGGTGGGCGGGATGCCTGAGTTGGAGCGGGGGACGGCAGTGGAGATTGATATTCTGGGGATGGACGAGTTGAGTCTGGAACTGGATTGCAGGTACTTGGGAGAGGTTAGTCCGGCTGCTGGGGATGCTGCTTCTTAGTTGGCAGGCGGTGTTGGATATTTAGTGGGGCTTCGTGGGTCGACTTCGGGTGGCGGGCGGGGCGGGTTTGTTTTTCTTTGGGCTTCGTAGGTCGCCCGTCGGCGGGGTTCGCCTGATGGCGCACGCCCACGATTGCGGTCCGGAGCCTTCGCTCCGGACTGCCCCTTCGTCATCTTCGTTGCGGCCTGCGGCCGCTGCCTTCAGATTCCCTCGGGCGCATCAAGGTTGCGCGCCATCAGGCGAACCCCGCCGACGAGCTGGCGCCGTCTTGGCTCGATGCGCTGCTGGGTGGATTATTACTGACGAGATTTGCGGGGCCCGCCGAAAGCGTCCGCGCGGGCGGACGCTTTCGGCATACGCGTTGTCGGGGCGTTGTCGCGTGGTCGCTTGCGCGCTTTTGGGGGGTGGTTTTCTGTTGGTCCCGCCGTCAGGTGGGGAGGTGGAGCGACGGGTGGCGCGCGGCCAGCAGTCGCTTGCTTTTTCGCACCTGTGCGCGCGCCACCCGTCTAAAAGGGAGGCCGGCGATGGGATCCGGCGATGTCGTGCTTTTGAGGGATTATCGTCAGCGGTGAATTGGTCTCCGATGGCGCATTGACCGTCAACCGCGGATTCGTCTCCGACGGCGCGTTGATCGCCAACCACGAATTCGTCTCCGACGGCGCATTGATCTTCATCCGCGAATTCATCTCCGATGGCGCATTGATCTTCAACCACGAATTCATCTCCGACGGCGCGTTGGTCTTCAACCGCGAATCCGTCTCCGATGGCGCACTGACCGTCAACCGCGAATCCGTCTCCGATGGCGCACTGACCGTCAACCGCGAATCCGTCTCCGATGGCGCACTGACCGTCAAC
>NZ_JBMGRB010000015.1:0-91730 GCF_049060505.1 Achromobacter marplatensis
AAAAACGGCCATACCGTGATGCTAGAAGTGTTACCTATGTCTCCGAACACCTGTTACCCATGTCCCCGGTCCGTACAACCGCGCGCAACCCATCATGTAGGCATGTACCGATGCTGCCTTATGTGCATGGATCGGCGGCATGCGTGATGGGTTACGTGCGGCATGCGTCCACGTGCTCGGGCCTACCGGAACGCACTCCACCCATCCTACGGCGCACGGTCAGCATCATCACGACGCAAGACGCCGCGTAAGCTCCCAAAGGCCGCCCGCGCGGCCGGCCGGGAGCGGGCCCCGCAAGATCCTCCACCACCCCACACTGTGGAGTAAGACCTTAAGAAAACCGCCCGCCCCAGCTGACGTGAAATTGCACCTGACAGAGCCCGGCGCGTCGGTGGCCGGTGGGGCGCGGGGCGTCGATAAGCCCGAGGGAATCCGAAGGAACTGCCAAAGGCAGTGACGAGGATGACAAGGGGGCAGTCCGGAGCGAAGGCTCCGGACCGCAATCGTTGACCCGCGCCCCAGCGGCCACCGACACGCCGGGCGTCTCAAGAACCCAACTCAACCGCCCGCCACAACCCCAAAAAAATCACTGCCGATGATAAACCTCAGCCCCCTTCTTAACGAACTCCACTGACTTCTCCTGCATTCCCTTTTGCAATGCGTCCTTCTCGCTGACGCCCTGCGCCGCCGCATAATCCCGGACGTCTTGCGTGATTTTCATGCTGCAGAAATGCGGACCGCACATCGAGCAGAAGTGCGCCACCTTCATGGAGTCCTTCGGCAGCGTCTCGTCGTGGAATTCCTTCGCGGTGTCCGGGTCCAGGCCCAGGTTGAATTGGTCGTCCCAGCGGAACTCGAAGCGCGCCTTGGATAGCGCGTTGTCGCGGATCGCGGCACCCGGGTGGCCCTTGGCCAGGTCGGCTGCGTGCGCGGCGATCTTGTACGTGATGATGCCGTCCTTCACGTCCTTCTTGTTCGGCAGGCCCAAGTGTTCTTTGGGCGTCACATAACAGAGCATCGCCGTGCCATACCAGCCGATCAGCGCGGCGCCGATGCCGGAGGTGATGTGGTCGTAGCCGGGCGCGATGTCGGTGGTCAGGGGCCCCAGCGTATAGAACGGCGCCTCGTGGCAGTGTTCAAGCTGCAGCTCCATGTTCTCTTTGATCATCTGCATCGGCACGTGGCCGGGGCCCTCGATCATCACCTGGACATCATGCTTCCAGGCGACTTGCGTCAGTTCGCCCAGCGTCTTCAGCTCGGCGAACTGCGCCTCGTCGTTGGCGTCGTAGCCCGAGCCAGGGCGCAGGCCGTCGCCCAGCGAGAAGCTGACGTCGTAGGCCTTCATGATTTCGCAGATGTCTTCAAAGCGCTCGTACAGGAAGCTCTCTTTATGGTGCGCCAGGCACCACTTGGCCATGATCGAACCGCCGCGCGAGACGATGCCGGTCATGCGGTCGGCCGTCATCGGGATGAACGGCAGGCGCACGCCGGCGTGGATCGTGAAATAGTCCACGCCCTGTTCGGCTTGTTCGATCAGCGTGTCGCGGAAGATCTCCCAGGTCAGGTCTTCGGCCTTGCCGTCGACTTTCTCCAGCGCCTGGTAGATCGGCACCGTGCCGATCGGCACCGGCGAATTGCGGATGATCCATTCGCGCGTTTCGTGGATATGCTTGCCGGTGGACAAATCCATGACCGTATCGCCGCCCCAGCGGATCGCCCAGGTCATCTTCTCCACTTCTTCGCCGATGCCGGAGCTGACGGCCGAGTTGCCGATGTTGGCGTTGATCTTCACCAGGAAGTTGCGGCCAATGGCCATCGGCTCGACTTCGGGGTGATTGATGTTGGCGGGGATGATGGCGCGGCCGCGCGCGATCTCGTCGCGCACGAACGCCGGCGTAATCGCGGCAGGAATCGCCGCGCCGAACGATTGGCCCGGGTGCTGGCGCAGCAGGCGCTTGACCATCTTTTCGCCGTCGGGGCCGCTGTCGCGCAGCGTTTGCAGATAGTGTTCGCGGCGCAGGCTCTCGCGGATCGCCACGTATTCCATCTCGGGCGTGATGATGCCGCGGCGCGCGTAGTGCATCTGCGACACGTTGGCGCCGGCTTTGGCGCGGCGCGGCGGGCGTTGCAGATCGAAGCGCATGGCCGTCAGCTTGGGGTCGGTCAGCCGTTGGCGGCCATAGTCGCTGCTTGGACCAGACAGCACTTCCGTGTCGCCGCGCTCTTCGATCCAGGCGCGGCGCACTTCGGGCAGGCCGCGGCGGATGTCGATCTTGGCATCGGGATCGGTGTAGGGGCCGCTGCAGTCATAGACGGTCAGCGGCGGGTTCTTTTCCCCGCCGAACATCGTCGGCGTGTCGTCCTGCTCGATCTCGCGAAAAGGGACGCGGATGTCGGGGCGCGAGCCCGTTTCATACACGCGGCGCGATTTGGGCAGCGGTGCGACGGCCGCCGCGTCGACTTCGGCGGTAGCGGCCAGGAATTTGGGATTGGCGTTCATGGAAAGCTCCAAGCGAGTTGTTGGAGCCGATCGGGAATGGACTTCCGCCAGGCGCGCGGGGACGCGTGGCGGAAATACGGCTCCCAGCATCGGCATTATCCGTACTGGTACGAAGGGACTCTCTCAACACGTCCTGCCGAAAGGCGGGACGAGTACCCCTGCGCGAAACCGAAGTATAGAGCCAACTGCGAAGAGGGCTGGTATTACTGCTTTACATTTGGATTCAGTCTGGGGCGACAGTGTCATTCAGGTTCGGTACACTTTTCCAATGAAACGCCCGGCGGGCAGTCGTCTTGCCGGGACCAGCCCACTTAAGAAGGAATCGAGCATGCAACTGACCCTCCGCAAATTGGCGCCCGCCCTTGTTGTTGTGACGTTGGCGCTGGCAGGTTGCAAGACCGCCCCGACCAAGTCGTCCGGTGCCGCGGCCACGCCCGAAGCCGGCCAACAGGCCACGCAGCCGGCCACCGCTTCGTCGGTTGACTTCTATCTGGCGCAACAGCAGCCGGCACCCGGCCTGCGCGAAATCTCGCTGCCTGATGGCAAGCTCTACATGCAAGCGACGCCCGTGCTGACGCGCGCTGACTTGACCGATGCCGCCGCGCTGGTGGATCGCCAAGGCCAGAACTTTGTGGGTCTGCGCTTTTCCGAAGCCGGCGCCCGCAAGTTGACGGACGTGAGCACCAAGAACGTGGGCAATCGCCTTGCGCTGGTGATCGACCAGGAACTGGTTGCAGCCCCCAGCATCGCCGAGCCGCTGAACCGCGGCGTGCTGGCCTTTGGCGTTGCCTCGGCGCAAGCCGCGTCTGAAATCGCCGCCAAGATCCGTGGTGACGCCGCGCCGGCGCCCGCCGCAGGCGGCACGGCGCCCGCACCGGCGCCCAAGCCCTGATCTCCGGTGGGGCAAAATTGCCCACCTGACCGCCCGTGTTGACCGGGTAGATAACAAAAATCCGCATCGAACGATGCGGATTTTTTTTGCCCTGACGGGCGTGTGCAATGTGGGGTAGGGGGCGGTCGGGCCGGGATCAGCTGATTTTGCGTCCGCGCGGTTTGACAGTGCGGCGGGCTTGCGCCGTTTCAATGAAGGCCAGCGTCAGCGCTTCCAGGATTGCGCGCTCGTCGGCCGACAGGCTGTCGAACTGCGAGGGCGTGATATTGGGATAAGGCCAGGGCGCCTGAGGTCGGCGCCGCTTGGGCGGGCGCGGCATTGTCTCGGCAACGCCCGCAGGGGCAAGGGTGTCGGACAGATCGTAGCCTTCCATGGGCAGTTCCATGGGGCCCTTGCCCGTTTCAAGCCATTCCGGTTCGACCTTCAGAATCTGCGCAAGTTTGCGCACCGAACGGCTGGAGTGGCGCAGCCCGCTTTCGTAACTGGCGATTGCACTTTGCGAAATCCGCGCCAAACGCGCGAGCGTCTTCTGCGTGTGACCACGCAGAAGACGGGTTTGCTTCAATCGGTCTGAAAATGTCTTCACGCGTCGATTGAAGCTTGCTCATGGTTTACTTTGGTGGCTATAAGAACTACTTAAGTGATAATTTCGGAGGTACGAACGCATGCGGGAACGGGGCAGTGTGTTCGTCGTGCAACTTGACGAAATGACGAGCAATAATTTCGTTGCTGCCTTGCGTGGGTTCCAATGGCAAGTCAGCGTGTGCGAGTCGCCAACCGAACTCCTGGGCCGCCTGCGCACGCAGGATGTCGACGCGATGGTGCTGCGCGGCCGAAGCGAGCGGGTGCCGCAGTTGATTGCCGCGTTGCGCGGCGCCGCGCCGGATGCCGTGGTGGTATGGCAGGCGCCCGCGGCTTCGGCGCGCGAACGTGTCGAAGCGCTGGAGGCCGGCGTGGACGCCTACAGCTCCGTGCGCATGGAGGCGATGGAATGGGATGCGTTGTTGCGCAATGCGCGCCGGCGTCGGCTGCCGCCCGCGACGGACGGGCCTGCGTGGCGAGTGCATGGCGGCGAACGCGTGCTGTCCGGGCCAGGAGGCGAGCGCCTGCCCTTGACCGCGACCGAGCGTGCCTTTTTCGTCCGCCTGCTGAATGCCCCGGGCCAATGTCTACGCCGCGATCGGTTTTTTCCCGGCCATCCGCAAGAGGGCGCGCGTAGCGTGGATGTCCTGGTGTCGCGGCTGCGCACCAAGGCGCGCCGCTTTGATATCGATTTGCCTGTGCTGGCTGTGCGCGGGTGGGGCTATATTCTTTTGCAGCACCACCCCGCGCCGGAACAGCAAAGCTAGAGTCCGGAAAAACCGGGCCTAGAGCACGACCAGATTGTCCCGATGCATGAGCTCGGGTTCGGTCATGCTGCCCAGAATGCGGGCGATCTGGGACGACGGCTGGCGCAGGATGCGCCGCGTGTCCACCGACGAATAATTGATCAGGCCTCGGGCGCATTCGCGGCCCTGGCTGTCCACGCAGGCCACGACGTCGCCGCGGCCGAATTCGCCTTGCACTTCCGTGACGCCGATGGGCAGCAGGCTCTTGCCTTCGCGCAGTAGCGCCTGCACCGCGCCGTCGTCCAGCACGACGCGGCCACGCAGCCGCAGATGGTCGGCCAGCCATTGCTTGCGGGCGGACCACACGGGCAGCACCGCGCGCAATTCGCTGCCGATGCATTCGCCCTGGGCCAGCCGCGTCAGCACATTGCGTTCGTGGCCCGAGGCGATGACCGTGTGTGCGCCGCTATGCGCCGCGCGCTTGGCGGCCAGCACCTTGGTCAGCATGCCGCCCGTGCCGATGCCGCTGCCGGCGCCGCCGGCCATGGCTTCCAACGCCGGGTCGCCGGCTTGCGCGTGCGACATGAACTTGGCGTCGGGATTCTTGCGGGGGTCGGAATCGTACAGGCCGCGTTGATCGGTCAGGATGATCAGCGTGTCGGCCTCGATCAGGTTGGTGACGAGCGCGCCCAGCGTGTCGTTGTCGCCCAGCCGGATCTCGTCGGTGACGACCGTGTCGTTTTCGTTCACGATCGGCACCACGCCCAGCCGCAGCAAGGCGAACAGCGTGCTGCGGGCGTTCAGGTAGCGGTGGCGGTCGGCCAGGTCTTCGTGGGTCAGCAGGATCTGCGCGGTGCGCAGGCCGTATTCGGCGAACGCCGCTTCATAGGCCTGGCACAGGCCCATCTGGCCCACGGCCGCGGCCGCTTGCAGTTCGTGCATGACGGACGGGCGCTTGCGCCAGCCCAGGCGGGCCATGCCTTCGGCGATGGCGCCGCTGGAAACCAGCACGATCTGTTTGCCCTGCTTGTGCAGGGCGGCGATCTGTGCGGCCCAGTGCGCCACGGCGGCGCGGTCCAGGCCTCGGCCTTCGTTGGTGACCAGCGACGAGCCGACTTTGGCGACCAGGCGCTGGGCGTGGGTGACGACGGAAACGGCGGGTGTTTCAGCAGACATGATGGGCGCCGGCTGCGGCGAGGAAAGACGTAATCGTAAGGACTGCGATTATGGCTTATTCGTCGGCGGCGCGCGGCGCGGCGGGCTTGTCGGCATCCGTGCGGGTGTCGTCGAAGCGCGGGTCCGGCGCCACATAGGTGCCGTCGGCCTGGTCACGCGACACGTATTCCTTTTCGCGCTCGGCATCCAGGTAGTCTTGCAGCGCGTAGAGCAGGTCTTGCGTGCCTTCGCCGGTCAGGCCGGAAATGGCGAACACAGGGCCCTTCCAGTCGTAGAGCTCAAGGAAGCGGCGCTTGGTGTCTTCGGGATCGGGCACCATGTCCAGCTTGTTCAGGACAAGCCAGCGTGGCTTCTGGGCCAGTTCCGGATCGTAGCGGCGCAGTTCTTCGACAATGGCGCGCGCGTCGACGACGGCCTGCTCAACGGGGTCGGCATCCGGGTCGGGCGTGGAGACGTCCACCAGGTGCAGCAGCACGCGGGTGCGCGCCAAGTGGCGCAGGAACAAGTGGCCCAGGCCCGCGCCTTCGGAAGCGCCTTCGATCAGGCCGGGAATGTCGGCCACGACGAAGCTGCGCGACGGCGAGGTGCGCACGACGCCCAGGTTGGGGTGCAGCGTGGTGAACGGGTAGTCCGCGATCTTCGGCTTCGCATTCGAGATGCGGGTGATTAGCGTGGACTTGCCGGCGTTCGGCAGGCCCAGGAGGCCCACGTCTGCCAGCACTTTCAGTTCCATGCGCAGGTAGCGGTGCTCGCCTTCCTTGCCCGGCGTCCATTGGCGCGGCGCGCGGTTCAAGCTGGACTTGAAATGGATGTTGCCCATGCCGCCCTGGCCGCCGGCGGCCAGCACGACCTTTTGCTCGTGCGTGTCCAGGTCGAACAGGACTTCGCCGGTTTCGGCGTCATGGATGACCGTGCCCACCGGCACGCGCAGGGTGATGTCCGGGGCGGCCGCGCCGTACTGGTCCGAGCCGCGGCCGTTTTCGCCGCCCTTTGCGCGGTGCAGGCGCGCGTAGCGGAAGTCGATCAGCGTGTTGATGTTGCGGTCGGCGACCGCATAGATGGTGCCGCCGCGTCCGCCGTCGCCGCCGTCAGGGCCGCCTTTGGGGATGAACTTTTCGCGGCGAAAGCTCGCCACGCCATTGCCGCCTTTGCCGGCGACCACTTCAATGGTGGCTTCGTCTACGAATTTCATGGTGTCTGCGCGTGTAGTGATGAATAGGGCAGCCGCCCGTCATGGGGCGCTGCCAGGGGGCAAGGAAGAGCTTACTCGTCCTGGTGCCTTAAAACAAAATAGGAGCCCCCCGCGCTGCACACATTTCGTGTGCTTGCTACCCCCCAAAGGGGCGCTTTTGTCTCGGGGTGGCCCAACGACAAAAAAGCCCTGCCGCATGCGACAGGGCTTTTGCCGTTCGGGCACGCGTAGAGCCGCGTGCCCTGACCGTGCTTGTCCGATTACTCGGCAGCGATGATCGAAACGGTCTGCTTGTTCAATGCGCCCTTGAAGCCGAATTGAACCTTGCCGTCGATCAGCGCGAACAAGGTGTGATCCTTGCCCATGCCGACGTTCACGCCAGCGTGGAAGCGCGTACCGCGCTGACGCACGATGATCGAACCAGCGGGAATCAATTCACCGCCGAAAGTCTTGACGCCCAGACGCTTTGATTCTGAGTCGCGTCCGTTTCGCGTAGAGCCGCCGCCCTTTTTCTGTGCCATGTTTAGCTCCTGCTAAGTGGTACCGAGTCGCTTCTTAAGCCGTGATGGCTTCGATGCGGATTTCGGTGTAGTTCTGACGGTGGCCCTGACGCTTCTGATAGTGCTTGCGACGGCGCATCTTGAAGATCTTGACCTTGTCGTGGCGGCCTTGCGCAAGAACCGTTGCCTTGACCACAGCGCCGGAGACGAGGGGCGTGCCAACTTTCAGTTGGTCGCCTTCGCCCACGGACAGCACTTGGTCCAGGGTGATTTCTTGCCCAATGTCTGCCGGTATCTGTTCTATCTTGAGTTTTTCGCCAGCGGCAACGCGATACTGCTTGCCACCGGTTTTTACGACCGCGTACATGGGGTGTTCCTTAAATAGGTAAATGGGTCTATCCGCGTGACCCGCCCTGCTGGGTGGGATGGCCGCCCTGGAAAGATCGCCTTCATGTCTTGGCGCCAGAACCTGGCAAGAAGGAAAGCGGCTATGTGCTTTCAAGCGCCGTAGCGCTTGGAAGTACCCAGAGGGTTTACGCGGACAACCGACGTAATTCGGGCATTGCTGACCGAATCCAGGATATTAGCCCGGGACTTTTCAAAAGTCAAAAAGCCGTTGCAGGCTAAGGGCTTAGGTGTGGCGCCCAGGCTTCAAGCCGGCGGGATCACCCGCAGCGCGATGTGGCGCGCCACCTGGCGGATGCCTTCCATTACGTCGCGCCGGTGGGCGTCGTCCAGCCGGTCGGTGGGAATCGACGTGCTGACCGCGACCCGCTTGCCCAACGGGGTCACGCCCACATAAGCGGCATAGCAGACCAGGCCCGCCGCGATTTCCTCGCGGTCTTGGCCCAGCCCCGTCTGGCGCACCTGTTCGAGTTCACGGTGGAGCGCGTCCGGGGTGGCCAGCGTGCGGTCGGTGACGCGCGGCAGTTGCGCCGGCAGGCGGGCGGCCAGCTCGTCGGGGCTTAGGCTGGCCAGCAGCGCCTTGCCCAGCGCGCAGGCGTGCGCGGGCAGCCGCATGCCTGGCTCGGACACCAGCCGAACGGGGCGGCGGGCGTCTTCGCGGGCAAGGTAGACCACGTCGAACCCTTCCAGCACCGCCAGTTGCACGACCTCGTTGCAGCGGGCGACAAACTCGCTGGCGGCGGCATGGAAGGCGGCCGTTACGCCGTCGTGGCGCAGATAGGCGGCGCCCAGCGCCATCAATTCGATGCCCACGATATAGCCGCCGTCCTTGCGTTCGATCCAGCGGCGCTGTTCCAGGCAATCCAGCAGCAGATAAAGCGTGCTTTTGGCCAGCTGGCAGGTCTTGGCCAGTTCCGCCGCCTTGACCGGGGTGCCGCGGCTGGCAAGCACCCGCAGGATGTCGTGCGTGCGTCGGATCGCGGGGACGTCGTATTCAAAGGTCATGACGGCAGGTTTTCCAATATATTGGAATGAATATCAGGATGTTGGACATGATAAAGCCATTCCCCTAGACTCGTCTTCCACCCAACGAATGCCGGATCGCGGGCAATACCCGGCGACGGCAGGCATCACGCGAGGAGACAACATGAACCAGCAAGACACGCTGCCGTCCGACCTGCCAGAAGCCCTGCTTGTGGGCCGGGTATGGCGCCCCGCACCCGTGAACGGCCCCAGCGTCGTGGTGGTGCGCAACGGCGAAGTCTTCGATATCACCGCCGCCGCACCCACCGTGGCAGACCTGCTGGACCGCGCCGACCGCGTGGAAGTGGCACGGAACGCGAAGGGGGAATCGCTGGGCGACGTGCGGGCATTGATGGCCGCCACGCTGCAAGGCGGCGACGGGCCGCGCCTGTTGGCGCCGTGCGATCTGCAACCGGTCAAGGCGGCCGGCGTCACTTTCGCGATCAGTTTGCTGGAACGCATGATCGAAGAAGAGGCGGGCGGCGATGCCAGCCGCGCCGACGAGATCCGCGTGCGGATGCAAGCGTTGATCGGCTCGGACCTGTCGCGCTTGCGCCCCGGCTCCGCCGAGGCGATGAAACTGAAGGCCGAGCTGGTCGAGCGCGGGCAGTGGTCGCAATACCTGGAGGTGGGCATCGGGCCCGACGCCGAGATCTTCTCGAAGGCCCCGGCGATGGCGTCGGTGGGCTTCGGCGCGCAGATCGGGGTGTTGCCGGAGTCCGAGTGGAATAACCCGGAACCCGAAATCGTGCTGGCGGTGGACAGTCGGGGCGAGGTCGTGGGCGCTACCCTGGGCAACGACGTCAACCTGCGCGACATTGAAGGCCGCAGCGCCTTGCTGCTGACCAAGGCCAAGGACAATAACGGGTCGTGCGCCATTGGCCCCTTCATCCGCCTGTTCGACGGCGGCTTCAAGATGGACAGTGTCCGCCAGGCCGACGTGTCGCTGCGCATCGACGGCGCGGACGGTTTCGCGCTGAGCGGCGTGAGCCACATGCGCGAAATCAGCCGCGATCCGCTTGATCTGGTGCGCCAGGCCTGCGGCGCGCACCACCAGTATCCCGACGGCTTCATGCTGTTCCTGGGCACGATGTTCTCGCCCAGCCAGGACCGCAAGGGGCCGGGGACGGGTTTCACGCACAAGCTGGGCGACCGCGTGGTGATTGCGTCCGAGCGCATCGGCGCGCTGGTCAACGAGGTGCAGCTGAGCACGCAAATCGCGCCGTGGACCTTTGGGGTGCGCGCGCTTTACGCCAATCTGGCGGGGCGCGGCCTGTAACGGGATCCGGGGGCGGGGCAGGAGGGCGCGCGCACGGGGTGGACGCGGGGCGGACGCGGCCGCCGGCCCCCCGTAACACCCCGTATAATCGCTGGTCGAATCCCCCGCCGTCCCTGGCGGGCCCAGCGGTAAGAGCCCCCACGCGGCTCGTTTCACTTGTCGGATACGTCTTGAACCTCCCCGCGCTTATTGCCCCCATTGCTGACGATATGAAGGCTGTCGACGCGGTTATCCGCGATCGGCTGAATTCCGATGTGGTGCTGATCCGCACGATCGGCGACTACATCATTGGCGCGGGCGGCAAGCGCATGCGCCCGGCCATGGTGCTGATGGTGGCGCGCGCCCTGGGTTACGACGGGACGCATCACCAGTTGCTGGCCGCCGTCGTGGAGTTCATCCACACGGCCACCTTGCTGCACGACGACGTGGTGGACGAATCCGACCTGCGCCGCGGCCGGGACACGGCCAACGCCGTCTTCGGCAACGCCGCCAGCGTGCTGGTTGGCGATTACCTGTATTCCCGCTCGTTCGAGATGATGGTCGAGGCCGACTCGATGCGCATCATGAGCATCCTGTCCCAGGCCACCACGGTGATCGCCGAAGGCGAGGTGCTGCAGCTCTTGAACGTGCACGACCCGGACGTGTCGCAAGAGCGCTACCTGCAAGTGGTGCGCTACAAGACCGCCAAATTGTTTGAAGCGGCCGCCCAGGTCGGCGCCGTGCTGGCGGGCGCAACGCCCGAACAGGAAGCCGCCGCGGCCGCTTACGGCCGCCACGTCGGCACGGCCTTCCAACTGGTCGACGACGTGCTGGACTATAGCGGCGACGCCGCCGCCCTGGGCAAGAACGTGGGCGACGACCTGCGCGAAGGCAAGCCGACGCTGCCGCTGATCCGCGTGATGGAAGTAGGCACGCCTGAACAACAGCAACTGATCCGCGACGCCATCAAGACGGGCGACGCCGACTTTGCCGCCGTGGCTGCCGCCATCCAGGCGACCGACGCGCTGGAGCACGCGCGCCTGGCCGCCGTGGCCGAAGCCGATCGTGCCCGCGAAGCCTTGTCCGCGTACCCCGTTTCCCCTTTCCTGAATTCTCTGCTAGAATTCTGCGCTTTCGCGGTGAATAGAGATCGCTAGCGCGGCAGAGTTCGCAGGCGCTTCGAACTTCAAGAAGGTTTCCAGAAAGCGGGTTGAAAAAACCCGATTTTCAAAAAAACCGAATTTAGGTTCTAATAGCGGTCGCTGTTGGTAGTGAAAGAGAAGTAAAAAGCAGCGAAGATGTTTGGTTGCACTGAGCGTAGCCGAGCAAGCAGGTGGGCAGAGATGCCTAGATAGTAAGACTCGGGGCGTAGCTCAGCCTGGTAGAGTACTGCGTTCGGGACGCAGGAGTCGGAGGTTCGAATCCTCTCGCCCCGACCACTTGATGTGGTCGAATTTTTTGAAAGTGTTTCCCGACACTTTTAGCTGAAAGCCGGTATCGCGCAAGCGGGCCGGCTTTTTTGCGTTCGGGAATTACGCTGGTAGGTTGTTGGGCGGCAGCAGAACGAAGCCGTGTCGATCGCGTCGCAAGTTTTCCGTTGAATCAGACTGTCCAATCCTCCGGACGAAGGCCGGGAACTCGGGCGAACTCGCGGGTGTTGTTTGTCACCAGGACAAAGCCTTGAACATGCAGATGTTCGTATCGAGCATGAATTTCAGCATCAGAGGCTCTCGCGCGTCTGATCGCCGGGCTGCTCGCGGTCGGCCAGATAATCGGTGACCACCGACTCGCCCAGGGCTCGCAAGCCGGCGGCCATTGCGGGGGTCCAGGGCCGGGCGATGTTCAGCCGCAAGCAGTGGCCGTATTTTCCCGACGCGGAAAAGAGCGTGCCGGGGGTGTAGGCGATGCCGTGCTGCACCGCCGTGCGCAAAAGCGCCAGCGTATCCGTTTGGTCGGGCAGTTCCAGCCATAGCCACCAGCCGCCGTCGGGGCCGCGCACGCGCGTGCCCGCCGGGAAGTGTTGGCGGACGCAATCCCGGGCCAGCGGCACGACGGACGCCAATCGCGCGCGCAGTTTGCGCAGGTGCGCGGGCAGCTTGCCGGATTTCATGTAGTCGGCAAGCACCTGCTGTTCCAGCAACGGCGCGGCAAGCGAGCTGCTGATCTTCTGCGATTCCAGTTGGCGATGATGCCGGCCGCCCAGCACCCAGCCCACGCGGAACGCGGGCGCCATGCTCTTGCTGCACGAACCGCAGTAGATCACCCGGCCATCGCGGTCCCAGGCTTTCACGGCGGGTGGCCGGTTGGTTTTGTGCCCCAAGTCGCCAAAGACATCGTCTTCAATCAGCGTCAGGTCGTGGCGCCGCACAATCTTCAATAGGCGCTGCTTGGCGGCCTCTGGCATGCAATCGCCCAGCGGGTTCTGGAATGACGGCATGACCACCACGGCCCGCACGCCGCCATGATGTTCCAGCGCGTATTCCAGCGCCTCCAGGCTCAGGCCCTGGCCGGGGGCGCAGGGCACTTCCAACGCGCGCAAACCCAGGTTTTCGATCGTTTGCAGCAGCCCGAAGTACACCGGGGACTCCACCGCAATGGTGTCGCCGGGCTTGGCCACGGACCGCAGCGCGATCTGCATGGCCTCGGTGGCGCCATTCGTGATCAACACGTCTTCGGGCGCGGCGTCGATGCCGCAGGTCGCCAGATGGGCGATCAGCTCGGTTTTGAACGCCGGCAGGCCAGTGCCGGATGGGTAGGCGCCCAGCGCCGACGGATCGCGCCGCAAGTGGCGCTGCGCGATTCGCGCCAGGGCATCGCCGGGATACCATTCCGGCGCCGCGCTGGCCAGGTGCAGCGCCAAGGGTAGCGGTTGCGCCGTCAGCGCGTACAGCTGCGTCATGCGGTGCTGTAGGGACGCCAGCTGGTCATATTCCATGGGCACGGGGGCGGCAATCGCTGCGGGCGCACCGCGGCGGGCCTGGTGCAAGGCCTTCCAGTCCGCCACGTACATGCCGGATTTGTAGCGCGCTTCCGCATAGCCCTCGCGCTCCAGTTCCCGGTAGCAGCGGGTGGCGGTGGACACACTGACGCCATGCGTGGCCGCCAGTTCGCGGACGGAGGGCAGGCGCTCGCCCACGGCGTATTCCGAGGTGCGGATGGCGACTTTCAGCCGCGAAGCGACAAGCGCATAACTGTGCTGCATAACAGACAGGAAAAAGTACGATCTGTGCAGCTTAACCCAGGGCCCGCCTGTTGCCGTCGCGGCGCACCGCGACGAGCACTATCTAGCCTTTCTCCCATCAGTTCGAAACCGGAAGGCGCAACCCATGCACGCAGATAATTTCACCCTGGCCCGTTACCTTGAACGCATCGGGCACGACGGCGACACCCGCCCCGATATCACGACGGTGGCGGCTTTGATGCGCCGCCAGTTGTTTACCGTGCCCTTTGAGAACCTGGACGTGCAGGCAGGGCGCGTCGTGTCGCTGGTGCCCGAAGATATCGTGGAGAAAATCCTGGAGCGCCGTCGTGGCGGCTATTGCTACGAGGTAAACGGCCTGTTCGCCATGGCGCTTGAGGCGCTGGGCATTTCCTACCGCTTTGTCGCGGCCCGTCCGATGTTCTATCCGGTCAAGCGTCCCAAGACGCACATGGCGTTGGTGGTTCGCGCAAGTGGCGCCGACTGGCTGTGCGACCTGGGCTTTGGCAGTTATGGCATACGCGCGCCGATGAATCTGGCGGAACTGGACGCGGAGGTTCCTCAGGATATGGACGCCTTCATGCTGAGCCGGCTGGACGGCGACGCATTCGTCCTGAAGGCACGCGCCGGTGGGCAATGGTTGAACCAGTACGCGTTTGATCTGTCGCCGCAGGAATGGGTGGATTTTGTGCCGGCGAATTATCTGAACTCGACCCATCCGGACGCAATCTTCGTGCAGAAGCGCGTGGTGGTGCTGCACAACGAGACGGGCCGCAGCATGCTGGTGGGCAATGCCCTGAAGGTGGTGCGCGAAAACGAGGTTGTCGAGACCGCGCTGGATGACGCAAGCGTGGCTGGCGAACTGGAACGGCGTTTCGGGCTGTACCCGGTCGTATGATCGCTGGGCGCCGGAAACACTGGCAACAATAAATTACGGACCTCGCGTTGCGTTTTCGTGCGCTTCGATGCGGTGCCCGTCGCCCCGGCGGGCCCGCAACCCGCGCCACGGCTTGATCCTGGTGGCGAGCCGCCTGCCAGGGCGGCCGCGCGACCTCGGACCGCGCCATGTTTCAGTCCGTGGTCCAGGGGTTGCGGCGCTTTCCCAAGTTAGTAGGATGCGCGGTCACGCATCCGACTCAGCCTCCTTTCAAGGACCGATCCCATGACGCTGCCCCGACCGCGAGTTGCCCTCTTTGCCCTGACGCTTGCGCTGGCGGTGTCCGGATGCGCGACCCAGCCAGATTCGTATGGCAAGGGCACCATGGACGACCCGCGCTATGCGCAGCTGCTTGATTTGATCGACAAGGCGTTGAAGGCGGACATGGCGGTGGTGCTGGTCGCCGATGTGATGCCGCACGCGACGTTGAACGACGCGGAGTCCATGATGAAATGGACCGGCAATGTGATTTTCACGAACGAAAAGCAGCCCAATATCACGTTTGGCCGCAAGTTCCAGAACAATGCGCTGCAACGCGACAAGGACGCCACCTATTTGTTCAAGGCGTTTGAAGTGCATATCTTGCCGCCGGGCAAATACCTGCTGACGGGGGGCGACGACTACAAGCTGAATGCGCGGCTGGACCAAGTGGGCGCGCGCAGCGGCGCGGAAGGTTCGGGCCGTGGCGCCAACGGCACTGCCTATCTGTCGGCGGAGCTTTATCGCGAATACTACAAAGAGACCAACTGGCACGAAGGCACCACCGGAAGCCAGATAAAGTCGCGCACGGTCTGCACGGCGGTGCATCGGGGGACGGGCGCCTGCGTCAGCTGGGGCGAAGAGCAGTACACCGAAACCACACAGGGTTCCCGCGCCGGCTATTACGAGCAGACGGACGCGCGGGACATTCCGGCGATCAAGGTGCAGTCGCGCCTTCCGTCGAACCGGGCGTTGGCCAGTTTTACGCTCAAGGGCGGCCAGTTCGTGCTGAGTCAGCGCGTGCACATGAGGACGCCCAGCTACAAGTACAAGCAGTCGGGATGCCGCGCGGTGGATGCGAAAAAGATCGCGTGTCCGCTTGAGGACTTTACCGTCTACACGCGCCCGGCGCCGATGGAGTTCACCCAGAAGCTGATCGCGCAGCGCGACTTGAGCGATGCGCACCGGCAGCTACTGTCCACCTTGCGACCCATGCAGATCACGCCGCTGGGCAAGCAGGGAATGGAGGATCCGGTCTGGGGCGTGCCGCTGTCGATAGGCAATGGAAAATAAGGCTGGCCGACCGTCCACAACATCTAAACGCCTTCACACAATGATTCGTCATCTGGTGTTTGCAGCATCGTTTGCCATCGCGGGTACTGCGGCCGCTGCGCCCTCGTTCAACTGCGCCAAAGCCACCACGCCGGTCGAAAAAGCCATTTGCGCCAACACCGCCCTGGCGGATCAGGACGCGGCCATCGCGCGGCAATACAACGCCGTGCGTGGCAAGCTGGACGCCGAGGCCGCCAAATCGCTGACTGCCGATCAACGTTATTTCCTTGGCGTGCGCGACGAGATCTATGCCGAGCCCTTCTCGGGAAGCACGCCGGTCAAAGAGATTGGCACCCGCATGGATTACCGCCTGCGTTTCCTGAAGGCCATCAATCCGCAGCCGGCTGCCGGCTTTATCGGTAAGTGGAAAAACGTCGAGGGCGAAATCGAGGTCACGCAATCCGCCGATGGCCAGTTGTCTGTGTCGGCCAATTCGTCGCAGCCTTATAACGGCCGCTGGGTGTGCGATATGAGCGGCAACGCGGTCGTCTCGGGCGACACCCTGAAAGTCGCCTATCAGGATGGCGCGCCCTGGGTGCTTGCGCTGACGCGCCGCGGCGCCGTGCTGGTGGTTCGCGAAGTCCCGCCGACAGGCGTGAAAGAAGAGGGCTTTGGCCCGCCCTTCTGCGGCATGAATGGCAGCCTGTCCGGCGACTGGTTCGCGGTGCGCTGATCACACCCCGAAGGTTTCCCGGTCCGCGCGCTGAAGCTTCCGGGATCAGCGCGCGGGGCCGTCTGGCCTATTTGGCCGCGACCAGCGGGCAGCCGCCTTGTTTCAACGGACGGAACGCGTTGTCGCCCGGGATCGTGCGCAGGATCTTGTAGTAGTCCCAGCGCGCCTTGGATTCCGAGGGCTTCTTCACCTCGACCAGGTACATGTCGTGCACCAGGCGGCCGTCTTCGCGCAGGTAGGCGTTGCGGGCGAACATGTCGTCGATCTTCATGCCGCGGATCTGCTTCATGACCGCATCGCCTTCCAGCTGGTTGCTTTCCTTCACGCCCTTCAGGAAGGTCAGCACGGACGAGTAGACGCCAGCCTGCGCCATCGTCGGTACGCGTCCCTTCATGCGTGCGGCGTAGCGTTTGCTCCAGTCGCGGGTGCGCTCGTCCATGTCCCAATAAAAGCCCGTGGTCAGCACCAGGCCTTGCGCCTGCTCCAGGCCCACGCCGTCCACGTCCGTGATGAACATGAGCAGCCCGGCCAGCTTCTGTCCGCTTTTGATCAAGCCGAATTCGTTGGCCTGCTTGATCGCCATGGTGGTGTCGCCCGAGGAATTGGCCAGCGCCACGATTTCAGCTTTGGACGCTTGCGCCTGCAACAGGAACGACGAAAAGTCGTTCGAGGCGCGTGGGTGCTTGACGGCGCCCAGCGTCTGGCCGCCGGCCTGTTTGACCGCGTTTTCCGTGTCGGCCTGCAGGGCGTGGCCGAAGGCGTAGTCGGCGGTCAGGAAGTACCACTTCTTGATGCCGGATTCCGTCAGCGCGCGGCCGGTGCCATTGGCCAGCGCGTAGGTGTCGTAGGTCCATTGGGCGGTCGAGGCCGAGCACGCCTTGCCCGTCAGGTCCGACGTGCCGGCGGTCGAGGCCAGGAATGCGATGTTGGACGTGCGGGTGATCTCTTGCACGGCCAGCGCGACCGACGAGGTTGGCACGTCGACGATGGCCTTGACGTTGTCCTGGTCGATCCAGCGGCGCGCGGTGGCCGAGCCGATGTCGGCCTTGTTCTGGTGATCGCCGGAAATGACCTCGATCTTGCGGCCCAGCACGGTGGGCCCGAAGTCTTCGACCGCCATGCGGGCGGCTTCGACCGAGCCTTGCCCCGACAAGTCGGCGTTCATGCCGGACAGGTCGGTCAAGACGCCGATGCGGATGGGTTTGTCGGACTGCGCCTGCGCGGCGGGTAGCGTGAACGCGCCAGCGACGAGCAGGGCGCTAAGCAATGGTTTCATGTCTTTCCTCCTGGATGGGGTGCCCGCTCTTGGGCGGGTCTAACGGGCGGGTCTAACGGGCGGGTCTAACGGGCGGAACGGAACAGCGGACGGGGACGCCGGAACTACATCGCAGCGGCGGGGGACAGCAAGTGGCACAACAAGAATTGATCGGTCTGCGCGTGCGCATGGCGGTTCGCGTCGAACTGGGCATCGATGGCGCGTTTGGTCAGGCGCAGCGCCAGCGTGGGGCAGGCGGCCGCCTCCCGTGCGAGCTCGATAGCGGCGCGAAGCGCGTCGCCGGCAGGGGCGATGCGGTCGGCCAGGCCCCAGGCGTCGGCAGTGGCCGCATCCAGCCGCAGGTCGGTGAATAGCGCGCGCTTGGCGCGCGCCGGGCCCACCAGGCTTGCCAGGCGCGGCAGCCCGCCCCAGGCAAGCGGCAGGCCCAGGCGGACTTCCGGCAGGCGCAGGAACGCGTCGGCGCCCAGCACACGCCAATCGCACGCCAGGGCCAGCACGGCGCCGCCGCCCACCGCCGCGCCTTCGATGGCGGCAACGGTGACCTGAGGCAGGTCGCCCCAGGCGCGGCACAGCACTTCGCCGCGAGCCAGCGCGCGTTGCGTCGCCAGCGGGTCGTCATGGTTCCAGAGCGCGGGGTCTTTCAGGTCGATGCCCGCGCTGAAAAGGGCGGGCGCTCCGGTCAGCACGACGGCGCGGATCTGGTCATCGCTGGCAAGTTCGGCCGCGGCGTCGATCAGCGCGTCCATGGCCGCCAGATTCAACGCGTTGGCTTTGCCACCCCGGTCATAGCGCACCACGGCCACGCCCTTGTCCCGCTCGATTGAAACCATGCTCATTCGCTGTCCTTCGGGTTTATTTCGTGGATATACTACCAAGTATGTTGAAAGTCGCAAGACGCCGTGGGGCATCTGCCGGGGGGTGTGCGGGTAAGTCCGCATTCGCCAAGCCTGGATGGCTGCGGAAAAGTCATGAAAAATAAGCGAAATAACAAAGCGAGGAGACCGTTGATGAACGATGAGGCTCGGGCGGCCATTCCCGACCGCCAGGCGTGCGTGCTGCGCTATCTGTTGGAAAGTCAGGCAAAAAAGATACCGGACAGAATCTTTGCCCGGTTCCATGGTGGTCCGTCGTGGACCTATGCGCAGACGTTGGCGCAGGTGCGTCGGCGCGCGGCGGCGCTGCGCCGCGAAGGGGTCAGGCAAGGCGACCGCGTGCTGTGCTGGATGGGCAACGGGCCAGAGCTGCTGACCAATTGGTTCGCCATCAATTACCTGGGCGCGGTGTACGTGCCGTTGAATACGGCGCTGCGCGGGCGGCCGCTTGCGCACGTGCTGGAAAACGCGCAGGCCTCCCTGATGCTGGCGCACCGGGCGTTGGTCGGCCGCTTGCAGGCGCTGTCGCCGGGCGCGCTGACCCGCGTGTTGCTGACCGGCGAAGGCGAGACGCCCGCCGGCATGCCGTCCGCCGTGTCGTTCGCGGCGCTGGTGGATCCGACGGGCGAGCCGGCGGCCGACCTGCTGGCGACCGAGACGCCCATCGAACCGTGGGACACGCAGTCCATCATGTACACGTCGGGCACGACGGGGCTGTCCAAGGGTGTGGTCACCTCGTATGTACAGCTTTACACGATGGGGCCGGATGCGTTCGACTGCATCGCGCCGGACGATCGCTGCATGATCGCGGGCCCCATCTTCCATTGCGGCAGCACCTTGTATGTGTACGCGATGCTGGCCTGCGGCGGGTCGATCGCCATGGTGACCGAATTCCGCACGGCCGAATTCTGGGACGCGATTCGCGATACCGATAGCACGGTGGTGCTGCTGCTGGGCGTGATGGCCAACTTCCTGCTCAAGCAGCCGCCGTCGCCGCGCGACCGCGAGCACACCTTGAAGAAGGCGTTCATCGTGCCGTTCGGCGAAGACGCGCCGGCGTTTCAGGCGCGTTTTGGCGTGGACCTATACACGGTCTACAACATGACCGAGATTGCCAGCCCCTTGAGCGCGGGCCCTGGGCTGACGGAGGCGGGGCGCTGCGGCAAGCCGCGCCCGTGGTTCGAGCTGCGGGTGGGCGATGCGCAGGACCGCGCGGTGCCCGACGGCCAGGTCGGCGAGCTGCTGATCCGCTCGCATCGGCCCTGGGCCTTGTTTTCCGGCTACTACCGCAACGCGGAAGCCACAGCCGCGTCGATGCGCAATGGCTGGTTCCACACGGGCGACGCCTTCCGGCGCGACAGCGAGGGCACGTTCTTTTTCGTGGACCGGTTGAAGGATGTGATTCGCCGGCGCGGCGAGAACATTTCGTCATTCGAGCTGGAGGGCGAGATCTGCGCGCATCCCGCCGTGCGCGAGGCGGTCGCCGTGGCGGTGCCCAGCGAACACGGGGAAGACGAGGTGCTGGCGGTGGTGACGGCCGTGGATGGCGCCGACATCGAGCCCGCCACGCTGGTCAATTGGCTGGCGGAGCGGGTGCCGCACTACATGGTGCCCCGCTATGTGCGCGTCGTCGAGGAGTTGCCGAAGACCGCTAGCGGCAAGCTGCAAAAGCATGTGCTGCGCAGCGAGGGGCTGGCCGACGGCACGTGGGACCGCGATGCTGCCGGGATCCGGTTGCGTCGCGAACGGTTGGCGTGAAGCGGAGGCGGGCGGCTTGCCGCGGCAGGGCAAGCCGCTTGTCTCAGGGGCGCGCGCCCAGTCCGGCGATGATGGTGTGGACGACCTTGCCCGCGAGAATCTCGCGGTCGTCGCGCGTTTCCCCCAGGCGCGGCCGGTACCAGACGGCTAGCCAGTTGATGGCGCCCAACGCCGCCTTGACCGCGACGGAGACGTCGTCGATGGCCAGAGAGCCGTCTTCCACGCCCTCGTAGGCCACGCGCTTGAACAGCGCTTCGAAGTCGTCGCGGATGGTCATGAGTTCGGCCAGCGTCTGGCGCTGGGCCGGCGTGGTGGCGCCCAGGCGGTGCATGTGCACGCCCTGCACGACGACCGTCTCGAATGCCAGGTTCTCCATCATCGACAGCGCGTGGTGCTTGAGCATCAGCGCCAAGCGATGGGCGGCGGTGCCTTTTTCCTTCATTGCCGGGCGCACGGCCTCGAAATTGCGCCGCATGCCTTCGCGGTGCACGTCGAAGAACAGGTCGGTTTTGGACCGGTAGTAGTGATAGACCCGGCCCTTGGTGGCGCCCAGCCGGCGCGCGACGTCGTCGATGCTGGATGCGTGGAACCCTTGCTCCATAAAGCACTCGGCCGCGGCCGTCAGCAGTTCGATGTTGCCCATGCCGTCATCGCGTGCAGCCGTCACCGTAGGTTCCCCATTCATGCGCTTCTACTCCATCCATGCGTTGCGGCAAAGCGCCAGTTTAGCCAATTGCCCGCAGGCGTATCGTTTGGCGGGCGGGGCGTCGCACGTGGACGGGTGCTGCCGACCCGCTGTACAAACCCGAAAAACGAAGTTTATACTACTCGGTATGTTTTTATGGATCTAAGACCGTTAAAACGCGAGTCCGTGCCAAAGCGCGCGGTCTTCCCTTCGTTATTCCTTGCCGCCCCATGACCACAGCTCTCGTTCAAGCCGCTTGCAGTCCCCAGGCCCTGGCCGACCAGGTGTCGCAGGAAATTGGCGTGTCGGAATGGGTGACCATTTCGCAGGCGCAGGTGGACCGGTTCGCGGACGCCACCGGCGACCACCAGTTCATCCATGTGGACCCGGCGCGCGCCGCGCGGGAAAGCGCGTTCGGCGGGCCGATCGCGCACGGCTTCCTGTCTCTGTCGTTGCTGACGGCGTTGAGCCAGAAGGTGTTGCCCGCCTTCGAGGGCGCCATCGGCATCAACTACGGCTTCGACAAAGTCCGCTTCCTGACGCCGGTGCCGCTTGGCGCGCGGGTGCGCGGCCGTTTCGTGCTGAGCGAGTTCACGCCGCGCAACGCGCGCGAGTTCACCACCCGGTATGCCGTCACCGTCGAGATCGAGGGCGCGGCGCGCCCCGCGCTGGTGGCCGACTGGATCACCATGACCATTCTTCAAGGATGACCCCCATGAGCATTCGTTTCGATGAACGCGTCGCCATCGTGACCGGCGCCGGCCAGGGGCTGGGCCGCAGCCACGCGCTGCAACTGGCGGCGCGCGGCTGCCGGGTCGTGGTGAATGATTTCGGGGGCGCGGCCGAGGCGGTCGCCGACGAAATCCGATCCGCGGGCGGCCAAGCCATCGCCGATGGCGGCAATGTCTGCGACAGCGCCGCGGTGGACGCCATGACGGCGCGCGCGATGAACGCCTGGGGACGCGTCGACATCCTGATCAATAATGCCGGCATCCTGCGCGACAAGACCTTCGCCAAGATGAGCGCCGACGACTTCAATGCGGTCGTGGATGTGCACCTGTTGGGCTCGGCCAATTGCGCGCGCGCCGTCTGGCCGATCATGCGCGAGCAGCGCTACGGCCGCATCCTGATGACCACGTCCACGTCGGGCATGTACGGCAACTTTGGTCAGTCGAACTATGGCGCGGCGAAGGCCGGCGTGGTGGGCCTGATGAACGTGCTGCATCTGGAGGGCCAGAAGCACGGCATTCACGTCAACGCGCTGGTGCCCACCGCCGCCACCCGCATGACGGCCGCCATGTTCGACGCCGATGCACTACGTGCGCTGGACCCGGCGCATGTCACGCCCGCCGCGCTGTTCCTGGTGGCCGAGGGCGCGCCCAGCCGCGTCGCGCTCTTGGCGGGCGCCGGCACCTATGCGCGGCTGGCCATCGTTGAAAGCGAAGGCGTGTACTTCCCGGAAGGCGAGCGCACGCCCGAAAACATCGCCGCGCACTTCGACGAGATCGCCAGCCTGGCCCGCCTGATCGAGCCGCCCGAGGGCCTGGCGCACGTCGCCCGCATTCTCAAGCGCGCGCAGGAGGCGGCATGAGCGGCGCGGCCCCATCCCAGCCGCAGCGCGCCGCGCCGCATGTCCGTAGCGACTATCCGCGCCTGCTGGCGATGACGACGCGCCTGCGCGACATCGATGTCTACGGCCACATGAATAACGTGGTCTACAACGAGTACTTCGATACGGCCGTCAACCAGACCCTGGTGGAACTGGGCGTGCTGGATTTGAACAACAGTGAAGTGATCGGCCTGGTGGTGCATAGCCAGACGTCGTACTTCCGGCCCGTGTCGTTTCCCGATCGGGTGGTGCTGGGCTTACGCGTGGGACGGCTGGGCCGCACCAGCGTGACCTACGAGTTCGCGCTGTTTCGCGGCGACGATGACACCGCGGCCGCGCAGGGCAGCTACACCCACGCCTACGTCGAGCGCGCCAGCAGCCGGCCGGTGGAATTGCCGCCCGATTTGCGGCGCGCGCTGGAGCCGCTGGCGGGCAATTCCGCGCAGGCTTGAACGACCTTGGGGGAGCGACCGTGATCGACCACACCCTGCCTCGCGTCACGTATTCCAACATCCACACCGATTTCTCGGCGGTGCACGACTTGCTGGACAAGCGCTTGCCCGATTTCGAATCGCGCATGCTGGGGCTGGACCATCGCCATCGCTTCGATGGCCGCGCGGTGGCGGGCGAGCCGTTGCAGGAATCGTATTCGCCGATTGACCATTGGCTGCTGATCGGGCGCTTTCCCAGCGCCGGCGCCCAGACGGTCGACCAGGCGGTGGCCTGCGCCCGGCACGCGCAGCCGGCCTGGGCGGCGCAGGGCTGGGCGGCACGCATCGCCACGCTGCGCCGGCTGGCGATGGTGCTGTCCGAGCGCAAGTATGACTTTGCCATGGCGACGATGATCGAGATCGGCAAATCCCGCCTGGAGGCGCTGGGCGAGGCCGAGGAAGCCGTCGACCTGATCCGCTACTACTGTGATCAGGCCGAACGTAGCGATGGCTACCGGCAGCCGCTGGCGCGTGCCTTTGACAACGAAAGCACGCACGACGTGTTGCGCCCCTATGGCGTGTTCGCGGTGATCGCGCCGTTTAATTTTCCGCTGGCCTTGTCCGTGAACATGGTGTGCGCGGCGCTGCTGGCGGGCAATTCGGTGGTCTACAAGCCCTCGCCGCGCGCCGCGTTGACGGGGGCGCTGCTATTGAGCGCCTACGATGGCGCGGGCGTGCCGCCCGGTTGCGTGAACGGGCTGTTCGGCGGCGCGCAGACGGGCGCCATGCTGGCGCATCACGCGGGCATCGACGGTTACGCGTTCACGGGCAGCCTGGAAGTGGGCATGGATCTGTTGCAGGCCGTGGCCGCGGGCCGCCACGCGCGCCCCGTCATTGCCGAGATGGGCGGAAAGAACCCTACTTACGTCACAGCCAGCGCCGACCTGGACACGGCGGTGCAGGGCGTGCTGCGTTCCGCTTTCGGCTTGCAGGGGCAGAAGTGTTCGGCCGGCTCGAAGGTCTACGCGCACGCGTCCGTGCACGATGCTTTTCTGGAACGCCTTCGCGCCGCCACCGAAGACGTGTCCGTGGGCGACCCGCGCGAACGCGGGATTTTCATGGGGCCGCTGATCGACGAAGCGGCATGGCGACGCTATCGGACGGCCTGCGAAGACATCAGGGCGTCGGGCCGGTTGCTGGCGGGCGGACGCCGTCTGAGCGCGGGCGAACTGGCCTATGGGCATTATGTGCGGCCCGCCGTGGCGGCCGGCCTGCCCGCCGACCATCGCTTGAACTGCAAAGAACTGTTCCTGCCGGTCGTTTCCGTGTTGCCGTTCACTGATCTGCATGCCGCGATCGACGACGGCAATGCCGTCGACTACGGCCTGACGGCCGGCTGCTACGCCGAAGACCAGGACGAGATCGACCTGTTCCTGGCCCGTGCCCACGCCGGCGCCTTGTACGTGAACCGCGCCAGCGGCGCGACCACGGGCGCTTGGCCGGGCATCCAGACGTTTTGCGGCTGGAAGGGGTCGGGCATGACCGGCAAGGGCGGCCTGGGGCCGTACTACGTCGCCCAATTCGCACGCGAACAATGCCACACCATCTGGCATCGCTGAAACACAGGGAACCACCATGAGAGAAGCCGTCATCGTTTCAACCGCCCGCACGCCGATCGGCCGGGCCTATCGCGGCGCGTTCAACGACACGACGGCGCCCACGCTGGGCGGTCACGCGATTTCGCATGCCGTGGCGCGCGCTGGGCTGGCGCCTGGCGAGGTCGAAGACGTGATTCTTGGCGCCGCCTTGCAGCAGGGGACGACGCACATGAACGTGGCGCGCCAGGCGGCATTGCGCGCGGGCTTGCCGGCGCAAGTCGCCGCGATGACGCTGGACCGCCAATGCGCCTCCGGGCTGATGGCGATCGCGACGGCGGCCAGGCAGGTGACTCAGGAAGGCATGGACATCGTGGTGGCTGGCGGCCTGGAGTCGATCTCGCTGGTGCAGAACGACACCATGAACCGGCACCGTTGGTTCGACGACGCCTTGATGCGCGAGCAGCCCGAGATTTTCATGAGCATGCTGGAAACGGCCGAGATCGTGGCCAGCCGCTACGGCATCCCGCGCGCGGCGCAGGATGCCTATGCGTTGCGCTCGCAACAGCGCACCGCCGCCGCGCAGGCCGCCGGGCGCTTCGATGACGAGATCGTGCCCTTAAGCGCCGTCATGCTGGCGACCGACCGCGCGACGGGTCACACCTCGGCCCAGCCGGTGACCCTGACGCGCGACGAAGGCAACCGCCCCGAGACCTCGTTGGACAGCCTGGCGAAGCTTGCGCCCGTCTTCAAGAACGGTCAGCGGCTGGAGGCCGGCCAGTACATTACCGCCGGCAACTCGTCGCAGTTGTCGGACGGCGCGTCGGCCTGCGTGGTGATGGAAGCCGCCGAAGCGCGTCGGCGGGGGCTGGCGCCGCTGGGCACGTACCGGGGCATGGCGGTTGCCGGCTGCGGTCCGGAAGAAATGGGGATTGGACCCGTGTTGGCCGTGCCCCGTTTGTTGGCGCGGCACGGCTTGACCGTGGACGACATCGGTCTGTGGGAGCTGAACGAGGCCTTTGCCTGCCAGGTGCTTTATTGCCGCGATCAGCTGGGTATTCCGGACGATCGCCTGAACGTCAACGGCGGCGCCATCGCGATTGGCCATCCGTATGGCATGTCGGGCGCGCGCATGGCGGGGCATGCGCTGATCGAGGGCCGCCGGCGCGGGGTGCGCTATGCGGTGGTGACGATGTGCGTGGGTGGCGGCATGGGCGCGGCCGGCCTGTTCGAAATCACCGGCTAAGCGCCCGCCCGATGGGCGCTATTTCGCGGTGTTCTCGTCGTCGATGGTCAGCCCGCCGTCTTTCATGATGCCTTGGGCGATCTCTTCGGCGGACTTGCCGGCAAAGCCATGTTCACCGGCGGTGATGCGGAAGCTGTCGCCTGCCAGCGGGCTTTGCAGCGTGGCCGACGTCAGCAGCACGCCGTTTGAACGCAGCTGAATGCGCTTGCCCACGCGGTTGCGCGTGAAGTCGGCCAAGGCCTTCTGGCTGTCGGGCTTCAAGGCCACATCCACGACGCGGGCGCCGGTATGCGGATCGGCGCCGGGCGTGGCGCTTGCCGCCTGCAAGGTAACGGTTTCGGCCTGCGCGGCCCAGGGCAGCGATACGGCGATGACGGCCGCGCAGGCCAGATGCTTGATAGAGGGCATGGCTGTCTCCTTCGGCTGGGCGATGGCTCCATCCTAGCCGAAGTGGCGCCGGACGACGAGGTCAGGGTTGTCCCGGCGGGCGCACGCCCAGCGCGCGCAGCATGTCGGGCACGCCCTGCAACGGCGGCATGCCCGGCGGATTGCGGGCGGCGTCGTTCAGCACGGCGGCCCATTCGCGCGGATCCGGCGGTTCGCCCATGCGCACCCGCAGGTCCAGCAGGTCCAGCGCGGCGCGGCGGTGGCCGGCGTCCGCCGCGTCGCGGAACAGGCGTTCGGCCACGTTGTAGTTCTTGGGTACGCCCCGCCCCATGCCGGCCAGTTCGCCCAGGTAGGTCTGCGCCGGAGCGAAGCCCTGGTCCGCGGCACGCTGATACCAATGGGCCGCCAGCTTGTAGTCCTGCTGCACGTGTTCGCCGTTTTCGGCGATGAGGCCCAGCGTGGTCATGGCGACCACGTCGCCGGCCAGGGCACGGGCCTGCAACGAGGCAAACCGGGGCTCGTCCAGGTATTGCGCACCGCGTTCGATTTCGTATTCCCACGCGCTCATGCGCGCCTTGATCAGGTCGCGTCCCAGCGTGGGCGAGGGGCCGCGCCCCACTTGTCCACCCCTACCGCCCGTGCCGCCCGGCACCGCGGGCGTCTGGCCGTCGGCCAGCGTCGTGAACGTGACGGTGCCGACCAGGCTGCTGGCGTAGTGCGGGATCTGGCGGTAAGCAGTGGCGACCTGGACGTCGCCCGTCAATTGCTTGAAGAAGTTCTCAACCGGGGCAGAGGCGGCCAGCGTGTCCAGCCCTTGCGCGAAGTAGTACGCGTAGGGGCTGTGGCGCGGGCCTTCGCTGCCGAATCCGTCTTCGGCCGTGGCGCCGGGCTGCGTGGAAAACGCGATGAGCTCACCGCCCGCAGGCACGGTGTGGACGAGCCCGGCCGCCGACGCGCCGCGTGTCAGGTTGGTTCGGCAGGCGTCCAACACCATCAGCCGCGCGCGGATGTTCGCGCGACGCAATGCCTGCGATACGCGTTTCAGGCTTAGCGATCCTTGTTGGGCCGTGCGGATGCGGACCTCGCCCACGGCCACCGGCAGCTCTACGCCGAACAAATAGTTCACGTCATCCACGGCCACGGCGTGTCCGGCGAAGTACACCAGCGCCAGATCCGCGTCCTGGGCCCGCGCGGCGAACGCGTCGACGGCGGCTTCCATCTGCGTGGTGGTCAGATCCGTCAGCAGGGTGACGTCGATATCGCGCTTGCGCAGCGTTTCCGCGATCAGGCGCGCGTCGTTGACCGGGTTGATCAGCGCGTTGACGGGCACGGCGTAGCGCGCATTGCCGATCACCAGCGCGTGCCGGCGTCGAGAAGGGACCGGCGCCGGCGCGGTGGCCGTGGCAGGGGCGGCAGCGGTGGGGGCGGCAAGGGCGCCGGCGTGCATCGGCAACAGGCCGGCGCCCAACAGCACGGCGAGCAGCCGTCGGCGCGTCAGGGGCGCGGCGGCGGGGGGCAAGGGTGTCTTCATGCGTGGGACCTCAAGGCCGGGGGCAGGCGCCCGCCGGGCCGGCGGTTGCGGACAGCACGCCCAGCGCGGCGGCGGCGTCGTGCAGCGAGGATTCGCGCACGGCGCTCAACATGTAGCGGCCATCCGCATCCGGGCCATCGACGATGGACACGGCGAACTGGGACAAGGTGTTGCGCAGCTGCTTGGCGGTAAGCGTGTCGGGCAGGTCCACCACCAACCGTGGGCAGGAGCCGCCGCCGCGCGTCAGCACGTCCCCGGGCGCGAGCGCATCAAGGGGCGCCTGCTGCGCCACCATCACGGCCAGCGTGACCGCCAGCGCCCAGCCCAGCGGCATCAACGGGCTGGCGGGCGTGGGCCACAGCCATTGCCACAGGCGGCGCGCGCGGGATAGCGGAGGCGGCGCAGGCCGCGGGCGTTCGGCCAGCGCGCGTAGAAACGCGGAATCTCGGTCGGCTCGGCCGATGTCGTTGTGCGCCATCTGGCGCGCCTGCGCCAGGTTGCGCCATTCTTCGACTTCGGCCCGTAACGCGGGGTCGCGCGCCATGTCGGCGTCGAAGGCGCGGCGGGCGTCGTCGTCGAGCTCGCCCGACAGATAGGACAGTACTCGGTCTTCAGACATGATCAGTCCATTCCTTTGCGCGTGCATTCGGCCACAAGCTTGCGCGCGGCATGCAGACGGCTCTTGACGGTCGGGACATGCAGGTCCTGCTGCCGCGCGATCTGTTCCATGGGAACCTCGTCCAAATACAGGAACATCGTGGCGCGCAGGGTATCGCTGAGTTTGTTCAAGCAATCCCGCATGCGCTTGATGAGCGACAGGTGCTCGTAGGCGTGTGCGGGGTCGGTGAACGGCGACGGGTCGCCCACGTCTTCGGCGGGGTCGAAGACGTTGTCGTCCTCTTCGCCTGCCCGCGCGGGCCCCGTCCATCTGACTTCATGGCGCGTGCGCCGATGCATCTGGATCAATTCGTGCAGCGAACCCCGGTACAGGTAGCCGCCCAGCTTGCTCACGGCCAATTCGTGCGCCGCCCACCCGCCGGCCGGCTGGCCGTGTTGGAAGCCTTCATCCCGGAACGTGCGCGTTTGCAGGAATTTCATGAGCGCGTTATTGAAGGCGTCCACCACGCCTTCCGGCGAGGTGTTGAAGAATTTCTTGCGCAGCTTCAGCGTGATGTGCTGCTCTGCCTTGTTGCGAAATTCCAGCGCGTAGCGCGGATCGGCATGCATGATGCGGAGCAGCGCGTCGACGTTGTTGATCACGTAGCGCTTAGGATCGAGCGAGTTCATGGTTCAGATTCTTGATGTCGAACTGGACGCGGAACGTCAGCCCATCGGCGGAAAATGCCGCAGCCCTCCAGTGCGAAGGCTGCGGCACCTTAGCCGCGCGGGGGCGGAAAATCAAGCGCGGCGCCGCAGCACGGCAATGCCGCGCACGGTGAAGGCCACGGCGATGGCCAACGACAGGTAGAAGCCGAAACCGAAGCTCAGGCTGCTCCACAATGACGACGCCATGTCGCCGGCCATGTTGCGGCTGGCGCGTGAATTGCCCATGAATCCGGCGAATTGACGCGTGGCGTTCATCATTTCGCGCACCTGCGAAGCGACGCCGGCCAGAGCGATCCCCCATAGGGCCAGTGGCAAGAAGTAGCCCAGGCGGGCCGCGCGCTGGGGCAGCAGGGACGGCAGCAGCGGGCCAACCACGGCCAGCAGCCACAACAACGCATAGATGCCGGCGCCCGTGCCTTGCGAGCCCCGGACGTCGCCGCCGTTCTGCAGGCGCAGCAGGTCATAGAAGCTGAGGCTGGCGTTCGAGCCCATGATGCGTACCGTGATCACGGCCAGCACCGTGGTGGCCAGCAGGAACAGCAGCGCGCCCGCGGCGTCGCCACGGTTGACGCGTTGGGCGGCGGTGGCGGCCCAGCGTGCGCCGTGGATCTTGGCCTGGTTCAATACGTTGCGTGCCTCTTTGCCTTGCATGGTCTTTCCTTTTTTTGGTTGAGGGCGGGATGCCTGTATCCGTAGCTATGCGTGGTGGCCGAAAAGGTTCGATTTATTTTTCGATGAATATTTTTCGAACCTTTTTCCGCCGGGCGCGTAGCAGGGGGCAAGGGCGCGGATTTTCCCGTCGCCATCCACCCTTACGGAGAGTCGAATCATGTCCAACCCCACCGCCCTGACTGCCCTGTACCAAACCGTGGTCCAAGAAGAACTGGGCCTGGTCGCCCGCATCGACGACGACGGCGATGTGCTGTTCCGCCACCCCGACCTGGGCACCATGTACTTCAGCCTGAGCGAGACCGACCCGGAGTTCCTGCGCCTGGTCTACCCCAGCTTCGTGGACGCCGACGAGCTGGGCCTGAGCCGTGTGCAACTGCTGGAAATCCTCAACGCGGTGAATAACCGTTGCAAGGCCGTCAAGCTGACGTTGCAGCAGGACCAGGGCCCGAAGGCCGGCCGCGTGTCGGCGTCGCTGGAGAGTTTTGTGGCCGCGTCCAACACCTTGCCCACCGAAGCGCTGTTGCGCGCCATCGCGACGCGCTGCGTGTCCACCATCCGCCATAGCGCGGGTGAACTGGTGAAAGATGCGCTGGAACACAAGCAGGCCGCCACCGATTGAGCGCCGCGCTGGCAAGACGCAATTGAAACAACCCTGGCCCTGCGCTGTAACCTTGAGATACATTGCAGGGCTTTGACGGAAACCGCGCCCGGCTGGCGCCCGGTTTCCCGCCACCACAATGATGTCGATGCGCCCGTTCTTATTCCGTTCGTTGATCCTCCGCCTTGCTGCCGTGCTGTTGTTGTTGGGAGGACTGAGCGCGTGCGCGGTCAAGACCAATTCCCGAGGCGGGCTGGTCTATGGCGTCGATACCGCCGTGTTGTTCGGCACCGAGATCGGCCAGTTCCCGTTGCAGGACGGGGGGCTGGGCACGCTGCGCCGCGAAGGCAAGAACTTCTCGGTCAAGCTGTCGGGCAATCAACGCGTGGTGCCGTTGAACAACGTGGACTCGGCTCGTATCGCGCGCACCGAGAACGTGGGGCCGCGTACCGTGGTCGTCATCGAGACGCAGCGCCGCAACTGCGATTACCGCTATACCGTGCTGGCGATCGAAGGGTCCGACGTGCTGTCGTGGGATTTGGGCAACTGCCGCGACCGGCCGGCCGTGCTGGTGCAGGACGATCGCAGCGCGCTGACCTTTGATTTTCCGAAGGGCTCGAACATCGAGCGTTTCGTCTATACGCAGGACGGCCGCATGCGGCGTGGCGACGTCAAGACGGTGGCGGGCCTGAATCCGCGCGCCAAGCCTTTTGCCGATGAATCCCTGTATCCGCCGGGCTATCTGGAGTCGGTGCGTGTGCACGGCGTCTTTCCGCCGCCGGCGGCGCCCGCCGCGAAAGCGGGCAAGCCGGGCAAGACAGGAAAATCAGGCAAATCGACCCCGCCGGCCGAAAGCCAGCCGGGCGGGCAGGGCCAGACCGCAGGCCGCGTCGTTCCGCCGCCCCAGCGCGTGCCGGGTGGGGACGGGCCCGTCTCTGCCTCTGCCGCGGGCGCCGTGCCGCGCGCGGGCGGTGCTTCGCGGACGCCGGCCAAGCTGGATTTGCCTGACGAGGAAATCACCTCGACTCGTCTTGACCTGAGGGATTGACGTGCGGCAAGCCCAGATTCGCCAACTTCTTTTCCTGATCGTCCTGACCGTCGTCTATCTGAGCTTCGAGCTGGGATTCAACGCGCGCCTGCTGGACGTGGTGGGCAGCCGCGCCACGCCGCACGACATCGAAGAGCTGGAGTTCTTCGGCCGCACGCTGTCAGGCATTGCCGCGGCGCTGGTGGTGCTGCAACTGCTGCTGACCCGGCGCCTGCGCACGGGCGGCAAGCCGTCGTACTTGAAGATCGGCGTCGCCTGCGTGGTGACGGCGCTGGTGGTGTTCAGTGCCATCAAGATGCTGGTGAATGTGCTGGTCGATACGCGTGACGGCGATTTCCGCCGCATCGCCGCCAATGCCGGCTTGTTGCAGCGGTCCCTGGTGCAGGGCGACCTGCATCTGGACGGGCTGGTCGACGACGACGTTTATGCGCGGCCCGAGGGCAAGGCGTTCCTGGCCGTGTTCCAGGTGCTGCTGTCCAATATCGATAACCTGGACGAGAAGGTCGAACCCAAGAAGCGACAGGTGATCCGCACTGATCTTCAACGCCAGATGAAGACCTTCAGCTTCGACGGCCGCGACGTCCGCATGACGGCGCCGGGCATCCGCGGCTATCACCAGGTCTATACCAGCGTGATGCAGTCCGTCGCCGACCGCTGGAAGCAATATGCCGGCGTGCCGGTGGCAAACGATATCGGACTGGCGCGCGAACAGGACCGGGCCTGGAGCGATTACCGCAGGAATCTGTCGCGACGCGGCTGGACGCCCGAGAACGTGCCCGCGCGCTATCAGGCCCGCGTGGTGCAGGACGTGCGCAAACGCATCCCCGTGCCGGGCGGCTGGCAGCCCCATGACCGCGCGACGTTCAACGAGGCCGTCGCGCAGCAATACTGGAAGACGATGCGCAGCCGCACCGTCCAGGTGGAGGGCGACGCGATTCCGCCGGGCCTGTCTTACGAAGACTTCGTGGCGCGCCCTGGCGTGCAGAAGCTGCTGCGGCAGACCCTGATGGTGCCGGTGGGTGTAGGCGTGGCGTCCAACTACACCGATGCCGCCAGCTTCAAGCGGCTGTACGACGCCATGCTGGATCACGCCGTGGACGAAGCGATGCCGCGTTTCTCCGCCAAGAGCGAAGATTTCGGTCGCGGCGGCCAGCACTACAAACTGGGCCAGGACGCCGCGCGGGCGGCGATCGTGCCGCCGGTGGCCCTGCTGTTCTCCTTGCTGGGCGCGGTGGGCCACTTCGCCAAGCTGCTGTATCTGATCGCCAAGCTGGCCGTATGGCTGCGCACGCCCGCCGGGCATGAGCCGGGCCGCGCCGCGACACGCGCGGCAGGCTTGGCGTTGGTGTTGACGCTGGCATGCGTCTGGACCGCGTTTTCCTTCATGCAGAACGGCGTGACAAACAGCGAGCTATTCCAGCAGATGTCGCGCGGCGAGTCCGGGGGCGACGGCGAATCGGTGGGCCAGGCGCTGCGCCGCCGCGTGCTGGCCAACATTGCGCACGTGGTGGTGGTGGGGCAGGCCTATACCTATCCCTTCAACGAAGCCGTGCGCACGCGCGTGTTGGGCGGCATGAAGTACGGATACCACGGCGATGCGGACTAAGCGTTCGAGGCCGCGCTAGCGGAACGGCTGCGGGTTGATGTTCGGGTTTTTCCCTATTTGCATACGTATGCAAGGATTCGAAAGTGGGCTCACTTGATGTGAACCCCTAACGTTTGCAGGGCAAAAAGACCATGATCCGCTATCTGAAGCGCGGCCGGACCGCCGCCGTGAAGACCGACGACGACGCTAAAGTGCGCGCTACCGTCGAAGACATCATCCGCGACATCGAAACCCGTGGCGACGACGCCGTCCGGGACTACAGCCGCAAGTTCGACAACTGGGATCCCGCCGACTTCCGCCTGTCGCGCGCCGAGATCGAAGCGGCCCGCAAGCAATTGTCGGCGCGCGAGATCGAAGACATTACGTTCGCCCAGGCGCAGGTACGCAACTTCGCCCAGATCCAGCGGGATTCGATGCGCGACGTGGAAGTAGAGACCTACCCGGGCGTGGTGCTGGGCCACAAGCACGTGCCCATGAATGCCGTGGGCTGTTATATCCCCGGTGGTAAATACCCGCTGCTGGCCTCCGCGCACATGAGCGTGCTGACGGCCAAGGTGGCCGGCGTGAAGCGCGTTGTTTCCACCGCGCCGCCTTACCAGGGCAAGCCGCATCCGGCCATCGTGACCGCGATGGATATGGCCGGGGCCGACGAGATCCTGGTGCTGGGCGGCGTGCAGGCCGTGGTGGCGATGGCCGTCGGAACGCCCAGCGTGGCGCCGGTGGATATGCTGGTCGGCCCGGGCAACATGTTCGTGGCGGAGGCCAAGCGGCAGTTGTATGGCCGTGTCGGCATCGACCTTTTTGCGGGGCCCACCGAGACGCTGGTGATCGCCGACGACAGCGTGGATGGCGAGCTGTGCGCGGTCGACCTGCTGGGTCAAGCCGAACACGGGCCCACGTCGCCCGCGGTGCTGCTTACCAATAGTGAGCAACTCGCGCGGGACACGCTGGCCGAAGTCGAACGCCAATTGGGCATCCTGCCGACGCGCGGTATTGCCGCCCAGGCTTGGGCGGAGTGCGGCGAAGTCATTGTGTGCGATACCGTCGAAGAAATGTTGCAGGTAGCGGACGACCTTGCCTTCGAACACGTGCAGGTCATGACACGCGACCCGGATTATTTCCTCTGCAACATGACCAACTATGGCGCGCTTTTCCTGGGCCCCCGCACCAATGTCAGTTTTGGCGACAAGGTAATCGGCACCAACCACACGCTGCCCACCAACCGGAACGCCCGCTACACGGGCGGACTCTGGGTAGGGAAATTCCTGAAGACCTGCACCTATCAGCGGGTGCTGACGGATGCGGCCAGCGCCACGATGGGCGAATACTGCTCACGCCTGTGCCACATGGAGAACTTCGCCGGCCACGGCGAGCAGGCCAATATCCGCGTTCGCCGTTACGGCAACCGGCCCGACCTGGCCTGGTACCAGCCGGTCGAGGCGCAGGCATGATTGCGCTGCCCAAAGGACCGGGCTTCCGCCTGGACGGACGCCGAGCCCTGGTGACGGGCGGCAGCGGCGGCATTGGCTTGGCCGCAGCGGCCGCGCTGGGGCGCGCTGGCGCGCATGTGACGGTGGCGGCCCGGCGCGAACCCGAGTTGGCGCAGGTCTGCGAAGCGCTGCGCGCCGAGGCCATTGACTGCGCCGCACTGGTGTTGGATGTGACGGATTCCGCCGCCGTCGATCAGGCGATCGCCGCAGGCGGGCCGTTCGATATTCTGGTGAACAACGCGGGGATGAATCGTCCCAAGCCGTTGGTAGAGCAGTCCGACGAAGATATCGACGCGGTGCTGGAGCTGAATGTGAAGGCGGCGTTCTACACCAGCCGCGCGGTGGCGCGACGGCTGTTGACGGAAGGCATGCCCGGCTCGATCATCAACGTGTCGTCGCAGATGGGGCATGTGGGCAGCCCCCGGCGCACCTTGTACTGCGCAAGCAAGCATGCGCTTGAAGGCATGACGCGCGCGCTGGCATGGGAACTGGGCACGGCGGGAATCCGCGTGAATACCGTGTGCCCGACCTTCATCGAAACGCCCATGACGGCCGGCATGCTGGAGCAGCCCGGATTCCGCGACTGGGTGTGCGCGCGCAACGCGCTGGGCCGCGTGGGACGGTTGGACGAAGTGATGGGCGCCATCGTATTCCTGGCCAGCGATGCGTCCAGCCTGATGACCGGCAGCGCGCTGATGCTGGACGCGGGATGGACGGCCGCATGAAGAGCGCGCCGCGCGCCCAGGACGTGGCGGATCTGGCCGGCGTTTCGCAGTCCGCCGTCAGCCGCACCTTTACCCCTGGGGCCAGCGTCTCGGAAGAGACGCGCCGCAAGGTGCTTGCCGCCGCGCAGAAGCTGGGATACCGGCCCAACGCGCTGGCCCGTAGCCTGATTACGCGGCGCAGCCGCATCGTGGCGCTGGTGATGAGCTATCTGGAGAACCAGTTCTATCCGCTGGTGATCGAAAAGCTCTCGCAAAAGCTGCAGAAAGAGGGCTACCACGTGCTGATGTTCATCGCGGAAGTCGATGAGGCGGCCGACGGCGTGCTGGCGGAAATCCTGCAATATCAAGTGGACGGGATTGTCATGGCGTCGGCCATGCTGTCCTCGAACGTGGCGCGCAGCTGCGCGGAGGTCGGCGTGCCGGTGGTGCAGTTCAACCGGGTGTCCATCCTGGGCGGGCTGGCGCGGCATGCAAGCAGCTCGGTCACGTCCGACAACTACGCGGGCGGCCAGATGGCGGCGCAGTTGCTGGCCGCGCGCGGCTATCGGCGGTTTGGCTATCTGGCGGGCCTGGAAGATTCTTCGACCAGTATTGAGCGTGAACGCGGCTACCGCGATGGGCTGCGCGAACTGGGCCATGCCGTGCACCGGCGTGAAGCCGGCCACTACGATTTTGATCGGGCGCAGGCCGCCGTGCGCCGGATGTTCGCCGACGATGCGCCCGACGCGTTGTTCGCCGGCAATGACCACATGGCGATCGCGGCGCTGGATGTGCTGCGCCAGGAACTTCGCCTGCGCGTCCCGGAGGACGTCGCCGTCGTGGGCTTTGACGATGTGCCGCAGGCTTCGTGGGGCGCCTACCGCCTGACGACAATTCGCCAACAGGTCGAGCCGATGGTCGAGGCCACTGTCGGCTTGCTGCGCGAACAGATGCAAGCGGAATTGCGCCCACGCGACATTGTCGTGCCATGCAGCCTGATTGAACGCGCCACCGTCCGGGCTGGGCCGTGAAACGATTTTCTTAGCACCACCATGAAAGCGCGCGCAGATCGCGCTTATGACGACTCGCAGGAGACACACGCATGCGCAGCATTTTTGTACGGACCCTGACCGCCGTTGCGGCGATCGGGCTGACCGCCTCTCTGGCCCACGCCCAAGGCGGCGCGCCGGCATGGCCAGCCAAGACCATTCGTTATGTGGTGCCGTTTTCGCCGGGAGGCGTATCGGACGGCGTCGCGCGCTTGATGGCGGAACAACTAAGCGCCCGGCTGGGGCAGTCGGTGATCGTGGAGAACAAGCCCGGCGTGTCCGGCATCGTGGGCACGCAGTTAGTGGCCCGCGCGGAGCCGGACGGCTACACGCTGGTGGGCGGCACCATCACCACGCATGCCGTGAATCCGTTCTTCATCAAGTCGCTTGGCTATGATCCCGTAAAGGATTTCACGCCCGTGGCGCTGGTGGGCATGGTCAGCAATGCGTTGGTGGTGCGCGCCGACAGCCCCTTCAATACGGTGCAGCAGGTTATCGACGCCGCGCGCGCGAAGCCCGACGAGCTGACCTACGGCACGGCGGGGGCGGGCACGTCGCAGCACCTGTCGGGCCAGCTTTTTCAGTCCATCTCCGGGACGCGGCTGCGGCAGATCGTTTACAAGGGCGGCTCGCAATCCATGGTGGACCTGATCGGCGGCCAGATCGACATGGTGTTTGAAACCGTGGCGGCGGCCCGCCCGATGATCGATTCCAAACGCGTCAAAGTGCTGGGCGTGACGTCGGCCACGCCGCTGGCGGATTTGCCCGGGGTGAAACCCCTGGCGGAGCTGGGATTGCCGGGATTCCAAATGCAGTCCTGGCAGGGCATCTTCGCGCCCGCCTCCACGCCCGCGCCGGTGGTCGATCGCCTGGCCCGCGAAGTGGCGGCCATCTTGGCCAGCCCGGATGTGCGCGCCAAGCTGATGATGCTGGGCGTGGCGCCGGACGGCCGCGGTTCTGCGCCATTTGCGCAATTCCAGCGCAGCGAAATCGATAAATGGGGCAAGGTGATCAAGGACGCCGGCATCCAGGCCGACTGATCCCCGCGTGTGACCTATCCCAGGAGACTTGCATGACCGATTCCCGTTTTCCGCTCGACGGCCGTCTGCCGGATATGCTGCGCAGCGGCAAGCCGTTGCGGGGCCTGTTCAACGGTTTGCCCAGCCCGGCCATCGTCGAGATGTGCGCCTACGCCGGGTTTGATTTCATCATCCTCGACAACGAACACGGCAGCGCCGACTTTGGCGTGACCGAACACATGCTGCGCGCGGCCCGGGCGGCAGGCATCGCGTCCGTGGTGCGCTGCTTTGAACACGATTTGCCGCGCATCCTGGACATGGGGGCCGGTGCGGTGCAGGTGCCGATGGTGGAAAGCGCCGAGCAGGCGCGGCGGCTGGTCTCTTTGGTTCGCTATCCGCCCCTGGGCCGCCGAGGAAGCGCCTTCAGCACGCGGGCGGCCGGTTATGGCGCATTTGGCGGCGCCGGCCACACGCAGCGCAGCAACGACGGCATTGCTTTCATCGCCATGATCGAAACACCCGACGCCATCGCCGCTGCCGCGGAGATTGCGGCGGTAGAGGGCGTGGACGCCGTGTTTATCGGGCCGAATGACCTGGCGCACGCGATGGGCCATGGCAGCGACTGGACGGCGGCGCCTGTGCAACGCGCCATCGAACAGGGGCTCAACGCCATCGCATCCGCGGGAAAGTGCCCCGGCATTATCGCGCTGACGCCCGCCGACGAGGAAAAATACGGCGCATTCGGCGCCCGCTATTTCGCCAACGTTTCGACCAGCATCATTACCCGCGCGCTGGCGCAGGCAGCGTCCGCCGGGCGTGACGCGCAGTTGCGGTATTGACCCTGGCGGCCTGGCGGGGAATCCGCCTACACTTGCCGGTCTTGTTCCCGCCTACCTACGCCAAGGAAACCCCATGACCGCACGTGCCGCCTGGCTCCTGTCCTGCCTGCTTTTCGCGGGCGCCGCCCACGCCGGGTCCGCGCCGGCCGAACTGTCCTGCGTGTCGGAAAGCGGCAAAGTGGCGCTGAAGGGGGTGATCCCGTCGCCGTCGTCAGAGGAGCTGAATATCAAACTCAGCTATTTCGACGCGGCCTTGACGTTCACTTCGGATACCGCCACCAGCAACTACCTGGTGGCGGACTTTCCGCAATCGGTGTTCACGCTGCTGGTGCCGTCCGGGGACACGGCGTTGACGCTCTATGCATTGCCGTCCAGCGTGGCGGTTGAAAAGAACGCCACCGGAGACATCGTGGGCACGTTCCAGGCCAAGCTGACGGCGCCTCGGCCGCGTTCGGCCGCCGGCGTGCAGAACGACACCCCGTTGAAGGCCACGCTGAAATGCGATTACCGCTATTCGCTGTAGTTGCAGGCCAGGTGGCTACGAGGCGGGCGTGCCGGATAGATGCAGTGCCACCACTTCCGTGTCACCGTTGCGGAAGGCAGGATAGCGGTTGCGGACCAGCGGGTCGTGGCCCGGAATGACGTGGTCCGGGGATTCCGCGTGCTTCAGCAGCGTTTCGTAGCCGGCCAGCATGTCGGCCACATTCAGCACGATCGGAAACGGTGCGTCCAGCCCCATGTTGTCGTAGTAGTGGCTGGCGTCGGACGCCAGCACGATCCAGCCGCGCGCCGTGTGCACGCGCACTGACTGCAGGCCTTGCGTGTGGCCGCCGATGTGCAGCAGCTGCAGGCCCGGCGCGATCTCGTCGTGGCCGTGGTAGAACGCCACCCGCTTGTCATAGACCCCACGCACCACGTCGACCACGTCTTCCACCGCATAGGCGTGGCGCAGCATGTCGAAGCGCATGTTGCAGCCGCAGGCGTAGTGCAGTTCGCTTTCTTGCAGGTGCAACCGGGCGTGGGGCAGCTTGCGGATATTGCCGGCGTGGTCGTAGTGCAGGTGCGTGACGATCACATCCTGGATGTCGGCGGCGGTGATGCCTAGTGTTGTCAATGCGTCGATGGGGCAGCGCAGGAATTCGCGGCCCCGCGCGCGGGCGGCTGCTTCGTTAAAGCCGGTGTCGACCAGCCAGACGCGCGCGCCGTGGCGGATGACCCAGACAAAATAGTCCATGGGCATCGGCCCGTCGTGCGGGTCGGGCGGGGTGATGAAGTTCTGCCCGCGGCGGCGGGCGACCGTGGCGTAGCGCAAGGCATAGACTTCGTGGTTGGGCAGCGTCATGCGAATCCCCCTGTGGTGCGGATGTGGTCGAGTTCGGGTCGCAGGTAGTCCAGCAGGCGTTGCGCGTTCTCGACCATCGGAAAGTGACCCAGCTCGGGCATGACGGTGAAGCGCGCGCCGGGGATCCGCGCAGCGACGCGACGGCTGTCTTCCGGGCTGGCGGAGTAGTCGTAGGCGCCCGTCAGCAGCGACACGCCGAAGCGGCGGGTGTCCAGGCCGGCCAAGTGCTCGGCGGCGTCGAAGTCTTCGCTGTAAAACCACAGATCGTTGGCGTAGACATTGAAGCCCCCCTGCGCGTAGATCCAGGCGGCGTCGCGGCGCGCTTCCAGCGTGGCGGCCGGGCCCATCAGCCCGCGCACATAGGCGGGGTTGTGCGCCGCCTGGTTGACCTGCGGGTGGCACAGCATCGGCGTGCGCCGTCCCGTGGCTTTCCAAGGCGCTTCCAGCGCCACCACGCCCGCCACGTCGTCCGGGTGGCGGGCGGCCACAACCAGCGCCATGGCGGCGCCCATCGAACAACCCAGCAACACGGCGGGGCGGCCGGCCAATTGCCGGATGACCGCCAGGCAGATGTGCAGATAGGCGTCACGGGTCAGTCCCGTTTCGGTCCAGGCCTGGCCGGGCTGCGGCATGCTGCGCCCATGGCCGGGCATGTCGAAGGCGATCATGCGCCATTGGCGGCGCAGGCCGGGGTCCGCCATCAGCGCGTGGTACTGGCGCGAATCGGCGCCCGCGGTGTGCAGCATCAGCAACGGCGGGCCGTCGGCCAGGCCGCTGGTTTCATAGAAAAGGGACGTGGACGCCGAGCCCAGGTCCAGGGTGGCGTAGTGGCCGACGATGGCGCTGCGGTCCAGCAGCGCGGGCGCGGCGTGGAGCTGTCCGCGCAGAATTTCGAACAGCCGTTCCAGCGGATGCAGGGCCTGCGCGATGGCCAGTGCGTCGCCTTTTACGCGCAGGCCATGCGCTTGGCGGTGGGCGGCGGTGAAGGAGTGGTAGCCCGGCGGCGGGGAAGGGTCAAGCAGTTTGCGCCAGGTGTCCGGGGGGGCGCTGATGACGAGGCATTGCGAGGGGGCGGCGGGTTGTCCCGCCCAGGCAGGGACCCGGTCTTCCGGGTCCGCGCCCGCTTGCAGCCAGATGGCGCATGGCAGGCCCCTGGCTGCGGCGGTGAATTCGCTATCCTGCTGCGCCAGGGCCGCTGCGGCCCTCAGTTCCTGGACGATCGCCTTCACTTGTGGATGCCTCCTCTTGTTGGCGCCTGAGCACTTCGAGCGCGGTGCGTTCCGCGTTCACGATATGGCTCTGCGCGGCCGCTTGGGCGCCTTGTGGATCCCGAGCCTGGATGCGCTCGAAGATGTAGTCGATTTCGGCCATGCTCTCGGGCAGCCGGTCGGCGCGCGCAAACGAGGTGGCGCGCAGCAGGTTGATGCGCGACAGCAGGCCGGGCAGCATGTCCTTGATCAGGTCGTTGTCGCAGCCCGACAGCAGCACGTCGTAGAAATCGCGCTTGGCCGCCAGCAATGCAGACTTGTTGCTGCCCTTGGCCTGGCGGTGCAGCGCGTCCACGGCTTTGCGCAGGCGTTCGACGTCCGGGTCGCTGGCCAGGCGGGCGAATTCGTGCGCGGCAAAGCCTTCCAGCAGGGCGCGCAGCGCATAGAGGTCGCGGGCGGCCTTTTCCGTGATGCGCACCACCGTCGGGCCGCGGTGCGGCTCGATCGAAATCAGGCGTTCGGCCTCCAGCGTGCGCAGCGCCTCGCGCAACGTGCTGCGGCTGATGTTCAGCTGTTCGCACAGCTCGGCCTCGCGCAGGCGTTCCCCGCCTTTAATGCGCCCGTCCATGATGGACGTGCGCAGGAATTCCTCGACGCGGGTGCGCAAGGTGGTGGGTTTTTCGAATACTGCGCCGGTGGGGGTGGGCATGGCTGTCTCTCGCTTAGCGTAACGGCGGGCGTGCGCGGCAGCGGGGGCTTTTGGCCCGGCTGCGGCGAACCGCCGGTTCAACGTAAAGACGCAATATATCCCGCCGGCGGGCCATGGCTATAACCCGAGGTAGGCGGCGCGCACGCGGCTGTCTTCCAGCAGCGCGCCGCTGGGGCCGGACAGCACCAACGAACCGGATTGCAGCACGTAGGCGTGTTCGGCCACCGACAGCGCCAACCGGGTGTTTTGCTCCACCAGCAGGATGGTCAGGCCACTGCGGTGGATGTCGATCATGGCCTGGTGCATTTCCTCCACGACTTTGGGCGCCAGGCCGTGGCTGGGTTCGTCCAGCAGCAACAACCGGGGTTCCAGCATCAGCGCGCGCCCGAACGCCACCATCTGCTGTTCACCGCCGGACAGCGTGCCCGCCTGTTGCCGGCGCCGTTCGTGCAGACGCGGGAACAGCGCATAGACGCGATCGCAACCGCGCTTGAGGCCCGCCGCGTCATGGCGGCGGGTGTAGCCCCCCAGGTTCAGGTTTTCCTCGACGGTCATTTCCGGGAAGACGTGACGGCCTTCCGGGACATGGGCAATGCCCAACTCCGGGATGCGGTGCGGCGGCAGGCGCAGGATCTCGCGGCCGTCGAAGGCGATGCTGCCGCTGACCTTGTCCAGCAGCCCCGAGATGCAGCGCAGCAGCGTGCTTTTGCCCGCTGTGTTGGCGCCGACGACCGCGATGAATCCGCCTTCGGGCACGTCCAGCGAGACGTCGTGCAGCACCGGGCTGCGGTCATAAGAGGCGGTCAGCCCCTGGATCTGCAACAGGCTCATGCGGCCACCCCCGCCTGTTCCATCGATTTGCCCAGATAGACCTCGATCACGGTCGGGTCGGACGCAATGTCGGCGGGGCTGCCCTCGGCGATCTTCTGGCCGAAGGACAGCACCAGGATGCGGTTGCACAGCCGCATGATGGCGCGCATGTGATGTTCGACCACGATGAAGGTAATGCCCGCTTCGTCGCGCAGTGTGCGGATCAGGTCCAGCAGCGCGTCCATTTCGGCTTCATTCAGCGCGGCCATCACCTCGTCCAGCAAGAAGACCTTGGGGTTGGTGCACAGTGCGCGGGCCAGTTCCACCCGGGCCTGTTCGGGAAACGACAGTTCGCCGGCCGGCTTGGCCGCGATGGCCGACAGGCCGACGCGGTCCAGGTTGTCGCGCGCTACCTGGCGGGCGCGAGGCACGCCGTGGCGCAGCAGACCGCCTACCAGCACGTTGTCCAGCACGGTCATTTCAGGAAACAACGCCACGTTCTGGAACGTCTTGGTCATGCCGCGCGCCGCGATCTGATGGGGGCGCAGGCCGCTGACGTCCTGGCCGTCCAGTTCAATGCGGCCGCCCTGGCTGGCGTATAGGCCCACCAACAGATTGAACAGCGTGGTCTTGCCGGCGCCGTTGGGGCCGATCAGGCCCAGGATGTCGCCGCGGGCCACGCTGAAAGACACGTCGTCCACGGCTTTCAGCCCGCCGAAGCGGCGCTGCACGTTCGAAACCTTCAGGATGTCAGGCATGTTGACCTCGCGTCAGGTTGCGCAGGCGCGTCCACAATGCCGACAGGCCGCGCGGCTCGATCAGGATGATGGCGATCAGGATCAGCCCGAACGCCAATTGGGACACGCCCGCCGTGTGCCCGGACAACCAGTCGTTGAACAGTTCTTCCAGCGGAATGATGACCAGGGCGCCAATCAGCGGGCCGGCCACGGTGCCCACGCCGCCGATGATGCAGATCAGCGCCACGCGCACCGAGATGCCCACCAGCGAGAACACGGTGTCGGGGTCGAAGAAGTAGATGAACTGCGCGTACAGCGTGCCGCAGGCGCCCATCAGCGCGGCCGAGATCACGGCGGCCACGATGCGCGTTTGCGCGGTGTCCACGCCGATGACTTCGGCCGCCTGCGGATTGGCCTTCACGGCGCGCAGCCGATAGCCCAGGCGCGAACGGCTGATCAGCGCGAAGACGACCGACGTGACCAGCGCGGCGCCCAGCATCAGGTAGTAGTACGGGATGCTGGACTTGAACTGCATCTGCACGAAGCCCTCGGAGAACGGGATGGACAGACCCACGGGCCCGCCGGTCACCGATGCCCAGGTGTTGGCGATGGCGCGCAGCACTTCGCCGAAGGCGAGCGTGGCCAGCGCAAAGTAGTGGCCGCGCAGCCGCATGGTGGGCAGGCTGAGCAAGGCGCCCGCCACGGCCGCCACCGCCATCGCGGCCACGATGCCCAGCCATGGCGAAATGCCGTAGCGCAGCAGTAGCAGCGTGGAGGTGTAAGCGCCCAAGCCGAAGAAGGCCGCATGCCCCAGTGAAATCTGGTTGGCCAGGCCGCCCACGATGTTCCAGGACTGGCCCATCGCGGCGAACAGCAGCACCAGCGTCAGGACACGGATGCCGTAGCCCTGGTCTTCCATCAGCCAGGGGGCAGCCAGCGCGATGGCCAATAGCGCGGCCCACGGCAGGGATTGTCGAGTCATGGCCATCAGGCAGCCCTTTTCAAAAGACCTTCCGGGCGCACGGCCAGGACAAGGATGAAGATGGCGAACAGCACCAGGTTCTGCAACTGCATGGGCAGCACCAGCGACGACAGCGACTGGATCACGCCGACCGCGACCCCGCCCACCACCGCGCCCATCACACTGCCCAGCCCGCCCAGCACCACGGCCGTGAACATCAGCACGCTGAACTGCGCGCCGACGGTGGTCGACGCCGTGAGGTAGGGCAGGATGATGCCGCCGCCCAAGGCCGTCAGGCCCACGCCCAGCCCGAAGGCCAATTGATGCACGCGATGGGTGGAAATGCCCGACAACCGGGCGGCCATCGGATCCTGCGCCGTCGCGCGCACCGCCATGCCCCACCAGGTTTTTTTCAACACCCACCACAGTGTCAGCCCGGCCACCGACGCCACCGTGAAGGCCAGCAGATAGGGTGCGCTAAGCAGAATCGGGCCGACCGCCAGCGCCGTCATCTGATAGGGCGTCTGCACCGAGCGGAATTCGGAGCCGAACAGGATCAGGGCCAGGTTCTCCATCACGATAAGCAGGCCCACCGTCAGGAATATCTGCGCCACCGCCGGCGCCTTCAGCACGCGGTTGATCAGGAATTTCTGCGTCAACACGCCCAGCACGAAGGCCACGGCGAACGACAGCAACGACCCGAGGAGCGGATCCAGCCCCAGGAACTTCCAGGCGAAATACGCTACGAACATGCCCACCATCAGAAACTCGGCCTGGGCGAAGTTGACGATGGAGACCACCCCGAAGACGAGCGTCAGCCCGATCGAAATGACCGCGTACACGCCGCCCAGCAGAATGCCGTCCACCAGCGCCTGCAAGAATTGCATGACAGTCCTCCGGTTCGCGCCGCGCTTAGCTGGCGGTGATGACGCGGCCCTTGGCCAGCGCCTGGGGCCACACCGAAACCAACTCGTTGTTTTGCCACTGGACCATGATGGGTTGGGCCAGGGTGTTCAGGCCGTTGGCGTCGAAATGCACGCCGCCGCCCGACATCACGCCGGCCCAGCCCTGGTCGTATTTCTGCGCGCGCAGCGCCTTCGATACGGCTTCGGGCTTGTCGGACGCCGCCACCTCCAAAGCCTGGGCCAGCACGCCGGCGCATACCGCGTGCTCCAGGGCCTCGTGCGGCATGAAGGTGCCAAAGCGCTTGCGGTAGCGCTCCGTGTATTCGGGCGCCTGGTCGTAGTTGGCGGGCGCGATCGACAGCACGGCCTGTGAATACGGGCCCAGCGCTTTCGCGAAATCAGGGATCACATAGCCCGCCGCGCCGCCCACGATGGGTACGGTCAAGCGTTGCTGGCGCATCACCCGGATGATCAACAGGCTGTCGTTCAGGTACGAAATCGGAAACACGATCTGGGCGTCGGACGCGCGCAGCTTGCTGATCAGCGGCGTGACGTCGGTGATGCCCAGCGGATAGGCCTCGTCCAGCACGACCTCGGCGCCAGCGGCCTTGGCCGCATTGCGCACACCCACGGCTTGCGAGGTGCCGTAGGCCGTGTCTTCGTACAACAGCGCGATTTTCTTGATGGCGGACGCGCCCGCCACGACGGACGCGGCATAGTCGTATTGCGCGCGGCCCAGCACCGAGCCCTTCGACACCACCTGGAAGATGTGCTTGAAACCGCGCTCGGTCAGCACGTCGGAAAACGACATCGTCAGCAGCGGGATGCCGCGGCGTTCGGTCACTTCGGACACGGCCAGCGTCAGCGACGAGGCGTAGGCGCCAATCAGCGCCACGCAACGGTTCTGCGTGATCAAGCGCTGCGCCACGGTGGCGGCCGTGGTGGGCTGCGAGGTGGCATCGGCGATGACCAGCTTGAGCTTGGCGCCGCCCAGCGACTTGATGCCGCCCGCCGCGTTGATTTCGTCCGCGGCCAGTTCAAGGCCCTGCCGCGAATTGATGCCGAACTGCGCATTCGCGCCCGACAACGGCAGGATCACGCCGACGTTGATATCGGCCGGTGCCGCCAGCGCACGGCCGGGCAGGGTGGCCGCCAGCGCGGCCGCGCCCAGTCCAGCGACAAATTCCCGGCGCCCATGGCGCAGAGCCTGCTTGGGGTTGCTTTTCATGCTTGTCTCCTGGCTTTTTGTGGAATGGGCGCACGGCAGCCAGCCCGGCGCTTTGCCGCATTATTGTGTTCATTTTTTAAGCAGTCAAGCATATTGTCCGACAATCTGACTGTTGACGGGCGGACAAAAATTGACTGACAATCAGACAAAACAGACCGAGCACAAGCCGGTTCGACGCCCGTCATCATCACTAAACGAGGAACCTATGGCAGACATCCAATCCGAAACCCAAGCCCTGTTCGACCAAGGCCTGAACCTGCGCCGCGAAGTGCTGGGCACCGAGTACGTGGACGGGTCCCTGGCCCGCGCCAACGACTTCATGATGGCCTTCCAGCACATCACCACCGAGTGGTGCTGGGGTTACACCTGGGGCCGTCCGGGCCTGGAGAAAAAGACGCGCAGCATGCTGAACCTGGCCATGCTCACCGCGCTGAACCGCCCCGCCGAAATCAAACTCCACGTCAAAGGCGCGCTGAACAACGGCGTGACCGTCGAAGAGATCAAGGAAATTCTGCTGCAGGCCACCGTGTACTGCGGCATTCCCGCCGGTCTGGACGCCTTCAAGGTCGCCAACCAGGTGTTGGAAGAAGAGGGCGCCTTCAAGGCGCAGCAAGCATGAACGCCCCGCAAGAACGGGTGGGGCTCGTCGGCATCGGCAGCATGGGCTGGCCGATGGCCGCGCGTCTGGTGCAGGCCGGCTATGCGGTGACAGTGTTCGACGCCGTGCCGGGCCAGGCCGACAAATTCGCGCAGGACGTGGGCGGCCAGGCCGCCGCCACCTGCGCCGCGCTGGCAGCGCAATCCGACATTGTTTTTACGATGTTGCCCACCAGCGCCATCGTGGAACAGGTGCTTAGCGGCGAACAAGGGGTGCTGGCCGGCCTGCGCCCGGGCAGCGTCGTGGTCGAAATGAGTTCAGGCGTGCCGGCGCATACGCAGCGGCTTGCCCAGGCGGTGGCCGCCGCCGGCAGCCAGATGGTGGACGCGCCCGTGTCGGGCGGGGTGCCGCGCGCCCGCACCGGCGAACTCGCGATCATGTTCGGCGGTCCTGCCGCCACGCTGGAACGTGTGCGCCCGGCGCTGTCGGCGATGGGCACGTCGATCACCGCCGTGGGCGATGTGGGCAGCGCCCACGCCATGAAGGCGCTGAACAACCTGGTGTCGGCGGGCGGCTTCCTGATCGGGGTCGAAGCCATGCTGATCGGCCAGCAGTTCGGCCTGGATCCCAACGTGATCGTGGACGTGCTCAATGCGTCCACGGGCATGAATAATTCCACCCAAAAAAAGTTCAAGCAGTTCGTGCTGTCGCGCGAATTCAATTCGGGCTTCGGCCTGGACCTGATGGTCAAGGACCTGGGCATTGCGCTGGGCATTGCCACCGATACCGGCACGCCCACGCCATTCGCGTCGCTGTGCCGCGAATTGTGGGCCTCTGCAGGCAAAACCCTGGGCAAGGGGCAGGACCACACCGCTGTCGCGCGCCTGTCCGAGCAATTGGCAGGCGTGGAGCTGGCTGCCAAGAAAAGCTAGGCCGCTTCAACCACGGCGCGGCTGCGGCCGCGTCATTTTTTCAACTTGCATGACCAAAAAAACCGCCAAGACAAGGCGGAGGGCCGGCTGTTGCCGGCAGAAACAGCGAGGAGCAAAACATGAAGAAGATCTTTCTGGCGACCCTGGGCGCCGGCCTGATTGCACTTGGCGCCAACGCGTCCGCGCAGGACTATCCCACGCGCGCCATCTCGATGGTGGTGCCCTACGCCGCGGGCGGATCCACCGACGGACTGGCCCGCATCGTGGCGCAAGCCATGGGCGAAAACCTGGGCCAGACCGTCGTGGTGGAAAACCTGGGCGGCGGCGGCACCATGATCGGCAACCAGCGCGTGACCCGCGCCGCGCCAGACGGCTACACCATCACCTTCGGCAACATGGGGTCGCTGGCCATCGCGCCGTCGCTATACCCCAAGAGCAAGTTCGATCCGCGACGCGACATGAGCGCGATCGGCCTGGTGGCGACGGTGCCGATGGTGCTGTCCGTCAGCAAGAAAAGCGGCATCACCACGCTGTCGGACTTCGTCGCGCGCCTGAAGAAGAACGGCGCCGACGTGAATTTCGGCAATGCGGGGTCCGGTTCCACCAGCCATATCGCCGCGGCCTATTTCATGCACGTGACGCATACACAAGGCATGCAGATTCCCTACCGGGGCGCGGGCCCGGCGATCGCCGACTTGATGGCGGGGACGGTGGACGCAGTCATCGACCAGACCGTCACGATGATCCCCATCCACGAAGCCAAACGCGTCACGGCGCTGGCGGTGGCCTCTTCCGCCCGGCTGCCGCAAATTCCCGACGTGCCGACATTTGCGGAAGGCGGCGTGCCGGACTTCAACATGAGCGTGTGGAACGGCATCGCCGCGCCCGCTGGCACGCCGCCCGCCGTGATCGCGCGGTTGGAACAGGCTTTGGCCGCCGCATTGAAAAGCCCCGGTGTGCGCGAATCGCTGGACAAGCTTGCCGCTCAGGCGCCAGCCCAGAAAGAGCAGGGCGCGGCCGCCTTCCAGGCGTTGATCGCCCGCGACGTGCCGCATTTCGCGGCCTTGATCAAGGATGCCGGCATCACGGTAAATTGAGTTTTTTCCGGTTCGATTCCATTTCTGGGAGACTCCCGCATGTGTCCGACCCTTTCCGATGTTTCCGCGCAGGAAGCGCCTCTGTGCCTGGCGCCGTTGCCAGAGATGGACGCCGCCACGTTCGGCATCCCGCCCGGCGCGTGCGATACGCACGCGCATGTGGTGGCTGCCGACGCGGCGGCCTATCCGCTGGTGCCCGAGCGCACCTACACGCCGCCGCCGGCCCCCGAGTCCGCTTACCTGGGCATGTTGAAGCAAACCGGCATGGCGCGCGGCGTGCTGGTGCAGATCAGCGTCTACGGCACCGACAACCGCTACATGCTGGAGGTGCTGCGCCGCCACCCCGACCAGCTGCGCGGCATCGGCGTGGTGGCCCCGACCGTGACGGATAGCGAATTGGCGGACATGCATGCCGCGGGTGTGCGCGGCTTGCGCATCAATGTGTTGTTCGGCGGCGGCATCGGCTTTGACGCGATGGAGACCTTGGCGCATCGCATTGCCGGCCTGGGCTGGCACATGCAATTCCTGATGGATGCGCGCCAGTTGCCAGCGCTTTTGCCGCGCATGCGCAAGCTGCCGGTGCCGGGCGTGGTGGACCACATGGGCCACATGCCTGTCGCCGAGGGGGTGAACAGCGCCGGCTTCCAGGCCTTGCAGCATCTGGTCCGGGACCATGGCTGGTGGGTCAAGCTGTCTGGCGCCTACCGCATCAGCGACCGCTTCGACGATTTCAGCGACGTGGTGCCCTGGGCGCAGGCGCTGATCGAAACAGCGCCTGACCGCATGCTGTGGGGTAGCGACTGGCCGCACGTGCATCAGACGCGCATGGTCAACACCGGCCGGCTGCGCAATCAGCTGGCGTTGTGGGCGCCGGATGCCGCCCTGCGCCACCGCATTCTGGTCGACAACCCCGCACGGCTGTACGGCTTCACGCCGGCGCTGTAATCCCCGGAACCCTCCAAGAGGCAAACCATGCAATGGTATAGAGAGCTGAACAAGACGGAACGGCGGACTTTCATCGCCGCGTTCGGGGGCTGGGCCATCGACGCCCTGGACTTCATGGTGTTCACTTTTGTGATCGCCACGCTGATGACGCTATGGGGCATCGACAAGGGCCAGGCCGGCATGCTGGGCACCGTCACGCTGCTGTTTTCCGCCATCGGCGGATGGCTGGCGGGCATCCTTGCCGACCGGTATGGCCGCGTGCGCGTGCTGCAATACACGATCCTGTGGTTCTCGGCGTGCACGGTGGCCATCGGCTTCGCGCAGAGTTTCGAGCAGCTATTCGTGCTGCGCGCCCTGCAGGGCCTGGGCTTCGGCGGCGAATGGGCCGTGGGCTCGGTGTTGATGGGCGAAATCGTGCGGGCCGAACACCGTGGCAAGGCCGTGGGCACCGTGCAAAGCGGTTGGGCGGTCGGATGGGGCGTCGCGGCCATCCTGTACACGGTCGCCTTCTCTATCCTGCCCGCGGAATGGGCCTGGCGCAGCCTGTTCTGGATTGGGGTGCTGCCGGCCTTCCTGGTGCTGTATATCCGCAAGAACGTGCCCGAACCCGAGGTGTTCCAGCGCGCCCAGGCCAAGGTGCGGGCCGGCGAGGCCCGCGCATCGTTCTGGATGATCTTCTCGCCTGCGCTGTTGAAAACCACGGTCATCACCGCCGTGCTGTGCACGGGCGTGCAAGGGGGGTACTACGCCATCACGACCTGGCTGCCGACCTACCTGAAGGTCGAGCGCCAACTGTCCGTGTTGAACACCGGCGGATACCTGATGGTCATCATCTTCGGATCGTTCTGCGGGTACATCGCCGGCGCATATCTGGCCGACCGTTTGGGCCGCCGCGCCAACCTGTTGATCTTCTCGGTGTTGTCCACGGTCAGCGTGTACGTCTACACGCAGCTGCCCCTGACCGACGGCCAGATGCTGTTCCTGGGTTTTCCGCTGGGCTTTGCCGCGTCCGGCATTTTCAGCGGGATCGGCGCTTATCTGACTGAACTGTTCCCGTCGGGGGTGCGCGCGTCGGGGCAGGGGTTTGCCTATAACTTTGGCCGCGGCGTCGGGGCGCTATTCCCCAGCCTGGTAGGTTTTTTGAGCCAGACGCACGGCCTGGGTTGGGCAATCGGGGCATTCGCCACCGGCGCATACGCCGTGGTGATCGTGACGGCGCTGTTGCTCCCCGAAACCAAGGGGCGCGTGCTGGAGTGAGGCCCGCGCGCCAGTTTTTTTGAGCGGATACGGGTTTACCCGGTATCTGTTCAAAACGCATAATTTGTATGATGACCCGATAACTTCTATTCAAGAGACAGGTCATCATGCTGGTTGCGCCGCCGACTTTCCCGCCGCTTTCCCTGCAATCCCGCCCCTGCGTAACGGGGGCGTTCCATGACTGAAGAAGCCCGCGTCCGCGAAGAAATCTGCGCTGTCGGCGCCAGCCTGTACAACCGCGGCTACACCGTGGGCGCGGCCGGCAACATCAGTGCGCGCCTGGACGATGGCTGGCTGATCACGCCCACGGACGCCTGCCTGGGCCGGCTGGACCCCGCCCAACTGGCCAAGGTCGACCTTGATGGCCAATGGGTATCCGGCGCCAAGCCGTCCAAGACCCTGGTGCTGCATCAGGGCATCTACCGCGCCAGCCCCGAATCGCGCGGGATCATCCACACGCACTCCACGCACCTGGTGGCGCTGACGCTTGCGGGCGTCTGGCGGGCCGACGAGGTGCTGCCGCCCATCACGCCGTATCAGGTCATGAAGGTGGGCCGCATTCCGCTGATCGGCTATCGCCGGCCCGGCGATCCGCAAGCCGCCGCCGAGGTGGCGGCGGTGGCGGGGCAGGTGCGTGGCGCGTTGTTCGAACGCCTGGGCCCGGTGGTGTGGGAACGCTCGGTCGCGCACGCGTCTTATGCGCTGGAAGAGCTGGAAGAAACAGCCCGCCTGTGGCTGATGAGCGATCCCCGGCCCAGCCCTCTGGCCGCCGACGCCATTGAAGAACTGCGCGCGACCTTCGGCGCGCGTTACTGATCCGCTATTCCTATAAAGCTGCCCGGACGCGCGCTGCGCGTCACACGGCGGCGCACCCTTTTGGAGACCTGTCATGCCCCCGATGGAAATCGCATCGACTGCACCCGCTGCGGCGATGCCGCCTGAATCCCGCGAGACCGCCCGCGCCTATGCCAAGGTGTTCTGGCGCCTGGTGCCGTTCTTGATGCTCTGCTATGTGATCGCCTATCTGGATCGCGTTAACGTGGGTTTTGCCAAGCTGCAGATGTCGCAAGACCTGGGCTTTAGCGAAACCGTGTTCGGCCTGGGCGCCGGCGTGTTCTTCATCGGGTATTTCCTGTTCGAGGTTCCCAGCAACCTGCTTATGCACCGGCTGGGCGCGCGCATCTGGATCGCGCGCATCATGATCACGTGGGGGATCCTGTCCGGCATGTTCATGTTCGTCGAGACGCCCACCGGCTTCTACATCCTGCGGTTCTTGCTGGGCCTGGCCGAAGCCGGGTTCTATCCGGGCGTGATCCTGTACCTGACCTATTGGTACCCGGCCCACCGCCGCGCCAAGATCATCGCGCTGTTCATGTCCGCCATTCCGGTGGCCGGCATCTTCGGCAACCCGCTGTCCGGCTGGATCATGGAAGCCTTTCACGGCACGCACGGCCTGCAGGGCTGGCAGTGGATGTTCCTGATCGAAGCGGTTCCCGCGCTGCTCATCGGCGTGGCCACCGTCATGTACCTGGACAACGGCATCTCCAGCGCCAAGTGGCTGACCGCCGATGAAAAGCAGATCCTGACACGCGAGATCGAGCAGGACCAGAAGCAGACGGGCACGCAAAAGCACTCGCTGCGCGCCGTGTTTTCGGACAAGCGCGTGTGGTGGATGTGCCTGATCTACTTCGCGTTCGTCGCCGGTCAATATGGCCTGACCTTCTGGATGCCGACGCTGATCAAGTCGACTGGCGTCACGGGCGCCTTCAACATCGGGCTGCTTAGCGCCATTCCGTTCCTCTGCGCCATCGTCGTGATGAACCTGCTGGGCCATTCGGCCGACAAACGGCGCGAACGCCGCTGGCACCTGATCGTGCCGGCGCTGGCGGGCGCGGTGGGCTTCACCGCGGCGGCGTCGTTCGCCGACAACACCGTGGTGTCGCTGATCTGCCTGTCGATGGCCGCGGCCGGCGTGCTGACGTGCGCGCCGTTGTTCTGGTCGCTGCCAACCGCCTTCCTGTCGGGCACCGCGGCGGCGGCGGGCATCGCCATCGTCAACTCGGTGGGCAACCTGGCCGGCTTCGCCAGCCCCTACATGATCGGCTACCTGAAAGACCTGACCAGCTCGACCGCATCCGGCATGTACGTGCTGGCCGCCGTGCTGGTGATCGGCGCCATCGCCGTGTGGTTCACGCCGGCCAAGCTGGTCAACCGTTGATGGCCGCGCGCCGCCCTCACTTCACCCCCAAGGAACCGCCATGCCGCGCCTAGCCGCCAATCTGACCATGATGTACGCCGAATACGCCTTCCTGGATCGCTTCCAGGCGGCCGCCGGCGACGGGTTCACCGGCGTCGAATTCCTGTTTCCTTATGAATTCACCGCCGTTGAGTTGAAAGCGCGCCTGCAGGACAACGGCTTGACGCAGGCGCTGTTCAACGCGCCGCCCGGGGATTGGGCTGCCGGTGAACGCGGCATCGCATCGCTGCCGGGTCGGGAAAGCGAGTTCCAGCGCGGCATGGACCAGGCGCTGGAATACGCCGGCCAGTTGGGCAACCGCACTCTGCATGTGATGGCCGGCCTGATCCGCCCGGGCGACGACCGCGCGGCGCATCGCGATACCTATCTGAAGAACCTGGCGTTCGCGGCCCGCGCGGCCCAGTCCGCCGGCATCACCATCGTGATAGAACCCATCAACACGCGCGACATCCCCGGCTTCTTCCTGAACCGGCAGGACGACGCGCAAGCGATCTGCGCCCAGGTCGGCGCGCCTAACCTGAAGGTGCAGTTCGACTGCTATCACTGCCAGATCGTCGAAGGCGACATCGCGGTGAAGCTGCAACGCGACATGGCCGGCATCGGCCACATCCAGATCGCCGGCGTGCCGGATCGCCACGAACCCGACCTGGGCGAACTGAATTACCCCTACCTGTTCGAGCGGATCGACGCGCTGGGCTACGCCGGCTGGATCGGCTGCGAATACCGCCCCAAGGCCGGCACGTCCGCCGGGCTGGGTTGGGCCCACCCTTATCTTGCCAACCATTGAGCATCCCATCATGAAGATCCTGATCACCGGCGGCGCCGGATTCCTGGGCCAGCGGCTGGCCCGCAAACTGCTCGCGCAAGGCGTGCTGACGCTTGATGCCACCGGGCCGCAACCCATCACGCAGATCGACTTGCTGGACGTCGTCAAATCCGACGCACTGACCGATCCGCGCGTGCGTTCGCTGGAAGGCGATATCTCCGACCCAGCGGTGCTGCGTCAGGCGATCGACGCGGACACGCGCGCCATCTTCCATCTGGCCGCCATCGTCAGCGGCCAGGCGGAAGCGGACTTCGATTTAGGCATGCGCATCAACCTGGACGCGTCGCGCGCCTTGCTGGAAACGTGCCGCGCGCTGGGCCACAAGCCGCGCGTGATCTTCACCAGCTCGGTGGCCGTCTACGGCGGCGCCTTGCCCGAGACGGTGCGCGACGACACGGCCCTGAACCCGCAATCGTCCTATGGCACACAGAAGGCCATCGCCGAACTGCTGCTGGCGGACTACACCCGCCGCGGTTTCGTGGACGGCCGCGTGTTGCGCCTGCCCACGATCAGCGTGCGTCCGGGCCGCCCCAACGCCGCCGCGTCTTCGTTCGCCAGCGGCATCATTCGCGAACCGTTGAATGGCGAAGCGGCCGTCTGCCCGGTCGGCGCGGATACGCGCCTGTGGCTGCTGTCGCCGCGCGGCGCGATCCAGGCGCTGATCGCGGGCTGCGAATTGCCAGCCGATGCCGTGGCCGACCGCGCGCCGATCAACTTGCCCGGCGTGTCCGTCACGGTGGCCGAGATGGCGCAAGCCCTGCGCGACGTGGCGGGCGACAAGGTCGCCGACCGCATCACCTGGCAAGCCGACGAGCGCGTCGAACGCATCGTGGGAAGCTGGCCGGGCCGGTGGGACACCACCCGCGCTACCCGCCTGGGACTGAAGGGCGACAGCGACTTTGCGGAAATTATCCGCGCCTACCTGGCCGACGACCTGCCGCGTTAAGCGGCGGCTGGCAGCCCTTGGATTTCCCGGGACGACGAAAGACATGACACAACAGCAAACCTCTTCGCGCCGCGTCGGCGTTATCGGCCTGGGCGCCATGGGCGCGGGGATCGCGCAAAGCCTGCGCCGCGTCGGCCACGACGTATACGTCTACGATATCCGGCCGGAAGCCGCCGCGGCTTTTGCCGCGCAGGGCGGCGTGGCTTGCGCCACGCTGGCCGACATGGCGGCCGCCTGCGACATCGTGATCAGCGTGGTGGTCAATGCGCAGCAGACCGAAGCCGTGCTGTATGGCGACGGCGGCATCGCCGCCGCATTGCGCGCGGGCGCCGTCTTCGTGATGTGCTCCACCGTGGATCCCAGCTGGTCCATCGCCCTGGAAGCGCGCCTGGCCGGGCAGGGCGTCCTGTATCTGGACGCGCCGATCTCCGGCGGCGCGGCCAAGGCTGCCGCGGGGCAGATGACGATGATGACTGCCGGCAGCGCCGCAGCCTACGAGGCCTGCGGCGCCGTGCTGGAATCGATGGCAGGGAAAGTCTATCGCCTGGGCGACCGCGCCGGCGCAGGCAGCAAGGTCAAGATCATCAACCAGCTGCTGGCGGGCGTGCACATCGCCGCCGCCGCCGAAGCGATGGCGCTGGGGTTGCGCGAAGGCGTCGACGCCGATGCCTTGTACGAAGTCATCACGCACAGCGCGGGCAACAGCTGGATGTTCGAAAACCGCATGGCCCACGTGCTGGCCGGCGATTACACGCCGCTGTCGGCGGTGGACATCTTCGTGAAGGACCTGGGCCTGGTTCTGGATACGGCCCGCCACACGAAATTCCCGTTGCCGCTGGCGTCGACGGCGCACCAGATGTTCATGCAGGCATCCACTGCCGGGCATGGCCGCGAAGACGACAGCGCCGTCATCAAGATCTTTCCGGGTATCACGTTGCCGGAGGCAAAATGAACATCAAACTGGGCTGTATCGCCGACGATTTCACGGGCGCCACCGACCTTGCCAACAATCTGGTGCGCGCCGGCATGCGCACGGTGCAGACCATCGGCGTTCCCGGCACGCCGTTGCGCGATGACGCGGATGCCGTGGTCGTGGCGCTGAAGACGCGCACCTTGCCGGCGGACGAGGCCGTGGCACAGTCCCTGGCCGCGCTGGAATGGCTGCAGGCTCAGGGCGCGGAACAGATCTACTTCAAGTACTGCTCCACATTCGACAGCACGCCGCAAGGCAATATCGGCCCCGTGACCGACGCGTTGATGACGCGGTTGGGCACGGCATTCACCATCGCCACGCCGGCATTCCCCGACAACAAGCGCACGGTATTCAAGGGCTATCTGTTCGCGGGCGACGTGTTGCTGAACGAATCGGGCATGCAGCACCATCCGCTGACGCCAATGACGGACCCAAACCTTGTCCGCGTGCTGTCGGCGCAGACCTCACGCAAAGTCGGCTTGATCGATTACACCGTGGTGGCCGCAGGCAGCGAGGCGATCCAGGCGCGCATTCAGGCGCTGCAGGCCGACGGGGTCGAGATCGCCATCGTGGACGCGGTGTCCAACGGCGATCTGCTGGCCCTGGGGCCCGCGCTGCGCGGGATGGCGCTGGTCACGGCAGGGTCCGGCGTGGCGATCGGACTGCCGGGCAACTGGGGCCTGGCGCCCGCTGGCGCCGCCGCCCCGGTGCGCGCCGCCGGCCTGCGGGCGGTGCTGGCGGGAAGTTGCTCAACCGCCACCAATGGGCAGGTGGCCGCCTTTATCGCCAGCGGCCGTCCGGCCTATGCGCTGGACCCGATGCGGCTGGCTGCCGGCGAAGACGTGGTCGCGCACGTGCTGGCCTGGGCAGAACCGCGCATGCAGGATGGCCCGGTGCTGGTCTATTCCACCGCGCAGCCAGACGCGGTCAAGCAGGCGCAGGGCGCGTTGGGGGCCGGGCGCGCGGGCGCCATGATCGAGGATGCCATCGCCCGCATCGCGGTCGGTCTGGTGGAACGCGGGGTGCGGCAGTTGATCGTGGCCGGCGGGGAAACGTCGGGTGCGGTGGTGCAGGCCTTGGGGCTTGAGCAGATCGCCATCGGCGAACAGATCGACCCGGGCGTGCCGTGGTGCGCGGGCTACACGCCCATTGCGCAGGGCGATGTCAGCATCGCGCTGAAGTCGGGCAACTTCGGCACGCCGGATTTCTTCATCAAGGCATTTGGGTAGGCTCCGGCGCGGCGGGCAAGGCCCGCAATGTGCACCAGCTTAGCGATGCGCCTGGCTCAGCCGCTTGGCCGCATTCACCATGTGGATGCGGGCCGCTTCGCGGGCGCCTTCCACGTCCTGGTTGCGGATGGCTTCGACAATGGCGATGTGTTCTTGCATGACATCGCGCATCAGGTTGGCGTGGCGGGCCTCGTTGCCGCGCGTCACGCGTGTGGCGGCTTCCAGGAATTGGCTGACAAAGGCCAGGGTGGTCAGGAAGTACGGGTTGCCGGTGGCGCGCGCAATGCTGCGGTGGAACGCCACGTCTTCCTTCACGCCGTCGCCGCCGTCGGCGACCGCTTGGGATATCGCTGCCAACGCGTGGTCTATTTCGGTCATGTCGCGCTTTTTGCGCACGGCGGCGGCCTGAGCCGCGATCTCGGTTTCCAGCGCGCGGCGCAAGTCCACGATGTGCAGCACGGCATCCAGCGAACTCAATTCGGCGGCATCGATCCGCAGCGCCCGGTTGCCCGTCAAGCCCGTAACGAACACGCCGCTGCCTTGCCGCGCTTCCACGATGCCGTCCTGCCGCAACCGCGATACCGCTTCTCGGATGACGGTACGGCTGACGCCGAACTGTTCCGCCAGCGTGGCTTCGGTGGGCAGCTTTTCGCCGGGCAGCACGCGGCCCTCGTCGATTTCGGCGAGCAAACGCTTGGCGACGGTGTCGGTCAGCGTGGGAGGGGAGGGAAGTCGTGGAAACGCCATGGATAATGACCGCAGAATAAGGGCGGCAGGCCGGTGTGGATGCCACCGGCTGGCCCGGCGCCAATGATAACCGGTTGCCCCAGGGCCGACGGCGCTTCCCGCAGACCCTAGGCGGCCGGCCGCGGGCGTGCCGCCATCAGGCAATCGACGAAGCACTGCGCCGCCGGCGTGGGCGGCGAGTCGGGCCGCGTCAGGATGGACACGCGCGCCGGGGGCAGCTCGTGCGCCAGCGGCACCATGCGCAAGGGCCGCGGCATCAACTGGTGGTCGAACAAGGCCCGCACGAAGATGCCCAGCGCGTCGCTTTCGGCCATGATGGCCAGCGCGATCGCGATGGACTGGCAGGGGATGACGTCGCGCGGCGGCGGCAGCCCGTGGGCGTCGAACGCCAACTTGAGAAAGTTTGCTGGCGCGTGGCTGTTTCCCGGCAGCAGCCACAGGGCGTCGTGCATGTCGGCGAGGCTACGCGCGTGGCGCAACGGGTGTCCGACGCGCGCGCCCACCGCGATCGGCATCGTGAACAAGATCTGCCGCGCGAAGCCGTCCTCGATGTCGCCGTCGTACTCTGTCTGCACCAGCAAGTCGTAGCGGCCCGATTCCAATTGCTCGTGGCTGTAGGGCGGCGCGACTTCGTTGAACGACACCGCCACGCGCGGCATCCGGGCGCGGAACGCCATCAGCGCGGCGGGCAGCGCCGTCAGCGCCGAAGAGCTGATGGCCAGATTCAGCGTGCCGCCTTCCCCGTCCCGCATCTGCCCGATTTCCTCTTGCGCCTTTCGCGCTTCCTGCAGGATCAGCACGGCGCGCTTGTACAGCGCCTCGCCATAGGTCGTCAGTTCCACGCCGCGAGCGCTGCGGCGCACCAGTTCGGCGCCCACGCTGTGCTCCAGTTCACGCAGGCTGCGCGTCGCCGCGGGTTGGGTGACGAACAGGGCGCGTGCCGCGGCGCGGATGCTGCGGTGGTCGGCAATCAGGACAAAGGCGCGCAGTTGGCGCAGGTTCATGGCGGAGCGTCCGGTGTCGGACCCGTCCCAGGACGAGTCAACATATAAGGAAAAGGTTTCACTGGAACAAAAATACTGTCTTTTCCTTATCGTCCGCCATCCGTATATTCATCCAGACGCGGCCGTCACAGCGTCCGGATTCACGGACCGGCGTCCCGACACGGGCATTAAGGGGAAAACATGTCTATCGCTATCGCTGCCGCGCTTGGCCGGCAGCCTCTGCATACTTCGGCGGCGCGTCGGCGCGTGATCGCCGGCACCACCATCGGCAATGCGCTGGAGTTCTTCGACTTCACCGTCTTTACGTTCCTGATGCTGATCATCGGCCCGCTGTTCTTTCCGGCCGCGTCCGGTTATGGCCAGATGCTGCTGACCACCGCCACCTTCGGCGTGGGGTTCCTGATGCGCCCGGTGGGCGGCATGCTGATCGGTTCCTATGCCGACCGCCGTGGCCGGCGCGCGGCCATGACGCTGACCTTATGGCTGATGGGGCTGGGCTGCGCGTTGATCGCGGCGGCGCCCACCTACGCCCAGATGGGCGTGATGGGCCCCGTGCTGATGGTGCTGGCGCGGCTGATCCAGGGCTTTGCCGCGGGCGGCGAGGTGGGCGCGTCGACCACCCTGCTGTTGGAGCATGCGCCGGCGGATAAGCGGGGCTTCTATTCCAGCTGGCAGTTCGGCAGCCAGTCGCTGGGGGTGATGCTGGGCGCGCTGACCGTGGCGCTATTGACTGCCGTGCTGACCAAGGACCAGATGCAGGCGTGGGGCTGGCGTGTGCCCTTCGTGATCGGCATCCTGACGGTGCCGGTCGGCGCCTACATCCGCCGCAACCTGGAAGAGACGCTGGAGCCCACCCATGCGCCCCAGGCCGCGCGCGCCGCATCGGGCCACCAACCGCTGCGGCTGGTGTTCGCGCACCACAAGGCGCGGGTGGTCAAAGGCATCCTGCTGGTGATCGGCGGCATGGTGTGCGCGCAGATCATCGGCTTCTACATGCCCGCCTACGCCAGCAAGGAACTGGGCCTGCCGGCGTCGTCGGGCTTGTTCGCCAGCGTCGTGCTGGGCGCCATCGGCTTTGCGATCGCGCCGCTTGTCGGCATGTTGGCCGATCGCTACGGCCGCAAGAAAGTCATTTTCTGGTCGCGCGCGGCAACCATCTGCGCGTTGTTGCCGTGCTTTCAGTGGCTGGTGTCCGCGCCCAGCACGGCCCGGTTGATGACCGTGATTGCGCTGCTGGCCGTCCTGATGGCGCTGCAAATGGCGCCCACGATCACGATGCTGCCCGAATTGTTTCCCAAGGCCGTGCGCACGACGGGGATGTCGGTCGTGTATGGTCTGGGCATCTCCGTCTTTGGCGGTTTCGCGCAGTTCTTCGTGACGTGGCTGCTGCACGTCACCGGCAACCCGCTGGCGCCTGCCTGGTATTTGATGGTGACCGTGGCGCTATCCACCGTCGTGCTGTTCTGGATCCAGGACCGCACCGGCCACGCAATCGACACCCAGGAGGCATGATGCCCGGCAGTACGAGCTATTTCCCCCGCAGCTACGCGGAATCGCGCGAACGCTTTCTGTCCGATGCCAAGCGCCTGGGCGCCGACGTGCGGTCCTGGCGGATCGAAGCCATGGGCAGCCAGGGCGAGGCGCTGGCCACCGAAACGGCGCTGATCGGCGCATCCGGTGCAACGCGCCTGCTGATCATGACCTCGGCCACGCATGGCGTGGAAGGTTTTTGCGGCGCGGGTTGTCAGTTCGCGTTGATGGATGACGCCGCGATGCTACAGCGCGCGCGGCAAGCCGGCGTGGCCGTGCTGCTGGTGCACGCGGTGAATCCCTACGGTTTTTCGTGGATCGCCCGCACCGACGAAGGCAATGTGGACCTGAACCGCAATGCCCAGCCGTTCGGCGCCACGCCGCTACCGGTCAACCCGGGCTATGGCGATTTGCACCCGTTGCTGTTGCCCGAAGAATGGCCCCCGTCGGAAGAGAACCAGCGTGGCCTGGCCCGCTATGTGGCCGAACATGGGCAGGCTGCCTTCGCCCAGGCCGTGTCGCGCGGGCAGTACACGCACGCCGACGGGCTTTTCTACGGCGGCGCCGCGCCGGCGGCATCGCTTGCCAACCTGCGGCGCATCCTTGAAACACAGGCCCGCCAGTACGCGCACATCGGGTGGATCGACGTGCATACGGGCCTGGGCCCGCGCGGACACGGCGAAAAGATCTACGCGGGCCGGCGTGATGACGCCGACGTGGAGCGTGCGCGGCAATGGTGGGGCCTGGACATCGCCGTGCCGTTTCTAGGCACGTCCGCCTCGGTCGATATCACCGGCCATCTGGCCGGCCTGATCTATCAGGCTTGCCCAGAATCGTCATCCACGCTGATGGCGCTGGAATACGGCACCGTGCCGTTCGACGACATCGTGCTGGCGCTGCGCGGCCGCAACTGGCTGCGCTCGAATCCCGATGCGCCGCCCGCCTTGCGCCGCGACATCCTGCAAGCTACGCAAGACGCGTTCTACTGCCACGCCTACGACTGGCACGGCATGGTGCTGGGCCAAAGCCGCGTGGCGGTGCTGCAAGCGCTGTGCGGGCTGGAAGCGGCGCGCTGACCGCTGCGTCCGCAGGGCCCGCAAGCCTGCATTGATCCTTGGGTTGCACCTGCTACGGCTCTTCTGCCGTAGCGGGTTGCACCTGTGCGAAGCGCTACGCCAGGGATTACCCGCGAGTGTGGCCCAGTGTTGGGTTATCCCTAGTTGAGCCGGGCAGCAACCCGTCGATATGCTTGGGTTAACCGAACGAACCGCAGAGTTCAAACCGGAGGAGTTTCAAACCGAGCCGGCACTCGCTGACAAGGAATCAGGATTTGCATAGCGCGCCTCCTTTGGACCCGGCCGTCACGGCCGCCCGGATCAAGCCCATTCGCGTGATCCCGTGGGCAACGTGGCTGCACCGCGTCTTCGTCGTTCTGATGTATGCGTTCATGCTCTGCCCCATCGTGCTGGTGGTCTGGCTGAGCTTTTTCAAGGACGCCATTCTCTACTTCCCCCCATCCGGCTACACGCTGTCCTGGTACGTGAAGGCGTGGCAGAACCCGGCGTTCGCCAACGGCTTCCTGTTCAGTCTCCAGGTGTCGCTGGTGGCGGCCGCCATCGGTGTCGCGATGGGCGTGCTGGCCGCGGTGGCCATCGCCCGCTATCGCTTCCAGGGCAGCAAGGGCATCAACACCTTGCTGCTGTCGCCGCTGCTGATTCCCGGCATCGTCGCGGGGGTCGGCATCTATCTGTTCTACCTGCGCGCCGAAGAGCTGCTGGACCAGGACATCATCGGTACCTTCGGCGGCCTGGTCATCGCGCACGTCTGCCTGACGATCCCATGGACGGTGCGCCTGGTCACGGCGGGGATGGCCGGCCTGGACGGTTCCATCGAGGAAGCCGCGCGCAACCTCGGCGCCAGCGCGCCGGTCGCTTTCATGCGCGTGACGCTGCCGATGCTGCGCCCCTCCATCGTGGCGGCCGCGCTGTTCAGCTTCGTGGTGTCGTTCGAAAACCTGGAACTGTCGTTGTCGCTGGTGGGGCCGGGCCGCACCACGCTGCCGATCGCCATCATGCAGTACCTGGAATTCAATCTGGACCCGACCATCGCTTCGGTGGCCTCGGTGCAAATCTTGCTGTTGGGAATCATCATGCTTGTGACCGACCGCTACGTGAAACTCAGTCAGGTGGTGTAAGAAATGGCGAAGGTCTCAATCGAAAATATCCGCAAGCAGTTCGGCGCGGCCGTCGCGGTGTCCGACTTTTCACTAGAGATCGCCGAAGGCGAACTGGTGACGTTCCTGGGCCCCAGCGGCTGCGGCAAGACCACCACCCTGCGCATGATCGCCGGATTCATCACGCCCACCGCGGGCCGCATCCGCATCGGCGACACCGACGTCACCCGGCTGCCCGTGCATAAGCGCGACACCGGCATGGTGTTCCAGCGCTATGCGCTGTTTCCGCACATGACGGTGGCCGAAAACGTGGCGTTCGGGCTGGAAATGCACAAGGTGCCCAAGGCCGACCGCGACGCCAAGATCCGTCGGGTGCTGGACATGGTGCGTATGACCGAACTACGCGAACGCTATCCGCGCCAGTTGTCGGGCGGCCAGCAGCAGCGGGTGGCGATTGCGCGCGCGCTGGCCATCGAGCCCAAGGTATTCCTGCTGGACGAACCGTTGTCCAACCTGGACGCCAAGCTGCGGCTGGAAGTGCGCGAAGAGATCCGTTCGTTGCAGCAGCGTCTTGGCCTGACCACCGTGTTCGTTACGCACGACCAGGAAGAGGCGCTGGCGATTGCCGACCGCATGGCCATCATGCACGACGGCATCGTGCAACAGGTGGGCGCGCCCGACACGCTGTACGAGCGTCCGGCCAACCTTTTCGTGGCCGACTTCCTGGGCAAGATGAACGTGTTCACGGGACGCGGCGATGGGGCCAATCAGTTCCATACCGATACGGGCCAGCGCATCGTCACGCCCGGCGGGGCCGGCGCCACGCATGTCGGCGTGCGCCCGGAACGCGTGCGGCTGGCCGGCCAGCCCGAAGGCGGCAATGCGCTGGCGGGCGTCGTCGAGTCGTCGTTGTACCTGGGGTCGGTGCTGGAGGTGCGCGTGCAACTGGAAGGCGGCAACCGCATGATCAGCCAGATCGTCAATGGCGGCGCGGGCCGTGCCCAACCTGCGGCAGGCGCGCGGGTCTACGCATGCTTCGAGCCCGAAGACTGCGTGGCCTTCACGCAATAGGAGCCGCCATGACCACTGCGAACCAAGACGGGCGGCCCAGTCGCTGGCTGGGGCCGGGGCTGGCTTTTCCCGCGTCGCTGGTAGTGCTGGTGATCATCATGGTCCCCATCCTTCAGCTGGCGCGCTACAGCTTCAACCATTTCGACCCGGCGGAACTGATGCAGACCGCCTTCACCTTTGAGAACTACGCCAAGTTCTTTGGCGACCCGTACTACCGCGATATTTTCTTCACGACCTTGTGGGTGGCCGGGCTGTGCACCGTGCTGGCGCTGGTGTTGGGCTTTCCCGTGGCGTATTTTCTGGCGCGCACGCAAAGCCGGTACAAGAGCCTGTTCGTGATTCTGCTGGTGTTCCCGCTGATGGTCGGCAACGTGGTCCGGGCGGCGGGCTGGATGGTGGCGTTGGGCAACGCGGGCGTGGTGAACGCCGTGCTGCAGGGCGTGGGCCTGATCGACCGGCCGCTGACGCTGATGTACACGCCGACGGCGGTGGTCATCGGCACGACCGCCGTCGTTATGCCCTATCTGATCCTGACCTTGCAAAGCGTGCTGGAAGGCATGGACCTGTCGGTGGAAGAGGCCGCGCGCAACGTGGGCGCCAGCTTCTTCACGACGTTTCGCCGCATCGTGCTGCCCATTGCCGCGCCGGGCGTGGCAGCGGGCACGATGCTGGTCTTCATCCTGTGCATGAACGCCTACGCCACGCCGGTGCTGCTGGGGGGCTCCGGCCTGACGATGATGGCGCCCGCGCTATATGACCAGATCACCCGCGCCTCGAACTGGCCGTTCGGCGCCGCCCTGGCCGTCATCCTGGTGTGCGGCACGCTGGTCATCGCATTGATTTCGAATTGGCTGATCCATCGGCGCTACATCAAGACCATGGCGTCTTGATGCCGAATCCATAACAAGGAACTTTCATGGCATCCGTATTGTTCAAAAACGCGAACCTGCTTGATCCCTTGCAGGCCGACCTGCTGGAAGGCCACCATGTGCTGGTCGAGGACGGCGTCATCAAGGAAGTGTCCGACAAGCCGCTGTCTTGCGCATCCGCGCAGGTGATCGACGCCGCCGGCCGCACGCTGATGCCCGGCCTGATCGACCTGCATGTGCACGTGTTGGCCACGCAGCTGAACCTGAGCACGCAGGGCGTATTGCCGGACGCGTTGGTGATGATGCGCGCGGTGCCGATCATGGCCGCGATGCTGCGCCGCGGTTTCACCACGGTGCGCGACGCGGGCGGCGCTGGCTGGGGCTTGAAATGCGCTGTGAACGAAGGCACGGTCAAGGGGCCGCGCCTGTTCATCTCGGGCCGCGCCATCAGCCAGACGGGCGGCCACGGCGATCCGCGTCCGCGTTCCGACCACCTGCGTCCCATGAGTTTTTGCGGCTGCTGCTTTCGCGCCGGTGACATCGGCCGCGTGGCCGACGGCATTGATGATGTGCGCAAAGCGGTGCGGCAGGAACTCCAGATGGGCGCTGACCAGATCAAGATGATGGCCTCGGGCGGCGTCGCCTCGCCCACCGATCCCATCGCGTCGTTTGGCTATTCGGAAGAAGAGATCCGCGTCATCGTCGACGAAGCGGCCAGCCGCCAGACGTATGTGATGGCGCATTCCTACACGGCGGACGCCATCGAGCGCGCCATTCGTAACGGCGTGCGCACGATCGAACACGGCAACCTGGTGGACGAGCGCGTGGCGCGCTTCATGGCTGAGAAGGGCGCCTTCGTGGTGCCCACGCTGGTCACCTATGAGGCGCTGGCCAACGAAGGGGCCGATTACGGCCTGCCGCCGGATTCCGTCGCGAAAATCGCGACCGTGCGCACCGCCGGCCTGCATTCGCTAGAGATCTACAAAAAGGCGGGGGTGAAGATCGGTTACGGCTCGGACTTGTTGGGGCCGTCACAGCGCTTGCAGAGCGACGAATTCCGTATCCGCAACGAAGTGCTGTCCGCGCAGGAAGTGATTCAGTGCGCCACCACCACGGCTGCCGAGGTGCTGAACCAGGTGGGCCAGCTTGGCCGTATTCAGCCGGGCGCCCTGGCGGACGTGCTGCTGGTGGACGGCAACCCGTACCGCGACTTGTCCTGCCTGCTGGGGCAGGGCGAGCATCTGGCCCTGATCATGAAGGGCGGCGTCATCGAACACAACGCATTGGGGGTGTAAGCGCCATGAGCGATCCCACGTTTTCGCAATCGGAAGTTGGCGAGGAATCCCGCGACGTCAACGCCGCCAAGGGCTGGCATCCGCCGACCGCGCCCGCGCCGCGCGACCGTGGCCTGGGGCCGTTCCCCAGGCTGATCCTGCGCGGGGCGACCATCATCGACGGTACCGGCGCGCCGCCTTGGGGGCCGGTGGACATCGTCATCGAGAACGACCGCATCACCGCGCTGGTCAATGTGGGCACGCCGCACAAGGCCATCGACCCCAAGCGCCGCCCCGGCCCGGGCGACCACGAAATCGACTGCCACGGCAAGTTCGTCACCCCCGGCTTCGTGGATGCGCACGCGCATATCGGCACGCCGTACCATGCCATGAGCGGCATCGTCCCGCCCGCCGACTACATCTACAAGCTATGGCTGGCGCATGGCGTGACGACCGTGCGCGAGATGGGTGCGATGGGCGGGCTGGGCTGGACGCTGGAACAGCGCGAACTGTCCGCCGCCAACAAGATCGCCGCGCCGCGCATGGTGGTGCATTCCGTATTTCCCGCCGTGAACGACCGCGTCAAGACCATCCACACGCCGGAGCAGGGCCGCGAATGGGTGCGCAAGCTGGCTGCGCGCGGCGCGGACGGCATCAAGTTCTTCGGCGCGCCGCCAGCCATCATGGAAGCGGCGCTGGACGAAGCCGCGCAACTAGGGCTGCGGTCAGGGTGCCACCACGCGCAGATGGCGGTCACGCGGGTAAACGCCCTGAAGTCCGCCCGTTGGGGACTGACCAGCTCCGAACACTATTACGGCTTGCCAGAAGCGCTGTTCGAAGACCGCATCGTGCAGTCCTTTCCGACGGACTACAACTACAGCGATGAGTACTATCGCTTCGCCGTGGCCGGCCAGACCTTCATGCAGGCCGCGCAGCCAGGGTCGGCCAAGTGGCGCCAGGTCATGGACCAGTTCCTGGAATTGGGCCACACCTTCGTGCCCACCTTCAACATCTACGACGCCAACCGCGACTTGATGCGCGCGCGACGCGCCGATTGGCATGATGAATACACCTGGAAGGCGGTCTGGAAGTACTTTCAGCCGCAACGCGGCGGGCACGGCGCCTACTGGTACCGCTGGAGCACCACCAACGAGATCGAGTGGAAGCAAAACTACCGCTTGTGGATGCAGTTCATCAACGAATACAAGAACCTGGGCGGCCGCGTATGCGCAGGCAGTGATTCGGGCTTTATCTTTCAGATCTACGGCTTCGGCTTCGTGCGTGAACTGGAGCTGTTGCAGGAAGCGGGGTTTCATCCCATCGAAGTGCTGCGCGCCGCCACCTCGCAAAGCGCGGCGCTGTTGGGCATCGATGACGACACCGGTTCCATCGACGTGCAAAAGCGCGCCGACCTGCTGATCCACGACCAGAATCCGTTGACCGATTTCAAGCTGCTGTTCGGCACCGGCGCCATGCGCTTGAACGATGATACGGCCAAGGTGGAATGGAAGCGGTGCCTGCAGACCACGATCAAATCCGGCGTGGTGTACGACACCGCGGAACTGCTGGCCGACGTGCGCAAGATGGTCAAGGACAGCTGGGCGGAAGACGCGGACGGCGAACGTCCGCCCTTCGGCGGTTCGCCGGCGGGTTCGCCTTGCGACAACGCGGAAGCGGACGCCTGACATGGCGGTCGACCTGTTCCTGCTTTGCGGTTTCCTGGGCAGCGGCAAGACCACGCTGCTGGTGGACTGCCTGCGCGACCCGGCTTCCCGAGACACCGGCGTGATCGTCAACGAGGCGGGCGAGGTCGGGGTGGACGGCGTCATCGTCGCCAACGACAGCGACAACGTGCCGATGACGCTGATGGCCAACGGCTGCGTCTGCTGCTCGCTGCGCAGCGACCTTGTCTATACGCTAAGCGCGCTGCTGGACGCGCCGCGTCCCGACGGCGCCGGCCCGCTCCAACGGGTGATTCTGGAATGCAGCGGCTTGTCGCGCCCCGGTCCGATCATCGCGTCGCTGGCCGATCCCGAACTGGCCGGCCGCGGCCTGCGCCTAACGGTGGTCTGCACCGACGACTGCGCGCGGGACCCTGACGCCTTGGCCGAGTTGGACGAAGCCATGGCCCAGTTCGGCGCCGCGCACCGCATCGTGCTGACGAAAACGGATCTGTTGCCGGCGGACGCGCTGCAAGCACGCGCCATGCGCGCCGCCAACCTGAACCCGTTGGCCGCCATCATTGCCGACCCGGACCGCCAGCGCGCCGTGCAAGCCGCGTTCGCGCCATCGCAGGGTGTCGCGGACCTGGCGGGACTGGCCGCGCGGATGCTGACCACGGGCAGCCAGGCCGCCGCGCACCCGCGCATCCGCGTCATGGCGGCCCGCGCGCACGCAGACATCAGTTGGACCGATTTTTCGGAATGGCTGGACAACCTGGCGGGGCTTTGCGGCGATCGCCTGTTGCGGGTCAAGGCCGTGGTGCGCGTCAACGACTGCGCCGAACCCATCCTGATCCAATCCGTGGGCACCACCTTCAGCGCGCCGCAACGCCTGACGCGGCAACCCGATGCGCCAGACGCCATCATCGTCATCGCGCGCGACATCGACGCCGGCCAGATCCGCGCGTCCGCGCCCTATGCGCCCGTGGATATGCTGGCCTGAACGCCGCCCGAACCCGGGACGCGCGGCCGGGCACAGCCGGCCACGCGTCCGCACCGTAGCAAGTCGTCAGTTCCCCTTCGATACGAGGTTGTTATGCAAGAGAAAAACCTGACTCGCCGTGGCTTCATCAAGACCGCTTCCGGCCTGGCGCTGGCACCCGCGCTGGGCTGGGTGCCGGGCATGGCGCACGCCGCCGAAAAAGAGATCGTCGTGGGCACCTGGGGCGGCGATTACCAGAACCTGCTGCAACAGATCATCAACCCCATCATCGATAAAAAGGGCGTGAAGGTCGTCTACGACACTGGCAACGCCGTTGGCCGCGTCACCAAGCTGCGCGCCGAAAAGAACTCGCGGCGCGGCAGCATGGACGTCGCGCTGCTAGGCGAAGTCGACATGTACGACGCCGAACGCTCGGGCACGCTGGAGCCGATCGACGCGGCCAAGCTGCCCAATTTGGCGCATGCGATCGGCACGTTGAAAACGGCGTATTCGATCCCGCACATCTTCAGCGCCATGACGCTGGTCTACAACACCGAGAAATTCCCGACGCCGCCGGATTCCCTGGAAGCGCTGCTGGATCCCAAGCTGAAGGGCCAAGTGGGCTTTTCGGACATTCTGTACCTGTACAACGCCGTCTTCGTGGGCCTGGGCGCGGGCGGCGACACCAAGAGCTTCGACGGCGGCAAGCGCTTCCTGACCAAGCTCAAGGCCAACGCGCCGCGCATCTACCCGTCCAACGAGGCGGTGGCGTCCGCCTTCAAGTCCGGCGAAATCGCCATCGCGTGCATGTGGAAGGCGCGCGCCTTGCAGTGGAAGGACAGCGGTTTGCCACTGGGCTTCGTGATCCCCAAGGAAGGTTCGGTGCCGGTGTCGTTCGAGGCCGGGATCGCCAAGAACAGCCGCAACAAGGACGCGGCCTGGGAATACCTGAACGCGATGCTGGACCCGCAAGGCCAGATCGGCTTCGCCGAAAAAATGGGTTATGCGCCCACGGTCACGAACGCGTCGCTGCCCGACAACCTGAAGCGCGTGGGCTTCTCGGAGGCGGAAGTGAAGCTGCTGCACGCCTATGACCTGAAACGCCTGACGGAAGGCAAGGCCGACATGCTGGAATTCTGGAACAAGGAATTCAAGGCGGGTTGACCGGCGTGGGCGTCACGACGCGGTAGGGCTGCGTCCGGCGCATCGCCCGAAGTTCAGCGCGGCCGTTAGCACCGGCCGCGCGATTACCGGCAGGGCGAATTTGCCTGGCGTCATCTTGCGGCAATCGTGAAATGTTATATCATTCGTAAGCTGTTTGTAATGATATAACATCTAAGAGAGCAAAGATGAAAGGCAAGAAGCTAGGGGCCGATAAAGAAAAAGCCGGGGCGCCGGCCCGGCGGACCAACCACCGCGGCGCGTTGAAACCGTTGGTGTGTTCGTTGATGCTGATGGCGCCCGTCGCGCAGGCCGAGGCCCAGGCTGAATCCGAACGCGCCAAGACGCTGGCCCCCATCACCGTGTCCGCCAACCCGTTGGGCCTGGACCTGAACAGCACGACCTTGCCCGCCTCCGTGCTGGAAGGCGATGCGCTGATCGAGCAACGCGCCGGCACCCTGGGCGAAACGTTGAAGAACCTGCCGGGCGTCAACAGCGACACCTTTGGCGGGGGCGCCAGCCGTCCGGTGATCCGCGGCCAGACCGCACCGCGCGTCAAGGTGCTGTCCGACGGGTCCGAGGTGATGGACGCGTCCAGCATTTCTCCTGATCACGCGGTGACGGTCGAGCCGATGCTGGCCGAGCGCATCGAAGTGCTGCGCGGGCCGGCCACCCTGCTGTACGGCGGCGGCGCCATCGGCGGCGTGGTGAACGTGGTGGACAAGAAAGTTCCCACTTACGTACCGGAAAAGGGCATCGAGGCCGAAGCCGAATTGCGCGGTGCAACCGGCACCAAGGAGCGCGCGGGCGCGGTGGGGATCACCGCGGGTGAAGGCCAGTTCGCCGTGCGCGTGGAAGGCATGAAGCGCCGTACCAGCGATTACGACGTGCCGGATTGGCCGGGCGGCAAGCTGGCGGGCTCGTATAGCGAGTCGTCGCAAGGGTCGGTCGGCATGTCCTGGATCACGCCGCGCGGCTACGTGGGCCTGGCGTTCACCCACCTGGAAAGCAAGTACGGCCTGCCGGGGCACAACCACGAGTACGAAGGCTGCCACCCGCACGGCACGCACCTGCATTGCGGCGGCCACGACCACGGCGAAGAGGAAGAAGGCCACGACCACGAGCACGAACACGAGGGCGGTGAAGTGCCCTATGTAAAGCTGCGCAGCAACCGCCTGGATTTGCGCGCGGAATACCAGGACCCGTTCGCGGGCTTCGAGAAGATCCGCGTGCGCGGCGGGCTGACCGACTATCAGCACGACGAGATCGAAGGCGGCCAGGTCGGCACGCGTTTCAAGAACAAGGGCTACGACCTGCGCGTGGAACTGCAGCACAAGCCGATCGCCGGCTGGCGCGGCGTGGTGGGCGTGCAGAACGCCTACAGCGATTTCCGGGCCGAGGGGGAAGAAGCGTTCCTGCCGCGCAGCAAGACGCGCTCCACCGGCCTGTTCGTGCTGGAGGAATACCAGTTGAACGATTGGCGCTTCGAAGTGGGCGCACGCCAGGACTGGCAGCGCATTTCGCCGTCGGGCGGCGCCTCGCGCAGCAGCCTGTCTGGCACGTCGCTGTCGGCCGCGGCCATCTGGGATTTTGCGCCGCAGTACTCCGTGGCGCTGTCCCTGTCGCGTTCGCAACGGCTGCCCAACGCGCAGGAACTGTACGCAGACGGCGTCCACTTGGCCACCAACACCTACGAGCTGGGCAACGCCGACCTGGGCCGCGAAACCTCGCACAACATCGACCTGACCCTGCGCAAGCACTCGGGCGACACCACGTTCTCGGCCAGCGTGTTCCACAATCGGGTCAAGAACTACATCTACGCGAATACGCTGGACCGTTATGAAGACTTCCGCCTGATCGAATACACGCAGCGCGACGCGGAATTCACGGGCGTCGAGGGCGAACTGCGCCACCAGTTCACCCCCGTGTTCTCGGCGGCGGTGTTCGGCGATTATGTGCGCGGCAAGCTGACGGGCGGCGACGGCAATCTGCCGCGCATTCCGGCGGCGCGCGCAGGCGTGCGCGGCAACGTGACGTGGCAACAGTGGTCCGGCGGCGTGGAATACGCGCGCGTGTTCTCGCAAAAGGACATTGCGTCCTACGAAGACAGCACCCCGGGCTACAACCAGGTCAATGCCGTGGTCGCGTATCGGGGCCGCTATGGCGAAACGGGCTACGAAGTCTATCTGCGCGGTACCAACCTGTTGAACAAGCTGGCCTACAACCATGCGTCGTTCATCTCGTCGGTGGCGCCGCTGCCGGGCCGCAGCGTGCTGCTGGGCGTGCGAATGACGTATTGATTCGCTGCGGCTACGCGCCGCGCGCCTGGTTTCAACAGCGGGATTCCGGCGCCGGAAGGCCAAGCCGCGGGCGGTGTGCTAAGTTGCCGGAGATGCCGCCCGGCCCGGAGCCCGCCATGCTGAAATTCGCCGCCAACTTGTCCATGATGTACCCGGAACATGCGTTCCTGGACCGCTACGCGGCGGCCGCCGCGGATGGCTTTTTAGGGGTGGAATGCATGTTCCCCTACGAAGCCCCCGCGGCCTTCGTGCGCGAGCGCATCGACGCTGCCGGCGTGTCGCAAGTGCTGTTCAACGCGCCGCCCGGCGTGGTCAGCCAGGGCGAGCGCGGCTTGGCGGCCCTGCCGGGCCGACAAGCGGAGTTCCAGGCGGGCATCGAACAGGCGCTGTCCTACGCGACGGCATTGTCCTGCTCGAATGTTCACGTGATGGCGGGCCTGGCGCCGCCTGATGTGCCGCGCGAGGCCTTGCTGGACACCTACCGCCAGAACCTGGACTGGGCCGCGCGCCAGGCGCGATCGGCGGGCGTCACGGTGCTGATCGAACCCATCAATACGCGCGACATTCCTGGTTATATCCTTAACCGCCAAGACGACGCGCATGCCGTCGTGCAGGCCGTCAACGCGCCCAACCTGAAGGTGCAGATGGACCTGTACCATTGCCAGATCGTGGAAGGCGACGTCACCGCCAAGCTACGCGAATACCTGCCCACCGGCCGGGTGGGCCATCTGCAGATCGCTGGCGTGCCGCTGCGCCACGAGCCCGACCGGGGCGAGCTGGATTACGGCTGGGTGTTCAGCGTGCTGCGCGAGCTGGATTACCGGGGCTGGATCGGCTGCGAATACCGGCCTGCGGCCGACACGTCGGCCGGCCTGCGGTGGCTGTCCGCCGCCCGTGGCTGATTGCCGCGATTGCTGCCAATGCGCGATTTCCCGATGAGGGTTTCCCGGGTTGCCTGGAAAGGCGTGTCGCGGTAAATATAATTAATATGTTAACTAATAAGAAGCAATCGAACGCCATTCGAGGAGACCGGGCCATGATCACAAGCGACATCCGCCGCGCTTTGCTGGCGGCGGCGCTGGCGAGTGCCGCCGCATTTTCCGCCACCGCGTTCGCGGCGGATTTCCCCGACCATCCGATCCGGTGGCTGGTGCCATTCAGCGCGGGCGGCGGCAGCGATATCGCCACCCGCATCGTCGCCCGGCACGTGGGTGAATCGTTGGGCCAGACCGTGGTGGTCGAGAACCGTCCTGGCGCCGCCACCATCGTCGCCGCTCAGGAAACGGCTCGCGCCGCACCGGACGGCTATACGCTGATGACGGCCGGCATGAGCACCCTGGCGCTGAACCCCTGGCTGTACAAGAACCTGCCCTACGATCCCGCCAAGAACCTGACGCCGGTATCGACGCTGGTGGCGCTGCCCATCGTGCTGGTGGTTTCGCCCAGTTCGGGCCTGGCCGACCTGCCCGCCGTGATGGCCTACCTGCGCAGCGCCAAACCGGGCAGCTATGCCTCGTTGGGAGTGGGCAGTCCCCATCACTTGGCCATGGAATTGTTCCTGGAATCGTTCGGCGGCCAGGCGACCGCCATTCCCTACAAGGGCACCCCGCCCGCCTTGCAGGACGTTGCCTCCGGCGTGGTGCCGATGATGATGGCCGACCTGGCCGCCGCGCGGCCCTTGATCCAGGCCGGCAAGCTGCGCGCCATTGCGGTGCCGTCGGTGCAGCGATCGCCACAATTGCCGGACGTGCCGACGTTTGCCGAAGCCGGCGGACACACGTTCGAGGCCGCGGCCTGGCAGGGCGTTGTCGCGCCGGCGGGGACGCCTGCGCCGATCGTCGAAAAGCTGAGCCGCGCAATCGTCGCCGCGCTGCAATCGCCCGACGTGGTCAAGCAGTTAAGGCTGCAAGGCATGGAGCCTGCGGGCAGCACGCCCCAGGCCTTCGCCGCCTACGCTGGCGCGGAGTACCAGCGCTGGGGCGCGGTGATCCGCCACAAAGGCATTTCGGCGGAGTAAACGGCAAGGCGCCCCGGGCCTGGCCGGCGCCTTCGACCTGCCTAGTCCGGAGCCGGCGGGGCAGGTAGCTTGCGGCTGCGCTGCGCGGTCGCGGCGCAACCCGCCGACGCCAGGATGATGCCGCAGATGGCCAGCCACTGCGTCTGGGTCAGGTGTTCGTTCAGCACGATCACGCCGGCCAGCGCGCCCATCGCGGGTTCCATGCTGAGCAGCACGCCGAAGGTCTTTTGCGGCAACCGCCGCAACGCCACCATTTCCAGGGAGTACGGCAACGCGCTGGACAGGATGCCCACGCCAATGCCGGCCAGGATCAGCTTGGGATCAAGCAAGGCCATGCCCGCATGGGCCGCGCCCACGGGCAGCGCGACCATCGTGGCCGCCAGCAGGCCCAGCGACGTCGCTTGCCCGCCATGCACATTGCCGGCCATCTTGCCGAAGATGATGTAGAGCGCCCAACAGACCGCGGCGGCCAGCGCGTAGGCGATGCCCGTGGGGTCCAGATCATGGATGGATTGGCCGGTGGGGATCAGCAGGACCAGCCCGGCCAGCGCACAGGCTATCCAGACGAAATCGATGGCGCGCCGCGACAACACCACCGCCAGGGTCAACGGCCCGGTGAACTCGATGGCGATGGCGATGCCCAGCGGCAAGGTGCGCAGCGCCATGTAGAAGAGCAGGTTCATGCAGGCCAGCGTGACGCCGTACAGGGCGATCTTGGCCGCGTTCCGCCGGGTTAGTGGAAAGCGCCATGGGCGCCAGAACGCAATCAAAATGATGGCGCCGATGACGATGCGGTAGGCGGTCGTGCCCTGGGCGCCCACTTCGGGAAACAGCGACTTGGCGAACGAGGTACCGATGCACAGCGAGGCCATGGCGCCGATCAGCGACAAGGTGGGAAGCAGGGTGGAGGCCGAGGCGTTGTGCCCGGTATTCAAAGTGGCGGCGGTCATGGTGACAAAAGGAAATTCAACGCGTTGGGGCGATGCGGAAGATCAAAAGGGCCGGGCGCAGGCATCAAGGGGAGGGATTGGCGGCGGTGGAGTAAAGCACGAACAGGGCCAGGCCGACCATGATGGCGCCCAGCAAGCCTTGCTGCATCCGCAGGAACCACGGATTGCGCCCGACCCAGCCGCGGATGCGCGACGCGCCATAGGCGAAGAAGCTGCCGTAGGGCAGGCTCAGCACCTTCATCGTGATGCCCAGCACCAGCATCTGAAGCCACACCGGCCCGTTGTCCGGGGTCGTGAACTGCGGCAGGAACGCGATCATGAACAGCAGCACCTTCGGGTTCAGCAGGTTCGTCATGAACCCTTGCCAGAAGGCGTCGCGGGCGTCGCCCGGCCGGGCGTTCAAGGACACGTCGGCCGACTGTACGCAGCGAATGATCGCCTTGATGCCCAGATAGCCCAGATACAGGCCGCCCGCCGCCTTGATGCCCACGAACAGCGCGGGAAACGCACGCAGCACGGACGCCAGGCCCAACACCACGGCGGGCACCTGGATGAAGCCGGCGGCCACGTTGCCCAACACGCTATGGAAGGCGGGCCGGAATCCTTGCGTCATTCCGCGTGACAGGGTCAGCGCCATGTCCGGGCCGGGCGTGAGTTTGAGCGCCGCGTCGGCGGCGAGGAAAAGCAGGAAAAGCTGGAGTGAGGGCATTGCGGGATACGGCTGGAAATCCCGCGTGGCGGGTGGCAGGCTCCCAGTGTAAGCAAGGCGGCTGACGAATTCCTGCGTCCGGCGGGGTGGAAATGAAGTTTCCCGTCGAAATGGGGCCGGATTCCGTCGCCGCCAGGATTAGAATCTGGGATGGCCCGCTTCGGCCCGATCCCCTGCGTTCCGAGACCCCATGGAACTAGACGATTTCGACCTTCAAATCCTGCAAAGCCTGCAGGAAGACAACCAGCGCACCAGCCAGGACGTCGCGCAGCGCGTGAACCTGTCGCCGGTGTCCTGCCTGCGCCGCATGAAGCGGCTGCGCGAATCCAACGTGGTCACGGCCGACGTGTCGGTGGTGGACCCCGCCGCCGTGGGGCGCGGCATCATGATGGTGGTGCTGGTGTCGCTGGAAAGCGAACGCGCCGACAAGCTTGATCAGTTCAAGCGCGCGATGCAGGGCGCGCCCGAGATCATGCAGTGCCTCTCGGTCACGGGCGAGGTCGATTTCGTGCTGACGCTGACCATGTCCGACATGGCCGAATACGAAGTCTTCGCGCAGCGCCACTTCTGGGGCAACCCGAACGTCAAGCGCTTCTCCACGCTGGTGGTGATGAACCGCGTGAAGAACGGCTTGACGGTGCCGGTGCCTACATCGGCTTGAGGCCCAGCGTCTTGCCCTCTCTAGCGCATCACCAGTCCGCCGTCCACGAACAGCACTTGCCCGGTCATGAATCCGCTCCAGTCGGACGCCAGGAACAGCACGGGGCCGGCGATGTCCTCGGGCCGGGCGATGCGCCGTAGCGGCGTGGCGGCGGCCAGTTGTTCGCGGAACGACTCCTGGGCGGCGCCGCTGGCTTGGGTCGGGTAGACCAAGCCAGGGGCGACGCAGTTGACCCGTATCCCGAAAGGACCCAGTTCCGACGCCAGGTTGCGGCTGAACGCCACCAGGGCGGCCTTGGCCGTGGTGTAGTCGTGATACGGCACCACCGGCTGCTCGACCAGATTGGTGGCGATGTTGACGATGCAGCCTTGCGCGCGCTGCTTGAAATGCGGCAGCGCGGCGCGGCAGACGTTGAACGCCGCGCCGACCGCGCCGTCGAATTGCGATTGATAGTCCTGCCAGGCGATGTCGTCGAATGCCGTCCGCTGGCGCGGATCGAAGGCGTAATGCCGCAAGGCATTGTTGACGACCACATCCAGCCGGCCGGCGTCCTGCACGATGGCGTCGACCATGGCGCGAACCGCTTCCGGTGAACCGACGTCAGCCTGCACGGCCCAGGCGTCGCCGCCGGCGGCCTGGCATTGCGCCACCACGGCCTCGGCCGCGTCGGCATGGCTCAGGTAATTGACGACCACCGTCGCGCCTTCCCGCGCAAAGCCGCGCGCGATCTCGGCGCCAATGCCGCGGCTAGCGCCGGTCACCAGCACCACCTTGCCTGCGAACTTCAGGGCGGCGTTCATGTCAGGCCGCCGGCAGCAGGCTGGCGTCCACGGCAGCCGCCACGTCAATGCGCTGTTGCACCAGGCCCAGCGCTCGGTAGACATCGGCCGCCTTCTGCAGCGAGTCCAGATCGATCGTGCCCAGCGGGCGTCCGCCTGGGGCGATCGACGCGGCATTGCGCAGCTTGATCACTTCCAGGTTGATGGCGCGGTCGGTGCCGTCGATGGCGCGCTTGCCGGCCAGCGTGGCGGCTTCCTCCGGTTGGGCGATCATCCACGCGGCGCTGTCGCGGTAAGCCTTCAGGAAGGATCGCAGCAGCGCCTGCTTGGATTGGAGAATCTGCTCGCGCACCACAAACAGGTCGCTGGACACGTTAAGGGTGTCCGCCACGCTCATCACGTTGACGTCGCCCAGGCCGCGCCGGCGTCCCACCAGCAGCCCGGTGTCGGTGGCCGCGGTGGCGTCGACCTGGCCTTGCAGCAGGGGGGCAAAATTCAGCACGCCGGTCACCACGATTTCAACGTCCGCCTCGGTCAGGCCCGCCTGGTGCAGCAGCACCAGCAGGTTCTGGCGCGTGCCGCTGGCCAGGCTGTAGACACCGATGCGTTTGCCTTTCAGGTCCGCCGGGCGCGTGATGCCGGCCGACTTCAGCGACACCACGTTGAAGACGTTCCGCGGATAGATGTCGTAGATGGCCCGCAGCTTTTCGCCCTTGTCCAAGGCCATGAAGAACGAGCCGGGGTCGGTGAACGCCACGTCGGCCTGGCCGCTGAGGATATTGCGGATGGCGTCGCCACCACCCGCGCCCGGCAGGTAGACCAGTTCCACGCCCTGCGCCTTGAAAAAGCCCTTGTCGGGTTCAGCCAGGATGTGGGTGATTTCACTGATGGGCTTGCTCCAGCCGGCCAGCGTGATCTTGCCGGACGCAGCAGTTTGGGCATCTTGCGCGCGCGCAGCCAGCGGCGCCAAAGACGCCGCGGCGAGGCTCGCGGCCGCGGCCAGCAGCGTGCGGCGGGTAGGGGACGGGAGCATGGGAAGAGTCCTGGAAAATGTCATGAATGATCGGCATAGGGGCGCAGCAGCCGCCGCTCCAGCATCAGCGTGGCCTGATAGCCCAGCAATCCGATGGCGGCGATGGCGGTCAACGCGGCGAACATGAGGGGCGTGTCCATCATGCCCTGCGCGGCGATGATGACGGCGCCCAGGCCGCGGCTGGCGCCGATGAATTCGCCCACCACGGCGCCTACCAGCGCCAGCACCAGCGCCACGCGCAAGCCGGCCAGAATGCCCGGCAGGCCCGCCGGTAGCTTCAGGCGCAGCAAGGTCTGCCCGCGCGAGGCGCCCAGCATGCGGAATAGCTGCAGGCGGTTCGGATCCACCTGCCGCAGACTGGTCAACGTGTTTTCCATCAAGGGAAAGAAGCAGATCAGGGCGGTCATGACGACCGTGGGCGCCATGCCGAACCCGAACCACAGTACGAACAGCGGCGCCAGCGCCAGCTTGGGGACCACCTGGCTGACAATGACGTAGGGCTTGAGCACGCGGTCCAGCAAGGCCGATTCGGCCAGCGCCACGCCCATCGCCAGGCCGGCCGCGCCACCCAACGCCAGCCCCAGCAGCATTTCGGCAAGCGTCGCGCCGATGTGCGGCCACAGGTAGCCGGTGGCCAGGCTGGTCCACAACGTCTTGGCCACGGCGGACGGGGCGGGCAGCACCAGTGCGGAGATGCCCGCCTGCCGCACGGTCGCCTCCCAGGCGCCCACCAGGACGACAAGCAGCGCGACCGCCAGGAAGCGGGAATGGAGGGCTTGCTTCATGGGCGCGCCTCGTTCATGAATCCGAACACCTGCGCGCAATGCGCATTGAAGGCGGCGCCGTGCCGCATCGACTGCGTGCGCGGCGCGGGCAGGTCCACGCGCACGTCGGCCACCATGCGCCCCTGGTGCATGACCGCGACGCGGTCGCCCAGGTACACGGCCTCGCCAATGTCATGCGTGACGAACAGCACGGTGGTCTTGCGCAGGCGGCACATCCGCATCAGATCGTCCTGCAACTCGCCGCGCGTGATCGCGTCGAGCGCGGCGAAGGGCTCGTCCAATAGCAGCAGGGCCGGCCGAAGGATCAACGCGCGCGCCAGCGCCACCCGGCTTTGCTGGCCGCCGGACAGTTGCCGCGGGTAATGCCGCGCGTGATCGGACAGGCCCAGCATCGCCAGCAGTTCGTGCGCATGGTCGATGTCGTCCACGGATGGCCGGCGCTGCAGCGACACGGGCAGCAGCACGTTGTCGATGACGCGGCGCCATTCCAGCAGCGTGGGCGCTTGGAAAACATAGCCCAGCTGCGGACCGGGCATGGCGGGCGTGCCGTCCCACCGCCGGACGCGGCCGGACTGCGGCGTCAGCAGGCCCGCGGCCAACTTGAGCAGTGTCGTTTTGCCGCATCCGCTGCGGCCGACCAGACAATGGAATCCGCCGGCCGCAAGCCGCCAGTCAATGCCGTCGACGATGGCCGGCCGGCCAGGGTAGGTGTAGACGACCCCCTCGATGTTCAGGAAAGGCGCGGACGGATCGGCGTTCATGGTTCGTAGCGCGCGAACGGTTCGGTCGCGGCTTCGGCGGACTGTTCGATCTCGGCCATGCGAACCAGGTCCAGCAAATTGAAGCGGCCATCGTGATGCCAGCCGGCTTCCGGCGTGCTCATCGCGCCGATGGCGCTGATGCGCGTGACGCCCGCCGCACCCAGTTGCTCGGCCAGCCGGTACAGCTCTTCCGGCGTGGCGGCCACGCCGGCGGTTTGCAGGAATTCGCGGCGGGTCTCCACCAGCGGCGCCACGTCGTCCAGCGCGTCGATGCCGGCGACCGTGATGCTGCGCTGCAGGGCCGTCGGCGTCAGCGACGCCGCATCGTCGGCGTAGGCCACGCTCCAGGGCGCGGCGGGGTCGCCGATCAGGGCATCCGCGCCATTCGGCGACAGCGCCCATTCGATCGACTGGCGCCACTTCGCCACGGCGGCCGATTCTTCCAGTTCCAGCGCGCGGCGCGGAAAGCGCCGTTGCAGGTTCGACAGCTCGCCCGCCAGATAGCCCGAAAAGTCGCGCGGCGAGACCGCGCCGCCGCGCTGCACATAGAACACATGTGGGGAATAACAGCCTTGCTGGTCATAGCGCATCACGTCCCACGCGGCGCGGCGGGCCAGCGCGGGCGCCTTCTGGGCATCCAGCGCCATCGCACTGACCACGCCGAAACCCAGCTTGTGGCCGTGGGCCAAAAAACGCGTCGTGACCGGCAGGCGACGCTGAATGGCGTGCAGCGCGTCATTGCCGCCATAGGCCACCACCGTGTCGGCCTGAGCGTAGAGCGCCGACGCGTCGTCGTCGCCTGCGCCGCGCCACCACACCACGGCCAGGCACTCTGCCAGCGGCGGATGAACTTCCGCCAGCAGCCGCGCGAACCAGCCCGCGAACAACGGTTCGGCGCTGGGCACCTTGCCGATATTTCCCGCCTTCACCAGCAGGCCGCAGACCAGACTCCACAGCGCCAGCGCGGGCACATTGCCGGCCCAGCTGTGCGCAAGCAGCTGCGGACCGTAGGCACGCACGGCGCCGCCCTTGGCCGCAGGCTGGAAACCGTCCAGCACCTTGGGGTTGGCAAAATCTTCGGCTACGAAGCGATGCAGCTGCGGGGCGCGAAAGGTCTTGAAAAAACCGGTCAGCCCCAGCCGCACCATCTCGGCGTCGTACCCGCTGACAATCGGCAGCAGCGCGTCGGCCTGCCGCCGATACGGGTCGTCCGGGTCCAGCAGGCGGGCGATGACGCGGTCGATGACGGCGATGATGTCCGACACCGTCATCGTCTTCAGATGCTGCGCGCTGGCGTGCTTGACGCGCTGTGCCAGCGCCTGCATCTGCGGCGCGGACAACACCGGCACCGCGACGTCGACGCGTTGGCCGCCCTGCGCGAACGGCAAGGTTTGCCACTGGACGTCTGCTGCGGCCAGTCCCGGCAAGTAGCCCGCTTCGACCCGCACGGTCTTCATGGCGTGGCCGACCGGATGAACTCTTCCACCGCTAGCGAGCAGCCCTTGGCCTGAGCGCCCTCGGCGCGCCCCAGCAGCAAGAAGCCGCCGTCGGCCGGCAGCCCGACGTCTTCCGTCAGGATGGTGTTGACCGAATTGAAGTTACCCAGGTCGCAGTGCGCCAGGATGCCGCGTTCGCCGGCCGGCACGGTGCGGCCGGTGGCTGGATCGACCAGACGCGAACGGATCCAGTGCGGGCCCGACTTGACCGACGGCACAACGGCATTGCCGTCATCGTAGAACTGCGTGCTGAGTTCCGTCATGCCGTACATGTTGATGCACAACGCGCGCGGCACGCCCAACAGCGCCGAAAGCTCCGAATAGAAGGTGTCCAGCGGCAATTCGCGCGACTGGCCCTTGTAGCCGCCGGTATCCAGGATGCGGCTGCCCGGCGGCAGGCGGAACGAACGGCCTTCCTTGCGCAGCGCGTCGATCACATGCACAAAGCTGAAGCTGGCGCCCAGCAGCGCATAGGGCTCGCCTCGGCGCTCGGCCTCTTCCAGCTGGCGCCACAAACCGTCCAGGTCGATGCCTTGCGCCGACATGAAGTAGCGGCTGTCTTCCGTGCCGAAAACGGACTTCGCCAGCGCCAGATAATGCGCCAATGATGAATTGGGCATCTCGATTTCGTCGGGGAACAAAATGCCCATCGGCAAACGCGCCGTGCCCTGCATGACGCGCTGGGCAAAATTGCGCGTCATGGACAGGTCGTAGACGTCCAGGTGCGGATGAAAGTGGCGCCCGCGCATATCCGCGCGTGTCGTGCCGCTGGTCATGAACACGCGTTCGTCGGGCCGGGGCGCTTCGCAACGCAGTTCCATCGCCTTGAAGGCATCGATGGGCACTGCCGGAATATCGCTCCACGTCTTCACGTTGCGCACCGTCGCGCCGCGGCGCTGGCAGAAGCTGCGATAGGGCGCGCTGGCACCGTACTGATAGGCGAAGAGGCGCAGCGCGAGCTGATCGAACTGCTCGTCGGTGCAGCCGTCCTGGGCAATGAATTCGAGTAGGTCCGCGACCGGCGGGGCGACGTTGTTCATGGGCGTTCGTTGATTCCAGTACAGGGAAGCTCCGAAGCCCGCCTGCGCAAGCGGCGCAGGGGCGCGGTCTGGCAAGGCAAATGCTCTTCTTACGCCGGCATGAACCGGGTCAAGTTCGCGGGTCTGAATCTCAGCACTGGCGTGCACCCCGGAGCAAGAGCGATTTTACCCTGCAATGGGGGCTCGCTGTTTTGCCCAAGCGGGTTTGGCATATCTGTCCGAAATTTGTATACGTTTTCCGAAAAACGTTGGCCCACGCACAATCGATTAAAGTTACAGGTTGAAAAAAATGGCGGGTAGCAGCAATTCATGAATCCTCAATCTCTTTCTGCGTTTATTTGGTCGGTCGCAGACCTCCTGCGTGGAGACTACAAACAATCCGAGTACGGGCGCGTCATCCTGCCGTTCACCGTCTTGCGTCGTCTGGACTGCGTACTGACAAAGACCAAGCCCGCCGTGCTTGCTGAATTTGAAGCGAAGACGAAGGCAGGCCTGAACCCCGATTCCTTCCTGCTGCGCAAGGCTGGAACCAGTTTCTACAACACTTCGCCGCTGGACATGGAAAAGCTGCGGGGCGACCAGGACCACATTCGCCAGAACCTCTACGCCTATGTCCAAGCCTTTTCTCCGGCGGCGCGGGACATCTTCGAACGATTCGATTTCTACACGCAGGTAGAACGCCTTGCAAAGGCCAACCTGTTGTATCTCGTCACCGAGAAATTTGCCAACATCGACCTGCATCCGACAGAGGTCGACAACGCCAGCATGGGCCTGGTGTTCGAGGAATTGATCCGCAAGTTCGCGGAAATTTCCAACGAGACGGCCGGGGAACACTTCACGCCGCGAGAGGTCATCCGCCTGATGGTGAACCTGTTGTTCATCGAGGACGACGACGTACTTACCCCTGGCGCTGCCGTGGTGCGCACCATCTATGACCCCACGGCCGGAACCGGCGGCATGCTGTCGATCGCTGGCGAACACCTGCTGGCTCATAACCCGCAGGCGCGCTTGAACATGTTCGGGCAGGAACTCAATGATGAGTCCTATGCCATCTGCAAGGCCGATATGCTCATCAAGGGCCAGCCGGTGGAGAATATCGTTGCAGGCAACACCCTCAGTGACGATGGCCATGCCGGACTGAAGTTCGACTACATGCTGTCCAACCCGCCGTTTGGCGTGGAATGGAAAAAAGTCGAAAAGGCGGTGCGTCAGGAGCATGAGAGCAAGGGCTTTGATGGCCGGTTTGGCCCTGGTCTGCCCCGCGTCTCCGACGGGTCCATGCTGTTCTTGATGCACTTGCTTTCGAAGATGACCCCGGTCGTCAACGGCAAGGGTGGCAGCCGCTTCGGCATTGTGCTCAATGGATCGCCGCTATTCACTGGTGGAGCCGGGAGCGGAGAGAGTGAAATCCGTCGCTATGTGCTGGAAAACGACTTGGTGGAGGCTATCGTAGGTCTGCCCACGGACATGTTCTACAACACGGGAATTTCTACCTATGTGTGGATATTGTCTAACAAGAAGCCGGCTGCCCGTCGGGGTTTCGTGCAACTTATCGACGCCAGTAGCTTCTGGAAAAAGATGCGCAAGAGCTTGGGCAGCAAGCGCAAGGAGATGGGTGACGACCATATCGCTACGGTGACGCGGCTGTTTGGGGAGTTTGTTGAGGCTGGGTTGGTCACGGTGTTGGATGCCGCTGGGCAAGTTCAGGGTGAGCCGCAGCTTGTCATGGGTAACGATAAGCTGCCGACAGCACCCGAAGGTGGCAAGCTCAAGCGCGTGCCGATTTCACGTGTTTTCAAGAACCAGGATTTCGGCTATACGGCCATCTTTGTCGACCGGCCGCTGCGCGATAAGGCGGGCAACGTCGTGCTTGGCGGGAAAGGGAAACAAAAGGGGAAACCTCTACCCGATAGCGCGCTGCGCGATACGGAGAACGTACCGTTGACCGAGGACATCCATACTTACTTTGAGCGCGAAGTGTTACCGCATGCGCCTGATGCATGGATAGACGAAACCAAGAGCAAGGTGGGCTATGAGATTCCGTTTAATCGTCACTTCTATGTTTTTGAACCACCTCGAAGTTTGCATGCAATTGACGAGGATTTGAAGTCAGTGTCGCTCAGAATTATGAAGATGCTGGAGGAGTTGGCGGAATGAGTTGTCCTCCATATCTTGAATACAAAAGCAGTGGAATAGATTGGTTGGGCAGTCTGCCAGAACACTGGTCCATTGGCCCGCTCAAGCGAAGGTATGAAGTTTGTCTGGGCAAGATGCTGCAGACGGATTCTGCTTCGGAAACGGATTTGTTGAAACCGTACATGCGGGCTGCGAACATTAAATGGAGTGGCGTTGATATCACCGACGTTAAATCAATGTGGTTTTCTGCCCGAGACGTCCAGCAATTACGGTTGACGGAAAACGACCTGCTCGTTAGCGAGGGAGGAGATGTTGGGCGCTCCGCGTTGTGGCTCGATGAGATTCCGGAGTGCTATATCCAGAATTCAGTGAATCGAATTCGTGCGAAGGGCGGAGATTCGACAAAATTCCTGTATTACTGGATCGCTACGATTAAGGCGAAAGGATATATCGATGTCCTATGCAACAAGTCTACGATCGCTCACTTCACTGCCGAGAAAGTCGCTGCAGTTCCCACACCGCTTCCACCCTCAGTCGAGCAATCTGCAATCGTGCAATTCCTCGACCGTGAAACCGCCAAGATCGACGCGCTGATTGCCGAGCAGGAGAAGCTCATTGCCCTGCTAGCCGAAAAGCGCCAGGCCACCATTTCCCACGCCGTCACCAAAGGCCTCAACTCTAACGCCCCGATGAAAGATTCCGGCATAGCATGGCTGGGGGAGGTGCCGGAACATTGGAAAGTTGGTAAGGCTGGATACTACATATCCGTTTTGCCTGGCTATGCTTTTCCGTCCGCTGGCTTCTCGCTTGACGAGGATGGCACAAGGTTGCTGAGGGGTATCAATGTTGGCGTGGGAGAACTCCGCTGGGATGAGGTTGTGTACTGGCCAAATACAGAGGTGGACGGGCTTGATACGTTTTCGCTTCGCGAGGGTGACGTGGTAATCGGAATGGATAGGCCGCTCATCAGTCGTGGCATGCGAGTCGCACTTGTTAGGTCGGAAGACCTGCCCTGCCTTCTCCTGCAACGGGTCGCTAAAGTGCAGCCAGGTTCAAAGATGGAGGGACGTTTCATCATGCGACTCCTAAGCTCGCGAGCTTTTGAAGCGCACTTCGCTCCGGAGACCACTGGCGTCAGCGTTCCGCATATCAGCGGTGAGCAGATTTGCAGCTTCGTCGTGCCAGTCCCCCCGCTGGGTGAGCAAATGGCCATCTGTCGTTTTTTGGAGGCCGAGTTGGAAAATCTCGACACCCTGAATCACGAATGCGAAGGAGCGATTGCGCTTCTTAAGGAGCGCCGCTCTGCTCTCATCGCCGCCGCTGTCACTGGACAAATCGATGTGCGCGGAACATCAAAAACGACGACAAAGCAGGAGCCAGCTCTAACATGAGTGACATCCAGCTCTTCCGATTGCAGAATGGCTCCGTCATTGAACTCACTGGTCACGCTGCTCTCCTCGAAAAGCATCTTCAGATCCTCATCGAAAGCCAGATGGAAACGTTGCTGGGCGTTCGATTCTTAGCCAGCGAATACGTCACCGGTAAGACACACAAGGGGCGTATCGATTCATTGGGGATGGATGAGAACGGATGCCCGGTCATCCTTGAATATAAGCGGCACAGTCACGAGAACGTGATGAGTCAAGGTCTGTTTTATCTGGACTGGCTTATGGACCATCAAGCTGAATTTCGTTGGCTGGTGATGGAAAAGTTTGGCAAGGAAGCGGCGGACTGCATCGAGTGGTCCGGAACCAGGCTTCTTTGCATTGCAGCTGACTTCACCCGTTATGACGCACACGCAGTGCAACAGATACCCCGCAATATCGAGCTCATCCGCTACAAGCTTTTCGGGGATGACCTTTTGCTGCTGGAACTGGTCAATGCGCAAAGTGTTCCGGATGCTACTACCGTCAAATCTCAAGATTCCCAGCCAGGCGTGGCATCGCCAACGCCAAAATCAGCCGGTAAGGACAAATCGCTACTAGAGCAGCTGGCGCTGGCAACCCCTGAGATTCGAGCGTTGTACGAGCAGATCACCTCTTTGCTATTGAGCTTGGGAGACGATGTGCAGCAGAAATCGCTCAAGCTTTATACGGCGTTTCGTCGCATGAAGAACTTTGCCTGCATCATTGCTTTCCCAATCGTTTACTTGTAACGCTCAAATTGAACCCGGCCACCGTTGCATTCGAAGACGGGTTTAGTCGTGATGTCAGTGCAGTGGGGCACTGGGGCACCGGCGACGTGGAACTCTGCTTGAGGACGGGAGCGGACCTGGAAAAGGCCCGTGTACTCATCGAGCGAAGTTACGCGGAAAGTTGAATCCACAGATCTAACAAGAACAAGGCACAGGACAGCCATGGGCGTACAAAATCTTCATCAAGAACAGCACTTCGAATCGGAAATCTGCGCTCACCTGGCTGCAAATGGGTGGTTGTACGCAGAAGGTGACGCTGCGCACTTCGATCGCGCATACGGCCTGTTTCTGCCCGATGTACTTTCGTGGGTGGAGTCTACGCAGCCCGACAACTGGCAGCGTCTATCCAAAACCCATGGGGTTTTTTTGCCCCAGGTGCTGGCCGAGCGCATCCGCAAGAACCTGAATGAGCGCGGGTCGCTTGACGTGCTGCGCCGGGGCGTGGAAATGTTGGGCCTGAAGGAACCGCTTGAACTAGCGCAGTTCAAGCCGGCGTTGGCCATTAACCCGGCAACCCAGGCGAAGTACGCCGCTAACCGGCTGCGGGTGGTGCGCCAAATTTGCCATTCGCCGAACAGTCCCAGGGACGAGTTGGACCTGGTGCTGTTTCTCAATGGTATTCCAGTAGCGACTGCAGAGTTGAAGAGCAACTTCACGCAGAGCGTGCAGGACGCCGTGGACCAGTACCGCTTCGATCGGCATCCACAGCCCAAGGGCGGGGTACAGGAGCCTTTGCTGAGCTTTCCTGGCGGTGCGTTGGTGCACTTTGCGGTGAGCCAAAGCGAAGTAATGATGAGCACCAAGTTGACCGGCAAAGACACCTTTTTCTTGCCCTTTAACCGGGGCAATGAAGGCGGCGCGGGCAACGCACCCAATCCCGATGGTTTTGCTACGGCCTATCTGTGGGAAGAAGTCTGGGCCCGCGAGAGTTGGCTGGACATTCTGCATCGCTACCTTATCTGTAAGCGCAACGACAAGGAACAGCCTCAAACCGTCATTTTTCCGCGCTACCACCAGTTGGATGCGACGCGGAAGTTGGTTGCAGATGTGCTAGATAAGGGGGCGGGCGAACGCTATCTGATTCAGCATTCCGCAGGTTCAGGGAAAACGAACTCGATTGCCTGGACGGCCCACTTCTTGGCCGACTTGCACAACGCGCAGCATCAGAAGCTCTTTGACAGCGTGCTGGTCGTCAGTGACCGGACAGTGTTGGATGCGCAGTTGCAGGAGGCAATTTTCGATTTTGAACGCACGACAGGCGTCGTTGAAACGATTACGAATGAGCACGGCAGCAAAAGTTCCCAGTTAGGCCAGGCACTTAAAGCTGGAAAGAAGATTATCGTTTGCACCATCCAGACCTTCCCCTTCGCTTTGGAAGAGGTGCAGAAGCTGGCGGCTACGGAGGGGAAGCGCTTTGCGGTGATCGCTGACGAAGCACATAGCTCGCAGACAGGCGAAGCAGCGGCCAAGCTCAAGCAGTTGCTGTCGGCTCAGGAGTGGGCCGATTTGCAGGATGGCGGGGAAATCGACACAGAAGCGCTATTGGCGGCTCAGATGGAAGCGCGTGCTGGCGCAAAGGGGCTGACGTACGTGGCCTTTACCGCAACGCCCAAGGGCAAGACGCTGGAGCTGTTTGGCCGCAAAGGCCCGGATGGCTTGCCACAGCCGTTTCATGTGTATTCGATGCGTCAAGCCATTGAGGAGGGTTTCATCCTTGATGTATTGAAGAACTACACCAACTACAAGCTGGCCTTCAAATTGGCGCACGACGGTCAGGAATGGGACGACAAGCAGGTCGAGCGCAACACGGCGATGAAGGGCCTGATGCAGTGGGTCCGTCTGCATCCCTACAACATTGCCAGCAAGGTTCAAATCGTCGTCGAGCACTATCGCGAGAACGTACAGCCTTTGCTGGAAGGCAAGGCGAAGGCTATGGTGGTGGTTGGGTCTCGTCGAGAAGCCGTGCGCTGGCAAAAGGCGATTCGAAGCTACATCACCAGACAGAATTACCCATTGGGCGTATTGGTGGCATTCTCGGGTGAAGTGAGCGACGCCGAGAGTTTTCCCGATCCCGTGACGGAGAACAGCGAAGCGCTTAATCCCGGTTTGCGCGGTCGCGAAATCCGTGAGGTTTTCAAAGGGCAGGACTATCACCTACTGTTGGTGGCCAACAAGTTTCAGACGGGGTTTGACCAACCGCTGTTGTGTGGCATGTATGTAGACAAAATGCTGGGAGGAATTCAGGCGGTGCAGACGCTATCGCGTTTGAATCGGGCGTATCCCGACAAGGACAGGACTTATATCCTGGACTTCGTCAACGAGCCTGCGGACATTCTTAAGGCCTTCAAAACCTACTACGAGACCGCTGAATTGGAGGCAGTGACCGACCCGCACTTGGTTTACGACCTGCGCGCCAAGCTGGACGCGTCCGGATGCTACGACGAATACGAAGTTGACCGCGTGGCACAGGTGGATCTTGATCCACATGGTACACAGAAGCAGCTCGATGCCGCTATTGCCCCTGTCGCTGACCGCCTGCTCAAGCGGTACAAGGTGGCGCAACAAGAGCGGCTGGCCGCCGAAGAAAAGCATGACGACAAGGTAGCCAAAGCGGCCAAAGACCAGTTGGAGGCGTTGCTGCTATTCAAGAATGACATGGGCGCCTATGTGCGTCTGTACGCGTTCTTGAGCCAGATTTTTGATTATGGCAATACGGGTATCGAAAAGCGCTTTCTGTTCTACAAGCGCCTTATTCCGCTGCTGGAATTCGGCCGGGAACGCGATACGGTAGACCTGTCAAAGGTGGTTCTGACCCACCACACCCTCAGGAGTCGGGGCAAACAACCCATGGGCCTGAAAGCCGACGGTAGCTATGCCTTGCCGCCGATGGACGCAGTGGGGAGCGGCAGCGTCCAGGAAAAGCAGCAGGCCTATTTGGTCGAGATCATTGAAAAGGTCAATGGATTGTTCGAGGGCGAGCTGTCTGAGGGTGACCAGCTCGTCTACGTAAACGGCGTCCTCAAGGGAAAACTGCTGGAAAACGAGACATTGGCGCAGCAGGCGGCCAGCAATACCAAAGAGCAATTCGCTAATTCACCCGATCTGGGCAAGGCGTTGGTCGATGCCATCATGGATGCGTTCGAGGCCCATCAGGCGATGAGCACGCAGGCGCTCGGGTCCGCAAAGGTGCGCGAGGGGCTTAAGGATATTCTTCTGGGGCCGGGGCAGTTGTACGAAAGCTTGCGCGACCGCCCGACAGATGCCGGCGCTAATGCGTAAGAAACTCAGCGATCCCTTCTTGGCGGTGGCTGATCAGGGGATCGTTTGCAAGGGCTCGTCGTCGCCCAGGTCGAAACCTTGCTGGCCATCCAATCGGAATGCTCCTGGGTCATAGCCGGCCGACAGCACGATGGATCGCACCTGGCATGTCGCGGCGTCACGTAGCCGATCACAATACTTATGCAACGACGACGCATCCTCAGTGAGGATGAAGGGAATGCGTTCGTGGCAGGCTTGAGCGATCAGTTTGATGTCGTCGCGTGCCACTGGGCGGGGAGTGTCGTCGTTCCGTGAGCCCAGCGCATTCCATAGCTGGGCGGCGCGTTGCCCATGTGGAATATTGAAGGGCAAGTGACGGAATTTTTGTAGCGGCAAATCAGTAATTGGCTGCTTGATGCCGAACTCCGCAGCGACAACGGCCGAAAAGTAAATCGGCAGCGACTCGTCCAGCATCTGTCGGAAGTACTTGGTGGCAGTGGGGTGATTGGGACGAGTGGCGTCGACCAGAGAGATCAGATAGCTGGTGTCCAACAGCACTGCGGCGGTCATGTGTCGTCGCCCCGCAGCGACTCAACCCATTGGGTGGCATTGGATACGTCCGCCCATGCGGCAGTCCCTTTGCGTACCATTTGCTGGAACTCGTCCTCGTCGTACGCCGGGTGATGGGCTTCGAATGAACGTAGATTCAAATTGCGGAGTTCACCCGTGCGCAGATTTTCCTCTGCCGTCACATGCAGCAACGCCGAGCGGTAGAGGCGGTTTTCACTCTCTTGGGCGAGTAGCTGCTGGGTGGCCGCCACCGTGAGGGATTTACCGTTTTCGAGCACGAGATGGACGTTGGCTTTGGTCTTGCCGCCCCAGTCCACGATTTTGCCGTGCAGGTACTTTTCAACCGTTACCCAGATATCGACCGACTGCTTGAAGTCTGACTGGGCGTTGATAGTAGTGAGAGGACGATTCGCCGCGTTCTCCAGGCGGTAAATGCGGTTTGGGTTGCTGCGGGCCTGGGCTTGCCAGCGCTCAATGACCGTGGCTCGCTTGGGGTCGATGGCGCTCAATGAACCGGGGTTGGCCAATTGCGCTACATCCGACCACAGCATCGAGGCTCCCAGAAGCCCTGTCGCTACTAAAACCAGCGACCCTTCGTCTATGGATACCAGCACTTCCGCAGGGTTCACCTCTCGGGTCGAGCCCTGCAAAAAATCACTGACGTCCTTCTGAAACTCACCTAACAGATTCAGTGGAACATGCTTCGGCCCCACATCAATGCCGTTGATGCGGTCGCGGACAGCAAAGCGAAGGTGGTTGGCCGGTTCCATAACGAAGATTGTAGGGCTTGTCTCGGCGTTTTGGACGTTTGTAACAATCGTCAGGAGTCTAGGAGTGTCGAATTTGACTCTCTCTCGACTGCACGGTCCTGCGCGGCAGGACTTAGTCCCAACCGTACCAAGCATCGACAAATGCGCCCGCTTTGGCTTCCGTGACTTCCGGGCGCTTGTGGAGCCAGTCCAGCACCGCTTGACGATCCTCGTCGGAAGGCGAGCCGATCGCAGAGGACACGAGGCCATCAATTTTGCTTTGCCCCACCATTCCACCAAAATACAACTTGCGAGATTCGATCATGTCGATCAGCGAGTCGAGCAAGGTTTCGTCACTTGAGTCCTCTTTGAGCAATGCTCTAACTTCAAAGACGAATTGCTGAAATTCCCCGACGTGCAGCTTTTTGCGTTGGCGGCGGGTGAGACGATCTAGTCGTTTGCCGGCGGGAACGTTAAAGGAAGGTGTTCGCATCTTGGGTTTGGGCAAGAGTTTGGAATCAAACGCTTCGGCGGCGGAGGGGGCGGGGCTGGCAGGATGAGGCGCCCGGAACGGCCTTCGTAGCACCGATTTGGCGCGTCATCCGAGGCTGGGGTGCAAAAATCTTCGCTGCTGCGCAGACTTGGGAGTTTGGTGGCCTGGGGCGGAATCGAACCACCGACACAAGGATTTTCAATCCTCTGCTCTACCGACTGAGCTACCAGGC
>NZ_JBMGRB010000016.1:0-89295 GCF_049060505.1 Achromobacter marplatensis
AAGCTGGCCGACGTGATCCAGGACGCCGACGTGTTCCTGGGCCTGTCGGCAGGCGGCGTGCTCAAGCCGGAGATGGTGGCCACGATGGGCCCGCGCCCGCTGATCCTGGCGCTGGCCAATCCCACGCCGGAAATCCTGCCGGAAGTGGCGCACGGCGTGCGCGACGACGTGGTCATGGCCACGGGCCGTTCGGACTACCCGAACCAGGTCAACAACGTGTTGTGCTTCCCGTACATTTTCCGCGGCGCGCTGGACGTGGGCGCGACCACGATCACGCGTGAAATGGAAATGGCGGCGGTGTATGCCATCGCCCAATTGGCGGAAGAGGAACAGAATGAAGTCGTGGCCGCCGCTTACGGCACCTATGACATCTCGTTCGGCCCCGAATACCTGATCCCCAAGCCGTTCGACCCGCGCCTGATCGTGCGCATCGCGCCGGCCGTGGCCAAGGCGGCGATGGACGGCGGCGTGGCCACGCGTCCGCTGGCCGACCTGGAAGCCTACGAAGAGCAGTTGCAGCAGTTTGTATACCACTCGGGCGCCTTCATGAAGCCCTTGTTTTCGGCCGCCAAGCGCATCGTGCGCGGCGGCGGGAAGTCGCGCATCGTGTTCACCGAAGGTGAAGACGAACGCGTGCTGCGCGCCGTGCAAGTGGTGGTGGACGAAGGCCTGGCGCGCCCCATCCTGGTGGGCCGCCCGGCTGTGTTGCTGTCGCGCATCGAGAAATTCGGCCTTCGGCTGCGCCTGGGCGAAGACGTCGAAGTCACCAACCCGGAATACGACGAGCGCTTCCATCAATACTGGACCACGTACTGGGAACTGATGTGCCGTCGCGGTATCACCAAGGAAATGGCGCGCGTGGAAATGCGCCGCCGCCTGACCTTGATCGGCGCGATGATGGTGCACCTGGGCGACGCCGACGGCATGGTCTGCGGCACCGTGGGCGCCTATCACGACCACCTGCGTTTCGTCGATGAAGTGATCGGCCGCCGCCCGGGCCACAACGTGTATGCGGCCATGAACATCCTGCTGCTCAACGAGCGCACGGTGGTGCTGGTGGACACGCACGTGAACGACGAACCCACGGCCGAGCAGATCGCGGAATTCACGGTGATGGCGGCGCAGGAAATGGCCCGCATGAACCTGGCGCCGAAGGTGGCGCTGCTGTCGCGGTCGAACTTCGGTTCGGGCAGCTCGGCTTCGGGCGCCAAGATGCGTCGCGCCTTGGAAATCGTGCGCGAACAGGCGCCGGAACTGGAAATCGACGGCGAAATGCACGGCGACTGCGCGCTGGACGAAGCGCTGCGCATGCGTATCCTGCCGTCCTCCACCCTGAAGGGCGAGGCGAACCTGCTGGTGTGCCCGAACGTGGATTCCGGCAACATCGCCTACAACCTGCTGAAGACGGCGGCCGGCGGCAACGTGGCGGTAGGCCCGTTCCTGCTGGGCGCGAACGCGCCGGTGCACATCTTGACGTCCAGTTCGACGGTGCGCCGCATCATCAACATGACGGCCATGACCGTGCTGGACGCGAACCGAGTGGAAGCTTAGATCTGAAGGAAGGGCCCCACGCTGCGCACGCTTCGCGTGCTTGAAAAGAAAAATGCCCCGTGAGGGGCATTTTTTTGGGCGGCGGCAGCTTAGTTGCTGCTGGCCTTCCAGGTGCCGTCGGGCTGTTTGCAGAACCAGAATTGCCACTTTTCGGTGGTGCTGGTGCGCGCGAAGTCGGCCACCAGGAAGCGGCAGACGCGGTCGTCCTTGACCTTGCTGGTTTGCGTGGGCGTCAGCTGCACGGTGATCGGCGCGGCTCGCTTGGGCTGCGCCTTGCTGGTCCATTCGGTGCGCTGACCGTCGGCCGAGCTGTTCAGCGCTTGCGCGATGGCTTCGTGGAACGATGTCCGGTCGCCTTTGGGGATCTCGGTGATAAGCGAGTTGTTCAGCATTACCGGCGGCGCGGCCACGGCGGTTGCCGACAAGCCGGTCGCGATAAGCAACGCAGCAAGAACGCGGGTGGTTTTCAAGTTGGGGCTCCCTGTCTGATGGATCAGATTGTCGTGCTTGTACATGAGCGGATAGTACGCGAACCCGTTCCTTTTTCAATCCACGCGCCCGCACGGGGCGACTTGACGCTTCCTGGCAAAAAAAAGGCCGCCCTATTGCAGGCGGCCAAGGTACAACAAGGGGAGGGAGTTAATCGTTGCGGGGCAGATCAGTTGCCGCGGTAGACGCCAGCGAAGGGCATGTCGTTGGGTTCGACGTTGCTGACCAGGCCGGCGGCCTTGGCGGCGGCGAGTTCGGCTTGCACGTCAGCGCGGGTCTTGCCCGATTGGGGGGCGTCGTAAACGCCCTGGAACGGCACGTTGTTCGGTTCGACGTTGGTCACCAGGCCGGCAGCCTTGGCGGCAGCCAGTTCGGCTTGCACCTGGGCGCGGGTCGGGCCTTCATACGGGGTGCCGTAAACGCCTTGGAACGGCACGTTGTTGGGTTCAATGTTCTGCGATGCGTAGGCGCCGGCGCTTAGGGCGGCCAAGGACAACATCAAAGCGGTAGCGAGGGTCTTCTTCATGGTAAATCTCCGATTTCAAGAGCCTAGGGGGCGAATCCGGCGGCCTATCCGTCGTGGTTCGTTGCTGTTTCCCGATGACTGAATTCTGCGCCGAATAAAGATAGGGATAAACCCGTATATCGGTAAAACATCTTTCCATTAATGGAAAGAACGTCGTTCTATTTTGTTGATAGTCTCCATCAATGGAACGAATAGTGCAGGCATTGGCCTACAGGAGCCCGCATGGAAAAGGTGCGTCTGACCGGGGAGAAAGCCACGCTGCTGATCACCCTGTATGCCAAGGCCGAAGAAAGCCGTTTGCCCGGCTCGCTGTTGCAGGACCACTACGCCGCCGAGGCCGTGGCGCGCCTTGATCATGATTTTTCCGCGCTGGGCATGCGCCGCGACGAGATGATCGGGCTGGCCATGCGGGCTTACTCGCTGGACGCCTGGGCACGGGAGTTCATCGCCGCCCACCGCGGCGCCACGGTGCTGCATCTGGGCTGCGGCCTGGACAGCCGCGTATACCGGGTGGCGCCGCCCCCGGAGGTCAATTGGTTCGACGTGGACTATCCCGACGTGATCGACCTGCGCCGCGCGTTGTATCCGCCGCGCCCGGGTTATCAGATGCTGGGTTCATCGATGGCGGACTTGGGGTGGCTGTCGCAGATTCCCACCGACAGGCCGGCCTTGGTGGTGGCCGAGGGGTTGTTCCTGTACCTGTCCGAAGACCAGGTACTGCAATTGCTGCGCACCGTGACCACGCAATTCCCATCGGGCGAGGTCGTATTCGATGCCTACAGCCGAATGGGACTGGCGTTGGCGTCGCGCAACCGTATGTTCCGGGCGACGGGCGCGGTGATGCGCTGGAGCTTAGGCAATCCGCTGGAGCTTGAAACGCAGGTGCCCGGCCTGCGGCTGCGCGACGAGCAATGGGTGTATGAGGAAAGCGACGGCAGGCAGTGGGCCAGATTTACCTGGCCCGCCCGGGCAGCGGTCTGGCTGATGCGGCGGGTCGCGCCGCTGCGGCGCTTGGGCAGGCTGCTACGCTACCGTTACTAGCCGCGCTGGCTCAGTAGTGCGGCGGCAGTTCGTCGCGCAGGCTGCGGAAAGGCGCGGCGCCCTCGGGCGTCTGCTGGCGAAGCTCAGCCACTTCGCGTAGCAGCCGCTCTATCTGCTGTTGCTGCCGGACGATGATCTGGTTCAACTGTTCCAGCAGGTCGTCCGCGAAGCTGGACTTGACCTCCAGTTCGAGCAGGCGGCGTTCGATGTCTTGCGATGGTTCCATAGCGGCTATTAGAACCTATTCCCGCTCTGCGTTTCCAACGGCAACGGCAACGGCAACGGCAACGGCAATGGCAATGGCGGGACGCTACGGGAGACGGATTTGACGAAGCGGGTCGGACGGCGCGGCATGGCGGCGCCGCGAGCAGTGCACTGGGGAACGCGTTGGGCCGCGCGCGGTTCGCTGGCGGCGGGCTTGGCGCACGCGCTGGCGAACGGCGCCTTGGCGCAAGAGGCCAGCCCCACGCTATCACCCGTGGTCGTGACCGGCACGCGCCTGGGCACGTCGGTTCTGGACACGCCGGCATCGGTGGACGTGGTCGAGGGCGCCGCCATGCGTCGGGGCCAGCCGGGGATCAACCTGTCCGAGGGGCTGGCCGGCGTGCCGGGCCTGCAAATCCAGAACCGGCAGAACTACGCGCAGGACTTGCAGATATCCAGCCGTGGCTTTGGTGCCCGCTCCACGTTCGGCGTGCGCGGCGTGCGCCTCTATGTGGACGGCATTCCGGCCACCATGCCGGACGGGCAGGGGCAGACGTCCAACATCGACATCGGATCCATCGATCGCGTGGAGGTGCTGCGTGGGCCGTTTTCCGCGCTGTACGGCAATTCATCGGGCGGCGTGATTCAGGTCTATACGGAAGACGGGACGCCGCCGCCCACGCTATCGGCCAGCGGTTGGGGCGGCAGCGACGGCACCTGGCGCTACGGTGTGAAAGCCAGCGGTGGCGAAACGGGCGGCCTGGACTACGTGCTGGACGCCAGCCGCTTCACGACCGATGGCTACCGCGATCACAGCGCGGCGCGGAAGAACCTGGCCAACGCCAAGCTCGGCTTGCAGCTGGACGACGCCAGCCGCTTGACCCTTGTCGTCAATAGCGTGGACTTGAAGGCGCAGGATCCGCTTGGCCTGACGTACCAGCAGTTCCAGGACGACCCGCGCGCCGCTCCCTTGGCCGAACAGTACGACACCCGCAAGACGGTTCGGCAGACGCAGGGGGGCGTGGTGTACGAACGGCAGATCGATAGCCGCAACGTCCTGCGCGTGATGGCGTACTACGGCCAGCGCGACACCACTCAGTACCAGTCGATTCCTCCCGCGGCGCAGTTGGCGCCCACGCAGGCGGGCGGCGTCATTGATTTGGCGCGTCAGTACGGCGGCGCGGATATTCGCTGGACATCCGAACTGGAGCTGGCGGGCCGGCCACTGACGCTGGTCGGCGGTTTTTCCTACGATTCCATGCGCGAAGACCGCCAGGGCTATCAGAACTTCACCGGCACGGGCGCGGATCAGCAACTGGGCGTGCAAGGCGCGTTGCGGCGCGACGAGACCAACACCGTCTATAACGCCGACCCCTATGTGCAGGCATCCTGGAAGGCGTCCGAACGCTGGACGATGGACGCTGGCCTGCGCTATAGCACCGTCCGTTTCGATTCCGACGACCACTACATCACGGCCGGCAATGGCGATGACAGCGGTGGCGCGCGCTACCGCAAGGCGCTGCCGGTGGCGGCCCTGCGCTACGCGGCCAGCGCCGACGTCAGCGTGTACGCCTCGTATGGACGGGGTTTCGAGACCCCGACCCTGAACGAGATTTCGTATCGGCCCGGCGGCCTGCCCGGCTTGAATTTCGGCCTGGCGCCGTCGCTTAGCACCAATCTGGAAGCGGGCGTCAAAGCCCGCATGGCGGGCGGCTTGGCGACGGCGGCGGTATTCCATACAAGCACCGACAGCGAGATCGTGTCCGCCGGGAGTGCCGGCGGTCGCACCAGCTACCAAAACGCCGGGCGCACGCGGCGCGATGGGGTAGAGCTGGGCTGGTCAGGGGAAGTCGCGCGCCACTGGCGCACGCAGTTCGCCTATACGTGGCTGAACGCGCGGTACGCGGATGACAGTACCGGCAACATCCGGGCGGGCAACAAGATCCCCGGCATTGCGCGGCAGGCGGCGTTCGCATCGGTGGCGTGGGCGCCGCCCGAAGGCTGGCAGGCCGCGCTGGAAGGCCGCTACCTGAGCCAGATCTACGTGAATGACGCCAATAGCGAAGCGGCGCCGGGCTATTTCGTGGCGGCGATCAGCGCCGGCTATGTGAAGCGCGTGGGGGCGTGGGAATTGAACGCCTACGCGCGCGTGGACAATCTGTTCGACCGGCATTACGCCGGGTCCGTGATCGTCAATGAAAGCAACGGCCGCTATTACGAGCCCGCCGCCGGGCGTAGCGTGGGCGTGGGCGCCGGCGTCGCGTACCGGTTCTAGCGGTCTGCCGTCAGTCCGGCGCGTCCGGATAGCAGACGCCGTAGTCTTCGCAGGCCGGGCAACCCGGGGCGGCGGACGGCGGCAAGCCCGCGTGCTCGCAGGCCGAGTACGCCAGGAATTGCTTCCAGCGCAAATTACGCACGTTGCGGATCACCAGGCCTGGGTAGTGCCGGGCCAGCAGGAACGTCACGTCTTCGCGGCCCGACAAGCCCAAATCGCGCCACAGGTGATCGGGACGCAGGCAGGCGTGCACCAGCACGCCAGTGACCCAGGTGGTGGTTTCGGGTTCGGGGGCGCGGTAGGCGTCCAGCAGCACGCGCAGCAGCAAGGTGAAGCCGGGTTGGGGATCGCCCCGGCCGCGCTTGGCATAACCCGCGGCCTGCTCCCGCAACGCGGCCAGCCGCGCGTCATCCGATGCCAGGGCGCCGGGAAACAGGTGGTCCAGCAACTGTTGCAGCTCGACAGGGCAAAGCCCGCTGCGCGCCAGATCCTGGTACGCCAGGCTGGTGCCGATCACGGTGGCGAAAAAGCCGGCGTCGGGATGGCCAGGGGGCGCGTGATGCAGCAGGGCGCGGGCAAACCGCTGGGCCGGCGCGGCAGTCGCGGCCAAGGCGGGGGAGGGGGTTAGCACGGCGTCCATGAGGTGTGGCGGTCGCTACAGTCGTTCAAATGTTAATGAAATCGCTATGTTGCGAAATATATATCGAAAGTGACTTAAATTCCGTAGCGCGGGACAAAAACATCTCAGGACTTACCCGCGAGCTAGGGATGTCCCGGGGGTATGATCGGTGTCCCTGATTTCCTGGGTTAGCCCTTCGCATGCCGCGCACTTTCCGCCCCGCAGTCTCCCGAATGACCGGCGCCACGCTGCTGGCGCTGGCCGGTCTGGCATTTGCGCCGCCGCCAGCCGCGGCGTCCGATATCGGCGCCGTCGTCGAATCCATCCGCTTGTCGCGCTACCCATTGCGCGAACCGGAGCGGCGCGTGTGGGGCACCGAGAACGTGCGCGACGCGCTGCTGGTCGGCCAAATGGAGAACCGCCTCTACCTGTATCGGTACGTGCGGGGCAGCGGCAAGGAATTCCGCCTGGACTTCCGTTCCCAGCCCCTGGTGATTGACCCGGCATCGTGGAAGGCGGCGCGCGAAGAGAACGTGCAGGTCCGGACGCCGCGCAACGACGAGACCCTGTATTGGGTCGGCTACACCTACAACGACGCCGATGCCTCGCGGTCCGACGGGTTCCTGGTGGATGCGGCCGGCAATGCAGCCACGGTCCGCGCCGACGCCAGCGTGGCCGTCGTCACCGCCAACCAGCCCTGGGACGAGGCACGCAAGGCGCAAGCCCTGGCGACGTTGCGGCAGGCGCTGACGAACTACCCGGGGCGCCTGAAGACGTTTCCCGCCGACGTGCGCTTCGAGCATCAGGCGCCGGTGGACGTGACGGCCGTGTTCCGCATGCTGCATCAGGTGGCGCGCGCCATTCCGCGCGGCAAGACCGTGGAATTCGGGCGTGCGCTGGCGGACCTGCGCCGCTTCGTGATGGAACAGGACTTCCGCGAGATCGATCCCGGCGGCAAAGATCCCGACATGCTGACGGCCTTGAACGACTACGGTTTCTGGCTGGCGGAATCGGGCGATGCCGTGCAGGCGGACCGCGTCCTCACCGACGTGCTGCGCCGCGATCCTTCCCGCACGGCCGCCTATCTGAACCGCGCCGACGCGCGCTGGGCGCAAAGCGCGAAGGCAGGCGACAGGCGCGGTTACTTCGAGACCCTGGCGCGCGAGGATTACCGCCTGTATTGTGCAAACCGCCTGAAAGCCAAGGAACCGATCCCGGGCAATATCGCCAGCCGCATCGGTGCCGCCTTGAACGAGAAAGCGCTGGACGCGGGCGTGTGCCGGCCCCGGCTGGCGATCTTCAAGGCGATCCGGGCCGACGACCTGGACGCGGTGCGTGCCGAGTTGGCGCGCGGCCAGGACCCCAATGGCGTGAACGAAAACGGCACGTCGGCCCTGGCCGTGGCGGTGTCGGGCAAGCAGTTGGATATTGTGCGGGCCTTGCTGGCGGCGGGCGCCCGCGCGGATGGCCCCAACAACGGGTTCGTGCTGTTGGCCAGCGCCTTGCCCGACGCCAAGGACACGCGTCCGGCGGCGGAGCGCTACGCGTTGGCCGACGCCTTGATCGCGGCAGGCGCGCCGCTGGATGGTGTCGACTACAACGGCACGCCGTTGCTGGTGCGGCGCATTTCGTATTTCAGCGAAGACAAAGACAGCCTGAGCTACCTGCTGGCCAAGGGCGCCGACCCGAATGCGCGCGACAAGAAAGGCCGGTCGGCGCTGCATGCCGCCATGGGGGCGCCCAGCCGGTTCTGGTTCGCCGAGCAACTGCTGGCCAAGGGCGCGGATATCAACGCCGCCTATGTCCGCATGTACTACGGCAACCGCGGCATGTGGGAAACCCCATTGCTGGAAGCGCTGCGCGAATCGAATTCCGGAGAACTGACGCCGACCGCGACGTATCCGGTGTCGGAGCGCGTGGCCTTCGCGTTGGCGCACGGCGCGGATGCGGCGGTGGGCGGCTACAGCGCCAGCAAGACGCCCGAGCGCAACGGCTTGAACGAAGCGCTTACCTTGGCGGCGCGCACGATGGAGCCCGCGTTGGTGGACCAATTGGCGCAGGCTGCTGGCCAGCCGCGCCTGCCGCTGACGCCGGAGCCGCTGTCCAGCTTGCTGAGCGTGTGGAACCAGGTCGAGATTCGCGCGGCGATCAAGCAGAACGGTCCCGAGTGGGACGGGCAGCGCGCCAGGCTGCGCGCCACCGCTGACCGCCTGTTGGCGGCGGGCGTGCCGCTGACCCGCGCGGACGACGCCACGGGTATCAGCAACAACGACATCGCGCCCCTCAGTTTGCCGTGGCTGCCCGACGACCTGTACCAGGCGTGGCTGGAGAAGGGCGCGGATGCCTCGGACCGCAGCGGCAACAGCGTGCGCATCGACGGCGTGGCGGATACCGATGCCCTGCCGCTGGTGATCATGCTGCGCCTGGGCAAGGAAAGCAAAACGAAGATGCTGCTGGAACATGATGCGGGGCTGTACCGCACCCCCTGGCGTTGCGGCATGGCGGTGGCCGATGTGCTGGCCTGGCAATTGGACGACAGCGGTCCGCTTAGCCCGATGGGGGCGCGTGCCGTGAAGCAGGTGCTGGACGGCGCGGCGGCCGCGGCCAGTTGCGATTTGAGCCAGCGTTCGCGCGTGCAGCCCTATGTTGGCGTTTCCGCCAGCGATCTGGCCGCGCGGGCCGGGGTGGCATTGACGGTGGCGGCGCCGAAGTAGGCCGGCGCGTTCCGCGCGCCGGGCGTGCAGGCCCCGCAATGTAAAACAGGCACCCGAAGGTGCCTGTTTTTTTGCTTCAACGGCAAGCCGTCATTACATGGCGTGGCCCATGTTGACGTTCATGTTGTACAGCACCCAAGCCGAACCGCCGACGATGATGGCGATGATCAGCACGGTGAAGACGAACGCCGCCAGGTTGTCGCGGGCCGACTTCGACGCGCCCATGTGCAGGAAGTACACCAGTTGCACCAGCAACTGGAGCACGCACAGGGCAACGACGCCGACGATGGTGATGGTGTGCGACAGCGCGCCGTGCATCACCAGGCCGAACGAGCCGAAGGTGAGCAGCAACGAAAGCACGAAACCGATGATGTAGGACTTCAGGCTGCCGTGGTCGGCGGCGTGATCGTCGTGGCCGTGTGCGGCCGCAGCGGAGTGCGACATCAGATGGCTCCCATGAGATAGACGAAGGTAAAGACGCAGATCCAGACGATGTCCAGGAAGTGCCAGAACAGGCTCAGGCACGCCAGGCGACGCTTGTTGATCGAGTCCAGGCCATGGCGGCGGATCATGTCCAGCAGGACGATGATCCAGATCAGGCCGAAGGTGACGTGCAGGCCGTGCGTACCGATCAGCGTGAAGAACGCCGACAGGTAAGCGCTGCGGCCCGGGCCGGCGCCTTCAGTGATCAGGTGATGGAATTCCCAGACTTCCATCGCGATGAACCCTGCGCCGAACAGGAACGTCACCATCAACCAGCCCATCGCGCGGGACTTGTTGTTGGCGTGCACGTTCAAGTTGGCCATGCCGAAGGTGAAGCTGGAGAACAGCAGCAACAGCGTTTCGACCAGCACGAACTTCAGGTCGAACAGTTCCTTGCCCGTGGGGCCGCCCGCGGTGGCGTTGGACAACACCGCGAACGTGGCGAACAGCACCGAAAAGATCAGCAAGTCGCTCATCAGATAGACCCAGAAACCGAAAACGGTCTTGGATCCATCGTCATGATGCGCGTGATCGTCGTGACCCGCGTGGGGGTGAGTGGCTACGGCTTGAATCATGGCTCAGGCGGCCTTCTGCATTTTTTCAAAGTGGGCGTTTTCGATGCGTTCGACTTCCGCGGCCGGGACCCAGTAATCGACGTCGCGGTCATAGGCGCGGGCGATGAACGAACCGACCATGCCGACGAAACCGGCGATGGCGAGCCACCAGATGTGCCAGATCAGCGCGAAGCACATGATCAGGCCGAACAAGCCGATGTACACGCCGGCGCCGGTGTTCTTCGGCATATGGATGTCTTCGTACTTGGCCGGGCGCTTGTACGCCTTGCCGCTTTGCTTGTCTTCCCAGAACTGGTCCAGCTCATCAACGTGAGGAACGTGGGCGAAGTTGTAGAAAGGAGCCGGCGACGAAATCGACCATTCCAGGGTGCGGCCATCCCAGGGATCGCCCGTGACGTCCTGGTTTTGCTTGCGTTGGCGAACCGACACGAACACTTGCTGCAACAGGAACCAGATGCCCAGCATGATCAGCGCGGCGCCAGCCAGCGCGACCAGCAGGTACGGCTGCCATTCGGGGTTGTCGTAGTGGTTCAGGCGACGCGTCATGCCCTTGAAGCCCAGGATGTACAGGGGCATGAAGGCCATGAAGAAACCGACGAACCAGCAGTAGAACGAGTAGCGGCCCAGGCGCTCGTTCAGCGTGAAGCCGAACGCCTTCGGGAACCAGTAGGTCATGCCCGCGATACAACCGAACACCACGCCACCGATGATGGTGTTGTGGAAGTGGGCGATCAGGAACAAGCTGTTGTGCAGCACGAAGGACACGCCGGGGATGGCCAGCATCACGCCGGTCATGCCGCCGATGACGAAGACGATCATGAAGCCCAGCGTCCACAGCACCGGCGTCGTGATGCGCAGGCGGCCGCGGTAGATGGTGAACAGCCAGTTGAAGATCTTCGCGCCCGTCGGGATCGAGATAATCATCGTCGCGATGCCGAAGAAGGCATTGACGTTGGCCCCCGCCCCCATGGTGAAGAAGTGGTGCAGCCAGACCAGGAACGACAGCACGCCGATGGCGGCCGTGGCGTAGACCATGGACTTGTAGCCGAACAGCGTCTTGCGGGCAAAGGTGGCAACCACTTCCGAATACACGCCAAATGCCGGCAGCACCAGGATGTAGACCTCGGGGTGGCCCCAGATCCAGATCAGGTTCACGTACATCATGACGTTGCCGCCCATGTCGTTCGTGAAGAAGTGCGTGCCCAGGTAGCGGTCGGCGGTCAGCAGCGCAAGCGTTGCAGCCAGCACGGGGAAGGCGGCGACGATCAGCACGTTGGTGACCAGCGAGGTCCACGTGAAGATCGGCATCTTCATCAGGCTCATGCCCGGTGCGCGCATGCGCAGGATGGTCACGATGAAGTTGATACCGCTAAGCGTGGTGCCCAACCCGGATATCTGGAGCGCCCAGATGTAGTAGTCCACCCCGACGCTTGGGCTGTAGTCCAGCCCGGACAGCGGCGGATAGGCGAGCCAGCCGGTCGCGGCGAATTCGCCCACGAACAGCGAGATCATCATCAGCGCGACGCCAGCGCCGAACAGCCAGAAGCTCAGCGAGTTCAGGAACGGGTAGGCCACGTCGCGGGCGCCGATCTGCAGCGGCACCACGATGTTCATCAGCCCGGTAATGAAGGGCATCGCCATGAAGAAAATCATGATGACGCCGTGGGCGGTGAAGATCTGGTCGTAGTGATGAGGTGGCAGGAAGCCGGCGGAGTCGGCGGACGCGACCGCCAACTGGGTGCGCATCATGATGGCGTCGGCAAAGCCGCGCAGCAGCATGATCAGCGCGACGATGATGTACATCACGCCGATGCGCTTGTGGTCGACGGAGGTCAGCCATTCCGTCCAGAGGTACTTCCACTTGCCGAAGTAAGTGACGGCGCCGAAGACCGCTAGGCCTCCCAGGCACACGGCGGCCAGCGTAACCATGACGATAGGTTCATGGTACGGAATGGCCTCGAGGGTGAGTTTCCCGAGCATTGTTAGTTAATTCCTGCGATCAGATTTTTCGACGTGGGGGTGCACGTGGCGTCGTCCACGCCGGCCATCTTGGACATGGTGCTGCCCAGAATGAAATCAAACATGGCGGGAGGCGCCGAGGAGTACTTGACGACCGGATTGCGCTCGCTGCGCTTGGTCAGTTCAGCGTAGGCCTCGGGGGTCAGCGCCGTGGGCGAAGCCTTGGCTTCCTTGACCCAGTTGTCGAACCCTTCCTGCGACGTGGCGATGGCCTTGAAGCGCATGCCGGAGAAACCGGCGCCGCTGTAGTTGGCCGAGATGCCCGCGTAGGTGCCGGCTTCGGTCGCGTTCAGGTGCAGCTTCGTTTCCATGCCGGCCATCGAGTAGATCTGGCTACCCAGCTGGGGGATGAAGAACGAATTCATGACCGATGCCGACGTGATCCGGAAGTTGACCGGGACGTTCACGGGGAACGCGATCTCGTTGACCGTGGCGATGTCGTACTCGGGGTAGATGAACAGCCACTTCCAATCCAGCGACACCACCTCGATGGTGACGGGCTTGTGTTCGGAGACAAGCGGCTTGTAGGGATCCAGCGCGTGCGTGGAGCGCCAGGTGATCACGGCAAGAATCGCCACGATGATACAAGGCACGGTCCAGACCACGATCTCGATCGCCGTGGAGTGGGCCCACTTGGGCTGGTAGTCGGCTTTGGTATTGGATGCGCGGTATTTCCACGCAAACGACACGATCATGAACAGCACTGGGATCACAACGATGAGCATCAGCCCCGTCGCCGTGAACAGCAGCGTCTTTTCCTGGGCGCCAATGTCTCCCTTGGGAGAGAGAATTTCCATGTTGCAGCCGCCAAGCAGCATGACCGCGCCGACGCCAAAAATGCGCGTTAGGGTCGCAAGGAGGGGGTGTTTCACGTACAGCCTTGGATGGATGGTTGGAAATGCTGCGGAGCAGCAAGCTGGAATGCTGCCAAGCAGCAACGTCCATCCTATCGGCTTGATATCGGTCAAGCATGCGACGAATGGTCGCATTGCCTGGGAGGATTCTGCCCCCAACGGAGCAGATTCAGGGTTTTCCTAGGGGGCAGACGCCCTAGGTGGTGGGGTCAGGGTGCGACGATATGTCGCACCCGCACATGACGGTGTTGTAAAGATGTGTCGCACTGCACCGATCAGTCGACGAGCACTTCCCGTTCCGGCCCCGGTTTTTTTGCCAGCTTGCGCTGTAGCGACCGCCGGTGCATGCCCAGCAGGCGCGCCGCCGCGGAAACATTGCCGCCGGTCTCGTGCAGGGCCTGGTGGATGTGTTCCCATTCTAGGCGGTGCAACGGCGTCATGGTCGTTTCGATCGTAACGGATTCTGGCTTTACCAGGCCCAGCGTGCGCAGGATCATCGGCGCGGTGGCGGGCTTGGGCAGGTAATCGTCGGCGCCGCGCTTGATGGCTTCGACGGCGGTGGCCACGCTGGCGTAGCCGGTGACCAGCAGGATCCGCATGTCCGCGCGGAGCGCGCGAAGGGGGCGGATCAGCGTCAGGCCGGAGTCTTCGCCCAGGCGCAGGTCCACCAGCGCGAAGGCCGGCCGAATCTCTTCGGCCACGCGCAGCGCTTCGGCGATGCCGGTGGCGGTCCGGGTTTCCAGGCCGCGGCGAGACAGGCTGCGCTGCAAGGTGCGCACGTACAGTTCGTCGTCGTCGATCAGGAGGCCAAGGTCGGTAGGATTCATCACTGTCAGGTTCCGGGGTTGCCCAGGGGCAGGTAAAAGCGGATGCGGGTGCCCTCTCCCGAGGCAGCGGTCATGGTCATTTCACCGCCCAGCTGTTCCACGGTGGCGTGCGACAGCGCCAGGCCGACGCCCAACCCTCCCGGCTTGCCGCTGTTGAACAGGCTGGTCGCCGGCAGCAGGGTCTGGTCGGGGTCGAAGCCGCGCCCGTAGTCCCGCACTTCGCCGCGCAGGGCGCCATAGCCATATTCCAGATGCAGGTCCACGCGGGGCGCCTCGGCGGCTTCGCCCGCGTCGGCCGCGTTGTTCAAGAGCGCCTGCAGCAGATGCGCGATCGCGGGATCCACCCGCAGGCTGGCCGGCAGGGTACCCGAGCGTTGCAGGTCGATCGTTGGCCGGATCAGGCGCCACTGCCCCACCACGCGGACCAGGTCCACCGCGGTTGGGACAGCCAGATTGCGGATGCGTTCCCGGCAAAGTGCCAGCAGTTGGCTCAAGGTGGCCACGTCGGCACGCAGGTCGTCGTCTTTGACCTCGGCGGCGATCTCGTCGGCCAGCAGGGTCATGGTGGCCAACGGGGTGTTCAACTCGTGCGCCATGGCCGCCGCGTGGGTGGCCAGGGCGACGATGCCCTCGTTGCGGGTGAAGCGTTCGCGCAGGCGGGCCAGCTCGCGTTCGCGGTCGCGCAGGTCGGACGCCAGTCGGGTGGAAAACACCAGCACGACCACGACGGAAATCAGGAAATTCACGCCCAGGCCCCACAGCAGCAGGGAATGGGTGTCCACGTCGCCGCGCAGAGGCTGGCCGAAGATGGCCGCCGCCGCGTAGCCTGAAATACCCGCGACCGCCGCCGCCAGCGCCCAGTTGCGCGGCAGCGCCAGGGCCGCCAGCGCGGTCAGGATCAGGAACATCGTGCCGAACGGATTGCTGATGCCGCCGCTCCAGCCGACCATCCACGACAGCACCGCCATGTCTACGAAGAGATGGCCGAAGGCCGTGGCGTGGGAGAGGTCGCGCGGATGGCGCAGCCGCAGGCTGGCGTAGGCGTTGAATCCGATCAGCACGCCGACGCCGATCCATAGGGGCTCAAGCGGCAGGGCAAGGCCCAGAACGCTGCTGGCTAGCAGGATGGTGGCGGCTTGGCCCGCGATGGCGAGCCAGCGCAGGCTGCATAAGGTACGCAGGAATGAAAAGGCGGAACTACCGGGCATATCCAGACACAGAGGTGCCGGCGGCCCGCCGGCGGGTCAAGCGCCCGGCGGCGCGGAACGCAGGCATCCAGCGCGCGGCGCGAGGGGCCGGCTGCCGTCGGGCCTGACTCAGGCGTCGACGGCGGATGTGCTGGCATTGTATGGCGATTCAGCGCGAGACGCTGGCGGGGACACGGATGGTGTGTCCCCGATATTCGCTCAGTGGCCGTGCTGCGGCGCTGGCGCGGCCCCCGCCTTCGCGTTGAGCGCGCGGGCCTCGGCCTGCACCGGCACGCGGCGCTGCTGCTGCCTGGCGTCTTCCACCACCAGCGTGAGTGCGATGCGGTCGCCGGGTTGGATCTGTTTGGCCAGGTCGATCAGCATGACATGGTAGCCGCCGGGCTTGAGTTCCACCGGCTGGCCGGCGGGTAGATCAATGCCGGGGACCTGGCGCATCTTCATGACATTGTCCTGCATGGCCATTTCGTGGACTTCCACGTGCTTGGCCGCATCGGACTCCACGGCCACCAGGCGGCCGGGCACCGACGAGGTCAGGCGCATGAAAGCGCCGGTGGCGTGCTGGCTGGGCACGGTGGCGCGCACCCAGGCGTCGTCCACCTTCAGGACGGCGTCCTGTGCCAGCGCGGCGGGGCCGAAAGCGGCCAGCGCGCACAGGGAAAGGCCAGCGGCCAGGGACTTGAACGTAAAGGTCTTCATCATGTTGGCTTCTCTTTATCGGGTTGACGGCGTGGGGTCACAGCACGGTGCGCAGGTCTTCCACGCATTGCTCGGCGGTCTGTTGGTGGCGCAAGGCAAGCCGGAGCTTGCCCTGGGCGTCGATGATGTAGGTCAGCGCGGTGTGGTCCATGGTGTAGGACGAGCCGGTGGCCACCTTTTGATAGAACACCTTGAACGACTGGGCCGCGGCGCGGGTCTGCTCGGCATCGCCGCGCAGGCCGACGAACGCCGGATCGAAAGCCTGGGTGTAGGCGCGCAGGATGTCGGGCGTGTCGCGCTCGGGGTCGACGGTGATGAAGAGCACCCGGAGCTTGTCCGCGTCGGCGCCTAACAGGCCCTTGATCTCGATCGCGCGGGTCAGCGCCGTCGGGCAGATGTCCGGGCATTGCGTGAAACCGAAGAACAGCATGACGGGGTGCCCGCGGTAGTCGGCCAGGCGGCGGACCTGGCCGCCGGTATCCTGCAATTGGAAGTCGCCCGTCGGCATGCCGGACAGGTCCATGCCATGGAGCTTCGGGGCATCTTGCCCGCAACCGGCCAGGGCCAGCAGGGCCAGGGAAGACAGAAGCAGGCGGCGCCGCGGATCGGGCGCATGGGAAAGCGCCGCGCCGGCGGGCGGGCGCAGGGCGGGGGAATGCATGAAGGGGGAACGCATGAAAACCTCTTGGGTTGACGGTCGGCAAGGCGCGCGGCAGGGCCGCGCGGTCAGGCGGAGTCAGGCCAACGGAGGCGGGGCGCGGGAACCAAGGGGCGGGCCGTGGGCGGCCAGCTTGGGCAGGGCCCGGTAGGCGGGCGGAGGCGGAACATACCGGCCCGCCGGCAGCAGAATGGGCGTTAGCGCCGGAGGCGGCGCGGGCGCGACATGGGCCAGCAGCCCGAAGGGGCATTGCGCACCGGTCTTGGCGGCGTCATGGCTGGCGGGGGCGTCGTCGCCGCCTTTTGAGCCGGCCAGCGCCACCCTGAACGTGGACAGATCGCCCGCCGCGGAACAGAACGTGACTTCCAGGCGGCCATCATGCAGCGCGCGGGCATCGGGCATGTAGCCCGTGGGAACCAAGGCGCGCAGGGTCAAAGCCAGAAGCGCCAGCCACAGCACGCCGCGGGCGCGCGCGGCGCGTCCCAGGCGGTGAAGGCGGGTCAGGTCGGGCATGGCGCCATTTTAGCCCTGCCCAGGGGTCAGTCGCCTGCGTCCAGACGCCGCACCAGGGCGATGTAGCGCCGTTGCGCCTGGTCGGCGGGCAGTCCGGCCAAGAGGCGCCAGGCGGCATGCCCGATCTGGCCGCGGGCATCCGCGTCGGGTGGGGCCGTCTGCGGCGCGTCGCCGTGGCGCGCTTGCTGTTCGTACGCGGCAAGCCGGATCGCCACGGCGGCGGAGGGCGGCGCGGGCAGCGAACGCAATTCGATGATGGCCGCTTCAAACGCATCGGGCAGCGCGTCCCCGCCCAGGGCCAGGGTGGCCTCGTCCATGGCGTCGCCTGCGGGTTCGTGGCCGGCGGCGGCGGCCAGCCTGCGCCACAGGGCGTCTTCGGCTTCGGGTTCGTCGGCGCGGGCGGTGACTTTGCTGATGGCGTTGTTGCGCAGGCGCAGCGTGTGCGTGGTGCCGCCTTGGTAAAGGTTGGCGCCATCCTGCACCTGGAAGCGCAGCGGCAGCGCGATGGCGCGGCCAGACAATGCGGGTGGCCCGACGTCGCGGATTGCAAACGTGTTGCGCGAATAGTCCATCAGCCGCGAGAACAGCGTGATCAACGCGCCGCGGCCTTCGTAGACGCCGCTGACGGGGTTGTCGCCTTCTTCAGTCCAGACGACGTCTTCGGCGAATAAGGGGAACAGCGTTTCGAATTCGCCGGCCAAGAGAGAATCGCGGTACGCGCCCAGGATGCGCTCGACATCGGCCGCGCCCATCGGGGCGGCGCGGCCGGCCGCGCGCGGCGACTGCGCGGCGGCGGGGTCGCGGTCCATGAACTGCAGCACGGTGGCCGCCACGAGATCGCGGTCGTTGTCCACGCAGATCATGTGATAGCTGTTGTTCAGCAACACCAGTTGGCTGCCCGCGATCGCGTCGTGCAGCAGATGCGCCGAACGTACCGACGTAAGCTCGTCCTCGTGCGCGTGCATGATCAGCGTGGGGCAGTCGATGCCGTCCAGTCCGCGCCTGACCGCGTCGCGCAGCCGATCGACTTCGCGCACGCAGGCCAGCGGCACCCACCGGTAGTGGAAGTTCTCGCCCCGTTCGAACTTGGCCTTGACGATGGACCGCACCAGTTCGTTCTTGATGCCATAGGGCTCTTCTTCTTCCACGCGCATGCGCGCGCCCAGGCCCGGGATGCGGTAGACCAGCTTGCGCAGGCCACGGTACCAGGGCGTGCTCCAGCCATCGATGAAGACCGGCGCGGCCAGCGACACGAGCTTGCCCTGCTTGTGCCCGACCCGTTTGCAGAGCTCTACCGCCAGCAGCGCGCCCAGACACATGCCCATGACGTGCAGCGTCTCGTGGCGCTCGGCGACTTCGTGGTATTTCCGGGTCACGGCGTCCAGCCAGTCTTCCATGCGGACGGACAGCAGGTCTTCGGGCGAACCGCCGTGACCGGGCAAGGTCAGGCTGTAAGTCTGGATGCCGGCGCGCTTCAGGACCTTGTGCATCGACCCCAGGTCGTATTCGGTTCCGCCCAATCCATGGATCAGGAGGGCGCCCGTGCTGGACGGCGCGTCGGGGTTACTGGCTGGCATCGGCCGGCTCGCGCTCGATCTCGCCCAGCCGCCACATGCCGGCCACGACGGCCACGCTGCCGTCGAAGTCGGACAGCGGGGACCCCCGGTCGCTGACCAGCCGCCAGCCGCCCGCTGCATGCGCCACGCGGAACAGCAAGGGCGTGCGGTCCTGGGCGCCGGCGCGGCGCGCCGCCCAGTGCATCGCCAGGCGCGACCGGTCTTCAGGATGCGCATGGGCAGTCAGCGACGCAAGATCGGTAATGGCGCTGGCCGGCAGGCCGAAGGCATCTTGCAGGTCGCCCGCCAGTTCAAGCTTGCCGTCATAGGGATTGAAGCGGTACATCAGTTGATGGCTGCCCGCCAGCGCCAGGTCGAAGCGGCCGCGCCACTGCTCGGCGCTCTCAAGCGCCTGGGCGCGCGCGCCGCGCAGGGTATTGACCAGCAACAGCAGCAGCGCCGTGATCACCAGATAGACCTGAGTGGCCAGCAACACGTGCCAGGGGTCGTTGGCCTCGACAAAGGGCCCTTCGCCCTGGGCGCTTTGGTACAGCGCCATCAACATCAGCGTAACCATCGCCAGCGTTCCGCCGGGCGTGCCCCAGACCAACGCGATCAGCACGGCGAACACCAGCGGCAAATAAGTCAGCTCGAACGAGACGACGTAGGGCAGGTTCTGGATCATGTCGCCGTCGAACGTCATGAAGGTCGACACGATCATCAGCGCGTAAGCCACCGCGCCGATCAGCAGGTCGCGCATCCGGGGGCCGCCGGAGCGCCGCGGCCGGAATTGCGCCCACCCCGTCAGCGCCGGGGCCAGGATCAGCACGCCGGCCAGATAGGCCGTGACCCAGGTACGCAGCCGGTCCAGCGCGTGGGCGTCCTGTGTCAGCCACAGCCACCCGCCGCCCATCAGCGCGCTGCTGGCGGCCCCGGCGACCGCGCCGGCCAGCAGCGCGGCCACGAAACCCAGGCCTTCGGCGCGGGGCGACAAGCGTTGCACCGTCCAGGCCGCCAGCAGCGAAGACAGGCTGCCTGTCAGCGCGAAGACGATGGCGGTGGCTGGTTGCCCGCGCGTGACCAGGGTCAACAGCAACTGCGCGCAGAAGAAGCCCGCGGCCAGCAGCAGCCAGTCGCGGCGCGGCGACAGCAGATAGGCGCCAACGGCCACTCCCGGCGGCAGCCACACGAAGAGCGCGTGGCTGACCGGGTCGTTGAGCAGGTGCGAGAACACGCCGCACAGCAGGTAAGGGATGGTCCACAGCAGGCAAAGCGGATTCTTTCTAACTGTGTCGGTCATGCCCATATCGGTCCTTGCAATCGCGTTGAGTCGTGGCGAAGCGCGTTCACCGTGATCAGCGGGTTATACACGGCCCGGCGGCCGCTGCGAAGCACCCTCGCCACACTGGCACCCGAAAATCTTGGTACCCTTGAATGCACCTCCGTTTCCACCGCCCCTCTCAGTGCCCCAGGTTTCAGTGCTTTCCTTGTCCGCTTCGATCGCGTCCGTGCCCGCTTCCGCCCCCTTTGCCGCGGCGCCTGCCGGGCCGCCCAGGTGCTGGAAACGGCTTCGCCCGTTTGGACGGCTCTGGATGGGCGCCGTGATCGTGGCCTTGCTGGTCATGTTGACCGCATGCGGCACCACCAAGGTCCAGCCGGGCTACTACCGGGTCCAGTCGGGCGACACGTTGACGCAGATCGCACGCAAGCAGGGCACAAGCGTCAGCAACCTGGTGCGGTGGAACAGCTTGTCGAACTCGAACTCCATCGAGGTCGGGCAACTGCTGCGGGTGGCGCCGCCCGGGGGGCAGGCCAGCCCGTCCGCTTCCGGCAAGGCGCAGTCCAAACCTAAGGCGTCGTCGCCGCGAACCTCCACGTCGACGGCCAAGCGGCGCACCGCGCCGCCGGGCGCGATCTCGCTGGTGTGGCCGGCCCAGGGCAAGGTCACGCGCGGCTATGACGGCGGCGGGTCCAATGGCATCGTCATCTCGAATTCGTCCGGCACGCCGGTGGTGGCCGCGGCGGGCGGCACGGTGGCCTATTCGGGCAGCGGCCTGCGGGGTTATGGCCACCTTGTCATCGTCAAACACAACGCCAGCTTCCTCAGCATCTACGCCCACAACAGCAAGCTGCTGGTCAAAGAAGGCCAGAGCGTCAAGCAAGGGCAGAAGATCGCCGAAATGGGCAACAGCGACAGCAAGCAGGTCGGGCTGTATTTCGAATTGCGCTATGACGGCCAGGCGGTCGATCCGGCGGGCAACCTGCCGCCCCGGTAGGATGGGTGGAGCGCGGGGGGGCTTAGGCAAGAACCCGACTGCCCAGCGCGCGCAACCCATCACGCAACCGTTGCGTTGTGGCCAACGCTGTTAAGAAATCACCGTTGCTTGATGGGTTGCGCGCGCTGGACAGCAATATTCTTGCTTAAGAATTCTCGCGCTCCACCCATCCTACGGTCCAATCCCAATATGGCGGTGGTCCGTGCGGGCAGGTTAGAACGCCGCCGCGTCTTGCGTCAGCGTCGAGATGAACGTGGCGGTGCGCGGGTCCGCGGGACGCGAGAAGATTGTCCGGGACTCGCCGGATTCCACCACGACGCCATCCAGCAGGAACACCACTTCGCGCGATACGCTGGCGGCCAGGCGCAGGTCGTGCGTGGCCATCAGCATGGTCATGCCTTCCGTTGCCAACTGGCGCAGCACATCCACCACTTCGGCGGCCAGCCCGGGATCCAGCGCGGAGGTCGGTTCATCGCACAGCAGCACGCGGGGCGCGGGCGCCAGCGCGCGGGCAATCGCCACGCGTTGCTGCTGGCCGCCCGACAGGTTGGCAGGCCAGGCGTCGGCCTTTTCGGCCATGCCGACCTTCTTCAGCAGTTCTTCGGCCCGGGCGCGGGCGCGGTCCAGTGGCCACTTCTGCACCGTCAGCAAGCCTTCCATCACATTGCCAATGACCGTCTGGTGCGGAAACAGCTGGAAGTTCTGGAACACCATGCCGGTCTGTTTGCGCACGCGCTGCACCTGATCGCGCGCCAACTTCTGGCCGGGTTCGAATTCCACGGTTTCGGATCCGATGGAAAGCGTGCCGCGGTCGGGCACCTCCAGCAGGTTCACGCAACGGAGCAGGGTGCTTTTGCCGCTGCCCGACGGGCCGATCAAGGCGGTGACGCTGCCTTCGGCAATGCTCACGTCCACTTGCTTGAGCACCGGGTTGCCGCCGAAGGATTTTTCGATTTTCTGCAGGCGGATCATCGGCTTTTCTCGGAGAACACGGCGTGCTGGCCAAAGCGCCGTTCCAGGCGGACCTGCGCGGCGGACAGGACGGAACTGAACACCAGGTAGATCAGCGCGGCCTCGGTGTAGAGGATCAGCGGTTCATAGGTGACGGCGGCAATGCGTTGCGCGGCCTGGAAGATCTCGGGCACGGTCAGCACCGCCGCCAGCGACGTGTCCTTGACCAGCGCGATGAATGAATTCGACAGGGGCGGCACCGCCACGCGGGCCGCCTGCGGCAGGATGGTCCGGCGCAGCGCCTGGCCGCGCGTCATGCTGAGCGAGTACGCCGCTTCCCACTGGCCCTTGGTGATGGATTCGATGGCGCCGCGGATCACTTCCGAGTTGTACGCGCCCACGTTCAGCGTGAAGCCGATCAGCGCGGCCGGCAGCGGGTCCAGCACGATGCCCACGCTGGGCAGGCCGTAGAAGATCACGAACAGCTGCACCAGCAACGGCGTCCCGCGGATCAGCCACACATAGAAGCGCACCACCGCCACCAGCGGCGCCGGGCCAAACAGCCGGATCAGCGCCACCACGAATGCCAGCGCCAGCCCCAGCGCGAAAGACATCAGCGTGAGCGGCACCGTGAACACCAGCCCGGCGTGCAGCAGCGGCCAGAACGAGTCGGCCATCAACTGCACCCAGGGCGGCACGGTCCACGACCCGATTTGCGCCAGCAGCCAATCGGGCATGACGGCTTGCAGCCAGGAGGGTAGCGTCATGTGCGTGCCCGCCGTTTATTGCGCCGACAGGTCCGTGCCGAAGTATTTGACGGATATGGTCTTGTAGGTGCCGTCGGCCTTGATGTCGGCCAGCGCCTTGTTGATGGCGGCTTGCAGTTCGGGGTTGCCCTTGCGGATCAACACGCCGGAATTGCTGAATTCGGCGGTCTTGTCGGTGGCGGCGATTTTCACGCGCGCGTTGGGCTTCTGCTTCTTGAAGTCCAGGAACGACAGGTTGTCGTTGACGGTGGCTTCCACGCGGCCCGAGGTCAGCAGGTCGATGGCTTCGTTGAAGCCTTGCACGGCGACCACTTCCGCGCCGTGGCTTTGCGCCAGCTTGCCGAAGTTGCTGGTCAGCGTATTGGCCGACTTCTTGCCCTTCAGGTCGGCAAACGACTTGATGGTGGTGTTGTCGTCGCGCACGATCAGCACCGCTGCCGAAGAAATATAGGCATCGGAAAAATCGTATTTGGCTTTGCGCGCGTCGGTGATGCCGACCTGGTTGATCACGGCGTCGTAGCGCTTGGCGTCCAGCCCCGCGATCAGGCCGTCCCACTTGCCTTCCACGAACTGGGCCTTCACGCCCAGGCGTTCGGCGATGGCGCGGCCAATGTCCACATCAAAACCGGTAAGCTGGCCGGATGCGTCGTGGAAGGTGAAGGGGGCATACGTGCCTTCGGTGCCGATCTTGAACGTGCCGGCGGATTTGATCTGGTCCAGGCCGGACTGGGCGTGGGCAGGGGCCAGGGCCGCGGCCTGGATCAGGCCGGCGATGAACAGCGAGCGAAAGAGTTTCATGGCAATGCTCCACGGATGATCGGTGTCATTCAGGAGAGATCGCGGGTATGCAATGCCCTCCGGCTTAGCCGCACTCTAACAACGCGTCTATTTTTCCACAAAGCATAAGGAATAGTAAAAATATAGCGGCAAGTCATAAGGTTACGCTCGCCCGGCGCATTCGCGCCGGGCGCAATCAAACGGCATGGCGAGGGAGATCGGTGTGGAACAGCAATGGAACAGGCGGGCGTTCATGATGGCGGCCGCGGGCACGGCGGCGTTTGCCGGGGTGATGCCCGCGCAAGGCGGCAACGGCTTGCGGCTGACGCCGGGCGGCGGCAGCATCACCCAGGTATCGGGCCTGCGCGTGGGCCATTACACCGATACCCGCCGCCCGACCGGCTGCACGGTCATCATCGCCGAGGCCGGCGCCACGGGCGGGGTCGATGTGCGCGGCGCGGCGCCCGGCACCCGCGAGACCGATCTGCTCAATCCCATGAACATGGTGGAAAAGGTGCACGCCATCGTGCTGTCGGGCGGCAGCGCGTTCGGGCTGGATGCCGCGACCGGCGTTATGCGTTATCTGGAAGAAAAGAAAATCGGCTTTGATGTGGGGGTGGCGCACGTGCCCATCGTGCCGGCCGCCATCCTGTTCGACCTGGGCGTGGGCGATGCGTCCATCCGGCCCGATGCGGCGGCGGGTTACCAGGCTTGCAAGGCGGCCGCCACCGACGCGCCGCAAGAGGGCAATGTCGGCGCCGGGGCCGGCGCGACGGTGGGTAAGCTGTATGGCGCCAAGCGCGCCATGAAGGGCGGCATCGGCAGCGCGTCGCTGACGGTGGCGGGCGTGACGGTTGGCGCGATCGTGGCGGTGAACGCGGTGGGCGATGTGCTGGACCCCGCCACGGGACGCATCCTGGCCGGCGCGCGCACCGCCGACGGCAAGCATCTGCTGGACACGCGCGCCGCCATCCTGGCGGGCGACCTGCCCAATGCCATGCGCCCCGGCACCGCCACCACCATCGGCGTGGTCGCCACCGACGCCACCCTGACCAAGGCGCAGGCGCAGAAGATCGCCGGCATGGCCCATGACGGCCTGGCCCGCACCATCAACCCGATCCACACGATGATGGACGGCGACACGATCTTCGCGCTGGGCACCGGCGCCTTGGGCAAACCGGGCAACGTGATGCTGCTGGGCGTCATGGCGGCCGAGGCCATGGCGATCGCGGTGCAGCGCGCCATCCTGGCGGCGCGCGCGGTAGAAGGCTTTCCCGCGGCCGTGGATTTCATCGCCTGAATGCGCGCGGCCCCGGCGTTTGTCCTGACCTCACCTTGTCACAGGAAGGGAACATCATGGCGGACACCGGGGTTCCGGTGTCCTGAGGGGGCTCACTATGTATAAGGGCGAACGATTCAACGGCGCTACCCATCTGGCGGGCCTGGCGCTGGCCGTGGGCGCGTCCGGGTGGCTGATCGCGCGCGCGGCCGAACTGAACGTGGATACTCGGCAGATCGCCAGCTGCGTGGTGTTCGCGGCGTCGATGATCGCCGTCTACGCGTCGTCGGTGCTGTATCACTGCACCCGGGGCCGCAACAAGGCGCGCTGGGCCAAGGCGGACCACTGCGCCATCTATCTGTTGATTGCCGGGACCTACACCCCGCTGGCGTTCGGGCCGATTGCCCACGGCTGGGGTGCGGCGATGGGCGTGGCGATCTGGGCGCTGGCCGCCGTGGGCATCAGCCGGGAATTGTGGTGGGCGCGCGGCGCGGCGCCCGCTTTGCCGCTGTATCTGGGGATGGGGTGGCTGGGAGTGATGTTCGCGGCCCCGATCGCGGGCGCCCTGTCATCCGCGGGCCTGGCCTGGCTGCTGGCGGGCGCGGCGGCCTATACGATAGGCACGCTGTTCTACGTCAACGACAAGCGCTGGCGCCACGCCCATGGTATTTGGCACCTGTTCGTGATGGGCGGGTCGGCCTGCCACTTCGTCACGGTGTTCGGTTTTTTGCGCTACGGCACGCCCGCTTGAGCGCGGCGGCCAGATCGTCACGAAAGAACGCCGTCATCGCCAACTGGCCAGCGGCAGCATGCCGCCCCGGTCTTTCACTTTCCGCATGACGATATGCGAACACAGGTCGCGTACCCCGGCGATCTTGCTGAGCTTGTCTTCCACGAACTGGGAAAACGCCGACAGGTTGCGGGTGCGCACCGTCAGGATGTAGTTTGACGCCCCGGTCACGATGCTGGCTTCGGTGATCTCGTCGTGCGCGGCGATGCCGGCCAGGAACGCCTCGTGCCACCCGGGGCGCGATTGGTCCAGCGATACATGCACGATGGCTTCGAGTTCGAACCCCAATTTCTCGGCGTCCAGCACTGCCCGGTACTGGCGGATCATGCCGCCTTCTTCCAGGGCTCGCACGCGGCGCAGGCAGGCCGACGGCGACAGCGCCACCTGTTCGGCCAAGTCCTGATTGCTGAGCTGGCCGTTCTCTTGCAGGCGGTAGAGGATGCGCTGGTCGATCGCGTCTAGTTGCATGGTGCAATCCAATTCGAAAAATCTGAGTTTTGTGCAATTTACTGCGGAATCATAGGGTAAGCCACGCCCGGTTTTGCAATATTTCGGCCCCGGCGCGCTGCTATCCTGTTTGGCAGATATTGCCCGAAGGAGCATCGTATGACTACGCGTGAAGACTGCGTCGCCGCAGACCGGAAAGACCCGCTGGCCGCCCTGAAAGACCGTTTTGAATTGCCGCCCGGCGTGCTCTATATGGACGGTAATTCGCTGGGCGTGATGCCTAAGGCCGCCGCGGCCCGCGCCGCCGGCGTCATCACGCAGGAATGGGGCACCGGCTTGATCCGCAGCTGGAACACTGCCGGCTGGTTTGAATTGCCCGCCCGCCTGGGCGATAAGTTGGGCAGCCTGCTGGGCGCCCGCGAAGGCGAACTGGTCGTGACCGACACCACGTCGCTGAACATCTTCAAGGCGCTGGCCGCCGGGCTGCGTATCCAGCAGCAGAAGCAGCCGGCCCGCCGCGTCATCCTGTCTGAACGCGACAACTTCCCGACCGACCTGTACATGATCCAGGGCATGATCGACCTGCTGCAGCAGGGCTACGAGATGCGCTTGATCGATGACGAACTGCCGCTGGACAAGGCGCTGGACGAGTCCGTCGCCGTGATGCTGCTGTCGCACGTGAACTATCGCAGCGGCCAGATGCACGACATGGCCGCCGTGACCGCGCTGGCGCACGAGCGCGGCGCGCTGACCATCTGGGACCTGGCGCATGCCGCAGGCGCCGTGCCGGTCGACTTGAACGGCGCCAACGCCGACTTCGCCGTGGGCTGCACCTATAAATACTTGAACGGCGGCCCGGGTTCGCCGGCCTTTATCTGGGTGGCGCCGCGCCATACCCAGGACTTCTGGCAGCCGCTATCCGGCTGGTGGGGCCACACGCGCCCGTTCGACATGGCCGTGGCCTACGAGCCGGCCGGCGGCATCCGCCGTTATCTCTGCGGCACGCAGCCCATCGTGTCGCTGTCGCTGGTGGAATGCGGCCTGGACGTGGCTCATGCCGCCAACATGGCCGACGTGCGCAGCAAGTCGCTGGCATTGGGCGACCTGTTCATCGCGCTGGTCGAAGAACGCTGCGAAGGCCATCCGCTGACGCTGGTCACGCCGCGCAAACACGCCGACCGCGGCAGCCACGTCAGCTTCCGCCATCCCAACGGCTACGAGGTGATGCAGGCGTTGATCGCGCGCGGCCTGATCGGCGACTATCGCGAACCCGAGGTGCTGCGCTTTGGCCTGACGCCGCTGTACTTCGGCTACGCCGACGTATGGGATGCGGTGGATATCCTGAAAGACGTGCTGGATAGCCGCGCCTGGGACAAGCCTGAATTCAAGCAGCGGTCCGCCGTGACCTGAACGTCCTGACGCGTTGCCTGATCGCGCGGGCCCGAGCGGCCCTACATCCAGAAAAAGAGCGCAGTACAAGGAGGAGACAATGCAAAAACAACAACAGGGCTTCGGCCAGATCACCCAGCGCGAACAGGGCTTGAAGCGTCGCCTGACCTCGGGCCAGATGAGCATGATCGCCATTGGCGGCGCCATCGGCACGGGCCTGTTCCTGGGCAGCAAGTTCGCCATCGGGTTCGCCGGGCCCAGCGTGATCATCAGTTATGCCATCGGCGGGGTGATCACGCTGCTGCTGATGGGCTGCCTGGCCGAGATGACGGTGGCGCATTCCACCTCTGGTTCCTTCGGCGCCTATGCCGAGCATTACGTGGGGCCGTTGGCGGGCTTCCTGGTGCGCTATGCGTACTGGTCGTGCGTCGTGCTGGCAGTAGGCACCGAAGTGACGGCGGTAGCCGAATACATGAAGTTCTGGTTTCCGGGCGTGCCAGGCTGGCAGTGGGTATGCGTGTTTTCGGCGGCGTTGATCTTCATCAACGCGATGAGCGTCAAGGCCTTCGGCACCATCGAATACTGGTTTTCGACCATCAAGATCACGGCGATCGTGGCCTTCATCATCCTGGGCGCCTATGTTGTCTGGGGCAATCCGCAGTACGGCACGGCGCTGTATACCTCGCACGGCGGCTTTTTTCCGAATGGCGTGTGGGGCATGTGGGTCGCCGTGGTGATCTCGATCTTCAGCTACCTCAGCGTAGAGATGATCGCGGTGGCCGCTGGCGAAGCCGAAGATCCGGAACGCGCCGTCAAGAAGGCGTTCCGCGCCACCATCGTCCGGCTGGTCGTTTTCTACCTGCTGACGCTGGCGCTGATCCTGGCCATCGTGCCGTGGGACGAAGCCGGCAAGGGCGGCAGCCCGTTCGTGAAAGTGATGCAGGCGCTAGAGATTCCGGGCGCGGCAGGCGTCATCAATTTCATCGTATTGGTGGCGGCATTGTCCGCCATGAACAGCCAGCTCTACATCACGACGCGCATGATGTTCAGCCTGTCTCGCGCCGGGCACGCGCCATCCGCGTTCGGCCGGCTGACCCGCAGCGGCACGCCGCTGAACGCGCTGCTGCTGTCCACCAGCGGGATCGCCATCGCGGCCGTGTTGAATGCGCTGTACCCCGAAACCTCGTTCACGCTGATGATGGCGATTTCGATGTTCGGCGCGTTGTTCACCTGGATGATGATCTTCGTCACGCACTATTTCTTCCGCCGCCGTTGGGCGCGCGAAGGGGGCGCTGCGCTGTCGTTTCGGATGCCGGGCTTTCCGGCGCTGACGCTGCTGGGCGCGGTTGCGATGCTGGCCATTCTGGTCACGACGGCCTTCACCGGCGTGTTCAAGATGACGCTGGTCTTTGGCGTTCCCTTCCTGCTGATCCTGGCCGCGCTGTATTTCCTGCTGTTCAAGAAAAGCGGCGAAACGCTGCTGTTGCAGGCGCGCGACCAGCAAGGGTGACCCGGGCCGCCAACCGCGCCCGGATCATCGCCGGGGTTGCAGCCCGGGTTACCGCCTGGCCTGCCGCCCCGGACCGGACGCGCATTGCCGGATCGCCGCCAGCATGGCGCGGGCGCGGGCCGGTAGCGAACGCGACGCGTACACGGCGTGCATTTGCGGCGCGGCGCCCTGGGCCGAGGTCACGGTATACGCCGGACACACGCGCACCAGCGCGCCACGTTCGATTTCCGGCTGCGCGGCCCAGTCCGCCAGCCGCGCGATCCCCATGCCTTGCAAAACCATCGCCATCAGGCCGCTGCCGCTGCTGACCCGGACAGCGGGCTCGGCGTGAAAGCGCACAATGCGCTGATCGTCCCGCAGGTGCCAATCCTTCAGCACGCGGGGGCCGGTGTGCATTACCAGGCGGTGCGCTGTCAGGTCTTCGGGCTGGCGGGGCAGGCCCATGCGGCGCACGTAGTCCGGGCTGGCGCACAGCAGGCGGTGATAGGGCCAGAGGCGCGCGCCCAGCAAATCGCTGGACGCCGGAAAGCCGCCGCGGATCGCAAAGTCCAGGCCTTCGGCGATGGGGTCCACCCATTTGTCGGTGTACAGAATGTCCATGCTGACGTCGGGGTGCGCGTCCGCGTACTGCCGCAGCACGGCGGGCAGCAGCGTCACCCCCAGCAGATCCGGCGCCGAAAAACGCACGCGTCCCTGCACGCCGCCCTGAGCGTCTTGAAGATCGTCTCGCGCTTGCGCCTCCAGCCGCAGCAGCTCGCGCGCGGACTGGAAGTAGCTTTCACCCTGCGGCGTCAGCACCACGCTACTTTTGCTGCGCAACAGCAACTGCGCGCCCACCTGGCGTTCCAGCGATTGCACGGCCCGGGTGACGGCGCTGGGCGAGGCGCCCAACGCGCGGGCGGCCAGGACGAAACTCTGGCGTTCGGCCACGGCGCAGAACACTTGGTATTCCCATAGCGCGCCTCGTTCCATGCGGATTCTCCATTGCGATTATCGCAACATGATATTGCAACGCTATGCTGGGCGCCCGGCCTAGACTGACGGCTTTCCCGCTTATTTTCTGTTCATCATGCCGCTGCCCTGCTATGTAGACCCGCTTTCCGGCGAACGCTATCCGATCACTGACGCACGCTGGTGCTCCAACGCCCAGACGCCGCTGATGATCTCGCCGTTGCCAGGCATCTCGCGCGATGACATCGATACCCGCGACCGCTCTATCTGGCGCTATCGCGCGGCCTTGCCGCAGGACATCGCAACGCCGGTGTCGATGGGCGAAGGCGGCACGCCGATGGTCGAGCGCGCTTGGGGCGGCCTGCGGCCGCACTTCAAACTGGAATGGTTCAACCCCACGTGCAGCTTCAAGGACCGGGGCGCGGCGGTGATGCTGTCATGGCTGCGCCAGATCGGCATCCCGGCGGTGGCCGAGGACAGCTCGGGCAACGGCGGCGCGGCCATCGCGGCCTTCGGCGCGGCGGCGGGCATGGGGGTAACCATCTTCGCGCCGGCCTATACGTCCATCGCCAAGGTGGCGCAGATCCGCGCGTTCGGCGCCGACGTGCGGCTTGTGGAAGGTCCGCGCGAGAATTCGCAGACTGAAGCCATCCGCGCTTCGCAAGATATCTTTTACGCCAGCCACAATTGGCAGCCGTTCTTTCTACAGGGCACCAAATCGATCGCCTACGAGATGTGGGAAGATTTTGGCTTCCAGGCGCCCGATAACATCGTGATTCCGGCGGGGGCGGGCAGCAACGTGCTGGGTTGCGCCATCGGCTTCGCCGAATTGCTGGCCGCGGGCCAGATCCGCCGTCTGCCCCGGCTGTTCGTGGCGCAGCCGTTGAATTGTTCGCCGGTGGACGCCAGCTTTCAGGCGGGGGCGGATGGGGCGGTGCCGCGCGCCGTGCTGCCTACCGTGGCGGAAGGCACGGCCATCAAGCATCCGGTGCGCTTGCGCGAGGTGCTGCAGGCCGTGCGGGCCAGCGGCGGCCAGACGGTGGCGGTGCCGGAGGCGGACATCGTGGCGGCAGTCAAGCGCCTGGCTCTGTCCGGCCTGTACGCCGAACCGACCAGCGCGACGGCGGCGGCCGCGCTGGACGTACTGCAGGCGCGCGGCGCGATCCAGGCCGGCGAACGCACGGTCGTGCTGCTGACCGGTACCGGCATCAAGTCCACGCAGTTCATGACGGACCTGTATTCGACGGCGCCTTGAACCGGGCGCGGGCCTGTCCGGAAGACCGGCGGGCCTGCGCCGCGGTCAGCTGGACTGGGCCGCCACGGTGCGTTCGTTCGACGCGGCCAGCTCGGGCGCAAGCGAGAACACGCGCAGGCGGTGCCCGTCCGGATCCAGCGCCACGAAGGTGCGCCCGAAATCCGCATCGGTGGGGGCTTGCAGGATGGGCAGGCCGCGCAGGCTCCATTCCCGATGGCGCTGGTCGACGGCGTCGGGATCGGCCACGGCGAACGCCAGTTCGGACGCGCCGCCGCGACCGGCCGCGGCCGGCTCCACCGTGTAGCGCGACCACAGCCCCAACTTCAGGCCGGAGTCCAGCACGAAGAGGGCGAAGGTCGCCGAATTCTCGACGGGCTCGCGTTGCAGCAGCGCGCTGTAGAACGCGGCGCTGGCCTGGGGCTTTTCGACGTAGAAGAGGACGTAGTTGGTGTCGGACATGAGGCGCTCCTGGTGGTTGATGCGCTCATGTTAGGCAGGGGTACTGTCAGTTTTTGGCAGTAGCGTGCATCAGGCTTGTTGCTGTTCCTGGTGAATTCCGCGCCACTCTTTCAGCAAGGCGTGACGACGCCGGGGATAGCGGTCGCCGGCAGTCAGCGCGGCGATGCGGTCCGTGCGGAAATGCCGGAAATCCTGGCGCAGCTCGCACCAGGCCATCACTAGCCGCACACTGTCGAAAAAGCCCAGCGCGAACGGCCAGATCACGCGAGCGGAATCGGATCCCTTGTCATCGCGGTACTGGATCTCCAGTTTGCGCTCGTTGCGGATGGCTTGCCGGATCAGCGCCACGTCCACCCGGTCGATGACCGCGCTGGCGCTGGGGGCGACCAGCAAAGGAATGGCGTCCAGTTCGTCGCGCAGCTCTTGTGGCAGCACCGCGCCGATTTTGGCCAGGGCGTTGCGGGCGGCCAGGCCCAGGCGTTCGTCGGAACGTCCGGCCACCCAGCGCGTGCCCAGCACCAAGGCTTCGATCTCTTCCGTGCTGAACATCAGGGGCGGCAGCATGAAGCCGGGGCGCAGCACGTACCCCACACCGGGTTCGCCCTCGATTTCGGCGCCCTGGCATTGCAGCGTCGCGATATCGCGGTACAGCGTGCGCAGGCTGATGCCCATTTCGGCGGCCAGCCGGTGGCCGCTGACAGGCAAGCGGTGGCGGCGCAGGGTCTGGAGCAGCTCCAGCAGTCGTTCGGTGCGGGACATGGCGGGGGAAAGGGACCGGATGCCGTAATGCTGCCATGAAATGGCAGTATTGGGTCGGCTATTCGGGCGGCTATTCCGCAAGCCCTGCGGGAGCGCATGGGCGCTCCCGCGGCAGAACGGCCTTAAGAGCCGACCTTCTTGCCCGTCGCCACGTCGATCACCGAGCCGTCTTCCAGGCTGACGCGGTAGATCTCGCGCACGACGTTGCCGGCAAAGCCGATTTCAACGATGGAAACGTCTTTGAATGTGGTGTTTATGCCATCGGGCAGCACGGCATTGAACTTGTCCGACTCCTGCTTCATGGCGTCCTGCAAGCGGGTGTCGTAGATTGCCATGCTGTAGACCAGCGTGGTGTGCGGGTTGTGGGCGCGCACTTCTTTGCCGTCCTGCATGATGTTGACGCCGCTGACGCCCATTGTCTTGACAAGGTTTTTGCCCGCATCGCCCATCTTGGCGTAGACGGGGCCCGTCACGCGCGGCAGCGGGCCGTCGCGCAACGGAGCCAGCGCGGCGGTCGCCACGGTGTTGTACCGCATCATGTCTTCAAAGCCCTGGCCGCTTTTGACGACCCCCAGATCCAGCCACCACGGATGGCCGGCGCCCTTGGCGGCTTCCGTCGGGTAGAAGGTCTTCAGCGTGACCTGCAGCGGGGCGGGCGGCTTGGGCAGGGCGCGCAGCATGCGGGCGGGGGTCTCGGGATCGGCGCTGTGGATATGGACCACGGTGACGTGCGGCATGTTGGGCGTGTCGGCCTCGGTCTTCAGGCCCAGCGCCAACAGGTCCTGCTTGAGCGTGCCGGTGATCTTGGCGTCCAGGACGGCGTTGACGTCTTGCGGCAGGCGGTACACCACGCCGTAGGTGGCCTTGTGGGCGCGGAACTCCGGCTTGTCCAGGGCGCTGTTGTCGATGGGGGCGGCGCCCTGGGCGGCGAACGAGGTGGCGAACAGGCCGAGGGCGGCCAGGTGGAATGCACGTTTGATCATGGGGAATCCCTTGTCGTTGTTGACGTGACCCGCGAGAGTCATCCGCAGTGTGGCCACTGCGGATGTACGGGGTATTGCACCAGCCGAAAGAATCCCGATACCAGTCCCCACTTGGCCGATAGGTGGCGGCGGCGGCCGGTATCCATCCAGCGCCTGCGCCGGGATCCGGCGCTAGACCGTGAAGACGATGGCCACGATGGCGATGCCCAGCACCAGGTTCACGCCCACCCAGCGGCGGATGCCCGCCATCGCCTGGCCGCCTTTCGGCCAATCGGACGCCGCGACGGCGACGGCCAGGCGCTTGTAGAGCACAAAGCGGATGTGGCCGAAGATGGCCATCATCACGATGCCGCCCGATGCCATCAGCGTCCAGCCCAGCGGCATGAAAAACGCCCCGCCCGTGCGCACGGCCTGGCCGGCCTCCTGGCCGATCATCGACATGCCCGTCAGCAGGATCAGCACGATCGCCACCAGCACGGCGTTCAGGAAGGGGCCCAGCACCGACGCCATCAGCTTCAGGCGCACCGGCGGTTCCAACCGCGCGGCCGCCGGCCGCAGGAAACAGTGCGCGAACAGCATGCCGCCGACCCACAGGATCACGGCCATCACATGGATGAATTTCACGACGCTATAGAACATTGCGGGCAGCCTGCAAGGGTAGGGCCGCGGAATGCGGCCCGGTCTGTCCCCATCATATCGCCGCAACATAATCTTGCGCGGACTTGACCGGAATCAGGGTTTTGCATTTAGAATGAGATTGATTTCTATTTATACATAGTGTTCCGGGAGCCCGTCGTGCCGAACCCTGTACTCGCTTCAGGCGACGCCGTTCAACTTTTGTACCGCACGCATCATGGATGGCTGCACGGCTGGTTGCGGGCGAAATTGGGCAATACCTTTGATGCGGCCGACCTGGCCCAGGACACGTTCGTGCGGGTGCTGCGGCACCGCCACGAACTGGACGCGCTGCGGGAACCGCGCGCCTACCTGACGACGATCGCCAAGCGCCTGCTGCTGAACCATCACCGGCGCCGCTCGGTTGAAGACGCCTACCTGGAAGCGCTGGCGCTAATGCCGGAAGCGGTGGCGCCGTCGGCCGAGCATCGGCTGATCATCCTGGAAACGCTGCAGGAAATCGATGAAATGCTGTCCGGGCTGTCTTGGCCCGCGCGCCAGGCGTTCCTGATGGCGCAGCTGGAAGGGCTGAGCCATGGCGAAATCGCCGAACGGCTCAATGTGTCGCTGCGGTCCGTGCACCGGTACATCGCCCGTGGGTTCGAGCAATGCATCATGGCGGTGGCGTGAGCGCGCCGGCTGGCGAGCTGCCTGCCGTCGAGCGCAATGTGGCGCGCGAGGCGGCGCGCTGGCTGCTGCGGCTGAGTTCGGGCCGCGCGACCGATGCGGACGTGCATGCCTGCGATCAGTGGCGCGCCAGCAAGGCCGAACATGAACACGCCTGGCAACGCGCCCAACGGGTGAACCAGCGCTTTGGCCTGATCCCGGCGGCGCTCGGCATGGCGACGCTGAACCGGCCGCAATTGCAGCAGCGGCGCGCGGCGTTGAAGGCGCTGGTGGCCTTGATGATGGCTGGCCCCCTCGGATGGGCCGCGTGGCGCGCCGATCCCCTGGACTGGACGGCGGACTATCGCAGCGGGCCTGGCCAGCGGCGCGATATCACGCTGGCCGACGGCTCCACCGTGCATCTGAATACGGCCAGCGCAGTGGACGTGGCGTTCGACGCCGCGACGCGGCTCGTGCGCCTGCGGTCGGGCGAGATCGCCGTGCATGCGGTGGCGGATGCTTCACCCCATGCGCGGCCGTTCGTGGTCCGCACGAGCCTGGGTGATATCGAGGCGATGCCGTCGCGCTTCTGCGTGCGCCAAGAGGGCGGGCAATGCCAGGTCAGCGTGCAGGAAGGGCAAGTCCGTGTCAGCAGCGGTGCAAACCCGGGCCGCATGCTTGGTCTTGCGGCGGGCGAGCAGGGCAAGCTGATGGCGGACGGCGTCTCCGCGCCTTCGCCCGCCGATCCGCATGCCAGCGATTGGATGCGCGGCGTGCTGTACGCCAACCAATTGCGCCTGGACGCATTCGCCTCCGAATTGGGGCGGTACCGCTCGGGCGTGCTGCGTTGCGATCCGGCCATCGCGCATCTGCGCATCTCCGGCGCCTTCCAGTTGAACGACACGGATGCCGTGCTGGCCGCCTTGCCGGCGACGCTGCCGGTGCAGGTCCGCTACCGCACGGCCTATTGGGTGACGATCGGGCCTCGGGTGGGGGCCGCGTGATTTTCGGCCGTTACAAAATAGTGGCGCCCAAGCTGTCCGGTTCGCGATTCACGAGGGTCATGGTCTGTATAGGCAAACGAATGCCGATACCCGTTGGATCGAAAGGACGACCATGGCTTATCTACCCGCCGGCCGCGCAAGCGGCTCCCGAAACGCTCCGGACGCGCAGGTCCGGTTGACCCGCCTGACCTGCGCCGTGCATGCCGCATTGGCGTTCGCGGCCGTCGCCAGCGTCATGTTGCCGATGACCGCCGCGCAAGCGCAGGCCACCGCGCAAGCGGCGGGGCAGGCCGCCGCGCGCAGCTATCGCATCCCGGCCGGCGCCTTGGCCGAGGCGCTGCCGCGTTTTGCGGACAGCGCCGGCGTGACGGTGCTGTTCGACGCCGCGCTGGTGGGGCAACGCCGTTCTGGCGGGCTGGACGGCACGTACTCCGTCAGTGAAGGCTTCGCGCGCTTGCTGGCTGGTAGCGGCCTGGCCGCGCAAGAGCGCAGCGCCGGGGTCTTCGTGCTGTTGGCCGCGCCGCAACCGGGCGTGACGCTGCTTACCCCGGTGCAGGTGGAAGGCGAGGGGGCCGTGGTGACGCCCGCCTGGGAAACCAGCACCGACCGCAAAAAAATGGACGACCTTCAGATCAAGAATTGGAGCGATCTGGGCAAGCGCGCCGAAGCGGGCGTGACCTTCAATCGGACGACCAACAGCATCAACATCCGCGGCCTGGATCAGGACCGGGTGTTGACGCGCGTGGACGGCATCCGCTTACCGTGGCTGGACGATGGCGCGCGCGGCGTGAAGGGCGGCCTGGAGGCCGTGGACTTCAACAGCCTGTCGCGGCTGGACATCGTGCGCGGCGCCGATTCGACCGGCGGCGGCTCGGGCGCCCTGTCCGCCACCGCCGACTTGTACACGCTGGAACCGTCCGACCTGCTGACCGGCGGCAAGACGTTCGGCGCGCTGGCCAAGACCGATTACGATTCCGCCGACGCCAGCTGGGGCGCCAACGCCGCGCTGGCGGGCCAGATCCACAGCAACACGTTCTGGCTGGTGCAGGCCGGCGTGCGCAACGGCCACGATGTGGACAACCGCGGCGATGTCGGCGGCTACGGCCCCAAGCGCAGCCAGCCCAGCCCCGAAGACTACGACCAGCAGAGCTTCCTGATGAAGCTGCAGCAACGGGTCGAAGGCGGGCACCGATTCGGCCTGACTGGCGAGTATTTCAAGCGCCGCGCCGACATCGACAACATGTACGACCAAGGCGCGGGCACCAGCTACCTGTACGGCGAAAACAGCACCAAGAAGGAAACCGAGCGCGAACGCGTGTCGTTCGATTATTCCTATAAAGCGCCCGGCGAAGGCAGCCTGATCGACACCGCCACCGCCGTCGTCTATTGGCAGCGCATGCGGCTGGACAACGCCCTGGACGGCGTGCGCAGCGTGGATTCCCGCGCGCGCATCATCCCTGGCGATCCGTTCCGCTACGGCTTTCCCAGCGGTCCCTACGGACGCAGCAATTCCATCCAGCAGACGTTGTTCGGCGTGAATGGCGAACTGACCAAACGGCTGGGCGGCGCCTCGGTATCGCAGCTGTGGACTGTGGGCGGCGAGTGGTACGGCAACAAGACCGAGCAGAACTCCAGCGGGTACGACAACTGCCCGGTGGTGCGCCCGGGCCTGCCCGCGCCGTTCGGCCCGCGTTCGTGCGACATGCTGCACACCAACCAGGCCGACGTGCCGCAATCCAAGGGCAACCAATGGGCGTTGTGGGTGCAGGACGAATTCAGCTTCGCTGACGGCCGCTATACCGTCATGCCCGCGCTGCGCTACGACCACTACGAACAAAAGCCCCAGTCCACCGCCAGCTACGAAAGCAATCCCAACGCAGGCGCCTTGCCGCCGTCCAATAGCGGTAACCGTTTCTCGCCCAAGCTGCTGGGCACATGGAAAGCGGCCGAGCAACTGAGCCTGTACGCCCAGTATGCCTACGGTTTCAAGGCGCCCAGCGCCAGCCAGCTCTACACCAACTACGGTGGCCCCGGAACCTATCTGCGCGTGGGCAATCCCTATCTGAAGCCCGAAACCAGCAAGGGGTGGGAATTGGGCGCCAAGATGGGCAGCGACGACCTGGGCGGTGCGGTATCGTTGTTTGATAATCGTTATCAGAACTTCATCGATGCCAATCAGCCGTTGAACCCGAGCTCGCCGCAGTGGCAGCCGGGTTGGACGGGGCAGTATCCGCTGGGCATCACGGGCAACGTCAACCGCGCGAAGGTCCGCATCTACGGCGCCGAAGCCAGCGCGCATTGGAAGTTCGCGCCGGGTTGGCGCACGTGGGGCTCGGTGGCATGGACCGTGGGCAAGGATGAAGGCACGGGGCAGCACCTGAATTCGGTGGCGCCGTTGAAGGCCATCGTCGGTGTGGGTTATGGCCGAGACGTATGGGGCGTGGACGCCCTGTTGACCACCGCGCTCAAGCGCGACAAGGTCGAATACCCCGATGGCCCGCCGGCGGCAGCCAATGCCGACTTCCAGGCGCCGGGTTACGGCGTGGTGGACTTGATGGGCTATTGGCGTCCGGCCACGGTGAAGGGGCTGCAAGTGCAGGCTGGCGTGTTCAACCTGTTCGACAAGAAGTACTGGGAAGCCATCAACGTGCCCACCGCAGGGACCCAGGCGCTGCCGCGCACGGTGGATTGGTATACGGAACCGGGCCGCAGCGTTCGGGTGTCGCTGACGTACCAGTATTGATTTCGCGCCACCGCCGCCCGCATGCGGGTCCGGCGGTGGTTTTTCAAGAATGCTCTGCTCTGGCCGGAGGGCCTACGATGACGAACCAAGATTTCAACTCCCGCGCGCAAGCGCTGCGCGTCCGCAACGACGAACTGGCGGTCGCGCAACCCGGGTTGCGCGCCCGCAACCTTGCCCAGGCGCTGGGCGTGTCCGAAGCGGAATGGGTTGCTGCCGGTTGTGGCGGGGTGAAGGCGACCGCGCTGCACGGCGCGCCCCAAGCCATCTTCCGCGAATTCGGCACGCTGGGCGAAGTGATGGCGCTGACGCGCAACGACTGGTGTGTGCACGAACGTCACGGCGCCTACCTGGACATCCAGGCCGATGGCCCGGTGGGCCTGGTGTTGGGGCCGGACATCGACCTGCGCGTGTTCTTCTCCGCCTGGAAGTCCGCCTGGGCGGTCGAGCAGGATGGCCGCCACAGCCTGCAATTCTTTGACGGCGCCGGCGTGGCCGTGCACAAGGTCTATCGCACCGATGCCACGGACGCCGCCGCCTACGCAGCGCTGGTCGCCAAGTTCGCAGGCGAACCGCAATGGCCGGAAACCACCGCCTATGCTCCCGCCGCCGACGCTGAACAGATCGAAGACGCTGCGGGCTGGCGCGAAGCCTGGCTTGGCATGAAAGACACACACGAGTTCTTCCCGCTGCTGCGAAAGTTCAAGGTGTCGCGCCTGGCCGCGCTGGCTGCGGCGGGCGAAGACCTGGCGCAGCCCGTGCCGGCGGAATCCGTGGAACGCATGCTGCAATCGGCCGCCGAATCGGGCCTGTCGATCATGTGCTTCGTGGGCAACCGCGGCATGATCCAGATCCATACCGGTCCCGTGCAGCAACTGCGCCGCACCGGCCCCTGGTACAACGTGCTTGACCCCAAGTTCAACCTGCATCTGGACACCACCGCTATCGCGTCGGCCTGGGTCGTGAACAAGCCCACCTCCGATGGTTGGGTGACGTCGCTGGAGGTGTACGCGGCCAACGGCGACCTGATCGTGCAGTTCTTCGGCGAACGCAAACCGGGCAAGCCCGAACTGACCGGCTGGCGCGAATTGATGATCAGCTTGTGCGGCGCACCCTTGGCCGCCTAAGGATCCCTTGATGAAAAAGTGGCTGGCAATTGCATTGGGCTGGGTGATGGCGGCGGGCGTGCATGCCGCCGAACCCAGCCGGGTCGTGACGCTGGGCGGCAGCGTGACGGAAATCGTCTATGGCCTGGGGCAGGGCGACCGGCTGGTGGGTGACGACCTGTCCAGCCTGTATCCCGAAGCCGCCACCAAACTGCCGCGCGTGGGCTACTACCGCGCCGTTCCGGTGGAAGGCGTGCTGTCGCTAAAACCTGACTTGGTGCTGGCGTCGGAGCAGGCTGGCCCGCCGGATGCGCTCAAGCGCCTGCAGGGCGTGGGCGTTCGGGTCGTGACGGTGTCGGACGCGCCCTCGGTGGATTCGCTGAAGGCGCGTATCCGCAGCGTGGCCGACGCGCTGGGCGTGGCGCCGGCCGGCGAACGCATGGTGGACGAGGTTACGCGGGAACTGGCTCGCGCCGAAGCCTTGCCCGCCACCCGCGCTCGGGCGTTGCTGCTTATCAACCGGACCGGGTCGCCGCAAGGCGCGGGCCGCGACACGGCCGCCAACGAAGTCATGCACTTGGCGGGGCTGGTCAACGTGCTGCATGATCAGCAAGGCTACAAGCCCTTGTCGGCCGAAGCGGTCGGCGCGCTGGCGCCCGACCTGATCGTGGTGACGCAGGCCTCGCTGGATGCAGGCGGCGGCATGGAGGCCTTCCTGCGCCTGCCGGGCATTGCCTCCACGCAAGCCGCAGCCAAGCGGCGGGTGGTCGTGATGGACGATCTGCTGATCCTGGGCATGGGGCCGCGTCTGCCGCTGGCGTTGACCGAATTGAAGAAGGAGGTCGCGGATGTCATGGCGCGTTAGCGCGCCATGGGCGTTGGGCCTCTTGGCCGCGGCCTTGGTGCTGGCGGCGCTGGCCGCCACGGCCAATGGCGCGGTGGCCATCCCGATGCGCGAACTGCCGTCCTTGCTATGGGGCGCGGCCACGCCGGAAAACGCCCTGTGGCGCAATGTGCTGATCGACATCCGCCTGCCGCGCGTGCTGTTCGCGATGGTGACCGGGGCGGGCTTGGCGATATCGGGCGCGGCCATGCAGGCGCTGTTCAGGAACCCGCTGGCCGAACCCGGCCTGATCGGCATTTCGGCGGGGGGCGCGCTGGGGGCGGTTGCCGCCATCGTGCTGTTGTCGGGCGGGTTCTGGGTCACGGCGCCCTCGGCATTCATCGGCAGCCTGCTGGCGACGCTGTGCGCCTATGCGATTGGCCGCCGGGTGCCGGGCGTGGCGGGCCTGCTGCTGGCCGGCGTGGCGATCACCGCGATGGCATTCAGCCTGATCGGCGTGCTGACGTTCATCGCCACCGATGCGCAATTGCGCGATCTGACTTTCTGGAACATGGGCAGCCTGGGCGGGGCCAACTGGACCCTGCTGGCTTTCCTGGGCCCGTGGGTCCTGCTCGTCAGCGTGTGGCTGGTCAGCCAGTGGCGCGTCATGAACGCCTTGCTGCTGGGCGAACGCGAAGCGCAGCATTTGGGCTATGCGCTGAAACGCGTGCGGGCCAAGCTGGTGCTGGCCAGCGCGTTGATCGTCGGCCCGCTGGTCGCCGCCACGGGCACCATCGTTTTTGTCGGGCTGGTGGTGCCGCATCTGGTGCGCATGACGCTGGGCGCCAATCACCGCTGGCTGCTGCCCGCCACTGTCATCGCCGGTGCGTTGGCGCTGGTATTGGCCGATTGGGCGGCCCGCACGGCGGTCGTGCCGGCCGAATTGCCGATCGGCCTGGTGACGGGCTTGGTGGGCGGCCCCTTCTTCCTGTGGCTGCTGGCGCGCGGAAGGAGAATCGGATGACCCTTTCCGCACGCAACCTGACGCTGTCCCGAGGGGGCGCGCGCATCCTGACCGACGTATCGCTGGACGTTCAACCGGGCGAAGTCGTGGGCCTGCTGGGCGCCAACGGCGCGGGCAAGTCGACCCTGCTGGGCGCGTTGGCGGCCGAGCTGACCTCCGACTCGGGCCAGGCGTGCCTGGACGGCATCGCGCTTGCCGCCCTGGCGCACCGGCAGCAGGCGCGCCGCCGCGCCGTGTTGCCTCAAAAGCCCGGATTGACCTTCGACTTGAATGTGCGGGAAGTCGTCGCCATGGGGGCGTATCCGTTTCCTGAATTGCCGCCCGCGCAGGTGGACGCATTGGTGACCCAGGCGCTGGAGCTGGCCGACGTGGCGCATCTGGACGGGCGCCGCTATCCCGAATTGTCCGGCGGCGAACAGCAGCGCGTGCAATTCGCCCGCGTGCTGGTGCAATGCCATGCCGCGCGAGGCCCCGGCGAAGCGCGTTACCTGCTGCTGGACGAGCCCACGGCCAGCCTGGACCCAAAGCACCAGATCGACCTGCTGCGCCGCGCCTGGGAACTGGCGCACGCCGGCAATACGGGCGTACTGGTGATCCTGCACGACATGAACCTGGCGGCGCGTTGGTGCGACCGCCTGCTGCTGCTGAGCGGCGGGCGGGGTATCGCGGCGGGCACGCCCGGCCAGGTGCTGACGCCGGCCAATCTGTATCTGGCCTACGGCATCGACGCCCAGGTGGTTGCGCACCCGCTGCAAGCCGGACGGCTGCTGGTGCTGACCGACTGAGAACGACACGGGCCGCGCGGGGTCGGTAAAATAGACGATACGCATGTATTCGCCAATTTCACCCATTACTCAACAGGACCCGTGTCATGCCTACTTTTGACGTCGTCTCCGAAGTCGACAAACACGAACTCACCAACGCCATCGACCAGGCGAACCGCGAACTCTCCACCCGCTTCGACTTCAAAGGCACCGATGCCAAGTTCGAATTGGAAGGCTTCGTCGTGACCCAGGTCGCCTCCAGCGCATTCCAGTTGAAGCAGATGCTCGACATCCTGCGCGGCCGCCTGTCTGCCCGCGGCATCGACGTGCGTTGCCTGGATGTGGCCGACCCCTTGGAAAACCTGGGCGGCGCGCGGCAGAAGGTGACCATCAAGCAGGGCATCGAACAGCCGGTGGCCAAGAAGCTGATCGCCGCCATCAAGAACGCCAAGCTCAAGGTGGAATCCCAGATCAACGGCGACAAGCTGCGCATCACCGGTAAAAAGCGCGATGACCTTCAAACGGCCATTGCGCTACTGAAAAAGACCGACGTCGATCTGCCCCTGCAGTTCGAGAACTTCCGCGATTGATGCCGCCGGCTCATGGGTCATTCCACGGAGCTGCAACTTGTCGTTGAACTCGCGCGGGCCGGCGGCATGTCGGCCGCGGCGCGGGAACTGGATGTCACGCCAGCCGCCGTCAGCAAGCGGCTGGCGCAAATCGAAGCGCGGCTGGGCGTGCGGCTGTTCAACCGCAGCACGCGGCGCCTGAGCCTCACGGCCGAAGGCGAGGTCTACCTGGAAAGCGCCCGCCGCATCCTGGGCGAGATCGAAGACCTGGATACGCTGATCGCCAGCCGCCAGGCCAGCCCCAGCGGGCTATTGAAAGTCAACGCGCCACTGGGCTTCGGCCGCAGCTACATCGCGCCTGCCATCGCGGAATTCGCCGCGAAATATCCCGACGTATCGCTGCAATTGCAGCTGACCGACCGTCCCGCCGATTTCGTCCAGGACGCGTTCGACGTCGCGGTGCGCTTCGGCGACTTGCCCGACACCCGCCTGATCGCCCGCAAGATCGCGCCCAACCGGCGCCTGGTCTGCGCGTCTCCCGCCTACCTGAAAGCACACGGCATCCCGGCCACGCCGCACGACCTGACACGGCACCAGTGCATCGTGCTGCGGCAGAACGAGGCTGCCTACGGACTATGGCGGTTCACCAAGGGCCGCCGCAGCGAAACCGTGAAGGTGCGCGGCAATCTCAGCAGTAACGATGGCGAAGTGACGCTGACCTGGGGCCTTGCCGGTTTGGGCATCCTGCAGCGCGCGGAATGGGACTTGGCCCGCTACTTGCGCAGCGGCCGGTTGGTGCGCGTGCTGGAAGACTATGCCTTGCCGCAAGCCGACATTTACGCGGTGTTCCCGGAACGGCATCACTTGTCGGCCAAGGTCCGGGTGTTCGTGGATTTCCTGGTGGGCTATTTCCAGAAGGGCGCCGAGAATAGTTGGTAACGCGGGGAAGGCACTCAAGCCCGAAAGCCGACAGCCGTGCCGGCGGGTCAGGCCGCCGCCTGCTTGCCATGGCGCAGCGATGAGGGATTGACGCCGAACTGCTTGCGGAACGCAGCCGCGAAGTGGCTGGGGTTGCTGTAACCCAGATCCGCCGCCACATGGGCCACCGATAGGCGGCCGCGCAGCAACAGCGCCTGCGCTTGGCGCATGCGTTCTGACTGGAAATAGGTGTAGATGCTGCATCCGTACTGGCGGCGGAATGCCCGCACCAAGGTCGGCACGCTCACGCCGGCGTCGTCAGCCAGCGCGGCGAGGCTGGGCGCTCGGCTCAGGTCGGCCAACAGATGTTCGAGGACGCGGGCCATCCGCTGTTGGGCGCTGGCCGACAAGCCGGCCAAAGGCCGCGAGCAGGACTCCAGGAACAGACTCACCAGCATCAACGCCTGGGCTTGCATCCACAGCCCGTGACGGCTTGTTGGATCTTTGCCAGCCAGGGTCTGCGCCAGCAGATGCGCCGTGCTTTGCAGTTCGGCGCCGCCATGGCCGTGCAGGAAGCACGCCGACGAGGCCAGGCCATTCGCCAGGCTGCCGTCGACATCGTGGGTCCAGCGCTTAAGGACGTCCGGCCGCACCATGACGGTCACGTTGTCCAGCCGGCCTTCCTGACAATAATGTCCGCGCCGCCCGGGACCATAGCTAATGCTGCCCAGGCCTTCGCTTACGGCGAATTCCCGGCCGCCTTCCCAGCGTTCGAAGCGGCAGGCGGCGCGCCCTTGCATGCGGCTGTTGAAGCTGAAATGGACGTAGTCGCTGTCATCCTGCAAGGGAATGTCTAGCGCTTCCTTGAAGGCGCTGCGCCAATAGACCAGTTGCGCGCCTTCTTGCAGCGGTACGCGGGTGATGTGGCAAATGCTGCCAGGGCCAAGACGCAGCACCGAGGTATCGGTGACAACGCGGGACAGCGGGATCATGCCGGAACTCATGGCGGTTCGCACCCGATAAGGTGATCCGATCGGGGGACGTGATCCGATTCGGGTAGAAATACAAATGGAAATCATTATCATCCATTTGTGTTGACCCTGCAAATACGGCCCGGCCAGCCGTATCCGACCCGAATCCCCGATCTTCCTGAAAGGCCCCCAATGCGATTCCCTGCCTTGCCGGCGCTGTCTCTGCCCACGCTGGCGTTGTCTATTGTTCTGCCCGTTCATGCCCAACCGGTCGGCGAAGCGGCCGCCTTGCCCGCCATCACTGTGCATGCGCGCGGCACGGGCGAGACCGATAAGGACCTGCCGTATACCGTCAATGTGATGGACGGCGTCACGCTCGAAGAGCGCCGCATGCTGAATGTGGAGCAGGTGCTGCGCGCCACGCCCGGCGTGAACGTGAACTCCTCCGGCGGCGCCAACGTGTCAACGATATATATCCGTGGCGTCGGCGCGCTCTATCCCATGAGCATGGACGACAGCTCGGTGGCGTTGAATGTCGACGGCAGCCCGCTTTCGACGCGCCACATCTCCATCGGAACGCTGGACGTCGATCAGATCGAGATACTGAAGGGGCCGCAAGGCACGCTGTTCGGCGGCATGGGCGAGGCCGGCGCCGTCAACTTGACGACGCGCCGCCCGACCCGGGAATGGGAAGGCTACGCCCGCGCCGAGTATGGCCAAGAGCGCCAGTTCCTGACCGAGGCGGCTGTCGGCGGTCCGCTGACCGACAAGCTTGCCGGCCGCTTCGCGATACGCGCGGGCGGCTCCGACCACTGGATCGAAAACGCCCGCAACGACCGGCCGCTTTCCGAGCCGCGTGACGTGGCCTTCCGGGGCAGCCTGCTTTGGGACATCACCGCGCGCACCAGTGCGTTGGTCTCGGCCGAACGTCATCAGATCCGGCACCTGGGCGAGCAACTGGTGCTGATGCCTTACGGCCGACCCCCGACGGTGGATATGGACCCGTCGTTGCTGGACGACGCGAAGAAAACCGTCGAACGCTACACCCTTCAGGCCGATCATCGTTTCGACGGCGCCAAGCTGACGGCGACCTCCGCCTACACCGATAGCTACAACATCGGCCCCGTGGTCTACGACCGCCGCCTGCAGACCGCCATGGGGCGCGGTTCCAGCGAGTTCTGGAACGTCGACGAAGCTCGCGAACACCTGTTCACGCAGGATCTACGCCTGGCCTCGCTGCCTGGCGCCGACGTCTTCTGGGTGACGGGATTGTCGTATTCCCACGCAACGCGCTCCTACGACACGCCGCGCAACACCTATGGCGAGGCCAGCGCCAAGTACCGCGATTTCGACACAGACCGGTATGGCGTCTATGGAGAAATGACCTATCCCATCGCCGAGCAGTGGAAGCTGACGACAGGGCTGCGCCAGTCATGGGTGAAGAAGACGTATGCCGGCGAATACCACGGCGGGGGCAGCGTCCAGACCGACCACCGCAAGCTCGACGACACTTTCACCACCGGCCGCATCGCGCTTGCGTATTCGCTCACGTCCGAAACGACGGTGTATGGCAGTTATGGCCGGGGCTATAACCCGGCCGGCTTCAACGACTATGCCGCGCAGCCTGCGGACAGCGCGCCGTATAAAGCAGCGGAAACCAATTCCTATGAACTCGGCTTCAAGTTTCTGAGCGCGGACGGACGCTACGGCTTGAATGGGTCCGTCTATTTGAACCAGGTACGCAACAACCACTTGCTGTCCTATGACTCGGCGACGTATGTCGTCAACGCGCTCAATGCCGACACGCGCAGCAAGGGCGCTGAACTTCAGGGCAACGTCCGGCTCGACAACGGGCTGGGCTTCACGGCGGGATTGAGCTACATCGATGCCAAGATCACGACGACCGTGACAGGTGTTGGCGATGGCGACGTGCAAGCCGGCAACCGCGTGCCGGACGTCTCGCGCTGGAGCGGCACGCTGGGGGTGACCTATCGCCGTGCCATGCCCGCCTTCCTGGGGCTGTCGGCGCCGGTGTTGAACGCCCGCCTGGATTACCAGTATGTCGGCAAGCGCGCCGCCGACCCGCAGAACCACTTTGATCTCGACGACTACCACTTGCTGAACGCCCGCTTAGGGCTGGCCAACGGCCGCGCCGAGTACTACGTGTGGGGCAGCAATCTGTTGGACCAGCAGTATGACCTTTATGGGTATTTCGCTCCGCCCAGTGTGGCCTATGGCGTACCGGCTCGCGGCCGCACGCTTGGCGTCGGCGTGTCGTACACCTTCTGACCCTGGAGCCGCATCGTGCAACCCCAACGCGCCTGGCGCCTGCTGGCCAGCCTTTACAGCACCCAGTTCCTGGGGCTGATGTTCTTCGTCGTCGCCATGGCGGCCATCCTGCGCGACCGCGGCGCCAGCCTCGATACCATTGCCCTCGTGTATCTGCTGGGCATGGTGTGGCCGCTGAAGGCGCTGTGGGCGCCCTTGATTGATCGCTATGCCATCGGACGGCAGGGCCACTATCGCGGCTGGCTGCTCTTCACCCAAGGCGGCATGGTGCTATGCCTGGCGCTGATCGGGCTGCTGGACTTGCAGGCCGACTTTGCCCTGATCTATCTGCTGTGCCTGGCGACGTCGCTGCTGTCGGCGACACAGGATATCGCCGTCGATGGCCTGGCCTGCCGCCTGCTCACCGCTGCGGACCGCGGGTTTGGAAACGGGCTGCAAATCGGCGGCGGGCTAGTGGGCAACCTGGTCGGCGGCGGGGCCATGCTGATGCTATATCCGACTATCGGATGGACCGGCTGCTGCCTGGCGCTGGCGGCCCTGACCGCGATGTCGTGGCTGCAGTTGCTGCGCTACCAGGAACCCGCATGGCCGCGGCCGGCGCGGCCTGCCGGCTACTCCCGTCTTATCGGGTTCTGGCGCGCGCCGGGGCGCCTGCGTCTGCTGCTGTTGCTGCTGATTTATCCGGCTGGCAGCGCATTGGCCTATTCGATCGTCATGCCATCCCTGATCGATGCCGGGTGGACCTTGGAAAGCGTCGGCCTGGTCGTCAATGTGTTGGGGTCGCTGGCGGGTGTGGCCGGCGCGCTGGCCTATGGCCGCCTCTTGCGGCGCTACTCGCGTCGCCGCGCCATGGTCGCGGCCGCGCTGCTGCAACTGCTGGGTATCGGCCTCCTGGCGCTGCCCGCGATGGGATGGGGATCCGCCGCCGTGGCCGGGTCGGCCGTCGTGGCTTACTTTCTGCTCTACAACCCGGCCGCGACCGTGCTGGCGACATTGATGATGGACCAGTCGTCCGCGGCAAGCCCCTCGACCGATTACACCCTGCAGGTCAGCCTGAGCCAGTGCTTCGTGATGTTGCTGACGTCGGCGGGCGCGATGCTGGCCGCGCGCATCGGCTATGGCGGGGTAGTGGCGGCGGCCGTGGTGTTGGCGTTGCTGGCGGCCGCCGCCAGCCTGCGCTGGACGCCTCGGAGGACCGCATGAGCAAGCCCTGGAAGATCCTGCATCCGGTTCGCGGCCGAATACGGCTGGCCATGGCCTTGGCGGTGATCGGCGTGTTGTGCAGCATGGCGGCGCTGGCCAGCCTGGCATGGGCGGTTCAGGCGCTGACGCGCGCATCCGGGGTATTTCCCTGGCGCGAGTTCGCGGCCGCGCTGTCCTTTACCGTGCTGGCGTATGTGTTGCGCTTGCAGGCGTTCAATCAATCGCACTACGCGGCCTTCCGCCTGGAGGTCATCCTGCGCACCAACCTGGTCCGGCATATCGCGCGCCTGTCCTTTGGCGACACGCAAGCGCTGGGAAGCAGCGCGCTTGCCAAAGTGGTGCATGACGATGTCCAGGCGCTGCATACATTCGTCGCGGACAGCACGCCGCTCTATGCGCGGGGCTACGCCATGCCGGTCGCCAGCGCCATACTGTTGTTTGCGCTGGACTGGCGTCTGGCGCTTGTCTGTGTCGGCGTGCTGGCGGCGGGCGGATGCGTGCTGTCGCGGGCCATGCGCGGGCGCGACGCCATGACCCGCCGCTATCACGAGGCGCGCGAGCAGGTCAGCGCGGCAGTCGTCGAATACGTTCAGGCCATGCCGGTCGTTCGCACCTTCGATACCGGGCAGACCACGTTCGGCCGCTACCATCAAGCACTGGAGCGCTATCTGGCCATGTTGACGCACTGGTATCGCGCAGCCAGCTTTCCGGCGCGTTTTTCCATTGCGCTGCTGGGGCCTCTGCCCACGCTGGGCCTGCTGTTGTGGACCGGGGCCTGGCTGATCACGCAGGGGCAATTGACATTTCCGACCTGGCTGGCCGCGTTGCTGTTCGGGATGGGGATGGCCGAGGCCATGTTCCCGATGATGTCGCTGGCCCACATGATCGACCGGGCCAAACTCAGCGTGGCCCGTATCCAGCAGGTGATGGACATCGCCCCTTTGCCGCCGGCGCGCGCGCCGCAAAGGCGTCCCGCGGACAGTGCGGTCAGGTGTCAGGGAGTGACCTTCGCCTACGACGGAAAGCGGGCGCTTGATGACCTGACCTTCACCGCTCAGGCGGGACGGATAACGGCGCTGGTGGGCCCGTCGGGCGCAGGCAAGAGCACCGTGGCGCGGCTTATCGCGCGCTTCTGGGATGTCGATGCGGGCGCCGTGACCATCGGCGGCGTCGATGTCCGCGACATGACGCGCGAAGCGCTGTTCGAGCACGTCGCTTTTGTTTTTCAGGATGCCTTCCTGTTCTCGGGCAGTGTCGCCGAGAACATCGCCATGGGCCGGCCCGACGCCACGCGCGTCGATATCGAGCGCGCCGCCGCTGCCGCGCAGGCCCACGACTTCATTACGGCGCTGCCCGACGGGTATGACACCGTATTGCGCGAAGGCGGCAATAACCTCTCGGGAGGGCAGCGCCAGCGCCTGACGATCGCCCGCGCCATCTTGATGAACCGGCCGATTCTTGTATTGGACGAGGCCACCTCGGCGACCGACCCCGAGAACGAACGTGCCGTGGGCGCCGCGCTGGCTGGGTTGATGCGCGGCAAGACGGTCATCATGGTCGCGCATCGCCTGAATGCCGTCCGCCACGCCGACCAGATTCTGGTTCTGGACCGCGGCCGCTTGGCCGAAACCGGCACGCATGACGGCTTGATCGCCGCTGGCGGCCTCTATGCCCGCCTGTGGAACAACCACCAGCGCGCCCGCCTTTGGACCTTGGGAGAACAGCAGCCATGAGCAATCGTCCGGCCTCGTGGTCCGAAACCTATCGGCGCCTGATGCGCAGCGCGGGTCCGCAGGCCGGCCGCCTGCGCGCTAGCCTTGTGCTGCTGCTGGCGGCCGCGATGTTGCAAGGCGTGGCGCTTGCCTGCATCGCGCCGCTTTTCGTCGCCGTCGTCCATGGCGCTTCGTGGCGCACGCTGGCGGCCTGGCTCGTGGCCTTTTCGCTATTGGCGCTGGGCGCCACCGTCGTGCGTTGGCGCGCACAGGGCTTTGACTACCAGGGCCATATGGCGGCCGCCTCGCATGACCTGCGTATCCGTCTGGGGCAGCAACTTCGGCGAATGCCGCTGGAAGCCTTGCAACGCCACCGCACCGGCGACATCGCCGCCAAGTTGCTTGGGGGCGTCGATGAACAGATGAACTACGTGCTGACAGTGGTGAACCTCATCCTGGGCGCGGTAGTGACGCCCGCCATGACGGCCTTGGCGTTGTTGACGCTGGATTGGCGCATGGGCGTGGCGCTGCTGCTGGTGTTTCCCGCGATCATCCCGCTTTACCGTTGGCGCCGGCCGGCGCTGGATCGGGGTATGACGGCGGCGGGACTGGCCAACGAAGCCCTGAGCGCCGAACTGCTGGAGTACATGCAGGGGGTTCCGGTATGTATGGCGACCGGGCGCGCCGGCATCGAAAACCAGCGCTTGCGCCAACGTTTCGACGCGGTGGAGCGCGTGCAGCGCGACGCGCACCGACGCGGGGCCAAACCTGACCTGATGATCGCCAGCGTAATCGAACTCGGCCTGCTTGGGGTCCTGGCGTGCGGCGCGCTCTGGGTGGCCCAAGGCACCCTGGACGCCGCGTTGTTGGCAGCCGTGCTGGTGTTGGTGGTGCGCTTTGCCGAACCGATGGCGACCTTCGTATCCTTCACCGCCATCTTCGCGCTGATTGAAGCCGCGCTCGCCCGTGTCGAGGCGGTGCTGTCGGTTGCGCCGTTACCGCAATGGCCGGTGTCCGACGATGCGCCGCGTGATGCCGCTATTCGCGTCGAGGGCCTGGGATTCCACTACGCGGGCGCCACGGCGCCCGCCTTGCGCGGCATCGAACTGACTTTGCCGGCGCGAGGCCTGACCGCGCTGGTGGGTCCATCGGGCTCGGGAAAAACAACGTTCACGCGCTTGCTCATGCGGCACGCCGATCCTCAGACGGGCGCCATCATGATCGGCGGCGTCGATCTGCGACGGATACCGCCGGCGGAAATCAACGGTCTTGTGTCCACGGTGTTCCAGGACGTGCATCTTTTCGACGATACGGTGCTTGCCAACATCGGCATGGCGCGGCCGCAGGCTACCGACGCGGAAATCCGCGCGGCCGCGCGTGCGGCGCATTGCCTGGATTTTGTCGAACGTCTTCCGCAAGGGTGGCAGACCCGGTTGGGCGAAGCGGGCAACCGGCTGTCGGGCGGCGAACGCCAACGCTTGTCCATTGCCCGCGCCATCCTGAAAAACGCGCCCATCGTCATCCTGGACGAACCCACCGCCGCGCTGGACACCGAAAGCGAGTTGGCCGTGCAATCGGCTATCGATGCCCTGGTACGGCAACGCAGCGTCATCGTCATCGCCCACCGCCTTTCGACCATCGTTGCCGCCGACCGCATCCTGGTCTTCGAGGACGGCAGGATTACGCAGTCGGGCAAGCACGCCGAGCTGCTGCGGATCCAGGGCCGGTATCGCGCCATGTGGATGGCGCAGGAGGCCGAAATCTTGTATTGAAGCGGCCTTGCCCCGGTGGCGCGTCACACGGCTGCCGCCGCCGTCAGGTGCTCGTACAGGATCGCCGAGCCGATGCCGATCAGCGCAATCCCGCCCAACACTTCGGCGCGCTTGCCCGCCACGCTGCCCAGCGCGCGGCCCAGCATCACACCGATCGTCACCATCAACGTCGTGGCCAGACCGATAGCAATGGCCGCCACGGCGATGTTGACGTCGACGAACGCCAGGCCCACGCCCACGGCCATTGCGTCGATGCTGGTGGCGAACCCGGTCGCCGCCAGCAGCCAGAAAGAATGGCGGACAACTGGCGCCGCGTCTTCGTCGGCTTCCTTGAAGGCGTTGCGGATCATCAGCACCCCAAGAATACAGAGCATCGAGAACGCGATCCAGTGGTCCCAATCGGCCACGAACGTTGCCGCGACGGAACCGAGCCCCCAGCCGATCACAGGCGTGATCCCTTCGATCACGCCGAAGATGATTCCCGTGCGCAGCGCTTCCGGAAGACGGGGTTTGTGCAGGGCGGCGCCTTTGCTGATGGCGGCCGCGAACGCGTCCGTCGACATGGCGAACGCAAGGACGATGATGGAGATGACATTCATGGGAAGCGGGGTCCAACTGGGCGAGAACGGCACAGACCCTTCACTTCGCCCAGCGTCGCGTGAAAAGTCCGTGGTCTCGCCAAGCGCAAATGCCGCTTACGCCATGGCCGGCTAGGGCCAAGAATGTTGACGTAAGCCCTTTCAGATCGTGCTGAAAGGAGGCTACTCCCCAAAGAGAAGTCGAAGTCTAGCAGAGCTGCGGAAAGGGCGTGTGACAGCGGCTAGCGGCGATTCGGATGTGCTTTCCTATCTATCGCGCTAACCAGTATCCATTCCAGGGCGGGGGCTAACCAGGGGCCTAGATCGACCGTGCCGTCCTCAATCAGTTCATAGGTCATCCGGTGCACGCCAAGACGGCTTGCCACCTCTGATTTTGAATAACCATGCGCGTGTCTCCATGCGCAAAGGTGGGTCCAGTTGTGCTCTCGCATCAGACGTTCGATCAGCGTCGTGCGCGGCAGGCCGGCGCCAAGACTCGCGGCCAGGCATGACGTTCTGGCCGACGAGCTCAGGCACTCCAGCGGACCTTGGCATGCTGCATCCGCCGCTGTTTTCGCGATTGTCATCGTGCTGAGGTATGAACGGTCGATACGCATGGGGTCATTACCATCACAAGACGCCTTCTATCAAGAAAGCGCAAAAAAAAGCCCAATCAGATATCGGTTCCGATGACGCTATTCATAACTCATCATCAAAATCATGCTTACGCCGGCGGGGCCGGGAGATACGGTGGAGGCGGTTTGATAATATCTGGCTCGGAAGGGGATGCTGAAAGATCCTGCTTGTCCGGTGTATTCGCCTACCGTCGTCCACTGTCCGAATTTGTAGGGGTCGCCCTTGCCATCCAGAAGCTGGACTCCCAGTCCCTTGGCCGCGGATGTTGCGTCCAGCGCGACCACGCCCTGTGCGGGATTTATTATTGTGGTTGTCGCATCCAGCCTATAGCGGATCCTGCTCATTCCTGCTGAGCAGTTGTCCAGTTTCAACGAAAAATAAGTGGGCTTTGTGGTATAGCCCGCTCTGACAAAAGACGACTGGGTATGATCGCCTAGTGCTATGTCCTGATCCGAGGTCGAACACGTACCCACGGTGATCTCGATATTCGGAATTGAAATGTAATTATCAAAATTCCCGTATTCGATATGAGTGCCCATCGGTCCGGACCTGGTCGCTATACGGCCCTTCATGAGCGCCTGCGCGGATATGACGCCGCCGGCTGGCGCAGTATTCAGATATTTCACAAACCGAATTGCGGCAGTGGCTCGCACGTAGAATGGTGTCGGCAGGGGCAGCGTGCCAGGATTGCACAACGCGCCAGCCAGCGATTGCGGACCGCGAACGGGATAACTTGAAAGCGGACATTGCCCGGATTGCACGTCTACGCGTGCCACGAATCCAATGCCGGGCACAGATGTCTTGTATATGGGATAGGTGTTATCCGTCTCTGCGTACACATACCCGGAGTTCACGGCGTCGGTCCCGAAACCATACCCGCCGCCGTAATCTTGTGCCGCGCCGCTAAACGTGCACTGCGCTAAATTTCCTGTGGGTTGGCTCTTAACCCATGGCGTCAGCGTGATGATCCCCGCCCTGATGTTGCGGGGGATCGTGATCGTGCGCGGCGTGTTCAGCGTTTCGGCGTTAGTCTTTAGCGACGTGCAGCGAACGGACTGGGCCGAAGCAGGCCGCTGATCGGCGAAAACCCCAAGGACGGCAAGTGCGGCTGCGATGACAGCGATTCTGGTGTTTTGCATTTTCGATCAGTTTTTAATGTCGTTCTCGGGGCGGCATAGCAAATTGGGCGCGACAACAATGGGTTCGCCAATCTTGGCCGGCGATAGCCGGTAAGCAAGCTGGCAGTGCTCATCGTTGGCCCCGCCCCAGCGCACATTGAGCACGCCTTCGTCCTTGGCCAAGGCGTTGGCGATGACGCGGCTGCCTTGGCCGACCACGCCGACGGTCTGGCCCGCGGAATCAAGGACTTGGGCGCCAAACGGCAAGGCCGTTCCGTCCGCGCGGCGCGCCTCCAATACCGCTGCGCGTCCCATTTGCTGGCTTTCAAACGGCACCCGCAGCACGGCGCCTTCCGTCGGCACGACGCGCTGTTCCGTGGTCTGGAAAGAGACACCCAGCGGCAGCCCTTTGGGGTCGACGGTGATCGTGTTGATCTCGTAGGGCGTCAGGTTCGATAGCAGCGCCTTGCCACTGGCGTCCAGACGCAAACCGTTCAGGTTCTGGATGTGTGCGCCCGCGCCGGCGGGCGCATCGACGATGGCATATGTGTCGCCTTGCACCGGAGAGAATGCGATGCCTCCTCCATACACGACCAAACCGCCCGTCAACCCGCCACCCATCTGGCGCGTATTCCCGCCCGCGCTGGCATTCACATTAAGCGTGGCCGCAGGGAACACATAGTTCACATTGCCGCTTGCCACCGCTTGGTGGTCATAGTCGCTGCGCTGGGCGGATGCCGTCAGGCTATAGCTCAGCGCCCGGCGCTCGCCCACCGTGCCTGACACGGATTGCGAAACGTTCGATGTTCCGTTCGATGAATGCTGGACCGAGGTGGACGCATAGAGGGCGTGGCCATTGCTGCCGATGGGAAACGACACGTTCAGTGTCACTTGGTTTTCCCACTTCCGGGTCAACACATCAAGGCGGCGTCCCAACGACAGGGAGTAATTCACCAGACGGTAGCTATTGCTATAGCCGGCGGTGAATTCGGTGCCCCGACCGCCTCTATCCCAGTAGTCCTCGACGGAGCCCGAGAGGTACATCGAGCCGTAAGAGGGCGCAAATTGTTGCGACACATTCAACTGCAGCCGATTGCGCCGCAGACCGCGATAGTCTGGCAATCCGCCATCTCCGCGCGAAAGCTGCCGAAGCGCCACCGCTTCTTCAAATTCCCGGTAGCCGCTGCTGGAGTACCGGTATGCCGCCAGGAGAATGTTCGTATCCGTGGGCTCCAGGAATTTGGAATAGCTCAGTCTTATGCTGTGCCCGCGGCTGCGCGAGTCCGGATCAATGTCCGCGATCGCGCCGGTGACGTCCGCGCCGAACGCGCCAAAATTAGTATTCAACGCCACGCCCGCGAGCGCCGCCTGGTAGGCGCGTGCCCCGATCAAGCCGCCGTAGCCGGTCAAGAAATTGGAAAAGCCGTGCTCGTAGGTTCCTTGAAAAAAGGCGGGTTCGTCGGACAAGGTGCGATTGCGATACGTGCCCGCGGTGATCTGATATCTGGACGCGCCCTCGCGCAGCGAGTTCACCACCGCGCCATAGGGGACCCTGGATTCGAACACACGCCCATCCGCTTCCAGGACTTCCAACGTCAAGTCGCCGCCGAAGCCCGTCGGGTACAGGTCCGAGATCTCAAACGCGCCGGGGGGCACGGTTGTTTCGTAGATGACGTTGCCGCTTTGGCTGATCCGCACCCGCGCATTGCTATTGGCAATACCCCGCACGATCGGCGCATAGCCGCGCTGCGATTGGGGGACCATTCTTTCATCGGTGTTGAGCTGCACGCCGCGGAAGCCCCAACTGGGAAACAGGCGGCCCCCGGTAAAGGCGTCGCCCGCCCTGAATTGGGCGCCCCAGGATGCGATCGGGCGCGAAATGTATGTCTGCACGCTTTGATAACTTTGTTCGCCCCGCCTGTCCCGCGTGAAGCTGCCTTGGTGGCGAAGGCGCCAGGCGCCGGCATTCAACCCGGCATTGATGCCCAGATAGGTGTCCGACCCGTCCATGCCGTTGTTCCCGTGGCTTGAGTAATGACTCAGGCTGTAGTTCAAGACGGCGGCGGGAATACCATGGCTCCAGAGCGCCGGATCGACATAGCCGCGCGACCCGGCCGCTATCAACACCTGGGGAATTTGAATATCCAGTCGTTGTTCGCCCGAGTCATAGGCAATCGTCGACCCCGCAAGAACCTCATTCAGGCGGATGCAGGCGCTTTCCGCGGTGCCGGGCGCTAGCGCGACCTTGGTCATATCCACGCGCAGCCAGAGCAGCAACGCTGCGTTGAAGCAGGGTTTTGCGCTCTGCTGCCCCAGGTCCTGAATAAACTGCAAGGTCTGGCGGCCCAGCCATTCGCCATTCCGATATACGTCCACGCTGTATGAACCCGGTAGTACGACCGGTCCCGTCTCGAACGCGCTGACGTCAATGCCTGTTCCGCCCGTGGCGCGCAGGAATTCGGCGTTGAAATTCACCTTGTCGGCAAATGCCGGAAAACTGCTTGCGACGGCCAGCGTTCCCAGGCTGATCAAACGGATGGCAAGACTTCTCCCACCGTCCAATCCAGCAGATTGCGGACGTGTCATGTTGAGTTCGCGATGTATGGTGGGCAGGCGCAGGAAAATGGGCCGGCTTGAATATAGAAATAGGCGCGTTGGCGCTTATCGGAAGCTTGACGGTCGGATCAGTGGCGCTTATCGAACCTGCGCCTGTATGTCCGTGATGCTACCATAGTCATTGATTATTTTTATATCCAGGGCGTCGCCGGATTTAACCTGCAAGCCCGACGTTTTCAACTGCCATGACTCGCCCGGTTTGATCATGAATCGCTCTTCGAAGTTAATCTGGGCGTTGGAGCCGCGCAGCGTCGCCGACGAAAAAGTAACGTGGTAGGCCGAGTTATTCGAAACTCGAAGGCCGTCGGGTTCCCGCTTCCATTCCAGCGACTGCGGGGCGTCGTCCACGCTCCCTTTTAAACCGGATGGGCGGTAAAAGAGTTTGATACGAGTACGAAACGCCAATTTCAGCTTATTTTCTCCGGTGTCTGTCGCACCGGCTGGAATGTCCAGAACATTGAACCAGTACACCAATTCCTTGTCCCCCTCTATCGGGGCGCCGGCAAACATCATGCGGATCGTTTGGGATTTTCCGGTGTCCACCCTTGCCACTGGCGGCGTAATAAGAAATGGCAGATTGATATCCGCGGCATTCTTTTTTGGGTCCCCATCGTCCAGCCAAACCTGTACCAGGGAAGCGCTTTTGCCGTCGTTTTCAAGCTTTACCGTTATTTCTCGCTCTGCGGCCGGATAAACCAGGCGGGTGCCGTTGACAACTATCGAGGCGCCCGCATTAAGCGGCAGAAGCACTGTGCCTAGCAGCAAGGCAAGGTACCGGCGTGCCAAAGACAGGATCTGGATAAAGTGTCGGGTCATGATCGGATTTCCGTGAGGGCGGCGGCAGCATTGACCTCAGCAGCGGCGCCGCCCCACGCGTAGCAGTGCTACGGGATTATTGGTAAGCGATGGTGTAGACGGTCTGCGCCACCACGGGGCCGGGGCCAGCCGCGCCGGTCGCGTAGTAACGGGCTGCATAGACCAGCTTCGCATTACCTTCAATCACGGTAACGGGCAACACGCCTTGCGTGGCGACCGGAGCGCCGACAATGATGGGCGATACATCTTCGCCACGCACCAGTTCGATTTCAACGTTGGTTGCGCCGGTGGCCGACGAGTTTTTCAAGCGGCCATCGGTCGTGGTGCCATTGGCGTGTTCGAAGAAGGCCCGCACGTTGGTGATACCCGCCGAGCATTCCGTCAGCGAGATTTCGAAGCGCGTGGTTCCGGCGGTTTTCCCAGCACCTGACAGTGTCGAGGTGGATACGGTTGGCAACGTGACTTCAAAGTCTTTGCTGCTGTCTTTGTTGATTTGGCAGGTCTGCGCAGTGACATTCCCGTTGAAAGTGATCTTGCCGTCGTTGGCGTGGGCGATTTGAACGGAAAAGGAAGCAATCGAAAGAACTGCGACGGAGAGGAGGGTTTTTTTCATGGGATCGATGGGTGTCTGTGAGTCGGTTGTCGCAAAATTCCTAAGGAACTTCTATCGACGAACGAAGCGTATCAACACAAACCCGCACTGATAAATCAGACAAATCTCATATTTTTTTCTGACTAATAAAAAACAACGGCGGCTGATTCATCCGTTGGTCGACGATTTTCTCCTGTTGCGCAGCGGGTGATTCGTCGCCGGATTTCGCTTGGGCGGCTACCTCCCGGCGCCGAAATTTGAGATCTGTCTGACAGAATTTGCCAGCGCCCTGATCTAGACTTCGTTCAATCGTACTGGCTTACCTATTCCCATGCCCCGTTTGAACATACTTATCGTCGACGACCACGCGCTTCAGCTCGAATATATGGTCCACCTGATGCGCCACGCCCGCGCCGGGCATGTCGAGACGGCGCTGAATGGGTGGGATGCCTTGGAAAAACTCCGTTCACACCGTTTTGATTTGGTGATAACCGATTTGATGATGCCCGGGCTGGATGGGGTTCAGCTTATTCAGAGTCTTTCGGAATTGATAAACCCGCCAGCGATTGCACTGGTTAGCGCATCCCCCAAACGGTTGCTTGCCAGCGCTTGCATCGTTGCCAAATTGCTGGGCTTACGCGTGATCGCGCAAATATGCAAGCCGGTATCCGCCGACGATATTGACATGATGCTAAAACAACTGCAGCAACCCCAAGGTGTGTTGTTAGAGCCGCCCCGAGGGATTTCCGAAGATAGAGATACGCTGTTGAGCGCATTGGATAATGGGGAAATACAAGCTTGGTTTCAGCCCAAGCTGGCCTTGATCGATGATTCTGTCTGTGGAGTGGAAGCCCTGGCCCGATGGGTGCGAGACGATGGAACTATCAGCTTTCCCGGGGAGTTTTTGCCGTCATTGAGTTTTCATGGCCTGGAAGAGCGCTTGCTGAACAGTATTGTGTCGTTTTCCATCGCGGCACAAAAACACTGGCGGGTCGCTGGGTATTCCATTCCCGTGTCGATCAACTTGCCGACGCATCTGCTTGACGACCGCGCGCTGCCCGACAGGTTGCTGGCAAACGTGCGCGCCGCAGGGGGCGATCCGGAAAGTATCTGCTTTGAGCTTACAGAGGGAACGACTACCAGCCATTTAAGTGATTTTCATGCAGGCGCTTGCCGGTTGCGCATGATGGGTTTCAAGCTGGCCCAAGATGACTTCGGGCAGGGGTACAGCTCTATTTATAATCTGCTTACGGTGCCGTTCACCGAATTGAAAATCGACCGGTCATTGATTCAAGACTGCGTCAATGACGATAAAGTACGGGCCATATTGGACAGTGCCATTACGTTGGGACGCCGCCTGGGTATCGCGGTCGTTGCTGAAGGGGTGGAAACCCGTGAACAGCTTGAACTATTGAGACAGCTGGACTGCACGGCCGTACAGGGGTTCTACGTCGCCGAGGCGTTAGACGTAAATTTGATGGCAATCCGTTTGCATGGCGATTGCTGGGATAACTCGACGAACACGGCAGCCGTCTATAAACGTTTACCCGATTCGGGCGCGTTGTGGTCAGGCGCTGCGGCCTGCCAGGACGCATAAGCAAAATCTTCTTGTTTTTGCCGAAATTAGCCAATACATTCGACACCAACAAGGCTAATAGCGCTGGCGCCCCACTTGGTCGGATTTACGTTCCATTGCTCCTCATGTCCACCCATACGAATCGCGGGCTACAAGGCTTGGTCTTGCTGGCGGCATCTCTTATTGTCATGACGATATCTCTTTTCTACTGGACCGTCACCCGGGAAATCAGTATAGAAAAGAAAGAGATGCGTGAGCATTTTCATCACGTCGTTGACGATATCTCTGCGTTGCAGACGTCGCTATTGAGAGCAATCGAAGTAGAGACCATCGATAAATTTCCGCCGACCATGTATTACATGGATCTAAAGCGGCAGACGCCAAGCGATGAGTCGATTACCGAGACGTATTCGGCCGTATATCGGGTAACCGGTCTGACGCTGCAGATTGTTTTTCCGACACGCGGTGATGAGGCTGCCAACCGCGATGAGGCGAGAAGAATCTCGATGTTCGCGTTCCTGGTTCTGTCGCGCTTTCGGTCAAGCTTGAATACGACGTCTCTGGGCAAGGTGCCAATTGCGTTATTCGATTTGAAGAACGGCAGTCGAGTTGTGTTTGGATGCACTCGAGAAGACGCCGATGCGCTGATTGGCGCCTCGCATCTTTGCGTGCGTGATCCGGATAACTTGGTGAAAACGATGCGTGAGCGCAGGGGAAGCGCCAATCGTGTTGTCTATTGGGGCGGGGCGGCCCACGCGCAAAACGGCCCGATGCTTGCCGCCTATGCCAAAATCAAGGATAGCTTGAACCCTGATTCCATCACTCGCGGAGAATGGTGGATTGCGGCCACGTTGGATTTTGCGGATGCGCCGCAGTTTCCCCATATTTCCGCTGCCGACGGGAAAGAAAGCCCTTCTTTCGAGATCCATTCTCAGGACGGTCGGGTATTGACTCCCCAGATCGCGCCGCCTCGCGCCCTGATTCCGGGCGTTGAATTGCTGCACGATGCGTCCATCTTAAGAACGGAAAGCCAGAACGGCTGGGCAGCAGAATACCGGCTGTCGTATATAACGATCTTCGATACGCTGTATCGGCAGCTGGCCGCTATTGCCATGCTGACGCTGGTCAGCGGCGTGGTGGCCTTGTTGTTCATGAAGTGGTATTTCAAGCGGTATTACGAGCCTGTGTATAAACAGCGCCAGCGAATCGAAGAGAGCGAAGCATTTGCGCGCGGCGTAATCGATGTCGCGCAAGTCGCCATGTGCGTGTTGGGTCGTCCGTCGGGCGAAATACTCAGGGCGAATGCGCTGGCTAGCGAATGGCTGGGCGATAAAGACGAACTCAATAAGCTTGGCCGCAGCTGGGTCAACCGTTATGCCCAGGGTGACACCACTGAAGAATCCGTGTCTTTGAATATAAAGAACCGCCATCTTTCCGGCTATTTCGCGCAAACCCGATACGAAGACCACGACGCATTGCTCTGCACTTTTTCCGATGTGTCCGCGCACGTCAAGGCGCAAGAGTCGCTGTCGACCGCCAAACAAGTGTCGGACCAAGCCAGCGCCGCAAAATCCGTATTCCTGGCAACGATGAGCCATGAGATTCGCACCCCGCTCTATGGTGTGCTGGGCACGTTGGAGCTGCTTTCCGAAACACCGCTGTCCGTTGAGCAAAAGAGCTATCTGGACACCACCCAACGGTCCGCCGGCATGTTGCTGGGCATCATCGGGGACGTGCTTGATATGTCCAAGATCGAATCGGGTGTCGTAGAACTGAAAATCGACACATTCTCGCCGTTGGAACTGACGGAGATGGTGACGCAGGCCTACACGGCGACGGCTTCGAATAAGGCTTTGTCCCTGCACTGCGTGGTCCATTCTCGGATCCCGCGTGCCGTGCGGGGAGACGCGGACCGCATTCGCCAGATACTGAGCAACCTGCTTAGCAATGCCATCAAGTTCACGGAAGTCGGCCGGCTTCGGATCAGTCTGGACCTGCACCATGCGAGCGATACGCGCGCGACCCTGGTCTGGCGCATTTCGGACAGCGGCATCGGCATCCCGGATGAAGACCAATCCAAGCTGTTCGACCCCTTCTTTCAGGTCTATGCCGAGCCGGGCATGACCAGCGGCACCGGCCTGGGACTGGCGATCTGCAAAAGCCTGGTCGAGTTGATGGGCGGAAGGATCGATGTGGTGAGCAAACTCGGCGTTGGCAGCACGTTTTCCGTCACGATCGATTTTCCGCTGGTCGATGCCGCGATTGCGGTTGAACCCGCCGAAGATCTGCATGACCTGGAAGTGGTGGTTCGCGCGCCAACGGTGGAACTCCGGCGCCATTACCGGCAGTGGCTCGAGCAATGGGGCGTGCAATGCAACACAGAGGCCACGGCGCTACAGAAAGCGGACGGCGGGGCGGTACTGCTGAACGTGTCGCCGGATTTGACGCCGCCGATGCTGTGGCACGGCATGCAGATCATCGCCACGGAAAAAGGCCCGTTGCAACCTCAGCGGCAACCCAATGCCGTCCGGGTCAGCAGCTATTCGCTGGGCGCTTTGGCAGATGCCCTGGTGATCGTGGCCAGGCATCGAAACGACGCGCCGCCGGCGCATCACGTTTCGGACAGCGGCATCCCCGCCCAGCCGTTTACGGAAGCCGACGCCAACCCGACGCAGCGGCTGCGAGGCCTGGGATTGCGTGTGCTGGTGGCCGAAGATAGCGCCATCAATCAGGAAGTGCTGAAGCGCCAACTGACATCGTTGGGATGTTCCGTCACGTTGTGCAGCGATGGCGTGGCCGCATTGAAGGCGTGGTCCAACGAGAAGTTCGATCTGTTGTTGACCGACGTTAATATGCCGGGGCTGGGCGGCCCCGAGCTGATCGGCCGGCTGCGCAAGCAAGGGATGAATAAACCCATCATTTGTGTCACCGCCAATGCGCAACCGAGCGGTGGCGGCGCGGGCGGGCAGTCCGGCATCGATGCCTGGTTGGTGAAGCCGATAAAGCTCCAGACGTTGCAGACCTGCCTGCTGCGGGTGGTTGCGGATGGCGCGCCAGGCCTCGCTGAGGCGCCCGAGGTGTTTGACGCCGCGCCAGATGGCGTCGATGCCGCCGGAAAGATCCCCAGCTTCATGCTTGGCATCTTCCTGTCCGCCATGGAAGAGGATGCTGCCCTGATGCGGCGGTGTTCGCGGGACGGCGACCATGCGGGCCTGAAATCTGCCCTGCATCGGGTCCGTGGCGGTTTGGTCATGAGCAACCAGGAGCAATTGGCCGCGCGCTGCCAGGATATCGAAAACCAATTGCACGAGGGCCCCCAGGATGGGGAGTCCACGCGGCGCGTAGCGGGTTTTATTGACGCGCTGGAGGCACTGCTTGACCGGTTGCAGGCCAGGACGCCGCAATCGCATCGCGGCGAAAGCCAGGAGAGGGGCAGTGAATAGCACATCCATCATTCTTGCGGACGACCACCCCATCGCGACCGCGGGCGTGCGCCATGCGCTGGCCCGATATCCGAACTACAAGATCCTGGGCGAGGCGCGTTCGTCCGACCAGTTGGTGGATTTGATGTCGAGTCTGCGGCCGGACGTGATCATCACCGACTACAACATGCCGGGGTCTGTGCGTTTCGGGGATGGGCTTCGGATGATCGCCTACCTTCGACGGACCTTTCCGGACATCAGCATCGTGGTGCTGACGATGATCTCGTCCGCGACGGTCGCGGCAAGCTTGTACAAACTGGGCGTGGCGGCGGTACTGGTAAAGACGGGCAGCCTGGACGACCTGAGCAGCTCGATAGACAGAGTGCTGAACGGCGTCGCGATGCCGAGAACTCGGTCGGTCAATCCGATTCGCGAGGAGGACGGCGCGCCGGACGTCCTGGCCAAACTGACCCGGAAAGAGCTGGAGGTGCTTCGAGAGCTTTTTTCCGGTTTGGGCGTGACCGAGATTGCTAAAAAACAGCAACGCAGCGTGAAAACCGTCAGCGCGCAGAAGATGTCGGCGATGCGTAAACTCGAAGTCACCAATGACCACGAGTTAATCATGTTTTGCGCGGCAAACGGTCTTTTCACGTAACCGTTCAGCAGGATGCCGCTGACGTGTCGACGCGGCGCTTAAGCGGTCAGGCCGTCCACAGGTGCTGCGCCGCATACGCGCGCCACGGCCGCCATTGCTCGGACCGGGCCAACAACTGCGCGGGGGTAATTTCCCGCGATTCCAGCTTCTCCAATGCGCGGATCAAACCGATGTCCGCCGACGGGAACGCGTCCGGCTCGCGCAACTGGCGCAGGGCGATGTATTGCGCCGTCCATTCCCCGATGCCGCGGATCTGCCGCAAGCGCGCCACGGCTTCGTCCAGCCCGGTGGCGGCGTCGAACAGGTGCTTGTCGGCGACAGCGGCGGCGCCCACGGCCGACAACGTCGCGGCGCGGCTGCGGGGCATGCCTAGCGAGGCCAGTTCGGCCGCGGCGACGACGGCGGGCTCGGGAAAGATATGGGTCAATGGGCCCTCCGGCTGCGCCATGGGCGTGCCATGCGCCGCCACCAGTTTGCCGGCCAGGCGAATGGCGGCGACCACGGTGATCTGCTGCCCGAGGACGGCGCGCATCGCCAGTTCAAAGCCGTCCCAGGCGCCGGGGACGCGCAGGCCGGGCCGTGCCTGGATCAGCGAAGTCATGACCGGGTCATTGGCGAATTGCGCGGCGATGGCGACGGGGTCGCTGGCCAGGTCGAATACGCGGCGCACCCGCGCGATGATCGCGGGCAGCGTTTGCAGGCGGGGAAAGCGCACGATGACCTGCAAGGCGTTGCCGGTGCCGGGGCGCACGGTGACGGTACCCTGATGGCCGTCCAGGCTGACGGTGCGCGCGTAGCTGTCGTGCGTGACGTGTTCGATGCCAGGGATGGCGCGCAGCCGCAGAAAGGCCAGCATGGCGTCCCAGTCATAGGGCGGGCGGTAGCGTAGCAGCAGCTTTATTTCGCCGTGCAGGCCGGCGGAAATTTCGGGTTTCTCGGAGCGGCGCAGTTCGCCCGGGGCGCGGCCGAACAAGTCCAGGAAAATCTCATTGAAGCGGCGGATGCTGCCAAAGCCCGAGGCAAAGGCGATTTCCGCCATGGGCAGGCGGGTTTCGTGAATCAACTGCTTGGCCAGCAACACGCGGCGCGTCTGGGCCACCGCCACGGGCGATGCGCCCAGGTGTTGGCGGAATTGGCGGCGCAGCTGACGTTCGCCCACGCCCAGGCGTTGCGCCAGCGCTTCCACGCCGTCTTCGTCCAGCGCGCCCAGTTCGATCAATTGCAACGCGCGCGCCACGCTGTCGGGCAGTTCATGTCCCGGCCCCAGTTCCGGCGCGGTCTCGGGCCGGCAGCGCAGGCATGGGTGGAATCCCGCCTCTTGCGCGGCGGCCGCCGTTGAAAAGAACGTGACGTTCTTCGATAGCGGCGTGCGTGCCGGGCAGACGGGCCGGCAATAGATACGGGTCGTTTTGACGGCCGTGAAGAAGCGGCCGTCGTAACGGGCATCGCGCACTTGGATGGCGCTGTAGCAGGCGTCGTGGTTCAGGTCCATGCACCGATACTAACGCCGTGCCAGGGGCGGGATCTAGCGGTTTTCGGACACGGTTGCGAAGCCCACACTGGTGTCCGAAAACCGCCAGTCCAGCGGCCATGCGGGGTATATATTGGCCGCATCGAGACTTCACCAGGAGCCGGCCATGCCGATCCCTACATTCTCTTTGGAGCGCGTCGCCACGCCATTGGGCCAGATGCTGGTGCTGACGGATTCGCAACAGCGCCTGCGGGCGGTCGATTGGGAAGATTATGAAACGCGCATGCATACGCTGCTGCGCCGGCAGTACGGGAAAGACGCCGTGCAGGTGCGGGACGCGGTTGAGGTATCGGCGGCGCGGCGCGCGCTGGAGGCGTATTTCGATGGCGACGTGGCGGCGATCAATGGCCTTCCCGTGGCGTTGGGCGGCACGGATTTCCAGCGGCAGGTCTGGCAGGCGTTGCGCGGCATCGCGGGCGGGCAGACCGTCAGCTACGGCGGCCTGGCCGGCCGCATCGAACGGCCGTCGGCCGTGCGCGCGGTGGGGCTGGCCAACGGCGCCAACCCGGTCGGCATCGTGATTCCCTGCCACCGGGTGATCGGCGCGAACGCGTCGCTGACAGGCTACGGCGGCGGGCTGCACCGCAAGCGTTGGCTGCTGGACCACGAGGCCAGGCATTCCGCGCACTGACCGCCACTTTCAACTCCAGGTTAAAGATGTTGTGAATTCAGGCGCCGTCCGCGGCGCCTGCGCTCGGTAAAGTGCCGACAGACCCTTATCAGCAAGGAGCCTGTCGGCCCATGAAGACGTATCGCATCGCAACCATTCCCGGCGACGGCATCGGCAAGGAAGTCATTCCTGCCGGCCAGCGCATTCTGCAAGCGCTGGCCAGCCAAAATGGCTTGCGCTTCGAGTTCCAGGATTTCGACTGGGGCGGCGACTACTACCGCAAGCATGGCGTGATGATGCCCGCCGACGGGCTGGACGCATTGCGCGACAAGGACGCGATCCTGTTCGGGTCGGCGGGGGATCCCGATATTGCCGACCACATCACCCTGTGGGGCCTGCGCCTGAAGATCTGCCAGGGCTTCGACCAGTACGCCAACGTGCGGCCCACGCGAATCTTGCCCGGCATCGACGCGCCGCTCAAGCGCTGCACGGCCGAACAGTTGAACTGGGTGATCGTGCGGGAAAACTCGGAAGGCGAATACTCGGGCGTGGGCGGGCGCGTGCATCAGGGGCATCCCATCGAAGCCGCCACCGATGTGTCCATCATGACCCGCGCGGGCGTTGAACGCATTCTGCGCTTTGCGTTCAAGCTGGCGCAGTCGCGTCCGCGCAAGCTGCTGACGGTCGTGACCAAGTCGAACGCGCAACGTCATGCGATGGTGATGTGGGACGAGATTGCGCTGCAAGTCAGCCGCGAATTCCCGGACGTGACGTGGGACAAGGAACTGGTGGACGCGGCCACCGCCCGCATGGTCAACCGCCCGGCATCGCTGGACACCATCGTGGCGACCAACCTGCACGCCGACATCCTCAGCGATCTGGCCGCGGCGCTGGCGGGCAGCCTGGGCATTGCGCCGACCGGCAATATCGATCCCGAACGCCGCTATCCATCCATGTTCGAACCCATCCACGGGTCGGCCTTCGACATCATGGGCAAGGGGTTGGCGAACCCGGTAGGCACGTTCTGGTCGGTCGTCATGCTGCTTGAGCATCTGGGCGAAAACACCGCCGCCGCGCGGTTGATGCAAGCCATCGAAAGCGTGACCGCGAATCCGGCCTTGCATACCCGCGACCTGGGCGGAGCCGCGACGACGGAGCAGGTGACGGCGGCGGTCTGCGCGCAGCTGGAGGCGGGTGGGCAGGCGCGGGCGGCGTAGACGGGCATTCCCCGGAGACCAGACCCCAGGCATAAGACCCGGGGCGGTTTCCGGCGACACAACAAGAAGCGAAGTCCATTCGTATCCCAAGGAGACAAGCATGTCCAAGCAAGTCTTACGCGCGCGCGTCCTGGCGTTCGCGTGCCTGTTGAGCCTGCCGCTGGCGGGCGGCATCGCGATGGCGCAGCCGTATCCCGCGCGGCCGGTGAACCTGGTGGTGCCATTCCCGGCCGGCGGCACGACCGACGTGCTGGCTCGCGCGCTGGGGCAGGAACTGGCCAAGCGCCTGGGCCAGCCGGTGGTGGTCGAGAACAAGCCGGGCGCGGGGTCCACCTTGGGCGCGGACTATGTGGCCAAGGCCGCGCCCGACGGCTACACGTTGCTGATGGGCGCGGTGCACCACACCATCGCCACCAGCGTCTACAAGAGCCTGCAATACGATTTCCAGAAAGACTTCGCGCCCGTGACGACGGTGGCGCTGGTGCCCAACGTGCTGGTCGTGAACCCCAAGCTGGACGCGAAGAACGTGCAGGGGCTGTTGACGCTGGCGCGGGCGGCGCCGGGCAAGCTGACCTACGGGTCCAATGGCATGGGCACGGGGCAGCACCTGATCGGCGCGCAGTTTGAACAGGAAGGCCATGTGCAGTTGCTGCACGTGCCGTACAAGGGCAGCGGCCCATTGACGACCGATCTGCTGGGCGGACAGATCGATATGTCGTTCGACACCATCACGCCGGTACTGGCGCATATCCAGAGCGGCAAGCTGCGCGCGCTGGCCGTGACGACCAATAAGCGGTCGGCCGCGCTGCCCGACGTGCCCACCATGGAAGAGGCAGGGTTGAAGCCCTTCAACATGGGGACGTGGTTCGGCGTTTTGGCGCCGGCGGCCGTCCCGAAGGACATCGTGACGAAGCTGAACGCCGAGATGGTCGCCATCATCAAGTCGCCGGACTTCTCGCGCCGCATGGCGGAGATCGGCGCGGTGCCCATCGGCGACACGCCGGAGCAGATGCGGGCCCGCATCGGGGCCGACACCGAGAACTATGCCAAGCTGGTCAAGGACGCAAAAGTCGCGATCAACTGAGGACCGCCGGTCAGGCGCAGCCGCTAGGACGGCTGGTCAGGTGCTGCCGGTCAGGTACGGCCGGTCACAAATGCGGTCGGTCAAATGCGGTCGGCCAGGGCAGCCGGCTAGGCGCGGATCCAGCCTCGCGCGATGGGCAGGGCCAGCAGTTTGCGATAGACGGCCTCGGCGGCCCGCGTCAGCGGGGCGCCGACCCGGGCCCAGACCGGCGCGGCCACGCCCGCCGCGACGGGCGCCAGCATCAGGCCGCCCGCGATGTCCAGCGGGAAATGCACGCCCAGGTACACGCGCGACGTGCCGACGACGGCGGCCGCCAGCAGCGCCGCCATGCCCCATCCCGCCCAGCGCCGGTCAAAGATCAGCGCCCACGCGAAGGTGGCAATGATGACGGTGTGGTTGCTGGGAAACGACGACGTAGCCTTGTGCGGGAAGAACGCCTGCCCCAGGCCGATGGCGAAGGGGCGCGGATGCGGCCACAGCGCGCCGCACAGATAACTGGCGAACAGGGCGACGGCGATACTCGCCAACCCCTTCAGCGCCAGACTGCGCTGCGCCTCGCCGCCCCACAGCCATAGCGCGGCAAGCGCCAGCGGCACCAGCAGGATCAGTTGATTGGCCACCACCATGGCGGCGTGGATGCGCCAGAGGGGGGTGTCCGGGGCGGCGTTGATCAGAAGAAAAAGGGACTGGTTGAGGGGTTCCAGGAAATCCATGACTCGTCATCGCAGCGTAATAATCGATAGCCGCGATGGTAAAGCGCGTTCCCGTCAATCCGCTTCCAAAATGCGCCGCCCCGCGCGTTTTTACTTCTGGATGCGTTTGCCGTCGGCATTGACGACCGGCTCGCCGTCTTCCTTGGTGAACGCGCCCTGCTGGGGAGCAGGCAGGATGTCCAGCACGAGTTCGCTGGGGCGGCACAGGCGCGCGCCCAGCGGCGTTGACACGAAAGGCCGGTTCAGCAGGATAGGGTGCTGTTCGATGGCGTCCAGCAGCGCGTCGTCCGACAGCGAGGTATCGTCCAGGCCCAGCTCCAGGTAGGGCGTGCCCTTTTCGCGCAGCGCGTCTCGCACGCTGACGCCGGCTTGTTTGAACAACGCTTTCAGCGTGGCGCGGGACGGCGGCGTTTCCAGGTACAGCACGACTTGGGGCTCGATGCCGGCGTTGCGGATCATGGCCAGCGTATTGCGGGACGTGCCGCACTTGGGGTTGTGATAAATGGTGACGTCGGACATGGTGGCTCCTTGATGCGGATAGTTCGTCTGCAAGACGGTGAGCATAGTGCATCGGCCACGCGCCATCAGGCGCGCAGCTTCCTGCCCAGCCGACGCCAGCCGATGACCACGCCGGTCAGGCTGAGGGCGGCGCCGCCCAGGCTCAGGAAGATCAGCAGCGCATCCCATAGCGGGCGGCGCGCTAGCAGGCCGGTCCAGTCCCAGCTGTGCAGAAAGGCGAACAGCCAGCGGCTGACGCGATTGCTGCGGTCTTGTCGGCCTTGGATCAGGCCGGTGCGCGGGTCCAGATAAATCCAGGTGGCTTGCGGATTGTCGTAGACCAGCCGCCACACGGGCAGGGGCTTTTCGATGTGGCCCAGCATGGCATGTTCATCGCGCGCGTAGTAGTAGAGGTCATAGGTGCGCAGCATCTGCACCTGGCGCAGCGTCGCGTGGGGCACCAGCCGCGCGGCCGCCTGACGCAGATCCGCCTCGGCGTAGGCATGCGGTGTTGCCTGGGTGGCGGATAGCACCTGGGGCGCGCTGGCAGGGCCATGCGCCAGCACCACGTCTTGCCCGGCGGCGCGCGCCCAGGTCATTTCACGCGGCGCGGCGGGCAAGGCGGCAATCAAGGCCCGGGGCGACGCCAGCGGGCTGCCAGTGGCCGCGCCGGCATACGCCGCGCGGTCCAGCGGCGCGGCCGTGCTGGTGAAGAGCTTCCACGGGTTCATCGACATCAGCCCGCTGAAAATCCACGTGATCGTGACGGCGGCGAACAGCAGGCCGCTAAGGTGGTGCCAGCGCATCATGCGTTCGCGGTAAGGCGAACGGCTGCCGCTGGCGTAGGGCCTGGAAAAGCGCCAGCGCAGGATTCCCACGAGGGTGCCCGTGAGAGCCAGCGCGACGCCCGCGACGGAAAGCCACACCACGATGTCATGCCACCAGGGGTCCAGCGCATTGCCGCGAAACGGATACAGCCAGTGGATCCACGCGCCCGCGTAGTTCCAGAGGCGTTCGCGGCGCGTGGCGTCCAACACCACCGCGCCGGTCGCCGACGAGACATAGAGCCGCGTCCCGTCCGGATCGTCCATGTCCACGCGGTGCAACGGGCGGTGCGGATCAAGCGCGCCGGAATGCGTATACACGTCTTCGACGATGGCGCCGTGGTAGCGCGCGGCGTAGCGGCCGCCGAACCAGGCGCGGGCGGTGGCCTGCGCGACGGCGGCGTCGGCGGGCGGCAGCACGACGCCCGTGGCCGCATCCACGATTCTGGGCGCGTCGCGCGGGCCGGCGGGCACGGCATAGACCGGCGCGCCGCCGCGCGTGGCGGCCAGGCTCAGGCCGGGCGCGCCGTTGACGCCGGCGCCGGCCGCTGCCAACGCCTGCTCGGGCGTGACGGTGACCGTGGCAATGGCGGCGGCATCCAGCGGCGCCAAGCGCGACAGGCGCTCCTGCGGCGTTACCTTGGGATAGCCCACATACATCATCACCACGCCGCTGATGAACCACATGGCGAAGAACAGGCACAGCACGATGCCGGCCCAGCGGTGGATCAGGTACAGCCAGCGCTTGGCGCGGGCGGATAGCGGCGGGCCGGCGGGATGGCGGGGCGGACGGGTCAATGCGGCGCTCATGGCATCTCCATTTCTGTGGGTCAGAATCGCGCCTGCAACGTCAGTTCCACTGAACGCGGCGCGCCCAGGTAGAACATCGTCGGCGTCGCGTTGGCGGCGTAGACCTTGTCGGTCAGGTTGCGCACGCGGGCCGTCACGTTCACGTTGCGGTTGATCCGGTGCGACAGCGCCGCGTCGAACACGGTGTAGGACGGCGCCCAGACCGTGTTGGCGGCGTCCGCGTAGGCACGGCCTACGTAGCGTGCCGCCAGGCTGGCGTTCCAGTCCGGCACGAAGGCGTAGTCCAGCCACACGTTGGCGAGGCGGCGGGGGGTGTTGGTCGGCACATTGCCATTGCGCGAGACGGCGACGCCGCCCACCGATTGGGAAAAGTCGTCGTACTTCGGGTCCACGAACGCCACGTTGCCTTGCACGGACAGCTTGGGCGTCAACTGCAGTCCGGCGGCCAATTCGATGCCGCGCGCTGACTGCGCGCCGACAGGAACGCTGACGCCGGGGTTGTCCGGGTCGGACGTGGCCATGTTCTTGCGCTTGATTTCGTAGACCGATACGGTGGCTGAACCGCGGCCATCCCAAAAGTCGAACTTGCCGCCGGCTTCGGCTTGCGTGCCCGTGGTGAGTTTGTCGTTATTCAGCACGTCGGCGAACGAGGCGGTGGCCAGCAGACCGGATGGCGGATCCGCCGCCGTGGCGTACTGCGCGTACAGCGAGGCCCAGGGCGTGACCTCCCAGTTCAGGCCCAGGCGTCCCGTCACGGGCGAATAGCGCCGGGATGCGCCGGCGGGCGATGCCGCCGTGACGGCGCGGCGATTGGTCAGATCCAGGTCGATGAAGTCCTTGCGCAAGGCCGATACGATTGCCACGCCGGGCAACACCTCGGTGCGGTTTTCCAGCGTTAGCGCGATCGCGCGGATGCGGTTGTCGCGGTCGGCGGTGTGGCCGCGCGTCATGCCAGGAATGTCGTAGAAGTCGCCCGGCGAAAAGTCATAGGGGTCCACGGCGTCCACCTGGGCCGGCAGGCTGGTGGGATAGCGCGTGACCTTGTTCTGGCTGATGTCGGCGCCGAAGGACCAATCGCTGGGCAAGCCGGCAAGCGTCGACCTCAGCACGCCTTCCACACGGTTGCCCAACAGGCTTTGCTCGTGGCGCTGCAACAGCGCGCCCGAGCGCAGTACCCGGCTGTTGCCGGCATTGAGGCGGTAATTTTCCAGGTTACGGAAGTCGCGATCGGCGTGGTAGTAGTACAGGGTGTTTTTGAACGTCAGGTCGGGGCCGACGCGCCATTCGGTCAGGGATCGCGCCCACAGTACCGACTGCTCGTACAGGCCGTCGTTGACGTTGTAGTTCTTGAATCGCGTGCCATCCAGGATGCGGCCCGCGCCTTGCACCACGCCGCCTGTGCCGGTTTTCAGCGGCGTGCCCCAGTAGGGGCGGTCCACCTGTTCGCGCTGGTACTCGAAGGCGAAGGTCTGCGTCACGTTGTCGCCCAGGTCGGACAGCAACGAGGCCGCCACTTGGCTGGCGCGGGAATGGTTGCCGTCGACCCAGCCGTGGCTGGCGCCGGTATTGGCGTCGATGCGCAGGTAATGGCCACGGCCGCCGGGAGCGCCGGCCAGTTGCTGGTTCACGCCGGCGGACAGTTGGCGGCTGTCGAACGAGCCTAGCCGGAATTGGCCGTCGTAGAAGGTGTCGCGTTGGGGCAGCTTGGTCACGTAGTTGATCGCGCCGCCCACCGCGCCTGCGCCAAACAGGAAAGTCGATGGGCCGCCAATGGCCTCGACGCGGTCGTAGATCCAGCTGTCCACCGGGCGCGCGGCCACGGCGTCGTATTGCACCGAGATGCCGTTGAACAACTGCGTCACCTGGCCGCCGGAAAACCCCCGGTAGCTGACCGCACCGGGGCTGCCGGAGGGCGATGCGTTGTCTACGCCGGGGATGCCGCGCGCGATGTCTTGCGTGTTCAGCGATCCGCGCGCTTCGATCTGTTCGCGCGAGATCACCGTGACGCTGGCGGGTGTTTCACGCAGGGTCAGCCCCAGGCGGCTGCCCGTGCTGTCGCGGGCGTCCAGGTTGATCGGGCCATTGGGCGCGGTGTCGGCCTGTCCGGCGCCGTAGACGGTAGTGGGCGCCAGCGTTTCCACCGCGGGCTCGGTGGTCAGGGCCTGGGCGGAACTGCTGGCAAGCGCGCCCAACAGCAGGGTGTAGCGGGTGGTTTTCTTCATGTCGGGAACCGGGGCGGCCAATGCGCCCGCCACTCCGCCTGAAGCAGGCGGGCAGGGGGATCGCCAGGCCAGTCGCAAGGGTCTGGGTGACGGCACGCGACCGGGCGCGCAACGCGCGCCGCGGCAACATGCCGACGGCGAAGGCGGGCAGGCGCGGATAGCGGCCGCCGTCAGGTGGCAGGGCCGCGCCGGTTTAGTTCGCGGGCGGTGCGCGCGGCTGCGCCGCGCTCCAGGCATGAAGGGGATTGGCCGCCAGGAAGAACAGCGGCGGGTAGGTGATGGCGCGGCCAACGGGGGCGGGCAGCACCGGCACGGGCGCGGGCAAGATGCCCACGCCGGCCTGCGGGTTGCGGCAAAGCGGGCAATGATGGCCGTCGCCATGGACGTCGGCCTGGCTGCCGTCGCTGTCATCGCGCGGCACTTCAAGCGTCAGGGCGGATTGCGTTTCGCCTTCGCCGACGCAGTAGTCGACGCTGACGCGCAGCGTATGGTGGCCGCCCGGGGAAAGGCTCAAGGCATGTGCAAGCGACGGCGCCAACGACGCCCACAGGATCGCGGCAAGCGCGATCCACAGGGTGGGGCGGGTCAGGAAGGAAGCGAAGCACATAGCGCCGGATTATATCGGAGCAGATGGGCCATCCGCACGCGATATCCCGGTCTGCCTGCGGCATTTCGCCGCAGCGTCAGACCGACAGGTGCCGGCGCACGTCCTCGCCGTCGATGGCGCTTCGGTCGCCGCTGGCCACCACCTCGCCGCGCGACAGCACGACGAACTGGTCCGCCAGTTCCCGGGCAAAATCGAAATACTGTTCGCACAGCAGGATGGCGATGTCGCCGCGTTGGCGCAACATGTGGATCACCCGCGCGATGTCCTTGATGATGGACGGCTGGATGCCTTCGGTCGGTTCGTCCAGGATGATGAGCTTGGGCTCGGCCACCAGCGCCCGCGCGATCGCCAGTTGTTGCTGTTGCCCGCCGGACAAGTCGCCGCCGCGCCGCGACAGCATGCTCTTTAGCACGGGGAACAATTCGAAGACGTCTTCCCGGATGCGGCGCGCGCGCGACGCAGGCCGGGTGGCCATGCCCATCAGGATGTTCTCTTCCACGGTCAGCCGGGCGAAGATGTCGCGGCCTTGCGGCACATAGGCGATGCCGCGCGCGGCGCGCTGGTGCGGCGCCAGGCGGGTGATGTCGGCGCCGTCGAACATAATGTTGCCGCTGGCCACGGGCAGCACGCCCATCACGCATTTCAGCAGCGTGGTCTTGCCGACGCCATTGCGGCCCAGCAGCGCCAGGCATTCGCCCTGGGAAACCGACAGGGATACGCCGCGCAGCGTATGGCTGCCGCCGTAGTATTGGTTGATCGTGCTTACGTCCAGCATGTCAGCGCCCCAGATAGACTTCGATCACGCGCGGGTCGGCCTGCACCTTGCTCATCGGCCCTTCGGCCAGCACCGAGCCTTCATGCAGCACGGTCACCTTGCCGTCGCCCGCGATCTGGTTGACGAAATCCATGTCGTGTTCCACCACCATCAGCGAGTGCCGTCCGCGCAGTTCGTTCAGCAGTTCACCCGTGCGTTCGGTCTCGGCGTCGGTCATGCCCGCGACGGGTTCGTCCAGCAACAGCAGTTGCGGTTCCTGCATCAGCAGCATGCCGATCTCCAACCATTGCTTCTGGCCATGCGACAGCAGGCCCGCAGGCCGCCACACCTCGGGGCGCAGCCGGATCAGGTCCAGCGTTTCGCCGATCTTGTCGGCCTGTTCGCCCGTCAACCGCGAAAACAGCGTCGGCCGCACGCGTTTGTCGGTCTTCATTGCCAGTTCCAGGTTTTCGAAAACGGTGTGTTGTTCGAACACCGTCGGGCGCTGGAACTTGCGGCCGATGCCGGCATGCGCGATCTGCGCCTCGTTCAAGGTCGTCAGGTCGATGCTCTGGCCGAAGAAAGCGGTGCCGGCCGTGGGCCGGGTCTTGCCGGTGATCACGTCCATCATCGTGGTCTTGCCCGCGCCGTTGGGGCCGATGATGCAGCGTAGTTCGCCCACGCCGATATCCAGCGTCAGGTCGTTCAGCGCCTTGAAGCCGTCGAAGCTGACGGTGATGCCTTCCAGGTAGAGGATGGCGCCGTGGCTGGTGTCCAGGCCCTTGGGGCTGACGCGGCCGTAGCCGGCCTCGCCGCTGGGGCCGCCGTCCAGCGCGGCGGATTCGATGTGCGTGCTGGTCATGCCTTGTTCTCCTGGAAGCGGGCCGCCACGCGGCGCGCCAGGCCGACGATGCCGGTGGGCAGGAACAGCGTCACCAACACGAAGATCAGGCCCAGCGCATACAGCCAGTATTCGGGCAGCACGCTGGTGAACCAGGTCTTCAAGCCATTGACCGCGCCGGCGCCGATGATGGGGCCGATCAACGTGCCGCGTCCGCCGGTGGCCACCCAGATAACCATCTCGATGGAGGTCTCGGTGGACATTTCGCTGGGATTGATGATGCCGACCTGCGGCACGTACAAGGCGCCCGCGATGCCGCACAGCACGGCCGACAGCGTCCACACGAACAGCTTGAAACCCAGCGGGTCGTAGCCGATGAAGCGCAGCCGGCTTTCGGCGTCGCGCACCGCCGTCAGCACGCGGCCCAGCTTCGATTGCGTGACCAGGCGCGCCAGGACCAGCGCGCCGGCAAGTGCCGCCAGCGTGATCCAGTAGAGCGCGGCGCGTGTGCCGGGCGCGGTGATGTCGAAACCAAGGATGCGCTTGAAGTCGGTAAAACCGTTGTTGCCGCCAAAGCCGGTGTCGTTGCGGAAAAACAGCAGCATGGCGGCAAAGGTCAGCGCCTGCGTGATGATCGAGAAGTACACGCCTTTGATGCGGGACCGGAAGGCGAAGTAGCCGAAGACGAAGGCCAGCACGCCCGGCACCAGCACGACCAGCAGCATGGCGTACCAGAAGTGTTCGGTGAAGGACCAGTACCAGGGGTAGCTCTTCCAGTCCAGGAACACCATGAAGTCGGGCAGGTCGCTCTGGTAGACGCCATCGCGGCCGATGGCGCGCATCAGGTACATGCCGTGCGCGTAGCCGCCCAGCGCGAAGAACAGGCCGTGGCCCAGCGACAGGATGCCGGCGTAGCCCCACACCAGGTCCAGCGCCAACGCGGCCATCGCGTAGCACATGAACTTGCCCAACAACGCCACGGCATAGGCCGACACGTGCAGCGCGTGGCCCGGCGGGAACACCAGGTTCAACAGGGGCAGCAGCGCAAGCAGGGCTACGGCCACGGTTAGCGCCGTCCACACGCGGCCCGAAAACAGGGGGCGTCGAGCCAGCAGGTTCAGATCGGTCAGCGCGGTCTGTTTCATTCAACGCTCCGGCCGCGGGGGGCGAACAGGCCTTGCGGCCGTTTTTGGACAAACAGCACGATAAGCACCAGGATGGTGATCTTCGCCATGACGGCGCCCGCGTAGGGCTCCAGGAATTTGTTGACGCCGCCCAGGCCCATCGCGGCAATGACGGTGCCGGCCAGTTGGCCCACGCCACCCAGCACCACCACCATGAAGGAATCGACGATGTAGCCGCGGCCCAGGTCCGGGCCCACATTGCCCAACTGCGACAGCGCCACGCCGGCCAGTCCCGCGATGCCCGACCCCAGGCCGAAGGCCAGCATGTCCACGCGGCCGGTGGGCACGCCCACGCAGTCAGCCATGCGCCGGTTCTGCGTGATGGCCCGCACGAACAGGCCCAGCCGTGTGTGGTTCAACAGCACCCACACCAGGAACACGACGAAGAACGCGAAGCCGATGATCACCAGCCGGTTGTAGGTCAGCACCAGTCCGCCCAGCACCGTGATGCCGCCGGACATCCAGCTGGGATTGCCCACTTCCACGTTCTGCGCGCCGAACAGCGTGCGCACACCCTGCATCAGCATCAGGCTGATGCCCCACGTGGCCAGCAGCGTTTCCAGCGGGCGGCCGTAGAGCCAGCGGATGACGGTGCGTTCCAGCGCCATGCCGACCAGCGCCGTGATGGCGAAGGCCAGCGGCAGCGCGGCCACCACATACCAGTCCAACCAACCCGGCAGCCACGCGCGAAACAGCGTCTGCACCAGGTAGGTCACGTAGGCGCCGATCATCAGCAGTTCGCCGTGCGCCATATTGATGACGCCCATCAGGCCGAACGTGATGGCCAGGCCCAGCGCGGCAAGCAGCAGCACGCTGCCTAGACTGATGCCGTAGAAGAGGTTGCCCGCCCATTCGATCGTGGCCAGGTGGCGGTCGATCTGCTTTAGCGCGTTGACGGCGGCTTCGCGCACGCCGGCGTCCGGCTCGGCATACACGCCGCCCTGTTCCTGCGTCAACGCGGCAAGCGTCGGGCGGAAGGCGGCGTTGCGGGTCGCGCCCAGCAGTTCCACGGCGTGACGCCGCTTGGCGGGGTCGGCGCTCTTCAATTCCAGATTGGCCTGCGCGATCAGCAGCGCGTCGCGCACGCCTTCGTTCTTTTCGGACGCCAGCGCTTTTTCCAGCATCGGCAGGCGCGCGGGGTCGCCCGTCTGCTGCAGCCGGCGGGCGGCGGCCAGGCGTTCGCCGGGTTTGTCCGAGAACAGGCGGGAGCCCGCCAGCGCGGCCTCGATGGCGCGGCGCAGGCGGTTGTTGATGTTGACGGTGCCGCTGCCTGGGGGCAGCTCGACTGTCGCACCGGTTACGGGGTCGGTGGCTTGCGCGCCGCTTGTCCCGATCAGCACGCGGCCGTCCGCCGTCGCATAGAGCTGGTCGTTACCCAGCGCTTGCAACACGGCGGCGGCCGCGGGTTCGGGCAGTTGGCCCAAGGCGGCAATCGCTTGCAGCTTGGCGTCGGTGTCGTCGCCGGCCAGCGGCGCAAGCAAGGCCGGATCCACGCCGGCTGCCGCCGCGGGCGCGGTCAGCAACGGCACGGCAAGCAGCCATGCAAGAAGGAAACGACGCAAGAAGTGTGCGATTGCCGCGATGTGCATGGCTGCTGTTCCGCTTAGAGGCCTTGCTTGCTTTCGTTGCCCGGGATGTACGGGCTCCAGGGTTGGGCGCGGATCGGGCCCTTGCTTTTCCACACCACGTTGAACTGACCGTCCGCCTTGATTTCACCGATGTAGACCGGCTTGTGCAGGTGGTGGTTGGTCTTGTCCATTTCGATGGTGTAGCCGTCAGGCGCGTTGAACTTCTGGCCGCCCATCGCCGCGATCACCTTGTCCACGTCGGTGGTCTTGGCCTGTTCCACGGCCTGCTTCCACATGTGGATGCCGACGTAGGTGGCTTCCATCGGATCGTTGGTCACCACCGTGCTGGCATTGGGCAGGTTCTTGGCCTTGGCATAGGCCTTCCACTTCTTGATGAATTCCTCGTTGACCGGGTTCTTGACCGACTGGAAGTAGTTCCACGCGGCCAGATGGCCGACCAGCGGCTTGGTATCCACGCCGCGCAGTTCTTCTTCGCCCACCGAGAACGCCACGACTGGCACGTCGGTGGCCTTCAGGCCGGCGTTGCCCAGTTCCTTGTAGAAGGGCACGTTCGAATCGCCGTTGATGGTCGAGATGACGGCCGTCTTGCCGCCCGTGGCGAACTTCTTGATGTTGGCCACGATGGTCTGGTAGTCGGAATGGCCGAACGGCGTGTAGACCTCGTCGATGTCGCTGTCCTTCACGCCCTTGGAGTGCAGGAACGCGCGCAGGATCTTGTTGGTGGTGCGCGGGTAGACGTAGTCGGTGCCCAGCAGCACGAAGCGCTTGGCGCCGCCGCCGTCTTCGCTCATCAGGTATTCCACGGCGGGGATGGCTTGCTGGTTGGGCGCCGCGCCCGTGTAGAACACGTTCTTCTCAAGCTCTTCGCCTTCATACTGCACGGGGTAGAACAGCAGGCCGTTCAGTTCCTTGAAGACCGGCAGCACCGACTTGCGCGACACCGACGTCCAGCAGCCAAAGACCACCGCCACCTTGTCTTGGGACAGCAGCTGGCGCGATTTTTCGGCAAACAGCGGCCAGTTCGACGCGGGGTCCACCACCACGGCTTCCAGCTTCTTGCCCATCACGCCGCCGTTGGCATTGATCTCGTCGATGGTCATCAGCGCAACGTCCTTCAGCGACGTTTCCGAGATGGCCATGGTGCCCGACAGGGAATGCAGGATGCCGATCTTGATGGTGTCTTCGGCGGCGAGTACCTGCGGCATCCACCCGGTCATGGCCAACAGGCTCACGGCGGTCAGTTGCTTCAAGGCTAGTCTGCGTTTCATGGTGACTCCTGGATGGAATGTGCCGGCTTGGCCGGCAGGAACGATCTGAACAACACCCGACAACCTGGACTTCAAAGCAAAAGGCATGCCAACTGCGCGGCGCGTGGCGTGCCGCTGTATGAAAAGGGGGTGTTTACGCGAAGGCGCACAGACCGCGCATGGCGAGACGGCGCGGATCAAAACAGTGCCGCGTGCACAAAACAGGTGCGTCGCCTGCCCGGATACGGTGCGGATGTGCGGGCTTGGAGCGGGCCGCAAAAGCATGGCCGGGACGATCTGGCCGGGGCCGCCAGAGGGGAAACGGAAAAGCCAGCCAACATGGCACGGCGATTGCTTGGGAATCCGTACTTGTATACAAGAAAGGATTCCAGCATGAATGCCGCAGCAACGCAGAAGCACACCGCCGGTTGGACGATTGCGCAATGGCAAACCGCCTACCGCGAAGGCGGGGCGCAGCCCGAAACGTTGTTGGCGGATTACGCCGCCACGCCCGACGACCCGGCGGACAACGCCTGGATACGGCGGGTGGACCGGGCCACGCTCGACGAGCAGCTGGACGGACTGCGGCTGATGCGCGAGGCGGCTGGCGGCGATATGGCGCGCCTGCCGCTGTATGGGGTGCCGTTCGCCATCAAGGACAACATCGACGCGGCCGGTTGGCCCACCACCGCGGCGTGCCCCGAGTTTGCCTATACGCCGGGGCAGGATGCGACCGTGGTGCAGCGCCTGCGCGCCGCTGGCGCCATCCTGGTGGGCAAGACCAACCTGGACCAGTTCGCGACCGGGCTGGTCGGCACGCGGTCGCCACATGGCGCCGTGGCCAACACGTTCAACCCCGAGTACGTCAGCGGCGGTTCCAGCTCCGGGTCGGCGTCGGTCGTGGCGCGCGGCCTGGCGGCGTTTTCGCTGGGCACGGATACCGCAGGGTCCGGCCGCGTGCCGGCGGGGTTCAACAACATCGTCGGGTTGAAGCCGACCAAGGGCTGGCTCAGCACGGCGGGCGTGGTGCCCGCCTGCCGCACGCTGGACTGCGTGTCGATCTTTGCGCTGACGGTGTCCGACGCCGCGCTGGTGGCAGAGGTGGCCGGCGGCTTTGACGAACGTGATCCGTATTCGCGCGCCATGCCGGCTGGGGCATCGCTACCGTGGCCGACGGCGCCCCGGATCGCGATTCCCGCCACGCTGGAATTCTTCGGCGACGCGCAAGCCGCCGCCGCGTTCGACGACGCCGTGCGGGCCTTGCAGGCGGCCGGCGCCGAAGTGGCCGCCATCGACTTCGCGCCGTTCAACGAGTTGGCGGCGCTGCTGTATCAAGGGCCGTGGGTGGCGGAACGATTCGCCGCCGTCGAGGCGTTGTGGAAGGACACGCCGGAAGTCATCAACCCGGTGGTGCGCGGCATTGTGGAACAGGCGGCGAACTACAGCGCGCTGGACGCGTTCAAGGCCGAATACCGCCGCGCCGACCTGACGCGCGAGATCCATCAATCGCTGGCGGGGTTCGACGCGCTGGTGGTGCCGACGTCTCCGTCCATCTACACCATCGCGCAGTTGGAGGCGGACCCGGTGACCTTGAACTCGCGCCTGGGCGTCTACACCAACTTCGCCAACCTGGCGGACCTGTCGGCGCTGGCCGTGCCCGCGGGCATGCGCGCCGATGGCCTGCCGTCGGGCATCACGTTGATCGGGCTGGCCTGGCAGGACCGTGCCCTGGCACAGTTCGGCAAGCATTGGCAGGCGCAACGAGGCCTGCCGCTGGGGGCCACCGGCGTGCCGTTGCCCGCCGGGATCGCGCGGGATCAGGCGCCCGCCGACACGGTGCGCGTGGCCGTGGTGGGCGCGCACCTGACGGGCATGCCGCTGAACCATCAATTGACGTCGCGCCACGCGGTATTGGCCGAGAAGACCCGCACCGCCGCCGACTACCGCCTGTACGCCCTGGCCAACACCACGCCGCCCAAGCCGGGGCTGGTCAAGTCCGAGTCCGGCGCGCCCATCGAGGTGGAGCTGTGGGATGTGCCGGTGACGGCATTCGGCGCGTTCGTCGCCGAAATCCCCGCGCCGCTGGGCATCGGCACGCTGGAGCTGGAAGACGGCCGCCTGGTCAAGGGATTCATTTGCGAGCCGCGCGGCCTGGACGGCGCGCGCGACATCACCGCCTTTGGCGGCTGGCGCGCCTATTTGGCCAGCCTGAACGCCACCCCCCGATAACCGCCAGACCCCAAGGGAGTCGCATCGTGTTCGATACCGTTCTGATTGCCAACCGCGGCGAAATCGCCGTTCGCGCCATCCGCACCTTGAAGCGGCTGGGCATCCGCAGCGTGGCCGTTTATTCCGACCCCGATCGCAACGCCGCGCACGTGCGCGAAGCGGACGTGGCCGTGGCGCTGGGCGGCGAGAAGGCCGCCGACAGCTATCTGCGCATGGACTTGCTGCTGGCCGCGGCCCGCGAGCACGGCGCGCAAGCCATCTATCCCGGCTATGGGTTCCTGTCCGAAAGCGCCGAGTTCGCCGACGCCTGCGAAGCGGCAGGCATTGCCTTCGTCGGCCCCACGCCGCTCCAGATCCGCGAATTCGGCTTGAAGCACCGGTCGCGTGAATTGGCGGCCGAAGCCGGCGTGCCGATGACGCCCGGCACGGGCCTGCTGGCCAGCCTGGGCGAAGCGCTGTCCCAGGCCGAACGCATTGGCTATCCCGTGATGCTCAAAAGCACCGCGGGTGGCGGCGGCATCGGCCTGTCGCGCTGCGACAACGAAGCCGAACTGACTGTGGCGTTCGACAGCGTGCAGCGCATGGGCGAGCATTTCTTCCGCGACGGCGGCGCGTTCATCGAACGTTATGTAGACAACGCGCGGCACGTGGAAGTGCAGATCTTCGGCGATGGGGCCGGGCGCGTGCTGGCGCTGGGCGAACGCGACTGCTCGGTGCAGCGGCGCAATCAGAAAGTTATCGAGGAAACGCCGGCGCCCTTGTTGCCTGCCGCGACCCGCGCCGCGCTGCTCGCGGCGGCGGTGCAGTTGGGCGAGTCGGTCAGTTATCGGTCTGCGGGCACGGTGGAATTCATCTATGACCCCGCGCGCGGCAGCTTCTATTTCCTGGAGGTCAACACCCGCCTGCAGGTGGAGCATCCGGTGACGGAAGCCGTGACGGGCCTGGACCTGGTGGAATGCATGCTGCGCGTGGCTGCGGGTGAACCGCTGGACATCCCCGCGATGTCGCGTGCCCCGCAGGGCGCGTCGATCGAAGTGCGGCTGTACGCCGAAGACCCGCTGCGCCAGTTCCAGCCGTCGCCCGGCGTGTTGACCGAGGTGTCGTTCCCGGACGGCGTGCGAGTGGACGGCTGGGTGGCCACCGGCACGGAAGTGCCGGCCTTCTACGACCCCATGCTGGCCAAGCTGATCGTGCATGCCGATACGCGCGAAGCCGCGCTGGACAAGCTGGCTGACGCGCTGGCCCGCACGCGTCTGCACGGCATCGCCACCAACCTTGACTACCTGCGCCAGATCGTCGCCGACGAGCGTTTCCGCGCCGGCAAGCTGTCCACGCGTTTCCTGGAGAGCTTTGCCTACCGGCCCGCCGCCGTCGAAGTGCTGGAAGCCGGCACCTACACCAGCGTGCAGGACTATCCCGGCCGCGCCGGCTATTGGGACATCGGCGTGCCGCCGTCCGGTCCGATGGACGACTACGCCTTTCGGGTGGCCAACCGCATCGTCGGCAATGCGCCTGACGCGGCCGGCATCGAGGCCACGCTGGTCGGCCCCACGCTGCGCTTTCACGGCGACACGATCGTGGCGTTGACGGGCGCCGAGTGCGCCGCCACCTTGGATGGCGAACCGGTGCCGATGTGGCAGCCGATCGCGGTACGGTCGGGGCAGGTGCTGGCCACCGGCCGCGCGCTGTCGGGCTGCCGCAGCTATCTGGCCGTGCGCAACGGCCTGGACGTTCCCGTCTACCTGGGCAGCCGGTCGACGTTCGCGCTGGGCCAGTTCGGCGGGCACGCCGGCCGCACGCTGCGGGTGGGCGATATGCTGCCCGTGGTGCGGCCCGAGCTGGGTGGGGCGCAAGCACCCGTGGCCGCGCCGCAGGGTGCGCCAGCCGAGATGGTTCCCGTTTACGGCAACACGTGGCAGATCGGTGTGCTGTACGGTCCGCATGGCGCGCCGGACTTCTTCCAGCCGGAAGCCATCGAGGCGTTCTTCGCCGCCGACTGGGAGGTGCACTACAACTCCAACCGGCTGGGCGTGCGCCTGATCGGGCCTAAACCCACCTGGGCGCGCGAGAACGGCGGCGAGGCCGGCTTGCATCCGTCCAACATCCACGATTGCGAATACGCCATCGGCAGCATCAATTTCACCGGCGACAGCCCCGTCATCCTGACGCGCGACGGCCCCAGCCTGGGCGGTTTCGTCTGCCCGGTCACCATCGCGCGGGCCGAGCTCTGGAAGGTCGGACAGGTCAAGCCTGGCGATCGTATCCGCTTCGTTCGCATCGACTACCCGCAAGCGGTCGCGCTGGAAGCCGCGCAGGACCAAAGCGTGGCGGCCCTGTCGGCGGTGACGCCGGCATCGACCACGGCCGCGCCCGTTCCCGCGACCGCTTCCGAGACCATCGTCGCGGCGCTGCCGGCGGCTGGCACGCGTCCGTCGGTGTCGTACCGCCAGGCGGGCGACGGCTATCTGCTGCTGGAGTATGGCGACAACGTGCTGGACCTGGCGTTGCGCATGCGCATCCATCTGCTGATGGAGGCGCTGAACGCCGACCCTATCGCTGGCGTGCAGGAATTGTCGCCGGGCGTGCGGTCGCTGCAGATCCGCTACGACAGCCGGGTGATCCTGCAAGGCGCGCTGATCGCTCACCTGCTGAAAATCGAAGACAGCCTGGCCGACGTGGCAACTTTGAAGGTTCCCACGCGCGTCGTCTATCTGCCGATGGCCTTCGAGGATTCGGCGACCTTGGGCGCCGTGCAGCGTTACCAGGAAACCGTGCGCGCGAACGCGCCGTGGCTACCGAATAATGTGGACTTCATCCAGCGCATCAACGGCCTGGCCAGCCGCGACGACGTCCGCGACATCGTGTTCGATGCCAGCTACCTGATCATGGGCTTGGGCGACGTCTATCTGGGTGCGCCTTGCGCCGTGCCGATCGATCCGCGCCACCGCCTGCTGACCTCCAAGTACAACCCCGCCCGCACGTTCACGGCCGAGGGCACCGTCGGTATCGGCGGCGTGTACATGTGCATCTACGGCATGGATTCGCCAGGCGGCTACCAACTGGTTGGCCGCACGCTGCCCATCTGGAACAAGTTCCTGAAGAACCCCGTGTTCCAGGACGGCAAGCCTTGGCTGCTGCGCTTTTTCGACCAGGTGCGTTTCTACCCGGTGACGGAGGCCGAGCTGGACGTGCTGCGCGAAGATTTTCGTGAAGGCCGGGCCACGGTCCGCATCGAGGAAGAAGTGTTCGACTTTGCCGCGCACCAGCGCTTTCTGCAGGAACAGGCCGACAGCATCGCCGTGTTCCAGACGCGGCAGAAGAGCGCGTTCGACGCCGAAGTGGCGCTGTGGAAAACGGAAGACACGGTGGTCGAGGCCACGATGGCGGAACCCGAGCCCGAGACGGCGCTGCGCGAAGGCGAACGCCTGGTCAGCGCCGACATGTGCGGCAACATCTGGAAGATCCCGGTCCAGGTGGGTCAGAGCGTATCGGCTGGCGACACGCTGGTCGTGGTCGAGGCGATGAAGATGGAGCTGTCCGTCATCGCGCCGGCGTCCGGCACCGTCACCGCGATCCGCTGCGTGCCCGGCAAGCCGGTCAACGCGGGCGATCCGCTGATCGTGCTGGCCGAAGACGCCACCTGCACCGTGGCGGGATGATGCGCCTGGAATCCGTCCAAGTCAGCCCGGCCATCCGGCAGACGCCGGCGCTGGCCGGGTCGCTGGCCGACCAGGTCTACCAGCGCATCAAGGACGATCTGTTCGACTTCCGCATGTTGCCCGGTGAACGCTTTACCGAGGCCGACCTGGTGGCGCGGCTGGGTGTCAGCCGCACGCCGGTGCGGCTGGGGCTGGTCCGGCTGGAGCGCGAAGGCTTCGTGCTGGCGCGGCCGCGCAGCGGTTGGCAGGTGCGGCCATTCGACTTTGAACGGTTCGAAGCGCTGTACGACGTGCGGGTGGTGCTGGAACAGGCGGCTGTGGACAAGCTGTGCGCGCGGCAAAACATGGATGAAGCCGGCATTCTGGGCGCGTTGACGGATGTGTGGCTGGTGCCGCCGCCGCAGCGCATCCTGGACGGCCGGTTGGTGGCGCAGCTGGACGAGGCGTTCCATTGTTCGCTAGTGGCCGCCGCCGGCAACCCCGAGATGGCGCAGATCCACCGTGACGTCACCGAGAAGATCCGCATCGTGCGGCGGCTGGATTTCACCAAGGATTTCCGCGTGGACGCGACCTACGACGAACACGCCGCGATCCTGCGTGCCGTGCTATCGCGCCGGGCGGACGAAGCGGCGCGCATGCTGCGTTCGCATATCGAGATGAGCAAGGCGGAAGTCCGCAAGATCACGCTGCACATGCTGCATGAAGCCCGCGAAAACGGGGCAGGATGACGATGGGTTGCGCGCGCTGGACGGGCCGCGCGCGAATGGAAGACGTCTCGCGCTCCACCCATCCTACGAAGGACGATCTTGGGGTCCACCCATCCTACGAAGGACGGTCTTGGGCTGCACCCATCCTACGAAGGACGGTCGTGAGCTGTAGGATGGGTGGAGCGCGAGACGTGCTTCGTTCGCAAACAGCAGCCAAACGCGCGCAACCCATCACCCCTGCAATTGCTTATAAACCTCTTGCGACACGCGTTGCAGTTCATCCCGGCTGACGACGCCCGATAGCGCGTACCCGAACGGTCCTTCGACCCAATAAAACACCCGCACCGAGCCTTCCTGCGTGAATTGGAATGCGGTTTGTCCGCCCGCGGCTTCGCGGGTCACGTATAGGGTCAGGCGCTGTCCGTCGGCCGCGCCGTACATGAACTGCGCCACCGGGCCCGAGCCGCCCGGCAACAAACGGCCGCCCACCAGTTCATAACCCGCCTGCGACAGCGACGGCGCGCGCACCGGTGCGCCCATGCGCTTGGTCAGCCAGGTGACCAGGCCTTTTTCGTTTTCCGCGCTGACCTCGACAGGGCGGCCCATGTCGGGCGCATAGACCGCGTGGGCGATGGCGGCGCGCTGGGCGTAGCCCCCGGCGGCGCGGTCCGGGCTGGCGGTGGCCAGCACGGTTTGCAGATGGCGCGCATCCATCGCGCCGCGAGTGATCCAGGCGGCGCTGGCGCTGACGGCGGCGATCGCCACGCTGGCGGCCAGCCCGCGCCAGGGAAACCGCCGCGCGGGGGCGCGCAGCGGCAGCCGCAGCGGTAGCGGTTCGTCCAGCACGGGGTCCAGCAGCGCATGCAGCGCGCGGCGCTGCGCCTGCCAGTCATTCACGCGGGTCTGGTCTTGCGGATGCGCCGCCAGGAAGGCGTCCACGTCGGCGCGGCGTGCAGGGGAAAGCTGTCCATCCGCATAGGCGTGCAGATCGGCTTCGGTGATCGGGGTGCCCGCGCCGGGGACGGGATGCAGGTGTTTGTCGTTCATGTCATTTCACGCGATGCAGCCGGCTGACCGTGTCGCGCCCTTGCATCAGCGCGCCCAGTTTTTCACGGGCGCGCGATAGCCGGGACATGACCGTTCCGATGGGTACGTCCAGCACCTGGGCGGTCTCCTGATAGGAGAGGTCTTCCACGCAAATCAGCAACAGCACTTCCCGCTGCTCGGCCGGCAGGGTTTGCAGGCAGCGGTCCAGGTCGCGCACCTCCAGGTGGTCGGTCTGCGTGGGGCGCACCGGCGCATCGGGCATGTCGCCCGGAACGGTCTGGTCCGCCCGCCGATTGTTGGCGCGCACGCCGTCGATGAAATGGTTATGCATGATGCCGAACATCCAGGCGCGCAGTTCCCCGCGCCGTTGCCATCTTGAATAGCGGCTCCATGCGCGCTCCAGGGTGTCCTGCACCAGGTCGTCGGCCCGGTGGAGGTCGCCCGTCAGCCCGCGGGCGTAACGCCGCAGGCTGGGGATGCAAGCCAGGATCAGGGCTTCGTCTTCGGCGCGCATGGACGCTGGGATGACGGGGCGCGTCGGGCGGGATCAGGGCTTGATGACGTGCCAGACTTCCTTGAAGTTGTCGCCGGTCTTGTCGCCCGGCTTGGTGTCTTTGGCGTACAGGTAGACGGGCTTGCCCTTGTGGGCCCATTGCTTGGAGCCGTCGTCGCGGGTGATGACCGTTAGGTCGCCCATGGGCTTGGCGTCGGCGGGCGCGGTAACCGGGGGCCAGATCTTGGCGCACTGGTCGTTGCAGGCGCTTTTGCCTCCGGCGTCCTTGTCGAAGGTATAGAGCGTCATGCCCGCGCTGTTGACCAGGATGCCATCCTGGGTTTTCACGGCCTGAGCGTGGGCGCCGGCCGAAAACAGGACGGCGGAACCCAGAACCAGGGCGGCGGCGATGTGATTGCGCATGTTGTGCCTCGTAGATAGGAAAGTGGGGGACTGCCCTCTACAGACGCTGGCCGCCGCGGCTTTATTCCGCCCGGCCAAAAGAATTTGCAAAGGTCAGGCGGCCGGCCGGACAGCGCCGGGTTCGTAACGCATTTCAAGTTCCAGCGTGGTCTCCTCGACGGGGGTAAAGCCCAGCGACGCATAGAGCCGCTGGGCGGGGTTGCCTTTCAGCACGCTCAGGGTGACGGGTGCGCCTTCCGAATCCGCCTGATCCAGCACGCCTTCCAGCAGGCTGCGGCCCAGCCCCTGGCCCTGGAAGGCCGGGTCGATCTGGATCTGCACGATGCGCCAGCCGGCGGCGTCGCGGTAATGCTTGAACAGGCCAGCGGGCCGGCCGTCCAGCCAGACGATCTGGGCGTCGTCGAAGTGGTAGCGGATGCGGGCCAGATGATGCGCATCGTCCAGCGGCGCGCCAGCGCGCTGCAGATGCGCCTGCATTGTCGATTTACGCAACGCCAGCAGATAGGGAATATCGTCGTCGGTAGCGGGTTGCAGGGCCAGGGAGTGGGTCGGGGTCATGGGGTGGTCGGGACGATGGAGGAAGCCGGTTTGCGTTTGGCCGTCTTGCCGGCCTGATGGATCAGGTTATAGAGCTGTTGGCCGGCGGGCGCCAGGGGGCAGGGCGGCGGCAAGCCGGGATTCTGACTTTGGGCCTGTCCCGCCGTGCTGCAAGCCTGTCGTCTGATTTCAGGCATGCGCAGGTGTGCGGCAAGCCTAGCCTCCGACTTGGCGTTTGGACCAGGCGTGAAACGTCGTATGCGGCCATGTTTCGGGTTTTTCGACGTATCCGTGCTTGACAGGGTTTAGATGCACGTAGCGGACACAAGCGGAAAGCTCGTCCTCGTCGCGAATCACATGCTCCCAAAAGCGGCGTTGCCAGAATCCGCGCTCGCCCTTTCGTCTGGCGCTGGAACCGAGATTGCGAGTTTTTCCGGGAATCGAGCGTGAGAACCGACCCTTGATTCTGCGCCAGCGGCTTGAGTAATCAGCGTCATCCTCAGGCAGCCGCCAGATCATGTGAAGGTGATCGGGTAGCAACACCGCGGCAAGGATACTGAAGGGCGCCGTGTGTTGTTCGGTGCGTATACACGCCTTCAGCAAATCGGCGTGAACGGTCAGATCCTGATCTTCGCGCGAATAGGCCGCAACCGTAAAAAAATAGGTACCGCCAGGGATGTACAAACGCCGGTATGACGTCATGCCTGTCTCCAAAATGAAGATGCAGCATAGGAGAAAGCCGGAACCTTCGCGACGCAAGCAGGGACGAATTAAGCATGGTGGTGGCCGGCTGATGGGTTGCGCGGGCGTGTACGGACCGGGGACATAGGTGACACATGTTCGGAGACATGGGTAACACATGTGTTTTTATCCTAACGGGGTT
>NZ_JBMGRB010000017.1:0-76539 GCF_049060505.1 Achromobacter marplatensis
AAACGGCCATACCGTGATGCTAGAAGTGTTACCTATGTCTCCGAACACCTGTTACCCATGTCCCCGGTCCGTACACGGGCGGTAGGTCAGCATGGGTTGCGCGCGTGGTAGGTCAGCATTCTTCTTCGGATGATCGCGCGCTCCACCCATCCTACAACTCAACGCTATCGCTCCACCCATCCAACTCAACGCGGCGAGCTCGTAGGATGGGTGGAGCGCGAGACTTTTCCGGCCAGCACGCCGATATCAAGCGCGCGCAACCCATCAAGCCCCCATTCTGCCGCGCTCACGCTCGCATGACGTTCAGCGCGTCCGCGTCGAAACGCCTCAGGTTGGGAAACACCAGGCCCAATTCGTCGCGGCTGGCGCCGAACCAGGCGCCCAGCGATGCGCCCAACTGGTCCACCGCCAGCGTCGGCAACAATCGTCCGTTGTCGACAAACCCGGGACCGTCCAACGCGATCTCGGGATGGCTGCCGTAATAGCGGCCCCCGTTGACCGCGCCGCCCAGCACCAGATGATGCGAGCCCCAACCGTGGTCCGAGCCGTTGCCGTTGGAACCCAGCGTGCGGCCGAACTCGGATGCCGTGAACGTCGTCACCTGGTCCGCCACGCCCAGCGATGACAGCGCCTGTTGGAACACCGCCAACGACTGCCCCAGTTCGCGCAGCAGGGCGGGGTGCGTGTCGTTCAGTCCCGTATGGTTGTCGTAGCCATTCTGGGACACGAAGAACACCTGGCGGCGAGCCCCCAGCGCCTGCCTTGCCCCGATGACGCGCGCCACGATCTTCAATTGCTGCGCCAACGGCGAATTGAAATCCCCCGGCACCGCCACATCGGCCAGCGCGGCGCGCAATTGCGTGTCGGCGTTGATCGACTGCGCGGCGATGCGCGACAGCTCGCGCTCCATCAGATGCTCGCGCGGTTGCGTGATCAGCCGGCGCAACAGGGCGGTGCACGCGCTGGAGCCGTACATGTCGCGGTACAGCAGCTCGATCGGCGTCGATCCGTTGATGCCCACCCGATAGCCCGCGACCTTGCGGCCGGCCAGCAGCACGGTGCTGCCGCCGGCCGTGATGCCGGTGAACGTGCGCTGCGCATTGGCGCCGGCGAACAGATCCGTCAAGCGGCCGCCCCAACCCGATGCCGCGCCTTCGGGCGCCAGCGCCTGCCAATACGACTGCTGGTCATTATGAGAGAACAGCTTGGGCGGCAGCGGCACGCGGGCGCCGACGTAATCCGCCTTGGTCGTCGGCGCCATCAGCGGGCCCACGTTCAGCACGATCGCCATCCGGCCGTCTTCATACAGCGGTGCCAACGGCGCCAAGGCGGGCGCCAGGGCAAATTGGGCGCCGCCCGCGGCGGGCGTCTTGCCGCGCAGGGCCGTGGCGCGCAGGGCGTCGCGAGGCAGGGCGATATCCCCTCGGGCAGCGGCATAGGCGCGATACGCGGCGGTGTCGAAGGGCACCACCGTGTTGTAGGGGTCGTTGCCGCCGTACAGGAACACGCAGACCAGCGCCTTGTACGAGGGGGGCGCCGATTGCGCGGCGGCCGCGCCCAGCGCCGCCAGATTCAAGGCCAGCGGCGCGGCGGCGCCCGTGGCGCCCAGCGCGCAGGCGCGCAATAGAAAGGCTCGGCGGTCGGCATCGTGGGATCGCGTCATTTCTGCACCAGATATTCAGGGGTGGCGGCAACAAGCAGGATGGCGGCCCGCACCCGGTCGCGCGGACGGCTGGCGGGCAGGGTGGCCACCGCCTGCGCGATGGCGTCGGCCGTTTGCGCGCTGAATGCGTCGCCCGCCAGCAGCAGCGTCACGCGTGCGACCAGCGCCCGCGGATCATGCGCCAGCGCGATTTCCGGCGCGTATGTGGTCTGCAGGTCTTCCCAGCCGCGGTCGGCATAAATGGCTAGAAAATTCAGGTAGCCCGCGATGCTGGTCTCATCCGTGATTTGCAGCTCTGGCGCCACCAGGTGCCGGCGGGCCAGCTCGGTCACGGGCGGCGTATATCGAGGGCGGAAGAAGTTGAAGACGGTGGCGGACCGCATGGGGCTCTGCGCCAGCCGTATCGTGTTGTCCGTCGTGTCCGGCATGGCCCAGGCGCCGTTGGTGGACGTGGCGCCAAAGGCCCGCGCCCATCCGGAAAAGCGCAAGATGGGTTCGCGCACCTTGCCCCATCCCGGATCGTCCAGGTCGGGGTTCCGCGCTTCAGGGTCCAGCAGGATGGCGCGCACCACCGCTTTCAAGTTGCCCCGCACCCCTTGGCCATCGTCGTCGAATGCGGCGGACACGCGGCGGACATAGGCGGGGCTGGGGTTGCTGGTCACCAGCCGCTGGATCAGCTGCATGCCGATGAAGGGCCCCACGTTCGGATGCGCGCAAATGACGTCCATGGCGCGTTTTAACGACAGGTGCCCGTCGGTGCCCGGCGGGATCACCGTGCCCAAAAATCGTTTTTCCGCCATCGAGTGCAGCGCGTTGTTCAGCGCCATCGGCCGCCGGTGGAATTCCACATCGGTTTCCGGCCCATTGATGTCCCATCCCGTGAACACCTTGGCCAGCCCCTGCACGTCGGCGTTGGTGTACGTTTCGACCGGCGCGCCGTTTACCTGCCGGACCGTGCCGTCCGGCTCAAGTTGCAGCAGGCCGATGCTGAACAGCTGCATGACTTCGCGCGCGTAGTTCTCGTCGGGATGGCGTCCGGTCTTGGGGTCTTCCTTGCGATTGCCGCGATAGGTCAGCATGCAGCCCATCGACAGGTTCTTGGTGACGGCGGTCAGCAGGGCTTGATAATTGCCCAGTGCATGCTCGGCCAACAGGTCCATGAAGCCGGCGGCGCCGAACAGCGGCCAGGACGCCGTGATGGACTGCACCCCCACGACGAAGATCTCGGACAGCGCGAAAGCGACGCGCGTGCGCACCTGGTCTTCGGCGCTGATGAACTTGCGCCACAGCGTCGATTCCAGGGGCGCGTTGATGCCGTTGCCCTTGAAGGCGTCGGTGTTCTTTCGTTGTTGCAGCAACCAATCGAAATGGGTCTGCGAAGGCGGCATCGCCAATTGCGCGTCCAGCCACGCCGCGTACCCGTCGCGCACCACGGCGTCGATCTGGGGCGGCGTGGGCCCGAAGGTGGCTTGCGCAAGGAAGCGCGACGCCTGGCCTGGAGTAACCGTCATCGCAAGCCTCTCGTCCAATGCGAAAACCTACGGTACTAAAAGCGCCGGGCGGGCTTCAATACCGTCATTCGGACGAGAGGCTTAGTCCAAAAGCATGAGGCTCAGACCGAGCGCGTGATGCCCCCGTCGATGCGGATGTTCTGGCCGGTGATGTAGGACGACGCGTCGGACGCCAGGAAGGCGATCAGGTCCGCCACTTCTTCAGCGGTGCCGTAGCGGCCCATGGGGATGCGCACGCGGCGGTCATCCTTTTCGGGCAGGCTGTCGATAAAGCCGGGCAGCACGTTGTTCATCCGCACGTTGTGTTCGGCGTACTCGTCCGAGAACACCTTGGTGAAGGCCGCCAGGCCGGCGCGGAACACCCCGGACGTCGGAAACAGCGCTTCCGGCTCGAAGGTGGCGTAAGTGGAAATGTTGACGATGGCGCCCGACTTCTGCTGCTTCATCACCGGCGCGACCAGGCGCGTGATGCGCACCACGTTCAGCAGGTAGAACTCCATGCCCAGGTGCCAGTCGTCGTCGCTGATCTCCAGCAGGGGGCCTTTCGGGCCGTGGCCGGCGCTGTTGACCACGGCGTCCACGCGGCCCCATTTCTGCAGGGTGGTTTCCACCAGGCGGGCCAGGTCTTCAGGAGAACGGTTGGATCCGGTGACGCCCAGTCCGCCCAATTCCTGCGCCAGGGCCTCGCCCTTGCCCGATGAAGACAAGATGGCCACGCGATAGCCGTCGTCCGAAAGTTTGCGCGCCGCCGCCGCGCCCATGCCGCTGCCGCCCGCCGTCACGATCGCTACCTTTTCCGTGCTCATGCCCGCTCCTTTGCGTTGTCGAGGATGGGCCATTGTAGGAGGGAGGATGGCGGCGCGGGCAGGTTCCCGCGTTGGCCGCAGGGGCGTGGAGCCCGTGCAGGCAAGCGGCGGCATGCCGCCCCACAGGGGGTCAGTCGACCAGCTTCAGCGTGCCCTTCATCAGCGCGAAATGGCCGGGGAACGAGCAGAAGTAGGTGTAGTCGGTGCCAGCGGCAAGCTTGCTGACGTCGAACGTGACGGAATCCGTCTGGCCGCCGCCGATGACCTTGGTGTGGGCGATGACGCGGGCGTCGCCTTTCTTGACGTAATCGTTGTCCAGCCCGGCGGCCATGCCGTCGTTCACGGCGCCCTGCATGTCGGCCGTGGTGGTCAGGACCCAGTTATGGCCCATGACGTTCTTGGCCAGGGTGCCGGGGTGCTTAAGATTCACGGTGAACTGCTTGCAGCTCTTGCTGACCGTGATTTCCTTCTTGTCGAACTGCATCTGGTCATTGCCAGCGATATCGATCGAGCACTCGGCGGCCAGGACCGGGGCGGATGCGACAGCGAGGACCGCCGCGACGCAGAGTTTCTTGAACACCATATTCATGCCTCCAATATTTCGAGGGGAGCGGAAATTTCCGGGCCAGCGCAGCGCGCGGGAACCGGCGATACGACATTCTGGCCCTACTGTACGCCAGAATGCGCGGCGTCACTCGCGGCGGGTTTGACCGAACGCAAGCGGCGTCCATTGCGTTGCGCCGCCTGCCGAAAAACGTCACGGTTTGGGGCTGATGCGCCAGATCACATTGCCCACGTCGTCGGCCACCAACAGGTCGCCCTGGCCGTCCACGGCGACGCCCACGGGACGGCCTTGCGCCTGCCCACTTTCATTCAGGAAGCCCGTCAGCACGTCGCGTGCCTCGCCGTCGGGCGCGCCGCCCGAGAACGGCACGAAGATGACCTTGTAGCCGCTGCGCGGGTCGCGGTTCCATGAGCCATGCTGGCCCACGAACATGCCGCCCGCGTAGGGCGCGGGCAGCCTGGCATGGCCCGACCAGGCCAGCCCCAGCGACGCGGTGTGCGGGCCCAGGGCATAGTCGGGCACGATGGCGCGTGCCACCAGGTCGGGCCGGGGCGGCGTGACGCGCGTGTCGACGTGCTGTCCGAAGTAGCTGTACGGCCAACCATAGAAGCCGCCGTCGCGCACGGACGTCATGTAGTCGGGCACCAGATCGCTGCCCAGTTCGTCACGTTCATTCACGGCGGTCCACAGGGTCTTGCCGTCGGGCGCCCAGGCCATGCCGACCGGGTTGCGCAGGCCGGTGGCGTACAGGCGCTTGGCGCCGCTTGCCACGTCGATTTCCCAGATGGCGGCGCGACCCTCTTCGATCTCCATGCCGCTTTCCGCGACGTTGCTGTTGGACCCCACGGACACGTACAGCTTGCGGCCGTCGGGGCTGGCGATCAGGTTCTTGGTCCAGTGGTGATTGATGCCGGCAGGCAAGTCCGTGACTTTCACGCCCGGCGCCTGGATTTGCATTTGCCCGGATTCGTAAGGAAAGCGCAGGACGGCGTCGGCGTTGGCGACGTATAGCTGATTGCCCACCAACGCCATGCCGAAGGGCGAGTTCAAGCCCTGCAGCAACACGCTGCGGGTCTCCGCGATGCCATCGTGGTCGGCGTCGCGCAGCAAGGTGATGCGGCTGGCGCTGGGCGTGCGGGCGCCGGCGCGTTTCATGACGATGCCGGCGGCCCACGCTTTCAGTCCGCCGGAAGCGCCTTCGGGTTTGGGCGGCGCGTTGGTCTCGGCGACCAGTACGTCACCATTGGGCAGCACATGCAGCCAGCGGGGATGGTCCAGCCCGCTGGCAAACGCGTTGACCGCCAGGCCGGCCGCCGCCACGGGCTGCGCGCCCGCGATCCAGCCGACGGCCTTCGCCGTGTTGACGGTGGGGATCACGGTGGTGTTGGGAGGGGGCAGCTTCGGCGTCGGCCCCATGCCCGCTTCGACGGGCAGGGTGGCGATTTCGCCGCAGGCGCTCAAGGCGGCCAGCGTCAAGGTCAGGCTGGCTGCCGCCAGGATACGCGGGACGGGCATGGTGCGGCTCCAGGGCTATCTACGCGTTCCATCATACCCATACCGCCTGCCCGCCGCGCGCATTCAGTCGTCGAAGCGGCTGCGCGTGACGGCGCCCGATTGCGGATCGACATACAGTTTCACGCGCTGGCCTTGCGGGTCATACGCCTTGACCTCGTAGCCGTGCTTGCTGGAGCGCTCGATCTCGGAAATATTGCGGTAGCCGGCCGCTTCCATCTTGTCGTAGACCTGGCGGATCGTCAGCATCGGCGCGGCGGGCGAGACTGCGGCCGGCGCGGTGGCCGCCGGCGTTGCGGCGGGCGCGGCCTGAGCGTGGGCCGTGGTGCCCGCGACCAGGGCGGATGCGCCGATTGCCAGGGCAGCCAGGGTGTTTTGAATACGCGTCATGATGAATAACTCCTGATTTGAACGGGGGGAATGAAGCGAAAATGCAGGCCGTTGTTGCGACCTTGGGATCATTATTCGGGTTGGCGCATGAACCTTTTCTGAAGCCGCTGTTCATGCCCGGTTCATGCTCGACGCGGTATAAAAGGCGATCCATCCCCCTATTTTTTCAAGAGGCCCGGCATTGCGGCAGTTCTTTTCAACCAAGCCCAAACGCAGCGGCATCCTGTTGTCCAGCGGCGTGCTGGCGCTTGCGCTGATTGCCGGGCCGGTCAGCGGACTGGCCAGCGATAACGATCACGAGCGCGCCCGCCAGGCATTGGAAGCCGGCAAGGTATTGCCGTTGGGCGCGGTGCTGGATATTGTCGAACGCGATTTCCCCGGGCAGGTCGTCAAGGTCGAGTTCGACGAGGACGACGACGAATTCATCTACGAGATCCGGGTGCTGCAAAGCGGCGGAGGCATCCTGAAGCTGAAGATCGACGCGCGCGACGGCGCACTGCTGGCCGTGAAGGGCCGAGACATCAAATTCAAGGACAAGGACTGATGCGCATACTCGTGGTGGAAGACGAACCCACGCTGGCCGGTCAACTGGCCGATGCGCTGCGCGGGGCAGGCTATACCGTGGACCTGTCCGGCGACGGGGAGTCAGCGCGTTTCCTGGGCGACGTGGAAGCGTTCGACGCCGTGGTGCTGGACCTGGGGCTGCCCATCATGGACGGGCTGACCGTGCTTAAGCTGTGGCGCGCCGCCCAGCGCAACATGCCGGTGCTGATCCTGACGGCGCGCGACAACTGGCACGAGAAAGTGGCCGGTATCGACGCCGGCGCGGACGACTACCTGACCAAACCCTTCCACATGGAAGAACTGCTGGCGCGGGTGCGCGCGCTGTTGCGGCGCAGTACGGCGCATGCCAGCGCGCAGTGGCGTTGCGGTCCGCTGATGCTGGACACGCGTCAGGCCAAGGTCACGATCGACGGCCAAGCCCTGACCTTGACCAGCCACGAATTCAAGGTGCTGTCGGTGCTGATGCAGCGCGCGGGCAACGTCGTGTCGCGCACCGAGCTGGTTGAGCACATCTACGCGCAGGATTTCGACCGTGACTCCAACACCATCGATGTATTCATCGGACGCTTGCGCAAGAAGCTGCCGCCCGACACCATCGAAACCGTGCGCGGGCTGGGCTACCGGCTGGCGGCGCAGGGATGAAGGCGGCGCGCGCGGGCATGCTGGGTTCGCTGCGGCTGCGGCTGCTGGCCGGCACCCTGGCCTGGATCCTCGTGTCCGTGGCCTTGGCCGGCTGGGGGCTGGCCAGCCTGTTCCGCCAGCACATCACCCAGCAGCTGCAGGCCGAGCTGACCTTGCACCTGAATCAGCTGACGGCGGCGGTCAACCCCGGCGTGGATGGCCGTCCGCGGGTGGATCCGCCGCCGAACGATCCGCGGCTGGAGCAGCCGCTGTCCGGCCTGTATTGGCAAGTCGACCGGTTGGCCGACGCCGGCCGGCCGGCGCTGATCGGCGCGGCGCGCTCACGCTCGTTGTGGGACCAGACGCTCGAAACGCCGGCGGCTTTGGAACACGCCGCCACGGCCGGCGACCAGGCCTACGACATCGACGGGCCTGCCGGACGTCCGCTCCAGGCGGTGGCGCGGATCCTGAAACCCGCCGAAGAGGACGCGGCGCCGCTGCGCCTGGTGGTGGCGGCCGACCGCCGCGTGCTGGCCGAACCCATCGGCCGTTTCAACCACATGCTGGCCGTTGCCCTGGGCGCGCTTGCGGCCGGTTTGACGGCGGCCGCGGTGGTCCAGGTCGTGGTCGGCTTGCGGCCGCTGGCGCGCTTGCGGCGCCAGCTGGCAAAGCAAAACGCCGGCGGCAGCAGTCATATCGAAGGCCGTTTCCCCAGTGAAATCCAACCGCTGGTCGATGACTTCAACAAGGCGCTGGCGATGAACGCCCAGATCGTGCAGCGCGCCCGGACGCAGGCCGGCAATCTGGCCCATGCGGTCAAGACGCCCCTGACCATCCTGGCCAACGCGGCCGCCCACGAGGGCACCGTGCCGGCGGGTTTGGTAGAAGAACAGGTGGGAATGGCGAACCGGCAGATCGACTATCACCTGGCCCGTGCGCGGGCGGCGGCGGCGTCGGGCGCCGCCGACGGCCGTGCGCCGTTGCAAGACGCGGTGCAGGGGCTGGTGCGCGTCATGCAGCGCTTGTACGCGGACCGTGGACTGCGCATCGGGATCGTGGGAATTTCCCCGGACCTGGTTTTCCGGGGCCAGCAGCAAGACCTGCAAGAGATCCTGGGCAACCTGCTGGACAACGCCTGCAAATGGGCGGCAGGCGAAGTACGCATCACCGCCGAACCGGCAGAGTCGGGGCGTTTGCTGCTGCATATCGACGACGATGGCCCGGGCATCGAGGACCACGAGCGCGAACGCATTTTCCTGCGCGGCGTGCGCATGGACGAGCAATTGCCCGGTTCGGGCCTGGGCCTGGATATCGTGCGCGACCTGGCCGGCACCTACGGCGGCGAGGTCCGCGCCGGACGCTCGCCGCTGGGCGGGCTGCGGGTGTCGTTATGGCTGCCCGCCGCCTGAGCGCCGCCCTGGCGCTTTACTTCACCAGCGTGACCGGCACCTCCGCCAACTGCAGCACCTGATTGGCGACCGAGCCAATCAGGATGTTGGCCAGGGTGCCGTTGCCGCGCGTGCCCATCACGATGCGGGCGCAGCCGTGATCGCGGGCATAGCCGGCGATTTCGGTGGCGGCGTGGCCGAATGCGACATGGCTGGTGTAGTCCACGCCAGCCGCGTCCAGAAGCTGGCGCGCTTCGCTGGCGGCTTCTTGGCCTTCGCGTGCGTAGAACTCGTTGATCATGTCTTGCGTGATCAGGCGCGACAGGCCCGCGCGCCCTTGCGTGGGCGTCTGGACGTTGATCAGGTGGATGCGCGCGGCGTTGGCGCCTGCGGCGAGTTGGCGGGCGTGCAGCACGGCGCGGTTGGCATTGTCGGAGCCGTCGACGGGGACCAGGATGTTCAGCATGGATGCTCCTTGATGCGTTACTTGACCAACGTGACGGGCAATTCCGTCAGGTGCAGGACGCGGGTGGCGACGGACCCCATGAACAGCGACGACACCGAACCCAGCCCGCGTGAACCCATGTAGATTTCGTCGGCGCCGGTTTCGTCGGCGATGCGGGCGATGGTGTCGGCGGCAGCGCCGATTTCGACGCGGGCTTCGAAGGGCACGCCAGCCTTTGACAGCAAGCCGCTGGCTTCCTGCAATGCGGCGCGGCCCTCGTCCTGGTAATACGCGTCAATCTCGGCCTGCGACAGGCCACGGCCGATCTTGCCGGATTTCAGCGGAATCTGGACGCTTAGCAGATCGACCCGTTCGACCGGGTCGTAGGCGCGGGCGGCCAACATGGCTTGTACGGCATGGATGGCGGGTTGCGAGCCGTCTACGGGGATCAGGATGCGCTTCATTGTCGTCTCCTTATTGTGTGCGAGCCGCGAAAGGCGGATTGCCCTACTGTATTCCAATTATTCGCCCGTATTGGCGTCTGCGCGATGCGCGGGATCAAGCCGGTCGCGCGCGATTGCCGCGCGTGGCCGGCCAGCTGGTCAGCGCCAGCGTTCCGGCGTGGATCCCGCATCCATCGGCGCGCCCAGCAAGCGGCTGGCCAGCGTCGCCAGCGCCGGGGCGCTACCAGTGGTCTCCAGGCGTATTTCGCCCGCGCTTGCCCCGCGTAGCAGGCCGCGCTCTTGCAATTGGTGCCGAAGCCAGCGGGCCACGGGCGATCCGGTTTCCAACAGCGGCACGCCGGGGCCGGCCGCCGCCTGGATCGCGTCGCGCAGGAACGGAAAGTGGGTGCAGCCCAGCACCAGCACGTCGGCGCCGGCGGCACGCAATTCGGCCACGGGCGCGCGCACGGCGGCATCGACGCGCGGGCCGCTAAGTTCGCCTTGTTCCACCAGCCCGACCCATTCCGGGCAGGGCCGCAACAGGATGCGCACTTCGGGGGCTTCGCGCTGGACCAGCGCGGCGAACTTGGGGCTGGCCAGCGTGCCGGTGGTGGCGAACACGCCCACGACGCCGCTGTGCGTCAGGTGGGCGGCGGGCTTGATGGCGGGCTCGACGCCGATGATGATTAGGTCGGGATGGCGGCGCCGCAACTGGGCGATGGCCGCAGCGGTGGCGGTATTGCAGGCCACCACCACGGCTTTCGCCTGGCGTGAGACGAAGTAGTCCGTCAGCGCATGCGCGCGCTGTTCGACGAACGCTTGCGTCTTTTCGCCATAGGGCACATGGGCGGAGTCGGCCACGTACAGCAGCGATTCATGGGGCAAGACGTCGCGAATCGCGCGCAACACGCTCAGGCCGCCAACGCCGGAGTCATACACGCCGATAGGGGATTCGGGAAACATGGTCGAAATACGGGCGGGCTGTTTGGGTGGGCAGGGAAGTCGGAATGGACGTCGGGTACGGGCGTCGGACAACGACGTCGGGCAGTGTAGCGCCGCGCCATGGCGCCAGAGCGGGTTACGAGGCTAGCGGGGCCGCTTCGGCGCGGTGGCGGCGCACTTCCTCGATCAGCTTGCGGGTGGCGCCGGACTGGGGCGCGTCGCGCCAGATCAGGTTCAGCGGGGCACGCAGTTCAACCGGCTCTTTCACGCTGACGTACACCACGCCTTCGATGTTCACGCGGCGCAGCGAGGCGGGCACCAGCGACACGCCCAGCCCGGCCGCCACCAGGCTCAGCGTGGACAGCATGCGCGGCGCCTCCTGCGCGATGCGGGGGCTGAAGCCCGACGCGCTGCACGCCGTGATGATGGCGTCGTACAGCCCGGGGCCGCTGTGACGCCGATACAGGATCAGCGATTCCTCGGCCAGTTCGGATAGCGCGATGTGACGGCGCGTGCGGCCCTTGACCGCCGGGTGGTCGGCCGGAAACGCCGCCAGCATGGTTTCTTCCAGCACGGTTTCCTCGATCACGCCGGGGCCGGGGCCATACGCGCCCCGGATGAACGCCACGTCCACGCGGCCTTCGCTGACGGCTTCGCGCAGTTCGCCCGTGCTGCTTTCCTCAAGCACCAATCGGACGTTCGGCGCGCTTTCGCGAAAGCGCCGGATGACCGATGGCACGAAGGGATGGAACGCCGCCGATCCGGTGAAGCCGACCGTCAGCCGGCCGGCTTCGCCTTGGGATACACGGCGCACCCCGTCCACGGCCTGGTCCACCAGCGCGATGATGTTGCGCGCATCGTCGACCAGGGCGCGGCCGCTTTCGGTCAGCTCCATGCCGCGCGGCAAGCGGTGGAACAGCGTCACGCCCAACTCTTGCTCCAGCACGCGGATCTGCTGGCTAAGCGGCGGTTGGCGGATGCCCAGCCGGGCGGCGGCCTTGGTCAGGTGGGATTCCTCGGCCACGGCCAGGAAGTAGCGCAGAAGACGCAGATCGACTGATGCCATATGCAGTGAATATGATTGGTTAGGTAGTCATATATTAGACATTATCTGACGCGAAGAGTAGGCTGACATCTCGTTATTCCTCTATGGGCGCAGCGACGCGCCAGCCTTCGTCCACCGGTCGTTGACCGGCCACAACAACATGAATGCAGCACTTTCCACCCCCGAGGCCGCTGTTGCGCCTCCGCCCACTTGCGGGCAACTGTTCTACGGTTTTCTCATGCTGGGCCTGACGGCATTCGGCGGCGCGTTGCCCCTGGCGCGCCGCATGGTCGTTGAAAAGCACCGCTGGCTAAGCGGCCCGGAATTCACCGATCTGCTGGGCCTGTGCCAATTTCTGCCCGGCGGCAACATCATCAATCTGTCGGTCGCGCTGGGCATGAAGTTCCGCGGCCCGCGCGGTGCGTTCGCGGCGCTGATGGGCTTGATCCTGGCGCCGTCCGCCATCGTCATCCTGCTGGGCATGGTGTACGACCGGTTTCAGGCCGACCCGCACATTCAGCATTTGTTCGCCGGCCTGGCCGCCGCAGCGGCGGGGCTGCTGATTTCGATGGCGGTGAAGATCGGCGTGCCGGTGGTCAAGCGCCGCGACTGGCTGGCAGGCGTGGTGGCCACGGTCTGTTTCGTGGCGATCGCGGTGCTGCGCATCCCGCTGTTGCCCACGATGGCCGTCCTGACGCCATTGAGCATCCTGCTGGTCTGGAGGCAACGTCGATGATCCAGACCCTGATCTCGCTGGCCCTGATCTTCTCGCAGCTGTCCGTGCTGGCGTTCGGCGGTGGAAACACCATCCTGCCCGAAATGCAGCGTCAGGTCGTGGACGTGCACGGCTGGATGACGGCGGCTGATTTTTCCGCGCTGTTCGCTCTGGGCCAGGCGGCGCCCGGCCCCAACCTGATGGTGGTCACGCTGGTCGGCTGGCATGTGGCGGGCGGGTGGGGCGTGCTTGTCACCACCATCGCCAAGTTCGGTCCGTCCTCGCTGATCACCATCCTGGCGCTGGGCTTGTGGGAACGCTTCAAAGACCGCCCGTGGCGCGGTGTGATCCAGGCGGGCATCTTCCCGATGACCGTGGGCCTGGTCGCCGCCAGCGCCGCGCTGATCACCGAGGCCTCGGTGCACACCTGGCTGCTGGGGGCGATTACCGCCGTGGTGGCGTTGTTGGCCAGCACCACGCGCATTCATCCGCTGTGGCTGCTGTTTGGCGGCGCGCTGGTGGGTTTGCTGGCGATCGGGTAGCGCTGCGGCGCTAGCCCATCGCCGCGCGGGCGCCACTGCTGTGACGACCCGCGCGTTGCCCTTGCCGAAGATCAGGCGGCGGCGCCCAATCTCCACAAAGACGTGACTTCCTTCGAGCGCGCTGCGTACAGCGGGTCGCTCGGGTCCTTGGCGCGGGCGTGCGTCGGGCGCGTGTCGATGCGTTCAATGACGCGCAAGCCGGCGGCCTGGATCATTTCCATCAGCTGTTCACGGGTGCGCAGGCCCAGGTGTTCCGCCAAGTCCGACAGGATCAGCCAGCCTTCGCCGTTGGGCGTCAGGTGTTCGGTCAGGCCGTTGAGAAACCCGCGCAGCATGCGGCTGTCGGGGTCGTACACGGCATGCTCGACGGGCGAGCTGGGGCGGGCGGGCAGCCAGGGCGGATTGCAGACGATCAGCGACACGCGGCCTTCGGGGAACAGGTCGGCCTCGACGATATCGACCTGTTTCGCCAGGCCCAGCCGTTCCAGGTTTTCGCGGGCGCAAGCCAGGGCGCGCGGGTCCTGGTCGGTGCCGATGACGCGCTTGCCGCCACGGCGCGCGATCACGGCGGCCAGGACGCCGGTGCCGGTGCCGATATCGAAGGCGACGCCGCCACGTGGCATCGGCGTATTCGCCACCAGTTCAACATATTCGCCGCGCAGCGGCGAAAACACGCCGTAGTGCGGGTGGATGCGGTTGTTCAGGGCGGGAATCTCAACGCCCTTCTTGCGCCATTCAAAGGCGCCGATCAGGCCCAGCAATTCGCGCAGCGACGCCACGTAGGGCTCGTCGGCCGGCCCGTGGACTTCTTCGCAGGCTTGCCGGGCGTCGGGCGCGCGGCGCAGCGAAATACCGTGGCCGGCGTCGAACGGGATCAGCAGCATGCCCAGGATGCGGGCGCGCTGCGACTGGATCTGGCGGTGCTGGTTGAAGGCTTCCAGCAAGGTTTCCACGGGTTTGCGCGGACGCTTGTCCACGCGCCGGGTCATCGCTTGCAGCAGCAGGCGGGCGTTCTGGAAGTCGCCGCGCCACAACAGGCCCACGCCTTCGCAGGCCTGGCGGTACGCCATGTCCGCGGTCAGGGTGTCATCCACCACCACCACGCGCTTGGGCGGCGTCGCGCCGGTTTCAGAGCGCCAGCGGGCGGAATGGGGGACACTATTTTCTTCCCAGTGCAATTCAGGGGCGGTCAACGCGGCGCTCCGGTAGAGACGGGGGGACGGGGCAGGATCATGGGGCAGGAGATAAAAAGAAAGGGCGCGGGCTGCCAATGTAGCAGTTTCGCGCCCTGTGACGTTGCCCGGCGCCCTGGGTGGCCCAGGGCGCCGGGCGGCCGGACCGCCTTCTACTGGAACAGCACGACCGCTTTCTGCAGCGTGATCCAGATGCCCCAGGCCAGCGGGATGCCCACGCAGGCCCAGGCGAACATCACCAGCGCCGCGGGGGTGCGGAACGTGGAGGTGCCCACGCCATGGGTTTCGGCGGCAACGGCGCGTTCATGCGCCAAGGCCTTCTCATGCGCCAGTTCGGCGTCCGTCATGAAGTACTTGGGGTTGACCGGGCGGATCGCCAGGTTGCACAGGAAGCCCAGCACCAGCATGCCTGCCAGGATGTACATGGTGATGTCGTAGACCTGCGCGCGCGGCACGCCGATCGACAACTGGTATTCACGGATGTAGTTAACCAGCACCGGCCCGAAGATGCCCGCCGCCGACCACGCCGTCAGCAGGCGGCCATGGATGGCGCCCACCATCTGCGTGCCGAACAGGTCGGCCAGGTAGGCCGGCACCGTGGCAAAACCGCCTCCGTACATGGACAGGATCACGCAGAAGGCCGCCACGAACAGGGCCAATGCGCCGATATGCGCGGTCCAGGGGATGGCGGAATACAGGACGAAGCCCAGCACCAGGAAGATCAGATAGGTTGTCTTGCGGCCTAGTTTGTCGGACAGGCTGGCCCAGAAGAAGCGGCCACCGATGTTGAACAGGCTGAGCAAGCCGGTAAAGCCTGCCGCGATGGCGGCGATGGCGGCCAGCTGATCCTTGTCCAATTGGCCAAAGCCCAGTTCCGGCTTGTTGATCAGACCCCCGCCGAAGACTTCTTGCAGCAAGGGCGAGGCCATGCCCAGGATGCCGATGCCCGCCGTCACGTTTAAGCACAGAACCAGCCACACCAGCCAGAACTGCGGCACGCCCCAGACGCGCTTCACGTGGACGTGGCCCTTGGTGATCATGGCATTGTTGGCCTGCTTGGCGGGGGCGCTCCAGCCTTCGGGCTTCCAGCCCGTCGGCGGCACGCGGTAGCCCAGCGCGCCGGACATCATGAAGATGAAATACACCGCCGCCATGGTCAGGAAGGTTTGCCAGACACCCGGCGAGGTCGGCGTGGCGAAATGGCGCATCAGCAGGTCGGCCAGCGGCGCGCCGATCATCGCGCCGCCGCCGAAGCCCATGATGGCCATGCCGGTGGCCATGCCGCGGCGGTCCGGAAACCATTTGATGAGCGTGCTGACGGGCGAGATATAACCCAGCCCCAGCCCGATGCCGCCGATGACGCCGGACCCCAGCCACAGCATCCACATCTGGTGCAGGTATACGCCGATGGCCGAAATCACCAGGCCGCCGCACCAGCACAAGGCCGACACCACGCCCGCCTTGCGCGGGCCGGCGCGTTCAAGCCAGCCGCCCCATAGCGCGGCGGAACATCCCAGCAGCACGAAGAACAGGGTGTACATCCAGCCCATCGTGGAAATCTTCCAGTCGCAGCTGGTCGTGAACAGCTCGGCGGCCAGGCTCATATCGGCCGGGCAGGCCAGCGGTTTGGTCCCGCCCACCATCTTGGACAAGGGGATCCAGAACACCGAGAAGCCATAGGCCATGCCGATGCACAGGTGGATGGCCAAGGCGGCCGGCGGGACCAGCCAGCGCGAGAATCCCGGTCCGGCGATGGTGCGTTCTTTATCAAAAAACCCCGGCCTTGCGCCAGGCAGGTCCAGTGTGGCGGTGCTTTCCATGTTGTCTCCTCAGGGGTGCGGCTTTATCGAGCACGCCGACCGGAAATACAACGGTGGCGCGGCTTCTTTTTGAATCCGTCACTGCAGTACTGACTGCGGTAAAGCGGTTGCGCGCGCCTATCCCACGCGGGGCGCCGGCGTCAGGCGCTGGCGGTTCTGCGTGACCGCGTCCAGCACCAGGGGATGCAGCTGTTCTTCGCCGGCATTGCCGTCGGGGCGTTGCGCCAAAAAGCCCAGCAGCTCGTTGCGCATGCGGGGTTCCCAGAACTTGTGGATATGGTTGGCCACGCCTTCCAGCCCTTCGTGCCGGTCCGGCATGGCGTCGAAGAATTGGCCGATGCGGTTGGCCATGCGGATGAGGTTGCCGATTTCCATTGCGTGTCGGGGTCCGGTTCAGGGGATGAGGCGGTCGGGGTGGGAATAAAGCGTGGCGTCGTCGTTGCGCAGGAAGCCCACCAGGCTGACGTTGGCATCCTGCGCCAGCTGGATGGCCAAGGCGGTGGGGGCGGATACGGCTGCCAGCACGGCCACGCCGGCCGCGGCCGTTTTCTGCACCATTTCGAAGCTGGCCCGGCTGGATACCAGCACGATGCCGTCGCCGGCATTCATGGCCTGGCGCGCCAGCGCGCCCACCAGCTTGTCCAGCGCGTTGTGGCGGCCCACGTCCTCGCGCACCAGCGCGACCACGCCGTCGGCGCCCGCCCAGCCCGCCGCATGGGTCGCGCCGGTGATGTCGTGCAGTGCCTGGCGGGCGCGCATGTCGCGCATGGCCGCCAGCACGGATCGGATGCGCACGGGCGACCCGTTGGTGACCGGCGCCACCGGGCGCAGCACCTCGGGCAGCGTCTCCACGCCGCACAAGCCGCAGCCCGTGCGTCCGGCCATGGCGCGTCGCCGCGATTTCAGCCGCACTTCACAGGCGCTGGAGATCTCCAGCTGGATCACGATGCCGTCGCATTGCGGCAGCAGGTCGATGCCGCGCACGTCGCTGACGCTGTCGATGATGCCTTCGGACAGGGCGAAGCCCACGGCGAAGTCTTCCAGGTCTGCCGGCGTGGCCAGCATGGTCGCGTGGCTGATACCGTTGAATTCCAGCGCCACCGGGGTTTCCTCGGCGACGAAGTCGGTTTCGGCGGCGGCGGCGATGGCGCCGCCCCGCACGCGTTTGACCTGGGTCTGCGTGCAGTCGGGGCGGGAAGGCGGGGGCGTGGTCATGGCATCCAGGGCGGTCGTGGCCGGCAGGGGTTACTTCCCGGTCAGCGCCGCTTCGCTTTCGCGCGATCGCTCGCGCAGCAGTTTTTGCTGAATGTCGGCAAAGCGCGACCATTGGCGCTGCCATTCCGAAGGCTGGGACACACGCGTGACCTGCACGGCCGTGACCTTGTATTCGGGGCAGTTGGTCGCCCAGTCGGAGGCGTCGGTCGTGACGACGTTGGCGCCGGATTCGGGAAAGTGGAACGTGGTGTATACCACGCCCGGCTGCACCCGGTCGGTCAGCGTGGCGCGCAGCACGGTTTCGCCCGCGCGGCTTTGGATGCCGACCCAATCGCCTTCGGCCACGCCACGGTCCTCGGCGTCTTGCGGGTGCAATTCCAGCACGTCCTCGCCATGCCACATCACGTTGGGCGTGCGCCGTGTCTGCGCGCCCACGTTGTATTGGGACAGGATGCGTCCCGTCGTCAGCAGCAGCGGGAAGCGCCGCGTGCTGCGTTCATCGGTGGGCACGTACTTGGTGATCATGAACTTGCCCTTGCCGCGCACGAAGGCGTCGATGTGCATGATGGGCGTGCCTTCAGGCGCGTCGTCGTTGCACGGCCACTGCAGGCTGCCCAGCTTGTCCAGCTTGTCGTAGCTGACGCCCGAGAACGTCGGCGTCAGCCGGGCGATCTCTTCCATGATCTCGCGCGGGTGCTTGTAGTTCATGGGGTAGCCCAGGGCGTTCGATAGCGCCACCGTCACCTCCCAGTCCGACTTGCCGTTCTTGGGCTCCATCACTTTGCGCACGCGGGAAATGCGGCGTTCGGCATTGGTGAAGGTGCCGTCCTTTTCCAGGAAGGACGAACCGGGCAGGAACACGTGCGCGTACTTGGCGGTTTCGTTCAGGAACAGGTCCTGCACCACGATGCACTCCATCGCCGCCAGCGACGCCGCCACGTGCTGCGTGTTGGGGTCGGACTGCACGATGTCTTCGCCCTGGCAATACAGGCCCTTGAACGAGCCGGCCAGCGCCGCTTCGAACATGTTCGGAATGCGCAGGCCGGGTTCGGGCTGCAGCGTCACGCCCCAGTCCTTTTCGAACTGCGCGCGCACGACGTTGTCCGAAATGTGCCGGTAGCCGGGCAGTTCGTGCGGGAACGAGCCCATGTCGCACGAGCCCTGCACGTTGTTCTGGCCGCGCAGCGGATTCACGCCCACGCCCTCGCGGCCGATGTTGCCGGTGGCCATCGCCAGATTGGCGATGCCCATCACGGTGGTGGAGCCCTGGCTGTGCTCGGTCACGCCCAGGCCGTAATAGATGGAGCCGTTGCCGCCGGTGGCAAACAGGCGCGCCGCGCCACGCACGGCCTGCGCCGGCACGCCGGTGATCTCTTCCATGGCTTCCGGCGAATTCTCGGGCAGCGACACAAAGTCGCGCCATTCGTTGAACGCCTTCGTTTCGCAGCGCTCGGCCACGAAGGCTTCGTCGATCAGCCCTTCGGTGGCGATCACGTGGGCCAGCGAGGACAGCAGCGCCGTGTTGGTGCCGGGCCGCACCTGCAGATGGAAGTCGGCCTTGATGTGCGGCGAACTCACCAGTTCGATGCGGCGGGGATCGATCACGATCAGGCGCGCGCCCTGGCGCAGCCGGCGCTTCAGCCGTGAGGCGAACACCGGGTGGCCGCTGCTGGGGTTGGCGCCCATCACGATGACGACGTCGGTGTGCATGACCGAGTCGAAGGTCTGCGTGCCGGCGGATTCGCCCAGCGTTTGCTTCAGGCCGTAGCCGGTGGGCGAATGGCACACCCGCGCGCACGTATCCACGTTATTGGTGCCGAACGCCGCGCGCACCAGCTTCTGCACCAGCCAGGTCTCTTCGTTGGTGCAGCGCGACGACGTAATGCCGCCGGCCGCATCGCGGCCGTATTGGCTTTGGATGCGGCGGAATTCGGACGCGGCGTAATTGATGGCCTCGTCCCAGGACACTTCCTTCCAGGAGTCGGTGATGTGCTTGCGGATCATGGGCTTGAGCACGCGTTCCTTGTGCGTGGCGTAGCCCCAGGCGAACCGCCCCTTCACGCAGGAATGCCCGCGGTTGGCCTGGCCATCTTTCCAGGGCACCATGCGCACGACTTCCTGGCCTTTCATTTCGGCCTTGAACCCGCAGCCCACGCCGCAGTATGCGCACGTGGTCACGACCGAGTGCTCGGCCTGGCCCATCATGATGACGGTCTTTTCCTGCAGGGTAGAGGTCGGACAGGCCTGCACGCAGGCGCCGCAGGACACGCACTCGCTTTCCAGGAACGATTGGTCCTGCCCCGGCGACACGCGGGAATCGAAGCCCTTGCCCGAGATCGTCAGCGCAAAGGTGCCCTGCGTTTCTTCGCAGGCGCGCACGCAGCGGTTGCAGACGATGCACTTGGACGCGTCGTAGCTGAAGTACGGGTTGGAATCGTCGGTCTTGGCTTTCAGGTGGTTGGCGCCGTCATAGCCGTAACGCACGTTGCGCAGGCCCACCACGCCCGCCATGTCTTGCAGTTCGCAATCGCCGTTGGCGGGGCAGGTCAGGCAGTCCAGCGGGTGGTCCGAGATGTACAGCTCCATGACGCCGCGGCGCAGGTCGTGCAGCTTGGGCGTCTCGGTGTAGACGACCATGCCGTTTTCGGCCGGCGTGGTGCAAGACGCGGGATAACCGCGGCGGCCTTCGATCTGCACCAGGCAAAGCCGGCACGAGCCGAAGGGCTCGAGGCTGTCGGTGGCGCACAGCTTGGGGATGTTGATGCCGGCCTCGGCGGCGGCGCGCATCAGGGATGTGCCCTCGGCGACGCTGATTTCCTGGCCGTCGATGGTCAGGGTGACGGTTTTTTCCGAGACGCGTTCGGGCGTGCCCAGGTCGCGCTCGCGCTTGATGACGGTTTCTAGCATGTCGGTCTCTCGGGTTCAGGCCGCGTGCGCGGCAGACTGGGAGGACTCGATGCCGAAGTCCTGCGGAAAGTGGTTCAGCGCGGACAGCACCGGGTAGGGTGCCATGCCCCCCAGCGCGCACAGCGAACCGCCCATCATCGTGTCGCACAGGTCGCGCAGCAGGTGCACCTGCTGTTCGCGCTGCGACGCGTCGCCGGTTGCGATCTTGTCCAGAGTTTCGACGCCGCGCGTGGAGCCGATGCGGCAAGGCGTGCATTTGCCGCAGGATTCGATGGCACAGAATTCCATCGCGTAGCGCGCCATGCGGGCCATGTCGACGGTGTCGTCGAAGGCCACCAGTCCGCCGTGGCCGATCATGGCCGAAATCTGAATATAGGCCTCGTAGTCCAGCGGCACGTCCCATTGCGATTCCGGCAGGTAAGCGCCCAGCGGGCCGCCCACCTGCACGGCGCGCAACGGACGCCCCGAGGCGCTGCCGCCGCCGAATTCATAAAGCAGGTCGCGCAGGCTCAGGCCGAAAGCCTTTTCAACCAGGCCTCCCTGTTTCAGGTTGCCGGCCAGTTGGAACGGCAACGTGCCGTGCGAGCGGCCCACGCCGTAGTCGCGGTAGTAGGCCGCGCCCTTGGCCAGGATGATGGGCACCGTGGCCAGCGAGATCACGTTGTTGATGACGGTGGGCTTGCCGAACAGGCCGGATATCGCCGGCAGCGGCGGCTTGGCGCGCACCACGCCGCGCTTGCCCTCCAGGCTTTCAAGCAGGGAGGTTTCTTCGCCGCAGATATAGGCGCCCGCGCCCTTGCGCACTTCCAGGTCGAACACGCGGCCACTGCCGTGCACGTCGCTGCCCAGCCAGCCCACGCTGCGCGCCCGCGCAATGGCGGCTTCCAGCGTGGCGATGGCGTGCGGGTATTCGGAACGCACGTAGATGTAGCCGTAGGTCGCGCCCACCGCCAGCCCGGCGATGGTCATGCCCTCGATCAGTACATAGGGGTCGCCTTCCATCAGCAGGCGGTCGGCGAACGTGCCCGAATCGCCTTCGTCGGCGTTGCACACGATGTACTTTTGGTCGCTGGGCGACCCGGCCACCGTCTTCCATTTGATCCCGGTCGGAAAGGCCGCCCCGCCGCGGCCGCGCAGGCCCGAGGTGACCATTTCGTCGACGATCTGCGCCGGCTCCATTGCCAGCGCGCGCTTCAGGCCGGCCAGGCCGCCGTGCGCGGCGTAGTCTTGCAGGGACAGCGGGTCGATGACGCCGACGCGGGCAAACGTCAGCCGTTCCTGGTGTTTCAGGTACGGGATGTCTTCGGTCAGGCCCAGCCGCAGCGGGTGCACCCCGCCCGTCAGCCAGCCGGCGTCGAACAGCGCGGCCACGTCGTCCGGGGCGACCGGTCCATACGCCACCCGGCCGTCGGGCGTGGCGACTTCCACCAGGGGTTCCAGCCACAGCAGCCCGCGCGACCCGTTGCGCACCACTTGCACGGACAGGCCGCGTTCGTCGGCGGCGCGTTCGATGCCGCGCGCCACCGCGTCGGCGTCCATGGCCAGCGCCGCGGCGTCGCGCGGCACGTAGATGACGACGGGGGCGGTCATGACGAGGCCTCCAGCGTGCGGGTCAGCAGGCGGTCAAGCTTGTCGGGCGTAACCCGGGCATGCGGCTGGCCGTCGATCATCACGGCCGGCGACTGGGCGCACAGGCCCAGGCAATACACCGGTTCCAGCGTGAAGTTGCCGTCCGCCGTGCTGGCGTGAAAATCGCAGCCCAGCGCGGTGCGTGCGTGGGCGGCCAGATGCTCGCCGCCCATCGCCTGGCAGGATTCGGCGCGGCACACTTCCAGCGTGTGGCGCGCGGCCGGCTCGCTGCGGAAGTGGGGATAGAAGGTGATGACGCCATGGACTTCGGCGCGGGACAGGTTGAGGGCCTCGGCGATGGTCTGCACCGCGTCGGCCGGAATACAGCCCAGCTCGTGCTGCACCTCGTGCAGGACGGGAAGCAAGGGGCCGGGCAGGTCTTTCAGCCGGGCGACGATGCGTGCGGTGGCCGCGATGGCCGGGGTGGGGGACGCCTGGGCCGCGTCCAGGGCCAGTTTGCCGCCCCGGGCGCCGCCGCTGGACGCCAAGTCGGATTTTGCCTCGCGCTGATGCACGGTGGTCTCCTCCTGTGTTGCTGGGCCCCGCTGTCGGGGGCGTGGTATCGGGTGGGATCTTGGGATATTTAATATGTTTTTTAAAACATAAAAAAATCCCTTCCACCGCATTATTTGTGTACTCTAGCCCCGTAATTCATTGCCTTCAATAAGAAATAAATGACATATAAGTTCCGTATCGGCTTGCGGGCGCAATGGACCCTGGGCGGCGACGACAATTCCGATCCCGTGCCGCTGCAAGACATGCTGGCCCTGTTGGCCGCCATCGACGCCACGGGCAACATCGCGGGCGCTTGCCGGGCCTGCGGCCTGTCGTACCGGCACGCCTGGGGCGTGCTGCGCCGTTTTGAAGGCATCTTCGGCACGCAGCTATTGATCACCAACCGGCGCCAAGGCACGCAGCTGGCGCCGTTCGCGCAGCGGCTGCTGTGGGCCAACCGCCGCATCGAGGCACGGTTGATGCCCACGCTGGACAGCATGGCGTCCGAGCTGCAAGAAGAACTGGAGCGGCTGCTGCCCGAAAGCGGCCCGCACCTGCGGCTGCACGCCAGCCATGGTTTCGCGGTGGAATCGCTGATGCAGCACATGAGCGCCCGCAAGCCAGGCCTTGAATTGCGCTACCGCACGGCGATCGAAGCGCTGGCCTCGCTAGAGCGCCATGAATGCGACCTGGCGGGATTCCAGGTGCCGCTGGGCGATTTCGAATCGCCCATCATGGAGCGTTATGCGCAGTGGCTGCATGCGGACGAATACGTGCTGATCCATCTGGCCGTGCGCAACACGGGCCTGTTCGTCACCGCCGGCAACCCCAAGCAGATCCGCGGCATGGCCGACCTGGCGCGACCCGATGTGCGCTTCGTGAACCGGCAGATCGGGTCCAGCACGCGCTATCTGGTTAGCCTGATGTTGCAGCGCGCCGGCGTGTCCATCGGCGAAGTCCTGGGCTACGAAACCAACGAATTCACCCATATGGCCATCGCCGCGCACATTGCCAGCGGCATGGCGGACACGGGCGTGGGCGTCGAGACGGCCGCGTGCCGCTTCGGCCTGGATTTCATTCCTTTGGTGCGCGAGCGCTATTTCTTCGCCATCCGCAAGTCGTCGCTGGAGACGCCCGCCATGCAAGACCTGCTGTCCATCATGCGCAGCCCCGATTACGTGGGCTACGTCGGACAACTGGTCGGCTACGACGCCCGGGACACCGGGCGGTTACAAACCTTGGAAGAGGCGTTCGCGTAGGCGTGTCTTGCCTGCGCCGGTATGCCTCGCGCCGGGATATGATGGCCCCATGAGCAAAGTGATTTTCCTTGCCGACCGCCGGTCCGACCGTTCGGCCTGGCCCACGCCCGGCGAACTGCCGCCGGCAGGGCAGCCCGCGCGGGACGCGCGCGCACGCCCGTTGCGCGACCTGCGCATCTCGGTCACTGACCGCTGCAATTTCCGCTGCACGTATTGCATGCCGCGCGAAGTGTTCGACAGCAGCTATACCTTCATGCCGCATTCGGACCTGCTGTCCTTCGAAGAGATCAGCCGGCTGGCCGGCATCTTCACGCAATTGGGTGTAGAGAAGATCCGCCTGACCGGCGGCGAACCGCTGCTGCGCAAGCACATTGAAAATCTGGTGGGCCAGTTGGCCGAATTGCGCACGCCGGCCGGCCATCCGCTGGACCTGACCCTGACGACCAATGGCAGCGTGCTGGCCCGCAAGGCCGCCGCGCTGAAGGCCGCAGGACTCACGCGCGTCACCGTCAGCCTTGACGCGCTGGACGCGGCCATGTTCCAGGACATGAGCGACAGCGGCTTCACGCCCGACGACGTGCTGCGCGGCATCGACGCGGCCGCCAGCGCGGGCCTGGCGCCCGTGAAGGTCAACATGGTGGTGCGGCGCGGCTTGAATGACGGGCAGATCCTGCCCATGGCTGAACGCTTCCGCAACAGCGGCCATATCCTGCGCTTCATTGAATACATGGACGTCGGCAACAGCAACGGCTGGAATCTTGCCGAAGTGGTGCCCAGCCAGGAAGTGCTGGACCGCATTGGCGCGGTCCATCCCCTGGAACCCGTGCAAAGCAGCGAAATGGGCCGCGTGGCCGAACGCTGGCGCTACCAGGACGGCGGCGGCGAAATCGGCGTCATCTCCAGCGTCACGCACGCGTTCTGCGGCGGCTGTACGCGCGCGCGCCTGTCGCCCGAGGGCAAGCTCTTCCTGTGCCTGTTCGCGCACGAAGGGTACGATCTGCGCGCACCGCTGCGCGATGGCGCCACCGACGCCGAGCTGGCGGCCATCCTGTCGGGCATCTGGGGCGCCCGCAACGACCACTATTCAGAACTGCGCGGCCGCAACGCGGCGGCTCCCACGCCGGACCCGGGGCGCAAAGTCGAAATGAGCTATATCGGTGGCTGACACCGCATTGCCGCGCGCGCGCATCGCCGGCCTGATCCTGGCGGGCGGGCAGGGCTCCCGCATGAACCAGCAAGACAAAGGTCTGGTGCTGCTGCGCGGCCAACCGCTGGTGGCGCACGTGGCTAACCGTTTGGCGCCGCAGGTTGATCGCCTGATCGTCAGCGCCAATCGCCATCAGGATCGCTACGCGCAGTACGGGCGGGTGGTCGAAGACGGTGAACCGGCGCTGGGCGCATTCCAGGGACCCTTGCTGGGCATCGCGGCGGGGCTTGCCGCCGCCGCGCAAGAAGACTGGCTGGTGGTGGCGCCTTGCGACACGCCTTTCCTGCCCGCCGATCTGGCCGCGCGGCTGATCCATACGGCCCAATCGGCCCAGGCGCCGCTGGCCTATGCCGCGGCCAACGGCCAGCGCCATTCCGCCTGCATGGCGGTGCGCACGTCGCTGCTGCCGGATCTGCGCGCCTACCTGCTGGGGGGCGACCGCAAGGTGGGCCTGTGGCAGGCCCGCGCGGGCGGCGTCGAAACCTGTTTCGACGACACGCCCGACGCCTTCATGAACGTCAATACGCCGGAAGAACTGGCCGCGGCCGAACGCTACGCCAGCCAGTGACGAAGGTCGTAGTACGGCACGCGGTCCATGTCGTTGATCTGCACGTCGGCCGGCAGGCGCGCCAGGCCCGTCGCCCACGGCATCGAACTGATCACGCCCGACCCCTGATGGCCGTAGGCCACCAGTTCGCCGCTGCCATCCTCGGCCGCGCGGCGCTGGACGCGCAGGAATTCCTCGCGGCTGTCCCGGCGCGGGCGTTCAGTGCGCAAGGGCAACAGACTGACCGGCGGAAAGATCTCTTCGCGGCCCTGCATGCGCCGCACCAGCGGCGACACCAGCATCGCGAACACGGCATAGGCCGACACCGGATTGCCGGGCAGGCTGACGACAGGTTTGCCGCCGATCTGCGCCAATGCCACGGGCTTGCCCGGTTTCATGCGCACCTTCCATAGCGACAACTCACCGCCCAGCGTGGCCAGCGCGGGCTTGACCAGGTCGCGTTCGCCGACGGACACGCCGCCCACGCTCAACACCAGGTCGCAGTCGGCCAGCAGCGTCTTGAACGCAGCCAGCAGATCGGCTTCGGTATCGCGGGCATGCAGCACATGTACGGGCAGTGCGCCCAGGCCGCGCACCAGCGCGGCCAGCATTGGGCCATTCGAGTTGTAGATCTGTTCGGGCGCGCGGGGCATGCCGGGCGGCACCAGTTCGTCGCCGGTGGTCAGGATGCCGACGCGCAACTGGGCCACGACCGACACGCGGGCCAGGCCTTGCGACGCCAGCAATGCCACATGAGCAGCCTGCAGCACCGTGCCGGCGGGCAGCAGCGGCGCGCCGGTCATCGTGTCTTCGCCACGGCGGCGAATATGCTGGTTGGGTGCGGGCTGGCGCGTGATCTCCACAAGGTTGTCGGCTTCGACGGTGTCTTCCTGCATGACCACCGTGTCGGCGCCATCGGGAACCAGGCTGCCGGTGAACAGGCGGATCGCGTGACCGGGCTTGAGCGGTTCGGGCACGTCGCCCGCATAGCACCGCTGTTGAATGGGCAGGCGGCCGCCCGCGCGCCAATCGGCCACGCGCAAGGCGTAACCGTCCATGGCGCTGTTGTCGGCCGGGGGAATGTCCACGGTGGCGGTCAGGTCGGCCGCCAGCACGCGGCCTGCTGCGTCGTTCAGGCCGACGTCTTCATGGCGTTGCAGCGGCCCTGCGGCATTGGCCAGCAGGGTCTGGGCTTGATCGAAATCCAGCATGGGTCAGTTGTCTTCTTGTTGAGGCTTGAAATGCGAAGCGAAGTTGCAGGGCCGGTGGCTGCTGTCGAGCTGTTCGCGCAGGATCTGCGCCCAGGCGGTTTCGCAGGCATTGTTGGAGCCGGGCAGGCAGAAGATCAGCGTGTTATTGGCTGACCCGGCAAACGCGCGCGACTGGATGGTCGAGCTGCCGATCTCGGTGTAGGAAATCTGGCGGAACAGTTCGCCGAACCCGGGAATCTCGCGGTCCAGCAGCGGCAGGATGGCCTGCGGCGTGTGGTCGCGATGCGAGAAGCCCGTACCACCCGTTGTCAGGATGATCTGCACCTCGGGGTCGGCGATCCAGTCGCTGATGACGCGGCGGATCTGATAGATGTCGTCGCGCACGATGTCGCGGCGCACGCATTGGTGGCCGGCGTGCGCCAGGCTATGGGCAAGCAGGTTGCCAGAGGTGTCGTCGCCTGCGCTGCGGGTGTCGCTGACGGTCAGCACGGCGCAGGCCAGCGACACGGGGACGGGGCTTTCTTCGCTCATGGGTGTTCCTTCTTCTTGGAAGCGGAGTCTTCATCCCAGGCATCCGTGCGGTCCTGGTCGGATTGGCGTTGTTCGACCCAGAAGCTGCTGCCGCCCGAGAGCGTTTCGCGCTTCCAGAAAGGCGCGCGCGTCTTGAGCGCGTCGATGATGTATTCGCAGCCGCGGAAGGCGTCGCCCCGGTGCGCGCTGGCCGCCGCCACGAACACGATCTGGGCGTTGCGGGGCAGGGCGCCCACCCGGTGCACGATCACGGTGCCGTCCAGGTTCCAGCGCGCGCGGGCGGTTTCGGCGATGGTCTCAAGCTCGCGTTCGCACATGCCGGGGTAATGCTCGAGAAAGAGCGTGTCGGTGGGCGAATCGGGCGCGTAGTCGCGCACGTAGCCCACGAAAGTGACGATGCCGCCTACGCCCGACCCCGCGCCTTCCCGCAGCGCGGCGGTCAGCGCGGCGCCGTCGAAATCGGCTTCCTGGACGCTGATCATGGCCTTCACCCTCCGGTGACGGGTTCGAACACCGCGACCTCGTCGCCGGGCCGGATCGGCGCCGTCGGCTTGGAATGGGTCTGGTTGATGGCCAGCTTCAGGCGGCCGGCGGGCGCCAGCTGGGGATAGCGTTCGCCCAGCGCGGCCAGCAACTGCGCGCCCGTGGATTCGCCGTCCAGGGGCCAGCTTTCGCCGCGCTTGCCAACCAGTTCGGCCACGCGGGCGAAGTACAGGAGATCAATCGTTGCGCCATTCACCGCTTTTTCCTCCCGCCTTGTATTTAAGGCGTACTTGTTCGACCACGATGCCTTTGTCCGCGGCCTTGCACATGTCATAGATGGTCAGCGCGGCCACGCTGCACGCCATCATGGCTTCCATTTCAACGCCCGTCTTGTAGCTGGTGCGGCACGTGGCCAGGATGTCGATGCGGTGCGCGGCGTCGTCCAGCGAGAAATCGACGCCGACAAACGCCAGCGGCAGGCTGTGGCACAGCGGGATCAGCTCGGCGCAGCGCTTGGCGGCCAGGACGGCGGCCACGCGCGCGGTATTGAGCACTTCGCCCTTGCCCTGGCCGGGTTGCGTCAAGAGGCCGTAGGCCACGGCGTTCATGCGCACGCTGGCGGTGGCGATGGCGACGCGCTCGGAATCCGTCTTGGCGATAACGTCGACCATGCGGACCTGGCCGGCGTCATCCAGGTGGCTCAAGGTGGGGGTGGATGATGGCATGGGAATCGGGATCGAGAATTGTTAATGTTTGAAAAGAGCGGCCCCGGCTGGCCGGGGAAGGCCGCTGTTACGCCTATGATAGACGAGCGCTAACCGGGGCGCGATAATCGCCTTCAACTCGTATCAGGAGACTCGCGATGCCCTTGCGGAGCCTTAAGCTTCGGTTTACCCGGCGCGCCGGCAAGATTCTTATAGGCATCGTGGCGGTCGTGCTGGTCCTTTGCGGCATCGCCGCGTGGCAAGTCCCCAAAGTCCTGCAAAACGTCCTGACCGGCGACGTCTCCAAGATGATCGGCCGCGAGATTTCCGTCGGCAAGATCAGCTTCAATCCGTTCACCCTGACCGTGCGCGCCCATGACCTGGCGGTGGCCCAGCCCGGGTCGCAAACGCCATTGTTGTCGTTGGCCGAACTGGATGTCAGCGCCGCCTGGAGCTCTCTGTTCTGGTTCGCGCCGGTCGTCGATCGTCTGACGCTGCGGCAGCCTAACATCGCCATCGTGCGCGAAGACGTCACGCGGTTCAATTTCTCTGATATACAGCAACGAGTGGCCGAAATGACGGCCGCCAAACCCGACGAGCCGCCCAAGCCGGACGAGGGGCTGCCGCGTTTTTCCCTGAACAACATGGTGATCGAGGGCGGGTCCATCACGCTGGACGATAAAGTCACCGGCCGCAAGCAAGTGGTGGACGAACTGGGCGTCGGCGTGCCGTTCATCTCGACCTTCGGCTACGCCACCGACATCGACGTGCAGCCCCGGCTGCACCTGCGCATCAACGGCAGCCCGTTCGACCTGACCGGCGTGGCCCGCCCGTTCGACAAGGTGCCCTCGTCAACGCTGCGCGTCGCGTTCAACGGCCTGCAGCTTGAAAAGTGGGCCGACGTCTGGCCGATGCCGTTGCCGTTCAAGCTGGACAGCGCGCTGCTGGATTCCAATCTGCAAGTCGTGTTCGAGCAGCCCAAGGACGCCCCGCCAAAGATCCGCGTGGTGGGCGACCTGGGCTTGCGCCGCTTCGACCTGCGCGACACCGCGGGCGACCGCCTGGCCGCCTGGAGCGCCCTGACCGTCACCCGGCTGGAACTGGAGCCCATCGCGCGCACCGTGTACGTGGGCGAAGTCGGCCTGTGGGCGCCGCAGATTCACGTGCGCCGCTATGCCAACGAGCATCTGAACTGGCAGGATGTTGTCGCCAAGTTGAAGGCGCTGGGCGGCGTGGCGCCGGACGCGACGCCGGTGGCTGACCAGTTGAAGCGCGACATCGGCCTGAAGGTGGCGCCGAAGACGGAAGCCGCCAAGGCCGATACTCCCAAGGCCGACACTGCCAAAGCCGACACTGCCAAAGCCGACCCGCCCAAAGCCGATTCGGCCAGCCCCGGCGTTTCCTCGCCTGGCGCCGCTGCCCCGGCCGCCGCCTCGCCGCCGCCGCCGCTGGCGGCCCCGGCGGAATGGAAGGTCACCCTTGATGCCTTCAATCTGCACGAAGGCGAACTCTACGTCACCGACGCGATCAGCAAGCTGGATTACGTCATGACCGGCATGGCCGTGACTGTCGAAGGCGTCGCGATACCTGAAGTGAAGGATCAGCCCGTCAACCTGTGGCTGACCGTGGATAACAGTACTGACGGGGGCTGGATCCGCGCCAAGGGGCCGCTGGTCCTGAAGCCGTTGTCGTTGGAACTGGGCGTGCGCATGGGCAATGTGGCTTTGGCGCCCTTGGCGCCGGCTGTTCGCAGCGTGGCGCCGATTGTGCTGCTGGATGGCCGTCTGGGCGCGACCGCGCAAATCCACGTCCGGGAAAAGAATGGCGCCGTGGACGCTTCCGCCACCGCCGTCCAGGCCGACCTGACCCAGTTCAAGGCGCGGGACGAATCGCTCAAGCCCGCGCTGGACATCGCCCTGCAAACCCTGCGCGTCACCGCCGACCGGCTGGCGATGGGACCGGGCCAGAGCCAGTTCACCCTGGCGGCCGCGGGTATACAGGGCAACGGCAAGCTGGACCTGAAAGGCATGTTCACCCCACAACCGCTGACGTTGAAATCGTCGGTGGATCTGTCCGAGCTGAACGTCGCGTCCTTTGCGCCCTACGCCGCCTCAAGCCTGAACGCCACCGTGCGCGCCATTACGCTGGGCGCCAAGGGCGACGTGGATTTCACCGCCGCGGCGGGCAATGCGCCGATGAAGGTCAACTGGAAGGGCGGCGTCGAAATCACGGGCGTGGACCTGCAGGACCGCGTCAACAACGATGACTTCCTGAATTGGAAGCGGCTGGGCTTCTCGGGCATGGATATTTCGGTGGCGGGCGACAAGATCGGCGCCAAGCTGGGTGACATCGCGCTGGAAGACTTCTACGGCCGTATCCTGCTGAACGCACAGGGCCGCCTGAACGTCATGGACCTGATCGCAGCGCCGGGCCAGGCTGGGGGCTCGATCACGCAGGATACGCAGACGCCGGGCAGGCAAGCCGCGCCGCCGGCGCCGACACCCGCCGCCGCCCAGCGCGGCGCAAGCGCGGGCATGCCGGATATCTCGGTCAACAGTGTCACGCTGTCGCGGGGCCGCATGACGTTCACCGACCGCTTCGTCAAACCCAATTACGTGGCTGAAGTGTCCGCTATCGATGGCGCGATCACGGCGGTCTCGTCCACCAATCCGCAGCCCGCCAAGGTCAAGGTGACGGGCCGCGTCTACACCACCGCCCCGTTGTCCATCAGCGGCATCGTGCAGCCGTTCGCCAAGTTCCTGACACTGGATCTCAAGGTCTCGGCCAAGGGCGTCGACCTGCCGCGCTTCAATACCTATTCCGCCAAGTACGTGGGCTACCCGATCAAGCGGGGCAAGCTGTCGGTGGACCTGGAATACAAGATCAAGGACCGCGCGCTGCAGGCGTCCAACCACGTGGTGCTGAACCAGCTGACCTTCGGCGACAAGACCAACAGCCCGGACGCGACCAAGCTGCCGGTGTTGCTGGCCGTGGCGTTGCTGAAGGACTCGCGCGGCAATATCGACATCAACCTGCCGATTTCGGGGTCGCTGGACGACCCGGAATTCTCGGTGGGCGGCATCGTGGTCCGCGTGGTGATGAACCTGGTGGTCAAGGCCGTGACGTCGCCGTTCAGCCTGCTGGCTTCGGCCTTTGGCGGGGGCGAAGAGCTGTCCTACGTGGAATTCACGCCGGGCAGCGCCGTGCTGACGGAAGATTCGCAGCAGCGTATCGATACGCTGATCAAGGCACTGACGGACCGGCCGGCGCTGAAGATGGACATCAGCGGCCGCGCCGATCCCAAGACCGACATGGAAGGCCTGCGCCAGGCCTGGGTCGACGGCCAGATCCGCGCCGCCAAGGCCGCCGACACGGCGCCGCGCGGCAAGAAGCCGAACCCGGCCGGGGTACAGGTGTCGGCCGCCGAACGCACCAAGTATCTGGAAGAGGTCTACGACGACGCCGACATCAAGGACAAGCCGCGCAATTTCATCGGCATGGCCAAGTCGGTGCCGACGGATGAGATGGAAGCCATGTTGCGCGGCGTGGCGCCGGTGGGCGACGAGCAGCTACGCCAACTGGCCGATGCGCGCGCGCAAGCGGTTTATGAGAAGTTGCTAGCCCAGGAAGGACTCGCGGACCGTGTATTCATCGTTGCGCCGCAGCTGGACGCGGACGGCATCAAGGACGAGGGGCAACCCTCGCGCGTGGACTTCTCCCTGAAGTGAACCCAGCCGGCCATCAGGGGTACGCCTGCCGTCCCCGGCCGCGCTTTTGCCAGGAGATTCTTCATGAAAGACCAGGACGCGCACTTCGACAGCCTGCTACCGCCTCTGCGGCTGGATCGGCGGGGCTTCATCGCCACGACGGTGGCCGCGGGCTTTTCCCTGGCTGCGGGGCCAGCGGTGGCCCAGACGGCCATCGCTACCGACACCAAGGGGCTGACGGCGGGCAAGATCGATATCCCGACGACGGACGGCAAGATGCCCGCCTATCGCGCGGCGCCGCAAGGCAAGAAGAATCTGCCGACCGTGATCGTGGTGTCCGAGATATTCGGCGTGCACGAGTACATCCAGGACGTCTGCCGCCGGTTGGCCCATCTGGGCTATCTGGCGATCGCGCCTGAACTGTTCGCGCGTCAGGGCGACCCGTCCAAGTACACCGAGATCCCCAAGCTGCAAGCCGAGATTATTGGCAAAGTGCCGGACGCACAGGTCCAGCGCGACCTGGACGCGACGGCGAAGTGGGCGGCGGCCAATGGCGGCGACGCGGATAAGCTGGGTATCGTCGGCTTCTGCTGGGGCGGGCGCCAAGTCTGGCTGTACGCCGCCCACAATCCGAAGCTGAAGGCGGGCGCGGCGTTCTATGGCCAATTGGCGGGCGAACCCAGCGAGCTGAAACCGAAGTCGGTGCTGAGCCTGGTGAACGAACTGAAGGCGCCGGTGCTTGGCGCCTATGGCGGCAAGGATGCCGGCATTCCGCAGACGGACGTGGACCGGATGCGGATCGAACTGGCGAAGGGCCCGGCGGCAGCGAAAGCCTCCCGGATCGACGTGTATCCGGACGCGCCGCACGCGTTCCATGCGGATTACCGGCCGTCTTATCGGAAGGCAGAAGCCGAGCAAGCGTGGACGCGGATGCTGGATTGGTTCAAGCAAAACGGCTTGGGGTAACGGGTAGCGTCCGGGCGGCGCGCATTCGGCATGCGTGGAGAAAGCTATTGCGCCTTTTCTCCAGGCAATCCGTCGCTGACCTCGGCCAGCGCGTTCTTCATGTCCTTGTAACTGATCGCGCGTTCGTTCTGGAAGCTGCCCAGTACGCCACGGCATCCGTCCACGCCGGACCGTTTCATGTCTTCCATCATGGACTTGCCTTCCCCCAGTCCCTTCTGAAAGAGCGCCTCGTAGCTGTTCGAGGCAAACCCGTATTCCTGGGCGTACTGCATCAGGTTCTTCTTGGCGGTGGCCTGGTGCTGGGCCAGATCGGGTTCCGAGGCGCCGCAGGCGCGGGCGGCGCCGTTGGAGGCGCCGGCGGCGATCACGAAAGAGTCGTATTGGGCCTGTTCGCTGGCGTCCGGGGCGGCCCAGGCCGGGGCGGCGGCGGCGGCCAGCGTCCAGGCCAGGCCAGTCAAGATCTTGCGCATCGGTGAATCTCCGCTGGGTGCCTGCCGGCCGGTCAACACGGGCGCGGCGGGCGTGGATCACTACTGCATTATGGCAAGCAGCCGTTTCCATGCGGTGAGGCGGGGGTGTGGAGTCGTTTCAGACTGTGCGGTTTTTTTTCCCGGACGCGCACGCGCAGCAGGCTCGTCGCGCAGGAACTATGATGGAGGCCGTGAGGCGCTCCTGCCTCAATGCAACACCCCCAACATCCTGGAGATCTACATGACGATCAAAGTCGGCGACCGCGTGCCGGATGGCACCCTGACCGAATTCATCGAAACCGAAACCGCCGGCTGCTCGCTGGGCCCCAACGCGTTCCAGGTTGCCGACCTGACCCGCGGCAAGACCATTGCGCTCTTCGCGGTTCCGGGCGCCTTCACCCCCACCTGCTCGGCCAAGCATCTGCCGGGCTACGTCGAGCAAGCCGCCGCGCTGAAGGCCAAGGGCGTGGATGAAATCTGGTGCGTGTCCGTCAACGACGCGTTCGTCATGGGCGCCTGGGGCCGCGAGCAAAAGACCGACGGCAAGGTCCGCATGCTGGCGGACGGCTCGGCGCTGTGGACCAAGGAACTTGGCCTGGAACTGGACCTGATCGCACGCGGCATGGGCGTGCGTTCGCAACGCTATTCGGCCCTGATCGTCGACGGCGTGGTCAAGCAACTGAACGTGGAAGCGCCTGGCAAGTTCGAAGTCAGCGATGCCGCCACGATGTTGTCGCAAGCCTGATCTAACGTAGTTCCTGTTTTACCGCTCAACGCGGCGGGCCGCCTTTGCAGCCCGCCGTGCTAATGCCAGCAGCGGTTGCCAACGCCATGCTCGCCACCCTCTCTTCTTTCTCGTCGCTCTACTTCGCGACCTTGCTGATGCTTATCGGCACGGGTCTGTTCAACACCTACATGGGCTTGCGCCTGACCGCGCAGTCGGTCAGCGAGGTGTGGATCGGCGTGCTGATCGCCGGCTACTACCTGGGGCTGGTATGCGGCGCGCGGCTGGGGCACCGGCTTATTATCCGCGTGGGCCATATCCGGGCGTTCGTCGCCTGTGCGGCCATTGCCACCAGCATGATCCTGGCGCAGACGCTGGTCGACTCCATGCCGCTGTGGCTCGTGTTCCGCATTATCTCCGGCGTGGTGATGGTGACCGAATTCATGGTCATCGAAAGCTGGCTGAACGAGCAAACTGAAAACCATCAGCGCGGCCGGGTATTTTCGGTCTATATGGTGGTGTCCGGGCTGGGTACGGTGTTGGGGCAATTGGCGCTGACCGCCTACGCCACGCTGGACTTGCGTCCGCTGACGCTGGTTGCGATGTGCCTGGTGCTGTGCCTGGTGCCTATCGCCGTCACGGCGCGTTCGCACCCGCCCACGCCGTTGCCTGCGCCGCTGGACATCCGTTTCTTCATGCGCCGCGTGCCGCTGTCGATGACGGTGTTGTTCGTGGCCGGCAACCTGTCCGGAGCCTTCTATGGCCTGGCTGCCGTCTACGGCGCCAAGCACGGGTTGTCCACCTCCCAGGCTGCGATTTTCGTGGCGGCCGCCGTCACCGCCGGCCTGTTGTCGCAATGGCCGATGGGCTGGCTGTCCGACCGCATCAACCGCGCGGGCTTGATCCGCTTCAATGCCTTGCTGCTGGTGGTGCTGCCCACGGTGATGTGGGGATGGCTGGTATTGCCCTACTGGGCGATGGTGGCGTTGTCGTGCGTCTTTGGCGTGTTGCAATTCACGCTGTATCCGCTGGGCGCCGCGTTCGCTAACGACCACGTGGAATCCGAGCGCCGCGTCAGCCTGTCCGCCGTGCTGCTGATGACCTATGGCGTGGGCGCGTGCATCGGCCCCATGGTCGCCGGCTTGCTGATGTCGCTGGCCGGACCCAGCATGTACTACGTCTTCATTTCGGCCTGCGCCTTGATCCTGGTGTGGCAGGTACGCCCCACGCGCGTGACCGGCGCGCACCAGGTGGACGAAGCGCCCACGCACTTCGTGCCCATGCCCGACACGCTGCAAAGCTCGCCCGCGGCGGCGGTGCTGGATCCCCGCGTGGATCCCGAAAACGATATCGCGATGGAGATGGTGCAACCGGACCCGTCGGCCGCGCCCACGCCGGCGGTCGTTGAACCGTCCGCGGCGGATACCGCGGCAGCCGGTGCTGCGGCAGCCGGTGCTGCGGCAGCCGGTGCTGCGGCAGCCGACGCTGCGGCGGTCGATACCGCGGCGGTCGATACCCCAGCAGCCGACCCCTCGGCGGCCAGCACCCCGGCGCCTGGCGCGTCGCCCGCCGATGTCTCTTCGCCAGCCGAAGACGCCGACAAACGCGAGCGCCGCACCGGAACCTGAACCGGCGCGGCTACCAGGGCGCCATCAGCACGATGGCGGCCAGTGCCAGGGCGATGCCCGAGAGGTTCAAGCGTGTCAGCGGTTCGCGGAAGGCCAGTGCGCCGACCAGCGTGCCCAGCGTGATCACGCCCATGTTCATCGACGCGAACACCAGCGCCGGATGCTCGGGCAGCGACTGGTGCGCCCGTATGTAGGTCAGGATATTGCCGAAGTTGGCCAAGCCCAGGGCGACGCCCGCGGCCAGATGGCGGCGTTCCCAACGCACCCGCCGGCATAGCAGATACGCCAGCATCAGCGCGCCCGCCAGCATAAAGGCCAGCAGCAAGCCGCCCGCGAAGGCAGTGCCGGCGCGCGCCACTTGCTTGAACAGGATGTCGATCACCCCGTAGCCCGCCCACACCGCCAAGGGCCAGAGCCAGGCGGCGCGGCTGTCGGCAGGCATCCGCGCGGCGGCGGGGCGGCGCAACAGGCAGGCCAGCGCGCTGAACGCCAGCAGGATCGCTGCCAGCTTGCGGCCGCTGACGGGTTCGCCGAACAGCACGAACGCCGCCAGCAACGGAATCAAAAGCGACAGGCGCTGCGCGGCGTCGCTGCGCACGATGCCTGCGTGGCGCACCGCCGCGGCCATCGCCAGGAATACGCTGGGCAACAGCAGGCCCAGCGCCGCCAGGACGGTCCAGGGCGTCTGCGGTGTCACCAGCGTGGACGGATCCGGGCGCAGCACCGCCCAGCAGAGCAGGGCGGCCACCGCGTAATTCACGGTGATGGCTTGACGCACATCCACGTCGTACCGGCGGGCCAGCTTCAACAGCACCGCGACGGTGACGCTGCACGCGACGCTGGCCAGCAGATACAGGACGCCAGGCGTCAGCGGCACGTTGCGCCTTCGGCGTGCTGATGGTGCTGCTGCGACGCGTCGACCCGCATCCCCAAGCGTTGCAGCAGACGCTGGTCGGCCTCCATCTGCGGGTTGGCGGTGGTCAGCAGCGCGTCGCCGTAGAACATGGAGTTGGCGCCCGCCATGAAGCACAGCGCCTGCAACGCATCGTCCATGGTTTCGCGGCCCGCCGACAGGCGCACGGCGGCATTTGGCATGGTGATGCGGGCGACGGCGATGGTGCGGACGAATTCGAACGGATCCAGGGCTTCGACGTTGGCCAGTGGCGTGCCCTCGACCTGCACCAGGTTGTTGATCGGCACGGATTCGGGGTAAGGCTCCATGCTGGCCAACTGCGCGATCAAGCCGGCGCGTTCTTGCCGCGATTCGCCCATGCCCACAATGCCGCCGCAACACACGTTGATGCCGGCATCGCGCACGCGGTCCAGCGTGTCCAGGCGGTCCTGGTAGGTTCGGGTGGAAATGATCTTGCCGTAGAACTCGGGCGACGTGTCCAGATTGTGGTTGTAGTAGTCCAGGCCGGCCTCTTTCAGCTGTTCGGCCTGGCCGTCGCGCAGCATGCCCAGCGTCACGCAGGTTTCCAGGCCCAACGCCTTCACGGCGGTCACCATCTCGGCCACGGCTTCAAGGTGATGCGGCTTCGGGCTGCGCCATGCGGCGCCCATGCAAAAGCGCTGAGCGCCGCCCGCCTGGGCTGCGCGGGCGGCCGCGACGACGTCTGCCAGAGGCATCAGCTTGTCGGCGTCCAGGCCGGTGTCGTAATGCGAGGACTGCGGGCAATAGGCGCAGTCTTCAGGACAGCCGCCGGTCTTGATCGACAGCAGGCTGGACAGCTGGATGGTGTTCGGATCGAAGTGGGCGCGGTGGACTTGCTGGGCGCGGTGCACCAGGTCCATGAAGGGCAGCTCGTAAAGCGCCATGACGTCGGCGGCGCTCCAGGCGGGCGCGGGCAAGTGCTTGGACGTCGTCGGGACGGGGATGTAGGCGGTCTGCATGGACGGGGCTCCTGTCGGTCTTACGGAAATCGCGCCTGCCGGAAAGCAAGGACGGGATCGGCGGATCGTAAGAACCTGCGCAGGGTTTGCGCAATGCAGGCCGCACGGTGATAAATGCGGGGGAATTGGGGGGCGATTCGCGGAAATTCAAAGCATTTGAGGGTCGCCGGGGATTAACGCGGCGTCATCTTCGTTGACGCCGCACCCCTGGATATTTTGATTCAAATTGTAATTTTCAGGCCGCGAGCCTATTCCGCGCCCGGTTTGGTCCGCCCCCGGGCGGATTCGTGACCGGTGATGCCGCGGTCGCGCGCCCAGACGATCGCCGCACTGCGCCGGTGCACGCCAATCTTGCTGTAGATCGTGGCTACATGGTTGCGGACGGTGTTGCGCGACAACTTCAGGTTCTTGGCGATGCCATCGTCGTCGTGGCCCTGGCACAGCAGGCCCAGCACTTCGCGTTCGCGCGTCGTCAACTGCGCCAGTTCGGCCACATCGCGGGTGGCGGGCGTGGGCTGGCGCAATTGCGCCAGCTTTTCGATGATGCCGCGGCTGAACCAGGACGTGTCCTGCATCACGGCTTCGATCGCCGCCAGCAATTCGGTTTCGGAGCGTTTGCGCTCGGTGATGTCCTGCATCACGAGCAGCAATCGATGCTGGCCGCCAATCATTACCGGCTCGGCGGACACCAGGCAGTCCAGTTTGCCGCCGTCCTGCGTGCTCAAGGTGGCTTCGCGGTTGCGCGCGCTTTCCCCGCGCTTCAGGCTGGCGACCATTCCCTCGTAGGGCTGCAGCCCCAAATCGGTCAGCGCTTTGCCAGCGGCGGTGTCTGGCGCCGCGCCGGTGGCGGCCGCGAACGCGTCGTTGATGTCCAGCACAAGCAACGCGTCGCCTTCGCACACGGCCATCGGCACGGGCGCCAGCCGGAACGCCTTCGAAAAGCGTTCTTCGCTTTCGCGCAGCGCAAGCTCGGTGCGTTTGCGCGCTTCCAGGTCGATGAACGTGAACAGCATGCAGGGTTCGTCCTGCATGTCGATCGGTTGGCCCGCCACCAACACGAACTTCGCTTCTCCGTTCGCGACCTTCACCGTGCCTTCGCGTTGCGGGATCGTTTGGCCTTCGTTCAACCTGGCAACTGCGGCTTCCTTGTCTTCACCGCCGTCCAACACGTCCAGTTCATAGGCCGACTTGCCCAGCACCGCCTCCCGCGTGTAGCCGGTCATTTCCAGGAAGCCCTGGTTCACCTTGACGTAGCGCAGATCGGATAGCCGGCAGATCAGCGCGGGCGCGGGGTTCGCGCCGAAGGTCCGTTCAAAACGCTGCTCGGCGTTCAATTGCTCGGTCTGGTCATGCAGGATCAGAACGCGGTATTCCACGCCGTTGTCGTTACCCAGGTTCAGTCCGCGCGCGCGCACGTTACGCAGGAATTCCTCGTCGTCCTTGCGGCGCAGGTCCAGCAGCAGATCATCGAAGGGTTCGTCGGCGGCCAGGCGGTCCAGCGGAAACTGGCGGGCGGGCACGCGGTGGCGGTTGCGGTAGGTCAGCGTATAGCGCTTGCGGTAGCCAGCGGGCGTGCCGCCCAGTTCTTCAAGCGTCTCGACGCCGTGTAATTCAAGCGCGCTGTCGTTGGCCCACGCGATGGCGCCATCCGGTTCCAGCACGATGATGCCTTCATTCAAGCCCGCGATGATGTTCTGCAGGTGCTGGCGATGCGCTTGGGGTGCGGCGGCGTTTGTTGTCACGTAAGCCTCTTCGGTTCGCATGCATGAACGCACAGGATGCAGGCGCATGGCGGCGCTGTCCAGAGAGCAAAACGGACGAGTCTTCGAGGCGGGGGGAGGGTAGAGACGGGAGGGTAGAGGACGCAGCGGACGCAGAAAAGCAAAAAGCTCCGGAATCCGGAGCTTCAGCGATAGGCAGCCATGCGATCAAGCACAAAGTGCTTGGCGGAGCGGACGGGGCTCGAACCCGCGACCCCCGGCGTGACAGGCCGGTATTCTAACCAACTGAACTACCGCTCCGCAGCGGTTTACTTAGACTTCATCACCACACTGCGGTGTCAAGGCAGCTTGGTATTACGTGCCAGAAAAACTGGCGTCCCCTAGGGGATTCGAACCCCTGTACTCACCGTGAAAGGGTGATGTCCTAGGCCTCTAGACGAAGGGGACCTGAACTGAACAGAACTGCAAAATAACTTTACTACGGTACTACGGTACTGCGGTACTGGTGGAGGTAAGCGGGATCGAACCGCTGACCTCTTGCATGCCATGCAAGCGCTCTCCCAGCTGAGCTATACCCCCAGGGCGCCTTTGATGTCCCAAACCACAGACAACAAGGTCTCACACTCTATAAAAGCAAAAAGCCCCGAAGACGGAGCTCTTGAAAGACCCAGAGCGAGAGAGCTTTTGGCGGAGCGGACGGGGCTCGAACCCGCGACCCCCGGCGTGACAGGCCGGTATTCTAACCAACTGAACTACCGCTCCGCAGCGGTTTACTTAGACTTCATCACCACACTGCGGTGTCAAGGCAGCTTGGTATTACGTGCCAGAAAAACTGGCGTCCCCTAGGGGATTCGAACCCCTGTACTCACCGTGAAAGGGTGATGTCCTAGGCCTCTAGACGAAGGGGACCTGGACTTGCAAACTACGTTCTTCGCTGTTGACTGGTGGAGGTAAGCGGGATCGAACCGCTGACCTCTTGCATGCCATGCAAGCGCTCTCCCAGCTGAGCTATACCCCCGTTCTTCTAATCAATTCCTGCTACGTTTTACGACTTGAACACACGTTTTATGGTGCGTTTTTCGTAGTTCGTTGCCGGTTTTGTTTAGTGCCGTTGGCGAAGAAACGAGATTATGCACGAACAAAATCGGGTGTGCAAGTCGCTTTGCGGCAAAAAGCGTAAAACAGGCAAAAAAAATGGGGATGGATGCCATTTTTTGCGCATTTTGTGCGCGATGAGGCACGGTCACCGCGGTGGGGCATTGGTGCAGATTCCAGAAAAATCAAAGACTTGTGCGGATGCTATGGTGGGGGTGAAATTTTTTATTCATCATGTGACTTTCGCGTGAAAAAAATGCGGTCGCATTCACACGGGCAATCCTGGCATGAGCACACAGACATCGTTTCCCACCCGGCCATTGGGGCGCACCGGCATGGCCATTACCCGTATTGGCCTGGGCGCCTGGGCGATCGGGGGCAATGGGTGGGCGGTGGGCTGGGGGCCGCAGGACGACACCGATTCCATCGCCGCCATCCGCCTGGCGGTAGACCGCGGCATTAATTGGATCGACACCGCAGCGGTATACGGGCTGGGCCATTCCGAAGAAATCGTGCGCCGCGCGCTGGCGCAGATGGCGCCCGGCGACCGCCCCTATGTCTTTACCAAGTGCGGGTTGACATGGTCGGCCAACAACCCGATGGCCACGCCGCGGCGCACGGGCGCGCCTGCCAGTATCCGCCGCGAGATCGAAGATTCGTTGCGGCGGCTGGGGGTGGAACGCATTGACCTCTACCAGATGCACTGGCCAGCGGGCGACGGCACGCCGATCGAAACCTACTGGCAGGAACTGCTGGACCTTAAGCAGGCAGGCAAGGTTCGCGCCATTGGTTTGTCGAACCATAACCTGGCCCAATTGCAGGATGCGCAGGCGCTGGGCGCCGTGGATTCGCTGCAGCCGCCGTTCTCGGCGATCCAACGCGCAGCGGGGGCGGACTTGATTCCGTGGTGCGCCGCGCACGACATCGGCGTGATCGTCTACAGCCCGATGCAGTCGGGCTTGTTGACCGGCGGATTTTCAGCCGAGCGCGCGCGCGCCTTGCCGGCGGACGACTGGCGCGCGCGGCATGCGGAGTTCATGCCGCCCAACCTGGCGCGGAACCTGGCGTTAGCCGATGCGTTTAAACCCATCGCCGAACGCCATGGCACGACGGTGGCGGCGGTTGCCGCTGCATGGACGCTGGCGTGGCCCGGCGTCACGGGCGCGATCGTCGGCGCGCGCAGCGCTGCCCAAGTCAATGGACTGCTGGGCGCGGCAGAACTGGAGTTGGACAGCGACGATCTGGATGCCGTCGCGGAGGCGATTGAATTGACGGGCGCGGGGGCTGGGCCCCTGCGCCCGCCGGAGGACAGCGCCAAGCTGCCCTCCAACCTGTTCGCCTGAGGCGGATTCAGCCGCGCCGCGTCTTGCGGCTGCTGCCGAACGCGCCGATCAGTGCCAGGCCCACCAGCGCCAGCGCGATTTTGTCGCCAAAGCGCGCATAGGGCGTCAGGCCCGTCATGCCTTGAACCGACACGGGCAGTACACCCGCCTGCAACGGCGCCAGTTGAGCCGCGACGCGGCCCTTGGCATCGATGGCGGCGGTGATGCCGGTGTTGGTGGACGTCAGCATCGGACGGGCGGTTTCCATGGTGCGCAGCCGGCCGATTTGCAAATGCTGACGCAAAGCCCAGGAATTGCCGAACCATCCCAGGTTGCTGACGTTGACCAGGATGGTCGCGCCCGGTTCGCCGTTGGGGCCGGGCAGCAGCGCCGGCAGCAGATCGGGGCCAAACAGGTCTTCGTAGCAGATGTTGAACGCGATGTGTTGGCCGCCTATCGCAAAGGGGGTCTGGCGTTGCGCGCCCCGGTCGAAATCGCCCAGCGGGATGTTCAGCATGTCCACGAACCAGTGGAAGCCCGGCGGCACATATTCGCCCCAAGGCACCAGGTGGCGCTTGTCATAGCGCATGGCGGTGCTGCCGGTGACCAGTTGCTCGAGCGGCGTATTGCCGTCGAAACCCATCACGCTGTTGGTGTAGCGGTCGCGGCCATCGATACGGTCGTGCAGCGGCACGCCCATGGCGATGGTCATGTTGCCCCGGGCGGCGACGCCGCGCCAGGCGTCCCACGCACGCGGATCCAGCTGGTCCTGGAAAATCGGCAGCACGGTTTCGGGCAGGATCACCAGTTGCGGCGCGGGCACGCCCGCGGCCGGCGGCAATGCCGTCAGCTCCAGATGGCGCACCAGGCTTTGTTCAAGCAGGGCCGGATCGAACTTTTGCGATTGCTCGATGTTGCCCTGGACCAGCCGCACGTTCAGCGGGTCGCCGCTGGGCGAAGACCAATCCATGCGCGACAAGGGCCAGCCCGCGGCGGCCAGCGCGACAGCGATACCGGCGGCCAATGCCTGGCGCGAGTCCATGGATTTCTTGCGGGACGGCTGCCACAGGCTGGCGATCGCGGCCGCGACGAACGCGGCGACGAACGCCATGCCATGCACACCCACGATTGGCGCCCAGCCGGCGATGGGGCTGTCCACTTGCGCGTAACCGATGTTCAGCCATGGGAACCCGGTCAGCAGCACGGCGCGCAGCCATTCGAAACCCGCCCACAGCGCGGCCCAGGCCAGCGTGGCCGACAGGATGCGGGAAGGCGCGGCGTCGTGGGTCAGCGGCGTGAAGCGGCGTGCCAGCGCGCTGGCGGTGGCCGGAAACAGCGCCAGGAACGCCGACAGCGCCAACACCCCGGCCACGGCCAACGGCGCGGCCAGGCCGCCGTAGCGATGCATGCTGATGAAAAGCCAGTACAGGCCCACCGCATAGGTGACGAAGGCAAACAGCCAGCCGCGTCCCCATGCCTGTTTGGCAGAGGGGGCCGTGAGCGTGACGCGCGCGGCCACGGCCAGCGCCAGGATCTGCGTAAGGGCAAGCGCCCAGTCCGGCAAGGGACCGGGGGCGAAAGTCAGGGCGTGCACGGCGCCCGCCAGCGTCAAGCCGGCGGCGCCGCGCAGGAGTCGGCTGCGCGGGGTACGGCTCATGCGTCGTCGGTGGGGCGGGAGATTGAGTCGGGGTTGTTGCGCTTGACGCGCAGCCAGATGGCGCGGCGGGCGTCGCCGCGCGCCACTTCCATCCGAAGACCGTCGAATTCGGCGATGTCGCCGCGGCGCGGAATGCGGCCCAATTGCCCGCCCATCCATCCGCCGACGCTGTCGTATTCGTTGTCGGGCAAGTTGCAGCCGAACACCTCGTTGAAGTGCGAGATATCGGTCGCCGCCAGCACGCGCCACTGGTTTTCGCCTTCCGGGAAGATCGAGTCTTCTTCGGTTTCATCGAATTCGTCTTCGATGTCGCCGACGATCTGTTCCAACACGTCTTCCATGGTGACCAGGCCGGAAATGCCGCCGTGCTCATCGATGACGATGGCCTGGTGGTTGCGGCTGGCGCGGAACTCGTGCAGCAGCACGTTCAGGCGCTTGGATTCCGGGATGAACACGGCCGGGCGGACCAGCGTGCGGACTTCGATGCCGGGTTCCAGCATGCAGCGCAGCAGATCCTTGGCCAGCAGGATGCCGATGATGTTGTCGCGGTCGCCTTCATAGACCGGAAAACGCGAATGCGCGGTTTCGATCACGGTGGCCACGAGGTACGGGATGGGCTGCGTGACGTCCAGCAGGTCCATGCGCGAACGCGGAACCATGATGTCGCCGACAGTGCCTTCGGACACGGCAAGCGCGCCCTTGATCATCTTGTAGGATTCCGCGTCGAGCAGCTTGCGGTCGTGCGCGGCTTCTAGGATGGCCTTGATGCCTTCGCGGTCCTCGGGCTCTCGGCGCACAAGGGAAAGCAGGCGGTCTAGAAGGGATTTGGTGGCGGGTTTGGCTGAGCGAGCAGAGGTCGCTTCGGGAGCAGGGTAAGGGTCAGACATCGTCCGGGAGGACAAGTTATGGAGGGGCCAGCATAACCGAAACTGGCCTCTCGTTTGTAACGGGGGCCATGAAAATGGGGCCAAACGCCGTCATCTGCGCGTTGCTTGGCGCCATTTTCCGTGAATTTCTAGGGGTAGACCCGAACTGCACGAACGGCCTGTGGCTAGTCGGCGGCCTGGTACGGGTCGGCGATCCCCATTTTTGCCAGCGTGGCGGTTTCCAGCGCTTCCATGCGCTTGGCGTCCCGGGCCTTGATGTGGTCGTAGCCCAGCGAATGCAGCACGCCGTGCAGGGTCAGGTGGGCGGCGTGGTCCAGCAGCGCCTTGCGCTGCTCCCGGGCCTCGCGCACGAGCACGGGCACGCACATGACGATGTCGCCGCGCGCCACGCCCAAGGGGTCGACGCCGTACTCGAAGGTCAGCACATTGGTGGCGTAATCGCGTTCGCGGAAATCGCGGTTCAGGCGCCGGCCTTCAGCCGTGCCGACCAGGCGCAGGCTGAGTTCGGCGGCCGAAAAGGCGACCAGGCCGTCTTCCGCCGCCGCTGCCAGGGCGCGTTCCGCCCACCGGCGCAGGCGCCAACGGGGCAGACGGGCCTCTTCAACCCCGTATTGGATGGACAGGGACAGCTCAGGCTTCATTTTCGGAGGCGCGGTCGTAGGCGTCGACGATGCGGGCGACCAGGGGGTGGCGCACGACATCGCGGCTGGTAAAACGGGTGGTTGCGATGCCTTGGACGTCTTCCAGCACCTTGACCGCATGGGCCAGGCCGCTGTCCTGGCCGCGCGGCAGGTCTACCTGCGACGGGTCGCCGGTGATGACGGCCTTGCTGCCGAAGCCGATCCGCGTCAGGAACATCTTCATCTGTTCCGGCGTGGTGTTCTGCGCTTCGTCCAGGATGACGAACGCATGATTCAGCGTGCGGCCGCGCATGTAGGCCAGCGGGGCGATCTCGATGGTCTGCTTTTCGAACAGGCGCTGCACCTTCTCGAAGCCCATCAGATCGTAGAGCGCGTCATACAGCGGGCGCAGGTAGGGGTCGACCTTCTGGGCCAGGTCGCCGGGCAGGAAGCCCAGGCGCTCGCCGGCTTCGACGGCGGGGCGGGTCAGCACCAGACGCTGCACGGTGTCGCGTTCCATCGCGTCGATGGCGCAGGCGACCGCCAGCCAGGTCTTGCCGGTGCCGGCAGGCCCCACCCCGAACGTGATGTCGTGCTTAAGGATGTTGTTCAGGTAATCACGCTGGCGCGGTGTGCGCGGACGCAGGTCGCTGCGCTTGGTGCGCAGCGCGATACCGTCGCTTTCGTCATCCAGGGCAGGCAGCGGATCCGGTTCGCGCGCCGGCGTTTCCTTCAGCTTCTCTTCCTGGCGCCCCACGCCGATTTCGACCAGGCCAAGCTGGATGTCGTCGACCGACAGGGCGCGGTGCACCGCCTGTTCGTGGAAGCGCCGAAGCACCCGTCCGGCCAGTTCGGCCTGTTCGCCTTCAATGGTGACGCGATTGCCGCGGCGCGAGAGCTTGACGCCCATGCCGTCGGCGAGTTGGCGCAGGTTTTCGTCCAGCGGGCCGCACAAATTGGCCAGGTGGGTGTTGTCGCCGTCCAGGTTGACGACGGCGGGCATGCTGCGACGGGCGCGGGAACGGGGAGTGGTCATTCGGCCTCTGGGGGAACGCGGTCCACATCGGCCACCCGGGCGCGCAACGAATTGGTGTGCGCTTCGGTGATGATGACGTCGACCATTTGTCCGATGAGCCGCGCGGGCGCGGCGAAATTCACGATGCGGTTGTTCTCGGTGCGGCCCATCAGTTCGTTGGGGTCGCGGCGCGAGGGGCCTTCCACCAGCAGGCGCTGGCGCGTGCCGACCATGTTGCGGGCGATGGCCGCGGCCTGATCATTGATCAGGGCCTGCAGGCGCTGCAGACGGCGCAGCTTCACGTCCTGCGGCGTGTCGTCGGCCAGGTCGGCCGCGGGCGTGCCCGGGCGGCGCGAATAGACAAACGAGAACGAGGTGTCGAACCCGACGTCTTCGATCAGCTTCATCGTTTTTTCGAAGTCTTCTTCGGTTTCACCGGGAAAACCCACGATGAAGTCGGACGACAAGGTCAGGTCGGGGCGGGCGGCGCGCAGGCGGCGGACCACCGACTTGAATTCCAGCGTGGTGTAGCCGCGCTTCATCCCGGCCAGCACCCGGTCGCTGCCGGCTTGCACGGGCAGGTGCAAGAACGACACCAACTTGGGCAGGCGGGCGTAGGCGTCGACCATGCGCTGGGTCATTTCCTTGGGGTGCGAGGTCGTGTAGCGGATGCGTTCGATGCCGGGGATTTCATGCACGTACTCCAGCAACATGGCGAAGTCGGCGATGTCGTCCGTGCCTTCCATCTTGCCGCGGTAGGCGTTTACGTTCTGGCCCAGCAGCGTCACTTCCTTCACGCCCTGGTCGGCCAGGTCGGCCACTTCGACGAGCACGTCTTCGAAGGGGCGCGAGACTTCTTCGCCACGCGTGTAAGGCACGACGCAGAAGCTGCAGTACTTGCTACAGCCTTCCATGATGGACACGAACGCCGTGGCCCCATCGACGCGCGGCGGCGGCATGTTGTCGAATTTCTCGATCTCGGGGAAGCTGATGTCCACCTGCGAACGGCCTTCGGCGCGGCGGCGCGCGATCAAGTCGGGCAGCCGGTGCAGCGTCTGCGGGCCGAACACCACGTCCACGTAGGGCGCGCGCTTGACGATGGCCGCGCCTTCCTGGCTGGCCACGCATCCGCCGACGCCGATCACGAGGTTCGGGTTCGTTTTCTTCAGGTGTTGCACCCGGCCGAGGTCCGAGAAGACTTTTTCCTGCGCCTTCTCGCGCACCGAACAGGTGTTGAACAGGATGACGTCGGCTTCTTCCGGGTTGTCGGTAAGCTCCAGGCCCTGATCACCGCGCAGGACGTCGGCCATCTTGTCCGAGTCGTACTCGTTCATTTGGCAGCCGAAGGTGCGGATATACAGTTTGCGGGGAGCGCCGGCGCCGGTGTCCACAGGGGGCGTTGCGGGGGCGTCTGCGAGGGGGGCAGCGGCGTTGCCGCCGTCGCGCGCGTTGTCGCGCTTCAGGGAGGTTGCTTGCATGATGGTCGCCGTGACGGGTGTAGATCCCGGGGGCTGATAGGCTGGAAAGGCCGAATTTTAACCCTTGCGCGAAAATTGTTTCTTGGTCTGGCAGGCGGCGGCCGTTACGATATCGGTCCGCCCCGCATTCAGCGGGCGGTAATATTTCTCATTTTCCTTGAGCGGTACCGATGATTCCCAATCCCGTGACGCCTCCGGCCGTTGCTTCCGTGGTGCCCGCCGCGGCTGGCGTGCCCGTGCCCGACGAAGTGCGTAACCCGTTCTCGTTGGCCGTCTGGCTGTCGCTGGGCGCCGCGCTGGCGGCGGTGGCTGCCGCCTGCGCGCTTTGGGTAGACCTGCCGTTGGCCATCTGGATCAAGCAATCGGTGTCCGACGGCGTGGACGAGTCCTTCGAATGGATCGGAGAGCTGGGCGAAAGCGGTCCGTATATTGGCGTTGCGCTGGCCTTTTATGTGGTCGGCCTGGTCGGCCTGGCGCGTGGTTGGCGCAACCCCTTGCGCATGAGCTACGCCAGCATGGCCCGCGGCAGCCTCCTGATGCTGTCCACGATGGCGGTGGGCGGGTTGGTCGTGCTGGTGCTGAAGCGTTCGGTGGCGCGGGCGCGTCCCGAACTGTTCTTCGAAAAAGGCATCTACGGCCTGGGCGAATCGTTCTCGCGCGTGCAGCAGTTCAACTCCTTTCCGTCCAGCCACAGCTACGCCGCGTTTGCAGTGGCCGTCGTGCTGGGCATCCTGGCCCCGCGCTGGCGGGTGGTCTTCTGGTTGTTGGCGGCGCTGGTGGCCATGAGCCGTCTGGTGAATCTGGACCACTACCTGTCCGACGTGATGACCGCGGCCGGCATCGCCGTGCTGGTCGGCCACGTGCTGGCCCCCCGCGTGCTGGGCAGCAAGTACCAATGGCCGCTGCGGGCGCCTTGGCGTTGGTGGCAAAAGGGGTGAACCCTTGCATGGAATAAAAAGGGGCCGCGATTTTTATCGCGGCCCCTTTTTTTAGTGCCGAACGCCTTGGGAAGCGGTCAGGCGAAGCCGACGACGACGCGCCGGTTGGTGCGGCTTTTCTTTTCGATCTTGGTGACGGCAATGGCGCCGATCTCTGCCGTGTTGCGCACGTGCGTGCCGCCGCAGGGCTGGCGGTCCACGCCAGGGATGTCGATGATGCGGATCTTGGCGGTGCCGGCGGGCGGCGCCGCGCCCACGGTGCGGACCAGGTCGGGTTGCGCGGCCAGCTCTTCCGGCGTGATGCCATTGACCGCGACGTCGAGGCTGCGGTTGATCAGCGCATTCAGGCGCTCTGTCAGGTCCGTTTTTTCCAGCGTGGATTCGGGCAGGTCGAAATCGATGCGCGCCGAATCGGGCGAGATGCTGCACCCCGTGACCGGCGCGGGCACCAGCGAACCCAGCAAGTGCAGACACGTGTGCAGGCGCATCAGGCGGTGGCGGCGCGGCCAATCGATGGCGACCGTGACGCGGTCGCCGACTTGAGGCGCCGTATCGCCGTCCAGCACATGCAGGATGCGCTGGCGGTCATCGGCATAGACGGTGTCGGCCAGCGTCAGCACGCGGCCGTCCGCAAGCGTCAGCGTGCCGCTATCGCCTGCCTGGCCGCCGCTGCGCGCGTAGCAGACGGTCTCGTCCAGTTCGATGCCCTCGGGATTGACGGCGATGACGGTGGCCTGGCATTGGCCCAGATAGGGCTCGTCGTCGAATCGTTTGCGGGTGGCGGACATGGGGGGCTCCGTTTTGGGATGTCGTGTTGTTGTTGTGGGGAATTCACGCCAGGGTCTTCAGGCCCTGGGGCGTCTCGATCAGCGCCCGCAGGCGCGGCGCCCCGGCGGATTGTTCCAGGTCGATCAGGGTATCGGCACCCATCCAGGTCAGCCCCTGGCGCAGCAGGCCGGCTTCCGGATGGCTGCCGGTCAGGCGCACCAGCTTCAGCGGCTGGCGCGGCAGGCTGACGCCGGGGTAGGCGTCCACATCCCACTGGATCAGCGTGGGCAGCAGGCCGTCGCCCGCGGCATGGCCGGCTTCGCGCCAGACGGGCAGGCTGCCATCGTCCGGCACGGTCAAGCGCCAGCGCAGGTCGCCCCGCGTCATGGGAATCACGGGCGCGATGCGCTCGGGATGTTCGGCTTGCATGCGGGTCAGGTCCATCGGCGCTTCCACGCGCGCTGCCCAATGCGCCAGAAAGGGGCCTTGTTCGAGCCGTGCGCGGACATCGCCGTGGTCCAGGCCAAACCAGCGCGGACGCTCGGGCGGCGGCGCATCGGGATCGATGGCGATCACTTCCAGGTAGATGCCGTCCGCCAGGCCCAGCACGCGGTTGTGCGTGCCCATGCGCGGGTGGACGCCACCGCCTTGGGGCGCGACGCCCAATAGGCCGGCGACAAATTCCGTGCCGCTGGCAAGGTCCGCCGCGGCGATGACAAGATGATCGATGGATAGTTTCATGGTGCGCCTATGGTAGCGAATCCTGGAGGATCCGTACCCGTACACCGTGGCAGGGTCGGGCGGTACAGTGACAGGACGGAAAACAAAAAACCCGCCAATCAGTTCAGATTGGCGGGTTTTGTTTGTAGCGGCAGGCGGATCAGGCGACTTCGCCTTCTTCGCCGTCTTTCTTGACCGGCTTGATCAGGTCTTCGCGCTTCACGCCCAGCCACATGGCCAGGGCGGCGGCGACGAACACCGACGAATAAATGCCGAACCAGATGCCGATGGTCAGGGCCATGGCGAAGTAGTGCAGGGTGGGGCCGCCGAAGAACAGCATGGCCAGCACCATCATCTGCGTGGAACCGTGGGTGATGATGGTCCGCGAGATGGTCTGGGTGATGGCGCTGTTGATGACTTCCTGCACGTCCGCCTTGCGGTACTTGCGGAAGTTCTCGCGGATCCGGTCCATGATGACCACGGATTCGTTCACCGAGTAGCCCAGCACCGCCAGCACGCCCGCCAGCACCGACAGCGAGAATTCCCACTGGAAGAAGGCGAAGAAGCCCAGGATGATCACCACGTCGTGCAGGTTGGCGATCACGCCGGCGACGGCGAACTTCCATTCGAAGCGGAAGCCCAGGTAGACCATGATGCCGATGACCACGACCAACAGGGCCATCAGGCCGTTGTGCAGCAGCTCTTGGCCCACCTGCGGCCCCACGAATTCGACGCGGCGCAATTCGACGCCCGAGTCGGCTGCCTTAAGCGCGGCCATGACGGTTTCGCTCTGGGTCGCGGACGTTTGGCCTTCTTGCAGCGGCAACCGGATCATTACGTCGTGCGAGGTGCCGAAGTTCTGCACCTGGAAGTCGGTGTAGCCCAGTTTGGACACCACGCCGCGCACGTTTTCAAGCTGCGCCGTCTGGGCGTAGTTGACTTCCATGACCGTGCCGCCGGTGAACTCGATCGACAGGTGGAAGCCGCGGGTGGCGATGAAGAAGACCGCCAGGATGAACGTGACGAGACTGATGATGTTCAGCACCAACGCGTGGCGCATGAACGGGATAGTGCGGTGAATCCGGAAAAATTCCATTTTTCGCCTTCGGTTCTTTGCTGTGGCGGACGGCTTGCGCCGCCCGCCTTATGTTCAGTTTGCCTTCGGTTTCCAGATTTCGCCGATGGAGATCGTGGTGAGCTTTTTCTTGCGGCCGTAGTACAGGTTTGCCAGGGCGCGCACGCCGACCACCGACGAGAACATCGAGGTCAGGATGCCCAGGCAGTGCACCACCGCGAAGCCCCGGATGGGGCCCGAACCGAATGCCAGCAGCGCCAGACCGACGATGAGCGTCGTGAGGTTCGAGTCGAGAATCGTGCCCCAGGCGCGTTCGAACCCCTGGTGAATCGCCTGTTGCGGCGTAGCGCCCGCCCGCAGCTCTTCCCGTATCCGTTCGTTGATCAGCACGTTGGAGTCAATGGCCATGCCTAGCGTCAGCGCGATAGCCGCGATGCCCGGCAGGGTGAGCGTGGCTTGCAGCATGGACAACAGCGCCAGCAGCAGCAGCACGTTCAGGGTCAGGCCGACCGTGGAGAACACGCCGAACAGGTGGTAGTACAGGATGATGAAGACGGCGATGGCCAGGAAACCGTACAGCGTCGAATGGAAGCCCTTCGAGATGTTGTCGGCGCCCAGGCTTGGGCCAATGGTGCGTTCTTCGATGATGGACATCGGCGCGGCCAGCGCGCCGGCGCGCAGCAGCAGCGCGGTGTCGGCGGCTTCTTCCGAGCTCATGCTGCCCGAGATCTGCACCTGGCCGCCCGCAATTTCGCTGCGGATGACCGGCGCCGTGACCACTTCGCCCTTGCCGTTCTCGAACAGCAGGATGGCCATGCGCTTGCCGATGTTGTCGCGGGTGACGTCGCGGAAGATGCGGGCGCCCTTGGAGTCCAGCGTCAGGTGGACGGCGGCTTGCTGGGTCTGGGAATCGCGGCCCGGCTGGGCGTCTTGCAGGTTTTCACCCGTCAGGACGACCTGGCGGCGGACCAGGATCGGGCGGCCGTCGCGGTCGTTGTAGCGTTCCAGGCCGAAGGGCACGGTGCCGCCCAGCAGCGCGGCTTGCGCGGTGGGGGTGTCGTCGACCATGCGGATTTCCAGCGTGGCGGTACGGCCGAGCAGCTCCTTGGCCTTGGCCACGTCTTGCACGCCCGGTAACTGCACCACGATGCGGTCCGAACCTTGCTGCTGGATGACCGGTTCGGCCACGCCCAGTTCGTTGATCCGGTTATGCAGGGTGTTGATGTTCTGCTTCAGGGCGGAATCCTGCACGCGCTGGACGGCGGCCGGATTCAGGGCGCCCAGCAGCAGTTGCTTGCCGTTTTCTTCGCGCTCGGCGAATTCCAGGTCGGGCAGGCGGGTGCGCAGGGTGGCGATGGCGCGGTCGCGGTCGTCCGTGTTGGCGAAGGTGGCGGCAATGCCCATGCCCGACCGTTCGACGCCGGCCACGTTGACCTTCTGGTCGCGCAGCACCGAGCGCACGTCGGCGGCCAGCGAATCGTAGCGGGCAGTCAAGGCGCCCTGCATGTCGACTTGCAGCAGGAAGTGCACGCCGCCGCGCAAGTCCAGGCCCAGGTACATGGGCTTGGGGGCGAACCAGCCCATCGCGCGCATCCAGGCGGGCGATGCGGGCAGCAGGTTCAGCGCCACGGTGTAGTGGGGATCGCCGGCGACGGTATTGAGGGATTTGTCGATCAGGTCGCGGGCCTGCAATTGCAGGTCGGTCGACGTGAAGCGGGCGCGCACGGTGCCGAGCGTGCCGTTCGTTTCGAAGAAGACCCCTTCGTTGGGGATCTTGGCGTCCGTCAGGATCTGCTCGACCCGGCTCAGCATGGCCGGATCCACCTTGATGGTGGCCTTGGCGCTGGAAACCTGGACGGCAGGCGATTCGCCGTAGAAATTGGGAAGCGTGTACAGCAGGCCAATGATGACCGCGATCAGGACCGTAATGTACTTCCAGAGGGGATAGCGGTTCATTGCCGGCTACTTCATGTAAGAGTGATGAAAGGGCCGCCCGAGCGGCAAGCGCAGCGGGCGGCGGAGGCGCCATCGGACAAAAGAGCCCGACGGGGCTCTATGGGACGCTTACAGGGCCTTGATGGTTCCCTTGGGCAGAACCGTCGACACCGACGACTTCTGCATGATCACTTCAACCGGCTTGTCGGCCAGTTCGGAGACTTCAACGGTCACGTAGCTGTCGTTGACCTTGGTGACCTTGCCAAGCATGCCGCCGGCGGTAACCACTTCGTCGCCCTTGGCCAGGGCGGCGATCAGGTTACGGTGCTCTTTCTGGCGCTTCATCTGGGGACGGATCATCAGGAAGTAGAGGATCACGAACATCAGGATGATGGGCAGCATGCCCATCAGCGCATTGCCTTCAGGGGCGGCGGCTTGGGCCACGACGAGGCTGGCGGTATCGATAACGGACATTGAATTCTCCTGCGTTTAAGTCTGTTTGGGTTGTATGTTGCTACGGCTGACAATGCCCGGGTTTTCTGTGTAACCGTGGGTCAGCGTCAAACCTCTTAGCTGTGTTGTTATGCGCCCATCCCCGCGCGAGCCATGGATAGGGCAAGCCGACTATTGTATCTATCTTATTGCCGGCCTTTCACTGGGGGGGATCCCAATCTATGGGGGCGAACTCCCAATAGAAAAGACCCCCGGGGAAAAAGGCCGGTTTACTCGATGCCGCGCGCCCGGTCGGCGGCGAACTGCGCGCGCCATGCGTCAAAGCGCCCTTCGGCGATCGCTTCGCGCATTTCCTTCATGATAGTCAGATAGAAATGCAAATTGTGCAGCGTGTTCAGGCGCGCGCCGGTGATCTCGTTCGCCCGCTGCAAATGATGCAGATAAGCGCGCGAAAAATTCCCGCAAGTGTGGCACGAGCAGCTGGGGTCCAGCGGGCGGGTGTCGTCGCGGTACTTGGCGTTGCGGATCTTGACGTCGCCAAAGCGGGTGAACAGCCATCCGTTGCGGGCATTGCGGGTGGGCATGACGCAGTCGAACATGTCCACGCCGCGCGAGACGCCTTCCACCAGGTCTTCCGGGGTACCCACGCCCATCAGGTAGCGGGGCGCCTGGGCCGGCAGCTTGGGCGTCACGTGCGCCAGGATGCGCATCATGTCTTCTTTGGGCTCGCCCACTGACAAGCCCCCGATGGCGTAGCCGTGGAATCCGATGTCCTGCAGGCCGGCCAGGGATTCATCGCGCAGCGATTCGTACATACCGCCCTGGACGATGCCGAACAGGGCATTGGGATTGCCCAACCGGTCGAATTCCTCGCGCGAACGGCGCGCCCAGCGCAACGACATGCGCATCGAGCGGGCGGCTTCCTCTACCGTGGCGGGGCGGCCTTCGATCTCGTAAGGCGTGCATTCGTCGAACACCATGACGATGTCGGAATTCAGCGACCGCTGGATGCGCATGGACTCTTCGGGCGTCAGGAACAGGCGCGCGCCGTCGATCGGGGAGGCGAATTTCACGCCTTCCTCGGTGATCTTGCGCATGCCTTGCAGGCTGAACACCTGGAAACCGCCGGAATCGGTCAGGATCGGCTTGTCCCATTGCATGAAACCGTGCAGGCCGCCGTGCTTTTCCATGATGTCCGTGCCCGGGCGCAGCCACAGGTGGAACGTGTTGCCCAGCACGATTTGCGAGCCGATCTCTTTCAGCTCGTGCGGCATCATGGCCTTGACGCTGCCATAGGTGCCGACGGGCATGAAGATGGGGGTCTCGACCACGCCGTGGTTCAGCGTGATGCGGCCGCGGCGGGCGCCGCCGTCAGTGGCGAGCAGTTCGAAGTTCAGTCCGGTCATGGGGCAGGGGATTCGATGAACATGGCGTCGCCATAGCTGAAGAAGCGGTAGCGCTGGGCCACCGCATGGGCGTAGGCGCGGCGGATCGGCTCGACGCCGGCCAGCGCCGACACCAGCATCAGCAGGGTCGACTGGGGAAGGTGGAAGTTGGTGACCAGGGCGTCCACGACGCGGTACTGGTAGCCAGGGGTGATGAACAGGCGGGTGTCGCCCTGGGCGGCGGCCAGCGGTACCCCTGGCGCCGTGCGGCCTTCGGTCTGGGCGGCGGCGGATTCCAGGGCGCGCACGCTGGTGGTGCCCACGGCGATCACGCGGGCGCCTCGGGCGCGGGTGGCAGTGATGGCGTCCACCGTGGCCTGGGGCACGGTGAACCATTCAGCGTGCATGACGTGGTCGGCCAGGTTGTCCACGCGCACCGGCTGGAACGTGCCCGCGCCGACGTGCAGTGTAACGAAGGCGCGCTCCACGCCCAGGCCGGCCAAGCGGTCTAGCGTGGGTTGGTCGAAGTGCAGGCCGGCGGTAGGCGCCGCCACCGCGCCGGGTTCACGGGCGTAGACCGTCTGGTAGCGGTCATCGTCGCCGGCGTCGGCCGCGTGCGTGATGTAGGGCGGAAGCGGGGTGGCGCCGTGGGCGTCCAGCAGCTCCAGCACGGGGCCGGGGAAGCGGATGTCGAATAGTTCGCCCTCACGGCCCAGCACCGTCGCGTCGAAGGCGTCGGCCAGGCGCAGCACCATGCCCGGGCCGGGCGACTTGCTGGCGCGCACATGGGCCAGCACGCGGTCGGTCTCGGTGATGCGTTCGACCAGGACTTCGATCTTGCCGCCGGTAATCTTTTGGCCGGGCAGGCGCGCCTTGATGACGCGGGTGTCGTTGAAGACGAGCAGGTCGCCCGCGCGCAGCAGGCCGGCCAGATCGGCGAACTGGCGGTCATGCAGCTGGCTGGCGCCGTCCAGGTGCAGCAGACGGCTGCCGGTGCGTTCGGCGGCGGGCGTCTGCGCGATGAGTTCGGGCGGCAGCTCGTAATTGAAATCGGAAACGGTCAGGGACTGGGTCACGCGGGTATCTGTCTGTCAGAGGGGAGCGGCCCGGCAAAAACCGCGGGCCGCGCCGGCCGGGCTGGCTCGGGGCAACCCAATATTGTAAAGGGGACCGCTAATAGGGGCGGAACCGTGGCGAAACGCCGCTTCCCGCCGTATAACTGCGTTCTACGCCGTAGCGGATCGGCGCAATGCAAAAAACGATATCCGCGTACCGAAGGAGACAACCGCATGACCCCTTGTCGCACCCTGATGGCCGCCGCCGTAGCGGCCTTGCTGGCTACGGGCGCCACGCCCGCGCTGGCGCAAGTGAAGATCGGCGCCACCCTGTCCACGACCGGCCCGCAAGCGTCGCTGGGCATCCCGGAGCGCAACACCATCAGCCTGCTGCCCACCGAGATCGGCGGCATGAAGGTCGAGTACATCGTGCTGGACGACGCGTCGGACACCACCCGGGCCGTCAGTAATTCCCACAAGCTGATTTCCGAGAACAAGGTCGACCTGATCGTCGGGTCCACCACTACGCCCAACACGATGGCCATGCTGGATACCGTGGCGACCGGCGCCACGCCGGTCATCACGCTGGCCTCGTCGGCCCGGCTGATCGAACCGATGGATGACAAGCGGCGCTGGGTGTTCAAGACGCCGCATTCGGATTCGCTGATGGCCGAGGGCATTGCCCGCCATGCCGCCGCCAACGGCGTGAAAAAACTGGGCTTCGTCGGCTTCAACAACGCCCTGGGCGAGACGTTCTGGGTGGAAATCGAGAAAGCCGCCAAGAAGCACGGCATCGAGGTCGTGGGGAAAGAGAGCTTCGCGCCGACCGATACGTCCGCCGTCGCCCAGACCCTGAAGCTGATCGGCGCGGCGCCCGACGCCGTCGTGGTCGGCGCGTCTGGCACGCCGGCCGCGATGCCGGCGCGCGCGCTGCGCGAACGCGGCTTCAAGGGCAAGATCTATTTCAACCACGGGGTGGCAAACAACGACTTCCTGCGGGTGTGCGGCGCGGCGTGCGAGGGCGCGTGGGTGCCGGTCGGGCCGGTGATGGTGGCCGACTTGCTGCCAGATAACCATCCCGTCAAAGCGACGGCGCAGGCTTTCGCGAAAAAGTACGAGGCCGCCAACGGCGCGGGCAGCGTGTCCTTGTTCGCCGCCTATACCTGGGACGTGGGGCTGCTGCTCCAGCAGGCGATTCCCGTCGCCCTGAAAGCGGCCAAGCCCGGCACGCCCGAGTTCCGGGCGGCGCTGCGGGATGCGCTGGAAAGCGTCAAGAACCTGCCGACGGCGACCGGCGTGGTCAGCATGAGCCCCACCGACCACAACGGGCTGGATGAGCGGGCGCTGGTGATGGCAACGGTGGCGTCCGGCAAGTGGCGGCTGCAGTAAAAGGCGCGGCGGGCGGGCCCCTCCCGCCCGCAACCGTCCCAGGTTTTGTATGCTCTCGGTTTTGCTGGATTAGCAACCGGGTGGACGCAGCATGACGGGACAAGCGAGAAAGCGGGTGGGCGGGCTGAGGCAATGGCTGGCCGGCGGATTGCTGACCCTGTTGGCGGGCGCCGCGTGCGCGCAGGTTCAGGGGTTGCCGCCCAGTGTGGTGAATGCCTGGAAGGCCAGCAAGCTGCCCGATAGTTCGCTGTCGCTGGTGGTGCAGGAGCTTGGCGGGCAGCGCATGGTGACGCTGAACGCCAAGGAAGCCCGCAACCCGGCATCGGTGATGAAGCTGGTCACGACCTGGGCCGCGCTGTCCGAATTGGGGCCGAACTACGTCTGGCGCACCGAATTCATGACCGCGCCGGGCGCCCGGCCCGACGCCAAGGGCGTGCTGGCCGGGCCGCTGTACCTGCGGGCGGGCGGCGATCCCCAATTCCTGATGCAAGACCTATGGGCCCTGCTGCGAGAATTGCGTTTGCGCGGGGTCAAGCAGATCAATGACCTGGTCATCGACCGCAGCATCTTCGGCCAGGTTGGCACGGACCCTGGCGCGTTCGACGGCGCGCCCGACAGGGCTTACAACGCCAGCCCCGATGCCTTGATGGTGGGGTTCGGCGCGCAGCGCCTGTTGTTCACGCCGGACGCTGCCGCCCATAAATGGGTGCCGCTGATCGATCCGCCGCTGCCCGGCCTGAAGATCGAGGGCAGTGTGGAATGGAGCGACATCCGTTGCCCGGGCCCGCCGGTGGTGACGACCGAACCGCTGATCACCCAGCAGGGCGTGACGATCCGCGTGGGCGGCAAGGTGGCGGGGTCTTGTGGCGAATTCAGTCTGTACCGCCTGGCCCTGTCGCAGCCCGACTTCGCCACCGAAATCTTCCGCATGCTCTGGAAAGAGCTGGGCGGCACGTTCAAGGGGCAAGTCCGGTCCGGCATGGTGCCGGCGGACGCGGTGGTGCTGGCCTCGCACGATTCCCCGACCTTGGCCGAGGTGATCCGCCAGATCAACAAGCGCAGCAACAACGTCATGGCGCGCACACTGCTGTTGACGCTGGGCGCGGAAAAAGGCCGCCGGCCGGCCACCGTGGCCAGCAGCGAAGCCGTGGCCAAGGGGCTGTTGGCCAAGCAGGGGCTGGACATGCCAGAACTGGTCATCGACAACGGCGCCGGTTTGTCGCGCGATGCCCGGGTGTCGGCCGATAGTCTGGCGTCGATGCTGACGGTGGCCTGGAATTCGCCGGTCATGCCGGAGTACATTTCATCCTTCGCGATTGCCGGGGTGGATGGCACCGTGCGCCGCCGCCTGAAGGGCGACGGCACGCTGGGCATGGCCCACCTGAAGACCGGATCGTTGCGCGACGTGCGGTCGATCGCCGGTTACGTGTTGGGCGCCAGCGGCAAGCGCTATGTGGTGGTCAGCATCGTCAACCACGAGCAAGCGGGTGCCGTCCGCGCCTTCGACGACGCCCTTATCGCGTGGCTGGCGGAACAATAGGCCAATTTCCTTCTAAACCGATTACGATCCTTGGGTGTGCCCCACGCGCGCAACGCTGCTGCGTTGCGCCGTGCCGGTCGCGCCTGAGGCGAAAAACCCCGTCTTTTCAATATTCTGGAGTGTTACGCACATGCCTGTGCACGAAATCCGCCATCCGTTGATCCGCCATAAGCTCGGGATCATGCGTCGCGCCGACCTCAGCACCAAGAGCTTCCGAGAGTTGTCGCAGGAAGTGGGCGCGCTGCTGACTTATGAGGCGTCCAAGGACCTGCCGCTGGCGCCGGCCACCGTGCAAGGCTGGTGTGGCGAGGTCCAGGTCGAGAAGATCGCCGGCAAGAAAGTCACCGTGGTGCCTATCCTGCGGGCCGGCATCGGCATGCTGGACGGTGTGCTCAGCCTGATTCCGGGCGCCAAGGTCAGCGTGGTGGGCGTGGCCCGCAACGAAGAGACGCTGGAAGCGCATACGTATCTGGAGCGTCTGGTGGGCGAGCTGGACCAGCGCCTGGCGCTGATCGTCGATCCGATGCTGGCCACGGGCGGTTCGATGGTTGCCGCCATCGACCTGCTCAAGCGCGCCGGCTGCAAGGAAATCCGCGCGCTGGTGCTGGTGGCCGCGCCCGTCGGCATTGATGCCGTGCTGGCCAAGCACCCGGATGTGCACATCTACACGGCATCTATCGATGACGGTCTGAACGAGCACGGCTACATCATGCCGGGCTTGGGCGACGCGGGCGACCGGATTTTTGGCACCACGCAGAAGACGGAATAACGTTTATCGGGGCGATGGGTTGCGCGCGCTTGACGCCTGAGCTATTGCGTTTGCCGTCCTCGCGCTCCACCCATCCTACAAGCGACAACCGTGACGTAGGATGGGTGGAGCGCGCGCAGGACGGGGCGAGTGTCAAGCCGCCGAGCGCGCGTAACCCATCAGGCAGCCCCACGCTCGACCCCATCCAGCAGCCTTGCGTTCGTCCTATCGCGCGGTCTACCGCTTTCGTTCATCACACGACCCCGGCGCGGGGCCGTGACGTAACCCTTCACGCCGCGAGTTGTTGCGCGCGGCCGTCGATGTGTTGGCCGAACCACTGCAACCGCGGCGCCAGCCCGGCGACTTCGCCCACGATCAGCAGGGCGGGCGACCGGATGTCATGCATGGCGGCCAGGCGCGGCAGTTCTTCCAGCGTGCCCGATACCACGCGTTGTTCGGGCCGGCTGCCGTTCTCGATCAGCGCGAACGGCGTCTGGGCGGACCGGCCGTGATGCAGCAGGCGGCGGGTCAGCAGGTCCAGTTGGCCCACGCCCATGTAAAACGCCAGCGTCTGCCGCTCACGCGCCAGCGCGGGCCAGTCCAGGTTGTCTTCGTCTTCGCGGCAGTGCGCCGTGATCAGCCGCACCGACTGCGCATGTTCGCGATGCGTCAGCGGGATGCCGGCGTAAGCGGCACAGGCCAGCGCGGCCGTGATGCCAGGCACCACTTCATAGCGCACGCCATGCGCGCGCAGGTATTCCAGTTCTTCGCCGCCCCTTCCGAAGATGAACGCGTCGCCGCCTTTCAGCCGAACCACGCGGCGGCCCGCCCGCGCGTGCTCGACGAGCAGCGCGTGGATGCGCGCCTGGGTGGCGTGGTGGTTTTCGCCGGGCAGCTTGCCGACCGGCACGCGGTCGGCGTCGCGGCGCGCCAGTGACATGACGTCGTCGCTGACCAGGCGGTCATAAAGAATGACGTCGGCTTCGTTCAAGGCGCGCAGCGCCTTCAATGTCAGCAGGCCGGGGTCGCCAGGGCCTGCCCCTACCAGGACCACGCTGCCCTCGGCGGGCTGAAGCGGCGCGGCCAGCGCATCGGTCAATGCCGCCTCGGCCCGCGCTGGCTGCTGCTGACGCAGGAAACCCGCCACGGGGCCGTCCAGCAACCAGTCGTAGAAGCGGCGGCGCGCGCCCAGGTCGGGGTGGCTGGCTCGTATGCGCTTGCGGTAGGTGGCGGCCAGCCCGGCCAATTGGCCCAGGGTGTGGTCGAACAGGGATTCGATCCGTTCGCGGATGCGACGCGCCAGCACCGGCGCCACGCCAGAAGAAGAAATGGCCACGATGACCGGCGACCGGTCCACGATGGACGGCACCTGGAAAGATGACAATTCCGGGTCGTCCACGACGTTAGTAAAGATGCGGCGGGCGCCGGCGGCGTCGGACACGGCGGCGTTGGCCGCGCGGTCGTCGGTGGCGGCAACCACAAGCCAGACCTCGTCCAGCCAGGCGGGATCAAAGCGGCCCGCCAAATGGCGGATGCGGCCTTGGGCGACCAGCGCGGCCAGGGCCGGCGTCAGTGTCGGCGCGCCCACCACGACGTCGGCCGCGGCTTCCAGCAAGGCCAGTGTCTTGCGTTCGGCTACCTCGCCGCCGCCCACTACCAATACCAGCCGGCCTTTCAGGTCGGCAAAAATCGGGAAAAGCTTCATCAAATGCCCGCCCCGGGCGTACCCGGTGAAATATCAGCTGATCATAGGGAGCGGGTTTCATCCCCACAACTTTTGATTTCTTGAATCCATATAGCTAAAAGTCATGTGTCTAGGCTTTACCCAGCCATTGGCTCATTTCGACCACCTCGCGGGCAACCTCGCCCAACCGCTTCTGGCTCTGCATGGCGCGCTCGCGCAACAGGCGGTGCGCTTCGTCTTCGGGAATGGCGCGGGCCTTCATCAAAATCCCCTTCGCCTTTTCCACCCATTGCCGGTCTGCCAGGCGCAATTGCGCCTCGCGCAGTTCTTCCCGCCGCGATTTCTCCATGGCGAAGCGTTCGATCGCCACCGTCAATAGCGGCTCGATGCGGGCCGCCGGCACGTCGCCCACCACATAGGCCGCGACGCCGGCCCGCAAAGCGCTGCGGATGGTGTCCCGGTTGCCGTTGTCGGTAAACATCACGACCGGGCGGTCGCTGTGTTCGCTGGCCACGCAGACGTTTTCCAGGGTGTCGCGCCCCGGGGCGTCGCTGTCGATCAGCACGACGTCGGGTGCGGCCTGGGCGATGGCGGCGGCCAAGTCCATGCCGGGCGCCACTTCCGCGACGATGCGCACCCCCGCCGCGGCAAGCGTCTGCCGCAGCGACGCCGCGCGTCCTTCGCCATCGTTCAGCAGCATCACCTTCAGCATGAGACCCCCCGGGATGCTTCCACTGATGCAAGTTCCGTGCCATCTGGCCGACGCGCGCAAGCGGGCAGCCAGGCACAGCCGCAGGGCGCGCGCCGCACAGGCATGGTGCGCCGCCGCATCAGCGCATGCACCATCTTGGTTCGAGGCAAGGCGCGCCGGCGCTGGCCGACACGGAGGCCATCGGCCGCAAAACCAGCGCGGGCGCAGGGCGCGGGGGCGCAGCCAAGAAAAAAAGGCTGCTTGGCACGGAGCTTGCTTAAGAAGTCCTGGGGGGCCAACGGCGGTCGCCCCACGCAACGCGCCGCGATTCGCGGCAAGGGACAACGACGTTCCGCAGCGCCAATGGACTGGATTCCATGGCGCGCGGGACGTTTTTTTTTGCCAGGAGCCATGCATGACGCCAGTGACACGTAGCCCCTCGACCCGCCCCGCCGCCGGCGCGGACCTGACCGCCGATGCCGGCCGCCGCAAGTGGTTGAGCGGAACGGTGCGCGCGGTGGCAGGCGCTAGCCTGTTGTCTCTCGTTGATCCGCTGGTGCGCGCAGGCGCCTGGGCGGCAGGCACCGACGCGCCCGAGAAGACCGAGGTGAAGATCGGTTTCATCCCGTTGACGGACTGCGCCTCGGTCGTGATGGCGTCGGTGCTGGGCATCGACAAGAAGTATGGCGTGACGATCACCCCATCGAAGGAAGCCTCGTGGGCGGCCGTGCGTGACAAGCTCATGAATGGCGAGCTGGACATGGCGCATGTGCTGTATGGGTTGGTCTACGGCGTGCACCTGGGGGTTGGCGGGCCGAAGAAAGACATGGCCGTGCTGATGAACCTGAATCAGAACGGCCAGGCGATCACGCTATCGAACAAGCTGCTGCAAGCGGGCGCGCGCGACGGCGAATCGCTGGCCAAACTGATGGCGGCCGACAAGCGCGAATACACCTTTGCGCAGACCTTCCCGACCGGCACGCATGCCATGTGGCTGTACTACTGGCTGGCGGCCTACGGCATCAATCCGATGAAGGACGCCAAGGTCATCACGGTGCCGCCGCCGCAGATGGTGGCGAACATGCGCGTGGGCAATATGGACGGCTTCTGCGTGGGCGAACCCTGGGGCGCGCGCGCCATCATGGACAAGATCGGCTTCACCGCCGTGACCACGCAAGGCATCTGGCAGGACCATCCCGAAAAGGTGCTGGGCACCAGTGCGGAATTCGTGTCGCGCTACCCGAACACGGCGCGTGCCGTCACCGCGGCCATTCTGGAGGCCGGAAAGTGGATCGACGCGTCGCCCGCCAACCGTCAGAAGACGGCAGAGACCATTGCCGCCAAATCCTATGTCAACACGGACGCCAGCGGCATCGTCGACCGCATGCAAGGACGCTATGAGAATGGCCTGGGCAGGTCGTGGACCGACGAGCACGCGATGCGCTTTCACGCCGACGGCGCGGCCAACTTTCCGTATCTCAGCGACGGCATGTGGTTCCTGACGCAGCACAAGCGCTGGGGCCTGTTGAAAGCGCACCCGGACTATCTGGCGATGGCCAAGCAAGTCAATCGCATCGACCTCTACAAGCAGGCCGCGTCGGCCGCCGGCGTGGCGTTGCCCGCCAGCGAAACGCGCAGCTCCACGTTGATCGACGGCGTGGTGTGGGACGGCAGCAATCCCGCGGCCTATGCCGACGGATTCAAGGTCAAGGCCTGAGCGCCAACACGACAAAGGGGCATGCAATGTCTACCGTAACGAATGTGGGCCGCACCGACGCGATACTCGCCGCCGGGCGCGAACGGCTTGAATCGGTGCTGAAGGCCGTGGCGGGTCCGGTGGCCGGTTTCGCGCTGTTCGTGCTGGTGTGGCAGGTGGTGGCCATGCGGATCCCGGAGATTCCGACGCCGGGCGTCACTTGGCACGCGGCCGTGGAACTGTTCTCGGATCCGTTCTATGACAACGGCCCGAACGACAAGGGCATCGGCTGGAACCTGCTGGCGTCGCTGGAGCGCGTGGCGATCGGCTTCGGGCTGGCGGCGGTGATCGGCATACCGGTCGGGTTCGCCATCGGCCGCTACGCCGCGATCAACGCCATGTTTTCGCCCATCGTCAGCCTGTTGCGGCCCGTCTCGCCGCTGGCCTGGCTGCCGCTGGGACTGCTGCTGTTCAAGGCCGCCAACCCGGCCGCGATCTGGGCCATTTTCATCTGTTCGATCTGGCCGATGATTATCAACACGGCCGTAGGCGTGTCGCGCGTGCCGCAGGACTACCTGAACGTGGCGCGCGTGTTGAACCTGTCGGAATGGAAGGTCACGACCAAGGTGCTGCTGCCGGCGGTGCTGCCCTACATGTTGACCGGCGTGCGCCTGTCCATCGGTACCGCGTGGCTGGTGATCGTGGCGGCGGAAATGCTGACCGGCGGCACCGGCATCGGCTTCTGGCTGTGGGACGAGTGGAACAACTTGAAGGTGGAGCACATCGTCATCGCCATCTTCGTGATCGGCATCGTGGGGCTGCTGCTGGAAACCCTGCTGGTTGCGCTGGCTCGCCGATTCACCTACACCGAGGAGTAGCGCCATGAAGAAATTTGTACGTATCGAACGCGTGGGCCAGACGTTTACGACCCGCAAGGGCGCTTTCGTGGCGCTGCGCGATATCGACCTGACCGTGGAGCAGGGCGAGTTCATCACGCTGATCGGTCATTCGGGCTGCGGCAAGTCCACCTTGCTGAACCTGATCGCGGGGCTGACGCGCCCCACCAGCGGTGTGCTGCTGTGCGCCGAACGCGAGATCACCGGGCCGGGCCCGGACCGGGCCGTCGTGTTCCAGAACCATTCGCTGCTGCCGTGGCTGACCTGCTTTCAGAATGTGTACCTGGCGGTCGAGCGCGTGTTCGGCGGCAAGGAGAAACGTCCGCAACTGGCCGAGCGCACGCGTGCCGCGCTGGAACTGGTGGGCCTGCTGCCGGCGCAGGCCAAGCTTCCGCGGGAAATTTCGGGCGGCATGAAGCAGCGCGTGGGCATTGCCCGGGCGCTGGCGATCGAACCGGGCGTGTTGTTGATGGACGAGCCATTCGGCGCCCTGGATGCGCTGACGCGTGCGCACCTGCAAGATGAACTGCTGAAGATCGTGGCCAAGACGCGCACCACTACCATCATGGTCACGCATGACGTGGACGAGGCCGTGTTGCTGTCCGACCGTATCGTCATGCTGACCAATGGCCCCGCCGCGACCATTGGCGAGATCCAACCCGTGCCGCTGCCGCGCCCGCGTGACCGCGTGCGGCTGGCCAATGACGCCACCTATCTGGCATGCCGCGCGTCCGTGGTGGATTTCCTGCACTGCCGCCACGGCAATCCCGAGCGGTCGCAGGCGGCGGCGCAGGCCAATGCCGTCCTGGACGCCGCCGATTCCCAACGGGCGGCGGAGAACGACGGCGCCGCCGTCGCGACTCGCGCCGCGGCCTGACGGCGGGTCACGGGGACTGACATGGACGCTAAGCAGAAGCTGGTGGTGGTGGGCAATGGCATGGCCGGCATCCGCACGGTAGAGGAACTACTGGCGCTGGCGCCCGACCTGTACGACATCACGGTGTTCGGCGCCGAGCCTCACACCAACTACAACCGGATCCTGCTGTCGCCCGTGCTGACGGGTGAGCGGACGTTGCAGGACATCGTGCTGAACGACGAAGATTGGTATGCCCGCCACCGCATACGGCTGTTGCGCAACCGCAAGGTGACGCGGGTGGACCGGGTGCGCCGCGTCGTGCAGGCCGACGACGGCACCGAAGCGCCGTATGACCGCCTGCTGCTGGCCACGGGTTCGAACCCGTTCATTCCATCCGTTCCCGGCATCGATCTGGACGGCGTGGTGGCCTTTCGCGATATCGCCGACGTGAACCGCATGATCGAAGCCTCGTCGCGCTACCGGCATGCCGTGGTGATCGGGGGCGGCCTGTTGGGCCTGGAGGCCGCCAACGGACTGGCGGCGCGCGGCATGCAAGTGTCGGTCGTGCATCTGGGCCACGCGTTGCTGGACCGCCAATTGGACGGCGAGGCTTCCGCGATGCTGCGCAATAGCCTGGAGGCGCGCGGCCTGACTTTTCTGCTGGGACGCCAGACGCAGGCGATTCTGGGGGGCAATGACGGCCGGGTCCGTGCGCTGCGCTTTGCCGACGGGCAGGAGATTCCAGCGGACCTGGTGGTGATGGCCGCGGGGGTGCGGCCCAATACCGAACTGGCCGAACGCTGCGGACTGCATGTGGACCGGGGCGTGGTGGTGACCGACACCCTGCAAACTTACGATCCGCGCATCTATGCGGTCGGTGAATGCGTCAGCCATCGCGGCACGGCCTACGGCCTGGTCGCGCCCTTGTTCGAACAGGCCAAGGTGGCGGCCAACCATCTGGCCCAGCACGGCATCGGCCGCTACGAAGGCAGCGTGACATCGGCCAAATTGAAGGTCACCGGCATTGATCTCTTTTCCGCCGGGGACTTCACCGGGGACGGGCAGACCGAGAGCATTACGTTGTCCGACGCGCTGGACGGCGTCTACAAGAAGCTGGTGATCCGCGGCGACAAGCTGGTGGGCGCCTGCTTGTACGGCGACACGGCGGACGGCGCCTGGTATATGCGACTGATCCGGGAAGGCCAGGATATCGGCGGCTTGCGCGACCGGTTGATGGCGGGCGAAAACGTGGCGGGAGGATAAGCGATGGACATGCCGTCACTGACGCGGATTCCAATTGCAGACGCCAGCGAAGGGCGCGACGTAGCGTCGGTGTGCTGTTATTGCGGCACGGGCTGCGGCGTGCGCGTTCATGTTCGGGAGGGTGCCGTGCTGCGGGTCCGTGGCGACGAGACGCACCCCGCCAACCACGGCAAGCTGTGCAGCAAGGGGCTGGCGCTGGGCGACACGGTGCGTCGCGACGGCTCGCGCGTGCTGTCGGCGCAATGGCGCAAGGCGCGGGACCAGCCCATGCGGGATATCGGGCTGGGGCAGGCGCTGGACGTCGTCGCCGACACGTTGGCCCGCACGATCGAATTACACGGCCCCGATGCCGTGGGGTTCTATCTGTCGGGCCAGTTGCTGACCGAAGACTATGCCGTCTTCAACAAGCTGGCGCGCGCCCTGGCCGGCACCAACAATATCGACACCAATTCCCGCCTGTGCATGTCCAGCGCGGTGTCTGGCTATAAGCGCACGCTGGGCGCCGACGCGCCGCCCGCGTGCTACGAAGACCTGGAATTGGCGGACACCGTGCTGATCGCCGGCTCCAACATGGCTTACGCGCATCCCGTTCTGTTCCGCCGCCTGGAGGCAGCGCGCGCGCGGCGGCCAGGCATGAAGGTGATCGCGGTGGATCCGCGGCGCACGGATACGTCCGCGTTCGCGGACCTGCACCTGCCGATCGCGCCGGGCACCGACGTGGCGCTGTTCCACGCCATGTTGCATGTCATGGCGCGCGAAGGCCTGATCGACACCGGCTACATCCAACGCCACACCGAAGGGTTCGAGGCGTTGCTTGCCCGCGTGGACGCTTTCCCGCCGCAAGTCGCGCAACGCATTTGCGGCGTGCCCGCCGAAGACATCATCCAGGCGGCCCGCTGGTTCGGGGGCGCGCAATCAGCGCTGTCGCTCTATACGATGGGGCTGAACCAGTCGACCCGCGGCACCGACAAGAACATGGCGCTGATCCACCTGCACCTGGCGACGGGCCAGATCGGCAAGCCGGGAGCGGGCCCGTTTTCGCTGACGGGGCAACCCAATGCGATGGGCGGCCGCGAGGCCGGCGGCATGGCCACCCTGCTGCCGGGCCACCGGGATCCCGCTTCCGCCCCGGACCGCGCCGAAGTGGCCGCGCTATGGGGCGTGGACCGCCTGCCCGATACGCCGGGCGCCACGGCATTGGACATGTTCGACGCGGTGCTGGACGGGCGCATCAAGGTGCTGTGGATCGCGGCGACCAACCCGGCGCAGTCCCTGCCAGACCAGGCGCGGGTGCGTGCGGCGTTGGCGCGCGCCGAATGCGTCATCGTGCAAGAGGCCTTCGCGGGCACGGAAACGCTGGCTTACGCCGACGTGGTGCTGCCTGCGGCGACGTGGCCCGAGAAGTCCGGCACGGTGACGAATTCCGAACGCCGCATCAGCCGCGTGCGGGCGGCCATCGCGCCACCTGGCGATGCCCAGCCGGATTGGCGGTTGGCGCAGGCGGTGGCGCAGCGGTTGGCTGCACGCATCGCGCCGGACAAGGCGGCGCGCTTCGCGTATCGCGATGAAAGCGAGGTGTTTGCGGAACACGCCCGCATGACAGCGGGCCGCGATCTGGACTACAGCGCATTGGACTACGGCGTTCTGGACCGCGACGGGCCGCAGCAATGGCCCTATCGCGCAGGCCGCGGCGCCAGCCGCCTGTACGCCGACGGCGTGTTTCCCACGCCCAGCGGGCGCGCCCGCTTTTGCGACGTGGACTATCACCCTCCCGCCGACGCAGTGACGCCCGAGTTTCCCCTTCGGCTGACGACGGGCCGGCTGCGCGACCATTGGCACACGATGGCGCGCACCTCGCTTGCCCGGGTATTGACACAGCATGTCGAAGAGCCGTGGGTGTCTCTGCATGCAGACGATCTGCAGCGGCTGAAACTGCAGGCCGGCGACCTGGCGCGGCTGCGTTCCCGGCGCGGCAGCGTGGTGCTGCCGGTGCGCGAAGACGACGGTGTGCCGCCCGGGCAGGCCTTTCTGCCGATGCACTGGGGCAGTGCGTTCATGGCGGGCCTGGGCGTCAACGCGTTGACGAGTCCTGCGGTGGACCCGGTGTCGCGCCAGCCCGAACTGAAGTTCAGTGCCATTTCAGTCGCGCCCGCGGGCTTGCCGTGGCAGGCATCGGGATGGCTGCAGGGCGACGGCGCGGCGGTGCGCGCGCGTCTGGCGCCCTGGCTGCGTAGCTTCGATTATGCGGTGGTGCTGCCGATTGGCGCGGGCGGTGCGCGGATCCGGCTGGCGGCCGCTGCCGCGCCCGAGCCTGCGCGCCTGGCCGAGCTGGCCGACGCGCTGGGGCTGGGCCGTGCCGACGTGGTGTTCGATGACACTGCCCGGGGCAGGATGCGCCGGGTAGCGGTGGAGCAGGGCGCGTTGCGCGCCTTTCTGCTGGCTGGCGATTTGCGGGCGCAGGATGCGCTGCTGTCCTGGGCGGCGGGCGCGCCAGCGCCGGTCAGCGTGTCCGCCTTGCTCACGGGGCGGGTGACGGGCGCCGCGCGGTCGCGCACCGTCTGCGTCTGCAACGGCGTCAGCGAGGCGGCCATCATGGCGGGCATCGGGCGCGGCTGCGATATGGCGGCGCTGAAATCCACCCTGGGTTGCGGAACCGGCTGCGGCTCTTGTGTGCCTGAAATCCAGGCGCTGATCAGCCGGATGCCTGCCGCGGCCGCGGCAGCATAGGCAGGCGGGCCGCGCGCCGCCGCGGTCACGAGTGGACATACGCCGGGCACGGCAACCGGTGTAGTATCAAGCCAGCCGTCGCGGGTAGCGGACGGCGTTTTCTGATTTCTGGAGTGGCTTGTGACGATGCGAAAAATGGCATCCCTGATTTTGGCGGCGGGCGCATTGGGCGCCGCCGCTTCGGCGCAGGCCGGCGTGTGCGATGCGCAGTTCATGCATGATGGCGGCGCGGTGCAGTTGACCGGCTCGGGCAATCTGTCGCTGGGCGCGGACCTGACCTTCGCCGAAGTTACAAAAAGCAATGGCGACAATTGCCGCGCGCGCGTGCAGGGCGTAGCCACCTTCAGCTATGCCGGTTTGCCGCCGGGAAAATCCAAGCTGGACTATCTGATGACGGTGAAGGGCGGCCAGGCCACCTTCCTGAAGTACGCCGGCGCCGGCGAGGCCCCGAAGCCTTCCGAAGGCCAGTTCGACCTGCGCATGCTGGGCCTGTTCGCTTACGACGGCAAGCTCAATGCCGGCCAGAAATTGCCGGGTTCGTCGTTCCGCTTGAAGATCGGCAAGGAAGCGCCGGTGGGCGGCCAGCCCAGCACCACGGTGCGCATCGGTGAAAAAACCGTGGGCCAGAAAACCCCGGTGAAGACGGCGTTGGGCCAGCAGACCTGCCATCCCATCACGTACTCGCGCAATTCCGATCCCACCATGGCCACCTTCCAGGGCTTGACCATTCCAATCCCCGGTATGAACACTACGGTCACCGACTGGTACTGCCCGGCGGTGAACCTGGTGATGAAGCAGGATATCGATCAAGCCGGCGTGAAGTCGGCGGTTGAGATTACGCAGATCAAGTAGCACACGGTAGCAAGCATGCCATGCAGCGGGCATGGCGGCTGGTATGATGGTTTTGTCATAGACACACAACAGGAGCTCAAAAAATGGCCACGAGAAAATCCGAAGAAGTCGCAAAAGAAAAACTCATCGACAGTGTCAAGACCAGTTTGAATGACGCGGAAAACCTGCTGCGTGAAGCTGCGGGCACCACCGGCGAAAAGGCAAACGAATTGCGCGATCGCGCCATGACGTCGCTCAAGCGCACGCGCGAAGCCCTGTACGAGGCGCAAGACGCCGTGCTGGAACGCGGCCGCAAAGCCGCCCGCGCCACGGACGACTACGTCCACGACAATCCCTGGCAGGCCATCGGCATCGCAGGCGTGACCGGCCTGCTGCTCGGCTTGCTGATCAGCCGCCGCTGATAAGGCTTGAATGTCCGGGCGGGCGGCGTCGGCCATGTGCCGCGTTGCCCGCCCGGCGTTCTTGATGCCATGGGTCTACGAAAATCTGTTTTCGGCGTTGCGTCCAGTCTGGTCGGGCTGACGCGCACGCGCCTGGAGTTGCTGGCGCTTGAGGCCGCCGATGAAAAGGCGCGCTTGCTCAAGTTGCTGGGCATGGCTTTTGCTGCGTTGCTGTTCCTGACGCTGGCGGTGCTGGTGTTCACGGTGACGGTGGCGGTGCTGTTCTGGCCTACCGAAGACCGCTATCTGGCCCTGGGCCTGTTGGCGGCTTTCTATGGCGTGGTCGGCCTTGGCCTGCTGCTGGCGGTACGCCACGGGCTGGTATATGGCGCGCCGCCGTTCGCGGCCACCCTTGAAGAGCTGGGCCGTGATGCGGAACTGCTGGACCGGGTCCGCGATGCGCAGGACGACGACGACGCGCCGGTACGCCGGCGCGAGGAGGACTGAACCATGTCGAAAAGGTCTCCTACCGTTGATCGCGCCGTTCGCATTGAATTGCTGCGCGCCCGCGCCGCGATCGAACGCGAGTCGTTGGCGCAAGGCATCATCAGTACCGGCCGCCGACTGGAACCGTCTTCGATCATCCGCGGCTTGCTGCCGCGGCTGGCCTCGGGCGGCGCTTCGCGCTGGGCGTTGCAGGCGATCACGCTGGCCCGGCGTTATCCGCTGGTCAGTTCGTCGTTGTCGACGCTGCTCATGCGTGGCGGCAAGCGCTTCAAGCTGCTGAAGATTGCTGGCGGCGCATTGGTCGGCTGGCAGTTGTACAAGCTGTGGCAAAGTTCCAAAGAGGACGGAAAACCGGATTCGCGTTAGCAGCGCACGTCAGCATACCCGCGTGAGCAGGCTGGTATCAGCGTATCAGCAGGCACGATTTCCGCACCGTCCAAAACAAACCCCGCCTGATGGCGGGGTTTGTTTTGGAGCGGCAGCCGTTGCCGCCCGGCAAGGGTCACAGGCCCAACTGGCCCCACAGGTCATCCACGCGCTTTTTGACGTCGGCATCCATCGTGATGGGAGTGCCCCATTCACGGTGGGTTTCGCCCGGCCACTTATTGGTTGCGTCCAGGCCCATCTTGCCGCCCAGTCCGGACACGGGCGATGCGAAGTCCAGATAGTCGATGGGGGTGTTCTCGACCAGCAGCGTGTCGCGCACCGGGTCCATGCGCGTGGTCATCGCCCATACCACTTCCTTCCAGTCGCGCGGGTTGATGTCTTCGTCGACCACCACGATGAACTTGGTGTACATGAACTGGCGCAGGATGCTCCAGAGGCCGAACATAACGCGCTTGGCGTGCCCCGCGTACTGCTTGCGGATCGACACCACGGCCAGCCGGTAGCTGCACCCTTCGGGCGGCAGGTAGAAGTCCACGATCTCTGGCAACTGGCGGCGCAGCAAGGGCACGAAGACCTCGTTCAGCGCCACACCCAGCACGGCGGGCTCGTCGGGCGGTTTGCCGGTGTAGGTCGAGTGGTAAATGGGATTGCGGCGCATCGTGATGCGCTCGACCGTGAAAACGGGAAACCAGTCTTGCTCGTTGTAGTAGCCGGTGTGGTCGCCGTAAGGGCCTTCCAGCGCCATTTCGTAGTCGTTGTTGGGCGGCGGGTTGACGCCTTCCGGCACGACGGGTTTGACGGCGCGCGGGTCGGACGACGGCAGCAAATGGCCCTCGAGCACGATTTCGGCCCAGGCGGGCACTGACAGGTTGCTGCCCAGGGCCTGCGCGACTTCGGTGCGGGAACCGCGCAGCAGGCCGGCAAACTGGTATTCGGACAGGCTGTCGGGCACCGGCGTGACGGCGCCCAGCGTGGTGGCGGGGTCGGCGCCCAACGCGACGGCGATGGGGAAGGGCGTGCCCGGGTGGGCCAGTGCGTGATCGCGGAAGTCCAGCGCGCCGCCGCGGTGCGACAGCCAGCGCATGATCAACTTGTTCGGCCCCAGCAACTGCTGGCGGTAGATGCCCAGGTTCTGCCGCTTGGCATTGGGGCCGCGCGTGATGACCAGGCCCCAGGTCAATAACGGGGCCACGTCACCAGGCCAGCAGGTCTGGATCGGCAGGCGGGTCAGGTCCACGTCCTTGCCTTCCCAGACCACTTCCTGGCACGCCGGGCTCTTGACGTTCTTGGGGCTCATGTCCCACAAGGCGGCTTTCAGCATCGATACCTTGGCCAGCGCGTCGCGCAGGCCCTTGGGCGCTTCGGGTTCGCGCAGGGACGCCAGCAGTTCGCCGATGTCGCGCAGTGCGCTGACGTGGTCGGCTCCCATGCCGCGGGCCACACGCGAGGGGGTGCCGAACAGATTGGTAAGCACCGGCATCTGCGCCGGCTTGCCGTCATGCTGGGCATTTTCGAACAGCAGGGCCGGCCCCTCCGCACGCAGGACGCGGTCGGAAATTTCGGTCATTTCCAGCCGCGTCGACACCGGAGCGGCAATGCGTTTCAGGTCGCCCATCCGTTCAAGTTGAGCGAGGAAGTCTCTAAGGTCGCGGTATTTCACTACAGATCCCAGCGATTTGGTTACATTTTAGGGTGAAAGAGAGGTTAACATTGACTCCCTCTTTTTCACGCAGGAGGTTTTATGCCCGATGCGTCAGTGGCCAGCCTGTTCAGGAACCTGGCCCAAGGAGTGCACGAATATCTTGCCGAGTCCTTGCGTATTTGCTCAGTCTATCTGGGCATCGCGGTGATTGTGACGGTAAGCATGGGATTTGCCCTGCCTGGTTTGCGCGACCAGGCATTGCAAGTGCACAAAGCCTTGTTGACCGCCCTTGCGCCTTCATCCATGCAATCCGGCACCGAATCCGATGTCGGCTCCGAATTGGGTTCCGACACTGCGTCGGCAATTGCCATGGCCGTTCCAACCGCTCCCGCCAGCAATGCCACCGGCATGCTGGGGCCAGCCCGCGTTGCGCCTCCGGTACCGAAAAAACCCGCCACCGTGGCGACCGGTCCGCAGGCCGAAGCGTTGCGCAACTATATCTCGCGCAAATACAAGGTGGCTTATGACGCCACCGGTCCGCTGTTGAACACCGTGTACAAGGTCAGCCGCGAAAAGCAGCTTGACCCCTTGCTGGTCCTGGCCGTGATCGCCATCGAATCCCGCTATAACCCCTTGGCCGAAAGCCATGTGGGCGCGCAGGGCCTGATGCAAGTCATGACCAGCGTGCACCAGGAAAAGTTTGACGCCGTGGGCAAGACCGCGCTGGATCCGGTCGCCAATATTGGCGTCGGGGCCACGATCTTGCGCGACTGTATCAACCGCCGTGGTTCCATCGATGGCGGCCTGGCCTGTTACGTGGGTTCCACCGGGCCGGACGACAACGGCTACGGCGCCAAGGTGCAAGCTGAACGCCGGCGCCTGGCGCTGGCTTCGGGCATTGCACTGGCCCGGGACTGACCCCCCGGGCAACGCCAGCCTGCAACGTCAGCCTGCAAAACGCGCCCCATCGGGGCGCGTTTTGTTTTGGGTTCAGCGTTGCAGCAGTTTGCCGATGCGGGCCACCGCCTCTTCCAGGCGGTCCAGCCCCGTGGCGTAGGAAAAGCGCATGGTGTGGTGGCCGTGGGCCGGTCCGAAGTCCAGGCCCGGCACGGCCGCGACGCCGGCTTCCAGCAACAGGCGCTGCGAAAACGTGGAACTGTCCATGCCCAGGTTGCCGATGTCGGCGTAGATATAGAAGGCGCCGTCCGGCTTGACCGGCACCTGGATGCCCAGCCGCTCGAATTCGGGCAGCAGGTAATCGCGGCGCTGCTTGAAGGCTTCGCGGCGGTGTTCGAAGGTCTTCAACGCCTGTTCCGTGAAGCAGGCCAGGGCAGCGTGCTGCGCGAGCGTGGGCGCGCAGATCGCCAAACTGGCCGCGATCTTCTCCACCGGGGCCACCATGTCTTCAGGCACGATCATCCAGCCCAGGCGCCAGCCCGTCATGTGGAAATACTTCGAGAAGCTGTTGATGATGATGACGTCGTCGTCCAGCGTCAGCGCGGAGCGGGCTTCGCCCTCGTAGGACAGGCCCAGGTAGATTTCGTCGACGATGGCGAAGCCGCCGCGCTCACGGACCTGGGCCAGCAGGTCCGCCAGTTCGTCGGGGGCGATCGACGTGCCGGTGGGGTTGCTGGGCGAAGCCACCATGACGCCTTGCGTGGCCGGGGACCAGTTTTGGGCGACGTCCTGGGCCGACAACTGAAAGCGCTTTGCCGCCGAACTGGGGATCAGGCGCGGCACGCCGCCGGCAGCCAGCACGAAATTGCTATTGGCGGGGTAGGACGGGTCCGGCATCAGGACTTCGCCGCCGCTGTTGACCAGCGCCGCGCAGGCCAACGTCAGCGCGCCCGAGGCGCCAGCGGTCACGATGACGCGAGCCGGATTGACCTTGGCGCCGAACTTGTCGTGGTAGAACTGTGCAATGGCTTCACGCAGCGGCATCAGTCCGGCGGGCGGGCTGTAGCCGCTGAGTCCGGCGCGGGCGGCGCGCTCCAGCGCTTCCACGACCTGGGGCGGCGCGGTAAAGTCCGGTTCGCCGATGCCCAGGCTGATAATGTCTTTGCCTGCCGCTTGCAGCGCCTGCCCCTGCTTGAAGAGTTCCACTGCGTGGAAAGTCAGAAAATCATGGGTGCGCGTGGCAAGGCGGGGCATTGGATTCTCGAAAGCGTTTTGTAGCGGAAAAAGGAATTGTAGTCATGCAGCCATCCCGGCGCGCTTTCCTGCTTGGCCGCAGGCCGGCCCAGACGCCCTGGGCAGCCTTCATGCAGCGCCTGAAGCTGCTGTGCCAAGGACAGGTCCATGATCTGGGGGAAGACAGCCCCGGCGGGGCGCAGGCCATCCTGACCCCGTTGCGCGATGCCGACGTGGCGCATGCGCGCACGCTATGCGCGGAGTACCGCGTCGTCATGGTGCTGGAGGGGGCGACGGGGCCTTATGCGCCAGCCGCCGGGCCGCGCCTGCGGATCGATCCGTCCCGAATGGCCGGCCTGGCCAGCCTGGCTGGCCAGGCACCGCGCTGGCGGGCGCAGCCCGGCGTGCCGCTTGCGGCGCTGGCCCAGGCCGGGCTGCGGCAGTTCGACGGCTATCCCGGCGCCATGACCCTGGCGGAATGGCTGGCGGCGCCGGCGCCTTGGCCGGCCGGGGGCTGCGCGGCGTCCGGCGTGCTGTCGGTGGACGTGATGCTGGCCGATGGCATCGAAGAATCGTTGGGACCGTTCGGCGAGGCCGACGTGCAGCCGCTGCGCTCGGCGACCGTGCAAAGCCTGGTGCCCGCGCTGTTCAAACTGGCCTCGGGGGGAGACGCCTTCGCCACGCGCGACGGTTGCCGTTGGTTGGGCCGCTATCGGTTGGATGCGCTGAAACCGGACGCGCCGGCCACCGTGAACCTGGCACATCTGCTGCTTGGGCACGGCGGCACGCTGGCCTGGGTGCAAAGCGTGATGCTGACCGATGCGCCGGCGTGTCCGGCGGCGGGCGCGACGGCCGAATCGCCCGGACTGGCGACGGTCCGGCTGGACGCGCGGGTCAAGGCGCTGTTCGATCCCGATGGTCGTTTTCCCTTATTCATGCCCCATGAAACCTGACAGCTATTCAGCTTGCTGTAAGATTTCGCCGCTCGTCTCGAAGAAGAGGGGGCGGGCGCCGCGGACGTATCGCGCCGTCCCTCATGGGAATAGAATTCCCCCCTTCTTTCCGTGTCTCACCTAATTAGCCAGTAGCCGCCCTATGGATGCCAACCTTCGCAAAGCCGCCCTTGAATATCACGAGCACGGGCGCCCCGGCAAAATATCGGTCACGCCGACCAAGCAATTGACCAACCAGCGCGATCTGGCGTTGGCGTACTCGCCCGGCGTGGCGGCGGCCTGTGAGGAGATCGTGGCCGACCCGGCCAATGTCTTCCGATATACGGCGCGCGG
>NZ_JBMGRB010000018.1:0-75251 GCF_049060505.1 Achromobacter marplatensis
AAGATGACGAAGGGGCAGTCCGGAGCGAAGGCTCCGGACCGCAATCGTGGGCGCGCGCCACCCACCCGACCCCGGCGGCGAGCGTCCCACAAAGAGCCTCGCCAACCGCCACCACATCCCCTCACGCAGTTGCCAGAACGACCTACTTAGCCGCCCCAGCCGCCCCAGCCGCCCCAGCCGCCCCAGCCGCCCCAGCAGCCCCAGCAGCCCACCCTTTAGACAAATCCACCGCCTGCCTCCATCTCTCCATTCGCGCCTCCCGCACTGACTCCGGCCACCCCGGCTCGAACGTCCGTTCCGCCTGCCACTTCGAGGCAAACTCCTCCAACCCCGACCAGAATCCCACCGCCAGCCCTGCCAAGCCCGCTGCGCCAAGCGCCGTCGACTCCGGCACTCTGGGCCGCACCACCGGCACGCCCAGCAGGTCGGCCTGCATTTGCATCAGCAGATCGTTGCGGGCCGCGCCGCCGTCGACGCGCAGTTCCGTCAGCGCGATGCCGCTATCGCCGTTCATGCAAGTCAGCAGCTCTGCGCTTTGCAGTGCGATGGATTCCAGCGTCGCGCGGGCGATGTGGGCGCGGGTGGTGCCGCGGGTCAGGCCCACCAGCGTGCCGCGGGCGTAGGGGTCCCAATGCGGCGCGCCCAGGCCGGCGAAGGCCGGCACCATGAAAACATCGTCCGTATCCGCCACGCTGGCCGCCAGCGACTCAACTTCTTCCGAGCGCTGAATAATGCCCAGCCCGTCGCGCAGCCATTGCACCGCCGCGCCCGCCACGAACACGCCGCCTTCCAGCATATAGGTGGGCGTCCAGTTGTCGGCGCCGGACGCGGGCAAGCCCCAGCCCACCGTCGACAGCAGATGGTTTTTTGACTGCACGGGCTTGTCGCCCACGTTCATCAGCATGAAGCAGCCGGTGCCATAGGTATTTTTTGCCATGCCCGGCGTAAAGCAGGCCTGGCCGAAAGTGGCGGCCTGCTGGTCGCCGGCCACGCCCGCGATCGGGATCGAGCCGCCCAGCCATTCCGGCAACGCACTGCCCACCACCGCGCTGCTGGGCGCGATCCGCGGCAGCACGCTGCGCGGGATCTTCAGCAACGCCAGGATCTCATCGTTCCAGTCCTGCGTGTGCAAGTCGAACAGCATCGTGCGCGACGCGTTGCTCGGATCCGTGCTGTGCACCGCCCCGCCCGTCAGTTGCCAGATCAGCCAAGTGTCCACCGTGCCGAAGGCCAGTTCGCCGCGCTCGGCCATCCGGCGCGCGCCGGGCACGTGGTCCAGCAGCCAAGCCAGCTTGGTGCCCGAAAAATAGGCGTCCAGCACCAGACCCGTCCGCGATTGCAGGAAATCGGCATGACCGTCTCGGCGCAGTTGGTCGCACATCGGCGCGGTGCGCCGGTCCTGCCAGACGATGGCGCGGGCAAGCGGACGGCCGGTGGCGCGTTCCCAGATCAGCGTGGTTTCGCGCTGGTTGGTGATGCCGATGGCGGCTACGTCGGCCGCCGTCGCGGCGGCGTTGCGCAGCGCTTCGCGCGCCACGTCCAACTGGGTGTGCCAGATCTCGCTGGCGTCGTGCTCGACCCAGCCCGGGCGCGGGTAGTGTTGGCGGAATTCACGCTGGCCCACGCCGCGCACCACGCCGTCGCGGTCGAATACGATGGCCCGGGAGCTGGTCGTGCCCTGGTCCAGGGCTAGGACAAATTCATTCGTCGTCACTTTGTTTGGCGCCGTTCAGGTGTGCCCCGGCTTGTGGCTCAAGGCGTCTAAAGGAGAAGGTCGAGGCCATGCACATCAGGCCGATGACGATGAAGCCGGCGACGACATCGCTGACTGCAAGCGTCTCGGCGCCGCGCACGGCCATGCTGACGTTCAGCGTGACTGCGGCCACCCCCACGCCCAGACTGATACCCAGTTGCTGCGCCATCGCCGCGAAACTGCTGGCGCGGCTCATTTTGGCCGGGGGAATGTCGGCATAGGTTAGCGTATTTACCCCGGTGAACTGCAAGGATCGGAAGAAGCCGCCGACCAGCAGAATGGCGATCATCAGCCAGACCGGCGTGGTGGGGGTGAAGGCGCCGCACACCATGATGAACACACCGGTCAGCAGCGCGTTCACGGTCAACACGCGGCGGAAACCAAAGTGGCGGACGATGGGCGTGGCCACGAACTTCATCAGCAAGGCGCCCGCCGCGCTGGCGAACGTGATCAGGCCGGCGGAAAACGGCGATAGCCCGAAACCCACCTGCAACAGCATGGCCAGCAGGAATGGCGTGGCGCCCACGGCGAAACGGCACAGGTTGCCGCCCAGGGTGGAAATGGCGAATGTGGGGATCCGCATCAGCGACAGGTCGATGATGGGGTGTTCAATGCGCCGGGCGTGCCAGGCATATAGAAAGCCGCAGGCGGCGCCCACGGCGATCATGCCCAGCAGCATCGGCAGCGGCATCACGTCGCGGCCAATGGCCTCGAAGCCGCTGACCAGCGCGGCCAGGCAGACGGCGCTAAGCAGAAAGCCCAGCCAGTCCAGGCGCGGGGCGGTTTCTTCCTTGATTTCGGTGACATAGCGCAGCACCAGCGCGATCCCCAGGATGCCGATCGGGATGTTGATCAGGAAAATCCAGTGCCAGGACATATAGGTGACCATGAAACCGCCCAGCGGCGGCCCGATCACCGGCCCCAGCAGCGCCGGGATGGACAGAAAAGACATGGCCTTTAGCAAATCCTGCTTGGGCACGGTCCGCAGCAGGATAATCCGGCCCACCGGCACCATCATCGCGCCCGCCATCCCCTGGATGATTCGGGCCACGACCAACTGGGGCAGGTCCTGCGAGAGCGCGCAGGCGACGGAACTGAGCGTGAACAAGCCGATGGCGGCCACGAATACCCGGCGGGCGCCGTAGCGGTCGGCCGCCCAGCCGCTGACCGGCACGAACACGGCAACGGACAGCAGATAGGACGTAATGGCTACGTTCAGCCGAACGGGCGTGGATCCCAGGGCCCGGGCCATGGCCGGCAGGGCGGTGGCCACGACGGTGGCGTCCAGCATCTGCATGAACAGCGCACAGCCCACGATGAAGGGAATCATGCGCGCCGCGCGCAACGCGTCCGGGGTCGAGGGCGGAGCGGGGGGGGCGGCTGCTGCGGATTCTGCTGACATGGCGGGAGGGGGCGTTGGGTGCCTGACGATTGTAACGCCGGGGGTTCGCCCGGCGTGAAGTAAACTCCTGGGATCCGAAACCCACTGAAATTGGTGTCATGGCGACCAACTACGAATCCGAGATCACCCTTTTCCTGAAAGACTTCAAGCAGTCGCACCCTGGCACCGAAGAACGCCAGCGCGAAGGCCGCGCCCGTCTTTGGGATAAACCGCAGGACTCGGAACTGCTGGAAGGCTTCCGCGCGGCCCGCGTGCCGCAAAAACCCTACGTGTATTCGGCAGACTGATCCCGTTGCGGCAGACATGTCCCAAAACCCTTCCGTCCCGGGCGAGGCGCTGGCCAAGCTAGTGGAGCCGCCCGTGGACAGCACGCCCGATACCGTCGATAGTGTGGCGTTCGCGCGCCTGTACGGCGAACCGCTGTTCCAGATGCCGACGGATCTGTACATTCCGCCGGACGCGCTGGAAGTGTTCCTCGAGGCGTTCGAAGGGCCGCTGGACTTGTTGCTGTACCTGATCCGCAAGCAGAACTTCAATGTGCTGGACATCCCGATGGCGGATGTCACGCGGCAATATCTGTCGTATGTGGACCAGATCCGCATCACCAACCTGGAGCTGGCCGCCGAATATCTGCTGATGGCGGCCATGCTGATCGAGATCAAGTCGCGCATGCTGTTGCCGGTCAGGAAGACCGATACCGGCGAAGAACCCGAAGACCCGCGTGCCGAACTCGTCCGCCGTTTGCTCGAATACGAACAGATGAAGCTGGCCGCCCAGAAGCTGGACAAGCTGCCGCAGCTGGGCCGCGACTTCGTCAGCAGCCAGGCCGTGGCCGACCTTAGCGTCGAACGCATGATGCCGGAAGTCAGCGTTGACGACCTGCGCCAAGCCTGGGCCGACATCATGAAGCGGGCCAAGCTGAATCAGCATCACCACATCACGCGCGAACAACTGTCCGTGCGCGATCACATGACGCACATCCTGCGGCGCCTGAACGATGTGCGCTTTATGGAATTCGGCGACCTTTTCATGGAGCGCGTTCGCGAAGGCGCGCCTGCGGCGGTGGTCGTCGTGCATTTCATCGCCATGCTTGAGCTGGCCCGCGAATCCCTGCTGGAAATCACGCAGGCGGAGCCCTATGCTCCCATTTACGTGCGCCTGGCCTACACCAGCGTGGCGGCGGTCGCGGCCTGATCCTGACCGGGCTGCCCCCAACCCCGGAGAGTCCCCTTGAAAGTCGTACATACCATCCAGGAATTGCGCGATCACCTGCGCGGCCAGAATCGCGTGTCGTTCGTGCCCACGATGGGCAACCTGCATGAAGGCCACTTGTCCTTGATGAAGCTGGCGCGCCAGCACGGCGACCCCGTGGTGGCCAGCATCTTCGTGAACCGGCTGCAATTCGGCCCCAATGAAGACTTCGACCAGTATCCGCGCACGCTGGCGGCCGACATCGAAAAGCTGGAGCAGGCGCGCGACGTTTACGTGCTGTTCGCGCCAAATGAACGGGAAATGTACCCCGAACCTCAGAACTACCGCGTGCAGCCGCCCGACGATCTGGGCGACATCCTGGAAGGCGAGTTCCGGCCCGGTTTCTTCGAAGGCGTCAGCACGGTCGTGTTGAAGCTGTTCTCCTGCGTGCAGCCGCGCGTGGCCGTGTTTGGCAAGAAGGACTATCAACAGCTGATGGTGGTGCGCAACATGTGCCGCCAGTTCCAGCTGCCGGTGGAAGTGCTGGCGCACGAAACGGTGCGCGCCGATGACGGCTTGGCGCTGTCGTCGCGCAACCGCTACCTGACCGAAGGCGAGCGCGCCGAGGCGCCGGCGCTGTATGCCGAACTGCAGCGCATCGGCCAGCGGCTGGCCGAAGGCGAGCGCGACGCGCTGGCCCTGGAGCGCGATGCCGCCGACCGCCTTGCCCTGCGTGGCTGGAAGGTGGACTACGTGGCGTTGCGCCGTCAGCAAGACCTGAAGCGCCCCGAGGCCGCTGATTTGCAGGCGGGCGTTCCCGTGGTGGCGCTGGCCGCAGCCAAGCTGGGCGCCACCCGCTTGATCGACAACCTGGAACTGACCTACCAGGCCTGAACGTTCCGTGCAGGCAGGGGCGCGCGAATATTGCGTCGCCCCGACCCCTGACAGATTTGCCAGCTTTCGCCGCCTGCGGTTGCCGGGCAGACTTGATGTAATCCTACATTGCAAAAAGAGTCGCCCATGCAAGCTCCCCGTCCCGATTTCGAAGCGGTGCTTTCCGCACTAACGCCGCGCGAACGGCAAATTGTCGGTTATGTGGCGGCCGGTCGCCCCAACAAGGTCATTGCCATTGACCTGGGCATTTCGCTACGCACCGCCGAAGCCCATCGCGCCCGCATTTTCGAAAAACTCGATGCCCGCAATGCCATGCAGCTTGCCTGCCAGCTATGCGCGCACGGGCGCTCGGGGGCGTCTCCCATCCTTAATGCCGCGGCGGCCTGCGGCAAACCCTCAGCCCACGCCGGCCCGGCATGGACGCCCCGGCATGTGCTGCATGCCCCCGCGCCACCCGCCTACGGTCCCTGCCCGGCCGGCAAGCCGCCTGATTCGGATTCCGGATGAGGTTTCAACGACGTCGCCTCAACGACCTCCCCGCGACGGCGTTCCTCCAACGACGTCGCTTCAACGACGTCGGCCCTGGCGAACATCGTGTTCGCCAGGGCCGACGGGTATTGAATCGGTGTGGGTTTCAAGTTGGCCCGGGCGAACCCGGACGTCTTGAAAGGGCTTGAAGCCGGCCCCGGGGGCCGAGCCCCGCAGGCGGATTTCTAAACCGTCGAGGTCATCGAGGTCATCGACGCCCTCGAGGCCATCACGGGCACTGGGGCGCCGCGGCCTTGGCCAGCTCGTCAATCGGATCCAGGTCCGGCTGGCGGGTCAGGTTGTAGTTCAGGTTGGGCGTTTGGCCAGCGATGGAACGCACGCGCAGCACGTTGTTGGCGGCCACCACGAATTCCGCGCGGGCATTGCCCTTGCCGTCCATCAGGATGACGCGCGGCGGGCGCTCGTCGGTGGCGTCCCAGCAGCCCTGTTCCGTGACGGCGGGGCCCTTGTGAGGGTCGTTTTCCAGGTATGCCGTGCGGCCGCGCCAGCGGCCGTTGGGCGCCAGGGTCAGCGTGACGCGCTGTGCCGTGCATTGCATGGCGGGCGAAAAGCAGGGCAGGGTGCCCATATAGGTTTGCGGCTGCGGCACCAGGCTTTGCGCGGCGGCATTGGGCGCAGCGGGGGCAGCGGAGGCAGGCGCCGGCGCGGCGGACGACGATTGCGCGACGCGGTCGGCGCCTTCCGGCACGCTTTGGCCGTCTTCGGTGGTCTGGCCAGCCGGCGTGGCCTGCGAGGCTTGGTTCTGTGGCTTGCGGGCGTCGGGCTTCAGGGCGATCTGAACCTGCGACGGGGCGCGAATGACGCTACGGTAGCCGGCGCCCGAGCCCTGGTATTGGGCGTCGGTCACGGTGCTTTCGACTGGAGGGTCGTAATAGCCTTCGGTTTTTTGCTGGGCGCAGCCCGCGGCGCCTAGTGCCGTACCGGCCAGCAGCAGCCCCATGACACTGAGTTTGCGGGATCGGGTAACGATGTCGACGCGGGCGGTCATGGCAGCTTATCCGTGAATTGAGTCTGTCTCCGATTTTACGCACTTATGCGAAGATTCGATACGTTCCCTTAGCCACTCTTGGGTGTTGCCTGCACTTTATGCACAATTTACGACACGGCCTCCTTCGGGCCGTCCGCTTTTCGGTCATTCGCGGCGCAAGAGACGCGGACGAACGCACGCGTCGGACCGGCGAATGAGCGGCGTCCATCACGCCTTCGGCATGCCGTTGGGCGCGTTCATCGGACTGGCGGCGCTGGCGGGCCTATTCATCGGCAGTTGGTTGACCGTGCTGACCTATCGCTTGCCGCGCATGATGGAACGTGAATGGCAGGCCCAATGCCTGGACGCCGTGGGCCGTGCGCGTCCGGACGGCAGCGAAGGCTTGCTGCGCCCCGCATCGCATTGCCCCGCGTGCCATGCGCCCGTGGCCGGCTGGCGTCGGCTGCCGGTGCTGGGCTGGCTGTTGCTGCGCGGCCGTTGCGGCGCCTGCCATGCCCCCATCGGTTGGCGCTATCCCGCCATCGAAATCCTGACTGCCGCGTTGTTCGCCGCCTGCGCATGGCGCTACGGCGCAACACCCGTCGCGCTGTTTGCGATGGGTTTGTCCGCCATGTTGGTGGCGCTGGCCTGGATCGACTTCGAATCCACCCTGCTGCCTGATGCGCTGACGCAGCCGCTGGTGTGGGCGGGGTTGTTGGTCAACCTGTCCGGCGCGTTCACCACCTTGCCGCTGGCAGTGGTGGGCGCGGTGGCCGGCTACGTATTCCTGTGGGTTATCTTCCATGTGTTCCGCCTGCTGACCGGGCGCGAAGGCATGGGGTATGGCGATTTCAAGCTATTGGCGGCGTTGGGCGCGTGGTTCGGCGTCGAATCTCTGCCCATGGTGTTGTTGGCGGCCTCGCTGGTGGGCGTGCTGATCGGTGGCCTGCTTACGATGTCGGGCCGCGCCGGCCGCGGGCAGCCGCTGCCGTTCGGCCCTTATCTGGCCCTGGCCGGTATCGTGATGCTGCTGTTGGGCGGCGAGCAGGGCTTATGGCAATTCATGCGCTAGGCAAGAAAGGAAGGGCATCATGTTCAAGATCGGGCTGACAGGCGGCATCGGTTCGGGAAAATCCCGCGTGGCCGACATGCTGGGCGAATGGGGCGCGACGCTGGTCGACACCGACGAGATCGCCCGCGCGCTGACGGCGGCCAACGGTGCGGCCATGCCCGCCATCGAACGCGAATTCGGACCGCAGGCATTGACGCCGGACGGCGCGTTGAACCGCGAATGGATGCGTGAGCGCGCGTTCTCGGATCCGCAAGCGCGACTGCGGCTGGAAGCCGTGCTGCATCCCGCCATTACGGAAGAAACCCAGCGGCAGGCGGCGGCCGCGACCGGGCTGTATCTGGTCTTTGTGGTGCCCCTTCTGGTGGAGTCACTGGCGCGTTGGCGCACGCGCGTGGATCGTATCTGCGTGGTGGACTGCGATCCCGAAACGCAAGTGGCGCGCGTGCAGTCGCGCAGCGGGCTGACGGAGCCCGCCATCAGGCGTATTATGGCGGCACAGGCTGCGCGGGCAAGCCGGTTGGAGGTTGCGGACGACGTCATCGTGAACGACGGCGCGACATCGCCGGAACAATTGCGCGCGCAGGCGAAGACCCTGCATGACCGCTGGCTGACGCTGGCGACCACAACGGGCCGGTAAGCGAATAGCTTGGCCGGCACCCCTGAATCCCTCGGCTTGTCGGCCGACCACTGATGGGCCTGTAAAAAAGCGTGATTGTTTACGAATATCCCTTCAATGAGCGCATCCGCGCCTACCTGCGATTGGAATACCTGTTCGACAGGTTGTTCTTCTTTGCCCGCGAGGGGGATTCACGCCAGCATCAGGTTGCCGTTACTTCCCTTTTCGATCTGCTCGACGCGTGCGAACGCACCGACGTGAAAGGCGCGGTGCTGCAAGACCTGGAACGCCAGCGCATGGCGTTGGTGGGTTTGCGCGACCATCCCGGCGTGGCGCAAGACGCGCTGGAAGCGATGCTGCGCGAACTTGAAAAAGTGGCCAGCGCGCTGGCCGCGCCCGGCAAGACCGGCCAATCGCTGCGCGAAAACGAATGGTTGACCAGCCTGCGCGGCCGGCTGTCCGTGCCGGGCAGCGCCACGCAAGTGGACATGCCTTCCTATTTTGCCTGGCAGAACAAGACCGAAGCCGCCCGCTGCGCCGACCTGCAGGCCTGGGTGTCGCCTTTCCTGCCTTTGTACGATGGGCTGACGCTGGCCCTGCGCCTGCTGCGCGAGTCTGGCCGCAAGACCGATATCGTGGCCGAGCAGGGCGCATACCAGCAGATGCTGGGCGGCAAGCAATTTCAGTTGCTGCGCGTCTGGCTGGATCCGACCCAAGGCGTGTTTCCCGAGATCAGTGCCAATAAGTACATGATCTGGATACGATTTTCCACGCAAGACGGCGAATTCAAACCCCAGCAAGTCGCCCACGACGTCGCCTTCCAAATGACGCTGTGCAGCTCCTAAACCATCGACAGTTCGTAGGATGGGTGGAGCGCGAGAAAATGTGCCATAGAAAACGACCCTAAAGCGCGCGCAACCCATCAAGCAACGGCTGCGTTGTGGCAGGGCCAGCCCGGCAGACGCGGCGGTTGAGGGATTGTGACTGGGCCAGCCGCCCGGCAGACGCGGCGGTTGAGGGATTGTGACTGGGCCAGCCGCCCGGCATGCTCCGGCGTTTGAGGGATTATGACCGGGCCCGCCGCCCGGCATGCTTCGGCGGTTGAGCGTTGTGGCTTGGCCCCCCCCGGGCTCGGGCGCCGCTTGATGGGTTGCGCGCGTTGGAGTTTGTCTTCCTTGCGGCGGTCGTCTCGCGCTTCACCCATCCTACGTGCTTCTGGCTGGTGTTGGGGCAGGCGTTCTTGAGATCGATTCCTGTTGCGGCCAGTTTCAACTCTGACGCGCAATGGTAGAAAAGGCGACCGACTAGTAGACAATACGGCTTTCTCCGTCAGTGCCGGAACCGTTTCCATGTCCGATAGTCGTCCTGTTTCCCCCCCTTCTCGCTGGACCCGCCGCCGCATCGCCGGATTGGCGGTGTTGTTGCTTGTCGTGGCGGGCGTTGCCTGGCTGGCGCTGCGCCCGTCCGCCAAACCAGGCGCTGCTGGCGGCCCCGGCGCAAGGGCGGGCGGCGCACGGCCCCCGATGGCCGCGATGGCGAATCTGGCCGTGCCGGTGCGCATTGCCACCGCCGTCACGCAGGACATCGATATCTACCTGAAGTCCCTGGGCACCGTTACCGCCTACAACACGGTCACCGTGCGCAGCCGCGTCAGCGGCGAACTGGTGGACGTGGCGCTCCAGGAAGGCCAGCGCGTGAAAGCGGGCGACCTGCTGGCCCAGGTGGACCCCCGTGTCTTTCAGGTGGCGCTGGACCAGGCGCGCGGTACCCAGATGCAGAATCTGGCCCAGCTAGAGAATGCGCGGCGCGACCTGCAGCGCTATCAGGCCCTGTTCAAGCAGGATTCCATCGCCAAGCAGCAGGTCGACACCCAGGCCGCGCTGGTGCGCCAGTACGAGGGCACGGTCAAGAGCGACCAGGCCAACGTGGACAACGCCAAACTGCAATTGGACTACGCCCGCATCACGGCCCCCATCAGCGGCCGCTTGGGGTTGCGCCAGGTGGACCGCGGCAACCTGGTGTCCAGCGCCGATACCAACGGGCTGGTAGTGATCACGCAGACCCAGCCGATTTCGGTGGTGTTCACGCTGCCCGAGACCCAGCTGCCCGAAGTGCGCGGCGAAATCGCCGCCGGCAAGACGTTGGCGGTTGATGCCTATGACCGCGCCGATACCCGCCGCATCGCCACCGGCGTGCTGGAAACGCTGGATAACCAGATTGACGTCACCACCGGCACCCTGAAGCTGAAAGCCAAGTTCGACAATGCGGACGATGCGCTGTTTCCGAACCAGTTCGTCAATGTGCGTCTGCATGTGCTGACGCGCAAGGACGTGACCGCCATCCCCACCGCGGCGATCCAGCAAGGGTCGGCCGGCGCGTTCGTGTTTCTGGTGCAGGCGGACAACACGGTCGCCGTCCGTCAGGTGAAGCTGGGCGCCATCAACAACGGCATGGTGGCCGTGAATGAAGGCCTGCAGCCCGGCGACCGCGTCGTCACGGAAGGCACCGACCGCCTGCGCGCCGGCGCCAAGGTCGAAGTGGTGGGCGGCGCCGAGGTGATCCCTTCCACGCGCGACAAGACGCTTGGGGCGGGGGCGCCTGCCGGCACCACGCCCGCGTCGAAATAAGCCGAGGCCATCGTGAGTCCGTCGCGTCTCTTCATCCTGCGCCCCGTCGCCACCACGCTGGCGATGGTGGCGATTTTGATCGCCGGGTTCATCGCCTACCGGCTGCTGCCCGTATCGGCGCTGCCCGAAGTGGACTACCCGACGATCCAGGTGGTGACGCTGTACCCCGGGGCCAGTCCGGACGTGATGACCTCGCTGGTTACGTCTCCGCTGGAACGGCAGTTCGGGCAGATGCCGGGCTTGAATCAGATGTCGTCCACGAGTTCGGGCGGCGCGTCGGTCATCACCATGCAGTTCAACCTGACGCTGCCGTTGGATGTAGCCGAACAGCAGGTGCAGGCGGCCATCAACGCGGCGTCGAACCTGCTGCCCAGCGACCTGCCGGTGCCGCCGACCTACAACAAGGTGAACCCGGCCGACGCGGCCGTGCTGACGCTGGCCATCACGTCGCCCACCATGCCCTTGCCGCAAGTGCGCGATCTGGTGGATACGCGGGTGGCGCAGAAGTTGTCGCAGATTCCGGGCGTGGGCCTGGTCAGCGTCGCGGGCGGCCAGCGGCCGGCGGTGCGGGTGCAGGTCAATCCGCAGGCGTTGGCCGCCAACGGCCTGGCCTTGTCCGACTTGCGCACCGCGATCGTGGGCGCCAACGTCAACCAGCCCAAAGGCAACCTGGACGGGCCGCTGCGTTCCACCACGATCAACGCGAACGACCAGTTGAAGTCGCCCACCGACTACAACGACCTGATCATCGCCTACAAGAACAACGCGCCGTTGCGCCTGTCCGATGTGGCGCGCGCGGTCGAAGGCGCCGAAGATACGCGCCAGGCCGCCTGGGCCGGCGACAAGCCCGCCATCCTGCTGAACATCCAGCGCCAGCCGGGCGCCAACGTGATCGACGTGGTCAACCGCATCCAGACGCTGCTGCCGCAGCTGCGGGCGGCCTTGCCTGCCACGCTGGACGTCAGCGTGGTGTCGGACCGCACGCAGACCATCCGCGACTCGGTGGAAGACGTGAAGTTCGAAATGCTGCTGGCGGTGGGGCTGGTGGTCATGGTGACCTTCGTCTTCCTGCGCAGCCTGACGGCCACGCTGATTCCCAGCGTCGTGGTGCCGCTGTCTCTCGTGGGCACCTTCGGCATCATGTATCTGGCGGGGTTCTCCATCAACAACCTGACGTTGATGGCGCTGACGATCGCCACCGGTTTCGTGGTGGACGACGCCATCGTCATGATCGAGAACATCGCGCGCCACATCGAAGAGGGCGAGACGCCCTTGCAGGCGGCGCTGAAGGGCGCCTCGCAGATCGGGTTCACGCTGATCTCGCTGACGTTTTCGCTGATCGCGGTGCTGATCCCGCTGCTGTTCATGACGGAAGTCGTGGGACGGCTATTCCGCGAATTCGCGATCACGCTGGCCGTGTCCATTCTGATCTCGCTGGTTGTGTCGCTGACGCTGACGCCGATGATGTGCGCGCGTTTGCTGCGCGCCGAATCCGAGCAAAAGCACGGCAGGTTTCACACGGCCACCGGCAACTTCATCGACCGCGTCATCGCCGGCTACGACCGCATGCTGCAGGTGGTGCTGCGCCATCAACCGCTGACGCTGCTGGTGGCGCTGGGCACGTTCGCGCTGACGGTGGTGCTGTACGTGGTGGTGCCCAAGGGCTTCTTTCCGCAGCAGGACACCGGCCTGATTCAGGCGATCACCCAGGCGCCGCAATCCATCTCGTTTCCCGCGATGGCCCAGCGCCAGCAAGCGGCAGCCCGGCTGGTGCTGGAAGATCCCGACGTGCAGGCCGTGTCCTCGTTCATCGGGGTGGACGGCAGCAACGCCACGCTAAGCGCCGGGCGCATGCAGATTGCGCTGAAACCGCAGGCCGAGCGCAACGGCGACCTGCGCACGGTGATGGCGCGCCTTCAAGAGTCGCTGGGCAAACAGGACGGGCTGACCGTCTATATGCAGCCCGTGCAGGACCTGACCATCGAAGACCGCGTCAGCCGCACGCAATACCAGATGACGCTGTCCAACCCCGACCTGAAGGTGCTGAGCGAATGGACGCCCAAGCTGGTGGACCGTCTACGCCAGATTCCGGGACTGAAGGACGTAACGGATGACTTGCAGGACGACGGTTTGCAGACCTGGGTCGAGATCGACCGCGATGCGGCATCGCGGCTGGGCATTACCGCCGCCGTGATCGACGAGGCGCTGTATGACGCGTTCGGGCAGCGTCTGATCTCCACGATCTTTACCCAGTCGAACCAGTACCGCGTGGTGCTGGAAGTGCAGCCGCAGTTTCAGATGAACCCGGCGGCGCTGGGCCAGATTCACGTGCCCACCTCGACGGGCGGGCAGGTGCCGTTGTCGTCGGTGGCGCACATTTCCGAAGGTCGCACCGTGCTGGCCGTGAACCGGCTGGATCAGTTTCCGATGGTGACGGTGTCGTTCAACCTGGCACCGGGCGCGTCGCTGTCCAACGCGGTCGAAGCCATCACCGCGGCCGAGGCCGAGATCGGCATGCCGGCCGGCGTGGAAACGCGCTTCCAGGGCGCGGCGCTGGCGTTCCAGAATTCGCTGACCAGCACGCTGTGGCTGATCCTGGCCGCGGTGGTCACCATGTATATCGTGCTGGGCGTGCTGTATGAAAGCTACATCCACCCCATCACGATCCTGTCCACATTGCCGTCCGCCGGCGTGGGGGCGTTGCTGGCGCTGCTGATCAGCGGGACCGAGCTCGATATGATCGGCATTATCGGGATCATCTTGCTGATCGGCATCGTCAAGAAGAACGCCATCATGATGATCGACTTTGCGCTGGATGCCGAACGCAAGCGGGGCTTGACGCCGCGCGCGGCCATCCACGAGGCCGCGCTGCTGCGTTTTCGTCCCATCCTGATGACGACGTTGGCGGCCTTGTTCGGCGCCTTGCCGCTGATGCTGTCGACCGGCACGGGCGCTGAACTGCGCCAGCCGCTGGGCCTGGTGATGGTAGGCGGCCTGCTGTTGAGCCAGGTGCTGACGCTGTTTACCACGCCGGTCATCTACCTGATGTTCGACCGCATGTCGCGCCGCTGGCGCGGCGTGCGCGAGCCGGCGGCCGGGGACGCGTCATGATCCTGTCGGCGCCTTTCATCGTCAGGCCGGTGGCGACCACGCTGCTAAGCCTGGCGGTAGTGCTGGCGGGTCTGCTGTCGTTCTTCCTGTTGCCGGTGGCGCCCCTGCCGCAGGTGGATATCCCGACGATCTCGGTGTCGGCAAGCTTGCCGGGCGCCAGCCCCGAGACCATGGCCTCCAGCGTGGCGACGCCACTGGAGCGTTCGCTGGGCAGCATCGCGGGCGTGACCGAAATGACGTCCAGCAGCTCGCAGGGTTCTACCCGCGTCACCCTGCAGTTTGATTTGTCGCGCGACATCAACGGCGCCGCCCGCGATGTGCAGGCGGCGATCAACGCCGCGCGGTCGCTGTTACCCAGCGGCCTGCGCAGCAACCCCACGTATCGCAAGTCCAACCCGTCGGATGCGCCGATCATGACGCTGGCGCTGACTTCCGACACGCTCAGCCAGGGCCAGCTGTACGACATCGCCTCGACGATCGTGGCGCAGAAATTGGCGCAGGTGGACGGCGTGGGCGAAGTGACCGTGGGCGGCAGTTCCCTGCCGGCGGTGCGCGTCACGGTGTTGCCCGGCGCGCTGGCCAACCGGGGCGTGTCGCTGGATCAGTTGCGTGCCACGTTGGCCAACGCCAACGCCAACCGCCCCAAGGGCGTGCTGGAAAACGACCGCTACCACTGGCAGATCATGGTCAGCGATCAACTCAGCCGCGCCGAGCAATACCGGCCGCTGATCGTGGCGTGGAAAGACGGCGCGCCGGTGCGCGTGTCGGACGTGGCCCGGGTCGAGGATTCCGTCGAAGACCTTTATCAGACGGGGTTTTTCAACGAGCGCAACGCCATCCTGATGATTGTGCGCCGGCAGGCCGACGCGAACATCATCGAGGCCGTGGACGCGGTGCGCGCGCAACTGCCGGTGCTGGAAGCGTTGATGCCGGCGGACGTGAACATGACGGTGGCGCAAGACCGCACGCCCAGCATCCGGGCGTCGCTGCACGAGGCCGAGCTGACCCTGATCATCGCCGTGGGCCTGGTGGTGCTGGTGGTGTTGCTGTTCCTGCGGCGCTGGCGCGCGGCCATCATTCCCAGCGTGGCCGTGCCCGTATCGCTGATCGGCACCTTCTGCATCATGTACCTGTGCGGCTTCACGTTGAACACGATTTCGCTGATGGCGCTGATCGTGGCCACGGGGTTCGTGGTGGACGACGCCATCGTCGTGCTGGAGAACATCATGCGGCATGTCGAGAACGGCATGTCGCCGATGCGGGCCGCCTTGCGTGGATCACGCGAAGTGGGCTTCACGGTGCTATCGATGAGCCTGTCGCTGGTGGCCGTCTTTATCCCCATCCTGCTGATGGGCGGCGTGGTGGGTCGGCTGTTCCGCGAATTCGCCGTGACCCTGTCGGCCGCCATCATGGTGTCGCTGATTGTGTCGCTGACCCTGACGCCAATGATGTGCGCGCGCCTGCTGCGGCATGAACCGCCCGAGCAGAAGCCGCCGGGACGGCTGGCGCGCTGGTCGGAGCGCGGCTTCGAGTCCATGCTGGACGGCTACCGCCGCAGCCTGCGCTGGGCGCTGGCGCATGGCCGGCTGATGATGCTGGTCCTGGCGGTAGCTGTCGGGCTGAATATCTACCTGTACACCGCGGTGCCCAAGGGTTTTTTCCCGCAGCAGGACACGGGGCAGCTGTTGGGATTTTTCCGCGTGGACCAGGGCACCTCGTTCCAGGCCACGCTGCCTAAGCTGGAAGCGCTGCGCAAGGTGGTGCTGGCGGACCCGGCGGTGCAAAGCATGACGGGCTACGCGGGCGGCCGGGGCGGCAGCAACAGCAGCTTCATGCAGATCCAGTTAAAGCCCCTGGGCGAACGCGACGTGTCGGCCGACGTGGTCATCAACCGGCTGCGCGGCAAGCTGCTGAACATGCCGGGCGCGCGCATGTTCCTGGTGTCGCAGCAGGACATCCGGATTGGCGGGCGGCAAAGCCAGGGCTCTTATGACTACACGCTGATGTCGGGCGACCTGCAATTGCTGCGCACCTGGATGCCCAAGGTGCAGCAGGCAATGGCGAAGATTCCCGAGATCACGGACGTGGACACCGATGTCGAAGACAAAGGCCGCCAGATCAACCTGGTGATCGACCGCGAGGCCGCCACGCGGCTTGGCGTCAGCATGTCCACCATTTCGACGGTGCTGAACAATTCGTTCAGCCAGCGCCAGGTGTCGGTAATGTACGGCCCGCTGAACCAGTACCACGTGGTGCTGGGGCTTGAGCCGAAGTTTGCCGAAGACATTGAATCGCTCAAGCAGGTGGAAGTCATCACGTCGACCGGCGCGCGCGTGCCCTTGCTGGCTTTCGCGCGGCTGGAGAACGCCAACGCGCCGCTCAGCGTGCAGCATCAAGGCTTGTTCGTGGCGGACACCGTGTCGTTCAGCCTGGCGCCCGGCGTGTCGCTGGGGCAGGCCACCGCGGCCATCGATGCGGCGGTGGCGCGCATCGGCTTGCCGTCCGATCAGATCCAGGCGGGCTTCCAGGGCACCGCGGCGGCCTTGCAGCAAACCTTGGCGCAGCAGCCGTGGCTGATCCTGGCGGCGCTGGTCACGATGTATATCGTGCTGGGTATTCTGTATGAAAGCTTCGTGCATCCGCTGACGATCCTGTCGACGTTGCCGTCGGCCGGCCTGGGCGCGCTGCTGGCGTTGCTGCTGTTGCGTTACGACTTCACGTTGATCGCCCTGATCGGTGTGTTTCTCTTGATCGGCATCGTAAAGAAGAACGCCATCATGATGGTGGACTTTGCGCTGGATGCCGAGCGCAACCAGGGCATGGCCCCGCGCGACGCGATCTTCCAGGCGTGCCTGACGCGGTTCCGGCCGATCATGATGACGACGATGGCCGCCATCTTCGGCGCGCTGCCGCTGGTGGTGGCCACCGGCGCCGGCGTCGAGATGCGCCAGCCTCTAGGCATTACCATCGTGGGCGGCCTGGTGCTTAGCCAGATCCTCACGCTGTACACCACTCCCGTGGTCTATCTTTATCTGGACCGCTTCCGTCTATGGGCCGCGCGCGGGCGCGGTCCCCGGAATGAAGCTCCCGCATCCATAGAACAAACATGATCCGCATCAAGCCGCTTTCGAACGCCTTTCTTCCTCGCAGCGCGGTCACGCTGGCGCTTTGCGCGCTGCTGGGCGCCTGCGCGGTCGGCCCCGATTACCAACGCCCCGAACTGGATGTGGGCGCGTCTTATAAGGAAGGCCAAGGCCAGGATCAGGTCGAAGGCTGGAAGCCCGCCCAGCCGCGCGACGACGCGGACCGCGGCGAATGGTGGCGGGTGTATGACGACGCGACGTTGAACGGGCTGGTCGATCGCCTGAATACCTCGAACCAGACGATTGCGCAGGCCGAGGCGAATTACCGCCAGGCGCTGGGGCTGGTGCGCGCCGCGCGCGCCGGCTTCTACCCCACCGTGGGCGCCGGCGCCGGCATGTCGCGCGCGGGCAGCGGCAATGGCACGAACGGTTCGTCGTCTTCGTCGGGCAGCAACGTGTCGAACCAGTATTCGGTGACCGGCAGCATCAGCTGGGAATTGGACGTGTGGGGCCGCGTGCGGCGCAGCACGGAATCGTCCGAGGCCAGCGCGGCGGCCAGCCTGGCTGACCTGGCCGCCACGCGATTGAGCGCCCAGGCGGCGCTGGTGCAGACGTATCTGCAACTGCGCGTGCTGGACGAACAGAAGCGTTTGCTGGACGCCACCGTGGCGGCTTACGAGAAGTCGCTGCAATTGACGCAGAACCGCTATGAAGTCGGCGTTGCGGGCCAGGCCGACGTGGCCGTGGCGCGCACGCAGGTGGAAAGCACGCGCGCCCAATCGATCGATCTGGACTGGCAGCGTGGCCAATACGAGCACGCGATTGCGGTGCTGATGGGGCAGGCCCCGTCCAAATTCGGGCTGGCGCCCGCGGTGTTCACGCTGAAGTTGCCGCAGATCCCCGTGGGCTTGCCGTCCGAACTGCTGGAACGCCGCCCCGACATCGCCGCCGCCGAACGCCGCGCGGCGGCCGCCAATGCGCAGATCGGCGTGGCGCAAGCCGCATGGTTCCCGTCGTTGACGCTGTCGGCCGACGGGGGCTTTCGCAACGGGCAGTTCGCCGACCTGCTGACCGCGCCCGCGCGCTTCTGGTCCCTGGGGCCGGCGCTGGCGTTGACGATCTTCGACGGCGGCGCGCGCGCGGCGCAGGTCGAACAGGCCCGCGCGGCCTACGACTCGCAAGCGGCGGCGTACCGCCAGGCCGCGCTGGTGGGGCTGCGGGAAGTCGAGGACTACCTGATCCAGCTGCGCGTGATGGAAAACGAACAGGTCGTGCAGCGCCGCGCGCTGGAGTCGGCGCGCGAATCGCTGCGCCTGATCCAGAACCAGTACAAGGCGGGCCTGGTGGATTACCTGAGCGTGGCGGTCGTGGACGCCACGGCGCTTAACAGCGAACGCAATGCGCTTAGCCTGCTGGGCACGCGCTTGGTGGCCAGCGTGAACCTGATCGTGGCCTTGGGCGGCGGTTGGGATGGTTCCTAGGGATAACGCCTAATCCGCTTCCCTTTCGTTGACAAGTTTTCGGCGCCGGTTCTTAATGCGAAAAAAGTGACCATGCGGTCACGTTCGTCGCGCGAAGGGGAAAGAGATGGGCTGGTCAACTCAGTGGCGGACGGCCGCCAGGGCAGGGCGCTGGACAGGCATGGCGGCGGCGGCCACGCTGGCGTTGAGCGCAGCGGCCTTCGCGCAGCCATGGCCCGCGCGGCCGATCACCCTGATCGTGCCGTTCCCGCCGGGCGGCACCACCGATATCTTCGCGCGCACCATCGCCCAGCACATGCGGCCGGCGTTGGGCGAATCCATCGTGGTCGAGAACAAGCCGGGCGCGGCGGGCAACCTGGGCGTGGCCGCGGCCGCGCGTGCGCAGCCTGACGGCTACACCATCGTGCTGGGCTCCGTCGGCACGCAGACCGTCAACCCGTTCCTGTACGCCAATATCGGATTCGACCCCGCCACCGATCTGGTGCCGTTGGGCATGATTGCGTCCACGCCCAACGTCATGGCGGTGGCGGCCGGATCGCCGTGGCGCAATCTGGACGACGTGATGCGCGCGGTGAAGAAGGATCCGGGCAAGTATTCCTATGCCTCGCCGGGCATCGGCTCGTCGGTGCACCTGACGGGCGCGTATTTTGAATCGCTGGCCGGACTGCAGATGCTGCACGTGCCGTTCAAAGGGTCGTCGGCCGCGATACCCGCCGTGATCGGCGGCCAGGTCGACATCCTGATGGACAACCTGCCTAGCGCCATGGCGGCGTTGAAGCCGGGCGGCCGCCTGCGCGGCATCGCGGTGACGTCGGCCCAACGCAGCCCGGCCGCGCCTGACCTGCCGACGATGGCCGAGGCCGGCCTGCCGGGCTTCGAGGTCACGGCATGGTCCGGTCTGTACGCGCCGCACGGCACGCCCGCACCGGTGATCGACAAACTGATCGCGGCCATGAAGCAGGCGTTGAAATCGCCCGAGCTGCAGCAGGCGTTGGCACAAGGCGGAGCGACGCCGGGCAACGTCTTCGGCCCCGATCTGGCCGCCTTCGAAGTGAAGGAACGCGCCAAATGGGGCGCGTTGATCAAGAGCCGGGGCATCAAAGCGGACTAAGCGCCTGGACGCCATCCGTCCGTGCGCGACTCCAGCGCGAAGGCGGCCGCGTCGACGGCGGGATTGCGCCCCTGCATCAAGTCCGTCAGTATCCGCGCGCTGCCGGCGGCCAGCGTGAAGCCCAGGCCGCCGTGGCCGGTGTTCAACCATAGGTTGCGGTAGGGCGTGGCGCCGATCAGCGGCTTGCCGTCCGGCCGCGCGGGCCGCAGGCCGGCCCAAGGCTGCGGCGGGCCCGCCGGGTTCAGGTCCGGAAAGAACTGCGCCACATCACGTTCCAGGCTGCGCACGCGCTGTGGGTCGACGCCGCTACCGCGCGCACCGATATCGACCATGCCCGCCACGCGTAGCCGGCTGCCCAACCGCGCATAGACGACCTTGCGCCCGATGTCGCTGATGCTGGCGGTCGGCGCAACGCTGTCCGGCGTCAACGCATACGTCAGGCTGTACCCTTTCAGCGGATAGATCCCCAGATTCAGCCCCAACCGCCGCGCCAACGGTTGCGCGCCCATGCCGCTGGCCAGCACGTAATGGTCGGCTTCCAGCGCGCCCGCGGCGGTGGACACGCCGACAACGCGGCCACGTTCCGCGTGCAACGCGTCCACTCGCGTATTGAAATGGAAACGCACGGGGTCCGGCGCGGCGCGCAGGATGCGTTCAAGTTCGGTGCACAGGCGCTGGCAGTCGCCGGCGTCTTCGGTGGGGGTGTAGAGGGCGCCCTTGATGCTGGCGCCAATGCCGGCCAGCGCGGGTTCCATGTCCAGGCAGGCGCGCGTATCCATCACGCGCTGTTCGCAGCCCAGGCCTGCTTGGAAATCGCGCTGCGCGAGTGCGCGCGCATAGGCGGAAGCGTCCTGGTAGACCAGCAGTTTCCCCGACGACGTGAAATCGAAATCCGGCTTTTCCTGACGCACCAGCTCGTGCACGCACAGGCGGCTGTACAGGCCCAGCGACAGCAGCTCGCGGGTGGTCGAGCGGCTTTTGGCACGCGTGCAGGCGCGCAGGAATGAGAGGCTCCAGCGCCACTGATCGGGGTCCAGGCGTGGCCGGAAGCGCAGCGGCGCGTCCTGGGCCAGCAGCCACGAGGGCAGCCTGGGCAAGACGGCGGGATCGGCCAGCGGCGCGACGAAGCTATAGCTCAGTTGCGCGCCATTGGCCATGCTGGTGGCTTGGGCGGGCTGCGAGCCTGCGTCGATGACGGTGACGCGATGGCCCGCGCGGTGCAGGAAATAGGCGGTGGTCATGCCGACCACGCCCGCGCCGATGACGACGATGTGCATGATGTTCCAACGAGGCGACCGCGGTCAGGGATCGCGGCATTCAGTGTTCAGGGCCGGCGCGGGCGGGCGTCCGGCGGCAGAGGGTTCGGCGGCAGAAGGTCAGGCGGCAGAAGGTCAGGCGGCAGAAGATCAGGCGGCAGAAGATCAGGCGGCAGAAGTCAGGCGGCCCAGGCGGGCGTTTCGAAACCAGGCGCCGCGCGGTCGTCGCCACGCAGCAGACGGCCGGGCCGGTCGCCGGTCGGGACACCGTCCGCTTCGACCAGCCTGCCGTTGACCAGCACCGCCTGGATGCCGGTGGACGGCAGCGTGGGCTCGGCGAAGCTGGCCAGATCGGCGATGGTGGCCGGGTCGAAGACCACCACGTCGGCATAGCAGCCCGCGCGCAGCACGCCGCGGTCTTTCAAGCCGAACTGCGCGGCCGTCAGGCTGGTCATGCGGCGAATGGCCTCTTCCAGGCCCAGCACCCGCATTTCCCGCACATAGCGGGCCAGCACGCGTGAAAACGCGCCCCACAGGCGGGGGTGGGGACGCTGGTCGTGCGGCAATCCGTCCGATCCGATCATGACGCTGCCGTGGCCAATGACGCGTTTCACGTCGGCTTCGTCCATCGAAAAATAGATCGCGCCGGCGGGTGAGAGCGCTTCGGCCAGGCGGGTGGGATCGATGCCTTCACGCGCAGCCAGTTCGCGCAGGTCCACCCCCTGGATCTCGGGGCGGGTTTGCGACCAGGTGACGATGATCTTTTCACCGGCGGCGACGCGGCGCGGCTCCAGGATGGTGGAGGACGCCGCATAAGGGTAGACGTCCATGCCCAGCGGCTGCTCGGCGCGCATGCGGTCGTATAGCGCCAGCGTTTCAGCGGTGCGGCCGTGGTTGTGCTTGCCGGTCACCTTGTGGTGCGACAGGATGGCCGGCACGTCGGCGGCCCGGCCGATCAGGAACGCTTCTTCCATTGCGTCGCAGACGTGGTCGGCCTCGTCGCGCAGGTGCGTGGTGTACAGGCCGCGCCAGGCGGACAGCGGCTCGGCCACGCCCATCACTTCTTCCGTGCTGGCGTGCATGGCCGTCGGGTAGTAAAGGCCCGTGGACAGCCCGGCCGCGCCGGCGGCCATGGCCTGGTCCAGCGCATGCCGCATGGCCGCGATTTCTTTCTTGTCGGCCGGACGGTCAAGCCGGTCCATGGCCGATACGCGCAGGCTGGAATGGCCGACCAGCGCCAGGCTGTTGACGGCGGCGGGCGCGGCCTCCAGCGCGTCGGCGTAATCCTGCATGCGGGCGTAGAGTTCGCCCGTGTGCTTGGCCAGCAGGTTCAGGGGGGGCGGGACGACGTCGCCCGGCGCGCGCACGGGCGCCAGGCTGATGCCGCAGTTGCCGGTGACGACGGTGGTGATGCCCTGGCTGACCTTGGGGCGCATCAGCGGCGTGCCCAGCAGCGCGCGGTCGTCGTGAGTGTGGCAATCGATGAAGCCTGGCGCGACCACCTTGCCGGTTGCGTCGATGTGGCGCGATGCCCGCCACGTCGCGCCGTCGCCGATGGCGGCGATGCGTTCGCCGCGGATCGCGATATCGGCGGGGCGGGCGGGGCCGCCCAGGCCATCGGCGACATGGCCGCCGGTGATGATGACGTCGTAGTGCTGCGGGTCGGGGTGCGCGGACATGAGGGGGACGGGGCTCAGGTTTCCGGATCGGCCGCGGGCGGTTTGCCGCGGCGCGCCTCCAGGTGGGCAAGGGACTCGGTATTCAGGGCGTCCGGGAGGCCATGGGCCACCAGGTGTTCAAGCGCGTGGCTGATGCGCTGCCAGCCCTCTGGCGTGCGCAGCGGCACGCCAAGAAAGTGCGATTCGGTTTTGGCGCGCAGCATCAGGTACAGCACGCCGGCCAGCATCACGCTGATCAGCGCGGGCGTGTCGGCGTCGGGGGCCAGGCCGTCGATGCGGTCGATGAAACCGCGCGCCGCGCGTTCGCGCCGTTCGGCCAGCGGCGCCGACACCTCGTTTCGTTCGATCAGTTCCCAGCGGCGGACTTCACGCAGTGTTTCGTTGCCGGCCAGCGCGTCGATCTGCGCGCGCAGCATGGACAGGACAAGCTCGCCCGGCGTGCGCTGGCTGGATTCGTCAGCCGCCAGCAGGCCCGGGTTACGGGTCCAGAAATCCTGCTCTTGCATCCAGGCCAGCATCAGGCCCGGCATGCCGTCGAAATAGCGGTAGATGAGTTCTTTGCTGACGCCGGCGCGCTTGGCGATGGCGTTGATACCGACGCCGCCCATTCCGGTTTCCAGGATTTGGGCTTCCAGCGCTTGCAGGATCTGCCTTTCGGTATTCTCGCGCCGCGACATAGGCTATTCCTTCATGAGGACGAATGTGACCATATGGTCACATTCGACGTTCAAGATAGGGCTTCGAGGCGATCGGGAGCAAGGGGGGACTTTCCCTAGCGGGCGGGAAGGGGCGTGCGCGAAGGGACGCCGGCGGCGCCGGCATCCCTTCAACAGAGGGGGCTACAGTCCGACGGCCTTCAGGTCGGGACGGCGGCGATGCCAGTCGGTCGCGGCCTGGAAGGCCATGCCGATCTTGCCCAGCGTGCCTTCGGCGTTGGGCTTGCCCAGCAATTGCACGCCCAGGGGCAGGCCGTCGGCGGTGAAGCCAGCGGGCAGGGCCAGGCCCGACGCGTTGACGTAGTTGCCGGCGCGGGTGAAGGCGGCCAGCGGCGTGGCCGCTTCGTCCACCTCGGCCAGCAGGCGTGCGCCGAAGGGCGCGCAGGGCGTGAGTACGGCATCGATATCGCGCATCCAGTCCAGCCAGGCCAGGCACGCGTGCGCGTGGGCTTGCAACGCGGCGATGTAGTCGGCGGCGGACACGCCCTTGCCGGACAGCACGCGGGCGCGCACATATTGGCCGATGGGTTGGGCGGGGTCTTCGATGTAGCCGCGATGCATGGCGTAGGCTTCGGCGGCGATGATCTGCCCGTTCCGCAGCATCATTTCGCGGAAGTCGAAGGGGAAGGGCGCTTCGGCCACTTCCGCGCCCAGATCGGCCAGCACGCGACGCGCATCGTCTAGGGCGGACAGCGCGTCCGCGTCCACGGCGATGGGGTGCTGCGATGCCGGCATCAGCGCAATGCGGACGCCGCGCAAGGGCTGTGCGCCGGCAGCGGGCTCGCGGTATTGGAAAGGCGGCAGGCCCTGCGTCAGCGGGTCTTGTGCATCGGGCCCGGCCATCAGCGCGGTCAGCAGCATCGCGTCGCGCGTGTCGCGGGTCAGCGGGCCGATGGAGTCCAGCGTCGTCGACAGCGCCACCGCGCCATGCAGACTGATCAGCCCGCGCGTGGTCTTCAGGCCCGTGACGCCATTCAAGGCGGCGGGAATCCGCACCGAGCCGCCCGTGTCCGACCCCAGCGCCGCAGGCGCCAGGCCAGCGGCGACGGCCACGCCGGAGCCGCTGGACGAACCGCCAGGAATGCGCGCTTGCTGCAGGTCCCAGGGATTGCGCGGCGTGCCCATGACGGGGTTCGTGCCCCAGCCGCCAAAGGCGAATTCGACCATGTGGGTCTTGCCCAGCATCACCATGCCGGCGTCCAGCAGGCGTGTGACGGCGGTTGCCGTGACGCTGCTGCGGCGGTCGCGCCAGGCCTCGGAGCCCGCGGTGGTGACCTGGCCCTGGATGTCGCACAGGTCCTTGGCGGCCACCGGCACGCCGTCCAGCGCGCTGAGCAGGCCGTAGCCGGCGCGGCGGCGGGCGTCGGCGGCTTCGGCCAGACGCAACGCGCCAGCGCCGTCCACGCTGACATAGGCGCCCAGTGCCGGGTTGGCCCGGGCGATGCGGTCCAGGAAGTGCTGCGTCAATTCCACCGAGCTGTAGAGGCCTTCGGCCAGGCCGTCCGCCAGTTCGCCAAGCGTGGCAAATGCAATTTCAGACATGTTTTCCTCAGGTTGGGTTGCCGGCCCCGCGCAGCGTCGCGCGCGGCCGGCCGTGCTGCCCGCGGCTAGCGTTTGGTCCAGTCAGGGGCGGGGTAGATAGGCTTTGCCGTCGCCACGTCCGCCGGCCACACGGGCACCATGCCCTTGCCCGGCTGCAACTGCACCACCGGGAAGGGCATCAGCAACTGCTTGCCCGTAGTGTCGATGGTGTAAGGGCCGGCCATGACCGTCAGCTTGCCGGACAGGTCCAACGACGCCTGCTTGAGGGCCGCGGCATCCGTCGTGCCAGCCTTCTTCACGACCTCTTCCGTGATCGCGCCAGCGCCATAGGCCAGCGCCGTCTGGAAATCGGGCGGGAACTCGGCCTTGGGAAAGCGCTTGTCGTAGGCCGCCGCGAATTGTTCGCGGCTCATGCCTGCGTTGACGTTCCAGTTGATCGCGGGGTGGTAGTTGGTGTGGCTGTAGATGTAGTTGGCGTCCGCGCCGATGGCCTGGAACTGCGGCGTCGATGCGTACACCATGAAGACGTAAGGGAAGTTGATGTCCAGCTGCTTCATCTGGCGCGTCATGCTGATCAGGTCGCCCTCATACGAGGTCGGCACCAACGCTTCGGCGCCTGCGGCGCGCGCCTTCTGGAGGATCGTGCTGAAGTCCTTTTGCCCCTTCGGGTATTTCTCGAACATCACGACCTGCATGCCGTTCTTGGTCGCCTGTTCGCGGCCGCCTTCGGCCAGCCCCGCGGGGAACGGTTCGTCGGAATACAGCAGCGCCACCTTTTTCACGCCCTGGTTGGCGGCCAGCTCCATGTTGGCGCGCAGCATGGCGGACACGGGCATCTGCGTGCCCGACACCATGTTCTTGAAACCCTGCTTGTACAGATCGTCGCTGGCGGCCGACCAGACCATCATGTACTTGCCCAGCCGCTCGGTGACGGTGGCGGCCGCGGCCGTCAGCGTGGAGCCGAACGGCGCAAACACCAGATCCACTTTTTCATCGACAATCAGGCGTTCGTAGACGCGCGTGACCATCTGCTTGTCGCTGCGGTCGTCCAGCTTGACCAGTTCGACGGGGTACTTCTTGCCTTTGATGTCGATGCCCCCCCGGCGGTTGACGTCTTCCACCCACAGTTCCACGCCCCGCACGCCGGATTGCGAAGCAAGGGCGAAGCTGCCCGTGGAAGAAACCGTCATGCCCACCCGGATCTTGTCCGAGGTTTGGGCGGCGCTGGTGGCGGGGGTCAAGGCGGCAATGGCCATGGCCAACGCCGGTAAGCGGAACAACCAGGATTTAGCGAACATGGGATGTCTCCAATCGTTATAGATTTGGGGGCCTCGCCCCGCCGCGAAGCAGGGACCCAGAACCCGGTATTGGGCAATAATTGCCCAATACGCGATAAAGCGTATAACAAATAGGCATGGAGCGCACGCCTTGAATAAATTGAATTACCGTCAGACCGAAATGCTGTGGGCCATCGTCATGGCCGGGTCGATCAGCGGCGCGGCCCGGTTGTTGAATATTTCGCAGCCGGCGGTCAGTCGGATGCTGGCCCAAACCGAAAAAAGCATGGGCGTGACGCTGTTCGAGCGCGTGCGCGGGCGGCTGCGGCCCACGTCGCAGGTGCACAGCCTTTTCGAGGAAATCGAGAAAACCCAGCGCATGATGCAGCGGGTCAACGACCTGGCCGATGCGCTGTCCGAGCACGGCACGGGCGTGTTGCGGCTGGCCTCCATTCCCAGTCTGGCGCAGTTCCTGGTGCCGCGTGCCGTGGCCCGTTTCCAGCAGCGGCATCCAGAGCTGTTGCTGCGGTTGAATACCTCGGTGCTGCCCAGCCTGATATCCGATGTGCTGCAGGGCGAAGCCGAGCTGGGCCTGGTGGTCATGCAGGCGGATCACCCCTTCCTGACCTCGCAGCCCCTGCATGTGGGGCGCATGGTGGCCGCCATTCCCAAGGGGCATCCGCTGGCGGGTCGAGCGGTGGTCAGCCTGGCCGATCTTTCCCCGCATCCGCACATCGTGGTGGGCACGCGGATGCCTTTCGGCATGCTGGTGCTGGGGGCGTTCGAGCAGGCGGGGCTGCCCTGCCGCATGTGCGCCGACGTGCCCTGGGGCCAGCTTGCGTGCGCGCTGGTCAATGCGGGAGTCGGGATCGCCATCGTGGATGAATTCACGGTCATGCAGAACACCATGCCGGACGTCGTGATCGTGCCGCTGCAAGAGCGAATTCCGCTGAATATCTCGGCCGTCTATGCCAGCAACCGCGAGCCGTCGCAGATCGCCTTGCGGTTCATCGATGAGCTGCGCGAGGTGCTGGCGGAGGCGTTTCCCGACTCGGATAAGGGTTAATCCTTAACTTGCAGTTATGGTTTGAACTGTTCATAATCGCCTCCAAATAGAGCGGCTGTCCCATCCGAGGCGGCCCGGAGGAAGACATCATGAGCAGCAGTCCCGCCCTGGCGGCGGGCGCGGCTTCGCATCGCGCGCAGGATCTGCGCGCCGTGCGGTTGCGCACCCGCATCGCAGTGACCCTCTTCGCCGCGCTGGCCGCCGGCCTGGCCGTGATTCCGATGGCCACCTCGAACATCTCGTTCGCGTTCTACCTGATGCTGTGGATCACCATGGCCAGCGCCATGAACATCTGCGTCGGCTTCACGGGCTATCTGCCGTTCGGCTACGTGGTGTTCTATGGCGTGGGGTCCTACGCCACCGGCATTTGCTACAAGATCATGGGTTGGCCCATCCTGCCGTCCCTGCTGGCCGCGGGCGGCGTGGGGGTGGCGATTGCGCTGCTGCTGGCGCCCACGCTGCGCCTGCGTGGCGTGTACTTCGGCATCGTGAGCCTTGCGCTGGCCACCATCGTCAAGCTGGTCATTTCGGATCTGCCCCAGTCATTCACCGGGGGCAGCATGGGCATCATCCTGTCCAGCGCCAACAATCCCACGCATAGCTACTACGCCATGCTGCTGGTGATGGGGGCCACGCTGGCCACCGTGACGTGGCTGTCGGTATCGCGGCTGGGCCGTGCGCTCAAGGCCATCCGCGACGATGATGGCGCGGCCGCCTGCGTGGGGATCCACGTTCCCAATACCCGTCTGAAGGCCTGGCTGCTGGCCGCCTTGTTTCCCGCGTTGGCCGGCGGCATCGAGGCCTGGTACACGAACGTCGTCGACCCCGAATACGCCTTCAACGTGCTGATCACGGCGAAAAGCATCATTTATGCCATGGCGGGCGGCTTCGGCACCATCCTGGGCCCGGTGGTCGGGACGCTGGCGCTGCTGGGCATCGACCACATGATCTGGCAGAAATTCCCGGTGGTGAACCTGCTGTTGCTGGGCCTCATCATCGTCCTGCTGATGCTGTTCCTGCCGCGGGGCATCATCGGCAGCCTGCTCAAACGCAAGCCGCAACTGCGCCGCTACATCGCCTGAGGACCCGCCATGACCGGACTGCTTATCCAAGGCCTGATCAACGGCCTGATCCTCGGCGCCATCTATGGGCTGATCGGCGTCGGCCTGAACGTCGTCTTTGGCGTGCTGCGCGTGGTGAACTTCGCGCACGGCGAATTCCTGGTGCTGGGCGCGTATTTCGCGTTCTATCTCATGGAATACGCAGGCATCAACCCGCTGGTGGCGCTGCCGCTGGCGTTCGCGGCGTTCTTCCTGGCCGGCTACCTGCTGTACTTCGTCCTGATCCCGCGGCTGTCCAAGGCGGACGATCCCGAAATCAGTTCGCTGCTGCTGATGTTCGGCGTCTCGATCATGCTGGGCGCGCTGATGCTGCTGGCGTTCGACGCCGACGCCCGCTCGCTGCCCTACGAGATCGAACCGGTGTTCCTGAAGTTCGGTCCGGTGCTGATTCCCACCGTGCGGTTGCTGGCGCTGGCCATCGCGCTGGCGATCATTGCCGCGCTGACGGTGTTCCTGTACCGCACGCAGTTGGGCCGCGCGCTGCGCGCCATCATCATGAACCGGGACGCGGTCCGCATCGTGGGCATCAACGTGGAACGATTGTCGGCCGTGGCGTTCGGCCTGGGCGTGGGCCTGGCTGCCGCCAGCGGCGTGTTGGTCGCCATGGTGTTTCCGGCGTTCTCGCCGTTCATGGGCAACGACTACACGCTGATCGGCTTCATCGTCATCGTGCTGGGCGGCCTGGGCCATCCGGTGGGGGCGTTGGTCGGGGCGCTGCTGTTCGGGGTGACGGAACAGGTTTCGGTGGTGTTCTTCAGCCCGTCCATCGCCACCATCTGCGGTTTTGCGCTGATGGTCGCCACGATCTTCATCCGGCCCAGCGGCTTGTTCGGCCGCCAGGCCCTGCGCTGATCCCGGGAGACGGACGCATGTTGAAAGTCACGAATCTGAAGAAGCGCTTCGGCGGCCTGGTGGCGCTGCAGGGCGTGGACCTGGAGGTGCCCAAGGGCGGCATCCTGGGCATTATCGGCATGAACGGGTCGGGCAAGACCACGCTGCTGAACTGCATCAACGGCATCTACACCCCGGACGAAGGCCGCATCGAGCTGGACGGCCGAGAGATCGGCGGGCGCCAGGTCCACGACGTGGCGCGGCTGGGCGTGGGGCGCACCTTCCAGGTGCCGCGCGTCTTCCGCCACCTTAGCCTGCTGGACAACCTGGACGTGGCGCAGCAGCAGGCGGGCCGCAGCGCGGACGAACGCTATGCGCAGTCCGAATACTGGCTGCACAAGGTAGAGCTGCACCGCCTGCGCCACAACTACGCCGAGGAACTGTCGGGGGGGCAGCAGAAGCTGGTGGAACTGGCGCGCATCATGGTCGCGCGGCCCAAGGTCGTGCTGCTGGACGAGCCGTTCGCGGGGGTGAATCCCGCGCTGGCGCAGCTGCTGATCTCGGTGATCCGCGAACTGCCTACCGAACACGATTGCTCGGTCGTGCTGGTGTCGCACGATCTGACCTCCATCTATCAGCTGTCGCACCACATCATCGTCATGAATGAAGGCGCCATCCTGAGCCAGGGCGACGCCAAGCACGTGCGTGCCGACCCGCGTGTGGTCGAAGCCTATCTGGGAGCCTGACATGAGCACCGCGATCCTCGCGCTGGAAGACGTGACCGTGGCCTATCACGGCGACATCACGATCTTGAACCGCATCAACGTCCAGGCGCGCGCCGGCAAGGTCACCGGCGTGATCGGCCCCAACGGCGCGGGAAAGTCCACCGTGCTCAAGACCCTGTTCGGCTTCCTGCCGCCGCGTACCGGCCGCATCACGTTGCGGGGCCAGGACATCAGCGCGCAACCTTCGCATGAACGCGCCAACCATGGCGTGGCGTTCGTGCCGCAGCATCGCAGCCTGTTCGGCGACCTGACGGTGCACGACAACCTGCTCCTGGGCTGCTGGCCTTTTCGCCGCGACAAGGCCCGGGTACGCCAGCGCATCGACTCGGTCTACGACCGTTTCCCGATCCTGGCGCAGAAACGCGACGACCCGGTGTCCAGCATGAGCGGCGGCCAGCAACGCTTTGTGGAATTCGGCCGCGCCCTGCTCATCGAGCCGTCGGTGATTCTGCTGGACGAGCCGACGGCGATGTTGGCGCCCAAGATCTCCAAGGAGATCTACGCGCTGATCCGCGGCTTTGCCGACGAGGGCATGACGGTCGTGCTGGTGGACCAGAACGTGCGGCGCTGCGCCGAGGTGTCGGACTACATGTACATCCTGGAACTGGGGCGCAACAAAGCGGAGGGCTCGCGCGAAGCCTTCGAGGAAGAGGGCGGCCTGCGCGAGATGGTCGCATCATGGATGGACTACAAGATCGACTGAGGGATCGGGCAGGGTCCGCCGGGGTGGGCCCCGGCGGGGTTGGCGTCAGAGGACGCCGCGTATCCCGGCAATGCCATGCGCGCCATGGCGCAGAGCCTGCGCGACGGTCTGGGTGGATTGCCCGCCGAGCGCGAAGACCGGGATGCCGGCGTCGCGGTTGCCTTCCACGAAACCTTCCCAGCCCAGCGTTTGCGCGCCGGGGTGGCTGGGCGTGTCCAGCACCGGACCCAGCACCGCGAAGTCGGCGCCGATGTCTCGGGCATGCACGACCTGGGCGTTGTCGTGGGCCGACACGCCCACCAGCGCCGGTGTAGGCAGTTCCGGGCGGGCCGACAGCCGCGCCGCGTCCGCCGCGCGCAGATGCACGCCGTCGGCTTCCTTCCACCATGCGGCCGGGTGCGCGCTGTTGACCAGCACGCGGGCGCCCGCTGCGCGGCAACGCTTGATCACCTGTTGCAGCACTTCATGCAGCGAACTGGCGCCCGCGCCGTCGGGCCATTGCGGCTCGCGCAGCTGCACAAGCTTCACGCCGCGCGCAAGCGCCGCGTCAAGGCGGCCCAGGAACGCGGCCACGCCGGCGCGCGAACCGATCGAGCTGATGCCGTAGGCCGTGGGCAGTTGCAGCCAGCGCAAGGGGGGCAAGGTGGCAGGCAGCAGGTCGCCCACCGAGGCCGCGTTGGCCGGGTCGACCCATTCCAGGCGCTGGTTTTCCAGGCCTTGCGGTTCGCCTTCCCAGCCCGTGACGTGGCAGAACGCCAGCCGGACCGTGGTGTGCGGATACACATGCACGTAGGTGACCCACGGGCGCGACTGCGTGACGTGGATGCCGATCTCTTCCTGCAATTCGCGGGCCAGCGCCTGCAGCACGGTTTCGCCGGGTTCCAGCTTGCCGCCCGGCAGTTCCCACCAGCCCGACCAGGGCTTGCCTTCGGGCCGCTGGCCCAGCAGCAGCTTGCCGTCGGGGCGAAGAATCAGGCCGGCGGCGACGTCGACGATCTTCTCAGACATGGCGGGCCGCCCAATCGCGCGCGAACTGGTAGGCCACCCGGCCTGAACGCGAACCGCGTTCGATCGTCCATTGCAGCGCTTCGGTGCGGGAAGGCTCGATGTGCGCCTCGGGGCAGCCTAGCTCGCGCAGCCAGTGGTAGACGATGTCCAGGTAGTCATCCTGCTTGAAGGGGTAGAACGACAGCCACAGGCCGAAGCGCTCGGACAGGGAGATCTTCTCTTCAACCGTTTCACCCGGATGGATCTCACCGTCGGGCTGATGCTTGGCCTGCAGGTTCTCGCTCATGTATTCCGGCATCAGGTGGCGCCGGTTGGACGTGGCGTAGATCAGCACGTTGTCGCCCGACGCCGAGACCGAACCGTCCAGCACGGATTTCAGCGCCTTGTAGCCGGGCTCGCCTTCTTCGAACGACAAGTCGTCGCAGAACACGATGAAGCGTTCGGGGCGCGCGGCGACCAGCTCGACGATGTCGGCCAGGTCGCCCAGGTCGGACTTGTCTACTTCGATCAGCCGCAATCCGCGGTCGCCGTAGGCCGCCAGCATGGCTTTGACCAGCGAGCTTTTGCCGGTGCCGCGGGCGCCGGTCATCAGCACGTTGTTGGCCGGCTTGTTTTCCAGGAACTGAACGGTGTTGCGGTCGATGGTGGCCTTCTGGCGCTCGATGTGCTGAAGGTCTTGCATGTCGATGCGCGCGACGTGGCGCACGGCGTCCAGCCAGCCGCGCGACCCGCGTTTGCGCCAGCGGAACGCGTGGGCGCTCCAGTCGATGTCGGGCGGGGCCGGAGGCAGAAAGGCCTCAAGCTGCGCCAGCACGCGCTCGGCGCGCTGGATAAGGGTGGTGAATTCGCTTGCGCTCATGGCGGATCACGAACGGTAGTCGGCGTTGATGGTCACGTATTCGTGCGAGAAGTCGCAGGTGTAGACCGTGTCAGCGACCTGGCCGCGGCCCAACGCGATGCGCACCGAGATCTCGGCCTGCTTCATCACGCGCTGGCCGTCGGCCTCTTGGTAGTCGGGGTTGCGGCCGCCGTCCTTGGCTACCAGCACGTCGTCCAGCCACAGGCGAATATTGGACACGTCCAGGTCGTCGATACCGGCGTAGCCGATCGCGGCCAGGATGCGGCCCAGGTTGGGGTCCGACGCGAAGAAAGCGGTCTTGACCAGCGGCGAATGCGCCACCGCGTAGGCCACCTTCAGCGCTTCTTCCGTGGTGCCGGCTTCTTCGACGCGGATCGTCATGAACTTGGTGGCGCCTTCGGCGTCGCGCACGATCTTCGTGGCCAGTTCCAGCGCGGCGGCGGTCAGGGCCGCGCGCACGGCAGCGTAAGCGGCGTCGGATTCGCTATTGATGTTCACGCCCGACTTGCCCGTGGCGGCGATGATGAAGGAGTCGTTGGTGGACGTGTCGCCGTCGACCGTGATGCGGTTGAACGACGCGTCCGCGATTTCCACGGCCAGGCGGCGCAGCAGCGGCTGCGCGATGCCGGCGTCGGTGGCCAGGAAGCTGAGCATCGTGGCCATGTTGGGGCGGATCATGCCCGCGCCCTTGCTGATGCCGGTGAACGTGACGGTCTTGCCGTCGATCTGCACCTTGGCCGACGAGATCTTCGGCAGCGTGTCGGTCGTCATGATGCCGTGGGCAGCGCTGGACCAGTGGTCGGCGGCCAGGTCGGCGATGGCGCCCGGCAGGCCCGCGACCAGGCGGTCCAGCGGCAACGGTTCCAGGATGACGCCGGTGGAAAACGGCAGGATCTGCGCGGCCGGCACGCCCAGCAGCTTGCCCAGCGCGGCGCAGGTGTCTTGAGCTTTCTTCAGGCCTTCTTCGCCGGTGCCGGCGTTGGCGTTGCCGGTGTTGATGACCAGCGCGCTGATGGGGCCGCCGGCGGCCAGGTGGGCCTGGCAGACCTGCACGGGGGCGGCGCAAAAGCGGTTGCGCGTGAACACGCCAGCGACGCTGGTGCCTTCGGCCAGGCGGAAGACGGTCAGATCGCGCCGGTTGGCTTTGCGGATGCCGGCCTCGGTGACGCCGATTTCAATGCCGGCAACAGGAAAAATTTCGGACTCGGAGGGGATCTGCAAATTAACGGCCATGACTTCGTCTCTTGAATGGGCAGGACGGAATCGCCGCCAGGCAAGGCGGCGCGCGGGGGAAAGCTTCGTATTATCCCACCGGTTTGCGGCAGGTGTTTGTCAGGCGCTGGTCAGGGGGCCATCCGCATGGCGGCCACGTCCAGCACCCCGGCGTCGCGGTTGCTGAGTACGCTGCGCACGGCGCCATCCGGCGCCTGCAACACCGATTGGCCGGCGGCGACGTCCTCGCCGCCCTCGCGGCGGGCCGAGCGCCCGCGCGACGGTGAAAACAGCAGGTCGCCCGGCTGGGCGCCGGGCAGGCGCGGGTTCGCGGCCAGCACGCGGGTGCCGGGCGGGTAAGTCATGACGCCCAGCACGGTCTCGCGCGCCAGCAGGCCTTCGAAATCCAGCAGCCGGCGCTGCCCGTCCAGACGCATGTCCAGCTTCAATAGCGGCATCTGGCGCAGGGTCATGGCCTCGCTGCCTTCGGTGCGCAGCAACCAGCGCGCCGAGGGCCCGGCCGCGTCCGCCGCGGTGCCGCGCGCCGCCTCGTCGACCTTCAGCCAGGCGCCTGGCGGCACCGGCTGCTGATCCAGCGTGTTGCCCACGGCCAGATGGCAGCTTGCAAAGTGGGGCTGGCCCCCTTGCATCGCGAATTCGATCCGGTGGCCGTGCGCGCACAGCCAGCCTTCCTGCGCCTGGTCGCGCGCGATCTCCGCGGACAGGGTTTCGGGTTGTTTGGGCGTGGCGGCATAGCGGAACAGCCGCGTCGCGGCTATCCCTTGGACGGTCGCGGGCTGGGTCTCGGGGAAGACAGCGCGGTCGAACGAGGCCAGTTCGCCGGGGCGGGTCAGGCTGAGCACGGTGCCTGCCGGCATGTCCACGCCCACCAGCCGGGTGGCCTGGGCCAGCGTTGTTTTGCGGCCGGCGTCGGCCTGGGCGTCGCGCTGGGCCGAAAACCACAAGCCGAACTGCTGGTACGGGAAGATGGCGCCGACCAGCGCCAGGAAGGTCATCAGCAGGGTGCCGGCGCGCCGATGGTCGCCCAGCCACAGCCGGGCGCTGCGCGTGGTGGCCAGGACGGCCAGCCAAGTCAGCAATGTGGCCAGGCAGGCCAGCGAGGCCGCCATCAGCACATAGAAATTACCGCCAGGAAGAGATACCGGAATCATGGCGGCAATTATGCGCCAAACCGGACGCGGATTTCAGCGCCCGGGGCCGGATGGCGCCACTAGCCTTTGGCGGATTCGGATCGGGTGGCCACCACCTGCAGCTTGAGTTCGCCCAAGGCCTGGAACAGCGCATTGCGGGTGGACTCGGGCAGGTCGCCAAACATGGACTTGACCCACGACTCATGGGCGCGCGCCATCCGGGCGAAGGTTTTCTTGCCCTGCGGCGTCAGCTTGATCAGCGAACTGCGGCGGTCGGATTCCACCTTGGTTCGAATGACCAGGCCTTCTTTTTCCAGTTGATCGGTGATGCCGGTGATGTTGCCGTTGGTGACCATCATGTGGCGCGACAGGTCGCCCATCTTCATGCCCTTGGGCGCGCGCTGCAATTGCGCCATCAGGTCGAAGCGGGGCAGCGTCGTGTCGAACTCATTGCGCAGGCGGCTGCGGATTTCGCCTTCGATGAGATTGGCGCAGGTCAGCATGCGCAGCCACAGCCGAAGCGCGTGGTGGTCGTCGGGCGCGGCGCGGGATTCCAGGTCGGGAGCGTCAGTCATGGCTAGGGAGGATACCGGGAATGCGTGAGGAAGCGGGCGCCAGACCCATCTGTTCAAAGATGGCGCGGGTCAGCGGGCTGGAGGGATCGTTGAGGGTCAACACGATGTCGTAATGGTTGGTGCCGGGCATCGGCACATAGCGGCCAGGAAAGCCGCGTTCATGCCAGGCGGCCAGATAGTCGTCGCTTTGACGCTTGAACTCGTCGGTTTCGGATTCGCCGTAGCTGACCACCAGCGGGCAACCGGCGGGCGGCAGGTGCAGGGCAGGGCTGTTGCGGATGGCGTCGGCCTCGCTCATGCGCATCCATTCATTGATGTGCGTATGCACCAGCGGGCGCAGGTCGAACAGCCCGGATAGCGGCGCGGCGCCGCGGATCACGTCGTGCGGCACTTCGTAGCTGGCGTGCCAGCCGCCCGCCAACAACGCGCCCACCAGGTGCCCGCCGGCGGAACTGCCGCAGAGGTGGATGCGCCGGGGGTCGCCGCCATGGTCGGCGATGTGGCGGTGGACCCAGGCCAGCGCGCGCCGGTTCTGGTCCACGATGCGGTCCAGCGTCACGGCGGGGGCCAGCGAATAATTCACCGATACGACGATCGCGCCCGCTTGCGTGAAGGCGGGCGCCATGCCGCTGGATTCGTTCTTGGACAACAGGCGCCAGTAGCCGCCGTGGATGAATACGAAGACGGGCGCGCCCGCCGCGTTGGACGCATCCGGCGCGGGGCGGAAGATGTCCAGAAGCTCGTCGGGATGGTCGCCGAACGGCACGTCCAGGCGGCAGTCCAGCGACTGGCGCGCCGCAGCGCTGTCTTCGGCGTATTTCTTGAGTATCGGCAGGATGTCGGGTACTGTCGCGCGAGCGTTGTACTGGACATCCAGGCCTGCGCGGTCATAGTGGCGGTAGAGGGTGACCATGGCGGTAGATGATTGGAAAACCCGTTAGCGAAAACCCCTTGGTAATCGTCCTGGATAGTCGTCTATGTTGTCGTCCTTATCGTCGTCCCTGGTAATAACCCTTTGGTAAAAACCCTAGTCTTGTTTTGCACAATACTTTAAACCTAAACTATGAACCACGCCAGTTTTCCCTATGCTCTCACAACGGGATCCTGACGTAGCAAGCAATATCTCTTTGCAAGCGCCAGTTTGACGGCGGCGCAACGGCGCCGGCAGGCCGGGCATAGAAGTCATTCGAATCGCACCTTCAATAAGAACACCCTCTGCGCGGGCTCGCGCACGGAGCACACCACCATGCGTTTGATCACTTCCCTTTTCGCCGTCGCCGCGCTGGTGCCGGCCGTGGCCATGGCGGATGCCGTCAAGGTCGGCATCGCCAACGATATCTCCGGCCCGTTCTCGGCGTTGGGCGCCGAAGCCCGCGACGGCTTCAACCTGGCCATCAAGCAATTGGGCAGCAAGTTGGGCGGACAGCCCGCCGAATTCGTGCAGACCGACATGGGCGGCAACCCCGACCAGGCCCGCCAGCTGGTCACGCGCTACATCCAGCGCGACAAGATCGATTTCTTCACGGGCCCCATCGGTTCGAACGTGGCGCTGGCCGTTGGCCCCGCGCTGTTCGCGGCCAAGGTGCCCTACTTGTCGAATAACCCCGGCCCCAGCCAGTTTGCCGGCGCCCAGTGCAACAACTACTGGTTCGGCACGTCTTATCAGAACGACGCCTTCCACGAAGCGGCCGGCAAGGTCGCGGCGGATCGCGGCTTCAAGAAGATGTTCATCATGGCCCCGGACTACCCGGCGGGCAAGGATGCGCTGACCGGCTTCAAGCGCGGCTACAAGACCGCTCCGGGCGACGAGGTCTACACCAAACTCGGCCAGATCGACTACGCCGCCGAAATCGCGCAGATCCGCGCCGCCAAGCCGGACGCCGTCTACATCTTCCTGCCGGGCGGCATGGGCATCAATTTCGTCAAGCAGTTCGTGTCGGCCGGCCTGTCGCAAAGCGTCAAGCTGATCGGTCCGGGCTTCTCGGCCGACGAAGACGTGATCCAGGCCGTGGGCGAGCCCATGCTGGGCATGTACAACACGGCGCAGTGGGCGCATGACCTGGACGTGCCGCAGAACAAGGTCTTCGTGGACGCCTTCCGCAAGGAATACAACGGCCGTTACCCGTCGGTCTACGCCGCCCAGGCCTATGACGTCATCATGGCCATGGATGCCGCCGTCAAGCAGGCCGGCGGCAAGGCCTCGGACCGCGCGGCCATCATCGCCGCGCTGGAAAAGGCCGATTACCCGTCGGTACGCGGCAGCTTCACTTACGGCAAGAACCACTACCCCATCCAGTCCTACTACCTGCGCGTCGTCGACAAGGACGGCAGCGGCCGCATCACCAACAAGCTGGTGGGCAAGGTGTTCGACAAGTACCAGGACGTCTACGTCGGCGAGTGCAAGCTATAGCGGGTAGGGCCCACCCCCGACGCGCTGCGCGCTTCCCCCTCAAGGGGGCGTCGCTGCGGACCGGCGAAGCCGGCTCCGCGCGACCCCGCTCGGGCGGGCACGTTTCATGGGCTGCGCAGGGTGGGCCGCGTGAGGCATAACCAGGTGGTTTGGTGATTTGGCCGCGAGAGACGCCATCGGCGATTTGCGGCAGGGGGAAGTTTTCATGACGTTTACGCTGATCGTCGAGCAATTGCTGAACGGTCTCCAGTTTGGGTTGATGTTGTTTTTGATCGCGGCCGGGCTGACCCTGGTGTTCGGCATCATGGACATCATGAATCTGGCTCACGGCTCGCTCTACATGGCCGGCGCCTACGTCGCCGCCGAGACCATGCAGCGCACCGGTTCCTTCACCGCCGCCGTGCTGGTGGCGGCCGTCGCGACCGGCCTGGTCGGCGTGGCGCTGGAACTGACGCTGATCCGCCGCCTGGCGCTGCGCGACCACCTGGCCCAGGTGCTGGGCACCTACGCCGTCATCCTGATCGCCAATGACCTGGTCAAAATGATCTGGGGACCCGCGCCCATCATGCTGAACATGCCGGCCGTGCTGTCCGGCCCGGTGCGGCTGCTGCCCGACCTGCTGTATCCCGCCTACCGCCTGATGATCATCGTGTTCGGCGTGGCCGCCGCCGCGGGCCTGTACTGGTTCGTGACGCGCACCCGCGCCGGCGTGCTGGTGCGGGCCGGCGCTTCCAATCGCCAGATGGCCACGCTGATGGGCGTGCGCGTGCCGCTGCTGTTCCTGGGCGTCTTCGTGCTGGGCGCCATGCTGGCCGCGGTGGCCGGCGCCTTGCTGGGGCCGATCACGTCGGTGCAGGTGGGCATGGGCGAAGAAATCCTGATCCTGGTGCTGGTTTGCATTGTGATCGGCGGGATCGGGTCGATCCGGGGCGCCTTCGTGGGCGCCTTGCTGGTGGGCATGGTCGACACGGCGGGGCGGGCGTTCCTGCCGATGCTGCTGCGCCAGGTCTTTTCTCCGGCGGTGGCCTCCAGCGTCGGGCCGACGCTGGCCGCCATCGCCATTTACGTATTGATGGCGGCTGTGCTGGTGTTCCGGCCCTCCGGCCTGTTTCCGGCGCGGGGTTGACGATGAGAACCACACTCTGGACCGTGGTCCTTTTGGCTGCGCTGGCGGTGTTCCCGCTGGTCGCCCCGGCGCTTGGCCTGGACTTCTATATTTCATTCGTTCGGCGCGTGCTGATCTACGCCTTGGCGGCGACCAGCCTGAACCTGATCCTGGGTTACGGCGGCATGGTGGCGCTGGGGCATGCGGCGTTCTTCGGCGCGGGCGCCTACGCGGTGGGCATCCTGGCGATGTCGGGCATCACTTCGGCGCTGATCGTCTGGCCGGTGGCCATGCTGCTGGCGGGCGTGCTGGCGTGCGTCACGGGGGCGATCTCGCTGCGCACCCGCGGCGTGTACTTCATCATGATCACGCTGGCGTTCGCGCAGATGCTGTTCTACATCTTCATCTCGCTGCGCCAGTATGGCGGCGAAGACGGCTTGAACCTGCCCGGCTATTCCACCTTGCCGGGCATCGACCTGTCCCATGACGTCAGCTTCTATTACCTGGTGTTGGCCCTATTCGCGCTGATCATGTGGGGCTTTAGCCGCGTGGTGTCCTCGCGCTTCGGCACGGCCTTGCAGGGCATCCGCGAGAACGAGTCGCGCATGGAATCCATGGGCTATCCCGTCTACCGCATCAAGCTGGCGGCTTTTACGCTAAGCGGCGCGGCGGCAGGCCTGGCCGGCGCGCTGCTGGCCAACCATAACCTGTTCATTTCGCCCAGCCTGATGCACTGGACGCAGTCCGCCAACCTGCTGATCATGGTGCTGGTGGGCGGCATCGGCCTGCGCTGGGGCGGCGTGGCCGGCGCGGTGGTGATGCTGACGCTGGAAGAAGTGCTGCGCCTGTGGACCGAATACTGGCATCTGCCATTGGGCGTGCTGCTGCTGTGCGTGGTGTTCGGCGCGCCGCGTGGCCTGGTGGGCCTGTTCGGCCCGTTGTTCGGCGGACGCGCCACGCCTCAATCCGGCAAGGTGGGCTCATGAATCCGTCTAGCAACGCCACCACGCCTGTGTTGCAGGCCTCTGGGCTGGTCCGCCGCTTCGGCGCGCTGGTCGCCACCGATAATGTGTCGCTAACCCTGAACCCGGGCGAGATCCACGCCCTGATCGGCCCCAACGGCGCGGGTAAGTCCACACTGATCCACCTGTTGTCCGGCACGTTGGCCGCGGATTCCGGCACGTTGACGGTGGGCGGACGCGACGTCACGGGCATGAACGCGCACCAGCGCGTGTCGGCCGGGCTGTCGCGGTCGTACCAGATCACCAATATCTTCAAGCAGTCCAGCGTGCTGGATAACCTGGTGCTGGCGGTGCAGGCCCACGCGGGCAGCAGCTTCCGGTTCTGGAAGCCGCGCGCCGCCGAATCGGCGCTTTATGAACAAGCGCGCGAGCTGGCTCGGGAATGCGCCATCGACGCCGCCTTGCTGGACCGGCCGGCGGGCACCTTGCCGCACGGCGAGCAGCGCAAGGTGGAGTTTGCGCTGGCGCTGGCCGCGCGTCCCAGCGTGTTGCTGCTGGACGAACCCATGGCCGGCATGGGGCCGGACGAGACCGTCCGCTTGACCGAATTGATCGAAACCCTGCGGGGACGAGCCGCCATGCTGCTGGTCGAACACGATATGCAGGCGGTGTTCCGCCTGGCCGACCGCTTGTCGGTGCTGGTGTATGGCCGCGTCATCGCGACCGGCACCCCCGACGAGATCCGCGCCAACCCGGAAGTGCGGCAAGCCTATCTGGGCGACGAGGAGACCGCATGATGCTCACCATTGAATCAGCCCAGAGCGGCTACGGCGCCAGCCAGGTGCTGTTCGGCGTCGACCTTCAGATTGGCGCCGGCCAGGTCGTGACCTTGCTGGGCCGCAACGGCATGGGCAAGACCACCCTGCTGCGCACCCTGTTCGGCCAGTTGCCGCTGCGGGGCGGCAAGATCCATTTCGCGGGCCAGGACATCAGCGGCTGGAGCCCCGACCGCATTGCCCGGGTGGGCGTGGCCATCGTCCCGGAAGGGCGGCAGTGCTTCCCCAATCTGACGGTGCGCGAACACCTGACCGCCTTCGTCGCCGCGCGCAACCCGGATATCGGCGAACCCTGGACGCCCGAACGCGTGTTCGAACTGTTCCCCAGGCTGGCCGAACGCGCGCGCAACATGGGCAACCAGCTTTCGGGCGGCGAACAGCAGATGCTGGCCATTGGCCGGGCGCTGGTCACCAATCCCCGGCTGCTGATCCTGGACGAGGCCACCGAGGGTCTGGCGCCCAAGATCCGCGAAGAAATCTGGAATTGCCTGTCGCGCCTGCGCCAAGCGGGGCAGACCATCCTCGTCATCGACAAATATGTCGAAAGGTTGCTTAGCCTGGCGGACCAGCACGTGATCCTGGAGCGCGGCAAAGTCGTCTGGACGGGCGATTCCCGGGCGCTGGATGCCGACCGGGGCCTATGGGAACGCTATCTGGGCGTGTAGTAATAAAGCCGCAATGGCGTGGGGCCGCCTGGTAAAAAATACGATATAAAACGCAATAAATCAGCATATACATTGCTGGGCTGAAACTTAAGGTGTCTAGAGCGCATCCAGACGTTTGCAGCTGTTTCAATTGCCCCTCCGGTTCTCTACACTTAGCGCGCTTGGCCCCTCTCGAGCCTGCAGGGCGGGCAGGCCCGTCACGTCTTATCAAGCTGTCAGGAAGTCTTCGCATGGCGAAATGGGGTTTGCGCAAAAAATCATTGATGGCGCTGCTGTTGGCATGCGTGATCGCTTTGGCGTCCGCCGCCGTGATTGGCTGGCTTGTGCTGGATGGGGTCAGGGACCACTTCGGGCGGGCATTCGCCGATAACTTCACCCAACTTAACCGGCAACGCATCCTGGCCCCGGTATCGCGCGAACTGGCGTTGTCGCAGCGACTGGCCGATAGCGAAGTCACCCGCCGCTGGTTGCGCAATGAAAGCGATCCGGCCGCCCGCGAGCTCTTCTTCCGCGAAGCCGACGGCTACCGCCGCGATCTGTTGGGCCGCGCCTACTTCATTGCCAGCGCGGCAAGCGGCCACTATTACTTCAATGATGACAAACCGCTGTCCGAGACGCCGCGCTACACGCTAAGCCGCGGCGCGGCGGACGACGGCTGGTTCTACGCCACGCTGAAGTCGCCGGCCAAATACAACATCAACGTCAATCCCGACCTGAAGCTCCAGACCACGAAGGTGTGGATCAACGTGCAGGTGCGCGATGGCGACAAGGTGGTGGCGCTGACTGGCGCCGGTCTGGACGTGGGCGGTTTCCTGCGCGATTTCGTCAACAGCGGCCAGCCTGGCGTTACCCCCATCATCGTCGATGGGGAAGGCGCCATCCAGGCGCACATGGACGCCACGCTGATTGCGTACAACTCGGGCGCGGGCGGCGGCGCCGACGGCCGGGGCAGGGTGTTCAACCTGTTGGACGACGGGCCGGGCCGGGACGAACTGCGGTCGGCCATGCAGGCTGCCGTGGCCCATCCGCAATCGGTGCAATCCGCCTGGGTGAAGGTGGATGGCGCGCGCCAGCTGGTGTCCGTGGCCTATATGCCCGAACTGCATTGGCATGTGCTGACCTTCGTGGACCTGGGCGCCGCGCGCGTGCTGGATACCGGCTGGCTGTGGCCAGCGGCGATCGGTCTGGCGGTGCTGTTCGCCGCCATGCTGCTGGGCTTCGGCTACGCCGTCGAACGGCTGATGCTGCGTCCGCTGCGCCGCCTGCAGCAATCGGCGCGCGCGATCGCGGACGGCAGCTACGACGTGCGCCTGCCCCCGGGCGGGCAGGACGAGATCGGCGACCTGAGCCGCGCGTTCGGCGTCATGGCCGACAAGGTCCGCCAGCACACGGCCGAACTGGAATCCAAGGTGCGCGAACGCACCTCGGCGCTGGAAGACGCCAACCGCGCCATGGCCGCCGCCCACAAGAAGATCGGCGACTCCATCGACTACGCCAGCCTGATCCAGCGCGCCATCCTGCCCGACCGTCAACTGACGCAATCCCTGGGCGCTCACCATTTTGTGCTGTGGAAGCCGCGTGACGTGGTGGGCGGCGACTTCTATGTCTTCCGTTCCGATGGCGCCAACTGCCTGCTGGGCATCATGGACTGCGCGGGCCACGGCGTGCCGGGCGCTTTGATGACGATGCTGGCGCGCGCCGCCATCGATCTGGCGATCACCGAGGCCGGTCCTGGCGATCCTGCCGGCATCCTGACGCGCACCGATGCGGCCATCCGCGCCATGCTTGCGGATGCGCAATTGCCTCGTGCGCTGGCCACCAATACCGATGCCGGCCTGGTATATATTGACCGCCAGACGGGACGGCTACGGTATGCCGGCGCGAAGATCAGCCTGTACGCCAGCGATGGCGAGACCTTGCGCGAAATTCCCGGCGGCAGGCGCGCGTTGGGCGATAAGCGTACCGGGGTCTACCAGAATATCGACCTGCAGATGGAGCCCGGCTGGACCTATTATTTGGCAACCGACGGCTTCCTGGACCAAGCGGGCGGCGAGCATGGATTCGGCTTCGGCAACACGCGTTTCGCGGACATGCTCAAGAGACACGCGCGGCAGCCGTTAACTGAACAGGCCGCCGCGTTTACGCAAGCGCTGGCCGAATACCAAGGTGCCCGTCCCCAGCGTGACGACATCACCTTGCTGTCTTTCCGTTTCGAATAATCGTTATCAGGGCGGTAACCGCTATGAATGCCTCCGATCTCTATGCGCTGGGCGAACGGTTCAATCAGAACCGCACCCTGCTTTGCTTCAACGGGCCGATCTCCCGCAGCCTGATCGAGGAAATCGGCAACGCGCTCAAGAACTACCTGAACGCGGAACATGTGCGGCCGGCCGAAGCGATGGATGTGTTCTCGGTCTACATCGAGATGATCCAGAACATCCGCCAATATGCGGCCGCCAACGGCGACGCCGAGGCTTCGGCCACCGTGGTGATCGGCCGCCGCGACGAAAGCCGCTATGTGGTGTCGGCGGGCAACCTGGTCAAGTCCGACGACGGCCACGCGCTGGTCGCCCGCATCCAGGAACTGGCCGCGTTGGACAAGGCGGCCCTGAAGGCCGAATACAAGACGCAGCTGCACAAGCCGCGCGCTCAAGGCGTGGCCTCGGGCGCGGGTCTGGGCTTGATCGATATCGCACGCCGCGCCGGCGCCCCGCTGGAAGCCAGCCTGACGCCCGCCGCGGACGAAGGGCAGGCGTTTTTCAGCCTGAGCGTCGTGATCTGAAGGCTCCGCGCGTATCCCAGTATTATTTTCGGAGTATTTGATGAAAGAGCTGAACATTCCCGGGACGCAGTCCACGCCCGCCATCACTGCCGATGCCACTGCCGGCGTGCTGGCGATGCGCGGCGACTCCTATCCCGAGAATTCCTTTGAACTGTTCGGTCCGGTGATCGAATGGGTCGAGGCTTACCTGCTGGGCACGGCCGCCCCGTTGCGGCTGGAACTGGAATTGCTGTATCTGAACACCAGCAGCATCAAGTCCGTCATGGATATCTTCGACGTGCTCGAAGCCGCCCACGGCAAAGGCCGGCAGGTCAGCGTGACCTGGTTCTACGACAAGCGCAACGAACGCGTCGGCGAACTGGCCGAGGAATTCAAGGAAGACTGCACCTTTCCGTTCTCGGTGGTCGGCCGCGAATGAAACCGGGCGCCGCCGAACTGGATCGACGCATTACCGGGCTGCTGGCGGACCCGGCCTATGAAGGCCATCCCCTGCGCGACGCGCTTGACGCGCTTTGGCAGCATACGGCCGAGCAGATGGCCCGCATCGAGCGCGTGACCCAATTGTCGGACGCCTACCAGTCCATGGCGCACGAGCGCGAACTGGGTTTGTGCGACCAGTTCGACCGCCAGTTGCGCCGGTTGACGCGCATTGCGCGAATTTCCGACCACTATCAAAACATGATGCGCGATCTGAACGCCGCGCTGCAAGAAACCTCCAGCCGCGATCCGTTGACCAGCCTGCTGAACCGGCGGGCCTTGATGGAAATGATCAAGCAGGAAGTCGAGCGCGCGTCGCGCAGTGGCGAGAGCTTCGTCGTCGCCATGCTGGACGTGGACCATTTCAAGGCGGTCAACGACCGCTACGGGCATGAAACCGGCGACCGCGCGTTGGTCGAGCTTGCCGGCGTGATGGGCGAAAGCCTGCGCGAATACGATTTGTGCGGGCGCTGGGGCGGCGAGGAATTCCTGGTGCTCTTGCCCAACACGCAGCCCGACGCCGCCCAGGGCGTCATGGACCGATTGGTCGGCGCGGTACGCGGACTGGCGGTGGCGGCCGGCGACGACGTATTGAGGCTGACGGTCAGTATCGGCATGGCGCATCACCAATTGGGAGAGACCTTCTCGGAAACGCTCAGCCGCGCGGACCAGGCGCTGTACCTGGCCAAGCAGGACGGACGAGACCGCGTCGCGCTTGGCTTTCCAAAGCGCTGAATGAAGCCGGAACAGCTGTATTCCGGTATGGAGCCCCTTATGCTTGATACTCATGTAAGCGTTTCGAGCGCGGGCCCCGAGGGCGCCGCGTGGCATGCGGGCAATTATCTGACGTCGATGGACCGGGCGCTGTTGCTGTTCGACTTCGATGCAAGCGGCTCGCTGTTGAACGCCAACGCCAATCTCCTGGCCGCCGTGGGGTATACCTTGGAAGAGGCCCTGGCGCTGCGCCACGACATGCTGTGCGACAGCATGGACGAAGGCAAAGGCATCGCCAGCGGAGAACAGATCTGGACCCGGCTGCGCCGCGGTGAACATTTTTCGGGTACCTGTCGCTACCGCAAGAAGGACGGCGGATCGCTGTGGATTGAAGCCACCTATCTGCCGTTAAGGGACGATGACGGCGACGTTGCGCGCATTTCGGTCATTTCGCGCAAGTCCATCGCCGACGCCGAACGCCAGGAAGAGATTCGCCTGTTGCTGCTGGGCATCAATGAAACCGGTAATGCCGTTGCGGTGTCCGGTAGCGACGGCCGCATCGTCTATGTGAACGACGGTTTTCAGCGCATGCTGGGCTTCGGGCGCGGCGACGCGCTGCACCAGGAATTGGGCGAATTGCTGGCCGGCGGCCGGCCCGACGGCGGTACCCGCGAAGAACTGGACCGCCGCATCGCGTGCCGCGAGGGTTACCACAAAGACGTGCTTGTCTACGACCGCTGCGGCAAGCCGCTGTGGGTGTCGGTCATGGCCAACTCGGTCTTTGACGACCGCGGAACGCTCGTCAACATCGTTGACGTGCTGACCGACATCACCCCCACCAAGGTGCACGAAGTGCTGCAGCGCCGCGTGCTGCAAGCGATGGTGAACGAGGCCTCGGTGGTCGAGGTCATGAACATGGTGTGCCGCGAAGTCGAGCGCCTGGCCCCCGAAGTGGTTGCCACCGTGCTGCGGGTGGACGATGCCGGACAGCTCAGGCAGTTGGCGGCGCCAAGCATGCCGGCCGCCTACGCCGACGCGCTGGACGGCCTGAAGGTCGGCCCGCAGTCGGGCGCCTGCGGCACCTCGGCGTTCCTGGGCCGTCCCGTTATCGTGCCGGACATCGCCACCGATCCGCTCTGGGACGATTACCGCCATCTGCCGCTGCCGGAAGATGTGAAGGCGTGCTGGTCGTCGCCCATCAAGTCCAGCGACGGGCGCGTGATCGGCACCTTCTGCTTCTATTTCCGCGAACGCCGCCTGCCTGATGATTTCCACCATCGGCTGGTGGATGTATGCGTCTACCTGTGCGCGTTGGCGCTGGAGCGAGAAGAAGCACGCGCCCGCATCCGCCAATTGGCGTTCTACGACGAGCTGACCGGCCTGCCGAACCGCAACCTGCTGCTGGCGCAAGCCGAGCAGGCCATCGCGCGGGCCGAGACGGAACGCAAGCGCGTGGCCGTGCTGTTCCTGGACCTGGACCGTTTCAAGCAGGTCAACGACACGCTGGGCCACCCCATCGGCGACGCCTTGCTGCGCGACGTGGCTCAGCGGTTGCGCCGCTTGGCGCGGGCCTCCGACATCGTCGGCCGGCTATCCGGCGACGAGTTCGTGATGATGATGCCGGACTTCGAGCATGGGCGCCTGACTGCTGCCGCCGAACACATTCTGGTGGCGCTGGCCCAGCCGTTTTCGGTGGGCGGCGTTACGCTGAACCCGTCGGTCAGCATCGGCATCAGCGTGTTCCCGGAAAACGGGCGCGACATGGACACCCTGCTGCGCCACGCCGACATGGCGATGTACCAGGCCAAGACGGCGGGCCGCAACCGCATTTCGTTCTTCAGCGCCGAAATGAACCGCCAGGCACAAGAACGCCTGGCCCTGGAAGCCGCCCTGCGCGACGCGCTGGAAGCCAAGGCGTTACGCCTGCACTACCAGCCGCAGGTCGGCCTGAAGAACGGCAGCCTGTATGGGGTCGAGGCGCTGGCCCGCTGGCGTCACCCGACGCTGGGCGATATTTCGCCCGCGCGCTTTGTGCCGTTGGCCGAAGAATGCGGCCTGATCGGCGACCTGGGCGACTGGGCGCTACGCGAGGCCTGCTCGCAACTGGCGATCTGGCGCAACAACGGCCTGCGCGTGCCGTCGGTGTCGGTGAACCTGTCAGCCACGAATTTCCACAACCTGAACCTGCCCCGCATGATCGCGGCCACGCTTGCCGAATTCGGCCTGGCGCCTGCCGACTTGATGCTTGAAATCACCGAAGGCGTGGTGCTGGACGCCACCGCCGGCACGCTGCGGACCATCGCGGAACTGCATCGCCTGGGCGTGCGCTTGTCGATGGACGACTTCGGCACCGGGTATTCCAGCCTGGGCCACCTGCGGCGCCTGATCGTGGACGAACTAAAGCTGGATCGCAGCTTTGTGCAGGGATTGGAGAGCGATGACGCGGCGCGGGCGCTGACCAGCGCGGTCATCCGGATCGGCGAGAGCCTGAGCCTGCCGGTGGTGGCCGAAGGAGTCGAGAACGAGGAGCAGCGGCGCTTCCTGATCGAGCAGGGGTGTGCGGCGGGACAAGGATTCCTGTTTTCGCCGCCGTTGCCGGCTAAGGATCTGGAGGAGTGGCTTCGGGGGAGAATTTGACTGTGGGGGTTTGTTTGGCTAGGCGTTGAGTTCTTGAGACGCCCGTCACGTCGGCGGCCTGGGGTACGCGGGTCAACGATTGCGGTCCGGAGCCTTCGCTCCGGACTGCCCTCTCGTCATCCTCGTCACTGCCTACGGCAGTTCCTTCGGATTCCCTCGGGCTTATCGACGCCCCGCGCCCCACCGGCCGCCGACGCGCCAGGCTCTGTCAGGTGCAATTTGACGTCAGCTGGGGCGGGCGGTTTGCGTAGGGTTCTTCTCCACGCGGTGGGGGTGGAGGAGGATCTTGCGGTGCCCGCTCCCGGCCGGCCGCGCGGGCGGCCTTTGGGAGCTTACGCGGTGTCTTGCGTCGTGATGATGCTGACGGTGCGCCGTAGGATGGGTGGAGTGCGTTCGGGTAGGCCGCGAGCACGCGGACGCATGCCGCACGTAACCCATCACGCATGACGCCGATCCATGCACATAAGGCGGCAGCATCGGTGCATGCCCACATGATGGGTTGCGCGCGATTGTACGGACCGGGGACATAGGTGACACATGTTCGGAGACATGGGTAACACATGTGTTTTTATCCTAACGGGGTTCTCTAAGGTCGATTTTCTGCACGATTTTGTACAGAAAGACGACATCGAGAACGCCGTCGCATGATGACGGCCTGACGGCTACGGGCAGGCCGGCCATCCCCTCACTGACGAAGACCACGCGTCCGTCCACGCGATTGGCGTTACCGTTCTTATGCAGGGTTCCCCGCGCTCCACCCATCCTACGATTGAAGGTCAATGCGCCATCGGAGACGGATTCGCGGTTGATGATCAATGCGTCGCCGGAAATCAATTCACCGTTGACGATAATTCGTCAGAAGCACGACATCGCCGGATCCCATCGCTGGCCTCCCTTTTAGACGGGTGGCGCGCGTACAGGTCTAGCGAAGCAAGCGGATACTGGCCGCGCGCCACCCGTCGCTCCACCTCCCCCACCCGACAGCGGGGCCAACAGAAAACCACCCCCCAAAAACGCGCAAGCGACCACCGCACCGACGTAACGACAACGCGTATGCCTCAAGCGTCCGCCCGCGCGGACGCATGAGGCGGGCCCCGCAAACCTCGTCAGTAAACCGCACCCTAGCAGCGCGCAAACCAAGACGGCGCAGCTCGTCGTCGGGGTCGGGTGGGTGGCGCGCAACCTTGATGCGCCCGAGGGAATCTGAAGGCAGCGGCCGCAGGCCGCAACGAAGATGACGAGAGGGCAGTCCGGAGCGAAGGCTCCGGACCGCAATCGTGGGCGCGCGCCACCCACCCGACCCCGGCGGCGAGCGCCCCACAAAGATCCCAACGCAAGCCCCACAGCCCCCAACCTCAAGAACTCCCGCAGTCCTCCCCAACTCCGTCCCCATTTCCCCAAAGATCTACTAGCTTTCCCCCATTTGCGATCCCCCCGCTTCAGGTATATATTTCAAGCCTAAACTATCCAGACCTAAATATCCGCGGCGCCCCGCTCCAGATAAACGAGCGACTGTCGCGTACCTCGGAGCGTATACGGCAATGAAAATAGTCTGCATCGGCGGCGGTCCCGCCGGCCTGTATTTTGGTCTGCTGATGAAATTGCAGAACCCCGCGAACGAGATCACCGTCATCGAACGCAACCGGCCCTACGACACATTTGGCTGGGGCGTCGTGTTCTCCGACGCCACCATGCAGAACCTGCGCGAAGCAGACCCCGTTTCGGCCCAGACCATCGGTGACGCGTTCAACCACTGGGACGACATCGACATCCACTTCAAAGGCCGCAGCATCCGCAGCAGCGGCCACGGCTTCATCGGCATCGGACGCAAAAAACTGCTGAACATCCTGCAGGCGCGGTGCGAAGACGTCGGCGTCAAGCTGGTGTTCGAGAACTTCGTCCAGGACGACCAGGCCATCGCCCGCGAATACGATGCCGACCTCGTCATCGCCTCCGACGGCATCAACAGCCAGATCCGTACCCGTTACGCCGACACCTTCCACCCCGACATCGACCAGCGCCGTTGCCGCTTCGTCTGGCTCGGCACCAAGAAAGTGTTCGACGCCTTCACCTTTGCCTTCGTGCAGACCGAACACGGCTGGTTCCAGGCCCACGCCTACCGCTACGAAGACGGCATGTCCACCTTCATCGTGGAAACGCCCGAAGAGACCTGGCAGGCCGCCGGCATCGAACAGATGAGCCAGGAAGAGGGCATCGCCTATTGCGAAAAACTGTTCGCGCCCTGGCTGGATGGCAATGCGTTGATCAGCAACGCCTCGCACCTGCGCGGTTCGGCCATCTGGATCCGGTTCCCGCGCGTCATCTGCAACACCTGGGTCCACTGGAACACGCTGGAAACCGCCCGCGGCCAGCGCCGCGTGCCCGTCGTGCTGATGGGCGACGCCGCCCATACCGCCCACTTCTCTATCGGCTCCGGCACCAAATTGGCGCTGGAGGACTCCATCGAGCTGGCGCGCTGCCTGAGCGGCGCCGAGGGCAGCGTGGAACACGGCTTGCAGCACTACGAAGAAGTGCGCAGCGTGGAAGTGTTGAAGATCCAGAACGCGGCCCGCAACTCCACCGAATGGTTCGAGAACGTCGAACGCTACGCGGAACTGGAACCCGAGCAATTCGCTTATTCGCTGCTGACCCGTTCACAGCGTATCTCGCACGAGAACCTGCGCCTGCGCGATCCCGCCTGGCTGGAAGGCTTTGAACGCTGGATCGCGGAACGCGCCGGCGCTCAGGCGGCGCCCGGCAAGCGTCCGGCCATCCCGATGCTGACGCCCTACCAGGTGCGCGGCGTGCGCCTGAAGAACCGCATCCTGGTGTCGCCGATGGCCATGTATTCCTGCCAGGACGGCGTGCCGGGCGATTTCCATCTGGTCCACTTGGGCGCGCGCGCCATGGGCGGGGCAGGGTTGGTCATGGTTGAAATGACCTGCGTGTCGCCCGACGGCCGCATCACCCCGGGCTGCCCGGGACTGTGGAACGACGAGCAGACGCAGGCCTTTGCCCGCATCGTGAATTTCGTGCACGGCAACAGCGATGCCCGCATCGGCGTGCAGCTGGGCCATGCCGGCCGCAAGGGTTCCACCCAGCTTGGCTGGCAGAAGATCGACCACCCGCTGGCCGAAGGCAACTGGCCGCTGCTGTCGGCGTCGGCCTTGCCCTACATCGACGGCGTGTCGCAGACGCCGCGCGCCATGACGCGCGCCGACATGGACCAGGTGCGCGACAACTTCGCAGCCGCCGCCCGCCGTGCCACGGAAGCCGGTTTCGACTGGCTGGAACTGCACTGCGCGCACGGCTACCTGCTGTCCAGCTTCATTTCGCCGCTGACCAACCACCGTGAAGACGAATACGGCGGCAGCCTGGAAAACCGCCTGCGCTTTCCGCTTGAGGTCTTCCATGCCGTGCGCGCCGTCTGGCCGCAAGACAAGCCCATGTCGGTGCGGATTTCCGCCAGCGACTGGGTTGAAGGCGGCATTACCGCCGACGACGCGGTCGAGATCGCACGCCACTTCAAGGCCGCCGGCGCCGACATGATCGATTGTTCGTCGGGCCAGGTCAGCAAGGAAGAAAAGCCCGTCTACGGCCGCATGTTCCAAACTCCGTTCGCCGACCGCGTGCGCAACGAAGCCGGCATTCCCACCATCGCGGTGGGCGCCATCTTCGAGGCCGATCACGCCAACGGCATCATTGCATCCGGCCGTGCCGACCTGTGCGCCCTGGCGCGTCCCCATCTGGCCGACGCCTCCTGGACGTTGCGCGAAGCGGCGCGGGTGGGCTACACCGACGTGGCATGGCCCAGCCAGTACTTTGCCGGAAAACGCCAGTTGGAAACCAACTTCGAACGCGCCGCCGCGATGGCGCAACTGGATATCAAATGACGACGACCCCGCAACCCCTCGCCGGACGCCACGCGCTGGTGACGGGCGGCGCCCGCGGCATCGGCCTGGCCAGCGCGCGTGCGCTGCTGGCGCGCGGCGCTCGCGTCACGCTGCTGGGCCGCGACGGCGCCTCGCTGGACGCCGCCGCCGACAGCCTGGCCAGCCTGGGTCAGGTGCAGACGGTCAGCGCGGACATTGCCGACGAAGCGTCGGTGCGCGCGGCGTTCGCGCAAGCCGAGGTGACGTTCGGCCCGGTGCTGGTGCTGGTGAACAACGCCGGGCAGGCGGTCAGCCAGCGTTTTGACCGCACCGATGCCGCGCTGTGGCAGCAGATGCTTGCCGTCAACCTGACCGGCACGTTCCACTGCATCCAGGCCGCGCTGCCGGGCATGCTGCAGGAAAAATGGGGGCGGGTGATCAACGTGGCCAGCACGGCCGGCTTGATCGGCTACGGCTACGTCAGCGCCTATTGCGCCGCCAAGCACGGTGTGATCGGCCTGACCCGGTCGCTGGCGCTGGAAACCGCGCAAAAGGGGGTGACCGTGAATGCGGTGTGCCCCGGCTATACCGAAACCGACATCGTGCGCGGCGCGGTGACCAACATCGTGGACAAGACCGGCATGACGCCGGAAGCCGCCCGGGCCAAGCTGGCCGAGCGCAATCCGCAGGGCCGCCTGGTGCAGCCCGAGGAAGTGGCCGAGACGGTGGCCTGGCTGGCGTTGCCGGCTTCCGCGTCCATCAATGGCCAGGCCATCGCCGTGGATGGCGGCGAAGTGATGACCGGCTAAGGCCGGCAGGTCCCATCAACCCAGGATAACGAACGGAGACACCATGAGCACCCAGTCCGAAGAGCACACCATGAAGCACCACAAGCGTCCGCTGGCCGGCTACCAGGCCAAGACCTTCCTGTGGCAGGTGTCGGCCGACGGCAAGATCGGAACGGTCACCTTGAACCGTCCGGAACGCAAGAATCCGTTGACGTTCGATTCCTACGCCGAATTGCGCGACCTGTTCCGTTCGCTGGTGTACGCCACCGACGTCAAGGTCGTGGTGGTGACGGGCGCGGGCGGCAATTTCTGCTCGGGCGGGGACGTGCACGAGATCATCGGCCCGCTGACCAAGATGACCATGCCCGAACTGCTGGACTTCACTCGCATGACGGGCGACCTGGTCAAGGCGATGCGGGCCTGCCCGCAGCCCATCGTGGCCGCGGTCGACGGCGTCTGCGCGGGCGCGGGCGCCATGGTGGCGCTGGCGTCCGATATGCGGCTGGGCACCCCGGCCGCGCGCACGGCATTCCTGTTCACGCGGGTGGGCCTGGCAGGCGCCGACATGGGCGCCTGCACGCTGCTGCCGCGCATGATCGGACAGGGCCGCGCATCCGAACTGCTGTACACCGGCCGCGCCATGACGGCGGAAGAGGGCGCCAGCTGGGGCTTTTTCAATGCCCTGCACCAATCCGACAAGCTGGGCGAGGCCGCCCAGACACTGGCCGCGCAATTGGCCGCTGGCCCCACGTTCGCGCATGGCGTCACCAAGAAACTACTGCATCAGGAATGGAACATGGGCGTGGACGAGGCCATCGAGGCCGAAGCCGAGGCCCAGGCCATCTGCATGCAGACCCGCGATTTCCATCGCGCCTACGAGGCCTTCGTGGCCAAGCAAAAGCCGGTCTTCGAGGGGAACTGATGATGCGTGACGCAAGCTGGCTGGACTGGCCCTTTTTCGACGATGCGCACCGCAAGCTGGCGCATGAGGTGGATGCCTGGTGCGAAAAGTCGCTGGGCGATGTTGACCATCACGACGCCGACGCGGCCTGCAAGAAGCTGGTCAAGGCCATGGGCCAGGCCGGTTGGCTGCGCTATGCGGTCGCGGGCGGCCCGGGCGGCGCGTGGGGCGGCGCATTACCGGAAGTGGATTCCCGCGCCGTCTGCATCCTGCGCGAAACGTTTGCCCGCCATGAGGGCCTGGCCGATTTCGCGTTCGCGATGCAGGGCCTGGGCAGCGGCGCTATTTCGCTGATGGGCTCCGATGAACTGCGCCAGCGCTACCTGCCGCGCGTGGCAAGCGGCGACGCGATCGCCGCTTTCGCGCTGTCCGAACCGGACGCCGGCTCGGACGTGGCGGCGTTGTCGTGCGAGGCCAGGCTGGACGGCGACCACTATGTGCTGAACGGGGCGAAGACCTGGATCTCGAACGGTGGCATCGCCGATTTCTACGTTGTTTTCGCCCGCACCGGCGAAGCCCCGGGGGCGCGCGGTATCAGCGCCTTCGTGGTGGATGCGGATGCCGCAGGCTTCGCGGTCAGCGAGCGCATCGAATTGATCGCGCCGCATCCGCTGGCCACGATTACGTTCGACAACTGCCGCGTGCCGGTGTCGCATCGCCTGGGCGATGCGGGCCAAGGGTTCAAGCTGGCCATGATGACGCTGGACATCTTCCGCGCGTCGGTGGCGGCGGCCGCGCTGGGCTTTGCCCGCCGCGCGTTGGATGAAGGCCTGGCGCGCGCCAAGTCGCGCCGCATGTTCGGCCAGACGCTGGCCGACCTGCAACTGACGCAAGCCGCGCTGGGCGACATGGCGACCGCCATCGACGCCTCGGCGCTGCTGACGTATCGCGCCGCGTGGATGCGCGACGTGCAAAAGCTGCGTACCACGCGTGAAGCGGCGATGGCAAAGATGACGGCCACGGAATCGGCGCAGACCGTGATCGACCGTGCGCTCCAGATGTTCGGGGGCGCGGGGGTGGTGTCGGGGATGCCGGTGGAGAAGCTTTACAGGGAAATCAGAGCGCTGCGTATTTACGAAGGCGCCACCGAAGTGCAGAAGTTGATCATCGCCCGTGAATTGCTGAAGGCGTAAAGGGCCACCGAGCCCTGTCCATCCGCAACGCCAACCACACCGCACCGCATAGCAAGGGGAATTTTATGGAAAGCTCCGCCCACATCGACACTTTCGCCCGGGACAATCTGCCCCCGGGCGACCAATGGCCCGAGTTCCTGCTGGATGGCCCCGACGTGGCCTATCCGAAGCGGTTTAATTGCGCCGTCGAGCTGGTCGACGCCATGGTCGGCCGCGGCTTCGGCGAGCGGGTCGCGTTGCGCTGGCGCCAGGATGGCAAGCCGGCCACGATGACGTACCGGGAGCTGGCCGCGCTGACCAACCGCATCGCCCGCGTGCTGACCGAAGACATGAAGCTGGTTGCCGGCAACCGCCTGCTGCTGCGCGGGCCGAACAACCCGATGATGGCCGCCGCCTGGCTGGCGGCGATCAAGGCGGGCCTGGTGACGGTGCCCACGATGCCGCTGCTGCGCGCCAAAGAGCTTAAGCAGATCATCGAGAAGGCGCAGATCCAGGCGGTGCTGTGCGACGCCCGCCTGAAGGACGAAGCCCAGTTTTGCGCGCAGCCCGGCCACGAGCACCATTGCGCCGGCCTGTCGCAGATTGTGTATTTCAATGACGCCGCGCCGGACGCGCTGGACGCGCTGGCCGCGGCCAAGCCGGACGATTACGCGGCCTGCGACACGGCCGCCGACGACGTGTGCCTGATCGCGTTCACCAGCGGCACCACGGGGTCGCCCAAGGGCTGCATGCACTTTCACCGCGACGTGCTGGCGATGTGCGACCTGTTCCCCAAGCACGTCATCAAGCCGGGGCCGGACGACATCTTCTGCGGCACGCCGCCGTTGGCATTCACGTTCGGCCTGGGGGGATTGTTGTGCTTCCCGCTGCGCGTGGGCGCCAGCACGGTGCTGGCCGAAAAGCTGACGCCCGAAAGCCTGCTGGAACTGATCCAGGATTTTCGCGCGACCATCGTTTTCACCGCGCCTACGTTCTACCGCCAGATGGCGGCGTTGGTCGGCAAGTTTGACCTGTCGTCCCTGAAAAAGAGCGTGTCGGCCGGCGAGGCTTTGCCGGACGCCACCCGTCAACTGTGGAAGCAGGCCAGCGGCATCGAGATGATCGATGGCATCGGCGGCACGGAAATGATCCACGTGTTCGTGTCCAGCCCGCCGGAGTCGGTCAAGCGCGGCGCCATCGGCAAGGTGGTTCCGGGTTATGTGGCGCAGGTGGTGGACGACGACATGAACCCCGTGCCCAACGGCACGGTGGGCCGGCTGGCCGTCAAGGGGCCGACCGGCTGCCGCTATCTGGCCGACGAACGCCAGCGACGATTCGTGCAGCAGGGCTGGAACCTGCCGGGCGACACCTTCATGCAGGACGATGAGGGCTATCTGTTCTACCAGGCGCGCAACGACGACATGATCGTGTCCGCCGGCTACAACATCGCCGGCCCGGAAGTCGAAGACGCGCTGCTGCGCCACGAAGCCGTGGCCGAATGCGGCGTGGTCGGCGCGCCGTGCGACGAACGCGGCCAATTGGTCAAGGCGTTTGTCGTGCTTAAGCCGGGTTATACGCCCAGCGATGAACTCGTGGCGGCGATGCAGACTTTCGTGAAGGCCAGCATCGCGCCCTACAAATACCCGCGCGCGATCGAATTCGTGGCGGCGTTGCCTCGTACCGAGACGGGCAAGCTGCAACGTTTCGCGCTGCGCAAGATGGCTTGAACAGGCAACCGGGAAATCATCATGGCCGCTCCTTTCACCAGCCAGGTAGAAGTCCGCTTTCGTCATTGCGACCCGGCGGGCATTGTCTTCTACCCGCGCTATTTCGAAATGATCAACGACTTTGTCGAGGAGTGGTTCGACAAGGGGATGGGGCTGCCGTTTCACGCGCTGCACGTCGAGCGCCACATCGGTACGCCGATGGCCTCGGTGACGTGCGATTTCAGCGCGCCCAGCCGCTGGCACGAGCGCTTGCGCCAGACGTTGGAAGTGCAGCGGATCGGCGGGGCCTCGTTCAAGGCGCTGGTGCGTTTCGAAGGGCCTGACGGCCAGTTGCGGTTGTCGGCGACGCTGACGATCGTGACCGTGGATTTGCGGACGATGAAGTCGATGCCGATGCCTGCGGACCTGCGGGAACGCATGCACGATTATCTGGCTGGCGCGGCGTAAGCGGCGCGGGCCACCCTGAAGTTTGTTTTCTTAAAAATAGGATGAGACGTTATGAAGATTCTGCAACCGCCGGATTGGATGGCGCCCCGGGGCTATTCGAATGGTGTGCTGACCGAAATGACGGTGGGCAGCAAGCTCGTGTTCGTGGGCGGGCAGGTGGGGTGGAATGGCCAGCAGCAGTTCGAGTCGGATGATCTGGCGGACCAGGTCCGCCAGACGCTGTCGAACATCGTGGCAATCCTGGCCGAAGGCGGCGCGAAGCCCGAGCATATTGTCCGGATGACGTGGTATGTCACGGACAAGGACGAATACGTGGCCGCTTACCCGGCGATCGGCAAGCACTACCGGGAGTTCATCGGCCGGCATTTCCCGGCGATGACGGCGGTGGAAGTGGCGGATCTGGTTGAGGATCGGGCGAAGGTGGAGATTGAAGTGACGGCTGTGGTGCCGGGGGGGTGATGTTGGCTTTGGCTGCCGGGTGCTCTTGACGCCTGGCGGTTCGGGGGCCGCGCGGGCGGCCTTATGGCGCTTACGCGTCGTCTTGCGTCGTGGCGTTGCTGATGCTTCGTGCGCGGCGGCCCCTTTTTTTCCTGTGACGCCGCTGACCCGTCACACGTGACGCCGTGGGCCATCCGTAGGATGGGTGGAGCGCGCTCGGACCTTCAAAATTGGACCTGCGCCCGCCGCGCGCAACCCATCATCCCCCCAAACGCTCATCCCGCTATGCGCGTCGCGTCTCCCTGGGCAGTTCCCCGAACCGTTCCCGGTAATACTCCGAAAACCTCCCCAAATGCCCGAAACCCACGGCTAGCGCGACTTCCGTCACGCTGCCCGCGTCGCCTGCTTTCAGCTTTTGCCGGGCGGTGTCCAACCGCAACGCGCGCAGCGCGTGCATGGGCGTGGTGTCGCGGTGTTCCTGGAACAGGCGGGTCAGGGCGGTGGCGCTGGCGCCGGCGTGGCGGGCGATGTCGGTCAGGGTAAGGGGGGCGGACAGGTGGTCGCGCATGTAGGTTTCGGCCAGCGTCAGGCGGCGCGGGATGGACGGAGCCTGGCCGGCCTGGGAATGCCAGGTGTTGGGCTGGTTGTACAGCAGGTGCAGGATCAGGCTGTCTTCCATGTGGGCAAGCCACGCCGCGGGCGGGCGGGGGGCGCCGTCGTCCAGGGTGGGCAAGAGGTGGATCAACGCGCTCATCATGCTGCGCCACACGGCGCCGATGGGGGTGTCCAGGCGAAGCGCGGGGCTGAAGTCCAGCGGGCGGGCGGCCGCGTCACCGAAGGCGTGCCGGCCGATGGTTTCCAGTTTGTCGCGCGGAATTTTCAGCAGCAGTTGCTCGCAACGGTTCTCCCAGTGCAGCCGCAGCGGGCGGTTGGGGGCGATGACGGCGGCGCAATCGGGGTTGGCGTCGACGCGTTCGTCGCCGCATTCGATGCAGGCGCGGCCGCGCAGGGGCACTTGCACCAGCATGAAGTCTTGCAGGCGGTCGGCTTCGATGTGGACTTCGGCGCCGTAGCGCAACGTACAGACCGTCAGCGAACCGAAGCGGCCCCGATTCAGTTCGGCATCCACGCGCCCGCCCTTCCAGGTCAGCCGGTGTTCCTTCAGCGCTTCGGACACAAGCGTGCGGGTCTCGTCTTGCTGGGTGGAGCTGAACACGCGCCGTTTCAGCAAGGGCGCAAGCGTGAGTCGGGACCAGCCGTGCATGGGTGCCTCCGGGACGGGAACGCTCCCGTATCTGCGGCCAGAGTAATTTAATCGTACCGGGTTGGGAATTAAGTGAATCCCGGATAAAACTGACCATATTCGGATAGAGCGGGGCGGCCTGCCGGCATACGCTGGGAGGTCGCAAGGATCGGCAGCACGCATGAACCGACGGCAGACGGGTTCTGTCAGCTTTCCGCCAGCGGGGCTGGCGGTGGAAACGGGGTGGCTCATGAATCGAAATCTCTGGAGCCGGCGCGCGCTGGCGGCGCTGGTCTGCATGGCAGCCGCAGCGGCGGCCTCGGCGGCCGACAAGGTCAAGGTGGGCTTGCTGACGACGCTGTCCGGACCCGGTTCGGCGCTGGGCAACGAGATCCGGGACGGTTTCAATCTGGCGCTGCAGCATACGGGCGGCAAGCTGGGCGGGCTGCCGGCGGAAGTGGTGGTGGCCGACGATCAGCAAAAGGCGGATACGGGCCGGCAGGCCGTGGAGCGCCTGCTTAAGCGCGACCGCGTGGACATCATGACGGGCATCGTGTTTTCGAACGTGTTGTTGCCGGTGATGCCGGCGATTCTGCAGTCGGGCACGATCTATCTCAGCACCAACACCGGGCCGGAAAACTATGCCGGCGCGGGCTGTAATCCGAATTTCTTCGCGGTGGCGTGGCAGAACGAGGACATTCCCGCCGCCATGGGCAAGTACGCCGCCGACCAGGGCTACAAAAGCGTTGCGCTGATCGCGCCCGACTATCCGGGCGGCCGCGAATCGCTTAACGGATTCAAGCGCCTGTACAAGGGCGGCCTGTCCGAAGAGATCTACACCCAGCTTGGCCAGTTGGACTATGGGGTCGAGATCACGCGGTTGCGCGCCAGCAAGCCCGACGCGGTGTTCTTCTTCCTGCCAGGCGGCATGGGCGTGAATTTCATCAAGCAGTTCAACGGCGCGGGCCTGTCGAAAGACATCGCGCTGCTGGCGCCCGGCTTCTCGGGCGACGAGGACACGATCGCGGCGGTGGGCGCGCCCATCCAGGGCTTGCGCAATACCTCGCAGTGGGCCGCCGACCTGGACAACCCGGCCAACCGCAAGTTCGTTGAAGACTTCAAGAAGACCTACAACCGCAGCCCGACGCTGTACGCCTCGCAAGGCTATGACGCCGCCATGCTGCTGGATAGCGCCGTGCGCCAGACGGGCGGCAAGCTGGAGGCGGACGCGTTGCGCCCGGCCTTGCGGCGCGCGGACTTCAAGTCGGTGCGAGGCGATTTCAAATTCAACCGCAACCAGTATCCGATCCAGAACTACTACCTGCGCGTCGTCGAGGCGGGCGCGGACGGCAAGCTGGCCAACAAGCTGACGGGCACGGTGCTGACGCAGTACCAGGACCCCTTCGCCGCTTCGTGCCAGATGAAGTAGGGCGGCCCGTTTCACCCGATACGCATCACGCATTACAGGAGAACCGCATGACCCTGAACATCACGACGCGCGAACTCACGATCCCCTCGCACGATGGCAAGTCCTTTGGCGCCTACCTGGCCGTGCCGGCCGCGGGCCATGGCCCCGGCCTGGTGCTGTGCCAGGAGATCTTCGGCGTCAACGATTTCATGCGCCGCGCGGCGCAGCTGCTGGCCGAAGAAGGCTATGTGGTGCTGGTGCCCGACCTGTTCTGGCGCCAGCAGCCGGGCATCCAGCTGACCGACGGCCCGGCCGACATGCCACGCGCGTTCGAGCTCTACCAGGGCTTCAATGTTGAGCTGGGCGTGAAGGACATTGCGTCCACGATCGCCGAGCTGCGCAAGCTGCCCGAGCAGCAGGGCGGGGTGGGCGTGCTGGGCTATTGCCTGGGCGGCAAGCTGGCTTATCTGGCCGCCTGCCGCACCGATGTGGACGTGGCCGTGGGCTACTACGGGGTGGGCATCGAAGACTGCCTGGAAGAGGCGTCCGCGTTGCGCGGACGGCTGGTGCTGCACATCGCCGAGCAGGACGGCTTCTGTCCGCCCGCGGCGCGCCAGCGCATCCTGGAGGCGCTGGGCGGCAAGCCGGGCGTGGAGCTCTATGTGTATCCCGGCATGGACCACGCCTTTGCGCGCACCGGCGGCGACCACTACGACAAGCCGTCCGCCCTGATGGCGCACCAGCGCAGCATGGCGGCCCTGCAGCGCGCCATTGGCCCGGAGTTCGATTATTCGGCCTTGTGGGACAAACACTGCGAATATGAATTCGGCACGCGCGACGTGGCGGCCACCATGGCCACGATGGTCGCCGAACCCTATGTGAACCATATCCCGACGATGACGGGCGGCGTCGGCCACAAAGAGCTTTCGCGCTTCTATCAGCACCATTTCGTCAACAGCAACCCGCCCGATACGCGGCTGGTCCCGCTGTCGCGCACCGTGGGCGCGACCCAGATCGTGGACGAGCTGCTGTTCTGCTTCACGCACACGACCGAGATCGATTGGCTGCTGCCCGGCGTGGCGCCCACGGGCCGGAAGGTAGAGATCCCGCTGATCGCCATCGTGAAATTCCGCGGCGACAAGCTCTATCACGAGCACATCTACTGGGACCAGGCCAGCGTGCTGGTGCAGGTGGGCCTGCTGGACCCCAAGGGCCTGCCCGTCGCGGGCCGTGAGACCGCCGCCAAGCTGCTGGACGAGACCTTGCCGTCCAACACGCTGATGGCGCGTTGGAAAGACAGCGAGAACAAGTAGGAGGGCGACATGGCTTATTCGCAAGAGCAACTGGCCGCGATGGTGCGCGGCGACAGCGTGCACCGCGGCGTCTACACCGACCCCGCCATCTTCGACCTGGAGATGCAGCGCATCTATGGCCGCGCCTGGATCTACGTGGGCCACGAAAGCCAGGTGCCCAAGACGGGCGACTACCACACCACCCGGCTGGGCGACCAAGACGTGCTGATGGTGCGCGCCACCGACGGCAATGTGCACGTGCTGTACAACCGCTGTCCGCACAAAGGCGCGAAGATCGTGGCCGACGGCGAGGGCTGCGTGGGCAAGTTCTTCCGCTGCCCCTACCACGCCTGGACCTTCAAGCTGGACGGCAGCCATCTGGGCGTGCCGCTCAAGCAAGGCCTGGAAGGCACGTCCTATGATCCGGCGGACCCGTCGTTTTCGATGCGCCGGCTGGCGCGCGTGGAAAGCTATCGCGGGTTCGTGTTCGCCAGCCAGGCCAAGACAGGGCCTGCGTTGGCGGATTTCCTGGGCGGCGTGCGGTCGTCCATCGACAACCTGTGCGACCGGTCGCCCGTGGGCGAGGTCGAAGTCGCAGGCGGCATCTTCCGCGTGATGCAGCGGTCGAACTGGAAGGTGTTCTACGAGAACCTGCACGACACGATGCATGCCCGCGTGACCCATGAATCGTCCTACGCCGCGGCCCGCGACGAGGCCAAGGAGATGGGCGAAATGCCGCTGGAACTGCACATCATGGACGGCAACGGCGAGCCCTACGAATTCTGGGAAAAACTGGAGCTGCGCGCCTACGACAACGGTCACGGCTACATGGAAGGCATTTTCAACCCCGGCGCCGCCGAGCGCGATCCGGTATCGCGCGCGCACTTCGAGACGCTGACGGCCGCCTACGGCGAAGAACGCGCCCGCGAGATCCTGGGCATGAACCGCCACAACACGGTGATCTACGGCAGCGGTTCGCCCCATACCGTGTTCCAGCAGTTCCGCGTGATCCGCCCGATCGCCGTGGACCGCACGCTGATCGAGATCCAGACCTTTCGCTGCAAGGGCGCGCCGGACGGCGTGTTCAAGCGCGCCATGTTGTATGCCAACGTCATCAATTCGCCGTCGTCCAATGTGATGCCGGACGATATCGAACTCTATAACCGCTGCCAGGAAGGCAACGCCACGCGCGGCGGCGAATGGGTCAGCATGCACCGCTACCACGGCAGCGACCGCAGCGACGCCGACGGCATGGTGTCCGTCAACGGCACCAGCGAATTGCCCATGCGCAACCAGTTCCGCGCCTGGAAGACCTACATGGAAGCCGGCGCGGCGTCGAACGCGCCCGCCACGGGAGAAGGCGCATGCTGCTAGACCTGGATTTCGACGTTGCCACCACCGGCCTGTCACCGGCCGATGTGCCGGCGGACGCCTACCACCGCATCGCCCAGTTCCTGTACCGCGAGGCGCGGCTGCTGGACGAACGGCGCTACGACGACTGGCAATCGCTGTGGACGCCGGACGGCATGTATTGGATGCCGCGCGTGCCGGGCCAGCAAAGCCCGTATGACCATATTTCGCTGTTCTGGGAAGACCGCATGCTGCGCGACGTGCGCATCCGCCGGCTGGAGCATCCCCGCAACTGGTCGCAGCAGCCGCCTACGCGCAGCGTGCGGCTGGTGGGCGGCGTGCAGGTTGAAGGCGTGGATGCGGGCGGCAACCTGGTGGTGCATTCCGCGTTCCAGATGACCGAATGGCGCAAGCGTCAGCCGCGCCAGCTGGCGGGCCGGTACACCCATAAGCTGGCTGCCGAGGGCGACAGCTGGCGACTCCGCATGAAGCGCGTGGACCTGGTCAACTGCGACGACGCGCACGACGTGTTCGAGGTGTTCGTGTGATGGAATCCGAAGCCGCGGTGCTGGCGCTGCACTACCAGAACGACGTGCTGCATCCCGACGGCAAGATCCGCGTCGGGTTGGACGCCGACAGCGGCGCGCGCCAGCGCCTGCTGGACAACGCCGCCGCCCTGCTGGATGGTGCGAGGGCGCGGGCGCTGCCCATCGTGCACGTGCGCATCGCCTTCCGGCCCGATTACGCCGACCTGCTGCCCAACTGCGCGATTTTCCGCAATGTGGCGACGATCGGCGCGGTGCCTGAAGGCCAGTGGGGCAGCGCGTTCTACGAGGGCCTGCAGCCGCTGGCCGGCAGCCCGCGTGAATTCGTCGTGAAGCACACCCGCATCAGCGCTTTCTATGGCACGCCGCTGGAGGAAACGCTGCGCGTGATTGGCGCGCGCCGGCTGGTGGTGGCGGGCGTGGCCACGCATTCCGTCGTGGAGGGAACGGTGCGCCATGCCGCCGACATCGGCTTCGAAGTGATGGTGGCCGAAGACGCTTGCGCGTCGGCCGACGAAGCCGTGCATCGCGCATCGCTGGCCAGCATGCGCTTGATTGCGCAAACCGGCTCGGTGGCGGATGCTGTGCGCTGGGCCGCCGCGCCGCATTGATCAAGGACTATCCATGGACTTTTCAGGTTTTCCCGGCTTGGCCGGCAAGACGGCCATCGTGACCGGCAGCACGCAAGGCCTGGGCGCGGATATCGCGCGCGGCCTGGCGGCGGCGGGCGTCAATGTGGTGCTGGTCGGGCGAAACGCGCAGGCGGGCTTGGCGCTTGAGCAGGAACTGCAGGGCCGGGCGTTGTTCTGCGAGACCGACATCGGCGAAGACAGCCAGATCCAGCGTTGCATTGATGCCGCGCTGGCGCGCTTCGGCCGGCTGGACGTGTTGGTCAACAACGCCTGCCAGTACGCGGACCGCGGGCTGGCGTCCTCGCGCGAGGAATGGCACAGCACGCTGGATACCAATCTGGTGTCGGCCGCGATTTTCACGCAATTGGCGGCGCCGCATTTGCCGCGCGGCGGAGTGATCGTGAACCTGGGCAGCACGGGCGGCAAGTTCGGCGCGGCCGGACGCGCGCTGTATCCGGCGTCCAAAGCGGCGCTACTGCAGATTACGAAGAACTTCGCGGTGGAATTGGCGCCGGCCGGCGTGCGCGTGCTGGCGGTGTCGCCGGCCTGGACGTGGTCGCCGTCGGTAGAGCAGTTGTCAGGCGGTTCACGAGAGGCGGCTGACGCGGTAGGGGCGCATTTTCATCCGCTGGGCCGCGTGGGATCCGGTAGCGAAATCGCCGCCGCGGTTTGCTTCGCGTGTTCGGATGCGGCGTCGTGGATGACGGGTGTGGATATCCCGGTGGATGGCGGGTTCTCTATCCTGGGACCTGACCGCGGCATTTCGCCACGGGTCTGGTTCAAGGAACTGGCGCCCTGATTCCGGCCGCATCGCGCCCCGATGCGCCGGACGGCGCCGGGGCGGCGCCTTGATCAGCGTTGCCGACACCGAGCTGCGCCTTGATCAGCGTTGCCGCCGCCGGGGTCAGCGGATGACGATCTCGCCTTCTTCCAGCGCGGCTTTGCCGCCGACCTGGTCTTCCAGGAATTCCTGCATTTTGTTGCCCAACTGGATCTTCGTGCCGCTGCAAAAACGCCGCGTCGCCGTGATGACGGCGGTGTGCAGCGGCAGCAGGTCGCGGACCAGTTGCGCCTCTTCCGCGTCCAGCGCCAGCAGTTCGCCACTAAGCTTGGCGTGGGTGTTGCGGGCGCGTTCCACCACGTCGCCGGGCGCGCGCTGAGGGTTGGCCCTCAGGAACATCAGCAGTTGTTCCAGCTTGGCTTTTTCTTCGTTCATTTTCAGGCGCTTGCGCGTCAGCGCGGAACGCTTGATGTCCGCATGCGGGTCCAGCCCGGCCTGCACCATCGTCGGAATGCCCGACGGCGAGCCGATGGTGCCCGCGCGCACGGCGTTCAGGGCGCGGGTCTGCCCGCCGGTGATGGCGCTTTGCTGCGTGTTGGGCGGGCCGACCAGCACGCTGCCGCCGGCGGCGATGCTGCTCTGCCGGATCTCGCGCTCGACTTCCACGTCCTGCCCGGCGCTGATGATCGCGTTTTCGATGAACTTCGCCTTCAGCGTGCCGCCACAGACGATGTGCGCGGTGCGGGCGGTGGCGGCGGCGTCCTGCAGGGCCTCGGCCATGCCGATGACGCCGCCCTTGACGGTCACGCTGCCGCCGGCTTCCACCAGCGCGGCTTCGATGGTGCCGTTGACGACCACGTCGCCCGTCACGCGGACTTCCATGGTGGCGGCGATGTCGCCGCGCACTTGCAGCGACCCTTCAAACGTGATGTTGCCCGTGGACAGGTTGACGGCGTCGACTTCCACCATCGGATTCACCTGCACGCCCTGGCTGATCAGCTTGGGCGTGCCGGCGATCGTGGCGCGCAGCAGCAGCGGATCTTCCGGGTCGACTTCCACGCCCGAAATGTCCTTGGAGAAGGGCGTATCGGGCATTTCATCCGGCAGGACGGGTTCCCCCAGCACGTTGGTGCCATCCACGCCGGGCAGCGGCGGCACCCGGCGCATCAATGGCGTGCCGGGCGACACCAACAGCAGGCTGCCCAGATCACGGTAGTCCACCTGGGCCAGTTCGTCGATTTCCTGCGCGCGGGGCTTCAGGCGGTCCAGCAGGCTTTCAAAGCGCGTCGGCGTGCCGCGCGTGGGCGGCGTGCCTTGAGCGATCACCACGGTGGCGGCGCGGCCCTGCTCGACGGCATCGGCGATGGCCTGTGGCAGCACCCCATGCACGATGCCGCGGTCGGCGACGGCGTGGCGCAGCGCGTCCAGGGTCACCGGCTGGCCGCCCTTGGGCGGGTGCAGGGTCAGCAACGCGGTCATCCGGGCCGGGTCGAGTTCCAGCTCGAACGAGCCGTCCATCACCTGGCCCACGGGGAATTGCACTGGCTCCACGGCGCTGCGGCAGCGGTCGATGAAGGTCAGCACGGCGTGGTTGTCCAGCGCGTCGGCGCTCCAGCCTTGCGCAACGACGGCGGCGGCCAGGGTGTCCCAGCTGGGCAGGTCAAGGTTGAAATGCGGGGCGGCGACTTCGGCGTCCGGTTCAGGGTTGGCCGCGCCGGCAGCGTCGGTCCCCTCGGCAGCATCGGCTGCCTTGGCGGCGTCGACGGCCGGGGGTGTCTCAACCGCCTCGGCGGCGGGGGCGCCATCATCGTCCGCGGGCACCGCGGCAGGGCGCGGGGGCGGCGTATAGATGGCCGTCAGGACGTTGGTATTGGCTTCCAGCACCAGCTGGAGCGTGTTTTCTGCGTCCATCTCAGCCTCTCCTGCCTGGCGCGCGGCGGCGGCCAGGTTCATTCATTTGGTAAATAAACGAAATATTGAGACATATTCTATAGTAATCGTCCTACGTATGCCGTAGTTTCGGCCCTGTTTTACATAGGGAAATCCAGCGTTGGCGCCGGACTAGGACGAAGGGCCGAGCGACAAACGCGGTTCATCGCCGCAGCATAGGGGCACGCCAACCCGTCTTCGGACGCCGCCTCCGCCCCGCCCCATGCGCCAACATCCCTTTCCCCTCTTGCCTGCCTTGCGCGCCTTCGCGGCGCGGGGCGCAGGCATGGCGGCGATGGTGGCCTTGGTGGCGGGTGCGCTGGCGCTGGCGCCAGCCCGTCCCGCCCAGGCCAGCGAGATCTACCGCTATAAAGATCCGTTCGGCGTCTGGCGCGCCATGAAGGTGCCCACGGGCTATGCCAAGTATTACAAGCGGGCGCAGGCCCGCACCGCGTGGCGGGGCAACGGCATCAAGGCCTGCCTGGACTGTCCGCCTCGGGCCGGTGACGGCGCGCGGTTGAGCGCGCTTGCGCCGACCTCGCGGGCCTTGCGCTGGGGCGACGCCAAGCCGTCCACCGCCCACGACGGGCTGATCGCCCGCGCGGCGCAGGACTCGGGGGTGGATGGGGCCTTGCTGACGGCCGTTATCGCCATCGAATCGGGATTCCGCAGCGACGCGCGGTCACCCAAGGGGGCGCTGGGCCTGATGCAGCTGATGCCGGCAACGGCGGCTTCGGTGCTGTCGGTGGACGATATCGAGCGCGCGCTCGTGGATCCAGCGACGAACGTGCGGGCGGGCTCGCGCCACTTGCGCCGGCTGATCGACCAGTACCCGGGCCGTCTGGACCTGGCGCTGGCCGCCTACAACGCGGGGGAAGGGGCGGTGCGCAAGTACGACGCCGTGCCGCCCTACGCGGAAACCCAAGCCTATGTCAGGGATGTGACCGCCCTGTACGAGCGCTATAAAGCGCCCTGAGCCGGCACGCGCCGGCGGGGTGCCCGGCAGGCAACCCAAGCCGGCTCGTGCGCCGCCGCTTACATTGCGGCGAAGACCTTTTCGGCAATATCCAGCGTGGACGCGATCACGGCGTCATCGTGCGTGGCCGAGACGAAGCCCGCCTCGAACGCGGACGGCGCGAAATGCACGCCGTGGTCCAGCATGGCGTGGAAGAAGCGATTGAACGCCGCGGTGTCGCACGTCGAGACTTCCGCGAACGAGGTCGGGACCTGTTCGCTGAAGTAAATGCCGAACATGCCGCCCACGGAATCGGCCGAGAAGGCCAGCCCGGCAGCACGGGCGCGTTCTTGCAGGCCCTGGGCCAGCTTCGCTGTCTGGGCGGACAGCTTGTCGTAGAAACCGGGCGCGGCGATCAGGCGCAGCGTGGCCAAGCCTGCGGCCACCGCCACCGGGTTGCCCGACAGCGTGCCGGCCTGGTACACGCCGCCCAACGGGGCAATGTGTTTCATGATCTCGGCGCTGCCGCCGAAGGCGCCCACCGGCATGCCGCCGCCGATGACCTTGGCCAGCGTGGTGATGTCCGGCTTGACGCCGGTCAGGCCCTGCACGCCTTGGGGGCCGACGCGGAAACCGGTCATCACTTCGTCGAAAATCAGCAGCGCGCCGTGTTGCGTGCAGACCTCGCGCAGGCCTTCCAGGAAGCCGGCCGCCGGCTTGATCAGGTTCATGTTGCCGGCCACCGGCTCGACGATGATGCAGGCGATGTCGTCGCCATGCTGGGCGAAGGCTTGGCGCACGGCGTCCAGGTTGTTGAATTCGAGCGTCAGCGTGTGCGACACGAATTCCGGCGGCACGCCGGCCGAACTGGGGTTGCCGAAGGTCAGCAGGCCTGAACCCGCCTTGACCAGCAGGCTGTCCGAGTGGCCGTGGTAGCAGCCTTCGAACTTCACGATCTTGGCGCGGCCGGTGGCGCCGCGCGCCAGGCGGATCGCCGTCATGGTGGCTTCAGTGCCGGAGCTGACCAGGCGCACTTGTTCCAGCGAGGGCAGGCGCGAAATCAGCACTTCGGCCAGTTCGATTTCGGCTTCGGTAGGCGCGCCGAACGACAGGCCGTTGACGGCGGCTTCCTGCACCGCGCGCACCACTTCAGGGTGCGAATGGCCCAGGATGGCGGGGCCCCAGGAGCCCACGTAATCAATGTACTGCTTGTCGTCCGCGTCCCATACATACGGGCCTTGCGCGCGCTTGATGAACCGCGGCGTGCCGCCGACGGAGCGGAAAGCGCGCACGGGCGAGTTGACGCCGCCGGGGATGCTGCGGCAGGCGCGTTCGAAAAGCTGTTCGTTACGGGACATGGCGTTCAAGGCTTGCGATTGGGGTTGACGATAAAGGGCGCGGAGCAGGCCGCCGCGGCGGCCCGGATGCTGGGCGCTTCGAAAAGTGCGGTGATGACGGCGACGGCGTCGGCGCCCGCCTGGGCCACCAGCAGCGCGTTGTCGGGCGTGATGCCGCCAATGGCCACCACGGCGGGCCGGGGCGCGTCGCGCTCGTCGACCAGGCGGCGGGCTTCGGTCAGCACCGACAGGGGCGCGCGCACGGTGTCCGGCTTGACGGTCGAGGCGAACATCGCGCCGAAGGCGATGTAGTCGGCGCCGGCATCCAGCAGTTCGCGGGCGCGGGCCAGGTCATCGTAGCTTGAGCCGCCCAGGATCAGGTCGGGGCCGGCTTCGGCGCGGATGCGCGCCAGGCTTTCGTCTTCGCGGCCGACGTGCGCGCCGTCGGCGCCGACGTCCAGCGCCAGGCGCCAGTCATCATTGATCAGGAATACAACGCCCAGTTCGCGGCACAGCGGCGCCAGCGCGCGGGCCTGCTCGGCGCGCACGGCGTCGGGCACGTTCTTGCGGCGCAACTGCAGCGACCGCATGCCGCCCTCGGCGGCCTTGCGCACGGCCTGCATCAGGCGGTCGGTATCGTCCCATTCAGGGGTGACGCCATACAGGCCGGCGGGAAAACGCAGCGGTTTCATTGCGGTTGGATCCGGTTGGGGATGCGCCGGCCCATGCCCGGCAGGAAGCTGGCGGCCACCGAAGCGTCGGCATGCGCCAGGCCCTGGCGCACGGCTTCGGGCATTTCCAAGCCGCGCGCCAGCATGGCCGTGATAGCGGTGGCGGCCAGGCCGCCGGCGTCGCCGTTGCGGTCCGGGGGCGCCTGCCAGGGCCAGGTGTGCGTCTGGCCGCTGGGACCCAGCAGCACGTTGGCGTAATGGCCAGGGCGTTGGGGGCTACCCAGCACCAGCACCCATTCCGCGCCGGCCGCGACCAGCGCGTGCATGGGCGACGGTGCGTCCCCGATATCGATGTCGCCGTCGGCATGCCACTGCGCCAGGCGCAGGTGTTCGATGACCAGCAGGTCGGTCTGCGGCAGCACCAGTTCCAGCGTGGCGGCCAGCAGGTCGTCGGCCTCGTCCTCGTCGGCGGCGTCCACCGGCAAGGGCGCGCGCTGGCCCAGGTGCAGCACCAGGGGAACCTGGCTGTAGTCGGCGGCGACCTGGGCGGCCACGCTTGCCGTTTCAGCGGTGTATAGTCCGCCCACCTTGATCGCCTGCACGGACATGTCTTCCAGCAGGCAACGGGCCTGATCGTCCAGCATGTCGGGCGAAACAGGATGGATTTCTTCGATGCCGGCAGTGTCCTGCACGGTCAGCGCGGTAACGGCCGCCAGGCCGTGACAGCCCAGGCGGGCGCAGGTGACGGCATCCGCGGGCAAGCCGTCGGATCCCGAGGGATCGAACGGGCCGAAGACCAAAACGAGAGGGGGAGTAACGGGGGCCACGTGGACAGCGCTTGAGTGAGGGTGCCCGGACTCATTTTGAGGTGAATCAGGGGAACCCCTATTGGGTTTCGGTAAGATTGTCCCCATTCTAATGGAAGCCCCCCACCTTTGCCCCGCCACGGGGATCAAGGCCGGGAATTGATGTAAGAGAGAACTATGCGTACTTGGATGTGTCTGATTTGTGGCTGGGTCTATGACGAAGAGGCCGGCCTGCCCGACGAGGGCATTGCTCCCGGCACCCGCTGGGAAGACGTGCCGCCGAACTGGGTCTGTCCCGAATGCGGCGCCCGCAAAGAGGACTTTGAATTGATGGAAATCTGAACCCGATCCGCTGACCTATTCCGCCAGGGCTCGTACGATGGGGAAAGCCCCCATCCCTCGTAACCGCAGGACGGTCTGCCGCCAGGCAAGCAGGGCCGCGCATGGCGCGCGCCCCGTCCTCGGTTCTTTCAGACTACCCATGAAGGGGTTGCCATGACGGAAAAACACCACGAAGCCGCCTCGACGCAGGCGGCCAACTTTGCCAATCAGTTCCTGATCGCCATGCCGGGCATGGTCGAGGGCAGCTTGGCCGGTTCTGTCATATACGTATGCGAACACACCGAGCGCGGCGCGCTGGGCCTGGTCATCAACCGGCCCACCGACCTGACGCTGGGCACGCTGTTCGAACGCATCGAGCTGACGCTTGAGATCGGCCCCATCAAGGACACGCTGGTGTTCTTCGGCGGCCCGGTGCAGACCGACCGCGGCTTTGTGCTGCACGCGCCTGCGGGCGACTACAGCTCCAGCATCAAGATGGGCGCGATGGCGCTGACGACTTCCCGCGACGTGCTGCAAGCCGTGGCCGACGGCAACGGGCCCGCCCGGATGCTGGTCACGCTGGGGTATGCCGGCTGGGGCGCCGGGCAACTGGAAAGCGAAATGGGCCAGAATGCCTGGCTTAGCGTGGGCGCCGATGACCACATCATTTTCGATGTGCCTCCCGAAGACCGCTACCCGGCCGCCTTGAAGCTGCTGGGCATCGATCCGGTCATGCTGGCGGGCGACGCGGGCCATGCCTGAAGAGACCCTGCTTGGTTTTGACTTCGGCGAAAAGAAGATCGGCATCGCCATCGGCAACACGCTGACGCGCCAGGCGCGTCCGCTGGAAATCATCTTCAGCGAAATCCGCGACGCGCGTTTCGGCCGCATCGCGGCGCTGCTGCAAGAATGGCAGCCCCACCGCGTGATCGTGGGGCTGGCGCTGGACGCCGATGGCGGCGAGCAACCCGCCACGGCGCGTTGCCGGCGTTTCGCCAACCAACTGCACGGCCGTTTCGGCATCGCCGTCGAACTGATCGACGAACGCGGCTCCAGCATGGAAGCCCAGCGCCTGTTGGGCACGCACGCGGCCGACGACGCGATGGCCGCGGCTGTTATCCTGCAACGATACCTCGACACCCTGCCTGCGTCCTGAAGCACGCGGCCCGGCCTGCCTATGCTCAATCCGCAACTTGATCGCCGCGGCGAACTCATTCATCTGCTGACAACGGAAGGGTTGCCACGGCGCCATGTCGAGCGCCTGCTCGACGCGGCGCGCGTGCTGGCCGAGGATGCCGCCCCGGCCGCCGCGCCGCTTCCCGTTTTCCTTTCCCTGCCCGACGACCCCGCCTGCCGCGACGCTTACGGGGATGCGGCCGCGCGCCTGTCCCTGCTGCCTGTCGTCCTGGACGCGCCGGACGCGGATGCCCAGACGGGCGACGCGCTGGCCCGGACGGTGGCCGGCCTGGCGCCCGGCGTGCTGGTGCTGCGTCATGCGGCAAGCGGCGCGGCCCATTGCGCGGCCGCGCATGCCGCGCCGGGGCTGCGTGTCGTCAGTGCCGGCGATGGCTGGCATGCGGACCCGCTGCCCGCGCTGGCGCTGGTGCAGGCGATGCGCGACATCAAGCAAGACCTGACGAATCTGGCCGTGACGCTGGTGGGCGATATCCGCCATTCCGCGGTGGCGCGCTCGGTGATCCACGTGATGACCACCCTGGGCGTGCCCGAAGTGCGCGCCGTCGCGCCGCGCACCCTCTTGCCGGACAACCTGCCGCAACTGGGCGTGCGCGCGTGCGCGACGCTGCAAGAAGGCTTGCAGGATGCCGATGTGATTATCGTGCTGCCCCTGGACGTCGAACACATCAGCGGCGCGTTGCTGCCGTCCGCGCGGGAATATGCCCAGTTCCACGGGATGACGCCCGCCACGCTGGCTGCCGCCAAGCCCGACGCGCTGCTGCTGCCGGCCGGTGCGTTGACCCCTGGCGTGGAAGTGGATGGCGACGTAGCCGCCAGCCTTTCGCCAATCGAGGCGCAATTGGCCGGGCGGCTTCAATCCCTGCGCCTGGCCGTCCTGCACGTACTGACGGGAGACGCGCCATGAGGCTGCACATCGCAAACGGCCGGTTGATCGACCCCGCCAACGGCGTGGACGGGCGGCACGACATTTACACGGCCGATGGCCGCGTGGTGGCCGTGGGGGCGACGCCAGATGGTTTCCACGCCGACCGCGTACTGGATGCCGACGGCCTGGCCGTGCTGCCGGGCCTGGTCGATCTGTCGGCCCGGGTCTTGCAGCCCGCCGGGGCGGGCGGCGTGGCCACGGGCAACGCCTTCGCGCCTGCGGAGCTGCGCGCGGCGCTGGCCGGCGGCGTGACGCGCCTGGTGCTGCCGCCGGAGCCCGACGCCGCGCTGGATGAGCCGGGCAAGGTCGACGCGCTGATGCGCCAGGCCGAACCCGGGCAGGCTCGCATCCACCCGCTGGGCGCGATGACCGTGGGGTTGGCAGGGGAAACGCTTGCGGAAATGGGCCTGCTGGCCCGGGCAGGCTGCATCGCTTTTTCGCAGGGCGAGCAAGGCGTTGCCGATACCCGGGTGCTGTGGGGCGCGATGCGCTACGCCAGCGGGTCGGGCCACACCTTGTGGCTGCGCCCGCAAGATCCGTGGCTGGCGCGTGGCGCGGTCGCTGCCAGCGGCGCCTACGCCGAACGCCTGGGGCTGGAAGGCCTGCCGCCGGAAGCCGAAACCGTGGCGATGCAGACGATTTTCGAACTCCAACGCGCGACCGGCGCCCGCGTGCATCTGACCCGGCTGTCCACCGCGGCGGGGCTTGCGCTGCTGCGGGCGGCCAAGCGGGAAGGGCTGCCCGTGACCGCCGACGTGTCCACCCAAAACCTGCATCTGACCGACGTCGATATCGGCTTTTTCGATACGAATTTCCATCTGTCGCCGCCGCTGCGCGGCCAGCGCGACCGCGATGCCCTCCACGCGGCGCTGGCCGAAGGGCTGGTCGACGCGTTGTGTTCGGACCATACGCCGGTTGATACCCGGGGCAAGGCAGCGCCGTTTCCCGCGTCGACGCCCGGGGCCACGGCGTTGGAGTTGCTGCTGTCGCTGACGCTGAAATGGGTGCGCGACCGCCGCCAGCCCCTGGTTGATGCATTGGCCCGGGTAACGTCGGGCCCGGGCGCCGTGCTGGGCCGGCTGACGCCGGACGCCGCGCAGGCGGGCCAGTTGGGCGTGGGCGCGCCGGCGGACCTGTGCCTGGTCGACCTGAACGCTGAATGGCTGGTGATGCCGGCAGCGCTGCAAAGCCGCAGCGCCAGCACCCCGTTCGCGGGTATGATGCTGCCCGGTCGGGTACGCGCCACCGTGGTCGGTGGCCGGCTGGCCTGGGAGACTTCAGTTTGAAGCTGCTGCGCTTTGTCTTACGGCTGGCACTGGTGCTGCCTTTGATTGTTTTCGGCCTGTTTTGCGTGGGAGCGGTCTATCCCTTCCTTCGGCCCACCTCCCGTGCATGGCTGAACCGCACGTGGTCGCGGGCGTTGATGGCGGCCTGTGGACTGCGGGTCGTCTTCAAGGGCGAGCCGCGTTTGACGGGGCCGGTGCTGATGGTGGCGAACCACGTTTCCTGGATCGATATCTTCGTGCTGAACTCGGCGCGCGCGACGTCGTTCGTGGCCAAGAGCGAGATCCGCAGCTGGCCGGTGATTGGCTGGCTGGTGGCGGGGGCGGGCACGTTGTTCATCGAACGCGGACAACGCCACGCGGTGCATGCGATGGGAGAGTCGATGCAGGTCCGCTTCAAGCAGGGCGATGCGGTGGGATTGTTCCCGGAGGGCACGACGAGCGAAGGCTTCGATCTTCTTCCTTTCCACGCAAGCCTGTTCGAGCCGGCGCGTTCGTCAGCAGTAGAAATCCAACCGGTAGCGTTGCGATTTTTGCGCGACGGCAAACGTGACGGCTTCGCGGCCTTCATCGGCGAAGAGAGCCTGGTGGCAAATCTCTGGCGGGTGATGGGAGCGACGGGGCTGTCTGTCGAAGTGGTGTTCTTGCCTGTGTTGCCGGCAAGACACGCAGATGGAAGTTTGCCGACGAGGCTGGAGCTGTCGCATCAGGCTAGAGATGCGATTCTTGAGGTGCTTACTTAAGTGGTTCTTTAGGCTACTTATGTGATTTTTGTGCTGGGTGGCGCTGGGGGCTGCGTAGGTGTCTTGGGCTTCCGGGGTGCTGTTGTGGCGTTGTGTCGTCGCTTTGTAGGACGCTCGTCGCCGGGGTCGGGTGGGTGGCGCGCGCCCACGATTGCGGTCCGGAGCCTTCGCTCCGGACTGCCCCTTCGTCATCTTCGTTGCGGCCTGCGGCCGCTGCCTTCAGATTCCCTCGGGCGCATCAAGGTTGCGCGCCACCCACCCG
>NZ_JBMGRB010000019.1:0-12601 GCF_049060505.1 Achromobacter marplatensis
TGGCCGGTGGGGCGCGGGGCGTCGATAAGCCCGAGGGAATCCGAAGGAACTGCCAAAGGCAGTGACGAGGATGACAACGGGGGGGGCCGCCGAGGCAGGTCCGGAGCGAAGGCTCCGGACTGCAATCGTTGACCCGCGCCCCACCGGCCGCCGACGCGACGGGCGTCTCAAGAACCCACCCCCAGCCCACGCCAAAAACCCAAAACTCATCTGAAGCCCGTAAACTCGCCGAAAAACATACAACATCCGGAGGGACAACATGCGCATTTTGCTGGTCGAGGACAACCTTGATCTGGGCGATGCCGTGGAAAGCAAATTGCGGCTGGCGGGCCATAGCGTGCAATGGGTGCATGATGGACTGGCGGCGTTGCGTTGGGGGTTGGACGAGACCTGGGACGCGTTGGTGCTGGACATCAATCTGCCGGGCAAAGACGGGTTTTCCGTCATCCGTGAATTGCGCGCAGCCGGGCTGGAAGCGCCTGTGCTTGTCATGACCGCCCGGGCGGAAATCGAAGACAAGATCGACATGCTGGACCTCGGCGCAGACGACTACCTCGTCAAGCCCTTTGACTTGCGCGAACTTGAAGCGCGGCTGCGGGCGCTGATGCGGCGGCCGGCCGGGCAGACCACCAGCACCACGCACTATGGCAATCTCAGCCTGGATCTGGCCGGGCGTAGCGTTACGTTGTCGGGCGCGCCGCTGGAGCTGGGGCGGCGCGAGTTTCGGTTGCTGGAGATCCTGGTGGGCCGGATCGGCCAGACCGTCGCCAAGGAACGGCTGATGAATCAGCTATTCGACCTGGATGACGGCTCGCTGAATGCGCTGGAACTGTTGATTTCGCGGCTGCGCAAGAAGCTGGCCGGCGCGTCGATCGACATCGTCACCGTGCGCGGCGTCGGCTATCAGGCCCGCAGCCATGAGCATCCCTGAAAGCGCCTCCATCCGCCGCCGCGTCTTCACCTTGGGCGCGGCGTTGCTGGCGTGCGCGCTGATCGGCCTGGTGTTCTTCCTGCGCGATTACGCGCACCGGGCCGCCGAGCAGGCCTTCGACCGGCTGCTGGCCGCGTCGGCGCTGACCATCGCCGGGTCCGTGCAGATCGAAGATAACGGCGTGACCGTCGAACCACCCGTCTCGTCGCTGGCCATGCTCTCGGGCAGCGAACGCGTGTTCTACGAAGCGCGCGCCTCCAATGGCAGGCTGATTACCGGGTACGCCGATCTGGCGCCCGCCTTGCCGCTGGCGCAGGCGGCGACGCCCGTGTTCGCGTATGTGACGTATCACGACGAGCCCGTCCGCGTGGCGACGGTGGGGCGGCTGGTGTCCGCCAGTCAACATGCCGGCTGGGTGACGGTGCGCGTGGCGGAAACGCTGGGTTCGCGCGAAGCATTGGCCAGCGAAATCCTGGGGCGCGGCGCGTTGCCCCTGCTGATCGTGTCGCTGGTGGCGCTGGGATTGCTGTGGTTCGGCGTGCAGCGCGCATTCGCGCCGCTGGCCGTGCTGGAGCGCGACCTGCGCACCCGCGCGCCCGAAGACCTGACGCCGCTGACCACGCCCGTGCCGCCGGAGGTCCGCCGGCTGGTCCAAGCGCTGAACGCCTTCATGCAACGCCTTTCCATCATCATGGACACCTTGAACACCCTGGTCGCCGACGCCACCCATCAAGTCCGCACGCCGCTGGCGTCCTTGCGGGCGCAGGCCGAAGTGGCGCTGGAAGAGACCGATCCGGCGCGCCTGCGCGAACGCATCGGCCGCATTCACCTGAACGCCACGCATGCCAGCCAATTGATCAATCAGTTGCTGATGGACGCCACCATCACGCACCGCCTGGGTAAAGGGCCGCGGGAATCGGTAGGCGTGGCCGAAACCATCAACGAAACGCGGCGTCGCATCGGCCCGGTGGAAGCCGGGCGGCTGCATATTGAAATCGCGCCCGAGGTGCGTCGCGCGCGGATCGCCGGCGACCGCGTGGCGCTGCGGGAAATGCTGCGCAATCTGGTGGATAACGCGCTGCGCTACGCGCCCGACGGCACCGTGGACATTCAGGCAACGCCGGTCGCGGGCTTTCGCGTCGCGTTGACGGTATCGGACCGCGGCCCCGGCATTTCCGACGACGAAAAGGAAGCCGTGCAGCAACGCTTCACGCGCGGGCGGGCCGGGCAATCGCGATCGGGGTCCGGCCTGGGGCTGGCGATCGTGCGTTCCGTCGCGATGGCACACGGCGGTTCCCTATGGTTGCACGACCGCCCCGGCGGCGGGCTGTCGGCGCGGGTCATCCTGCCGCTGGCGCAGCCGTCCGGCCGACACCTGGCCGCGTGGCTGGGCGCCCTTTGCTCGGCGGCGATGCTACTGACGGCTGCGCCAGGCGATGCGCGGGCGGCGGAGCTGGACGAGATCGTCACGCACTACCCCGCGCCGCAGCCCACGTCGCGCACGCTGGTCATCGCGGGGCCGACCGACACGCCCGTCGTCGCCCCATTGATCCAGGGGTTCCAGGCGCTGCGGCCGGATGTGTCGGTGACCTACCGCGAAATCGGCAGCCGCGAACTGTACGAAGCCACGGTCGACGGACGGTTGACGCAGGTGGACGTGCTGATGAGTTCGGCGTCGGACCTGCAAATCCGGCTGGCCAACGACGGCTATGCGCAAAGCTACGCATCGCCCTACGCCCCCAAACTGCCCTCGTGGGCCGTCTGGCGCAACGAAGTCTATGGTTTCACTTTCGAGCCGGCGGTGATCGTCTACAACCCCAAGCGCTTCACGGAAGCCACCGTGCCGCGATCGCGCCAGGACCTCCTGCGGCTGCTGGAACGCGAACCGTCTGGCCTGCAAGGCCGCGTCGGCACCTACGACATCGCCGCCAGCAGCGTGGGGTATCTGCTGGCCGAGCAAGACGAGCTGGTGTCGTCGAACTTCTGGGGGCTGGCCAACGCCATGGGACAGGCCGGCGTGCGCCTGTCGCCCACCACCGCCCAGCTCCTGGACGCCATCGAAAACGACGACATGGACCTGGCCTACAACATCCTGGGCTCATACGCCCTGTCGCGCCAGGCATCCGGCAGCAAGATCGGCGTCGTGTTCCCGCAAGACTACGTGCTGGTGCTGGCGCGGTCGGTGCTGATATCCCGGCGCGCGCCCAGCCCCGACTTGGCCCGCGCACTGGTCGACTGGCTGCTGTCGCCCGCCGGCCAGCAGGTGGCCTCCAGCCACGCGGCGCTGGGCTCCATCATGGAAGACACGCCGGGCCGCTGGACATCCGAAGCGGTGCTGGCGCGTTCAAGCGGGATCGTCCAGCCGGTGGTGCTAAGCCCCGCCCTGCTGGTGGGCCTGGACCAGCGGCGGCACTCGCGCTTCGTGCAGAACTGGGTGCGGCTGGTGACGGACACGCCGAAGCGGCCCTGACGTCACCGCGCTGTCGCGCCGCGCGGCGTAAGCCTTCAACGTCATCAGCGCGCAAGGCCAGGGATTACCCCTAGCCGCTTGCCGCCCCCATGACAGGACGACGACAGACGGCGCCTCCTAAGATGGGCGCACGCTGGACCGAGATCCTGCTCACACTAATTCCAATCGGAGACAACACCCATGCTTGCCAAGTCCCAACTGGCGGCCGCCTGCGCCGCTGCATTCGCCATTGCCACCGGCAGCGCCTTTGCACAGGCCGTGCCCGCGGGTTACCCGGCCGACTATCAGAAGATCCTGGACGGCGCCAAGAAGGAAGGCAAGGTCGTTATCTATTCGACCACCGACACCAAGGCCGCCGGCCCCATCATCAAGGGCTTTGAAGCGTTGTACCCGGGCGTCAAGGTCGAATACAACGACATGAACAGCACCGAGCTCTACAACCGCTACATCAGCGAACAGGCAGCGGGCGGCGGCAGCGGCGACATCGTCTGGAGCTCGTCGATGGATTCGGCCTTGAAGCTGGCCTCCGACTACGCGCTGCAATACAAGTCGCCCGAAGCCGGCAAGCTGCCCGCTTGGGCGGTCTGGAAGGATTCGGCCTACGGCACGACCTACGAACCGGCCGTGTTCATCTACAACAAGCGCCTGATCCCCGCTGCCGAAGTGCCCACCACGCACGGCGCGCTGGCCAAGCTGATCGCCAGCCAGCCGGACAAGTTCAAGAACAAGGTCACGACCTACGACATTGAAAAGTCGGCCGTGGGCTTCATGCTGGCGGTGCAGGACAAGGCCAACGACCCCAAGTATTTCGACACGCTGAAAGACATCGCCAAGGGCGGCCTGGTCGTGCAATCGTCCACCGGCACCATGATGGAACGCGTGTCGTCGGGCGAAAACCTGATCGGCTACAACATCCTGGGGTCTTACGCCGAAACGCGCGCCAAGGCCGACCCGTCGCTGGGCGTGGCCTACCCGACCGACTACGCGCTGGTGTTGTCGCGCGTGGCGTTCATCAGCAAGAAGGCCAAGAACCGCAACGCCGCCAAGTTGTGGATGGACTACCTGCTGTCGCAGAAGGGCCAGGAGATCATGGCTAACCAGGCGGACCTGGCTTCGGTGCGCGACGACATCGCCGGCGACAACGACGTGGATGGCATGACGAAGAAGCTGGGCGCCTCGCTCAAGCCGATTCCGGTCAACGAAACGCTGCTGGACTACCTGGAACAGACCAAGCGCCTGCAGTTCATCAAGGACTGGCGCGCCGCGGCCGGCAAGTAAGGCCGCGCGGGTCCGGGGCGCGGCGCGCCCGCCCCGGCGCCCAATACGCGTAGCGGACGGCAGCCTGCCGACCGCTTGACCGCCCCCCGGGCGGGCCTGCCCCTACCCGGGCGGCGCGACCGTCGCGTCATTTTCGACAACAGGATTTCCCCATGCAGTCATTGCGCAGAAAATGGCAGTCCCTGCCGCGCGGCGTGGTGGTGTTGATCACGGCATTGGCCATCTACGTGCCGCTGTCGTTCATCATCATCCAGAGCTTTCTCTCCGCGCCTTTCTTTGCCCCGTCCAAGGTCTTCAGCCTGGACGCATTCCGCTTTATCTTCGCGGATCCCGATTTCTACAAGGCGCTGAAAAGCGGCTTCATCCTGGCCTTTGGGCTGGCCATCATCGCCATTCCGCTGGGCGGCATGCTGGCCTTCCTGATGATCCGCACCGACCTGCCCGGCCGCCGCTGGATCGAACCGCTGATCCTGGTGCCGGTGTTCGTATCGCCCATGGTGCTGGGTTTTGGTTATGTGGTGGCCGCGGGCCCGGTGGGCTTTTTCTCGATCTGGGCGCAGAACATCCTGGGCTTTGTGCCATGGAACGTCTATTCGCTGACCAGCATTGTCATCATCGCCGGCCTGACGCACGTGCCGCATGCCTACCTGTACATCTCGTCGGCCCTGCGCAGCATGGGTTCCGACGTGGAAGAAGCCGCCCGCGTCACCGGCGCGACGCCGCTGCGCGTGATGGTGTCGGTCAGCCTGCCGATGGTGCGTCCGGCCATGCTGTACGCGACCGTGCTGCTGTTCTTCCTGGGGCTGGAAGTGTTCGGCCTGGTGCTGGTGCTGGGCGATCCGGAAGGCAACCTGGTACTGGCCACCTACCTGTACAAACTGACCAACAAGCTGGGCATTCCGTCGTATCACCTGATGGCGGCCGTGGCCGTGATCCTGATCTGCATGACGATTCCGCTGGTCATGCTGCAGCGCCGCCTGATGCGCACCGCGAACCGCTTCGTCACCGTCAAGGGCAAGGCCTCGCGCGCCCGTCCGCTGCCGCTGGGCAAGTGGCGCTGGGTGGCCGGCGCCGTCGTGGCGTTCTGGCTGCTGGTCACCATCGTGGTGCCGCTGCTGGGCGTGCTGTTGCGGGCCTTCGTGTCCAACTGGGGCATGGGCGTGTCGTTGTTCGACGTGCTGTCGCTGGACGCCTTCCGCACCGTGTTCGCGCAGCCCAATCTGATGCGCGCCATCGTGAACTCGGTGGCCATCGGCGTGTTCGGCGGCGCGCTGGCCGTGATGTGCTACATGTTCGTGGGCCTGGCCATGCACCGCAAGCCCGACAACGTCACCCGCTTCATGGACTACAGCGTGCTGGTGCCGCGCGCCGTGCCCGGCCTGCTGGCCGGCCTGGCGTTTCTGTGGGTGTTCCTGTTCGTGCCGATGTGGCTGGACAACGCGCTGGATGTGGACGAGAACGGCTGGCTGTCCGCCCTGCCGTTCGCCGAATGGCTGCGCGAGAACTTCATCGAATGGCTGCGCGCCATGCGCAGCACCATCTTCAGCGTCTGGCTGGCCTATACGGTGGTGTGGATGGCCTACGGCCTGCGGTTGATCTCGTCGACCCTGCTGCAGGTGGGGCCGGAACTTGAAGAGGCCGCCCGCAGCGCCGGCGCGCGCCGCGGCCAGGTCACGCGCCACGTCACCGTGCCGTTGGCCAAGTACGGCCTGATCGGCTCTTGGCTGCTGATGTTCCTGATCTTCGAGCGCGAATACTCCACGGGCGTGTACCTGCTGTCACCCGGCACCGAGACCATCGGTTCCATGCTGGTGTCGCTGTGGGCCTCGGGCGCCATCGACATCGTGGCCGCGCTTTCCTTCATCAATATCGTTCTGGTCGTGATCGGCCTGGGCATCGCCCTGCGATTCGGAGTCAAACTTCATGATTGAGCTTTCTGTAGAAGACCTGCACCTGGACTACGGCGACAACCCGGTGCTTAAAGGCGTCTCGATGCAATTGCGCCAGGGCGAAGTGGTCTCCCTGCTGGGCCCCTCGGGCAGCGGCAAGACGACCTTGCTGCGTGCCGTGGCCGGGCTGGAAGGCCCCAAGCGCGGCCGCATCACCATTGGCGATCGCATCGTCTACGACGGTGGCGCGCGCAAGGAGATTCCCGCCGAAGAACGCAACCTGGGCCTGGTGTTCCAGTCCTACGCGCTGTGGCCGCACAAGACCGTGTTCGAAAACGTGGCTTACCCGCTGAAGCTGCGCAAGGTGCCGTCGGCCGAGGTCCGCGACCGCGTGCAGGCCGTGCTGGACCAGCTGGGCCTGGGCAAACTGGGCCACCGCCATCCGCATGCGCTATCCGGCGGCCAACAGCAGCGCGTGGCCATCGGGCGGGCGCTGGTCTATAGCCCGCCCGTCATCCTGCTGGACGAACCGTTGTCCAACCTGGACGCCAAGCTGCGCGAAGAGGCCCGGGCCTTCCTGCGCGAACTGATCATCCGCCTGGGGCTGTCGGCCCTGATGGTGACGCATGACCAGAGCGAAGCCATGGCGATTTCCGACCGCATCCTGCTGTTGAACAACGGCAAGATCGAGCAGCAGGGCACGCCGCAGGAAATGTACGGGTCACCGTCCACGCTCTTCACCGCCGAATTCATGGGCAGCAACAACCGGCTGGAAGGCAAGGTCACGGAAGTGCGCGACGGCCGGGCCCGCATCGAAGGCCGGGGCTGGGCCTTGTGGGGCAAGGCCGGCGAAGGCGTGGCCCCCGGCCAGGACGGCACGGCGGTGATCCGGGTGGAGCAAGTGCGTCTGGCGGACGACCCCGACGGCAACCACCTGGACATGCCGCTGCTGACCAGCATGTACCTGGGCGACCGCTGGGAATACCTGTTCCGCACGCCGGACGCCGATCCTGCCAACACGCTGGCCCTGCGCGCCTATGGCCCGGAAGGCCGCGAGCCCGGCCCGTGCCGGCTGGCGCTGCCCGCCAGCAAGGTCTGGGTCTTCCCGCGCAAGACAGCCTGACGCGCCAGGGTTGTCCGCGCGCGGCCAGCGCCACGCGCGGACGGACAAGCGTTCCGTGTCCGGTCGGCGGCCCGGCGCGCCGTCCAATAGCTGTTACAAGCCGTTGGCCGGCATGTCGGGCGACGTGGACTCGACTTACAATGCGTCCGTGCAACGCCCTGATTCCTCCTCCCCGCTAAGCCGTTACGTGCGGTGGCTGGGCGCTCCCGCCCAGCACTACCTGCGCATCGGCATCGCAATATCGCTGTTGGTGCACGCCGGCGCCCTGGCGTGGCGCTTCGGCGTGCCCGCCCTTACCCGCCCGCCCGTGACCAGCCTGGAAGTCGTGCTGCTGAATGCCCGCAGCGAGACGCCGCCGGACACGCCGCGCGCCCAGGCGCAGAATCAAATGAGCGGCGGCGGCAACGCCGACCGCGGCATGACCACCACCCCCCTGCCCCAGACGGGCGCCTCCGCCGAAACGATCGTGCTGGAAGCCATGCGCCGCCGGCAGGTGCAGCTGGAAGCCGAACAAACCCGGCTGATGACGCAATTGCGCTCGCAGGAAAAGGCGGGCGCCGAGCGCCAGGCCGTCAACCCCTGGCCGGACGGGACCGATCTGGGCCAGGACTCCCAAGACCAGGCCAGCGTGATCCAGAATGCCCAGGTTGCCGCCCTGGCCGCCCGGGTGCAGCAATACAGCGCCGAACCCCGCAAGCAGTTCGTGGCCCCCTCGGCCGAGGCCTCGCGCTACGCCGCGTACCTGGACGCCTGGCGCACCCGCATCGAGGCGGTCGGCACACAACACTACCCCGACGAGGCGCGCGGGCGCATCTACGGTTCGCTGCGCATCACGGTATCGGTCCGCAGCGACGGAAGCATCGCCAACGTCGAAATCGACCAGCCCTCGCCACACGCGGTGCTGAACCAGGCCGCCCGCCGCATCGTCCAACTGGCGGCGCCGTTCCCCCCATTCCCCCCCGACATCGCCCGCGACACCGACGTGCTGGTCATCACCCGCACCTGGCATTTCGTCAACGACACCCTGGAAACACAAGCCCCATGACCGAGGCGCCCCCTCTTGCCCGCTACGCCGTCATCGGCAATCCCATCGCGCACAGCCGTTCGCCCCAGATCCACGACCTGTTCTCCCGGCAGACCGGCAAGCCGCTGCGTTACGAACGCCTGCTGGCGCCGGTGGACGGTTTTACCGAAGCCGCCGCGGCTTTCGTGGCCGAGGGCGGGCTGGGCCTGAATGTCACGGTGCCTTTCAAGCGGGACGCCTATGCGCTGGCGGCCGGCCGCCTGACCGCCCGCGCGCGGCTGGCCGGCGCGGTCAATACCCTGTCCTGGCGCGACGGCGCCTGGCATGGCTGCAACACGGATGGCGTGGGCCTGGTGTCCGACCTGCTGCGCCTGGGCGTGCGCCTGAACGGCGCGTCGGTGCTGCTGGTGGGCGCGGGCGGCGCCGCCCGCGGCGTGCTGCAGCCTCTGGCGGAAGCCGGCTGCGCTCGCCTGCACATCGTCAATCGCACGGCGTCCAAGGCGCTGGAACTGGCCGACGCCTGGCGCAGCACCGGCGTGTCGCCGCAAACGCGGGTCACGGCGGGCGGGCTGGCCGACGCCCCCCTGCCTGGCGGCTGGAACCTGGTTGTCAACGCCACCGCAAGCGGCTTGCAGGACACGGCCCCCGACTTGCCGGCCGGCCTGTACGCCGAGGGCGCGGCGGGCTACGACATGATGTACGGCGCCGAACCCACCGCCTTCATGAAACAGGCAGAGGCCGACGGCGCCGCGCTGACGGCCGATGGCCTGGGCATGCTGGTAGGCCAGGCCGCCGAGAGCTTTTTCATCTGGCATGGCGTGCGGCCTGACCCGGCGCCTGTGCTGGCGGCGCTGCGAGAGACGCTCATGGCGGGACGCTGAACAGCATGGCGGCGCGCAAGGGCCGATCCTGGTTCCGGATCACCACCGGCGTCCTGATGGCGCTGGTGTGCCTGGTCCTGCTGTATCAATTCTGGCTCTTCGCCCAGGTCGTCTGGTACAACTACCGCGACCCCGGCAGCAGCGCGATCATGCGCGAAGAGCTGTCCCGCCTGCGCGAAGGCAACCCGGACTTCAAACTGCAATACGAGTGGGTGCCCTACGACAAGATCAACCGCAACCTGAAACGGGCGGTGGTGGCCTCGGAAGACTCCAACTTCACCGGGCACGACGGCATCGAATGGGACGCCATCCGCAAAGCCTGGGAATACAACCAGCGCCAGGAAGAAGCGGGCCGCAGCAAGATGCGCGGCGGCTCCACCATCACTCAGCAGTTGGCCAAGAACCTGTTCCTGTCCAGTTCGCGCAGCTATATCCGCAAGGGCCAGGAACTGGTCTTGACCTATATGATCGAACACGTCATGACCAAGGAGCGGATTCTGGAACTGTATCTGAACGTGGCCGAGTGGGGCGTGGGCGTCTTTGGGGCGCAGGCCGCCTCCAGGCACTACTTCAACACCACGGCGGCCAACCTGGGCGCCAGCCAGGCCGCCCGGCTGGCCGCCATGCTGCCCAACCCCCGCTTCTATGACAGCCGCCGCAATTCCAACTACCTGAACTCCCGCGTTGGCGTGCTGACCCGCCGGATGCAGATGGTCGACATCCCCTGACAACCGAAACCACGACGTTCCGTCAGGCCTTCCCCACTCTTAACGGTGGGATTTGTTAAGCTTTCACGTTTACGCGCTCCCATTCCTTTTCATGCGTACCGCACGTCGCTACCTGGCCCGCGAGATCTATCGCTCTTGCGCAGTGGTCCTTATGGCCCTGCTGGGCCTTTTCACGTTCTTCGCGCTGGTGGACGACCTGGACAACGTGGGCGACAAGTTCTCCATGATGGCCCTGCTCTACATGCAGGCGCTGGCCATTCCCACCCGCTTGTACGACCTGCTGCCCATCGGCCTGCTGATTGGGGCGATTCTGGCGCTGGCCGGCCTGGCGCAGCGCAATGAACTCGTTATCTTGCGCGTTTCTGGCGTCAGCGGGATGCGTCTGCTGCGCATGCTGTGGGTCGTCACCATCCCCTTGATGATCGGCGCGGCCCTGCTGTCCGAATACGTCACCCCGTGGGCCGAGATCAAAAGCGGCGAAGCCAACCTGCTGTTTCGCGGCAAGGCCGGCGGCGACCGCTTAAAGAGCGGCTATTGGTTCAAGGAACCCATGGCCAACGGCGGCACCCGCATCATTAATATCGGCGAACTCAAGGGCGACGGCCAGGTGGCCAACGTCATCCTGTACGAATTCAAGAAAGACCTGACGCTTTCGGTCTTGTCCACGGCGCCCACCGGGCTGTTCGCCCACGGCGACCTGGTGCTGAAGGATGTGGCCGAAACGCGGCTGGACAGCGACGCCTCCGAGGCGCTGGCCAATGCCCGCCCGCCCAAGAACCCGCCGGCCGCCGTCGTGAAGGTGCCCGAGCGCACGGTGGACACCACCCTCAGCGCCGAACGCCTGCTGGCCCGCGTGCTGACTCCTGAACGCATGTCCATCATCACATTGCTGGATTATGTGGAGTATTTGCGCGACAACCAGCTGCAATATGGTCGACAGGTCGTTGCGCTATGGCGCAAACTGGCCTATCCGTTCACGTTGCTGGTGATGATCACGATTGCCGCGCCGATCGGCCTGATGCAGACCCGCCGCGGCGGCGTCGGCGCCAAGGTCTTCATCGGCATTTTGCTGGGCGTGGGTTTCTTCATGCTGAACCAGTTGGCGCTGAACGTGGGCATGCTGGGCAAGTGGCCGCCCTGGCTGACCGCCCTGGGCCCGAACATCGGGGCCATGGCGCTGGCGCTGGGTGCCATGACCTACATGGAATACCGCCACACCTTTACCCGGTTCGTCCAACAACGCTGGCCTTGGAGCAAGAGTCCCGCATGAATGGCAGTATCTGGATGATCGGCGACGTGCAGGGGTGCTGCTCGCCGCTGGATCGCTTGCTGTCCCACCCCGATCTGGTCGGCGACCCGAAGTCGCGCTTCTGGTTCGCCGGGGACCTGGTCAACCGCGGCCCGCAGTCGCTGGAGACCCTGCGTCGCATCATCGACCTGGGCGACCGCGCGACGTCGGTGCTGGGCAATCACGACCTGCACCTGCTGGCTGCCGCGGCCGGGGTGCGCAAGCCATCAAAATCGGACACGCTCGAAGACATCCTTCGCGCGCCGGACGCGGCCGCCTTGATCAATTGGCTGCGGTTCCGCCCGCTGGCCCATTTCGAGCAAGGCCATTTGCTGGTGCACGCCGGCACGCTGGCAAAATGGGACGTCGCCAAGACGCTGTCCCTGGCCGGCGAGGTGCAAGACGCGCTGCGCGGCCCGAACTGGCAGAAGGCGCTGCAAAAGATGTACGGCAACGAGCCGGCTACGTGGAAAGAAGACCACAAAGGCGGCAAGCGGATGCGGGTGATCATCAATGCGCTGACACGAATCCGCCTGTGCACGCCGAACGGACACATGGAGTTCGCCACCAAGGTCGCCCCAGGCGCCTGGCCCCCGGGCCTGGTGCCGTGGTTCGACGTCCCGAACCGGGCGACACGCGACATCACGACGGTGTTTGGACACTGGTCGACGCTGGGCTTGCTGCAGCGGCCGGACGTAATCTGCCTGGACACCGGATGCGTGTGGGGGGGAGCGTTGACGGCGTTGCGGTTGCAGGATCGGAAGCTGGTGCAGGTGAAGTGTTCGCAGTTTCAGGATCCGTTGTCTGAGTGACGGGTTTCTTTGGGTGATTGCGGGGCGTTGGGGCGGGGCTTCGTAGGTTCGTAGGTTCGTAGGTTCGTAGGTTCGTAGGTTCGTAGGTTCGTAGGACGCCCGTCGCCGGGGTCGGGTGGGTGGCGCGCGCCCACGATTGCGGTCCGGAGCCTTCGCTCCGGACTGCCCCTTCGTCAT
>NZ_JBMGRB010000020.1:0-7273 GCF_049060505.1 Achromobacter marplatensis
CTTGTTGCGAACCAGGGACTCGCCGTGGCTCTCCTCCAGCGTGGCCAGATCGATATCCCGACCTGAAGCGGGAGCTTACGACAACACCGGCGCAAGGCCGGTGTCAGGTCAAGTCGAAATTTTTACAAGTAAAGCGAGGTCATCCCAAATCAACTGGGCAGATGATCCATTCTATCAAGCACCGAACCAAGGCTTTGAAGCAAGCCAATTACAAACTCATGATCCGCGCCGATCCGCGTCTCGAACTCGAACACATCTATCCCATTACATATTTCATTTAAAGCTGCATTCAAGACCAAAATCTCATCTCGGCTAAAGCTAACATTCGCTAAATCGCGCGTAGAGTTAATCATATCCACAGTAACTACCTCAAACCATCAAAGTAAGCTTGCCCATTCACAGGACGAAATGCGGTGCCACCATCGATCGCTTTAGGGTTTCGGATAAAAACTGTACCACTGACATTGTCCCAGTAAGCAGTGCCCAGATGCCGACATTGGCCTTTTGTAGTACGCCGCCCGCGATAGGCCGGCAATCTGACAAGCGCGCGTGATTGAGAGCTTGGCTCGCACCAGGTGCTCCACCACTTCACGCCTGGCCGACGGCGTCAGGATTTTCGGTTCAAGACATCCTTGATCGCAGCATTCTCCAGCGCCAAGTCGGAAAACATTCGTTTGAGCTTGGCGTTTTCAGCCTCTAGCTCGCGCAGCCGCTGCAACTCGGACACCTGCACCCCTGAGTCTTGCTCTTCCATAGGTAATACGTGGCGTTGCTGATGCCATGTTTGCGACACAGTTCGGCGACCGGCATGCCGGGTTCGCCCTCCTTCAACACCGCAACGATCTGGCTCTCTGTGAATCTGCTTTTCTTCAAAGGAATCTCCGACGTAAGGGAGGCTCCGAAATTCTACCGGCTGGTGTCTACATGGAGGGGGAGCTTACGGGGGCACGTCAGCGAAATTAATTCTTAGTCGTGAATAATCTTCGTCAACTGCCGCTGGCTTTTGCACATTGACTCAGCGAGGGCTTACAGACCAATCCAGATAGCAGGGCAGCCGATAATAACGGAAGCGAAAAGTTAAACATGATCATTACTAGCCACCTACCGGTTAGAAAGTACCATTTGGAGATGGCAACCTTATAAGGGGCTCATCATTAACCTTCCAAAAATCCAACTCACCAAAGTCTCCGTCCTCGGTCAGAAACAATGTCGCAATGATAGAAACTCCGTCCTCATCATTGAACTCGCAGGACGCAACGGAATGCACCCGTATCTCTTTCTGGCAATAGTCAGCGCGAATTGATTTCATTTCCGGATTTACCACCCAAACAAGCTGATGAGTGGGCAATACAAGTTGAACACCTGCAACCCGAGCTAGAAACTGGATTATTTCCACTTCTTTCGATTCAATTTGCCTCATGAATACGCCCTATATTAACGGTGCCATCCGGCAGTTTAAAAGCGTTATATTGCAATCTCACTCCGCCAACGATCACAAATCGGACATTGAGTCCGTCGGAGAGGTTCGAAATGGAAGGCAAATCGGCAAGAACAGCATCTTGCACATGTTTCCTGTTCATCCCGAGTTCGTCCTCGACATGACGCCATACATGAGAGTCCTGGTTTAGATTCCGCCCAAAAGAAACGCCTTCGGGAATTGCATTATTTGTAGCATCAGGTCCGTTACTAAAGATCAGTCCCGGCCCCTGCTCGTCCGGCAACGGCGTGGTCGTCGTAGTCCCACCCGAAGGCCCATTATTCTCCTGTCCCGGCACTGCAATCGGCCCAACCGCATCACCCGGCCAACTCGGGATCTCCGAACCCAACGTCTCCTTCTCTGAAGGCAGTGGCGGCAGCGTATCCACCCTCACCACCTCACCAGGCTTACCAGGCAGCGCCGTCTCGCGCTCCACTGTGTTGCCCACGAATTCGGACACCCAGTTCCCAACGGCATCAGACGCAGCGGCAATGCCCACCAGGGCCGCCGTTCCGACATAGATGGCGCCGTCCTTCATCTGCACGGCAACGTAGACGGTCTTGTCCGACACATACGTCACCGCCCGCTGGCAGCTCGGCGTCGTTGCACACTTGGCCGCCGCCGCGCTAACCGCAGGGATTGCGAGCTGCCCCCAGTTCTGCGACGTCTCCAGCCCCGCCGCAGTGCCCACCGTTGCCGCATCCGCTCCCGCGGCGCTCGCTATGCCTGCCACCAGACTCGTGACTAGATTGCGTCGCGCTTCGACTTGCTCGGGAGTTAGGCTCTCGGGCGAGCCCATCAGGCTGTTGAGGATGCTGCCCGCGCTCGCACCCAAGGTGCCCCGCTAATAAGATCAGGCCGTACTTGGCACCAGCACTCCAATCCTGAGCGTATTGCACCTGATCCATGAGCGCGCTAGCACCGCCGGTCTTGATCGCGTCAGACAGCGCCGTCTCTGCCGCCTGCTTTTCCTTCGCCCCATTCGACAGGAACCGCCCCACCTGCCGACTGGCCTCCGACGCAATCTCCAACCTTGCCTAGACTAAGGGGCCAGATTGAATTTTCCGGCGATGGCCGAAGTGAAAATGCAGTCTGGCACTTTACTTAGAAACTATTTACTCATAAAGAAAAATCCATATTAAATTTTTTTTGAATTTCCTTTAAGAAACCTATATTCTCCGGAAAACCCATAGCTTCCCAGCTATTCAGACAAAACCGGTCCAATTCCTCAATCAAGGCTTTCGTCCCATAAAAATAAAGGGCATTCCAGACAATATCTCTATCAATATGAAATTTCTCATGCCTGCAACTTCCCAATAAAACGCCTTCGATATCAATGGGTTCTTCCGGAGAGAACATATCATCCCAGTTAGTAGCCGTAAGAACTCCACAACCAACTCCTTGATCGAGAAAAGTTACTACGGCTTGCTGCCATTCAGAAGATCGCTCACCGTCCGCTCCACCCATATAATTTGAAAACACAGCATTTGGATTGAAATCATCTAGGCCCGCATATATCAATTGACGTTGATAGCACAACCTGAGACACCGATTCATAAAAATATCTCAAAAATAGGGAAATTTAAATTTTGCATGCTTCCCAGAATTGAGCTTCCTTATGGAAGCATTATTTATCTCCACCGTGGCCGTAGTGCCGGCTGTAGCCGAAGATGCTTGACCCGCAGGCCTATATGTGATCGCAGTACCATCTGGCATTATTGCCACCCAACTCCCTTCTCCAGAGATATTATTTTCAACTTTAATTGGCTGTTGACCATTGAACGCTGCCAATGCAAATTCGCTAGCCGTTACGTCGGGATTCGAGGTGGGAGGCATAGGAATGGGTGTCCCCGGCCCTCCTATGCCAGCGGGTAACCTCCCGTCCGGACCGACTATTGACGGAGGGACCCCCTCGCCTACATTGAATATCAGCCCCGCCCCGTGCTCCTCTGGCATAGGCGTGGTCGTAGTGAGTCCACCTGAGGATCCATTATTCTCCTGCCCCGGCACTGCAATCGGCCCAATCGCATCACCCGGCCAAACCGGAATCTCCGAACCAAACGTCTCTTTCTCAGAAGGCAGTGGCGGCAGCGTATCCACCCTCACCACCTCACCAGGCTTACCAGGCAGCGCCGTCTCGCGCTCCACTGTGTTGCCCACGAATTCGGACACCCAGTTCCCAACGGCATCAGACGCAGCGGCAATGCCCACCAGGGCCGCCGTTCCGACATAGATGGCGCCGTCCTTCATCTGCACGGCAACGTAGACGGTCTTGTCCGACACATACGTCACCGCCCGCTGGCAGCTCGGCGTCGTTGCACACTTGGCCGCCGCCGCGCTAACCGCAGGGATTGCGAGCTGCCCCCAGTTCTGCGACGTCTCCAGCCCCGCCGCAGTACCCGCCGTTGCCGCATCCGCTCCCGCAGCGCTCGCTATGCCAGCCACCAGACTTGTGACCAGATTGCGCCGCGCTTCGACTTGCTCGGGGCTTAGGCCGTCGGGCGAGCCCATCAGGCTGTTGAGAATGCTGCCCGCACTCGCGCCCAAGGCGCCCGAGGCGCAGGCTGCGCCTTGGCCTGCAGCACCCGCGCATCCCACGATGCCGTGCAACGCCGCGCGCGCAGCCTCCGATTGCGGATCGCTGCCTAGGCTATCGGCAATCTGCTTTACCTGGGCTGCCCCAAGGCCCTGAAGGTAGTTCACCGCGGCCGACTGCACGAATGCGCTGGTCGATCCCGTCACGTTTGCGCCGGCCGCGCCCGACAACGCTAACAAGACCAAGCCGTACTTGCCACCAGCACTCCAATCCCGAGCGCGCTGCACTTGATCCATGAGCGCGCTCATGCTTGCCGCGTCGTTGGCGCCGCCTGTCTCGATAGCGTCTGATAGCGCCTTCTCTGCCGCCTGCTTCTCCTTCGCCCGATTCGTCAAAAACTGCCCCATCTGCCGCTGGGCTTCCGACGCAATCTCAAACCCCGCCTCAATCTTCTCCTTATCAAAGATCGGCTTCAGCGCATTCAACGTATCCGACGTGTCCCGGTTCAACGACGCGATCGTCTCCGCTGCCGTCTTGCCGGTCAGCGCCAGCTGCCCGGCCTCGTCACGAATGACGATCGTGCCGCCGCTGATGCCGCTTTGCGTGGTCGAACTACTCTTGCCGCTGGCCGCGACCACCACCGGTGTGCCCATGCCGAAGCCGCTGCTGCCCGTCGATATCGACGAACCCGCGTCCTTCGATGCACCGCCCGCCACTTGGCCGCCCTTGGTGGTGCCCAGGCCCGAGTCACCCGCCTTGGCGTCTCCGCCAAACCCGAAGCCGCCACCAATCGATACCTGGCTGCCGCTGTACTTGGCGCTGTTCTTCAGGTCCTGCGAGACCAGCGTGCCCGTCGTCAACTTGTTCAGGCCGTCAGCCACCGCGCGGTCGCTGCTGGCGATGACGCTGCCGATCAGCGTCGTGTTGTTCTTGACGTCGATCAGGAACCCACCGTCGCCTGCCCACAAGCCCGTTTGTTCAGTGACCGTCTTGAAGTCGCTGTTCATCTTGCCGGCGCCGACGTTGGCCCATGCGCTACTTGAGCCGTAGCAGTACGGCGGAATGCACAGGCTTATGCCAAAACCCGCGCTCTTGTTCTTGGAGTCGTACTTGCTGCTGTCTTGCAGGCTCTCCAACAGCAGGTTGCCGCCCACCGACGCGATGATCTGGTCGGCCTTGCCCGCTGCGCCTTTCAATGTCGTGTCGCCACCCGACTGGATGGCAAGTACGTTACCCGCCGTGATGTTGCTGTTGGTCCAGCTCTCATCGCGGCCGTTGGCTTCGCCGCGGCCAACCGAGGCGCCCAGTTCAAGGGTGAAGCCGTTCTGCTGGCCGCCCGTGGAATAGCCGATACCGATACTGGCGCTGCTGCTCTTGCTGTCTGTCTTCTGCTCGAACGCATTGCGCGCCGCTTCCAGCACGATGTCGCCTTCAGCCTTGAGCACCGTGTTGTTTCCCGCCGACAGGTTCGATCCCGTGACAGTGATGTCCGAGTCCTTGCCAGCACCCTGGGCGACGATGGTGAGGTCTTTGCCGGCCGCGACCGTCGAACCGAAGGCGCTGGACGAACTACGGTCCGTCGTGCTGCTGCTCTTGCTGGTGCCCAGGCTGAGCTTGATGCTCACGCCGCCCGCTTTGTCGATCGCGTTAGCGTCCTTGACGTTGCCCGCCGCCTGAACGGCGTCATAGGCATTGGCGGCGGCCAGCACAGTCGTGGCGCCTGCCAGGCCCTTCATGACGGCGTTGTCCGTCCTACCCGCCGCATCACCCATCCGCGTGCCGGTCTGCACGGCGCTGACAATAGGGTTGCTCGCGGTAAGCGTCAGACCCGACTGCTTGATCTCGTGGAATTCCTTCTCTTGCGTGGTGTCCAGCACCGCACCGATGTTGACTTCCTTGCCGATCAATGTGATGTCGCCTTGCCGCGCTATCACGTTGCTGCCCATGATATTGAGGGCGCTGCCGGCGTTGATCAGCACGTCGCCTTCGACGCTGCCGACGGTGCTGGCGTTGTGAAAGACCTTCTTGCTGTCGAGCGAATCGGTCTGCTGCCGGGTTCCATAGCTAAAGCCGCCCATGGCCCCAAAGCCCGACTTCTTGACCATCTTGTAGTCGTAGCCGTCTTCGGCGTTCTGGCCGGCCAGGATGTTGACGTCGCGGTCGGCCGACATCACCAGGTCCTTCTGCGCGCCTACGTTCGCGCCCGCCACGGTCAAGTCGCGTCCAGCCATCAGCACGGCAGTGTCGCCGGTGAAGGTAGTGGCCAGGGACTGTTCCCAGTCAAGGGCCGTCTTGGTATGCGTGGTCTTCGATGACAGGAACCCACTAGTCTTGTAGTGCGTTTCGTCGTAGGCCGAGCCGCTTTGCACACCAGCGATCAAGTTGATGTCGCGGCCCGCGCCAACGGCCAGTTGCTCGCCGGCCGTGACGTCAGCCGCGCGCGCATTCACATCCTGCCCTGCGATCAGCGTGACGTTGCCATCAGCGGCAATGCTTGAACCGATTTCCTTGCCGGTGGCGAGGTCATGCCGATTCTTCTTGTTGCGCACGAGCGACTCGCCGTGGCTCTCCTCCAGCGTGGCGAGATTGATATCCCGGCCCGCTTGCAGGCGCACGTCGTCCTTGGCGGCAACCTGCGCCGCCGTCAAGGTCAGGTCGCGACCCGCTTGCATGCTGAGGTTGCCAGCGTCCACGCGCGACACGCCTGAGATGTACGAACCCCAGGTTGCGCCGTGGTTTTCCGACGCCGACGTTGACGTCAGCGCAATATCGCGGCCTGCCGACAGCGCGACGCTGTCGCCCTTGATCAGCGACACCAGGTTGGTCAGGTCTTCGCGCGCGGCCAGGTTGACAACGGCGCCCTGGATCAGCCCGCCGGCCTGGTTGACGATGTTGGCGGCCGTCATGACGGTCGCGTCACGCGCACCGATGGTGCCGCTGTTGTTGATGTCGCCGTCGGCAGCAAGCTTGACGTCGCGGCCGGCCATCAGGGTACCGTCGCCCTTCAGGTCACCTTCGCGCACCAGCAGGTAGACCTGCGGGACCAGCACGGTCTCGGTGGTGCCGTCGGGCAGTGTGACGGTCTGTTCGACCAGCCAGACCAGATCGGTAGTCAGCTGGCGCTGCTGCGCTTCGGTCAGCGCCACGCCAAGCTTGACGCCGTTGTCCTGGGCGAATTGCGCGCCGTTGGCAAGCAGCTGTTTGTACTGGCTGTCGTTGTTGCCGAAGCCTTCCAGGAAGCGCTGGCCGGTGGTGGCCAG
>NZ_JBMGRB010000021.1:0-7026 GCF_049060505.1 Achromobacter marplatensis
GGCCGGTGGGGCGCGGGGCGTCGATAAGCCCGAGGGAATCCGAAGGAACTGCCAAAGGCAGTGACGAGGATGACGAGAGGGCAGTCCGGAGCGAAGGCTCCGGACCGCAATCGTTGCCCCGCGCCCCACCGGCCACCGACGCGCCGGGCGTCTCAAGAACTCAACCCAGGCCTGACCCACACCCCCACACCCCTTACTGCCACCCCCCAGAAAACTCGCAACAACTCTCCGCCAACTCCGCCACGCTTTCACAAAACGCTACGTCTGCGTCGCGTCGGAACATGGCGCTGTAGACCGATTGAGGGGGCGCCGTGCTGGTCCGCGCGATCACCAGTTGCCGCTTGCCCACCATGTCCGCGAAGTAGTCCCTGGGCAGGCAACTTACCCCGAAGCCCGCGGCGGTCAGGCCGGCCATCGCGATCAGGCTGTTGATCGTGAAGATGTTGCTGTCGGGCGTATGCGGGCGCAGCCAGCCGTCGTAGATCATGTTCAGGCCCGACTCGCGGCTTTGGCGCAGCAGCGGCAGGCGCGCGATGTCGGCGGGGGTGTAGATGCGGCTGGCGTCGATCATGTCGGGGCTGCCCATCCATGCGAATTCCAGGCGCTGCAGCGCCACTACCTCCAAATTCGGCTCGGCGAATTCGCCGTGCAGGAACGCCATGTCCAACTGACCGGCCTGCAGGCGCTTGAGCAGGTCGGCGCCCAGGTCGATGTGTGGTTCCAGCGTGATGCGGGGGTAGTGCGCGCGCAACAGGCGGATCAGGGCGGGTAGCCAGGTCATCGCCGTGATCTCGGTGATGCCGAAACGGAAAGTGCCGGTCAGGGTGTGCTGGCCCTTCAGGCGGACCAGCAGGCGGTCGCGGTGGCCCAGCATTTCTTCGGCCAGCGCATAAACCTCGTGGCCGCGCGCGGTCAGTTCCGCGCGGTGGCCCGAGCGGTCGAAGAGCGCCACGTCGAAGTCCGCCTCCAACTCCTGGATGCGCTTGGTGATGGCCGATTGCGTGGTGTGGAGCTTCTGCGCCGACGCCGAAAACGTGCCCAGGCGGACCGTCCAGTAGAGGGCTTCGATTTGTTTGAAAGTCAGCATGCGGCGGGTCTGCCCAGGGTCAGGTTCATTCCGAAATTTCGCTAAGGGCTAACCCTTATATTCCTAAAAGCGATGAGGTTCGTGGAAATTTAATCCCTTTTTCCCAAACCGAAAAGCTCGCACCATGCGATCTGACTCATCTCCCGGCCGGCCGGGGCCGGGACAACGTTCCGGGCCTGCGGCGGCTTTCGACTCAGGAATTTGCAGATCGTCATGGCCACTATCCTTACCGGCGCACGCCAATTGCCGGCGTCCCCCGTCGCTTCCGCCGCCATCCTTGAAGCGCTGGCTGGCATTGTCACGCCTCATCTCAGCGACAACCTGGCGCGCCGCGAAGGCATTTCGGGCCTGCGCCGCTACAACGCCCGCGGCAAGCTGGTGGGTACCGCGTTGACGGTCAAGACCCGTCCGGGCGACAACCTCATGATCTACAAGGCGATGATGCAGATCCAGCCCGGCCACGTGCTGGTGGTGGACGCGGGCGGCGACTTGTCCAACGCCGTGCTGGGCGAAATCATGAAGCGCTACCTGCAGCTCCATGGCTGCGCCGGCGTGGTCGTGGATGGCGCGATCCGCGACGTGGCCGCGTTCGAGGCCGACAGCTTCCCTTGCTATGCGCGCGGTCATATCCACCGTGGGCCCTACAAAGACGGTCCGGGCGAAGTCAATGTGCCCGTGTCCATCGGCGGCCAGGTGATTCATCCCGGCGACATCCTGGTGGGCGACGAAGACGGTCTGGTCAGCTTCGCGGCCAGCGAGGCGGAAAGCCTGATCGCCGCGGCGCACGCGCACGCCGCCAAGGAAGAACGCATCATGGCCGAGATCGCGGGCGGCAGCAGGACGCAAAGCTGGATGCAGGCCGCCTTTGCCGCCAAGGGGCTGGCATGAGCGGCGACGGCACCCTGTTGTTGGCCGACCGGGCGCGCGCCATCAAGCCGTCACCCAGCATGGCCGCCAAGACGCGCGTCGACCAGTTGCGCGCGCAAGGGCGCGACATCGTCGATTTCACCGTCGGCGAACCTGATCTGCCCACGCCCGCCCACATCGTGCAGGCCGGCATCGACGCCTTGAACAGCGGCGACATCCGCTACACGGCGTCCACCGGCGCCAAGCCGTTGCTGGAAGCCGTTCGTGCCAAATTCCAGCGCGAGAACGGGCTGGACTACGGGCTGGATGAACTGATCGTCGGCGTGGGCGCCAAGCAGTTGATTTTCACCGCGCTGGCCGCCACCGTGCAGGCCGGCGACGAAGTCATCATTCCCGCGCCCTACTGGGTGTCATACCCGGACATGGTGCTGGTCAACGACGGCACGCCCGTGGTGCTGGCCTGCCCGGAAGCCGACGGCTTCAAACTCACGCCCCAGGCATTGGAAGCCGCCATCACGCCGCGCACCAAGTGGGTGCTGTTGAATACGCCCAGCAACCCGACTGGCGCGATGTACGGCGCGGACGAACTGCGGGCGCTGGGCGAGGTGTTGGCGCGCCATCCGCACGTCTGGCTGATGACCGATGAAATCTATGAACACCTGGCCTACGGCCAGGCGCGGCATGCTTCGCCCGCCGCAGTGGTCCCCGCGCTGGCCACCCGCACGCTCACCATCAACGGCGTCTCCAAGGCCTATGCGATGACGGGCTGGCGGTTGGGCTACGCGGGCGGACCCAAGCCGCTGATCAAGGCGATGGCCACGTTGATTTCACAAAGCACCAGCTGCGTCAGCGCCATCAGCCAATCGGCCGCGCGCGTGGCGCTGACCGCGGACCAGTCTTGCGTCGGCGAGGCTGCTGCGGTGTTCCATCAACGCCGCGACCGCATCGTTGCGCTGCTGAACGCCGTGCCGGGCATCCGTTGCCCGCAGCCGCAGGGCGCGTTCTACGTCTATCCCTCCGTCGACGGCCTGCTGAAAAAGAGGACACCGGCCGGGCGCGTGCTTGAGACCGATCTGGACGTCGTGATGTACCTGCTGGACGAGGCCGGCGTTGCGGTGCTGGACGGCGCTGCCTACGGCCTGTCGCCCTACCTGCGCCTGAGCTTCGCCACGTCCATGGAGAACATCGAAGAAGGCTGCCGCCGCATCCACGAGGCCTGCGCCGCCTTGCGTTGACCGTCCGTTTTTTAAAGCCCGTTTGTTGAATGCCCGTTTCATCCGCCGTGCCCATACTTATATTCCAAGGGGAAACACCATGAAGACCACCATCGCCACTTTCGCCGCCGCTCTCGGCCTGGCCGCCACGCTGGCGCCCGCCGCGCATGCGGATACCGTGCAGGACATCAAGGCGCGCGGCAAATTCATCTGCGGCACCATGGGCACGGCCGAGCCCTTCAGCTTCCAGGATCCCAAGACCCGCGCCATCGTGGGGTACGAAGTGGACATGTGCCAGGCCGTTGCCGACAGCCTGGGCGTGCCGCTGGAACTGAAGCTGATTGCCGTGGAGGCCCGCATCCCCGAACTGATCGCCGGCCGTGTCGACGTCGTCGCCGCCAATCTGGGCTGGAGCCCGGAGCGCGCGCAGCAGATCGATTATTCGCACCAGCACTTCGTAAGTCTGCAGAAGATCCTGGCGCGCGATTCGGAAAAAGACCTGAAGGCGCCCGCCGACCTGGCCGGCAAGCGCGTCAGCGCCGTGCGCGGTTCGTCGTCAGAGCAGGGCGCGCGCAAGAACATCCCCAATGTCGATCCCGTGACGTTCAAAGACCCCAGCGGCGCCTTCCTGGCCTTGCAGCAGGGCAAGGTCAGCGGGTTTGTCGGCTCCGAATTGATGCTGGTGAAGCTGCAGCATCAGGCAGCCACCAGCGCCGTGCCGGTCAAGATCCTGGAGCCCGCGCTGTTTGTCGAACCCTGGGGCATGGGCGTGCGCAAAGGCGACACCGCCATGCTGGACCAGGTGAACAAGGTGCTGGACGGCATGGAAGCGTCCGGCCAGGCCACCAAGACGTTCGACAAATGGTTCGGCGCCGGCACGCAATTCAACATGAAGCGCGACTTCCGCATCGAAGCCATCAAGGGTTGACGCGCCGCGCGCGCTGGAGCCTGCCTCGATGCACTACGTTTTCGACTTCAACGCCATTTTCCAGGGCGAGTATCCGGCATGGCTGCTCAGGGGGTTCGTCACCACCCTGGCGCTGGCCGGGCTGGCCTGGATACTGGCGTTTTTCGTGGGCAGCCTGCTGGCGGTGATCCGCCTGACGGGCTCGCCGGTGGCCAATGGCGTGATCGCGGTGTACGTCGCGTTTCACCGCAACGTGCCCATGCTGGTGCACATCCTGTTCTGGTACTTCGGCGTGCCGGCGCTACTGCCGCAATTCGCGACCGACTGGCTCAACAGCCACGGTAGCGAATTCATCATGTCGTGCATCGCGATCTCGCTGGTGATGTCGGCCTATATCTGCGAAGACCTGCGCAGCGCCGTGCGCGGCATTGCGCCGGGCCAGGTCGAAGCGTCGCGTGCGCTGGGCTTGAGCTTTTTGCAGACCATGCGCAAGGTCATCTTGCCGCAGGCCTTCCGCATCGCGATTCCGCCGCTGCTCAACCAGACCCTGCTGCTGTTGAAGAACACCAGCCTGGCGATGGCGATCGGCGTGACGGAACTGACCGCCGCCGGACGCGAGGTCGAAAACTACACGTTCCGTACCTTCGAGGCGTATGCCGTGGTGACGGTCATCTACCTGGTGCTGTCGTTCATCATCATGGGCGGCGGCGCGCTCTTGCAACGACGCTACCGTCCGCTGGGGGCGCGCTGACATGTGGGACATCCTGAAAGACAACTGGCTGCTGCTGCTGATCGGGCAGTACCCGCATGGGCCGGTGGGTGGCCTGGTCGCCACCTTGGGCCTGGCCGCGATAAGCCTGGCGCTGGCGCTTCCGTGCGGCGTGCTGCTTGCGCTGGGCCGCATCAGCCCCTATCGCATCTTCTACTGGCCGTCTTCGGCCGTGGTCTATCTGGTGCGCGGCCTGCCACTGCTGATGTTCATCTTCTGGGCCTATTTCTTCGTGCCGCTCATCATTGGCCGGCCCGTCGCGGGCACCACGACGATGGTGGTGGCGCTGGTCTGCTACGAAAGCGCCTATCTGGCCGAAATCATCCGCGCCGGCATCCAGGCGCTGCCTCCGGGCCAGCAGGAAGCCAGCCGCGCGCTGGGCTTGTCGTACCTGCAGACCATGCGGCGCGTGATTCTGCCCCAGGCGCTCTACAACATGCTGCCCAGCATGCTGAGCCAGTTCGTGTCGACGGTGAAGGAAACGTCGCTGGCCTATGTGATCAGCGTGCAGGAACTGACCTACGCCGCGAATCAGATCAACAGCGTGCTGCTGACCAAGCCGTTCGAAGTGTTCGGCTTGCTGGCGCTGACCTATTTCATCCTGAATTTTGGCCTGAGCTCATTGGTGCACCTGACCGAACGACGTATCGGCAGGCGGCGCGCCGGGCTTGCGGCTGCCCCCAAAGTGGTGCCGACATGATCCGATTTTCCCAAGTGCAAAAGTGGTACGGCGATTACCAGGCGCTGGCCGATGTGACCGAGCAGGTGACGCAGGGCGAGGTGGTCGTCGTGTGCGGTCCCTCGGGGTCGGGTAAATCTACCCTGATCCGCACGGTGAACCGTCTGGAGCCGATCCAGGAGGGCGTGATCGAGGTGAACGGCCAGGACATCTATGGCCCGAAAGTCCACCTGGACCAGCTGCGCAGCCACATCGGTTTCGTGTTCCAGCAGTTCAACCTGTTCCCGCACCTGTCGGTGCTGGAAAACCTGATGCTGGCCCCGCTGCAGCTCAAACGCGCCCGCCGTCCCGAGGCCCGTGACCGAGCGCTGCAACTGCTGGAACGCGTGGGCCTCACCCACAAGGCCGACGCCTACCCCGCCCAACTCTCAGGCGGCCAGCAGCAACGCGTCGCCATCGCCCGCGCCCTGGCGATGAACCCGCCCGTGATGCTGTTCGACGAGCCGACAAGCGCGCTGGACCCGGAAATGGTCGGCGAGGTCCTTCAGGTGATGAAGGGCCTGGCAAAAGACGGAATGACGATGGTATGCGTGACGCACGAAATGGGATTCGCAAGGGAAGTCGCGGATCGGGTGTGGTTCATGGATGCGGGGAGAATTGTGGAGACCGGGACGCCGGAAGGGTTCTTTACTCGGCCGGGGACGGCGCGGGCGCAGAAGTTCTTGGCTGAAATTCGGCATTAAGGGGAAGGGGGGGGCTGGGTGCCGGGGTGGGTTCTTGAGGCGCCCGGCGCGTCGGTGGCCGGTGGGGCGCGGGTCAACGATTGCGGTCCGGAGCCTTCGCTCCGGACTCCCCCGTCGTCATCCTCGTCACTGCCTTTGGCAGTTTCTTCGGATTCCCTCGGGCTTATCGACGCCCCGCGCCCCACCGGCCACCGACGCGCCGGGCTCTGTCAGGTGCAATTTGACGTCAGCTGGGGCGGGCGGTTTGCGTAGGGTTCTTCTCCACGCGGTGGGGTGGTGGATGATCTTGCGGTGCCCGCTCCCGGCCGGCCGCGCGGGCGGCCTTTGGGAGCTTACGCGGTGTCTTGCGTCGTGATGATGCTGACCGTGCTCCGTAGGATGGGTGGAGTGCGTTCCGGTAGGCCCGAGCACGCGGACGCATGCCGCACGTAACCCATCACGCATGACGCCGATCATGCACATAAGGCGGCAGCATCGGTACATGCCCACATGATGGGTTGCGCGCGATTGGCGTTGCCGTTCTTATGCAGGGGTTCGCCGCGCTCCACCCATCCTACGATTGAAGGTCAATGCGCCGTCGGAGATGAATCCGCGGTTGATGATCAACGCGTCGTCGGAGATGAATTCACGGTTGATGATCAACGCGTCGTCGGAGATGAATTCACGGTTGACGATCAATGCGCCGTCGGAGATGAATTCACGGTTGATGATCAACGCGTCGTCGGAGATGAATTCACGGTTGACGATCAATGCGCCGTCG
>NZ_JBMGRB010000022.1:0-6533 GCF_049060505.1 Achromobacter marplatensis
AGGCTGACACCGCCCATCGCCAACGCCGGCGCGTCGGGCGTGGCCGCCGCCTGCGCCGCCAACTGCTCCGGCACGCTCGGCACCCTGCGCGCGCCGCCGCCGTTGCCTTGCGCCAGCAAGGCAGCGCCTGCCGGCGAGCCACTTTCCCCATCGCCCAATCGCTCATCCGGCCGCTCGGTCAACCGGGCCAGCGTCGCCAGATAGTCTTGCGCCAGACGGCTGATCGCCTCGGGCGGGTAGCAGTCCGCGTCGTACACCCAGTTCAATTCCACGCGGCCGTCTTCCCATTCGGTACTGTGCAGCGCCAGTTCAAGCTGCGGCGCAACATCGGCCAGGGGAAACTCGTTGACCTCCAACGCGCCCAAACGATCCGGCGCGCGGCGGTCGACACGCTGGTGGTTAAAGAGTATCTGGAACAACGGGTGCCGCCCGCTGTCGCGCGCGGGTTGCAGGGCTTCGACCAATTGCTCGAACGGCAGATCCTGATGCCGCTGTGCCTGGCGCACCTGTTCGGCCGCGGCGTGCAGCATCTCGCCCAGCGTGACGCCCGCGCGCGCCCGGCTGGGGATGACCTGGGTGTTGACGAATACGCCGACCAGGTCTTCCGTGCCCGGCCAATGCCGATTGGCCGTCGCTACCCCTACCCGCACCGCCTCTTGCCCCGTCTGCCGATGCAGCGTCGCCTGCAAGCCCGCCAGCATGGCGGCGAAGAACGTCGTGCCCGCAACCTGGGCGGCCGCCTTCAAGCCCTGCACCTGCGTCGACGCCAGCGTCGCCCGGAGGCTGCCCGCACGGGCACCGGCCGCGCTCAGACGGCGGCCGGGCAAGAGCAGACCAGGATCGTCGTCGGGCAGTGCGGTGCGCCAATACGCCAATTGCCGGTCGCCCTCGCCTTGCGCCAGCAATTGGCGCTGCCAGACGGCATAGTCCACATACGCTAACGGCAATGGCGGCAGCGCAGGCGCGGCGCCGCGTGACAGCGCGTCATAGCAATGCGCCAGCTCGTCCTGCAAGCGCTGCAGCGACCAGCCGTCGGCGGCGATATGGTGCATCACGATGACAAGCACATGGTCGTCCGCCGCGCGGCGCAACAAGGCCGCCCGCAATACCGGCCCTTGCGCCAGGTCAAAGGGCCGTGCCGCCAGGGCCGTGGCTTCGCGGCGCAGCCGCGCATCGTCCAGCCCCACATCCAGGCATGGCAGCGGCATCGGCTTGGCGGGCAAGGCCTGTTGGCGTACCTCGCCGCCCGCCCCTTCCCGGTACACCGTGCGCAACGCGCCATGGCGGGCAATCAGGGTGTCCAGCGCAGCCTGCAGGGCGTCGACGGACAACGCCCCGCGCAAGCGTTGCGCGCCCGCGATGTGATACGCGCGGCTTTCCGGGTCAAGCTGCCACAGGAACCACAACCGCCGTTGCGCATAAGACAGCGGTTGGGGCTGGGCGCGCGCGGCCTCGTCCAACGCCGTGATCGTTAGCGGCGCAATTGGCTGCGCCGGCATCGGCTGCGGGCTGTCCGTCCGCGAACCGATCGCCTGCGAGCCTGACGCAGGCGGCGGCGTCTGGCCATCGCCGGCGGCGGCGGCCGCAGCCAGCGCGCGCAATGTCGGTGTATCGAACAGTTGACGCGGCGCGATGCGCATACCTTGCTTGCGGGCGCGTGCGATCATCTTCAGGCCCAGGATGGAATCGCCACCCAGTTCAAAGAAATTGCCATCACGGCCAATCGCCACCCCGCCCAACAGCTCGGACCAGATCGACGCCAGCCCGCGCTCCACGTCGCCTTGCGGCGCTTCCTGACCGGCCATGCCGGCCAACGCCGCGCCCGGCGCGGGCAACGCCCGGCGGTCCACCTTGCCGTTGGCCGTCAGGGGCAAACCGGCCAATTGCGTGAACCCGCCAGGCACCATGTAATCGGGTAAAAACGCCGCCAACGCGTCGCGCAAGCGCTCGCCAGACGGGCAAGCCGCACCCGCCACGTATGCGTGCAGCTGCAAGCGGCCATCCGCCGCAGGCACGGCCACGACCTCGGCCTGCGACACGCCGCCGATCCGGCGCAGGGCCGCGGCCACCTCGCCCGGCTCGACCCGATAGCCCCGGATCTTGACCTGGTCATCGCCACGCCCCAGGAATAGCAAGCGCCCATCCGCCAGGCGCGACACGCGATCGCCGCTTCGGTACATGCGGGCGCCGGCCACGAACGGGTCGGCCACATAGCGGTCGGCGGTCAGGTCAGGACGGCCTTGGTATCCGCGCGCGACGCCCGCGCCCGCCAGATAGAGATCACCCGGAAACCCTTCGGGCAGCGGCTGCAACGCCTCGTCAAGCACATAGGCGCGCAGGCCGTCCAGCGGCTGGCCCAGCGGCACCCGGCCGTCGGCCAGCGCCTCGGCCCGCCCGGCCACCGCACCCACGGTGGTTTCCGTCGGGCCGTAGTGATTGAACACCTGGCAGTCGGGCCGTAGCGTGCGTATTTGTTCAAGCAAGGCCGCGCCGAGGCTTTCGCCGCCGCACGCCAGCCAACGCCGGGGCAAGACACGCTGGGGGTGCGTTGCCGCCAACAGCGCCTGCAAATGTCCCGGAACGATCTTCAGCGCGTCGATCCGGTTCGCCTGCATATACTCGGCGAAGCCGTCAGCATCGAACGCCAGCCGGGCATCCAGCAGATGGAGTTCGCTACCCTGGCACAGAGCGCCGAATAGCACGGTGTGGCCCAGGTCGGCGGCAACCGTAGACACCATCGCCATGCTGGCCACGGGCGCGACGCCAAAACGCTGCTCCACCGCCATGGCGTAATTGGCCAGCGCGCCGTGCGGCACGACCACGCCCTTGGGTTGCCCGGTCGAGCCCGATGTATAGATGAGATAGGCCGCCTGATCGGGGTGCGGCGCCGGCGGTTGGCCAGCCGGCATATCCCCGACCGCGGTCGCGTCGAACCCCAGCACCGCCACGCCCTGCGCCCAATCGGGCGTCGCGTGCGCCAGCAACACCGTCGCGCCGCTATCGCGCAATTGGAAAGCGAGCCGCTCGGCGGGCAACTGCGGATCCAGCGGGACGAAGGCGGCGCCTGCGTGCCAGGACGCCAACAGGCCCAGGACGCTGGCGCACGACCGTTCGGCCAGCACCGCCACCCGGGCCTCCGGCCCCACGCCGCGCGCCCGCAACGCCTGCCCCAATGCGCGGGCGCGGCGGTCCAGTTCGCCATAGGTCCAGGCTTGCGCGGCGTCGCGCACCGCCGGCGCGTCCGGACGGTTGCGCACCTGATCCAGATAGCGCGCCATCACGGATACGGCCGCGCGGGCGGCAGCATCCGTCTCGCCGCTGGCCCGGTGCCAGGCCCGATCCGCCGCCGTCAGGCCGATCTGACCCAACGTCGAGTCAGGATTGGCCGCCAACGCTTGCAGCACCCGGGCATACGCGTCGGCAACCCGCCCGACGGCCGCCGCGGAAACGCGGCGCGGGTCATACAGATACTCCAGCCGCAACGCGGGTGTCTGGCCGGACGCCGCCTCCAACAGCGCGCGCACGGTCAACGGATAGTGGTTCCCGCTGTGCATGGCGACATCGCCCAGCCGCAGGCCGGCCGGCTCGGCATCGCGCAACGCCGCGTCGATGGGGAAGTTCTCGACTACCAGCAGCGTATCGAACAATGCCTGGCCGCCAGCGCCCGCCCAACGTTGCACCTGATGCAGCGGCGCATGCTCGTGGTCGCGCGCGGCCACATGGCGTGTTTGCTGCGCGCGCAGGCTGTCCGCCACGCGGCTGCCAGACGGCAATTCGGCAATAACGGGCAACGTGTTGATGAACAGGCCCAGCATCTCGTGCGCGCCGGGCAGCGACGCTGGCCGGCCTGACGTCGTCGCGCCGAACGCCACGATCTCCCGGCCCAGCAACCGGCGCAACACCAGCGCCCAGCCCGTCTGCAATACCGTGTTCAGGGTCACGCGCGCGTCGCGCGCCAGCCGCGTGACTGCGGCGGTTTGCGAGCCATCAAGGACTTGGATCCATTCAGCATGGCCGACCTGCGGCGCGTCGGCGTCGCCGCCGCCCAACACGGACGCAAGATACGTCGGCGCTTCCAGTGCGCGGGTTTCCCCCTCCCAGAAGGCCTGCGTCGCTGCCTCGTCGCGGCTGTCGCGCCACGCCAGATAGTCGCGGTAGCGCACCACCGGCGCCGTCAACGCCTGGCCTTGGTAGGCCCGCAACACGTCGCCCAGCAGCCGCGACGCGCTCCAGCCGTCAAGCAGCAGGTGGTGGCAGGTCCACAGAAAGGTCCACCCGTCGTCCGACCCGCGCACCAGCGCGCAGCGCATCAGCGGCGGCTGGGCCAGGTCGAATCCCGCGTCGCGCTCGGCCCGCGCAATACCGTCGATCCAGGCATCCCGGGATGCCGGCGGCACGGGGCGGCCGTCATGCTCGGACCAGGGCAGCGCTGCATCTCGAGCCACCCATTGCAGCCAGTCGCCGCCATGGGCCACGAACCCGCTGCGCAATGCCGCATGGCAAGCCAGCGCCTGGCTCCATGCCGCGCGAAAGCGCTGCGCATCCAGACCGCCGATGTCCGCGCGCAGTTGCATGACGTAGGCCTGCCCGCGCGGATCGAATTGCGTGTGAAACAGCATCCCGGCCTGCATGGGCGACAGACCCGACAGGTCCTCCAGGCGCGCCGCCGGAATGGGTAAGGCGTCCAATTGGCTTTGGCTCAGGCGCGCGTGCGGCACATCCGAGGGCGTCACGCCTTGCGGACCCGCCGCGCAATGCGCGATCAAGGCGGTCAGCGCCGCCTGGTATGCGTCCGCCAGCGCTTGCACGCGCGCCCGATCAAGGCGCTGCCCACTGAAGCCGAAGCTGATCGCCAGACGGCCGTCGTATACCTGGCCCTCCACCGACAAGGCATGCCATAGCGGCGCGCCGACATCCATCGTGGCGCCCGGCGCTTGCCCTGCCGGCTGCCATCCGCCGCCATGGAAACTGCCGTCGAACTGGCCCAGATAGTTGAACAGCACGCCGGCCGCCCGATGCGACGCGCCGTACAAGGGCCCGTAGGCCAGACCGTTGCGCGGCACGGCCCGCAGCGTCTCTTTCACACGTTTGAGCGCCTGTCCCGCTTCGCCGCGAGCGTCCAGCACCACCGGATACAACGTCGTGAACCAGCCGACCGTGCGCGAGAGGTCGGGCGCGTCATGCCCGGCCTCGCGGCCATGGCCTTCGATATCGATACGGACCGGTTTGGAGCCTTCCGCCGCGTCCGAGCTGCTCTGTTGCATCAGGGCTTGCGCCAGCGCGGTCAGCAGGATGTCGTTGATTTGCGTGCGATAGGCCAGCGGCGCTTGCCGCAACAACGCTTGCGTGGCCGCCGGATCCAAGGTGAAGCCCAGTTGCTCTCGTTCGCCTTCGCATCCGGGTAGGCGCATGGCGTCCGCCAACCACGCGGGGCCCGCGCTTGCCGTGCCATCCTGAGCCAGGCGCTGCCAGTATTCCCGTTCGGCGGCATCAAGCCGCGCCGGCAACCCTGCGACGTGCCGCGTCCATTCGCCGTAGTGTGCCGTCTTGGCCGGCAGCGGCGTTTGTCCGCCCTGCCGCGCCGCCTGATACGCCGCCTGCAGGTCTTCCAGCAGAATGCGCCATGACACGCCGTCGACCACCAGATGGTGAACCACCAGCAGCAAATGTTCTGTCCCGTCGGCCATGCGTACCGCCAACGCCCGCAACAATGGCCCCTGCGACAGCGTCAGGCTGCGCTGGGCCTCGTTGCAGCGGGCGGCCAATTCCTCGGCATCGGTGGCGTGCGCGGTCCACAGCAGGTCGGCGGGCACATCGTCTTCGGCGTAGCGCTGGGTCCAGCCCTGGCAGGCCTCGTAGAAGCGCAGCCGCAGGCTGTCATGATGCGCGACCAGCTGCGCCAGTGCCGCGCGCAAGGCGGATTCGTCCAGCGGGTCGGATGCCGTCAGCAACACGGCCTGATTCCAGTGGCTGCGCACTGGCATGGCTTGCCGGAAAAATTCGGCCTGGATCGGCAACAACGGCGCTTCGCCGACAGCCAGCGTGCGGCGGCTTTCGGACGGGCTGGCAATGGGCTGCGCTGCCAAGGCCAGCCGTGCAACGGTCTGATGCTCGAACACGTCGCGGGGGTTGATGCCCCACCCTGCCTGGCGCAGCCGCGCCACGATCTGCAAACTAAGAATGGAGTCGCCGCCCAGTTCAAAGAAGTTGGCATCGCGGCCAACGGTGGCGCAGCCCAGCACGTCGGCCCAGATAGCGGCGATGGCGGTTTCCGTCGGGCCTTCTGGCGGCGCGGCGTCGGCTTGATCATCGAACACCGGGGCTGGCAAGGCCTTGCGGTCGATCTTGCCGTTGACGCTAAGCGGCAAGGCGTCCAGCGCGATGATGCGCGACGGCACCATGTAATCCGGCAACTCGCGAACCAGCGCGGCGCGCAGCTTGTCGGTGTCGGCCACGGGCGCGACATAGGCCACCAGGCGTTGCCCGCCACCCGGGCCTTCAACGGCAGCCACCACCGCTTCGCGCACGCCTTG
>NZ_JBMGRB010000023.1:0-5126 GCF_049060505.1 Achromobacter marplatensis
CGCCACCATGCAGGCGGCGCGCGATCTGCGGGCGTCGGCGGGGCGCGACTTGACGGTTGATGGGGCTGCGCAGGCGGCGGGCAATGTGGTGCTTGCCGCCGGCCGCAATGCAGAGATCAAAGGCATCGTTGGCGCGGGCGGATCCGTCGATGTGGATGCCAAGGGTGACGTGAGGATCGCCGCGCAGGGGGCGTTGCAGACTCAGGGCGCGCTGCGTGTCGCGGCGGGGCAGGACCTGTCGCTGGAAGGCTCCCTGCTGATGGGCGGCCAGGACGTGCGCGCCGAGTCCGCGCGCAACATGCGGATAGGCGGCGCCACGACCACGCCGGGCGTGACCCCGCCGGCTGGTGGCGGAACCGGTACGGGAGGCTCCGGTGCGGGTGGTTCCGACGCGGGCGCATCGCCGGGCAGCGGTGGCGCTTCCGGCACGCCAGGTGCGTCGCCGACCTCCACCACGGGCGCGGCCCAGGTGGGCGTCAATTCCAGCGGCTTGGTCACCGCCCGCGGCGCGGTCGCATTGAAGGCCGGCCGGGACATGGTGTTGCCCGGTCAGGTGACCGCTGCGGGTGTGCTGAATGCGCAGGCCGGGGGCGACCTGACCACGGGCGCAAGCGCTCACGTGCAGTCGGGAGGGCGCGCCAACCTGCGCGCCGCCGCCGACCTCAATCTGGACGGCGTGGTCGCTGCGCGCGGCGACGTCTCGTTGACGGCGGGGCGCGACGCGCGGGTGTCGGGCAAGGGAGCGTCCACCGGCCGCGTCGCCATCGACGCAGCGCGCGACTTGCGCATGGATGCGCCCGCGCAATGGGACGCGGAAGGCGGTGCGACGGGCAAGGCCGGCGGCGCCATGGCGCTGGCCGGCATCTTGCGCGCCAACGGCGACCTGGACCTGTCGGCGGGGGGCAAGCTTTCCGTCGACGGCACGCTGGCGGCGGCCTCGGGCGGCGTCAATGCCGTGGCGGGCGCCGACATGGCGGTCGGTGCGCAAGGCCAGATCGCCGCGGCTGAAAACGTGGATCTTGCCGCGGGAGAAAGCCTACAAAGCGCAGGCAAGATCACGTCCCTCAAGGACGTGACGCTGCAAGCCGCGCGCGACCTCACGCTGGAAGGGCAGGCGCTGGGCACCGGCGACGTGCGGCTACAGGCGGGGCAGGCCATGACGACATCGGCCGCGTCTCGCGTGCAGGCCGATGGCTCGGTCGCGGCGGATGCGGCCAGCGCATCGCTGGCCGGCCTGTTCATTGCAGGCCAGTCCGCGCAAGTCAGCACGCAAGGCAATCTGCGCGTGGACGGCACGCTGCTTGCCGACGCCGGCACGCTCAAGGTCACAAGCGGTGGCGATATGGCGTTGGGCAACGCTAGCGTCCTTCAGGCTGGCCAGCAACTGGACGCCCAGGCCAGCGGCAAGCTGATCGCGGGCGGCACCATTTCCGGTCAGAAAGACATTCTTCTGTCCGCCGGTACTAACGTCGAACTGAACGGCAAGACGGTCGCCGACGGCACCCTGCGCGTAGAAGCCGGCGCGGACCTGACGGTAGGCCAAGGCGGGCTTGCGCAAGGCAGCAACACGCTCAGTCTGGATGCGGGCCAAGACCTGCGCATCGCCGGTACAGCCAGCACCGCCGAAGCCGTGCCGCGCGCGGGTGGCGTCCTGCAAGCCCAAGCGGCGCGGGACCTGTTCGTGACCGGCACGGTGACGGCGGGTACGCCCGCCAGCTTGTCCGCCACGCGCAACCTTGGCATCGACGGCACGGTCGCGGCGCTGAAGGGCACGTTGACGGCTGACGCCGGTGGACAGTTGCGCGTCGGCGCGGATGGCCGCATGCAGGCGGCGCAGAACCTGAGCGCCCAATCGGGCGGCGACCTGGAATCCGACGGCGTCATCGTCGCGGGCGGCGGCTTGACGCTGATGGCCACGGGCGATGCGCGCCTGGGCGGCACGGCGGCGGCGCTGGGCGACGCCATGGCCGGCAACCTGCTGGTGGGTGGACGCGATGTGATCGTCAAGCAGGGCGGGCAGGTGCAGGCCGCGGGTACGCTGACGGCGCAAGCCCAACGCGACCTGGTCGCCACCGGCGCACTGGCCTCGGTACAGGACATGATGCTGGCCGCCGCGCGCGATGCGCGCGTGGACGGCACGGCGGCCAGCGACGCCAATCTGACGCTGGCGGGCCGCAATGTCACCGTGGGCGCGGCAGGCCTGGCGCAAGCCGCCGCCACGCTCACCGCGACGGCGCAAGGCACGCTGCTTGCCGCGGGCAGCATGCTGGCGGGCATCACGCAAACGCTCAGCGCGGACGACGGCATGACCGTGGACGGCACCGTCGCGGCATTGCAGGGCGACCTGACGCTGGACACGCAGCGCGGCAACCTGGTGATGGGCGCTGCGTCGAACCTGCAAGCGGGCGCAACACTGACCGCCACCTCGGGCGGCGCGCTGAACGCCTTGGGATCGGCCGCCGCCGGACAAGACATGACGCTGCGCGCCGGCACGGACGCCACGCTGGGCGGCATCGCCGCCACGCAGGCGGGCAACGTGACCGTCAACGCCAACGGCACCCTCACGGCCAACGCCGACGGCCGCATCCAGGCCGGTGCGGGCATCGACCTTCAGGTAGGCGGCGCGCTGCAAAACGCCGGCATTCTTTCGGCAGCGGGCGCGGCCAGCCTGCGGGCAGGAACCACGCTGGACAACACGGGCTCGGTGCTGGCGGGCGGCGACGTAACCGCGACGGCGGCCGGGCGGCTTGGCAACACCGGCCGCTTTATCGCGGGCGTGGGCGAAGACGGCACGCTCAGCCTGCCGGGCAGCCTGAAACTGACTGCGGCCTTCATCACGCATCCTGGCATCAGCGCCGCTGGCAAGGACATGACCTTCGCCGCGGGGGGCATGGAGATCGCCGGCGGTAATCTCTCCGCCCTCGGCAAACTGACGCTGGCTTCCTCCGGAGACATCGACGCGCGCAGTGCCATCGTCCATGGCGGCAGTCTGGACATCACCGCCGTGAACCTGAGTAATCAGAACGGCAAGCTGACCTCGGCCGGCGGCGCCGTGTTGAAACTGGGCGGCGCGCTGGACAACACCGGGGGGCTAGTCGCTGCCGCAGGCAACGTGCTGATCCAGGCGCAGCAGGTGGGCAATCAAGGGGGCACGCTGGCGGGCGGCAACCTGGCTCTTGCCTCCTTGGGCGCCGTCGATAACCGCGGCGGCCTGATCCAGGCCGACGATACGTTGACCCTGAATGCCGCCAGCCTGGACAACCGCGCCACGCTGGGCACGCCCGCCAAGGGCGTCCTGGGCAAGGTGGTCGAGATCGTGTCCGGCAACGTGAACAACCAGGGCGGATCGATCAGCGCGGGCCAGGACTTGACGCTTACTACCGATGAACTGGACAACGTGGGAGGCGAAGTCGCGGCCCAGCGCTACACAACGGTCCAGGCCACGACCCTGAAGAACAACCAGGGCAAGTTGCTGGCGGGCGAACGCCTGGCCGTGACCATCCAGGCGCTGCAAGGCCTGGGCACGTTGCAATCCGCGCAAGATCTGTCCTTTACCTACACGGGCTCGCTCAACCAGACCGGTACCATTGCCGCCGGCCGCGACCTGAGCATGTCCGTCGGCGGGGCCATGGACAACAGCGCCACCGTCAGCGCCGGCCGCGACCTGAGCATTACGGCCGCCTCGCTTAACAACCAGGCCAGTGGCGAACTGCTGGCCGGGCGCACCAACACCATCAACGTCGCCAATGGTCTGACCAACTTTGGCCTGATCGACGGCGCGTCGACGAACATCTCGGCGGGACGTGTCGACAACTTCGGCCGCATCTACGGCGACGCCATTTCGATCCGCGCCGGAGATCTGGTCAACGGCGCGGGCGCGGGCGGCGGCGCCGTCATTGCGTCCCGCGGCGACTTGGACCTGGGCGTGGCATCGTTGGTGAACCGCGACCATGCTCTCATCTACGCAGGCGCGGACCTGCGTATCGGCGGCGCGCTGGACGCCAACCGCAAAGCCATCGGCCAGGCCGCGTCGCTGCTGGACGCATCGGCCACGATCGAGGCGGCAGGGAGCGCGGCGATTTCGGCTGCGTCCTTGCAGAACGTCAATACCAACTACGTCAGCCAGGTCGTGCCTGTGATGACGGTCCCCAAGCTGTACGTGACACCGGCGGGCACGACCGACGTGTACGACATGGAGACCAACTGGTTCTGCGACCAGGTCACAGCATTGTGCGGCAAGGCTCCCGAATGGCTGGATGACGATCCCGAGCGCCGCTTCCTGCTGCCGTCAGACAAGTATCCGGCATCGCGATACGGGCCCCCGTTTGATTACGTGCAGAGCAAAAAGGGCCGCGCCGGCGAGACCGCACCGATCCCGATCACGTATATCCCCGAATCCGTAGCGTGTTCGGGTGGGGACAGGGGCGATTGCTGGGACGTTCCCGAGTCGTTCGTCTACAGCTCCGATGCGCGTGTGTGGGCCGTCTTCGGCGTCACGCCACCTTCCGGGTCCATGCCCGTCTGGGTGCCGCCGCAGCGGGATTGCTACAGCACGGCGGAATGCACTGCTGAAGCGGCCCGCCGCAAGGCATACGAAGATGCCTACGCGGCGTATCGAGCCCCGCACATTGAGCTGGACCGGCGCATCCGCGACTTCAACGCCGACTTCAACAACCGCCTGGTAGGCACCTTCACCTACTACCAGGTCGAAGAAACCGTCACCGAAACCCGCACCGTCTCGTCCGACCCCGGCAAGATCCTGTCGGGCGGCAACATGACGCTGACCGGCACCGTAACCAACGACAAGAGCCAGATCGCCGCGGGCGGTGCGCTGTCAGTAAGCGGCCCCGCAATCAACAACATCGGCGCGGGCGGCGTGCGCACCGTCACGCGCGTAGGTACGGCTACGGTCACCCAGGCGCGCGACAGCGACCGCAAGGAATACTCCGAAGCCTACAACCGCACTCTGGCCGCGGAGCCGATCGAATTGCCGGTCGGCACGGCCGGCGGCCATGCTTCGGTCTCGCTCAGCGGCAGCGCGCCTGGCGCCAGCGGCGGCAAAGCGCCCGGACCCGTCCAGATCGCCAGTGTTGGCCTTCCCGGCGGCACGGTCGTGCGCAGTGTGT
>NZ_JBMGRB010000024.1:0-4067 GCF_049060505.1 Achromobacter marplatensis
GGTATTGGCCTATTGCCAGTGCTTGAGGTAGTTGGTGCAAAAGACACCACTCGCTTCATCGATGGCATCGAGGTTGTTAATCAAAAAACTAGTCAGGTTCTCCAAGGCACAGTTGATCTTGGCCCAATCTTGGATCGGAGGTGGAAATGTATTACACAGCCGACCACTACAAAATCTTCATTGCGCCGCAGTGGCAATGTGGCGGTTGCAGAAATCGACATTCCAGGCATACCGAAACAGATGGCTGCACACAGTCGGGTTTCGGAGGCGGGTAAGGGACTTATTGGCTCCGGTAACGGACTCTTCACCGCACAAACGGTACCCAACAAGGCTGGAGACATGGTTCATCGTGGGATGGACACCGAATATAAAATTTTCGATAATATTGCCGGCCAGCTGGGGAATAATACGTCGATACGAGGAACAGTAAATATACTGACGGAAAAGGCTGCTTGTGCGAGTTGCCTTAATGTTGCCGAGCAGTTCAAGGCAAAGTATCCGAATGTGGAAGTAAATATTTCTGACAATCAAGGAGTTATGCTCCGTCCGCCAAGGAAGACGCAGTGATGGAAGAACGTGTGACTTATGGTGAAATACGGGCCTGGTTTTTAGGTTGTTATTACGATTATTGCAGGGCTAAGATTAGTCATGGGGGTGCGTGGGTCGAGGGCGAAAGCGAAGTGGGCTATGCCTATGGTGAGCTTGAGAACTCGTTTGATATGCCGATTGAAAAATTAATGCTAGAGGTTTTGGCTATTGTGCTTTCGGCCGGGAGGTCTTCGGAGCATGTCAGAAATTACCATATGCGTATTATCGGAGAACTGCTTTCCGAAATAGATATATCCTCTGTTTTGGATGGTTTACCATTTGAGGAGGCGGCGGAGCTAAGGTCCGATCTTAAATGTTTGGGTTTATATTAGTTGCGAAATTTCGCGTAATTAAACAGATGCGGATGGTGTTTGTTTCGGGGGGTTATGTATCAGAAAAAAAGGTTTCAGGCACTGAGGTTTCCCACGAATTTATCGCCGCCATTCAATGAGTCCGGCAATGCTCGATGGTGTTGCAAGAGCCCAAGAGCAGACGTCTCGGTCAAGGCCTGAGCCCATTCGGCATAAACCATGGCCACAAGCGTAAGCAGCGAGATGGTCGGCCGGTCTTTCCGGCTGTTGGATTCATAGGCCGGCCTCAGTTTTCGGCTGTCGGCCAATTTGCCGAATAGCTACAGCAAGAAAGTCGCTAACTCGTGGATCAATAACAAGATCTGCAGATGGGCGCGAAAATAAGGTGTCAGTCTGACACCTTATTTCATTCTGATCGGCGCAACAGCCAGCGCAGATCAGATCATCGCCTCGGTCGGCAAGAATCTTCGAATCGAGACGCTGCAAGACACCAGCACCTACGATGCCAAGCAGCAGAGCGCCGGCATTCAAGCCAGCATTTGCATTTACGGCTACTGCAAAAGCTCCGTCTCCGGAAATGTCTCGCAAGGCAGGATGGACAGCAATTTCCAGACCGCTACACAGCAGGCGGGGCTGAACGCGGGTGACGGCGGTTTTCTGGTGAACGTGGGCCAGAACACCACGCTGATTGGTGGCGTCATATCGAGCAGTGAGCAGGCTGTGGCAGACGGCCTGAATCAGCTGTCCACAGGCACGCTTATCGTCAAAGACTTGCAGAATACCGCGCGCTACAAGGCTGATCAGGTCGCGCTCAGCGGTGGATATAGCTGGGGAGGCAGAGGGGGAGGGGAAGCTAAGCAGGGTGATGTCGGTACGAACTCGAAAGGGCAAGCGGCGGGCGGTGCGGATAAGGTGCCTGGCACGAGCTTACCGACGAACAGCGATGGAATGTCCGCCGGTATGCCCGTGGTCGTTGCGGCATCTGGGAATGCCGATTCGACGACATACAGTGCGATCAGCGGCGGCAGTGTAGTCATTCGTGATGGGGCTGGCCAACTTGTCCTGACCGGCAAGACTGCGGAGGAGACGATCGCGTCGTTGAACCGAGACACGACCGATACGTTGAATGCGCTGAAGCCGATCTTTGACAAGGAGAAGATCGAGGCGGGGTTTGAGATTGCGTCGGAAGCCAGTCGGCAGGTAGGGCAGTTTTTGACGAATCGGGCGAAGGAAACGCAAAACGCGAAGGAGCGATCGGAAGATAAATCCCTTTCATACGCGGAGCGTGCAAAAGCCGCGCAGGAACACGCCGACCTTGAAAGCAAGTGGGGCGCTCAGGGAAGCTATAGCCAGTGGGGGACCATCATCCTGGGCGCTGCGAGTGGCAACGTCATGGGAGGCACAGGGCAGTTCATTCAGGCCGCCACGGTGAATTACCTGCAGACGCTGGGCGCGGCAAAAATTAAGGAAATTAGTGGTGCGCTGGGCGGGGAAGGTTCCGTCGGGCATGCCGCGCTACATGCGGAGCTGGGTTGCGCCGGAGCGGCCGCCCAAGGCGCATCTTGCGGTGCTGGTGGGGCAGGCGCGCTTTCAGGCGTGGTCTTGAGCAAACTGCTGGATAGCACTGACGCTGTCAATGGCAAGAAGCTGACGCCTGAAGAGGAACAAGCGCGCGTCAACCTGATAAGCAGCATCGTTGCTGGCATTGCCGCATCGATTGATCCGTCGGCTGCCGTGCCCGCGGAGATCGCGGCGCGTATAGAGGTGGAGAACAACAGCCTCTATAAGAATCGCGACAAGGTGGCTCGCATGAAGGCGGAGCTGGTGGGAGGCCTGGAGGCGGCATGTGGTGCCGACAATAATTGTCTCGAAACAGGATGGGCGCGAGCGGATCAGATGGCGGCTGCGTATGACGTAGCGCTTACGCTGACCCATTACCCCGATTTGACCAAGGAGAAAGCCGACGCACTGGCGCAAGCAGTGTTGGATCTGGCGCCAGGGGTGTCAAACGTCAGTGCATTGTATGAACTGGTGACGGGGAAGACCGCGACCGGAGACGAGGCGAATCAGTACTTTGCCGCCATTGGGCTTGTGCCGGTGGTTGGCGGCATGCTTAAGAAAGGCGGGCAAGCGGTCCATGTATTTGCGGAGGCAGATAAGGCTCTTGATGTTGGCAAACTGGGAGGGGTAACGAAAGGGACTTCGACAGCGCTGGAAACCACTGGTCCCATTAAAATTAGCGGCGGTCGGGCTATCGACAAGGCGCAAAGCTATGAAAGTGGCGTGCGGGATATGTATGGCAGCTCGTTAACATTCGAAGAGCGGCAATTCACGACGATAGTAGATGGAAATATTGTCAACGGCGTTGCTGATGATGTGATCCTTATCGGCGGGAAGAAAACCGCTGTTGAGGCAAAATTTGTTGAAGACTGGAGCAGCTCAATCCGAAATCCAGCAAGCCCCTCCGGTTCCAGACAATGGTCGACGGCTGAACAAGCGGCGATGGTAGAGCAGGCTAAGAAATACTCATCAGCCTTTGACGGGGGGCTGTTTATCATACCAATAGCCCAGAGTTGGCTAGTTATTATTCCAAGATTTTTATTGATGCGGGAGTGAGGAACTTTAAGTTTATAATTACGCCAACTAAAAATTGAGGTGCAGAATGGCTAACCAACTTGAAGAACTGGAGAGAATCTTCGGCGGAAAGATTGAGCGGCGTGCTGAGCGTTCTATCCCTGGGGTGGAGCCTATAGATGGTACTGAGTTTCTATACTATGAAGATGATGGTAAGAATACGGCGAAAAAGCAGTTTAGGCTGCTTCTGGATTCGGCGGCACCAATAATTGCTACAAGTGGTGGTGTCGTTGCTGATAGTTGCCGTATTGGTCTACCCGCCGGAACTTTATTCCACGCCTTGTCTTATCATGGTGATGTTGCTGGTTGGAAAGCTGCTGTTGAAGCAGGGGCGAGTTCTCGCGGTTTATTACTCGCCCGAATCGAAGGCGATAAATTTGTTATTTCTGATGGTTGTTCATTTCCACTATCGGAGTGCAAAATAGAGTTCATTTGAATATTGATAAGAATCAATAAACAGCGGCGGCAAAGCGCCCGGACCCGTCCAGATCGCCAGTGTTGGCCTTCCCGGCGGCACGGTCGTGCGCAGTGTGT
>NZ_JBMGRB010000025.1:0-3411 GCF_049060505.1 Achromobacter marplatensis
GCCATGAACCAGTTTGCTATCCTGTTCGGCGAACGGTTTACTGCGGCGCGGGGATAACAACTTTTAAAACGCCTCGCACACAAAAATACGGACAGGCTCGGCGCCAGCATTACAACACCGTCAGGCCGCATTCCAGCCTGGGCTATTTGACACCGCAGCAGGCCACCCAGGTCGCTGCATCAGAATTACTAACCGAAGCTAAATTCCAAATCCCGCTGGTGTGAAAAATCCGAGCAGGTCACCCCAACGTGGTCAACCGTCAGGTGAATACTGTCTCAGTACAGTCCAAGATTTGTCCGCACCTCCGCCGGGTCATTATTAACCCGTTGCTGACAAGGCCCTTTCAAGTGAACTCTATCTTGCATTCAGATAGAGGGAAGGAGCGCCCATCTGAGATTACGAACCGATCGCCTTCAATCTTGGCGACCAATAAACCGAGGACCTTAGCACCTTCCTCTATGTCTTTGCGCCAACCAGTAAGGTCACCGTGATATGACATTGCTCGAAATAATAAGCCGTCTGGGGAAAGGATGCTACAGCTATCAGAGACCCTTCCGCCATTTTTTGCATTTCGTAAAGTCAAACCCTCCAAGAAAGATTTAAACAGCTTCTTTGGAGTAGTTCTCTTATCATCCTGATAATAGATAATCTCTACCCCTTCAACAGGCTTCACACCTGGCACACTCCGCTGATCTAGCTGCTCAATCTTTCCACCTAGAATCTTTTCTAACTCACTCAATTGATTATTCATAACTCATCTCAATTCCTCTGACCTGCTCGGATTTTTCACACCAGCGGGATTTGGAATTTAGCTTCGGTTAGTAATTCTGATGCAGCGACCTGGGCGGCCTGCTGCGGTGTCAAATAGCCCAGGCTGGAATGCGGCCTGACGGTGTTGTAATGCTGGCGCCAGTCCTCGATCACAATGCGCGCCTCGGTCCGGTTTCGGAACCATTCCATGTTCAGGCATTCGTCGCGAAGCTTACCGTTAAAACTCTCGGTCGTGCCATTCTGCCAGGGCTTGCCGGGGTCGATCAGCACGGTCTCGATGCCTTGCTCCACAATCCATTGCAACAAAGCGCGCGAGACGAATTCCAGGCCATTGTCCGAGCGCAGATATCGGGGAGCCCCGCGGTCACTGATGATGCGGGTCAATACCTCGATCAGTCTGCGTGTATGACCACGGCCCAACGTGGCCAACTGTCAGGTGAATACTGTCTCAGTACAGTCCAGGCTACATTTCTCCAAAATGTTGCCTGACACCTTAACTCCGCTCAATTTTCCATCTGACCTACGAATGCAGCATCTCCCGCAAAAATCGTCACATCAACTGTCCCCGGACGAAATACGACGCAAGTAACAGGCAAATTGAACAAGAGGCAATCATCCAAATTTATGTCCACGAACTCCGCCCCTTGAAACTTTTCAACCCCCGCCTGAGTCGCTTCAAATCTACGAACAATTACTGATTCTTTTGCAGCGAGAATATCAATCACCCGAGCTACCCAGAACGAACTGGAGTCCTGAATTTGAAATGCAACTGCCAATCTGCGCGCATCCTCACCGAATAGAGACTTATCATCTATACAGAAAACTCGCCACATGCGCCGAACAACCTCCGCCTCACAAAATCCTCCATCTGCATGCAAAAATTTCCTCAGATTAGTGAGATTCTCGCCCGATATTTCAAATAAATCATCACTTTGGCCCATACCGAATTTCCTTCGTGGTGCGACGGTTGGAATTTTGAAACTCAATAGTCGTGCGACCATCTTTACTCGGCCGCAATACAACTATACTGCCATCACTAAGGGCTCCTATGATCACATCACCACGGCCAGTTGAAACCGTTTTTACATTAACTGGCATCAACGAAGCAAAGTCGTTAGCAGCAGTAGACGCGTCGCTATTTGGTATGTTTTCTATAATCGTACCGCGAGACGTAACGTTTTCTACTGACGTTCGATTCCCAAATACGCGATCGTACGCTGTAGCTGCAGTGTTATTGGCATCATTCAGTATGATCTGCGGTTCCCGCTCCTCCGGCAAAGGCGTAGTCGTCATAATCCCACCCGACGGCCCATTATTCTCCTGTCCCGGCACGCCAATCGGCCCAATCGCATCACCCGGCCAAACCGGGATCTCCGAACCAAACGTCTCTTTCTCAGAAGGCAGTGGCGGCAGCGTATCCACCCTCACCACCTCACCAGGCTTACCAGGCAGCGCCGTCTCGCGCTCCACTGTGTTGCCCACGAATTCGGACACCCAGTTCCCAACGGCATCAGACGCAGCGGCAATGCCCACCAGGGCCGCCGTTCCGACATAAATGGCGCCATCCTTCATCTGCACGGCAACGTAGACGGTTTTGTCCGACACATACGTCACCGCCCGCTGGCAGCTGGGCATCGTCGCGCACTTCGCGACTGCCGCGCCGACCGCGGGAATCACAACCTGCCCCCAGTTCTGCGACGTCTCCAGCCCGGCCGCCGTACTCGCCGTTGCCCCATCCGCTCCCGCAGCGCTCGCTATGCCAGCCACCAGACTTGTGGCCAGATTGCGCCGCGCTTCGACTTGCTCGGGGGTTAGGCCTTCCGGCGATCCCATCAGGCTGTTAAGGATACTACCCGCACTTGCGCCCAAGGCCCCCGAGGCGCAGGCTGCGCCTTGGCTTGCAGCACCCGCGCATCCCACGATGCCGTGCAACGCCGCACGCGCAGCTTCCGATTGTGGATCCCGGCCTAGGCTATCGGCGATCTGCTTTACCTGGGCTGTCCCCAGGCCCTGAAGGTAGTTCACCGCGGCCGACTGCACGAATGTGCTGGTCGATCCCGTCACGTTTGCGCCAGCCGCGCCCGACAACGCTAACAAGACCAGACCATACTTGCCGCCGGCGCTCCAATCCTGAGCACGTTCCAGGTCATCCATGAGCGCGCTCATGCTTGCCGCGTTGCTGGCTCGGCCGGTCTTGATCGCGTCGGACAGCGCCGCCTCTGCCGCCTGCTTCTCCTTGGCCCGATTCGTCAAAAACTGCCCCACCTGCTTGCTAGCTTCCGACGCAATCTCAAACCCCGCCTCAATCTTCTCCTTATCAAAGATCGGCTTCAGCGCATTCAACGTATCGGTTGTGTCCCGGTTCAACGACGCGATCGTCTCCGCTGCCGTCTTGCCGGTCAGCGCCAGCTGCCCCGCCTCGTCACGAATGACGATTGTGCCGCCGCTGATGCCGCTTTGCGTGGTCGAACTACTCTTGCCGCTGGCCGCGACCACCACCGGCGTACCCATGCCGAAGCCGCTGCTGCCCGTCGATATCGACGAACCCGCGTCCTTCGTCGCGCCGCCCGCCACTTGGCCGCCCTTGGTGGTGCCCAGGCCCGAGTCACCCGCCTTGGCGTCTCCGCCAAACCCGAAGCC
>NZ_JBMGRB010000026.1:0-3368 GCF_049060505.1 Achromobacter marplatensis
TCGTTCTTTAACAATCTGGAAGAAGCACAACGAAATGTACTTATCAAGTACTCGGCGCAAGCTGAAGAAGATAGGTACGGGTTGTGATTGCATTATTTTGTTCCAAGTTCTCAAGACTGAGGTGAATAACCTCAGACTGCTTTGAAACTTATGAACGGCACAAACGCTAATACTCAGGTCCTATAGCCTACAGCGTTATAGGATCAAGCGACTAAGTGCATATGGTGGATGCCTTGGCGATCACAGGCGATGAAGGACGTAGTAGCCTGCGAAAAGCTACGGGGAGCTGGCAAACAAGCTTTGATCCGTAGATGTCCGAATGGGGAAACCCACTGCAGCGATGCAGTATCCCTAGCTGAATACATAGGCTAGTGGAAGCGAACCGGGTGAACTGAAACATCTCAGTAGCTCGAGGAAAAGAAATCAACCGAGATTCCGAAAGTAGTGGCGAGCGAAATCGGAAGAGCCTTTACGTTTTAGCACGCAAGATAGTCGAACGGAATGGAAAGTCCGGCCGTAGCAGGTGATAGCCCTGTAGGCGAAATCTTGTGTGTGGAACTAAGCGTAAGACAAGTAGGGCGGGACACGTGAAATCCTGTTTGAAGATGGGGGGACCATCCTCCAAGGCTAAATACTCGTGATCGACCGATAGTGAACCAGTACCGTGAGGGAAAGGCGAAAAGAACCCCGGAAGGGGAGTGAAATAGATCCTGAAACCGTATGCATACAAACAGTAGGAGCCTCCTTGTGGGGTGACTGCGTACCTTTTGTATAATGGGTCAGCGACTTACATTCAGTGGCAAGGTTAACCGAATAGGGAAGCCGTAGCGAAAGCGAGTCCGAATAGGGCGATTCAGTCGCTGGGTGTAGACCCGAAACCAGATGATCTATCCATGGCCAGGTTGAAGGCACGGTAACACGTGCTGGAGGACCGAACCCACTAATGTTGAAAAATTAGGGGATGAGCTGTGGATAGGGGTGAAAGGCTAAACAAATCTGGAAATAGCTGGTTCTCTCCGAAAACTATTTAGGTAGTGCCTCAAGTATTACTGCGGGGGGTAGAGCACTGTTATAGCTAGGGGGTCATGGCGACTTACCAAACTATGGCAAACTCCGAATACCCGCAAGTACAGCTTGGGAGACAGAGCACCGGGTGCTAACGTCCGGACTCAAGAGGGAAACAACCCAGACCGCCAGCTAAGGTCCCGAATTATCGCTAAGTGGGAAACGAAGTGGGAAGGCATAGACAGTCAGGAGGTTGGCTTAGAAGCAGCCATCCTTTAAAGAAAGCGTAATAGCTCACTGATCGAGTCGTCCTGCGCGGAAGATGTAACGGGGCTAAGCGATAAACCGAAGCTGCGGGTGTGCACTTTTAGTGCACGCGGTAGGAGAGCGTTCTGTAAGCCTGCGAAGGTGGCTTGTAAAGGCTGCTGGAGGTATCAGAAGTGCGAATGCTGACATGAGTAGCGATAAAGGGGGTGAAAAGCCCCCTCGCCGTAAGTCCAAGGTTTCCTGCGCAACGTTCATCGGCGCAGGGTGAGTCGGCCCCTAAGGCGAGGCAGAGATGCGTAGCTGATGGGAAACTGGTTAATATTCCAGTACCGTCGTACAGTGCGATGGGGGGACGGATCGCGGAAGATCATCAGGGTGTTGGATGTCCCTGTTGCTGTATCGAAGATGGCGCTTAGGCAAATCCGGGCGCGTAAATCAAGGGTATGGCACGAGCGAGCATTGCTTGCGAAGTGATTGGAAGTGGTTCCAAGAAAAGCCTCTAAGCTTCAGCTGTACGAGACCGTACCGCAAACCGACACAGGTGGACGGGATGAATATTCCAAGGCGCTTGAGAGAACTCAGGAGAAGGAACTCGGCAAATTGATACCGTAACTTCGGGAGAAGGTATACCCCGGTAGTGTGAAGCGCCTGCGCGCTTAGCATGATGGGGTCGCAGAGAATCGGTGGCTGCGACTGTTTATTAAAAACACAGCACTCTGCAAAGACGAAAGTCGACGTATAGGGTGTGACGCCTGCCCGGTGCCGGAAGGTTAAGTGATGGGGTGCAAGCTCTTGATCGAAGCCCCGGTAAACGGCGGCCGTAACTATAACGGTCCTAAGGTAGCGAAATTCCTTGTCGGGTAAGTTCCGACCTGCACGAATGGCGTAACGATGGCCACACTGTCTCCTCCTGAGACTCAGCGAAGTTGAAGTGTTTGTGATGATGCAATCTACCCGCGGCTAGACGGAAAGACCCCATGAACCTTTACTGTAGCTTTGCATTGATCTGTGAACCGGCCTGTGTAGGATAGGTGGGAGGCTTTGAAGCGTGGTCGCTAGATCACGTGGAGCCATCCTTGAAATACCACCCTGGTTTGTTTGCGGTTCTAACCTTGGTCCGTTATCCGGATCGGGGACAGTGCATGGTGGGCAGTTTGACTGGGGCGGTCTCCTCCCAAAGTGTAACGGAGGAGTTCGAAGGTACGCTAGGTACGGTCGGAAATCGTGCTGATAGTGCAATGGCATAAGCGTGCTTGACTGTGAGACTGACAAGTCGAACAGGTGCGAAAGCAGGACATAGTGATCCGGTGGTTCTGAATGGAAGGGCCATCGCTCAACGGATAAAAGGTACTCTGGGGATAACAGGCTGATACCGCCCAAGAGTTCATATCGACGGCGGTGTTTGGCACCTCGATGTCGGCTCATCTCATCCTGGGGCTGTAGCCGGTCCCAAGGGTATGGCTGTTCGCCATTTAAAGAGGTACGTGAGCTGGGTTTAAAACGTCGTGAGACAGTTTGGTCCCTATCTGCCGTGGGCGTTGGATACTTGACGGAGCCTGCTCCTAGTACGAGAGGACCGGAGTGGACGTACCTCTGGTGTACCGGTTGTCATGCCAATGGCATTGCCGGGTAGCTAAGTACGGAAGAGATAACCGCTGAAGGCATCTAAGCGGGAAACTCGTCTGAAGATTAGGTATCCCGGGGACTTGATCCCCCTAAAGAGTCGTTCGAGACCAGGACGTTGATAGGTCGGGTGTGGAAGCGCAGTAATGCGTTAAGCTAACCGATACTAATTGCTCGTGAGGCTTGATCCTATAACACTGATGGTTATTGACCTGGTGATATAGCGTTCCAAGTGTCGTTCAATACAAAATCTGGCTGCACCGTCGGCAGCCAGCCAACACCAATTACGACCCCCCTGTGCATGATCATCGAGCGCGTCTCTGATCATCCACACGTTGTGTTTCTTCCAAGATTGGAGCGGTTGCGTTAACACGCAGCAGCTCAACGAGTTACGCCTGACGACCATAGCAAGGTGGTACCACTCCTTCCCATCCCGAACAGGACAGTGAAACGCCTTCGCGCCGATGATAGTG
>NZ_JBMGRB010000027.1:0-3204 GCF_049060505.1 Achromobacter marplatensis
CTACGCGCCGCGCTGGTCCGCGAGTTGCCGGATTACATGGTGCCGTCGCGCATCATCGCGCTGGACGCCTTGCCGCTCAGTACCAACGGCAAGATCGACCGCAAGGCCTTACCGGCCCCGGTGTTCGACGATCAAGCCGACGCCACACCGCCAGAAGGCCCGACGGAAACCGCCATCGCCGCCATCTGGGCCGACGTGCTGGGCTGCGCCTCCGTTGGCCGCGACGCCAACTTCTTTGAACTGGGCGGCGACTCCATTCTTAGTTTGCAGATCGTGGCGCGGCTGCGCCAACGGGGCTGGGCTATCCATCCTCGGGATGTCTTCGAACACCAGACGGTGGCGCGGTTGGCCGCCGTCGCGCAACCCTTGGTCGGCCAGACGGCGGCGATACAGACGCCCGCAACCGGCGAAATCCCGTTGTTGCCAATTCAGGCGGAATTCTTCCGGCAAGCCATGCCGGTGCGCAGCCACTGGAATCAGGCCGTGTTGCTGAGGCCGCCCGAAGCGCTGGACGAATCCGCCTTGCGCGCGGCATTGGCGCAACTGGTCGCGCATCATGACAGCCTGCGGCTTCGCTTCTACGAAGCCTGCCAGGGCTGGACCCAGCGCTATGCCGAAGATGATGTGCAAACCGATCTGCTATGGACCGCGCATGCCGCCGATGCCGAGGAATTGGCCGCCCGCTGCAACGAGGCCCAGCGCAGCCTGACGCTGTCGCAGGGGCCATTGTTGCGGGCGTTGTCGGTGCGCATGGCCGATGGCAGCGCCCGCCTGCTGCTGGCGGTTCACCATCTGGTGGTCGACGGCGTGTCATGGCGCATTCTGCTGGAAGACTTGCAGGCGGCGTACCAGGCGGCGCGGCAGGGCCGCCCGACGCGGTTGCCGGCCAAGACGGCGCACTTTGGCGAGTGGACCCGCTATATCGCCGGCTTGCCGGAAAAAATGGACGCTGCCGAGCGAGCCTACTGGCGCGCCGTCGCTGACCCGGGCCCGGCAACGCCGCTGCCCGTGGATGCCCTCGACGCGCCGGCCAACGCGGGCTTGCGCGCGTCCACCGGCTTCACATTGACGGCCGCGCAGACCTTGGCGCTGCTGAAACAGGTGCCCGCCGCCTACCGCACGCAGATCAACGATGTGCTATTGACCGCGCTTGCGCGCATGTTGGCGCGGGTGACGGGGCAAGCCCGCGTCCGCATCGACGTGGAGGGTCATGGCCGCGAGGCCGATCCCGGCGCGCCGGACGTTTCGCGCACCGTGGGGTGGTTCACGAACCTGTACCCGGTGGTCCTGGACGCCAGCGGAGACGATGGCCAAGCGCTTAAGCGCGTGAAGGAAACGTTGCGAGCGGTGCCGCGCCGCGGCTTGGGCCACGGCGCGCTGCATCGGGGCCTGGCATTGGCGGCATCGCCCGTGCTGTTCAACTATCTAGGCCAGTTCGACGGCAGCTTTGGCGACGTTCAAGGCTGGACGCCCGCCGCCGAGCCGGCGGGCGACGCGCTGGACAGCGGGGCGGCGCTTTGGCACGAGTTATCGGTGGATGGGCAGGTCTTCCAGGGGCAACTGACCATGACCCTCAGCTACAGCCGGGCTCGGCTCAGCGAGGCGCGCGCCCGGGCCTGGGCAGACCAGTATCGCGATGCGTTGCTGGCGCTGATCGCGCATTGCGCGGTTGGCGCGCGCGGTGCCACGCCGTCCGATTTTCCGCTTGCGGGGCTGGCGCAGCCTCAACTGGACGCCCTGGCGCTGCCGTGGCCGCGGGTGCAAGACCTGTACGGCGTATCGCCGATGCAGGCGGGCATGATGTTCCACGCCAGGGTCGAAGCCGAGGCGGGGTTGTACGTTACGCAGTTGCAGGTAGACCTGCGCGACCTGGATCCCGCGCGCTTGCGGGCGGCATGGAGCGCCGCCTTGGGACGGCACGAGGCCCTGCGCACCGGCTTCGCGGAGGCGCCGGGCGGCACGCCCATCCAGTGGGTCGCTCGGGACGTGGACTTGCCGTGGCGCGAGGTAGATTGGCGTGGCCGTCCGGACGTCGCCGTGGAGTTGCAGGCATTGGCAAGCGAAGAGCGGATGCGGCCCTTTGATCTGGCCGCGCCGCCGCTGATGCGCTGGGTGCTCGCGCGTACCGCCGATACCGAGTATCGGCTGCTGTGGACCAGCCATCACCTGCTGCTGGATGGATGGAGCACCTCGCGCCTGCTGGGCGAAGTGCTGCGTGCTTATCAGGGCGGCGCGGTGGCCGCGCCCTCGGCCCGCTATCGCGACTACCTGGCCTGGCTGGCACGCCAGGACGGCGCCACGGCGCAAAGCTGGTGGACGGCGGAACTGGCGCCGCTTGCAGAGCCTTCGCTGTTGGCCGCTGGCGGCTCGGGCCACGACACCGGGCATGGCGAGATCCTGCGCCGTTTCAGCGTCGAAGACAGCGCCAGGCTGGTCGCATACGCACGCCAGCAACGGGTCACTCCCAATACATTGGTGCAAGCGGCATGGGCGCGCGTGCTGCAGCGCGAACTCGGGCAGTCGGCGGTGGCGTTTGGCGCCACATCATCGGGCCGTCCGGCAGAGTTGCCGGGCGCGGAAACGCTGCTGGGGCTGTTCATCAACACGGTTCCCGTGGTTTGCCCGGCCGCGTCGGCGCAACACGTGGGCGACTGGCTGCGCGCCTTGCAGGCCAGAAGCCTTGCGGCGCTGGACTATCAACACACGCCGCTCTATGACATTCAACGCTGGGCCGGGCAGGGCGGCCAGGCGTTGTTCGACACGTTAGTTGTATTCGAAAATTATCCGATCGATGCGGCGCTTCGGGATGCCGAACCGGGGGGGCTGGGCATTGGAGCGGTGCACAACAGCGATCCCACCCATTACCCGCTGACGCTGGAAGCCGCCTTGCGCGCCGACGGCGGGACGCCCGTGCTGAACCTGCGCTACGTGTATCGGCGCGACAAGCTGGCGGCCGGCCGGGTCGAAGCGTTGGCCAAGGCATTCGACTGCGTATTGCGGGCGATGCTGGCGGATGCGGACCAAACGGTATCGGAACTGGATAGCGCATCGCCGTCCGATCGGCTAGGACTGCTGGCGCAAGGCAACGGCGGCGCGGCGCGCAGGGTGCCAAGCGTGCCGGAGCAGTTGGCGGCGCAGGCGGCGGCCACGCCCGACGCGCCGGCGTTGGCGATGGGCGGTGTCAGCCTGCGCTACGCGGAACTG
>NZ_JBMGRB010000028.1:0-2703 GCF_049060505.1 Achromobacter marplatensis
GTCGCGGTTACGTCGCCGCCCGCCAGCACCGAGCCCGTGTTGTCCAGCGTGGTTCCTGCCCGCAGGCTGGCCGCGCCAGTGGCGGAAAGTACGCCTGCGTTATGCAGCGCGCCGCCGGCCTGGAAATCCAGTCCTTGGGCGGATTGAATGCGGCTATCCGCCGTCGTTGTCAGATTGCCGACGGCATTGACGGTCAGGCCGCCGGCCTGTGTTGCCGTTACGCCGCCCAGCATGGCGTCCGTGCCCGCAGCCAGCGTCATGCCTTGCCCGGCAGCCGCCGAGCCCAATGCCTGCAACGCGCCGCCCGCCGTAGCCGCGAGGGCGCCGCCCGCTTGCTGTGTCGATGCGGCGCCCAGGATCAAATCGCCGCGCGCCGTGCTCATCGTCAGTCCGCCTTGCAGCGCGGCGATCGTGCCGTTCACCCTCATGCCGTCTTCGGCGCTGATCGTTTGCGACACGCCCGCAAGCATGCGGCCCTCGGCAAGCAGCGTGCCTTGCGCCGTTGCCGTCAGCGTATCGGCGGCTTGCGCAAGACCCGTCGCGCCCACCGTCACATGGCGGCCCGCCAGGTTCAATCGCGCATCGCTGGCCGCCGTGCCGTCCACACGGACGTCGCGCGCTGCGGCCAGCACCATGTCCTGCACCGACGCCAATGCGCCGCCAGCGTTCAGGTCGCGCAGGGCCTGCGCCGTCAGCGTGCCGGCGGCTTGTACCTGCCCGCCCTGCTTGACGATCACGTCGCGCCCGCCGGACAGCCGCAGATTCCCGGCCGATGCGTCGCCAAGCGCGGCGGCGGTGCCGCCGAGGCGCGCATCGCCCGATGCCGCAAGCGTCAGGGCGCCGCCAGCAACGATGACGCCGTCGGAATCCAGATCGGCGCCCGCTTGCGCGGACAGGTCGCGCGCGGCCTGCATGCGGCCCCCGGCGCCAACGCGCAACTGGCCCCCGGCATCCGCCGTCAGGCCGCCCGCCAACGCGGCCACCATGCCATCGATGTTCATGTTGCCCACGGCAGACAGGCTGGCCGGCGAACTGGCCGTCACGATGCCGCTCACGGTCAGGTCCCGGCCCGCCTGGGCCTGCAGCGTGCCGCCCGTGGCCTGCGCGGTGTTGGCGGTGCCGGCGGTGCCGGCGATGCGCAGGTCTTGCCCCGCGTTCAAGAGCAGCTTGCCGCTGCCCTGCGCCAGGCCCGCCTGGCCGATGCTTAGGTCGGCGCCTGTTTCGGCGCGCAGGGTGCCGTCGGCAACCGTCTTGCCGTTCAGTTCGGCGTTCGCCCCCGCCGACAAAAAGATATCTTTTTCGCCCGTGATGGTGCCGGCGGCTAGAAGCTTGCCACCCGCCTGCGCGTCAAGTTGCTGCCCTGCCTGCAACACGCTTGCGCTGCCCAATGTCATGTCGCCGTTGCTGATCGCCTTAAGCGTGCCCGCGTCGGCCAACAAGGTCCCGTCCACGCGTAGGTCGCCCCGCGTGCTGACTTGCGCCGCTTGGCCGGCTATTACCTGGCCGGCCAGCGACGCCGTGGCCGCATCGGCCGCGACCGAACCATCCGCCTGCAGGCGCGAAGCGGCCGACGCCGTCAACGTTTCGCCTGCCTGGAGCCGCAGATCACCGCTGGCAAGCGTCTGGCCTTCCAAGGTTAGATTGCGCGCCGCCCGTAACGACAAATCCTTCAGCGACGTGATCTTGCCAAAGCTCTGCAGTCCGCCTCCGGCCGTCAGCCCGACACGGTCCGCCGCTGCCAGTTGCGCCTGGGAGCCCACCGAGATATCGCCGCCTGCGACGCCATCCAGGCCGCCCGAGGCAGCCGCAAGGACGCCATCGACGACAAGCTTGCCGCCCGCCGAAAAGCCTAAGTCGCCATTGGCGCGCAGCGTGCCAGCCAGCGCCATGTCGCCGCCTGCCTTCACGCCTGCGCCGCCTTCGGCCTGCCATTGGGCCGGCACCTCAAGCCGCAGTTCACGCCCCGCCTCCATGGCGATGCGGCCGCTGGCAGCGCCTTCGCCCGACATCCGCGCGTCGCGCCCCGCCATCAGCAAGACATCGCCGCGCGCGGCGACCCGGCCACCCAAGCCCAGGTCTGCGCCGGCGCGTATGGCCGACGCGCCGCCGGACTGCAATTGGGCTCCCGCGCCTGCAATCAGGTCCGCACCAGCCTGCGCGCGCAGCGCGCCTGCGGCGGTGACCTGCCCGGGCAGCACCATATCTCGTCCCGCCTGCAACGCGATTGCACCGTTTGCGGTGACCCGGCCGATTGAGTCAGAACCCGCAGGCGCAGCGCCGGCAGTGGCATTCGAAGGCGCGCCGCCCCCGGACGATCCGCCAGCGTCTGCCGCAGGTGCCGTGTTCGGCCCGCCGGTCGTCGGCGGGGGCACGCTGGTCGTCGGCGTCATGCCGCCTATCCGAACGTTGCGGCCGGACTCGGCACGCACGTCCTGGCCGCCCATCAGCAAGAAGCCACCCAAAGACAAGTCCTGCCCGGCCGCGATGCGCAGCGCGCCCTGAGTCTGCAACGCACCTTGCGCGGCGACGACGACGTCGCCCGCGGCATCCACGTCCACGGGGCCCCCGGCGCCCACCGCGCCCTTGATTTGCGCATTGCGGCCCGCGGTAAGCGCCACGGCGCCCACCGCCTGCGCAGCCCCATCAACCGTCAAGTCGCGCCCCGCCGACGCCCGCAGATCGCGCGCCGCCTGCATGGTGGCG
>NZ_JBMGRB010000029.1:0-2084 GCF_049060505.1 Achromobacter marplatensis
TGCAAGTCAGGCAAAAGCCGGTTGCATAATCTGCAAAAGTTGTGTTATAGTTTCAGGCTTGGCAGTTGCCGAAAACTTAGGGTTAACCCTGATATTTCGATAGCTGCTAAAGAGAGCAGACCTGAAGGGGTCGCAGGCAAGAAAGCGGGGCGCGAGAGCGAACAAAGCTGACTTGACAGGCGATAAAAACTCCTTCATAATCTCGCCTCTCTGCTGCTGAAAACAGCAAGCAACGCAAGGCAAAAGCCGGGCGAAGCTGGCGGGTTCAGCGATGTGGCAGTAAAGAATTTAGCAGTACCGCTCTTTAACAATTAAACAACCGATAAGTGTGGGCGCTTGATGCGATGCACTGTGATGAAGTTGGGCGTTAAGCCCTGGCTTCTTCACAAGCACAATGAAATCAAGTGCTCACTAGAAGTGAAGTACCTTAGACGTCAAGTTTAAGAACATACCTCACTTCCTTTGAGTAGCGACGTATGACCTGGTTCGGATTTATTCGGACCAAGAATACGAAACAAATACAGAGATTAAACTGAAGAGTTTGATCCTGGCTCAGATTGAACGCTAGCGGGATGCCTTACACATGCAAGTCGAACGGCAGCACGGACTTCGGTCTGGTGGCGAGTGGCGAACGGGTGAGTAATGTATCGGAACGTGCCTAGTAGCGGGGGATAACTACGCGAAAGCGTAGCTAATACCGCATACGCCCTACGGGGGAAAGCAGGGGATCGCAAGACCTTGCACTATTAGAGCGGCCGATATCGGATTAGCTAGTTGGTGGGGTAACGGCTCACCAAGGCGACGATCCGTAGCTGGTTTGAGAGGACGACCAGCCACACTGGGACTGAGACACGGCCCAGACTCCTACGGGAGGCAGCAGTGGGGAATTTTGGACAATGGGGGAAACCCTGATCCAGCCATCCCGCGTGTGCGATGAAGGCCTTCGGGTTGTAAAGCACTTTTGGCAGGAAAGAAACGTCATGGGCTAATACCCCGTGAAACTGACGGTACCTGCAGAATAAGCACCGGCTAACTACGTGCCAGCAGCCGCGGTAATACGTAGGGTGCAAGCGTTAATCGGAATTACTGGGCGTAAAGCGTGCGCAGGCGGTTCGGAAAGAAAGATGTGAAATCCCAGAGCTTAACTTTGGAACTGCATTTTTAACTACCGGGCTAGAGTGTGTCAGAGGGAGGTGGAATTCCGCGTGTAGCAGTGAAATGCGTAGATATGCGGAGGAACACCGATGGCGAAGGCAGCCTCCTGGGATAACACTGACGCTCATGCACGAAAGCGTGGGGAGCAAACAGGATTAGATACCCTGGTAGTCCACGCCCTAAACGATGTCAACTAGCTGTTGGGGCCTTCGGGCCTTAGTAGCGCAGCTAACGCGTGAAGTTGACCGCCTGGGGAGTACGGTCGCAAGATTAAAACTCAAAGGAATTGACGGGGACCCGCACAAGCGGTGGATGATGTGGATTAATTCGATGCAACGCGAAAAACCTTACCTACCCTTGACATGTCTGGAATTCCGAAGAGATTTGGAAGTGCTCGCAAGAGAACCGGAACACAGGTGCTGCATGGCTGTCGTCAGCTCGTGTCGTGAGATGTTGGGTTAAGTCCCGCAACGAGCGCAACCCTTGTCATTAGTTGCTACGAAAGGGCACTCTAATGAGACTGCCGGTGACAAACCGGAGGAAGGTGGGGATGACGTCAAGTCCTCATGGCCCTTATGGGTAGGGCTTCACACGTCATACAATGGTCGGGACAGAGGGTCGCCAACCCGCGAGGGGGAGCCAATCCCAGAAACCCGATCGTAGTCCGGATCGCAGTCTGCAACTCGACTGCGTGAAGTCGGAATCGCTAGTAATCGCGGATCAGCATGTCGCGGTGAATACGTTCCCGGGTCTTGTACACACCGCCCGTCACACCATGGGAGTGGGTTTTACCAGAAGTAGTTAGCCTAACCGTAAGGGGGGCGATTACCACGGTAGGATTCATGACTGGGGTGAAGTCGTAACAAGGTAGCCGTATCGGAAGGTGCGGCTGGATCACCTCCTTTCAGAGCTTAAGTGCTCGTATTAAG
>NZ_JBMGRB010000030.1:0-1896 GCF_049060505.1 Achromobacter marplatensis
CGGCGCGTCGGGCGTGGCCGCCGCCTGCGCCGCCAGCTGCTCCGGCACGCTCGGCACCCTGCGCGCCGCGCCGCCGTTGCCTTGCGCCAGCAGTGCGGTCCGTGCCGTATCCGGCAACGGCGCGACGTCCGCAATCAGACGTTCGGGTTCATGCGCCAGCGCTTGCAGAATGCGCAACAGGTCGTCGGCCCACCGCGTGACGGTAGCCGGCGCGAACAGCGGCGACGCATAGATCAGCGTCACATCCAGGCGGCCGTCCGGCGACTCATTGCTGTTTAGCGTCAGGTCGAACTGGGCGGCCTGGCCGCCCAGGTCCACGTCCGAAGCGGTCAGCCCAGGCAGCGCCAGCGCCGCGTCGCCACGTTCGCGCGTGTGGTTCAGCATTGCCTGGAACAGCGGGCTTTGACCGGCTTTTCGTTGCGGGGCCAGACTGTCGACCAATTGTTCAAACGGCAGGTCAGGATGCGCCTGTGCGCCATGCACGGCTTCCCGCGCTTCGTGTAGCAGCTCGCTCAGCCGGATGGACCCGCGCGGCCGTCCACGCAGCACTTGCGTGCCCGCCAGGAATCCCACCAGATGCTGCGTCTCGACACGGGCTCGATTGGCCAGCGGCACGCCGATACGGACATCCTCGGTGCAGGTGATGCGGTGCAACAAGGTCTGATAGGCTGCAAGCAGCACCGTGAACAAGGTGGTGCCACTGGCCGCTGCCCGGGCACGCAGGGCCGCGGTTAAAGACGGATCCACCGTCAAGGGATGGCGCGCGGCCTCATAGGGATAGCCGGGATCGCGCGGCAAGTCGGCCGGCAAGGACAGCGCCGCCTCTTCGTCACCCAAATGCGCGCGCCAATAGGCCAATTGGCGTTCGGATTCTCCCGCATCCATCCAGTGGCGCTGCCACAGCGCATGGTCCTGCACATCGATGGCAAGCGCGGGCAACACCGGTTCATTACCGGAAAGAATGGCGGCATAGGCCGTCGCAAACTCTTCCAACAGCACCTGCATGGACCAGCCGTCGGCGACGCTGTGATGTACAACCAACGCCAACACATGCTCTTGGGGAGCCAGCCGCCATACCCGCACGCGCAGCAGGGGCCCCTGTTCCAAGTCGAACGGCTGCTGGCGCAGGCGTTGCAGCGCGGCGCCCAGCTCGGGCGCATCCGAAGCGCTCAGGTCGGCAATATCCACCTGGAACGCAAGGTCGTCGCGCACCCGTTGCCGCGCCGTGCCATCGGGCAGCGATTCGAACACGGTGCGCAGCGCGGAATGGCGCTGCCACAGCGTCTGGAAGGCGGCTTGCAAGGCCTGCAGGTCCAGCGGCCCGCGCAGGCGTTGCGCGCCCGAGATGTGATAGGCGCTGCTTTGCGGATCAAGCCGCCACAGGAACCATTGGCGTTGCTGCGCAAAGGACAGCGCCCCACGCTGGCCCTCGGCCTGCGGCACGATAGGTAACTGCGCGAAATCAATGCGTTGCGCACGCAAGGCTTCCAGGAATTTCGCCTGTTTCTCAGGCGTCAGCGCGGCAAATCGGCGCGCGATGGCGGTCTTTTCCAGTTCCATTCAATCCTCCAGCGCGGCCAGCAAATCAGACATACTGCGCAACGCCGTGTCCTTGTCTTGTTGTTGTGACTGATGCGCATCCAGTGCCGCGGCAAGCGCCGACAGGCGGGAATGCTCGAAGCACATACGCATGGGAAAGTCCGGCGCCATCGCCGTCAATGCCCGATGCATTCGCAGCACGCTGAGCGAATGGCCACCGAGTTCAAAGAAGTTGGCATCACGGCCAACGGTGGCGCAGCCCAGCACGTCGGCCCAGATTGCGGCGATGGCGGTTTCCGTCGGGCCTTCTGGCGGCGTGGCGTCGGCTTGATCGTCGAACACCGGGGCCGGTAAGGC
>NZ_JBMGRB010000031.1:0-1312 GCF_049060505.1 Achromobacter marplatensis
GGCGCGACATAGGCCACCAGGCGTTGCCCGCCACCCGGGCCTTCAACGGCAGCCACCACCGCTTCGCGCACGCCTTGCTGGCTTAGCAGCCGGGATTCTATTTCGCCCAATTCGATGCGCAGGCCGCGGATCTTCACCTGGAAGTCCAGGCGGCCCAGATAGTCGAGTTCGCCAGCGTCGGTCCAGCGCACGCGGTCGCCGGTGCGGTACAGGCGGCCGTCTCCAAAGGGGTTGGCCACGAAGCGTTCGGCCGTCAGGCCGGGGCGCGACAAGTAGCCGCGCGCCAGCCCGGCGCCACCCAGGTAGAGTTCGCCCGCCACGCCCGGCGGGGAAAGGTTCAGGTCCGCGTCCAGCACATAGACCTGCGTGCCGGTGATGGGCGCGCCGATCGGGACGGGGCCGGTTTCGTCTTGGGCGCAGTCGTGGAAGGTGACGTCGATCGCGGCTTCGGTCGGACCGTACAGGTTGTTCAACGCCACGCCGGGCAAGGCGGCGAAGCAACGGTCGCGCAGTTCGCCCGGCAGCGCTTCGCCGCTGCACACGATGCGGCGAAGCGTCGGAACATGATGCGAAGCCACGCCGCCAGCCAGGAACGCCGACAGCATCGAGGGCACGAAGTGCAAGGTCGTGACGCCCTGCGCGGCGATCCGCGCCGCCAGCGCCTGCGGGTCGCGGTGTTCGCCGGGTTCGGCGACCGCCAGGCGGGCACCGACCATCAAGGGCCAGAAGAACTCCCAGACCGACACGTCAAAGCCGAACGGGGTTTTTTGCAAGACCGTATCGGCGGCGCTTAGCGGATAGGCCTGCTGCATCCAGTCCAAGCGCTGCGCCAACGCGCCGTGGCGATTCACCGCGCCCTTGGGCTTGCCGGTCGAGCCTGAGGTGTAGATTACATAAGCGGCTTGCTCGGGATGAGGCACATGGCCGACCGGCGTGGACGGATACGCGGACAGGTCCGTTGTATCCAGCGCCCAGGCTTGCGGCGCATCGGCAGGCAGTTGCTTCTGCCACAGTGACTGGGTCAGCAGCAAGGCCGCCTGGCTGTCTTCGAACAAGTAGCTCAGCCGTTCACTGGGCAGTTCCGGATCGATCGGCACATACGCCGCGCCCGCCTTCATCACGCCCAGCAGCGCCACCACCATCTCGACAGAGCGCGTCATCAGCACGCCGACCCGGGTTTCCGGGCCGATGCCGGCGGCTCGCAGCGCATGCGCCAACTGATTGGTTCGGGCATCCAGTTCCGCGTAGCGCAGGCTGACACCGCCCATCGCCAACGCCGGCGCGTCGGGCGTGGCCGCCGCCTGCGCCGCCA
>NZ_JBMGRB010000032.1:0-1158 GCF_049060505.1 Achromobacter marplatensis
TGTACGGACCGGGGACATGGGTAACAGGTGTTCGGAGACATAGGTAACACTTCTAGCATCACGGTATGGCCGTTTTTAGGAGCGAGCGATGCCGTGGAAGGAGTCGAGCCTTATGTCCTGCCGTTTCGAGTTCGTTCAGCTGGCCCGGCGGCCAGGTAGCAACATCCGTGAACTGTGCCGCCGTTTCGATATCAGTGCCAAGACCGCGTATAAGTGGTTGGGCCGCTATGAGCAGAACGGCCCGCCTGGGTTGCAGGATATGTCTCGCCGACCGACCTGCAGCCCTTGCCGTACCTCCACGCAGGTCGAGCTTGCGGTTTTAGCGCTGCACAAGCGCTTCCCGTACTGGGGGCCACGCAAGTTGCGAGCACTGCTTGAGCAGACGACTGCGCCGGCGCCCAGCACGATCGCGGCCATTTTGCGACGCCACGGTTGCCAGGTGTCAGGCGAGGACTCGGGCGCGGCAACGGCAACCCAGCGGTTCGAGCATGAAGCACCGAACGTGCTGTGGCAGATGGACTTCAAGGGACATTTTCCCTTGACGGATGCCCGTCACGGGCGCTGCCATCCGCTGACACTGTTGGATGACCACTCGCGGTACGCGTTGTGCATACAGGCTTGTGGCGATGAGCGCAGCAGCACGGTCCAACAGCACTTGAAGGCGGTGTTCCGCCGCTATGGGTTGCCCGAACGGATCACGGCAGACAACGGCCCATCCTGGGCCTCGGTGCGCGGCACCGGCCTGACGGGCCTGGAGGTCTGGCTCATGCGTCTGGGCGTGCGTATCAGTCATAGCCGTCCCCACCACCCGCAGACCCAGGGCAAGCTCGAGCGCCTGCATCGAACCCTCAAGCGAGAGCTGCTCCAAGCGCGGGGGTTTAGCAACCTACTCGCTTGCCAGCAGGCCATGGACCGTTGGCGCGAACAGTACAACCACATCAGGCCGCACCAGGCGCTAGGGCAGATGCCGCCCCTATCGCGCTACCGGCCCAGTCCCCGCCCTTATCCCGCCAAGTTGCCTGCGATCGAGTACGCGCCGGGAGAGCGCGTCCTGAAGGTCAGGGCCAAGGGGCAGATCATTGTGGACGGACGCGTGGTCTTCGTCAGTGAGGGGATGGCCGGCCTGCCCGTAGCCGTCAGGCCGTCATCATGCGACGG
>NZ_JBMGRB010000033.1:0-808 GCF_049060505.1 Achromobacter marplatensis
ACAACCTCGATGCCATCGATGAAGCGAGTGGTGTCTTTTGCACCAACTACCTCAAGCACTGGCAATAGGCCAATACCAGCGAAGAAGCGATTTGCCTCATCCCCTGTCGCCGTCTTTCCTGTCAAGACCTCATACAACGCGCTTGCGTTTGACACCCCCCGGGCCAGGTCAAGCACGGCTTGCGCAAGTGTGTCGGCCTTTTCCTTGCTCAGTTGCGGGTAGTGGTTCAGCGTAAGCGCCACGTCATACGCGGCCGCCATCTCATCGGCTCGATCGAACTCCGCGTGCAAGCAGCTATTGTCATCGGCGCACGTGGCGATCGCTTTCGCTGTCACCTCCGCCTTCATGCGGGCGACCTTGTCGAGGTTCTTATTCCTTCTGCCCGCCAACGTTCGCGCCCGCCACAGTGAGATCACGTCCGGCCATTAGCACGGCCGTGTCGCCAGTGAAGGTGGTAGCCAGCGACTGTTCCCAGTCAAGGGCCGTCTTGGTATGCGTGGTCTTCGACGACAGGAGCCTTTGGTCTTATAGTGCGATTCGACGTAGGTCGAACCGCACTGCACGCCTGCAGTCAGGTTGATGTCACGGCTCGCGCCAACGGCCAATTGCTCACCCGCCGTGACATCCGCCGCACGCGCGTTGACGTCCTGTCCTGCGATCAACGTGACGTTGCCGCCCGCAGCGATATTGGTACCAATTTCCTGGCTGGTGCTCAGGTCATGCCGATTCTTCTTGTTGCGAACCAGGGACTCGCCGTGGCTCTCCTCCAGCGTGGCCAGATCGATATCCCGACCTGAAGCGGGAGCTT
>NZ_JBMGRB010000034.1:0-784 GCF_049060505.1 Achromobacter marplatensis
CCGCCTGCGCAGCCCCATCAACCGTCAAGTCGCGCCCCGCCGACGCCCGCAGATCGCGCGCCGCCTGCATGGTGGCGCCAGGCGCGATGCGTACATCGCCTGCGGCGCTGACCTGCAGGTCGCCCGTCAGGGCGATCAGGTTTCCGCCGACATTCACACCCACGCCGGCCTCGGTGCCAATCAAGCGGATGCTATTCGCGTACATGCCGCCCAAGGCCGCGGTATCCAACGCCAAGGCAGGCGGAGCCCCCTCGCCACTCTGCGCCGATACGGCGCCTGTCGAATAATCGACGCGCGACGCGCCCGCGGTTACGTTGAGCCGATCCGCCCACACGCCGGCGTTAATCTCCAGGCTTCGGGCAATCAGGTCGACCTGGCTGACATTAGCCCCGTACAGGCCTTCGCCCTCCACGCGGATCTTGCCCGCGGCCACGTCCAGCGCAATGCTCCCGTCCGGCCCGACTTGCGGCCGCCCGGTTGTCAAGGTGGCACGGGTTGCGTTCAAGAACCCGCAGCCATTGCAAGTGATGCCCGCCGGGTTGGCGACGATGATATTGGCGCGGTTGCCCGCGACTTCCAGCGTGCCCAGCAATTGCGACGGGTTTGGCGCCGTGACCTGGTTCAGGATCGTCGTTGCACGCTGGTTGCCCAACATGACGTTGCCGGCGACTTGGCCGGCTAATTGGGATTGGCTGGCCCCCCCGCTGTTGTTCAGCACTACGCCCGACGGGCCCACGTTGAATTGGGTATAGCGGTTGTTGGAAACCCCGCCCGCCGACGGCGG
>NZ_JBMGRB010000035.1:0-545 GCF_049060505.1 Achromobacter marplatensis
TACCTATCTTCTTCAGCTTGCGCCGAGTACTTGATAAGTACATTTCGTTGTGCTTCTTCCAGATTGTTAAAGAACGAATATAGCTGTTAGGTAAAACCTAACTCATAACGCTGCAGACAGCGCTATGAGTTAGCCTCTACATCACCACCCGGTGAGTATTTGAGAATCAATGGTGGAGGTGAACGGGATCGAACCGATGACATCCTGCTTGCAAAGCAGGCGCTCTCCCAGCTGAGCTACACCCCCATATCCCACACAGTGACTAGCACTACGCGAAATACTTTGGTGGGTCTGGTTGGATTCGAACCAACGACCCCCGCCTTATCAAGACGGTGCTCTAACCAACTGAGCTACAGACCCAAAACCTTCTCGGATCAGTAGTCAGGTAGCTGAAGACCCAGGGAAGATTCCCTCGACCCAAGCCTACAACTGATCCCAGCTATATCAAACAACCGATAAGAGTGGACACTTAATACGAGCACTTAAGCTCTGAAAGGAGGTGATCCAGCCGCACCTTCCGATACGGCTACCTTGTTACGACTTCA
>NZ_JBMGRB010000036.1:0-474 GCF_049060505.1 Achromobacter marplatensis
CCGTTGGCAAGCAGCTGTTTGTACTGGCTGTCGTTGTTGCCGAAGCCTTCCAGGAAGCGCTGGCCGGTGGTGGCCAGGATCTGGTCAGCGACAAGTTTCTGTTCGTAGAAGCCGTCGCCCAGGCGGCGGGGCTGGCCGGACGGGGTCAGGAATTTTGCGCCGGCGGGGAGCAGCGCGTTCAAGCCGCCCGGGCTGTTGCCAAGGCCGGCGTTGATGGCGCCCGTGGCACCGGCATTGCCGACCGGCGCGCCCGGCTGGCGCAATAGATCGAACAGGTAGTCGCTGGACACGGTCGGGCGCTGGCCGATGAAGCGCGGGTCCGTTGCCACGATATAGGGTGCGTCCGGCCTACCGTTGACGGCGAAGAGCTGGCTATCGGGAATGGTGGCAGGGTTGGACACACTGCGCACGACCGTGCCGCCGGGAAGGCCAACACTGGCGATCTGGACGGGTCCGGGCGCTTTGCCGCCGCTG
>NZ_JBMGRB010000037.1:0-428 GCF_049060505.1 Achromobacter marplatensis
TCGTTGTCCACGACGTTGCCGCTCAGGCTGTTGGCCGGCGCATCTTCGGTGACGGTGCCGGCGGCATCGTCCTTGGCAACCGGTGCCGTGTCGATGATCTGGATGACCAGGTCATCGCTGTGGGTCTGGCCCGCCAGATCCTTGACCGAGACCTGGAAGATATCGCGCACGGCGTCCTCGCCCGCGGAGTGGTCGTCGGCGCCGCCGGTCTCCTTGTAGGAGTAGGTGATCTTGCCGGTGGCGGCGTCGTAACCCGTGATGGTCAGCACGCCCTTGCCGGTGGTGATGACGACCGGGGTGGTGGAAGCGTTGGTGACATCATGGCCGCCGACGCTGACGCCGGCGATACCGGCTTCCGCCGACACGCTGACCGAACCGGTGACGGTCGTGCCGGAGGCTTCGATCACGCTGTTGTGCGCGCCGGTGGC
>NZ_JBMGRB010000038.1:0-426 GCF_049060505.1 Achromobacter marplatensis
ACAGGACAGTGAAACGCCTTCGCGCCGATGATAGTGGACGGACGTCTGTGAAAGTAGGTCATCGTCAGGCTTTTATTACGCAAAACCCCACAGGTGATCCTGTGGGGTTTTGTCTTTGTATAGTGAGAGCCCATGCGTAGCGGGCAGCGGTGTTGTTTGCCGTTATGTGCGTAGACCGGGATCCTGCAGTACTGAAATAGTACTGAAGCAACACGGGGTAATGCCGAAGCGGCGCCCCAAGCAGTACCCGGGCAAGCCCGGAAGTAAACCAAGATTCGAGCGGTTGATGCAGTCGACAGCCGCTCAAGCAGTTACGCTTGACGACCATAGCAAGGTGGTACCACTCCTTCCCATCCCGAACAGGACAGTGAAACGCCTTCGCGCCGATGATAGTGGACGGACGTCTGTGAAAGTAGGTCATCGTCA
>NZ_JBMGRB010000039.1:0-401 GCF_049060505.1 Achromobacter marplatensis
GGCTTGAGCACGCCGCCTGCCGACAGGCCCAGGAACACGTCGGCGTCCTGGATCACGTCGGCCAGCTTGCGGGCATCCGTCTTCTGCGCGAAACGCGCCTTGTCCGGGTCCATCAACACGGTGCGGCCTTCGAAGACCACGCCTTCCAGGTCCGTCACCCAGATGTTTTCCAGCGGCAGGCCCAAGTCCACCATCAGGTCCAGGCAGGCCAGGGCGGCGGCGCCCGCGCCCGAGGTCACGACCTTGACCGACTTGATGTCTTTGCCCACGACCTTCAAGCCGTTGATGAAGGCGGCCGATACCGTGATGGCCGTGCCGTGCTGATCGTCGTGAAAGACCGGGATCTTCATGCGTTCACGGAGCTTGCGCTCGACGGTGAAGCACTCCGGCGCCTTGATGTC
>NZ_JBMGRB010000040.1:0-371 GCF_049060505.1 Achromobacter marplatensis
TCGTCGTGAAAGACCGGGATCTTCATGCGTTCACGGAGCTTGCGCTCGACGGTGAAGCACTCCGGCGCCTTGATGTCTTCCAGGTTGATGCCGCCAAAGGTGGCTTCCAGCCCGGCAATGATCTCGACCAGCTTGTCCGGGTCGGTTTCGTTGATTTCGATGTCGAAGACGTCCAGGCCGGCGAACTTCTTGAACAGCACCGCCTTGCCTTCCATGACCGGCTTGGAGGCCAGCGCGCCGATGTTGCCCAGGCCCAGCACCGCGGTGCCGTTGGTGATCACGCCCACCAGGTTGCCGCGCGCCGTATATCGGAAGACATTGGCCGGGTCGGCCACGATCTCCTCACAGGCCGCCGCCACGCCGGGCGAGTA
>NZ_JBMGRB010000041.1:0-367 GCF_049060505.1 Achromobacter marplatensis
CGATAATTCGTCAGAAGCACGACATCGCCGGATCCCATCACCGGCCTCCCTTTTAGACGGGTGGCGCGCGTACAGGTCTAGCGAAGCAAGCGACTGCTGGCCGCGCGCCACCCGTCGCTCCACCTCCCCCACCTGACGGCGGGGCCAACAGAAAACCACTCACCAAAAAGCGCGCAAGCGACCACCGCACCGACGTAACGACCACGCGTATGCCGAAAGCGTCCGCCCGCGCGGACACTTTCGGCGGGCCCCGCAAACCTCGTCATTAAGTCGCGCTCTAGCAGCGCGCGAACCAAGACGGCGCAGCTCGTCGCCGGGGTCGGGTGGGTGGCGCGCAACCTTGATGCGCCCGAGGGAATCTGAAGGC
>NZ_JBMGRB010000042.1:0-353 GCF_049060505.1 Achromobacter marplatensis
GGGGTGATGACCGGAGGCGCGTCGGCCTGGCCCTGGATGCTGAAGCTGAGGTTGGCGCTGGAGGCATCACCGTCGGCATCGGTCACGGTGTAGTTCAGCGTGAAGTTCAGCTTGTCGGTGGCGCCCAGTGCTTGCACGGCCGGCTTGCTGTTGTCCAGCGTGAACTGCCAGGTGCCGTTGGCGTTAAGCGTGAGGGTGCCGTACTGGGAGATCTCGGCGCGCTGGGCGTCGTTGAGGTTCCAGGTGACGCCGGTGATGGCATCGGCGCCCTTGACGTCGTTGTCCACGACGTTGCCGCTCAGGCTGTTGGCCGGCGCATCTTCGGTGACGGTGCCGGCGGCATCGTCCTTGGC
>NZ_JBMGRB010000043.1:0-347 GCF_049060505.1 Achromobacter marplatensis
TCCGGCGATGTCGTGCTTCTGACGAATTATCGTCAACGGTGAATTGATTTCCGGCGACGCATTGATCATCAACCGCGGATTCATCTCCGACGGCGCATTGACCGTCAACCGCGAATTCATCTCCGACGACGCGTTGATCATCAACCGCGAATCCGTCTCCGATGACGCATTGATCGTCAACTGTAAATTCGTCTCCGATGGCGCATTGATCTTCAACTGTGAATTCGTCTCCGGCGACGCATTGATCTTCAACGGCGAATTCGTCTCCGACGACGCATTGATCATCAACCGCGAATCCGTCTCCGATGGCGCATTGACCTTCAATCGTAGGATGGGTGGAGCGCGGG
>NZ_JBMGRB010000044.1:0-326 GCF_049060505.1 Achromobacter marplatensis
AATTCACGGTTGATGATCAACGCGTCGTCGGAGATGAATTCACGGTTGACGATCAATGCGCCGTCGGAGATGAATTCGCCGTTGAAGATCAATGCGCCGTCGGAGACGAATTCACGGTTGAAGATCAATGCGCCATCGGAGATGAATTCGCGGTTGATGATCAATGTGCCGTCGGAGATGAATTCGCCGTTGATGATCAATGCGCCGTCGGAGATGAATTCGCGGTTGACGGTCAATGCGTCGTCGGAGATCAATTCACCGTTGACGATAATTCGTCAGAAGCACGACATCGCCGGATCCCATCACCGGCCTCCCTTTTAGACGGG
>NZ_JBMGRB010000045.1:0-285 GCF_049060505.1 Achromobacter marplatensis
CCCCGACGACGAGCTGCGCCGTCTTGGTTTGCGCGCTGCTAGGGTGCGGTTTACTGACGAGGTTTGCGGGGCCCGCCGAAAGCGTCCGCGCGGGCGGACGCTTTCGGCATACGCGTTGTCGGGGCGTTGTTGCGGTGGTCGCTTGCGCGCTTTTGACGGGTGGTTTTCTGTTGGCCCCGCCGTCAGGTGGGGAGGTGGAGCGACGGGTGGCGCGCGGCAGATAGTTGCTTGCTTTTTTCGCACCTGTACGCGCGCCACCCGTCTAAAAGGGAGGCCGGTGATGGG
>NZ_JBMGRB010000046.1:0-271 GCF_049060505.1 Achromobacter marplatensis
AGCGGTTATTGCAAGGATTGCAGCAAATCAGGCAAAAGCCAGTTGCGCAATCTGCAAAAATCGTGCTATAGTCTTGGGCTTGGCTGGTGATGACGATTCAGGGTTTACCCGGATCTAATTGCTAGCCAACTGAAGTTGGTAACCAACCCCTGGATTCAGGGCTGCCGCGAAAGCGGCGGGGTTGCAAGATAGGGTGCAAGTCAGGCAAAAGCCGGTTGCATAATCTGCAAAAGTTGTGTTATAGTTTCAGGCTTGGCAGTTGCCGAAAACT
>NZ_JBMGRB010000047.1:0-271 GCF_049060505.1 Achromobacter marplatensis
TGAAGTCGTAACAAGGTAGCCGTATCGGAAGGTGCGGCTGGATCACCTCCTTTCAGAGCTTAAGTGCTCGTATTAAGCGTCCACTCTTATCGGTTGTTTTTTGTAGCTGGGGTCAAGAATGCTTGGTCCCGCGTAGAAGCTAACTCATAGCGCTGCTTGCAGCGTTATGAGTTGGGTTTTACTCAACAGCTATATCGTTCTTTAACAATCTGGAAGAAGCACAACGAAATGTACTTATCAAGTACTCGGCGCAAGCTGAAGAAGATAGGTA
>NZ_JBMGRB010000048.1:0-212 GCF_049060505.1 Achromobacter marplatensis
CTTGTTGCGAACCAGGGACTCGCCGTGGCTCTCCTCCAGCGTGGCCAGATCGATATCCCGACCTGAAGCGGGAGCTTGAACATGCAATTGCGCAAGATCATCAAGACGCGCGGTCACTTCCCCACTGATGAGGCAGCCATCAAGCTCCTATGGCTGGCGCTACGCAACGTGCTGGCCAAGTCCGTGAGGGCGACCTTCGACTGGAAAGTCGC
>NZ_JBMGRB010000049.1:0-204 GCF_049060505.1 Achromobacter marplatensis
CCCGAGCACGCGGACGCATGCCGCACGTAACCCATCACGCATGACGCCGATCATGCACATAAGGCGGCAGCATCGGTGCATGCCCACATGATGGGTTGCGCGCGATTGGCGTTGTCGTTCTTATGCGGGGTTCCCCGCGCTCCACCCATCCTACGATTGAAGGTCAATGCGCCATCGGAGACGGATTCGCGGTTGATGATCAAT
>NZ_JBMGRB010000050.1:0-203 GCF_049060505.1 Achromobacter marplatensis
TTGTCGGTGGCGCCCAGTGCTTGCACGGCCGGCTTGCTGTTGTCCAGCGTGAACTGCCAGGTGCCGTTGGGGTTGAGGGTGAGGGTGCCGTACTGGGAGATCTCGGCGCGCTGGGCGTCGGTAAGATTCCAGGTGACGCCGGTGATGGCATCGGCGCCCTTGACGTCGTTGTCCACGACGTTGCCGCTCAGGCTGTTGGCCGG
>NZ_JBMGRB010000051.1:0-203 GCF_049060505.1 Achromobacter marplatensis
TAGGTGATCTTGCCGGTGGCGGCGTCGTAACCCGTGATGGTCAGCACGCCCTTGCCGGTGGTGATGACGACCGGGGTCGTGGAAGCGTTGGTGACGTCATGGCCGCCGACGCTGACGCCGGCGATACCAGCTTCCGCCGACACGCTGACCGAACCGGTGACGGTCGTGCCGGAGGCTTCGACCACGCTGTTGTGCGCGCCGGT